>NZ_JAIOAA010000009.1 GCF_019890675.1 Micromonospora sp. PLK6-60 | reverse complement strand
AGTACGCGCGGCACCTGGGCCACGCCGACATCCTGCGCGAGGCGATCGACGGCCGGACCGGCGAGTGACATCACGCAATCTCTCGTTGGCTCGCTCGTTCAGCGCGTCGTTCGTAGCACCCTGTAGCACAATTCGATAAGCTGTCCTCGTGGCCGAGCATGCCCCTCGAGAGATCACTCAGCGAGAGCTGCGGAATGACTCCGGCGCCATCATGCGCGGGGTGGAGCGCGGCGAGTCCTTCACCATCACCCGCAACGGCACGCCGATCGGCCGGTTGATCCCCATCCGCCGGCGCACCTTCGTGCCTCGCGCCGAGGCGATGGCCGCCTTCGCCACCGCGCCGGTTCTCGATGATGCGCAGTTCCGCAGTGACCTCGATGCGGCGATTGACCAGGACCTCCTCGACCGTGAGTGGTGAACCGCTGGTTCGCGGCCTGGTCGACACGAACATCGTCATCCTTCTGGCGGCTCTGGAGCCCGTGGAACTCCCTGACGAGTTGGTGATCAGCGCCGTCACGTTGGCGGAGCTCTCGGCTGGCCCGCATCACACGGATGACGCAGCGGAACGAGCGCGACGGATGAGCGTGCTGCAACATGCGGAGGCGACGTTTGACGCGCTGCCGTTCGATGCCGAAGCGGCCCGCGCCTTCCCGCTGCCGTCCTCGCCGCTGGCCGTGGCACCCGTCGGCGGATCGCCGATCTCATGATCGCCTCGGTGGCACACGCCAACGGCCTGCCCCTGTACACCACCAACCCCGCCGACTTCCTCGGGTTGGACGGTCTGATCGTCGTCCGCCCGGTCCGCCGGCCAGCCTGAACCGCAGCCGTCGTCCGCCGAGCGCAACGAGTGAGTCATCCCGCTCAACGCATCCGAGTTCGGCTGCGTACCCGAAGATATGAGCATGCGGATCCTCATGGCCGGCGCGTCCGGCTTCCTCGGCGCCCGGCTGGTCGACCGGCTCATCGCGGACGGACACCAGATCACCCGGCTGGTCCGGCGGCCGGCCCGGACCCCCGACGAGCGGCAGTGGAACCCGTCCGCCGCGCAGCTCGACCCCGGCGTGGTCGCCGAGGCCGACGCGGTGGTCAACCTGGCCGGCGCGGGCGTCGGCGACAAGCGCTGGGACGACGAGTACCGGGGGGTGATCCGGTCCAGCCGGGTCGACACCACCACCACGATCGCCATTACCATCGCCGGCCTGCCGGCGCAGGACCGGCCGGCGGTGCTGCTCAACTCCTCCGCGGTGGGCTGGTACGGCAACACCGGCGACCGCGCGGTCGAGGAGGACGCCCCGGCCGGCGAGGGTTTCCTGGCCGACGTCTGCCGGGTCTGGGAGGCCGCGACCCGGCCGGCCGAGGACGCCGGCGTACGGGTGGTGCGGCTGCGCACCGGGCTGCCGCTGCACCGCGACGGCGGCCTGCTGAAGCCGCAACTGCTCCCGTTCAAGCTGGGCATCGCCGGGCGGTTGGGCAGCGGCCGGCAGTGGATCCCCTGGATCGCGATGGTCGACTGGCTGGACGCCAGCACGTTCCTGCTGGCCCGCGACGACCTGGCCGGCCCGGTCAACGTGGTCGGCCCGAACCCGGTGACCAACGCGGAGTTCACCCGGGAACTGGCCCGCCAGCTGCACCGCCCGGCGATCATCCCGATCCCGGCGCTGGCGTTGAAGGTGGTGCTGGGCGGCTTCGCGCACGAGGCGCTCACCAGCACCCGGGTGCTGCCCGGCGTGCTCACCGGGGCCGGCTTCACCTTCCGCCACCCCGACCTGGCCGGCGCGCTGCACGCCGCCCTCACCGAGTGAAAGGAGGGGCCCCTTATTAACAGACGTCTGTTAATAAGGGGCCCCTCCTTTCACCTCAGCAGCCGATTACCCAGTAGCTGGGGGCGGTCTGCTTGAGGGTGGTCGTGTAGTACGTGTTGTAGAGGCCCATCCGCTGGTTGCTGCCCAACGCGTAGGCGTAGCCGCCGGACTGGTAGGCGCGGCCCGCCGTGACGTGGGCGTAGTTGCTGGCCGTCACGCAGGTCGGGGGCGTGGTCGGCGTGGGCGTCGGGGAGGCGGTCGGCGTGGGGGTCGGGGTGGTGCCACCGCCGCCGAGGCCGAAGAAGACCGCGTCCCGGTACGTCGAGCAGATGGTGTCCAGGAAGTACGCCCCGGCGGTGCCGCACTGGTCGGCGGCCGAGCCCGGGTCGACCGGGGTGCCGTGGCCCATGCCGGAGACCCGGTAGAGCCGGACGGCGTCGTTGCCGTACACCTCCAGGCTGGTGCCGGCGGGCAGCGAGGCGGTGCTGGTCGGGGTCTGCGAGACGCCGAGGACGTTGGTCCACTGGTCGCGGGACTCGACGGCGTTCATCGGGGCCACGGTGCTGTCGGAGGTGCCGTGCCAGATGGCCACCCGGGGACGCGGCCCGCTGTAGCCGGAGTAGGCGCCCCGGACCAGGTCCCCCCACTGCCCCGGGGTCTTGTCCACGCCCGGGGTCATGCAGGAGAACGCGTTGACCATGCTGGTGGCGCAGCGGTACGGGATGCCGGCGATCACCGAGCCGGCGGCGAACACGTCGGGGTAGGTGGCGAGCATGACCGCGCTCATCGCCCCGCCCGCGGAGAGCCCGCTGACGAAGACCCGGCCCGGGTCGACCGCGTAGTTGCTCCGCGCGTAGTCGACCATCTGCTTGATCGACAGCGCCTCGCCCTGCCCGCGGGCGGTGTCGCCGGTCTCGAACCAGTTGAAGCAGGAGTTCGCGTTGTTGCCCGACGGCTGCTGCGGCACGATCAGCGTGAACTTCCACGAGTCCGCGTACTTCTGCCAGCCGGAGTTGGCGAAGTAGGTCGAGGCGTTCTGGGTGCAGCCGTGCAGCAGCACCACGGCCGGGGCGTTGGCCGGCAGGCCGTCCGGCCGGTACGCGTACATGGCCAGGTTGCCGGGGTTGGAACCGAACCCGGTGACCTGGGTGAGCGACGCGGCCTGGGCGGGCAGCGCGGCGGTGAGCACCGCGGCGGCGGCGAGGACGGCCCCGGTGACCGCCCCGGCGAGTCTGACGAGGATGGATGAGCGGCGGCGCACGGCGACCTCCCGGTGGTGGATGTGAACTGAGTCACTCCTGATGTGCCGCGACGTTACGTCCGTGTTTCCAACTTGCGACATGGCGGGCGCTCACACATTCGCTCCGGCCGATGTGTTGCTCGGGGGCCGGCACGCCGCCGGCCCCCGAGCCGGGTCAGCAGTTGCGCAGTTCCGGGGACTGGTTACGGATCTGCGCCAGCGGCGAGACGAACTCGCGGTGCGCCACCCCGCCGGCCAGTTCCGGCGGGAAGGCGGCCACCCGGTGACAGTTCTGGAAGGCCAGTCGCACGCCGAAGTGCCGCTCCAGCGCGCCCCGGATCGCGTCACTGGCCAGCGCGCGCAGCAACTGGCCCCGCTCCGCCTCTGACGGCGGCGGCACCGCGTGGTCCGCCGGGCCGCGCGCGGCCGTCGCGCGGGCGGCGACGTCGGCGACCACCGACCAGGCGTACGGCAGCGACCGGCGGACGCAGTCGACGAAGTCGGCGTCGTCGATCCGGCCGGCCTCGGCGCGCTCGAGCAGTGCGGTGGGTACGTCGAGGGACATCTTCTTCCTCCTTCAGGACAGTGGACAGCTAACGCAATTGGATGTCGTTTTCATCTGGCGGTCAAGCTTTCGTGTCTGCCCGGCGTGTCCCGAAACGGTTGGTAACGTCCGCTCCGTGCAGAGCTCCCCGTCCGTGGTCGGCGACCCCTCTCCCCCGGCGCGCGCTCCCCGGCGCCACCGCGCCGACCTGGTGGTCGGGCTGCTCGCGGTGGCCCTGGCCCTCTGGGTCACCAGTGGACTGTGGCGGGACCCGAACAGCCGGGCGGTCAGCGTCAACGCCAGCGACCAGGCGCTGTTCGAGTGGCTGCTGGCCTTCGGCGGGCACGCGCTCACCCACGGGCAGGACCCGCTCTTCACCCACCTGATCAACGTCCCGGACGGGGTCAACCTCGCGGTCAACACCTCGATCACCGTGTACGCGGCGGTGTTCGCCCCGCTGACGTACCTGGTCGGGCCGCCGGCCACCTTCCTGGTGATCCTCACGCTCAACCTGGCCGCCACCGCGCTGGCCTGGTACTGGCTGCTCAGCCGGCACCTGGTCGGCAGCCGGCTCGCCGCCGGGGTGGGCGCGCTGTTCATCGCGTACTCCCCGGGCATGGTGTCGCACGCCAACGCCCACCTGAACTGGACCGCCGGCTGGCTGGTGCCGCTGCTGGTGTGGGGGGTGTTCGCGCTGCGCCGGCCCGGGCGCTGGCTGCGCGGCGGCGTCGTGCTCGGGCTGCTGGTGGCGGTCGCCTTCTCGATCGCCGCCGAGGGGCTCTTCTTCACCGCGCTGGCGCTGGCCCTGTTCCTGGCGGTGTGGTCGCTGCACCCGGCCCGCCGGGCGCAGGCCCGGGCCGCCCTGCCGGACCTGCTGCGCGGGCTCGGGGTGACCGCGCTGGTCGCCGGGGTGCTGCTGGCATACCCGCTCTGGCTGCACTTCGCCGGGCCGCAGCGGTTCCACGGCACCGGCTTCGACCCGGTGATCCACTCCGAGGACCTCGCCGCGTTCGGGGCGTTCCCGCGCCGCTCGCTGGCCGGCGCGCTGGGCTGGGGCACCGGGCTGGCGCCCAACCCGACCGAGGAGAACTCCTTCTTCGGGGTGCCGCTGCTGTTGCTCGCCGTCGGCTGCTTCGTCTGGCTGTGGCGCCGGGCCGCCCCCGCCCGCCGGGCCACGCTGGCCGCGCTCGGGGTGACCGCGCTGGTCTTCGCGGCCCTGTCCCTCGGCCCCCGGGCCAAGTGGGACGGGCACCGCACCGGCCAGTTGCTGCCGTTCGGCCTGCTGGACAACCTGCCGGTGGTCAACGCCGCGCTCCCGTCCCGGCTGGCGCTGGTGGTGGCGCCGGTGATCGGGCTGCTGCTGGCGTACACCGTGGACAGCCTGCGCACCGACCCGCCGCGGGTGCGGGCGGCCTGGACCGCCGCGTTCGCCGCCGCCCTGCTGCCGCTGCTGCCCACCCCGCTGCTGACCAGCGCGCGCGAGCCGATCCCGGCGTTCATCACGGCCGGGACCTGGCAGCGGTACGTCCCGCCCGGCGGGGTGCTCACCCCGCTGCCGCTCACCCTCGACGTCACCCCCGACGGCCAGCGCTGGCAGGCGTACGCCCTGTCGCACGGGCAGGGCGAGTTCCGCATCCCGGCCGGCTTCTTCCTCGGCCCCGGCGGCCCGGCCGGGCGCGGCAAGATCGGCCCGGTCCCCCGGACCTTCGACACCCTGATGGACCAGGCCGGCCGGACCGGGCTGGTGCCGATCATCACCGAGGGCAGCATCCGGCTCTGCCGGGCCGACCTGCGGTACTGGGGGGTCGCCGCGGTGGTGCTGGCCGACCGGGTGCACGGCGCGAAGTACGACCTCGACGAGGACGCGCTGCGGCGCACCGCCACCGCGATCCTCGGCCCGCCGAAGCGGGTGGACGACGTCTGGCTCTGGACCGTGCCGGGTGACTGACGCAACGCCGCTCACCCCAGGTGACCGGCGGGTACGGGTCTAGGCTGGACGGGTGACCACGACGACTTCCGGCCTGAGCGCCGTCCGCGCGGGGGTGCTCGACTACCAGGCCGCCTGGGACGAGCAGCGCCGGCTGCACGACGCGGTGGTGGCCGGCGAGCAGGGCGACACCGTGCTGCTGCTGGAGCACCCGAGCGTCTACACCGCCGGCAAGCGCACCGAGCCGTGGGACCGCCCGATGGACGGCACCCCGGTGGTCGACGTCGACCGGGGCGGCAAGATCACCTGGCACGGGCCGGGGCAGCTCGTCGGCTACCCGATCCTCCGCCTCCCCGACCCGGTGGACGTGGTCGCGTACGTGCGGCGGGTCGAGCAGATGCTGATCGACGTCTGCGCCGAGTTCGGGCTGACCGCCGGCCGGGTCGACGGGCGCAGCGGCGTCTGGGTGCCCGAGGACGACCGGGGGCCGGCCCGCAAGGTGGCCGCCATCGGCATCCGGGTGGCCCGCGGGGTGACCCTGCACGGCTTCTCGATCAACTGCGACTGCGACCTGACGTACTTCGACCGGATTGTGCCCTGCGGCATCCGCGACGCGGGCGTCACCTCGCTCACCGCCGAGCTGGGTCGCCCGGTCACCGTCGCCGACGTGCTGCCGGTGGTCGAGCGGCACCTGCCGACGATCGTGACGGTCTGAGCGGATCTCCGGCACGTAGGCTTCCTCTGTGCGCATCGACCTGGTCACCCTCGTGGTCGCCGAATACGACCCGGCGATCGACTTCTTCACCGAGGTGCTCGGCTTCGAGCTGGTCGAGGACACCCCGTCGCGGACCAACGACGGCCGGCCGAAGCGCTGGGTGGTGGTCCGCCCGCCCGGCGGCGGCACCGGCCTGCTGCTGGCCCGCGCCGACGGCGAGCGGCAGCAGGAGGCGGTGGGCGACCAGACCCACGGCCGGGTCGGCTTCTTCCTCCAGGTCGACGACTTCGACGCCACCTACCGGCGGATGGTCGAGGCGAAGGTCGAGTTCGTGAAGCCGCCGCGCACCGAGCCGTACGGCCGGGTCGCCGTCTTCCGCGACCTGGCCGGCAACCCCTGGGATCTGCTCGGCCCCGCCTGATCCTCCGAAAGGACCCCTCGATGACCGACGTGCTCCCCACCCAGCGGCGGATCGCCGACGAGCTCGCGGTGGCACCCACCTTCGACGTCGACGAGGAGATCGAGCGGCGGGTGGTGTTCCTGGCCGACCGGCTGGTGGACACCGGGCTGGCGGCGCTGGTGCTCGGCATCAGCGGCGGCGTGGACTCCACCACCGCCGGCCGGCTGTGCCAACTCGCCGTCGAGCGGGCCCGGGCCGCCGGCCACCACGCCGCCTTCGTCGCCATGCGGCTGCCGTACCGGGTGCAGGCCGACGAGCACCACGCCCGGGCGGCGCTGGAGTTCATCCGGCCGGACCAGGTGCTCACCGTCGACGTCGCGCCGGCCAGCGACGCCGCGCTGGACGCGCTGGACGCGGCGGGGACCGCGTTCCGCGACGACGCCCAGCGGGACTTCGTGCACGGCAACATCAAGGCGCGGCAGCGGATGATCGCCCAGTACGCGGTGGCCGGGGCGATGAACGGGCTGGTCGTCGGCACCGACCACGCCGCCGAGGCGGTCACCGGCTTCTTCACCAAACACGGCGACGGCGCGGCCGACGTGGTGCCGCTGGCCGGGCTGACCAAGCGCCGGGTGCGGGCGCTCGCCCAGCGGCTCGGCGCGCCCGCCGAGCTGGTCGGCAAGGCGCCCACCGCCGACCTGGAGAGCCTCGCCCCGGGCAAGCTGGACGAGGACGCGCTCGGCCTGGCGTACGAGCACATCGACGACTACCTGGAGGGCCGGCCGGTCCCGGCGGAGGTGGAGCTGGCCCTGGTGGCCCGCTACCGGGCCACGGAGCACAAGCGCCGGCTGCCGAGCGCGCCGTAGGGAGGTAAGGAGGGGGCCCCTGTTAACGCATTTTGTATAGCAGGGGCCCCTTCTTAACACCCGTCCCTCGCCCTCAGGGCGTCAGCCGGTGCAGGTCGCGCGGGAAGGCGGTCACCTCCCGGACGTTCGCCGCGCCGGTGAGCCGGGCCACGAACCGCTCCAGCCCGATGGCGAAGCCACCGTGCGGCGGCATCCCGTGCCGGAACGCGTCCAGATAGCCGGCGTACGGCCCCACCGGCTCGCCCCGCGCGGCCAGCGCCGCCAGGTAGTCGGCGTGCCGGTGCAGCCGCTGCCCGCCGGTCACCAGCTCCAGACCGCGAAAGAGCAGGTCGAAGCCGTTCGAGTACGCCGGGCGGGCCGGGTCGGGATGGGTGTAGAACGGTCGCTTCGCCATCGGGTAGCCGGTGACGAAGAGGAAGTCGCTGCCGTGCTCCCGGGCCGCCCACTCCCCCAGCGCCCGCTCGTGCGCCGGGGCGAGGTCCGGCTCGTCGGCCGGCGCCCCGGCGATCGCCAGCGCCTCGGTGAAGTGCACGGCGGGGATCTCCGCCGGCACGGCGGGCAGCGCCACCCCGAGGGTGGCGACCGCCGCCCCGGCCCGCGAGCCGACCTCGCCCAGCATGCCGGCCAGGGTGTCGCGCAGCGCCCGCATCACGTCGCGGTGGTCGGTCACGAAGCCCAGCTCCACGTCGAGGGAGGTGTACTGCGCCAGGTGCCGGGTGGTGTCGTGCGGCTCGGCCCGGAACACCGGCCCCACCTCGTACACCCGCTCGAAGACCCCCACCATGAGCTGCTTGTAGAACTGCGGCGACTGGGCCAGATACGCGGGCCGGCCGAACCAGTCCAGCGCGAAGACGTTCGCCCCGCTCTCGGTGGCCGAACCGACCACCTTCGGGGTGTGGATCTCGGTGAACCCGCGGGCGTCCAGCGCGGCCCGGAAACCGGCCACCGCCGCCGCCGAGATCCGCAGCGCCGCCGACCGGGTCGGGTGCCGCAGCGCGACCGGCGCGTGGTCGAGCTGGGTGGGCAGGGTGGCGGTGAGCGCCGGCCGGTACAGGTCGAACGGGGGCGGCTCGGCGGGCGGCCCGAGCAGACGTACGGTCGGCTCGGTCAGCTCGACCCCGGCGGGAGCGGCGCATCCGCGCCGTGCGACCACCGTGCCGACGACCTCGACGACCGTCTCCTCGGTGAGCGCCTCGACCTGCGCGCGGGCGGCGGGCGCGGCGACCACCACCTGGGCGAGCCCGGCGGCGTCCCGGACGATCAGGAAGGCCACCGACTTGAGCAGCCGGCGGCGGTGCACCCAGCCGGCGATCCGAACGGACTCGCCGACGTGGTGTCCGAGCTGGGTGGAGAGGGTGCGTTGCATGACGGTGACTCCTCGGTCGATCGCGGCGCCGTCACCGCCCTCGGCGGCGAGGCGTCGCCTCAACCCGGGGAGGTGTGGGCGAGCGGGTCCTCGCGGTGCCACCACACCTTCGCCGCGGCCGGAGCCGGGCCTCGTTCGTCGCCTTTTCACCGGGGCCAGCCGGGCGGGCTCTACTGGGCGGGGGTGTTAAGAAGGGGCCCTTCCTCTACCGGAAGCGTTAACAGGGGGCCCTTCCTTACACAGCAGCCGTTCTTCCCGCGGCTCGGGAGGGTCTTCGCGCACCGGCGCCAGACCGCCTTCCAGCAAACGGCGGCTCTCTGCACTGGCGGGATCGGCGCGCTACTTGGCTCCGTCACAGCCTTGGCGGGCACGCTAACACCCGCCGGCGGCGGCTGTAACGCGGATTTTGGGCACTTTGGTGTCCGGTGTCACAAGCTCTCCGGCGTGACGCCCGTCGCCCGACGTTCATCGACGGCCACCGTCGGGCGTAGGCTCGGTTTTGTGACGATCGAGCACTCCGCGCCGACGACGACGCCGCAGGCCACTCGTACCGCGACGGCCGCCCCCGAGGGGCGACGGCTGCTGCGGATCGAGGCCCGCAACGCCGAGACGCCGATCGAGCGCAAGCCGCCATGGATCAAGGTCAAGGCCAAGATGGGCCCGGAATACACCCAGTTGCGCGGGCTGGTCTCGCGCGAGGGGCTGCACACCGTGTGCCAGGAGGCCGGCTGCCCCAACATCTACGAATGTTGGGAGGACCGGGAGGCCACCTTCCTCATCGGCGGTGACCAGTGCACCCGGCGCTGCGACTTCTGCCAGATCGACACCGGCAAGCCGGCCGAGTTCGACGCCGACGAGCCGCGCCGGGTCGCCGAGTCGGTGGTCTCGATGGGGCTGCGCTACGCCACCGTCACCGGCGTCGCCCGCGACGACCTCCCCGACGGCGGCGCCTGGCTGTACGCCGAGACGGTTCGGCAGATCCACGCCCTCCAGCCCGGCTGCGGCGTCGAGCTGCTGATCCCCGACTTCAACGCGGTCCCCGAGCAGCTCGCCGAGGTGTTCGGCGCCCGCCCCGAGGTGCTCGCGCACAACGTCGAGACGGTGCCCCGGATCTTCAAGCGGATCCGGCCGGCGTTCCGCTACGAGCGGTCGCTCGACGTGATCCGGCAGGCCCGCGCCGACGGCCTGGTCACCAAGAGCAACCTGATCCTCGGCATGGGCGAGGAGCGGGCCGAGGTGTCCCAGGCGCTGCGCGACCTGCACGACGCCGGCTGCGAGCTGATCACCATCACGCAGTACCTTCGCCCCTCCCCCCGGCACCACCCGGTCACCCGCTGGGTCAAGCCGGAGGAGTTCGTCGAGCTGCGCGAGGAGGCCGAGGAGATCGGCTTCGCCGGGGTGATGAGCGGGCCGCTGGTGCGCTCGTCGTACCGGGCCGGCCGGCTCTACCGCCAGGCCCTGGAGGCGCGCGACCGGGTCACCGCCGCCGGCTGAGCCGGCCGCGCCGCGTCCCGGCCGCCGGCCGCGGATGCCATGATCTGCGGCATGACCACGGGGGTACGCCGGCAGGCGGATACGCGCGGCGACACGCGGCTGCCCCGGTGGTCCCGTCCCGGCTCGCCCGCCGGGCCGCTCACCCTGGCGGTGCTGCTCGCCGCGGTGGCGTACCGGGTGGTGCTGGTGCTGGCCGACAACCCGCCGACCAACAGCGACGAGGCGACCATGGGGCTCGCCGCGCTGCACATCGCGCAGGGGCGGGACTTCCCGGTCTGGTTCTACGGCCAGGCGTACATGGGCACGCTGGAGGCGTACCTGGCGGCGCCGGTCGTCGCCGTGTTCGGCCCGTCCACGGTCGCGCTGCGGGTGCCCACCCTCGCCCTGTACGCGCTCTTCCTCGCGCTGGCCTGGCGGCTGACCCGGCGGCTCGGCGGTGACCCCTGGTTCGCGCTGCTGGTGGTGGGGCTGCTCGCGCTCGGCTCGGACCGGGTGCTGAAGAACCAGCTGATCGCCGGGGGCGGCTATCCGGAGCTGAACCCGGCCGGCGCGGCGCTGGCGCTGCTCACCCTCGGCCTGTGCGCCGCCGACCGGCGGGCCCGGCTGCCCGGTCGGGCCCTGTGGCGGTGGGCCGGCTGGGGAGTGCTCGCCGGCCTGATGCTCTGGGTCGACCCGCTGCTGCTGCCGTACCTGGTCGCGCTCGGCGCGGTGCTGCTGGTGTGGCGCCGGCGGGAACTGGCCGGCCGGGCCGGGATGGTGCTGGTCGGGGCGGTGCTGCTCGGGGCGGCTCCGATGCTGATGGACAGCGTCGTGCACGGCCGCAACCCGCTGACCGCGGTGCTCGCGGCCGGTGGTGGCGGCGCCACCGCCGGCTGGGCCGACCGGCTGTACGGCGGGCTGGTGCTCGGCCCGCCGCTGAGCGCCGGCTTCTGCTCCCCCGGCCACTGCGCCTGGTGGCAACTGTGGTGGGCCGCCGCGCTCCCGCTCCTCCTTCTGCTCGGCGCCGCCGCGGCGGTTCGCCGCCTGCGCGTCCCCGCCCCGCCTGTCGCCCCACCCGCGCCGGTCCCGGCCGCGCCCGCGCCGGTCCCGGCCCCACCCGCGCCGGTCCCGGACGCGCCGGATCTTGGCAACTTACTGTTCGAGGCGAACGGAAACTCGCCAAGATTCACCAGCGGCGGTCCGCAGAGCGACGGACCGGCGCAGGACGAGCGGGGAATCGGCGAGCCGGCGGGCGACGAGCGGGTCGGGGCGGCGGTGCGGCTGGCGCTGCTCGCCGGGGCGGCGGGACTGCTCGCGGCGTACGCGGTCAGCGGCGCGGCCGGGCGCAGCCCGACGGAGAGCGCGCGTTACCTGTCCTGCCTGGCGGTCGCCAGCCCGGCCCTGCTCTGGCCGCTCTGGACGGCGGCCCGGCGGGCGGCCCCGGGGCGGTGGGCCGGCGTGGCCCGCGGCGCGGCGGTCGCCGTGCTGGCCGCCATGCTCGCCACCGGCGGGTACGCCACCTGGGCGGCGCTCGCCCGGGCCCCCGAGGTACGCGCCGAGGCGCAGCGGCACCGGGCGCTCGTCGACACCCTGCACGAGCTGGGCGTCCGGCACGTCCGGGCCGGCTACTGGACCTGCAACCGGCTGGTCTTCGCCACCGCCGAGCGGGTGGTCTGCGCGGTGGTGGACGACCGGTTGCGCCCCGGCCACGACCGCTTCCCGGCATACCGGCGGGCGGTCGACGCGGCGCCCGACGCGGCCTGGGTGGCACCGGCCGGCTCGCCCCTCGCGGCCCGCCTCGACCAGCGCCTCGACCCAGGCGACCTGCGCCTGGTTCCGGTGGCCGGCTGGCGCATCTACCTCCCCCGCCACTGACCACCCGCGCGGGCCCCGGCACTTGATCGTTGGCACGCGAGCTGCACGACACGCCGGGGCGCACACTGCTGAGCCGCCAACGATCTGGGCGGCGCGGTCAGCGCCGGACCCGCGGCGCGGTCAGCGCCGGGTCAGCCGCCGCGCTGGTGGGGCACCGCGGCGGCCGGTTCGAGCAGGCCGAGGCGGTGGGCCAGGGCGGCGGCCTCCACCCGGTTGCTGACGTCCAGCTTCGCGATGATCCGCGAGACGTGCACGCTCGCCGTCTTGGGCGAGATGAACAACTGCTCGGCGATCCGGCTGTTGCTGTGCCCGGCGGCGACCAGCAGCAGCACCTCCCGCTCCCGCGAGGTGAGCAGGTCGGTGCCGGGGCCGCCCCGGCCGGGCAGGCCGACCCGGCGGGCCAGGGTGGCCACCTGCTCGGCCAGCGGCGCCGCGCCGAGACTGTCGGCCAGCGCCCCGGCCTCGCGGACCGCCTCGGCGACCTCGGAGCGCTGCCCGGCCGCGGCGGCGGCCCCGGCCAGCTCCAGCAGCGCCCGGCCCAGCGGGTACGGCTGACCGTCGGTCCGCCACGCCTCGACCGCGGCCCGCCACGCCGGCAGGGCCGCCGGACCGGCCGCCCGCAGCGCCGCCACCGTGGCGGCGTGCGCCCGTTCCGCCGGATACCGGGCGGGCAGTCCGGCGGCGAGCGCGCCGACCATGGCGCCCAGTTCGGGCACCGCGTACCGGGCGGCGGTGCGGGCCGCGGCGGTGAGCAGCGGCCAGCCCTCCCGGGGCAGGTCGGGCAGGCGCTCGTCGGCCAGCGCGTCGTGCGCGGCGCGGACCGCCTCGGCCCGGTCGTCGGCGGCGAGCGCCGCCTCGATCCGCAGCTCGTGCAGGGGCAGCCGGTGGTTGGGCCAGAGGTACGGCCGGGCCAGGAAGCCCAGCGCCCGGCCGACCAGGTCGTCGGCGGCCGGGTGCGCCCGGGCCAGCCGCAGCCCGGCCCGCAGTTGCAGCCAGTGCAGCCCGGACACGCCGGGCGGGTCGGTCCGGGCCGCCTGCGCGCAGGCCGTCTCGGCCTCGTCCCAACGGCCCAGGGCGATCAGCGCCTCGGCCTGGTTCGACAGCAGGTACGCCCCACCGGAGCGGCTGATCCCGACCCGGCGCGCCTCGGTCACCCCCTCTGCGGCGGCCGCCGCCGAGTCGGCGTACCGGCCCAGCTCGAAGAGCACGTCGGAGAGGTAGACCAGCGCGCTGACCAGCGCCGGCCCGTTGCCGGCGGCGCGGGCCAGCGCCTCGGCCCGGCGCAGGTCGGCCAGCCCGCGCGCCGAGTCCTGGCCGAGCCGGCAGAGCATCGCGATCCGGGTGGGCAGCAGCGTGAGGTCCTCGCCGAGCGCCACCGCCCCGGCCATCGCCTCGTCGGCCACCGCGACGGCCTGCTCAGGATCGAGCTTGGACAGGTGGGCGGCGACGTCGGCGAGCAGCCGGACCCGCTCCGGGCCCTCCGGCACCCGACCCGCCAGCCGGTACGCCTCGCGCACCTCGACGCTGCCGTCGCTCTTGCCGAGCAGGGCCAGCAGCCGGCCGCGCCGGAACAGCAGCCAGGCCGCGCGCAGCGGTTCGGCGTCCCGGTCCACCTCGGCCAGGGCGGCCCGGGTGAGGGTGATCGCCCGGCCGTAGTCCCCGGCGGTGGTGGCCGCGTCGAGGGTCTCCTCCAGCACCGCGAGGTGGTCCATGCCGAGCCGGTCCGCCGCGTCGGGCACCTGCTCCCAGAGCTCCAGCACCCGTTCCAGCAGCCGGCTCTGCTCGGCGTACGCGTACCGGTCGGCCGCGGCGGTGGCCGCCGCGCGGGCGGCGACCAGGGCCCGGGGGTGGTCGTGCGCGGCGTGCCAGTGGTGGGCGATCTCGGCCGGGGCCCGGCCGGCGGGGACCAGTTGCGGGTGCGCCTCGATCGCGGCCGCGAACCGGGCGTGCAGCCGGGCGTGCTCGCCGGGCAGCAGCTCGTCGTGCACCGCCTCGCGGACCAGGGCGTGCCGGAACTCGTAGTCGCCGTCCGGGTCGGCGACGACCAGCTGGGCGGCCACGGCGGCGCGCAGCGCGTCCTCCAGCTCGGCCTCGGGCAGGCCGGCCACCTCGGCGAGCAACTGGTGCGCGAAGCGGGTCCCGCCGGCGGCGGCGATCCGCAGCACCCGCTGGGCCGGGTCGGGCAGCCGGTCCACCCGGGCCAGCAGCAGGTCGCGCAGGGTGTCGGGCAGCGTGGCGCAGCCGACCGGGGAGCCGGCCGCGGCCAGCTCCTCGATGAAGAACGGGTTGCCCTGGGTGCGCTCGTGCACGTCGTCGACCCCCCGGGCGGGCGGCTCCGCCCCGAGCAGGTCGGTCAGCACCGCCGCCGTGCCGTCCCGGTCCAGCCGGGCCAGCTCGACCCGCTCGACACCCCGGACCCGGTCCAGCTCGGCGAGGAAGGGCCGCAGCGGGTGGCCCCGGTGCAGCTCGTCGGTGCGGTAGGTGCAGACCAGCAGCAACCGGCCCGGGCGGGCGGCGCGCACCAGGAACCCGATCAGGTCCCGGGTGGAGCGGTCGGCCCAGTGCAGATCCTCGATCACCAGCACCAGCGGGCCGGCCTCGGCGAGCCGGTGGAACAGGTCGGCCACCAGGTCGAACAGGTAGCCGCGCGGGGTGTCGGAGGCGAGCGGCCCGGCGGGTGCCGCGACGGCGGCCGGGCCCCGGGCCAGCTCGGGCAGCAGGCGGGCGAACTCCGCCTCGTACCCGTCGAGGACGCCCGGGCCGTCGCGGCGCAGCAGCTCGCGCAGCGCGGCGGCGAACGGCGCGAAGGGCAGGCCGGCCTCGCCCAGCTCCAGGCACTGGCCGACCAGCAGCCGGGCGCCCGTCCCGGCCGCCGCCGTCCCGAACTCGTCCAGCAGCCGGGTCTTGCCCACCCCGGCCTCGCCGCCGACCAGGACGGTGGTGGGCTCGCCGGCGCCGGCCCGGCCGAGCGCGGCGCGCAGCGCCGCCAGCTCACGCTGGCGGCCGACGAGGACGGTGCTGGTGGCGCGTACGGTCACGGCACCGAGCATGCCATGACGGCCCGACCCGGCCAGTCCGCCGACCGGCCGTGGCCCGGCCGACCCGGCCGCCCCCGTGGCGGCCGGGCCGGCGGATTCCGTGCCGGCCCGGCCGGCGGTGGCCGGCGCCGGCGGCGCGACGGCGGTCACCGACGGGTGTCGGTGGCGTGGGCGGCGTGCCGGCGGCGGCCCAGCCAGCCGCGCGGGTGGCGGCGGGGCAGCGCCCGGGCCAGCCGGTCCGCCTCGGCGTCGGCCTGCAGCTCGGAGGCGTGGGTACGGTGGATGGTGAGCAGGAAGTCTGCGTCGTTGCCGAACATCTCGGTGCACCTCTCGTGCGGTGGGGTGTTTCCCTGTCGACATCGACTTTCCGCCCGAAGGTGCCCCTGAGGCATGGGGCCGGTACCTCATCTTCGCCCCCGCCACCCTCCTTACGCCGGGTCGGCGCGGCCCCTCGGCGGCGTAAGGTACTCAGCGGCCGGCCGCGGATCACCGGCCGGGCGGGCGCCCACTAGACTCTGCGGCATGGCAAAGCCCCAGGAGAAGGTCTCGTTCGGCCAGCGGCTGAAGCAGATCGGGATGGTGTTCCGGTTCACCGCCAAGCAGGATCGGTGGTTCGCCCCGCTGGCCGCCGCGGCGGTGCTGATCCCGCTCGCGCTCACCGTGGTCGCGGTGGTCCTCTGGGGCTGGATCTGGCTGCCGGTCGGCATCCTGTTCGCCCTGCTCGCCGTGCTGATCGTGCTCAACCTGCGGTCCAACCGGGCGATGATGAACGCCGCCGAGGGGCAGCCCGGCGCGGCGGCGCAGATCATGGAGAGCATGCGCGGCGACTGGCGGGTGACCCCGGCCGTCAGCTCCACCACCCAGATGGACATGGTGCACCTGGTGCTGGGCCGGCCCGGGGTGATCCTGCTGGCCGAGGGGAACCCGCAGCGGGTGCGCGGCCTGCTCGGCCAGGAGAAGCGGCGGCTGGCCAAGGTCATCGGCACCGCGCCACTGCACGACTACGTGATCGGCCAGGACGAGGGCGAGCTGCCCATCCGCAAGCTGCGGATGACGCTGATGCGGCTGCCCCGCACCCTCTCCCCCAAGGACGTCAACGCCCTCGACAAGCGGCTCAAGGCGCTGACCGCCCGGCCGCAGCTGCCCAAGGGCGCGATCCCGAAGAACATGCGGCCGCCGCGGGGCGCGTACCGGCAGACCCGGGGCCGCTGACCCCGACCGTGCCACCGGAGCCGGGCCCGTCGTCGACGGGCCCGGCTTTTCCGTACGCCGGCTTCCAAGATCACCCTCGATCCCGGAAGTAGTGGCCTCCAGGTACCGCCGAGGCCACTACAACCGGGATTAAGCATGATCTTGGAGCGCGCCGGGCGGCGCGAGCGGTCGGCGCGGGCGTCAGGAGGGGGCGCGGGCGGGGCGGGGTGCGGCGGTGATGACCGAGCCGGTGAGGCGGTCGTGCAGGCCGCGCCGGTGCTCGTCCATGATCAGCGGGGGCACCACCAGGCAGAGCAGCGCGCCGCGCAGCAGCGCCCGGATCAGCCCGATCCGGCCGCCGTCGGCCCACGCCACGCAGCGGACCCGGGTGATGTACATGCCGGGGGTCTGGGCGAACAGGCCGAGGAAGAAGCCGTACTCCAGGATCAGCACCAGGACCGGAGCCCAGCCGTCGCGTACCGGGTCGGCGAAGAAGTTGGACACCAGCAGGCAGAGCACCCAGTCGATGATCAACGCGCCGAACCGGCGGCCGAGGGTGGGCGGGACGAACCCGGGATCCCGGGCGGGCGGTACGGCGGGCGGCGTGGTCACAGTCGCCAAGGGTAGTCAGCGGCCGGCGGCGGCCGGCACGCACGGTCACGGCGACCGCTTCCCGCACCCCTCGGGAATTGGGACCAAACACGTTGAACTGCGACAGTACCCCTCGGCGGGTATCGTGCGAACGGACATCCGGCGGCACCAGAGCGGCGGGGATGACGCTGCGCGAGCGACGTAACACGGCAGAAACACTGGAGACACTGCCGGGCAACCCTGCGGTCATACCGTCGCCAGGAGCCCAGCCACCGGAGTGGACCTGCCAGGAGGACGTGTGTTCGCCAATCCCGAGGAACTCCTGCGATACCTCAAGAACGAGGACGTGAAGTTCGTCGACGTACGTTTCTGTGACCTGCCCGGGGTGATGCAGCACTTCAACATCCCGGTCGAGTCGGTCAACGACGACCTCTTCACCGACGGCCTCGCGTTCGACGGCTCGTCGATCCGCGGTTTCCAGGCGATCCACGAGTCGGACATGCTCCTGCTCCCGGACGTCGCCACCGCGTTCATCGACCCGTTCCGCGCCCAGAAGACCCTCGCGCTGAACTTCTTCATCCACGACCCGTTCACCCGCGAGGCCTACTCGCGTGACCCGCGGAACGTGGCCAAGAAGGCCGAGGCGTACCTGGCCGCCAGCGGCATCGCCGACACCGCATACTTCGGCGCCGAGGCGGAGTTCTACATCTTCGACTCGATCCGCCACGAGACCTCCGCCCACCAGTCGTTCTACTACATCGACTCGATCGAGGGCGCCTGGAACACCGGCCGCGAGGAGGAGGGCGGCAACCGCGGCTACAAGACCGCCTACAAGGGCGGCTACTTCCCGGTGCCGCCGGTCGACCACTACGCCGACCTGCGGGACCGGATCGTGCGCCGGCTGGTCGACACCGGCTTCACCGTGGAGCGCTCGCACCACGAGGTCGGCACCGCCGGCCAGGCCGAGATCAACTACAAGTTCTCCACCCTGCTGCACGCCGGTGACCAGCTCCAGCTCTTCAAGTACATCGTGAAGAACGAGGCCTGGGCCAACGGCAAGACCGCCACCTTCATGCCGAAGCCGCTCTTCGGCGACAACGGCTCGGGCATGCACACCCACCAGAGCCTCTGGCTGAACGGCGAGCCGCTGTTCTACGACGAGACCGGCTACGCCGGCCTGTCGGACACCGCCCGCTGGTACATCGGCGGCCTGCTGCACCACGCCCCGTCGCTGCTGGCCTTCACCAACCCGACGGTCAACTCGTACCGCCGGCTGGTGCCGGGCTTCGAGGCGCCGGTCAACCTGGTCTACTCGCAGCGCAACCGCTCCGCCTGCACCCGCATCCCGGTCACCGGCAGCAACCCGAAGGCCAAGCGGGTCGAGTTCCGGGTGCCGGACCCGTCGGCGAACGTCTACCTGGCCTTCTCGGCGATGATGATGGCCGGCCTGGACGGCATCAAGAGCAAGATCGAGCCGCCGGCCCCGATCGACAAGGACCTGTACGACCTGCCGCCGGAGGAGTGGGGCGACGTCAAGCAGGTGCCGGGCTCGCTGCCGGCCGTGCTCGACGCCCTCGAGACCGACCACGACTACCTGCTCGACGGCGGCGTCTTCACCCCCGACCTGATCTCCACCTGGGTCGACTGGAAGCGGAGCAACGAGGTGGACCCGGTCCGCCTGCGTCCCACCCCGCACGAGTTCGCCATGTACTTCGACTGCTGAGCGGTCGACACGGGTTCCACCAGCACCAGCACCGGCCCGGGCCGGCTCCGCGCACGCGGGGCCGGCCCGGCCACGTATCGCCCCCCGTAATACCTTCGCGTCCGATACATTGTCGGGCGTGGACACTCCCCTACGCGAACCCACGTACCTGATCCTCACCGCGCTCGCCGGCGAGCCGATGCACGGATACGGCCTGATCGGCGAGGTGGCCGCGCTCTCCGACGGCCGGGTGTCGCTGCGCCCCGGCACCCTCTACGGCGCCCTCGACCGGCTGGTCGACGCCGGCCTGGTCGAGGTCGACCGGGAGGAGGTGGTGGACGGCCGACTGCGCCGCTACTACCGCCTCTCCCCCGACGGCTCGGGCACCCTGGCCGCGGAGACCGAACGGATGCGCCGCAACGTCGAGGCGGCCACCACCCGGCTGCGCCAGCGGGCCGGCACCACCACGCGGCTGGCGGGAGGGCTGGCATGACCGAGCTGGAACGGCGCTACCTGCGGCTGCTCTGGGCGTACCCGGCCGCGTACCGGCGGGCCCGGGGCGCCGAGATCGTCGGGACGTACCTCGACCTGGCCGCGCCGGGGCGGCGCTGGCCCACGCCGGCGGACGCCGTCGACCTCGCCCGCGGCGGCCTGGCCGCACGCCTGCGCGCGGCCGGGGCCACCGACCTGCTGCCCGGCGTACGCCTCGCCGCCGCGCTCGCCTTCGTCACCGCGACGGCGCTCGCCGCGATCTGGACGGTCCTGGAGGTCCAGCCGCCGAACCCGGAGTTCGACCTCCCGACCTTCGGCCAGCTCCACAGCGTCGGCGTGGTGGTCTGGGCGGCCTGGCTGCTGGCGGCACTGGCGTACGCCCTCGCCCCGCACCGCGTCGCCCGGGCCACCCGGTGGGCGGCCGTCCTGCTCACCGCGCTGGTCACCCCGGTTGCCGCGCTGGCCGGCCTACCCCGGCCACCGCTGTTGCTGCTGGTCCCGCAGCTCGTGCTGGGCCTCGTCGCGCTCGGCCTGCCCCGGCGACCGCCGGTCTGGGCCCGGGTCGCTCCGCTGCTGGTGGCCGCGCTGGCGGCGGCAGTCGGCGTCCACTGGTTCGGCCGCGAGGTCTTCGGCACCGACTACTACGGCTTCCTCGTCCTCCAGGCACCGGTGGTGGTGGCCGTCGTCCTGCTGCTGGCCACCATCGTGCTCGCCCTCGACCGGGCCCGGCGACGAGACTTCCGCGGCGGCTGGGCACTGCTGATCCTGCTCACCCCGATCGGCCTGCTCGCCGTCCGGGAGCTGGCGGGCTCCGTCGAGCGCAACCCGGACTGGGCGACGCTGGCGGCCACCGCCGCGGCGGTCGGCCTGCTCGGACCGGGGCTGCTGCTGGCGGCGCTGACCGCCCGCCTCCAGGTTCTGCCGGAGCGACCGACCCCGCCCTGCCCCACCTGCGGGTCATCCCGCTGAATCTGCGCTCCGGTCCGGTGCCCTGGCCCGGAGAGTCGTGCCGCTGCGGACGCGCTGGCCCGGAGAGTCGTGCCGCTGCGGACGCGCTGGCCCGGGGAGTCGTGCCGCTGCGGACGCGCTGACCTGGGGAGCATTCGCCTGCGAACGGGCCGGCCCGGAGCCGGCGGTACCCCATCCGCGCGCTACCAACTTGACCTCACAAACGAATCACCGACCCCGCTCATCGCCGCAAACCGGCGCAACCGAGCGGCCAAATGATTCGTTCACGACATCAAGTTGGTAGGGCGCGGAACGCACCCTCCCGGCCCGGGCGGCGGCACGCCGGAAGTCTGCGAGCAGGCCGCCCCCAACAACCGAACCGGGCCGACGGCCCAGGCCAGACCCAACCGACCACTACACCAACGACCCCGCCAGACCGAGCGACCAGGCCATGACGACCACCCACCCCAAACCGAACGACTCCGCCAGACCGAGCGACCAGGCCAGACCGACCAGGCCAGGCAAGGCAAGGCAAGGCCGACGGAGCACGCCAGGCCGACGGGTGCCGGCGAGCGGTCAGCCCGGCTCCGGGGCTCGCCACCGGCGACGCAGCGCGGCGCGAGTGCCGAGCACCGCCGCGACCAGCACCAACAGGGTCATCCCGACCGCGCCCGGCGCCTTCGTGTACGCGGCCAGGCTGCTGCCGTCCGGCAGGGTCAGGAAGGAGGCCGCCGCGCTGGGCAGCACGAACCAGCGCGTCCGGGCCGGCGGGACGGTCGCCACCGCGAGCACCAGCAGCGGCCAGGTCGCGTACCAGGGGTGGAAGACCGGGGCCGCCAGCACCGTGGCGGCCAGGGCCAGGCCGGCGCCGAGCAGCGCCACCCGGGGCCGGGCCGCCGCCAGCCGACGCACTCGCCCCCGGACGTCGTTGAGCCGGCGCAACGCCGACCAGGCCCACCACCAGAGGGCGGCGAGCGCCACCACCAGCAGCACCAGCGCGGCGAGCCGGGCCACCGGCACGGCGGGCCAGCGCGCGCCGGCCGCCTCGCCCAGGTAGTCGCCGACCAGGCCGAC
This sequence comes from Micromonospora sp. PLK6-60, assembly GCF_019890675.1. Classification (GTDB taxonomy): domain Bacteria; phylum Actinomycetota; class Actinomycetes; order Mycobacteriales; family Micromonosporaceae; genus Micromonospora. The sequence goes on along the minus strand of NZ_JAIOAA010000009.1, from coordinate 188,446 downwards.
GGCGGTGGGCGGCGAGGTCCACTGCCGGGAGTCTCCGCTGTGCGCCAGCCCGCCCAGCCAGCCGAGGCCGAGCCCGGACAGCAGCGAGGTCGCCGCCAACGCGCCGAGCACCCCGGCCGCGAGCAGCGCGGCGTCGCGCGCCAGGGCCCGGACGGTGTACCGGCCGAGCACCGCGAGCAGTGCGGCGAACGGCAGCACCACCACCGCGGTCGCCTTCACCGCCAGCGCCAGCCCGAACAGCGCCCCGGCGACCAGCAGCGCGCGCGGCCGGCCCGGCCGCCGGACCAGCACCAGCAGGCCGAGCAGCAGCAGGCCCAGCGCCACCGCGTCGTTGTGCGCGCCGGCCACCAGGTGCACCCCGACCAGCGGGCAGGCCAGCGCCAGCCAGGCCGCCCGCCGGGTCGGCACCCCGACGGCCCGGGCCAGCCCGGGCAGGCAGAGCGCGGCGAGCAGCACCCCGAGCACGGCGTACAGGCGCAGCACGGCAAGCGTGCCGACCAGGCCGCCGCCCACCGTGGCGGCCAGCGCGGCGAGCAGCACGAAGAACGGCCCGTACGGTGCGGGGGTGTCCCGCCAGATCGGCGCCACCGCGTCCGCCCACGGGCAGCCGGCCGCCGCCACCCCACCGGCGTACGGGTCGTGCCCCGCCGCGTACGCCCAGCCCTGGCAGGCGTACGAGTAGACGTCCCGGCTGCCCAGCGGCGGCGCGGCCAGCAGCGGCAGCAGCCACAGCCCGGCGGTCAGGTACGCCCACCGGGTCGACGGGGCGCCGGTCCTCAGCGCCCACCAGGCACCGACCAGCAGCCCGGTGCCGAGCAGCCAGCAGGCCAGCACCAGCGGCCCGCACCCGGCGCGCCACAGCTCACCGAACCCCTGGCCGGCGGTGCCGGGCAGCGCCCCACCCAGCCAGCCGGCGACGGCCAGCAGCACCGCGCCGGCCAGGCCACCCCAGCGGGCCACCCGGGCCGGTCCGGGCCGGACCGGCTCCTCGGGCGCGGCGGTGTGCGGCACCGGCAACCCTTCCTCGCTCGGCGGGTCCGGTGACGCCGGCACCGACCCCGGCGGCCCGAGGTGGATGCGCCGGCCCGGCGTCAGGTCGACGCGGTCCGCTCGGCGGGCGTCGGGGCCGGTCGGCGCTCCGCCCGAGCCGACCGTACCAACCGCACGGCCGCCCAGATCATCAACAGCGTCATCAGCTGCGCGCCGGGTGTCTTGGTGTACCGGGCCAGGCCGGTGCCGTCCGGCAGGATCAGGAAGGAGGAGACCAGCGCGACCACCAGGTACCACTTCTGCCGTACCGGCGCGGTGGCGGCGAGCACGGTCAGCGGCCAGATCCAGTACCACGGGTGCACCACGGGCGACAGCGCCACGGTCAGCGCCAGCGCCAGCCCGGCGTGGTACATCGGATCGGGCCGCCGGACCGCCCGGAACCAGAGCAGCACCAGCAGCACCGCCAGCAGCACCACGGCGATCCCCCGGGTCACCGGCAGCGCGTCGATGTGCGCGCCGAACAGCCGCGCCACCTGGCCGACGGTCTGCCCGACGGCGGTCGGCGGCGAGGTCCAGGCGACCGCCACCCCGCCCTCGGAGAGCCCGCCGACCCAGCCGAAGTCGAGGCCGCCCGCGTAGGTCACGCCGACCACGGTGGCGACCGCCCCGCCGACCACCCAACCGCCGTCGCGGATCAGCGACCGGATCGAGAACGCCCCGGCGATCGCGGCCAGCGCGGCGAACGGCACCACCACCACGGCGGTCATCTTGATCGCGCAGGCCAGCCCCAGCAGCACCCCGCCGCCCAGCAGCGGCCAGCGCCGGCCGGGCCGGCTCGCCACCACGGCCAGGCCGGCGACCAGCACGCCCACCATCAGCCCGTCGTTGTGCGGCCCGCCGATCACGTGCATGGCGACCAGCGGGCAGGCCAGCGCCAGCCAGAGCGCCCGCGCCGGGGACACCCCGCAGCGCCGGGCCAGCGCCGGCAGCGCGTACGCGGTCAGCAGCACGCCGCCCAGGGCGAGCGCCCGGAACACCACGATGCTCGCGGTCAGCGAGCCGGTGGCCTTCACCACCGCCCCGGCGATCACCACGAACAGCGGCCCGTACGGCGCGGGGGTGTCCCGCCAGATGTAGGAGATGGTGTCCAGCCACGGGCAGGGCAGCGCCGACACCCCCTGCTCGTACGGGCTGATCCCGGCCGCGAAGCTCGCCCCCTGGCAGGAGTACGCGTAGACGTCGCGGCTGCCGAACGGGGCGGCGAACAGCATCGGCAGCACCCAGAGCGCGACGGTGAGCAGCACCCAGCGGCTCGACGGCACGTCGTCGCGCAGCCGCCACCACGCCCACACCAGCGCGGCGGTGCCGACCAGCCAGAGCGAGAGCAGCAGCGGCCCGTGCGGGCCCTGCCAGATCTTGACCGGGTTGGTGCGCAGCGAGGCGTCCGGCAGCGCCCCGCCCAGCCAGGCCGCGACGGCCAGCAGCAGGGATCCGGCGAAGCCCGTCCAGCGGGTCAGCCGCGGTCGGTCCACGGTCAGCATCTCCCGTTCGGCAGCAGGGAACTCGACACCCGGTAGTCGCCCGGGGCGGCGGCCCGGAGCGTGGTGAAACCGTCCTCGCCGGGCGCGAGGCAGCCATCGGGGCCGGTCAGGCTCAGCCAGCGCGACCAGCGCACCCGCACCGGCACGTCACCGGGGCCGGACACGGCGAGCCGGACCTGCACCCGGTCGGCGGCGACCAGCCGCCCCGGGGCGCCGACCAGCGGCGTCGGGTCGACCACCGCGTACAACCGCCAGGTGGCGTCCCGCCAGACCTCGCGCAGGTACGGCTGGCCGGCGGCGATCAGGTCGGCCTCCTCGCGACCGTACCGGTCGGGCACGCTGTCCGGGGCGACCGCCACGTAGGCGACCGCCTCCCGGCGCAGCCACCGCTGGTAGTCGTCCGCGTCCAGCCCGTCGGCGTAGAACAGCGCGTTGCGGCCGGTGTCGACCTGCCGCTCCCAGCCCCGGGCCAGCGGCACGGTCGGCGGCAGGTACGCCGACTCCCAGTGGTCGCGCAGCGGCACCACCTCGACCCGGCCGACCAGCTGGCGGCGGGCCAGCTCGTCGGCGAGCGGCCGGTAGAACGCCGCGCCGGCCTCCACCGAGCCGGCCCGGCTCAGGTCGTTTGTCATCCACGGCGGCTGCCACCAGATCATCGCGGCGAGCAGCCCGGCCAGCCAGGCCGGGGGCAGCGCGGCGAACGCGGCGGCCACCGGCAGCGCGAACAGCAACGACAGCCGGATCGCGTTGGACCCGACCGGGCTGGGCAGGTAGAACGCGGCGACCACCAGCAGCACGGTGAGCGCCGCGCCGATCCGCAGCGCCCGCCGGCGGCGGGGCAGCACGAAGAAGACCAGCACGGCCAGTGCCACGTTGATCCGCATCGACTCCGAGGCGTACGGCTGGGTGCCGCCGTTGCCGAACAGCGCCGCCATCGGGGCCAGCGCCACCGCCGGGGCGAGGCAGAGCACCAGGCTCTCCGCGACCGGGCGGTCCGACCGCCAGCCGCCGGGCAGCGGCCGGCCGGGGCCGGGGCCGCGGCGCAGGCCGGCCAGCAGCAGCGCCGCGCCGGCCAGCCCGGTGAACAGCCCGGCGACCGGGCTGGCCCAGGTGGCCAGGGCGGCGAGCAGCGCGGCGAGGACCAGCCGGACCGGTCGGGGCGGGCGCCGCGCCGACACCGCGACGCAGGCGGCCAGCCCGAGGGCCAGCCCGACGGCGAAGGTGACCCGGCCGCTGGCCAGGTTGCCGACCAGCACCACCGCGCCGAGCAGCCCGCCGAGCAGCGGCCGGCGGGCCCGGTGCCGGACCAGCAGCGCGGCGAACGCCGCCGCGCCGGCCACCGCGGCCAGCACGCCGAGCGGGCGTACCCCGATCAGCGCGCCCAGCCCGCCGGTGAACAGGCTGTAGCCGAACTGGTTCACCCCGCCGTACCAGCCCAGGTCGACCGGGGTGGTGCCGTAGCGGGCGGCGAAGTCGGCGCGGGCCACCTGGGCGGCCAGGTCGGTGCCCATCGGTCCGGCGAGCAGGAACGCCACGCCGAGGGCGGCGGCGAGCACGGCGGCGGCCGCGACCACCACCGGGCCGGACGCGGACCGCCGCGCCGGCGCTGCGGGGGCGGGCCGGGCGGTCGGTTCAGGCATCCAGCACCCGTTCCATCGCCGCCCGGGAGCGCCGGCCGGTGCGCAGGTACTCGTCGAGGAACTCCCCCGGGTCCTCGCCGCCGAGCAGCCGGACCACCCCGGCCAGCTCCACGCCGTGCCGGGGCAGCTGGTCACCGGAGCGGCCCCGGACCAGCATCAGCGCGTTGCGGACCTGCGCGGCGAGTGTCCAGCCGGCGGCCATCGCGGCGGCGTCGTCCGGGTCGACCAGGCCGGCCTCGCGGGCCGCGGCCAGCGCGTCGAGGGTACGGGTGACGCGCAGCCGCGGGTGGTCGCCGGCGTGCCGCAACTGGAGCAGTTGGACCGCCCACTCCACGTCGGCCAGCCCGCCCCGGCCCAGCTTGGTGTGGGTGGCCGGGTCGGCGCCCCGGGGCAACCGCTCGGTCTCCACCCGGGCCTTGATCCGGCGGATCTCCACCACCTGTTCCCGGCTCAGCCCGCCCGCCGGCCAGCGCACCGGGGCGATCATCGTCTCGAACTCCGCGCCCAGGTCCGCGTCGCCGCAGACGAACCGGGCGCGCAGCAGCGCCTGCGCCTCCCACACCTGAGACCAACGGGCGTAGTACTGCTGGTACGCGGCGAGGCTGCGCACCAGCGGGCCCTGCCGCCCCTCGGGGCGCAGGTCCGCGTCGACGCCCAGCGCCGGGTCCGGGGCGGGCATGCCGAGCAGCCGGCGCAGCTCCTCGGCGACGCCGTGCGCGGCGGCGCTGGCCGCGCTCTCGTCGCCACCGGCCGGCGGATCGTAGACGAAGAGCACGTCGGCGTCGGAGAGGTAGTTGGACTCGTACCCGCCGAGCCGGCCCATCCCGATCACCGCGAAGCGCAGCCCGGGCAGTTCCTGCTTGGCGGCGCGGGCGGTGCGCAGCGCGGCGGTCAGCGTGGCGTCGGTGACGTCGGCGAGCGCGGTGCCCACCGCCACCACGTCGACGAGCGGCGGCGTCGCCGCGCCCCGGTCGGGGCGGGGAGCCAGCCCGCCGGCCCGGCTGAGCACGTCGGCGCAGGAGAGCCGGACCAGCTCCCGGCGGCGCAGCGCGCGGACCGCGCGGGTGGCCTGTTCGGGGTCGGTGTGCCGGGCGGCGGCGGCGGTGAAGCCGTCGCAGAGCACCGCCCGGGCGCGCGGGGTCAGCTCGGCATCCTCGGCCAGCAGCCGCAGCGCCTCGGGCTCGCGGGCCAGCAGGTCGGCGGCGTACCGGGCGGAGGAGAGCACCCGGGCCAGCCGCCGGGCCACCGGACCCTCGTCGCGCAGCAGCCGCAGATACCAGGGGGTGCTGCCGAGCTTGTCGGAGACCTGCCGGTAGTTGAGCAGCCCCCGGTCCGGCTCGGGCGCGTCGGCGAACTCGCTGAGCAGCACCGGCAGCAGGGTGCGCTGGATGGCGGCGGTCCGGCTGACCCCGCCGGTGAGCGCCTGGAGGTGGCGCAGCGCCCCGGCCGGGTCGGCGAAGCCGAGCGTCTTCAGCCGGTTGCGGGCCGCCTCCGGGGTGAGTCGCAGGCCGTCGGCGGGCACCCGGGCCACCGACTCCAGCAGCGGCCGGTAGAGCAGCTTGGCGTGCAGCCGGCGTACCTCGGCGGCGTGCGCGACCCAGTCGGCGCGGAACGCCTCGACGGCGCTGCGCCCGGGCGTGGCCTGGTAGCCCAGCGCGCCGGCCAGCCAGCGCAGCGCGGCCGGCTCGGTCGGCACGGTGTGGGTGCGGCGCAGCGCCTGCAGTTGCAGCCGGTGTTCGACGCCGCGCAGGAACCGGTAGCCGCGCAGCAGCGCCTCGCCGTCGGCGCGGCCGACGTAGCCGCCGGCGACCAGGGCGCGCAGGGCGGGCACGGTGCCGCCGACCCGCAGCGCCTCGTCACCCCGGCCGTGCACCAGTTGCAGCAGCTGCACGGCGAACTCGATGTCGCGCAGCCCGCCCGGGCCGCGCTTGATCTCGCGGTCCAGCTCCTTCGGCGGGATGTTCTCGATGATCCGGCGGCGCATCGCCCGGACGTCCTCGACGGCCTCCGGGCGCTCGGCCGCGGTCCAGACCAGCGGGGCCAGCGAGTCGATCCACTCCCGGGCCAGCGCCAGGTCACCGGCGGCCGGCCGGGCCTTGAGCAGCGCCTGGAACTCCCAGGTCCGGGCCCAGCGCCGGTAGTAGGCGAGGTGGCTGGCCAGGGTACGGACCAGCGGGCCCCGGTTGCCCTCGGGCCGCAGCGCGGCGTCGACCGGCCAGGCGACCAGCCCGCAGACGTGGATCAGCCGGGTGGCGACGGTGGTGCCCGCGGCCAGGTCGGCGTCCTCGGCGGCCACGAAGATCACGTCGACGTCGGAGACGTAGTTCAGCTCGTCGCCGCCGCACTTGCCCATCGCCACCACGGCCAGCCGTGGTTCGGGCGTACCCTCCGGCAGCTCCGCCACCGCGATCCGGTACGCGGCGGCGAGGGTGGCGTCGGCCAGCGCGGACAGCGCGGCCATGGTCTGTTCCAGCCCGCGCCCGCCGGTCAGGTCGGCCGCCGCGATCCGCAGCAGCGCCAACCGGTACGCCTGCCGCAGCACCGCCACCGGCTGGCGGGACGGGGTCAGCCGGCCGGCCAGTTCCAGGTCGAGCCGGCCGTCGGCGGTGGGGGCCAGCCCGTCCGGCGCGGTGGTCAGCACCGTCCACTGGGCCGGGTTGGCGACCAGGTGGTCGCCGAGCGCGGCGGAGGCGCCCAGCACCGCGATCAGCCGGCGGCGCAGGCCCGGGTCGTCGTGCAGCGCGCCGAGCACGGTCGATCCGCTGCCGCCGCCCGGTGTCGGCGTGGCGCCCGGGCCGTCGCCGGCGGCCCGGCGTTCCGCCTCGACCAGCCGGTGCAGCTGGCGCAGCGCGAGATCCGGGTCGGCCGCGCGGGAGAGCCCGGCCAGCAGCTCGGCGGCCGGCTCGTCGACCGGTTCCTGCTCCTCGACCCGCCACAGGCCCAGCCCGTCGGGGCCGAGCAGGTCGGCGGCGCGCGCCGCGCCGTCCCCCTCCGCGAAGCCGTACCGGGCGAGGCGTCCCCTGGCCGGTCTGGTCATCTCAGTGCCCGAGCAGGGGCAGGGTCGGCCGGGTCACGTCGTCGTCCAGCTCACCGAGGGCGAGGGCGGCGAACCGGATCGCGAACGGTTGCCAGACCTCCTCCACGTCGGCCATCACCCGGTCGCAGGCCGCCACCACCAGTTCCTCGTCGTATCCCAGCTCGGCGAGCTGCCGCGAGTCGCGCGCCCACTCGGCGATCATCGCGGTGTCGCACTCGATGTGGAACTGGAGGCCCCAGGCCCGGTCACCGAGGCGGAACGCCTGGTGCGGGTAGCGGGTGGAGGCGGCGAGCAGGGTGGCGCCCCGGGGCAGCTCGGTGATCTCGTCGGCGTGCCACTGGAGCACGTCGGGGATCAGCGGCACGTACCGGAACAGCGGGTCGCCGTCGGCGGCGTCCCGCTTGCCCACCACGCCGGGGCCGATCTCCGGGCCGGACGGGCTGCGCTCGACCAGGCCGGCGTGCGCCACGGCCAGCAGTTGCGCGCCCAGGCAGACGGCGAGGGTGGGCACCCGGTGCCGGACCGCCTTGCGCAGCAGGCCCTCCAGCGGCGGGAACCAGGGCGCGTCGGGGGTGCCGTCGGGTCGCGGGTACGCCTGCTGGTCGCCGCCGAGCACCACCAGCGCCGCGTACCCGGTCAGGTCGGCGGGGAGTTCGTCCCCGGCGTACGGGCGCAGCACCCGCAGCTCGAGGCCCCCCTCGACCAGCCACTCCCCCAGCCGGCGGACGTCGTCCGTCGGGTCGTTCTCGATCACCAGCGCGGTTGCCACGCCGTCGAGGCTAACGGGTGCGCCGGTCCCCGCTCGGAACGGCTCGGCCGGGGCCGCCGCCGGCGGTTACGCTCGACCGTTGTGATCGCCGACGAGAGCGTGCTGCGCCCACCCGTCCTGCGCCCCGGTGACCCGGTGCTGCTGGTCTCGCCGTCCGGCCCGACCCGGCCGGAACGGGTGGCCCGGGGGGTGGAGCTGCTCACCGGTTGGGGGCTGCGGCCGGTGCCGGCGCCGAACGCGTACGCCCGGCACGGCTACCTGGCCGGCGACGACGCGCTGCGGGCGGCCGACCTGAACGCCGCGTTCGCCGACCCGGAGATCCGCGGGGTGGTCTGCACCCGGGGCGGCTACGGCGCGCAGCGGGTGGTCGACCTGATCGACATGGCGGCGGTCCGCCGCGACCCGAAGGTGGTGGCCGGCTTCTCCGACATCACCGCCCTGCAGTTCGCGCTCTGGCGGGGCGCCCGGCTGGCCGGCGTGCACGGGCCGGGCGCGGCGTGGCGGGACGACCGCACCCCGCTGCGCTCGGCGCAGTCGCTGCACGCCGCGCTGATGACCACCGAGCCGGTGACCGTCGAGGCGGTGCCGGCGGAGGAGACGTACCCGGTCCGGGTGCCCGGTCGGGCGGAGGGCGTCCTGCTCGGCGGCAACCTCTGCCTGATCACCGCCTCCATCGGCACCCCGGACATGCCGGACCTGACCGGCGTGGTGCTGCTGGTCGAGGAGGTGCAGGAGCCCCCGTACAAGGTCGACCGGATGCTCACCCACCTGCGCCGCGCGGGTGTGCTGGACGGGGTCGCCGGGGTGGCGGTCGGCCAGTTCACCGAGTGCGCCGACGAGTGGGACACCACCGTGGTCGACGTGCTCACCGACCGCCTCGCCGACCTGGGTGTGCCGGTGCTCGGCGGCCTGCCGATCGGTCACGGACCCGGTCAGCTCACGGTGCCCGTCGGCACCCCGGCCGTCCTCGACGCGGACGCCGGCACGTTGACCGTCGCCCCAGCGGTCCGCTGACCACCCCCGGCCCCACCCACCTCCCCACCTCCCGCCGCCTCCGCCGCCCCGCCGCCCCGCCGCCCGGTCGTGCGGTCGTGCGGTCGCGCGGTCGCGCGGTCGCGCGGTCGATCATGGAGTTAGCGGCTTGGGAGAGCGCTCCCCATGCCGCTAACTCCATGATCAACGCAGAGATCGGGATGGCGGCCGGCAGCGCGGCAAGGGAGCGGCGCGGTGCGGCAGGGAGCGGCGCGGTGCGGTGCGGCAGGGCGCGGTGCGGTGCGGTGCGGCAGGGCGCGGTGCGGCAGGGAGCGGCGGGGGCGAGCCAGTAGCCCCGCTGGCGTTGGGGGGTGCGCCCCGCAGCCTACGAACTTGATGTCGTGAACGAATCATTTCGACGGGAGAAGCACCCCGAGGACGGGATTTCGCTGTCACCCTGATTCGTCTACGACATCAAGTTCGTAGCTTGCCCACCGACCACCCCCGGGTGTGCGGCACGGGCGATACCCCTGGGCGCGGCGACGCGGGCGGTGCGGCTTCCGGCGCCCGGCGCCCGGCGCCCGGCGCCCGGCGAGGGACGGTATGGGCTTGCACCCATCACCTGCGGGTTCACGGAGCCCGCCACGCAGCGCCTCGACGCCCGCCACGGCGGCGGCCACGATCTGCCCGACGCCCGGGTCGTTTCGCTGGCGACGCTCGACGAGCCGGCCGGCGGCGCGCCCGGCACGACTTCGACGCAACGGCGCAACGCCTCCTGAATGGGGTGCAGCTGCTGGTCGCCGGGCGCGACGACGCGGACCACCGCCGGCGGGAGTACCGCCGGGCCCGGTGGGGTCAGGGGGTCAGGGGGTCAGGTGGGCCAGGGGGCCTTGTTCGAGGGCTATCCAGAGGGTGTGGTCGGGGGCCAGGGTGAGGCCGTGGGGTTCGGAGTTCGGGGTGGGGAGGTCGTACTCCTCGATGCGGCCGGCGGGGTCCAGGTGGCCGACGCGGTTCGCGCCCCACTCGGTGAACCAGCAGCCGCCGGCCGGGTCGGCGACGACGGCGTGCGGACGCGCGGCCCGGTCCGGCAGCGGGAACTCGGTGATCGTGCCGTCGACGGTGAGCCGGCCCAGCTGACCGGCGGCGATCTCCACGAACCAGAGCGCGCCGTCGGCGCCGAGGGTGATGCCGACCGGGCCGGACGCGGCGGTCGGTACGGGATGCAGCCGCACCCGCCCGTCCAGGCCGATCCGGGCGATCGCGTTGGCCTGGTTGAGGGTGCACCACAGCGCCTCGTCCGGGCCGACGGCGAGCATCGAGGCGAAGGCCCCGGTCACCGGCAGCGGGAACTCGGTCACCCGCCCGTCCGGGGTGACCCGGCCGATGGTGTCGCGGTTCATGGCCGCGTACCAGAGGGCGCCGTCGGGACCGGCGGCGAGGCCGCACGGTCCGCTGCCCGCCGGCAGCGGCACCGAGCTGGTGACGCCCCCGGTGGTGACCCGCCCTAGCCGGTCGTCCCCCGAGCGGGTGTACCAGAGGGCACCGTCCGGGCCGGTGGTGATGATCAGCGGCCGGCTGTCGGGCGGATCGTCGCGATGGTGCCGCGCCGTGCCGTCCGGCCACACCCGGGCGGTCCCGCCGCCCCCGGCCAGGGTGACCCAGAGCGCCCCGTCCGGCCCGGTCGTGATCCCGTACGGCCCCGCGCCCGGGCCCGCCAGCTCGATCTCCCGGATGTCCGCCATGATCGGTCTCCGTCCCGTCGAATCCCGCCCACCCTCCCCGCACCGGTCCGCCCGCGCAACGGCATTACCGGGGCAATTGCCAGCTGGCTCATAGGGTCGCCACGGGTCGCCCCCAGGTCCGGCGGTCACGGTGGGTGACGTCAAGGCCACATCACTGGAATCGACCGGAGGACCGATGTCCCGCACGATCTCGAAGAAGCACCTGCTGGCCGGCCTGGCCGCCGCCGGGGTACTCGGGGTGGGGATCGCCGCTCCCGCCTTCGCCGGGGACGCCACCCCGACGCCGAGCGCCAGCAGCAGCACCGATCAGGGCGGCACCGGCAAGGGCGCCGACCGGCAGCAGGAGCGAGCCGACCGGCAGGGCGAGTTCGCCGAGGCGCTGGCCAAGGAGCTGGGCGTACCGACCGAGAAGGTCACCGCCGCGCTGGCGAAGCTCCGCGAGCAGCACCAGGCCGACCGGCCGCAGCGCCCGACCGGTGAGGACCGGCAGGCGAAGCTGAAGGACCGCCTGGACCAGGCGGTCAAGGACGGCAAGCTCACCCAGGAGCAGGCCGACGCGATCCAGCAGGCCGTCGACGCGGGGGTCTTCCCGGGACCGGGCGGCCGGGGTCACCACATGCGCTGGGGCGCGGACGGCAACTGACCCGGTGGCCCCGCCGGGCCCGGGCCGGCCGTCCCTTTCCCTCCTGGCCGCCGCCCGTCGCCCGGCGGGCCACCGCACCCCCGACAGCGGGCCCCGCCGGTCGTCTCCGGCGGGGCCCGCTGCCAGGCCGTCTGCACGTAGCGGCCGTCGGGTACGCCGGTGCAGGTGGCGGCGCCCGGAGACGCTGACCAGCGCGAGACGGCCCGACGGCGGTCAGGCCGGGGTGGGCGGGGTGAAGACGCCGAGCCGGTTGCCGACCGGATCGACCAGGTGGGCGGAGACCAGACCGCTCGGCGCGGTACGCGGTGGCGACACCACCTTGCCGCCGGCCGCCTCCGCCCGCCGGCAGGCGTCCGCCACGTCGGCGACCTCGGCGTAGAAGATCGCGTAGGGCGGCTGCCCCTCGGTGACCCGGATCGCGCCCCCGATCCCCTGCTCCCCGCCGGCCGCCGTCACCCGGTACGACGCGGCGGGCCCGCCCTGCTCCTCGAAACTCCACCCGAACATCTCGCCGTAGAAGCGCTCGGCCTCCGCCGGGCGGTCGGTGCCGATCTCGAACCAGGTGATGGGCGTGTCGGACATGGGGTCTCCCGTGGGTCGTCGGATTGAACCGTCACCCCCACCCTCGACCCCGGCCGCGACAACCCCCTGTCGGTGTTTCCCCGCCGATCCCACGCCGGTCAGGCCAGGCTGAGCGGGCGGACCTCGTGCGGGATGTCCAGGTCGTCGGGGCGCAGCTCCCGGGTCACCGGCTCGGCCAGCGGGCGCACGGCGACGATCCGGTCGGTGCGGAAGCAGCGCAGCCCGTCGCGCAGCCGGCACCAGGCCACCAGATACCAGTGGGTCCGGTTGCCCAGGTAGCCCAGCGGCTCCACGTCGCGCACCGAGTCGGCGCCGGCGCGGTCGGCGTACGTCAGGCGGAGCACCCGCCGCGCGGAGACCGCGTCGGCGACGGCGGCCGGGACGGGGGTGGCCGGCCCGCCGCCGATCAGGTGCACCCGGCCGGCCAGCCGGCGCGCCTCGGCGGCGGCGGGCGGCGGCAGCACCGCGAGCAGCTTGCGCAGCGCGGAGCCGGCGGCACCGGCGAACGGGCCGCCGCCCAGCCGGTGCAGCGCCAGGGCCATCGCCACCGCCTCGGTGGGGGTCAGGTTGACCGGGGGCAGGGTGTGCGCCCGGTCGAGCGCGTAGCCGCCGGTGCGGCCCGGCTCCGCCCAGATCGGCACCCCGGCAGCCTGCAACGCGCCGATGTCCCGCTCGACGGTGCGGGTGCTCACCTCGAACCGGGTGGCCAGCCAGCGGGCGCTGCGCGGTCGCGGCGACACCGCCCGCAACTCCTCCACCAGGGCGTAGAGCCGATCCGTGCGGTTCACCCCCGCAGGCTAACCCCGGGGTACGACGGCGCTCAGGCGATGCAGGCGCAGACGATCAGCGCGGCCCCGAAGTGGCTGGCCGCGCTGACCCGGGCGGCCGGGTGCGGCTCGTCGGCGCCGATGATCTCGCCGAGCCGGCCCGGGGTGAGCAGGTCCAGCACCACGAAGGCCAGCGCCATGACGGCCAGCCCGATCAGCCCGAAGAGCACCGTGGAGGCGAGCCCCTTGCCGAACGAGTCGTAGCTGGTCAGGATCGCGGTGAAGACGATGCCGGCGACGCCGAGCTGGTTCGCGGCCAGCAGCAGCGCGGCGTTGCCGTTGCGCCGCACCCAGATCAGCTCCCGCAGCTTCCCCGGGGTGAGCAGGTCGACCAGGCCGAAGCCGGCCGCCATCAGGCCCACCCCGACGATCCCGAACACCACGCTCTGCCAGGCTCCGCTGAGCAGATCCTCCAGCACCGGCCGCCTCCCGCCCTCGCCGCGCGGCGGGGTGCCGGCGCGGTGCCGCAGACGATAGCGGCACCGCACCACGGTGATCTAGAGCGAGAGGTAACGCTGCCGCTCGTACGGGGTGACCTCGCGACGGTACTGCTCCCACTCGGCGCGCTTGTTGCGCAGGAAGAAGTCGAAGACGTGCTCGCCGAGCACCTCCGCGACCAGCTCCGAGCCGGCCATCACGTCGATCGCCTCGGCCAGGTTCTCCGGCAGCGCCTCGTAACCCATCGCCCGGCGCTCGGCGCTGGACAGCGACCAGACGTCGTCCTCGGCGCCCGGCGGCAGCTCGTAGCCCTCCTCGATGCCCTTCAGGCCGGCCCCGAGCAGCACCGCGTAGGCCAGGTAGGGGTTGGCCGCCGAGTCCAGCGAGCGGACCTCGATCCGGGCCGAGTTCGGCTTGCCGTACGCCGGCACCCGGACCAGCGCGGACCGGTTCAGGTGACCCCAGCAGACGTACGCCGGGCTCTCGGTGATCCGGTCCGGCAGCGCCTGCGGGAAGAGCCGCTTGTAGGAGTTGACCCACTGGTTGGTGACCGCGGTGTATTCCCGGGCGTGCATCAGCAGGCCGGCGATGAAGGACTTGGCCACCTTGGAGAGCTTCATCGGGTCGCCGCCGTCGTGGAACGCGTTGCGCTCCCCCTCGAACAGCGACAGGTGGGTGTGCATGCCGCTGCCCGGCTGGTCGGTGAAGGGCTTCGGCATGAAGGTGGCCTGCACCCCGGTGGAGAGCGCCACCTCCTTCACCACGTGCCGGAAGGTCATGATGTTGTCGGCGGTGGTCAGCGCGTCGGCGTAGCGCAGGTCGATCTCCTGCTGGCCGGGGGCGACCTCGTGGTGGCTGAACTCCACCGAGATGCCGATCCGTTCCAGCGCCAGCACCGCCTGCCGGCGGAAGTCCCGGGCCACCGCGTGGGTGGTGTGCTCGAAGTAGCCGCCGGTGTCCACCGGCACCGGCACCGACCCGTCCTGGGGGCCGTTCTCCAGCAGGAAGAACTCGATCTCCGGGTGGGTGTAGAACGTGAAGCCCTTCTCGGCGGCCTTGGACAGCGCCCGGCGCAGCACGTGCCGGGGGTCGGCCCAGGACGGTGCGCCGTCGGGCAGCAGGATGTCGCAGAACATCCGGGCGCTCTCGCCGCTGACCCCGCCCTCGAACGGGAAGACCTGGAAGGTGGTCGGGTCGGGCATGGCGACCATGTCCGACTCGAAGACCCGGGCGAAGCCCTCGATCGCGGAGCCGTCGAAGCCGATGCCCTCCTCGAAGGCCGCCTCCAGCTCAGCGGGCGCGACCGACACGCTCTTGAGCGTGCCGAGCACGTCGGTGAACCACAGCCGGACGAAACGGATGTCCCGTTCTTCCAGCGTGCGGAGGACGAACTCCTGCTGACGGTCCACTTCTACACACCTCGCGACACTGTTCTCCGCCACCGGTCGGGCCGGCCACGCGCCTGACCGACCAGTGTCCATCTACCTCGTTACGCCGACGTTACGCGCTCGGCGGGCGCGCCGTCGCGCGGTGTCCCACCTCCGCCCACGTCCGGCGTCCGCCCGTGTCGGGTGCCGGTGGCTGCGGCAAGATGAGGGCATGCCCACGCTGCGCCTCGCCCTTTCCCAGGTCAACCCGACCGTAGGCGACCTGGACGGCAACGCCGACCTGGTCCGGCGGTGGACCCGCCGGGCCGCCGACGCCGGCGCCCAGCTGGTCCTCTTCCCCGAGCTGATGCTCACCGGCTACCCGGTCGAGGACCTGGTCTTCCGGCGCTCCTTCGTCGCGGCGTCGCGGGCCGCCCGGGACCGGCTCGCCGCCGACCTGGCCGCCGACGGGCTGGGCGAGCTGCCGGTGCTGGTCGGCTACCTGGACGCCGACGGGCCGCCACAGGTCAGCGCGGACGCCGAGCCGGGCCGGGGGGCCCGCAACGCCGCCGCGCTGCTGCACCAGGGCCGGGTGGTGGCCACCTATTTCAAGCACCACCTGCCCAACTACGGGGTGTTCGACGAGGACCGCTACTTCGTGCCGGGCGACACCCTCACCGTGGTCCGGATCGGCGGGGTGGACGTCGCGCTGACCATCTGCGAGGACCTGTGGCAGGCCGGCGGCCCGTTCGCGGTGGCCCGGCAGGCCGGGGTCGGGCTGGTGCTCACCATCAACGGCTCGCCGTACGAGCTGAACAAGGACGACGTCCGGCTGCCGCTGGTCCGCCGCCGGGCCGCCGAGGCCGGCGCCACCATCGCGTACGTGAACATGGTCGGCGCCCAGGACGAGCTGGTCTACGACGGCGACTCGATGATCGTCGGCGCCGACGGCGCCCTGCTGGCCCGGGCGCCGCAGTTCGTCGAGCACCTGCTGGTGCACGACGTGGAGCTGCCCCCGGCCGAGGAACCGGTCGACCGGGGCGAGCAGCTCGCCGACGACATGCGGATCGTCCGGGCGAAGGTCAGCGACATCCTGCCGCCCGCGCCCACCGGGGAGATCGCGACCGGCGGGATCATCGCGCCGGTCGCCGACGAGGCCGAGGTGTGGCAGGCGTTGGTGCTCGGCCTGCGCGACTACGTGAACAAGAACCGCTTCCCGTCGGTGGTGCTCGGCCTCTCCGGCGGCATCGACTCGGCGGTGGTGGCGGCGCTGGCGGTGGACGCGCTCGGCGCCGACCGGGTGGTCGGGGTGTCACTGCCCAGCCAGCACTCCTCCGAGCACTCCCGGGAGGACGCGGCGGAGCTGGCCAAGCGCACCGGGCTGGACTACCGGGTCGAGCCGATCCAGCCGATGGTGGACGCCTTCCTGGCCAACCTGTCGCTGTCCGGGGTGGCCGTGGAGAACCTCCAGGCCCGGGTCCGCGGGGTGATCCTGATGGCGCTGTCGAACCAGGAGGGGCACCTGGTCCTCACCACCGGCAACAAGAGCGAGCTGGCGGTCGGCTACTCCACCCTCTACGGCGACTCGGTCGGCGGCTACAACCCCATCAAGGACGTCTGGAAGACGCTGGTCTGGCGGCTGGCGAAGTGGCGCAACGCGGACGCCGCCGCCCGGGGCGAGACCCCGCCGATCCCGGAGAACTCGATCGGCAAGCCGCCGTCGGCGGAGCTGAGCCCCGGCCAGCTCGACAGCGACACCCTGCCGGAGTACGACGTGCTCGACCCGATCCTGATCGGGTACGTCGACGGCGACCTCGGCCGGGAGGGGCTGATCGCCTCCGGCCACGACCCGGCGGTGGTGGACAAGGTGCTCCGGATGGTGGATCTCGCCGAGTACAAGCGGCGCCAGTCCGCCCCCGGCACCAAGATCTCCATCAAGGCGTTCGGGCGGGACCGCCGCCTGCCGATCACCAACCGCTGGCGCGAGCACGGTTGAGCCGGTCCGGGCCGGAGTGAGATCTTCCACTGTCCCCTGCCGCCCCACCCCGGCCCGGTGCGACGATCACGGCAACACCCGGGGACCGCGTACGCGGCCTCGAGGAAGGGAGACAGTGATGGTGGAATCCACCCCCACCGAGGTGACCGCCCTGTACGGCGGGCCGGCCACCCGACGGGTCCGCACCCGCGACCTGATCGCCGCCAAGGAGCGCGGCGAGCGCTGGTCGATGCTCACCTCGTACGACCAGTACACCGCCGGGATCTTCGACGCCGCGGGCATCCCGGCGCTGCTGGTCGGCGACTCGGCCGCGAACAACGTCTTCGGCTACGAGACGACCGTGCCGGTGACCGCCGAGGAGCTGCTGCCGCTGGTCCGCGCGGTGGTCCGCGCCACCCGGCAGGCCCTCATCGTCGGCGACCTGCCGTTCGGCTCGTACGAGGAGGGGCCGACGCAGGCGCTGCGCACCGCGGTGCGGTTCATGAAGGAGGGCGGCTGCCACGCGGTGAAGCTGGAGGGCGGCCGGCGCTGCGCCGCGCAGATCGCCGCGATCACCGGCGCCGGCATCCCGGTGATGGCGCACATCGGCTTCACCCCGCAGAGCGAGCACGCCATCGGCGGCTACCGGGTGCAGGGGCGCGGCGACGCCGCCGACGACGTGATCGCCGACGCGCGCGCGGTGGCCGAGGCCGGCGCCTTCGCGGTGGTGCTGGAGATGGTGCCGGGCGAGGTGGCCAAGCGGATCACCGCCGAGCTGCCCATCCCGACCGTGGGCATCGGCGCCGGCCCGGACACCGACGCCCAGGTGCTGGTCTGGCAGGACATGGCCGGCCTGCGCACCGGCAAGGCGCCGCGCTTCGTCAAGCGCTACGCGGAACTGGCCGGCGTGCTGTCGGAGGCGACCCGGCGGTTCGCCGACGAGGTCCGCGGTGGGGAGTTCCCCGCCGCCGAGCACACCTTCTGAGGTGTAAGGAGGGGCACCCTGTTAACGCATTCTGCATAGCAGGGGCCCCTTCTTAACACCTGGAGCCAGTGCCCGCCCGCACCGAACCCGCCGTGCGCAACGCACGCCCGCACCGCACGCCCGCGACGCACCCGCCGCCCGCAACGCACGCCCGCACCGAACCCGCCGCGGGCGGCAGCGGCTCAGAGGTCGGTGACGCGGATACCGGCGTGCGCCTTGTAGCGCTTGTTGATGGCGATCAGGTTGGCGGTGAACGCCTCGACCTGGTGGGCGTTGCGCAGCCGGCCGGCGTAGATGCCCCGCATGCCCGGGATCCGGGCGGCCAGCGCGCCGACGACGCCCACCAGCTCCCGGTCCTCGGTGCAGATCAGCACGTCCAGCTCGATCCGGTCGACCTCGGGGTCGGCCAGCAGCGGCGCGCTGACGTGGTTGAACGCGGCGCACACCCGGGAGTCGGGCAGCAGCGCCGCGGCCTGCTGCACGGCGCTGCCCTCGGGCACGGTCAGCGCGTACGGGCCCTGCTTGTCGAAGCCGAGCGGGTTCACGCAGTCGACCACGATCTTGCCGGCCAGCGGCTCGGCGAGCGCGGCGACGGTGGCGGCGTGCCCGTCCCACGGCACCGCGATCACGACCACGTCGCTGCGCCGGGCCACCTCGTCGTTGTCGGCGCCGGTGACGACGCCGGCCGGCACGCCGGGCAGCGCCGCGATCTCGGCGGCCGCCTCGCCGGCCCGCTCGGCCGACCGCGAGCCGATCAGCACCCGCTGCCCGCCCCGGGCGAACCGGTAGGCTAGCCCTCGCCCCTGGTCACCGGTGCCGCCGATGATGCCGACGGTCAGTCCGGACACGTCGGGCAGCGTGGTCGCGTCGTAAGCCATGCGGTCATCCTCGCAAAGCGCCGACGTCCCGGCAGCCGCCGGGCGATGTGAGAATCCCCGCTGCCGCCCCGGATCGACGGCGGGCGGACCGACGGCGGGCCCGGTGGCGCGCGCGGATCAGCTCACCGCCGATCTCCAGGTCGGCGGTGGCCAGCCGGGGCAGGCCGGGGCCGATTCAGGCCCGTGCGAAGGCGACCTTCCGCTGCGCCGGGTCGGCGGTAACCAGCCGTACCCGGACCCGCTCGCCGAGCGGCAGCTCGCCGACGCAGCGGGCGCGCACCGGCGGCTCGTCCAGCGCCACCGTGCCGCCCGGCTCGCGGCCAGGCTTCGCCTCGCCGGCGGGCGGCGCGTCCACGTCCAGCACCGCCGCGTCGAAGGTCTCCCCCACCCGGTGTTCCAGCAGCACCGCCTCGGCCAGCTCGATCGCGCCGCGGGTGGCGGCGCCGGCCGTCCGGTCGGTCACCGCCATCACCTCCGGCAGCTTCGGCAGCGCGGTGCGCGCCCAGTCCGGCACCTCCCGGCCCGCGTGCAGCGCCAGGCAGACCTCGGCGACGTACCGGTCGGCCAGCCGGCGCAGCGGCGCCGTGACATGGGCGTACGCGGCCCCGACCCCGCCGTGGCCGGGCTGTTCCGGCAGCTCGCCGTCGAAGGCGGTGTACCCGGCGCCGCGCATCAGCTCGGCGGCCTGGTCGATGAAGGCCGCCGACCGGGGCTCGGCGGCGTCCAGCCCGGCGAGCAGCTCGCCCACGCTCATGCCGGCGGGCCAGTCGACGCCGAGCGGGGCGGCGGCGGTACGCAGCCGCTGGACCGCCTCCGGTTTGGGCGGGGGCATGGTGCGCAGCAACCCGACCCGGCCGGCGAGCATGATGTCGGCGGCGGCCATGCCGGTGAGCAGCGAGATCTGCGCGTTGTGGTCCTCCATCGGCACCGGCCCGCGCAGCACCAGCCGCCAGCCGTCGCCGTCCGGCTCGACGTCCTGCTCGGGCAGCGGCAGGTTCATCGCGCCACGCCGCAGCCCCCGGGCGGTGAGCAGGGCGCCGATCTCGGGCAGCAGGGCGATCGGGTCGGGCAGCCGGCCGGCCTCCGCGTCGGCCTGCACCCCGCGGTAGTCCAGCTGGGCCCGGCTGCGCACCCGGGCGCGTTCCAGCTCGACCGCCACGATGCCGCCGTCGGCGTCCAGGTCGATGGTCCACAGCACCGCGGCCCGGTCCTGGCCGGGCAGCAGGCTGGCCGCGCCCTCGCTGAGCGTGTGCGGGTGCAGCGGGACGTTGCCGTCGGGCAGGTAGACGGTCTGCCCGCGCCGCCAGGTCTCCTCCTCCAGCGCGCCGCCGGGGCGTACGTGGGTGGCGACGTCGGCGATGGCGTACCGGACCCGGTAGCCGCCCGGCCGGCGGCCGAGGTGCATCGCCTGGTCCAGGTCGCGCGAGCCGACCGGGTCGAGGGTGACGAACTCGACGTCGGTGCGGTCCGCGGCGGGGGGCAGCGGGGCCGCCGCCGCCTCGTCGGCCTCGCGCCGCGCCGCGGGCGGGAACTGCTCGGGCAGTTTCAGCTCGCGGCGCAGCGCGCCGAAGTCGATACGGGGTGCCAGTACGCGTCGGATGACCACGTGTCAATCTTGGCAGCGGGCCGCCTGATCCGCCTTCCGGCGTTCGGCCCGTGCCCCGACCGTCAGCCGGTGGCCCGGCGGGAGGTGGCCCGTACCCCGCGCGGAGCGGTCGCCCGGGCGGCGGCCGTGCGGGCCGGCGCCTTGCGGGCGGTGACCTTCTTGGCGGCGGTGGTCTTGCGGGCCGGCGCCTTCTTGGCCGCCGTCGTCTTCTTGGCGGTGGTGGCCTTCTTCGCCGGTGCCTTCTTCGCCGCCGCCGTGCGCGCCCCGCCCGGGCGGGTGGTGGTCGTCTTGCGGGCGGTGGTGGTGGTCTTGCGCGCCGGCGCCTTCTTGGCCGTGGTCTTCCGCGCGGCGGTGGTCTTCTTGGCGGCCGTGGTCTTCTTCGCCGCCGTGGTCTTCTTCGCGGCGGGCGCCTTCTTGGCCGTGGTGGTCCGCGCCGTGGTGGTCTTCCTGGCCGGAGCCTTCTTCGCCGCGGTGGTCTTCTTCGCCGCCGTGGTCTTCTTCGCGGCGGTGGTCTTCTTGGCCGCGGTGGTCTTCTTGGCCGCCGTGCTCCGCGCCGCGGTGGTCTTCTTCGCGGCGGTGGTCTTCTTCGCCGTGGTCCGGCCGGCCGGCGCCTTCTTCGCGGTGGTCTTCGTGGCCGGCGCCGTCCTGGCGGTCGTCGCCTTCCGGGTCACCGTCTTCTTGGCCGCCGCCTTCTTCGCGACCGCCTTCTTGGCCGGTACCCGTCCGGCGCCGGCACCGGACGCGTTCGCCGAAGCCCGGCCGGCCGACGTCGTCCGGGTGGACCTGGTGGCGCCCGACGTGCTCGTACGCTTGGCGGCCGGGCGGGTGGTGGCCTTACGTGCTTCGGCCATCTGGGTTCCCTCCTTGGGGACATGCGCTCGCGTGCTCCCCCACGGAGCACGGAGTTCCTCGACGCGGCCGTCCCGCGTCGTCTGTCAGCCCTCCCCGGCCCAACGGGCGTCCTCGGTTTCCCACGCTTCGTTGCGCTCCCGCACCTTCTGCAGGGCGTTCTCCGCGTCGGCCGCCGAGGCGTACGGTCCGAGCACGTGCTTCGCGGGACACACGTCAGCATCGGTCTCGACCCGGTGGTGTCGCGTGCACCAGTAGTAGTGCCCACCACTTCCGTTGTCGCTCATGCGCTCACTGTGCACCGCGAACCGCCCGGCCGCCACCGGAACGCCACAAATAGTCGCCGGCACCTCCACATTAGACCTGCTCAGGGCCGTCGCGGGCGGGAACGGCGGAAGTCGCGGAACGGCCGCGGATCAGGCGACCGACGGCACGGCCACCGGCTCGGCCGCCGGGCCCGGACGGGCCACCGCGACGGCGTACGCCACCGCGTACGGGGTGCAGGCGAGGTAGAACATCGGCTCGACCAGCACCCGGTCGGTGATGAGGAACAGCTCCCAGTCGGTCGGGCGGGGCAGCCCCAGCGACGAGTCGGTCAGGCAGTTGAGCAGCCAGAGCGGGGCGGAGACCCGGTCCACCGCGTCGGCGGGCAGCTCGGTGACCGGCCCGACCGGCACCGCCGGGATCGCGGAGACCACCGCGAGCACCACCGCGGCGTCGGCCGCCACCAGCGCGCCGAGCAGCCCGACCAGCCAGGCCAGTCGGGTACGCCCCCGGCGGGCCAGCCACCCCGCCGCCCAGAGGGCGGGCGTCAGCAGGGCGAGCCAGAGCAGCGTGCCGGACACCATGTCGAGCGCGCCGCCCTCTCCCCGGCTGGCGAACAGAGCCAGCAGCACGGTCGCCGTCGCGCCGATCGGCAGCAGCACGCCGAGCGCGGTGGGCAGTGCCCCGACCCGGACGGTGTGCCGGGCGGCCCGGGTGACGGCGAGCGCGAGCACCACGGCCAGGCAGGCGGTGAGCCCGGTCCAGATCGGCAGCTGCGCGTCGGTGGCCCAGGCGACGCGCACCGCGAGCTGGTCGTATCCCATCGCCATCGCGAGGCCGGTGAGCGCGACGACCGCGACGCAGGCCGGCGGGGCGAGCAGCAGCACCCCGGCGGTGCGCCACAGCCGGCGGTGCAGCACGGCGCGGTCCACCAGCGGCGTGGCGGGCCGGCCGGCGGCCAGGCTGGCGGCGAAGCGCAGCATCGGCCAGCGGCGGCCGGCCCGGGCCAGCACGTGCAGCTCGGCGGCCCACTCCCGGGCCAGTTCGGCGCGCAGCTCCGCCGGCCAGCGCCGGACGGCCGCGCGCAGCAGCAGCCCGGCCAGCCGCCGGGTCAGCACGCCGGGGCTCCGGCCGGCGCGGCGCCCCCGGCGGTGGTGGGCGCGGCCGAGGCGAGGGCCCGCAGCTCGGCCAGGGCCAGCCGGGCGGCGCGGGCGCCCTCGCCGGTGAGTTGGTAGTAGCGGCGGGCCGGCCGGCCCTCGGTGACCGGGTCGACCTCCTCCCAGTCGGCCGCCAGCCAGCCGGCGGCCCGGAGCCGGTGCAGCACCGGATAGAGCGTGCCGCTGGGCAGCCCGGTGGCGCGCATCAGGTCGAGGCCGTAACGGGATGTCTCCGGCTCGGCGAGGAGGGCGGAGAGCACCTTCGCCACCGGAACGGTCAGCCGCATGGCCGTACTCTATCGGTTTTCTACATAGGGGTGGGGGCGGCTGTACCAGCCATGGTCGACTTCGGCCATCCCACGGGGAGTCCCATTTGCGGGACCGCAGTAGCGCGTACGGGTCCGCGCGGGTGGTTGAGGGTGCCGCCGGATGCACCGCGGCCCGGCATGTGCGAGCCTCGTCGCAGCACATACGCGGGCCGCTCGGCTGTCACCGCCGGAAACCCCGGCCGGACACCGGACGCACCCGTCAGAACCTGGGGAGAACAAGCGTGAGCAACCTTGACGCGGCGCTGAAGAGCGCGATGAGCATCGACGGAGCGATCGGCGCGGCACTTGTCGACTACACCAGCGGGATGACCCTGGGGGTGGCCGGCGGCACCGGGGAGATCGACCTGACCGTCGCCGCCGCCGGCAACACCGACGTGGTCCGCGCCAAGATGCGCACCATCGAGATGCTCGACCTCAAGGACGAGATCGAGGACATCCTGATCACCCTCGGCACGCAGTACCATCTGATCCGCCCGCTCACCAGCCGCACCGGCAAGGGACTCTTCCTCTATCTGATGGTGAGCAAGTCCCGCACCAACCTCGCGCTGGCCCGGCACCAGCTGCGCAGCATCGAGGAGACCCTGGAGCTGTGAGCGGGGCGGAGAGCACCGGACAGACCCTGCCCCGCCGCGCCGCCCGCGCCGCCGACCTGCCGCCGCCCCGCGAGCTGCCGCCGTCGCTGGCCGGGGACCCGTCGCTGCCGTACGCGGCGATCGGGCGGGAGCTGGCCGACCTGCGTACCCAGATCCCCGGGGTGCACGGCTGCGTCCTCGGCGGCGTGGACGGCCTGCTCGTCGCGCACAACCTGCAGAACGCGGCGGACCCCAACGACCTGGCGGCACTGGCCGCCACCACGTACGGCCTCGGCCGGCAGATCGGCCTGCGGCTCGCGCAGGGCGGCTTCCAGCAGTCCACCGTCCGCAACGAGCACGGCTACCTGAGCGTCTACGCGGTCAGTGAGCAGGCGCTGCTCGCCGTGATCGGCGAGGACAGCATCAACGTGGCCCGGCTGCACCTGCACGCGCCGGGGGTGGCGGCCCGGCTGGCCGCCCTGCTGGCGGACGCGGCGGCGGACGCCTGACCGGCACGGGTCGCCGCGCGTTCCAGGCGGACCTCTGCCCGGCGCGGCCCGCAGATGTGGCGCGGGGTGCCCGAGGGCGGGTGACCGGCGGTCAGCAGGCGGCCCGGTAGTCCGCCTTGGTGGCCCGCCGCAGCTCGACCCGGGTCGGCGGATCGGGCGGGTTGTCGTCGCTGGTGGAGGACCGGGCCACCCCGTCGGGATCGATCTTCGTGATCGTGGCCTGGAGCCGCAGCAGGTCGCCGTCCCGCTCACCGGCGAGGCCGTTGAGGAAGAGGCCCGGTTCGTGCCGCTCGGGGCGGGTCTTCACCGAGAACCTGGTGCCCTTGAAGTTCTCCGGATCGCCCCACACCTCATACACGGTGCGCTGGCCGGCCCCGCACACCTTCGCGGCGCCGTCGATCTCCGGGCAGTCGTAGCACTTCTGGTCGCGCGGGTCACCGATCAGGTGCAGGACCAGCCGGCGGTCGTCGCCGTCCGCCATGGACACCTCGCCCTGCCAGTAACCGGTCAGGGCGGGCCGGCCGGGCGCCGACACCCACGGATTGAGCAGCCAGTGCAGCCCGTAGATGAGGCCGAGGCCGACGACGATCACCAGGACCAGACCCACGATCACGCGAACCGGCCTGCCCTTACGCCGCCGCTGCCGCCACAGTCCAATGAGCGCCATCGCACCCTCCTCCAGGCCGTCTCACCGTACCCATCGGGGTCAACGGTCGAGGACGGCCGCGCGGGGCATCGCGGGCGTCCGGTCGGACGGACTTCGCGGGTCCGGCCGGACCGGGCGGGCCGGTCATCCGCCGTCCGCGCTTCCCGGCCCGAGCCGCGTGACGGCGGCGTACGCGACGCTGGCCGGCAGGACGCCGAGCAGGGACACGAAGCTGCCGTCCCAGGGCTGCGGCCACCGCCCGCCGAACATCGACTCGGCGCCGAGAGCCACCGGCACCGCGAGCGACAGGGCGGCGGCGAGCAGGGGCGGCCGTCGTACTCGTCACCGGCTCGCTCATCCCTCGATGGTGTCAGCATCGGTCGCCAGTGGATATTGGCTGGTAGGCCACCGTGTACTGGCGGCTGGCCTACCTGGCCAGCTCGACGATGCGCTCGGCGAGCAGGGCTGCTCCGACGAGGAGCATGGCCGCCCCGGCGACGGTGGCGGTGAGCTGAGCGACGCGGGGCCGCGCGCCGAGCACCCGATCGGCGGCGTAGCCGAGGGGAAGGTAGAAGAGCGCGGCGATGAGGATGAAGATGCCGCCGAGGGCCGCGAACTGCACCGGCAGGGGCCATCCGCCGGTGCTCCCGGTGAACTGCGGCAGGATCGACAGGAAGATCAGCAGTCCCTTGGGGTTCAGTGCGCTCACGCCGACCCCTCGCGCGAAGGAGCGGCCGGAAGAAGCTGCCGGCGCGGGGGCCGTGTCGACCGGGCCGATGCGCCCCGTGCCGCGTAGGGTGCGGACGCCGAGATAGCTCAGATAGCCGGCCCCGGCGAGGGTGAGCCCGGTCATGACCCCGGGCAGGGCCGCGACGAGCGGACCGACACCGACCACGACCAGGCTCGTGATGAGGGCGTAGCCGGCCATCAGGCCACCCACGGCAGGCGCCACGACATGGTCACGCGTGCCGGCGGCGAGCACGAACGCCCAGTCCGGGCCGGGAACTGCGATGAGGGTGAACGCGACGGCCGCGAACCCCAGCACGGCGGCAAGTTCCACGCTGCCTCCCCTCTCCAGGCAGGAAGCGTATCCATTAGGTGACAGAAGGTGTTTCCCTCTTTTGCGCTCAGGACCATGTTCCGTGGAAGAATCTCGGCTGTGGACGCGCTGGATCGGAAGATTATTGCTGAGCTTCAGGTCGACGGGCGGCTGAGCCTGACCGACCTGGCGGCCCGGGTCGGGTTGACGGTGTCCCCCACGCACCGCCGGGTGCGCGACCTGGAAGCGGCCGGGGCGATCACGGGCTACCGGGCGGTGGTGGATCCGAAAAAGCTGGGGTTGGGCTTCGAGGCCCTGGTGTTCGTCACCATGAGGCAGGAGGACCGCGCGACGCTGCTCGCCTTCGAGGAGGGCGTGGCGGCCGTCCCGAACGTCCTGCTGGCTCAGCGCCTGTTCGGTGACCCGGACTACCTGCTGCGGGTGCGGACCACCGACCTGGATGCGTACGCGCAGCTCGAGGACGACGTGTTGTCGACACTTCCCGGCGTCCAGCGGTTGAACTCCACCCTGGTGATGAAGAGCTTCGTGCACGATCGGCCCTACCCGACCGACCTCGCCTGACGCTCCTCAGGCGTCACCGGGGCGGGCAGCCATCCGATGCGCTGCGCCCACGGCTCCCGGAAGTAGCGCCCACCGAGGCATCTGATCCGCGAGCGCAGCCCGGTTGCGGGCACCGTCACCAAGAACGATGTCGACCTGAGACGCCTCGGTCAGGCCCAGCGCGATGCGCGCTTCCACTTCACGCCGCACACGTCAAACACCATCACGACTTTGCCGGGGCCCTGCTGCGGTCGGCGGTCCGGCCGAACATGCGAAGTTCATCTGCCGGCCCATATTTTTCGGTGTCGATAATCACGAGCCCGGCCGCCTGCACTTGCTTGCACTCAAAAATGAACGGGCGTAATTTTCGAATCAGAAACGGCCGTGAATGCGGCATTCAAAACGAACTCCGACTGTTCGAGGAGGAGAGAAAAATGGACCTGAAGGTGCCTGGGCCGGACAACGACGACCCGATCTGGACCGCCGCGAGGGGTTTCGTGGTGCGCAAGGACGAGGGCCCGCTGAAGCAACTCAACGGCGGCCGCGAGCGTGTCAAGGTCAAGCTGACCGGCGAGCAGAGCGGCAACCAGCTCAGTCTCATGGAGATGGACGTGGCACCGGGCTTCGGCAACCTCGCGCACGCCCACGGGGCCGAGGACGAGGCCTTCTACATCGCCTCGGGCGAGTTCAAGTTCATCAACGGCGCCGGCACCTTCGAGGCCGGAGCCGGTGACTTCATCTACATCCCCCGCATGACACGGCACGGGTTCAAGAACATCGGCTCCGGGACGGGCACGCTGATGGTGTTCTACACGCCGGCTGGGGCCGAGCAGTTCTTCCTCAACTACGGCGACGACCCCGACCCGGACGGAGGTCCGGCACCGGAGTGGACGCAGGAGCGCTTCGAGGAGATGGGCAACGCCCTCGCCGCTCACCACATGATCCTGCTGCCCAAGAGCGGTGACTGGGACTGACCGTCATGGATCGCTGGCGCAACGACCTCCGTCAGCACGAAGCCACGTGAACGGGGTCCGTGTGGCATACATCGACGGGGGGCTCCGGCCCGCTCGTCGTCCTGCCCCACGAATTCCCGGAGAGCATAATCGGAGCCTACTGCGGCATTCCTGCTAACGAATGTGTCGTCAAGCTGGATGCCAGCGGATCACCATTTATCCTTTACCCTATCGATTATGATCCCGCAATTACTACCTGACGTGGGCGTAGTCGGCAGCCACCACTTCAATCCTGATGTGGGATGACGGGCCTGCCTCACGCGGTGGGCGACGGACGAGTCGACCTGTACGCCGGATTCTGTGCCCGACGCGTACCCCGGAAGGCACGCGCCGGCGGCGGCCATCCATCTCGGCCTGCCGTCGCCGGCAGGCTCGTGCGGCCTACCCGCAGACATCGGGCGGGCAGCCCTCAAGCGTCTGCGCGGGTCGTCATCTTGCGGTGACGGCCCATTCTTGGCCTTGCTCCGGGTGGGGTTTACCGAGCCACCCCGGTCACCCGGGGTGCTGGTGGGCTCTTACCCCACCGTTTCACCCTTACCGTCCCGTTACGGGCCGGCGGTCTGTTTTCTGTGGCACTGTCCCGCGGGTCACCCCGGGTTGCCGTTAGCAACCACCCTGCCCTGTGGAGTCCGGACGTTCCTCGGCGGCGGGCCGGAGCCCGCCGACGCGACCGCCCGGTCGACTCGTCCGTCGCACCCCCATCCTAACGACGCCCATACCGCCGCCATTTCCGCCCCGAGGGCGGTCTCGATGATCGTTGGCGGCTGAGCGGTACGACACGCCGTGGGCGCTACCGCTCAGCCGCCAAGGATCAACGGGGCCACCAGCCGCCAAGGATCAACGGGTCACCAGGCGGAGAGGAGGGACTCACCGAAGAGGCGCGGGCCGAATATCGGCTCACGGAACTCCGCGCTGGCCAACGTCGTGCCGCGCGCGTCACGCGCCACCAGGGTGGCCTGCTTGCCGACCGGCAGGGGCACCACGGCGACGCCGTCGGTCACGGTCCCGACGGTGGTGGAGCCGTCCGGCCGCCGCGCCTCGACCCCGGTCGCCCCCTTCGGGACCACCACGAGCACCCGGTCGTCGAGTTCGGCGTGCCCGCCGGCCCGGACCGGCAGCCGCACGGCGGTCAGCTCGCCGGATCCGCTGCCCGTGCTGGCCAGCGCCCAGTCGGCCCGGCTGGCGGCCATCGTCTCGGTGTCGTCCGGGGTGGCGTCCTCGGGCGGGGCCAGCGCCAGCAGCGCGTCGCCGTTCGGGCCGAGTTGCAGCAACGCCGGGGAACCGTCGGTGCCGCCGGTGACCACCGCCGCGGCGGTGCCGTCGGGGAGCCGTCCGCTCCAGCGCAGCACCGGCTCGGCGGCGAGGCCGCTGGCCCCGGTGAGGATCCGGTACGTGCTCTGCGCGGCGGCCCGGGTGCCGACGACATCGGCGAGGTCGGTCGGCGTACCGGAGGGTGGGGCGAGCGCCTCCGAACGACCGCTGACCTCGCTGACACCGAACCCGACGGGGCCCTGTTCGCGGACCTCGCCGTCGCATTCCACCCGCCACCACCCGCGCACATGCGGATCCGTCAGGTGCAGGTAGCCGGGGGTGGGGGACGGCCGCCAGGCGCGCCCGATGGTCCCGTCGGGACGTACCGTGCCGGTCTCGGCCCAGGAGACGGCGCAGCCCTCCGGCGCGAGGCCGGTCACCTGCCGCACGTCGTTGCCGTCCACGCCGCCGAGCACGGTGAACGGCAGCAGGGGTGCGTTGCCGAAGGCGCTGCCGTGCAGCAGCTGCCTCGCCGTCGCACCGGCCGGGGCCTGGTGGACGGCGAGGGCGGCGGCACGGTCCGAGTGGTACGCGACGGCGACCTGCCGGTGGCCGCCCGCCTCGTGGACGAAGAGCACCTTCACCTCGGGCAGCCGGCCCATGCCGCTGTCGCCCCGGCCCGCGGTGAACACCCGGGTCAGTTCGTCGACCAGCCGGCGGTCGCCGGCCAGGTTGCCCCGGGTCGGGGAGTCGATCAGCCGCCACACCCAGGGCGAGTTGACCGCGTACCCGGCTTCGGTCGGGCCGTCGTCGCGCAGCCAGCCGGTCACGCCGCCGACGCCGACCCCGGTCGCGGGCACCACCAGCAGCGCGGCGAGGGCGCCGGCGAGCGCCGCGCCGAACGCGGTCCGCCGCACCCGGCGGCGCCGCCGGGCGTGCCGCAGCAACCGGCCGTACGGGTCCTCGGGCGGCACCACCGTCGCGGCGGCGCGGGCCAGCCCGGCCCGGAGTTCGTCCACGCTCATGCCTGCTCCCCGATCAGTCGGTCGGTGACCGCCGGGCGGCCACCGGGTCGCAACACGTCCCGCAGCCGGGCCAATCCCCGCGCCGCCTGGCTCTTCACCGTCCCCACCGAGCACCCCATCGCCGCCGCCACGTCGGCCTCGGCGAGGTCCTCCCAGTAGCGCAACACCACCACCGCCCGCATCCGCGCCGGCAGCCGGCCCAGCGCCAGCAGCAGTTCGTCCCGCTCGGCCACGCTGTCGGTGTCGTCGGCGCGGGGCCGGTCGGGCAGGGCGCCGGGCAGCAGCTCGCGCAGCCCGATCCGCCGCCAGCGGTTGGTTCGCTCGTTGACCATCGCCCGCCGCACGTACGCCATCGGTTCGTCGACCCGCCGCCAGCGCCGCATGGTCTTCAGCAACGCCTCGTGCACCAGGTCCTGGGCCGCGTCCCGGCCGCCGGTCAGCAGGTACGCGGTGCGTAACAGGTCGCCGTAGCGGGCCTCGACGAACTCGCGGAAGTCGGGATCATCCACCTGGCGTCCCCTCGCCGTCACCGGTCACCTCTGTCGCTCCCTTCGTGGGTCTCGCCCGGTACGACACCGAACCGGCCCGCGAGGTTGAGCGCCACGGGGAAACGCCCGGAACCCGGCGGGCCACGGCCCGGGCCGGTGAGACTAGCCTCGGGACACGATGGATCTCTCCGACGCCGCGCTGCTGCTGGCCGCCGGTCTCGCCGCGGGCACGGTGAACGCGGCGGCCGGCGGCGGTTCCCTGATCACCTTCCCGGCGCTGCTCGCGGTCGGCCTGCCCCCGGTGTCCGCCAACGTCAGCAACTCGGTGGCGGTCTCCCCCGGTTACCTGGCCAGCGTGGCGGGCAGCCGGATGGACCTGCCGCACGGCCGTACGCTGTGGGGTCTGCTGCCCACCGCCGTGCTCGGCGCGGTGGCCGGCTGCGTGCTGTTGCTGGTCACCCCGGCGCGGGCGTTCGAGGTGGTGGTGCCGTTCCTGGTGCTGGGCGCGACGGCGGTACTGGCCTTCCAGGACCCGCTGCGCCGGCTGGTCGGCCACCCCGCCGAGCTGAGCCCGCGCCGCCGGCGGGTCACCGCGCAGGCGATGGTCGCGCTCTGCACGGTGTACGGCGGTTACTTCGGTGCGGCCGTCGGGGTGATGCTGGTGGCTGGTCTGGCGTTGGTGCTGGACGCCACCCTGACCCGGGTGACCGCGATCAAGAACCTGCTGTCGGCGGTGGTGGGGCTGACCACGGTGGCGGTGTTCGCGCTGTTCGGGCCGGTGAACTGGGCGGCGGCCGCGGTGGTCGCGCCGGCCACCCTGGTCGGCGGGTACGCGGGCGCCCGGCTGGTGCGCCGGCTGCCGCCGGTGGTGCTGAAGACCGTCATCGTCGTCTTCGGCACCGTGGTCGGCCTGTACCTGCTCTGGCGCGCGCTGCGCTGAGCCCGCGCCCCCGGCGCGTTAGGAGGGGGCCCTTGTTATCGGCTACGCGATAACAAGGGCCCCGTCCTAACAGCCAACCCGGTCAGTAGGCTTCGCCGACCGGCTCCTCGGGGGTGTGCTCGGCGGTGCGGGCGGCCCGGTTCCACACCACCCGCTCGCCGTAGCCGGCGGCCATCAGGTGCCCGAAGACGAGGTAGACCAGCACGCCGACGGCGAGCACGGCGAAGCCGACCCAGAACGGCAGGGCCGGGCTGTGCTCGGCGAGCTTGCCGGCGATGATCGGGGCGGGCGCGGCGGCGCCCCAGCGGACCAGGTTGAACGCGCCGGTGGCCACCCGGCGGTCGCCGGAGCCGAGCCCCAGGGCCAGGTCGGTGAGGTTGGCGTTGGCCAGGCCCATGAACAGGCCGGCGAGCACCAGCACCACCAGCGACAGCGCGGTGCTGTGCGAGGTGGCGAAGAGGATCATGCAGGCCAGCAGGCCGGTGATGGCCACGCCGACGGTCTGCACCGCGCCGATCCGGTGGGCGAGCCGGTGGCCGATCAGCAGGATGCCGGCGGCCAGGCCGAGCCCCCAGGCGGTGAAGGCCAGCCCCAGCGGCACCACGTCCAGGTGCAGGAAGAGCGGCGTGTAGCCGAGCACCACGAAGAAGACGAAGTTGTAGGCGGCGGTCACCGCGCAGAGGGCGATGAACGCCGGCTTGCGGTAGGTCGCGAAGATCTGACCCACCCGTACGGGCGCCTGCCGGTTGGCCGGCTCGCGCAGCTTGCGGGCGGCGACGCCGAGCGCCAGCACCATGAACACGCCGCAGACGAAGAACGGCAGCCGCCAGCTGATGTGCCCGAGCAGGCCGCCGAGCAGCGGGCCGACCGCGAAGCCGAGGCCGAGGGCGGTCTCGAAGAGGCCGACCACCCACTCCCGGTCGTTGGCCAGGTTGACCAGCACCACCATGGCGGTGGCGAAGAACATCGCGTTGCCCAGCCCCCAGACGCCGCGCAGCACCGACAGCTGCACGATGTCGCCGCTGAACGAGGCCAGGATGGCGGCCACCCCGACCACCGAGACGCCGGTGATCAGCACCGGCTTGAACCCGAACTTCCCGCTGGCCAGGGTCGCCGGGATCATGCCGACCGCCATCACCGCGATGTACGCGGTGAACAGCAGTTCGACCTGCCAGGCGGTGACCCCGATCGCCTCGCCGATGGCCGGCAGGATCGGGTCGACCACCGCGATGCCGGCGATGGCGAGGAAGGCCACCAGCGTGGTGGCGTAGATGGCACTGCGGTTGGGCTCGGTACGCCGATCCACTCCGCGCCTCCAGACAGATAGCTGTATCGTACAGTTAATTCGGTTGTATCATACAGCCATGACCGACGACCACGAGCCGGCCACCACCCCGGACGACGTCACCCTCGGCCGGATCGAGACCGAGGTGGCCATGCTGATGCGCCTCGGCGAGGCGACCCGACGGGCGACCGGCAGCGCCGAGCACCGGGTGCTGGACCGGGCGGCGTACGTGATCCTGCGCCACCTGGACGCCACCGGCCCGCAGAACGTCTCCGCCCTCGCGGCCCGGCTCAACCTGGACGGGTCCACGGTCACCCGGCAGGTCTCCGCCCTGCAACGCGACGGACTGATCGCCCGCGCGCCCGACCCGGCCGACGGGCGCGGCACGGTGATCTCCCCCACCCCGGCAGGGCTGCAACGGATGGCCGCCGTGCAGGCCGCCCGCGCCCGGCTCTACGGCGAGATGCTCGCCGACTGGGCCCCGGCGGACCGGGCGACCCTGGCGGAGATGCTGCGCCGACTCAACGAGGCCCTGGAGTCCCGCGCCCGCCGCCGCTGACCCCGCTCGGCGGTCGCGCTGCCGCTGCTAGGAGGGGGCCCTTGTTATCGCGTACGCGATAACAAGGGCCCCCTCCTAACGCCTCAGGCGACCGGCTCCCGGGCGGAGTCGGCGTCGCGCTCGGGGCCGGGGGTGACCCGCGGGTCGCTCTCGTCGACGAAGTAGTCGTCCGGCTCGGTGCCGTCGACCCCGTCGGGCACCTTGCCGGCCCGCAGCGCCAGCGTCACCAGCGCCGCGACCGCCAGGTTGACCAGCACGGCGACGATGCCGACGTAGATCGTCTTCTTGGTGTCGAAGCCGAAGTCGGCAAGCGGGAACGCCGAGCCGCCGAAGTGCTTGCGCCCGGTCGCGGCGTTCGGGATCTGGTAGAGCATCCACATGCCCAGCCCCATCCCGGCCGCCCAGCCGGCGATCAGCGCGCCCCGGTGGAACCAGCGGGTATAGAGGCCCAGCGCCACCGCCGGCAGCGTCTGGAGGATGATCACGCCGCCGATGAGCTGGAGGTCGATGGAGAACTGCGGGTCGAGGAAGACGATGCAGGCGACCGCGCCGACCTTCACCACCAGCGAGGTGATCTTCGAGACGTTCGCCTCCTGCGCGGGGCTGGCGTCCCGCTTCAGGTACTCCTTGTAGATGTTGCGGGTGAACAGGTTCGCCGCCGCGATCGACATGATCGCCGCCGGCACCAGCGCGCCGATGCCGATGGCGGCGTACGCGACGCCGGCGAACCAGTCGGGGAACTGCTGGTCGAACAGGACCGGCACCACCGTGTTGCTGTCGACGCTGCCCTCCTTCGCGCCCGGCAGCGGCTTCACCCCGGCCGCGATGGCCATGAAGCCGAGCAGCGCGATCAGCCCGAGCAGCAGGCTGTACGCCGGCAGCGCGGACATGTTCCGCTTGATCACGTCACGGTTCCGGCTGGCCAGCACGCCGGTGATGCTGTGCGGATAGAGGAACAGCGCCAGCGCCGAGCCGAACGCCAGGGTGACGTACTGGAGCTGGTTGTTGGCGTTGAGCAGGACGCCGTCGTTCGGGTTCGCTGAGGCGGCGAACTTCGCGTCGGCGGCGTCGAAGATCGAGCCCCAGCCGCCGAGCTTGTAGGGCAGGTAGAGGACCGCCACCAGGATCACGATGTAGATCAGCGAGTCCTTGACGAAGGCGATCAGCGCCGGCGCCCGCAGCCCGGACTGGTACGTGTACGCGGCCAGGATGGCGAACGCGATGATGATCGGCAGGTGCCGGGCCAGCGCGCTCTCCCCGGTCACGCCCATCGTCTTGAGCACCGCCTCGATGCCGACCAGCTGCAACGCGATGTACGGCATGGTGGCCACGATCCCGGTGATCGCGATCAGCAGCGCCAGGACCGGCGAGTCGAACCGGCGGCGGACGAAGTCGGCCGGGGTGACGAAGCCGTGCCGGTGCGACACCGACCAGAGCCGGCAGAGCACCAGGAAGACCATCGGGTAGATGACGATCGTGTACGGCACGGCGAAGAAGCCGGCCGCGCCCGCGCCGAACATCAGCGCCGGCACCGCCACGAAGGTGTACGCGGTGTAGAGGTCACCGCCCACCAGGAACCAGGTGATCCAGCCGCCGAAGTTGCGCCCGCCCAGCCCCCACTCGTCCAGGTGCGCCATGTCCTTCGGGGCGCGCCACCGGGCGGCCACGAAGCCCATCGCGCTGACCAGCAGGAACAGCGCGCTGAAGACGATGATCTCGGTGAGATGGTCCCGCCACATCACAGCACCACCTTCGTTCGCGACTGCGGGACTCGCAGGCCCGGCTCATTCCTCGCGCTCACCGCCCACCACCCCGCTTCTTCTTGGTCATCTGGTAGACCACCGTGGTGGTGGTGACGCCCAGCAGGATCCAGGCCAGCTGGAGCCAGTAGAAGCGCGGGAAGCCGAACAACCGCGGCGAGTCGCCGTTGAAGAAGGCCGGGATCAGGGGCACCACGATCGGGATGAAGAGCAGCCAGTTCCAGGGGCTGCGGTCCTTCGCCCTCGACCGCGCCGCGGTGGGCGCCTCGGGCGCCTCCGGGTCGGGTGCTGTCATGGACACACCTCCGGGAGTTGTCGTAGCTCGCCAGGTGACGGCCGGAGGCTACGACCGTGTGACAGCGATCACGTTCAATGCGGAGGTGGTGGTGCGCCGAACGGCGTGCCGGCTGCGCCGAACGGCGGCAGCCGGTGACTCAACGGGTGACGAGGTGGGCGGTGTCGTTGACCGTACGGACGGCCACGCCGCCGTCGGGCCACATGTCGAACACCGAGATGCCGGCCGCGTCCAGGTACAGCCGGTGCAGGAAGGCGTCCGGGGCGGCCAGGGCGTCGCGCAGCGCCAGCTTGATCGGCGAGACGTGCGAGACGACCACCACGGTCTCCCCCGGGTACGCCTCGCGCAGCGCCACCACCGCCCGGTCCACCCGCTCGGCGACCGCGGCGAACGACTCGCCGCCGGGCGGGGCGACCCGGGTCGAGGCGAGCCAGGCGTCCAGCTCTCCCGGCCAGCCCTCGCGTACCTCGGCGAAGGTCCGGCCGTCCCAGGCGCCGAAGTCGCACTCCACCCAGTCGTCCTGCCGGCGTACCGGCTGGCCGCCCAGCGCCCCGGCGATCGCCTCGGCGGTCGCCGTACACCGGGACAGCGGGGAGCTGACCACGGCCGCGACGGACGGGGCCAGCTCGGCCACCCGGGCGCCGGTGGCGGCGGCCTGGGCCCGGCCGCGGTCGGAGAGCGGCACGTCGGCGCGGCCGGCGTAGCGGCCCTGCACGGTCCACTCGGTCTCGCCGTGCCGGACCAGGATCAGCCGGGTGGCGGTGTCGGTGGGCCGGGGCTCCCAGGACGGCTTGGCGGTGGCCGGGTCGGCGGCCTCGACCGGCTCGACCGGCCTGGCCGGCTTGCCGGCGGCGGCGTCCATCGCCGCGTTGGCCAGGGCGTCGGCGTGCCGGTTGCGGTCGCGCGGGATCCAGGTGAACCGCACCGAGTCGAACCGGTCGGCCAGCGCGGCGGCCCGGGCGGCGAGCGGGCGCAGCCCCGGGTGCTTGATCTGCCAGCGGCCGGACATCTGCTCGACCACCAGCTTGGAGTCCATCCGCGCCTCGACCTCGACCGCGCCCAGCTCGGCGGCGGCCTCCAGGCCGGCGATCAGCCCGCGGTATTCCGCGACGTTGTTGGTGCTGGTGCCGATCGCCTCGGAGCGTTCCAGCAGCACCTCGCCGGAAGCCGGGTCGCGGACCACCGCACCGTAGCCGGCCGGCCCGGGGTTGCCCCGGGACCCGCCGTCGGCCTCCACCAGCACCGCGCGCACCGCCACCGGTCTACAGCCCCGACTCGTTGGTACGCACCATGATCCGGCGGCAGTCCTCGCAGCGCACCACGTCGTCCGGGTCCGCCCTGCGGATCCGGGCCAGGTCCGCGCCGGAGAGCTCCAGCCGGCAGCCGCCGCACCGCCCGCCGGTGAACAGGGCGGCGCCCAGGCCGGTGTCCTCACGGATCTTGTCGTACAGCTTGACCAGGTCGGCCGGGAGGTCGGCGACGACCGGCTGGCGCGCGGACCGCTTGAACTCCTCGTCCCGGCCGATCTCGGCCAGGGTGTCGTCGCGGCGCTGCTCGGTCGCCGCGCGCCGCTCCCGCGCCTCGGCCAGCCGCCCCTCGATCCCGTCGAGCACGCCCTGCGCGGTCTCCCGCTGCTCCATCAGCTCCAGCTCGGCGTCCTCCAGGTCGCCCTGCCGGCGCTGGAGCGAGGCCAGCTCGTGCTGGATCGCCTCCAGCTCGCGGGCCGGGCCGCTGCCGGCAGTCAGCCGGGCCTGGTCCTTGTCCTTGCGCGCCCGGACCTGCTCGACGTCCTTCTCCAACCGGGCGATGTCCCGGTCCAGGTCGTCCACGGCGACCTGGGCGCGGACCCGCTCGTCCTCCAGCGCGGAGAGCTCCCGGGCCAGCCCCTCCAGCTCGGCCTTCTCCGGCAGCGAACGACGGCGGTGGGCGAGCTGGGCCAGGGAGGTGTCGATGGCCTGGAGGTCCAGCAGGCGGCGCTGGTCCTTGGGGTCAGCCTTCACGGTCGCGCTCCTTGTCGTCCGCCGCGGGTGCGGTGGCGTGTACGGTCCACGGGTCGGTGTCCAGGTCGGACACGGTCGTCTCGACGCCCAGGGCGGCCCGCAGGTGGCCGGCCAGGTCGTCCAGCCAGGGTCGCTCGGTCGCCCAGTGTGCCGCGTCCAGCAGGGCGGGGCCACCGGCGGCCAGGTGCTCGCCGGCCGGGTGGTGGCGCAGGTCGGCGGTGAGGAAGGCGTCCACCCCGGCGGCGGTCGCCGCGGCCAGGAAGCTGTCCCCCGAGCCGCCGCTGACGGCAAGGGTACGCACCGTGCGGTCCGGGTCGCCGGCGGCGCGGACGCCCCAGGCGGTGGCGGGCAGCACCGCGGCGGCCCGCCGGGTCAGCTCGGCCAGGGTCAGCGGGGTGGGCAGCTCGCCGATCCGGCCGATGCCCCGCCCGTCGCCGGCGGCGGCGCTGCCCGCCGGGGCCGGGTGCAGCGGGCGCAGCCCGGTCAGCCCGAACCGGGCGGCGAGGGCGTCGGAGACGCCCGGGTTGGCGGTGTCGGCGTTGGTGTGCGCCACGTACAACGCCACGTCGTTGCGGATGAGCTGGTGCACGATCCGCCCCTTGTACGTGGTGGCGGCCACCGAGGAGACGCCGCGCAGCAGCAGCGGGTGGTGGGCGACGATCATGTCCGCGCCGGCGGCGAGGGCCTCGGCGACGGTCTCCGGGACCACGTCGACCACGCAGGCGACCCGGCGCACCGGGGCGGACGGCTCGCCGAGCACCAGGCCGACCCGGTCCCACTCCTCGGCCCAGGCCGGCGGGTAGCACCGCTCCAGCTCGGCCACCACGTCGGCGACGGTCGGCGGCGGGGACGCGGATGGGCTCACGGCGGGTCAGCTTACCGGCGCGGGCGGCCGGTCCACCCCTCAGGCGGCCGGGCTGACCGACTCGGGTCGGTCGCGCAGCGCGGCCAGCCCGAGCTCCCAGGGGAAGGTGTGCAGGTGCCGCTCGCCGGTGCCGGGCGGGTGCAGCGGGACGACGTGGTCGCCGAAGACCACCGTCGTCCCCCAGTCGGCCAGCCGGTCGAGACCGGCCCGGAAGGCCGGGTGGGCGGCCATGGCCGCGTTGGTGAACGGGACCGCCACCACTGGCAGGCCCCGGCCCTGCCCCTCGAAGAGCAGGCCGAGCGCCAGGGTGTCGGTGATCCCCGCCGCCCACTTGTTGATCGTGTTGACCGTCGCCGGGCAGACGATCATCGCGTCGGCGGGTGGCAGCACGTCCCGGTCGCCGGGGTTCTTGTAGTGCGTCCGGACCGGGTGGCCGGTCTGCCGGGCCAGCGCGGCCCGGTCGACGAACTTCGCCCCGTCCGGCGTGGTGACGACGCACACCTCCCAGCCGTCGTGCTGGGCCAGCTCCACCAGGCGGCCGACGTCCCGGGCCAACGGCGAGCCGCAGGCGATGGCGTAGAGCACCGGCCGGCGCCCACTGCTGCGGGTGCCGCTCATCCGGCGGGCACCGCGTTCACACTCCCACTCCCATGTGTTCAGCCAACTCCGCAATCGGCGGAGGCGGCGCACCCCGTGTGCGACGGAGGACGTCCGACATCACTTCGTGGGCGATCGGCCGGCAGCGGACCTCCGACGGCGCCAGCCGGTCGCCGCGCAGCAGCATCTCCCCGGCGTTCGCCACATCGCCGATCTGCGCGTACCCGCGGGCGATGTCCAGCAGGTGGTGGGCCCGGCGCTCGGGCAGCAGCGCGTTGAAGTCCGGTTCCGGGATGCGCTGCTGGTGGATCTCCACCGCCCGGCCGCCGTCGCCCAGCTCCACCGCGGCGGCGGCCCGGTGCAGCTCCAGGTTGGTCGGACCGAACGAGGTCCAGTAGTGGTTGTGGTCGCCGCCGAGCAGGGTGGCGGCCTCCTGGGCGCCGTTGAGCAGGTCGTCCACCGTCGCCGAGTCGCCGATCCGGGAGGCCGCCATCGCCCCCTGGAGCAGCAGCATGCCGTAGACGGAGAGGCGGGCCGGCGAGGCGTCGTTGCCGCCGCCCGGGGCGAGCCGGTTGGCGATGGCCACGTTGAGCTCCAGCGCCGGCCGGGGGCGCCCCATCGCGACCAGCGCGTTGCAGACCCGGGTGGTGGCGATGCCGGCGAGCAGCTGGTCGTCGGCGCGCTGGGCCACCGCCATCGAGCGGTCGGCGGCCAGCCAGGCCAGCTCGCACTCGCCCAGCTTGCGCAGCACCGACGAGGCGATCTGGTAGACCTGCCCGAGCAGGTGGGCCGCCTCCCGGGCCGGGTCCCCGCCGCCGTAACCGGCGTCCGCGGCCTGGGCGTCGCGCAGCAGCTTGGGCAGCGCCCGGGTGAGCATGCCGTAGCGGCCGTACTGGTAGGTCAGCCAGGCGTGGTTGACCGCCTTGCGCATGTCGACGAGCGGTGGCGGGTACGGCGCCGCGTCGAAGTACGCGCTCATCGAGTCGTACCGTTCGAGGGCGGCCCGGATCTCCTGGACCTCGACCTGGTCGATGCAGTTCAACGCGTCGGTCCGGCGTTCCGGGTCCTTGCCGAGCAGCAGTTGGACGTCGATGGCGAGGATGTCGGCGATCTCGTAGACGACGGAGAACTTGTCCAGCCGGCGCACCCCGCGCTCGATCTTGTCGACCCAGCTCTTGGACTTGCCGAGCCGGTCGGCGAAGACCTGTTGGGACATCTTGCGGCGACCGCGCCAGTAGGCGACCCGGCGACCTATGGGTAGTTCGTCCATCCGCCCATCCCTCCCGCGCCGCCGTCCGTCTCCAGGTTTTCGCTGGTCGCACAGCCTGTACGTCAGCCGTAAGGACTGTCCTCGTAGTTTTCGTGCAACTTGCATCAGCCGTTCGTCAGCTCAACGACCGCGGATCAAGGCAGTGACGGGGTTCGACGCGTGCTCCGACGGCTCTCGACCTTCGGGGCGGAGGGAGATCGCACCAATGTGGGGGAATGTCGGTCCACGTGTCGTCCAACTGACACCACTGGAACGGGTCCGGCTGCGCCGGGTCGCGGTGCGCTACGCCGTGCACGGCTGGGAGGTGACCCCGGGCGCCTGCCTGGCGCGCAGCCGGTTCGTCTGCGGCCGGGCGGGCTGCCCGACGGTCGGCTGCCACCCCGCGCTGGAGGACTGGGAGCACGGCGCGAGCCGGGACCCGGCCCGGGTGGCGACCTGGTGGCACAGCCGCCCGCACGGGGTGCTGCTGCCCACCGGGCGCGCGTTCGACGTGCTGGAGGTGCCGGCCCACCTCGGCCGGCAGGTGCTGGAGGCGGTCCGCTCCCACCCGGCCGGCGCGGGCGTACGCGGACCGGTCCTGGTCACCCCCACCGGGCGCTGGATGTTCCTGGTCCGCCCCGGCGACCCGCTCCGCCCCGAGTTGGAGCACTGCTACCAGGTGGTGCGGCACGGCCCCGGCTCGTGGGTGCCCGCGCCGCCCACCCGGCTGCCGGAGGGGGTGGTGCGCTGGGCGGTCGCCCCGGAACAGGCCCGCTGGCAGGTGCCCGACTCGTACCTGGTGCAGAACGCGCTGATCGAGACGCTGCGGACCGCCGGGGTCGCGCTGCCGCCCGACTCCCTCCCGCACCACCTTCCGCTGCCGCGCCGGGCGAGCTGACCATCGGTCCGAGGTGTTAACCGGGGGCCCTTCCGCTACCGAATGCGTTAAGAAGGGGCCCCTCCTTCCAGCGGCAGGGCGGTGGAGTGCAGCAGGCGGGCGTCGTCGGTGACGATGGCGTGCCGGTGGTCGGGGAGGCGGTCCAGCCAGCCGATGCCGGCCGGGCCCATCGCCACGGCGGCGGTGGCGTACGCGTCGGCCAGCCCGAGATCGGCGCCGACCACGGTGACCGAGCGCAGCCCCCGGGCGGGCGCGCCGCGCCGCGGGTCGAGCACGTGCGGCCCGCGCTCGTAGACCCCGGAGGTGGCCACCGCCAGGTCGGTGCCGGTGAGCACCAGGCAGGTGGCGGCCGGCTCCCACGGGTGCCGCACCCCGACCCGCCAGGGCCGGCCGGCGGCGGAGTGGCCGCGTACCCGCACGTCGCCGCCGGCGTTCAGGCAGTGGTTGGCCGCCCCGGCGGCGAGCAGCCGGTCCGAGGCGACCTGCGCCGACCAGCCCTTGACGTAGCCCGACGGGTCGAGCCGCCCGGTGGCGTACGCGTCGAAGAACCCGTCGGTGGCGCCCCACAGCTCGGCGCAGCGCTCCAGCACCGTACGCAGGTCGGCGGAGGTCTCCGCGAACGACAGCTCGCCCCGGTCGAAGCGGCACACCTCGCTGTCCGCCCGGTACGTGCTGAACCGGGCGTCCACCTCGCGCAGCCAGCCGAACACCTCGTCGGCCAGCTCGCGCAGGGTGGCGGCGGGCAGGTCGTCGGCCAGGTCCAGGCTGATCGCCGTACCCATGACCTGCTCGACCCGGCGCAGGCCGGGCCGGGTCGCGGCGGCGGTCATCAGCGGGCCTGGTCCAGCGCGGCCTGCAACGACTGCTGGTACGACCGGCTGGTGTAGGTGGCCCCGGAGACGGTGTCCAGGCTGGCGCTCTGCCGCTGCACCACCTGCCCCGAGGTGCCGCTGTACGCCGCGTCCACCCGGTCGCTGCGCTGCCCGGACTGGCCGCCGGACGGCAGTTCCAGGGCGACGCAGTTGACGATCTTCGTGCCGGAGACGGTGATCTGCACCTGCACGTTGCCGAACTCGTTGGTGACCACCGGCCCGGTCACCTTGCGGTTGGTCGCCGGCGGGGCGGCCGTGGTGGTCCGGGGCGCGGCGGTGGTCCGCCGCGGCGCGCTGGTGGTGGCCTTCGTGGTGGCGCTGGCGGTGGGCTTCGGGCGGGGGGTACGGCTGGCGCTCGCCTTCGGCGCGGGGGTGCCGCTGGGCCGCGCGGACGGTGGCCGGGTCGCCGCCCGGTTCGCCGGGGCGGACTCCCCCGGCACCGCCACCGTCCCGGCCGGCAGTTCCCCGGCCGCGACCGGGGTGGCGGCGGGGGAACCCTTGAGCACCACCAGCGCGGTGGTGCCGGCGGCCAGACCGGTGATGGCGAACAGCGCGCGACGCATGACGGGGATACCCCTCTACAGCTCGAAGTTGGCGAGGTGGATGTTGCGGCGGCGCACGCCGGCCGCCCGCAGCACCTGCACCGCGTGGTCGACCAGGCCGGGCGGCCCGCACAGGTAGACGTCGCGGCGCAGCAGGTCGGGGACCAGCCGGCGCAGCCCCGGCGGGCTCATCACCTGCCGTGGGCCCGGATCGTCCCGGCTGCCGATGACGTACCAGACCGAGGTCTGCCGGGACCGGGCGATCCACTCCAGCTCCTCGTGCAGCAGCACGTCGGCCGGCTGCCGGGCCCGGTAGATCAGCGCCGCGCCGGCGGGCAACTCCTCCAGCATCGCGCGCAGCGGGGCGATCCCGCTGCCACCGGCGATCAGCAGGGCCCGTTCCCGGGTGCGGTGGGCGGCGGTGAACGTGCCGAACGGTCCCTCGGCCCACGCCCGGGTGCCCGGCTCCAGGTCCCGCAGGTCGGCGGTGTGCGAGCCGACCACCTTGACGGTCAGCCGCAGCCAGCGGCCGTTCGCGGCGGCGGAGACCGAAAACGGGTGCGACTGCCACCAGCCGCCCGCGTTGAGGAACCGCCAGCGGAAGTACTGGCCGCCGAGCAGGTCGATCTGGTTGAGCCGGCGCCCGGTCAGATAGATCGAGACGGTGTCGGTGCTCTCCGCGACCACGTCCGCCACCTCCAGCCGGTGCCGGAGGTTGAAGTGCAGCGGCCGGAGCAGCCGCCCCCAGAGCAGCGCGGCGACCAACGCCAGGTAGGCGGCGATCCAGCCGGTGCGCACCGGACCGGGCTCGTAGAGCTGCGCGCCGTTGCTGAACTGGTGCCCGTAGCCGAGCAGCAGCGCCAGGTAGCTGGTCAGGTGCAGGTGGTACCAGAGCTCGTAGGGCAGCACCCGCCGGATGGCGCGCACCCCGGTCACCCCGACCGTGACCATGATCCCGGCGGCCACGAACGCGGAGACCATGTCCTGGTAGTCAGTGAGCAGCACGCCCACCTCGGCGAGGACCGAGTTGCCCTCCACCTGGGCGTAGCCGACCACCAGCAGCGCGAGGTGGGCGAGGACCGCGACCAGCAGGGTGGCCCCCAGGTCGCGGTGCAGCCGGGAG
This sequence comes from Micromonospora sp. PLK6-60, assembly GCF_019890675.1. Lineage (GTDB taxonomy): Bacteria > Actinomycetota > Actinomycetes > Mycobacteriales > Micromonosporaceae > Micromonospora. Next base: position 145,766 of record NZ_JAIOAA010000009.1, on the reverse strand, counting down.
ATCCGCTCCCCGCCGAGCAGCCGCTCCAGCACGCCGAGGCGGCTCATCAGCAGCACCTGCACCAGCAGCAGGTAGCCGGCGACCAGGCCGGTGATCCGGCCGGCGGCGGTGAGCAGATCGGCCGGGCCGGCCAGCGAGCCCGGCGGGGTGTCCAGCCACCAGGGCAGCACCGCGGCCGCCAGGCCGAGCCAGAAGAGCGCGCCGAGGGTACGCCGCCCGGCCGGCCCACGCCGGGGCAGCGCCAGCGGCGGGGCAGCCGAACGGCCGCCGTACGGGGTGGGTGTCCCGGTACGACGGCCGGCGGCGTCGAGTTCCTGATACGTCACGCGTACAACTTCATCGGGGTGAACTTCTGCCTCGGAAAGACCTTGTCCACCTGCGCGGTCGTCAGCCCGAACCGTCCCTGAGCGACCGAACCGTAGACGTCGAACATGTTGTTGTACTCGGGTACGTCGCCGCTGTCCAGATCGTTCAACCCGTTCCAGCGGCCGAGCAGCGAGCCGGCGAGCTTGCGGCCGGACAGGATGGTGACCACCCCGCCGTGACCGTGGTCGGTGCCACCACTGTTGGAGGCGACCCGGCGGCCGAACTCGCTGGACACCATGACCGTCACGTCGGCGGCCCGGTCACCGAGGTCGGTGAAGAACGCCGCCAGCGCGCCGGCCAGCTCGTTGAGGCTGCGCCACAGCTGGCCGCCGTCCTGGGTGCCCTGGTTCTCGTGGGTGTCGTAGCCGCCCATCCCGACGGTGGCCACCCGGACGTTCGCCCCGCCCTTGATGAGCTGGGCGAGCTGCTGGAACGCGTACCCGACGCCCTGGTATTCCACCCCCTGCGCCGGCTGGTACGGCTTGGCCGCCAGCCGCTGCGCGGTGGACAGCGCGCCCACGCCGTCGCGGACCGCCTCCTCCACCGGGTGGTTGATCCCGGTGAACAGCCCCCGGATCGCCTTCTCGGTGGCCGCCCGGTACTTCTCGTCGCCGTTGAGCCGCAGCGAACCGACGCTGTTCAGCGACAGCGCGCCGTTGTTGCCGACCAGCGAGCGGGGCAGCGTGCTGCCGATGCCGACGCTGCGGAACGCGGTGCCCTTGCCGAGGGTGTCGACCAGGCTGTCCAGCCAGCCCCGGCCGCCGGTCTCGCTGGGCAGGCCGCCCAGGTTGCAGGCGTCCGCGGCCTGGAAGTGGCTGCGGGACAGCCGCTCGTCGGAGACCGCCGGGACGAAGCCGAGCTGCCCGGCGCCGAGCCACTTCTCCAGCGGCCGGAACGCGCTGGTCAGCTTGAACCCGCGGCCCAGCGCCAGCGAGTCGTTGCCGAGCAGCAGGTCCGGCCGGACCTTGCCGAGCACCGGGTCGTCGGCCGGGGCGACCAGGCTCAGCCCGTCCAGGCCGCCGTAGAGGAAGACGTGGATCAGCGTGCCGGTCTTCGTCGCCGCGAACGACGCCGAGGTGGTCACGAACTGGGCGGTGGCCAGCGCGGTGGCGGTCGCCGCGGCGCCGGCCACGAAGGTACGGCGGGTGACCCCCCGGCCGTCCTGCTGCGCCTCCTCCATCTCCTCCAGCCGGCGGTAGCGGTCCCGCTCGGCGGCGTTCTCCGCCGCGACCAGGTCGGCCTCGGCGCGCAGCACCGCCTCGGCCGGGTTGGCGGCCAGCCGGCTCAGGTCGGGGCATTCGGGGTGCAGGGGGAACGGGTGCACAGTCTTCTCCATCGGGTGCCTCACCGGAGGTGGTGCTGGGGGGACGCGAGGAGCGCCCGCACGACGGCGGTGATCGCTCCCTGGAACGTCTCGTCGACCTTGGTGCTCGCCTCGACCCCGGCCACGTCCAGGATCAGCGCCCGCTCCCGGGCGGTCAGCTTCTGGTGCACCAGCCGCTTCGCCAGCGCGTCCAGGTACGCCCCGGCCGTCGCCGGCGGGTCGGCCACCAGCTTCTCCGGCTTGCTGAAAGTGAAGTGGGTACGCCACCCACCGGCCAGGTCGCCGGCCTCGTTCCAGCCGTTGACCATCGTGCCGGCGGAGGTCCAGGCGACGTAGACGTCCGGGTAACCGTCGGGCGTGGGCTGTCCCATCGGGTACTGGCCCAGCTCCCGCAGCTTGTCCTGGATCTGGCGCAGCCCCTCCGCGTACGGGGTGCGCCGGCCGTCGCCCGGCTTGTGCTCCGGGGCGGCGTCCGGCTTGACGCCCAGCGTGCGGTAGGTGGCGACCAGGTACTCCATCGGGCGGCGCACCTTCTGCCCCACCGCGGCCCAGAACTCGGAGGTGCTGAACAGCGACATCAGCACCGGCCGGATCATGCCCCGGTTCGCCGTGTAGACCTTCGCCAGCCGGTCCACCAGGGCCTTCGGCGGGGTGTCCGAGACGAACCTGGTGGCCAAGCTCTGCGCGACGTACCGGGCGGTGGACGGGTGCAGCGCGATGTAGGTGATGTACTGGTCGATCACCTTGTCGGCCTTGACCGGGTCGTCCGAGGCGTTCGGGTGGCTGAACCCGAGGATCTTCACCTTGCCGAGGTAGTGCCGGTCGGGGCGGAAGACGTACTCCCCGTCGTTGACCCCGCGGCCGGTCTGCAGCAGCGCCGCCTGGCGGACGTCCTTCTCGGTGTAGCCGCCGTCCACGCCGACCGAGTAGAGCTCCAGGTTCTCCCGGGCCAGGTTCTCGTTGACCGCGTCGGCGCGGGAGTCGTTCTGGCTCAGGTAGAGCAGCAGCGCCGGGTGCCGGTTCGCGGCGACCAGCATCTCCGGGTAGCTGCCCATGGCGTGCCGGCGGACGACGTCCCGGTCGAAGGAGTTGCGGTGGATCTCGCCGCCGTCGAAGTCGGCGGCGACGTGCAGGAAGTCGTTCCAGAAGTCGACCATCACCTCGTACAGCTGGCGGTCGGACCAGATCTGCCGGGCGATCGTCGCGTCGACCATCTCCCGGTCCGGCTGGGCGCCCCGCTGGTTGAGCTGGTCGCGCTGCTCCTCCAGCTGCTTGGCGTTCAGCGTGAGAGTGCTCAGCTCGGTGAGCTTCAGCTCCGCCTTCGTCGGCGCGATCTTCTCCGGTTCCAGCTGCCAGCGGATCCAGCCGTCGATGCCCAGCCGCCGGATGTCGGCCAGCACCTTCGGCGTCGGCCCGAACGTGGCCCGGCTGGCCAGGTGCCGCACCGGGTCCTTGGCGAGCACGGTCTTCACGGTCACCTTGGTCGCCGCCGCGGCGGCGGCCGGCCCGGAGAAGGTCCGTCCGCCGGTCGGGGCGTTCTTCTTCAGCACCGCGCCGGCCCGGGAGCCCATGTAGCTCTCGTTCTGCTCGGTGTAGGTGCGTACCGTGCGCGGCTCCTGGCCGCTGGGGCGGGCCGCGGTGCCGTCCGTCGTGGTGGTGGGGGTGGCGTCGCCGGCCACCCGGTCGGGCTCGTCGTCGTCGGTGAACAGCCCGCGCACCTGGGGCGACAGGGCCAGCGCGGTGCCGCCGGCGATGACGGCCGCGCCGCCGAGCACGGTGAGGGCGCGGCGCCGGCCGCCGCGCCGGCCACCGGGCTCGTCGTCGTCCAGGTTGGGCAGTCCGGCGCCGGGCGGGCCGGCGAGGCTCTGTCCGGCCAGGCCCTCGGGGCCGACCCACTGCGGGGCGGTGGTCACCGTGGGGGTGGGCCGGGCGTACGGCGTCGGGGCGCGGTAGGCGTCCAGCTCGGGGGGTTGCGGTCCGTCCCATCCGCGGTCGTCCCGTGGACGATGCGGTGGCACGTTCTGGTCGGCCATGTACCAATCCCGTTTTCGTGGAGGCGAAGTTGCCCGGGACGGTAGTGACGGGGATTGTGGCCTTCAAGGCGTGCGCCGGCGGCGGGACAGGGCACTTAAGACACCGCTCAACGAACGTCACCGGGGCGGGCCGGGCCCGGGTGCCGACCGGGCTGCCCGGAACTGGGCGGACGTTCCCCCGATCGGCCCGGATGTAACGTTCCGCGCCCAACCGGCGCTACTTGTCGCGTTCAGCCCCTTAGCGAAACTTAAGCCGCGGATAAGCCGGAGTTGCAGCCCGCTCGGCGAGCGTGGCGGCCCCGAGCAGCGAAAGTAGCAGCGGCGGGTGAGCGTGAGCCACCGCCGCAGCGGGTATGCCGCCGAACCGCTGAAGCCGTGAGGGGAAGGCACCGCCATGCTCAGCAAAGAGGATCAGCGCAGGTTCGAACAGATCACCCGTCAGCTGCGGGAGAGCGACCCGCAGTTCTTCGCCCGCCTCGACCAGCGGGCCCGGGCCCGCCGTGGCCGGTATCTGATGCTGTTGACCATCGTGCTCTGGGCCTCGCTGCCGGCGATGACCGTACTCGCCGGCCGGTTGGCCGGCGCGATCTGCGCCGTGGTGCTGGTGGCCAACGCCGGTCTGATGTGGCGCTTCCGCCGCCGGTGGCTGTGAGCACGAGCCGCCGCCGGGTGTCGGGGCCGCGCGGGGACGAGGTGCGATCGAGCGTGATACCTCAGAGTCATATTGATACCTGAGAGGTATCACGCACGAAGTGGCGTCATCGCCCCCACCAGGTCACCCACAGTGACCACCGCTGGCCCGCCGGGTCGCGGTCGGCCCGCCCGGGCCGCCGTCAACCGCCGCGACACCGCCGGCCCGGGCCACCGTCGGGTTACGACGAGCCGAGAGCGCGGTACGCCCGGCGCAGCCGCTCCACCAGACCGGGGCCACCGATGGCCGGTGCCGGGGCGCCGAGCTGCCGCAGCAGGAGGTCCGGCTCGGTGACCAGGCTCGGCGGCCGGTCGGGCAACGGCACCGGCAGGCCCCAGAACACGTCGACGGCCTCGTCGAGCGGGGCGACCGGCAGCGCGTCCAGCGCCCGCGCCGCGCCGACGGCCGGCCGGGCCCGGTCCACCGTGGACGCCCCGCCGCCGCCCGCGCGCCCGGCGGCGTCCGCCCGCTCGTGATCGGCGCCGTCCGGCTCCGGCCCTCGGTCCGCGGCGCGGGTCGTCCGCTGCGGGTCGCCGGCGGTGCCGCGCAGCGCGCGGAGCCGGTCGAGCAGTTCGGCGCGGCCCCGGCCACGCCACCGCAGCAGCTCGAACGGGTCCGCGTCGAACGCCTCGGCGAGCAGATAGAAGGTGGCCGCTAGGTGCTTGCAGGGCACCGCGAAGTCCGGGCAGCTGCACCGCTGGGTCAGCTCGTCCACCTCGGCCGGGAACAGCGGCGCGCCGGCGGCGGCGAACACCTCCTCCAGCTCGGCCGGCAGGTCACCGGCGAGCAGCCGCGCGCTGAAGAACGCCTGGGCGGCCAGGTCCCGCTCCAGGCGGGCCCAGACCCGGGCCGGGAAGGCCGCCAGCCCGATGGTCACCCGGTACGGCTGCGGCCGGGAACCCTGCACGGTCGCGGTGACCCGGCCGGGGGTGATCTCCAGGCTGCGCACCTGGCCCTTGCGCGCGTAGGAGCGGCCCCGGGTCAGCCGGGTGCCCAGCGCGAACGACTCCAGCACCTCCAGGAACCGCCGGGACCACCAGGAGACGCCGATCGCCCCGCGGGTGCTGCGCGCCCGCAGCCCGCCGTCGACGGGCAGCGGCGGGCCGTAGTCGGCGAACCGGCCGTCGCCGTTCTCCCGGGGCGTCACTCGACCACCGCCCCGGCCTCCAGCGCGAACAGGTCACGCAGCTGGCCGGTGGACAGCTCGGTGACCCACTGCTCGCCACTGCCGACCACGCTGCGGGCCAGCTGCCGCTTGTCGGCGATGACGGCCGCCACCTTCTCCTCCACGGTGCCGGCGCAGACGAACTTGCGTACCTGCACCCGGCGGCGCTGGCCGATCCGGAACGCCCGGTCGGTGGCCTGGTCCTCGACGGCCGGGTTCCACCACCGGTCGACGTGCACCACGTGGTTGGCGGCGGTCAGGGTGAGCCCGGTGCCGCCCGCCTTGAGCGAGAGGACGAACAGCGGTGGCCCCTGCGCGGACTGGAACCGGGTGACCATCGCGTCCCGGTCGGCCTTGCCCACCCCGCCGTGCAGGAACAGCACCTCCCGGCCCACCCGGGCGGAGAGGTGCCCGCGCAGCATCCCGCCGAACTCGGCGTACTGGGTGAAGAGCAGGGCCTTCTCCCCCGCGGCGAGGACCTCGTCGACGATCTCCTCCAGCCGCTCCAGCTTGCCGGAGCGCCCGCCCAGCGGCGAACCGTCGTGCAGCAGCTGGGCCGGGTGGTTGCAGACCTGCTTGAGCCGGGTCATGGCGGCCAGCACCAGCCCGCGCCGCTCGATGCCCTCGGCGGACTCGATCTTCGCCAGCATCTCGTCGACCACCGCCCGGTAGAGCGCCGCCTGCTCGGCGGTGAGGTTGCAGAGCACCTCCATCTCCAGCTTCTCCGGCAGGTCGGAGATGATCGACGGGTCGGTCTTGAGCCGGCGCAGCACGAACGGGCCGGTGATCCGGCGCAGCCGCTCGGCCGCCTCGACGTCGCCGTGCCGTTCGATCGGCTCGGCGAACCGCTTGCGGAAGCCGGCGGCCGGGCCGAGCAGCCCCGGGTTGGCGAACTGCATGATCGACCAGAGGTCGGCGAGGCGGTTCTCCACCGGCGTACCGCTGACCGCGACCCGGTGCCGCGCGGGCAGCGCGCGGACCGCCTCGGCCTGGCGGGTGGCGGCGTTCTTGATGGCCTGGGCCTCGTCCACCACCACCCGGTGCCAGTCGACGCCGGCCAGGTCCAGCGCGTCCCGGGCGGCCACCGAGTAGGTGGTCAACACCAGGTCCGCGGCGTGCACGGCCGCGGTGAAACTCTCGCCCCGGGCCCGCTCGGCGCCGTGGTGCACGTGTACGCGCAGTTCCGGGGTGAACTTCGCCGCCTCCCGCTGCCAGTTGCCGACCAGCGACATCGGACAGACCAGCAGGGTCGGCCCGGCCTCCGGCGGATCCCCGGCGAGCAGGGCGAGCAGCTGCACCGTCTTGCCCAGCCCCATGTCGTCGGCGAGGATGCCGCCCAGCCCGAGCGACTGGAGGAACGCCAGCCAGGCCAACCCCCGCCGCTGGTACGGCCGCAACGTGCCCCGGAAGCCGGCCGGCGGATCGGCCGGGGTGAGCCGCCGCTCCACCTGCCCGGCCAGCAGCTCACCGAGAGCGCCGTCGGCGGTCACCTCCAGCACCGGCAGCTCGTCGGGGCGGTCCGCCTCGGAAAGTCCGAGCCGCAGCAGGTCCGCGACGGTCAGCTCGCCGCCGGAGCGGATCAGCCGCAGCCCGGCGGCGAGTCGCTTCGGGTCCAGCTCGACCCAGCGACCCCGGACCCGGATCAGCGGCGCCTTCGCGGCGGCCAGCGACTCCAGCTCGGCCGGGGAGAGCGGCTGGTCGCCGAGCGCCACCTCCCACCGGTAGTCGACCAGGGCGTCCAGGCCCAGCGCGCCGGCGGTGCCGGCGACGGTGCCCGGCGCGGTCCGGCCGCTGGCCCGCAGCCGCGCGCCGAGCCGCGACGACGGGCGCCGCCACCAGGAGGGCAGCAGCACCCCGAACCCGGCCGCGTGCAACGCCGGCGCGCCGTCGCGCAGGAACCGGTGCGCGCCCTCGACGTCCAGCTCCACCTCCTCCGGGGCGGCGGTACGCAGCGCCCGCTCCAGCTCCGGCCAGAGCCGGCTGGCCCGGCCCAGCTCGGCCAGCAGCGTCTCCTGCGGGTCGGCGCCCCGCCCGACCAACGCGGTGACGCTCGCCGGCTCCCGCCACACCTGGCCGGCGGCGACGTGCAGACCCGGTTCGTCGGCGGCCTGGAGCCCGAACTCCAGCCGCCACGGGCCGGCCGGGTGGACCACGGCCGCCGGGTCCGCCGGCACCACCACCAGCGCCTCGACGACCTCGTCGGGGTCCGGCTCGACCAGCCGGAAGCTGGCCCGCACCGCGCCGCCGGCCGCGTCCCGCTGCCAGGCGTCCAGCTCGCGCCCGAGCGTGTCGAGCGCCACCGGGTCGGCGGTGAAGGCCCGCTCCGGGCCGGTCAGCGCCCGCAGCCAGGCCGCCACCACCCCGTCCCGCCGCCCGCCCCGGACCAGGTCGATGTCGGCGAGCCCGGCCCGCGCGGCGGCGTCGGTCAACGCGCCCAGCGCGTCGGCGACCACCGCGCCGGCCCCCGGCTCACCGGCCTCGGCTCCCCGCCCGTCGGCGCCGGCTCCCCGCTCACCGGTGCCGGTCCGCGACGGGCGCGTGGCCGGGGCCGGCCCGGCGGCGGCGCGGGCGGCCGGTGGCAGGGCCAGCGCGAGCGAGCGCGCCCACCCGGCGTCGGTGCCGGTCAGCAGGGGCCGCCACACCGCCCGGGCCAGGCCGGCACCGGCCGGACCCGCACCGGCGGCACCGGGCCGCCGGTCGTAGCCGACGGCAGCGCCGGGCCGGTCGTCGCCGACGGCACCGTCCCAGCGGACCTCGGCGGATCCGGCCGGCCGGTGACCGTCGTCCGGGTGGGCCGGGGCGAGGCCCGGCAGCAGGCGGCCCCGGGTCACCAGGTCCCCGGCGAACTCGGCGATCCGGGCCAGGTGGCGCAGTGTGGCACCGGGCACGGCGGGTTGGTCGTCGAGCGCGGCCAGCAGCGCCAGCGCCGCGTCGGGGGCGTACGTCAGGGCGGGGGTCCGCCAACCGGCGAGGGTGACCGGGCCGCGGACCGGTTCGGCGACGGCGGTCCGGACCAGCTCCGGGGAGTCCAGCGGGGAGCCGGCCCGGGTCGGCAGGCGCAGCAGCACCGTGCCGGCCACGGCCGGTGGGTGGCCCAGCGCGGCGGCGAGGGTGTCGTGGTCGGCGGCGAACGGGTGGGGCCGCTCGCGCGGTGCCCGGCCGGGGCGGCGGGGGGCGCGGGCCGGCAGCGCGCTGTCCTCGGCCCAGACGGCGAGACCGGCACCGACCAGCCACGCCCCGTGAACGACCAGCACGCACTCCCCCTCGCCGACGACCGAGGCCAGCTTAGGCCCTGCCCGGCCGATGACCGGGCGGCCACGGCGGGCCGGGCCGATGACCGGGCGGCCCCGGCGGGGCGGGCCGATGGCCGGGCGGTGGCGATGGGCCGGGTCGACTAGCGTTCGCGCCATGGTGGATCTGCTGGTGATCGGTGGGCTCGGGGTGGATCTGCGGGTGCGGGTGCCGGCGATCCCGCTGCCGGCCGCCGACTCGCTGACCGTGCCGGGGATCGAGGCGCGGATCGGCAACACCGGCGCGGGCGTGGCCCTGGCCGGGCACGCCCTCGGGCTGCGGGTGGGGCTGGTCGACGTGCTCGGCGCGGACCCGGCCGGCGGGGTGGTCCGGGCCGCGCTGGGGCGTACCTCGGTGTCGGCGCTGCTGGCCGAGGGCCCCGCGCGGACCCGGCAGTCGGTGAATCTGGTCGACCCGGCCGGCCGGCGGATGTCGCTGTACGACCCGAGCCCCTGGTCGGGGCCGCCGCCGTTCACCGACGACGAGCTGGCCGGGCTGGTCGGTGCCGCCGCCCACGTGCACGTGTCGATCATGGACTGGGCCCGGGACGCGCTGCCCGTGCTGCGCAAGGCCCGGCCCGACGGGGTGCTCCTCTCCACCGACCTGCACGACTGGGACGGCGAGAACCCGTACCACCGGCCGTTCGCGGATGCGGCGGAGCTGGTCTTCGTCAGCGGCGTACGGCTCGGCGACCGGGCGCCGGCGGTGGCCGCCGGCCTGGCGCCGCGCACGGTGGTGGTGACCCGGGGCGCGGACGGCGCCGACCTGTACCGGGGCGACGGGACGGTGACCCACGTGCCGGCCGACGTCCCGCCGGCCGGGGTGGTGGACACCAACGGCGCCGGTGACGCGTTCGCGGCCGGGCTGATCGCCGGCCGGCTGCGCCGCGCCGGGCTGCCGGAGGCGGCGGCGTACGCGGCCCGGGTGGCCGCCGCGGCCTGCACCCACGACGGGATGGAATACCCGGCGGGACTGCTGCCCCGCGCCTGATCCCCGCCCGACGCGCGATGTCGCGCATCGGCGGCCCGGGTTCAGAGCGCGCCGGTCTCGCCGTCGGTCAGCTCGCGCAGGATGTCGGCGTGCCCGGCGTGCCGGGCGGTCTCCTCGATCATGTGCACGAAGATCCAGCGCAGCGACACCTCGCCGAGCTGCGGCTGCGGCACGACGTGGTCCAGCGGGAACCGGGCGGCCACGGACCGGGACCGGGCGCACGCCGCCGCGTACGCCTCGGCCAGCGCCGCCAGGGTCTCCCCCTCGGCCACCGTGAAGCTGGCCACCGCCTCGGCCTCGTCGGTGCGGAAGTAGTCTCCCGGCCCGGGGTCGAGCAGCGCCGGGAACCAGTTGCCCTCCACCAGGGTCAGGTGTTTGAGCAGGCCGGCGAGGTTTGTCGCGGACGGCACCAGCCGGCGGGTGGCCTCGGCGTCGCTGAGCCCCCGCACCTTGCGCAACAGGATCGCCCGGTGGAAGTCGAGGAACGACTCGAGGACGGCGCGTTCGTCGCCGGTGCGGGCCAGCACCGGACCGAGGGTCGGATCGATCGAGATCTCCGCCATCCGTCGACCGTATCGGTCGGCGGCGCGCTCCACTGCCCCGCAAATCCTGCGGGGCTGGCCGTCCGGACGGCAGGATGGGCGCATGGCGACAACCGTGGAGATCCCCCTGGTGGGCGGTACGGCCGACGGCGAGACGGTCACCGTCGAGCTGGACAGCAACGACCGGCCACCGCTGACCCACCACCACCTCGGCCCGGAGGGGTTGGCCGCCGCGGAGATCTACGAGTTGGAGTCCGACCACGACGGCAACCCCTGGGTCTACGCCTGGCGCGGCCCGGCCGTCTGACCGTCCCGCCGCAGGTCAGGAGGCCGGCATCCGGGTCAGCGTCCGGGCGCGCAGGCTCTCCAGCACGCCCCGGATGACGTGCGAGGTGCCGCGGGCCTGCTCGCACACCTCGGCCACCCGCTGCGCGGTGGCCGCGGCCCGGGCCTCCCGCTCGTCCCAGAGCCGGTCGACCTCCGCCAGCAGCGGGCCCTCCACCTCCCGCTCCACGCCCTTGAGCGCCGGCACGCCGAGCCGCTGGGCCAGGTCGAAGACCTTCCCGGCGTACGGCAGTGGCAGGAACGGGGTGCCCATCATGGCGGCGAAGATCAGGAAGTGCAGCCGCATACCGACCGCGAGGTCGAAGTGCCGCATCAGCCCGAGCACCTGCGAGGGTGAATAGTCGTTGTGCAGGATCCGGCCCCGGTCGGCCGCCGTCATGTGGGTCATCACCCCGTGCGAGTGCCGGATGTCGTCGCGTTCCATCGGCACGAAGAGCACGTGCGCGTCGATCCGGTGCACCAGGAAGTCGGCGATCTGGGCCAGCAGCCGGTGGTAGCCGTCCACGTCGAGGCGTTCGGCGGCCCGCCCGGGTTCCCGCACGCTCATCCCCACCAGCCGGGTCCCGGCCGGCACGCCCTCCTCGCGCAGCCGCTCCCGGGGGAACTCCTCCGGATCCAGCAGGAACGCCGGGTCGGCGGTGACGGTGATCGGGTTCACCAGCCCGGCCTCCTCCAGCACCATCCGGGACTCCTGGTCACGGACGGTCACCTCGATCGCCCTGGCCAGGGTCTCCTGGACCATCCCGGTGTCCACGCCGTCGTTGAGCGGCCCCACCCCGACGGCGTACGTGAGCAGCGGCAGGCCGCGTTCCTGGGCCACCCGCACCACCCGCAGGTAACGGCGGGCCTCCTTGTCGTAGAGGATCCCGCCGCCGCCGAGGATCAGCAGGTCGAGCTGGCCGAGCACCGCCGCCGAGTCGACGCGGCTGACGCCCTCCCACGGCACCGCCTCGACGTCCGGATGGGTGAGGGCGGTGTGTGCCGGGTTGCGGGAGAAGACGATGATCCGGGCGTTCGGTTCCTGGTTGCGCAGATCCGCCAGCAGGCCGCTGAGGATCGCCTCGTCGCCCAGGTTGCGGCCACCGTACGAGCCGAGCACCCCGATGCACAGGCTGTTGGCCATCCGTCGCTCCTCCCCGCCGCGGACGCTGCGCGACCGGTTTCCCGGTGCGGGGAGGGACATACCTGCGCCGGCCGGCGCTACCCGCCTTCCCCTGCGGTCGCCCCGCCGACCAGGCGGGACACCAGGGCGGAGACCACCTGGTCGACGTCGAACCCGGCGTCGGTGGAGGTGGTGAGCAGGTCGAGCAGCAGCCCGTCCACCGCGTAGTGCAGCAGCGCTACCTCGAAGGCGCCGCCCGGCAACCCCGCCGCGACGTGGTGCGCGACGTCGTCGGCGTAGCCGCGGCGCAGCACGGCGCCGAGCGCGACCCGCAACTCCGGGTGGCGGGCCGCCTCCAGCCGCAGCGCGAACAGGGCCCGGGTGAGGTCGGGCTCGCGGGTGGTGCGGTCGACGATGTCCCGCAGGTAGTCGGTGACCAGCGCCAGGGAGGGCTCCCGCCGGCCGAGTGCGGCGAGCACGACGGGGTCGGGCGCCATCCGGTCGAAGATCCGCTCGGCCAGGCCGGCGAGCAGCGCCGCTCGGGACGGGAAGTAGTTGGAGGCGGTGCCGGTGGGCACGCCGGCCTCGGCGTCGACCGCCCGGTGGGTCAGGCCCCGCGCGCCGCCGGCGGCGAGCACCCGCAACCCGGCGTCGGCGAGCAGGGTACGGCGGTGCGGGTTCCGGGCCATGCGCACACCCTAGCAACAACCACGACAGGTGTTGTATATTCGCCTCCGACCACGACAGCCGTCGTGGTTGCCCTCGGTCATCGGAGCCGGTTTGCGCAAGCTCGTGTACTTCGTCGCCAGCACCCTCGACGGCTTCATCGCCGCCCCCGACGGGTCGTACGACTTCTTCCCGCTGGAGCCCGACCCCGTCCAGGTGGCCGAGTGGCCCCAGACGCTGCCCACCTTCGCCCACGCCCCGCTCGGCATCGACTCGCCGCCGGCCGGCCGCTTCGACGCCGTGCTGATGGGTCGGGGCAGCTACGAGCCGGGCCTGAAACTCGGCGTCCCCAGCCCGTACGCCCACCTCACGCAGTACGTCTTCAGCCGTTCACTGGCCCCGGCCGACCACCCCGAGGTGGAGATCGTGGCCGGCGACCCGGCGGCCTTCGTCCGCGAGCTGAAGGACCGGCCCGGTGGCGACATCTGGCTCTGCGGCGGCGGGCAGCTCGCCGGGCAACTCCTCGACGAGATCGACGAACTCGTGGTCAAGCTCAACCCGATGGTGGCCGGCAGCGGCATCCCGCTCGTCGCACGGGACTTCGCCGCCCACCGGTTCGCGCTGGCCGACGCCCGGCCGGTCGACAACGGGGTGGTCGTGCTGCGCTACCTGCGGCCGACCACCTGACGGGTCGCCAATTGGGTTGCCCGGCCGACCCGCGTCGCCGACGCTGTCCAGGATGAGCGGTACGACACGAACCCGGATCGGCTGGACCGACCTGCCCGCCAGCGTCCGGGACGCGGTCGAGGCCATCCTCGGCGACCGGGTGGTGGCCGCGCGGTCGCAGCCCGGCGGCTTCTCCCCCGGCACCGCCGACCGGGTCCGCACCGCGCGGGGCGGGCGGGCGTTCGTCAAGGCGGTCAGCCCGGCGCAGAACGACCGCAGTCCCGCGATGCACCGGGCCGAGGGGCGGATCGCCGCCGTGCTGCCGCCGGCCGCGCCGACCCCCCGACTGCTCGGCAGCCACGACGACGGCGACTGGATCGCGCTGGTCTTCGCCGACGTCGAGGGCCGGCACCCGGTCACCCCCTGGGACGCCGGCGAGCTGGCCGCCGTGCTGTCCACCCTGGAGACCATGGCCACGGCGCTCACCCCGGCCCCGGCCGAGGTGAGCGCCACCGCGACGGAAGCGCTCGCCGTCGACTTCGCCGGCTGGCGGCGGATCACCGCCGACCCGCCGGCCGACCTCGACCCGTGGGCCCGGGCCCGGCTGCCGCAGCTGTGCGCCGCCGCCGACCGGGGCCTGGCCGCGCTGGCCGGCGACACCCTCTGCCACCTCGACGTGCGGGCCGACAACCTGCTGCTCGGCCCGGACGGCACGGTCACCGTGGTGGACTGGCCCTGGGCCTGCCGTGGGCCGGCCTGGCTGGACACCCTGCTGACCGTGCTCAACGTGCAGGTGTACGGCGGGCACGACCCGGACGCGCTGCTGGCCGCCCGGCCGCTCACCGCGACCGTCGACCCGGCCGACCTGACCGGGGCGCTCGCCGGGCTCACCGGCTTCTTCCTCGACGGCGCCCGCCAGCCGCCCCCGCCCGGCATCCCCACCGTGCGGGCGTTCCAGCGTCTGCAGGGCGACGCGCTGCTGCCGTGGCTGGCCCGTCGGCTCGACGGGTGAGCCTCCACCTTCCAGCGGTGCGCCGGCTTGACCGGTGACCTCGACCTTCCGGCGGTGCGCCGGCTTGGCCGGGGAGCCTCAACCCTTTGCCGGGGCGGCGGCGTTCATAGCGGGTGAGGGGGTGGGGATGTCGGAGTCGTTCCACGAGTTCGTGGTGCAGCGGTCCCCGGCGCTGTCCCGCACCGCCTACCTGCTGACCGGCGACCACCAGCTCGCCGAGGACCTGTTGCAGAGCGCGCTGGCCCGCACCTACCGGCACTGGCGGCGGATCCACGGCGGCGACCCCGAGGCGTACGTGCGCCGGGCCATGTACCACCAGCAGGTCTCCTGGTGGCGCCGGCGCCGGGTCGCCGAGCGGCTGGAGGCGGTGCCGACCGAGCTGCCCCGAGGCGACCACAGCGACGCCACCGCCCTACGGCTGACCCTGGACGCCGCGCTGCGCCGGCTCACCCCCCGGCAGCGGGCGGTGCTGGTGCTGCGCTACTACGAGGACCTGACCGAGGCGCAGGTGGCCGAGGCGTTGGGCTGCTCGATCGGCACCGTCAAGCGGCACGGCCACGACGCGGTACGCCGGCTGCGGGCCATCGCCCCCGAGCTGGTGGACCGGCCGGCGGAGCGGAGCCTGCGATGAGCGCCCGGCTGCGCGACGCGCTGCGGGAGACCGCCGAGGCCGTGCCCGCGTACGACGTGCACGACCGGGCGGTCGCGACGGCGCGGCGGACCCGGCGCCGCTCGATGGCCGCCGCCCTCGCCGCCCTGGCCCTGGTCGCGCTGGTGCCGCTGGGGCTGCGGGCCGCCGGTCCGGCGACCTCCGCCGCCGCCCCGGCCGCCGACGGGGCGCTGCCGGACCGGGTCAGCTCGCCGGCCTTCGGCGAGCTGCACGCCACCGACCGGCCCCGGCTCGGCCCCGCCTCGGTCATCTTCAGCGGCCAGGCGCCCGGCCTGGTCTGGCGGGAGGAAGGCAGCCGGGTGGTGGCCGTCGGCGCCGACGCGGACCGGTACCGGACCTTCACCGTCGGGTACGAGGCGCGCACCGGCGAGGACGTGGTCCTCTCCGCCGACGGGCGACTGGTGGCCCACGGCTCCGGCAGCGCCGACCGGCCCCGGGTGACGGTGATCGATCTGGTCACCGGCCGGGCCCGCGAGCTCACCACCGACGTGGCCGGCAGTGTCACCAGCACGCCGGTCGCCTGGTCGCCGGACGGCACTCGGCTGGTGGTCCGGGACACCACGGCGATCGACGAGTTGCGGACGGGCTACCGCTCGACGCTCAGCCTGCTTCCGCTCGACGGTGGGCCCCGGGTCGAGGTGGCCGAGGGGCCGCACAACGCCAGCTTCGGCCGGTCCGTCGCGTTCACCCCCGACGGCCGCCGCCTCGCGTACGAGATGGGCAGCCCGGCGCCGGTGGACTCCGCCGGCGGCCGGCACCCCGCCGACCCGGGCGGGGGCGCCATCCGGGTCACCGACCTCGACGGCCGGCAGACGGCCTCCTTCCCGCTCCCCGCATCGACCTGGCTGGCCGGCAAGGGCGCCTGGACGCCCGACGGCCGGTGGTTGACGCTGGCAGTGCGGCAGGGCGACACCTGGCGGCTACGTCACGCCGACCCGGCGAACGGGCGTGAGGTCCGGATGGTCGACCCGGGCACCGGTCGGGAGACGGGCGCGGCGGAGCTGCCCGGGGTGTCGGGCGTGACCGCGATCCGGCTGCTCGGCTGGACCGACGCCGGTGCGGCGATGGTGGTCGGTTACCTGCCGCACCCGAACGCGCCGGCCCGGTTCGACCAGCCGCTGGAGATGGACCAGCGGACCGCGTACGGCAACGTCGGCAGCGTTCGGGTGCTGGCCCTGGACCCCGGCACCGCCACACCCCGGACCCTGCTCACCGCCCCCGACGAGGTGGTCGCCGTGGACGTCGCCGACGACGTGGTGCGCGCCGCCCGGGTCCGGAAGGCCGACCCACCGGCCGGGCTGGGCCCCCGGTTCTGGCTCGGGGCCGGGCTGGCCGGCGTGGCCGGGTTGGCGGTGCTCGGCGTGGCGCGGTGGCGCCGCCGGCGGGCGTACGGGGGGTGACGGCGGGCCGGACGCCGGTCAGCCCGGCTCGTGGACGGGGTGGGTGAGGAACGGCAGCACGGCGGCCGGCAGGGCCGGGGCGCCCGGCATGTCGTCGTGGGTGTGCCCGGGCAGCACCGCGAGCCGGGCGGTGGAGCGACCGTCGCCGCCGCCGAGCAGCCCGAAGAACTCCGCGACGTGGCTGACGGGCACCGAGTCCGCGTCGGCGAAGACCAGCAGCACCGGCAGCGCCAGCGCGGCCACCTCGGCGGACCAGTCGTAGTCGTGGCGCAGCAGCTCACCGCTCTTGGCCCAGAGCACCGGCCAGTCCCCCGGCCGGGGCGCCACCCGCTCGTACCGCAGGTGCGCCGGGGTGCCCCGCATCCGCTCGGCGGTCCGCTCGTCGTGCCCGGCCAGCGCGGCCAGCACCGCCGGCCGCCACCCGGCCCGCTTGCACGGCGCCGACACCACCACCAGCCGACGCGGCAGCCCCGGATGCCGGATCGCGGTACGCAGCGCCACCGCCCCGCCGAGCGAATAGCCCATCAGGTCCGGCTCGACCAGGCCGAGGCGCCGGATCAGCGCGGCGACGTCGTCGGCCAGCGACTCGTACCGCAGCGGCCGGTCCACGTCGGCGGTGCGGCCGTGTCCCTGCAGGTCGACGGCGACCACCCGACGCCGGGCGGCCAGGGCGGGCAGGATCGGCGCGAAGGTCTCCCCCGTGCCGTAGCTGCCGTGCAGCAGCACCAGCGGACGGCCGGCGCCGCGCACCTCGTACCAGAGGCGCAGCCCGTTCACCTCCGCGTAGCCCACCCCCCGATCCTCCGGCAAGGAGGGGCACCTTATTAACGCATTCGGTAGAGGCGGGACCCCTTGTTAACACCCGCTCGCGCGGTGCGCCGGGGGCAGCGCGGACGGGCCCGCGTCGGTAGCGTCGGCGGGGTGGCTCTCCTCGACATGGTGGCGGCGGAACGCCGCCGGTTCGCCGACCTGATCGACTCGCTGACCCCCGAGCAGCTGGACACGCCCAGCCTGTGTGGCGCGTGGACGGTCAAGGAGGTGGCCGGCCACGTGGTCGCCCCGTTCGCCGCCTCCCCGCGCTGGTTCCTGCCGCTGATCCTGCGCAGCCGCCTCAGCCTGCACCGGGCCAACGCCGAGCTGGCCCGCATGGTCGCCCGCCGGCCGGCCGCCGAGCTGGCGGCCGAGCTGCGACGCAACGAACGGAACGCGTTCTCGCCACCGGTGGTCGGGCTGTACGGCCAGCTCACCGACCTCCAGGTGCACGGTCAGGACGTACGCCGTCCGCTCGGCCTGCCCCACCGGCTCGACCTGGCGCATGCCCGGGTGTCGCTGGACTTCCTGGTCAGCCGCCGGTCCGTCGCGTTCGGGCCGCGCCGGCTGCGCGCCGGGTTGCGGTTCGCGGCCACCGACCTGGACTGGGCCCGGGGCGACGGCCCGGAGGTACGCGGCAGCGCGGAGGCGCTGATGATGGCGCTCACCGGCCGGCTGGTCGTCCTGCCGGAGCTGACCGGCGACGGGGCGGACACCTTCCGCGCCCGCGCCACCCGCTGACCCATCCCAACGACGCGAGGAGAACCATGGAACGGGTGACCGGCATCGGTGGAGTGTTCTTCCGGGCCCAGGATCCTGACCGGCTGAACCACTGGTACGTCACCCACCTCGGGATCGACCCGGCGCCGGAGTCGTACGACGTGTCGTCCTGGTGGCAGCGACCGGGGCCGACCGTCCTGGCGGCCATGGACGCGGAGTCCGACCACTTCGGCGGCCCGGCCCACTCCTGGTCGTTGAACTTCCGGGTGTCCGACCTGGACGCCATGGTCGGGCAGCTGCGGGGCGCCGGCGTGGCGGTGGAGGTCGACCCCGAGGAGTACCCGAACGGACGGTTCGCCAGCCTGCGCGACCCGGAGGGCAACCCGATCCAGCTCTGGGAGCCGGCGGGGGCGGACCTGCGGGGGCCCACCGCCGCGCCGCGCCGCGACGGCGGGCACGAGGTCTAGTCCGCGAGGTAGCCCGTGGCCGGGTCGATCTGCGCGAGGAAGTCGCGGATGGCCTGCGTCATCTCGGCGTGGCTCAACACCAGGTCGCGCGGGCCGGAGAGCGCGAAGCCGTACTCGTGCGGCCCGGTGAGCCAGTCGAAGTCGTACGTGCGCGGCTCGCCCACCCGGACGCGTACCCGGAACTCCTGCCCGTCGACCGTCAGCGTCACCGGCTCCCCGCGATGGCGGACGCGCTGGTCCGCGGGAGCGACGCCCGGTTGTGGCTCGGTCGACATACCGGCGTTCCCCTCACTCGGCGGACCGGTCGGTCCGCCCGCCCAGCGCCAGCGCCGCCGCGTCCCGGGCGCACCCCCAGGACAGCATGACGCCGCTGCCGGCGTGGCCGTAGTTGTGCACCACCAGGGCGTCGCCGCGCCGCTCGGCCGCCACCCGCGGCACCGGCCGGCCCGGTCGCAGCCCCACCCGGTGCTCGATCACCTCCGCGTCGGTCAGCGCGGGTTCGATCCGCGCGCACCGCGCCACGATGTCGGCCTCCTCCGCCGGGTCCGGCGTGGTGTCCTCGCTGCGCCGCTGCGCGCCGCCGAGCACCACGTGGTCGCCGTGCGGGAAGATCGACGCCCAGGTCGGCGTCATCGGCGCCTCCATGAAGAACCGCTCGATGCCGGGATTGCGCACCACGATCCTGGGCCCGCGTACGGGATGGAGCTCGGCGTCGTCGGTCAGGTGCCGCGCGGCAAGCCCGGTGCAGTTGACCACCACCGGGGCCACGGCGGCGGCCTCCCCGAGCGATCCCACCGGCTCCTCGCGCACCTCGCCGCCGGCGCCCTGGAAGCGTTGCAGCAGGTGGGCGAGGTAGACGGGCATGTCGACGAGCGGCAGGCGGACGGTGAAGGCGGTGCCGAACCCGGTCGGGCGCTCATCGTCGTCGAGTGGCCGGAAGCCCAGCGTCCGCTCCGCGAACGGCGGCGTGGCCCCGGCGGGGCGGGCGGCGAGCGTGCCCTCCCGCAGCGTCACGCCCGGCATCGGCTCGTCGCGCAGCACCCGCAGGGTCTCCTCGGTCCAGGCGCGCTGCGGGTCGTCGGGCGGCGACAGGTTCGGGCCGACGAGCGCCGAGGCCAGGCTCGACGTCGTCCGCGCGGGTGGGGCCGCGGTGCGGATCAGCACCCGCGCACCGCCCTCGACCAGGCGGATGGCGGTGCTGAGGCCGGTGACGCCGCAACCGAGGACGACGACGTCTGGACGTAGGGTCATCGCGGATCCCCCGAATGCGGCGGCGGTCGACTCTCTCCTGACGAGCATTGTCCACAACAGCCGCCGTCTCCGCGCCCCGCCCGGCCGGGCGCGAAGCCCGACGTCGGCTCGGCGGGAAGCGGACCTCGGAGGCGCTCAGTTGGTGGCGTGCTGGCCGTGATCGCTGACCTGGGCGTCGAACCACACGTGCAGCGCGTCGCGAAGCCCCGGGTCGGTGGTGGTGTAGGTGATGCGCCCGCCATCGGCGGTGGTCTCGTAGTCGATCGTGATCCGCCCGCCGTGACCGCGAAGCGCTTCCAGGCCGGGCATCTTCTGGCCGTGGATACGGCCGGGATCGGTGAAGTCGCCGCGCCGGAAGCGGTCAACCTCTTCGGTCAGGTGTTGCCGGATGAGGCTCATCTGGGTGGTGTCCTGCGGGTCGTCGGCGACGACCGTCTGCACGCCACCGCCGTCGGTCTTGGTGAACTGGTGTGTGGTGCGGTCCAGGTCGAACGGCATGACGGACGCACCCCGCTCGGCCACCTCCACCTGGCGGCTGGACGAAGCCGGCGTCGGTGTCGACGAGCCACCGGAGCAGCCAGCACTCAGCGCCGCGACGGCGGTCGCCACCACCAGCAGCACGGTCCCCCTACGAGCGTAGGGGCGGTCAGGACGGTCCATCAGCGGCCTCCGCAAGGGTCTGTAGCGCGCGCACCACCGCGGAGCGCTGCTCGCCGGGGATGCGATCGAGTAGGGCGGTGAGTCGGTCGCGGCGCGCGTCGGCAAGCCGAGCCGCCGCAGCGGCTCCGGCATCGGTGAGTACGAGCAGCACGCCGCGACCGTCACCGGCGGCGGCCTCCCGGTCCACCCACCCGCGGCCCACCAGGTTGGCGGTCAGGCGACTGACGGTGCTCTTCTCCAACCGCAGCCGGCGTGCCAACTCCACCTGACGGATCCGCCCCGCTCCGGCGATCTCCACCATGGCGTGTGCCTCGGAGACAGGCAGCGGCTGCCCACACGGCGTGCGGTCGGGCTGATGGAGGCCGAAGTTGCGGATGAACCGCATCAGGGCCTTCTGCGCCGTGTCCACCTCGCCGTCCTGCATGGTTCGACGGTACAACCAGATGGTTCGAGCGCACAACCATATTCGCGTTGCGCCCGGTCGGCTCGCGTGCAGGTCAGGTGGCAGGCTCGATGTCACGCCAGGCGACAGCGGGACCTCTTCGAAGTGATGAAGGGTGGGCGCGGCAGGTTTCGAACCTGCGACCCCTCGCTTGTAAGGCGAGTGCTCTCCCACTGAGCTACGCGCCCGGAACGCCCGTACGGCGGGCCGGAGGGAGGCTAGCTTACCTGTCGCCCTCCGGCCCGGTCGAACGGTGTGCCCGGTGTCGGTCAGGCGGCCACGGTCGCGGTGAGGGCCTTGCGCCAGCCCGCCTGGTCCCGCGCCTCGCCCGGCATGTTCATCTCGGCGAACCGGACCACGCCGGCCTTGTCGATCACGAAGGTGCCCCGGTTGGCGATGCCGGCGACGTCGTTGAAGACGCCGTACGCCTGGGCGACCGCGCCGTGCGGCCAGAAGTCGGCAAGCAGCGGGAACTGGTAGCCCTCCCGGTCGGCCCAGATCTTGTGGGCGTAGACCGAGTCGACGCTGACCGTCAGCACCTGGACGTCGTCGTTGACGTACTCGTCGAGGTTGTCCCGCAGCTCGGACAGCTCGCCCTGGCAGATGCCGGTGAACGCCAGCGGGTAGAAGACCAGCAGCACGGCCCGCCGGCCGCGGTGGTCGGAGAGCCGGACCTCCTGGTTGTTCTGGTCCTTCAGCACAAAGTCCGGCGCCTCGGCGCCTACCTCGATGGGCATCCGGGAACTCCTCGGGTCACCTCTGGGACGGGCTCAGCCTGCCACACCTGGCGCGGCGGGACCGGGCTGGACCCGCCGCGTCACTTACGGCCCTTGGAGCCTCGGCGTAGCACGAGACGGGCGCCGCTCCAGTCCCGACCGGCGTTGACGGTGGAGGTCTGCTGGAGGCCGGCGGTCTGCGCGGACTCGGCGATCTCACTCGGCTCGACGTGCCCGTCCCGCCCGGCCTTGGGCGTCAGGAGCCACACCACACCGGCGTCGGCCAGCGGGCCGAGGGCGTCGACGAGCACCTCGAACAGGTCACCGTCGCCATCCCGGTGCCACACCAGCACCGCGTCGACCACCTCGTCGGTGTCCTCGTCGACAAGTTCTCCACAGCGGTCGGTCAGGGCGTCGCGGAGATCCTGGTCGACGTCGTCGTCGTACCCCATCTCCATGACGACCATCCCCGGCTCGATCCCGAACCGGTCCGCCAGGCTGCGTACCCCGTCGGCGGCCTGACCAGCGGTCGCGCTCACTGTCGCGTGCCTCCTCATCTCGTCCCTGCTCGCGGCGTCGCCACCGACGCCGTCAGGCAAAGTCCACACACCAAACCCGCCCCGCGCAAGTGGCGCACCGGGTGGAACGGAATTTACCGTGCCAGCAGCGTACGGGCACCCTGGGTAATGGCATCCTCGGAGACCAGAACCTGACGCGCCGCCGGACCTAATGGTACAAACGAGTCAACTGCGGCCACTCTCCTCACCGCCCCCACATATCCGGCGTCGACCAGGGCCGCGATGATCCCCTCGCCGACCCCGCCGGAGCGGCGCGTCTCGTCCACCACCAGCACCCGGCCGGTCGCGGTGGCCTCCCGGATGACGTCCGCCACCGGCAGCGGGGCGAGCCAGCGCAGGTCCACCACCCGGGTGCCCACCCCCTCGTCGGCGAGGGTGGCCGCCGCCCGCAGCGACATCGGCACCCCGTTACCGAAGGTGATGATGGTGACGTCCTCGGCCGAACCGACGCCGTACACCCGGGCCCGGCCGACCGGCACGTGCCCGCTCGCCCAGGCGCCCGGTTCGGCGTACCCGGCGAGCCACTCCTCGTCGCCCGCCGTGTACAGGTCGCGGGTGTGATAGAGCGCGATCGGCTCCAGGAAGACGCAGACGCTGCCGTCCACCGCCGCGCTGGCCAGGCAGGTCCGCAGCAGCGGCGCGGCGTCGTCCGGCCGCGCCGGCACCGCGATCACCAGGCCGGGCACGTCCCGGAGTACGGCCACCGAGTTGTCGTTGTGGAAGTGCCCGCCGAACCCCTCCTGGTACGCCAGCCCGGCCACCCGCACCACCATCGGGTTGCGGAACGCGCCCTGCGAGAAGAACTGCATGCTGGCCGCCTCGCCGCGCAGCTGATCCTCGGCGTTGTGCAGGTACGCCAGGTACTGGATCTCCGGCACCGGCAGTAACCCGGCCAGCCCGGCGCCCAGCCCGAGCCCGAGGATCGACGTCTCGTCGAGCAGCGTGTCGAAGACCCGGGCCGGCCCGAACCGGTCCCGCAGCCCCTTCGTCACCCCGTACACCCCGCCCTTGGCGGCCACGTCCTCGCCGAAGACGGCCAGCCGGGGGTGGTCGAGCATCGCGTCGGCGAGCGCGGCGTTGATGCTCTGCGCCAGGGTGAGCGGGCCGGCCAGCTCGGGCGGCTTGCCCCCGAACGCCTCGGCCCGCGCGGCGGCGCGCGGGCCGGCGGCCCGGGTCGCCGCGTCGGCCACCGCCCGGGACACCCGGGCCGGCCGGCGGGGCGCCAGCGGGGCGACCACGTCCGCCGCGGCGGCCAGCTTCGGCTCGCCGAGCACCTCCTCGGCGACCCGGCGCACCTGCCAGCCCCGCGCGTCGTACCGGCCCAGCAGTTCCTCGCCGGTGGCGACCCCGGCGGCGACCAGCAGCCGCGCGGTGGCGAGCAGCGGGTCACGGGCCAGGTCACCGGCGATCTCGTCGGCGCTGCGGTACGCGCTCTCCACGTCGGCCCCGGCGTGCCCCATCAGCCGTACCGTGCTCAGGTGCAGCACCGCCGGCCGCCGGTGCCGGCGCACCCAGGCCGCCGCCTCGGCCGCCCCCGCGTACGCCTCGACCGGGTCGGTGCCGTCCGCGGCGAAGTAGCGGATCCCCGGCTTCGACCGCAGCGCCGTCGCCACCCAGCCCTCCGGGGACCGGACGCTGATGCCGAGGCCGTTGTCCTCGCACACGAACAGCACCGGGATGCGCAGCCCGGTGTGGTCGTACCAGCCGGCGGTGTTGAGCGCGGCGGTGGCGCTGGCGTGGTTGACCGAGGCGTCCCCGAACGAGCAGACCACGATCGCGTCGGGCGGCCAGGGCGGGCGGGTGGCGTCGTCGGGGCCGGCCTCGCCCTCCGCCGCGCCGCGCCGCCCGGCGCCGTCCAGCCGGCGCAGCCGCTCCAGCGCCAGCCCCATCCCGACGGCCCGGGGCAGATGCGAGGCGATGGTGGAGGTGGTCGGGACGACCGCCAGATCGGCCCGGCCGAAGACCTTGTGCCGCCCACCGGCGATCGGCTCCCGGGCCGAGGCGACCAGGCCGCGCAGCACGTCCCGGGCCGCCTCGGTGTACGCGTCCGCCACGTCCCCGGGCGGCTCCGGCCCGGCGACCACGTCGGCGGGTACCTCCGGCGACGGGCCGGCCTCGATCACCGCCTCGCCGGTGGCGTCGACGGCGATCGCGACACCGGGCGGCGCGAACCGCGGTTTCCCGGTCGCCGACGCGCCGACGCCCGCGCCGGCCGGGTCGCCGGTCTCGCTGACGGCCTGCTCCGCGGCGGCCCGATCGGCAACGGCCCGGTCGGCAGCGGCCGGGTCGGCGGCGGTCGGGTCGGCGGCGGACCGATCGGCGGCGGCCTGATCGGCAACGGCCGGCTCTGCGGCGGTCGGGTCGGCGCCGGCCCGATCAGCGCCGGCCGGGTGGGTCGGCCCGTCGCCGGGCAGGTCGGCCGGCGAGGCGGGCGGCCCGGCGTCGGTCCGCCAGCCGGCGGGGTCGACGTCGACCGGCCGTCCCGAGGGATCGTCGGGGCGGTTCGCCGACGACGCCGCGTCCCCCGGGCCGGCTGCGGGCCACCGGCCGGCCGCCTGCGCCGCGCGCAGGCAGTAGAACGCGCCGGAGCGGTAGTGCAGCAGCGCGGGGTCGGTGGGCCGCAACGCGGCGGCCACCGCCGCGTTGCCCTCGTGACCGGCGGAGCCGATGGTGTAGAAGCCCTCACCGAAGCTGCGCAGCCAGCGCCCGGCCAGGTCCAGCTGGCGGCTGGTGACCTGGGCGTCGAAGAGCTCCAGCAGCTGCCGCCCGGTCAGCGGGGCCGTGCCGGTCACCGGCTCGTCCGGGTCCCGCCGGTCCGGGCCGGCGGCGAGCGCGGCCAGGACCGCCCGGAGCCGGTCGTCGAGATCTTGCGGCGTGGTCACGTGGGACAGCATTACCGAATCAGGGCCGGGTCGCCCAGTCGGACACGATCATCCCGGCATGGCTCACTCCGGGCCGCAGGACCCGGGCACCCGCCGTCGGAGACCTTCCAGACCAGTTCGCGCAGCGCGGCCAACTCGTCGGTGCCCAGCCCGGCCAGGAGTCGGGAGTCCGACATCACCCGGAGCACCCGGTCCCGTACCGCCCGACCGGCCTCGGTGACGAGCAGGGTCTTCTGCCGCCGGTCGGCCGGGTCGACCCGCCGCTCGACCAGGCCGGCCTGCTCCAGCTTGTCGACCAGGGCGGTGACGTTCGACCGGTCGCAGCCCAACTGCTCGGCGAGGTCGCGGGCGGGCAGCGGACGGTCCGGGTCGAGTGCGCCCAGGGCGCGGGCGGCGGCCGGGGTGAGGCCGAGCCCGGCGATCTCCTCGTCCTGGTGGTGCCGGATCGCCCCGGCGACGTGCAGGATCCGGCGCACGGTCTCCCCGGCCAACGCCGAGCGGCCCGCGTCGGCGGGGCCGGTGGAGGAAGCGGTGGACGCCATACCCCAGATGATACCGGCGTACCAATAGTGGAGATTGTCGATGATCGGTCATGTCACGCATCCGCCGGCGCGCGGGACGGCGACGCCGCGACCCCCGACCGGGGCGGCACCGCCCGGGTGGCCAGCCGGGCGCAAGCCGCGCCGGCCAGCAGCAGGAGCGCGGTGACGGTCGGCGCGCCGGCCGCCACCCCGGCCAGGTGCAGGCCGCCGATCACCGTCACGCCCAGCACCGCGGCGAGCAGCGTGCCGGTGGAGACCAGGGCGGACAGCGCCGCCGCCGCGCTCGCCGGCACGGCCCCCGCCAGCCGGGTGACCAGCGGGCTGAACGAGGCGGCGTGCGCCGCCCCGCCGGCCAGCAGCAGGACACCGGCCGGCAGCCAGGGCCACCCGTGGCGGGCCAGCACCGCCACCGCCACCACCACCGCCGCGAGCACCGGCGGCCCGGCCACCGGCAGCCGGTCCCGCACCCGCTCCGGCAGCCGGGGCACCGCCAGGCCGCACAGCGCGAAACCCGCGGCGTACGGGAGGAAGGCCAGCCCGGCGGCGAGCGCGCTGAAGCCCAGCCCGTCCTGCAAGCGGAGGGTGAACACGAAGAGGAAGCCGGCGTAGCAGCCCATCACCACGCAGCAGGCGAGCAGCCCGGCGCGCACCCCCGGATACCGCAGCACGGTCACGTCGAGCAGCGGGTCCCCGCCCCGGGCGGACCGCCGCGCCGCGTACCGCAGGAAGAGGCCGAGCCCGGCGGCGCCGGCGGCGGCCGCGGCCGGGGCCGTCCACCCCGGCCAGCCCAGGTCCCGGCCGAGCACCAGCGGCAGCACCAGGATCAGCATGGCCACCGCCAGCAGCACCGCGCCGGGCAGGTCCAGGGTCTGCCGCCGGCCCGGCGCGGCCGGCAGCCCGGCCAGCACCCGCCGACCGGCGACCAGCAGCGCCACCCCGACCGGCACGTTCACCAGGAACGCCGTCCGCCAGGTCAGCCCGCCCAGGTCCAGGCTGACCAGCAACCCGCCGGCGACCTGCCCGGCCGCGACACCGAGGGCCAGGACCATCGAGTACGCCCCGATCGCCCGGGCCCGGGCGGCGCCGCCCAGGTACGCCTGGATCATCGACAGCACCTGCGGCACCATCAGCGCCCCGCAGGCGCCCTGCGCCGCCCGGGCCAGCACCAGCGGCACCGCCCCGGGGGCCAGCCCGCAGGCCAGCGAGGCGAGGGTGAACCCGGCCAGGCCGAGCCGGAAGACCCGGGCGTACCCGTGCCGGGCGCCGAGCCGCGCCCCGACGACCACCAGCACGGCGAAGGTGAGCGTGTAGCCGGCCAGCACCAGTTGCTGCACGGCCGGCGGCCCGGCCAGGTCGGCCCGGATGGCGGGCGCGGCGACCGCCGCGATCGAGGTGTCCATGGAGGCCATCGCCTGGCCGGTGAGCAGCACGGCCAGCAGGGCGCCGGTACGGCGGTTCGGCTCGGTCATGGCGCCACCCTGCCGGGGCGTACGGCCGCCGGTCTTGTCGATCCTTGCGCCGCGCCCGGCGGCACCCGGCCGACGCCCTAGGCTGGGCGGCATGCGGACGGTCACCACGCTGGCCCGGCACCCCGACTTCCGGATCGCCGCGGTGCGCTGCCGCGACGACCACGCCGGCTGGTCGGCGCCGGAGCCGAGCCGGGCGCACGGCGTGGTGCTCACCCGCCGGGGCGGCTTCCGGCGGCGCGGGCGCGACGGCGATGAATTCGTCGACCGCACGGTGGCCTACCTGACCGTGCCCGGCGAGGAGCAGCGGTTCGCCCATCCGGCCGGCGGTGACGACTGCACCTCGCTGCACCTGTCCGGCCGGCTGTGGCGGGACCTCTTCGCCGACCGGCCGGCGCCGGCCGTGCGGCACGTCGACGCCCGGATGGACCTGGCGCACCGGTTGCTGCTGCGCTCGGCCGCCGCCGGCGACCCGGACTACGCCGTCGCCGAGCGCCTGGTCCGGCTGGTCGGCGCCGCCACCGGGCCGGCCGGCGGCGGGCGGGACGGCCGGCTGGTCGAGCGGGCCCGGGCCGCGCTGCACGACCAGGATCCGGCCGCCGCCGGGCTGATCCCGCTGGCCCGCGCGCTGGCGGTGTCGCCGTACCGGCTGAGCCGGGAGTTCCAGGCGCGGGTGGGGGTGCCGCTGACCCGGTACCGGAACCGGCTGCGGGTCGGCCGGGCCCTGGACCGGCTGGAGCAGGGCGCGACGAACCTCGCCGACCTCGCCGCCGAGCTGGGCTTCACCGACCAGGCGCACCTGACCCGGACGGTCCGCGCCCAACTCGGGCACACCCCAGCACAGCTCCGCCGCCTGCTGGGTAAGGAAGGGCCCCTTGTTAACGCCTCCGGTAGAGCAGGGGCCCCCTATTAACACCTGCGGTCGCGCGCCCGGCCAGCGGCGGGCGGGGGTCAGGCCGGCGGCGGGCGGGGGTCAGGCCGGCGGGGGCGGGGTCAGGCCGGCAGGAAGGAGAAGCGGACCTGCCGGCTGGGGTTGTCGCCGTTGGTGTCGACCAGGCAGACCGACTGCCAGGTGCCGAGCTGGAGCCGGCCGCCGAGCACCGGCAGCGTCGCGTACGGCGGCACGAAGGCCGGCAGCACGTGGTCCCGCCCGTGCCCCGGCGAGCCGTGCCGGTGCCGCCAGCGGTCGTCGGTGGGCAGCAGGTCGTCGATCGCCCGCAGCAGGTCGTCGTCGGAGCCCGCGCCGGTCTCGATGATCGCCAGGCCGGCGGTGGCGTGCGGCACGAAGACGTGCAGCAGGCCGTCGCCCTGGCCGGCGACGAACCGCTCGGCCTCGCTCGTGATGTCCCGGACGGTCGGCCGCGACCCGGTCTGGACGGTGATCACCTCGCTGCGCATACGCCGCATTCTGCCCGACGGGCTCACCAACCGCCCCCGCTCTCGGCGCCGCCGTCCCCGGCGGTCCCGCCACCGTCGGGCGGCGGCTGTCCGACGCCGCCCCCGGAGTCGTCGTCGGATCGGCGCGGGCGGCGCGGGCGGCGGGCGTCGAGGATCAGCCCCGCGCCGAGCACCACCAGCATCAGGCCCGCGAAGACGAGCAGCAGTCGGTCGGGGTCGCCGGTGCGGAGCCCGTCCGCGCCGAACAGCCCCACCACGGGTCCGGCGAGGCACAGCAGGACACCGAGGACCACCAGCCGCCACCGCATGGCGGCAGGGTAGCCGGCCAGGTCGAGTCGGTCCCGGGCGAAGTTACTGCTCAGTACCTGTGTTCAGCGTCGCGTCTGTGCCAGGCGGAGGTGACGCAAGGTGCCACGAGGGGGCAGGATGGCGCTAGAGACCTGTCCCACACACAACCGAGGGAACGCCTGTGGCTACGGAACGCAAGCGCCCGGTGATCACCGCTGGTCTACCGAGCCAGCTTCCGGACATCGACCCCGAAGAGACCGGCGAATGGGTCGAGTCACTCGACGGTGTCATCGACGAGCGCGGAACCAAGCGCGCCCGGTACGTCATGCTGCGCCTGCTCGAGCGGGCCCGTGAGCGCCAGGTCGGGGTGCCGTCCCTGACCACCACCGACTACATCAACACCATCCCGCCGGAGCGGGAGCCCTGGTTCCCGGGCGACGAGCACATCGAGCGGCGGCTGCGGGCCTACATCCGCTGGAACGCCGCGATGCTGGTGCACCGGGCCCAGCGTCCCGAGATCGGCGTGGGCGGGCACATCTCCACCTTCGCCAGCTCGGCCTCGCTCTACGAGGTGGGCTTCAACCACTTCTTCCGGGGCAAGGACCACCCGGGCGGCGGCGACCACATCTTCTACCAGGGGCACGCCTCCCCCGGCATGTACGCGCGGGCCTTCCTGGAGGGGCGGCTGTCCGCCGACCAGTTGGACGGGTTCCGCCAGGAGCTGTCCCACCCGGGTGGCGGGCTGCCGTCGTACCCGCACCCGCGGCTGATGCCGGACTTCTGGGAGTTCCCCACGGTGTCCATGGGCCTCGGCCCGCTGAACGCGATCTACCAGGCCCGGTTCAACCGGTACCTGCACCACCGCGGCATCAAGGACACCTCCCAGCAGCACGTCTGGGCGTTCCTCGGCGACGGCGAGATGGACGAGGTCGAGTCGCTCGGCGCGATCGGCGTGGCCGCCCGCGAGGAGCTGGACAACCTCACCTTCGTGATCAACTGCAACCTGCAGCGCCTGGACGGCCCGGTCCGCGGCAACGGCAAGGTGATGCAGGAGCTGGAGGCGTTCTTCCGGGGCGCCGGCTGGAACGTGATCAAGGTCGTCTGGGGCCGGGAGTGGGACCCGCTGCTCGCGGCGGACACCGACGGCGCGCTTGTCAACCTGATGAACACCACGCCCGACGGCGACTACCAGACCTACAAGGCGGAGTCCGGGGCGTACGTGCGGGAGCACTTCTTCGGCCGCGACCCGCGCACTCGCAAGATGGTCGAGCAGCTCAGCGACGACGAGATCTGGAACCTCAAGCGGGGCGGGCACGACTACCGCAAGCTCTACGCGGCCTACAAGGCGGCGATGGAGCACACCGGCCAGCCGACGGTGATCCTCGCCAAGACCATCAAGGGCTGGACGCTGGGCTCGCACTTCGAGGCCCGCAACGCCACCCACCAGATGAAGAAGCTGACGCTGGAGGACTTGAAGCTCTTCCGCGACCGCCTCTACCTGGACATCCCGGACAAGCAGCTGGAGGAGAACCCGTACCTCCCGCCGTACTACTCGCTCGACGAGAAGTCCGACGAGCTGGCATACCTCAAGGAGCGGCGGCAGCAGCTCGGCGGCTACCTGCCGTCGCGCAACACCAGCCACAAGGTGCTGTCGATCCCGGGCAGCGAGCGGTTCTCCGACGTCAAGCGCGGCTCGGGCAAGCAGAAGGTGGCCACCACGATGGCCTTCGTCCGGCTGCTCAAGGACGTGCTGAAGGACAAGGAGTTCGGCAAGCGCTGGGTGCCGATCATCCCGGACGAGGCCCGGACCTTCGGCATGGACTCGCTCTTCCCGACGGCGAAGATCTACTCGCCGCACGGCCAGCGGTACACCTCGGTGGACCGGGAGCTGTTCCTGTCGTACAAGGAGTCGACCACCGGCCAGATCCTGCACGAGGGGATCAACGAGGCAGGTTCGGTGGCCTCGTTCACCGCGGCCGGCACCTCGTACGCCACCCACGGCGAGCCGATGATCCCGCTGTACATCTTCTACTCGATGTTCGGCTTCCAGCGCACCGGCGACGGGTTCTGGGCGGCAGCCGACCAGATGGCGCGGGGCTTCGTGCTCGGCGCGACCGCCGGGCGGACCACGCTCAACGGTGAGGGCCTCCAGCACGAGGACGGCCACTCGCTGCTGCTGGCCGCCACCAACCCGGCGGTGGTCGCCTACGACGCGGCGTTCGCGTACGAGCTGGCGCACATCATGGAGAACGGCCTGCACCGGATGTACGGCGAGGGGCAGGAGAACATCTTCTACTACCTCACCGTCTACAACGAGCCGATCCACCAGCCGGCGGAACCCTCCGACGTGGACGTGGAGGGCCTGCTCAAGGGCATCTACCGCTACTCCCCCGCGCCGAAGGTGGACGGTGACGCGCCGACGGCGCAGATCCTGGCCTCCGGCACCGGCATGCAGTGGGCGCTCAAGGCGCAGGAGCTGCTCGCCCAGGACTGGGGGGTGGCCGCCGACGTCTGGTCGGTGACCTCCTGGACCGAGCTGCGCCGGGACGCGGTGACGTGCGAGGAGCACAACCTGCTCAACCCGGGCAGCGAGCCGAAGGTGCCCTACGTACAGCAGAAGCTGGCCGACGCGGACGGGCCGAAGGTCGCGGTCAGCGACTGGATGCGCGCGGTGCCGGACCTGATCGCCCGCTGGGTGCCCGGCGACTACACCTCGCTCGGCACCGACGGGTTCGGCATGTCCGACACCCGGCACGCGCTGCGCCGCCACTTCCACGTCGACGCCGAGTCGGTGGTGGTCGCGACGCTGCGGCAGCTCGCCCTGCGCAAGGCGGTGCCGGCGAACGTGCCGGCCGAGGCCGCCAAGAAGTACGCGCTGGACGACGTCAACGCCGCCCCGGTCGGCGAGACCGGCGGCGACAGCTAGGTCGTACCGATTGAAGGGCCCGGCGCTTCCCGCGCCGGGCCCCTTCGTCGTCGCTGAGGTCGGGCGGCTGCCGTGCCCTTCCGTGATCACGCTCGATCCTGAATGTAGTGGCCTCGACGAGGTCGGGCGGCTGCCGTGCACTTCCATGATCACGCTCGATCCGGGAAGTAGTGGCCTCGACCTGGTGACAAGGCCACTACATCCAGGAAATTGCGCGATCTTGACCGGCGCGCGGTCCGCAGCGAACGGGGCGCGGGCGCGCGGGCGGCGCAGGTGCAGCCGGCGGCGCGGGTGAGCGCGGGCGCGGGTGAGCGCGGGCGCGGGTGAGCGCGGGCGCGGGTGAGCGCGGGCGCGGGTGAGCGCGGGTGAGCGGGCGGGACGGGGATCAGGCGGCGGCGAGGGTGGGCAGGGCGGCGCGGAGGCGGTCGCGGGCGGCGGTCAGGGCGGGCTCGCCGTGGCCGAAGCAGGCCAGGTCGGCGTCGAGGGCGGCCAGGCGGCGGAACGACTCGGCCGCCCGGGCGCGGTCGGTGTGGAAGACGCCGAAGATCACCTGCCCCGCGTACTCGGCCGCGACGTCGCCGGTGAAGAGCACCCGGTGCCCGGGCAGGTGCAGCGCGATGCTGCCGTCGGTATGGCCCGGCGTGCCCACCACCTCGGCGCCGCCGCCGAGGTCGAGCAGGTCGCCGTCGACCACCTCACGGTCGACGCGTACCGGCGGCGCCGGGGGCAGTCCGGCGGCGACCCGGGCGTGCAGCTCCCGCTCGGCGGCGGTGAAGGCCGGCGGCGGGCCGGGGCGCTCCCCGCGCAGCACCGGGGCGTCCGCGGCGTGCGCGACGACCTCCACGGCACCCCACCCGGCCACCTCGGCGGCGGCCCCGGCATGGTCGTCATGGAAGTGGGTGAGCACCACCCGACGCACGTCGGCGCGGGCGCGGCCGAGGCCACGCAGCGCCGCCTCGATGGCCGGCCCGGAGCCGGCCGGGCCGGGGTCGACGAGGGTGACGCCGTCGTCGTCCAGCCAGAGGTACGCCTGGAAGCCGCCGAGCAACACCCGGTGCAACCGCGGGCCGAGCCGATCCGTCATCGCCCCAGCCTAGAAGCGCCCCACCCACCCCGCCCCCTCCCTCTGCCGACGGCAGAACGCACCGACCACCCCGCGCCGCGACCGAAGGCAGCAACTTCACCGAAGATGCGGCCTCCCCGCGCCCGGAGGCAGCAACTTCACCGAAGTTGTCGCCTTCCGAGTGGCTACCCGGCCGGCGCGGGCGGCGGGCGGCGGGCGGCGGGCGGCGGGCGGGCAGGCGGCGGCGGGCGAGCAGGTGGGCAGGCGGCGGGCGAGCAGGCGGCCAGCGGGCGAGCGAGCGGCGGCGGGCGAGCGAGCGGCGATGGCGGGCGGGCCACGGTGGGGGTGGGCGGTTGAGTCAACGGTGGTCCGGTGCCCCTGGCGGGGACGCCGGACCACCGTTGTCGCGGGTGACGCCGGAGGACGTGGCCGCTCAGCCGACGGCGGCCAGGTCGGTCAGCCGGGCCAGCGAGTCCTCCAGGTCGGCGCCGACCCGACGCAGACCGAGCCGCAGCAGCGCGGCTTTGACCGGGCCGGCCGGCCAGCGTACGACGATCAGCCGCACGATCGTCCCGCCCTCTTCCTCGTCCCCGGTGAGCTGGACGTAGATCTCGGTGCGCGCCTCGGCCCGGGCGCCGGCGCCCTTGGCCCGCTCCCGCCAGCCGATCAGGGTCGGCTCCTGGTAGGCGATCACCTCGGCTTCGTGCGCCGCGCCGCGACCGGCCTGCACCAGTTGTCGTCGGCCGAAGCCCTCCCCGGAGAGCACCTCCGCCGCGCGGACCCCGGCCAGCCAGGCCGGCAACTGCTCGGCGCGCTGCACGACGTCCCACACCACTTCGATCGGCGCCTCGACATGGGCGCTGCGTTCCACGAGGATCATTTCTGTCTTTCCCCCACTTAAAACACATCCGCGATATTCATCACTGTATGCGTCAAAACGGACTTTCCCGGACGGGTTTGGAAAAGACACGCCGAAAACCCTTGCGCGCCGATCGTCGGCCGCCTATGGCGTAGCGACCGGCGAGGTCCTAGAGTTCCGAACACAATTCGCTTATTGCGGGAGGGTGGATGACGACCACGCCGATGCCCCGGTTCCCCGCCGAATTCCGCTGGGGCGTCTCCACCTCGGCCTACCAGATCGAGGGCGCCGCGTCCGCCGACGGGCGCGGGGCGTCCGTCTGGGACACCTTCGCCCACTCGCCCGGCCGGATCGCCGACGGCAGCACCGGCGACGTGGCCTGCGACCACTACCACCGGTACGCCGAGGACGTCGCGCTGCTGGCCGGGCTCGGGGTGTCCGCGTACCGGTTCTCGATCGCCTGGCCCCGGGTGCAGCCGACCGGGAGCGGCCCGGCCAACCCGGCCGGGCTCGACTTCTACGACCGGCTGGTGGACGCGCTGCTGGGCGTGGGCGTGGACCCGGTGGCCACCCTCTTCCACTGGGACCTGCCGCAGGCGCTCGAAGACGCCGGTGGCTGGCTGGCCCGGGACACCGCCGCCCGCTTCGCCGAGTACGCCGACCTGGTCGCCGCCCGGCTCGGCGACCGGGTCAAACTCTGGATCACCCTGAACGAGCCGTTCATCCACATGAGCCTCGGGCACGGCATGGGGGTGCACGCCCCGGGCCGGATGCTGCTCTTCGACGCCTTCCCGGTGGCCCACCACCAACTGCTCGGCCACGGGCTCGCGGTGTCCGCGCTGCGGGCCCGCAGCGCCAGCCCGGTGGCGATCGCGAACAACTACTCCCCGGTCCGGCTCGCCGGCGGCACCGACGCCGACCGGACCGCCGGGGCGGCGTACGACGCGCTGCACAACCGGCTCTTCACCGACCCGCTGCTCGGGCTGGGCTACCCCGACGCGCCGGGCCTCGACCTCAACGTGGTGCGCGACGGCGACCTGGCGGTGATCGCCGCCCCGATCGACGTGCTCGGGGTGAACTACTACAACCCGACCGGCATCCGGGCCGCAGAGGCGGACTCGCCGCTGCCGTTCGAGATCGTGCCGCTGGACGGGTACCCGCGCACCGCCTTCGACTGGCCGGTCGTCCCGGACGGGCTGCGCGACCTGCTCGTGGGGCTCCGCGACCGGTACGGCGACACGCTGCCGCCGATCCAGGTCACCGAGAGCGGCTGCGCGTACGACGACACCCCGGACGCCGACGGGCGGGTGCCCGACCC
This sequence comes from Micromonospora sp. PLK6-60, assembly GCF_019890675.1. Lineage (GTDB taxonomy): Bacteria > Actinomycetota > Actinomycetes > Mycobacteriales > Micromonosporaceae > Micromonospora. The sequence goes on along the minus strand of NZ_JAIOAA010000009.1, from coordinate 111,117 downwards.
GGAGCGGATCGCGTACCTCGACGGGCACCTGCGCGCGGTGCGGGAGGCGATCGACGCCGGGGTGGACGTGACCGGATACTTCGTCTGGTCGCTGCTGGACAACTGGGAGTGGGCCGAGGGGTTCACCAAGCGGTTCGGGCTGGTGCACGTGGACTTCGCCACCCAGGCGCGTACCCCGAAGTCGTCGTACGCCTGGTTGCGGGATCTGATCCGGCCGTGACCACGGTGAACCCGACGCCGGCGTCGCTGCCGGCGGCGCTGGCCGAACCGACCGTGCCGGTCCGGCGGAGCTGGATCGCCCTGATCTTCGCGGCGAACCTCGGCGTCTGGATGGCCTTCTTCACCCCGATCCAGGTGCTGCTGCCGCAGCAGGTGGAGCGGATCGCGCCGGCCGACAAGGAGGCGATGCTGGCCGTCGTCACCGGCCTCGGCGCGCTCGCCGCGGTCCTCGCCAACCCGCTCGCCGGGGCGCTGTCGGACCGGACGGTGCTGCGGCTGGGCGGCCGGCACCTCGGCCGGCGGCACGTCTGGACCGCCACCGGGGCGGTGCTCGGCGCGGCGGCCCTGCTGCTGCTGGCCCGGCAGGACACCATCGCCGGGGTGGCGCTGGGCTGGGTCGCCGCGCAGGTCTGCTTCAACGCGATGCTGGCCAGCCTGACCGCGGCCATCCCGGACCGGGTGCCGGTCGTCCAGCGCGGCGGCGTCTCCGGCTGGGTGGGCATCCCGCAGGCGCTCGGCCTGGTGCTCGGCGCGGTGCTGGTCACCGCCGTGGTCACCGGCAACGCCGCCGGGTACGCCGCGATCGCCGCCGCGGTGCTGCTGCTGTCGCTGCCGTTCGCGCTGCTCACCGCCGACGACCCGCTGCCCCGGGAGCACCGGTCGGCGCTGCGGCTGCGGACCCTGGCCGCCTCGATGTGGATCGACCCGCGCCGGCACCCCGACTTCGCCTGGGCCTGGATCACCCGGTTCCTGGTCCAGCTCGGCAACGCGCTCGGCACCCTCTACCTGCTCTACTTCCTCACCGACGGGGTCGGCGTGGCGGACCCCGAGGGCGGGCTGCTGGTGCTGATCCTGCTCTACACGCTCGGCATGATGCTCACCGCCGTGGTCGCCGGGCGGCTGTCGGACCGTACCGGCCGGCGGAAGGTCTTCGTGATCACCTCCGGCGGGATCATGGCGGTGGCCGCGCTGCTGCTGGCACTGGCACCGCGCTGGCCGATGGCGGTCGCCGCCGCGCTGCTGCTCGGCGCCGGCTACGGGGTCTACCTGGCGGTGGACGCCGCGCTGATCACCCAGGTGCTGCCCGCCGCCACCGACCGGGCCAAGGACCTCGGCGTGATCAACATCGCCAACTCGGCGCCCCAGGTGCTCGGCCCGGCGCTGTCCGCCCCGATCGTGGTGCACCTGGGCGGCTACCCGGCCCTGTACGCGGCCACCGCGGCGGTCACCGTCCTGGGCAGCGTGCTGGTGTTGAAGATCCGCTCGGTGCCCTGAGGTGTTAACAGGGGGCCCCGCCTATACCGAATGCGTTAACAAGGGCCCCCTCCTTAACCGCTGGCCGGCGGCCGTAGGCTGGGGGACGTGACGGTACGTGTACGCTTCGCCCCTTCCCCGACCGGAATGTTCCACGTCGGCGGTGCCCGCTCGGCCCTGCAGAACTGGATCTTCGCCAGGCAGCAGGGCGGGGTGTTCGTGCTCCGCGTCGAGGACACCGACGCCGCCCGCAACAAGCCCGAGTGGACCGAGGGCATCCTGTCCGCGCTGGACTGGATCGGCATCGAGCGGGGCAGCTACGAGGGCCCGTACTTCCAGTCGTCGTACGCCGGTGAGCACCGGGCCGCGGCGCAGCGGCTGTACGACAGCGGCCGGGCGTACTACTGCGACTGCACCCGGGAGGCGGTGCAGGCCCGTACCGGTTCCCAGTACCAGGGCTACGACGGCTTCTGCCGGGACCGCGCGCTCGGCCCGGGCGAGGGGCGGGCGTTGCGCTTCCGCACCCCGGACACCGGCGAGACCGTGGTGGTCGACCTGATCCGCGGCGAGCCCACCTTCGAGAACAAGCTGATCGAGGACTTCGTCATCGCCCGCGGCGACGGCTCCCCGGTGTTCCTGCTGGCCAACGTGGTCGACGACATGACCATGGGGATCACCCACGTGATCCGCGCCGAGGAGCACCTGCCCAACACCCCGAAGCAGCAGCTGCTCTGGGACGCCCTGGGGGTCAAGCCGCCGGTCTGGGCGCACGTGCCGGTGGTGGTCAACGAGAAGCGGCAGAAGCTGTCCAAGCGGCGGGACAAGGTCGCCCTGGAGGCGTACCGGGACGAGGGCTACCTCGCCGCCGCGATGCGCAACTACCTGATGCTGCTCGGCTGGGCGCCGTCCGGCGACCGGGAGATCGTGCCCTGGTCGGTGATCGAGGAGGAGTTCCGGTTGACGGAGGTCAACCCCTCCCCGGCCTTCTTCGACGAGAAGAAGCTGCGCGCGTTCAACGGCGAGTACATTCGCGCGCTGCCGGTCGACGAGTTCGTGGCCGCCTGCCAGCCCTGGCTGACCGGCACCGACACCATCGCGCCGCCGCCGTGGCAGCCCGAGGAGTTCGACCCCGCCGCGTTCGCCGCCGTCGCGCCGCTGGCGCAGACCCGGATCGCGGTGCTCAGCGAGATCGTGCCCAACCTCGACTTCCTCTTCCTGGCCTCGCCGCTGATCGACGAGGCGGCCTGGGCCAAGGCGATGAAGGAGGGCGCGGCCGAGCTGCTGGACGCGGCGATCGCCGCGTTCGAGGCGCTGGCGTCCTGGGACGCCGACTCGCTCAAGTCGACGCTGGAGGCGGTCGGCGCCGAGCGCGGCCTCAAGCTCGGCAAGGCACAGGCGCCGGTCCGGGTGGCCGTCACCGGCCGGACCGTCGGCCTGCCGCTCTTCGAGTCCCTGGAGGTGCTCGGCCGGGAGCGCACCCTCACCCGGCTGCGCGCCGCCCGCGTCCGCCTGCCCTGACCGGCCCGCGCCCCCGCCCGGCCCGGGACGTTGGGGCGGGTGGGGCGTTGGGGCGGGTTGCGGCGGGTGGGGTCTTCCGGCGGCGCGGACGGTCCGACTTGCCGCATGTCGTGCCGGGCGCGCCCCACGGGCCGGCGCAGCGCGGCGGCGCACTGCGCCAGCGCACGGCGACGGCTCAGAGCAGGCCGGCGGCCATCGCGGTGGTCACCGCCGCGGTGCGGTCGGAGACGCCGAGCTTGGCGAAGCTGCGCAGCAGGTGCGTCTTGACGGTCGCCTCGCCGATGTGCAGCTCGCGTCCGATCTCGGCGTTGGACAGGCCCCGGGCGACGAGCCGCAGCACCTCGGTCTCGCGCGGCGACAGCGACTCCCGGGCGGGGCGGCGCACCTGGTGCAGCAGCCGGGTCGCCACCGACGGGGCGAGCACGGTGCCGCCCCGGGCGGCGGTGCGCACGGCCTGCACCAGGTCGGCCCGGGAGACGTCCTTCAGCAGGTAGCCGGCGGCGCCGGCCTCCACTGCCCGCAGGATGTCGGCGTCGGTCTCGTAGGTGGTCAGCACCACCACCCGGGTCGCCGGGGCCGCGGCCAGCACCTGCGCGGTCGCCGCGACCCCGTCCAGGCCGGGCATCCGCAGGTCCATGAGCACCACGTCGGGCCGCAGCGCCCGCGCGGCGGTCACCGCCTCCGCGCCGGAGGCCGCCTCGCCGACCACGGCCAGGTCCGGCTCGCCGTCGAGCATCCCGGCCACCCCGGCCCGGACCACCGGGTGGTCGTCGACCAGCAGGATCGAGATCACGGGTACGGCACCTCCACCCGCACCGTCGTGCCGTCGCCCGGGGCGGAGCGGACGGCCAGCCGGCCGCGTACCTGGTCGAGTCGGGCGCGCATGCCGGCCAGCCCGTACCCGCCGCCGGGCCGGTCCGGGTCGAAGCCGGCGCCGTCGTCGACCACCTGGAGCACGACGGCGTCCGGGTGGTGCTCCAGCAGCACCGCCACCGTGCCGGCCGCGGCGTGCCGCCGGGCGTTGGTCAGGGCCTCCTGGGTGGCGCGCAGCAGCACCACCTCCACCGCGGTCGGCAGCGGCCGGTCGGTGTCCGGCACGACGCAGGTGGCCGGCACGCCGGTCTCCCGGGCGAACCGCTCCACCAGCCGGCGCACGGCCTGGGCCAGCGACGAGCCGGCCAGCTCACCGGGGGTGAGGGCGGCGACGAGCGCACGCACCTCGGCCAGGTTGTCCCGCGCCGTGTCGACCGCCAGGCGCAGGTGCCGGCGGGCCGTGGCCCGGTCGCGGTCCAGGTCGGCCTCGGCGGCCTGGACCAGCAGCACCACGCTGGACAGCCCCTGGGCGACGGTGTCGTGGATGTCGGCGGCCAGCCGCTGCCGCTCCGCGGTCACCCCCGCCTGGCGGGAGAGCCGGGCCACCTCGTCGCGCGACCGGCCCAGTTCGGCGATCAGCTCGGCCCGCCGCTCGCTCTCGGCGACGGTGTGCTGCGACCAGACCCCGACCATCGACACCACGGCCGCCACCAGGGCCGCGATCAGCGCCGGCCCGGTGACGTCGGCCAGGTTGTCGGCGCGCGCCGCGAGGACCACCACGTGCACGGCGTTGAGCGCCAGCACCGCGCCGACCGCCGGCACGGCGGGCAGCACCATGAACGCCTGCGGGCAGAGCGCGAAGAGCAGGAAGCTGGCCGAGGTGGAGGCCAGCACGGCGGGCAGGTAGAGGACGAACACGCCGGCCAGGTAGAGCCAGCCGCGCCGGTCCTCGAGGCCGTCGCGCATCAGCGGCCGGCCGAAGGCGACGTACCAGGCGGTGAGCGCGCCGAACAGGACCACCGCCGTGGCCCGGTCGGCGCCGGGACGGCTGGGGTCGGCGGCCACGGCGGCGCCGACCCCGAGCACGGTGATCGCGAAGTAGCCGTCCCACAGTGGGAACCGGGCCGTCCACCCCGAGGTGGCCGCCGGCGTGGTGCCGCTCACCGGTCCCGCCGGCCCCGCCAGCGGAACGTGGTCAGACACAGGACGAGGCCTCCGATGCACCAGGCGGCGAGCACGAGCGCGATCCGGCCGTGCTCCCAGGAGGGTACGACCTCCTGCGCAAGGATGGTGTCGGGCAGGAACACCGACCGGAAACCCTGCGCCATCCACTTGAGTGGGAACAGCGAGCCGGCGGTGACCAGCGGTCCGGGTAGCTGACCGACCGGGGTGAAATAGATGCCGGAGATGAAGGCCAGCACCAGGTAGGGCAGGTTCGTCACCGCGGCGGCGCTGCGGGCCGACCCGGCGAGGCTGCTCACGGCGATGCCCAGCAGCGAGCAGGCGGTCACGCCGAGCAGGAACACCCAGCCGAAGGTGAGCCAGCGGGCCGGGTCCGTCGGCACCGTCAGGTCGAAGCCCACCACGCCGATCACCAGCAGCAGCCCCGCCTCCACAACGGTGATCAGCAACGCGGTCACGGCCTTGCCGAGGAAGTACGCCGACGGCGGCATCGGCATCCCGCGCAGCCGCTTGAGGGTGCCGTCGTCGCGGTCCGCGGCGATGCCCGTGCCGAGGTTGACGAAGGTCGTCGAGGCCACCCCGGCGGCGATCATGCTGGGCGCCAGGTACTGGGCCGTGGTGACGTCGCTGCCCGGGTAGACCCCGTCGAACATCGCGCCCAGCAGGACGAAGACGACGATCGGCAGCGAGAGGGTGAAGACGACCGCGTCCCGCTCGCGGAAGAACGTCTTCAGCTCCACCCCGGCGCGGTGCAGGCCGAGCAGGGCGGCGGATCGACGGAGTGCGAAGGTCCTCACGAGTGGTCTCCGATCAGGTCCAGGTACACGTCCTCCAGGCTGGGCCGGGTCACGGTCAGGCCCGGCACCGGGCCGCCGTAGCGGCGGGTCAGCTCGGCGACGAGGGCGGCCGGGTCGTCGGTGTTCTGCGCGCCGTCGGCCCAGCGCACCAGCGTGCGGCTCGCCCGGCCGGCCAGCGTCGCCGGCTCACCCTCGGCCACCACCCGGCCGGCGGCGATCACCACGATCCGGTCGGCCAGTTCCTCGGCCTCCTCCAGGTGGTGGGTGGTGAGCAGGACGGTGGTGCCGTCCCGGCCGGCCAGGGATCGGATCAGCCCCCAGAACCGGCGGCGGGCCTGCGGGTCGAACCCGGTGGTCGGCTCGTCGAGGAAGAGCAGCCGGGGCCGGCCGACGACCCCGATCGCCACGTCGAGGCGGCGGCGCTGCCCGCCGGAGAGGGTCCGGACCCGGGCGCCGGCCTTGCCGGTGAGCCCGACCAGCTCGATCGCCTCGTCGGGGTCCCGGGGCCGGGGGAAGTAGCGGGCGAAGTGCCGCACGCTCTCGCGTACGGTCAGCTCGCCGAGGTCGGCGCAGTGCTGCGGGACGATCCCGATCTCGGCCCGCCAGTCGAGCCCCGCGTGGCCGGGGTCCCGGCCCAGCACGCTGACGGTGCCGCCGTCACGGTCGCGGTGGCCCGCCAGGATCTCCACCGCGCTGGTCTTGCCCGCGCCGTTCGGGCCGAGCAGGGCGAGCACCTCGCCGGTCGCGACGTCCAGGTCCAGGTCGGTCAGGGCGGTCACGGGGCCGTACGCCTTGCGGAGTCCGCGCACCCGGACCGCGGGGTTCTCGGTCATGCTCCGATCGTCGGTCCGGGGTGGAGCCCGCCGCGACGACCGGTCGACGGAACCGCGCTGTCCGTCGGTCGGTGGACCCCGCGCGGCGGCCGACCAGGGCGGGTCGGGTCAGCGGGCCCGGCGTCGGCGGACGAACACGGCCGCCGCCAGCACGGCGAGCACGGCCACCGCGACCAGCGGCCACCGCCAGCGGGAACCGTCCCCGGTGGACGCGCCGGTCGCCACCGGATCGGCGCTGCTCGGGGCGGCGCCGGTGGCCGGGGTGGCGGGGCCGGTCGTGGCCGGTGCGGACGGGGCCGCGGGTGACGACGGGGCCAGCTGGGGCGTCGCGGCGGGCGTCGTCCCCCGGGTGACGGTGAACCGCACCTCGCCCTTGATCGGGTGCCCGTCGGCCGAGCCGACCCGGTAGGCCACCACGTATTCCCCGGCCGGACCGGCCGCCAGCGGCACCAGGACCCGGCTGCCGGCGAACCGGGGCGGGCCGCCGGCGGCCGGCGCGTCGCCCGGGCCGGTCACCGTGATGGTGGTGTTGTCCGCGTTCACCTTCGCCAGGAAACGCAGCTCCACCTGCGCGGGGGCGGTCGTCACCCGGGCGCCCTTGGCCGGGGTGCTGCCGGTGAACGAGTTGTGCGCGGCGGCCGGCGCGGCCGGGAACATGAGCGAAACACCGAGCGCCACGCCGAATACGACTAGCCACTCACGAGTGACCCGTGCGACCCTGCCCCCCATGAACCCCTCCGCAACGGTACGATCCGCCCACCGGTCGGGGGGCTGACAGTTAGTCGGACCGGGTTCCCAGATAGTTCCAATTAGCGTTCCAGCAGATGCAACCGAGTGACGTTCCACGGAGTCTTTCTGGTGGTGACCGGGATCGTGCCGGTGACCGCCGGCGACCGACCTGACGCGTGACCGGCAGCTAGAGCCATCCATCGATACCGGGGGCGAGGAGGCAGCGATGGTCCGACGGGTGAGGTGGTGGGCCACCGTACTGATCGGTGGTGTGCTGGCGGGCGCGCTGGCGGTGACCGGACCGGCGGTGGCCGACCCGACGAACCCGGTGTCGAGACCGGGGCCGACCGCCGGGGTGCAGATCAGCGGCGACGGGATGGCCGAGCCGCTGCGGCTGCGCTCGCCCGAGCAGCGTCCCCAGGTGCTGGCCGTCATCGACCAGGTCGACTGGATCGGCCGGGTGGGCCGCGCCAAGGCTCCCGCGAAGGCCGACCTCGGGCGCAAGTTCACCGTGGTGGTGTACGCCGGGGACAAGGCCACCCGCACCTTCGACCTCTACCCCTACGCCAAGGGCGGCCCGCGGATCTTCCGGCCGGCCAAGCAGCCCGGGACGCGGGCGGTCAACGCCGGCTGGTTCCTCGGCCGGCTGAACATGTCGGAGACGCTGCGCAGCGTGGGCGTGCCGGTCGAGCGGACCTTCGACACCATCTCCGGCGGCGTCGGCGGCGGCGAGCGGGTCATCCCGGAGGACGCGCTCAACCCGGCCGGGGAGATCGACGACGCCCTCGGTGAGCTGCGCCGCCTGCTGCTGCTCAACGTCTCGGTGGTGCTGGTGATCACCGTCGGCATCGCCGGGATCGCCTGGCTGATCCGCCGCCGCACCCGCTGAGCGGCGACCCGTCGGGGTCGGCCCCGCGGGTCAGCACCAGCGGCGCGGTGGCCGCTCCCGGCGGTGGACCCGCTGCCGGGGACGGACCGGGCCGTGCCGGTGCGCCCCGGCCCAGCCGGCGACCTCGTTGCGGCAACCCGTCGGCTCGGCCTCGGCGGCCGGTGGCTCCCCGGCCCGCTGCCGGGGCACCTGCGGCTCCTCGTCGGCGCGACCGGCCAGGCCCGGCGTCTCCGCCGGGTGGGGCAGGCCGGGCAGCCGCCGGTGGTGCTTGCCGCCGTTGGGGTGCTCCTGGTGGCCCGGGCGGCAGGACTCGTCCTGGGTGCAGCCGTCGGCCTCCCCGTGCGCCATGCCGGCCTCCTCACCTGTCGCCAACCCGCCGGGCGGTCGTCCCGACGTGCCCTGCCACCGTACTGGCCGCCCCCGACGGCTCGTGCGGCGGTTACCCCTGCTCGCGGGCGGCGCGTCGGGCGGAGATCATCCCTCGACCTGGGACGCCGGCCGCCCGGGCCGGCGTGCAGCCGTCACCGGCCGACATGTCAGGCTGGACGGGTGAGCGAGCCGGGCGGGAGTGAACTGTCGGCCACGCTGCGCCGCATCGAACGCGCGGCGGGGGCGCTGGCCACCGCGAGCGTGGCGCGGATGGACGAGTCCCTGCCGTGGTTCCGGGAGCTGCCCGCCGACCAGCGGTCCTGGGTCATGCTGGTGGCCCAGGCCGGCGTCCGGTCGCTGGTGCAGTGGCTGCACTCGGGCGGCGGCACGGTGGACAGCACCCAGGAGGTCTCCGACGAGGTCTTCGCCACCGCCCCCCAGGCGCTCGCCCGCTCGATCACCCTCCAGCAGACCGTCGCGCTGATCCGGGTGACCATCGAGGTGGTCGAGGAGCAGGTCTACCGGCTGGCCGCGCCGGGCGAGGAGCAGCAGTTGCGCGACGCGGTGCTGCGCTTCTCCCGGGAGATCGCCTTCGCCGCCGCCCGGGTGTACGCCCGGGCCGCGGAGTCGCGCGGCTCGTGGGACGCCCGGTTGCAGGCCCTGCTGGTGGACGCGCTGCTGCGCGGCGACTCCCCCGACGTGCTGGCCAGCCGCGCGGCCGCGCTGGGCTGGACCGACGCGCCGCCGGTGGCGGTCGCGGTGGGCCGTTCCCCGGGCGGCGAGGTCGCCGCCGTGCTGCACACCGTCTACCGGCACGCCCGCCGGATCGGTGTCGAGGTGATCGGCGGCGTGCACGGCGACCGGCTGGTCATCGTGCTGGGTGGCGCGGCGGACCCGGCCGGCGCCACGGAGAAACTGCTGCCGGCGTTCGGGGACGGGCCGGTGGTGGTCGGCCCGGCGGTGCCGAGTTTGGACGAGGCGACCGACTCGGCCCGGGCGGCGCTGGCCGGCTTCCGGGCCGCCCCGGCCTGGCCCACCGCGCCCCGCCCGGTGGCCGCCGGCGACCTGCTGCCGGAGCGGGCGCTGGCCGGCGACGGCGAGGCGCGCCGGCGGTTGCGCCGGGACGTGTACGGGCCGCTGGTCCGCGCCGGGGGCGAGCTGCTGGAGACGCTGGACGCCTTCTTCGCCGCCGGCGGCACGCTGGAGAGCGCCGCCCGGGCGCTCTACGTGCACCCGAACACGGTGCGTTACCGGCTGCGCCGGATCGCCGAGGTGACCGGCTTCTCGCCGCTGGTCCCCCGGGACGCGTTCGCCCTCCAGGTGGCCCTGACGGTGGGCCGGCTGGACCCGGTGGTCCCGCTGGCCCCGACCCAGACATGAAACCCAGCAGCCGGCAAAACGGGACAGACCACTGATCATCTTCACCGATCTTTGGAGGAACCCTCCAAAGGTTCTAGTGCGGTTTGGTGGCACTCGTTACAGCGCGACCCATGAGTATCCGTCAGAGTCATAGACGTGCTCGCCGTACTCTCTCCCGGCCAGGGTTCCCAGAAGCCCGGCTTCCTGACCCCCTGGCTCGACGTGGCCGGCGCCGAGGCCCGACTGCGCTGGTTCTCCGCGCTGGCCGGGGTGGACCTGGTGCACCTCGGCACGAAGGCCGACGCGGAGGAGATCAAGGACACCGCGCGCACCCAGCCGCTGCTGGTGGCCGCGGCCCTGCTCGCCGCCGAGCACCTGCCCCTGCACGACGTCGCCCTCACCGCCGGGCACAGCGTCGGTGAGCTGGGCGCCGCGGCCGTCGCCGGCGTGCTGTCGCCCGAGGCGGCGGTCACCCTGGCCGGCGTACGCGGGCGGGAGATGGCCGCCGCGTGCGCCCTGGAACCGACCGGCATGGCCGCCGTCCTCGGTGGCGACCCCGACGAGGTGCTCGCCGCGATCGCGGCGCACGGGCTGCACCCGGCCAACCGCAACGGCTCCGGCCAGGTGGTCGCCGCCGGTTCGGTCGCCGGGCTGGACAAGCTGGCCGCCGAGCCACCGGCGAAGGCCCGGATCATCAAGCTCCAGGTGGCCGGCGCCTTCCACACCCCGTACATGGCCCCGGCCGAGGCCGCCCTGGCCCGGGTCGCCGCCGGGATCGTCCCCGCCGACCCGGCCCGCATCCTGCTGTCCAACCTCGACGGCGCCGCGGTCAACCACGGCCGAGAGCTGGTGCAGCGGCTGGTCCGTCAGGTCACCGCGCCGGTGCGCTGGGACCTGTGCATGCGTACGCTGGCCGACCTCGGCGTCACCGGGGTGATCGAGCTGCCGCCGGCGGGCACCCTCGCCGGCCTGGTCAAGCGGGAGCTCAAGGCCACCGGCGCACCCGAGATCGTCACCCTGAACACCCCCGACGACCTGCCCGCCGCGCGTGACCTCATCGCCCGGCACAGCGGACTGCGCGGCCACGAGCCGGTGATCCAGTTCCGGGTGGTCGTCTCCCCGGCCGCCGGCACCTTCGCCCCCACCCCGGGGCTCGCCGAGGGTGCCGACCTGCGGGCCGGCCAGGTGATCGGCCAGGTAGCCACCCGACAGGGGGCGGTCGAGGTCACCGCGCACGACAGCGGGCTGCTCACCGAGTGGCTCGCCCACCACGACGACCCGGTCGCACCGGGCCAACCCCTCGCCCGCATCGGGGGACCCGCGTGAGCCCTCGGCCGTCGCCGGGCCCGCGTACCCGGCGGTCGCGAACGAAAGGACAGCACCGATGACCGGCAGCCGGATCGTCGCGCTCGGGCACTACCAGCCGTCCCGGGTGGTGACCAACGACGACCTCGCCCAGCTCGTGGACACCAACGACGAGTGGATCAGGGACCGGGTCGGCATCGTCACCCGGCGGATCGCCGGTGACGAGACGGTGGCCGACATGGCCACCGCCGCGGCCGGCAAGGCGCTGGCCAACTCCGGGCTCACCGCCGCCGACATCGACCTGGTGGTGGTGGCCACCTGCACCTCGATCGACCGCAGCCCGAACGTGGCCTGCCGGGTCGCCGCCAAGCTCGGCATCACCGCGCCGGCCGCGTACGACGTCAACACGGCCTGCTCCGGCTTCGCGTACGCGCTGGGCACCGTCGACCACGCGATCCGCGCCGGCGCCGCGCGCAACGCGATCGTGATCGGCGCCGAGAAGCTCTCCGACTTCACCGACTGGACCGACCGGTCGACCTGCATCATCTTCGCCGACGGGGCCGGTGCCGCGGTGGTCACCGCGACCGCCGACGGGGAGCCGGCCGGGGTCGGCCCGGTGGTGTGGGGCTCGGTGCCGGAGAAGAGCGACGCGGTCCGCATCGAGGGCTGGCGGCCGTACATCGCGCAGGAGGGCCAGGCGGTCTTCCGCTGGGCCACCACCGCGCTGGCGCCGCTGGCCCTGCAGGCGTGCGAGAAGGCCGGCGTCGCCCCGGCCGAGCTGGCCGCCTTCGTGCCGCACCAGGCCAACGCCCGGATCATCGACGGCATCGTGAAGCGGCTGAACATCCCCGACGCGATCGTCGCCAAGGACATCGTCGAGTCCGGCAACACGTCCGCGGCGAGCGTGCCGCTGGCCCTGTCCAAGCTGGTCGAGCGGCGGGCGGTGCCCAGCGGCGCCCCGGTGCTGCTGTTCGGCTTCGGCGGTGGCCTGACCTACGCCGGTCAGGTCGTCCGCTGCCCCTGAAGACCCCCCGTGGGCGAACCCGCCCGCAGGAACGACGACCGGCGACGCCGGTCGTCAGGAATCCCCGATGAGAGGAACGAACCGCAATGACCCGTGACGAGATCACCGCCGGCCTCGCCGAGATTCTCGAAGAGGTTGCCGGGGTGAACCCGGACGACGTGGCCGAGGGGAAGTCCTTCACCGACGACCTCGACGTCGACTCGCTCTCCATGGTGGAGGTCGTGGTGGCGGCCGAGGAGAAGTTCGGCGTGAAGATCCCGGACAACGAGGTGCAGAACCTCAAGACCGTCGGGGACGCGGTCAGCTACATCGCGGCGCAGTCCTGATCATGGCGCGCACCGACGTCGTCGTCACCGGGCTCGGCGCGACCACCCCGCTGGGCGGGGACGTCGCGTCGACCTGGGACGCCATGCTCGCCGGCCGCTCCGGGGTGAGTGCGCTCACCCAGGAGTGGGCCGGTCAACTGCCCGTCCGGATCGCCGCCCAGCTCGCGGTCGAGCCGTCCGAGGTGCTCGACCGGGTCCGGCTGCGCCGGCTGGACCGCTCCGAGGCGATCGCGCTGATCGCCGCGCAGCAGGCCTGGGCGGACGCCGGCCTGGCCGACTCCGGGCTGGACCCGGAGCGGCTGGCGGTGAGCGTCGGCTCGGGCATCGGCGGCGCCACCACGATGCTCGCCCAGGACGACATCCTGGAGGCGTCGGGCCCGCGGCGGGTCTCCCCGCACACCGTGCCGATGCTGATGCCGAACGGCCCGGCCGCCTGGGTCGGGCTGGAGCTCGGCGCCAAGGCCGGCGTGCACTCGGTGGCCAGCGCCTGCGCCACCGGCGCGGAGGCCATCGCGCTCGGCCTGGACATCATCCGCGCCGGCCGGGCCGACGTGGTGGTGGCCGGCGGCACCGAGGCGGTCATCCACCCGCTGCCGATCGCCGGCTTCGCCTCGATGCGGGCGATGTCGACCCGCAACGACGAGCCGGAGAAGGCCTCCCGCCCGTGGGACAAGGGCCGGGACGGCTTCGTGCTCGGCGAGGGCGCCGGGGTGGTGGTGCTGGAGAGCGCCGCGCACGCCGCCGCCCGCGGCGCCCGGGTGTACGCCCGGCTGGCCGGCGCGGGGATCACCTCCGACGCGTACGACATCGTGCAGCCGCACGCCGAGGGCGAGGGCGCGATCCGCGCAATCCAGAAGGCGCTCGCCGACGCGGACGTCGCGAAGATGGATGTCATGCACGTCAACGCGCACGCCACCTCGACTCCGGTGGGCGACATGCTGGAGATCGGCGCGCTGCGCAAGGCGGTGGGCGACCACCCGGTGCTGTCCGCGACGAAGTCGATGACCGGGCACCTGCTCGGCGCGGCGGGCGCGTTGGAGTCGATCGCCACCATCCTGGCCATCCGGGACGGGGTCGTCCCTCCGACGATCAACCTGGACGACCCGGACGACGGCCTGACCCTGGACGTGGCCGCGCACAAGCCGCGACACATGGAGATCCCCGTCGCGCTGAACAACGCCTTCGGCTTCGGCGGGCACAACGTGGCCCTCGTCTTCACGCGGGCCTGACACACCACAGCCTTGGAGGCCGGAGTGACAAGCACCGCCGTCGGCCGGGGAACGTCCACCGCGGACCATCGGGATCCCGAGGCGCGGCTGCGGGCCCTGTTCGACGCGGGGTCGCTCCGGCTCTCCGGCCCCCGGGACGCCTCCGGTGTGCGCTGGGCGCGGGGTGAGATCGACGGCACGCCGGCGGTCGCGTACGTCACCGACGCCACCCGGATGGGCGGCGCGATGGGCGTCGACGGCTGCCGGCACATCGTGGACGCGATCGACACCGCGGTCCGGGACCGGGTGCCGGTGCTGGGGCTGTGGCACTGCGGCGGCGCCCGCCTCCAGGAGGGCGTGGTCGCCCTCGACGGGGTCGGGCAGGTGTTCGCCGCGATGGTCCGCGCCTCGGGGCGGGTGCCGCAGATCTCGGTGGTGCTCGGCCCGGCCGCCGGCGGCGCCGCGTACGGGCCGGCACTCACCGACATCGTGGTGATGAGCGGAGCGGGGCGGATCTTCGTCACCGGCCCCGAGGTGGTCCGCTCGGTCACCGGCGAGCAGGTCGACATGGAACGCCTCGGCGGCCCGGAGGCGCACGGCCGCCGCTCCGGGGTCGTGCACGTCACCACCGACGACGACGGGTCCGCGCTGGTCGAGGCCCGCAGGCTCGCCGCGCTGCTGGGCCGGCAGGGCCGGTTCTCCCCGGACGACGTGCCGGTCGGCGACGAGGGCCACGACCTGACCGCGCGGATGCCGGCGCAGGCCAACCGGGCGTACGACGTGCGACCGGTGGTGACCGCGCTGCTGGACGCCCCCGGCGTGGAGTTGCACGCCAAGTGGGCGCCGAACGTGGTCACCACGCTGGGCCGGTTCGCCGGTCGCACGGTGGGCGTGGTCGCCAACAACCCGCTGCGGCTGGGCGGTTGCCTCGACGCGGCCAGCGCCGAGAAGGCCGCCCGGTTCGTCCGGATGTGCGACTCCCTCGGCGTGCCGCTGATCGTGCTTGTCGACGTTCCCGGCTACCTGCCCGGCCTCGGTCAGGAGTGGGACGGCGTGGTGCGGCGCGGGGCGAAGCTGCTGCACGCCTTCGCCGAGGCGGTGGTGCCCCGGGTGACCCTGGTGACCCGCAAGGCGTACGGCGGGGCGTACATCGCGATGAACTCCCGTTCGCTGGGCGCCACCGCCGTGTACGCGTGGCCGAACGCGGAGGTCGCGGTGATGGGGGCCAGCGCCGCGGTGAACGTGCTGCACCGCAAGCGGCTCGCCGCCGCGCCTGCCGAGGAGCGGGAGGCGCTGCGGGCCCAGTTGGTCGAGGAGCAGATCCGGACGGCCGGTGGGGTCAACCGGGCGCTGGAGATCGGCGTGGTGGACGACGTGATCAAGCCGGCGGAGACCCGGCGCCGGATCGCCGAGGCGCTCGCCGACGCGCCCGCCGCCCGGGGCGCGCACGGCAACATCCCGCTGTAGCGGCCCGCCGCGCCGGCGGCTGCGGGTCAGCGATCGACGCACCTCACCGGCGGCGGCGGGTCAGCGATCGGCGCCGCCTTACCGGCGGCAGCGGGTCAGCCATCGGCACGCCTCACCGATCGGCGCCGCCTCACCCGTGGCGTGGTCAGCCGCGGTTGCGCGGATGCCGGCGGGCCTGCCGCTCGTTGCCCCGGCGGTAGTTGCCGGTCCACCGGGCCATCACCAGTTGCGGATCGTCGGCCACCTCGGCGAGGAACTCGGCGGCCCGCGCGCCCCGCAGCGTGCCGGCCGGCCGCCCGTGATGGGTGATCACGACCGTGCCGTCCGCCCGCTCGACGTACTGGAAGCCCTCCGCCTGCCGTCCCATGCCGGTCAGGGTGCCAGCGACCGTGCCCCGGGCGCATCCGGGTTTCCGCCGGGCCGCGCGACGGGGCTCCGGCCGCTAGGGTGAGGCCGCTGAGCACCCCGTCGAGGAGTACGCCGTGGAAGCAACCGAGATCCGTAAGCTCGCCGCGCTGGAGGACACCCACTGGTGGTACCGGGAGCGGCGGGCGCTGCTCGCCCGGTCGCTGCGCCGGCTGGCCGCCGCCGGCGTGCGGCCGGAGCGGGCGCTGGACATCGGCGCGGCCGGTGGCGGCAACACCCGGGTGCTGCGCGCGCACGGCTGGCGTCCGCTGGCCCTGGAATACAGCGCGGAGGGCGCCGGGGTGGCCCGCGAGCGCGGGCTGGACGTGATCCGGGCCGACGCCCGGCACCTGCCCGTGCCCTCGGCGGCGTTGGGCCTGGTGGTGGCCTTCGACATCCTCGAACACTTCGACGAGGACCATCTCGCCGCCGCCGAGATCCGCCGCGCCCTGCGTCCGGGCGGCACCGCCCTGATCGCGGTCCCCTGCGACATGCGGTTGTGGTCGGCGCACGACGTGGCGGTCGGGCACGTCCGTCGGTACGACCGGGAGTCGCTGCGGGCGGTGGTGGAGAAGGCCGGCCTGGTGGTCGACGAGCTGTCCAGCTGGAACGTGGTGCTGCGCCCGGTGGCGGCCTGGCGGCGGCGCACGTCCACCGGCAGCGACCTGGACGACCTGCACCCGGTGGTGAACCTGGGCCTGCGGGCGGTCATCACCGCGGAGCGGTACCTGCCGGTGCGGTCGCTGCCGGGGGTGTCGCTGATGCTGCGCGCCCACCGCCCGGCCTGACCGGTCAGCGCAGCCGGTAGACGGCCACCCGGGAGTTGGCGAAACGCAGGTCGGCCAGGCCCGCCAGGGCGGGGGACTCCGGGGCGACCTGCCGGTCGACGACCAGCCAGCGCACCCCGTACCAGTCGCGCAGCTCGGCCAGGCCGGCGGCGGTGGGCGCGGTGAACGCGGCGTCGTTGCGGCGCAGCAGGTCCTGGTCCCAGAACGGCGCCGCCACCCCGCCCGGCAGGCCGACCATCCGGGGGGCGAAGGCCCAGCCCTCCACCAGCACCGACCGCTGCGCGTACGCGCTCAGCCAGAACAGCCGCGCGTCGCACCGGCCGTCCCGGAGCACCTGCCGGCAGTGCGCGTTGGTGGCCAGCACGTCGCCGGGCGCGCTGTGCCCGTGCACCCAGCGGGCGCCCTCCACCAGCGAGGCTGGCATCGACGCCCGCGCGTACGCCCCGCCGTTGGGCTGGGCCCGGGCCGCGGCGACGTCGAGCACCAGGCCCGGCGCGCCGGCCACCAGCACGCCGGTGAGCAGCACCAGCCCGCCCCGGCCGGCCAGGCCCCGCCAGTGCCGGGCGAGCAGCCACCACAGCACCCCCAGCAGCAGCGCGAGCAGCGCCAGCGCGCCGGCCCAGCGCAGCAGCGGCAGCAGCCGGTCGAACCGCGGCCCGGCGGTCGGCGCCACCGGGTAGCGGAGCTGGACGGCGGTGAGCAGCGCGGCGAACCCGGCCGCCGCCACGCCGAGCGCCACCCGGCCGCGCCGGGACAGCGCCGCCCGGTCGGCCACCTCCACGAAGCCCCAGGCGGACAGGAGCACCCCGAAGGCGAACCCGGCCCGGGTGAAGTACTGGTTGCTGTTGCCCGGGTGGCGCAGCATCAGGTGGATGGCCGGGCCGGCGAGCGCCCCGCCGAGCAGGAACAGTTGCACGCGTTCCAGCCGGAACCGCCGCCGCCACAGCAGCGCCGCGACGCCGGCCAGGCGCAGTTGAAGGCTGAGCAGGAAGGCCAGCACGGTGCCGGCCCAGACGGCGGCCGGCGGATACGCCTCGGTGCCGGCGGTGTAGACCCGGAGGCTGTAGAACGGGTCGATCGCCACCCCGTGGTTGGCGAAGGCGAACAGCACCGCCGTGGCGAAGAGCTGCGCGGCCAGCGCGAGCAGCACGAGCAGCGGCACGGTCCAGGTCAACCGCCGGGTCAGCAGCAGCCCGGCGGCGGTGAACGCCAGCGCGGCCAGCACCACCGGCACCGAGCTGGCCTTCGCCCCGGTCGAGCCGGCCAGCAGCAGCACCACCAGCAGCCACGCGCCGGGCCCGAGCGCCGGCACGGCACTGCCCCGGGCCCGGCCGATCCGGTCGGCGACGGCCGCGATCAGCGGCAGCAACAACACCCAGCTGTACGTCATCGACGGGCTGCCCCACACGATGAACGTCGCCTGGGTGCCGAACAACTGCCGGACCCCGTTCTCGAACCCGAACTCCCCCACCGTGAACATCAACGCCGCCGCCACCGGACCCACCCACGCCCGGCCCGACACCCGCCAACCGACCACCCCGACCAGCACCACCGCCAACGCGCACCACGCCGGCACCGCCAACCGGAAGAACACCGTCGGCAGATCCACCCCACTCACCAGACTGCTCGCCGCCAACTGCGCGAACCCGAACCAGTGATAGTGCAGCGGCTCCCCCGCCACCTGCGGCACGTCCAACGGCACCTGATGCGTCGCCGCCCCCGCCACCGACAACTGGAACGCCAGATCGATGTACTGCTCCTGCCCCTCCGAGCGGGGCAGGACCGGGGTGGTGGTCAGGAACGAGCCGGCGAGATACCCGGTGAAGCCGACCACCACGGCGGCCAGCGCCCACGCCCACCCCGTCGCGACGCGTACCGGGTAGCGCACCCACCAGTGCCGGCGCAGCCGGGGCAGCACCGCGAACGGCACCAGCACCACCAACGGCCACAGCCACAACCAGCGCCCCGCACCGACGGCCACGAACACCGCCCACGCCACCAACTCCAACACCAGCCCGACCACCGCACCGAACGCCAGATCCTCCACCAGCGTGAACGGCCGCGACCGCACCGCCCGGAACACCAACGTCCCCGGCACCACCACCCACCCCACCGCATAACCCGTGTACGCGATCAGGTCGACCAGTGGCGTGCCGACGGCCAGCAGGACCGCCGCGAGCACGGCGTAACCGGCCAGCGCCGGCAGGAAAGCGAACCGGGGCGCGCGGGCGGGGGGCGCGTCGACCGGCCGGACGGGGTCGGCGACGGCGAGACCGCTCACCGGAGGGTGTCGGCGTACGCGGCCGGCTGCCCCTCGGCGCGCGGCGCATCCCCGGCCACCACTCGGGCGGCGGGCTCGGCGCCGGTCCCCGGGCCGGGGCGCGGCACGGCGTCCTCGGCGGTGTCCGCCACCACCTCCGCGCCGCCGGCCGGGCGCACGTCGTCGGCGGTGTCGGCGGCCACGAAGTATGCCGGACGGCCCTGCACCGCAGTGTAGATCCGGGCGACGTACTCACCGAGCAGGCCGAGGCAGAGCAGTTGCACCGCGCCCAGGAACAGGATCGCCACGTAGAGCGAGGGCCAGCCGCTGACCGTGGCCCCGCCCAGCCAGGCGGCCACCGCCAGCACCACCAGCACCCCGCAGACCGCCACCCCGGCCAGCCCCAGCCAGGTGGCGAAGCGCAGCGGGGCGGCGGAGAAGCTGGTCACGCTCTCCGCGGCCAGGCCCACCATTCGCGACAGCGGGTACTTGGTGCGGCCGGCGGCCCGCTCGTGGCGCTGGTAGGTCACCTCGCCGCTGGGGAAGCCGAGCCAGGGCACCACCAGCCGCAGCACCGGGCTGCGCTCGGGCAGCTCCCGCAGCGCCTCCACCGCCGCCCGGCTGAGCAGCCGGAAGTCGCCGGCCTGGGCGGTCACCTGCTTGCCGACCAGCCGGCGCATCAACCGGTAGTACGCGCCCGCGGTCCACCGCTTGAACGCGCCGTCGGTGCTGCGGTCGACGCGGACGCCGTACACGATGTCGAGGTCCTCGGCGCGGGCCCGGCGCAGCATCTCCACGATCGTCTCGGGCGGATCCTGCAGGTCGGCGTCGATGCTGACCAGGTAGCGGCCGTGCCCGCGCAGCAGCCCGGCGACCAGCGCGGCCTGGTGGCCGCTGTTGCGGCGCAGCCGCACCACGCGCAGGGCGGGCCAGCCGGCGCGCAGCGCGGCCAGCCCGGCAGCCGTGCCGTCCGTGCTGCCGTCGTCGACGGCCACCACCTCGTACGGCTCGCCGAGGTCGTCGAGGACCGCCCGGAGCCGCCGCGCGAACAGCGGCAGCACGCTCTCCTCGTTGAACATGGGCACCACGACGGAGAGCAGTGGTTGCGGGCGGGTGGATCCCACGTCGACCTCCGTCACAGCCGCGTCGGCGAACGCGACGGACGCTACCAGCCGGAGCGGGTCCCCGCCGTCCCACGCGGGCCGGTCCCACGGACGGACACCGCTGGTCAGCGCAGCCGGTAGACGGCCGTCCGGTCGTTGTCGAAGCGCAGCTCGGCCAGCCCCGCGAGGTCCGGCGACTCCGGCTCGACCTCGCGGTCGACGACCAGCCAGCGCACCCCGTACCGGTCGCGCAGCTCGGCCAGGCCGGCGGCGGTCGGGGCGGTGAACGCCGCGTCGTTGGCGCGCAGCCGCCCGGGCTCCCAGAACGGCGCGTACGGGCCACCGGGCAGGCCCACCATCCGGGGGGCGAACGCCCAGCCCTCCACCAGCACCGCGCGCTCGGCGTAGGCGCTCAGCCAGAAGCTTCGGGCGTCGCACCACCCGTCGACCACCTGCCGGCAGTGCACGTTGGTGGCCAGCACGTCGTCCGGGTCGCTGTGCGCGCGGACCCAGCGGGCCGCCGCCACCCGGGAGGCCGGCATCGGCACCACCGCGTACGCCCCGCCGTTCGGGTGCTGCCGGCCGGCCGCGGCGTCCGTGACCAGGCCCGGCGCGCCGGCCACCAGCACCCCGGTGAGCAGCACCAGCCAGCCCCGGCCGGCCAGCCCGGGCCACCGCTCCAGCAGCGCCGGCCAGCTCAGCGACACCAGCAGGACCAGCACCAGCAGGGCGGTGGCCCACCAGAGCAGCGGCAGCACCGGACGGTACGCGGGGTCGCTGGTCACGGTGGCCGGGTGGCGCAACTGCACGGCGGTGAGCGCGACGGCGAAGCCGGCCGCCGCGAGGGCGAGCAGCAGCCGGCCCCGTCGCGGCAGCGCGGCCCGGTCGAACAGCTCGGCGTAGCCCCAGGCGGAGAGCAGCACCCCGAAGGCGAACCCGGCCCGGGTGAAGTACTGGTTGCTGCTGCCCGGGTGGCCGACCAGCAGATAGACGGCGGGGCCGGCGAGCGCCCCGCCGAGCAGGAACAGCTGCACCGGCTCCAACCGCCAGCGGCGCAGCCGCAGCAGCGCCACCACGCCGGCCAGCCGCAGCTGGAGGTTGAGCAGGAAGGCCAGCCCGACGGCCAGCCAGATCACCCCGGTGAGCAGGGCCGGACGCCCGGGCACGTCGCCGACGTACGGCCGCAGCCCGGAGAGCGGGTCGACGGTCACCCCGTGGCTGGCGAAGGCGAACAGCACCGCGGTGGCGAAGAGCTGCGCGGCCAGCGCCGCGCCCACCGCGACCAGCAGCGCCCGGGGCATCCGCCGCCGCACGGCCAGCAGCACCACGGCGGTGAACGCCAGCGCGGCCAGCACCACCGGCACCGAGCTGGCCTTCGCCCCGGTCGAGCCGGCCAGCAGCAGCACCACCAGCACCCAGGCGCCCCGGCCCAGCGCGGGCACCGCGCTGCCCCGGGCCCGGCCCACGATCTCACCGAGCGCCGCGATCAGCGGCAGCAGCAACACCCAGCTGTACGTCATCGACGGGCTGCCCCACACGATGAACGTCGCCTGGGTGCCGAACAACTGCCGGACCCCGTTCTCGAACGCGAACTCCCCCACCACGAACATCAGCCCGGCCGCGACCACCCCGGTGAACGCCCGGCCACTGACCCGCCAGCCGACCACCGCGACCAGCACCACCGCCAACGCGCACCACGCCGGCACCGCCAACCGGAAGAACACCGTCGGCAGATCCACCCCACTCACCAGACTGCTCGCCGCCAACTGCGCGAACCCGAACCAGTGATAGTGCAGCGGCTCCCCCGCCACCTGCGGCACGTCCAACGGCACCTGATGCGTCGCCGCCCCCGCCACCGACAACTGGAACGCCAGATCGATGTACTGCGCCTGGGTCTCGGTGCTGGGCAGCACCGGGTTGAGCTTGAGGAAGGACTCGGCCAGGTAGCCGGTGAAGCCCGCGACCACGGCCACCACCGCCCAGGCCCAGCCGGTCGGCACCCGCGTCGGGTAGCGCACCCACCAGTGCCGGCGCAGCCGGGGCAGCACCGCGTACGGCACCAGCACCACCAGCGGCCACAGCCACAACCAGCGCCCCGCACCGACGGCCACGAACACCGCCCACGCCACCAGCTCCAACACCAGCCCGACCACCGCACCGAACGCCAGATCCTCCACCAGCGTGAACGGCCGCGACCGCACCGCCCGGAACACCAACGTCCCCGGCACCACCACCCACCCCAGCGCATAACCCGTGTAGCGGAGCAGATCGACAAGCGGCGTGCCGACGGCCAGCAGGACCGCCGCGACCACGAGGTATCCGACCAGCGCCGGCAGGGCGGTGCGCCCGGCGCGGCGGGCGGGGGCGGCGGTGCGGGCGTCGCCGGTGACGAGCGCGGTCACCGCGGTCAGCCGGCGCAGGTGCTGGCGGGCAGGCCGCTCACCGGCACCGGGGACCGCCCGGTGGGCCGGGCCTTCCCGGCCAGCACCGCGGCGAGCCCGGTCATCGAGGCCCGGGTGGAGGAGTACGTCGCGTACAGCGCCGGCGACTTCGCCCCCGCCAGCACGTACGGGGTGTCCATGGCCACCGTCACCGCCGCGTCGGCGCGCAGGTCCCCGGCGCCGTCGCCGTACCCGACCAGGTGCACCACCGTGCCGCCGGCCGGGACCACCTTCACCCCGGCGGCGGTCAGCGCCTCGGTCAGCGCGGCGCGGGTCCGGTCCCGCCCGTCGGAGGAGGTGACGGTCACCGGGCCGCGTACCGGGGCGCCGCAGGCACCGCGCAGCTGGGTCACCGCGGCGGCGGCGAGCGCGCCGGCCGCCTGCACGTGGGCCGGCGCCGCCAGCGTGCTCAGCGCCGGGGTGGGCCGGCCGGCCAGCTTGAACTTCATGGTGAGCACCCGGGTGGCCGCGTCGACCAGCCGGTCCCGGGGCAGCGAGCCGTCCCGCAGCGCGGCGAGCAGCCCGTCGTACGCCTGGGTCAGGTTCGGGGTCATCAGGATGAGGTCGTTGCCGGCCTTCAGCGCGCGGACCGCCGCCTCACCGGGCGACCACCGCTTCGCCGGGGCCATGTTCATCCCGTCGGTGATCACCACGCCCTGGAAGCCGAGCTGCCCGCGCAGCACGTCGGTGAGCAGCTTGTGCGAGAAGGTCGCCGGGGTGCCGGGGTCGACCGCCGTGACGTCGAGGTGGGCGGACATCACCGCCATCGCCCCGGCGTCGATGCCGGCGCGGAACGGCGGGAACGCGGTGCGGTCCAGCACCGCGCGGGACTGCGGGACCACCGGCAGGTCGGTGTGCGAGTCGGCGGGGCTCAGGCCGTGCCCGGGGAAGTGCTTGACGCTGGCCGCCACCCCGGCCGACTGGAGGCCCCGGACCGCGGCGGCGACCTGCGGGGCGGCGCGCTGCGGGTCGGCGCCGAAGGACCGGGAACCGATCACCGTGCTGCGGGTGACCAGCACGTCGGCGACCGGGGCGAAGTCGAGGTTGATGCCGACCGCGGCCAGCTCGGTGCCGGCGGCCCGCCAGGCGGCCTCGGTCAGCTCCGGCCGGCCCGCCGCACCGGCGGCGAGCGCGCTGGGCAGCGGGGTGACCCCGTTGGTGAGCCGGGTGACCACCCCGTACTCCTGGTCGGTGCCGATCAGGAAGGGCGCGTCGCCGGCCGGCAGCCGGCCGGCGGCCTCGCGCAGCCCGGTGGTGAGCTCCCGGACCTGCTTCGGGTTGTCCACGTTCGTGGTGGCCTGGTTGCTGCTGGTCGGGTCGTCGGCGCTGAAGCCGACCAGGATCACCCCGCCCAGGCGGTACTTCGCCACCATCTCGGCGGGGGTGTCGACCCCGGCCATGGCCCGGTTGCCGGCCGCCGAGCCGGGCGACACCTTGGTGGCGGAGCTGCCGTACGCGTAGGGCATCAGCACCTGGCCGACCAGGTCCTCGTCGCTCAGCCGCCCGACCAGGCCGGCCGCCCGCGCGGCCGGCTCACCGCCGGGCGCCGGGACCGGGCCGGTGCTGGCGGAGGGGTCCGCCGCCGACGGCGCGGCCGACGGCGACCCGGCCGACGGTGCGGGACGGGGTCGCTCGGGTGCCCCGGAGCAGCCGGACCCGAGCAGCACGGTCAGGGCGGCGAGCGCGACGCCGAAGCGTCGCGGGGAAGTCGACACGCGGCCCATCCCACCAGCTTGGCGCGTATCGGGGCAACTCGGCCGGCCGGAGGCCGGCTCAGCCCACCCGGGTGAGCAGCGTCACCGGCGCGCCGTCCCCGGCGTGGCGGTACGGCTCCAGCTCGGCGTCCCAGGCGGTGCCCAGCGCCTTGTCGAGGGCGTGCGCGAGCGCCTCCGGGGCGCGGGCGGCGGCCATGATGGCGCGCAGCCGGTCCTCGCCGAGCTGGATGTCGCCGGCCGCGCCGACCGTGGCCCGGAACAGACCCCGGCCGGGCACGTACATGAACCGCTCCCCGTCGACGCCGGCGCTGGGCTCCTCGGTCACCTCGAAACGGATCATGGGCCACTGCCGGAGGGCAGCAGCCAGCTCGGCGCCCGTCCCCGGGCGGCCGGTCCACCCGCACTCGGCCCGGCGGGCGCCGGGATCGACGGGTTGTGTGGTCCACTCGAGGTTGACCGGCGCGGCGAGCACGCGCGCGATCGCCCACTCGACGTGCGAACACACGGCGAGCGGGGTCGAGTGGACGTATACGACGCCACGCGTTGGCACGGTGACCTCCCGGGGAGCGAGGTGCGTCTTCCCCTACGACCTCGTCCGGCGAGCGGCCCGTGCAACACATGATGACCTGCGTGACGGATGGTGCGCCAGGGAATCGAGAAATTCGCCGGACAAATTGCGAGGTGGAATGCCGGGACGGTCCACCCGGTTGAGCTACCCGGACGGGCACGATGACCAGCCGGGTGTCGTGGTCGTGTACAGTTCAGTCGGCGGGTTGTGCCGCCGCACATCTTCGCGGGCCGAGGTTCTCGCCGGGTCCGCAACAGCCCCCGGACGTTTCCGTCCTCCCGTACGTCTGCAAGGAGTACCTCCGTGGCGAGCAACACCTCTAAGACCGCGCGCGCGTCAGTCCGGGCCGGCCAGGCTGGCCAGGGTGGCGCACTCAGCGTGCTGGGCGAGTTCAAGTACCTCATCCCGCTCAACGGCGGCAAGCACGCCTACGTGCGCAACCTGACCAACGGCAAGACCGCGCACCTGCGCACCGACTCCGAGGCCTTCGTCGAGGAGATCCGGGTGCTGGCCGGGGCCGGCCACGCCGCCAAGATCCGGGCCGAGCTCAACACCCTCAACGCCGCCTACCCGGGCGACGGCTGGGACGCCACCGAGAAGCGCCTCGTCGAGGCCGGCGTCTTCGAGGGCTGAGCGCCCCACCAGCGACACCACGCACCGCCCGTCGGGGGTCACCCCGGCGGGCGGTGCTGCTTTCCGCCCGCCGGGGCGCTGCTTCCTACCTCCGGGCGGCGCTGCTTCCTGCCTGCGCTGCTGCTTCCTGCCTGCGGGCCCGTGCTGATTCCTGCCTGCGGACGTGCTGCTTTCCGCCCACGGCGGCGTTGCCCCTTGCCTGCGGGCCGCCGACGACCTGGCCCTGCCCCACCTGTGGCCCATCCCGGTGAATTCGGCGCTCCGGTCCGCTGCTCGGCGCTCCGGTCCGCTGCTCGGCACTCCGGTCCGCTGCTCGGCACTCCGGTCCGCTGCTCGGCACTCCGGTCCGCTGCTCGGCACTCCGGTCCGCTGCTCGGCACTCCGGTCCGCTGCTCGGCACTCCGGTCCGCTGCTCGGCACTCCGATCTGGTGCTCGCTGACCTGGCGCCGGCCAGCTGCCGCCAGGGGCGCGCTGGACCGGAGCCGGCGCGCCCGCCGCCGCCGGGGCGGGCCAGCTGCGGCCAACGGCACTGGACCGGAGCCGGCCGGCCGGGGCGCGCTGGAGGGGAGCCGGCGGCATCCCATCCGCGCCCTACCAACTTGACCTCACAAACGAATCACCGACCCCACTCATTGCCGCAAACCGGCGCAACCGAGCCGCCGAATGATTCGTTCACGACATCAAGTTGGTAGGGCGCGAAACGCACCCTCCCGGCCCGGGCAACGGCACGCCCGGACCTCTGCGACCAGCCCGCGCCGACAGCCGAACCGGGCTACCGACCAGGCCTCGCCGACCGACCAAGCCTCGCCGACCGACCAAGCCTCCCTGACCGACCAAGCCTCCCTGACCGACCAAGCCTCCCTGACCGACCAAGCCTCGCCGACCGACCAAGCCTCAACGACCAGGCCTCGCTGACCGACCAGGCCACGCCGGCCGACCAAGCCACGCCGCGAGCGCCAGCAGCGGCCAAGCCGCCGCCGTCGCGCCGAACCCCCGGCCCGCCGGCAGCCGGCAGCCGGCACCAGCGCCCGGACGGCCGGCGTCACTGTTCGATCAGGGTGACCTCGCCGGTGGCCAGGTCGTACATCGCGCCGACCACGGCCACCGTGCCGGCGGCGACCGGGCCGGCCAGCAGGTCGTCCTGCCGCAGCGCGTCCACCGTCCGCCGGACGTGCCGGCGGATCGCCAGCGGCTGGGCGTACGGATCGGTCACGTCGACCTCGGCCACCGCCGGGGCGATCTCCTCCACCAGGTACGCCAGCGAGCCGCCCGGCCGCCGGCCGGTGCGCAGCGCCTCGACCGCCGAGCCGACCGCGCCGCACCGCTCGTGCCCGAGCACCATCACCAGTGGCACGCCCAGTTCACCCACCACGTACTCGATCGACCCGCACACCGCCCGGTCCAGCACGTGGCCGCCGGTGCGGATCACGCAGATCGAGCCGAAGGTCTGGTCGAAGATCGCCTCCAGCGGCACCCGCGAGTCGATGCAGCCCAGCAGCACCGCGTACGGCTGCTGGTCGCCGGAGGCGGTGGCCGCGGCGGCGGTGACGTCGTGCCCGTGCACCGGCTGGCCGCTGACGAAGCGGCGGTTGCCGCTGAGCAGCTCGGCCAGCGCGGCGCGGGGCGTGCCGCCCGCGGCCGTCCGCCGGGGGCCCGGGCCGGGCCGGCCGGGGGCGGCCGGGGCGCCGCCGGCCGGCGGCGGTGACGTGGTCGGGACCATGCCACCAAGCCTGGTCATCGGCGTGACCGCAGGTGCGCAATCGGGAATCTTCTCACCGACGCTTTTACCGTGTTGTCATGGCGGGTAGCCGGTGTGTTACCGCCGGGTATCCCGGTGGCGACGACTTCCGGGCGGCCCTGGGGAGGTGGCGATGCCGGACCAGACGGAGCTCCGACTCCCCGACGGCGTACGGCTGCACGTCGAGACGTCCGGCCCGCCGGACGCCCCGGTCACCGTGTTGCTGCTGCACGGCTGGACGCTGGACGGGCGCAGCTGGCACCGGCAGGTCGCCGAGCTGCGCGACCGGTACGGCGACCGGGTGCGGGTGGTCACCTACGACGCCCGCGGGCACGGCCGGTCCAGCTGCATGGCGCTGCCGGCGGCGACCCTGGCCCAGCTCGGCGACGACCTGGCCGCGGTGCTGGACGCGGTGGCGCCGGCCAGCCGGGTGGTGCTGGCCGGGCACTCGCTCGGCGGCATGACGATCATGGAGTACGCGCACCGGCACCGGGCGCACTTCGCCGCCCGGATCGCCGGCCTGCTCTTCGTCTCCACCACCGCCGAGGGGCACACCCACACCGCGTATGGGCTGTCGCCGCGGATCACCCGGCTGATCCGGTTGGCCGAGACCACCGGGGCGGGGGTGCTGGCCCGCTGCGGCACCTGGCGACCGCCGCAGGCCCTGCTGCGCGCCCTGCGCCCCAGCATCCGGTGGGTGCTCTTCGGCGACCGCTGCGACCCGGCCGACATCCGCCTGGTCACCTCGGCGGTGGCCCGCGCCTCGCTGCGCTCGATCGGCGGGTTCCGCCCGTCCATCGGCGCCCACCACCGGCTGGACACCCTGGCCGAGCTGGGCCGGCTGCCGGCCGCCGCGCTGGTCGGCGACCGGGACCGGCTCACCCCGCCGCCGTGCGCCCGGTCGATCGCGGCCGCGCTGCCCACCACCGAGCTGACCGTCTGCCCCGGCGCCGGGCACATGCTGATGATGGAGCGGCCCGCCGAGGTCAACGCCGCCCTGCACGGGGTGCTCGGGCAGGTGCTCGCCGACCGACGGCGTCCCGCCCGCCGCGCCGCCGCGTCCGGAGCCACCCCCCGGCATGCCGTACCCTCGTCCGGTTGACCTGGCGCGCGGCCCCGTGCCGCCCGCGACCGTCCGGAGGAGCACGTACGTTGACCGACCAGACCACCCTGGCGCAGGAGATCGCCGTCGAGCAGCGGCATCTCGACCGGGTGTACGCCCGCCTGGCCGAGCTGCGGCGCTCCGCCGTCCTGGCCGAGCGGGACGGCTACCGGCTGGCCCGGGTCGGCAACTTCGGCGCCCTGGTCGAGCGGGACGCGATGGTCTTTCACGCCGCCCAGCGGCGGCACGCGCTGGACGCCGAGCACGAGGGGCTGGTCTTCGGCCGGCTCGACCTGCGGGACCGGCGGGTGCTGCACGTGGGCCGGCTCGGCATCCGCGACGAGAACGCCGAGACGCTGGTGGTGGACTGGCGGGCTCCCGCCGCCGCGGCGTTCTACCAGGCCACCCCGGCCGATCCGCAGGGCGTGGTGCGGCGGCGCACCATCCAGTCCAGCGGCGAGAAGGTGACCCGGATCGAGGACGACCTGCTCGACCCGGCCGCCGCGCCGGCGGAGCTGGCCGTGGTCGGCGACGGCGCCCTGCTGGCCACCCTGTCCCGGGCCACCGGCCGGGGGATGCGGGACATCGTCGCCACCATCCAGCGCGAGCAGGACGAGGCGATCCGCTCCCCCGGTTCCGGGGTGACGATCGTCTCCGGCGGGCCGGGCACCGGCAAGACGGCGGTGGCCCTGCACCGGGCGGCGTACCTGCTCTATTCCGACCGCAGCCGGTACGCCGGCGGCGGCATCCTGGTGGTCGGGCCGTCCACGGTGTTCGTCGAGTACATCGCCTCGGTGCTGCCCTCGCTGGGCGAGGAGACCGCCACCCTGCGCTCGCTGGGCACCCTCTTCCCCGGCCTGACCGCGACCCGCACCGACCCGCCGGAGGTGGCGGCGGTGAAGGGCTCGCTGCGGATGCGCCGGGTGCTGGAGCGGGCGGTCCGGGACGCGGTGCCGGACAGCCCGGGCGAGCTGCGCCTGCTGCACCGGGGTGAGCTGCTGCGGCTGGAGCGCCGCGAGCTGGACGCCATCCGGGACCGGACGCTGTCCCGGGGGGCGCGGCGCAACGAGGTCCGCCGGGCCGCCTTCGACGCCGTGCTGGCCGCGCTCTGGGCGCAGGCCCGCCGGCTGGCCGGGGGGCGCCTGCCGGAGCAGCCGGTGTTCGAGGACGAGATCATCGAGCGGCCGGAGTTCCGGGAGTTCCTGAAGGGCTGGTGGCCGCGGCTGCTCCCGCGGCACGTGCTGGGCTGGCTGGCCCGTCCGGACCGGCTGCGCCGCTACGCCGGCGGGATCCTGTCCCGCGCGGAGACGGAACTGCTGGTCGAGGCGTACCGGGCGCTGGACCGGCAGGGGCCGACCGTGGCCGACGTGGCGCTGCTCGACGAGCTGGACGCGCTGCTGGGCAAGCCGGTGCTGCCGAAGCGGGCGAGGCGGGACCCGTTCCAGCTGGCCGGCGGGGTCCGGGAGCTGAGCACCTTCGCCGACCGGCAGCGAGCCGCCCGCGAGGCGGCGCGGGAGCGCCCGGAGGACTACCGCGACTACGCGCACGTGGTGGTCGACGAGGCGCAGGACGTCTCGCCGATGCAGTGGCGCATGATCGGCCGGCGGGGCCGGCTGGCCTCCTGGACGGTGGTCGGCGACCCCGCCCAGACCGCTTGGGCGGGCGACCCGCAGGAGCTGGACCGGGCCCGCGACCAGGCGCTGGGCCGGCGGCGCCGGCACCGCTTCACGCTCACCACCAACTACCGCAACTCGGCGGAGATCTTCGCGGTGGCGGCGGCGGAGATCCGCCGGCTGCACCCGGACCTGGCGCTGCCCACC
Source organism: Micromonospora sp. PLK6-60 (assembly GCF_019890675.1). GTDB lineage: Bacteria > Actinomycetota > Actinomycetes > Mycobacteriales > Micromonosporaceae > Micromonospora. Next base: position 81,251 of record NZ_JAIOAA010000009.1, on the reverse strand, counting down.
GCGGTGCGTTCCACCGGGGTCGACCCGGTGCAGCGGGTGGTGCCGGCGGCGCAGTTGCCGGCGGCCGTGGTCGAGGCCACCGGCGCGCTGCTGGGCGAGGTGGAGGGCACGGTGGGCGTGATCGCGCCGGTGCCGCGCCGGGACGAGGTCGCCGGTTGGCTCGCCGGGCTGACCGACCGGCGGTTGCAGGTGGTGAACAGCCTTCAGGCCAAGGGCATGGAGTACGACGGCGTGGTGCTGGTCGCGCCGAGCGAGATCCGGTCCGAGCCGTCCGGGGTGCGCACCCTGTATGTCGCGCTCTCCCGGGCCACCCAGCGGCTGACCGTCCTCGACCCGGACTGAGCGGGCCACCCGCCCGACGAGTCGGCCTCTCCCGACGGCCTGGACAGGCCGACCTGCCGGATGTGGGGACAGCCTGAGGTGCGTCGACTGCGGAGGGTTAGCGAATCGCGGCCGGCCGATCGAGTGGCAATTAGCACAGCCTTAATTCTTTCCCGGTACCGTGACCATATGCACCATTTGCAACTCTTGCCCCAGCCGTTGGTGGGAGCGGCCCGGGGCGGCCCCGATGACCCGCCGGTAGGCTCGACCGCGGCCTCCGCCGAGCGGCGCCCGCCGGCGCCTGCGGTGGCCGCCGCCTAATCGCCGCCCGCGGCGAGCCGGGGAACCATGTTCGTGGGGTGCATCCGCGTCAGCGGTAGGGATCTTCCGTCCCGAACCCGTCAGCTAACCCGGCCGGCGGCTGACGGAAGGACATGTGCATGCCAGTAGTTGGCCCCGTGAGACGAACCGCCGCCCGGTTGGCGGCCCTGATGGTGGTGACCCTCGCCCTGGGCGTCGGCGCCGTGCCGGCCGGGGCGGCGTCCGCCGCGCCGCTCGCCAAGGCGCCCGACACCGACCACGAGGGTGGCACCGCCAAACTGCGCGACCAGCTCGACGCCGCCAGCAAGGGCTGGCTCGACGCCCGCACCGCGCTGGCCCGGTCCACCAAGCGCCAGCAGGAGCTGGCCACCCAGCTCAAGACCATCGAGGGTGAGCTGGGCGTCCGGGACGCCAAGGTCGGCGAGATCGCCGTGGTGGCGTACCGGACCGGCCGCTTCGGCACCGCGGCGGCGCTGCTGAGCAGCCGCGACCCGGAGAACTTCATGGACCGGGCCGCCGCGCTGGGCCAGGTGGCCGCCAACGAGGACCGGGCCGTGCGCGGCCTGCTGGAGACCCGCGACCAGGCCACCCGCACCAAGACCGCGCTGGACGGCGAGATCGTCGAGCAGCGCAAGCAGGTGCTGGTGATGGCCAAGCGCAAGGAGCAGGCCGAGAAGGCGCTGGAGGTCGCGGCGGCCGAGGCCCGGCGCGCGGCCACCCAGCGCAGCACCAGCGCCAGCGCGGGCGGCAGCGGCAGCGGCGGCACCTCGACCGCCAACGCGAAGCCGGCGCCGCGCAACTCCGACGGCTCCTGGCCGTCCGAGTCGTGCAGCGTGGACGACCCGACCCCGGCCGACGGCTGCATCACCCCGCGCACCCTGCACGCCCTCCAACAGGCCAAGGCCGCCGGCTTCACCCGGTACGTCTCCTGCCATCGCAGCGGCGGCTCCGGTGAGCACCCCAAGGGCCGGGCCTGCGACTTCGCCGCGCAGAAGGGCGGCTTCGGTGGGGACGCCACCGGCGGGGACAAGACGTACGGCAACAACCTGGCCGCGTACTTCATCCGCAACGCCGACCGGCTCGCCGTGCTCTACGTGATCTGGTACCGGGAGATCTGGCTGCCCAGCAGCGGGTGGAAGTCGTACAGCGGGGCGGGCGGCGACCCGTCCAGCGACCACACCAACCACGTGCACCTGTCGGTCTACTGAGCCGACCGGCCCCGGCCCGGTGACCCGCGTGGGTCGCCGGGCCGTGTCGTCGCCACCCGGGCCCGGTCAGCCCCCGGTCGGGGCGGGGCCGGCGTCGCGGTCCAGCACCTCGCCGAGCCGGCTGGCCAGCGCCAGGTGCGCCGAACGGGCCTGCCGGAAGGCGTACGCGAACAGCGGCGCGGGCGCCGACAGGGTGATCTCCACGTCGACCCGGAGCACGCCGTCGGCCTCCCGGCGCAGCCGGGTGTGGTTGCGTACGGTGGTCGCCGGCTGCTGCCGGGCCACCGTCACGATCTCGTCCTCGGTGGCGACCAGGACGTCGGCCTGGTAGGTGACCGGGAAGTGCAACGGCCCGACGGCCAGCCGGTCGGTGATCGCGTAGCTGGCCCGGGCGCCCGGGCGCGGCGGCAGCTCGCGGACCCGGACGATCAGGGGATGCAGCTCCCCCTGCCGCGTCAGGTCGCTCAGCAGCGCCACGGCGTCGGCCGCGGTGCAGCGAGCCTGGACGCTGTAGCTGAACGTGTCGTGCGTGAGCACCCGTCCCCCTACTGGTAGGTCGCCCGATCCTCGCCCACCGACCGGCGTCCTGGCAACGGTCCAACGACCCTGGTCATCGGGGGGCGAACGGGGACCCTCGGCGGGGCGACCGGGTGGCCCGGCGGGGGTGGCCCGGCGGGGGTGGCCCGGCGAGGGCTCAGGCGCCGAGCGGGGCCTCGGGCGTGGCGGCGGCGAAGTAGGGCTCGGGCGCGCCGAAGAGGCCGAGCAGACCGGTGACCCAGAGCTGCCGGTGCACGAACCGGCTCGGCTGGGTGACGACCAGCTTGACGCCGCTGACCTCGGCGGTCTGGAAGCCGGCGACCATGGCGCTGATGCCGACGGAGTCGATGAAGCTGACCAGCCGCATGTTGAGCTCGATCCGGGTCGGCCGGCCCTTCGCGAGCACCTCGGCGATCGCCTCGCGCACCTCGTACGCGGTGTCCACGTCGATCTCGCCCCGCGGAGCGATCTCGACCACACCACCCGACAGAACCGACTTCACGATCGACAGGCTCACGCGAGCACCTCCACCCGCCCCGCTCGGGGCGCCTCATCAGTACGCGGGCCGCGACCGAGAGTATTCCTCCGACGGTCTCGGTCGCCACCCCTCGGGGATGAGCAAATTCGCGGACCGGGACACCACGGCACCCCGGTTCGGGATTTTTCGTTCCTCTGTCCAACGATCGGGCGGGTCGCCCGATCCGCCGAACAGGGTAACGGTTGCGGCCCACCGGCCGGCGCACCCAGTCTGCCCGGCGCGTCCCACCTGCGCATCCGGGATTTCCCCGAGGTTGCCGCCGGCCCTCGCCGCCCACCGGCGGTGGTTTGCGCGGCGCGGTTCGTGGGCACTGCCGGAGGGAGCGCACCGTGACGCGCGGATGAAGAGGTCGAGGTCCGAAGTGGCCGGCCGACTTCGGCACCCCGAGGAGGTAACCCGTGTTCGCAAACAACGTGCTGGACCGCCGCAGCAAGCCCGAGCGGATCGCCGACCAGGCGTGGACGCACCTGTCGGCCGCCGTCGGCTCGGCCGGCGACAGCGTGCGGGGCACCGCCCGCTCCGCCCGCCGCAACGGACTGGACCTGGCCGACGGGGCCGGGGACCTGGTCGGGTCCGCGGCCGAGGAGGCCCGCCGCCGCGCGCTGCTGGCCTTCGACGCCCTGGCCGGCCGACGCCCGGCCCTGCCCTGGGCGCTGCTGATCAGCGCCGCGCTGGTCGGCGCGGCGGTCGGCTGGGCCGCCGGGACCGCGGCCCGCGCGGTCGGCAGCCGGGACGGGCGCGAGGTCGACGAGATCGAGTTCGTGGACGTGGACCGGCCCGACTCCCCCGTCGGCACCGAGGGCTGACCCGGACGCTCGCTGCGGTGTGGCCGCCCGCGCGAGGGGCGGCCACGGTCCGGGGGCCGGTGTCGGAGCCCCCGCCCGTGGCGGACCGGGGCTCCGACACCCGCCCTAACGGGCGGAGGTGCAGGTGAGGTTGGGCACCGAGTTGGTGCCGCGCCAGCTGGCCAGGAAGCCGAAGGTGGTGGTGCCACCCGGGGCCAGGGTGCCGTTCCAGCCGGCGTCCCGCACCACCACGGAGGCGCCGGTCTGGGTGTAACTGCCACCCCAGAGCTGGCTGATCTGCTGGCCGTTCGCGTAGTTCCACGTCACCGACCAGCTGCTGGTCGACGAGCCGCCGTTGTTGCGCACCGTCACCTCGCCCTGGAACCCGCCGTCCCACGACTGGGTGATCTGGTACGTCGCCGTGCAGCCCCCCGCCGGGACCGGAGTGGTCGGCCCGCCGGTCGGCGTGGCGGTCGGTGACGGCGAGGTGGTGGGCGACGCGGTCGGCGACGGCGAGGTGGTCGGGGAGACGGTGGGCGACGGCGACGTGGTGGGCGACGGCGAGGTGCCGCCGGCCGGGTCGGCGACCAGGATGCCCCGGCCGTTGGTGCCCAGGTAGACCCGCCCGTACACCCGGGGGTCGCCGGTGATCGCCTCGCCCGCGTTGCCGTACTGGTGCTGGTCGTCGTTGATCCGCACCCAGCTCGCCCCGGCGTCGTCCGAGCGGTAGACGCCGTGCCGGCCGTCGACCGTGCCGATCGTGAACAGCGCCGGGTACGTGCGGCCGGGGGCCGCCTTGCCGAAGCCGATGTTGACGGCCGTGGTCACCGCGCCCACCCGTGCGAAGCTCGCGCCGGAGTCGGTGGAGTGCCAGAGGCCGCCCTCGCCGGCCAGCCAGATGTCACCCTCCCGGCCGGGCACCGCCTTGAACTTGACGCCGATGGTGGGCAGGCCGGTCGCCGCGGTGGCGGCGAAGCTCGCGCCCCCGTTGGTGCTGACGTAGAACCGCCCGTCGCGGAAACCGTAGAACTTGTTCGGGTTGACCCGGTCGGACTCGACGGTGGCGTTGGCCGGGATACCGGTGGCCGCCGTCCACGAGTTGCCGAAGCCGACCGAGCGGACCACCTGCCGGCCGGCGTCGCCGGGAGCCCAGACGAACTGGCTGCCGTCGGCGGCGGCGGCGACCGTCCCGCCCTCGTTCACCCCGGCCGGTTCGGTGCCCTGGAACCAGTTCGCCCCACCGTCGGTGGAGAACGCGACGTGGCTGTCGTTCGGCCGGTCGGAGTCGGTGAAGTTGCCCGCCCGCACCATGGTCGCGGGCCGGGTCTCGGCGTAGTCCAGGCTGGTCGTGTTCGTGAAGACCGGCTGGGTGAACATCGCGGACGGCACCGCGGTCAGGTCGGTGTGCCGGAAGCCGCCGATGTCGCCCAGCCCGCTGATCAGCGGGGCGCCGGACGGCGGGCTGATCAGGTCGAGCACGGCCGTCTCCTCCAGGCCCTTGACCATCGGCCGGATGGTGACCTTCGCGCCGGTGTCCCACCTGGTCAGGTCGGTGCTGCCGTAGATGGTGGCGCCGGTGCCGTACATCATCCGGTTGCTGTCGTGCGGGTCGATCTCCATCGACTCGGTCATCCAGCCCAGCTTGGGCGAGACGTCCGGCGGGCTCGGGTTGGCGTTGCCGAAGGTGAGCCACGGGACCGAGCTGATGTCCATGGTGTAGCGGAAGCTGCGTTCCGGATAGCTCGTCCAGTCCCAGATCCGGGTCCAGCTGGCGCCCCCGTCGGTGCTGCGCCAGAACATCGCGTCCGGCCACCAGGACACCTGGCTGGCCACCATGAGCGTGCCGGGGCGCTGCCGGTCGATGGTCAGCCCCGAGTAGCCGAAGAAGGCGTCCGAGCGGGACGACGGGATCGGGCTGATCTGGGTCCACGCCCCGGTGGCCCGGTTGAACTTCCACACGTCGCCCTTGCCGCCGTCGTACGGGCCGCCGGTGTCGCTGGTGGCGAGGTAGAGGAACCCGCCGACCGGGTCCACCACACCCTTGTGCGCCAGGTAGCCGGTGGGCGCGCCGGGGATCCGCTCCCAGGTGGCGCCCGCGTCGGTGCTCCGGTAGACCGGGTTGGCCTTGTCCGCCACGCCGACGTAGATCGTCCGGGTGGCGGTGCCGGCCGTGCCCGTGCTCTTGTCGAAGCTGACCCAGGTCAGGCCCTGGTTCTGCCCGTTGTAGCCGTTCGGGTCGCTGGGGTCGGCCCGGTAGTTGCCTACGTTCGGGAAGTTGCCGACCTTTGCCCAGGTCACCCCATAGTCGGTGCTGCGCCACAGGCCGTTGCCGCCCTCGGCTCCGTAGTACAGGACGCTGTTGCGGTTGGGGTCGACGGCGAGCCGCTCCCCCATGCCCCGGCCGGGCATGTTCCCGCCGTTCTTGAACGGCAGCTCGGTGGCCTGCCAGGTGGCGCCCTTGTCGGTGGAGCGCAGGATCGCGCCGTTGTTCGGGTCCCAGCTGTTGGTGTACATGCCGACGGCGGCGTACACCCGGTTGGTCTGCACCGGGTCGGTGGCGAGGCTGACCACGCCGTTCCAGCCGAACCGGTCGGGGCCGACCCAGTCCAGCAGCGGGGTCCACGACTGGCTGGCCTGCTCCCAGCGGTACGCGCCGCCGATGTCGGTCCGCGCGTAGATCAGGTTTTTCTCGGTCGGGTTGAACACGATGCCGGGGACGAATCCGCCGCCGTCGACCCGGACGTTGCGCCAGGTGTACGACTCGGCGGCCGCCGCGGCGGCCGGGGTGGTGGGCGCTACGGTGACCTGCACGGCGACGACGGCCGCCGCGGCGGCCAGCGCGGACGTGACCGCGCCGGCGAGACCTCTCCGCATCTGCGGTTTCCTCTCGGGGTTGCCCGGGTGACGGGGACGGGAGCGACGCGGCGGGCGGTCGAGGGCGACCGCGCCGAACGGCGACGTGGCGGGGGGGAGCTGCCCAGGCTCCCGACCGGCGTGCTGGCTCCCGCAGCCGAGCGCACTCACCTTAACCGCTTCATCGACACCAATGGAAGCGCTCCCAAAGCCGGGTTTCACCCCCGGCGGGTGACGGCGCCTCACCCCACCCGGCGGCACGATCGGCGGCGAACCGGATCCGGAAGGGAGCCACCGATGGCCACCAGCTCCGTGACGCGCACCGACCAGGACATCCAGACCGACGTGCTCGACGAGCTGACCTGGGAGGCCCGGGTCGCCCCGCACGAGATCGGGGTGACCGTCGACGCGGGCATCGTCACGCTGACCGGCTGGGTGGACAGCTACGCCAAGAAGTGGGCGGCCGAGCAGGCGGCGCACCGGGTCGCCCGGGTCCGCGCGGTGGCAAACGACCTCACCGTACGGCTGAACCCGGCGGCCGAGCGCACCGACGCCGACCTCGCCGCCGCCGTCGAGCGGGCCCTGGAATGGGACGCCTTCGTGCCGGTCGAGCGGATCGCGGTGACCGTCGCCGCCGGCTGGGTGACCATGCGCGGCGACGTCGACTGGGAGTACGAGCGGCGCACCGCCGAGCGGACGGTGGGCCGGCTGACCGGCGTACGCGGGGTGACCAACGGCATCGCCGTCCGGCCGGGAACCGTCCGATGACCACCCCGTTGCAGGTGACCGCGAAGCTGCGGACCCCGGTCGGCGAGCACGACCACGTCCGGGGGCCGGTCGACGCCCCGGTCACCGTCGTCGAGTACGGCGACTTCCAGTGCCGGTACTGCGGGGCCGCGTACCCGAACCTGGCGGAGCTGCTGCGCCAGCGGGCCGACACGGTGCGCCTGGTGTACCGCCACTTCCCGATCGCCAACGTGCACCCGTACGCGGAGAACGCCGCCGAGATGGCCGAGGCGGCCGGCCGGCGGGACCGGTTCTGGCCGATGCACGACTGGCTCTTCGAGCACCAGGACCAGCTGGACCCGGTGCACCTGGCGCTCGGCGTGCAGCAGCTCGGCCTGCCGGCCGACGAACTCGCCGCCGAGGTGGCCGGGCAGGCGTACGCCGACCGGGTCCGAGGGGACTTCGTCGGCGGCATCCGCAGCGGCGTGAACGCCGCCCCGACCCTGTTCGTCAACGACGTCCGGCACGACGGCGGGTACGACCTGGCCGAGCTGCTCGCCGCCGTGGACGCCGCGGCCGGCGCCTGACCCGCGACCCCGGCCCGGATCGCACCGGGGCCGGGGCGGCGTCAGATCAGCCGCAGCTCCCGCGCCCGCCGGACCGCCTCCCGCCGGCGGGTGGCGTCCAGCTTCCGGTAGATGTTGCGGACGTGGGTCTTCACCGTGTTGACCGACAGCGACAGCTCGGCCGCGATCTCCACGTTGGACAGGATGCTCTGCAGGTAGCGCAGGATGGTCAGCTCCCGCTCGGTGAGCGGCTCGTCCAGCACGTCGCCGGTCCCGGGCCGCTCCCGGGCGGTGGGCTCGTCGACGCTGTGCTCGTCGGCGGTGCGGACCAGTTCGCTCACCGTCGACCAGTGCGCGGTGCCCGAGTCCAGGTGCGCGGCGAGCAGGTCCCGCACCTCCTCGTCGGCGCGGGTGAAGAGCCGGCGGAAGCCCTCCGGCTCGGCCAGCTCCAGCACCCGCTCCAGGGTCCGCCCGGCCCGCCGCTCGTCGCCGCCCCGCCGGGCCAGCACCGCGTCCAGCAGGCCGGCGTCGAGGCGTACCGGCAGCGGCCAGTCGGCCGCGTCCGGTCCGTCCCAGTCGGGCAGGGCGTGCCCGGCCGCGCCGGGATCACCGGCGCGCAGCTCCGCCCGGGCCAGCGCGACCGCCAGCGCCCCGGCCGGGCCGTCCGGATCGGGTACCCGGTCGGCCAGCCGGGCCCGGGCGGCGTCCGGGTCACCCCGCGCGCTGTCCAGGTCGGCCTGGGCGGCGAGCAGCCAGTGCGCCACCTCGCGGGCCGCCGGCCGGGCGGCCAGGCGCTCCCGGGCCGCCACCAGCAGCCGGTGCGCGGCCACCGGGTCGCCCGCGTCGCGACGCAACCGGGCCCGGCACAGCGCGGCGAGCGCCGCCACCACCGGCTCCTGCTCCGCCGGCCCGGTGACGGCCAACCGGGCGACCGCCTCCGCCGGCTGGTCCCGGTGCAGCGCGACCACCGCCAGCGCCAGGTGGGCGTGGGCGCAGTCGGTCCGGCAGGCCCAGCCCCGGCACGGCGGCAGGGCGAGCGCCTCCCGGGCGGCCCGCTCCGCCGCCCGCAGCTCGCCCCGGACCGCGGCGAGCAGGGCCATCCGGCTGCCGGCGACCAGCTCGGTGCGCTGCCGGCCCGCCGTCCGGGCGGCGGCCAGCGCGTCGGCGAACGCGGACGCGGCGCCCGCCAGGTTCCCCTCGTCCAGCGCGGTCAGGCCGAGCGCCGTGCCGGCCACCGCCCGCACGTCGGCGTCCTCACCCCGCGCCGAGCGCGGGTCGCCGTCCGGCCCGGCCCCGGGCCGGGTGCCGAGCAGCCGGCCGGCCGCCGCGCGTACCTCGGCGTGGTCGCCGGCCGCCCGGGCCAGGGTGAGCTCCAGCGCGGTGGCCAGCCGGCGGAACCGGTCGCGGCGCGGCGCGGCCAGCGAGCCGGCCGCCGCCACCGCCCCGCGCAGCCGGTCCGCGGCGGTCGCCGGATCACCGGCGTACGCCCGCTCGGCGGCCACCGCCAGCGCCAGCTCCGGGTCCCGGCGGACCGCCTCCGCCGGGGGCGCGGCCGGGGCCGGCCCGGCCGGGACGTCCCCGTCGTACGGGGCGAGGTCGGGCCAGCGGTCGATGAACAGCTCGGTGGCGGTGTCCCAGCTCCCGGCGGACAGGGCGTGCCGCAGCGCCTCCGCCGGGCGGCCGTTCCCGGCGTACCAGCCGGCCGCCCGCCGGTGCAGCGCCCGCAGCTCGGCGGCGGGGAGCCGGCCCAGCTCGGCCCGGAACAGGTCGGCCAGCAGCGGGTGGCACCGGTACCAGGGCGGGCTGCTGTCGTCGGAGCGCAGGAAACCACCGTCGCGGGCCAGGGCGGCCAGCACCGGCCCCGAGTCCCCCCGGCCGGCGAGCGCGTCGGCCAGGTCCGCGCAGACGGCGTCGGCGACCGCGGTACGCGCCAGCAGCTCCCGGGCGCCCGCGTCCCACCCGGCGAGCACCTCCTCCCGCAGGTAGCCGGCGACCTCCGGCTGGTCCCCGGCGAACTGCTCCACCCGGCGGCCCGGGTCCGGCTGCCCCCGCGCGGCCAGCGCGGCCAGCCGCAGCCCGGCCGCCCACCCGCCGGTGCGTTCCCGCAGCCGGCGCACCGCCGCCGCCGGCACCGGCGCCGCGTGGGCGGTCAGCAGGTCGGCCACCTCGTCGTCGGTGAAGGCCAACTCGGCCGGCCCGAGTTCGGTCAGCTCACCGGCCAGCCGCCACCGGTGCAGCGGCAGTGCCAGGTCGGTGCGCGCCCCGGCCACCAGGCGCAGCCGCTGCTCGGCGTGGCGCAGCAGGAACTCCAGCCCGGCCAGCGCCGCCGGTGCGGTGATCCGGTCCAGGTCGTCGAGGACCAGCAGCACCGGCCGCTCCCGGGCGGCCAGCGCGGCGGCCAGCAGTTCGAGCTGGTCCGGGCGGGGTGGCCGGTCCGGCACCGGGGCGGCGTCGCCCGCCGCGCCGACCACCGCCCGCAGCGCCGCCGCGACGTACGCCCAGAGCCGTTCGCCGGTGTCGCCCCGCTCCACCGACACCCAGGCCGGCGCGCGGTCCCCGGCCCGGGCCCAGGACGCGAGCAGCGTGGTCTTGCCCCAGCCGGCGGGCGCGGACACCACGGTGACCGGGCCGGCCGTCCCCTCGTCCAGCCGGGCCAGCAGGCGCGGCCGGAGCACGACCGGTTCGGGCAGCGCCGCCGGCGTCAGCCGGGACGCCAGCAACGGCGGCCCGGCCGGCGCCCGCTCCGCCACCGCCCGGCTCAGCTCGTCGGGCATCCGGCCTCCCCACCGACGCTCGCACCCCCGCTCCGGCGGGCGGTTACCCGGCCCGGCCCGGTTCACCCCTTCAGGGCGAGCCCGCTTCACCCACCCCCGGCCGACCATGGGGAGGTACGCGGGCGACCGGCCGCGCGTGACCGGCCGCCCGCCGTCCCCGGGACCGTCCCGGGACGCGCGGAGGGACAGGTGGTACGGATGGGACGGCTGGCCCACGGTGGGACGGTGCTGGTCACCGCGGCCGCCGGCGTGGCACGGGCGTTGCGCGTACCCCGGCGACGCCGGCCCGCGACCGGCCCCGACCCGCGACCCGCCCGCTGGCAGGTGGTGACCGTCGACCGCCCGCCGGAGCAGGTGCTGCCGCAGGGCCGGTGGCCGGAGCCGCTGCGCCGCCTCGACGGGGCGGTGGAGCTGTACCTGCGCCCGGCGCCCGGCGGGCGCGGCACCGAGCTGGCCGCGCGGCAGCTCGCCGGCCGGGCGGCGCTGCCCGGGATGGCGGCGCACCTGGTCGGCGACGATCCCGGGCGGCTGATCCGGGAGACGCTGCGCCAGGCCAAGCAGTACGTGGAGACCGGCGAGGTGCTGCGCGCCGACCGGTCCCGGCTGGACCGCCCGGCGGTGCCCGGATGAGGGCGCTGTGCTGGGAGGGCGCCGGGGAGTTGGCGGTACGCCAGGTGCCCGACCCGGAGCTGCGCAACGCCGGGGACATGATCGTCCGGGTGCGGCGCAGCGCCACCTGCGGGGCCGACCTGCCGCTGCTGTCCGGCCGTACCCCCTTCCTCACCGCCGGGGACGTGCTCGGCCACGAGTTCCTCGGCGAGGTGGTCGAGGTCGGCCCGGACGTACGCGGGCACCGCCCGGGTGACCGGGTGGTGGTCTGCGCGGCGGTGGCCTGCGGCGCCTGCTGGTACTGCCGGCAGGGCCTCTACGCCAGCTGCGACAACGGCAGCGCCGCGGCGGACCGCGCCGAGGCGGCCTGGGGCCAGCCCACCGGCGGCTGCTTCGGGCACCCGGCCGCCCTGGGCGGCTTCGCCGGCAGCCACGCCGAGTACGCCCGGGTCCCGTACGCCGACACCGGCGCGTTCCGGGTGCCCGAGCCGCTCAGCGACGACCGGGCGGTGTTCGCCTCGGACGCCGCCCCGTCCGGCTGGATGGGCGCCGAGCTGGGCGGGGTGCGCCCCGGCGACGTGGTGGCGGTGTGGGGCGCCGGCGCGGTCGGCCAGCTCACCGCGCAGGCGGCCCGGCTGCGCGGCGCGGACCGGGTGATCGTCATCGACCGGCACCCCGAACGGCTGGACATGGCCGAGCGGCACGCCGGCGCCGAGACGTTGCACTTCGAGCACACCGACGTCCCGGCCGAGCTGCGGGAACGCAGTGGCGGTCGAGGGCCGGACGTGTGCGTGGAGGCGGTCGGCGCCGACGCGGAGCCGGGCCGCTCGCTGGCCGACCGGTTCGGCGTCGGCCGGGCCGAGCGGCCGATCGCGGTGCGCGAGGCGGTGCACGCCTGCCGCAAGGGCGGCACCGTGGTGGTGCTGGGCACATTCGCCGGCTTCGTCGACACCTTCCCGCTCGGCGCGGTGATGCAGAAGGGGCTCACCCTGCACGGCGCCCGGCAGCACGGCCAGCGCTACATCCCGCGGCTGCTGAACATGATGGCCCGCGACCAGCTCGCCACCGAGCACCTGGCCACCCACCGGCTGCCGCTGGAGCAGGGCCCGGGCGGGTACGCGCTGTTCCGGGACCGGGCCGACGGCTGCGTCCGTACCGTCTTCGCGCCCTGACCGGTGCGGGGCGGCACCCGGTCCGCCGCGCGGCCGGGGCCGGCGGCTGGCACACTCGGCGGATGCGCGACGACCGCCCGCACGACCTGGTCCTGTTCGGCGCGACCGGCTTCACCGGCGGCCTCACCGCGGAATACCTGGCCCGGCACGCCCCGGCCGGGCTGCGCTGGGCGCTGGCCGGCCGCAACCCGGCCCGGCTGGCCGCGGTGCGGGACCGGCTCGCCGCGATCGACCCCGCCCTGGCCGACCTGCCGCTGCGCACCGCCGACGTGACCGACCCGGCCTCGCTGCGGGCGGTGGCCGAGGGCGCCCGGGTGGTGGCCAGCACCGTCGGCCCGTACGTGCACCACGGCGAGCCGCTGGTGGCCGCGTGCGCCGCCGCCGGCACCGACTACCTGGACATCACCGGTGAGCCGGAGTTCGTCGACCGGATGTACGTGCGCCACCACGCCGAGGCGGTGCGCACCGGCGCCCGGCTGGTGCACGCCTGCGGCTTCGACTCGATCCCGCACGACCTCGGCGTCTGGTACACCGTCAAGCAACTGCCGGCGGACGGGCCGATCGCCGTCGACGGCTTCGTCCGGGCCGGCGGCCGGTTCTCCGCCGGCACCTACCACTCGGCGCTCACCGCGTTCTCCCGGATGGCGGAGGCGAGCCGGGCGGCGCAGGAGCGCCGGGCGGTCGAGCAGCGCCCGGAGGGGCGCCGGGTCCGCGCGGTGCCCGGCAAGGTGGGCCGCTCCGCGGAGGTCGGCGCCTGGGCGGTGCCGCTGCCGACGATCGACCCGCAGGTGGTCCGCCGCTCCGCCGCGGCCCGCCCGGAGTACGGGCCGGACTTCCGCTACCGGCACTTCGCCGCGGTGAAGCGGCTGCCCACCGTCCTCGCCGCCGGGGCCGGCCTGGGCGGGCTGCTCGCACTGACCCGGCTGCCACCCACCCGCCGCTGGCTGATGGGCCGGCTCGCCTCCGGCCAGGGGCCGAGCGCGCAGCAGCGGGCGAAGTCCTGGTTCCGCGTCCGGTTCGTCGGCACCGGCGGGGGCCGGACGGTGCTGACCGAGGTGGCCGGCGGCGACCCTGGCTACGACGAGACGGCCAAGATGCTCGCCGAGTCGGCGCTCTGCCTGGCCGGCGACGACCTGCCGGCCACGGCGGGGCAGGTCACGCCGGTGACCGCGATGGGTGATGCGCTGCTCGAGCGGCTCGTCCGCGCGGGCATCGCGTTTCGCACCCTTTGACACCGCCGGCTTGACCCTCGACCGGGTGCAGCCCCCAGGATCGGACGCCGTGGAGAGCGAACTGCGCAGCATCGGTGAGCTGGCCCGGGTCAGCGGCCTGACGGTCAGCGCGCTGCGGTTCTACGACCGCAGCGGGGTGCTCACCCCGGCGCTCGTCGACCCGGTGACCGGCTACCGCTGGTACACCGACGAGCAGGTGGCCCCGGCCCGACTGGTGGCCGGGCTGCGCCGGGTCGGCATGCCGCTGGCCGGGATCGCCGCCGCGCTGCGGCACCGGCACGAGCCGGCCGTGCTCGGCGCGCTGCTCGACGAGCACCAGCGCCGGCTGGAGGACGGCCTCGCCGACGCCCGCCGCGAGCTCTCCCGGATCCGTACGCTTATCGACCCCGGGGAGCGACCGATGACCACCCGACTCGTGCTGTCCCGTACCGACCTGGCCGCCGCCGTCGACGCGGTCCGCTTCGCCGTCGGCGCCGACCCGGAGCTGCCGGTGCTCGCCGGCGTGCTGTTCGACGTCGAGCCGGACGGGGTGCGGCTGGTCGCCACCGACCGGCACCGGCTGGCCACCGCCCGGGCCGGCGCCCGGGTGGACGGCCCGGCGGTCCGCGCGCTGCTGCCGGTCGCCGCGGTGGACGAGCTGCGGGCGCTGCTGGACACCGGGGACGGCGCGGAGGCGTACCTCACGGTCGGCCCGGCCGAGGTGGTCACGTCGGTGGCCGGCCGCGTGGTGCGCGCCGTCGGACTGCCGTACGACTTCCCGGACCACCGCCGGCTGCTGCGCGAGGCGCTCAGCGACGCCCCCACACACCGGGTGCCGGTGGACGTGCTGACGCTGCGCGCCGCGCTGACCACCGGGGAGGTACTGCTCAGGGAGTACGCCGGCAGCCGCCACGAGGTGGCCGTGCTCGGGCTCGACGCGGCCGGGCTGCGGGTGCTGGCGGCCGACGAGCCGCCGGCGGCGGGCGTGGTCCGGGTCGGGGTGAACCGGCACTACCTGCTCGACGCCCTGGACGCGGGCGACCGCGGCCAACTGGTGCTGGAGCTGGACGGGCCGATCGCCCCGCTGGCGGTGCGCCGGCCGGACGACGGGGACGCCTTCTCGGTGCTGATGCCGATCCGGCTCTGAGGTCCCGTGCCGGGCGGCGCGGAAAGGCCGGTGCGGCGGCGACGGTAGCATCTGGGGGTCCCACCTGGAGTCCGCGGACGGAGGCGTACGGAGCGCATGCTCGACATGGAGTTGATCCGGAAGGATCGCGAGGCGGTGGCGGTCGCGCTGGCCAAGCGATTGGATCCGGCCGAGGTCAGTCAGTCGCTGGACGACATCCAGCGGCTGGACCAGGAGCGACGCGCGCTGATCACGGAGATCGACGCCGAGCGGCAGCGCCGCAAGGCGGAGTCCCGGGCGTACGCGGAGGCGAAGCGGGCCGGCCGGGAGCCGGAGCCGGTGGCCCCGGAGGCCGAGCGCAAGCAGCTCGCCGAGCTGGAGACCCAGCTCGACGAGGTGCAGGCGCGGCTGCGGGACCGGATGAGCGAGCTGCCGAACCTGCCCGCCGACGACGTGGTCCCCGGCGGCAAGGAGGCCAACCGGGTGGTGCGCACCTTCGGCGCGCCGCCGGTGATCGAGCGGGTCCGCGACCACGTGGAGCTGAGCCGGGCGCTCGGCCTGGTCGACCACGAGCGCGGCGTCAAGCTGGGCGGCTCCGGCTTCTGGATGTACACCGGGCTGGGCGCTCGGCTGGAGTGGGCGCTGCTCAACTGGCTGATCGAGCGGAACATCGCGGCCGGGTACGAGTTCCTCCTCCCGCCGCACCTGCTGCTGGACAGCGCCGGTTTCGCCGCCGGCCAGTTCCCGAAGTTCTACGACGACGTCTACCACCTGGACCGGCAGTCCGCCCCGCGCGGGCAGTTCCTGCTGCCCACCTCGGAGACGGCGATCCTCGGGGCGTACCAGGACGAGATCCTGGAGACGGCGAAGCTGCCGCTGAAGGCGTTCGCCTACACGCCGTGCTACCGCCGGGAGGCGGCCGGCTCGCACTCCGACGAGCGCGGGACGGTGCGCGGGCACCAGTTCAACAAGGTGGAGATCTTCCAGTTCACCCTGCCCGACCAGGCGGACGCCGCGCTGGCGGCGATGGTCGCCCACGTGGAGGGCCTGGTCGAGCAGCTCGGGCTGCACCACCAGACCAGCCTGCTCGCCGCCGGCGACGCCAGCGCCTCGATGAAGAAGACCCTCGACATCGAGGTGTGGATGCCGAGCACCGGGAAGTACAAGGAGGTGTCGTCGGTCTCCTGGGCCGGCGACTACCAGGCCCGCCGGGCCGCCATCCGCTACCGCGAGCCGGGCGGCAAGCAGACCCGGTTCGTGCACACCCTCAACGGTTCGGCGCTGGCCACCAGCCGGCTCTTCCCGGCCATCCTGGAGCAGTTCCAGCAGGCCGACGGCTCGGTGCTGGTGCCCGAGGTGCTCCGCGACAAGCTCGGCACCGACCGCCTCACCCCGGTCCGCTGACCGCCTGACCACCCGACGACGGCGGGGCCGGGACTCCCGGCCCCGCACCGTCCCGCGCCGTCTTACTCCGCGCGCCGTCCCACCCCACGCGCCGTCCCCGCCCCCGCGCGCGTCCCACCCCCGGCCCGAGCCGACGGACACCCCCGCCGCAGACTTTGCTCTGCTGCCCCCGAGGCAACACCTGGGCGGCAGAAGTGTTGCGGCGAGGGCAGCAGAGCAAAGTCTGCGGTTGGGGGTTCCCTTGTCGGCCCGGCGAGCTGGGTGGCGGCATCCCGCACCGCCGTCGTCGCGCCGCCTGAGGCGGCCGGGGCCGGCCGCGGTGGATCAGGGTTTCGCCGGGCGCCGGCTCCGCAGCCGGCCCCGGAGCGCCGGCCAGCGACGACGGAGGCCGGCGGCGAGCAGCAGCGCGGCCAGGGCCACTGCCAGGGCCGCCGGGCCGGCGGCGTCCAGCACGGCGACCAGCCGCTGCTGGAGGCGGGCCGCGGCGACCACCACCGGATCGCCGAAGGCGTCGTGCCGGCCGAGCGCCAGCCGCACCTCGTACCAGCCGTACCAGGCGACGTAACCGCCGGCGACGAGCAGCACCAGGCCGCCGAGGCGGGGCACCAGCGCGCCGGTCCGGCGCATCCGGGCCAGCACCGAGCCGCGGACCAGGGCCACCGCGAGGGCGGCCACCCCGACCACCAACCCCATCCCGATCGCGTACGCCCCGAACAGCGCCAGCCCGCGCAGCGTCGAGCCGGCCCGCAGGCTGGTCACCACGATCGCCAGGAACGGGCCGACGGTGCAGCTCAGCGACGCCAGCGCGTACGCCATGCCGAACAGCGCCATCGACGCCCAGGAGCGGGTGAGCCGGGGCGCCCGCAGCCCCGCGCCCGGGCCGGGCAGCCGCCGGCCGGCGAGCAGCCAGCAGCCCAGCGCCACCAGCAGCAGGCCCAGCCACACGGTGAGCCACGGCAGCCGGGGCCGCAGCCAGCCGGCCAGCGGGGCCAGCGCCAGCCCGAAGGCGCCGAAGACCAGGACGTACCCGCTGGTCAACCCGGCGGTGGCGAGCAGCGCGCGGCGCACCGCGCCCCGGCCGTCGGCGGGCCCGGCGACCAGCAGCGACAGGTACGCCGGCAGCATCGCGAAGCCGCACGGGTTGACCGCGCCGAGCATGCCGGCGGTCAGCGCCAGCAGCAGCGGGGTGCCCACCGGGTCATCCGGCCAGCTCGGCGACCCGGCGGGTCAGCGACTCGCCGTCCAGGAAGCCCTGGTGGACGACCCGGCCATTGCGGTCGAGCACCACGAAGGTGCTCTGCTCGACCACCTTGAACCGCCGCCAGAGCACCCCTTCGCCGTCGTCGAGCTGGGGCGTGCCGGCCAGGTCGAACTCGGTGACGAAGTCCCGCATGGCCGCGCGCTCGCCCAACCCGGCGACCCCGACGATCGGCACCGTGTCGCGGTATCTCGGCGCGATCTCGGCCACCGTCCACGCCTGGCTGGCGCAGGTCGCGCACCACGGCGCCCAGAACCAGAGCACCACCGGCCGCCCGGCCAGCGCGGCGGCGGGGAAGGCCGCGCCGTCCAGGGTGGTGCCGGTGAACCGCAGCGCCGCCGGGACCATGGCTGACGAGGCGCCCGGGCCGGCAGCGCCCGATGAGCCCGCAGCGCCCGGTGACGCGCCGGCTCCGGCCGGCTCGGCCGAACCGACGGCGCCGGTCGGGGTCGGCGAGGTGGCGGCTGACGGGCCGGACCCGGCGGTGGCCGGTTCACCGGCCGGTCCGCCGACCGCGCAGCCGCCGGCGAGCAGCACGACGACCAGCCCGGCGGTCGGCATCCACCGGCGCACCCGCGACGACCTCGACATCCCGCTCCTCCTCAATGGGCTACTCGACCTTGGACAGTCGCAGCGCCAGTTCGGGGCAGACCTTGACGGCCTTCAGCGCCCCCTCCCGCAGCCAGGTCGGCACCGGGGTGGGCGGGAAGGCGGGGTACCCGTTGCCGTCGAGCCGGATGAAGTCCGGCACCACGTGGGCGCAGAGCCCGTGTCCGTCGCAGCGCGACCAGTCGAGGGTGAGCTTGCGCGGGTCGGCGTCGGGGGCCCCGGGCAGCCCCATCACCCCCTTGACCCGCCGGCCGCAGCCCTCGCCGGTGGTGTGCAGCCGCAGATCCTCGGCGAAGACCTCGATCGCGGAGAGGGCGAACCGGGCCGTACCGTCGGGGTGGCTGCACGCGCCCCGGCCCTTGACGTTGCCGGCGGCCGCGCGGACGATCTCCACCGGCGCGCTGCCGGAGACCGCGAGGTCCACCGAACGGGCCAGCTCGGGCAGGCCCATCTTGCACGGGCCGCACTGGCCCGCGGACTCGCCGGCCAGGTAGCGCACCACCTGCGCGGCCTCGCCGAGCGGGCAGGTGTCCCGGCCGAGCGGCACGATGATGCCGGCGCCGAGGGTGCCGCCGACGGCGGCGAGCCCCTTGCGGGACACCTCGGCCCGGTCCGCCGCCTCGGCGGTGATCCACTTGCCGTGGTAGCCGCCCGTCAGGATGCCCGGCCCGTCGGGCACCTCGCACAGCTCGAGGATCTCCCGCAGCGGGGTGCCGGCGGCGCACTCCACCACGGCCGGGCGGGCGGCCGCGCCGGTCACCGTCAACAGCACGGTGCCCGGCTCGTCGTCGGTGCCCAGCGCCGCGTACTCGTACGGGCCGAGCCGGGCGGCCACCGCCACCTGGGCGTACGTCTCGGCGTTCGACAGCAGGGTGGGCAGCCCGCCGACCCCGGAGTCGCTGGACCGCTTCTTGGTGCCGGGCGGGATGTGCGGCAGCCCGTTGATCCCGTTGACCAGCGCGCCCCCCTCGCCGGAGATGAACCGGTGCGGCACGGTGACGATGCTGGTCGGCACCGGCATCCGCCGCTCACCCAGCGCCTCGGTCAGCGACGCCCGGCCGATGTCGTCGTCGGCGACCCCGATGACGATCTCCTCGGCGTCCAGCGCGTACGCGGCCAGCGCCGCGCCGTCGAGGATGAGGTGCGGGGCCCGGGTGAGCAGCACCTTGTCCTTCCAGCTTGCCGGCTCGCCCTCGGTGGCGTTGACCACCACCACCGCCGGGGCGTCCTGCCGCTGGCAGGACTCCAGCACGGCGCGCAGCTTGCGGGCGAACGGGAAACCGGCGCCGCCCTTGCCCTTGAGCTGGATGCCCTCGGCCAGCCGCAGCAGGTTGGCCGGTTCCATCGGGCCGATCGGCCCGTGCACCTCCTCGTGCGCGGCCAGGTCCAGCCGGCCAAACTCGGCGAACCCGGCGGTGAGCCGCGGCTCGCCGACGCAGGCCACCGGCGGCACCTTGGTCCGGATCACTTCGCCTCACCCCGCAGCCCCGCCCAGTACGCCCCGTCGACCGCGTCGGCGTTGGCCCGCCGCCGACGGCTCGACCGGGACTCCCCGGCGGCCCGCCGCTTCCGGCGGGAGGCCAGGTCGACCAGGGTGGGAGTGTCGTCCACCGGCGGCTCGTCGGCGGCGTAGCGGGCCGGGGGCCGCCAGTAGTCCGGCTCCACCGGCACGTCCTCCTCGCGGCTGTGCCGGCCGGCGGAGACCGGCTCGGCGGAGATCGGCTCGGCCGACACCGGCGTGGCGCTCTCCCAGCGGCGCGGGCTGTCCCACGGCAGCTCCGGCTCGGGCTCGCGGGGCGGCGCCGAGTACCGCGCGACCAGGTCCTCCTCCTCGCGGGCGGCACGGCGGCCGGCCGAGACCGGGGCGTCCTCCTCGACGTACCGCGACCGGCGTCCGGCGGAGACCGGCGCCACGTCGCGCGCCCCGGTCACCGGCGCGTCCTCCTCGACGTACCGGGACCGGCGCCCACCGGAGACCGGCGCCGTCTCGGGCGCCCCGGTGACCGGGGCGTCCTCCTCGACGTACCGGGGCCGCCGTCCACCGGAGGCGGGCGCCGCGCGCCGGGCGGCCGGCTCCAGGTCGCGGTCGCGGCGGCGCGGCGCTTCGCCGCGGCGCAGGGTGCCCGGCTCGGGCACCACCGGGACCGAGAACCGCTCCGGGTCACGCCGCCGGGGCGGCGGCCCGAGCCAGCCGGTGGTGGCCGGCTCGGCCCAGCCGCCCCGATCGTCCTTGGCCGCGCCACCGCTGCGGCGGCGGGTCAGCCCGGCCAGCAGGCCGCGGCCGGTGCCCTCCTCCGTCGAGCGGGCGGCCATCGCCTTGTTCATCGCGGCGGCCTGGTGCTGCTCGCGGCTGCGCCGACCGAGGTGCACCGAGACCCGGACCAGCAGCGCCAGCACCACCAGCAGCACGCAGGCCAGGTAGCTGAGCACCACCCAGGAGGCCGCGGCGCGGCCGGCGTTGAGGCCGTGCACCAGGGCGAACGGCCAGGAGACGTACGCCGCGGAGTGCAGCGCCCGCCACAGCCATTTCGGACCGACGCCGGCGAAGCGGGCCCGGATCAGGCCGGTCCAGAGCACGCTCACCATCAGCAGGGCGGCCACCGTGCCCAGGCCGACGTAGAGGCCCTGCCCGCCGAGGAACGGCAGCACGGCGTCGGTGACCCCGGCGCGGCCGATGGCGACCTTGGTGATGACGTGGAACACCAGGCCGGCGATGCCGAGGATGCCGGTGGCCCGGTGCGCCGACTGGAGCAGCACCCGGTGCCGGATGAGCAGCACCAACCGGTCGGTGGCCAGCAGGCCCAACATCACGGTGAGACTCAGCGACACCAGGGTGATCACCCCGGCGAAGAACTCGGTGAAGAAGAAGCCGTACGCGTACATCACGGCGCCCTCGCCGGTGAGCTCGATCCCCGCCCACAGCAGCGCGAGCACCGAGGCCGCCAGCGCCGCGATCGCCCGCCCGGAGACGGTGCGTACGCCACGGCTGGTGCTGGCGGTCCGGACGGCGGCCGACTTCTGGTTCTGCTGTCCCCGGCCCATCTGCTCCTCGATCGTCACTCGCGGCGGCGCGCGCACCACCGGCCGACCCTGCTCCGCCCAGCAGTACGCACGCCGGGGGTGAACGGATCAGCGCGCCGCCCATTTTCTCGGCGGATCCGTCGAACCGTCCCGGTCCGGCGCGCGTGTAGCGCCCTACGCAACGACGGATTTCCATTCGTTGACAGTCCTTGCAACAGGCTTGTAACCTTGCCGAAAATTTTCAGTGCCGACTGCAAGAACCCGGCACTGAAGCGCTCCCCCGCGCACCACCACCCCGTCCCCCGCACCCCCAGGAGTACCGATGCATCGACGCCGACGCCGCTCGGTGGCCGTCGCTCTCGCCGCGATCACCGGCCTGCTCGCCCCGACCGCCGTGGCGGCACCCCCGGCCACCGCCGCCACCCCGGGCAGCAAGAAGGTCATCGTCCAGCTCTTCGAGTGGAACTGGGCCTCGGTGGCCAGCGAGTGCACAACTGTGCTGGGCCCCAAGGGCTACGGCTACGTCCAGGTCTCCCCGCCGCAGGAGCACGTCAACGCCGCCCCGTGGTGGGTCTCCTACCAGCCGGTCAGCTACCGGATCGAGTCCCGCAAGGGCACCCGGGCGCAGTTCCAGTCCATGGTCAACACCTGCCACAACGCAGGCGTGAAGGTCATCGTGGACACCGTGGTCAACCACATGTCCGGCCAGGACAACGGCGGCACCGGCTGGGCCGGCTCGCCCTACGGCCACTACGACTACCCGGGCACCTACGGCCCGCAGGACTTCCACTACTGCGGCCGCAACGGCGGCAACGACATCGTCAACTACAACGACCGGTACGAGGTGCAGAACTGCGAGCTGGTCAACCTCTCCGACCTCAAGACCGAGTCGGACTACGTCCGGACGCGGCTCGCCACCTTCATGAACGACCTGCTCTCCCTCGGCGTGGACGGGTTCCGGCTGGACGCCAGCAAGCACATGCCGGCCGCCGACATCGCCGCGATCAAGGGCAAGCTCTCCCGCTCGGCGTACATCGTGCAGGAGGTCATCTACGGCGCCGGTGAGCCGATCCAGCCGACCGAGTACACCGGCAACGGCGACGTGCACGAGTTCCGGTACGGCAAGGACCTGGCCCGGATGTTCAACAACGAGCGGCTGGCGTACCTGAAGAACTTCGGCGAAGCCTGGGGCTACCTGCCCAGCGGCGGCGCGGTGGCCTTCGTGGACAACCACGACACCCAGCGCGACGGCGGGGTGCTGACCTACCGCAACGGTGGGATCTACGCGCTTGCCAACGCCTTCATGCTGGCCTGGCCGTACGGCACCCCGGCGGTGATGTCGAGCTTCACGTTCAGCAACAAGGACCAGGGGCCGCCCTCGGACGGCAGCAACCGGATCACGAACACCACCTGCAACTCCGGCTGGCAGTGCGAGCACCGCTGGCGGGTCATCGCCAACATGGTCGGCTTCAACAACGCCGTCCAGGGCACGGCCGTGGCGAACTGGTACGACAACGGCTGGCAGCACATCGCGTTCAGCCGCGCCGGCAAGGGCTACCTGAGCATCAACGACGAGGACTTCGCGATCACCGGCCGGTCCTACTACACCGGACTGCCCGCCGGCCGCTACTGCGACGTCATCCACGGCGACTTCAGCAACGGCTCGTGCAGCGGACCGGTGATCACCGTGGACGGCAGCGGCTGGTTCGCGGCGAACATCAACGCGCACGACGCGGTGGCCATCCACGTCGGCGCCAAACTGCCCTGACCCCACCCCACCCCCCGCCCCACCCCGTTGATCAAGGGGTTTGCGTCGCCTGCAACGCCGGATTCCTGACGCAAACCCCTTGATCAACGGCCACCGCCAGCGGCCTGATGCCCCCCACTCGCCGCAACCCGCACCAACAGCCACCGATCAACCGGCCAACAGCCGGCGGCGACAGAGCCTCGGCCAGCGCCAACGGGCAACGGGCAGTTGCGACGGCCAAGGCCGATTAGAGTACTTACGTGCTGTTTGACCGATTGGCCTCGCGTTGGACGCTCGGCTGGTTGCTCGCCGCGTTCGGCGTACCCCTGCTGCTCGCCGCCGTTCTGCTGCTCGACCGGGCGCTCACCCCCGCCCGCCCGGCGGCCGGCCCGGCCGTCACGTCGCAGGCCCCCGATCCGGCCACCCCGACCCCATCGGAACCGGAGCCGGAGCCGGTCCCGGCCGCGGCGCCCGCGCCGGCCGGCCTGCCGGTGGTCGACTACGACCCGGCGCCCACCGGCTTCCCGGCCGATCCGCGGCCGGGCGACACCACACCGCTCGCCACGGGCGCCAGCCCGACCCGGAACGTCGCCGCCTACGACGCGCCGGGTGGGAAGCCGCTCGCCTTCCTCGCCCCGACCATCAGCGGCGTCCCGCTGACCATGCCGATCGCCGACCGGCGCTCCGGCTGGACGGCGGTGCTGCTGCCCTCCGCCAACCGCCGGCTGGCCTGGCTGCCGCCCGGCAGCGGCTGGACCACCGTCCCGCTGCCCGACCAGCTCGTGGTGGAACGCCGCCCGCACCGGCTCACCTGGTTCCGGGCCGGCCGGGCGGTCCGGTCCTGGCCGGTGAGCCTGGGCCTGCCCGGCCAGGAGACGCCGCTCGGCCGGACCTTCATCCTGGGCCGCACTCCCCCGCCCGAGGCGGTCTACGGCGGGGTGGACATCTTCGCCCTCGGCGCGGTGCCCGACGACCCGGACGCGGTGCCGACCGGACTGAAGGGCGCGCACATCGGCCTGCACAGCTGGCACAACGACGACACCCTGGGCCGGAACGTCACCAACGGCTGCATCCGGCTCACCCGCGCCGCGCAGCGGCAACTGCTCGACCAACTGGTCCCCGGGACCAGCCTGGTGGTGGTCGACCGGCTCCGCACCCCGCCGCCCACCGCCTAACCCAGCAGCCAGCCGTTCTCCTCGGCCACCCGCACCGCGTCGGCCCGGTTGCGGGCGCCGGTCTTGCCGATCGCGGCGGAGAGGTGGTTGCGGACCGTCCCCTCCGACAGGTGCAGCGTCGCGGCCAGCTCGGCGACCGTCCCACCTCCCCGGGCCGTCCGCAGCACCTCGGTCTCCCGCTCGGTCAGCGGGCTCGCGCCGGTGGCCAGGGTCTCCGCCGCCAGCGCCGGGTCGACCACCCGCAGCCCGGCGTGCACCCGGCGGACCGCGTCGGCGAGCTGCCGGGCCGGGGTGTCCTTGACCACGAAGCCACCCGCGCCGGCCTCCATCGCCCGGCGCAGGTACCCGGGGCGGCCGAAGGTGGTCACCACCAGCACCCGGCAGCCCGGCACCGCGGCCCGCACCGCCCGGGTGGCGGCGATGCCGTCCAGGCCGGGCATCTCCACGTCCAGCAGGGCCACGTCCGGCCGGGTCCGGCGGGCCTCAGGGACCACCTCGTCGCCCCGGCCCACCTCGGCGACCACCGTCAGGTCCGGCTCCAGCGACAGCAGCGCGGCCAACGCCCCCCGGACCAGCGCCTGGTCGTCGGCGAGCAGCAGCCGGATCGGCTCGGTCACCCGGTCACCGGTCCCCGGCCGGCACGGCCACCCGGAGCAGGAAACCCCGGGCGTCGGGCCGGCGGCCGACGGTCACCGTGCCGTCCAGCCGGCGGGCCCGCTCCCGCAGCCCGGCCAGGCCGTGGCCGGTCTCGCCCGGCGCGTCGGCCGGGCCCCGCCCGTCGTCGCGGACCTCCACCGCCGCCGGCTCCACCCGGATCACGCACCGCCGGGCGCCACTGTGTCGGACCACGTTGGTCACCCCCTCGCGTACCGTCCAGCCGAACAGTTCGTCGCGCTCCGCCGGCAGGTCCGGCACCGTCTCCGGCAGGTCCGCCGCGACGCCCGCGGCGGCCAGCGCCGTGCGGGCGCCGGCCAGCTCCGTGGCCAGGCTCACCCCGCGGTACGCCCCGACGGTGCCCCGCACGTCGGCGAGGGCCTGCCGGGCCAGCCGCTCCACGTCGGCGATCTCGGTGGCCGCCCGGGCCGGGTCCAGCTCCAGCAGCCGGCCGGCCAGCTCGGCCTTGACCGCCACCACGGTCAGCGAATGCCCGAGGATGTCGTGCAGGTCCCGGGCGGTACGGGCCCGTTCCTCGGTCACCGCCAGCCGGCGGATCTCCGCCTGCGCGGCCTGTAGTTCGCTGTTGCGCTGGGCCAGCCGACTCACCCCGAACATGGCGATCGAGGCCAGCACCACCGCGAAGACCACGCTGCCCTGCGCCTCCCAGCCGGGCACCAGCGCGGCGGTCACCGGCGGGGTCAGCGCGGCCAGTCCCACCACCACCAGCGCCTGCCGGCCCGGCAGCAGGAACACCGCCGCCACGGCCACGAAGACCAGGGTGGCCAGCCAGTCCCCGCCGGTGCCCGGGATGCCGGCCAGCCCGAGCCCGAACAGCGCCGCCAGCGCGGCCCAGGCCCGGCCGCGCGGGATCGGCACGCGCGCCTGGCGGAGGGCGCGCGCCCACTGGAACACCGCCACGTAGCCGACGCCGAAGGCGACCAGGGTCGACACGCCGACCACCCGCCGCCAGGGCTCGGCCTGGTGCAGGGCGGTGGCCAGCGGGATGTTGAGGAAGAAGAGCCAGACCCCGGCCAGCACCCAGCCGGTGATCCGCCAACGGATCACCGGCGGTCGGGTACGGTCCGGCGGCTGGCCCACGGTGCTCACGCTAACCCCCGCCGGCACCAGTCAGACGCGGGTGGTGTCGCGGCGGAACAGCCGGGCGGCGCCGAGGCCGAAGAAGGCGGCCCAGGCGGCCACGTTGCCGACCGCCGCCCAGTCCACCCCGGTGCCGGTCAGCGGCGCGCGGGCGAGCTGACCGACCCCGTACACCGGGGTGAACTTGGCGATCTGCTGCATCACGTCGGGCAGCAGAGCCAGCGGGACGAACAGTCCGCCCAGCATGGCCAGGATGGCCAGCGCCGGGCCCATGAACTGCATGACGTTCTCGGCCGGGGCGAGGTAGCCGACGAACAGGCCGAGGGCGGCGAAGACCAGCGAGCCGAGCCAGGCGGTCAGGCCGGACTCCAGCCACACGTGCGCCGGCAGCCGGACCCCGGCGGCGGCGCCGACGGCGAACTCGACAAGCACGCCGAGCAGGCCGAGCACCATCGCGGTGGCGATCTTCGTGGCCACGTACGCGGCCGGGTGCAGCGGGGTGAGCCGCAGCTGCCGGCTCCAGCCCAGCGCGCGTTCGGTGGCGACCGCGCCGCCGGCGCTGGTGGTGGCGACCATGGCCGCGTACACGGCCAAGCTGATCATGATCCAGCCGGTGACCGGCAGGCCGTTGTCCAGGGTCTGGCCGCGCTGCGGCAGGCCGAAGAGCAGGAAGAACACCGCCGGCATGACCAGGATGAACAGCAACGTACGGCGGTTGCGCAGCACCCGGCGGATCTCGATGCCGAGTACGACGGTGGAGAACCCGCCCAGGGCAGGCGGCCGGCGGTCGCGGGTGGTGGCGGTGGCGGTGGGCGAGGCGGTGACGGTCATCTGGGGCTCCGGTCTCCGGCGTCGGCGGTGGCGGTGGCGTCGGCAGTGGCGGTCAGGGCGAGGAAGGCGTCCTCGAGGTTGCGCGAGGTGATCTCCAGATCCCGGGCGGCGGTGCGGGTCAGCAGGTGCCGGGCGACCACGTCGGAGTCCTCGCTGTGCACCAGGACCGCGTCGCCGCGTACCTCGACCGAGCGGACGCCGGGCAGCGCGGCCAGCGCGGCCTGGTCGGCGCCGGGCAGGGTGGCCCGCACGACCCGGCCGGCGGCCAGGTTCTTGATCTCGGCGGTGGTGCCGTCGGCCACGATCCGGCCCTGCCGCAGCAGCACGATCCGGTCCGCGTACGCGTCGGCCTCGTCCAGGTAGTGGGTGGCGAACAGGACGGTCCGGCCGGACCGGGCGTCGGCCCGGATCGCCTGCCAGAAGTCCCGCCGGCCCTCGACGTCCATCCCGGTGGTCGGCTCGTCGAGCACCATCAGGTCCGGGTCAGGCAGCAGCGCCAGGGCGAAGCGCAGCCGCTGCTGCTGGCCGCCGGAGCACTTGCCCACCGGCCGGTCGGCCAGCTCGGCGATGCCGGCCCGCTCCAGCACCTCGGTCGCCGGGCGGGTGTGGCCGTAGAAGTGCGCGGTCATCCGCACCGTCTCGGCGACCGTCAGATCCTTGAGCAGCCCGCCGGTCTGCATCACGGCGGCCACCCGGCCGAGCCGGACCGCGTCGGCCGGGGTGCCGCCGAAGAGCCGTACCGTGCCGGCGTCCGGACGGGCCAGGCCGAGCAGCATGTCCACCGTGGTGGTCTTGCCGGCGCCGTTGGGGCCGAGGAAGGCCACCACCTCGCCCGGGTTGATCCGCAGGCTGAGCTCGTCGACGGCGGTCACCGGGCCGAAGGTCTTGGTGAGTCCGGCCAGTGCGACGGCCGGTGCGGTGTCGGTCATGCCAACGATGCTCCGGCCTACGGCGCCTCGGTCCCCGGAGCGCGCGTCACCTTGCCGCCGTGACATTTGTCAGGCCCGCCGGGTGCGGGCCCGGCCCGGCCGGGTAAGCGCCCGCCGTCCGCGCACTCGGGGAGGTCAGGACATGGCGGCACCGACGGGACGGGTCGACACGATCGTGCTCATTCACGGCCTGTGGATGACCGCACGCAGCTGGGAGCACTGGGCCGACCGGTACGCGGCGCGCGGTTTCCGGGTGCTCACCCCGGCCTGGCCGGGCATGGACCGCGAGGTCGAGGAGCTGCGGGCCGACCCCGCGCCGATCGCCGACCAGCGCATCCCCGACATCGTCGACCACTACGCGGCGATCATCCGGCAACTGCCCCGCCCGCCGATCGTGATGGGCCACTCGTTCGGCGGCCTGATCGCCCAACTCCTGCTGGACCGGGGCCTGGGCGCCGCCGCCGTCGGGGTGCACCCGGCCTC
Source organism: Micromonospora sp. PLK6-60 (assembly GCF_019890675.1). Classification (GTDB taxonomy): domain Bacteria; phylum Actinomycetota; class Actinomycetes; order Mycobacteriales; family Micromonosporaceae; genus Micromonospora. The sequence goes on along the minus strand of NZ_JAIOAA010000009.1, from coordinate 53,292 downwards.
GGTCAAGGGGGTGCTGAAGCTGCCGCTGAGCACCCTGCGTTCCGGCTTCTCCATCCTGCGCAACCCGGCCAACCGGCACCGCGCCGTGCCGTTCACCGCCGACGACTTCGCGTACGCCTTCGGCAACACGCTGAGCCGGCCGGACTCCGACGCCGCCTGGCAGCGGTACGCCGTGCCGGGCGCCGGCCACGTGCTGTTCGAGGGCGCGTTCGCCAACCTGGACCCGCACGCCGCCACCGAGGTGGACACCCGGCGCGGCGACCGGGCCCCGTTGCTGCTGACCGCCGGCGGCGAGGACCACGTGGTGCCGCCCTCGGTGGTCTCGGCCAACGCCCGGCTCTACCGGGGTTCGCCGGCGATCACCAGCTACCGCGAGTTCCCCGGCCGGTCGCACTTCGTCGGCGGCGAGCCGGGCTGGGAGGCGGAGGCGGACTTCGCGCTGGAATGGGCGGTGGAGGCGGCCAACATGTACTCGCCGACGGTGGTCAGCGAGGCGCCGGGGTGGGTGACGGAGAGTCGGCGCGGCGGCCGGTGAAGCCGCGTGATCACAGGCCGAGCTCGTCGCGCAGCTCAGTCAGCGGAACCGGGGTGTCGCCGGCATCGATCCGGGCCAAGGCATCGCGGGCGGCTGAGACGTCGGCGGCATCCTCTGCTCGTGCGAGCACCCCGGCCGAGCGGGCGGGGTCGACGACAGCCATCGGGGCTCAGTCCCAGGTCCCGCTGATGTCAAGGAGCTCCAGCCCCTGCGGGATCGCCGGCGTCACGGCCTTGGGGTCCCGGGTGACGAGATAGCACCGGTAGAGCGCGGCGGTGGCGACGGCGTGCGCGACGTCCAACGGCACGTGGGACCGCGCGGCGATCCGGGCGACCCGCCGGCTCGTGGCCGCGTCGTAGACCGCCACCTGGATGTCGCGGTCCTCGGTGAACAACAGATCGAGCATGACGGCGGCGGCGGAGCCTGCCAGCTCGAGCTGCGCCTGCCCGAGGCAGAGCGCCGGCACCCACACCTGCTGCTCGGGGTCCTCCTGCGCGAGGGTCAACATCGCACCGGGTTCGACACTGGTGCCGGAGGCGTAGGCGAGCAGCGCGGAGGTGTCGAGGACCAGGCCGTTCACGCGGCGGCGGTCCCCTCGTCGTCGAACTGGCGAAGCCATTCGAGGTTGCGCGCGTGCTGTTCGTCGCTGATCGGTGGCAGGGCCGCGAGGCGGGCCCGGGTCCGCTCAATGTCCTCGTCGGAGACCACGTAGCCGAGCTGCGCCCACTGCTCGCGGAGACTGTCCGCGCGCATCTTCCGGCGGAGGATCCCGGCGATGAAACCGGACGTGTTGCCCTGGGTCCGCTCGACGTAAGCGGCCACGTCGTCAGGCAGGCTGATCGTGATGCGGCGGGTCATACTGTGAGCATACCCGATGCATACTGAACACAGTCACTGACCGGTGACGATACGTGGCGAAAAACGACCAGTGGCCTTCGATGGTGACCTTCCGGCCTGGTGTGGACCGGTCGGCGGGGGGTATGACGGAGCCATGAGGGCGAGCTTCCGGCTTGGCCGGGTCGCGGGCGTACCCGTCGGGGTCAACTGGAGCGTCCTGGTCATCTTCCTGCTCATCGCCTGGGCGCTGTCGGCGGTGCAGTTCCCGCGCGCCTACCCGGGCCGGTCCCTGGTCGAGTACTGGGCGGCCGGGCTGGCCGCGGCGGTGGTCTTCTTCCTCGGCCTGCTGGCCCACGAGGTGTCCCACTCGGTGGTGGCCCGGCGCAACGGCATCGGAGTCGAGGGGATCACGCTGTGGCTCTTCGGCGGGGTCTCCCAGCTCAAGGGCGAGGCCCGCGACCCGGGCGCGGAGCTGCGGATCGCCGGGGTGGGGCCACTGGTCAGCCTGCTGATCGGTGCGTTCTTCGGCGCGATCGCGGTGGCGCTCAGCCTGGCCGGGGTGCACGGCCTGCTGCTCGGCTCGCTGGCCTGGCTGGCCGGCATCAACGTGCTGCTGGCGATCTTCAACATCCTGCCCGCCGCGCCGCTGGACGGCGGGCGGCTGCTGCGGGCCGCGGTGTGGAAGGCGACCGGCGACCGGACGAAGGCGTCCGTGGTGGCGGCCCGGGCCGGCCGGATCCTGGGCGTGGTGCTGATCGGTCTGGGCCTCTGGCAGTTCATCGCCGGCGCCGGCGTCGGCGGGCTGTGGCTGGCGCTGATCGGCTGGTTCCTGATCGGCGCCGCGGGCGTGGAGGAGCAGCAGGCCCGGATGGGCAGCGCGCTGCGCGGCGTCCGGGTCGCCGACGTGATGACCCCACAGCCGCAGACCGCCTCCGGGGCGATGACGGTCGCCGACTTCGTCGACAACTACCTCTTCGCCTACCGGCACACGGCGCTGCCGCTGACCGACGGGGACGGCCACCCGGTCGGCCTGGTCACCCTGGACCGGGTACGCGGCATCCCCGCCGACCGGCGGGCGGCCACCACGCTGGGTGAGGTGGCCTGCCGGGCGGACGAGCTGGTGCTGGCCCGGCCGGACGAGGACCTCACCGAGCTGCTGCCCCGGCTCAGCGAGTGCGCGGACGGCCGGGCGCTGGTGGTGACCGACCAGCGGCTGGTGGGGATCGTCTCGCCCAGCGACATCAGCCGGGCGGTGCAGCGCGGCAGCCTCCGCGACCAGCTCACGCCCGGCGGTCACTGAGCCGGGAGGCGCGGCGGACCACCGCGCCCCCGAAGACCGGACACGGTCAGGACCGGGGGAAATACCGGTCCAGCAGCTCGGTGCGGAACACCCCGCGCGGATCCAGGTCACCCAGCAGGGCCCGGAAGTCGTTGTACCGCGGGTAGCCGGCGGCCACCACCGCCGGGTCCACGGTGAACACCTTGCCCCAGTGCGGGCGCGCCCCGAACGGCGCCAGCCGCCGCTCCACCTCGGCCAGCACCGGCCGCACCGCGGCCTCGTCGGCGACCCAGGTGAAGTGCACCGCCACGGTGTCCCGCCCGTGGTTCGGGCTGAGCCACAACTCGTCGGCGGCGACCGTACGCAGCTCGCACACCTGGGTCAGCGGGGCCAGCCGGTCCCGCATGCCGGCCAGGGCGGCGTACGCGTCGGGCAGCGCCGTCCGGGGCAGGTGGTATTCGGACTGGAGCTCGTCCCCGGCGCTCGGGGTGAAGTCGAGCCGGAAGTGCGGCAGCCGCTCGTGCCAGGGGCCGGGCACGCCGAGCTGCGGCGTGCAGTGCGCCGCCGGCATCCCGGCGATCGGGTGCGCCGGTTCCCGTGCGGCGGTGGCGCCCAGCCAGTCGGCGGGCGGCGGCGGCTGGTCCGCCCGCTGCTTGCGCCACACCTGGTCCAGCCGGTCCGACCGCCACCGGGTGAAGGCGCTGACACTGTACGCCGCGCCGAACACCGACGGCAGGGCCTCGGCCGGCAGTCCGAGGTGGACGTACTGGCGGATCTCGAAGGCCGGCACGACGTCCAGGGTGACCCGGGTGACCACGCCCAGCGCGCCCAGCGCCACCACCATGCCGGCGAACCGGTCGTCGGCGCGGTCCACGGTCAGCAGGTCGCCGTCGGCGGTGACCAGCTCCAGCCCGGCCACCGCGGCGGCGAGGTTGCGGTTGCCGTCGCCGCTGCCGTGGGTGCCGGTGGCCACCGCGCCGGCGACCGAGATGTGCGGCAGCGAGGCGAGGTTCGCCAGGGCCAGGCCCTCGGCGTGCAGCCGGGTGGCCACGTCCCCGTAGCGCAGCCCGGCGGTGACGGTGACGGTGGCCCGCTCCCGGTCGACCTCGACGGTGGGCGGCAGCCCGGCGAGCGACACCAGGTCGCCGGTGGTGTCACCGAACCGGTTGAACGAGTGCCCGGTGCCGACTACCCGCAGCCGGTCGCTGCCGGCGACCAGCCGGCGCAGCTCGTCCAGGCTGGACGGACGGTGGCGGCGGGCCGCCGCGTACCTGATGTTGCCCGCCCAGTTCCGGTCACTCACCGTCACGTCCCACTCCCTGCCGGCGCACCGCGCGGTTGTCGGCCCCGTTTCCGGGGAACCATACGCCGATGAGCAGCTACCGCGACCCGAGCCTCCGGGGTGACGTGTACCCCTCGGAGGAGGAGATCGACCCGACCGGTGTGGGCCCCGATCCGGTGTCCGCGCCGGCCGCGACGTCCCCGGTGCCGGCACCCCTGCCGGAACCGGAGCCCGCGCCGGGGCCCGGTCCGGCGCCCCGCACGGCGGAGCCCGGGCCGGCGCACTGGCCCGGTCCGGCGCCCCGCGCGGCGGAGCCCGACGGGCACTCGATCGTCACCCACCACCTGGACGGGTCCACCCAGGTGGTCACCGACCTGGACGGGGACGGCGTCGCCGACGTGGTCCAGATCGACCTGGACGGTGACGGGGTGCCCGACGTGACCTGGCTGGACAGCGACCACGACGGCCGCCTGGACACCGTGCTGCGCCCGCCCTCCGCCCCCACCCACTAACCCGGGCCGCGCTCGCAGGCGCACCCAGGCGCAGCTTGCCGCAATCTGGCCCTTCCGCGTCGCCGGACACCCCCACCCACCGCAACCCGCCCCGACGCCCCGACGTCCGGCGCCGGGCGCCGGGCGCGATCTGCCGCAAGACGGCCCTTCCGCGCCACCTTGACACACCCACACGCAGCAACCTGACCCAACGAGCCCGCCCGCATGCCTCCCCAACACCCCGACGCCGGAGGCCCCGGCGCCCCGACGCCCGACGACGGACGCGACCTGCCGCAAGTCGGCCCTTCCGCGCCGGCTGAAGCACCCACCTGCCGCAAGCCGCCCCGCGCCCGCACCGCCCCGCGCCCGCACGCCCCCTCGCCCCGCACGCCCCCTCGCCCCGCACCGCCTCACGCCGCCCGCCGCGCGGTCAGAGCTGCGGCATCACCTCCGCGGCGACCAGCTCCAGGTGGTCCAGGTCGTCGAGGTCGAGCAGCTGGAGGTAGAGCCGCTGGCTGCCGACCGCCGCGTACCGGCCGATCCGGTCGACCAGCTCCGCCGGGGTGCCGGCCAGACCGTTCTCCCGCAGCTCGGCCGGCTCCCGCCCGATGGCGGCGGCCCGACGGGCGACCTCCGCGTCGTTTCGCCCGCAGCACAGCACGAGCGCGTTCGACAAGCGCATGGTCTCCGGCGCGCGGCCGATGGCGGCGCACGCCTCGCGGACCCGGGCGAACTGGGCGACGGTGTCCTCGACCGAGACGAAGGGCAGGTTGAACTCGTCGGCGTAGCGGGCGGCGAGCCGGGGCGTACGCTTCGGGCCCATCCCGCCGAGCAGGATCGGCGGGCGCGGGTCCTGCGCCGGCTTGGGCAGCGCGGGCGAGTCGCTGACCGGGTAGTACGTCCCGGCGAAGTCGAAGGTCTTGCCGACCGGGGTCTCCCACAGGCCGGTGATGACGGCGAGCTGCTCCGCCAGCCGGTCGAACCGCTCCCCCACCGGCGGGAACGGGATCCCGTACGCGGTGTGCTCGTCGGCGTACCAGCCGGTGCCGATGCCCAGCTCGACCCGGCCGCCGCTCATCTGGTCGACCTGCGCGACGGTGATGGCCAGCGGGCCGGGCAGCCGGAAGGTGGCCGCGGTCATCAGCGTGCCGAGCCGGATCCGCGAGGTCTCCCGGGCCAGCCCGGCGAGGGTGGTCCAGGCGTCGGTCGGTCCGGGTGCGCCGCTGCCCGAGCCCATCTTGAGGTAGTGGTCGGAGCGGAAGAACGCGCCGTAGCCGGCGTCCTCGGCGGCCCGGGCCACGGCGAGCAACTGGTCGTAGCTGGCCCCCTGCTGGGGTTCGGTGAAGATCCGCAGTTCCATCCCCCGAGCATATGGCGGGGCAAGGAAGGGCCCCTTGTTAACGCATTCAGTAGTAAAGGGGCCCCCTCCTAACACATGCCTTGACGGGTATATAACGCGGAAGGCATAGTTACGGCGTGACCGTCGACGCCTTCGCCGTACTCGCCGAGCCGACCCGGCGCCGGATCCTCGACACGTTGCGCGGCGCCGAGCACAGCGTCGGTGACCTGGTCGACCTGTTGGGGGTGAGCCAGCCGGCCGTCTCCAAGCACCTGCGGGTGCTCCGCGAGGCCGGCTTCGTCACCTGCCGCACGGCCGCCCAGCGGCGCATCTACCGCGTCGACGTGCGTCCGCTGCGGGCCGTCGACGGCTGGCTCGCGCCGTACCGCCGGCTCTGGACCGATCACCTGGACGCCCTGGAACGCCATCTCGACAAGGAGTGACATGGACAGGAAGCACTTCCGCCCCGGCCCGCTCGCCCAGGTCTCCCGGGTGCCCGTGGCGGACCGCTGGGACCTGGTTCTGGTACGCGACCTGCGGCACCCGCCGGAGCGGGTGTGGGCGGCGCTCACCGAGCCGGCCCGGCTCGCCGAGTGGGCCCCGTTCCTGGCCAGCCGGGACCTCGGCACGCCGGGCGAGGCCACCCTGAGCACCGTCGACGGTGACCAGAGCCTCGACGCGCCGGCCACCGTGCTGCGCGCCGACCCGCCGAAGCTGCTGGAGTACACCTGGGGGGACGACCGGCTGCGCTGGGAGCTGGACCCGGCCGACGCCGGCACCCGGCTGACCCTGCGGCACCGGATCGGCCAACCGGAGCTGGCGCCGGTCATGGCCGCCGGCTGGCACCTCTGCCTGGACGTCGCCGGGCACCTGCTCGACGGCGACCCGGTGGGCCCGATCCGGGGCCGGGAGGCGATGGACTTCGGCTTCGACGAGCTGCGCGCCGCGTACGCCGAGCGGCTGGCGCCGGACGACGGCGCGTGACCCCGCTGGCTAACCTGACCCGGTGACCTCACCGGCCGTGTCGATCCACGGGCTGCACCTCACCTTCGGGGCCCGCACCGTCCTGCACGACGTCGACCTGACCGTCGCCACCGGCGGCGCGCTCTGCCTGACCGGCGACAACGGCGTCGGCAAGACCAGCCTGCTGCGCTGCGTCACCGGGCTGGTCGAGCCGGACGCCGGCACGGTACGGGTGTTCGGCGCGCCGCCGGACGGCACCGCTGCCTTCTGGCGTCGGGTCGCCACCACCGTCGAGCAGCCCAGCTGGTACGCGGGGCTGACCGTCCGGGAACACGTCGAGCTGGTCCGGCTGGCCGTCGGCGCCGACCCGGGCGACGGCCGGATCGACGAGCTCTTCGCCACGCTGGGCCTGCGTCCGCTGGCCGACGCCACCCCGGACACCCTCTCCTCCGGCGAGCGGCAGCGGCTGCTGCTCGCCGCCGTCCTGGCCCGCCCCAGCGACCTGCTGGTGCTGGACGAGCCGGAGCAGCGGCTGGACGCCGCCGTCCGGCGGGTCGTCGCCGGGCAACTGCGCGAGCACCTGGCCGCCGGCGGCACCCTGCTGATGGCCAGCCACGACCCGTCCTTCGTCGCCGCCGTCGGCTGCCCCGTCCGCGCGCTGGACCCGGCACCCGCCGCCGTCGACTGTCCCGTCCGCGCGCTGGACCCGGCACCCACCGCCGACCCGGCCATGCCCCGGTGAGCGAGACCCTGGTCCGCGCCGACGGCACGACCGGCCGGCCGGCGTCGGCGCGGCGACTCCGCCGGTGGGTGCGCCGCCGCCAGGTCGCCGCTCTCGGCTCGATCGGGCTCGAAACCGTCTACGTGGGAGTGCTGGCCGCGGCGATGACGGTGGCGCTGCTCGGCCCGCCGTTGGGGCGTACCCTCTGGCCCGCCGAGGCACTGCCCGACCCGCACCCGCTGACGGTCGTCGCCCTGGTCGGGATCGGCGCGGCCGGATTGCTGGCCGCGCTGCGCCGGCTCGGGCCGGTGGTGATCGGGCGGTCGGACGCCAGCTGGCTGCTCGCGTCGCCGGTGCCCCGGCGCGGCCTGCTGCTGCCGCCGCTGGTCCGGGTCCTGCTGCTGGTGTGCCTGCTGGGCGCCGTCGGCGGCGCGGCCGGGGTGGCCCGGCACGCCGCCCGTCCGGTCGACGTCGGGGCGCTGCTCGGCTGGGCGACGGTCGGCGCGGCCGGCGGGGTGCTGCTGGCGACGGCCGCCACCGCCGGGCAGCGCGACCCGGCCTGGGCCCGGCGGCTGGACCGGCTGGTCGCCGCCGTGCTGCTCGGCGGCGGCGTGGCGGCGCTGGTGGCGCCGGAGGTGCCGGCTGCGCGGGTCCCGGCGCCCACCGCGGCGCTGCTGTGGGCCACGGCGACGGCGGCGGTCGCGGCCGCGGCCCTCGCGGTCGCCGGCACCGTACGCCGGCTCGACGCCTTTCCCGACCGGCGCCTGCGGGGCACCGCCACCCTGGTCGGGGCGCACCTGGACGCGGTCTACGCCGTCGAGCCGTCCTACCTGTCCGACCTGTGGGAACGCCGGTCCTGGCAGGGTCGCCGGCTGCGTTCGGCGCCGGTACGCCGGCCGCTCGGCCTGCCCGTGGAGGTGGCCCACGACCTGCTGGTGCTGCGCCGCAAGCGACGCCGCCTCGGCTGGCTCGCGGCGGCCACCCTGCTGCCGGCGTTGCTCGCCGACGCGCCCGGCTGGCTGCTCGCGCTCGTCGTCTTCGCCGGCGCGCTCGGCTGCGCCGACACCACCGGAGACGCGGTCCGCCGGGACAGCCGGCAGCCGGCCCTGCTCCGGCTGACCGGCCGCACCGGCCGCCGGGTCGTCGCCGCCCGGTTCCTCGTCCCGGCGGTGCTGGCCGCGCTCTGGTCGGCGGTGGCGCTGACCGGCCTGGCCGTCCGGTCGGGTCAGCCGCCCGGCCCGTGGTGCCTGCTCGGGCTGGCCGTGGGGCCCGCCGTCGCGGTGGCCGCGCTGCGGCGGGCCCGGTCCCGCCCGGTCGACCATGCCATGCCGATGATCGACACCCCGATGGGCAGCTTCACGCCGGGGCCGCTGGTCTGGCTGCTGACCGGGCCGGACCTGCTGGTGGTGCTCGCCCTGCCGACCCTCGCCGCGGTGCTGGACGTGACCGGCACGGGCTCGCCGGGGCCGGCCCGGCTGCTGCTCCAGGCCGCGCTCTCCGGGCTGGGCGCGGCGGCCTACCTGCTGCTGGGCGCGGACCGCCGGCGCAGCCTGCTCTGAACCCCGGGTCACTCGCCGAAGGCGGCCACCCACATGTCGACGGGGCTCAGGCAGGAGCCGGGCGGGCCGTCCGGGCAGTGCCGCTGGTTCCACCACCAAAGCCAGCCGAGCGCCACCAGCAGCACCAGGCCGCCGTGCACCCGGGACAGCCGCTGCGCCGCCGGGGTGACGGCGGCGGTGCACCGTTGCAGCCCGAGCACCAGGGACACGACCGCGTCGCCGTAGCCGTAGACCGCCGCCGGGGGCCGGTTCCCGCCCCGGCGGAAAACCGCCGCCAGCACCAGGTCGGGCAGCAGCAGCACCGCGCCGAGCAGCACGGCCAGCAGGCCGAGCCCGGCGGTCAGCAGCCGGCCGAGCGGGGGCAGCGCGCGGCGGGCCTGCAACAGGCCGAACACCACCACGGCGAGGAGCAGGGGCAGCCAGAGTACGCCGCGCGCGTCGGCAGGCAGCACCGGCAGCCCCCGCAGCCAGCCGGCGAGCAGATCGAGGAGCTTCACGACCGCTCCCCGGCGCCGTTCCCGCCGGCGTCCCCGGGCTCGTCCGGGGCGGGGGCGGCCTGGTCGGCGATCATCTGCGGTTCCTCCGTGGCCCGGCCGAGGGCCGGTTCGCCGAGGCGCAGCCCGCCGCCGGAGGGGCCGACGATCGCCTGGAACCGCCGTACCGCCGCGGTCACCGCGTCGTCGAGGTCGCCCAGCCGCAGCTGGCCGCCGTCCGAGATCACCTTCAGCGCGTCGATGGCCAACTGCTGGTCCTTCTCGTACAGGTCGACCATGAAGCGGACCGCCTCGTTGGCCTTGCTCGGGTCCTCGGCCGCGATGACACCGGCCAGCGCCGCCCCACCCCCGGCCAGGAGCTCGGCGAAGTACGTGGACCGCTCCCGGTGCCGGGCCAGGTCGGCGTCCTGGGCGGCCTTGGTCCGGTCGATCTCGCCGCGCTGCTTCAGCAGCTCGACCTCCTGCCGCAGTTTCTCGATCTCCAGCTCGCTGGCCAGGGCCTTCTGCTCGGCGTTGATGGTCAGCTCCACCCGCAGCCCGCTGACCCGCAGCCCCCGGCCGACGTCGACCCCGACCGGGGAGAGGTCGCCCCGGATCGCCTCCTCGGCGTCGTGGCTGTCCAGCGCCGCGAACCGCTTGGTGATGGTGCGCAGCCGCTCCCGCAGGAACCGCTCGCAGTGCGCCGCCGGGTCCGCCTCCTGCTCGCGGACCACGGTCTCCGGCTCGATCACCTGCCAGGAGTAGTTCACCACCGCGTCGAAGTGCAGCGCGCCGGCGGCGCACGGCAGGGTGCAGGTGAAGTCCTCCGCGTGCTCGGTCACGTCCACCACGTACATCGCGCGCGGCCCGCGCCACCAGCGCTCCCCCGCCGTGTACGGGTGCCGGGGGGCGACCAGTTCCCCGTCCGGCTTCTCGAAGACCAGCCGCGTCCCCTGCCGCGGCGCCGGCCACCGACGGAACGGCAGCCGGCTCAGCTCCTCACGACCCAGTACCGGATTCATGCTCACCCACGGCCCCTTCTGTCCAGCACGTCCAACAATCTCGCCGCGATGTCCGGCGCCAGCGGCTCCGGATCCCGCCACCGCCGCGCGTGCGCGGCCAGCAACCGCCCCTGCCGATCCGTGGTCGCCGCCTCCACCAGCAGCTGCACCAGGTGCGGCCGCAGCTCCGGCCACCGTTGCGCGCTCCACGCCCAGCCGCCCAGCACCCGGTGCACGGCGTCGTCGGCCCCCGGGGCGACCAGCGCCCGGCCCCAGAGCCGGGCGACGATCGGCCGGGCGGGCGCCAGCTCGGCGTCCTCGGTCGCCCCGGCGGTGGCCAGCCAGAGCAGCGCGGGCCAGTGCACCTCGCCGTCCGGGGTGGACCGGGGCAGCCAGAGCGAGGCGGCCACCTCCAGGAAGGCCAGCACCCCGGCGGACTGCCGGCCGTCGGCATGCTCCGCCGACCAGTCGTCCAGCAGTTGCAGCAGCGCCACCCGCCGGCCGGCGTCCGCCGTCTCCTTCACCAGCTCGGCGATGCTGTCGCCGATGAGGATGTGCAGCACCGGGTCGTCGTCCTCGGCCAGCTCGGCGAGGCGCTCGTCGGGCCCGCCGGCCAGCAGGATGCCGACGCTGTCGCCCAGCGCGCGGGCCGCCATCCGGCGCAGCGCCGGGTCGCGCCGGCCGTACCAGTCGAGCACCAGCCGGAACACCCGCTCGGCCACCTCCGGGCCACGGGCCGCGACCTCCAGCGCCGCCACCGCGCGTTCCCGCAGGCCGCCGTCGCCGCTGCCCGCCCACGGGGTGATGATGTCGCGCCGGATGGTGTCGAAGGCGAACCAGCTCAGGTAGCCGATCGCCTGCGCGGCCCGGATCCCGACCCGGCCCTCCACGTCGACGGCGAGTTGCCGGAGCCAGCGCAGCAACAGCTCCCGGTCGTAGTCGTGCTCGTGCCAGGCGTGCCGCAGGATCCGGCGGGGGTAGGTGTCGTCGAGGAACGACGCCACCTCCAGCTCGCCGCTGCCGTACCGGGCGGACCAGACCTCGCGGTCGATCCGCGCCCGGGCGGCACGCAGCCGGACCGTGCGGGGCCGGCGGTCCCGCCGCGGCGGCGCCCCGGCGCCGGCCTCGTCCGCCCGCCACGCGTCCAGCAGCAGGCCACTGGCCCGGGCGACCGCGTCGAACGGCATCCCGTCGAGCACCGCCAGCGCGAGCACCAGGGCCCGCTGGTCGAGCGCCTCGGTGTCGTCGTACCAGGACTCGACGTCGCGTTGGGAGCGTTCCTCGAAGCGGCTCAACGCCTCCTCGAAGCCGAGTTCGTGCCGGGCCACCTCCGCCAGGTCGCGGGCCAGCTCGACCAGCTGGGACGCGTCGAACGAATCCGGCCCGACCGCGGCCAGCCGCTCGCCGACGCCCGGCTCGGCCAGCAGCCGGTCCGCCTCCGGGGCCGAGTCCAGCAGCAGGGTCAGGTGCCGGGTGACCAGCTCGGCGGCGGCGGGCGGGCCGGTGATCCGCTGGGCGGCCCGCTCGACCGCGTGGTCGGCGAACCGCCACTCGGCGTCGACCACGACCACCAGTTTGCTGTCCCGCTTGGCCAGGCGCTCCTCCAGCACCGCCAGGTCCTGCGCCCGCAGCGAGGCGACCTGGCGGGCGGTGATCCGGTCGAAGACGTAGCCGTACCCCTCGGGCAGCGACTCCACCGGCAGGTTCGCCAGGTCGCCGCCGAAGCGCAGCTCGTGCACCTGCGCCATGCCGCGCACCAGCTCCACCGCGGTGGTGCTGCCGCCCCACCGGCGGCAGCAGCGCAACAGCAGCAGGAACCGGCCGTCGCAGGCGTGCCGGATCTCGTCGAAGCCGCCCGGCGGGACGTACACGTCGCCGACCTCGGCCACCGTCCGGGGCGGCAACTGCTGGGACACCGCCTGGTCGCCGGCGGCGGCGCCGATGATGACGTCCCGGCCGGCGACCGGCCCGTTGAAGGTGTTCTCCGCACCACCGACGACGATGGCGCCCTTGCGGACGCCGTACGCGCCGAGTCCTCGCGACCGGGTCCGGCGGAACTCCTCCTGCTCGCGGGTGCGGTCCTCGTCACCGGCCCGGGCGTCCCCCTCGGCCGCCCGGTGGTTCTTCGGTCCGTCACCCGTACCGGCGGCGAGCCCCTCCGCCACCGCCCCGTCGGCGGCCTGGCCCGGCTGGCCGCCCTTCGGGTCGGCGCCCGCCCCGGCCGCCGGACCGCCGGCCCCGGCCTTCGCGGCGCCGGCTGGACCGGCACCTGCCTTCGCGGTGCCGGCCGGACCGGCACCGGGCTTCGGGGCGGTTCCCGGGGCGGCCGGGCCCGCCGCGGCCTTCGGCTCCTCAGCCACGGTCCCCGCCACCCGGGAGATACTGGTCCCGGCCGGCCACCGGGCCATGGAAGACGGCGCCGCCCTGGACGTGGATGCCGTTGTACTCGCCGGCCTGGTCCGCACCACCGGCCTGGTCCGTGCCGCCGGCCTGGTCCGGGCCGGCACCGGGGCCCGGCCGGGGCAGGTGCGCCGACAGCTCGTCGACGAGCGTGCGCAGGTCCGCCTCGTCGTGGCGGGCCCGGAACTCCGCCCAGTGCCGGTGCGCGAACCCGGCGATGTCCGCCGGGAGCTGGTGCGCCTTCGGCAGCGTCGCGCCGTTGAGCAGCAGCGGGATCAGCACCATGTCCGGCCGGCCGAGGGCGTACCTGATCTCCATCCGCACGAAGTCGTCCGGGTCCTCGATCCGGCGTCGCCCCCGCTCGTCGCGCAGCTCCCACCAGCGGGGACCGACCAGCGCCAGCAGCACGGTGCTGCGCTCCAGCGCCCGCTGGATCTCCGGCTGGAAGTCGCGGCCGGTACGCAACGAACGGCAGTCCCGGAAAACCCGATCCCGGCCGAACACGCGCCACAGTTCCCGGTCCACCAGGGCGGCGGCGGACGCGTCGTCGTCGGTACGGTAATTGATGAATATGGCGGCCATCGGGGACCTTTCCACACGGGCCCGCCAGGCGCGTCGAGAGGATTTCCTCTCGCCGCGACTCGCGGGCGGAATGGTGTGTCCGTGGTGGACGGCGGCGGGTCGGGTCGGGGCTGACCGGCGTCGCCGAACTCGCGGTGGTGCCTACCGTCGAGCCTGGCACCAGCGAGCCGGTCGAGGCAATGTGTTGCCCTCGGCCGAGTGGACGGGCAACGGAAGACGAGCGGGACCACGGCCTGAGCCGGGTGTGTCGAGGGTCGACCGAATGACGATCGGCGTCAATCACACGGGTGACCCGCGCATCGTATTCCGGAGCGCGGGCGAGGAAAAGGCCCACCAATTCCGTGGGCCTTTCCGCGTTGTCGGGTCACCGTTTCCCGGGCGATCTCAGACGTACGGCGGGGTGGCGTACGCGGCGCGCAACGCGGCGAGCCCGGTCGCCTTCGGCGAGAGCGTCCCCCAGCCGGAGTTGAAGTAGTTGGTCCGGGCGATCCGGGGCCGGCCCGCCGCGTTCAGCTGGGCGATCGCCGGTGGCACGGTGGCGATCCAGGCGGCCTGGTCGGGGAACTCGGCCACCCGTACGCCCCACTCGCCGATCAGCACCGGTCGGGACAGCGCGACCGGCCCCAGGTCGGCCACCGCCCAGTCCTTGGTCCGGCGGAACCGGGCGAGCGCGGTGTCGCCGGGGCTGGTGGCGTAGACGTTCCAGTGCAGGAAGTCCAGCTTGGCCATCAGCGCCTCCGGGTGGGTGCGCTGGTAGCTGGCCCGGTCCCAGCCGCCGACCCCGACCGAGAAGGTGGTGCCGGCGGGCAGGCTGCGCGCCTTGAACCAGTTGACGATGTAGGTCACCGCCTGCACCGCCCGGGCGTCGGAGTCGACCCAGCCGTACGCCACCCCCGACTCGGTGGTGCCGTACTGGTGGTCGGTGTCGAGTTCGGAGGCGAGCTGGATGTTCACCCCGAAGCCCAGCGTCCGGTACTGGGACAGCGCACGGGCGAACAGGCCGTCGCACTGGCCGGCGAGCACCTGGCCGTACCCGTACGCCTTGGGCCAGGTCGTGCCGGGCTGCTGCTGGATGGTCATCGCGGGCGCCGGGACGGTGTACGTCACCCCGTCCACGGTGAACGTCTGCGCGCCGGTGTTGGAGTTGCCGTAGTGCTTCAGCTCCAGCACCATATTGATCTGGATGCCGGCCTGGCCGAGGGTGGTGAGCCAGGTCTTCTGGTAGCCCGGGAAGGTGTAGCCGTCGGCGAAGCTGCGGTACTGGGTGAGCGAGCGGAAGTTCCCGCCCGCCAGGTCCGCCGTCGGGTCGGCGTTCCCGGCGAGGTAGTAGCCGCCCAGCACCGGCGGGGCGATGCCGTAGTCGGCGATCGCGGTGGCGGCGTTCCCCGCCTTGTCGCGCACGGTGACGGTGACCCGGGCCATCACGCCACCGCCCGGTAGACGGCGACCGAACCGGTGTCGGAGACCTTGGTCCAGGCGCGGGCGGAGTCGTCGGTCACGGTCACGGTCAGCGGATCGATGACGGCGTTGACCTTCACCGGGTTGCTGCTGTTGCCCTTCGAGTCGGTGACCACGACGGTGACGGTCACCTGCTGGGTGTCCGGGTCGCCGTAGGTCACCGTGAGGAGCATCTGCTCCCCGGGCGAGTAGGTGGTGGCGTTCAGCGAGGCGGACGCGGTCGGAGCGGCCATGGTCGGGCCCTTCCTTTCTTCGCTCGGCCGCCGAGCCGGTCGCCGGCTCGGGGCCGGCAACGGCGGAAGGTGGCGTGTCCGAGGAGTGGGACGAGGCCCGTCGTCGTCGCTTCTCGTTCTCCTTCAACACTGCTGCGACCAGGCACTTCGCGTCCTGTGAGGTTTCCGACGGCCGTACCGTCGGACAGCCGACTGCGCCCGCGCCGGGACCGGCGGACAATTCGGTGCTCGCGCGTCGGAAGCCCTTGTGGAGGGCCGGTTCACCGGCCCCCGGGACGGGGCCGGAATGGCGTACGGTGGGTCAGCCGTGGCCGGGCCGGCCACCGGCGCGAACGGGCGGGAGGACGCGCCCGAGCAACGGGGAGGACGGCATGACCCAGATGCCGGCGGGTGACTTCGGCGCGGCCACCGAACGGTTCGTGGCGTCCTGGACGGCGAGCGTGTCCGAGCGCGCCGCCCGGGCCCAGGCGCTGTCCGAGCGGGTGGCCGCCCTGTCGGCCACCGCGGACGGGGCCGAGGGCGCGGTGCGGGTCACCGTGGCCGCGACCGGCGCGATGACCGACCTGCGCCTCGACGACCGGGTGCTGCGGTGGCGGGCCGACGAGATCGCCGCCGAGGTGCTCACGGTGATGCGGCGCGCCCAGGGCCGGCTCGCCGCGGAGGTGGCCCAGGCGACGGCGGAGACCGTCGGCGCGGAGTCGGAGACCGGCCGCGCTGTGGTGGCCAGCTACGCCCGGCGCTTCCCCGAGCAGCCGGAGGACGAGTCGGACGCGCCGGACGCCGGGGGCCACCGTGGCCGCTGGTGACGGCTTCCAGGTCACCAGCGCCGCGCTGGTGCGGCACGCCCGGTCGGTGGACCGGATCGCCGACGAGGTGGGCACCGCCCAGGCCGCGGCGGCGCAGGTGCGGATGGGCGGTGCGGCGTACGGCAAGCTGCCGGTCTGCCAGGCGATCCCGCTGTTCCTGAACGTCCTGCAGGACCGCGCCGTGACGGCGCTGAGCGCCGCCGAGGCGGCCCTGCACAGCGCGGCCGCCGCGCTCGACCACAACGCCAACGCCTACGACGACGCGGAGTCGGGCATCTCCGCGGGCTTCACCGGGATGTACCGGTGACCGCCGGCGTGGCCAACCCCCTGGTCGCGCAACGGCAGGACAGCACCGAGTGGTACACCGGCGTCGGCGTCGCCGAGAGCATCGCCGACCTGCGCTCCGGCATCGAGTCCGGCTCCTGGGTGGACCTGACGATCGGCGGCTTCGGCACGTCGATGGAGGCGCTGGCCTTCTGCACCGACCCGCTGGGCTCCCTGGTCTCGTGGGGCGTGGCCTGGCTGATCGAGCACGTGCAGCCGCTCTCCGACGCCC
This sequence comes from Micromonospora sp. PLK6-60, assembly GCF_019890675.1. Classification (GTDB taxonomy): domain Bacteria; phylum Actinomycetota; class Actinomycetes; order Mycobacteriales; family Micromonosporaceae; genus Micromonospora. Next base: position 36,777 of record NZ_JAIOAA010000009.1, on the reverse strand, counting down.
TCGACTGGCTGGCCGGTGACCCGGACCAGATCGCCGCGTACGCGCAGACCTGGCGCAACGTGGCCCGGCACGTCGGTGACCAGGCCACCGCCCTCGGCGCCGCGGTCAGCAACGAACTCGCCGGGTGGGCGGGCAGCGCGTCGGACGCCTATCGGCGCTACGCCGAGCAGCACCTGCACAGCCTCACCGAGATCGGCGGGGCCGCCGACCTGCTCGGCCTGATCGTCGAGGGCGCCGGCCTGCTGGTGTCCCTGGTCCGCGAGCTGGTCCGGGACCTGATCGCCGACTTCGTGTCGGTGCTCGCGGTCCGCCTCTGGGAGTGGCTGGCCGAGGCGGGTCTCACCCTCGGCATCGCCACCCCCTGGGTGGCCACCCAGGTGTCCGCCCTGGTGGCCAAGTGGGTCGCGAAGGTGGCCAAGATCCTCACCGCCCTCGCCTCCAGCATCAGCCGGCTCCGGCCGATCCTCGCCCGCCTCGGCGAGATCGTGGACACCCTGGAGTCGGTGCTCAAGGCGCTGCGGCGTACGCCCGGCGGCGGCCCCGGCACCCCGGACCTGCCGACCACCGGCCCCCGGGTGCACACCCCGACCGCCGCCGGCGGTGGCGGCCCGCCCCTCCCCCCGTGGGCGACCGACAGCCCGGCCGGCGGCCCCGGGCATTCCGGCGCTCCGGGCACCACCACACCGCACGCCCCCGGCTCCGGTGGCAGCCCGGGTGGCGGCTCCGGTGGCAGCCCGGGTGGCGGCTCCGGTGGCAGCCCGGGTGGCGGGTCCGGTGGCGGCCCGGGCGCGGGTTCGGGTGGCGGCTCCGGGGCGGCCACGCCCACGACCCCGCACCCGGACGCCGGGGGGGCCGGCCAGCCGTCCGGATCACCCGGCGGTGGGGCCGACGGCCATGCGCCGCCGAAACCCGACCACGGCCCGCCCGACCCGGCTCACCCCGCCGACCCGACGGACCCCGCCGACCCGGCTCATCCCGCCGACCCGGCTGATCCGGCTGATCCCGCCGACCCGGCTGATCCGGCCGATCCCGCCGACCTGGCCGATCCGGCTGATCCCGCCGACCCGGCTGATCCCGCCGATCCGTCGGCGCGGCCCGCCGACCTGCCGCCGCCGCGCGAGTTCGCCAGCAACGCCGACGGCGCGGCCTACGGCCGGGACACCTGGGCGCAGGCGCAGTCCGATCTCACCCCCGACCAGGCCGACGCGCTCAGGTGGTACACGGGCGAGAACCCGCCGGGGGCCGCGCCGTGGCCGCCGGACTACAAGGACATCAACGGAGCCCTGCGCGGGCACTCGCCGATGAGCCCCGAGCTGTCCGAGGTGGTCGACCGGATCGACGAGTCGATGGGGCTGCGCCCGGTGCCGGAGAACGTCATGGTCACCCGGGAGACCGGGCTCAACGCCTTCAACTGCGACCCGGCGGATCTGGTCGGCAGCGTCCAGCGCGAACCGGCGTACCTCTCCACGGCACTGGGCCCCGACCCGAACTTCGCCCCGCACAAGCCGGTGGTGCTGCACCTGGAGGTGCCTGCCGGCACCCCCGCCATGTACGTTGACGGCGTCTCGAAGTTCCCCGCCGAGCGGGAACTGCTGCTCGGCCGGGGGCAGACGTATGTCATCGACTCGGCCGAGTACGACGCCGCGGGCCGGCTGCATCTCAAGGCCCGCATCATCCCCGGGGCGAGCAGTGGAGGGGTGTCATGACCCGCGGTCCGATGTCCGAGGATCCGGAGTTCCAGACGGTCTCCGTGCCGGACAACTACCCGAACACCACCACCGCGCCGGTGCGCTGCGTGCCGGTGCTGCTCGGGGACCGGACGATCGGCTACCTCTGGGCCGCCGTCACCGACGACGCGGCCGGTTTCGTGCCCCGCCCCGACGCCGGTCCGGCCGGGCTGAACGCGGGCATCGGCTGGGTGCAGCGGATCCGCTGGGCGAAGGCCAACCAGGTGTCCCCGTTGCAGGTGCTGCGGCACTGGGCCGGCAAGCCGGAGCACGCGCGGGCCGGACGCGTGCCGGAGGTGGCCGCCGCGCAGGCCCCGAGCCTGGCGGAGTTGCGCGCGTACGCCCAGGGGCCGGGACCGGCGGCCTGACGCCCCTCAGCGGGCCCGGGGGCGGGCGGTGGTGGGCCGGGCGGCGAAGGCGGCTGCGGCGGTGCGGGCGATGACCGCGAAGGTCTCCCGCGCCGCGCGGACCGCCTCGGCCCGCTCCGGCGCGGACCACGCCCGGCGGTCCACCGCCGTGCGGAAGGCCCGCCAGTCGGCGTCCGGGGTCCGGCCGGCCCGGCGGAAGAAGCCGGTCCCCCGGCCCTCGGGCAGACCCAGCCGCCGCTCGATCACCGGGGCGATCACCCGGCCGCCCAGCGCGCTGCCCACCAGCACGTACCGCCCGCCCACCGCGGCGGCCGCCCCGCCGAGCGCCGGGAGGTCGCCGGGTGCGGGGCCGCGGCCGGCCGGGGGGTCGTCGGCGAGCAGGGCCAGGTCGGCGCGGAGCAGGTCGGCCGCCGCGCCGAGCCGCGGGTCGAGGCCCAACCGCCCCCAGTCGTACGCGGTGGCGAGGCGCTCCTCGACCGGCTGCCAGGCGGCCAGCATCGCGTCGAGCACGATCACCAGGTCCCGCCGGTCCCGGACCCGGCCGGGCAGGTCCAGCACCCGCTCGACGGCATGGTGGTGCTCCGGGGTGCCGGCGCGCAGGGCGGCCAGCATCGTCCGCTCCCCCGTCGAGGGCCGGTGATCAGGCATCGGGCCAGTATGCCCGGGCGGCCGGGCCGCCAACCGGTAGGCGGCGACCGGTCAGAAATCGAGAAGCACGGGCCCTCGGGCCGCGCCTAGCCTGATCGACGGGACTCCGGCCGGCGGTCAGGTCGCCGCTGCTGGACGGCCGTGCCGGCCCCATCCTGTCGCCCGGACGGCGTAGTCTCTATGCCTTCTCCAGCCCTGACCCGCACCCAGCACGGTACGCCCGACCGAGGGAGACACGATGAGCCTGGCGACGAGGACGGATCGGCAGCCGCCCGCGCCGCACGCGGCCGACAGCCACGACCTGATCCGGGTGCACGGCGCCCGGGAGAACAACCTCAAGGACGTCAACGTCGAGCTGCCGAAGCGGCGGCTCACCGTCTTCACCGGTGTCTCCGGCTCGGGCAAGAGTTCGCTGGTGTTCGGCACCATCGCCGCCGAGTCGCAGCGGATGATCAACGAGACGTACAGCGCCTTCGTGCAGGGCTTCATGCCCACGCTGGCGCGCCCCGACGTCGACGTGCTCGACGGGTTGACCACCGCGATCATCGTCGACCAGGAGCGGATGGGGGGCAACGCCCGCTCCACGGTCGGCACCGCGACCGACGCGAACGCGATGCTGCGCATCCTGTTCAGCCGGCTCGGGCAGCCGCACATCGGCTCGCCGCAGGCGTTCTCCTTCAACGTCGCCTCGATCAGTGGCGCGGGCGCGGTCTCGGTCGAGCGCGGGGGCAAGACGACCAAGGAGCGGCGCAGCTTCAGCGTCACCGGTGGCATGTGCCCGCGCTGCGAGGGCCTGGGCCGGGTGAGCGATTTCGACCTCTCCGCGCTGTACGACGACAGCAAGTCGCTCAACGAGGGCGCGCTCACCATCCCCGGCTACAGCATGGACGGGTGGTACGGCCGCATCTTCAGCGGCTGTGGCTTCTTCGACCCGGACAAGCCGATCCGGAAGTTCACCAAGAAGGAGCTGAACGACCTCCTCCACAAGGAGCCGACCAAGATCAAGATCGAGGGCATCAACCTGACCTACGAGGGGCTGATCCCGAAGATCCAGAAGTCGATGCTGTCCAAGGACATCGACGCGCTCCAGCCGCACATCCGCGCCTTCGTGGAGCGGGTGGTGACGTTCACCGCCTGCCCCGACTGCGGCGGCACCCGGCTCAGCGAGGCGGCCCGTTCCTCGAAGATCGCCGGCATCAACATCGCCGACGCCTGCGCCATGCAGATCAGCGACCTCGCCGCGTGGGTGCGTGGCCTGGACGAGCCGTCGGTGGCGCCGCTGCTGGCGTCCCTCGGGCACACGCTCGACTCGTTCGTGGAGATCGGGCTCGGCTACCTCTCCCTCGACCGGCCGTCGGGCACGCTCTCCGGTGGTGAGGCGCAGCGCACCAAGATGATCCGCCACCTCGGCTCGTCGCTGACCGACGTCACCTACGTCTTCGACGAGCCCACCATCGGGCTGCACCCGCACGACATCCAGCGGATGAACGACCTGCTGCTCCAGCTCCGCGACAAGGGCAACACGGTGCTCGTCGTGGAGCACAAGCCGGAGGCCATCGCGATCGCCGACCACGTGGTCGACCTCGGTCCCGGCGCCGGCACCGGCGGCGGTCAGGTGGTCTTCGAGGGCACCGTCGAGGGGCTGCGGGCCAGCGGCACCGTCACCGGCCGCCACCTCGACGACCGCGCCACCCTGAAGCCGTCCGTCCGGACGCCGACGGGGACGCTGGAGGTGCGCGGCGCCGACACCCACAACCTGCGCGACGTCGACGTCGACATCCCGCTCGGGGTGCTCGTCGTCGTCACCGGCGTCGCCGGCTCCGGCAAGAGCTCACTGATCCACGGCTCGGTCTCCGGGCGCGAGGGCGTGGTCTCCATCGACCAGGGGGCGATCCGGGGCTCGCGGCGGAGCAACCCGGCGACGTACACCGGGCTGCTCGACCCGATCCGCAAGGCGTTCGCGAAGGCCAACGGCGTGAAGCCGGCGCTGTTCAGCGCCAACTCCGAGGGCGCCTGCCCGGGCTGCAACGGCGCCGGGGTCATCTACACCGACCTGGCGATGATGGCCGGGGTCGCCACCGTCTGCGAGGAGTGCGAGGGCAGGCGGTTCCAGTCCTCGGTGCTGGAATACAAGTTCGGCGGCCGGGACATCAGCGAGGTGCTGGCGATGTCGGTGACCGAGGCCGAGCGGTTCTTCGCCGAGGGCGAGGCCCGCACCCCGGCGGCGCACCAGATCCTCGACCGGCTCGCCGACGTCGGGCTCGGCTACCTCACCCTCGGCCAGCCGCTCACCACGCTCTCCGGCGGCGAGCGGCAGCGGCTCAAGCTGGCCACCCAGATGGGCGACAAGGGCAACGTGTACGTGCTCGACGAGCCCACCACCGGCCTGCACCTGGCCGACGTCGAGCAGCTGCTCGGCCTGCTGGACCGGCTCGTCGAGTCCGGCCGGTCGGTGATCGTCATCGAGCACCACCAGGCGGTCATGGCGCACGCGGACTGGATCATCGACCTCGGGCCGGGCGCCGGCCACGACGGTGGGCGGGTCGTGTTCGAGGGCACCCCCGCCGACCTGGTCGCCGCCCGCTCCACTCTCACCGGCGAGCACCTCGCCGCGTACGTCGGGGGGTGACCGGCCGCTTTCCGAGCCGCGAGCGGTATGACGCCCGCGTCCCGGCGACGCCGGGCGGGTAGCGTCGACCCCATGTCACTGGAGGCCATCGGGGCGTTGCGGGAGCCGGCGCGCCGGGCGGTCTACGAGTACGTCGCCGCCCGGCCGGAGCCGGTGAGCCGGAACGAGGTGGCCGAGGCGGTGGGCATCGGCCGCACCCTGGCGGCGTTCCATCTGGACAAGCTGGCCGAGGCGGGCCTGCTGGAGACGGCGTACGCGCCGCGCAGCGGCGGCCCGGGGGCGGGGCGGCCGGCCAAGCTGTACCGCCGGTCGGCCGCCGAGCACGCGGTGACCTTGCCGCCGCGCGACTACCGGCTGCTGGCCGAGGTGCTGGCGAGCGCGGTCGAGCGGGCCGGCGCGGAGCCGGCGGCGTACGCGGCGGCCCGCGAACAGGGCGCGAAGCTCGCCGGGGGCGAGCTGATCCCCCGCCTGGCGGCACTGGGCTACGAGCCGTTCGAGGACGCGGACGGGACGATCCGGCTGCGTAACTGCCCGTTCCACGCCCTGGCCCGGGCGCACCCCCCGCTGGTCTGCGGGTTGAACCTGGCGCTGCTGGCCGGGCTGGCGGGGGACGGCGGCCTGGACGCGCGGCTCGACCCGCGTCCGACCGGCTGCTGCGTCGCACTCACTTCTAAAAACAATGAGCGTTGACATAGACGGTACGCTAACCGCATGGCGGACCATCACCTCGCGCAACTGAACATCGCCCGGCTGCGCTCCCCCATCGACAGCCCCGAGCTCGCCGACTTCGTCGCCCAGCTACCCGAGATCAACGGCCTGGCCGACCGCTCGCCCGGCTTCGTGTGGCGACTCCAGGACGACTCCGGCGACGCGACCGCCCTGCGCCCGTTCGCCCCGGACGTCATCGTGAACCTGACCGTGTGGCAGTCGGTCGAGTCGCTGCGCGGCTTCGTGTACCGGTCCGCACACCTGGAGCCGATGCGCCGCCGGCGCGAGTGGTTCGTCCCCCTCGACGGGCCGCACCTCGTGCTGTGGTGGATCCCCGCCGACGCCCTGCCGACCATCACCGAGGCCGCCGAGCGGCTGGCGCTGCTGCACCGCGACGGCCCGTCGGCGGCGGCGTTCACCCTCCGCGAGCCGCACCCCGCCCCCGGCGCTCTCGCCGGGTGACCGACCATCCCCATTATGTCGATCATCTTTGTCTTCTGAGGATGACCCTGAGGGACCGGGCACGGCTCGCCCGCCGCTATCGCCCGTTGGCCCACCTCGGCGCCGCCGCCACCGTCGACGGGCTCCTGATCACCGCGCTGCCGCACTGCGCCGGCCGGCGCCCAGCCCGGGGGGCTCAGCCGGCAGCGCGGTGAGATCCACCGCGGCCCCGGGCCGTGGTGCGGCTATGAGGTGGCGTCGATGATCTCGCAGGCGTCCGCGCCGCTGTCGGCGAGGCCACCCGCCGCCTTGGCCAACAGTCGCCGGAACACCGTGCGCTCCTGCTCGTCCAGCGCGCCGAGCACGGCGGCTTCGGCAGCGGCCACCTGGCCACAGAGGGTGGCGACCGCGTCACGCCCACCGGGGGTGGCGACGATCCGTCGCTGGCGTCGGTCGGACGGGTTGGGCTGACGTTCGACGAGGTTCGCCGCGACGAGGTCGTCGATGACGTAGGTCATCACCGTCCGGTCGATCCCGAGTCGGTGGGCCAGCGCAAGTTGACTGGGCTGCTCTGCGCGGACGACCTCGCACAGGGTCTGGTAGCCGCGGGCGCCCTGCGGGAAGTCGCCAAGCGTCGGCGGCAGCGTGTCGCGGTAAGCCCGCAGCAGCACCCCCAGCGCCCAGCCAAGATCCTGGTCCGGTGAATGACTCTTCCGCGTGGTCCCGCTCATGGGAACAGCATAGCCGCCACCCGCTGTTGAACAGATCGTCTGTGCGGCATACGATCTGTGCGACAGAAGATTAGTGGAGGGTGGCATGGCCATCGAGTTGGGAATCGTGCTGGACCTGCCGGCGGCGGACGGCGATCCGGCGGCGCTGGTGGACCTGGCGCGGCAGGCGGAGTCGGCCGGCCTGGATCTCGTCGCGCTACGCGGCGAGGCCGGCGCGGAGCAGGGGCTGGACCCGTGGACGACCGCCGTCTGGTTGGCCGGGCGGACCACGCGGATCCCGATCGGCATCGCTCCCGACCTGAACTCGCCCGATCCGGGCGGCCCCGGGCCGGCGTACCCGTCGGTGGTGGCGAAGGCGCAGCAGAGCCTCGAAGTGCTGGCCGGCACCAGGTTCGTCACGCCCGACGCGGGTTGGGTGGTCGCGCCACCGGACGCCGGAGCCGAACACATCCGCAGACTGGCCGATGCCGGAGCGCCGGTGGTGGTGCCGGCCCGGTCGGCGGAGGACGTTCGCCGCATCGCCGGGCTGGTCGCCAAGGAGAACCGCCCCGCAGGCCGGTCCGCGGCGGTCCGGGCGCGCCGCCGGGCGGGCATCGACTACGACGGCGTACCGGCGTCGTTGGCCGACGTCGCGATCGAACCGGGTGATCCGGCGTACCGGAGGGTCACGTCGACATACCTGCGGGGCGGCTCGCCGGGGCTCGTCCTGCGACCACGTACGTCCGACGAGGTGGCGGACGCGGTGGCCTTCGCCCGGCGGCACCGGCAGGTGCCCCTCGGGCTGCGCAGCGGCGGCCACGGGATCAGCGGCCGGTCCACCAACGACGGCGGTCTGGTGATCGACGTCGGGGCGCTCAACGGCATCGAGGTCCTCGACGCCGCGCAGCGACTGGTCCGGATCGGACCGGGCGCGACCTGGAAACAGGTGGCCGCGGCGCTGGACCCGTACGGCTGGGCGCTGGGCTCCGGCGACTACGGCGGCGTCGGCGTCGGCGGCCTGGCCACCGCGGGCGGGATCGGGTATCTCTCCCGCCGCTACGGCCTGACCATCGACCGGCTCCGCGCGGTCGAACTGGTCCTCGCCGACGGCAGCCGGGTGCGAACCTCCAAGCAGGACCACGCCGACCTCTTCTGGGCGGTACGGGGAGCCGGGGCGAACTTCGGCGTGGCGACCGCGTTCGAGTTCGAAGTCAGCGAGGTCAGGCAGGTCGGCTGGGCGCAACTGGTGCTCGTCAGCACCGACCTGGAGCAGAGCCTGCGCCGCTACGGCGAGCTGACGAGCGCGGCGCCCCGGGACACCACCGTGTTCCTGGTGACCGGCCGTCCGCGCCAGGGCCGGTCGGTGATCCAGCTGTACGCGATGGTCGACCAGGAGGACCCCGAGGTGATCATCGAGCGGCTCACCCCGTTCACCGAGCTCGGTGCGCTGGCGCAGCAGCAGGTGGTGCGCACCTCGTACAAGGACGTCATGGCGCTGGCCGCCGACGTCGGGCCGGACGGTCACCAGGGCATGGGCGAGCCCGTCTCCCGGTCCGCCTTCCTGCCGGCGCTCACCGGCGACGTCGCGCGCGACGTCACGCGGTTGCTGCGCAGCGGGCTGGTCTACTTCTTCGAGCTGCGGAGCATGGGCGGGGCGATCGCCGACACCCCGGCCGACGAGACCGCGTTCGCGCACCGTACGCCCGCTTTCCAGGTCACCGCGATGGGTGCGGACCAGTCCCGGCTCAACGCGGCGTGGGACGGGCTCGGCCAGCACTTCGACGGCCTCTATCTCAGCTTCGACACCGACCTGCGCCCGCAACGTCTCGGCGACGCGTTCCCGCCGCGCGTGCTTTCGCGGCTGCGGGAGCTCAAGCGGCGCTACGACCCCGACAACCTGTTCCGGGACAACTTCAACATCGACCCACGGCTGACCGAGGAGCACACCCGATGACCGATTACGGACATGACCTCCTGTTCGGCTTGTTCGTCACCCCAAGCGCGCAGAACGCGCCGCGCGTGCTGGAGCTGGCGGCGACCGCCGACCGGGCCGGCCTGGACCTGGTCACGTTCCAGGACCACCCGTACCAGCCGGCGCTACTGGACACCTGGACGCTGCTGTCGTACGCGGCGGCGCGGACCGAGCGGGTCCGGCTGAGCGGCAACGTGCTCAGCCTCCCGCTGCGGCCCCCGGGCGTGCTCGCCCGCGCCGCGGCGTCCCTCGACATCCTCAGCGCCGGCCGCTTCGAGCTCGGCATCGGCGCGGGCGCATTCTGGGACGGCGTCGCGGCCATGGGTGGCCGACGGCTCACCCCGAGCCAGGGTGTCGACGCCCTGCGGGAGGCGATCGCCGTCATCCGGGACCTGTGGGACACCGACGCGCGCGGCGTCGTCCGCCACCAGGGCCCGCACTACCCGATGACCGGCGCGAAGCGCGGCCCGAAACCGGCCCACGACATCCAGGTCTGGGTCGGCGCCTACAAGCCCAGGATGCTGGCGCTCACCGGTGCGGTCGGCGACGGGTGGCTGCCCACCGTCGAATACCTGCCCGACGGCGTCGCGTCGCTGCCCGGGCTCAACGCCCGGATCGACGAGGCCGCCACGGCGGCGGGACGCGCACCGGCCGCCGTCCGGCGCCTGTTGAACGTGATGAACGTGCGGTTCTCCCCGACCTCGCGAGGGCTGCTCGACGGCCCGCCGCAGCAGTGGGTGGAACAGTTGGCCGACCTCGCCCTCACCCATGGTGTCACCGCGTTCCTCGTCGGCGGCGACGACCACACGATCGCCGAGCGGTACGCCGCCGAGGTGGCGCCCGCCGTCCGCGAGCTCGTCGCGCGGGAACGAGGGCGATAGGTCCGCGTTCCGTCACCCGGGCCGGCATCGGATCACGATGCCGGCCCGCGGCATGCGGTGGCACAACACCCCGCCTCCGGCAGGGCGGCGGGAGAGCGGAGACGGCGGCCGGAAGGTTTCGCCCATGGCGACCAACCATCCGGTACGCGCGGCGGAAAACATCGCGCCAGCCACCCGAAACCATCGACATTGACCGATCGTGCTGTCGGGAGTATCTTGCCGATGAAGTTACCGGTACATTTCCGAAAAGTTTCGGAGCCAGTGACAGATACGCGGGCCCGCGTTTCCTCACCACCTTGCGCATCACACCCGATATGCAGAGGAGCGTCATGAAACCCCTACTGAGGCGTGGTCGCTACCGCGTCGTGCTGGCCGCCGCCGCCAGCTCGCTGGCGCTGGCCGGCGCGGCGCTGGTGGTGCCCACCCTGGCCCAGGCGGCCAGCACCCTGGGCGCCGCCGCCGCGCAGTCCGGCCGGTACTTCGGCACCGCCATCGCCGCGAACAGGTTGAACGACTCGACGTACAGCACCATCGCGGCGCGCGAGTTCAACATGATCACCGCCGAGAACGAGATGAAGCCGGACGCGACGCAGCCCCAGCGGGGTCAGTTCAATTTCAACTCCGGTGACCAGATCTACAACTGGGCCACGCAGCGTGGCCTCAAGGTCCGCGGGCACACGCTGGCCTGGCACGCGCAGCAGCCGGGCTGGATGCAGAGCCTGAGCGGCAGCACCCTGCGGCAGGCGATGATCGATCACATCAACGGCGTGATGGCCCACTACAAGGGCAAGCTCGCCGCGTGGGACGTGGTCAACGAGGCGTTCAACGAGGACGGCAGCCGCCGCAACTCCAACCTCCAGGGCACCGGCAACGACTGGATCGAGGTGGCGTTCCGCACCGCCCGGGCGGCCGACCCGTCGACCAAGCTCTGCTACAACGACTACAACATCGAGAACTGGAGCTACGGCAAGACGCAGGGCGTCTACCGCATGATCCAGGACTTCAAGTCCCGCGGCGTGCCGATCGACTGCGTCGGCCTGCAGACCCACTTCACCGGCGGCAGCTCGCTGCCCAGCAACTTCCAGACCACGCTGTCCAGCTTCGCCGCCCTCGGAGTCGACGTGGCGTTGACCGAGGTCGACGTCACGAACGCCTCCACCAGCCAGTACCAGGGCCTGACCCAGGCCTGCCTGAACGTCCCGCGGTGCATCGGCATCACCGTGTGGGGCGTCCGCGACAGCGACTCCTGGCGCTCCAACGAGAACCCGCTGCTCTTCGACGGCGGCGGCAACAAGAAGGCCGCGTACACCTCGGTCCTCAACGCCCTCAACGCCGCCGGCCCGGGCCCGACCACCTCGCCGACCACCTCGCCGACGGCCACGCCCACCACCTCGCCGACCACGCCGCCGCCGGCCGGCGGCGCCAACCGGATCGTCGGCAGCCAGTCCGGCCGGTGCATCGACGTGCCCAACTCGTCGCAGACCAACGGCACCCGGGTGCAGCTCTACGACTGCCACGGGAACACCAACCAGCAGTGGACGTACACCGCGAGCAGGCAACTGACCGTGTACGGCGGCAGCAGGTGCCTGGACGCCGCCGGCTCCGGCAACAGCGCGGCGATCCAGATCTACGCCTGCAACGGCCAGACCAACCAGCAGTGGAACGTCAACTCCAACGGCACCGTCACGGGTGTCCAGTCCGGCCGCTGCCTCGACGTCTGGGGCACCGGCAACGGGCAGCAGGTCCAGCTCTACGACTGCAACGGGCAGGCCAACCAGCAGTTCCGGCTCGTACCCATCTCCTAGCGACCGGCGGTGGCTCACCGTCGTGGCTGGTGCCACGGCGGTGAGCCACCCCCGCCCGTGCCGGTGGCGAAACCGCGTGGACCAGCACCGGCCCGGACCGGGAAACTTCCGGGATGGAACCGACACAGACGGCGCTCATCGTGCCGATACCCGAGGCCGAAGAAGCGGTGGGCCGGTTCCGGGAGTCGCTCGACGCGGCTGCCTCGTGGGGTGTGCCGGCACACGTGACCGTCCTCTACCCGTTCCTGCCTCCGCAGCAGATCAACCATCGAACACTGGCCGTGCTGCGGGAGACCATCGCCGGCATACCGCGGTTCGACGTCGCCCTGACCCACATCGGCTGGTTCGGCGACGCGGTCGTCTGGCTCGCGCCCCAGCCGGATCGCCCGTTCCGGGACCTCACCGCGGCGGTGTGGCAGCGGTATCCCGAGGTCGCCCCGTACGGCGGGGCGCACACCGAGGTGGTGCCGCACCTGACCATCGGCCATGACGCCCCCAAGCCCACCCTGAGCCACGCCGCCGAAACCGTCGCCGCGCAGCTGCCGATCAACGCCGCCGTCGACATGGTTCGCCTCATCGCCGGCACGCCGGGCCTGAGCCCGTGGCGCACCGTCGGCGAGTTCCCACTGGGGGCGGATCGTCAGCAGCCCGCCTGACCAGGGGCTTTGCGTGGAGGGGCGGGCGGGACTCGAACCCGCGACCGAGGGATTACGAGATCAAGTTGCCCACCCTGGGCCACCTGCACGTACCGGCGTCCAACAGGGGAAACGGCTCTCGACATCGCACAGCGCTCCCCGCCGTTGTCGCCCTCTTGCGGACTGAGTGCGGACAGCCAAGGCGGGCGGCTGTGACACCTTGTCGTCACCCGCTGCTGTGACCGAACGGGTTCCGCCTGGTGGCTGTCAGGTAGAGCGGGAAGAACACTATCCACAGGATCAGACAACCGAGGAACCATGCCTCCGGAGTCTCCACCCGGATCGACCCAAGGGAAACGGAGACGGGGTTCCCGCGCCTCAGTCGCTCCTTGGCGTCGGCGTAGACCCATACGTCTATGGCAAGCACTACGAGCAGGACGACGATCGACACCAGTGCGGCGGGAGGCATCCCTGTCATTTTGGCCGTGCTTCCGATGGGCTGGTCACGGGATGAAATCGCCATCGTACCTGCGCCGAACTCGCCGCCGGTTGCCACGTCCAGGAGCTGACCGCCGTTGACCTTCGGCTCTCACCCCAACGGGGACGCAACTGGCACGCCGGCCCCTTCCTTACTTGGCCACCACACCGACCCTGGCCTGCGTTCTGCGACCTTGCACCCCTTCGTTTGGGTATCCGCTTCGAGTGGGGCGGGCGGGACTCGAACCCGCGACCGAGGGATTATGAGATCAAGATGGGCGTTCCGACGACCTGCGCAACCGGCCTTCTAACGGCGGAAACACCTCTCGAAATCTCCCATCACTCCCCCGCTGTCCGCCGACCTCTTGCGGACCAGATGCGGACCGCTCGCCAGTCAACGGCTCGAATTGATCGGCGCGCCCGAGAACACGGCGTAGGCGAGAACGATCAAGAACATGACGCCCATCGCAGTGAAGATCACGCCGATCGCGCGTTCCATCAAGACGAAACGTGCCACGCGCTGGTCGTAGCTCGCCATTGGTAGCCAGCGCCATGGCGGTACTCGCCGTAACACGCTTGCGGTAGCCATCGACCGCCGCACGTGCCACTCCGTCACGCCACGAAAATTGGTCGCTAGGGCAGCACCTACAAGGCTCACAACCAGGCACGCGACGGCACTGGCGAGCATGCGCCACGTCTCCATCCGACCTCCCCGGGGCGCGATGCGGTCACGAGATCATAGCGGCGAGCTGATTCTGATGACTTCCTCGCGCATTGAGCTGACTCGCGCTCCTCCTCCCACACGCCGGGCCCAAGAGCCATCTCCGCCGTGAGTCCTACACATCGTGGAGGACTCACGGTGGGGATGGCGACCCGCGCAACCATCGACTACCGCACCGTCTGGACGGGCCTCCCCATCTCTGTCGAAGATCCCTGCCCAGAGGGCAAACAGCTCTTGCAGTCCGTCAGCGTGGCCGGCCGGCCCGGCCGATGCCGGCCGAAGGTCGCCAGCAGGCCGGGGCCCGGCCGGCGCGGCCCGCTTGCGGGCCGCCTTGATCCTTAAAAGGTCAATTCGGCAGTGTCGCTTGGTCGTGCAGTACGGACACGCCGTGGTGAGCGCGGATGGCTGGCTGGCTTCGTCCAGGGCGTCGAGCACGCGGACGGCGTACGCCTCATCCATGCCGCTGGCGACACGTTCGCGGTTCCACCACTCGGCTCGGGTGGCCGACCCGCCGAAGATGTAGAGATCCGCGACCACACCTCGCCTCGACAGCCGGTCCCCGAGCCGGCGGAAAGCATCCTCGATCGCCGCGCGGTCCAACAGTGGATCATCAAGGCTCACGCGACGTTCAACTCCTGCGCCGACACGTACACACCCCGACGACGGAACGCTGCCGGCGCGTGCACCACCGCGTCGACCCGCGCAGCCCGGGTGTTGAAGGGGAACCAGAACCGCCGCAGCGACCGCGTCTCGACCCACGGCGGCGCACCCCGCCCGTCCTTGGCAGCCAAGTGCTCCGTCAATGCCGCGAGGAACACATCCCAGTGCTCGTCACCGGTAGAAGTGGGTTCCTGCTCCAGCAGACCGGCGCGCACCTCGGCCGGCTCCCAGCGGTACTCCTCAAGGAACTCCGCCACCAGCCGCCACCGTCGCGTCTCGTCGGATCCGACGAGCAGAGCACCCAGGCGTGCCACCGTCAGTGGCTCGTACCTCGCAGCGCGGTCCCTCATTCCCCCGACGCTAGTACATCCGGCGGCGGATCCGTGGCCAGCCACAGTCCGCGTCGAGCAGCTACGCAGAGCGGCGCGACGCCGCCGCTGCCAAGGGGGTTCGCACGAAAGATCAACAGGGTGGGCGGGTGGGACTCGAACCTGGGCTCGTGCTCGCCGATCAGCGGGTGTGGAGCAGGGCGAGGTCGCGCTCGGCAAAGCGACGGTGCTCGCAGTGTTCTTCCATCACCCACCGCAGGCAATCGCCGGCCGAGTGTGACTCCACACCCCATGCCGGTGCGGGCGCAGCGGTGATGATCCGCTCCATCTCGGCGTCGGTCAGGGTGTCGAGGACGTTCCGCGTCTGCGCCCGGCGGTCGGCGTGCAGCGCCACCATCTCGCCATACGAGGGACGGGCGTCCAGGTCGATCCCCAACTCCGCCGCTCCGGCGGCAGGATAGTCCGTGGGCGGCAGGCCCAGCCGGTGGTACGGCGTCTCTTTGGCGAGGAGCATTCGCCCCACCCATACGTCGATCGCGAAGACGAGATGACGCAGCGTCTCGACGAAGGACCACTCGCCATCGACTCGCTCCTGGCGAGCGGTCTCAGACAGCAGCTCGGCGTGGGCGAGGGTGTCCGACCAGAGGCGTTCGAGGATGGCCCACATCTCGCGGTAGTCGTCCGCCTTCCGGATCGCCCGCACCTGCACGCGCTCGGGATATCGCCGGTCGAGCTCAGCACCAACGAAGGCAGTGACATCGACGTCATCGATGACCACTGTGCCGACGCGCCCCCCGAATCCGGACACTCTCAGCTCGGCAACCTCCGAACTGACGATCCTGACCTGCCTCAGATCACAGTCGCGAAACGTCGCGCCGGACAGGTCCGTGCCTCGGAAACTGGCACCACGGAACGCATCGGTATTGGTGAACTCTTCCGCCATGGCGCCATACTGCCTGATCAACCGGCCCTCGGCCGCCCCCTCCACCCAGGCTCGGATGCTGGTGGCCCTGCCATCGGCAGCATGGTTGACCAGGGGCTGTGCGTGGTGGGCCGGGGGTACCACCACGCGAACCACCGCGCCACGATCGCAGGCGATCCGCTGCCCCCTGAACTTGCCCAACTCGCGGACCTCGTGCGCGATGATTCCGACATCACCCCACCGAACCGCCGAGCAGCCACACGGCCTAGACATCGTGGATCTCTCTACTCGGCGAACAGGCGGCCCGGATGACGCCAGGAGCTAGAACCGTAGAACATATAGTTCTACACTCGTGTCCATGGAACGCATCGGTGTCCGGGAGCTGAACCAGAACACCAGCCAGGTCTTGGCTCGGGTGAGTGGCGGCGAGACCGTCGAGATCACCGATCGCGGACACCCGATCGCCCGACTTGTGCCGGTAGGCGACGACAGGTCGGTTTTGGCCAAGTTGGTAGCGGCAGGGCGAGCCGTCCCTCCCACCGGCGGCGGCTCTGTTCCACTTCCGCCGAAGCTCGGTGACGAGAGTGTGGACGTGGCCGCCTCGCTCACTGCAATGCGTGACGAGGAGCGCTGGTGATCTATCTCGATTCAGCTGCCGTCGTCAAGCTGGTTCGGCAGGAGATGTGCAGCGCCGACCTTGTCTCCTGGCTCAACAAGCACAACGACGTGCCGCTGGTCTCCTCCGCTCTCGTCGAGGTGGAAGTATCCATTGCGCTGCGCCGATCAGCTCCGCAGGCTTTGATCGGAGTGCCGGCTGCCGTCGGACGGCTGTTCCGACTGGAGATCGACAGCACGATCCGTGCAACCGCAGCCGCGTTCGCCGAGCCGACGCTCCGTAGCCTCGACGCCATCCACCTGGCCACCGCCCAGGTGCTAACCAACGAATCCGGTACGGCACTCACCGCCTTCGTCACCTATGACCGGCGGCTGCTCGAATGCGCCAAGGAAGTGGGGCTACCCGTAGCAAGCCCCGGCCAGAACTGACCCCACGAGTCCACCACCCGGTACGAAGTCCGACCGCCGCTTGGCCACCACATCGGCCGTGGCCGGCGTTCTGCGACCTTGCACCCCTTCGTTTGGGTATCCGTTTCTAGTGAGGCGGGCGGGACTCGAACCCGCGACCGAGGGATTATGAGATCAAGATGGGCGACCCGACGAGCTGCCTGGTTGGCCTTTTAGCAGCGGAAACACCTCTCGACATCTCTCACTACTCCCCCGCCGTCCGTCAACCTCTTGCGGACTGCACGGCCGGAGACAAACCCGGATCAGGCGAGTGACTCGTCGCCACGGATACGGGCGTGCAGGTGCATGTCGTGCCGGCCGTCGGAGTGGATGGCGTCGCTGCGTTTGGTGCCCTCCAGTAGGAACCCGGCTTTGACGGCGACGCGGCAGGAGGCCTGGTTGCGGGTCGAATGATCCAGGTGCAGACGATGGAAACCGGCCTCGCCGAGCGCCCAGGCGCTCAAGGCCATCAGCGCTCGGGAGGCCACGCCTGCTCCACGAGCGGCCGGGAGCACCCAATATGCGCACCCTGCGACACCGTCATCGAGATTCATGCTGCCCATGGCGATGCGCCCCAGCACCTCACCGCCGCCGCGCGTCACCGCCCAACTCGCGCCCGTCTCCTGCTCCCAGGCCCGGTGATACTGCTGGAACCACTCACGGACCTGGTCCTCAGACGCGGGTTGGCGAGTGTGCCAATGCTGAATGTCGGGGTCCCGGTACGCAGCGAAGAAGACCGACGCATCGGAAGGCCTCCACGGTCGCAAGAGCAGGTCGCCCTGAGCGGAAAGCATCGGTTGTGGACCTGCGGCGAGGGCGCCGGCGGGAATAGCAGGTGGTGTCGAAAGGGAGGACCGCACCCGCCTATCCTCTCGTGGCGACGATGTCTCGCGTCAAGTTCCCAGGGGTAGACCGTCCAGCCTCCCTCGCCGAATGTGGCCGCGAGACTGCCCCATCCCCGGATAGGTGCCGAGGACTGCGGCGCACGGTCGGGGTCAAGGGTGGCCGCAGGCCATCGGTGTGCCGACGCGCGGCGCCCTTGACGCCGGCCGGGTGGCGTAGAGGATCGGGCATCCGGGGGATGGGTCACGCCCTGGTCCTCGTCGTCATCAATCCGCGGGCAGTGCCCACCAGACTCCAGGGGCAAGCAGCTCTGCTGCGCGGCAGCGATCGCCCCGCCCTCAATGGACAGCAACCCCGAGGGCGATCGTCCCGCCTCAGCCCTTCGTGCCAGTGGTCGCCGCAGTGCAGCCGGCCGGCCCGGCCGATGCCGGCCGAAGGTCGCCAGCAGGCCGGGGCCGGCCGGCGCGGCCCGCTTGATCTATAAGAGGTCAATTCGGCAATTGCTCGGGAGCGACACTCGGGCAGCGACTTGCCGTCTGTGCCGTGCCTAGGTCGGGAGGTCTTGGGCAGCCCTACCGGGGTGAGCTCTCGTGACACTCGACGCCTATCGCGAGACGCACGTCAACCTGTCGTCCCTGAGACCTGATTACCAGCGGTACGCACGCCGGATTTGACACCCAGGTGCCGCCGGTGAAGACCGACCATCCGGCCGGCGTGCCCCTGGCGGGGCAGGCCTCGACCTGCACAGTAGTTGTCGGTTTGGCGTTTCTGCCCCAGCCGATGCGGGCGCGGTCCTCCCATCCGGGTGCCACTTGCAGCTCCGCAGCCGTTCCGGCCCGCACGTAAAGGCCCCATTTGGCGAAGAGCCGAGTCGGCCCCCGGTTATCGGATGACTCATTGGGTTGCAGGACCTGGGACGACACCGCGACGGTGTCCGTCGCTATGCGGTACAGCTCGCCCGGATCCGCCTCCGTGGCGACGGAATCGATACACGACGCGCGCTGTCCGCCCTGCGGCAGCGGTGGCAGCAGCGGAGTTTGTGAGCCGATGGACCCGGAGGATGCGGAGCTCGGCGCGCCAGCTTCGGGTCGTCCCCCGTCGTCCCCGGTCGTGCAACCAGTCGACGCCAATAGCAAACAGGTAGCCACCGCGAGAACTTCAAACTTCCGGCTACCGGCCCACACGCCTTTGATCTTTCCAAACTTCTTGCCGATCGAACAGTTGGGTATAGTAGGCGGCCGTCGCGTCGTCGTGGGTCTTGCCGCGTGGCCAGCGGATGCCTTGTAGGTCGGAGTCTTCTGCGGCACGGACGCGGCGGATCAGTTCGGCTGGGCCGTGGTCGTGCAGGATCGCCAGTAGGCCGGGCCAGTCGGTCAGGGCGAAGCGGTCGGTGAGGCGGCTGGCTCCGTCGCTGAGCAGGGCCGCAGAGGTGATCGGTCGGCTTCCGAGGATTGCCTCGTCGGCGGCTCGTGGGTCGGCGGCGGCAACCCAGAATCCCCCGGCTGTGTTGCGGTGGGCGCGCAGGGCTTGGACGTAGTCGCGGCGGGCCTGGTCGTGTTCGGGTGTGCCGTTGGTGAGGTTGTCCATCGCCGAGCGGTACCGCTGTCCGATGTGGGCCTCGCGGTCGTCGGTGATGACCAGCGGCGCGTCGTCGGCCAGGTTGAGCACGAGCACGGAGTCGGCGAGCACCAGGTACTCCAGGTCATCACCGGTAGTGCGGAGCATGACGACGGTCGCGGACGGTGTGCCGGGGTCGTCAAGGTCGCAGGTGCCTTCATGTGCGTCGGCCGTCTGCCTGATCGCCTCAGCGAGGATGGCCGCTAGGTCCTGGCCGTCGTCGCCAGCGAGGCCGGTGAGCAGCGCCCCGCCGAGGTGGCGGGTGTACCAGGCGACGCCGTGCGAGCAGCGTGAGGTGGTGCCGGACAGGCCGGCGCCGTCGAGCAGGACGACACCGTTCGGGGTGGCGGCGGTGAAGTCCTCGTTGGGTTGGTCGGGCGTGGCTGGGCTGGTCGCCATGGTGACCTGCATCAGTTGTCCTCCAACCGGTACAGCGGCGTCAGAAGCTCCACGTGACGCGGCTCGTGGGTGTCGGGTTCGTACTCGGTGCCGACCAGCACCGAGAAGTTGCCGGTCTTGACCTCGCTGTACAGCTCGCTGATCCGGGTGCAGAGCAGGTGGACGACTCCGAGGGAACCGGGCGGGTGGATGCCGGTGAAAATGATCAGCGAGCCCTGCCGGTCCGGTCGGGGTAGGCGGCCCAGGTACGCCACGTCCCAGATGCGCTGCGGCGTCTGGTCCTGCCCGGACCGGTACACGGTGCCGGTTTTTGCGGTCGACCAGCGTCCATGGGCCGTTGCTGGCGCGCTCGAACTGCAAGACGGGGTCCTGCGCGAGCACCTGGGCGATGTGCTCGGCGATGCGCGGACCAGAGATCACCACCTGGTTGGGACGGTTGAGGTCGATCTCGCCGCCGATGGGAATCGACTCGAACGACGGCTCTAGACCGAGGCTGCGCGCGAGGTCCCCAAGTCGCTGAGCGCCGGTCATGTCTTCGATCGCGACCACCGGCCGTGACCTGATCGCCTCCTGCTTGGTGTTCACGTCCCCGGCCGGCGAGGTGCTACGGAACAACAACTTCCGCCGCCGCGTCTTCGATCGGGCTGCGGAGTTGATCGGCCTCGCCGGTCTGACACCGCACGAGCTGCGGCACACGGCGGCCAGCCTGGCGGTGGCCGAGGGCGCCAACGTGAAGGCGGTTCAGCGGATGCTCGGGCACGCCTCGGCGGCCATGACGCTGGACGTCTACGCGGACCTGTTCGAGGACGACCTGGACCAGGTAGCCGACCGCCTCGACCGGGCGGCGGGTCGTGCTGCTGCGGACTCAGTGCGGACTGAGGGCGTCGGTCCGGACCTGAATGCGGTTCGCCCGGGTCGCCGGCAGCATGGTTGAGCTGGGAAAACGGATGGTGGGGCGGGCGGGACTCGAACCCGCGACCGAGGGATTATGAGTCCCCTGCTCTAACCCGCTGAGCTACCGCCCCGTTACCGCGCCGGATCGTAACCTGCCCTCTCGGGCTCCGGCCACCACCTTCGGTGGCGGATTTCGCCCGCGCCGTCAGGACCTGCGCCGCAGGGACCGCACGAAGGGCAACGCGAGGATAACAGCGAGCAGCCATGACACCACGATCAGGATCCATACCCCGGCGGGGTCGGAGACGTCGTCGAACGCGGCCCCGAGGGTGCACAGGCAGGACACCCCGGCCAGCAGTGCGGCCAGCACCAGCGTGGTGATCACCACCGGCTTGGCGGACCAGTTGACCGCCGGGGCGTCCGCGCCGGTCGACCCGCCGGCGGCGGGGCGGGCGGAGCGCGTCGCCGGTTGGGGGATCCGCTCGGGCGCTCGTGGCGGCAGGTCCACCCGGCGATCCGGCGTGATCTGCCCGTCCAGGTACTGCATCGCCCCGGGGTGCAGGTCGAACAGGGTGGGTTCGATCCGGACGATGATGCCGTCGTGGCCGGTGAGCTGCCGGGCGCCGTCGGGCCAGGCCAGCATGGCGGCGCACTCGGCGTACCGGACGGTGAGCAGCCCGGCGGGCAGGACGAGGCTGACCCCCTCGGGACCGATCCGCAGTTCGCCGCCGTCGTCCTCGCGGGACCGGTACGGGGTGCCGGCGATGGCCTCGGTGGAGAGGGTGGGCGCGGCGACGAAGCCGGCCCAGTCGGCGGCGCTTCCCTCGGGCACCATCAGCAGCGCGGAGGCCATCACCTCCTGGGCCACCGCGTGCACGTCGGCCGGGGTGACCGCCGCCAGCTCGGCCCGGTATTCCTCGACGGTCAGGTTGGGGTGCCCGGTGAGCAGGTTGAACGCCCGGGTCGGCAGCATCGCGGCGTGCACCTCGGCCACCCCGAGCGATTCGCCGGCCTTGGCCACGTACGCGTCGACGTCGGCCTGCTCGACCCGGCCGACGGCCAGCTTCGCCAGCACGTCGACGAATCCGCCCAGCACCGCGTCCTGCTTGTCGGGCAGCGCGTCGGCGAGCCCGCGTACGGTGGCGTACCCGTCTCCGCGCGGCTCGTAGCCGGCGGTGGCGGTGTAGCAGAAGCCGCCCTCCTGGCGCAGCGCCCGGAACAGTTCGCGTTCCAGCACCCCGGCGAAGACGCTGCCGGCGGTCCGGCGGCGGACCACGGCGTCGAGCGCGACGGCCCGGCCGGGCCCGACGAAGTACGCGGGCGTCTCGGGCAGCGCCGACGACGGCGCGGGCACCGGCTGCCGGTGCCCGCCGGGCAGGGCCAGCCGCAGCCCGGCCGGGACCCGGTCGCCGGCGATCCAGAGCACGGCGTTCTCCCGGGTGAAGTACCGGGCGGCCCAGTTGCGCAGGTCGTCGGGGCCGAGCATGCCGAGCCCGAACTCGGGGTAGCTGGCCAGGCCGTGGTCCCGGGCGCCGTGCCGCCACAGCGGTACGGAGTCCATCGCGCCGGGGGTCCGGGTGCTCCACTCGGTGCGCAGGATGTCCTTCTCCATCTCCAGCCGTTGCAGCGGCGGCTGGTGCAGGTGCTGGCAGACCGCGGTGAGGAACCGGGCGATGTCCGGCTCGGAGCCCTGCATGTGGAAGTAGGTGAAGACGCTGCCGGTAGCCCCGTTGTAGTGGTAGTCGACCTCGCTGAGCGAGGCCAGCGCCAGGTGTTCCAGCAGGTGGGTGATGCCGGCGCGGGCCAGCGTCTCGTCGGCGGTGCCGACCCGGAACACCAGGCCGGCGCGCATCGGGCCGCCGGTGGGCGCGAGCAGGGTGGGCACCCCGTCGACGTCGAACTGCCGGATCATCGCGGGCCGCCCTTCGCGTACGCCTCGGCGCGGTACTTCTGGAACTGTTCGGCCGGGTCGCCGGGGAGGTAGTCCCACAGCCAGTCGTCGCCGTACGGGCCGAGGGCGGCGAACTGCCCGGCCGCCGCCGGCCACTCCCCCATCAGGCTGAAGGCCAGCGCGAAGGTGCTGCGGGTGAGCACCCAGCCCGGCCCGTGCCGGAACGCGGGGTTCCAGACCGACCGCTGGGCCGCCTCGTGGATCTCCTGCCCGACCTGCGGCGTACGCAGGTAGCCGGTGGCGTCCCCGACGTCGCCGAGGTCGAGGGCGTGCTCCAGGTGCCCCTCGACGACCACGACCGGGCTGCACGATCCGGGCGGCGCGGTCCGCAGGCACTCCCGGGCGAAGCCGTGCGCGCCCTCCCAGGTGCCGCTCCACTTGGGGCAGAGCTTCTGCAGCAGCGACGACTGGGCCGGTTGGTGGTGCGGCTGGTGCCGGGCCAGCCGGTCGTAGCGGCGGCGCGCCTCCGACTCGCCCAGTTCGAGGCCGCGGGCGGCGGTGATGCGCAGGTACCAGGCGGTCACGTAGTCCGGGTGCCGGGCGGTGACCTGGATCAGGATCCGCTCGGCCTGGCGCAGGTGCTCGTGGAACCGGGCGAACTGGTCCCGGCTGACGTGCTGGGCCCGGTGTGCGGTGCGGATCCGCCAGCCGGTCCGGATCAGGGTGGAGGCGAGCAGCGTCGCGGCGACCGGGTCGGCGGGTTGCCGGGCGACCACCGCGCGGAGGAACTCCTCGGTCCCCTCCAGGTCGCCGCAGAGCCCGGTGAAGATGGAGATGCCGGCCCAGTCGAGCCCGCCGACGATCTGCCGGACGCCCGGCCAGTCGCCGGCGCCGAGCGCGGCCCGCATCCGGGCCAGTTCCGGGTACGCCGCGCCCGGCTCGAACACGGGCGCCGAGGGCTGGCCGGGAGCAGGCATGGCGGGGATCATAGTGATCCACCGGCCGGCCATGTGCCCCGTGACCGGCGGCTATCCCGCCCGCAGCCGGGCCAGCACCGCACCGGCGGCGCGCCAGCCGCTGGCGAGCGCCCCCTGGATGGACGGGCTGTCCCGGTGGTCCCCGGCCACGAAGAGCCCGTCGCCAAGCTCCACCGGCTTGCGCAGCCGGCCCTGTGGCGGCGGCGCGGCGGGCAGCGCGGCCGGGACGGAGACCGTGGTCAGATGGGTCCAGTCGGCGGTGGCGCGCCCGTACAGTCGGGCCAGCTCGGCCCGGATCACCGGCTCGGGCGGGGCGAGCGGCCCGACCACCGAGGTGGCCACCAGGTGCCGGCCGGCCGGCGCGTACGTCGGCGCGGCCCGGCTGACCACGACGGTGTTCGCGACCAGTTCCCGGCGGTCGCCGTCGACCAGCAGGATCGGCTCGTCCAGCGGCGGCTCGTCGGTGCCGTGGTAGTACGTGGTGTAGCTGTGCACGCGTACCGGGGGCAGGGCCGGCAGGAGCGCGGTCGCGGCCGGCGGGTCGGCGGCGACCACGACGGCCCGGCAGCCGACCTCGCCGGACGCGGTGCGGACCCGGCCCGGCGCGACCCCGGTGACCGGGGTGTCCAGCTCGATCAGGTCGGTCGGGAGCGGGGCGGCGACGGCCCGGGGCAGCGCGGCCATGCCTTGCGCCGGCAGGCCGATCCGGCCCCGGGCGAACGACCGCAGGATCATCGCCAGCACGTGGCTGGAGGTCTCCAGCTCCCGGTCGACGAGGACGCCGGACAGGAACGGCCGGAGCAGTTCCTCGATGATCGCGTCGGAGAGTCCGGCCCGGCGCAACGCCGCCTCGGTGCTGGTCTCCGGCGCGTCGAGCAGCCGGCCGACCGGCAGGGTCGCGCAGCCGGTGGCCAGCCCGGCGAAGCGGATCCGGTCGCGCAGCGAACCCACCCCGGCGAGCGCGGTGCGGGGCGCGCCGCCCGGCTCGCGCAGCGGGTTGACCAGCCGGTGGAGCCGGTCACCGCGGCGGACCAGCACCCCGGCGGTGAACCAGCCGAGGTCGAGGGCGGCCGGGTCGACCAGCCGGCCCAGCCGGGGGTAGCCGGTGTTCAGCACCTGGAAGCCACGGTCCAGCAGGTAGCCGTCGACGGCGTCGGTGGCGACCCGGCCGCCGAGCCGGTCGGCCGCCTCGACCAGCCGCCACGGCACGCCCGCCCGGTGCAGCCGGCGGGCCGCGGCCAGCCCGGCGAGGCCGCCGCCGACGATGACGACGTCGGTGTCAGGCATCGGCCCGCTCCCCCGCGTCCGCCGCGCCCCGGGAGGACCGGGACAGCCGGCTGGGCCACCACACCTTCGGCCCGATGTCGTACGCGAGCGCGGGCACCAGCAGCGACCGGACGACGATGGTGTCGATCAGGACGCCCACCGCGACCGCCACGCCGAGTTCCACCAGCACCACCAGCGGGAGTACGGCGAGCGCGGAGAAGGTCGCGGCGAGCACGATGCCGGCGGAGGTGATCACGCCGCCGGTGACGGTCAGGCCGACGAGCACCCCGGCCCGGGTGCCGCGCCGGACGGACTCCTCGCGGACCCGGCTCATCAGGAAGATGTTGTAGTCGATGCCGAGCGCCACCAGGAACACGAAGGCGAAGAGCGGGAACGACTGGTCGACGCCGGGAAAGTCGAGCAGGTACCGGAAGACCAGCGCGCAGAGCCCGAGGGTGCCCAGGAACGACAGCACCACGGTGGCGATGAGCAGGACCGGGGCGACCAGCGCGCGCAGCAGCAGGGCCAGGATGACCGCGATCACCACCAGCACCACCGGGATGATCACGTTGCGGTCCCGGGCGGAGGCGTCGGCGGTGTCCACGTTGATCGCGGTGAAGCCGCCGACCACCGCGTCCGCGTCGGGCACCCGGTGCACCGCCTCCCGCAGCGCGCGGATGGTCCGCTCGGCGCCGTCGCTGTCCGGCGAGTCGGCCAGGGTCGCCTCCAGCTCGACCTTGCCGTTGCTGACCACCGGTGGGGCGTTCGGGTCGGGCACCCCCGCCGGGCCCGGACCGGGCAGCGGGCGGACGGTGACCACGCCCGGCACGGCCTGGGCGACCCGGGTCACCTCCTCGGCGGCGGGCCGGTTGGTGAAGATGGTGGCCGGGCTGCCGGTGCCGCCGGGGAAGTGCCGGGAGATCACCTCCTGGCCGGCCACCGAGTCGGTGCGCCGGGTGAACTGGTCGGACTGGCCGAGCGTGGTGACGCCGAGCTGCGGCAGGGCCAGCACCAGCAGGGCCAGCAGGGCGGCGGTGACCAGCCAGACGGTCCGGGCCCGCCGGGCGACGAAGCGGGCGATCCGGCTCCAGAGGCCGTGCTCGGCGCGCGGGTCGGCCTGGTCCTCGCGCGGGATCCGGGGCCAGAACGCCCACCGGCCGCCGAGCACCAGCAGGGCGGGCAGGAAGGTAAGCATCACCAGCAGGGTGGCGGCGATGCCGATCGCGGCGACCGGGCCGAGCGCGCGGTTGGAGTTCAGGCTGGAGAACAGCAGGCAGAGCAGGCTGACGATGACCGTGCCGCCGGAGGCGACGATCGCCGGGGCCGCGCCCTTCCAGGCGGTCCGCATGGCGGGCCAGGGTCCGGCGTGCCGGTGCAGCTCCTCGCGGTAGCGGGCGATGAGCAGCAGCGCGTAGTCGGTGCCGGCGCCGAAGACCAGCACGGTGAGGATGCCCTGCGCCTGCCCGTTCAGCTTGAGCACGTCGTCCCGGGCCAGGACGTAGACCAGGACGGCCGCCAGCGAGTACGACATCCCGGCGGCGAGCAGCGGAAAGATCCAGAGCACCGGGCTGCGGTAGACGATCAGCAGGATGATCAGCACCACCGCGAGGGTGACCAGGAGCAGCGGCCCGTCGATCGCGGAGAACACCTCGATCAGGTCGGCGAGCAGCCCGGCCGGGCCGGCCACGTCCACGGTCATCCCGCCGCGGTTCTCCCCGACGACGGCGCGCAGCTCGTCGACGACGGCGCCGATCCGTTCCCCCTCGGCGCCGTCGATCGGCACCACCACCTGCACCGCCTGGCCGTCCTGGCTGGGGATCGGCGGGGGCAGCGGCGCGACCACGCCGGGCACCCGGGCGAACCGGGCCGCGTCGGCGGCCACCAGTTGCTTGTCCGCCTCGGTGATGCCGGCGGTGCGTTCGTAGACCACCAGGGCGGGGGTGGTGACCTTCTCGGTGAACCCGGCGGCCAGGTCCTGGGCCTTCGTGGCCTCCGCGTCGGCCGGCAGGAAGGCGGCGTTGTCGTTGGTGGCCACCTCGCTCAGCCGCCCCGCGTACGGGCCGGCGATCCCGCCCACCACCAGCCACCCGAGCACGATCGCCACCGCGATCAGCGTGGCCGTAGCCCGGCCCCGTCCTCCGGCCATCTGCACCCGTCCTGAGAAATCGACTCACCGATCGACGCAGCGGGAGTCTAGGTCGACATCGACCATCCTGCCGCCCGGGGCGGGTCGGCGGGGTACGAAACGGTGGCTTGGCACGGCCGGACCGGCGCGCGGCCCGGAGACGAAGGACGCCCGCCGGCGATGCCGACGGGCGTTGAGGGTGGAGAAGCTCCCCCGTTTGGACTCGAACCAAAAACCTGCCGGTTAACAGCCGGCTGCTCTGCCAATTGAGCTACGGGGGACCGCAGGCCGTCGCGCCCCGGATCTCTCCGGCGCTCGGCGACGGCACAAGAGTACAGGACTCCGGGGGGTGTAGGTCCAGGGGGTTACCGACGCCGCCGGGCCGCCCGAGAAGCCACTAAAGCGGACATCTCGCCATCCGGGCACCACCAGGTATGAGCGCGGAGCAGGATGGGTAGTTAGGGCAGGACACAGGACGCAGGCGCGAGATGGTCGCCCCGGCGGTACACCCGCCGGGTCCGACGGCGCGTCAGGTACGGAAGGAGCCGCCATGCGCGGAAAGATCATGTTTCTTGGCGGGCTGGCTGCGGGATTCGTCCTGGGCGCCCGTGCCGGCCGGGAGAAGTACGAGGAGCTGGTGGTCCGGGGCCGCAAGGTGCTCGACCACCCGACCGTCCAGGAGGCGGCCGGGGTCGCGCAGGCCCAGGCGACTCGGCTCTACAGCGAGGGCAAGGACAAGCTCGGCCAGTCCAAGCTGGGCGAGAAGCTGAGCACGGGCAACGGCAACCGGCAGGAGCTGACCGCGGCGGACGACGCGTTCGCGGGCACGCCGGCCACGGTCGGCGCCAAGGCCGGCGGCAGCTCGTCGAGCAGCAGCTCGACCAGCTCGTCGTCGACCAGCACCACGCCGCGCGGCAAGTCGTCCGGCACCGGCACCAACGGCAGCACCATCTGAGTCACCCGTACGCGGAAGGGGCCGGCCACCTCGGTGGCCGGCCCCTTCGGCGTTCCCGGCGCCCGTCCAGCCGATCGGTCGCCCACACTTTTGCCGATCTGAAGCAAAAGTACGGACTCTTTGTAGAAAACTTAGGCCGCCAGCCTCTTTTCTTTATCGCCGCTCGGAAATATCGTCCTGCGTAGAACCTGGCCAGGCTCTCGTCTCCCCCAGAGCGACCACCTCAGCCGCACCCAACGGACTGAGGCGGACCCGCCCGACCAGAGCGAGGTTCGATGCACATACCGGGCCACAGGGCCACCACCTTCCTCAGTCTGCTCACCCTCGTCGGCGCGACCCTCGTCGCCACGGCGAGCCAACCGACCGGCCCGGCCACCGCCGCGCCGGTGCTCACCACCCCCGCCCCGAACAGCAACGGCATCCAGTACAAGGTCCTGGTCTTCACCCGGTCCGCCAGCGGCAGCAACGCCGCCACGGCGGCCGGCGTGCAGGCGATCCAGCAACTCGGCAAGGACCGACGGTTCACCGTGGAGGTCACCAACGACCCCCGCAAGTTCGACAAGCCGCACCTCAAGCAGTTCCGCACGGTGGTCTTCCTGAACACCGCCGGTGACGTGCTGAACGACGCGCAGCAGGCCGCCTTCGAGGGGTACTACCGCGACGGCGGCGGCTTCGTCGGCGTGCACTCCGCCATCGAGGCCGAGCCGGAGTGGTCCTTCCTCACCGACGTGCTCGGCACCCGGGCCGCCGGCGCCCCCTCCGCCGCCAGCACCGCGACGGTGACGGTCGCCGACCGGGTGCACCCCGCGTCGGAGACCCTGCCGGAGCGCTGGAGCACCACCGACCGCTGGTACAACTACGCGGCAAACGTCCGCGGCGTCTCACACGTGCTGGCCACGGTGGACGAGAAGACGTACACCGGCGGGACGATGGGCTTCGACCACCCGGTCACCTGGTGCAAGGACTACCAGGGCGGCCGGTCCTTCTACACCGGCCTGGGCGCCACGCCGGAGAGCTACGGCAGCGCCGACCTGCGCGCCCACCTGGGCGGCGCGATCCAGTGGTCGGCCGGCGTGACCGACGGCGACTGCGGCGCGACCGTGCTGGCCAACTACCAGATGACGGTCATCGGGGCGCAGCCCAACGTCAGCGAGCCGATCGGCTTCGACGTGCTCCCCGACGGCCGGGTGATCCAGACCGACCGGCGCGGCGGCGTACGCCTGCACAACCCGGAGACCAACCAGACCACCGTGCTGGCGCAGATCCCGGTCTACACCCACAGCGAGGACGGGATGTACGGCCCGGCGATCGACAACGACTTCGCCACCAACAAGTGGGTCTACCTGTACTACGCGCCACCCTTGAACACACCGGTGGGTGCCGCGCCGACCACCAGCACCAACCCGGCGGCGTGGGACCAGTGGCTGGGCTACTTCCAGCTCTCCCGGTTCAAGTTCGTGGACGGCGAGACGCCCTCGCTGGACGTGAGCACCGAGCAGAAGATCATGCAGGTACCGGTGGACCGGGGCGCCTGCTGCCACGTGGCCGGTGACATCGCGTTCGACTCGAAGAACAACCTCTGGCTGGTCACCGGGGACGACACCCCGGCCGGCGGCGGTGGCTCGGGCGGCTTCTCGCCGCACAACGACTCGGTCAGCGCGACCGGCGTCTACCAGGCCCCGTTCGTGGACGCGCGGCGCAGCTCGGCGAACACCAACGACCTGCGGGGCAAGATCCTGCGGATCACGGTCGGCGCGGACGGGTCGTACACCGTGCCGGCGGGCAACCTGTTCCCGACGGGCACGGAGAAGGCCCGCCCGGAGATCTACGCGATGGGCCTGCGGAACCCGTTCCGGATCACCCTCGACAAGGACGACGTCGCCTACGTCACCGACTACTCCCCCGACTCCTCCACCGCGGCCGTCGGGCGGGGACCGGCGGGCACCGGCCGGATGATGGTGGTCGACAAGCCGGCGAACTACGGCTGGCCGATGTGCGTGCAGCCGAACCTGCCGTACATCGAGATGAACTGGACCACCAGTCCGATCTCCCCGGTCGCGCCGTTCGACTGCGCGGCGCCGCGGAACACCTCGCGGCACAACACCGGCCTGACCGACCTGCCCCCGGTGGAGAAGTCGGAGCTGTGGTACTCGTTCCAGGCGCCCACGCCGTGCCCGGAGTCGTACCTGTCGACGCCGACGCAGACCTGTCCGGTGCTCTTCCCCGAGCTCGGCACCGGTGGCGTCGGTCCGCACGGTGCGGCGAAGTACGACTACGACCCGGAGCTGAGGTCGGAGACGAAGTTTCCCGAGTACTTCGACGACGCGATCTTCTTCGGTGAGTTCACCCGGGACACCCTCAAGGAGATCCGGCTGGACAGCAAGGGCGACATCCTGAAGATCAACAATGTGTTGAACTGCGGGCAGGAGCCCACCACGCCGACCAAGCCGTTCCTCTGCGACAACCCGATGGACATGCGCTGGGGCGCGGACGGCAACTTCTACCTGCTGACGTACGGCGACGGGTTCTTCAACATCAACCCGGACGCGGCGATGGTGAAGTTCAGCTACGTCAAGGGCCTGCGGGCGCCGAGCGCGGTGCTGAACGCGACCCCGACCAACGGCCGGGCGCCGCTGACCGTCGCCTTCTCCAGCGAGGGTTCGAAGGACCCGGACCCGGCCGACTCCATCTCGTTCGCCTGGGACTTCGACGGCAACGGCACCACCGACTCCGTCGACCCGAACCCGACGTTCACGTACACCACCAACGGGGTCTACACCGCGCGCCTCACGGTGACCGACTCCAGCGGCAAGAGCGCGTCGGCGAACACCACCATCACGGTCGGCAACACCGCGCCGACGGTCACGGTGAACACCCCGCTGGAGGGCGGCTTCTTCCAGTGGGGCGACGACATCCCGTTCTCGGTGACGGTCACCGACCCGGAGGACGGCCCGGTCGACTGCGGCAAGGTCGAGGTCACCTTCGTCCTCGGCCACGACAGCCACGGCCACGGCGAGGCCAACATGTTCGGCTGCTCGGGGGTGCTGCCCACGGAAGCCGACAACGCCTCACACGGCGGCTACATCTACGGCGTGATCAGCGCGTCCTACACCGACAAGGGCGCCAACGGCCAGCCGGCGCTGACCACGGTGGGCCAGCAGATCATCCAGGACAAGCGGCAGGAGGTCGAGTTCGCCCAGGAGCAGTCCGGCACCACCGTCGCCACCAGCGGTGACGTCGGCGGCGGCCAGCAACGGGGCAGCCTCGACCCGGGCGACTGGATCGCCATCAACAACAAGGTGAACCTGAAGAACATGCAGTCGGTGACGCTGCGTACCTCCGGGGGCAGCGCGGCCACCGCCGGCCAGCCCCGGTTCGGCGTCGAGTTCCGGCTCGACTCCCCCACCGGCCCGCTGCTGACCACGGCCACCGTCAACGCCACCACCGGAAACACCGCCTTCACCAGCACCAACGCCCCATTGACCGACCCGGGCGGGTCGCGGAAGCTCTACCTGGTCTTCACCACCGTTCCTGGTGGCCCGGCCAGCGGCTTCGGCAACCTCAACTGGGTCCACTTCAACGGTCAGGGGATCGGGACCACCCCCTGACCGCCGGCGGGTGGGGCCGCCGACCGGCCCCACCCGCCACCCCCCACCATCGCCAGCACCACCACCTTCCGTACCGAAAGGCAGACAGGACATGAGCGACACACAGCACGGGATGAGCCGCCGCCGGATGCTCGGCGCGATCGCCGGGGCGGCCGGCGCGGCCGCCGTCGGCGCCGCCGGGCTCGGCGGCACCACCGCCTCCGCCGCCAACGGGGTGCTCGTCCCGCCCGGCAAGCGGGGCATCATCCTCTACAGCGTCCGGGACCGGATCAGCGCCGCCCCGGACGCCAGTGGCGTCCCGTACGGCTTCGAGCGGGTGCTCGGCCGGCTGGCCGAGATCGGCTACAAGGAGATCGAGTTCGCCGGCTACACCCAGAACACCGGCATCCTCGGCCGGCAGATCACCCCGGTGGAGATCCGCAAGATCCTGGACGACAACGGGCTGCGCGCCAACGGCTCGCACGCGTCGGTCCCGGGCTCGGTCACCCCGACCACCCTCGCCCAGTTCGAGCAGACGCTGGACACCGCCGAGATCCTCGGCATGACCCACATCGGCACCGGCTCCGACCCGACCAGCAGCAACTACAAGGCGGACTGGGACGCCGCGGCCGACCGGTGGAACACCTTCGGTGAGCTGGCCGCCGCCCGTGGGCTCAAGCTCTACACCCACAACCACGACGCGGCGTACAACTTCCTGCTGGACAGCGGGCCGCTGGACGCCGCGGGCCGGCCCACCCGGTCCACCGGCGTCCGGAAGCTGGAGTACTTCTTCGGGCAGACCAACCCGGAGTGGGTCTGGTTCGAGATGGACATCTACTGGGCGCACGTGGCCCAGCACCGCTTCCACACCTACACCGACCCGGACGGCCAGCTCCAGACGAACGTCTTCGACCCGCTGGCCACGGTCGCGTCCCGGACGCAGCGGTTCCCGCTGTTCCACGCCAAGGACGGCGCGCTCCGCCCGGACCTGGCCGCCGGCTACGAGATGGCGCCGCTCGGCCAGGGCGACATCGACTACGGCACCTTCTTCAAGAACATGGGCGCCAAGGGCTACCACAACCCGATGTGGGAGCAGGACACCGCGCCGGGCGGCACCGCCGACCCGGGTCGCTCGCTGCGCTTCGCCGAGATCAGCTACCGCCACATGGCCAGCCTGCGCGGCTGAGCCGTACCGCGGCAGGTTTGGGGGGTCGTGTCCGGGAAACCGGATACGACCCCTCGCGCCATCCGGTGGAAACGACGTCGTGCAAGATTCCGGGTGGAGGTGATTCGCGTGGTCGTCGTCCGACCGGAGAACCCGCACCAGGCGCGCCTGCTGCGCCTGCTGCGTGATGACGGCCCCCGCTCCCGGGCGGAGCTGGGGGATGCCGTCGACCTGGCCCGGTCCCGGCTCGCCGGGGAACTGGACCGGCTGATCGAGCGGGGTCTGGTGGAAAATGCCGGCCCGGCGGCCTCGCGCGGCGGTCGCCGGTCGCCGTTGCTGCGGGTCGCCGGCTCGGTCCGGTTCGTCGGGGTCACCGTCGCGCCGGACCGGATCGACCTGGCGCTGACCGACGGCGAGCTCGGCGTGCTGTCCCGGGCCGGCGAACCGACGGACGTCCGGAGCGGGCCGGAGGCGGTCGTGGCCCGGGTGGTCGAGCTGATCGGCAAGCTGCGCGCCGAGGCCGGCGTGGACCGGCTCACCGGGGTCGGCGTCGGCCTGTCCGCGCCGGTCGCGTTCGCGGAGGGGATGCCGGTGTCACCGCCGGCGCTGCCCGGCTGGCACCGCTTCCCGGTCCGCGAGGCGCTCGCCGCCGAACTCGGCTGCCCCGTGCTTGTCGACAACGACGCCAACGTGATGGCGCTCGGCGAGAAGCACGCCGGCACCGGCCGGGCCTTCGAGGATTTCCTCTACGTCAAGCTGGGCTCGGCCATCGGCTGCGGCCTGGTGCTCGACGGGGCGGTCTACCGGGGGGCCACCAGCGGCGCCGGGGACATCGCCCACCTGCGGCTGGCCGAGGACGGCCCGCCGTGCGGGTGCGGGGACAACGGCTGCGTCGAGGCGTACTGCGGCGATGCCGCGCTGGTCCGGGAGGCGACCGCGGCGGCGCGGTCCGGCCGGTCCGGGCCGCTGGCCGACCGGCTGGCCGAGGCCGGCGGGCTGACCGTGACCGACGTGGCGCGGGCCGCGACCGGCGGGGACGCCAGCGCCCAGGCCCTGGTCCGCGCCGCCGCCCGGCGGCTGGGGCAGACCCTGGTCGGGCTGGTCAGCTTCTTCAACCCGGGCATCGTGATCATCGGCGGGGTGGCGCCGGGCATCGGGCCGGTGCTGCTCGCCGAGATCCGCGGCGTGGTCTACCGCCGGTCCGCCCCGCTGGCCACCGGGAACATGCCGATCGTCCTCTCCGACCTGGACGACCGCGCCGGCGTCGTGGGCGCCGCCCGACTGGTCAGCGACCACCTCTTCACCCCCGCCTGACCACCCCGGCGCCGGACGCCGGCGGGCAAGATCCTGCTGTTTCCGGGATGTAGTGGCCTCCAAGTTGTCGGGAGGCCACTACATCCCGGATCGAGCGTGCTGGTCGGCGAGGGTCAGTCCTTGCTGCTGCTGAAGGCCGCGTCGAAGGCCGCCGACGGGGCGTCGAAGGCGAGCCGGCGGACGAACTGCAACGCCTCCGGGGCACCGACCAGGCGGTCCATGCCGGCGTCCTCCCACTCGACGGAGATCGGGCCGGTGTAGCCGATCGCGTTCAACGCCCGGAAGCAGTCCTCCCAGGGCACGTCGCCGTGCCCGGTGGAGACGAAGTCCCAGCCCCGGCGCAGGTCGGCCCAGGGCAGGTGGGAGGAGAGCCGGCCGCGCCGCCCGTCCCCGGTACGGACCTTCGCGTCCTTGCAGTCGACGTGGTAGATCCGGTCGGCGAAGTCGAAGATGAAGTTGACCGGGTCCAGCTCCTGCCAGACGAAGTGCGACGGATCCCAGTTCAGGCCGAACGCGGGACGGTGCCCGATCGCCTCCAGGGTCCGCTTGGTGGTCCAGTAGTCGTAGGCGATCTCGCTGGGGTGCACCTCGTGCGCGAACCGCACGCCCACCTCGTCGAAGACGTCGAGGATCGGGTTCCACCGGTCGGCGAAGTCCTGGTAGCCGCGCTCGATCATCGCCGGCGGGACCGGCGGGAACATCGCCAGGGTGTGCCAGATCGACGAGCCGGTGAAGCCGACGACGGTGTCGACGCCGAGCTTCGCCGCCGCCCGGGCGGTGTCCTTGATCTCCTCGGCGGCCCGCTGGCGTACCCCCTCGGGCTCGCCGTCGCCCCAGATCCGGGCGGGCAGGATGTCCTGGTGGCGCTCGTCGATCGGGTGGTCGCAGACGGCCTGGCCGACCAGGTGGTTGGAGATCGTGAAGACCTGGAGGTTGTGCTTGGCCAGGGTCTCCTTCTTGCGCTCGACGTACGAGTCGTCGGCCAGTGCCTTGTCGACCTCGAAGTGGTCGCCCCAGCAGGCGATCTCCAGCCCGTCGTAGCCCCACTGCGAGGCGAGCCGGCAGACCTCGTCGAACGGAAGGTCGGCCCACTGGCCGGTGAAGAGCGTGATGGGTCGCGCCATTGTCCTTCTCTCCCCTGTCGTGATGGGGATTCCACGGTGCGGAAACCGGGGCGAGGGCGACCGGGCGGTGCACGGCGAACCGCCGTGCGGGCACCGGTGGGCGCGGTTACGCGCCTGACTCGACGGGTTGCGCCTCCCGTCGGGCCACCGGCGGCCTGCGCGGTCGCCGTCACCCACTCTAGGGCCGCACCCCGACGGTTAGGAAGGGCCCCTTCTTAACAGACGTCTGTTAAGAAGGGGCCCTTCCTTTCACCTCAGGGCAGGGTCCACTTCTGGTTGGCGCCGGTGTGGCAGGTCCACAGGTGCACGGCGGTGCCGTCGGCGGAGTTGTTGCCGGAGACGTCCAGGCACTTGCCGGACTGCGGGTTGCGCAGCGTGCCGTCGGCCTGCGCCGACCAGTTCTGCGCGCCGCTGCCGTTGCAGGTCCAGAGCTGGATCTTCGTGCCGTCCGCGGAGGCGCCACCGGAGACGTCCAGGCACTTGCCCAACGCCTTGATGGTGGAGTTCGGCGTCACCGTCCAGGTCTGCGCGGCGCTGCCGTTGCAGGTGTAGATCTGGATCTGCGTGCCGTCGGCCGTGGCCGCGTTGCGCACGTCCAGACACTTGCCACCCAGCCCCTTGATCGGGCCGGTGCCGGGCGTGCCGCCGGCCGTTCGCACCAGGGTGAAGTCGTCGACGTCGAACAGTCCGCTGCCGGACCCGGTGAAGGTCAGGTAGAGGGTCTGGCTGCCGCTGGGCACCCCGGACAGGGCGGTGGACACGTCGGCGAAGGTGGTCCAGCTGCCGGTGTTCGGCACGGCCACCTGCCCGAGCAGCGCGCCGGTGGGCGAGCCGGTGCGGACTCCGATGGTGCCGCCGGGCCCGCCGGAGACCACCCGGGCCCGGAACGAGGTCACCCCGGTCAGGTCCAGGCCCTGGTACGCGGCCCAGTCGCCCGGGTCGACGTACCCGAGGGTCTGCCCGCCGTTGGCCCCGGTCTTGCCGTACGCGCTGACCCCGCTGGCGGTGCTGAACGCCTCGGCCTGCACGGTGGTGTTGCCGGTCGGCGGCGGGGTGCCGCCCAGCTCCTTGATCCGGATGTTGCGGAACGAGACGTCGTCGCCGGTGCCGTGGTTCTGGATGCCGATGTGGCCGGCGAGCGAGCGGACCGGGTCGGTGTTGGTGAAGTCGTTGATCTTCACCCCGTTGAGCAGGACCTGGAGGCGTTCCCCCTCGACCAGCAACTCGTAGGTGTTCCACTCACCGGCCGGGTTGAGCGCCGCGTCCCGGGCGGCCAGGTCGGCGGACTTGAACCCGTAGACCGCCCCGGTGGTGCGGTCCGCGCTGTCAGTGGGGTCGATCTGCACCTCGTACCCGTTGTTGATCGCCGAGTTCGGATCGCTCGACGGCGGGAAGCCGATGAACACACCCGAGTTGTCGTCGCCTTCCAGCTTCCAGTCCAGCTTCAGCGAATAGTTGGTGAACTGCTTCGCGCTGTACCAGTAGAGGCCCATCCCGCCGACCGAGGTGAGGGTGGCGTTGGCGTTGCTGAAGCTGCCCGGCCCGGCCTGCGACCAGCCGGTGGTGGAACCGTTGTACAGCGCGGTGTAGCCGGTCTCCGGCCGGCAGTCGGCCTTGGTCCGGCCGGCCGCGTACCGGATGCCGCCCAGCAGGTGGGCCCGGAACGCCGGCTCGGCGTACGACGCCTGGGTGTGGCCGCCGCCGGTGTAGAAGGACCGGCCGCCCGCGTACGCCTTGCACCAGGCGTGCGGGTGGTCAGCCCCCATCCCGCCCCCCGAGTACGACGACTCGTCCAGGTTGGCCAGCACGTGCGCGGTGGACCGGGCGTTGGTGCGGTAGTTGTACCACTCGTCGGTGCGCTGCCAGGTCGGGCCGAGGTGGGCGGTGGCCGCGTGCGCCCGGTCCTCCACCCGCACGGTGGCCTG
>NZ_JAIOAA010000008.1 GCF_019890675.1 Micromonospora sp. PLK6-60 | reverse complement strand
GGCCGGTAGGGCAGCAGGCCGTAGTCGCCGCCCGAGTTGGGGGACCGCCCCTGGTAGAGCAGTTGCAGGTTGCAGGGGTTGACCGTCATGGTCTGGTCGGCGTTGGTGCGGATCAGCTCGCCGTGGCTGATGTCGTTGGTCCAGGTGGCGCCGCTGTTGGCCTTGCCCGCGAACGGGTTGCTCTCGGTGGCGGCCTGCGGGGTCCAGGTGCCGCCGAGGCTGGTGGCGGTGAACGAGCGGAAGTAGCGGCCCTGCGAACCGATCGCCTCGACGATCATGAGGTACTTGTTCTGGCCCTGGAGCTTGTAGACCTGCGGTGCCTCGAACAGGTTGTTCGTGGTGTCGGTCATGATGGTGGTGTAGTTCGAGCCGAAGCTGCCGGGGAAGTTCCCGATCGGCATGCTGGCCCGGTAGATCCGGCCGTTGTCCCCGGCGAAGAACAGGTACATGTTCTGGTCGTCACCGATGAGCGCGTGGTCGATCGGGCCGGTGCCGGAGTTGGAGATGCTCCCGGTGAACAGGGTCTGGTGCGCCGACCAGCTGTTCACGTTGGTGGGGTCGGTCGACGTCCGGTAGGAGAACGCCGGCCCACCCCACTGGTAGGCGAGCACCCAGATGTTCTTCGGCGCGAAGTAGAACAGCGACGGGGCGACCGCCGAGAACGGCATCGCGTTCTGGCTGGCCGAGGCCATGTCCGACCAGTTCGTGAAGAGGCCGAAGTTCATCGAGCCCCACGACGTACCCGTGTCGTGCGTCGTCGCGTAGACCAGCTGCCGGCCGTTGTACGGCGCGTGCGTGAAGTCCTTCAGCGACACCCACCCCGACCTCGGGGTGGCCAGCGCACCGGTCGACGACCAGCGGTACGTCGACGGCAGGTCGCACGTGCCACCCGGCGGCGGCGTCGTCGGCGGCGGCGTGGTGGGGTTGCTCCCGCCGTCCACGCGGACGAGCTGCCACTGCTGGTTGGCGCCGTTCCAGTCGTCGTACTGGACGATGTTCCCGCCGTCGGCGGTGGAGGCGCCCTGCACCTCCATCACCTTGTTGCTGTTCCGGTTGATCAACCGGACGTAGCCGCTGTCGGAGTCGGCCAGCCGGAACTGCTGGTTGGTCCCGTTGTGGTCCGACCACTGCACGATGCTGGCGCCGTTGGCGGTCGAGAAGTTGTAGACGTCCAGCACCTTGCTGGACAGCCGCGACTTCAGCCGGTAGTAGCCGCCGCCGGAGTCCACGAACTGCCACTGCTGCTGGTTGCCGTTGTTGCGCGTCCACTGCGTGATCCGGGCGCCGTCGTTCGTGGCCAGGTTGTAGACGTCCAGGGCCTTGCCGCTGTTCCGGTTGACCAGCACGTACCAGGCGTTCGTGTCGACGGTCGCGGCGGCGGCGGGCGTCGACACCACCGCCACGGCGGCGCCACCGGCCAGCAGCGCCGCCGCGGCGGTGGCGACGACCCGCAGCAGGCGCCCGCGCCGCGACGGCGGGGCGAGCGATGGAGACGTACCAAGGGCAGACATGATCCTCCTCCGATGACCAGGGCGAACGGTCCACCCGGGACGGGCACACCGCTCCGCGTGGCCGAGGGAGCACGGGCGGCTGTTAGCGCTAACAACGATGCCCGCGTGCCCTTGGCGCACGCTTGACTCGAGATCCGACGAAGCGGGCTCGCCCGGTGAGCCACGGGTGCCGTCGGCCTTGACCATCGAATGTGGGCGATAACATGTCGTTCGTCAAGTCGTAACATGCAAGTTCATGTATCGCGGCCCGCCCGGGCGGCAGCAACCCTCGCCATCTTCCCGCTGGGCAGCACCCCGCCCGGCCCGGCGGACCGGGCGGGTGCCCACGGGACGGCACAATGATGGCGCTAACATCGACGTTTGCGCATAAAACGGTCGGCCGCACGCCGCCCGGTGTCCGGCCCGCTGTCCGACCCGGCGGACAGCCCGGCGGACGGTCTACTGGCGGCTCGCGCCCAACGGCTCGCGGACCAGGGCGCCGTCGACGTAGCAGTACCGCCAGTCCTCGCCCGGCTCCAGCGACCGGATCAACGGGTGGCCGGACAGCCGGTAGTGCTCCTCGGCGTGGTTGTTCACCGAGTCGCTGCAGCAACCGACCGCACCGCAGGTCAGGCACAACCGCAGCTGCACCCAGTCGTCGCCGCTCTCCAGACACTGCGGGCACGCCTCGGCGTCGGACTCGGTGATCTGGATCCGGTCCAGGTGGGTGCAGGCCGTGCTGATCGTCTCCTCCCGCACGTACCGCCAGCTCGAGTGCAGCAGGCGGTCCGGGATGATCCGGGCGAGGTAGCGCGAGTTCGCCGCGAGCAGCGGGCTGACCACGGCGAGCACCAGCACGTACAGGGCGATGAACGGGCCGAGGCGGGCGTCCAGGCCGGCGGTGAGGGCGAGCGTGGCGAGGATCAGGGAGAACTCGCCGCGGCCCAGGACCGTCAGCCCGACGTTGGCCGCACCGCGCTGGTTGAGCCCGAACAACCGGCCGGCGATCAGCCCGGCCAACACGTTGGTCACGATGGTGACCGCGACCGCCAGCAGCACCGGCAGCGCCACCGAGCCGATCGCGCTGACGTTGATGCTCAGCCCGAACACCACGAAGAAGACCGCCGCGAACACGTCCCGCAGCGGCAGCACCAGCCGTTCCACCCGCTCCCGGATGGCGGTGCGGGCGACCACCAGGCCGATCATCAGGGCGCCGATGGCGTCGGAGACGCCGATCTCGGCCGAGACGCCGGCGACCAGGACCACCAACCCGATCATGAGTACGGCCAGCAGCTCGTCCTCGTTGCTGTCGATCACCTTGCTGACCAGCCGGGCGCCGTAGCGGGCGACGGCGAACAGGACGACCAGGTAGCCGAAGCTCATGCCGATGCGCAGCGCCAGCTCCCCGGCGGAGCCGGCGCCGGACAGGATCGGTGACAGCAGGGCCAGGTACAGCGCGAGGAACAGGTCCTCGATCACGATGATGCCGAGGATGACCGGGGTCTCCGCGTTGGCCAGCCGGCGGAACTCGATGAGCAGCTTGGTCACGATCGCCGACGAGGAGATGCCCAGCGCGCCGGCGATCACGAACGCCTCGTAGGCGCCCCAGCCGAGCGCGAACCCGAACAGCATCCCGGCCCCGACGTTGAGCAGGATGTAGCAGCCGGCCGCGATGAACAGCCGCCGGCCGCTGCCCAGCACCTGCTCGACCGGGAACTCCACCCCCAGGTGGAACAGCAGCAGCACCAGGCCGAGCGAGGCGAGCAGGCTCAGGTCTTCGGGGTGGGCGACCAGCACCGGACCGGGGGTGCCCGGCCCGAGCAGGATGCCGGCGAGCATGAAGAACGGCACCGTGGGCAGGTTGATCCGGCGGCCGGCGCGGGCCAGCAGGCCGGCGATGAGGACGAGGGCTCCGAAGCCCACGAGGTCAGCGTGCACGGTGAGGACTCCTGGGATGGGCTGGGCGGGAGCTGGGCGGGGCGGCTAGTCGGAGAAGTAGATGCCGGCCAGCAGGGCGCCCACTTTCCGGGCCTGCTCCTCCGACATCTCGATCACCGCGACCGGATCGTCCGCCCCGGCGGCGAAGACGTACAGATCCCGGGTGCCGTCCCGGCGCGCCACGATCGAGATCCGCTGGGTGTGGCCACCCAGGTCCACGTCGTACCGCTTGCCGATCCCCGGCAGTTCCTGCACGAAGATTCCCTTACCCATGGCCCCTCCCCGGCGCCGTCCCCGATGTCTGGCGCCATGGTACGAGGCCGCCGGCCGATCACGGCAGTCCGCGACTGCGCAGGTCGACCACGTCCCGGGCCGTCAGCGCCGGCACGTCCGCGATCAGGGCAGCAGGTGCATCCAGGCGAAGACCAGCGGCACGGCACCCTCGCTGATCAGATGGTGATCCTCGCCCGGCTCGATGACCAGGACGTCGCCGGCGGTGAACCGGTCCGCCGGTGCGCCGTTGATCTCTATGGTGCCGCTGCCCTGGAAGACGCAGAAGAGTTCGGGCACGGAGTGGGTGTGCGTGCCGGGTTCGTCGTGGGTGCGGAAGCCGGGCTCGTCGTACCGGCGGAACCCGCCACGGTCGATGAGCCGGCCGGCGGGTATCGCGGTGCCCACCACGTCAGCGAGGGTCACTTTGCGCATCGGATGCCTCCTTCGGTCGGAAATCCAGGGCCGTCCGGTGCGGCGGCACCGCCCACGGCACGTCCAACTCCGACGGCAACGCCCCGGCGTCGGCGGCGGCCCGCAGCAGGTCCGCCACCCCGTCGATGACCCGGCCGGCACCGTCGGGGTGCGGTCGGAGGTACCGGTCGGGCACCGGTGTCGGCGGCGGCGCAGCCGCGATCATCGCCAGGACCACGGTGAACCCCCAGGTGCGCTCCAGCGGCGCCACCAGCGGCACGCCACCGGTGCGGTGCGCCAGCAGGTTCTCCAGCAGGTCGACCCGGCCGGCCGGCGGGCGCCAGCCGGCGTCGCCGGGCAGCCGCAGCCGGTCCGTGGGGTACTCCAGCGCGGCACCCCCGGCGTGCACCTCGCCGGCCACGAAGGTGTCGGAGGCGAGCGTCACGGCCACCTCGACGGCAGCCCCGGCGCCGTCGGTCAGGCGCAGGCACGCGGTGTCCTCGACCTCGATGTCCCGGGTCCGGTACCACTCCAGC
The DNA here is from genome assembly GCF_019890675.1 of Micromonospora sp. PLK6-60. GTDB lineage: Bacteria > Actinomycetota > Actinomycetes > Mycobacteriales > Micromonosporaceae > Micromonospora. The sequence goes on along the minus strand of NZ_JAIOAA010000008.1, from coordinate 273,000 downwards.
TCGCCGGTGACCGGCCCGCGCGGCCAGCCGGTGGCCTCGGCGGCGACCGCGAGCGACTGCATCACCGCGTGCGCGAACGGGTTGGCCAGCGCCCCGTCGGCGACGAACCGGCCGTGCAGGCGTCGCCGGCCCGCCCACGGTGAACGGCTCCAGTAGGCATCCGGCCGCCACCACGCCCCCACCGCCGAGGCAAGGAAGGGCCCCTTGTTAACGCATTCGGTAGCGGAGGGGGCCCCGCTTAACACCCCGGCGGGCCGCGCGGTCGACGTCTGCGCCGCCGGCGGTCGCGCCGCGGCGATCAGGTCGGGCAGCGCCGCCGAGCCGAGCGCCTGGAAGCCGACCTGACAGGCCCGCCCGGTCCGGCGCAGCCGGGCCAGCAGCTCGGCGTGTTCGGCCAGCGAGGAGACCGGCGGCTTCTCCAGCAGCAGGTCGGCCCCGGCCGCGACGGCGTCCAGCGCGATCCGCAGGTGGGTGGGTGGCGGGGTGCAGATCACCACCACGTCCGGCTCGGCGCTCGCCAGCATGGTCCGGTGGTCGGTGAAAACCGGCACCGCGCCGGGTTCCGGCACGGGTGCCCGGTCGCAGAGCGCCACCGGCTCCAGCACGCCGGCCGCCGCCAGCCGGTCCAGGTTGCGCCGGTGCGACAGGCCGTGCCCGTTCGCACCGATCAGCGCCACCCGGGTACGGCTCATTCGGCCGCCGCCCGCCCGGTCAGCCGCCGGCTCACCGCGTGCAGCGCCGCCAGCGCGTACCCCAGCAGGATGGGGACGGTGACCGGCGCGACCAGCAGGCCGAGCACCAGCACCAGGCAGCTCACCCCGGTGGTGGCCGCCCAGCGGGCCGGCCGGTCGGCGCAGCCGCGGGCGGCGGCGCGGGCCGCCGCCCGCCAGCCCCGGCCGCCGGTCCGGCCCACCTCGACCACCGCGAGCCCGCCGAAGCCGGCCAGCGACGCCGCCACCACGCAGGTCAGCACGAGCACCAGCCGGCCGCCGGGCACGGCGCCGGTCGCCACCCCGGCGATGTCCACCGCCAGCAGTGCCGCGCCGGCCAGCGTGACCAGGCCGGCGACGGCGCCCGGCAGCAGCGCCCGGCGGAACCGGTGCACCGTCTCGCCGGCCGGCGGCCAGCTGCCGCTGTCCAGCCAGTCCCGTACGGCGGCGCTGGCCACCCCGACGGCGGCGGCCGCGGTCAGCAGCGGGAGCGCGGCCACGGTGAGCAGGATGCCCAGCAGCGCGAGATCGGTGGCGTCCCGGGCGACGTCCCGCCAGTCCCGGCGGGCGGTGGTGACGTCCGTGATCACCGGCTCAGCCCTTGAGCCCGCTGGTGTTGATGCCCTCGACGAGCATCCGCTGGAAGGCGACGAAGAACAGGAACACCGGCAGCAGCGACAGCACCGACATGGCGAACATCGGTCCCACCTCGCTCTGGCTGGTCGAGTCGATGAACAGGGTCAACGCCACCGGAACGGTGTAGTCCGGCAACTGGGACAGGTAGACCAGTTGCCGGAAGAAGTCGTTCCAGGTCCAGATGAACGTGAAGATCGCGGTGGTGACCAGCGCCGGCCGGCTCAGCGGCAGGATGACATGCCGGAAGATGCCGTACTCGCTGGCGCCGTCGATCTTCGCCGCCTCGTCCAGCTCGTTCGGGATGCCCCGCATGAACTGCACGATGAGGAACACGAAGAACGCGTCGGTGGCCAGCAGGTGCGGGATCAGCAGCGGCAGGTACGGCCACTGCGCGCCGACCAGGCCGAGGCTGCGGAACAGGATGTACTGCGGCACGATCAGCACGTGCCCGGGCAGCAGCAGGGTGCCGATCATGATGGCGAACCACACCCGGCGCAGTCGGAACCGCAGCCGGGCGAAGGCGTACGCGGCCAGCAGGCAGGAGACCGCGTTGCCCAGCACGGCGAGCAGACTGATCAACGCGCTGTTGAGGAAGAACCGGCCGAAGCCGACGTCGAAGTTGGCCCACCCGTCCGAGTAGTTGGCCGGGGTGAACCGCTCCGGCAGCAGGCCGATGTTGTTCACGATCTCTTCCTGCGACTTGACCGAGGCGCCGAGCATCCACAGCAGCGGGTAGAGCACCACGGCCAGGATGGCGAGCAGCAGGACCAGCCGGACCACCTGCCGCCGGGCCGGGCCGGTACGGGGCCGCGGGCCGGCGGCCCGCACCGCGGTCACGAGTCCGACCCGTCGGAGTAGTGCACCCAGAACCGTCCGGTGCTGAAGAAGACGGCGGTGATCAGACCGATCGCCACCAGGAAGACCCAGGCCATCGCCGAGGCGTAGCCCATCTCCAGGTCGGTGAAGCCGGAGATGTAGAGCTTGAGGGTGTACATGAGGGTGGAGTCCACCGGCCCGCCGGTGCCGTTGCTCAGCACGAAGGCGGCCGTGAAGCCCTGGAAGCCGTGGATCGTCTCCAGCACCAGGTTGAAGAAGATGACCGGGGACAGCATCGGCAGCGTCACGCTGAGGAACTGCCGGAACGGCCCGGCGCCGTCCACGGCGGCGGCCTCGTACAGCTCGGTCGGCACCTGCTTCAGGCCGGCCAGGAAGATCACCATGGGGGCGCCGAACTGCCAGATGGCCAGCACCATCAGCGTCTCCAGCGCCCAGTCCGGGTCGTTCACCCAGGGCTGGCCCTGGATGCCGAAGAACGCGAGGAACGAGTTCACCGCGCCGTCGGCGTTGAACATGCTGCGCCACACGATGGCCAGCGCCACGCTGCCGCCGAGCAGCGACGGCAGGTAGAACAGGCCCCGGAACAGCCCCACCCCGCGCCACGTCCGGTTGAGCAGCAGCGCCACCCCGAGCGCGGTGGCCAGCTTGAGCGGCACGGCCACCAGGGCGAACGTCACGGTCACCCGCACCGCGTGCCAGTACGCCGGGTCGGCGGTGAACATGCGGCGGTAGTTGGCCAGCCCGACCCACTCGACCTCCGGCCAGGGGGTCAGCACGTCGTAGTTGGTGAAGCTCAGATAGAGCGACAGCAGCATCGGGATGGCCGTGATGCCCAGCAGCCCGACGAGCCAGGGCGACAGGAAGACGTACCCGGCGAGACCCTCGCGGCCGGCACCCGGTCCGGACCCCCGGCGGGTGGCCCGGACCGGACGCGGCGGGCGTCGAGTCTGCTCGGGCGTCGTGGTCAACGCCACGAGCGTGCTCCTCTCCGCGGTGACATGACGCCGCTCAGGCGATGGCGGCCGTGCAGGCGGCCACGAGTTGCCGCGCCGCCTCGGCCGGGGTGGCCCGGCCGAACTGGACGGCCTCGGCGGCCTTGGTCAGCTCGGACTTGAGCGTGCTGTGTCCCTTGAGGGGCACCTGCGGCGCGGCACCGAACGTGCTGGCGAGGTCCTCCTCGACCTGCATGGACAGCTTCATGGCGGGGTCGGTGGCCGATTCGGCGACCTGCTTGCGCAGGTCGAGGTTGGACGGCAGACCGCGGTCGGTGCCCAGCACCTGCGCCGCCTCGGGATCGTTGACCAGGAAGTTGATCACGTCGACCGCGGCGTCCCGGTGCTTGCTGCCCTTGAACACCGAGTAGTACATGGACGCCCGGGCCCACTGCGCGCTCGGGTCGCCGGGGTACGCGACCACACCGAGTTCGTCCTTGGTGTTCTTCTTCAGCTCGGGGAGCTGGTTGGCCCAGACCCAGGAGGTGGCGGCCTTTCCGGTGACCACGAGTTGCTTGGTGACGTCGGTGACGTTGCCCTCGTGGATCACGTCGGGGGTGGGGGTGGCCTTCCTGTCCCGGGCCCCCTTCCACAGCTCGAACCAGGCCGTGACGTCCTCGGCGGCGAACCCGAGCGCCTTGTCCCGGTAGAGGTCCTTGCCCTGCTGGCGCAGCCAGACCCAGAACGCCTTGTAGTCGGCGCTCGGGTCCTGGGTGCCGGGCATGCCGGCCTTGGCGCTGACCTGCGCGGCCCAGGCGATGTGCTGCTCCCAGCTCATCCCGGTGGTCGGTTCGGGCAGGCCGTGCTTCGTCAGCAGGGTCTTGTTGTAGACCAGGCCCTGGGTGTTCTCCCCGGCGGCCAGCCCGGCCAGCTTGCCGTCGACCACGCCGTACTTCCAGAGGCTCTCCGGGAACCTGCTGGTGTCGACCTTCCCGCTCTGCTGGTAGCTGGTCAGGTCGAGGGTGGCGTTGCGGGCCGCGTACTCGGCGAGGAAGTTGTCGTCGATCTGGAAGATGTCCGGCGGGTTGCCACCGGCGGTCAGGGTGGCCAGCTTGTCGAAGTAGCCCTGGTTGGCCTGCCAGGTCTTCTCGAAGGTGACGTTGGGATGCTTCTTCGTGTAGAGCGCGAGGGCGTCCTCGGTCAGCTTCGCCCGGGCGTCACCGCCCCACCAGAAGATCGAGATCTTCACGGGGGCGTTCGGGTCGTCGGAGGCGTCCTCGCCACCGCAGGCGGCGGCGCCGAACAGCAGCGGCACGGCCACGAGCGTCGCGGCGAGAAGGTTCGCCAGGCGGCGTCCCGGCCGGGCGGTACGGTGGTGATCGGCGGCGGGTGGACCCGCCGGTACGGGCGTTGCGGCGTACATGTGCGCTCACTCCTCGGGCATTAGGAGGGAACGACCTCGCCGGGGGTCACCGCCACCTCGCCCGGGTCCGCAGTGGGATGCGGACCCGGGCCTTCGGCTTCGGGAGTGCCGGCGCGGTCGACTTCGGCGGCCGGGCCGGGCCCGGTCGACTCGCGGATGACCAGCTCCGTCTGGAGCGTTACCTGTGCGGTGGTACGCCGGTCGTCGCCGAACGTGCCCCGAGCGCCGCCGCGGGTGCCGGCGGGCGCGTCGTGTTGCAGGAGCATGTCGACGGCCGTCCGGCCGGCGGCCGCGGCCGGGGTGGCCACGGTCGTCAACTTGGGTCGGGTGAGGCGGCTCAGCGCGATGTCGTCGATGCCGACCACGCTGACGTCCCGCGGCACCTCCATCCCGATGGCGTGCAGGCCCTCGATCAGGCCGATCGCCATCAGGTCGTTGTAGGCCAGCACGGCGGTGGCGCCGCAGCGGCGGACCTGTTCGGCCAGCGCGCTGCCGCCGGTCTCGGTGGGCGCGTTGGGGCCGAGCACCGTCAGGGTGGCCCCGCCGGACCGGGCGACCGCGCCCACGGCGCGGCGGATCTCCCGGTTGGTCCACGAGCCACGCGGCCCGCCCAGCAGGGCGAGCTGTCGGTGGCCCAGGGCCAGCAGGTGCTCCACGGCCAGCCGCGCGCCCTGGCCGTTGTCGGTGACCACCGAGGGCAGGCCGGCGACCTGACGGTTGATCACCACCAGTGGCACCTCGCGGCTGAGTTGCTCGATCAGGCTGTTGCTCATCCGGGGGCTGCAGAGCAGTACGCCGTCGACCTGCTTGGCCAGGGCGTGCACCAGTTCCTCCTCGACGGCCGGGTCCTCATTGGTGTCGGCCACGAAGATGTGGTAATCGCGCCCCCGGGCCTGGCTTTCGGCCGCCTTGATCAGCGGCGGGAAGAACGGGTTGGCGATGTCGGCGACGATCAGGCCGATGTTGTGGGTGCGGCCGGTGATCAGCGCCCGGGCCGCTCGGTTCGGCCGGTAGCCCAGGCTCTCGGCGCACGCCAGCACCCGGCTGCGGGTCTCGGGATTGACCAGGTGCGGCGCGGAGAACGTCCGGGAGACCGTGGAGATGTGCACCCCGGAGGCCCGCGCGACGTCCCGAATCGTGGCTGGCACACCTGATCCCTTCGACGGCGGGAGGGGTCGTTCCGGCAAGGTGCAGCAATTAATGCAAACGATTGCTCTCATGTCAACGGTCATCGATTGCTTGTTCGTTGCGGGCAACCGCTCGGGAAGCGTTCAGGATCGGATCTATCCGGATGTATGGGGCGAGACGCGGGGGCGCCGTTGACGACAAGCCATCGATCGTGATTACTTCGATTGCAAACGTTTGTAGCCGGGAGGTCGCGCATGCCAGCCAGCACCGGGCAGCGGCGCTACGCCGTGGTCGGCACCGGCGCCCGCGCCGAGATGTTCGTCCGGGCGCTGGTGCTCGACCATCCCGACACCGCCGAGCTGGTCGCCTTCGCCGACGTCAACCAGGCCCGGATGGACGCGCACAACCGCTGGCTCACCGAGCTGGGCCGGCCGGCCGTGCCGACGTACCGGGCCGACGACTTCAGCACCATGCTGACCGAGCAGCGGGTCGACGCCGTGCTGGTGACCACGGTGGACCGCACCCACGACGACTACATCGTGGCCGCCCTGCGGGCCGGCCGGGACGTCGTCACCGAGAAACCGATGACGGTGGACGCCGCGCGCTGCCGCCGGATCCTCGACGCGGTGGCCGAGACCGGCCGGCAGGTGTCGGTCGCCTTCAACTACCGCTACCACCCGCTGCACGAGGCCGTGCGGACCGTGCTGGCCGGCGGCGAGATCGGCGAGATCGGTTCGGTGCACTTCGAGTGGCTGCTGGACGTCCGGCACGGGGCCGACTACTTCCGTCGCTGGCACCGGGACCGGGCGAACTCGGGCGGCCTGCTGGTGCACAAGGCGAGCCACCACTTCGACCTGGTGAACTGGTGGCTGGGCAGCACCCCGGTGGAGGTGTACGCCGCCGGCCGGCTCTTCTTCTACGGCCCCACGGGCCGCCGGCACGGGTACGCCCGGGACTACCGGCGGGCACACGGCTCCGCCGCCGCCGACGGGGATCCGTTCGCGCTCCGGCTCGCCGACCATCCCCGGCTGCGGGAGCTCTACCTGGCGGCCGAGGGCGAGGACGGCTACCACCGCGACCAGAACGTCTTCGCCCCCGGGGTGACCATCGAGGACGACATGGCGCTGGTCGTCCGGTACGCCGGCGGCGCCACCATGAGCTACCACCTCACCGCGTACGCCCCGTGGGAGGGCTACCGGGTGATGGTCAACGGCAGCCGGGGCCGGCTGGAGCTGGAGGTGGTGGAGAGCTCCTTCGTCAGCCCGGCGGCGGCCGGCGCGCTCAAGGGCGCCGCGCTGCACGGCGCGGAGGCGGCCACCGAGGAGGGCCGGGCGACGCTGACGCTGCGCCCGTTCTGGGCCCCGCCCCGCGAGATACCGGTCGCCGGGCACACCCGGGCCGGGCACGGCGGAGCCGACGCCCGGATGACCCGGGTGCTCTTCGGCGCCGAGCCGGACCCGCTCGACCGCTCCGCCACCGCCCGCGACGGCGCCCTGGCCCTGCTCACCGGCCTGGCCGCGAACCGGTCCATCGAGACCGGTCACGCGGTCCGGGTTGCCGACCTGCTCACCGTCGACTGACCCGCGAGGAGACCCGCCTGTGCCCGCCGCCCCCGACCTGCTCCTTCCCGCCGAGCCCCGCCAGCGGGCGATCGCCCGGGATCTCCACGCGCTGGTGGCGGACCGTCCGCTCATCTCGCCGCACGGCCACGTGGACCCGGCCGTGCTGGCGGACGACGCGCCCTTCCCCGACCCGGCCCGGCTGCTCGTCGTGCCCGACCACTACCTGACCCGGATGCTGCTCAGCCAGGGCGTACCCCCGGCCGAACTGGGCGTGCCGAGCCGCGACGGCAGCCCGGTGCAGACCGACGGCCGGCGGATCTGGCGACGGTTCGCCGAACACTGGCACCTGTTCCGCGGCACCCCGTCCCGGCTGTGGCTGGAACGGACCTTCGACACCGTGTTCGGGGTGACGACCCGGCTGTCACCGGAGACCGCCGACCAGGTGTACGACGAGATCGCCGCCCGGCTGGCCGAGCCGGAGTTCCGGCCCCGGGCGCTGTTCGACCGGTTCCGCATCGAGGTGCTGGCCACCACCGAGTCCCCGCTGGACGACCTCGGCCGGCACGCCAAGCTGGCCGCCGACGGGTGGGGCGGCCCCGGTGGCCGGGTGATCACCACGTTCCGGCCGGACAACGTGGTGGACATGGAGTTCGACGACTGGCCGGCCAACATCGCCCGGCTCGGCGAGCTGACCGGCGCGGACACCGGGACGTACCACGGTTTCCTGGACGCGCTGCGGCAGCGGCGGGCGGCGTTCATCGCCGCGGGCGCCACCAGCTCGGACCACGGTCACCCGACCGCCCGTACGCTCGCGCTCACCGCACGCGAGGCGGCCCACCTGTACGACCGGGGGCTGCGGGGCGCGGTCGACGCCGCCGACGCCGAGACGTTCCGGGCGCACATGCTGATGGAGTTCGCCCGGATGTCGCTGGACGACGGCCTGGTGCTGCAACTGCACCCGGGCGCGGTGCGCAACCACAACCGCTGGCTGCACGCCCGGCACGGCCGGGACACCGGCGGCGACGTACCGGAGGCCACCGAGTACGTGCACGCGCTGGCCCCGCTGCTGTCGGCGTACGGCAACGACCCCCGGCTGCGGGTGGTCGTCTACACCCTCGACGAGTCCACCTTCACCCGGGAACTCGGCCCGCTGGCCGGCGGCTATCCGGCGCTCTACCTGGGCGCGCCGTGGTGGTTCCTGGACTCCCCCGAGGTGCTGCGCCGGTTCCGGGAGTCGGTCACCGAGAGCGCCGGCTTCTACAACACCGCCGGGTTCGTGGACGACACCCGGGCGTTCTGCTCGATCCCGGTCCGCCACGAGGTGGCCCGACGGGTCGACGCGGGCTTCCTGGCCCGGCTGGTCGCCGAGGAACGGCTGCCGCTGGACGAGGCCGCCGAGACCATCGTCGACCTCGCGTACCACCTGCCCCGCCGGGTCTTCCGGCTGGACGGGGGGACGGGCCGATGAGCGTCACCATCACCGGGGTCGAGGTGCACGACGTACGGTTCCCCACGGCCCGGCACGGCGACGGTTCGGACGCGATCAACCGCGGCGACTACTCCGCCAGCTACGTCGAGTTGCGCACCGACGCCGGTCCGACCGGTGCCGGTTTCACCTTCACCAACGGGCGGGGCAACGAGATCACCTGCGCCGCCGTCCGGGCCCTCGCGCACCACGTGGCGGGCCGGACGGTGGCGGAGATCGTCGCGGAGCCGGTGGCGTTCTGGCGTTCGCTCACCGCCGACGCGCAACTGCGCTGGCTGGGCCCGGAGAAGGGGGTCATCCACATGGCCACCGGGGCGCTGGTGAACGCGGTGTGGGACCTGCGGGCCAAGCTGGCCGGGGTGCCGCTGTGGCGGTTGCTGGCCGAGCTGCCCACCGCCGACCTGGTGGCCAGCGTCGACTTCCACCACATCACCGACGCGATCACCCCGGACGAGGCCGGCGCGATCCTCGACCGGGGACTGGTCGGGCTGGCCGACCGGCGGGCCGAACTGGACCGGGACGGCTTCCCGTCGTACACCACCTCGGTGGGCTGGTTGGGCTACCCCGACGCGAAGGTCCGCTCGCTCACCCGCACCGCGTACCGACAGGGGTGGCGGGCGATGAAGATGAAGGTCGGCGGCCCCCTGGCGGACGACCTGCGGCGGGCCCGGATCATCCGGGCGGAGATCGGTCCCGACGCGCTGCTGATGATGGACGCCAACCAGGTGTGGGACGTCGACGAGGCGATCGAGAAGATGGCGGTCCTGGCCGAGGTGCGGCCGTACTGGATCGAGGAACCCACCCACGCCGACGACATCCTGGGACACGCCCGGATCGCCGAGGCGGTGGCGCCGATCCGGGTGGCCACCGGCGAGGTGGCCGCGAACCGGGTCATCTTCAAGCAGCTCCTGCAGGCCCGGGCGATCGGGGTGATGCAGATCGACGCCTGCCGGGTCGGCGGGGTCAACGAGGTGCTGGCCGAGCTGCTGCTGGCGGCGAAGTTCGGGGTGCCGGTCTGCCCGCACGCCGGCGGGGTCGGGCTGTGCGAGTACGTCCAGCACCTGGCCGTCTTCGACTACCTGCGGGTGGGCACCGCGCTGCCCGGCCGCATGATCGAGTACGTCGATCACCTGCACGAGCACTTCGTCGATCCGGTACGCACCCGCGACGGCCGTTACCTGCTGCCGGACCGCCCCGGCTACAGCAGCACGATGACACCGGAAGCCATCGCCCGTTACGCCTTCCCGGACGGTCCGGCATGGCGGTGACCGTCGGCGCCGGCCGGCCGGCGGAGGGCCCCGGCGCACCCCGGTTGGGGCTGGCCACCCTGTCCCGGGTGCCCGAGTCGAGCCGGCCGCTGCTGCGCCCGGGTGACGTGCCGGCCGGGATCGTCCACCTGGGGCTCAGCGCGTTCCACCGGGCCCACCAGGCGGTCTACACCGAGGCGGCGGTGGCCGCCGCGGGCGGCGACTGGGGCGTCGTCGGGGTCGCGCCGCGCAGCCGTGCCGTGCTGGACGCGCTGGCCGCCCAGGACGGCCTGTTCAGCGTGACCACCACGTCCGCCGCCGGCAGCCACACCCAGGTGGTGGGCGCGCTCAGGGCGGTACGACACGCCGCGAGCGATCCGGCCGCGGTGGTGGCCCTGCTCGCCGATCCGGCGATCCGGGTGGTCACGCTCACCGTGACGGAGAAGGCGTACCAGCTCGATTCGGTCACCGGCCGGCTGCGCCCGGACCGGGAGCTGGCCGCCGACCTGGCCACCGACCGACCTCCGGTGACCGTGCCGGGGCTGCTGCTGCGCGGGCTGCTCGCCCGGGCCGTCGCCGACGCGGGCCCGATCGCGCTGGTCAGCTGCGACAACCTGCCGGCGAACGGGCGCCGGCTGGCCGGCCTGGTCGATGCGGTGATCAGGGCGGCACGGACGCCGGACCGGCTGGCCGGGTGGGTCGCCGACCGGGTGACGTTCCCCGGCACCATGGTGGACCGGATCGTGCCGGCCAGTACGCCGGACACCCTCGCCGTCGCCGGCCGGGCGCTGGGGGTGGCCGATCTGGCGGCGGTGACCGCCGAGCCGTACCGGCAGTGGGTCATCGAGGACCGCTTCCCGGCCGGTCGCCCCCGGTGGGAGCGGGCCGGCGCGGTGTTGACCACGGACGCGGGCCCGTGGGAACGGCTGAAGTTGCGCACCCTCAACGGCGTGCACTCGGCCATCGCCTACCTGGGCGCGCTCGCCGGCCGGGAGACCATCGCCGACGCGCTGGCGGTGCCGCACCTGGCGACCGTGCTGCACCGGCTGGTGGCGCAGGACGTGGCGGCCAGCTTCCGGCCGCCGGCGGGCATCTCGGTGGTCGACTACGGCGCCGAGGCGCTGGCCCGGTTCGCCAACCCGGCCATCCGGTACCGGGCCCTCCAGGTGGCGATGGACGGGTCGCAGAAGCTGCCGCAGCGGATCCTGCACACCGTCGCCGACCTGCGGGCCGGGGGCCGGCCGGCGCACTGGTCGGCGCTGGTGGTGGCGGCGTGGATGCGGTTCGCCCGGGGCCGGGCCGACGACGGCGCTCAGTTGCCGCTGGACGATCCGCTGGCCGGCCGGATCCGGGCCCGGCTGCGCGCGGCCCCCGACACCCCGACCGGGGTCGCGGACGCGCTCTTCGGGCTGGCGGAGGTGTTTCCGCCCGAGCTGTCCGGTGACGACGGGGTGCGCTCGGCGGTCACCGGCTGGCTCACCGAACTGGACCGGTACGGCGTGCTGGGGACCCTGGCGAGGGCGGCATGAGTCATCCGGCGGAAGGGAGGTGCCCGCGCTGACCCGGCCGGCTGCGCACGACGATGCAAACGACCGCCGGAAGCGGCGCGACCAATTCGGACCGAAGGGCTGAATAGCCCCTGGAGCCGGTCCGGAAATTCCACCTCGCCCAAAACGACTGCAAAATACCTGCACATTCATTGCATTGACCGTCGTCACATTGATTGCCTACGTTCGAAGAGCGGAAAACATTTCTTTTCCGTGGCGATACCGATGTCGGACGACGCCTTCCGGAGTGTGCAGAATGCGATGTGGCACAACGGCCACGGCGGTGCTCGCGGTCGCACTGGTGACCGCGAGCGCGGGCGGCGCGAGCGCCGCCACCGATCGAGCGCCGGCCACCACCTGGTCCCTGGCCCGGCAGGTGCTGCCGCCGAACGACGGCTGGGCCGCCGCGGCCGGCGGCACCACCGGTGGCGCGGCCGCGACCGCCGACCAGGTGTACGTGGTGTCCGACCGGGCCGGGCTGGTCCGGGCGCTGGGCGGTGACAACGCCACCAACCGCGGCAACGCCACCCCCAAACTGATCGTGGTGGACGGCGAGGTGAACGGCTTCTCCGCCGCCGACGGCACCCTGCTGGGCTGCGCCGACCTGGCCGACCCCGGCTACTCGCTGGACGCCTACCTGGCCACCGACGACCCGGCGGTCTGGGGGCGGAGCAACCCCACCGGCCCGCTGGAGGAGGCCCGGGTCCGGTCGGTGGCCAACCAGACCCGGCAGACCCAGATCAACGTCGGCCCCAACACCACGATCATCGGCCGCGCCGGCGCCCGGCTGACCGGGCTGACCCTGATGGTCGACACCGCACCCAACGTGATCATCCGCAATCTCACCTTCGACGACGCGCACGACTGCTTCCCGGCCTGGTCGCCCACCGACGGCGACACCGGCAACTGGAACTCCCAGTACGACCACATCTCGGTCCGCCGCAGCGAGCACGTCTGGGTGGACCACAACACGTTCACCGACGGCGCCAACCCGGACCGTGACCAGCCGCTCTACTTCGGCCGGCCGTACCAGGTGCACGACGGGTCGCTGGACATCACGCACACCGCCAGCCTGGTGACCGCCTCGTTCAACCGGTTCGTCGGTCGGGACAAGCTGATGCTCATCGGCTCGTCCAACACCGTCGGGCCGGACGTGGGCCGGCTCAGGGTGACCGTGCACCACAACGTCTTCGACGGTGTCCTGCAACGGCTGCCCCGGGTGCGGTTCGGCCAGGTCGACGTCTACAACAACCACTACCGGCTCGCCGGGCCCGACTTCGAGTACGCCCTCGGCGTCGGCGTGCAGTCGGCAATCCACGCCGAGCACAACTTCTTCGACCTCGGCGCCGGGATATCCCCGGCCGACCTGATCCACGACTGGGGCGGTACGGCGATCACCACCACCGGCAACTGGGTGCGTACCGGCGCCCGGCCGGCCCGCCCGGTCGACCTGGTCGGGGCGTACAACGCGGAGCACGACCCGGATCTCGGCGCCGACGCCGGCTGGACGCCGGTGCTGCGCGCCGGCCCGGTCCTGCCGGCCCCGCTGGTGCCGCCCGTGGTCCGGCTGCTCGCCGGCGCCGACCGGCTGCCGGCCTGAGCCCGCCGCCCACCGGACCGGCCACCGCACCACCTGATCCCACCGCCCGGCCACCCGGCCGGCGCCCGTCCCCTCGACCGCACCTGGAGGACCCGTGACCAAGCGTGAGAACGACACCCCGCCACCCCGCCGGCGGTGGTGGCGGCGCGCCCTGCTGCCGCTCGCCACCGTGGGACTCGTCGCCACCGGCCTGGTCGTCACCCAGACCGGCGCCCAGGCCGCCAGCTGGCCGACCGCCACGAGCACCACGACCGTGACCAGCACCCAGTCGATCAGCGGCACCCGGGACTTCGGCCTGGCGCGATACAAGGCCGGTGGCGCCATGGGCGACGGCGGCCAGAGCGAGAGCCAGAAGCCGCTCTTCGAGCTGGCCGACGGCGCGACGGTCAGGAACCTGATCATCGGCTCGCCGGCCGCCGACGGCATCCACTGCAAGGGCAGCTGCACGCTTGTCAACGTGTGGTGGGAAGACGTCGGCGAGGACGCCGCCACCTTCAAGGGCGGCTCCTCGGCCACCTACACGGTGGACGGCGGCGGCGCCCGGGCCGCCTCCGACAAGGTGTTCCAGCACAACGGCGGCGGCAAGCTGACCATCAAGAACTTCGACGTCAGCAACTTCGGCAAGCTGTACCGGTCGTGCGGCAACTGCAAGACCCAGTACAAGCGGACCGTCGCCATCCAGAACGTCACCGTTACCGCACCCGGTTCGGCGCTGGCCGGCATCAACACCAACTACGGCGACACCGCGACGTTCTCGGGCATCACCATCTACGGCGACAGCAGCAGGAAGATCTCCATCTGCGACCGGTACACGGGCAACAACACCGGCAAGGAACCCACCAAGACCGGCAGCGGCGCCGACGGCACGTACTGCCGGTACGCGTCGTCGGACATCAGCTACCGCTAGTCCGGGCCCCGCGACGGGCCGCGCAGCCGGGACGGCAGGCGCGTCCCCGTCGCGGCGCTGGGCGCAGGTGGCGGATAAATCGCTGGACGCGATGAGGCGCGGACCAGTAGCTTCCGGCTGCTGCCCGTGACCCGGCCCGAGGAGGTGAGACCCATGAAACTGATATCGATGTGGGTGCTCCCCCTTCCCGTCACGGTAGGGCGATCGACGTAGGTGTCGCCGGGAGCGTCTCGCCATCAAGGCACTCCCGAAGGGCAACACCGATGGACTCTTCGTTTGATGTGATCATTGCCGGGTGCGGGCCGACCGGCGCGATGCTCGCCGCCGAGTTGCGGCTGCACGATGTACGGGTACTCGTCCTGGAGAAGGAGACCGAGCCCGAGTCGTACATTCGCATTGTCAGTCTGCACGTGCGCAGCATCGAGCTGATGGCCATGCGCGGGCTGCTGGACCGCCTGCTCGAACGCGGACGGCGGCGTCCGGCCGCCGGCCTCTTCGCCGCCATCGCCAAACCCGCGCCCGAGGGCCTGGATCCCGCGTACGGCTATCTGCTCGGCATCCCGCAGCCGGTCGTCGTCCGGCTGCTCGAAGAGCATGCGATCGCGTTGGGTGCGCGGGTCCGGCGCGGTAGTTCGGTGGCCGGTCTCGCGCAGGACGACGACGGGGTGACCGTCGAGCTGGCCGACGGGGAACGGCTGCGGGCGCGCTATCTCGTCGGCTGCGACGGCGCGCGCAGTACGGTGCGCAAGCTGCTCGGCGTCGGCTTCCCCGGCGAGCCGGCGCGGACCGAGACGCTGATGGGCGAGATGAAAGTGGGGGTGCCACCGGAGGAACTCGCCGCCAGGGTGGCCGAGATCCGGCAGACCCAGCAGCGATTCTGGCTCCGGCCCTTCGCGGACGGGGCCTACAGCGTGGTGGTCCCCGCCGCCGGAGTGAGTGACCGCGCGGAGCCGCCCACGCTGGAGGATTTCCGGCAGCAGTTACGGGCCATCGCCGGCACCGATTTCGGCGTGCACTCCCCGCGCTGGCTGTCCCGCTTCGGCGATGCCACCCGGCTGGCCGAACGGTACCGGGTCGGGCGGGTGCTGCTGGCCGGCGACGCCGCGCACATCCATCCACCCATCGGCGGGCAGGGCCTCAACCTCGGCGTTCAGGACGCGGTCAACCTCGGCTGGAAGCTGGCCGCCCAGATCCGTGGCTGGGCACCGGACCCGCTGCTGGACACCTACCAGGCCGAACGTCACCCGGTGGCCCAGGACGTGCTGGAGAACACCCGCGCCCAGACGGAACTGCTCTCCACCGGCGCGGGCCCGCAGGCCGTGCGCAGGCTGCTCACCGAGCTGATGGACTTCGACGAGGTGAACCGCCACCTGTTCGAGAAGATCACCGCGATCGGCGTCCGCTACGACTTCGGCGCGGGCCCCGACCTGCTCGGCCGCCGCCTGCCCGACCTCGACGTGCACCAGGGCCGCCTCTACGGTCTGCTGCATCGCGGCCGTGGCCTGCTGCTGGACCGCACCGAACGGCTGACGGTGGGCGGCTGGTCGGACCGGGTCGACCACCTCGCGGATCCCACCGCGGTACTGGATGTTCCGGGCGTCCTGCTCCGCCCCGACGGCCACGTCGCCTGGATCGGCGACGATCAGCAGGACCTGGACGGCCAGCTCGCCCGCTGGTTCGGCAAGCCCGCCAGCTGATCCCCGGTCAGCCGTGACCGGCGGCGGTCCGGGGCCGGAGGTGACCTCCGCCGGTCACGCCGAACGGCCTCCGGTGCGGGGGCGGTCCTGGACCGCCCCCGCACCGGTCACCGGCAGGTCCAGCGCACCGGCCGGACCTGGTCGTCGGATTCGAGATACCCGCCGATCACCCGGCCGTCGTCGCTGAAACTGGTCACCCCGCCCTGCCGCTCGCCGCGCCAGCCGTCCGGCACGGGCAGCTTCACCGACCCCGTGTCGGTGATCACGCCGGGGACGTCCTCGGCGATCCAACCGGCCAGCCAGCCCCAACCGTTGCCGGTCCCGGACCAGAAGTCACCCTTCAGTACGTCCGCCCGCCCGGTCCGCAGGTCGATCCGCACCGGATACCGGTGCAGGCCGTCGCGGGGGACCACCTCGGTGTCGCGTTCGGCGATGCCGGTCACCCAGCCACCGGCCAACGACAGGGACAGGAACCGGGACGCCGTCCCGCCGGGCACCTGCGGCAACGGCAGCACCTCGGGTCGGGTGGCGCCGGGACGCCACACCACCGCCCGGAGGGGCTGATCCCCCGGCCCCTCGGACATCGCGCCCAGGATGGTGCCGTCCTCGTCGATGCCGACGGCCGTGCCCTCCCACCGCGGGCCGGGCAGTGGCAGGTCGACCGGCTGGCTCCGGTACGAGTCCCAGACCACCGGCAGTTGCCGGGCCCCCGGCTCCCAGACGGCCCCCAGCGCGCGATAGCCGACGATCCGGCCGGCGTCGTTGACGCCCAACGCCGCCACGGACGTCTCCCCGGGCAGGCCGATGACCTCACCGTCACGCACCGCCCACGCCCGCACCTTTCCGCCGCCCGCCACCGACGAGCCCACCGCCAGGCCCGCCCGGTTCACGTCGGCCAACTTCTGCATCGAGCCCGGCAGCTCGACCTCCCGGACCTGGTCCCCTGCCCAGATCAGCAGGCCGTACTCCGTCCGGTTCGGCTCCTGCGGGGCCCGGCGGCCGACCAGCCACCGGCCGTCCGGGTCGCCGCCGGTGACCGCGCCCCGCGGGTCGTCCGGCAAGGGCAGCAGGGTGACCGTGCACACCCCCTGCCACGGACCGGTCGGCACCGGCCTCGACGGGCTGGGGTTCGCGGCCGGCGCGGGCGCCGCCCGGCCGTCGCCGCCCAGCACCGCCGGCAGCGCCGCCATCGCCAGCACCCCCAGCGCCGCCGCCCCGGCCGCCGCCACCCGCCGGTTGCGCCGCCGCCGGCGGGCCTCCCGGATCGCCCCCGACAGGTCGACCCGGGACGGGCCGGCCGGCTCGTCGTCCAGCCACCGCAGCCGGTCGGCGACGTGTTCGTCATCGGTCCTCATGCTCACCGCTCCCCTCCCGTCCAGCCGGCCAGCTCGCGGTCCCCGAGCAGCCGTCGCATCGCCGCCAGGCCGTGCGAGGTCTGGCTCTTCACCGTGCCGGGCGAGCAGCCCAGCGTCCGGGCCACCTCCTCCACCGGCAGGTCGTGCAGGAAACGCAGCACCAGCACCGCCCGCTGGCGGGGCGGCACCTTGGCCAGGGCGTCGCGCAGCACAGCCTGCTCCTCGACGCCCCGGTCCTCGGTGGATCGCACGTCGGGTGGCCCGCCGAACAGGTGCACCCGCCACCAGCCGCGCCGCCGGGTGTCCACGAAATGCCGGACCAGCACCGTACGGACGTACGCGTCGAGCTGCTCGACCTCGGCGATCCGCGCCCAGCGCAGATAGAGCCGGGTGACGGTCTCCTGCACCAGGTCGTCGGCCAGGTGGCGGTCACCGCAGAGCCCGTACGCGAGCCGCCGCAGCGCCGGCAGGCGCGCCGTCACGTACTCGATGTATTCCTGGTCCGATGCGTCCGGCATCCGGCCACCTCCCTGGGTTCACCGTTCCAGACGGCAGCGCGCCGGAAACGGTTGTACGCGACCGGGAAAATGAGCCCCGAAGGGGTGCCGATCTCGGGGGAAAGAGCCCCGGACCTGGGGGCCTTCCCTCGTGATGCAGCCGACCGGACGCGAACCGTCGGCCCTGATTCTGGTCCGACCCTTGTCAGCCGCGCGCGTCACCCGCTCGTCCGGGGGTGATGACTCTCACGACCGGGCGGGCGGCGGTGTCATCCTCGCGAACCTGTTCCACAAGACTTCAACAAGAAAGAAAGTGGACTGCGCCTACGCTCAGCGGGTGCGGATTCGCACCCCCGGAATCACAAAGGCCGGGACCCGCCGAGACGGAGCAGGAAGAATGAAGAGAGTACGAAGCGCCGTACGCGCGGCACTGGCATCCGCCTTGTCATTGCTTGCGCTTGTCGCCGGCGTAAACGCAGGCGCTCAGCCAGCCGCAGCATCCATGCCGACGGACTGGGTCGCGCACATTCACTTCAATCTGCGCGGCCAGCCGAGCGACCAGACAATGAATGAGTATTCGAGCTTCATCAACAACCTACGGTACGCCACGTCGAACTGGCATGACGGCACCGGGGGGTTGCGGACGCAGCGAGAGGCGGCGCTGATCCGGGTCACGCTGCAGATCGACTGGGGAGAGCGGGCCGACCTTTGGATCAACGCCCGAGACCTGTACGTCTGGGGATTCTCCAACGGAGCCGGAACGACGTGGGCCTTCAGCAATCACGTGACTGACCTGCAGAATCAGCTCAACCGCACGATCAACCGCCGTGATCTCGACGGCATCAACACGCACGTGAACCAGCTCTACTTCTCGGGGAACTACACCAGCCTCAGGCCGGCGGCCGGGGTGAGCGCGCCGGAGGGCACCACGACCCAATGGGCCGATTTCCGGGGCGCCACTCTGAGCCTCTCCCGAAACACCAATCCGACTACCTGGAACGGCGGCAATCAGCAGACGGTCGCCAACTCGCTGCATCAGCTGATCACGGCCGTCCCGGAAGCCGCCCGGTTCAACGACATCGAGGGCCTGTATCGATCCGGGATGCGAAGTGGCAGCAACTTTCCGAGACTGGGCCTGCAGAACGTCGCACTGACCAATGCATGGTCCGCACTCTCCTCGTGGATGCTCGGAAGAAGCCTCGGGGGAAGCTCTACTTACAACCTGACCGTGGTTCAAGGCTGGGTGATTGTTATTGCCTCGATCGCTCATGCGCGCCAGTACGTCAGGGTTGGGCTCGGCGGCTCCGGCTCGTAGCAACCCGTAAGCCAGCCCGTTGAACATGGCCGGTGATCAGCGCGAACGCTGACCATCCGCGGTCGTGAACCGGTCGTGAACCGGTCGCGGCCGGCGGGATCGGCCGCTGCGGTGACCGCCGCTGACCTTCGTCCATTGAGGTCAGCGGCGGTTTCGCTTCCCGCCGAAGACGGAGGGCGTGGCATTCGAACCCACCATGTGTTTTCCCATCCGGTTTGGCTGGATCCTGCGGTCGTCTGCCGGCTCATCAGCCAGTCCAGCCACGCCGACCCGCTCAGCCAGCTCACCGACCGGTAACCCCGCATGGCGGAAGACCACGGCGCATGCCGGGAACGAATCAAGGCCGTGACCGGCGTTCTCGCTGGTCACGGCCTTGATTGCGTGGTGCGCCCGAAGGGACTCGAACCCCTAACCTTCTGATCTTTTTCGGTGGCCTGGGCGGGTCACCGGGATCAGCCCGCGGTGCAGGAACGGATCTGGGCTCTGGCGCTGCTGTTGCCGTTCATCATCGTGGTGAAGCCGAAGGTGTTGCCGCTGCCGTTGGACCGCATCGTCATCACGTAACCGGTGCTATCCCAACTGGGGGAGCCGTTCCAGGTAGTGACGATCCGCTGCGGCGCGGTCACCGCCACGACCACGGTCCAGTTGTTGGCCCCCTGAACCGTCACCGAGGTGTTGTACCGGTCACTCCAGACGTTGGGGGTCGTCGCCGTCGCTGTGCACCCGCCGGTGGGCGGTGGAGTGGTCGGCGTGCCGGTCGGCGGCGGAGTGGTCGGCGGCTGAGTGCCGTCCGGGGCCACCGCTCGGCCGGTGCTCGGTGAAATCATGCCCGGACAGAGGTTGCGGCTGCTCAGGTTGGCCATGATCTGCGGAATCGCGTCGCGGGTGTTCTGAATGCCGTCGTGCATCAGGATCACCTGGCCGGCCTGGAGGCGGCTGGCGTTGGCGACGATCTGGCTGACGCTGGCGCCGTTCCAGTCCTGGGAGTCGACGTCCCAGATCACCTGGCGCAGGCCAAGCGACGTGGCGACCGACTGGAGGGTCGAGTTGGTCTCCCCGTAGGGCGGGCGGAACAACTGCGGCCGGACGCCGGTCACCGACTGGATCGTTGAGTTGGTCTGGGAGAGGTCCGACTGCATCTGGCTCTGGCTCATCGAGGTCATGTGCGCGTGGTTCCAACTGTGGTTGGCCACCCACATGCCGGCGTCGACCTGGGCCCGCGCGGCGGACTGGTTGCTCTGCACGTTCTGCCCGACGTTGAACATGGTCGCCCGTGCGCTGTTCGCGCGCAGCACGGACAGCAGCGCGCTGGTGCTGCCGGTCGGCCCGTCATCGAAGGTGAGGCCGACGTACCCGTTGCAGGCGGCGGCGCTGGACGGAGTGGCGGCGACCGCGAGGCCGGCTGCACTCAGCGCCATGGTGGAGGCGAGCACGGCCAACCGGACGGTGAGACGCGATGTTCGGGGGGCGGACGGGCGGCGGGAGCCGCCGATGCTGGCGTACATGCGCAGGTCCTCCTTGGGACGGTTGACACCTGACGACGCATGACTTCAATCGACAGAGGTGGATGTCAGAGGTGTTCGGAGTATTGCAGCGGCATTTCGAACACGTCAATGATTTTCCGGAAACTTTCCGGAAAAGACCGGCTGGTCGGCCGCGACCACCCCAGGCCGGCACGCGTTCGGCGGTGTTGACGCGGCCCTGCAGCGCGTCGGGTGTGGGCAGTTGACACCCGCGGCGACCAGCGAGCCGGCCACGGAGACGCCGACGTCCCGCCCGCGCCGCTGTGGCCGCCGCGTTCATCGAACTGGCCGAGCGCTCTGACCAGTGCCCGCCGGCGCACGCACCATTACGGCAGGCGACCGTGGGCTCGGGGCCAGCCGGGGTCGCTCAATCCGTCCAGAGATCAACGAGGCATGGGCGGCAACCGCTCGTAGTGCTTAAGACGCTCGGAGACCGGCATGCCGATCGGGCTGGCCGACGTAGGATAAACAGGCTGTTCAAACAACGTCGCGTCAACGACCTACACGCCCTCGTAAGGCGGCCCAGAGGAATTCAGGGGCATGCCATTGGCAGCTACATCGACGCTGTCGAATGGGTTGTGCTGGCAGTCAGTAGTGGTGTGCTAGGTAACGTTGCCCATGCCGGCCTTTCCGCAGCGCTAAAAAGGGTCTGGGAGCGTCGCCGGCTTGAACACCGCCCTCCGGTGGATTCAGTCGCGGGCGTCGACGATAGCGTCCGAGCTGTACGCGAGGAACAACGGACGCTGCGCAATGAACAAGAGGCATTCACCCTGGCCTGCATCGCCATCCATGATCATTGCATTGCCAGCGGCGCCGAAGTGCCAAATTTTGAACTGGTCCGATACGAGGCCCAGCAAACGAGCGACGACCGTTGGGTGTTCATGGTCCGTGATGCTGGCGGTCGACGCTTCCTGACCCGTCTACCGTCGCCGAGCATCACCGGCGCAACTGTCACGGTAGCGATGTACGTAACGTCGCCCAGCCGTGCTGCCTGACCTACCGCGAGCACCGCACTAAGTGTGCGTCCGGGAACTCGGCAGGGCGCATGGTCACAAGGTGGTGAAGCGCGGCGTGTAGCGCCATCCGGAAGGAAGCGCCCAAGGCGAAGGTGAGTGGTGGGCTAACCGCACCTGTTCGGGCCGCAGGCCTGTGTCCCCGCCACGCTGTGGATCCTCAGCGACGGACAGAAGCGGTCAACGCGGCCCGGGACTGTTTGGGACAGGCGTCCCGCCAGCTGTCCGGACCAAGGCGGACGGTCACGTTCCCGCGTCCTTGTCCGGACCAGCCTGGCGCACCTCTTCGACAGACGTTCGGCATACAACGACCCACTGCTCGGCAACGGCGCCACGATCGGGCCGACCATCGGCGATGGGTGTTCCGAGCGGGCGGATATCCGAATTGGAACGGTCTGGGACTGTCCCATACATCTGTCATGTTGAAAATGCCAAGTCACTCCTGCTTGCCTATTCCTGACGCCCGGATCTCGATAATCCGCCGGCGCGATTCCAAATCACGGGATAACGAACGGGAGAACGATGGAAAATCCTCCACGCACCAGAGGCCTGATGGCGCTGATGGGTGCGGTCGTACTCATCATCGCGGGCCTGCTGGGCACCGCGGTCGTGGCGAGCGCCGCCGCGCCGACCAAGAAGTGGAAATTTGACTTGGTCACGACCGACTCCGGCAAGGGCGGCTGGGCCGCTGGCACCGTGACCTACAAGAAGAGCGGCAAGTGCTACAGGGGCAAGGTTCACGCGGGCCTCAGCGACCGCAACGACAGTGATCGGCACGGCGCCGTTCTCGTGGTGAGCTACGTGGACTGCAAGACCAAAAAGGTCAAGAAAACCAAGATCAAGACTACCTCGGAGATGCGCAACGTGGCCCTGACCCAGTTCTACAAGAACGCCCGAGACATCCGCGTCCTGCTCTGCCTCTATCAGGGCAAGGACGAAACCCGATTCTGCAATACGGAGGTGGCAGCATGAACCGGCCATTCGCAATGCCCCGCGGAACTTCGCGGGTACGCCGATCGGTTCAACTCCTGGGCCTGGCGGCCCTGCTGCTGGTCGGCTATCTCACGGTCGCCAGCATCGGCCCGGACTCGCGCGCCGACGCGGCGAAGCGCTCGGCCGCCACCGCTGCGGCCGGCCCGAAGACCGGCACCCGTCAGATCCGCGCGGGCAACAGCGGGCTCTGCCTCACGGTGGCGAACACCAGCAAGAAGGGCGCCAACGGGGCCGGCATTCAGCAACGGGCCTGCGACCCGGCCAAGAAGACCCAGAAGTTCGAGATCGTGCCGCTGCAGGACGAGGGCCACCCACTGACGTACGCGATCCGGCCGAAGTGGCAGGCCGGCTGGTGCTGGCAGACCAACGGCGGCGAGAAGAACAACGTCAAGATCGTCCAGCGAAAGTGCGACTACGACTACGACCAGATTTTCATCATCCAGTGCGGCGCGCCGGCAGACCGGTGCTGGATCCAGACCCGGTCCGCCCTGAACGGCAAGTGTCTCAACATCCCGGGGCAGAGCAAGAAGTCAGGCGTGACGGTAAGGCTCTATGACTGCAAGTACCGCCACCAGACGAACATGCAGTTCCTCATCGCCTGAGCACGGAACTCATGCCGGCCCGGTCGGAAGCATCACCCCGGTCGGGCCGGCCGCTGTTGTGAGCGGCCACCGACCGGCAGCCGGCCATGATCCAGACCGGGCGGCTCGGAACGGCACTGGCCGGCACCGGCCGACACGAATCCATCCGGACAGCACTGTGGCAACGGAGCACCAACCTCATGGTGGAAGATCGCGGTACATTCTGGGAAAAACCAAGGCCGCGACCAGCGAAAACGCCGGTCGCGGCCTTGATCGTCCTGTGCGCCCGAAGGGACTCGAACCCCTAACCTTCTGATCCGTAGATTCCCAAGACCATGTCCAGGCCGTGCGGTGCTGTCCGCCTGGTCCTGGTCCTTAAGTGCTCGGCAACTTGATAGGTCCCGTCCCGTCCGGTCCAGTCCGCCCCGGTGGCTCCCACGCGTGGCTCCCAGACTGTCAGCTTGGGAATCTCACAAGATCAGTTCATCGGGCTGGCATCACCAGGCCAAGCCAGTCTCGGTTTGCCACACCCGGCCTGGAGTTACACCGGCTTGTGGCCCGTGGGCGGCCCGTACGCTCTCGCCGTCTGCCATGTCTGAGCTGCGACTTTACGGGCGGCACGGTTGGCACACTCCAACTAGGATCGAGCGCATGCACGACCGGGGCATCCGCACAGTAGCCAAGGGTCTACCGTCAGCGATCGATGTATCGCATGATGGATCGATGTCCGTCGCCGAAGGCGCCCCAGGTGAAGCGGTCGTCCCCGCCCGGAGTGTCGGGCGCCTTCCACTAAACGCCTGTAAGGCACGATATGGCGTGGCATACGTCCGGACCGTCTGCAGCCAGGCCGGGGTCGGCTTCTCGGAGACATCGCCGGACGAGGACTACCTCGCCGTTGACGGGCTCGTGTCGCTGCCGGTCGCGCCGGTATCAGTCCAGATCAAGTGCTCCTCACAGTTCAAGATCGCTGGCCGCTCTGCGACCTGGCCGGCCGAGGTCGAGTGGCGCGAGAAGTGGCAGGAGTCGTTGCTGCCCGTCTACTTCGTCCTAGTTGTCCTTGATGTGGACGATCGTGCCGATTGGCTATATCACGACGAGACTGGAACGATGCACCGCGCGGCCGGCTTCTGGACTAGAGTTGATCAGCAAGCAGGGCCGGGGAACATCAATGTCCCGAAGACTCAGCGGCTTACGTCCGAGACTTTGGATTTGTGGGCCAAGGATGTCTTCGGGTGTTTCGCGCCAGTCGAGGGGGTGCGGTGACATGGCTATCAAGGCACCCGTTCCCGACCTTCGGGACGTGCAGCTATACATGCGGCACAAGGGGTGGCACGAGTACCCGCCTGGCGTAGCGGGAAGCCTGTGGGCTAAAGACGACTTCCAAATCGGTGTGCCAAACCGAAGTGATCAGCCAGAAATCGTGCTGGGCGTGGTCGAGCGGCTGGCAATGTCAGAAGAGTTGGCCACACGAAAGATGCTGGATCGTATCCGCTACTTTCGCTTCGACATTACTAGGCTGCGCGCCGCCAACGATTTTAAGATCACGGACTCTATTCCCCTAGAGGCCGCGGCAACCATCACCTCCTCGGCTAGGGTAATGCTCCGCTCATCTGGCACCACTTCACTTCGGGAACGTGGAGAGATTGGAAATAACTACTCTCGTCGAGGCGACAAGGTAGTTGAGAATGCGCGGATGGGGCACACCGAAAACGGCTCCTTCATCATCCCCGTACTGGTTGAGCTACCCGAGGTAGAGGAACCTGAGGGCCAGCAAGAGCCGATGGTCACCATCGAACGCAGCGCCCCAGAGCCCTTCGAACGTCGAGTGATGCGCACGTTCGCCCAGTCGATCGAGGCCATACAAAGGCTGATTGTTGAACCTGCACGTGAACCAGACATCGACACACTCATAGCCATCGTAGAGCGGGGAGTGAGTCGTGAATTCTGTTCTGCCTTAAGCCGCGTTCTTTCTGAGGATGCAGTAGGCGAGTTTGAGACGCAATTTAGCTGGGCGGAAGCCGTGAAGCATTCGCAGGCCCTGCCGCAGTCCGTCTCGATCGATTCCGACGCACACGATCTGGTTGAAAAGACTGCAGAAAAGCTTCGCGTAAACAAGGTGGAACCACAACAAATATTCTCGGGAAAGATCGTCGAGCTTAGGCATAGCACCGGCGACGCGTGGGGTTGGATTAAAGTTTCGACCATCCGAAACAACAGGTACAGCGAGATTGCTGTCCGCTTGCCTTCCGAACACTACGCTGAGGCCGTCTCCTGGCACAGAGACGCTCGGCCCGTTCTGGTTGAAGGCCAGATTCAAAGCGGTGTAGGCCGCCCACTTATCGTGAGGGCACCGAAACGCTGCCACCCGGTAGACGAGACGTTCCTGCATTAGACGTCGCGCGCAGGTCTCCTCCTCGGGCAGTCTCCAACCGTCCAAGATCCCCCAGACGGAAATAATGCCCTACCGGACAAGTCTCAATGGCGGCTGTCAAGCTTGGCGCCGGTGGCCCGTAGCGGCCTGGGACTAGAAGAAGATCACGGGCGGCTGGTCAGGTAGCCGCGCCTTGGTCAGCGCGTCTTCCGTTGTCGGGTGGCGTCGGCCTCAGCGGGTGCTCTTGGCTGTATGGCTGGCTGTACAGCCACAGCCTCTACGACTGCGTCCAAGGGTCGGTACTGGCTGGCAGTGGACCTTGCCCGGCACTCGTTAGGCCCTCACTTGCGTCGAGTCAGACAATAGTGGACGTGGATAAACCTGGGGTGGATCCTGGGTCGGTCGCTGACTGGGTCGCCGCAGTCGGGTCGATCCTGGGCGCGGTGGGGTCACTACTTGCCAGTTGCTGCGCGTTCCTCAGCGTCGTAGCCGTTGGAGCAGGGCTGTGGTGGGAGGTGCACCGAAGGCGTCTAGACGATAAGCAATCAGCGGCGGATCAACGGAACCGTGAAGCGGCGCAAGCAAGGCTTGTGAGCTTCGATGTCGAACGCGTCCGAGGTGAGACGGTGACGCTCACGGTTCGTAACGACAGCCCTGGTCCGATTCGCGACGTCAACTTCGTTGCTCACGCCAATGACGGTAAGGCTCCTCGCCGGCTAGAACTTCGGCCAGCATCGCGGATCGTGGATGACGGACAGCAAGGCTTCAGGACAAGGCACACCGATCTCCGGTACATCCCGGCCGCTGAGTCGCGGGAGGCGTTCGTGCACACCGAAGCCCATGATCCGCTTGCAGTGAACACGTTGCTTGAGATCCAGTACACAGACTCTGTCGGCCTCCGCTGGTCGCGGCTAGAGCATGAGGAACCCGTGCCAGTAACTGCGCGCCCTTCGACGCCCATGATTGCTGAAGCGGCTAAGCCTCGCTGGCTGTAGATCCTCCGACGCCGTTAGACGCGCTAACTGCCTCTGCCGCCATCCCGTCTGCCGCCGACCCACACACCGTGGAGCGGGCCAGGGCCAAAGCGACAAGGTGGAGCGCCCTACCGGACGAACGACCTTGTCGCCCTGGCCATGGCCTGCTCGGCTCTGCCTGGGTCGGTGGCTGGCGGGATGCATCCCACCACCCACGAACCCGGAACCGTTCGGCAACTCCATCTCGGAGTCGTCTGGCCCCCGCCGGAGGCATGCCCCTAACTGGCCGGCGCGCCGGCCGATGCCGGCGCTTGCGCCGCCAGCAGGCCGAGCGCGGCCGGCGCGGCCCGCTTGCGGGCCGCCTTGATCTAGTAGAGAAGAATTCGGCAACCTAAGCTGAGCAGAGCTAGACGGGGACCTTCTGGACGGCGGGGGGGTAGAGGTGGCGAAGCGCGCACTAATTGAGGCAATCGTGGTCAGTGCCGTTGCTGACGTTATGAGTGGGCGTTCGGTCGAGGACGAGCGGATTGAGTGCAAAGGCAAGCTGCCCGGTCCTGACAAGGCGCGCCAACTAGCCGGGGCAGCGAATAGCGCCATGGGAGAGGAGATAATCTGGATTATTGGCCTGAACGAGGACTCTAGAGCGATTCAGCCTCTCGACACTTCTCTGGACCTCGCCGATTGGTGGGCGCAGATGGTTAGCCGATTCAATGACGCAGTTGTCCCGGAAATGACGAGCACCTACGTCGAGACGGGTTACGGCAGAGTGCTCGGGTTGCATTTCGAGACCGACCGGTCACCGTATTTGGTCAAGACAACCGGTGGTAATTCAGAGTTGGAAGTTCCATGGCGGGAAGGCACTAGGACTAGGAGTGCGAAACGCCACGAACTGTTGCGCCTTCTCCTGCCCACAGTTGGCCTCCCGACGATCACGATTCTCGACGCCAACCTTTCTTACTTCCGCTCGGGACGAGCAAGTCTGACAGGGAACGTAGACCTGTTCTTTGAGCACCTTGGTCCTGACTTGGCATTTCTGCCTATACATCAGGCGTCAATTGCGGTGCTCGGCGAGAACCGCCAAGTTCACGCAATCACGGAAGTGAACCTTCCCTACAAATCGCGCGAGCTAAAAGGATCGCGTGGAATCGAGTTCCGCCATGATGGCATCTATTGCACCGGCCCTGGTCGACTGCATCTCGACTTCGACAGCAGAGAACTGAATTGTCCGCCTGAGTTTGAGCAGTTCGATGAACTGGCCTTGAACATCGAATTCGCTGTGGTCGGGCACGGTAAAAAAGCCTCAGCGAGAACTACCCTGGCGAGAACTGACGTCACGTGGGAAGGTCCGGAAGTGACGGCAGAATTCACGATGTCCTCCTAGTCCTGGAGGTCATGGGCCGCGCGGACGATGAGTCTGCGGGCGTCTTCTCCGGTGATGGCTTCGTTCCAGAGTCGTTCGATGGCCTTGGCGTACGCGGCAGCTTCGTCGTCGCGGTGGGTGGTCTCGCCGACGAAGGTCTCCACGATGGCGACGTCGTCGTACATCTAGAAGGAGTTTTGCGGGGTGGTGGCGAGCGGGACGCCGAGCGGCAGGATGCCGAAGCGGATGTTCGGTACGCCAACCACAGTTTGCAGCCGGTCGAGTTGGCCGCGCATGACCTCGGGCGAGCACAGCAGCCACCGCAGTACGGGCTCGGCTAGTAGGAACTCGAAACGCTTGCTGGTGTCGTACAGCAGGTGCTGGCGCTGCATCCGGGTGGCTACCGCGGCGTCCACGTCGACGATGTCGAGGTTGTGTAGCTCGACCATCTCGGTGAGGACGCGGCGGGCGTAGTCGGCGGTCTGAAGTAGCCCGGGTACGTACACGGTTTCGAAGTGCCGGATCAGGCGCGATTCGGCGACAAGCTGGTTGTAGCTGTCCTGAACGGCGGCTTGGCCTTGACGCATCCGGCGGCGGAAGCTGCGGTGCGCGGCCTGGACCTCGCCGAGCATCCGCAACAGGTCTTGAGCGGCGGTGTCGTCGGCACCGCAGGCGCGTGCCCACGCGTACAGGTCGGCGGGCGCCGGCATCTGCCGGCCGTTCTCCAGTCGGGAGACCTTCGACGGTGCCCAGCCGTTCGCGTCGGCGAGCTGCTTGCCGGACAGGCCGGTCTGCGTGCGCAGGGCACGCAGGCGATCGGCCAGTCCTTCGGGCTGGGTCAGCCACTCTTCGATCGGGTTCATCGCTTGACTTCCTCGTGCTAGGCGGCTGCGCTCCGCGCGTTGGTCGGAGCGGCGTAGTGGACTGCCAGGTCCCGCCACGCACACGCCTGCACCACGGTCGCCGGGTCCGTCACCAGTTCGTTGCTGATCCGGTGGCCGACCTGGTCGAACCGCATCATGATCAGTCGGCTGGAATCCAGCAACCACCAGTCGACGTCGCCGGCTGCGGGCAGCAAGCCGATCTCATGCGCTCTCGCCCGCGTCAGGTAGTGGATCTCCTCGCCGGCTTCCACGTTCCACCGGCCGATCCAGCGCTCCCACCGCTGGTAATCGGTCGGCGGGTCGTCGTGTACCCGCACGCGTTCGATCCGCTTGCCCTGCTGCTTCAACGCCGTGATCTGCTCGAACCAGGCGGCAAGACCGGGAACCTCCGTCGGGGGCTCCGGCTCGCCGGCCAAGAACTTCGCCACCGTGTCGTGCTCGCTGGGCTCCAGGTACGCCGGCTGGAGCTCCGTCATTCCGGGGCCTCGCTGATGCTGGCTCAGGGCACCCCGCTGCACGTCGTTTCGGAAGTGCTGGGGCACACCTCAATTGCGATCACCAAGGATGTGTACGGGCACCTGATGGAAGGCGACCGGCGTTCGGCTGCGGAGGCCATGTCCCGTGCGCTGTTCGGGCAGTGAGGGCACGTGGCTCCCAGCGTGGCTCCCACGGACGTCCACGCACACATCACAGCGAATACGAAAGAACCCCCGACCCTGCCGTTCCGGCTGGTCGGGGGCTCTCTCGTGCTCTGTGCGCCCGAAGGGACTCGAACCCCTAACCTTCTGATCCGTAGTCAGATGCTCTATCCATTGAGCTACGGGCGCTCGTGCTCGGCCAGTCTACACACCCGGCTTTCGCGCGGAGACTCCGGGATTCGAACCCGGGAGGGGCTTTAAAACCCCAACCGCATTAGCAGTGCGGCGCCATAGACCAGACTAGGCGAAGTCTCCCTGGCGACCCGTGAGGCCACCGCGCCCGAGGATACAGGTACGGCCCGGTCGGGAGCAAAACGACTATCGACCCGGCACGGAGGATGCCCCGCCGAGGTCGGGACCCCGCGTTTCCCACGCTGTGCCGCGGCGGGTTCAAGACTAGGCTTCGTCGATATGCAGGAGCAGCCGCCCAGCAACCCGCCGCGCCCCGAGCCCGCCCCGCGTTCCCGGCGCGGCCGGCTGCCGAAGGCGACCTTCACCCCGCCGACGCCCGCCGGACCGGAGACGGTCGACGGGGCGTCGACCGCCCAGGGGGCGAGCCCGACGAAGCGGACACCACGGGCCAATGCGGCGCCGAACGTCCTCTTCCAGCCGCCGGATCCGGCCGCCGCAGGCGTCCCCGGTCCCCAGGCCGTGCGGCAGCAGCCGGCACCGGCCCCGGACGCCCAGCGGCCGGAGCAGTCCGCCGATAACAGCACCCAGACGCGAGCGCAGGCAGCGGAGCAGACGCGGCCGGACGCGACGGAGCAGGCGCCGAAGGCGGCGACCCGGCGGGCACCGGCAGAGCGGGCTACCCGGCCCCGGAAGTCGGCCGCCGAACGGCTTACCGCACCGGCGAGCGAGTCGAGCACCGGAGCCGGTGACCCTGGACACGGTTCGACGGAAGAAGCGCCGCCGGCGACGGACCGACCCGGATCCGATGTCCCGCCGGCCGCTGTCGTCCCGGCCCGGCCGGACACCGAACCAGCCACCCTTCCCGCTGACGCCGCTGCCGTCCCCGACCCGCAAGCCACGGAGCGGCCCACCCCCGCCAAGCGGGTGCCCCGGGCCCGCAAGGCGGTCGCGCCGAAGAAGGCCGCACCGGTCCGGAAGGCCACCTCCGCGACGAGGACCGCACCGGCCGGGCCCGGCACCCCGGAGGAACTGACCACCCCGGCGCAGACGGCCACTCGGGCGGAAGCAGCCACCCCGACCGAACCGAGCACCCCGGGAAAGGCAGCCAGCCCGGCGGGTGAGCCGGCCCTCGCCGGTTCGGAAGCAGCAACCGGGACGCGCCAACCGGAGCCCGCGTCGGGGCGTACCCGGGAACTGGATCTGGCGGCGCTGACCGCGCGGCTGCGCGAGCAGCCCGGCCTCGCGCCGGAGCTGCTCGCGCTGGCGGCGGTCGAGGCGCTCGGGCCGCGCGCCCGCGACTGGGCCGAGCGGCGGCGGGCGGCGTACCCGGCGGCGGCCCCGGACGCGCTGGCCCGGCTGGCCAGCCGGCGGTACGTGCGGCTGGCCGGGATGGGTGGGGCGGGCGCGGCGGTGGCCGGGCTGTTCGCGCCGGTGGCCGAGCTGGCGACGGTGCTCTGGACCCAGGCGAATTTGGTGCTGCGGCTGGCGGCGGCGTACGGCCGGGACCCGGCCGATCCGGAGCGGGCGGTGGAGTTGCTGGTGCTGACCCGGGTGCATCCGGACGCGCCGAGCGCCCGGGCGGCGTTGGCGGCGGCCCGGGCCGCCGACGGGCCGCGGACGCCGACGGAGGCGGCGTGGCGGCTGGCCCTGCCGCTGAGCGCGCAGGCGGCCGGTTGGCTGGCGTTGCGGCTGGCGTCCCGGCTGCTGCCGGGGGCCGCGGTGCTCGCCGCGGCGGCCGGGGACGCGGCGGCCGCCGAACGGCTGGCGGCGCGGGCGATCTGGGCCTACCGGCCGGCGCCGGGCTGCTCAGCACCGGGCGCGGGGTCCGGTCAGAGCCAGCTGAACCATTCCTTGGGCAGCAGCGAGTAGCCGACGAAGGCGACCACGTCGAGCAGGGTGTGCGCGACGATCAGCGGGGCCACCCGGCGGGTCCGCAGATAGAAGAGGCTGAAGATCACGCCCATCACGGCGTTGCCGACGAACGCGCCGAAGCCCTGGTAGAGGTGGTAGGAGCCGCGTAGCAGGGCGCTGGCCGCGATGACCGCGGCGAGCCGCCACTGGAGCTGGCGCAGCCGGGTGACCAGGTAGCCGACCACGATCACCTCCTCCAGGACGGCGTTCTGCACGGCGGCCAGCAGGAGCACCGGCACCGCCCACCAGAGGTCCGGCAGGGCGGCCGGGACCAGGGTGGCGTTGACGCCGAGCTGCGCCGCCGCCCAGAACAGCGCCAGGCCGGGCAGGCCGATCAGCGCGGCCAGCCCGGCGCCGCGGGCCAGGTCGGACCCGGGCCGCCGCCTGTCGACGCCGAGCGTCCGCGCCGGGTCGCCGGGATCCCGGGCCAGCAGGTGTACGGCGAGCAGCACCGGCAGCAGCGCGAAGCAGATGCCGAGCAGCTGGTACGTCAGGTCCAGGTACGGCCGGGCCGACTGGGAGGTGTTCAGCGAGGCGGTCTGCTTGGACAGCGGCCCCTCGGCGGTCAGCTTGGCGATGATCGACACGGTCGCGTAGACCGCGGACTGCCCGAGCGACAACCCGAGCACCAGCAGCGTCTCGGTGCCCAGGGTCCGGCGGGACACCGGGCGGGTGAGCTCAACGGTCACGGCACCACTCTGCCCGACCGGACGGCCCGCCGGCACGACCGGAGCGGCGATGTGAGGCGGTCGCACACTCTGTGCGACCGGTGCGCACGCTCCGTGGACATTCTATGGGCGTCCGATCCGCAGTCCCCGAAGGAGCGAACCCCGGTGGAGAACTTCGCACGGCTGCTGAAGGAGAGCTGGGCCCTGGTGGAGGAGCACCGGGACCGGCTGAGCGAGCACTTCTACGCCCGGATGTTCCTCCTCGACCCGAGCCTGCGGCAGCTCTTCCCGGTGCAGATGGCCGGCCAGGGGGATCGCATCCTGGAGGCGATCGTCACCGCCACCCAGACGGTGGACGACCCGGAGAGCTTCGACGAGTACCTGCGCGCGCTCGGCCGCGACCACCGGAAGTACCACGTCGACGCGGCGCACTACGAGACCATGGGCCTGGCCCTGCTGGACGCGCTGCGCGACACCGCCCGCGACGGCTGGAACCTGGAGTACGACCAGGCGTGGCGGGAGGCGTACCAGGCGATCACGGCGAAGATGCTGGCCGGCGCGGAGGCCGACGACAACCCGCCGTTCTGGCACGCCGAGGTGCTCACCCACGAGCGGCGCGGCCCGGACACCGCCGTGCTGACCGTCCGCGCCCTCCAGCACCCGCTGCCCTTCCGGGCCGGCCAGTACGTCAGCCTGGAGGTGCCCCGGTACCACCCCCGGGTGTGGCGCACCTACTCGGTGGCGAACGCCCCGAACGACGACAACGTGCTGGAGTTCCACGTCCGTACGCCGGAGGGGGCCGGTTGGGTGTCCGGCGCGCTGGTCCGCCGGACCCGGCCGGGGGACCTGCTGCGGCTGGCCGCGCCGATGGGGTCGATGACCCTGGACACCACGTCCACCCGGGACATCCTCTGCGTGGCCGGCGGCGTCGGGCTCGCCCCGATCAAGGCGCTCGTCGAGGAGCTGACCAAGGTCAACCGCACCCGCTGGGTGCACATCTTCTACGGCGCCCGCCGCCCGGCGGACCTGTACGCGCTCCCCGGCCTCCAGGAGCTGGTGGAGACCCACCCGTGGCTGTCGGTCACCCCGGCGTGCAGCGAGGACCCGGACTTCGAGGGTGAGCAGGGGGACATCTCCGAGGTGGTCACCCGGTACGGGCCGTGGACCGCGCACGACTGCTACGTGTCGGGCTCCACCCGGATGGTCCGGGCCACCCTGCGGGCGCTCGCCGAGGACCAGGTCCCCCCGCAGCACATCCGCTACGACACGTTCGGTGTCGTCTGACGACTTTCCTCCCCCCAGCCGGGCCGCGTGCCCCCGCCCCCTGGGGCACGCGGCCCGGTCCCCTCGGCGGTCAGTACCGCCAGGGGTTGCCGGTCTCCCGGTATTCCTCGACGGGGACCAGTGGCACGCCGGGCGCCATCCGCTCGGTGTACAGCCGCCCCTCCAGGTGGTCGATCTCGTGGGCCACCAGGCGCGCCATCGCGTACTCGAAGGCGGTGATCACCCGGCTGCCGTCCCACTGGGCGTGCTCCACGTCGATCCGCAGCGGCCGGGGCACCAGGCCACGGTGGTCGAAGAAGGAGAGGCAGCCCTCGTACTGCTCGTCGGTGTCCCCGGCGGCGTCGACCACCCGCGGGTTGAGCAGCACCACCGGCTCGACCGTGCGGTCCGGCGGCCGGACCACCGCGGCGGACCAGCCCAGGCCGAGCTGTGGCGCGGCGATGCCGACGCCCTTGCTGAACGGGTGCAGTTCGTCCAGCCGGTCCAGCGTGGCGGCCAGCCGATCGACCACCTCCCGGGCGGTCCGCTCGTCGCGGGGCAGGTCGAACTGCCGGGCCGGCTGGCGCAGCAGGTCGGCGCCGCGCTGGACGACGCCGAGGGCGCGCATCCGGTCGCTGGGCCGGGCGACGGCGGGCCGCCGGGCCGGGTCGGCGTCGACCCGCCGGCCCCGGAACCGCCACTGCATCCGGTAGCGGGCGTTCAGCGGCGGGTCGTCGGTGGCCCATTCGAAGACCGCGCGGTCGCCCTCCACCCGCCGCACCAGCGGGGTACGCAGTGGTCCCTCCTCCGCCGACAGCGAGGTCTCCACCCCCCACACCTGCGGGTCCGCCTCCACGGGCAGGTCCAGCCAGACCTCCAGCCGCCGGGTCGGCACCCGTACGGCGCGCTGGAACCAGGGTCCCCACTTCTCCCGGCCGACCTGGTACGCGTATTCGATGGTGGCGCGGTCGCCGGGATAGAGCGGGAAGCGCTCGTCGGCGTTCTCGAACAGGAGCCAGATCTCCTTGAACGCGTCCCGGTCGTGCTTGGCCCGCCAGTGCATCGGCTCCCGCTCGCCGCCGTCCTCCCGGTATGCGCGCAATTGCAGCTCGGCGAAGGTGAGCGGGTGCTCCCGGTGGTGCCGGTTGGAGCGGCCCGGGTCGTTGGGGTAGCGGTCGACGGCGACCCGGACCAGGTAGCGGGTGACCGGCTCGGTGCCGGCGTTGTAGAGCTCCCGCCGGATGACGCAGTGGTATGCCTCGTCGGCGTAGCGCAGCGACGCCTGTTCCCGCTCGACGATGAGGCCGGTCCCGGGGGGCATCCACTGCCCGGGTGCCGGGGGCTCCCGGTGCGGCAGGGCGGACCGGGCGTGCCGGAGTTCGTCGTACTCCCGGAAGCGCTGCCAGATCGCGCCGCTGGCCTCCAGGACGGCCTCGGCCCGCCGGGCGAAGTCCTCGGTGGGGCGGTGCCGGCGCCCCTCGACGTGGCTGACGTAGGACGGGTCGAAGCCCATCAGGGTGGCCAGTTGCTTCTTGGTCAGGCCGCGACCGGTGCGGTGCCGGGCGAGTTCCGCCGCGAACGAGTCGGCCGCTCGCTCGATGGGGGAGGTCGTCATCAGCTTCCTCGTGGCCGGGAAGTATTAGTTTCACGTTCCGTGGCCGGACGGGTACCGGACTGGCGGCATGTCGACAGGAGTCTTGACAATTCAGGTAGATCTGTCGATGCTTCCCTCACTTCTTCCTGGTTGCCCACCTCGCCACCGTCGGTTTTCGCCCCGCGACGACGGGTAGTACGAGCTCGCAGCCCACCCCGGAGTGACGGGGACCTCTCGGTTCCACCCCGACCACGGCTTCCCCCGGTCCGACGAGTGTGGTTAGGCTAGCCTTAGCTCGGTGGACGCACTTCGGACAAGGGGACGGTTCTGGTGACAGCGGTGATGCCTGGACGCGCGACCGCCGCTCCGCTCGCCCCGGTGACCGACACCCTGCGCGCCATGTTCGGCACCGACGACGTGCCCGGACTCGCCCCCGGCCTGCTGGTCGACGACGAGTTCGGCTGGTCGCCGGCGACCACCCTGGTCGACGGCACCCGACTGCCGGAGTTCCTGTCCGCGGCGACCCGACGCTGGGGCGGCACCCCGCACGCCTGCGCCGCGCTCGCCTGGAAGGCGTACAGCTACTGGGCGGCGCTGCCGGCGGTGCTCGGCTGGGCCTCCGCGCGCCGGGTGCCGCTGCTCGATCCCACCGACGTGCTGATCCACTTCGCGGATCACCGGCCGCTGCTCACCATGGGCCTGCGCCGCTCGACCACCGTCGCGGTGCTCCCCACCGACCCGCTGGCCCTGGCCGGCCCGCCCGAGGTGCGGGTCGTCGCCGACGAGGCCGAGCTGCTGGCCGCGCTGCGCGCCTCGCTGCTCGACGCGCACCTCGTCCCGCTGATCACGGCGATCCAGGCCGAGGTCCGGGTCGGCGCCCGTACGCTGCTCGGCTCGGTGGCCTCCGGCATCGCGCACGGCGTGCTGCGGGCCGCCGACGCGCTGCCCGGCCCGTCCACCGAGAGCATCGGCACCCTGCTCACCGCGCTGGACCTGGCCGACCTGGTCGACCTGGTGCCGGGGCCGGACGGCACGCCGACCGTGCAGCGTCGCACCTGCTGCCTGGCCTTCACCCTGCCCAAGCCGAAGATCTGCCAGGGCTGCTGCCTCCGCCCGGCGTGACGTCCCCCGATTCGGGGCACCGTTAAGCGCGGGCACACGAAAGGGTGATCGACGTCATTGTCCGCGAAATGGACACTCCCGGGCTATTCGCCCTCGAATTGGCCCCGTCCGGCGCATTGCTCCCGACCTGCGGCGATGCCCTCAAGCCATTTGCGTGATAATCCCGACACGCTGCGCGATCAGTTCTCCGCTGCTTAGCACTCCGCGCGGCGCAGGCGGGGATCGAGCGCGAACCACCGCCCGACCGACCGGTTTCCGGAGTAGTCACAACAATTCGTAGAGTAGTTGACGAATACCTGGTCGTGACAGATTTCAGGGTTCTGGGTATTATGTGCCGGGTTCGCCGACCGCCGATTCCGCGCCACCCTCCGGACCGCAATCCGGTCCTCCACCGCCCCCGATTTTGCTGCCGTGCCGGTAGCTGATTGACTCATTCGGTCCAGGCGCGGGTCGAGTCATATCGTGAGGAATCGACGCATGGCAGATATCACTGGGGATCAGCGCGTCCAGTCCGAGGTGCTCGAGGGCCTCGCGATGGCGGTCAACCACCGCCGCTGGTTCGTGGAGCTCGCCGTGCCCCACCTCGGTGACGACCCGATCGAGATCGGCAGCGGCCTCGGCGACTACGCCCTGGAGTGGTCGGAGCTGCTGCCCAGGTTCACCGCCACCGAGGCCGACCCCGACCGGCTGGTGGCGCTGAAGGAGCGGCTGGCCGACCGGCCCAACATCGAGGTCCGGCAGATGCTGCTGCCGCACCCGGAGGGCGGCGACTACAGCGCCGCCGTGTCGTACAACGTCCTGGAGCACATCGAGGACCACGTGGGCGCGCTGCGCAGCATGCGCGACCTGGTCCGGCCCGGCGGCAAGGTGGTGCTCATCGTGCCGGCGTTCCAGTTCGCGATGAGCCCGGCCGACGTCGCCACCGGGCACGTGCGCCGCTACACCAAGAAGACGCTGGGCGCCGCGCTCACCGAGGCGGGCCTCCAGGTCGAGGAGCTGCGCTACGCCAACGCGCTCGGCCTGATCGGCTACTTCATGGCGACCAAGGTCTTCCGGCTCATGCCGAAGGAGGGCCCGATGGTCAAGGTCTACGACACCGTGGTGCTGCCGGTCACCAAGGCCGCCGAGCAGAAGGTCCGCCCGCCGTTCGGCCAGTCCGTCTTCGCGGTCGCCCGGGTCCCGGGCTGACCGACCGGCCCCGCGGCCCCGGGTGGCCCGGGACCGCAGGGGTCCGGTCACTCCTTGACCTGGTACGTCGGGCGGATCACCGCCCGGGCCAGGGTGTGGAAGGCCAGGTTGAAGCCGACGAAGGCCGGGCTGGCCTGCGGGCCGACGTCCAGCCGCTCCACGTCCAGGGCGTGCACCGCGAAGACGTACCGGTGCGGGCGGTCACCGGGCGGCGGCGCGGCACCCCCGAAGCCCTGCTCGCCGTAGTCGTTGCGGACGGTGAACGCGCCCCCCAGGTCGCCCTCCCGCACGGCGCGGGGCAGCTCGGTCACCGAGGCCGGCAGGTTCACCAGCACCCAGTGCCAGAACCCGCTGCCGGTCGGGGCGTCCGGGTCGAAACACGTCACCACGAACCCCTGCGTCTCGGCCGGGAAGTCCGACCAGGCCAGGTGCGGGGAGACGTTCTCACCGCCGGCGCTGCCGTGCGCGTGCCGGGCGTCCATCGGCTCGCCGTTGACCACGTCGTCGCTGGTCAGGGTGAACGCCGGGACGGTCGGCAGGAGTTCGTACGGGTCCGGGGCGATCGGTCGTTCCAGGGTCATCGGGACGGGTCCTTCCGGTTGCACGGGAATCCTGCGCACCTTCATACCCCGCCCACGCCGCCCACCGAACGCAACCGCCGGGATCATCCTCGTGTCGGCCCGGCGCCTTCGCGGACCAGGCCCGGGTCGGCCCGACCGGCCGACACCGTCGACGGACGCGTCGGCCAAGAGCCGGCCGGCTCCCCGCCGTGCCCCACCAACGTGACCTCACCACGAACGCGCCGGCCAAGAGCCGGGCAGGTCCCCTCCGTGCGCCACCAACGTGACCTCACCACGAACACGTCGGCCAAGAGCCGGGCAGGTCCCCTCCGTGCGCCACCAACGTGACCTCACCACGAACGCGCCGGCCAAGAGCCGGGCAGGTCCCCTCCGTGCGCTACCAACTTGACCTCACAAACGAATCACCGACCGCGGCCCTTGCCGCAAACTGGTGTGACCGAGCCACCGAATGATTCGTTCACGACATCAAGTTGGTAGGGCACGGACCGCACCCCGCACCGCCCTGGCGATCGCACGCCCGGGCCGCCACGGCAGGACCACTCGACAGCCGGGCCGGGCGAGGGAGGGTCGCTGATCGAGCCCCGCCGGCCGACCAAAGCCCGGCAGCTTCGCTGGCGGCGACCCTGGCCGGCGTGGCCTGCCTGGCGTGGCCCTGGCTGGCCGGCAGCCACTGATCACGGCGGAGGGTGTGGGATTCGAACCCACGAAGACATCGCTGCCTTACCGGTTTTCAAGACCAGCGCCATCGGCCACTAGGCGAACCCTCCTGGCACCGCGCTGCGCAGAGCGCGGCGGCGGTGCCTAGTCTGCCATGGCCCCCGCCCGCACGGCTGACCGTCCCGCGCGAGCCGGCCGGGGTGTTAAGCGGGGCCCCTTCCTCTACCGAAAGCGTTAACAAGGGCACCCTCCTTACCCGCCGCCGGAGGTGGCGGGTAAGAACGAGCCATGCGCGCCATCACCATCCCGAAGCCAGGTGGACCCGAGGCACTCGTCTGGGCCGAGGTGCCCGATCCCGAGCCCGGCCCCGGCGAGGTGATCGTCGACGTGCGGGCCAGCGCGGTCAACCGGGCCGACCTGCTGCAACGGCAGGGGCACTACCCGCCGCCGCCGGGCGCGCCCGCGTACCCCGGGTTGGAGTGCTCGGGGGTGGTCAGCGCGACCGGCCGCGACGTCACCGGGTGGGCGGTCGGCCAGCAGGTCTGCGCGCTGCTGGCCGGCGGCGGCTACGCCGAGCGGGTCGCGGTGCCGGCCGGGCAGCTGCTGCCGGTGCCGGCCGGCGTCGACCTGGTCGACGCGGCCGCGCTGCCCGAGGCGGCCTGCACGGTCTGGTCGAACGTGGTGCGGCTGGCGGGGCTCGGCAGGGGTGAGACGCTGCTGGTGCACGGCGGGGGCAGCGGGATCGGCACGTTCGCGATCCAGCTCGGCACCGCGCTCGGCGCGACGGTGCTGGTCACCGCCCGCTCGGCCAAGCACGAGCGGCTGCGCGCGCTGGGCGCGGCGCACACCATCGACTACCGGGAGCAGGACTTCGTCGAGGAGGTCCGCCGGGTCACCGACGGGCACGGCGCGGACGTGATCCTCGACATCATGGGCGCGTCCTACCTGGGCCGGAACGTGGCCGCGCTGGCCGACGGCGGCCGGCTGGTGGTGATCGGCATGCAGGGTGGCCGCAAGGCCGAGCTGGATCTGGGCGCGCTGCTCGCCAAGCGGGCCTCGGTGGCGGCCACCGCGCTGCGGTCCCGGCCGCTCGACGACAAGGCGGCGATCGTCGACGGCGTACGCGAGCAGGTCTGGCCGCTGGTGGCGGCCGGCACGATCCGGCCGGTGGTGGACCGGCGACTGCCGATGGCCGACGCGGCGGCGGCGCACCGGCTGGTGGAGAGCAGCGACCATATCGGCAAGGTGCTGCTCACGACGGGGTGACGCCGTCCTCCGCCGGCCGGGGCTGCATCAGCCGGGCCCCGGCGCCCTCGGCGGCCAGGCTGTCCTTCGGGTTGTAGAGGGTGCAGCGCTGCAACGACAGGCAGCCGCACCCGATGCAGCCGGTCAGGTCGTCGCGCAGCTTGGTGAGCAGCCGGATCCGCTCGTCCAGCCGGCCACGCCAGGAGGCGGAGAGGCGGGCCCAGTCGGCGGCGGTCGGGGTGCGGGAGGCGGGCAGCGACTCCAGCGCCGCCCGGATCTCGTCCAGCGACACCCCGACCTGCTGGGCGATCCGGATGAACGCCACCCGGCGCAGCTCGGAGCGGGCGTACCGGCGCTGGTTGCCGCCGGTGCGGTCGGCGCGGACCAGCCCGAGCCGCTCGTAGTAGCGCAGCGCGGACGGCGCCACCCCGGAACGCGCGGAGAGTTCGCCGATGGTCAGTGAGTCGTGCATCACCCGGTCCTTGAGTTGAAGCGCACTTCAACTCACACGCTATCCGCATGGCCACCATCACCTCCACCGGCGGCGCCCAGGTGCTCGCGCCGCTGCTGCGCCGGATCACCGGCGACGAGAAGCACGGGCCCAGCGCCCACTCCACCATCGACGTGCTCTGGGTGCTCTACGACCGGGTGCTGCGGGTCACCCCGCAGACCGTGGACGCCCCGGACCGGGACCGCTTCCTGCTCTCCAAGGGACACGGCCCGGCCGCCTACTACGCCGTGCTGGCGGCGAAGGGCTTCATCCCCGAGGGCTGGCTGGACGACCTGGCCGGACCGGGCAGCCGGCTCGGCCACCACCCGGACCGGATGCTGGTCCCGGGCGTCGAGATCGGCACCGGCTCGCTCGGCCACGGCCTGGGCCTCGGCGTGGGCACCGCGCTCGGGCTGCGGGCCCAGGGCCTCACCGACCCCCGGGTGTACGTCCTCACCGGCGACGCCGAACTCGACGAGGGCTCGAATCACGAGGCGATCGCGTACGCCGGCGCCACCGGCCTGGACACGCTCACCGCCGTCGTGGTGGACAACGACTCCGCCAGCCACGGCTGGCCCGGCGGCATCGCCGCCCGGTTCACCGTCAACGGCTGGACCGCCGACACCGTCGACGGCCGCGACCACGCCGCCCTGTACGCCGCGCTGACCAACCACCACCCGGGCCGGCCGCACGTCGTGGTGGCCCGCGTCGA
Organism: Micromonospora sp. PLK6-60; assembly: GCF_019890675.1. Classification (GTDB taxonomy): domain Bacteria; phylum Actinomycetota; class Actinomycetes; order Mycobacteriales; family Micromonosporaceae; genus Micromonospora. The sequence continues at coordinate 232,161 of NZ_JAIOAA010000008.1, read as the reverse complement.
GAGCAAGGGGTGACGGCGATGCGGACGACGTTCGTGGACACCACCGCCGCCCTGCTGGACGACGACCCGCGTACCGCGCTGGTGCTGGCGGACATCTCGGCCAGCGCGTTCGCCCCGGCCGCCCGGCGGCACCCGGACCGGGTGCTCAACGTCGGCATCCGGGAACAGTTGATGATCGGGGTGGCCGGCGGGCTGGCGCTGACCGGGCTGCGCCCGATCGTGCACTCGTACGCCACCTTCCTGGTGGACCGGGCGTACGAGCAGATCAAGCTCGACCTCGGCCACCAGGGCGTCGGCGCGGTGCTGGTCAGCATCGGCGGGTCGTACGACGGCTCCCGGGAGGGACGGACCCACATGTCCCCGGGCGACGTGGCGCTCTTCGACTCGCTCGGCGAGGGTTGGCGGGTGCACGCGCCGGGCCACCCCGACGAGGTGCCGCCGTTGCTGCGCGCCGCGGCCCGCGACGACGACCGGGTCTACCTGCGGCTCACCGAGCGGCGCAACGGCGCCGGCTACCCGGACGCCGACCGGCTGCGGGTGCTGCGCCGGGGCGGCGAGCAGGCGCCCCTGGTGGTGGCGGTCGGCCCGACGCTGGACGCGACACTGGCGGCGACGCGGGGGCGGGACGTGACGGTGGCGTACACCCACACACCACGGCCGTTCGACACGGCCGGGCTGCGGGCGCTGGCCGGGACGGAGGTGGTGCTCGTCGAGCCGTACCTGGCGGGCACGTCGGCGGCGGTCATCGGCCGCGCGCTGGCCGACCGGCCGCACCGGCTGCTGGCCCTCGGCGTGGGCGACACCGAGCTGCGCCGCTACGGCGACCCGGAAGACCACGAACGCTGGCACGGGCTGGACGCCGCCGGGCTGCGCCGCTCGCTCGACGCCTTCCTGGCCTGACGGGGCGGCCCGCCGCCGGTCAGCGCGCGGTGGGACGGCGGCGGGCCCGCTCCCGGCCGAGGATCCAGAGCGCCTCGACGCCGTCCTTCCAGGTGATCTTCTTGCCCTCCTCGCGGCCCCGGGCGCGGTAGCTGATCGGCACCTCGTACGGGCGGATCCGCTGGCGGAGCAGCTTGCCGGTCACCTCGGCCTCCATGCCGAAGCCCTTCGAGCGGATGTTCAGCGAGCGGTACAGCTCGACCGGCATCAGCTTGAAGCAGGTCTCCAGGTCACCGATGTAGGAGTTGAAGAGCACGTTGGCGGCCATCGTGACGCCCTTGTTGCCCATCACGTACCAGAAGCTGTAGGCGCTGTGGCTGCCGAAGGTCCGATTGCCGTATACCACCGTGGCGTGGCCGTCGAGGACCGGGGCGAGCAGCCGCGGGATGTCCTGCGGGTCGTACTCCAGGTCGGCGTCGAGGATGACCATGTACTCACCCTCGGCGGAGTCCACCGCGGTCTTGATCGCCGCACCCTTGCCCGCGTTGCGCTGGTGGGTGATCACCCGCAACCGGGTGTCGTCGACCCGGCCGAGGATCTCACCGGTGCCGTCCCGGCTTCCGTCGTCGACCACGACCAGCTCGATCTCGCACGGGTAGTCCACCGCGAGGGCCTGCTTGAGGGCATCCGCGATGCGTTCTTCCTCGTTGTAGACCGGCATGAGGATCGAGAGCTTCACGGGGATCTCCACGGTGGCGATGGGAAGTCGGGCCTAGCGTAGCCTGGCACGCCGTCTGGATGCCGTCAGCACCGCCGCTGCCGGGGCCGCCGGGTCCACAGGTGAATGCTGTTTACTTTCGCCCATGTCGTGGGCTGGATCACTGCTCGTCGTCCTGCCGGTACTGGCGCTCTGCGCCCTCACGGCGGCGCTGCGCCCGCACGGCACGGACACCGTGGCCCCGCTACGGCTGGCCGCGCTGCGCGCGGCGCTGGTGGTCGCCACGTTCGCCGTACTCGTGGTGGAGCTGCTCGGCGCGGCGCGCGCGCTCACCCGGCCGGCGTTCGCGGCGGCGTGGCTGCTCTTCCTCGGCGCGGCGGTGGCCCTGGCGTGGTGGCGCCGGGCCGGCCGGGGCGCCGCCCGACTGGCCCGCGAGCGGGCCGCGGCGGTCCGGGACTTCCGGCGTACGGGGGGCCGGGCCGAACGGCTGCTGGCCGGCGCGGTGCTGGCGGTGGTCCTGGTCGAGCTGGTCGTGGCGCTGCTCGCCGCACCGAACAACTTCGACTCGCAGACCTACCACCTGCCCAAGGTGGAGCACTGGGTGGCCCAGCGGAGCTTGGAATTCTGGCCGACCGCGATCCACCGGCAGGTGACCATCCCGCCGGGCGCGGAGTACCTGCTGCTGCACCTGCGCCTGCTCACCGGCGGGGACGGGCTGCACAACCTGGTGCAGTGGGCTGCGGCGCTCGGCTGCCTGCTGGCGGTCACCCGGGTCACCGCCCAGCTCGGCGGCGGCCGGCGGGCCCAGTTGCTCACCGCGTTCGTGCTGGCCACCACCCCGATGGTGGTGCTCCAGGCGACCAGCACCCAGACCGACCTGGTGGTCGCGGCCTGGGCGGCCGGCGCGGCGACCCTCGCCCTCGACGGGCTGCGCCGGCGGGCCGGCCTCGGCTCGCTGCTGGCCCTCGGCGCCGCCACCGGCCTGACCGCGCTGACCAAGACCAGCGGGCTGATCGCGGTCGGCCCGCTGCTGCTGCTCTGGGGGGTCGCCCAACTGCGACTGGCCCGCCGCGCCGCCCCACCCGGGCCGCCGGTCCGGACGGTGCCCCGCCAGCGCCGGGCACCGCGATCGGAGGCGCGCGCCCTGGCGCCGGCCGGCGCGGCGGAGGCGGTGGCTTCGGCGGTCCCGGTGGGCGGGCTGGACCCGGCAGTCCCGGCCGGCGCGGTGGGGCCGGCGGACGCGGTCGGCCCGGCAGGCGCCGGACGCGGCGGTGCGGCGGGAGACGGCGGCCGGTGGGGTCGGGGTGGCCGGTTCCGTGCCGGTCCGGTGGTGGCCACTCTGGGCGGCTCCCTGCTGGTCATGCTGGTCGCCGCCGTCGTGGTCGGACCGTTCCTGGCCCGGGAGACGGCCGAGTTCGGCCATCCGCTCGGGCCGCCGCGGCTGCGCGACTCGATCCCGATGGAACGCCACGATCCGGCGGCCGTCCTGGTCAACCTGGCCCGGATCGGGCACACCGCCCTGGACACGCCGCTCTTCCCGCTGAGCCGGGCGGGCGCGACGGTGATCGCCGACGGCGCCCGGGCGGTCGGGGTGGACCCGCAGGACCGGGCGATCACCTTCGGCAACGAGCGGTTCCCCGTGCCGGCCTGGTATCCGGACGAGGACCGGGCGGCCTTCCCGGTGGCCGGTTCGCTGGCCCTGCTCGGGGCCGTACTGGCGCTGGCCCGGCCGCGCCGGATCAGCCCGGAGCGGGCCGGCGCGCTGCGCGCGTACGCGGTGGTGGTGGTGACCGTCGTGCTGCTACACGCCAGCATGATCAAGTGGCAGACCTGGGGGAACCGGCTGCTGCTCTACGCCCTGGTGGTGGCCGTACCGCTGGCCGGGCTCTGGCTGGACGCGCTGTTCCAACGCCGGGCGGCGGCGGGCCGGCGGTCGGTGGCGGCCGGGGTGGCGGTGGCCGTGCTGGCCGGCTCCGCGCTGGCCGGGGCGCTGACCCTGGCGTACGGCTATCCACGCCGGCTGCTGGGGGCGGAGTCGCTGCTGACCTCGTCGGACTGGGAGACCCGGTTCGTGCGGCGGCCGCAGTGGGCGGCCGACTTCCGCTGGGCGGCGGCCGGCGTACGGGACAGCGGCGCCCGCCGGATCGGCCTGTCCCAGCAGTACGACAACTGGGAGTACCCCTGGTGGTTGCTGCTGCGCGACGCCGACGGGCGGCCACCGGAGCTGGTGGCGTTGCAGTCGGTGCTGCCGGACCGGCCGCCCGCCGATCCGTCCTCGGTGGACGCGATCGTCTGCTCCGGCAGCCGGCCCGAGTGCGCGAAGGTCGTCCCGGCGGGCTGGTCGCTGCGGTGGCGCGGCTACACGGGTTACGCCCTGCCGCCCGGCCGTTAGGCGGGGCCCCTTCCAATCGCCTAGCGATTGGAAGGGGCCCCGCCTAACACCCTGGGCGACTTTCCGCATCCCATCAGAAGGTTCCTGAGAGGTATTCACATACCTCGACATCGGCGTTACCGTCTGGTAACTCGATCGACGTCCCGCGATCGAGGCGAAAGGAGTGCGTCGATGTCTGGTACCCCTGCCAGGCGCGAACGGGTGACCCGCCGGGCCCTCGCCCTCGGGTTCGCCACCGCTCTCGTCCTGCAGCTGATCGCCGGTCCCGCCACCTCCGCCACCGCAGCCGACCGGCCCCCCGTCCAACCGCTCTCCGCCAGCCTGGAGGCCGTCCGCGCCGCGGAGGCCACCGCCCTCTACGGCTCACCCGACATCCGCCCGATCGAGCAGCGCCGCAGCTCGATCCTCACGATGGGCGACAGCGAGATCTCCGGGGAAGGGGTCGGCAACTACGTCCCCGGCACCCACCAGCCCGGCAACTGGTGCGACCGCTCGTACGACCAGGCGGTCTTCCGCACCGGCATCCCGGCGGACACCAGGTACAACCTGGCCTGCTCCGGCGCCACCCCGTGGAACCTGATCGCGGGCGGTCCCACCCAGCACAACGAACTCAACCAGGGCGGCCAACTGGCGATCAAGGCCCGGAACACGCACGTCAAGCTGATCTGGGTGGTGGTCGGCGCGAACGGCGACGGCACCATCCAGTTCGGCCCGGTCGCCACCGACTGCGCGGTCCGTCGGGTGTTCTTCCAGGGGGCCTGCTGGCCGACGTACACCGACCAGTGGACCATCCGCACCGACGGCAGCCGGCAGGCGGTCGAGCAGGCGCTCAACTCGATCCGGCAGACGATGACCGGCGCCGGGTACCTGCGCTCCGACTACGAGCTGGTGCTGATGTCGTACCCCAGCCCGGGCAGCCCGGACGTGGAGGACAACCCGAACTTCCCCGGCTGGTACTCCGGCGGCTGCCTGCTCTACCTGGCCGACGCCGCGTTCGCCCGGAACAAGGCGGTGCCGCTGTTCGAGTCGGCGCTGCGGGCCGCCGCCACCAACACCGGCACCCGTTACCTGGACGCCAGCCGGCTCTTCCACGGCCACGAGGTGTGCACCGACAACACGTCGGTGCGCGGTCTGTTCATCGAGGTCGGGATCTGGGACGAGAACGCCGCCCGGCAGTCGTTCCACCCCAACTACCGGGGCCACGGCATGTTCGCCCAGTGCATCACCCAGTTCTGGACCGCCGGCCTCGACCGGGCGACCTGCGTCGACCCGGCCAGCACCGGCAATGGCGTGCTCTACCCGGGCCTGCTGGAGTTCAAGCAGTTGCGCAACGCCGCCACCGGCACCTGCGTGGACGGCAAGGGGTACGACTCGCGCAACGGCACCGTGCAGCAGTCGTACACCTGTCACGGCGGGCGTAACCAGGGCTTCTGGTACGACCCGAACCGCCAGTCGCTGCACTCCGAGCTCTCCCACGACCGCTGCCTGGACGTGGCGGGCGGCTCGTTGACCGCCAACACGGCGGTGAACATCTACGACTGCCACGGCGGCGCCAACCAGAAGTTCGTCTTCGCCGGCAACCAGCTCAAGCCGGCCGGCGCGACGAACCTCTGTGTGGCCTTCGACAACCCGTTGCTGGGCACGCCGCGACTGCGGCTGGCGACCTGCTCCACCAGCACCCGGCAGCAGTGGTCGTTCCAGTCCCGGTCGTACGCCAACCCGGTCGGTTACGGCCGGGACGACTTCATCGGCTCCCGCGTCTACTGACGTTGTCGCGTCAACTGGGTTGTTAAGAAGGGGCCCCTCCTCTACCGAATGCGTTAAGAAGGGGCCCCTCCTTTCACTTCACCAGGATGAGCCGGGCGACGGAGCGGTCGCCGTCCTTCGCGCCGGCGATGCCCACCGTCGTACCCGCCTTGACGTCGCTCGCCCGCACCGTGGCCCGCCGCTCGACCACCCGCAGCTTCTCGCCGAAGGCCCAGGTCAGGGTGAAGCCGTCGGTCGACTTCACGGTCATCGAGTCGCCGTCGATCGCGGTGACCTCACCACGCTGCACCACGACGGTCTTCGTACCGCCGTCCTTCGTGCGCACCACGGCCTCGCCGTGCAGCGTGCCGCGCCGCAACAGCACCCGGGCCCGGTGCCGGTTGCGCCACTCCTCGGCCCGCTCGCCGCGCCTGGTCTTCGGCTCGGCCGCGCCGGACGGGTCGGCCGACGGCGCCGGGCCGGCCTCCAGGTCTGCCGGGTCGAAGCCCATCGCGGCGAGCGCCTGCCCCTCCGCGCCCATCGCCGCGGCCACCTCGACCCCGTTGTCCCGCGCGGTGTCCTGGGCCGGGGCGCAGCCCGCGACGCCCAGCGCGACCGCCGCGACCAGCGCCACCCCGAATCCGTACCGTGCCATGACTCTCCCTCTCGTCGGTGGTGCGTCCAGCGTCGCGCCCCCGCGTCGGCCGCGGGTCAGGCCGGTGTTCGGGTCAGGTAAGGACTTCCGGGCAGCCGGACGGTGAACGCCGCCCCGCCCTCGACCGCGTGCCCGGCGGCGATGTCCCCACCGAGCCGGCGGACCAGGCCCGCCGCGAGGGCCAGGCCCAGCCCGCTGCCCACCTTGCGCACCCCGCGGTACCGCTGGTGCAACGCCCCCCGCTCGAAGGCCACCGCCAGGTCGTCGTCGCTGAGGCCGGGCCCGCCGTCGCGGACCTCGACGATGCCGCCGGCGGCCGGGTCCGCCGCGACCGGCCGGACCGCCAGCACCACCGGCGCCCCCGGGGGTACGACCCGCAGCGCGTTCTCCAGCAGCCCGTCCACCACCTGCCGGATCCGCCCCGGATCGGTGTACGCGGGCACGGGCGCCACCGGCACCTCCACCCGGAACGGCACCCCGACCGCCGCGCACCGGTCGGACCAGGTGCGTTCCGCGTCGGCGGCCAGCCGGGCCAGGTCCACCGGGCCGGGTTCGAGCGGAAAGTCCGCCGCCTCCAGCCGGGCCAGCGCCAGCAGGTCGCTGACCAGGCGGTCCAGGTGCCGCGCCTCGGCCAGCACGGTCCGCCCGGTCTCCGGTACGGCCTCGGCGTCGAGCACCCCGTCGGCCAGCGCCTCGGCGTAGCCGCGGATCGCGGTGAGCGGGGTGCGCAACTCGTGCGAGACGGAGAGCAGGAACTCCCGCTGCCGTCCCTCGCTGGTGGCCAGCGCGGCGGCCAGCCCGTTCAGCGCGTACGCCAGGTCGGCCACCTCGTCGGGCGGCTCGACCGGCAGCCGGACCGTACGGTCCCCGGCGCGCAGCCGGGCCGCGGCGGTGGCGGCGTGCCGGATCGGCCGGGCCAGCCGGCGGGCCAGCAGCAGCCCGGCGACCACCCCGGCGGCCAGCCCGGCGAGCAGCGGCAGCCAGAGGCCGCGCAGCACCTGCCGCCACGGCCCGCCCTGGGTGACCCGGGTCAGCACCACCCCGTCGCCGCCGGGCAACGCCCGCCCCTCGACCAGGGCGCGCTCCCCGGCCACCAGCCGGCGACCGGAGACGTTCCCGCCGGCGGCCACCCGGCTGACCACCTGCCGGGGCAGGCCGGGCCGGTCGGGCTGGCCGTCCCGGATGACGTACACGTCGATCTCCTGCTGGCGGAGCTGGCGGATCAACCGCTCCCCGGCGTTGTCCCGCTGCCGGGCCGTGCGCACCCGGAGCACGTCGGCGGCGAGCCGGGCCTGCGCGGCCAGCGCCGCCTGGTCCCGCCGCTCCGCGCCGCGCACCGCCAGCGGCACCGCCACCAGCGCGGTGACCAGCACCGACACCAGCGCCACCGCGCAGGTGACCAGCACCGCGCGGGCGGTGAGGGTGCCGGGGAACCGCCGGCGCGCCGGCGTCGGCGCCGGTGGCCCGCCGAGCAACGGCAGGACGACGGTCGGCTGGTGCGCTCCCGTCGACGCCGTACGGGGCGGTGAGGGCTCAGGCATCGGCGGCGTACCCGACACCTCGGTGGGTGCGGATCACGCTCGCCGCGCCGAGCTTGGCCCGGACCTGGGCGACGTGCACGTCTACGGTCCGGGTGCCGCCGTGCGCCGCGTACCCCCAGACGCCGGCCAGCAACTCCTCCCGGGTGAAGACCCGGCCGGGACGGGCCATCAGGTGCGCGAGCAGGTCGAACTCCGTCGAGGTGAGCTGCACCGGCGCGCCGGCCGCGGTGACCGTGCGGCGGGCCGGGTCCAGGGTGACCGGCCCGACCACCCGGGGCTGTTCCGCGCCGGCCGGTGGGCCGGCCGCGCGCCGCAGCACCGCCCGGACCCGGGCGACCAGCTCGCGTGGGCTGAACGGCTTGGTCACGTAGTCGTCCGCGCCCAGTTCCAGCCCGACGATCCGGTCGACCTCGTCGTCGCGGGCGGTGAGGAAGATGACCGGCGTCCAGTCGCCGGCCGCCCGGAGCCGCCGGCAGATCTCGGTGCCGGCCAGGCCGGGCAGGGCGATGTCGAGGACGCAGGCCACCGGCCGCAGCCGGCGGGCGGCGGCCAGCCCGGCCGCGCCCTCCCGCTCCAGGTGTACGCCGAAGCCGTCCCGGCTCAGATAGAGCCGGACCAGGTCGGCGATGGCCGGCTCGTCCTCGACCACGAGGACGAGACCGCGCTGCGGTGCGTCGACGGTCACTGCCCCATGATGCGGGACGGGCGGCCGGCGTCGATGTCAGGTGCGTGTTCGGATCAGGTAAGGAGCCGGGCTCAGCCCACGGTGGCGGCGCGCAGGCCGGTGGGTCGGGCGGTGGTGGCCTCGCCGATGGTGGCGACGATCCGCTCGCGGGGGCTGCGCAGCCGGGTCCGGAAGGCATGGTGGAGCAGCTCGTCGAGCTGCCACACCTGCTTCGGGTTGGCGGTGCGGATGAGGAACCGCTCGCGGACGCCGTCGATCGCGGTGGCGGCCAGTTCGACGGCGTGCAGGCGCGGGTCGGGGCTCCAGGTGACGTTGCTCAGCTCGCGCAGCTCGGTGTTGAGGTGCAGCTGGAGCCGGTGCAGCAGCCGGGTCTGCCGGGTGACCACCAGCCGTCGGTGGGTCAGCAGGAGCAGATAGTCGGCGCTGACCGGGTGCTCCGGCCGGCTGCACCGGGTGACCAGCACCGGCGCGTCACCGGAGCCCACGCAGCGGCGGAAGATCGGCATGTGCCGGGTGACGGTCTGGGCCGCCAGGCCGGTCTCGGCGGCGGCGGGCAGGAACGTTCGGGAGAACACGTCCATGACCTGCCCAACGACCGGTGACCTGGGGTGACATGGGTCACGCCGACGTTTTTGGAAGTTCCACCCCGCCGATCGCACCGCTTGTCCGCTGGAAAGGAGGGGCCCCTTATTAACAGACGTCTGTTAATAAGGGGCCCCTCCTTTCAGTTGAACAGCTCTTCGAGCCAGCCGGGGACCGCGGCGGCGTACTCCGACCGCGCCGGGTCGGGGGTGCGCAGGGCGGACCGCCAGGACAGCGCCCGGCTCACCTTGGCGGTCGTGATCGCCAGGTCGGCCGCCTCGCGCAGGGTCACCCGGTCGTACCGGTCGGTCCAGCCCTCCAGGTACGCGTCGCGCAGCCGCACCAGTGCCGGATCGCCGGCCGGCAGCTCGAAGGCGTACGCCACCGAGCGCAACGTCACCAGCAGGGTGCCGAAGGGATGGGCGACCGACGCGTCACCCCAGTCGAAGAAGCGGTAGCCGCCGCCCGTGGCGAAGACGTTGCCGTCGTGCAGGTCGTCGTGCTGGATGGTGGCCGGTACGCCGATCTCGGCGAGCCGCCGGCACCGCTCGTCGAACTCCGGCCGGTAGCCGCGCAGCCGCTCGTGCAGCTCGCCGCTCATCCCGCCCTCCGCGCCGAGCAGCAGATCGTCCTCGGCGGCCAGCAACTCCCCGAACCCCTCGCTCAACCGGGCCGGGCGCCGGTCCGGCACCCCCAGCTCCAGCAGCGCGTCGACGTGCGAGGCCGTCGCCCGCTGGACGCCCCCGTACGTGGGCAGCACCCGCTCCCAGTGGGTCAGATCCCGCTCGCCGGCCAGCACGTCGCGCAGGCTGGGGCCACCGTCGGGGAGCAGCGACCAGCCACGGTCGGCGTCCACCGCTAGCGGGTGCAGCACCGCGTCGGGGGTGAGCCGGGCGAGCGCGGCCAGCAGGCCGGCCTCGTACCGGGTGCCCGGATTGTTGGCCTTGAACCAGACCGGGCCGGCGTCGGTGGGCACCCGCCAGACCAGCGACCAGGGGCGGACCCGCGGCTCGACCGGGCCGGTGACCCGGCGCCCGGTCCGGCCGAGCACCTCGGCCACCCAGGCCAGCGCGGTGTCCCGCCAGTCCTCGGTGGACCATTCGGGGGCGGAGCTGAGTGAGGTCGTCACGCTGCGCAGGCTAGGGCATCGACCGCCGGACCCACCGGTCAATTACCGCCGCGCCGCCGCCACCGCGCCCGACATCACCGCCACCGGGCCACCGCACCCGGCGTCACCGCGTCACCGTCACCGCCTCCGCGCCCGGCGTCACCGCGACTCGCCGCAAACAGCGCTATCGCGACACGATGACGCCGCGTCTTGCCGCACACCGCGCCGTCCCCGACCCGCCGACACCACACACCGCGCGATCTCCGACCCGCTGAAGCCGCACCCTGCGGTGGGCCGCGCCTGCTCCGACAGGCGGCGGGCGGCGGGGATCAGAGCAGCTCGACGATGGTGGCGTTGGCCATGCCGCCGCCCTCGCACATGGTCTGCAGGCCGTAGCGGATCCCGTTGTCCCGCATGTGCTGGAGCATGGTGGTCATGATCCGGGCACCCGAGGCGCCGAGCGGGTGGCCCAGGGCGATCGCCCCGCCGCGCGGGTTCAACCGCTCCGGGTCGGCCTCCGTCTCGGCCAGCCAGGCCAGCGGCACCGGGGCGAACGCCTCGTTCACCTCGTACACACCGATCTCCTCGATGCCCAGCCCCGCGCGGCGCAGCGCCTTCGCGGTGGCCGGGATGGGCGCGGTGAGCATGGCGACCGGGTCGTCGGCGGCGACCACGGCGGTGTGCACCCGGGCCAGCGGGCGCAGGCCGTGCCGGCTGGCCCAGTCGCTGGTGGTGACCGCGAGCGCCGCGGCGCCGTCGGAGATCTGCGACGCGGAGCCGGCGGTTACCACGCCGTCGGCCCGGAACGGGGTGGCCAGCTCACCGAGCTTGACCAGCGAGGTCTCCCGCCGGATGCCCTCGTCGGCGGCGAACTTGCCGCCGTCGGCCAGCGCCACCGGCGCCAGCTCGGGGTCGAAGGCACCCGCGTCCTGCGCGGCGGCGGCCTTCTCGTGGCTGGCCAGGGCGAACTCGTCGAGCTGGGTACGGGAGAAGCGCCAGCGCTGGGCGATCAGCTCGGCGCCGACGCCCTGGTTGAACGGCAGCGGGCTGTCCGCGGCGACACCTTCCACGCCCCGGTAGCGGTCCAGGATGGCGTCGCTGAACGGCATGCCGCCGGCCACGCTGGAGCCCATCGGCACCCGGGTCATCGACTCGACACCACCGGCCACCACCAGGTCGGCCTGGCCGGACAGCACGGTGGCGGCGGCGAAGTGCAGCGCCTGCTGGCTGGAGCCGCACTGCCGGTCCAGGGTCGTGCCGGGGACCGACTCGGGCCAGCCGGCGGCCAGCACGGCGTTGCGGGCGACGTTCCACGACTGCTCGCCGACCTGCGACACGCAGCCCCACACCACGTCGTCAACCTGGCCCGGGTCGACCCCGGTCCGCTCGGCGAGCGCGCGCAGCACGTGCGCCGACAGGTCGACCGGATGCACGCCGGCCAGGCTGCCCTTGCGCCGCCCGACCGGGGTACGCACCGCTCCGACGATGACCGCGTCACTCATCTCTACTCCCCGGTAACCTCGGCTGCCTGCGATCCTACGTCCTCCGGACGAGAAAGCGCGGGCCCCCTGTTAACGCCTGCGGTAGAGGCGGGGCCCCCTGTTAACACCCCGGGCACCCGGGAACGGCCGGCAGCGGCGGACCGGGCCGGCTGGCATGCTGGAGCGGTGACCGACCAGTCCTCCGAAGTACGGCAGTGGCGGGTGCCGGCCGTCCTGCCCGTGGCCAAGCTCGCCGGCGCGGTCCTCGTCATCGGGCTCGGGCTGCTCTTCGCTGGCGGCGACCGGGTCCAGCTGGTGCTCGCGGTGACCGCCGGCGTGGTGCTGGCCGGCTGGGGCGTACGCGACCTGGTGGCACCGGTGCGGGTGGCGGTCGATCCGGAGGGGATCACGCTGATCCGTGGCTTCGCCGGCCGGCAGCGGCTGCCCTGGACGGCGGTCGAGGCGATCACCGTGGACCGGCGCAGCCGGGCCGGGCTGGCCACCGAGATCCTGGAGATCGACACGGGCGAGTCGCTGCACCTCTTCGGCCGGTACGACCTGGACGCCGCGCCCACCGACGTCGCCGCGGCGCTACGCGCCGCCCGGCGACTCAGCCGGTGAGCATCGGGGTACGGACCAGCACCGCCCCCAGCAGCGCGACCAGCAGGATCGCCCCGCCGGCCGCCTGGAACAGGGTGCGCCGGCCGCGCGGCGCGTAGGCCAGCACCAGGGCCATCAACCCGCCGACCACCAGCCCACCGAGGTGACCGGCGACGGAGATGTTCGGCACGGTGAACGTGAAGATCAGGTTGATCACCAGGATCGGGATGATCGCCGAGGTGTCCCGGCCCAGTCGGCGCATGATCACGAAGATCGCCGCGAACAGGCCGAAGATGGCGGTCGAGGCGCCCGCCGACGGCACGTTGGGCGGGCTGAACAGATAGACCGCCACGTTGCCGCCCAGCCCGGCGATCAGATAGAGCGCCAGGAAGCGCAGCGGGCCGAGCGCCGCCTCCAGGGTGCGGCCGAGCACCCACAGCCCCCACATGTTGAGCAGCAGGTGCGGCACGCCGTAGTGCAGGAACATCGCGGTGACCACGCGGTACCACTCGCCGGCGGCCACCCCGCCGACGGTCCCGTCGGGGAACACCGCGAGCCCCAGCACCGCCCCCCAGTTGGTGAGCGGCGTGCTGCCGCCGAGCAGGCCACCGAAGCCGGACCCGCCGATCGCCGCGTCGCCGCCCCGGTCGGAGGCGATGGAGAGCAGCATCACCGCCACGTTCAGGGCGATCAGCACCTTGGTGACGTAGCCGTGCCGGCCCGTCTCGCCGCCGCCGAAGGCGGTGCGCGCCGGACGTACGCTCCGCCGGCCCTCGGCCACGCAGTCCGGGCACTGGTGGCCGACCGCCGCCTCCCGCATGCAGTCGGGGCAGATCGGCCGGTCGCACCGGCTGCACCGCAGGTACGTCTCCCGGTCGGGATGCCGGTAGCAGACCGGGGTGGTGGGTGGCGACTCGCTCACCGCGGGCACCGCCCGTCGGTCGGACGCGTACCCACCACCCGGCTGCTGCCGGTCACCCGGCCGGGGCGCTCGTTCATGCGAGCAAAGGTACCTCGCCGAGCGCTCAGGCCGGCTGCCGCTCGATCTCGACCCGCTCGATCACGACGTCCTGCAGCGGTCGGTCGCTCGGGCCGGTCGGGGTGTTGGCGATCGAGTCGACCACCTTCGCGGACTGCTCGTCGGCCACCTGGCCGAAGATGGTGTGCCGGTTGTTCAGGTGCGGCGTCGGGCCCACCGTGATGAAGAACTGCGAGCCGTTGGTGCCCGGCCCGGCGTTCGCCATCGCCAGCAGGTACGGCCGGTCGAAGCGCAGCTCCGGGTGGAACTCGTCACCGAACTTGTAGCCCGGGCCACCCCGGCCGGTGCCGGTCGGGTCGCCCATCTGGACCATGAAACCGCTGATCACGCGGTGCGAGATGGTGCCGTCGTAGTAGGGGCCACTGCCCGGCTGACCCGTACGCGGGTCGGTGTATTCGCGGGTGCCCTCGGCGAGCTCCACGAAGTTGCGGACGGTCTTCGGAGCGTGGTTGGGGAAGAGCTCCAGCCGGATCGGGCCAGCGTTGGTGTGCAAGGTGGCGTAGACAGCCTCGGCCACGGGTACTCCTCAGTCGTTGGTCAGTTCCATGCGGATCCTCCCATGTGCCCGATCTGGCATCGCGGAGGCATCCGAAGGTGGAGGATGCAAGCAACAACTCCCAGGAGGTGGGACCGTGTTTCGAATCGGGCGGCGAAAGACCCAGGCGCAGCTGGCGAGAGCCGAGCTGAACCAGGGCATCGGTCACCTGAGGCAGGCCGCGACGTACGCGACGAAGGGTGCCGGCGCCACGGTGGGCCCGCGGGTCCAGGCAGCCCGGGTCGCCGTCGCACCCACCGCGGTCATGGTGCGCGATCGGGCGTCGAGCGGTTTCGCGTCGACGGCCGCCGCACTCGCGCCGCTGGCCCTGGCCCTGCGTAGCGCGCAGGCCGAGGCCGCGGGCAAGGCCGTGGCCGGGCGCAAGGCCGCCGCTGCGAAGCAGGCCGCCGTGAGCAAGAAGGTCAAGGCGAAGAACATGAAGGCCGCGAAGAAGAAGCAGAAGAAGTCGCGGGGCGGGCTGATGACCGGCCTGCTGGCCGCCGGCACCGTCGCCGGCCTGGCCGGCGCGATGGCCATGCGCCGCCGCCGCGAGCAGCAGGAGTGGGCCGAGTACGACCCGGCCGGCAAGCTGGAGCCGATGCGGGAGGACGTGGACACCATCGTGGTGGAGACGCCGGACCCGAACGCCAAGGTCACCGACGCGTCCACCATGTCCAGCCGCTCCGGGGTGGCCGGCGGCCCGACCGGCGCCGGCAGTTCGACGGTGGCGGGTGGCGACAGCGCCTCCACCACCACGCCGGGCAAGCAGCCGGTGGTGCACGCCAACGACAAGGTCCCCTCGGTCGCCGAGGGCGCCCGGGACACCTCCGGCCGCCCGGCCGACGACATCAGCAAGGCGGTCAGCGCCGGAAAGAACGGCGCCAAGGCCAGCGGTCGCTGACGCAGCGGCTCTTCGGTAGCGCCGGCCGCGCGGAGACTGCATCTCCGCGCGGCCGGCGCTTGCCTGCCTGCCGAGGTGTTTGTAGGGGGCCCTTCCTATACCTGAGGCGTTAACAGGGGGCCCTTCCTTACAGCCAGCCGTTGCGGCGGAACCAGCGGTACAGGACGAAGGACAGGCCCAGGTTGACGGCCCAGATGCCCGGATAGCCGTACGTCCATTTCAACTCGGGCATGTTCTCGAAGTTCATGCCGTAGATGCCGGCGACCGCGGTCCACACCGCGCCGATGGCCGCCCAGGCGGCGATCTTGCGCATGTCGTTGTTCTGGTCGACAGTGACCTGGGCCAGCCGGGCCTGGAGGATCGAGTTGAGCAGGTCGTCGTACGAGTTGACCTGCTCGACGGTGCGGCTGAGGTGGTCCTGCACGTCCCGGAAGTAGCGCCGGATCTCCTGCGGCACCTCCCGGTTGACCTGGGCGGTGAGGGTGAGCAGCGGTCGTTGCAGCGGCGCCACCGCCCGCTTGAACTCGACCAGCTCCCGCTTCATCTGATAGATCCGCTGGATCCGCCCGCTGCCCGCGCGGTCGAAGACGTCGGCCTCCAGCACGTCGAGGTCGTCCTCGATCTGGTCGGCGACCTCCAGGTAGAGGTCGACCACCCGGTCGGTGACCGCGTACGCGACGGCCCACGGCCCGTGCTCCAGCAGATCGCGCTTGGCCTCCAGGTCGGCGCGCACCGGGGCGAGCCGGCAGGCGTCCCCGTGCCGGACGCTGATCAGGAAGTTCGGGCCGATGAAGAGCATCACCTGCCCGGTCTCCACCACCTCGGAGTTCTCGGTCAGCTCGGTGTGCTCGCAGTACCGGGCGGTACGCAGCACCAGGAAGCTCACCTCGCCGAACCGCTCCAGCTTGGGCCGCTGCTGCGCCTTGACGGCGTCCTCGACGGCCAGCTCGTGCAGCCCGTACGTCTCGGCGATGGCGGTCATCTCGGCCAGGTCCGGCTCGTGCAGCCCGAGCCAGACGAAGCCGTGCGGCTCCTGGCGGGCGGCGGCCAGCGCCTCGGGGTAGGTCCAGTGGCCCGGCCGGCGCTCGCCGTCGACGTAGAGCGCGCAGTCCACCACCGAGGTGCGTTCCGGGCCGCGCGGCTCGGGGGCGCGCTGGGTGCCGTCGGCGTTGAGCCGGCGGGTCATCGCCCGGACCGGAGACGCCCAGGACCGCATTCGCCGGCCGTCCGGCGCCGCGGGTTGTCCCCGCCCCACCCGATCGGTCATCACACCCCTCCCCTCGCCGTTGCGGCTTGCAGGTTACGCCGCCGGCCGGCCACCGGCCCCTACGCCGCCCGGATGCCGGGGGCCGCCTCGCGGACCAGCCGATCGGGCGGGCAGGCCGCACCGCGGACCAGCCGGTCGGCCGGGTGGGCCACATCGCTGACCAGCGGGTCGGGCGGGGGGAGGCCGCATCGCGGACAAACCGGCCGGGTTGGGAGGCCGTGCCGGGCAGGACAGCGCCGGGCGGGCCGGGCCGCGTCAGGGGGGTGAGGGGCGACACGGCCCACCCGGCGCCGTGGGGGCGGGGGTTGATGCTGCGCGCGTCGAACGGTCGGCGGGTGCCGAAGGCACCGGGCACGAACGTGAGCGACGCTCGCAGCATTGTGCGGCCGGGGACCGCCCCGAGGAAGACCCCGGAGCGATCCAGCTCACCCTACTGTCGGGAATCCGACAGAAAATCAGCCCCGGACGGCTTCCATCGCCGCCGCGAGGCGCTGCACACCCTCGTCGATCCGGTCGGCGGTCACCGCGGAGAAGGCCAGCCGCAGCGCGTGCCGGCCGCCGTCGACCATGAAGTCGCTGCCCTTGACCACGGCCACCCCGCGCTCGGCGGCGGCCGGGGCGAGCCGGTCGACGTCGACGTCCCCGGGCAGCTCCACCCAGAGGAAGTAGCCGCCGTCCGGCTCGACGAAGCTGGCCTCCGGGATGTGCCGACGCAGGGACTCGGCCAGCACCCGGGCCCGCTCGCCCAGCGCCCGGCTGACCGTGGCGATCGAGCGGTCGATGTCGCCCGAGACGCAGAACTGGTGCACGATCGCCTCGGAGACCATGCCGGGCGAGATGTAGAGGTTCGTCGCCCGCTTGGCGATGTCGGCGATCAGGCC
The DNA here is from genome assembly GCF_019890675.1 of Micromonospora sp. PLK6-60. Lineage (GTDB taxonomy): Bacteria > Actinomycetota > Actinomycetes > Mycobacteriales > Micromonosporaceae > Micromonospora. The sequence continues at coordinate 215,151 of NZ_JAIOAA010000008.1, read as the reverse complement.
GGCCGGGCCGACCAGGTAGCCGACCCGGACGCCCGGGCAGACCGTCTTGGTGAAGCTGGAGGCGTGCACCACCACGTCGCGGGTGTCCAGGGAGAGCATCGACGGCAGCGGCTCGCCGCGGAACCGGATGTCCGCGTACGGGTCGTCCTCGAAGATCGTGAACTCGTACTCGGCGGCGAGGTCGAGCAGCTCGCGGCGCTTCTCCAGGGACAGGGTGACGCCGGCCGGGTTCTGGTAGTTCGGGATGACGTGCGCCAGCCGGGGCCGCACCCCGGACTCCAGCAGCTTGCGCAGCTCGGCGGTGTCCAGGCCGTCCGGCTGGATCGTCACGCCGTGGATCTCGCCGCCCATCTTCTGCAGGTTGAGCAGCGTCCGGTCGTACGTCGGGCGCTCCACCACCACGGCGTCACCGCGCCGGACCAGGTGGTCGAAGAGGAACGCGTCGGCCTGCAACGAGCCGTTCGTGACCAGCACCTGGTCCGCCTCGACGCCGTGCTTCGCCGCGATCCACTTCCGCAGGGGCGGGTAGCCGACCGAGGTGCCGTACGCCGTCACCCCGGCGGGGTCGGCGTCGAAGGCACGGACGGCGGCGGCCTTGAGCCCCTCGACATCCACGATGTCCAGGGACGGAGCTCCACGGGCGAACGAGATCAGCTGCTCGGCGGTCATGCGCACGAGCCTAGGGCCTGCCCCCGGCGGTCCGAGCCGCATACACGCCAAGTTCAACATGCGGGCGGCGGTCCGGGGGCGGACCCGAACGGAACGTGGATGTTCCCTGGCCGAACGGCCGATGGGCGTCAGCCGACCGCGAGCCGCTGCTGCGCCCAGACCCGCATCAGGTCGCGGACCGAGATCACCCCGGCCACCTCGCGGCCGTCCAGCACCACCAGGTGCCGGAAGCCGCCCCGGGCCATCGCGCCGGCCGCCTCCTCCACCGTCCAGTCCGGACCGGCGTAGACGACCTCCCAGCTCACGTGCGCCCGGGTGCGCTCGACGTCGCAGTCCAGGCCGGCGCCGATGGCGTTCAAAACGTCACGTTCGGTCATGATCCCGACGCCCTCGGAGTCGGGATCGACCACCACCGCCGACCCGACACCGCGGGCCGACATCATCCGGGCCGCCTGGCGGAGCGTGTGCTCCGGGCCGACCATCAGAACCTCGCTGGACATGGCTTCGCGAACCTGCATCACACATCACCCCTGTGGGACGGCGGCACCGGTACGGACATGGTGGGCCCTCGATGCGTACCGGGACAAGGCCGGAGGCCGGACGGCGGCGAAAGCCGTCCGGCCTGGTTACTGTTCATCCGTGCCCACCGAGCCCCTCCTCGATCGGTTCGTGACCCAGGACGTCGGGCTCCCGCCGCACCGGTTCGCCGGGCTGGTCGCGCCGGCGATCGACCGGGTCGTCGTGGCCGGCATGCTCGCCGGCCGGGAGGGGGGTGGCGCGGAGCTGAGCCAGCGGTACGGCGGTCCGGCCGCCACCGGCTTCCTGGTCGAGTTCCGCACCCGGCTGGCCGCGCCGGGCGGCGTGGTCGACGGGCCCGGCCTCGTCGCGGTCACCCGCTACCGCGACCCGGCGGTGACCCGGCGAAACCTGGACAAACACGTGGCGCACGGCACGGTGGTGCGCCGGCCCGACGGCGGCTTCACCGCCACCGACCGGGGCGCCGACTTCCTGACCGAGCTCTACCAGGTGCACGCCGAGGTCACCGAGGAGCTGTGGGCCGGGCACGACGACCGGGTCGGGCGGCTGGTCGAGGCCGCCGGCCGGCTGCTGGCGTACGCGCTGCTGCTGGCCGACGAGCCGGACGCCGACCCGGCACCGGCCTTCGCCGCGCTGGCCCCGCCGCACGAACCGGAGGGGCTGGCCCCCGGGGTGCTGCTGCTCAACCGCCTCGGTGCGCTGCGCTACCACCGGGCCGACGCGCACGCCGCCGCGTGGACCGCCGCCGGGCACACCGCGACCAGCGTGGCGGCGCTGCCGCCCGGGCTGCCCGAGCGGCGGGCGATCGAGCTGGAGACCGACCGCCGGGCCGCCGGCCCGTACGCCGCGCTGACCGCCCAAGAACGGCTCGAAGTCCTCGCCGACCTCGCCGCGCTGCCCGGCTGAGACCGGCCCGCGAACGGCTCGAAGTCCTAGCCGACCTCGCCGCACTGCCCGGCTGAGACCGGCCCGCGAACGGCTCGAAGTCCTAGCCGACCTCGCCGCACTGCCCGGCTGAGACCGGCCCGCGAACGGCTCGAAGTCCTAGCCGACCTCGCCGCGCTGCCCGGCTGAGACCGGCCCGCGGGCCGGTTGCGGTCGGGGCGACCGGGGCCCGGGGCTATCCTCCAGCGGTGACCCGGACCCTCAGGAACAGGAGTTCCGCATGATCGGGATGGTGCTGGCGGCCGGCGCGGGACGCCGACTGCGGCCGTACACCGACACCCTGCCCAAGGCCCTGGTGCCGGTGGACGGCGAGATCACCATCCTGGACATCGCGCTGCGCAACCTGGCCGAGGTCGGGCTGACCGACGTGGTGATCGTCGTCGGGTACGCGGCCGACGCCGTCCGCGAACGGCAGGCCGACCTGGAGAAGCGGTACGGCGTGACGATCACGCTGGTGCACAACGACAAGGCCGAGGAGTGGAACAACGCGTACTCGCTCTGGCTGGCCCGCGAGCACTTCGCCGAGGGCGTGCTGCTGGTCAACGGGGACACCGTGCACCCGGTGAGCGTGGAGAAGACCCTGCTGGCCGAGCGCGGCCCCGGCGTCCTGCTGGCGGTCGACACGATCAAGCCGCTGGCCGAGGAGGAGATGAAGACCACCTTCGACGCGGCCGGCCAGCTGACCCGGATCACCAAGCTGATGGACCCGGGCGAGGCGTACGGCGAGTACATCGGCGCCACGCTGATCGAGCCGGCGGTGGCCGACGCGCTCGCCGACGCGCTGGAGGCCACCTGGCGGCGTGACCCGAACCTCTACTACGAGGACGGCTACCAGGAGTTCGCCGACCGGGGCGGGGAGGTCCGGGCCGCCCCGATCGGGGACGTGTCCTGGGTGGAGGTCGACAACCACGCCGACCTGGCCCGGGCTCGGGAGATCGCGTGCCGCTACTAGCCCGTACGGTGCTCACCCCGCTGCACATCGACGTGCGGCGGGGGGCGGTGGCCGACCTGGGCGCGATCCTCGCCGACGGCCGGATCTCCGCCGGCGGCGACGTGGCGGTGGTGGTCGGACCCGGCCAGGGCGAGCAGATCGCCGAGCTGGTCCGCCCGTCGCTGCGCTCCGCGGACGTCTTCACCGTCGCCGGCGGCACCCTGGACGCCGCCGACGACCTGGGTGCCAAGCTGCGCGCCCGCTCGTACGACGCGGTGGTCGGCATCGGCGGCGGCCGGACCATCGACGTGGCCAAGTACGCGGCCACCCGGCGCGGGCTGCCGATGGTCTCGGTGGCGACCAGCCTGGCCAACGACGGCATCGCCTCCCCGGTGGCCAGCCTGGTCAACGAGGGGCACAAGGGCTCCTACGGGGTGCACATCCCGATCGCGGTGATCGTCGACCTCGACTTCGTGGAGGCCGGGCCGGAGCGGCGCAACCGGGCCGGCATCGGCGACGTGATCAGCAACATCAGCGCCCTGGCGGACTGGGAGCTCGCCCGGCAGGTCCGCGGCGAGCCGGTCGACGGGCTGGCCGCGTCGCTGGCCCGGGCGGGCGCGGAGGCGGTGCTCCACCACCCGGGCGACATGGGTGACGACGCGTTCGTCACGGTGCTGGCCGAGGCGCTGATCTCCAGCGGCCTGGCGATGGCGGTCTGCGGCACCAGCCGGCCGGCCAGCGGCGGCTGCCACGAGATCATGCACGCCGTCGACGCGCTCTATCCGGGCACCGCCTCGCACGGTGAGCTGGCCGGGCTGGGCGCGCTCTTCTGCACCTTCCTGCGCGGCGACCACCGCCGCCTGGCCGAGATGTCCGCCTGCCTCCAGCGGCACCGGTTGCCCCGGCTTCCCGCCGACGTGGGCCTCGACGACGACCAGTTCGTCGCGGCGGTGCAGTACGCGCCGAACACCCGCCCCGATCGCTACACGATCCTCGAACACCTGGCCCTGTCGCCTACCGAGACGCGGGAGCGGCTGGCAGACTACGCCGGTGCAATCCGCGACCACCGTGGCTGAGGCCCGGCCCACCGTCGCCGACTTCTACCGGGTGAACCGGGGCGGCGGCCTGTTCAGCGAGTCGGTCAGCCAGTGGCTGGGCGCGGTCTTCGCGCTTGTCGCCCAGCGCCTCGGGCTGCGGCCGACCGCGCTGACCATCGCCAACCTGCTGCTCGGCCTGGCCACCTCGGTGACCGTGGTGGCGCTCGCCGGCCGGGTGGCCGCGGGCGACGTACCGGCCTGGGTGGTGGGGCTGCTCGCGCTGGTCGGCTGGCAGGTCGCGTACGCGCTGGACTGCGCCGACGGGCAGCTCGCCCGGGTCACCGGCACGGGCAGCGCGGCCGGCGCCCGGGTCGACGTGCTCTGCGACGTGGCCGCCCAGATCGCCCTGGTGGCGGCCCTGTCGGCGACCGCCGTGGCGCAGCACCCCGACACGCCGAGCTGGCTGGTGGCCACCTTCGCCGGCACCTGGATGGTCAACCTGGTGACCTCGGTGATGCAGGCCGGCCCGAACGCGGCCAGCATGGTCACCTCGACCAGCCTGCCGGTCCGGCTGGTCAAGCTGGTCCGCGACTACGGCGCGGTGATCTTCGTGGCCGCCCTGGTGCTGCTGTTCGCCCCCGCGCTCACCCTCTGGGTGCTGGTCGCGTTCACCATCGTCAACGGCGGCTTCCTGCTCGCCAGCATCGCCTTCTCCGCCCGCGCCTCCCTGTAAGGAGGGGCCCCCGGTTAACGCCTCGTGTCTAGGAAGGGCCCCGCATTAACGCGACTGGCGCTCAGTCGGTGCCGGGAGCCGCGACCGGCAAGCCCACCGAGGCTGCGATGTCAAACATCCGCTTGTCATACGTGACCAGCACGTCCAGCGCATCACCGAGAGCCTGGGCACTCGCCACGTGCAGCGCGTCCAACGTCCGGATCCCGCTGGGGAGGGCTGCCGCGGAATCCCGGACCTCCTCGGTCAAGAGGATCTCGGTGAAGTTTCGCGTCAACATCTGCATGGCGTCCGGATAGTCGCCGATCCGGTCGAGGGTGCGTACCGTCTCGACGAAGCCAACAGAACTGGTCGCCATCGGCATGCCTGCCCGGCTTGCCAGGAATTCCTGCAACTCTGTGGCGTAGGTGCGGCCGGCGAGCAGCGTGATCAACGCGGATGAGTCGAGGTAGATCACCGCTCATCGTCCTCGCGGTCGGCCAGCAACAGGTCGAGGGGCGACACATCCGAGGGCACGTCGTAACGGGGGAGCCGGTCGATGTCGCTCGTGGTGGTCGACTTGAGGCGGATCACCCCTTTGGCCACCAGGGACGCGTATCTGCCGAGCGTCCCCGAGCCTGGCAGCAGCACGGCGATCACGCTGCCGTGCCGCGTCACCTCGATCGTCTCGCCCTGCTCCACCCGCGCGAACATGGCGCTGGGGTTGTAGGAGAACTCGCGCACGGAAACGGTGCTCACACCACGCCCCCTTGTGCCAACAACGCCATCATTGTACCCACAACGAGACTTCGCGGGCAGGCACCGCTGGAAGGCGGGTCGCACCTCGCCCTCCCCGGCCACCCACTGCAGTCGCGCTTCTCCGCAGACCGACCCTCCCCACTCGCCTTTGCTCTGCTTGAGCGGGCGCAACAACAACGCCCAGTAAGTGTTGCGTGGACTTAAGCAGAGCAAAGGCAACAGCAGCGGTCTGGCCGAGGCGTCACGGCGGTCCGCGACGCCCCCGATCAAGAGGGCTGACCTCCGGGCCGGCTCGGCACCAACCGAGCCCGCCTACTCGCTCCCCGTGAGAGACGCTGGACCAGTCACGAGCCCCATTACCCGGAGTGAGGGAATTCCACCGGGCTACTCAGCGGTCGAGTGCCGGCCGGGTGCGCGCCACGTCGGCGTAGATGTCGATGAGGCGCTTGGTCAGCACGTCGGGGTGGAAGCTGCTCTCGTAGCGGGTGCGGGCCGAGCCGGCCAGTGCGGACGCGCCGGTCCGGGCGGCGGGCAGCGCGGCGGCCAGCGCCGCCGGATCGGGCGGGACCACCCAGCCGGCCGCACCGGTGACCAGACCGGCCGGCACCGCCGACCGACCGGCTGGCGGCGGGACCTGGCCGGCGACGGCCGAGGCGGCGACGGCCGGACCGGTGCCGGCGGGCTCGTGCGGGGCGTCCGCGCCGACCAGGTACGGGATGCCGCCCAGCGCCGTCCCGAGCACCGGCCGGCCGCTGGCCAGTGCCTCCAGGATCACCGTCGGCAGCACGTCGTGCCAGGTGGAGGTGGCCAGCACCACCGCACTCGCCTCGATCGCGGCGCGTACCCCGGCCCGGTCCAGCTGACCCAGATAGATCACGTCGGGCCGCTCGGCGGCGGCCGCCTCGACCAGCGGGCGCAGCTCGCCGTCACCGGCCACCCGCAGCGGACCGAGCGCACCCACCGGATGCCGCCGCCACGCCTCCAACAGCAGGTCGAGGCCCTTCTCCGGGGTCAGCCGGGCCATGTAGAGGAACCCGTCGCCGAGCGGCGTCGGGGTCCCCGGGTCGGGGATGCCGTTGGGCTTGACCACGATCCGCTCGTCCGGAATGCCGTAGTCGCGCAGGTGATCGGCGACGGCGCTGGTCAGCGCGATGAACCGGTCGACCGACTTCCAGGTGGGCCGGTGCACGGCCAGGGTGGTCGCCATCAGCGCGCTCTGCGCCCGCGACCCCCGGTAACAGCGGTGCACGATCGCCGGCACACCGAGCGCCCGGCCCCGGCAGTCCTGGCAGATCACCCCGTCCCGGAAGTACAGCCCCGAGGAGCAGACCTGCCGGTAGTTGTGCACGGTCTGCACCACCGGCACGCCGTGCCGGTGCGCGGTCCGCACCACCCAGGGCGAGAGCAGCGGGTACGGGTTGTGCAGGTGCAGCACGTCCGGCTTGTGCTCGGCCAGCAGCCGGCCCAGGTCCTGCTGCGCCTTCGGCGCCCAGATCGGCGAGATCGGCAGCAGCGCCTTCGCCGGCTTCGACATCGACGGGATCTCGTCGGAGCTGCGCAGGAACGGCAGCACCTCGACCCCGGCCGCGGTGAGCTGGGCGATCTCCGCGTCGACGATCGTGTTCTCGCCGGACGGCTGAGCCTCGCGGTACCGGTTGTGCGCCACCACCACTCTCACGGGAAAGAAGGCTACCGTTGAACCGTGCCTGAGCTACCGGAGGTGGAAGCGCTGGCGGGTTACCTGCGCCAGCGCGCCGTGGGGCGGCGGGTCGACCGGATGGAGATCGCCACGATCAGCGCCCTGAAGACGTACGACCCGGCGCCGACCGCCGTGTCGGGCCGGGCCGTGGTGGGCGCCGGCCGGCACGGCAAGTTCCTCGACGTGATCTTCGACGGCGGGCTGCACCTGGTGGTGCACCTGGCCCGGGCGGGCTGGCTGCACTACCGCGAGGCGTTCCCGTCCACCGCGCCGCTGCGCCCCGGCAAGGGCCCGGTCGCCCTGCGGGTACGCCTCGACGACGGTTCCGGGTTCGACCTCACCGAGGCCGGCACCCAGAAGAAGCTGGCCGCCTACCTGGTGACCGACCCGGCGCTGGTGCCCGGCGTGGCGAAGCTGGGCCCGGACGCGCTCGCCGCCGACCTGGCAACCTTCTCCGACCGGATCCGTGGCCGGCGGGGCCAGGTGAAGGGGGTGCTGACCGACCAGACGGTGCTGTCCGGGGTGGGCAACGCATACTCCGACGAGATCCTGCACGCGGCGAAGCTGTCCCCGTTCGCGATCACCGACCGGCTCTCCGACGACCAGCTCGCCGCCCTGCACGCGGCGACCCGGCAGGTGCTCGGCGACGCGGTCGCCCGCTCGGCCGGCCAACGGGCGGCGGAGCTGAAGGCCGAGAAGCGGTCCGGCCTGAAGGTGCACGCCCGGAAGGGCCTGCCCTGTCCGGTCTGTGGCGACACGGTGCGGGAGGTGTCGTTCGCCGATTCCAGCCTCCAGTACTGCCCCACCTGCCAGACCGGCGGCAAGCCGCTCGCTGACCGTCGGTTGTCCCGCCTCGTACGGTGAGTAACACCACCCGCCGATTACGGAGCGAAATCGGCCCGGCCGCGTCGAAGCTCCCACTCGCACCTCTACCCGGTACCCCGCGCATCGGTATAGTGGCCCGCGTCCCCGGCTTCGAAATGTACGAAGTCGGCCGGATCTCAGGCAGGACGACCGCTCCGGCGCTGTCCCCCGCGGACAGCGCCCGGGTCGGGGCCAGCGTGGGAGACTGGAACGGTGGGCGGCGCGCATCCTCACGCCGAGTGAGCGACGCGTGCCATGCGGGAGGACATGGGTGAGGTGACGACAAGCCTCCAGCGCCCGGTAACCAACACAGGCCGGAGCAAACTCGTGCGGCACGTCGACAGCTTCGAGATCCAGCCGCCGACTCCGCCGTCGCACAACGGCGTACCCCGGTCGGCATGGGCACGGGCCCGTCGCCGCGTGTCCCGCTGGCACCGTCCCTACATCGCGCTGCTGCTGCTGCTCGACTTCGGCGCGGCGGCCCTGGCCAGCTTCCTGGCCATCCAGATCTTCGACCAGGCGGCCTCGGGTTTCTACGGCGTCAAGGAGGACCCGACCTGGTTCCTCACCGTGTCGTTCGTGCTGCTCCCGCTGGGCTGGCTGGTCATCCTCTGGGGCAACCGGGCCTACGACCGGCGCTACCTGGGGTTGGGTCCGGACGAGTTCAAGCGGGTGATCCGGGCCGGGGTGGCCGTCGCGGCCAGCGTCTCCTTCCTGGCCTTCGCCACCGTCACCCAGCTCTCCCGGTGGACCGTCGGCTTCGCGCTGCTCGGGGCGATGCTGCTCATCCTCTTCGAGCGGCTGGTCGCCCGGTTCGTGCTGCACCTGATCCGCCGCCGCGCCGGGCAGGCCGGGCACCGGATGGTGCTCTTCGGCACCCTGCCGGAATGCCTGGACGTCTACACCGCGGTCACCCGCAACCCGGACGCCGGCCTGGTGCCGGTGGCCATCCACATCACCGACGGGTACGCCGCCGCCCGGGGCCTGGAGACACCGGTCCCGGTCTACGCCGGCCGGGACGTGCTGGCCCTGGTCCGCGAGGTCGGCGGGGACACCATCGCGGTCTGCTCGGCCGGCGCCGAGCCCGGTGAGCTGCGCCGACTGGCCTGGCAGCTGGAGGGCTCCGGGGTCGACCTGGTGGTCGCGCCCCAGTTCACCGACATCGCCGGCCCCCGGGTGCACATCCGCCCCATCGAGGGCCTGCCGCTGCTGCACGTCGAGGAGCCGACCCTGTCCGGGCCGGCGCTGCTGGCCAAGAACCTGATGGACAAGGTCGCCGCGGCGCTCGGGCTGCTGCTGCTCGCCCCGCTCTTCCTGGCGATCGCCGTCGCGATCCGGCTCTCCGACCGCGGGCCGGTCTTCTTCCGGCAGCCCCGGGTGGGCCACGAGGGACGCACCTTCCAGGTCTGGAAGTTCCGGACCATGTACTGCGACGCCGAGGACCGGCTGGCCAGCCTGGTCGACCAGAACGAGACCGACGGCCTGCTGTTCAAGATGAAGCAGGACCCGCGGGTCTTCCCGGTGGGCCGGTTCCTGCGCGCCTCGTCGCTGGACGAGCTGCCCCAGCTGATCAACGTGCTCAAGGGCGAGATGTCCCTGGTCGGCCCGCGCCCGCTGCCCGCCGACGACGGCGACTTCCTGGGCGACGTCCGGCGCCGGCTGCTGGTCCGCCCGGGCATCACCGGCCTGTGGCAGGTCTCCGGCCGCTCCGACCTGTCCTGGGACGAGGCGGTCCGGCTGGACCTGTACTACGTCGACAACTGGTCGCTCGCGTACGACCTGAGCATCCTGTGGCGGACGGTGGGCGTGGTGCTGGCCCGCAAGGGCGCCTACTAGCGGACGCGGGGGGACAGCGGTCAGGATTCGCCGCATGGGTGGCAACCTCTCCGCCGTACTCGGCGTCGTCTCACTGGTCACCGCGCTGGCCGCGGCGCTGTTCGCGGTGCTCCGGCTGCGCGCCCGGCGGGGCATCGCCACCGCCACCCAGCGGGCCACGTACGAGGTGCTGCACACCGCCGGGCTGGCCGCCGAGCCGCTGCGCGGCGGGCTGAGCGAGGCGGGCGCGGCGAAGGCCGTACGCCATCTTCGTGCCCTGGTGGGCGCGCCCGGGATGGCGCTTACCGACCGGGAGGCGCTGCTCGTCCTCGACGGACGCGGCGGGCACCACGGCGACCAACTGCTCGCGGCGGCCCGGCGGGCGGTCGGCACCGGCCGGTCGACGGTGCTGCGCGAGTCGGAGCTGGACTGCGACGTGGTGGACTGCCCGGTCCGGGGCGCCGTGGTGGCGCCGCTGAGCGCGGAGGGCCGGGTGGTCGGCGCGCTGGTGGCCGTCGCCGACGAGCACCCGGCCCCCGGGCTGGTCCAGGCGACGCTGGAGACCGCGCACTGGGCCGGCGACCAGCTCGCCCTGGCCGAGCTGGACTCGTCCCGGGAGCGGCTGGCCCGCGCCGAGGTCCGCGCGCTGCGCGCCCAGATCAGCCCGCACTTCATCTACAACGCGCTGACCGCGATCGGCTCGTTCGTCCGGACCGACCCGGACCGGGCCCGGGAGCTGCTGCTGGAGTTCGCCGAGTTCACCCGGTACTCGTTCCGGTCGCACGGCGAGTTCACCACGCTGGCCGAGGAGCTGCGCTCGATCGACCGCTACCTGACCATCGAGCGGGCCCGCTTCGGCGACCGGCTCCAGGTGCGGTTGCAGATCGCCCCCGAGGTGCTGTCGGTGACCCTGCCGTTCCTCTGCCTCCAGCCACTCGTCGAGAACGCGGTCCGGCACGGGTTGTCCCGCAAGCCGGGCACCGGCATGGTGAGCATCGAGGCCCGGGACGCGGGCGCCGAATGCCACATAACGGTGGAGGACGACGGAGTGGGGATGGATCCGACCACGTTGACCGCCGGCATCGCCGAGCTGGCCGGGGCCGGCAGCGACCCGGCGGACGACCCGGGCCAGCACGTCGGCCTCTCCAACGTCGACGAGCGGCTGCGGTCGGTCTTCGGGGACCGGTTCGGCCTGGTCGTCGAGACCGGGCTCGGCTCGGGTACGAAGGTGAACATGCGGGTGCCGAAGTTCCACCCCGGCGTACGGGCCGGTTCGTGAGCGAGCGCAGCGAGTGAACCGGGGCGGCACAGTGAGCGGTTCCGGATTTCTCCGGGTGCTGGCGGTGGACGACGAGCCACCGGCGCTGGACGAGCTGGCGTACCACCTGCGGGCCGATCCGCGGGTGGCCCGGCTGCACACCGCCGGGGACGCCACCGAGGCGCTGCGGGTGCTCCGCGACGACGACGTGGACGTGGTCTTCCTGGACATCCGGATGCCCGGGCTGGACGGGATGGAGCTGGCCCGGGTGCTGCGCCGGTTCGCCCGGCCGCCGGCGATCGTCTTCGTCACCGCGTACGACGACGGGGCGGTCGACGCGTTCGACCTGGGCGCCACCGACTACGTCCGCAAACCGGTACGCGCCGAGCGGCTGGCCGAGTCGCTGCGCCGGGTGACGGGCTCCCGGGTGGTGCCGTCGCATCCGGCGGCGCTGGCCCGGGCCGAGGAGGATCCCACCATCCCGATCGAGCTGGCCGGCACCACCCGAATGCTGCCCCGCTCGGCGGTGCGCTGGGTGGAGGCGCAGGGCGACTACGCCCGGCTGCACACCGCCGACGGCTCGCACCTGGTCCGGGTCTCGCTGGCCACCCTCGCCGAGCGCTGGGCGGATGCCGGTTTCGTCCGGATCCACCGGTCGTACCTGGTGCAGTTGAAGCTGATCGCGGAGCTGCGGCTGGTCAACTCCGGCTACGTGGTGGTGATCGACGGCACCGAGCTGCCGGTGAGCCGCCGGCACACCCGGGAGCTGAAGGACAAGCTGGTCCGGGCGGCCAAGCAGGACTGGAGCCGCTGACCCGCCGGTCAGTCCCGGGGCACCCGGCTGTCGGCGGCGTGCAACGGCAGGTAGTGCTCGAAGAAGAGCTCGGTGGCCAACTCCAGCCGGCCGTGCACGCCGAACGCGGTGAACAGCGCCGTCATCCCCTCCTGCACCGCGTACGCCGACATGTCCAGCTCGGCGGCGATCTGGGTGGTGCTGCCGCCCCGGACGACGGCCCCGAGCAGCCGCCACTGCGACGGCCGCAGGCCCAGCGCCCGGCAGACGAACTCGCTTACCTGGTGCGGCCGGATCCGCTGCACCGTGACGGCCACCGAATCCGCCCGGTGGTCGGCGTGGAACACCAGCCAACGCCCGTCGTGCCGCCGCCCGCCGGTCGGGTCGACCAGCCCCGACGTCCGGCCCCGGGTCACCGCCACGCCGACCTTGTCCAGCTCCGCCGTGTCCAGCAGCGCGCGGGCGTCCTCGCTGAGGTCGAACAGCCGACCGTCCGGCGAGATGGTCAGCGCGCCGTTCACCGGCCGGCGGGGGGCCGGCGGTCGCGGCTCGGCCGGCCGGTCTGTCGGGCGCCCGGTCAGCCGGCCGAGGCGGGGCAGGCGCAGCGAGCGCGACCGCGAGGCCGCGCCCGGCTCCGGCGCGGTGGTCACGGGGTGCGGCACCGACCGGTCGTCCCGGTCGAGGGTGTGCCGCAGCGCCGTCGCCAGCGCCGGCCCGGCCGACGCGAGCTGCCCCACCTCGCTCTCGCCGAACGTGCCACCGGCCCGGTAGAGCAGCAGCGCCCCGCAGGTGCCGGCCACGTCGGTGAAGGTCAACCGCAGCTCGTCGGTGAAGCCCAGGGGGCGGAGCAGGCCACGGAAGCGCCGGCTGGCCGCCGGATCACCGTGGGTCCGGTCGGCCAGGGTGCCGACCTGCGACCCCTCGGCCAGCTCGGCGAGCTTGAGGACGTCGTGCTGGCCGTACTCGTTGGCGAACAACTCCTGCTCGAACCGCGCGTCGTGCGGCCCGCCGTCGACCACACAGGACGCCCACATCAGGGTCACCGGGTCCAGCACCGCCCAGATCGCCAGGTCGAAGCCGACCGCACCGCGCAGCAGCAGGCTCGCCTGGCGACGCAACGCGACGTGGTCGAGCGAGGTGTCGAGGTGCTCCCGCAGCCGGGTCAGGAACGGCGTGTGCGCCTCGACCGTGCCGTCCGGCCAGCCGGCCAGCGGATCCCCCGAACCGGAGCCCCGGCCGGAGCCGGAGCCCGAGCCGGCGCTGTCCGCCTCCCGCTCGTCCCGGCCGTCGTCGCCCGCCGGCTCGTCCTCGTCGTACCGGACGCCCTCCACCGCCAGCCGGATGCCGGCCGCCTGGGCCAGCGTCACGGTCAGCTCCGCGCTGGCCGGGCGGGCCGCCGGATCCTTGTCCAGGCAGCGGTGCACCAGGTCGTGCACCACCGGCGGCACGCCGGGCAGCCGGGGCAGCGGGGCCGGCTCCAGGTAGGCGTGCGCGTTGAGCATCTGGGTGGCCGACTCGGTCGTCCAGGGCGCCCGGCCGCAGAGCATCCGGTAGAGGATGATGCCGAGGGCGTACACGTCGCTGGCCGCGACCACGGGGTGCCCGGCCAGCCGCTCCGGCGCGAGGTACGCGGCGGTGCCGAGCACCTCGCCGGTGCCGTCGGGGTCGTCCGGCTGGCCCACCACCGCGGCCAGGCCGAAATCGACCACCTTGGCGCCGGCCGGGGTGAGCATCACGTTGGCCGGCTTCACGTCCCGGTGCACCACGCCGTGGGCGTGCGCGGCGGCCAGCGCCGAGGCGATCTCGGCGCAGATCCGCAGCGACAGCTCCACGGAGACCGGGCCGCGCTTGAGCCGGGCCGCCAGCGACCGGCCGGGCAGCAGCTCCATCACCACGAACGGCACCCGCTCGCCCGCCTCGGTCACCGACTCGCCGTAGTCGTACACGTTGGCGACGTGCGGGTGGGTGAGCCGGGCGGCGGCCCGGGCCTCGGCGAGGACCCGCCGCCGGGAGGCGGCGTCCCGGGCGTACGCCGGGGTCAGCACCTTGACCGCGACCTGGCGGTCGAGCACCCGGTCGAAGGCGCTCCACACCACGCCCATGCCGCCCGCGCCGAGCTGGCTGACCAGCCGGTAACGCCGGCTCAGGATCTGTTCGCCCGCCACGGTGTCAGTCTCCCCCGGCCGGCCGCCGACCGCGCTGTCCGAAGCTCGTCTCACATCGTGTCGAACGGCGCACCGGCCGGTCGGACACGAGAGGATTGACGCCCGTTCGCGGGGGCACGGGATACCACTCGGGGACCGGTTCCTTCCGACGCGCGGAGGTGACGATGTCGAGGCTCTTCGCCGTGCACGCCCGGCCCGCCACCCACCTGGTGGTGGAGCACGCCGTCGGCACCCTGCCCGGCGTGGTCCTGGCCGGCCACAGCGCCTCGGCCGCCGAGGCGGTACGGGTCGTCCAGAGCCTCGCCCCGGACGCGCTGACCGTGGACGTCCGGCTGCCCGACGGGGACGGCATCGACCTGGCCGCCGAGCTGCTGGCCGCGCGGCCCAGCCTCCGGGTGGTGCTGTTCGGGCCGGCCACCGACGGGCGGCTCCGCCGGGCGGTGCTGGCCGGGATCGCCGGCCACCTGCCCGGCCCGGCCGGGGGTGCCGGCGACCGGCCCGGCGTGACCGAGGTCGACCGGGTCGCCGGCGCGATCCGGGACGTGCTGGCCGGCCGGGTCGCCTTCGGGTCGCGCTTCCTCACCGGCGCGCTGCGCGCCGGCACGCCCACCGGGCTGAGCGGGCGGGAGCGGGAGGTGACGGAACTGCTCGGTGCCGGGCTGCCCGCCACCGAGATCGCCCGCCGGCTCCGGCTCACCGAGTCCACCGTCCGGACGTACGCGGCCCGCGCCCGGGCCAAGCGGGAGCCGGGCGGCACCTAGTTGCCGAACAGGTCGAGGAGCCGGAGCACACCGGGCCCGATGACCACGACGAACAGCGCCGGAAGGAGGCAGAGGACCGTCGGGAAGAGCACCTTCACCGGGACCTTCTGGGCCAGTTCCTCGGCCCGCTGCCGGCGGCGCAGCCGCATCTCGGCGGCCTGCTGGCGCAGCACGTTCGCCACCGGTACGCCGAGCGTGGTGGCCTGCACCATCGCCGAGGCGAACGCCTTTAGCTCGGTGACGCTCGTCCGGGCGGCCATCTCGCGCAGCGCCTCCACCCGGGGCCGGCCGATCTGCATCTCGTGCAGCACCCGGGCGAACTCGCCGACCATCGGCCCGCGCCCGTTGCGGACGACCTGGGCCAGCGCCGCCTCGAAGCCGAGACCCGCCTCGACGGTCACCACCAGGGTGTCCATGATGTCCGGCAGGGTGCGGCGGATCTCCTGCTGCCGTTCCTGCGCGAGGTGCAGAGCCAGCAGGTCCGGCGCGAAGAAGCCGACCGCCGCGCCGGCCAGGGTCAGGAAGAGCACCCCGCCGGGGAAGCCGAGCAGGCCGAGGAGCAGCCCGGCGGCGGCACCGACGAACAGGAACAGCCCCTTGTAGCCGAGCAGCGCCTCCAGCCCCAGCCAGGACGGGTTGCCGGCCTGGTCGAGGCGGCGGCCGAGGCCGGCGAACATGGCCGGCGGGGTGAGCCGCCGGCCCACCGCCCGGGCCTGGCCGGCCAGCGGGCCGTCGCCGGGGCCGCCGGCCGTCGCCGTGGGCGCGCCGGCGATCCGGTAGCCCCGGTCGACGGTCGCCAGCGTCCGCTTGACCGCGGTCCGGTCCCGGTCGGGGACGGCCACGGCGATGCCCACGACCAGCGCCAGGAACAGGGCGCCGAGGCCGGCCACCAGGAGTACGGAGTCCACGCTCACACCTCGACCTTCACGAGCCGGCTCAGCCACAGGGTGCCGACCGCCATCAGGACCGCCGCGCCGACCAGCAGCACCAGCCCGACCGGGGTGGTCCAGAGCGGGCTGAGGTATTCCCGGCGGGCCAGCAGCATCCAGCCGCCGATCACGAACGGCAACGCGACCAAGATGTACGCGGACAGCCGGCCCTCCGCCGACAACGCGCGGACGTGCCGGCGCAGCCGGTCCCGCTCGCGCAGCGTCTCCACGGTGGTGGACAGCACCTCGGCCAGGTTGCCGCCGGTGTCCCGTTGGATCCGTACCGCCATCACCACCCAGGCGAGGTCGTCGTTGCCGATCCGGTGGGCGGCCCGTTCCAGGGCGTCGTCGAGGTCGGAGCCGAGCCGGACCTCCGCCATGGCCCGGCCGAACTCGACGGTGAGCGGGCCGGCCGGGAAGTCCTGGATCACCCCGTCGACCGACTGGGCCAGCGAGAAGCCGGACTTCAGCGAACCGACGACCAGTTGCAGCGCGTCGGGGAGCTGGTCGGCGAAGGTGCGCCGACGGCGGGCCGTGCGCAGCCGCCGGTAGAGCGCCGTGCCGGCGTATCCGAGCAGGACGCCGAGGAGCACGCCGAGCACGCCACCGAGCAGGCCGAGCAGGAACGCCCCGGCCGCCGCCGCTCCGGTGCGCCAGGCGATCCACTCCCGGGGACTGCGCGTGATGCCGGCGCGTTCCAGGTCGCGGGCGATGCGTGCCTGGCGGTCGCCGGTGCCGATCATCCGGTCGGAGAGGCCGTACACCGCCTCGGCGAGACCGCCCTCGGCCGGCACCGCCCGGTCGTCCGGGCGGGCGCCGCCGGTGGGCAGCCGGAACCGTTCGACCTGCTGGAGCCGGCGCTGCGGCACCCCGCCGCCGGCGCCGAACACCACCAGCAGGAGGGCGACGAGCAGGACGCCGAAGATGAGCAGCCCGAGCAGGCCCGGGTGCAGGGCGGGCAACCGCCCGAGGCCGGACGGGCCGGCGTCGGTGGCCGCCACGCCGGTGGGCGCCGCCGCGAACTGGACCGGCAGGTCCGTGCTGACCCGCCGCGCCCCGGCGCCCGCGGTGACGGTCAGGGTGGTGGCGGTGCCGGCCAGCTCCGCGGGTACGGCGACGGTCACGGTGACCCGCGCCGGCAGCTCGGTGGCCGCGCGCAGCGCGTCGGGCAGCGCCGCCTCCCGGGCCACCGCCCGGACGGTGCCGCCCGAGGTCCCGACCAGCCGCCGCAACTGCCCGAGCCCGTCCCCGGCGGCACCGAGCCGGACCAGGTCGACCCGCTGCCCGGCGGCGGTGACCGTCTCGGCCGCCACGCCGGCGGCGGTCCCGTCGTCGTCCCGCCCGCCCGCCACGACCACCAACCGGCGGTCGGCCGCCCGGTCGCCGAGCGCCGCACCGGCCCGCAGCCCCTCGTAGAGGGCGGTCCGCTCGCCGCTCGCGGCCAGCCGGGACACGGCGGCGCGCAGGGCGGCCCGGTCCCGGGTGGGCGGCAGCGCGACCGCCGGCCGGCCCGCCGCGGCGACCAGGCCGACGGAGACGTCGGCGGGCAGCGTGTCGGCCAGGGCGGCGAGGCCGGCCCGCACGGCGGTCAGCCGGGCACCGGCCATGGCCGGCCCGCTGTCCACGACCAGCACGACGGTACGGCCACCGCCGTCCGCCGCCGCGACGGTCGCCGGCAACCGCCAGCCGTCCCGGGTCACGGTGACCGGCGGCAACTGCCCGGTGGCCGGCCCGGGCACCTCGGCCGCGATCCGGACCCGCTCCGGCGTCACCTCGACCACCCGCGCGGTCAACCCGGCCAGGGCGACCAGCGCGGTGCGGCCCGCTGCCGGCACCCGGGCTGGTGGTCCCGGCGCAGCGGCGATTCGGATGGGCCCGGCGGCCGTCACGGGCTCGGCTGCGGCGGCCGGGGTGGTCAGCGCGGCGACCAGCGTGAGGCCGGTGGCCAGCACGGCGACCAGCGTGGGGCCGGTGGCCAGCACGGCGACCGGGCGGGTCACCACGGGGCGCCCTCGAACACCCCGGGCGGCACCGGTACGCCGGCGTCGGCGAGGGTGTCCAGCAGGCGCGGGCGCAGTCCCGTCCAGCGCAGGGTGCCCTGGTGCCGGCCGTCGGCGTCGTACCCGGCCCGGTGGTCGAAGACGAACAGGTCCTGCATGGTGACCACCTCGCCCTCGATGCCGAGCACCTCGGTCACCTGGGTGACCCGGCGGGTGCCGTCCCGCAGCCGGCTCTGGTGCACCACCAGGTCCACCGCCGAGGCGATCTGCTCCCGGATGGCGCGTACCGGCAGTTCCAGCCCGGCCATCAGCGACATGGTCTCCAGCCGGGCCACCGAGTCGCGGGGAGAGTTGGCGTGCACCGTGGTCAGCGAGCCGTTGTGGCCGGTGTTCATGGCCTGCAACAGGTCCAGCGCGGCCCCGTCGCGGACCTCACCGATGACGATCCGGTCCGGTCGCATCCGCAGCGCGTTGCGGACCAGGTCCCGGATGGTGATCTCGCCGCGGCCCTCGATGTTCGGCGGCCGGGACTCCAGCCGGAGCACGTGGTTCTGCCGCAGTTGCAGCTCCGCCGCGTCCTCGATGGTGACGATCCGCTCCTCGGGCGGGAGGAAGCTGGACAGCACGTTGAGCGTGGTGGTCTTGCCGGAGCCGGTGCCGCCGCTGATCACCACGTCCAGCCGGCCCCGGACGCAGGCGTAGAGGAACTGCGCCACCTCGGGCGTGAAGGTGCCGTAGCCGACCAGGTCGTTGGCGGTGAGCGCCTCCCGGGCGAACTTGCGGACGGTAAGCATCGAGCCGTCCAGGGCGACCGGCGGCAGCACCACGTTGACCCGGCTGCCGTCGGGCAGCCGGGCGTCGACCATCGGGCTGGCCTCGTCCACCCGGCGGCCGACCCGGGAGACGATCCGGTCGATGACCCGGCGTAGGTGCTGCTCGTCGACGAAGGTCGCCTCGACCCGGTGGAGCCGGCCGAAGCGTTCCACGAAGATCTGGTCCGGGCCGTTGACCATGACCTCGGTGACGTCCGGGTCGCGCAGCAGCGGCTCGATCGGCCCGTGCCCGAGGATCTCGTCGAGCAGCTCGGCGGCGATCCGGGCCGAGTCGGCCACCGCCAGCGGGGAGCCGTCCCGGGCCAGCACGTCGTTGACGGTGTCCCGGACCTTCTGCTCCAGCACGGCGTCGGCGGTGCGGTTGTCGTACAACTGGGGGCCGAGGATGTCGAGCAGCTCGCGGTGCACCCGCAGCCGCAGCGCGGCGGCCGAGCTGCCGTTGGAGACGGTCACCGCGTTGGCGCTACGGCCGCGCCCGCTGTCCTGCTCCGGATACCGCTGGGCCAGCCGGTCGGTGAGACTCATCGGTTGCCCCGGCCGATCCGGTCCCGCAGCCCGCGCGGGCCGCGCGGGGCCGGCTGCTCGGTGATCCGGGCCCGGGCCAGCTCCCGGATCGCGGCGCTCACCGGGTGTTGCGGCTTGTCCACCACGATCGGCACTCCTCGGTTGATCGACACCGGCACGTCCCGACTGGACGGGATCTGCGCGGTGATCGGGGTCTTGAGCACCCGTTCCACGTCGGCGGTGGTGAGCCCCACCCTGGCGTCGCCACGGTTGAGCACGAGGAGCCGGTGCTCGCCGTGCAGGCCGAGCAGGTCCAGGGTGTCCATGGCGACCCGCAGGTTCTTCAGCACCGGCACGTCCGGGGTGGCGACGAGCACGTGCACCGCGGAGACGTCGAACGCGGCGAGGACCGCGTCGGTGAACGCCGCCGGGGTGTCCACCACCACGTAGTCGACGATCGTGCGCAGCGCGGCGAGCACCTTGGCCACCAGCTCCCGGCCGATCCGCTCGGCGTCGCTGGGCCCGACCGGCGCGAGCAGCACGTCCACCCCCGGCGCGTACGGGGTGAGCAGCGCGCCGACGAAGGTCGGGTCGATCTTGTCCCGGGCGCCGACCGCGTCGGCGATGCCCCGCTCGGGCGCGAGTTGCAGCATGATGCCCACGTCGCCGAAGGCCAGGTCCAGGTCGACCAGGCAGACCCGGCGCTTGCCGCCCTCGGCCAGGGTGACCGCGAGGTTGGTCGCGAGGGTGGACTTGCCGACGCCGCCCTTGGCGGAGAAGACGGTGACCACCCGGGCGCCCGCGCCGCCCGGCACCGGCGGCGGGGCGGTGCCGAGCAGGTGCCGGGACACCTCCAGCGAGCGGGCGCAGGCCGTCCGGACGGCGACCACGTCCCGCACGTTGACCACGTCGCGGACGCCGGCCCGCAGCGCGTGCCCCATGGTCTCCACGTCCAGCTGCTCGCGCAGCAGCAGCACGCCGACCGCCGGCCGGGCCACCCGCTGCCGGGCGGCGAACTCCAGCGCCAGCGCGGCGTCGGTGCCCGGCCCGAAGAGCACCAGCGGCTCGCCGTGCTGGTCGGCGAGGAGCCGCTCCACGTCCTCCAGCCGGCTGGTGGCGAGCAGCCCCGGGCCGAGCTGCGCGGCCAGGTGCGCGCTCCACTGCCGGTTCGGCTCGAACAGGATGGTCATGGCGTACGCCTAACCGAAGAGGGAGCGGTTGTCCACGCCGGCGTCGGGCTCGACGTCGGAGGAGTCCCCGAGCAGGCCGACGTTCAGCTCCCCGCCCAGCGCGACGGCGTGCGCGAGCCGCTCCGCGTCGAGCTGGTTCAGGCCGAACGTCACCGACAGCTCGTCCTGCGCCTTGCCGCCGCCCGCGCCGGCCAGGCCGCTGACGGCGTCCCCCTCCTTCGGCGCCGGCCCCACCGAGATCACCTCGACGTCGGTCATCAGCAGCCGGGTGACGCTGTTGACGTTGCGGCCCTTCTCCAGGCCCGAACCGGACACCACGTTGCGCCGCTTGTCGTC
This sequence comes from Micromonospora sp. PLK6-60, assembly GCF_019890675.1. Classification (GTDB taxonomy): domain Bacteria; phylum Actinomycetota; class Actinomycetes; order Mycobacteriales; family Micromonosporaceae; genus Micromonospora. The sequence goes on along the minus strand of NZ_JAIOAA010000008.1, from coordinate 194,417 downwards.
CACCGGGGTGTACGTGTAGAAGATCGCCACCCGGGTGCCGGCCCGCACCGAGGCGGGACCGAACACGCTGGACTTCACCCGGGCGGTGATCGCCAGCTGCCCGTCCGGGATGGCCAGCCCGCCACCGGCCACCGAGCTGCCGAACATCGGCCGCAGCAGCAACTGGCCGCGCTGCACGGCGGCGGTGGTCACCAGCGCGTCGAGGTCGGGGCCGAGCTGGCCGAGCGCGTCGGCCGGCAGCGTCTCGGCGGGCATCCGCACCTGCCGCACGTACCCCTTGTCCCTGACGGCGCGGCCCGACGTGCCGGCCGGGATCGGCTTGTCGGCGACCAGCACCGTCCGGGCCTGCTTGCCAGCGACGGCGCGGTCGTCGGCGGACCGCAGGTAGAGCAGCACGGCGCCGGTGCCGACGGCGGCCAGCACCACGGCGAGCAGCACGGGGATGATGCGACGGTTCATGGTGGCGCGTCCTCTACCGGTACGGGTTGTTCGGGGGTTCAGCCGGCCAGGGCGACGACGCGGGCGCCGTAGTCGGGCCCGCCGATCGCACCCCCGCCGGGCAGCAGTTGGGTGGTGAAGTGCCCGGTCACGCACGGGGTGGCGCCGGTGTCGCAGGGTGCACCGGCCGCCTGGCCGGGCAGTCGCCAGCCGGTGACCACGAACGCCGCGAAGCCCCGGACGGTCCAGGCACCGGCACTCGGGGCGGCCTCGACGACCGGCACCAGCACCGTCGTGTCGCGCACCCGGGCCAGGGTCGCGCCGCAGCCGTGGTCGTCGTCCGGGGCGGCCGAGGCGGCGGCGGGCCGGTCGCCCACCGACCACGTCCCCCGGCAGTCGTCGGCCGCCAGCCAGCGCAGGCCGTCGGTGCCCGCCGCGCACGACCCGGCCGGCTCGTCCCGCACCGGGATCGCGCGCGCGTCGTTGCCGGCCAGCCGCCGCCACTCGCACTCCGGCACGGCCAGCGCCAGCGCCTCCGCGCGGGACGGGCCGCCCCACACGGCCCGGGCGCAGGCCCGCACCTCGGCGCCCTGGTAACCGTCGACCACGGCGCCCGCGAAGACCGGCGGCAGCAGGGTCCGGTCGCCGTCGCGCCGGGTGCCGGCGTGCACCTCCACGTACGGGCCGGTCGGCGGCGCGGGGGTCACGCAGTCGGTCAGGTTCCCGGCCGGGGCGGGGCAGTCGGGCAGCCCGCCGCCGCGCCCGCAGAGCCGGGCGGTGGCCTGGCCGTCGCCCGCGTTGCGGTCGGCGTACCCGGCGGCGAGCGCGTCCGGGGTCGTACCGTCCGGCGAGCAGCCGGCCGGGTCGGTGGCACAGGCGCGGGCGACCGCCACCGCCCCGGCGTCCGCGCCCGCCTGGAGCTGACCGCGTTCGGCGTAGAGCAGGCCCACGTCGACCACCAGGGCGGCCATGCCGAACAGCACACCCGAGCCGAGCAGCACGGCGACGGTGGCCGCGACGGCGCCCCGGTCACCACCGTCGGCGATGACCCGGGCGCGCAGCCGGCGGCCCAGGCCGGCGAGGCTCACTGGCACGGCATGACTCCCCGGCCGGACAGCCGGACCTCGCCGTCGAAGCCGCCGCCGATCAGCCCGACCGGCGTGACGAAGCGGAACTCGTGGGTCACCGTCACCTCGGCGTCGCCGTCGACGCAGCTCCCGCCGGCCACGGCGACGTCCAGGTCGCCGGCGACCAGCGCCGCGCGCGCGGACGCGTCGCCGCCCAGGGACGCGGCCCGGGCGGCGTCGTGGGCGGCCTCGGTGAGGGTGAGCTGCGCGTTCAACATCCGTCCGAAGTCGATGATCCCGAAGAGCAGGAGGAGCAGCAGGGGCAGCACGAGCGCCATCTCGACGGCGGCGGCACCCCGGTCGCTCCGGCTGGGGCTGGTAGTGGAACGACGGCAGAGGACCGGGCCGGCCGACGCCGTCCCGGTCTCCCGCCGCCCCGACTTCATTAACAGGTGCCCTGCGTGATTCGTGAGCAGGCGGCGCGCAGGGTCGTGGTGAGGTTCTGGCCGATCAGGAAGTACAGGGCGGCCGCACCTCCGATGATGGCGGCGAGGATCAGGGCGTACTCGACCGCCGTCGCGCCACGGTCCTGCTCCCGGCTCTCGTGCCAGGCCATCACGCGAAAGATGAACTCGAGCATCCGTACAACTCCAGGGGTGAGTCGCGGCTTTTCGGCCGCGGCGACAGTTGAAGTGGGGCAAGTACCGAGGGGAGTTTTCACCGTTGCAAAGAGACGTGTCAATCCCGTCGGCGGGACCGACAAAACCGGCCGAACGGCGCTCCGTCCACACCGGCACCCGCCCGTTCGGCTGACCGAACTTCAGCCGTGGGAGCTATCGCGCGGTCGAGACCACGACCACGGTGAGTGCCGCGACGAGCATCGCGGGCCCGTACGGAATGGCCGTCCGCCGCCCCGCGCGGCGCGTGATCAACAGGACGATGAGCAGCGGAAGGTTGACGAGCGGGCCGAGCAGGGCGCCGGCCGCCACGGCGGGCCAGCCGAGCCAGCCGAGAAAGAACCCGAGCACCGCGCCGAGCTTGACGTCGCCGAGGCCGAACTGTGACCGGGGAATGACGGCGAGTGTCAGGTACCCGACGCCGCACGCCAGCAGCGCCGCGCCGGAGCGTAACAGCGGCGTGACGTACTGCCCGGTAATCGCCGCTCCGCCCAGCAGCACCACCCCGCCGGCGAGGAGGGCGAGCACCAGCGGGTCGGGCAGCCGGAGCACCCGCAGGTCGATCAGGGTCAGCGGCACGGCCAGCGCGGCGAGCCAGAGATACGCCGGCAATGTCCACACCGGGCCGACGGCCGCCCCCACCGCCCCGCAGGCCAACGCCGTCATCGGCACCGTCAACCAGCGATCGGGCACGGGCCGCCGGCCGCACTCCGGGCAGCGGCCGGACGCCCGCCACCAGTGCGGCCGGGGCGCGGCGCAGCCCGGGCAGGTGTCCCGCCAGGGCGGGCGTGGGCTGCCGGCCGGCCAGCGGACCGCGTACCGGTCGACGAGGCCGGGCAGCAGCGCGCCCCAGCCGGCACCCAGCACAGTGGCCGCCACGACGACGAGGGGGTGTGGCACGCGCCGGATCCTAGCCCGCAGTAACAGACTTCCGGGCGGTGACGCTGTCCCTGCGGAAGTGGCGCGTCGTCCCGCACCACGGAGCGGGACCGCGGCGTGCCACCGGACACGGGGAGCACGATGACCGCGATACGAAGAGTCCTGTCCCTCTGCCTGCCGGCGGTGCTGCTGGTCCTGCTCGGCGGCGCGCCGGCGCAGGCGGCAGCGGTACGGCCACCGACCGGGGTGAGCGCGGAGTGGGTGGGCACCGGCCAGGCCCGGGTGAGCTGGCAGTCGGCCGGCGCCACCTACACCTACGAGGTGCTGCGGGCCACCGGTGCCGGCACCACGTACGCGCTGCTGGGGACCACGAACCAGCTCGAGTGGCGGGACGACACGGTCGGCACCGGCACCAGCTACCGGTACGTGGTGCGCAGCCGCAGCGCCACCAAGGTCTCCGGCAACTCCGAGCCGGCGGTGCTGCCGGCCAGCCTGGCGCCGCCGGGCGAACTGCGGCACACGGCGTACCCGGATCGGGTGGAGCTGGCCTGGGGCGCGGTGGCCGGCGCCAGCCGCTACGAGATCCGGCGAGGCGCGCCGGACGGCTCCGGCGAGCAGGTCGTCGGCACCACGACCGCACTGTCCTATGTCGACTCGACGGTCGCGGACCGGACCGGCTACAGCTACTGGATCCGGGCCACCGACGGCACCTCCAGCGGCCTGTCCCGGCCGATCCCGGTGCTGACCGGCACCCCGACGACCGTCACCCTGCGCAACACCCCGTCGACCACGGAGACCGGTCAGTGGGCGCTGCTCACCGCCCGGGTCACCACCGCCGCCGGCGGGCGGATCTTCGGGACCGCCACCTTCTACCGGGACGGCGTCCGGGTCGGCAGCCAGTCGGTCTCGGAAGGGCTGGCCGAGCGGCAGTGGGCGGCCGAGGCCGGCCGGGTCAGCGTGGACTACTCCGGTGACCCGAGTGTCGGCCTGGCCTCCAGCGGATCCGCGCCGGTGACGCAGACCGTGCTGCCCCGGGCGGCCGAGCCGGCCCGGTTCGGCCAGCTCCAGGTGCACCAGGTCGGGCTGGAGTCGTGGCCGACGGCGACCGAGGTCGCCGACGTCACCGGTGACGGGCGGGCCGACGTGCTGATGACCACGCAGAACCGGGCCACGGCCGCCCCGGAGACGGACTTCCGGCTCTGGTTGTTCGCCCAGCGGGCCGACGGCGGCATCGCCGAGCCGCGCCTGCTGGCCACCAACGCCGCCCCGGCGTCCACCATGCGGATCGCCACCGGCGACGTGGACGGCGACGGCGGGACCGACGTCGCGGTCACCACCCGCGCCGGGGTGGACGTCTTCTTCGCCGGGGACGGCACGCTCACCGGCCCGGTGCCGGTGGCGGTCGCCGGCGGCGGGGACTTCCGCACCGGGGACGTACGGCTGGCCGATCTGGACGGCGACTCCCGGGCGGACCTGGTGGTGGCCGGCCTGACCGGCATCGCGGTGGTGCCCGGCCGGGCGGACCGCACGTTCGGCCCGGCGACGCCGGTCGCGGCGGTGGTCAGCAAGCAGATCGAGGTCGGCGAGGTGACCGGCGACGGCCGCCCGGACGTGATCAGCCGGGAGGGCCCGTGGAGCGTGGCCGTGTACGCGCAGACCGAGACCGGCGGGTTCCAGCCGGGCTGGCGCGCGGAGCTGGCCGGGGACGGGTATCTCGACGTCAACGCGGTGGCGGTCGGTGACGCCACCGGCGACGGTCGCGACGACATCGCCGTCACCTCCGGCGGCAACCGGCCCACCGCCCGGATGTCGCTGTACGCGCAGACCGCCGCCGGCGGGTTCGCCGATCCGCTGGTCTACCCGATGTACGACATCCCGTCGCAGATCCTGCTGCGCGACTTCGACGGCGACGGCCGGCGCGACGCGCTGACCCTGCACGCCGGGTGGGAGACGATCAGCCTGATGCGGCAGCGGCCCGAGGGCTGGTTCGGCATCGACCGGTTCACCGACATCCCGGCCCCGGGCAGCACCGACCACCGGGCCATGGCGGCGGGCGACGTCACCGGCGACGGCCGGCCCGACATCGTCCTCGCCGACTACCGCGCGGGGCTGTTGGTGATTCCCCAGGTCTGACCGGGTGAAAGGAGGGGGCCCTTGTTAACGCATTCTGTATAGGAAGGGCCCCCTTTTAACACCTGCGGCAGCGCAGCCGCCGCGCGTCGGGCGGTCACTCCGGGAGTGGGTAGCGAGTCCAGGTGCGGCCGTCGGTGGTGAACTGGACGTGGTCCGCGCCGAGCGCCGACCTGTCGTCCCGGCCGTACAGCCAGGCCGCACCCGGCCCCGCCCCGGCCCCACCGTCCCCGCCCTGCCGGCGGCTCTCCGCGAAGTGCCGCCCGCCGTCCCGGCTGACGAAGACCCGGGACGTCACCGAAGTCGTCCGGAAGCCGGTCTCGGCCACCAGCAGGGCGCCGTCCGCGCCGATCGAGAACCACCGCATCTCGGCCGTGGCGGGCAGGTCGGTGTCCACCTCCGTCCAGGTGTCGCCGCCGTTCGTGGTGTGCAGCAACCGCGAGCGCGTACCGGCGGGGGACACCTGCTGCCCGGCGGGCAGGTTCGGCTCGGCCAGCAGGTACGCCTCCCGCTGGTCGTTACCGACGACGGCCACCGGGGTCACGTCTGGCGGCAGCTCGTGGGGCCGCCAGGTGGTCCCCTGGTCGCTCACCCGGATGACCTGCGGGGTGCCGTCCGGCTGGTCGACCAGCAACCAGATCGTGCCGGCGGACGTCGGATAGCTGCTCCGGATCCGCCCGACCAGTGCTCGCTCGGCACCGAGCTGGTAGACCCGGCCGGTCGACGGGTCGACGGCCAGCGGGTCGGTGAGCGCGGCGCAGCCCTGCTGCTGGCAGTAGACCGGCCGGGCGTCCGGCGGGAAGGCCGGCACCGTCCGGATCGCCGTCGAGGCCACATCCCAGGTCCGGCCGCCGTCGGTGGAGACGAGCCGGCTGTCCTCGTCGCGCACCAGGATCGAGCGCTGCCCGAGCACGGTGACCGGAAGATAGTCGTCAGGGCTCAGCAGGTTGTCCGGAAGACAGAGCTGCTTCTGGTAGCGGGCCGCGTCGTAGTCGCTCCAGCTCCGCCCGGAGTCGGTGGTGAACGCGAACCGGACGGCGCACCCGTGTTCGAGAAACTCCACGCCGACGGCGGTGCCGGGGCCGGTGACGTACAGCTGGGTCGCCCGGTCGCGCGGCGGCGACAGATCCGGTCCGGCCGGGTCGACGCCCGACCGGCCGCCGGCGAGCGGGGCCGCTGCCATGCCGGCGACCGCGACCACCAGCGCCAGCGCGACACCCGCCGCGCGCCGCCGGCGCCGGGCGCGGCCGTTCGCCCACAGGTCGTCCAGCGGTGGCTGCCGCACGGCGGCGGCCACCGCCGCCGGGTCGAAGCCGGGAAACTCACGCTCGGGCATCGTCCCTCCCGGGGTACGCGCGGACGGTGGTGACAGCTTCAGCGGAGGGTGGGTCGCCGAGCAGCGCGGCGAGGGCGGCACGACCCCGACTCAGCCGGGACTTGACCGTGCCGACCGAGACGCCGAGGGCGTCGGCCACCTCGTCCACCGGCAGGTCGACCAGGTAGTGCAGGGCCAGCGCCTGCCGCTGCCCGGTGGGCAGCGTGCGCAACGCGGACATCAGCGCCAGGTGCTCGGGCGCGGGGTCGGCGACCACCGGCGGCGGGCCGATCCGGTGCAGCAACCCGGCCAGCACCCGGCGGCGGCGGTGCCGGCTGCGGGCCACGTTCACCGCGACCCGGCGCAGCCAGGATTCCGGGTTGTCCAGCCGGGCGAACCGCCGCGGCGTGGCCACCGCGCGGGTGAACGCCTCCTGCACCGCCTCCTGCGCCTCGTGCAGGTCGCCGGTCACCGCGTAGAGCTGGACGACAAGCGTCCGGAAGCTCCCGGCGTAGATCTCTTCCACCAGACCGTCCTCGGGCACCGTCACCCCCTCTCCTCGCCACTCCCACGCACGGCGGCGGGAAAAGGTTCCCTCGGGCAGCGGCCGGAATCGAGGCGACACCAGCACGCCCGCTCGGTACGGTCGCCCGATGCCGACCTACCCAGCCTCCGACGGGGCCCTGCTGCACTACGACGACCCGCACCCCGAGCTGGGCGGCGCCCCGGTCGTCGCCCTCGCCGGCGGCGCGGCGGCCCACCCGGGTTACCTGGGCGACCTGGCCGGGCTGGGCGAGCGGCGCCGCCTGCTGGTGCCGCACCTGCGCGGGGTGGGCCGCTCCCCGGCGCCGGCGGACGTCGAGCTGGGCTCGTACTGGCGGCAGGCCGAGGACCTGGACCGGCTCCGGGTCCACCTCGGGCTGGACCGGCTGACCGTGCTCGGGCACTCGGCCGGCACCCGGCTGGCGCTGGCCTTCGCGGTCCGCTTCCCGGACCGGGTCGCCGCTCTGGTGCTGGTGACGCCACCGGCCACCCACCTGGTCGACGAGCCGTCCGACGCCGAGGCGCTGCTCGACCGGCGCCGGGGCGAGCCGGAACTCGACGCCGCCGTCGCGGCGTGGGAGGCCGGGCCGTTCCCCGCCGACGGCGGGCCGGTGGACGACGCCGCGTTCAACGCCTGGCAGCAGCGGGTCGCCCCGCGCGGGTACGCCGCCTGGGGCGCGACGGAGCGGGCGCACGCCGCCACCATGTCGTACGGTTTCGCGGCGAACCGGGCGTACTTCAGCGTCGAGCCCCCGGCGGACCTCGCCGCCCGGCTCGCGGAGGTCACCGCCCCGGTGCTGGTGGTGGCCGGCGGCGCGGACGCCAGCGTCGGGGTGGCGCCGGTGCTCGGGCTGGCGAAGCTCTTCCCGGCGGCGGAGGCGGTGGTGGTCGAGCGGTCCGGTCACTTCCCCTGGGTGGAGCGGCCGGCGGAGTTCCGGGCGGCGGTCGACGGGTTCCTCGACCGGCTCGACTGAGCTTTCCACCGGGTTATCCACAGGGGTGACCCGTTCTCCACAGGTTGTTCACAACCTGCCCCACCGTTCTCCACGGCCGCTACCTACAGTTCGGACCCATGAACGAACGCCGGGTACTGGTGGTCGAGGACGAGCGGACCATCGCCGAGTCGGTCGCCGCCCGCCTGCGCGCCGAGGGCTTCGCCGTCGACATCGCCGGCGACGGCCCGTCCGCCGTCGACCGGTTCCGGGCCGGGCGGTACGACATCGTCGTACTCGATGTCATGCTGCCCGGGTTCGACGGCCTGGAGGTGTGCCGGCGGATCCAGGCGCAGCGGCCGGTGCCGGTGTTGATGTTGACCGCGCGGGACGACGAGACCGACCTGCTGGTCGGGCTGGCCGTGGGCGCGGACGACTACCTGACCAAGCCGTTCTCCATGCGGGAGCTGTCCGCCCGGGTGCACGTGCTGCTGCGCCGGGTGGAGCGCGCCGCGAGCAGCGGGCCACCCGCGCTGCGCCTGGGCGAGATCGAGATCAACCAGGCGGAACGGCGGGTCCGCCGGGCCGGGGCCGAGGTGCATCTGACCCCCACCGAGTTCGACCTGCTGGTGCACCTCGCCCGCCGGCCCCGGACGGTGCTGCCCCGGGAGCGCCTGCTGGCCGAGGTGTGGGGGTGGGCCGAGGGCTCCGGCACCCGCACGGTGGACAGCCACGTCAAGGCGTTGCGCCGCAAGCTCGGCGCCGACCTGATCCGGACCGTGCACGGCGTCGGCTATGCGCTGGAGGTGCCGGCGTGAGCAGCGGCAACGTCACCACCGGGGTCGCCGTGGCGGACTGGCTCAACCGGGTGCTGCCCCGGCCGCTCGACCCGGTCCGCTCGATCAAGGCGAAACTGGGCTTCCTGCTGGTCGCCTCCGGCACCACCGGGCTGGCGTACTTCTGGTGGATGATCGGCTGGGTGCCGCCGATGACGTCGGCGACGGCGATCGGGCTGGCCCTGCTCACCTCGCAGGTGCTGGCACACGGGATGACCTCGCCGCTGCGCGAGATGACCGCCGCGGCCGGCGCGATGGCCCGCGGTGACTACACCCGCCGGGTCCGCGCCACCTCCCGCGACGAGGTCGGCGAGCTGGCCCAGGCGTTCAACCGGATGGCCGAGGACCTGGCCGCTGCCGACCAGCGGCGGCGCGAGCTGATCGCGAACGTCTCGCACGAGTTGCGTACGCCGATCACCGCGTTGCAGGGCGTACTGGAGAACCTGGTCGACGGGGTGGCCGCCGCGGAGCCGGCCACGCTGCGCACCGCCCTCGCCCAGACCGAACGCCTCGGTCACCTGGTCGCCGACCTGCTCGACCTGTCCCGGCTGGACGCCGGGGTGGTGCCGCTGCGCCGGGTCCGGATCGACGTCGCGGACTTCCTCGACGAGGCGATCGAGCACGCCACGGCGGCCGCCGCCGGGGCCGGCCGGCAGGTGCGGTTCCAGTTGGCGCCGCCGGCCGGGACGCTGACCGTCACCGCCGACCCGGGCCGGCTGCACCAGGTCTTCGCCAACCTGCTCGACAACGCCGCCCGGCACAGCCCGCCGGGCGGGACGGTGCTGGTGACCGCCGAGGAGCGGGCCGGCCACCTGCACTTCGAGGTCAGCGACGAGGGCGAGGGGATCCCGCTCGCCGACCGTCCCCGGGTCTTCGAACGGTTCACCCGCGGCGACCGCACGGGCGACGGCGGCACCGGTCTCGGCCTGGCCATCGCGCGCTGGGTGGTGGAGCTGCACGGCGGCGCCATCCGGGTGCTCGAACCGGCCGGGCACGGGCCGGGCGGCTGCCGGATCCGGGTGTCGCTTCCCCTCACCACCAGCCGAACGGGAGAAGCCGCATGACCACCCCACCGAACCCCGGTGACCGCCCGACCGCACCGCGCGGCACCGGTGACCGCCCGGCCGCACCGCCCAGCAGCGGTGACCGCCCGACCACACCACCCGGCACCGGTGACCGCACCGCCGCACCGTCGGGCACCGGCGTGCGCACGGCGCAGCGGCCCGGCGTCGATCGGCCGGCACCGCCACCGCCACCGTCGGCGTTCTGGCGGCGGTGGCCGGGACCGGCCGCCCCGGCCCGGCCGGTGGTGCTCGGCGCGGTGGGCGCGGCCGCCCTGACGGCCGCCGCCGCCGTCCCGCTCGGCCGGCCCGGCGCCGGCTGGCTGCTGGCCGGGGTCGCCGCCACCGCCGCCCTGGTCACCGCCGCCACCCGGCCCGACGCCGGCGCCCCGGTCCCACTCGCCCACGGCGGACCACCGGCCCGGCCCGAGCCGGTCCGACCGGCGGACACCACCGGGCCGGCGCGGGCCGGCGAGCCGACCAATCCGCCGGCCCAGGTCACCCCGGCCGGCGCGCCGGCCAACCCGTTGGCGCAGGCCACCCCGGCCGGCGAGCCGACCAACCCACCGGCCCAGGCCACCCCGGCCGGCGAGCCGACCAACCCGTCGGCGCAGGCCACGCCGGCCGGCGAGCCGACCAACCCGTCGGCGCAGGCCACGCCGGCCGGCGAGCCGACCAGCCCGTCGGCGCGGGTCACGCCGGTGGGCGATCCGACCACCCGGCCCGGCGTCACGGGGGCGCCGGGCCGGGTCACCCGGCTGGCCTGGGCCGCGGCCACCCTCGCCCTGCTCGGGGTGGGCGCGGTCCGGGACGCCGGCTGGCTCTTCGGGCTTTGCCTGCTGGCCGCCGCGTTCACCGGCGCGCTGGCGGTGGCCGGCGGGCGGACCGGCCTGGGCATGCTCACCGCCGTACGGATCAGTGGGCTGGCGCCGATGCGGGCCCTGCCGTGGGCCCGGCGCTCGCTGGCCCGGGTCGGCGCCGGCGCGGCGGTCGGCCGCAGCCTGGTCAGCGTCGCGGTCTCGGTCGGCCTGCTGCTCGTCTTCGGGCTGCTGTTCGCCTCGGCGGACGCGGTCTTCGCCGATCTGGTCATCGGGCTGCTGCCGGAGAGCGGCCCGCCGGACCTGGTCGGCTGGGCGTTCCGCCTGGTCCTCGCGGTTCCGGTGCTGCTCGGCGGGGCGTACCTGCTGGCCGCGCCGCCCCGGCTGGACGACCTGCGGGCGAAGCCGGGCCGGCCGGTGCGGCGCCGGGAGTGGGTGCTGCCGCTGGCCCTGCTCGACGGGCTCTTCGCCGCGTTCGTGCTGGTGCAGCTCGCGGTGCTGTTCGGCGGCTCGGGGCACGTGCTGCGGACCGGGGGACTCACCTACGCCGAGTACGCCCGCGGCGGCTTCTGGCAGCTCCTCATCGTCTCCGCGCTGACCCTGCTGGTGATCGGCGGCGCCGCCCGCTGGGCGCCCCGGTCCACCCGCGCCGACCGGCTGCTGATCCGGGCCCTGCTCGGTACGCTCACCGCGCTCAGCCTGGTGATCGTCGTCTCGGCGCTCTACCGGATGCAGGTCTACACCGAGGCGTACGGCGCGACCCGGCTGCGGCTGTTCGTGGCGGTGACCGAGGCCGGCCTGGGGCTGCTGTTCCTCTTCGTCGGGGTGGCCGTGGCGCGGCTGCGCGCCACCTGGCTGCCGGTGCTGGCGGTCGGTACGGCGGTGGCCGCCCTGCTCGCGCTGGCGGTGGTCAACCCGGACCGGCTGATCGCCGAGTGGAACGTCGACCGCTACCAGCGCACCGGCCGGATCGACGTGGGCTACCTGGCCGGGCTCTCGGCCGACGCCGCGCCCGCCCTGGACCGGCTGCCCGAGCCGCAGCGCACCTGCGCGCTGGACGACCTCCGGGACCGGCTGGTCGCCGAGGACGACTGGCGGACGGCCAACCTGGGCCGGGCGGCGGCCCGCGACCTGTTCCTGCGCCACCCGCTGCGGAACATCGACCTCGACTGCCCCTGGCCGGGCCGGTGGTGACCGTCCCGCGCTTGACAATCCCGCCGAGCGGGCGAGACTGCCGGGGTGGCGGTCCCTGACGAGCCGGGCGGGCCGGGGTGGGAGACGACCACCCCGGCCGCGCCGGTGCCCGCCCCCCGGCCGCCGGCCGCGCCGGCCCGGACCCGGATCGTGCTCGCCGAGGTCCGCCGGGGCAGCCGGGCGGACCGGACCCGCAGCGAGCTGACCCAGCAGACCCGGATCGGGGACACCCTGGTACGCGGCCTGGTCCGGGCCCAGCTCGCGCTGGCCCTGCGGCTGTCGGTGCTGGTGCTGATCGGGCTCGGCGGGCTGCCCTGGCTCTTCGCGATCGCGCCGTCGCTGGGGCGGACCACGGTGCTCGGGGTGAACCTGCCGTGGCTGCTGCTCGCGGTGGTGTCGTTCCCGTTCCTGATCGTGGTGGGCTGGGCGTACGTCCGGCTGGCCGAACGCAACGAGCAGGACTTCACCGACCTCGTCCAGCGGCCGGAGCGCTGAGGTGGGCAACGGGTACGTGGTCCCGGCGATCGTCGCGGTCACCCTGGTCACCGTCGGCATCGGCTTCTACGGGCTGCGGCTGGCCCGGACCACCTCCGACTTCCTGGTCGCCTCCCGGACGGTCAGCCCGACCTGGAACGCCGCCGCGATCGGCGGGGAGTACCTGTCGGCCGCCAGCTTCCTCGGCGTGGCCGGGCTGATCCTCAAGTACGGCGTGGATGTGCTCTGGTACCCGGTCGGGTTCGCCGCCGGCTACCTGGCGTTGCTGCTCTTCGTGGCCGCCCCGCTGCGCCGCTCCGGCGCGTTCACCCTGCCCGACTTCTGCGAGCTGCGGCTCGGTTCGCGCCGGCTGCGCACCCTGGCCACCGTTTTCGTGATCTTCATCGGGTGGCTGTACCTGGTGCCGCAGCTCCAGGGCGCCGGGCTGACCCTGGCCACGCTGGTCGGCTCGCCGTACCCGGTGGGCGCCCTGCTGGTGGCGGCGGTGGTCACCGCGAACGTGGCGTTGGGCGGGATGCGGGCGATCACCTTCGTCCAGGCGTTCCAGTACTGGCTGAAGCTGACCGCGCTGGCCGTACCCGCGATCTTCCTGGCGTTGCAGTGGCAGGCCGACGCCCGCCCGGCGGTGGCCCCGCCCGACGGGCCGGCGTTCCGGACCGCGACCACCGTCGTGGTCGAGCACTCGGCGGCGCTCACCTTCGCCGACGGCACGATCCGGGAGGTACGCCCCGGCGACCGCCTCGACTTCGCCGCCGGTGACCCGGTGCCGGAGGTGTCCGGCGCGGCGACGAAGGCGACCGACTGGCTGCTGCCGGACACGGCCGGGGACGACGACCGGGGATTGTTCGCCACCTATTCGCTGATCCTGGCCACCTTCCTGGGCACCATGGGGCTGCCGCACGTGCTGGTGCGCTTCTACACCAACCCGGACGGCGCGGCGGCCAGACGGACCACCCTGGTGGTGCTGGCCCTGGTCGGCCTCTTCTATCTGCTGCCCACCATCTACGGGGTGCTGGGCCGGATCTACACCCCGCAACTGCTGGTCAGCGGGCAGACCGACGCGGTGGTGGTGCTGCTGCCCGGGGCGGCGCTCGGTGACGGCACCACCGGCCGGCTGCTCGCCGCGCTGGTCGCCGCCGGGGCGTTCGCCGCCTTCCTGTCCACCTCGTCCGGGCTGCTCACCAGCGTGGCCGGGGTGATCTCCACCGACGTGCTGGGCCACGGCTCGGTACGCGGCTTCCGGCTGGCCACGGTCATCGCCGGCGGGGTGCCGGCGGTGCTCGCGCTGAACGTCTCCGGGCTGGACGTCTCCCAGGTGGTCGGGCTGGCCTTCGCGGTGGCCGCGTCGAGCTTCTGCCCGCTGCTGGTGCTGGGCATCTGGTGGCGGGGGCTGACCGACCTGGGCGCGGCGGCGGGGGTGCTGGTGGGCGGTGGCGCGGCGATCACGGCGGTGCTGGTCACCGTGCTGGGGCCGCCGCTGTCCGGGTGGCCCGCCACGCTCACCGCCCAGCCGGCGGCGTGGACGGTGCCGCTGGCCTTCACCGTGATGGTCGCGGTGTCGGTGGCGTCGCGGCGGCGGGCGCCGGTGGACGTGGGGGCGACGATGCTTCGATTGCACGCGCCGGACAGCCTGCGGCTGTAAGGAGGGGGCCCCTGTTAACGCATTCGGTAGAGCAGGGGCCCCCTGTTAACAACCGCCGGGCGCGGTCGCGCCGGCTGCGCGGTCAGCAGGCGTCGGTGCCGGCGCAGAGCCGAGTCGCGGCCTTGCGCGCCAGGCTCCGGGCAGCGGCGACGTCCTTTGCGTCCGACTTCCACACCTCAGCCACCAGGTCGCCCTGCCGGACGAAGATGTGGAAGACGAACTTGCCGGTCTCGATGGACTCGGCGCGGACGATCAGCGCGTCGTCGCCGACGAAGCCCTGGTCCACCACGCTCATCTTGGTTCTTTCGGCACCGCAGCGGGCCACCTGGTTGCGGACGCGGGACATCACCGCCCGGGCGTCGGTGACGCTGTAGCGCTGGACCTGCTGCAACGCTCCCTGGGTCCGCTCCGGGCCCAGATCCGGGCCCCTCAGCTCACGGTCCCGGCGGCCCACCGAGCTCCCGACCCAGGGCACCTGCTGGGCGCACCCGGAAGCGGAGAACTCGAAGGTCCAGTCGCCGTCGGTGTCCTCGCCAGCGAAGCGCCAGCCGGCCGGCAGGTCGGCGGCCTGAAGCATCGCCGCCGACGGGACGCTCGGGTCGGCGGGCGCACCGGTCGCGGAGGTGCTGCTCCGGGGCGTACCCGATCGCGGGGCGGCCGGGGAACTGCCCGAGCCGGCGCCCGGTGCGATCGGCGTGCCGGTCGGATCGGGGGTACGGCTCGGCGTGCCGCTCGGCGACGGGCTGGGGCTGGGCGTGGGCTCGGCGGACGGGCTCGGGGTCGGGACCGGCGTCGGGCTGGGTGAGACCTTGGCCGGTGGCACCGGCGGCACCATGCCCTGCGGGTCGCCGACCAGGGCCCGTACGCCGGTGCCGACGGCAACCACGGCCAGCACCGCGGCCAGGCCGGCGGTGACCCGCGCCCGCCGCACGCGTTGCCGGCCGCGCCGCCGCACCTGCTCGATCGGCGCCCAGCTCAGCTGCTCAGTTTCGCGGTACAGGTCGCTGAAGATCGGATCAGGCATTGCTGACCTCCCCCGGAAGCGTGGTGTCCAGCAGGTCGGCCAGGGCCCGGCGGCCCCGGGCCAGGCGGGCCTTGACCGTGCCGGTGGGTGTGTCGGTCTGCGCGGCGATCTCGGCGACGGAGAGGTCGGCCAGGTGGTGCAGGACGATGGCCTGCCGCTGCTCGGTGGGGAGCCGGCGCAGGGCGGCCACCAGCGCCACGGTGTTCTCCGACGGCGGGCCGGTGGCGGGGTCGGGCCCGCGCCGCCGGTACGCGGCGACACCGTTGCGGATCTTGCGCCAGCGGTTGACCAGCAGCCGGTGGCCGACCGTACGGACCCACGCCTCCGGATCGTCGTAGCCGGCGATCCGGTCCCAGCGTTGCCAGGCCCGCACGTACGCCTCCTGGGCGGCGTCCTGGGCCTCGGCGAGGTCGCCTCCGAGCGCGTAGAGCACGGTGACCACCCGGTGTCTGGTGTCCCGGTAGAACTCCTCGAACCCCTCGTCGGTGCCCAAACGTGCCTCCCCGTCCCGATCCTGCTGCTGTCACCCGCCACGGCGGTGGCGGGTTGCATCCGAGTCGCCGCGGATCCCGGTCCGTCCGGAGGATGACTGTGGATCATCCTGCGGCCGGAGGGCGGAATGGCACCCGGGGGATACGGTCGGGTGCATGACTGGAGAGCACCCGGCGCTCGCGCTGCGCGGCCTGGCCAAGCGGTTCGACTCGAAGGTGGCCGTGGCCGGCGTCGACCTCGACGTGCCGGCCGGCTCCTTCTACGGGCTGCTCGGCCCGAACGGCGCCGGCAAGACCACCACGCTGTCCATGGCGGTGGGCCTGCTCCGGCCGGACCACGGGCGGGCCTGGGTGCTCGGGCAGGACGTGTGGGCCGACCCGGTGCGGGCCAAGGCGCTGCTCGGCGTGATGCCCGACGGGGTACGCCTCTTCGACCGGCTCAGCGGCGCGGAGCTGCTGGCTTACCACGGCCTGCTGCGCGGCATGGACCCGGCGGTGGTCGACCAGCGGGCGGCGGAGCTGCTCGACGTGCTGGCGCTCACCGACGCGGGCCGGACCCTGGTGGTGGACTACTCGGCCGGCATGAAGAAGAAGATCGGTCTGGCCTGCGCGCTGCTGCACGGCCCCGGGCTGCTGGTGCTCGACGAGCCGTTCGAGGCGGTCGACCCGGTCTCCGCCGCGCTGATCCGGGACATCCTCCAGCGGTACGTCACCGGCGGCGGCACGGTGGTCTTCTCCAGCCACGTGATGGAGGTGGTGGAGCGGCTCTGCTCGCACGTGGCGATCCTGGCCGACGGCGTCATCAAGCGGGTCGGCGCCCTCGACGAGGTTCGCGGCGACCGCTCGCTGGAGGAGGTCTTCGTGGCGGTGGTCGGTGGGCGCACCGCCACCGGCGAGGAGCTGGCGTGGCTGTCGCGGTGACGCCCGACCACCCCGCCGCCCGGAGCGTCTCGGCCCAACACTTCGTCCGGTTGAAGCTGCGGGTGCTGGGCAACGGCTTCCGCGGCCAGGCCCGGCGGATCGTGCTGTTCGTGTTCGGCCTGCTGGCCGGGCTCTGGGCCGGCGCCGGCGGCTTCCTGCTGTTCGCCGCGCCGGGCATGCTCGACGAACCCCGGTACGCGATGATGGCCGCCGCGTTCGGCGGTGGCCTGCTGGTGTTCGGCTGGCTGGTGCTGCCGCTGGTCTTCTTCGGGGTGGACGAGACCCTCGACCCGGCCCGTTTCGCGCTGCTGCCGCTGTCCCGCCGGACCCTGGTCACCGGCCTGTTCGCCGCCGCGCTGATCAGCGTGCCGGCGCTGGCCGCGCTGCTCGCGGTCTCGGGGCTGGTGCTGAGCGCCGCCGCGCTGGGCGGCCCGGTGGCCGCGCTGGTCGCGCTGGTCGGCGCGGCCGGCGGGCTGCTGCTCTGCGTGGCGGCCAGCCGCGCGGTCACCAGCGCGTTCGCCACCATGTTGCGGTCCCGGCGGGTACGCGACCTGGCCGCCGTGCTGCTCGCGGTGGTCGCCGCCCTGTTCGGGCCGTTGCAGCTCGCCGCGACGGCGGCGCTGCGCGAGACGGACTGGGACCGGCTCACCGGGGCGGCCACGGTGGTCGGCTGGACCCCGTTCGGCGCGCCGTGGACGGCCGCCTTCGACGTGGTCGACGGGCGGGCCTGGGCTGCGCCGGTGAAGCTGCTGATCACGGCGGCCTCCGTCGGCCTGGTGCTGTGGTGGTGGTCCCGCTCGCTGGAGTCGGCGATGGTCGGCGCGGCCAGCTCCGGGCCGGCGAAGGCCCGGCGGGGCGCCCCGACCGGGGCGGTCGCCGAGTTCTTTCCCCGCGTGGTGGGCCGGCTGCGCCGGGACCGGTTCGGCGCGCTGGTGGCCCGGGAGTGCCGCTACTGGTGGCGGGACGCCCGCCGGCGGGCCAACCTGATCAGCATCGCCGTGGTCGGCGTCTTCGTGCCGGTGATGGTCAACCTGGGCGGCGGCGGCTTCCGGATGAGCAGCGAGGAGGGGTTCGCCGCGACCGGGGACCCGTCGCCGATCCTGGTCGGTGTCTCGATGCTCTTCGTCGGGGTGCTCGCCTCGGTGACCACCGCCAACCAGTTCGGCTTCGACGGCAGCGCGTACGCGGCGAACGTCGTGGCCGGGGTGCCGGGTCGGCTGGAGCTGCGGGCCCGGATGACGGCCTTCTCGCTGTACGTGGTGCCGCTGCTGGCCGTGGTGTCGGTGCTGATCCCGGTGGTGCTGGGCGAGCCGGGCTGGATCGGGATGGCGGGCGGCACCCTGCTGGCCGCGTACGGCTGCGGGCTGGCGGTGAACTCGTTCATCTCGGTGCTGGCGTCGTACTCGCTGCCGGAGACGAGCAACCCGTTCGCGATGAACACCGGCGCGGGGGTGGCCCGCAGCCTGCTGGTGCTGCTGTCCATGGTGGTCACTGCGGTCGCCGCGCTGCCCATGGTGGTGGCCGCCGCGTTCCTCGACGGTGGCTGGCTCTGGCTGGTGTTGCCCGTCGGGGTGGCGTACGGGCTGGGTGCGGCGCTGCTCGGGGCGTACCTGGCGGGGGACGTGTTGGACCGCCGGCAGCCGGAGCTGCTCGCCACGGTCACCCCGCGCCGCTGACGCGCACCTGACACCCGGCGGGGTGCAACCGCACCTCCCATTCAGGAGTGTGTGCAGCAGACACCGCCACGAACGACGGTGCAGGAGCCTGGGGGAGGCGCCTCGTGCGGCAACACCACCCCGGCGAGACAGATGCGGAGCTGGTTACCCCACCCACCGGGGGTGGGGGCGACAGCTTCGAGGAGTTCTACGCCGCGAACTTCCACCCGCTGACCCTTCAGCTCTACGCCTACACCGCCGACGTCAACCAGGCGCAGGACGCGGTGCAGGAGGCCTTCACCCGAGCCTGGCAGCGCTGGGACCGGCTGACCAAGTACGACAATCCGGCCGCCTGGGTGCGGCACGTCGCGTTGAACGTGGCCCGCAACCGGTGGCGCCGGCTGCGCGCCGCCCGGGCGCATGCCCGGTTCCACCGGGACGAGGTGGTGGCCGGCCCCAGCCCGGACCGGGTCGCGTTGGCCCGTGCCATGGCCGGCCTGCCCGAGCGGCAGCGCCGCGCCCTCGTGCTCTTCCACGTCGCCGACCTGGGCATCGAGGAGATCGCCGGCCAGGAGGGCGTCGCCGCCGGGACGGTGAAGTCCTGGCTGCACCGGGGCCGACAGGCCCTCGCCGCCGCGCTCGACGACTCCACCATGGAGGGACGCCATGCCTGACTTCGACGTGCGTCGCGTCGACGACGCGTTCGCCGCCTTCCGGTCCGGCGATCCGCTGGTCGCCGCGCCCGGCGTGCCGGCCGCCCAGGCCGTGCACCGCCGCCGCCGTACCACCCGGATCGTCGTCGCCGGAGTGGCCGCCGCCGTGCTGGTCGCGACGCCGGTGCTCGCCGGGCAACGGAACTCCGAGCCGGTGCCACCGCCGCCGGCCACCCAGTCGCCGGACACGCCGCCGACTCCGGTGCCGAGCCCGTCGGCCAGCGCCGACCCGTCCGCGTCGGCCACCGGAAGCCCGCAGGCGACCGGCGGCGCCACCGGCACCACCGTGCCGGACGGCCGGATCAGCAAGGAGACCCTGGGCAACTCGCGGCTGCAACTGCCCGGGTGGCCGGGCCCCTACGCCGCCGAGTGCCCGTCGGGCCGGGTGCGCTTCACCGACGGCGAGGCGCAGTTGTCGGCCAAGTCGGAGCTGAGCATCGGCATCGGCGATGTCGTGCATCTCGACGTGGACGACGACGGCGCGAAGGAGACCGCCGCGTCGCTCGTCTGCTCCGGTGTCGAGATGGTGCACACCCAGGTGTTCGTCTTCGACCGGGACGACCGCGGGACGATCGTGACCATGGGCCTGGTCACCGAGTCGAAGGGTGACATCGCCCATATCGGTGGCATCCGAGCACAGGGCCGGGCGGTCCAGGTCGAGGTGCTCGACTCTCTGGAAGGTGAGGGTGTGCCCGGCGGCACGGCCCAGCACCAGTGGCGGTCCTGGTCGTGGAACGGCACACGGTTCACCCAGACCGGCGGCCCGACCAGCTTCCCGGCCAACCCCCGGGTCACCGACCTCGCGGTCAGCGGCGGCGATGTCCAGCTCACCGCCGCCGATGCCGGGCAGTCGGCGGGCACCCTGACGCTGGTGGTGCGGAACAAGGGACCGCAGCGGGCCGAGCAGCCCCGACTGCTGCTGCGGCTGCCCAAGCCGTTCGTCGTCAGTTCCGTGCCGTCCTACTGCGCCCCGTTCGTCTCCCGAGCCGAAACCTCGTACACCTGCCAGTTGCCGCCGTTGTCGGTGGGCGCCGAGCGCACGATCGAACTGCCGGTGTCGGCACCCCGGTCCAGCGCACCCGCCGGGACGTCCGTCGAATACTCCGCCGAGTTCGACTGGGGCGTGGGCGACACTCCGGGGTTCCCGGAGCCGGAGGGCACGAAGGCCGACAACCGGGCCCGGGGCAATCTCGTGGTCGGCTGACGCCGGCAGCCACGCCATCAGGCGGGCGGGGGCCGGCACCAGTCGGGCCCCCGCCCGCCGCTCACCCACCACACCGCCGGACCGGGCGATCACGGTACGCCCGCCACGCTGCTCTTCCAGCACTGTCCACATAGGACGGTGAACATCGAAACGGGGATCTCGGTCATGAACCTGCGTCGCATCGCCATCGGTGTCGCCCTGGCGAATCTCGTCATCCGGCTGACCTGGGTGTGGTTCGTCCACCCCACCCCGGTCAGCGACTTCCGCTGGTACCTCACCGCCGCCACGAACCTGGCCGCGGGCGAGGGCTACGTCTGGCAGACCGGCGGTGATCCGACGGCGTACTGGCCGGTCGGCTGGCCGGCCCTGCTGTCGCTGCTGTTCCGGGTGACCGGTCCGTCGCTGGCGGCGGGCCTGGCGTTGCAGGTGCTGTTGTCGACGGCCACGGCGGTGCTGGTGGTGGTGCTGGCGCACCGGGTCACCCACAGCCTGCCGGTGGCGGCGACGGCCGGGCTGGCGTACACCGTCCTGCCGGCCGGCTGGGCGTGGGACTCCCTGCTCGGCAGCGAGCAGGCGTTCACCTTCCTCGTGGTGGCGATGCTCTGCACGCTGGTGGCGGCGGACCGCTGGTGGCAGTTCGCCGCCGCCGGGACCGTCGCCGGGCTGGCCTGCCTGGTACGTCCGGTCCTGCTGCCCTTCCCACTGGTGCTGCTGGCCGTCGAACTGCTCCGGCGCAAGGGCTGGTTGCCGGCCCTGCGGCACACTGCGGTCTTCGGCGCCGCGCTGGTGCTCTGCGTGGCGCCGTGGACCGTCCGCAACGCCGTGGTCATGGACGCCCCGATCCCCGTCTCCACCAACGGTGGCGTGAACCTCTACCAGGGCGTACGCAGCGACACCGTCTACTGGTGGTCGCGGGACCCGGCGGTCAACGAGCTGCTCGCCGCCCGCGACGAGGTGGCCCGCAACTCGCTGGGCACCCGGCTGGCCCTGGCGCACTGGTCGGCCCACCCGGGCCAACTGCTCACCCGCACCCCCACCCGGATGGCCGGCCTGTACGCGGACAACGCGAACGCGTACCACTGGGTGAGCCGGCCCGGCGGCCTGTCCCGGGAGGCGGCGGACGGCTGGGAGCGGGCGGCGGACGTGGGCTACTGGCTGGTCATGGCGGCGGCGGTCGCCGGCCTGGTGGCCGCCGTCCGGCGGCGGATCCGGGCGGCCTGGCCGCTGGTGTGCCTGGTGGCGTTCTACTCCGGGCTGTGGATGTTCTTCCCCGCCTGGGACCGCTTCCGGTACCCGCTGATGCCGGTCTTCGCGGTGCTCGCCGGCATGGCCGCGCTGCACCTGATCCACCGACGCCGCCCAGCGACGGCCGAGGTGGACCCGACCCCGACCACCCCGGGCGTGCCGGGGAACCGCCCGTCCTTCGACCTGGCGGCCTGAGCCCGGTCACGGCTGCCCGCAGATCTTGGGACCGGCCACGGCTCCCGCAGATCCTCGACCCGGCCACGGCACCCCGCAGATCTTGGGTCCGGCCACAGCTCCCCGCAGATCTTGGGTCCGGCCAGAGCTCCCCGCAGATCTTGGACATTTACCGTTCAGGCCGAACGGTAAATGTCCAAGATCTGCACGGCCGGCGGTGATGCGCGAGCGATGGCGGCCTGATGCGGGCAGGCGGGCGGGGTCGGGCGGGTGGCCGGCCGGGCCGGGCGGCCAAGGTGCCGGGCAGGGCGGCCGGCGGGGCAGGGCAGCCGGCGGGGCAGGGCAGCCGGCGGGGCAGGGCGGCCGGCGGGGCCGGCCGGGCGGCGGGGCAGGGCAGCCGGCGGGGCCGGCTGGGCGGCGGGGGCCGGCCGGGCGGGAGGCGAGGCGGGAGGCGGGGCCGGAGGGGCGGCGGTCAGGCGCGGTGGGTGTGGGTGTGGGTGACGAAGGCGCGCCAGGCGTCGGGGGCGAAGGTGAGCGTCGGGCCGGACCGGTCCTTGCTGTCCCGCACCAGCACCACGCCAGGCAGATTGTCCGCCACCTCGACACAGTTTCCTTCATTGGCCGACCGGGTCGCCTTGCGCCAGCGCGGCGCGACATCCTTCATGACGTCACCTTCAGCTTGTTGATCAAATCGAGCGAGGCGTTCTCGCTGAGTGCCTCACCGAGTAGATGCTCCCACTTGCGCTGCACCAGACCTATCCATTCCGGATAGTCCGCGATCTGTCCTCGCGCCGCATTGTCCAGGCAGAGCAGGCGATCGTCGCCGGGAAGCTGAGCGAGCACGAAGCCACCGCCCATCGATGCGTGCGCGCCGACGCTGAGTGGCAGGACGTGCAGGCGCACCTGCGGGAACTCAACGACTTCGAGCAGGCTCCCCAGTTGCCGGTCCATGACGGCTCGCCCACCGACGGGCCGGTGTAGCGCGCTCTCGTCGATGACGAAAACGCATTCCGGCGGATCCTCCCGATGAAGTAGCCGCTGCCGGCTCATGCGGAGGCTCACGAGGTGCTCGACCCGATCGCTCCGGTACAACCCGCCGGCCGAGACAACGGCGCGGGCATACTCCTCGGTTTGCAGGAGCCCTGGCACCAGGCACGGCTCGAAGTAGCAGAGCCGGACGGCTCGATCCTCCTCGCCCGGCCACGACTCGAACCAGGATGGCCCGCCCGTCGCCTCGTTCTCCGACAGCAGGCTGGCGAGGAGGCCGCCGGTGCCGAGGGCCTGGTCGGTGGCGACGGCGAACTCCATCGTCGGGCGGCGGCGACCGGTCTCGATCGCGGCCACCGTGGACGGGCTCCACCTGATCGAGGCCGCCAGGGCTTCCTGGGAGACGTCCGCACCGGCCCGGGCGGCCTTCAGCGCCCGGATCCACATCTCGATGTTCATCCTTACCTCTCCGGTAAGTACGTGACTCCGCTGCGTAGTAAGCCCTGGCATCCTCCCCCGTCGAGGTCCCGCCGTCCAGGGTGGAGGTACGCGGCCCGGCCGGTGGTGGCGACGTCCCGGCGGCCGGTCCGGCGTCGGGTCGCCCCGGTCATTCCCCCGACCGGGGCGACCCCCTGAGCCAGGGAGGTCACTCATGTCCGGGTCGCACCGGCGCAGGAACGCCGCGCTGTGGTCGTACCGAAGGAAAGGCCGACCGGCCGCGGACCGGCCGAACCAGCCACCGGCGTGGGCGACCGCGCCGACGGTGGCCTGGCCGCGACCGGGCCGCGCCGGCTGGCTGACCCCGGCGCAGACCTGGCGGGCGAACGGGGGCCGCTGGTGACCGCCGGGCACGGCGCACCGGCGGCCGGTGGCGCGCGGTGAGGCGGGAGCACCTGCCGATGCGGCCGTTGTGGCGGTGCCGGGCGTGCGGGGCGGCGTGGCCGTGCCAGCCGGCGCGGCTGGCGTTGCTTGTCGAGTACCGGGGCGACCGGACCGGGCTGCTCATGTATCTCGGCGGGTTGCTGGCCGAGGCGGGCGACCAGCTCGCCCAGCTCAACGGACACGCCCGCCCGGCGGACCTGCACGAGCGCTTCCTGGGCTGGGCGCGGGCCCGGGGCGGCACAATGTTTCACGTGAATCATGAGCCGGGTGCCGAGATCCACCACACCGACCCGTTCGCCGTGCCGGCCGGGCAGCGGTCCCCCACCCGCCGGCTGCGCGGCCGACTGGCCGCGCCGGTGACGCTCTGGACGGCGCCGGGGCCGGCCGGACTGACCGTCTCGTCGACCCTGGTGGCCGAGGGTGAGCCGGACCGGCTGCTCGGGCTGATCGACCCGGAGTCCGACCTGTGGTCGGCGGTCGAGACGGCCGGCCGGTTCGCGGTGTCGCCGCTCGGCCCGGCGCACCGGCAGCTCGCCGACCGGTTCGCCGGCCTGTTTCCGTCGCCCGGCGGCCTGTTCGCCACCGGTACGTGGACCGACACCCCCTACGGCCCGGTGCCCGCCGACGCCGGCGGCTGGGCCGGGTGCCGGCTGGACAGCGCCCGAGAGTACGGCTGGGCGCTGCTGGTCGAGGCCACCATCGAGGCCGTCGACCTGGCCGAGGAGAGCACCCCGCTGCTGCATTACCGGGGGCGGTACCACGATCTGACCTGAGCCGATCGACGCCGACCGGTTAGCGGAGTGACCCGGGTCACTCGGCGCAGGCAGCGCGCCGTTCGGCGCAGGCATCAACCGTCGGCGATCGGGGCCTTCCGGCGGTGGGAGCGCGGACTCTAGCGTGCGCGAAAATCCCCGACGCCTGTGAAGGTGGTGATCCACAGATGTCCACGGACACACCCGCGTCCGCCCCGACCGGCTCGGCGGCGGAGCGATATCTGGCCGTACAACGGTCGGACGAGTTCGCCGGGTTGCGTCGCGCGCTGCGCGGCTTCGTCTTCCCGATGACCGTCGCTTTCTTCCTGTGGTACGCGCTCTACGTGATCCTCTCCGCGTACGCCCGGGACTTCATGGGCACGAAGCTGGTCGGAAACATCAACGTCGCCCTGATCTTCGGCCTGCTCCAGTTCGTCTCGACATTCCTCATCGCCTGGCTCTACTCGCGGTACGCCGACCGGAAGATCGACCCGATCGCCGACCGGATCCGCGCCGAGATGGGAGAGGTGAACGGTGAATCCGATTCTCGCGGCTGATGCGGGTGGCGGCACCGCCCGCAACCTGACCATCACGCTCTTCCTGGTCTTCGTGGCGGTGACCCTGGCGATCACCGTCTGGGCCAGCCGGCAGACCAAGACCGCCACCGACTTCTACGCCGGCGGCCGGTCGTTCTCCGGCTTCCAGAACGGGATGGCGATCGGCGGCGACTACATGTCGGCGGCGTCCTTCCTGGGCATCGCCGGCATCATCGCGCTCTACGGCTACGACGGCTTCCTCTACTCGATCGGCTTCCTGGTCGCCTGGCTGGTGGCGCTGCTGCTGGTCGCGGAGCTGCTGCGCAACTCCGGCCGGTACACGATGGCCGACGTGCTGGCGTTCCGGATGCGGCAGCGGCCGGTGCGGACCGCCGCCGCGGTCTCCACCATCACGGTGTCGATCTTCTATCTGCTGGCCCAGATGGTCGGCGCGGGCGCCCTGGTCGCGCTGCTGCTCGGCATCAAGCCGGGCACCACCTTCCTGGGCATGGACGCCGACACCGCCAAGGTGGCCACCATCATCATGGTCGGCGCCCTGATGATCATCTACGTCACCGTGGGCGGCATGAAGGGCACCACGTACGTCCAGATCGTCAAGGCGTTCCTGCTGATGGGCGGCGCGACGGTGATGACCGTGCTGGTGCTGGCGAAGTTCAACTTCAACCTGTCGGAGCTGCTCGGCCAGGCGGCCGAGTCGTCCGGCAAGGGAGCGGCCTTCCTCGAACCCGGCCTCCGGTACGGCGTGGAGACCGCCGGCGATCCGCTGAAGACGTTCTACAGCAAGATGGACCTGCTCTCGCTCGGCATCGCGCTGGTGCTCGGCACCGCCGGCCTGCCGCACATCCTGATCCGCTTCTACACGGTGCCGACCGCCAAGACGGCCCGCAAGAGCGTGCTCTGGGCGATCGGCATCATCGGCACCTTCTATCTGCTCACCCTGGCGCTCGGTTTCGGCGCCGCGGCGCTGGTCGGCGGGCAGGCGATCACCGAGCAGGACAAGGCCGGCAACACCGCCGCCCCGCAGCTCGCCGAGGCGCTGGGCGCCGACTTCTTCGGCGGCGACCTGGGCGGGGCGACCCTGTTGGCGATCATCGCGGCGGTGGCCTTCGCGACCATCCTCGCCGTGGTCGCCGGGCTCACCCTGGCCTCCTCGTCCAGCATCGCGCACGACTTCTACGCCAACGTGATCAAGCGTGGGCAGGCGTCGGAGCGCCAGGAGGTGCAGGTGGCCCGGATCTCCGCCCTGGTCATCGGCGCGGTGGCGATCGCGCTGTCGATCTACGCGCAGAACCTGAACGTGGCGTTCCTGGTGGCGCTCGCGTTCGCGGTGGCGGCCTCCGGCAACCTGCCGGCGATCCTCTACAGCCTGTTCTGGAAGCGGTTCAACACCTCGGGGGCGGTCTGGGCCATCTACGGCGGTCTGCTCTCCGCCGTACTGCTGGTCTTCTTCTCCCCGGTGGTCTCCGGCGCGCCGACGGCGATGTTCCCGGACCACGACTGGCACTGGTTCCCGCTGTCCAACCCGGGCATCATCTCCATCCCCTTCGGCTTCCTGTGCGGCTGGATCGGCACGGTGATCTCGAAGGAGCGCGACGAAGACAAGTACGCCGAGCTGGAGGTGCGGTCGCTCACCGGCGCCGGCGCCCACTGACCGGTACGCGGTACGGAGGAGCCCTTCCCACCGGGAGGGGCTCCTCCTCGCGTACCGGGCGTGCTGCGCGGCGGAGCCCCGTCGCACAGCAGTAGGCTGGCGGCCATGAAGGTTGCCCCGCGCTTCGGAACCGGCCACCGCATCCTCGTCACCGGCGGCGCCGGTTTCGTGCCGTCACACCTGGTCGAGGCCCTGCTCGACCGGGGCTGCACGGTCGTGGCGCTGGACAACTTCAGCACCGGCTCCAAGGACAACATCGCCCACCTGGTCGAGAAGCCGACGTTCACGCTGATCGAGGCGGACGTCACCGAGGGGCTGCCGACATACCACCCGGCGATGGCGGAGCGGTTCGACGCGATCCTGCACATGGCGTCGCCGGCCAGCCCGACCGACTTCACCCAGATCCCGATCGAGATCCTCCGGGTCGGCTCGGTGGGCACCCTGCACCTGCTGGACCGGGCGGTGGCCGACGGCGCCCGGTTCCTGATGGCCTCCACCTCCGAGGCGTACGGGGATCCGAAGGAGCACCCGCAGCGCGAGTCGTACTGGGGGCACGTCAACCCGATCGGCATCCGCAGCGTCTACGACGAGGGCAAGCGCTTCTCCGAGGCCGCCACCATGGCCTACCACCGCTACCGCGGGCTGGACGCGGCGATCATCCGGATCTTCAACACGTACGGGCCGCGGATGCGCCCCGACGACGGGCGGGCCGTGCCCACCTTCATCTCCCAGGCGCTGCGCAACGAGCCGATCACCGTGCACGGCACGGGCAACCAGACCCGCTCGGTCTGCTACGTCGACGACCTGGTGCGCGGCATCCTGCTGCTGCTGGATTCCACCGAGACCGGGCCGGTCAACTGCGGCACCGAGCACGAGCTGAGCATGCGGCAACTGGCCGAGTTGATCGTGTCACTCTCCGGCAGCACCTCCGAGGTGATATACGTCACCCGCAGCGCGGACGACCCGGAGATGCGCCGGCCGGACCTCACCCTCGCCCGCGAACTGCTCGGATACGAGCCGCAGGTCGCGCCCGAAGAGGGCCTGCGACGCACCATCGCGTACTTCCGCGAGCGGCTAGGGTAACGCCGGTCCCGCGCCGCCCGGTCGCGCCTGAGGGCGGTAGTGGCCCGGGCTACGTACCCTCGGGGCATGTCAGCGAGCAGTTCCGCCGCCTTCCCGTACCCCCTGCGCCGCAGCGCGGGGCGGGCCTCCGTGCCCGGCCCGGCCGGCGGTTCCCGGTCCCGCGGACCGGGCGCGCAGTGGTACCCGTCGCACGACGACTCGACCCGGGTCGGTGGCCCGCCGGGGCCGGGCGGGCCGCGCGGCCCGCTGGGACCGGGCGGACCGGCCGGGCCGGGCCGGCGCCGGCCGCGCTGGGGCCGGATCGGCCTGGTGGCCGGCGTGGCGCTGCTGGTGATCGCGCTGATCGCCGGTGCCGGCGCCTGGTTCTACGCCCGCAACCTCAACGACGACCTGAAGCGGATGGACCCGTTCGCGCAGATCACCGGCGGGCGGCCGGCGAAGGCGGTCAACGGCGCGCTGAACATCCTGCTGGTCGGCACCGACTCCCGGGACCCGGACGCCCCGGTCGACAAAGCCGGCAAATGGCGCGCGGACACGATCATCGTCATGCACATCCCGGCCGACCACAAGGCCGCCTACCTGGTCTCCATCCCGCGCGACCTCTACGTGCCGATCCCGGAGAACGCCGGCGCGTCGTGCGACACCGGCCGGCGGGCAAAGATCAACGCGGCGTTCGCGTTCGGCGGGGTGCCGCTGGCCGTGCGGACCATCGAGTGCTTCACCGACGTCCGGATCGACCACGCGATGTCCATCGACTTCGCCGGTTTCAAGAAGGTCACCGACGCCCTCGGCGGGGTCGACCTGCCGGTCGAGCGGACCATCAAGTCCATCCACAAGCCGTACCGCACGTTCAACAAGGGCACGAACCACATGAACGGCGAGGAGGCGCTGGACTGGATCCGGCAGCGCAAGCAGTTCCCGCAGGGCGACTTCGCGCGGATGCGGCACCAGCAGGAGTTCCTCCGGGCGCTGATGGACAAGGCCGCCAGCACCGGCACGCTGTCCAACCCGAAGAAGCTGAACGACTTCCTGCGGGCGGTCACCGCCGCGACGACGGTGGACAAGGACTTCCAGCTGACCGACATGGCGGTGCAGTTCCGGAACCTGCGCGGGGAGAACCTGACCTTCATCACCAGCCCCAACAAGGGCAGCGAGACCATCAACGGGGAGTCGGTGGTGGTCTCCGACCGGGAGAAGGCGCTCGCCATGTTCACGGCCATGTCGAAGGACACGATGGCCGACTGGGTGGCGGCGCACCAGCAGCCGACGGGCAACTGACGGCGGGTCGACTACACGCAGTCACCGCAGGGGGCGGCGGCGACGACCTCCGCCGTCCGCCCCGGCGACCGGCCGCGATCGTCACCACGCCAGGCGAATACTCGTTGGATCGGTTGGCGTACCACCGACCGCACAGATCCGGATCGACTTTCGGCCACTTCTCGGCGACTGGCGAAGGAAAGTCGCAAATCGCGCCGAGGCGATGTCGCCAGATTGATAACCGGTACGTACAGTAGTTCCGCCCCCTGTTCGCCCGAGCTGGAGCACGCATGCCGGTCCAGACCAGCCGTCGCCCCACGTCCCCCGACCCCGTCAGCGGCTCCGCCCGGGTCTCGGCGGCCATCCCCGGCCAGCCGGGTGGCGGCGGTCGCCGCGCCGCCGGCGGGTCGAAGAAGCGCTCCCGCCGCAAGGACCCGCTCTGGGCCCGCCTCACCCTGATCTTCGGCGCCGTGCTGATGATGAGCAGCGGCGTCGCGCTGGTCGGCGCCAAGGCGGTGATCGGCCAGGCCACCGGCGACATCGCCCAGCGCAACCTGCTCGGCGGCGCCGGCAAGTCGGGCGCGGAGGGCGGGGACAGCCTGGACGGCCCGATCGACCTGCTGCTGCTGGGCGTCGACGCCCGCGAGCAGTGGGCCGCGGACGACGTCCGCTCGGACAGCATCATCGTGCTGCACATCCCGGCCTCGCACGACCAGGCGTACATGATCTCCATCCCCCGGGACACCGAGGCGCAGATCCCGCCGTTCAAGAAGAGCGGTTACCGGGGCGGCACCGAAAAGATCAACGCGGCCTTCCAGGCCGGCGCCCGCAACGGCGGCGGCTGGGAGGGCGGCGCCCAGTTGATGGCGCACACCATCAAGAACATGACCGGGATCAGCTTCGACGGCGCCGCGATCATCAACTTCGGCGGCTTCAAGCACGTCATCGACGCGCTCGGCACGGTCCGGCTCTGCGTCAGCCAGGACGTCAAGTCGATCCACATGGGCCTGGTCAACGGCAAGCCGAAGTACATCGCGAACGCCAAGCTGGACGGCGACAAGTGGGAGCCGCTGATCCACAAGAAGGGCTGCCGGGAGATGACCGGCGCCCTCGCGCTGGACTTCGCCCGCCAGCGGTACGGCCTGAAGAACAGCGACTACGACCGCCAGCAGAACCAGCAGCAGCTGCTGAAGGCGATGGCCCGCAAGGCGACCGACAGCGGCACGATGAGCAACCCGCTCAAGCTTCAGAAGATCATCAAGGCGGCCGGCGAGTCGCTGGTGCTGGACACCGGCGGCGCGAAGATGGACGACTTCATCTTCACCATGCGCGGCATCACCGGCAACGACCTGGTCATGCTGCGCACCAACGGCGGCACCTACAACAGCACCGGCGGCCGCGAGGCACTGGACGAGACCACGCTGGCGATGTTCAAGGCGGTCAAGGAGGACCGGCTCGCCCAGTTCGTCTTCGAGAACCCGAGCGTCCTCTCCACCCGCAAGTAGCAAGCCCCTCGGCCGCGACCGATCCGGCGAAAGCCGCCCGACCTGCCGGAACACCCTCGTAGCCTGACGTGAGCGGGACTCATGTCAGGCTAGCGGGGAGGCTGCCACGTCCAGGTCGGCGCGGGTCGTACGCGGGCAGGTCGGTCGCCGAGGCCCCCGCTGGCCGGTCCTGCTGCTCCGGGCCGGCCTCGCCCTGGTGCTGCTGGCCGGCGTCGCGGTGCTGGGGCTGAAGCTGCTCGCCGTGCACTACGGCCGGGCGGTGGACCGGGGGGAACTGCTCGACCCGGCGGCCCGGCAGCGCCGCAGCGACCTGAGCGAGGACCTGAACTACCTGCTGGTCGGCTCCGACCAGCGCCCCGGCGCGACCAGCGCCGACCAGCGCTCCGACACCATCCTGATCGTGCACGTCCCGGCCGGCATGCGGCAGGCGTACCTGATCTCCGTCCCGCGCGACCTGCTGGTGTCCATCCCCGCCGGGGGCGACTGGGGCGGCGGCCGCGACAAGATCAACGCCGCGTACGAGCACGGCGGCGGCGGCGAGGGCGGGGCCCGGCTGCTCTCCGCCACCCTCACCCGCCTCACCGGCCTGCACTTCGACGGCGCGGCGCTGATCGACTTCTCCGGCTTCCAGACCGTGATCGACCTGCTGGGCGGGGTCCGGATGTGCGTCGACACCCCGGTCCGGTCGATCCACACCGGCACCGTCTTCCCCGCCGGCTGCCAACAGATGGACGGCGCGCGCGCCCTCGACTACGCCCGCCAGCGGTACGGCCTGCCCGGCGGCGACTACGACCGCCAGCGCCACCAGCAGCAACTGCTGCGGGCGATGCTGGACCGGGCCGGCCAGACCGACCTGCGCGGCGACCCGGTCAAGCTGGACCGGTTGATCCGGGCGGCCGGCGAGTCGCTGACCGTGGACACCAACGGCGTACCCCTGGACGACCTGGTCTTCGCGCTCCGCGCGCTGCCGACGAACGCCCTGCACGGGCTGAAGCTGCCGTCCCACCCGCAGAACATCGACGGCGTGTCGTACGTGGTGCTGGACGACGCCGACGGCGGCGGACTGTTCCCGGCCCTGCGGGACCGGCGGGTGGCCGGCTGGGCGGCGGCGAACCCGCGCTGGGTCAACCCGCTCTGACTTCCGACCCCGCCCGCTGCCGCCGCCGGCCGGCGAGGTTCTAGGCTTGGTAACCGTGTTCGGACCTCAGCTTCCCAGCGTGCCGGCGTCGGCGGTGCCCGACGACGTCTACCTGCTCGACGTCCGGGAGGACGACGAGTGGACGGCCGGTCACGCGCCCAGCGCCCACCACCTCCCGATGACCGAGCTGCCCGCCCGGATCGCCGAGGTGCCCACCGACCGCGAGGTGGCGGTGATCTGCCGCTCCGGCGGCCGGTCCGCCCAGGTCGTCGGCTACCTGCTGCGCAACGGCTGGGAGCAGGTGCGCAACGTCGACGGCGGGATGGGCGAGTGGGCCACCGCCGGGCGGCCGGTGGTCACCGACGACGGACGGCCGGGCCGGGTCGCCTGAGTCACGCGCCATGGCCGCACCGCTGGTCTTCGCGCACCGGGGTTCCTCGTACGACCTGCCCGAGCACACCCTGGCCGCATACCTGCGCGCCCTCGACGAGGGCGCCGACGGGCTGGAGTGCGACGTCCGGCTGACCCGGGACGGGCACCTGGTCTGCGTGCACGACCGCCGGCTGGACCGGACCAGCAACGGGCACGGGCTGGTCAGCGCGCGCACCCTCGCCGAGCTGGAGGCGCTCGACTTCGGCTCGTGGCACCCGGGCGGCGGCGGGACGCCGGTCGACGAGACCCGGGTCCGGCTGCTCACCCTGGAACGGCTGCTCGACGCCGTACTGGCCGCCGGGCGGCCGGTGCGGCTGCTGGTGGAGACCAAGCATCCGTCCCGGTACGGCCGGGACGTCGAGCGCCGGCTGGTCGCCCTGCTCCGCCGGTACGGGCTGGCCGAGCCCGCGCCGGACGCCCCGGTGCGGGTCACCGTGATGTCGTTCTCGCCGCTGGCCGTACGCCGGATCCGGGAACTGGCCCCGGCCCTGCCGACGGTGCTGCTGCTGGAGGTGCTGCCGCGCTGGCTGCCGCTGGGCCGGTTGCCGTTCGGCACCCGGATCGCCGGGCCGGGCATCGAGCTGATCCGGGCCCGACCCCGGCTGCTGCCGGCCCTGCGGGCGGCGGGCAACGAGGTCTACGTCTGGACCGTGAACGAGCCGGCCGACCTGGCGCTGGTCCTGGGCGCGGGGGTGGACGGGATCATCACCGACCGGCCGGCCCACACGCTGGCCCTGCTCGGCCGCTGACCCGACCGGCCGGGGCCGGCGGGTCGGGCGGGGGGTGCCCGGAGGCCGGTCGGCGGGGCACACTCGGGACATGCCGGAGCGTACCGACCTCGCCGCCCTGATCGCCGGTCACGGAGAGGTGATCGAACTGCTCAACCGCGGTGAGGGTGGACTCGCCCTGCTCACCCGGCTGCTCGAGGTGGTCCAGCCGGCGATCGGCGCGGCCGGGCTGGCGTTCGTCGAGTTCGCCCCGGCCGGCGGCCGGGTGGTCGCGGCCAGCGGCGACGTCGAGTGGACCGTCGGCCGGCCACTGCCGGCCGCCGATCCGGCGACGGTGTGCCTGCTCAACGGGCCCCGGGTTCGGCAGGTGCGGCTGGACCGCATTCCCGGCTCCCTGGCCGGCGAGCTGGCCGGGCACGGGCTGCGCCGGATGGTGGTGGCCCGCGCCGAGATCACCGGTCACACCGTGGGCAGCCTGCACGCCCTGCACCGGGGCGACGGCGACCCGGCGGACCGGACCGAACGGGACGTGCTGGGTTACGTCGCCTCCTGCATCGCGCACCTGTACGGCGACCAGACCGGGCTGCCCGTGCACGGCGACGGCCCGGTGGTGGCGGCGCTCTCCGAGGGCCTGGCCGTGGTCGACCGGGAGGGCCACGTCCGGCTCTGGAACCCGGCCGCGGCGCAGGTGACCGGGCTGCCCCCGGCGGAGGCGCTCAACCTCCCGCTGCCGTTCCCGATCCCCCCGTCCGGCCAGGTGCTCGACCACCGGCTGCCGGACGGCCGGTGGCTGAAGATCACCTCCGGCGAGCTGCCCGGTCCCGGCACGCTGCGGGTGGTCACCTTCCGCGACATCACCGTGCAGCAGCGCCGCGACCAGGACCGCGACCTGTTCGTCGCGGTGACCAGCCACGAGCTGCGCACCCCGGTCACGGTGATCAAGGGGTACGCGGACACCCTCACCGACCACTGGGAGTCGCTGAGCGAGACGGACCGCCGGTACGCGGCCCGGATCATCGGGCAGCGCGCGAACGAGCTGGCCCGGCTGGTGGACCGGCTGCTCATCTCGGCCACCGACGACCGGCCGGAGGACGACTCGGCCGTACCCTTCGACCTGGCCCAGGCGCTCCGGACGGCGGTGGCCGACCTGCCGGCGGACCTGCGCCGCCGGGTGCTCCTCGACCTCCCCGCCGACCTGCCCAAGGCGCTCGGCGAGCGGCAGAGCCTGGCCACCGTGCTGACCGAGCTGAGCACGAACGCCGGCAAGTACTCGCCGGCCGACTCCCCGATCGAGATCACCGCGGCCGCCCGGGACCGGATGGTCTGCTTCCGGGTCAGCGACCGGGGCGTCGGCGTCCGGCCGGAGCACGTGGAGCGGGCCTTCGACCGGTTCTGGCAGGGCGAGTCCG
Organism: Micromonospora sp. PLK6-60; assembly: GCF_019890675.1. Lineage (GTDB taxonomy): Bacteria > Actinomycetota > Actinomycetes > Mycobacteriales > Micromonosporaceae > Micromonospora. The sequence goes on along the minus strand of NZ_JAIOAA010000008.1, from coordinate 160,582 downwards.
GTGACCGCCGCCGCTACCCCGGCGCCGGGCTGGGCCTCTATCTCGTCCGGCGCATCGTTGAACAGCAGAATGGATGGGTATCCCTCCGACCGAGAGAGGGTGGCGGTACGGTCGCAGAGGTGCGGTTGCCGTGCGGATGACCGGGTGGGGCCGGGAGCGCGGCGGCGGGAGGGACGACGGGTGTCGACGGGTGCGGGCGATCGTTCGTGGTGCGTGGTGGTGGTGCCACACCACCCCACCGGAGCCCGGCTGGCCCGGCACCGGCTCGCCGACGAGCTGACCGACGTCGTACCGCCGGCCCTGCTGGCGGACCTGGTCGCGGTCCTGGCCGAGCTGGTGGGCAACGCGGTGCGGCACGCCGAGCCGCTGCCCGGCGGGGTGGTCCGGGTGGCCTGGCGGCTGCGGCCCGGCCCGACCGGGCCGAGCGTCGAGCTGCGGGTCACCGACGGCGGGGCGGGCGCGGGCCCGCGGATGCGGGCCGCCAGCCCGGACGCGATCGACGGGCGCGGCCTGCACATCGTCGCCGGCCTGGCCACCCGGTGGGGGGTCGAGCGGGACGGCCTGGGGCAGAGCGTCTGGGCCGAGTTCGACCCGGCCGACACCAACCGGCCGGACCTCGTCGCGGCCGGCTGACCAGCGCCGGGGGCGGGTCGGCCCACCCCGGTCCGCTCCGGCATCTAGGCTGTGACGCCGTGAGCAAGCGTCGAAAGAGCCAACGCGCCGTCGAGACCGCCCCGAAGCGGGAGAAGGTGCGGGACGTCTTCGTCCCCCGTCCCTTCGAGGGCCTGGTCGACGAGCCGGAGTGGATCGCCCTGCGCGAGCTGGTGCCCGCCGCGTCCGCCCCGCTGCGGCTCGCCCCGGCACTGGTCGAGGAGCACGGTGACCGGCCCGTGGTGCTGGCCACCGTGCTGCCGATGGCCGCACCGGCGATGACCAAGGAGGACGGCCGGGTCTTCGTCGGGCTGCAGCGCCACCAGCAGTCCGGCGACGTCTCGCGGGACCTGGCCGACGCGCTGATCAGCGCGCTGCGGGCGACCCCGGGCAGCCCGGTCACCGTGCCGCCGCTGCCCGGCCCCGGGCCCCGGCTCCAGGACGTCCTGGTGGACGGTCCGCTGGAGATCACCATGCACGAGGGCTTCGACTTCTGGCTCGACCCGGGCGCCGGGGAGGACCCGACCGTGCAGGCGTCCCTGGAGCGGGCGAACGCGGCGGTCTACCCGACGGTCCGGCTCGACTCGGCCCGGGCCGCCTACTGGTGCCAGGTGCCGGAGAAGGCGCACGTGCGCTGGGTGCTGTCGGAGGACGAGGACACCGCGCTGGACGCGCTGTCCCGGCTGGGCGCGGCCGGCACGCTGCCGCTGGGCGACGGCACCCGGTTCGCCGGGATGTTCCGGGCGCACGGGCGGCTGGTGCCGGTGTGGGACCTGCCCGAGGACGTCCCGGCCGGCGAGTGGGAGGGCCCGGTCGCCGAGTTCGCCAAGCGGTACGCCGAGGCGCTCGCCGATCAGGCGCCGCTGGACCCGGCGGGCCGCCGGGCCCGGCAGGGGCTGCTGGGTCGCCAGCTCACCCTGCGCTGAGCCGGCCCGGGCGGGCCAGCGGCTCCCGCACCAGCGGGCAGGACATGCAGCGCGGCCCGCCCCGGCCGGAGCCCAGCTCCGAGCCGGCGATCGGGATCACCTCGATGCCGGCCCGCTCCAGCTGGGCGTTGGTCTCCACGTTGCGCTCGTACCCGACGCAGAGCCGGGGCGCGAGGGCGAGGGTGTTGTTTCCGTCGTCCCACTGCTCCCGCTCGGCGGTCACCGGGTCCAGCCCGGTGTCGATCACCCGGAGCTGGTCGAGGTCCATCGCGTCGGCCGCCGCGCGCAGGAACGGCGCCGGGCCGTCGACCCGCGGGTCCTCGCCGTCCGCGCCGGCGATCACCGTGTACGCCGACAGCGTGCTGGCGACGTTCGGATACATCAGCACGGCGTCGACGTCGACCATGGTGCAGACGGTGTCCAGGTGCATGGTGGCCCGTTCCTGGGCGATCGGCACCACCAGCACGGTGTGCGCCAGCCCGGCCCGGAAGACCTGCCGGGCCAGCCGCTCGGCGCCGGCCGGGGTGGTCCGTTCGCCCACCCCGACGGCGAGCACGCCGGGAGCGAGCAGCAGCACGTCCCCGCCCTCCAGGTGCTCCAACCGGTGGTGGTAGACGAACTCCGTACCGGCGAAGCGGGGGTGGTGCCGGTAGATCGCGTCGGTCAGCGTGGTCTCCCGGCGGCGGGCCGGCATGGCCAGGCTGGTGACCCCCACCCGGTCGCCGATCCACAGTGACGAGTCGCGGGTGAAGAGCAGGTTCGGCAGCGGGTCGATGACGAAGTCGTGCCGGTCCATCAGGGTGTAGACCAGACCACCCGGCCGCTCGGGGCTGATCCGCAGCTCCTCGTGGGCCAGCCCGGCGGTGAACACGTCGGCCAGCGCGGCCGGGTCCAGATAGGCCAGATGGTCGGCCACCCGGCGGCGCAGCGAGTCGCCCAGCCGGGGCCCGGCGAGCACCTGCTCGGTGAGTTCGGCGCGAGCGTCCGGAATAGCGAGTGTCTCGGCCAGCAGGGTGGCGAGGTAGAGCACCTCCACGCCGCGGGACCGCAGCTGGCCGGCGAAGGCGTCGTGCTCCTCCTGCGCCCGCCCCACCCAGGGGATGGCGTCGAACAGCAGCGAGTCGTTGTTGCGGGGGGTGAGCCGGGCGAGCTCCGGGCCGGGGCGGTGCAGCAGGACGGCGCCGAGCCGACCGACCTCGCTGTCCACGTAGTGGGTCACTCTGGCAGCGTAGGACACCGGTTCCGCACCATCCGAGAAAAGAACTGCGGATGAATATGGCATTCATCCGCAGTCATTCCGGTGCTCCAACTTGCCGAGCCCCGGTAGGTTCAACGTAGTGTAGTGGGGACATAACTTCGAGGGACCTTTTGCCGGAGGTCGCGATGACTGTCTTTCCCGCTCGCCGAGCCGTGACGCCGCCGCGGGCACTGCCGCCCGTGGCATCGCCGCCACGTGCCGACTCCCCCGCGCTGGAGCCGCTCCGCCCGGGCCCGTTGCAGTGGGCCCGGCGCCGCCGCGCCGAGCGGGACGCCCGCCGGTTGGAGGCCGCCGGTGCCCGTGCCGTCGGCCAGCTCGACCACCTCGGGCCGGCCTGGCACGTCATCGAGTGGCCGCGCACCGACGTCGCGGAGGCGCTGCTGGAGTCCGGTCAGGACGACCGGGCCGGCTTCCTCGCCATCGGCCCGAGCGGTCTGTTCGCGGTCACCATCGCCGACCACGGCCGGGCCCGGGTGCTCGTCGCGGGCGACGTGGTGCAGATCAACGGCAAGCGCCCGCCGTACGTGGCCGAGGCCCGGCGGGACGCCAAGCGGGCGAGCAAGGCGCTCTCCGAGGCGGTCGGGCTGCCCATCCCGGTGACGCCGGTGCTGACCTTCGTCGGCTCCGGCGTCATCAGCGTGTACGGGCTGCCGAAGGACTGCCTCATGGCGACCCACCGGGAGCTCGACCGGCTCCTGATCGCTGGCGGCAGCCGGATCAGCCCGGCCACCGCCGAGAAGCTGTCCCGGGTCGCGCAGGCCCCGTCCACCTGGCTGAACGGCGCCTACCGCCCGGCGGCGGACTACCGGTGGTATGACGAGGGCCGAACGGCCGCTGACAAGCCGGCCGCCCGCCGGTAACGTCAGCGGCGACGCCCCCCGGCTCCCGTACCGCCTCGCACCGCCGTCGCACCGTGCCCCCGCCCGACCCCCGTCGGGCCGGCTGACCAGCACGGCGAGCCCGGCGCGCCACGGGACCGGGCGGTTGCCGGGCAAACCGGCTAGCGTGGACGGACGCCTGGTGTACATAGGAGGCTCGGTGGCCCACGTCGAACTCTCACTCTCGGAAGTGTTCGTGCCCGACGGGCGGACCTCGACAGAGCGGGAATTCGACAGCCTCGAACGGTGGTCGGAGATCGTCGCCGAGGCGGCCGAGCCGTGCCTGCTGATCGACGCCGAGACCCGGGTGGTGGCGGTCTCCGCCTCCGGCTGCGAGCTGCTCTGCCTCGGCGCGCCGGAGGACATGATCGGCCTGCCGCTGCTCGGCGGCGGGCTGCGGCTGCTCGACTTCACCGCCAACCGGGGCGAGCTCACCGAGCAGGAGACCGACAAGATCCCCCCGCTGCTCGCCCTGCACTCGGGCCGGCTGGCCCGGGGGCTGCTGCGGGTCCAGGCGACCGCCGAGGGCGCGTCCGACGCCACCGTGGACGCGATCACCACGCCGGTGCTGCACGACGGATCCGTCGCCGGCTCGCTCACCTTCTTCTCCGAGGTCTGATCGCTCCGCCGAGTTTCGACTCGGGGAACCCGAGCGGACCGGACGGCACGTGCCGGGCGGCATCGCCGAGCCGGGCACGCGGGCCGAGCCGAGCGGCACCGGCCGAGCCGGCCTGTTGGCCGAGCCGGGCTCGCGGGTCGAGCCGGGCATGCGGGCCGAGCCGGGCGGCACCGGCCCAGCCGGGCACGTGGGCCGAGCCGATCCGGGCGCCCGTGGCCCTTCACCCCGGCCGCCGATCCTCCTAACATGGGCAGTCGCCACCACGACGCTCCCCGATGCCGAGGATCGGCTGATGCCGCTCACCCCACCGGCCCGCCGGGCCGTACCCCGTCTGGCCGTCTGCGCGCTGCTCGCCGCCGTGCCGCTCGCCGGCTGCGGCGCCCCGCCGCCGCAGCGCGACGCCGGTCGGCCCGCCACGGCGCCCGTCCCGTCCAGCACCCCGACCCTCGCGCCGGACGGCGCGACCGGCTGGCCGACGCCGGCTCCGGGCGGCACCGGCTTCCCGCCGGCCGCGGACGGGCTTCCGCCGTTCGGCGCAGGGACCGGTGTGCCGCCGGCCGGGGCGGGCCTGCCGCCCTACGGGGGTGGGATGAGCCTCCCGCCGACCTCGCCGGCGCTGCCCGGCCCCACCGGGGCGGCCGTGCCGACTCCGCCACCGCCGCCGGTGGTGAACCCGTGCCCGGGCCGCCCGACCGGCAGCACGGTGATCTCCCTGCTGCGCGGCTCGGCCCGGGTGCTCTCCCGCGACGTCGCGGTCCGGGTGACGCTCGGGCCGCTCTGCGCGGACGACTGGCAGTACACCACCCTCGAGGTGACCGGGCACGAGGAACTCCAGGCGGTCACCCGCAACGGCGCGGGCGGGCTGACGCTGGTCACCGCCGGCACCGACGTGTGCAGCCCCCGGGTCGCCGCCGACGCGCCGCCCGGCATTCGGGCGCTGGCCTGCGACCCGGACCTGCCGAACGCACCCGGTGCGTAGGCTGGTCGGCATGCCGGGAACACCGCCGACCCGCTTCGTCTATCTCGGGCCCGAGGGCACCTTCGCCGAGCAGGCGCTGCGTACCGTGTCCGCCGCCGACCGGGGCAGCCGGACGCCCGCCCGCAGCGTGGGTGAGGCGCTGGAGGCCGTCCGGGCCGGGGACGCCGACGCCGCCCTGGTGCCGCTGGAGAACTCGATCGGCGGGGCGGTCGGGGTGACCCTCGACGAGCTGGCCGAGGGCAGCCCGCTGGTGATCACCCGCGAGGTGGTCCTGCCGGTGGAGTTCGTGCTCGGCGCCCGGCCGGGGACGCCGCTGGGCGCGATCCGCTCGGTGGCGGCGCACCCGCAGGCGTCCACCCAGTGCCGGGGCTGGTTGCGGGAGTGGCTGCCCGACGCGACGGTGGTGGACGTGCTCTCCAACGGCGCGGCCGCCTCCGGCGCCGCCACCGGCGAGTTCGACGCGGCGATCTGCGCCCCGGTCGGCGCCGCCCGGCACCGGCTGGAGGTGGTGGCCGACAAGATCGCCGACCACGCCGACGCGGTGACCCGGTTCGTGCTGGTCTCCCGCCCCGGGTCGCCGCCCCCGCCGACCGGCGACGACGTCACCTCGCTGGCCGTCTACATCGCCCACGACCGGGTGGGCGCGCTGCTGTCGGTGCTGATGGAGCTGGCCGTACGCGGGGTGAACCTGACCCGGATCGAGTCCCGCCCGACCGGCGAGGCGCTCGGCCGGTACGTCTTCTTCCTCGACTGCACCGGGCACGTGGCGGACGTCCGGCTCGGCGAGGCGTTGCAGGGGCTGCGCCGGGTCTGCGCCGACGTACGGTTCCTCGGCTCGTACCCCCGGCACCGCTGGCTGGACGGCTCGACCGACCGTCCGATCCCCGCCCCGGCCGGCCTCTCCGACACCGACTACGCCGACGCCGCCGCCTGGCTCGCCCGCCTCCGCACCGGCCACCTCACCTGACCGAGGCCCCACCTCGATGGGTTGATCATGAAGTTTGCGTCGCGGATCGGCCGCTCTGGCGACGCAAACTTCATGATCAACGCGAGTCTCCGCAGGGGTGGCGTCAGGAGATGAGGTTGTTGAGGAGGCCGCCCTGTTGTTGGGTGCCGCTGCCCTGGACGGGGGGTTCCTCGGAGGGCTGGACGACCACGAAGCCCTGGCCGGCGAAGCTCATCGTGAACGCCTCACCCGTGCTGCGGCCCAGCAGGGTGCCCAGGCCGAGCTGGTCGGCCCGGTGGTAGCCGGTCTGCAGGCTCGCCGACCAGCAGACCGCCGCCTGCGGGTCCACGTACGTCGGCTGGTCGACGTTGAGCACCACGGGCGTGCCCCGGGTGGTGATCGCGATCCGGCCGTGGCCGGAGAAGACGCAGTTGAACAGGCCCGAGGAGGCCATCCCCGCGCCGCCCACCATCCGGATGTCGTACTGGAGGGTGGAGTCGAAGGCCAGCACGCTGGAGCCGTTGATGGAGAGGGCGTCGCCCGGCTCCAGGTCGATCACGTGCACGTCCTTGCTCAGCTCGGCGAGGAACACGTCACCCCGCCCGCTGATCTTCATCAGCGGCACGCCCTCACCGGTGAGACGCTGCTTGATGAACTTGCCGATGCCGCCCGAGCCGAGCGCCTGGAACTGCACCTGCCCCTGGTAGGCGACCATCGAGCCGACCCGGGCCATCGCCTCGCCGTTCAGCTCGATCTTGAGCATCTTGGAGTTCTGCAGCCGCATGCCGGGCTGGGCGGACTCCTTCTCCAGGTTCTCCGCGGAGAACAGCGCGCTGCGCATGGGGTTCCCTCCCTGTTCCGGTTCTTGGCGGAACGGTAGGTGACCAGCGCAACCGGCGACATCGGCCGAGCGGCAGGCCCGGCGCTGGACGCCCGAACGGGCGGCACCGGCCGGACGGTCAGCCCCAGCCCAGCTCGTGCAGCCGCACGTCGTCGATGCCGAAGTGGTGGGCGATCTCGTGCACCACGGTCACCGCCACCTCGTCGACGACGTCGTCGTCGGTGTCGCAGATCCGCAGGATCGGGTGGCGGTAGAGGAAGATCCGGTCCGGCAGCACCCCCGCGTAGTCCCAGCCCCGGTCGGTCAGCGCGTGCCCCTCGTACAGGCCGAGCAGATCCGGGTCCTCCGGCGGCGGATCGTCCTCCACCAGGATGACCACGTTGTTCATCAGCGCGAGCAGCTCAGCGGGCACCTCGTCGAGGGCGTCACCGACCAGTTCCTCGAAGCGTTCCCGGCTCATCTCGACGGCCACGCCCGCCATTCTGCCCCGAGCCACGGCCACCGGCAGCCGGCCTACGGGCCGCGGCCCGGGACCAGGGGCGGTCCCGGACCGTCGGCGGTGGTCAGGAGGCCAGTCGGGCGTTCAGGTTGATCGTCGCGCCCGGGGAGAGCAGCCGGGAGATCGGGCAGTTCTCCTTGGCCGCCTCGGCCAGCTTGCCGAACTGCGCCTCGTCGATGCCCGGGACCTGACCGACCGTCTCCAGGTCGATGGCGGTCACCGTCATCCCGGCGTCGGTCTTGTCGAAGTGCACCTTGGCGGTGGTCTCCACCGAGGTGGGGGTCGCGCCGGCGTCGGCCAGCGCCTTGGAGAAGGCCATCGAGTAGCAGGCGGCGTGCGCGGCGCCGATCAGCTCCTCGGGGTTGGTCCCCTCGCCCTCCTCGAAGCGGGACTTGAAGGAGTAGTTCCCCTCCAGCCCGCCCTTGCCGGTGCGGAGGGTGCCGGCACCCTCGGTGAGGTTGCCCTGCCAACGTGCGGAAGCGGTACGGATAGGCATGCCACCGACGCTAACCGAAACGGCGGTCCGCGGCGACCGACCCGGCCCGACGGCCGATCCGCGTCCCGGTCGCGCCGTACCGGCTGTGTCATGATTCGACGCAGGCCCGCGAGCGCGGAGGTGGCCGATGTCCCAGGATCTCCCCATCCCCCGGCAGGACAACCGGGCCGACGGCACGGCCGTCGTCGAGTGGGGCCCGGACGAGCCCGGCCGGCCGGAGCAGCCACGCCGACGGCCCTCGCTCGCGGCGCTCACCCGGGACCACCGGCTGCCCCTGGCGCTGGCCGGCCTGGGCGCGGCGGCGGCGATCGCCTCGCTGGTCGGGGAATGGGTGGTGCTGACCCTGCCCAACGGCGGCCCGGAGGGCAACCAGACGGTCCGGGTGCCCAACGGGGTCGGGGACATCGGCGGGTTCGGCATCGGCTACCTGGCCGGCCTGCTCGGGCTCGCCGTCGCGGTGGCGCTCGCGCTACGCGGCACGGCGGCCGTACGCCCCAACGCCCGGGTGGCCGGGCTGGCCCTCGCCGTGGCCGTGGCGGCGGTGCTGACCGCGCACGCGCTCTCCCTCGACGGCCTGGCCGACCGCACGTTCTACTTCTCCTCCGACGACGGCTACCGGGCCGAGTACGGGCGCGGGCTGACCATGGCGTTCCTGGCCACCCTGCTGCTCGCGGCGGCGCTGCACCTGGCCGGCCGGGCCGGCGGGCCCGCAGCGGAGCCCGCCGTCCCCGCGCCCGACGGCGGGGCCGGGGAGCCCGAGCCGGGGGAGGCGACCGGCGGGTGGCGGCGCCCCGGGGCCGCCGACCCGGACGAGCCGCTCGCTCCCGCCGACCTGACCGTGCAGCCGGCCGCGCCGTTCGCCCACCCCGAGCCGCCCCGCTGACGGCCCGCCGTTCGCCCACCCCGAGCCGCCCCGCTGACGGCCCGCTCGGACGGAACCCGCAGGTCACGGGACGGTCGCCGGCCGTTGGTGCCCGATTCGCCGGGAAGCCGTGGTTGCCGTCCCTTCCGCGAGGTACGGTTGCTGCCCGCCGTTGGTCGGTCGAGGCACCGACGACCAGAGCGGCCGGCGTGACGGCGGCGGGCGAAGGAGGAGCCATGACCCGCCCGGGACTGCCCAAACTGATCGCCACCGACCTCGACGGGACGCTGGTGCGCAGCGACGACACCGTGTCGGCGTACACCCATGGGGTGCTGGACCGGGTGCGGGCCGCCGGTATTCCGGTCGTCGGCGCGACCGGCCGCGGCCCGCGGTTGAAGGAGCTGACCCGCAACGACATCCGGGCCGCGGACTTCCTGGTGATGGCCGGCGGCGGCTGCGTGGTGGACCAGAGCGACCCGGCGGGCCCGGTGCTGCTGCGCGACGAGCGGCTGCGCGGCGAGGTGCTGGCCGGACTGCTGGCCGACCTGGAGGCCGAGGTGGGCCCGCTGACCGTGATGGTGGAGGCGTCCGGCGAGCAGGACGCGCCGCTCTGGGGCGACTACCACCCGAGCTGGCCCTACCCGGACCTGTTCGAGGAGCGCAGCCGCGCCGAATGCCTCTCCTGCGATGTGATCAAGGCGTTCGTCCGGACCGCCGACCACCACGTGGACGAGCTGCTGGCCACCGCCCGCCGGATCGTCCCCGCCGAGGTGGCCACGCTCACCCAGGCCGGCCTGGGCTTCGTGGAGATCTGCCCGCCCGGGGTGGACAAGGCCACCGGGCTCAGCGTCGTCGCCGCCCGGCTCGGCGTCGACCCGGCCGAGGTGCTCGTCTTCGGCGACATGCCCAACGACCTGCCGATGTTCGGCTGGGCCGGCTGGGCGCGGGTCGCGGTGGCCAACGCGCACCCCGACGTCCGGGCCGCCGCGGACGAGATCACCCTGCGCAACGACGACGACGGCGTCGCGGTCTACCTGGACCGACTACTGTCCCGATGATGGCTCCCTCACCACCCCGCCTGGTCGCCAGCGACATCGACGGCACACTCCTCGACGACGACGCCCGGATCACCCCGCGCACCGCCGCGGTGCTGAAGCGGATCACCGCCGAGGGCACGCCGGTCGTGCTGGTCACCGGCCGCCCCATCCGCTGGCTGAAGCTGGTGTACGACCAGCTCGACGCCCCGCTCCCGGCGATCTGCGCGAACGGGGCGGTGGTCTACGACCCGCACACCGACGAGGTGCTGCGCGCCGACCCGCTCGCCCCGGAGCTGCTCGCCGAGGTGGCCCGCCGGCTGCGCGCGGAGGTGCCCGACATCAGCTTCGCGGTGGAGATCGTGGACAGCCGGCAGATGCGGCACGAGTCGCACTATCCGCTGCGCTGGGACGCCGACACCGACGCCATCCGGGCGATCGAGTCGCCGGAGGAACTGCTGGCCGTGCCGGCGGTGAAGCTGCTGGCCCGGGCCGGCGAGCAGGACCCGGACGCCTTCGTGGCGCTGATCACCGGGGCCCTGGCCGGGCTGGCCGAGGCGACCCACTCCTCGCGGAGCGGGCTGGTGGAGATCTCCGCCGCCGGGGTGACCAAGGCCGCCGGCCTGGCCTGGTACTGCGCCCGGCACGGCATCGACAAGCGGGACGTGCTGGCCTTCGGCGACATGCCGAACGACGTACCGATGCTGACCTGGGCCGGCCGGGCGGTGGCGGTGGCCAACGCGCACCCGGCGGTGCTGGAGATCGCCGACGAGGTCACCGCGGCGAACACCGACGACGGGGTGGCGGCGTACCTGGAGAAGGTCTTCCCGGCCGGGTGAGCGGCGCCGCGGCCGGCGGCGCCGCACCCGGGATCAGAGGTACTGGCCGGTGTTGTGCCCCTCGCCGCCCGGCGGCTGCCCGATGCCCGGCATGCCGGGCACCATCCCGCCCGGCCCGCTGGGCAGCGCCTGCCGGCCGCCGCGCATCTGCTCCAGCTGCATGCGGGCCGCCATCTGCTGGGCGACCAGGGCGGCCTGGATGCCGTGGAACAGCCCCTCCAGCCAGCCGACCAGCTGGGCGTGGGCGATCCGCAGCTCGCCCTCGCTGGGCGTCTGGTCCTCGGTGAAGGGCAGCGAGAGCCGTTCCAACTCGTCGCGCAGCTCCGGGGCGAGGCCCTCCTTCAGCTCGACGATCGACCGCTCGTGGATCTCCCGCATCCGGTTGCGGCTGGCGTCGTCCAGCGGCGCGGCCTTGACCTCCTCCAGCAGCTGCTTGATCATGCTGCCGATCCGCATCACCTTGGCGGGCTGCTCGACCAGGCGGGCCGGGTCCTCGCCCCCGCCGTCGTCGGTCTGCACGGTGCCGACCGGCCGGCCGTCCGGGCCGACCACCACCACGGTGCCGGAGTGCCCGGCGTCCTCCTGGCCCGGCTCGTCGTTCTGTCCACCTGCACGCGCTTCGGTCATGGCACCCATCTTTACCCCACCGCCGCCATGGCTGCGCGCCGGGACCGCCCGGCCGGTGCGGTGGGACCGGCCGGCGACGCGCTACCGTCGCCGCCATGCCCGCCGACCCACGTGCCGTGCTCACCCGCCCCGCCCCGGCCCCCGAGGTGACCGTCGCCTACGGCAGCCACCCGGACCAGGTCGCCGACCTGCGCCGACCCGCCGGCCCGGGCCCGGCCGGACGGCTCCTGGTGGTGGTGCACGGCGGGTTCTGGCGGGCGGAGTACGACCGCACCCACACCGGCCCGCTGGCGGCGGCGCTGGCCGCCCTGGGGCATCCCGTGGCGCAGCTGGAGTACCGCCGCACCGGCCAGCCGGACGGCGGCTGGCCGCACACCCTCACCGACGTGCTCGCCGGGGTGGCGGCGCTGCCCGCACTCGCGGCCGACGCGCTGCCCGGGCTGGTGCCGCCCGGCCCGCCGATCCTGATCGGTCACTCCGCCGGCGGTCAGTTGGCCCTGTACGCCGCCGCGCACGCCCCGCAGGCGGTGGGCGGGGTGCTGGCGCTCGCCCCGGTGGCCGACCTCGCCGAGGCGTACCGGCTGGACCTGGACGCCGGCGCGGTGGCCGCGCTGCTCGGCGGCGGCCCGGACGACGTCCCGGACCGGTACCGGACGAGCGATCCACGGTCGTTGGTACCGGCGCGCGCACGCACGGTAGTGATGCACGGCACTGAGGACCGTCAGGTGCCGCTGTCCATCAGCCGCCGGTACGTCGCCGCCACAGCCGCCGCCGGCACCCCCGCCACCCTTGTTGAGCTGCAAGGATGCGAGCATTTCGGATTGATCGACCCGGAGTCGGCCGCCTGGCCCCAGGTAACTGCCGCGTTGCGGTCCTTGCTCGATGATCACTAGGCATTGACGCAGCGTCGCCAACCAGGTAGAACGCCGAGGGGGCGGTGACCGGCCCTGCAACGCTCCCGAAAGGAACTCGGTGTCGCAGATGAACCGCAGGCGGGCCCTCCAACTGCTGGCCGCACTCGGTACGACCGGCCTGGCCGCGGGGTGCGGCGCCGACGACGACACCGGCACCACCAGCACACCCGGCAGTCCCGTCAAGATCGGACTCGTGGCACCGCAGACCGGGGCGTACAAGGCCATCGGCGACGAGATCCTCAACGGCTTCCAGCTCTTCCTCAGCCTCAACGACCAGCAGCTCGGCGGCCACCCGGTCACCCTGCTCACCGCCGACGAGGGAGACAGCGCCAAGAGCGGCAAGGCCGCGGTGGACGGCCTGCTGAAGGAGGGCGTGCTGGCGCTGACCGGGGTGGTCGGCTCCGCCGTGATGACCGGCATCCGGGACACCGTCGAACGGGCCCGGGTGCCGCTGGTCGGCTCGAACGCCTCGCCCACCAGCCTGCAGAGCGTGGTCTACATCTGGCGGACCTCGTACGTGCTGGACGAGCCGGGCCGGGCGCTCGGCGAGTACCTGCGCCAGCAGCTGCCGGCCCGCGACCGGATCGCCATCATCGCGCCCCAGGGCCTGGGCGGCCGGGACGTGGTGGAGGGCTTCCGCCGGGGCTTCGGGGCCACCGACCCCCGGCTGGCCGGGGCGCCGATCTGGACGACCGACGCGCCCAACCCGAGCCGGACCGCGTACGCCCAGGACATCCAGGCCCTGCTCAACCGCAACCCGAGCGGCGTCTTCTGCCACTTCGCCGGGCCGGCGGCAGTCGAGTTCCTCAAGCAGCTGCACCAGGCCGGCTACCGGGGGAGGGTCTTCGCGCCGGGCTTCCTCACCGAGGGCACCGTGCTCGACGACGTGAAGCCCCAGGAGGTCGCCCGGGTCGAGACGGCGTTGAACTACTCCGCCGATCTCAACAACACCCCGAACCGGGTCTTCGCCTCGGCGTACCGCAAGACCTACAACGCCTCGCCGACCACGTACGCGATGGCCTCGTACGACGCGGCGCAGGTGTTGGACAAGGCGATCCGGCTGGCCGGCGCGTCCCCCACCGCGCAGCAGGTCAACCTGGCCATGGGCAAGATCGGCCAGATCGACAGCCCGCGCGGGCCCTGGCAGTTCAACCAGCCGCGTACCCCGCAGCAGAAGTGGTACCTGCGCCGGGTCGAGCCGGACGGCCAGCTGCTGTCGAACGTCCTGGTCACCGAGCTCTCGACGCAGGGCTGAGCGCGGCGGCGGTCCGCCGCCGCGCCGGCACCGTCAGGGGCGCAGCTCGGCGATGCAGCACTTCACGCTGCCGCCGCCCTTCTTCAGCTCGGCCAGCTCCACCGGGACCGGGTGGTAACCGGCGTTCTTGAGCTTGCCGGCCAGCCGGCTCGCCTCGCTGTTCAGCACCACGTTCAGGCCGTCGCTTACCAGGTTCAGCCCGAAGGCCAGCGCGTCCTCGTCGTCGGCGATCACCGCGTCCGGGAAGAGCTGGCCCAGCACCCGCTGGCTGGCCGCGGAGAAGGCGCCCGGGTAGTACACGACGTTCTCGTCGTCGATCGAGGCCAGCGCCACGTCCAGGTGGTAGAACCGCGGGTCGACCAGGCGCAGCGAGACCACCGGGCGGCCGAGCGCCTCCTGCGCCTCGGCGTGCGCCGGCAGCTCGGTACGGAAGCCGTGCCCGGCGAGGACGAGCCCGCCGTGGGCGTCCGGCAGGTACGCGAAGTCCCCCTCGCCCTCGTTCGTCTCGTTCGGGGCGATGAACCGCCAGCCCCGCTCCTCGTAGAACGCCCGGTGCGCGGCGGCCTCGGCGGCCCGCTGCTCGTGCTTGAACCGGGCGCCGTAGACGTGGCCGTCCACCACGAACGCGCCGTTGGCCGCGAAGACCATGTCCGGCAGCCCCGGTTCCGGGTCCAGCAGGTGCACCTCGTGGCCGAGACCGACGAGCGTCTCGCGCAGCCGGTCCCACTGCTTGACCGCCAGTTCCGCGTCGACGGGCGTGGTGACGTCCATCCACGGGTTGATCGCGTACTCGACGGCGAAGTGCTCGGGCGAGCACATGAGATATGTCCGCTTTCGCGGGACTCGCTGCTGGTTCACGGTCACCAAGAGTAGGTAGCGTAGAACTTTGGTAACAGCCACAACCATTGCTTGCCAGAGGCGGAACGTTGCAGATCGACACGGTAGACCAGCGAATCATTGCGTTACTGGTGGCCGACGCCCGCGCCTCGTACGCGGACATCGGCACCCGGGTGTCACTCTCCGCCCCGGCCGTCAAGCGACGGGTCGACCGGCTCCGATCCACCGGGGTCATCCGGGGCTTCACCGCGGTGGTCGACCCGGCCGCCGTCGGCTGGACCACCGAGGCGTTCGTCGAGCTGTTCTGCGCCGGCCGGACCACCCCGGCGCAGATCGGGGCCGCCGCCCGCCGGCACCCCGAGGTCGTCGGCGCGTACACCGTCTCCGGCGAGGCGGACGCCCTGGTGCACCTGCGGGCCGCCGACATCGCGCACCTCGAGGAGGCCCTGGAGCGGCTCCGCGCCGAGGGGTTCGTCACCTCCACCCGCAGCACCATCGTGCTCTCCCGGCTGGTGGAGTCCCCCGGCGTCGGCCCATCCACCGGTTGATCCTTGACCTCAACCTCGCTTCATGTCGTTGACTCGACGGGACGAGCGGGACGGGCGGGGCAGGGACGAGCGGGGAGGTGCCGTGCGCGCGGTGTGGCTGCGGGAGTTCGGTGGGCCGGAGGTGCTGGTGCCGGGCCCGGCACCGGACCCGGCGCCCGGCCCGGGGCAGGTGCTGGTCGAGGTGGCCCACGCCAACCTCACCTTCGTCGAGACGATGTTCCGGGCCACCGGCTTCGGACCGTTCCGCGGGCCGCTGCCGACGATCCCCGGCAACGGGGTCGGCGGGGTGGTCACGGCGGTCGGCCCGGGCGTCGACCCGGAGCTGGTCGGCCGGCGGGTGGTCACCGGCACCGGCGGCAGCGGCGGGTACGCCGAGCGGGTCGCGGTGGACCGGGAGGCGCTCTTCGAGGTGCCGGACGGGCTCGCCCTCGACCAGGCGGTGGCGCTGCTCGCCGACGGCCGGACCGCGACCATGCTGGTTGACGCCGCCGCACCGCGCCCCGGCGAGCGGGTGCTGGTCGAGGCCGCCGCCGGCGGGGTGGGCAGCCTGCTCGTCCGGCTCGCCGCGCGGGCCGGCGCCCGGGTGGTCGCCGCCGCGGGCGGGGCCCGGAAGGTGGCCCTGCTGCCCGGGCTCGGCGCGGAGGTGGCGGTGGACTACACCGCGCCGGACTGGACGGACCGGGTACGCGACGCCGTCGGCGCGGTGGACGTCGTCTTCGACGGGGTCGGCGGCGGGCCGGCCCGCTCGGCGTACGAGCTGCTGGACGCCGGCGGGCGCATGATCAGCTACGGGCTGGCCAGCGGTGCCTGGGCGGCGATCGACGCGGCGGACGCACAGCGGCGGGGCGTGACGCTGGTGCGCCCCGCCCCGACCCCCGAGCAGCTGCGGGCGTACACCCGGCAGGCCCTGGCGGACGGCGCGGCCGGCCGGCTGCGGCCGCTCATCGGCCAGCGGTTCCCGCTGGAGCGCGCGGCGGACGCGCACGCCGCCATGGAGGCCCGCGCCACGGTCGGCAAGACCCTGCTCGACGTGGGCTGAGCCGACGGTGGCTCAGAGGTACATGCCGGTGCGGTGCTCCCCCTCGATGGCCCGGGCCGGCTTGTCCCCCTCGCCGAAGAAGCGCTTGCCGCCGAACTCGCCGTGCAGCCGGTCGTCCAGCTCGTCGGCCAGCCCGGTCATCACCTGCACGGCGAGCATCAGGTGGGTGGCCTGGAAGTTGCGGCCGAAGACCGGGATCGAGGCCCACACGGTGTCGTCGGCGCAGTAGAGCCGGCCGATCGGCATCCGGTTGGTCAGCTCGGAGAGCTTCACGTACAGCCGCTCGGTCGGCTCGACCTCGGTCAGCACCGGGGAGAAGACGTCCACCAGCGGCGGGTTGTCCCGGACCCGGACGAAGACCATCGCCGAGCCGGCCCGGATGTTGATGTCGCCGTCCGAGTCGACCTGGATCTGGTCGGACTTCGACTTCAACATCGTGGAGACGACGGTACGCACCCGCTCGGCCAGATCGAGCACCTCGGTGTCGACCTCCTTGGCGCTCGCCGCGGCGGCCAGCGCCTCGTCCAGGTCGGCCTCCACGTCCCGGTCCGGGCCGAACTCGCTGCGGGCGGTGCCCAACGGTCGCAGCGGCAGCGACTCCCCCTGCCCGTCGTGGACCAGATAGACCAGGAAGGCCGGGTGCGGGGCCCCGTAGACGTCCCGCAGGGTACGGGTGAGCACCGGCGCGAGCCGGCCGACCTCCGCGACCGAGCAGTCCAGGCCGAAGTCCTCGCCGGAGCCGGGAACCACGCCGGGCGGGGACCAGCCGAGCGCGATCATGTCGGCCACGGCGGCCCGGTCCAGCCGGTAACCCGCCGGCAGGGTCGCGTTGCCGACCGCGCGGGCGGAGAGCCGGCCCTGCTCACCGACGTCCACGCTGGTCGAGTAGACGGCGTCGCCGGTGCCGGAGGCGGTCGGGTCGAGGGTCAACTCGAGGTGCGCCCCGGCGGGCAGCTCGCGCAGCTGCTCGGCCAGCGACCGGGCGAACTCCCGCCACGCCTCGGTGACCTTCGCCCGCAGGTCGGCCGTGCTCGGCTCGTCCAGCAGGATCGACTCGTGCGGCTCCGGTGGGGTGCCCGCCGGAGCGGCGGGCGGCGCCGAGGGGTGGTCTGCCGTCATGATCGCCTCCGTCCGTCAGAGTCACCCTACCCACGCCGTCGAGATCGCCAACCAGCCCCGACCGGGGCGACCCCGGCGGCCGGCTCAGGCGGGGCGGTCCGAGCCGAGTTCGACCGGCCAGGTCGCGGCCAGGTCGCTGAGCCGGGCGGCGGCGACCGCCGGGTCGGCGCCGCGCCCGACCGCCACCCCGAGCAGGTACGCGCTGACCGGGGCACCCGGGCGCAACACCTGGTGGGCGACGTCCCGGGCCAGGTCGAGCACGGTGGGCACCGACACCTCCGCCGGGTCGAGGCCAAGCTCGGCGCAGGCCGCCGTCACCCAGTCGTCCATCACCGTCATCGCGTCCACTCCTGTGCGAGGCGTACGTCCGAGTCAGTGTCGCAGTCGAACCAGGGCGGCGGCCCCGCACCGGACCAGACGACCTCCCGCACGGTGAGCCCGCCGAGCAGCTGCCGCAGCGGGGCACCGTGCGCGGTACCGCCCCGCCGGGCGGTCAGCTCGGCGAGCGCGGCCCGCAGCGGGCCCACCCGCCAGACCCCGCAGAGCGTCTGCCGGCGCCCGTCCCCGTCGACGAAGCAGACCCCGTCCGGGCCGGCATGGCGGGCCCCGTAGGCGGGCTCGTGGGCCGCTTCGGGGCGGTGTGCCCTGTCGGCGGGCACGTGGGCCGCGTCGGCGTGGGCCGCGTCGGGGCGGTGGGCTGCACGGGGCGGTGCGGCGGCCAGGCGGCGCCGTAGCTCACCGACCGCGTCGCGGGTTAGCAGCGGCAGGTCGGCCGCGAGCAGGGCCACGGTGGCGGTGGTGGGTGGCAGCAGGGCCAGCCCGGCGGCCACGGCGGCGACCGGTCCGCCGCCGGGCGGCTCCTCCCGGGTCACCCACACGTCCGGCGGCACCGGGCCGGGTGGGCCGACCAGGATCCGGGGCGTGGCGTCGGCGACCGCGTCCAGCACCCGGTCGCGCATCGGCCGGCCACCGACCGGCCGCGCGGGCTTGTCCACCCCACCCATCCGCCGGGCCGCGCCACCGGCGAGCACGACCGCCGCGTACGCCTCCATCCCGTCACGTTAGGCCGCGTCCGGCCCGCTCGCCCGACCACCCCGCTCGGTAGGCCACGCCGCTCGGTCGGCCGCCCCGGTAGCCCAGCCGCCGCGCTCGGCCGCGGCTCTGCTGGTCGGCCGGCTGGTCGGAACGCTCCGTGGGCCGGACGGCGGCCCTGGCCGGACAGCGGCCCTGGCCGGACGCTCCGGGACCGGCGTGCCGGTCCGTTGCCGCCTGGCGCATGCCCCGCCCGTCCCGAGGGTCGGGGGTGCTCCCGGCAGGCTACGAACTTGATGTCGTAAACGAATCAAAGGCCGGGCGGCCCGGCCGACAGAGGATTGTTCCCACCGGCCTGACCTCGCCTTCTATGTGCGCGGCCGACCGCCTTTACCGGCGGGTGATTCGTTTACGACATCAAGTTGGTAGGGCGCGAACACACCTACCTACCGGCGGCGGGCGCGGCCGGCCGGGGCGGTCCTCCGACACCACCGGGCGAGGGCGCTAGCAGGGCGGGCCACCGCACGCTGGGGCCGACGGGCGCCGCGCCACGGGCCGACCGGGTGGGCGGGTGATCGCGGGCACCGTCGAGCGCCGGTGGGTGTGGCGGCTGGCCGGGCGGGGGAGGATGACGGGATGGGACGGGCGACCGATCGACGTGGCGTGCTCCGGATCGACCTGGACGCGGCGGCGGAGGGCCGCGGGTCGGTCCGCCGGCCGGACAGCATGGCGGTCGAGGAACCGCTGGAGATCCGGGTCGGCCCGGCCGGCCCCGGGCGGCGGCGACCGCTGGCGGTCACCATGCGGACTCCGGGCGATG
This sequence comes from Micromonospora sp. PLK6-60, assembly GCF_019890675.1. Classification (GTDB taxonomy): domain Bacteria; phylum Actinomycetota; class Actinomycetes; order Mycobacteriales; family Micromonosporaceae; genus Micromonospora. The sequence goes on along the minus strand of NZ_JAIOAA010000008.1, from coordinate 141,563 downwards.
ACATCGACCTGGCGATCGGGTTCCTGCTCACCGAGGGGTTGATCCGCTCGGCCGAGGACGTGCGGACCGCCCAGCTCTGCGCCGGCGCGGAGACCCCGAACACGTACAACGTGGTGGACGTGGTGCTGGGGCCGGACGTGCCGGAGCCGACCACGGACCCGTCCCGGAACTTCTACACCACCAGCTCGTGCGGGGTCTGCGGCAAGGCGAGCATCGACGCGGTCCGGACCCGGTCACTCTTCCCGGTCGCCGACGACCCGCTGGCCGTGCCGGCGGAGGTCGTCGCCGGGCTGCCCGACAAGCTGCGGGCCGCGCAGCGGGCCTTCGACCGCACCGGCGGGCTGCACGCCGCCGGCCTGTTCACCGCCGGCGGCGAACTGGTGGTGCTCCGCGAGGACGTCGGCCGGCACAATGCGGTGGACAAGGTGGTGGGCTGGGCGGCCCGCCAGCATCGGCTGCCGCTGGCCGGGCACCTGCTGCTGGTGTCCGGCCGGGCGAGCTTCGAGCTGACCCAGAAGGCCTGGATGGCCGGCGTACCCCTGCTGGCGGCCGTCTCCGCCCCCAGCACCCTCGCCGCGGACCTGGCCGTCGAGGCGGGCATGACCCTGGTCGGTTTCCTGCGCGGCCGGACCATGAACGTCTACACCGGCGCCCAGCGGATCACCGACGCCGGCTGATCCCGGGCCGCTCGCGGGCGCCCGGCGCCGCGGCAGGGTGGGGCGAGCGCGGGCGCCCGGCGCCGCGGCAGGGTGGGTGAGCGCGGGCGGCCGGCGGCAGGGTGGGGCGAGCGCGGGCGTCCGGCGCCGCGGCAGGGTGGGTGAGCGCGGGCGTCCGGCGGCAGGGCGGGGCGAGCGCTGGCGTCCGGCGGCGGGGCGGGGCGAGCGCTGGCGTCCGGCGACGGGGCGGCCGGCGACGGGGCGGGCGCGGGCACCCAGCGGCGGGCGTCAGGCGCCGCGGCGGGGCAGGCGGGGGCGGCGGGCCCGCCTGCGGACCACGTTCGGCAGGGCCACGGCCGGCCAACCGTCCAGCTCCGACGGGGGTACGCCCCGGCGGAGCAGGTCGTCGAGGAGCAGGGCCAGCGAGTAGCCCGGCTGGACGGCCAGGGCCCGTTCCAGGGCCACCGCCGCCAGCGCGCCCTGCCCGGCCCGCCAGGCGGCGAAGGCCAGCAGGCTGGCCGGCGCGGCGGTCAACGCCGGCTCGGCCCGGCGGACCACGTCGGTCCAGAGGCTGATGTCCGCGTCCCGGCCGTCGGTGCGCTCCCAGGCGTGGTCGCGGACCGACAGCCGGGTCAGCAGCAGACTCAGCCACGCGACCTCGTCGTCGGTTAACCGCTCCCCCCGCCGGTGCCGGCGCTGGGCCGACCGCGTCGCCGCCACCCCGGCGCCGTGCACGGCCCGGTCGTCGGGCCGCTCGCCGTCGGTCGCGCCGAGCGGCGGGCCACCGTCAGACCGGCCGCTGTCGGACAGGGCGCCGTCGGCCACTCCGGGCCGCGGGGTGCCGGCCGGCCGGCCGGGTCCGCCGGCGCGGCGCAGCAGCCGGGTCAGCCGCCCTTCGGCCCGGGCGGTGGCCCGGCGCATGGCGACGCGTACCGGGCCGGACAGGGGTGCCACCTGGGCGGTGAGGGCCGCCCGGTCGGGCAGGGCGACCTGCCCGGCGAGGACGGCCGCCGCGCTGACCTGACTGGCCGCCGGGTCGTACGGGTTGCCGTCGGGCGGGCAGCAGTCGACCTCGGTGCACAGGTAGGACCAGTACCGACCGTCGGTCACCCGGAGGACGTCGAGCAGGAGCAGGCCGGCCCCTTCGAGCACCGCCCGGACGGCGTCGACGGCCGCCGTCACCCGGCCCGCCGGGCCGTACCCGATCACGGTGGCCGCGTCGGCGCGCTGCCGCCGGATCACCTCGGCGAGGTGGTGGGCCGGCGGTTGCGGGTCGGCGCCCGGATCGGGCAGGTCCGCGCGGGCGGCGAAGATGATCCGGCGACCGCGCAGCGCGACCACCACCACGCTGTCGGCGGGATGGAAGCCGAGCAGATACGGCACGGCGGCGATGAGGTCGGCGGGCGAGCGGACGGCCAGGCGGGCGGGGTCGGTCGGGGTCATGCGGGCAGCCTGCGCGGCCCCGGTGCGCCCCGACAGGCCCTGTGGATGACACGCGGGTTATCCACAGTCACCCTCCGTATCTCCGCAGGTGGAGCCGCAACCGGCACCCTCCCGCGCGGAGCTCCGACGCGCCCGGGACACACGCCGCGCGCCGACGGGCTACGTTGCGCACATGGACCTGGCGTACCTGCGGGCGCACCCGGAACACCTGCCGACGTTCCTGACCCACCAGCGGATCCGGGAGACGCCCGTCGCGGGCGGTGACAGCTGCGCCGCCTCCCGGCTGACCCTGGACGACGGGCACTCGATCTTCGCCAAGACCTGGCCGGAGACGGCCGGCCCGGTGCCTGACGGGTTCTTCGCCACCGAGGCAGCCGGGCTGCGCTGGTTGCGGGCGGCCGGCACGGTGGCCGTGCCGGAGGTGCTGGTGGCGCTGCCCGGGCTGCTGGCGCTGGACTGGGTGGAGCCGGGCGAGCCGACGCCGGAGGCCGCCGAGCGGTTCGGCCGGGAGCTCGCCGGCCTGCACCGGGGCGGGGCACCGGCCTTCGGCGCCGACTGGCCCGGGTTCATCGGCGCGCTACCGGCGGAGAACACCCCCGACCCCGGCCCGTGGTCCGCCTGGTTCGCCCGCTGCCGGCTCGAACCGTACCTGCGCCGGTCGGTCGACGGTGGCGCGCTCACCGCGCCCGACGCCGCCCTGGTGACGGAGGTGCTGGACCGGATCGGCGAGTTCGGCGGGGACGAGCCGCCGAGCCGGATCCACGGCGACCTGTGGCCGGGCAACCTGCTCTGGGGCGCCGACGAGCGGGTCTGGTTGATCGACCCGGCCGCGCACGGCGGGCATCGGGAGACCGACCTGGCCCAGCTCGCGCTCTTCGGCGGCCCGCCGCACCTGGCGCGGATCCTGGCCGCGTACGAGGAGACGTGGCCGTTGGCGGACGGTTGGCGGGCGCGGATGCCGCTGCACCAGCTCCACCTCCTGCTGGTGCACACGGCGCTGTTCGGTGGGGCGTACCGGGATGCGGTAACCGGCGCGGCCCGGGCCGCCCTGCGCGGTGCCGGGCGCGCTACGGTCGACAGGTGACCGCCGCGCCGACGACCGACGGGGTCCTCGTCGACCGGTACGGCCGGGTCGCCCGGGACCTGCGGGTGTCGCTGACCGACAAGTGCAACCTGCGCTGCACGTACTGCATGCCGGCGGAGGGGCTGCCCTGGCTGGCCGGGCCGCAGCTGCTCACCGACGAGGAGATCGTCCGGCTGGTCCGGGTGGCCGTGCGGCGGCTCGGCGTGACCGAGGTGCGTTTCACCGGCGGCGAGCCGCTGATCCGCCCCGGCCTGCCCGGCATCGTGGCCGCGGTGGCCGCGCTGGAGCCGCGACCGAGGATCTCGCTGACCACCAACGGCATCGGTCTGGCGCGCCTCGCGCCCGCCCTGCGCGCCGCCGGTCTGGACCGGGTGAACGTCTCGCTGGACACCCTGGACCGGGACCGGTTCAGCCGGCTGACCCGGCGGGACCGGCTGGCCGACGTGCTCGCCGGCCTGGCCGGCGCGGCCGCGGCCGGGCTGACCCCGGTCAAGGTGAACTCGGTGCTGATGCGCGGGGTCAACGACGACGAGGCGCCCGCGCTGCTCCGGTTCGCCCTGGCCCAGGGCTACCAGCTGCGCTTCATCGAGCAGATGCCGCTGGACGCGCAGCACGGCTGGGACCGGGCCACCATGGTCACCGCCGACGAGATCCTGACCGCCCTGCGTGGCGAGTTCGCGCTGACCGCCGATCCGACCGAGCGGGGCGCGGCACCCGCCGAGACCTGGCTGGTGGACGGCGGGCCGGCCCGGGTCGGCGTGATCGCGAGCGTGACCCGGCCGTTCTGCGGCGCCTGCGACCGCACCCGGCTGACGGCGGACGGACAGCTCCGGTCCTGCCTGTTCGCCACCGACGAGTCGGACCTGCGCGGCGCGCTGCGCGCGGGGGCGGACGACGACGAGATGGCCCGCCGCTGGCGCACCGCGATGTGGGGCAAGCGGGCCGGTCACGGCATCGACGACCCGGCGTTCCTGCAACCGGCCCGGCCGATGTCGGCGATCGGCGGCTGAGCGGTGGAGCTGACCGTCCGGTATTTCGCCGGCGCCCGGGCCGCGGCCGGTCGCACCGAGGAGGCCGTGCCCGCCGGCCGGTCCCTGGACGAGGTGACCGCCGAGCTGGCCGGGCGGCACGGCGAACGGCTGGCCCGCGTGTTGCGGGCGGCGAGTTTCCTGGTCGACGGCGTGGCCTGTCATGATCGGGCCACCCCGCTGCCGGCCGGCGCCACGATCGACGTGCTGCCGCCCTTCGCCGGCGGCTGAGAGAGGACGAGGCGTTGGCGGTCGTGGGGTTCGTGGCGGTGCTGGCGCTGCTCACCGGTCTGATCCACCTCTATCTGTGGAAGCGGCTGGTGAAGGACACCACCGCGCCGGGGCGGGTGCGCCGGGCCGGCTCGATCCTCGCCGTGGTGCTGGCGCTGCTGGTGCCGGCCACCCTGGTGGGCACCCGGGCCGGGATGTACTGGCTGGCCTGGCCCGGCTACCTCTGGCTGGCGGTGATGTTCTACCTGCTGGTCGCGCTGGTGGTGCTGGAGGTGCCCATGGCGGTGGCGAAGCTGGCGCTGCGCCGCCGGGCCGCCACCGCGCCGGCCGACGCCGCGCCGGAACCGGTGCTGGTGGGCGCCGCCGGCCCGGCCACCGAACCGCCCGCCGCCGGCCGGACCGCCACCACCCCACCGCCGGCCACCGAGGCCCCCACCTCGCTCGCCGAGGCCGCACCGCCCGCCGGGTCCACGCCGGACGCCGGGGCCGCACCGCCCGCCGGGGCAACGCCGCCCGCCGGCACCGGCGGCCGGCCGGACCACGACCCCGGTCGCCGGTTGCTGCTGGCCCGTGGGGCGGCCATCTTCGCCGGCCTCACCGCGGTCGGCGTGACCGGGTACGGCGTACGCACCGCGCTCGGCCCGCCCCAGCTGGACCGGGTGCGCATCCCGCTGGCGAAGCTGCCCCGGCGGATGGACGGCCTGCGCATCGCCACCGTCTCCGACATCCACCTCGGCCCGCTGCGCGGGCGGGCGCACACCGAGCGGATCGTGGCCGCGATCAACCGGCTGGACGCCGACCTGGTGGCGGTCGTCGGTGACCTGGTCGACGGCACGGTGGCGGAGCTGGGCGCGGCGGCCGAACCGCTGCGCGGCCTGCGCTCCCGCTACGGCAGCTTCTTCGTCACCGGCAACCACGAGTACTACTCGGGCGTCGAGGAGTGGGTCCGGGAGGTCGACCGGCTCGGCCTGCGGGTGTTGCAGAACACCCGCCAGGAGATCCGTACGCCGGGTGGGGTGCTGGACCTGGCCGGGGTGAACGACGTCTCGGCGGCCGGCACCGGCCTGGCGGCCCCGGCGGACTACGCGGCGGCGCTGGGTGACCGTGACCCGGGCCGGCCGGTGGTGCTGCTGGCCCACCAGCCGGTGGCCGCGCAGGAGGCGGCGAGGTTCGGGGTGGACCTGCAACTGTCCGGGCACACCCACGGCGGCCAGATGGTGCCGTTCAACCTGGCGGTCGGCCTGGAGCAGCCGATCGTCTCCGGCCTCGGCGAGGTGGACGGCACCAAGGTGTACGTCACCAACGGCGCGGGTTTCTGGGGTCCGCCGGTGCGGGTCGGCGCCGAGCCGCAGGTCAGCCTGGTCGAGCTGCGCAGCGCCTGACGGTCGGCGAAGCCCGCGCGGGGATTGCTCAGGTCACGCGTGAGCGTGGCGGCGGGCGGGTACGCCAACGGTCGTGACAGGATGCGGCGTGCCCCCGTTCAGCGCCGTACCCCCCGGCGGCTCCCCGCCGCTCGTCGCGGACCTGCACATCCACTCGAAATACTCCCGCGCGTGCAGCCGCGACCTGACCCTGCCCAACCTCGGTTGGTGGGCCCGGCGCAAGGGCATCGACCTGCTCGGCACCGGCGACTTCACCCACCCGGCCTGGTACGACCACCTGCGCGAGACGCTGCACCCGGCCGAGCCGGGCCTGTACCGGCTCAGCCCCGAGGCGGAGCGGGACATCGCCCGGCGGCTGCCGCCCCGGCTGGCGAGCGAGGCGGAGACCGACCCGGTCCGGTTCATGCTCAGCGTGGAGATCTCCACGATCTACAAGCGGGACGACCGGACCCGCAAGGTGCACCATCTGGTCTACCTGCCGGACCTGGACGCGGTGGCCCGGTTCAACGCCGCGCTGGGCCGGATCGGCAACCTCGGCTCGGACGGCCGGCCGATCCTCGGGCTGGACTCCCGCGACCTGCTGGAGATCACCCTGACCGCCAGCCCGGACGGCTACCTGGTCCCGGCGCACATCTGGACGCCCTGGTTCTCCGCGCTGGGCTCGAAGTCGGGCTTCGACGCGATCGCCGACTGCTACGCCGACCTGGCCGAGCACATCTTCGCGGTGGAGACCGGCCTCTCCTCCGACCCGGAGATGAACTGGCGGGTCGGCAGCCTGGACCGCTACCAACTGGTCTCCAACTCCGACGCGCACTCCCCGCCGGCGCTGGCCCGGGAGGCGACGCTGCTGGGCACCGACCGCGACTACTTCGCGGTACGCGAGGCGCTGCGCACCGGGGACGGGCTGGCCGGGACCATCGAGTTCTTCCCGGAGGAGGGCAAGTACCACGCCGACGGGCACCGGCTCTGCGGGGTCAACTGGGCCCCGGAGCGGACCCGGGAGGCCGGCGGGCGCTGCCCGGAGTGCGGCAAGCCGTTGACCGTGGGGGTGCTGAGCCGGGTCGAGGAGCTGGCCGACCGGCCGGAGGGGCACCGGCCGGCGCACGCCCGCCCGGTGACCCACCTGGTGCCGCTGGCCGAGATCCTCGGTGAGATCAACAAGGTGGGCGCCCGCTCGAAGAAGGTCGAGGGCAGGCTCCACGAGCTGGTCGCCGCGCTCGGGCCGGAGCTGGAGATCCTCACCCGTGCGCCGCTGGACGAGATCGGCCGGGTCGGCGGCGAGCTGCTCGCCGAGGGCATCGGCCGGTTGCGCCGCGGCGAGGTGCGCCGGGTGCCGGGTTACGACGGCGAGTACGGGGTGATCACCCTCTTCGACCCGGCCGAGCTGGGCGGCGGCGGGTCGGCGGCGCAGGAGACGCTCTTCGACGTACCCGTGTCGGTGCCCGCGCAGCGCCGGCCGGTGGAGCCGGCGCCGAAGCCGAAGACCCGGCGCCCGGCGGCGACCGGGCCGGAGCCGAAGCGCAAGCCGGCCGCCGCGCCCCCGCCGCCGATCGCGCCGGCACCCTCCCCGCACGAGCCGTTCGAGCCGATGCTGGCCGGCATGGAGGAGGTCGGCACCGGTCTGCTCGACCGGTTGGACGCGATGCAGCGGGTGGCCGCCTCCGCGCCGGGTGGGCCGCTGCTCATCGTGGCCGGTCCGGGCACCGGTAAGACCCGGACGCTTACCCACCGGATCGCGTACCTCTGCGCGGAGCTGAACGTCTTCCCGGACCAGTGCCTGGCGATCACCTTCACCCGCCGGGCGGCCGAGGAGCTGCGGCACCGCCTGGACGGGCTGCTCGGGCCGGTGGCCGAGGACGTCACGGTGGGCACCTTCCACTCCCTCGGGTTGACCATCCTGCGGGAGAACGCCGAGGCCGTCGGGCTGCCGGCGGACTTCCGGATCGCCGACGACGCCGACCGGGCGGCGGCCCGCGCGGAGGCCGGTGACGACGCCGACCGGTACGTCGCGCTGCTGCGCAAGCACGACCTGGTCGACCTGGACGAGCTGCTCACCCTGCCGGTGGCGCTGCTGCGCGGTGACCGGAAGCTGGTCCGCGAGTACCGCGAGCGGTGGAAGTGGATCTTCGTCGACGAGTACCAGGACGTCGACGCCGTCCAGTACGAGCTGCTGCGGCTGCTCAGTCCCGCCGACGGCAACCTGTGCGCGATCGGCGACCCGGACCAGGCGATCTACTCGTTCCGGGGCGCGGACGTCGGCTACTTCCTGCGGTTCTCGCAGGACTTCACCGACGCCCGGCTGGTCCGGCTGAACCGCAACTACCGCTCCTCGGCGCCGATCCTGGCCGCCGCGGTCCAGGCCATCGCGCCGTCGTCGCTGGTCCGCGGCCGCCGGCTCGACCCGGCCCGACTCGACCCGGAGGCCCCGCTGGTCGGCCGATACGCGGCGGGGTCCGCCGTGGACGAGGCCGACTTCGTGGTACGCACCATCGACGAACTGGTCGGCGGCCTCTCCCACCGCTCGCTGGACTCCGGCCGGATCGACGGCCGGTCCACCGAGCTGTCCTTCGCCGACATCGCGGTGCTCTACCGCACCGACGCGCAGGCCGCACCGATCCTGGACGCGCTGTCCCGGGGGAACATCCCGGTGCAGAAGCGCTCGCACGACCGGCTGCGGGACCGGCCCGGGGTCGCCGCGATCGCCCGCGAGCTGCGGCACACCGGGCTCGACGGCTCGTTGGCCGCCCGGGTCCGGCTGGCCGGGCAGGTGTTGGCGGAACGCTTCGCGGTGCCGACGCTGGACGGCACCGGCGCGGTACGCCCGGAGGACGTCCGGTCGGCGGTGGACCTGCTCACCCCGCTGGCCCGGCGCTGCGGCGACGATCTGGCGGCGTTCCTGTCCCAGCTCGCCACCGGCGCGGAGGTGGACGCGCTCGACCCGCGCGCCGAGGCGGTCACCCTGCTCACCCTGCACGCCGCCAAGGGGCTGGAGTTCCCGGTGGTCTTCCTGGTCGGGGCGGAGGACGGCCTGCTGCCGCTGCGCTGGCCGGGCAGCACGCCGGACGACGAGCAGGTGGCCGAGGAGCGGCGGTTGTTCTTCGTCGGGCTGACCCGGGCCCAGGACCGGCTCTACGTGACGCACGCGGCGCGCCGGTCCCGGCACGGCGCGGAACGCGAGGTCGGGCCGTCGCCCTTCCTGACCGACATCGACGCCGGGCTGTTCGAACGGTTCGGCGACAGCGAGCCCCGCCGGCCCCGGGACCGTCAGCTGCGGCTGATCTGAGCCTTCCGGCGGGGACGCTCGGTGGTCACCACCAGGGCCACCCCGGCCACGATCACCGCGCCGCCGAGCAGCACCGCCGGGGTGACCGGCTCGGCGACGAGCAGCGCGCCGAGCGCCACCGCGACCGCCGGGTTCACGTAGGCGTACGTGGCGACGAGCGAGATGGGCGCGTTCTGCAGCAGCCACACGTACGCGGTGAAGGCGACCAGCGAGCCGGCCACCGTGAGGTAGCCGAGCGCCAGCCACGAGCGGGTGCTGACCTGCGCCGGGTCGAAGCCGGACAGCTCGCCCCGGGCCGCGCCGAGCACGACGAGCAGCGCCGAGCCGGCGGCCATCTCGTAGACGGTGGCCACGAACGGGTCGTCCGGCATCCGCAGCCGGCCGGAGAGGAACGAGCCGACCGACCAGCAGACGGCGCCGACGACCACGGTCAACGCCCCGGCCAGCGGCACCGCGCCCGCGCCGCGGGGCAGCACCAGCAGCACCAGCCCGGCGAACCCGACGGTCACCCCGGCCAGCGTCCAGGCCCGGGGGCGGTCGCCGGTGACCGTACGCAGCAGCACCACCAGCAGCGGGACGGTGGCCACCAGCAGCGCGGCCACCCCGGAGGGCAACGCCGTCCCGGGCGGGCCGGACTCGGCGAGCACCACCAGTCCGTTGCCGCCGGCGAGCAGCAGCACCCCGACTCCGGCGGCGGCCACGAGCTGACGACGGTCGACGCGCAGCGCGCCGGGACCGCGCCGCAGTCGCAGCAGCACCGCCAGCACGACCGCCGCGGCGGCGAACCGCAGGCCCGCCGAGAGCAGCGGCGGCAGCGTCTCCACGGCCACCCGGATGCCCAGGTAGGTGGAGCCCCACAGGACGTAGACCAGGCCCAGCGCGGTCCACACCAGCGCGGGCCGGGCGGTGGCCGGCGACGGGCGGGCGGCCGGGGCGGCCGCCGGCGTGGACGGTCCCGTGGGTGACGAAGAACGCGGAGTGGGTGAGGCCATCGTGGGATCACGCTACGGTGGCGACGGTGTCCGTGTCGCCCCGGCTGGCCGGACCTCACCCACGCAGGAGGCGGGCATGGCGAACCACGGTCCCCGGGGTGACGACGTCCCGTGGGACGAGCGGCGACCCGGCGACGGGCCCGACGGTGCCGGCCGGCCCGGTGGCGGATGGGGTGAGCAGGTGGCCGGCCAGCCGCCACGGCAGTCGGCCGGCGGGCCGGAGCACCCCGCGCACCTGCCGGCGCGGGGTCGGGCGACGGTCGACGCCGGCCCGGAGCCGGTGGTGCCGCGCAGCCGGCCGATCGGCCCGGCGGACTATCCGGACCCGGATGGCGCCGACCCCTACCGCCCGGGCGGCCCCGGCCCGGTGTCGTACGACGGGCAGCCGGTGCCCCGGCGCGGTCGGGGCCCGCTGATCGCCGTGCTCGCCGTGCTGGCGGTGGCGCTGCTGGCCGGCGTCGGCACGCTGGTGTGGCTGCTCGGCGCGGCCGCGCCCGAGTCCGACGGTGCGGCGTCGGGCGAGTCGGGCAGCGCCCTCGGCGCCCCGCCCAGCGCGGCCGTCCCGGCGGTGCCGACCGCCCCCGCGCCGAACTCCACGGCCGACCCCCGGTTCGTCAAGGAGGGTCAGTGTGTCCGCAACGAGGGCCCGGCCGAGGGCACGCCGAAGCTGCTGATCGCCGAGTGCGCGCCGAGCACGTACGAGGTGCTGCGCCGCTTCGACGGGCCGACGAGCGGTGAGAAGGACGCCGAGGCGAAGTGCGCCGGCGTGCCGGGCTACACCAACTGGTTCTTCTTCGACAGCGAGCTGGACACCCTGGACTTCGTCCTCTGCCTGAAGCGGCGCTGATCCGGCCCGGTAGTCGAAACTAGGGCTCTCTAGCGTTGAAGCTAGAGAGCCCTAGTTTCTCCTCGACCGGTTTCGACACGCCGGTAGCCGCCTCTATCCATCTCTAGCCCCGGCGCTAGAGGGCCCGATACTGTGCGATGCGTGGATCCGGTCCGCAACCCGTACGCCCCCGGCGCCGGCCAGCGCCCGCCCGAACTCGCCGGCCGGGGGCGGGAGCTGGACGTCTTCGACGTCGTCCTGGAACGCATCGCCCGCAGCCGGCCGGAGCGCAGCCTGATGCTCACCGGCCTGCGCGGCGTGGGCAAGACGGTGCTGCTCAACACCCTCCGCTCCCAGGCGATCAACCACCTCTGGGGCACGGGCAAGATCGAGGCCCGGCCGGACCAGTCGCTGCGCCGGCCGATCGCCGCCGCGCTGCACATGGCGGTCCGCGAGCTGGCCCCCCGGCACCGCGCCCCGGACCGGATCGACGCCTTCCTCGGCGTGCTCAAGGCGTTCGCCCAACGCTCCGCGCCCACCGGCCGGGGCGGCACCGCACCGAAGCTGCGCGACCGCTGGCAACCCGGCATCGACGTGCCGGCCAGCAGCGGGCGCGCCGACTCCGGGGACATCGAGATCGACCTGGTCGAGCTGCTCACCGACGCGGCGGCGGTGGCGACCGACGTGGGCACCGGCGTCGCCGTCTTCATCGACGAGATGCAGGACCTCGGCGCGGAGGACGTCTCCGCGCTCTGCGCCGCCTGCCACGAGCTGTCCCAGCTCGGTGCCCCGCTCATCGTCGTCGGCGCCGGCCTGCCGCACCTGCCGGCCGTGCTCAGCGCCGCGAAGTCGTACTCCGAGCGGCTCTTCCGCTATCAGCGCATCGACCGGCTGGACCGGATCGCCGCCGACCGGGCGCTCTGCGCGCCGGCCGAGCGGGAAGAGGTGGAATACGAGCAGAAGGCGCTCGACCTGCTCTACGAGAAGTCGGGCGGCTACCCCTACTTCGTCCAGGCGTACGGCAAGGCCACCTGGGACCACGCGCCGCGCTCACCGATCACCGCCGCCGACGTGCGGGTCGCCGCGCCCGAGGCGGAGGCCGAGCTGGCGGTCGGCTTCTTCGGCTCCCGCTTCGAGCGGGCCACCCCGGCGGAACGGGAGTACATGCGGGCGATGGCCACCCTGGCGCTGGTCGACGGGGAGGACGACGGTGGCCGGGACGACATGGACGCGGCGGTGCCGACGGCCGAGATCGCCCGGTCCCTGGGGCGCAAGCCGGCCAGCCTCTCCCCGGCCCGGGACGCACTGATCAAGAAGGGCCTGATCTATTCCGGGGAGCGCGGCACCGTCGCCTTCACCGTGCCGCACTTCGGCCGCTACCTGCGCACCCAGCCCGCCTGACCGCATTCCCCCGGCGCGGCGGCGGTCAGACCCGGGACCAGGGCGGCGGGAAGAGCACCTCGCCGCGCGGCAGCGGCCCCAACCCGCCCGCCGCCGGGGGCAGCGCCAGGGCCTGCCACGGCTCACCCAGCCCGGACCACGGGCTGGTCAGTCCCATCCGGTCGGCCCGCTCGAAACCGAACCGCCGGTAGTACGCGGGGTCGCCGAGCACGACCACCAGGCGCTCACCCAGCTCGGTCGCCGCCTCCAGGGCCGCCTGCACCACCGCCGTGCCGTGCCCGACCCGCTGCCGGTGCGGGGCCACCGCCACCGGGCCGAGCGCCAACGCGGGCGCGGCCCCGCCGTCGTCCCGCACGGTGACCCGGGTCAGCAGCGCGTAGCCGACCACCTCGCCGCCGTACTCCGCGACCATGGCCAGCTCCGGGAGCCACGCGGCGCTGCCGCGCAGGGCGTCGACCAGGCCCACCTCGGGTGGGGTGGCCGCGTCGGGGCGGGCGAAGGCGGCGGCCAGCACCCGCCGGATCGGCTCGACGTCGGCCGGCCCCTCGGGTCGCAGCCGTAGGGTCGTCACCCGCGCGAGGCTACCCGCTGCGGCCCGTCCATCCGCGACGGTCGCTCGAATCGGCGTGGCGCGGCGTCCATCCGGGCCGGTCCGGATCCGGCCGTTGCAGGGGTAGCCGGCCCCGGGACGGGGTATGACTGATCCATGAAGCCCGTGCGCTCCCTCGCCCGCATCATGTTGAGCGGCATCTTCGTGGTCAGTGGCGCCCGCAACCTGCAGAACCCGGAGCGGCTGGTGCCGGCGGCCAAGCCCGTCACCGACCGGATCGCGCCGCTGATCGAGAAGAACGCCCCCCGGTTCCCCACCGACACCGAGTCGCTGATCCGCGCCAACGCGGCCACCCAGCTGGTCGGCGGGCTGATGCTCGCCACCGGCCGGTTCACCCGCCCGGTCGCGCTGGTGCTGGCCGGCACGCTGGTGCCCACCACCCTCGCCGGGCACCCCTTCTGGAACAACGACGACCCGGCCGCCCGGAACAACAACCAGATCCACTTCCTGAAGAACCTCGGCCTGTTCGGCGGGCTGCTGCTCGCCGCGGCCGACACCGAGGGCAAGCCGGGGCTGCGCTGGCGGGCCGGCCACCGGATCGGGCACTCCCGCCGCTCCGTGGCACGCACCGTGCGCACCGCCCGCCGGGAGGCCCGGATCGCGGTCCGCTCCGCCGCCACCGCCCGGCGGCTGCCCGGCCGCTGACCCGCATTCACCCCCCGCACGGTCACCACCACCCCCCGACCGCGAATCACCTGCCTGCCCGGGCCGGCGTTAACGCGGATGAAGTCGAGAACATCCGCCGGTCCACGGGGGATCGGGACGGTCGTGTGAGGGGGCAGCGAGGTGAGGCGCCGCTGGATGCCCGGCGGGGAGGAGGGCCGGTCGGGACCCGACCGGCTGCCCCCGCTGCCCTACGTCACCGACCGGGTCGACCGCACCGTCCTCGTCCAGCTCGGGATCGTGGTGGCCGCCGCGTACGCCGCCTGGCTCGCCATCGGCGCGTTCGGCCGGCCGTACACCTTCTTCGACATGCGGATCTACCACGGCGCCGTGGTGTGGTGGGCCACCGGCCACGAGCTGTACGACTTCGTCGCCCCCGCCACCACGCTGGGTTTCACCTATCCACCGTTCGCCGGGCTGCTGATGCTGCCCATGGCCCGGGTCCCGGTCGCGCTGGCCGGCTGGATCAACGCACTGGTCAGCGTCGCGGCGCTCACCGCCGTCCTGATCGCCCTGCTGCGGCCGATCGTGGCCCGGCTCGGCTGGCCGCTCTGGTTCAGCGTGGGAGTGGCCGTGCCGATGGCGGTGGCCATCGAACCGGTGCGCGAGACCCTCGGCTACGGCCAGGTCAACCTGATCCTGTTCGCCCTGATCACGGCCGACCTGGTCGGCCTGCGCAGGCGCTGCCGGCGCGGCCCCCGGTACGCGCCCACCGACGGGCCACTGGTCCGGTTCGTGCTCAGCGGCAGCTGGGCCGGGGTCGGCATCGGGCTGGCCACCGCCATCAAGCTGACTCCCGCGCTGTTCGTCGCGTACCTGCTGATCACCCGGCAGTGGCGGGCGGCGGCCACCGCCGTCGGCACCGCGGTCGGGGTGACCGTGGCGACCTTCCTGCTCTTCGGCGCGGAGTCCCGCGCCTACTTCAGCGAGGTGCTCTGGCAGACCGAACGGGTGGGCGCGGCCGACATGACCGCCAACCAGTCCCTGGCCGGGCTGCTGGCCCGGCTCTACGACACGATCGAGACGCCGGGCCTGCTCTGGGTGTCTTTCGCCATGCTGCTGCTCGCGCTCGGGTTGTCCCGGGCGGCGGCCGCGCGCGCCGACGGCGACGAGCTGACCGCGTTCACCCTGGTCGGACTGACCGCCAACGTGATCAGCCCGATCTCCTGGTCGCACCACCTGGTCTGGGTGATCCCGGCGATCATCGTGCTCGCCGACGCGGCCGTACGCCGCCGCGAGGCGAGCCGGGGGCTGGCCGCGCGGGCCGCCCCGGGCGAGGGCGGGTTGCCCGTGGTCACCGGCCTGCGACCGCCGATCTGGTATCCGGCGCTCACCGGGTTGCGGCACGCGGTCGCCGCCGCCGTGCTCTACCTGATCTTCCTGGTCTCGCCGATCTGGTGGTACGAGCACCAACTGCCCGAGGTGTCGCACTACCAGGACGGCCTGTTCGGCGCGCTGATGGAGAACTCCCTGGCGATCGCCCTGATCGCACTGGTCGCCGCGCTGCCCTGGCGGCCGGGCGCCGACCCGGCGTTCCCTCCCCAGCGACCGGCCCGCGCGGCGCAACTGGCCGCCCGCCGCTGACCCGGCTCCGCCAGCTCAGGGGCAGTTCACCCACTCCTCGGTGCCGTCGGTGAAGACCTGCCGCTTCCAGATCGGCAGCCGGGCCTTCACCTCGTCCACCAGCCGGGCGCAGGCCGCGAACGCCGCGGCCCGGTGCGCGGTGCTGACCGCCGCCACCAGCGCCACGTCGCCGATCTCCAGCGGGCCGACCCGGTGCGAGACGGCCACTGCGTACACCTCGGGGTCGGCGGCCACCTCGGCGGCCACCTCCCGGAGCACCGCCGCGGCGCTCGGGTGGCCCTCGTATTCGAGGGTGGTCACCGCGCGGCCGTGGTCGTGGTCGCGGACCACGCCCTGGAAGGACACCACCGCGCCGGCCCGGCGGTCGGCGACCGCCGCCTCGTGCGCGGCCAGGTCCAGCGGCTGGTCGGTGACGGTGCCGAAGACGGTCTGGGCGTCGGCGGGCGCGGTCACCAGGCACGCTCCCCGGGCAGCAGCGGCAGCGGCACGATCGGCACCCGGTCACCCGGTTGGCCGCTGGCGCCCGGCCGGACGACCGCGAACCCGTCCGCGCCGGCCAGGCCGCGCAGCATCGCCGAACCGACGTGCCGCACCGGGTGGGCGGTGCCCGCCACCCGGTCCAACCGGACCAGGGCCAGGTGGGTGTAGTCGCCGCGGCCGGGGATCGGCTCGGCCAGCGTGGCGTGCGGCAGCACCGGCATCGGCCGCCCCCGCAGGCCGGCCAGCAGGGGCGCCACCAGCGACACCAACGCCACGACGGCGGACTGCGGGTTGCCGGGCAGGCCGGCCACGAACCGCACCCGGCCGTCGTCGCCGACCAGCCGGGCCAGCAGCATCGGGAAGCCGGGCCGGACCGCGACCGTGTTGACCACGTAGTCCGCGCCGAGCGCCGCCAGCGTGGGGTGCAGATGATCCACCGGGCCGTGCATCGTGCCGCCGGTGGTGCAGACCAGGTCGGCGCCGGTCAGCGCGGACCGCAGCGCGGCCACGTGCGCGGGCAGGGTGTCCGCCACCGGACCGACCACGTCGGCCGGGCGGACCTGGCAGCCGTACCGGCGCAGCCAGGCCGGCACGGCCGGACCGAGCGCGTCGCGCACCCGACCGTCCGCCGGCGGGCCCTGGGTCAGCAGTTCGTCACCGAAGACCAGCAGCGCGGCCCGGGGCGGCCGGCGCACCCGCAAGGTGTCGTGGCCGCAGGAGGCGGCCAACCCGATCAGCGCCGGGTCCACCGGGGTGCCGGCCGGGAGCAGTTCCTCCCCCGCGTACGCCTCCTCGCCCGGCTCCCGCCACTCGGGCGCCGGACGCGGCGTGCCCGCGACCCGCCCGTCGGTCGTGCGGGTGGACTCCTCGACCCGCAGCACCGCGGTCGTGCCGGCCGGCACCATCGCGCCGGTGGCGATCTCGACGGTGGTCCCGTCGTCGGTCAGCGGCTCCGGACGGCCGCCGGCGAGCACCCGACCGACCACCTGCCAGGGCCCGGCGCCGCGCACCGCCCAACCGTCCACGCTCGAGGTGGGGAAGGCCGGCAGGGCCGTCCGGGTGGTCAGCGGCTCGGCCAGGGTGTGCCCGTCCAGCTCGGCGAGCGGCCGGCTGGCGGCGGGCAGCGCGGCGGAGAGCCCGACGGCGTAGACCCGGGCCCGGGCCTCTTCCCAGCCGGCCGGTGGCGCCTCCGCCGGCTCCACGGCCGACGCGGTGTCCGTGCTCAACGCCCCTGCGCTCCTTCCCGCCGGCATCCCCCCGGCAGCAGGCACTCCGCCGAGCCTATCGCCGGCCCGGTCGGCGCGCCGGTCAGTGGTCGCCACCGCGCAGTTGGTCGACGGCGTGCCCGAGGATCGGGCCGAGCACCGCCAGGCCGTCCCGCGCCCCGCCCCGGGAGCCCGGCAGGTTGACCACCAGCATCCGCCCGACCACCCCGGCCAGGCCCCGGGACAGCGCCGAGGTGGGCACCCGGTCCCGGCTGTGCGCCCGGATCGCCTCGGCGATGCCGGGGATCTCGTGGTCGAGCAGCGCCCGGGTCACCTCCGGCGTCCGGTCGGACGGGTTGATGCCCGTCCCGCCGCTGGTCAGCACCACGTCCACCCCGTCGGATAGGGCGGCCCGCAGCGCCACGCCGACCGGGTCGCCGTCGGGCACCACCACCGGCTCGTCCACCTGGCAACCCAGCTCGCGCAGGCCGGCCACGAGCAGGGGACCGCTGGTGTCCTCGTACACCCCGGCGGAGGCCCGGTTGGAGGCGACGATCACCCGGGCGCGGATCACGGCCGGTCCTCCGGGCGGACCCACTCGCCGGTCTTGCCGCCCTCCTTGCGGAGCACCCGCACCGCCTCCACCGAGGCCGCCGGGTCGACCGCCTTGACCATGTCGACCAGGGCCAGCCCGGCCACCGCCACGGCGGTGAGGGCCTCCATCTCCACCCCGGTCCGGTCGGCGGTCCGCGCGGTCGCGGTGATCTCCACGGTGTCGGCGGTGAGCCGCAGGTCGACCGCCACCCCGTGCAGGGCGATCGGGTGACAGAGCGGGATCAGGTCGGGGGTGCGCTTGGCGCCCATGATGCCGGCCAGCCGGCCGACCGCCAGCGCGTCGCCCTTGGGCAGGCCGTCGCGGCGCAGCAGCTCGACCACCTCGGCGGTGGTGCGGAGCCGGCCGGCCGCCACCGCGAGCCGGCCGGTGACCGGCTTGGCGGAAACGTCCACCATGCGGGCCGCGCCCGCCGGGTCGACGTGGGTGAGCTGCGCGGGATCGGTCACGGCGCGAGCCTATCCCCGTCCCGCCGGCTGGCGGGGGTCGGTCATCCGGGCGGCCGGGCGGACCGCGCGTGCTGAGGAGTGGGCGTGACCCGGTGCCCAGGTCACGCCCACTCCCTCCCTGGCCCACCGCCGGCCGCTGGGGAGGCCGGCGGCGGGCGATCCGCGTCAGCCGGTCCGGCCCCGCGCCCGAGCCACCCCCGTAGCTGACGGGCAGACGCTACCGAGCGGGGCGATAAGAATTCGATAAGCGCGTGTCGCCGCAGGTCAGCAGGGCTATGCCGGTGCTTCGCCGAGCCGGCGGCGCAGCTCGAAGCGTTCCGGCACGCCCATCCGGTCGAAGATCGCCAGGGCGCGTCGCCGGTACCGGTGTGCCTCGTCCGGGTCGTCGGTGAGCTCGGCGAGGCCGGCGAGGGCGCGGCCCTGTTCGTACGGGTGGGCGATCCTGGTCGCCAGCTCCAGGGCGCGACGGTGGTTCCGCGCCGCCTCGTCCCGGCGGGCGGCCACGACCAGGGTGAGCGCGAGGTCGTTCAGGGCGGCGGCCTGCGCGTGGCGTTCGCCCGATTCCACCGCCAGGTCCAGGGCCAACTGGTGCTGGCGGAGGGCGTCGTCCAGGCGGCCCAGGTGGCGATAGGCGATGCCCAGGTCGTTGCGGTTCTCGGTCTCGGCGTACCGGTGCCCGGTCCGGCGGTGCAGCATCAGGGCGGCGTCGAGGAGCCGGATCGCGGTTGTCCACTGCCGGAGCCGGACTCGCACCGCGCCGAGATGTCCCAGCGCGTGCATCGTGTGGAAGACATCTCCGTTCACCCTCGCCAGGAAGAGATGCAGGCGGTGGATCCGGAGCGCTTCGTCGTAGTGACCAATGGCTGTCAACGCCAGTCCGAGGTTCGGCAGGGCGACCGGAATGCGTAAGGCGGTGGAGAATCCCGGGTCACGCAGGATTCGCCTGCCGAGTGCGACTGCCTCCGCGAGCTGACCTCTGTGCCAGTGAACGACAGCGAGATTCGCCTCGTATCGCAGCGCCGTGGGGACGTCACCCAGCTTTCGCCACAGAGCGGCCGCTCTGTCAACGAGGCGGGCCGCCTCCGCGTACTCGCTGGTCTTTAGGTAGGCGGAGGCCAGGTAGTTGCTCATCGTCGCCATGCCGCGCAGATCGCCGGCCGCCTCCGCCGAGGCGAGACCGCGCAGGTGGGTCTCCCGGATCTCGTCGAAGTAGCCACGCATGTAGTAGAACCGCCACAGCGAGCGGGCCAGCCGCCAGGCGGCCGCATGCTGGCCCCGCTCGTTCGCCAGCTCGACCATGCCGGCGAGGGTGGCCCGCTCGCGCTCCAGCCAGTCGGGGCCGAGCGGTCCGGCCGCTGCCAGGAGATCTGGTCGTCGCGGCTCGTCAGGCGCCAACTCGGCACGGACGTCGTACGAGTCGAACAAGCCCTCGTTGGCGATGAGCACCGCGTGCAGGACAAAATCGAGCAGCAGCTCACTGGCGGCGTCCTGCTCACTGGCGTCTTCTCGCCATGACAACTCGTTGGCGTACTGCCGCACCAGATCGTGGAGTCGGTACCGGTCACCCTCCGTCTCCTCGACCAGGTGCCGATCCACCAGGTCGTCGACGGTACGAATGGCGGCAGCCAGCGGCAGCCCCGTCAAGGCTGCGGCCTGGGTGACGTCAAACGGACGTCGAAAGCAGCCGAGCAGCCGGAAAACCCGTCTACCGCGCTCGTCCAAGGGTTCGTAGGAGGCGGCGAACGCCCCGGCAACCGTCCGGTCCTCCATGCCGAGTTGGTCGAGCACGGCGGTGGCGGCCAACCGGTCCGCCAGATCCGCCACCCGCCAGCTCCGCCGGTGCGCCAGCCGGGATCCCGCCAGCCGAATCGCCAGCGGCAGATGCCCGCACCGTCGGACGACCTCCGCCGCCGCCTCGGGTTCGGCGTCGATCCGGTCCGCCCCCACGGTCGCCGCCAGCAGGCGAAGCGCCTCGTCGGAGGTCATCACCGACAGCGACAACGGCAGTTCGGTGTCCGGCAGGACCAGCCGGCGGCGCGAGGTGACCAGCACGACCGTCCCGGGGCCCGACGGTAGGAGCGGCCGGATCTGCTCGCTGCTGGCCGCGTTGTCCAGCACCAGGACCACTCGGCGATCGGCCAGCTCACGCCGCCAATGGGCGATCCGCAAGTCCAGTTCGACGGGAATCAGGCCGGCCGGCACGCCGAGCTGCCGCAGCAGCGTGACGAGCGCCGCCGCCGGTGCCACCGGAGCCTCCTCACCGTGGCCACTCAGATCGATGAAGAGCTGGGCATCCGGGTGGGTGCCCGCCAGGCGGCGAGCGACGTGCACGGCCAGCGCGGTCTTACCACTGCCCGCCATGCCGTCGATGAGGTGCACCACCGGGCGCCCCTCGTCGTGGTCTGTCACGGCCAGCAGTTGAGCTACCGCGTCGGCGCGCCCGACGAAGTCACTGACCGCTCGCGGCAACCAGTCAACCGGCACGGGGTGACTCGGTGCCCGCTCACGGGTGGATCGCGGCGGGACGTCCCCGGCCGAGTCCCGGTTCAGGATGCTCCGATGCAGGCGCTGAAGCTCCCGGCCCGGCTCGATGCCGAGGTGTTCGCGCAGGCTGGCCCGCGCCGATCGGTACGCGGCCAGGGCCCCCGCCACGTCACCCTGCCGGTACAGCGCACGGATCAGGAGCAGTTGGGCGGACTCGCGGAGCAAGGACAGCCGGTACTGCTGCCGGATCAGACGTACCGCCTCGTCCGGACGGCCCTGCCGAATGCGGACATCGGCGAGAAGCTCGACCGCGCCGAGCAGTTCGTCCTCCACTGCCACCCGCCGCCCGGCCGTTGCCGGCCCGACCGGCAGGCCAGCGAGCAACGGTCCGCGGGACCAGGCGAGCGCCGAGGTCAGAAGCTTTGCGGCGGCCTCCAGTTCGCCCAGCTCAGCGAGCTCCCCGGCCCCCCGACGATCCGCCGAGAAGCGATTCAGGTCGACGGAGTCGGGCGGTAGGTTCAGGCGGTAGCCGCTGCCTTCGCGGATCAAGACCTGGCCGTCCGCCGTGGCCGCTACGAGGGTTCGCCGAAGATTCGCCGCATACGTTCGCACGTTGGCGACGGCCGATCGGGGCGGAGTGGCCGGCCAGAGCTCGTCGACCAACGCATCGAGCGTGACCAGCCGGCCGGGCGAAAGGGCGAGCATGCCCAGCACCAGGCGCTGCTTGGGCGTACCCAGGGAAAGAGGAACCCCCTCCGCGAGCACTTCCAGGGGGCCCAGGAGCCGGACCTCTGTCACCGTCTCCCTCCCCAGGCTCAGCCTTTGCCAAACGTCGATCCGGCCGGCAGTCTGACATTTGCTCATTTGTCGAGGCGTCGACATTCAGGTGCCTTACGCCAGCCAGGTCTCGGATGCTAAGAAGCGCCGCCCCCCACGACACTGCCGGCACGTAAGGGCAGATTCTCGTCGGGCAACTTCTCGCTGGCCTCATTCCTGTTGTCGACAGCTGACGCCTATGGACACACGCGCCTTCGGCCAGATTGGCCGGACCGGGGGATGAGCGCGCCGACAGCAACGGGGAAAATCCATTGCAGGCGGCACCATCACCAGATCCTTGTCACTTGGGGGCGATGAATCAAGCACGCGACGCGACTTTGCCGACGCGCTCCGCTCTCACGCTATGGACAGATAGTAACAAATCCCCACAGTGTTAGCTGATATTGCATATAGAGACATTTATCGGTCGCTAATCGACCTTTACTCCCTTAACCTCGGATCGTCACGGCGCCGGCGACGGCGCGAACGGAAGTGACGCGGCAGCCACATTCCGCAGCCGAGGGGAGAAGGCCATGCGCGGCAACGAGTGGACCTGAACCGAAATGACTCTGCCGAGAAAACCCGATGGTGCGCTACGGTGCGAAGAGCACTCCAGGCGCCGGCGGGAGCGGCATGCAGCCAGCGAAGCGACGAGATCATGAGGCCGACCCGCGACTGACGGCGTTCGTCGGCCTCGTCGTCGTACTGTCGATCCTCGTCTGCGCAGTGTCGCTGCGGGCCGTCCTGGCGGACCCGCCGTCGACCGCCCAGGAGATCGCCACCGTCGCGACCATCACCTTCATGGTGACGGTCGGAACGCTGGTCAAGGCTCGCGTCCGGATCAGGTCGACCACACACTCCATCACGTGGGTCGAGACCGCGATCATCATCGGGGTCGCCGTCGCGCCACCCGCCTGGGTTGTCCTGTGCACCGCCGCCGGGGTCGCCATCGCCTTCGCCACCTGGCGGCTCGCGATGATCAAGACCGCCTTCAGCGTCGCCAAGAACACCCTGGTCGCCGGCGGCGCCGGTCTCACCCTCGTCCTACTCGACTGGCGGTGGCCCACCCCCGACCTCACCCAGCTGATCACGCCGGTCGCCCTGGCCTACCTGGTGGCCACCCTTCTCGACGAGGTGCTGGCCATCCCCGTGATCGCGCTGGCATCCGGCAACAAGATCGGGCAGCATTTTCGCAGCAACTGGGACCTTCGTGCCATCGGCGTCGGCGTCCGGTTCGCGGCCATCCTGTGCACCCTGGTCATCCTCTGGGTCGACCCCCGCCTCCTGCTCGCCGTCCCCCCACTGGTGCTCAGCCTGCACCTCGCCTACACCACCCGGATCCGCACCCGCACCGAACAGCAGGCCTGGCAGCGCCTCGCCCGCACCACCGACGCGCTCAACGTGGTCGACCTGGACCGGGTCCTCACCACCGCGGTCACCCAGGCCGCCGCGCTCTTCTCCGCCGACGAGGTCGAGATCGAGCTGCGCCGGGACGGGCGGGTGGTCCGCGGCACCGCCGACGCGCTCAGCTACGACGGGACCGACGAGCAGCCCAGCGACGTCGACGGGATGGTCATCCCGGCCGCGCTGGAGGGACACGACGGCAGCGCCGACGTCGGGGTCCTGCGACTGCGCTTCCGCGGGCCCGTCGAACTCTCCGAACGGGAGCGCTACACCCTGCGTACGTTCGCCTCGGCGCTGTGCACCGCGGTCCGCAACGCCCAGGCGTACGCCGAGCTGGCCCGGGCCGCCGAGGAACACGCCTACGCCGCCACCCACGACGCGCTGACCGGCCTGTCCAACCGCCGGCACCTGCTGGAAGAAGGCACCGAACAGCTCGGCAAGCGACACGCCGAGGGGGTGACCGCCCTGGTGCTGATCGACCTCAACCACTTCAAGGAGGTCAACGACACCCTCGGGCACTCCGCCGGCGACCAGGTGCTCACCCAGGTCGCCGACCGGCTACGGGCCGCCACCGGCCCCGAGGACCTGGTCGCCCGGCTGGGCGGCGACGAGTTCGCCGTACTCCTGCGCGGCCTGCCCGCGCCCGCGGTCGCCACCCACCGGGCCGAGGCCCTGCTCGCGGCCCTGCACGAACCCCTCGACCTGGACGGCATGCGGATCAGCGTCGAAGCCAGCGGTGGCATCGCCGGCGCGCCGGCCAGCGGCGGCATGCCCGAACTGCTGCGCCGCGCCGACGTGGCGATGTACCAGGCCAAACGCGCCGGCCAGCGGATCGCCACGTACGCCCCCACCCGGGACACCGCCGACCTGGGCCGGCTCGCGCTCAACGGCGCACTGCCCCGCGCGGTGGCCGACCACGAGTTCACCGTCAACTTCCAGCCGATCGTCGACCTCGGCACCGGCGAAGCCACCGGCGCCGAGGCACTCGCCCGCTGGCACCACCCCACCCACGGGCTGATCGACCCGCTGCGGTTCCTGGAGGCGGTGGAACGCTCCGGCCTGCTGCCGGCCTTCGCCGAGGCCATCCTCGACCAGGCCCTCCTCGCCGCCCGCAGCTGGCGCGACGCCGGCTTCGACCTGCCGGTCTCGGTGAACGTGTCCCCGCGCAGCCTGCTCGACGCCCGCTTCCCCGGCTCGGTGCTGGCCCGACTGCGGGCCCACGACCTGCCACCGGACCGGCTGGTGCTCGAACTGACCGAGACGCTGACGCTCAGCCAACTCGACGTCGTCGACCGGGTGCTCAGCCGGCTCCGCGACGCCGGCGTCCGACTCGCCCTCGACGACTTCGGCACCGGCTACTCGTCGCTGTCCCTGCTGTCCCGCATCCCCGTACACGAACTAAAGATCGACCGCAGCTTCGTGGCCGCGATGGAGACCTCCGCCGAAGCGGCCGCCGTGATCCGCTCCACCCTGGACCTCGGCCGCAGCCTCGACCTCGACGTCGTCGCCGAAGGGGTGGAGAACGAACCACAACGGCGCGCACTCTGGGAACTCGGCTGCACCGCCGGGCAGGGCCATTTGTTCGCCCGACCCCTCCCCGCCGGCGCGCTGCTCGCCACCCTCCGCCGCGGCTCCGGCGGACGCCCCGGCGTACTCGCCCCACCACTGCACGACGCCGGCGCGGTGATCCGCCTGCCCGGCCGGCGCCCCGGCGGCCGCAGCCGCGCCGCCGGCGGCTCCCAACTGCCGGTCTGACCCGGCCGCCGCCCGGACACCCGACCACACCACCGCGCCGCACCGCAGCCGCCCGCGCCAGCGGTCGAGCCGGTCCGGCACCCGCCGTCTGCCACACTTGCCGGCGTGACCGCCGCCCCCGACCAGGCCACCGACCGGCTCGACCGCTGGCACCGGCTGGACGCCGCGGCCGGCGGACTCGCCCTCGACCTCGCCCTCTACGCCACCTCCGCCGCCTTCGCCGCCATCACCGCCGCCACCTCCACCCTCCCCCCGCACCGCGCCTGGGGAGCCGTCGCCAGCGCCGGCTACCTGCTCGTCGCGCTCGCCGCCGCCGGCCAACTACTCGCCCGGCGGACCCGACCCGACACCCCGCTCGCCAACCGGCGGGCCCGCTGGACGGTCACCGCCGCCGCCTGGGCCGCCACCGCCCTGCTGCCCGTGCTCGTGCAGAGCATCCAGCGCGCCGCCGGACGCACCGACCGGGCCCAGGAAGAGGTGGTCGTCGTCGAACACGCCGGCCAACGACTCGCCGACCACGGCACGCCCTACCTCGGCCACCACGCCATCGCCGCCCTGCCCCCCGACGAACGGCTCCTCGGCTACACCCCGTACCAACCGGGCATGGCGCTGTTCGGGCTGCCCCGCGCCGCCAGCGACGCCTGGTGGACCGACGCCCGGATCTGGTTCGCGCTGGCCACCGCACTGCTGCTCGCCCTCGCCGTGACCACCCTGCGCCGGGCCGGCCATTCCGCCGACCGGCCCGGCGGCGACCTGCTGCTGCGCGGCGTGCAGGCCGCCACCGTGCTGCCCGTCGCCGCGCTCACCCTCGCCACCGGCGGCGACGACCTGCCCGTCCTCGCCCTCTGCCTGCTCGCCCTCGCATACGCCGCCACCGGCCGGA
Organism: Micromonospora sp. PLK6-60; assembly: GCF_019890675.1. Lineage (GTDB taxonomy): Bacteria > Actinomycetota > Actinomycetes > Mycobacteriales > Micromonosporaceae > Micromonospora. The sequence continues at coordinate 116,291 of NZ_JAIOAA010000008.1, read as the reverse complement.
CCGGCGCGGCCGGCGTCGCGGTCGGCGCCGCCGGCGCGCTGAAACTCTTCGCCTGGCCCATCGCCCTCGTCCTGCTCTGCTGGGCCGCCACCCACCGCCGCGCCACCCGGTTCACCGCCGGCGCCCTCGGCCTCCCGGTGCTCGCCCTGCTCCCCGCGCTGCTCGTCGACCGGGACGCACTGCTCGAGAACGTGCTGCGCTTCCCACTCGGCCACGGCCTCGTCACCAGCCCGGCCGCCTCACCGTTCCCCGGCCACCTCATCGCCACCGCGCTGCCCGCCGGCCGGCTGATCGCCACCGCGCTGCTGCTCGCCGCCGGAGCGGCCATCGCCGTCCGGCTCGCCCGCCGCCCGCCCCGCACGGCCACCGCCGCCGCGCTCATCTGCGGGTACGGGCTGCTCGCCGCCATTCTGCTGATGCCCGCCACCCGCTTCGGCTACCTGCTCTACCCGCTCGCCCTGCTGGCCTGGGCACCCGCACTGCGCCGCGAACCGGCCCATCCGCGTCCGGTTCGCCCGACTCCCGGGCGGGAACCGCACACACGGCGTAGACCTGAGGACATGAGCAGCTACCACGATCGCGAGGACGCCGGCCGCCAGCTCGCCGACCGGCTCACCGACCTGACCGGGCAACCGGACGTCATCGTGCTCGGCCTGGTCCGCGGCGGCGTACCGGTGGCCCGGGTGGTGGCCGAACGGCTCGGCGCCCCGCTGGACGTCCTGGTGGTCCGCAAGCTCGGCATGCCGTGGGCCCCCGAGGTGGCCTTCGGCGCGCTCGGTCCCGGCGGCGTACGCGTGCTCAACGACCAGGTCGCCGCCCGACTCGGCGCCGACGAAATGGCCGAGGTCCAACGCCGCGAACAGACCGAACTGGACCGCCGCGAGGCCCGCTACCGGGACGGCCGACCACCGCTGGACCTCGCCGGCCGGACCGCGGTGATCGTCGACGACGGGCTGGCCACCGGCGCCACCGCCCGCGCCGCCGTGCAGGTCGCCCGCCACCTCGGCGCGCGCCGGGTCGTGGTCGCGGTGCCGGTCGGCGCACAGGAGGCGTACGAGATGCTCTCCGCCGAAGCCGACCTGGTCGTCTGCGTCCAGCGACCACCCGAGTTCGGCGCGGTCAGCGCCTACTACGACGACTTCCACGAGGTCTCCGACGACGAGGTGACCGACGCGCTGGCGGCAGTTGGGTGACCGCACCGGGTACCGTCGGATGATGCAGCTCACCTGTCCCAAGTGTCACGGAGACATGCGCCAGTACGAGCGCAGCGGAGTCGTCATCGACCAGTGCGGCGAATGCCGGGGGATCTTCCTCGATCGCGGCGAACTCGAAAAACTCTTCGAAGCGGAAGCCAACTGGAGCCAGCAGCAGCAGGCCGGCCCCGGTCCGCAGGCCCCCGCCCAGGGCGGCTACGCCCCGCCCCCGCCGCCGCCCGCCCACCAGCCGGGCTACGGCGCGGTGCCCCCACCGCCCCCGCCACCCGGCCACGGCTACCCGCCGCAGCCCGCCTACGGCCACGGGCAGCAGCAACAGCACTACGGCTACCACGGCCACTACCGGCGCAAGAAGCGCAAGGGCTTCCTCGACGACATGTTCGGCTGACCGCCGGTCGGGGGCCGGCCCAACCGGCCCCCGATCCGCCCTGCCGAACCGCACCCACCGTGGCAGGCTGCACCCCATGACGCCGCACGGGCAGCACATCGCGCTGGCACAGGCCTACGACGGGATCATCCGGGTCGTCACCGACTGCGACGACACCGACCTGCAACGGCCGACCCGCTGCCACGGCTGGGTCGTCGCCGACCTGCTCTTCCACCTGCTCTGCGACGCGCAGCGCGCGCTGGTCGCCCTCGCCAGCCCCGCCGACGGGCCCCCCGACACCGACGACGTCAGCTACTGGCGCTCCTTCCCGGCCGGCGACGACCGCGACGCCCGGCACGCCTGGTGGGCCCGGCGCTCCGCCGCCGCCTTCGACCGGCCCACCGAGATCGTCCGGCACTGGTGCGACACCGCCCCCGCCGCGGTCCGGGCCGCCGGCGCCGCCGTGGCGCACCGACCCGACGGCTGCATCACCACCCAGGGGCACGTGCTCCGCATCCCCGACTTCCTGGCCACCCTGACCACCGAGGCGGTCGTGCACCACCTCGACCTGACCGTCGACCTGCCGGCCGCGCCGCCGCCCGGCCAGCTCGCCACCGCGGTCGCGGTGGCCACCATGGACGGGCTGCTCAGCGACGACGCGGTCCGGCCGGCCGGATGGGACGACGCCGAATATCTGCGCAAGGCGACCGGCCGGGAGCCGTTGACCGAGCGGGACCGGATGGAGTTGGGCGAGGCGGCGGGGTGGTTTCCGCTGCTCGGCTGAGTTGCTTGCCTTCGTGGGTCAGCGCGCGGCTCGGCCGGGCGCGATCAGCGCGGCCCGCTCCGCCTTGCGGCGCAGCGCCACGACGGCGTCCCGGTAGAGCAGATCGACGATTTCCCGGGCCGGGCGGCCGGTCGTCCCGACCGTCCAAATGGTCTTGTGGGGCCGCAGCGTGAGGTTGCAGGCCACTCGCTCGGAGAGGAAGGCGAGAAACGGTTCGAGCATTCGGGGCCGCCCGACCAGCCGGAACTGGGGCACCAACGGCCCACCTGGCCTTTTTGCGTAGGCTCCGATGGACCCGTCGCCGTCCACGAACCCGGGCCAGAAGTCACGGGAGGATGTCAATTGGCCATTCACCGGGCCGGTGTAACGACCGAGTTCCAGGAGCCGGTTGGCGAGTTGCAGCGATCGCATCGAAAACTGACAGGAGCGCAGCTTGGGATTCGGGGCCGAGATGCTGTTGGTCGAACCGAGGAATGTCCGCAGCGCCACCAGGTGGTCGCGATCGCACGCGGCCAGCCCCACCGACACCGAAGGGAGATGACCCGGGCGATGCGTCACCGACCCGTCGGCGAAGAGAAACCCGAGCCAATAGCAGGTCTCTGGCGTCAGGTCGTCAAAGGCATCGTGCCGGAGGGTGCGCATCCGGAGCGGCACACCCCGGCGGAGCAGGAGGCCCCGGACCGCTGGCTCCGAAATGCCAACCTCTCGGGCAATCTGGGCGGCCGAACTACCTACCTGGTAGCGCTGGACGACCATTTCACGCTGAGGGTCGGTGAGCTTTCCGGTGCGCCTGGGCGGGTATGCCGCGGCGGTGCAGCAGTCCGTGCACCGCCTGCCGGGTGACACCGTATTTCTGGGCGATATCGGTCAGACTCTCACCTCGGCCGGCACGGTTGATGACGTCTGCTATCTGCGCCTCGGAAAGAGCCATGGCTTCCCTTGTCAGACAATTGCCATGTCTACGAAACGGGACAGATGGAGTTGCGCGGCGACCGTTATGGAATCGGTCGGGCCATTCCTGTGCTTGGCGACGATGAAATCCGCCTCTCCGGCCCGCGGCGATTCTTTGTCGTAATAGTCGTCGCGATGGAGCAGGATGACAACGTCGGCATCCTGCTCAATTGATCCCGATTCACGCAGATCGGACAACTGGGGTCGCTTGTCCGTACGCTGTTCGGGGCCACGGTTCAGCTGACTGACCGCGATCACCGGGCACTCGACCTCCTTGGCCAGCAGCTTCAGGCCACGGGACAGGTCCGCGACCTCCTGCTGCCGGCTCTCGGTGCGCTTCGGCGAGGTCATCAGCTGGAGGTAGTCGACCACGATCATCTTGAGGTCGTGTTTCTGCTTGAGCCGCCGCGCCTTGGCCCGGATCTCCATCAGGTTCATGCTCGGCGTGTCGTCGACGAAGAGCGGCGCCTCGCTGATCTCACCCATGCAGCGGGCCAGCTTGGTCCAGTCGTCGTCGGAGAGCTGCCCGCTGCGCAGCACGTGCAGCGGCACCCGGGCCTCGGCCGAGAGCAGTCGCATGACGATCTCGACCTTGCTCATTTCCAGCGAGAAGATCGCCGCCGCCTGGTTGGCCCTGATGGCCGCATTTCGGGCGAAGTCCATGCTGGCCGTGCTGTTGTGCGTCGGGATCATCGAGCGGCCGGCCAGATAGAGGTGCTCCGGGTTGTCCACCGTCACGCAGCGGACCGGCACGCTGGCCACCGGCCGGACCGCCACGATGTACCGGGAACTTGTCCGGACATCGGACGCGGTCCGCCGGCGAGCGGCGTGCGCATCCCGTTTCCGGCTCAGCCGGAACACCGGGTCGGGCGTGGAGAAGTTCACGGTGTACGCGGTCGACGACTTCTCGGTGCGACCACGCACCGCTCTCTCGTTGACCGTGCACCGGTAGCCAAGGCTCACCACCAGCTCACGAACGTCCTCCGCCAACCGCTTCGAGGTCGACGTGTACTGCAGGTTGCCTGCCGGGGCGACCGTGCCGTCGGTGTCCATCAGACCGGCCAGCAGGGCGCGTCGCTGGGACTCGGAGGACCGCAGGTAGGCCGCCGGGATGTGCTTGTCGCTCGACAGTCCGCCCGCGCGGAGCAGGGCCAGGAAAGAGCCGTGCCGGCGACGGCAGTGGGCGCAGCGCCGGACCGCCGGGTTCTCGCGCAGCGCTCGCGTGGTGACGCCGCAGTCGATGCACCGCCGGTCGGCGCGGGCCGGTGGCTGGGGCAGGACGATGGTGTGATGCATCGGCCCACTGGGCCGGACAGTGAACCCGTCCTGCTCTACGTGCATCACCATCTCGGGGTCGGCGGTGGTGAAGCGGCTGGCCCCGACGTGCCCGTCTCCGAGCCAGACGCCGAGGGTGTACGGCGGCACGGGAAGTTCCCGGTCAGGCAGTTGGAGCGGTCCGCAGTTCTCGACCGCGTGGTTGAGCCGGCCATCGGAGCCGGTACGCAGGGTCGCCGCGATCTCGGCGGTGGTGACGACGCCGTCGTGGGTCGCCCGAGCACCAGCGTTGATCGCGCCCTCCGCCCGGTCAGGCAGCCGGGTCAGCAGCGGTCCAGCCGGGTAGCCAGGGGCGGTCCAGTTCCGCACCTTGCCGGCCCGGGTCACCGGCCGGCTGACGCGGCCGTTGGCGCCCACGTCCCGGGCCACGGTGTGCAGCACGTTCTTGAACTCGGGGCCGACCAGGTCCAGGGTCTGGGCGAGGGTGACCGGCCGGGCCGGCTCCGCGGCGGCTGTCGTAGCCGCCGCCCGGACCCGCGACAGCGCCTCATCCGGCCAGTAGGACCGTGTCGCGGGGGCGGGTTGGCGTCGGCGGGCGCGGGTGGTCGTCTTCCAGAGGTGCTCGGCGTCGGCAACGATCACACTGCCGTCGGAGAACTCCACCTCGAAGCAGGGTCGGTCGTGCAGGACGTCGAAGGCGGCGGTGATGGTGGTCGGCGTACCGTCGGCGGCCAGCAGCCGGTCGCCGGCTTTGACCTCACCCATGGTGGTCCAGCCTTCGGGTGTGGGCAGTGGGGTGTCCAGGGCGAGCGCCTTACCCAGACCAGGTCTGCCGGCCACGATGATGAGTTGCCCCGGGTGCAGGCCGTTGAGCAGCCGGTCCAGATCCGTGAAGCCGGTCGGCACGCCGGTCATCACGCCGCCCTGCGCGCCGACCGCCTCGATCTCGTCGAGGGTGGGCTGGAGCATGTCGGCGAGGATGGCGAAATCCTCGCTGACCCGCTTCTCGGTGACCTCGTAGACCGCCTGCTGGGCCAGGTCGACGACGTCGTCGACGTCCCGGCTGCCGCCGGCCGCGGTGCCGTAGCCGAGCTGGACGATCCGGGTGCCGGCCTCGACCAGCCGGCGCAGCACGGCCCGCTCGCCGACGATCCGGGCGTAGTAGGCGGCGTTCGCCGCGGTCGGCACGGCGGACATGCAGGTGTGCAGGTAGGGCGCGCCGCCGATCCGGGCGAGGTCACCGGCGTCGGCGAGGGCCGCGGCCACGGTGATCGCGTCGGCCGGCTCGCCCCGGCCGTAGATGTCGAGGATGGTGTCGAAGATGGTGGCGTGCGCGGGCCGGTAGAAGTCGTTGGTCTTGAGGATCTCGACGACGTCGGCGATGGCGTCCTTGGAGAGGAGCATGCCGCCGAGGACGCACTGCTCGGCGGCGACGTCCTGGGGTGGGGTCTTCTCGAAGGGGGCGTCGCGCTGGTCGAACTGGCCGTCGCGGGGCGCGGGCGGTTGCCCGCCGGCGCGGGGCTCCGCCCGTACGTCATCGGTGACCGACACGGATCCCCCTCCACTGCGTCAGGTCGTCTACCAGCTCTACCGGCGGGGTGCGACAACTTCCGATCGGACCGGTGCGGTCGATCGGGGGGCATCGCGCGACCGGTCGGTGCCTCACGATACGGAACCCGAGGTCAGCCGCTCAACAACGCCGGTGGACGAGCCTCGGGACAACCTGTGGACGCCGGTGGGCAAGGGTGTGCGCAGCGTGTGCACAGCCTGTGGAAAACGGATGGGGAATTCCGGGCCGCATCGCTCTGAACTGCTGAAACGTGATCCCCAGCCTGTGGAGGAGAATTTTCCGGTGAGGCTTTCCGGCCGGTTTTCCCGTACTATCTCGGCGAACGGCTACACCTGGACAGCGGATTGCACTTTCGGTTGAGAAAGGTCACGCTCCGGCCGTGAGTTACCGGGACTGGGAGCGCGGGGAGGGCAGCCCGCGTGAGCGTCGACCGATCGGCGGCTGGGTCGACGCTCGCGAGACGCTCCCGACCGACGCCTACTGGTCGGAGCCGGTAGGTGACCATCCGCAAGGTCGGCGTCGGGCCGGCGAGCGCGACCAGGATCCGGTGGACGCCTACCTTCCCCGCTGGGCGGTGGAGTCGGGGGTGACCCGCGCGGACGGGCGGGGGCGGCACGCGGCGCCGGACGACGACGAGGTTGAGGCCCCGGCGTCCGGGTCGGGCTGGCAGGGTGGCCGCGCCGATCGGGGCTCGACCGGGCTGCGCGCGATCGGGGCCGGCCCGGAGTCGGAGCACACAAGCGAGTGGACCTTCGACCGCCCACAGGAGCAGGGGTACGTCGGTAGCCGGCGGGCCGGTTCGGGCGACGGCGAGCCGGTGTCCGGGGCGGTGCCGACGACCCGGCCGCGCCGCTCGTCCACCCGCCGGCCGCAGGTGACCTGGTCGGGCGGGGACGAGCCGGAGGCGGGGGCCGAGCCGGTGCGTCCGACCCGGCGGAGCCGGCGGGCGCTGGAGGCGGGGCCGGCGGTGGATCCGTGGAGCCGCGCGCCGGAGCCGGAGCCGCAGCAGTCACCCGCGGTCGACCCGTGGAGCCGCGCGGCCGAGGTGGAGCCGGAGCAGCCGCCCGCGGTGGACCCGTGGGACGCGTCCGGGGTGCACGCCTGGCAGGGCTCCGGCGCGGACGGCTGGGATCGGTCCGCGTCGGCCGGGCGGTGGGACCAGGGTGACAGCACCGGGCAGTGGGACCGCTTCACCGACACCGCCGAGTGGGACGGTGCGGGCCGGTGGGACCGGCCCGACGGCCGGGGTCGCGCCGAGTGGGACGGCGCGGGCGCGGGCCGCTGGGGTACGGCGGCTGCCGAGGGTCCGGACCGCGCGGAGGCGGCGCGGTGGGGCGGGACGGCTCGCGCCGAGCCGGTGGAGCCGACCACGGGCTGGCCCTGGCGGGAGCAGGTGGACGGGTTCTGGACGGGCACCCGGTTGGCCGGTGACGATCCGCGGTGGGTGGACGCGCCGCCGTCCGCGCCGCGGTCGCCGGTGGTGGGCTACCCGGCGCCGCGTCCCCGGGTCGCGCCGCGCCGGCCGTCGGTGGACCGTGCGGGCGGGCCGGTGGACTCGGGGTCGTGGCGGCAGCGCATCGACGCGGTGGGCAGCGGGGTGTGGGGTCGCCGGCTGGAGGACGACCTGCTGGACCCGGATCCGGGGGGTCCGCTGCGTCCGCTGGTCTACACGGCGGCCTGTTATCTGGTGCCGGCGGTGCTGGTCTTCCTGTGGTTGCTGACCTTGGACGGGTCGGCGCCGGCGGGTTGCGTGACGGACATCAGCGGCGGTGGTTGTGACTCGCCGCGGGCGCACGCGCTGGGTTCGCTGATCGCGGGCGCGCCGCGGTTCGGGTTGGCGCTGCTGAGCAGCCTGGTGGTGGCGGTGGTGTTGCGTCGGGTCGGTACGACGTGGCGGTCCACGACCGTGGCGTTGGCCGCGGCCGTGGTCGGTGGTGGGCTTTCCACCGTGCTGATCAGCGCGGTGACCGGGCAGCCGATCGGCTGACGCGGCCTCGGATGCGACGCCGCCTCGGATGCGACGCCGCCTCGGATGCGACGCCGCCTCGGATGCGACGCGAAAGGGCCCGCACCGGATGCCGGTGCGGGCCCTTTCGGTGGTGCGGTGTGGTGTCAGCCCTGGACGACGTTGAGGTCGAACTTGGCGGTCACCTCGGGGTGCAGCTTGATGCTGACCGGGTAGGTGCCGGTCGACTTGATGTGACCGGGCGTCTCCAGCCGGCGGCGGTCGAGGACCGGTCCGCCGGCGGTCTTGACGGCCTCGACGATCTCGGCCGGGGTGACCGAGCCGAAGAGCCGGCCACCGTCGCCGGCGCGGGCCTTCAGGCTGACCTTGAGGCCCTCGAGCTGGGCCTTGACCTCGTTGGCGTGGTCCAGGTCGCGGATCTCCCGGGCCCCGCGGGCCCGCTTGATCAGGGTGACCTGCTTCTCCGCGCCCTTGGTCCAGGCGATGGCGAAGCCCTGCGGCAGCAGGTAGTTACGGCCGTAGCCGTCCTTCACCTCGATGATGTCGCCCGGGGTGCCGAGGCCGGACACCTCCTGAGTCAGGATGATCTTCATGTCGGTGCCCCCTCTCAGCGCGCCGTGGCGGTGTACGGCAGGAGCGCCATCTCGCGGGCGTTCTTGACCGCACGGGCGATCTGCCGCTGCTGCTGCGAGGTCACGCCGGTCACCCGCCGAGCGCGGATCTTGCCGCGGTCGGAGATGAACTTGCGCAGCAGCGCGGTGTCCTTGTAATCGATATAGGTGATCCCGTCCTTGTCGAGCGGGTTCACCTTCTTCTTCGGCTTGCGAAGTGCCGCAGCCTTGGCCATTGACCTTGCTCCTGGTTTGCGATCGCGGGCGCTCGGCGCCATTAGAACGGAGGCTCCTCGTCGAAGTTGCCGCCCGAACCGGAGCGGGAGGGACTGGGTGCGGCCGAGGCCCAGGGGTCGTCGAAGTTGCCTCCGCCGCCACCCTGGTTGCCACCACCACCGGAGCCGAAGCCGCCGCCACCACCGCCGGAGCGAGACATCTTCTGCACCTTCGCCGTGGCGTAGCGCAGCGACGGGCCGATCTCGTCGACCTCGAGCTCGATGACGGTGCGCTTCTCACCCTCGCGGGTCTCGTACGACCGCTGGCGCAGCCGACCCGAGACGATCACGCGGGCGCCTCGTTGCAGCGACTCGGCGACGTGTTCCGCCGCCTGCCGCCACACCGTGCACGCCAGGAAGAGTGGCTCGCCGTCCTTCCACTCGCCGGAGGCCTTGTCCATGAACCGGGGCGTCGAAGCGACCCGGAACTTGGCGACCGCCGCGCCGGACGGGGTGAACCGCAACTCGGGGTCATCGGTCAGATTGCCGATGACCGTGATGGTGGTGTCTCCTGCCATGACCATCTCCTCGCGCACTCATCAGGTCCGTCACAGGCTCTCAGAGCCGTACGACAGAGCCGATGAGGCAGGTCCGGGCGAACTGGGGTGGATTGCTTAGCGCATCTCCGGCCGGATGACCTTGGTGCGCAGCACGGACTCGTTGAGTCGCAGCTGACGGTCCAGCTCGGCCACGGCCTCCGGCGTCGCCTGGAGGTCGACGACGGCGTAGATGCCCTCGGCCTTCTTGTTGATCTCGTACGCGAGGCGCCGGCGGCCCCACACGTCCGTCTTCTCCACCGAGCCACCCGCGGTCCGGATCACGTTCAGGTACGTGTCGAGCGACGGGGCGACGGTGCGCTCCTCGAGGCTGGGGTCGAGGATCACCATGACTTCGTAATGACGCAAGACGTGCTCACCTCCTGTGGGCTATGCGGCCACGGTCCTTCCGTGGCAGGAGGTCGTGCGTCGTGCCCGCTCGCACCGGGTCGGCCCCGGCCGGGCGCGGACAACCGGACCAGAATACCCGGTCCGGACGATCATGACCGGGCAGGTCGGAGCGGCCCGGCCGGACGTGGCGACGGGGGCCCGGCACCGGCGTCGAGCGCCGGGACCGGACCCCCGTCCACGAGGCCGCAGGGCGTCCCGTCCGCATTCCTTGGGTGGGACCTGGGGAGGAACGACCACACCGATGAGGTTGGACCGAAGACGCCCCGCGGAGCTTTGTTGTGTTGTTATGAGACGCTACCGGGGTTTTCGTCATGTGTCGGGGTTTTCGGGATATTCGGTGCAGCGACCCCACCTTCGGCCACCCGCACCCGGCACCGCCGTACATCCATCCGGGTCAACGACCCGCCGGGCAGCCGGTGACGCGACACCCGGGTCCGCGACTCCCCGCCGCCGTCGCACCGCGCGTCAGGGTGGCGACGTAGGCTCCCGGGCATGCGTATCGGAGCTCACGTCGATTCGGCCGACCCGCTGGCTGAGGCAGCCGCCCGCGGCGCCGACACCGTCCAGTTCTTCCTCTCCGACCCGCAGGGCTGGAAGGCCCCGAAGCCGCGGGAGGACGCGGACCGGCTGCGCGCCGCCGACGTCGACCTCTACGTCCACGCGCCATACGTGATCAACGTCGCCACGCTCAACAACCGGATCCGCATCCCCAGCCGCAAGCTGCTGGTCGGGCACGCCGACGCGGCGGCGGCCATCGGCGCGCAGGGGCTGATCGTGCACGGCGGGCACGTCAACTCCGGCGCCGACCTGACGGTCGGTTTCGACAACTGGCGCAAGACGTTCGCGTACGCGGCGGAGACCGGCGGGTTCAAGCTGCCCGTCCTGATCGAGAACACCGCCGGCGGCGACAACGCCTGCGCTCGCCGACTCGACGCGCTGGCCCGGCTCTGGGACGCCGTCGGGGAGTACGAGGTCGGCTTCTGCCTGGACACCTGCCACGCGCACGCCGGCGGGGAGGACCTGCTCGGCCTGGTCGACCGGGTCAAGGCGATCACCGGGCGGATCGACCTGGTGCACGCCAACAACTCCAAGGGGGCGTTCAACTCCGGCCAGGACCGGCACGACAACCTCGGTGGCGGCACCATCGACCCGGAGCTGGTGGTCGCGGTGATCCGTGCCGCCGGGGCGCCGGTGGTGGTCGAGACGCCCGGTGGCGCGGCCGGCCAGGGCGCGGACATCGACTTCCTGCGCGAGCAGCTGGGCGGGAGCCCCGCCGCATGACCACCGAGCAGTCCGCCGCGGACGCCGGCGGGTCCCCGCCGGGGCACGGCGAGCCCGCGCGGGCCGCCGCCGGCCAGGGCCCCACCACCAACGGATCGGCCCCCGGCAGCCAGCCACCCACCGGCACGGCACCGGACGCGAGCCCCGGCACCACCGCAAACGGATCGGCGGCCGACCCCCGCCAGGCCCGCACCGACAAGGAGACGGGCGCCGACCCCGGCCAGGCCCGCACCGCTGAGAAAGCGGCGGCTGGCCCCAGCCAGGAGCCCACCGGCAAGGAACCGACCGCCGGCCCGAGCGCCGCCGGTGCCGTCGCCGGGTCCGCCGGGAACGGGTCGGCCGGAGGCGGGACCGCCGGGAACAGGTCCGCCGGGAACGGCCCAACCGGTGACAGGTCCGGCGCCGCCGCGAAGCCCGGGAACGGATCCGACGCCGACACGAAACCCGGGGACGGGTCCGACGCCGCCGCGAAACCCGCCGCCGGCGCCGCGGCCGACCAGGCTTCTCCCGCAGGTAAGGCCGAACCCGACCGCTGGGAGTCGTTCGGCCCGGCCCCCGCGCGGCAGCTCACCCGGCTGGGGCGGGCCCGTGGCCGGGTCGGCCGTTTCCTGGCCCACGAGTGGACGCTGGCCGCGCTCGGCGCGGTCGGCCTGGCGGTCCTGCTGACCTGGCCCGCTCTGCGCTACCCGCGCTACACGCTGCCCCAGGACTACTGGGACCCGAGCCTGCAGTCGTGGCAGATGGCCTGGTCCGGGCACATCCTGCTGACCGACCCGGCGCGGTTGTTCCAGTCCAACACGTTCTTCCCGGAGCCCTGGAGCTTCGCCTTCTCCGACATGCTGCTCGGCTACGCGCCGGCCGGCCTGATCGGCACCGGCCCCGACGCCGCCGTGCTGCGCTACAACATCATCTTCGTGCTGGCCCACGCGCTGGCCACGTTCGGGGCGTACGCGCTGGCGCGTCAGCTGGGCTCCGGCCGGATCGGCGCGGCGGTGGCCGGGGTCAGCTTCACGTACGCGCCGTGGCTGTTGGCCCAGGCCGGGCACCTGCACATCGTCTCCAACGGCGGCATCCCGCTGGCGCTGGCCATGCTGGCCCGGGGGCACGGCTGGTCGCTGCGCCACGGTTACCGCCCCGACCGGCGCCGCCCCGGCTGGGTGTACGCGGGCTGGTTGGTGGCCGCCTGGCAGCTCAGCCTGGGCTTCGGCATCGGCCTGGCGTTCGCGTACGTGCTGGCGGGTGTGGTGCTGGTGGCGGCGGTGCGGTGGCTGGTGCGCCGGCCGGTGTTCGGTGCCCGGCTGCTCGTCGCCGACCTGATCGGCGGGGTGGTCTTCGCCGCGGTCGGGGCGTTGCTGTCCATTCCGTATTTCAAGGTGGCCGAGCTGCACCCGAACGCGCAGCGCACCATCGGCGACATCGCCATCTACTCGCCCCCGGCGGGCGGCCTGTTCACCGCGCCGGCCGAGTCGCGGATCTGGGGGGCCCTGCACGAGGGGGCCCGGGCGGCGCTGCCCTGGCCGCCGGAGATGACCCTGCTGCCCGGCTTCGTGCTGTACGCGCTGGCGGCGGGGGGCCTGTTCTTCTCGGTGTGGCGGCTGCGGCACCGGCTGCTGCTGCTGGCCGGGGTGGTGGTCACCATGGCGCTGGCGATGGGCACCCGGTTCTTCGGCGGCACCTTCACCTACGTGCCGCTCTTCGACTACCTGCCCGGCTGGAACGGGTTGCGCACGCCGGGCCGGATGATGCTCTGGGCCACGCTGCTGCTCGGTCTGCTCGCCGCGGGCGCGGTCAGTGCGTTCGCCGAGCGGGTGGGCGAGATCGCCGCCGAGCGGCCCCCGTACCGGCCGGGGGTGTGGCTGCGGCTGGCCACCCTGCTGCCGCTGCTGCTGGTGGCCGTCGAGGGGGTGAACGCCACGCCGCATCCGGTGGTGCCCGAGCAGCCCGCCGCGATGCGCACGGTGGACGGCCCGCTCCTGGTGCTGCCCAGCAGCCAGAACCTCGACCAGCCGGTGATGCTCTGGTCGACCTCGCGCTTCCAGCAGGTGGTCAACGGCGGCAGCGGTTTCACCCCGACCCAGCTCGACGAGGTCCGCCGGGTGACGCTGACCTTCCCGGACCAGGTAAGCGTCGACTACCTGCGCACCCTCGGGGTGCGCAACGTGGTGCTGCTGCGCGACCACCTGGCCGGCACCCCCTGGGAGCGGGTGGTGGACGAGCCGGTCGACGGTCTCGGGGTCACCCGCTCGGAGGTCGGGTCGGCGGTCGTCTACCGGCTCTGATCCCGTCCAGGATCAGGTGGTGGTGGCGGGGACCGGTTCGGGGGCCGGTTCCCGGTGGCGGTGTCGCCAGCGCTGGTGCCAGGGGGCGTCGTCGGCGCCGTCCAGGACGCCGCCGTCCGGATCGTCGGCGTAGGTGCGCCGGACCGCGTCCCGTTCGGGGTGCAGGATCTCCCGGATCACCAGCACGCAGAGCAGCACCACCGTGCCGAGCCGCAGGGAGGCGGCCAGCACGAACACCCCTTCGGGGAAGACCGGGCGGTTGTTGGCCGTGCCGAGCAGCTCGCCGTAGAACGCGGCGAAGTAGCCGATCTCGGCGACCTGCCAGGCCAGGAAGGCGCCCCAGCGCGGCCGGGCCAGCACCACCAGCGGCAGCAGCCAGAGCACGAACTGCTGCGACCAGACCTTGCTGAAGATCAGGAACGCGGCCACCACCAGGAAGGCGAGCTGGGCCAGGCGCGGCCGGCGCGGGGCCAGCAGCGCCAGCGCGGCCACCCCGACGCAGGCCAGCCCGAACAGCAGGTACGAGACCCAGTTGAGGGTGGGGATGTTGTTGTTCAGCCACTCGAACGGCCCCTGCTTGGCGGGGTCGCCGATCCGGCCGTCGGCGTAGCGGCCGATGTACCAGAGGGTGCCCCAGTCGATCGGCCGGGTGGTGTTCAGTTCGAAGAACCGGCCCCAGTTCTCCGGGTAGCGGGTCGCCGCCGGCAGGTTCACCAGCACCACGGTCGCCACGGCCGCGGCGACGGACAGCAGGCCGGCCACGATCCGGCCGGCGCGGACGGCCAGCACCAGGATCGGCCCGAGCAGGAACAGCGGCCACATCTTGGCCGCGCCGCCGAGCCCGAGCAGGACGCCGGCCAGGACGACAAGCGGTGTCGCGTGTCGGCTGGTGCCGGCGCGGGCCCAGGCCAGCAGCCCGAACGCGGCAAGTGCGATGGCGAGCAGGTCCCAGTTGACGGTGGCGGTGAGGAACAGCGCGGGGGCCAGGGCGAAGAGCGCGGCGTCCCAGGGTCGTCGGCGGCGCAGGGCGAGGATGGTGGCCACGGTGGCCACCGCCAGCGCGCCGAGCACCAGCGCGTTGAGGTTGTAGAACCACTGCCCCTGGTTGATGGTCGGGTCGTTGACGCCGAGGGCGTGCACCGGCAGGCCGAGCGCGCCCATGAAGTAGCCGGTGAGCACCGGGTATTCCACCGGGTGGTCGGCATAGGGCACCTTGCCCTCGTTCAGGCCCTCGGCGTAGTAGAGGGCCAGCACGTCCGTGTAGCACATCCGGGTGTACTGCACGTTGTTCTGCCAGGCGCCGTCCTGGCAGGGCGACTTCTGCACCCAGTGCAGGGCGAGCGTCAGGCAGGCGAGCGCCAGCACGATCCGGGCGGCCGTCCAGAACCGCCCCTGGTGGTCCGTCGGCGTCACGGCGTGGTCACCGACCGGGCCGCCGATCAGCTCGGACGCACCGCGGACGAAACCGTCCGAGCGGGACGGGTGGTCGGTGCTGCCGGCCCCGTCCGGGGTGGGCGTCGACTGGGTGCTCATGGAGAGGCATCCTGCCGTACGTCGGGGGTCCGCGTCCCGCCGCCGGCCCGAGATTCCGGTACGCGGAAAGGCCGACGGCCGCCGGACGGGTGGGTCCGGCGGCCGTCGGCCGCATGTCGTGCGGTCAGTACGGCGTGGAGCGGGGTGGTGTGGTCGGCAGCAGGCCACCGCCGCGACCACCACCGTTGCCGTCACCCGGCCCGCCGGGACCGCCCGGGAAGCCGGGGAAGGTCGGCTGCTCGGGCTGCGGCTGCTGCGGGTCCTGCGGGCAGAACGGGTTCAGCGGGTCGGGGCAGACCGGGCCGGTGGGCTTGGGCGCCGGCTTGACGCCGGTGCCGGCGTTGTCGTCGCCGATGCCCTGCACCTTCGGCAGCTCCTCCTTGTCCTTGCCGTCGAGCGCCGCGTTCATGTACTTCTTCCAGACCTTGGCCGGCAGGCCGTGCTTGCCACCACCGGTGACCCGCTCGTTCTCGTCGTCGAAGATTCGCGGCTTCTTCGGGTCCTTGCTGCCGACCCAGACGGCGGTGGCGATCTGCGGGGTGTAGCCGATCATCCAGGCGTGCGCGTTGTCCTTGGTGCCGTTCCACTCCCAGGTGCCGGTCTTGGCCGCCGCCTCGCGCCCGTTCTCCAGCTTGGCGTCGTTCGGCCCGGGGATCTGCTTGAGCACGCCGGTCACCTCGTCGACCACGTCGGGGCGCAGCCGGTCCTGCGGGTCGAGCTTCTCACCGTTGACGTTCTGCCACTTGCCGGTCTCCCTGTTCTGCTTCTGGATCCGGAGGACGAAGTGCGCCTTGTTGTACGTGCCGCGGGCGGCGAGGGTGGCCACACCGTTGGCGTGGTCGAGGACGGTGACCGGGTACTTGCCGAACGCGGTCCAGCCGTCGAAGCCGGCCCGGACGGCCTCCTCCGGCTTCATCTTGAGCAGGTTGTACATCTTGCCGTCCGTGTTCCACATGGTGGTGATGCCGGCCCGGCGGGCCATGTCGACCACCTTGGCGAAGGTGATCTTCTCCGCCACGTGGTAGAAGGGCACGTTGTACGACTTGATCGTCGACTGCTCCAGGGTGCAGGACTTGCCGCAGACGCCGGCGCCGCGACCGGCGTTGCCGATCTCGTTCTTGCCGTCCGGCTTGAACGGGGTGGCATCCCAGTAGGACTTCACCGAGATGCCCTCGTTGATCGCGGCGGCCAGCGTGTAGATCTTGAACGACGACCCCGGCGGGTGGCCGCCGGTCAGGTCGCCGTACTTGTCGGTGTTCAGGCCGGCGTAGTCGAAGTCGGCGCCGCTGTCACCGCCGTAGTAGGCAAGCACCCGGCCGTTGCGCGGGTCGATCGAGACCAGCGCCGACATCAGGTTCGGGGGCTGGCCGTTGAGCACCGACCCCTTCTGGGCCGGCCGCGCCGCCTGCTCGGCGTACTTCTGCAGCTTCGGGTCGAGCGTGGTGGTGATCCGGTAGCCGCCGTCGCGCAGCTCGTCGACGCAGCTCGGCTTGCCCTCCGCGCCCGAGTTGGAGCAGATGCCCCACTGCTCCATCTCCTTGCGGACGTAGTTGATCACGTTGCCGCGCGGGGTCTTGACGCCGAACGAGGTCGAGCCGGCCTTGTCCGGCGGGAGCACCTTCGGGTACTTGGTCGGCCGCTTCGGCTTGTCCGCCGCGTCCAACCAGCCCTCGGCGGCCATCCCGTCGAGCACGTACGTCCACCGCTGCTGGGCGTCCGGCAGGTTGACCGCCGGGTCGTAGCCCCGGTGGGTGGTGCTGGCCACCGGCTGCTTGATCAACGCGGCGAGCACCGCGGCCTGGGCCACGTTGAGCTTGTTGGCCGGCACACCGAAGTAGGTCTGCGCCGCCGCCTCGATGCCGTACGCCCCACGCCCGAAGTAGATGACGTTGAGGTAGTGCTCCATGATCTCTTTTTTGGTGAACTGGTCGTTCAGCTTGGAGGCGAGGATGGCCTCCTTGACCTTCCGGGCGTACGTGTCGTCCTTCAGGCTGTCGTAGGCGTTGCGGGCGTACTGCTGGGTGATGGTCGACGCGCCCTGCTTGTCGCCGCCGCTGAAGTTGTTCCACGCGGCCCGGGCGATGCCCTTGTAGTCCACGCCGTCGTGCCGGTAGAAGTTGCGGTCCTCGGCGGCGGCGACCGCGTCCTGCACCCACTGCGGGATCTGATCGATCTTGATCAGCTGCCGGTTCTGGTTGCCCAGCTTGGCCGCGACCGTCTTGCCGTCACTCATGTAGACGGTGGTGGAGAGCGGCATCGGCAGGGCCTTGGGCAGCACCACCGTGGTCGAGTAGTAGGTGAACCCGACGACGCCGATGCCGGCCAGCATGATGAAGACGGCGAAGCTGGCGATCAGCAGGTTGATCCGGCGGCGCTTCTTCGCCCGCGCCACGGCGTCCGGGTCGCGGTCACCGCGGCCGCGGCGGCCCGGGCCGCCGAAGTCTCCCGGCCCGCCGGGACCGCCCGGTCCGCCGCCGGGCGGGGGAGCCGACGCCCGGGCGACACCGGCCCGACCGCCGACGGAGGCGGCGCCGACCGAGGCCGCGCCGACACTGGCCCGGCCGGCCGAGCCGACCCCGACCGCAGCGCGTCCACCGGCCGGGGAGACCGGCACGGAGGCCCGCCCGCCCGGAGCCGGCGAGACCGGCACCGAGGCGCGCCCACCGCCCGGGGCCGGGGAGACCGGCACGGTGGCGCGGCCGGAGCCGCCGCCGGGCGCCGGCACGGAGGCCCGACCCGAGCCGGCCCGACCGGCGGCAGCGCCCTGCGCCGGCACCGAGGCCGAGCCACCGACCGAGGCGCGCGCACCGACCGAGGCCCGACCGCTGGACCCGGCGGAACCGGACCAGCCGTTCCCCGGGTCGCCACCCGGAACCTGGGCCCGCCCACGCTGGGAACTGGGATCGCCGTACGAACTCATTCCTCACACCCTGCCGGTCGCGGTGGGACGCGGGTGCGCCGCCACCGGGTTGCCGTGAGTTGAGACACCACGGGCGCGGGCCGATCCGGGCCGCGCCGAAGGCGTCCAATCTGAACTATTCGGACCAATCAGGCCCTGGATCCGTCGATCGCTCCACCAGACATGCACGGTACCGGGATCGATCGGATCAGCGGTGGTCACCGTTGCGCCTCTCGCCTCCGTGCCGGGGCGGCGTCCTCCGGCGCGTCGTCCACGCCGCCGGCCAGCCCGTCCCGGCCGAGCAGGAACTGCTCGACGAGATGGTTCCAGTCACAGCCGGGGCACACCTCCACCACGAAGACCTGGAACTCACGCAGCGTCATCGCGAGCACCGGCAGCTCGGCCCGGGTGCGGGCCTGGCCGGCGGACTGCTTGAGCTCGTCCCCGTAAATGTAATGGACGTGGATCAGGTTCTCGCTGCGGCAGATCGGGCACCGGTGCTCGGTCGGCTCGCCATGGAACCGAGCGGCGTTCTTCAGGTACGGCGAGGCGTCACAGACGTCGTACGTGCCGATCCGGCCGGCGAGGAGTTCACGCAGCACTGCCCGCTTCTGGAGCGAGTAGTCGACGACCTGGCGCTGCGTACGCATGCGGAGAAGGGTACGCCGTCGGCGACCGCGAGGCGACCACCGTCACAATGCGTGACCCCGGCGTCTCGGAACCGGGGTTTGCCCTGATCCTGGAGAAGGCACTAACGTGCGATGTATCGGTCCGATACATCGCGGCGGTTACCGCTCCGCGTCGGGGGTAAGGAAGGGTGGCCCGTGCTCGAGCTCGCCATCCTCGGCCTCCTGCAGGAGTCTCCGATGCACGGCTATGAGCTGCGCAAGGAGTTGACCGCCAAACTCGGTGCGATCCGGGCGGCGATCAGCTACGGCTCGCTCTACCCGACCCTGCGCCGGCTGCAGGCGGCGGGCTGGATCACCGAAGCCGCCGAGACACCCGCGACCGCCGAGGAGGTTCCCGCACTGACCAGCCGACGAGGTCGGGTGGTCTACAAAATCACCGCGGAGGGCAAGGAACGCTTCGCCCAGCTCATCGCGCAGGCCGGCCCCGAGACGTACGACGACACGGGTTTCGGCGTGCACTTCGCGTTCTTTGCCCGCACGGACCGGGCGACCCGCCTGCGCATTCTGGAGGGCCGCCGCCGCACGATCGAGGAGCGTCGCGAGGGACTGCGCGACGTGCTGGGCCGGGCGGCCGAGCGACTCGACGCGTACACCCTGGAACTGCAACGTCACGGGCTCGACGCCTGTGAGCGCGAGGTTCGCTGGCTGGAGGAGCTCATCGCCAACGAGCGCTCCGGCCGGGCCCCGGCCGCCCCGCAACCCGGGACGGCCGACGGCCGACGAGACAACAACAACCCGCCCCCGCCTGGAACGTCCAGGAAAGAGCGGCCGTGATGAAGAAGAAGGAGGCAGACGCTATGGGCTCCGTCCGCGTCGCCATCGTCGGTGTGGGTAACTGCGCCTCGTCCCTCGTGCAGGGCGTGGAGTACTACCGGAACGCCGACCCGAACGACCGCGTCCCGGGTCTCATGCACGTCACCTTCGGCGACTACCACGTCTCGGACGTGACGTTCGTCGCGGCGTTCGACGTGGACGCCAAGAAGGTGGGCATGGACCTCGCCGAGGCGATCGTGGCCAGCGAGAACAACACCATCAAGCTCTGCGACGTGCCGCCGACCGGCGTCACCGTGCAGCGCGGCCCGACCTTCGACGGTCTCGGGCAGTACTACCGCGAGATCATCGAGGAGTCCGGCGCGGAGCCGGTCGACGTGGCCCAGGCGCTGCGCGACGCGCAGGTCGACGTGGTCGTCTCCTACCTGCCGGTGGGCTCGGAGCAGGCCGACAAGTTCTACGCCCAGGCCGCGATCGACGCGGGCTGCGCGTTCGTGAACGCCCTGCCGGTCTTCATCGCCTCCGACCCGGAGTGGGCCAAGAAGTTCGAGGACGCGGGCCTGCCGATCGTCGGCGACGACATCAAGAGCCAGGTCGGCGCCACCATCGTGCACCGCGCCCTGGCGAAGCTCTTCGAGGACCGCGGGGTCGAGCTGCTGCGCACGTACCAGCTCAACTTCGGCGGCAACATGGACTTCATGAACATGCTGGAGCGCAACCGCCTGGTCTCCAAGAAGATCTCGAAGACCCAGTCGGTGACCTCCCAGATCCCGCACGAGATGAGCAAGAGCGACGTGCACATCGGCCCGTCGGACCACGTGCCGTGGCTCGACGACCGCAAGTGGGCGTACATCCGCCTGGAGGGCCGCTCCTTCGGCGACACCCCGCTCAACGCCGAGCTCAAGCTCGAGGTGTGGGACTCGCCGAACTCGGCCGGCGTCATCATCGACGCCGTCCGGGCCGCGAAGATCGCGCTGGACCGCAAGATCGGTGGCCCGATCCTCTCGGCCTCCTCGTACTTCATGAAGTCCCCGCCGGTGCAGTACGCCGACCACGACGCGCACGCCGCCGTCGAGGGCTTCATCGCCGGCGAGGTCGAGCGCTGACGCGCTGAACACCGCAGCAGCATCGAGGGCCGGGTCCGCGTGGACCCGGCCCTCGTCGTCCGGTCAGGCCGGCATCTCCAGGTACGGCGACAGCCGCAGCGCCAACTCCTCGACCGAGTCGACCTCACCGCTGGTCAGCGCGTCGGTCAGCGCCATCCGCTCCTTGGCCGGCATGGCGAGGACGAAGCCGGAGCGGTCCAGTCGGACATCCGCCGCCGTCCAGGCGAGACTGGCGTTCCACATGTCGAGCGGACGCCAGACCATGATCGCGTGCAGAAGAGCCGCCGCCTGTTCCAACGGGGTCGGATAGACCCGCCCTTGCAGGAGGTGGGCATGGGGCCGCGCGGCCGAGGCGAAGAGGGTCCCGCCGTCGCGCACGATCGTGCGGGACGCCGTGCTGCCGGCGAGCAGGAGCAGTAGATCCTCCGCATCCGGCCAGGAGCGCGTCACCGGTCGCCCAACATCTCGTAGAACTCCGCGTTGCGCTCACGAACCCGCTGGGCGGCCTGGCGGGTCCACTCGTCGCGCTCGTGCCGGTCCAGGTACGCCTGCACCGCCACCTCGACCGTCTTGTGCATCGAGCGGTGCTCCGCCTCGGCGAGCTCCTTGAGCCGCTGCTCGACCTCGGGCTTCAGGTTCAGGGTGAAGGCCATACCAGATTTGTATAACTCGTCCGTGGGCTGGTCAACCACGCTCGGCACTACGTCTCCTCCTCGGTGCGTCGGTCGAGCCGATCTCGCCGTCGCCAGATGATGGCGAGAATCGCTCGGGCCGAGGCGGACGAGTTGTGCGGTGTCAGCTCGACCAGGCGCGGCGCAGGGCCACCGCCGCCTCCAGCTCCAGCAACGTCACCTTGCGCGGCAGCCCGCCGCCGAAGCCGACCAGCTTGCCGCCCGCGCCGACGATCCGGTGGCACGGCACGAGCACCGGGATCGGGTTGCGGTTGCAGGCCACCCCCACCGCCCGCGCGCCACCCGGGTCGCCGACCGCCCGCGCCACCTCGCCGTAGGTGAGCGTCTCCCCGTACGGGATGCGGGTCATCTCCCGCCACACCGCCCGCTCGAACTCGGAGCCCCGCCGCGCCGCCACCGGCACCGTGAACTCCGTCAGCTCACCGGCGAAGTAGGCCCGCAGCTCCGTCACCGCCCGGGCCGCCAGCGCGTCGCCGGGCTCCTCGACCGCCGGCTCCAGCCGGCCGAAGTGCGCCCCGCACACCGCCTCCCCGTCGGTGGCGACGGAGAACTCGCCGATCGGCGTGTCGAGCACGGTCCAGCGCATCCCGCCATTCTGCCCCGCCGGTGGGACATCGAGGATTTTCCGCCGGCCGGGCAAGATTTCCCCGGTGCCACGCGTCTGACAGGACGGAGGTGGCCGGTGGCAGAGGTAGTCGACGGCGAGTTCACCGCGTTCGTCCACGAGCGGGGAGACGCGCTGCTGCGGGTCGCGTACGCGCTGGCCGGCAGCCAGCACGGCGCCGAGGACCTGTTGCAGAACGCGCTCGCCAAGGCGTACGCCCGGTGGCCCCGGATCAGGGGCGACGCCGAGCCGTACGTGAAGCGGATCCTCTACCACGACCAGGTCTCCCGCTGGCGGCTCCGGTCGCACCGCGCCGAGGTGCCGGTGGCCGTGCTGCCCGAGCGGGCCGTGCAACGGGACCTCGGCCAGGACAGTGACCTGCGGCTGCTGCTGCGCGACGCGCTGCGCCGGCTGCCGCCCCGGCAGCGCGCCGTGCTGATCCTGCGCTACCTGGAGGACATGAGCGTCGAGGAGACCGCCGCGGCGCTCGGCTGTCGGGCCGGCACGGTGGCCAGCCAGGCGTCCCGGGCCCTGGCCAAGCTGCGGGAGCTGGTCCCCGCCCTCGACGAGCTGACGACGTTTCAGGAGGCGCCGTGATGAACGGACGAACCGAGGAGGCGCTGCGCGCGGCCGTACGTGACCTCGCGGACGAGGCCCGGGGCGCGCCGGACATCGCCGGTCGGGCCCTGCGGCGGGGCCGGAGCCTGCGCCGACGGCGTCGGGTGGTGGCCGCGGGCGCCGCCCTCGCCGCGACGGCCGTCCTCGCCGGGCCGTTCGTCTGGCTGCGACCCGACCCGCCGGCCGGCCCGGCCCGGTGGGCGGCGCCCCCGGCCACGTCGACGCCCCCGCCCTCCGGTCCGGCGGCACCACCGGCTGCGTCGACGCCCTCGCCCTCCGGCCCGGTGGCGGCCCCGCCGCCGGCGGGAGACTGGGCGCGCGGCCCGCTGGCGCTGCCCGGCGGCTGGGTGCTCACCGGCGCCACCTCCACCGGCACGCCGGCCGAGCTGGGCTACGCGCTGGACCGCTCGGCCGGCCGCTACGTCACCAGCCGGTACGAGGAGACCTGGGCGGCCCCGCGCGGCGGGGTGGCCGCGGTGGTCGACTACGAGCGGCGGGGCGAGCTGGGGTTGCTCGAACTGCGCACCGGGCAGGTCCGCTGGGTGAAGGTCGGCTCGTTCATCATGACCCCGCACTGGTCGCCGGACGGCCGCCGGCTGGCGCTGACCCTGATGGACAAGGACGACGGCGGGTTCTCGCTCGGGGTGCTCACCGTCGACACCGCTGACTACCGCACATTCCCCGTCGACGGCAAGCGCTACCTCTGCACCGACCAGTGCTTCTTCACCTGGAGCCGGGACGGCGCGGAGGTGGCCCTCCAGCAGACCGACCCCGATGCCTCGGTGTCGGAGTCGCAGCCGCACGCCCGGCGCGGGGTGCAGTTCTTCTCGCCGGACGACGGCCGCCCCAGCCGCTTCGTGCCGGTCAAGGGCGACCCGGACGGCCCCTGGTCCTGGTCGCCGGACGGCCGGTCGGTGATCGTGAAGGGCCCGGACGGCCCGCTGCTGGCCGAGGTGGCGACCGGCCGGACGATCGGACCGGCCCCCGCCGCCGACGCGGCGTGGGTGGCCGGCGACCAGCTGCTCTATCGGGACCGGCGGGCCAACGAGATGCTGCTGGTCGACCTCGCCGGCCGGGTCCTCGCCCGGCAGGCCCTACCCCCGGCGCTCGAGGCCAACCCCGTCCTGGCGGTGGCGCCCCGCTGACCGGTGGGCGGCGGGCGGCTGAGGTGTAAGGAGGGGCCCCCTGTTAACGCATTCCGTTGTACAGGGGGCCCCTGTTAACACCCCAGCCCGGCGGGACCCGGCGCCGCGCGAGCGGGCACGACGCGAGCGGGCACGACGCGAGCAGGTACGGCGCGGTGGGAGTGGGCGCGGCGGAAGCCGGCGCGCGGTCAGTTGACGATGCCCTCGGCGCGGGCCCAGCGCTGCAGCTCGGCCTCGGCCTCGTCCCGGTCCAGCGGGCCGCGCTCCAGGCGCAGCTCCTTCAGGTGCTTCCAGGCCCGCCCGACCACCGGCCCCGGCGGCACGCCGAGCAGCTCCATGATCGCGTTGCCGTCCAGGTCCGGACGGACCCGGGCCAGGTCCTCCTCGGCCGCGATCCGGTCGATCCGCTCCTCCAGCGCGTCGTAGTCGGCCGCCAGCTGGGCCGCCTTGCGCCGGTTACGGGTGGTGCAGTCGGACCGGGTCAGCTTGTGCAGCCGGGGCAGCAGGTCACCGGCGTCGGTGACGTACCGGCGGACGGCCGAGTCGGTCCACTCGCCGCGGCCGTACCCGTAGAAGCGCAGGTGCAGGCCGACCAGCTTGGTCACCTGGGCGGTGACGTCCTTGGGATAGCGCATGGCCTTCATCCGGGCCTTGGTGAGCCGGGCGCCGACCACCTCGTGGTGGTGGAAGCTGACCCGGCCGTCCGGCCCGACCGCCTTGGTGGCCGGCTTGCCCACGTCGTGCATCAGCGCGGCCATCCGCAGCACGAAGTCGCAGCCGCCGGACTCCATCGACATCGCGTTGCCGACCACGGTCAGCGTGTGCTCGTAGACGTCCTTGTGCTGGGCGTGCTCGTCGATGGTCAGCTTCAGCCCGGTCAGCTCCGGGATGAACCGCTCGGCCAGGCCGGAGTCGACAAGCAGCCGCAGCCCGGTGATCGGGTCGGCCCCGCAGAGCAGCTTGGTGAACTCGTCGCGGATCCGCTCGGCGGTGATCCGGTCCAGGTCGGCCGCCATCGCGGTCATCGCCGCCCGGACGTCCGGCGCGACGGCGAAGCGCAGCTGGGCGGCGAACCGGGCCGCCCGCAGCATCCGCAGCGGGTCGTCACCGAACGACTCCCGCGGCGTGCCGGGGGTACGGATCACCTTCGCGGCGAGGTCGTCCAGCCCGCCGTACGGGTCGGTGAAGCGGTGCTCGGGCAGGCTCACCGCCATCGCGTTGACGGTGAAGTCCCGGCGCTTCAGGTCCTCGGCGAGGCTGGTCCCGTACTCGACGATCGGGTTCCGGCTGACCTGGTCGTACGCCTCGGCGCGGAAGGTGGTGATCTCCAGCAGCAGGCCGTCGCGCTGGCAGCCGATGGTGCCGAACTCCCGCCCGGTCTCCCAGATCGCCTCGGCCCAGCCCTTGACGATCCGCAGCGTCTCGTCCGGGTGGGCGTCGGTGCAGAAGTCGAGGTCGTTGCCGAGCCGGCCGAGCAGGGCGTCCCGCACCGAACCGCCCACCAGGTGCAGTTCGTGCCCGGCGCGCGCGAACCGGCGGCCCAGCTCGTCGGCGACCGGGGAGACGCGGAGCAGTTCGGCGACGGCGTTGCGCTGCGCGGCACTGAGCTCGCGGCGGTCGGCGGCGTGGGATGCGGAGGCTTCGGACATGGGATCGCCAGCCTATCGGGCCGGGGCAGGAACTGATCCGCCGGGCGCGGGTATGCAGCGGGCGTTGACTAAGGTCGTGGCGTGCGGGCCGGTGCCCGGCTCACACGTACCCCTTGGAGGCTGGAGATGAGCGGCGGGCTCTACCGCAGCGCGAACGCCACGCCGCCCGGCGCGATCCCTCCCACCGACGAGGCGACCTTCATCTCGGCCGAGCCGCTGAACCAGCCGGCGGTGGAGGCGACCGCGCCACCGCCGGAGCAGGTGGCGGAGGGCAGCGCCGCCGCGAACAGCGCGGTGATGGCGGTCGGCAGCCTGGTCAGCCGGGGTACGGGCTTCGTCCGCAACCTGATGATCGGCGCGGCGCTCGGTGGCGGCCTGGTCGGTAACGCGTACACCACCGCGCAGTTCCTGCCCAGCCAGGTGTACGAGTTCCTGCTCGGCGGGGTGCTCACCAGCGTGCTGATCCCGGTGCTGGTCCGCCGGCGCCGCTCCGACCCAGACCGGGGTGACGCGTACGCCCAGCGGCTGCTCACCCTCGCGGTGCTCGCCCTGGGCGTCGCCGCGTTGCTCGCGGTGATCGCCGCCCCGGCGATCACCCTGCTGTACGCGCGCGGCCAGAGCGCCGACTACGTCGGCCTGGTCAACAACCTGTCCCGGCTGATGCTGCCGATGCTCTTCTTCACCGGCGTCAGCGCGCTGGTCGCCGCGGTGTTGAACACCCGGGGGCACTTCGCCGCGCCGATGTGGGCGCCGATCCTGAACAACCTGGTGGTGATCGGCACCTGCGCGATCTACATCGCCACCTTCGGCACCGACCTGCTCAGCCCGGAGGACATGGGCGGCGCCCGGATCCTGGTGATCGGCGGTGGCACCCTGCTGGGCGTGGCGGTGCAGGCCGCCGGCCTGGTGCCGGCGCTGCGCAAGGTCGGCTTCCGGTGGAAGTGGCGGTTCGACTTCCGCGAGCTGGGGCTGCGCGAGCTGGCCAAGCTCGGCGCCTGGATGTTCTGCTACGTCGCGGCCAACCAGCTCGGCCTGTTCGTGATCGTCAACCTGCTCACCCGGGCCGCCGGCGACGACAAGGCCGGCATCATGATCTACAACAACGTCTTCCTGCTGGTGATGATGGCGCACGGGATCGTCGCCGTCTCGATCATCACCGCGCTGATGCCCCGGATGAGTGCCGCCGCGGCGGACGGTCGGTTCGCCGACATCACCGCCGACCTGTCCCGGGGCATCCGCACCGTCAGCGCGGTGCTCGCCCCGATCGCGGTGGTCTACGCGGTGCTCGCCGGCCCGATCGCGGTGATGGTCTTCCGGTACGGCGCGTTCAACAGCCAGAGCGCCCGGCTCACCTCGACGGTGCTGCTGGTGGGGGCGCTGGGGCTGGTGCCGTTCGCGATCAGCCAGCTCTTCACCTTCGGCTTCTACGCGCTCCAGGACACCCGTACCCCGGCGCTGGTGATCGTGGGGGTGGTCGCGCTGCGTACCCTGCTCCAGGTCGTCTTCTACCTGGTCTTCCCGGCCAGCTTCGCGGCGGCCGGGATGATGCTGGGCAACGGCATCTCGTATCTGGTGGCGGTGGCCGCCTCGGCGATGCTGATCCGGCGGCGGGTCGGCCGGCTCGGGTTGGCCCGGATCACCGGGACCGTCGGCAAGGTGCTGGCCGCCGCGCTCGGCGCCACCCTGGTCGGCCTGCTGGTGGTCGCCCTGCTGCCGGGCGACCCGGCGGCCCTGAGCCGGGGGCACGCGTTCGGGCAGCTGCTGATCGGCGGCGCGGCGATCGGCCTGACCTATCTCGGGTTGGCCGCGCTCCTGCGGATCCGGGAGATCACCGAGGTGATCGGGATGGTGCGGCGGCGGCTGGCCCGCTGAGCCGCCCACCACGCACCGTGACCGGCGATCACCAGGCTGGGGACGAGCCTGTGGATAACTCAGCGATTCGCGGGTCACCCACCGGTTCAGCCTGTGGACAACCGACCGGAAGGATGAGTGCGAGGGGCCGGTCCGGGGGAACCCGGAGCGGTGGTGGCCCGGGCCGCCACACCGGGAACCCCTGCTTCGACTACTTGCGGTCAACCTCTAGATTGGCTAGTACATGTGCCAGCAACGTGGCCGACAACGGTCACAACCGGACGCATCCACCGACCCTTGGCACCCGCCAGGGACGGCGGGAAGATGACATGTCGAGGGCACGGGCAACCCGGGTAAGGTCGCACTCGACGGGTACGGCAGGTGTCGACGCTCCGCGTCGGCTCCGGTCGGGCCGGTTCCATCGCAGGCGGAGCGGGAAGCCACAATGCCCAGCAGCGCGGGTCCATCGATCGACACGATCACCGAGGGAGGACGGGTGACCCAGGTCGGCGAGGGTCAGGAGGCGGACGAGAGCGCTCCGCCAATCATGACCTTCGGTGCTCCCACGGCCGGTGAGATCCTCGCCGAGCGGTACGAACTGGTCGAGCACATCAACAACGACAGCGCGGGCCGGCTGGTCTGGCGCGGGGTCGACGTCGTGCTGCGCCGGCCCGTCGCGGTGGTCATGCGCTACCCGGGCGGCGACTCCGCCACGGAGATGCTCCAGGCCGCCGTGGCGGCCAGCCGCGTCATCCACCCCAACCTGGTCGGCGTCTACGACGCGATCGACGAGGACGAGCGGGCGTACGTGGTGCGCGAGTGGGTGGACGGGCAGTCGCTGCGCGAGCTGGTCGGCGCCGACGGGCCGCTGGACCCGGCCCGGGCCACCGCCGTCGGCAACGCCGTCGCCAGCGCCCTCGCCGCCGTGCACGCCACCGGGATGGTGCACGGCAACCTGCACCCCGGCACCGTCATGATCAGCGATGAGGGCCGGGTGGTGCTGGCCGACGCGCGCACCGACGGCGCGGACAGCCAGGAGACCGACGTCCGGGCGGTCGGCGGGATCCTCTACTTCGCGCTCACCGGGCACTGGCCGCACGCCGAGGCGCCGCTGCACGGCGCCACCGCCGGGCACGGCCGGGCCGCCATCCCCGACGCGGTGCGCGACGCCAGCGGCGCCATCGCGGCGCCCCGGCAGGTCCGCGCTGGCGTGCCGGCCTACCTCGACGACCTGACCATGGACCTGCTGGACGCGCAGATCGCGCCGCCCGGCTCGGACGTGCTCGCCGCCGAGCTGGCCCGCCTCGACATCCCGGCCGAGGACCACTTCCTGGAGAGCGCCGGCACGCTGCGCTTCACCGCCGACCCCGAGGACGACCGCTCACCGTTGGCCGCGGCCGGTGGCCGCAAGGTCGCCATCGGCATCGGCGGCCTGCTCGCGGTGGCCCTGGTCGGCCTCCTGATCGGGATCAGCGTCCTCGGCGGTGGCGACGACAAGAAGGGCGACAAGGAGCCGGTGGCCCAGCCGACCGCCAGCCAGCCCGCCACCGAGGACACCGCGCCGGCCACGGCGGCCGTCCGCAAGCTGGACATCGGCGCCGTGAAGATCATCGACCCGGACAGCAAGAAGCGCGACGAGCTGGACGGCGCCGACAAGGTGACCGACGGCAGCCTCGACGAGGGCTGGGACACCCAAACCTACAAGAGCGCCAAGTTCGGCAACTTCAAGCGGGGCATGGGCGTCTGGATCGACCTGGGTGCCCCGCACACGGTGAAGTCGGTGCAGGCGGTGCTCACGGCCAGCGGCGCGACCGCCCAGCTCTTCGCCGGCACCTCAAACTTCCCGGCCTCGTCCTCCGGTGACAAGGATCTGGTCAAGAACTACCAGCCGGTCGGCGACGCCCTGGAGCAGTACGACGGCACCACGATGACCTTCAGCAACGGCTTCAACGCCGACCAGAAATACCAGTACCTGATGCTCTGGATCACCGAGCTGCCGCAGAAGGAGGACGGCAGCGGCTACAAGCTCGGCGTCCAGGAGATCACGGTTCAGGGGTCGTGAGCCGGCCGCCGCGCACCGGGCACCACTTCCGCCGGACGTGGTGATGACCGATCGCGGCACGCAGCCGGCCGGTGCTGCCCGGCGCGTCGACACCGAGCTTCCGGGCGTCAGCGACCTCGACCTGATCCGCGCCCACGTGGCCGGTGACCGGGACGCGTTCACCGAGCTCTTCCACCGGCACCGCGACCGGCTGTGGGCGGTCGCCCTGCGTACCGTGGGCGACCGCGAGGAGGCCGCGGACGCCCTGCAGGACGCGCTGCTCTCCGCGCACCGCGCCGCCGCCCGGTTCCGGGGCGATTCGGCGGTGACCACCTGGCTGCACCGGATCGTGGTGAACGCCTGCCTGGACCGCATCCGGCGCCGCCAGGCGCACCCGACGGTCCCGCTGCCCGACGGCAACCACGGCGACCAGGACCGGCCGGCCGGACCGGAGCCGGCCGCCCCGGTCCGGGACCACGACACCGCCCTGGTGGTCCGCCAGGCGCTGGCCGCGCTGCCGGTCGAGCAGCGGGCGGCGCTCATCCTGGTCGACGTGCAGGGCTACCCGGTCGCCGAGGTGGCCCGGATCCTCGGCGTGGCCGAGGGCACGGTGAAGAGCCGCTGCGCCCGGGGCCGGGCCCGGCTCGCGGTGCACCTCGGTCACCTGCGTACCGGCACCGACGAGCCGGCCACCGCCGGCCACCCGGTTCGTCCGGACGTGCCGGGCGTCACCCCGGGGAACCCACGGACCACCCCGGGCGTCGGATCGAGGTCGGGGCGTTCCCGACCGGAGACCGACCAGGAGGAGACGTGACCGCCCGGGGCTTCCGCGAGGTCGACCACGACCTGCTCGCCGACTACGTCGGCGGGGCGCTGGAGGGTACGCCGGAGCAGGACACCGTCACCCGCCTGGTCGAGCGGGACGAGGCGTGGGCCACGGCGTACGCCGGGCTGACCGCCGCCCTGTCCGAGGTCCACGACGACCTGACCCGCTGGGCCGGCCCCGAGCCGGCCATGCCGCTGGCCGTGACCGAGCGGATCGCCGCCGCGCTGGCCGGCGCCGGCCCGGTCGACCCCGCCGACGCAACCGAAGCCGGCGCGGCGGACGAGCACGGTGCGGCCGGCGAACCCGACGGACCGGGCGAGACCGGCCGGAGGGTGGTGCCCGCCCCGCGTGCTGGCACCCGGCCGATCGGCCCCACTGACGACCGGCCGGGCCGGCGCTCCCGGCCCGCACCTGACGAGCGGGGCGCTGCCCGCCCGCCCGCCGGCCCGGGCCGGCGGCGCCGGCGCTGGGCCCGGCTCGCCGGTCCGGTGGCCCTCGCCGCCGCCGTCGTGGTGGCCGGCGGCCTCGGCCTCAACCAGCTGGCCCGGCCGTACGCGACGAACGACAGCGGCGGGGTCGCCGCCGACGCCCCCGTCCACGAGGCCCAGCCCTCGGGAGTCGCCCCGCTCGGTGTGGCGGCGGCGCCGACGACGGCCAGCGGCACCGACTGGACCCCGGCCAGCCTGGCTCAGGGGATGTCCCGGGTGGGCGGGCGGACGACGAAGGGACCACTGCTCGGTCCCGACGCGCAGGAGGACAAGCGGCTGGCGGGTCCGGTGGGGCTCGATCGGCTGACCGATCCGGGCGCGCTCCAGTCCTGCCTGGCGGAGATCACCACCGAGCACGGCGCCGGCACGCTGACCGTCATGGTGGTCGACTACGCCGCCTTCCAGGGGCAGCCGGCGTTGGTCGTCGACTTCGCCGACAGCACCGGCGCCCGGTGGGCCTGGGTGAGCGGTCCGGAGTGTGGGGTGCCCGGTTCCGGCGCGGACACCCGCTACCGGGCCCGGGTAGGGTGAGATCGCGGCCGGGCGTCCGCTTTCGCACGTGACGTGACCCACCGGATGACCGGCGCGGGAATCCCCGCTTCGTACGATGACGTTCTGCAAGTCAGGTCGCCGGCGCCCTCGGCCGTCGGCACTCGAACCGGCATCGTCCCGGCGTCACGCCCGCCGGAACGGATGGCGAACACACACATCGGGAGACGGCAGTGGACGAGGTCCGCAACCTGATCATCATCGGCTCCGGGCCGGCCGGTTACACGGCGGCGGTCTATGCCGCGCGTGCCAACCTCAAGCCACTCGTCATCGAGGGCGTGCAGTCCGGCGGCGCCCTGATGACCACCACCGAGGTGGAAAACTTCCCCGGCTTCGCCGACGGCATCCTCGGGCCCGAGCTGATGGACAACATGCGCAAGCAGGCCGAGCGCTTCGGGGCCGAGTTCCTCACCGACGACGTGACCCGGGTCGAGCTGAAGGACACCGGTGAGGTCGGTTCCGACGCGGTGAGCACGGTGTGGGTCGGCGAGACGGCATACCGGGCGAAGGCCGTGATCCTCTCCACCGGGTCGGCCTGGCGGCCGCTGGGCGTGCCGGGCGAGCAGGAATACCTCGGCCACGGCGTGTCCTCCTGCGCGACCTGTGACGGCTTCTTCTTCCGCAACCAGCACATCGTGGTGGTCGGCGGCGGCGACTCGGCGATGGAGGAGGCCAGCTTCCTCACCCGGTTCGCCGAGTCGGTCACCATCCTGCACCGGCGCGACAGCTTCCGGGCCAGCAAGATCATGGCCGACCGGGCGCTGAGCAACGACAAGATCAAGGTCGAGTGGAACACCGTGGTCGAGGAGATCCTCGGCGACGACGGCAAGGTCAGCGGCGTACGGATCCGCAACGTGCACACCGGCGAGAGCAAGGTGCTCGACGTCACCGGGGTCTTCGTGGCCATCGGTCACGACCCGCGCAGCGAACTCTTCCGCGGCCAGGTGGAACTGGACGACGAGGGGTACGTGAAGGTGACGGCGCCCAGCACCCGGACCAACATCCCGGGCGTGTTCGCCGCCGGTGACCTGGTGGACCACACCTACCGGCAGGCGATCACCGCGGCCGGTACGGGCTGCGCGGCCGCCCTGGACGCCGAGCGCTTCATCGCCACCCTGGCCTGAGCGGGTGCCCGCCGCGCGGGCCGAGAACGTTGCTCCGCCCCGGCGGCGGAGCGCACGACAGGAACGAAAACCCCCGGAGGAGGGTCATAGTGGGAGCAACAAAGGTCGTCACCGACGCCAACTTCGCCACCGATGTGCTGAAGTCCGACAAGCCGGTGCTGGTGGACTTCTGGGCGGAGTGGTGCGGCCCGTGCCGCAAGGTGTCGCCGCTGCTGGAGGAGATCGCGGGCGAGATGGGTGACCAGGTCACCATCGTCAAGCTCAACATCGACGAGAACCCGGAGACCGCCCGGGCCTACCGGGTGATGTCCGTGCCGACCCTCACCGTGTTCAAGAACGGCGAGCCGGTGCAGTCCATCGCCGGCGCCAAGCCCAAGGGCGAGCTGGTCAAGCTGATCGAGTCCGCGCTCTGACCTGATCGTCGTCACCGGAACCCCGCGCCCGTCGACGGCGCGGGGTTCCGTCTTTTCCGGGCTGACCTGCGCGGACCCGGCACCACCGGCGTCCGGCAGCGCTTAGCCTCAAGCGGGGCGACCGCGGTACCCGGCCATCGGTGACCCGTGCTGCGAAGGGGGTCGAACGTGCGTCCGATCCGACCCGGTGACCGGGGACCGGCGGTGACGGAGATCCGCGCCGTGCTGACCGGCCTGGACCTGCTCACCCCGACCGACGGCGGTGCCGGCGACGAGTTCGACTCGCCCACCGAACGCGCCGTCCGGGCGTTCCAGCAGTCCCGCGGGCTCAGCGTGGACGGCCGGGTCGGCGCGGAGACCTGGCGGGCGCTGGACCAGGCCCGCTGGCGGCTGGGTGCCCGGACGCTGTACCACGCGGTGCCCGAGCCACTCACCGGCGAGGACGTCCGGACGCTTCAGGAACGCCTGCTGGAGATGGGGTACGACGTGGGCCGCGCGGACGCCGTCTACGGCGTACGGACCTCCCGGGCGGTGGCCCAGTTCCAGCGCGAGGTGGGGCTGAAGCCGGACGGGTCGTGCGGGCCGTACACCATGGGGGCGTTGCGGCGGCTCGGCCGCAAGGTGGTCGGCGGCCGGCCGCAGTGGCTGCGGGAGTCCGACGCGATCCGCCAGGCCGGCCCGAACCTGGTCGGCCGCACCGTCGTGATCGACCCTGGCCACGGCGGCACCGACCCCGGCCAGGTGGTGCCGGACGGCCCGCTGCGCTGGACCGAGGCCGACCTGGCGCACGACCTGGCCAGCCGGCTGGAGGGGCGGCTCGCCGCCTCCGGGGTACGGGTGCAGCTCACCCGCGGGCCGGCGCCCCGCACCTGCCTGCCGGACGCCGACCGGGCGGAGCTGGCCAACTCGCTCGGCGCCGACGTGTTCATCTCGCTGCACACCGACGGGCACGCCAACCCCGCCGCCGAGGGCGTGGCGACCTACCACTACGGAACGGACAACGGGGTCACCTCGGCGACCGGTGAACGGCTCGCCGGGCTGGTGCAGCGGGAGATCGTCGCCCGGACCGGGCTGCGGGACTGCCGCACCCACGCCAAGACCTGGGACCTGCTCCGGCTCACCCGGATGCCCGCGGTACGCGTCGAGGTCGGCTACCTCACCTCGGCCGCCGACCGGGACCGCCTGGTCGACCCGCGGTTCCGGGACCGGGTGGCGGACGCGATCGTCGCCGCCGTGCAGCGCCTGTATTTGCCGGTCGAGCGGGACGTGCCGACCGGCTCGCTCGACGTCACCGAGCTGCGCGCCGTGGTCACCGCCGGCACCGTGGTCGACTGAGCCACCACCCCGACCAGCGCCGAGGACCGGTCAGCGGCCGGCGGAACGGGTGGCCGGGGCGGGGCGGACCGGGCGCAGCAGGGACTCCGGGCTCATCGAGCCGAGCAGCTTCTCCAGCGCGTATTCCACGTCGGACTTCCAGGACAGCGCGGTGCGCAGCTCCAGGCGCAGCCGGGGGTAGCGGGGGTGCGGGCGGACCGTCTTGAAGCCCACCGACAGGAAGTAGTCGGCCGGGGCGACACAGCCGCTGACCAGTTCGTCCACGTCGCCGAACTTCGCGTCGCCGAACGCCTCGATCGCCTTGATGCCCCGTTTGGTGAGATCCCGGGCGACGCCCTGGACCAGCATCCGGCCCAGGCCGCCACCGGCGAAGGTGGGGATCACGTGCGCGGTCATCAGCAGCGCGGCGTCGGCCGACACGGGCGAGGTGGGGAAGGCCATCGAGCGGGGGACGTAGGCCGGTGGGGCGTACATGACGAAGCCGGCGGGCATCCCGTCGACGTACGCGAGCTTGCCGCACGAGCCCCACTCCAGCAGGGTCTGGGAGACCCAGGCCTCCTTCTCCAGACCGGGGTCGCCGGCCGCGCAGGCCCGCTCGGCGGAAACCGGATCAAGTTCCCAGAAGACGCACTGCCGGCACGGACGGGGCAGATCCTCCAACGTGTCCAGGGTCAGACTGACCAGACGTCGCGACATTGGCGCATCCCCACACTTAGGCTCAGAGGTGAAACCACCGCGGTACGACGCCGCCGCCTTCCTGCCCCCGACGAGCGATCGTACGCCGCCACTCGACCGTACGGGAGAGGACGCGCGAACGCCCGCCGTCGGTGGTCCGACGGGTCCGGGATGTGGACCTCCACCGCGTGGTGGAGCCGCTGGTGGGCGGGGCGAACTAGGATCGACGGAATCGGTGCCCGCGCCGCCATGGTCGCCGGCGACCCGGGTACCACCCGGGTGGGAGCCACCCGACACGCGATCGAGGTGATGTCATGACCGGCACGACGCTCGACGACTACACCGACCGGTACGCCCGGCGGGTCCGCGGCATGACCGCCTCGGAGATCCGGGCGCTCTTCGCGGTGGCCAGCCGGCCGGAGGTCGTCTCGCTCGCCGGTGGGGCCCCCTACATCGCCGCGCTGCCGCTGGACGCGGTCGGCGAGATGCTCGGCCGGCTCGGCTCCGAGCACGGCGCCACCACCCTCCAGTACGGCATCGGCC
The DNA here is from genome assembly GCF_019890675.1 of Micromonospora sp. PLK6-60. Classification (GTDB taxonomy): domain Bacteria; phylum Actinomycetota; class Actinomycetes; order Mycobacteriales; family Micromonosporaceae; genus Micromonospora. Next base: position 81,220 of record NZ_JAIOAA010000008.1, on the reverse strand, counting down.
AGGGCACCCTGGAGCTGCGCGAGCGGATCTGCGAGGTGATGGCCCTCTCCGGCATCGACGCCTCCTGCGGCGCCTCCCCGGACGACGTGGTGGTGACGGTCGGCGGGCAGCAGGCGCTCGACCTGGTCGCCCGCCTCTTCCTCGACCCGGGCGACGTGGTGCTCGCCGAGGGCCCGACGTACGTCGGCGCACTCGGAGTGCTCCAGGCCGCCCAGGCCCAGGTGGTGCACGTGCCGATGGACGACGAGGGGCTGATCCCCGAGGCGTTGGAGGTGGCCATCGCCGACCTGGCCCGCGCCGGCCGTCGGGTGAAGTTCCTCTACACCATCCCCACCTACCAGAACCCGGCCGGCGTGACGCTGAGCGAGCAGCGGCGGGAACGGGTGCTGGACATCTGCGAGCGGGCCGGGCTGCTGGTGGTGGAGGACGACCCGTACGGTCAGCTGGGCTTCGAGGGGGAGGCGCCGAAGCCGCTGCGGGCCCGCCGCCGGGAGGGCGTCTTCTACCTCAGCACCTTCTCCAAGACCTTCGCGCCCGGGCTGCGGGTCGGCTGGATCCTCGCCCCGCACGCCGTCCGCGACAAGCTGGTAATCGCCAGCGAGGCGCAGATCCTCTGCCCCAGCGCCTACGCCCAGGCGGCGGTGACGACGTACCTGTCCACCATGCCGTGGCGGGAGCAGCTGAAGGTCTACCGCGAGGTCTACCGGGAGCGCCGCGACGCCCTGCTGGACGCCCTGGACGACATGATGCCGGCCGGCACCACCTGGACCACCCCCGGCGGTGGTCTCTTCGTCTGGGCCACCCTGCCGGACGGGCTGGACGCCAAGGCGATGATGCCCCGCGCCATCGCCGCCCGGGTCGCGTACGTGCCGGGCACCGGGTTCTACGCCGACGGGTCGGGCAGCGGCAACATCCGGCTCAACTTCTCCTTCCCGCCGCCGGAGCGGATCCGCGAGGGGGTCCGCCGGCTGGCCGGGGTGATGGAGCAGGACATCGCCATGCGGCGGATCTTCGGGCCGGTGGACCGTCCCGGGATCCGGCGGGGGCGTCCCGGCGCGGACGCCCCCGGACCCGACTTGGCATGATTCCGGCATGGCTGCCACCTCCGCCGACCACTCCCTGGTGACCGACCCCGCCGCGACGGGCGAGCTGCACGTCCTGGTGCTCGCCGGTGGGCTCTCCTACGAACGGGACGTCTCGCTGCGCTCGGGTCGCCGGGTGCTCGACGCGCTGCGCGGCGCCGGGCTGGAGGCCGAGCTGCGCGACGCGGACGTCGCCCTGCTGCCGGCGCTCGCCGCGGACCCGCCGGACGCGGTGGTGATCGCGCTGCACGGCGCCACCGGTGAGGACGGTTCGCTGCGCGGCGTCCTCGACCTGTGCGGCGTGCCGTACGTCGGGTGCGACGCGCGGGCGTCCCGGCTCGCCTGGGACAAGCCGTCGGCGAAGGCGGTGCTCCGCGAGGCCGGCATTCCCACCCCGGACTGGGTGGCGCTGCCGCACGACCGGTTCTCCGAGCTGGGTGCGGTGGCCGTGCTGGACCGGATCGTGGACCGGTTGGGGCTGCCGCTGATGGTGAAGCCCGCCCAGGGCGGGTCGGGGCTCGGCGCCGCGGTGGTCCGGGACGACGCGGCGCTACCCGCAGCCATGGTGGGCTGCTTCGCGTACGACTCGACCGCCCTGGTGGAACGCTACGTGCCCGGCATGGACGTCGCCGTGTCGGTGCTGGACCTCGGGGACGGGCCGCAGGCCCTGCCCGCGGTGGAGATCGTGCCCCGCAACGGCGTGTACGACTACGCGGCCCGCTACACCGCCGGCCGGACCACCTGGCACGCCCCGGCCCGGCTGGACCCGGAGGTGGCGAGCGCGGTGGCGGACGTCGCGCTCGCCGCCCACCAGGCGCTGGGCCTGCGGGACCTGTCCCGGGTGGACCTGATCGTCGACGCGGACGGCCGGCCGCACGTGCTGGAGGTCAACGTGTCGCCGGGCATGACCGAGACCTCGCTGCTGCCGTTGGCGATCCAGGCCGGCGGCCTGGACTTCGGCCGGGTGCTCGGCACCCTGGTCACCCGGGCCGTCGCCCGGCCCCGGTAGCCGGGGACACCCCCGACGCCCTGGGCCCTCGGACGCGGTCCGCACATCGGCCTGGGGCCGGCGGGCCGACCGTCGTCCCGGCCGGCTACGTCTGGTCCGCGCCGCCGTCGCCCGGGCACATCGACCGGGGGGGCGCGTCAGGCGGATCCGGTGCCGGGGGCGGGCTTCTGGTCCTCCTCGGCCTCGGTCACCTCTTCGTCGTCCTCGGGCGCCGGGGCCTCCTCGGCGGCCTCGATGACCGACGCCGGCTCGGCCGGTTCGCTCACCGGCTCGGCGGCCGGTCCCGAGAAGCTCGACGGTGCCTGCCACTGGATGCGCGGGGGTTCGGCGAGTGGGCGCCCGCCGAACTCGGCCAGCCAGGCGGCCACCAGAGCCAGGTTCTCCCGCCACCGCGCCTCGGAGATGGGCGGCAGGATCGAGTCCCAGAGGGGCAGGAACGTCCCGCGCAACTGGAGCTGCCCGTACGGCCGGGCGAGGAACCACATGTGCAGGTGCGCCGACCCGTCTCCCCACCGGTTCACGTGCACCCGGGCGACGCCGTCGAGCGACCGGATCGCCCGCTCCAGGCGTACGGTCATGACGCCCAGCTCGGCGGCGAGCAGGTTGGGCAGGTCCCCGAGGTCGAGATGCGACCGGGACTCCAGGATCAACACCATCGGCAGGCCGGTCGGCCGGTCCATCGCCCGCACCCGCCACCGTTCACCGACCCAGATGTACGCCTCGTCCGGAGCCTGGCAGGCGGTGCAGTCGCGGTTGCCTTCGCCCTTGCGGAGCGGCTCCTCCGCGACGGGGTCGGCAAGCTGCTTGACGCGGATGTCGCCCTCGAAGGGGAACGAGGGCCACTGGGTGAAGTCCGGAACTGAGGGAGGGGTGTCGGGCACGATGGTGACCCTAACCGAGCCGGCGGGAAGAAGGGCCCCCTGGAATCCCCTTTTCCTGTTCCCGGGGTTCGTCCACAACGGGGGCGGCTCACCGGCTCGCGACACGTGACGAGTGCGCGCAGAGGGCCGCTGAGATCCACAGCACACCGCGTCATCCACAGGCACACACCCTGTTTTACGCGGGGTTTCACGTGAAACAGGGTGGCCTGTGGAAAACCCCTGTGGATAACTCGTACGGCCGGTCGCGCTCTTCCACAGGACCGGGAGGCACCCTCGTAACGCCATCGGCCGCTGGTCGCGGCCACCAGCTTCGGTGGGCTCGATCGGCCTCCCCGACTCCCTTTTCGGCCCGGGTGCACCCGGTCTCCGTCGCCAGCGGCGGTTGCGTGCGGGGCGTCCTCAGGACCGGGCCCGACGCGCCCTTCCTTCCTAACGAGCGAGGCGGAGAAGGGGTGCTCGCTCCCGATGGACGGCTGCGACTGGCTCCCTGAGCCGGCGGTTCCGGGGCCAGATACCGGCGGGCGATTCCGCTCAGCGCGGCGACGCCCGCCAGTCGGGTGCTGACCCGGGTCCGCCGCCGAGCAGTTCGCGGGTGCGTAAAAGGCACTGAGAGGCTCCACGCCCGCCTTCGACCGGGGCTTGTGGGTCGAGAGTGGCCGGAACCGCCTGGAACGGCTCAGCGGGACAGGAGGGCCATCGCATCAAGGAGCGTGTCGGTGGGCGCGCATCGGCTCGGGAAGAGGTGGGATTCGCATTGCTCTCCAATCGGCCGGCGGTCCTCTCATTGCCGATCGCACTTGGCTGAGCCGGCGGCACCCGTCCCGCAGCTCTGGCGCTGCGGGCCGGATGCCGCCGGGTCGGAAGGGTGACCGGAGCAGCTCACGACATAATCGCCGCCGGTTTCACGTGAAACAGAGAAACTGGGGCGCCCGGCAAAGGCGGCCCACAACCGGCCGGTGAGCGCCGCTGGCGGTACAGGATCGGTCAGGGGTGGCCCAGCGGTGCTGGACGCCAGGCTGCTCGGCCACCCGCTCACCCGGGACCGGCTGGAAAGCCGTCCTCGGGTGAGCGGGCCGAGTCGTCGGCCCGGCACGCGCCGGCAGCGCGGACCGCTGGCGCTTTCCGTCCCGCTGTCGCTTTGCCGGGCGAGCGACACCAGGTGAAGCGCCGCCACAGTGCCGCCGATCGAGCGGTCGCCTCGCCCCGGGTCGGCCCTGGCGGTGGTCGCGGTGATGGCGCGACCTCGGGCCGCTCAGCTGGCCAGGCCACGCCAGTCCCAACGCCGCCCGCTACATCGCCCGCGTCTCGCCGTCACCGCGCTGGGCGCTAGCCAGGCCATGCCAGTGCGAGCCGCCCGCTGCATCTCCCGTGTCTCGCCGTTGCCGCGCTGGGCGCAGTTCGCAGTTGCCCAGCAGCCGGCCCTCCTGCTTCAGCGTGGTGCGGCGCTGCTCGCCCGACTGTCGGGCAGCACCGCCAACCGACGACAGCGGAGGAGGGGGCGACGAGAAGTCGACCCCACCACTCGGGTGGCAGCACCGGCGCGAGCCAGCCGGCGAAGGCCAACGCCAGCCTCGGCAACGAGCGTGCTCGCCACAGGCCACGACTCCGGTTTCACGTGAAACGGGCACGCCGCTACGTCCCAGTGGCGTTGCCCAGTAGCGGAATGCCGGACGCCCGGGAACGCCCAGCCAACCCACATCGGTCGCGTAACAGCCGAGCCTTCGTGGACGCCGTACGGGTCGGCGGCGCCGACCACGCCGGCCGGCGAAGAACACACGCACCGCTGGGTAGTCGAGGCCGTGCCACCGGCCAGCCCGTCGGGGCCGTGCCACGGGCTGGGCCTGTCCCGGCCGGACCACCGGCTGCCCTGTCCCGGCCATGCCACGGGCCGGCCGCCGGCATGGCCCGGACAGGATCCGCCCTCGAAGGCCCACGGCACCCTGGCCGGCCGCTAGACCCGGTGGTGATCCCCCGCGTCCTGACTACCGCCCCGTGGGGCCAGCGCCGAGCTTGACTGGCGAACGGGCAACGCGCCAGGCAACAGAGGCCGGCCAGCAGCAGCGTCGACTGGTTGCCGGTATTGGCCGGCCGTTGTGCAAACATCGCTGCCGCAAATCCGGAGCCCGCACCAGCGAGACCCGCCTCCGACCGACCGACGAGGAGGGCCGACCGACGAGGAGGGCCGACCGACGAGGAGGGCCGATCGACCGCGCCGGTCGCCCTCGACATGGCCCACGTTTCACGTGAAACCTACGAGCTGGTACCGCCTCAGGAAGAACGACGCCTTGCGGCGGCCCTGACCGACCCGCCGCCAGACCCGCCGCCGCCCGGCCCGGGTGAGGTCGGCGGCCGCAGCGACCAGCCGCCATCGGCTCCGCCACTCGGTGTCGTCGCCACCAGCCGCGCACGAACGACGCCGGCCGCGCCCCCGACATCGGAGGTACGCGGCCGGCGTCGATGGGTCCGGTTAGTCCTCGGGCTCGTCGCCCTTGGTCACGCCGATGATGCCGACGATCCGCTCCAGGTCGTCGACGGTGGCGAACTCGATGGTGATCTTCCCCTTGCTTCGCCCGATGTCCACCTTCACCCGGGTGTCGAAGCGATCGGAAAGCCGATCGGCCAGGTCGGTCAGCGCCGGTGCGTGCGGCTTCGGTCGACGCTTGGCGGCGGGAGCCTTGGCCGGCCCGTCGGCGAGCGCCAGGGCCACCACTTCCTCGGTGGCCCGTACGGAGAGCCCTTCGGCGACGATCCGGAGCGCCAGTTGCTCCTGCGCCTCGGCGTCGTCGAGGCTGAGCAGCGCCCGGGCGTGGCCGGCGGAGAGAACTCCCGCGGCCACACGGCGCTGCACCTGGGGCGGGAGGTTGAGCAGTCGGATGGTGTTCGAGATCTGTGGCCGGCTCCGGCCGATCCGGCGGGCCAGCTCCTCGTGGGTGGCGCCGAACTCTTCCAGCAGCTGCTGGTAGGCGGCCGCCTCTTCGAGCGGGTTGAGGTTGGCCCGGTGGATGTTCTCCAGCAGGGCGTCGCGCAGCATGGCGTCGTCGCGGGTGTCCCGGACGATCGCGGGAATGCTCTCCCGTCCGACCGCCTGGGCCGCCCGCCAACGCCGCTCGCCCATGACGAGCTCGTACTTGTCGGGGTCGAGCTGACGTACGACGATCGGCTGGAGGAAGCCGACCTCACGGATGGAGGTCTTCAACTCCTCCAAGGCGTCCTCGTCGAAGACGTGCCGGGGCTGCTTCGGGTTCGGCACGATCGCGTCGACCGGAATCTCGGCGAAGCGGGCCCCCGGGACCGGGCTGAGTTCCGGCTCCGGCTGAGCCTGCGGCGCGGGCGCGGACAGCTCGGCCGAGGCGGCCTCCGCGGGGCCGGGCAGGATGGCCGGGCTCACCGACTGCGGGGCCGGTGCCGTGTCGGTCGTACCGTCGGCCGGCGCCGGACCGGTCGGGATGAGCGCGCCGAGCCCGCGTCCCAGACCGCCACGGGGTCGGTTCTTCATGCCACGCCTCCCAGCGGGTTGTCCGTACTACGCATGCCGGCTCACCGGCTCCTTGGCTCCGCGCTCGGCGATCTCCTGCGCGGCCTCGAAGTAGCTGGTGGCACCCCGGGAGCCGGGGTCGTAGGTCATCACGGACTGCCCGTAGCTCGGCGCCTCGGACACGCGCACGTTACGGGGGATCACCGCCTGGAGCACCTTGTCGCCGAAGTGGTTCCGGACGTCCTGCTCCACGGCGTCGGCCAGCCGGGTACGGCGGTCGTACATGGTGAGCAGGATCGTCGAGACCTCCAGCGCCGGGTTCAGGTGCTGGCGGACCAGGTTGATGTTGTTGATCAGCTGGTTCAACCCCTCCAGCGCGTAGTACTCGCACTGGATCGGGATCAGCACCTCCTGCGCGGCCACCAACGCGTTGACGGTCAGCAGGCCGAGCGAGGGCGGGCAATCGATGAACACGTAGTCGAAGTCGCCGGGGTGGGCGGCGATCGCCCGGGCGAGGCGGGACTCCCGCGCGACGACCGACACCAGCTCGATCTCGGCGCCGGCCAGATCTATGGTCGCCGGCACGCACCACAGGTTGGGGATGCCGTCGACGGCCTGGGCCACCTCGGCCAGGGGCATGCTGTTGATCAGGCAGTCGTACACGTCCGGGATGCCGGTGTGGTGCGGCACGTCGAGCCCGGTGGAGGCGTTGCCCTGCGGGTCGAGGTCGACCACGAGCACCCGGTTGCCGTGCAGCGCGAGGGCCACCGCCAGGTTCACCGTGGTCGTGGTCTTACCGACGCCACCCTTCTGGTTGGCGACGCACATGACCCGCGTCCGCTCCGGTCGAGGCATGGTCACCTCGCCACTCGGATTCAGGATCTGCACGGCGCGCCTCGCCTCCATAGCCAACGGTGGATCATCCTCTTCGCGCGTCGGAGTTTCACGTGAAACGTACGCGGCCTCGTCCGGTTGAGCGTACGGGGCGACGGTCTCGCCGACCGCCCCTGCCCGCGTGGCGTCCGGGACCGCTCGGGCGGCCGGCTGCTGCGGCACCGGGCCGGCGGCCGGTGCGGCCGGCTGCTGCGGCACCACCGCCGCGGCGGCCGGCGGCTCAAAGCGCACGGAGGCCGCCGCGTTGCGGCGCGGCTCCACCGGTCGCGGCCCGGGCAGGTTCGCCGGGCGAGCCGGGCCATCCGGTCCCGCTGCCCCGGGTAGGTTCGCCGGCCGGTTCGGGACATCGAATCCCGCCCGCCCCGACGGCACCGGGCCCGTCGTCTCGGCGTCCCGGCCACCGTCCGCGGTCGATGCGGCGATGACGTCAGTCGGCGACCCGTCCCGTTGTACGACCGGAGCGCAGTCCGCAGCGGAGTCGGTCGACTCGCCGGCCGATCCGCCGCGCTGGTCGGTTTCACGTGAAACATGGTCCGTTGTGGAGGCTGGGTCGCCCGAACCGTTCACCCGTGGGTCGTCGTACCTGCCGTCGTCATGCACCTGTCATCCCTGCCCGCTCCGGATGTCGGTCGGCACCCCGTCAACTGGCCTCGCACGCCCGCTCCACCGAGCGGCCGGCCCTTCTGGGAGAAGCGGCCGAGACCGATGCCTCGCGGTGCCGCCCGCTCCACACTATCGACGCGCGGCCAGCCTACGGCGCACGGGCGCGGCGGGTCCATGTCGGGTGCTCATCCCGTTACCTGTCCAACGAAGGAACGCCTGGCGGGAAGCCCACCTCGACTTCCGGTGGAGATCGGAATCACCGGCCGGGTCGGGGCGCCACCCACAACGGGACTGGTGGGGATACCGGCCGCGGGCTAGGGACGACGGGCGCGAAGGGGGGACGAGGAGCGCGGTGCCACCCGCCCCCGACCGCCGCGCCGCCAGGAGCCCCGACCGGGCACCGAACACCGCCTGCGCGGGTCAGCGACCCCGGCCCCGGCGGGCCGCCCGGGAGGGCTTCGCCGCCCGCGGCACCACCATCCGCTCCCGGACGATCTCGACCACCGTGGTCGGCGGGTCGATGATCCCGGTGCCGCACCTGTGCACGACCGGCTCGCCACCGCCGGCCCGGGCCACCGCCGCGCCGTGCTCGGCGATCTCCTCGGACGCGGAGGCACCCTTCAGCGCGATCACCCGTCCCCCGCGTACCGCCAGCGGCAGGCACCAGGCGGCCAGCCGGTCCAACGGGGCCACCGCGCGGGCGGTGACCACGTCACCGCTGAACGGACCCACACCGGTCGCCCCCGAGGCCGCCTCGTCGGCGCGCCCACGGAACACCCGCACCGAGCGGGTCAGGCCGAGCTGCTGCACCGCCTCCACGAGGAAGGAGGTCCGGCGGGCGAGCGGCTCGACCAGGGTGACCTCGAGGTCGGGTCGGGCGATCGCCAGCACCAGGCCGGGCAGCCCCGCGCCGGAGCCGACGTCGATGACCGTCGCGCCCTGCGGGATGCGCTCCGCGACGGCGGCGCAGTTGAGCAGGTGCCGGTCCCAGATCCGGGGTGCCTCGCGGGGGCCGATCAGGCCGCGGACCACGCCGTCGGTGCCGAGCAGCTCCGCGTACGCGGCGGCCAGGTCGAGCCGGTCACCGAAGAGGGTGCGGGCGGCCTCCGCCAGCTCGGCCGGCAGCACCACCTCCGACAGCTCCCCGGCGGACGCCACGACCGGCGGCTCGTCGGCGGGGGGCACGGCCGCCGACTCGTCGACGGACGCCACGGCCGGCGGCTCGGCGGGGGGCACGGCCGCCGGTTCACTGGCGGATGCCACAGCGGCCGGTTCGTCGGGGAGGAACGGGGAGGGGACAGGGGACGGCCCGGGCGGCGTGCCACCCGGGCCGGGAACGTGCTGGTGGTCCACTCGGTCAGTCCGCCGGGCTGACGACGATGCGCCGGTTGGGCTCGACGCCCTCCGACTCGCTCTCCACGCCGCTCATCGCGTTGACGACGTCGTGCACGCACTTGCGCTCGAAGGCGGACATCGGCTCCAGCCGCACCGGCTCGCCGTACTCCTTGACCTTCTCCACCGCGTTCTTGGCGACGGCGGCGAGTTCCTTGCGCCGGGTGGCCCGGTATCCGCCCACGTCGAGCAGCAGCCGGCTCGGCGAGCCGGTCTGCCGGAACACCGCCAGCCGGGCCAGCTCCTGGAGCGCCTCCAGGGTGGCGCCCCGCTGGCCGACCAGGCTCTGCAGGCGCCTGCCGACGACCTCGACCACCGGCCGGCCACCGGAGACCAGCTCGTCGATGTCACCGTCGTAGTCGAGGATGTCCAGCAGGCCCTCGATGTAGTCGGCGGCGATCTCGCTCTGCCGGAACAGCTCGCTCTCGGCCGGGGCCTTCTTCTCCCGCGCGCCGCCCTCGGCGTCGGTCTCCGCCACGTCGTCCGGTGCCGTGGTCGAAGCGTTCTCCTCGTCCACGGCCGGGTCGACGCTGGGAATGCTGGTGTCGGTCACGGTCTCATCTCCGTACTCGCTCGGCCGGACCGTCGGGTCCGCTGGTCTCCCGGGGCCGGCTGGAGGTCGCCGGTGCCCGCGGGCACGTCTGTACGGGCCAGTTTCGCCCGCGACCGCGCGGTGCGCGGTGGGTTCCGGTCGGCGCCTGCCTGGAGGCGGCGGCTCGATCGACGGAACCGGCCGCCGCCGGGGGTCCGGCGGCGGCCGACAAGCTCAGCCCTGCCGCTTGGCCGGGCGGTTCTTCTTCGGGTTGACCGGCCGGGCGCCCGGCTTCGGCCCGGCGACCTTCGGCGTGGCGGGCTTGGCGGGGGCCTGGGGGGCCGGCTTGCGGCCGAACAGCCCGCCGGTCTTCGCCGGCTGCACCGCGGCGCGGGTCGCGCCGGCCTTGGTCGGGTTGGTCACCGGCGGCGGGAACTTGCGCAGCACCCACTGCTGCTGGCCGAGGGTGAAGAGGTTGTTGGTGACCCAGTAGATGATCACACCGATCGGGAAGATCGCGCCGGAGATCAGCAGCGAGGCCGGGATGCCGTAGAGCATCAGCCGCTGCACCATCCGCTGCTGCGGGTCCTCGGCCCAGCCGGTCTTGAGGATCATCTGGCGGCTGGTCAGGTAGGTGGTGAGCATCATGACCAGCACCAGGATCCCGGCGAGCACCTTGACGGTGGTGCCGTTGGCGCCCAGCCGGGCCAGCTCGTCGGCGGTGGAGCCGAACTTGCCGGCGATCGGCGCGGTGAAGATCGTCGCCTTCGAGGCGCTGTCGAACTGCTCGACGGACCAGCCGTAGAGGTCCTTGTTCATCTTGGCCGGGTCGAGCCGGCGCAGCACGTGGAAGAGGCCGAGGAAGACGGGGATCTGGAGGAACATCGGAAGGCAGCCCATCAGCGGGTTGGCCTTTTCCTTCCGGTAGAGCTCCATCATCTCCTTCTGGAGCGTCTCCCGGTCACCCTTGTGCTTCTCCTGCAGCTCCTTGACCTTGGGCTGGAGCGCCTGCATCGCCCGCTGGGACTTGATCTGCTTGACGAAGACCGGGAACAGGATCACCCGGACGGTGACCACCAGGAAGATGATGGCCAGGATCCAGGCCCAGTTGGTGCCCAGCACCGTGTCGACCGGCACCCCGATGGCGTCCCAGGCCGAGTGCCAGGTCAGCAGGATCCACGAGATCGCGGAGTAGATCCAGTCGAGACTCAATTCTCAGGCTCCAGTCACGTCAGCGCGGCGGCGGCCGCCCGGCTCCGGCACCGGGTCATGTCCACCGGGGTGGAAAGGGTGGCAGCGCGAGAGCCGCCGGACCGTCAGGGCGGCTCCCCGGAGCGCACCGTGCCGGGTCACCGCCTCCAGCGCGTACGCACTGCACGACGGGTAGAACCGGCAGCGGGCCGGCAGCGCCGGGCTTATCCAACGACGGTACGCGATGATGGGCCCGGCCAGCAGCCGGGCACCCGTTGTCGCCGGCCGGGCGCCGGTGTGGTCGGTCATCGCGGCCGCCGCCCCCGGGGAGCCCGCGCGGCGGCGAGCGCCGCGTCGAGGTCAGTGCCGAGCCGGAGGTACGACGCGTCGGCCGCGGCCGGCAGCGCGCGTACCACCAGGGTGCTCCCGGCGGGCAGCGCGTCCAGCCGTTCGCGGACCAGGTGGCGCAACCGGCGCCGGACCTTGTTCCGGACCACGGCCGGCCCGACGGCCTTGGACACGACGAAGCCGGCGCGGGTCGGTGCGGAGATGGCCTCCGCGCCCCGCGCCGGCTCCGGCGAGGTCGCTGTGGCGCCGTCGGGCGTTGTCGGCAGGGTCAGGTGGACCACGACCGCGCCTCGTCCGGCGCGTCGGCCACCGCGGACCGCTGCGGCGAAGTCGTTACTGCGCCGCAGTCGCTGTGCGGCCGCCAGCACGACTGACCACGCCCCCGGTACCGACCTGTGCGGCGTCAGGCCGACAGGCGGGTGCGGCCCTTGGCGCGACGGGTCGACAGGATGGCGCGGCCGGCACGGGTGCGCATGCGCAGCCGGAAGCCGTGGGTCTTCGCGCGCCGGCGGTTGTTCGGCTGGAAGGTGCGCTTGCTCACGTCAGGCTCTCCGTTTTCGTACGTCCCGGGCGCGGGATCGCCCGGGTCGTGGGGTGGCTCAAGACCACCTCGGTGGGTGGCCTCCGATCGGTGCTGTCCGGCGAATCGGCACCTCGGCGACGCGGGAACGCGACCGCGGACAGCAAGCATCAATCACCCTAGCAGAGGGCGAGAGAGCAGCCGCTCCAGCCTACGCAGGGGGGCAATGACCGTCAAACAGCAGATGACCCGCTACCGGACGACCGGGACCGAAGCGGCGGTTTTTGCTGATGCCGACAAGGTGGGCGGGGCGTCGGCGGTTGATGCCGTGCCGCCCGCGCTGTTAGCGTGCGCGTTTGCGGTCAGCGGCGGGGGTGGGGAAAAGTCGCTGACCGGCAAGACCGGACAAGGTCGTGAATCGTTCGGCACGGTGAACCCGCTTCAGCGCCCGTCGAGACCGGGGGGCCAGGTCCGACCCGCGTCCGGCGGGCGGCCACAATCGGTCGGTACACACAGGCTGTGGATAACTTGTGGATGACGACCGGTCAGCCGTCCGGGTGGGTGTCACACCCCCGCTCGACACGGTGGCGGGCCCGGTACGGCTGGCTGGACCACAGCGGCGACCGGGGGCAGAGGCGAGGGGGGTGGCACGACGGTGGCCGGTACGACCGACCTTGCCGCGGTGTGGACGGCGACGACGGACGAGCTCGCCGACGAGATCGTCTCCGCCCAGCAGCGGGCGTACCTGCGCCTCACCCGACTGCGCGCGATCGTCGAGGACACCGCGCTGCTCTCCGTCCCGGACGCGTTCACCCGGGACGTGATCGAGTCCCGGCTCCGCCCGGCGATCACCGAGGCGCTCACCCGCCGGCTCGGCCGGCCGATCCAGGTGGCGGTCACCGTACGGCTGCCCGAGGACGGCGCGGGGCGCCCGGCCGGCACCGTCTACCGCAGCGCCCCGGAGGCCGGCTACGAGACCGCGCCGGAGTTGCCGGTCGCCGTGCCCGGCGACGGACCGCCGGTCGACCACCGGCCGCCGGCCTACCCGGAGCCCCTGGCGGGCTGGGACCACGGCGGCCCGGGTTACCTCGATCACACCGGGCCACCCGGGATCGACCGGGACACCGACCTCGGGCCCCCGCCGGAGCAGGATCGTCCCGCGGTACGGCCGGCGGCGGACGGCACCGGGACCCGACCGGCGCCCGGCGACGGCCGGCGCGGCACCCACATCCCGGCCAGCCGGGACGCCCAGGAGACCCTCTTCGGCACGTTCGACGAGCCGGCGGCCCCGCCCGCCCGCGGCGGCCGGCCCCGCCTGGACGAGCGCCCGCGCTCCGAGTCCGGCGGCTTCGAGCCCCGCTACCGGGACGAGGCGCGCGCCGCCCGTGACCAGCCGCCGCCGCGCGGGCTGGCCGGCGGCGCGGAGAGCGGGCCGGGCCGTGGTGGCGCGGATCACCGCCCGGGCGGACGGGACGACCGTCGGCTCCCCGGCGCCGCCGACTCCGGCGGCAACCGGCTCAACCCGAAGTACATGTTCGAGACGTTCGTCATCGGCTCGTCCAACCGGTTCGCCCACGCGGCGAGCGTGGCGGTGGCCGAGTCGCCGGCGAAGGCGTACAACCCGCTGTTCATCTACGGCAGCTCCGGGCTGGGCAAGACCCACCTGCTGCACGCCATCGGGCACTACGCCACCACGCTGGGCAACGCCCGCTCGGTCCGGTACGTCTCGACCGAGGAGTTCACCAACGACTTCATCAACTCGCTGCGGGACGACAAGACCAGCGCCTTCCAGCGGCGCTACCGGGACGTGGACATCCTCCTGATCGACGACATCCAGTTCCTGGAGAACCGGGAACGGACCCAGGAGGAGTTCTTCCACACCTTCAACACCCTGCACAACGCCAACAAACAGATCGTGATCACCTCCGACCGCTCGCCGAAGCAGCTGGCGACGCTGGAGGACCGGCTGCGGACCCGGTTCGAGTGGGGGCTGCTGGCCGACATCCAGCCGCCGGACCTGGAGACCCGGATCGCGATCCTGCAGAAGAAGGCGGCCCAGGAACGGCTGTACGCGCCGCCGGACGTGTTGGAGTTCATCGCCTCCCGGGTGTCGAACTCGATCCGGGAGCTGGAGGGGGCGCTGATCCGGGTCACCGCGTTCGCCAGCCTGACCCGCTCCACGGTCGAGCTGTCGCTGGCCGAGGAGGTGCTGCGGGACTTCATCCCGGACGGCGCCGGCCCGGAGATCACCGCCGACCAGATCATGGTCTCCACCGCCGACTACTTCGGGGTGAGCCTGGAGGACCTGCGCGGGCACTCCCGCTCCCGGGTGCTGGTCAACGCCCGCCAGGTGGCCATGTACCTGTGCCGGGAGCTGACCGACCTGTCGCTGCCCCGGATCGGGCAGGCGTTCGGCGGCCGGGACCACACCACGGTGATGCACGCCGACCGCAAGATCCGGCAGCAGATGGCCGAGCGCCGCTCGCTCTACAACCAGATCGCCGAACTCACCAACCGGATCAAGCAGAACACCCCCTGAGCGAACCGACGACGAGGGCCCGCCGGACGTCCGGCGGGCCCTTTCGCGTACGGGCGCTTGACCCTCGACCCGGTGCAGGGGCCACCATCGGCGTCGTGTTCGTCCACACCTCGGCCCGGTTGTCCACACCCCCTGTTCCACAGGCGGTGGAAAACCACCCTCCGTCCCGACCCGGTTACCCACAGACTGTGGACAACTCCTGGGGACGGACCTGTGGACGCCTGGGGACAACGCTCCGGTTGTCCACCGCCGACGGTGGGCCTGTGGGCGGCCTGTTGAAGGTTCTGGGGATGACGCCGGTCGAGGCGTTCCGCGCCGTCCACAGCACTGGGGAGAAACCCGGTGGATTAGCGGTGGACAACCGGTGGACAACCGTGGACAACCTGGGGACGCGGCGTGGCTGTGGACCGGGACACCGGTTGTACCCCTGGTTCTCCACAGCCAAACCACCGGTGGATAACCTGTCTGAACTGGGCAGACGCCGGTTCTCCACAGTTTGCACAGGTGCGATGAAGACGATGAGTTATCTCTTCTAAAACAACAAAAACCAATCATCACCGTTGGACTTCCTGTGGATCGGGCCGGAACGGCCGGAGACAGTCGCTCCGGCACCGGCAGATCCACGGGGTCGGGCGCACAGCCGATGTCCCCGCGCCCTAAGGTGCGATGGGTACCCGCACGGTCGGGCGGGACGGCAGGCAGCGGTCGGCATGAGAGAGTTGTCGCTGACGTCGACGCGGAGGCATTGATGAAGTTCCGAGTAGAGCGCGACGCGCTCGCCGAAGCGGTGGCGTGGACCGCGAAGAGCCTGCCCAACCGGCCGTCCGTACCGGTCCTCGCCGGCGTGCTGCTGCGGGTCACCGACGGCAACCTGCAGGTCTCCGGCTTCGACTACGAGGTCTCCAGCCAGGTCACCGTCGAGGTGCAGGGAGACGCCGACGGCGCCGCCCTGGTCTCCGGCCGGCTGCTCGCCGAGATCACCAAGGCGCTGCCGGCCAAGCCGGTGGACATCGCCGCCGTCGGCGCCCACCTGGAGCTGGTCTGCGGCAGCGCCCGCTTCACCCTGCCGACCATGCCGGTCGAGGACTACCCCACCCTGCCGGAGATGCCGGAGAGCGCCGGCATGGTCGACGCGGCGGCCTTCGCCGCCGCCGTCTCCCAGGTCGCGATCGCCGCCGGCCGGGACGAGACGCTGCCGATGATGACCGGCGTACGCGTCGAGCTCTCCGGCGGCACGCTGTCCATGCTCGCCACCGACCGCTACCGGCTCGCCCTGCGCGAGATGGAGTGGCACCCGGACGACCCGGAGATCAGCGTCAACGCGCTGGTGCCGGCCCGGACCCTCAACGACACCGCGAAGGCCCTCGGCCCGCTCGGCGGCTCGGTGACCCTGGCGCTCTCCCAGGGCACGGCCGGCGAGGGGATGATCGGCTTCGCCGGCGGCACCCGGCGCACCACCAGCCGGCTGCTCGACGGCGCCAACTACCCGCCGGTGCGCTCGCTCTTCCCCAACAGCCACAACGCCGCGGCCCAGGTGGCGGTCAGCACGCTGATCGAGGTGGTCAAGCGGGTCGCCCTGGTCGCCGAGCGCACCACCCCGGTGCTGCTGAGCTTCAGCTCCGACGGCCTGGTGGTCGAGGCCGGCGGCACCGAGGAGGCGCGGGCCAGCGAGGCCATGGAGGCCACCTTCACCGGCGAGCCGCTGACCATCGGCTTCAACCCGCAGTACCTGATCGACGGTTTGACGAACCTGGGCGCCCAGCACGCCCTGCTGCACTTCGTCGACGCGTTCAAGCCGGCGGTGATTTCCCCCGCCGGCGAGGATGGCGAGGTCGTCCCGGGGTACCGGTACCTCATCATGCCGATCCGGGTCTCCCGCTGACCGGCGCCCGCAGGACCCGCACGTACGGAGGTAGCAGCAGATGCAGCTCGGCCTGGTAGGACTCGGCCGGATGGGCGGCAACATGCGCGAGCGGTTGCGCGCCGCCGGGCACGAGGTGGTCGGCTTCGACCGCAACGCGGAGCTGAGCGACGTCGCGAGCCTGGCGGAGCTGGCCGAGAAGCTGGAGTCGCCCCGCGCGGTCTGGGTGATGGTCCCGGCCGGCGTCACCGACACCACCATCGACGAGCTCGCCGGGGTGCTCGGCGAGGGCGACATCATCATCGACGGCGGCAACTCCCGGTTCAGCGAC
Source organism: Micromonospora sp. PLK6-60 (assembly GCF_019890675.1). Classification (GTDB taxonomy): domain Bacteria; phylum Actinomycetota; class Actinomycetes; order Mycobacteriales; family Micromonosporaceae; genus Micromonospora. The sequence continues at coordinate 64,562 of NZ_JAIOAA010000008.1, read as the reverse complement.
GACGCCCCGCGCGCCGAGCGCCTCAACGAGCAGGGCATCGGATACGTCGACGTCGGCGTCTCCGGCGGCGTCTGGGGCAACAAGAACGGGTACGGCCTGATGGTCGGCGGCGCCCAGGAGCACGTCGACCGGCTGATGCCGGTCTTCGAGGCGCTCAAGCCGGCGGGCGAGTTCGGCTTCGTGCACGCCGGCCCGGTCGGCGCCGGCCACTACGCCAAGATGGTGCACAACGGCATCGAGTACGGCCTGATGCACGCCTACGCCGAGGGCTACGAGCTGCTGAGCAAGTCCGAGCTGGTGACCAACGTGCCGGGCGTGTTCAAGTCCTGGCGCGAGGGCACCGTGGTCCGCTCCTGGCTGCTCGACCTGCTCGACCGGGCGCTGGACGAGGACCCGGAGCTGGCCGAGCTGAGCGGCTACACCGAGGACACCGGCGAGGGCCGCTGGACGGTCGACGAGGCGGTCCGGCTCGCCGTGCCGCTCAACGTCATCACCGCCTCGCTGTTCGCCCGGTTCGCCTCCCGGCAGGACGACTCACCCGCCATGAAGGCCGTCGCCGCGCTGCGCCAGCAGTTCGGCGGCCACGCCGTCCACAAGCGCTGACCGGTATCCACAACCTGTGTACGTCCGCCGGCTGGAACTTGTCGACTTCCGCTCGTACGAGCGGGTCGGCGTCGACCTGGAGCCGGGGCCGAACGTGCTGATCGGCGCCAACGGCGTCGGCAAGACCAACCTGGTCGAGGCGTTGGGCTACGTGGCGACCCTGGACTCGCACCGGGTCGCCACCGACGCCCCGCTGGTCCGGATGGGCGCCTCGTCGGCGGTGATCCGCTGCGCGGTGGTGCACGACGGCCGGGAACTCCTGGTCGAGCTGGAGATCGTCCCGGGCAAGGCGAACCGGGCCCGGCTGGGCCGCTCGCCGGCCCGCCGCGCCCGGGACGTGCTGGGCGCGCTGCGGCTGGTGCTCTTCGCCCCGGAGGACCTCGAACTGGTCCGCGGCGATCCCGCCGAGCGGCGTCGCTACCTGGACGACCTGCTGGTGCTCCGGCAGCCCCGGTTCGCCGGGGTACGCGCCGACTACGAGCGGGTGGTCAAGCAGCGCAACGCCCTGCTGCGCACCGCGTACCTGGCCCGCAAGACCGGCGGTTCCCGGGGCGGGGACCTGTCCACCCTCGCGGTGTGGGACGCGCACCTCGCGCAGCACGGGGCCGAGCTGCTGGCCGGCCGGCTGGAGCTGGTCGCCGCGCTGACCCCGCACGTGGCGAAGGCGTACGACGCGGTGGCCGCCGGCCGGGGCGCGGCGGGCATCGCGTACCGGCCGTCGGTGCCGCTGCCCGAGCCGAGCCCGGACCGGGCGGCGTTGGCCGAGGCGCTGACCGCCGCGCTCACCGAACAGCGATCGGCGGAGATCGAGCGGGGCACCACCCTGGTCGGCCCGCACCGCGACGAGTTGAGCCTGACCCTGGGCCCGCTGCCCGCCAAGGGGTACGCCAGCCACGGCGAGTCCTGGTCGTACGCGTTGGCGCTGCGGCTGGCCGGCTACGACCTGCTGCGCACCGACGGCATCGAGCCGGTGCTGGTCCTCGACGACGTGTTCGCGGAGCTGGACGCCGGTCGCCGGGAGCGGCTGGCCGCGCTGGTGGGTGGGGCCAGCCAGCTGCTGGTGACCTGTGCGGTGGACGAGGACGTGCCGGCTGCCCTGCGCGGCACCCGGTACGCGGTCGGTGAGGGGACGGTGCACCGTGTCGGATGAGCCTCTGCTCCCGCCCGCCCGGCTGGGGCCGGCGAAGGACCCGGCCCGGCGTACCCCCGGTGGTTCGGCCCCTCGGCGGGCCGGTGCGTCGGGCGCCGAGCGTGGGCCCGGGGAGCCGGCCCCGGCCGGCGGAGCACCGCCCGCCGGCGGCGGGGAACCCGCTGCGGGCCGTACCCGGAAGTCCGGAGCGCCCGCGGCCGGCGACAGTGCCGCGGAACCGCCGGCCGGCGCGTCCGGACCGGAGCTGGCCCGCGCGGTGCTCGACGCGGCCAAGGCCCGCCGGCAGGCCGCCGCGCCCACCCGGCGGCGCGGCGCGGTACGCGGCGACGGCGAGAAGCGGCTGCGCGGCTACTCGGGGTCGGGCCCCGACCCGCGCGACCCCCAACCGCTGGGCGTGGTGTTGGAACGGCTGATGAAGGCGCGCGGCTGGCAGCAGCCGGCCGCCGAGGCGACCGTCTTCGGCGCCTGGGAGAAGGTCGTCGGCGCGGAGGTGGCCCAGCACAGCCGGCCGGTCAAGCTGGAGGACGGCGAGCTGACCGTGGAGGCCCGCTCGACCGCGTGGGCCACCCAGCTCCGGCTGCTCGCCGGCTCGCTGCTCCAGCAGATCGGCCGGGAGGTCGGCCACAACGTGGTCCGGAAGCTGCACATCCACGGCCCGGCCGCGCCGTCCTGGTCGCGGGGGCCGCGCCGGGTGCGTGGTCGCGGCCCCCGCGACACCTACGGCTGACGGTCAGCTACCGCGCCGGGCCTCGCGCTCGGCCCGCTTGCGTTCGCGCTGCTCCCGGCTCCACTGCTTGCGCCGTTCGAGGTCCTGCTTCCAGCCCTCGCGGGCCTGGCGGGAGCCGCCCTGGAGCGCGCCCTGGATCTGCGGGGGACCGGCCAGGTTGCGGAACACCCAACTCATGAGGCGCCCGCCCTTGCCGGCGGCGTCCCCGATGTGCTCCTCGGTGCTCATACCTGCCCCTCCCGACCAACCGTTGGTGTACAAACCATTGGTACAGCAACCATTGCTACGATCGCAACGACCCCAGGGAGGCCGCAGGTGTCCGAGCAACTCGACGGTGACCCGCTGGCGCTGGAGCAGCAGGTGTGCTTCGCGCTCTCCGTCGCCGCCCGCGGCGTCGTCGCGGTCTACCGGCCGTTGCTGGAGCCGATGGGCCTCACCCACCCGCAGTACCTGGTCATGCTGGCCCTCTGGCAGCACGCGCCGCTCTCCGGTCGCGAGCTGAGCCGGCTCCTGCAACTCGACCCCGGCACCCTGTCACCGCTGCTGAAGCGGCTCGAAGCGGCCGGCTACCTGCGACGTGAGCGGGACGCGTCGGACGAACGCAGCCTCGCCGTGTCGCTCACCCCCGAAGGGCGGGCGCTCCGGGCGCAGGCGGAGCGGATCCCACCCGCGATCGTCGAGCGGCTCGGCCTGCCGCTGGCCGACCTGCGGCACCTGCACACCGTGCTGACCGAGGTGATCGCGGCGGCGAACCGGGCCACCACCGAGCCGCCCGCGCCGGGGCGACCGGATCAGGCGTCGGCGTAGACGGCGAAGCCCCGGTCGGCGCAGCGGCGGTAGAAGGCGGCCAGCACGGCCAGCTCGGCGCAGGTGAAGCTCCACTGCGGCGGCTCGCCGTTCTCGTCCCGCAGCTTGTCCAGCCGGCTGTCCAGCCAGCGCAACTGCTGCTCGGCCAGCCGACCGTCGGACAGCAGCGACCGGAGCACCTCGCTTACCGACTCGAAGGTCACCGCCTCGCCGAACGGCCGGTGCTGGGCGACGAACTTCTCCACCCCGCCGGCGATCCAGGAGCAACCGTCCGGGTCGATCACCGGATCCTCGTCCTCGGCGGCGTTCTCCGTGGCGTAGAGCACATCCTCCAGCCCGAGGATCAGGTCGACCAGCTCGGTGTAGGCGGTCGCCCGTACCGTGCCGGTCTTGGCGATGAGCTCGGCGAGCGCCGCGGTCGGCGCGGAGATCCGCGGCAGGTCGACGATCTCGCCGAAGTCGACGAACTCGGCCGGCGCGACCGGATCGTAGAAGCGGCCGGTCCGCGGCCAGTGCACCGCGACGTTGTCCAGCCCCATCTGGCGTCACCTCTTCAGCACGTGTGCGAGCGATCGGGTCGATCGTCCCGGTTCCGACCGGAAAAGATCAAGAGCAGCCCGGGCGGCGTGGCAAAGCTACGGTACGGCGCGGTCGTCCGCCACGTCCGCCCCGGCCCGGCCCGGCGATCCGACGGCGGCGGCGACCCGCGACGGGGGCCTGGCGTGTAGGGGGAGTCGCGGACAGCGCAGTTCGGCCCGCTACGGAGTTCTCAGCCGCCATTACAGGGGTGCCGAGTGGCGGTTCTGTCGTGTGCGCACAGTAAGATTGAGGGCGAGACGAAGACCGGACACGGTGCGACGGACAACGGGCCCGCAGGCCCTTGATCATTGTCCCGGGCCCGGTCGAGCCGATCGCGATCCGCGGGCAACCGCGGCGACCGGCGCGAGCGATCCCCGACCTGGGCATCCGGGCCGGTCCGTGCGCGCCCGACGTCGCGTCCTGTCCGCCGAACCCGCGCCCCGCGCCTTGGCGTGGCCGGCGCAGAAAGTGGCCGAGGGTGGCAGCGGAGGACAACAAGAAGTACGGCGCCGAGTCGATCACCGTCCTCGAAGGGCTGGAGGCGGTCCGGAAGCGGCCCGGTATGTACATCGGGTCCACCGGCGAGCGCGGCCTGCACCACCTCGTGTGGGAGGTCGTCGACAACGCGGTCGACGAGGCGCTGGCAGGCTACTGCGACACCATCGACGTGGTGCTGCTGGCCGACGGCGGGGTCCGGGTCACCGACAACGGCCGGGGCTTCCCGGTCGACCTCCACCCCAAGCTCAAGAAGCCGGGTGTCGAGGTCGCGCTGACCGTGCTGCACGCGGGCGGCAAGTTCGACGGCAAGGCGTACGCCGTCTCCGGCGGCCTGCACGGCGTCGGCGTGTCCGTGGTGAACGCGCTCTCCACCGGGATGGCCGTCGAGATCCACAAGGACGGGTTCGTCTGGCGGCAGCGCTACGACCACTCCAAGCCGACCCCATTGGAGAAGGGCGAGGCCACCGACCGCACCGGCTCGGCGGTCTCCTTCTGGCCCGACCCGGACGTCTTCGAGACCGTCGACTTCGACTTCCAGACCATCTACCGGCGCCTGCAGGAGATGGCCTTCCTCACCCGTGGCCTCACCATCCACCTGCTCGACGAGCGGGTGCCCGAGGGTGAGGAGGGCAAGATCCGCGAGGTGACCTTCCACTACGACGGCGGCATCGCCGACTTCGTCCGGCACCTCAACGCCTCCAAGAACCCGATCCACAAGACGGTGGTCGAGTTCGGCGCCGAGGAGGCCGGCATGTCGGTCGAGATCGCGATGCAGTGGAACGAGTCGTACGGCGAGTCGGTCTACACCTTCGCCAACAACATCAACACCCACGAGGGCGGCACCCACGAGGAGGGCTTCCGGGCCGCGCTGACCAGCGTCGTCAACCGGTACGGCGCCGACCGCAAGCTGCTCAAGGGCGACGAGCGGCTCTCCGGCGAGGACATCCGCGAGGGCCTGGCCGCGATCATCTCGGTCAAGCTGACCGACCCGCAGTTCGAGGGGCAGACCAAGACCAAGCTGGGCAACACCCCGGTGAAGAGCTTCGTGCAGCGGGTCTGCAACGAGTCGCTGGTCGACTGGTTCGACCGCAACCCGAGCGAAGCGAAGATCATCATCCAGAAGGCGTCCCAGGCCGCCCGGGCCCGGATCGCCGCCCAGCAGGCGCGCAAGCTGGCCCGGCGCAAGTCGCTGCTGGAGTCCGGCTCGATGCCGGGCAAGCTGGCCGACTGCCAGTCCACCGACCCGCGCGAGTCCGAGGTCTTCATCGTCGAGGGCGACTCCGCCGGTGGTTCGGCGAAGCAGGGCCGCGACCCGCGTACCCAGGCGATCTTGCCGATCCGCGGCAAGATCCTCAACGTGGAGAAGGCCCGGATCGACCGGGTGCTCAAGAACAACGAGGTCCAGGCGCTGATCACCGCGCTGGGCACCGGCATCCACGACGACTTCGACATCGAGAAGCTGCGCTACCACAAGATCGTGCTGATGGCCGACGCCGACGTCGACGGCCAGCACATCCAGACGCTGCTGCTCACCCTGCTGTTCCGCTTCATGCGGCCGCTTGTCGAGCTGGGCCACGTCTACCTGGCCGCCCCGCCGCTCTACAAGATCAAGTGGAACCGGAAGGGCGACGACGCCCAGTACGCGTACTCCGACCGGGAGCGCGACGGGCTGATCGCGCTGCGCCAGCAGAAGAAGGCAAACGCCAGGCCGGACGACATCCAGCGGTTCAAGGGCCTCGGCGAGATGAACTATCCCGAGCTGTGGGAGACCACGATGAACCCGGCCACCCGTACGCTGCGCCAGGTGACGCTCGACGACGCCGCAACCGCCGACGAGCTGTTCAGCGTGCTGATGGGTGAGGACGTCGAGGCGCGCCGGTCGTTCATCCAGCGCAACGCCAAGGACGTGCGGTTCCTCGACATCTGACGGACGGCGCCGGGGTGGTCGGTGATCCACCGGACACCCCGGCGATCCACAGAGTTATCCACAGTCTGGCCGGTTTCCACAGCGGTTATCCACAGCACGAAGCCGACTCTGAGTCTGATAAGGGTTAACAGTGACCGATACTCCCGAGTCCACCCCCAACGAGCCGGAGACCCCGGAGACACCGGCCGCGGTCGTCGCCCAGCACGACCGCATCGAGCCGGTCGGCCTCGAGGTCGAGATGCAGCGCTCGTACCTCGACTACGCGATGAGCGTCATCGTCGGGCGGGCGCTGCCGGACGTCCGGGACGGGCTCAAGCCGGTCCACCGCAAGATCCTGTACGCCATGTTCGACTCCGGATACCGGCCGGACCGCGGCTACGTGAAGTGCTCCCGCGTCGTCGGCGACGTGATGGGCCAGTTCCACCCGCACGGCGACTCGGCGATCTACGACGCGCTGGTCCGGATGGCGCAGCCCTGGTCGCTGCGGTACCCGCTGGTGGACGGCAACGGCAACTTCGGTTCGCCCGGAAATGATCCGGCTGCGGCGATGCGTTACTGCTTGACCGGAGATGTCCGGATTCGTGCCGCCGAGGCTAGCGTACGGATCGGCGACGTCGTGCCGGGCGCCGCGCCGAGCAGCGAGACCGACGTCGACCTGAAGGTCCGCGACCGCAACGGCGACCTGGTCCACGCCAGCCGGTTCTTCCACTCCGGCGAGCACCCCACGCTGCGGCTGCGCACCCGCGAGGGGTACGAGCTGACCGGCACCCACAACCACCCGGTGCTCTGCCTGGTGAGCGTGGCCGGCGTGCCCACCCTGCTGTGGAAGCTGCTCGCCGAGATCTCCCCCGGGGATCGGGTGGTCCTCCAGCGGACGGTGCCGGACGAGATCGGCTACCCGACGCTGGAGCACGTCGAGGCGGCGGTCCTGGCGGGCGCATTCGTGTCCGAAGGCTGGGTGTCGGAGCACCGAGCCGGCTTCAACAACGTCGACCGTGAGTTCTTCGTGCGGGTACTCGCCGCCTACGACCTGGCGGTCGGTGGCCCCCGCTACGTTGCCGAGCGGGTCATCGCCTCCGGCAGCACGCTGCACGAGCTCGATGTCCAGGACCTCTCCGCCCTGCGGTCGAGCATCCTCGGCGAGCTGGTCGGGGCGCGTAGCGCCGACAAGTTCGTACCCGAATTCGTCTGGCGCGGGCCGGCGGCGGTCAAGCGGGCCTTCCTCCAGGCGCTCTTCGAGGGCGACGGCTCCTCCTCGCTGCTGCCGCGCCACACCATCCAGGTCTCGTACTCGACCCGCAGCGCGCGGCTCGCCCGTGAGGTGCAGCAGCTGCTGCTGGAGTTCGGCGTGGTCAGCCGGCAGTGCCGGTACGACAACGGCGAGATCAAGGTTGTCATCACCAACCGCCGGGACGCGCGGATCTTCGCCGCGCACGTCGGTTTCCTCGGCCGCAAGCAGGCCAAGCTGGCATCGGAACTGGCCCAGGTGCCGGTGACCAGCAGGGCGCTCGCCGGTGACTTCGTGCCCTTCGTCGGTGACTTCATCCGCGAGCACGGCGCCACCCGCTGGACCGAGCGGGACTGGCTGCGGCGGCACAACGTGGACCGGATCGAGCGCTGGGAGCGGGACCGGGACGAGATCGCCGCCCGGATCACCGAGCCGGGCATCCTCGACGTGGTCGAGCCGCTGGTCGACGGCCGGTTCTACTACGCCGAGGTGGCCGAGCTGGCCGACGCGGGCGTGCGGCCGGTCTACAGCATCCGGGTGGACACCGAGGACCACTCGTTCGTCTCCGACGGTTTCGTCAGCCACAACACCGAGTGCAAGCTCGACCCGCTGGCGATGGAGATGCTGCGGGACATCGACGAGGACACCGTCGACCTCCAGGACAACTACGACGGCCGGGCCAAGGAACCCACCATCCTGCCGTCGCGCATCCCCAACCTGCTGGTCAACGGCTCCGAGGGCATCGCGGTCGGTATGGCCACCAAGATCCCGCCGCACAACCTGCGGGAGATCGGCGCGGCGGTGCAGTGGTGCCTGGAGCACCCGGAGGCCGACGAGGCCGAGACGCTGGAAGCGCTGCTGGAGATCGTCAAGGGTCCGGACTTCCCGACCCACGGCCTGATCGTGGGGCACGCCGGCATCCAGGACGCGTACCGGACCGGGCGGGGCTCGATCCGGATGCGCGCGGTGGTCGAGGTGGAGGAGGACAAGCGGGGTCGGCCGGCGCTGGTGGTCAGCGAGCTGCCCTACCAGGTCAACCCGGACAACCTGGCCGAGCGGATCGCCGAGCTGATCAAGGAGGGGAAGCTCGGCGGCATCGCCGACATCCGGGACGAGTCCTCCGGGCGTACCGGCATGCGGATCGTGCTGGTCCTCAAGCGCGACGCGGTCGCCAAGGTGGTGCTCAACAACCTCTACAAGCACACCCAGCTTCAGGAGACCTTCGGCGCCAACATGCTGGCGCTGGTCGACGGGGTGCCGCGCACGCTGAACCTGGCGCAGTTCATCCGCTACTACGTCGAGCACCAGATCGAGGTCATCCGCCGGCGGACCGCGTTCCGGTTGCGCAAGGCCGAGGAGCGGGCGCACATCCTGCGCGGTCTGGCCAAGGCGTTGGACGCCCTGGACGACGTGATCGCCCTGATCCGGCGCTCGCCCACCGTCGAGGACGCCCGGCAGGGCCTGATCCAGCTGCTGGAGATCGACGAGATCCAGGCGACGGCGATCCTGGACATGCAGCTGCGCCGGCTGGCGGCGCTGGAGCGGCAGAAGCTGCTCGACGAGCTGGCCAAGCTGGAGCTGGAGATCGCCGACCTGAAGGACATCCTGGCCAAGCCGGAGCGGCAGCGGAAGATCGTCTCTGAGGAGCTGGGTGAGATCGTCGCCAAGTGGGGCGACGAACGGCGGACGAAGATCGTGCCCTTCGAGGGCGAGGTCTCGATGGAGGACCTGATCGCCCGCGAGGACGTGGTCGTCACCATCACCCGCACCGGGTACGCGAAGCGCACCAAGGTCGACCTCTACCGGTCGCAGCGGCGGGGCGGCAAGGGCGTCAGCGGCGCGACGCTGCGGCAGGACGACATCGTCAGCCACTTCTTCGTCTGCTCCACCCACGACTGGATCCTGTTCTTCACGAACAAGGGGCGGGTGTACCGGGCCAAGGCGTACGAGCTTCCGGAAGCCAGTAGGGTGGCCAAGGGTCAGCACGTGGCCAACCTGCTCGCGTTCCAACCGGATGAGCAGATCGCGCAGATCATCGAGATTCCGAACTACCAGGTGGCGCCCTACCTGGTCCTCGCCACGAAGAACGGTCTGGTGAAGAAGACGCGGCTCGAGGAGTTCGACTCCAACCGTTCCGGCGGCATCATCGCGATCAACCTGCGCGATGAGGACGAGCTGGTCGGCGCTGTCCTCGTGGCCCCGGAGAACGACCTGCTGCTGGTGTCCAAGAACGCGCAGGCGATCCGGTTCAACGCCACGGACGAGGCGCTGCGCCCGATGGGCCGGGCCACCTCCGGGGTGATCGGCATGCGGTTCAGCGAGTACGACGAGTTGCTCGCGGTGGAGGTCGTGCGCGAGGGTCTGGACGTGCTGGTCGCGACGAACGGCGGATACGCGAAACGTACGCCGATCGAGGAATACCCGGTGCAGGGCCGGGGAGGTAAGGGCGTGCTGACTGCGAAGATCACCGAGCGCCGGGGTGGTCTGGTCGGTGCGGTGGTGATCGATCCGGACGACGAGCTGTTCGCCATCACCAGCAACGGCGGTGTCATCCGGACTCCGGTGAAGCCTGTACGCCGTACGCGTGACCGGAACACAATGGGGGTAAAGCTGATGGACCTCCCGGACGGCGTGACTATCGTGGCGATTGCTCGCAATGCCGACGAGCCTGAGGAACAGGACTAGTTGATGACGGAGACACAGGCGAAGTCGGGGAACTCGGGGACCTCGGCCAGCGCCGTCGACGAGGAGTCCGCGGACGGGGGCACCCAGTCTGCCGGGCGGGCGGCCGTCGGCCGGGCCACCGTCCCCGGCGAGGCGCCTGCCCCGAAGTTCACCCGGGCTCCCGGCATGTCGCCACCGCCGGACAAGCCCGCGGAGGATTCGGGGGCGACGGAGAACACCGAGGCCACGGCCGCCGCCGCGGAACCGGCCACGGTCGCCTCGAAGCCGACCCCCGCCGCTCCGAAGCCGGCGCCGGCCGGCCCGGGGGCGGCGGCCGCGCGCTCGTCGTCCACCACGCAGCCGATCAAGGTCGGCGCGGGGCAGGCAGCCCCGGCGAAGGGCGCTGGGGCCACCGGCACCCAGGCCCGGGCCGGCGCGGCCAAGTCGCAGCCGGAGGGCGGCGCTCGTCCCGCCGGCCGTCCGGCCAGCGGTGGCGGTCTCCCCCCGGGCGTCGGCGCCGCGGCCGTCGGGGCCGCACGGGTCGGTGACGCGGTACGCGCCGCGCGTACCTCGGTGAGTTCCGCGGCCTCCCGCGGGCCGCGCCGGGCCCGGCTCAACCTCAAGCGGATCGACCCGTGGTCCGTGATGAAGTTCGCCTTCGCCGTCTCGGTGGTGCTGTTCATCGTGGTGGTCGTCGCCACCTCGGTGCTCTATCTGGCCCTGGACGCGATGGGCGTGTTCGAGAGCGTCAACAGCAGCCTGACCGACCTGGTCAATGCCGGCGGCGGCCAGGGCACCAGCGGCTTCCGGGTGACCGCCAAGGGCGTCATCCTCACCTCCGCGCTGGTCGGGCTGGTCAACGTGGTGCTGTTCACCGCGCTGGCCACCCTCGGGGCGTTCGTCTACAACGTCTGCGCCGACCTGGTCGGCGGGATCGAGCTGACGCTCGCCGAGCGCGACTGATCCGACGAGTGATGCCGGGGCCCGCCGTGAGGTGGCCCCGGCGTCTCCGTTTCCGGCCGGCCGGAAACCGATCGCCCGGCCCCCGGGCCGCCGGGTACGGTCGGGTTGGCGGCGCGGGCGTCACGATCGACCCCGATTTGGGGCCGGACGAGGCGATAGGTTAACCTTGGCCGTCGCCACGCGGGGCTATAGCTCAGTCGGTTAGAGCGCAGAGCTGATAACTCTGAGGTCGCTGGTTCGATTCCAGCTAGCCCCACCGCACGTCCTTCCCGACGGCAGTCGAGCGCGAGGGGTCGCCCCATGGTCAAGAAGCTTCTGTTCCTGGTCGGTGTCGTCGGCGTGGTGGCAGTGGTGGCCAAGAAGGTCAAGGCGTCGAACGACGAGCGTGCCCTGTGGCACGAGGCGACCACGGCGCCCGACCTGCGCTGACCGGCCGACCGGCTGCCAGCACCGGGCGGCTCCGCCCGGCACGGGGCCCTAGCTCAACTGGCAGAGCACTGCCTTTGCAAGGCAGGGGTTAGGGGTTCGAGTCCCCTGGGCTCCACCAGCACTTCCCTTGGTTGATCTCGGGTCCGAGTGCAGCCATTCGTACAGCCAAAGCGGTCACGCCGTCTCCTCTTGGCACCGCCGCGATCGCGGCCGGCAGCGCGCTGGTGCTCGCCGGGGTCACCCTCACCCGGAAGCGGTCAGCCGAGAACCGGTAGCCGTTGGTTGCCGTCGGCTGATGTGCGACACGCCTCCGCCAACTGATTTGCGACACCGCGACTCGCTGATGGTCCTGAGCGGTTGTCTCGTCGCTGAGAGCGTCGCCGTGAACGCGGCCGGCGACGAGTCTCGGACGCTCACGCGCTACCGCTTGCGTTAAAGCGCCCTTCAACATCCATCGTTGCTTGGGGCTTCGACCGTGAGCGCCCCCGCGAATGTAGAAGGAGAACCCCGACGTGGAACCCGAACCGCCGCGCACGCTGCAGCAACGTAAGCAGGACACGCTGGCGCGCCTCAACCACGACCTCGACGCATGGGTCGCCTCAGCAGACCGGGACGGCAACGCCTACCTGGTGCCGCTGTCCTTCCTCTGGGATGGTGCGGCGTTCACCTTGGCAACAAGCGAGTCCAGCCCGACCGGGCGCAATCTGCGATCCTCTGGACGCGTGCGGATGTCGGTCGGCCTAACCCGCGACGTGGTACTCATCGAGGGCACCGTCGAGACGTTCTCGCGCGAGAACGTGCCAAACGACCTGGCCGACGCCTTCGCCGCGAGATTCTGGGATGCGCGGGTCGGCACGACCCGCTACGCATTCTTTCGAGTGACACCCCGCCGCATACAAGCGTGGCGGGAGGCGAACGAGATCGCCGGCCGTGACCTGATGCGTGATGGTCACTGGCTGGTCTGACGCCTAGCTTGCCGATCGCTCGCGAATATCCGAGCACGGCATGACCGGACCCTATCCGTCGCGCATCACCTGGCAGAGCTCTACCTCAGTCCCAACCACCGAGCAGGCGGACGAGTGCGTAGGCACCCAACAGCCCGAGAATCCCAGCCCAAAGGAACAGCGCAGCGACAGCCCAGCCGAGGAGCCGGTCTTTCCTCGTTCGCGGTGTCGGAACAAATGGCTGCACCTCTGGCAACGGCGCTCTCAGCCACTCGGCTGCGTGCTGCTGTCGACAGAAGGACACATTGAGGTAGTCGCTCTCGGGCCGGAAGACCTCCAAGGCCAGCCAGGCGTTCTCGCCTTCGGCGTCAAGCGGTCGGCCGCAGAGGTCGCAGGTGCCGAGCTCGTTGTTCTCACCCACCGGGACATCGTGCCCTACCTCGGGCGGTGCGCGGTTCGGAACGGCCACTGGCACACAGCCAACCAGGCCTCAGAGGCTTATGGCCGTACAGCCAGCAGTACAGCCAAGGTGGTCGACGGCGCCGGGAGAGGGCGGCACCGGCCGATTCGCGGTGCAGGTCAACGACCGTCATCGACACCCGCCGACAGGTCGCGCGATCTATGGCCGAGGCAGCCTGACGAGACCGCGCCGGCAGGACGTGCCCGTAGGTGTCGGCCGTCATCCGAATCGTCGAGTGCCCGAGCAGAAGGCGGTCACCTACTACGGAGACTGTTGTGCTTAGGTTGATCGATGACTCAGCTCGCGGCGGCAACGGCCGCACCGGATCAGATTGAGTACATGGACAAGGCAGCCGGCACGGCGGTGGGAATGGACTACAAGCAGCGCTTTCTCGCCGCTCTCGATGTCGGGGCCAATCAGGAGGTAGTCGATATCGGCTGTGGCCCGGGGACGGACCTTGGGCGTGTGGCTGACGCAGTTGGTGCCGGTGGCAGGGTGATCGGTGTCGACTACGACCCTCGGATGTTGGACGAGGCTCGTCGCCGTTATGCCGATCGGCCGAATGTCGAGCTCCGCGCGGGCGACATCCATGAGCTTCCTGTGGCTGACGGGAGCGTGGACCGGGCGAGGGCGGACAGGATGCTGCAGCACGTCCTTGACCCGGCGAAGGCGATAGCTGAGGTTCGTCGAGTACTACGACCAGGCGGGCTGTTTGGCATGGCGGAGCCGGATTGGGACACGCTTGCTGTCGCAGACGAAGACCTCGAGACCAGCCGGCGATTCGCGGACTTCGTGGCAGGCCGGGTTCGCAACGCGACGATCGGTCGCGAGCTGGTGCGCCTGTGCGGTCAGGCGGGCCTGCGGGTGCGATCGGTCGATCCCATCGCCGTGATGTTTCGGGACTTCGACACAGCAGACCAGATGCTCGGATTCCGTCGAAACGCCGCTCGTGCCGTGCAGGCGGGTCAGCTGGCTGAGACGAAAGCAGAGGCGTGGGTAGACCGTCTGGCGAGTGGGCCTGTCGTCGCGGGCTTCACGTTCTACCTCGTGATCGCCGAAGCCTGACTCTGGCGCTCGGGTGCTGAGTCGCCGGCTCGGCTGTACAGCCATCCGTACCGACAAGCCGGCTGGCGAACACCAGTGGCGAGCGCGATACCTGCCGAACCTGGCTCCTCAGTCGTCCTGGTCGCGGTGGGTGACATCCGAGTCCCTGCGGGCGCGCTCCGGCTCAGGTAGCGAGCGAACCAGTGCCGCCAGGTCGCCGTGCACGAGGGGAAGGCCGCCCAGCTCGATGATCCCGACCCATGCGATGTCGTCATGCTCGTCAGGTGCACGGTTGGTCGGCGAGCCAACCCAGTCTCCGATTCGCCATACGCCTATGTGAACGGCGTCCTCACCACTGCCGGCATGCAAGTCGCCCAACCGTGCAGAGGACTCCGCCACAATCTGAACGCCGAGCTCCTCGTGCATCTCACGTGCGAGGGCTTGTAGTTCCGACTCGTCCGCTTCGACATGCCCGCCGGGCAGATCCCAGAGATCTGGGTATGCCAGGCGGGTCGGGCTGCGGTGCACCAGCAGGACCGCGCCGTCCTCAACGAGTGCGCCTGTGACGACCCTCGTGCATGCCGGGATAAGAGCACAGGGATAGGACAAGCCGACTCCAACCACAGGGGACGCGCAGACGTCTCTGCCGCGATCCGATCGCTACGGGCGTGGCGGCCCGGCACCGGCGGTGGCGGGTGGCCGCCGCCCGTTTCACGGGACGTCGGGGGGATCGGTGACGGCGACGGTCTTCTTATCAGCGCCGTTGATTGGGGATGGCACGGACGAACTGCACGTCAGCTGTGCCCGCCGCCAACTCGACCGGGCCGTTCCTCGTCTGGCAGCGGAGGACTTTCAAATCTGGGCTGAGGGGCAGATGCTCCCACAGCGTCAAGTCTCGCTCACCCACGATTCGGATGTCCGTCAGAGCTACGGGCGTTCGTCGTATCGAACGCAAACGATCAGGAACCCATTCGAGGCCAGTTGCTGTCCTGCGGAGGTGACCATGCCGCCACCGCCCACCGAGGCCTCGCCTGGAGCGGTCCCGGTACGCTGCGGCCACATACCGTTCGCCGTCACTTGCCCTGAACAGTCGGCCCAGCCAGGTGCCGAGCGCGTCGCCGATGGTGTCGGCGACGAGGTCGAGCGGACTCCACATGCGGCCACTCTAGGGACTGGTCAGGCGGTGGCCGTACAGCCATCCGTAGCGCCATGCCGGCCGACGGGCAGGAGTCACAGGCGACGACGGTGGAACCTCACAGGTTGTGCACGTTCGCCGAGCGTGCCAGTTCCCGCTGAACGGCCCGAAGGAGACGAATCGTCTCTTCGTCCGTCAGGCCGGTCGTCGTCTCCCAGTCATGACCGGATCCGAAAATGTCGCTGGCGAAGACCACCTCGGTGGCAATCAGGACCCGTCGCCAGTCATGACGGCTGAGCGGAGCTTCGGCGCGAATCGACGCGGCCAGCCGGCCGGCCTGGGCATGCAGATCCGCAACTCCCGCGAAGCCCATGGCGACCGCCAACGCTTCCGTGCAGTGAGCCGGCCCGCCCCACTCGGCGAGCCCTCGGGCGAGTAGGTGGCGTTCCGCTTCGGTGAGGTCGACCGTGACCAGGTCGCTGGGGGCTGCGGCTGGCTGACCTGGTTGCGGGTCCGCTCCGTCCATGCGTCAATCGTGCCAGCCGTGCGCGGCGGCGCCGGCAGCGAGCCGGAGTCAGTCATCCGGCACAGCTTCCGGCAGGTGGTCGGGCGCGCGGGTGTGACCCCGCTGTCCAGTCGCCTCTGCCGCGCTCCCACTCCAATTCTCCGTCGCGGACAATGGGCCGCAACGGATCCGGCGGGCGGGGATAGTCGTGGGGTATTCGGTGGGCCAGGCGGAGGTTTTGTCCTTCCAGTAAAGCCAGCATCTCGCTGAGCAGGTCGGCCAGGCTGTCCCACGCCGAGCCGAAGGGCCCTTCGACCTTGTCGAACTCGAATACCCGACCGTACGGCGGCTGCGGCTGGGTATCGAGGACGAGGCAGCCACCGCACAGATCGCTTCCGATCGCGAGCCAGGTCGGGTGCCAGTCATCGCCCCAGATCGCGGCTCTCTGCCGGGTGTCACGACCGATCCACGAGCTGTCCATCAGGTGGTAGCCCGGTGGGAGCAGGATTATGCCGGTGACGCCCTGTGCGGGGTCGGAACCGTTGCAGTGCCGGAGGAGTTCCACCAGGTCAGGTGGCAGTTCGATGCCCCACTCCGAGGCGAGTCCGGCCAGCGCCCGTTCGTCCGCGGGAGGGTTGAGTCTTTCCACGGTGCGCGGCGCGTTCTCCCGCAACCAGTGGACGATCTGCGTCCACAGGTGACTGATCGAGCCTGGCATGGCTCATCAACCTAGCGTAGGTGTTCTGCTTCCGGTGGCCGCCGTCAGAGCGTCTGGCGACCAGGCCCGGTCCGCGACGCACGCAGCAGCCGGAGCTGACCGATCTCCGCTGCGTTCTTCATCAGCTCGGCGTTGACCCAGCCGATCGTGTGCGTGACTGTGTATCCGGTCTCGCCCTGCCACGGGAACGGTGCGGTGCCGCCGAGGTCGGCGTCGGTGAGGCTGTCGAGGAGTCCCCGCCACTCGGTGCGCAGATGACGCAGCCAGGCGACCGCCGGTTCACCGGCGCCCGGCCATCGAACGTCCGTGCGCTGCGGTGCTGGTTGCTTCCGTAGATGATCCGTCGTCACGGTCCACCACCAGCCGATGTGCCAGGTCAACCAGCCGATCGTCGGCACCGGGACCGGGTCGGGTTCGGTGTCGGCCCAGTCCGGGGTCCAACTGCCGTCAGCGCCGCGCCGTACCGACCAACAGTGGGTGGCCGGCTCCCAGAGGAAGTCCGCGGGTTCGAGTCGTTCGAGATGGTATTCGAACAGCGACCACGTCAGGTCGAACTGCCAGCGCAGGAGGCCGAGCGGAGGTTCGGACATCGGGGGATTGTGTCGCGGATCCGAACCCGGGTCGATTGGATAATCGGCGACAGGGTCGATCTGCCGTGCGCATCGGGGCAGCCGGCTCAGATCGACAGGCGTGCCGCGATCGCGGCCTGCGCCCGCTGAGTGTCGTCACCGGGCCGCTGGAGGCGCTCGACCTCGGTGAAGCCCGCTCGGGCCAGCCGGTTCGAGAGCACGTCAGCCGGCCAGCGGTAGGCCGTCACGACCTTGTGGTCGAAGGCGTCGATCTCGTCACCGTCGAAGAACCCGATCACCAGGGTCCCGGCCGGGCTCATCGTCCGCCGAAACTCGGCCAGGATGCCGTCGAGCTCGTGCGGTGGCCGGTGGATCAACGAGTACCAGGCCAGGATGCCGGCGACCGAGTGGTCCGCGACGTCGAGGGTGTCCATCGACCCGAGCCGGTAGATGCCGGTCGGGTGGCTGGCCACGGCGTGGGCGATGAACTCGGGTACGAGATCGATTCCCACCGCGTCGGCGCCGAGCGAGCGGAGGTGTGCGGTGAGGTGGCCGGGCCCGCAGCCCACATCGAGCACCGTGCCGGGCCGGCCCGACAGGTGACGCCCGATGAAGGCGAGGTCGTCGACGTGGGACTGCTGACTCGTGCCGAACAACTCGATGTAGAGATCCGCGACGGCGGCGTACGCCTGCCGGACCTGCTCCAGGTGCATCGTGCGACGGTGCGGCCCGCTCACGGGTTGGGCGTGTGCTGGCGCTCGGCCAGGCCCGACGCGAAGTGCCGCTCCGCCTCGTGCCGGTGCTGGTCGGCGCCGGCCTGCCGGATCGCGGTCGGATCCTCGGCCGAGGAGAGCCGGTTGCGGTCCCGCCGGGCAACGACGACGACAACCGCGACCAGGATCAGCACGAACGCCACGAGAGAAACCACTGCCGTCGTCATGTCATCGACGCTACGGCATGCCCGCCAGCGCCGGCCGTCCCGGTCATGCGCCGCGGCGCGCGAAGATGATCCCGCCGAGCGAGCTCTCGGCCGAGGTGACCGTCAACTGGGCCTCGACCGTGAAGCCGGCGTCGCGCAGCCAGGCCGCCACCCGGGCGGGTTGGCGCCGGTGGACGTATACCTTCATCGGGTGGCCGCCGTAGCCCTCCGTCTTGAGCCGTGACTCGTCGCCGACGTGGAAGCCGAGCAGCAGCGGGCCACCGGGCCGGGTCACCCGCCGGAACTGCGCGAGGACCGCGCCCACCTGATCGTCGGGGACGTGGATCAGCGAGTACCAGGCGACCAGGCCGGCGACCGAGCCCGCCGCCAGCGCGAGGTCGGTCATGGAGCCCACCTGGAACCGCAGGCCGGGGTGGTCGCGCCGGGCCACCTCGATCATCCGGGGTGAGAGATCGATGCCGAAGGCGTTCACGCCGAGCCCGTGCAGGTGGGCGGTGACGCGCCCCGATCCGCAGCCGACGTCCGCGACGGGTCCGCCGCCGGCGGCGTGTACGAAGTCGGCGAACAGGGCCAACGCCGCCCGCTCGTACGGCGATTCGGCCAACAGGTCGCGCACCAGCTCGGCGTAGCTGACCGCGACCGTGTCGTACGAGGTGCGGGTGTCCGTCAGCCAGTCGCTCACGACGTCCAGGCTATGCCGCGCAGCCGGCCCCGTGGGTTTCAGGTGCGGTAGGCCGTCGAGCGGGTATGCGTGGCCGTGGTGGCGAGGGTGAGACGGGTGGGCGGCCGGTGACCGCGAACGCGGCCGACCGTCCCGGGCGGCTGTCCGAGGCGCTCCGCGCCGAACTGCGCCGGGCCTTCCGCCGGCCGTTCGAGACCCCGATCGTGGTCGCGACCAACGGCACCATGATGACGCTCGCCTGGTTCCTGCTGCCCCCGAGCCTGACCAACCTGTTGTTCAGCTTTCATGGGCCGCTGGCGTACCCGATGATCCTCTCGTTGTGGATGTACTCGGACGTGCCGGCGACCAATCTTCTCGGCTCGGACGCTCGACGCAGCATCGGCCTGCTGGGCGACCGGCGGGCGCTGCGCCACTCGCAGCAGGCCAAGAATTTGGTGCTGTGGCTGCTGGTCTCACCGCTCGCGGCGGTGATCGCGATCGTGGTGGGATCCCACGACAGGCGTCCGCAGGCCGCGATCCTCACCGCGCTGTGGATCACGGTGGTGCCCCTGGGGGCGCTGGGCGTTTCCGCCTGGCTCGGAGTCTTCTTCCCGTATCACCCGGTCGGGCTGAAGCGGCGGTGGCGGCACCGCCAGCCGTTCCGTCGCAAGATCCTCCGCTGGCTGATCCTGGTGACGGCACCGTGGATGCTGGTGCCGGGCCTGGTGGTGCTGATCAGCCTGCCCGCCATCGTGCTGTGGGTGGCCACCTACCCGAGCTGGCGGGGGCAGCGGATCCCCGATGGGTACTTTGCCGGCGGTGTGACGATGGGCTGCCTGCTGGCGGCGCTGTGCTGGGTCTTCGGGCCACGTCTGGCCGCCCGGTTCGCGCGGCGGCGACGGGATCGGCTGGCCGGTTTCCTTGCCGATCCGGATCGCGGCTGACCGGTGTTGACGGGCGTCTCTAGGCTGCCGGGCATGGGAGCGATCAAGCCGTGGCACCTGTCCGTCCTGCTCTGCCTGCTGCTGCCCCTGCTGGCGGTGGGGGCCGGGGTGTGGGCGTCCCGCCGCCGCTCCCGCGACCGCCGCTGACCGGCCTGACCGCCGTTGACCGGCCCGATCGCCGCCGACCGGCCCGATCGCCGCTGACCGGGACGGCCGGCGCGGAGCCGGCCGTCAGCCGACCTGGGCGGCGAGCCGGTCCACGTCCTTCGACAGCCGGAGGTAGCCGGCCTCGCTGAGCCGGCCGTCCTTGCGCAGGCCGGTCAGCTTCTCGCGGAGCTTCTTGATCTCGTCCCTCGCCCGCCGCTGGTCGTCCGCCGCGAGGTTCTTGGCGACGGCGTCGACCTTGGCGTGCAGGTCCTTCGCGGCGTCCGGGTTGAGCTGCCCGGTGTTCACCTGTTCCTGGATGGACAGCCGGATCGCCACGATCGGGTCGGCGGGCGGCGGCGGGCTGGTCGTCCGCGCCGGGGCGCTGGTCGGCGCGGTGCTCCGGGTGACGGGCCGGGTGGAGGTGCTGGCCCGGGGTGCCGGCGCGGGCGCGGCGCTGGTCGGGCTGGGGGCGGGCGGCGTGCTGGCCGCCGCGCTGGAGGGAACCGGCGCGGGGCGGGTGGCGGGCGTGGTCGCCGCCGTGACGGGTGGCGGGCTGGTGGGCTCGTCGTCGGGCAGCAGGGCCGCGCCGGCCACCGCGAGCACCACCGCACCGGCGAGCACGGCCAGCAACACGGCCGGGCGGCGGCTGCGGCGGCGCGGCTCGTCCGTCGGCCGGTCGAGGCTCGGCCTCGATCCGTCGGTGGGCCAGGGTGCGGCACCGGCCACCGGCGCCGATCCCGCGCCATCCGGGCGGGCGGGGCCAGCGGCGACCGCTCCGGCCAGCGCCGCCAGCGGCGGGCCGTCCGCAGCCACGGGCAGGCCGTCCGTCGCTTCGTCGCCGGGCAGGTCCGCCCGGATCGCGGCGAGCCGGTCCCGGACCTCGGCCGCGTCCGTCGGGCGGGCCGCCGGGTCCTTCGCGAGCAGGTCGGCGAGCAGGGCGTCGAGTGCCGGCGGCACCTCGGGCCGCCGGCTGCGGACCGGGGTGGGCGGGTCGTGCAGGTGCTGGTGCAGCACGTGCAGCGGATCACCGGCGAACGGTGGGGTGCCGGCGAGCATGGTGTAGAGGGTGCAGCCGAGGCCGTACAGGTCGGTGCGCGGGTCGACCGGGCCGCCGGTCGCCTGCTCGGGGGACATGTACGAGCTGGTGCCGAGCCGGGTGGCCGCGTTGGTGAGGGTGTTCTCCCCGTCCCGGGAGAGCCGGGCGATGCCGAAGTCGCAGATCTTGACGATGCCGGCGGGGGTGACGATCAGGTTGCCGGGCTTGATGTCGCGGTGCACCACCCCGGCGGCGTGCGCGGCGGCCAGACCGTCGCAGGTCTGCTCGGCGATGGCCAGGGCCCGCCCGATCGGCAGCGGGGCGGCCATGACCAGCGCCGACACGGTCTGCCCCTCGACCAGCTCCATGACCAGGTACGGGTCGCCGTCGTCGGTGCCGAAGTCGTACACGGCGACGATGTTGGGGTGGGCCAGCCGGGCCACGGCCCGGGCCTCCCGGTCGAACCGTTCCAGCGCCATCGGCTCGTCGAGCCCGGCCCCGGTGAGCACCTTCACCGCGACCGGGCGGTCCAGCCGCAGGTCCCGCCCGCGCCACACGGCGGCCATGCCACCACTGCCCAGCAGCTCCTCGGCCTGGTAACGCCCATCCAGCAGTCTCGACACCGCCCCCATATTTCCATTACCGGCCGTCGTCACACTGCCGGCGGCGGGTAGCCGGAGACCAGCCGACGCGGACGTCCCGCGAATGGACCGGCCCGCCCGGGGTAGCAGAACCTCACAACCCCCCGGAAGTGAGGTGTGATGCCGATGCCGACCGCACGCGAGATCATGACCAACGACGTGTCCTGCGTTCGTGAGCAGGACGACCTGAGGGTGGCCGCCCGCCGGATGGCGGAGCTGGGCGTCGGTTCGCTGCCGATCTGCGGCGACGACAACCGGCTCAGGGGCATGCTGACCGACCGCGACATCGTGGTGAAGGTGCTGGCCGAGGGCCGGGACCCGGGCAACGTGACCGCCGGCGAGCTGGCCCAGGGCGAGGCGGTGACGGTGGGCGCCGACGACGACGCCGCCGAGATCCTGCGGACCATGGGCAAGCACCAGGTACGCCGGCTGCCGGTGATCGACGGGCACGAGCTCGTCGGCATCGTGGCGGTGGCCGACGTGGCCCGGTCGCTGCCGGACCGCCCGGTGGGCGACCTGATCGAGGCCATCTCCGAGCGTCCCTGACCACTGCGGTTGATCGCCGCCGCCGCCGGCTCCGCGCCGGGGACGGCGGCGATCGCCGTACGGGGCCGATCGCGGGTCAGCTCACCGGCGGTCCGTCCGGTCGGCCCCACCCGTCGGGGCTCTCCGCCGCGGCCAGGTCCACCGGCTCGTCCTGCCGGGTGCCGGCCGGCGGCGCGGCGTCGTCCGGAGCTGGCGGCGCGGCGTCGTCCGGGGCTGACGGCGCGGCGTCGTGCGGGGCCGGCTGCGGGCGGGCCCGGCCGTCGGTGGACATTGGTGGGAAACGTTCCACCAGCCGGGTCAGCGCCCCGTTGGCGAACGTCGCGCCGAGCGCCGAGCCGGCGGCGATGCCCCACCCGACCGGGCCCAGCGGCGTACAGCCGAAGAACTGGCTGACGCCGGGCGTCTGCACCACGCCGACCAGCACGCCCACCGACGCGGCGGTGGAGGCGAGCACGGTCGGGCTGGTCCCGCCGGCCAGCACGGTCTGACCGAGCTGGGTGCCGATCAGCGAGGCGAGCGCGACGGTGCCGGCCCGCCGTTCGCTGCCGGTCCACCGGGCCATCGTCCAGCCGGCGGTCGCGCCCAGCGTGGTCGCCGCCGCGCGCAGGCCGATCTCCCGGGTCATGGTGGCCCCGAGGGACCGGTCCGGCCCCTCCCGCAGCAGACCGTCGGCGTGGTCGCCGCCGGGCGGCCGGACCGCGATGGCCAGCGCCGGGGCCAGGTCGGTGAGTAGGTTGACCAGGAGCAACTGCCGGCCGGTGAGGGCGGACCGCCCGGTCGCCGCGGCGCTGAGCACACTGAAGGCGATCTCGCCGAGGTTGCCGCCGACCAGGATGCTCAGCGCGTGGCGTACCGACGACCACATGGCCCGCCCCTCGACCAGGGTGGCGATGATGGTCTCCAGCCGGTCGTCGGTGACCACCAGGTCGGCCGCGGCGCGGGCCGCGGGGGTGCCCCGCTGGCCGAGGGCGATGCCCACGTCGGCCAGCCGGATCGCCGGCGCGTCGTTGGCCCCGTCGCCGGTCATCGCCACCGTACGCCCGGCCTTCTGCAGGGCCTGGATGATGCGTACCTTGTGGGCCGGGGTGCAGCGGGCCACCACGTCGGTGCGGGTCAGCCGCTCGCCGAGGGCTTCGTCGTCGAGCTGGTCGAGTTCGGTGCCGGTGGCCACCCGTTGCGTGCCGTGGTCGGGGCTGATGGTCGAGGCGATCGCCTCGGCGGTGACCGGGTGGTCCCCGGTGATCATGATGGTGTGCACGCCCGCCGCGCGGATCCGGCGCACGGCGGGGGCGGCACTCTCGCGTACCACGTCGGCGAGCGCCAGGAAGCCGACGAACACCAGGTCACGTACGTCCGCGTCGGTGATCGTCGCGGTCGCGGCCCGGCACTCGCCGACGGCCAGCACCCGGTGCCCGGCGCCGGCGGTGTCGGCAAGCGTGGCCTCGATCCGCTGCCGGCCCTCGGCGTCCAGCGGCTCGTCCCGGCCGCCCGGGGTGCGCCAGGAGGTGCACCGGGGCAGCACCGTCTCCGGTGCCCCCTTCACGCTGAGCAGCAGGTGGTCACCGGTGCGGCCGACCGTGGCGTGGTAGCCGCGCGAGGGTTCGAACGGCAGCCCGCCGGCCGGGGCCCAACCGGCGGCGCCGGTGTCGGCGGAGATCCCGGCACCCCGGGCACCGCGCAGCACCGCCCGGTCGGTGTGCTGGGGCAGCTCGTCCGGGTCGTCCGCCGTCGGGGTGGCCCGCAGCGCGGCGGCCAGCGTCCGGCGCAGGCCGTCGTCGAGCCGGTCGAGCGGGGCGTACCGGCCGTCGTCGCCGACCCCGGCCAGCATCAACTGCCCCTCGGTGAGGGTGCCGGTCTTGTCGAAGCAGAGCACGTCCACCCGGCCCAGCGCCTCGATGGTGCGCGGGTTGCGGACCAGGGCACCGTGCTCGGCCAGCCGCCGGGCCGCCGCCAGTTGCGCGGCGCTGACCAGGAACGGCAGCCCCTCCGGCACCGACGCCACGGCCAGGTTCGCGGCGGTCGCGGCCGTCTCCGCCAGGGGTACGCCGCGCAGCAGTCCCGCCCCGGCCACGGCCACCGCGGAGCTGACCGCCAGCGGCACCGCCGAGCTGGTCAACCGGCCGAGCCGGGCCTCCACCCCGCTCGCCGGCGGGGTCTGCCGGGCCAGCGCGAGGCTGCGCCCGGCCTCGGTGTCCGAGCCGGTGGCCACCACCACGGCGACCGCGCGGCCGGTGGCGATCGTGGTGCCCTCGTAGAGCATGGACCGGCGGTCGGCGATGTTCGCCGCCACCACCGGCTCGGCGGTCTTGCCCACCGGCAGCGACTCCCCGGTCAGCGACGACTCGTCGGCCTCCAGGCCGACCGCCTCCAGCACCCGGCAGTCGGCGGGCACCGCGTCCCCCGGCCCGACCAGCACCACGTCCCCGGCGACCAGGTCGTCCGCCGACACCACCTCCTCCACGCCGTCCCGGCGGACCCGGGCGGTCACCGCCGACCGGGAGAGCAGCTCGGCCAGGGAACGTTCGGTGTTGCGCTGGTGCACGGCGCCGACCAGCGCCGACCCGCCGACCACGCCACCGACCAGGGCGGCGTCGACAAGCGAGCCGAACGAGGCGGAGAGCACCGCGCCCGCGACGAGCACCGGGGTGAGCGGGTTGGCCAGTTCCTCGACGAAGGCCCGGAACAGGCTGGCCTGACCGGGCGCGTCGGTCCCGACGGCGCCGTGCCGCCGGTGCGCCTCCGCGGCGGCGAGCCCGTCCGGGCCGGTGTCGAGCTGGCGCAGCACGGTGTCCACCGGCATCAGGTGCCAGGCGGTGGTGACCGGCACCGGCGTCCGGGCCGGGTCGGGCAGCCGGTGCGCCCGCCACACCCCGTTGGCGAAGGCCAACCCGGCGGCGCCGTTCACCGCGGCGAGCGTCCGGCCGGGCAGCAGCGCGGTGTCGGTGGTGAACGCGCCGAGCGCGCCGAGGCCGGTGCCGGCCAGGCCGAGCCGGATGCTCTGCCGGGTCATCTCGCGGGCCGTCCCGACGGCCTCGATCAGCAGCGCGGGGATCCGCAGGTCGTCCCCGACCAGCAGGTGCGCCCCCCAGGGCGGGGTGTCCCGCGGGTCGGAGAGGCCCACCCCGCAGTCCGCGGCACCCAGCGCGGACCGGTCGCCGGAGATCAGCATGACGACGGCACCGTCGTGTTGCAGGGCGCGTACCGACTCGGTGAGCCGGGAGCCGTTGGGCAGGACGGCATCGGCGAAGGCGTACCGCTCGGGGTCGTCGGCGGCCACCACCAGCCGCAGCCCCGCCTGCCGGGCGGCGGTCGGCAGGGTCTGCACGCCGGGCGCCGGCTCCTCGTCCACCCGCAGCACGGCGACCAGCCGGTCGTCCCGGGCCAGCCCGAGCAGCCGGCCGCCGGCCGCCCGCAGCCGCCGGGTGTCCGGGGTGTCGCCGGGGTCGACGGCGTCGAGCCGGTCCAGCGGGCCGAGCCGCCAACCGTCCGCGCGCTGGAGCCGGTCCGGCGCGTCCGGGTCGAACAGCTCGAACGCCCGGCCCGCCACCTCGCCGGTGTCCGCACCGGCCAGCGGGGCCAGGTCGGCCAGCACGCCCCGGCCGGAGCCGAGTACGGCCGCGTCGAGCACCACGGTGTCGATCCGGTCCAGTTCGCGCAGCACGCTGCGGTCCATGGCGATGACGCCGCGCCGGGCGAGGATCCGGCCGAGCTGGGCGGCGTACCCCTCCCGGCCGCTGCCGGGCGCCTTGGGCAGCGCGGAGAGCCCCACCGAGATGGCCCGCTTGCCGCCCACCACCGGCACGGCGGCGGCCCCCGCGGCGAGGCCGGCCGCCAGCATCCGGTTGACGTACCGCTCGGCCGGGCCGTCCGGCTTGGGGATGGGCCGTTCGGCACGCGGGGCGCGGGCCACCGCCCGGTCGGGGTCCCCGGTCAACCGGGGCTCGGCCCGTTCCCAGGTGACCAGCTGCGCCCGGGCCTCGCCCCACTGCACGAGTCGCTGCGCGCCGTCGAGCACGATGCCGGTCCAGCCGCCGGAGAGGCCCTGCGCCACCGCCTCGGCGAGCGGGAAGAGCACCTCGGCCCGGGGGTCGGCGCGCAGCCCCCGGTTGGCCAGGGCGTGCAGCTTCGGGTGCAGGTCGACGGCGCGGAGCAGCCCGGCCACCTCGCCCGGCACCGGGGTGAACGGCAGGATGCGGGTGGCCGCGGAGATGGTCAGGCCGAGCGCGTCGGAGACCAGGCCGCCGAGCGTGCGGGGGGTACGCGGACCCTCCTCGGGCGGGTGCGGCGGCGGGACGTCCGGGTCGGGCTCGTGGTCGCAGGTGTGCTCGGTGCGGGCGACGGTGGCGATCAGGTCGCGCAGCTTCGGTTCGGGTTGCTCGACGGCCACCACCACCCGGCCGGAGGGGGCGTTCACCCGGGCCCAGGCCACCCCGGGCAGCCGCTCCAGGGCCGCCTCCACCTGCCGGGCCAGCTTGTCGCCGCCGTCCTGGCAGACGCCGTGCACCTCGATGTGGTGCCGCCCGTTGCCGGACCAGACCCGGCGGCTGCTCAGGCCGGCGGTCCGGGCCAGCTTCCGGGCCGCGGCGTCGACCGCGCGGGTGGCGTCACCGACCAGCCCCGGCACCGGGAGCGGGGGCAGCAGGCGGCCGGCCACGCGGCCCAGCGGCGTCATCGAGCGGTACGGCCGGGCCGCCGGCCCCGCTTCCCACCGCCGTCGTCGCGTCCCCCGGCGTACGCCATGTCGCCTCCCGGTCGTCGTTCCGGCGCCCTGGCTTCCCGACGTGCCGTCCCTTATGCCCTGGTGGCGGGAGAAATTTCCGCAGCTCGGCGGGCATGGACGGGGTGGGCGGTGGAATCCGGGGTGGCAGAACCGTGAGGAACGCCGAGGGCCTGGGGAGGCCGGGATGAGCGCGCTGACGCGCAACCTGCACGACATGGACAAGCTCCACTCCTACGACCGGCGGCGGGTGGAGGTCCCGGTGCTGGGCGAGGTGGCGGTGCCGCCACCGGACAAGTTGGCCTACTACGCGGGCATCGGGGTGCTGGCCGCCTTCCAGGTGATCCAGTGGCCGATGGCGCTGGTGATCACCGCCGGTCACCTGCTGGCCGACCAGCACCTGTCCGGCCTGGCCAAGGGGATGGGCGAGGCGCTGGAGACCGCGTGAGTGGGCCGGGTCACCCGGCGTTGACCTCAATCCGGGTTGAGGTCGCAGGGTAGGGGCATGTCTGTCCCCGCGCCGCACCCGGCGTACCCGATGGTCTTTCGCTGCCCGGCGGGCCGGCGGTGACCGCGACCGCGTCGCCGGCCGTCCCGGCCGAGGGCCTCTACACCCCGCGGCTGCGGGCGATGACGGTGGGCAGCGTGGCGCTGGTGTCGCTGCTGGCCTTCGAGGCGCTCGCCGTGGGCACCGCGATGCCCACCGTCGCCCGCAGCCTGGACGGGTTGGGCTGGTACGCGCTGGCCTTCGGCGGCCCGCTCGCCCTGGGCGTGCTGGGCATGGTCGCCTCCGGCGTCTGGTGCGACGCCCGGGGGCCCCGCCCCGCGATGTGGGCCGGGCTGGGCCTCTTCGTGGCCGGGCTGCTGCTCGCCGGCATCGCCGCGCGGATGGAGGTGCTGGTCGCCGGGCGGATGGTGCAGGGCTTCGGCACCGGCCTGCTGTCGGTGGCGCTCTACGTGATCGTCGGGCTGGCCTACCCGGAGCGGCTGCGCCGCCGGATCTTCGCCGCCTTCGCCGCCGCGTGGGTCGTACCCTCGCTGGTCGGGCCGGTGGTGGCCGGCCTGATCGTGGAGCACCTCGGCTGGCGGTGGGTCTTCCTCGCGGTGCCGGTGGTCGCGGTGCCGGCGGTCCTGCTGATCCAGCCCGGCCTGCGGGCACTGGGGACGGCCGGGCGGCGCCGGCCGCCCGCCGGCTCGGCGGGCCGGATCGGCTGGGCGTGCGGGGCGGGGGTGAGCGCCGCACTGCTGCATCACGGGGGGCAGCAGCGCGGCGCCACCGCCGTGCTGGTGGTGGCGGTGGCGCTGGCCGGCCTGCTGGCCAGCGTCCCGCACCTGCTGCCGGCCGGGTTCCTGCGCGCCGCGCGGGGGCTGCCCACCGTGATCGGCCTGCGGGCGCTGGCGGCGGCCGCGTTCGCCGGGGCGGAGGTGGTGATCCCGCTGATGCTGTCCCGGGAACGCGGGCTGAGCCCGACCGGTGCCGGCCTGGCGCTCACCATCGGGGCGGTCTCCTGGTCGCTGGGCTCCTGGTTGCAGGGGCGGCTGCCCGCCCCGGCGTCGACCGCCACCCTGCCCCGGGCCGGGCTGGCCTGCATCGCGGTCGGCACCGCGGGCACGGCCGCCGTCCTGCTCCCGCCGGTGCCGGTGCCGCTCGGGATGCTGGCCTGGGCGGTGGCCGGGCTGGGCATGGGACTGCTCTTCCCGTCGCTGTCGGTGCTGACCCTGAGCCTGTCCGCCCCCGGCGAGGAGGGCCGGAACAGCTCGTCGCTGCAACTGGGCGACTC
Organism: Micromonospora sp. PLK6-60; assembly: GCF_019890675.1. Taxonomy (GTDB): domain Bacteria; phylum Actinomycetota; class Actinomycetes; order Mycobacteriales; family Micromonosporaceae; genus Micromonospora. Next base: position 36,199 of record NZ_JAIOAA010000008.1, on the reverse strand, counting down.
GCTGGCCTCCGCCACCGTGCTGGCCCTGATCGGCGCCCTGCTGGGCATGGGGAGTGCGCCGGGGCCGGCCGGGTATGCCGGCACCCTGGCGGTGGCGGCCGGCTGCGCGCTGGTCGGCGCGCTGGTCGCCGGGCGGGTGGTGCCGGACCGCGCGGCGGCCCGCACCTCGGCGGCGGCCTGAGCCTGCGCGGTGGGCCTGCGCGGGCGTCCTGATCTCGGTGCGGCCCGGGGTCCCGGCGCGGGTGGCCCGTCCTTCGGTGGTGCCACCGTGGACCGGTGCGGCGCCCGCCGTCACGTCCGGGTCGGTGGCACCGTCGGAGGGTGGGACGGGCGGGATCATCGGGAGGGACCATGCGGGTGTTGGTGACCGGCGCGAGCGGGCGACTCGGCCAGGCGGTCGTGCCACGGCTGCTCGCCGACGGCGTCACGGTGCGGGCGACGAGCCGGCACCGGCGTGTTGACCCGGCGGTCGAGTGGGTGCCCGCCGATCTCGCCACCGGGGAGGGGCTGCCGGCGGCGGTGGCCGGCACGGAGGCGGTGCTGCACCTGGCGTCCGCGCCGAACCAGGGTTCCCGCACCCACCAGGTCGACGTCCTCGGCACCCGCCGGCTGGTCGTCGCGGCCGGTCAGGCCGGCGTACGACACCTGGTGTACGTGTCGATCGTCGGCGTGGACCGGGTGCCGTTCGGCTACTACCGGCACAAGCTCGCCGCCGAGGAGGTGGTCCGCTCCGGTCCGGTGCCGTGGACGATCCTGCGGGCGACCCAGTTCCCCCAGTTCCTGGCGGAGCTGCTCACCCGGTCCAGCCGGTTGGGGCCGGTGATCGGGGACCGGGCGGTGCTGGCCCAGCCGGTCGACCCGGCCGAGGTGGCCGACCGGCTCGTCGCCCGGCTCGCCGCCGGCCCGCTCGACGACGTCGAGGAGTACGCCGGACCGCAGGTGCTCCGCTTCGACGAGGCGGCCCGCGCCTGGCAGGCCGCCAAGGGCTCCCGCCGACCGTTCCTGCCGGTGCGGCTGCCGGGCCGGCTGGGCCGGTCGCTGCGCGCCGGCGGGCTGACCACCCGGGCCACCCCGACGGGCACCCGGACCTGGGCCGACCACCTCGCCGACACGTACGGGGGAACCGGGAAAAGATGAGAAATCTGCTGGTCCTGACCGACCTAACCTGAGGCCATGCTGGTCGTCGTCGTCACCGTGCTCCTGTACGTCTTCGGGTTCGTCTTCCTCTACGGCGTGATCCGGCTGGCGGTCCGCCACGGCATGGAGGACCTGGAGAGCCGCCGTCCCCAACTGCTGCACGCCGAGCAGCGCGCCGTCACCGGAGACCGTGCCTTCATGGGCGACAACGCCTTCCTCACCGGCAGCTGACCCCTCCCCGCCCCCGCCTGCCCCGGCCCGCCTGGCCCCGTTGATCATGAAGTTTGCGTCGGGAATCGAGTTTTCTGCGACGCAAACTTCATGATCAACGGTGCTCGGGGGTGGGGGTTGGGGTGGCGGGGGTGCGAGGATCGGTTCCGTGATGGGGACGTTGAAGACCGAGCCCGCCCGCACCCGGCTGGACCTGCTCGCGCCGCCGGTCGCCGCCGCGATCGAGCAGTGGCCCGCCGAGGCGCCGGTGGACGTCGACGAGGTGCTGGTCGCGCCGATCGATGCCGAACTCGCCGACACCGCCGCCTTCTGCGCCGCGTACGAGGTGGAGATGGCGGAGTCGGCCAACTGCGTGGTGGTGGCCGGCAAGCGCGGCGGTGAGGTCCGGTACGCGGCCTGCCTGGTGCTCGCCACCACCCGGGCCGACGTCAACGGGGTGATCCGCCGGATGCTGGACGTCCGCAAGGCCAGCTTCGCGCCGATGGCCGAGGCGGTCGAGCTGACCGGCATGGAATACGGCGGCATCACCCCGATCGGGCTGCCCGAGTCCTGGTCGATCCTGGTGGACTCGCGGGTGGTCGCCACTCCGCACGTGATCATCGGCTCGGGCGTACGGCACAGCAAGATTGCCCTGCCCGGCCCGGCGCTCGGGGTGCTGCCCGGCGCGCAGGTGGTGGAGGAGCTCGCCCGGCCGGCGTGACCCACACCCGTCGATCTTGTTCCACGTGAAACATCAAGATCGTCGATGCATGAGCTCGCCGGCCTGTCGAGGGCGTGGGCCGCGCCGGTCTCCCGGCGGCTCAGGCCAGGCCGGGCGCCCGCCGCTCAGGCCAGGCCGGGCGCCCGCCGCTCAGGCCGCGCCGGCCGCCCGCCGGTTCAGGCCGTGTCTCCGACGGCTCAGGCCGGGCCGGTCTCCCGGCGGCGCACCTCGTCCAGGGCGGCGCGCAGGGTCTCCGGCTCCTGGGCGCCGGTGACCGCGTACTTGCCGGCCAGCACGAACGTCGGCACGCTGGTCACCCCCAGCTCGCGGGCGGCCGACAGGTCGGCGGCCACCTCGCGTCGGCCCAGGTTCGACTCCAGGTACCCGCGCGCGTCGGACTCGTCCAGGCCCACCTCGGCCGCCAGCTTGACCAGCGCATCCGTCGACCCGACGTCGATCCCGTCCTGGAAGTGCGCCCGGTAGAGCCGCTCCACCAGCTCGGCGGACCGGCCCCGCTCGGCGGCGAAGCGGACGAGGCGGTGCGCCTCGAAGGTGTTGGCGGCCACCGCCCGGTCGAAGTGCATCTCGATCCCAGCGCCCGCGGCGACCTGGGTGACGTGGGCTGCCATCCCCTCCGCCTGGTCCCGGCCGCCGAACTTCGCGCCCAGCGCCTCGATCAGCGGCTTCGGCTCGGTGACCGGCGTCGGGTCGAGCTGGAACGGCCGGTACCGGACGGTCACCTCGCCGTCGTACGACTCCAGCGCCTGTTCCAGCCGGCGCTTGCCGATCCAGCACCAGGGGCAGACCACGTCGGCGTAGATCTCGATCTCCATGAACCGGGACAACCCGCAGCTCAGCCGATCTGTTCCCGGACCTGGCGCTCGGACCTCAGTCGACCTGTTCCCGGACCTGGCGCTGGGGCTTCAACCGACCTGTTCCCGGACCTGGCGCTTGAGTCGGGCCAGGATCGCCGTGCCGCCGCGTACCCGCAGCGGGCTGATCGCCTGGGCCAGCCCCATCCGCTGGTAGAGGTCGTCCGGCACGGCCAGCACCTGCTCGGCGTTCGCCCCGGCCAGGCCCTCGGCGAGGATGCCGGCGAAGGCGCGGGTGGTCGGCGCCTCCGGTGGACAGTCGAACCAGGTGAGCACCGTGCCGTCCGGCTGCACCTGGGCGCGCAGGAAGAACGCCGTCTGGCACTCCGGGACCTGCTCCATGCCCTCCCGGTCGATCCCCTCGGGCAGCGGCGGGATGACGTCGGCGTACTCCAGCAGCATCTCCAGCACCACGTCGCGGGGCGCGGCGGCGAACTCGTCGACGATCTCCGCCAGCTTGGTCGGCATCTCGGGCATCCGTCGAGGCTACCGCCGACCGTCGCCCGCCCGTCGTGGCTCCCGCCCGTCGAGGGTGCTCGCGCGGGGATGCTCCCGCGCGTCGGGGAGTGTTAAGAAGGGGCCCCTGCTCTACCGGAAGCGTTAACAAGGGCACCCTCCTTTCACATGTTGGGGGCGGCTTCGCTGATGTCGCTGAGCGCCGAGGTGGGGTCGAGCTGCATCGCCAGGTCGCCGAGGGAGACGATGCCGACCAGCTTCCGATCGGTGTCGCAGACCAGCACCCGCCGGATATTGCGCTCGCGCATCAACGACGCCGCCTCGTTTGCCGTCGCATGCTGCTCGATCATCACCACCTCACGGGTGATCACCGAGCCGATCGGCGTCGCCGCCGGGTCGAGCCGGTCGGCCACCGCCCGGACCACGATGTCGCGGTCGGTCAGCATGCCCGCCAGCGTGGCCCCGTCGGTGACCACGACGTCGCCGATGTCGGTGTCCCGCATCACCCGGGCCGCCTCGTCGAGCATGGTCTCGGCCGAGAGATAGACCACCTGTCTCGTCATCACGTCACAGACGCGTAGATCCGCCATTTGAGAGCCTCCGGAACGAAACGAAGTCGATTCTCGACCGGTACCCACCCGACCGGCCGTTACACCCGCTTTGCACGCTCTGCCGTCAGCCTTTCCACCAGCTCGCCGACGGGCAGCTCGGTCCGCTCCCCGCCGGCCCGGTCGCGCAGCTCGACGTACCCGTCGGCGAGCCGGCGGCCGACCACCACGGCGCGCGGGATGCCGATCAGCTCCGCGTCGGTGAACTTCACCCCGGCGGAGACGTGCGTCCGGTCGTCGATCAGCACCCGCAGCCCGGCGGCGGCCAACCGCCCGCCGAGGTCCAGCGCCGCGTCCAGTTGCGGCCCCTTCCCGGCGGCCACCAGGTGTACGTCGCACGGCGCGACCGCCGCCGGCCAGACCAGGCCCCGGTCGTCGTGGTGCTGCTCGGCGATCGAGGCGACCGCCCGGGACACGCCGATGCCGTAGCAGCCCATGGTGGGGCGGACCGGCTTGCCCTGCGGACCCAGCACGTCCAGGGCGAACGCGTCGGTGAACCGGCGGCCGAGCTGGAAGATGTGCCCGATCTCGATGCCCCGCCGCATGGTCAGCTCGCCGTCCCCGCAGGCCGGGCAGCGGTCCCCCGGCCGTACCTCGGCGGCCTCGATGGTGCCGTCGGGGGTGAAGTCGCGCCCGCAGACCACGTCGGTGGCGTGCCGGCCCGGCTCGTTCGCCCCGGTCAGCCAGGACGTGCCGGTGACCACCCGGGGGTCGACCAGGTAACGGACGCCGTGCTTGGCGAGAATCTGCGGCCCGAGGTAGCCGCGCACCAGCTCGGGGTGCGCCGCCCAGTCGTCGAAGACCGCGACGGTGGCCGGATGCACCGCCGCCTCGACCCGCTTCAGGTCCACCTCCCGGTCGCCCGGCAGGCCGATCACCAGCAGCTCCGCGCGCTCGGCGCCGGGCCGGCGGACGGTCAGCACCACGTTCTTCAGGGTGTCCGCGGCGGTCCAGTCGGTGCGGCCGGCGAGCGCGCGGGCGTTCGCCAGTTCCACCAGGGACGCGATGGTGGGCGTCTCCGGGGTGTCGTGCGCCTCGGAGGCCGGGTGCGCGTCCGGGTCGCCGGCGGTCGGGGCCGCGGTCACCACCGCCTCGGTGTTGGCCGCGTAGTCGCAGGCGGTGCAACCGACGTAGGTGTCCTCGCCGACCGGCGTGGTGGCGAGGAACTCCTCCGACGCCGAGCCGCCCATCGCCCCGGACATCGCCCGCACCACGGTGAAGTCCAACCCGAGCCGGGTGAAGATCCGCCGGTACGCCTCCCGGTGCCGGTCGTACGCGGCCTGGAGCCCCGCCTCGTCCAGGTCGAACGAGTACGCGTCCTTCATCAGGAACTCGCGCCCACGCAGCAGCCCGGCGCGCGGCCGGGCCTCGTCCCGGAACTTCGTCTGGATCTGGAACAGCGTCACCGGGAAATCCCGGTACGAGGTGAACAGGTCCTTCACCAGCAGCGCGGCCAGCTCCTCATGGGTCGGGGCGAGCAGGTGCTCGGCGCCCTTGCGGTCGGCGAGGGTGAAGATGTCGTCGCCGTACTCCGTCCACCGCCCGCTGGTCCGGTACGGCTCCGCCGGCAACAGCGCCGGGAAGTGCACCTCCTGGTCGCCGATCGCGGCCATCTCGGCGCGGACGATCTCGGCGACCCGGTCCAGCACCAGCTTGCCCAGCGGCAGCCAGGTGTAGCCGCCCGGTGCGGCGCGGCGGACGTAGCCGGCGCGGAGCAGGAGCCGGTGGCTCGGCACCTCCGCGTCGGCCGGGTCCTCGCGCAGGGTGCGGAGCAGCAGGGTCGACATGCGCAGCAGCATTGCCGCAGCCTACGACCGGCGGAGGTGAGCCGGCGATCCTATTCGGCCCGCGACCACCGTCGCCTAGTAGTGGTCGTCGATCGGCCGCCGCGCCTCGTCGAACAGGGCCGGTCCCTCGTACCGCACCGGGGGCGGCGGCGGGGTGGCCGGCTTGACCTCCTCGAACTGCTCGGCGGACAGGGCGTACACCACCCGGCCGAGGCCGGACCGGTCGATCGCGGTCGCGCACATCGGGCAGGGCTGGCAACTCGTGAACATGGTGGTGCCGGCAGCCACCTCGGGGGCGAGCTCCCGGGCGGCCCAGCGGGCCAGCTTCAGCTCCGGGTGGGCGGTGATGTCCGAGTCGGAGACCACCGTGTTGTGGTCCTCGATCAGGACGGTGCCGTCCGCGCCGACCAGCAACGAGCCGAACGGCCGTTCGCCGGCGGCCCCGGCGTTGCTGGCGATCTCCACGGCACGGCGGAGAAACTTCTCGTCGTCGGGGGTCATCGGTCCTCCTGGGATCGGTGGTACGCGGCCACGGCCGCAAGGGTCCGCCAGGCGCGTTCGGGCCGGCGGATCTCGGTCAGGTCGCCGTTGAACGGGTCGAGCACCACCGTGTCCGCGCCGAGCAGCCGGATCCGCTCCAGGTCGGCGATGATCTGCTCGACGGTGCCGACACCGGCGAGCCGGTCCGGGGTGGTGACCGCCTCCGGGGTCTCCCGGAGTGCGATGCGCGGCGTCAACGCGGGCACCGGGCGGCCCAGCTCGTCGGCGGTGGCCTTCAGCCGCCCGGCGGCGTTCGTCAACCATTCGGGGGTGACCCGCAACGGGTGCCAGGCGGCCCCGAACCGTACCGCGCGACGGATGCCGGCGTCGCTGTTGCCGCCGACCCAGATCGGGATCGCCGCGGTGTCGTAGTCGTCGGTGTTCCGCCAGGCGTCGTGCATGACGCGCAGGTATTCGTCGGTCAGCGCGCCGCGCCGCTGGAACGGCACCCCGAGCGCCTCGAACTCCTGCCGGGCCCAGCCGACGCCGACGCCGAGGACGAGCCGGCCGCCGCTGAGCCGGTGCAGATTCGCCGCCATCCGGGCGGTGAGCAGCGGGTGCCGGTACGGGACGATGAGCACGGTGGTGCCCAGTCGGACCCGGTCGGTCACCCCGGCCAGCCAGGACAGCGTGGTGAACGGCTCGTAGAACGGCGCCGGATACTGCTCGGCCACGTCCGGGGTCACCGCGAGGTGATCGGAGACCATCAGCAGGTCGAAGCCGAGGCCCTCGACCGTCTGCGCCCACCGTCGCAGCGCATCGGGGTCGGTGCCCGGGGCGAAGTTCGGTACGTTCACACCAATCCGCACGGGTCCAACGCTAGCCACGACGCGTCCGGGGTGGAACCCGATCTTCCCGGCCTTTGCTGGTCTTCGCCGTGAATCCGCCGATAGTTTTGCCGGATGGCCGAGAATCTTGATGCCATCGATTGGTCCATCCTGGCCGAGTTGCAGGACGACGGCCGGCTGCCCATCACCGAGCTCAGCCGCCGGGTCCAGCTGAGCGCGTCGGCCACCAGCGAACGGGTGCACCACCGGAGACGACTGTTACGTACTGAAGGTGGCCGCGACGTCGATGGCGCACCTCGAACAGGTCGTCAACGACCTCGCCGCCTTCGGCAGCACCACCACCAACGTGGTCTACCGCGCCACCCTGCCCTATCGCGGCCCCCGCCAACCTCCCCACTCGTGACCCGGGAGTGGGCGGACGCGCGGCGTCGCGTCCGCCCCGGCCGGCCACGGTCCGATATGGTGGCCCGGCCTCTCCTGCTCGCCCCGATCGGGCCCAGAATCGAGACCGCATGAACCGCAGACACCGGGCCCGCACCGGTCGCCGCCTGCTCCCCGTCCTGCTGGCCGGCGTGGTCGGCCTGGCGACGGTCGCCGGGATGACGCCGCCCGCCGGGGCCGCCACGACCGCAGCCGCCGCCGGGCCGGGCACCGACGCCAGCCTGACCGCCACCGCCGTGGCGGTCGGCACCGCCGGGCCGCAGCCCGGGACGTACACCGGACCGGGGTTCGACGCCTGCACGGCGCCCTCGTCCGCGGCTATGCGGGCCTGGCTGGCCTCGCCGTACCGGGCGGTCGGCATCTATTTCGGTGGGGCCAACCGGGCGTGCGCGCAACCCAACCTGACCGCCGCCTGGGTCACCGAGCAGCAGGCGGCGGGCTGGCACCTGATGCCGATCTACCTGGGGTCGCAGGCCCCGTGCTCGCTGTCCAGCAAGCGCTACCTCATCGATCCCGCGAACGCGGCGGCGCAGGGGCGCGCGCAGGCCGAGGACGCCGTGGCGCAGGCGAAGGCGATCGGCCTGGCGCGGCAGAGCGTGCTCATCTTCGACATGGAGGCGTACCGGACCGGCGACGCCGGCTGCCGCACCGCGGTGCTGTCGTTCATGAGCGCGTGGACCGTCCGGCTGCACGACCTCGGCTACCTCTCCGGCTTCTACAGCAGCATGGCCTCCGGGGTCGCGGACCAGGTGGCGGCCTACGACCAGGCCGGCTACGTACGCCCCGACTTCCTGGACTTCGCCCGCTGGGACGGCGTCGCCACGGTGGACGACCCGGCCATTCCCAGCACGTACTGGGCGCCGAAGCGCCGGATGAAGCAGTACCGGGGTGACCACAACGAGACCTGGGGCGGGGTCACCATCAACATCGACAGCAACTACCTGGACGTGGCCCTGCCGCAGCCGCCCGCGCCGGTGCCCGGCGACTTCACCGGCGACGGCTGGCCCGACCTGGTGGCCCGGCAGACCTCCAACGGCTCGCTGTACGGGTATCCCGGCAACGGCACCTCCCTCACCGGTCGCAGCGTCGTCGGCACCGGCTGGAACGGCATGGACGCGATCATCCGGACCGACTTCACCGGGGACGGCCGGGAGGACGTCATCGCCCGGGTGAAGTCGACCGGCGAGGCGTGGCTGTATCCCCGGACGGCCTCGGGCTGGGGTGCCCGGACCCGGATCGGCACCGGCTGGAACATCCTGCGCGAGATCACCCCGGCCGGCGACTTCAACCGGGACGGCAATCGCGACCTGCTCGCCGTGCAGACCTCGACCGGCAACCTGTACCTCTATCCCGGGCGCGGCACCGGCTTCGGCACCCGGACGGTCGTCGGGTCCGGCTGGAACGGCATGGACGAGCTGGCCGGAGTGGGTGACTTCAACCGCGACGGCTACCCGGACCTGATCGCCCGGCAGAAGAGCAACGGCAACCTCTATCTGTATCCCGGGCGCGGCACCCGGTTCGGCCCGCGGGTGCAGGTCGGCTCGGGCTGGAACGGGCTGCGTGACCTGGTCGGCGTCGGCGACTTCAACGACGACGGCTACCCCGACCTGATCGCCGTCGAGAAGTCGACCAACTCGCTCTACCTCTACCGGGGCAAGGGCACCGGCTTCCTCAGCCGGGTCCGGCTCGGCACCGGCTGGAGCGGGATGCAGCCGCTGCTCTAGGCGTTGTCGCATTTCCGACCCGCCGGGGCCAGCGGCCGAAATTTCTGGATCATGCTCGTAAGCTGCCCGGATGACCACGGGGGCAGTCTTCAGCGACTTCACGGTGACCGATTCGCAGCGGCTCGACTTCCGCTACGAGATCGACCGCAGCGGCGACCGGACGGCGGGTGAGATCTACTTCGAGGCCAGCCGGCCGATCCCGTTCGCGCCGGACGCGGTGGCACTGGCGGTGTCCACCATGTGCGGTCCCGCCTACGACCGGGTCCGGCTCGACCTCAGGATCTCCCCGGCGGCGAAACAGGTGGTCGAGTCGTTCGTACGCGGGGAGGTGGCCGCGCCGACCCGCGAGCGGCCGGCCGGCGAGGGGCGGCGGGAGGGGAACGTCCTCAACTTCAGCGGCGGCTTCGACTCACTGGCGGCACTGCACCTGATGCCCGAGGAGACCAGCCTGGTGTCCATGGACTTCGGTGGACGCTTCGCGACGGAGCGGCCGTTCTTCGAGAAGTTCGGGCCGACGATCATCTCGACGAACCTGGTGGGTACGGAGTTCCAGCGGAACTCGTGGTCGTTCATGGGCATCGGGGCGATCCTGACCGCGCCGTTGCACTCGGCGCGGTACATGACGTTCGGCAGCATCCTGGAGGCCGGCGTGGACAACCTGCGGCGGGTGCCCGTCACCAGCCGGGGGCAGACGTTCCCGCCGTTCCTGGGGGCCGGCTATCGCAACGCGCCGTACGTCGCGGGCATCACCGAGGTAGGCACGGCCATGCTGCTCATCACGTACTCGCCGGAAGCGATAAGCGAATCGCTCGCCTCGCTGGCGTTGCCCGGCGAGGAGAAGCTCTACCGGAAGTACGTCCTCGCCACCATCGCGGCGCAGCGCGCCGGCACGATGATCGACCTGAAGGAGCCGCCGGCGCCGAACATCCGGCGGCCCTTCGGCCGGAACTTCACCGCGGACTTCCTCTCCCTCTACATCCGCAAGTTCGCCGGCGCCGACGTGCGCGACAAGTTCCTCACCGACGTCCCCGAGCACATCGACGCGCTCTCCGACCGGCTCAGCCTGACCTTCTACGAGCGGATCAACACCACCATCATGCAGAGGTTCCCGGCCGCACTGGCCGGTGGCCTGTACGGCCGGGCGGCGGGCGCGGGCCTGATCCCCTACACCGAGGACGACTGGCGCGAGTACGTCGAGGTGCGCGACGCCCTCGCGCCGTACCATCCGGCGGTCGCGAAGTAGACCGGCCGAGTCGACGCGGCGCCCGCCGGGGCCGTTACGGCTCGGCGCGCCGCCGGGCGAGGTGGACGATGAGGTCGGCGGCCAGCTCGACCGGATCGGGCAGCACCCGGCCGATCCGGTCGTAGACCTGCCGCCGCTGCCCGGCCGGCAGCTCCAGGTAGGCCGAGACCGTGGAGAGGTAGCCGAGGTAGTCGGCGGCGGGCACCGTCAGCCGGCGTGCGATCACCGACTGCCGGACGTCGGTGAACCACTCGGATCGCTGGAGTTCCGTGCCGGGCCACTGCATGGCCCGCTCCGCGGGCGTGCCGTCCGGCGACGGGAGCTCGTCGCTGGCCAGGAACGGCTCCCGGGCCGCGCGGACGGCCTGCACGACGGCCGGGTCGGCCAACCGGATCGGCCCGCCGACGGAGGCGAAGACGCCACCCGGCGCCAGCAGCGCGGCTATCCGGGGCCACCGGTCCACCGGATCCGTCCAGTGCAGCGCCGCCGCCGCGTACACCAGCTCGTAGCGTTCGCCGGGGATCAGGTCCTCGAACGCGGCGCGTACGGTCCGGACGCCCGGCACCTGCCCGCGCAGCTCGGCGAGCATCGCCTCGTCCGGGTCGGTCGCGGTGACCGCGATCCCTCGCCGGGCGAACAGGCGGGTCGCCTTGCCCGTCCCGGCGCCGATCTCCAGGGCCGTCCGGGGCGTCCGGCCCGCGTACGCCACGACGAGGTCGACCAGCTCGGCCGGATAGCCCGGCCGGAATCGTTCGTACGCCTTCGCCACGGATCCGAAGCTCAGCGCGCGATCGGGCATGCCGAGGATTCTGTCATCGTTCAGCGCATCCTCCCCACCACGTAGGCCGCCCACTGGTCGCAGAACGTCGCGTACGACACCCCGAGCACCTCCTTGGTGGTGGCCTGGACCGTCCGGCCCCGGTAGTGCGTGGCGACGAACTCGAAGACCTTGCGCTCGCCGTACCGCTCGGCGATGTAGGTCATCGCCGAGTGGCCCAGCCAGTAGTGGTAGGAGCCCCGACCGCTCATGTCCCAGCTGAAGTTGCTCGGCATCGGCAGGTCGTAGCCGAGCGAGCGGAGGATCCGCCGCGACTCGGGGGCGCGGTCGCTCTTCGTCCAGGACTGCCGCTGGGCGCCCATCCACTCCGCGAAGCCCTCGACGACCCAGTTCTCCAGGTCGTCGGCGGCGTACTTCTTCGGGTCGTGCTGGCGCAGGTTGAACACGATCGAGTGGGCGAACTCGTGCCGGAAGATGTTCGCCCGCAGCGCGGCGCCGTTGCTGAAGAAGTACTTGTCGGCCACGTCGATCACCACCCGGCTGGCGCCGACGTCGGGGCCGCCGCCCGCGCCCTGGGTGTCCATCCAGCCGGCCGGCGGCACCGGGATCGACACCCCGGACTCGTCGGGCAACTCCTTCGTCACCCGGTACAGCGAACCCAGCTCCTTCTTGCCCTTCACCAGGGAGAGGACGAAACCCTGCGGGACCTTGCCGGCCACCCCGCCGGAGCGCCAGCTGGCCAGGTCCGCCACGGCGGCCCGCTCGGCGAGCTGCGCGTACCGCTTCGCCTCGGTGGTCAGCCTGCCGTCGACCAGGATGACGGTGTGCGGGGTCCGCTCCACGTGCAGGTCCGACCACTTGTCCCAGGGCGCCGGATAGTAGGTGAGCCGGTCGCGCTTCGGGTCGACGGGCAGCCCGCCGGCCTTGGTGACCTTGACCGGTACGCCCTTGGCCGGGCGGAGCAGCGTCCAGCGGTACAGCTCCTCGACCGGGGTGAGGTCGAACTCGAACCGGTGCACGAACGAGATGGTCACGTCGACGGTGACCCGCTCACCGGCCCGCTTGAAGTCGGTCTGGGTGACCCGTTCGAACCGCTGCTCGGCCAGCGGCACCTTCAGCAGGTTGCGGAAGAGCCGGGTCTGCTGGGCGACAAGCGCCTTGTTCGCCGGGTCGAACGGGGCCAGGAACGCCTTCAGGTCCTTGGCCCGCAGCGCCCTGCCGCGCGCGTCGAGCAGCGCCTCGATCTCCTCCTCCCGGATCGGGTTGTACTTCTCGTCCAGCTCCGCGGCGCTCGCCGCGTGCTCCGCGTCGAGCTGGGACTTCAGCGCCACCGCCGAGCCGGCGCAGAGCGCCAGCACCAGTACCACCGCGCCGAGGGTGATCCACAGCCAGCGCCGGGGCCGCCGCACCGGCGGCGGCCCGACCGGGGGCGGATACCCGCCGTACGGGGGGAACTGTGGCGGGCCGTACCCGGGCGGGGCGTACCCGGGCGGCCCGCCGGGTGCCGGCGGCGGCCCGTAGCCGGTCGGCGGCGGGAATGCCGGGGCCGGCGGCGGGCCCGGGGGTGCCGGCACGGGCTGGCCGGGTCCGGCGGGCTGGGGGAAGGAAGGAACGGGTGGGGTTCCCTCGGTCATGGCGGTCCTCGCTCGGGTCCGTCGCACGGGCGCGTCCGGGCCGCGGCCGCCCCCGATCGGATTCGCGCGCCATTATTTCCGGCCGCACCCCCGCGCACTGCCCCGCACCGCCCGACCCGGCGGGCCGGGGCGTGGGCGTCGCCACACGACCGTGGTGACCGGACCCCTCGCGGCGACCGACGGTGGAAGACTGACCGATCGACGTGGATCGGATCCGGAGGTACGGAGGCAGGCGTGCGCTGGCGCAGCTATGTGGCGGTGGGGGACAGCTTCACCGAGGGGATGGACGACGCCTACCCGGACGGCACGTACCGGGGCTGGGCGGATCTGGTGGCGACCCGGCTCGCCGCCGAGAGCGGGCCGGACTTCCGGTACGCGAACCTGGCCATCCGGGGCCGGCTGTTCCCCGCGGTGGTGGCCGAGCAGGTGCCGGCGGCGCTGGCCATGAAGCCCGACCTGATCAGCTTCGCGGCGGGCGGCAACGACGTGCTGCGGCGGAGCTTCGACCCGGGCACCTTCGTGCCCCGGTTCGACTCGGTGGTCGGCCGGCTGCGGGCGGGCGGCGCGGACGTGGTGCTCTTCCGGTTCGCCGACGTGATGGCCCGGCTGCCCGGGCAGCGCCTGGTGGCCCCCCGGGTGACCCTGCTCAACCGGGCCGTCGGCGAGGTCGCCGAGCGGCACGGCGCGATCCTCGTCGACCTGTACGCCGACGACACCTACCTCAACCCGATGCTGTGGAGCACCGATCGGCTGCACCTGTCGGCGGCCGGGCACCGCCGGGTCGCCGCGCAGGTGCTCACCGCGCTCGGGGTGGGCTGCGAGGAGGAGTGGCTGCTGGTCCCGCCGCACCCCGCGCCGACGCCGTGGCTGGCCGCCCGCGCCGCCGACCTGCGCTGGGCCGGCCGCTACCTGGCCCCGTGGATCAAGCGGCGGCTGACCGGGCGCTCCTCCGGGGACACCATCAGCGCCAAGCGACCGGTGCTCGGCCCGGTCGGCGACTGATCGTGCGGACCGTGCACGCGGCCGAGGCGCTGCGGCCGACCCCGGACTCCGCGCCCCGCCCCGGCCTCGCGGTGCTGGTCGACGGCGACCGGGTCGAGGCGGTGGCGGGGCTGGACGAGCTGCTGGCCGCGTACCCGGGGGTGCGGGTGCGGCGGTGGGTCGGCATCCTCGGGCCGGCGCTGGTGCACGACGGGCCGCTGCCGCCCGGGCCGAGCCCGCGCGAGCGGGTGCACGCCCTGTTCCGGGCCGGCGTCGGCGCGGTGCCCGCCGCCCACCTGACCGACCCGGCGCTGCGGGCCGCCGCCGCCCGCAACGGCCTGGCCGTGCCGGACCGGTCCGGCCCGCCGGTGCTGGTCGCCGGCGGGCGGGCCGACCTGGCCGTCTTCGCTGCCGACGGCACCTGCCTGGCCACCGTGGTCGCCGGCCGGCTGGTGCACCGCCGCGCCTGACCGCCCGCTGCGCGAGATCACGGGCCGGGCCGGGACGATCCGGCGTACCTTGGGGCTCATGCCTGTGCCGAGCGATCCGAACCCCCGACTTCAGTCGTACGCCGACCCGCAGCGCCTGGTCACCACCGAGTGGCTCGCCGAGCACCTCGGCGACGAGGGCCTCGTGGTGGTGGAATCCGACGAGGACGTGCTGCTCTACGACACCGGGCACCTGCCGGGCGCGGTAAAGGTGGACTGGCACACCGAGCTGAACGACCAGGTGACCCGCGACTACCTGGATGCGCGCAGCTTCGCCGAGCTGTGCGCCGCGAAGGGCATCGGCCGTGACGACACGGTGGTCTTCTACGGCGACAACTTCAACTGGTGGGCGGCGTACGCGCTCTGGGTCTTCACCCTCTTCGGCCACCCGGACGTGCGGCTGCTCGACGGCGGCCGGCAGAAGTGGATCGCCGAGGGGCGGGAGCTGACCCGGGAGAAGGTCACCCGGCCGCGCGCCGACTATCCGGTGCCGGAGCGCAACGACGCGCCGATCCGGGCGTACCGGGAGCAGGTGATGGCGCACGTGGCCGCCGGCCGGCCGCTGGTCGACGTCCGCTCGCCGGGCGAGTACACCGGCGAGATGCTGCACATGCCGGACTACCCGCAGGAGGGCGCGCTGCGCGGCGGGCACATCCCGGGCGCGGTGAACAAGCCGTGGAAGTCCGCCGCGAACGACGACGGCACCTTCCGGTCCGCCGACGAGCTGCGCGCCATCTACGCCGACCAGCTCGGGCTGAGCCCGGCCGACGACGTGGTGGCGTACTGCCGGATCGGGGAGCGGTCCAGCCACACCTGGTTCGTGCTGCACCACCTGCTGGGTTACCCGCAGGTGCGCAACTACGACGGCTCGTGGACCGAGTGGGGCAACCTGGTCCGGGCTCCCGTCGTGCGGGGCGACCAGCCGGGCGGCCTCGCCGGCTGACCCGGGCCCCGCCGCTCGCCGCCGGGTGGTCACCCGGCGGCGAGCGCCATCTGACCTGTCGCGTTCCGGGTCACGCCGGTGAACTCGCCGGTCTCCGGCTGCCAGCGCACCAACGCGCCGGCGTCGTGGCGCAGCAGCACCGCGCCGTCCGGGTCCCAGCCGAGCACCTCGCAGCACGCCTTGACCACGCCCTCCCGGCCGAGGTCGAGCAGCCGGACCACCGCGCCGGTGCGGGCGTCGAGCACGGCCACCCCCTCGTCGCCGCTGCGCGCGTCGGTGCTGGTCCAGCCGGCCTGGGCGATCCGGTTCCCCCGCTGCCAGCCGCGGCCGTAGAACTCGTCGACCCGGTACGACCCGTTCAGCCCGGCACTGCTGATCTTCCGTTGCTGCCGGACCGTGCCGTCCGGGAGCGAGCGCTCGCGCAGGACCAGGCCGTCCTGGACGCCGCCGAGCTCCGCCACCGTCTGCCGGCTCCCGGCCGGGTCCGGCGCGACCGTCTCCCAGATCGAGCCGGCGACCGGGTCGGCCCGCCCGGACACCGGGTCGAGCAGGTACGTCCGGTCGTCGCCGCCGACCAGCACCCGGTCACCCACCCAGACCGCCAGCTCCAGGTAGCCGCCGAGCGGGAAGCGGTGCACCTGTGCCGTGGTCAGGTCGACCACGATCACCTCGTCGGTCTGCGGGAACACCGCGGTACGCCCGTCCGGCGAGAGTTGGCCCGGCTTCAGCGCCGGCGCCTGGTTGCCGCCCCGGTCCCGGGTGGCCGCCGGGGTGACCGTGTCGAGGCTCCGGACCAGCCCGTCGTCGCCGAGCACCCGGATCTCGCCGCCGGTCCAGGTCTCCCGGTCGACCGGCTGATAGAGGGCGAGCGCCCGGCGTACCGGTCGGGTGGAGAGCGGTGCGGCGGGCGCGTCGGTGAGCCGGGACAGCGGACCACCCCGGTAGGCCGGCTCGGCGGGCGGGCGCTGCACGGGTGCGGCGGTCGCGCTCGGCGTCGCGGGCACCGCCGGTGGAGCGGCGTGGCCGGTCGGGCGCAGGGCCAGCGCGGTGGCCCCGGTGAGCAGGGCGACGGCCAGCGCGACGGCCGCCACCGCGCGCCGGCTGCGGTGCCGCCGGGCCCGTTCCCAACCGGTCGACGCCGGACGGGACGGCCGGACGTCCTCCGCCGCCACGGTCAGCAGCCGGTGCAGCTCCTCCTCCTTCACCGTCCCACCTCCATCCCGGCGCTGCGGCCGTCGTCCGGTCCGGCGGCGACGCCCAGGTCGGGCGCGACCTGCCGGAGCCGGCGCAGGGCGTCGTGGCACTGGCTCTTCACGGTGCCGACGGTGACGCCGAGCACCTCGGCGGTGGCCGCCTCGGTCAGGTCCTCGAAGTAGCGCAGCACGACCACCGCGCGCTGCCGGGGAGGCAACCGGTCGAGCGCGGCCCGCACGCTGAGCCGCAACGCGCCGTCACCGTCGCCGGTCTCGCGCTCCGGTGGGTACGCGCTCAGCCACTCCCGCCGGCGCCGCCGCCACCAGGAGACCGCGTCCCGGTAGAGGATGGCCCGCACGTACGCGGCCGGGTCGCCGTGGCGCACGGCGGGCCAGCGCAGCGCCAGCTTGAGCAGCGCGTCCTGGAGCAGGTCCTCGGCCTGGTGCCGGTTGCCGCAGATCAGGTACGCCGCTCGCAGCAGGCGGTGCTGATGGCGCTCGACGAAGCTGACGTAGTCGTCCCGCCCGTCGTCGGTTCTTTCGGGGCCCATCCGGTTCCCCCTCCCACCGCTCGTCGCGCCACCCGTCGCCCCTTGGACGCCGGGGCGGGTGGAAATGGTTGGGCGGTCAGCCGGGTGGGGTGCCGTGCAGGTAGCGCTGGATGGTGGGCGCGATCCAGGCGACCAGCTCCGCCGGCTCCGCGTCGGCGACCGGGGGGATGCGCAGCACGTAGCGGGTCAGCGCCAGGCCGAGCATCTGGCTGGCCACCAGGCCGGCCCGCCGGGGTGCCTCGGCCGGTGCCAGCCGGGCCACCATGGCGCCGAGCTGCTCGGCGAAGATCTGCCGCATCCGCTCGGCGGCGCCCGGGTTGGTGCTGGCGGTACGCAGCAGCGCCGCCATCCGCTCGTCGCCCTCCCAGCGGTCCAGGAAGTGCCGCACCAGCGCCTCGCCGACCTGCTCGGGCGGCACCGCGGTGAGGTCGGGCAGGCGCAGGTCGACCTCGGCCGCGGCGGCGAAGAGTGCCTCCTTGCTGCCGTAGTAGCGCATCACCATGGACGGGTCGATCCGGGCGTCGGCGGCGATGGCCCGGATGGTGGCCCGGTCGTAGCCGTCCGCGCCGAACCGCTCGCGGGCGGCGCGCAGGATCGCCGCCCGGGTGGCGTCGGAGCGGCGGGCGCGGGGAGCCGGGTCGGTCATGACCCGAACTGTAGGCCAGCGCCCACCTCAGACCGTGATGACGACCTTCGCCCGCGCGTGCTCGCCCTCCAGGTAGCGGAGGGCGTCGGGCACCTCGTGGAGCGGATACGTCCGGTCGATGACCGGGGTGAGGCGGCCGGCCTCGGCGTGGGCGCGGAGCGCGTCGAGGTGCTGCCGGCTCGGCGTCGTGGCGAGGGTGACGACGCGCTGCCGGACGAAGGGCGCCAGCAGCCGGCCGCGCGCGATCAGCCAGACCGGCCCGACGAGGCTGCCGCCCCGGTAGACGCCGCCGCCGGAGAGGACCAGCGTCCCGGTCGGGGTCAGCGCCTGCCGCAGGGCGGTGAGGGAGCGGTTGCCGACCAGGTCGAACACGACGTCGTGGCGGCGCGGGCCGGCGGTGAAGTCGGCGCGGGTGTAGTCGACGACGTGGTCGGCGCCGAGGGAGCGGACCAGCTCGACGTTGCGGGTGCTGCACACCCCGGTGACCGTCGCGCCGAACGCCTTGGCCAGTTGCACCGCCAGGGTGCCGACGCCGCCGGAGGCGCCGTTGACCAAGACGTGGTGGCCGGGCTCGACCCGCCCGACGTCGCGCAGCCCCATCAGCGCGGTGGTGCCGGCCAGCGGCAGGGCGGCCGCCTGCTGCGGCGTGAGGTTCGCCGGCGTGGCCGCGACCGAGGTCTCGGGCACGCACACGTATTCGGCGAACGCGCCGTTGGCGTCGCCGAGGTCGCCGAAGACCGGGTCGCCGGGGCGTACCCGCCGGACGTCGGCGCCGACCGCCTCGACCCGGCCGGCGAAGTCCCGGCCCCGGATGCGCGCCCGGGGCCGGGACCGGCCCATCGCCAACCGGGCCAGCCACGGGTCGCCGCGCATGGCATGCCAGTCGTACGCGTTGAGCGCGGCGGCCTCGACCCGGACGAGCACCTCGTCGGGGGCGGGCACCGGCGCGGGGACCTCGGCGAGGGTGAGCGTCTCCGGTGGTCCGTATCGGTCCTGAACGATCGCCTTCATGGTGCCCTCCCTTTAGGTGTACGGCGTACACCTACGGTAGGTGTACGCCGTACACCAGTCAAGCCGGTTATGGTTCAACCACCGCCGGAGGGACGAGGACGGGATGCCTGAGCAGGTGCTGCGCCGGACGCCGCTGAGCCGGGACCGGGTCCTGCGGGCCGCCGTCGCGCTCGCCGACGAGGCCGGGATCGAGTCCCTCAGCATGCGCAACCTCGCCCAGGATCTGGGCGTCGTGCCGATGGCCCTCTACAAGCACGTGGCCAACAAGGACGAGCTGCTCGACGGCATGATCGACGTGGTCGTCGGGGAGATCGACCCGCCGGTGCCCGACGCCGACTGGAAGCCCGCGCTCCGCCGGCGCATCCTCTCGGCGCGGCGGATGCTGGGCCGCCACCCCTGGGCGCCGCTGGCGATCGAGTCGCGGAACATGGCGACGCCGGCCCTCCTCGGCTACCTCGACTGGGTGGTCGGGACGCTCCGGGCCGGCGGCTTCTCCGCCGACCTTGCCCACCACGTGATGCACGCGATGGGCAGCCGGGTCCTGGGCTTCAGCCAGGAGTTGTTCGACGCCGCCCGGCGGGCCGGCCGGTCCGGCCCCACCGAGCCCGAGCCGCCGGCCGCCCTGCCGCCGGAGGTCGCCGCCCGGTTCCCGCACCTCGCCGAGATCGCCACGGCGGCGGCCCACGACGACGGGTCGGTCGTGGGGCAGGGCTGCGACGACCAGTTCGAGTTCGAGTTCGCGCTGGACCTGCTGCTGGACGGCATCGAACGGCTGCACCGGCAGGGCTGGACGTCCGCGGACGCCGCCCGCTGAACGCGCCCACCGTCCGGCCCGGGGGACTGCGGACCGGCACGAGACGGGTGGCCGCCGTCCCGGTGGCGCTGCCCGGCCGCCCCGCCTCCTGACCGTTCGACGGACGCCGGGCGGGACGCCGGGCGCTACGCTGACAGCTATGCCAACAGTTGTTGGCAAACACGCGTTGGCAACGGAGGTGGGCCATGCTGCCCGAGCGCACCGACGTCCTGGTGGTGGGGGCCGGCCCGACCGGCCTGGCGGTGGCCGCGACGCTGGCCGACCGCGGTGTCGAGGTGACCGTGGTCGACCGGCTGGCCGAGCCGCCGGTCACCTCCCGGGCCGCCGTCGTGCACGCGCACACCCTGGAGGTGCTGGACCGGATCGGGGCGGCGGCGCCACTCGCCGCCCAGGGCGTCC
Organism: Micromonospora sp. PLK6-60; assembly: GCF_019890675.1. GTDB lineage: Bacteria > Actinomycetota > Actinomycetes > Mycobacteriales > Micromonosporaceae > Micromonospora. The sequence continues at coordinate 16,234 of NZ_JAIOAA010000008.1, read as the reverse complement.
GCTCGCTCCGGTTCCGGGTCCGCGACCGGGACCGGGTGCTGCTCACCGTGCCGTTCGGCGATCTGCCGTCGGCGTACCCGTTCGCGCTGCTGGTGTCCCAGAGCCGGACCGAGGCGGTGCTCGCCGACCGGCTCGCCGCGCTCGGCGGCCGGGTGCTGCGGCCGTACGAGATGACCGGGCTCGACCACGACGCGGCCGGCGCCGTGGCGCGCTTCGCCGACGGCTCGACCGTGCGGGCCGGCTGGGTGGTCGGCGCGGACGGCATGCACAGCCGGGTCCGCGAGCTGGCCGGCATCGGTTTCGCCGGCCCGGACGGCCCGTCCGAGTCCTTCGTCCTCGCCGACGTACGGGTGCGCAGCGCGCTGCCCCGCGACGAGGTGTCCCTCTTCCTCGCCCGCCAGGGACCGCTGGTCTGGGCGCCGCTGCCGGACGGGCTGGTCCGCCTGGTCGCCGCCGTCGCCGACGCCCCGCCAACGCCGGACGCCGCCCTGTTCCAGGCGCTGCTCGACGAACGCGGCCCGGCCCGCCGGCCGGAGCGGGTGACCGAGGTGTGCTGGACCTCCCGGTTCCGGATCCACCACCGGGTGGCCGAGCGCTACCGGTCCGGTCCGGTGCTGCTGGCCGGCGACGCCGCCCACGTGCACAGCCCGGCCGGCGGGCAGGGCATGAACCTTGGTATCTGCGACGCGGTGGTGCTCGGCGACACCCTGGCCGACGTGCTGGCCGGCGGTCCCCAGGCGCGGCTCGACGACTACTCGGCCGCCCGGCGCCCGCTCGCCGAGGAGGTGGCCGGCTTCGCCGACCGGCTGACCCGGTTCGCCGCCGTGCCGCCCGCCGCCCGGCCGTTGCGCGACGCGCTGTTCCGCACCGTCGTCGGGCTGCCGCCGGTGCGGCGGCGGGTGGCCCTGCGGCTGTCCGGGCTCGACCACCGCGGCCGGTCCGGGCCCGCCGACCGGGGCTGATCCGGACCCGCCGTCACGGCGCGGGCCTGCCGACCGGGGTGACCTCGTCCGGGGCGGCGCGGGACCGGCAGTGCCAGAGCAGCCGCAGCGCCCCCACCGCCAGCCCGACCACCATCAGGGACCAGAACGGCTGGTACGGGAGCACGATCAGGTGCACCGCGATGTCGGCGACGGCGACCACCGCCGCCAACCGGATCGCCCAGGCCCAGCCGGTGAACAGCAGCAGCCCGGCGGTCAGCATGAGCACCGCGGCCACCAGGTGCGCCCACACCCAGCCGGTGACGTCGACGTGGAACACCCCCTCCTGGGTGACCACCACGTACGGGTCGCCGTGCACGTCGCCCACCGCGGCGAGCGCGTCGAACAGGCCGGCCCCGGCCAGCAGCAGCCCGGCCAGCCTCCGCCGTCGCTTCCTGAGCTCGGCGCCCTCGTACCCCGTCACCGCACCCTCCTCCCGCCCCAGCCTAGGGACGCGGCGGCGACCCGTCCCCGGAACCCTGACCGTGCAGCGCCCGCCACCCAACCGCGCTGACCAGCGCAAACACGAAGGCAGCCGCCCAGCCGACCGGCACCAGACCGTACGCCCCGGCGGCGAGCCCGGCCGCTGCCGCGCCGACCGGCGCGGCGGCCAGGCCGACCACCCGCTGCGCCGCGCCGACCCGCCCCAGCAGCCGGGCCGGCACGTGCCGCTGGCCGTACGCGGACCACAGGCTGTTCCAGACCGCGCCCCCGGCGGCGAAGCAGCCCAGCGCGACGGCCCCGGCGACCGGGTGCCGGGCCGCCGCGAACCCGGCCAGCGCCACGCTCTGCCCCAGCAGCACCCCGCGCAGCGCCCCGAGCGTGCCGAAGCGCGCGGCCAGCCGCCCGGCCCCGAGCGCCCCGAGCAGCCCACCGACGACCGCCCCCGCCGCGAACAGCCCGTACGCCGCCGGTGGCACCCGCAGCACCTCCAGCGCGTACAGCACCAGCACCGCGGTGATCCCGCTGATGGCGACGTTCGAACCGGCCGTGACCAGCGCCAGCGCCCACAGCACCCGGTCCCGCCGCAGCCACCGCACCCCGGCCCAGGCCGACCGCCACACCGGCTCCCGGCTCCGGCCGGTCGCCGGTGGCGCCGGGACGATGGCCAGCACGAGCAGGGCGGCGAGGACGAAGGTCAGCGCGTTCAGGCCGAACGGAACGGCCGCCGAGACGGCGAAGAGCAGCCCGGCCAGCGGGGCGCCGAGGAAGCCGCCCGCCACCGCCGTACCGGCCTGGAGCCGGCCGTTGGCTACCGGCAGCGCGCCCGGCGGGACCAGCGCCGGCAGCACCGCGAACGAGGCCGCGTCGAAGAGGGCGCCGAGGGTGGCCAGCAGGGCCGCGACCGCCGCCACCGTGGCGACGCCGGCCCGGCCGCCGGCCACCAGCACGGCCAGGGCGGCCACCACCGCGGCCCGCGCCGCGTCGACCGCCGCCATCGTCCGGCGGCGGTCCCACCGGTCGGCGTACGCCCCGCCGAGCAGGCCGAACAGCAGCGGCGGGAGTTGCCCGGCGACGGTCACCACGGCGATCGCCCGGGGATCGCGGGTGAGCGTGGCGGCCAGCAGCGCCAGGGCCGGCGTACGCAGGGCGTCGCCGAACCGGGAGGCGACGGCGGCCCACCAGAGCAGCCGGTAGTCCCGGCCGAGCAGGGAAGCGGTCATGCCGGCCGACCCTGGGCGGTGAACCGGGTCGAGGGTCAAGCGACGGTTGGTGTCCACGTACTGCGACCGACGGGTAACCGTGACTGCCCCGGCCCCCGGCCGAGGTCTAGGCTTGCCCGGTGGCGGTGGAACAGCAGGCGCCGGGTGCGACCGGCGCGACGGGTGCGGGTCGGCGCCGGTCCAGGCGCGACGAGATTCTGGAGATCGCGGTCGGCCTCTTCGCCGCGCGCGGCTACCACGGCGTGTCGATGGACGACATCGGCGCGGCCGCCGGGGTCACCGGCCCGGCGCTCTACCACCACTTCGCCGGCAAGGAGGCGATGCTCGTCGCCGCGCTGGTCCCGGTCAGCGAGGGCCTGCTCGCCGGCGGCAAGGAGCGCGCCGCCGGTCACCCCGACGACCCGCGCGCCGCGCTGGAGTCGCTCATCGACTTCCACGTCGACTTCGCGCTGGCCAACCCCGCGGTGATCGCGCTGCACCTGCACGAGCTGGACCGGCTGCCGGACGAGCCGCGCCGGCGGATCCGCCGGTTGCAGCGGCTCTACGTCGAGGAGTGGGTGATCGTGCTGACCGCGCTGCACCCGGCGATGCCCGCCGGTGAGGCGCGGGTGCTGGCCCACGCCGCGTTCGGCCTGATGAACTCGACGCCGTTCCTCGGCGGGGAGGTGGACCGGCGGCGCCGGGCCGCGCTGCTGCGCTCGGCGACCCTGGCCGCCCTGCTGGCCGACGGCTGACGCCGCGCTGCTGGCCGACGGCTGACGCCGCGCTGCTGGCCGACGGCTGACCGGAGAGCACCGGGGCGACTCGTGCGGGACCGGCCGGGCATGGTTACCTGACACCCGTCCCCACCCCTGGACGCCGGGAGGAAACATGATCGAGTCGCTGCTGGTCGCCAACCGGGGCGAGATCGCCCGCCGGATCATCCGTACCGCCAGGCGGCTCGGGATCCGCGCGATCGCGGTGCACTCGGAGGCCGACGCCGGCCTGCCGTTCGTGACCGAGGCCGACGAGGCGGTCTGTGTCGGCCCGGCCAACCCGGCGCAGAGCTACCGGAACGTCGAGGCGATCCTGGCCGCCGCCCAGAAGACCGGCGCCCAGGCGATCCACCCCGGCTACGGATTCCTGTCGGAGAACGCCGACTTCGCCCGTACCGTCGAGGCCGCCGGGCTGATCTGGGTCGGGCCCGGCGCCGACGCGATCGCCGCGATGGGCGACAAGATCAATGCCCGGAACCTGATGGCGGCGGCCGGCGTGCCGGTCGCGCCCGGCACCACCGACCCGGCGGCCAGCGTCGACGCGGCCGTCGCGGCGGCGGCGGAGATCGGCTACCCGGTGATGGTCAAGGCCGCGGCCGGGGGCGGCGGCATGGGCATGGGGGTGGCCGCCGACGAGGCCGAGCTGCGCACCCAGTACGAGAAGGTCGGCGCGTTCGCCGACCGGATGTTCGGCGACGGGTCCGTGCTGATCGAGCGCTACTTCCCCCGGGTACGCCACGTCGAGGTGCAGATCCTCGGCCTCGCCGACGGCCGGGTGGTCGCGCTCGGCGAGCGGGAGTGCTCGGTGCAGCGGCGCAACCAGAAGCTGGTCGAGGAGTCCCCGTCGCCGGCGGTCTCGCCGGAGCTGCGGTCCCGGTTCCTGGCGGCGGCGGTGCGCGCCGGCGAGGCGGTCGGCTACCGCAACGCGGGCACGGTGGAGTGCCTGTTGGTCCCGCGCCAGCGGGGCTCGCAGGTCGACGGCCCCGGCGCCGAAGAGTTCTTCTTCCTGGAGATGAACACCCGGCTCCAGGTCGAGCACCCGGTGACCGAGCTGGTATACGGCGTGGACCTGGTCGAGGAGCAGTTGCGGGTGGCCGCCGGCCTGGCGCCGACCTTCGACCCGGACGCGCTCGCCCCGCGCGGGCACGCCATCGAGCTGCGGATCAACGCCGAGGACCCGAAGCGCTTCCTGCCCGGCCCCGGCGTGATCGCCACCTGGAACGAGCCGACCGGCGACGGCGTGCGGGTGGACTCCGGCTACGTCGCCGGCAATACGGTCACCCCGTTCTACGACAGCCTGATGGCCAAGCTCGTCGTCAGCGGCGCGGACCGGGCCGAGGCGATCGAGCGGGCCCGGGCCGCGGTCGCCGGCTTCGAGATCGCCGGCCCGAAGGTCAACCTCCCCTTCTTCGCCGAGCTGCTGGAGAACGCCGAGTTCGTCTCCGGCGACTACGACACCGGCATCGTGTCCCGAATGCGCTGACCCCCGCGCCCCCTATCCCTCCCCCCGGTCTTCCGTGTCGATCAAGGGGTTTGCGTCTGGATTCGAGTTGTCAGTGACGCAAACCCCTTGATCAGCCTCGGCGGCGGCGTGGGGTGCGATGCTGGGAGGACCCATCAACGTACGACCGTCACAGTGAGGTGACCCCTTATGGCGGAACTGCCGGACTCGGTGAGCATCCGGGAGGTCGGGCCGCGCGACGGGCTCCAGAACGAGGAACCCATCCCGACCGACGCCAAGGTACGGCTGCTCGACGCGCTGTCCCGGACCGGCGTCAAGCGGATCGAGGCCGTCTCCTTCGTCCACCCGAAGGCGATCCCGCAGATGGCCGACGCCGACGAGGTGTGGCAGCGGGCGACCCGGGTCGACGGGGTGCGCTACTCCGCGCTGGTGCCGAACACCCGGGGTGCGCAGCGGGCCCTGGCCGCCGGGTTCACCGAGATCGAGGTGGTCGTCTCGGCCAGCGACACGCACAACCGGCGCAACGTCAACCGGTCGACGGACGAGTCGCTCGACGACATCGCCGAGCTGATCGACCTGCTGCACGGCGCGGGCGCCCGGGCCGAGGTGATCGTGGCGACCAGCTTCGGCTGCCCCTACGAGGGCGACGTCGACCCGGGGCGGGTCGCGGCCATCGTCGACCGCGTGGTCCGCGACGGCGCCGACCGGGTCGCGTTCGGCGACACCACCGGCATGGGTACGCCCCGGCGGGTCCGCGAACTGCTCACCGCCGTACGGGACCGCAACGCCCAGGTGCCGGTGCTGCTGCACTTCCACAACACCCGGGGTGCCGCGCTGGCGAACATGCTCACCGCGATGGAACTGGGCGTGACCGAGTTCGACGCCAGCGTCGGCGGCCTGGGCGGCTGCCCGTACGCCCCCGGGGCCAGCGGCAACCTGGCCACCGAGGAGGCGGTGCACATGCTGCACGACATGGGCATCGACACCGGCATCGACCTGGACGCGCTGATCGAGGCCGCCGAGTTGGCCGAGGAACTGGTCGGCAAGAAGCTCCCGTCGGGGGTGCTGCGGGCCGGCCCCCGTACCCGCCTCACGCCGCTACCCACCTGATCCGTTCGGATACGCCGAAGGCCGGCACCCCGGATTCGGGGTGCCGGCCTTCAGGTTTGGGTCAGCTGTTCCAGTGCTGGGCGACGAGGTCGGTGGCCTGCTTCTCCCACTGCGCGTACGCATCCGGGTAGGCGGAGACCTGGACGGTCTGGGCGGCCTTGGTCAGGGGCATGTCCTGCCAGCCGTCGACCTGCTTGAGGCCCTTGAGGAACGCGAGGGTGGAGTACTCGGGGTCGGTGATCTGCTCCGGCGTACCCCAACCACTGGAGGGGCGCTGCTGGAACAGGCCCAGCGAGTCGTGGTCATTCTTGTCGCCGAGGTGGCCGAGGTTCTCCAGCTTCGACTCCTGCAGGCTGGTGGCGATCGAGATCACCGCCGCCCGCTCGGGCAGGCCGGCCTTCTTCGTCGCGGCGATGATCGCCTTGACGTTGCCGGTCTGCTCGGCGTTCAGGGTGATGGTCGACTGGGCGCCCTGCACACTGACCGCGACCGGCTTACCGGCCGTGGCGGCATGCGCCTCGTCGGCGTGAGCGGCGATCGGGCCGGCGAACACACCACCGGCGAAAGCCAGACCAGCAACACCCAGGACGCTCTTACGAATGATCGTGTTCATGGGGGTAGCTCCATTCGGGGGTCGGCACCCGGCGGTCGAAAAGGGGGTCAACCGCACGCGGGTGCAAGCACCACGTCAGGCGCTCAAAAGTCTTAGGGGGTTCCGGCGGCTCGCGGAAGCACGGGGCCTCTACACGGTGCCGGACCATGTGTAACGACCACCGGCCCACCATCATTCCCCGACCCGGGGCCCCGACACGGCCGGGGCGGCCGGGCCAGGCGATGCGGTCCTGCTGCGGTCGTCCGGATGGTGTAACGACCCCCGCCCGCCAGCCATTCCACCGACCGGATGCCCCCGGTCACACCCCCAAACCGGACACCCCGCACGCAACCACCCAGCCGACCCCACCGCCCGGCCCCGCCCCGGGGAGGCCACCGACACCGCCCACCCGGGTCACCCGGCGGCAGCCCGCCCAGCCCTCTCCTTCACCTACCAACTTGACCTCACAAACGAATCACCCCGGCGGCAGCCAACCCCCCCTGGCCCACGCACCCCGCCCCACCCTGTTGATCATGAAGTTTGCGCCCTATTTGATCTCTGACGCAGCCCCAAACTTCATGATCAACCGGGTGGAGGCGGGAGGGGGTGGGGGTGGGTGCGGCCTGGCCGTGGTGAGACAGGGTGGGGCGGCCGGAGCTTCCAGGTGTTAATAAGGGGCCCCTCCTCTACCGAATGCGTTAACAGGGGGCCCCTCCTTGCATGCGTGCTGGATGCGGGGAGGGGTGGGGATGCGCTAGCCTAACGATCGTTCAGGCGAGTCGGCCCCGTGCAGCGGCGTGGCCGGCGAGAGGGTGGCGAGGGAGTCGGCGTGACGCTCGACGGTGAGGCACTGGAGCAGCTGCGCAAGCGCGCCAAGGCCGGCGGTGCGGACAAGTACCACGCGGCGAACGCCGCCAAGGGCAAGCTCTTCGCCCGCGAGCGGGTCGCGCTGCTGGTCGACGAGGGCTCCTTCGTCGAGGACGGCCTCTACGCCAACGCGATGGCCGAGGGGCTGCCCGCCGACGGCGTGGTCACCGGCACCGCCACCATCGACGGCCGGCAGGTCTGCCTGATGGCGAACGACTCCACGGTCAAGGCCGGCAGCTGGGGCGCGCGTACCGTCGAGAAGATCATCCGGATCATCGAGCGGGCGTACGCCACCGGCGTGCCGATGGTCTACCTGGTCGACTCGGCCGGGGCGCGGATCACCGACCAGGTCGACCTCTTCCCCGGCCGGCGGGGCGCCGGCAAGATCTTCTGGAACCAGGTCCGCGCCTCCGGCTCGATCCCGCAGGTCTGCGCCCTGTTCGGGCCGAGCGCCGCCGGTGGGGCGTACATTCCGGCGTTCTGCGACGTGGTGGCCATGGTGGACGGCAACGCCAGCATGTACCTCGGCTCGGACCGGATGGTCGAGATGGTCACCGGCGAGAAGACCACCCTGGAGGCGATGGGCGGGGCGAAGGTGCACTGCGCCGAGTCGGGCGTCGGGCACTTCCTCTGCAAGACCGAGGCCGACGCGCTCGACGTGGTGAAGACCTACCTGTCGTACCTGCCGTCGAATTGGCAGCAGCAGCCGCCGGCCGCAGAGCCGGTGGCGGCCAGCGAGAAGGCCGACCTGGCCGCGCTGGTCCCGGCCAGCGAGCGGCAGGCGTTCGACATGCGCCGGTACGTCAAGGGCCTGCTCGACGACGGCAGCTTCTTCGAGATCCAGGCGCTCTGGGCCAAGGAGCTGACCATCGGGTTCGGCCGGCTCAACGGCGAGGTCGTCGGCGTGGTCGGCAACAACTCGATGTTCAAGGGCGGGGTGCTCTTCGTCGACTCGGCCGACAAGGCGACCCGGTTCGTGCAGCTCTGCGACGCGTTCAACGTGCCGCTGCTGTTCCTGAGCGACGTGCCCGGCTTCATGGTCGGCAGCGCGGTGGAGAAGCAGGGCATCATCCGGCACGGGGCGAAGATGATCACCGCGATCTCCGAGGCGACCGTACCCAAGATCTGCGTGGTGGTGCGCAAGGCGTACGGCGCGGGCCTCTATGCGATGGCCGGCCCCGGTTTCGAGCCGGACGCGACGATCGCCCTGCCCACCGCGAAGATCGCGGTGATGGGCGCGGAGGCCGCGGTCAACGCGGTCTACGCCAACAAGATCGCCGCCATCGAGGACGCCGACGAGCGGGCCGCGTTCGTCGCCGCGAAGCGCGAGGAGTACGAGCGCGACATCGACATCGTCCGGCTCGCCAGCGAGCTGGTGGTGGACGCGATCGTCGAACCGCACGAGCTGCGCGCCGAACTGGTCCGCCGGTTCGCCGCCGCGCGCGGCAAGGAGCGGCACTTCTCGAAGCGCCGGCACGGCGTCACCCCGGTCTGAGTAACCCGCAGCACGATCCCGTCCCGGCGTCACGAGCGCCCGGCGGCCCAGCCACACAGGAGGAACAGATGGACTTCCGGCTCACCGAGGAGCAAGAGGCGCTGCGGGAGAGCGTGCGGGACTTCGCCCGCGAGGTGGTCGCGCCCGTCATCGGCGAGCACTACGAGAAGCACACCTTCCCGTACGAGATCATCCGGCAGATGGGCAAGATGGGCCTGTTCGGCCTGCCCTTCGCGGAGGAGCACGGCGGGATGGGCGGCGACTACTTCGCGCTCTGCCTCGCCCTGGAGGAGCTGGCCCGGGTCGACTCCAGCGTGGCGATCACCCTGGAGGCGGCGGTCTCCCTCGGCGCGATGCCGATCTACCGGTTCGGCACGGACGCGCAGCAGGCGCAGTGGCTGCCGAAGCTGCTCAGCGGCGAGGCGTTGGCCGGCTTCGGGCTGACCGAGCCGGGCACCGGCTCGGACGCCGCCGGCACCCAGACCCGGGCGGTGCTGGACGAGGCCACGAACGAGTGGGTGATCAACGGCTCGAAGGCGTTCATCACCAACTCGGGCACCGACATCACCGCGCTGGTCACGGTCACCGCGGTCACCGGCACCAACCCGGACGGCTCGAAGGAACTGTCCACCATCATCGTGCCGTCCGGCACGCCCGGCTTCACGGTCGCGCCCGGCTACTCCAAGGTCGGCTGGACCGCCTCGGACACCCACGAGCTGACCTTCGACGACTGTCGGGTGCCGGCGGCGAACCTGCTCGGTGAGCGGGGGCGGGGCTTCGCCCAGTTCCTGCGGATCCTCGACGAGGGGCGGATCGCCATCGCCGCGCTCTCCGTGGGCCTCGCCCAGGGCTGCGTCGACGAGTCCGTCAAGTATGCGAAGGAGCGCCAGGCGTTCGGGCAGCCGATCGGCAACTACCAGGCGATCCAGTTCAAGATCGCCGACATGGAGATGAAGGCGCACACCGCCCGGCTGGCGTACTACGACGCGGCCGCCCGGATGCTCGCCGGTGAGCCGTTCAAGCGGCAGGCCGCCATCGCCAAGCTGCACGCCAGCACCATCGCGGTGGACAACGCCCGGGAGGCCACCCAGATCCACGGCGGGTACGGCTTCATGAACGAATATCCGGTGGCCCGGTTCTGGCGGGACTCCAAGATCCTGGAGATCGGCGAGGGCACCAGCGAGGTGCAGCGCATGATCATCGCCCGCGACCTCGGCATGTAAGGAGGGGCCCCCGCTTAACGCTATTTGCATAGGCGGGGGCCCCTGTTAACAGCCGTTCCGGCGGAACTTCTGTCGGGTATCCGCAATGGACCGTCAACTGGGCGACGCTGCACTGCCGAACGTCCGACCCGATCCGTACTCTTCGGGCCCATGACTGCGGATCATGAACGTTCGCGCAGCCCCGCCGGAGCGACCCGGTTGCCGGAGTTGTTGCGGGGTCACCGGCGCGCGGCCGGCCTCACCCAGGCCGAGCTGGCAGCCCGCGCCCGGGTGGGCGTACGGACCGTTCGTGATCTCGAACGAGGCCGCTCGGCCCGCCCGCAGCGGACCACGGTCGAGCTGCTGGCCGACGCGCTCGGCCTGGCCGGCGCGGCCCGGACCGACTTCCTCGCCGCCGCCCGCCGGCCGGCGCCCGCCGAGCCGCCGTCCCCGCCGGCCCCTCCGCCGACCGCCGACCCGGGTACGGCGCCCGCCCTGCCCCCGCCGATCGAGCTGATCGGCCGGGACCGGGAGATCGCCGAACTCGGCGCCCTGCTGACCGACGGGCGACCGGCGCCGGTGGTGAGTCTGGTGGGGCTGGCCGGCGTCGGCAAGACCGCGCTGGCCCTGGCGGTGGCCCACGCGGTCGCCGGTCACCATCCGGGCGGGGTGGCCGGGGTGCTGGTCAGTGCGGGCTCGGAGGCGAGCGACGTGCTGTCCGTGTCCGCGGCGGTGTTCGACGCGGCGCGGCTGTCGGACCTGGCCGCCCGGGTGGGTGACCGTCCCGCGCTGCTGCTGCTGGACGCGGTCGAGCGGTCGCCGGCGGCGGTGGCCGAGGCGGTGCACCGGCTCGCCGCCGCCGCGCCGGCGCTGCGGGTGCTGGTGACCGGGCGCCACCCGCTCGGCCTGCCGGGCGAGCTGGTCTGGCCGGTCTCGCCGCTGGAGGTGCCGCCGGCGGCGGTCGACGACGCCGGCGCCGAGGCGCTCGCCCGGTTCCCGGCGGTCGCCCTGTTCACCGCCCGGCTCGCCCAGGTACGCCGGGAGCCGCCGGGTGTGGCCGAGCTGCCCGCGCTCGCCGCGCTGGTCCGCCGGCTCGGCGGCCTCCCGCTGGCCATCGAACTGATGGCCGCGCGGGGCCGGGCGCTCGACCTTCCCGAGCTGCTCGACCGGTACGGCGACCGGGTCCTGGACCTGGCCGCGCCGTCAGGTGCCGGGGTGGGGGCCGGTTGGGGGGAGGTGGACCCGGGACGGGCGGAGGCGGCCCGGGTCACCGGCGTGGGGACGTTGCGCGAGGCGGTCGCCGCGAGCTACGGGCTGCTCGACGGCGAGGAGCGAACGGCCTTGCGGCGGCTTTCCGCGTTCTGGAACCGCTGGTCGGTGGAGCTGGCGGAGGAACTCCTCGCCGATCCGGGACCGGCCGGTGGCCGGCACCGGGATCCGGTGCCGCTGCTGGACCGCCTGCTCGAACTGGGGCTGGTCAGCGTGCGGGGCAGCGGCCCGTTCCGGTTCCGGCTGCTGGACGCGGTCCGCGACTTCGCCGCCGAGCAGGTGGCCGTGGCCGGCGAGTCGACCGCCGTCCGCCGCCGGCACGCGGAGGTGTTCAGCCGGCTGGTGGCGCGCACCGCGCCGGAGCTGGCCGGGCCGGAGCTGACCGACGCGGTGCGCCGGCTGGACGAGGTGACAAGTGACCTGGGAGCGGCGCTGGCGCACGCCGCGGTCGACGACCCGGTCACCGCGCTGCGGCTGGCCACCGGCCTGTCCCGCTGGTGGCTGCTGCGCGGCCGGGACGTCTCCGGGCGGCAGTGGCTGCGCCGGCTGCTGGCCGACCCGCGTACCGCCGGCGCGGACCCGCTGCTCCGGGCCGGGGCGCGGGTCGAGGCGGCCCGGTTGGCGACCGCGCACGGCGCGGCGGCGGAGGAGTTGACCGCTGCCCGCCAGGCGCTCGCGGTGTTCGGCGAGGCGGGCGATGTCACCGGCGAGTTGGCGGCGCGGGCGGTGCTCGGCGTGCTGCTGCCGGCCACCGGGCGGCCGGACGAGGCGCGGGAGCAGGGGGAGGCGGTGCTGGCACTGGCCGCCCGGCACGGCCGCACCCGCGACGTGGCGGTGGCGCAGCACAACCTCGCCGGGCACGACGTACGGCTGGGTGACCTGGCCGCAGCCCGGCGCCGGCTGGCCGTGGTGGACCGGTTGGCCGCGCAGCTGGCGGACCGGCGGCTGCGGGCGCTGGCCCGGGCCGACCTGGCCGAGGTGGCCCGCCTCGAGGGCCGGTACGCGGACGCGGTGGAGCAGGGGCGGTGGGCCGCCACGGCGCTGGCCGGGCTGGGCGACCCGGCCGATCGGCGCCGGGTGCTGGGGACGATCGGGTTGGCGCTGGTCCGGGCCGGCCGGCCGGCGGAGGCGTCGGACGTCGTCGCCGAGCTGCGTACGGCCGTGGCGGGTCCGGAGCCCCGGCCGGAAGACGCGGTCTGCGCGCTGGTCGAGGGGCACCTGGCGCTCTTCCGGGGGGACCGGGAGCTGGCGGCGGAGTGGTTCGCCGCGGCGGCCGACGCGGCGGGTGGCGGGCACGACCGGCGGGACCTGGTGGAGGCGCTGGTCGGGTTGACGGTCAGCACGGCGGACCCGGAGGCGCGGAAGCGGCTGGACGCGGTGTGCCGGGAGAGTGGGACCTGCCTGTTGCCGCAGGAGGAGGCGTTGCTGGCCGGTTCCGGCGGGCGGTGAGGGCGCGGACGGTGGCACAAGCGGTGCGGGTGTGAAGGTGCACATGCGGTGCGGGTGCGGAGGTGGCGCGAGCGATCAAGCCCCCTGTAGCCCCTCGCTCATCGCTCGCGCCATGCACCCCCCGGTGCGTCCCCCGCTCGGGAACCCTAGCCGTCACCCTTGGGGTGATCATCCGGTTTGGTGCGGTTACGTCCGGCGGCGGTGAAGTTCTGCCGGTCTTTCTGCCGGTGCCCGCCGGACGTGGCTGAAGGGCGGGTCAGCCGCGGGTGGCGGCCGTCTCGTCGGCGGGCGCCGGGTCGGTGCTGCCGGCGGTCGCGCCCGGGTGCACCGCGTCCCGCACCCGGCGGAGGCCGTCGAGCGTCGCCCGCAGCGCCGCCGCGTCGAGCTGGCCGGTGAACCAGTCCTCGATGATGCGCAGGTGGCCGGGGAGGACGGCGTCGAGGCGGTCCAGCCCGGTGCGGGTGACCACGGCGTACGAGCTGCGCCGGTCGGACGGGCAGGCGCGGCGGCAGAGCAGCCCGTCGCGTTCCATCCGGTCGACCACCCGGGTCACGCCACTGGTGGAGAGGGAGGTCTGCGCGGCGAGGTCGGTCATCCGCAGTTGGTTGCCGGGTGAGCGGGCGAGGCGCATGAGCACCTCGAACTCGACCGGCGAGAGGTCGTGCTCGTCGAACTGGGCGGCGAACCGGGCCGACAGCCCGGCGTGCGCCTCGACGAGCAGGCCGACGGCGGTGATCCGGGGGTCGTCGAACACGTTCTGGTCCACGTCCCCATCCTAGCAGTCCTTGACACACGGAATATTGTTGCGGCTATAGTTGCTCAGTCAGTCGTTGGGCACCTAAACAAACTTCCTTCTGGAGGACAGCACCATGACCAGCAGCACCGAAGCGGTTACCCGCGAGTGGGACGGGCTCACCATCCCGGCGGCCGGCAGCTACCTGCTGGACGCGGCGCACAAGCGCGTCGGGTTCGTCGCCCGACACATGATGGTCAGCAAGGTACGGGGTGAGTTCGCCGACGCGACCGCCACGATCACCGTCGCGGAAGACCCGCTGCAGTCCTCGGTGACGGCCACCATCCAGGCCGCCAGCATCAACACCGCCCAGGCCGACCGCGACGCGCACCTGCGCAGCCCGGAGTTCCTGGACGTCGAGCAGTTCCCGACGCTGGAGTTCCGCAGCACCGGCGTGAAGTCCCACGACGGCAACGAGTTCGTCCTCTCCGGTGAGCTGACCGTCAAGGGCGTCACCCGCCCGGTCGACCTGGAGGTCGAGTTCGAGGGTGTCGGCCGCAGCCCGTTCGGCCAGGACATCTTCGGCTTCTCCGCCAGCACCGAGATCGACCGTGAGGACTTCGGCCTCACCTGGAACGTCGCCCTGGAGACCGGCGGCGTCCTGGTCGGCAAGAAGGTCAAGATCGAGATCGAGGGTGAGGCCGTCCGCCAGGCCTGAGCCCCTGACGCCGACGAACCTCGGGCCCGCACCGCCACGGTGGTGCGGGCCCGCCGTCGTACCCGCCGGGAGCGACGGCGGCAGCCACCCGGTGTGTGCGAATTGTCACCTGTGGTGTGCTGTGCCGACCCGGTGAGCTGGGTAGAGACCGAGGCCAGGAACGCGTACCGGCCGGCCTGGACGGCCGGTACCCGGCTACCGGCCGCTGGCCCGGGTGCCGTTCGCGCTCTTACCGTTGATGGTTCACAATGCGCAGCGGGACGGCACCGTCCCCGCAGCGCCGGGGCGCCAGGAGGACACATGGGCAGGGACGTCTCGCAGGGTGCCTTCTCCGGCGAGGACCGGGCCCGCTACCGGCAGAAGGTACGGCGGTGCCTGGACGTCTTCGCGTTGATGCTGGACGACTTCGGCTTCGACGCCGACCGGCCGATGACCGGCCTGGAGATCGAACTCAACCTGATGGACCCGCGGGCCGAGCCGGCGATGCGCAACGACAAGATCCTCGCCGACATCGCCGACCCGCTGTTCCAGACCGAGCTGGGCCAGTTCAACCTCGAACTGAACGCGCTGCCCCGGCTGATCGAGGGCGCCGGCTTCGCCGAGTACGAAGAGGACCTGCGCAGCAGCCTCACCCGGGCGGACGAGCGGGCGGCGAAGTCCGATGCCCGAATCGTCCTGGTCGGCATCCTGCCCACCCTCACCGAGCGGCACCTGGTGGCGGACAACCTCTCCACCAACGAGCGCTACCGGGTGCTCAACGACCAGATCGTCGGTGCCCGGGGTGAGGACATCGAGCTGGACATCCGGGGCGTCGAGCGGTTGCAGACGGCCACCGACTCGATCGCCCCCGAGGCCGCCTGCACCAGCCTCCAGTTCCACCTCCAGGTGTCGCCGGACAGCTTCGCCGACTACTGGAACGCCTCCCAGGCCATCGCCGGGGCCCAGGTGGCCGTCGGCGCCAACTCCCCCTTCCTGTACGGCCGGCAGCTCTGGGCGGAGACCCGGATCGCGCTGTTCCAGCAGGCCACCGACACCCGCCCGGACGAGCTCAAGGCCCAGGGCGTACGCCCCCGGGTCTGGTTCGGCGAGCGGTGGATCACCTCGATCTTCGACCTGTTCGAGGAGAACGTCCGTTACTTCCCGCCCCTGCTGCCGATCTGCGAGGACGAGGACCCGGTCGAGGTGCTGCACGCCGGCGGGGTGCCGCAGCTCTCCGAGCTGCGGCTGCACAACGGGACCGTCTACCGCTGGAACCGTCCCGTCTACGACATCATGGACGGCCGCCCGCACCTGCGGGTCGAGAACCGGGTCCTGCCGGCCGGGCCCACCGTGGTCGACATGCTGGCCAACGCGGCCTTCTACTTCGGGCTGGCCCGGGGGCTGGCCGAGGCCGACCGGCCGATCTGGAGCCAGCTGACCTTCAGCGCCGCCGAGGAGAACTTCCACGCCGCCGCCCGGCGTGGGCTGGACGCGGTGCAGCACTGGCCCCGGCTCGGTGAGGTGCCGGTGACCAAGCTGGTGCTGGACGTGCTGCTGCCCAAGGCGGCGACCGGGCTCGACCGGTTCGGCGTCAGCCCGGCCGAACGGGACCGCCTGCTCGGCATCATCGAGCAGCGCTGCCGTACCGGCCGCAACGGCGCGGTGTGGCAGACCGAGACGGTCTGGGCGGCCGAGCGGCACCGGGGGATGGACCGGGACGCCGCCCTGCACCACATGGCGCAGCGCTACGCCGAGCTCCAGCGCGGCAACGAACCGGTGCACACCTGGCCGGTCGACTAGGCCCTGTCCTGCCGATCATTGCCGGGCTGCGGCGGGTCCAGACGGCGACCGGCGGCGTTGTCGGTTCGTGCGGATACAACACCGGTATCCGGACGAACCGCCGCCTTGCCGGACCGCCGCCTGGACCGCGCCTCGCACCGACATGATCGACAGGACAGC
>NZ_JAIOAA010000007.1 GCF_019890675.1 Micromonospora sp. PLK6-60 | reverse complement strand
CGGGGCCCCCGGGCCGCAGCGGGTGGCGGGGGGGCGGGCCCCCGCCCCCGCCGGGCACCTCGACGAGGCGTGGCTGGCGGTGCTCGCCGAGCTGCGCGGGCGGCACCCGGGGCTGCCGCTGGTGGTGGGCGGGCGGTCCAGCGGCGCCCGGGTGGCCTGCCGCACCGCCGTCGCGACGGGCGCGGCCGGGATCGTGGCGCTGGCCTTCCCGCTGCACCCGCCGGGCCGCCCGGAGCGCTCCCGCGCCGACGAGCTGCGCACCGGGCTGCCCACCCTCGTGGTCAACGGCGACCGGGATCCGTTCGGGGTGCCGGCGGCGGGCGGTCCGGTGCGGGTGGTGGTGCGCCCGGGGGAGGCCCACGACCTGCGTAAGGATCCGCCCGGCACGGCCACCGTGGTGCGCGACTGGCTGCGCGCCCAGGGCTGGACGACGAGCTGACCGCGCACGGCCGTGGCCTTCATGATCGTGACCGCTGCGGCCCTCATGATCGTGCTCGAACCGGGAAACAGGGGCCTCGTCGTCGTGGCGAGGCCACTGCTTCGAGGAAACAGTGTGATCTTGCTCCGGGCGTGACCGGGCACGGCGGCGGGTCGTTGCATCGGATGGCGCCGGACGCCCCGCCAGGGGCGGGCCGGGGCCGGTCCTCCCAGGCCCTTCCTGGTCCCGACGTCGGTCGCCACCGGTGCCGGGACCGGGAACGGGGATGGTCGGCGGAATGCCCGGACCACGATCGGGCGTTGCACCCCCCGGACGACACATCTTGCGAGGGGGGTGACCGGTGCCGACCGAGACACGGAGTCGGGAGCGGGACGAACGGGGAGCACGGCAGCTCCGGCAGCTGCTGGGTGGACCGGAGTGGCCCGCCGCCGTGGGCGGCCCGGGGGTGGTGAGCGCCAGCACACCCGGCGGAAGTGAATCTGTGGGCAGGTCCGTGCGCGTATCCTCGGCGGGAAAGCATCCGACGCGAGGGGATGTGCGGTTGACCACCGAGAAGACGGACGAGCGCAGGGCCCGCTTCGAGCGGGACGCGATGCCCTTCGTCGACCAGCTCTACGCCGCCGGGCTGCGGATGACGCGGAACCCGGCGGACGCCGAGGACCTGGTCCAGGAGACGTACCTGAAGGCGTACGCGGCGTTCCACCAGTTCGAAGAGGGCACGAACCTCAAGGCCTGGCTGTACCGCATCCTGACCAACACCTACATCAACTCGTACCGGAAGCGGCAGCGCCAGCCCATCCAGGCGCCCACCGAGGAGATCACCGACTGGCAGCTCGCCGAGGCCGAGTCGCACACCTCCAGCGGGCTGCGGTCGGCGGAGACCGAGGCGCTGGACCGGCTGCCGGACAGCGACATCAAGGAAGCCCTCCAGCAGTTGCCGGAGGAGTTCCGCCTCGCGGTCTACCTGACCGACGTCGAGGGCTTCTCGTACAAGGAGGTCGCCGACATCATGGGCACGCCGATCGGCACCGTGATGTCGCGGTTGCACCGCGGTCGTCGTAATCTGCGCAAGCTGCTGGAGCGCTACGCCGCCGAGCGCGGGTTCAGCGCCGCGCAGTCCGCGAAGGGCTCGACCGCCGCCGCCGGCCGGGAGGTGTGACGTGAGCTGTGGAGAGCCGCACGAGACGGACTGCCGTGAGGTGCTCGCCGAGGTCTACCTCTACCTGGACCTGGAGTGCGCCGAGGAGCGCCGGACGCTGATCCGGCACCACCTCGACGAGTGCGGGCCGTGCCTGCGCGAGTACGGCATCGAGCAGGAGGTGAAGGCGCTGGTCGCCCGCTGCTGCGGCAACGAGACCGCGCCGGAGGAGCTGCGCCAGCGGCTCAAGGTGCGCCTCACCGAGCTGGTGGTCTTCGAGTCCACCGAGTCGCGTGAGCTGACGGACTGACTCTCGGCCGAGTGCCGACGACGACGGCCCGGGTCCGCTGGACCCGGGCCGTCGTCGTGTCCCGACCGTCCGGCCGGGCGAGCGGTCGGCGGGGCGGACCCCGCCGGCCGGCTCAGGAGTTGGGGCGCTTGCCGTGGTTCGCGCCGCTCTTCTTCCGGGCCTTCTTCTTGCGGGCCTTCTTCGCCATTGCCGACCTCCTCGTGCTGGTCATCCCCGGCCGCGCTGCGCGCGGCGGCGATCTCGTACCGGAATCTCCGCCGGGCGTGCCCCGCCGGTCCGACCCGCTGATGCTAGTGCGACAGGCGACCGCCCGTCGGGCCGGGCCGCGACCCGGGGTCCGCCGTCGGCGCGTCGCCACGCCGGGGGCCGGGTGCCGGCACCGGCCGCTCCCCGCCCGGGGCGGGCCCGCGCATGATTGGATACCGACGCAGCAACCGGTGAAGAGGGAGGGCCGTGAGATGGCCGAGGAGATCCGCGCCGAGATGGTGGCGAACGTCTGGAAGGTCGTCGCGACGGCCGGGGACACCGTGTCCGAGGGGGACACCCTGGTGATCCTGGAGTCGATGAAGATGGAGATCCCGGTGGTGGCCGAGTCCGACGGCGTGCTCAAGGAGCTCGCCGTCAACGAGGGCGACGTGGTCCAGGACGGCGACCTGATCGCGGTGATCGATTGAGCGGCCTCACCGTCCGTCCGGCCGGCCCGGCCGACTTCCCGGCGGTGGCCCGGCTGACGGTCGCCGCGTACGAGGCGGATGGCCAGCTCAAGGACGAGAACAGCTACGCCACCGTGCTCGCCGACGTGGCCACCCGGGCGGCCGCCGGCGAGGTGCTGGTCGCGGTGGACGACGCCACCGGGGCGGTGCTCGGCTCGGTGCTGTTCGTGCTGCCCGGTACCCCGTACGCGGAGCTTTCCGGGCCCGGTGAGGCGGAGTTCCGGATGCTGGCGGTCGATCCGGCGGCCCAGGGCCGGGGCGCCGGGGTGGCGCTGGCCCGGGCCTGCCTGGACCGGGCCGCCGAGCTGGGCGCCACGGCGGTGGCGATCTGCGTACGCGAGGGCATGGCCGCCCGGGCGCACCGCCTCTACGAGCGGCTGGGCTTCGTGCGGACCCCGGAGAAGGACTGGGAGCCGGTGCCGGGGATCCGGCTGCTGGGGCTGCGGTGCGAACTCGTCGCCGGGCGGTCTCAGGCCGCGTCCGGCTCCGTCTGACGTCGGCTCAGGCCGCGTCCGGCTCCGTCCTGACCTCGGCTCAGGCCGCGTCCGGCTCCGCCCGACGGCCGGCGTCGGGTCGCTCGCCGGGCGTGGCGGGCGGCCCGCTCGAGGCCGAGCGGCCCGCCGGCTCCTCCGGCTCCTCCGGCTCGGCGGCGGTCTCCGCGGGCAGCTCGTCGGCGGCTTCGGAGGCGATCTTGGCGAGCAGCTCGTCGGCGACCTCCAGCGCGACCGCCCGGCGCTCGACGTCGGTGATGTGCGGCGCGCGGACGGCGAACCAGCTGCTGTGCACGGCGAACAGGGTCAGCGCGGCGCGCAGCTGGGCGGCCGGTGATTCGTCGCCCCGGCACAGCTCGTTGGCCAGGCTCATCATCCGGTCGCGCATCTGCATGCCGGCGGACAGCTTCTTCAGCACCGTCTGGTTCTGCTCGAAGAACCGCATCACCGAGGGCAGCTCGCCGGCGAACATGGCGTCGGCGTAGCGGGAGAGCAGCTCCCGCCGGGTGGCCAGGGTGGCCGGCCGGGCCCGCGCCCACTCGATCAGCTCGTCCATCCGGTGCAACCGGTCCTCGACGAAGCTGTTGACGATCTCGTCCTTGCTCTTGAAGTGGTAGTACAGGGCCGCCTTGGTGACGTTCAGCCGCTCGGCGATCTCCCGGAGCGAGGTGTTCTCGTACCCCTGCTCGGTGAAGAGCTCCAGCGCGACGGCCTGGATGCGCCCCCGCGTGCCGCCTGTGCTCTCCCTCACCTACACCACCCAATTCGCTTGACGGTCCCTGCCGACAAACTTACCGTGCGGCTAGTAAGGTAACTAGCCGGGCGGCAAGTAAGTTGGTCACACCTCGGGGGGAGCTTACCCATGACTCAGCCAGGCCAGGCGACGGCGAGACCCAACGTCCGGGTCGTGCTGTTCGGTCTGATGATCGCGATGATGCTCGCGATGCTCGACAACATGATCGTCAGCACCGCGCTGCCGCGCATCGTGTTCGAGTTCGGCGGTGCCGACCACTTCACCTGGGTGGTCACCGCGTACGTGCTCGGCACCACCGTCTCGACCCCGATCTGGGGCAAGCTCGGTGACCTCTACGGCCGCAAGGCCGTCTTCCTGACCTCCGTGGTCGTCTTCCTGATCGGCTCGGCGCTCTGCGGCATGTCCGGCTCCGGCCTGCTCGGCGGCGTGGACCAGGGCATGATCGAGCTGATCGCCTTCCGGGCCGTGCAGGGCCTCGGCGCGGGCGGCCTGATGGTCGGCGTGATGGCGATCATCGGCGACCTGGTGCCGCCCCGGGAGCGGGGCCGCTACCAGGGCATGATCGCCGGCATCATGGCCATCGCCATGGTCGCCGGCCCGCTGGTCGGCGGCTTCATCACCGACCACCTCTCCTGGCGCTGGGCGTTCTACGTCAACCTGCCGCTCGGTGGGCTCGCGCTGCTGGTGCTGGCCACCACCATGCACCTGCCGAAGTACCGCACCGAGCACCGGATCGACTGGCTGGGCGCCGGCCTGCTCTCCGTCGGCATCACCGCGATCGTGCTGGTCACCACCTGGGGCGGCAACCAGTACGCCTGGCGTTCCCTGCCGATCCTCGGCCTGGCCGCCCTCGCGCTGGTCGCCCTGGTGGCCTTCGCCCTGGTCGAGCGCCGGGTGCCTGAGCCGATCCTGCCGCTGGGGCTGTTCGCCAACCGGAACTTCGCGCTGATCTCGGTGATCGGCTTCCTGCTCGGCTTCGCGATGTTCGGCGCGATGAACTTCCTGCCGCTGTACCAGCAGACCGTGCAGGGCGCCTCGGCGACCAACAGCGGCCTGCTGCTGCTCCCGCTGATGTTCGGCATGCTGGTGGTGTCGCTGGTGGTCGGCCGGACGATCACCAAGACCGGCCGGTACCGGGCGTTCCCCATCGTCGGCGGCGTCGTGATGGCGGTCGGCATGGGGCTGCTGGCCCTGCTCGACGTGGACACCAGCAAGACCCAGTCCTCGCTCTACATGATCGTGCTCGGCGTCGGCATGGGCTTCCTCATGCAGACCTCGATGCTGATCGCGCAGAACAGCGTCGAGCAGCGGGACCTTGGCGCGGCCAGCGGCGCGGCCACCTTCTTCCGCTCCATCGGCGGCTCGTTCGGCATCTCGCTGTTCGGCGCGATCTTCGCCAACCGGCTGGCCGGCTCGCCGGCCGGGGCCGCGTTCAGCGGTGGTGGCGGCGAGGGCGGCCGGATGGACCTGGAGCAGCTCAAGGCCCTGCCGCCGCAGCTGCGCGAGCAGGTCCTCGGTGGCCTCTCCGACGCCATCTCGCACGTTTTCCTGTGGGCGGTGCTCTTCACGGTCGCCGTGCCGGTGCTCGCCTGGTTCATCAAGGAGGTGCCGCTGCGCTCGACCAACGCGGCGCCCCCGCCGGACGCCAGCGGCGAGGAGCAGGCCGAGGCCGCCCTCGGCAAGGCCCCGGTCTGACGCCCCTTCCACTCCACGACCTGCCGCACGCCGGTCCGTCCCCAGTCGGGTGACGGCCCGGCGTGCGGCATGTCGGGCTGTCCCGGCGGGGTGTTGGCCAATGTGCGGCATGTCGGGCCGGCCCGGGCGGCCCGGGGGCCCGGGGGAGTGGTGGCCGTGGGGTGGGGCCGGTCAGTGGCGGCGGAAGAGGGCGGCCAGCCGTCGCCGGAGCCCGCCCAGCCAGCCCGGCCGGCGGGCCGACGTGGCCGCCTCGACGATCAGCCGCCGGGCCAGGGCCGTGGTCGCCGGGTCGAGCGCCGGCGCGGCCAGCGCCAGGTGGGCCAGTGAGACGGCGATCGGCACCGGCCGCTCCCGGGACACCGCGGCCACGTCGGCCAGCCGCTCGGCGACCACCGAGGCCACCTCGGGGCGTACGGCGGGGTCGACCCAGGCGGCGGTGACCAGGGCGAAGAGCGCCGCCTCGGTGGTCCAGTCCTCGACGCCCCAGACCAGTTCCAGCAGCACCCGGCGCCGGGTCGAGTCGGCCCACGGCTCGTCGGTGCGGTGGTGCAGCAGGCCCAGGCAGGCCCAGACCTGCACGCAGCGGACCCAGAGCGACGGGTCCTGGCCGGCGAGCACCCGGCCCAGCGAGGTGCCCGGCGCGTCGGGCGGGTGCACCAGCAGGCCGAGCAGGTCGCCCAGTTCGAGGGTGGCCAACACGACCGCCGAGTCGTACGCCGCCGGGGGATGCGGCCACGCCGGATGCGCGAGCTGGCGGATCCGGTCCGCGGCGGCGGCCGACGGCGCGGGCAGCGCGGGGGCGGCCGTCGCGCCGTCGTAGCGCCAGAGCCGGTAGGTGCTGGCCCGCCGGGGCTCGCGCGGGTCCGGGCCGGCCACGTCGGCCACCTCGACGCGCAGGCCGGGCACGGCCGCGGTGACCGTACGCATCGCGCTGGGCGGTTCCCACCCGTCGAGGCGTACGGCGGCGAAGGCCGTGCCGCCGGTGGCCAGCAGCCCGCGCAGCGCGTCGACCATCGCCCCGCCGGCCGGGGTGACCTGACCCAGCCAGGGCCGGCCCCGGCAGCACTCGGCCAGGTCACCGTGCTCGTGGCTGTCGTCCGGGTGGTCCCGGCTGAAGTCCGCCAGGGCGACCAGGTGCGCGACGTCGCCGTCGCGCTGCCAGCGCAGCCGGTGCGCGGTGTGCACGGCACAGTCGAAGGTCGGGTCCCGGTCCAGCGCCCGGTCGATCCAGTCCAGCGCCTCGTCCAGCCGGCCGTGGTCGGCCAGTGTGCCGGCGATGTCGGCGTACACGGCGAGGTCGTCGGGGTCGTGTTCGACGGCCCGGCCCAGCGCCGCGAGCGCCTCCCGGAGCCGGCCGGCGCTGCGGTACGCGTACCCGAGCCACACCTCGCCGAGTTTCGACGGCTCCGCCCGTACTCCCCGGGCGGCCCAGGTGACGGCCAGCGCGACCTCGCCGAGCCGCCGGGCCAGCGCGGACGCCGCCCCCAGCAGCAGGCCGTGGGCCGGGTGCGCGGCGGTCACGTGCCGGGCCAGGGTGAGGTACGGCCGCAGCGGCCCCCGCCCGGCCCGGGGCACCGGGTCGGCGACGGCGGCGCAGATCTGCATCAGCAGCCGGGCCACCCGGTCCGGGTCCAGCCGGGCGGCCAGCTCGGGCGCGGTCACCCAGGGCACCCCGGCCCAGTCCGCCTGCGGCGCGTGCGCGGTGGCGGCGGCCAGCAGGTCGAGCCCGTCGGCCGGGTGCCCGGCGGCGGCGAGCAGGTGCGCCCGGGCGACCACGGCGCCGACGAAGGCGTGCGGGCCGAGCGGGAAGAGGTCGAGCGCGCCCGGGCCGGCGGCGGCGGCCAACCGGGCCAGCGTCTCGTGCGCCTCGGGCAGCGTGGGCGAGCGCAGCAGCGCCCCGGCGACGTGGTCCGCCGCGTGGGTCAGGTCACCGGAGTCCAGGGCCAGTCGGGCCAGGGCCAGTTCCTCCGCCGCGGACAGCTCGGGTTCGTCCCTTGCCTCGGACACGTCGACCTTCCGCTCGCCGGTGCTTTCTGGGCCGGGCCAGCCTAGGGGATGGCGGCACCGGCTGTGATCCACGCCCCCGGGCCGGCGCGGCGGTCCGCGGCGGCGGCGGCCGTCCCGCCGTGGCAGGCTGTGAGCGTGTCCACGCTGCGCGACCTCGCCGAGGAGCACACCCGGCTCCGCCCCTCCGACATCGACCACCTGCACCGGATCGCGGGGGACTGGCAACTGCTGTCCGACCTCTCCTTCGCGGACCTGCTGCTCTGGGTGCCGGTGGACGGCGAGGGCACCTTCCTCTGCGTGGCCCAGGTGCGCCCCACCACCGCGCCGACCGCGTACCTGGACGACCAGGTGGGGCGGATCGTCGGCGGGCCGGAGGTGGCCCACCTGGAGGTGGCCCACCGGCAGGGCCGGATCTGGCGGGAGGGGGACCCGGTCTGGTACGGCGACGTGCCGGCCCGGCACGAGGCGATCCCGGTCCGGCTGCGCACCGCCGCGGGGGAGGCCGGCGAGGTGATCGCGGTCGTCGGCCGGGACACCAACCTCTCCACCGCCCGCACCCCCAGCCAGCTCGAACTCAACTACCTGACCACCGCCGACGACCTGGCCCAGATGATCGCCGACGGGACCTTCCCGCCGCCCCGGCACCCGGGCGAGACCACCTCGGCGCCCCGGGTCGGCGACGGGCTGGTCCGGCTGGACGCCAACGGCAAGGTCACCTACGCCAGCCCGAACGCGCAGTCCGCGTACCGGCGCCTGGGACACGCCTCCCACCTGGTGGGCGAGGATCTGGCCGGCCTGCACCGGCGGCTGGCCAGCGACCCGCTGGAGGGCACCGACGCGGCGAACAGCGTGCTGGCGGCGCTGCGCGGGGACGCCCCGCCGCGCCGGGAGATCGACGCCCGGGGCGCCACCATGCTGACCCGGTCGCTGCCGCTGATGCCGGCGGGCGTGCCGATCGGCGCGCTGGTGCTGGTCCGCGACGTCACCGAGGTGCGCCGCCGGGACCGCGCGCTGATCACCAAGGACGCCACCATCCGCGAGATCCACCACCGGGTGAAGAACAACCTGCAGACGGTCGCCGCGCTGCTGCGCCTCCAGGCCCGCCGGGTCACCATGCCCGAGGCCCGGGTCGCCCTGGAGGAGTCGGTACGCCGGGTCGCCTCGATCGCCCTGGTGCACGAGACGCTCTCCATGTCCAGCGACGAGGCGGTCGAGTTCGACGGCATCGTCGACCGGGTGGCCAGCGCGGCGACCGAGGTGGCGGCCACCGAGGTGTCGGTCGGCATGCGCCGCCGGGGCAGCTTCGGGGTGCTCCCCGCCGAGATCGCCACCTCGCTGGTGATGGTGCTCAACGAGTTGCTGCTCAACGCCGTCGAGCACGGCTTCCCGCCGCCCGGCGAGGACGGCGCCGCCGCCGTCCGGGACGAGGGGGGCCGGCCCGAGGTGGTGGTCACCGCGCAGCGGCTGCGCAAGCAGTTGCACGTGTCGGTGGCCGACAACGGGCGCGGCCTGCCGGCCGAATTCGACGCGGAACGCGGCGCCAACCTCGGCCTGCAGATCGTCCGGGCCCTGATCACCGGCGAGCTGCGGGGGAGCATCGAGCTGCGCAACAGCGCCGCGGGTGGCACCGAGGCGGTCCTGGTGGTCCCGCTCGGCAAGGGCTAGAAACGTCCACCCGTGGGGCCGCTGACCAGCCGATCGGGTCTTTTGTCAGGCCGACTCGCACCCTATAGCCGCAGATGTCCGGTTGTGGGGACTCCTCACATTGACGCCGGCAGAGGCGACCGAATAGTTTTCCCACGTCAACCAATCGAGCGGCAGCTCCGCCGCGCCGTGCCCGAGGTCGGGCCGGTGCCGGTGGTCCCCTCGCCGCTCCGGCGGGGAAACTGCCGTTCGACGAACACGGGGAGTTCGGGGCAATGACCTCACCGCCTGCGGTGGAACCGGTACCGACGCCGGGCGTGACCGCCGAGTTCCGGGTGCCGCGCCAGCTGTCCAGGTGGACGCCGCAGCGCGCCTCGGAGCGGCCGAACCGTCCGGCGTACGCGCCGGTGCCGCTGCCGCCCACCGACGAGGAGCTGGTCTCCTACCGCAAGCGGCGGCTGGCGTCGCTGATGGTGCCGTCCCTGGTGAGCTTCGCCTGCCTGATCACCAGCCAGCTGCTCTTCGTCCGGCTCACCCCGTGGCTGTGGCTGCTGGCCCCGCTGCTCGCGTTCACCGTCGTCTACTACGTCATCTCGCTGGCGGTGAACCTGTTCACCCCCGGCTTCGACATGGCCCGCCACCAGCAGCTGGTCCGCAGCTGGAAGCCGGCCCGGTATCCGTCGGTCGACGTCTTCCTGCCGGTCTGCGGCGAGCCGCCGCACGTGCTGCGCAACACCTGGGACCACGTGCGCGCGATGGGCCGGCACTACCGGGGCAGCGTGACCGTGTACGTGCTGGACGACTCGCCGAACGAGGAGATGGAGCGGATGGCGCTCGCGTTCGGCTTCGTCTACCAGCGGCGACCGAACCGGGGCTGGTTCAAGAAGGCCGGCAACATGCGGTACGCGTTCGAGCGCACGATGAGCGAGTTCATCCTCGTGCTGGACGCCGACTTCGTGCCCCGCCGGGACATGCTCGACCAGATGCTGCCGTGGTTCGACGCGGAGCCGAGGGCGGGCATCGTGCAGTCGCCGCAATATTTCCGGGTGCACCTGGGGCAGACCTGGGTGGAGCGGGGCGCGGGCGCGGTGCAGGAGTTGTTCTACCGCTCGGTGCAGGTCTCCCGGCAGGCGCACGACTCGGCGATCTGCGTGGGCAGCTGCGCCATCTACCGGCGCGACGCCCTCTTCTCCATCGGCGGCTCCACGCTGATCGAGCACTCGGAGGACGTGCACACCGGGTTCGACCTGCGGATGCAGGGGTGGAACCTGCGGTACATCCCGGTGGTGCTCGCCGCCGGTCTCTGCCCGTCCGACGTGGACTCCTTCTTCACCCAGCAGTACCGCTGGTGCGCCGGCTCGATGAGCCTGCTCGGTTCGAAGAAGTTCTGGCAGACCAAGCTGAAGCTGCGCGCCCGGCTGAGCTACGTCTCCGGCTTCTGCTACTACCTGCACACCGGCCTGTTCACCTTCGTCGCGCCGATCATCCCGGTGCTGATGCTCACCGCGTTCGCGCACGAGATCGCGCTGGCCAACTACCTGCTCATCGTGCCGAGCATCATCTACAACCTGGTCATCTTCCCGGTCTGGCACCGGAACCGGTACCACCTGGAGAGCTGGACGGTCAAGATGATCTATGGCTGGGCGCACGCCTTCGCCATCATCGACATCCTCCGCGGCCGGCGGATGGGCTGGCAGCCGACCGGTGGCACCGCCAAGAAGAGCAAGACCAAGCGGCTCTGGACCGGGATGCGCTACTGGACCGCCGGCAGCGGCCTGGTCTGGGTCGGCGTCGCGGCCTGGCGGATGCTGGTCGACCCCGACCCGATGATCTTCGTGCCGGCCTTCCTCAGCGGGGTCTTCTATCTCGCCGTCGTGGGCCAGGCGCTGCTGGTCAAGCCCGAGAAGGACGTCGAGGTCGTGCGGTGAGGACCAAATACCTGATCACCTTCCTGGCGGTGCTGGCGTTGGCCTTCACCGAGGTCGCCGTGCTGCGCAAGGCGGACATCTCGGTCGACGCCGGGGCGAGCGGCCGGCCGGGCGCCACCGCCGCCCCGGTGGTCGAGGAGGTGCCGCCGTACGACGTCACGCCGTTGAAGTCGCCCGCCGGCAAGTACCTCGGGGTGACCGTGCAGGGTGGCGCCGAGATGGGCCGGATCCGAAACTTCGCCGACGAGATCGGCAAGGACCCGAACCTGGTGGCGGTCTTCGAGAGCTTCGACGACGAGTTCGCCGCCAGCGAGGTCCGCGAGCTGCACCAGTACGGCGCGCTGGCGGTGATCCGGTGGGAGCCGTACGACGTGCCGCTGAAAGACATCGCCGCCGGCAAGCACGACGCGTACGTGAAGGAGTTCGCCGCCGCGGTGCGGACGCTGAACCTGCCGATCGCGCTCACCTTCGCGCACGAGATGAACGGCCACTGGTACTCGTGGGGCACCCGGAAGACCAAGGCCGCCGAGTACGTGGCCGCCTGGCGGCACCTGCACGAGATCTTCGAGCAGCAGGGCGCCACCAACGTGATCTGGACCTGGACCCCGAACGTCATCAACTACCTGCGCAAGGTGAGCATCAAGGCGCTCTACCCGGGTGACGCGTACGTGGACTGGGTCGGCATGGACGGCTACTACACCGTTCGCGGCCAGAAGACGTTCAAGGACCTCTTCGGCCCGACCATCAAGGAGATCCGCACCTTCACCCGCCGACCGCTGCTGATCGTGGAGACCGGGTGCGAGCCGGCCGCCGGCCGGCCGGACCAGATCGCCGACCTGTTCAGCAACGTGGCGCGGCGCAAGGACATGGTCGGGGTGGCCTACTTCAACATCAACGGCTCGGGCAAGTGGAACATCGACCGGGACTCCCAGGCACTGTCGTCGTTCAAGCGCGCCGCCGGCCGGGACGTCTTCGGCTTCGACATCAGGACCGTGAAGTGACCGCGCAGGCCGTCCGGTGGACGGGGCAGCCGACCCCGGCCGAGATCCGGGCGACGGTCGACGCCGGCGCCGGCCCGTCGGCCCGGGGCGGCTGGTGGGCCCTGCTGCCGACCCTGGTCGCGCTCGGCCTCGGCTGGTGGGGGCTGGACGCCCGGGACCTGTGGAACGACGAGCTGGTCACCTGGCACGCCACCTCGCTCTCCGTCGACCAGTTCCGGATGTTGATCGGCAACATCGACCTGGTGCACGCCGCCTACTACCTGCTCATGTCGGCGGTGACCGCGGTCGGCGGCGACTCGCTGATCGCCCTGCGGCTGCCCTCGGTGCTGGCCATCGGGGCCAGCGCCGGGCTGCTCACCCTGATCGGCCGGCGCCTCTTCGACACCCCGGTCGGGGTGCTCGCCGGCCTGTTCTTCGCCCTGCTGCCGGCCGTCTCCCGGTACGCCCAGGAGGCCCGGTCGTACGCGCTGGTAACGCTGGCCGCGGTCGCCGCCACCTGGCTCTTCCTCCGCGCCGTCGACCGGCCCTCCCGGGCCCGCTGGTGGGCGTACGGGGTGGTGCTGGTGCTGGTCGGCTGGCTGCACTTCGTCGCGCTGCTGGTGGGGGTGGCGCACCTGCTCTACCTGTGGCGGGCCGTGCCGGGGGAGGAGCCGCGGTGGCGGTGGTCGGCCACGGTCGGCATCGCCGGCCTCTTCGTCCTGCCGCTGCTGCTGCTCGCCAGCCGGCAGTCCGGCCAGATCTCCTGGGTGAGCAACGACTCGGACGCGGTGCTGCGCTTCCTGGAGAACCTGACCGGCACGCTGCCCAGCCTGGTGGCCGCCGGCCTGCTCGCCCTGCTCGCGGTGGCGGTGGCCGGGGCGCGCTGGCGGCCGGCCGTGCTGATGCTGCTGGCCTGGGCCCTGCTGCCGCCGCTGGCCGGCTACCTGACCTTCGCCTGGCTGCACCTGTTCCTGGCCCGCTACTTCCTGTTCAGCGTGCCCGCCTGGGCGCTGTTGGCGGCGTTCGGGGTGTGCCGGGCGCTCCAGCTGCTCACCCGGGAGCGGATGCCGGCGGTCTGGCTGGTTCCGGCGCTGGTCCTGGTGCCCGCGCTGGCCTGGCAGGGCCTGCCGGCGCAGGAGCGGGTGCGGTCCAACGAGGCCGACGGCCAGCCGCGCTACCTGGACGCGGTCCGCTACCTCGGGCAGCAGGTGAAGCCGGGCGACGGGGTCGCCTTCAACGACGGCTTCGGCGGCCCCAGCGACATCGCGCGCAAGGCCACCAGCTACGGGCTACGGGACCAGCTCCGGCCCCGGGACGTCTTCGTCGACGCCCCGGCCGCGGAGACCGGCTGGCTGACCGCCCGGGAGTGCAAGAACCCGGCGCTGTGCCTCGGCGACACCAAGCGGGTCTGGCTGGTCGAGACCGGGCACCTGAACGACCCGCTGGCCGGCCTGCCGCCGGCACGGGAGGCGCTGCTGCGGCAGAAGTTCCTGGTCAAGAGCGTCCAGCGGTTCGACCGGGTACGGGTGGTCCGGCTCGAACGCAAGCCGGCCTGACCGGAGCGTGTCCGGGCGCTCGGCCGTCCGTGATGTGGGATCGCACACTGGAAGATTGGCTGGCCATCCAGGGCTGTGCGAGCATTGGCGCATGACCGCCGCTGTCGTCCGCCGCTTCGTGGCTCGCCGCCACGTCGACTACGGCCGCGTGCGCAGCGCGATCTGTCCGGCCCACTGACGACGCCCGACCCATCCGTCTCGGGCGCCTGCGCGCCGGCCGTCCAAGACATCGCCGTCCTCGGCCCTCCCCGGGCCCGCCGTCGCGTCAGCGCAACCGGGCAACCGTAGCCAACGGAGGACGCCGCGATGGCGGTCAGCAGCACCCCGACCCGCACCCAGGACCCGTCCGCCCCCGCCGCCCGGGCGTCCCGCCCCCGGCGTGGGGAGGGCCAGTGGGCGTTGGGCCACCGTGAGCCGCTCAACCCCAACGAGCGGATCAAGAAGGACGACGACCCGCTGAACGTGCGGGCCCGGATCGAGAACATCTACGCTCACGGCGGCTTCGCCTCGATCGACCCGCAGGACCTGCGTGGCCGGTTCCGCTGGTGGGGGCTCTACACCCAGCGCAAGGCCGGCATCGACGGCGGGCGCACCGCCGTGCTGGAGCCGCACGAGCTGGAGGACGAGTTCTTCATGCTCCGGGTCCGGGTGGACGGCGGCCAGCTCAGCCTCGCCCAGCTCCGGGTCGTCGCGGAGATCTCCCGGGAGTTCGCCCGGGACACCGCCGACATCACCGACCGGCAGAACATCCAGTACCACTGGATCCGGGTCGAGGACATGCCGGAGATCTGGCGTCGGCTGGAGGCGGTCGGCCTGCAGACCACCGAGGCGTGCGGCGACTGCCCGCGCATCGTGCTCGGCAGCCCGGTCGCCGGGGTGGCCAGGGGCGAGCTGGTCGACCCCACCCCGGCGATCGACGAGATCGTCCGCCGGTACGTCGGCGACAAGCAGTTCTCCAACCTGCCCCGCAAGTTCAAGTCCTCGATCTCCTGGCTGGTCGACACCCCGTACGAGGCGAACGACATCGCCTTCCTCGGGGTCGAGCACCCGGAGCACGGTCCCGGCTTCGACGTCTGGGTCGGCGGCGGCCTCTCCACCAACCCGATGCTGGCCAAGCGGCTCGGCGTCTGGGTGCCGCTGCACGAGGTGCCGGACGTGTGGGCCGGCGTGGTGGGCATCTTCCGCGACTACGGCTACCGCCGGCTGCGCAACCGGGCCCGGCTGAAGTTCCTGGTCGCCGACTGGGGCGTGGAGAAGTTCCGCGAGGTGCTGGAGAAGGAATACCTGGGCCGGGCGCTGCTCGACGGCCCGGCCGCGGAGCTGCCGGCGAAGCCGGTCGACCACATCGGCGTGCACCCGCAGCGCGACGGGCGCCACTACGTCGGCGCCGCCCCCGTGGTGGGGCGGGTCTCCGGCGGCCAGCTCGCCCGGCTGGCCGACGTGGTCGAGGCGCACGGCAGCGACCGGGTGCGGCTCACCCCGTACCAGAAGCTGCTGGTGCTGGACGTGCCGCCGGAGCGGACCGAGTCGCTGGTGACCGCGTTGCGCGGGATCGGCCTGGAGGCCCGGCCGTCGGCCTGGCGGCGCGGCACCATGGCCTGCACCGGCATCGAGTTCTGCAAGCTGGCCATCGTGGAGACCAAGCAGCGCGGCGAGGAGCTGGTGGCCCGGTTGGAGGAGCGGCTGCGCGACTTCGACGCGGACATCTCCATCCACCTCAACGGCTGCCCGAACGCCTGCGCCCGTACCCAGGTCGCCGACATCGGGCTGAAGGGTCAGCTGGTGGTCGGCCCGGACGGCCGCCAGGTGGAGGGCTTCCAGGTGCACCTGGGCGGCGGTCTCGGCATGGCGCAGGGGCGGACCGCCGGCTTCGGCCGCAAGCTGCGCGGCCTGAAGACCACCGCCGAGGAACTGCCGGAGTACGTGGAGCGACTGGCCCGCCGCTACCTGGCCGGCCGGACCGAGGGCGAGACGTTCGCCAACTGGGTGATCCGGGTCGACGAGGAGGAACTCCGATGAGCGAAACGCGATCTGTGCCGCTGTACTGCCCCTACTGCGGGGAGGAGGACCTGCGGCCGAGCGAGACCGGGCACGGCGCCTGGGAGTGCCACGCCTGCGCCCGGGTCTTCACCGTGAAGTTCACCGGCCTGCTCTCCCGGGCGGTGGACCGGTGAGCCCCGTCTCCGCCGCCGGTCTCGGCCTGGTGGGGCCCGGCGGGCCCACCCCCGCCGACCCGGCCCGGCGTGACCCGGAGGAGCTGCGGGAGCTGGCCGGGCGGGCCGGCCGGGAGCTGGAGGGCGCGCCGGCGCTGGAGATCGCCCGGTGGGCCGCGGAGACCTTCGGCGAGCGGTTCTGCGTGACCAGCTCGATGGCCGACGGGGTGGTCGCCCACCTGGTCTCCCGGGTGGCGCCCGGGGTAGACGTGGTCTTCCTCGACACCGGCCTGCACTTCCCGGAGACGCTGCGGGTCCGCGACGAGGTGGCCCGCCGGCTGCCGGTGAACGTCCGCTCCATCCGGCCCCGGCGCACCGTCGGCCAGCAGGACGGCGAGTACGGCCCCCGGCTGTTCGAACGTTCCCCGGACGACTGCTGCCAGCTGCGCAAGGTGGAGCCCCTGGAACGGGCGCTGACCGGGTACGACGCCTGGGCGGCCGGGCTGCGCCGGGACGAGTCGCCGACCCGGGCGAACACGCCGGTGGTGGCGTTCGACGCGCGGCGCGGCCGGGTCAAGGTGAACCCGATCGCCGCCTGGACGCAGGCCGACGTGGACGCCTACATCGCCCGGTACGACATCCCGGTCAACGAGCTGTTCGCCCGTGGCTACGGCTCGATCGGCTGCTGGCCCTGCACTCGGCGGACCAAGGCGGGGGAGGATCCGCGGGCCGGCCGTTGGGCGATGTTCGAGAAGACCGAGTGCGGGCTGCACGTCTGAGCGCGCCGGACGGCGCGGGCGGGCCGGCGGCGGCCCCGCCGGTGGTGCTGGTGGCGCACGGCAGCCGGGACCCGCGGGCGGCCGAGGCGACCCGGGCGCTGGCCCGGGCGGTCGGCGCGGCCCGGCCCGGGCTGTCGGTCGTGCCGAGCTGGCTGGATCACACCGAGCCCGGCCCGGCCGCCGTGCTGCGGGAGCTGGCCGCCGCCGGGCACCGCGCGGCGGTGGTGGTGCCGTTGCTGCTCACCGCCGCGTACCACCGGCGGGTCGACCTGCCGGCGGCGGTGGCGGCGGCCCGGGCGGACGCCCCGGGGCTCGCGGTACGGGTCGCCGACGTGCTCGGCCCGCTGGACGGCCCGGTCGACGGTGCGCTGCTGGCCGGGCTGCGGCGCCGGCTGGCCGAGGCCGACCCGGGGGAGTACGACGCGGTGGTGCTGGCCGCGGCGGGCACCCGGGACGCGCGGGCGCGCGGGTCGGTGGGTCGGGTGGCGGCGGCCCTCGGCGCGGCGCTGCGGGTGCCCGTCCGCGTGTCGTACGCCTCGGCGGCGCCACCGGAGGCCGGGGTGGCGGTGGCCCGGTTGCACGGGCGCGGCGCCCGCCGGGTGGCCGTGGTCGCCTACTTCCTCGCCCCCGGCCTCTTCCACGACGCGGTGACGGTGGCCGCCCGGGGCGCCGGGGCGGTGGCGGTGGCCGACCCGCTGACCGACGTGCCGGAGCTCGCCGAGCTGGTGTTGCGCCGGGTCGGGGCAACCGGTCGGCAGGGCCGGCACGGCGGCGGTCCGGGGGAGCCGTGACTCGTCCGAGCGTGATACCTGAGAGGTATTTTTATGACTCTCAGGTATCACGCTCATTCGCGTCATGGCCGGCACCGCGCGAGCGGAGAGTGGCCGGCGCGTCGCAACAGCTTCCGCACAGCAAGACGCCCCGGGAGGGCGGACCCTGCCGGGGCGTACAGCTGTGGTGCGGTCGGTCAGGCGGAGTGAGCGCGCAGCACCCGGAGCCCGCCGCGGCGCTTCACCGCGCGGCGCTCCTCCTCGCTCATCCCGCCCCAGACGCCGGCGTCCTGACCGGACTCCAGCGCCCACTGAAGGCAACTGTCCGTCACCGGGCAACGCCGGCAGACGGCCTTGGCCTGCTCCACCTGCAGCAGAGCCGGCCCGGACGTCCCGATCGGGAAGAACAGCTCCGGGTCCTCGTCGCGGCAGACGGCATCGTGGCGCCAGTCCATGGCGGCAACACTCCTCATTCTGGATGGGTGGCAGATGTCGCTCGTTGCTTTTTCTATATGCATCCGCATTGCCGGCGGTGACGGTTCGCGTACACCTATTCGGCAGTGCGTGAGCAGGCTGTGGGCCCCGTGGACCTGCTGGAACAGCTCAACCGAGCGAGCATATCCAGGCAATGTCCCGGTAACACAAGTGCGCTTGTGAATACTTTCACGAACACACGCAATGTCAAGGGTGACGCTCGGAAAAACTCCGCACGGTGAGCAAGCTCACGACCCTTTTGTCCGGGTTTCCAACCGCTCTGGTTACCCGCCGTACCACAGTCGAGGATCAATATAGTACAGTCCGCGTGACGTAGCTGACATTTCCGGCACCAGCCCCTTCCGGTGTCGCGGACCCGCAACGCGCGGGTTGCGCGCCGCCCGCTCGACCAAGGGCTGTACCCGAGACCTAGCAGATTACTCTCAGTGCGCCGGGAACGGAGGTGAATCTGACTTTCTGCCGGTCGCCAAGGTAGTCGCCGTCGAGTTGGAACGCCTGCGGACGCGCCGAGACCAGCGTGAACTCCGCTACGTCATGAAGCCGTAGCACCTGGGAACCGTGCGGATCGGGGCGCCGGGACAGCGACTGGGTGACCGTGCGTGCGGTGCTGGCGACACGCAGTCGGCGGATCGCCATCAGGTCCAGGCCGAGGTCGAACGAGGCGTCCGGGTTCGGATTGATCTCCCGCTCGCCCAGGTACGTCCACGGCGCGGTGTTCTGGATTATCACCGTGGACAGCTCGTCCTCGGTCTGCTCGCCGGGCCGCTCCACGCTGATCGCCGGATGCCGCCGGTCCGAGCTGAAGAAGTACTGGTTGAAGGTGGCCCGCATGTAGAGCGCGGGGGTGGAGACCCGCCCGCGCCGCCGGGCCTGCTCCACCCGGTGGATCACCGCGGCGTCCACCCCGAAGCCGGCGCAGAAGGTGAAGTACCGGTCGTCGGCCCGGCCCAGCCCGATGGTGCGGGACCGGCCCAGCCGCAGCCCCTCCAGGATCATGGAGGTGCCCTCCGGCCACTCCCGGGGCAGCCCCAGGGCGCGGGCGAAGACGTTCGTCGAGCCGCCCGGCACGGTGGCCAGGGCCGGCAGGCGCTGGGCCGGCGGCACCCCGGTGACCGTCGGCGGCTGCGCGGCCATCAGGCCGTTGACCACCTCGTTGACCGTGCCGTCACCACCCAGCGTGACCACCACGTCGACGCCCTCCTCGGCCGCCTCCCGGGCCAGGTCGGTCGCGTGACCTCGCCGTCGGGTGTACCGCACGGAGAGGTCGACCTCGCTGCGCAGCGCCCGGACCAACACGTCCCGGCTGCGTTCACTGGTGGTGGTGGCCTTCGGATTGACCACCAGGACGGCCCGCATGGGCGGCACTGTACCGCGATCCGGCCCGGTATCGTGTCGGCCGTGACCCTCGACTCCGACCAGATTCCCGTCACTCTGCGCTGGGCAGTCCGGCTGCTACGGGCGGAGGCGGTCGCCGTCGGATTGATCGCCGCTTGGCTGGCCTGGGCCGACCTCACCGCCGACACCCTCGACCCGACCTCGGCGCTGCTGGTCACCGGGTTCGCCGTGGTGGGCGCCATCGCGCTCTGGATGTTCGGCAGCGCCCTCGCCGCGCGCCGCCCCGGCGGCCGGGCGCCGGCCATCGTGCTCCAGCTCATGCTGCTGCCGATCGGCTGGTACATGATCCAGGGCGGCCTGGGCTGGCTCGGCGTGCCGGTGATGGCCCTCGGGCTCGGGGTGAGCGCGCTGCTGGTCAGTCCACCCACGACCCGCGCGCTGGGCCTGGGCTGAACCGTCCACGGGCCGGGCCTCGGTGGGGCCGGCCCGGGCGGCTCACCAACCCGACGAGCGCCGGGTCAGCAGCGAGATGGTCGCCCGGCCGTCGGTGACGTCCGCCGCCGCGCCGGTGGTCAGGGCGGTCAACACCTTCCAGGCGAACGAGGACTCCGCGGGCAGGGTGGCACCCGGCACCATCGGCACCGTCACCTCCACGGTGAGCGCGTCCTCGGTGACCGCGAACCGGCAGTCCAGCTCGGCGTCCCGGGTGGCGATGGCGAGCAGCATGGCGCAGGCCTCGTCGACCGCGATGCGCAGATCCTCGATCTCGTCGAGGGCGAACTGGAGCCGGGCCGCCAGCCCGGCCGTGGCGGTGCGCAGCACGCCGAGATAGCCGCCGTCGGCGGGCACGGTGAGGTGCACCACGTCGTCGGTGGTCGCCGGTCCGGTCAGTTGAGTCACGCCGCATCCCCCCGGTCGGGGACTCTACCCGTACCCGGCGCGGGGCGGGCGGTGAGCGTCGCTCCGGCGGCGGGCGACCCGGTCAGCTCGGCCGCCAGCCCGTGCAACGCCGGGCCGGTGAGCCGGAACGGCTGCCACTCGTCCATCCGTACCGCCCCGATCGAGGCGTAGAACCGGGCCGCCGGATTCCAGTGGATCATCCACCAGTCCAGCCGCTGGTAGCCGCGTTCCACGCAGACCGCGGCCAGCGCCGCCATCAGCAGCCGGCCCGCGCCGCTGCCCCGGAACGCCGGCCGGACGTAGAGATCCTCCAGGTAGACCCCGTGCACGCCGGCCCAGGTGGAGAAGTTCAGGAACCACAGCGCGAAGCCGACCGGCTCGCCGCCGGCGTCCACCGCGACGTGACCGAACAGCGCCGGCGACGGCCCGAACAGGGCGGCCCGCAGCTGCTCTTCGGTGAGGTGGCACTGCTCCGGGGCGCGCTCGTACTCGGCTAGCTCGTGCACCATCGCGACCACGGCCGGCACGTCCTCGGGACGTGCCGGCCGGACGGTCGGTGCCGCAGGGGGGCGGCTCACGCCTTCTTGGTCTCCCAGAAGATCTTCGAGATCTCGTCGATCTTCTGCAGCAGCTCGTCGGCCTTGGCCGGGTCGGTGGCGCCCTTGGCGCCGGCCGCGCCGGCGGCCTTGGTGGCCTCGTTGAAGAGCTGGTGCAGGTGCGGGTACTTCTCGAAGTGGGCCGGCTTGAAGTAGTCGGTCCAGAGCACCCACAGGTGGTGCTTGACCAGGTCGGCCCGCTGCTCCTTGATCAGGATCGCCCGGGTACGGAACTCCGGGTCGGTGTTGGCCTGGTACTTCTCGCAGATCATTTTGACCGACTCGGCCTCGATCCGGGCCTGGGCCGGGTCGTAGACGCCGCACGGCAGGTCGCAGTGGGCGCTGGCGGTCACGCGGGGCGTAAGGATGCGAGGAAGGCGCATCAGGATCCTCCATGGGATGTTTGCGATGATCCAAGCTGACATTACTCCTGGAGACTGCTGCCCGACGGCGTGGAGGTGAAACCGCCGATGCGCGCCGACGAGGGCCCCGCGCCACCCCGGCTCCGGGGAATCCTGGTGCCCGTGCTGGTGACCGGCCCGTCGATGGCGCCGACCCTGCGGCACGGCGACGCCGTACTGGTCCGCCCCGGCGGGCGCCCGATCCGGCCCGGGGACGTGGTGGTCGCGGTGTTCCGCACCCGGCCGGAGCTGCTGGTCGTCAAGCGGGCGGTACGGCCCGAGGACGGCGGCTGGTGGCTGATCGGCGACAACACCCTCGTCGCCGACGACTCCCGGGCGTACGGGGTGGCCGACGTGCGCGGCCGGGTGGTGGCCCGCTGGTGGCCGCGCCCCGGGCGGCTCGGGGATCCACCGTTATGACCCTACTCACATCCGAGTGGTGAGCTCGGGACTATGCTCGGCACGTGCCCGGGTGACCCCCGCACCGCCCGCCACCGTTCGCCGCAGACTCGCGGGCGAGCCGGCCGGTCCATCTGCTCGACAGATCCTGGAGTCACCATGCCCACGCCTTCCGTGGATCCCGCCGATCCCGTCTTTCGGCTGCACGCCGGCGGCAAAATGGCCGTCGCCGCCACCGTTCCACTGACCAGCCGGGAGGACCTCTCCCTCGCGTACACCCCGGGGGTGGCCCGGGTGTGCGAGGCGATCGCCGCCGATCCCGGCCTCGCCGACGACTACACCTGGGTGTCGCACACCGTCGCCGTGGTCACCGACGGGTCGGCCGTGCTCGGCCTGGGCAACATCGGCCCGCGCGCCGCGCTGCCCGTGATGGAGGGCAAGGCGGTGCTGTTCAAGCAGTTCGCCGGCGTGGACGCCGTGCCGATCTGCCTGGACACCCAGGACGTGGACGAGATCGTGGCGACGGTGCGGGCGCTGGCCCCCTCCTTCGGCGGGATCAACCTGGAGGACATCAGCGCGCCGCGCTGCTTCGAGGTGGAACGCCGGCTGGACGAGGCGCTGCCGATCCCGGTCTTCCACGACGACCAGCACGGCACCGCGATCGTCGTGCTGGCCGCGCTGCGCAACGCGGCGACCCTGCTCAACCGCAAGCTCGGTGACCTGCGGGTGGCGGTCAGCGGGGCCGGCGCGGCCGGGGTGGCGGTGACCCGGATGCTGATCGCCGGGGGCGTGGACCCGGACCAGGTGGTGGTCTGCGACTCCCGGGGGATCCTCGGCCCGCACCGCGAGCTGACCGGCTCCAAGGCGGAGCTGGCCGCGCTCACCAACGCCGACGGCCGGCACGGCGACATCACCGAGGCGCTGCGCGGGGCGGACGTCCTGATCGGGGTCTCCGGTGGCCAGATCCCGGAGGCGGCGGTCGCCGGGATGGCCCCCGACGGCGTCGTGTTCGCGCTGGCCAACCCGACCCCCGAGGTGCATCCCGAGGTCGCCGGCCGGCACGTGGCGGTGGTCGCCACCGGGCGCAGCGACTACCCCAACCAGATCAACAACGTGCTCGCCTTCCCCGGGGTGTTCCGTGGCGCGCTGGACGCCCGGGCCACCCGGATCACCGACGGGATGAAGGTGGCGGCGGCCGACGCCATCGCCGGCGTGGTGGACGGCGCGCTGAGCGCCGACGCGATCGTGCCGTCGCCGCTGGACCCGCGGGTCGCCCCGGCGGTGGCCGAGGCGGTGGCCGAGGCCGCGCGGCGCGACGGGGTCGCCCGCGCCTGAGGTGTAAGGAGGGTGCCCTTCTTAACGCATTCTGTATAGGAAGGGCCCCTTCTTAACGCCGGCTCAGCTTGTTACGGTGCGGATCATGCGTGCCGCCTTTGCGTCCAGCTTCGACGCCGACAACCCGCTCGCCGCGCTCACCGTCGGCGACCGCCCCGAGCCGACGCTCCCGCAGGACGACTGGGTCACCGTCCAGGTCCGGGCCAGCTCGCTCAACCACCACGACCTGTGGTCGCTGCGCGGGGTCGGGCTCACCGGCGACCAGCTTCCGATGATCCTCGGCTGCGACGCGGTGGGGGAGGACCCGGACGGCAACCAGGTGGTCATCTATCCGGTGATCCCCACCCCGGGTGACCCGCGCGGGATGTCCATCCTCTCCGAGCACTTCCCGGGCACCCTCGCCGAGCGGGTCGCCGTACCCCGGATGAACCTGCTGCCGCTGCCGGCGGGCCTGTCGCCGACGGACGCGGCGTGCCTGCCCACGGCCTGGCTGACCGCGTGGCGGATGCTCACCACCCGGGGCCGGGCCGAGGAGGCCGAGTCCGTGCTGGTGCAGGGCGCGGGCGGCGGGGTGGCGACCGCGGCCGTCGCGCTCGGGCTGGCGCTGGGCAAGCGGGTGTACGCCACCAGCCGGGACGCCGGGAAGCGGGAGCGGATCACCGAGCTGGGCGCGACCGCCCTGGAGCCCGGGGCGCGGCTGCCCGAGCGGGTGGACGTGGTGATCGAGACGGTCGGGGCGGCCACCTTCGACCACTCGCTGAAGTCGGCCGCGCCGGGCGCGCGGATCGTGGTCTCCGGGGCCACCGCCGGGCACGAGCCCAAGGTCAACCTGCGCCGGGTCTTCGCCATGCAGCTGGAGATCCTGGGCACCTCGATGGGCACCCCGGGGGAGCTGACCGAGCTGCTGGCGTTCTGCGCCGAGCACGAGGTGCGCCCGGTGGTGGACAGCGTGCTGCCGTTCAGCCGGGTCGAGGAGGCGTTCGCCCGGCTGCACTCCGGCGAGGTGTTCGGCAAGGTGGTCGTCGACCACACCGCCTGAGGCGTTAAGAAGGGGCCCTTCCTATACAGAATGCGTTAAGAAGGGCACCCTCCTTACAGGTTGTCGTCGAGGGTGGCGAGGTTGCCGCGGCGGGCCTCGGCGGGGAGGCGGTCCTTGGCCGCCCGGTCGCCGTACAGCGTCCAGCGGAGGAACTCGACGGTGGTGTCCGCGACGACCCGCAGCGCCGCGCCGTCGGTGAGCAGCGCCCGGCCGTGGTCACCCTTGGTCAGGCTGAGCATCGCCTTGGGCCAGGGCACCGCGTCGTAGACCGCCTTGCCGGCCGCGTAGTCCACCACCTCGTCGGCCTCACCGTGCACGAACAGCTGCGGGGCGGCCGCGCCGGCGAAGGCGGTGCCGACCCCCAGCCCGGTGCCCGCGAACACCACGCCCGCGTCCAGCCGGTCGTCCCGGCTCGCGGTGAACAGGCCGATGGTGGTCACCCCGCCGGCCGAGTGCCCGGTCGCGGCCACCCGGTCGGTGGCCAGCCGGCCGCGCAGCGGGTCGCCGGCGGCGCCGTCGAGGGCGAGCACCCGGGTCAGCGCGTACGACACGTCGGCCGGCTGGTTGAGCACGTCGAGGACGTTGCCGTCGGCACCCCGGCGGGTGTGCGGGAAGGCCGGCGCGGCCACCACGAACCCGGCCGCCGCCCAGCGGGTGAGCAGCGTGGCGTAGTCGGCCGGCCGGCCGCCCAGCCCGTGGCTGAACATCACCACCGGGAACCGGCCGGCCGCCGCCGGGACGGACCGCTCCGGGTCGCCGCCGGCCTCGCCCCGCGCCGGGTACCAGAGGGTCACCGGCAGCGGCCGGTCGCCGTCGCGGTTCAGCTTCAACTCGCGTACGCCGACGGCGAAGGCCCGGTCCGGCGCGTGGCCCTCGGGCACCCGCGGCGCCGGTGTGGTGGGTTTCCCGGTGGCCGGCGGCGGGGCGTCGCGCCCGGCCGGCGTCGGCTGCCCCGAGCAGCCCGCCAGCCCCACGCTGAGCAGGGCGGCGGTGAGCAGGACGGGGATACGACGAGGGCACATGAAACCGATTGTGCCTCGCGCTCGCGGCCGGCCCGCCCGGTTCAGCCGGTCGCCGGGTGGCCCAGGCTCGCCCGCAGCCGGGCCAGGTCGGCGGCGTCCTTCGCCCGGCGGGGCCGCTCCGGCATCCAGACCGGGTACATCTCCTTGAACTCGATCTGCGCGGCCGGGGCGATGATCGGCGCGGTGAGCGACCCGATCCGGCCGGGCGGCGCGTCCAGCAGTCCCGCCGGCAGCGGCGTGCCCGCCCACGGGCCGGCCCCGACCACCACCCGCCCGGCGCCGTCACGCCCGAGGTACGCGAAGCTCAGCTCGACGTCGTCGCGGAGCAGGTCGAGCTGGGTGGCCGCCGGCATCGCCGGGTCCGGGCGCCAGCCCGCGCCGGTCAGCAGCGCGGCCAGCCGGTCCGCGTCGGCGTGCCAGCAGTACCAGTCGACGTCCCGGTGCGGTCGGGTGATCTCGCCGAGGTGGAAGTCCATCGCCCAGCCGCCGCGCAGCCACACCGGTATCCCCGCGCCCGCCGCCAGCCGGAGCACCGCACCGATCGCGGCGAGCTGGCGCCCGGGGAGCCGGCTTCCGTCCACGTCGCTGCCGTTTCCGTTCACGTCGCTGCCGTTCACGTCGCTGCCGTCCACCCCGCTGCCGTCCACGCCGGCGACGCTACCGCGCCCGTTCTCCCCACGGGGGCGCCCCAGCACGGCCTCCCTCGGGGCGCGTTCGGCCCGGTTGCGGCAGGTCGGGCCATGCGCGGGCCGCGTTCGGCCCGGGTGCGGCAGGTCGGGCGGTCGGCGGGATGGGGTCGGTCGGGTGCGATATGTGGGGCGGCTGGCGTCGGGCTCGGCCGGAGGTGCGGCGTGTAGGTGGGCGGGCCGCTCTCCTCGCCGGGTGTGCCCGGAACGGGTTCCGCCCATGCCGCACGCTCTCCAAGTGGTCGGTGGACAAGCTACGAACTTGATGTCGTAGACGAATCACCGTGGCCGCGAAATTCCGCGATCGGGGTCCTCCTCGTGGCCGGATGATTCGTTTACGACATCAAGTTCGTAGGCTGCGGGGAACACCCCTGTCGCTGGCGAGGCACCCGGGTGAGCTGGCTTCGCCATGTCAACCCGGGCCATGCAGTGCCATGACATGCCAGGCGGCCGCCGTGCGACGTCGCACTATGCCATGCCATGCCCCTCGCGCCATCAGCGCTGCGCCCAGCGTGCCGAACAGACGCAGTTCGTAGCCGTAGCCGTTCGTGGAGCGCCGCGCCAGGCGGTGCCGCGCCGGCTCGACCCGCGCTGGGCTGGCTCGCGCGGGGCTGGGCTGGCTCGCGCGGGGGCTGGGCTGGGTTGGCTCGTGCCGCGCTGGGCTGCCTCGCGCGGGGCTGGTGCCCGCTGCGCCATGCCATCCCGCGCCCGCGCCCATCCACGCCCGCGTCCATCCACGCCCGCGATGGTCGTCCTCGCGGCGCGTTCGGTCCGGATGCGGCAGGTCGGGCTATCCGCGTGTTCGGGCTATCCGCGTGTTCGGGTCGTCCGCGTGTCCGGCGGTCGGCGGGGCGTGTTCGGGTCGTCCGCGTGACGCCGTCGGTCTGGAGGCGGTATTCGGGCCAGGGTCAGCGGCGCAGCCGGCTGTCGAAACGGGTGACGCCGGCCAGGACGGCGTCGGCGGACAGCCGGCGGCCGGCCGCCGGGTCGTCGTAGAGCGTCCAGCGGAGGAAGTCGAGGGTGGTGGCGAGAACCTGGGCGAAGCCGGGCCGGCCGGGGTTCAGGTATTCGCCGTGTCCCTGCCCGGTGAGGCTCAGGAACGCGGCGGGCCCGGTCGTACGGTCGTAGGCGGCCCGGCCGACCGACTCGGCCACGATCGGGTCGGCGCTGCCGTGCACGAACAGCAGCGGCGCGGTCGGCCCGGCGAAGCTACCGGCCAGCCCACCACCGGCGATCACGATGCCGCACCGCAGCCGGGCCGAGTGGCCGGAGGTGAGCATGCCGGCCGTGGTGAAGCCGCCCGCGGAGTGCCCGGCGGCGGCGAACCGGTTGACGTCGAGGTGGCCGGCGAGCGGGTCGCCCCGGGCGGCGTCCAGGCGTACCAGGTGGCGGATCACCCGCCACCCGTCGGCGGGCTGGTTGCGCACGTCGGCCCGGGTGAAGTGCGCGGCCCGCAGGTTCGTACGCGGATAGGTGGGCGCGGCGACGACGAAGCCGGCGGCGGCCCACCGGGTGGTCAGCGCGGCGTGGAGCTCGGGCAGGCTGCGCAGGCCGTGGCTGTAGACCACCACCGGGAACCGCCCGGCGGCCACCCGCCCCGCCGTCGCCGGGTACCAGACGGTGAGCGGCAGCGGCCGGCGGCTGCCCGGGTCGACGGTCAGCTGCCGGACCGCCACCTCGTACGTCCCGCCGGGGGCGTGCCGGGCCGGGGCGGGCGTCCCGCCACCGGAGGCGGCGGTGGCCGTCCCGCAGCCAGCCAGCAGTGCCGTCAACAGCACGGCCACCAGCCGCTGTGCCCCCATGCCCTCACGGTAGGGCGCGTGCCGCCCCGGTCGGCCCCACCGTCCGGACCGGGTACGACCACCACCCGGACGGACCATTTCCTCCGGCCGGACGGACCTGCCGGCCCCGGCCCGGCGCATGCCATGGAGGTCGACGTTCTTCGCTATCGTCACCCCATGCCTGAGAACTACACCGACCCGAGCGGCAACACCGAGCAGTTCCGTGCCTTCGTCCACGCCCCGGACGCCGCCGCCGCGCCGGCGCCGTCGCGCCTCCCGCTGGTCATCGGTGGCGTCGCCACCGCCGTGGTACTGCTCGCGGTGGCCGTCTGGCTCGCCCTGGCCTGAGCCGCCCGGCCGGTGCCCGACGCCGCGCCGGTGGCGGTGCGCCGGCCCGCGCGCGGCGGGGCCACCGCCCGGCCGGTGCCCGTCGCCCGGCTTGTGCCCGACGCCCGGGCGGTCAGTCCCGGGCGGCGAGGACCGCCCGGGTCTGCCGGGCGATCTCCCGCTCCTCGTCGGTGCCGATCACGCAGACCGTCACCTCGGCGCCGTCCGGGGAGATGACCCGGTCACCGTCGCCGTAGTTGCGCGCCGGGTCGACGCTGATCCCGAGTCGCTCCAGCCCCGCCAGGGACGCGGCGCGGACCGGGGCGGCGTGCTCGCCCACCCCGGCGGTGAAGGTGACCGCGTCGACCCGCCCCAGCAGCGCGTAGTACGCGCCCAGATAGCCCTTGATCCGCCGGCAGTAGACGTCGAAGGCGAGGGCCGCCGCAACGTCCCCGCCGGCGCGGCGGTCCAGCACCTCGCGCATGTCGTTCACGCCGGTCAGCCCGAGCAGGCCGCTGCGGTGGTTGAGCAGGTCGTCGATCTCGTCCACCCTCATGCCGGCCTCGCGGCGCAGGTGGAACACGACGGTCGGGTCCAGGTCGCCGCTGCGGGTGCCCATCACCAGGCCCTCCAGCGGCGACATCCCCATCGAGGTGGCCACGCTGCGCCCGCCGGCCACCGCGCAGGCGCTCGCCCC
Organism: Micromonospora sp. PLK6-60; assembly: GCF_019890675.1. Lineage (GTDB taxonomy): Bacteria > Actinomycetota > Actinomycetes > Mycobacteriales > Micromonosporaceae > Micromonospora. The sequence continues at coordinate 298,060 of NZ_JAIOAA010000007.1, read as the reverse complement.
GTTGCCCAGGTGCAGGGTGATGACGTTCAGCTCCGCGTACGGGCGGTCCAGCAGCTCGGCGGTGCGCCGGGAGACGTACGCGTGCGAGGTGCCGTGGAAGCCGTACCGGCGGATGCCGTACCGGTGGGCGACGTCCCGGTCGACGGCGTAGGTGGCGGCGGCCTCGGGCAGCGTGTGGTGGAACGCGGTGTCGAAGACCGCCACCTGCGGCACCTGCGGCAACGCCTCCCGGGCCGCCACGATGCCGGCCAGGTTGGCCGGGTTGTGCAGCGGGGCCAGCGGCACCAGTTCCTCGATCGCGGCGAACACCCGGTCGTCGATCAGCACCGGCTCGGTGAAGGTCCGGCCGCCGTGCACCACCCGGTGCCCCACCCCGCGCAGCCCGGCCAGGTCGAGCCGGTCCAGCACCTCGCGCACCGCCGCCGCGTGGTCCGCCGGCCCGCCGCCCGGCTCGCCGATCCGCTCGACGGTGCCCTTGGCGCGGATCTCCTCGCCGTCGTACAGCCGGTATTTCACGGACGACGAACCGGAGTTGAGCACCAGCACCCGGTCGGTCACGAGCCCTCCTCCGGCGTCCCGGCCGCCTGGATGGCCGTGATCGCCACGGTGTTGACGATGTCGGGGACGGTGGCGCCGCGGGACAGGTCGTTCACCGGCCGCCGCAGGCCCTGCATCACCGGCCCGACGGCCACCGCGCCCGCCGAGCGCTGCACCGCCTTGTACGTGTTGTTGCCGGTGTTCAGGTCCGGGAAGATGAAGACCGTCGCCCGCCCGGCCACCGGGCTCTCCGGCAGCTTGGTGGCCGCCACCTGGGGGTCGATCGCCGCGTCGTACTGGATCGGGCCCTCGACCAGCAGGTCGGGCCGGCGTTGCCGGACCAGCCCGGTGGCCGCCGCGACCTTCTCCACGTCGGCGCCGGAGCCGGAGTCCCCGGTCGAGTACGACAGCATCGCCACCCGGGGCTCGATGCCGAAGCGGGCGGCGGTGTCCGCCGAGGAGATGGCGATGTCGGCGAGCTGGGCGGCGTCCGGGTCCGGGTTGACCGCGCAGTCGCCGTAGACCAGCACCCGGTCGGCGAGCAGCATGAAGAAGACGCTGGAGGCCACCGACACGCCCGGCACCGTACGGATGATCTCGAAGGCCGGCCGGATGGTGGCCGCCGTGGTGTGGGTGGCCCCGGAGACCATGCCGTCGGCGCGTCCGGTGGCCACCATCATGGTGCCGAAGTAGTTGGGCTGGGCCACCACGTCGTGGGCCAGCTCGACGGTCATGCCCCGGTGCTCGCGGAGCTTCGCGTACGCCTCGGCGAACTCGTCGCGCCACTCGCTGGTCACCGGGTCGACGACCTCGGCGCCGGAGATGTCGACGCTCAGCTCCCGGGTGCGCCGGGCGATGTCGTCGGGGCGGCCGAGCAGGGTCAGGTCGGCCACGCCCCGCCGGAGCAGCACCTCCGCGGCGCGCAGGATGCGTTCCTCGCCGCCCTCGGGCAGCACCAGCCGGCGCCGGCCGGCCCGGGCCCGGTCGATGAGGTCGTACTCGAACATCAGCGGGGTGACCCGTTCCGAGCGGCTGACCCGCAGCCGCCGGGCCAGGTCCACGGTGTCCACGTTCGCCTCGAAGGCGCCGAGCGCCGCCTCCACCTTGCGCGGGTTGGCCGCGCCGGGCCGCCCCTCGATCCGGCTCGACGCCTCGACGGTGTCGTAGCTGTCGCTGGGCACGGAGAGCACCGCGAGCCCGGTGTTGAGCCCCTCCACCAGGCGCATCGCCCGCGGGTCGGGCTGCTCGCCGAGGGTGAGCACCAGCCCGGCCACCGACACCTGCCCGGCCACGTGCGCGGCGCTCGCCGCGACCAGCAGGTCGGCCCGGTCCCCGGGGGTGATCACCAGGGCGCCGTCGGTCAGGTGGTCGAGCAGCGTGGGCACGTGCGCCGCGCCCACGACGTAGTCGAGCACGTCCCGGCCCAGCGCGGTGTCGTCGCCGGCCAGCAGGGTGGCGCCGAGCGCCGCCGCCACCTCGGCCACCGTCGGCGCCGACACGGCCGGCACCTCCGGGATGGCGTACGCGGGCACCGGCAGCTCGGGCAGCGCCATCGGCTCCGGCACCCGGTTGGCGATCACCGCCAGCACCGTCGCGCCCAGGTCCGCGAGGTCGTGGTACGCCCCGCGCAGCGCCGCCGCGATGGCCTCCGGGCGCTGCCCGAAGCCGTCCACCACCGGCACCACCACGCTGCCGAACTCGGTGGCCAGCCGGGCGTTGAAGGCCAGCTCGCGGGGGCCCGCGCCGTCCCCGCCGTCGGCGAAGTCGCTGCCGACCACCACCACGGCCGGGCAGCGCCGCTCGACCTCCCGGTAGCGCTCGACGATCCGGGAGATCAGCTCCTCCCGCCGCCCCTCGGCGACCAGCGCGGTGGCCTCGGCGTAGCTGGTCCCGGCGAGTTGGTCGGCGGGCAGCTCGACCCGGTAGCGGTCGGTGAGCAGGGCGAGGATCTGGTCGGGGGCGTGGTCGGAGACCAGCGGGCGGAACACGCCGATCCGCTCGACCTGGCGGGAGAGCAGCTCGGCCAGGCCGAGCGCGATTGTCGACTTTCCCCCGCCGGAACCGACGCTGGTCAGGTACACGCTGCGCGCCACGACCTCACGCTACAAGATCGCACTACCCCCCGCTCGGGTCCTTCGACCCGGGGTCTCGGCCCCCGCCGGCCGATCGGCGGGACCAGATCAGGCCGTCACTCGTCGTCCTCGTCGTCCAGCCGGGCGAGCCAGGTGGCGAAACGCTCGATCGGCGTCTCGAACTCCGGGTTCAGGTCGACGAAGTCGCGCAGCCGCTCGCCGAGCCACTCCACGCTGACCTGCTCCTCTCCCCGGCGCTCGACCAGCTCCTCAATGCCACGGTCGGTGAAGTACACGGTGTTCCTCTCGGGCTCGATGCGGACCGGCCCGCCCCTTCGACAGGGACGGGCCGGCAGGTGATCGTCAGGTCACGGGCGGGGGAGGGCCGCCTCGATCAGCGCGGTCTGCTCGACCTCGTGCATCTTGGCCGAGCCGACGGCCGGGGCGGCCGCGGCGGGGCGGGAGATGCGGCGCAGCCGGACCTCGCTCAGGTGCTCCAGCAGGTTGAGCGCGACGAACGACCAGGCGCCCTGGTTGGCCGGCTCCTCCTGCACCCAGGCGAAGTCCTCGGCGTTCGGGTACTGCGCCAGGGCGGCCCGGATCTCCTCGACGGGCAGCGGGTAGAGCTGCTCCATCCGGATGATCGCGGTGTCGGTGACGCCCCGCTCCTGCCGGGCCTGGAACAGGTCGTAGTAGACCTTGCCCGAGCAGAGCAGCACCCGCTTCACCTGCTCCGGCGCCGGGGCGCCGGAGTCGGCCAGCACCGGCTGGAAGGTGCCGGTGGTGAAGTCCTCGACTGGCGACACGCAGAGCTTGTGCCGCAGCAGGGACTTCGGCGTGAACACCACGAGCGGCTTGCGCTTGGGCGACAGCGCCTGGCGGCGCAGCAGGTGGAAGTAGTTCGCCGGGGTGGTCGGGATGGCCACCCGCATGTTGTCCTCGGCGCAGAGCTGGAGGAACCGCTCCGGGCGGCCGGAGGTGTGGTCCGGGCCCTGGCCCTCGTGGCCGTGCGGCAGCAGCAGGGTGACCGCGGAGCGCTGACCCCACTTCACCTCGCCGGAGGAGATGAACTCGTCGATCACCGACTGGGCGCCGTTGACGAAGTCGCCGAACTGGGCCTCCCAGGCCACCAGCGCGTTGACGTTCTCCACCGAGTAGCCGTACTCGAAGCCCATCGCCGCGTACTCGGACAGCAGCGAGTCGTGCACGAAGAAGCGGGACCGCTCGCCGTCGGCGGTGAGCGACTTCAGCGGCAGGTAGTCGTCGCCGGTCTTGGCGTCGACCACCGAGGCGTGCCGCTGGACGAAGGTGCCCCGGCGCGAGTCCTGCCCGGCGAGCCGGACGGTGACCCCGTCGTGCAGCAGCGCGCCGAACGCGATGATCTCGCCGAAGCCCCAGTCGATGTTGCCCTCGACGGACATCTTCCGGCGCCGCTCCAGCAACTGCTGGATCCGCTTGTGCGGGGTGAAGCCCTCCGGCAGGTTGACGTGCGCCTCACCGATCGCCTTGACCACCGCCGCGTCGGTGGCGGTCTCGACCTGCGGCTCCGGCTCGGCCTCGCGCCGCTGGCGGGCCGGTTGCTTCGGCGACGAGGCGGCGTCCCGGGTGGCCTTGAAGACCCGCTCGAGCTGCGCCTGGTAGTCGCGCAGCAGCTCCTCCGCGTCCTCCACGGTGATGTCCCCGCGGCCGATCAGCTCCTCGGTGTAGAGCTTGCGGACCGAGCGCTTCGAGTCAATGATCTTGTACATCTGGGGGTTGGACATCGACGGGTCGTCGCCCTCGTTGTGCCCGCGCCGGCGGTAGCAGACCAGGTCGATCACGACGTCCTTGTTGAACGCCTGCCGGTATTCGAAGGCCAGCCGGGCCACCCGGACCACGGCCTCCGGGTCGTCGCCGTTGACGTGGAAGATCGGCGCCTGGATCATCCGGGCCACGTCGGTGCTGTAGAGGCTGGACCGGCTGTATTCCGGGGCGGTGGTGAAGCCGACCTGGTTGTTGACCACCACGTGCACGGTGCCGCCGGTGCGGTAGCCGCGCAGCTGCGACAGGTTGAGCGTCTCGGCGACCACGCCCTGCCCGGCGAAGGCGGCGTCACCGTGCACCGCCAGCGGCAGCACGGTGTAGCCCTCCAGCTTGAGGTCGATCCGGTCCTGCTTGGCCCGGACGATGCCCTCCAGCACCGGGTCGACGGCCTCCAGGTGCGACGGGTTCGCCACCACCGACACCTTGACCGCGTGCTCGCCGTCCGGGGTGGTGAACTTGCCGTTCTGGCCGAGGTGGTATTTCACGTCGCCCGAACCCTGGGTGGAGCGCGGGTCGAGGTGCCCCTCGAACTCCGAGAAGATCTTCTCGTACGGCTTGCCGACGATGTTGGCCAGCACGTTGAGCCGGCCCCGGTGGGCCATGCCGATGACGACCTCGTCCAGCCCGGCCTCGGCGGAGGATTCCAGCACCTCACCCAGCAGCGGGATCAGCGACTCGCCGCCCTCCAGCGAGAAGCGCTTCTGCCCGACGTACTTGGTCTGCAGGAAGGTCTCGAACGCCTCGGCCGCGTTGAGCCGGTTGAGCACGTGCTTCTGCTCGTCCGCGGCGGGCTTCTCGTACTTGCGCTCGACCCGCTCCTGGATCCAGCGCCGCTCCTCCGGGTCCTGGATGTGCATGTACTCGATGCCGACCCGGCGGCAGTACGAGTCGCGCAGCACGCCGAGGATCGAGCGCAGCTTCATCCGCTGCCGGCCGGCGAAGCCGTTCACCGGGAAGGTGCGGTCCAGGTCCCACAGGGTCAGCCCGTGCTGGAGGACGTCCAGGTCCGGGTGCTTGCGGATCTTGAACTCGAGCGGGTCGGTGTCGGCCATCAGGTGGCCGCGCACCCGGTAGGCGTGGATCAGCTCGTGCACCCGGGCGGTCTTGTTGATCTGGCCCTCGGAGTCGACCGCCACGTCCCGCATCCAGCGCACCGGCTCGTACGGGATGCGCAGCGAGGTGAAGATCTCGTCGTAGAAGCCCCGCTCGCCGAGCAGCAGCTCGTGCATCACCTTCAGGAACTCGCCGGACTGCGCGCCCTGGATGATCCGGTGGTCGTACGTGCTGGTCAGCGTGATGATCTTGCTGACCGCGAGCTCGGCCAGCGTCGCCTCGCTCATGCCCTGGTAGGGCGCCGGGTATTCCATGGCGCCGACGCCGATGATGGCGCTCTGCCCCTGCATCAGGCGCGGGATCGAGTGCACCGTGCCGATGCCGCCGGGGTTGGTCAGCGAGATGGTGGTGCCGCCGTAGTCCTCCATGGTCAGCTCATTGCGGCGGGCGCGCCGGACCACGTCCTCGTACGCCTGCCAGAACTGCCGGAAGTCCATCTGCTCGCAGGCCTTGATGGAGGGCACCACCAGGTTGCGGGTGCCGTCCGGCTTGACCAGGTCGATGGCGATGCCCAGGTTGACGTGCTCCGGGCGGACCATCGCCGGCTTGCCGTCGACCTCGGCGAAGGAGTTGTTCATCTCCGGGTGCTCGACCACGGCCCGGACCAGCGCGTACCCGATCAGGTGGGTGAAGCTGACCTTGCCGCCGCGGCCGCGGGCGAGGTGGTTGTTGACCACGATGCGGTTGTCGACCAGCAGCTTCGCCGGGACGGAGCGCACGCTGGTGGCGGTCGGCACGGCCAGCGAGGCGTCCATGTTCTGGACGATCTTGGCAGCCACGCCGCGCAGCGGGGTGGTGCCGGCGCCGCTGGCCGTCGGCGCCTTGGCGGCCGGCTTGGCCGGGGCGGCCTTGGCCGCCGGGGCCGGCTTGGCGGCCGGCTTCTCGGGCGCGGCCTTCTTCTCCGGCTCGGCCTTCGCCGCCGGGGCGGCCGGCTTCGGCTGGGCGGCCGGGGCCTGGGCGACCGAGGCGACCGCCTCCTGCTGCTCGGCCGGCTCCGGCTTGGCGGCGGCCTGCCCGTCGGCGGGGCGCGGTGTGCCGGCGCCCGGCGCCGGCCGGTAGTCGGCGAAGAAGTCGTGCCAGGCCGAATCGACGCTCGTGGGGTCGCTGAGGTAGCGCTGGTACATCTCCTCGACGATCCACTCGTTCGGGCCGAAACCCGCCAGTGGGTTCTCCTGCGAAGTCTGCTGGGTCGACACGGCCGGTAATCGCCTCTTTCACGCGGGTTTGTGTGTCACGCGGTGTCCGCCCTCGCCGTCAACGGGCGATGGGTAACGATCCCAGGCTACGCCGTGCCACCGGCGCAGGCATTCTCGCCTCCGGGCCGTGGCCCGTTTCACAGAAGATGCCAGAAATTCGCAAACCAGCGCACCGGTCGTGGCGGGCTGCTAGACCCGCGGCCGGCCGGCGGCGACGCAGCGCCACCGGCCGGCCGAATCGAGGACGGCTCAGGCGATGTCCCGCCGCCGCATGATCAGCGTGCCGATGGCCCCGGTCACCACCGCGTACGTGATCAGGACGACCGCGCCCACCCACTGCGGCGGGTTGCCCGGCAGTTCGGTGCCGCTGATCATCAGCTGCGACGCGGTGGACGGCACGATCACCGACAGCCTGCTGATCCAGTCCCAGCCGAACTGCTGCTGGAGCAGGAAGAAGACCACGTTCGCCGCGGTGGTGCCGACCAGGTAGAGCACCACCGCGGTGATGGTCGCCCCGATCTGGCTGCGGATCAGCACGCCGAAGCCGACCCCGAAGATGCCCCACAGCACGTACGCGAGCAGGTTGAGCAGGAGGGCCCGGGTGATGTCCCAGTCGCCGAAGTGCGCGTCCCAGCCCTTGGCGCTGAAGAAGATCAGCGTGGCCGGCACGGTCAGCACCGTGGTCACCAGCCAGAACAGCGCGCCGAACAGGGCCGCGGTGGCCAGCTTCGCCGCCACCACCACCGACCGGTGCGGCGTGGTGAGGAAGGTGGTGGTCGCGGTCTGGTGGTAGAACTCGTTGGTCACCACGATGATGCCGAGCAGCAGCACGAAGAGCAGGCCGAAATACTGCCCCGAGGTGAACAGGTTCGCCGCCTGGTAGAGCTCGCTCGCGCTGGCCTCGATCTGGGCGGCCTGGCTCTCCGACAGCCCGTCGGTGGGCGGCGCCTCGGTCAGCGAGAAGTTCGCGTTGACCGCGTTGACCAGGAAGGCCAGCGCCAGGGTCACCAGCGTGCCCAGGCCGAACAGCCACCACGTGTTGGTCGTACGGATCTTGAGGATTTCGGACCGGACGAGGTTCATCGGATGCCCGCCTTTCCGGCCGTCAGTTCCAGGAAGACCCGCTCCAGGTCGGGCCGTTCCGAGGTCAGTTCGTGCAGCTCCACCTTGGCGGCGAGGGCGGCCCGGCCGACCGCCGGGGCGTCCACCCCGTCGACCAGCAGCTCACCCTGCGCGTCCGGGGTGACCGTGGCGCCCAGCTCGCGCAGCGCCGCGGTCAGCTCCTCGGCCTGCGGGGTACGCACCCGGACCCGGCCGCCCTGGGTCATCGAGCTCATCACCTGCTCGACCGGTCCCTGCCGGACCAGCTTGCCGGCCGCGATGATCACCACGTCGTCGGCGAGCAGCTGCATCTCGGAGAGCAGGTGGCTGGAGACCAGCACCGTACGGCCCTGTCCGGCCAGCCCCTTGAGGAAGCCGCGCATCCACCGGATGCCCTCCGGGTCGAGGCCGTTCGCCGGCTCGTCGAGGATCAGCACCCGCGGGTCGCCGAGCATCGCCGCGGCGATCCCGAGCCGCTGCTTCATGCCCAGCGAGTAGCCCTTGAACTTCCGCTTCGCGGCCGGGGTCAGCCCGACCATGTCCAGCACCTCGTCGGCCCGCCGCTTCGGCAGCCCGGCCGCCGCGCAGACCACCCGCAGGTGGTTGACGCCGGTCCGGCCCTTGTGCGCGCTGGACGCCTCGAGCACCGCGCCGACGTGCCGCAACGGCTCGGTCAGGTCCGCGTACCGCTGGCCGTCGACGGTGGCCGTGCCGCTGGTCGGCGTGACCAGGTTCAGCAGCATGCGCAGCGTGGTGGTCTTGCCGGCGCCGTTCGGCCCGAGGAAGCCGGTGACCCGCCCGGGCTGAACGGTGAAGGACAGGTCGTCCACCGCCCGGAGGTTCTTGTACTGCTTGGTCAGGCCGGTCACCACGATCTGGCCGTCGCCGGTGGTGGGGCTTCGCTGCCCGTCAGACATCCTTCTCCCATCGTGGGCGGCGCGGAGGCGCGCCGGTGTACGACGCCGTTGCGGTGGCGCCGCAGCACAGCCTGGCAAGCCCGCGCAACCAGGTCAATCAGGCGCGATCCCTACCGCCGTCTCCGCCGTGGGCCGGAGGGGATCATCCCTGAGGATGAACCGGGATCACGGGGTCACGCCGGGGGCAGGGCGATCCAGGTGGCGCGCGCGTGCCCGAGCAGGGCGCCGTCCGGGCCGTACAGGGCGGAGCGGACCTGCGCCTTGCGGCCCTCCCCACCGACCGCCGCGCCCACCACGACGCACTCGTCGCCCGGCTCGGGCAGCCGGTCGACGACCACCGTGATCCGGCCCAGCACGTACGGCCGGCCGGGGGCGATCACCGCCCAGCCGCCGGGGCAGTCCAGGGCCGCCCAGACCGTCGCCGGCGCGACGTCCGCCGGGGCCCGCAACGGGGCCGCCGTCCGGCCGTCCGGCAGCCGCCCGGGAAAGATCCGCAACCCCGTCGGGTGCGCCGGGCCGCACACGTAGCAGCCGGGAAAGGGGTGGTCCACCAGCCCGGGGTACGCCGCCGCGGCGGCCTCGGCCGTCGCCCGGTCCACCGGCGGCACCTCGACCGGGAAGGCGGGCACCGGGGCGACCTGGGCGACCACCGTGCCGTCCGGGTCGTGCGCCGTACCGTCGGCCAGGGTGAGCGGGGTGTCCAGCGGCGGCGGCCGGCGCAGGGTGACCTCGGCGGGCCCGTGCGCCAGGCCCGCCCCGGCGGCGATGATCCCGGCGCTCCAGCCGCCGTTGCCCGAGCCGGGCGGTCCGTTGAAACGGGCCTCGATCAGCATCAGTTACCTCCCGGTGCCGGCCCGGCGTCGCTGCCGGCCCGTCCCGGCAGCCTCGCACCCCGGGCCGGAGTGTTAAGCGGGGGCCCCTGCTCTACCGCAGGCGTTAACAGGGGGCCCTTCCTTGCGCAAGCAGCCGGCAACCCGCGGGGCTTACACAGAGTTCATGGCTGTTCTGCGTGTCGCTGGCGCACCCCTGACGACCAGCGGTTACACCCTCCTGATCGCCGACGACCCGACCCTGGTCGCGGCCGCGCAACGGCTGCGCCACGAGGTGTTCGCCACCGAGCTCGGCGCCCGGCTCGGCGACGGCCCCGCCGGGCTGGACCGGGACGAGTTCGACACCCACTGCGACCACCTGATCGTGCGCGAGGAGCGCACCGGGGCGGTGGTCGGCACGTACCGGCTGCTGCCGCCGGGGCGGACCGACCGCCGGTACGCCGACGGCGAGTTCGACCTCGCCGCGCTCGACCCGCTCCGCGACGACCTGGTGGAGACCGGCCGGTCCTGCGTGCACCCCGACCACCGTTCCGGCGCGGTGATCAACCTGATGTGGGCCGGTCTCACCCGCTACCTGCACCTGCGGGGTTCCCGCTGGCTGGGCGGCTGCGCCTCGGTGCCGGTGGCCGACGGCGGCCGGGCGGTCGAGGCGGTCTGGGCCCGGGCGCGGGAGAAGCACCTGGCCCCGCCGCCGCTGCGGGTCCGCCCCCGCCGGCCGTGGTTCGCCGAGGCGCCCGCCGGGGGCGGGGAGCCGGTCGACGCCGCCGGGGCCCGCGAGCTGATCCCGCCGCTGCTCCGCGGCTACCTGCGGCTGGGCGCCTGGGTCTGCGGGGAGCCGGCGTACGACCCGGACTTCGGCGTGGCCGACTTCTACGTGCTGTTCTCACTGGACCGGATGAACCCCCGCTACCTGCGGCACTTCCTGGGCGGGGAGCAGCGGTGAGCACGCCGACCGATCCGTGGCGGCCCGCGTCGGGCTGCGGTCCGGACTGCCTGCCGGCGCCGGGCCGGGCGCCGTCGGTCCCGATCGTCCGGCGGGCCGGCCGGCTGCTGGCCGTACTCGGGATGCTGCTGGCCGGGACGGTGCTGGCCGTCCTGCTGCCGGTGCTGCCCGGCCCGGAGCGGTCGGCCGCGGTGCGGGCCTGGGCGCGCGGCACCCTGCGCGCCTTCGGCGTGCGGCTGGTCCGCGCGGGGCGGCTGCCCCGGCGGCCGGCCCTGCTGGTGGCCAACCACGTCTCCTGGCTGGACATCCTGGCGCTGCTGGCGGTGGGGCCGGCGCGGATGGTGGCGAAGCGCGAGGTGCGGGACTGGCCGCTGGTGGGTGCGCTGGCGTCGGCGGCGGGCACGGTCTGGGTGGACCGGTCCCGGCCCCGCTCGCTGCCCGACACCGTGGCCCAGGTCGCCGCCGCGCTGCGCGCCGGTCGCCCGGTCGCGGTCTTCCCGGAGGGTACGACCTGGTGCGGCGGCCCGGCCGAGTGCCGTCCGGGCGGCGGCTTCCGGCCGGCGATGTTCCAGGCGGCGATCGACGCCGGTGCGCCGGTGGTGCCGGTGCGGATCGGCTACCGGCACCCGGTCGACGGCGCTCCCTCGGCGCTTGCCGCCTCCGCCGGTGCTCCCTCGGCGTTGGCCGCCTTCGTGGGCGAGGAGACCCTCTGGCGCTCGGTGCGCCGGGTGCTGGCTGCGGCGGACCTGACCGTGTCGGTCTCCGTCGCGGGGGCGCTGCATCCGGTCGCCGGGGCCGACCGCCGGGTGCTCGCCCGCGCGGCGGAGTCCGCGGTCCACCTGGTCGGCGCGCGGCCGGCCCGGGCGGCGCGGCGGGGGCCGGCGGCGGGCGCGCAGGTCACGGTGCCGGGGGTCCGCACGTCGACCGGGGAGCTGGACCTGGCCGCCTGACCGACCGGCAGGCGGTCCGCCACTCGCGACAGTCTTGTTGAGTCGCGATGTATCGCGTTATGCTCGGCTCCGTCGGACGCGCCGTCGGGGCGCGTCGCCGAGGGAGGCGCGCCATGCCCAACTGGACGGTCGACGGGCCCCAGCGGATCACGCTGGACGAGCCGGTCACCTCGCTGAACGTGAGCCTGATCAGCGGGCAGCTCAACGTGGTCGGCACGGACGGGCCGGCCCGGGTGGACCTGACCCGGGTCAGCAGCCGGCCGATCCTGGTGGAGCTGCGCGACGGCCGGCTGACGGTCCGCCACCCCCGCCGCCCGAAGTGGCCGGGACTGCTCTGGTGGCTGGGCCAGCTCGGCCGGCGGTTCCGCGCCGACGTCTCCATCGCCGTCCCCGCCGACGTCCTGGCCGACCTGGAACTGGTCGACGGCGCGCTGGTCGCCTCCGGGCTGCGCGGCCAGACCCGGGTGGACGTCACCTCCGGCCGGATCGCCCTGATGGGGCTGCGCGGCAGCACCTCGGCCCGGATCGTCTCCGGGCCGGTCGAGGCGCTCGGTGTCGGCGGCGACCTCAGCCTGGACACCGTCTCCGGCGAGGTGATCCTCGCCGACAGCACGGCCGAGCGGGTGAACGCCAGCACCGTCTCCGGCGCCATCACCTGCGATCTGGACAACCCGCGGGGCAGCGACATCCGGCTGACCGCGATCTCCGGCAGCATCACCGTGCGGGTCCGGGAGGACAGCGACCTCGCGGTCCGGCTGATGACCACCTCCGGCCGGATCACCAGCGGCTTCCCGCAGATCGGTGGCTCGGGCATCCCCGGCGTCCGGGACAGCCGGGGGGTGCTCGGCGCGGGCACGGGTAAGCTCTGGGCCTCCGCCACCTCCGGCAGCGTCGCCCTGCTGTCCCGACCGGTGGCGGCCGCCGAGGACCTCGAGGAGCTGCCGTGACGGCCGTGTTCAGTCACGGGCGGCTCCGGCTCTACCTGCTCAAGCTGCTCGATGACGGGCCCAAGCACGGCTACGAGCTGATCCGCCGGCTGGAGGACCGCTTCCTCGGCCTGTACGCCCCGAGCGCCGGCACCATTTATCCCCGGCTGGCCCGGCTGGAGGCCGAGGGGCTGGTCGAGCACACCGCCGCCGGTGGGCGCAAGGTCTACCGGATCACCGACGCCGGGCGGGCCGAGCTGCACCAGCGGTCCGGCGAGGTGACCGCCCTGGAGTCGGACATCACCGCCTCGATCGAGGACCTCTCCGGGCTGGCCGGCGAGATCCAGAACGAGGTGCGCGGCTCGGTGCGCGACCTCAAGCAGGAGCTGCGGGAGGCGACCCGGCAGACCCGGCGGGCCGGCTGGACGCCGCCGAGCCACCCGGCCGCACCCCGTCCGCAGCCGGCGGCCGACGCGCCGTTGCTGGGTGAGTTCGACCAGAAGCTGGCCGCCTTCACCGTCGAGGTGAGCGCGCTGGTGCGCGCCCGCGGCCTCACCGACAGCCAACTGCGGACGGCCATCCGGCTGCTCGACGGGGCGCTGGACGGGCTGCGCCGGCTGCTGCGCTGACCTCGGCGGACGGTCGCCGGGCAGCTCACAGGGTCTTTTCAGGAAGCGCCCAGCGCCGGTGCAGCGAGGGCAAGGATGATGGGCCCATGGCCGCTACCCAGACCGAGGCGCGACTGCTCGTCGTCGAGGACGACCCCAACATCCTCGAGCTGCTCTCCGCGAGCCTGCGCTTCGCGGGCTTCGACGTGGCGACCGCCACGAGCGGCAGCGCGGCGCTGAGCACCGCCAAGGACCACCGACCCGACCTCGTCGTGCTCGACGTGATGCTGCCCGACCTCGACGGCTTCGAGGTGATCCGGATGCTTCGCGAGGGCGGCACGCGTACCCCGGTGGTCTTCCTGACCGCCCGGGACGCCACCGACGACAAGATCCGCGGGTTGACCCTGGGCGGCGACGACTACGTCACCAAGCCGTTCAGCCTGGAGGAGCTGACCGCCCGGATCCGCGCCGTGCTGCGCCGCACGGCCAGCGGCGAGCAGGCCCCGTCCCGGCTCACCTTCGCCGACCTGGAGCTGGACGAGGAGACCCACGAGGTGCACCGGGCCGGGCAGCGGGTGCAGCTCTCGCCGACCGAGTTCAAGCTGCTGCGCTACCTGATGCTCAACGCCAACCGGGTGCTGTCCAAGGCGCAGATCCTCGACCACGTGTGGAACTACGACTTCCGCGGTGACGACAACATCGTCGAGTCGTACATCTCGTACCTGCGCCGCAAGGTCGACAACACCCAGCCCCGGCTGATCCACACGCTCCGTGGCGTGGGGTACGTGCTGCGCAAGCCGGCGGCGTGAGCGTCGTCGCGGAGGCCAAGGGGCGACTGCGGGGCGTACCGCTGCGGGTCAAGCTGGTCGCCGCGGTGCTGGCCCTGGTCGCCGCGGCGCTGGTGGTGATCAGCTCACTCACCACGTACTTCCTGCGGGAGTACCTGGTCGGTCAGGTGGACGGGGAACTGCGGGGCACCAGCCAGTCGGTCGAGACCCTGCTGCCCGCGCTGCGGGCAGGGCGGGTCAACGCCACCCTGCCCAGCGACTACCTCGTGGTGCTCGCCGAGCCGGGCCAGGTACGCGGCCCGGAGTACGACCAGGCCAACCTCAGCGCCGACGACCTGCCCCGGCTGCCGACCGAGATGCGGGACTTCGCCCGGCTGGAGGGGGATCCCTTCACCGTCCGGTCCGTCGACGGGCGGTCCCGCTGGCGGATGCTGTACGCCCCGCTGCCCGACGGCAGCGTGCTGGCGGTGGGGCAGCACCTGAGCGTCATCGACCTGGCCGTCAAGCGGCTGGTCTGGATAGACCTTCTGGTCGGCGGCGCGGTGCTCATCCTGCTCGCCTCGATCGGCGCGGCGATCGTCCGGACCAGCCTCAAGCCACTGGTGGAGATCGAACGCACCGCCGCCGCCATCGCCGGCGGCGACCTCAGCCGCCGGGTGCCCGACCCGGAGGAGGGGCAGGCGTGCGCCACCTCCGAACTGGGCCGGCTGTCGCGGGCGTTGAACGCGATGCTGACCCAGATCGAGGCGGCCTTCACCGCCCGGGCCGCGTCGGAGGCCGCCGCGCGGTCGGCCGAGGCAGGCGCCCGGGAGGCGGCGGTGGCGGCGCAGGCGTCCGAGGCCCGCTCCCGCCGGTCGGAGGAGCGGATGCGGCAGTTCATCGCGGACGCGTCACACGAGCTGCGGACGCCGCTGACCACGATCCGCGGCTTCGCCGAGCTGTACCGCCAGGGCGCGGCCCGCGAGCCGGAGCAGACCGGCGACCTGCTGCGCCGGATCGAGGACGAGGCGGCCCGGATGGGGCTGCTCGTCGAGGACCTGCTGCTGCTCGCCCGGCTGGACCGGGAGCGCCCGCTGTCGCTCGCGCCGGTGGAGCTGCCGGTGCTGGCCGGCGACGCGGTGGAGGCGGCCCGGGTGGTCGCGCCGGACCGGCAGATCGAGCTGGACATCGAGCCCGGCGCCGGCCCGCTGGTCGTGCGGGGGGACGACGCCCGGCTGCGCCAGGTGATCGGCAACCTGATGACCAACGCGCTCACCCACACCCCGCCGGAGGCATCGGTCGTGCTGCGGCTGCGCGCCGAGCCGGGCAACCTGGCGGTGATCGAGGTGGCCGACACCGGCCCCGGCCTCACCTCCGAGCAGGCCGAACGGGTCTTCGAACGGTTCTACCGGGCGGACAAGGCGCGCACCCGGCGGGCGGCCGGCGTGACCAGCACCGGCCTCGGCCTGGCCATCGTCGCCGCCCTGGTGGCGGCCCACTGGGGCACCGTGGAGGCGGCGGAGACCCCGGGCGGCGGCGCCACCTTCCGGGTGCGGCTGCCGCTGGCGCCCGACGCCGAGCGGGGCAACGAGTGACCCTCAGCGAACATTCAGGTGGATTCCAGGCGGATCGCAGAGCCGAGGGGGAAGGTGTATCCATGAGCGAGTACGAGACCGACCCGCAGCGCCGGCCGGGCCCCTCCGACGCCGAGCCGTCGCACCCCGCCGCCGAGCGCGGCCAGGCCGACTCCTCCACCGCCCCCGGTGACCCGTCGGTCACCGAGGCCGGCCGGGTCGACCCCCCCACCGTCCCGGGCTTCCCGCCCGCCTCCGGCGACGCGCCGACCTCGGCCTTCCCGGCCGCTCCGGGTGACGCGCCGACGTCGGCCCTCCCCGGCCACGCGCCGACCACCGACTACCCGGCGGCCCCGGGCGACGCGCCCAGCACCGGCTTCCCTGCCACCGCGCCGACCACCGGCTTCCCGGCCACCGCGCCGACCACCGGCCACCCGGCGGCCGCGCCGACCTCCGGGCCGTACGGCGGGTCCGGGTACGCCGGCTCCCCGTACGGCTCCGGGCCGGCGCCGGCCGCCGGCGGTTACCCCGGCTCGCCCTGGTATTCCGGGCAGCAGCAGCAGCAGTCGGGCTGGGCGGCGGGACACCCCGGCCACCCCGCCCCGGCCGGGCAGCCCGGCTATCCGGGCCAGTCGTACCCGGGCCAGTCGTACCCGGGCGGACCGGTGCCGCCGTGGGCGCAGGGTCCGCAGCAGCACCGGCCCGGGCGGGCGGTCAAGTTCGTCGGCGCCGGGGTGGCCGTGCTGGCGCTGATGTTCGGCTCCGGCGTGGCCGGTGGCGCGCTCGCGCTCGCCGTGGGCGGCGACGGCGGGACCACCCGCACCTACACCGCCGCTCCGGTGATCAACGGCGCCGACCTGCCGAAGATCGCGGCCGCGGTGCAGGACAGCGTCGTCTCGATCATGACGGACAGCGGTGAGGGTTCCGGCGTGATCCTCAGCGCCGACGGGTTCGTGCTCACCAACAACCACGTGGTCGCCTCGGCCACCGGGGACAAGGTCCGGGTGATCTTCGCCGACGGCAAGTCCACCGACGCCGAGATCGTGGGCACCGACCCGAAGACCGATCTGGCCGTGGTCAAGGCCGGCGGGGTCAGTGGCCTGAAGGCGGCCACGTTCGGCGACAGCGACGCCATGCAGGTCGGCGACCAGGTGCTCGCCCTGGGCAGCCCGCTCGGCCTGCAGGGTTCGGTCACCGCCGGCATCCTCAGCGCCCGGGACCGGACCATCCGGGCCGGCGAGGGCGGCCAGCAGCAGGATCCCCGACAGGGTGCCAGCTCGATCTCCGGCCTGTTGCAGACCGACGCCCCGATCAACCCCGGCAACTCCGGCGGCGCGCTGGTCAACACCCGGGGCGAGGTGATCGGCATCAACACCGCGATCGCCACCGCCGGGCAGGGCAGCACGGGCAACATCGGCGTCGGCTTCGCCATCCCGAGCAACAAGGCCAAGGACGTCGCGAGCAAGCTCCAGCGCGGCGAGAAGGTCAGCCACCCGTCCCTCGGGGTCAGCGTCAACGCGGCCGAGGGCGGCGGGGCGCTCGTCGCCGAGGTCGTCCCGGGCAGCGCGGCCGAGAAGGCCGGACTCCAGCGCGGCGACGTGATCACCAAGTTCGGCGACAAGATGGTCAACGATTCGGACGATCTGGTCGGTGCGGTGCAGGCCGGCAAGGTCGGCGACAAGGTACGGATGGAATTCAAGCGCAACGGTTCGTCCCAGACGGCAACCGTGACGCTCTCCGAGACGTCATAACGACATCGACTTCCCTTCGGGAGCGGAAGGGTGACGGGCCAAGGGGGTTGGTGCTGTCGCTCTTTCCTCCGGGTGGCGGGTGACGGGCCAAGGGGGTTGGCTCGTCACCCGCCACCCGCTTTTCTCCCCCCGGCGCCGGCCGGGGGGAACCGTTTGCCGTCACCCGGGCGGGGAATGCGCCGTCGAGCACCTTCACCCACCGGGGAGGACTCGTGGCCGCGCACCACCGACCGTCCGACCATGCCCACGAACGGCCGCTGCGGATCGCGATGGTCGTCCCGCCCTGGCTGACGGTCCCGCCACCCGGGTACGGCGGGCTCGAACAGGTGGTGGCCGGCCTGGTGGAGGCGCTGGTCGGGCACGGACACGCGGTGACCGTGTTCGGCGCGGGCGAGCGCCACGGCACCCCCGCCGGCTTCGTCTCCACGGTGCCCGAGCTCCAGTACGACCGGCTCGGCGAGTCGCTGCCCGAACTGGCGCACCTCGCCCGGGTCCGGCAGCAGGTCGGGCCGGCCGACTTCGACGTGGTGCACGACCACACCACCATCGGGCCGCTGGTGGCCGCCCGGCGTACGGTGCCGACGGTGGCGACCGTGCACGGCAACCCGGTCGGTGAGTACGGCGACGTGCTCAGTGACACCGACCCGGGGGTGGGCCTGGTGGCCATCTCGCACGCGCAGCGCCGGGCCAACCCGGGGCTGCCCTGGGTCGGCACCGTGCACAACGCGCTGGACGTGCGCGAGATCCCGCACAAGCGGAGCCCGGGCCGCGGGCCGGTGCTCTGGCTGGCCCGGTTCAGCCCCGACAAGGGCCCCGACGTGGCGATCCGGGCGTGCCGGGCGGCCGGGCTGCCGTTGACCCTGGCCGGCAAGTGCAACGAGCCGGCCGAGCGGCGCTACTACGAACAGGTCGTCTCGCCGCTGCTGGACGATGACGTGCAGGTGGTGCTCAACGCGGACCGCCAGCAGACGCTGCGGTTGCTGCTCGACGCGCGTTGCCTGATCATGCCGATCCAGTGGGAGGAGCCCTTCGGCATGGTGATGGTGGAGGCCATGGCGACCGGTACACCGGTGGTGGCGCTGGACCGGGGCGCCGTGCCGGAGGTGGTCCGCCCCGGCGTGACCGGGCTGATCTGCGCCACGGCGGACGAGCTGCCCGCGGCGCTGCGGGCGGTGGACCGGCTCGAACCGCCGGCCTGCGTGGCGCACGTGGCGGAGTTCTTCTCCACCGCGCGGATGGCCGAGGGCTACGCGGAGATCTACCGCAGGCAGGCGCTGATCGCGCCGGCCCGGCAGCCGGTCACCACCCGCTGACGCCCGCCGGCCCGCCGCCGGCCCGCCGCTGTTGCGCCGACGGGGCCGGGTCAGACGCGGGCGGCGCCGAGGGCGGCGATCGCGGCGTCGAGCTGCCGGGCGTACTCCGGGGTGATCGCCCCCTCGCGGAGGCGGACCGTGACCTTCTCGCGCAGCCGCGCCACCGGGGAGGCCGGATCGGTCCGCCCGTCGCCCACAGCGGCGGTCAGGTTGCGCAGCTCGTTGCGCAGGTCGAGGCCGACGTCGTCGCGGATCGCGCCGGTGCTCACCCCGTCGCCGATCAGCCCCTCCACCCGGGCGGCCACCTCGACCAGGTGTTCCGGCGCGGGCGCCGGCGCCACGGTGGACGGCGGCGGGCCGGTCGTCGGTGGTGGGTTCCCGGGGGTCGCGGGCGGGGTGGCGGCCGGTGCGGGTGCGGTCGTCGTGGGTCCGGCGGTCGGCGCCACCACGGGCGCGGCCCGTTCCGGGCGCAGTGCCGGCGCGGCGAGCGCCACTGCGGCGGCCAGCCCGACCCCCGCCACCAGCGCCGGCCGCACCCACCGGCGGCCGGCCGGGCGGGGCGCGTCCGGCGGTGGCCCGTGCG
Source organism: Micromonospora sp. PLK6-60 (assembly GCF_019890675.1). GTDB lineage: Bacteria > Actinomycetota > Actinomycetes > Mycobacteriales > Micromonosporaceae > Micromonospora. The sequence continues at coordinate 279,076 of NZ_JAIOAA010000007.1, read as the reverse complement.
CGGGCGGCCGGGGCAGGTCCGGCCCGTCGGCGGGCGGCGCGCCGGGCGCGGGTCGCGGCGTCAACGGCAGGGTCATGGTCGGGGCCAGCATCGTCGCGGCCTGCGGGTCGGCCGGCAGGAGCTGGTCGCGCAGCGCCGCGGCCACCTGCCGGGCGGTGGGCCGGTCGTGCGGGTCGCGGACCAGGCAGCGGGCGCAGACCCCGGCCACCGCCGGTGGCAGCCCGGGTACGTCCGGCGGCTCCGGCGCGCCCTGGCGCAGGGCCTCCGCGAGCTGTTCCCAGGTGTCCGCCGGGTACGGCACCCGTCCGGTCAGGGTCTGGTACAGCAGCACGCCCAGCGAATAGACGTCGGCGGCCGGTTGGGCCGGCACCCCGTCCAGCCGCTCCGGCGCCACGTACGCCGGGGTGCCGAACGTGCCGCCGTCCTCGTCGTCGTCCGGTGCCCCGATCTGGGTGGCGATGCCGAAGTCGAGGACCTTCGCCCCGACCGAGGTGAGCATGACGTTGGCCGGGGTGACGTCCCGGTGCACGATGCCCAGCCGGTGCGCGGCGGCCAGCGCCTCGGCCACCTGGGCGCCCAGCTCCACCGCCGCCGGCCAGGCCAGCGGCCCCTCGGTCAGCCGGCGTTCCAGGGCCTCGCCGGTGAGCAGCTCCATCACCACGAACGCGGTGATGCTGCCGTCCGGCGCCAACGTCTCCCCGTAGTCGTGCACCGACGTCACGTGCGGGTGGACCAGCTGCGCGGCGGACCGGGCCTCCTCCCGCACCAGGTCCCGGAACCGGGCGTCGGCGGCCAGCGACGGGGCGAGCACCTTCAGCGCCACCACCCGGTCCAGCACCTCGTCGCGGGCCCGCCAGATCACCGACATGCCACCGGCGCCGATCTGGTCGATCAGCCGGTACCGCCGGGCCAGCAGGTTGCCGGCGTCCAGTGCTGCTGCCATGGTGATCGCACCTGCCTGGGGTGTGGGAGCCGTACCAGGTTGCGACAATGTGTCAGGGGTGTCAACGGGCGTCCGGTTTCCCGGCCACCGTCCGCGTCGGACCGGTGGCGGGACGCGACCGCGCTCCGCCCGGCCGGGCCGACGGGACCCGGCGTGCCAGGATGAACGACATGGTGAGCGGTCCGGTGGCGTTCGTGCTCGGCGGCGGGGGAGTGCTCGGCGCGGTCGAGGTGGGCATGCTCCGGGCCCTGTTCCGCGCCCGGATCCGCCCGGACATGGTGCTCGGCACCTCGATCGGCGCGGTCAACGGCGCGCTGGTCGCCGCCGACCCGACCGAGGCGGTCACCGACCGGCTGGTCCGGCTCTGGGCCTCGCCGGAGGCGAGCGAGGTGTACGGCGACTCGGTCGCCCGCCAGCTGCGCCGGTTCGCCGCGCGTACCCACCTGCACTCGCCCCGGCCGCTGCGCCGGCTGCTGGAGAAGGAACTGGGGGAGGAGACCACGTTCGCCGACCTGAAGGTGCCCTTCCGGTGCTGCGCGGCGAACATCGAACGGGCCGCCGAGTACTGGTTCCACCACGGGCCGCTGGTGCCGGCGGTGCTCGCCTCCGCCTCCGTGCCGGGACTGCTGCCGCCCACCGAGATCGGCGGCCAGCACTTCATCGACGGTGGGATCGTCAACTCGATCCCGATCGGCGAGGCGGTGATCCAGGGCGCGAAGCAGATCTTCGTCCTCCAGGTGGGCCGGATCGAGCGGGAGCTGACCCCGCCCCGGCGACCGTGGGAGATCGCCCAGGTCGCGTTCGAGATCGCCCGCCGGCACCGGTTCGCCCGGGAAATGGCGGCGCTGCCCGAGGACGTCGAGGTGCACGTCCTGCCCACCGGCGGGCTGGAGCCGCGCGACGACAGCCCGTGGGCGTACCGGGACATGGCCGCCGTGGGACGGCGGATCAGCCGGGCGTACACCGCCACCCGGCACTACCTGGCGACCAGGCTGGAGAGCTGATGCCGCTGCCCCCACGGTGGATCCGCCGGCTGCTGGTGGCGCCCGCCGTGGTGCTGCTCGCGGTGCTGCTGGTCAGCACGCTGCCCGCCTGGGCGCTGCTGGCCCTGGCCGTCTCGCCGTTCGTGCCCGGCCGGCTGCGCCCGCTGCGGCTGCTCTGGATCGGCTGCGTCTACCTGGTCTGGGACGCGGCGGCGCTGCTCGCGCTCTTCGGGCTCTGGCTCGCCTCCGGCTTCGGCGCGTACAAACGCTCCCCGGCGTTCCAGCGCGCCCACTACGTGCTCGCCGGCTGGTTCCTGAAGGTGCTGTTCTGGCAGGCCCGCTGGACGTTGCGGCTGAGCATCGACGTGGTCGGCACCGACCCGGACACGGCCCTGCCCGGCCGGCCCGAGCTGGTGCTCTGCCGGCACGCCGGCCCCGGCGACTCGTTCATCCTGATCCACGCGCTTGTCAACTGGTTCCACCGGGAGCCCCGGATCGTGCTGAAGGCGAGCCTGCAGTGGGACCCGGCGATCGACGTGCTGCTCAACCGGTTGCCCAACCGGTTCATCGCGCCCGGCCCGGACGGCAAGGACGCGGTGGTCCGGCAGATCGGCCACCTGGCCACCGGGCTGGACGACGACGACGCCTTCGTGATCTTTCCGGAGGGCGGCAACTTCACCCCCGGCCGGCGGCTGCGGGCCATCGCCCGGCTGCGCTCGCTCGGCATGGAGCGGATGGCCCGGCGCGCGGAGCGGATGCGACACGTGCTCGCCCCGCAGCCCGGCGGGCTGCTCGCCGCCCTCGACGCGGCGCCGGACGCCGGGGTGATCTTCGTGGCGCACACCGGGCTGGACCGGATGCTCACCGTCACCGACGTGTGGCGGGAGCTGCCGATGGACAAGCGGATCGTGATGCGCTTCTGGTCGGTGCCGCCGGAGGAGGTCCCGGCCGGCCGGCAGGAGCGCATCGAGTGGCTCTACGACTGGTGGGCCCGGATCGACGAGTGGGTCGCGGCCAACCGGGACGGCGTCACCGCCGCGTAGGGTGCGCTCGTGGAGCAGATCTGCGTGGTGACGACGGTGGTGGACGCGCGCTCGGTCGCGGACGTGCTGGCGGCGACCGCGGTCGCCGGCCGGCTGGCCGCCTGCGCCCAGGTCGGCGGACAGGTCGACAGCACCTACTGGTGGCAGGACCGGATGGAGACCACCACCGAGTGGTCGGTGCAGTTCAAGACCGCGCCGGACCGGGTGGACGCCCTGGTGGCCCAGGTCCGCGCCGGGCACCCGTACGAGGTGCCGGAGGTGCTGGTGACCCGGGTGGAGTGCGGCGCACCGGCGTACGCGGACTGGGTGCGCGAGCAGACCCGACCCTGAGTACGCGCACTCTGTCCGCCGGGTTGACACTCCCGTGAGGATGGCCCGGTGGAGAACACCGGCTATCCCTGCCCCCGCTGCGGCGCGCCCGCCGACCTCGTCGTCGGCTGTGCCCGCTGCGGCCTGGCGCCGTACCCGGCCGCCGCCGAGGTGATCCGGCTCGACCGGGAGATCGCCGTGCTCGGTCCGGAGGTGGAGCGGGCCCGGCAGGCGTACCAGGGGCTGGCCGGCCGGCTGGCCGCGGCCCGGCACCGGCGCGCGGAGCTGGCCGCCCAGGTCCGCGCCGTGCTGCCCGCGTCGGGCCCGGTCCCGGTGGCCGGGCCGCCCGCCGCCCCGGCCCTGCCCGGCGGTCCGGCGCTCCCCGCCGGCCCGGCCCTGGCGCTCCCCGCCGGCGCGGCCCCGGCGCCGCCCGTCGGCCCGGCCGCCGGCCGGCCGGAGACGTCGACCCGGGCGGTGCAGGGCCTGCTGTTCGTCCTCGGTGGCCTGCTGCTCGGCACCGCGGCGGTGGTCTTCACGGCGGTGGCCTGGGCGGCCGTCGGGGTGGCCGGCCGGGCGTTGATCCTCGCCGCGGTCACCGCCCTGGTCCTGGCCGCCCCGCTGGTCGCGGCGCGGCGGGGGCTGCGGGGCACCGCGGAGACGTTCGCCGCCGTCGGCCTGCTGCTGGTGCTGCTCGACGGGTACGCCGCGTGGACGGTGGACCTGTTCGGGGTGGCCGGCTGGCCGGGCGCCCGGTACGCCGGCGCGGTGGCCGCGTTCGCCACCGTGGTCGCCGCCGGTTACGGGCGGCTCAGCCGGCTGGTGGTGCCCTGGTACGCCGCGCTGCTGACCGTCCAGCCGGTGCTGCCGCTGCTGGTCGCGCCGGCCCGGCCGGACGCGACCGGCTGGGCGGTGGTGTTCGTCGGGGTGGCGCTGCTCGACCTCGCCGTGCTGGTGACGCTGCGCCGCCGGGGGGTCGGCCTCGCGAGGGGGGAGGCCGGGGTGGCGCCGATCGGGGGCCCGGCGGCCGGCGGGGGGCCGGTCGCCGGGGCGTCGCCCGGATCGGCCGCCGCGGTGGCCGGGCTGGTGCTCGCCGGGCTGGCGTACGGCGTGGCGCTGACGATCGCCGCCGGGTTCGCGCTGGTGCCCCTGGTGGTGGGCCGCGCCCTGGGCTCGCCGCTGCTGGCCGGGGCGCCCCTGCTGGTGGTGGCCCTGGCGCTGCTCGCCGGGGCGGTCCAGGTCCGGCTCCGGGCGCCCCGGCTGATCGCCGGCGGGCTGCTGGTGCCGGTGCTGGCGCTGGCGTTGCTGCGGCCGGCGGTCGAGCTGCGGCCGGGGCTGTCCACCGTGGCCGCCGGCGTGGTGGCGGCGGGACTGGCCGGTGCGGTGCGCCTGCTGCCCGCCCGGCTGCGTACCGGTCCGCGCGGGGGAGCGCTGGCGGTGGCCGGCGCGGTGCTGCTGCCCGCCGGGCTGGTGGCCGTCGTGGCCGCCGGCGGTGCGGTCGCCCGGTCCCTGCCACCGTGGCACGGCGCCCCGGCGACGCCCGCGCCGGGCTGGGGCTGGCAGCTGCTGGTGCTGGTGGCGCTGACCGTCGGCGCGGTGGCGCCGCTGCTGCCCCGGCCGGGCCGCCCGGCCACCCTGGTCGCCGGCGCGGCGCTGGCCGGCTTCGCGGCGCCGGTCGCCGCGGCGGTGCCCTGGCCGGTGGTGGTCGCCGGTGACCTCGGGCTCGGCGTCGCGCTGCTGCTGGCCGCCGTGACCGTGGCCCGCCGACCGTTGACGGTGGGCGTGACCGGCGCGGCCGGGACGGCACTGATCGGGCACGGGCTGCTGGTGGGACTGGCCGCGCCGGCCGGTGCCGGGGCCGCCCTGGCCGTCGTGCTGGTCGCCGGGGCGGCGACGGCGGCGGTGGGCCGGCGGGGCGGCGGCGTCCAGCGGCTGCTCGCCGGGGGCGCGCTGGCCGCGGCGCTGCTCGCCGTACCGGCCGGGGTGCTGGTCGCGCTGATCGGCGCCGGGGCCGCCCCGTGGTGGCAGGCCCGGGCCGGTTTCGCCGCCGTCGCGGTGCTGGCCGGGGCGCTGCTCCTGGTCCGTCGGCACTGGCCGGACCTGACCCGGTACGCCGTGCTGGCGACCGCCGCCGCCCTCGGGCTGGCCGGCCTCGCCCCGCTGGTCGTACCGGGGCGGGAGCCGCTGGTGCTGTACGCGGCCGGGGCGGCCCTGCTCGCCGCGGTGGCCGGTCCGACCGCCCGGCCGGCGCTGCGGATTCCGGGGCTGGTGCTGGCCGGGGTGGCCCTGCTCGCCGCCCTGCCGGCCACGCTCACCATGCTCGCCACCCCGTACGGCGCGCCGCCCGTGCCGTGGTCGGGCGCCCCGGAGAGCGTGCCGCTGCCCGGGGCGCTGCCGGCCGGGTTGGCGCTGCTGGCGCTGGCGGCGGCCATCGGGCCGCTCACCCGCCCGGCCGGTCCGGCCACCGACTCCGGCCCAACCCCGGTCACCGCGCCGGACCCGGTCTCGACCACCGCGCCTGCGCCGGGCACCGGCGCCACGGCGGCGACAGTCCCGACCCCGGTCACCGCTTCGGCCCGGGGAACCGTGCCGGCGCTGATCGGCGGGGGAGGGTGGGCCGCCGTGCCGCTGCTGGCGGCCGCGCTGCCGCTGCTGCTGGCCGCGGCCCGGGCGCCGTGGCCGGTGCTGCCGGCGGTCACCCTGCTGATCGGCCTGGCCGCCCTGCTGGCCGGCGCGCTGCCGGTGCCCCGGGTCGACCGGGTGGCGGCGCTGGTGCCGGTCGGTGCGCTGTGGACGGTCGCCGGTCTGGTGGGGCTGCTGCCCGCCCGGGCCGGCACGCTCGCCGGGCTGGGCGGGCTGACCGTGGCGGCGGTGGTGGCCGGGGCGGTCGCCCGTACCGTCGCGGCCCGGCTGCTCGGCGCCCTGCTGGCCGTCGCCGCCGCCACCGGGTTCGCGGTCACCGCGTCGCTGGCCGGTGGGCTGCCGCTGCGTACCGCGGGGTTCGCCGTGCTGGCGGTGGCGGTGGCGGTGCTGTACGTCGCGCCGTCGCGCGGCCGGCGGGACGCCCTGCCGGGGCGGGCCCTGGAGGCGGCGGCCCAGGCGGTGGCCCTGGTGGCGCTGCTGCTCACCGTCCCCGCGCCCCGGCACGCCGCGGCGATCTGCGTCCTCTGGGGAGCGGCCGTCGCGGTCCGGGTGCTGCGGCGGGGCGAGTCGGCCGGCCGGCGGCGGGTGTTCGCCGGCATCGCGGGTGGCAGCGAGCTGCTCGGCTGCTGGCTGCTGCTGGCCGACGGTGGGGTGGTGCTGCTGGAGGCGTACACCGTGCCGGCCGCCGGGCTGGCGCTCGCCGCCGGTCTGGTGGCGTTGCGCGGCCGGCCGGGGTTGACCAGTTGGCTGGCGCTGGGCCCGGGCCTGGTCGCCGGGCTGGCGCCCAGCCTGGTGTCGGTGCTGGTGGCCGCCGAGCCGCAGCCGTGGCGCCGGCTGCTGCTCGGGGTGGCCGCGCTGGCCGCCGTGCTGGGCGGGGCGGTGCGCCGCTGGCAGGCGCCGGCGCTGCTGGGCGGGGCGACCCTCGCGCTGCTCGCGCTGCACGAGCTAGGCCGGGGCTGGGACCTGCTACCCCGGTGGATCTATCTGGCCGTCGGCGGGCTGGCGCTGATCGGCCTGGCCGCCACCTACGAGCGGCGCCGGCGGGACCTGGTCCGGTTGCGGTCGGCGGTCGGCCGGATGAGTTGAGACCGGCCGGCGGGACGTGGCGGGGCGGTGCCGTCGGCCGGCACCGCCCCGCAGCTCGCCTACCGGGTCAGTTGCCGAACGCCTTGACCAGCGACTCGGGGGCCGGGGCCGTCTCGCTCGCCGCCGGCTTCTCCGCCTTGACGTCGACGCCGAAGTCCGAGTAGGTGGTGGTCAGCTTGCCCAGCGACTGCTGGAGCACGCTGGTGTCCACCACCAGTTGGGTCAGCCGGCCCTCGTCGTCCACCTTCGCGGTGAAGGGCACCTTCTTGGCCTTCTCGCCGAGCGCCGCGATCTCCTTCTTGCCCGGGTTGGCCTTGGTGTAGTCGAGGGTGCCGGAGAAGCTGTTCGTGCCGGTCTCGGTCACCTCGACGATGCCGTCGACCATCTTCTTCGCGCCCCCGGCGTCGCCGTCGGGCATCAGGCTGGTGCGGGACTCCGGGCCGAGCTTGGTGGCGTCCATGTGCATCCACTTGTCCGGCAGGCCGGAGCCGGACATCCCGGTGACCTTCAGGTAGGCGTCGTTGCCCACGATCATGAAGCGGATCTTGCCCTGCCCGCCCATGTCCATGGTCATGTCGGCGGTCTTGGACTTCGGGTCCATCAGACCGGTGGACTTGAGGAACGACGAGTCGATCTTGAGCCGCATGCTCTCCTCGTTGAGCTTCAACGTGGCGGCGGTCAGCTTGTCGAGGGCGCTCGCCGGGGCCGTGGTGACCTCGGGCGTGTCGGCGCCTCCGGCGGCCGGGGTGTCCGCTCCGGTCTGGTTGCCGCAGCCGGTGAGACCGAGTGCGAGCGCGGCGACGAGTGCGACCCCCGTGGTAGCCAGCCGTCGGTTCTTCATACCTGGATGTCTCCTCCTGAAGGGTGGGTCCGGACCGATGCCGGGCATCCGTCCCGACCGGGCCGCGGGTCAGCGTAACGGGCGAAGGCGACACCGGGGGGCGACCCGACCGTCGGGCGGTGGCCGACCGTACGCCCGCGCTCACCTCCGGTGAGGGTGTGCACCGGGTGTGGCCGTGGCACGTCGGGCGCGTCGGCGCCGGCCGGTAGGGTCGGGCCATGGCAGACCTGCTCACCGCGACGGCGGTGCGACAAGCCGACGAGTTCGTGCGGAGCGCCCGATGAGATTCGAGATCAGCAAGGTGTTGGACGCCATCGAGGGCCGGGTCTGCACCGACCCGGCGCTCGCCCGGGCGGTGGTCGACCTGGCCGAGGTGATCCGCTGGCAGGACCTGGACGGCGGCCGCCCGGCCAGCCTGCTCCGGCTGGGCATGGTGCTCGACGCGCTGGCCCGGCAGATGGAGGAGGACAGCGTCCCGGTCTACGCGATCGTGCACCGGGCCCTGCTCTCCGACGCCGACCTGACCTCCAACGAGCGGATGGTGGTCCGGCGCTGGGCCGACGACGGCCTGGTCGAGGTGCTGGACCAGCCCGGCGACCGGGTGCTGGAGGTGGCCGACCTGCTGGGCCTGCCGGTGCTCACCCGGGTGCGCTTCGACGGGCTGACCGGGCGGCTGCCGTGGCTCGGGCAGGCGGGCCGGTTGCTGGCCCCGGTGCCCGGCGCCGGCGGCCCGGTCTTCATCGCGCACGTCGGTGGCGGGCAGGCGCCGTCGACCGGCCCCCGGTCGGCGGCCGGCCAGCAGTTACTGACCCGGCAGTGGCGCTGCCCCGAGCCGGGCTGCGCCCTGTTCGGCGCCGGTGGCGGGGGCGGGGCCTTCGCCGACCTGGCCCGGGTGGAACGCAGCCCCGCCGGCCAGCCGCCGCCCACCCTGCGCGGCGGGGCGCCGGCGTGTCCCCGGCACGGCGTGCGGCTGAGCGACGGCGGGCCCCGGCCGCGCACCGAGGTGCTGGCGGTACGGATCGGCGGCCTGGTGCGCCGCCGGTTCGTGGTCACCGAGGACCAGCCGGTCGTGGTGGGGCGGGCACCGGAACAGGCCGGCGGGATCGTGCTCGGCCAGTGGCTCAACGACGAGGCGCGCCGGTGGATCAGCCGCGGGCACGTCCGGTTCGAGCTGCGGGTGGGCGAGGTGGTGGTGACCGACACCAGCACCAACGGCTCCGGCATCCGGCCGGGCGGCTCGCTGGCCGAGGCGGACCGGGTCGCGCTGGCCCCCCGGCAGTCCCGGGTGCTCGGCGAGGGCGACTTCGTCGAGCTCTACCCGGGGGTGCAGATCGGTCGGGCGGAGGAACTGCCCAGCGCGGCCAAGTTCACCCCCGCCTCGGTGATGGCCGAGGCACCGACCATGGCGATGCGCCTGCCCCGGGTCTGAGGCAGACGACGCAGGGCGCCGGGACCGTCGCGGTCCCGGCGCCCTTTCGCGTACGGGGTGTCAGCCGGCCAGCACGGCGGCGAGCTGGGCCACCGCGTGGTCGATCTCCTCGGCCGTGATCACCAGCGGCGGGGCGAGCCGGATGGTCGAGCCGTGGGTGTCCTTGGCCAGCACACCCCGCTCCATCAGCCGCTCGCAGGCCTGCCGGCCGCTCATCAGCGCCGGGTCGATGTCGACGCCGGCCCAGAGACCGCGCACCCGCACGGCGACCAGACCCTTGCCGACCAGCCCTTCCAGGCCCGCCCGCAGCCGCTCGCCCAGCTCGGCCGACCGCCGCTGGAACTCGCCGGTGGCCAGCAGCCGGACCACCTCGGTGGCGACGGCGCAGGCCAGCGGGTTGCCGCCGAAGGTCGAGCCGTGCTGGCCCGGCTTGAGCACGCCGAGCACGTCGGCGTTCGCGGCGACCGCGGAGACCGGCACGATGCCGCCGCCGAGCGCCTTGCCCAGCAGGTACATGTCCGGGGTGACGCCCTCCAGGTCGCAGGCGAAGGTGCTGCCGGTGCGGCCCAGACCCGACTGGATCTCGTCGGCGATGAAGAGCACGTTCCGCTCGGTGCAGACCTCGCGCACGCCCGGCAGGTAGCCCTCCGGCGGCACCACGACGCCCTGCTCACCCTGGATCGGTTCGAGGAGCACGGCCACGGTGTTCTCGTCGATCGCCGCCGCGAGCGCCGCCAGGTCGCCGTAGGGGACCACGGTGAAACCCGGGGTGTACGGCCCGAAGTCGGCCCGTGCGTCCTCGTCGGTGGAGAAGCTGACGATGGTGGTGGTCCGGCCGTGGAAGTTGCCCTCGGCGACCACGATGTTGGCCTGGCCCGGGGTGACGCCCTTGACCTGGTAGCCCCACTTGCGGGCGACCTTGATGCCGGTCTCCACCGCCTCGGCGCCGGTGTTCATCGGCAGCACGAGCTCCTTGCCGCACAGCTCGGCCAGCTCGCGGCAGAAGTCGGCGAACTGGTCGTGGATGAACGCCCGGCTGGTCAGGGTGAGCCGGTCGAGCTGCGCGTGCGCGGCCTCGATCAGCTTCGGGTGCCGGTGGCCGAAGTTCAGCGCCGAGTAGCCGGCCAGGCAGTCGAGGTAGCGCCGGCCGTCCACGTCGGTCAGCCAGGCGCCCTCGGCCGACGAGATCACCACCGGCAGCGGGTGGTAGTTGTGCGCCGTGTGGCGCTCGGCGTCCCGGACCGCGGACGGCGTCCGCAGCATGTCGTCGACGATCACTTGACTGCCTTTCCCTGACGGAGTCGCAACGTGCAGCACTTCGGTCCGCCGCCGGCCTTGCGCAGCTCGGACAGGTCGATCCCGATGGTCTCGTAGCCCCGGTCGCGCAGCTTCGCGGCCAGGTCGGTGGCCTGGGCGGGAAGCACCACGTGCCGCCCGTCGCTGACCGCGTTCAGGCCGAGCACCTCGGCGTCGGCCAGGGTGGCGTGCACCGCGTCCGGGAAGAGCCGGCGCAGCACCGCCCGGCTGCCGGGCGAGAACGCCTCCGGCAGGTACGCCACGGTCCGCTCGTCGAGCACGGTCAGCGCGGTGTCCAGGTGGTAGAAGCGGGGATCCACCAGCTGCATGGTGATCACCGGGTAGCCGAAGACCTCCTGGAGCTGGGCGTGCGAGGCGTGCGCGGTGCGGAACCCGGTGCCGGCGAGCAGGTGGTCGCCGACCAGCAGGACGTCGCCCTCGCCCTCGTTGACGTGCTTCGGGTCGTACATCTCGAAGCCGGCGGTCTCGAACCAGGCGCGGTAGGCGGGGGCCTCGTCGGCGCGCTGCGGGTCCCGGAACTGCACCGCCATGGCCTTGCCGTCGATCACGGTGCCGCCGTTGGCGGCGAAGACCATGTCCGGCAGGCCGGCGACCGGCTCGATCAGCTCCACCTCGTGGCCCAGGTCGAGGTACGTCTGCCGGAGCCGCTCCCACTGGCGGATGGCCAGGTCGGCGTCGACCGGCGCGGTCGGGTCCATCCACGGGTTGATCGCGTAGTCGACGGCGAAGTACGTCGGCCGGCACATCAGAAAGCGCTGGCGGATGGCGTCCATCGTCATGTCCTGCTCCTGGGGTCGGGCGCGCCCGGCCACCGTCGGCTCGCGGGCTGGCGCCGTTGTTCAACGTTATGCGCCGGGAGCAGGCGACATCCACCGCCGGACCTTGCGTACGGCAGCGGAACGTTGCGTGTGGCGGACGACGAGCGGCGGATCGTTGCGTAGCGTCGGTCAGCGACGGATGGGCACCCGATCCGACCCGGACACGCTTCGAGGGGCGGCGCACCGCCGCCCCTCGTAAGGATGCGTGCCCGGCTGGTGAACCACCAGACTGATCGAGCGTCGCCGGCGCATCGTCGGCGAACGAATAGTTGCCCCTCAGAAACGATTCACAAACTGTGAATCAAGCCACTCACGGAACCGGTTCACCCAGTCGCCGTCCGTGGTGGGCCAGTCGAAGATGCCGGTCATCGCCAGTACGCCGAGCACCACCGCGCCCAGGCCGAAGAGGATGCCGAACAGCGCGTCCGTCTTACCGGCGATGTGCCGCCGCCGGGTGGCGATCAGGCCCAGCACGGACAGCACCGCGCCGACCGCGCCCAGCCCGATGCCGTACCCGGCCAGCGCGCCGGTCAGCACGAACAGCGCGCCCGCCACCCCGAGGATCAGGCCGAGCGTGGCAAGCAGGCTCGCCCGTGGCTTCGGCCCGGCGGCCACCGGGGCCCCGGCCCGGGTCCGGTCGAGGTCCGCCTCCCGGCGGTCGACCACCCCGTCACCGTCGAGGTCGGCGCCGCGCCGGTCCGGCACACCGTCGCCGTCGAGATCGGTGGGGCGCCGCCCGACCACGCCGTCGCCGTCGAGATCGGTGGGGCGCCGCCCCACCACGCCGTCGCCGTCGAGGTCGGTGGTGCGCCGCCCCACCACGCCGGCGCCGCCGACCCGCCGCCGGTCCGGCACGCCGTCGCCGTCCAGGTCGGCACCGCGGCGTCCCCGGTCCAGGTCCGCGCGCTCCCGATCCAGGTCCGCGCGCTCCTGCGCCAGGTCGGTGGTGCGCTCGGTGGCCGGATCGGTGGTCGCGGCGCCGGTCACCGGGGCGGCCGGCGCGGTGCTGCTGCGGTACGTGGCCCGGTCCGCCTCCCGGTCGGTGACCCGGGGCCGGCCGGCGGTCGGGTCGGTGACCCGGGGCTGCGCGACGGTGTCGTCGGCGGTGGAGTCGGCGACGCGGGGCTGCGCGGCGGTGGAGTCGGTGACCCCGGACCGCGTTGCGGTGGAGTCGGTGACCCCGGACCGCGTGGCGGTGGAGTCGGTGACCCCGGACCGCGTGGCGGTGGAGTCGGTGACGCGGGGCTGCGCGGCGGTCCGCTCGGTGTCCGCCGGTCGCTCGACGGTATCCATGGTGGCCGTCGCGTCGTCCGCGTCGACGCGGCCGTCGCCGTTCACGTCCCGGTCGGACGCCGCCTTGTTCCGGCGTGACAGCAGGGGAAAGTTCATCTCGACACCTCCTCGTCCATGCGTGGAGGCCTCGGAGGCGCCGCGGCTGCCACGCGGTTCTGCGGATGACGTACCCAACCGCGCCGTTTGCGACACCCGACGCCGCCGCCCACGGCACCCGAGCCCTGAGTTGGGCGGCGGGTGGCGTGTGGCGGCCGGCGTTGCCGCTGTCCGCGCTGCCCGCCGCCGTGCGGCGCGCCCAGGTCGGCCAGGGGTCGGCCCGGCCCACCGTGATGATCAGGGGCAGGATCGCCCGGGGCCGGCGGGGTCGGTGTCGCACGCTTTGCTCTGCTTCAGCGGAGGCAACAGGCACGCGGCGTGAGCGGGTGGTCGGCCGGGCGCGCCGCGTGTCCCGGGTGCAACGGCTGGTCAGCGCGGTGTTGCGTGGGCTGAAGCAGAGCAAAGGCGGCGGCAGGGGTGTGTCGGGGTCCGTCTGGGTGGCTACGAAGAGTGGTCGGTGCGCGCCGAGTCAGCACCTCGTGCCGCCCGGACTACCCTTGGCGTCGTGCCAGAGGGACACACCATCCACCGCCTGGCGGCCCGGCACGCCGCGCTGTTCGCCGGCGACAAGGTGCAGGCCGCCAGCCCGCAGGGCCGCTTCGCCGAGGGCGCGGCCCGGCTCGGCGGCACCGTCCTGGAGAGCACCGAGGCGTACGGCAAGCACCTGCTGCACCACCACGCCGGGGAGCTGACCCTGCACGTGCACCTCGGGCTGTACGGCAAGGTCACCGACGGTCCCGGCGAGCCACCGCCCCCGGTCGGCCAGATCCGGTTGCGGCTGACCAGCGACGCGTACTGGCTGGACCTGCGCGGGCCCACCGCCTGCGAGGTGCTCACCCCGCCCGAGGTGGCCGCGCTGCGCGCCCGGCTCGGCCCGGACCCGCTGCGCGGTGACGCCGACCCCGAGCGGGCGTACGCCCGGATCCGGCGCAGCGCGACGCCGCTGGCCGCCCTGCTGCTCGACCAGTCGGTGGTGGCCGGCACCGGCCTGATCTTCGTCACCGAGGCGCTGTTCCGGGCCGGGCTGCCGCCGCTGCTGCCCGGCCGGGAGCTCACCCCGGCCGGCTGGGCGGAACTCTGGGCCGACCTGGTCGAGCTGATGACCGTGGCGGCGCGGCACGGCCGGATCGACACGGTCCGCGACGCGCACCTGCCAGCGGCGATGGGACGCCCACCCCGGGTGGACCGGCACGGCGGCGAGGTGTACGTCTACCGTCGGCCCGGCGCGCCCTGCCACGTCTGTGGCACCAAGGTCAGCCGGGGTGAGCTGGTCGGCCGCCACCTCTACTGGTGCGCCACCTGCCAGGCCGGTTGACCGAGGGCGACGGCCCGACCGCCGGGGCCGGCCCGCCGGTCCGGCGTCCGGGGACCGCTCACTCCTCGCCGAGCAGCCAGCGGACCACCTCGATCTGGTGCGGGAAGACCTGCCCCGCGCCGATGCTCCACGCGGTGCAGTGCACGATCGTCCAGCCCCGGACCCGCTCCCGGTCCAGGCCCAGTTCGGCGCTGAGCCGGTCCAGCCGGTACCGGACGGCCGACGGGGAATGTCCCAGCTCCATCCCGCGTACCAGCGGCACCGGGGCGAACTCCCGCTCGCCGGCCAGCGGCTTCGGGTCGATCGCCAGCCACGGCTCCCGGTCGGACCGGAGGATGTTGCCGGCATGCAGGTCCTGGTTGACCAGCACCGGCTCGCCCTGACTCGACACCAGCTCGGCCAGGATCGCGAGGCCGGTGTCCAGCAGCCGCCGGTCGTACGGGCGGCCGGCCTGCGCCCACTGGGCGGGGATCCGCTCCGCCCAGCGGGCCGCCTCCTCGGCCAGCGGGGTGAACCCCGCGCCGGCCGGTACGCCGAGCCGGGGCAACAGGTCGACCGCCGCCGCCAGCGCCGCGTCGGGTGGCAGCTCGTACAGCGGGGTGCCGGGCAGGCAGCGCTCCACCAGCAGCGCCCGGCGGGCCGGGTCGTGCGCGAGCAGCCGGATCGCGCCCCGGCCGGCCCAGTGCGCCAGCGCCGCCGCCTCCTGCACGCTGTCGTCGTCCGGGTACTGGAGTTTCAGCACCGCCGGCATGCCGTCCGGCAGTTCCGCCGGCACCGCCAGCGACGCGAAGGCCCCGCCGTACGGCCGGCCCACCCGCAGGTCCCACCGTTCGACGCACTCCGCCAGCAGGCCCGGCAGCGCCGCGCGCCACGCCCGGCCGGCCGGGATCCGCTCGGTCCACCGCAGGCTCTCCGGGATCTCCACCCGGTCATCCTGACGCGCCCCACGTCGGGTCCGCTGACCGGTCCGCCGGCGGTCCCGCGCCGCCGGCGGACCGGAGTCCTCAGCGCAACCGGCGGATGTCGCCGTACGCCCGGTAGAAGCCGCCACGGCCGGCCTCCCGGAGCTCGGTGACCAGATAACGCGCCCCGGCCTCCCGGATGCCCTTCGGGAACTGCACCGACCAGCCCCGGTCATACCCGTCGGAGAGCACCCGGACGCGCAGCCGGCCGCCCTCGTCGACGCACTGCACCACCACGCCGCCGCGGGCGTCGCTGGTCACCTCCACCGACGCCCAGGCGGCCGGCTCGGGCAGCCGGGCCGGTGCCTTGACGTCCACCACGTCGGGCACGCTGCCCGCCTCGGCCGCCCGGATCGCCGGCTCGCTGGCGTCGATGCAGGCCAGGTGGCCGCTGGTGGTGACCACGTAGAGCCGCTCGTCGTGATATTGCATCGAGTACGCCGAGCCGCAGCCGGTGCCGAGCTTCCACAACCGGGTGCCGGCTTCGTCGAAGCAGTAGATCGAGGAGGCGCTGTCGCCGGCGAAGACGTACCGGCCGCCCTCGGCGGTGGCGCAGGAGAAGACCGCGGCGTCGCAACGGTACGTCCGCTCGGCCCGGCCGTCCTTGCGCAGTCGCACCACCTCGCGGGTGCCGGTGCCGGCGAACACGGTGTCGCGCTCCTGCCAGCCGAAGAGCACCGACCCGGTCCGGGTGTGCCACAGCTCCCGGCCGGTCCGCCAGTCGTAGCCGGTGACCCCCTGCGAGTGGCCGTGGTAGAGCGCGTCGGTGTCGCAGCGCACCATCCACGCGGAGCGGCCCCGCCCCGCCCGGCGCCAGAGGAACTCGTCCTCGTGGTCGATCGCGGCGATGCCGCCGTCCCGGTCGGAGACACCCAGCACGCCGTCGTGGATGTCCAGCCAGTAGATGTCGATGTCCGGGGCGATCGCGTACGCCGCGCGGGGCACCTTGCCGGAGAGGTCGTAGACGTTGCCGTCGTCGCAGCCGGCGTAGATCCAGGCGTCGTCGGCGACGATGCACTTGACCCCGTCGGGGAGCCGGACCTGGTTCAGCACCCGGGCGTCGTGGTCGAGCGTGGTGATCACCCCGTGCTCGTTGCCCACCAGGCAGCTCTGCCCGTCGACGAAGATGCCGAACGCGGGCGCGCCCGAGGCGTACCGCCAGAGGACGGGGGCGGTGCGGGCGGTGGAGCGGGTGCTGACGATCTGCCGGCGGGAGACCGTGCGCTTCTGGCGTACGCCGGGCACCGCCGGCGCGTACCCCTTGCGGACCTTCTCGCCGATCTTCTTCGCGGCGGCGGCCCGGGCGCGGGCGTTGTCCGGATAGCTGGTGGTCTTGACCTGGCCCTGGTCGCCGATCCGGCCGTAGCGCACGGTCATCGCGGTGTCGGCCACCACCACCTCGTAGAACTTGTGCGCCCCACCGTCCACTTCGGACAGTTCGAGGTAGGTCGTCTCCTGCGACATGGTGATGCCTCCGAGGGGAAGTGCCGGACCCGGCAACGCGACTGCCCGCACAAGCTAACGCCACCCCCCGACAAGATCAGGGGGTGTTAAGCGGGGGCCCCGCCTATGCAAAAGGCGTTAACAAGGTGCCCTTCCTTACCGGGCGAGGGCGTCGACGGCCTTGCGGGCGGCGATCAGCACCGGGTCCCACACCGGCGCGTACGGCGGGGCGTAGCCGAGATCCAGGGCGGTCATCTCGTCCACCGTCATCCCGTTCCACAGCGCCACCGCGAGGGCGTCGATCCGCTTGGCCGCCTCCGACCAGCCGACGATCTGCGCGCCGAGCAGCCGGCCGGTGGGCCGCTCCGCGATCAGCTTGACGTGCATGGTCCGCGCGCCGGGGAAGTAACCGGCCCGGTTGGTCGACTCGGCCACCACCGAGACGAACTCGAACCCGGCCGCGGCGGCGTCCCGCTCCCGCAGGCCGGTGCGCCCCACCTCCAGCTCGCAGACCTTGGTCACCGCGGTGCCGATCACGCCCGGGAAGGCGGCGTACCCGCCGCCGATGTTGATCCCCGCGACCCGTCCCTGCTTGTTGGCGTGGGTGCCCAGCGGGATGTGCACGGGCAGCCCGCTGACCCGGTGCAGGCTCTCCACGCAGTCGCCGGCCGCCCAGACGCCGGGCACCCCGGGCACCCGCATCCGCCGGTCCACCCGGATCGCGCCGCTGGGGCCGAGCGGCAGCCCGGCCGACTCGGCCAGCCCGACGTTGGGGCGTACGCCGAGCCCGAGGACCACCACGTCGGCCGGCACCGGCCCCTCGGCGGTCTCCACCGCGGCGATCCGCCCGTCCCGTTCGGTGAGGCCGGTGACCGCGAGGCCGGTGCGGATCTTGATGCCGACGCCCCGCATCGCCTCGGCGACCAGCTCGGCCATGTCCGGGTCCACGGTGGACATCGGCTGGTCGGCCTGCTCCACGAGGTTGACCGACAGGCCGCGCTGGATCAGCGACTCGGCCATCTCGACGCCGATGTAGCCGCCGCCGATGACCACCGCCCGGCGGGGCCGGGGCTCACCGTCCAGCCAGGCCCGCAGGGCCGCCCCGTCGTCGAGGGTCTGCACCCCGAAGACGCCGGGGACCGGGGTACGCGCCCAGTCCGGCGTGATCGGCACCGCGCCGGCGGCGTAGACCAGGCTGTCGAAACCCTCGCGGAGCTCGCGGTCGGCGTCCAGGTCCCGGGCGATCACCTCGCGGCGGTCCAGGTCGATGCCGGTGACCTCGTGCCGCAGCCGCACCTCGATGTCGAACGACTCCCGGAACGTCGCCGGATCCCGGGCGACCAGCTGGTCCCGCTCCGGCACCACCCCGCTGATCCAGTACGGGATGCCGCAGGCCGAGTACGAGGTGAAGTGTCCCCGCTCGAAGGCCACGATCTCCAGGTCGTCGCGGGCGCGGCGGCGTCGGGCCTGGGACGCCGCGGCCATCCCGGCCGCGTCCCCGCCGATCACGATCAGCCGTTCCGCCACGCCGCCCATCCTGTCACGCGGGCGATCATTCCGGGCACAGCTCAGCCGCGGGTCTGTCGGGCGACGTCGGCGACCACGTCGACCAGCCGGCCGGTCCGGGCGAAGATTGCCCGCTGCCGGGCCGCCCCGCTGCCGTGCCGGCGCAGCCCGCCGAGCAGGTCGGTCACCGTGGCCAGGTCACCGTGTCGCTCCAGCTCGGGCTTGAGCCGGTCGACCAGCCGGTCCAGCAACTCCCAGGTCGGCCGCAGCTCGCCGTCGATCACGTCCACGCCGTCGCCCTCCAGGCCGTCGTGGGCGGCCCGCCAGTGCGCGGCGACCAGCAGGTGGTGGTCGGTGTTGATCGGCGGCCGGCCGGCCTCGATGTCCGCCATCGCGGTCGCCACCAGGGCGCGGACCAGGGCCGCCACCAACACGGTGTCGTCCAGCGAGGGGCAGACGTCGCCGATCCGGATCTCCACGGTGGGATACTTCGCGGACAGCCGGGCGTACCAGTAGAGCATCCCCTCGTCGAGCATCACCCCGGAGGCGATCAGCTGCCGGATCAGCCGCTCGTAGTGCTCGTGGGAGGTCAGGAACGGGGTCGGCGCGACCGACGGCCAGCGTTCCCACTCCACCGACCGCCAGCTCGCGTAGCCGGTGTCCTCGCCCCGGGCGAACGGCGAGTTGGCGGTCACCGCGGCCAGGATCGGCAGCCACGGGCGGACGTGGTTGAGCACCTGCACGCCGGTCTCCTGGTCGGGGACGCCGACGTGCACGTGCATGCCGTTGTTGCCGGGCCCCGGCACCAGCAGCCGGAACCGCTCGATCATCCGGTCGAAGCGGGGCTTGTCGACCACCGGTGGCACCGGGCCGTCCACCGGGCCGGTGCCGATCGCGAGCAGCCGTACGCCGGCCCGCTCGGCCGCCTCGGCCAGCGCCCCGCGCAGCACCCCCAGCGAGTGCCGGATCGAGGACAGCTCCAGGCCGGGCGGGCTGCCGATCTCGATCTGGCTGGTCTGGAACTCCCGCTCCACCTGCCCGCGCAGCTCCGCCGGCACCTGCTCCATGACCAGGTCGACGGCGGGCACGGCCGACCCGACGTGCGGGTCGACGAGCAGGAACTCCTCCTCGACGCCCACGGTGAGCAGGTCGCTCCCGACCGGCGTCGCCACCTGGCGCTCCGCCACCCCGCCCGCCATGGCCACCACCGTCCGTTCCTGCCGGTCGCGGCGCGCCGCCGCGATGTCGACGGCAGCATTACCCAGGGTGTCGTTCGGGGGAAACGTTCCGGTTCGGAGCGGGCTGCCCGGATGCTTACGATGGGCCGGTCGATCCGGTACGGCGCGGCCCGGCACCGGGAACCGGCGGCCCGAGGGAGGTCCGGGTGACCGCTGACGACGCCCCGCGCGGGGTGACGGCACGGCGGGACTGGCGGCGGCAGGTGCCCCGGGTCTTCGCCACCCTGCTCTGGGTCCTCGCCACCGTCTGCGCCCTGGCCGCGTTGAGCAGCGCGTTCCGCGCCGACGTCCAGCCGGTCCGGACGTTCATCGACACCCTGCTGCTGCCCGCGCCCGCCAACCTGGCGTACGCGGTCTTCCTCGGCACGCTCGCGGCGGCGGTGCTGCGTCGCAAGCGCCTGGCGTACCGGGTGCTGGTCGGGTACTTCTCGCTCAGCCTGGTGGGCGGGCTGCTGGCCGGCGTGCTGCTGGCCGTGGTGGGTGCGGACCGGCTCACCGACGACACCGGGCGGCGGGTCTTCAACCTGATCGAGACGGTCGGCGTCTGGGTCGGCGTCGGGTTCGCCGCGCTGGCGCTGGCCCTGCTGCTGGCGGCCCGGCGGGAGTTCTACGCCCGGGTGCGCCGCGGCAGCGCCTGGCGCGCGCTCGGCGTCTTCGGCGGGCTGGCGGCCGTCGCGGTCGGGCTGGGCTACCTGCTGCTCCTGGTCGAGCCGGGCAGCCTGCACGGCTGGCCGGGCCGGCTCGGGTACGCCGTCGAGAAGGTGTTCGGCGGCGCGGTCACCCTGGACGTCACCCGGCGGGGGTCGGCGCCGGGCTGGGTGAACCTGCTGCTCGGCGCGTTCGGCGCGGTCGCCCTCGTGGCCGGGTTGTTCACCCTGCTGCGGTCCCAGCGGGCTGCCGCGGTGCTGCACCCGGAGGAGGAGGAACGGATCCGGGCCCTGCTCGCCCGGCACGGCGGGCGGGACTCGCTTGGCTACTTCGCCACCCGGCGGGACAAGGCGGCGATCTTCTCGCCCAGCGGCAAGGCGGCCGTCACCTACCGGGTGGTGAACGGGGTCAGCCTGGCCAGCGGCGACCCGATCGGCGACCCGGAGGCGTGGGGCCCGGTCATCGCGGCGTGGCTGGAGCAGGCCCGCGCGTACGCCTGGACCCCGGCGGTGATCGGCACCAGCGAGGCCGGGGCCCGGGCCTACCACCGGTACGGGCTGAAGGTGCTGCACCTGGGCGACGAGGCGATCCTGGTGGCCCGCGAGTTCGACCTGGACGGCCGGGACATGCGCCCGGTGCGGCAGGCGGTGCACCGGGTCGAGCGGGCCGGTTACACGGCCCGGGTCCGCCGGCACGCCGACATCCCGCCGGGGGAGCTGGCCGAGGCGGCCCGGCTCGCCACCGGCTGGCGGGACACCGAGAACGAGCGGGGTTTCTCGATGGCGCTGGGCCGCCTCGGCGATCCGGCCGACGGCGACTGCGTACTCGTCGAGGCGGTCGACCGGGACGGGCGGGTCCGGGCGCTGCTGTCGCTGAGCCCGTGGGGCACCGACGGGCTGTCGCTGGACCTGATGCGCCGGGACCGGGCCGCCGAGAACGGGATCGTGGAGTTCATGGTGGCAGCGCTGCTCGCCGCCGCCCCCCGGTTGGGCGTCGAGCGGGTGTCGCTGAACTTCGCGGCGTTCCGCGCGGTCTTCGAGCAGGGCGCCCGGATCGGCGCCGGCCCGGTGATCCGGCTCTGGCGGGGCCTGCTGCTGTTCTTCTCCCGCTGGTGGCAGCTGGAGTCGCTGTACCTGTCCAACGCCAAGTACCAGCCGCACTGGGTGCCGCGCTACCTGTGCTTCGGCGAGCGCCGGGAGCTGGCCCGGGTGGGCCTGGCGGCGGTGGCCGCGGAGGGCTTCCTGGCGCTGCCCGGCGGCCGGCCCACCCCGCTGCGCGGGGTGCCACCGGCCGGCGGCGGCGTGCACTACGTGCCGCCGTCGGCCGCGACCGTCCACCCGGTCGCGGCGGAGCCGGCCCCGGAGCGCCGCCCGGAACAGGCCCGGGTGCGGGAGGCGAAGCTGGACCGGCTGCGCGCCGAGGGCGTCGACCCGTACCCGGTGAACTATCCGCGGACCGCGTCGTGCGCGTCGGTGCGGGAGCGGCACGCGGGCCTGGCGCCGGACACCGGCACCGGCGAGACCGTCGCGGTGGCCGGCCGGGTGGTGCTGGTCCGCGACCACGGCGGGGTCTGCTTCGGCACGGTGCGCGACGGCAGCGGGGACCTGCAACTGGTGCTGGAGCACGACCTGGACCGGTGGCGGGCCACCGTCGACATCGGCGACCACGTCGGGGTCACCGGCGAGGTGTACGCGACCCGGCGCGGCGAGGTCTCGGTCCGGGTCACCGACTGGCGGCTGACCGCCAAGTGCCTGCGCCCGCTGCCGGACAAGCACCGCGGGCTGGCCGACCCGGAGGCCCGGGTCCGCCGCCGCTACCTCGACCTGGCGATCAACCCGGAGGCCCGGGAGCTGCTGCGGGCCCGGGGCGCGGTGCTGCACAGCCTGCGCGGCACGCTGGCCGGGCGGGACTTCCTGGAGGTGGAGACGCCGATCCTGCAACGGGTGCACGGCGGCGCCAACGCCCGGCCGTTCGTCACCCACAGCAACGCGTACGACCTGCGGTTGAGCCTGCGCATCGCGCCCGAGCTGTATCTGAAGCGGCTCGCCGTGGGCGGGGTGGAGCGGGTGTACGAGCTGGGCCGGGCGTTCCGCAACGAGGGTGTCGACCACAGTCACAACCCGGAGTTCACCGTGCTGGAGGCGTACCAGGCGTACGCCGACTACCACGCCATGCGGGAGCTGGCCCGGGAGCTGATCGTGGCGGCGGCGGTGGCGGTGCACGGCGCGCCGGTGGTCCGCCGGCCCGGCACCGACGAGCCGGTGGACATCGGCGGCGAGTGGCCGGTGCGTACGGTCGACGAGGCGGTCTCCGCGGCGCTGGGGGAGGAGGTCACCGCGGACACCGGGCCGGCCGTGCTGCGCAAGCTCGCCGACCGCGCCGGGGTGTCGTACGACCCGCGCTGGGGCCGGGGCGAGGTGCTGCTGGAGCTGTACGAGCGGCTGGTCGAGGCGCGTACCGGGGCGCCCACCTTCTATCTGGACTTCCCGACCGACACCTCGCCGCTGACCCGCCGGCACCGGGCCGATCCGCGGCTGGCCGAGCGGTGGGACCTGGTGGCGTTCGGGATGGAGCTGGGCACCGCGTACTCGGAGCTGATCGACCCGGTCGAGCAGCGGCGGCGGCTGACCGAGCAGTCGCTGCGGGCAGCTGGCGGCGACCCGGAGGCGATGGAGCTGGACGAGGACTTCCTCACCGCGCTGGAGTACGCCATGCCGCCCACCGGCGGGCTCGGCCTGGGGGTGGACCGGCTGGTGATGCTGCTGACCGGCCGGTCGATCCGGGAGACACTGCCGTTCCCGCTGGTCCGGGAGTCCTCGTGAGCCGGGCCCGGTCCGCGCCGGCCGCCGTGCTGGTGCTGGCGGCGGTGCTCTATTCCTCCTGGCTGCTCGGGCCGCTGCTCAACCCGGCGCTCGGGCTGGCCAACGGGTACGCCAGCGAGCTGGCCGCCCGGGACCAGCCGTACCACCTGGTGTTCGGGCTGGGGGACGCGCTGACCGGGCTGCTGGCCCTCGGCGTCGGCGTGGCGCTGGCCGGCCGGGTCCGGGGCGTCGCCCGGATCGCCTGGCTGGGCCTGGCGGTGTTCGGGGTGGCCACCGCGCTGGACGGCGGGTTGACGTCGATGGACTGCGCGCCGACGACCGACGACCGCTGCGCCCGGCTGGAGCGGCTGGGGGTGCTGTCCTGGCGGCACGAGGCGCACACGGTCAGCTCGGCGCTGGCGGTGGCCGGTGGAGTGGTCTCGCTGGTCGCGATCCTGGCCGTGCTGCGCGCGCCGCGCTGGCGACGGTGGGGGATCGCGGTGGCGGTGGTGCTGCTGGTCGGCACGGTCGCCACCCTGCTGGAGTCGGCGTACCCGGACGGCGGGCTGGGCGCCTGGCAGCGGGTGCAACTGGTCGGTCTCTCCGGTTGGCTGCTGCTGGCCGGCGCGGTCGCCGCCCGCCCGGACGTGCTGGCCGTCCCGACGTGACAGCGGGTACTAGCCTGGCCCCCGTGCCGGGAACGCTGTCGGTGGTGACGAGTCTGTGGGCGTACGCGCTCACCGGCCTCACGCTGCTCGCGGACCGTCCCGGCGACCTCCTGGCCGGCGCGGCGATGGTGGCCGCGCTGCTGCTCACCGCCCTGCTGGCGGCCCGTCCCCGGGCGCCGCGCGGGCCGGCCCGGGTCGGTCGCGCGGCCGGCGTGCGGGACCGGGCCCGGCGGCGCGGGGTGCCCCGCCAGGTCGATCCCGACGCGGCGGGCCGGCCCCGCCCCCGCGCGCCGGGTCACCGCCCCTCGGTCGGGTGGCGTCCGGTCGCGTTCTGACCGGGTACGCCGCCGCCCGACCGGTTCCGTCGTCATCCCTCCCGTCACCGCCTCCGGTGGTCGCCCTCGTCTGGCGCCCCGGCCGGTCGGCGGGAGCGTCCGGAATCGACCGAGGGGTCTTCCCATGTTCGCCTTCGCACCGCTGTCCACCGCGGCCGGCGTCGCCGGCGCCGCCGTCGCCTGGCTCGCCGACACGCTCACCCCGCTGACCGGCGGGGCGGCCACCGCCGCCGCCGTCGTCCTGTTCACCGTCGCCGTCCGCCTGCTGATCTCCCCGCTGACCGTCGCGCAGGTCCGCGGCGAGCGGCGCCGCGCGGCGCTCGCGCCCGAGGTCCGCCAGTTGCAACGCCGGTACGCCGGTGACCCGGCCCGGTTGCAGTCCGAACTGTTCGCGCTCTACCGCCGGGCCGGGGCCAGCCCGGTGGCCGGCTGCCTGCCCACCCTGCTCCAGGCGCCGTTCTTCCTGGTCATGTACCGCCTCTTCGGCACCGGGGACGGCGGCGCGGGGCTGCTCGACGAGCGGCTGGCCGGGGTGCCGCTGGGCTGGCACCTGGGCGACGGGCTGACCGGCGGGGTGCTCGCCGTGTTCGGCGTGCTGGTGGCCGCCCTGCTGGCGCTGGCCTGGTTCTCCTCGCGGCGGATGCGGCGGGCCGGGGCGGTGACGGGTGCCCCGGCCGAGGGGCCGGGCGCGGCGGTGCTGGGTCGGGTGCTGCCGCTGCTGCCGTACGGGACGGTGCTGGTGGCGCTGGTGGCGCCGCTGGCCGCGGTGCTCTATCTGGTGACCACCACCGGCTGGACGGCGCTGGAGCAGGTGGTGCTGCGCCGGCCGGCGGTCGGGGTCGGCTGACCGGGCGGCCCGGCGGGACGGGGTGTCTGGACAGAAACAGTTAACAGTCCTAATAATAAACCGGCACGCTGACATGCACGGCCGTCGATGCCGCCGGGAGGGCCCATGAAACTGTCCAGATCCCTCGTCCTGTCCCTGGTCGCCGCCCTCGCGGCGACGGTCGGCGCGGCCTGGGTCACGCTGCCCGCGTACGCGGCCGGGGTGACCGCCGGTTTCGTCAAGACCGCCGACTGGGGCAGCGGCTGGGAGGGGAAATACACCATCAACAACGGGGGCGGCAGCACCCTCACGTCCTGGACGCTCTCGTTCGACCTGCCCGCCGGCACCACCGTCGGCACCTACTGGGACGCCCTGCTGACCACCTCCGGCCAGCGGTACACGTTCACCAACCGGTCCTGGAACGGCACCGTCGCGCCCGGCGCCTCGGTCTCCTTCGGCTTCGTCGCCAGCGGCGCCGGCTCGCCGGGCAACTGCCAGCTCAACGGCGCGTCCTGCGGCGGCGGCACACCCAGCCCGACCCCCACCAGCCCCACGCCCAAGCCGACCAGCCCCACGCCCACGCCCACGCCCACCCCGACGCCCACCGTCCCGCCGCCCGGTGGGCTGCCGAAGCACCTGCTGACCGGCTACTGGCACAACTTCGACAACCCGGCGGTCGAGCTGCGGCTGCGCGACGTGCCCGCCGAGTACGACATCGTCGCGGTCGCCTTCGGCGAGGCCACCACCGTCCCCGGCGCGGTCGCCTTCGCGGTCGATCCCGGGCTCGCCGCGGCGCTCGGCGGCTACACCGACGCGGACTTCACCGCCGACGTCCGCGCCCTGCGCGCCCAGGGCCGCAGGGTGATCCTGTCCGTGGGCGGGGAGGCCGGCCGGGTCGCGGTGAACGACGCCGCCTCGGCCACCGCCTTCGCCGACACCACGTACGCGCTGATCCAGCGGTACGGCTTCGACGGCGTCGACATCGACCTGGAGAACGGCCTCAACCCGACCTTCATGGCACAGGCGCTGCGGGCGCTGCGGGCCAAGGTCGGGGCCGGGCTGATCATCGCGATGGCCCCGCAGACCATCGACATGCAGTCACCCGCCGGCGGCTACTTCAAGCTGGCGCTGGACATCCGGGACATCCTCACCGTGGTGAACACCCAGTACTACAACTCCGGGGCGATGCTGGGCTGCGACCAGAACCGGGCGTACAGCCAGGGCAGCGTCGACTTCATCGTCGCGCTGGCCTGCCTCCAACTGGAGAGCGGTCTGCGCCCCGACCAGGTGGGGCTCGGCCTGCCCGCCGGACCGGGGGCGGCCGGCGGCGGGATCGTCGCGCCCAGCGTGGTCAACGCCGCGCTCGACTGCCTCGCCCGGGGCACGAACTGCGGCAGCTTCCGGCCGCCGCGCACCTACCCGGGCATCCGGGGCGCGATGACCTGGTCGATCAACTGGGACGTCAGCAACGGCAGCGGGTTCGCCCGGACCGTCAAGCCGCACCTGGCCACCCTGCCCTGAGCGGCGGGCGACGCGGCGTACGGTCAGCGGCCGGCGGTCATCGACTGCCGGTCGCGCCGGCGGCGGATCTTCTTCGCCGCCCAACTGACGATCATCACCGCGAAGACCGCGAAGATCGCGTAGTTGAACCAGCTGCTGTACCGGTCCACGTCCTCCCAGCGGGAGCCCAGCACGTATCCCAGGCCGACGATCAGGGTGTTCCACACGCCGCTGCCCAGCGTGGTGAACAGGACGAACTCCGACATCCGCATCCGGTTCGCGCCCGCCGGCACCGAGACCAGGCTGCGCACCACCGGCACCAGCCGGCCGATCAGCACCGCCCACCGGCCGTGCCGCTCGAACCAGCGGTCGGCCTTCTCCAGGTCCGACCGGTCCACCAGCGGGATGTGGTCCAGCCAGCGCTTCAGCCGTTCCTCGCCGAGGGCGGCGCCGAGCCAGTAGAGCACCAGCGCGCCGACCAACGAGCCGACGGTGGCGGCGAGCACGATCAGCACCACGTTGAACCGGCCCTCGTGGGCCAGGTAGCCGGCCATCGCCAGCACGATCTCGCTGGGGATCGGCGGGATGATGCTCTCCAGCGCCACCAGGAAGGCCACGCCCGCCGCGCCGAGCGAGTCGATGACGCTCGCCACCCACCCGGTCAGCCCGGTGAACTGGGCCGGGTCGACGTCCTGGGCGAGGGCCATGGCCATCCCTTCCGCGGTCTCCTGGGGATCCGGGAAAGGTACCCGCGCGCCGGCCCGTCACACCTGCCGGTGATCCACCCCACCGGCGGGCGGCCTCACGGGTGCAGCGCGCCGTCGGCCGGGCCGGTGCGCCAGCCGGTGAACCGCACCGCCAGGCCGCCGCGGCTGGGCGAGCAGCAGTACGGCCCGGCCGAGGCCACCGCGTCCGGGGGCAGCGGCGCGAGCCGGACCAGTCGCCACGGCTCGCCGGCCACCCGGGCCCGTACGGTCAGCGCGTCCCCGGCCCGGCTGACCCGGACGGTCACCGCCCGGCCGGTCCACTCCGGCACCGGCGCGACCGACCAGTCGGAGAACTCCCGGGTCACCACCGCGCCGAGCTGCGGCCGGCCGTCGCTTACCTCGACGCCGGCCTTGACCCAGTGCCGCTCGTCCACCCGGACCAGCACGCCGGCCTGGTCGAACTGCTCGCCGTAGTCCAGCTGGAAGGTCACCTCGACCGCCCGGCCGGTGGGCAGCGGGGCGAGCAGCGCCGAGGCGTCGTCGTGCACGAAGCCGTAGCTGGTGTGCCGCCACAGGTCACTGCCCTCGGCCGGCTCCACCACCAGCTCGCCGGCGTCGGTGCGGTCGGCGCGTACCGGGGGGTTCAGCCAGCTGCCGTCGGCCCAGCCGACCGGCCGGGTGGTCGCTGCCTCGTCCATGCCGGGATCCTCCCACCCCACGCGCACCTGAGTGGACCGGCGTTCACGTTTGCCGGGCCGGCGGATCGGAGAAGTTAACCGGGCATGGCTGACAGGTGGTACTCGGAGGCGGTCGTCTACTGCCTCGACATCGACACGTACGCGGACTCCGACGGCGACGGCGTCGGTGACATCCCGGGCCTCATCAGTCGCCTCGACTACCTGGCCCGGCTCGGGGTGACCTGCCTCTGGCTCAACCCCATCCACCCGTCGCCCAACCAGGACGACGGGTACGACGCCACCGACTTCTACAACGTGGACCCGCGGCTGGGCACGCTCGGCGACTTCGCCGAGCTGCTGCACCAGGCTCGCAACCGGGGCATCCGGGTGATCATCGACCTGGTGGTAAACCACACCTCGGACCAGCACCCCTGGTTCCAGTCGGCCCGCTCGTCGCCCGACTCCCCGTACCGGGACTGGTACGTCTGGGCCGACGAGGAGCCGTCCGACCGCCACCAGGGCATGGTCTTCCCGGGTGAGCAGCACGAGACGTGGAGCTACGACCGGACGGCGAAGGCCTGGTACTACCACCGGTTCTACAAGTTCCAGCCGGACCTGAACATCAACAACCCGAAGGTGCGCGAGGAGATCAAGAAGATCACCTCGTTCTGGCTCCAGCTCGGCGTCTCCGGCTTCCGGATGGACGCGGTGCCGTTCATCATCGAGCAGACCGAGCCGGGCAACCCCAACTCGCCGAAGGACTTCGACTTCCTCAGCGACCTGCGCCAGCACGTGCAGTGGCGGCGCGGCGACGCCGTCCTGCTGGCCGAGGCGAACGTCGAGCCGGACGAGCTGCCGACCTACTTCGGTGACGGCAGCGGCTCGGGCAACCGGATCCACATGCTCTTCGACTTCATGCTCAACGGGCGGCTGATGCTCGCGCTGGCCCGGGAGGACCCGGAGACGATCATCGACGCGCTGCGGGACACCCCGGTCCTGCCCACCGGCGGGCAGTGGGCCACCTTCCTGCGCAACCACGACGAGATCGACCTGTCCCGGCTCACCGCCGACCAGCGCAACGACGTGCTGGCGAAGTTCGGCCCGGACGAGCACATGCAGCTCTACGGCCGGGGCATCCGGCGCCGGCTCGCGCCGATGCTCGGCAACGACCGGCGGCACATCGAGCTGGCGTACTCGCTCCAGTTCTCGCTGCGCGGCACGCCGGTGCTGCGCTACGGCGAGGAGATCGGCATGGGCGAGGACCTCTCGCTGCCGGGCCGCGACGCCATCCGTACCCCGATGCAGTGGTCGTACGAGCCCAACGGGGGCTTCTCCCAGGCCGAGGCGGAGAAGCTGGTCCGGCCGGTGATCGACAAGGGCGACTTCAGCTACGAGAAGGTCAACGTGACCGCCCAGCGCAAGGACCCGCGGTCGCTGCTCGGCTGGTTCGAGCGGATGATCCGGACGCTGCGCGAGGCGCCGGAGGTCGGTTCCGGCTCGACCACCCACATCGACGTGCCGATGCCGCGCGGCGTGCTCGCGCACCGGGCCGACGGCCCGACCGGCACCATGGTCTTCCTGCACAACCTCGGCACCGAGGACGTCGAGGTGGACCTGAGCAGTGTGCAGGCGGAGGCGGAGCTGCCGATAGACGTGCTCTCCGACCGGGGCTACCCGGAGGTGGGCAAGCTGGATCGGGTCGCGCTCGCCGGCCACGGCTACCGCTGGATCCGGCTGCGCCGCACCTGGTAGGACGACCGCAGGCCGTCGCCCACGGCCCGCCGCCGGTGCTCGGCGGCGGGCCGTGCCGCGTACGGCTGGGTTAAGCTCCTCCGATCGAGCCACAAGTTACCGGGAGGTAGTCATGTCGGAGGAGCAGCGGGTCGCCATCGTCACCGGCGCCGCGCGCGGCATCGGTGCGGCCACCGCCCGGCGGCTGGCCGCCGACGGGCTGGCCGTCGCCGTGGTCGACATCGAGGAGTCGGCCACCAAGGAGACGGTGGAGGCGATCACCGCGGCCGGCGGCCGGGCCCTCGGCGTCGGCGCGGACGTCGCCGACCGGGCCCAGGTCGAGGCCGCCGTGCAGCGGGTGGCCGCCGAGCTGGGCGCGCCGACCGTGCTGGTCAACAACGCCGGTGTGCTCCGCGACAACCTGCTGTTCAAGATGACCGACGCCGACTGGGACACCGTGCTGGGGGTGCACCTGCGCGGCTCGTTCCTGTTCAGCCAGGCGACGCAGAAGCACATGGTCGAGGCGAAGTGGGGCCGGATCGTCAACCTCTCCAGCACCTCGGCGCTGGGCAACCGCGGCCAGGCCAACTACTCGGCGGCCAAGGCCGGGCTCCAGGGCTTCACCAAGACCCTGGCCATCGAGCTGGGCCCGTTCGGGGTGACCGTCAACGCGGTCGCGCCGGGCTTCATCGTCACCGAGATGACCGCCGCCACCGCCGCCCGGATGAAGGTCAGCTTCGAAGACCTCCAGAAGCACGCCGCCGCCGAGATCCCGGTCCGCCGCACCGGCCGCCCGGAGGACGTCGCGCACACCGTGTCGTTCCTCGCCAGCGAGGGCGCGTCCTTCGTCTCCGGCCAGGTCATCTACGTCGCCGGCGGCCCCAAGGACTGACCGGGCGCCGGGTGCGGCAGGTGGGCGGTCCTCGGCGGGGGATGCCCCGGTATGCGGCAGGTGGGGCGAACCCCGGCTGGGGATGGGCCGATGTGCGGCGGGTGGGGCGGTCCCGGGCGAGCCAGGCGGTGGCCGGGCTGGCCGGTGGGAACGACGTGGCCGGTCGCCCGCCGTGCGCCGGTGCCGGCGGATCCCTTCGTGAGCGTGATACCTCTCGGGTATCAATATGACTCTGAGGTATCAGGCTCGCGCAGGCCCAGGCTTCCCGACCGCGACACGCCCGACGGATGAGCCGATGCCCGCCAGGTGGTGTCCGGCGGGCCGCCGACGGGCCTACCCGTGGGCGCGGGCTACCGAGGCGGGACTCGCCCGGCGCGCGAGCGGGACTCGCCCGGCGCGCGAGCGGGACTCGCCCGGCGCGCGAGCGGGACGGTCAGGTGGCGGTGGTGCGGGTGCGCCAGAGCCAGAGCAGGCCGAGGACCGGCAGCACCAGCGGCACGTAGCCGTACCCGCTGCCGAACTGGGACCAGACCGTCTCGTCCGGGAAGAGCTGCCGGTCGGCCAGGCTGAGCACGCCCACCCCGAGCACCCCGACCAGCTCGATCGAGCAGCAGAGCAGGGCGGTCCGCCGGCCGGCGTGCCCGGCCCGGGCCAGCCCGACCGCCGCCACGATGTAGATCAGCGCGGCCACCGCGGAGAGCAGGTACGCCACCGGCGCCCGGTCGAACTTGGTGGCGATCTGCAAGCCGGCCCGCGAGGTGGCCGCGATGGCGAAGAGGATGTAGATCGCGATCAGCAGCCGGCCCGGCCCCCGGTTGGTCGCCTGCGGCTCAGCCACCGACCACCTCCCAGGTCTGCTGGAGGCGGACCACGACCACCGGGGTCACCAGGCAGATCGCGCAGACGATCGCGGAGCCCCAGCGGGTCGGCTCCATCCGGGCCAGCACCCAGGCCAGCGGCGGCAGGCAGACCAGGGTCACCAGATAGCCGAAGAAGGCGCCCGGCTCGCCCGGCCGCTCGCCGCCGCCGAGCGCGACCAGCGCCACCACGGCGAGGCCGAGCAGCGCCAGTTCCAGCAGCGCCAGGCCGGCGAACTGGATCCGGTCCGGGGCGCGGTGCCGCAGCGTCGCCACCAGCGCCCACCCGGCAAGTACGAGCGACAGCACGATGCCGGCCGTCGCGAGGAGCCCGTGCACCGGCGAGCCGGCCGCCGCGGCGCTGGTCATCGGCGCCATCCCGGCGCGGTACGGTTCACCGGCACAGCCTACTAAGCCGCGTAGTAGCGACCGCCGCCCGGCTCTCCCGCCGGGTCGACGCCCGTCGGCCGGGCCGCCCGGCTCTCCCGCCGGTCGCCGCCCGTCGGCCGGGCCGGCCGGATAGCGTGGGATCACGGTCACCGGCGCAGGCCGGGGCGGAGGACGACGGCTGGGGGATGCGTGCTGCGGTTCGGCTTGTTCGGCACCGGTCACTGGGCGGCGGAGACGCACGCCGCGGCCATCGACGCCCACCCCCGCGCCACCCTGGCCGGGGTCTGGGGCCGCAACCCGGAGCGGGCCGGCGCGCTGGCCGCGCGGCACGGCGTACCGGTGTTCCCGGACGTGGACGCGTTGATCGACGCGTGTGACGCGGTCGCGGTGGCGTTGCCGCCGGACGTGCAGGCCGACATCGCCTTCCGGGCCGCCACCGCGGGGCGGCACCTGCTGCTGGACAAGCCGCTGGCGCTCAGCCTCGCCGACGCCGACCGGGTGGTCGCCGCGGCGCAGCAGAGCGGCGTCGCCTCGGTGGTCTTCTTCACCCAGCGGTACCACCCGAACATCACCGGCTTCCTGGCCGCCACCGCCGCGGCGGGCGGCTGGCAGCACGCCCGGGGCACCCAGTTCGCCTCCATCTTCCAGCCCGGCAACCCCTACGGCGAGTCGCGCTGGCGGCACGAGAAGGGCGCGCTGTGGGACATCGGCCCGCACGCCCTGTCGCTGGTCCTGCCGGTGCTCGGCCGGGTCACCCGGGTCGCCGCCACCGACGGCCCGAGCGGCCTGGTCCACCTGCTGCTCACCCACGACGGCGGCGCGACCAGCTCGCTGTCGCTCACCCTGGACGCGCCGCCCGCGGCGGTCACCCGGGACTTCGTCTTCTTCGGGGAGAACGGCGTCGAGGTGGTCCCGCCCGGCGACGGCAGCGCGCTGACCGCCTACGGCACCGCGATCGACCAGCTGCTGGAGGAGATCGACGCCGGCACCCGGGACCACCGCTGCGACGTACGGTTCGGCCGGGAGGTGGTGGCGGTGCTGTGGGCCGCCGAGGTCGCCCGCGCCCAGTCCCGCACCGTCGAGGTGTAAGGAAGGGCCCCCTGTTAACGCATTCGGTAGTAGCGGGGCCCCTTATTAACACCTGCCGCGCCGGGCATCCGCCTGCCGCGCGGGGGCACGGTCCGGCAGGCCGGGGGCGCGTGGGGTGGGGCGGGCGCCGGGTGGGCGCGTGCCGGCGGGCGAAATTGCGTCGCCGGGCAGCGACCGGGCGACTAGCCTGGCCGACATGTTCGCGCACGCCCTGATCAACGTGGCCGCCGCGCCGGCCACGGGGGGCCTTCTCCTGGTCGCCCGTCCGTGGAACCGGCGCCCGGCCCTGGCCGGCCGGGACGCTCGCCGCGCCTGACCTGACCTGATCGGCCGCCGCCGCCCCGTGACCGGGTGCGGCGGCCGCCCTCGCGCGCGCCGACGCGTACCGCCGACCGCCCAGGGTCGTCCGAGTCCCGATCCGCTCGGACAGGCCCCGCTCCGCGCTGCCTGTCCGTACCGCCGCCGTCCGGCGGCAGACAGGACGATCTCCGTGGCGCCCCGCCGTACCCGCACCACCGCACGCGACCGGACCCGTCGCGTACTGTCCCAGAATTTTCTCGCCGACCCGGCCGCCGTCGCCCGCGTGGTCCGCGCGGCCCGACCCGACCCCGGCGACCTGATCGTCGAGGTCGGCGCCGGGCGTGGCCAGCTCACCCGGCCGCTCGCCGCGGCCTGCGACCGGCTAATCGCGTACGAGGTGGACCCCGCCGTCGTCGACGAGCTGGCCGGCGTCGGGCGCGACCATCCGGGGGTGACCGTCCGGCACGCGGACTTCCTCGCCGCCGACCCGCCGGACGAGCCGTTCGCCGTGGTCGGCAACATCCCCTGGTCGCTGACCGCCGCGGTGGTCCGGTGGTGCCTCGCCGCACCGGGGCTGCGCGCGGCGACCCTGCTGACCCAGCTCGAGTACGCGCGCAAGCGCACCGGCGAGCGCGGCCGGTGGAGCCGGCTGACCGTGTCGACCTGGCCCGAGTACCACTGGCGGCTGGCCGGGCGGGTGCCCCGGGCCGCGTTCCGCCCGGTGCCCGCCGTCGACGGGGGGATCCTGCGGATCGACCGCCGGCCCGAGCCGTTGCTGTCCCGGGCCGCGCTGCCGGCGTACCGAAGGATGGTGGAGCTGGGCTTCGGCGGGGTCGGCGGCTCCCTCGCGGCCTCGCTGCGGACCGCTCACCCGCGGGCCCGGGTGGACGGCGCGCTGCGGGCGGCCCGGCTCGACCCGGCCACCCCGGTCGGGCTGGTCTGGCCCGAGCAGTGGCTGGTGCTGTTCCGCCTGCTGCACGCCCCCCGCTGAGCGCTCAGGCGAGCGTGGCGAGCGCCCGGTGCAGCTCGGCGGGATCGTCGAACTGGTCCGCGGGCAGCGCCATCAGCAGCTGCAACAGCTCGGTGCTGGCGCCGTTCTCCTGGGCCCGGCGGAGCACGTCCTCCCGGGAGACCGGGTAGTCGAGCCCGGCCAGGTACTCCTGCATCTGCGCCCCGCTGACGGTCATGCCCACCGGCTACCCGCCCGCCGCGCCCGCACACCCGGACCCGCGCGGTTTGCCCGGCGGCGCGCCGGGTAGGCCGCGACATGCAGGTTCAGCGGCTCGGCTCACCGAGCGACTTCGATCCTCTGCTGGACCGGGTGCGGGACGCCCGGATCGTGATGCTCGGCGAGGCGACGCACGGCAGTTACGACTACTACCGGTTGCGCGAGCAGTTGACCCGGCGGCTCATCGCCGAGCAGGGCTTCGACTTCGTCGCGGTCGAGGGGGACTGGCCGGACTGCGACCGGGTGCACCGGTCGGTGGTGGCCGCGCCCGGCGGCGCGGCCGACCCGCTGACCGCTCTGGAACGGTTCGAGCGCTGGCCGACCTGGATGTGGGCCAACGCGGAGGTTGCCCGGTTCTGCCGCTGGCTGCGGGCGTGGAACGTCGAGCGGCCCGAGGGGGAGCGGGCCGGCTTCCACGGGCTGGACGTCTACAGCCTGTGGGACTCGATGCAGGCGATCTTTGACTATCTGGGCGAGGAGGACCCGGGCTCGCTGGAGGCCGCGCAGGACGCGTACCGGTGCTTCGAGCCGTACGGCAAGCGGGTCGAGGAGTACGGGGCGGCGAGCCGGTTCGTCTCCGCGCGGTGCGAGGAGGAGGTGGTGCGGCTGCTGGCGCGTACCCGGGAACAGGCCGCGGCGGACGGCCCGGACCGCTTCTCGGCCTGGCAGAACGCGGAGGTGATCGCCGGCGCGGAGCGGTACTACCGGGCCATGGTGCACGGCGGCCCGGAGTCGTGGAACGTGCGGGACACCCACATGGCCGACACGCTGGACCGGCTGCTCGACCGGTACGGCCCGGACGCCCGGGGCATCGTCTGGGCGCACAACACGCACGTGGGGGACGCCCGGGCGACCGACATGGCGGCCGACGGGATGGTGAACATCGGCCAGTTGGGCCGGGAGCGGCACGGCGACGCGGCGGTGGTGCTGGTCGGCTTCGGCAGCTACCGGGGCACGGTGGTGGCGGCGCCCCGCTGGGGTTCGCCCAGCGAGACGATGATCGTTCCGCCGGCCCGGGAGGGCTCGGTCGAGCGACGGCTGCACGAGCTGCTGCCGGAGCGGGCGGTGCTTGTTTTCGGCGGCCCGGACCAGCCGGAGTGGGTCACCGGCGAGGCCGACCACCGGGCCATCGGAGTGGTGTACGACCCCAGCTTCGAGTCGTGGGGCAACTACGTGCCGACCCGGCTGGGGGAGCGCTACGACGCGTTCATCTGGTGCGACGAGACGACGGCGCTGCACCCGCTGCCGGCGCTTACCTCGTTCGGCGAGATGGAGACGTACCCGGCGGGGGTGTGAGCGCTCGGCTCAGGTGTTAAGCGGGGCCCCCTGCTATGCAGAATGCGTTAACAGGGGGCCCCTCCTTTCACACGTTCGCGGGTTCGCGTTCGGCGAGGTGGGCGCGCAGGCCCTCGCCCTCCACGTCCACGTTGGGCAGGGCCCGGTTCAGCCAGCGGGGCAGCCACCAGGCGGCGTTGTTCAGCAGCGACATCACCGCCGGCACGATGGTCATCCGGACCACGAACGCGTCGATGGCGACGCCGATCGCGAGCGCGAAGCCCATCGACTTGATGATCGGGTCCTCCAGGAAGACGAAGCCGCCGAAGACCGAGATCATGATCAGCGCGGCGGCGGTGACCACCCGGGCGCCGTGCCCCATCCCGTTGATGGTGGCCTGCTGGGCGCTGTCGCCGTGCACGAAGTCCTCCCGCATCCGGGAGACCAGGAAGACCTCGTAGTCCATGGCCAGGCCGAACAGGATGCCGATCAGCAGGATCGGCAGGAAGCTGACCAGCGGGGCGGGGGTGTCCAGCCCGACCAGGTCGGCCAGGTGGCCCTGCTGGAACACCGCCACCGTGATGCCGAAGGTGGCCGCCACGGTGAGCAGGAAGCCGAGCGCGGCCTTCACCGGCACCAGGATCGAGCGGAACACCAGCATCAGCAGCAGCACCGAGAGGCCGACCACGAGCAGCAGGTAGACCGGCAGCGCGTCGGACAGCTTCTCCGACACGTCGATGCCGATGGCGGTCACGCCGGTCAGCAGGACGTCGGCGTTCTGGATGCCGCCCACCTGGTCGCGGATGTCGTGCACCAGCGTCTCGGTGGCCGCGTCGGTCGGGCCGGTCTTCGGGATGACGCCGAGCAGCGCGGTACGGCCGCTCGGGTCGAGCTGCGGCGGCGCGACCGCCAGCACCCCGTCCGTCTTCTGGATCAGCGCGGTGACCTGCGGCACGGCGGCCTGGGTGGCCTGTGGGGAGTCGGCGGTCACCACCACCGCGAGCCGGCCGGTGAAGCCGGGGCCGAAGCCTTCCTGGATCAGGTCGTTGCTGACCCGGGCCGGGGTGCCCTCGGCGGCGGCGGAGGCGTCCGGCAGGGCCAGCCGCATGTCCTGCGCCGGCAGCGCCAGCAGGCCCAGGCCGAGCAGGCCGACCAGGATGACCGGGATGCGCAGCCGGGTGACCCAGCGGGCCCAGCGGAAGCCGAAGCCGGAGCGGTCCTCGGCGGCCGGGGCGGTCTCGGCCGGTGCGGCGTCGCGCAGCCGGCGGGGGAGCACCTTGCGCCCGGCGAAGCCGAGCAGCGCCGGGGCCAGGGTGATCGCGACCAGCACCGCCACCGAGACCGTGCCGGCGGCGGCCAGGCCCATCACGGTGAGGAACGGGATGTTCACCACCGCCAGGCCGGCGAGCGCGATGACCACGGTGGCGCCGGCGAAGACGACGGCGGAGCCGGCGGTGCCCACCGCCCGGCCGACCGCCTCCTCCGGTTCCTGGCCGTCGAGCAGGTTCTGCCGGTGCCGGGAGGTGATGAACAGCGAGTAGTCGATGCCGACGGCGAGGCCGAGCATCAGGGCCAGGATGGGCGCGGTGCTGGTCAGCTCGACCGCGCCGCTGAGCGCGAACAGGCCGGCCATGCCGACGGCGACGCCGATCAACGCGTTGAGCATGGTCATCCCGGCCGCCACCAGCGAGCCGAACGTGATGATCAGGACGATCGCGGCGACCAGCACGCCGAGCGCCTCGGTGGAGCCGACCTCCGGCTCGCCGTTGAGCACCTCACCGCCGGGCGCGATCTGCCAGCCCTGCTGCTCGGCCCGCGCGCCGACCTCCTCGTACGCGGTGCGCTGCGCGTCGGTCACCTCGTCGGCCCGGCCGGCGAACTGCACCTGGATCAGCGCGTACCGGCCGTCCGGGCTGAGCGCCTTGACCTGGTAGGGGTCGACCGCGCCGACCACGCCGGGCAGGGTGGCCGCCTCCTGGGTGACCTCCTTGACCACCGCCTGCCCCTCGGGGCTGAGGAGTTGGCCCTCCTGCGGCGCCTTGACCGCGATGGTGCCGGTGGCCCCGCTGGCCGCCGGGAACCGGTCGGCGAGCAGGTCGAGCGCGCGCTGCGACTCGGTGCCGGGCATGGTGAAGTTGCTCGCCGTCGGGCCGCGCAGGGTGGCCGCGGCGAGGCCGAGGCCGACGAGTACGACGAGCCAGACGGCGACGACGAGTCGCC
This sequence comes from Micromonospora sp. PLK6-60, assembly GCF_019890675.1. Classification (GTDB taxonomy): domain Bacteria; phylum Actinomycetota; class Actinomycetes; order Mycobacteriales; family Micromonosporaceae; genus Micromonospora. The sequence continues at coordinate 241,670 of NZ_JAIOAA010000007.1, read as the reverse complement.
GGCGGCGCAACGAGGCCCGGCCGAGCCGGTAGAGCAGGGTCGCCATGGGATTCCTTTGTCCTCGGGGTCAGGTGGTTTCCAGTGCGCGGCGCGCCACGGCCAGCAGCGCGGGTCGTAGTTCCCCGTCGGGGATGTCGATGAACTCGGGGCAGGTCTCGGCGATCCCGGCGAGCAGCACCAGCGCGGCGATCCGCGCGGCCGGGCGGTCGGCCGGACCGGCCAGCGCGGCGATGAGCCGCTCGGACATCTGCTGCACGTGCGCGAAGGCGGGCTGCTGGAGCAGGTCGGGGAACTCGCCGCGGAGCAGGGCGATCTCCCGGCGGAAGCGCACCGCCAGGTCGACGAAGCCCTCGGCGGCGACCCGCTGGGCGGCGGCGCCGGTGTGCGCGGCGATCCGCGCGTCGAGCGCCTCCAGGGCGGCGATGGCGGGGGCCATCAGCTCGGAGAGCAGCGCCTCCTTGTTGGCGAAGTGGTAGAGCACGGTGGCCTTGGAACAGCCCACCTCGCGGGCGATGTCCTGCAACGAGGTGCCCTTGTAGCCGGTGACGGCGAACCGGCGCGAGGCGGCGGCCAGGATCTCGTCGTGGGTCTCGGGCAGGGCGCGGGCCATGCCGTCCAGCATGCCTGACCGATCGGTCAGAGCCTGACCGATCGGTCAGAGGAGTCGGGTGGGCTTCGCCACATCCCGCCCGGCTCAGGCCGGGGCGGCGTGCTCCCGGTCGTACGCCTCCCGGGCGTCGGTGATCGCGGCCCGGTGCCGCTCCGCCCAGGCGGTGAGCGCGACGAGCGAGTCGTAGAGCTCCAGCGCCATCGGGGTGGCGGTGTACTCCACCCTGGGCGGGACGGTGGGATAGACGGTGCGGTGCAGCAGGCCGTCCCGCTCCAGGTTGCGCAGGGTCAGCGTGAGCATCCGCCGGCTGATCCCCTCCACCTGCCGCTCCAGCTCGGTGAAGCGGACCGGCCCCTGGGCGGCGGCGACCAGGATGCCGATGCTCCACTTGCCGCCCACCCGGTCCAGCGCCTCCCGCACGGTGCAGGCCCGCGCCTGGTGCCCGCGCACGGTCTCACAGCTGTTCCTCTGGGACATGGAAGTGCCTCCTTATGCGCGCCCTCATGGTCACAGATGATGGCCCTGGTAACAAACCGTGCACCAAGGAGGCGCTCGTGCCCGAGAAGCATCGCCGGACCGCCCTGCTCGTGCTCTGCGCGGGCAGCCTGATGATCATCCTGGACGGCAGCGTGGTGGCCGTCGCCCTGCCGGCGATCCAGCGCGACCTCGGCTTCACCGCCGCCGGCGCGGCCTGGGTCGTCAACGCGTACCTGGTCGCCTTCGGGGGGTTGCTGCTGCTCGCCGGGCGGCTCGGCGACCTGCTCGGCCGACGCCGGGTCTTCCTCGCCGGGGTCACCCTGTTCACCCTCGCCTCGCTGGCCTGCGTCCTGGCGGCCGACCCGCTGACCCTGGTGGCCGCCCGGTTCGCGCAGGGCGCCGGCGGGGCGCTCAGCACCGCGGTCAGCCTCGGGATGATCGTCCGGCTCTTCCCCGAGCCGGCCGAGCGGGCCCGGGCCATCGCCGTGTTCAGCTTCACCGGCGCGGCCGGCGCCTCGCTCGGCCTGCTGGTCGGTGGGCTGCTCACCGGCCTGGTCGGCTGGCGGGCGATCTTCGCCATCAACCTGCCGATCGGCGCGCTGATCCTCGCCGCCGCGCTCCGCCGGATCGCCCCCGACCGGGGCATCGGCCTGCGCGCCGGCCTCGACCTGCCCGGGGCGGCACTGGTCACCGCCGGGCTGATGGCGGCCGTACTCGCCATCGTGGGCACCGCCGAGCACGGCTGGACCTCCGCCCGTACGCTCGGCGCCGCCGCCCTCGCCGCGCTGCTGCTCGCCGGCTTCGCGGCCCGGCAGCGGACCGCCCGCACCCCGCTGCTGCCCGCCCGGGTGCTGCGGGCGCCCGGCCTGGTCGCCGCCAACGCCGTGCAGTTCCTGATGGTGGCCGCCTACTTCGGCTTCCAGTTCCTGCTCGCCTTCCGGCTGCAACTGGTCGGCGGGCTCGACCCGGCGGCCACCGGCTTCGCCTTCCTGCCCACCCCGCTGGTCATCGCCGCGGTGTCGCTCGGGCTGGCCGGCCGGCTGATCGCCCGATTCGGCGCGCGGCCCGTGCTGCACACCGGTCTGGTCCTCGCGGTGGCCGGCTTCCTGCTGCTGGCCCGGCTGCCGGTCGACGCCGGCTACCCGACCGACGTGCTCCCGGCCATGCTGGTCTTCGGGGTGGCCGGCGGGCTCACCCTGCCCGCGGTGACCACCCTCGCCATGGCCGGCGCGGACCCGGCCGACGCCGGGCTGGCCTCCGGGCTGGCCAACACCACCCAGCAGGTGGGCGGGGCGCTCGGGCTGGCCGCGCTCGCCACCCTGGCCGCCGGCCGCACCGCCGGGCTGCGGGCCGCCGGGACCGACGAGGTGACCGCCCTCGCCGCCGGCTACCGGTCGGCCTTCGTGGTGGCCGCGGTGCTGGTCACCGCCGCCCTGCTGGTCGGCCTGGCCACCGCCGGCCGGCGGTCGGCCCCGGTCCCGGCCGCCGCGCGGTGAGCCGCGCCGACCGGCCCACTCCGCCGGCCCGGAATTGGCCCTGGGCCGGCGGTGGCCCGGCGGCCGACAATCGGGCCATGACGCCGACCGACCGGGCCGCCACGCTGCGCGCCCTGCACCGCCCGGGTGCGCCGCTGATCCTGCCGAACGCCTGGGACGCCGGGTCCGCCCGGGCCGTCGTCCGCGCCGGCTTCCCGGCCGTCGCCACCAGCAGCGGCGCGGTCGCCGAGTCGCTCGGCCACGCCGACGGCGAGGCCACCCCGGTGGCCGCGATGCTCGACGCGGTCGCCCGGGTGGCGGCCGCCGTCGAGGTGCCGGTCACCGCGGACATCGAGCGGGGGTACGGGCTGGGCCCGGCCGAACTGGCCGAGCGGCTGCGCGCCGCCGGGGCGGTCGGCTGCAACATCGAGGACTCCGACCCGCGTACGCACGAACTGGTCGACGTCGACGAGCAGGCGGACCTGATCGCCGCACTCCGGTCGGCGGCCGGCGCGGACCTGGTGATCAACGCCCGGGTGGACGTCTTCCTGCGCGGCGGCGGCGACCCCGGCGCGGGGTTCGACGAGGCGGTGCGGCGGGCCCGGCGCTACCGGTCGGCCGGCGCGGACTGCGTCTACCCGATCGTCCTGGCCGACCCGCCGCTGATCGGCCGCTTCGTCGCGGCGGTCGACGGGCCGGTGAACGTGATGGCCCGTCGTGGTGTGCCGGCCCCCGGCGAGCTGGCGAAACTCGGGGTGGCCCGGGTCAGCTACGGCTCCGGCGTGTACGCCGCCGCGCAGGCGGCGACCGACCGGATGCTCGCCGCCGTCCGGGACGGGCGCGACCCGTTCGCCCCGACGTCCGGCTGAACCCGTCGCGGCGGGTTGACCGGTGGCGGTCTGGCCGGGAGGGGGGGCGGATGAGCGGTGCCGACGAGACCCGGGACGGGGTCGCGCTGACCAGCCTCGACCAGCCGCTGTCCGATGTGACCGAGGCGAGCAAGCGGGACCTGGTGGACTACCTGGACGCGGTGCGTGACCGGATCCTGCCCGGGCTGCGGGGCCGCCCGCTGTCGGTGATCCGGGTCCGCCCGGGCCAGCCGCCGTTCATGCAGAAGAACCTGCCGAAGTACACCCCGGACTGGGTGCGCCGGACGGCGGTCTGGGCGGAGGCGTCCCGCCGGGAGATCTCGTACGGCCTCTGCGACGACCGGCGGACGCTGCTCTGGTTCGCCAACCAGCGCGCGGTGGAATACCACCCCACCCTGGCCACCGTGGACGACCTGCACCGCCCCACCCACCTGGTGCTGGACCTGGACCCGCCGGAGGGGGACTCGTTCGACGCGGCGGTCGCCGTCGCCCACCTGGTGCGGCGGGCGCTGGCCGACACCGGGCTGGCCGGGGCGGTGAAGACCAGCGGGGCGAAGGGCCTGCACATCGTCGTACCGGTCGACGGGGGCACCGCGGAGGAGATGGCGGCGGCGACCCGGGCGATCGCCGCCCGCGCGGAGCGGCTCGACCCCACGCTGGCCACCACCGCGTTCATCAAGGAGGACCGGGGCGGCCGGGTCTTCGTCGACTCCACCCGGGCGTACGGGGCGACGGTCGTGGCCGTCTACAGCCCGCGGCTGCGGCCCGGCCTGCCGGTGTCGTTCCCGGTGCCCTGGGCGGACCTGGCCGAGGTGACACCGGGTGACTTCACGGTCCGCACGGTGCCCCCGCTGGTGGCCGACCGGGACCCGTGGGGGGAGCTGCTGCCGGCCCCGCAACGGCTGCCGGAGGAGCTGGTGGCGCACGGCCGGACCATTCCGGTGGCCCGGGTGCAGGCGATGCACGAGGGGAAACGGCGGGCCCGCGCCCGCCGCGCGGCCGGCTGACCGGCTCCTGCTCGCGAAAAAACCCGGGCCAGCGGGCCCGGGCTTCGTCGTCTCTCTGGTGCCCCCGGCAGGATTCGAACCTGCGCCCCCGCCTCCGGAGGGCGGTGCTCTATCCCCTGAGCTACGGGGGCTCAGCGACCCGAGAAGAGTAGCAAACCCCCTCCCGGATCACCCAATCGGTACCGCCTCGCCCGTCCCGTGTCCTCGGCTGCCGTCTGTCCTCGGCTCGGCGGAGGTCAGGCGGCGATCAGGGTGCGACCGCAGCTGGGTAGGGGATGCAGGACGATGCGGCGGGGCAGCCGCCGGGGCCACTCGTTCTTGGGCCAGGACCCGTCCACGATGAGGTGCACGGTGTGCTCCTCGGGGCCGCTGAGCCGCAGCACGAAGTCGCGGGGCAGCGGCGGGTCGACCGACGGCGTGGTGATCATGAAGCGGACCCGGCCCCGGGACGACACCGCCGAGATCACATCCGCCGCGGGCATGGTGCCGCGCAGGCGTACCCGGCCGATCCAGTACACCTCGGCCAGGTGCTCCTGGGCGGCCCGGGTGATCGCCGGGTACTCGCCACGGACCCAGCGCTCGACCGCGCCCACGCAGAGCCCGCAGGCCCGCTCGCGGGGCTCGCGCGGACCCAACCCCCAGGCCCGCAGGTACGCCCCGACCTCGCCGGCGTCCATCCCGGTGGCGAACCGGCGCTGGATCAGCGTGGTGAGGCTCTGCCGCGTCCACAGCTGCTCGTCCAGGCCGAACTCGTCGGGGTAGGTGCCCCGCAGGGTGTCGATCAGTTCCAGTTCCTGTTCGCGGCTGAGCGTTCCCGGCTCGCCCTGCCGCTGTCCGCGACGGACGGCTGCCACCGCCCCGTCACCGCCGATGGTGTGGCGCCGGCACCAACTGGTCACCGACCGCCGTGCGTCTCTGAGTGCAACCCCCACGTCCTACGCAACGAGCCCGAATCAGAACCGGTCACGATATGTGGGGAGAAAAGTCTCCAAGCTCCGCAATGGGTGGTAAGCCACTAGATGCATGAAAGCCCCATCTCCGGACAAAGCTCACGGCGTGCCCGGGGGCGGACGGGCCGATGCGCGGCAAGTTGGCCGATCAGGGCGCTCGGAGAGGCCGGCCAGCGCGGCCCGAAAGCGCCCCATGCCGCACTCCGGCCCATCGCCGCCGTCCGAAGGCCCGACATCCCGCAGGTCGGGCCTTCCCGCGACGCGTACCGGATGTGCGCAGGCCCGCGTCCGCCGGGGCGGGACGCGGGCCTGCCGGGTCGAGCAGGGTCGGGGGCGTGCGGTCAGCCGCCCAGCCGGGTGAGCGCGGCCTGGAGGTTGGCCAGGTCGGTCTGCTGGGTGTTCTTCATGGTCTGGGCGACCCGGGTCACCTCGGGGTCGTCGCTGGCGTCGAGGATGCCGTCGATCATGTGCACCCCGCCCAGGTGGTGCCGGATCATCATGCGCAGGAACATGACGTCCAGCTCGCGCCCCTGGGCGGACTCCAGCGCCGCCATCTCCTGCGGAGTGGCCATCCCGGGCATCAGGCCGTTCTTCACCAGCTTGGCGCCGTCCGGCATCCAGGCCATCACCGGATCCGAACCGGCCGGGTCCAGCCCCCACGAGCGCAGCCAGGTCTGCATGGTGCCGATCTCGCCCTGCTGGCCGGTGGCGATGTCGACGCCCATCTGGCGTACCTCGGGGTCGGTGCCCCTCTGGAAGGCGATCAGGCCCATGCTGATCGCCTGCGCGTGGTGACTGGTCATGTCCCGGGCGAAGCCCGCCTCGGCCGAGCTGTCCCCGGGCCGGGTGAGCTGCGGGGTCAGCAGGCCGCCGGCGTACCCGAGGAGGAGCCCGACCACGACGGCGGCGGCCAGCGCGAGCGTGCCGAAGCGGCGCACGGACCGGCGGGCGCCGTCGTCGGCGACCGCCGTCTCGTCCGGTGCGTCAGCCGTCGTGGTGGGAGCCGTCATGAAGTCCTCATCCCTGGGTCTGGTCGCCCATCTGGTTGCCCATGTCGCGCGGCGTGGTGCCGGTGGCGGTCACGCCCTGGCTGCACAGCGCGTTCGGGCCCTCGATCGAGGCGTTCACCCGCAGCGTCTTGATGAACTCGTCGATCCGCTTGTCGTCGGCGTTGTCGACCTTGAGCTGGTAGCCCCAGGCCTGGAGCGCGATCGGCTTGTCCAGGCCCTCGTACGGGCTCATGAACAGCTTCTCCTTGCCCTCGACCTTGGCCTTGAGCGTGGCCACCTGGTCGGCCGGCAGGTCGGGGCGGTAGGTGACCCAGACCGCGCCGTGCTCCAGGCTGTGCACCGCGTGCTCGTTGGCGATCGGGGCGTCGTAGACGTCGCCCATGCAGTTCTGCCAGGCCGGGTTGTGCGGGCCGGCGACCGGCGGGGTGACCGTGTACTTGACCGTGCCCTGCTGGTGCTGGCTGCCCTTGACCAGCTCCGGGTCCTTCTCCCGGTAGTCGGTCACGCCGTTGATGTCGGCCGCGCGCTTCTCCCACGGCTTGGAGCCCTGGAACGCCGAGAACGCGGCGAAACCGATGATCGCGACGGTCAGCACGCCGACGGCGGCGAAGAGCGCGATCGGCCCCCAGGAACGGCCCTGGCTGACCTTGACCGGCGTGATCGGCTTACGGCCCTTGCCGCCCGAGGACTGCCGGGGTGCGCCCTTGCCGGCCCCGGCCTTGCCGCCGGCCGTCTTGTCCGCAGCGGCTGGCCGGCCACCCGCCGGCTTCTTACCGGTGCTGACCACGGTCGGACGGCGCTCGGGGCCGCCCGGGGTGCTGATGCTCATCGTGCCTCGTCAGGTCGGTCGGTCAGGGGGACGGCGGCCGGTGTGACGCGCAGGGTCGCCGCCGAGTGCCCGAGTCTACCCCCGATACCATGGGTCGGTGACTCCCGCAGAACTCGCCGTCGTCGTCCTCTCCGCTGCCCACGCCGTGTTCACGGAGCGCGGGCTGGACCGTTCCGTGCTGCCGGAGGGGACCACGGTCGAGCGTCCCCGCAACCCGGAGCACGGCGACTACGCCTCGACGCTGGCGCTGCAGCTGAGCAAGAAGGTCGGCGTGCCGCCCCGGGAGCTGGCCACCGCGCTGGCCGAGCAGCTCGGGCGGGCGCCGGGGATCAAGTCGGTGGAGATCGCCGGCCCGGGCTTCCTCAACATCCGGCTGGACGCGGCCGCCGCCGGCCAGCTCGCCCGGGTGATCGTCGAGGCCGGTGACGGGTACGGCCGCAGCGACCGGCTCACCGGCGAGAAGATCAACCTGGAGTTCGTCTCGGCCAACCCGACCGGCCCGGTGCACATCGGCGGGGTCCGCTGGGCGGCCGTCGGTGACGCGCTGAGCCGGCTGCTCCGGGCCACCGGCGCGGACGTCGGCACGGAATACTACTTCAACGACGCCGGCTCCCAGATCGACCGGTTCGCCCGGTCGCTGCTGGCCGCCGCGAAGGGCGAGCCGGCCCCCGAGGACGGGTACGGCGGGGCCTACATCGCGGAGATCGCCGAGGCGGTCCGCAAGATCCGCCCGGACGTGCTGGAGCTGGACGACGCGGCCGCCCAGGAGACCTTCCGGGTCGAGGGCGTGGCGCTGATGTTCGCCGAGATCAAGTCCTCGCTGGCCGCCTTCGGGGTGGAGTTCGACACCTACTTCAACGAGAAGGACCTGCACGACCGGGGCGAGCTGGAGCTGGCGCTCAACCGGCTGCGGGAGCAGGGCCACGTCTTCGAGACCGACGGCGCCACCTGGCTGCGTACCACCGATTTCGGTGACGACAAGGACCGGGTGCTGCGCAAGTCCAACGGCGAGTGGACATACTTCGCCGCCGACTGCGCCTACTACCTGGACAAGCGGGAGCGCGGCTTCGAGCGGGTCGTGATCATGCTGGGCGCCGACCACCACGGCTACATCGGCCGGATGAAGGCGATGGCCGCCTGCTTCGGCGACGACCCGGCCCGCAACCTGGAGATCCTCATCGGCCAGCTGGTCAACCTGGTCCGCGACGGCGCGCCGGTGCGGATGAGCAAGCGGGCCGGCACCGTGGTCACGCTGGAGGACCTGGTCGACGCGATCGGCGTGGACGCCTCCCGCTACGCGCTGGCCCGCTACTCCAGCGACTCGCCGATCGACATCGACGTGGAGCTGTGGACCCGGGCCACCCGGGACAACCCGGTCTACTACGTGCAGTACGTCGCCGCCCGGACCGCCGGCGTCGCCCGTAACGCCGCCGAGGTGGGGCTGACCCGGGGCGCGGCCGACGACTTCCAGCCCGAGCTGCTCTCCCACGACAAGGAGAACGAGCTGCTCAAGGCGCTGGCCGAGTTCCCCGCCGTGGTGGCCACCGCCGCCGAGCTGCGCGAGCCGCACCGGGTGGCGCGCTACCTGGAGGAGAGCGTGGCCGCGTCCTACCACCGCTTCTACGACAACTGCCGGGTCCTGCCGCAGGGCGACGAGGAGATCACCGACCTGCACCGGGCCCGGCTCTGGCTCAACGACGCCACCCGGGTGGTCATCGCCAACGGCCTGCGCCTGCTCGGCGTCTCCGCCCCCGAGCGGATGTGACGAGATGCGCGCGCACGAGGCCGGTGCCCTGCACGGCGACATCGGCAGCCGGGGTCCCGCCTGGCTGCGTGCCCCGATCGACGTCAACGCCCTGGTGCCGGCGCTCTGGCCGGGTAACGTCCGGCGCGCCGACGGCGGGGCGCTGACCGTCGCCGGGCTCGACGTCCGCGACCTGGCCGCCGAGTACGGCACCCCGGCGTACGTCCTGGACGAGGACGACCTGCGCGGCCGGGCCCGGGAGTTCCTGGCCGCCTTCGCCGACGCGGACGTCTACTACGCCGGCAAGGCGTTCCTCTGCCGGGCGGTGGTCCGGATGATCGCCGAGGAGGGGCTGCACCTCGACGTCTGCACCGGCGGTGAGCTGGCCACCGCGCTGTCGGCCGGGATGCCGGCGGAGCGGATCGGCTTCCACGGCAACAACAAGTCGGTGGCCGAGCTGACCCGGGCACTGGACGCCGGGGTGGGCCGGATCATCCTCGACTCGTTCGCCGAGATCGACCGGCTCACCGCGCTCGCCCGCGAGCGGGGGGTACGCCCCGGCGTGCTGATCCGGGTGACCGTCGGCGTGGAGGCGCACACCCACGAGTTCATCGCCACCGCCCACGAGGACCAGAAGTTCGGCTTCTCGCTGGCCGGCGGGGCGGCCCTGGCGGCGGCCCTGCGGGTGCTCGACGACGACGTGCTCGACCTGCGCGGGCTGCACTCGCACATCGGCTCCCAGATCTTCGACGCCAGCGGCTTCGAGGTCTCCGCCCGCCGGGTGCTCGCCCTCCAGGCGCAGATCCGCGACGCGCGCGGGGTGGAGCTGCCCGAGCTGGACCTGGGCGGCGGGTTCGGCATCGCCTACACCACCCAGGACGACCCGGCCGCCCCGCACGAGCTGGCCAAGCGGATGCGCAAGATCGTCGACGGGGAGTGCGCGGCGGAGCGGCTGGCCGTGCCGCGGCTGTCCATCGAGCCGGGGCGGGCCATCGTCGGCCCGGCGGTCTTCACCCTCTACGAGGTGGGCACGGTCAAGGACGTCGACGGGCTGCGGACGTACGTCAGCGTCGACGGCGGGATGAGCGACAACATCCGCACCGCGCTCTACGACGCGTCGTACTCGGCGACGGTGGCCAACCGGGCCTCGACGGCGGAGCCGCTGCTCGCCCGCGTGGTGGGAAAGCACTGTGAGTCCGGGGACATCGTGGTGAAGGATGAATTCCTGCCCGCCGACGTGCAGCCCGGAGATCTTGTCGCGGTGCCCGGCACCGGGGCGTACTGCCGGAGCATGGCCAGCAACTACAACCATGTCCCGCGTCCCCCGGTGGTCGCCGTCCGTGACGGTCGGGCCCGGCTGATCGTTCGCCGGGAGACCGAAGAAGACCTGCTGGCTTTGGATGTGGGATGACGTCACCTGTGCGCTTGGCGCTGCTCGGCTGCGGAACCGTCGGCAGTGAGGTGGTCCGGCTGCTGCACGAGCAGTCGGCCGACCTCGCCGCCCGGATCGGGGCTCCGCTGGAGATCGCCGGCATCGCCGTACGCCGGGTCGGCCGGGACCGGGGCGGCCTGCCGGTCGACCCGGCGCTGTTCACCACCGACCCGCTCGGGCTGGTCAAGCGCGACGACGTCGACGTGGTGGTCGAGGTGGTCGGCGGCATCGAACCGGCCCGGAGCTGGCTGGTCGAGGCGCTGCGCGCCGGCAAGAGCGTGGTCACCGCCAACAAGGCGCTGCTCGCCGAGGACGGCGCGACCCTGCACGACGCCGCCGCCGAGGGCGGCGCCGACCTCTACTACGAGGCCAGCGTGGCCGGCGCGATCCCGCTGCTGCGCCCGCTGCGCGAGTCGCTGCACGGGGACCGGATCAACCGGGTCACCGGCATCGTCAACGGCACCACCAACTTCATCCTCTCCGCGATGGACGCCACCGGCGCCGGCTTCGCCGAGGCCCTGGAGGAGGCCACCGAGCTGGGCTACGCGGAGGCCGACCCGACCGCCGACGTGGAGGGCTTCGACGCCGCCGCGAAGGCGGCCATCCTCGCCTCGCTCGCCTTCCACACCCGGGTCACCGCCGCCGACGTGCACCGCGAGGGCATCACCGAGGTGACCGCGGCCGACGTGGCCAGCGCCAAGGCGATGGGCTGCACGATCAAGCTGCTCTGCATCGCGGCCCGGGGCGCCGACGCCACCGGGCGGGAGACGGTGAGCGTCCGGGTGCACCCGGCGATGATCCCGTTGAGCCACCCGCTGGCCAGCGTGGGCGACGCGTTCAACGCGGTCTTCGTCGAGGCCGAGGCGGCCGGGCAGCTGATGTTCTACGGTCGGGGCGCCGGCGGCGCGCCGACCGCCAGCGCGGTCCTCGGCGACGTGGTGGCGGTGGCCCGTAACCGGCTCGCCGGGGCCCGGGCGTCCAGCGAGTCCGCGTACGCCGACCTGTCGGTGCGGCCGATGGGCGAGGCGCTGACCCGCTACCACATCAGCCTCGACGTGGCCGACCGGCCGGGTGTGCTGGAGGCGGTCGCCGGGGTCTTCGCCCGGCACGAGGTCTCCATCGCCACCGTGCGGCAGGGCCCGGCGGGCGGCGGGCCGGCCGGCCGCGGCTCCGACGCGGAGCTGGTGATCGTCACCCATGTCGCCCCGGACGCCGCGCTGGCCGCGACCGTACGCGCGCTGCGTGGGCTGGAGATCGTCCGCTCGGTGGCCAGCGTGCTGCGGGTCGAGGGCGGCGCCTGAACCGACCCGTCCCGCCAAGTGGATGACCATGGGTGTGCGGCCGGGCCGCGCCGCGGCGTGCGCCACCCTGACCGGGCCGACGATAGGAGCGACGACATGTGGCGAGGTCTGATCGACGCGTACCGGGAGCGGCTGCCGGTCACCGACGCGACGCCCGTCGTCACCCTGCACGAGGGGAACACGCCGCTGCTGCCGGCGCCGGCGCTCTCCGCCCGGCTGAACTGCGACGTCTACCTCAAGGTCGAGGGCGCCAACCCCACCGGCTCCTTCAAGGACCGGGGGATGACCCTCGCCGTGTCCAAGGCGGTCGAGGCCGGCGACAAGGCGATCATCTGCGCGTCCACCGGCAACACCAGCGCCTCCGCCGCGGCGTACGCGGCCCGCGCCGGGATCACCTGCGCGGTGCTGGTGCCGCAGGGCAAGATCGCGCTGGGCAAGCTGGCCCAGGCGCTCGTGCACGGCGCCCGGCTGCTCCAGGTCAGCGGCAACTTCGACGACTGCCTGGCGCTGGCCGGCAAGCTCGCCCAGGACTACCCGGTGGCCCTGGTCAACTCGGTCAACATCGACCGGCTGCACGGCCAGAAGACCGCGGCCTTCGAGATCGTCGAGGCGCTCGGCGACGCGCCGGACATCCACTGCCTGCCGGTCGGCAACGCCGGCAACATCTCCGCCTACTGGCTGGGCTATTCCGAGGACCTGCACCAGGGCAACGCGACCCGGGCCCCGAAGATGTACGGCTTCCAGGCCGCCGGGGCCGCCCCGCTGGTCAGCGGCAAGATGGTGGCCGAGCCGTCCACCATCGCGACCGCGATCCGGATCGGCAACCCGGCCAGCTGGACCAAGGCGATCGACGCCCGGGACGCCTCGGGCGGGCTGATCGCCGCGGTCACCGACCGGGAGATCCTGTCCGCGTACCGGCTGCTCGCCCGCGAGGTGGGCGTCTTCGTCGAGCTGGGCAGCGCGGCCAGCGTCGCCGGCCTGCTCCAGCAGGGGGCGGCCGGTCGGGTGCCGGCCGGGTCCACGGTGGTCTGCACGGTCACCGGGCACGGTCTCAAGGATCCGGAGTGGGCCATCTCCACCGCCCCCGCGCCGCTGACCATCGCCAACGACCCGCTGGCCGCGGCCCGCTCGCTCGACCTGGTCTGAGCCGCCGGGCGACCGTAACGGCCCGGACCTGCGGCCCGGATCGCCTCCGGGCGTCCTCGCGTCTTGCCCCCGGCGGTGGGGTCACCGGTTCGTCCGGTAGGGGGCGGGCTGGGGGTCGAAGTCCCCTTCCGGCACACTTTCCTCCCGAGCCTTCCCTTCCCCCTCAGGAGTGAGCCAGACCGATGTCGCTGCTCGCCAGATTCAGCCTCGCCAACCGGGGGCTGGTGGCCCTCATCGCGGTGGTCACCGCGGCGTTCGGCGCGTTCGCCGTGCCGTCGTTGAAGCAGCAGCTCCTGCCGTCGCTGGAGCTGCCGGCCGCGTTCATCGTGGCGGCCCAACCCGGCGCCGCGCCGGAGATCGTCGAGGCCCAGGTAACGGAGCCGATCGAGAACAGCCTGCGGGGCATCCCCGGGCTGGAGAAGGTCACCTCCACCTCCCGGGAGGGCTCGGCCACCGTCCTCGTCCAGTACGCGTTCGGCACCGACGCGGACGTCATGGTCAACAAGATGCAGGCCGCGCTGGACCGGATCGACGGCCAACTGCCCGACGGGGTGCAGCCGCAGGTGCTGGTCGGGTCGACGGACGACCTGCCCGCGGTGGTGCTGGCCGCCTCGGCCGCCGACGGCGACGAGCAGGCGCTCGCCGGGCGGCTGCGCGACTCGGTGGTGCCGGAGCTGGAGGGGATCGAGGGGGTCCGCTCGGTGGCGCTGACCGGCGCCCGCGACCCGATCGTGGTGATCGCCCCCGACGCGCGGAAGCTGGCCGCGTACCGGCTCGCGCCGACCGCCATCGGCGAGGCGCTCAAGGGCAACGGGGTGGCCGTGCCGGCCGGCACCGTGACCGACGGCTCGCGTTCGCTGCCGGTGCAGGTGGGCGGCCCGATCGGCAGCATCGAGCAGCTGCGCGAGATCGTGCTGGCGGCCCCGAAGGGGCGGCCGGTGACGCTGGGCGCGGTGGCGTCGGTGACCGAGGAGCTGGCGCCGGCCACCGCGATCACCCGTACCAACGGCCGGCCGAGCCTCGGCCTGGCCGTCACCGCGGCCCCGGACGGCAACGCGGTGCGGATCTCGCACGAGGTGCGGGACCGGCTGGCCGCGCTGAGCGGCGCCGCCGGCGCCGACCTGACGGTCGTCCTCGACCAGGCCCCGTACGTCGAGCGGTCCATCGAGAGCCTGACCACCGAGGGGCTGCTCGGCCTGGTGATGGCGGTCGTGGTGATCCTGGTCTTCCTGCTGTCGGTCCGCTCCACCCTGGTCACCGCGGTCTCCATCCCGCTGTCGGTGCTGGTCGCGTTGATCGCGCTCTGGGTCGCCGACTACTCGCTGAACCTGCTCACCCTGGGCGCGCTGACCATCGCCGTGGGCCGGGTGGTCGACGACTCCATCGTGGTGCTGGAGAACATCAAACGACACCTCGGGTACGGCGAGCCGAAGCGGGACGCGATCCTCGGCGCGGTCCGCGAGGTGGCCGGCGCGGTGACCGCGTCGACGCTGACCACGGTCGCCGTCTTCGCCCCGATCGCGCTGGTCGGCGGCCTCGTGGGGGAGCTCTTCGCGCCGTTCGCGATCACCGTCACGGTCGCCCTGCTCGCCTCGCTGCTGGTCTCGCTGACCGTGGTGCCGGTGCTGGCGTACTGGTTCCTCGGCTCGCGCCGGGCCGGCGCGGAGGACCCGGCGGTGCGCCGGGCCGCCGAGGAGCGGGAGCTGCGCAGCCCGTTGCAGCGGGCGTACCTGCCGGTGGTGCGGTTCGCGGCCGGCAGCCGGAAGACCCGCTGGGCCACCGTGGCGCTCGGCCTGGTGGTGCTGCTGGGCACCTTCGGCCTCGCCCGCCAACTGGAGACCAACTTCCTCGACGACTCCGGCCAGGACACGCTGGCCATCACCCAGCGGATGCCGGCGGGCGCCGGGCTGGCCGGCACCGGTGCGGCGGCCGAGGCGGTCGAGGCGGTGCTGGCGCGGACCGAGGGGGTGAAGACGTACCAGGTGACCGTCGGCAACGCCGACCGCCCATGGGAGGGCGGCGGCGGCAACGACACCGCGCGCTGGTCGGTCGGCCTGGGCGAGGAGACGGACGCCGCGACCGTACGGCGGGAGCTGCGCCGCGAGTTCGACGCGCTCGGCGCGAAGGTCGGCGAGCTGACCTTCGGCCGGGGGCAGGGCGGGGCGTCCGGCAACGAGCTGGAGGTGGTGGTCCAGGCCGGTGACGCCGAGGCGCTGACCCGGGCCAGCGAGGCGGCCCGGTCGGCACTGGCCGGCCTGCCGGGCGTGGAGGACGTCACCACCAGCCTGACCGAGCGGGTGCCGCGGCTGGAGGTCGCGGTGAACCCCACGTTCGCCGCGCGGTTCGGGCTAGACGAGGCGACGGTCGGGCAGCTGGTCGCGCAGGCGTACCGGGGTGTTCCGCTGGGCCGGGTGACCTTCGACGACGTGCCGCGCCAGCTGGTGCTGCGGACGACCGCCGCCCCGCCGACGACGGTGGCGGAGCTGAAGGCGCTGCCGCTCGGCCCGGTGAAGCTGGGCGCCGTCGCCACCGTCGGCGAGGTCGACGGACCGCAGCAGGTGACCCGGATCGACGGCACACGCAGCGTGTCGGTGACCGGCACGGCCACCGGCTCGGACCTCGGCGCCATCACCAAGCAGTTGCGGGAGCGGTTGGCCGCGCTGGACGTGCCGGGGGCGACCTTCACCGTCGGCGGAGCCAGCGCCCAGCAGGAGGACGCGTTCGGCGACCTGTGGCTGGCGGTACTGGCGGCGATCGCCATCGTCTTCCTGATCATGGTGGCGACCTTCCGCAGCATCAGCCAGGCGCTGATCCTGCTGGTCTCGGTGCCGTTCGCGGCGACCGGCGCGATCGCGCTGCTGCTGGTCACCGGCACGCCGCTCGGGGTGCCGGCGCTGATCGGCGTGCTGATGCTGGTGGGCGTCGTGGTCACCAACGCGATCGTGCTGCTCGACCTGGTGAACCAGTACCGGGCGCGCGGCATGGGCGTGCGGGAGGCGGTGGTCGAGGGCGGCCGGCGCCGGCTGCGGCCGATCCTGATGACCGCGGTGGCCACCGTGTTCGCCCTGCTGCCGATGGCCTTCGGGCTCACCGGTGAGGGCGGCTTCATCTCCAAGCCGTTGGCGATCGTGGTGATCGGCGGCCTGATCAGCTCGACGCTGCTCACCCTGGTGCTGGTGCCGGCCCTGTACGCGATGGTCGAGCACACCAAGGAGTCGCTGCGCCGGCGCTGGGGGCGTGGTGACGGTCGGCCGGCCACCCCGGCCGACGGGCCGGCGCCGGTGGGTCCGGCCGACGGGCCGGCGCCAGTGGCCCCGGCGGGCGCGGCGGCCCGGGCGGGCGCGGCGGCCCGGGCGGGCGCGGCGGCCCGGGCGGGCGCGGCGGCCCCGGTGGGCGCGGCGGGCGGGGCCGCGCTGGCTCGCGGGGACGCTCCGGCCGGCGACGGCGACGGCGACGGCGACGGCGACGAGGGCGCCGGCGTGGCGCGGCCGGCCGGTCCGGTCCCGGCGGCCGTGCCGGCGCAGCGCGCCGCCCCCTCCGCGGCGTTGCTGGACGGGACCGACCAGTTCGAGGTGCTCCGCCTGCCGAGGAGCCGCCGTTCCCCCCTCCCGCCGACCGACTGACACCGATTTCGGCCGCCGAACGGGCGGGCGACGGGCACCCCGGACGTGGCGTCGTCCAGGGTGCCCGTCGCGAGGGCCGGGTGAGGCGGCGGTCCGTCCGTCGCGGGAGCCCCCGAGGCGCCCCGCCCGGGGTGCCGCCCGCCCCGCCTGGGGTGCCGCCCGCCCCGCCTGGGGTGCCGCCCGCCCCGCCCGGGGTGCCGCCCGCCCTGCCCCGCGGTTTCGCCCGCCCTGCCCCGGGATGCTGTTCGCCCTGCCCCGGGTGTCGCCAGCCCTGCCCTGGGGTGCTGCTCGCCCTGCCGCGAGGCGCTGCTCGCCCTGCCGCGAAGCGCCCCGAGCCGCTCCGCTTCGGCTGTCGGGACGGGTTTGGGCGCAGCGGGCGCAGCGGGCGCAGCGGGCGCAGCGGGCGGGGCGGGCGGGGCGTGCCATCGCCTGGGCCGCGGGGGGTCTCTGCGCCCTACCAACTTGATGTCGTGAACGAATCATTCGGTGACTCGGTATCCCCCGTTTCCGGCAAGGATCGGGGTCGGTGATTCGTTTGTGAGGTCAAGTTGGTAGGGCGTACATGAGGTACGGCGGGCCGGCGTCCGGCGCGCCCGCCGGCTCGGTGACCTGCTGGAGTTGGTGCGGTTGGCCGCTGGCGACCGCCTCACCCTGGACAACGCCTCCCCTCGTCGGCCCGGACGTCGACAACTTCGGGGAAGTTGTCGCCTCCTTGCAGGCGGAGGCAGCAACTTCCCCGAAAGTGCTGGCGCCGTCCCATCTGTCGGCGGTATCGGGTATCCGATGGATTGCGCGGAGTGATCGGTCGCATACTGAGGGGCATTGGGTCCGCCCGCCCGGTGCCCTCGGTCGAGGCCGGCCACCGCACCGACCGGCCGGCGGGCTGGTCCGGCGCGCGGCGCGACGGCGGGAGCGGGGGATGGCGGACGACGGGGGGCGGCTCGGCCGGCGGACCGTGCTGCGGCGCTCCGCCCTGCTGGCCGGTGGGGCGGCCGTGGGGGCGGTCGCGATGTCGGAGAGCACCTGGATCGCCGACCGCCGGCTCCCGTTGGCCGGTGGGCCGGCGAGCGCCACCCTGGGCAACCGGTTCCAGCAGGTCGGCGCCGGGGCGGTCGCGGTGGTCTGGGGGGTGCGTACGGCCGACCCGCTCGTCGCGCTCACCTTCGACGACGGCCCGCGCCCACAGTGGACCACCCGGGTGCTGGACACCCTGGACCGGTACGCCGTGCCGGCGACCTTCTTCCTGGTCGGCGAGCGGGCCCGGCGGTACGCGGGCGTGGTGCACGGCCGGCTGGGCCGGCACGAGGTGGGCAACCACAGCTGGGCGCACCGGGACCTGGCCCGGATGGACGCCGCCGCCGTCCACGATGACCTGAGTCGCAGCCACGACGCCATCACCGCGGCGGCCGGGGTGGCGCCCCGGCTGGTCCGGCCGCCGTACGGCCACCTGGGCGGGGCGGTTTTGCACGCCGCGGCCCGGCTGGACTACCGGCTGGTGCTCTGGACCCTCCAGATGGTGGAGAGCGAGTTCCCCGACGACCCGGCCGGGCACGCCCGGCGGATCGTCGGGGACGTACGTCCGGGCACCATCCTGCTGGCCCACGACGTGGGTACGCGCCGCCGGCTCGTGGCGCTGGACGGCCTGCCCGACATGATCGCCGGCCTGCGCGGACGCGGCTACCGCTTCGTGACGGTTTCCCAACTCCTGCATGCCGGCGCCGAGGTCTGAGCCGTTAAGGTGCCCGGGTGTCACCCACCGTCTCGGTCCTGGTCCGCAACCGTGATTTCCGCAATCTCTTCCTGGCCGAGCTGGTGGTCTTCGGGGCCGACTGGTTCGTGATGGTGCCGTTGCTGGTGCTGCTGCCGAAGCTGACCGGAAGCGGGATCTGGGGCGCCCTGGTGCTCGCGGTGGACACCGGCGTGCTGGCGCTGCTGCTGCCCTGGACCGGCACGATCGCCGACCGGTTCGACCGCAAGAAGATCATGATGGCCTCGAACGCGGCCGCCCTGGCCGGCGTGCTACTGCTGCTCGGCGTACGCGGCGCTGGCACCGCCTGGCTGGCCCTGGCGGCGATCGCCGTGGTGGCGGTCGCCAAGGCGCTCTACTCGCCTGCCGCCCAGGCCGCCCTGCCCAACGTGCTCGACCCGCAGGAGCTGGCCGCCGGCAACGCGATCGCCGGGTCGGCGTGGGGCACGATGACCGTGGTCGGGGCGTCTCTGGGTGGGGTGCTCAGCGCGGTCACCGGACCGTACGTCTCCTTCGCGGTGGCCGCGGTCGGCCTGGCCGTGGCCGCGGGCCTGGCGGCGCTGATCCGCCGGCCGTTGCAGGCGCCCCGGGACGCGACCCTGCCCGTCCAGCGCACCTGGCCGGCGATCCGGGAGGCGCTCGGCCACATCGCCCACCACCCGCGGGTGCTGGCGCTGGTCACGGTGAAGTCCGCGGTCGGGTTGGGCAACGGGGTGCTGACCGTCTTCCCGCTGCTGGCCGGCGTGTTCGGGGTCGGCGCGGTGGGCACCGGCCTGCTGTTCGCGTTCCGCGGGGCAGGGGCCCTGGTCGGGCCGATCCTGATGCGCCGGGTGCTCACCGCCCGTTCCTGGCTGCTGCCCGGCCTCGCCCTGTCCATGTCGCTGTACGGGCTGGCCTACCTGGGCGCCGCGGTGGCCGGCTGGTTCCCGCTGGTGCTGGTGCTGGTCTTCCTGGCCCACCTGGGCGGCGGCAGCAACTGGGTGCTGTCCAACTTCGCGTTGCAGGGCGAGGTGCCGGACCGGCTGCGGGGGCGGATCTTCGCCACCGACATGATGCTGGCGACGCTGGCCATCTCGGTCAGCCAGCTGGTGGTGGCCGGCGTGGTGGACCTGGTGGACGAGCGGGTGGTGCTGGCCGGGTGCGGCCTGGTCACCCTGGTCTACGCGCTGGGCTGGCGGCTGGCCACCCGTCGGCTGTCGCTCACCGAGCCAGCGGTGGCGCCTCAGCCGTCGGCGGCGCCCTGACCGGCCCGGCGACCGGCGGGCCGGGCATGGGCCGGGTGCCGCGGACCGGCGGGCCGGGCATGGGCCGGGTGCCGCGGACCGGCGGGCCGTGCGTGGGCCGGGTGCCGCGGACCGGCGGGCCGTGCGTGGGCCGGGTGCCGCCGACGGGCGCGGTCGGCGACGTCCCACCGTCCGGACGGAGCCGCCCGGTGTCGGTGCCGGGACCTACCATGAGCCGGTGCCGTTGACTTTCGCCACCGGCCCGGTCCGCGTCCGGGTCCCCGCCACCAGCGCCAACCTGGGGCCGGGCTTCGACGCGCTGGGCCTTGCGCTGGGTCTGCACGACGACGTCGCCGCCGAGGTCACCACCGCCCCCGGGGTGCGGGTGTCGGTGACCGGGGAGGGCGCCGGCGAACTGCCGGCGGACGACCGGCACCTGGTGGCCGCCGCCATGCGCCGCACCTTCGACGCGCTCGGCGGCCAGCCCGCCGGCCTCTCGCTGGAGTGCGTCAACCGGATCCCGCAGGCGCGCGGCCTGGGCTCCTCGTCGGCGGCGATCGTCGCCGGGGTGCTGCTGGCCCGGGCGTTGGTGGCCGACGGCGTCGAGCGCCTCGACGACGCGGCGGCGCTGCGGCTGGCCGCCGAGATCGAGGGCCATCCGGACAATGTGGCGCCCTGCCTGCTGGGCGGCTTCACGATCGCCTGGACGGAGCCGTCCGGGGCCCGGGCCGTGTCGCTGCCGGTCGCCGACGCCGTGCGGCCCACCGTGTTCGTGCCGGCCGACCGGGGGCTGACCGCGACCGCCCGGGCCGCCCTGCCGCTGGCCGTGCCGCACGGTGACGCGGCCCGCAACGCCGGCCGAGCCGCCCTGCTGGTGCACGCGCTGGCCGCCGCGCCGGAGCTGCTGCTCCCGGCCACCGAGGACCGCCTGCACCAGGACTACCGGGCCGGGGGCATGCCGGGCACGGCGGCGCTGGTGGGGGCGCTGCGTGCGGCCGGTGTGGCGGCTGTGGTCAGTGGGGCGGGGCCGACCGTGCTGGCGCTCACCGGGCCGCCGGAGGGCTTCGATCCGGGAATGGGTTGGCAGATTTGGCGGTTGCCGGTAGAGGTGCGCGGGGCGTGGGTCGCACGGGGTAGACTGGGACACGCCGAGCGGGACCCTGTTGCCGCAGGTCGGAAGAGTTGATTACGCTCTAGGCCTAGCACAGCCGCGAAGCATGCGATCTCCCTGCGGGTCGGCGCACCCCCGAAGCTTTCGGCGGTCAGCCCGTCACCCCTGCCTAGGCCACGCCGCGCCGCAGTTTCCACAGGTCGCCGCAGCCGGCGAGACCTGCTCACCGAGGCTGGTGAGTCGGGAAACCGACCTGCTGCTGTGTCACAGACTCCCGCGACGCGTTCCTGCGAGGCGGGTGCACCGAGGCCGCCCGGCCACCTCGTACGTCGACTCCGGGCAGTCCCGGCCTATCGAGGGAAGGAATCCATTGAGCGACACCACCGACGTGACGTCGGATGTTTCCAACGTCGCTGGCGAAGCCACCGCCGCCCCTACCCGTCGGCGGCGTAGCGGTACCGGCCTGTCCGCGATGCTGCTGCCGGAGCTCCAGAGCCTGGCCGCGTCGCTCGGCATCTCCGGCACCGCCCGTATGCGCAAGGGTGAGCTGATCAGCGCCATCTCCGAGCGGCAGGGCGCCGCCGCCGGTACCCCTCGACCGCGCGCCGAGGTGCCGGCCGCGGCCGCGCCGGCCCGGGAAGAGGTGCACGCCGAGGTACGGACCGCGGAGCGCCCCGAGGCGGAGCGCCGGGCGGCCGAGCCGGCCGCCGAGCAGGCTCCGGTCCAGACCGAGGGGCGTACCCGGACCCGGCGCGGTCGGACCGTGGCGACGGAGGCTCCGGCCGCCGAGCCGCGGGCCGAGGAGAGCGCCGAGCGGGGTGAGACGACCCGTGGCGGTCGTGACCGGGCCGAGCGCGGCGGTGAGCGGGCCGACCGGGCTGAGCGCGGCGGTGAGCGGGCCGACCGGGCTGAGCGCGGTGACCGGGCCGAGCGCGGTGGCGAGCGGGCTGAGCGCGGTGGCGAGCGGGCCGACCGGGCCGAGCGCGGTGACCGGGCCGAGCGCGGTGGCGAGCGGGCCGAGCGCAACGACCGCGGTGACCGTAACGATCGGGGCGACCGCAACGAGCGGGGCGAGCGTGGTGACCGGGGTGACCGGGGCGAGCGCAACGACCGTGGCGAGCGGGCCGAGGGCGGCGACCGGTCCGAGCGGGCCGAGCGCAACGACCGCGGTGACCGCAACGATCGGGGCGACCGTAACGACCGCGGTGACCGTAACGACCGGGGCGACCGTAACGACCGCGGCCAGCGCGCCGAGCGGGACAACGACGACGACGACGGCGAGGGCGGCGGCCGGCGCGGCCGGCGCAGCCGGTTCCGGGACCGTCGGCGTGGTCGGGGCGACCGCTCCGAGTCCGGCAACGACGGCGGCGGCCGTGAGCCGCAGGTCGGCGAGGACGAGGTGCTGGTCCCGGTGGCCGGCATCGTGGACGTGCTGGACAACTACGCGTTCGTGCGGACCACCGGCTACCTGGCCGGCCCGAACGATGTGTACGTCTCGATGTCGCAGATCAAGAAGTACGGCCTGCGCCGCGGTGACGCCATCACCGGCGCCGTGCGGGCCGGCCGCGAGGGCGGTGGCGGCGGCGACCAGCGGCGGGACAAGTACAACCCGCTCGTGCGGCTCGACACCGTCAACGGGATGGAGCCGGAGGAGGCCCGGCGCCGGCCGGAGTTCTACAAGCTCACCCCGCTGTACCCGCAGGAGCGGCTGCGGCTGGAGACCGAGCCGCACATCCTCACCACCCGGGTGATCGACCTGGTCATGCCGATCGGCAAGGGGCAGCGGGCGCTGATCGTGTCCCCGCCCAAGGCCGGTAAGACCATGGTGCTGCAGGCGATCGCCAACGCGATCACGCACAACAACCCGGAGTGCCACCTGATGGTGGTGCTGGTGGACGAGCGGCCGGAAGAGGTCACCGACATGCAGCGGTCGGTGAAGGGCGAGGTCGTCGCGGCCACGTTCGACCGTCCGCCGCAGGACCACACCACCGTCGCCGAGCTGGCGATCGAGCGGGCCAAGCGCCTGGTGGAGCTGGGGCACGACGTGGTCGTGCTGCTCGACTCGGTGACCCGGCTCGGGCGGTCGTACAACCTGGCGGCGCCGGCCAGCGGCCGGATCATGTCGGGTGGTATCGACTCCACCGCGCTCTACCCGCCCAAGCGCTTCCTCGGCGCGGCCCGCAACATCGAGAACGGCGGGTCGCTGACCATCCTCGCCACGGCGCTGGTGGAGACCGGCTCCATGGCGGACACGGTCATCTTCGAGGAGTTCAAGGGCACCGGTAACGCGGAGCTGAAGCTGGACCGGAAGATCGCCGACAAGCGGACCTTCCCGGCGGTCGACGTCAGCGCGTCCGGTACGCGTAAGGAGGAGATCCTGCTCGCGCCGGAGGAGCTGGCCATCATCCACAAGCTCCGCAAGGTGATGCACTCGCTGGACTCGCAGGCGGCGCTGGACCTGCTGCTGGACCGGCTCAAGAAGTCGCGTACCAACATCGAGTTCCTGATGCAGATCGCGAAGTCGACGCCGGGGGAGTGACCCCGCGCCGGTAGGACCGACGAGGAAGGGCACGGCCGTCGTGGCCGTGCCCTTCTTTCGCGTACGCCGGCCAGCGGGCCGCAGCGGACGGCCCCGCGCGGCCGAGGAGCCCTGCCGCGCAGCCTTTGCTCTGCTTCCGCCGAAGCAACAGAAACCGGGCCGTGGTGTCGCCGGGAGGGCAGCAGAGCAAAGCGGGCCGGGCGGGGTGATCCGCGCCGGTGACCGCGTACCGGCGTACCGGCAGCGGCGACGGTCGCGCTGATGGCGCGGAAGCATAGGGGAGGAGCCGGTGCCGTGGCGATTGTTAACAGGGGGCCCCTGTTATGCAGAATGCGTTAATAGGGGGCCCCTGCTTACAGCCGTCCCGTTGCGGCACGGCCGTCCGGATCGTGCCCCGCCCCGGGCGTACGGCCGGGCGCAGGAATGCCGGCGCCGCCGGCCGGGAATGCGTACCGGAAGGTGAGCGTTGAGCCAGCCGGACCCGGTGTGCCAACCCGCCTGCCGGGTGGGCGAAAGCCCATGGCACACTGGTCAGTCGGCCACCGGTTCCGGTTCACGCCACGATCCGCCGCGACGGCGGCGGAGGCGACCCGGCGACCACCCACGAAAGGACCGAGGCGACATGAAGCCCAACATCCACCCGGAGTACGTGAGCACCGACGTCACCTGCTCCTGCGGCAACACCTTCACGACCCGCAGCACCGCCAAGGGCGGCTCGATCCACGTCGAGACCTGCAGCGCCTGCCACCCGTTCTACACCGGCAAGCAGCGCGTCCTGGACACCGCCGGCCGGGTCGCGAAGTTCCAGCAGAAGTACGCCAAGGTTCAGCCGAAGAAGGCCAAGTAGCTCTTCCGACGACGCCCGTGTCCGGCCTCCGTGCCGGGCGCGGGCGTTCGTCCGTTCCGCCCTCGGTAACCCGTCCGCGTGTCGTCGTCGAAGGAGCATCCCCCGCATGAGCAGTGAGCGCCTGGCCGCCCTTCTCGACGAGTACGCCGAGCTGGAGAAGCGGCTGGCCGATCCGGCGATCCACGCTGACCAGGGCGTCGCCCGGCGGGTCGGCCGCCGCTATGCCGAGCTGGTCCCGCTGCACAAGGCGGCCGGCGAGCTGGAACAGGCCCGGGCCGACCTCACCGCCGCCCGGGAGCTGGCCGCGGAGGATCCCTCCTTCGCCGCCGAGGCGGAGTCGATCGCGGCGACCCTGCCGGCGCTGGAGGAGCGCCTCGCCGAGCTGCTCATCCCGCGCGACCCGCACGACGCCAAGGACGTGATCGTCGAGATCAAGGCCGGCGAGGGCGGGGAGGAGTCGGCGCTCTTCGCCGGCGACCTGCTGCGGATGTACACCCGGTACGCGGAGCGGCGCGGCTGGCTCACCGAGGTGATCGACGCCCAGGACTCCGACCTGGGCGGGGTCAAGGACGTCTCGCTGGCGATCAAGACCAAGGGCGTGCCGGAGGGCGGCAACGGCGTCTGGTCCCGGCTCAAGTGGGAGGGCGGCGTGCACCGGGTCCAGCGGGTGCCGGTCACCGAGTCGCAGGGCCGGATCCACACCAGCGCGGCCGGCGTGCTGGTGCTGCCCGAGGCGGAGGACGTGGACGTCACCATCGACCCGAACGAGCTGCGGATCGACGTGTTCCGTTCGTCCGGGCCGGGCGGCCAGTCGGTGAACACCACCGATTCGGCGGTGCGGATCACCCACGTGCCGACCGGGATCGTGGTCTCCTGCCAGAACGAGAAGTCCCAGCTGCAGAACCGGGAGCAGGCGATGCGCATCCTGCGCGCCCGGCTGCTGGCCGCCGCTCAGGAGCAGGCCGACGCCGCCGCCTCGGACGCCCGCAAGGCGCAGGTGCGCACGGTGGACCGCTCGGAGCGGATCCGCACCTACAACTTCCCGCAGAACCGGATCACCGACCACCGGATCGGCTACACCGCGTACAACCTGGACCTGGCGCTGGCCGGCGACCTCGACGGCGTGCTGGACGCGCTGACCGAGGCCGACCGCGCCGCCCGCCTCGCCGGCGACCCGGAACTCACCCGCCGCTGACCCGCGCCGCGCCGGCCGCACCCGGCCGCATCCGGCCGCGCCCCGCCGCGCCCGATGGTGCGATTCGCGGCAGGGCGCGGTGTCCGAGGTAGGAAGGGCGCGAGTTGCGGCAGGCCGGGTAGTCCCCGACGCCGCGAGTTGCGGCAGGCCGGGCGGTCCCCGACGGCGCGAGTTGCGGCAGGCCGGGTAGTCCCGGGCCCGCGCGCCGGTGGCGCGAGTTGCGGCAGGCTGCGGTCTCCCCATCGCCGGCGGGCGGGGGATCAGGACGCGCGGGGGCGGGTCTTGGCGCGCAGCATCTCCCGGTCGGCGGCCTCGAACGCGGCGCCCAGGGCATCCCGCAGCGTTGGCCCGGCGCCGTCGCCCACCTCGGCGAAGCCGATGCTGATCCCCACCGGGGTCCCCGGCACCAACGACTCCCAGTCCTCGGCGCGCACCGCGCCCTCGATCCGCCGGGCCACCTCGGCGGCCTCCGACATGCTCGCGCCGGGCAGCACCACCACGAACTCGTCGCCGCCGTAGCGGGCCACGAAGTCGCCCCGGCGCATCACCCGGTTGATCACCCCGGCGATGCGTTGCAGCACCAGGTCACCGGAGTGGTGCCCGTGCCGCGTGTTCACCGCCTTGAAGCCGTCCAGGTCGCAGACGCCGATCACCACCCGCTCGCCGCGCGCCACCACCGCGCCGATGTAGCGCTCCAGCCGGCGGCGGTTGGGCAGCCCGGTCAGCGGGTCGGTCAGCGCCTCACCCTCGTACCGGGCGGCCTCCCGGCGCATCTCCTCGTGGTCGATGCGGGCGGCGATGCCGTCGATGTAGACGTCGCGGAGCCGGTCGTTGCGCTGCGCGGCCAGCCGGAAGGCCAGCCGGTCGGCCCGGTGCGCGGCGGCGTGGTCGCCGGCCCGGGAGAGCGCGATGCTGCGCAGCCGGGCCGGTTCGGCCGCGCCCAGGGTCTCGTCGCCGACCCGGGTCCGGTCCAGCCAGGTGACCGCCTCGATCGGGCGGCCGTCCGCCACCGCCAGGCAGACCTGGCCCAGTTGGGCCATGTCCCGGGCCCGGGCGCTGTCCCCGCCGTGTTCGAGCAGCCGGGCCGGGTCGGCGCCGGCGCCCCGGTCCACCCGGTCGCCCAGCGCGGCCCGGCGGGCGGCGGCGTAGCCGTACGCGGCCAGGCTGCTCGGCCGCAGCCGGGCGGCCCGCCCGGCGCGCAGGAAGCGGCCGAAGTCGCCGGCCACGTCGCGCAGCACCCGCAGGCAGCCGTCGCTGTCCCCGTTGTGGTCCAGGGCGACCGCGTTGCGCAGCCGGATGCCCGGCGCGGCGAAGGTCTCCTCCGGGATGCCGGCGGCCGTGCCGAGCTGCCGGGCCCGCTCGATGGCCCCCAGCGCGTAGCCGTGGAAGCTGAGATAGGAATATGCCATCGCCAGGTCGTGCCAGCCCCAGGCGGTGTGCGCGTCCGGATCCTCCACCGCGCCCAGCGCCCGGGCCGCCTTGACCAGGTGGGTGACGCACCGGTCGAGCGCGCCCTGGTGGTGCGCGGCGAGGGCGGCCAGCGCGTTGAGATGCCCGTGCAGGTACGGCTCGGCCAGGTCCCGGACGGCGGTGGACGCCTCCTCGATGGCCCGGGTGAACTCGGCCGTACGGCCCAGGTTGATCAGCGCGGAGAGGCGCTGCACCAGGGCCTCGGCCCGGGTGTACGGGTCGGTGGTGGTGCGGATCACCCGGTCCAGGATCACGCACGCCTCGGCCGAGCGGCTCGACTCCTGCAGCCGCTGCGCCTGCTTCAGGGCGTCAACCTGGTCGGTGACCCGGTCGGACCAGCCCACCCGCGGCCTCCTGTCGGTGTGCGTGTTGCCGCACCGGCTCGTGGCTGCCCCGGGCGACGACTCATGATTATTACGTGACCCACCATGCCCGACACCCGTCCGAAGGGACAGATCCGGTCCGGCCGTCCCACGCGGTGGTCCGAGCCGCCCGCCGGCTGGCCGAGGCCGGCGTCGAGGCGCCCCGGGCCGAGGCGGAGCAACTCGCCGCGTACGTGCTGGGGGTGCCCCGGGGCCGGCTGGCGCTGGTCGACGGGTTCGACCCGGACCAGCTCGGCCGGTTCGACGCGCTGGTCGCCCGCCGGGCGGACCGGGAGCCGTTGCAGCACCTGACCGGGGTGGCCGGGTTCCGGCACCTGGAGTTGGCGGTCGGGCCGGGGGTGTTCGTGCCCCGGCCGGAGACCGAGCTGCTGGCCGGCTGGGGGGTGGCCCGGGGCGGGCGGGTGCCGGCACCGCTGGTGGTGGACCTGTGCAGCGGCTCCGGCGCGATCGCCCTGGCGCTCGCCCAGGAGCTGCCGGCGGCCCGGGTGGTGGCGGTGGAACGCTCGCCGGCCGCGCTGCGCTGGCTGCGCCGCAACGCGGCGGACCGGGCGGCGGCGGGGGACCGGCCGATCGAGGTGGTGCCGGCCGACGTCACCGACCCGGAGCTGCTGGCCGACCTCGCCGGCCGGGTGGACGTGCTGCTCTGCAACCCGCCGTACGTGCCGCGCTCGGTGGTCGTCCCGCCGGAGGTGGCCGGGCACGACCCGGACGAGGCGGTCTTCGGCGGGGCGGACGGGCTGGAGGTGATCCGCCCGGTGGTCCGCCGGGCGGCGGAGCTGCTGCGGCCCGGCGGCGTGCTCGGCATCGAGCACGACGACACGCACGGCTCGGCGGTGCCGGCGCTGCTCGCCGCCGACGGCCGGTTCACCGCCGTCGAGGAGCACCGGGACCTCACCGGACGGGCCCGATTCGCCACCGCGTCCCGCCGGTCGGACGGCGCGCGACCCGACCCGGGCCCGGCGTGGCAGACTGGCTCCTCGTGATGCTCTACGACTGCCGGTCGCCTGCCGACCGGGACCGCGGCATCGCTGCGGCCATCGAAGCGGTCAAGAACGGCGAACTCGTCGTGCTGCCCACCGACACGGTCTACGGGATCGGCGCGGACGCGTTCACCCCGTACGCGGTCAAGGCGCTGCTGGACGCGAAGGGCCGCGGCCGGCAGATGCCGCCGCCGGTGCTGATCGGCTCCCGGCACACCCTCGACGGCCTGGTCTTCTCGCTGCCCCGTGCGGCCCGCGACCTGGTCGAGGCGTTCTGGCCGGGCGCGCTCACCATCGTGGTCGAGCACTCGCCCACGCTGAACTGGGACCTGGGCGACAAGACCGGCACGGTGGCGGTGCGGATGCCGCTGCACCCGGTGGCGCTGGAGGTGCTGCGGGAGACCGGCCCGATGGCCGTCTCCTCGGCGAACAAGACCGGCCAGCCGGCGGCGGTCACCGCGGAGGAGGCCCGCGACCAGCTCGGCTACTCGGTGCGCGCCTACCTGGAGGCGGGGCCGTGCCCGGACCCGGTGCCGAGCACGATCGTGGACCTGACCGGCGACGTGCCGCAGGTGCTGCGCCGGGGGGCCATCCCGATGGAGAAGCTGCGCGACGTGGTCCCGGACATCGCCGACGTCCGGGAGGCGTGAGTGCCGCCGTTCACCGTCCTGCACGTGTGCATGGGCAACATCTGCCGCTCGCCGATGGCCGAGCGGCTGCTGGTGCTCGCCGTGCGGCAGCGGCTGGGCCGGCACGGCGTCGAGCCGGACCGGGCGGACGAGCTGCTGCACAGCCACAGCGCGGGCACGGGCGGCTGGCACGCGGGGGAGGAGATGAACCCGCCGGCGGCCCGGCAGGTGCTCTCCCGGGGCGGTGACGTCGAGGGCTTCGCCGCCCGCAAGCTGCGCTCGGACCACATCGACGCCGCGGACCTGGTGCTCACCGCCACCGCCGACCAGCAGGAGTACGTGCAGGCGCTGCGCCCCGACGCCGCCGCCCGCACCTTCGTGCTGGGCGAGTTCGGCCGGCTGCTCGGCGCGGTGGACACCGCGGCGCTGCCGCCGGCCGGGATCACCCCGGAGGGGGTGTACGAGCGCGGGGTCGCCCTGGTGGCCGCCGCGCACACGGCCCGGGGGGGCGCGCCCGCGTTGAGCACCGACGACCTGGACGACCCGTGGGGCCGCGGCGACCAGTGCTTCAGCCGGGTGGCCGACGAGATCGAGGAGGTCGTCCACCCCCTCGCCAGCGGCCTGCTGCCGTGAGCCCGGCCGGCGCCCGTACGCCGGTCGTGTGGAGTTCTCGTGAGCTTTCTGCGGGTTTGCCCGTGAACAGGGGTTAAAGGGGCATTCTGGACGGGTCCTAGCGTGACCGGCTCCTGCGGGGAGAGCTGATGATCCGGGCCCTACTCCACAAGGTCCTCACCGTCCTGGTCGCCGGCGTGCTGGCCGGCCTGGCGCTGGCCGTGGCGGCCCTGCCGGCCGCGCTGGTCTACGGCATCGGCTTCGGCGGGCTGAGCGTCCCCTGGTCCGAGCTGCCCGCCTCGCTGCGGACGCCGCCGAGCGTGCAGCGGTCGAACCTGTACGCCGGCGACGGCCTCACCCTGATCACCTCGTTCTACGAGGAGGACCGGGTGGACGTGCCGCTGTCCGGGGTGGCGCCGGTGATGCGGCAGGCGATCGTGGCGGCCGAGGACGCCCGGTTCTACCAGCACCGCGGCGTGGACGCGCGCGGCGTGGCCCGGGCGTTCACGGCCAACCAGGCCGGCGGTGGGGGCCGGCAGGGCGCCTCCACGCTGACCATGCAGTACGTGCGTAACGCCCTGGCCGGCGACCCGCGGCTCACCGAGCAGGAGCGGGCCCAGGCGACCGAGATCACCGCCGGTCGCAAGGTGCGCGAGATGCGGTACGCGCTGGCCCTGGAACGAGGGCTGAGCAAGGAGCAGATCCTCGGCCGCTACCTCAACATCGCCTACTTCGGCGCCGGGGCGTACGGCATCTCCGCCGCCAGCAAGCGGTACTTCTCCCGGTCCCCGGCGGACCTCACGCTGGCCCAGGCCGCCCTGCTCGCCGGGCTGGTCCGCTCGCCGGCCACCGACGACCCGATCAACGGGGACGCCGGGGCCGCCCTGACCCGCCGGTCGTACGTGCTGGAGAGGCTGGTGGAGACCGGCCAGGTCTCGCCCGAAGACGCCGAGCGGGCCCGGGCCGAGCCGCTGGACCTGCGGCCCAGCGCCACGCCCAACGACTGCACCGGCGTCGCCGAGGGGCACAACGACTGGGCGTTCTTCTGCGACTGGTTCACCCGATGGTGGGACGCCCAGCCCGCCTTCGGCGCCTCGGTCGACGAGCGGCGGCACCTGCTCCGCCGGGGCGGCTACCGGATCGTCGCCTCGCTCGACCCGGCGATCCAGGACACCCTGCGGGAGCAGGTGCTGACGGTGTACGGCACCGACGAGCCGCGGGTGG
Organism: Micromonospora sp. PLK6-60; assembly: GCF_019890675.1. Classification (GTDB taxonomy): domain Bacteria; phylum Actinomycetota; class Actinomycetes; order Mycobacteriales; family Micromonosporaceae; genus Micromonospora. Next base: position 211,237 of record NZ_JAIOAA010000007.1, on the reverse strand, counting down.
CGCCCACCGTGGTGGTGGAGCCGGGCACCGGCCGGGTGCTGGCCATGGCGGTGAACCGCAGCTACGGCGTGTCGGCCAACCCGCCCGGCCAGCGCAACTACCCGAACACGGTCAACCAGCTGGTGGCCGGCGGCGGATCGATCGCCGGCTACCAGGCCGGCTCCACCTTCAAGCTCTTCACCATGCTGGCCGCGCTGGAGTCCGGGCTGCCCCTGGACACCGGCTACGACGCCCCGGCCCGGCTGGTGACCCGGTTCCCGGCCTCCGGCGGGCCGGCCGACTGCGGCGGGCGGTGGTGCCCGGAGAACGCCGACGCGGCGATGGACGGCTACCGCACCATGTGGACCGCCTTCGGCCGCTCGGTGAACACCTACTTCGCCTGGCTGGAGCAGCGGGTCGGGGCGGACCGCGTGGTCGAGATGGCCGAGCGGCTCGGCATCGAGTTCCGCGCCCCGGCCGACGCCGCGCTGGCCCGGCAGAGCGCCGCGGACTGGGGGGCGTTCACCCTCGGCGTCTCCGCCACCACCCCGCTGGACCTGGCCAACGCGTACGCCACGCTGGCCGCCGAGGGGACCTGGTGCGCGCCCCGGCCGGTCCGCTCGATCACCGACCCGGACGGCCGGGCCGTCGCCGCCGGCCGCCCCGACTGCCGCCAGGTGCTCGACACCGAGGTGGCCCGGGCGGCCACCGACGCGGCCCGCTGCCCGGTGGGTGACCAGTCGATGTACCGGCGCTGCAACGGCGGCACCGCGCCGGAGCTGCGGTCCCGGCTGGGCCGGCCGGTGGCCGGCAAGACCGGCAGCTCGGAGCGGTTCGAGACGGAGAGCGTGGTGGCCTTCACCCCGCAGCTCGCGGTCGCCTCGATCGCCGCCAACCCCGACGACCCGCGCGACGCGGTGGGCAAGGCCGTGCAGGCGCGGATGGTGGACGCCGTCGGCCGGACCCTCGCGTACGCCCTGCGGGGCGAGCCGGCCCGCGACTTCGTACCGCCGAGTGAGTCGGTCGCATACCGGACCACCGGCGCCCGCGACGGCAACTGAGGTGTAAGGAGGGGCCCCTTATTAACAGACGTCTGTTAATAAGGGGCCCCTCCTTACACCTCGGCGCCGCGGGCGATGTTGCGGGCCATGCCGCCGAAGATGACCGCGTGGAACGGGAAGACCACCCCCCAGTAGGCGTGCCCGGCCAGCCCGTGCGGCAGGAAGACCGCCCGTTGCACGTACCGGCTGCCGCCGCCCTCGGCCGGCTCGGCGCGCATCTCCAGCCAGGCCCGGCCGGGCAGCCGCATCTCGGCCCGCAGTCGCAGCAGCTCACCCGGGACGATCTCCTCGACCCGCCAGAAGTCCAGCGCCTCGCCCACCTGGAGCCGGTGCGGGTCGCGCCGACCCCGGCGCAGGCCCACCCCGCCGACCAGCCGGTCCAGCCAGCCCCGGACCGACCAGGCCAGCGGGAAGGAGTACCAGCCGTGCTCGCCACCGACCCCCTCGATCACCCGCCACAGCGCCGCCGGTGGCGCGTGCACCGCCCGCTCCCGGAGGTCGGTGTAGACCGTGCCGCCGGACCACTTCGGGTCGCTGGGCAGCGGCTCGGCCGGGGCGTCCGGCCCGCTGGCCGTGGACCAGCGGGTCTCCACCTCGGCGTCGCGGACCTTGGCCAGCGCCAGCCCGACCGCCTGGTCGAAGCCGGTCAGCCCGCCGGGCGGGTCGGGCACGTACCCGGCGATGTCGTGCTCGTGCGCCACCGCCTCGTGGATCAGGCTCTCCACCAGCGGGCGGGCGATGCCGCTGGGGACCGGGGTGATCAGGCCGACCCAGTGCGAGGAGAGCGACGGGGTGAGCGCCCGCACCGGCACGATGATCCGGCGGGACAGGCCGGCCACCCGGGCGTAGCGCTGCATCATCTCGGTGAAGGTGAGGATGTCCGGGCCGGCGATGTCGAAGCCCCGGTTCACCTCGGGCGGCAGGGTGGCGCAGCCGGCCAGGTAGTGCAGCACGTCCCGGACCGCGATCGGCTGGATCCGGTTGCGGACCCAGCGCGGGGTGATCATGGCCGGCAACCGCTCGGTGAGGTAGCGCAGCATCTCGAAGGAGGCCGAGCCGGACCCGATGATCACGGCCGCCCGGAGCACCACCGTGGGCACCCCGCCGGCCAGCAGGATCCGCGCCACCTCGGCCCGGGACCGCAGGTGCGGCGAGGGGGTCCCGCCCGCCGGCTCCGGGCCGCCGAGATAGACGATCCGGCGTACGCCCGCGGCGCGCGCCGCCGCGACGAAGTTGGTCGCCGCCTCCCGGTCGGCCGCCTCGAAGCCGGCCTGGCCCAGCGAGTGCACCAGGTAGTACGCGACGTCGACGCCCGCGAACGCGGCCGGCAGCGTTTCCGGCTTGCGCAGGTCCCCCTCGGCGATCTCCGCCTCGGCGGCCCACGGCACGTCCCGCAGCCGGCCGGCCGTGCGGGCCAGGCAGCGGACCTGGTGCCCCTCCGCCAGCAGCCGGGGCGCCAGCCGCCCGCCGATGTAACCCGTCGCTCCGGTGACCAGGCATCTCACGGCTTCCAGTCTGGGCCTCCGTAGACTCCTTCGCTGTGGAGAACGCGAGGGACACCTTCTGGGGGCCGGACTTCCAGCAGCTCACCGCCGTCGACCCGGAGATCGCCGAGGTGGTGCTGGGCGAGCTGGACCGGTTGCGCGGCGGTCTGCAACTGATCGCCAGCGAGAACCTGACCTCGCCGGCGGTGCTCGCCGCGCTCGGCTCGACGCTCACCAACAAGTACGCCGAGGGCTACCCCGGTCGGCGCTACTACGGCGGCTGCGCCGAGGTGGACCGGGCGGAGGAGATCGGGATCGCCCGGGCGAAGGAGCTGTTCGGCGCCGAGCACGCGAACCTCCAGCCGCACTCCGGCGCGAGCGCCAACCTGGCCGCGTACGCGGCGCTGGTGCAGCCGGGGGACACGGTGCTGGCGATGGACCTGCCGCACGGCGGCCACCTCACCCACGGCAGCCGGGTGAACTTCTCCGGCAAGTGGTTCCACGCGGTCGGCTACACGGTCCGGCGGGACACCGAGCTGATCGACTACGACGAGGTGCGGGACCTGGCCCGCGCGCACCGCCCCAAAATGATCATCTGTGGGGCCACGGCCTATCCCCGGTTGATCGACTTCGCGGCGTTCCGGGAGATCGCCGACGAGGTCGGGGCGTACCTGATGGTGGACGCGGCGCACTTCATCGGGCTGGTCGCCGGTGGCGCCATCCCCTCCCCGGTGCCGTACGCCGACGTCGTCTGCGCCACCACCCACAAGGTGCTGCGCGGCCCGCGCGGCGGCATGATCCTCTGTCGGGAGTCCCTCGCGGCCCGGATCGACAAGGCGGTCTTCCCGTTCACCCAGGGCGGGCCGCTGATGCACGCCGTCGCGGCCAAGGCGGTCGCGCTGCGCGAGGCCGCCCAGCCCGACTACCGGACGTACGCCGGCCAGGTGGTCGGCAACGCCCGGGCGCTGGCCGCCGGGCTGGCCGCCGAGGGGATGCGGCCGGTTTCCGGCGGCACCGACACCCACCTCGCCCTGCTCGACCTGCGGCAGGTGGGGGTGACCGGCGCCGAGGCCGAGGCGCGCTGCGACGCCGCCGGCATCACGCTCAACAAGAACGCGATCCCGTACGACCCGCAGAAGCCGATGGTCGCCTCCGGCATCCGGGTGGGCAGCCCCAGCGTCACCACCCAGGGCATGCGCGAGGAGGAGATGCGCCGGATCGCCGCGCTGATCGCCCGGGCCGTCCGCACCGACCCGCAGGCACCCGGGGGCGCCGACGAGCTGACCCGGATCGCCGCCGACGTGACCGAGCTGGTCGCCGCCTTCCCGGCGTACCCCCGTGGCTGAGCGCGGGGTGGGCGGCGCGGAGGCGGCCGCGGACCGGGGCTGGCGGCTGCGCCACCTGCCCGTGCTGCTGGCCGCGACGGCCGGGGTGGCCGCGCTGGCCGCGGTGGCCGGCGGGATGCTGCGGGGCGCGGACGGCGCGCTCGGCGCGGCGGCCGGGGTGGCCGTGACCGCGGTCAGCTACTCGCTGACCACCGTTGTGCTGGCCTGGGCGGACGCCCGCGACCCGCAGCTGATCCTGCCGTTCGGGCTGGGCCTCTACATCGCCAAGATGACACTGCTCGGCGGGGTGATGATCCTGGTCGGGTCGACCGGCTGGCCGGGACTGATCCCGTTCTGCCTCGGCATCGCCGCGGGCGTGGTGGTCTGGACCGGGGTGCACATCTGGTGGCTCGCCACCCGGCACGCCCGCCGGGTCCACAACTGAGCGTCCCACTCTTCGGACGGCACGCCGACGTGTCCGTGATCGGTCATTCTCTCAGTCGCGGAGGAGGAGTAGCGTGCCTCCAGACGACATCGCCCGCCCGTGTCCCACACAACCAGGTTGTGCGGGGGGTGAGGCACAGCCTCGTCTCCTCGACTGATATCGTTCGCCCCGTCATGGCCGGTGACCAGAAACCCCCCAACGCTGGCGGCGCGGACGACGTTCCGTCCGGTGCCGGTCAGGGTTGGACCGCGCTCAGCTACCTCATCGGGGGAATGCTGGTGTGGGGCTTCATCGGCTGGCTGGTCGACCAGTGGCTCGACACCGGCGGCATCGCCACCGGGATCGGGGTCGTGCTCGGCATGGCCGGGGGGATCATCCTGGTCGTCCGCCGGCTCGGCACGCCTACTTAGGAAGGGACGCGGTGTTCGGACAGGCGAACGTCCTGGCAGCGGGCCAGGCGGCATTCCCACCGAGCGTGGAGGACTTCTACCTGCCCAGCATCCTGCCCTGGGGTGCGCACGACTCGTACTGGTTCACCAAGATCACCGCGATGGTCTGGATCGCCGTCGGCGTGCTGATCATCTTCTTCCTCGCCACCTACCGGAACCCGCAGCTGGTCCCGACGAAGAAGCAGTGGTTCGCCGAGTCGATCTACGGTTTCGTCCGCAACAACATCGCGGTCGACATGATCGGGCACCGGGGCGTGCGGTTCGCTCCGTACTTCACCACGCTCTTCTGCTTCGTCCTGCTGACGAACATGTTCGCGATCATTCCGTTCTTCCAGATCTCGCCGAACTCGCACATCGCCTTCCCGGCGATTCTCGCCGTGATCAGCTACCTGCTCTTCAACTGGGTCGGCATCCGGCACCACGGCTTCGTGAAGTACTTCAAGAACTCTCTGATCCCGCCGGCGCCCTGGTACATCCTGCCGCTGCTGATCCCGATCGAGTTCTTCTCCACGTTCCTGGTCCGGCCGTTCTCGCTGGCGGTTCGTCTCTTCGCCAACATGTTCGCCGGCCACATGCTCCTGCTGGTCTTCACGCTCGGCGGCTTCGCCATGCTCAGCGCCAACACCTGGCTGGCGCCGGTGTCGGTGCTGTCCTGGACGATGACGATCGCGCTGACCTTCCTCGAGTTCCTGGTGATCTGTCTGCAGGCGTACGTCTTCACGGTGCTGACCGCCAGCTACGTGCAGGGCGCGCTCGCCGACGAGCACTGAGCAATCTTCGTACCAACCGTTGTCGTCCCGCGTGAGAGTCACGCGTGATAACCAGGAGGAACCACAATGAGCATCCTTGCCGAGGTAACGGGCAGCACCGCTGCCATCGGTTACGGTCTGGCCGCCATCGGCCCGGGCATCGGCGTGGGCCTGGTCTTCTCGGCCTACATCCAGTCGACCGCCCGTCAGCCGGAGTCCTCGCGGATGACCCTGCCGTACGTCTGGATCGGCTTCGCCGTCATCGAGGCCCTCGCGCTGCTGGGCATCGCCTTCGGTTTCATCTGGGCCGGCACCGCCTGATCCAGCCCCTCTGACCGGGAGGTTTTCCCATGTACTTCCTCGCCGCCGAGGGTGGTGAGGCGACCCACAACCCGATCATCCCCATCTGGCAGGAGATCGTGGTCGGGCTGGTCGCCTTCGGCATTCTCTGCTTCGTGCTGATGAAGTTCGTCTTCCCGCGCATGGAGCAGACGTTCCAGGCCCGGGTCGACGCGATCGAGGGTGGCATCAAGCGCGCCGAGGCCGCGCAGGCCGAGGCGAACCAGCTCCTCGAGCAGTACCGTGCGCAGCTCGCCGAGGCGCGTACCGACGCCGCCAAGATCCGGGACGACGCCCGGGCCGACGCCGAGGGCATCCGCCAGGACATCCTCGCCAAGGCGCGGGAGGAGTCCGACCGGGTCATCGCCGCCGGCAAGGAGCAGCTCGCCGCCGAGCGGGCCACCATCGTGCGCGAGCTGCGCACCGAGGTCGGCACCCTCGCGGTGGACCTGGCCAGCCGGATCGTCGGTGAGTCGCTGGCCGACGAGGCGCGTCGCAAGGGCACCGTGGACCGGTTCCTGAGCGGTCTCGAGAGCACGGGGGCCCGCTGATGCAGGCCGCCAGCCGGGAGTCGTACAAGGTCGCGGCCGAGCGCCTCGACGCGTACGTCCGCGGCGCGGAGCCGTCGGCGGTGGCCACCACCGCCGACGACATCCTCTCCGTCGCCGCCCTGCTGCGGCGGGAGCCGCGGCTGCGCCGGGCGCTGTCGGACCCGGCGCGCTCGGGTGAGGACCGCGCCGCGCTGCTCACCGGGATCCTGAGCGGCAAGGTCGGCCGGGACGCGGTCGACCTGCTCGTCGCCCTGGTCTCCGGCCGCTGGTCGGCACCGTCGGAACTGCTCGACGGCGCCGAGCGGCTGGGCGTGGAGGCGCTCCTGGCGAGCGCCGACAACGCCGGCGAGCTGGGCGAGGTGGAGGACGAGCTGTTCCGCTTCGGGCAGGTCGTCTCCGGCTCGGGCGCGCTGTCCAACACCCTCTCCGACCCGATCGCCCCGGCCGAGCAGCGGGCCTCGCTGGCCCGGGAGCTGCTCGCCGGCAAGGCGCGGCCGGTCACCGTCCGCCTCGTCGAGGCCGCGCTGGCCGGCTTCGGGGGACGCTCCTTCACCGGTGCGCTCACCCGGCTGGTCGAGCTGGCCGCCGACCGGCGGGACCGGCAGGTCGCGTACGTGACCGTGGCGGCCCCGCTGAGTGACTCCGAGGAGCGACGCCTCGGCGCCCGCCTCTCGGAGATGTACGGTCGAGAGGTTTCCGTCAAGCAGACGGTCGACCCCGAGGTGCTCGGTGGGGTGAGCGTGCGGGTCGGCTCCGACCTGTACGACGGCACCGTCCTGCGCCGCCTCAACGAGACCCGTAACGCGCTCGCCAAGCGCTGAGCAGCCCTGATACGTCGCCACCGGACCGGTCGGTACTAGGTATCCCGGGCCCTGAGATACTTAAGGAAGCAGAGGATGGCCGAGCTGACCATCTCGACGGAGGAGATCCGCGGCGCCCTGGAGCGCTACGTCTCCTCCTACACGACCGACGTCTCCCGCGAGGAGGTCGGCACCGTCGCCGACGCCGGCGACGGCATCGCCCACGTCGAGGGCCTGCCCTCGACCATGACCAACGAGCTGCTGGAGTTCGAGGACGGCACGCTCGGCGTGGCGCTGAACCTCGACGTCCGGGAGATCGGTGTCGTCGTCCTCGGTGACTTCGGCGGGATCGAAGAGGGTCAGCGCGTCAAGCGCACCGAGCGGGTGCTCTCCGTCCCGGTCGGCGACGCCTTCCTCGGCCGCGTGGTCAACGCGCTCGGCGAGCCGATCGACGGCCTCGGCGACATCGCCAACGAGGGCTACCGCGAGCTGGAGCTGCAGGCCCCGAACGTGATGGCCCGGCAGTCCGTCTTCGAGCCGCTGCAGACCGGCATCAAGGCGGTCGACGCGATGACCCCGATCGGCCGGGGTCAGCGGCAGCTGATCATCGGTGACCGGAAGACCGGCAAGACCACGGTCGCCCTGGACGCCATCCTCAACCAGCGGGACAACTGGGCCTCCGGCGACCCGACGAAGCAGGTCCGCTGCATCTACGTCGCGATCGGCCAGAAGGCCTCCACCATCGCCTCCATCAAGGGGACGCTGGAGGCGGCCGGCGCGATGGAGTTCACCACCATCGTCGCCTCCCCGGCCTCCGACCCGGCCGGCTTCAAGTACCTGGCGCCCTACACCGGCTCGTCCATCGGGCAGCACTGGATGTACGGCGGCAAGCACGTCCTGATCGTCTTCGACGACCTGAGCAAGCAGGCCGAGGCCTACCGCGCGGTGTCGCTGCTGCTGCGCCGCCCGCCGGGCCGCGAGGCGTACCCGGGTGACGTCTTCTACCTGCACTCCCGCCTGCTGGAGCGCTGCGCCAAGCTCTCCGACGAGCTGGGCGGCGGTTCGATGACCGGTCTGCCGATCATCGAGACCAAGGCGAACGACATCTCGGCGTTCATCCCGACCAACGTCATCTCCATCACCGACGGCCAGATCTTCCTGGAGACCGACCTGTTCAACCAGGGCGTCCGGCCGGCCATCAACGTCGGCACCTCGGTCTCCCGGGTCGGTGGCGCCGCGCAGGTGAAGCCGATGAAGAAGGTCGCCGGCTCGCTGCGGCTCAACCTGGCCCAGTTCCGTGAGCTGGAGGCGTTCGCCGCCTTCGCCTCCGACCTGGACAAGGCCTCGCAGAACCAGCTGAACCGCGGCGCCCGCCTGGTCGAGCTGCTCAAGCAGCCGAACTACTCGCCGTACCCGGTGAACGAGCAGGTCGTCTCCGTCTGGGCCGGCACCGAGGGCAAGCTGGACGACATCCCGGTCGGCGAGGTCCGCCGCTTCGAGTCCGAGTTCCTCCAGTACCTGCGGCACAAGCACCAGGGCGTGCTGGCCTCGATCGCGGACAACAAGTGGGGCGACGACATCGTGGCCTCGCTGGACTCGGCGATCAGCGAGTTCAAGCAGGTCTTCCTGGGCAAGGAGGACGAGGTGCGGGTCAACGACGCGCCGGCGCAGCCGCTGGAGGGCGAGCAGAACCGCGAGACGGTGACCCGCTTCCGCGACAGCGCCGCCGACCGCCCGGCCGAGAGCTGATCCATGGCCGCCCAGGTACGCGTTCTCCGGCAGCGGATCCGTTCCGCCAAGGGGATGAAGAAGATCACCAAGGCGATGGAGCTCGTCGCGACGAGCCGCATCGCCAAGGCCCAGGCCAAGGTGGCGGCGTCGCTGCCGTACGCCCAGGCGATCACCGGCGTGCTGACGGCGCTGGCCTCCAACGCCCGGATCGACCACCCGCTGCTCACCCCGCGCGAGCGGGTGCGGCGGGCGGGCGTCCTGCTGGTCACCGCCGACCGCGGTCTGGCCGGTGGCTACAGCTCCAACGCGATCCGCACCGCCGAGTCGCTGATCGCCCGGCTGAAGGCCGACGGCAAGGAGCCGGTGCTCTACGTCATCGGCCGCAAGGGCGTGGCGTTCTACCGGTTCCGTAACCGGGAGATCGCCGAGAGCTGGACGGGCTTCTCCGAGCAGCCGGCGTTCGACGACGCCCGCGCGGTCGGCGAGACGCTGATCAAGGCGTTCAGCGCCGGCGCGGACGACACCGACGGCGACGCCGGGGCGGACGGGATCCTCGGGGTCGACGAGCTGCACATCGTCTACACCGAGTTCAAGTCCCTGATGACCCAGAACCCGGTGTCGCGGATCATCGGCCCGCTGCAGATCGAGGAGCGGCCGCGCTCGGAGGCCACGGCGGCCGGGGTGCTGCCGGCGTACGAGTTCGAGCCGGAGCCGGAGTCGCTGCTGGACGCGCTGCTGCCGAAGTACATCAACACGCGGATCTACGCGGCGTTGCTGGAGTCGGCGGCCAGCGAGTCGGCCGCCCGTCGGCGGGCGATGAAGAGCGCCACCGACAACGCCGAAGAGATGATCGAGAAGTACACGCGTGAGATGAACTCGGCCCGTCAGGCCGGCATCACCCAGGAGATCAGTGAGATCGTCGGCGGCGCGAACGCGCTGGCCGCGTCGGGAAGTGAAGTGTGATGACTGTATCCGCAGTTGAGACCAAGACGGCCACGGGTCGCGTGGTCCGGGTCATCGGCCCGGTCGTCGACGCCGAGTTCCCGCGCGACGCCATGCCGGACCTGTTCAACGCCCTGCACGTCGACGTGACGCTGTCCGGCGGTGAGAAGACGCTGACCCTGGAGGTCGCCCAGCACCTGGGTGACAACCTGGTCCGCGCCATCTCGATGCAGCCGACCGACGGCCTGGTCCGCGGCACCGAGGTGCGCGACACCGGCGCGCCGATCAGCGTGCCGGTGGGCGACGCGGTCAAGGGCCACGTGTTCAACGCGATCGGCGAGTGCCTCAACCTCACCGAGGGCGAGACCATTCAGGCCGACGACCGGTGGGGCATCCACCGCAAGGCCCCGGCCTTCGCGGACCTGGAGCCGAAGACCGAGATGCTGGAGACCGGCATCAAGGTCATCGACCTGCTCGCCCCGTACGTCAAGGGCGGCAAGATCGGCCTGTTCGGCGGCGCGGGCGTGGGCAAGACGGTGCTCATCCAGGAGATGATCACCCGGGTGGCCCGGAACTTCGGTGGTACCTCGGTCTTCGCCGGCGTGGGTGAGCGCACCCGTGAGGGCAACGACCTCATCGCCGAGATGACCGAGTCGGGCGTCATCGACAAGACCGCGCTGGTCTACGGCCAGATGGACGAGCCGCCGGGCACCCGGCTGCGGGTGGCGCTGTCCGCGCTGACCATGGCGGAATACTTCCGCGACGTGAAGAAGCAGGAGGTGCTGCTCTTCATCGACAACATCTTCCGCTTCACCCAGGCCGGTTCCGAGGTCTCCACGCTGCTCGGCCGGATGCCGAGCGCCGTGGGTTACCAGCCGACCCTGGCCGACGAGATGGGCGAGCTCCAGGAGCGGATCACCTCCGTCCGGGGCCAGGCCATCACCTCGATGCAGGCGATCTACGTGCCCGCCGACGACTACACCGACCCGGCGCCGGCCACCACGTTCGCCCACCTGGACGCGACCACCAACCTCGAGCGGTCGATCTCCGACAAGGGCATCTACCCGGCCGTGGACCCGCTGGCGTCCTCGTCCCGGATCCTCGCCCCGGAGTTCGTCGGCGAGGAGCACTTCGCGGTCGCCACCGAGGTGAAGCGGATCCTGCAGCGCTACAAGGACCTGCAGGACATCATCGCCATCCTGGGCATCGAGGAGCTCTCCGAGGAGGACAAGCTCACCGTCGGCCGGGCCCGCCGGATCGAGCGCTTCCTGTCGCAGAACACCTACGCCGCCGAGCAGTTCACCGGCGTGCCGGGCTCGACGGTGCCGATCACGGAGACCATCGACGCGTTCCGGCGGATCGCCGAGGGCGAGTTCGACCACTTCCCGGAGCAGGCGTTCTTCATGTGCGGCGGCATCGAGGACCTCGAGGCCAAGGCCAAGGAGCTGATGGCGCAGGGCTGAGAATTCCGCCACAGCCGAAAAGGGCCACCCCGGATGATTCCGGGGTGGCCCTTTGTCGTACTGGGGTCGTTCGCGTCGGATGTCGCTTTGCGCGCGCCGCTTGACCACCTGAGCAGCGGGGTACGGTTCGAGCCACGTTCACGTACTCGGTGGAACATGCAACCCACGCAGGGTCACGAGCGTGAAACCTGCAACGAAACGACTCTGTGCGCCCGTCTACGGGGCGAAGGCGAAGGCGTGACGAGGGGAGCTGCTCGTGGGTGAGGCCGGCAAGAACCGCCGAGGGCGGTCGCGCTGGTCCGGCGTACCGCGCTGGGCCCGGCTGTGCACCATCTTCGGCACCGTGCTGCTGCTGCTCAGCGGCGCGGTGCTGGTGGGCTACGAGGCCCTGGTGGCCCGCTACGAGGGCTCGGTCGGCAAGGCCGACCTCTTCGGCGACCAGGCGGCCGGCGCCAAGGAGCGCAAGAGCGACATCAAGGGCCCGCTCAACATCCTGCTGGTCGGCATCGACCCGCGGAATCCGAAGCAGCGCCCGCTCGCCGACTCGATCATGGTCCTGCACGTGCCCGCGGGGCTGGACCGGGCGTACCTCTTCTCCGTGCCGCGCGACCTGTACGTGGACATCCCCGCGTTCCCCAAGGCCGACTACGCCGGCGGCAAGGGCAAGCTCAACGGGGCGATGTCGCACGGCAGCGCGATGCCCGACGGCGCCGACCCGGACGCCGCGCGGGGCTTCGAGCTGCTGGCCAAGACCGTCCAGCAGGTCACCGGCATCAAGCGTTTCGACGCCGGGGCGATCATCAACTTCAACGGCTTCACGAAGATCGTCGACGCGATGGGCGGCGTCGACATGTACATCGAGCGGGACGTCCGCTCCGAGCACCGCAAGCCGGACGGCACCCTGCGCGAGGGCAACCCCTACGGCGAGGGCTACATCGGGCCGCAGGCCCAGTACAAGAAGGGCAACGCCCACCTCAAGGGGTGGCAGGCGCTGGACTACGTCCGGCAGCGTTACCCGCGCAACGGCGTGCCGGACGCCGACTACGGCCGGCAGCGGCACCAGCAGCAGTTCATCAAGGCGATGGCCGACCAGGCGTTCAGCGCCGACGTGGTGACCAACCCGGTCAAGCTCGACCGGGTGGTGCGGGCCGCCGGTCAGTCGCTGATCTTCAACGGCCGGGGTGACAGCATCGTCGACTACGCCCTCGCGCTGAAGGACCTGCGGTCCAGCTCGATCGAGACGATCAAGCTGCCGGGCGGGGCGGTGAACAGCGGCTCCCGCTACCTGGGTGAGCGCTTCGAGCCGGGGGTCGAGGACTTCTTCACCGCGCTGCGCAACGAACAGCTGGATGCTTTCCTGCTGGAACACCCCGATTTCCGGCAGACGACCAAGTAGCGTCGGCACCAGGTGGCGGAACTCGTGGCGCAACTCTCGGCACCCGCGTTGGGTGGCCCGGGGCGGCGCGACTAGAATTTCGGCAATCCGCCGCCGCAGCAAGGAGACAGCGTGGCAAAGCAGCTTCACGTCGAGCTCGTAGCCGTCGAGGAGAAGGTCTGGACGGGTGAGGCCGAGATGGTCGTCGCCCGGACGACCGAGGGTGAGCTGGGTGTGCTGCCGGGGCACGCGCCGCTGCTCGGCCAGCTCGCCGAGCCGAGCCAGGTGCGCATCAAGCAGGCCGGCGGTGAGCAGGTCGCGTACGACGTCGCGGGCGGCTTCCTGTCGGTGACCGGCGAGGGCGTGACGGTCCTCGCCGAGAGCGCCAGCCCGGCCACTCCGGCGCGCTGAGCCGACCCGCCGATGGAGATCGTGGAAGGGATCGGTATCGGCATCGCGGTCGTCCTCGCCGCGCTCCTCATTCTCTTCCTCCGGCGCGCCCTGGTGACCCGTAGCGGGGGCATCATCCGGCTCAGCGTCCGGGTAACCACCATGCTCGACGGCCGAGGCTGGTCGCCCGGTTTCGGCCGGTTCGCCGGCGACGAACTCCGTTGGTACCGGATGTTCAGTTTCGCCATCCGGCCCAAGCGGGTGCTGTCCCGCAAGGAACTGGTGGTGGAGCGACGGCGGCTGCCCGAAGGGCAGGAGCGATTCTCCATGCCCGCCGACTGGGTGATCCTCCGCTGTACCAGTCAACACGCCCCGGTGGAGATCGCCATGGCCCGGTCCACGGTCACCGGATTCCTCTCCTGGCTCGAGGCCGCCCCACCCGGGGCGGTCTCGCCGCGTCTGGCCTCCCAGGACTGGCCCGCCGCCTGACCCGCCGCGCGGTCAGCCGCCGGCCCGTAGCGGGCGGCGACAGTGGTAGACAAGCGCCGGCGGCAGGTTCCCCCAGACCGTACGGCCCACGGTGACCTCGTCGAACACCTGCCGCAACAGGCTGCGGAAGCGGCGGGCCGGCGGCGTCCACAGCGCGTGCCGGTAGGCGAACGTGGTGAACGCGCCCCCGTCGCCCAGCCCGGCGGCCACCGCGTCCAGCACGCTGCGCTGCCGGCTCTCCCGGAACGCCGCCCATGGCAGGCCGCTGACCACCACGTCGGCGCACGGATGCCGCCGCGCGGCCAGCAGGCCACCCAGCGCCGCCGCGTCGCCGAGCACCACCTCCACCCCCGGGTACCGCCGCGCCACCCGGGCCGCGAAGCGCGGGTTGACCTCCAGCGCCAGGTGCTGGCCCCGGCCGCCGAGCCGGCGCTGGATGGCCTGGGTGAACACGCCCGTGCCCGGACCCAACTCGACCACCACCGGGTCACCCGTGCTGGGCACCGCCGCGGTGATGTCGGCGGCCAACCCCGGCCCACTGGGGGCCACGGCGCCCACGGTGAACGGATGCCGGGTGAACTGGCTGAGGAACGCCCACGAGTCGCTCATGTCGCCGAGGCTAGGAACGACGGCCGGGCCGCCAGATCGCCCCGTCGGCCCGTGCACCGGCCACCCGGAGGAGGCTGGGCGGCCGGTGGGAGGACCACCGTCCGGCCACCGCTCCGTAGGGTTGGCCGGGTGAAGGTCGGACGCGCCTGGTGGCCGGAGCTGCTGCTCGGGCTGGCCGCGGCCGGGCTGGGCCTGGCCAGCAGCCTGAACAGCCTGACCCCGGAGGTCACCGGCCGGGGCGTCAACGTGGCGCTCGCGGTGACCGCGGGGCTGGCCCTGGTGGGGGTGCGCCGGTGGCCCGCCCCGGTGCTGGTGCTGGAGAGCGCGCTGATGCTGGCCGCGGTCCAGCTCTCACCGTTCGGCACGGGTACCCCGCTGCTGTGCGCCGCGGTGGCGCTCGGGTTCGTCGGGTACCGGGCGGGCTGGCCGGCCACCGCCGCGGCCTTCGCGCTGTTCGTCGCGGTCGTGCTCTACACGGCGCTCGACTCGGGCCCGCCGGACGTGCTGGCCGGTGGCGCGGGCCTGCTCCGGTTGGCGATGGTCGTCGGCTCATCGGCCGCGCCGGTCGCCTTCGGCCGCTACCTGAGAGGGCTGCGCAACGCGGCGGTGGTGGCCGAGGAGCGGGCCCGGGACGCCGAGTCGCGGCAGGAAATGCAGACCCGGGCCGCCCGGCTCGCCGAACGCGCCAGCATCGCCCGGGACCTGCACGACATCGTCGCGCACCACGTCGCGGCGATCGCCCTTCAGGCCGGGGCCGCCCAGTACGCCACCCGGCGGACCGGGCGGGTGGACGAGGCCGTCACGGCGCTCGGCGAGCTGCGGTCCACCGCCGGACGGGTGCTTGACGAACTTCGTGAGCTGTTGGAGGTGCTCCGCGACCCGGAGGCGATCGAGGGCGGTGCGCCGATGGTGGAACCCGAGCAGATCATCACCGAGGCGCAACGGGTGGTCCGGACCGCCGGCCTGGCCGTGCAGGTCACCATCGACGACCGGGCGGCCAGCACCCCGCTGGTGGTGCGCACCACCGCCGCCCGGGTGATCCAGGAAGGGCTGACCAACAGCCTCAAGCACGCCGGCCCGGGCGCGACAGCCACGGTGGTGGTCCGGTCGGAGCCGGTCGGGCTGCTGGTCGAGGTACACGACAGCGGTCCGGAGCAGCCCCGGCCCGGCCCGGCGCTACCCTCGTCCGGGCACGGGCTGGCCGGGCTGCGGGAGCGGGTGGGGCTGCTGGGCGGCACCCTGACCGCCGGCCCGACCCACGTGGGCGGGTGGCGGTTGCTCGCCTGGCTGCCGGTACGGGAGGTTTCGTGATCCGGGTACTCGTGGTGGACGACCAGGCGCTGGTCCGGGCCGGCGTGGGCCTGCTGTTGCGCACCGCCGGGGGGTTCGAGGTCGTCGGCGAGGCGGGGGACGGCCACGAGGCGGTCCGCCTCACCGAACGGTTGCGCCCCGACATCGTCCTGATGGACCTGCGGATGCCTCGGATGGACGGCATCGAGGCGACCCGCCGGATCCTCGCCCGGCAACCGGGGGTACGGGTGGTGGTGTTGACCACCTTCGCCGACGACGCCGACATCTACGGCGCGCTGGGCGCCGGGGCGATCGGCTATCTGGTGAAGGACGGCGCGCCCGAGGAGTTGATCGACGCGGTGGGTCGGGCGGCCCGGGGCGAGGCGCTGGTGGCACCGCCGGTGCTGGCCCGGATCGTCCGCCGGGCGATCGCCGCCCACGACCATGAGCTGCGGCCGGAGCCCAAGGTGCCGCAGCCGGGCCTGCGGATGCTCAGCCCCCGGGAGCGGGAGGTGCTGGCGCTTGTCGGCACCGGCCTGTCCAACGCGGAGATCGGTGCCCGGCTGCACCTGGGCGTCACCACGGTGAAGACCCATGTCTCGGCGGCGATGGAGAAGCTGGACCTGCGCAACCGGGTACAGGCGGCGGTGGTGGCGCACCGGCTCGGACTGGTGGACGACGACTTCAACCTGGTCCCCACCCCGGGGGTTCCCTAGGGGACCGGCCGGCCACCCGGAGGAGCGGGCCCGGCCGCCGGGAGGACCGGCGGGGGTGGCCCGGTGTCGCAGGCTGGTGACATGACCTTCGTGGATTCCCTGCTGGACCGCCTCGGCACCTTGCCGCCCGGATACGTCCTGCTGGCCGCCGCGGCGGTGCTCGCCGCCGAGGTGGGCCTGCTGGTCGGGATGGTGCTGCCGGCCGCGACCACGATGCTGACCGTCGGACTGCTGGCGAGGGCCGGCCGGCTCGACCTCGGCACGGCGCTCGCCGTCACCACCCTCGCGGCCTTCGTCGGGGACCAGCTCGGCTACCTGGAGGGCCGGCTGCTCGGGCCCCGGCTGCGGGCCGGTCGGCTGGGACGGTGGGTCGGCGAGCAGCGGTGGCGGCGGGCCGAGGCGCTGATCGCCGCCCGGGGCGGTACGGCGGTGCTGCTCGGCCGGTGGACCGCCTTCGTCCGTACCCTGGTGCCCCGGGTGGCCGGCGCCGCAGGGCTGCCGTACGTCCGGTTCGTGGTCCTCGACGGGGTCGCGGTGCTGGCCTGGGTGCCCGGCACGGTGCTGCTCGGCTGGGCGGCCGGCGCGGCGTCCACCGGGCTGCCGACCGCTGTCGGCGGCGCGGTGGTCGCGGTGGTCGTGGTCGCGCTCACCGTACGCCGGGCTCGGGTGCGCCGCCGGCGGACACCGGTCCGGGGCTGCGCCGGGGCGGTCCGGCCCGGTCGATCCCCGAAGTGGCGGATGTCCGGTTCCCGGCGGCCGGGTGCCGGGCGGAGCGCCCCGGCCCGCCGGAACGCGCTGGACCGCTCCTGACCCGATGTCCCGGCCCTCGGCGGTGCCGGTCAGTCGGTCCCGGCGACCAGTTCCACCTCGTAGCCCTGCCCGTCGGCCAGATACGCCGCGTACGTGTCCGGGCCGCCCGCGTGCGGGTGCCGGTCCGGGAACAGCAGCTCCCAGCCGTACGCCGGCGCGGCGGCGACCAGCCGGTCCACCTCGGCGGGCGGGCCGGCGTGGAAGGCCAGGTGGTTCAGCCCCGGGGCGAGCCGGTCGTGCGCCCGCCCGGACAGCGCGGGGGACTGCTCCAGCACCAGGTACGTCGGGCCGAGCCGCCAGGACCGGCCGGCCGGCCAGTCCTGGAACGGCGTCCACCCGAGCTCGGCGAGGAGCCAGCCCCAACTGTGCTTCGCCGCCGCCAGATCGGGTACCCACACCTCGACGTGGTGCAGCGACCCGACGGTCAGCGGTTCCCGCCCGGTACCCATAGCACATCCCCGGCCGGGTTCGCCGTCCTTGACAGGATGAAGAGCAGGTCGGAGAGCCGGTTGAGATACTTTGCCGGGAGGGAGCTGGTGCGATCCGGATCGTGAGCGACCAGGGCCCAGGCCGCTCGTTCGGCGCGCCTGGCGGTCGTTCGTGCCACGTGCAGCAGCGCCGCGCCAGCGGTGCCGCCGGGAAGGACGAAGGAGTCGAGCTTGCCCAGCCGCCCGTTGTACTCGTCGCACCAGCCCTCGAGGCGCTCCACGTACGCCTCGGTGACCCGCAGCGGCGGATACTGCGGGTCCGGCTCGACCGGGGTGGCCAGGTCGGCGCCCACGTCGAACAGGTCGTTCTGGATCGAGCCCAGCACCGCGCGCAGCTCCTCGGCGAGCTGCCCCAGAGCGAGTGCCACGCCGATCGAGGCGTTGCACTCGTCGACGTCCGCGTACGCCGCGATGCGCGGATCGGTCTTCGGCACCTGCTCGTTGTTGCTCAGCCTGGTCATGCCGGCGTCGCCGGCCTTGGTGTAGATGCGCGTGAGGTGGACGGCCATGACGCACAGCCTACGGATACCGGACCTGACGATCCCGGCGCGGCCCGACCAGGGAACCGCCCGACCCGCCGTGGGGCCGGGGGACGCCGGCGACGCCGCGATCAACGACATCGACGTCATCCGGGTCGCCGGGGAGGCCCGGCTGGCGGGCACGGTGCACGTGGTGGGCGCGAAGAACTCGGCGTTGAAGCTGATGGCGGCGGCGCTGCTCGCGCCCGGCCGTAACGTGATCACCAACGTCCCCCGGATCACCGACATCGCGATCATGGGGGAGGTGCTGCGCCGGCTCGGCTGCGGCGTACGGTTCGAGGCGGACGACCCGCCCGACCCGATGATCGCCCGGGACGGCTCGCCCCGCTCCCGGCAGGTGATCATCGACGTACCCGAGGAGCCGGGCGCCGAGGCCGACTACGACCTGGTCCGGCGGCTGCGGGCCTCGATCTGCGTACTCGGTCCGCTGCTGGCCCGCCGCGGGTACGTGCGGGTCGCCCACCCCGGCGGCGACGCGATCGGCTCGCGTGGTCTGGACATGCACATCGCCGGGCTGGCCCGGATGGGTGCGGTGATCTCCGGTGAGCACGGCTTCGTGATCGCCGAGGCCCCGGACGGGCTGCACGGCGCGGAGATCGTGCTGGACTTCCCGAGCGTGGGGGCCACCGAGAACCTGGTGATGGCGGCGGTGCTGGCCCGCGGGGCCACCGTGATCGACAACGCCGCCCGGGAGCCGGAGATCGTGGACATCTGCGCGATGCTCAGCGGGATGGGCGCCCGGATCTCCGGGGCTGGCACCTCGACGCTGCGCATCATCGGCGTACCGGAACTGCGGCCGGTGCGGCACGCCACGGTCGGGGACCGGATCGTCGCCGGCACCTGGGCGTTCGCGGCGGCGATGACCCGCGGGGACGTCACGGTGACCGGCGTGCCGCCGGCCTTCCTGGAGGTCGCGCTGGACAAGCTGGTCTCGGCCGGCGGCCTGGTGGAGACCCGCGGCGACGCCTTCCGGGTACGCATGGACGACCGGCCGAAGGCCGTGGACGTGGTCACCCTGCCGTTCCCGGGCTTCGCCACCGACCTGCTGCCGATGGCGATCGGGCTGGCCGCGGTGAGCGACGGGGCGTCCCTGATCACCGAGAACATCTTCGACGGCCGGTTCATGTTCGCCAACGAGATGATGCGGCTCGGCGCGGACATCAAGACCGACGGCCACCACGCCCTGGTCTGCGGTCACGAGCGGCTCTCCGGCGCGCCGGTACGCGCCACCGACATCCGGGCCGGCGCCGGGCTGATCATCGCCGGGCTCTGCGCCGACGGCGTCACCGAGGTCTCCCACGTGCACCACGTCGACCGGGGCTACCCCGACTTCGTGGCCGACCTGCGGGCGCTGGGGATCGAGGTGGAGCGGGGCACCGCGCCCGAGGAGCCCGACCTGGCCATCTGACGGCCCTTATCCCTCGTTAAGTAGGGTGCTCCTGGACAGTCGAGAACACGGGCGAGGGAGAAGCAGATGGCGGGTCGACTCGCGGTCATCGGTGCCGGGCTGATGGGCTCGGGCATCGCCCAGGTGGCGGCGCAGGCGGGCTGGCAGGTGACGCTGCGCGACATCGACGACGCGGCCACCGGGCGGGGTGTGGACGGCATCCGGAAGTCGCTCACCAAGTTCGCCGAGAAGGGCAAGATCGAGGCGTCCGAGGTCGACGCGACCCTGGCCCGGATCACCCCGACCACCGAGCTGGAGGCGGCGGCCGACGCGGACATCGTGGTCGAGGCGGTCTTCGAGAAGATCGAGATCAAGCACGAGGTGTTCCGCGCGCTGGACAAGATCTGCAAGGCGGACGCGGTGCTGGCCACCAACACCTCGGCCATCCCGGTCACCCAGATCGCCACCGCCACCGAGCGCCCCGAGTCGGTGGTCGGCACCCACTTCTTCTCGCCGGTGCCGATGATGAAGCTCTGCGAGCTGGTCCGGGGCTACAAGACCAGCGACGAGACGCTGGCCACCGCGAAGTCGTTCGCCGAGGAGATCGGCAAGACCGTGGTGGTGGTCAACCGGGACATCGCCGGTTTCGTCACCACCCGGCTGATCTGCGCCCTGGCCATGGAGGCGGTCAAGCTGGTCGAGGCCGGCGTGATCTCCGCCGAGGACCTGGACACCGCCTGCAAGCTGGGCTTCGGCCACGCCATGGGCCCGCTCGCCACGGTCGACCTGACCGGCGTGGACGTGCTGCTCAACGCCACCAGGAACATCTACACCGACACGGCCGACGAGAAGTTCTTCCCGCCGGAGCTGCTCCAGCGGATGGCCACGGCCGGCGACCTCGGCCGCAAGACCGGCCAGGGCTTCTACCCGTACTGATCGGGTGTAAGGAGGGGCCCCTTATTAACAGACGTCTGTTAATAAGGGGCCCCTCCTTACACCTCAGCCGTCGCGCTTGGTGGTCCAGCGGAAAGTGGTGAGGCAGAGGGCCAGGCCGATCACGCACCAGAGCGCCAGCACCAGGGCGACCCGGCCCAGCTCGAACGAGCCGCCCGGTTCCTGGGCGCCGAAGCTGTCCGGCAGGAAGACCGAGCGCAGGCCCTGGCACATCCACTTGAGTGGGAAGAGCGCCGCCACCTGCTGCATCCAGGTCGGCAGGCTGGTGAAGACGAAGAACACCCCGGAGATGAACTGGAGCACCAGCGCCACCGGGGTGACCACCGCCGACCCGCTGCGGGCCGTACGGGCCAGCGAGGAGATCGCGATGCCGCAGAGCGTGCAGGCGGTGACGCCGAGGACGGCGACCCAGCCGAAGGTGGCCCACTTGGCGGCGGTGGCGGGCAGCTCCAGGTCGAACAGGGCGACGGAGACGGCGAGCAGCAGGACGGTCTCGGCGATGCCGATGGCCACCACCATGAGCACCTTGCCGGCGAACCACACCCACTTCGGCATCGGCGTGCCCCGGTAGCGCTTGAGCACGCCCCGGTCCCGTTCGATCGGGATCCAGATGCCCAGGTTCTGGAAGCTCACGGTCATCAGGCCGGTCGCGATCATGCCGGTGATGAAGTACTGCGTGTAGCTGACCCCGGGGGCGATCTCGTCGCTGAAGATGGCGGCGAAGATCAGGATCATGATGATCGGGAAGCCCATCGTGAAGACGACGGACTCCCGGCTGCGCAGGAACTGGGTCAGCTCCAGCCGGCCCTGGCGCAGCGCCAGGGCGCCCGCGCCGAGCCGCCGGGCCGGCGCGCCGGTGACCGGGGCCGCCGGCTTGGTCGTGGTGGTCATCAGTGTCCGATCATCCGCAGGTAGACGTCTTCCAGGGTCGGCCGGGTCACGGTCAGGCCGGGGACCTCGCCGCCGTACCGCGCGGCCAGCTCCGCCACCAGCGCCGTCGGCGTCGCGCTCTGCGCCGACTCCGGCGTCCCGTCCGGGGTACGCCAGGAGACGGTGGCCAGCGCCGCCTGCCGGTCGCCGAGGCGGTCGGGCGGGGCCACCTCGACCACCCGGCCGGCGGCGATCACCCCGACCCGGTCGGCGAGCGACTCCGCCTCGTCCAGGTAGTGGGTGGTCAGCACGATGGTGGTGCCGGCGGCGGCGAGGTCGCGGATCAGCTCCCAGAACTCCCGCCGGGCCTCCGGGTCGAACCCGGTGGTCGGCTCGTCGAGGAAGAGCAGTTCCGGCCGGCCGATGATGCCCAGCGCCACGTCGAGGCGGCGCTTCTGGCCGCCGGACAGGGTGTGCGTACGGGCCTTCGCCTTGGCGCCCAGCCCGACCCGCTCGATCACCTTGTCCGGGTCGTCGGCGTCGGGATAGAAGCCGGAGAAGTGCCGGACCACCTCGCCGACGGTCAGCTCGTCGAACTCGCCGGTGCCCTGGAGCACGATGCCCACCCGGGACCGCCAGTCGGCGGCCGGCGAGCCGGGGTCGCTGCCGAGCACGCTCACCTCGCCGGCGTCGCGCCGCCGGTAGCCCTCCAGGATCTCCACCGTGGTGGTCTTGCCGGCGCCGTTCGGGCCGAGCAGGGCGAACACCTCACCCCGGTGGACGTCGAGGTCGACCCCCGCCACCGCGACGTTGTCGCCGTACGCCTTGCGCAGTCCCCGTACGGAGATCGCGAGCTCGTCTTCCATGCCGTCCAGTGTGCGACGGCCCGGCGCGCGGCGGCGGCCCGGGGTGTGGTGGTGTCGGCCATGTCGCGCCCCGGTCACCCGGTCGTCCCCGCCATGGGCCTGTGCTGTTTTCCACAGCCCGTTTTACTGAACGGTAACTTAGACTCCGGCCATGGATGAGAAGGCCATGGATGAGCAGGCTCTTCCGGCCCGGCTGCCGGAGCGCGACCGTCCCTGGGTGATGCGCACGTACGCCGGGCACTCCTCCGCCGCGGCCACCAACGCGCTGTTCCGCCGCAACCTGGCCAAGGGGCAGACCGGGCTCTCCGTCGCCTTCGACCTGCCCACCCAGACCGGGTACGACCCGGACCACGAGCTGGCCGCCGGCGAGGTGGGCCGGGTCGGGGTGCCGGTCGCGCACCTGGGGGACATGCGAGCCCTCTTCGACGGGCTGCCGCTGGGCGAGACGAACACGTCCATGACCATCAACGCGCCGGCGATGTGGCTGCTCGCCCTCTACGGCACGGTCGCCGCCGAGCAGGGCGCCGAGCTGAGTCGCTGCGCCGGCACCACCCAGAACGACATCATCAAGGAGTACCTGTCCCGGGGGACGTACATCTTCCCGCCGGCCGCCTCGCTGCGGCTCACCGCGGACGTCATCGCGTACACGCTGCGGGAGATGCCGCGCTGGAACCCGGTCAACATCTGCTCGTACCACCTCCAGGAGGCGGGCGCGACGCCGGTGCAGGAGGTCGGCTTCGCGCTGGCCACCGCGGTCGCGGTGCTCGACGCCGTCCGCGACTCCGGCCAGGTGCCGGCCGAGCGGATGGGGGACGTGGTCCAGCGGATCTCCTTCTTCGTCAACGCCGGGGTGCGCTTCGTCGAGGAGATCGCCAAGATGCGCGCGTTCGGCGTGCTCTGGGACGAGATCACCCGGGACCGCTACGGCGTGACGAACCCGAAGCAGCGCCGCTTCCGGTACGGCGTGCAGGTCAACTCGCTGGGCCTGACCGAGGCGCAGCCGGAGAACAACATCCAGCGGATCGTGCTGGAGATGCTCGGCGTCACGCTGTCCCGCGACGCCCGGGCCCGCGCCGTGCAGCTGCCCGCCTGGAACGAGGCGCTCGGCCTGCCCCGGCCGTGGGACCAGCAGTGGTCGCTGCGCATGCAGCAGGTGCTGGCGTACGAGTCGGACCTGCTGGAATATCCGGACCTGTTCGACGGCTCGCACGTGATGACCGCCCTGGTGGAGGGGATCGTGGCCGGGGCCCGCGCCGAGCTGGACAAGGTGCTGGAACTGGGCGGCGTGGTGGCCGCCGTGGAGACCGGCTACCTCAAGAGCGCCCTGGTGGCCTCGCTGGCCGAGCGCCGCCGCCGGATGGAGGCCGGCGACGACGTGGTGGTCGGCGTCAACCGGTTCACCGAGACCGAGCCGTCCCCGCTGACCGCGGCCGGCGCCGAGGCGATCGAGCAGGTGGACCCGGCGGTCGAGGCGGCCGCCACGGCCGGCGTACGCCAGTGGCGGGCCGGCCGGGACGCGGCGGCCGTGGACGCCGCGCTGGACCGGCTGCGCGCGGACGCCGCGACCACGACGAACCTTATGCCGGCGACCCTGGCCTGCGTGCGGGCCGGGGTGACCACCGGCGAGTGGGCCGGGGCGCTGCGCGCGGTCTTCGGCGAGTACCGGGCGCCGACCGGGCTGGCCGGCGCGGCCGGGTCCGCCGGGGACGCCGGGCTCGCGGCGGTCCGCGAACGGGTCGCCGCCACCGCCCGGGAGCTGGGCAGCGGCCGGTTGCGGCTGCTGGTCGGCAAGCCCGGCCTGGACGGGCACTCCAACGGCGCCGAGCAGATCGCGGTACGCGCCCGCGACGCCGGCTTCGAGGTGGTCTACCAGGGCATCCGGCTGACCGCCGGGCAGATCGTGGCCGCCGCCGTGGAGGAGGACGTCGACCTGGTCGGCCTCTCGGTGCTCTCCGGCTCGCACCTGGCCGCCGTGCCGGCGGTGCTGGCCGGGCTGCGCGCCGCCGGTCGGCCCGACCTGCCGGTGGTGGTCGGCGGGATCATCCCCGCCCCGGACGCCGACGCGCTGCGGGCCGCCGGGGTGGCCCGGGTCTTCACCCCCCGCGACTTCGCCCTGACCGGCATCATCGACGACCTGGTCACCGTCATCCGCGAGGCCAACGACCTGACCTGACCCTCGTCCGCTGCGACCGGGCCGGCCGGCGTCGCCGGCCAGGTCAGCGCGGGTCGGCCGGCGCGGAGTGGGTCAGCGGGCGGCGTAGGTCATGCAGTCGGCGCCGTCGTTGTCCGGGCCGACCCGGATGGACGGCGCCCGGCACGCCAGCTCCGAGTTGTGCCGGCAGTCGGCGCGCTGGCAGGCGCCCACCTGGGCGACCAGGGTCTCGATGCCGCCGCGCACCGGCAGGTCGATGAAGGTGTGGCAGTGCGCGTGGTCGCTGCTGCCGATGGTGATGGCGAAGGCGTGGCAGGCGTTGGTCTGGTTGTAGGCGCAGGAGGTGGCCACGCACTCCTGCACCCGGGGCATCTCCATCGACGCGGTCACGGCGACCTCCTCTAGGCTTTGTCCCGAGCCTAGGCATTCGCACCCTTTCCCCGCCGCCGTTCAGACGCCCCTCACCCCGAGGTGCGACCACCGGCCGTTCGGGTCAGACCCGGAAGCCGGCGGCCCGGGCTGCCGCCCGCTCCCGGCGGCGGTCCTTGCGCCGGCGCAGGAACCAGAAGAGGAAGCCGACCAGGCCGACCAGGAAGACCAGCACCAGCACCGGCAGCAGGAGCGCCACCACCGACATCACCACGCTCGTGGCGTCCTCGGCGGTGCTGGCCACCGGCGCGCCGATGCCGGCGGTGGTGGCGTTGATGACCGGCCGGGCGGCCGACTTGAGCAGGTGCACCCCGAGCGCGATAAGCACGCCGACCACCACCGGGACCCACTGGTGCGAGGAGAAGAAGGTGTCCGGGTCGCTTACCGTGACGGTCTCCGAACTCGACCCTGCGCCGAAGGCCAGGCCGCCGGCGGTCGGCCGGACCACGGTCTGCACCACGTCGTTGACATGGTCGACGACGGGCACCTTGTCGGCGACCACCTCGATGGCCAGCAGCGCGGCGAGGATCACGATCACCCAGCCGTTGCCGAGCCACTGCCAACCCTTCGGCAGGTCCACCAGGTCGGTGAAGCGGGCCAGCAGGCCCATCAGGAGCAGGGGGATGTAGGCGTTCAGCCCGGCCGAGGCGGCCAGGCCGGAACCGGTGAGGACTTCGAGCACGATCTCAGGATCGCACCGGCGCGCCAGTGCCGCTCGTCGGCGCCGGCCGGCCCCTCGGCTACCCTCGTCGGGTGCGGTTGGTGATTGCGAAGTGCTCGGTGGACTATGTCGGACGGCTCTCGGCCCACCTGCCGCCGGCCACCCGGCTGTTGATGGTGAAGGCGGACGGGTCGGTGTCGATCCACGCCGACGACCGGGCGTACAAGCCGTTGAACTGGATGAGCCCGCCCTGTCGGCTGGAGGAGGCGCCCGGCGTCTGGCGGGTGGTGAACAAGGCCGGCGAGGAGCTGCGGATCACCCTGGAGGAGGTCTTCCAGGACACCTCGTACGAGCTGGGCGTCGACCCGGGGCTGCGCAAGGACGGCGTCGAGGCGCACCTGCAGGAGCTGCTGGCGGCCAACCCGGGCGTGCTCGGCGAGGGCTACACCCTGGTCCGTCGGGAGTACATGACGGCCATCGGCCCGGTCGACCTGCTCTGCCGGGACGCCGCCGCCGGCGCGGTAGCGGTCGAGGTGAAGCGGCGCGGCGAGATCGACGGCGTCGAGCAGCTCACCCGCTACCTGGAGCTGATGAACCGGGACCCGTTGCTCGCCCCGGTCACCGGGGTGTTCGCGGCGCAGGAGATCAAGCCGCAGGCCCGGGTGCTCGCCACCGACCGGGGCATCCGCTGCGTGGTGGTCGACTACGACAAGCTGCGCGGCATCGAGCGCGACGAGCTGACGCTCTTCTGAGCCGCCGGCCCGGGCGCGCCCGGCGCGTCGGCTGTCCGCGCTGCCCGGGATCTCGTTCGCAACGCGCCGGCCTGGGCGCGTCCGGCTCAGCGCCGGCCGTACATCAGCTTGACGGCCTTGACCAGGCGGGCCACGTCGCCCGGGGTCCGCTCGAAGGTCATCGACGGCAGCAGCGAGCGGGCCCGGCGCCGGGTGATCGCCTTGGGCCGGCCGAACTCGCGCAGCCCGTCCTCGCCGTGGATGCGGCCGAAGCCGGACTCGCCCACCCCGCCGAACGGCAGGGTGGACATCCCGGCGAAGGTGAGCGCCGAGTTGACCGACGCCATGCCCGAGCGCAGCCGCCGGGCGATCGCCACCGCCCGCTCCCGCCCGAAGACCGAACCCCCCAGGCCGTACGGGAGGGCGTTGGCCAGGCGTACGGCCTCGTCGGCGTCGCGGACCCGGTTGACGGTAAGCGTCGGCCCGAAGGTCTCCTCGCGGACCGCCGCCGAGTCCGCGGGCACGTCGACCAGCACGGTCGGGTGCACGTACGGCGGCCGCACCGCGTCCGCCCCGCCGAGCACGGCGCGACCGCCCCGGGCGAGCGCGTCGTCGATGTGCCGGCGGATCACGTCGAGTTGCGCCGGCATGGTGATCGGCCCGATGTCGGCGCCGTCGGCGCCCACCGTCAACCGGCCGGCCCGCTCGACCACCTTGCCGACGAACGCGTCGAAGACCGGCTCGACCGCGTACACCCGCTCGATGCCGATGCAGGTCTGCCCGGCGTTGGTCAGCGCGCCCCAGACGCACGCGTCCGCCGCGGCGTCCAGGTCGGCGTCGCTGTCGACGATCATGGCGTCCTTGCCGCCGGCCTCCAGCAGCACCGGGGTCAACGACTCGGCGCAGGCGGCCATCACCTTCTTCGCGGTGGCCGTCGAGCCGGTGAACGCCACCTTGTCCACGCCCGAGCGGCACAGCGCCGCCCCGACGTCACCCAGCCCGTGCACGGCGCTGAGGACCGGATGCTCCGGCACCGCCTCGGCGAAGCTGTCGACCAGCCACTGGCCGGCCGCCGGGGTGTACTCGCTGGGCTTGAAGACCACCGCGTTGCCGGCGGCCAGCGCGTACGCGGCCGAGCCGACCGGGGTGAAGACCGGATAGTTCCACGGGCCGATCACGCCGACCACCCCGTACGGCTGGTATTCCAGGTGGCCGGAGAACTCGGCGACGATCAGCCGGGAGCGGACCCGGCGGGGGCCGAGCACCCGTCCCGCGTTGCGGGCCGCCCAGTCGATGTGCTCGATCGCGGTGGCGATCTCGACGATCGCGTCGGGCACCGGCTTGCCGCCCTCGTCGTGGACCAGTTGGGCGAGCCGTTCGATCCGCCGGGCCAGCAGGGACCGCCAGCGCAGCAGCCGCTCCCGCCGGCCGGCGAAGCCGAGCCCGGCCCACCAGGCGCCGGCCGCCCGCGCCCGCTCGACCGCGGCGGCGACCTCGGACGGGTCGGTGACCGGCACCCGGCCGGCCTCGACGCCGGTGGCCGGGCTGGTCGAGACCAGCTGGCCGTCCTCGATCGCCGGGGTGCCGGGAACATGAACAGCCGTCATGGCCGCAGTCTAGACCCGGGCATTACCGGCCGGTAGGGGTCGGCGCGGCCGGCCGGGCGGCGTCGCCGCCGCACCGGGCGGGCCGGCTCGACCGCGGCATCCGCCCGGTCGCCGGCGGTGGCGACCGGCCGGTTCGGTGACCGGAAGCTGACCGCTGGTAGTCCGGGGGGTGACCGGCAGGTGGAGCAGCCGACTACGGTGAGGTGGCAGGCTGATCGCGGACGACGGTGGTGGGGAGCTGGCTGTCCATGCAGGATCATCCGGAACTGATACCGACCTTACGAGTGGCCGACGGACCGATGCGCGGGACGAGCTTCCGGCTCAGCCGGGTCCAGCAGGTGATCGGCCGGGCGGCCGCGATCGCCGACATCGTGCTGCAGGATCCGCACCTGAGTCGGCGGCACGCCGCCGTCCAGGTGACCGACGACGGCGTGTCCCTGGTCGACCTGGGTTCGACCAACGGCACCTGGCTCAACGACCGGCGGATCACCGGGACGGAGTGGCTCGCCGACGGGGACGTGGTCCGGATGGGCCGCAGCGAGCTGCGCTTCTCCGACCCGGGGGTGGCGCGGACCGACCCGGTCGGGTTCCGCTTCGACGCCGGGCCGCAGGGCCAGCGGATGACGGTGCCGCTGCCCGTGCCGCCGGCGCCGCGCCGACCGGTGCACGACGAGCCGACCCGGTCGGCGCCCGCGCCCGCGGACGCCCACCCCTGAGCGCGGGCCGGGCTGCCCGCTGGCGAGGGCACCCGGGCCGCCGTCGCGCTCGTGAAATATCCCACGGCTTCTCGACAACACAGCGTCACGTGGCAGACTCCGGCGCATAACCTTAGCGGCCGTTCATGTCGGCAGCGGCGCAGTCGAGCAGGGGGAGGCCGGTCGTGGCGCGCGAGTTCACCAGCGTGGGTGTGGTGGGGCTGGGCACCATGGGTGCCGGCATCGTCGAGGTCTTCGCCCGCAACGGCATCGACGTGGTGGCGGTGGAGATCTCCGACGCCGCCCTGGAGCGCGGCCGGGCCACCCTCAAGGGCTCGACCGACCGGGCGGTCGCCAAGGGCAAGCTCGCCGAGGCCGACCGGGACGCCCTGCACGCCCGGGTCGACTTCCAGGTGGGGCTGGACGCGCTGCGCGCCGTCGACCTGGTGATCGAGGCGGTGCCCGAGCACCTGGACCTGAAGCAGCGGATCTTCGCCGAGCTGGACCGGGTCTGCAAGCCCGAGGCGATCCTGGCCACCAACACCTCGTCACTGAGCGTCACCGAGATCTCGGTCGCCACCGCCCGGCCGAACCAGGTCATCGGCATCCACTTCTTCAACCCGGCCCCGGTGATGAAGCTGGTCGAGGTGGTCCGCACGGTGGTCACCTCCGCCGAGGTGGTGGCCGACGTGGAGGCGCTCTGCGCCCGGCTCGGCAAGGTCGACGTCACCATCAGCGACCGGGCCGGCTTCATCGCCAACGCGCTGCTCTTCGGCTACCTCAACCACGCCGTCGGGATGTTCGAGGCGAAGTACGCCAGCCGCGAGGACATCGACGCCGCCATGAAGCTCGGCTGCGGGCTGCCGATGGGCCCGCTCGCCCTGATGGACCTGATCGGCCTGGACACCGCGTACGAGATCCTGGACACCATGTACCGGCGCGGCGGGCGGGACCGCCGGCACGCCCCGGCCCCACTGCTCAAGCAGATGGTCACCGCCGGGCTGCGCGGCCGGAAGTCCGGCCGCGGCTTCTACACCTACGAGCGGCCAGGCTCGCCGAAGGTCGTACCCGACGAGTGGACGCCGCTGGCCACGGACGCCGCGCTCGCCGACGGCAGCCGGGCCATCGCGAAGGTCGGCGTGGTCGGCTCCGGGACCATGGCCACCGGCATCATCGAGGTCTTCGCCAAGGCCGGGTACGAGGTGATCTCGGTGACCCGGGGCGCGGAGAAGTCCGCCAAGGTCTGCGAGGCGGTCAAGACCTCGCTCAACAAGGGCGTGGTGCGGGGCAAGCTCAGCGAGGCCGACCGGGACGCCGCGCTCGGCCGGATCACCTGGTCGGCGACCCTGGAGCACCTGGCCGACGTGGACCTGGTGGTCGAGGCGGTGATCGAGGAGCTGAGCGTCAAGAAGGCCCTGTTCGCCAGCCTCGACGAGATCTGCAAGCCGGGCGTCGTGCTGGCCACCACCACCTCGTCGCTGCCGGTGATCGACGTGGCGATGGCCACCCAGCGCCCCGCCGACGTGGTCGGCCTGCACTTCTTCAACCCGGCGCCGGTGATGCCGCTGGTCGAGGTGGTCCGCACGATCCGTACCTCGGCGGAGACCACCGCCACCGCCCGCGCGGTCTGCGCCACGCTGGGCAAGACCGGCGTGGTCTGCGGCGACCGGTCCGGCTTCATCGTCAACGCGCTGCTCTTCCCGTACCTGAACGACGCGGTGAAGATGCTGGAGGCCAGCTACTCCACCGCCGACGACATCGACCACGCGATGAAGCTCGGCTGCGGCTACCCGATGGGCCCGTTCGAGCTGCTCGACGTGGTCGGCCTGGACGTCTCGCTGGCCATCCAGCGCGAGCTCTACCTGGAGCTGCGGGAGCCCGGCTTCGCCCCGGCGCCGCTGCTGGAGCACCTGGTCACCGCCGGCTACCTCGGCCGCAAGAGCGGCCGCGGGTTCCGCGACCACACCAACCGCTGACCGGGTCAACGCCACACGCCGGTGACGGCGTCTGAGGGATGTGACCTTCGAGGAGTACGTCGGCAGCCGCGGCCCGGCCCTGATCCGGCTGGCCCGGCTGCTCACCGGCGACGAGCACCGGGCGGAGGACCTTACCCAGGAGGTGCTGGCCCGCGCGTACCTGCGGTGGCGGAAGATCGCCGGACTGGACCGGCCCGACGTGTACGTGCGCCGGATGCTGGTGAACGCCAACGCCTCCTGGTGGCGGCGCCGGTCCAACCGTGAGCTGGCCACCGACACCTTCGCCGACCGGCCCGTGCGGGGCCGGCTCGACGAGGACGCGGTCGAGCGGGACGAGCTGTGGCGGCTGATCCTGGGCCTGCCCGACCGCCAGCGCGCCGTGCTGGTGCTGCGCTACTACGAGGATCTCGACGACCCCACCATCGCGCAGATCCTGGACTGCTCCCCGGTCACCGTCCGCACCCACGCGATGCGGGCCCTCGCCCACCTCCGGGAGCGCGTCGGCGCCCCGATGACCCACGGGAGCCGACCGTGACCGACCTGGACCAGCGGATCAGCGACATTCTGCGGGAGCGCGCCGAGGGGCCGGTGGACCCCGGCGGGCTCACCGCCCGGGCGGTGGCCGTCGGGCGCCGCCGCCGGCGTCGCCGGCGGGCGGTGGCGGGCAGCGGGCTGGCCGTGCTGGCGCTGCTCGGCGGCCTCGCCGTCGGGCCGGGCCTGCCCGGTGTCGGCCGGCCGTTCACCGCGGCCGGCCCGGCCGTGCCCGCGGTGGTCCCGGCCCTGGTCCGCGACGCGCCCGGGGCCGCCGCCGCGCCCGAGACGATCGGCACCGATCCGGGGATGCTGCACTTCGGCGTGGACCCCGCCAAGGTCCGCTACCTGGGCTGGGGCGTCGGGGGCGGGGTGGAGACGGTGCAGCTCGACGCCGGTGACGGCCGGACCGTCACGGTGGACCTGGCCAGTTCCTCGGCGACGCTGCGGGGGTACGGCGTCGAGCTCCTGCCGGTGTCGGTGGGGGAGCTCGCCACCGAGGCGGCGTTCGACGGCCGGACCATCCGGCTCACCGCCGAGGGCCGGCCGATCCAGGTCCGGCACTGGCGCCCCGCGCCCGGCGTGTACGCCCGCGCCGTCGTCCCGGCCGACACGGACGCCGGGCTGACCGTGGCGGCGCAGGCGCTGCGGCTGGACGAGGCCCGGCGCTGCGGCGGCCCGGTCCGGCTCACCCGCCTGCCGGACGGCGCCGGGCTCTCCAGTTGCCAGGTCGACGCGAGCCGCTTCCCGAAGCTGGTCACCGTCAACGTCAACGTGACCCGTCCCGGTGACAGGTGGATGCGCCTCTCCTACCGGTACGCGGTCGAGGCGGGCGGTGCGCCGCGGGCCGGGAACACCGAGATCGACGGCAGGCCGGCGTACCTCGTGCCCGGGCCGGCGGCGTCGCCCGTCGACGGGGATCCGCAGCGAACCGGTGGCGAGTTGGAGCTGCTGGGCCTCGCCAAGACGCGGCTGGAGGCCAACTGGGGCTGGCCCACGTACGGCTTCGACGAGCGGGACGCGCGGGTGCTGCTCGGCGGGGCCCGGGTCGCCGACCCGACCCGCCCGGAGAGCTGGGACTGACCGGACCGGGCCGGCCCGGGGCGTACGCCCGCCCCGGGCCGGCCCGGTCGCCGGGTCGTACGCTGGACGGCGTGAGCCCTCGTCGCAACCGTCCCCGCCGGGACGAGCAGGCCCAGCTGGACTCCGACCGGGTGCGCCAGGGTGTCGCCTCCGTCCAGCAGTGGCGCGACGGCGAGTGGCAGGTCCGCGGCATCGGCGGCGGGGCGTCGGTCAAGACGTACCGTTGCCCCGGCTGCGACCAGGAGATCCGCCCCGGGGTGGCGCACCTGGTGGCGTGGCCGGCGGACGGCTCGGGGGACCTCAGCGACCGGCGGCACTGGCACAGCGGCTGCTGGCGGGCCCGGGACCGGCGTGGCCCGTCGATCCAGCGCGG
This sequence comes from Micromonospora sp. PLK6-60, assembly GCF_019890675.1. GTDB lineage: Bacteria > Actinomycetota > Actinomycetes > Mycobacteriales > Micromonosporaceae > Micromonospora. The sequence goes on along the minus strand of NZ_JAIOAA010000007.1, from coordinate 178,898 downwards.
TCGCGGCGCCCCCCGGTACGGCTGACGCCCGCGTCGCGGCGCGCTGAGCCCTCGTCCCCGCGCCGTCGCGGCGTGCTGAGACCCCCGTCCGCGCCGTCGCGGCGCGACCTGGATCACAACCGTTCCCGCCCCGACCGGCGGCGGACGCCGCGAGGGGCGAAACTTGAGCGGTGAGCACACCGATCCGAGCATCCTCGATCCTGCCCGGGCACCGCGAAGACATCGAGCTGCACACCGCCGACGGTTTGCGCCTGGTCGGTGAGCTCGCCCGCCCGGCCGACCAGGACCCGGTGGCCACCCTGGTCTGCCTCCACCCGCTGCCCACCCACGGCGGGATGATGGACAGCCACGTGCTGCGCAAGGCGGCGTGGCGGCTGCCCGCACTGGCCGACCTGGCCGTGCTCAGGTTCAACACCCGGGGCACCAGCAGCGTCCGGGGGACCAGCGAGGGAGCCTTCGACACCGCGGTGGGCGAGCGCTTCGACGTGGCCGCCGCAATCGAGTACGCCGAGTTCCACGAGCTGCCGAACGTCTGGCTGCTCGGCTGGTCGTTCGGCACCGACCTGGCCCTGAAGTACGGCTGCGACCCGGCGGTGGCCGGGGCGATCCTGCTCTCCCCGCCGCTGCGCTTCTCCCAGCCGGACGACCTGGCCGTCTGGGCGGAGTCCGGCAAGCCGGTCACCGCGCTGGTGCCCGAGTTCGACGACTACCTGCGGCCGGACGAGGCGCGGCAGCGGTTCGCGGCCATCCCGCAGGCCGAGGTGATCGGCGTACCCGGCGCGAAGCACCTGTGGGTCGGCGACGCGGAGACCGTGCTGGACGAGATCGTCCGGCGGGTCAACCCGGCCGTGTCGGTGCCGTTGCCCACCACCTGGGACGGCCCGATGGAGACCGGCGACGTCAGCGCGTACGCCGACCGGACGGTGGCCTCCTTCGCCGACACCCCGGTCCCCGGCCCGACCCCGGGCCAGGCCGGCTGACCGCGTCGGTTCGCCGAACCGCGCTGAGGCGCCGGGGCTGACCGCAGCTCGCCGGAGCGGCTGAGGCCTGGGCTGACCACGGTGGCCGGAGCGGCTGAGGCCCGGGCTGACCACGGTGGCCGAGGGCCGCTCATGGTCGGTCCGGGGCGACCGCGCTGGGCCGGCTGGTCTCGACCTCGGAGCCGGCGGTACCTCATCCGCGCCCTACCAACTTGACCTCACCAACGAATCACCGACCCTGCTCATTGCGGCAATCGGGTGTGACCGGGCCGTCAAATGATTCGTTTACGACATCAAGTTGGTAGGGCGCGAATCGGACCCTCACAATCCCGGGCCACGGCACGTCCGGCCGCCGCGCAAAGCCCGTCCCGACAGCCAAGGCGAGGCGGTTCGGGCGAGGGCGCTTTCGGGGGCGGCCGCTCCAGGTCGCGCGGCCGGGCCGGTGCAGCGGCGGCCGCTCCAGGGTCGCGTGGCCGGGCCGGTGCAGGGGGTGGCCGGTGCAGGGGGGCGGCCGCGACAGGGTCGCGCGGTCCGGGCCGATGCAGGGGGCGGCCGCTTCCGGGGTCGCGTGGTCCGGGTCGGTGCGGGACGGCCGCTCTAGAGTCGCCCGGTCCGGCCCGGTGCGGGACCGGCCGGCCCGGTCATTCCGACTCGACGGTGACCTTGCTGGGCTTGGCGCTGCGCTCGTCGGTGGTCGGCTTGGTGGGCCGCTTGCCGTTCTCGCCGGTGCTGGTGATCTTCGTCGGGGTGACCCCCCGGCCGCCCCCGTCCGGCATGGCGGCGACTGTCGGCTCGCCGTCCACCCCGGCGCTGGCCGGCCCGTCGTCCATGGTCGTCACCGGCTCCGCCACCGGCCGGGCCACGGTCTCCCCGGAGCGGGACTCCTCCGCCGGGCCGGGCTGGTCGGCGGGCTCGGCCTTCGGGTCGGCCGGAGTGCCGTCGGCGGTCGGCACCGCCGCGGTCCCCTTGACCGTGGCCGGCTTGCCCTCGGCCGTGACCGGCTTGCCGTCCGCGCCCGCCGGGACGGCCACCACCGGCTTGTCCTCCGCGCCGGCCGGGACCGGCTTGCCGTCCGCGCCGGCCGGGACGGCCGGGACCGGCTTGCCGTCCGCGCCGGTTGGGGCGGCCACCGCCGCCTTGCCGCCCGTGCCGGCCACCCCCGGCCTGCCGTCGGCGGCCGCCGGGGTCGCCGTCACGTCCACCCCGTCGGCAACCGCCCGCAACCGCAGCTCGGTCAGCTGCCGCTGGAGGTCGTCGGACTCCTGGCGGGACTTCCAGGTTTCCTGCCGCAGGTCGGCGAGCTGCTGCTGGGCCTGCGCGATCTCCAGCATGACCTGGGCGAGCTGCTGCCGGCCGGCGGCTGCCTCCTGCTGGGTGGCGGCGAGGTGCTGCTGGGTCGTCGCCAGGTGCTGCTGGGTGGTGGCCGCGTACTCCTCGAACTGGCGCCGGGAGGCCGCGACGTGCTCGTCGGCCTTGCGGCGCTTGTCGGCGGCTTCCTCCTCGGCCCGGCGGAGCAGCTCGGTCGCCTCCTCCTCGGCGTTGCGGCGCATGGTCAGCGCGTCCTGCTCGGCGGCCTGCCGGATGGTGGCGGCGCCCTGCTCGACCTCGTCGCGCCGGGCGGCGTACGCCTGCTCCAGCTCGTCGTGCCGGGCCTTGTGCTGCCCGGCCAGCTCGACCTGGCGGGCCTGGTACTGCTTCTCGGCCTCGTCGCGGCGCTTGGCGAACTCCTGCTCCGCAGCGGCCCGGCGCTGGGCCAGCTCCCGGTCGGCCTCCTCCCGCCGGGAGTTGACCTCCTGCTCCACCCCGGCCCGCCAGGCGCCCAGCTCCTGCTGCGTCTGGGCCCGGGCGTGCTGCACGTACGCCTCGGTCTCGGAACGCATCCGCTGCACGTACGCCTCGGTCTCGGCGCGGTGCCGCTTGGCCGCCTCGCCCGCCTCGGTGGTGAGCCGGTTGGCCTCCTGCCGGGCCCGGCCCCGGGTCGCCTTCGCGGCCTCCTCGGCGTCGTCGACGATCTGCTTGGCCTCCTGGAGGGCCTTCGCGTGGGTGGCCCGCCCGGCCTCGGTCGCCTGCTCGGTGAGCCGCTTGGCCTCCTGTTGGGCCTTGGCGTGCACCTCCTTGGCGGCGTCGCGGAGCTCGGTCGCCTCCTGCTGGGCCTTGGCGAGGGCCTCCCGCGCGCTGTTGCGCAGCGTGGTCGCCTCCTGCTGGGCCCGGTGGTGGATCTCCTTCGCGGTGTCCCGGAGCTGGGTCGCCTCCTGCTGGGCCTTGGCGAGGGCGTCCTGCGCGTTCTTGCGCAGCGTGGTGACCTCGTCCTGAGTGGTCCGGCGCAGCGTGGTGACCTCGTCGTGGGCCGTCTTGCGCAGGCTGGCGGCCTCGTCCCGGGCCTTCTTGAGGGTGGCCTCCGCCTCGGCCTTGCGGGCGGCCGTGTGTCGCTCCTCCTCGGCCCGGCGGGCGGCCAGCGCGATCTCGAAGTCCTTCAGGGCCTGCGCGGCCTGACCGCGCGCCTCCTCGATGATGTGCTCGGCGGCGGCCCGGCGGGCCTCGATCTCCTGGTTGGCGGCGGCGAGGATGTCGTCCGCCTGCTCCTCGGCCATGCTGAGGATCTGCTCGACCCGGGGGCCGAGATGCCGGAACGAGGCCCGGTCCACCACGCCCACCTGCTTGCGCACCTGGGCGAGATCCCGCTGGAGGTGCTCGACCTGACCGGCCAGCTTGTGGATCTGGGTGTACGCCTGCTCCCGCTCGGCCGTCAGCGTCGCGATCTCGTGCTCGGCGCGAGCGACGTACCGGTCGACCTGTCGTTTCTCGTACCCCCGCAGAGCGGACTCGAAGCTGGGCTCCGTGGTCACGTCCCCGCCGAGGGCGAACAGTTCCTCGCCGTGCGACATGCCCCCATCCTCACACGCATCGGCCCCGGCTGGGGCGATACGGACGGGCCGGTTGGGACCTACTTCACTGGGCCGGCGGGCCCGCGACCAGTGGGTGGGAAAGGCATACGGCGCGGGGTTCCACCGGTCACCCGGTGTCACCCCGCGCCGTGTCGAACATGCCCCGCGCGAGCGGTCGGTCAGCTGGCCGTCTCGGCGCTCGCCTTGGTGTCGGCGGCCGCCGGCTTGGCGGCCTCCTGCTTGGGCGCCGCGCCGCTCGGCACGCCCGGGACGATGCCGGCGAGGCCGGAGAGCATCTGCCCGAGCTGGGAGGTGACGGCGTCCTTCTGCCGGGTGAGGTCCTCGACCTCGCGGCGGGCCGCCTGGGTGGTCAACTCGGCCTCGGTGCGGGCCTCGTCGAGCAGCCGCTTCGCCTCGGCCTTCGCCTCGCCCAGCGTCTTCTCCGACAGCGACTTCGCCTTTTCCACCGTCTCGTGGGCGGTGCGCTCGGACTCGACCCGGCGGGCCTCGGCGCGCTGCTCGATCTCCTTGGCCCGCTCCTGGGCGGCCCGGGCCCGCTGCTCGGCCTCGTTGACCAGCTTCTGGGTCTGCGCCACCTGGGCGGCGTGCCGCTCGGACTCCTCGCGCTCGGCCTTCTCCCGGCGCTCGGCGATCTGCAGCTCCAGGGCCTGGAGGTCCTTGTCGCGCTTGTCCCGCGCGTCGGTGAGCAGCTTGGTCGCCTCGGCCCGCTTCTCCTCGGCCTCGCGCGCCGCCTTGGCCCGCTGCTGGGTGATCTCCCGCTCGGCGGTGGCGCGCAGGGTGGCGACCTCCCGCTCGACGGTGGACTTGAGCTCGGCGACCTCGTGCGCGGTGACGGTGCGCAGCTGCTTGGTCTCCCGGTCGGCGTCCGCCCGCAGGGTGTCCGCCTCGCGCCGGGCCTGCACCCGGACCTCGGCCGCCTCCCGCTCGGCGGCGGTGCGGAGGCTGCCCGCCTCCCGCTCGGCGGTGGCCTTCATCGCCGCGGCCTCGGCGCGGGCCTTGTCGGTGATCTCCCGGGCCTCCAGGCGGGCCGCGGAGAGGATGCCCTCGGATTCGCGCTTCGCCTCGTTGCGGTGGTCGTTGGCCTGCTCCTCGGCCAGCCGCAGGATCTGCTCGACGCGGGTGCCCAGGCCGGAGAGGGTCGGCCGGCTGTTCTCCTCGAGCTGCTTGTTGGTGTCGGTGAGCTTCTGCTCGAGCGCGGACTGGCGCTGCTCGGCCTGGCGCAGCCGGCGCTGCGCGTCGTTCATCCGCTGCTCGGCCTCGGCGCGGGCCTGCTCGGACTGGGTCAGGGCGGCGGACAGCCGGCCGATGAAGTCGTCGACCTGACCGACGTTGTAGCCGCGCAGGCCAACGGTGAAATCGGGTTGCGAGTTCGCGTTATCGAAGAACGCGAGAGGGGAGGACTGCTGCTGGGGCATTGGGACATACTGGCAGACGCCCCAGGGGCCTTCGCAAGAGCGGTGGGCGCTTTCCCGTCCTCTTTACATGGTCAACTTCGCCCGCGTCGGGACACCGGACCAAACGCCGATCTTGGCAGCTCCCGGGCGCGCCGGACGGCACCGGCGGTGAACAGGAAAAGGGCCGCGGGCAGGTGCCCACGGCCCTTTGTCGAGGCGTACCGCTATCGCGGGAATGGCGTACGGACGGTTGCCGAAAGGCAAAGACCGCTCACCGCAATGGACGGCCCGGCATCGTCCGTCGGGGCGGCCACCGGCGACCGCCCGGTCAGTGGCCCCGGAACCGGTTGATCGCGGTCTCGTGCCGGGCCCGCAGCTCGGGGTCCCGGACGCCCAGACCGTCCGCCGGAGCCAGGCAGCGCACCCCGACCTTGCCCTGGTGCGCGTTGCGGTGCACCTCGTACGCGGCCTGGCCGGTCTGCTCCAGCGGGTAGGTGCGGGAGACGGTGGGGTGGATCTGGCCGAGCGCGACCAGCCGGTTGGCCTGCCACGCCTCGTGGTAGTTGGCGAAGTGGCTGCCGACGATCCGCTTCAGGTGCATCCAGAGGTAACGGTTGTCGTACTGGTGCTGGAAGCCGCTGGTGGAGGCGCAGGTGACGATGGTGCCGCCCCGCTTGGCGACGTAGACGCTGGCGCCGAAGGTCTCCCGGCCCGGGTGCTCGAAGACGATGTCCGGGTCCTCGCCACCGGTCAGCTCGCGGATCCGCTCGCCGAACCGCCGCCACTCGTCCTGGTCCTGCGTCTCGTCGTCCTTCCAGAACCGGAAGCCCTCCGCGGCCCGGTCGATGACCAGCTCGGCGCCCATCTTTCGGCACAGCTCGGCCTTCTCCGGCGAGGAGACCACGCAGACCGGGATCGCCCCGCCGTTGAGCGCCATCTGGGTGGCGTAGCCGCCCAGGCCGCCGGAGGCGCCCCAGATCAGCACCACGTCGCCCTGCTTCATGTTGGCCCCGTGGTGCGACACCAACTGCCGGTACGCGGTCGAGTTGACCAGCCCGGGGCTGGCCGCCTCCTCCCAGCTCAGGTGGCGCGGCTTGGGCATCAGCTGGTTGGCCTTGACCACGCACAGCTCGGCCAGGCCGCCGAAGTTGGTCTCGAAGCCCCAGATCCGCTGCTGCGGGTCGAGCATGGTGTCGTCGTGGCCGGCCGCGTCCTCCAGCTCGACCGACAGGCAGTGCGCGACGACCTCGTCGCCGGCCTGCCACCGGGTCACCCCGGGCCCGGTCCGCAGCACCACGCCGGCCGCGTCCGACCCGACCACGTGGTACGGCAGGTCGTGCCGGCGGGTCAGCTCGGAGAGCCGGCCGTAGCGCTGGAGGAACTTGAAGGTGGGCAGCGGCTCGAAGATGCTGGTCCACACCGTGTTGTAGTTGATCGCGCTGGCCATCACGGCCACCAGCGCCTCGCCCGGGCCCAGCTCGGGGGTGGGCACCTCCTGGACGTGCAGCGCCTTGCGCGGGTCCTTGTCCCGGGTGGCCATCCCGTCGAACATCCGGGTGTCCTCGGCGCGGACCACCACGCCCCGGTAGCTCTCCGGCACCGACAGGCCGGCCAGGCCGGCGAGTTCCCGCTCGGGCCGGGCCGAGCCCTCCGCCGCCATGATCGCTTCACGGATGTCCTGCACGGTGACCTCCCGTTCGTCGCACCCGCTCACCGGGGCGGGGGTGCTGCCATCGTCGGCACCGGTACGACCGATCGCCATGTCGGCGGACGACATATCCGGCACCGGTCGCGCTCCTGTGGGGCCGGACGTTACTGAACGGTAGCTAGGGTCGGAAGTCCTCTGTGAAAAACTGCATCGGCCGATGCGTGGAGCTGTCCGTGGGAGCGCCCAAGCGCGCATCGCCGCACGCCCTCCCCGCGGGTTAGGCACGCCCTCCCGCGGGTTAGGAGGGGGCCCCGCTTAACAGACGGGTGTTAAGCGGGGCCCCTTCCTTACACCTCAGGCGGGCTGGACCAGTTCGATCAGCACGCCGCCGGCGTCCTTCGGGTGCACGAAGTTGATCCGGGAGTCGGCCGTGCCGCGCCTCGGCTGCTCGTAGAGCAGCCGGACCCCGCGCTCGCGCAGCGCCGCGCAGGCCGCGTCGATGTCCGCCACCGTGTACGCCACCTGCTGCACCCCCGGCCCGTTGCGGTCGAGGAACTTCGCGATCGTCGACTCCGGGGTCAGCGGGGCGAGCAGCTGCACGCAGCCGCCCTCGGTGGTCGGCCCGACGGCCAGCATCGCCTCGCGTACGCCCTGCTCGGTGTTGGTCTCGACGTGCACGCAGCGCATGCCGAAGGTCCGCTGGTAGAAGTCGATCGCGGCGTCCAGGTCGGCCACCGCGACCCCGACGTGGTCGATGCGGCGCAGGCCGATGTCTGTGACATAGTCGGCAGCGGGCTCGACGGGGGAGTTCTCAGCCATGGCGCTAGTCTGACCGAACAATCGTTAAGGCGTACAGGTCGGCACCCCCCTCGGAGGCAGGCATGGCTTCGGTGATCGTCAGCGGCGCGCGTACCCCGATGGGGCGGCTGCTGGGCAACCTCAAGGACCTTCCCGCGACCAAGCTGGGTGGCATCGCGATCAAGGCGGCGCTGGAGCGCGCCGGCGTGAACCCCGACCAGGTGCAGTACGTGATCATGGGTCAGGTGCTCCAGGCCGGCGCCGGTCAGATCCCGGCCCGCCAGGCGGCGGTCGAGGCGGGCATCCCGATGTCCACCCCGGCGCTGACCATCAACAAGGTCTGCCTCTCCGGCCTGGACGCGATCGCGCTGGCCGACCAGCTCATCCGGGCCGGCGAGTTCGACATCGTGGTGGCCGGCGGCATGGAGTCGATGACCAACGCCCCGCACCTGCTGCTCGGGCAGCGCTCCGGCTACAAGTACGGCGACGTGACGATCAAGGACCACATGGCCCTGGACGGTCTCACCGACGCCTGGGACTGCTGCTCGATGGGCGAGTCCACCGAGCGGCTCGGGGCGAAGCACGGCATCAGCCGCGAGGAGCAGGACGCCTTCGCCGCCGCCAGCCACCAGCGCGCCGCCGCCGCCCAGAAGAACGGCCACTTCGCCGACGAGATCACCCCGGTGATCATCCCGCAGCGCAAGGGCGACCCGCTGGTGATCAGCGAGGACGAGGGCATCCGCCCGGACACCACCACCGAGTCGCTGGCCAAGCTGCGCCCGGCCTTCACCAAGGACGGGACGATCACCGCGGGCAGCTCCTCGCCGATCTCCGACGGCGCCGCCGCGGTCGTGGTGATGAGCAAGGCCAAGGCCAAGGAGCTGGGGCTGACCTGGCTGGCCGAGGTCGGCGCGCACGGCAACGTCGCCGGCCCGGACAACTCCCTGCACTCGCAGCCGTCCAACGCCATCAACCACGCCCTGAAGAAGGGCGGGCTGAGCGTCTCCGATCTCGACCTGATCGAGATCAACGAGGCGTTCGCGCAGGTGGGCATCCAGTCGGCGCGCGACCTGGGGGTCGACCTCGACAAGATCAACGTCAACGGCGGCGCGATCGCGCTCGGCCACCCGATCGGCATGTCCGGTGCCCGGCTGGTGCTCACCCTGGCCCTGGAGCTCAAGCGGCGCGGTGGCGGCACCGGCGCGGCCGCGCTCTGCGGCGGCGGTGGCCAGGGCGACGCCCTGATCATCCACGTGCCGGCGGGCGCCGACGCCCAGCAGTGAGCGAGCAGGCCCGCGAGCCGAGCAGGAGGCATCACCAGTGAGCGAGCGGGTCCGCGAGCCGAACAGGGGACATGACAAGTGAGCGAGACCGTCGAGAACGCCCCGGCCGCGGCCACCGGTCCGGTGCGCCGCAGCCGGGACGTACCCCTGCTGGTCGAGCGGGCCCGCGCGGGTGACCCCCGCGCGGTGGCCCGGCTGATCACGCTTGTGGAGTCCGGTGACGAGGTGCTGCCGCAGGTCGCGGCGGCCCTCGCGCCGTACGCCGGGCAGGCCCAGGTGGTCGGCCTGACCGGGTCGCCCGGGGTGGGCAAGTCGACCACCACCAACGAGCTGGTCCGGGCGCTGCGGGCGCGCGGGCACCGGGTCGGGGTGCTCGCCGTCGACCCGTCCAGCCCGTTCACCGGCGGGGCGATCCTCGGGGACCGGGTGCGGATGCAGGACCACGCCACCGACCCGGGCGTCTACATCCGGTCGATGTCCAGCCGGGGCCACCTCGGCGGGCTCTCCGCCGCCACCCCGCAGGCGGTCCGGGTGCTGGAGGGCGCCGGCTGCGACGTGGTGCTGGTGGAGACCGTCGGCGTCGGGCAGGCCGAGGTGGAGGTGGCCTCGCTGGCCGACACCACCCTGGTGCTGCTCGCCCCGGGGATGGGCGACGCGATCCAGGCGGTCAAGGCCGGCATCCTGGAGATCGCCGACGTCTTCGTGGTCAACAAGGCCGACCGGGACGGCGCCGACGCCACGGTCCGCGACATCCAGGGCATGATCGCCCTCGGCGAGCGCGGCCCGGGCGAGTGGCGGCCCCAGGTGGTCCGCGCGGTCGCCGCCCGTGGCGAGGGGATCGACGACATCGCGGCGGCCATCGACAAGCACCGCGAGTGGCTGGAGCGCCACGACGAGCTGCGCCGTCGCCGGGAGGCGCGGGCCGCCGCCGAGGTCGAGGCGATCGCGCTGGGCACGCTGCGCGACCGGATCGGCTCGCTGCGCGACGGTACGCAGTTGCCGACGCTCGCGGCCAAGGTGGCCGAGGGCGCGATCGACCCGTACGCGGCGGCCGACGAACTGCTGGCCCAACTCGCCTCCTAGCCCCCCGGCCCCGCCCCACCCCCTCGGCCCCCGCCGCGCAGCCCCTCCGGGCCCCGGCCGCGTCGATCATGGAGTTGTGGCCCCTGACGAAGGCCGCGCAACGGGCATCCGGGGCGCCTCAAGTCCATGATCGACGGTGGGGTCGGGCGGGGACGTGGGTGGGCGGTCTGGTCTGTACGCTCCCGGGGGGTCGGTAGGAGCGAGGGTGTGGGGGAGAGCGTGGAGCACGAGGCGACGCAGGAGCTGTCGATGACGCCCGCCGCCACCGCGGGTGGCACGACGCACATCTCCGACGAGGTGGTGGAGAAGATCGCGGTGGCCGCCGCGAAGTCGGTGCCCGGGGTGGCCGAGCTGGGCGGCGACGTGGCCCGGTTCTTCAACGCCGTGCTCGACCGGATCGGGCTGGACGAGGTGGGTGACGCCCGGCGCGGTTGCTCGGCGCACGTGACGAACGGCGCGGCGGTGGTCAACCTGACCATCGTGATCGACGGCGGCCGGCCGGTGCCCGAGGTGACCGAGGCGGTCCGCGCGGCCGTGACCTCGGCGGTCGAGGCGTACGGGCTGCGGGCCGACGAGATCAACATCCGGGTGGACGACGTGGCGCTGGGCGGTCCGGCGGTGCCGTCGAGCTGAGTCGGGTTACCGGCGGGTACCCGGTTGGCTTAGCGATCGTTCAGGCGGGCGTTCTACACTCGGTCTTCAGTCGAGGACTCGAGGAGGAGCCCCGCGCATGAACGCCGACGAGATCGCCGCCGGTCGGGCCCGCTGGCAGGCCCGCTACGACGCCGCCCGCAAGCGGGACGCGGACTTCACCACGCTCTCCGGCATGCCGGTGGACCCGGTGTACGGCCCGCCCGAGGGCGTGGCGCACCCCGGCTTCGAGCGGATCGGCTGGCCGGGTGAGTTCCCGTACACCCGGGGTCTCTATCCGACCGGTTACCGCGGGCGGACCTGGACCATCCGGCAGTTCGCCGGCTTCGGCAACGCGCGGCAGACCAACGAGCGGTACAAGATGATCCTCGGCGCCGGCGGCGGCGGGCTCTCCGTGGCCTTCGACATGCCGACGCTGATGGGACGCGACTCGGACGACCCGCAGTCGCTCGGCGAGGTCGGCCACTGCGGCGTCGCCATCGACACCGCCACCGACATGGAGGCGCTCTTCGACGGCATCGACCTGGCCGGGGTCACCACCTCGATGACCATCTCCGGCCCGGCGGTGCCGGTGTTCTGCATGTACCTGGTCGCCGCCGAGCGGCAGGGCGCGGAGCTGTCCACCCTGGACGGCACGCTCCAGACGGACATCTTCAAGGAGTACATCGCGCAGAAGGAGTGGCTCTTCGACCCGGAGCCGCACCTGCGCCTCATCGGCGACCTGATGGAGTACTGCGCCCGGGAGATCCCGAAGTACAAGCCGCTCTCGGTCTCCGGTTACCACATCCGCGAGGCGGGCTCGACCGCCGCGCAGGAGCTGGCGTACACCCTCGCCGACGGGTTCGGCTACGTCGAGCTGGGGCTCTCGCGCGGCCTGGACGTCAACGTCTTCGCCCCCGGCCTGAGCTTCTTCTTCGACTCGCACGTCGACTTCTTCGAGGAGATCGCCAAGTTCCGGGCCGCCCGCCGGATCTGGGCCCGCTGGCTGCGCGACGTGTACGGCGCCACCAGCGAGAAGGCGCTCTGGTTGAAGTTCCACACCCAGACCGCCGGGGTGTCGCTGACCGCCCAGCAGCCGGTCAACAACGTGGTCCGCACCGCGGTCGAGGCGCTCGCCGCCGTGCTCGGCGGCACCAACTCGCTGCACACCAACGCCCTCGACGAGACCCTCGCGCTGCCCACCGACGAGTCCGCCGAGATCGCCCTGCGTACCCAGCAGGTGCTGATGGAGGAGACCGGGGTGGTCAACGTGGCCGACCCGCTCGGCGGCTCCTGGTACGTCGAGGCGCTCACCGACAAGATCGAGGCCGAGGCGGAGGAGATCTTCGCCCGGATCAGGCAGCTCGGCGGGGACGGCCCGCACCAGATCGGCCCGATGACCTCCGGCATCCTGCGCGGCATCGAGGACGGCTGGTTCACCGGGCACATCGCCGAGTCGGCCTTCGTCTACCAGCAGGCGCTGGAGAAGGGCGACAAGAAGATCGTCGGGGTCAACTGCCACACCGGCACGGTGGCCAAGGAGCTGGAGATCCTGCGCATCTCGCACGAGGTGGAGGTGGAGCAGCGCCGGGTGCTCGCCGAGCGCAAGGCCGGACGGGACGACGCCGCGGTGAAGGCCGCCGTGCGGCGCATGATCGAGGTGAGCCGTACCGGCGACAACATGATCCCGGCGATGCTCGACGCGGTCCGCGCCGAGGCCACCCTGGGCGAGATCTGCGACGCCCTGCGCGGCGAGTGGGGCGTGTACCGCGAGCCGGCCCGCTTCTGAGGTGTAAGGAGGGGCCCCTTGTTAACAGACGTCTGTTAACAAGGGGCCCCTCCTTACACTCCCGACCAGGCGTGACAGGCGCAACTGGTGGCGTCGTGGATGATCTGAGTTCCGCGTCGCGCGTGCGAGACTAGGTAACCATGAGCGACCCACGGATCACCTCGTCGATCTTCACCCGCGGCGCGGTCGACCTCAGCGCGCTGCGCACCCCCGCCCCCACTCCGGCCCGTCCCGCCACACCGGCCCAGTCCGGCCCGCCCACCGGCCTGCCGGGCGCCCCGGCCGGCGGCGGCACCGTCATCGACGTGACCGAGGCGACCTTCCAGGCGGAGGTGCTCGAACGGTCGCTCGAGACCCCGGTGATCGTGGACTTCTGGGCCGAGTGGTGCGAGCCGTGCAAGCAGCTCTCCCCGGTGCTGGAGCGGCTGGCCGCCGAGGGCGGCGGCGCCTGGGTGCTCGCCAAGATCGACGTGGACGCCAACCCGCGCATCGCGCAGATGTTCCGGGTCCAGGGCATCCCGATGGTATACGCGGTGGTCGGCGGCCAGCCGATCGACGCCTTCTCCGGGGTGGTGCCCGAGGCCCAGCTCCGCCAGTGGATCTCCGCCGTGCTCAAGGCCGGTGGCGTCGCCGTTGCCCAGCCCGAGGACCCCCGGCTGGACGAGGCCGACGACGCCCTGATGACCGGCGACCTGGACGCCGCCGAGGCGGCGTACCGGAAGATCCTCGCCGAGTCGCCCGCGGACGCCGCGGCGGAGGCCGGCCTGGCCCAGGTCGGGCTCGCCCGCCGGGTCGGTGCCACCGACCCGCGGGCCGCGCTCGCCGCGGCCGCCGACGCCCCCGACGACGTCGACGCCCAGCTGCTCGCCGCGGACGTCGAGGTGCTCAGCGGCCTGGCCGAGCAGGCGTACGCGCGGCTGGTCGGCCTGGTCCGGCGGAGCGCCGGCGACGACCGGGAGCGGGTACGCCAGCACCTGGTCTCGCTGTTCAGCGTCGCCGGCCCGGACGATCCGGCGGTCGCCTCCGCCCGCCGGGCACTGGCCAGCGCCCTGTTCTGAGTTCGTCACACGCCAGCGCGGGCCGGCGTTCCGGCCGGCCCGCCCGACCACCGAGGACGGGAGCCCATGATGCGCCGGATCGCCGTCCTCGACGCGCCGACCAACCTGGGGTTGCGCCCACCCACGCCCAGCTCGGTGCCGGGCTGCGCCAAGGCCCCGGGCGCGCTGCGCGACCACGGCCTGCTGGCCCGGCTGCGGGCCCGCGACGCCGGCTGCCTCACTCCACCCCGGTACGACCCGGGGGACTGGCGCCCGGGCGACGGCGTCTGCCACGCGCCGGAGATCTCCGGATACTCCACCCTGCTGGCCGACCGGATCGGCGAGATCATCGACCGGGGTGAGTTCCCGCTGGTGCTCGGCGGGGACTGCTCGGTGCTGCTCGGCTCGGCGCTGGCCATGCACCGGCTCGGCGAGGCGGTCGGCGGCCGGATCGGCCTGGTCTTCGTCGACGGCCACTCCGACTTCCGGCACCCCGGCAACGCCTCGTACGTGGGCGCGGCGGCGGGGGAGGACCTCGCCCTGGTGACCGGGCGGGGACAGGCCGACCTGGCCGCCATCGAGGGGCGTCGGCCCTACTTCCGGGACATCGACGTGGTGGTCCTCGGCATCCGGGCCCAGGACGAATACCGGCTCGACCTCCAGGCCGCCGGCATCACCACCCGGCCGGTGCCGGCGCTGCGGGCCGAGGGGGCGGCCCGGACCGCCCAGTGGGCGCACGAGCAGCTCGCCGACTGCGCCGGCTACTGGGTGCACATCGACGTGGACGTGCTCGACCCGGCGGTGATGCCCGCCGTGGACGCGCCGGACCCCGGCGGGATCGCCTTCGCCGAGCTGGAGATCCTGCTCGCCGGGCTGGTGGACACCCCGCACTGCCTCGGCGTCGAGCTGACCGTCTTCGACCCCGACTACGACCCCGACGGGTCGTACGCCGCCGAGATCGTCAACACCGTGGCGGCCGGGTTGGCCCCGGTCGGTGCCCCGGAGGCGGTGCCGCCACGGTTGCTGCCCTCGGCCCCGCCACCGCAGCGGGCCGCGGCTCGTCGGTCTCCCGTCGGCGACGTGCCCGCGGAGAGGGCCGAGTCGGACCCCGTCGACATCTCCTCCCCGCGCGACGCGGTGCCGGCGGTGGAGGTCCCGGCTCGGCCGGCCTTCACGACCTCGGTGCCTGCGCTCGCTGTCGAGCCGGTCGGCCCACCGGCCTCGGTCGGTCCAGGGCTGCTACGCCGCGCGCCCGAACCGCAGGACGGATCGGACGCCGCCAGCTCCGGCTGAGCCGCCTGTCGGGCCGTCCGGGGCGGAACTGCCGCGACCCGCCGCATGTCGGGCCGTCGTCCGGGGCGGGACTGGCGTCACTTGCCGCATGTCGGGCTGTCGTCCGGGCGGGACTGGCCCACCTGCCGCAAGTCGGGGCGTCCTGACGCTATGTCGGGCTGTCGTCCGGGGCGGGCCTGGCGCAACCCGCCGCATGTCGGGCTGTCGTCCGGGCGGGACTGGCCCACCTGCCGCAAGTTGGGGCGTCCTGACGCTCGGAAGGGCCATCTCGCCGCAAGTTGGCGTGATCTTGGCGCGCGCCGGCCGCCGGCGTCGGTGGTCGGGCGGCCGGCGGCCGGCGTCGGTGGCCGGGTGGTCGGGTGGTCTGGTGGGTGGGGTGGGTCAGCGGGCGGCGGAGAGGGCGCGGAGGAAGCGCTCGGCGGCCGGGACCGCGCTCGCCGCACTCGACCCGCCCTGCTCGACGAAGACGGCGAACGCGACGTCGCCCTGCCAGCCGACGAACCAGGAGTGCAGGTGCTTCGGGTCGTTGTCGTACTCGGCGGTGCCGGTCTTGCCGTGCACCGGGCCGCCGGGCACGTCCGCGAGCGCCTTGGCGGTGCCGGCGGTGACCACCTCGCGCATCATCGTGCGCAGCGGGCCGAGCGAGGACGCCTTGAGCTCCGGGCCCGGCTCGGCGGTCTTCGCCGGGGCCGGGTCCAGCACCACCTTCGGCTGCTCCCAGTGGCCGCGCGCCACGGCGGCGGTGGCGCCGGCCATGGCCAGCGGACTCACCACCGTGGTGCCCTGACCGAACGCCGCGGCGGCCCGCTCGGCGGCCGAACCGCCGGTGGAGACCTTGCCGGTGAAGGCGTCGACGCCGAGGTCCCAGTCGCCCTCCAGGCCCAGCTGGCGGCCGGTGGTGGCGAGCCCGTCGGCGCCCAGTTTCGGGGCCAGGAAGGCGAACGCGGTGTTGCAGGACTTGGCGAAGTCGGTGCGGAACGGCACCGAGCCGAGCTCGAAGTTGTCCGAGTTCTTGAACGAGCGCCCCTCGACGGGGTAGGTCTTCGGGCAGTTCACCTTGCCGTCCAGGGTCACCGCACCCCGGTCGAGCAGGCCCAGCGTGCTGACCATCTTGAACGTGGACCCGGGCGGCACCTGGGCGGTGAAGGCGAGGTTCTGCCCGGCCGGCCCCGGGCCGTTGGCCACGGCGAGGACGGCGCCGTCACTGATCCGCGTCGCCACCAGCGCGGACCGCCGCTTCTCCCCGCGCAAGGCGGTGTCCGCGGCGTTCTGGGTGGCCACGTCCAACGTGGTCTTCACCGGCTCGCCGGGCTTCGGCTCGACGGTGAACAGGGTCTTCCCGGCGGGCTCCGGCTGGCCGTCGGGGCGGGTCCGGGTGACGCTCACGGTGAGCCCGGCGGTGCCGCCCAGCCGCTCGTCGTAGCGGCCCTGGAGGCCGCCGTGGCCGACCAGGTCACCCTGCCGGTAGCGGTCCGGGTGGGCCTTCAGGTCGTCGGCGGTCGCCTCGTCGACGGAGCCGAGCAGGGCGCGGGCGAACTCCCGGGTGGGCGCCAACTGGCGCTCGCCGGACGGGAACTTCACCCCCGGCAGGTCGTAGATCCTGGACTTGATCTGCTGGTACGCCTCGTCCCGCAGGGTCACCACGCCGACCAGCGCGGTGGGCTTCGCCGAGGCGAGGCGCTTCGGCAGGTCGGTGAGGTCGACCGGCGGCGTGATCGGCGGCCGGACGGCCTTGAAGGCGGCGTCCAGCTTCGCGATGGTGCCGGGTACGTCGGTGACCTGGTTGGGCTGGACGCTGACGTCGATCACCTTGCGGGGCGCCACGATCGGCTGCCCGGCGGCGTCCAGGATGCTGCCGCGGGTGGCACCGTTGCGCGCCACCGTCAACCGCTCGCCGGCCTCGAGCTGCTCGTGCACCAGGGCCGGCTCCCAGATCACCTGCCACTTGTCGTCACCGCCCCGGCGCAGGCTCAGCTGCCGGTCGTACGCCCACTTCGCCCCCTGCGGGAGCGCCCACTCGACCCGGTAGCCGGCGGTGGCGATGTCCTTGGTGATCGTCGGGTCGCCGGCGCGGCGCAGCGTCGGCGGGGTGCCGGCCAGCTCCCCGGAGAGTTCCTTGATCACCTTGCTGACCTCGCTCGCCGGCACCTTGGCCCCGGTCGGGTCGACGAAGCCCACGGCGTTCAGGTCGCCCGAGCGCCAGCCGGCCAGGAACGCGTCCACGCTGCCCTCCGGGCCGTCCCCGCCGGAGCACCCGGTCAGCGCGCCGGCGGCCAGCACGACAGCGGTCAGCGGGGCCAGGAACGCCCGAACGGGTGAACGGCGGCGGTCGGGGTACGACACGGGCATGAAGCTTTCCTCCGGTCTCTGGCTGCCCTGCACGGTAGTACGTCCGGCCTGTTCGCATCGCCCGCCCGCTGCGCGACAAGGTGGTCGCGTCATGTGATGAACATCGCCGCGCGGGGTAATCCGCGAGCGGCCAACCTCGTACCCGCAACGGGTGAAAGGACGAAGTCCCGGACCGGACGTCCGGTCGGAGGTCCGCCGACGCACGCACAGGGCGGCGGGCCTAGGCTTGGGCGGCAGAGTGACCCACAACGCGGTGGGTCGAGGGGAGTGGCACCGATGGACCGGCGTCCGGCGATCAAACCGGGACCCGACCTCCGGCAGGATGACACCGGCCGGGACGACGACAGCTTCGATTCGGCGACCGACGGGGACGGCTACGGCCGCCTCGCCACAGGAGTGACCGGGATGACCGGTTCGAGTATCGACACCATCTACGATCTGGGTCTGCCGCCGGAGGCGTTGGGCGACGACGTGGAGGACGCCGAGCTCGACGAGCCGGTGCCGAACGCGGAGCGCCTGGTGGCCCAGGCGGTGGCGCTGGCCGGCGACGACCATGACGCGGCCACCCTGGTCGGCCGCTTCTGGCGGTTCGCGCCGGACGAGGAGCTGATCGGCTTCACCGCCGAGGAGATGCTCGCGGCCGCCCGGGCGCACCGGGAGTTGGCCCAGCAGCGGGTGCCCGGCGAGCTGAAACTGCGGATCCACGAGCCGCACGCCGACCAGCACCACACGGTCGTCGAGATAGTCGCCGACGACATGCCGTTCCTGGTCGACTCGGTGACGGCGTTGCTCAACACCCACCACCTGGACGTGCACCTGCTGGTGCACCCGCTGGTGGTGGTGCGCCGCGAGCCGTTGGGCCGGCTGACCGAGGTCTCCGCCGACGTCGAGCCGGACGACGCCATCGCCGGCGACCTGGTCGAGAGCTGGATGCGGATCGAGATCGACCCGGTCCGCGACCCGGCGGAGCGGGAACGGCTGCGCCGCGAGTTGCAGCGGGTGCTGACCGACGTGCGGGAGGCGGTGGAGGACTGGCCGAAGATGCGCCAGCGCGCCCTGGCCCTCGCCGACGAGCTGGCCGCCGCCCGCACCTCGGACAACCGCCCGCCGGTGCCGGAGAAGGACATCACCGACTCGGTGGAGCTGCTCCGGTGGCTCGCCCACGACCACTTCACCTTCCTGGGCTACCGGGAATACCGGCTGGTCGACGCCACGTCGGGCGGGCAGGCGCTGGAGGCGGTGCTCGGCACCGGCCTGGGCATCCTGCGGCAGGACTCCCCGGAGGCCCGCTCGCTGAACTCCATGACGCCGGAGGCGCACGAGAAGGTCACCGAGAAGCGCCTGCTCATCATCACCAAGGCGAACTCGCGGGCCACCGTGCACCGGTCGGCCTACCTCGACTACATCGGGTTCAAGATCTTCAACGACGCGGGCGAGGTGGTCGGCGAGCGGCGTTTCCTGGGCCTGTTCTCCACCGCCGCGTACCGGACCAGCGTCCGGGAGCTGCCGGTGGTCCGCCGCAAGGTGGCCGAGGTGCTCGACCGCTCGGGCCTGAGCCAGCGCAGCCACTCCGGCAAGGACCTGCTCCAGATCCTGGAGACCTACCCGCGCGACGAGCTGTTCCAGATCAAGACCGACGACCTGTACCACGCGGTGATCGGCGTGCTGCGGATGGCCGGCCGCCGGCAGCTGCGGGTCTTCCTGCGCCGGGACGCCTACGGGCGGTTCATCTCCTGCCTGATCTATCTGCCGCGGGACCGGTTCACCACCCAGAACCGGCTGCGCATGCAGGACATCCTGCTCCGCGAGCTGAACGGCGTCGGGGTGGACTACACCACCCGGGTGACCGAGTCGATGTTGGCCCGGGTGCACTTCATCGTGCGTACCGACCCGACCAACCCGCCCGGCGACATCGACGCCGACCTGCTCGCCGAGGAGCTGGCCGACGCCACCCGGCTGTGGGACGACGACTACCGGCTGGTGCTGGAGCGCAAGCTCGGCGACGAGCAGGCCAAACACCTGTTCGCCCGGTACGCCGACGCCTTCCCGGAGGGCTACAAGGACGGGCACACGCCGTACGAGGCGATGAAGGACCTGGCCAAGCTGGAGCTGCTGGAGGAGCCCGGCCAGCTCGAGATGCACCTGTTCCGCAAGCAGCTCGCGCCGCGCGTCAACGGCCCCGGCCGGGACGTCGACGAGAGCATGGACGTCCGGTTCAAGGTCTACCGGTACGGCGAGCCGATGATGCTCTCCGCGGTGCTGCCGGTGCTGCACTCGCTCGGCGTGAAGGTGGTCGACGAGCACCCGTACGAGGTCGAGCGGGTCGACGGCCGGATCTTCCTGTACGACTTCGGCCTGCGCCTGCCCGAGGCGCACCAGGAGTTGGCCGAGGTGCGCCCGCACGTGGAGAACGCCTTCGCGGCGGCGTGGCGGGGCGAGGCCGAGGTGGACGGCTTCAACGAGCTGGTGCTGCGCGGCGGCCTCACCTGGCGGCAGGTGGTCGTGCTGCGGGCGTACGCGAAGTATCTGCGGCAGGCCGGCACGGTCTTCTCGCAGGACTACATGGAGTCCACCTTCATCGCGTACCCGCAGATCGCCCGGCTGCTGGTGGAGCTCTTCGAGGCCCGGTTCGCCCCGGGCACGGCCACCCTGGACGAGCGGCGGGAGCGCAGCGGCGAGCTGGTCGCCGCCATCGGCGAGGCGCTGGACGAGGTGGCCAGCCTCGACCAGGACCGGATTCTGCGGGCGTACCTCAACCTGATCCAGGCCACCCTGCGCACCAGCTTCTACCAGAAGCCGGTCGGCGGTCGGCCCAAGCCGTACGTGGCCTTCAAGCTGGACCCGCAGGCCATCCCGGACCTGCCGGCGCCGCGGCCGAAGTTCGAGATCTTCGTGTACTCGCCCCGGTTCGAGGGCGTGCACCTGCGGTTCGGTCCGGTGGCCCGCGGCGGGCTGCGCTGGTCCGACCGGCGGGAGGACTTCCGCACCGAGGTGCTCGGCCTGGTCAAGGCCCAGATGGTGAAGAACGCGGTGATCGTGCCGGTGGGCGCCAAGGGCGGCTTCGTGCTGAAGCAGAAGCCGGGGGACCGGGACGAGGCGGTCACCTGCTACAAGGAGTTCATCTCCGCCCTGCTGGACGTCACCGACAACATCGTCAGCGGCGAGATCGTCCCGCCGGCCGACGTGGTGCGGCACGACGCGGACGACCCGTACCTGGTGGTGGCGGCGGACAAGGGCACCGCGACGTTCTCCGACATCGCCAACGAGATCTCCGCGGCGCACCACTTCTGGCTGGGCGACGCGTTCGCCTCCGGTGGTTCGGCCGGCTACGACCACAAGAAGATGGGCATCACCGCCCGGGGCGCCTGGGAGTCGGTGAAGCGGCACTTCCGGGAGCTGGGCCACGACACCCAGACCCAGGACTTCACGGTGACCGGCGTCGGCGACATGTCCGGCGACGTGTTCGGCAACGGGATGCTGCTGTCGAAGCACATCCGGCTGGTGGCCGCCTTCGACCACCGGCACATCTTCCTGGACCCGGATCCGGACGCCGCCACCTCGTTCCAGGAGCGCAAGCGGCTGTTCGACCTGCCCCGGTCGTCCTGGGCGGACTACAACCCGGAGCTGATCTCGGAGGGCGGCGGCATCCATCCGCGTACCGCCAAGTCCGTGCCGATCACCCCGCAGGTCCGCACGGTGCTCGGGCTGGACGACGACGTCACCCAGCTCAGCCCGCAGGAGCTGATGAAGGCGATCCTGACCGCCCCGGTCGACCTGTTCTGGAACGGCGGCATCGGCACCTACGTCAAGGCGTCGACGCAGACCAACGCCGAGGTCGGGGACAAGTCCAACGACGCCATCCGGGTGGACGGCAAGAGCCTGCGCTGCCGGGTGGTCGGCGAGGGCGGCAACCTGGGCTTCACCCAGCACGGCCGGATCGAGTACGCCGCCGGCGGCGGCCGGATCTACACCGACTTCATCGACAACGCGGCCGGGGTGGACTGCTCCGACCACGAGGTGAACATCAAGATCCTGCTGAACACGGCGGTCGCCGACGGCGCGCTGACCGTCCCGCAGCGGGACGAGCTGCTCGCCCAGATGACCGACGAGGTCGCCGAGCTGGTGTTGCAGGACAACTACGACCAGGCCCGGGCGCTCAACACGGCCCAGGCCCAGGCGGCCTCGCTGCTGCCGGTGCACCGGCGGATGATCAGCGAGCTGGAGCGGGCCGGCCAGCTGGACCGGGCGCTGGAGGGGCTCCCGCCGGACGAGGAGCTGGCGGTGCGCACCGAGTCCGGGCTCAGCGCGCCGGAGTTCGCCGTGCTGCTGGCGTACGTCAAGATCGTCCTGGAGAAGGAGATCCTGGCCGAGGGGCTCGCGGACGAGGAGTGGACGACCGACGTCCTGGTCAACTACTTCCCGACCCCGATGCGGGAGCGTTTCGCCGACCGGATGTCCCGGCACCGGCTGCGCCGGGACATCGTCACCACGGTGCTGGTCAACGAGGCGATCAACCGCGGCGGCATCTCGTTCGTCTTCCGGGTGGTCGAGGAGACGGCCGCCTCGGCGGCTGACGTGATCCGGGCGTACGTGGTGGTCCGTGAGGTGTTCGGGCTGCGCGCGCTGTGGGACGCGGTCGAGGCGCTGGACACCAAGGTCTCGCCGGAGTTGCAGACCGCGGTCTACCTGGACACCCGGCGGCTGCTCGACCGCGCGGTGCGCTGGCTGGTCACCAACCGGCGCTCGCCGATCGACGTGCCGGCGGAGATCGCCCGGCTGCGCGACGGTGTCGCCACGCTGCTGCCGGGGCTGGAGGACCTCTTCTACGGCAGCGAGCGGGAGGCGATCGTCGCGCACATGGACGCGCGGACCGGCGAGGGCCTGCCGCGCGAGCTGGCCGAGCAGGCGACCCGGCTGATGTACAGCTTCGGCCTGCTGGACGTGGTGGAGACCGCGGCCAGCCGGCGGCGGGAGGTCGGCGAGGTGGCCCCGGTCTACTTCGTGCTGTCCGACCGGTTCCGGGTGGACAGCCTGCTGTCGAAGATCTCGCTGCTGCCGCGGGAGGACCGCTGGCAGACGCTGGCCCGGATGGCGCTGCGCTACGACCTGTACGCCGCGCTGGCCGCGCTCACCGCGGAGGTGCTCGACTCCACCCCGGACTCGCTGCCACCGCACGAGCGGGTGCAGCAGTGGGAGCAGTCGAACGCGACCTCGATCCACCGTGCCCAGCGGGCGATGGGCGAGTTCGACGAGTCCCGGGCGGACCTCGCGGCCCTGTCCGTGCTGCTGCGGCAGATCCGTACCCTGGTGCGGACCTCCGCCGCCGCCTGAGCCACGACGCGCAGCGGCCCGGCGTCCGGGGGGTCACCCCGGGCGCCGGGCCGCGCCCGCTCAACTCGTCATCGTGGCGTAGACGACGATGTTGTTCAGGTAGCTGCCGGCGGCCTGGTCGAAGGTGCCGCCGCAGGTCACCACCCGCAGGCCGGCCCGGTCGTTCGGGCCGTAGACCTGGTCGGCCGGGAACTGGGTCTTCGGGACCGACGTCACCTGCTCCACGGTGAAGGTGGCGTTCCGCCCGTCCTGGCGGGCCACCGTGATGGTGTCGCCGGGTTGCAGCGCCCCGAGGTTGAAGAAGACCGCCGGTCCGATCTTCGCCGAGTCGACGTGGCCGACGATGACCGCGTTGCCGGTCTCGCCGGGGCTGGCCCCCGGTTCGTACCAGCCGGCCTTGAGGGCGTCGTCCAGCGGCGGCACCTGGACCGTGCCGTCCGGGTTGGTGCCCAGCGACATGATGGCGGCCTGCACCCCGATCCGGGGGATCGAGATGGTGGTGGGGGCGGAGCGGGGCAGCGGTGCCGGTCCGGCGGGGCCGGCCGGGCTGCCACCGGGTACGTCCGGCGTGGCGGCTCCCGGCGGGAGCGGCACGTCCGGCGTGCCGGCGGCGTTGGGGGTGCCGGCGGTGTCCGGCGACAGGGCGGCGCCGGTGGGCGTCGCGGTGCCGGGGGCCGCCACGGTGCCGGGGCCCGCCACGGTGCCGGGCGCTCCGACCGCGCCGGGGGCGGCGTCGGAGGCCGGCGCGGTCGCCGCGGTTTCCGCCGCACCGGTCTCCGGCTGCTCGACGTCGGACTCCGGCCAGGTCGCGGCGGTCCCGGTGCTCGTCGCGACCGGTCCGGCCCCGGCCAGTGGCTGCGGTGGGCGCAGCGGGGGCGCGCCGCCCCGGGTGGCGGCACCGATCATCCCGGCGCCCAGCAGGGCCAGCAGGAGGACGACGGCCGCGCCGGCGGCGCGCCACGGTCTCCCGTGACGGCCGCCGGCCGGTGTCGCCGTCCCGTCAGACGAGGGAACCATCGGTCCGACGCCGACGCATCAGCACGATCCCGCCGAGCGCCGCGGCACCCAGCATGCCGGCCCCGCCGGCGGCCATGCCCGTGTCCAGCCCGGTGCCGGTCATCCCACCGTCACCGCCGTCCACGCTGCCGTGGGGCAGGACGACCAGCTCACCCTCGCCGCAGGAGCCCTGGAGCTCGTAGCGGCCGGGCTTGGCGTGCTCGTCCACCCGGGCCTCGCCGTAGTAGACGAAGTCCCGCTTGTGCTCCCAGCCGTCCTCGTCGGCCCAGCCGGACTCCTTCTGGTCCTTCTTCCAGGAGTCCTCCTCCTGGCCGTACTTGTCGTACTCGTTCTTCCAGGAGTCCTGGCCGTGCTCCTCGTGGCCCTGCTCCTTGCCGTAGCCCTTCTCGTGCTCCGGCCCGCCCTTGCCGGGCTCCGCGCCGGGCTCCGGCTTGCCGTGCTCCGGCTTCTCGCCGGAGCCGTCGGCGGCGAAACCGCCGCCCTGGCCGTCCAGCTGCGGCTCCCAGGGCCCGCTCTCCGGCCCCTGCTCGCCCTTGCCATCCTCGGGCTTGCCCGGCCCGGGCTTGCCCTCTTCGGGCTTGCCCTGTTCCGGCTTGCCCTGCTCGCCCTTGCCCTCTTCGGGCTTGCCGGGCTCGTGCTTGCCCTCCTCGGGCTTGCCCTTCTCGTCCTTGCCGTGCTCCTCGCGGCCCTGCTCCGATTCGCGCCAGTCGCCCTTGTCCTCGTCGCGCCAGTCACGCTCGCCGTCGCGGGCCTCGTGCAGCTTCACCTTGCCGGTGACCTTGGACCAGACGAAGGCGTGCTCCTGCTCCTGCGAGCAGATTTCGGTGAGTTCGACCTTGTCGCCGGCCTTGACGACATGCGGCTTGGCGAAGACCTTCCCGTCCCGGTCCTCGCCGTCGTGGTGACCGCCGTCCGCGAACGCGAAACCGGGCGAGAACACCAGCAGGGACGCGCCACCCAGGGCGGCGCCCGCAACGACCTTCCCGAGCATCTTCTTTGCCATGACCTGCGTCACTCCATCCCTGTTGTCCCGAGCTCGGTAACTTCCGAGCTACGACCGACGTTAGACCTGTTCATGAGTTATATGGGGAAAGATTCGTGTTTTAGATTTAGCTGAGCTTGATCCGCATTCGAGTGCTACGACACATCTGCCGGATTGCCGCCCGCCCCGGCGGTCCCGCATCGCCCGGGCGGCCTCGGTCGCCTTGTGGCGTCCGGTGGGAGTTGGGCGGCCCGTCCGGGTCGGCGGCGAGCCGCACTGCGGCGCCAGCGATCGAGGCATTGCCATGGAAGCGCTCCCATGCGAGAATCGCTTGCACGCGGTTCGGGGAGCCACACCGCGCCGAGTCAGACGCCGAGGGCACCGGTCAATCCGGACGGCGTCGGGCCGCCGACCGGTAGCGCCGGTCGCTCACACCACCACCACGCCCGTCCGGGTCGGGCGCCCCCCGAAGAAACCCGTGGCACCGACGGCCGTCCCACCGGACGCCGCCCGGGCCGATTTCGCCGGGCCGTACGCGGATCCCGGTCTCGCCCAAGGAGATCAGTGGCATGAATCTGTGGAGAAGGCTGTCCGGCCGTAGCCGGGCGCTCGCGCTGACCGGCGCGGGCGTCCTGGTGGCCGGCGGACTGGTGACCATCCCGGTCACCGCGGCGCAGGCCGCGACCCAGTGCAGCGTGGACTACACCACCAGCGACTGGCCGGGTGGTTTCACCGGCACCGTGACGATCAAGAATCTGGGCGACCCGCTGAGCTCCTGGAACCTCGGCTTCAGCTTCCCGAACAGCGCGCAGAAGGTCGTGAACGGCTGGTCGGCCCGATGGTCGCAGAGCGGCCAGAACGTCACCGCGCAGAACGAGTCCTACAACGGCTCGCTGGCCAGCGGGGCCAGCACCACCATCGGCTTCAACGGGTCCTGGAGCGGGAGCAACCCGAAGCCGACCTCGTTCACCCTGAACGGGACGGTCTGCAACGGTGGCACCCCGCCCACCACCACGCCGCCCACCGGCACGCCGACCAGCACCCCGCCCACCACCTCGCCGACCAACCCGCCCCCCACCACGACCACCCCGCCGCCGCCCGGCCAGAAGGTGGACAACCCGTACGCCGGGGCGAAGGGGTACGTGAACCCGGAGTGGAAGGCCAAGGCCGAGTCGGTGTCCGGCGGCAGCCGGGTGTCGAACAACCCGACCGCGGTCTGGATCGACCGGATCGCCGCCATCAACGGCACCCCGAACAGCAGCTCCAACGGCGCGATGGGGGTCCGTGACCACCTGGACGCCGCGCTCGCCCAGGGCGCCGGCTACATCCAGTTCGTCATCTACAACCTGCCCGGCCGGGACTGCTCCGCGCTGGCCTCCAACGGCGAGCTGGGCCCGGACGACCTGCCCCGCTACAAGGCCGAGTACATCGACCCGATCGCCGCGATCCAGGCCGACACGAAGTACCGGAACCTGCGGATCATCAACATCGTCGAGATCGACTCGCTGCCCAACCTGGTGACCAACACCTCGGGCAACGCGGGCGGCACGGTCATGTGTGACACGGTCAAGGCCAACGGCGCGTACGTGAACGGCGTCGGCTACGCCCTGGCCAAGCTGGGCGCGATCGGCAACGTCTACAACTACGTCGACGCCGCGCACCACGGCTGGATCGGCTGGGACAGCAACTTCGGCCCGGTCGCCGACCAGCTCCTGGCCGCCGCCAAGGCGTCCGGCAGCACGGTGAACAACGTGCACGGCTTCATCGTCAACACGGCGAACTACTCCGCGCTGCGGGAGCCGTACGTCAAGGTCACCGACTCGGTGAACGGCCAGACCGTCCGCCAGTCCAAGTGGATCGACTGGAACCAGTACGTCGACGAGCTCTCCTTCGCCCAGGCGTTCCGGAACAAGCTCGTGCAGGTCGGTTTCAACTCCGGCATCGGCATGCTGATCGACACCTCCCGCAACGGTTGGGGCGGCACCGCCCGGCCCACCGGCCCGGGCCCGAACACCAGCGTCGACGCCTACGTCGACGGCGGGCGGGTCGACCGCCGCTACCACACCGGCAACTGGTGCAACCAGTCCGGCGCGGGCCTCGGCGAGCGGCCGAAGGCCGCCCCGGAGTCGGGCATCGACGCGTACGTCTGGGTGAAGCCCCCGGGTGAGTCGGACGGCTCCAGCACCGCCATCCCGAACAACGAGGGCAAGGGCTTCGACCGGATGTGCGACCCGACGTACACCGGCAACGCCCGCAACGGCAACAACCTGTCCGGCGCCCTGCCCAACGCCCCGATCTCGGGTGCCTGGTTCGCGGCGCAGTTCAGCCAGCTCATGCAGAACGCCTACCCGCCGCTCTCCTGACCGGCGCGACGGCCTGCCCGCCGCCGCGGGAGTGAGGCACCGCGGCGGCAGGTTCCCCGGGGCCCCCGGCCCGACCCCCTCCGGTCGGCCGGGGGCCCCACCCCGTCCGCCCGCACCCCGCCGCACCGACGCGGGGCCCGCACCGCCTGGACGGCGCAGGCGTGGGCCCGCACCGGCGGGACGGCGCAGGTGTTAAGCGGGGGCCCCTGCTATACAAAATGCGTTAACAGGGTGCCCCTCCTTACCCCCGGTCCGGGCGCGTGGGTCAGGGCACGGTGCGTTCGATCGCCGCCCGGCCCAGCTCGGCCAGGTCGCGCCGGGCCCGCTCCAGGTTCTCCGGGGTCACGTCCTGGCCCCGGGCCCGCACCAGGTCCTCCGGCTCCCAGGGCTGCTCGGCGCCGGTGCGGATGTTGTCCCCGCCGGCGCCCGTGCCGGTGCCGGTGGCGCCCGTGCCGGCCGCGTACGGGTCACCGATCAGGTCCTCGGTCGCTCCGGTCGCCCCGCTCGCCCCGGGCTCCGCGAAGGACGGGTTGTCCGGGTCGGTGCCGCCACCGGTGACCAGCTGCGGCACCGTGGTCTCGTCGTCCACCGCCGCCGCCACCTCGGGGCTCTCCTCCAGCGGCCGTTCCCGGTCCCGATCGGTCATCGCCTCTGCCCTCCTGTCCGGTTTCGTGCTCCCCCTGACGTACCCGTCGGGGGCCGGGACATGCCGGGCCTAGGGGCGCTCCTCGCCGTGCCGGGGCGCCGGCGTCTCGTTGGGGCTGAGCCACTGCCAGGCCAGCATGATCAGGCCGAAGATCAGCATGGCCAGGCCGGCCCAGAGGTTGATCCGCAGGCCCTGCGCCTTGTCGATCTGGGCCGGCGAGTCGAAGAGCCCGATCAGGCCGACGATCAGCCCGTACGCGACGAAGAGGCCACCGATCACCCGGCGGATGTCGAACAGCCGGGCGGCGGCGGAGCGGTCCCGCTCCTCCTCGGTCTCCTCGACGAGCGGGTCGTACGACTCGTGGTCGTAGTGGTGCGGCTCGCGGGGGTCGGACATGCGGCGTCCCTTCCTAGAAGACCGGGATGTAGAAGAGCGCGGCCAGGATCACGGCGACCACGCCGAGCAGCACCGGCGAGCGGTACCAGGCGGCGTCGCCGGCCAGCGAGTCGTCGGCCAGCCGGGTGTTGGCCATGCCGTACACCAGCCCCTCCAGCTCGTGGTCGCGCTTGGGCCGGGTCAGCGGGGTGAGGATCGCGGCCACCACGGCGACCGTGGCGAAGGCGATGCCGGCGCCCCAGAAGCTCTCCTCCAGGTCCGAGTTGAAGTGGAACCAGCCGAAGAACTTGTAGCCCAGGTAGGTGAACAGGGCCGCCAGGGTGCCCAGCAGCAGCGACCAGAAACCGGCCACCGCGCTCATCCGCTTCCAGAACATGCCGATGATGAAGGTGGCGAAGAGCGGGGCGTTGAACAGGGAGAACAGCGCCTGGATGTAGTTCATGATGTTGCTGAAGCCGGCCGCGATGAACGCCGTGCCGATGCCCACCAGCACGCCCAGCACGGTGGCGATCCGGCCCACCCGGACGTAGTACTCGTCCGAGCGGTCCCGCTTGAAGTAGGCCTGCACGATGTCGTAGGTGACCACGGTGTTGAAGCCGCTGACGTTGGCCGCCATGCCGGCCATGAACGAGGCGAGCAGGCCGGTCACCGCGACCCCGAGCACCCCGTTGGGCAGCAGGTCGCGCATGAGCAGCGGGATGGCGTTGTTGTAGACCAGGTCGCCCGACTCGGCGCCCAGGCCCTTGACCGTCACCAGGGCGACCAGGCCGGGGATGACGGTGACCAGGGGGATGAGCAGCTTCGGGTAGGCGGCGATGATCGGCGTACGCCGGGCGGCGCTCATGTTCCGGGCCGACAGGGCGCGCTGCACCTCGGCGAAGTTGGTGGTCCAGTAGCCGAAGGAGAGCACGAAACCGAGCCCGAACACGATGCCCAGCCAGTGCGCGCCGAGCGGGTTGTCCGTGCTGCCGGTGCCCTGCCAGGTGTGCAGCCCGGCCGCGCCGAGATCGGAGCCCCGGACCGCGTCCATCAGACCGGCGACGCCGCCCACCTTCACCAGCCCGATCACCGTGATCGGGATCAGCCCGGCGAGGATCACGAAGAACTGGAGCACCTCGTTGTAGATCGCGCCGGAGAGCCCGCCGATGGTGATGTACGCCAGCACGATGAAGGCGCCCACCACGATGGCGACCCAGAGCGGCCAGCCCAGCAGGGCCTGCATCACCAGCCCGAGCGCGTACAGGTTGACCCCGGCGATCAGCACCTGGGCGACGGCGAAGCTGATCGCGTTGAGCAGGTGGGTCGGCCGGTTGAACCGCAGCCGCAGGTATTCCGGGACGCTGCGGACCTTCGAGCCGTAATAGAAGGGCATCATCACGATGCCCAGGAAGACCATCGCCGGCACGGCGCCGATCCAGTAGTAGTGGAGCGTCATCGCGCCGTACTGGGCGCCGTTGGCGGCCATGCCGATGATCTCCAGCGCGCCCAGGTTGGCCGAGACGAACGCCAGCCCGGTCACCCAGGCGGGCAGGGAGCGCCCGGAGAGGAAGAAGTCCACGCTGGTGCGGATCGCCCGGCGGGCGGCGAACCCGACCCCCAGCACCGTGACGAAGTAGAGCGCCAGGATCAGGTAGTCCAGGCCGTTCATGTTCAACCGCAGGCCGTCACCCATGGTGAACTCCCTCCGCGGCGGTGCCGCGTCGTCGCAACCCGATCGCGGGTCCGCTCTTACCCCGATCGCGCCGTTTCATGCCTGGCGCGTGGTCCGGGGGCAGATGACGAGAACCCCCGGCCGGAGCTACCGGCCGGGGGTTCTGCTGGTGGTGGGCTCAGCGGCCGAGCACGCGGTCCAGGAAGTCGCGGTACTGGCGGACGGCCATCCGCAGCTGCTCGGTGTCCGCCTCGCCGGCGTCCTGCCAGCCGCCGAGCTTGTCCCGCTGCGCCGCCAGCGCCGTGGAGAGCGCCTCGATGGCCTCCCCGACCAGCGACTGGGCTTCGCCCACGGCGGCCCGCGGGTCGTCGACGAAGCGCAGTTGGACGTCGCGCCAGCGGTCCCGGAAGCCCTGCGCGGCGGCCGGCTCGAAGAGGGTCGCGGCGTCGGTCGGCACGGCGCCGCCCGCCGGCCGGGCCGCCGCGGCGAGGCCGGCGCCGGCCACCCCGGCCGTGCCGGCCGCGGCCACCCCGGCCTCCGACGTGGTACGCGCGTCCCGGTCGGTCTCCGCCGGCTCCCGGTGCGCACCGGGGGCGTCGGCCTCCCGGTCCTCGGCGTCCGGGTCGACCATGGCCGGGGTGGCGCTGCCGTACCCGGCCGCGCCGGCGGCGAGCGCGTCGTCCCGCCGCTCGTCGCCCGTCTCCTCCGCCCAGTGCTCCCGGCTGTGCAGCCGGTCGCCCGCCGTCGGGTCGGCCCGCTCGTCGTCGAAGGCGTCGGTACGGCCCGGCGCGCCGTCACCCGGCTGGGCGGTGTCCTCGCCCCGCGGGTCCCGCTCGTCGGCCGGCCGGCCGCTGGCCATCGCCGAGGCGGCGACGGCGTCGCCCACGGTGGTCGCGCCGAACGCGGTGGGCAGCGGCGCCGGCTCGTGGAACTCCGGCCGTCCGGTCTCGTCGTCGTCGATCCGGTCGTCGACCGCCCGCCGGTCGTCGTCCCGCCGCCCGTCGTGGTCCCGGTCGGCGTCGCGCACGTCGTACGGGCGGGTGTCGTCGAGGTCGTCGGCGTCCCGGCGGTCGCCGACCGGCTCGCCGGCCAGCACCGGGTCGCCGAAGGTGCCCCGGTCGTCCAGGGACTCCTCGGGCAGCTCGGCCCGGTCCTGCGGGTGCGGCTGATCACCGGTGGGGGCGCCCGGCGGGGGTACCGCCACCGGCGCGGACCGCACGGCCTCCGGGTGGTCGTTGTTGACCTGCTCTTCCTGGCGCATCACGGAAGTCCTCTCAGCGGGTGGTGACGTCGTCGTTCGGACGGTCCGGGTGGTGCTGTCCGGGCAGCT
Organism: Micromonospora sp. PLK6-60; assembly: GCF_019890675.1. Classification (GTDB taxonomy): domain Bacteria; phylum Actinomycetota; class Actinomycetes; order Mycobacteriales; family Micromonosporaceae; genus Micromonospora. The sequence goes on along the minus strand of NZ_JAIOAA010000007.1, from coordinate 147,992 downwards.
GCCGCCCGACCGGCTCCTCGCCGAGCAGGTCGGCGAAGAGGGCCCGGTAGTGGACCAGGGCCTGGCGGAGGTCCTCGGTGCCGGCCTCGCCGCGCTCGTTGGCGAGCCGGATGTCGTGCGCGTCCCGGTAGTGGGTGAGCGTGCGGGCGTGCTCGACGGAGAGGTGGGCGATCTGGTCGGAGAAGTCGCCGGTCGGGTAGCCACGCTCGGCGATCAGACGGCTGACCAGCTCGTCGGCCTCGCCGACGGTCTCGGCGGGGGAGTCGACGAACCGGACCTGGAGTTCCTCCCAGGCGGCGGCGTACTTCGCCCGGGACTCGGGGCTGAGCGGGGTGAGTTCGAGCTCGGCGTGCCGGCGCTCCCGGTCGCGCAGCTCGCGCTCGGCGGCGCCGCGGCTGTCCTGCTCGGCGACGACGCGGTCGTACTCGGGGCCGAAGCGCTGCCGGAGCGCCCGGCGACGGGAGGCGGTCAGGGCCACGGCGACCAGCGCCGCGACCACCAGGATGACGAGAACCAGAACGACTATCTGCGTGGGCGACATGGCTCCTCCTTTGCCATCGGTATTCCCTCGCGCCGCTGATCGCCAATCCCGATCCGGCCGACTTTCCTGCGTTCGGCAAAACTTGAGTCAGCACAGAAACGGCCGGGCCGATCACCCCGGGCCTTCGGGCGGTGATCGTCGGCGAGACAGCCGGTAGTGCTCCCGGCGGGGATTACGTATCCTGCCCGAGGCGTCCGTGCCGTGCCTGGCGCCGCGGCCGGCGTGTTGCCTGGCCGGAGCCGGTGCCACTGCTGCCACACCTTCCGGGCGAGGTCTGATGAACACCCGCGACTGGCCGATCCGCGCCAAGCTGACCGCGCTGGTCGTGGTCCCGGTGACCGCCCTGCTGGCGCTCTGGATCTTCGCCACCTCGCTCGCCTTCGGCCCGGCGCTGGACCTGCTCTCCGCCCGGACCCTCCTCTACGACCTGGGCCGCCCCGGCGAGACCGTGGTCGCCGAGCTGCAACGCGAGCGCCGGCTCTCCGTGGTCCAGCTCGCCCGCGGCACCGCGCTGCCCGCGCTGGCCGAGCAGCGGGCGCGGACCGACACCGCCGTCGCCGAGCTGGGCCGCCGGATCGGCGGCGACCGGCTGCGCGACGCGGCCGGCGACCTGCTCGACGCCCGCCTGGACCGGCTCACCGTCGAACTGGCCGCGCTGCCCGCCGGCCGGGAGTTCATCGACGGGCGGACGGTGGACCGGGCGGGCGCGATCGGCCTGTACAGCGGCATGATCGACGCGGCCTTCCAGGCGTTCGCCGGGATGGCGTCGCTGCCCGACGCCGACCTCAACCGGCAGGCGCTGGCGGTGACCGCGCTCGGCCGTTCGCGGGAGCTGCTGGGCCGGGCGGACGCCCTGCTGGCCGGTGCGGTCACCGCCGGCCGCTTCGCCGACGGCGAGCACGAGCAACTGGTACGTGTCATCGACAACCAGCGCTTCCTGGTCGAGACCGCGCTGGTCGACCTGCCGGCCGAGGACCGCGCCGCCTACCAGCGGCTGACCGAGTCGGCGGAGTTCGTCCGGCTGCGCGTCATGCAGGACGCCCTGCTCGGCGCCCGCCCGGCGGCCCGTCCGCAGCTCGACATGGGGGCCTGGCAGACCAGCTACGACGCCGTGCAGCAGCGGCTGCGCGACTTCGAGCTGGCCGAGGCCGACGGGCTGGCCGACCGCTCGGTGCCGGTCGCGATCGGGATCCTGGTCCGGCTGGCGGTCGCCGGGCTGGTCGGGCTGGCCGCGGTGGTGGCCTCCGTCCTGGTCGCGGTGCGGGTGGGACGGACGCTGGCGCGACGCCTCACCGCCGTACGCACCGCGGCGCTGGACATGGCCGACCAGCGGCTGCCCGACGTGGTGGCCCGGCTGCGCCGCGGCGAGCAGGTCGACGTCGACCGGGAGGCGCCGCCGCTGGACCACGGCGCCGACGAGATCGGCCAGGTGGGGCGCGCGTTCAACCAGGTACGGCGCACCGCCGTGCGGGCCGCGGTGGACGAGGTGACGCTGCGCCGGGGGCTCAACGAGGTGTTCCTCAACCTCGCCCGGCGCAGCCAGGGGCTGGTGCACCGCCAACTGGCCCTGCTGGACCGGATGGAACGGCACACCGAGGACCCGGACGAGCTGGCCGCGCTCTTCCAGGTCGACCACCTGGCCGCCCGGCTGCGCCGGCACGCCGAGGACCTGGTCATCCTCGCCGGGGCGGCGCCGGGCCGGGGCTGGCGCGAGCCGGTCGCCATGGTGGACGTGCTCCGCGGCGCGATCTCCGAGGTGGAGTACTACGACCGGGTCGACATCACCGCGGTGGAGCCGGCCGGCGCGGTCGGGAGGGCCGTGGGCGACGTGATCCACCTGCTCGCCGAGCTGATCGAGAACGGCGTCGCGTACTCCCCGCCGGCCACCCGGGTCTCGGTCGCCGGTGCGGCCGAGGCGGACGGCTACGTCGTACGGGTCACCGACCAGGGCCTGGGCATGCCGGCCCGGGCGCTGGCGGAGGCGAACCAGCGGCTGGCCCGGCCGCCCGAGTTCGACCCGGCCGACAGTGCCCGGCTCGGTCTGTTCGTGGTGGCGCGGCTCGCCGCCCGGCACGGCATCGAGGTGCGGCTGCACGCCGCCGCGTCCGGCGGGGTGACCGCCGAGGCGCGGATACCGGCGGAGCTGATCACCGCCGAGCCACCAACCCCGGCGGTGCCCGCGACGGGGGTCCGGCCGGCCCGGACCGGCCGGACGGCCACCGTGCCCCGGGCCCGCACCGGCGGGGTGTCCCGTACCCGCCCGGCACCGGCGCGGGCCTCGCTCGTCGAACCGGCCGACGAGCCGGACGGGCTGCCCCGGCGGGTGCGCCGGCGCGGACCGGCGGCCCCCGTCCGGTCGGTCGGCGAGGCGGCGGCCCGCTCGCCCGAGGAGGCCCGCCGGGCGATGGCCGCCCTCCAGGCCGGCACCGCCCGGGGCCGCCGCGACGGCGCCCGCCCCGGCGGCCCGGCCGGGGCGGCCCGGACCCCGCACCCCGCCCCGCCGACCGGCGCTCCGGCGCCGGCCCGAAGCCGCCCCGAGCCGACAGCCGGGTCCGGCCCGGAGACGCCGGCCGAGTCCGGCCCGGAGACGCCGGCCGAGTCCGGCCCGGAGACGCCGGCCGGGAGCCGCCCGGAGCCGCCGGCCGGGAGTCGCCCCGAGCCGACGGCCGGGTCCGGCCCGGAGATCCCGGGCGGGAGCCGTCCGGAGCCGACGGCCGGGTCCGGCGCGGAGCCGCCGCCCGGGTCCGGCGCGGAGACGCCGGCCGGGAGTCGCCCCGAGCCGACGGCCGGGTCCGGTGCCCCGGCGGGCGACACCGATCGAACCGGGGGCGGGCAACCGGCCCCCGCACCGGCTGCGCCGCCCCCGGCGGCGGCCGGGGAACCGCGAACCGCGACCGAGAGGGACAACCGGACGTGAACACGACGAAGCAGGGCCCAGCCCTGGACTGGTTGCTCGACGAGCTGGTGGCCCGGCTACCGGCCGCCCGGCAGGCGGTCGTGCTCTCGGCCGACGGCCTGCTGCTGGGCGCGTCGGCCGACCTCGACCGCGACGACGCCGAGCACCTCAGCGCGCTCGCCTCGGGCTTCTCCAGCCTGGCCAAGGGCGCGACCCGGCAGCTGGCCGGTGGCGCGGTCCGGCAGACCGTGGTGGAGATGGAGGCGGCCTACCTCTTCGTGACCGCCGCCGGGCAGGGCGCCTGCCTGGCCGTGGTCAGCGAGGCCGACGCGGACATCGGCCTGGTGGCGTACGAGATGGCGATGCTCGTGATCCGGGTCGGCGAGTACCTGAGCGCACCGGTCCGCACCGACCCGGAGGTCGCCGATGCGGGCTGACCGACCGCGGTCGCGGCACGAGTGGCTGGACGCGGCGGCCGGCCCGGTCGTCCGCCCGTACACCCTCACCGGCGGCCGGGTGCGGCCGTCGGGGCGGGGGCTCGGCCTGATGGCCCTGGTACGCGCCGAACCGGGCGCGGACCCGGCGGCCCACCCGCGCCTGCAGCCGGAGCACCGGCGGCTGGTCGAGCTGACCCGGCGCCCGGCGCCGGTGGCGGAGCTGGCCGCCCAGCTCGACGTCGCGGTCGGCGTGGTCCGGGTGCTGCTGGGCGACCTGCTCACCCGTGGTCTCGTGACGGCGCACGAGCCGGCGTCCGTCCCCGGTAGGTTCGACGACGACATCCTCAAGGCGGTGGTCAGTGGACTCCGTGCGCTTTGACCGGGAGGGACCGGTGGACCGGATCCCGATGGCTCTGAAGATCCTCGTCGCGGGGGGCTTCGGGGCCGGCAAGACCACGCTGGTGAGCGCGCTGAGCGAGGTCCGGCCGTTGCAGACCGAGGAGATCCTCACCGACGCCGGCAGCGACACCGACGACATCTCCGGCGTGGAGGGCAAGACGACCACCACGGTGGCGATGGATTTCGGCCGGATCACCATCAACGACGATCTCCAGGTCTATCTGTTCGGCACGCCCGGTCAGGACCGGTTCTGGTTCCTCTGGGACGAGCTGGCCTTCGGCGCGCTCGGCGCGGTGGTGCTGGCCGACACCCGCCGGCTGGCCGACTGCTTCCCCTCCATCGACTACTTCGAGCAGCGCGGCATCCCGTTCGTGGTGGGGGTGAACTGCTTCGAGGGCGCCCGCCGGTTCGGCCTGGAGGCGGTGCGGCGCGCCATCGACCTCGACCCGGACGTGCCGCTGCTGCTCTGCGACGCCCGCGAGCGGCAGTCCGCCAAGCTGCTGCTGATCTCCCTCGTCGAGCACGTGGCGCGGCAGCGCGGTGAGCCGGTGCCGGTGGGCTGATCCGCTGCCGCGCCGCGGTCGCCGGCACGAATCCGCGGAAACAGGGCTGGAGATCGGCGATCCTGGGAAACGGTGTTCCTGGGAAAGCGGAACAGCGACGGAGCAGCTCGGCGGAAGGTGGGTCCGGTGGCGGATCAGGGCACGATCGTCCACATCGGTGGTTACACGGCGCACAGTGACGGGCGGGCCGAGGGCATCCTGGCCGCCCGCCGGGACCCGGCCACCGGGGCGCTGACCCCGCTCGGCACGGCGGCCGTCACCCCGTCGCCGTCCTTCCTCGTCCGGCACCCCGCCCGGCCGGTGCTGTACGCGGTCAACGAGCTGCCCGAGGGGACGGTGAGCGCCTTCCGGGTCGGCCCCGACGGCGCCCTCGACCCGCTGGGGGTCCGGCCCACCGGCGGGGCGGAACCCTGCCACCTGGCGGTCGCCCCGGACGGCCGGCACCTCTTCGTCGCCAACTACGGCGGGGGCAGCGTCGCCGTCTTCCCGCTCGACCCGGACGGTGTGCCCGGCGAGCGCAGCGACCTGGTCCGGCACGAGGGGCACGGGCCGGACCCGGAGCGCCAGGACCGGGCGCACACCCACATGGTCTCCCCGGATCCGGGCCGCGGGCCGCTGCTCGCCGTCGACCTCGGCACCGACTCCGTCTACCGGTACGACCTGGACGCCGACACCGGGCGGCTGGTGCCCACCGGCCCCCGGGTGCGGACCGCGGCGGGGGCGGGTCCGCGGCACCTGGCCCGGCACCCGGACGGGCAGCGGGCCTGGCTCGTCGGCGAGCTGGACGGCACGGTCACCGCGTACGCGCTGCGCGACGGGACGCTGCACCAGCGCGGCCGGGTGGACGCCAGCGGGCGGGCCGGGCACGTCCAGCCCTCGGAGGTCGCGGTGGGAGCGGACGGCCGGTTCCTCTACGTGGGCAACCGGGGCGTCGGCACGGTCGCGGTCTTCGCGCTCGCCGGCGAGCTGTCGGAGCTGGTCGCCGAGGTGGACACCGGTGGCGAGTGGCCCCGGCACTTCGCGCTGGCCGGGGCATACCTGTACGTCGCCGACGAGCGGGCGGACATGGTCAGGATCCTCCGGGTGGACCCGGCGACGGGCGTACCGTCCGCGGTGGGTGAGCCGGTGGCCGTGCCGAGCCCCACCTGCGTGCTGCCCTGAGCCGTCGCGGTCGACCGTCGGTGATCCGCCGACCGCCGTCCGCAGTGGACCCGGAACGCGCCGAGACTGACCGATCACTCAATGTAGCAATTTGGCGATCAACTGTTGCTCCTGAGTAACTTTCGTCCGAACGGTTGTGGCAGTAACCCCACGAGATACGCAAGATGGTCACCGTGTCAGGCCGCCATCGCATGCGTTCAAGTATCCGAGGAGCAGGAGCCGCCGCGGCGGCCACCGCGCTCGTCGTCGTCGTCGCGGGATCCTGGTTCGGATTCCAGCAGCTCGCCCAGCCGGCCTGTTCCGGCAAGATCGAGCTCTCGGTGGCCGCCGCCCCGGAGGTGGCGCCGGCGATCCAGTCCGCGGCCGCCCAGTGGGTTTCCGACGGCGCCGCCGTCGGCGGTACCTGCATCGCGGTGAACGTGGCCGCCTCCGACTCGGTCGACGTGGCCGCCGCGGTGGCCAGCAAGCACGGCGCCCGGCTCGCCGGCGTCGGCCAGGCCAGCGGCACGGCGGTCACCCCCGACGTCTGGGTGCCGGACTCCTCGACCTGGCTGCTGCGGCTGAAGACCGGCGGCGCCGCCGCCTTCGCGCCCGGCAACGGCGCGTCCATCGCCCGCAGCCCGGTCGTGGTCGCGGTGCCCGAGCCGGTGGCCGAGGCCCGCTTCGGCTGGCCGGAGAAGAAGGTCACCTGGATCGACCTGCTCCGACAGGTGAGCAGCGACAAGCCGATAAGAGCCGGGATCGTCGAGCCGACCCAGGACGCGGCGGGCCTGTCCGGGCTGCTCTCCATGACCGCGGCCGCCAGCGGCTCGGGCGGCGACGCCCAGAAGGCCACCACCGGTGCGCTGCGCGCGCTGGCGACCGGTCGGTCGGCGCTGCGCCAGGACCTGCTCGCCCGCTTCCCGCGCTCCACGGACCCGACGGCGGTCGCCAGCGGTCTCGGCGCCGCCGCGCTGTCCGAAGAGGACGTCATCGCCTACAACCAGACCAAGCCGCCCATCCCGCTGGCCGCCCTCTATCTCGAACCGTCGCCGATGCCGCTGGACTACCCGTACGCGGTGCTGCCCGGTATCGAGCCGGCCAAGGCATCCGCCGCCCGGGTGCTCTACGAGCTGCTCACCACGCCGGGTTTCCGCAACCGGCTGGCGGCGCAGGCGCTGCGGGCGCCCGACGGCAACTGGGGTGACGGGTTCAAGGCGCCGCAGGGCGCGCCCAGCCCCGCCGGGGGCGCCAAGACGGTGCCGCCGGCGGGCGGTACCGCGGCCGGTGGCCTGGACCCGGTGGCCATAGAGCGTGCCGTCTCCAGCTGGTCCATCGCCACCCAGTCCGGCCGGATGCTCTGCGTCATCGACGTCTCCGGCTCGATGAAGGAGCCGGTGGCCAGCGCCAACAACGCCAGCCGGGCGCAGGTCACGGTCGCCGCGGCCAGCCGGGGTCTGGGGCTGTTCGACGACTCCTGGTCGATCGGCCTGTGGACCTTCTCCACCAGGCTCATCGGCAACCAGGACTGGCGGGAGATCGTCCCGATCGGGCCGCTGTCCAGCCAGCGGGGCAAGCTCGAGCAGGGGCTCGGCAGCGTGAAGCCGTCGAAGGGCGACACCGGCCTGTACGACACGATGCTGGCCGCGTACAAGGCGGTGCAGGACGAGTGGGAGCCGGGCCGGGTCAACTCGGTGGTGCTCTTCACCGACGGGCAGAACGACGACGACGACGGCATCAGCCAGACGCAGCTGCTGTCCGAGCTCAAGCGGCTCGCCGACCCGGAGAAGCCGGTCCAGGTGGTCATCATCGGTATCGGTGGCGGGGTCAACAAGGCCGAGCTGGAGGCGATCACCAAGGTCACCGGTGGCGGCAACTTCGTCACCGAGGACCCGTCGAAGATCGGCGACATCTTCCTGAAGGCGATCGCGCTGCGGCCGAACGCCCCCCGCTGACCGCTCAGTCAGGACGCCCCCGCCGCACCGGGAAACCGGTGCGGCGGAAGGCTTTCCGGGCCGGCGACGCACAAGAGAACAGACGGTAACCTGTCGAAAGCAATCGGCAACCATAATTGTCCGGCAGGATGACGGAAGCGCTTCGGAGCCGCCCGCCCGTACCGGGCCGGTCACCGGCCCGGCGACGGCGGAGGGGAGGCCCGGTGGCCACGGCGACACTGTTGACCCCGAGCGGAACGTCGTCGCGGTCGGCGTACGAGACACCGGGCTCGGCGGCCCGCGCCGCCCAACGCGCCTACCTGCACAACCTGGTGGTGCTGGACACGGCGGTGCTGTCGGTGGCGGTGGTGGCGGGCTACCTGCTCCGCTTCGGCGCCGCCGACCCGAGCGGCGCGACCGTCCCGTACGTCCTGGTGGCGCCCGTCCTGGTGGTCACCTGGCTGGTGTCGCTCAAGGCGCTGCGCTGCTATGACGACCGGGTGGTCGGGTACGGCGCCGACGAGTACCGCCGGGTCAGCTCGGCCAGCCTGCGGATGGCCGGCGGCCTGGCCATCGCCGGGTACATCACCGACGTCGGGGTGTCCCGCGGCTTCCTGGCCATCACCTTCGCCCTCGGCACCATCGGCCTGGAGGTGGCCCGGTTCGTGGCCCGCAAGTGGCTGCACCGGGCCCGGCGGCGGGGCACCGGCTGGTCCCGCAAGATGCTGGTGGTGGGGGACACCGCCCACGTGCTGGAGCTGGTGCACACGCTGCGCCGGGAGCCGTACGCGGGCTACCACGTGGTGGGCGCCTGCATCCCGGACGCGCTGCTGGCCCCGGTCCCGCAACGGCTGGACGACGTGCCGGTGGTGGGCTCGTTCCGGGGCATCCCGGAGGCGGCCACCGCGATCGGCGCGGACACGGTGGCGGTCACCGCCTCCGGCGAGCTGACCGCCGGCCGGTTGCGCCGGCTGGGCTGGCAGTTGGAGGGCACCGGCGTGGACCTGGTGCTGGCCCCGGCGCTGACCGACGTGGCCGGACCGCGGATCCATACCCGGCCGGTGGCCGGGCTGCCGCTGATCCACGTCGAGGCGCCCGAGTTCCGGGGGGCCCGGAAGCTGGTCAAGGGCCTGGTCGACCGGACCGCCGCGGCGCTGGCCCTGGCCCTGCTGCTGCCGCTGCTCGCGGTGATCTGCCTGGCCGTCAAGCTGGACAGCCGGGGGCCGGTGCTGTTCCGGCAGGTCCGGGTGGGCCGGGGCGGCCAGGAGTTCGGCGTCTTCAAGTTCCGCACCATGGTGGTCAACGCCGACGCGCTGCTGGCGGAGCTGGCCGCCCGCAACGAGACCGACGGGCTGCTGTTCAAGATGCGCGACGACCCCCGGGTCACCCGCGTCGGCCGGCTGCTGCGCAAGTGGTCCCTGGACGAGCTGCCCCAACTGGTAAACGTGCTGCTCGGCCAGATGAGCCTGGTCGGCCCCCGGCCGCCGCTGCCCTCCGAGGTGGCCCGGTACGACGGCGACGTGGCCCGACGGCTGCTGGTCAAGCCGGGCATGACCGGCCTCTGGCAGGTCAGCGGCCGGTCCGACCTGAGCTGGGAGGACGGCATCCGGCTCGACCTGTACTACGTGGAGAACTGGTCGCTCGCCGCCGACCTGACCATCCTGTGGAAGACCGTCGGCGCGGTGGTCCGGGGGCGCGGGGCGTACTGACCGGCCGGTCAGGGCTGCGGGCCGAGCCAGTCCAGGCAGACCACCACGGCGTCGTCGATCAGGTCACCGGCGACGAACGCGCGCAGGTCCCCGAGGAGCGAGCGGACCGCGTCCAGCGGTGACATCGGGCCGGTGCGCCGCAGGAAGCGGTCCAGCGCGCTCTCGCCGTACCGGACGTTCTGGCCGGTCGCCTCGATCACCCCGTCGCTGACCACGAAGAGCCGGTCCTCGCGGCTCAGCTGGAACGCCTGCGGGCGGTAGTCCGTACCGTCGAACATGCCCAGCGGGAACTGCTGTTCCAGCGGCTGCTCGGTGATCTGGCCGCCGCGCAGCAGCACCATCCGGGGCGAGCCGGCGTCCACCACGGTCAGCGCTCCGGAGGCGAGGTCCAGCTCGATCAGCAGCGCGGAGACGTGCTGGTCGCCCCGGTGCTGCGCGTAGATCGCCTGGTCGGCCAGGGCCGCCTGGTCGGCCAGCGCCAGCCCGGCCCGGCGGGCGTTGCGCAGGGCGTGCACGGCCAGCGAGGTGAGCATCGAGGCGGCGACCCCCTCGCCCATGCCGTTGATCACCGCCAGCCACAGCCGGTGCCCGTCGTCGGACCAGTCGAAGCTGTCCCCGCGCACCGCGTACGCCGGTTCGAGCTGGCCGGCCAGGCTGAACGACGGCCGGCTGCGGCTGCGGCCCGGCAGCAGCTCCCACTGGATCTCGGCGGCGAGCGTGAGCCGTCGGGTCCGCCGGGCGGTGCGGTAGAGGTCCGTGCTGGCCGTGACGGCGTCCAGCTCATGGGCGAGGGCGGTGGCGATGCCGGCCAGCTCGCCGACGAGCGCCGGGTCGTCGCGGACCGGGACGAGCCGGAGCACCCCGCGTCGCTCCCCACGCATGCTGACCGGGAAGTAGCCGGTGCCGTCGGCGACCACCGGCTGCTGGTGGTCGAAGCAGCGCCAGGCGGGGTGGCCGGGCGAGGTGATCGGGTCACCCTTGGTGAACGGCAGCAGCGCCGAGAGCCGGTAGTCGATCTGGAGCAGCTCCGCACCGGTGATGCCGTACGCCCGGTCCAGTTCGGCGGCGAGCCGGTCGAGCAGCAGGTCGGCGGGTGCGTCGATCAGCACCCTTCGTGCCTCGTCGTCCGGTCCGCTCATCGCATTGCTCCTTCCGCGCAGGTCCGACGCTCTCTCGTCGGGGGTAGTCTCGACCCACCATGGCGCATGTACCCCTTCCCAGCGGACCAGAAGCGAGTATGGCCGCCGCACTCGACGAGGCGGCGGCCACACTGCTCGGCGTCTGGGAGGCCGCGCGGGAACGAACGACCAGCCGGCTCTCCACCGCCCAGCTACGCGCCGTGATGGTGGTCGAGCAGCACGACGGGATCAACCTCCGCCGGCTCGCCAACCGCCTGGACATGCTGCTCTCCTCCGCCAGCCGGCTCTGCGACCGGCTGGTGGCCGCGGGCATGCTGGAGCGCGAGCCGAGCCGGGCCGACCGGCGGGAGATCTCCCTGCACCTCACGCCGGAGTCGCGACGGCTGCTGGACGAGCTGCGCGCCGACCGGCGGCAGCGGCTGGCGGAGATCCTCGCCGGGATGAGCCCGGAGGGCCGGCAGGCGCTGCTGGCCGGGGTGACCGAGTTCGACGAGGCCGCCCGCCGGCAGCGCGAGGTCGGGGAACCGCCACGGGAGTTACCGGGCCCGGCCGCGCCCGTCGACGCGGGGCCCGGTTGGCAGTTGGACGGCCCGCCCGTCGTCCGCTCGGCCTGACTGGCCGGCGGCACGCCCTCGGCGACGCATCCGACCGGCACCGGTTCACCCACCGAGGAGCGCCTGGCGGGCCCGGCGCAGGTAGTCGCCGGAGCGGGGATGCTCGGCCAGGGCGGTGGTGCCGGCGTCCAGCACCCCGGCCAGCAGCCGCCGCCCGTCGGGGTGGCTGGAGAAGACCTCGGACTGCCAGCCGAGGAAGTCCGTCAGCACCCGTGGATCACCGACCCGGATCGCCGCCGCCAGCGCGTCGACCAGGTGGGCGACCGAATCGGCCAGCTCGTCGGCGTCCTCGTCGGCCGGGGCCGTCGCCTGGAGGGCGAACCGCACGATCTCCCGGCGCCGGCGCAGCACGGCCACGTACTCGTCGTCGTGCGGTGCCGGCGCGGCCGGGGCGGCGGCGAGCGGCCCCCGCAGCAGCCGGGCGGCGTCCCGGGCCGAGCCGCCCCACGCGGCGGCCCCGACCGCGGCGGCCCAGCGGCCGTCCGGGCCGAACCCCGGCCCACCGGCGACCACCGGCACGCCGGCCGAGTGGCACGCCTCCACCATCCGGGCGGCCCGCACCAGCCGGGTCGACTGCAGACAGCTGAGCAGCACCGCGTCCGGCCCGGTCTGGTGCAGGTAGGAGACCAGGTGCCGGGCCGGCACGCTGGCCCCGAGGAAGGTGACCTCCCAGCCGTCGGCGCGCAGCACCTCCGCGACGATCCGGGCCGGCAACGCGTGCCACTCGCCCTCCACACACGCCAGCACCACCCGCCCCCGGACGCTCCGCCCGGGCGCCCGGACCGCGACCGCGGCGACCACCAGCTCGCTGACGTGGGTGGCGGCGTGCTCCTGGGGGACGCTCCACCGCCCGGTGAGCCACCGCCGGCCGACCTCCCGCTGGGCCTCCGCCACCAGGTCGACCAGCACGTCGGCGACCGACGCGCCCGCGTCGAGCAGGCCGGTGGCGAGCCGCACCGCGCCGGCCTGGTCGGCCCGGTCCAGGCAGTCGAGGTACGCCCCGACCACCGCCGGATCGACCGCCGGCCCGGGCCCGCCGGCCTCGTCGAGCGGCGTCACCCGCGTGCCGCGGCGCCGATGACGAGCATCGCGATGTCGTCCTGGCCGGGCCCGTCGAGCCACTCGTCGACGAGCTGGAGCAGCCGTTCCACCACCACGGCGGGCGGCAGGCCGACCGCCGACGCGAACGCCCGGCGCAGCCGCTCCTCGCCGAACATCCGCATGTCCCGCGGCCCGCCCCGGGCGTCGGTCACCCCGTCCGTGTAGGCCAGCAGCAGATCCCCGGGCGCGAGCCGGACCTCCGCCTCGACGAACCGGGGGGCGGCCAGCGCGCCGATCGGCATGCCGCCGACGGTGACCTGGCTGACCGTGCCGTCGGCGCGGGCCACCAGCGGTGCGGGGTGACCGCCACCGGCGAACCGGATCCGCAGCCCGCCGTCGGGCCCACCGGTGAGCGTGCCGAGCAGCAGGGTGGTGAACTGGTTGCGCCGGGCCGCGTCCGGCGAGTCGAGCAGCGCCCGGTTGAGCAGGTGCAGCAGTTCCCGGGGCCGGTTCTCGACCAGCCGGAGCGTCTGCAGGGACTGGCGTACCCGACCGGTGAGCACGGCCGCCCCGACGCCCTTGCCGCACACGTCGCCGAGGGCGAACATCGCCCCGTCGGCGGTGCGGAAGACCTCGTAGAAGTCGCCGCCGATGCGCAGGCTGTCGCCGGCCGCGCGGTATCCGCCGGCCAGGCTCACCCCGGGCACGGCCGGCAGCTCGGGCGGGAGCAGGCTCTGCTGGAGCACCCGGGCCAGGTGGGTCTGCTCGCCGTACAGCTCGGCGGCGGCCAGGGCCGCGCCGGCCCGGGCGGCGAACTCCCGGGCCATCTCGATCTCGCGCCGGTCGAAGCCGACCCGGTCGCGGTGCCGGATCAGGATCAGCGCCCCCGCCGGGCCACCGGCGCTGAGCATCGGACTGACCAGCACGGTGCCCGGCCGGCCGAACCCGGCGGGCAGCAGCGGGGCCAGGTCGGCCAGTTCGGCGTCGAGCCAGGGGGTGGGCTCGGTGCCGTCGCCGTCGAGCGCCTCGGCGAGCCCCGGCACCGAACCGGCCAGCTCTTCGTCGCCGACGCCGGTGACCGGGGCGGACTCGCCGTCGGCGTACCGGAGCCAGTGCGGCTGCGGGACGGCGGGCTGGTGATGGATCACGATCGCCGCGTCCGCGAGATAGGGGACCGGCAGCGTGGCGGTCGCCCGGAGCGTCTGTTCGCGGTGCAGGGACAGCCCGAGCCGGCTGCCCGCCTGAGCCAGGAAGGCCGTCCGGGAACGCTCCGTGAGCAGGGCGTCGGTGCGGGCCTGCTCCTCGGTCACGTCCCGCACGTACCAGGCGCAGCGGTCGCCGGCGAGCCGGCGGCGGGTGCCGCGCAGCCGTCGGCCGAGGTGTTCGGAGTCGAAGGTGTCCGCGTCGGTGCGGACCGCCTCCGCCAGCGCCGGCACGGCGCAACCGGCCAGGTCGGTGCCGGGCCGCAGGTCCGGCAGCAGCTCGCCGGCCATCGCGTTGACAAGCGTCACCACGCCGGCCCGGTCGGCGGTGACGACCGCCTCGGCGAGCCCGTCCAACAGCTCGCGGGCGAGCCGGGAGTCGGCCGGCAGGGGTGTGGCCGGCAGCGGGGCCGCGGGCGGTCGGGCAGCCGCACCGCCGCCGCTGACGGGCCCCGCGAGACCCCGCTGGGCGGCGGTCACCGCGGCCCAGGAGGCGCCGGCGCCTGTCGACGACCTGTGCCCATGCTGATAGTGCGCTCCTCGGTCCGGACCGTTGCCTACCGGCAAGGATACCGATGGGTATCCGGAAGCGCCCAGCCAGCGGTCAGCCGGAGCGGGCCAGCCAGCCGACCGGCCGGGCGATGACGGCGCGGACCACCGAGCCGGCCCCGCCGACGGCGGCCGAGCGGGGACCGAGCGCGGCCGGACGGACGGTGACCTCCGCCCACCGCGCGGTGAGCACCCGGCGGGACAGTTCGGTGAGGATCGCCGGGCACAACCAGGGCGCCAGGGTGGCGTAACCACCACCGAGCACGACCGTGTCCAGGTCGAGAAGGTTCACCACGGCGGAAACCGCCACCCCGAGCGCCGTTCCGGCGTCGTGCAGCGCGGTCAGGGCGGCCTGGTCGCCGTCGGCGGCCAGGCCGGCGAGCGTGGTGGTCGCGGTGTCCGCCGGCAGGTCCGTCCCGGTCAGCCCGGCGGCGGTGAGGATGGCCTCCTGGCCGGCGTACCGCTCCAGGCAGCCCCGGCCGCCGCAGCGGCAGGGCCGGCCGTCGGGGCGGACCGGCACGTGACCGATCTCGCCGCTCCAGCCCCGCGCGCCCCGGAAGAGCGAGCCGTTCAGCACGATGCCGGCGCCGATGCCGACCTCACCGGAGATGTGCAGGAAGCTGGGCGCCCCGGGCGGACCGGCGTGCAACTCGCCCAGGGCGGCCAGGTTGGCCTCGTTGTCGACCACCAGCGGTGGCACTCCCGGCACCGGATCGATCCGCAGCCGGTCGGCGAGCAGGCCGGGCACGTCCACGTCCCGCCAGCCCAGGTTCGGCGCGAGCCGGACCAGGCCGTGCGCGTCGACCAGGCCGGGCACCGCGAGGGTGGCGCCGGCGAGGACCAGGCCCTCCCGGTCGGCCGCCGCGTGGGCGTCGGCGGCGAGGGCGGCGAGCCGGGCCACCGCGTCGGCGGGGGAGACCGGCCGCAGGTCGGCCCGGTGTACGACGTGGTGGCGCACCGTGCCGGCGAGGTCGACCACGCAGGCGGCCAGGTAGTCGACGTTGATCTCCAGGCCGAGCCCGGCCGGGCCGTGGTCGGCCAGCACCAGCCCCCGGGCCGGTCGCCCGGCCCCGCTGCGGGGCGCCGGCGCCGACTCGCACACCAGCCGGCCACCGATCAGGTCGTCGACGACGGCGGAGACGGTGGCCCGGGTGAGCCCGGTGTCGGTGGCCAGGTCGGCCCGGGAGGGCGGCCGGGCGGCGGCGGCGATCCGGCCGAGGACCACGGCGAGGTTCAGCTCGCGCAGGCTGCCCTGGCGAACCGCCCCGACGGCACTGGTGGTCGTCACCCCTTGACACTGCCACACGCCGGTCATTTAATTCAACCACTGAACAAATTGCGGCCCCGCCCACCACCCCGGAGGTTCCCATGGCACCCCGTCCCACCCCCGCCGACAAGTTCTCCTTCGGTCTCTGGACCGTGGGCTGGCCCGCGCGTGACCCGTTCGGCGACGCCACCCGCCCGGAGCTGGACGCGGTCGAGGCCGTGCACCGCCTCGCCGAGCTCGGCGCGTACGGGATCACCTTCCACGACGACGACCTGATCCCCTTCGGCGCGGACGCCGCCACCCGCGACGCCCAGATCGCCCGGTTCCGCAAGGCCCTCGACGAGACCGGCCTGGTCGTGCCGATGGTCACCACCAACCTCTTCACCCACCCGGTGTTCAAGGACGGCGGCTTCACCAGCAACGACCGCGACGTGCGCCGGTACGCGCTGCGCAAGGTGCTGCGCAACGTGGACCTCGCCGCCGAGCTGGGCGCCCGCACCTTCGTGATGTGGGGCGGCCGGGAGGGCGCCGAGTACGACGTGGCCAAGGACGTCCGGGCGGCGCTGGACCGCTACCGGGAGGCCGTCGACCTGCTCTGCCAGTACGTCCTCGACCGCGGCTACGACCTGCGCTTCGCCCTGGAGCCCAAGCCGAACGAGCCGCGTGGCGACATCCTGCTGCCCACCGTCGGGCACGCGCTGGCCTTCATCTCCACCCTGGCCCACTCCGAGATGGTCGGGCTCAACCCGGAGGTCGGCCACGAGCAGATGGCCGGGCTGAACTACGCGCACGGCATCGCCCAGGCGCTCTGGCAGGGCAAGCTGTTCCACCTCGACCTCAACGGCCAGCGCGGCATCAAGTACGACCAGGACCTGGTCTTCGGCCACGGCGACCTGATGAACGCGTTCGCCCTGGTCGACCTGCTGGAGAACGGCGGACCGGACGGCGCCCCCGCGTACGACGGGCCGCGGCACTTCGACTACAAGCCCTCGCGCACCGAGGACATCGCCGGGGTGTGGGCCTCGGCGGAGGCGAACATGCGCACCTACCTGCTGCTCAAGGAGCGGGCGGCGGCGTTCCGGGCCGACCCGGAGGTGGCCGAGGCGCTCGCCGCCAGCAAGGTCGCCGACCTGGCCACCCCGACGCTGGGCGCCGGTGAGGGCTACGCCGAGCTGCTCGCCGACCGGTCCGCGTTCGAGGAGTACGACCCGGAGGCGGCCGGCGCCCAGGGCTACGGCTTCGTCCGGCTCAACCAGCTCGCCGTCGAGCACCTGCTCGGCGCGCGCTGAGGCGGCCCGGCATGCCGCTCGTCGCGGGGGTCGACTCGTCCACCCAGTCCTGCAAGGTCGTCGTCCGGGACGCCGAGACCGGGGCGCTGGTCCGGCAGGGCCGCGCGCCGCACCCGGACGGCACCGAGGTCGACCCGGCGGCCTGGTGGGACGCGCTGCGCACGGCGGTGGCGGAGGCCGGCGGGCTGGCCGACGTGGCCGCCGTCTCCGTCGCCGGCCAGCAGCACGGCATGGTCTGCCTGGACGAGGCGGGCGAGGTGGTCCGCCCGGCGCTGCTGTGGAACGACACCCGCTCCGCCGACGCGGCCCGGGACCTGATCGCCGAGGCGGGCGAGGGTGCGGCGGGCGCCCGGTTCTGGGCCGAGGCCACCGGCAGCGTGCCGGTGGCCAGCTTCACCGCCACCAAGCTGCGCTGGCTGGCCCGACACGAGCCGGACAACGCCGCAAGGGTCGCCGCCGTCTGCCTGCCGCACGACTGGCTGACCTGGCGGCTGGCCGGCGCGCCCGGGCTGGCCGGGCTGCGCACCGACCGGGGTGACGCCAGCGGCACCGGCTACTGGTCCCCCCGGACCGGGGAGTACCGCCTGGACCTGCTGGAACAGGCCCTCGGCCGGCGGGTCGAGGTGCCGGTGGTGCTCGGCCCGGCCGAGGTGGCCGGTCAGCTCGACCCGAGCGTGCTCGCCGGGTCGGGCGGCGGGGCGGCGGCCGCCCTGCTCGGGCCCGGCACCGGGGACAACGCCGCCGCCGCGCTCGGGGTGGGGGCCGGCCCGGGCGACGTGGTCGTCTCGATCGGCACCTCCGGCTGCGTGTCCGCGATCGCCGACGCCCCGGCCGGCGACCCGTCCGGCATCGTGGCCGGCTTCGCCGACGCCACCGGCCGGTTCCTGCCGCTGGTCTGCACGCTCAACGCGGCCCGGGTGCTGGACACGGCCGCCGCGCTGCTCGGCGTCGACCTGGCCACGCTGGCCGAGCTGGCGGTGGCCGCCCCGCCCGGCGCGGACGGCCTGGTGATGGTGCCGTACCTGGAGGGGGAGCGGACCCCCAACCGGCCGGACGCCACCGGCTCGGTGCACGGGCTGACCCTGCGCACCGGGACGCCGGCCCACCTGGCCCGGGCGGCGGTGGAGGGGATGCTCTGCGCGCTCGCCGACGGGCTGGACGCGCTGCGCGGGCAGGGCGCCCGGGTCGACCGGGTGCTGCTGGTCGGCGGGGGCGCCCGCTCGGAAGCGGTCCGGCGGATCGCCCCGCAGGTCTTCGGCTGCCCGGTGGTGGTGCCACCGCCCGGGGAGTACGTCGCCGACGGCGCGGCCCGCCAGGCCGCGTGGGTCGTCCAGGGCGGCGCGGCCCCGCCGTCGTGGCCGCTCACCGGCGCCGAGGAGTACGCGGCCGACCCGGTGCCGGCCATCCGTGACCGGTACGCCCAGGCCCGCGACCACACCCTGTCCCGGCTGAGCTGACCACCCCGCCCCGGTCGACCCGGGGGAACCGCCGGCCGAGCAGATCGGCAGGTCACCGGTTCCCCTGGGTCGACCCACCGGGCATGCTGGTGCGGTGATCGTGGCGGTGGCGGGGTGAGCGGGGCGAACGCGGGCCTGCGGCGGCGGGGTGGCTGGTGGGGCGGCGGCACCGTGCACCGGTTCTACAGCGTGGTGGTGTTCGTGGTGCTCGCCTCGCTGGACAACGTGGCGATCGGCCTGGTGCCCCCGCTCTACGAGCCGATCTCCGCCGCGTTCAACGTGCCGCAGCGGCTGCTCGGGCTGGTCACCGCGGTGAGCTTCCTGGTCAGCGCGGTCGCCGCGGTGGGCTGGGCGTACGTGGGGGACCGGAGCAACCGCAAGCCGCTGCTGATGGTGGGCACGCTGATCTGGGCGGCCGGCACCGGCGGCAGCGCGTACGCCGGGGACTATCCGACGTTCCTGGCGGCCCAACTGGTGGCGGCGGTCGGCCTCGGCGCGGTCGGCTCGGTGGGCTTCTCCGTGGTCACCGACCTGATCTCGCCGCGCCGGCGCGGGCTGGTGATGAGCTTCTGGGGGCTCTCCCAGGGCGTCGGCACCCTCGCCGGCACGCTGACCGGCGGCCTGCTCGGCGCCGTCGACTGGCGGCGGCCGTTCCTGCTGCTGACCGTGGTGGGACTGGCGGCCACGGCGGCGTACCTGTTCACCTACGACATCCAGCGTGGGCAGAGCGAACCGGAACTGGCCGCGGTGCTCGACGCCGGCGGCGAGTACGACTACCGGATCAGCCGCGCCGACCTGCCCCGGATCCTGGCCCGGCGGACCAACCGCTGGCTGATCCTGCAGGGCCTGACCGCGCAGGCGGCCTTCGGATCGCTGGTCTGGCTGCCGGTGCTCTTCGCCGAGCGGGCCCGGGCGCAGGGCTACTCGCCGGCGACCGCGGTGGTGGTGGGCAGCGTCTTCGCCACCCTGTTTCAGCTCGGCGGGGTGCTGTCGATCGTGGGCGGCCTGGTCGGCGACGCGCTGCAACGGCGTACGCCGAGCGGGCGGGCCCTGGTCGCGGCCGTGGGCATCCTCGCGGCCGTGCCCTTCTACCTGGTGCTCTTCTTCGTGCCGATTCGCATCGACGTGCCGGACGGGGCGGGCTCCGGCGCGGTGGTCCGGGCGGTGCTGGCCAGCGTGGTGAGCGAACCCACGGTCGGGCTGAGCCTGCTCACCGCCGTCCTCGCCCTGGCGCTGACGTCGGCCAACTCGCCGAACTGGTTCGCGCTGATCGCCGACGTCAACCCGCCCGAGCACCGCGGCACGGTGTACAGCCTGGGCAACCTGGTGAACGGGGTCGGCCGGGCGGCCGGCAACGGGCTGGTCGGGGTGGCCTTCCACGGGCTGCGGGCGGCGTTCCCGCCGCCACTGAACTACGCGGTGGGGCTGGCCGCGTTCCAGCTCTTCTTCCTGCCCACCGGGATCATGTACTGGCTGGCGGCCCGGACCTCGCCCCGCGACATCGACGACGTGCACGACCTGCTCCACACCCGCGCCGACCGCGGGTAAGGAGGGGCCCCCTGTTAACGCATTCTGTATAGGAGGGGCCCCCTGTTAACACTCAAGGTGTTAACAGGGGGCCCCTCCTTACACCTCAGGCGCGGACCCAGACCGTCACGTCGGTGGGCACCCCGCCGGCGGGGTCGAGCGGCGCGCTGGACGCCAGCAGCTCGCCCTCGGGCACCGGCACCGGCGCCGGCCCGAAGTTGGTAAGCACGGTGATCCCGTCGTTGGCGAAGGTCAGCACCTCGTCGCCGGAGGAGAGCCAGCGCAGCGTGCCCCGGCCGAGCCCGTGCTCCCGGCGCAGCCGCAGCGCGGTGCGGTACAGCTCGTACGTCGAACCGGGCACCCCGCGCTGCCGGTCCAGCGCGTACTCGGCCCAGCTCGGCGGCTGCGGCAGCCAGCTGGCGTCGGTCGGCCCGAAGCCGTACGACGGCGCGTCGGCCTCCCACGGGATGGGCACCCGGCAGCCGTCCCGCCCGCGTACGGTGTGCCCGCTGCGCACCCAGGTCGGGTCCTGGCGGGCCTCGTCGGGCATCGTGGTGTGCTCCGGCAGGCCCAGTTCCTCACCCTGGTACAGGTAGGCGGAGCCGGGCAGGGCGAGCATCAGCAGGGTGGCCGCCCGGGCCCGGCGCAGACCGGTCGGGGCGTCCGGCTGGGGGTCGCCGGCGCCGATGCCGTTCGGCCGGCCGCCGGTCAGGGTGGTGGCGAGGCCGAGCCGGGAGGCGTGCCGCACCACGTCGTGGTTGGAGAGCACCCAGGTGGTGGGCGCGCCGACCGCGTCGGTCGCCTCCAGTGAGCGGGTGATCACCGCGTACTGGGCGGGCGCGCTCCAGGCGGCCAGCAGGTACTCGAAGTTGAACGCCTGGTGCATCTCGTCCGGGCGCACGTACCGGGCCAGCCGTTCGGCGGGCTCGACCCAGGCCTCGGCGACCAGGATCCGCTCCCCGCCGTAGGAGTCGAGCAGCCGGCGCCACTCCCGGTAGATCTCGTGCACGCCGTCCTGGTCCCACATCGGCGGGCGGGGCTTCTCCACCTCCGCGCCGGAGAGGATCTCCTGCGGCTCCTGCCAGTCGGCCAGGTCGGCCTGCTTGATCAGGCCGTGCGCGACGTCCACCCGGAACCCGTCCACGCCGCGATCCAGCCAGAACCGGAGGACGTCCAGGAACTCGGCCCGCACCTCGGGGTGGTCCCAGTTCAGGTCCGGCTGGGCGGTGTCGAACAGGTGCAGGTACCACTGGCCGGGCCGGCCGTCCGGGTCGGTGACCCGGGTCCAGGCGGGCCCGCCGAAGACGCTCTGCCAGTCGTTCGGCGGCTGCGCGCCGTCCGGGCCGAGACCGTCGCGGAAGACGTACCGGGCCCGCTCCGGGCTGCCGGGGCCGGCGGCCAGCGCCGCGGTGAACCACCGGTGCGCCGAGGAGGTGTGGTTCGGCACCAGGTCGACGATGACCTTGAGCCCCTTGGCCCGCGCCTCGGCGATCAGCTTGTCCGCGTCCTCCAGCGTGCCGAACAGCGGGTCGACGTCCCGGTAGTCGGCCACGTCGTAGCCGGCGTCCGCCTGCGGCGACGGGTAGAACGGGGACAGCCACACCGCGTCGACCCCCAGCTCGGCGAGGTGGCCGAGGCGGGCGGTGATGCCGGGCAGGTCGCCGAAGCCGTCGCCGTCGGAGTCGGCGAACGAGCGCGGATAGATCTGGTAGATGACGGCTTCGGTCCACCAGCCGGTGGCCGGGCCGCCGGTCGTGTCCTGGGTCGTCGTCGGTGTGGTGTTCAGGGCGGTCTCCCGTGTGTCGAGCCGGGTTGCGCGGCGCCGGATGGTTGCTTCAGTCTGCCCGCCGGGCGGGCGGGCGAACCTGTTCAGTCTGCCCGGGGTGGGGCGGTGGATTCCCGGACGACCAGGCGGGTGGGCAGGATCACCGGGGCCGCCGCCGCGGGCCGCGCCGGGTCCGCGTCGCCGCGGGGGCGGGGGGCCGCGGCGTACGCCGCGAGGTCCCGGCCGCCCAGCGGGTCGAGCAGCAGCCGGGCGGCGAGCAAACCCTGCTCGGCGGCGGGCTGCGCGACGGTGCTCAGCCCGAGCACGCCGGACAGGTCGTGGTCGTCGATGCCGATCACGCTGACGTCCTGCGGCACCCGCAGTCCGGCGTCGCGCAGCGCGGTCAGCGCTCCCATCGCCATCTCGTCGCAGGCGGCGAAGATGGCGGTGGGTGGCTCGCCCCGGGCCAGCAGTTCCGCGGCGGCGCGGTGGCCGCCGTCGATGCTGAACGTCGACTCCACGTCGAGGCTGGGGTCGGCCGGCAGACCCGCCGCCCGCAGCTCCGCCCGGTAGCCGCGACGCCGGTCCAGGTGGGCGGTGAAGGCCAGTTCGTCGTCCGGGTCGCCGGAGATGTGCGCGATCCGTCGGTGCCCCAGGTCGAGCAGGTGCCGGGTGGCGGCGCGGGCGGCGGCGACGTCGTCTATCCGGACGCACGGCCAGCCGGGTACGTCGGTGCCGGAGCTGACCGTCACCCCGGGCAGGTCGAGGGCGGCCAGCGCGGCCCGGTCGGCCGGCCGCAGCGGGGTGGCCACCAGCATCATCGCGTCGACCCGCTTGTGCAGGTTGGCGGTACGCAGCACCCGCTGCCGGGTCTGCTCCCGCCCGCCGAGGTTGTGCAGCAGCAGGTCGTAACCGGACTGGTGGAGGAACTCCTCGACCGCCTCGACGACGGTGCTGAAGAACCACCGGGTGATCCGCGGGACGATGACCGCCACGGTGCCGGTCCGGCCGCCCGCCAGGCGCGACGCGCTGGGCGAGACGGCGTACTGGAGTTGCTCGGCGGCGGCGAGCACCCGGCGGCGCGTCGCGGCCGAGACCGTCGGCAGCCCGCGCAGGGCCCGCGAGACCGTGGCCGTCGACACCCCGGCCAACCGCGCGACGTCGTCAATCCTCGTCACGGCATCCTGTTTCCCCGTCCACCCCCGCCGCCGCCCGGTTGCCCGGGCGACGGCGGTGCGTGGTTCAGCCCTTGACGCTGCCGGCGAGCAGGCCGCGGACGAAGTAGCGCTGCAGGGACAGGAACACGATCAGCGGTACGACGATCGAGACGAAGGCGCCCGCCGTCAACCGTTGCCACTCGTTGCCCCGGGTGCCGGCCAGCTCGGCGAGCCGGACGGTCAGCGGGGCGGTGTCGCTGGTGCCCCCGGCGAAGATCAGCGCCACCAGCAGGTCGTTCCAGACCCAGAGGAACTGGAAGATGCCGATCGCGGCCAGGGCCGGGGTGATCAGCGGCAGCACGATGGTGCGGAAGATCTTCGGGTGGGTGGCCCCGTCGACCCGGGCCGCCTCCATCAGGTCGCCGGGTAGCTGCGACACGAAGTTGTGCAGCAGGTACACGGCGAACGGCAGCGCGAAACAGGTGTGCGCGAACCACACCTGGGCGAACTTCTGTTCGTCGACCAGGTCCCAGGCGGGAAGGATCTGAACCCCGCCGACGGTGACCCCGGTGGAGAAGAACCGCAGCAGCGGCACCAGCGCCATCTGCAGCGGCACGATCTGCAACGCGAAGATGCCGATGTAGACCCAGTCCCGGCCCCGGAATTTGATCCAGGCCAGCGCGTACGCGGCGAGCGAGGCGAAGGCCAGTGGGAAGAGCACCGACGGGATGGTGATGGCCAGCGAGTTGATGAAGTAGCTGGCCAGCCGTCCCGACGAGGATCCGCTGAAGAGCACCTGCTGGTAGTTCTCCAGGGTGAACTGCGGGTCGCCGAAGAAGGTCCACCAGCCGGTGGTCTTGATCTGGTCCGCGGGCCGGAACGAGGAGACGAACAGGCCGAAGGTCGGCACCGTCCAGAGCAGCGCCAGCACGATCGACACCACGGTGGCGGTGCGGCTGTTCAGGCGCTTGCGGACCCGGCCGGCCCGGGTGAGCTTCTCGGGGGGTTGTGCGCCGACTCCGACGGTGGGCGTGGCGGTGGTCATCTCAGCCCTCCCGCTGCTGACGCAGGTTGCGGATCTGGTAGATCACCAGCGGTAGGACCAGGACGAACAGGAAGACGGCCAGGGCGGAGCCCCGCCCGGTCTCCTGGTACCGGAACGCCTGGTTGTACATCTCGTTGGCGATCACACTGGTGTCGTAGTTGCCGTTGGTGGCGGTCCGGACGATGTCGAAGACCTTGAGGGTGGCGATCGAGATCGTCACCACCACCACGATCAGCGCCGGACGGATGCTCGGCATGGTGATCTGCCAGAACATCTGCCACGGGGTGGTCCCGTCGAGCCGGGCCGCCTCGATGATGTCCGCCGGGATGGCCTTGATGGCGGCGGAGAGCACCACCATGGCGAAGCCGGCCTGGATCCAGATCATGATCACGATGAGCAGGAAGGTGTTCAGCGGCGATTCCAGCAGCCACTGCTTCGGCTCCCCGCCCAGGCTGACCACGATCTGGTTGAGCAGGCCGATCTGGTCGCCCTCACCGCGGTAGGCGTAGACGAACTTCCAGATGATGGCGGCACCGACGAACGAGATCGCCATCGGCAGGAAGATCAGGGACTTGGCCACCGCCTCGAACCGGGCCTTGTCCACCAGCACCGCGTAGATCAGGCCGAACGCGGTGGCCACCAGGGGAACCAGGATCACCCAGGTGAGGGTGTTGGTGAGCACCCGGATGATCGAGCCCTCGGAGAACATCCACCCGTAGTTCTCCAGGCCCACCCAGCCGCTGCCGTCGCGGTTCATGAACGACAGCAGCGTGGTGCGGATGGCCGGCACGACCAGCCCGATCGTGAGGAACAGCAGTGTCGGCAGCAGGAAGAACAGGGCGAACAGCCCCTCCCGCGGCTTGCGCCGGCGGGGCAGCGGGGCGCCGCTCGCCGAGGCGGCGACCAGCTGGGCCTCCCGGCGGCGGGCGAACCAGGCCGGCACCACGTCGAGGAGCAGGAGCAGACCGCCCACCACCGCGACGAAGGCGATCAGCCCGTACATCAGCATGAGGAACTTCGGCGTCTCCCCAGCCCAGTCGAACTCCATCGACCCTCCTTGGGTCCGAGACCGCGGGTGGCCCGGCCCGCCGGAGCGGACCGGGCCACGCCGTCAGATCACTTCGGCCAGCTGCTCTCGATGCCCTGGAGCACGGTGGCGGTGTCCTTGCCGTTGATCCAGTCGACCATGCCCTTCCAGAAGGTGCCCGCGCCGACCGCGGCCGGCATCAGGTCCGAGCCGTCGAACCGGAACTGGGTCTTCGGGTCCTGGAGGATGCCCACGGAGAGCTTGTCCACCGGGTTGGGAACGTTGTTCAGGTCGAGCTTCTTGTTCGCCGACACCCAGTCGCCGATCTTGGCGCGGCTGTTGGCGTACTCGCCGGAGGCCAGGTAGGTCTGCACCGCCTGGACCTCGGGGCGGTCGGCGAAGGCCGCGACGAACTCGCCGCCGCCGAGCACCGGCTTGCCCTGGGCCGGGTCGATGGCCGGGAAGTAGAACGCGAAGACGTCGCCGTCCTCGGCCACCTTGGTGCCCTCGGGCCACTGGTTGGCGTAGAAGGACGCCTGGCGGTGCAGGGCGCACTTGCCGGTGGTGATCGGCGTGCCGGCCTCCTGGAAGGAGGTGGTGGCGATGCTCTTCACGCCGCCGAAGCCGCCGTTGACGTACTTCTCGTTCTTGAGGATGCTGCCGGCCCGGTCGACCGCCTCGGCGACCTTCGGGTCGTTGAACGGGATGCCGTGGGTGGTCCACTGGTCGTAGACCTCGGGGCCGGCCGTGCGCAGCAGCACGTCCTCGATCCAGTCGGTGGCCGGCCAGCCGGTGGCGTCACCGGACTCGATGCCGGCGCACCACGGCTTGGTGCCGGAGCCGGCGATCTCGTCGCTGAGCTTGATCAGGTCGTCCCAGCTCTCGGGGACCTTCCAGCCCTTCTCCTGGAACATCTTCGGCGAGTACCAGACGAACGACTTGACGTTGGAGCCCAGCGGGGCGCCGTAGAACTTGCCGTCGACGGTGCTGTACTTCAGCCAGTCGGGGGAGTAGTTCTGCTCGGCCATGGCCTTGGTGTCGGCGCCGGCCTCCTTCAGCTTGCCGCCGTCGGCGAACCGCTTGAGCAGGCCCGGCTGCGGGATGAAGGCGATGTCGGGGGCGTTGCCGCCGTCGACCCGGACCGGGAGCTGGGCCTCGAACTCGGCCGAACCCTCGTGGTCGATGTCGATGCCGGTGCAGTCCTCGAACTGCTTCCAGGACTGGTCGAGGCGGTCGGCCTCGATCTCCCGGATGGACGAGTAGATGGTGACCTTCTTGCCGTCGTTGCCCTTGTACTTCTCGTATTGCGAGCACTCGGCGGAGCCCGTGTTGTCGCTTCCCTTGTCGTTGCCCGTGCCGCAGGCGGTGGCGCCGAGCGCCAGTCCGAGCACGCCGGCGATCGCGAGAGCCTGGCGTGATCTGGCAAACGCCATGCCGTTCTCCTTCCTTGCCGGCGCGGTCGCAGGTCGGAGGGACCCGAGCGCCGGTCCGATGGGTGGTCCTCACATGTAAGCGCTTGCATGTGGTGCGGTCCACCCCCAGCCGGACACGGCCCGGTAACAATCCAGTAACCCGCTCACCGCTCGTGGATGCGCTCCCACGCACGGTGTCCAGCGGAATGCTTTCCATCGATGCAGGTTTCTGTCACGCTGTGTCGTACGTATTGAAGGTTCTCGACATCGGAGGTGTCGGATGCGTGCACGTTGGTGGAGCCTGCTCGGGGCGGCCCTGCTCGGCGCCGGGTCGTTGCTGGTGCCGGCGGGGCCGGCGCTGGCCGCGCCGACCTTCAAGGTGCCGTTCCCGTGCGGGCAGTCCTGGTCCGGGCAGACCCGCAGCGACCACAGCCCGGCGTACGCGGTCGACTTCAACCGGACCGACGACCTCGGCGACCCGGTGGTGGCCAGCGCGCCCGGCACCGTCGACCGGGTCACCGACCTCGGCGGCACCAGCTACGGCAAGTACGTCCGGATCGACCACGGTGGCGGCTACACCACCTACTACGCGCACCTCAACGGCTTCAACGTCGCCGTCGGCCAGAGCGTCGGCTACGGCAAGGTGATCGGCTGGGTCGGCAGCACCGGCGGCTCGACCGGCCCGCACCTGCACTACGAGCAGCGGCTCAACGGCAACGACATCCAGGTGCGGTTCAACGGGGCGCTCGGGCTCTACTGGGGCACCAAGACCTACACCAGCGACAACAACTGCGCCGGCACCGCCACCGGCACGGTGAACACCGCCGGCGCCAACCTGACCGTCCGGTCCGGGCCGGGCACCGGCTACGCCGCGGTCGACTCGGTCGCCGACGGCGCCAAGGTGACCATCCAGTGCCAGACCGCCGGGACCACCGTCACCGGCACGTACGGCACCAGCAACATCTGGGACCGGATCGGCGCCGGGCGCTACATCGCCGACGCCTACGTCTACACCGGGTACGACGGCTACATCCCCACCGTGCCGCGCTGCTGATCCGGCCGGGCCATCCCCGACTCGGCGGGGGTGGCCCGGCGCCGGTCAGCCGTTGAGGCGCCAGACGGCGAAGTTCAGCGCCGCCGCGAAGGTGACCCAGGCCCAGTAGGGCAGCATCAGCAGGGTGGCCGGCCGGGACACCCGCCGGAACAGCGCCACCGTCAGCCCGATCGCCAGCCACAGCAGCACGACCTCGGCGAACGCCAGGCCGTACTGGCCGGCGCCGAAGAAGAGCGGGGTCCAGACGGCGTTGAGCACCAGCTGGACCACCCAGGCCCAGAGCGCGGGCCCGAAGCCGACCCGCCGCCAGACCAGCCAGCCGGCGATGGCGATCAGGACGTAGAGCACGGTCCAGACCGGGCCGAACAGCCAGTCCGGCGGGGCCCAGGACGGCTGCCGCAGGGCCGCGTACTCGGCCGAGGTGCCGCGGACGCCCAGCCCGCCCACGGCCGCGGCGACGAACACCGCCGCGCCGAACCCGAGCAGCGCCCACCACGTCCGCGCCCCGGTCGGGCGCCCGCGCGTGCGTTCCGACATCTCCATGGTCGAGATGTTTCCGCTCCGGTGACGGGCAAACCCGTCACCGGAGCGCGAACGGCGCCGGGGTCGTCGGGTCCGGAAGCTCCTGTCTGGGAGGACGAGGCTCCGGGCCCGACGACCCCGGCGGGTCGAGGGTGGTAGGGAGGTGGGGGGATCAGGTGAAGATGCTGACCCCGCCGGGGCCGACCAGCAGACCGACGACGATGAGGACGATGCCCCAGAGGATCTGCCGACGGAACAGCGCCAGGATGCCGGCCACGACCAGTACAACTGCGAGAATCCAGAGAATCAGCTCCATGGCGGCTGAATACCCGGGGGGTCGGACCGGGAAACCTGGTTTTCAGTCCAGTTGATCTCCCAGGTGGAAGATGCTGTAGGCCTGCTTGATCACGGGGTGCGCCACGTTGCGCACCCGTACGCCGCCCGGCGTGGTGCCCCGCTCGGTGCCGTGGTGCGCGTGCCCGTGCAGGGCCAGCGCCGTCGGCGCCGAGTCGATCGCCTGCCCCAACTGATAGCTGCCGAGGAACGGGTAGATCTCCAGCGGCTCCCCGGCCAGCGTGTCGGGCACCGGGGAGTAGTGGGTGAGCGCGACCAGCAGATCGCAGTCGAGCCCACGCAGCGCCTTGCCGAGCGTCTCGGCGCTCTCGTTGGTGGTCCGCACGAACGCCTTCATCTCCGGCTCGCCGAAGTCGCTGGCGCAGCGGCCGGCGAACCCGCCGCCGAAGCCCTTCGCCCCGGCCACCCCGAGCCGGCCACCGGGGCACTCCAGCACGATCCCGTCCCCCTCCAGGACGGTGATGCCGGCGTCCTGGAGCACCTTCACCACCTGCGGCACCTGGTCGCACTGGTGGTCGTGGTTGCCCAGCACGGTGATCACCGGCACCCCGAGGTCGCCGAACTCCTGGGCCACGCAGCGCGCCTCGGACTCGGTGCCGTGCCGGGTCAGGTCGCCGGCGAGCAGCAGCACGTCGGCGCAGTCCGGCAGCTCCTCCAGGGCCGGCCGGAACCGCCCGACCACGTCCTGGTCCACGTGCACGTCCCCGACGGCGGCGATGCGGATCATCGTGGTGACCTCCTCACGGCAGTTCCTCGACCTGGGTGGGCGCCTGCGTACGGATCACCCCGATGTCGCTGGTGATCGGCACGTCGGGGAACCGCTCGGCCACCCGGCGCAGGATCTCCTCCCGCCGGTGCGGGCTCTCCACCTCGCCGTACAGGACCAGGCCGCGTTCCCGGCGGACCACGGTGATGCCCTGCTCGGCGACGGCCGGATCCTCCGCCAGCATCCGGTGGATCTCCGCCTCGACGTACTCGTCCGCCGGCTCGGCGCCGCCGTTCTGCCGCTCGGTCACACCGTCTCCCTTCCTCCGGGCGGGCCGGAGCCCGGCACCACGTCCAGTCGGTCGAGCAGCACCAGGAACGCCTCGGCGTACGGCGAGTGCTGCGTCTCCTTCCGTACCCGCTCCCAGTCGATCTGTTCCCGCAGCGAACGGGCCAGCGGAAGGGCCCGGGCGAAGTCGCAGTAGTGCTGGGAGAAGCTGAGCAGCTTGTGCACCATCAACTGGGTGGCCGAGAGCACCGGCATGTGGATCGCGTCGACCGGCCGGACGATGGTGTCGGTGAAGGTCTCCTCGGTCACCGGGGTCTCGATCGGCCGGTGGATGAGGTCCACCATCCGGCCCTCGTCGTAGACCTTGACCAACCAGTCCTCGGGTGGGCGCTCGGCGGTGAAGCCGGCCGCGACCAGCTCCGCCAGGGCCCGTTCCACGTCCTCCTCGCGGATCAGGAAGTCCACGTCGTGCTCGCTGGAATGGCCGCCGTGGGCGTACACCGCGAAGCTGCCGCCGAGCGCGAACGGGATGTCGGACTGCTTGAGCACGGCGGCGACTCGTTTGAGCGTGTGCAGCAGGCTCTCGTCCCCGCGCTCGGCCATCTGGGTCTCCCGTCGGTCGTGGTGGTGGGACAGGCGGTCGGATCGGGTTTGCGTACCCGGCATTCGGGTCGTCCACACCTGGCCGCGTGGCGGACTTCGCGCAACGGCACAAACCGGCCGCCGAGGTGCGGGGTTCCGATAATCTGGGGAAGGTGTCAGCAACCGTGCGGGGCCGGCGACGCCGGCCCCGATTGCGCAGCATCGCCCTGATCGGGATTGACGGCTCGGGCAAGACCACCCAGGCGCACCGGCTCGCCGACGCGCTCACCGCCGACGGGCGGCCGGCCACCTACCATCGCAACGCCGGCGGGCGGTACTGGCTGGGCCGGGTGGCCCGGCGGCTCGGCCGGCCGGACGCCCAGCGCCTGGTCGGGCGCGGCGGGTTGCTCGCCGTCGAGTCGGTGCTGCGCTGGCTGGCGATCGCGGCGGCGCTGCTGAGCTGCCTGGTCACCGGCCGGACGGCGGTGATGGACCGCTACGCCGCCTGCCAGTACGTCAGCATGCGGGCGCACGGCGGCCAGCGGTGGGAACGCCTGGCCCGGGCCGGCTACCGGATCTTCCCGCCGCCGCAGGTCACCTTCCTGCTGGCGGTCGACCCGGCCGAGGCGTACCGGCGGATCGAGCGACGCGGCACCGACCACGAGGCGATGGACTACCTGACCGCCGCGGCCACCGCGTACCGGACGCTGCCGGAGTATCCGTCGTTCGTGGTGGTCGACGCCGGCGGCCCGGCCGAGGAGGTGACCCGGCGGATCCGGGCCCACCTGGCCGCCTGGCTGCCGGAGAGCACCCCGACTGGACAGCCCGCGGGGGACGCCGGGCCGGGTGTCCCGGCCCTCCCCGTCGTGCTGCCGCCGCCCGGCGCCGCCGCGCCGGCTCAGGCCCGGCCGTAGACCGGCACGGCCGCGCCGCTGGTCGGCGCGGAGTCGTCGGAGGCGAGGAACCGGACCACCGAGGCGATCTCCGCCGGAGGCACCCAGCGCCCGTGATCGGCCGCCGGTTGCGCGGCCCGGTTGGCCGGGGTGTCGATCACGCTGGGCAGCACCGTGTTGCAGCGCACCCCGGCCGACCGGTACTCGACGGCCACCGCGTTGGCGAACGCCAGCACCGCCGCCTTGGCGGTGACGTAACCGGCGGCACCGGCAAACGGCGTCAGGGCCGCCCGCGCCGAGACGCAGACCACCGAGCCACCCCCGGCCGCCATCAGGCGCGGCAGGGCGGCCCGGGTCACCAGGTACGTGGGGCGCAGGTTGACCGCGAGCAGCCGGTCGAACTCCTCGATCGGGGTCTCGTGCACCAGGCCGCCGCTGGCGTACCCGCCGACCAGGTTCACCACCGCCCGCAGCGGGGCGGCCGGGTCGGCGGCGGCCACCTCGACCGCGTGCGCCGCGCCGGCGGGATCGGTGAGGTCCGCGGTCACCCGGACCGGTCCGCCGGCCGCCGCGGGCCGGTCACCCCGCGACGGTACGACCACCCGCCAGCCCGCCGCCAGGAACGCCGTGGTCACCGCCCCGCCCAGCCCGCCCGTCCCGCCGGTCACCAGCACGCTGCGCTCGGCCATCGCCCACTCCCTCCTCGGCCCACCGGTAAGGAAGGGCCCCCTGTTAACGCCTCCGGTATAGCAGGGGCCCCCGCTTAACAGGGGAGCCCCGCTCGACCGACGGGCCGGCGGGAGCCCGGTCGACCGATGAGAGGGCGGGTGGGCGGCGGCCGGTGCCGGCGACGTCCGGCGGCGCGCCGGCCGGGGGCACGAGGTCCGGGGGCGCGCGGGCCAGCGAGGTCTGGGGCGCGCGGGCCAGCGCGGTCCGGCGGCGGGCGGGCCGGTACGGGGCGGCTGGCCGGCCGGTGAACGGCAGCCGGGCGGGAGGCGCGGTCGACCGGACCGGGGGAGGTGGCGGTCACCCGCCGGTGGGATGCTCTGCGTGGGTCCGCCACGGCTAGGCGTACTTTTGTCGGAAAAGCGCAGTCGTGGTTGACGGTCGCCGCTCGTGAAAGTAAGTTTCATCCGTGGCGAAGAGTCCGAAGATTTCCGCGAGTCACGAGCCCGGTGGACTGATCGTCCACATCAGCGGCCTGCTCCCGTCACTGTCCCCGGCGGAGCAGCGGGTGGCCCGCCTGGTCGTCGCGGATCCGGCCGACGCCGCGCGGCGTACGATCACCGACCTCGCCACCGCCGCCGAGACCTCGGAGGCCACCGTCATCCGGTTCTGCCGGTCGGTCGGCATGGACGGCTACCCGCAGCTGCGGATCCGCCTGGCGGCCGAGGCGGCCCGCCGGGTCGAGCCGCCGGACGCCCGGGTGGTCGGCGGCGACATCCCGCCCGGCGCGGACCTGGCCCAGATCATCGCCACCATCGCGTTCAACGACGCGCGGGCGGTCGAGGAAACCGCCGAGCAACTCGATCCCGCCGTCTGCGAGCAGGTGGTCGAGGCGATCGTCGGCGCCGGCCGGATCGACGTGTACGGCGCCGGCGCCAGCGGCTTCGTCGCCTCGGACTTCCAGCAGAAGCTGCACCGGATCGGCCGCACCGCGTTCTACTTCCCGGACGTGCACACCGCGCTGACCTCCGCCGCCCTGCTCGGCCGGGGTGACGTCGCGGTCGGCATCTCGCACACCGGCACCACCAGCGACGTGATCGAGGTGCTGGAGCAGGCCCGGGCCCGGGGGGCCACCACCGTGGCGCTTACCAACTTCCCCCGCTCGCCGATCACCGAGGTGGCCGACTTCGTGCTCACCACGGCGGCCCGGGAGACCACCTACCGCTCCGGGGCGATGGCCAGCCGGCTGGCCCAGCTGACCGTCGTGGACTGTCTCTTCGTCGGGGTGGCCGCCCGGAACCGGGCGCGGGCCCGCAAGGCGCTCGAGGCGACCGCCGCGGCGGTCCAGACCCACCGGGTGGGCTCCGGGCGGAGGCGCGGGTGACCGCCGGCCGGGTCGGGCCGGACGAGATCGCCGCCCCGCTGCCGGTTCGCCCGGTGGTCCGGGTGGGCGCGCCGACCGAACGCCGTAACCCGCTCAGCGCCGACCTCGACCTGATGTCGACCCGGGACGTCCTCGCCGTGATCAACAACGCGGACCGGTTGGTGCCCGCCGCGGTCGCCGCGGTGCTCGACGAGATCGCGGTGCTGGTGGACCTGGCGGCGGCGGCGCTGCGCGACGGGCGACGGGTGCACTACTTCGGCGCCGGCACGTCCGGCCGGCTCGGGGTGCTGGACGCGGCCGAACTCGTGCCGACGTTCAACTCGCCCCGGCACTGGTTCTGCGCCCATCTCGCGGGCGGTCCGGACGCGATGTGGCGGGCGGTGGAGGACGCCGAGGACGACGCCCAGGGCGGCGCGGCGGAGGTCGCCGGGTGCGTCCGCCCGGGCGACGTCGTGGTGGGTCTCGCCGCCAGCGGGCGCACCCCGTACGTGCTGGGCGCCCTTGCCGCCGCCCGGTCCCAGGGCGCCTCGACCGCCCTGATCTGCGCCAATCCGGACGCGCCGGCCGCATCCTCGGTCGACGTGTTCATCGGCGTGGACACCGGGCCGGAGGTGGTCACCGGGTCGACCCGGATGAAGGCGGGCACCGCGCAGAAGCTGGTGCTGAACATGTTCTCCACCGCGGTGATGGTCCGGCTCGGCCGGGTCTACTCGAATCTGATGATCGACATGGTGGCCACCAACGCCAAGCTCCGGGGCCGGATGATCTCGATCCTGGTGGAGGCGACCGGCTGCCCGGAGGATCTCTGCCGGCGCGCCCTGAACGAGTCCGACGGCGACCTGAAGACGGCGCTGGTCTCGCTGGTCTCCGGGGCCGAGATCCCGGCCGCGCGGGCCGCGTTGGCCCGCTCCGCCGACCAGGTACGCGGCGCCCTCGACCTGCTCGCCTCCTGATCCGGGGCCGCTCACGCGCCGCCCGTTCCGGGTGAGACGCGGAACACGTTGCCGGTGAGACGCGGAACACCTCGTCGATGGGACTTGGCGCACGCCCCGGATTGTTCGACAAGCGTGGGGGTAATCATCTCCCCATGGATGAACCAGCCGGCCCACCGGCGCGTATGTGAGCAGTGACGAGCGTCCGATCCGCCCTTCCGTCCCAGGTCGGGCGGGGCGCGAGGCAATAGCGCTGACAGCAAACGTGGACCGTGCTCCCAGCTAGTACTCAGGCATTCGTGACACTTTCGACTCAGCACAAGGAATCCCCGACACGTCCCATCTGTTGTGTAGGTGTCAGGTCAGCACCGGGGGGCACTGCGGACGACGCGGGAGGGAGCTGACGGACGTGGGGATGGCAAGGAACCGGGCAACCGGCGCGAGCGAGGGGACCGTGGCAATCGTGGACAAGAACATCGGCATGCGTACCGACGAGGTCGCCGAGGAGCGGGACCTGGTCGGCGTCTACCTGCACGAGATCTCCCGGACGCCGCTGCTGGACGCCGCCAGGGAGGTCGATCTCTCCAAGGCGATCGAGGCCGGCCTCTACGCCGAGCACCTGCTCGGCGCGGACCGCGTACCGGCCGGCGTCGACCGGGAGGACCTGGAGCGGCTGGTCGTCGAGGGGGAGCGGGCGAAGGACCTCTTCATCCGGGCCAACCTGCGACTGGTGGTGTCCATCGCCCGACGCTACGTGCGCTCGGGCATGCCCATGCTCGACCTCATCCAGGAGGGCAACACCGGCCTGGTCCGGGCGGTCGAGAAGTTCGACTACGAGCGGGGCTACAAGTTCTCCACCTACGCCACCTGGTGGATCCGTCAGGCGATCAGCCGGGCGATCGCCCAGCAGGAGCGCACCGTGCGGCTGCCGGTGCACCTGGTCGAGGACGTCAACCGGATGCGTAACGTGGCCCGCCAGCTCACCCGTGAGCTGGGCAGCGACCCGGAGCCGGAGCAGATCGCGGCGGCGCTCGGGGTGACCGTCGAGCGGGTCAACGAGCTGGTCCGCTGGTCGCAGGACACGGTGTCGCTGGACACCCCGGTCGGCGACGACGGCGACACCAACCTGGGTGACCTGGTGGCCGACAGCGACGCCCCGTCGCCGGAGGAGATCGTCCTCACCGGGCTGGAGCGGCAGCGGATCGAGGGTCTGCTCAACCACCTCGACGACCGGTCCGCCGGCATCATGCGGGCCCGCTACGGCCTGGAGGACGGGCGGGAGCACTCGCTGACCGAGGTCGCGTCGCGCTTCTCGCTCTCCCGCGAGCGGATCCGCCAGCTGGAGATCCAGGCCCTCGGCCGGCTCCGCGAGCTGGCCCGGGCCGAGGGGCTCCAGGCGGCCTGACCGCCCGGCGCTCCGACCGAGACACCGAACGGCCGGCGTCCCCTTCCGGGGGCGCCGGCCGTTCGCCGTGTCCGGGCGCGTCAGCCGACCCGGCCGTAGCCGTACGGGCTCATCATGTCCATCGACCGCTTGCGTACGTTGCGACCGGCGCTGGGCGCGTCGATCACCTGGCCGTCGCCGACGTAGAGCGCGACGTGCCCGAGGCCCTCGTAGAAGACCAGGTCGCCCGGGCGCAGGTCGCCGCGGCTGATGTGGCTGACCTGCCGCCACTGCATCGCGGCGTTGTGCGGCAGGGACCGGCCCGCCGCCCGCCAGGCGGCCAGGGTGAGGCCGGAGCAGTCGTACCCGTCGGGACCGTCGGCCCCCCACTTGTACGGCTTGCCGATCGCGCCGTACGCGTACCGCACGGCGGTGCCGGCGGCGCCGCTGACGGCGGGTGCCGAGCTGGCCTTGACGGTCCGCTCGGACTTGGCCGGTGGCGGCGCCGGGGCCGGCTCGGGTGCCTCCGTCGCCCGGCCGTACGCCTCGCGGCGCAGCTCGTAGAGGTCGGCCAGGTCCTTCTCGATCTTCTTGCGGGTGGCGGTCAGCGTGCGGGCCTGGGTGGCCTGCTGGGCCAGCGTGGTCTCCAACTGCTTCTTCTCGGCCAGCAGGCGCCGCTGGTTCGCGGTGTAGCCCGCGATCCGCTCCTGGCGCTGCCGGGTCAGCCGGTCGACCACGCTGAGCCGGTCCGCCAGCGTGCCGGAGCCACCCGGTTCGAGCAGCGCCTGGGCGTTGCGCAGGCCACCGGTCTTGTAGGCGTTGACGGCCAGCTCGGCCACGTCCGCGCGGCTGCGCTCGGCCTGCGCCGCCAGCGGCCCGAGCCGGGTCTGGATGGCGGCGGCGGTGGCCCGGTTGGCCTTCATCCGCTCGGAGAGCGCATTGTACGACTCGACCACCCGCTCCAACCGGGTGGAGGATTCCTCGATCCGCGCCGTCAGTTGCGCGGGGGTCGGCTCGGCCCGGACGGCCGACGCCGGTGCGATCAGCGCGGCCGAGAGGCCGGCGACCGCGATGGTGCGCAGCAGGATCCGTAGGGACGACAAGAGCGGAAGGCTCCTCTCCCAACCGCCGCCGGAGAGCTGCTGACGCCCCGGCGGCACCGACCGGGGCCTCCCGGATGGGGGCTGTGGACCGGTCCGGCTCGCTCACCGTAACTCGGGACAGGAGTGAGGTGCAGGGGAAGCAGGGGCGAAAGTTGCATAACGACCCCGGTGTGACGAACGTGAAACACGCTCAGTGGCGGTGCCTGCGGGGCGCGGGTGGCCGGCGTGCCCGGCTCGTAGGGATCGGCCGGATTCGTCGTTGTCGGCGGATGTCGCACCGATCAGGGAGCTGAAGGCGGATAAAAGGTGAAATCCGCCGGTGATATCCGGCGGGCCGTCCGGCCTGCGGCGGACATCGCACCGGTAATCGAGCCGCCGACGGTTGCCGGCCGGTCCGAGAATGGAGCCACCGGGCCGGAACGCCGTCGGGGGGACACCGCGCTGGTGGCCGACGGTGACCTCCGGCCGGGGTACCGCACCGTGGGGGGAGGTCCGCCGTGCAGACCAGTCACCGCGCCCAACGGGGCCCCGGTACGCCGGGCCCGAGCCGGCTGATCTATGCGCGCCCGGGGATCGTGGTCACCGGCGAACGGTTCAGCGTCGGCCGGCAGAGCTTCCCGGTCGCCGAGCTGACCCACCTGCGCACCGACCGGGGCCCGCACGACCGGTTCGCGGTCCGGGTGGTCGCCGCCACCGCCGCCCTGATCGGCGCCGCCGGGGTGCTGCTCGGCTTCACCGGGGGACTGGAACGGCTCACCGCCGGGGCGTACCTCGGGCTGGGCGCGTTCGCCGCGCTGCCGGTGCTGCTCGGGCTCGCCGGCGACCGGTGGCGGCCGCCGCCGTACGAGCTGTGGGGCTGGCACCGGGGCGCCGAGGTGCTGCTGTTCAGCACCGACGACCCGGGGCAGCTCGACGAGGTGACCGAGGCGCTGGGCCGCGCCCGGGACGGCATCCGGTACGCCGACTGGGAGGACCCGCTCGGCGCCGCCGCCCCGTGGCGGCCGGACCGCTGACGCCTCAGCCGGCCACCGGCTCCGGGGTGCGCGGACGCCGCTCGTGGGCGAGCCACCGGCTCACCCGGCGCTCGGCGTAGAAGGACACGAACGGCACCGTGCCGGCCAGCATCACCAGCAGCATCCGCTTCAGCGGCCAGTGCACCCGGCGGGACAGGTCGAACGTCGCCGCCAGGTAGAGCATGTACAGCCACCCGTGGGCGGTGCCGACCACGGCGACCACCGTCGGGTCGTGGAACAGGTATTTCAGCGGCATGCCGATCAGGACCAGCACCACCAGCGCCACGCCCACGATCCAGGCGATCACCCGGTACCGGGTAAGGGCTCCGCCCACCGTCGTCCGTCCTTCCGAAGCCGGCCTCAGCCGGGATAGTCGCCGGGCCGCGCGCCCGGGTTGGCGTTCAACCATGACAGGTAACGGTTGTAGTCGGCGAGGTCGCCGTCGTCGGCGCCGGCAGCCGCCGGCCGGCGGGTGACCCGCACGGGCCGGCGTACCCCCGGGGTGGGGGTGGGCGCGGAGCCGGCGGCCGGCGGCGGCGCCGGGGTGGTCGGCGGCGCGGGCGAGTCCCTGCGAAGGGTGTGCCGCACCTCACGCCACCAGACGAAGACCACGAAGCCGGCGAAGACCGGCCACTCGATCGCGTATCCATAACTCAGCGTGTTGCCCGCGGCGGCCCGGGTGACCTGCCACCAGCCGAGTCCGAGAAAGCCCACCACCAGCACGACCATGGCCACGTGGCGGGCGATCCACGCCGGTGTCCAGAGCCGCTTCATGGCATCGAGGGTACCGGGCGGCCGGGGCGTCTCCGACACCGTGTCGTAGTGCGCCGGGTTTGGTGTCACCCGCCGTGGGCATCCGTACAGACGCCAACCCGGACGAGAACAGGGGGCGACGATGACCGAATCAGTACGCCGCGCCGGCGACGCCAGCCCGGAACAGCGGCTGCCCGAGTGGGACGGAGACCACCTCGACTCGCGGGCCACCGCCGACCCCGAGCCCGAGCTGCTCGGGGTGGACCCGGCGGAGCTGGCCGACGAGGACCTGATCCGGGAGATGCACAGCCTGCACCGCACCCGGCTGGACACCCTGCGGTACGCGG
Organism: Micromonospora sp. PLK6-60; assembly: GCF_019890675.1. Classification (GTDB taxonomy): domain Bacteria; phylum Actinomycetota; class Actinomycetes; order Mycobacteriales; family Micromonosporaceae; genus Micromonospora. The sequence continues at coordinate 109,901 of NZ_JAIOAA010000007.1, read as the reverse complement.
CCGACTCGGCGCTCGCCAACCACCTGCGGCGCACCGCCGAACTGGAGACGGAATACCTCGCCCGGCACCCCGGGCGCGAGGTCGACCCGAGCCGGCTGCGGGACGCCTGATGGCCACCCACGCCGAACGCGGCATGTCGGCGCCGCCCGAGGTGGTGTTCAACACCGCCACCGACCCCGACCGGGCGGCGGCCTGGCTGCCGGAACCGCTGCGCCGCACCGGCAGCCAGCGGCTGGCGGACGTCGACGCCGAGGAGATGCGGGCCCGCTGGACCTGCGACTCCGCCGGCTGGTCCGCCGACATCGACGTCGAGCCGGGCGACGCCGGCGGGGCCCGGGTCCGGCTGGACCTCTCCGGCCCCGACCACGGACTGGCCGACGAGATCCTGACCAACCTCGCCCGCGAGGTCGCGGACAACCTGACCGCCGGTTGAGCCGGCACCGTACGAACAGAACCGAGGAGGCCGGGTTGACCGGGACTGGTCTGAAGCAGAAGGTGGCGCGGCTGCGCCAGGCGTACGCCCCGCACGAGCAGCGGCCGCTGGAGGGCTACCTGAAGGCGATGGGCACCTACGCCACGGTGACCGCGTCGCTGGTCGGCCTGGTCCGGGCGACCGGCCGGCCGGTGCCGGAGCGGCCCAGCACGCAGGACATCGTGCTGCTGGCCATCGCCACGCACAAGCTCAGCCGGCTGATCTCCAAGGACGCGATCACCAGCCCGCTGCGCGCCCCGTTCACCCGCTACGACCACCCGATCGGCAGCGGTGAGGTGATGGAGCAGGTCCGGGACGAGGGCAGCCAGACCCGGCACGCCCTCGGTGAGCTGGTGAGCTGCCCGTTCTGCCTGGCGGTCTGGGTGGCCACCGGGCTGACCGGGGGGCTGGTGCTCGCCCCGCGGCTGACCCGGCTGGTGGCCACCGCGCTGACCGCGGTGGCGGCCTCGGACTTCCTCCAGATGGGCTACGCGGTCGCCCAGCAGGCCGCCGAGGGCGGGCACCACGACGACAAGTGACCGGCGACGCGAAGAGGGGGCCCGCCCGGGCCCCCTCTTTTCGCGCGCTCCCCGTCAGGTGGGGGTGGTGCCGCCGTTCTCGCCGGCCCAGCCGCGGGGCGACTCCGGCTCCCGCTCCTCCCGGTCCTCCCCGGTGATGATGTCGTCGGCGACCGCGGTCTCCTCGTGCTCGTTGGCGAAGTCGGGCTCGGGCAGGGTGTCCGTGCCCTCCGGGGGCTGGCCCAGCGCCGGCAGGCGCTCGTGCCCCTCGTCGCGGTCGGTCATCGGTGGTCCTCTCCGTCATACCGGGTGGTCCGGGCCGGGGGGCCCGGTGCGTGCCCGTCGGCGCGGGCGGGCGGCTCAGCCCACCGTGCCGCCGAGCAGGTCGGCCGCCTCGTCCACCGCGTACTCGCCCTGGGGGAGCGCGGCGATCCGGGTGAGCAGGTCGGCCGGCAACTCGGCGGCGACGGCCCGGCGGTAGATGTCCGCCTGGCTGATCCGCTCCTGGCCGTGGTAGATGTCGTCGAGCAGTTCGTCGAGCTGCCGGGTGTCCGGCTGCTCCGTCACGGGCGCGTCGTCGGTCACGCCGCCCACCTACCCGGGCCCGAATCGGTCAAACCTCCCGGCGCACCCCACCGCCGGCCGGGGCTCCGACGGCGGCGCGGCGGGCCCGGACCGCCTCGGCCAGGTGGTCCAGCACCTGCCCGGTGGTGTCCCAGCCGAGGCAGGCGTCGGTGATCGAGCGGCCGTACTCCAGCTCGCGGGTGGGGTCGAGATCCTGCCGGCCGGGCTGGAGGAAGCTCTCCAGCATGATCCCGACGATGCCCCGCTGGCCGGCGGCGAGCTGGGCGGCGACGTCCGCGGCGACCAGCGGCTGCCGGCGGTGGTCCTTGCCGCTGTTGGCGTGGCTGGCGTCCACCACCACCCGCTCCGGCAGGCCGGCCGCGCGCAGCAGCGCCAGCGCGCCGGCCACCGAGTCGGCGTCGTAGTTCGGCCCGTCGTTGCCGCCGCGCAGCACCAGGTGACCGTCGGCGTTGCCCCGGGTGTGCATGATCGCCGGCGTGCCGGAGACGTCGATGCCGGGGAAGACGTGCGGTACGCCGGCCGCCCGGATCGCGTCCACCGCGGTGGCGATGCTGCCGTCCGGCCGGTTCTTCATGCCGATCGGCATGGACAGGCCGGAGGCGAGCTGACGGTGCACCTGGCTCTCCACCGTCCGCGCGCCGATCGCGCCCCAGCCGACCGTGTCGGCGATGTACTGCGGGGTGATCGGGTCGAGGAACTCGCAGCCCACCGGGAGGCCCAGCCGCAGCACGTCGAGCAGGAGCGTCCGGGCCACCCGCAGGCCGGTGTTGACGTCGCCCGAGCCGTCCAACCGGGGGTCGTTGATCAGGCCCTTCCAGCCCACGGTCGAGCGCGGCTTCTCGAAGTAGACCCGCATCACCACGAGCAGGTCGTCGGCGAGGCGGTCGGCGACCTCGCGGAGCCGGCCGGCGTATTCCAGGGCGGCGGCCGGGTCGTGCACCGAACACGGGCCGACTACCACCAGCAGGCGGTCGTCGGTGCGGTCCAGCACCCGGCCGACCGCGCGGCGCCCGGCCAGCACGGCCGAGGCGAGCGGGGCCTCCAGGGGCAGGTCGTGGTGCAGCAGGGCCGGGGTGGTCAACGGCACGACGCGGTCGATCCGCTGGTCGATGACCGAGTCCGTCTCCGGGGTCGTCACGGGGGGCTTCCTTCCGCCGACCGTGCCCCGGGGCCGGTGCCCGGGTCGAGCCGGCTGCTCGTACGCAGAAGGGCAGGAACTTCAGCTCCTGCCCGGCCGGCTCGAAACGCGGTGACGTCAGCTCATGGTGAGGTCACCGGCTTCGCAGCCGGCTGCCTAAACCATCGATACGAGCGCGTCACGCGGATCAGCCTACCCGACCGGCCGGCCGACGCTCACCGTCTTCGTCGGCCTACCGGATCCTGGGAAACCCGCCGGACGGGCTCGCGGAGTGCCGGCCGGACGCACGGGGTATGAGGGCCGGCATGACGGACGAGCAGAACGACCAGGACCGGGTAGAGTCCCGCGCGCACCTGCTGCCCGAGGAGGCGGCCGTCGGCAGCGACGACCCGCAGGCGCAGGCCGACGCGATCCTCACCGAGTCGGACATCCGGGAGTCCGACCGCCACGCCGCCCCCGACACGGTGCTGGAGCATCGCACCTCGGATCAGACGGTGACCCCGATCGAGCCGCCGGACTGAGCCGGAACGCCCCGCCCCCCCGGGGCGGGGCGTCCCCTTTCCCACCGGGAGATCGGATAGCGTCGGGGCATGCCCGACAGCGGTTACCCATGGCCCATCGAGACCACCCGACTGGACAACGGCCTGCGCGTGGTGGTGAGCGAGGACCGCGCCGCCCCGGCGGTCGCGGTCAACCTCTGGTACGACGTGGGCTCCCGGCACGAACCGCACGGGCAGACCGGCTTCGCCCACCTCTTCGAGCACCTGATGTTCGAGGGGTCGGTCAACGTGGCGAAGACCGAACACATGAAGCTGGTCCAGGGCAACGGCGGCACGCTCAACGCCACCACCAACCCGGACCGCACCAACTACTTCGAGACGGTCCCGGCCGAGCACCTGGAACTGGCGCTCTGGCTGGAGGCGGACCGGATGGGCGGCCTGGTCCCCGCGCTGACCCAGGAGACGCTGGACAACCAGCGGGACGTGGTCAAGAACGAGCGGCGGCAGCGCTACGAGAACGTCCCGTACGGCGACGCCTGGCTGCGCCTGCTGCCGCTGCTCTACCCGCCGGGGCACCCCTACCACCACGCGACCATCGGCTCGATGGCCGACCTGAACGCCGCCGACCTGGCCACCTTCCAGGCGTTCCACGCGACCTACTACGCGCCGAACAACGCGGTGCTGACGGTCACCGGGGACGCCGACGCGGCCGAGGTGTTCAAACTGGCCGAGCGCTACTTCGGGGCCATCCCGGGGCGCGCCGACATCCCCGCCGCCCCGGACGGCCGGACCGTCCCGGCCACCGGCCGGCCCGCCGTCGAGCAGGTCACCGCCGACGTGCCCGCCCCCCGGGTGTACGTGGCCCACCGCACCCACCCGTACGGCAGCCCCGGCTACGACGTGGTCACCGTGCTGGCCACCATCCTCGGCAACGGCCGGGGCAGCCGGCTCTACCAGCGGCTCGCCGACGGCGAGCGGATCGCCCAGCCGGACAGCGTCGGGGCGTACGGGGTGGACCTGGCGCACGCGCCGGCGCCGCTGATCGCCACCGCCACCGCCCGGCCCGGGGTGACCGGGCAACGGCTCGCCGCCGGGCTGGCCGAGGTGGTCGACGAGCTGGCCACCGTGCCGGTCACCGCCGCCGAGCTGGACCGGGCCAAGGCCATGCTGAGCACCCAGTGGTGGCGGCAGCTGGCCACCGTGGAGGGTCGCGCCGACGCCCTCGGCCGGTACGCCACCCAGTTCGGCGACCCGGCCAAGGTGGGCGAGCGGCTGCCGGCCTGGCTCGCGGTGACCGCCGAGCAGGTCGCCGAGGCGGCGGCCGAGGTGCTGCGCGCCGACGACCGGGCCACCCTGACCTACCTGCCGGAGGAGACCTCATGACGCTGATCGCCACCCGTCCCGGCCCGGGCGCCGCCCGCCCGTACCGGTTCCCGGCGGTGGTCCGCCGGCAGGTGGCCGGCGGGCAGGTCGTCGCCGCCCACCTGCCCGGGCAGAACCTCGCCGTCGCGCTGCTGCTGCTCGACGCCGGGGCGGGCCGGGAACCGGTCGGCAAGGAGGGCCTCGGCGGGGTGCTCGCCAAGGCGTTGGAGGAGGGCACCGCCCAGCGGGACGCCACCGCGTACGCGCTGGCCGTGGAGGGACTCGGCACCGAGCTGGTGACGGCGCTGGACTGGGACAGCTTCCAGGTCAGCGTCCAGGTGCCGGTGGACCGGCTCACCGCCGCCGTCGAGCTGCTCGCCGAGGCGGTCCGGACGCCCCGGCTCGACCCCGACGACGTCCGGCGGGTCCGCGACGACGAGGCGACCGCGCTGCGGATGGACTGGGCGAACCCGGGCCCCCGGGCGGACGCGGCGCTGCGCGCGGAGCTGTACGGCGCCCAGAACCGCTGGGGCCGCCCGATGTACGGCGACCCGGACTCGGTGGCTGGCCTGGACGTGGAGGACGTCACGGTCTTCCACTCCGAGTGGTTCATCCGGCCGGGCACCCTGATCGTGGTGGGCGACCTGGACCGGGTCGACCTGGACGCGCTGGGGGCGGCGGCGTTCGCCGGCGCCGGTGGCGGCCCGGTCGAGCGGGGCGGCCCGATCGAGGTGCCGACCCGCACCGGCCGGCGGGTCATCCTGGTGGACCGGCCCGGCTCGGTGCAGTCGACGCTGCGGCTGGGCCACCCGTCCCCGCACCGGGCCCACCCGGACCACATGCCGATGATGCTCACCGCGACGGTGCTCGGCGGCGCGTTCACCTCCCGCCTCAACCACCTGCTGCGGGAGGTGCGCGGCTACACGTACGGCGTGCACGCCGACTTCGGCGCCGCCCGCCGGTTCGGCCGGTTCGCGGTCGCCTCCGGGGTGCAGACCGCGGTGACCGCACCCGCGCTGGTCGAGGCGGTCGGCGAGATCACCCGTACCCAGGCGGGTGGGGTGACCGAGGACGAGGTGGCGGTGGCCCGCGCCTGGCGGGCCGGCCAGCTCTCGGTGGAGCTGCAGAGCCCGCGGGCGATCGCGGCGGCGCTGACCACGCTGGTCGTGCACGACCTGCCGGACGACTACCACGCCCGGCTGCGTGAGTCGCTGCTCGGCGCGGACGCCGAACTGGTCTCCACGGCCGCCGCGACGCACCTGCGCCCGGACGCGCTGACCCTGGTCGTCGAGGGCGACGCGGCGGTCATCCGGGACGAACTGGTGGCCGCCGGGCTGGGCGAGCTGGTGGACCATCCGGGCTGATCAACCGCCGGGTGGTGCCCGCGCGGTGGGAAAGCGTTCCCGGCCGACCCGGCGGGCTGGGTAGCCTCGCGGGCATGAGGATTGGCATTGTGGGGGCTACCGGCCAGGTCGGTGGCGTCATGCGGCAGGTGTTGGCGGAGCGGGACTTCCCGGCGGAGCAGGTGCGGTTGTTCGCCTCGGCGCGGTCGGCGGGGCGGACGCTGCCCTGGCGGGACGGCGAGGTGACCGTCGAGGACGCGGCCACCGCCGACTACACCGGGCTGGACATCGTGCTCTTCTCGGCCGGCAAGGGCACGTCGAAGGAGCTGGCCCCCCGGGTCGCCGCGACCGGCGCGGTCGTGATCGACAACTCCTCCGCCTACCGGATGGACCCGCAGGTCCCGCTGGTGGTCGCCGAGGTCAACCCGCACGCCGCGGCCGACCGGCCGAAGGGCATCATCGCCAACCCGAACTGCACCACCATGGCGGCGATGCCGGTGCTGCGCCCGCTGCACGCCGAGGCCGGCCTGGTCAGCCTGGTGGTCGCGACCTACCAGGCGGTCTCCGGCGCCGGCCTGGCCGGCGTCGCCGAGCTGGACGAGCAGGTCCGCAAGGTCGCCGAGGACGCCGCCGCGCTCACCCACGACGGGTCGGCCGTGCCGTTCCCCGCGCCGCGCTCGTTCGCCCGGCCGATCGCCTTCAACGTGCTGCCGCTGGCCGGTTCGATCGTCGACGACGGCTCGTTCGAGACCGACGAGGAGCAGAAGCTCCGCAACGAGAGCCGCAAGATCCTGGAGCTGCCCGAGCTGAAGGTCTCCGGCACCTGCGTACGGGTGCCCGTCTTCACCGGCCACTCGTTGCAGATCAACGCCCGGTTCGCCCGGCCGATCACCCCGCAGCGGGCCCGCGAGCTGCTCGACGGCGCGCCCGGGGTGGCCCTGAGCGACGTGCCCACCCCGCTGGAGGCGGCCGGCCAGGACCCGACGTACGTAGGCCGGATCCGCGCCGACGAGACCGTCGAGCACGGCCTGGCGCTGTTCTGCTCGAACGACAACCTGCGCAAGGGCGCGGCGCTGAACGCCGTCCAGCTCGCCGAGCTGGTGGCGGCTGAGCGGCGCTGAGCCGGCGCGGCCGGGTGCGCCCCGGCGGGCGTCCCACCGGTCGTGCGTCACCGGCCACGCGCCGATCGTGGGTCGCGGGTCGTTCGTGGGTCGCGGGTCGTTCGTGGGTCGCGGGTCGTTCGTGGGTCGCGGGCGACGCGCCGGTTCGCGGGTCTTGGCCGCGGGCCGGGGGTAGCCGCGGGGTGTCGCGGGCCGTAGGTCGCCGTGTGTGAATGAGCGTGATACCTCAGAGTCATTTTGATGACTCTGAGGTATCACGCTCGTTCGGCTCTCCGGCCCGCCCCGCCGACGCGCGGACGCCCGCCGACGCGCGGATGCCCGTCGACGCGCGGATGCCCGTCGACGCGCGGATGCCCGTCGACGCGCGGATGCCCGTCGACGCGCGGATGCCCGTCGACGCGCGGATGCCCGTCGACGCGCGGATGCCCGTCGACGCGCGGATGCCCGCCGACGCGCGGATGCTCGCCGACACGCGGATGCCTGCCGGTCGGCGTGCCCCGGCGGTGGGGATCCGATGGAATGAGAGCCCGACCCGGTCGACAGCGGAGGACGCCATGGCGGACGAGCAGACCCAGCAGGCCCTGACCGACCTGATTGCCGGGAGGTGGCTCGGCGTGCTGGCCACCGTCAAACGGGACGGGCGACCCCAGCTGTCCAACGTCGTCTATTCGTTCGACCGTGCGGGGGGCGTGATCCGGGTCTCGGTCACCGACGGGCGGGCCAAGACCGCCAACCTGCGCCGGGATCCCCGGGCCAGCTTCCACGTCAGCAGCGACGACGGCTGGGCGTACGCGGTGGCGGAGGCGCGGGCCGAGCTGACCCCGGTGGCCGAGCGGGCCGACGACCCGACGGTAACGGAACTTGTCGAGCTCTACCGGTCGGTGCAGGGCGAACACCCCGACTGGGACGACTTCCGGGCGGCCATGGTGGCCGAGCGGCGGCTGGTGCTGCGCCTGCACGTCGAGCGGGTCTATGGAATGCCACCGCGCGGTTGACCGACGGTCAGCCGGGGTCGACCACCCGCACGCCGGGCCAACGTTCGGCGGGGCGGTGCCGGGCCAGCCGCCGCCGGGACACCGCCAGCGACACCCGGGTCGGATTGCGCCGCCACACCCCGCCGAGCAGGTCGGCCAGGCCGTGCGGGGCGCACACCTCGATCCGGTCGTGGGCGTCGAGGCGTACGGCGACGGCGGTCGCGTACTCCGGCCAGGTGGCCACCGCCTCGGCCACGCTCCGGTACGGCGCGATCGGCTCGCCGCCGAACTTCGTCGCGTACCAGGTGTGCACGGCGGCCTGGTTCTTCGCCTCCCAGGGCGGTTCGGGCCAGGCCGCCCGCAGGACGGCGGTGGCCCGCTCGTCGTTGGCCCGGCTCAGCTCGTCGGGGTCGAAGAAGACGACGTCCACGTCGCGGATCGCGTGGGGGTCGAACCCGGGACCGTACCGTTCGCCCCAGACCAGGTCACGCACGGCGCCCGCGCCGACCCAGGCGTCCGGGAGGCCGGCGGCCCGGACCACGGCCAGCGCCCGGGTCAGCCACGGACTGCCGCCGACCAGCCGGCGCAGCACGTCCTCGTCGGCGGTCACCGGGCCACCCTATGCCGCCGCCGACCGGCGGGATGCCCTGGCGTCCGGCGGGTATACCCCGGGCCGCGTCGGGGCGAGCGCACCCTCCGGCGGCGGGAACGGGGGAGCCGATGGACGCCGACCGGTACGCGCCACGGGGCGCGGACGACGAACTGTCCGGCCTGCGGTCGGACACCGGCCGGGCGATCGGCTTCAGCGACGCGGTGTTCGCGATCATCATCACGCTGCTGGTGCTGGACCTGCGCATCCCCGAGGTGCCGAAGGGCGGGATGCTGCATGCCCTGCTCGCCCAGTGGCCGGTCTACCTGGCGTACGTCACGTCGTACCTGTACGTCGCGGTGAACTGGTTGAACCACAAGGGCACCTTCCACCGGGTCCGCTGCACGGACCGCGGCTTCCACTGGGCGAACCTCGGAGTGCTGTTCAGCGTGGCCCTGCTGCCGTTCGTCACGGCCGTGGTCTCCGCCTCCGTCGAGCACGGCGACCGGGCCGACGAGGCCGTGGCCGTGGCGCTCTACGGGCTGGTCGGCATCGTCCTCTCCGTCGCCTGGCTGTGGCTGTACCACTACCTGAGCCGGCACCGCGAGTTGCTGCAACCGGGCGTGCCGGCCGGGTTCTTCGCCGTGGAGCGGCTGCGGGCCGTGCTCGGCGTGGTCGCGTACGCCATCGCGGGTCTGGTGGGTTGGCTGGTCAGCGTGCCGGTGGCGCTGGTGGTGCTGCTGTTGCTGCCGATCTTCTACGGCCTGTCCAGCAACGGCGTCTACGACCTGCGGCGGCGGTTCCGCGCCCGCCGGTGACCCCGGGTTACCCCCTCCCGGCCGGCGGGTAGACGGGCGGTGCCGACACCGAGAGGGGAGCACCATGACAACGGTCGGAGAGTTCATGACGACCCGGTTGGTGACGATGGACGGCAACGACACGCTGACCGCGGCGGCCCAGGAGATGCGCGACAGCGCCATCGGGGACGTCGTGGTGACCGACGGCGACAACGTGGTGGGGATCGTGACGGACCGGGACATCACGGTGCGCGGCGTCGCGGAGGGCTTCGACCCGGCCACCACCCGGCTCAACCAGATCACCAGCAAGGACGTGGTCACGGTGAGCCAGTACGACGACGCGGTGGCCGCCGCGGACCTGATGCGCACCTACGCCGTACGCCGGTTGCCGGTGATCGACGACGGCCGCCTGATCGGCCTGGTGTCGATGGGGGACCTGGCCGTCGAGCGGGAGCCCCAGTCGGTGCTCGCGGACATCAGCGCCGACGAACCCAACAACTGACGTCCGCCGCGGACGACGCCGGCTCCCACCGGGGGCCGGCGTCCTCGCCTGCCCGCCGCCCGCGCCGGTCGCGGCGCCTCACCCGAACCGGGCGAGGTTGACGCCGTACTCGACGGGGACCCGACCCGGGACCGAGCCGGAACGGGCGGGAGGAGCGGACCCGATGCTGGACGCGACCACCAGGTTCTTCGAGGACCTGGACCGGCGGGGGTACGAGCCCCTGCTGGCGAAGACCTCCGGAACCCTGCGCTTCGACCTGCACCAGGGGGCGCAGACGACGCACTGGCTGCTGCAGATCGACCGGGGCAACCTCCAGATCGCCCAGGAGGACCGGGAGGCCGACACGGTGGTGGGCGCCGACCCGCGGCTCTTCGACGCCCTGGTCTCGGGCGGCGACAACGCGATCGCGGCCCTGCTGCGGGGAGACGTGACAGTCGTCGGGGACCTGCGGCTCCTGCTCCAGTTCGAGCGGGTCTTTCCGGGTCCGGCGGACTCCCGGGGTCCGCGCCGTGTGTTCGCGAGGGAGATGCGCTGATGGGGGACACCAACACGATCCGGATCCTGGACGGCAACACCTTCGTGGTCTCCGAGGACACCGGGGACATCGAGGCGACGCCGAGCGAGCCGACCGGGCTGTTCTCCATCGACACCCGGTTCCTGTCCCGTTGGGTGCTGACCATCAACGGCGAGCGGCTCAACTCCCTGTCCTACGACGACCTCCAGTACTACGAGGCGCGCTTCTTCCTGGTGCCCGGCATGGCCACGCACTACGTCGACGCGAAGCTGTCGGTGATCCGGGAGCGGGCGGTGGGCGGCAGCTTCCGGGAGACGCTGACCATCCTCAACCACGACGAGAAGGCGGTCGACCTGGAGATCCGGATGGAGGCCGCCTCCGACTTCGCCGACCTGTTCCAGGTCAAGGACGAGATCCTGAACAAGAAGGGCGAAATCTACACCGAACCGGAGGCCGACCGGCTGCGGCTGGGCTACCGGCGGGGCAACTTCCGGCGGGAGACGGTGATCTCCTCGTCCGAGCCGGCCCGGTACGACCACGGTGGTTTCGCGTACACCATCCACCTGGAGCCCAACGAGCAGTGGCAGAGCATCATCGACGTGCAGACCTTCGCGATCGGGCCGGGCGGCCGGGACCTGCGGATGGGGCTGCGCGCACACGGCACCGAACGGCTCGCGCTCCAGCAGGACCTGGAGGAGTGGATCGCCCGGGCGCCGAAGGTGAACAGCGAACACGGCCGGGTCGCCGCGACCTACCAGCGCAGCCTGGTGGACCTGGCCGCGTTGCGCTTCTCGCCGCTGTCGCTCGGCGGCCAGACCCTGCCCGCGGCGGGCCTGCCCTGGTTCATGACCATGTTCGGCCGGGACAGCATCCTCACCTGTCTCCAGGTGCTCCCGTTCGCGCCGGAGTTGTCCAAGACGACGCTGCGGATCCTGGGGGCGCTGCAGGGCACCCGGTTCGACGACTTCCGGGACGAGGACCCCGGCCGGATCCTGCACGAGATGCGCTACGGCGAGACGTCGTCCTTCGAGGAGCAGCCGCACTCGCCGTACTACGGCTCGGTGGACGCCACCCCGCTGTTCGTGGTCCTGCTCGACGAGTACGAGCGGTGGAGCGGCGACGTCGCGCTGGTCAAGGAGCTGGAGCGGGAGTGCCGGGCCGCGCTGAAGTGGATCGACGAGTACGCGGACCTGGTCGGCAACGGCTACATCTGGTACGAGCGGCGCAACACCGACACCGGCCTGGAGAACCAGTGCTGGAAGGACTCGTGGGACTCCATCTCGTACCGGGACGGCACGCTGCCGCCGTTCCCCCGGGCCACCTGCGAGGTGCAGGGGTACGCGTACGACGCGAAGGTGCGGGCCGCCCGGATGGCCCGCGAGTTCTGGGACGACCCGGCGTACGCCGACCAGCTGGAGCGGGAGGCGGCCGAGCTGAAGGAGCGGTTCAACCGGGACTGGTGGGTCGCCGACGGCGGCTACTACGCCCTGGCCCTGGACCCGAAGGGCCGCCAGGTGGACACGCTCAGCTCGAACATCGGGCACCTGCTGTGGAGCGGCATCGTCGACCAGGCGCGCGCCGAACAGGTGGCGCAGCACCTGGTCGGGCCGCGGCTCTTCTCCGGCTGGGGCGTGCGTACCCTCGCCGAGGGGGAGGTGCGGTACAACCCGATCGGCTACCACAACGGCACGATCTGGCCGTTCGACAACTCCTTCATCGCCTGGGGGCTGCGCCGTTACGGCTTCGCCGAGGAGGCCGCGACCATCGCCAACGGCATCCTGGACGCGGCGACGTACTTCGACGGGCGGCTGCCGGAGGCGTTCGGCGGCTACCAGCGGGAGCTGACGAAGTTCCCGGTGGAGTATCCGACGGCTTGCACCCCGCAGGCCTGGTCCACCGGCACGCCGCTGCTGCTGATCCGGACCATGCTCGGCCTGGAGCCGCACGAGGGGCACCTCGCGGTGGACCCGCGGCTGCCGGTGGGCATGGGCCGCATCGAGGTGCTGGACATCCCGGGCCGCTGGGGCCGGGTGGACGCCTTCGCCCGCGGCCGCCTGGACCTGCACAACCTCGCCGGCTGAGGTGAAAGGAGGGGCCCCTTATTAACAGACGTCTGTTAATAAGGGGCCCCTCCTTTCACCCGTGCCGGGGGTGCAGGCAGAACTGGTTGCCCTCCGGGTCGGCCAGCACGGTCCAGTCGGGCAGCTCGCGGACCACGGTCGCGCCCGCCTCCAGCACGGCCGCCCGCTCCTCGGCGTCGCCCACCAGGTCCAGGTGCATCCGGCCGGGTGCCGGCAGGTCGTCGGCCCGGCTGATCCAGATGTCGGGCCGGTGCCCGTGCGGGTCACGCAGCAGCACCGACTCGGCCGGCCCGAGCGACCGGTCGGCGAGCCGGGCCGCGTCCTGCTCGACCACCGGCAGCCCGGTCACCGTGCTCCAGAACGGCGCGATCAGGTACGGGTCGCGGCAGAGGATGACGACGGCGGCGAGATCGGGCATGGGCTGACGGTAACCGCCGCCGGGCGCGCGGACGCCCGGTTCGCCGGACGCGGTCAGCCGGGCGGCAGGACGGTGTCGAGGAAGGCGGCGGTGACCGCCAGCAGATCCGGGCGGCTCAGCTCCGGCGCGTGCCCACCGTGGGTGATCCAGGTGTGTACGGGGTGGCCGGCGGCGAGCAGCGCCTCGGTGAGCGCCAGCGTCTGGCTCGCCGGCACCGAGCGGTCGTCGCGGCCGTGCACCAGCAGCAGCGGCGTGCCGCCGCCCAGGTGGGTGGTGACGGTGGAGTCGACGGTGGCCGGGTCGCCCGGGGCCGGCGGGTGACCGAGCAGGCCGGCCCACGGGTCGTCGTCGGCGCGTAGCCGCCGCCAGTCGTCGGCCAACGGATCCACCGCCCCCCAGTACGCCAGCCCGGCGGTCACGTCGCCCGGGCGGTCGACGCCGCGCAGCGCCAGGTGCAGGGCGAGCGTCGCGCCCGCCGAGTCGCCGCCGACCAGCAGCGGCAGCCCGCCGCCGGCCCGCCGCGCGGACCGCGCCGCAGCGCGTACGTCGTCGAGCTGGGCCGGCCAGCGCGCCTCGTCGACGAAGCGGTAGCGGGCCGCGACCAGCCGCAGGCCCAGCGGGGCGAGTGCCGCGCCGTCCTCGTGGTCGCGGGCCCGCCATTCGCCGCCGTGGATCCAGAGCAACGTCGCGCGGTCGGTCATCCGCCGATGCTCCCCGCCCGGCCGGCCCGTCGCCAGTCCGCTCTGCCCCAGGCAGAGCGCCGCGCTGACGGCCGCAGGCGTTAACAAGGGGCCCTTCCGCTACCGAATGCGTCAACAGGGGCACCCTCCTTGCCCCTACGGTGGCGTAACCTACGCGGGGTAAAGTTGGCGGATGCCGGAACTCGTTTATCCGCCCGTCATCGCCGCCGCCAAGACGATGTTCCGGGTCCTCGACCTGCGCCTGACGGTGGAGGGCAGCCACCACGTGCCCCGCACCGGCGGCGCCGTGCTGGCCAGCAACCACGTCAGCTATCTCGACTTCATCTTCAGCGGCTTCGGCGCGCAGGAGTCCCGCCGGCTGGTCCGCTTCATGGCGAAGGAGTCCGTCTTCCGGCACAAGGTCTCCGGTCCGCTGATGCGGGGCATGAAGCACATCCCGGTGAACCGCGCCGCCGGCGCCGGCTCGTACGCCGCCGCGGTGAGCGCCCTGCGCCGGGGCGAGGTGGTCGGCGTCTTCCCCGAGGCCACGATCAGCCGGTCGTTCACCGTCAAGCAGCTCAAGAACGGGGCCGCCCGGATGGCCCAGGAGGCCGGTGTGCCGCTGCTGCCGGTGGCGCTCTGGGGCACCCAGCGGCTCTGGACCAAGGGCCGGCCGAAGGATCTGACCCGCCGGCACACCCCGATCACCATCATCATCGGCGAGCCGATGGACCCGGCCGCCCACCCGGACGCCAACGCCCTGACCGCCGAGCTGCGGACCCGCCTGGAGGCGCTTGTCGACCGGGCGCAGCGGGAGTACCCGGACCGGCCCGCCGGCCCGGAGGACACCTGGTGGCTGCCGGCGCACCTGGGCGGGAGCGCGCCGACCCCGGCGGAGGCCGCCGAGCTGGACCGGGGCGGTCGCCGCACCACCACCTCCTGACCGGGGCGCCAACCTCCTGACCGGGGCGGTCGCCGAACCGGACGCGAGCCGGCGACAGCCGGGTGGCCGGATCGTTCCGCAGCCGGGCAGGATGGTGCCTGCCGGCCGGACCGTCCGCCGGCCAGGATCGAGTCCATGAGCAGAGCCGCACTCGTCGTCATCGACGTCCAGGAGTCCTTCCGGCAGCGCCCGATCTGGGCGTACGCCTCGCAGCCCGACATCGTCGACCAGGTGAACCGGCTGGTCGACGCCGCCCGCCGCCGCGGTGACCTGGTGGTCTGGGTGCTGCACGCCGAGCCCGGCACCGGCGGCGTGTTCGACCCGGCCAGCGGTCACGTCCGGCTGATCGACGGCCTCGCGCCGGCGCCGGGCGAGGCGACCCTGGTGAAGACCGCGCACAACGCCTTCACCACCACCAACCTCCAGCAACTGCTCACCCTGGCCGGGGTGCGCGAGCTGGCCGTCTGCGGCATCCGCACCGAGCAGTGCGTGGAGACCACCGCCCGGCTCGGCCACGACCTCGGTTACGAGATGACGTTCGTGACCGACGCGACGGTCACCTTCCCGACCCCGCACCGCGACCTGCCGGCGGACGCCACCGTGGCGGAGATCCTCGCCGACCCGCGCACCCTGTCCACCGCCGAGATCGTCACCCGGACCGAGTACGCGCTGGCCGGGCGGTTCGCCACCATCCGTACCGTCGCCGAGGTCGTGGGCCAACTACCGGCCGACGCCGTCCCGGCCGGGGTCTGACCGAGATGGCCCGGGTCGTCTTCCTGCTGGTTCCGCAGCTGCACCTGCTGGACCTGGCCGGGCCGGCCCAGGTCTTCTCCACCGCCGTGGATTTCGGGTACGACTACCGACTGCACTACGTCGCCGAGGCCGCCGAGGTGCCCACGGTCCAGGGGGTGTCGCTGCGGGCCGGCACCGAGTGGCCCGAGCTGGGCCGCGACGACCTGGTGGTCGTACCCGGATGGCGGCCGGCGGCGCACGGCCCGGCGGGGCCGCTCGCCCCGGCCGACCTGCGGCGGCTGGCCGACCACCACGCGGCCGGCGGCACGGTCGCCAGCATCTGCGCGGGTGCGCTCGCGCTCGGCCGGGCCGGCCTGCTCGACGGCCGGCGCTGCACCACCCACCACGAGGTGCAGGACGACCTCGCGCGGCGGTTCCGCGCGGCCCGGGTGGTGCGCGACGTGCTCTACGTGGTGGACGACCGGGTGGTCACCTCCGCCGGCATCGCCAGCGGGATCGACGTGGCGCTGCACCTGGTGGCCACCCGGCACGGCCCGGCGGTGGCCGCCCGGATCGCCCGCTCGCTGATCGTGTACGCCCGGCGCAACGGCGACGAGCGGCAGGCCAGCGCGATGCTCCGGCACCGGTCGCACCTGTCCGACGCGGTGCACCGGGCCCAGGACCTGATCGACGCGCGTTACGCCGAGCCGCTGCCGCTGGCCGACCTGGCCGCCGCCTGCGGCGTCGCCGAGCGGACCCTGACCCGGCTGTTCCGCCAGGCCACCGGGCTGACCCCGCTCGGCTACCAGCAACTGCTGCGGGTGGAACGGGCCGAGCACCTGATCGGGCACGGGGCGACCGTGGAGGCGGCCGCCCGGACGGTGGGCTTCACCGACGCCCGGATGCTGCGCCGGCTGCGCGCCCGCGCCCGCCCCGCCCCGGCCGCCTGAACCGCTTCCGCCCGCCCCGCCAATGGCCCCTGCGGGTCAGCAGGCGGAGCCGGGGTGCTCCCGGGGGCCGGGACCGGTCGGCGCCCGCAGCGGCCAGACCGGATCCGGCTCGGCCAGCGGCCGGTAGTAGTCGTCCCGGGACAGGAACTCGACCGGCAGCGAGCCCGGCAGGGTGACCCGCCGGGCGCAGGGCGCGGCGGTGACCCGCGTCGACAGGGCGTCCCGCTCCGGCGGGGAGAGGTCCACCAGCTCCGGGTGCGCCAGGCGGTAGCCGGCGACCGCCCGGCGTACCTGCCGGCCCAGCTCGGCGACCGGCTCGGCCGGCCCGCAGACGGCGAGGGCCGGCTGGCGGATGGTGCGCAGCGCGTCGCAGACCACCAGCAGTTCGGCGTCGTTGTCCCCCACCGGATCGGTGCTCTCCGCGCCCGTGAGCAGCAGCTCCAACCGGGACGGCCACTGCCAGCGGATCTCGCCACTGACCAGGCGGGACAGCCGGCTCAGCCGGCGGTGCCGGGGGCCGGACGGGCGGTCGCCCCCGCCGACCAGGCCCAGCTCGGCACCGGCGCAGACGTACGCCATCCGGCGGTCGGTGACGGTGATCGTGGCGGGGTGGGGCAGCGCCCACTGCCGGGCGGTCTCGGTCGGGCCGATCAGGTAGCCGGCGACCGGTAACCGGTACTGGCCGAGCACCTGTTCACCGGTCTCGGGCACCAACGCGTACCGGCGGTCGAGCAGCGGCGCGTGGTCGTTCCCGAGCGCGTCGAAGCGGTGCGGTCCGATGAAGAAGGGCGACGAGTCCTCGTGCATCCTCACGACCTCCCGGAACGAATGGCCTGCGTGGTGAGTGTGACCGAGGCGGATACCGGGTGTCATGACCGCCGTTAGGGGGTCGGCCGGTCGGCGGCGGCGTGTGACCGGTAGATACCGATGTCCTCCGGACGGACCAGGCCGTCCTCGATCGCCCGGGCCAGCAGGGCGGCCTTCGTCTTGGCAGGTCTGCCCGCCCGGGTGTATTTGATGCGGGCCCGGTCGACGTACTGCTTCACGGTGTGTTCGCTGATCCGCATCCGGCGGGCCACCGACGCCTTCGACATCGACTGGAACCACAGCAGCAGCGCCTCACGTTCCTTGTCGGACAGCGCCGGCCGGTCCGGCCGTGGATCGCCGACCATCGCCCCGGCCAGCGCCGGCGGCACGTACGGGCGGTCGCTGGCCGCGGCGAGCACCGTGGCCACGCAGTGCTCGCGGCCCTCGTGCTTGGCCAGGAACGCCACCGCGCCGGCGTCCAGGGCGGCGAGCATCGTCGCCGGGTCGGTGTGCTCCGAGTAGACCACCACCCGACGCCCGGCGGCGCACAGCTCGGCCAGCTTGTCGAGCACCATCCGCCCGTGCAGCCGCAGGTCGAGCAGGACCACGTCGACCTCCGGGGCGGCGCGCAGCACCTCGTCCGGGTCGTCCCCGGTGGCCAGTACGCGCAGCCGTGGCTCGGTCGCCAGCCAGGCCCGTACGCCGTCGACCACCACCGGGTGATCGTCCACGATCGACACACCGACCGGCGGCCCGCCGGTCACGCTCTCCGCCACCGCGTCTGCGTCCATCTGATCACCCCGTCCCGTTCGTGCGCGTGCTCCACCCCGTCGTCGTCGGTCCCGACCGGCGGCCCCGTCCCCGCCGGCCCGCCCCGGTCGGGGGTGACCACGCCGACGGTCACCTCGTCCGGCCCGGCGACCACGGTCAGCCGGGCCCAGTCGCGCGCCCCGGCCAGCTCCGCCGCGAGGGGCTCGGCGAGCCGCCGGCGCAGCCGTACCGGCAGGGGTGGCGGCACCCCCACGCTCACCAGGTCGATGGCCACCCCGGCCCGCTCGGCCAGGTCGGCGGCGGCGCGCAGCTCGTGCAGCAGCGGGTCGGGCACGTCGTCCGACTCGGCGATCAGCCGGCGCAGCCGGGCGGCGGCCAGCGCGCACCGCCGCTGCACCTCCGGATCGCCAGGGTCGGCACGGCCGGCGGCGAGGTCGCCGAGCACCGTGCCCGCGGCGGCGTCGACCAGCGCCAGCCGGGCCTGCCGCGCCTGCTGGGCGCGTTCCGCCGCGGCCCGTTCGGCGGCCACGGCACCGACCGCGGCGGCGGTACGGGCCCGGTCCCGGGCCAGCCAGGCGATCGCGGCGCTGCCCACGAAGACGGCCACCGGCAGGGAGGAGGTGCCGTAGACGTACATCGCGAAGCGGGCCAGGTCGGCGGGCTCGGTGACGCCGCGGCCGGCCAGCGTGGCCAGGGCTATCCCCGAGTGCGCGGCGAGCAGGACGAGTAGCCGGGTGGCCGGCCGTCCCCAGACGGTCAGCAGCAGGAACCAGGCCAGCCCGCTCCACACCCAGTTCGCGGCGGTGAACAGGTGCCGGTCGCCGACCGCGACGAAGACCGCCGCGTCGACCGCGAGCAGCAACCCGGCCAGCGGCGTCGCCGGCAGTGGGGTGCCGCGCAACAGTCGGTACCCGGCCAGCCCCCCAGTCACCGCGACGAGCAGCCAGGCGCCGCCGACCAGCGGCGCCGCCGGCAGGGCCGACCAGGCGGTGAGCACCCCCGGCAGGCCGACGGCCAGGTGCCAGGCCAGCGCGATGGCGACCGCGGCGACCCGGGCGCCCCGGTCCGAGGCGCGGGCCACGGCCGCCGGGTCGCCGACCCCGGCCGGCTCCGGATCGGCAAACCGGGGGTACGCCGCCAGCTCGTCGGTGCCGGCCGGCTCGGATGTGGGAAGTCGGGGGTACGCCGCCGGGCCGGCCTGCCCGGGTCGGGTCGGCCCGGCGGGGGCGCGCCGTGCGGGCGGCTCGGCGGGAACGGGGGCGGTGCCGAGTTCAGTGGACATCGGGCCACTCCAACCGGATCCGGGTGCCCGCCCCGGGCGCCGACCCGATGGTGGCCCGACCGCCGATCGTGGCCATCCGGCCCCGTACCGACTCGCGCAGGCCGTACCGGTGGGCCGGGACGGCGGACGGGTCGAAGCCCGGACCGTCGTCGGCCAGCTCGACCACGACGCCGCCGCCGGCCGGCGCCAGCCGGAGGGTCACCGACGCGCCGGGCGCGTGCCGGGCCACGTTGGACAGTGCCGCCGCCACGCCCGCCGCCAGCGCCTCCGCGACCGGGCCGGGGACCGCGCCCGGCGCCAGGTCGGCGTGGACCGCCAGCTCTGGATGGCCGGCCAGCACGGCGCGGAGCCGGTCGTCCACCCGGACCGGCGCGTCACCGGGGGCGGACCGGGCCTCGGCCAGCGCGGCCAGGGTACGCAGGTCGGTGGCGCACCGGGCGCGCAGCGTCGCCGACCCCGGGGGGACCGCGCCGAGCCCCACCATGGTGAGCGTGGCGAGCACCGTGTCGTGCAGGTCCCGGTTGTGCCGGCGCTCGGCCTCCCGCGCCGTCCGGGCCACCAGCGCCTCCCGGGACACCCGCTGGTAGTCGGCGAACGCCCGGTCGGCGCGGCCGATCCGGCGGCGCATCACCCCGGTCATCATCGCCGTGCACGCGGTCTGGGCGAGCAGGGTGACGGCGTGCGCTCGCCCCTCGGCCGGGTTCCCGGCGGCGTACGCCCCGGCGGTGTAGGCGGCGGTGACCAGCACGCCGGCCGGCACCGACCAGCGCGCGGGCGCGGTGGCCTGCGTGTTGATCACCGTGGCGCTGGCCAGCACCGCGACCCAGCTGCCCTCACCGGGCAGCACCTCCGGCGCGACCAGCCACGGGATCAGCAGGCAGGCGGCGGTGCTGAGCGCCACGTCCCCGGCGACCAGGGCCGGACCGATGCCGTGCCGCACCGCGCGGACGGCGTAGAGCACCGACCAGGCGGTCAGCAGAACCACCGCGGGCAGCAGCAGCGACACCCGGACCGGCGGGGTGCGCACCGCGAGGGCCACCACCGCCCCGACCAGGCCGCAGGTCAGCCGGAGCAGCGCGGGCAACGTGGTGAAGACCAGCCCGAACGCGGAACCGGCCGGCCGGTCGTGCCCGGCCGGCGGCGTGGTCGGAACGGCAACGGCCGACATCGGGTGAGGCGGTCCTTCCGGCAACGACCCGTCCCGGGTCCGCGCGGTGCAGATCGACATCGGAGAATAACACGACACAACGGACCCAGTCACCCAGGGTGCGCACACCGTCGCACGTAAGGAAGGGCCCCTTGTTAACGCCTCCGGTAGAGGCGGGGCCCCCTGTTAACACCTGCGGCGGTCCGGCTGCCGGAGCGGCGGTAGCGGTGGACGTACCGCGACGGCAAGCGCCCAGCGGGGCGCGCGCTGATGCGGTTGACTGCGGGTATGAGCGACGACCACCGGCGACTGCGGGTCGCCTTCCTCGGCCTGGGGCGGATGGGCACGCCGATGGCCCGGCACGTGCTGACCGCCGGACACGATCTGACCGTCTGGAACCGCAGCCCCGGCAAGGCCGAGCCGCTCGCCGCGGCCGGCGCGTCGGTCGCCGGCACCCCGGCCGAGGCCGCCGCCGACCGGGACGTGGTGGTGCTGATGCTCGCCGCCCCGGACGCCGTCGAGCGGGTGCTGTTCGGCCCGGACGGGGTGGCCTCGGGAGCGGCGCCGGGCACCCTGGTGGTGGACGGCAGCACGATCGGACCGGACGCGTCCCGGCGGATGGCCGAGCGGCTGCGCGGGCAGCACCTCCGGTACGTCGACGCGCCGGTCTACGGCTCGGTCGGTCCGGCCACCGAGGGCACCCTCGGGGTGCTGGCCGGCGGCGCCGACGACGACGTGGCGGCGGCCCGGCCGCTGCTGGAACTCTGGGGCGACCCGAAGCAGGTACGGCACGTCGGGCCGACCGGTGCGGGCAGTGCCGCGAAACTCGTCCGCAACCTCACCCTCGGGCTGGCGCTGGCCGGCATCGGTGACGCGCTGCGGCTGGCGGCCACCCTGGAACTGCCCGGTGACGTGGTGGACGAGCTGATCGCCGCCGGCCCGCTCGGCGCGGCCTTCCCCGGCGTACGCCAGATCCTGGCGGCCGGCCCGCCGGAGACCGCGAACTTCACCGTGGACATGCTCACCAAGGACCTGCGGTTGTGCCTGGCCGCCGAGCCGCGACTGCCGTTGGTGGACGCCGCCCGCGCGGTCGGGGAGGCCGCCCACGCCGACGGCCACGGCCAGGACGACACCCGCGCGCTGCCGCTGTGGATGCGCGACGCCCAGCGGTAAGGAAGGGCCCCTTTTTAACGCCTACGGTAGAGCAGGGGCCCCTTATTAACGCCGCACGCCGGCCGCCGCCGCGTTCGGTTCGTCGTCGGGCAGCGCCACCGTGGCCGCTCGACGGCTGGGCGGCGCCCGCACCATGGGTGCGGCGCGTACCGGCTGGTTCGCGGAGCGTGTCCGGTGTGACATCCGCTCCGGTGTCGGCGCTGAGGGCCACGAGATGGACGCAAGGATCCGGTACGAGGCGGGACCGCGACGTCACCGAGGGTCACCTCGGGGTCGGTGGGCCCTCTCCCGTCAGGAGCTGGCGCGGCTCTCGCGGCTCCTGACCGGCACGTGCGCCGTCTCCGCCCCCGGCCGCCCCGCCGGCAGGACGTCGCCCCACCCCCGGCGCGTCCCCGGCCGACACCCCACGGAGACGCCCGATGCCGCACACCGCTGTCGCGAAACTGTTCACCCTGAAGGCCGGCGTCGCGGCGCTCGCGGTGGCCGCCACCGGCGGGGTGGCGCTCGCCGCCGCGAACGGTGCCCTGCCCAACCCGCTGGACAGGCCCGCCGAGCGGCCCGCCGCGCAGGCCACCGGACCGCTGGCCGACCGGGACCGGGATGAGGCGTCGACGGCGTCCCGGGGCAATCCCTCGCGGCACGTGGTGGGCCTCTGCCGTGCCTACTCGGCCGGGGACAACCCGGGCGAGGTGCTGGCGAAACCGGCGTTCGCCGCGCTGACCGACGCGGCCGGGGACCGGGGACGGGTGGCGGCGTACTGCGACGACCTGCTCGCCACCCGGCGCAACGGCAAGGGCAACGCCCCGAGCACCCGGCCGACCCCGGACGCCCACCCGACCGGCGGGGCGTCGGCGCGGCCGACCGCCCCGCCGAGCAAGCCCGGCGACGACCACCCGCCGACCGCCAGCCCGCACCACTGACCGGCCCGACGACCACCCGCCGGCCCGCACCACTGAGCCGCCCGGCGCTCTAGAGTCGGGCCGTGCCGGCACTCATCACCCCCGCCCTCGCGCCCGGAACCATGGCGGCGCTGACCCAACCCGAGATCGACGGGGACGGCGTACGGCTGCGCCCCTGGCAGCCGGCGGACCGGCCGGCGGTGCTCACCGCGTACGCGGATCCGGCGATCCGGCGTTGGCACTGCCGTTCGATGACCGCGGCCGAGGCCGAGGCGTGGATCGCGGCCTGGCCGGGCCGGTGGCGCGGCGAGACCGGTGCCGGCTGGGCCGTCCTGGACGCGGGCCGCACGGCCGGGCAGATCAGCCTGCGCCGGCTGGTCCTCGACGAGGGCTTCGCCGAGGTGTCGTACTGGGTGCTGCCGGCCGCCCGCGGGCGCGGCGTCGCGCCACGGGCGCTGACCGCGCTGGCCGCCTGGTGTTTCGGCACGCTCGGGCTGCACCGGCTGGAGCTGAACCATGCCACGGCGAACGTCGCTTCCTGCCGGGTCGCGCTGCGGGCCGGCTTTCCCGCCGAGGGTACGAAGCGCGGGCAGGGCTGGCACGCCGACGGCTGGCACGACATGCACGCGCACGCCCGCCTCGACACCGACGACTGAACGCGGGCCGGCGCGGCGTCACCCCTGCGCGCGGGCCCGCACGGTCCGGTGCCGGGCGAGCAGCCAGAGGTACCCGACGGCGTTCGCGACGGCCGCCACGCCGGTCAGCCAGTACACCCAGGCGTCGCCCCGGTCGTCGGGGTCGGCGTCGGTCAGCCCCGACAGCCAGGGCACCCCGCTCGCGAGACCCGCGACCCCGGCCACGACCAGGGCCGCGGGCGCGAGGATCAGCGCCGCGACGCCGGCCGGGGTGAGCAGCGTGGCATCGTCCACGGTGGCCAGCGCGACGCCCACGGTGACGCCGGTGTACGCCCCGGCGAGCGCCCATCGGCCGAGGTTCCTCATGCCGGGCAGTCAACCACGCCGTCTCGTCGACGGCATACCCGATGGCGAGGGCTCGACGGCCCGGGTGCGACCGAGGGCTCGCACGGCGGCGATGACGATCGGAACCAGCGTGAGATGGCACAGGGCCAGGGCCGTCTTGCTCGCCGGGTCGAAGTCGGCGGGCAGCGTCATCACCAGGATGGTGCCGACCGCCAGCGCCGGACCGACGATCAACGCGACCCGGGTGACCCAGCCGGCCACCGGGGCCAGCAGCGCCACCGCGGTGAGGCCGACCAGCAGGGGTACGGCGCTGAAGCCCGCGACCGTGACCGCGTCCACCTCGGCCGGCCCGCTGGGGGAGGTGAACCGGAAGGTGCCGCCCGCTGCCCGGCCGAGGCCGTAGACGGCGAGGTTGACAAGCACGGCGGTGCCCACCCCGAGGCCGACGATCGCCGCGCGGTCAGACACTGGTCGGCTCGGTTCCCCGCGCCTGGATCAGGTACGCCTCGATGCGGTCGAACGCGCCGGCCATCACCTCGGTGGTGAAGAAGTCGCGGATCTCCGGGGTGGGGAAGCCGCTCTGGACGACGGTCATCAGCGTGCCGCCGTCCTTCGGCTCGAAGGTGACCTCGATCCGGGTCGTCATGGTCATCCCGTCCGGGCTGCTGCCGGTCGACTCGGTGACCAGCCGGTGCGGACGGTCGATCTCCAGGAACGTCTGCGTCTCCCGGAACAGCGTGTCGCGGTTGGGACCCCACACGGCGGTCTGCTGCCCGCCGACGCGCAGGTCCACGTCGATCTCGACGATGCCGGGCTGCTCGTCGAGGATGCTGAACCAGATCTTCTGCTTCTCGGCGTCCGTGTACGCGTCGAAGACCTCCGCGGGGGTCGCCGGCAACTGTCGGCTGATTCGCATGTCGAGCGTCATGAGTCCTGTCCCTTCGTGCCACGTTGCAGGGTGAAGTAGGCGTCGAGACCGTCGAGGCGACGGGTCCAGAGCTGCTGGTAGAAGCTGATCCACGCCATCGCCTCGTCCAACGGCGCGACGCCGCCCAGGCGACACTGCCGTGATCTGCCGACCTTTTCGGTGACGACGAGTCCGGCTTCTTCGAGCGTCTGGACGTGCTTCTTCATGCCGGTCAGGCTCATCCCGGTGGGCTCGGCGAGCTGGCCGATGGTGGCCGGTCCCGCGCCGAGGCGGGCGATGATGCCCCGCCGGGTGGGATCGGCCAGGGCGGCGAAGACCCGGTCCAGGACGTCTTGGTGAACCATGTGGTTCACCATAGAACACTGAACCTATTGGTTCAACGTCTGGTGGAAGGTCACCGGCCCCTGGCCAGCGACTCGACCTCGGCGAGGCTGGTGACCCGGTCGCACTCGTCGTCGGTCAGCTTGTTGATCAGCGCCTTGCCGGCCTGCGCCTGCGGGGTCGTCGGCAGCCAGCCGGCCACCAGGTCAGGCAGCAGCAGCTCGTAGCCGACCCGGGCCCGGGGCGAGTACCGGTGCCGGAACCGGGCCACCGCGCTCGCCACCCGCAGCCCGTGCTCGTTGCGGGGGTGGACGTGCGGCCGGTCGACCTCCCGTGCCCCGAAGCGCATCCGGTGGTGGAACTCGCAGGTCTCACAGCTCGCAGGGCCCCGGGCCAGCCGCTGGTGGCAGTCGGGGCAGACGAGCCGGTCCAGGGCGCCGTCGACGGTCCGCCAGTCGTACTCCGCCGGGTCGGCCGCGACGAGCCAGGCCAGTTCGGTCTCGTCAGGTGATCCGGGCGCAACGTCCAGCTCGCCCAGCAGATCCTGCCAGGCCCGCCGGATCTCGGCCTCGATCCCGGCGACGGTGTCGGCGAGCAGCGGGCTGCGCCAGGTGTGGGCGGAGTCGGTCATGCCGACCATCGTGGCACCCCGGCCGCCGCCGAATGTCCATTTAGCCCCACATATAGATAACTAGTGATTCTTGGGGACTAATTCTGGCGGGGCTTCAAATAGTTACGTCTTTGAATAGTCTTCCCCCGATCTCTGGCCGTTACACACAGACGGAGGTGTCGGTGGGACACAGCAGACGATTGCGATCACGACTTGCCGCGGTGGTCGCGGCACTGGTCGCCGTACCGGTGGCGCTCGTCGCCACTCCGGCGTCGGCGGACGGGAAACGCCTCTGGGAGGTGGAGGTCGCCAAGATCCCCACCGCCGAGTACACCCGCGACGCGCAGGTCTACATCACCGAGTCGACCGAGGCCCTGCGGCCGTACGTCGGCGACGGGCTGGGCGACAGCCGGATCGACCCGGTGCTGGCGGACGTCGGCAGTCGGTACTTCGACGGCGCCCGGTTCAAGGGCGCGGGTGACGGCGCGGCGGCGTTCGACAACCTCAAGCACCTGGAGGCGTTCCTCAAGAGCCGGCTCACCGGCGCCAGCCCGCCCAACGGCGAGGCCGAGCAGGCCCACGTGGTCGCGCTGGTGGAGACCCTGTCGGGCGCCCGTCTGCTGGCGGACGCGGCGATCCAGGACGCCGAGGCGACCATCGGCCCGTTCCGGGCCAGCCCACCACCCGCGCCCGCCCCGGTGGGGCTGACCGAGGCGTTCGCGGACCTGGCTGCGGCAAAGGTGAGCCTGGCCAAGGCCGACGACATGCTGGTCAAGGCCAACCCGGTGCCGGCGACGATCAATTCGGCGGACGCCTGGGCCAAGGGCTTCAACGTGCTGGCCCGGCTCGGCATCACCTACGACGGCGACCACGACTCCGACGGCGTGGTCGACGTGGTGGAGCTGCGCTTCGGGTCGAGCCCGCTGCTTGTCGACTCCGACGGCGACGGCCTGACCGACAAGTTCGAGATCACCAAGCTCGCCGGCTGGACCATGCCGGGCCGGTACGACACCGACGGTGACGGGACGAACGACGGCGCCGAGGACGTCGACGGCGACGGCCTGTCCAACCTGCGCGAGCAGGAGCTGGGCACCTCGCCGACCGAGGCGGACACCGACGGCGACGGGCTCAGCGACGGGGCCGAGGTGGCCCAGGGCCGGAACCCGCTGGTGGCGGACAACCCGCCGCCGCCGGTCAGCAGCCCCACCGACCCGGTGCAGACCACGCCGACCGACACCGACACCGACGGCGACGGCATCGCGGACACCACCGAAGTCGACGACAGCGAGACCGACCCCGCGAACCCGGACACCGACGGTGACGGCCTGGGCGACGGGGCGGAGATCAACGAGCACCTGACGAACCCGCTCAGCTCCGACACCGACGGGGACGGCCTTGCCGACGCGTACGAACTCGCGCACGCCGAGGACCAGGGCCTGGACCCGCTGATCCCGGACGAGCGGGTCAGCAAGTGGACGTACGTCACCGATTTCGTGGTCGGCCTGATCGCCGGTGACTTCTCGCCCCGGGATTCGATGGCGTGGCTGTCGGGCTACCTGTGCTCCGGCGGGCTGAGCCTGATCCCGGTGGTCGGTTGGGTGCTCGGCGGCCTGGCGGACCTGCGCGACACCGTCGCCGCGATCATCCACCAGGACTGGGTCGGCGCCGGGTTGAGCATCCTGGGCCTGGTCCCGTACGTCGGTGACGCGGTGGCGATCCCGGGCAAGGCCGCGAAGTTCGTGGCGCGGTACCTGCACCGGCTCGACAAGGTGATCCACTTCGTCGCCAAGTACGACAAGATCTCCGACAGCGTCAAGACGCTGACCATCCGCGCCATCCTGCTCGGCAACTACAGTCGCCTCACCGACGCGGGCTTCGCCGACGACATCATCCTGCGGCTGGCCCGCCGGGCGGACAACAGCCTCGGGCGGCTGGCGGACGCGTTGACCAGCGCGGTGACGCCGCCACCGTCGCCGACGCCCTGGCTGCGGGGCGCGAACGCCGGCGAGGACTACTTCGCCGACGTGGTGATGGCGGGGGTGCCGGGCGTGCGTAACCACGCCGGGCGGATCGCCACCCCGGGCGTGCCGAGGCCGGGATCGGCGCGCGAGCCGGACTTCCTGGAGACCGGCCCGCCGCGCAAGCTGCACGAGGTGAAGACCGGCAAGCCCTACCCCGGCCACTACCTCAAGCAGTGTGCCCAGGACCGGCACCTGCTCGACACGGCGCAGGTCGCCGAGGTGATGTGGCACTTCATGCCGCACGCCAACGGGTCGCTGGACATCCCGCAGGATCTCCTCGACTGCCTGCGCAGCAAGCGGATCCCGTTCAAGATCTATCCGTCGAACGGGTCCTTCTGGCCCTGATCCCGTCCACGTGGGGGCCCGGTGGCGACACCGGGCCCCCCTTGCCCGATAGTGGGAGTCATGAGCTGGTTGCGACGGTCCCGCCCCGGCTACGCGGTCGACGGTGTCGAGCCGCAACGCGTCGACGGCTGGGACGTCTTCGACGGCGACGCGCTGGCCGGTTCGCCCGCAGTGGCCGAGGCCGCCGCGCGCCTGCCGGACGATCCCGCGCTGGAGGACCTACCGGGCTATCTGGCCGTCTCCACGAAGGACGGCCGGGAGTGGACGCTCAGCTTCGACGACGGGAAGCTGGTCGTCTTCGGCCTGTCCCGCCCCGGCAGCGACCTCTTCGAGCAGGTGCTGACGGCCGCGCCGTGGACCGAGTCGGTCGAACGCGTCGACCGCGAGGTCTTCCTGTTCACCACCATCGGGGTGCTGCCGGCAGACGTGGTGCTGGCCCACTGCGTCGACGTCTGCGGCGAGGTCTTCCGCCGGCTCGGCGACTCGCCGCCGGCATAGGCCGCACACGCGGCGGCGGACGCGGATCAGGCGGCCGCCGGCTCCGGCACGCAGGCGACCGCGATGGGCGAGCGGACCGTCCAGCCGAGACTTCCATAGAGGCCGCGACCGTCGTCGGTGGCCACGAGGATGCCGGTGCCCGCGCCGCGCCGCAGGGCGTGCCACGCGAGCGTACGCATGACGACGGTGCCCAGCCCGCGCCGCCGGTGCGCGGTCGCGGTCTCCACCTGGTCCACGATCGCGTACGCGCCGGTGGTCGCGAGCTTGCCGGACGCGGCGATCCGCCCCTCGGGGTCGAGGACTTCGGCGGTGACGACCCCGCCCGAGGTCTGCACCCGCACGGCGTACGGCGGTGGGGGAGGCGGCTCGGCGGCGGCCCGGAACGTCGTCGTCATGAGGTAGCCGGTGTCGTCGAGTTGCCACTCGGGCGGGAGGGCGGCGCGGAGTTCGGCCGGGTCTCCGGCGACCTTGATCCAGGTCCCGGGCGCGTTCTGGTGCCGGCCGAGTCGGGTGAGCGTCCGTTCGTCGGGAGCGTGCAGCACGAAGCGGCGGCGATGGCCGGGCAGGCCCACGTCGACCTGCCAGCCGTGGGGTGCCGGAACGGGCGGGGGAGTGGCCCGGGAGATGGTCCAGCCGCGTACCCAGGCGCTCACGATGCTGGACAGGTCGCCCAGCGGCCCGGTCTCGATCGTCGTCGCGCAGCCGTCGCCTCGCACAGTCCACCCCCGCTTGGTCTGGTGTCACGAGCTTATTGCAAAACTATGGCAACAGGCGAAGCGGATGGGGGCCGGGGTCGCCGTTGGTCACCGGCGGATGGGTGTGGCGGAGGGCATGGCGGCCCTTCGCCTCACTCGGTGTCCTCCCAGGCCACGTAGGTGCCTCTGTGCGGGATCGTGACGACCAGGCCTCGCTCGCGCAGCAGAGCTACCGCCAACCTCGCCGTTCCCCGTGCGATCCCGTACTCCTGCCGCAGTTGGTTCTCGCTTGGGATCGGGCGCTTCGGTTGCAGCTTGCCCTCCTCGATGTCCTTCGAGATCAAATCCGCCACTTGGACGTACAGCGGAGTGGGGGACAGCGGATCGACACTCATTGCCCCACCCTCCTTGAACGTACAGGACGTCCAAGAGTCAGGAACAACCCTAGTTAACCCTGGACGTGTATGGACAAGTGGACTACCTTCTGTCGCAGGGTCCAAACCTGCGGAGGTGGCCGTGCGGCGCTACATGGAGGAGGGCGAGGAGTCACCCTTCGACATCCAAGTTGCCTGGTATGCGCTCGATCGTCATCGCGTCCGCAGCTGCCGGCGGTGCCGGGTCAACTGGTGCCCGGTGGTCGTCGTCGCCCGAGCCCGGATCCTGGCGTGGCGCAGGGCGAAGCGGTCGTGAGCGCCCTGAAGGCTGGTGCCTTGCTCCGCGTCGGCAAGCGAGCCAGCGTCCAGTTCGTGCGGCCCTTCAACTTCAGGTTGATCCGCGTACTGGATTGGGTCACCTACGACGGATGGATCTGGCTCGACGGCTATCAGCTCGACGATCGAGGGGACGCGGTGGCGCGTCGGTCGATCTTCGTCATGAAGGCCGGACTGCGGCCCGGCGTCGTGGCCACTCCGCGTCGGCGCACGGCAGGCAACGTACGCCGAAGTCGCCGCCCCGCCACCGCGCCGGCCGGCTCGCAGCGGGCGCCGGATCAGCGCAGGGACAGCCAGAGCGCGCCCACGGCGACAGCCAGATAGAGGCCCGAGGCGACGGCGACCGCCTGGTGACGCCGGTGCTCGGGCCAGCCCAACAGCCGGGTCACCTCGGCGATCAGCGGCAACACGAGTACGGCGTGCAGCGTCGTGCCGTGCAGCGGCTTCAGGAACCCGGCCGTGTCGTACGCGAGCTGGGGTTCGCCCGCGCGGACCAGGGCGACGCCCATGACGATCATGACCACCCCGGTCCCGAGCGCGACGAGCAGCAGCAGGAAGCCCGCGCGCACGGCCAGCGCCAGGTCACGCCCGCCGCGAACCCGGCCGCGTAGCGCGACGACGGCCAGGACGCCCAGCGTGAGCACCAGGACAGCGCCGCCGAAGGCGAGGCTCATGGTGATCCGGGCATCGAACGGTGTCTCGTAGTTGAAGTGCGACGGGACCCGGCGCCACGCCTGGATCGTGATGCCGGCGACCTCAAGGACGCAGTCGGCGGCGAAGACGCCCAGCAGCCAGGCCCGCGTACGCGGCCGCATGACCAGCATCGACGAGACCCAGGCGATGGTGATCAGGGTGAGGCCGAAGGAGAGCCCGAAGGTGGTGGGCTTGCGCCACGAGACCGGGCCCTCCCACGGGGTGTCGCCGACGAGGAAGACCACGAGGTGGACGACGCCGGACAGCACGAGGAGACCGCCGATCGCGTACGCGATGGTCTGCACCCGCGGCCGGTCCTGGCGCAGGGGGCCGGTCGGCGAGAATCGTCGTCTTGTCGTCGACGTCATGGGCTCTCCCCTCGGATCAGCGCAGCGCAACGGTCCGGTGGCACGCCGTCACCAGTGCCAGCACGGCGTTGACCGGGACGGCCACCAGACCGGCGCGTTGCGGGGCCGCTGGAGTGGGATGCGCGCCGTCGTCAGCGAGCCGTTGCCGGCCATGTCAGGGTCTCCTTGGTGGCGGGTTCGATCGGTGCCGTCGAGTCTTGTCCTCACGGGCCTGGTTGGCGTCCGCTCTACGCGGCAGGCGCGCGTACGCAAATCTGCGTACCGCGTTTCGGCTACCGCCCCCAGCGCGGGAGCCCCGACTTCGCGTTCAAGGACTACGAGTGCGTCGCGGAGGCGATCACCGCGGCCGCGGCTTCCTCGACGCGGTAACCCCTGCCGGCCTAGACGCTGACCGCAGATGCCGACGGCACGTCGGTCGCTACCGACACGACGGCGACGTAGGTCGTGGCCAGCACCGCGGCGACGGCGAACGCGACCAGCATTCCGATCACGATGCCTCCCCGTACGACCGACTCCAGCAGGCTATGCCGCGCCGCCGTGTTGCTGCTGCCCGATGTCCACGAGCTCGTCGAGCCTGGTGACCACCTGCCCGTACTTCAGGCCGAAGGAATACTGCGTGCCGTGCTCGTTGCGACCGACGAGCTTGATGCCGTGTATCCGGTGTTGCACGGCGGTCAAGCGCACTCGCAGGCTGCTTCCATTCGGGTAGACGTGGTGGACAACGTCACCGACTTGCAGGCTGTCGGCGGGCACATCCTCGTCCATGACTGACATCCTGTCGGCGTACCGGCCCTCGCACCAGCGAGTTCCCGCCAACAGCAGAGCGACGGGCGAATATGCGGTTGGGTTGGCGCCCGGCGTCGCTGCGCCGGTCGCCTGAGATGATCCATGCCGGGTGGTCGGGTGGCTCGCTGAGTCGGGGAGACGTTACCGCGAGGGGTGTGGGAGTGGAGGCGCTCGACGTCCTGACAGCGTTCGGCTCGACTGGCCGGGTCGGTCTTCTTCATCCCGGCGCCCGGCTGCGGGAGGTCGTCGCCGGCTACGGCATGCCGTGGGACACCGGGCGGATCGGCAAGCGCCGCAGGTGGCCGCACCTGTACTCCTACGGCGACGTCGAGTTCGTCGTATGTCGCTGCCGGATCATCACCTCCGTGACGGTCCAGACCTGGCGGGGGACCGTCGAACTTCCGAGCCGAGCACGGTCGGGCGAGACCGTCGCCCTGCCCGCCCGACTGACCTTCACACAGGTCGCCGATGCCCTGACCGCCGTTGGCTGCCGGTGGGAACGGCCCACACCGAGCGAGGGACAGCACGGGCTGCGCACCCTGCCGCAACGCGTCGACTTCACCTTTGTCACCGACGACGGACCCGATGCGGTGCTGCATGTTGCGGGTACCCCGGTCCACGAACACGAGTGCATGCCGGCGGCCGACGTCGAGGCTGCCTTCGCTGATGGCTTCCCTCCCGAGCAGGCCGGCTGACCCAGTCACAAGCGCACTCGTTGAGAACGGCGCGGCCGGGGGTTCTCGCGTAACCCTCGTTGTGCCTGAGCGAGGAGAGCCCGCCCCCGCCCGTCTTCGGGGATCTCCGAGGCAAGGCCGGGGTGTGGGGCGGAGCCCCACGGTTTACCGGGTGGGCGGAAGGACTCCGTCGGAGGTGTATCGCTCTCCTTCGTCGCCTTGGAGGTTGCCCCGCAAGTCCTCGGCAAGGGCTCCGAACTCCCGGTAGGCGTCGCCGTCGAAATGGCCTTTGATCTCGATGGCACCTTCGAACCAAGTCAACGAGACAACGCTCCCGTCGGCGCAGGTGTACTCGTAGATGGGCTGGCGGTCCTCATCCCAGCCGAGCCATCCACCTACCCTGAGCGTGGAGTTGCTCTCCGCGTAGGACAGCCACTCGTCCAGGGCGACGGGGTGCTCTTCGCTGTCGTAGTACTCCTCGGCTCGGCTGATGTGCAGCTCGTATCCCACGCTTCCTCCACGCCATCAGCTCTCTTGTCAGGAGGAGCGCAGGATACAGGGCAGGCGGTTGCCGGCCGGCCCGGCCGTTGCCGGCCGGAGGTCGCCAGCAGGCCGGGGCTGGGCCGGCGCGGCCCGCTTGCGGGCCGCCTTGATCTGATAGAGCGGGATTCGGCAACTACGCGCGCTACCTGCGCGTCCTCCGTCGACGGAAGTGCGACACACGTCCGCCAACTGATCTGCGACACCGACGCGCGCTGATCGAGGCATGAGTGAACGTCAGCGATGATGGCGCGACCGCTTGGATGGGGAAACGATGACGACACGACCGACTCTGTTCCTAACCGTAGGACTGCCAGGCACCGGGAAAACCACGGAAGCACGGCGCGTGGAAATCGAGGAGAAGGCTCTTCGCCTCACGAAGGACGAGTGGGTGAAGGCCCTGTACGGTCTCGCGAACCCGCCGTCGGCCTCGGACGTGATCGAAGGACGGCTCATCGAGATCGGGCTGCGCGCTCTCCAGCTCGGCATCAACGTCGTTATCGATTTCGGCCTCTGGGGTCGAGACGAGCGCTCCGCGCTACGGCAGGCAGCTGCCGACCTCGGCGCGGCGGTGGAGATGCGCTACTTCGAACTCCCACCGCCCGAGCAGCGGAGGCGACTTGAGCGGCGCCACGCCGAAGAGCCGCACACGACGTGGCACATGTCCGACGAGGAACTCGCCGAGTGGGCTGCCATCATCAGCATCCCGACGCAAGGGGAACTCGACGGCAGTGAACCTGTCGATTGCCCGCCAGCAGGATTCGCGACTTGGCAGGACTGGCGCAGGCATCGCTGGCCTCCGTCGCTCCCCTGACACCAAGGATTCCGAGCCCGCCAGCGACACCTCAGCGCGCTGGTGGCGGCAGACCCGGTCATTCATCTCGCGAACCGGCCGCGTCGAGCACCCGCTGAATCAACTGGGTGGTCGAGATTCCCCCCGTTCGCCGAACGTAAGTGAGTTTCCCGGCTGCTGCAGCCGGCCCGTACAGCGGATCGGCGCGTGCTTGCAGGTTGGGCACAGCTGCAGCTATCGAGCACGCACTTAGCCGAATCGCTTCGGGTCGAAGGGTTCAGGGTAGTGGAATCGGCCGCGTTGGCCGTTGTAGTGGGTGAGTGCGCGAACCTGAAAATACTTCCCCCACGACACATCGGGTGGGTCGATGTCGTACTGCTGTGCCGGGACGAACCCAAATCGGTGGTAGTAGTCCGGGTCACCTAGCAGCGCCACCAATGGCTCGCCGAGCGCGTCGGCCGCGCCGAGGACGGCGTGCATCATCGCCGAGCCGATCCCGGCCCGTTGGCGATGCGGGAGCACACTGACCGGGCCGAGCGCCAAAGCCGGTTCGGCATCGACGCGGGCGCGGGTCGCGAGCACGTGACCGACCACCGCATCGTCCTCGATCGCGACCAACGACAGCTCAGGGATCCAACTCTCGTCAGCGCGAAGCCACGACACAAGCGTCGCTTCACCGGGATCGCCGCCGGGCTCCACCGGTGGGGCGCTGTGGTCAAGGCCCCGGAATGCGGCCGCAGTCACGGCCCGGATCGCCTCTGCGTCATGGGCGAGTTCGCGTCGAATGATCACCCCCGGACCTTGGCAGCACCCAACAGACACGACAACCTATTTACAGCCACACGACGCCGCGCATCGGCTCGCGGAGATTGAGACAATGAGTTCCTGTCATCTGTCTGTCGCCGACCCACACACCCTGGCCCTGGTCCGCTCGGCTCTGCCTGGCTCGGTGGCTGGCGGGATGGCTTCCCACCGCCCACGAACCGGTACCGTTCGGCAACTCCATCTCGGAGCCGTCTGGCCCCCGCCGGAGGCAAAGGCTCTTATCGGCCGGCGCGCCGGCCGATGCCGGCGCTTGCGCCGCCAGTATGCCGAGCGCGGCCGGCGGGGCCCGCTTGCGGGCCGCCTTGATCCGATAGAGCGGGATTCGGCAGTACGCTCACCAAAGCTCACCAAGGCGCTCCTGCATCGATGCGGAGCTACGCCTCGCTTCGTACCATGAGACTCATGGCCGCAGCAGCGTCGTTCGTAGTAAGCCTCATTGCCTTGGCAGTCAGTATCGCTAGCGTAGGGCTGACTCTGCACAATAACAGGCGCGCCGATCCGATAATTAACGTCGAACTTTCAGAGGTCGGAGTTCCAGGCATGGGTCCTGCGATACAAGTTAAGGTCATCAACAAGGGGCGCGCAGCGGCGCGGGTTGACTATTGGGGAGTTGTCGACCTGAAGTCGGGAAATCAGATTTCATGGGCCTACTTCGTTGATCCGAGCCAGCTCTTTTCCGGCGATCCTTCGCAGCTGCCTGAGGCACCCACGGTCATCCCAGCGCATGACAGCCGCCCCTTTCGTATGCCGAAGCAAAAACTGCTCGACGCATTGGAGGCGATGGGGAGCCCTGCCCCGCAGATTCAAGGGCGCATTTCGGTGAGTACCGGCAAGTGGTACTTGAGCCGGAGCGTCATCACTTTCTGAGCGCCCCCCACTCGTCGCGGTTCTTGTCGGACGACCTCGGCCCATGTCAGAACTTCGGCTCGACGGGTGAGGGAAGTTTGTCGGCCCTCCTCCGTAGTACCTCGACCGCCTGGTCCCGGAGGACTCCGCCGGTGGTCTCCTCGCGCAGTGACCGGCGCTCGATCGGCTGGGCAGCCTCCCGGTAGAACTGGAGGTCTTCGAAGCCGTAGGTCGCCACATCGTGACTGCTCGCCCCGAAGATCAGACGTGGGATGCGCGCCCCAGTAGCAGGCCATGAGGCACATGGGACATGGTTCGCTGCTCGCGTACATGATGCCGTCTTCGAGCAGGTGCCGCCCGGCCAAGCGCCTGCTCCACGTACTGCGCGGTCACCGGCTCGAAGCGCTGTATGTGTGCGCCCTTACGGTCGGGCTCCGGCGTGGGGAACTGCTCGGGCTCGCCTGGTCGGATATCGACTTCGACGCCGGCACCTTGACCGTTCGGCAAACCGTTCAGCGGGCCGAGGGCCGGTTGCAGATCGTGGCACCCAAGACGGAGCGGTCCCGTAGAACTGTGCCCGTGCCGGCGCAGACCCTTGCGCTGTTCCGGGTTCATCGCCGGCAGCAAGCCGCGGACCGAGTGGCGGCGGGGGAGCGGTGGCAGGATCACGGCCTGGTCTTCCCGTCCACGGTGGGAACGCCGAGGGACCCGGACCACATCGACCGGACCTGGCACAAGATCCGGGCTGCGGCCGGCCTCGACTGGCTTCGTCTGCATGACCTGCGGCACGCCTGCGCCACGTTCCTGCTTGTCTCCGGTGCCTCACCTCGGACGGTGATGAAGGTGCTTGGGCACAGCCAGATCGGGTTGACGATGAACACCTACGCCCACGTCCTGCCGGACATCGAGCGGGCCGCCGTGGACGAGGCTGCGAAGCACCTCTTCGGCTGACTTGGCTGTACGAATGGCTGTACGGGGCTGTGGTGATCGAATCGACCGGGCGCGACAAGCCCCTGAGCAGGGCGATCAGGGGTGCGCCCGGCAGGATTCGAACCTGCGGCCTTGGGATTAGAAGTCCCCTGCTCTATCCGCTGAGCTACGGGCGCGCACGCGACGCATCGTCGCGCCAAGAGGGTACCGCCGACCGCCCGGTCCGGGGGGTAACGGGTGGTCCATCACCGATCACCGACACGCGGATCCCAGCCCGGCTGGCCGGGTCTGCCCACCGGGACCGCCCCGGCTCCGTACCCTCGATGCCGTGCTGCTGGACCCGGAGATCGAGAACGACGTCGCCTACGAGCTGTGCCAGATCGTGGGCCGGTCGCTGCTGCCGCTGCGCGGCCCCGAGGCCGGCACCGCTTTCCTCTTCGCCGCCGCGACCGGGGCCGACTACCTGCTCACCGCCGACGTTCTGACCGGCGGTCCGGCCGCCGAGCTGGGGTTGCGGCCCAGCGTCACCGAGCCGCCCGGGGTGGCGCCCGACACCCTGACGCTGCCGGCCGGCGACTGGGCCCGGCGCCCGGAGCTGGGCGTCGCGGTGCTGCCGATGGCCGGCCTGCACGAGCAGGCCCGCGCGCGGGGCTGGCGGTGGCGGACCCAGCCGGTCACCGACGGGTTGGCGGCCGGGCCCGCGGTGGTCGCCGCGGTCGGCGCGCAGCCGGCCTCCGCCTTCGTGCTGGCCCAGGGGGTACGCGCCGACGCCGCCCGCCCGCTGGAGGTCGCGGTCGAGCGGGTGCTCCGGGACGGCGACCGGGTGCTTGTCGACACCGCGCTGCCCGACGGGTACGTCGGTGCGCCCGTCTTCGCCGTCGACACGAACGTCGACGGGGACCTGGGCGTGCACTGCCTCGGCCTGGTCCTGCCGGCCGACGGCGGGCGGCACCCGGTGGCCACCTTCGACCGGATCCGCGCCGCCGTCGCCGAGCTGCCCGGACCGGCGGCCTGACCCGGGAGCGGTCGCCGGAAAGGCCGTGCCGCCGCGCCGGCCCGCTCGGTAGGGTCGCCGCCATGCCGCCGCGACTGGAACAGATCACCCCGGACAACGTCGAGGCCGCCTGCGCGCTGAAGGTCCGCCCCGACCAGGAACACCTGGTCGAGCCGGTGGCCCACTCGCTCGCCGAGGCGTACGCCTGGGGGGAGATCGCTTGGCCGCGGCTGGTCCTCGACGGCGACCAGCCGGTGGCCTTCCTGATGGGGTTCTTCCGGATTCCGTGGCGGCCGGACGACCCGGCGGACCTGCGCTCCGGGCTGTGGCGGCTGAACGTCGCCGCGGACCGGCAGGGCCGGGGCCACGGCCGGTACGCGGTGGGCGTGGTCTGCGCCGAGGCGCGCCGGCGGGGGGAGACCCGCGTCTTCACCACCTGGGAGGAGGGCCCGGACGGCCCGGAGGGGTTCTATCTCGGGCTCGGCTTCCGGCGCACCGGCGAGCGCAGCGGCGACCAGATCGTCGGCGAACTGGACCTGACCGGGGAGCCAGCCCGCCGGCTGATGGCACTGGTCGACCCGCACGACGGCTGACCCCGCCCTCCAGCCCCTCGGTCAGCTCTGCACGGCGGCGTCCGTCGGCGACGGTCCGTCGGCCGGTCGACGGGTGGCCGGTGGTCGGGCGCCGTCGGCCGGGGCGGTGGGGCCGGCCCCGAGGAACGCCTCCGCCCAGCGGCCGACCTCGGTGAAGACCCGCTCCCGCACGGCGGGGCCGGAGAGCGTCAAATCGTGCAGGCCGCCGTCGAAGCGGGCCAGGGTGACGTGCCGGCCGAGCCGGGGCGCCCAGCGGACCATGTGGTTGACGTCCAGCACGGCGTCGGCCAGGGTGGCCGACTCGTGCCACTTGGTGCCCCGGAAGGTGCGGGTGGAGCAGGCCACCAGCACCGGCACCGGGATCTCCAGACCGGCCCGGAGCCGGCGCTGGCCGGTGCGGATGGCGTTCAGCCAGCCGGCCCGTACCGGGAATCCGGCCAGCGGCTTCCAGGCCAGGTCGTAGCGCCACTCGCCACGGTGGTCGGCGTGCAGGCTCTCGCCGTACACGGTGCCCAGGCCGAAGGGGATCACCCGCTGCGGCGCCCGGCGGCCCAGCGTGGAGACGGCGGCCGCGCGAGGGGGCGGCGGACCAGCCAGGGTGCGTTGAGGTCGAAGAACGGGCTGTTGAGCACCAGCCCGTCGACCACGGCGGCGTCGCGGCGGGCGTGCGCCCAGAGCGAGATGATCAGGCCGCCGGTGGAGTGGCCCATCCCGAGCAGGGTGTCGTGCCCGTCCTGCTCGCGGATGATCTGTGCCGCCGCGTCCAGCTCGGGGAAGTAGTCGTCGACGTCCCGGCAGAAGTTCGGGGTCTGGTGCGGCAGCAGGCTGCGACCGTACTTGCGCAGGTCGAGGGCGTAGAAGTCCCAGCCGCGCTCGGCGAAGAAGTCGGCCACGTGGGTCTGGAAGAAGTAGTCGACGAACCCGTGCACGTAGAGCACGGCCCGCCCGGTCGGGCGGTCCGCCCGCCGCCGGACCAGGGTCGCGACGACCGCGCCCTCGTCGTCGGTGCCCAGGTCGATCGTGTGCCGCTCGTACGGCGGCCCCAGCACGTCCGGTTCCACGAACGCGACGGTACGCCCGGATGCTACCCAGCGGTAGCCCCGGTGCGGAACCGCCGCCCCCGCCCGGTCGAGGTGACGCGGGCGGGGCGGCGGGTACGGCTCAGGCGGTCTCCGCGTCCGACCGCACCGGGTCGGCGTCACCGTCGACGGTCGGCTGGGCGGGAACGGGCTGGGCCATCTCCCGGATGTGCTTGTTGTTGCGCGGCTCCTGCCGGGTCTTGGAGTCGTTGAGCCGCCGCCGCAGGTCGTCGCGACAGTCGTGCAGGGCGGCCTTCAGGTCCTCCTCCGTCGAGGTGGTGACGATCTTCTGCCGCCCGGCGATCCAGCACTCCAGGGTGACCTTCTGGCCGCGCGCCTCCCGATCCTTGACCGACAACTCCAGCTCGGTGGAGTCGGCGTGGAAGCTGGCCAGGCGGGCGTCGAGGGTGGCGAACTGCTCGACGATCCAGGCCCGGTCGCCCTGCGAGAAGCCCGCGCCCATGCGCAGGC
Source organism: Micromonospora sp. PLK6-60 (assembly GCF_019890675.1). Classification (GTDB taxonomy): domain Bacteria; phylum Actinomycetota; class Actinomycetes; order Mycobacteriales; family Micromonosporaceae; genus Micromonospora. The sequence continues at coordinate 70,903 of NZ_JAIOAA010000007.1, read as the reverse complement.
ACTCGGCGACGGTGGCCGGGTTCGCGACGGCGCTCATCGCCGGACCTCGCCCTCGGTGCGCGGCAAGCCGGTCATTCGGGACGGGCGGAAAGTCATCTCTGCTGCCTCTCTCGTCGGGGGCGGAGTGGGTTTTCCTCCGGCCGGCCGCCGTGGTGGCCGGTTGATCAAATCCATACCCAGTCGGGGCCGGTCCGGAACCGGTGTCCGGCGTCGAGCCGCCGGCGATCCGCCGCCGGGGCCGCCCGCCACCTCTGGCCGCCATAGCAGACGGGGCCTTGATCAGGGCGTTGTCCACAGGCCGCCGCGCTGTCCACAGGACCGACGCCGGCGCTGGCGCTCGCTGGGCAGCCGGCCCAGGCTCGGCACGAGTCGACTCGCCACGGCAAGCCCGATCTCCCCTGGAGGGACGATGTTCGATACCTACGTCACGATCGTCGGCAACGTGCTGACCGCGCCGGAGTGGCGGCGTACCACGCAGAGCAACACCCTGGTGGCCAACTTCAAGGTCGCCTCGACCGCCCGCCGCCTCGACCGGGACAGCGGCCGCTGGGTTGACGGCAACAGCCTGCGGGTGCGGGTCAACTGCTGGCGCAAGCTCGCCGAGGGGGTGGCCTCCTCGGTGATGGTGGGCGACCCGGTGGTGGTGGCCGGCCGGCTCTACACCCGCGACTGGACCGACGACGCCGGCAACCACCGCACCCTCTACGAGTTGGAGGCGGTCGCCGTCGGGCACGACCTGTCCCGGGGCCGGGCCCGCTTCCAGCGCAACCGCGCCGGCCTGGCCACCAGCGCGGTGGAGGACGCCGACGCCGAGGCCCGGGTGCACGGCGAGCCCACCGAGCCGGTGCCGGCGGAGCAGGCGCCGACCGGGCCGGACGACCGCCCCTTCGACGACGACTTCGACGCGCCGGACTTCGGCGTCCCGCCGGTGGCCGGCGGCGCCGGACAGGTGTACGCCGGTGGCGCCGGCCAGGCACTGCCCGGGGTCGGCGGCCGGGTGCTGCCCGGGGTCGGTGACCGGGTGCTGCCCGGGGTCGGTGGTCCGGTGCTTCCCGACGACCACCGCCCCGACCTGGCCGACCTCACCGATCCCTTCACCGACCTGGCCGACCCCGACGAGGACAAGGACGACGAGGACGACGACCTCACCGACGAGCCGGCCGCGAAGGACGAGGACGACGACCTGAGCCCGGCACCCGACGAGCCACCCACCACCACCCGCCGCCGTCGCCGCCCCCGCACCTCCGTCCCAGCCTGACCCGGCGCCGCCGCTGCCCCCGGCGGACCCGGCCCCGGCGCCGCCGGCGGCCCCGGCGGCGGCGGTGCCACTCAACTTCGGGGAAGTTGCTGCCTCCCGGGCGGCTGAAGCAGCAACTTCCCCGAAACTGCTGGCCGTGCGGGTGGGGGGAGATGGCCTAGGCTGGCCGGCCGGAGGTGGTGGAGGTGCGGCAGTCGACTGCGGTGGCGAACGCGGCGGGGCTGGTGGCGGGTTACGCGCTCGACGCGTGGCTCGGCGACCCCCGCCGGTGGCATCCGGTGGCCGGCTACGGCCGGGCAGCCGCCGCGCTGGAACGCCGCCTGTACCGGCCCGACCGCACCGCCGGCGCGGTGTTCACCGCGCTGGCGGTGGGGGCGCCCGTGCTGGTCGGCGCCGCCGCCACCCTGGCCACCCGCCGCCGACCCTTGGCCCGGGCGGTGCTGACCGCCGCGGGGACCTGGACGGTGCTGGGTGGCCGCACGCTGCGCCGGGAGGCCACCGCGATGGGCGCCGCCCTGCGCCGAGATGACCTGCCCGCCGCCCGGGACCGGCTGGGCCACCTGTGCGGGCGGGACCCGTCCGCCCTGGACGAGCCGGAACTGGCCCGGGCCACCGTCGAGTCGGTGGCGGAGAACACCTCCGACGCGGTCGTCGCCCCGCTGTTCTGGGGTGCCGTCGCCGGCCTGCCCGGGCTGCTGGGTTACCGGGCCGCGAACACCCTGGACGCCATGGTCGGCCACCGCTCACCCCGGTACGCCCGGTTCGGCACCCCGGCGGCCCGCCTGGACGACCTGCTCAACCTCGTGCCCGCCCGGCTGACCGGGCTGCTCACCGTCGCGGTCGCCCCGGTGGCGCACGGAGACCGGGACCGCGCGTGGCAGGTCTGGCGGCGCGACCGCAACGACCACCCCAGCCCGAACGCCGGCCAGTGCGAGGCCGCGATGGCGGGAGTGCTCGGCGTCCGGCTGGGTGGCCGCAACGTCTACGCGGGGCGGTCCGAGGTGCGCCCCTTCCTCGGTGACGGGCCCCGCCCCGACGCCCGCCACCTGAAGCGGGCGGCCCGGGTCTCCCGAGCGGTCGGGCTGGCGGCCCTGGGCCTGACGGTCGCCGCCTCGCCGATCGCCGGGCGCCTCGGCGTGCTCGCGGGCCGGGCGACCACCGGGTTGGCCCGGACGGCGACCCGGCTCGGCCCGGTGACCGGGCTCGGACCGGCGGCGGGGCTCGATCAGGCGGCGGCGCGGTTGGGCACAGCGGCGGCGCGGGCGGCCCGGCGGGGGAGGGCCGGGTGAGCGGCGGGCTGCTGGTCGCCGGCACCACCTCCGACGCGGGCAAGAGCGTGGTCACCGCCGGCATCTGCCGCTGGCTGCACCGGCGGGGCGTGAAGGTGGCGCCGTTCAAGGCGCAGAACATGTCCAACAACTCGGCGGTGGTGGTCGGCCCCGACGGGCGTGGTGGCGAGATCGGGCGGGCCCAGGCCATGCAGGCGGCGGCCTGCAGCGTCGCCCCCGACCTGCGGTTCAACCCGGTGCTGCTCAAGCCGGGCACCGATCTGTCCAGCCAGGTGGTGCTGCTCGGCGAGGCGGTCGACACGGTCACCGCCGGCAACTTCCGCAGCCTGCGGCCCCGGCTCGCGGCGACCGCCTTCGCCGCGCTCGCCGAGCTGCGCTCCGCGTACGACGTGGTGGTCTGCGAGGGGGCGGGCAGCCCGGCCGAGATCAACCTGCGGGACCACGACTACGTCAACCTGGGCCTGGCCCGGCACGCCGGCCTGCCCACCGTCGTGGTCGGCGACATCGACCGGGGTGGCGTCTTCGCCTCGATGTTCGGCACGGTCGCCCTGCTCGACCCGGCCGACCAGGCGCTGGTCGCCGGCTTCGTGATCAACAAGTTCCGGGGCGACCTCGGCCTGCTGCGTCCCGGGCTGGACATGCTGCGCCAGGTCACCGGCCGGCCCACGTACGGGGTGCTGCCCTGGCACCTCGATCTCTGGCTCGACGCGGAGGACTCGCTCGCCTACGGCCGGGTGCTGGGCCGGCCCGCCGCGCCCCTCGGCACCGAGTGGCTGGACGTGGCCGTGGTCCGGCTGCCCCGGATCTCCAATGCCACGGACGTCGAGGCGTTGGCCACCGAGCCCGGCGTCCGGGTGCGGCTCACCGTCGAGCCCGCCGAACTGGCCGCCGCCGACCTCGTCGTACTGCCCGGTTCCAAGTCCACCGTCGACGACCTGGCCTGGCTGCGGGAGACCGGCCTCGCCGACGCGGTACGGGCCCACGCCGCCGCGGGCCGGCCGCTGCTCGGCATCTGCGGCGGGTTCCAGATGCTCGGCCGGGTCATCCACGACCCGGTGGAGAGCGGGCGGGGCAGCGTCGCGGGGTTGGGGCTGCTCCCCGTCGAGATCACCTTCGACCCGCGCAAGACCGTCCGCCAGGTGGTCGGGTCCGCCGCCGGGGAGCCGGTGCGCGGCTACGAGATCCACCACGGGTACGTCTCCGCCGCCGACCCCGGGCTGCCCCCGCTGCTGCGGTACGCCGACGGCACCGGCGAGGGTGCCCGGCTCGGCGCGGTGCACGGCACCCACTGGCACGGCGCGTTCGAGTCCGACGGGTTCCGCCGCCGGTTCCTGACCGAGGTGGCTCGGGCGGCCGGCCGGCACGGTTTCCAGGTGGCCCCGGACATCTCCTTCGCGGCGGCCCGGGAGCGGACCCTGGACCTCCTCGGTGACCTCGTCGAGGAGCACCTCGACACTGACGCGCTCTGGCGGCTGATCGAGTCGGGCCCGCCCGCCGGCCTGCCCTTCGTCCCACCCGGCGCCCCGGCCGGCTGACCACGCGCCGTCCCGCCGATCGGGCGCGCTGCTTTGCCGAACACGGCGCGGCTGGCTGGCCGGGCCCGGTCCCGCTGATCCGGCAGAGCACCGCCCGCTCGGCGCTGGACCGCCCGCTCGATGCCGGACCGGCGGACCGGCGGACCGGCCACTGGCCCACCGGACCGGGCACTGGCCCACCGGACCGGGCATTGGCCCACCGGACCGGGCATTGGCCCACCGGACCGGGCATTGGCCCACCGGACCGGGCATTGGCCCACCGGACCGGGCATTGGCCCACCGGACCGGGCACTGGCCCACCGGACCGGCCACTGGCCCACCGGACCGGGCACTGGCCCACCGGACCGGCCACTGGCCCACCGGACCGGGCGTGAGCGAACGGGGCCCGGGGCGGGCGGAATGGTCAGTGGCGGACGTCGGCCGGTGTGTCGGACATCGGCAGCCCGGCCTCCTGCCACGCCTCGACGCCGCCGATCATGTCGGTCGCCGCGCGCAGCCCCAGCACCTGGAGGCTCGCCGCCGCGAGGCTGGAGCTGTAGCCCTGCCGGCACACCACGACGATCTCCCGGTCGTATCCGGTGGCCTCGGGGATCCGCCAGGCGCTGGCCGGGTCCAGCCGCCACTCCAGCACGGTCCGGTCGATGACGATGGCGCCCGGCAGTTCGCCCTGCTCCCGCCGTTGCGGGTCGGTCCGGGTGTCGATCAGCAACGCGCCCGCGCGGACCGCCTCGACGGTCTCGTGCGGGGTCAGTCGGCGCAGCCCGGCGCGGGCCTGCTCCAGCAGGGCGTCGACGCCCGGACTCATCACGTCAGGAAGCACCTCCCGATCATCCCCGGCGGCCGCCGGGCGCGCCGGGCAAAGCCGGCCCGCCCCGGAGAATCACCCGGAGGTTGCGTACCCGGCGGACGACCGCATACCCACCCACCCGGGATGCGTCGGCCGTGCCGGCCCGCCGGAGCGGTGCGCGGGGACGGCGCTAGCGTCGGTGCGTGATGGTGGCCGGGTTCGAGGCGTACGCCGGGCTGGCCCGTCGGGTGCTGGCCGGGCCGGCGCGGTTGGGGCGTACCCGACTGGTGGTGGTCGACGGGCCGAGCGGCGCGGGCAAGAGCGTCTTCGCGACGCGCCTCGCGGACGCCCTCGCCGCGACCACCGGGGGGCCGCCGCCGGTGGTCCGCACCGACGACCTGCTGGCCGGCTGGGACGACCAGCTCACCTTCTGGCCCCGGTTGGAGGAGCGCGTGCTGGCTCCGGTGCGGGCCGGCCGGCCGGGCGGCTACCGCCGGTACAGCTGGGTCCGGCGGCGGTTCCTGGACCGGGAGGTGCCGGTGCCGGCCGGGCCGGTGCTGCTGGTGGAGGGGGTGAGCGCGGCCCGGGCGGTGGTGCGGCCGGAGGCGAGCCTGTCGGTCTTCGTCACCGCGCCCGCGCCGCTGCGCCGGGAGCGGGCGCTCACCCGGGACGGCCCGGAGATCCTGCCCGAGCTGCTCCGCTGGCACGCCGGGGAGCGCGCGCACTTCGCCGCCGACGGTACGCCGGCCGCCGTGGACCTGGTGGTCGACGGCGCTCCGGTGCTGCCGCACGACGCCCGCCGCTACTTCGTCCGCCGGCTGCGGACCGGCTCCGGCGGTGCCCGTCGGTAAGGCCGGCATACGATGCCGGTCATGACCACTCCGATCATGTCCGAGTCCGACCTCCGGGCGGCCGTCGAGCGGGAACTGCCCGGTGTACGGGCCGACCTCGAGCGCCTCGTCCGGATCCCCGGCATCGCCTTTCCCGGCTTCGACCACTCGCACGTCGAGCGTTCCGCCGAGGCGGTGGCCGAGCTGCTGCGCGGCTGCGACCTCGACGTCAAGGTCGTGCGGCGCGGCGGGCAGCCGGCCGTCATCGGGCGTAAGCCGGCCCCGCCGGGCGCGCCGACGGTGCTGCTCTACGCGCACCACGACGTGCAGCCGGTCGGCGACCTGTCGCTGTGGGAGTCCGACCCGTTCGAGCCGGTCGAGCGGGACGGTCGCCTGTACGGTCGCGGCGCGGCCGACGACAAGGCCGGCATCATGGCGCACGTGGCGGCGCTGCGCGCCTTCGGCGACCAGCTGCCCGTCGGGGTGGTGCTCTTCATCGAGGGCGAGGAGGAGTACGGCTCCGACTCGTTGGAAACGCTGCTGGCGGAGTTCCGCGACGAGCTGGCCTCGGACGTGATCGTGATCGCCGACTCCGGCAACTGGGACGTCGGCGTGCCGGCGCTGACCACCTCGCTGCGCGGCATGATCAACTGCTTCGTCGAGGTCCGTACCCTGCGGCACGCCGTGCACAGCGGGATGTTCGGCGGGGCCGTGCCGGACGCGCTGACCGCCCTGGCCCGGCTGCTGGCCACGCTGCACGACGACGCCGGTGACGTGGCGGTCGAGGGGATGGTGGGCCGGGCGGGGGCCACCGTCGACTACCCGGAGGACCGGTTCCGCGCCGAGGCCGGCGTGGTCGAGGGCGTCTCGCTGGTCGGCACCGACCGGATCACCGACCGGATCTGGACCAAGCCGGCGCTGGCCGTGCTCGGCATCGACGCGCCGACCACCGGCGAGGCCGCGAACGCCCTGGTCCCGTCGGCCAAGGCCAAGCTGAACGTACGGCTGGCGCCGGGTGACGAGCCGAAGCGCGCGTACCAGGCGCTCCGTACCCACCTGGAGCAGCACGCGCCCTGGGGCGCCCAGGTCACGGTGACCTTCGAGCACGACGGCGCGCCGTGCGTCATCGACGCCTCCGGGCCGATGTACGACGCCGCCCGGGCCGCCTTCCGCGAGGCGTGGGACGGCACCGAACCGGTGGACATGGGCATCGGCGGTTCGATCCCGTTCATCGCCACCTTCCAGGAGCTCTTCCCAAACGCGGCGATCCTGGTCACCGGCGTGGAGGACCCGCACGCCCAGGCGCACGGGCCGAACGAGAGCCTGCACCTGGGCGAGTTCGCCCGGGTCTGCCTGGCCGAGGCGTTGCTGCTGGCCAAGGTGGCGCGGGTCGGCGTACCGGCCTGAGGTGTCGAAACCGTAACTTCCCGCCCGGTCAGGAAGTTTGCGGTGTGTCGGACGCGGGGGTGTTATAGCCTTTCGAACATGCGTACGAATGAGGTGATGGTGCGGCTGGAGGCCGCCGTCCGTGCTCTGGGGGACCTGGACGTCTCCGCGTGGCCCGAGGACACGCTCAAGGAACAGCTCGGCGAGCTCTCCGCGGCTCTGGTCGCCATCGACGCGCAGCTGACCCGGGTGGCGGACGAGGTCCGCGCCCGGGGCCTGCGGATCGAGGAGCCGGTCCCCGCCTGAGTCGGCGCGACCGGCCGGGCGGTGTCGGTGCCGACTGGCAGGATGGTGGACGTGCGGTTTCTCGACCTGGCGGCCACCTCCGCGGCGGTCGGCGCCACCAGCGGCCGGCGGGCCAAGGTGGAGCTGCTCGCCGCCGCCCTGCGCTCGCTCGACCCGGGCGAGGTGGCGGCCGGCTCCGGCTGGCTCGCCGGTGAGCTGCGCCAGCGGCAGACCGGCGTCGGCTACGCCGGCCTGCGCGACCTGCCGCCACCGGCGGACACCCCGACGCTGACCGTGGGCGGCGTCGACGCCGCCATCGACGAGATCGCGGCGGTCGCGGGCACCGGCTCCCAGGCCCGTCGGCGCGCGCTGCTGCACCGGCTCTTCGCCGCGGCCACCGCCGACGAGCAGCGGCTGCTGATCGGCCTGTTCAGCGGCGAGCTGCGCCAGGGCGCGCAGGCGGGCCTGCTCGCCGACGCGGTGGCCCGGGCCGCCGAGGTGCCGGTGGCCGCCGTGCGGCGCGCCCTGCTGCTCGCCGGTGACCTGCGGTCGGTGGCGGTCGCGGCGCTGGGCGGCGGCGCCCCCGCGCTGGCCGCCTTCCGGCTCCAGGTCGGTCGCCCGCTCGCCCCGATGCTCGCGCAGAGCGCGCCGTCGGTGGACGAGGCGCTGGCCGCCACCGGCACCCCCGCGATGGTCGACGTCAAGCTCGACGGCATCCGCATCCAGGTGCACCGCTCCGGGTCGGAGATCGCGGTCTTCACCCGCAGCCTGGACGAGATCACCGCCCGGGTGCCCGAGGTGGTCGCCGCCGTGCGCACCTTGCCCGGCCGCGAGCTGGTCCTCGACGGCGAGGCGATCGGGCTGGACCCGGCCGGCCGGCCGCTGCCCTTCCAGGAGACCGCCGGCCGGGCCGCGCGGCGCACCACGGCGAGCACCGCCGGCCGGGCCGCCGCCGCCCCGGCCACGCTGGCCGCCGCCGAGGCCGCCGGGTCGACGGTGCTCACCCCGTACTTCTTCGACCTGCTGCACCTCGACGGCCAGGATCTGATCGACCGGCCCGGCCGGGAGCGGTGGGCCGCCCTCGCCGGCGCGGTCGACGGGTCGCTGCTGGTCGGCCGGGTCGAGGTCGACGACGCCGAGCAGGCCGGCGCGGCGTTCGCCGCGGCGGTCGACGCCGGCCAGGAGGGGGTCGTGGTCAAGGACCCGGCGGCGCCCTACGACGCGGGCCGGCGCGGCTCGGCCTGGGTGAAGGTGAAACCCCGGCACACCCTCGACCTGGTGGTGCTGGCGGTCGAGTGGGGCAGCGGCCGGCGGCGGGGCTGGCTGTCCAACCTCCACCTCGGCGCGCGCGACCCGGGCACCGGCGAGTTCGTGATGCTCGGCAAGACGTTCAAGGGGCTGACCGACGAGGTGCTGCGCTGGCAGACCGAGCGTTTCCTGGCCCTCGCGGTGGAAAAGGGCGACTGGGTGGTGCGGGTCCGCCCCGAGCAGGTGGTCGAAATCGCCTTCGACGGGGTGCAGACCAGCAGCCGCTATCCGGGCGGGATGGCGCTGCGCTTCGCCCGGGTGCTGCGCTACCGGCACGACAAGACCGCCGCCGAGGCGGACACCGTCGACACCGTCCGGGCGATCCACGCCGGCCGGGTCGCCGGCGGCTGACCCGCCGGCCGTCGACGGTCGGGCGGGTCAGGCGGGTGCGTGCGGCGCCGGCTCGGCGGCCCGGTCCACCGGCGGCCCCGGCTGGTCCAGCCCCGCCCGGCCCCGGGCCTCGCGCCGGGCCGCCCAGCCGTAGCCGATCAGGGTCATCCCGGCGAAGATCCACCACTGGATCACGTAGCCGAAGTTCTGCCAGTTGTTGGTGTGCCCGATCGGGACCGCCTTGAAGGTCGGGTCGGCGGCCGGGGTCTGCTCGTCCAGCAGCACGTACGCGCCCCGCACCCCGTACGGCAGCTCCCGGGCCAGCCGGGACACGTCGATCCGCCGGGTCTCCAGCCGGCCGTCGCGCCGGTCGACCGCGCCGCCGCGCTCACTCGGGTGCACCCGGCCGACCACGGTCACCTCGCCGCCCGGGGTGTCCGGCACGGTCGGCTGGGCGATCGCGCCACCCGGCGCGGGCGGGATCCAGCCCCGGTCCACCAGCACGGCCGAGCCGTCGGCGAGCACCAGCGGGGTGAGCACCTCGAAGCCGACCGAGTTGTCGACCGTCCGGCCCCGGACCAGGACCAGGTTGTCGGTGTCGTACCGGCCGGTGGCGGTGACCTTGGTCCAGTTGACCGACTCGGCCGGGGCGGGGCCGGCCGTGCCGCGACCGCCGGTCGGGGCGGCCAGCGCGTCGGCCACCGGCACGGGGGTCATCCGCGCCCCGGCGTCGATCTGCTCGTTCACCGCCGTACGCGCGCGGTAACGGTCCAGTTGCCAGTTGCCGAGCAGGACCATCACCGCGGCGGCGACCAGCGCGAGCGCCAGGTAGCCCAGCCAGCGGGGGGTCAGGAGGAACCGGTACACAGCACGAGGCTACCCGTATGACCGGGGCCACCCGAGCGGTGGCCCGGTGACCCTCCGTCACGCCGCCCGGACCGCCGGTGCGACGGCCGCCACCGGTCGCACCGGCCCGGTATCGTCACGCCGGCGACGCTCCCGCCGCCCACTCACCGCCGCCACCACACCCGCCCCGAGGAGTCGATGATGACCGCCGTGCCTCGCCTCGTGCTCAGCGCGCCCGCCTCGGGACACGGCACCACCGCGCTCTCCATCGGGCTGCTCGCCGCGCTCGCCGACCGGGGCGTGACCGGTGCGGGGTTCAAGGTCGGCCCCGACCACGTCGACGCCGCATATCTGGGCCTGGCCGCCGGTCGCCCGGGCCGGATCCTCGACGCCCGGCTGACCGGCCCGGACCGGCTCGCCCCGCTCTTCGCGCACGGCGCGGCCGGGGCCGACCTGGCCGTGGTCCAGGGCACCATGGGCCTCTACGACTCGGTCTCCGGCCGCCCCGACGAGGACTCCACGGCCGCCGTCGCGCTCCGGCTGCGCAGCCCGGTCGTCCTGGTCGTGGACGTCGCGGCGATGGGCCAGTCGGTGGCCGCCCTGGTGCACGGCTTCCGGGCGTACGACGAGCAGCTCTGGCTGGGCGGGGTGATCCTCAACCGGGTCGCGTCGCCCCGGCACGAGACGATGCTGCGGGAGGCGCTGGACGACCTGGGCGTGCCGGTCTACGGTGCGCTGCGCCGCCACGAGCTGCCCCCGGTGCTGCCGGCCCGCCGGCACGGGATGCTCCCGGCGATCGGCGGCGAGGCCGAGGCGGTGCGCGCGGTGCGCCGGCTGGGCGACGCGGTCAGCGCCACCGTCGACCTGGACCGGCTGCTCGGGCTGGCCCGCTCGGCGCCGCCGCTGACGGTCACCGCCTGGTCGCCCGAGCCGGCGGAGCCGGTCGCCGTCCCCGGCCCGCCGGTCGTCGCGGTCGCCGGTGCCGCGGGCGGCAGCTACAGCCACCCCGAGACGGTCGAGCTGCTGCGCGCCGCCGGGGCCGAGGTGGTCACCGTGGACCCGCTGCGCGACGAGGAACTGCCCGCCGGCACCCGCGCGCTGGTCGTCGGCGCCGGCCTGCCCGAGACGTACGCGGAGCAGCTCTCCGCCAACCGCCGGCTGTGCATCGCGGTGGCCGAGTTGGCGCGGACCGGCCGGCCGGTGCTCGCCGAGGGCGCCGGCCTGCTCTGGCTGGCCCGGGAGTTGGACGGGGCGCCGATGTGCGGGGTGCTGGACGCCGCCGGGCACACCCGGGACGGCCTGGTCGTCGGCTACCGCGAGGCCACCGCCTGCACGCCGAGCGTGGTCGCGCCGGCCGGCGCGGTGCTGGTCGGGCACAAGCAGCACGCCGCCGTGCTGACCCCGCGGGCCGGACAGACCCCCGCGTGGAGCTGGGACGGCGGCGCGCCGGAGGGGTTCGTCTGGCGCGGGGTGCACGCCTCGCAGCTGAGCCTGCACTGGGCGGCCGCCCCGGAGATCGCCGGCCGGCTGGTCGCCGCGGCCGGGGCCGAGCCGGCCGGCGTCGAGGGCGCGGAGGCGGCCCGGTGATCGGCCAGGTCGCGGTCCGCCGGTTTCCGGCGCTGACCGTCTCCACCCCGCGCACCGAGGTCCGGCCGCACCTGCCGGCGGACGTCGCGGCGGTCGACGAGGTCTTCGCCGACCGGCAGACCCAGCGCTGGCTGCCGCTGGCCGAGCCGACCGGCCGGATCGACGGCCGGGCCTGGTGCTCGGACCTGGCCCGGCAGCGCCGGGACAGCGGCGACGGCGACCACTGGGCGCTGGTCCGCCGGGAGGACGACCGGGTGGTCGGCTGCCTGTGGACCCGGCGCACCGACTGGGGCGCCCGGCTCACCGAGATCTCCTACGCGGTCGCCGCGCACGCCCGCGGCTTCGGCCTGGCCGCCGAGGCGGTGGACGCGGTGGCCATCGCGCTGCTGCTGGAGCACGGGTTCCAGCGGGTCGAGCTGCGGGTGGCGCCGGGCAACGTGGCGTCCCGCCGGGTCGCCGAGAAGGCCGGCTTCAGCTATGAGGGGCTGCTGCGCAACGCCGGCATCGTCCGGGGCGCGCGGGTGGACCTGGAGTTGTGGTCCCTGGTGGCGGCGGACCTGCGCTGACCGGGCGCGACGACGGTCAGGGGGTCCGCGTCGCCGACGCGGACCCCCTGACCGGTGCCCGGGCGCACCCCCGGGCGGTCCGGTGCGGTGCTCAGCCGACGATCTGGTCCGACGGCGGGGTGAACTGGCGAACCGGCTTGCCCTTGAGGGCGTCGCGCAGCGTCTGGGCCACCGCGTTGACCGGGACCTCGGCCTGACCGTCGCCGACCGCGTTGAACGGGTTGTCCGGGTCGGCGATGAAGCTGGCCGCGGCCAGTTCCGGGGTGTAGCCGACGAACCAGGCGGAGCGGGTGCTGTCCGTGGTACCCGTCTTGCCGGCCACCGGGCGGCCGACCGTGCCCCGGACGCTGTCCGCGGTGGACCAGCCCCCGCAGCCGCCCTTGGCCGGGGTGTCCCCGGTCGGGCAGCGGGCGGCGTCGGTGGCGGCCCGCGCCGCGTCGGCGTTCACCACCTGCCGGCAGCGCGGCTTGGCGACCTCCCGCTCGATCCCGGCGGCCGTCGTGTACGTGGTGGGCGTGCCGTCCCGGTTCTTGATCGACATGACCGGGATGGCCTCGCAGTAGCGCCCGTCGGCGGCGACCGCGCCGTACGCGTTCGCCATCTCCAGCGGGGTGGCGTCGGAGACGCCGAGGGTGAACGCGCCCCACTTCTTCGCCTTGGCCGGGGACGCCTGGTCCCGGTCGACGTCGGTGCGCCAGCGCAGCCCGAGCTGTTCGGCGAGGCGAACCCCCGCTTCCGCGCCGACCCGCTCCTCCAGTTGGACGAAGTAGGTGTTCACCGACTTGCCGAAGCCCGACCACATGGTCTGCACGCCGGTCATCGCGCCGCTGGCGTTGGACGGGGCCCAGCCGTCGAAAACCTTCGACTGGTAGCGGTACGGCGAGTTGTACGTGGTGGACAGCGGCATGCCCGCGTTGAGGGCGGCCAGCATCGGGAACATCTTGAACGTCGAACCGGCCTGGTAGCCGGGGAGCGTGCCGCCGCCGAGCAGGGGCGCCACCGTGTTCGGATAGCTCGCCTTGACCTTCGGGTCGGCCTCCGGGTTGGACGTCGGCGGGTTCTCGTCGAGGTCCAGCGAGTACGTCCGGTTCACCGCCATCGCCTTGACCCGGCCGGTGCCCGGCTCGGTGACCACGATGCCGTTGGCGAACGGGCTGCCGGCCTGGGCGCCGACGTTCTTCTCGGCCGCCTCCTGGATCTTCGGGTCGATGCTCAGCACGATGTGGTAGCCGCCGCGGCGCAGCTTGTCCATCCGTTCCAGCGAGTTCTCCCCGAACGCGGGCTGCGCGCTCCACCAGTTCTTCACGTAGTCGCAGGCGAAGCCCCAGCTGTTGAACTTCTTCGGCACCGAGGCGCAGTCGTTGGCCGGGGTGGTCAGCCTGAGCTGGATGGGTTCGCTCTTGGCCGCCGCCGCCGCGTCCGGGGACATGTAGCCGAGGCGGGTCATGTTGTCGAGCACGTAGTTGCGCCGCCCGGTGGCGTCCTTCTGGTCCGAGGTGATCGGGTCGTACTCGGACGGGGACTTGACCAGGCCGGCGAGGGTGGCCGCCTCCACCGGGGTGAGGGTGGCCGGGGTCTTGGAGAAGAAGATCTGCGAGGCGGCGTAGATGCCGTACGCGCGGTGCCCGAAGTACGCCGAGTTGAGGTAGCGCTCCAGGATCTGCTCCTTGGTCAGCGACTTCTCGACGTCCAGCGCCATCCGCATCTCCTTGACCTTGCGCAGGCTGGTCTGCTGGGTGGCCTCCTGGACCTCCTTCGGCGTCTTGGCGCTGTCCCGCAGGGCCATCCGCACGTACTGCATGGTCAAGGTGGACGCGCCCTGGGAGACGCCGCTGGAGTGGGCGTTGGCGACGAAGGCCCGGGCGACGCCCTTCGGGTCGACGCCGTGGTGCTGGTAGAAGCGGTTGTCCTCGGCGGCGACGATCGCCTGCTGGATGTTCGGCGACATGTCCCGCAGCTTCGTGTACTGCCGGTACTCCTCGTAGAACATGGTCAGCACGGTCTTGCCGTCGGGCGCGTACAGGTAGGAGGTCTCGGCGGGCAGCGCCTCGCGGAGGATGTCCGTCTTCTGTTCGACGGCGTGCGCGGTGGCCTTGGCGCCGATGCCGGTGACGGCGGCCAACGGATAGAGCGCGGCGGCGACGACGATCCCGGCGATCAGTCCGGCGCGGAGGAGAGGAACGGTTCGACCAGTGGCGGCAAGGGGTCGGTTGCTCACGTCGCCAAGCTATGACATTTCCGATTCGGAAATGAGAAAAATTCATAAACGGGCGGGTGGTGACGCGGCGCACGCCGGGATCCGCTGTCCCGGACGACGGCTTCCCGGCAGGATCGCGGACATGCGTGGTCAACTGGTCGATGCCGGGCCCGGAGCGGTCCGGGAACAGGACGGGACGACAGGGCCGGAACCGGACCTGACCCACCACGGGGACGCCGAGGTCGGGGCCGGCCTGGTCGACCTCGCGGTCAACGTCCGGCGCGACCCGATGCCGGACTGGCTGGCCGATCCGCTGGTCGCCGCGCTGGGCGAGCTGGCCGCGTACCCGGACCCCGGGCCGGCCCGGGCCGCCGTCGCCGCCCGGCACGGCCGTCCCCCGGAGGAGGTACTCCTCACCGCCGGTGCCGCCGAGGGGTTCGTGCTGCTCGCCCGGACGCTGTCCGACGTGCGCCGGCCGGTGGTGGTGCACCCGCAGTTCACCGAGCCGGAGGCGGCGCTGCGGGCCGCCGGGCACCGGGTGGAGCGGGTGCTGCTCGACCCGGCCGACGGCTTCCGGCTGGACCCGGCCCGGGTGCCGGACGACGCCGATCTGGTGATGGTCGGCAACCCCACCAACCCGACCTCGGTGCTGCACCCCGCCGCGGACCTGGCCGCGCTGGCCCGCCCCGGCCGGATCCTGGTGGTCGACGAGGCGTTCGCCGACACGGTGCCGGGCGAGCCGGAGTCGCTGGCCGGCCGGCCGGAGCTGCCCGGCCTGGTCGTGGTGCGCAGCCTGACCAAGACCTGGGGGCTGGCCGGCCTGCGGATCGGCTACCTGCTCGCCCCGCCCGAACTGGTCGCCCGGCTGGCCGCCACCCAGCCGCTCTGGGCCGTCTCCACCCCGGCGCTGGCCGCCGCCGCGGCGTGCGCGACGCCGGCCGCGGTCGCGGCCGAACGCGCCTTCGCCGACCGGCTCGCGGCCGACCGCGACCACCTGGTCGCCCGCCTGTCGGCCCTGCCCGGGGTACGCGT
Source organism: Micromonospora sp. PLK6-60 (assembly GCF_019890675.1). Taxonomy (GTDB): domain Bacteria; phylum Actinomycetota; class Actinomycetes; order Mycobacteriales; family Micromonosporaceae; genus Micromonospora. The sequence continues at coordinate 55,667 of NZ_JAIOAA010000007.1, read as the reverse complement.
CGCCGGCCGCCCGGCCAGCTCCTTCGTGCTGATCCAGCTGGCCGGCGCGGCGGAGGTGCGCGAGCGGTTGCGGGAGCGCGGCTGGGCGGTACGCCGGGGTGACACCTTCCCCGGCCTGGGCCCGGACTGGCTGCGGCTGGCCGTTCGTGACCCGGCCACCACCGACGCGTTCACGCGGACGCTGGCGGAGATCCTGGAGGCATGACAGTGCAGCAGACCGTCGCGGCGATCCGGCCGCTCGACCCCGGCGCGATGGCGGCGGCCCGCGAACTCCAGGGGCGGCTGACCAAGCCGGCCGGCTCGCTGGGCGCCCTGGAGGAACTCTCGGTACGCCTCGCCGGGTTGGCCGGCCACTGCCCGCCGCCGCTGCCCGAGCCCGCGGCGGTGGCCGTCTTCGCCGGCGACCACGGCGTGCACGCCCAGCGGGTGACCCCGTGGCCGACGGAGGTCACCGCGCAGATGGTGGGCAACTTCCTGGCCGGCGGCGCGGTGGTGAACGCGTTCGCCCGGCAGGCCGGCGCCACGGTCACCGTGGTCGACGTCGGGGTGGCCACCCCGCTGCCGGAGCCGGCCGCCGGGTCGGCCGGGTCGCCGGACGCCGGCGCCGCGCGGCTGCCGGCCGGGGCGGCACGGCTGCCCGGAGGCACCGGCCTCGACGGGCCGCGGCTGATCGCGGCGAAGGTGCGTCCGGGCACCCGGGACATGACGGTCACCGCCGCGCTGACCCGCGACGAGGCGGGCGCGGCCGTGCGCACCGGGATCGCCGTCGCCGAGCGGCTCGCCGACGCCGGGGCCGGCATCCTGCTCACCGGGGACATGGGCATCGGCAACACCACCCCGGCCGCGGCCCTGGTGGCCGCCTTCACCGGCGCGGATCCCGCGACGGTCACCGGCCGGGGCACCGGGGTGGACGACGCGACCCACCGCCACAAGATCGAGGTGGTCCGCGCCGCGCTGCGGCGGCACGCCCCGGACCCGGCCGACCCGTTGGGCGTCCTCGCCACGGTCGGTGGCCTGGAACACGCCGCGCTGACCGGGTTCATCCTCGGCGCCGCGGCCCGCCGGGTGCCGGTGCTGCTGGACGGGGTGATCGCGGTCAGCGCGGCGCTCGCCGCCGCGGCCCTCGCCCCGGACGCGGTGGGCGCGATGATCGCCGGTCACCGCTCGGCGGAGCCGGGCGCCGGGGTCGCCCTGCGGCACCTCGGGCTGACCCCGCTGCTCGACCTCGGCCTGCGGCTCGGTGAGGGCACCGGCGCCCTGCTGGCCCTGCCGGTGGTCACCGGCGCGGTCCGGGTGCTGCACGAGGTCGCCACCTTCGACGCCGCCGGGGTGGCCGAGAAGTGACCGAGGCAGCCAACGAGCCCGGCGGCGACCGCCCCAGCCCGTACCCGCTCGGGCTGCACCTGTCCGGCCGCCGGGTGGTGGTGGTCGGCGGGGGAGCGGTCGCCACCCGACGGGTCCCCGCGCTGCTGGACGCCGGGGCGGACGTGCTGCTCGTCTCGCCGGAGCTGACCCCCGCGCTGCGGTCGCACGTCGACGCGGGCCGGCTGCGCTGGGCGGCGCGCCGGTTCGGGCCGGGCGACCTGGACGGCGCCTGGCTGGTCCAGGTCGCCGTCGACGACCCTACCGCCGCGGCCGAGGTCAGCGCCGCCGCCGAGGAGCGCCGGATCTTCTGCGTCCGGGCCGACGACCGCACCGCGGCCACCGCGTGGACCCCGGCGGTCACCCGGCACGGCCCGGTCACCGTCGCCGTGCTGGGCGGCGGCGACCCCCGCCGCGCGATGACCGTCCGCGACGCCATCCGCCACCTCCTGAGTGCAAGGAAGGGCACCTTCTTAACGCCTCCGGCAGAGCAGGGGCCCCCTGTTAACACCTCTGCCGGCCCGATCGGCCGGGTGGCGCTGGTGGGTGCCGGGCCGGGCGATCCGGAGCTGATCACCGTCAAGGGCTGGCGGCTGCTCACCGAGGCGGACGTGGTGGTCGCCGACCGACTGGTGCCCGGGCTGCTCCTGGACGAACTGCGGCCGGACGTCGAACTGGTGGACGCCTCGAAGATCCCGTACGGCCCGTCCCGCGCCCAGCAGGAGATCAACCGGATCCTGGTGGAGCGGGCCCTGGCCGGAAGGTTCGTGGTCCGGCTCAAGGGCGGCGACCCGTACGTCTTCGGCCGGGGCGGCGAGGAGTTGCTGGCCTGCGCGGAGGCCGGCGTGCCGGTCACCGTGGTGCCCGGGGTGACCAGCGCGATCGCGGTGCCGGCGGTGGCCGGCGTGCCGGTGACCCACCGGGCGGTGGCGCACGAGTTCACCGTGGTCTCCGGGCACGTCGCGCCCGACTCGCCGGTCTCGCTGGTGCGCTGGGACGCGCTGGCCGGGCTGCGCGGCACCCTTGTCGTCCTGATGGGCCTGAAGAACCTGCCGGCGATCGCGGCGACGCTGGTCGCGCACGGCCGGCCGGCCGGGACCCCGGCCGCGGTGATCCAGGAGGGTACGACCAGCGGCCAGCGCACGCTGCGCTCGACGCTGGGCGAGGTCGCCGCCGACGTGGTCGCCGCCCAGCTGCGTCCGCCCGCCATCGTGGTGATCGGCGACGTGGTGGACGCCCTGGCCGCCGCGCACGCCGCGGAGCCACCGGAGTCTTAGCCACCCGCACCCGCCGTGCACCCCGCAGCACCCGCGCCGCCGCGTCCGGAAGCCGATCGGCGCCGGCCGTCCGGTGCCTGCTCGGGCCGGTCCTTCGGTGCCTGCTGGCGCCTGCTTTCGCGTCGTCTGCCGTGACGGCCGGCTCGGCTGGGCGCCGCCGTACTGCCCGCGGCGGTCATGCGTCGGCGCTGTCGCAACCCGATCGCCCCTCCTGGCGTGCCCCTTGCGCAGCCTTTGCTCTGCTTCAACCCACGCAACACTCCTCGCAGCCCCTGCTCTGCTGCAGCCCCGGCAACACTGCTGGACCAAAGGTGTTGCCTCGGCGGCAGCAGAGCAAAGGCTGCGAGGAAGGTCCCGCTGGGCGGCGGGGTCGACGGGTCCGGCTCCGCCTCGGCCCCTCGCCACCGCAACTGCCGGGACCGCCCGATCACCGGGACCGCCCGATCACCGGGACCGGCGCGGTGCCGGCGCGCGGCTACGACGACGGCGGCCCGGGACCGAGGTCCCGGGCCGCCGTGCGATGCGTCAGGTCACTGCTTGAGCATGTTGTCCAGCAGCAGGGCGCACCGGATCAGACCCAGATGGCTGTACGCCTGCGGGTGGTTGCCCAACCCCCGCTCGGCGAGCGGATCGTACTGCTCGGGGAGCAGGCCGGTGGGGCCGGCGGTGTCGACCATCTGGGCGAACAGCTCCTCCGCGTCGGTGCGCCGGCCGGTGCGCAGGTACGCCTCGATCAGCCACGCCGTGCAGATGTGGAAGCCGCCCTCCCGGCCGGGCAGGCCGTCGTCCCAGTGGTAGCGGTAGACAACCGGCCCGCTGCGCAGGTCCGCCTCGATCTTCAGCACGGTGGAGAGGAACCGGGGGTCGTCGCCGGCGAGCAGCCCGGAGAGGCCGATCCAGAGCGACGAGGCGTCCGACTCGTCGTGCCCGTACGCGACGCTGTACGCCTCCGCATCCTCGTGCCAGCCGTGCTCCAGCACATTGGCGCCGATCCGGTCGCGCAGCTCCACCCACTCGGGCCGGTCCTCGCCGCCGTGCTGGCGCACCACGTGCAGGGCCCGGTCCACCGTCATCCAGCACATCACCTTGGAGAAGATGTGGTGCCGCGGTGGCAGGCGGGCCTCCCAGATGCCGTGGTCCGGCTCGTGCCAGCGGCGCCGGACCGCCTCGACCATGTTGTCCAGCACCCGCCACTCGTCCTCCCGGACCGAGCCCCGGGCGTCGGCCACCGCGGCGATCAGGTCGGCGATCGGGCCGAAGACGTCGAGCTGGAGCTGGTGGTTGGCGAGGTTGCCGACCCGGACCGGACGGGAGCCGGCGTAGCCGGGCAGGGTGTCGATGACCGCCTCGGCGCCCAGCTCGTACCCGTCGACGGTGTAGAGCGGGTGCAGCCGCTCGGGGTGCCCGCCGGTGCGCTCGACGACGCCGTCGATCCAGCGCAGCAGGCCCTCGGCCTCCTCGGTCGAGCCCAGGTCGACAAGCGCCCGGGCGGTCATCGCCGCGTCGCGCAGCCAGCAGTAGCGGTAGTCCCAGTTGCGGACGCCGCCCAGCTCCTCGGGGAGCGACGTGGTCGCGGCGGCGAGGATCGAGCCGGACGCCCCGTGCACCAGCCCGCGCAGGGTGAGCGCGCTGCGCGCGACCAGGTCCCGGGCGGTGCCGGGCAGCCGCAGCGTGCCGACCCAGTCCTTCCACGGCTGTTCGGCCGCGGCCTGCCGCTCGTGGATCGGCACCCGGTGGTGCTCCAGGCTCTGCGTGCCGAAGCGCAGCTCCAGCACCACCTGGCCGCCGGCCGCCCGCAGGTCGACCACGGCCTTGGCGGTCTCGTACCCGCCGTCGTTGCCGACCTCCCACTCCACCCCCGGGGAGTAGAGCGCGACCGGCTCGTTGGAGCCGAGCACCAGCAGGCCGTCGTCCATCGGCTGGAGCTGCACCGCCACCTGGCCGAACTCCGGCCGCGGCGCGAACTCGATGCGGGCCCGGCCGGAACCGGTGAGCACCCGGACCAGCGCCGAGTCGCCGGTGACCACGGCCGGGCCGTCGGGGGTGGTCTCCCGGGCCGGCAGGTCCAGCCAGTCGGTGACGGTGAGGCCGGACCAGCGGGTCTCCACGGTCATGGTGCCGTTGCGGTAGCGCTGGCCGAGCGGGATGCCGCCGCGCTCCGGGCCGACGGTGAAGTGCCCGGCGGGGCTGCCGCCGACCAGGTCGGCGAAGATCGCGGCCGAGTCCGGCTTCGGGTGGCAGAGCCAGGTGACCTTGGCGTCGGGGGTCAGCAGCGCCACCGTGCGGCCGTTGGCCAGCATCGAGTGCCGCTCGATCGGGACGGCCCGCTCGCCGAAGAGCCAGTGCCGCCGGGTCTCCAGCAGCAGGCCGAGCGCCCGGGCCGCCTCGATCGGCTCGGCCACCCGGTAGTCGGCCTTCGTGTCGCCGGGGCCGATCTTGATGCCGACGTCGGGGCCCTGCAGGTTGCCGAAGGCGTTCTCGTCGGTGACGTCGTCGCCGATGAAGAGCACCGCGCTCGCCGCCAGCTGGGTGCGCAACTGGTCGATGGCGGTGCCCTTGTGGGTGGCTACCACCGACAGCTCGATCACCTCCTTGCCCTGGGTGACGGTGACGTCGTCCCAGGTGGCGGGGCCACTGCGGACCGCGTCGATGGCGGAGGCGGCGACCTGCGGATCCAGCCCGCGGGTGTGCACGGCGACGCTGGCCGGCTTGCGCTCCAGGCGTACGCCGGGGTGGGTCGCGGCGATCTCGCGCAGCGCGTCGCGCAGCCGGGTGCGGGTCGCGATCAGCTCGGGGGAGAGCCGTTCGACGAAGCCGATGTCGAACTCGGAGCCGTGGCTGCCGACCAGGTGCACCTCGCTCGGCAGCCGGGAGAGCGCGGCCAGGTCGCGCAGGGCCCGCCCGGAGACCACCGCGACGGTGGTCTGCGGCAGCGAGGCCAGCGCGCGGACCGCGGCGACGGACTCGGGTAGTGGTACGGCCTTGCTCGGATCCTCGACGATCGGCGCGAGGGTGCCGTCGTAGTCGCAGGCGATGAGCAGTTGCGGAACCCGGGCGATCCGCCCGATGGCGGCGCGCAGCTCAGGATCCATCACCCCGGACGGACTGGTCGGGGCGTTGAGGGCGGTGGTCACGCGGCTTCCTCCGCATCGGGCACACCCAGTTCGGTCAGGAAGGACTTGGCCCAGTGCCCGACGTCGTGGCTGCGCAGGTGGCGTTGCATGATACGCATGCGGCGGCGCGCTTCGGGGCGCTCCACGTGCACGGCCTTCAGCAGGGCGTCCTTGACCGCGTCGGGGTCGTGCGGATTGCACAGAAATGCCTGACGCAGCTCGGTGGCGGCGCCGGCGAACTCACTGAGCACGAGCGCGCCGCCCTGGTCGGCGCGCGATGCGACGTACTCCTTGGCCACCAGATTCATTCCGTCTCGCAGCGGGGTCACCATCATCACGTCGGCAGCGACGTACATCGCCGCCAGTTCAGAGCGACTGTACGACTGATGCAGGTAATGCACCGCCGGCACGCCGACCCGGCCGAATTCACCATTGATCCGGCCAACCTCGCGTTCCACCTTTACCCGAAGTGCCTGGTAGTGCTCGACGCGTTCCCGGCTGGGCGTGGCCACCTGCACCATAACCGCCTCAGGAACTGTCAACTTTCCGTCAGCCAGCAGTTCCCGGAAGGCCTTGAGCCGAAGCTCGATGCCCTTGGTGTAGTCGAGCCGGTCGACGCCCAGAATTATGGTCTTCGGGTTGCCAAGCTCCTCGCGGATCTGCTTGGCCCGGGCCTGGATCGCCGGGTCCTCGGCCAGCCGCTCCATCTCCTTGGTGTCGATCGAGATGGGGAAGGCGCCCGCCTTCACCTGCCGCCCGTCGACCTGGATCATCTGGCCCTCGTAGCGCAGCCCGAGCAGGTGCCGGGCCAGCCGGACGAAGTTCTGCGCGGCCAGCCGCTGCTGGAAGCCGATCAGGTCCGCGCCGAGCAGGCCGCGCAGGATCTCGGTGCGGAACGGCATCTGCATGAACAGCTCGATCGGCGGGAACGGGATGTGCAGGAAGAACCCGATCTTCAGGTCGGGGCGCAGCTCCCGCAGCATCGCCGGCACCAGCTGAAGCTGGTAGTCCTGCACCCAGACCGTCGCCCCCTCGGCCGCGACCTCCGCCGCGGCCTCCGCGAACCGGGCGTTGACCAGCCGGTACGCCTCGCGCCAGCGGCGCTTGTAGGCAGGGGTCTCCACCGCGTCGTGGTAGAGCGGCCAGATGGTGGCGTTGGACTGGCCCTCGTAGTACCGCTCCAGTTCCTCGGCGCTCAACGGCACCGGGTGCAGCCGGATGCCCTCCAGGTCGAACGGCTCGGGCGCCGGCCCGGTGCCCCCGGCCCACCCGACCCAGGTGCCCCGGTGTTCGGCGAGGACGGGGTGCAGCGCGGTGACCAGCCCGCCGGGGCTGCGCCGCCACTGGCGTCCCTCGGGTGTGCTCACCTCGTCGACCGGCAGTCGGTTCGCCACTACGACAAAGGAGCTACGGACGGTCACGATCGGCCACCTCCGGGTGCTGACGGGTCCACCGCGCTGAGCCTACTGAGCGTAGCTGCGGCCTCTGATGCCCCGTGCCGGAGTTACCTACCCGTCCCAGAACCGCCGAACCACGATCGTGATCTTGTTGACAACCCCCTCGTCAGAGGTCGATGATCGGCCATTCCTTGGGCAGCACCTCGCCGAGCAACTCCCGCCGATCCGTCATCAGCGGGGTGGTCGCCCGCGCCGCCTCCAGCGCGGCCTGCGCCAGATCCATGCTGCCGAGTCCTCGCGACCAGCCGCCGAGAAACATGCACATGTCGTGCTCCACCGGCCTGACGACCACCTGTTCCAGGTCACCGAGGATGTCCAGGAGTGGCCAGCCGTCGGTGCTCACCTGTCGATACGCCGCAGCGAGGCACAGCGCCGGGATGATCACCGATTGCCCCTTGTCCGCCACCTTCGCGATCTGCTCTCCGACCGCCTCGGCGCCGTTCGAGTAGGCCAGCAGGCAACCGGTGTCGAGCACCAGGCCTGCCTCAGCCATGGATCGCCAGCCGCCCTCGGGAGGACTCGCTCAGCAGGGCCGCCGCCTCCGCGCGCAACTCCGGGGTGATCTTCGCCTGCGCCTCGTCGAGCTTTCTGCCCGCCTCCGCCAGCCCGGCGTCCGTCAAGGCGAAACCGACATTCCGCAGTGCCTGCCTGGTGCGCTCGCCCGCCATCACCCGACGCACGCTCTCGGCGACGAAGGCGGAGACGTTCGGTTCCCTGGCCAGCCGCTCCGCGACATCGTCGGGAACGCTGATCGCGATCTTCTTGGTCATACCATGACGCTAACGAGTTATACCGCCGTGCACAACGAGGCACGCCGCGTACCCCCGGGGTGGGGTGATGTGGGCGGAGCGGGCCGTACCTGTCAGGATTGACGATGGCGTGCGCGCGGCCGGCTCCCGGCCGGCGGCGGCGGGCGGAGGTCGCAGCCCGCGCCCCGCAAGCCCACGATCGCAACCGACGGAGGTAGCCCGCACCGTGGCCCAGTTCATCTACGTCCTGGAAAAGGCGCGCAAGGCGCACGGCGACAAGGTCGTGCTCGACAACGTGACGCTGAACTTCCTGCCGGGGGCCAAGATCGGTGTGGTCGGCCCGAATGGCGCCGGTAAGTCCAGCCTCCTCAAGATCATGGCAGGCTGGGACCAGCCGAGCAACGGCGAGGCCCGGCTGATGCCCGGCTTCACCGTCGGCATGCTGGCCCAGGAGCCGCCGCTCAACGACAGCAAGACCGTCCTCGGCAACGTCGAGGAGGCGGTCGCGGAGATCAAGACCAAGCTCGAGCGGTTCAACAAGATCGCCGAGGAGATGGCGACCGACTACTCCGACGAGCTGATGGAGGAGATGGGCCGGCTCCAGGAGGAACTGGACAACGCCGACGCCTGGGACATCGACTCCAAGCTCGAACTGGCCATGGACGCGCTGCGCTGCCCGCCGCCGGACGCCGACGTGACAAAGCTCTCCGGCGGTGAGCGGCGTCGGGTGGCGCTGTGCAAGCTGCTGCTGGAGGCGCCCGACCTGCTGCTGCTCGACGAGCCCACCAACCACCTGGACGCGGAGAGCGTGCAGTGGCTGGAGCAGCACCTGGCCAAGTACGCCGGCACCGTCATCGCCATCACCCACGACCGGTACTTCCTGGACAACGTGGCCAACTGGATCCTCGAGCTGGACCGCGGCCGGGCCTACCCGTACGAGGGGAACTACTCCACCTACCTGGAGAAGAAGGCCGCCCGGCTGGCCGTCGAGGGGCGCCGCGACGCCAAGATGAAGAAGCGCCTCTCCGAGGAGCTGGAGTGGGTCCGCTCCAACGCCAAGGCTCGGCAGACCAAGTCCAAGGCCCGGCTGGACCGCTACGACGAGATGGCCGCCGAGGCGGAGAAGACCCGGAAGCTGGACTTCGAGGAGATCCAGATCCCGCCGGGCCCGCGCCTGGGCAGCACGGTCATCGAGGCGCACAGCCTCAGCAAGGGCTTCGGCGACCGGCTGCTGATCGACAACCTGTCGTTCTCGCTGCCGCGCAACGGCATCGTCGGCATCATCGGCCCGAACGGCGTCGGCAAGACCACCCTGTTCAAGACCATTGTCGGGCTGGAGCAGCCGACCGGCGGCGACGTCAAGGTGGGCCCGACCGTCTCGCTGTCGTACGTCGACCAGAACCGGCAGGGCCTCGACGGCGACAAGACCGTCTGGGAGGTCGTCTCCGACGGGCTGGACCACCTCATGGTGGGCAAGGTCGAGATGCCGTCCCGGGCGTACATCGCCGCGTTCGGCTTCAAGGGGCCGGACCAGCAGAAGCCGACAAAGGTGCTCTCCGGTGGCGAGCGCAACCGGCTCAACCTGGCGCTGACGCTGAAGATCGGCGGCAACGTCATCCTGCTCGACGAGCCGACCAACGACCTGGACGTGGAGACCCTCTCCAGCCTGGAGAACGCGCTGCTGGAGTTCCCCGGCTGCGCCGTGGTCATCTCCCACGACCGGATGTTCCTGGACCGGGTCGCCACGCACATCCTGGCCTGGGAGGGCGACGACCAGGACCCGTCGAAGTGGTTCTGGTTCGAGGGCAACTTCGAGGCGTACGAGAAGAACAAGATCGACCGGCTCGGCGCCGAGGCCGCCCGGCCGCACCGGGTGACCTACCGCAAGCTCACCCGTGACTGACCGGTTCGTCTATCACTGCGCGCTGCGCTGGTCCGACCTGGACGCGTACGGCCACATCAACAACGCCCGCTTCCTCACCCTCTACGAGGAGGCCCGGGTGGCGCTGATGTTCGCCGGCGGCCGGGCGTGGGGAGTGGGCTCGTTCGCCGACGGGGTGGTCATCCGCCGGCACGAGGTCGACTACCTGCGCCCGGTCGACTACGCGCTGGGCCGGGCCACCGCGGAGGCGGCCCCGGCCGTCCGGATCGAGCTGTGGATCTCCGAGATCCGGGCCGCCCGGTTCACCGTCGACTACGAGCTGTACGACGGTGACGTGCTGGCCAGCCGGGCCCGCTCGGTGCTGGTGCCGTTCGACCTGTCCACCCAGCGGCCCCGGCGGATCAGCGCCGACGAGCGGGCCTTCCTGAGCCGGTACGCGCTGCCGGGCGGCCCGGGGTGAGCCCGACGGTCGGCGGGCCGACCACCACCGGCGGCGGGCACGGGCTGGCCGGGGTGGCCGACGCGGGGGCCTTCCTGGCGCGCCTCGTCCGGTTGGACCGGGCCGCCGTGGTCCGGCTCCGCCCGGCGCCCGAGGGCGGCCGTACGGCCCTCTGGGCCCGGTTGCCGTGGGGCGTGCTGGTGGTCCGCACGGTCGCCGGGGCGGGCCCCGGGGACGTCACCGTGGCCGCCGGCGAGCTGCTGTCCGAACTGGAGCGGGGTGGCACCGCGCTGCCCGGGCCGCGGGACGCGCAGTGGCGCTGGCCGCTGCCGCCGCCGGTGAGCCGGCCGGTGGAGCTGCTGCCGGTGGCCGACGTGCGGCGGATCGCCGAGGCGGCGGCGGGCACCCTGCGCAGCGCGGCCACCCACGGGGTCGCCGGCCGCGCGGTGGGGCAGCGGGCGCTGCGGGACGCGCTGCTGGACCACGTGGCGGTGGTGGTCACCCCGGAGGACACCCCGGACGCCCCACCGGTGGAGGTGCCACAGCGCCTGGTCCAGGGGCTGGTCCGGATGGGGTTCCTCGGCGCGGCGCCGGCCGCCGGGGCCGCGCCGCCGGGCGACGGCCGGGTCCAGGTCCGGGTGGCCGGCCGGTGGGTCGGCCTGGTCGGCCCGTACGGCGCGAGTTGGTCGCAGAAGCCCGGCGGCCTGGTCGTCCGACCGGTGCATTGATCGGCCGAACGGATGACCCATGGTCGTTCTTCTGGGTTGGGGCGGTCGTTGGGGGGATGCTTCAACCCGGCTGTCCGGGTACCGTCCATCCTCGGATCCAACGCACGGTATGCGGCTGGATCCGCTGGGGAGTGAGGTGCGCGAGCGATGCCGTGGTGGTCATGGCGCCCCGGGCCCGCCGGTGGCGGCGATCCGGACGACGGTCGAAGCGGGGTCACAGTGGAGGGCACCGTACGGGTCGGTCCACCGACCCAACGACAGCCCGGGGACGACGCGCCCGCCGCTGAGCGGGCCCCGATCGCGGACATGGCGACCACCGTCGAGCCGGTGAGCCTCGGCCGGGTCTGCGACGCGCTCGACCTGCTCGACGTGCGATATCTGGCCGACGGCGACGGCAACCTGCTGGCCATGTGGGAGCGGCACGCGGTGCTGGTGACCCTCGAGGGGCCGGAGGACGAGATCCTGGTGATGCGGGCCCGCCCGCACGCCACCGTCCCGCCCGACTGGGCCGACCGGGCCTACCGGGTGGTCAACGAGTGGAATCACACCCGCCGGTTCTGCAAGGCGTACATCGGCGACCCGACCGAGCGGGGCCAGCTGCCGATCTACGCCGAGCTTCAGGTGCCGCTGGGCGCCGGCACGCACGACGCGCTGCTGATCGAGATGCTCGACTGCGGCGCGGCGGTCGCCACCAGCTTCGTGGACTGGCTGCACGACGAGGGCGCCCTGCTCTGACCGCGCGGCCCGGCGGCGACCCGGGTGCCGGTCAGCCCGCCGGGTCCTCGGCCACGTTGACCATGAAGTAGGCGGCCCGCTCCAGGTAGTCCCAGAGCGCGGTGGCCGGCTCGGGCGCCAGGTCCAGCGACTCGACCGCCCGTCGCATGTGGCGCAGCCACGCGTCCCGGGCCGCCGCGTCGACCTGGAAGGGTGCGTGCCGCATCCGCAGCCGGGGGTGCCCACGGGTGGCCGAGTACGTGTTCGGGCCGCCCCAGTACTGCATGAGGAAGAGCGCCAACCGGTCGGCCGCCGGCCCGAGATCCTCCTCCGGGTACATCGGGCGGAGCAGGGGGTCGGTCGCCACCCCGGCGTAGAACTCGTCCACCAGCTTGCGGAACGTGGGCTCGCCGCCGACCGCCTCGAAGAGGGTGATCGACGGCTGGGGGCGGTCGGGTCCGGTTGCGGCAGTCACCCTTCCATCCTGCCAGGCGCGCGGCACGGGGGTCGCCCGGCGGGGTGGCGCGGGTCCGGTCAGCGGGTGGCGGCGGTGATCCCGCTGGTCGGCCCCTCTTGGGCGGGCGCGGAGCGGGGCGCGACCACCCGGGCGGCCTGGCCGGCCGGCTGGCGGTGCCCGGCGGCCCGCACGGCCGCGTCCACCGCCGCCGCGCTCGGCCAGCGCAGCGTGATCAGCAGCATCAGCAGCACGCCCGCCGCGCTCCACACCCCGACCACCTTGGGGATCGGGAACCGCTCGGCGAGCAGGCCGGTGACGAGCACGGCCGCGCCCTGGATCACCTGCACGCCGGTGGCCATCACGCCGAACGCCCGCGCCCGGTAGCCGTCCGGCAGGACCTGGACGAACAGGCCGTTGGCCGTCGGCAGCAGACCGGCCACGGCGAAGCCGCAGGCGGCGGCGAGCAGGGCGACCACCGTCGGCGGCGGATTGAGGAACGCCGGCACCAGCACCAGCGGGGAGAAGACCGCCAGCGGGCGGATCAGGCGCAGCCGGCGGGCCGGCGCCACCATCCGCCCGATCAGCAGGCCGCCCAGGATGAACCCGACGGGGTTGGCCGCCATGATGACCGCCTGGCTGAGGCCGGCCTGCATGCCGTCGTGATGGTCGTCCGCCCAGGCGGCGGCGAGCCCCTCGGGCACGATGGAGAAGAGCATCGAGGCGAAGACCAGCAGGGCGATGGCCCGCATGATCGGGGTGCCGAAGACCATCTGGAAGCCCTGGGCGGTCTCCCGGAGCAGGTGGCTGCGGTGGGCGGCGGTCATCGCGGCGGGGTGGTCCCGCACCCCGAACCGCACCAGCAGCGCGGAGAGCCCGAAGGTGGTCGCGTTGAGCAGCAGCGCGACGGTCGGGTTGACCACGGCGATGCTCGCACCGACCAGATAGCCGACGACCTGCGCGGCCTGGCCGGCGCTGGCGTTGAGGGAGAGCCCGAGCACCACCCGGTCGCCGGGCAGGATCACCGGCAGCAGCGCGGACCTGGCCGCCTGGCTGGGCGGGTTGGCGAGGGTGACCAGGAAGAGCAGCGTCAGCACCGCCGCCACCGGGAGGCCCTTGATGGCCACCAGCGCCATCAGCACCATCCGGGCCAGGTCCGCGGCGACCATGACCGACCGGTAGCGGTACCGCTCGGCGAGCGTGGTCAGCAGCGGCCCGCCGACCAGCCAGGGCAGGTAGCTCACGGCGAACGCGGTGGCGGAGAGGGCGACCGACTCGGTCTCGCGGTAGACCATCACGGTCACGGCGGCCCGCGCCACGTAGTCGCCGAGCCAGGACAGCACGCTGGCGGCGAAGATCGCCCGGTACTCACCCTCGGCGAACACCTCGCGGAAGGTTGCCGGCCCGTCCGCGGGGGGTCGCTCGTCGGACACCGTGGCCTCCATCGTCCCCCGTCGGCCACTCGTGATGGCGGGTCGGGGACCGTCGTCAGATCTCCGGATCAGCGAGGACGTCTGCGCGCCTCCCGTCGGAGCCGCGGTGTACCGGATTCTGCCCGATCGTCCGAAGGCTGGCTAGTGCGAACGGCTTGATCGTCGCATCTCCGACTGAACGAACGGACGATACCTGAGGGGTCGGGCGGCTCGCGACCCCTGCCCGCCCAGCGCGGCGGGCTGGCCGTCCGCCGGCCCGCGCCGCCCGCTGCGTCCCGGTTCCTCAGGTGCTGCCGCCCCGGCCCGTCTCGGTCGGCTCGACCGCAGGAACGCCGGGCAGCAGGCGGGCGGCGGCGATCCGCGCGGTGATGCCCGAGTTGTCCAGCGCCTCGGCCAGCCGGCGGCGCAGTTCCCGGCCGACCGCGAACTGCCCCTCGGCGGTCGTCTTCACCACCGTCCGGATCACCGCGCCGTCCACGGTGATCTGCTCGACGCCCAGCACGTTCGGCGGCTCGACGATCTCCTCGGCGAGGCTCGGGTCCAGCGCCACCGACTCCGCCGCGGTCCGCAGCACCGCCGTCGCCTCCTCCGTCCCGGCGAAGCCGATCGGCAGGTCCACCACGACCAGGGCCCAGCCCTGGCTCTTGTTGCCCACCCGGACGATCTCGCCGTTGCGGATGTACCAGAGCACCCCGCGACCGTCGCGGACGGTGGTCACCCGCAGGCCGACCGACTCGACCACCCCGGTCGCCTCGCCCAGGTCCACCGTGTCGCCCACCCCGTACTGGTCCTCGATCAGCATGAACAGCCCCGCCAGCAGGTCCTTGACCAGGCTCTGCGCGCCGAAGCCCAGCGCCACGCCGACGATGCCCGCGCTGGCCAGCAGCGGGGCCAGGTCGAAGTTGAACTCGCGCAGGATCATCAGCAGCGCGATGCCGAAGACGAACGCGGTGACCACGCTGCGCAGCACCGAGCCGATCGCCGCGGCCCGCTGCCGGCGCCGCTCGGGGACGAACTCGCCGGGCTCCGCGGCGGCGGTGGGGATCCGCTCGCGCAGCGGGCGCAGCAGGGTCGGCACGGAACTCTGGCCGGTGGTGCGGACCAGCCGGTTGATCGTGCGGTGCAGCGCCCACCGGGCGATCAGCGCGAGCAGCACGATCAGCACGATCCGCAGCGGCTTCACCACGATCCAGTAGCTGCCCTCGGCGAACCAGGTTGAGCCGGTGAGCTTGTAGGCGAACTCGCAGAGTGGGTCGTCGATGCACTCCGCGCTCGGGCTCTCGCGGGTGATCGGCGGGAGCGCCGCGACAAGGGTCGGGAAGCTGACGGAAATCACGCTGTCTTCGTACCGCACGGCGCTGGGCCGTCCGCTTTCGACCCTCCGCGTCGTGACCCGGCCTTCGGCCCCGGTGATCAACCGGGCCGAAACCGGTCATCGTGTCACAGGTCGAGAAAGCTTCACCGGGGACCCCGGATTAGTACGTGCAATCCCGGTTCCGATCAGGGACGATTGGCGCAACGGACGTCGGCGGTCCCGCCGGCGTCGGCGTGGTTGCCGGCTGCCCCCGGGCCCGGCCGACGCGAACGCGGTGGGAGCGGCTGGACCGGGAGGGTGAGCACGATGCCTGACATACGACCCACGGTGGGCTCCGGCGCGTTGGTCCTCAACGCCACCTACGAGCCGCTGTGTGTCGTGTCGGTGCGTCGAGCCGCGATCCTCGTGCTCTCCGCCAAGGCCGTCTGCGTGGCCGACGGCGAAGGGTTCCTGCACAGCGCCCGCAACGCGTTACCGGTGCCCTCGGTGGTGCGGCTGACCCGCTTCGTCCGGGTGCCGTACCGCACCCACGTCGGGCTGTCCCGCCGGGCGATCTTCGCCCGGGACGGCTGGCGCTGCGCCTACTGTCGCGGGCCCGCCGAGACCATCGACCACGTCTTCCCGCGCAGCCGGGGCGGCCGGCACGCCTGGGAGAACGTCGTCGCCGCCTGCGCCCGGTGCAACCACACCAAGGGCGACAAGACCCCGGCCGAGCTCGGCTGGCGGCTGCACAACCTGCCGGCCGCGCCGAAGGGCACGGCCTGGCGGGTGCTCGGCCACCGGGCGCCCGACCCGCGCTGGGCGGACTGGCTCGACCTGCGCGAGCCCGAGGCGGCCTGAGCGCGGCCGACCGGTCCTGCCGGCGCACGGCCCGGTCAGCGCGCCCCGACCAGTGACGCGTAGACGACCAGGTTGTCGGCGTACCCGGTCTCGCCGCCCACCCAGCGCCCGCCACAGGTGATCAGCCGCAGGTTCGGCCGGCTGAAGTCGCCGTAGATCTCGTCCACCGGCAGCCGCTCCTTGCCGTACCGCCGGATCTCGGTGACCTCGAACTCCGCCACCGACCGGTCCTGCCGGGTGACCTCCACCCGGTCCCCGTCCGCCAGGCTCTTCAGGTCGTGGAAGACGGCCGGGCCGGTGGTGGTGTCGACGTGACCGACGATCACCGCGGGACCGTACTGTCCCGGGGTCGGGCCCTGGTCGTACCAGCCGGCCTCCTGGGCCCGGGCGGTGGCCGGCACGTCGATGCTGCCGTCGCGGGCGATGCCGACCGGGTGCACCGGCGCCCGCAGACCGATCTTGCCGATGGTGAGGTTCGTCGGCGGGCTGGCCGGCAGCACCGGGAACTTCCTCGGCGGCGGGCGCAGCCCCGCGCTGAGCTGCTCCGGCAGCACGTTCACCCCGGTGAACCGTTCCACCCCGAGCATCGCCACGATCAGCGCCATCACCGTCGCGACCACCAGCACCGGCGCCCCCGGCCCGCGCTGCCAGCCGGGATACCGGCGTACCGGCCGGACGGCCGCGGCGCGGACCGGACGGGCTCCCGGATCCGGGGTGGCCACGCTGGCCGCGACGGTGTGCCCGGCCACCCGCACGACCCGCCGCGACGCCCCGACGGCCAGCCCCAGCGCCCGCCGGACCCGATCGCCCGCGCCCCGGCTCCGCCGGTGCCGGCCGCCCCGGTGGGCGCGCCGGTCCCGGCCGGCCGGGGCGTCGCCGCGTACCCGCCGCCGGCGCCGGGTGGCCGGGTCGTCCCGCCGGCCGCCGCGGCCGGCACGGTCAGTTGAGCGGACCATCGCCGCACCCCCGACTCAGCGGTGGTACGTGGTCCTGCGCCGGGCGCCGAGGCCGGCCACCACCGCCACCGCGGCGAGCCCGCCGACCAGCAGCAGCGAGCCGACGCCCGGGCCGCCGCCCGCCGTGCCGCCGCCCCCGGTCGCCGGGCCCTTACTGGGCTGCGCCATGTTCAGCACGGTCAGCATGGTGGAGGCCGTCTGGCCGTTGTCGCACCGCAGGTCGACCGGGTAGTCACCCGGCTGCTTGTTGCCGGGCACGGTGGTCGCGCCGGTGAGGAAGCCGTTGTCCGACCGCAGCGTCACCGGGCCGCTGAAGGCGTCGGAGCGTACGGTCGCCCCGCGGTTGTTGTTGCCGTTGGTGGTGGCGCTGTTGTCGCAGCTGGCCCGGATGTTCACCCGCTTGCCGGCCTGCACGCTGTTCGGCGTGACCTCGACGAAGGTGTTCTCGCCCGCCCGCGCCGCTGTGCCGGCGGACAGGACGTACGCCCCGACCAGGCCGAGCAGCACCAGTACGGCCGAAAGGGCGCGCTGTGACACGTGAAGCCCCCGCATGATTCCCCCCTCCCGGTGCGTCCGCACCGGAATCCTGCTGACGGGCAGCGGGGGCTGCATTCCCGCTGGCCCGAGGGCAAACCCCCGGTCCGTCGCCCGAGGTGAAAGGAGGGGCCCCTTATTAACAGACGTCTGTTAATAAGGGGCCCCTCCTTTCACGCCAGCGGCGTGACGGGCTGCCAGTCGAGGGGGGTGGAGAGGACCATCGTGCTGGACGGCTGCCCGTACGGGGCGAGGCGGTCGATCACCCGCTCGAACTCGGTGATCGAGCCGGCCGCGACCTTGAGCACGCTGCACGCGTCGCCGGTGATCCGGTGGATCTCCATGATCTCCGGCCAGCCGGCCACCTCCGGGTCGTTGAGGATGCAGCGGGACCCGTAGCAGGACATCCGGATCAGCGCGACCACCGTCCGGCCGGCCCGGGCCAGGTCCACGTGCGCGTGGTAGCCGGTGATCACCCCCGCCTCCTCCAGCCGGCGCACCCGTTCGGCCACCGCCGGCGGCGACAGGTGCACCCGGCGGGACAGCTCGCTGAACGAGAGCCGGGCGTCGGCCTGCAGCTCCCGCAGCAGCGCCCAGTCCATGTGATCCACCGCTCGACCTTTCTATCGTGAACCCGAAACCGTAACGGCTTTTCAAGCGATAGGCCGAACTGCCGCAGTGCCGTTGATCCGGCATTCCATTGGCCGTTCCGACCGCGAGATCATGACGCTACCGGCCGACGGAGGGAGACGACAGGTGGAACAGTCGGACCTGCGGGCGCCCACGATGACCGCGGCGGTGCGCCCGGCCACCGCCCGGCAGCGGGCCGCCCGGGCGGCCCGCAACGGCGGCGAGCCGACGCTGGAGTTCGCCGACCGGGTGCCCTACGACGCGTACGTGCGGGCGAGCACCCTGCACGGGTTGCAGCAGCCGCTCAGCGACGACCCGGGCGAGATGTCCTTCCTGATGGTCAGCCAGATCATGGAGCTGTACTTCGGGTTGACCTGCCACGAGCTGCGCCACGCCCAGCGGGAGCTGCGCGCCAACCGGATCTGGGAGGCGCTGCCCGCGCTGCGCCGGGCCGCCCTGCACCTGGAGGGGCTGAACGCCGCCTGGCAGGGCCTGCGCTGGATGACCCCGGCCGACTTCAACCGGTTCCGCAACCAGCTCGGCGAGGGCTCCGGCTTCCAGTCGGCGATGTACCGGCAGCTGGAGTTCGTGCTCGGCCTGCGCGACCCGGCGCTGATCCGGCCGTTTCGCCGGCAGGCCGAGGTGCACGCGGAGCTGACTGCCGCGCTGGCCGCCCCGAGCCTCTGGGACGAGGTGGTGCGGCTGCTCGCCCGGCGTGGCTTCGACATCCCCGACGAGCTGCTGACCCGGGACCTGACCGTCGAGCACGAGACGCACCCGGCCGTCGAGGCGGCCTGGGTCCGCATCTACGCCGACGGCGGCCCGGACAACCACCTCCGGCTGCTGGGCGAGGCGCTGACCGAGGTCGCCGAGCGCTTCAGCGACTGGCGCTGGCACCACGTCAAGGCGGTGCAGCGGACCATGGGCGCCAAGGTCGGCAGCGGCGGCTCCGCCGGGCTGGCCTGGTTGCAGCGCAGCATGGCCCGGGTGTTCTTCCCCGAGCTGTGGTCCGCCCGGACCGCGATGTGACCGGAGAGCGGAGCATGCACACCGAAGCCGAGGCGCACCGCCGCGACGCCGCCGACCCCGGGCGCCGGCACCTGTTCCACGTGCCGCCCGCCGAGGGCGGCCGGTATCCCGAGGTCGCCTACCTGGCCGGCAACTCGCTCGGCCTGCCACCCCGGGCCACCCGGGACGAACTCCTCGCCGACCTGGACGCCTGGCGGCGGCTCGGCGTCGAGGGGCACCTGGAGGCCGAGCGGCCCTGGCTGCCGTACCACGAGCTGTTGACCGCGCCGGCCGCGCGACTGGTCGGCGCGCTGCCGGCGGAGACCGTGGTGATGAACTCCCTGACGGTCAACCTGCACCTGCTGATGGTGAGCTTCTACCGGCCGGCGGGGGAGCGCACCCGGATCGTCATCGAGGACAGCGCCTTCCCGTCGGACAGCTACGCGGTGCGCAGCCAGGCCCGGTTCCACGGCCTGGACCCGGACGCCACGGTGATCCGGCTGCGCCCCCGGGCCGGCGAGGAGACCCTGCGCACCGCCGATGTGGTGGACCTCCTCGCCGCCGAGGGGCACACCGTGGCGCTGGTGCTGCTCGGCGGGGTCAACTACCTCACCGGCGAGCTGCTGGACATTCCCGCGATCACCGCCGCCGGGCGGGCCGCGGGCGCGGTGGTCGGCTGGGACCTGGCGCACGCGGTGGGCAACGTCCCGCTGGCGCTGCACGACTGGGACGTCGACTTCGCCGCCTGGTGCTCCTACAAATACCTGAACTCGGGGCCGGGCGCGCTGGCCGGCGTCTTCGTCCACCAGCGGCACCTCGGCCGGGCCGACCTGCCCCGGTTCGAGGGCTGGTGGAGCACCGAGGCGGCCACCCGGTTCGAGATGACCCCGGTCTCCCGGCCGCCGGCCACCGTCGAGGCGTGGCAGATCTCCAACCCGCCGATCTTCGCGATGGGACCGGTGCGCACCTCGCTGGAGCTGTTCGACTCCGTCGGCATGACCGCGCTGCGGGAGCGCAGCCTGCGGCTCACCGGCTGGCTGGAGCAGTTGCTGGACGAGGTGGTCCCCGGCCGGCCGCTGACCGTGGTCACCCCGCGCGACCCGGCCCGGCGCGGCTGCCAGCTCTCGGTCCGGATCGGGACGGGCAGCGCCAACGAGCTGACCAAGCGGCTGCGGCACGAGCACGGCGTGATCGCCGACGCCCGGGAGCCGGACATCGTCCGGTTCGCGCCGGTGCCGCTCTACTCGACGTACCACGACTGCTGGCGGGTCGCCGACGCGCTCGCCGCGACCGTTTCGGAGGTGGGCCGGTGAGCGAGCGGGACGAGATCGCGGTGGTCGGCGCCGGGCTGGCGGGCTGCCTGCTGGCCTGCTACCTGGCCCGGCGCGGCTACCCGGTGGCGCTCTACGAGCGGCGGCCGGACCCGCGCACCGGCAAGGTCGAGCGGGGCCGGTCGATCAACCTGGCGCTCTCCGAGCGGGGCCTGGACGCGCTGCGCCGGATCGGGCTCGACGAGCGGGTGATGGCCGACGCGCTGCCGATGCGCGGCCGGATGATCCACCCGGTCGCCGGCGAGCAGCAGTTCCAGTCGTACAGCGTCGCCGGCGACCGGGCGATCAACTCGATCAGCCGGGGCGCGCTGAACAACGCCCTGCTGGACGCCGCCGCCGCGCTGCCCGGCGTGCGGATCGCCTTCGACCACCGGCTGGTCGGCCTCGACCCGACCACCGGCGAGCTGACCTTCGAGACCCCGCAGGGCAAGGTCGCCGAGACCGCCGCGGTGGTCCTCGGCGCGGACGGCGCCGGCTCCGCGGTGCGCGGGCAACTCCTCGGGTACGGGGTGCTGACCGAGAGCCTGGACTTCCTCGACTACGGCTACAAGGAACTCACCATTCCGCCGGTCGGCGGCGAGTTCGCCCTCGACCCGGGCGCCCTGCACATCTGGCCGCGCGGCACCTCGATGATGATCGCGCTGCCGAACCCGGACCGCTCCTTCACCTGCACGCTGTTCTGGCCGACCCACGGCACGGCCAGCTTCGCCTCGCTGGGCAGCCCGGCCGCCATCGAACAGCACTTCGCCGAGCACTACCCGGACCTGATCCCGCTCGCGCCCAACCTGGTGGACGACTACCAGCACAACCCGGTCGGCGTGCTCGGCACGGTCCGCTGCGCGCCCTGGCAGGTCGACGGCCGGGTGGCGCTGGTCGGCGACGCGGCGCACGCCATCGTGCCGTTCTACGGCCAGGGCGCCAACTGCGCGTTCGAGGACGTCGTCGAGCTGGACCGCTGCCTCGACGAGTGCGCCGACGAATGGGCCGCGGCGCTGCCGCTCTACCAGGCGCGGCGGCAGGAGAACGCGGAGGCGATCGCCCGGATGGCGCTGGCCAACTTCGTGGAGATGCGGGACAAGGTTGCCTCCCCGCTGTTCCGGGCCGGCAAGCGGATCGAACACGCCCTGGAACGCGCCCTGCCCGGCCGGTACGTCTCCCGCTACGAGCTGGTCTCCTTCTCCACCACCCCGTACGCCGAGGTGCGCCGCCGGGTGCGGCGGCAGCACCAACTGGTCGGGGTGGCCGCCGCCGGGGCGGCGGCGCTGCTGGCCGGCGCGGTCGGCGCCCTGATCGGCCGGGGGAGGCGGGGATGACGCGCTGGGATCCGCGGCTGATGGCCGGCACCGCGCCGGACGGGCCGGGCCTGCTGCGCAACTTCGTCGGCGGCGAGTTCGTCGCCGCCGGCAGCCGGTTCACCAAGCGCAGCCCGGTCACCGGCGAGCCGGTCTTCGAGGTGGTCGAGGCGGATCGCGGCACGGTGGACGACGCGGTCGCCGCGGCGCGGGCGGCGCTGCGCGGGCCGTGGGGCCGGACGGGGGAGCGGGAGCGCGCCGAGGTGCTGCGCCGGATCGCCGACGAGCTGGAACGGCGCTTCGACGACCTGGTCGCCGCCGAGGTGGCGGACACCGGCAAGGCCATCTCCCAGGCCCGTACGCTGGACATCCCGCGCGGCGCGGCCAACTTCCGGGCGTTCGCCGAGATCGTGGCGACCGCGCCCACCGAGTCGTTCACCACGGTCACCTCGACCGGCGGCCGGGCGTTGAACTACGCGGTCCGCAAGCCGGTCGGCGTGGTCGCGGTGATCGTGCCGTGGAACCTGCCGCTGCTGCTCCTCACCTGGAAGGTCGCCCCGGCGCTGGCCTGCGGCAACGCGGTGGTGGTGAAGCCCAGCGAGGAAACCCCGGCGTCGGCCACCCTGCTGGCCGAGGTGATGGCCGCGGCCGGCGTGCCCGACGGGGTGTTCAACCTGGTGCACGGCTTCGGCCCGGACTCGGCCGGCGAGTTCCTCACCCGGCACCCGGGGGTGGACGCGATCACCTTCACCGGCGAGTCGGCCACCGGCAGCGCCATCATGCGGGCCGCCGCCGACGGGGTGAAGGCGGTCAGCTTCGAGTTGGGCGGCAAGAACGCCGGCCTGGTCTTCGCCGACGCCGACCTGGACGCCGCGGTGGCCGGTTCGGTCCGGTCCAGCTTCACCAACGGCGGCCAGGTCTGCCTCTGCACCGAGCGGATCTACGTGCAGCGGCCGGTGTTCGAGGAGTTCACCGCCCGGCTGGCGAAGCGGGCCGGGGAGCTGGCGTACGGCTGGCCGGCCGACGAGGCGACGGTGAACATGCCGCTGATCTCGCACGCCCACCGGGACAAGGTGCTCGGCCACTACGACCTGGCCCGCACCGAGGGCGCCGAGGTGCTGACCGGGGGCGGGGTGCCGCGCTTCGGCGACGCCCGCGACGGTGGCGCGTACGTGCGGCCGACCGTGCTGACCGGGCTCGGGCCGGACGCCCGCACCAACACCGAGGAGATCTTCGGCCCGGTGGTGCACGTCGCCCCGTTCGACGACGAGGACGAGGCGTACGCGCTGGCCAACGGCACCGACTACGGCCTGGCCGCGACGGTCTGGACCCGGGACGTGGGCCGGGCGCACCGGGCCGGCGCCCGGCTGGACGCCGGGATCGTCTGGGTGAACACCTGGTTCCTGCGCGACCTGCGCACCCCGTTCGGCGGGGTGAAGGCGTCCGGCGTCGGCCGGGAGGGCGGCGTGCACTCGCTCGACTTCTATTCCGAGCTGACAAACGTCTGCGTGGACCTCTCATGAGTGCGCGCGGCGGGCAGAATGCACGGCGTCAGCGAGCGCAGCGAGGGACGGGGACGACCGTGGACATCGAGGCCGCCAACCGGGAACTGGCCGTGGCCCGGCAGCAGGAGAAGCCGTGCCCGCCGCTGCGCGGGCGGCTGCTGCCGGAGGGCGACATCGAGACCGCGTACCAGGTGCAGCAGGTCTACACCCGGCAGCGGCTCGGCAAGGGGCACCGGCGGGTGGGCGCGAAGATCGGCCTGACCTCGCGGGCGGTGCAGGAGAGCTTCGGCGTCTTCCAGCCCGACTTCGGGGTGCTCTTCGACGACATGTCGGTGGGCGACGGGGTCGAGGTGCCGATCGGTCGGCTGCTCCAGCCCCGGGTGGAGGCGGAGATCGCCTTCGTGCTCGGCGCGGACCTGCCCGACGAGCGGGTCACCTCGGTCGACCTGATCCGGGCCGTCGACCACGTGCTGCCGGCCATCGAGATCGTCGACTCGCGGATCGCCGGCTGGGACATCTCCATCGTGGACACCATCGCCGACAACGCCTCCAGCGGGCTCTTCGTGCTGGGCACCAGGCCCCGCCGGCTCGCCGACGTGGACCTGCGGCTGGCCGGGATGGTCCTCGAACACGCCGGGGAGCCGGTGTCCGTCGGCGCCGGGGCGGCCTGCCTCGGCAACCCGCTGCACGCCCTGGAGTGGCTGGCCGGCACCATGGCCCGGGCCGGCGACCCGCTGCGCGCCGGTGACGTGGTGCTCTCCGGCGCGCTCGGCCCGATGGTGCCGGTCACCCCGGGCGCCGCGTACGAGGCGCGGATCTCCGGGCTCGGCTCGGTGCGTACCTGTTTCTCCTCGGAAGGGGCCTCATGAGCGTCGGTGTGGCGGTGCTCGGGTCGGGCAACATCGGCACCGACCTGATGATCAAGGTGCTCCGGCTCAGTGAGCGCCTGCGGATGGTGGCGATGGCCGGGATCGACCCGGCCTCGGACGGCCTGGCCCGGGCCCGCCGGCTCGGCGTGGCCACCACCGCCGAGGGGGCGGACGGCCTGGTGGCGATGCCGGAGTTCGCCGACGTCGAGCTGGTCTTCGACGCCACCTCGGCCGGCGCGCACCGCCGGCACGACGAGGTGCTGCGGGCGCACGGCCGGACCGTGGTCGACCTGACCCCGGCGGCGATCGGCCCGTACGTGGTGCCTACCGTCAACCTCGACGAGCACCTGGGCGAGCCGAACGTCAACATGGTGACCTGCGGCGGGCAGGCCACCGTGCCGATCGTGCACGCGGTCGGCCGGGTCACCCCGGTGGCGTACGGGGAGATCGTCGCCTCGATCGCGTCGAAGTCGGCCGGTCCGGGCACCCGGGCCAACATCGACGAGTTCACCGAGACCACCGCCCGGGCCATCGAGGTGGTCGGCGGCGCCGGGCGCGGCAAGGCCATCATCGTGCTGAACCCGGCCGACCCGCCGCTGCTGATGCGGGACACCGTCTACTGCCTCTGCCCGGACGCCGACGCGGACCGGGCGGCGATCGCCGCCTCGGTGGCCGACATGGTGGCCGCCGTGCAGGAGTACGTGCCCGGCTACCGGCTCAAGCAGGACGT
Source organism: Micromonospora sp. PLK6-60 (assembly GCF_019890675.1). Lineage (GTDB taxonomy): Bacteria > Actinomycetota > Actinomycetes > Mycobacteriales > Micromonosporaceae > Micromonospora. The sequence continues at coordinate 31,049 of NZ_JAIOAA010000007.1, read as the reverse complement.
GCAGTTCGACCGGGTGGACACGTACGCGCCGGTGCTCGGGCGGCACTTCACCGGGCTTCAGGTCTCGGTCTTCCTGGAGGTCTCCGGCGCCGGGCACTACCTGCCCGCGTACGCCGGCAACCTGGACATCATGACCTCGGCCGCGCTGCGCACCGCGGAGCGGCTGGTGGCCCTGCGCTCGGAGGGGGTCGGGGTGAGCGCGAGGAGTGCAGCGGAGCGGAGCCCCGCAGTCGCGAACCAGGGGGGCACCGCATGACCGACCTCTACATCCAGGACGTGACGCTGCGCGACGGCATGCACGCCATCGCGCACCGGTACACGGTGGACCAGGTGCGGACCATCGCCGCCGCGCTCGACGCGGCCGGGGTGGCCGCGATCGAGGTGGCGCACGGCGACGGCCTGGCCGGCTCCAGCGTCAACTACGGCCACGGCGCGGCCGGCGACGCGGAGTGGATCTCCGCCGCCGCCGAGGTGCTGACGAACGCGAAGCTCACCACCCTGCTGCTGCCCGGCATCGGCACCATCGCCGACCTGAAGGCGGCGCAGGCGCTCGGGGTGACCAGCGTGCGGATCGCCACCCACTGCACCGAGGCCGACATCTCCGCGCAGCACATCTCCTGGGCCCGGGAGAACGGCATGGATGTCGCCGGGTTCCTGATGATGTCGCACATGAACGACCCGGCCGGGCTGGCCGCGCAGGCCAAGCTGATGGAGTCGTACGGGGCGCACTGCGTCTACGTCACCGACTCCGGCGGCCGGCTGCTGATGTCCGACGTCGCGGCGCGGGTCGACGCGTACCGGCAGGTGCTCGCACCGGAGACGCAGATCGGCATCCACGCGCACCACAACCTGTCGCTGGGCGTGGCGAACAGCGTGCTGGCGGTCGAGCACGGCCGGATCCTCGGCGCCGGGCCGGCCGGCCCGGACGCCCCGCCCGGCCGGACCGTCCGGGTGGACGCCTCGCTGGCCGGCATGGGCGCGGGCGCGGGCAACGCCCCGCTGGAGGTCTTCGTCGCGGTCGCCGAGCTGCACGGCTGGAAGCACGGCTGCGACGTGTTCGCGCTGATGGACGCCGCCGACGACGTCGTCCGCCCGCTCCAGGACCGGCCGGTCCAGGTCGACCGGGAAACCCTCTCCCTCGGGTACGCGGGCGTCTACTCCAGCTTCCTGCGGCACGCCGAGCGGGCCTCGGCGAAGTACGGGGTGGACGTCCGGTCGATCCTGGTGGAGCTGGGCCGGCGGCGGATGGTCGGCGGCCAGGAGGACATGATCGTGGACGTGGCACTGGACCTGGCCGGCAGCAAGGAGACCTCATGATCGGGCCGGACGTGGCGGGGATCGCCGAGAAGCTGGGCGCGGCGGCCGACACCGCCACCGCGATCCCGCAGCTGGCCGCCGAGACCGGCCTCGACGTCGACGCCGCGTACGCGGTGCAGACCGCCCTGCTCCAGCGCCGCCTGGACCGCGGCGAGCGGCTGGTCGGGCTGAAGATGGGGCTGACCAGCAAGGCCAAGATGGCCCAGGTCGGGGTGGACGAGGTGATCTGGGGCCGGCTCACCGACGTGATGCGGGTGCCCGACGGCGGCACCGTCGACGTGGGCGCTTTCATCCACCCCCGGGTCGAGCCGGAGGTGGCGTTCCTGCTGGACCGGCTGCCCGACCCGGGCGAGCCGGTCGGCTCCTTCACCCGGGCCGTCCGCGCGGTCGCCCCGGCGATCGAGCTGATCGACTCCCGGTACGCCGACTTCCGGTTCTCCCTGCCGGACGTGATCGCCGACAACACCTCGGCGGCGGCGTTCGCCGTGGGGCCGTGGTCCCCGGTGCCGGACGGGCTGGACAACCTCGGCGTGCTGCTGGAGATCGACGGGCGGGTGGCGCAGGTCGGCTCGACCGCGGCCATCCTCGGCGACCCGCGCCGCGCGCTGGACGAGGGTCTGCGGCTGGCCGGCCGGCACGGCGTCCGGCTGCGCAAGGGCTGGGTCTTCCTGGCCGGCGCGGCCACCGCCGCAGTGCCGCTGCGGCCGGGCGCCCACGTCCGCGCCGTGGTGGAGAAGCTCGGCACCGCCTCCCTGAGGGCTTCGTCGTGAGCGCGAGGAGTGAGCCGGGTTTGCGAGCCCCGCAGTCGCGAACGAAGAGCGGCCCGATGACGGCCCGGGTCGTCGCGGGAAAGGCCGTGCCGCGCGGCGCCTTCCCGCACGTCAAGGTGGCCGGCGGGTTCGTCTTCGTGTCGGGTACGTCGGCACGGCGGCCGGACAACACCTTCGCCGGCGTGTCGGTCGACGAGTTCGGCACCACCGACCTGGACATCCGGGCGCAGACCCGGGCCGTGGTCGAGAACATCCGGGACCTGCTCCGCTCGGTCGGCGCCGAGCTGGCCGACCTGGTGCAGGTGACGTCGTACCTGGTCAATATGAATGACTTCGGTGGATACAACGAGGTGTGGGCGGAGTTCTTCGACGCCACCGGGCCGACCCGGACCACGGTGGCCGTGCACCAGCTTCCGCACCCGCACCTGCTGATCGAGATGCAGGCCGTGGCGCTACTTCCGTCGGGAGGTCATCGTGAGTGAGATCGCCGAGCCGTTCAGCTTCTCCGGCTGGATCGGGGAGAACCAGCACCTGCTCAAGCCGCCGGTGGGCAACAAGGAGATGCTGCCGGGCAGTGACGACTTCATCGTCATGGTGGTGGGCGGGCCGAACCAGCGCACCGACTTTCACGTCGACCCGTACGAGGAGTTCTTCTATCAGGTCAAGGGCAACATGCACGTCGACCTGATGCTCCCCGAGGGGCCGCGGACGGTGCACGTGCGCGAGGGGCAGATGTGGATGCTGCCGCGCAACACCCCGCACTCGCCGCAGCGGCCCGAGGCCGGCTCGATCGGCATGGTGATCGAGCGGGTCCGCGAGGAGGGCACGCTGGAGAAGTTCCAGTGGTACTGCCCGCAGTGCCACCACAAGGTGCACGAGGTGGAGTTGCAGGTCCGCGACATCGCCGCCGACCTGCCCCCGGTGTTCCAGGCGTTCTATGCCGACGAGAAGGCGCGAACCTGCGGCAACTGCGGCGCGCTGCACCCGGGCAAGGGCTGATGGCCGAGCCGGACCCGACGCGCACGCCGGTGGTCGACGTGCACACGCACGTCGTACCGAAGGGGTGGCCGGATCTGGCCGCGGCCTGCGGCGGGTCCGGCTGGCCGTGGCTGCGGATCGACTCCGAGCGGGCCGCCATGATCATGGTGGGGGAGCGGGAGTTCCGGCCGGTCGGCGCGCCGTGCTGGGACGCGCGGACCCGGCTGGCCGACATGTCCGCCGACGGCGTCGACGTGCAGGTCGTCTCGCCCACGCCGGTCTTCTTCAGCTACGACCGCCCGGCCGACCAGGCCGTCCGGGTGGCCCGGATCTTCAACGACCTCACCCTGGAGGTCACCGCGGCCGGTGGCGATCGGCTGGTGCCGTTCTGCCAGGTGCCGTTGCAGGACCCGGACGCGGCCTGCGCCGAGCTGGACCGCTGCCTCGCCGCCGGGCACGCCGGCGTGGAGATCGGTAACCACGTCGGCGACCGGGATCTCGACGACGCCGGCATCGTGCAGTTCCTGACCCACTGCGCGCAGGTCGGCGCCCCGGTCTTCGTGCACCCCTGGGACATGCCCGGCGGCCCCCGGCTGGACCGCTGGATGGCCCGTTGGCTGACCGGGATGCCCGCCGAGACCCACCTGTCGGTGCTGGCGCTGATCCTCGGCGGGGTGTTCGACAAGGTTCCGGAGACGCTGCGGATCTGCTTCGCGCACGGCGGCGGCAGCTTCCCGTTCTGGCTGGGTCGCGCCGACAACGCCTGGCACCGGCGGGGTGACCTGGTGCGGGGGGCCTCCGCCGCCCCGCCCAGCAGCTACGTCGACCGGTTCAGCGTCGACTCGGTGGTCTTCGCGCCGGCCGCGCTGCGGCTGCTTGTCGACACCATGGGCGCCGACCGGGTGCTGCTCGGCAGCGACTACCCGTACCCGCTGGGCGAGCGGCCGGTGGGGCAGGTGGTGCACCGGTCCGACTTCCTCACCGACGTCCAGCGGGCCGCGCTGCTCGGCGGCAACGCCCTGCGCTTCCTGCACGGCTGACCGCCCCGCCGGCGCGCGACTCGATATACAAAGACTTGCGATGCTTATATACTGCGAGGCGTGAAGACTGTTATCGACCTTGACGACGAGTTGCTCGAACGAGCCCGGCGTGAGCTGGGGACAAAGAGCAAGAAGGACACCATCCACGCCGCGTTGCGGTTGGTCGCCGAGCGCGGCGAGCGGATGGAGGCGATCCGGGAGCTCCTGTCGATCGACCGTGACTGGACGGGCATCGTCGACGACGACAAGGTGCCCGACAGCGAGAAGGACGCCGCGTGAACGTAGTCCCCGGCCTCTATCTGATCGACACCTCGGCCTGGGCGCGGATGCGGCAGCCCCTGGTGGCGAAGCGGGTGACCGCTGTCCTGGCGGAAGGCCTGGCGGCGACTTGCCTACCGCTCGACCTTGAGGATGGCCGCAGCGCGCGTGACTTCCGCGACGCGATGGTGATCCGCGCCCGACGCGCCCAGCTGATGGTCGAGATTCCGGTTACCGCGGCCGTCTCCACTCGCGCCCGGGACCTGCAACTGGCACTGACCGCCCGGGGTCATCAGCGGGCGGTCAGTCCCACCGACCTCACGGTCGCGGCGGTCGCCGCCGAATACTCCGCCACCGTCCTGCACTACGACCGGGACTACGACCTGCTGGCGGAGGTCGGCGGTCCCCGGTCCGAGTGGGTGGCCCCGCCGGGAACTCTGTCCTGAGCTGTGTCGGGCCGGGCGTGGGCCGGCCCGACGGGGCAGGATGGGGCCATGGCCGAGCCGCACGACCTGACCGCGCTGGAGCAGGCCGCCGCGATCGCCCGGGGTGAGCTGTCCAGCGTGGAGCTGGTCGAGCACCACCTCCGCCGGATCGACGCGCTCGGTGACACGGTCGGCGCGTTCGTCACCGTCACCGCCGAGCGGGCGCTCGCCGCCGCCCGGGCGGCCGACGCGGTGCCGGCGGCGCGGCGCGGCCCGCTGCACGGCGTACCGACGGCGATCAAGGACCTGACGCTGACCGCCGGCGTGCGCACCACCTTCGGCTCGGCGGCGTTCGCCGACTTCGTGCCGCCGGTCGACGCCGACGTGGTCCGGTTCATGGCCGCCGCCGGCCTGGTCAGCCTCGGCAAGACCACCACCTCCGAGCTGGGCTGTTCGCTCTACTCCGAGGGGCTGGTCGCGCCGCCGGCCCGCAACCCGTGGGACCTGGCGTACACGGCGGGTGGGTCCAGCGGCGGCGCGGCGGCCGCGGTGGCGGCCGGCCTGGTGCCGGTGGCCCAGGGTTCCGACGGCGGCGGCTCGCTGCGCATCCCCGCGTCGCTGTGCGGCCTGGTCGGCTACAAGCCCAGCCGGGGCCTGGTCTCCGGCGGGCCGCTCGGCTTCGGGGCGTTCGGCCTGCCCACCAACGGCCCGATCGGGCGGACCGTCGCCGACGTCGCCGCGCTGCTGGACGTGCTCGGGCAACCGGTGCCCGGCGAGCCGTACCTGCCGCCCGCCGCGCCCGCCGGCGGCCACCTGGCGGCGGCCCGCGCCGCCGCCCCCGGCCGGCTGCGGATCGGCCGGTTCACCACGCCGATGCTGGCCGACACGCCGGTCCATCCGGACTGCGTCGCCGCCGTGGACCGGGCCGCCGCGCTGCTCACCGCCGCCGGCCACGAAGTGGTCGAGGTGCCCCCGCCGCTCGGGCCGCGCGCCTGGCCGCTCTTCGAGACCGTCTGGTACGTCCTGGCGCTGGCCCCGGTGCCGCCGGACCGGGAGGGCGACCTGCTGCCGCTGACCCGCCACCTGCGGGCGCGGGGAGCGGCGGTGGGCGCGGCCACCCTGATGACCACCCTCGGCGAGCTGCAGAGCCTGGTACGCCTCGGCGCCCGCCGCACCGCCGGCTGTGACCTGCTGCTCTGCCCGACGCTGGCGGCCCCGCAGGCGCCGGTCGGCTGGTTCACCGAGGGCGAGCCGGCCGAGGATTTCGACAGGCAACGCCGCTTCTCGCCGTACTGCGCCATCTTCAACCTGACGGGCGAACCGTCCGTGTCCCTGCCGGTCGGCCGCACCGCCGCCGGGCTGCCGGTCGGCGCCCTGCTCACCGGCCGGTACGGCGAGGACGCGCGGCTGCTCGCCACCGCCGCGCAGGTCGAGCACGCGAGTGACGGGTGGGATCACCACCCCGCAATCTGGCGAGCGGTCGACTCCGCTAACGTGAATACAAGCGGAGTCGGGCGGCCGGTGTCATGATCGTCCATCCGACCCGGAACTTCCTGGTCTCTCTTCCGCCTGGGGGCGTTGGGATTGTCTGTTACCGAGACGTCGCTGATCTTCGTCGGCATCCCGGCGGCCGTCGTGCTGGTGATCGTCGGGCTGGTCTTCGCCGGCAACCGCGGCAGCGGCGGCCCCGCCAAGCGCTACCGGCCGGGCCGGCGGTTCGACTTCACTCCGGTCTGGTTCCTGGGCCGGCCGGAGCAGCTGGCCGACTCGGCCGGCACCGCCCTGGCGGCGGGGGCGCAGGCGCCCGCGCTGACCAGCCGCAAGCAGGAGCAGGCCGGCGTCGAGGCGCCGGCCGGTGGAACCGGAGGCGCAAGTGACCGTTGGTGAGATGCAGCCCGAGGCGGGCACGGGCAGCCGGCCGCAGGTGCTGGACGGGCCGTTCTCGACCCGCCAGCTGCTGCGGATCGACGAGGCCCTGCGCCTGGCCGACCAGGGCACCGGGCTGGTCTTCTCGGTCTACGTGGGCGGCCTGGACGAGCCGATCCGGGAGCACGCCGAGCGGCTGCACCGGCAGCTCGCCGAGCCCGACAAGTCGGTGCTCATCGCGGTCTCCCCGAACCAGCGCCAGCTGGAGATCATCACCGGGAAGTACGCGCGCAAGCGCATCCCCGACACGTACGCCAAGCTGGCCGCGCTGAGCATGGTGGCCGCCTTCGGCGGCGGCGACCTGGCCGGCGGCATCATCAACGGCCTCGACCAGCTCGCCAGCCACGCCGGCAAGGGCTGAGCCCTTCCCCGTCGACGAAAGCCCGGTCCGCGTCCGCGCGGGCCGGGCTTTCTCGTCTCGGACCGGCCTGGGACCGGGCGTGGGCCGCCTCCTGCGGCAAGTCGCGGTGTCTGGGCCGGAGGAAGGCGCGGTTCGCGGCTAGTCGCGGTGTCTGGGGTCAGCGGGGCCAGCCGGCCAGCCGTGCTCCGTCGGGCGCCGCTCGTGAACCGGATCTGCCATCACGTCTGTCACGCTAACGGCCCGGGACCGGTACGGGCTCCCGCCCACGCCGGCCCCGGGCCGCGTACCTCGGTGGTCAGGCGCTGCGTGCGTCCCGGGCCCGGGCCTTCAGCGCGCGGACCACGCCGTCGCGGCCCTCGGCGACCAGCCGGCGCAGCGACGCCGGGTGACCCTCGGCGGCCAGGAAGGCGTCGGTGGCCGCGACCGTGTCCTCGTCGACCAGGTACGACGGGTAGGCCAGCAGCGCGAACTCCTGCGCCGGCTCGCTGTCCCGGCTGGCCCAGACGTCGCCGACCGCCGCGAAGTACCGGTCGCGGTAGGGCGCGACCAGGTCCACCTGCGTCGGGTGGCTGAAGCCCTGCAGCAGCGCCCGCTGCCGCCAGTTCGGCAGCTGCTCCGGGCCGGTCAGCTCGGCCCAGACGGCGGCCTTGTTCTCGGCGGTGGGGATCAGCGCCCGGGCGTACGCGGCCTCTCGCTCGCCGCTGGCGGTGCGGTCGTTCGCCAGCTCGGCGTCGATCTCGGCGGCCCCGGCCGCGCCGTTGGCCACCAGCGACTGGAGCACCGACCAGCGCAGCTCGGTGTCGACGGTCAGCCCGGCGGGCACGTCGCCACCGTTGAGCCAGCCGCGCAGGATGGCGAGGTCCTCGGCGGAGCGGGCCGCCGAGGCGTACGTGCGGGCCCAGGCGAGCTGGAAGCCGCTGCCCGGCTCGGTGGCGGCGAGCGCGGTCCTGGCCGTGCGGGCCAGCTCGGCCCAGCCGGTCGGCGCCCACTCCGGGTCGACGTAGACGGTGAGCGTGGTGGCCGCCTGCCGCGCGGTGGCGGTGACCAGGTTGATGTCGGTCTCAGCGGGCAGGCCGGCCAGCACCAGGGCCACGTAGTCCCGGCCGGCCAGCTCGGCGTCGCGGGTCATGTCCCAGGCGGCGGCCCAGCACAGCGCCCGGGACAGCGACGAGTCGAGGCCGGCGATGTGCTGCACCACGGTCGCCATGGACCGCGCGTCCAGCCGCAGCTTGGCGTACGTCAGGTCCTCGTCGTTGAGCAGCAGCACGTCGGCGGCCCGCTTGCCGTGCAGCGCGGACAGCTCGGTGGTCTCCCCGGTGACGTCCACCTCGATCCGCTCCCGGCGGGCGAGCCGCCCGTCGGTCAGGTCGTAGAGGCCGACCCCGATCCGGTGGGTACGCAGCGTCGGGTGCTCGGCCGGCGCCTCCTGGCGCACCACCACCCGCTGGTAGTTGCCGTCGCCGTCGATCTCCACCTCGGGGCGCAGCGTGTTGACCTGCGCGGTCTCCAGCCACTGGGCGGCGAACTTGCGCAGCTCCCGGCCGGAGGCCGCCTCCAGCTCGGAGAGCAGGTCGTCGAAGGTGGCGTTGCCCCAGGCGTGCTTGCCGAAGTAGGCCCGCAGGCCGGCCAGGAACGGCTCCTCGCCCACGTACGCGACGAGCTGCTTGAGCACGCTCGCGCCCTTGGCGTAGGTGATGCCGTCGAAGTTGACCTCGACCGCCTCCAGGTCCGGCATCTCGCAGTAGACCGGGTGGGTGGAGGAGAGCTGGTCCTGCCGGTAGCCCCAGTTCTTCCGGATGGAGAGGAAGGTCGTCCACGCGTCGCTGAACCGGGTGGCGTGGGTGTTGCACCAGTGGCTGGCCCACTCGGCGAACGACTCGTTCAACCACAGGTCGTTCCACCAGCGCATGGTGACCAGGTCGCCGAACCACATGTGGGCCAGCTCGTGCAGGATCGTGTTGGCGCGCTGCTCGTACTCGAAGTCGGTGACCTGGGAGCGGAAGATGTAGTGCGACTCGGCGTGCGTGACGCAGCCGAAGTTCTCCATCGCGCCGGCGTTGAAGTCGGGCACCCAGAGCTGGTCGTACTTGGGCAGCGGGTAGCGCACGCCGAACTTCTCGTGGAAGAAGTCGAAGCCCTGGGTGGTGATCAGGTTGAGGTCATCGGCGTCGAGGTGCTCGGCCATGCTCGCGCGGCAGAAGTAGCCCAGGTCGATGCCGTCGTGGGTGCGCCGGACCTCGTGGTACGGGCCGGCGCAGAGCGCGGTGATGTAGGTGCTCATCCGGGCCGACTCGGCGAAGTGGACCGTCTTCAACCCCTCGCCGGCCGGCTCCTCCCGCTCCACCGGCATGTTGGACACCACCCGCCAGTGGTCGGGGACGGTGGCGTGCCAGGTGTAGACGCTCTTCAGGTCGGGCTGGTCGAAGCAGGCGAAGACCTTCTGCGCGTCCGCCGTCTCGAACTGGCTGTAGAGGTAGGTCTCGCCGTCCACCGGGTCGACGGTGCGGTGCAGGCCCTGCCCGCTGCTGGAGTAGCCGAAGTCGGCGTCCACCACCAGCGTGTTCTCCGCCCGCAGGTCGGGCAGGTCGAGGCCCTTCTCGGCCGACCAGCCGGTCAGGTCGAGCGGGGTGCCGTTGAGGGTGGCGGACCGCACCGACTCGGCCGCCGTCTCGATGAACGTGCTGGCACCCGGCTCGGCGCAGCGGAACCGGATCTCCGTCACGGACCGGAACGTCCGTCCGCCGGCCTGTACGGCGGTCGACAGGTCCAGGCGGATGTCGTACCCGGTCACGTCGAGCAGACGGGCCCGCTCGGTGGCCTCGACCTGATTCAGGTTGCGCACTCCCGGCACTTTCGTCTCCATCCCACTATCGCCGCTGCCCGGCGTCGCGACCCCGGCGGCCGTTCGTGGCGGCCGGGCCCGGGATCGAGTCTTCCATGCACCACGCCCCTCGGTGGTCGAGGTCACGCTCTCATTCCGCTGCCGGTCGATGCCCGCCGGGGTGAGGATCGAGGGAGAGGCGCCGGAGGCCCGGCGTCGCATCGTGAAGGGATCTCACTGTGGCCGAGCGCGTCGCCGTAGACATGTTCTTCGACCCGATCTGTCCGTGGGCGTGGATCACCTCCCGTTGGCTGCTGGAGGTCGAACAGGTCCGCGATGTGGACATCCGCTTCCGCGTGATGAGCCTGTCCGTGCTCAACGAGGGGCGGGACCTGCCGGCGGAGTACCAGGAGCTGATGAAGACCGGCTGGGGCCCGGTGCGGGTCTGCGTCGCGGTCGAGCAGCGGTACGGCCCGGCGGCGGTGCGGAAGCTGTACACCGCCCTCGGCACCCGGATCCACCTGGGCAAGGAGCAGCTCGGTCGGGAGCTGCTGGCGGCTGCGCTGACCGACGCCGGGTTGGACCCGGCGCTGGCCGACGCCGCCGAGTCGACGGCGTACGACGAGGCGCTGCGGGCCAGCCACGAGGCCGGTATGCGGCCGGTCGGCACCGACGTCGGCACCCCGGTCGTGCACGCCCCCGGCCCGGACGGCGCGATGGTGGCCTTCTTCGGCCCCGTGATCACCCCCGCCCCGAAGGGCGAGGCGGCCGGGCGGCTCTACGACGGCGTCCTGCTGGTCGCCGGCACCCCCGGCTTCTACGAGCTCAAGCGCACCCGCGAGCAGCCCCCCATCTTCGACTGAGGGGTAAGGAGGGTGCCCTTGTTAACGCCTCCGGTAGAGCAGGGGCCCCCTGTTAACAGCCCGCAACCCCGCGCCGCCCAGGCGTCACCCGGGCGGCGCGGGTCTCGTTTCACCGGGTGTTGTCCCCGCCGGCGGCCTCCGGGCCGCACCCCTGGCAGCTCCTGGAGGCGTTCCCCATGGGTAAGCACCGCCACCCGTCCGACGAGTCGCCGCCGGAGGTGGTGACCGGGGACCCCGGTGCGACGTACTGGTCCGTGGCCGAGGCCGACTGGCCCGAGCTCCGGCCGTCCCTCCCGGCGGAACTGGTCGACCTGCTCGCCCCGCCGATCGTGGTCGGCGTCGCCCGGGTCGCGGCCAGCTCCCGGTTGGCCCCGCCGGCCGACCCGGTCGCCGGTCCCCGCCCGGCCGGTGCGGCCCGGGCCGTCACCCCGGCGGGCCGTCCGGTGCCGCCGGGCGCCACGACCGTACGGCTCGGCCCGGCGGCCGGGCCGTCCCACCCGGCCGGGCCCGCCGGCCCGGTGCCGGGGCGCCGCCCGAGCACCCCGGCCCCCGGTCGGCACCGCAGCCCGCACCCGCCGGCCGACCGGAACGGCTGACCGGCCGAAGGTGTTAACAGGGGGCCCCTGCTCTACCGGAGGCGTTAACAAGGGCACCCTCCTTTCATCTGGTGGACGCGTGCGGGTCCCGCGCCGGTGGGGTGGGGGGCGCGGGTAGCGTCATCGGGCATGACGGTCGTGCATCCGATCGCCCGGGCCTGGATCACCACTGGCGGCACCGGCGCGCAGAACTACGACGAGTTCGCCGACGACGCGGAGATCACCGCGATCGTCGAGGCGAACCCGCACAGTGCCCTGGGCATCGAGATGCCCCACCGGGCGCCGGAGAGCCTCGGGAAGTCCTTCCTCGACGCGCTCCCCGACGCGGTGGCCCGGCTCACCGAGGCCAAGGCGGACGGCAGCTACACGCCGGCCGAGCAGGTGGTGGTGCTCTACCGGATCAGCGCGCCCGGCGAGGAGCCCGCGTACGGGCTGTTCGCCATGGTCGACACGGACCAGATCTCCACCCGGGCCGACGAGCCGGGTCTGGTGATCCGCAACGAGGACGTCTTCATCGCCAAGGTGCGGGAGCGGGTCGCGCTGGCCGAGGCGCTCGGCCACCTGCTTTCGCCCGTACTGCTGTTGCAGACCGGGCGGGGCGACGAGCTGCACGCCGCGCTCGCTGCGGTGACCGAGTCGGCCGGGGCGCCCGCCGCGACCGACACCGACCAGGCCGGGCGTACGCACGCCATCTGGCTGGTCGGTCCCGGCCCGGAGCAGGACCGGTTGACCGCGCTCGCGGGCGGCGGCGAGCTGGTGGTCGCCGACGGCAACCACCGCAGCCTGGCCGCCCAGACCGGCGGCCTGCCCCGCTTCCTCTCGGTGATCACCACGCCGGCCTCGGTGGCCATCCAGCCGTACAACCGGCTGGTCAGCGAGCTGACCACCACCGCGCCGGAGCTGCTCGACCGGCTCCGCGCCGCCGGCGCGGAGATCACCCCGGTCGCCGGCCCGACCGGCGTGCCGGCGGCCGGCGGCACCGTCCATCTCCACCTCGCCGGCCAGGGGTACGCGGTGCGCCTGCCGCACGTCGGCGGCGGCCGGCTGGAGAACCTGGACCACGCCCTGGTCGAGCGGCTGGTGCTGCGGGACGCGCTGGGGCTCGACCCGGGGGACAAGCGGATCACGTACGTCGGCGGCGACTATCCCGCCTCCTGGCTGACCGGTGAGGTCGACGCGGGCCGGGCGGAGCTGGCGATCCTGGTCGCCCCGGTGACCGTGGACGACTTCGTCGCGGTGAACCTGGCCCGGGAGAAGATGCCGCGCAAGAGCACCTGGTTCACCCCGAAGGCCCGGGCCGGGCTGGTGGTCGCCGAACTGCCCCGCTGATGCCGGTGTGACGAATCCGCCTCCGGGCCGCCGCCCGCGCGTCGGCCCGGGAGGCGGCCTGACAGACTGCGCGGTATGCGCGTCTACCTGGGATCCGATCACGCCGGTTTCGAGCTGAAGGTGCACCTGGCCAACCACCTGGCCAAGCAGGGCTACGACGTGGTCGACGTCGGCCCGCACGCCTACGACGCCGACGACGACTACCCGGCGTTCTGCCTGCACACCGGCGACCGGGTGGTCCGCGACGCGGGCAGCCTCGGCGTGGTCATCGGCGGGTCCGGCAACGGCGAGCAGATCGCCGCCAACAAGGTCGCCGGGGTGCGCGCGGCGCTGGCCTGGAACATCGACACCGGGCAGCTGGCCCGGGAGCACAACGACGCCAACGTGGTCGCGATCGGCGCCCGCCAGCACACCCTGGACGAGGCGACCGCCATCGTCGAGGCGTTCCTCAGCACGCCGTTCTCCGGCAACCCGCGGCACGCCCGCCGGATCGCTCAGGTGGCCACGTACGAGGAGAGCCGCCAGCTCCCCGAGCTGCCCGCCTGATCCGGCCGCCGCCGACCGCCCTGCCCGCCTGATCCGGCCGCCGCCGACCGCCCTGCCCGCCTGATCCGGCGGCCGCCGACCGGCCGCCGCCGTGCGCCGGGCGCGCTGACAGGTGTTAAGCGGGGGCCCCTCCTATACCGAATGCGTTAAGCGGGGGCCCTTCCTTGCGCCCGGTCAGCGGCCGGGGCGGGGGAGGTCCTCGCGCGGCACCCAGTTGCGCCGGATGATCACCATCCGGGCCTCGGCCTCGGCCAGGTCGTCCTCGTTCGGCCGGGCGGCGTCCCGGGCCCGCAGGGCGGCGGTCAGCCCGACCTGGGAGGAGCCGGAGCCGACCAGGCCACGCAGCCCCCGCTCACCCTCCTCGCCGGGGCCGTTGCGGCGGGCCCGGGGCGGCGGCTCGGCGTTGTCGTGCACCGGGGCGGTGCTGGCCGTGACCCCGTCGGCCTCCCGGCCGACCGCGTCCAGGTCCGGCTGGTGCCGCAGCCGGCGTCGCCGTCGTTCCGCATCACCCATCAGCCGACCGTACCGCCCGGCGCCCGTCCCGTCGCCCGTCCGGCCAGTCCGGATCGGGCCGGGACGCGGTCGGCGGCGGGTCCGGCGTCGTCGCGGTTGCCGGGAAGGCGCAGCACCTCGGCGGACGGGCCGGTCAGAAGATCTCCATGGGCGACGGGGCGCGGTGCCAGCCGAGGGCCGGTGCGGTCGCGGCGAGCGCCCCGGGCCGCAGCTCGCGCAGCCGGCCCGCGGCGGCCAGCACCGCCGCCCCGACCCCGCCGAGGTACAGCGCGCCCAGCGCGCGTACGTCGCAGGCGAGATCGGCCGGCCGGTCGGTGGGGGTGCAGGCGGCCCCGACGGCGTCACCGACCAGCCGCCAACGGCCGGTGTTCTCGGGCAGCAGCTCGTCGGTCACCTCGATCACCACGTCGACCGGCGTGGCGTACCGGCGGGCGGCCAGCGCGGCGGGCACGTCGACGACGCGGACCCAGAGCGCGTCGACCACCCCGGCGCCCAGCCGGCGGGGCTCGCTCACCAGCCACAGCAGCGGCTCGTCCACCGCCGCCCGGAAGTAGGTCAACCGGCGGGTCAGGTCCAGCGAGAGCAGGGTCCGCCAGATCGCCAGGTACGCCTCGGGCGTGGCCGCCACCACCTCGTCGACAAGCACCTCACCGCGCGGGCCCATCCGGTCCCAGTGGTCCTTGGTGCGGTACAGCCCGTACCCGTCCAGCCCGTCCGGGCCCTCGTGCAGCAGCGCCTGTCGCTCGGTGGCCCCGCCCCGGCGGGCAGCGACGTCGCCGAGCACGTAGCGCCACCACCGGTCGTCGCGGGACGACCAGCCGGGCCGCTCGGCGCGGACCCGCTCGTACAGTCGGGCCAGCTCGGCCTGCCGCGGCGCCGGCGGCTCCAGCCGCAGCGTGCCCTCGGCGGGCGTCGGGTCGGGCAGGCGCAGTTCGGTGTGGTCGCACTCCAGGCTGAGCCGCTGCGCGGCCAGGCCGTAGCCGAAGCGCGGATAGATCCGGCCCTCGCTGGCCCACAGCACGGCGATCGGCTCCCGGCCGGCGTCGCGGACGTCGCGTAGCTGCCGGCGCATCAGCGCGGTGAGCAGCCCGCGCCGCCGGTGGGTGGGCGCGACCGAGACCATCGTCACGTGCGCGGCCGGCACGCTCGCCCCGGGCACGGCCAGTTCCCGGGTGAAGGCGGCGGCGTGCGCCACGATCCGGTCCCCGTCCCGGACCAGCAGCGACCGTTCCGGTTCGAAGACGCCCCGCTCGATCTCGTGGGTCTCCGGTTCCACCGTGTCGTGGAACGCCAGCGCGAGCAGCCGGCCGATCTCGTCGTAGTCCTCGGCCCGGCCGACCTGGATGTCCGTCACCGGATGTGTCTATCCGATCGGGTACGGGGGCGGCGACCCATTTGCGCGCTGGCTACCCTCGGAGAGGGGCCGGCCGGAGGGTCGGCGCCGGTCCGGGGGAGGAACACGAGATGGCAGACCAGACGCAGCCGTGGGCGGAACGCACCGTCGAGGTGCCGCCGCAGCCCGGTGTCGGGGTGCCGCCGCAGCCCGACGCCTTCTCGCGGGGGCGGGCCACCGTCGGTCCCCGGCGCCAGCGCACCGAGCAGTTCCCGGTGGTCGACGAGCACGTCCACTGGGCGGGCCAGGCGGAGGCGCCGCGCCGGCCGATGAGCTGGCACGCGGCCCAGCTCAAGATCGGCGGGCAGTGGAGCGCCGCCGCCGGGCTCTTCGCCTTCGTCTGCTGGGGGATCTGGGCCATCTCCGGGCGGGGCGACCTGGGCGCGCCGCTGCTGACCTTCCTGCTCAGCCTGCTGGTGGCGGTCGGCCTGTTCGCGCTGGCCCGGCTGGTCGGCCGGGTGGTGTGGGAGCGGCAGCTGGGCCGGGTGCGGCGGGGCGCGCGGGGCGCCCACCTGGTCAGCGCGGTCTTCCTGACCGTCCTCGGCATCGCGTACCTGCGGCAGACCGAGTGGGTCGTCTCGGCCTGGAACTGGATCACCGGCAGCTGACCCACCGGCGGGCCGGGCCGGCATGGGCGGGGCGGGCCGGCGGCACGCCGCCCGCCCCGCGCCCGGTCGCGGAGCGCCGCGACACCGGTCGTTCCCCCAACAGGACGGCGAGTGCATACCCGGCCCGGCCCGGTTCATCCGCCCGGCCGGGGCCACGGTCGGGTCAGGCTGCTCCGCCGCCGCCCACCGGTGGTGCCCGGCCGTTCGGCGAGCCGGGTGGTGCGTCCGGCGCACCGGACCCGGTCGGCCGTCGTGCCGGCCCGCGCCGGCCACCCAGCATGGCCCCATGGGCGCGTATCGATCAGCGTACGAGCGGAGCATCGCCGACCCGACCGGCTTCTGGCGGGAGGCGGCGGCGGACATCGACTGGTTCCGGCCCCCGGAGCGGATCCTCGACGACAGCGCGGCGCCGCTGTACCGGTGGTTCCCGGACGCCGAGCTGAACACCTGCCACAACGCGCTGGACCGGCACGTGGCCGCCGGCCGGGGCGAGCAGCCGGCGGTGATCCACGACAGCCCGGTCACCGGCACGGTCCGTAGCCTCACCTACGCCGAGCTGCTGGCCGAGACCGCCCGGTTCGCCGGGGCGCTGCGCCGGCTCGGCGTGGGTCGGGGCGACCGGGTGCTGCTCTATCTGGCCATGGTGCCGGAGGCGGTGATCGCGATGCTGGCCTGCGCCCGGATCGGCGCGGTGCACTCGGTGGTCTTCGGCGGCTTCGCCGCACACGAGCTGGCGGTCCGCATCGACGACGCGCGGCCGACCGTGGTGGTGGCCACCTCCTGCGGCATCGAGGTCGACAAGGTCGTGCCCTACCAGCCGATCCTCGACGCGGCGCTGGCCGAGGCGACCCACGCGCCGCGGCGCTGCGTGATCGTGCAGCGACCCCAGCGGCCGGCGGACCTCGTCCCCGGCCGGGACGTCACCTGGGACGAGGTGATGGCCGGGGCGGAGCCGGTGGAGTGCGTGCCGGTGGCCGCCACCGACCCGCTCTACATCCTCTACACCTCCGGCACCACCGGCCGGCCGAAGGGCGTGGTCCGGGACAACGGCGGACACGCCGTGGCGTTGCGCTGGTCGATGCGCAACGTCTACGGCATCGAGCCGGGGGAGGTGTTCTGGGCGGCCTCCGACGTCGGCTGGGTGGTCGGCCACTCCTACATCGTGTACGCGCCGCTGCTCACCGGCGCCACCACCGTGCTCTACGAGGGCAAGCCGGTCGGCACCCCGGACGCCGGGGCGTTCTGGCGGGTGGCCGCCCAGCACCGGGTGGCGGCCCTGTTCACCGCGCCCACCGCGATCCGGGCCGTCCGCCGGCAGGACCCGGACGGCGCGCTGCTGGCCGGACACGACCTGTCCCGCCTGCGTACCCTCTTCCTGGCCGGTGAGCGCCTCGACCCGGACACCTGGGAGTGGGCGGGGCAGCGGCTCGGCGTGCCGGTGGTGGACAACTGGTGGCAGACCGAGACCGGCTGGCCGGTGGCGGCGAACCCGCGCGGCCTGGAACCGCTGCCCATCAAGCCCGGCTCGCCGTCGGTGCCCGTCCCCGGGTACGACGTGCGGGTGCTCGACGGCGCCGGCCGGGAGGTGCCCGCCGGCACCGACGGCGCGATCGTGATCCGGCTGCCGCTGCCGCCCGGCTGCCTGCCGACGCTGTGGGGCGACGACGAGCGGTACGTCCGGTCGTACCTGACCACCTTCCCCGGCCACTACCTGACCGGCGACGGGGGCCGGTTCGACACCGACGGCTACCTCTACGTGATGGGCCGCACCGACGACGTGATCAACGTGGCCGGCCACCGGCTGTCGACCGGAGCGATGGAGGAGGTGCTGGCCGGGCACCCGGCGGTGGCCGAGTGCGCCGTGATCGGGGTGGCCGACCCGCTCAAGGGCCAGGTGCCCAGCGGATACGTGGTGCTCAAGGCCGGTGCCGAGGTGGCGCCGGAAGCCCTCGCCGCCGAGCTGGTCGCCCTGGTGCGGCGGCGGATCGGCCCGGTGGCCGCGTTCCGCCGGGTGACGGTGGTGCCGGCGCTGCCGAAGACCCGCTCCGGCAAGATCCTGCGCCGCACCATGCGCGCCCTGGTCGAGGGGCGCGACGAACCGGTGCCGCCCACCATCGACGACCCGTCGGCGCTGACGGTCTTCCGCGACCTGGGCACGGCGGGATAGCCGCCGACGCCGGGTGGTCAGCCGGTGAAGCGGTACAGCACGAAGTCCTTCTCCGCCCCGCAGGCGATCACCGCCGAGTTCCACGAGCAGGTCTCGCTCCGCACGCCGGGGAGCTGTCCCATCTCGAACGGGAGGTCGCCGGCCACCGACATCCCGGCGACGCTGCGGTCGTCCTCGTACGCGCTCGGCGGCTTGGCGAAGACCAGCAGGTTGCCGCCGTCGATCCGGACGGCGACACCGGTGCGGTCGGCCAGCACGGCGCGCCCCCGGGGGTCGAAGAGGGTGACGTACTGGTCCGAGGAGGTGCGCCGGGCCAGCAGGTGCTCGCCCAGCGGCACCAGGTCCTCGGCCCTCGGCGCCGCCCACCGGCGCAGCTTCTCGCCCTCCGCCGCCGCGATCACCTCGGTCCGCCCGTCGTCGCCGATCCGCTCCTCCAGCACGCACGCCCGGTGCTCCCCGCACGCCACCAGGTCCAGCGGCCGGCGCTGGTCGTCGGGGCTGGTGTACAGGGTGGTCGGCTCGCCCAGCGTCGCCAAGTCGTAGGAGAGCAGCCGGTAGCCGCTCTGGTTCTCGGTCACGTACAGCCGGTCGGCGTGCGCCACCAGCCGGTCGTCGACGTCGGCGACGTTCGGGCGCTCGCGCAGCAGCTTGCCGCTGGACAGGTCGATCAGCCGGACGGACCGGTCCGCGCCCACCTGGACCAGCCGGTCGACGTCACCCACCCACGGGGTCCGCGGCCGGCCGTCGAAGTAGGAGGGGCCGCCCAGCGACTGGTCGGTGCTCAGCACCACCACCTGGGTGTCGGTGCCGCCGTACCGGTCGCGGGGGTTGGCCTTGACCCACTTCTGCTCGCCGTCGTTCACGCCCAGACCGACCAGGCGGCCACCGGCCCGGTCCACCCAGACCGCCGTCCGCGGGCCGACGAAGACCTTGTCGTCGTCGCCGATCGCCTGCTGCCAACGCTGCCGCCCCGACCCGCCGTCGAGGAAGATCAGATCCCGGGTGGGGCCGGGGGCGGACGGGCCACCGACCAGCAGGAGCCCGCCGGGCACCGCCTGGATGGAGGCCCACTGCCGGGTACGGGTCGAGCTGCGCACCCGCCACAGTTCGTCGCCGGTGGTGGCCCGCACCGCCCGCACGTCGAGCTGATCGTCGTCGAGCTGCTCGGCGAGGTAGGCGCGATCCTCCAGCAGCGCGGTGAACATCCGGGTCGGCCGCTGCTCGGCGGGCGGCGTGCGCGCGATCTCGCTGACGTTGGCGAACCGCAGGGCGGGGTAGGGATCCCGGTTCAGCCAGTACAGCCCCACCGGGATGGCCACGCCGGCCAGGGCCAGCGCGGCGCCGAGCGCGATCCAGGGCGCCCACCGGCGCAGGCCCCCACCGGTGGCCCGGCCCGACGTGCCCGCGGCGAGCAGGCCGGGGCCGGGCAGCGGAGGACCGCCGGCGACCGGCACGGTCAGCTCGGGATCGGCGGACAGGGTGGAGCCCGGTATCGCCGGCGGGCCCACCCGGTGGCCGGCCCGACCCGGCGCGCCCGGACGGCGGGCGCCGGCCGGCAGCGGGATGTCGGTCAGCGCGCCCTCGGCGACCGGCAGCTCGGGCTGCTCCAGCACCGTCGGCGCGACCCCCAGCTCGGTGTGCAGCATCCGGGCGACCAGCGGCACCCGGGACGAGCCGCCGACCAGGAACAGGCCGGCCAGCTCGGTGCTGGGCAGACCGGCCGCCTCGACCACCCGGCGGGTCTCCTGCACCGCCCGTTGCAACAGCGGAGCGGCCAGCCGTTCCAGGTCCTCCCGGGTCAGCTGGGCCGGCTCCTCCACCCCGGGCACGGCGATCGGGGCGACCGTGGCGCGGGAGAGCATCTCCTTCGCCCCGCGTACCGCGTCCCAGAGCTGCTGCCGGTCGCGCCAGGCCGTCGAGCTCTCCGGGCTGGTGATCCGCTCCCACTCCCGGGGGTGATCCGCGCCGACCAGCTCACCCAGCAGCTCGACCAGCGCCGAGTCCAGGTCCAGCCCACCGAGGTCGGACACCCCGCCCGTGGAGATCACCTGGAAACCGGAGTCGCCCCACGGGTCGGCGCCCTCGTTGCGGACCACCGTCACGTCGAGGGTGCCCCCGCCGAAGTCGAAGACGGCGATCGCGGCGCCGACCGGCACCGGCCGGCGCAGCGTCTCGGTGTAGTAGCGGGCCGCGGCGACGGGTTCCCGCAGCAGCCGGGTGCCGGGCGGGACCGGTCCGGAGAGCGTGTGCTCGGCGGCGTCGGGCCAGCCGGCGAGCCGGAGCGCGTCGTGCAGCACCGCGCGTCGGTCCGCGTCCCACGCCGCGGGGTACGTCACCACGGCCGGCGGCAGGAAGCCCAGCGCGCCGACCGCCGCGTCCGCCACCGCCCGCAACGTCACCGCGAGCAGTTCCGCGGGCAGGTAGGTCCGGTCGCCGAGCGGGATCTCGGCCTCGTCCACCCGGCGCTTCGGGTTCGGTTCGTACCGTTGCGGCTCGGCCTGCGCCAGGCGCTGCGCGTCCCGGCCGGCGTGCAACCCACCCTCGGCGTCGGCGTACACCCCGGACGGCAGGATCGGCTGACCGTCGAAGAGCAGCGGCCGGGTACGCCCGTCCGGCCAGCGCAGCACGGCCACCGTGTTCGACGTCCCGAGGTCGACGCCGAGGGCGTAGCCGTCGAGCTGACCTGACATCGGTGGATACCTCCGCGGGGGGACGAGGGACGCCGGCCCCGCATCGTACGCACCGGTCCCCGTACCGGCCCATGGGTGGCTGGCGGGGTGCCGCCGTCGCCTCAGCTCTGGAACGAGTTCGCGCCCAGCTCCCAGCGTCGCAGGTCCACCGGCGACTGCTTGGCCCGCATCGCCGCGATGTTCTCCCGCACGCGGCGCAGATGGACGTGGAACGCTGGCGAGTTCGTCCCGTTCCAGCGGACGAAGATGCGCTCCGCCTCGGCGTTGAGCTCAAGCGCCTCGACGCGACGGTGCAACTGCCAGAGGTATCCGCTGAGGTTGGCCAGCACGGCGGCCAGTCGCAGTTCGAAGGCCACCGGATTGACCCGGACCAGCTCGCGGAGGATCTGCTCGGACTCCGCGCCGACCCGCGCCGCCTCGTCGAGCTGGCCCAGCTCGGCGTGCCGCAGCCCGACCGTGTTGAGCGCCGCGGCCAGGTCGGGCCGGTACACCGCCGGCTCGGCGTCGCTGAGCCCCCGCCAGATCCGTTCCGCCCGGCGGGCGTTGCCGAGCGCCCGGCCCGTCTCACCCAGGTGCGCCTGGATCACCGCCAGGTTGGCGAGGGCCCCGGCCAGACCGACCAACTCGGCCGTCGTCTCCAGCGGCATCCCGCCGAACAAGGCCACCGCCTGTTGGGACACCGCCTCCGCCTCCTGGTGTCGCTGCAGGTTCGACAGGCGGGTCGCCAGGCTGTCCAGCGCCTCGGCGAGCGCCGGCCGGTGGTCGACCGGCACTCCTTCGCCCACGAGCGAGGTGAGGAGGGCCACGGCTCGCTCGGCGCTGACCAGCGCCGCCGGGTACCGGTTGAGGTCGGCCAGCCGGTGCCCGCGCAGGTGCAGGGCGCGGGCGAGCAGGGCGGACGTCTCCGCCGAGGCAGCGGCGGACCGGGCCTGCTCACCCGCGGCGACGGCCAGCTCCAACTGGTCGAGGGCGGCCTCGCGGTCGCCGGCGAAGGCGAGCCGACGACCGTACGCGATGTGCAACTCGGCACGCCGGACCGGACCGGGGTCGGGCGTCAGTCGAGCCGCGTGGAGCCGGCCCACCACGTCGCGGGCCACGTTGTCGAAGTCGACGTGCCGGCCGGTAGGCAGGACCGGCTCGATCGCCGCCAGCAGGTCGTCGTCGACGTCGGGCAGGTCGATGATCCTCGCCAGCACGGCGCCCCCGGCGGCGACGGCCAGCGCGGGACCGTCGCGCAGCAGCGGTACGAGCAGTGTCCGACGAACGTGCCGCCAGTCGGCCGCCACCTCCACGAGCCTGCGCAGCGTGTCGGCCCGGACCTCGGCCGCCGTGGCGGCCGGCAGGCCCGCGCCGCGCAGCAGCGCCCGGACCACACCGGGCGCCCAGGGCTTGGCCGGGAACGATTGCCGCCCATGACCCGGCAACGCCAGCGCCAGGTACGACTCACCGAGCCGGTCCGGTTGCAGCGGCTCCAGTGCCGACGCGTCGCTGCGGGGTGGATAGCACCTCGCGTGGTCGGTTCGTAACGTAGGCGCGTCGACCGGGCCAGCGCCCACCCCGGGCATGCCGAGGATCAGCTCGCCGGCCTCGTAGGACACCGGGCCGGCCAGCGTGGCGGCGAACACCGCCCGGTCGAGCTGCTCGGGCGGGCTGGTGACGGCACCGCCGACGAAGAGCTGCCGCCAGTGCTCGACCTCGCGGTCGAGCAGGTAGCCGTACATGTCCTCGACCGTGGCGGCGGGCGTCGTGCCCGCCTCCCGGCTGGCGACCACCGCGACCAGCGCGGCGAGCTCGACGGTCAAGGCCGTGCCGTCGGCAAGCCCGGTGAGGTCCCACCGGCGGGCGGTGCCGGCCCGGGACCGCGGGATCAGCGCGGCGAAACGGTCGACGGCCGTGCGGAACAACCGCTTCCGGGCGGCGTCGTCCGCCGCCAGCGCGGTCAGCTCGTGCTCATCCACGGCGATGCCCAGCCGGCTGAGCCAGTACCGCTGCGCCTGCCACCAGTATCCGGCGGAGCGGGCCAGCAGCAGCATCCGCACCGGTACCTGGCGGTGGAGCCGGCTGTCGGTCACCAGCGAACGCAGGTCGTTGACCGGCCACCGGTCGGCGTAGTCCACCACCACCAGCAACCCGGCGGCGCCCCGCCGCAGGCGCGGCGCGGGTTCGGCCGCCCGCGGATCGCGGTGCGCGAGCAGGACGTCCCAGCCCGCCGTACGAGCGGCCCCGGCGAACTGCGCCGCGAGGCGCGTCTTGCCCTGTCCCCCCGGGCCGTGGAACAGCCGCACCGCCCGGTCCGATTCCCCGTCGCCGGCCGTCAGCCATCGCCACAGCGAACGCTGTTCCTCCTCCCGGCCGAAGAAGGGAACCACCTCGTGCCCGGCGTCGAGCAGCTCGGCCGGGCGTAGCGGGCCGACCGGGCGTCGTGGCCGAGCCGTGGAGTCGGACAAGCGGTAGGCGGGCGGCGGGAGCTGGTAGTGATTGTGCTGTTCGTTGTGGTCCCCGACCTGGACACCCGAGGAGTGGGAGATCCCGATCCAATCCATCAGCGTGACCCCGCTCCGGTCAAGAGAAGGTGTTGTGCTGCCGGTTCCCGTCGCCGACCTGCACGCCCTGGGAATCGCGGACGCCCACCTGCGGTGCGGCACCGGATCCGGCTGCCGGCGCCCGGGCCCGGACCGCCAGCCCCGCCGCCAGCCCCGCCCCGGCGGCCGTGACCAGCACCGCCGCGATCCACCACGGCCAGCCGGCGTGCAGTTCGTTGATCACCGCGCTGTTCACGGCGGCGAGCACCGCCGCGGCGCCGGCACCCCACCCGACCCGACGACGGGACATCGCCACCTCCTGTGCCCGTGGTGGAACTCTCCGCATAGTAGAAGGAAGAGTCCATCAGGTGCCGGCGCGGTGGCGGCCGGCCGGTATCTTGCCGGCCATGGCCCACGACGCGTCCGGCCCGCGCCCGCCCCTGACCCGCGGCCCCCGCGCGTTGATCACGGTGCTGCTCGTGCTCGGGATCACGGTGCCGTCGATGGTCCTCCGTGAGCTGGTCGAGGCGACGCTGGGCAGCGGTCCGCTGGCGGACGTCAGCCGGATAGCGGTTCCGATGGCGGTGACGGCCTGGCTCGCGCCGCGGGTGTCGTACCGCCGGCGGGACGCGCTCCTGTGGCTGATCCCCCCGGCGGGCCTCGTCGTGTTCGTCGTGATCGCCTGGCGGTTGGCCTTCCTGGCGTACCGCGACTGGTCGCCTCGACCGGACGAGGTGCCCCGGGTGCGCCGGGATCCCCGGCACGCCGGTCTGTGGCACCTCTCCGCCACGGGCTGACCGGGTCACCCGGCGCGGTCGCGCCGGCCGCCGCCTGTCGGATCGGTGTCTTCGTCGTTACGCGGAAGTGCGTCGCCGCGTTACATGGGAATCTGCGACATCTGATCGACGGCTTGAGGGCTTGGGGCGGCTCCGGTGAAGAAGATTCTCGCCGAGATTGTGGTCGGCGTCGTCGTTGCCGTCGTCGCGGCCGCGATCGTGGGCTGGTTCGGGTTCGATGACAGGGGCCCGCAGGGCGACGGCCACGCTCAGCCCGCTGGTCCCTCGCGGCCGGACAGCGCCGGGACCGCTGCCCCGGTGGTCAAGCCGGCCAAGGCGGGGCTACGGAAGCTGAACCGTACGTTCTATGACGACGGCGCCAACACCATCACGCTCACCGGTCTGGAGGTCACCCGCGCTGGGCAGCTCAAGGTGCACCTGCGCTACCAGAACCACTCTCCCGGGGGCTGGGGGTTGAGTTGTCCCGCGCCACAACCAGATCTGCAATCGTCGAAACTCACCCTCGCGGACGGTCGGCGTGTCTATCCGACGGACACGTACTGCACCGCACAGCACCCCGGCGAGGATTTCTCCCTGGCGCCGGGGGAAGGCATCAACAGCTGGGGCGTCTTTCCCGCGGTGCCGCCCGCTGGCGCCTACTTCTCCCTCAACTGGTACGGCTTCGACACGGTGGAGGGCTTGAAACTGTGAGGTCGTGCCGTTCCCGCCGGCAAGGTCCGGGCAGCGGAGGGATCCCACCGGGGCGGCAGCACGCTCTAGCATCGTCGGCATGGCAACTCGGCTTGTGCAGATCAACATGAAGGCTCGGGACGACTCCGCGCTGGGCGGCTTCTGGGCGGCGGCGCTCGGCTGGGGGCTCGCCAGCGAGGGACCCGGCGTGACCAACCTCGAACCCGAGGGCTTCGTCTATCCCGCCCCCGTCGCCGTCTGCGTCGACCTCGTCGTCTCCCCGGAGCCCAAGACGGTCAAGAACCGGGTGCACGTCGATCTCGCCACCCGCTCGGCGGCCCATCAGGCGGAGCTGGTCGCGCGCCTGACGGAGCTCGGTGCCACTCGCGCCGACGTGGGCCAGGGCGACGTCCCGTGGACGGTCATGGCCGACCCGGAGGGCAACGAGTTCTGCGTGCTGGACTCCTACTACGACGAGACCGGACCGATCGCCTCGGTGGTGGTCGACTGCGCGGATCCGCGCCTCATGGCCCGCTTCTGGGGCGAGGCCACGGACTGGACCGTGCACGAGGTGACCGACCAGAAGGCGCTGCTGCGCTCCGCCAAGGGCGTCGGCCCGTACCTGCTGTTCCTCCGTACCCCCGACGTGAAGACCGGGTGGAACCGCGTCCATCTCGACGTGCGCCCGTACCCGGGTGACGACCTGGCGGCCGAGGCGGCCCGGCTGCGGGCGCTCGGCGCCACCGCCATCGACGTGGATGTCCCGTGGACGGTCATGGCCGACCCGGAAGGCAACGAGTTCTGCCTGCTCACCCCGAGCTGACCGGGGGCCGGGCGGCACCGGCCGGAAGGCTGTGGAGCGGGCGACGGGAATCGAACCCGCGTAGTCAGTTTGGAAGATCGTTCTCGGCTGTCATGATCTGCCCGGATCGCCTGGTCGGCGGACGTGTCGTGCTGCCCGATCATGACCGCTGGTGACCCTCTGGGACACCGGCTACTGGCACGTGGCTGGCACGGCGGTGCGGTGGGTGCGGGGCTGTCCGGTGGCGTACGGCTCGCCGCCCCCGGCCCCGCGGCCGGGGGCGGCTTGCCGTGTCGCCGGCGTTCCGCGCGCCCGGGCTCGTTATGCGGTGGCAAGCCGCGAAGCGGCGCGGCAGCCGATCGCCCCGACCTCGGTGACGGCCAACCGCCCGGCGATCGTCCCTCCAGCAGACTTGATGCACTGCGGCAAGATGCAGGCTGTGGATGGCTACGAATTTGCTGCGGCGCTTGTCGGCCACCTGACTTGGCCGGCCTTGGCACTGACCGTCCTCTTGGTCTTGCGTAAGCCGCTTGCAAAGCGTGTGGGGCAGCTCCGGTCAGTCAGCGCGGGAAGCTTCGCGGCGGAGTTCGGTGAGGCCGAGCGGCAAGTGGAACGAGCGATTGAGGCAGAGGCCACACGCTCGGAGACTGTTGAGGCACCGGGCGGCCCTGAGGCACCAAGCGGCGCCGAGATCGACCGTCTGGAGGACGGCTTCCGGGAGA
The DNA here is from genome assembly GCF_019890675.1 of Micromonospora sp. PLK6-60. Lineage (GTDB taxonomy): Bacteria > Actinomycetota > Actinomycetes > Mycobacteriales > Micromonosporaceae > Micromonospora. Next base: position 4,936 of record NZ_JAIOAA010000007.1, on the reverse strand, counting down.
TCGCTCTGCGGGCGAGCGAGAACCCCTCCTACTCGGTAGTTGCGTCCTGGTCGTTGCTCGGCGAAATCATGGCGAGCGCGGCGGCCGACGTGATGCCGAGGAATATTCGTCAGCGTCTGGGCAGTAGTTCTCCGGCGTACACTCTAATTTCGGCGCTGCACGGCCAGGGAGTCATCTCCGACGAAACCACAGAGGCACTCAACTCCCTCCGCGCGCTTCGAAACGACGTGGCACACGGCAAGACGGCGCCGGAAGCAGGGGCTGCGGTTGCTTATGTCCGCTCCGTTAACGACATCGCTGTGGTAATCCGGTCGGGTGTAGACGCTGTCTGGCGTCGCCGTTTTGGAGATCCTGACGCGAGCGGATAGGCCATCCAGATGTGCCGCTTGTCCGCCGTGCCCGGCCGATGCCGGCCGGAGGCCGCCAGCAGGCCGGGCACGGCGGGCTGCGCCGCGCCAGCGCGGCGCCTTGATTTCAAAGAGGCTATTTCGGCAGTGGTGTCGTCCGGCCGGCTGTCCTCCGGCCGGCGGACAGCCGGCCGTGCCGGAATGGCCAAAGTGCAGCTGACCGACGACCGGAGCTGGGCGCCCAACGCCGAATCTCGGTCGAGTCCGACGGCGACTAGGTCTCGCTCATCCTTGGAAGCATGAGTGGCCGGGGCGACGCCAGACCGCCTGAGGCGGATCTCGCATCTGGCCGATCGTTCGACGCAGCCAGCGAACCTGACCGCTTGTCACCCGCTCCGCATCAGCCAACCCCTGGCACCTGGCCGCAGGTCTCACCCAGCCGCCGGTCTGGCGGCTCGGCCAAATTTCAGTTGGCCGAGCGATCGTAATAGGATCCAAGGTAGCGGACTCGTCCCCCTGTCGCTTTGAACGAATCGACTCCATGAACGACTTGTTCACGACGCAAATGCACGGTCAAATCGCTGCTAGATCGACCCCACAGTTCGCGAAGATCCAGGCCATCGATTTCGGACAAACTCAGCACCTTCAGATGCGGAAGTTCGGCAAGTGGACTAAGATTGCCGACATTCGTGCAATTGCCCATAAATAAATGAGTCAAATTGCGCAGCCGCGAAAGGGGCGAAAGATCGCCAACAGAGGTGCCCGACAAATTAAGGGTTGCCAACTCCGAGTAGCCTTCGAGGGCGCTGATGTCACGAATATTTCGACATCCGAAAAGTCCCAAGAATCGAAGGTTAGGAACCGCGGCGGCGGCGGGGAGGGTTCGCAGGTTCTCGCAACCATCGAAGTCGAGTCGCTCTAGTGCCGGGATACTCACTAGCGAGGCGGCATCGTAGATGCCGTCGCAATCGGTGAAGTCGGCTTCGTGTAGCGACATATTCCCGCTTAGCCCCGAAATGTCACGAAGATTGTCGGAGAACATCGCCGTCAGGCTTCTCAGGCGTGGAAGTGCGCCAAGGGAATCCAGTGAACTCGCATTCGTCCCACTCATGTACAGCCGCTCCAGCCTATCCCACCCCGTCAGAAATCCCACATCGTTCAGACCGGAGCAGTTGGAAACATCTAGATATTCGATACGGACTAGTTCGCTGAGATGGCTCCACTCCGAAATATTGTGGCAACCTCGCAGGGACAGCCATGAAAGGTCATAAAGTTCAGCGAGGGGTGACAGGTCGGTAACGCTTGAACCGGAAACATCCAACAGCATGAGACTCGAGCAGTTGGAAATGGGCCCTAAATCCTCTATATTTTCGCATCCTTCTAGATCGAGGTGGACAAGGTCTTCAGCGTCAGAAAGAAAGGATAGGTCGTCTATATTCGCGCTGCCGCGAGCGTCAAATAGCGCCAATTGTGGCTGATTCCTCAGACTGTCGAGGTTGGCACTGATCCCTCGCAACGTCACGTTAAGCCGCTTAAGATTTTTCAGCATGGGTAAATACGGCAGCAGAGTAGAGTCCGAAATATGAGCGTCTCCAGCGAGCAGTGGAGCCTCCCCAAGAACCTGCTCGCCGTACTCGGCTGGCATGTCGTGCAATGACCAACAGCGAAGAAGCTCTCGCTGAACGGTTTTGCGATGATCGGTGCTGAAGGCCTTCAGCACCGATATAGATGACTCCCCGCCGATTAGGCATGCTGCTCGCACGCACGCCGCAGCCTGGGCTGCTCGCGAATCGTTATATTGGGATAGTCGTGCAAGCGCTAATTCACCTGCCGATGCAAGTTCCTTGGCCTCCGTCACGTTCTTGGGAGGAAGCAGCTCGTTAAGGCAATCACTGATATCACCTACGAGCTCTGGGGGCACTTCACGCGCTGTCTCAAGGCAAGCAACTGCTAAGAGGTACAGGGTATGCTGGTTTTCCGTGTCGCTATGTCCCCGTCTTAGAAGGCCCTGCAAAAGTTCTGCCTTTTGGCGGCTATGGCATGTCCCCGCCGCCAAAATGACAACCTCTCGCCAGTTATCCTCTGCTGCTCTAGTAACCAACATTGGAATATGGCCAAGCTCGGATACCTCGACGGCTGCTAAATACTCCTGGAACGTTCGGTGAATGAAGTCGATGCGACCCTGCACCGGCTCGCGCAGAAGCCCGCTGCGCACCAGCAGATACTTGAGCACGCTTTCTGGCTCAGCCTGAACTCCAGGCATCGATTTCAGGCGATGAGTAAATCGCTGGATGACATCGGCGTACTCAATGTCGGACTGTTCGTTCAGAACAAGCCAATATGCAAGCTCTCGGAGGATGATCAGCTTCTCGGGCAGTGAAAGCTGGGGATCACGAGAGACGTCTACTTCCCGCTCAAGATCTCTTCGTTCGAGCAGCATTTCTAGCGCTATTCGGTATAGCTCAACACGATCTTTCGGAAGCTGGGTGCGCCTATCGCGATTAAGAGCGCAGAGCATCGCGCATAGAAGCGGAGTCGTCGCTAGACTGCGAATCTGGCGACTTGCTGCAATCGTGTCGGTTAAGGTCACTTGATATCTGGCTAGTTGGGCAAGATGCTCGTCACTTGTAGCGTTTCGCGCCGCAGCCTGGTGCCAATGCGATACGAACTCTTTAATGTCTGTCATCGTCATTGGCTGAAGATCTACGGCTGTGAATAGCTCGCTCTGCAGCCAGTCCTCAGCAACTGCGGAGGGTCGACTGGTAACGACATATCTACAATCGGGATAAGCGGCGATCAAATCCGCGAGCCACCGACGCACCCTTGATCTCTCTGACTCGGCAACCTCGTCGACTCCGTCAATCAGGAGAATTGCTCGCCCTTCAAGCAACTGCTCGATCACCCAACCTGTAGGGGCTCTTTCAAGGATCCCATTCCCTGCGAACGAGAGAAACTCGTCAGGCGTAGGCAGCGCGCCTTTGGAGAACCTGCGAAGTTGCAAGAAGAATGGGATGGTGCGGTTCCACCCTTCCATAGGTCCATCAAACTCACCTCGAGCGCTCCGCACAGCGATCCATTGCATAAGAGTTGTTTTTCCAGATCCAGCCGCTCCCCGAACGAAGATCCGTGTGCTTGAGCCGATGGCATCGTCAATCCTCAGATTCACGCTATCGCCGATTTTTTCGCCCTTTGGCTGGTTCGCCAAAACCTTTCCTTCGGTGATAAGGCGGAACTCCCTGCTTTCGGCCTTAACGCCAAGGGTAATGTAGGCGACACTAAGGGCGTATCGGCTGCTGAATTCTGAAGCCGATAGGCCAAATAGCTCGAGCCGGTCTAAACGGCGGGCAACGAACCGCCGATAGCTTGTTTCGAATTCAGCTATTTCGGCAGCAGTCCGTTTAGCGCCTGCTCCTGGATCGGGCAGTTTCGCGTAGATCTCCCGGATCATGTCGATCAACGCTGTTTCGCGGCGAAGTATCTCAACAGAAGAGCTCGTTGTGAAACTAGGCAGGGTCGTGACTACCTCGATAATGTAGCTTGACGATTCGGATAGCAGCAGGTTGTAAAGGTGAACCGCGTCTTCTGATAGTCCGTAAGTGTAGACGCGTTGCGCGCCCGACGTGAGTAGCTCTTTTTTGAGTCGAACCGGATCATAATCCAAGGCGACTAGATTCATTTCTCCCAGACCTTGGAGAAGAACTTCTCCGGCAGCATGCGCAGCCGCAATCTGCTCCGACTCGTCAAGGCCCCTGAACTCCATGGCAATCAGCTGTGCCAACTTTTCAGCGGATGATTCTGCAACAAGCTGCATTTGTCGCTCAATGCGGCGGCGTTGGAAAAAGTCCGGTACCTTCGGGCTGATTGCGTCAATCAGCCCACTCGATAACTCCTTGCCTATTCCGTCGCCTATCCATTCGCCAATAATCCACTTCGCGATAGACGAGCCGACGGCGGTAGTTAGTACTTCAATGACCGGCATTGGACCGTTATACCTTTTGTTGCCTGCGTGGGCCATAGCTTGTCGGATCTCGTCTGCATGTCATATACCAGTCAGCTGCGACGCTTTCCTGTCACCAGTTCGGCATGCTAGGTCGGCCCCGTGCTCTCCAGCTTCGGCGGCTCCCGGCCGAAACTGGTCACTCGGCCCGGCAGTCCCGCCACTGCTGGCGGAGTTCGTCATGGCGCGAGCCGACCAGCACCCGCGACAGCCCCAACTCCTCACCGGCGCTGAGGTGTAGCAGCCATACCCTGGCCGCGGCCTTCGGCGCCGCCTCGTCCTGTTCTGCCTCCAACTTCTTGCGCACGCCCATGAAGCCGGCACCACAACAACGCCAGCGCACATGATCACCCTCAGCGCCGAAAGCACCTCTCGCCACCGCCGGGATCGGCCATCTGCTTGGACTCGACGCGGCCGCTACCCCTGCGGGTCCTCCCCCATGATCACCTGCCGAGGATACGAGGGGGTCGTGGAGGTCTTCTCGGTCCGGGCTGCCGTGAAGGCGTGCAGCCACTGGAAGCAGCTTCGCTATCCGCATGCCTGCCGAAGTCGCTCAACCGCGGCGAAGATTTGTTGCTCGGGCCCCGGGCGG
>NZ_JAIOAA010000006.1 GCF_019890675.1 Micromonospora sp. PLK6-60 | reverse complement strand
GGGCGGCGGGCGGCGGGTGGCGCGGGCAGCGCCGCACGGCTCGGCCGGGCACCGCCGAACAGGTCGAGGAAGGGGGAGTCGATGTCCGTGCCGTCGCCGGCCAGCGGCGGCGGGCCCGCGGGCTCGACCGGCCGCGCGGGGCCGGGCCGGGGGGCCTGGAAGACGCCGACCCGCCCGTGGCCGGGCCCCGGCACCAGGGCGGTCTCGTCGGGCTGTTCTTCCTCGGTGTAGTCGATCGACCGCGCACGGTTAACGCGCGGGCCGGCATGCCGTCCGGCCGGGGAGCCCGGCGTGGAGGAGCGGTTCATGCCACCGCCTCACCCGTGTCGTGGGGTCGTGCCGTCGGCGCGCACCCGGTCATGCCAGCTCCTCCCGGATCCTGATCCGGCTCGCCACCAGGCGCGGGTCGCGCTGTTCGGCGGCCGGTTCCCGGGTACGGCGCCAGTCCGTCAGCGCGGTGCGGATCACCATCCGCGCCGGCCGGTCCGGGTCGACGTACCGGAAGATGAACGAGGTGGTCACGATGGCGAGCGCGATCTCCCACGCCGGGAAGAGGTCGACGCTCATCGTGAACAGCCAGTGGATGAACACGTAGAGGGGTACGAGCAGCATGAACAGGCCGTACTGCGCGTACGGCAGGTGGACGGGCAGGGTGTAGCCGGGCGGGCCCAGATAGACCAGGCGTGCCCGGTAGATGTCGTCGTCGGTGCGCAGCCGCATAGGTCGCCCCGCGCCTACTCGAAGATCAGGTCGATCAGGTAGTCGCCGACGAAGAAGAGGGTGGCCGCGCCGGCGATGAAGGCGAGCCCGACGATGGCGATGGCGGAGCTGGTCAGCACCTTCGAGATCTCACCGCGGCTGGCCCGCCCGATGAAGATGACCCCGAGCACGGCCAGCAGGATCGGTGCGATCTTGCTGGCGAAGAAGGAGACCACGCCGTTGGTGTCGATGCCCTTGGGGGCCGGCTCGGCGAGCGGGGTCGACGTCAGGGTGTGGAACAGCTGGGTGACACCGGACGTCGCCGTCTCCACGAGCTCGATGGCGATCACTGGAAACCTCCCCATGTCGCGGCCCGGGGGGAGCCGCGGTGGTGCAGTCGGGCGAACCTGGCGGGACGCGTTCTCGATGACATGGCGTCCCTGACACTGTGTCTGTCACTTCGCCACGGACGGTGGCGACGTCTGGGGGGATTTGCCCCGCTAGAGCCCTCCCTCCGGTCTTCGCCCGCCCGTTGCTGGGCCATTCCAAAGCGTACGGGCCGCCCCCCTTTGCGACAAGCCGCGAAGAGTCGACCCGATCGGCCCCGGACGACCGATCGTACACCTGTTCCAATAGGCACGTCAGGGCCGGTCTTCCGGGCGGTCACCCGGGCCGCCGGTCGCCCGGCTCGCGCCCGGTACCGTGCAGTCGTGACCGATCTGGTACGGGCGACGGACCCGGTGGTGATGGGCGTCCTCAACGTCACGCCCGACTCCTTCTCCGACGGCGGCCGATACGGCAACCTCGACGCCGCCGTCGCACACGGGGTGCGGCTCCGCGCGGAGGGTGCCGGGCTGGTCGACGTGGGCGGCGAGTCCACCCGGCCGGGCGCCGAGCGGGTGGACGCCGAGACCGAGACCGCCCGGATCCTCCCGGTGGTCCGGGAGCTGCACGCCGCCGGCATCCCGGTCAGCATCGACACCAGCCGGGCCCGGGTGGCCGAGGCGGCCCTGGCCGCCGGCGCGGACGTGGTCAACGACGTCTCCGGCGGCCTCGCCGACCCGGACATGGCCCGGGTGGTCCGCGACGCCGGCTGCCCCTGGGTGCTGATGCACTGGCGCGGGCACTCCCGCGAGATGCGCGCCCTGGCCAGCTACACCGACGTGGTCGCCGACGTCCGGGTCGAGCTGGGCCAGCGGGTCGACGCGGCCCTCGCCGCCGGCGTCGCCGCCGACCGGATCGTCATCGATCCCGGGCTCGGCTTCGCCAAGACCGCCGCGCACAACTGGGAGCTCAGCGCCCGCCTGCCCGAGCTGATCGGCCTCGGGTTCCCGCTGCTCTTCGGGGCCAGCCGCAAGTCCTACCTGGGCCGCCTGCTGGCCGACGCCGACGGCACGCCCCGGCCCACCTCCGGCCGGGAGGCGGCCACCGTCGCCACCAGCCTGCTCGCGGTGGCGGCGGGGGCGTGGGGAGTCCGGGTGCACGACGTGCGGGGCACCGCCGACGCGCTCGCCGTCTGGCGGGCCACCGGCCGCCCCCACCTGGTGGCGCCGGCGCCGGCCGGCGCCGGGAACGAAGGGGACCGATGACCGACCGGATCGAGCTGACCGGCCTGCGCGCGCACGGCCGGCACGGGGTGTACGACTTCGAACGCGCCGACGGGCAGGAGTTCGTGGTCGACGCGGTGCTCGAACTCGACCTCGGCCCGGCCGCCCGCTCCGACCTTGTGGCCGACACGGTGCACTACGGCGAGCTGGCCGAGCAGCTGGTCGCCGTGGTCACCGGGGAGCCGGTCAACCTGATCGAGACCCTCGCCGACCGGCTGCTCGCGGTCTGCCTGGCCGAACCGCTGGTGGCCGCCGCCACGATCACCGTGCACAAGCCGGAGGCCCCGATCCCGCACGCCTTCGCCGACGTGGCCGTGACGATGCGGCGTACCCGGTGAGCCGGGCCGTGCTGTCGATCGGCAGCAACCTCGGCGACCGCCTCGCCCACCTGCGCGCGGCGGTGGCCGCGCTCGGCGACGCCGTGCGGGTCGTCTCGGGCGTCTACGAGACTCCACCGTGGGGGGACGCAGACCAGCCCGCGTACCTCAACGCGGCGGTGCTGGTCGCGGAGCCGGCGGCCGGCCCGCGCGACTGGCTGGACCGGGCCCGGGCCGCCGAGACGGCGGCCGGCCGCACCCGCGACCCGGAGCGCCGGTACGGGCCACGCACCCTCGACGTGGACGTCGTCGCGGTCTGGGACGACGCGGGCGAGCCGGTGTTCAGCGACGACCCCGAGCTGACCCTGCCGCATCCCCGCGCCCACCTGCGCGCCTTCGTGCTGCGGCCGTGGATCGACATCGAGCCGCACGGCCGGCTGCCCGGGCACGGCTGGCTCACCGACCTGCTGAACGCCGAGCCGCTCGCCTCCGACGCCCTGGAACTCGGTCCGCGGCCCGATCTGGCGATAGAGTCGGACGCATGACCCAGTGGAGCCGGCTGGCATGACCCAGGCGCAGTCCCCGCGCGGGGGCGATCCCGACCGTTTCCGGATGGGCCCCACCCGCGTTTCGACGCTCGTGGTCGCGGCCCTGGCCGCCGCCGCGCTGGCCTGGCTGCTGGTCAGCGCGTTCTACTACGACGTGGTGCCGAGCCTGCCCTGGCTGCCGGTGATCACGCTGGCCGGGCTGGCGGTGCTGGAGGCGTACGCCGCGCTCAACACCCGCAACCGGATCGAGCGCCGGCCCGGCCGGGACCCGGTCAATCCGCTGCTGGTGGCCCGGTTCGTGGTGTTGGCGAAGGCGTCCGCGCTCGCCGGCGCGATCTTCCTCGGCTTCTACGCCGGCATCACCGGCTGGCTGTTCATCGAGGACACCAACGCCGCCATCGAGGACCGGCCGGCCGCCATCGCCGGGCTGGTCGCCGCGCTCGCCCTGGTCGCCGCCGCGCTCTGGCTGGAGCGCTCCTGCCGGGTGCCGGAGCAGGAGGACGACGAGGACCGGGCGGGCGCCGACCGGGAGAATCGTCCCGGTCAGCGCTGATCAGGGGGGGTTACGCGTCGCCCCCGGCGCAGGTACCGTGCCTGGCGACCGAGAGCAACGGCCGCCCCGGTCCCTGCGGGCGACAGTGGGACGGCCGCCCACCGCGGGAGGCGCGCGTCATGGGGTACGACGAACCTGGCTGGAGCACGACGGCGGAGCCGTCCTCCGGGGTTCCCGCGGCCGGGCCGGAGCACACTCCCGACGACCGTGCGGTCGAGGAGCAGGGCCGGGACCGGATCGCCGTGCACGCGTGCTGGGAGCTGGTCCTGCTCGTCGCGCTGGTGGTGGTGACGCTCCTGCTCTGGCAGCGGGACGCCGGCGCCCTGCGCGGCGCGGCCCTGCGCGCCCTGGCCGTCGACGTGGTGGCGTACGGCCTGCTCGCCCTCGCCGCCGGGCTCAGCCTGCGCACCGCCGCGGTGAACCTCGCGGTCGGGCCGGTCGCCGTCGCCGCGGCGCTGCACTTCGCCGAGCAGGGTGACCGGGGGGTGGCGGCGGCCGCCGTCCCGGCGCTGGCCGTCGCCGCGCTGGGCGGGCTGGCGGTGGGCCTCGCGATGGTGGTGTTCCAGGTGCCCGGCTGGGCGGCCACCCTCGCCGGCGCGGCCGGCGTGATCGTGTACATCGAGCGCCGCGCCACGCCGGTGCTGGTCCAGGGCGAGTACGACCCGCGGCGCAGCGCCTGGTACCTGCTCGCCGGTTTCGCCGCGGCGGCCGTCCTCGGCGGGCTGTTCGGCGCGGTCCGGTCGATCCGCCGGCTGATCGGCCGGTTTCGGCCGGTCGCCGACCCGGCCCGGCGGCGCGGGGTGGCGGCCGCGGTGATCGCCGTCGGCGGGCTGGTCGGCTCGACCGTGCTGGCCACCCTCGCCGGGATCCTGATCGCCGCGAACGGCGCCGAACCGGTCGCGCCCGGCACCGGGCTGGACTGGACGGTGCTGGCCGTCGGGATCGCGGCGCTCGCCGGCACCAGCCTGTACGGCCGTCGGGGCGGCGTCTTCGGCACCCTCCTCGCGGTCGGGCTGACGGTGGTCTTCCTGGCCTGGGCCGACGCCCGGGGTTGGACGTTCAGCCGCTGGGCGGTCGGCGGGGTGGCCCTCGGGCTCGGCCTGCTGGTGACCCGGCTGATCGAGTCTGCCGGCCGGCCCGCGACCGGCGGGGTGGCCGAGCCGGCGCCACCCCGCGACGGCGCGCTCAGCGGCGGCTGGTCGCTGCCCCAGCCCGCCCCGGTGGAGAACTGGCCGCCGGCGATGCCCACCCAGGCGGTGGAGCCGCCGGCGCAGTGGGAGGGGCCGCGCTGGGAGTCCGGCCCCAACCGCTGGGACAGCACCGACCGGTAGGCCGGCCGTCCGCCGCGTCCGGCGAGCCGAAGGTGATCTCGCCGGTTAGGCTCGGCGGCATGACCGACACACCTGCCACCGGCACCGAGGGGCGCTCCTTCGCGGAGCTCGACGCGCTCTCCACGGAGGAGTTGCGGGAGCGGGCGTTCGCGCTGGCCCGGGAGCGACGCGACGTCGGGTTCTTCTGGTCGGTGCTGCGGCACCTGCCGAACGCCGACGAGGCCGCCGCGCTGGACGGCGCGCCCAACTCCGTCGGCCCGACCATCGACGAGGCGTCGGCGCTGTGGCGCGAGCTGACCGGGCACGGCTACGAGGAGTCGGCGCCGCTGCTGCGGGCCGCCTTCATCGACTACCTGCTGAAGCACTGACCCGGCGGGCCCGGCCGGCGCGCAGGTTTGCCCGATCCGAGCGGGCGGGAACTGAGCGCGGCATGGCCCTGACCAACCGCCCCCGGACCGTCAGCGGGTACGGCACCGCCGCGGGCACCGGCACCCTGGCCGTGCTCATCCTGGTCGCCGTCTGCGGCAGCCCGTGGTATGTCGGCTGGGCCGCCACGCACACCGATCCGGACGGGGCCGGCAGCTGGTTCCTGCGGCTGCTCGCCTGGCCCGCCTGGCGGTTCGGGATGGGCGACTCGGCCGACCGGATCTCCGGCGGCGACCTGCGGGCGATCCTGCTGGTGCTGCTGGCCGCCGGGCTGCTCTACCTGATGCCCGCCGCCCAGGCCGCCCGGGTGCCCGGCTCGCTGAGCCAGTTCTGCACCGGCTGGGCGGCGTACGCGCTGGCCGCCGGCCTGGCCGCGCTGCTCGCCGCGTTCCTCGGCACCGACGCGTCCCTGCTGGTCAGCTTCCAGGCGGCCGGCACCGGCGCCACGTACGGCTTCTTCGCCGGCTGGATCGTCGGCCTGGCCAGCCTGGGCGGTCGCGCCTGACGCGGCTCACGCCGCCCGCTGGGCGGTCGCGCCTGACGCGGCTCACGCCGCTTGGTGGCCGGGCCCGGTTCAGGACTCCGGGTGGCCGAGGGCGAGCACCCGTTCCCGGCTGAGCACGCCGACCGGGCGGCCGTCCTCGGTGACCAGGGCGCGGTCCGCCGTCGCGGTGAGCATCACCGCCAGCGCGTCGTACGCGGAGCCGCCCAGCGCCACCGTCGGCAGGTCGGTCGTGCCGGCCGGCACCGGCTCCAGCCGGTCCCGGGTGACCGGGGTGACCGCGAGTCGCCGGATGCCGCGGTCGGCGCCGACGAACTCGCGGACGAAGTCCGACGCGGGCGACCCGAGCAGCGCGGCCGGCGGGTCGTACTGCTCGAGCCGGCCGCCCTCGGAGAGCACCGCGATCCGGTCGCCCAGCCGGACCGCCTCGTCGAGGTCGTGGGTGACCAGCACGATGGTCTTGCGGACCTCGGCCTGCAACCGCAGGAACTCCTCCTGGAGGCGGGTACGCACGATCGGGTCGACGGCCGAGAACGGCTCGTCCATCAGCAGCACCACCGGATCGGCGGCGAGCGCCCGGGCGACCCCGACCCGCTGCCGCTGGCCGCCGGAGAGCTCGTGCGGGTAGCGGCGGCCGAACTGCGCCGGGTCCAGGCCGACCAGCTCCAGCAGCTCGTCCACGCGCTTGCGGGTGCGCTCCTTCGGCCAGCCGAGCAGCCCGGGCACGGTGGCCACGTTGGCGCTGACCGTCTGGTGTGGAAAGAGGCCGACGTTCTGGATGACGTACCCGATCCGGCGGCGCAGCCGTACCGGGTCGACCCGGGTGACGTCGTCGTCGCCGAGCAGGATCCGGCCGGCGGTCGGCTCGATCAACCGGTTGATCATCCGCAGCACGGTGGACTTGCCGCAGCCCGAGGGGCCGATCAGCACCACCAGCTCGCCGGCCTTGACCTCCAGGCTCAGCTCGCGTACCGCCTCGGTGCCGTCGGGATAGCGCTTGCCGATGCCGTCGAGGGTGATCGAGGCAGCGCTGTGCCCGGCGGGGTCCGTGGTGTCCGGGGTAACGTCCACGTGTGTCCTTCCAGCTGAGCTACCGGGCGGCCCCCGGTAACCCGTGGTTCTCCTGGCAGTACGTGCGGGACAACTCTGACACGATCCTCGCCGCGCTGCGCGAGCACGCCTCGCTGACCGCCCGCGCGGTGCTGATCGCCGCGCTCGTCGCCCTGCCGCTGGCGGTGGCAGCGTACTGGTTCCGCTCGCTCGCCGGGCCGATCGTGGCGCTGACCGGGGTCCTGTACACCGTCCCGTCGCTCGCGCTGTTCGCCTTCCTCGCGCCGTACCTGGGCATCGGCGCGGTCACCGTGCTCAGCGTGGTGGTGCTGTACGCGCTGCTGGTGATCGTGCGCAACGCGCTGGCCGGGCTGGCCCAGGTGCCGCCGGAGATCCGCGAGGCGGCCGAGGGAATGGGGTACGGCCGCTGGGGCCGGCTGTTCCGGGTCGAGCTGCCGCTGGCGCTGCCGGGCATCCTGACCGGCGTACGGCTCGCCACCGTCTCGACCGTCGCCCTGGTCACCGTCGGGGTGGTGGTCGGCCGGGGCGGGCTGGGGCAGCTCATCTTCGCCGGCTTCCAGAACAACTTCTACAAGGCGCAGATCATGACCGGCACCGTGCTCTGCGTGCTGCTGGCCCTCGTGCTGGACCTGATCCTGTTGGGCGCCGGCCGGCTGCTCATGCCGTGGCTGCGGGCAAGGAGCAGCTCATGAACCCGGTGGGGCAGGCGGTGCTCTGGCTCAACGACCCGCTGAACTGGACAAACCCGGGTGGGGTGCTGGACCGGCTCGGCGAGCACCTGACCATGTCGGCCGCCGCCGTCCTGCTCGGCTGCCTGGTGGCCTGGCCGCTCGGCCTCTGGCTCGGGCACACCGGCCGGGGCGGCGGGCTCGTCGTGCTGGTCTCCAACGTCACGCTGGCCGTGCCCACGCTGGCCCTGCTGACCATCCTGCCGTTGACCTTCCTCGGGTTCGGCCGGCCGGCGGTGGTGGTCGCGCTGGCGGTGTTCGCGGTGCCGCCGCTGCTCGCCAACGCGTACACCGGGGTGCGCCAGGTGGACCCGGAGGCGCGGGACGCGGCCCGCGGCATGGGGCTCTCGGGCGGCCAGGTGCTGCGCCGGGTCGAGCTGCCGCTCGCGGTGCCCTACCTGGCGGCCGGGTTCCGGACGGCGGCCGTGCAGGTGATCGCCACCGCCGCGCTGGCCTCGTTCGTCGACGGCGGCGGGCTGGGGCAGATCATCCGGGCCGGTTTCGGGCTGGACATCGCGGCCGGTGGGGGGCAGATCATCGCGGGCGGCGTGCTGGTGGCGGGGCTGGCCGTACTGGCGGAGGGGGTGCTGGCCCTCGTCGAGCGGGTGGTCACCCCGCGGGCGCTGCGTCCGGCCGTACGCCCGGCGCAGCGGCGGGCGGCCGACGCAACGGCGGGAAACTGAGCGAAAACGGTCATCGAGGCCGGATCCGGTGACGATCCGGTGACGAAGAACGCTTCAGGTTGTCGGTCCCCTGCGGAGGATGTTGGGTGTAATCGCGGGTGCCGCAACGGGCGGGCCCGTCGGACACGCGGCCGGCCCGGCAGGGGTCGCGCCGGGACACGGAAGGCGGGCATGATGCGCGCACGTAATCGACTGGCCGTCGGGGCCGTCGGCCTCCTGGCCGCCGGCCTGCTCACCGGTTGCGGTGGCGCCGGCTCGTCCGGCACCAAGGCCCCCGAGCAGGGCGCCTCCGGTGCCGGCTGCGAGCCGGTGGCGGGTGAGCAGCTGGTCGCCCTCGACGACGACAAGAAGCTCCAGAACACCGACAACATCATTCCGGCGGTCAACGCCGACGCGGCCAACCCGCAGCTGCTCGCCGCCCTGGACAAGGTCTCCGCGGCGCTGGACACGCCGAAGCTGATCGAGCTGAACAAGGCCACCGACCAGGACCGGAAGAGCCCGCAGGTCGCCGCGCAGGAGTTCGCCAAGGCCAACGACGTGACCGGCGGCATCGCCAAGGGCCCGGGCGGCCAGCTCGTGGTCGGCGCCGCCAACTTCAGCGAGAGCCAGACCATCGCCGAGCTCTACAAGATCGCGCTCACCGCCGCCGGCTACCAGGTCAAGGTGCAGACGATCGGCAACCGCGAGCTCTACGAGCCCGCGCTGGAAAAGGGCGAGATCCAGGTCGTCCCGGAGTACGCGGCGACGATGGCCGAGTTCCTCAACACCAAGGCCAACGGCCAGAACCCGCCGCCGGTCTCCTCGCCTGAGCTGGACAAGACCGTCACCGCGCTGAAGGCGGAGGGCGACAAGGTCGGCATCGTCTTCGGCACCCCGTCCGCCGCGCAGGACCAGAACGCCTTCGCGGTCACCAAGGCGTTCGCCGACAAGCACGGCGTGCGGACCCTCTCCGACCTGGCGAGCAAGTGCTCCGGTCAGGCGACGGTGCTCGCCGGCCCGCCGGAGTGCCCGCAGCGGCCGAAGTGCCAGGCGGGCCTGGTCGAGGTCTACGACTTCAAGGCCGGCTCGTTCAGCTCGCTGGACGCGGGCGGCCCGCAGACCAAGACCGCGCTGCGGCAGGGCCGGGCGAGCGTCGGCCTGGTCTTCTCGTCCGACGCGGCGCTCGCCGGCAGCTGACCGGCGTCCGGCCACCGGTGGTTCCGGCCACCGGTGGCCGGAAGTCGCCCTCGGGCCGCGGTCCGGTCTCCGCCCGCCCGTCTGACCAGCCCGAAGGGCGATCAGGCCCGGTCGCCGGCCGGCCCGACGGTCGTCGCCGGTCCGGTTCGGGGCAACTGCCCCGTTCCCTCACCGGGGTGACTCTCGGTAGGCTGCGTTGCCGTGTCCACCCCGGTTGCCCCCACAGACAGGCGCGCGTCCTCGCTGCTGACCGTCCTCTTCTGGATCGGTGTGGCGTTCGCGCCCGTCGCGGCCCTCATCCTGCTCTTCGCCGACGGCAACGGCCTGCTGCGCTTCGGCGCGGTCCTCGCCGTCCTGGCCGTGGTGCTGATCGGCCTCTCCATCGCGCTGCGCGGCGACGGGACCGCCGGCCGGGCCGTGGACGAGCAGGTGTGGGAGGAGATCGAGCAGCTGCGCCGCGAGCTCCGGGCGGAGATCGTGGCCGCCGCCCAGCGCGGCAACCAGGCGCTCGACCAGGCCCAGCGGGCCCAGGACACGGTGGACGGGCTGCGCGCCCGGATGGACGCCGTCGCGGTGGCGGTGGCCGGCGGGACCCCCGCCCCGGCGGGTGAGCCGGCCGGCGCCGGCCGGGCCCGGGTGCCCGGGTACGACGACGGGGCGTCCGCGCGGGCCCGTCAGCCGGTCCGGGACGACGCCCGGGGCGGCTGGGGCCGGGCCGTGGCCACCCCCGACGACGCCGCCGAGCCGGCCCACCGGACGGCCGATGAGGACAACGAGCGCCCCGCCCCCCGGCCCACCGGTTCGTACGGCTCGGGGCAGTACGGCGCCGGGGAGCCGGTCGGCCGCTCCGCCTCGCACGCGGCGAGCGCCCGGGTGCCGGAGCCCGAGCCGCGGCCGGTCGCACCCGACCAGCCGGCCCGGCCGGCCGGCGTCTACCGGCACACCGAGACCGTGCACGTCACCCGGCATACCGTCGTGGATGGCGGTGACCTTCCCGGTGGCCGGCACGGCGGATACGCCGGCGGTTGGTCCGCGCCGAGCGGGGAGGACCGCCCGTGGGGCGGCGAGCGGTCCGCGACCGGCGAGCCGGACGCCCGCGGCCGCGACGACCGCCCCAGGACCGCACCGGTCGGCCCGCCCGCGGCCCGCGGCTGGCCCGACCGGGCCGACGGGCCGACCGACCGGGGCTGGGCCGGCCCGGATCAGGGGTCCGGTGACCGGGGCTGGGCCGGCCCGGCCGACGGGCCCGCCGGCCGGGGCCGGGCGGGACCGGTCGAGGCGCGCGGTGAGCGAGGCTGGTCCGGTGCGGCCGACGAGCCGAGCGACCAGCGCTGGGCCGGAGCGGGGACCGCTCGCGACGACCAGGGCTGGTCCGCCCCGCGTGACGACTTCGCGGGGCCGGGAGCGGCCGCGGACCGGCGGGGCCCGGACCGTGGCTGGCCGGGCGGCCACGACGACGGCGGCTGGTCACCGGGCGACGGCCGGACCGCCGAGCGTGGTCACCGCGCCGCCGAGGCGACCTGGGGCGCGCCGGCCGACGGGCCGGAGCCGGCGTGGCGTCCCGCCGAGCGGGACCGGTCCGCCGCGCCGGATGCTTCCCCGTCGGGTGAGTACTGGTCGGCGTTGCGGACCGGGGACCGGTGGGCCGAGGTGCGCGACGACGAGCACGGGCGGGAGGTACGGGTCGGCGAGCGCCGGGCCGAGGTGCACGCCGACGGCAGTGGCTACCGGATGCGGGACCGGTGGGCGGCCGTCCGTCAGGAGCACGACGAGCCACCCCCCGGGTACGGCTGGGCGGAGGCCCCGCCCGCCCTGCCGGCCGGCGGGGTGCCGGTGCCGGGGGAGTGGCGTGCGCCGGCGCAGCAGCCCGACCGGTGGGGGGCCGGCCAGCCGGAACCGGACCGGTCCGGCCGGCGCCGCGCCGAAAGCGAGCCGTACGGTAACCCGCCCCGGGACGACGTGCCCCGCGCCGGCGACCGCTGGCGCTGACCGCCCGTCCCTCGACGGTCCGGCCGCGGGGAAGCCGGCGGCCGGGCCGAACTCCGGACCGACGGCCCGGGCGGGTCACTTGTCGATGTCGCCGACCACGAAGAACATCGAGCCGAGGATGGCGATCAGGTCCGGCACCAGGCAGCCGGGCAGCAGCGTCGCGAGCGCCTGCACGTTGGCGTACGACGCGGTGCGCAGCTTGAGCCGCCAGGGGGTCTTCTCCCCCCGGGACACCAGGTAGTAGCCGTTGATGCCGAGCGGGTTCTCGGTCCAGGCGTAGGTGTGCCCCTCGGGCGCCTTGAGCACCTTGGGCAGCCGGGTGTTCACCGGCCCGGTGAGCCGGTCGACCCGGTCCAGGCACTGCTCGGCGAGGTCCAGGGAGGCGTACACCTGGTCGAGCAGCACCTCGAAGCGGGCGTGGCAGTCCCCGGCGGTCTTGGTCACCACCGGGACGTCCAGCTCCCCGTACGCCAGGTAGGGCTCGTCCCGGCGCAGGTCGAGGTCCAGCCCGGAGGCCCGGGCGACCGGCCCGGACGCGCCGAACGCGGCGGCGTCGGCCGCCGAGAGGACGCCCACCCCGACGGTGCGGGCCAGGAAGATGTCGTTGCGCCGGATCAGGTTGTCCAGGTCCGGCATCCGTCGGCGCACCTCGCCGATGGCGGCCCGGGCCCGCCCGGTCCAGCCGGCCGGCACCTCCTCCTTCAGGCCGCCGACCCGGTTGAACATGTAGTGGATCCGGCCGCCGGAGACCTCCTCGAGCACCGCCTGGATGGTCTCCCGCTCCCGGAAGGCGTAGAACATCGGCGTGATCGCGCCGATCTCCAGCGGGTACGAGCCGAGGAACATCAGGTGGTTGAGCACCCGGTTCAGCTCGGCCAGCGCCATCCGCAGCCAGGTCGCGCGCTCGGGCACCTCCATGCCCATCAGCCGTTCGACGGCGAGCGCCACGCCCAGCTCGTTGGAGAAGGCGGACAGCCAGTCGTGCCGGTTGGCCAGCACGATGATCTGCCGGTAGTCGCGGACCTCGAAGAGCTTCTCGGCGCCCCGGTGCATGTAGCCGATGATCGGTTCGGCGGAGACCACCCGCTCGCCGTCGAGCACCAGCTTCAGCCGGAGCACGCCGTGCGTGGACGGGTGCTGCGGGCCGATGTTGAGCACCATGTCCGTGCCGAGCTGCTCGCCGCCGGCGCCGGTGCCGACGGTCAGCTCGCGGAGGTCGGCGGCGTCGGTGGTCATGCCCGTCATCGTGCCATGGGCGGCGGCAGCGCGACGCCGACCGGTTGCAGCAGCCACCGGTGCCCGCCGAGGCCGGCCGGGTCGGTCAGCTCGGCCACCGCCGACGCGGCGGCCAGCGCCCGCAGATAGCCGGCCGGGTCGCGGGAGGCCAGGGCCAGCGGCGGCCGGCCGCCGTCGGCCCCGAGCGCGCGCAGCGCCTCCCGCTGCGAGACCAGGGTGTACGCGCACCCGGCGACCCGCTCACCGGCGGCGGCGACCGAGTCCATGGCGACGTGCGCGGTGACGTCGCAGGACCCGTCGGGCACCGGCGGCACCTGCCGCCCGTCCCGGTACCCGGTCAGCGTCCCGTCCACCGGCCGCTCCCCCCGCAGGTGCCCGTAGTCCACCGCCACCGCCACCCCCCGCGCCACGTTCCCCACCGCCCCCGCCCACGCCTCATCCCGCGCCCGCCCGATCTCCCCCCGCCGCACCGCCCCGGGCCACCAGTGGTGGAGCCAGTGCGCGTCCTGGGGGGTCAGCGGGGGGCCGGGGCGTTCGTTGCCGGTGGTGGGGTCCACCAGGAGGTAGTGCCAGCCGGTGGGGGTGGGGGTGGCGAGGTCGAGGGGGACGTTGTCGAGCCATTCGGTGGCCAGGAGGAGGCCGGTGATGTCGGCGGGGATGTCCGGGCGCCAGTCGATCTCGGGGGGCAGGTCGGCGGGCCGGGGGGCCTTCTCGACGGCGGTGAGGCGTAGCCGCCGGGCGAGCGCGGCCGGCGACTGTCCGGCGGCGAGCGACAACGCCCGCAACAGCTCGCCCCGGCCGGCCCCCACGTCGACCACCTCGAAGCGGGCGGGCCGGCCGAGCGCGCGGTCCACCGACTCGACCAGGCGCAGCAGGCAGGCGACGAAGACCGGCGACGCGTGGACGCTGGTGCGGAAGTGGGCGGCCGGTCCCCGGCCCGCGACGAAGAAGCCCCCGGGCCCGTACAGCGCCCGGTCCATCGCCACCCGCCAGGGCAGCCACTCGGTGGAGGTCACCCGCCGACGGTACGGCCCCCGGGACGGACACCCGCAGTGCCGGCCGAAACCCCTTTGGTACGGCCGGTGAAGGTTTTCACACATCCTTGTCTTCGTTCCGTAACCCCGGCGCATACTTGCCATCGACCGGTACCCCCTTCGAGGACTGGATCGATTGCCATGAGCGCACCGTCGCGCCCGCGTCCGGCCGCCCCGCACGGGGCCGCCGCGGCACCGGGCGGCGCCCCCTCCGGCGCCCCGTTCATGCCCCCTCGTACCCTCACCGTCGGCGTGCTCGGCGCCGGCCGGGTCGGTGCCGTGCTGGGCGCGGCCCTCGCCGCCGCCGGGCACCGGGTGGTCGCCGCCTCCGGCGTCTCCGGTGCCGCGAAGGCCCGGATCGCGCTGCTCCTCCCCGAGGCCCGCAACCGCTCCGCCACCTCGGTCGCCCGCGCCGCCACCGACCTGCTCGTCGTCGCCGTCCCGGACGACGCGCTGGCCGCCGTGGTCGCCGGCCTGGCCCGGACCGGCGCGCTCCGGCCCGGCCAGGTGATCGCGCACACCTCGGGCGCGCACGGGCTGGCGGTGCTCGACCCGGCCGTCGCCGTCGGCGTCCGGCCGCTGGCCCTGCACCCCGCGATGACCTTCACCGGTACGCCCGAGGACCTGGGCCGGCTGGCCGGCATCTCGTACGGGGTGACCGCCCCGGCCGAGCTGCGCCCGTTCGCCGCCCGGCTCGTCGCCGACCTGGGCGGGGTGCCCGAGTGGGTGGGCGAGGCGGACCGCGCGCTCTATCACGCGGCGCTGGCGCACGGCGCGAACCACCTGGTCACCCTGGTCAACGAGGCGGCCGACCGGCTGCGCGACGCCGGGGTGGACCGGCCGGAGAAGGTGCTCGCCCCGCTGCTGCGGGCGGCGCTGGAGAACGCCCTGCGGCTCGGGGACGACGCGCTGACCGGGCCGGTGTCGCGGGGCGACGCGGGCACCGTACGCCGGCACCTGGAGCGGCTGGCCGCGACCGCGCCGGAATCCCTGGCCCCCTACCTGGCGTTGGCCCGACGGACGGCGGACCGGGCGATCGCCGCCGGTCGGCTGCGCCCGGCGGACGCCGAACCGCTGCTCGACGTGCTGAGCGGGCTGGAGGTGGCCGCGTGAGCGCGCGGAGCGAGCCGGTTTCGCGAGCCCCGCAGTCGCGGACGAAAGGGGGCCGAGCATGACGGAGCTGGTGCACACGCGCGACGAGTTGGCCAAGGCGCGGGCGGGGCTGGCCGGCACCGTCGGCGTGGTGATGACCATGGGCGCGTTGCACGCCGGGCACGAGACACTGCTGCGGGCCGCCCGGGAGCAGGCCGACCACGTCCTCGTCACGATCTTCGTCAACCCGTTGCAGTTCGGCCCGAACGAGGACTTCGACCGCTACCCGCGCACCCTGGACGCGGACCTGGAGATCTGCCGGCGGGCCGGCGCCGACCTGGTCTTCGCGCCGTCGGTGGCCGACATGTACCCGGACGGTCAGCCGCGGGTCCGGGTGAACCCGGGTCAGCTCGGCGAGGATCTGGAGGGGCAGAGCCGGCCCGGCTTCTTCCACGGGGTGCTCACCGTGGTCCTGAAGCTGCTCCAGCTCACCCGCGCCGACCTGGCCTTCTTCGGCGAGAAGGACTACCAGCAGCTGACCCTGGTCCGGCGGATGGCGCGCGACCTCGACGTGCCGGTGGAGATCGTCGGCGTGCCGACCGTCCGGGAGCCGGACGGGTTGGCCCTGTCCAGCCGCAACCGCTACCTCGCCGGCCCGGAGCGGCAGGCGGCGCTGAGCCTCTCCGCCGCGCTGCGGGCCGGTGTCGAGGCGGCCGAACGGGGCGGGGACGCGGCCGCGGTGCTGACCGCCGCCCACCGCGCCTTCGACGCCGCTCCGGGCGGGGGCCGGCTGGACTACCTGGTGCTCACCGACGCCGAGCTGGAGCCGGGCCCGGTGGCCGGCCCGGCCCGGCTGCTCGTCGCGGCCTGGGTCGGCACGACCCGACTGATCGACAACGCGGGGCTCGAACTCGCCCCGCGCCCCTGACCGCCCCGCCACCCACCACCGCCGCTGAGAGGCAGCCGATGTTCCGCACCATGCTCAAGTCGAAGATCCACCGGGCCACGGTGACCCAGGCCGACCTGCACTACGTCGGTTCGGTGACGGTGGACCAGGACCTGCTCGACGCCGCCGACCTGCTGCCGGGGGAGCAGGTGGCGATCGTGGACATCACCAACGGGGCGCGGCTGGAGACGTACGTGATCCCGGGCGAGCGGGGCAGCGGCGTGATCGGCATCAACGGCGCCGCCGCCCACCTGGTGCACCCCGGTGACCTGGTCATCCTCATCTCGTACGGGCAGTTCGACGACGCCGAGGCGCGCGCGTACCGGCCCCGGGTGGTGCACGTGGACGCCGACAACAGGGTGGTCGAGCTGAACGCCGACCCGGCCACCGCCGCGCCCGGCACCGCCGGCGACCCCGTGCGCAACCCGCTGGCGGGGTAAGGAAGGGCCCCTTCTTAACGCATTTTGTATAGGAAGGGCCCCCTCCTAACATCTCCGCGCACCCCGCGCGCCGAATCCGGTCTGTCACGGGAAGGTCATTTCCGGTTACCCTGGGGTCGCCGTCGGGTGACGGTCGCCGGCTGGGGGAGGCCGCGATGCGCAGGGTGCTGACGTCACTGGCCGCGGCGATCACCGTGGCCGTGCTGACCGCCTGCGCCGCCCCGACCGGCCTCGACGGTGACCTGACCGATGACTGGGCCGCGCTGCCGGCGGCCGCCCCGTTCACCCCCGCCGCCGGGGAGTGCCAGGTGGCCGACTTCGTCGATCCGGTCACACTCGCCGGCTACCGGCCGGTCGACTGCGCGGTGCCGCACCGGGTGGAGACCGTCCACGTCGGCGCCTTCCCCGCCGGGCGGGCCGCCCCGCCCGCCGGCGGCTCGGCGGAGCTGCGCGGCGCGTTCGCCGAGTGCGACACCCGGGCCACCGGGTACGTGGGCGACGACTGGCGGGCCGGTCGGCTGCGGCTGGCCGTGGCGCTGCCCTCCCGCCTTGGCTGGACGGCGGGTTCCCGCTGGTTCCGCTGTGACCTCAGCGAGGTGAACACGGTGGAGGCGGCGGGCACGGTGGTGCTCCGCACCGGCAGCCTGCGCGACGCGTTGAAGGGCGCCTCCGCGCTGCGGCTGGGCTGCCAGCAGACCCGGGCCGGCGGGGGGCGGGACGTGCACCGGTTGCTCCCGGTGCCCTGCGGCACCCGGCACGACGCCGAGTTCGTCGGCGTGTGGCGGGCGCCGGACCGCCCGTACCCGGTGGCGCAGGCCGACTGGGTGCCGCTCTACGCCGGCTGCCGGGCGGTGCTCAGCCGGTACGTCGGGGTGCCGAACGACCGGGTCCTGCCGATCCGCAGCGCCGTCGTGGTCCGGCCGCCCGGGGCGGGCCGCTGGGGCGTCGGTGACCGCGGGGTCCGCTGCTACCTGTGGCTCAGCCAGCGTACGGTGACCGGCTCGCTGAAGGACGCCGGGCCGGCCGGGCTGCCGCCCCGGACGAGGTAGCCGAAACCACTCGTCCCGCCCCCGCCGCCCGGGGTGAGGGGCCTTCGGGTTGACTGTGGGCATGGACCTGTCGAGCGTCGAGCTGCCCGAGCTGCCGAGGCTGCTGGCCGCGCCCGCACCCGGCTGGGTGGAGACCACCGACGTGATCGTGGTGGGCTCCGGCGTCGCCGGTCTCACCGCCGCGCTGCACCTGCGCGAGGCCGGGCTGCACGTCACCGTGGTGACCAAGGTCGACATGGACGAGGGCTCGACCCGCTGGGCGCAGGGCGGGATCGCCGCGGTGCTCGACCCGGCGGACACTCCCGCCGCGCACGCGTACGACACCGAGCTGGCCGGCGTCGGGCTGTGCGACCCGGCGGCGGTGCGGGTGCTGGTCGAGGAGGGGCCGACCCGGCTGCGCGAGCTGATGCGGGTCGGCGCGGCCTTCGACCGGAACCCGGACGGCTCGCTGATGCTCACCCGCGAGGGCGGCCACCGGGCGGACCGGATCGTGCACGCCGGCGGCGACGCCACCGGCGCGGAGGTGCAGCGGGCGTTGCACGCCGCGGTCGGGCGCGACCCGTGGATCCGGCTGGTCGAGCACGCCCTGGTGCTGGATCTGTTGCGCGCTCCCGGTGCCGGGCCGGACGGGCTCGGCCCGGCCTGTGGGATCACCCTGCACGTGCTCGGCGAGGGCAGCGAGGACGGCGTCGGCGCGATCCTGGCCCGGGCGGTGGTGCTGGCGACCGGCGGCATGGGCCAGGTCTTCGCGGCCACCACCAATCCGGCGGTCTCCACCGGCGACGGGGTGGCGCTGGCGATGCGGGCCGGCGCGACGGTGACCGACGTGGAGTTCGTCCAGTTCCACCCGACCGCGCTGATCGTGCCCGAGCCCGCCCGGGTGCCCGGCGCCGGCCTGGCCCAGCAGCCGCTGGTCTCCGAGGCGCTGCGCGGCGAGGGCGCCCACCTGGTGGACGGCGACGGCAAGCGGTTCATGGTGGGCCGGCACGAGCTGGCCGAGCTGGCCCCCCGGGACGTGGTGGCCAAGGGCATCCACCGGGTGCTGCTGGACACCGGCGCGGACCACGTGTATCTGGACGCCCGCCACCTCGGCGGGGACTTCCTCGCCGGGCGGTTCCCCACCATCGTCGCGTCCTGCCTGGCGATCGGCGTGGACCCGGCGGTCGACCTGATCCCGGTCGCCCCGGCCGCGCACTACGCCTCCGGCGGGGTCCGCACGGACCTGCGGGGCCGCACCTCCATCCCCGGCCTGTACGCCTGCGGCGAGGTCGCCTGCACCGGCGTGCACGGCGCGAACCGGCTGGCCAGCAACTCGCTGCTGGAGGGGCTGGTGTTCTCCCGCCGGATCGCCGACGACATCGCGGCCGGGCTGCCCGAGCAGGCGAAGCCGGCGGAGACGGGCGCCTGGGTGGGCGGCGGGGGCTGGGTGGTCCCGGCGGCCGGTACGGCGTCCCTGCAACGGGCGATGACCCGGGGCGCGGGGGTGCTCCGCTCGGCGGAGACCCTGGCCGCGACCGCCGCCACGCTGACCGGGCTGGGCGCGGGCCGGGGCGCCCCGCGCACCGCCGACTGGGAGGCGACGAACCTGATCACCGTGGCGTCGAAGCTGGTCGCCGCGGCGTACGCCCGGCGGGAGACGCGGGGTTGCCACTGGCGGGAGGACTTCCCGGCGGCCGACGAGCGGTGGCGCGGCCACCTGGTCGGCGGGATCGGGCCGGCGGGGCGGTTGACCGAGCGCTGGCAGGAACAGTGAGCCGAGAGGGGAAACCGTCGTGAGGGAGTCCACGCAGCGGGAGCTGACCGCCGCCGGGCTGGACCCGGCGCAGGTCCGGCGGGTGATCGAGGGCGCGCTGATCGAGGACCTGGGGCCGGATTTCCTGGACGTCACAAGCGTCGCCACCATCCCGACCGGGCAGGCCGACACCGCGGATCTGGTGGCCCGGGCGGACGGCGTGGTGGCCGGGCTGGCCGTGGCGGCGGCCGTGTTCGAGCTGGTCGGCGCGGTGACCGGGGCGGAGCGTACGGTCGAGGTGTCGGTGGTGGCCCACGACGGGCAGCGGGTGGCGCGCGGTGACGTGCTGGCCACGGTGGCCGGCCCGACCCGGCTGCTGCTGACCGCCGAACGCACCGCGCTGAACCTGCTCTGCCGGATGTCCGGGGTGGCGACGCACACCCGGGCCTGGGCGGACGCCCTGGCCGGCACGAAGGCGATGGTGCTGGACACCCGCAAGACCACTCCCGGCCTGCGGGCCCTGGAGAAGTACGCGGTCCGCGCCGGCGGCGGCACCAACAAGCGGATGGGCCTGCACGACGTCGCCATGATCAAGGACAACCACAAGCTGGCCGCCGGGGGCATCGCCCCCGCCTACCGGCGGGTCCGGGCGGCGTTCCCGGACGTGCCGGTGCAGGTCGAGGTGGACACCCTGGCCGAGGCGGTGGAGGCGGTCGAGGCGGGCGCGGACTTCCTGCTGCTGGACAACATGACCCCGGCGCAGCTGCGCGAGGTGGTCGCGGCGGTGGGCGACCGGGCCGAGCTGGAGGCGACCGGCGGGTTGACCCTGCCGGTGGCCGCCGAGTACGGCGCCACCGGCGTCGACTTCATCTCCGTCGGCGCGTTGACGCACTCCTCGCCGATCCTGGACATCGCCCTCGATCTGCGCTCCGAATAGGCTGCCGCTGTGCTGCTCTGCATCGACATCGGAAACACCAACACCGTGCTGGCGACCTTCGACGGCGACAAGCTGGTGCACTCGTGGCGGATCAAGACCGACGCCCGCTCGACGGCGGACGAGCTGGGCCTGATGTTCCGCGGGTTGCTGGCCGGTGACGCCGTGGAGATCACCGGGGTGGCCGCCTGCTCGACGGTGCCCGCCGCGCTGCGCTCGCTGCGCGCCATGCTGTCGCGCTACTACACCGACCTGCCCAGCGTGATCGTCGAGCCGGGCGTCCGCACCGGGGTGCAGCTCGCCATCGACAACCCGAAGGAGGTCGGCTCCGACCGGGTGGTGAACACGCTTGCCGCGTACACCCTCTACGGCGGGCCGTCGATCGTGGTGGACTTCGGCACCACCACCAACTTCGACGTGATCAGCGGTCGCGGCGAGTTCCTCGGCGGGGCGTTCGCGCCCGGCATCGAGATCTCCTTCGACGCGCTGGCCGCCCGCGCCGCGCAGCTGCGCAAGGTGGAGGCGACGAAGCCCCGTTCGGTGATCGGCAAGAACACCGTGGAGTGTCTCCAGTCCGGTCTCTACTTCGGCTTCGCCGGCCAGGTGGACCGGATCGTCGAGCGGATGTCCGAGGAGCTGGGCGGGGTGACGGCGGTGATCGCCACCGGCGGGCTGGCCTCCCTCGTGATCAACGAGTGCGCGACGATCACCCATCACGAGCCGATGATCACCCTGATCGGCCTGCGGATGGTGTACGAGCGCAACACCTGAGGCGTCAGCGGCGGCGGGCGCGCAGCACCACGGTCCGGTACGGCAACTCGACGGTCTCCCGTCCGGTGAGCTCCGGATGGGAGGTGAAGAGCTCGCGCAGTTCCCGGTCGACCTTCCGCTGCTCGGCCGGGGACGCGGTCAGCCAGTACGAGCGGGTGTGGATCATGGCGATCAGGTCGTCCGGGGTGAGCGTGCTGGCGTGCCCGAACTCGCCGGTCTCGATCGCGGTGAACGCGGGACCGAAGTCGGTGTACCGGCCGAGCACGCTGCCGGCGCTGTCCCCGACGTGGGCGATCCGGGTCAGCTCGGCGACCCACGACACCCGCTCGTCGCGCAGGTTCCAGATCGGCGCGAACGTGCCACCGGGCCGCAGTACCCGGGCGATCTCGGCGTGCGCCGGCTCCCGGTCGAACCAGTGGTAGGCCTGGCCGACCAGCACCGCGTCCGCCGCGCCGTCCGGCAGCGGGACCGCCTCGGCGCTACCGGCCAGCGCCGTCGTGCCGGGCGACGCGACCGCCAGTTGCGCCCGCATCCCCGGATCCGGTTCCACGGGTACGACCCGGTGACCGAGTTCGAGTACGCCCCGGCTCAGGATGCCGGTGCCCGCGCCGACGTCCACCACGTCGGCGGGGGTGGGCAGGCCGTCCAGCGCGAAGCGCAGCGCGGCCCGCGGATAGCGGGGTCGGCGCCGGTCGTACTCGGCGGCGGCGGCGCCGAACGAGAGCGCCTGAGTGGGGTCCGTCATGGCCGGCAGGCTATCCGGTAACACCCGCCGGAGCGCTTGAGTACGCTCATGGGCTGACCCCGCCGATGTTCCCCAGGCCTGAGGAAGCGTGCCGTGACCGAGCAGAACGCTGTGCCAGTCGACCCCGCCGACGACCTTCCGGAGCAGATGAAGGTCCGCCGGGAGAAGCGGGACCGGATGCTCGCCGACGGCGTGCAGCCGTACCCGGTCGGCTTTCGCCGCACCGCCACCCTGGCCGAGGTCCGCGCCAGGTACGCCGAGCTGCCCACCGACACCGCGACCGGGGACAGGGTCTCGGTCACCGGGCGGGTGATCTTCGTGCGCAACACCGGCAAGCTCTGCTTCGCCACCCTCCGGGACGGCGACGGCACCGAACTCCAGGCGATGCTCTCCCTGGACCGGGTCGGCGCCGAGCGGCTCGACGACTGGAAGCGCCTGGTCGACCTGGGCGACCACGTCGGCGTCACCGGTGAGGTGATCACCAGTCGCCGGGGCGAGCTGTCGGTGCTGGCCGACGAGTGGGCGGTCACCGCGAAGGCGCTGCGCCCGCTGCCGGTGGCGCACAAGCCGCTGAGCGAGGAGGCCCGGGTCCGCCAGCGGTACGTGGACCTGATCGTCCGCCCGCAGGCCCGCCAGATGGTCCGTACCCGGGCGGCGGCGGTGCGCAGTCTGCGCGACTCGTTGCACGGCGAGGGATTCATCGAGGTCGAGACCCCGATGCTCCAGTTGCTGCACGGTGGCGCGGCGGCCCGCCCATTCGTGACCCACAGCAATGCGCTGGACACCGATCTGTATCTGCGAATCGCACCGGAGCTTTTTCTCAAGCGGGCGGTGGTCGGTGGCGTCGACCGCGTCTTCGAGATCAACCGCAACTTCCGTAATGAGGGTGTCGACTCTTCGCACTCGCCGGAGTTCGCGATGCTGGAGACCTACCAGGCGTACGGCGACTACGACACGATGGCGGAGTTGACCCGCAATCTGGTGCAGCGGGCGGCGATCGCGGTCAGCGGCTCGACGGTGGTCACGCACGCCGACGGCCGCGAGTTCGACCTGGGCGGCGAGTGGCGTTCGGTGACTCTGTTCGGTGTCCTTTCCGAGGCCCTCGGTGAAGAGGTCACCGTACGCACCGAGCGCGCCCGGCTGGTCGAGTACGCGGACAAGGTGGGCCTGGCCGTCGATCCCAAGTGGGGGCCGGGCAAGCTCGCCGAGGAACTCTTCGAGGAATTGGTCGTGCCGGGGTTGCAGGCGCCGACCTTCGTCCGCGACTACCCGGAGGAGACCAGCCCGCTCACCCGCGCGCACCGCAGCGAGCCGGGACTGGCCGAGAAGTGGGACCTGTACGTCCTCGGCTTCGAGCTGGGCACCGCGTACTCGGAGCTGGTCGACCCGGTGGTGCAGCGGGAGCGGCTGGTGGCGCAGGCGCAGCTCGCCGCGCGCGGCGACGACGAGGCGATGCGGCTCGACGAGGACTTTCTCCGGGCGATGGAGTACGGAATGCCGCCGGCCGGTGGGATGGGAATGGGAATCGACCGACTCCTGATGGCGCTGACCGGCCTCGGAATTCGGGAAACGATCCTCTTCCCGTTGGTCCGCCCCGAGTAGCGCCCGAAGCTTCTTCTCCGGCTCGTTACCGCATCCTATTGACGCGGCAACCATCGGGCGGGTTATTGTGCTCCCATTGCAGGACACCCTGCTCGAAAGGAATGTGGGACGTGGCCAAGCAGATCATTCACAAGCTGGTCGATGACCTGGACGGCGGGGACGCTGACGAGACCGTCAAGTTCGCGCTCGACGGAGTTCAGTACGAGATCGACCTGTCGGCCGCCAACGCCGAGAAATTGCGTGACGTATTCGCGCCGTACGTGGGGGCCGGCACGAAGGTGGGGCGCGGCGGTGTCGTCGTCGGCGGCCGGGCCGCGCGTGGCCGGGGTGGCGCCACCGCCGACCGCGAGCAGAACAAGGCGATCCGCACGTGGGCCAAGAAGGCCGGCAAGGATATTTCCGACCGGGGTCGCATCCCGCAGGAGATCGTCGACGAGTACCACTCGAAGGCGGGTCACTGAGCGGGGAGCATCACCGAGGCGACACGACGCCGGGCCGGACCTTGTCTCCGGGCCGGCGTCGCCCGTTTCCGCCCACCGACGGCTCCGGCGGCGATGTGTCCCGTCTGCGTGCTAAGTCCGGTCCGGCGCGCGGTCCCCGCCCGCTTCGGTCGGTCGGGAACAGGGTGGGGGCGGCGGGCGTTGTCCACAGCCGGTGGAGATTCCGTCCACAGCCTGTGGATGACCGCCGGCCGGCAACGTCGCCGGCCGCAGCGGTGCCCGGTCGCCACCGTGGGGCGCCCACCCGCCCCGGCGACCGGTGCGGCGAATTTCGCTCTGCGCGTACAGGTAGGCCCCCCGGAACACCTCCTGAGCGCGGATGGTTGACAGAAACGACGCGTACGCGGCTTTTGGCGGGGACACACGACCTCAGCGGAGTCGGTCCGCGGCGATAGAGTAATGAGGCACGGACGCCCGTCCCGGACGTCCGCGCACCGGCCCCGCCAAGATCCGGCATCAAGGCGCACGGCACGTGAGGAGCACGAGGGCATGTTCGAGCGGTTCACCGACCGAGCGCGACGGGTTGTCGTCCTGGCCCAAGAAGAGGCCCGGATGCTCAACCACAACTACATCGGTACGGAGCACATCCTGCTGGGCCTGATCCACGAGGGTGAGGGCGTCGCGGCAAAGGCCCTGGAGAGCCTCGGCATCTCCCTGGAGGGCGTCCGCCAGCAGGTCGAGGAGATCATCGGCCAGGGCCAGCAGGCGCCGAGCGGGCACATCCCGTTCACGCCGCGGGCCAAGAAGGTGCTGGAGCTGTCGCTGCGCGAGGCGCTGCAGCTCGGCCACAACTACATCGGCACCGAGCACATCCTGCTCGGCCTCATCCGCGAGGGCGAGGGCGTGGCCGCCCAGGTGCTGGTCAAGCTCGGCGCCGACCTCAACCGGGTGCGCCAGCAGGTGATCCAGCTCCTCTCCGGCTACCAGGGCAAGGAGCCGGCCGCCGCGGGCACCGCGCCGGGCGAGGCCGCGCCGTCGACCAGCCTGGTGCTGGACCAGTTCGGCCGCAACCTCACCCAGGCCGCCCGGGAGGGCAAGCTCGACCCGGTGATCGGGCGCGAGAAGGAGATCGAGCGGGTCATGCAGGTGCTGTCCCGCCGCACCAAGAACAACCCGGTCCTGATCGGTGAGCCCGGCGTCGGCAAGACCGCCGTGGTGGAGGGGCTGTCCCAGAAGATCATCAAGGGCGAGGTGCCCGAGACGCTCAAGGACAAGCAGCTCTACACCCTCGACCTCGGTGCCCTGGTCGCCGGCTCCCGCTACCGCGGTGACTTCGAGGAGCGCCTCAAGAAGGTGCTCAAGGAGATCCGCACCCGGGGCGACATCATCCTCTTCATCGACGAGATCCACACCCTGGTGGGTGCGGGTGCCGCCGAGGGCGCGATCGACGCCGCCAGCATCCTCAAGCCGATGCTGGCCCGTGGTGAGCTGCAGACCATCGGCGCCACCACGCTCGACGAATACCGCAAGCACCTGGAGAAGGACGCCGCTCTCGAGCGCCGCTTCCAGCCGATCCAGGTGGGTGAGCCGTCGCTGGCCCACACCATCGAGATCCTCAAGGGCCTGCGCGACCGCTACGAGGCGCACCACCGGGTCAGCATCACCGACGCGGCGCTCGTGGCGGCCGCAACGCTGGCCGATAGGTACATCTCCGACCGGTTCCTGCCGGACAAGGCGATCGACCTGATCGACGAGGCCGGCGCCCGGATGCGCATCCGCCGGATGACCGCGCCGCCGGACCTGCGTGACTTCGACGAGCGGATCGCCAACGTGCGCCGCGACAAGGAGTCCGCGATCGACGCGCAGGACTTCGAGCGGGCCGCCCAGCTCCGCGACAAGGAGAAGCAGCTGCTCGGCCAGAAGGCCCAGCGGGAGAAGGAGTGGAAGGCCGGTGACCTGGACGTCGTCAGCGAGGTCGACGACGAGCAGATCGCCGAGGTGCTCGGCAACTGGACCGGCATCCCGGTCTACAAGCTGACCGAGGAGGAGACCTCGCGCCTGCTGCGCATGGAGGACGAGCTGCACAAGCGCGTCATCGGCCAGGAGGACGCGGTCAAGGCGGTCTCGAAGGCGATCCGGCGGACCCGGGCCGGCCTGAAGGACCCGAAGCGCCCGTCCGGCTCGTTCATCTTCGCCGGCCCGTCCGGTGTCGGTAAGACCGAGCTGTCCAAGGCGCTCGCCGAGTTCCTCTTCGGCAGCGAGGACGCCCTCATCCAGCTGGACATGTCCGAGTTCCACGACCGGTACACGGTGTCCCGGCTGGTGGGTGCCCCTCCCGGCTACGTCGGCTACGACGAGGGCGGGCAGCTGACCGAGAAGGTGCGGCGTCGGCCGTTCTCGGTGGTCCTCTTCGACGAGATCGAGAAGGCCCACCCGGACGTGTTCAACACGCTGCTCCAGATCCTGGAGGACGGGCGGCTGACCGACGGTCAGGGCCGGATCGTGGACTTCAAGAACACGGTCATCATCCTGACCACCAACCTCGGCACCCGCGACGTCGCCAAGGCGGTCTCGCTGGGCTTCCAGGCCTCCGAGGACTCCGAGTCGAACTACGACCGGATGAAGCAGAAGGTCAACGACGAGCTCAAGCAGCACTTCCGGCCCGAGTTCCTGAACCGGATCGACGACACCATCGTCTTCCACCAGCTGCGTGAGCTGGAGATCCTCTCGATCGTGGACATCATGATCCAGCGGATCGAGACCCAGCTGCGCAACAAGGACATGGGCCTGGAGCTGACCGACAACGCCAAGAAGTACCTGGCGAAGAAGGGCTTCGACCCGGTGCTGGGCGCCCGTCCGCTGCGTCGGACGATCCAGCGCGACATCGAGGACAACCTCTCCGAGCGGATCCTCTTCAACGAGCTGACCCCGGGTCAGATCGTGGTGGTGGACTGCGAGGGCGACCCGGAGGACATCGACAAGTCCAAGCTGGTCTTCCGCGGTGCGGAAAAGCCGGTGGAGGTGCCGGACGCCGTTCCGGCCGACCTCGGCGCCAGCGCGGGGGCCGACGAAACGGCGGCGTAACGCCGGGCAGCTGTGACAGGGCGACGGGCCCCGGTTGGCGAGAGCCACCGGGGCCCGTCGCCGTCTCGCCGCCCCGGGCGTCGCCCAGGACGGCGGCAGGGGGCGGGCGAGACCGGTGCCCGGCGTGGGCTGGTGTGGCCAGCTCTGGCTCGCGTGGGCTGGCGTGGCCAGGTCTGGCCCGCGTGGGATGGTGTGGCCACTCGGCCCGCGTTGGGAAAACGAGCGTGATACCTCAGAGGTATAAATATTCCTCAGAGGTATCAGGCCTCCGGGAGTCCCTGACCCCTCCGGGCCAGGTCGGCCACCGGAGCGGGTCAGCGGCCAGCCGCCCGCGCACACTGGCCGACCCCGGCCAGCCACGGCCCCAGCCCGGCCAGCCCCAGCCCGGCCAGCCCCAGCCCGGCCAGCCCCAGCCCGGCCAGCCCCAGCCTGGCCAGCCCCAGCCCGGCGCGACGTCAGTGGGGCAGCGGCACCGGCGGGCCGTCGCCGACCAGGCGGAAGGCGTCCGCGCCGACCGGTTCGACCAGCCCGTCGGTGACCAGCCCGGACAGCGCCCGGGCCCGCTGCACGTCGTCCCGCCACACCTGGTCGAGGCGCTGGTGCGGGACCGGGCCGGTGGCCTCCCGCAGCACCGCGAGCAGCAGGCCGCGTACCTGCCGGTCGGTGCCGGCGTACCGCTGGGGCCGTCGGGTCGGGCCGGCGGGCGCCTCCCGGCCCGACGCCCGCCAGGCGCAGCTCGCCTCGACCGGGCAGGCCGGGCAGCGCGGCGCACGGGCGGTGCAGACCATCGCCCCGAGTTCCATGAAGGCGGCGCTGGCCAGCGCGGCGGCGGCCGGCTCCGTGGGCAGCAGCTCCTCGCAGGCGACCAGGTCGGCGGGGCGGGTGGCCGGGCCGGCGTCGGGCTCGCCGGCGATCGCCCGGCAGACCACCCGGCGTACGTTGGTGTCGACCACCGGGTGCCGCTGCCCGTACGCGAACGCCGCCACCGCCCGGGCGGTGTAGGTCCCCACCCCGGGCAGCGCCAGCAGCTGGTCCAGCCGGTCGGGCACCTCGCCGCCGTGCCGTTCGACGATCGCCACCGCGCAGTCGCGCAGGCGTACCGCCCGGCGGGGATAGCCGAGCCGTCCCCACATCCGGATCGCCTCGGCGGGGGAGTCGGCGGCCAACGCGGCCGGGTCCGGCCAGCGTTCCAGCCAGGCGTGCCAGGCGGGCAGCACCCGGACCACCGGGGTCTGCTGGAGCATGACCTCGCTGACCAGGATCGGCCAGGCGCCCACCCCGGGTACCCGCCAGGGCAGGTCGCGGGCGTTCTGCTCGTACCACCGGCTGACCAGGGTGGCGAAAGTGGGATCGGACATCGCGCCGCCGATCATGTCACGGCGGGCCTTCCCGCCCGTTGGGCGGGCGGGGCGGGCCGTCGCGGCCGCGCCGAGCCGATCGGGG
Source organism: Micromonospora sp. PLK6-60 (assembly GCF_019890675.1). Lineage (GTDB taxonomy): Bacteria > Actinomycetota > Actinomycetes > Mycobacteriales > Micromonosporaceae > Micromonospora. The sequence goes on along the minus strand of NZ_JAIOAA010000006.1, from coordinate 377,342 downwards.
AGAATGCCCGGATGAACGAGCTCGCGATCACCGTCATCGGCCGGGACCGGCCGGGCATCGTGGCCGACGTCGCGGAGGTGCTCGCCCGGCTCGGCGCGAACCTCACCGACTCGACGATGACCCGGCTGCGGGGACACTTCGCGATGACCCTGATCTGCGTCGGTCCGGCCGCCGCCGATGTCGAGGCCGCGCTGGCCCCGCTCGCCGCCGAGGGCCGGCTGGTGACGACCGTACGCGCGGTCACCCCGGACGGCGCGGCGGCGCCCACCGGCGAGCCGTACGTGATGTCGGTGCACGGTGCGGACCGGTTGGGCATCGTCGCGGCGATGACCCGGGTGCTGGCCGACGCCGGCGGGAACGTCACCGACCTGAGCACCCGGCTGGCCGGTGCGCTCTACGTGGTGGTGGCCGAGGTCGAGCTGCCGCCGGGCAGCGCCGACGAGCTGGCCGGGCGGCTGTCCCGCGCCGCCGCAGAGCTGGGTGTCGAGGTCAGCCTCCGGCCGGCGGACCCGGACCTGCTGTGAGCGATCCGGAGGAGTACGTCGGCCTCGGCGGCTGGACCCCGGCGGAGCTGGGCCGGCCCGGCGAGGTGCGGCCGGTGGTGTCGGCGCCCGACCCGGTGCTCAGCCGGCCCGGCCCGGAGGTCGACCCCACGTCCGACGAGGTGGTACGCCTCGCCGCCGATCTGATCGCCACCATGCGGGTGTCGCCGGGCTGCGTCGGCCTGGCCGCGCCGCAGGTCGGGGTCTCCGCGCAGGTCTTCGCGGTGGACGTGACCGGTCACCCGAAGACGCTGACCGTGCACGGCGCCTTCGTGCTGTGCAACGCCCGGGTGGTGGAGGCGAGCCGGTGGAAGGCCGGCCGGGAGGGCTGTATGTCGGTGCCCGACCTGACCGGTGACGTGAAGCGGGCCGGCCGGCTGGTGGTCGAGGGCGTGCTGCCGGGCAGCGGCAAGGCGGTGCGGCTGGTCACCGACGGGTTCGAGGCGCGGGCGTTGCAGCACGAGATCGATCACTGCGCGGGCCTGCTCTTCCTGGACCGGGTGGCCGGCGCGCACGCGGTCTACCAGCGCAAGGTCTACCTGTGAGCGCGAGGGCTCCGGTGAGCGGGGCGGCGCTCACCCACGGTGACGAGGTGCGGTGGCGGGTCGTCCCGAGTGGAGGGTCGGTGCGGTGAGCCGGGTACGGCCCGGCGCGTCGTCCCCGCCCGCCGGCCGGTACGCCGCTACGGTGGGGGCATCATGCGTATGACGGTCGGCCCCCTGCCACCCGCCGTGTACTGGCGGCGTCGCGCGGTCGTACTCGGAGCGGGGCTTCTCTTCCTGATTGTCCTGCTCTATTCCTGCCAGGGCTCCGATCCCGGCGGCACACCGGAGGGGCGCGGGACGCCCACTCCGGGGGCGACCGGCACCGCGGCCCCGGATCCGACCGGGTCGGTGCTGACCCCGCAGTCCGGCGGCCCGGGCGGGTCCGGCAACTCAGGCGACTCCGGCTCGAACGGCGGCACCGGCTCCAACGGCGGCTCGGGGACGAACGGCGGCACCGGCTCCAACGGCGGCTCCGGGACGGACGGCGGCTCGGGCACCAATGACGGTTCGACGGGCGGCTCGGGCACCAACGACGGCTCGACCGGTGGCTCCGGCACGGGCAACGTCGCACCGGTCGCCGACGAGGGGACCTGCACCGACGCGGAGATCTCGGTGCGGGCGACCGCCCAGCCGGCGGAGGCGACGCAGGGCAACCGGGTCGACCTGACCCTGGTCATCAAGAACAGCTCGTCGCGCACCTGCAACCGGGACGTCGGCGCCGACGCCCAGGAGCTTTTCGTCAAGGCGGGGGCGGCCAAGGTCTGGTCGTCGGACACCTGCGGCACCGGCAGGGGGTCCGAGGTGCGGTCGCTCGTCCCGAACGCCGAACGCTCCTACACCATCACCTGGAACGGGCGGGACACCTCCCGATGCGCCAGTGGCCTGGCCGCCGGCCCGTACGCCCCGGCCGGGACGTACGAGGTGTTCGCCCGGGTCGGCACGAAGCTCAGCGAGCCGGTGCAGTTGGTCGTCCACGGCGCCGGCAGCTGACCGCCGGCCGGGCCGGGATCAGCGCCGGGCCGGCGAGGTCAGACGTACCGCTCCAGGATGGACGCCTCGGCGAGCCGCGACAGCCCCTCCCGGACCCCGCGGGCCCGGGCGTCGCCGACGCCCTCCACGGCCTGCAGGTCCTCGACGGTGGCCCCGAGCAACCGTTGCAGGCTGCCGAAGTGCACCACCAGCCGGTCCACCACCGCCACCGGGAGCCGGGGCACCTTGGCCAGCAGCCGGAAGCCGCGCGGGCTGACCGCCGCGTCCAGGGCGTCCGAGGCGGACGGGTAGCCGATCGCCTTGGCGACCGCCACCAGGTCGATCAGCTCGGTGGCACCCAGCAGGTCCAGCTCGACGAGCGCCTCGTCCAGGGTGCGCGGCCGGCGGCCGGCGGGCAGGTAGTCCCGGATGACCAGGGTGCGGTCGGCGTCCACCCCCGCCATCAGCTCGTCGAGTTGCAGGGCGAGCAGCCGGCCGTCGGTGCCCAGCTCGACCACGTAGCCGGCGATCTCGTCGGCGATCCGGCGGACCATCTCCAGCCGCTGCACCACGGCCACCGCGTCCCGCACGGTGACCAGATCCTCGATCTCCAGCGCGGAGAGCGTGCCGGAGACCTCGTCCAGCCGCAGCTTGTAGCGCTCCAGGGTGGCCAGCGCCTGGTTGGCCCGGGACAGGATCGCGGCGGAGTCGTCAAGCACGTGCCGCTGGCCGTTGACGTAGAGGCTGATGATCCGCATCGACTGGCTCACCGAGATGACCGGGTAGCCGGTCTGCCGGGCCACCCGCTCGGCCGTGCGGTGCCGGGTGCCCGACTCCTCGGTCGGGATGGCCGGGTCGGGCATCAGGTGCACCGCGGCCCGCACGATGCGGGTGCCGTCGCTGGACAGCACGACGGCGCCATCCATCTTGCACAGCTCGCGGACCCGGGTGGCGGAGAACTCCACGTCGAGCGGGAAGCCGCCGGTGCAGATCTGCTCGACCACCTTGTCGTAGCCGAGGACGATGAGCGCACCGGTGCGGCCGCGCAGGATGCGTTCCAGACCGTCGCGCAGGGCGGTGCCCGGCGCCATCAGCGCCAGATTGGCGCGCAGCGGGTCACCCCCGGACCCGCCGCCGACGGCCCCGGTCACGCTGACGCTGATCGGACGGGCGGGAGAACCCACGGTCCCGGTGCGGGCGTGCGGCATCGCGCCGGCAGGCTTGGTGGCGTCGCGGTCGATCGGCACGGACACAGTCTACGGACTGCCCTGCGGTGGGTGCTGTCGCGGTTACTGTGATGTGTCACGATGTCCTCTTCGCGCCGTCGTGTCGTGCCACGGAGAGCTGCCCGGTATCACCCGGTCCGACCGTCCGACCCGTCCCACCGCGATCACTCCGCCGAGGCACGAGCCGCGGCCTGGAGGGCCGATCGGACGTTCGTGACCTCGATCACCCGCATGTTGTCCGGGGCGACCCCGCTGCTCTCCGGGCCGCAGCCGGGTGGCACCAGGGCCAACCGGAAGCCGAGCCGGGCGGCCTCGGCCAGCCGGCGGGGCACCGCCCCGACCCGGCGTACCTCCCCGGTCAGGCCGACCTCGCCGATCGCCACCAGGTGCGGGGCGATGGCCAGGTTGAGCCCGCCCGAGGCCACCGCCAGGGCGACCGCCAGGTCGGCGGCCGGCTCCACCACCCGGATGCCGCCCACCGTCGCCGCGAAGACCTCCCGGTCGTGCAGCGTCATCCGCTCGGTGCGCCGCTGGAGCACCGCCAGCACCATGGCCAGCCGCGCCCCGTCCAGCCCGGACACCGTGCGCCGGGGCGAACCGGCCACGGTCGCGCCGATCAGCGCCTGGACCTCGGTGACCAGCGCCCGCCGCCCCTCCATCGCCACCGTGACGCAGGTGCCGGGGACCGGCTCGGAATAGCGGGTGAGGAAGAGCCCGGACGGGTCGGCCAGGCTGCTGATGCCGCCCTCGTGCATCTCGAAGCAGCCCACCTCGTCGGCCGCGCCGAACCGGTTCTTGACGCCGCGCACCATCCGCAGCGAGGAGTGCTTGTCACCCTCGAAGTGCAGCACCACGTCGACCAGGTGCTCCAGCACCCGGGGACCGGCCACCTGGCCGTCCTTGGTGACGTGGCCGACCAGCACGGTGGCGATGCCGCGCTCCTTGGCGACCGCGACCAGCGCGGCGGTGACCGCCCGGACCTGGGTGACGCCGCCGGGCACCCCCTCGGTGCCGGTGGTGGAGATGGTCTGCACCGAGTCGAGCACCAGCAGCCCCGGCTTGACCGCGTCGAGATGGCCGAGCACCGCGCTCAGGTCGCTCTCGGCGGCCAGGTAGAGCTGGTCGTGCAGGGTGCCCATCCGCTCGGCCCGCAGCCGGACCTGGCTGACCGACTCCTCACCGCTGACCACCAGCGATGGGCTGCCCGCACCGGCGGCCCACTGCTGGGCCACGTCGAGCAGCAGGGTCGACTTGCCCACGCCGGGCTCACCGGCCAGCAGCACCACCGCGCCGGGGACCAGGCCGCCGCCGAGCACCCGGTCCAGCTCGCTGACGCCGGTGGCCCGGGCCCGGGCCGGGGCGGCGCTGATGGTGGCGATCGGCCGGGCCGGCTCGGCCGGCAGCCGCGAGCTGACCACCTTGCCGGAGACCAGCGGGCCGGTGACGGTGCACTCGACGACCGACCCCCACTCGCCGCACTCGGGGCAGCGCCCCACCCACTTCGGCGGCTGGTGGCCGCAGGCGTCGCACTCGTAGGCCGGCCGGGGCTCGCGGGCGGCGGCCCGCCCGCGGGAGCCGCCGGCCCGGGCGGAGGTGGATCGGGACGTGGTCACCTCAGGAAGCTATCCGCCCGCTACGACGAAATCCCACCGGAGACGAGAACACCGCCGGCGTGGTGTTCCCCACGCCGGCGGTGCGGTGACCTGTCGCCGGTCCGGCTCAGCCGTGGCCGCCCTCGCTGCCACCCTCCTTGCCGAGGTCACCCTCGCGCTCGATGATCGGGGAGGGCGGGGCGTTCGGGGTCAGCGGGACGCCGACCGGGGCCGGGGTGCTGACCGTCCGGCCGTTGCCGAAGTCGAAGGTCAGGTTGACCTGCTGGCCCGACAGCAGCTCGTCGTTGAGGCCGACCAGCTGGAGGAACTGGCCGCCGCCGGTGCTGTTGAGCTGCACGTAGCCGAGCGCCGGGATCTCCAGCCGGGCGGGCTCCCCGGCCGGGGCCGACTCGCTCGCCGAGGCCGACGGGCTGGCCGACCCGCTCGGGCTGGCCGACTCCGACGGGCTGGCCGACTCCGACGGACCCGCGCCCAGCGACTGGCTCGGCGACGCGCTCGGGTTGGTCGCGGTGGGCGACGCGGAGGCGGGCTCGGTGGACGACTCGCTCGGGCTGGCCACCGCGCCGCTCGGGGTCGCGCCGCTGAGCAGGATCTCCCGCGCGCTGTCGGTGGTGACGGTGACGGTGACCGGCTGCTCGCTGTCGTTGTAGATCACCACGTTGAGCGGGGCGCTGCCGCCCGCCCGGTAGCCCTCGACGCCGGGGTACTGCACGTAGAGGCCGCGCACCTTGTACAGGTTGTCGGAGGTCTGGACGTTGATGCCCTGGACCGACGGGATCTTGTTGGCGGTCTCGGCCACCTGGCCGGCGCCACACCCGGACAGCAGCAGGCTCGCCGCCGCCGCCGTACCGGCCAGCAGCAGGGCCACCCGCCCGGAACCCCTGATCGAGCGCGTCACGTCGGTCCTCCTCGTAGATCCTCACCCGGCGTCGTCCGGGAGCGGTGGCCATACCCGCGCAGACCGCGCTCCAGGGTAGTTGGACCTGATCGAGGGCCGCACGCCGACCCGGCAATGCCACCTGGGCGGGGCGTCAGACCACCCGGCCGCTCGCCACCAGCAGCGCCACGTCGATCAGCGCCACCAGCATCACCGCCCGGAACGCCGCCACCTGACGGCCGCCGGCGCGGGCCGTGGCGCGGCCCGCGTACCAACCGAGGGCCGGCGCGACGACGGCGGCCGCCACGGCCGCCAACCCGACCCACGACGGCGGCCCGGCCGGCCCCAGGACCAGGGTGGCGGTCGCCGCGAGCAGCAGCCCGGCGGCGGCCCACCGGCTGCCCGCCGCGCCCAGCCGGTGCGGCAGCCCGCGCACCCCGGTCCGGGCGTCGTCGGCCAGGTCGGGCAGCACGTTCGCGAAGTGCGCCCCGGCGCCCAGGCAGGCCGCCGCGGCGACCAGCCAGACCGGGGGCGTCGGCGCGCCGGGCAGCGCCAGCACCACAAAGGCGGGCAGGGTGCCGAACGACACCGCGTACGGCAGCACCGACAGCGCTGTCGACTTCAGCGGCCAGTCGTAGAGCAGCGCGGCGACCAGCCCGACGGTGGCCCAGAACGCCGCGGCCGGGCCGGTGGTCGCGGCGAGCACCGGGGTGGCCACCGCGGCCACCGCCGCGCCCACGGCCACGGTGCGCCGCCGGACCGCGCCCACCGCGACGGGCTTGTCGGTACGCCCCACCGCGGCGTCCCGCCCCGCGTCCAGCGCGTCGTTGGCCCAGCCGACGGCGAGCTGGCTGGCCAGCACGGTCAGCGCGACGGTGGCGACGCCGCCCGGCCGGTGACCGACGCCCCAGGCGAGCAGCCCGGCGACCGCGGTGACCGCGGCGGTCGGTTCCGGATGGCTGGCCCTGAGCAGCCCTGACACCGAGGACGACATACCGGAAGTCTGGCCGTTGGCCTCCAGTCGTGCCACGCTCGGTCCATGGGAGACGCGGCACCGGTGTCCAGTCCGCCCCGGGTGCTGCCCCGCAACGACCCCCGGCAGTACGACGAGCTGGCCGACGAGTGGTGGCGGCCGGACGGCGCGTTCGCGATGCTGCACTGGCTGGCCGAGGCGCGCGCCGCGCTGGTGCCGCCCGCGTCCCGGCCCGACGCCCTGCTGGTCGACCTCGGCTGCGGCGCCGGGCTGCTCGCCCCGCACCTGGCCGGCAAGGGCTACCGGCACGTCGGGGTGGACCTGACCCGGTCCGCCCTGGTGCAGGCCGCCGCGCACGGGGTGACCGTGGTCAACGGCGACGCCACCGCCGTGCCGCTGGCGGACGGCTGCGCCGACGTGGTGGCCGCCGGTGAGCTGCTGGAGCACGTGCCGGACTGGCGGCGCGCGGTGGCGCAGGCGTGCCGGCTGCTGCGCCCGGGGGGCCTGCTGGTGCTGGACACGCTCAACGACACCGCGGTGAGCCGGCTGGTGGCGGTCCACATCGGGGAGCGGCTGCCCACCGTGCCGCGCGGCATCCACGATCCACGGTTGTTCGTGGACGCCCGCGAGCTGGTGGCCGAGTGCGCCCGGCACGGGGTGTCGCTGCGGGTGCGCGGGGTCCGCCCCGGGCTGCGCGGGACGCTGGGCTGGCTGGTCCGCCGGGCCCGCGGGGCGGGGGCGCCGGGTCGTGCGCCCCGGATCGTGCCGACGTGGTCCACCGCCGTGTTGTACCAGGGGCACGGTCGCCGGCAGGGATAGCGCGACCGGGACCGGGTAGAGGGGACGCCGAGAAGGGGGCGGGGAAATGACGGTGCACGCGCTGGAGGCGGCTCGCCGGTTGGCGCCGCGGTTCGCCGCCCGGGCGGCCGGGCACGACCGGGACGGCACGTTCCCGGTGGACGACTTCGCTGACCTGCGCGAGGCCGGCCTGTTCGGCCTGATGGTGCCCCGCGAGCTGGGTGGCGCGGGCGCCAGCTTCGCCGAGTACGCCGCCGTCGCCACCGAGCTGGCCCGGGGCAACGGCGCCACGGCGCTGGTGTTCAACATGCACGCCTCGGTCACCGGCGCGCTGGGCGCGGTCACCGAGGAACTGGCCGAGGCGCTCGGCGTACCGGCGGAGGCGCTGGCCGCGCGGGACCGGCTGCTGCGGGCGGCGGCCGACGGGGCGTGGTACGCGGTGGCGATGAGCGAGCGCGGCGCCGGTGCCCGTCTGTCGCAGCTCAGCACGGTCTACGAGCCGGTCGACGGCGGCTGGCACCTCAAGGGCAGCAAGACGTTCTGCTCCGGCGCCGGGCACCCGGACGGCTACCTGGTGGCCGCGCGTAGCGCCACCGACCAGTCGGTGGTCTCCCAGTTCCTGGTTCCGGCCGAGGACGGGCTCACCGTGGAACCGACCTGGGACGCGCTCGGCATGCGCGCCACCGCCTCGCACGACCTGCACCTGGACGTGACCGTCCCGGCCGACCGGCTGCTCGGCGGGGTGGAGGGGCTGGCCCTGGTGGTCGCCCAGCTGATGCCGCACTGGCTGGTGGCCAGCTACGCGGCGGTCTACGTCGGGGTGGCCCGGGCGGCCGTCGACGCGGCGGCCGAACACCTGAACGCCCGGAACCTGGCCGGCCTGCCCGCGGTGCGTGCCCGGCTCGGCCGGGCCGACGCGGCGGTCGCGGCGGCGCAGCTCACCGTGGCCGAGGCGGCCCGCCGGGTGGACGAGGCGCCGGGCGACGCGGAGACCAACCGGTGGGTGTGGCGGGCCAAGCTGCTCGCCGGCACCACCGCCGCCGACGTCGCGGCGTCCATGCTGGAGGCGGCGGGCACCTCGGCCACCCGACGGGGTCATCCGCTGGAGCGGTTGTACCGGGACGCCCGCTGCGGCTCGTTGCATCCGGCCACCTCGGACGTGTGCGCCGACTGGCTCGGGATAGCCGCCCTGGGTGGCGACCCGGACCGCGACGGGTCGGCTCCTCGTTGGTGAGTACGCGGCCGGCCGGTGGCGGGCGCCGGATCTCGCCCGGGGGACGGGCCGGCAGGTGCAGGGGGACGGTGTGACCGCGCCGGCGGTGGGGCTGGTGGGCGTGCAGGGCCGACGAAAAGGGGTGGGGACATGGCGGTGCCGGTGATCGCGGGGCTCGGTACGGCCCATCCACCGACGGCCGGGCAGCGCGAGCTCTGGGACGGCTTCTTCGCGCGGCACTTCTCCGGCACCACCCGGGCGCTGGCCGAGCGGATCTTCGCCAATTCCGGGGTGGCCCGCCGGCAGGCGGCGGTCAACCCGTTGCTGGAGGACGTGTCGGACTGGCCGACCGAGCGGCGGATGCGGCGCTACCAGGTGGAGGCGCTGCCGCTGGGCAAGGAGGCGGTGGGGCGGGCGCTCACCGACGCCGGCCTGGACGCCGGGGACGTGGGCCTGTTCGTGGTCTGCTCGTGCACCGGGTACGCCACCCCCGGCCTGGACATCCTGCTCGCCCGGGACCTGGGCATGGCGCCGGACACGCAGCGGATGTTCGTGGGGCACATGGGCTGCTACGCCGCCCTGCCGGGGCTCGGCGCGGCGAGCGACTTCGTCACCGCCCGGGGCCGGCCGGCCCTGCTGCTCTGCGCCGAGCTGACCAGCCTGCACCTCCAGCCCGCCTCGGCCCGGATGGACACCCAGCAGATCGTCTCGCACGCCCTCTTCTCCGACGCGGCGGTGGCCGCGGTGCTGGTGCCCGGCAGCGGGGACGGGCCGGGCGGTTACGCGGTCCGCGAGGTCACCTCGGTCACCGACGCCTCGACCGCCGACCACATGACCTGGGAGGTCACCGACACCGGTTTCCGGATGGGGCTGTCACCGAAGGTGCCGCAGGTGCTGTCGACGCATGTCGCGCGCCTGGTCGACGACCTGCTGGCCCGGCACGGTGGCGAGCGGGCCGAGGTGGACGGTTGGGCGGTGCACCCGGGCGGCCCGCGCATCCTGAACGTGGTGGAGCGGGAGCTCGCCCTGCCGCTGGAGGGGCTGGCGGCGTCCCGGGCGGTACTGGCCGAGCACGGCAACTGCTCGTCGCCCACCGTGCTGCTGATCCTGGACCGGCTTGCCCGGTCCGCGGCGCCGCCCCGGCGGATCGTGATGCTCGCGTTCGGACCGGGGCTGACCCTCTACGCGGCGCTGCTGGAGCACACCGGCTGACCGTCCACGCGCCCCTGCCGGCCGGGCATCGGCCGAGCTCAGCCGGCCAGCCGGACCAGCTCCGACCGGTAGTCCTCGATCGTGCCGACCTGGGGCACCAGCTCGACCAGGATGCCGTACCGGTCCACCAGCAGCGCGGTCACCGTGTCGGGCCGGGGTGGCACTCGGACGAAGGCGCGCAGGCCGCCGGCCGGGTCGGCCAGGGCGCGCACGGCGGCCGCCGGGGCGGACGGGCCCCGCCCGGTGGGGCCGGGCTCGGACGGGGTGGGGGAGACCGTGCGGCCGGCCGCGACGGTGACCACGGACACGCCGGCCGGCGCGGCCGAGGCGGCCTCGCCGACCCGCTCCGGGCAGGCGCACCCGTCGACCAGGATGATCACCGCGGGCACCAGGCCGCGCAGCGGCAGCGGCCGCTGGTCGGGGTCGACCAGGTCCAGCGCCGGTAGCGGCCGGCCGGTCAGATCCGCCGCCGCGGACTGGGGCACCACGGTCGGCCGGGCGTTGCCGCGCGGGTTGCGGGGCCAGGTGACGGCCGCCAGGCCGGCCACGGTGGTGAGGACGGTCACCAGGAGGACCAGCAGCGGCATCCGGAGCGGGAGCCGGCCCTCGGCGAGCTCGTCCGGTGGGTGCCCGGCCCGGGTGGTGGCCCGGCGGAGCAGCTCCCGGCGCACCTGCGCGGCCTCCTCGGCGAGCGCGGAGGCGTCGTCCGGCACGACCACCCGGCCCCACTCGGGCGGCAGGTCGGGCAGCCCCTCGGGCGGCCCGTGGCCATCTGCGTCAGGCTTGCCCATCGGACCCCCTGGAACCGTCTCGGTGAGCGGACAGCGCATCGACCTCAAGCGTCCCGCACCGGCCCCCGTAGCGCTACACCGGGACGGCACGGCCGTCGGCGGGATACCATGGTGGGAGCGCATCGCCCGAGAAATCCACGCTCCGACGGCCCGTGTCGGGTTGTCATCCGTCGGTCACGGAGCGTGTCTGAATCATTGGTTTGACCGCCTGTCAAGCTGAAGAAATACCTCTCACAGGGCCCCTGAGCTGCGCCAACGGTCAGGACAGCGGTGGGACATCGGTGCCTGAGCGTGTTACCCTAGACACAGCGAAAGGGGTTTCGAACCTATGGTTTTCAGTGTCGGCGAGACCGTTGTTTACCCCCACCACGGGGCCGCACTCATCGAGGCAATCGAGACTCGGGTCATCAAGGGCGAGCCGAAGCAGTACCTCGTCCTGAGGGTCGCGCAGGGTGACCTGACGGTCCGGGTGCCTGCCGAGAACGCCGAGATCGTGGGTGTGCGCGAGGTGGTCGGCGAAGAGGGCCTGGGCAAGGTCTTCGACGTGCTCCGCGCACCGCACACCGAGGAGCCGACCAACTGGTCGCGACGTTACAAGGCGAATCTGGAGAAGCTGGCCTCCGGCAACCCGCTGAAGGTCGCCGAGGTCGTCCGCGACCTGTGGCGCCGGGAGCGGGAGCGGGGCCTGTCCGCGGGTGAGAAGCGCATGCTCGCCAAGGCCCGCGACATCCTGGTCGGCGAGGTCGCGCTGGCCGAGAAGAGCACCAAGGACGAGGCGGAGACGCTGCTCGACAAGGTGCTGACCGAAGCCTGATTCCCACGGCATGGTCGTACCCACCCGCAGCAAAAGAAATCCGAGGACCGCGACGTGACCGCGCAGCTCAATCCGCGCGGTGACGTCGCGGTCCTCGTTCCGGCGGCCGGTGCCGGGGTACGCCTCGGCCCGGGCGCGCCCAAGGCGCTCCGGCTGCTCGGCAATGAGCCGTTGCTGGTGCACGCCGTCCGACGGATCGCCGCGGCGCCGTCGGTGCGTACCGTCGTGGTGGCCGCCCCGGCGGCCGACGTCGAGGCGGTGCGTGCCCTGCTCGCGCCGGTCGCCCCGGTGACCGTGGTGCCCGGCGGGGTGGAGCGGCAGGCGTCGGTGGCCGCCGCGCTCGCCGCCGTGCCGCCCGGGCCGGAGATCGTCCTGGTCCACGACGCCGCCCGCGCGTTGACCCCGCCCGCACTTGTCGAGTCGGTCGCCGCCGCCGTGCGCGCCGGGCACGACGCGGTGATCCCGGTGCTGCCCGTGGTCGACACGATCAAGGAGGTCGACGCCGGCGAGCGGGTCCTCGGCACGGTCGACCGCTCCGCCCTGCGCGCGGTGCAGACCCCGCAGGGCTTCCGCCGGTCGGTGCTGACCGCCGCGCACGCCGCCGCCGGTGATCCGTTGACCGACGACGCCGGCCTGGTCGAGAAGCAGGGCGTCCCGGTGCGCTGCGTGCCCGGTTCGGAGTACGCCCTGAAGATCACCCGACCGTTCGACCTGGCGCTCGCCGAACACCTCCTGGCCTCCGGCGCCTGACGGCCGGGCCGCCGCAGGCCTCCCGCCGTGCAGGTTCCGGCAGGCCGACTTCCCGCCGTGCGGCCCGGGCCGCACGGCGGGTTGGGGTGTTCGGACGACTTGAGGGCCCGTGTTGCGGCATGTGGCTGTCGCGCTATGTCCGCGGTCCCGGGTTGAGGCAGGCCGGGTGCCAGGGGCCGATGGTGAGTCGTGCGGGATGTGGGGCGGACTCGAACGTCCGGGTTGCGGCAGGTGGGGGTGTCTTGGCGACTTGAGGGCCCGGATTGCGGCAGGTGGGGGCGTCGGGGTGGCGTGAGGGACTGGGTTGCGGCAGGGCGGGGTGTCCGTTGCCGGGGTGGCTCGGGCGGGGGCGTTACCCTCGGCGCATGATCGTTCCTCGGGTGGCCATCGGCACGGACGTGCACGCCTTCGCGCCCGGCCGGCCCTGCTGGGTGGCCGGGCTGCACTGGCCCGACCAGGACGGCCTGGCCGGGCACTCGGACGCCGACGTGGTGGCGCACGCCGCCTGCAACGCCCTGCTCTCCGCCGCCGGCCTGGGTGACCTGGGTGCCAACTTCGGCGTCGACCAGCCGGAGTGGGCCGGCGCGCCGGGGGTGTCGCTGCTCACCGAGAGCGCCCGGCGGGTGCGGGCGGCCGGTTTCCGGATCGGCAACGTCTCGGTCCAGGTGGTCGGCAGCTGGCCGAAGATCGGCCCGCGCCGGGGGGAGGCCGAGCGGGTGCTCTCCGAGGCGGTGGGCGCGCCGGTCACGCTCTCCGCGGCCACCACCGACGGGTTGGGGTTCACCGGGCGGGGTGAGGGGCTCGCCGGCATCGCGGTCGCCTTGGTGTACGAGGCGCCGGGCGCTTAGGCTCGCCGGATGTCCAGCGACACCACCCCGGACCGGTCGGCTGCGGACGGCTACCTCCAGCGCGCGCAGCTCCTGGCCGAGCTGGGCCGTTACGACGAGGCCGCCGACGAGCTGGGTTACGCCGTGGCGCTGGACCCGGCCAACAGCGAGGTGCTGACCGCGCTGGCCCGGATCCGGCTCGCCGCCGGCCGGGCCGCCGAGGCGTTCACCGCCGCCGAGTCGGCCGTCGCCGCGGCCCCGGGTGCCCTGCCGCCGCTGGTGGCGCGGGGACTCGCCCTGCTCGACCTGGGTGATTTCAAGGCCGCCGCGGCGACCGCGGACGAGCTCCTCGGGCTGGGGCCGGCCGACGCGTACGCGCAGCGCAGCGCCGCCGCGATCCTGGCCAGCGCACGCAACGGGCAGCAGGCGCTGAACGCCGCGTGGCGCGGTGTCGAACTGGCCCCGGAGGAGCCGCAGGCGCACCTGGTGCTCGGCCTGGTCGCGGCGAACATGCGGCTGTTCGACCTGGCCGAGCGGGCGTACCGGGAGGCGTTGCGGCTGGACCCGCGGCTCGCCGAGGCGCGGCACGACATCGGCGTGATCCGGCTGGAGCAGCGCCGTTGGAGCGAGGCGCTGGAGCACCTCGCCGAGGCCGCCGCCGTCGGCGCCGGCCCGGTCGAACCGCGCCAGGGCGAACCGGGTCAGGGCGAATCGCGCCCGGGGGGACCGGGTCCGATCGACCCGGACCGGGTCGCCGCGCGCCGGACCGTCTCGGCCGGGGTGCGTCAGCTGGTGGTCTACGGCGCCGGCTGGTCGCTGCTGACCGCCGTGCTGCTCGCCTGCATGGCTGCCGGCAATTCCGGGCTGTCCCGGTTCGCGGCCGCGTTCGCGGCGCTCGGCGGCGGGCTGCTGGTCTGGCGGTACGCCGCGAAGCTGCCCGGCCCGGCCCGTACGCTCCTGCCCGAGCTGGTCCGCGCGGACCGGACCCTGGCCCTGGCGGTCTACGCGGTGGCCGCCGCGCCGGTCATGATCCTGCTGTACGCGCTGGTCGGCTCCCCGTGGCCGCTGGTCCTCGCCATCGTGGTGGCGGCCCTGGCCGAGCTGGCCGTCTTCACCCGCCCGACCGCCTGAGCCCGGCCGCCCGAGCCGGCCGGCGTCACGCCGGCGTGACGCCGGATACGTGTTGGCGCCCCCGAGGGCCGGGTACGAATACCAGCTGACGACCCCGAACGTCCGAAGGAAGCGGAGTAGAAGTGCTCACCGTCAACGCCTACGCGGCCCCGTCCGCGACCGAACCACTCGTCCCGACCACCATCGAGCGGCGCGACCTCGGCCCGCACGACGTGCTCATCGACATCAAGTTCGCCGGCATCTGCCACTCCGACATCCACACCGCGCGCAGCGAGTGGGGTCCGACCACCTATCCGATCGTGGTCGGCCACGAGATCGCCGGCGTGGTGCGGGAGGTCGGCGCCGAGGTGACGAAGTTCGCCGTCGGCGATCGGGTGGGTGTCGGCTGCCTGGTCGACTCCTGCCGGGAGTGCGACAACTGCCGCCGGGGTCTGGAGCAGTACTGCCTCAAGGGCAACATCGGCACGTACGGCGCGGTGGGCCGGGACGGGCAGCCGACCCAGGGCGGCTACTCGCAGGCCATCGTGGTCACCGAGCACTTCGTGCTGCGCATCCCGGACGGCATCGAGCTGGACGCCGCCGCGCCGCTGCTCTGCGCCGGCATCACCACGTACTCGCCGTTGCGGCACTGGAACGCCGGACCGGGCCGCAAGGTCGCGGTGGTCGGCATGGGCGGGCTCGGCCACATGGCGGTCAAGCTGGCGCACGCGCTGGGCGCCGAGGTCACCGTGCTGTCGCAGTCGCTGAAGAAGCAGGAGGACGGGCTGCGGCTCGGCGCCGACCACTACTTCGCGACCTCGGACGAGGAGACCTTCACCAAGCTGGCCGGGTCGTTCGACCTGATCGTGAACACGGTCAGCGCGAAGATCGACCTCGACGCGTACCTGCGGCTGCTGGCCGTGGACGGCACGCTGGTCAACGTGGGCGCCCCGGAGGAGCCGCTGTCGGTGCAGGCGTTCTCGCTGATCCCGGCCCGCCGGTCGTTCGCCGGCTCGATGATCGGCGGCATCGCCGAGACCCAGGAGATGCTGGACTTCTGCGCCGAGCACGGGCTGGGCGCGGAGATCGAGGTCATCGGCGCCGACAAGATCAACGAGGCGTACGAGCGGGTGCTCGCCTCCGACGTGCGCTACCGCTTCGTCATCGACGCCTCGACGTTCTGAGCCGTCGAGGCCCGACGCTCTGAGCCGTCGACGCCCCGGCGTCCGGAACCACCGATAGAGGCCGCGTCCCGCCGGGGACGCGGCCTCGTCGGGTCAGACCTGGCGCGCCCAGGTCCAGGCGTACCCGTCGTCCTCGCACTCGGCCGCGGCGTCGCAGAGGTCCAGCGGGCGGAAGGTGTCCACCATGACGGCCAGCTCGTCGAAGAAGTCCACCCCGATCGAGCGCTCGGCCGCGCCCGGCTGGGGGCCGTGGGTGAAGCCGGACGGGTGCAGCGAGATGGAGCCCTGCTCGATGCCGGAGCCGCGCCGGGCCTCGTAGTTGCCGCCGGTGTAGAAGAGCATCTCGTCCGAGTCCACGTTGTGGTGGTTGTACGGCACCGGGATGGCGTCCGGGTGGTAGTCCACCTTGCGCGGCACGAACGAGCAGATCACGAAGTTCGGGCCCTGGAAGGTCTGGTGCACCGGCGGCGGCTGGTGGATCCGCCCGGTGATCGGCTCGAAGTCGTGGATGGAGAAGGCCCACGGGTACATGTGCCCGTCCCAGCCGACCACGTCGAACGGGTGGTGGGCGTAGACGTACCTGGTCCAGCCGCGCCGGTGGCGGACCAGCACCTCCACCTCCTCGCCCTCGACCACCAGCGGCGCGTCCGGTCCGCGGACGTCGCGCTCGCAGTACGGCGAGTGCTCCAGGAACTGGCCGCGCACCGACAGGTAGCGCTTGGGCGGGCCGATGTGCCCGTTGGCCTCGACGGTGAGCAGCCGGGTCGGCTCGTTGCCGGTCGGCACCAGCCGGTGGATGGTCGAGGTGGGGATGATGACGTAGTCACCGGCCACCGCCTCCAGCACGCCGAAGGTGGACTCCACCCGCAGCCCGCCGGCCTCCACGTAGAGGCACTCGTCGCCGGTGGCGTTGCGGTACAGCGGGGACGGCCGGTCGGCCAGCACGTACGCGATCCGCACGTCGTCGTTGGCGAGCAGGTAGCGCCGGCCGAGGACCGGGTCGGCCCCGGTGCCGTCCAGCTTGTGGGTGCGCAGGTGGCGCGGCTTGAGCGGCAGGTTCGGCACCCGGGTGTACGCCGGCGGCACGAACTCCTCGGCGGCCACGATCGCGGTCGGCGCGTGCCGGTGGTAGAGCAGCGACGAATCGGAGGAGAAGCCCTCCTGGCCCATCAGCTCCTCGGCGTAGAGGGTGCCGTCGGGCTGGCGGAACTGGGTGTGCCGCTTGCGGGGCACCTCGCCGACGCTGCGGTAGTACGGCATGTTCGCCTCCCGTTTCGTCCCGTTCTCCGGCCGATGGCGTCCGATAATCGGACGCTGTTGTCCGTTCCTTGTAGCGTCCCGTAGATTCTTGTCCCGTGTCAACGCAGGTGCCCCGACTCCTCGCCGGCCTCGTCGACGACGCCGCCGTCTTCCCGCCCGGCAGCGCGCCGCTGGCCGAGGCGGTCGCCGCGCACCGCACGCACCGGGCGGCCTGGTACGCCGACCTGGTCGGCCCGCTGCTGGTGCCCGCCTCGGCGCTGCCGGCCCTGCCCGACCTGCTCGGCCCGGACGAGCGGCTCGCCGTCGGCGTGATCGGCGACGTGCCGATCGGCCGGCTCGACGCCGTGCTGGCCGAGGCGGATCCCCGGCTGACCGTGCGGCAGGTGGAGGCGGCCGTCGCCAAGCGCGGCGAGGACCCCCAGCCCGGCCTGGCCGACCTGCTGAAACTCGCCGAGCGGCCCGGCGGCACCCCGGTGTACGCCGAGATCCCGCTGACCTTCGGCCTGCTCGGCGCGCTGGACACGCTGGCCGCGGCGCGGTCCGCCGGAGCGCCGGTGGCCGCGAAGTTCCGCACCGGCGGGCTGGCCGCCGAGCTGTTCCCGACCCCGGTCGAGCTGGCCGCCGTGATCTGCGCCTGCCGGGACCGCGAGCTGCCGTTCAAGCTGACCGCCGGGCTGCACCACGCGATCCGGCACCTCGACCCGGAGACCGGCTTCACCCACCACGGCTTCGGCAACGTGCTGGCCGCCACGCTGACCGCCGACGGCGGCGCCGAGGTGGCCGACGTCGCCACGCTGCTCGCCGCGACCGACCCGGTCACGCTGGTCGAGCCGGCCCGGGCGCACCGCGACGACGAACGCCCGCTCTGGATCGGGTACGGCTCGTGCAGCATTACCGAACCACTTACCGATCTGATCCGGCTGGGGCTGGTGAACGGGGGATACGAGGCATGACCTGGGTTGACGGCGTGAACGGCACCGGGTACGGGGTGACCAACCTGCCGTACGGGGTGTTCCACCGTGGCGACGGCGAGCCGCGGATCGGCGTACGCATCGGGGATTTCGTGCTCGACCTGGCCGGCGCGGAGGCGGCCGGTCTGGTGCTGGCCGGCGGCGCGCTCGGCCGGCCCACCCTCAACGACTTCATGGCGCTCGGCCGTCCGCAGTGGACGTCGGTGCGGCAGCGGATCGTCGAGCTGCTCACCGAGGTCGAGCACCGGCCGGCGGTGGAGCCGCTGCTGGCGCCGCTGGCCGAGGTGGAGTTGCTGCTCCCCGTCGAGGTGGCCGACTACGTCGACTTCTACTCGTCGGAGCAGCACGCCTCGAACGTCGGGCAGATCTTCCGCCCGGGCCAGCCGCCCCTGCTGCCGAACTGGAAGCACGTGCCGATCGGCTACCACGGCCGGGCCGGCACCGTGGTGGTCAGCGGCACCCCGGTGGTCCGCCCCACCGGCCAGCGCGCCACCCCGCAGGGCCCGACCACCGGCCCGTCGGTACGCCTCGACATCGAGGCGGAGGTCGGCTTCGTGGTGGGCGTGCCCAGCCCGCTCGGCGACCGGGTGGCCGTCGAAGACTTCACCGACCACGTCTTCGGCGTGGTGCTGGTCAACGACTGGTCCGCCCGGGACATCCAGGCCTGGGAATACCAGCCCCTCGGCCCGTTCCTGGGCAAGTCCTTCGCCACCTCGATCTCGGCCTGGGTCACCCCGCTGGACGCCCTGGCCGACGCGTTCGTGCCCGCCCCCGACCAGGACCCGCCGGTGCAGGAATACCTGGCCGACACCCCGCACCTCGGGCTCGACCTGCGGCTGAGCGTGGAGTGGAACGATGAGCGGGTCGCCGAGCCGCCGTTCGCCGGGATGTACTGGACGCCCGCCCAGCAGCTCGCCCACCTCACCGTCAACGGCGCGTCCCTGCGCACCGGCGACCTGTACGCCTCGGGCACCGTCTCCGGGCCGGAGCGCGGCCAGGTCGGCTCCTTCCTCGAACTGACCTGGGGCGGCGCCGAGCCGGTAAAGGTCGGCGACGGGGAGCGCACCTTCCTGGAGGACGGCGACACGGTCACCATCCGGGCCACCGCGCCCGGGCCGGACGGCACCACCATCGCCCTGGGCGAGGTGACCGGCACCATCCACCCCGCCCGCTGACCCGGCGGTCGCCGGTCGCACGCGATGTGCGATCGATGATCCGCGTTGCCGCGTTGATCGTCCGGAATCCCAGCGGACCGGAGGTTACCGGCATGACAGATCTCGTGGGCGCCGTGTGGCGCACCAGCAGCCGTTCCAACGATCAGGGCCTCTGCGTGGAGGTGGCGGACAACCTCGTCGACGTCGTCGGCGTCGTCGGCGTACGCGACTCCAAGGACCCGGAGGGACCCACGCTCGCGGTCAGCCCGCCGGGGTGGACGGCCTTCCTGGGCGCGATCCGGGACGCCCAGTTCCAGCCGTGATCGCCGGGCCCGCGGTGGAATTCCCGCCGTGGGCCCCCCATTTCGCCCTCACCCGCCGTACCGTGGACGACACGGGAGGTGTCATGTCGACGGTGGCGGTCACGGAGTTCATCGAGGCGTCGATCGGCGACGTCTGGCGACTCCTGACCGACCTGGCCGCCCGGCCCCGCTGGCTCTCCACCGCCGACCAGTCGGAGACCCTCACCACCGGCCCGTTCGGCCCCGGCACCAGATGGCGGGAGTGCCGCGAACGCCCCGACGGCGAGCTGCTCGTCGAGGAGTTCCTGGTGACCGACTGCGACCCGCCGCACCGGCTGGTGCTCAGCTCGGCCGGCATCGGGGTCGACTACCGGATCACCTGGACGCTGCGCACCGTACGCCGCCGCCGGCGGGCCTGCACCGCCGTGACCGTGGAGCAGGAGGCCGAGGCGACCGCCGCGTACGGTCGACTGGTCGGCTTCCTGCTCGGCGGCCTCGCCGCCCGCGCGGTGGAGAGCGCCCTGCGCCGTGACCTGGCGGACCTCGCCCACGCGCTGGGCCCCACCGACACCCCCGCCGCCGCCTGACCGTTCCCGCCGCTGTGCGGGTTGCGGGTCGGCGGCGGCGCTGCGCTGGGTAGGGTGCCGGGCGGAGGTGCGGCATGGGGTTGGTCAGGCGACGCGTGGCGGTGGCCGTCGTGGCGCTGCTCGCCCTGGCCGGGTCCGCCGTCGTGATCCATCGGGTGCTCGCGCCCGCCGAGGTCAGCACCGTGGCCCGGGGCGGCTGGCCGGCCCCCGTGACCCCCACGGTCGGGGTGGTCGGTCGGCTGCCCGCCGCCCCGCTGATCGTGGACGGCCGGCTCCGGGTCTACGCGGCCGCCCGCCAGGTCTACGCCGACCAGCCCGCCGACGCCCGCGCCCGGGTCACCCCCTTCTGGTCCTACCGCCGCTGGCCGGCCCGGTTGGCCGGGGTGCTGGCCGAGGAGACCACCGTGGTCAGCCGCTGGTCGGACGGGAAGCTGGTGGCGCTGGACGCGCGTACCGGGCGGGTCGTCTGGCGGGCCGACGGTCCGACGCCGGACGGCGACGACCGCGCCCGGCGCACCGGGGCGGCGACCGTGTGGGCGCCGGCCGGCCTCGCGGTGGGCCGGGGCGCGGACGGCGGCCCCGTGCTGGTCGTCTCCGGCGGCGGGCGGGCGCGCGGCTACGCGCTGGCCGACGGGCGCGAGCTGTGGCACGCCGACGGCGACCGGAGCTGCCGGACCGACCTCGGCACCACGGCGGCCGGCCAGGCGGTGGCGGTGGACGCCTGCGGCGGGCCGCCGGTGGTGGAGTTCCGGGACGTGACCACCGGGACGGTGGGGCTGCGCTGGCAACCCCCGGGGGCCTCGGCCGGGACGACCGTCACCCCGCTCGGTTGCCTCGCTCCCCGGTCGGGGTGCCGGGCCCTGCGCACCGCCGGGCCGGGTGACGGCGCCGGCCGGGGCTGGCTGGTGGGCGCCGGATCCCCGGTCGCCGCACCGGCCCTGGATGCCGAGGGTCGCATCCTCGCCGGTGAACTGGCGGTCGGCGGGAACGGACCGGTGCTGACCGGCTGGGAGGCGCGCACCGGCAAGGAGCGCTGGCGTCGGGGCGACCTGGGCCCGGTGCGGATCCTCGCCGCCCAGCCGGGCCGGCTGCACGTGCTGACCGAGGCCCGGGACCTGGTCACCCTCGACCCGGTCACCGGGGCGGAACGGTCCCGCTTCCCGTTCACCTGGTCCGACGAGGGGTTCGCCTACCAGCCGGGGATGGCGTACGCGGCGGACGGCTACCTGGCCGTGGAACGGCTCCGGGAAGACGCCACGCCGGACGACGACGACCAGGGCTGGTTCCTCACTCCCGAGCCGGTGCTGCTCGCCGCCACCTGACCATCCGCATGGCGGGCATGGAGCGCCCGAGCCGCCGCACTGCCGGCTGCCGGTCACCGGCGACCGGTGGGCGCCGGCCTGGCCGCTGGTCGGCGGCACCGCAAGCGTGCTGCTGGGCCTGGCCCTGACGCTGGTCCGCCGACGACGGGCCTGACCGGCGGCACTGGTTCCCCACGGGCCGGTCGGGCGCACCGGCGGTGGCCCGGTGTACGAGGATGTCGTCGGCGGCACCGGCGCGCCGCACCGGCATCGCGGCCACGGCGGACGGGGAGAACCTGATGGACGACTGCAGCACGGCGGACCTGCGCGACCAGACCTGGGTGGTGACCGGCGCGGCGGGGACCATCGGCGCGCGGCTGGTGGCGGACCTGGCCGGACGGGTCGGCCGGCTGGTCGCCACCGACCTGCACGCGCCCACTGTGCCGGACGGGGTCGAGTCGGTCGCCGCGGACCTGCGCGACCAGGACGCGGTGGCGGCGGTGCTGGCCGGGGCGTACGGGGTCGTGCACCTGGGCGGCATCGCCGACGAGGCCGACCTGCACGACCTGGCCGAGGTGAACGTGGTCGGCACGTACCACGTCCTGGAGGGGGCGCGGCGGACCGGTGCCCACCGGGTCATCTACGCCAGCAGCAACCGGGCAACCGGCTGCTATCCCTGTGACATGCCGGTGGACCCGTCGATGCCGCCGCGTCCCGACGGCGTGTACGGCGCCATGAAGGTGGCCGCCGAGGCGCTGTGCCGGCTGTACGCCGACAAGTTCGGCCTGGCGACGGTGGCGGTGCGGATCGGCAGCTACGAGGAACGCCCGGCCGACCTGCGCCAGCTCAGCACCTGGCTCAGCCCGGCGGACTGCCTTCGCGCGTTCCGGGCCGCCATGTCGGCCCCGGGCGTCGGCTACGCGTGCTTCTACGCGGTCTCCGCCAACACCCGCGGCTGGTGGTCGCTGGAACCGGGGACGGTGCTGGGGTTCGTGCCGCAGGACGACGCGGAGGAGTTCGCGGCGGCCGTACCGGACGCCGGGGAGACGATGGGGGGCCCGCAGGGCGGCGAGTTCGCCACGCCGGAGTACACCCTGTCCCGGCAGCGGCGGTAAGCCCTGCCCGGGTGGGCCGGGTCCGGAAGTGCCCGGACCCGGCCGGCCAGATGGACCGACCCGCCGCATGTCGCGCTGTCCCCAGCCGAGGGAAGCGCCAACAGGCGGCATGCCGCACCCTCGACGTGCGGAGCGCGGGCGGTCAGGCCAGCGCGGACTCCGCCGCGGCCAGGAAGGCGTCGTTCTCGGCCGGGGTGCCGATGGTGACCCGCACCCCGTCGCCCGCGAACGGCCGTACGATCACGCCGCGCGCCTCGCACGCCTTGCCGAAGTCGACCGCCCGGTCGCCGAGCGGTAGCCAGACGAAGTTGGCCTGGCTGCCCGGCACGTCCGGGACCAGCTTGCGCAGCGCCTCGGTGACCCGCTCCCGCTCGGTCACGACAAGCGCGCAGCGCCGCTCCACCTCGTCGGCCTGGGCCAGCGCGGCCAGCGCGCCGGCCTGGGCCGCCATGCTGGTGGAGAACGGGGTGACCACCTTGCGGACGGCCGCGGCCACCTCCGGAGCGGCGACCAGCCAGCCGATCCGCAGGCCGGCCAGCCCCCACGCCTTGGACAGGGTGCGCAGCACCGCCACGTTGGGCCGGTCGGCGTAGGTCAGGCCGTCCGGCACGTCCGGGTCGGTGACGAACTCCCGGTACGCCTCGTCGATGACCACCAGCACGTCGTCCGGCACCGCGTCGAGGAAGCGGTCCAGCTCGGCGCGGCGGACCGCCGTGCCGGTCGGGTTGTTCGGGTTGCAGACCAGGATCATCCGGGTCCGGTCGGTCACCGCCGCCGCCATCGCGGCCAGGTCGTGCCCGTGCCCGGCGTCGTTGGGCACCCGCACGCTTGTCGCGCCGCTGGTCGCCGCGATGATCGGGTACGCCTCGAACGAGCGCCACGAGTAGATCAGCTCGTCGCCGGGCAGGCAGGTGGCTCGGACCAGGTGCTCGGCCAGCGCCACCGACCCGCAGCCGGTGGCGATCCGGTCGGCGGCCACGCCGTACCGGCCGGCGAGGGCCTCGCGCAGCGCCACCACACCCATGTCCGGGTACCGGTGGGTGCCGGCCACCGCCTCGGCGACGGCCTCCACCACGCCGGGCAGCGGACCGTACGGCACCTCGTTGCTGGCCAGCTTGATCGCCTCGGGCAGGCCCAGCTCGCGGGCCAGGTCCGCCGGGCTGCGTCCGGGCACGTAGGTGGGCAGCGCGTCCAGGTCGGCGCGGGTCAGCCGGATCGCCGGCCGGTCGGGTCCGGTGTCGGTCATGGGGTGTCTCCCGGGGAGTCGTCGGCACGGTCGTGCGGGGTGGGACGGGGGGCGTTGCGCGGGACCTGCACCACCACGGTCAGGGCGCGCTTGTCGTGCAGGGCCTGCCGCAGCGGGTGGTCGAAGAGCGGGGAGACCGCGTCGACGAACTGGAGCACCAGCCCGAGGCCACAGCAGTACCAGAGCAGCGTGGGCAGGCCCATGGTGCTCCACCGGCGCAGCGCCCGGCCGAAGCCGAGCGGCTGGTCCGCCTCGATCGGCACCGCGCGGACCCCGGTCAGCCGCTTGCCGAAGGTCTGCCCGGTGGCCGCCATCGACGGCACCTCGTACGCCAGCCAGAGCGCCGCCGCGATGAGCAGGATGACCACCAGCAGCATCCCGGACTGCTCACCGGGCTGGGGCAGCGGATCGGTGGACCGTTCCTGCGACTGTGCCCGGCGCTGCGCCTCGCGCAGCAGCGGCGACAGCTCCTCCAGGTAGCGCCAGACGAACCAGCCGTTGACCAGCGCGTTGAGCAGGAACACGATGCCAAAGTCGATCAGCCGGGCGCCGAGCCGGGTGCCGAACGAGGCGAGCGGCAGCCCGTGCGGGCGGGGATTGTTCGGCGGTCCGGCCCAGCCCGGGTGGGGCGCGCCGAACGGCGGACCGTACCCCGGCGGGCCGTGCGGACCGGGCCCGGGCGCCCCGGGGCCGGCCGGACCGGGACCGGGTGTGCCCGGCCCGTACGGGCCGGGACCGGGTGCGCCGGGGCCGGCCGGTGGGCCGTACGCGGGGGGCTGGACCGGTGGTGGCGGCGGCCCGGCGTCGGCCGGGGTGGCCGGCTCGGGTGTCGCCGGCGGCGCGCTCGGCGGCTCGGGCGGCGGAGGCCCCTCGGGCGGCGTGGCGTCGGCCGGGATCGGCGCCCCGAGCCAGCCCTCCCCGTCCCAGTAGCGCCGGGTCTCGGGCTCGGCGGGGTCGATGTACCAGCCGGGGGCCACGCTCACGGTGCCACCTCGGCGCACCTGCTGTGTCGCTCGCTCACCTGCAACACCTTAGCGACGGGCGGTACGCGAACCCGGGCCGGCGGTACGTCGGCGCCGGCCGGGCGGGTGACGGCGCGACGCCGCCGGCGGCCGGGCGGGACCCGGCCGGCGGCGGCGTCGGACACGTCGGGGGTGGTGGCAGGCGGGATCAGAGGTTGCCGCGCTTCTCCTGCTCGCGCTCGATGGCCTCGAACAGGGCCTTGAAGTTGCCCTTGCCGAAGCCGAGCGAGCCGTGCCGCTCGATCAGCTCGAAGAAGACCGTCGGGCGGTCCTGCACCGGCTTGGTGAAGATCTGCAGCAGGTAGCCGTCCTCATCCCGGTCGACCAGGATCTTGCGGGACTGCAACTCCTCGATCGGCACCCGGACGTTGCCGATGCGGGCCCGCAGCTCCGGGTCCTCGTAGTAGGAGTCCGGGGTGTCGAGGAACTCGACGCCGGCCGCGCGCATGGCGTCGACGCTGGCCAGGATGTCGTTGGTGGCGACGGCGACGTGCTGGGCGCCGGGGCCCTGGTAGAACTCCAGGTACTCGTCGATCTGCGACTTCTTGCGGGCGACGGCCGGCTCGTTGAGCGGGAACTTCACCTTGCGGGTGCCGCTCGCGACGACCTTGCTCATCAGCGCGGAGTAGTCGGTGGCGATGTCGTCGCCGACGAACTCGGCCATGTTGGAGAAGCCCATGACCCGCTTGTAGAAGTCGACCCACTCGTCCATCCGGCCCAGCTCCACGTTGCCGACCACGTGGTCGACGGCCTGGAAGAAGCGCTTCGGCTGGAGGCCGGCGTCGATCATCGGCTGCCGGTCCACGATCGGCCCGCGGGCCACGAAGCCGGGCAGGAACGGGCCGGTGTAGCGGGACCGGTCGACCAGGGTGTGCCGGGTGTCGCCGTACGCGGCGATGGACGCCATCCGGACGGTGCCGTGCTCGTCGCTGACGTCGTGCGGCTCGACCAGCCCGGTCGCGCCCTGCGCGGTGGCGTGTGCGTACGCGGCGTCCACGTCCGGCACCTCCAGCGCGATGTCGGAGATCCCGTCGCTGTGCTTGGCCACGTGCTCCGCGCCCTCGGCGTCGGGGCGGACCACGCCGGTCAGCACGAACCGGGCGCCGCCGCTGGTCAGCACGTACTGGGCGTGGTCCCGGTAGCCCTGCTCCGGACCCCGGTACGCCACGCACGTCATGCCGTACGCGGTGGAGTAGTAGTGCGCCGCCTGCTTGGCGTTGCCGACCAGGAAGTGCAGGTGGTCGAGGCCCTTGACCGGGAACGGGTCGCGGGTGATGTCGTGGTCGACGGCGCCGATCAGGACGTCGGCGTCGACCTCCTCGGTCGACTGGGGTCGGTCGATCGCCTGGGTCATGGTGGCCTCCCTCGCGTACCGGCCGGCCTGGTGGGCCGCCGTCGGACGTGTCGTTCCGGCGAGGATCGCCGGACCGCCGCCGGTTGGGCAAGAGTTGGCAAAAACTGTGGTCAGCTTGCGCATTCGGTACGGTGATACCTCGTGAACACTGGTCAGGATGTACAGCTGGACGAGCTGGATGCGCGCTTGATCGAACTGCTCGCCGAGGAGCCCCGGATCGGGGTGCTGGAGTGCTCGCGGCGGCTCGGCGTGGCCCGGGGGACCGTGCAGGCCCGGCTGGACAAGCTGGTCGGCCGGGGGGTGATCACCGGCTTCGGCCCGGACGTCTCCCCGGCCGCGATCGGGTTCGGGGTGACCAGCTTCGTCACGCTGGAGATCAGCCAGCGGCACGGCCACGACCCGGTCACCGCGCACCTGGCCGCCATCCCCGAGGTGCTGGAGGCGCACACCATCACCGGCTCCAGCGACCTGCTCTGCCGGATCGTGGCCCGGTCCAACACCGATCTGCAGCGGGTGATCGATCAGATCGTCTCGTCGGAGGGGATTCGCCGGGCGTCGACGATCATCGCGTTGGCGGAGCAGATTCCGTATCGGGTGTTGCCGCTGGTCCGCTCCGCGGCCCAGCGGGAAGGAAGGGCACCTTATTAACGCCTTTTGTATAGCAGGGGCCCCCTATTAACACGGCAGCCGGCCGAGAAAGCGCCGCGACACGGGCGCCGGCGGGCTCGGCGCAGCGGTGATCGTCGCTACCGTGTGCGGTGTGAAGGGCCTAGGCGTACGCGGCTGGTTGCTGCTCGGGCTCGTCACCGTGGTCATCCTCGCCGCCACCGGGGTGTGGAACCCGTTCCCCGGCCTCTGGACCTGGCTGGACCGCAGCGAACCGATCTCCGCGCCGGACGTGGTCTGGCAGCAGCGGGTCGGCGGCACCCCGCGCAGCGTCACCTTCGCCGGCGACACCGTGATCGTCGAGCAGCGGACCCGGGTGGAGGCGCGCAGCCTGGCCACCGGCAGCCAGTTGTGGGAGCGCAAGGCCGACTGGGCGGCGGTCACCGGTGGCGGCCGGGACGCCGTCGTCGCGGTGGGCAAGCTCCTGGTCAAGGGGTACGAGCTGATCGACCCGACGACCGGGGTGGTGCGCCGGCGCGACGACGACGCGGTGGCCGTCTGGACGTACCGGAACCTGCTGCTGGACGCCCGGTGCGTCGAGGCCACCGACTGCACGCTCAGCGCCTGGGACCCGCGCGGCACCCGGCCGCTGTGGACGGCGTTCCTGCCCGGCGTGCGCACCGGGCTGCTCGGCGACAATCCGAACCTGCTCGACACCCGCCGGCTCACCGCCCACCGGGTGGACGACGGGGTGGCCGGCCCCGAACCGGTCCCGCCGCTGCTCGGGTTCCCGGTCGACGGGCGGGTGCACGTGGTGGACACCGCCACCGGCCGGGTGGTGCAGGACGTCCAGCCGGGCCGGGACGAACGGCTCGCGGTGATCGGCGGCCGGCTGCTGCGGATCACCGCCACCGCCCGCGACGGCGCCTGCTACTTCGTCGTCTCCGCCCGTGACCCGGCCACCGGCCAGGAGGTGTGGCGGCGCACCGGGATCAACCTGCGTACCTCCGACGACGGTGGCTGCGCGCAGCGCAACGACCCGCAGGGCGCCCGCAACGTGCTGATCGGCGTCGGACCGGACGGCCGGGAGGCGGTCCTCGACGGGTACGACGGGCGGCTGCTGCTGGTCAACGCGGAGGGGGAGCGGCTGCTCGCCGTCGACGACCGGTACGCGCTGGTGCGGACCGCCGACGAGGGCGCGATCGTCAGCCGGGAGCTGACCACCGAGCGGGGCCTGTGGACCCGGGCGGTGGACGGCCGGGCCGGCGCGGCGCTCACCCCGTACGCGGCGCTGGTGGTGACGGAGAAGCCGTCCCGGCTGGTGGCGGTGAACCCGCGCACCGGGCGGGCCTTGGCCGAGCTGCGTACCTCGGCGAACGCCCTGGCGGTCGGGCCCACCGGCATGATCATCGGGGAGGGGCGGGAGATCGGGTACGTGCGCTTCGGTGCCGGTGCGCCCGCGCCGCTGCCCGGCGACGACGCGCCCGGCACGCGCGGCGGCCCCGGTCCGGGCGATCCCGGCGGGGTGCCCGGCGGTCCGCAGGACAGTTGCGGTCCGAAGCGGGAGCTCTGCCAGCGGGACGACAAGGACGGGTGAGAGCACCGTCCCACGACCCACCCGGCGGGTGCCGGCGATCGACCGGTCTGCCCTAGGCTTTCCGGTCATGAGCAGTGCCGCCGCGTTCTCCTACGCCCCCTTGCTGCCGACCGGCGCCGACCAGACCGAATACCGCCTGGTCACCGACGAGGGCGTGGATGTCGTCAACGGCCCCGGGGGCCGCCGGTTCCTCACCGTCGAGCCGGCCGCGCTGACCGCGCTGACCGCCGAGGCGATGCACGACATCGCGCACTTCCTGCGTCCCGCGCACCTGGCCCAGCTGCGCGCGATCATCGACGACCCGGCGGCCTCGCCGAACGACCGGTTCGTCGCGCTCGACCTGCTGCGCAACGCGAACATCGCGGCCGGCGGGGTGCTGCCGATGTGCCAGGACACCGGCACCGCGATCGTGATGGGCAAGCGCGGCCGGCACGTGCTCACCGACGGCGCGGACGCCGAGGCGATCGCGCTCGGCGTCTACCAGGCGTACACCCGGCTGAACCTGCGCTACTCGCAGCTCGCCCCGCTGACCATGTGGGACGAGCGGAACACCGGCAGCAACCTGCCGGCGCAGGTGGAGCTCTACGCGGAGGACCCGGACGGGCACCCGGACGCGTACAAGTTCCTGTTCATGGCCAAGGGGGGCGGCTCGGCCAACAAGTCGTACCTCTACCAGGAGACCAAGGCGCTGCTGAACCCGACGCGGATGATGCAGTTCCTGGAGGAGAAGCTCCGGCTGATCGGCACCGCGGCCTGCCCGCCGTATCATCTGGCCGTCGTCATCGGCGGCACCTCCGCCGAGTACGCGTTGAAGACCGCCAAGTACGCCTCGGCGAAGTACCTGGACGCGCTGCCGACGCAGGGCTCGATGACCGCGCACGGCTTCCGGGACCTGGAGCTGGAGGCGCAGGTGCTGGAGCTGACCCGCAACTTCGGCATCGGCGCGCAGTTCGGCGGCCGGTACTTCTGCCACGACGTACGGGTGGTCCGGCTGCCCCGGCACGGCGCCTCCTGCCCGGTGGCGATCGCCGTGTCGTGCTCCGCCGACCGGCAGGCCGTCGCCAAGATCACCCCGTCGGGTGTGTGGCTGGAGCGGCTGGAGACCGACCCCGCCCGCTACCTGCCCGATGTCACCGACGAGTCGCTGGAGACCGAGGAGGTCGTCCGGGTCGACCTGAACCGGCCGATGAGCGAGATCCGGGCGGAGCTGTCGAAATATCCGGTGAAGACCCGGCTGTCGCTGACCGGCCCGCTGGTCGTGGCCCGGGACATCGCGCACGCGAAGATCGCCGAGCGGCTGGACGCGGGCGAGCCGATGCCGCAGTACCTGCGCGACCACGCCGTCTACTACGCCGGCCCGGCCAAGACCCCCGAGGGGTACGCCTCCGGCTCGTTCGGCCCGACCACCGCCGGCCGGATGGACGCGTACGTGGAGAAGTTCCAGGCGGCCGGCGGCTCGATGGTGATGCTGGCCAAGGGGAACCGCTCCGGCCAGGTCACCCGCTCCTGCCACCAGCACGGGGGCTTCTATCTCGGCTCGATCGGCGGCCCGGCCGCCCGGCTCGCCCAGGACTGCATCAAGCACGTCGAGGTGCTCGAATATCCGGAGTTGGGCATGGAGGCGGTCTGGAAGATCGAGGTGGAGGACTTCCCTGCCTTCATCGTGGTCGACGACAAGGGCAACGACTTCTTCGCCGAGGTCACCAAGCCGGTGCTCACCGTCGGCCGCCGGTAGCGGTTGGCCGTTCCTGAGGTGCCGTGCCCGCGGCCGTGCTTTTCGGCAGGCGGTCCGTTACTGCGCTGCGACGGGTGACGAGGGGCGTCAGTGCGGAGGTGAGCGAGTCGCGCAGGCGCGGTTGCAGCGGCACTTCGACCAGCCGGTTCATCGCCCAGGCCAGCAGGCAGAGCGCGGTCATCAGGGAGCCCAGCAGCAGCCAGCGGTTGACGGCGTCCGCGAAGACGTTGAGCACGGCGTAACCGACGGTGCCGTGGACGAGATAGAGCGGATACGTCAGATCACCCACCGGCTTCAGCCTGCGGCTGTTGAGCCGCGCCAGCTTGCCGGTGGCGACCAGGGTCATGACGAGGAAAATGGTGGAAATCGTCATGGTTATGATCAGGGGGTTGAGGTGTAGCAGATACAGGCGGGACCGCTCGTCGGCGTGCCGCACACCTTGATAGAGGGCGTTGCCGTATGCGCCGACGAGCAGCATGGCCAGGTTTGCGGTGAAGCCGTGCCGGCGTACCAGGTAGAGGGCCATCCCGGCGATGAAGTAGTGGCTGTACACCGGTTGGATGGCGAGCTCCAGTGCATGACCTATGCGGTAGGGCAGCGGCAGGAATTCGACCAGCAGCGTGGCGGCCAGCCATCCCCAGAGGAATGCATAGGTGCGTCTGAGCGTGATCCCGATGACGCTGAACACGACGAGCAGGAAATAGAACCGCCACTCCGCCCACAGTGTCCAGTAGACGCCCTCCACGTTGGGGACGCCCAGGGGCTGCGCGAACATCGTGAGGTTCGCCAGATATTGGCCGACGGTAACCCGCGGTAGATTCACCGCCCCGTAGAGCAGCACCAGGCTGGTTATCGTCACGCCGGCCCAGAAGGCGGGATAGAGGCGGGAGATTCGGGAGATGAGAAACGCGATCGGCGTACGCCCCCACAAACTCATGAAGACGACCATCCCACTGATCATGAAGAACAGGTCGACGCCCAGATAGCCGTATCGACCGAGCTGGCCCACGCTGTCCGAGTAGTCGAGCGTCGTGTGCCCGAGGACGCCGCCGGAGGACAGGTGCAGCACCACCACCATCAACGCGGCTATGAACCGTAGTAGGTCGATCTCGTGCATTCGGCGTTGTGGCAGGGTCGCCGCCGTGAGCGGATCGGACAGTTGCGGCCCCACGTGCACTCCTCGCGTCGTCTGATCAGCCTGGCGGCGATGGTTGCCTGGTTGGCGGTCGCCGGCAGAGACCTGACGAAAGGTGCGCTCTGGCGACAGATGGGACAACGTTCCAGCGCAAGGGCACGTAACGGAGGCGGAAGTTCCCTCGGTCGCCACGGCGCGCGGGGTGGACGCGGCGCGGGCTGTTTGCGGGGCGGGAGCCGAGGCGGTCGGCGACATCGGTGCGCCCGCCCGGAGTCGCCTCCGGTCGGGCGCACCGCCCCCGTCGGATGCCGTCACCGACAACCGGGACGAGTGTGCGACCCCGTGCCCCCGTTCCGCTATCGGATCACTATCGCCTCGCCCGGCCGACCGATGGCGGCCGGATTACCCTGCTGAGGAACGCACTTCGGGCATACGGGGGGAAGATGCGGTTCGGGATCCTTGGGCCGTTGCGGATCGGTGGCGGCGATGCCACCGTCACCGCAGGTCGGGACCGGGTCGTCCTCGCCATGCTGCTGTCCAGGGCGGGCCGGCTGGTGCCCGTCGAAGAGCTGATCGACGCGGTCTGGGAGGAGCATCCGCCGGCGACCGCGCGGGCGCAGCTGCAGAGTTGCGTGTCGCGTTTACGACAACGGATCACCGGCCTGGGCCTGCCCGCCGACATCATCATCACCGACCCGGTCGGCTACGGCGTACGGATCGATCCGGCCGATCTGGACGCCGACGTCTTCGACCGGGGGGTGGAGGCCGGCCGCGTCGCGGCGGCGGCCGGGCGCGCCGAGGAGGCCCGCCGTCACTACCGGGCCGCCCTGGGGCTGTGGCGGGGCCGGGCGTTCAGCGGCATCGCCAGCCGGAGCGTGCGGCGGCGGGCCCAGACGCTCGACGAGCAGCGGCTCACCGCGCTGGAGGAGTGCGTCGACGTCGAGCTGCGGCTGGGCCGGGCGCCCGACCTGATCGACGAGCTGACCGAGAGCGTCGAACGGCACCCGCTGCGCGAGCGGCTGCGCGGGCAGCTGATGGTGGCCCTGGCGGCTGTCGGCCGGCAGGCCGACGCGCTGGCCGTCTACCGGGAGGGCCGGCGGCTCTACGCCGAGGAACTGGGCATCGAGCCGGGCGCCGCGCTCCAGGAGCTGCACCAGCAGTTGCTCGCCGGGGAGTTGGCCGCGGCGGCCGGTGACCACCGGCCGGCCGTGCGGATCCGGGCCCTGCCCCGGGCGATCAGCGACTTCACCGGCCGGCAGGAGACGCTGGCCCGGCTGGTCGCGGAGATCGAGAAGGACGACGTACGGATCCATCTGGTCGACGGGATGGCCGGCAGCGGCAAGACCACCCTGGCGGTGCACGTCGCCAACGCCCTGGCCGACCGCTATCCGGACGCCCACCTCTTCGTCGACCTGCACGGGCACAGCGAACGCACCCCGCTGACCCCGGCCGCCGCGGTGGCCACCCTGCTGCGCCAGCTCGGCGTGTCGGCGGAGCGCATACCGCTGGACGTGGACGACCGGCTGGCGCTGTGGCGCACCGAGCTGGCCGGGCGGCGGGCGCTGGTGGTGCTGGACAACGCGGCCAGCACGGGCCAGGTGGCGCCGTTGCTGCCGAACGGCGCGGACAACCTGGTCCTGATCACCAGCCGTCGCCGGCTGGTCGGGCTGGACGGTGGCCGGCCGTCCTCACTGCCGGTGCTCGACGCCGACGAGGCGGTCGAGCTGCTCGGTCGGGTGGCCGGCACCGAGCGGGTGGCCGCCGAGCCCGCCGCCGCGGCCGAGGTGGCGCGCCGCTGCGGGCACCTGCCGTTGGCCATCCGGCTGGCCGGGGCGCGGCTGGCCCACCGGCCGCACTGGCGGATCGCCGACCTGGCCGAGCGGCTGGCCTCCGGGCGGGATCCGCTGGCCGAGTTCGCGGTGGGCGAGCGGTCCGTCGGCCGGGCGTTCGCCCTCTCGTACGCCCAGGTGTCGCCCGCCGCCCAGCGGGCGTTCCGGCTGCTCGGCCTGCACCCGGGCGTACGGTTCGACAACCGGGTGGCCGCCGCCCTGGCCGAGCTGTCCCTGCCCGACGCCCAGGACGTGCTGGAGGAGCTGGTCGACGCCCACCTGGCGGAGGAGGTGACGCCCGGCCGGTACCGGCTGCACGACCTGATCCGCGAGTACGCCCGGACCCTCGTCGCCGAGGCGGACCGGGCCGGCGAGCGGGAGGCCGCCCTGCACCGGCTGCTCGACCACCATCTCCAGGTGGCCGCCGCGATCGCCCGGACGTTGGAGCTGACCGGCAGCCGTGACCTGCGCCAGGTGCCGGTGTCGTTCCGTCCCGACCTGGTGGCCGCCACGGTGGATCAGGGGCGGGGCTGGTTCGACGAGAACCGGGCGGCGTTGACCGCGCTGGTGCGGCTGGCCGACGACGAGGGCTTTCCCCGGCACTGCTGGCAGCTGGCCCGGGCCTGCTGGAAGTCCCACTTCGACGGCGGGCACCTCGACGAGCTGATCGAGACGCACCTGGTCGCCCTGCGCGCCGCCGAGGGGTCCGGCGAGGACGAGGCGGTGGCGATGACGCTCAACTACCTCGCCTCGGCCCATTTCCGGCTGGCCCACTTCGCCGAGGCGATCCGGCTGATGGAGCGGTCCCTGGCGATCTACCGCCGCCTCGATCGGAAGGCCGATCTGCAGAGCATCCTCGGCAACCTGGGCGCCGCCCACATGGCCCACGGCGACTACCGCCGGGGCATGGAGTACTACGACGCCGCCGGCCCGCTCGTCCGGCGGCTGCCGGAGCTGAAACCGCTCGGCAGCCTGCTGAACAACCTCACGCTGGGGCTGCTCGCGCTGGGCCGGTACGACGAGGCGTTGCGGGTGGGCCGCCGGCACCTGGCGTTGGTCCGGCAGCTCGGCAACCGCCACCAACTGGCGAACGCGCTCGGGCACCTGGGGATGATCCGGCACCGGATGGGCGACCTCGGGCCGGCCCGGCGGCTGCTGCGGGCGGCGCTGCGGCTCAAGCGGCAGACCGGCAACCGGTTCGGTGAGGGCGAGGTGCTCAACGAGCTGGGCGCGATGGAGCGGGCGGCGGGCCGCCCGGAGCGGGCCGCGCTGCTGCACCGGGAGGCGCTGGCGGCGATGGTCGTGGCGGGCGACCGGTCCGGCCAGTACGCGGCGCGGAACCTGCTGGCCCGCGCGCTCGCCGAGGGTGGTGACGTCCCGGCGGCGCTCGACCTGCACCGCCGGGTGCTCGCCGACGCCACCCGGCTGGACGTGCGCTACGAACAGGCTCGGGCGCTGGACGGGATCGCCCGCTGCCTGCGCGACGCCGAGCCGGCCGCCGCCCGCGCACACTGGATCCGGGCGTTGGCCCTGCTGCGTCAGATGGAGTCGCCGGACCAGCAGGAGGTCGCCCGGCTGCTGGTCGAGCTGGGCTGAGCGATCATCTGCGAGCCGGCGTGCGGCGGGGCAGGATGGTACGCGTGACGACTCCAGAGGCGACCGGCTACCGGATCGAACGTGACTCGATGGGCGAGGTGGAGGTGCCCGCCGAGGCGCTGTGGCGGGCACAGACCCAGCGCGCGGTGCAGAACTTCCCGATCTCCGGCCGGGGGATCGAACCGGCCCAGATTAAGGCGCTGGCCCAGATCAAGGGGGCGGCGGCGCAGGTCAACGGCGAGCTGGGGGTGATCGACGCGGAGGTGGCCGCCGCGATCGCCGCCGCCGCCGCGCACGTGGCCGACGGCGGGTACGACGACCAGTTCCCCATCGACGTCTTCCAGACCGGCTCGGGCACCTCGTCCAACATGAACACCAACGAGGTCATCGCCACCCTGGCCGGCCGGGAGCTGGGCCGGGACGTGCACCCGAACGACGACGTCAACGCCTCGCAGTCCAGCAACGACGTCTTCCCGTCCTCCATCCACCTGGCCGCCACCCAGTTCGTGGCGGAGGATCTGATCCCTTCGCTGAAGCACCTGGCCGGCGCGCTGGAGGAGAAGGCGGCCGAGTTCGAGACGGTGGTGAAGGCCGGGCGTACCCACCTGATGGACGCCACCCCGGTCACCCTCGGCCAGGAGTTCGGCGGCTACGCCGCGCAGGTCCGCTACGGCGTGGAACGGCTGGAGTCGGCGTTGCCCCGGCTGGCCGAGCTGCCGCTCGGTGGCACCGCGGTGGGCACCGGCATCAACACCCCGCTGGGGTTCGCCGCAAAGGTGATCGAGAAGCTGCGCGACTCCACCGGACTGCCGTTGACCGAGGCGCGCAACCACTTCGAGGCGCAGGGCGCCCGGGACGCGCTGGTGGAGACCTCCGGCCAGCTGCGCACCATCGCGGTCGGGCTGTACAAGATGGCCAACGACATCCGCTGGATGGGTTCCGGCCCCCGGGCCGGCCTGCGCGAGCTGCGCATCCCCGACCTCCAGCCCGGCTCCTCGATCATGCCGGGCAAGGTGAACCCGGTGGTGGCGGAGGCGGTGCGCCAGGTGTGCGCGCAGGTGATCGGCAACGACGCCGCGGTCGCCTTCGCCGGCTCGCAGGGGGACTTCGAGCTGAACGTGATGCTCCCGGTGATGGGCCGCAACCTGCTGGAATCGATCAAACTGCTGGCCGCGTCGAGCCGGCTGTTCGCCGACCGCCTGGTGGCCGGCCTGGTCGCGGACGCCGAGGTCTGCCTGGCGTACGCCGAGGGGTCGCCGTCGATCGTCACCCCGCTGAACCGCCACCTCGGGTATGACGAGGCCGCGTCGATCGCCAAGGAGGCGCTGGCCAAGCAGGTCTCCATCCGCGAGGTGGTGATCGCCCGCGGGCACGTGGACTCGGGCAGGCTCACCGAGACCCAGCTCGACGAGGCGCTGGACCTGCTGCGGATGACCCATCCCTGACGCCGCCCGGGCCGCTCGCCGGCCTACCCCCGGCCGAGCCGCTCGCCGGTGTGGCGCGGCGCTCCGGGTTGCGGCATGTCGTGCTGTCAGCGGGCCGAGATGGCCCGTCATGCCGTATGGGCCGTTATTCGGTCGCCCGCCGGGGGCGCGGCCGGCATGATCGCCGCATGGCCGAGGACGTGTTGCTGGAGACCGCGCGGCTGCGGCTGCGCCGGTTCACCGCCGCCGATGTGGACCGGCTGGTGGAGCTGGACGGTGACCCGGAGGTCATGCGGTTCCTGACCGGCGGGGCGCCGACCCCGCGCGAGCGGGTCCGCGACGAGCAGCTGCCGCGGATCCTGGCCGGGTACGAGCGCCGGCCCGGCCTGGGCCGGTGGGCGGCGGAGGACCGGGCGGCCGGGGAGTTCCTCGGCTGGTTCGCGCTCGACCCGTCCGAGGACGGCGCGGAGGCGGAGCTGGGCTACCGGCTGCGCCGGTCGGCGTGGGGGCGGGGCCTGGCCACCGAGGGCTCGCGGGCGCTGGTCCGGCACGCCTTCGAAACGGCCGGCGTACGCCGGCTGTGGGCGGAGACCATGACGGTCAACGCGCGGTCCCGGTCGGTGCTGGCGAAGGCGGGGCTGCGCCACGTGCGCACGTTCCATGTCCACTTCGACGACCCGATCCCCGGCACCGAGCTGGGCGAGGTGGAGTACGAGCTGCTCAGGAGCGACTGGCGGCCTTCCGAGCCCGATACGCGCTGACCGCCGCGCGGTTGCCGCAGCCCGCCTCGCAGAACCGCCGCGAGCGGTTCTTGGAGAGGTCGACAAGCACGTTGTCGCAGTCGGGGTGCGCGCAGCGGCGCAGCCGGCTCAACTCGCCGCTGCGGACCAGGTCGGCGAGGGCCATCGCGGC
Organism: Micromonospora sp. PLK6-60; assembly: GCF_019890675.1. GTDB lineage: Bacteria > Actinomycetota > Actinomycetes > Mycobacteriales > Micromonosporaceae > Micromonospora. Next base: position 340,752 of record NZ_JAIOAA010000006.1, on the reverse strand, counting down.
CTCCACCGCCATCCGGGTGGCCAGCGGGGCGTCCCGGGGCACCGCGTGCAGGTGGTAGGGATGGTCGTCGTGCCGGATGAGCTGCGGTAGCGCGGAGGCGTCGCGCAGCAACCGGTTGATGATCTCGACGGTCTCGTCCTCTTCGGCGTGCCAGACGCGGCGGAGCCGGGGGCGCAGTGCGCGTACCGCACGCAGCTCCGCCTCGGTGCGCTCGTGCCGCCCGCTCCAGCCGTACGCGGTGAAGAAGGCGTCCAGGGCGGTCACGTCGGGCAGCCCTTCGCCGTCCGCCCCGTCGGTGTTCACGAGCGCGGCGGTGGCGAGCAGCCCGCATTCGGTGTCATGAGCAAAGAGCACCTTGACTCCTGTCGGAGAGGCGGCCTAGTGTCACCGGTGTAAGAGTAGTTCGCCCATGACGCCACGCCAAGGAGCGCCCATGCGTCCACGCCCCGCCGCCGGTGCCGGCCTGCTGCTGGCGCTGCTCTCGGCCGTCACCTTCGCGACCTCCGGCACGTTCGCCCGATCCCTGATCGACGCCGGCTGGTCGGCCGAGGCGATCGTGGTCGCCCGGGTCGGCATCGCCGCCGTGGTGCTGCTGGTGCCCGCGGCGCTGGCCCTGCGCGGCCGGTGGCACGTGCTGCGCCGCAACCTCGGCGCGGTGACCGTCTTCGGCCTGCTCGGCGTGGCCACCGCCCAGGCGTGCTTCTTCAACGCGGTCCGCTACCTGCCGGTCGGCGTGGCCCTGCTGCTGGAGTACCTGGGCATCATCCTGGTGGTCGCCTGGATGTGGGCGATGCACGGCCAGCGCCCCCGCCGGTTGACCGTGGTCGGTTCGGTGGCTGCCCTGGCCGGGCTGGCGTTCGTGCTCGACCTGACCGGCGCCGGCCGGCTCGACCCGGTGGGCGTGCTGTGGGGGCTGGGGGCGGCGGTCGGCCTGGCCGGCTACTTCGTCCTCGCCGGCCGGGTCGACGAGGAACTGCCCTCGGTGACCATGGCCAGTGGCGGCATGGGCGTCGGCGCGGCCGTGCTGGCGGCGCTCGGGCTGCTCGGGGTGCTGCCGCTGGAGGCCGAGTTCGGCACGGTCACCTTCGCCGGTCAGCGCACCAGCTGGCTGGTGCCGATCGCCGGGCTGTCGCTCGTCGCCGCGGTGGTCGCCTACCTCGCCGGCATCGCCGCGACCCGGGTGCTGGGTTCCCGGCTGGCCTCCTTCGTCGGGCTGACCGAGGTGATGTTCGCGGTGCTGATCGCCTGGCTGTTCCTCGCTGAGCTGCCCACCGCGGTGCAGTTGCTCGGTGGGGTGCTGATCGTGGCGGGGGTCGCCCTGGTCCGGCTGGACGAACTGCGCGCCACGCCCGCCCGGCCGGCCGACGAGCCCGCGGACCAGCCCGCCCTGACCTGACCCGGCTCCGGTTTCCGCGCGCATCTCCTCATGCGCGGGATTCCCGCGGGCGCGATCCTCGCCGTCGGTAGTTGCGCTCCGCCTGCTGTCCATTTCGACGGTTATGACATTTCTGCAGCTCAACTGCGGTGTAGGGGTCGAAGGTCCCTGGTGCTCGTGGCCTTTCTGGAGTTGTCTGGTTACCAAGAGTTACCAGATGCGTGGCGCGCTGCCCGGGGGGAGCGCCGGCAGGCCGCAGCCCACGCGGGGAGGAGCAGTCATGTCCGACGACGCCACCACCAGGGAAGCGGCCATCCCGAAACAGGCCACGGCCGACGCGGCCACCCTGGCCGCGTCCCCACCCGACTACTTCGGGTCCATCCCGAACTACGCCAACAGCCCGCTGCCGGTCCTGGTCGGCGGGGTCGTCCAGCCTGGCACCGGCATCCGCAAGTTTATCGACACCCTGCCCGGGCTCGGGCCGACCAAGGCCAACAACCTGGGCAACTACCTTCCGGTAGCGACGCCGGACACCATCACCTACCCGGGCAGCGACTACTACGAGATCGGCATCCAGCAGTACACCCAGCAGGTGAGTCGGGACCTGCCGGCGACCCGGCTCCGCGGCTACAAGCAGCTCAACAACGGCACCGACCCGTCCGGGCACAACACCATCGCACCGCCCGCCCGGCCGTACTACCTCGGGCCGGTGATCGTCGCCCAGCGGAACCGGCCGGTCCGCGTCAAGCTGGTGAACCAACTGCCCACCGGCGCCGCCGGCAACCTGTTCCTGCCCGTGGACATCACCATCGGCGGCGCGGGCACCGGCCCGCTCAGCCCCACCGAGCTGTACACGCAGAACCGGGCGGTCATGCACCTGCACGGCTCGGAGACGCCGTGGATCAGCGACGGCACCCCGCTGCAGTGGTTCACCCCGGCCGGCGAGGTCACGTCCTATCCGCAGGGGGCGAGCTACGCCAACGTGCCGACCACGGTCATGCCAGATCCTGGCCCGGGCGCGGTGACCCTCTACTTCCCGATGCAGCAGAGCGCCCGGATGATGTGGTTCCACGACCACACCGAGGGCATCACACACCTGACCCCGTACAGCGGGCAGATCGGCCTCCTGCTGTTGCGCGACCCGGTGGAGCAGCAACTGGTCACCAGCGGGGTGATCCCGGCCGAGGAGATCCCCCTGGTCATCCAGGACAAGACCTTCGTACCGGACCCGGCCCAGCTCGCCGCCGAGGACCCGACCTGGGACACCGCCAACTGGGGCGGCAAGGGCAGCCTGTGGATGCCGCACGTCTACATGCCCAACCAGAACCCGTACAACGCCGCGGGCGCCAACCCGATGGGGCGCTGGGACTACGGCCCCTGGGTGTGGCCGCCGTTCACCGGCATCCAGAACGGGCCGGTGCCCAACCCGTACTACGGCCCGACCCGGCCCTTGGAGCCGCCGGTGCAGCCCGGCACCCCGCTGCCGACCATCACCCCCGAGGCGTTCCTCGACACCCCGGTGGTCAACGGATGCGCCTACCCGACGCTCCAGGTCGAGCCGAAGGCGTACCGGTTCCGGATCCTCAACGCCTGCAACGACCGGACGCTGAACCTCCAGCTCTACTACGCCGCCTCCAACGGCACCATGTGGAACCCCAACGGCACGCTCGCCGACGGCAACGCCGGGGAGGTCCCGATGGTCGAGGCCTGTCCGGACCAGGGCCTCCCGCCGACCTGGCCGACCGACGGCCGGGCGGGTGGCGTCCCGGACCCGAACGCGATGGGGCCGGACTGGATCCAGATCGGCAACGAGGGCGGGCTGCTGCCGGGCGTCGCGGTGATCCCGCCACAGCCGATCAACTACGAGTACGACCGCCGGTCGATCACCGTGCTCAACGTCTCGGACCACTCGCTGCTGATGGGGCCGGCCGAGCGGGCCGACGTGATCGTGGACTTCTCGTCGGTGCCGTCCGGGTCGAACATCATCCTCTACAACGACGGGCCCGCCCCGATACCCGGGTTCGACACCCGCTACGACTACTACACCGGCGACCCCGACCAGACCGCGTCCGGCGGCGCCCCGACCACCCAGCCCGGCTACGGCCCGAACACCCGGACCATCATGCAGTTCCGGGTGGTCGGCACGGCCCAGTCGTTCCACCTGGACCAGTTGATGGCCCGGCTGCCGCAGGCGTACGGACAGAGCCAGCCGCCGCCGATCGTGCCGGAGAAGGCCTACGACGAGGCGTTCGGCACCAACACGCCGAAGAACACCTACGTCGCGATCGAGGACACCGAGATCACCTTCACGCCCTTCGGCGGCACCACCCCGGTCACCCTGCCGCTGCAGCCCAAGGCGATCGTCGAGGACTTCGACCAGACGTACGGCCGGATGAACGCCCTGCTGGGCACGGAACTCCCGAAGACGAGCGCCTTCATCCAGACCACGATCCCGCTGCCGTACATCAACCCGCCCACCGAGATCCTCACCATGTCCAATCCGGCCACCCTGGTCGGATCGGCCGGCGACGGCACCCAGATCTGGAAGGTGACCCACAACGGGGTCGACACCCACGCCATCCACTTCCACTACTTCAACGTCCAGCTGATCAACCGGGTCGGCTGGGACGGCACCTACCGACCGCCGAACGCCAACGAGCTGGGGTGGAAGGAAACCGTGCGGATGAATCCGCTGGAGGACTGCATCGTGGCGATGCGGCCGACCATCCCCAACCCGCTGCCCTTCAAGGTGGGCGACAGTGTGCGGCTGCTCGACCCCACCCAGGTGCCGGGCACCACCAACGGCTTCGCCCAGATCGACCCGACGACCGGCGACCCGGCGACCGTCACCAACCAGCCGTACAACTTCGGCTGGGAGTACGTCTGGCACTGCCACCTGGTCGATCACGAGGACAACGACATGATGCGGCCGATGGTCATCCAGGTGTCGCCCGGCGCGCCGACCAACCTGACCGCGACGGCCAACTCCGGTTCGACGACGGTGCCGCCGTCGATCGTGCTCGCCTGGACGAACCCGACCGGGCTGCCGGCGGCCACCCAGGTCGTCCTGCAACGCGCCACCAACTCGACCTTCACGGCCGGGCTGACCACCTTCACCCTGGGCGCCTCCGCCAACACCTACACCGACTCGACAGTGGTGCCCGGCGTCACCTACTACTACCGGGTGCGGCGGGAGAACACCGTCGCCTACTCCGCCTGGTCGAACGTCGCCTCGGCGGTGGCGAACCTGCTCGCGCCGACCAACCTGGTGGCGACCCAGCCCACCGGGACACCGATCCGGGTGAGCCTGAGCTGGACGAACCGCTCGTACAACACCAGCGTGGAACTGCAGCGGGCCACGAATTCGACGTTCACCGCCGGCCTGACCACCGTCACGCTCGCGGCCAACACCAGTTCGTACACGGACAGCACGGTGGTCGGCGGCACCACGTACTACCGGGTGCGTACCGTCTATCTCGGCGTCGGGTCGCCGTACTCGAACACGGCGTCGGTTGCCGTCACCGGTATCCCGGCGGTGCCGACCAACCTGACCGGGACCGCGGTTGCGGTGTCGGGCGGTACGGCGACGGTGAACCTCACCTGGCAGGAGAGCACGACCAGCCCGGTCACCGGGTTCACCCTCCAGCGGGCCACCAACGTCACCTTCACCAGCGGCCTGACCAGCTTCAACCTGGCGGGCACCGCCCGCGCCTACAGCGACACCGGCCGGGCCCGGTCCACCACCTACTACTACCGGATCCAGGCGGTCAACTCGATCGGCGCCTCCGCGTTCAGTTCGATCATCGCGGTCACCACGCCCGCCTGATCCCAGCCCTGGAGGGGGCGGCTGCCGGCCCGGGCAGTCGCCCCCTCCGGTCCTGCCCGGGGGGCTGCCGTGCGGGGGCGGGCCCGCCCGGTGGCCGCATGGCTGTGTTGCGGCATTTTGGGGCATCAGTGGCGCAGGAAGGGCCAGGATGCCGCAGACCGTGCTCGGTGCCGGCCGTGCTCGGCTGGGCGGCGTTCTGGTGGGCTGTGGCCTCACGGTCGCCAGCCGCGCGAAAGCAATGCGGAGCGGACCTCCCGGACGACCGCCGCGAACTCCTGGTGCAGCCGGCGGCTGGTCACGTGCAGCACGAGCCAGCCGGCACCCACCAGCAGGTTGAGGCGATGCCGGTCCCGGTGCAGCTGTTCCGGGTCGCTGTGCCAGCGACCGTCGTACTCGACGGCGACCCGCAGCTCGGGCCACGCCAGGTCGGAGTGCAGGACGATCCCGCCGGGCACCAGGACCGGATGCCGGGCGACCGGCCGGGGCAACCCGGCGAGCACCAACCGCACCCGTAGCCGCGACTCGGCGGGGGACTGGGCGCCCGGATCGGCCAGGCCGAAGACGCACCTGGCACGGGATCCGCCAGGGCGGTCGGCGTTGCGCTCCGCCACCTCGGCGAGCGCGTCGCGGCTGGTCAGGCCCCGGGCCAGCATGGTGTCGACGATGCTTACCGCCCGGGTGGGTTCGAGCCACACCGCGGACTCCCAGGCGGCCAGGGCCGGGGCGGACCGGGCAAGTGTCGCCGGTGCGGCCGGTGGCCCTCCGAACACCGGTGCGGCCGGTGGCCCTCCGAACACCGGTGCGGCCGGTGGTCCTCCGGACATCGAGGCGGCCGGTGGTCCTCCGGACATCGAGGCGGCCGGTGGCCCTGCGGACACCGATGCGGCGGAGGACCCTTCGGACCGCGAGGCGGCGGGGGGCCGGAGCAGCGAGGTGTGCACCCGTAGGCCGCGCCGGCTGCGCACCGGGCTGCCCTGCGCCGCGCTGACATGCACGTCGTCGTCGAAGCTCGCGGCATGCGCGACGCCGTGCAGAAAGGCTGCCGACGGGCCGGCGACCGGAACCCCGGGTGGGAGTCTGAGCGCCACGGCACGGCAGGCGAGCCCGTGGTCGCGTTCCAGTCGAGCGTCGGCGTACACGTCGTGGTGCAGGCGCATCCATGCGGAGCTGCGGAGCTGGTGAACGGTGAGCAGCCCCCGGCGGACCACGTCGGATCCCCGGAAGACCTGCCCCGCCAGGTCGGCGGGTCGGTGTGCGACAGGAGGCATGCGGCCAGCGTCACCGTCGCCGCGGTGCCCCGGTAACCCCTGTGGACAACCCGCGCCCCACCGCCACCGAGCGCCTGTGGACAACATGCCACCACATCGACATCTGTGCTAAGGAGTGGCACCGCTTCTTCGGGTGCCTGAAGCGCGAGACCGGACGGCAGCATGTCGGGGCGTCACGGGGCGGTGACGACCCAGCGCGCTGGACCGGGACGCGGCATGTCGGGTTGTCAGCAGTGCGGGATGACCCAGAGCGTGCGACCGGATGCGGCAGGTAGGGCCGTTAGGGGCGCGGGATGGCCCAGAGTGCGGCATATCGGGGCGCGGCGGGTCGGCGCCTGGTCAGCCGAGGGCTTCGGCGATGGCGGTCGCGGCGGCGAGCACCTGGCCGCCCACCACCTCCGCGTCCAGCGGCGCCAGCGCCACCACCCCGACGCTCGCCTCCAGCCCGGGCACCCCGAGCACCGGCGCCGCCACCCCGTACGCCCCGGCCTGCAACTCGCCGCTGGTGGCGACCGGACCCGGCCTGCCGGCCCGCCCGGCGAGGATGGCCCGGCCGGCCGCCCCCCGCTCCAGCGGATGCCGCGCCCCGGTCCGGTACGCCACGTGGAACGACGTCCAGCTCGGCTCCACCACGGCCAGGGCCACCCCCTCGCCGCCCTCGACCACGGTCAGATGGGCGGTCGCGCCGGCCTGCTCGGCGAGCCTGCGCAGCGCCGGCAGCGCCCCCTCGGCGAGCAGCGGCTGGGCCCGCCGGGCCAGGTGCAGCACCCCCGCGCCGAGCCGCAGCCGGCCGCCGGCGTCCCGGCGCAGCATGCCGTGCGCGGACAGCGCGCCGACCAGCCGGTACACCGCCGCCCGGCCGACGCCCAACCGGTTCGCCGCCTCGGTCACGGTCAACCCGCCGGCCGCGTCCGCGACCAGGTGCAGCAACCGCAGCCCCCGGTCCAGGGTCTGCGCCGTTTCTCCCGGGCGTGCCGACGTGTCCACAGCACGCAGCGTACGGCCCGGCTCCGGACGACCCGGAAAACGCGCGGACGGCTACCCTTGTACGGTGACGCTACGCCTGTATGACACCGCCACCCGATCGGTGCGGGACTTCGTCCCGCGGGAAGCCGGCAAGGTGGGGGTCTACCTGTGTGGTCTCACCCTCCAGGCCCCGCCGCACATCGGCCACCTGCGCTCCGGCGTCAACTACGACGTGCTGCGCCGCTGGCTGCTGGCCCAGGGCTTCCAGGTGCGGTTCATCCGCAACGTCACCGACATCGACGACAAGATCCTGGTCAAGGCGCAGGAGCAGGGCCGCCCGTTCTGGTCGATCGCGTACGCCAACGAGTTGATCCTGGCGGAGTCCTACCGGGCGCTGAACGTGCTGCCGCCGACCTACGAGCCGCGGGCCACCGGCCACATCCCGGAGATGCACGAGCTGATCGCCCGGCTGATCGAGACCGGGCACGCCTACCCGGCCACCGACGGCTCCGGCGACGTCTACTTCGACGTGGCCTCCTGGCCGGCGTACGGGTCGCTGTCCGGGCAGTCGCCGGCGGACATGCAGCCCGCCGGGGACGCCCCGGAGCGGGGCAAGCGCGACCCGCGCGACTTCGCCCTCTGGAAGGGCGCCAAGCCGGAGGAACCGGCGGACGCCTACTGGCCGTCGCCGTGGGGCCGCGGCCGGCCCGGCTGGCACATCGAGTGCTCGGCGATGTGCTGGCGCTACCTGGGCGCCGAGTTCGACATCCACGGCGGCGGGCTGGATCTGATCTTCCCGCACCACGAGAACGAGATCGCCCAGTCGCAGGCCGCCGACCTGCCGTTCGCCCGCTACTGGGTGCACCACGGGCTGCTCAGCATCGGCGGCGCCAAGATGGGCAAGTCGCTGGGGAACGCCCTCGACCTGGCGTACGTGGACTCGCTCGGGGTGCGCCCGGTGGAGCTGCGCTACTACTACGCCGCCGCCCACTACCGGTCCCGGATCGACTACTCGGAGGACTCGCTGCGCGAGGCCGCCGTGGCCTACCGGCGGATCGAGGGCTTCGTGCAGCGGGCCGCCGAGCGGGTGGGCGCCGGGCAGCCCGGTGAGCTGCCGGCCGGGTTCGTCGCCGCGATGGACGACGACCTGAACACCTCGGCCGCGCTGGCGGTGCTGCACGAGGTGGTCCGGGACGGCAACACCGCGCTGGCCAGCGGCGACGATGTGACCGTCCGCACGACCGTCGCCGCCACCCGGGCCATGCTGGATATCCTCGGGGTCGACCCCTTCGACCCCGCCTGGACCGGCGGTGGCCACGCGGACGACCTGCGGGCCGTGGTCGACTCCCTGATCGCGCTGGCCCTGGAACAGCGCGCCCAGGCCCGGGGCCGCAAGGACTGGGCCGCCGCGGACGCCGTGCGCGACCAGCTCAAGCAGGCCGGCGTGGTGGTCGAGGACACCGCCCAGGGCCCCCGTTGGACTATTGGAGAGCAGGACTGATGGCCGGCAACTCGCAGCGCCGTGGCCGGCGACTGACGTCGAAGGCGGGTGCCCCGAAGGGCTCCGGCGGCAAGAACAAGGACTCGCTGGCCGGTCGGGGCAAGACCCTGCCCGCCGACGAGCGGCCCTGGCACAAGGCATACTCGGGCACCGAGAAGCTGCCCCAGCGCACCGCCTGGAAGCAGGACAAGGAGCGCCGGGCGGCGGCTGAGGAGGGCCGGGCCCCCAAGATCGGCCAGCCGGGCACCAAGGACACCACCTGGGGCCGGGGCACCAAGGGCGTCGGCCCGGCCCGCAGCGGCGCGGCCGGCCGGGGCGGCAAGCCCACCGGCCGGGGCGGGCCGCGGGTCGCGCCGGGCCGCAAGTCCAACCCGGCCAAGGACAGCCCGGAGCTGCTGGTCGGCCGGAACCCGGTGCTGGAGTCGCTGCGCGCCCAGGTGCCGGCGACCGCCCTCTACACCGCGCAGGGCATCGACGTCGACGACCGGGTCAAGGAGATCGTCCGGACGGCCGCCGACCGGGGCATCGCCATCCTGGAGGTCAGCCGGGCCGAGCTGGACCGGATGACCGGCGGGGTGCTGCACCAGGGCGTCGGCCTCCAGGTGCCGCCGTTCGCCTACGAGCCGTTCGAGGACCTGGTGGCGGCGGCACTGGAGCAGGCCGCGCCGCTGCTGGTCGCGCTGGACGGGGTCACCGACCCGCGCAACCTGGGTGCGGTCATCCGGTCCGCCGCCGCGTTCGGCGCGCAGGGTGTCTTCGTACCCGAGCGGCGGGCCGCCGGGATCACCGCGACCGCCTGGCGGACCAGCGCCGGCGCGGCCGCGCGGGTGCCGGTCGCCCAGGTCACCAACCTGACCCGGTCGCTCAAGGCGTGCAAGGAGGCCGGCTTCGTCGTGGTCGGCCTGGACGCCGACGGCGACACCGACCTGTACGACCTGGCCGCCGCGGTCGGCCCGCTGGTCGTGGTGGTCGGCTCGGAGGGGCGCGGCCTGTCCCGCCTGGTCGGCGAGACCTGCGACCTGACCGTCAGCATCCCGATGATCTCCGAGGTGGAGTCGCTCAACGCCAGCGTGGCCGCCGCGGTGACCCTCGCCGAGGTGGCGCGCCGCCGCTCCGTCGAAGCCTGACCACCGCACCCGTCCGACGGGCCGTCCCCCTGACCGGGGGACGGCCCGTCGCGTCAGATCTGCCGGGTCCAGGCCACCACGAGCAGCACGGCGACCAGCGAGATCAGCACGGTCACCGGGACCAGCCAACCGGGCCGGCGGGCGCCGTGCAGGGCGAGGGTGAGCCGTTGGTGCACCGCCGCGACGCCGACCAGCGCCGCCAGCGCCGCGACCGTGAACGGGATCCCGACCAGGAAGTGCGCCAGCCACGCCCCGGCCCGGGTGGGGCCGCCCCACGAGGTGTCGTAGGGGCCCGGGTCGACCAGCCCGTAGAGCGCCCCGCGCAGCACCATCAGCAGCAGCACCCCGCCTGGGACCAGCGCCGCCGCGCCGAGCAGCAGGCTCGCCACGGCATGCGCGGCGACCGCCACCGCGCTGGGCGGCCGACCCTCGGGCACGGGTTCCGCCGTCGGCAGCAACCCACGCAGCCGCCGCCACCGGGCTGCGGCCGACCAGCCCCGTCCGGCGAGCGTGCCGGCCAGGGCGGCCACCGCCAGCGGCAGCAGCGCCGCGGCGTACACCAGGCTCCGGCCGGTGGTGGTGACCAGCCGGCGCGGGCGCGCCGGTCGCGCGCCGTCGCGGTCGGTCTCGGGTCGGGTACGGGCGGGGTTCGGCGGCATCGTGCGCTCCCGGGCTCGGCGTCGTGCCCGAACGATAGGAGCGCGCACGGGCCTGCCGCGTCACCCCGGGGAGCCAGCTTCGGCGTCATACCCGGGTACGACGAAAGGGGCGGCCCGCCGCAGCGGACCGCCCCTTTCGTGGTACGTCAGATCCGGCTGCCGGACGCGGCGTTGAAGATGTGGCTCTGGCCGGCGCGCGGCTTGACGAACACGGTGTCACCCATGTTCGGCATGTGGCGGCGGTCGGTGCGGACCACGAAGCGCTCGTTGACACCCTCCAGCGCGGCGTGCCCGTAGACGTTGGCGTCCGAGCCGAGGTCCTCGACCAGCTCGACCACGACCGGCATGCCGCCCTCGGTCGGGCTGACCATGTCGCAGTCCTCCGGGCGGAAGCCGACGGTCACCTTGCCGTTGCCCCCCTCGGCCTGGGCCGCCTCGACCTGCTCCCGGGTCAGCGGGATGTGCATGTCGGCGAAGGCGGCGCCCTGCTCGGTCAGCGGCACGGTCTTGATGTTCATGGCCGGGGAGCCGATGAAGCCGGCGACGAAGACGTTGGCCGGGGTGTCGTAGAGCGCCCGCGGGGTGTCCACCTGCTGGAGCACGCCGTCGAGCATCACGGCCACCCGGTGGCCCATGGTCATGGCCTCGACCTGGTCGTGGGTCACGTAGACCGTGGTGATGCCCAGCTTGGCCTGCAGCGACGCGATCTGGGTACGGGTCTGCACCCGGAGCTTGGCGTCGAGGTTCGACAGCGGCTCGTCCATCAGGAAGACCTGCGGCTCACGGACGATGGCGCGGCCCATCGCGACCCGCTGGCGCTGACCGCCGGAGAGCGCCTTCGGCTTGCGGTTGAGGTATTCCTCCAGCTGGAGCAGCGCGGCTGCCTCCTTGACCCGCCGGTCGATCTCCGACTTCGAGGTCTTGCGCAGCTTGAGCGCGAACGCCATGTTCTCGTACACCGTCATGTGCGGGTAGAGGGCGTAGTTCTGGAAGACCATCGCGATGTCGCGGGCCTTCGGCGGCAGGTGGGTGACGTCGCGGTCGTCGATGTAGATGGCGCCCTCGTCGACGTCCTCCAGGCCGGCGAGCATGCGCAGGCTGGTGGACTTGCCGCAACCGGAGGGGCCGACCAGGACGAGGAACTCGCCGTCGCCGATCTCCAGGTCGAGCTTGTTGACGGCGGGCCGCTCGGTGCCCGCGTAGATGCGGGACGCCTTGGCGTAGGTGACCGAAGCCATGAGGGTGCTTCCTTTCACCGGCAGGAACGTGCCGGACGATCCGAGTGAAGGAGCGGCCGGCACCCAGGGTGCCAGCCCACGGACTCCCCCGGCGGGGGCCGCCGGAGTGTCGTCCGTGTCACTGCACCGTAAACGGCTTTCGCTGTGGTGCCAAGGCGGGGCGCAGCCGGTGGGACGGGCCGGCTGCGCATACCGGTCAGTCGGGCACGGGGAGGCATCAATCCCCACGCTTCCTCTGACCGGTGGCGTCGAATCGACGGCGGCGAAGGCGGGAAGTTGACGTTTCCGGTGCTCGGGGTGCCTGGCGAGGGTGAATTTCAGACCCCAGTCGCTATGCTGACGACGACGACACACGCCCCTGTAGCTCAGCTGGCCAGAGCACTCGCCTTGTAAGCGAGATGTCGCCGGTTCGATCCCGGCCGGGGGCTCCGATTTCCACCGGCGTCCGGCAGTGGCAGGCTGCCGGTCAGTAGAGCTGCGGCGGGTTGCCCTTGCGGTCGACGACCGTACGGACCTGCCCCTCCCACTGCCCGATGAGCTGTCGCCACTCGGGCGAGGCGAGGTACTCCTCGGTCGGGTCCTCGACGTTGAACTCCGGCATGTAGGTGCCGACGACGCCGCGTTCCAGCAGGCCGTCCGCGACGACCTTGCTCTCCTTGAGGATCAGGATCGGCAGCCCCAACTGGTACGCCATCGCGGGTTCGATGTGTGCCCACGGGCTCGTCAACCAGACGTCGCGCAGGTCGTAGGTGGTGCGGTCGGTCAGGTCCGTCCGGTGGTTGCCGACGGCGTGCTCGACGTAGGTCCGGCGGAACGCGACGGTGATCAGCCCGTTCGACTCGCGCATCAGGCGGCGGATCGCCTTGAGCGGGGCGTCCATGTCGTAGTCGGTCACGCCGAGGGTGCGTGGCGCGAAGCCCCGCTCGTCCAGGTATCCGCAGAGCCGGTCGATGAATTCCTGTTGCCGGCCCATGCACGGCTTCGGGTAGCTCAGGAACACCGAGGTCTTGAAGGTCGGCCTGGCGAGGCGGCTCACGGCGGCTACCTTACGCGGTCGCGTGGTGATACCCCGCTCAGTCGCGGGCGTCGGCTCGCCCGGCGGTGGCACCGTCAGCTCCGGATCTCCATCTCCGCCACGAGACCGTCGACGAACCGGTAGACGTGCCGGACCTCGCCGTCGGCGATGACGGCCCCCGCCCGGTCCCGCACCACCTGGTGCACGGTGACGTTGAGTCGGCCGTCCGCCTCGACGTCGAAGGCCACCGGCCGCACCACGGGGTCGATCTCGGCCCACTGGCGCGTCCAGTAGTCGCGTACCTGCTGGCGTCCGTGCACGATCCCGCCCTCCCAGCCGTTGGGCCACGACACGTCCGGTGCCAGCGCCGACAGCAGTGTCGGCAGGTCACGCCGGTTGAAGGCCGCGTAGAGCTGGTCGAGGAGCTGCCGGTGCTCCGGTGGTTTCTCCCGGTCCATCCGGTCAGTGTCGCCGCTGCGCCGCCCCACGGCAGCCCGGTTAGCGGTGGGCAGAAAACCGCCGACCGGCCGTGGCACCTCGGCGGGAATCGGCGGCTACCGTGCAGGTGTGCTGGTCGGGTGGGTGCGGTCCGGATGAGCCGGGCGTCGGAGGAGTCGAACCGGGCGATGCTGCGCGCCCGGGACGCCATGGACCGCGCGTACGCCGATCCGCTGGACGTGCCGGCGCTGGCCCGGATCGCGCACGTCTCCGCGGCGCACTTCATCCGGACGTTCCGGGCCACGTTCGGTGAGACGCCGCACCGCTACCTGCAACGGCGGCGGATCGAGCGGGCGATGGCGATGCTGGTGGAGACCGACCGGGACGTCACCGACATCTGTTACGCGGTGGGCTTCGGCAGCCTCGGCACGTTCAGCCGGACCTTCCGCGACATCGTCGGCGAGTCGCCCAGCGAGTTCCGCCGGCGCCGGTCGAGGCCCGCCGGGCACGTGCCGAGCTGCTTCGCCAAGGCCTGGACCCGGCCCAGCAGTTTCTAGGGCGGCTCATCAGTTTTGGATAAGCAGCAGGTCAGGGGCGGGTTCTAGCGTGATCGCATGACGATGAACGCGGTCACCCGCTCCCAGCTCTACGTCCTCGACCAGGACGAGGCCCTCGACTTCTATGTCGGCAAGCTCGGCTTCGAGGTCAACACCGACCAGGACCTCGGTTTCATGCGCTGGTTGACGGTCAACCTGCCCGGCCAGCCCGACCGGGAGATCCTGCTGGAGAAGCCCGGCCCGCCGGCGTTGGACCCGGCCACCGCCGAGCAGGTGCGGGACCTGCTCACCAAGGGCGCGCTCGGCGGCTGGCTGAGCATCACCACCGACGACGCGCACAAGACGTACGAGGATCTGGTCGCCAAGGGCGTCGACATCACCGACGAGCCGACCGAGCGGCCGTACGGGATCGACTTCGGGATCCGGGACCCGTTCGGCAACCGGATCCGCATCGGCCAGATGTTCCCGCGGGCCTGAGGGGCCGGCGATGTCCGCGACGATCTCCCTCGCCGAGGTGCGGCCGGCCGTCGGCCGGGACCGGCTGCGGCTGGCCGGCGGCGTCCTCGCCGGCCCGGTCTTCGTGGTGTCGGCCCTGGCGCAGGGCCTCACCCGGGACGGCTTCGACTTCCGGCGGCACCCGGTCAGCATGCTGAGCACCGGCACGCTGGGCTGGCTCCAGATCGCCACCTTCCTGGTGACCGGGGCGCTCTGCGTCGGTGCGGCGCTCGCCCTGCGCCGGTCGGTCGCCTCGACCTGGGTACCGCGGCTGCTCCTGCTCTGGGGGCTCGGGCTGATGGCCGCCGGTGTCTTCGCCGCGGACCCGGCCGACGGCTTTCCCGCCGGCACGCCCCGCGGCCCGGGGCAGATCAGCTGGCACGGTGGGCTGCACTTCCTGGCGGCGGCGGTCGCCTTCGTCTCGCTGATCGTCGCGACGTTCGTGGTGGCGCGGCAGGGCCGGCCGTGGGCCGTGGCGAGCGCGGCGGTCGGCGCGTTCTTCGCGGTGGCCTGGGCCGCGCTGATCGCGGTGCCCGGCCCGGTGGCGATGGTCGCCTTCGGGGTGGCGGTGACCGCCGGCTGGGCCTGGGTCACCGCCACCTTCGGCCGGGCGCTGCGCCGGGACTGAGCGGGGCGGGACCGGTCGGGAGGCGCGGGTTAGTCTCGTGCCTCCCGACCGCGATGAGGTGACCATGGGCGTCCGGCTGCTCTACCTGGCTCGGCACGGCGAGCAGGACCGGTCGGCGGCCGAGTTGCCGCAGGTCGGGCTCTCGGAGCGCGGGCGCCGCCAGGCCGAGCTGCTCGGCGAGCGGCTGCGCCGGGTGCCGCTCACGGCCGTCCACCATGGGCCGCTGCCCCGGGCCGCGGAGACGGCCGCGCTGGTCGCCCGGTCACTGCCGGGAGTTCCGGCGTACGCCACCGAGCTGGCCGGGGACCACCTGCCGCACGACACCGATCCGGCGGGGCTGCCGCCCGCGTACGCCCGGATGCTGGCCGGCTTCTCGGCGGCCGAGCGGGTCGACGGGCCGCGGGTGACCGCGGCGGCGGTGGACCGGTTCGCCACCGCGCCGGCCGACGGCGAGGTACGCGAGTTGCTGGTCACGCACAGCTTCCTGATCGCCTGGCTGGTGCGGCACGCCCTGGACGCCCCGCCGGCCCGCTGGCTGGGGATCAACCTGCACAACGCCGGGCTGACGGTGATCCGGTACAGCTCGGGCGGGCCGCCGAACCTGATCGCGCTCAACGACGTGGCCCACCTGCCGCCGGAGCTGCGCGCCACCGGCCTGCCCGCCGACTACCTCGTGTAGGCCCGCTTCCCGCGTGTGCCCTCCGAGGGGAGAAGGGCTTCGGCGCTCCCTTTGCTCTGCTGCCCCGGCCGCAACAGTCACTCGCCGTTATGCCGGCCGGCGGCGGCCGGTCGGCGTAACCGCTGCTCGCAGCGGGTGTTGCGGTGGCTGAAGCAGAGCAAAGGGAAGCAACGGTGCCGGCAACCGACCGCCGGCCGGTCACGTTCCGTCATCCGACGGGTCGTGACCGGCCGGTGTGCGAGCCGAATCCGCCGCCCACCTGCCGCCCCTGACGTCCGCGCAGGGGCGCCCGGCGGGCTGCCGTGGGCGTGGTCAGCGGGCCTGGACGGCCTTGACGACGGCCTCGGCCATGGCCCGGGCGGACTGCGGGTTCTGGCCGGTGACCAGGCGCCCGTCGACCACCACCTGCTCGGTGAAGTTCGGCCCGGGTACGTGCGTGGCGCCGGCCTCGGTGAGCCGGTCGGCGAGCAGGAACGGCACCTCGGCGCTGAGCCCGACGGCGTCCTCCTCGTCGTTGGTGAAGCCGGCGACCCGCTTGCCGGCGATCAGCTGCGAGCCGTCGGAGAGCTTGAGGTTTACCAGGGCCGACGGCCCGTGGCAGACCGCCGAGACCACGCCGCCCCGCTCGTAGATCGAGGCGGCGATCCGGGTCAGGTCGGGGTTGTCGGGAAAGTCCCACATGGTGCCGTGGCCGCCGGCGAACACGATCACGTCGTACCCGCTCGGGTCGACGTCCGTGGCCCGCGCGGTGCTCGCCACGCCGGCCATGGCCAGGAAGTCGTTCTGGGTCCGGTCGTTCTCGTCGCGGCCGTCCAGCGGCGGCTGGCCGCCGGCCACCGAGACCAGGTCGACGTCCCAGCCGGCGGCCCGGAACACCTCCCACGGCTCGGCGGCCTCGCCGACGTAGAAGCCGGTCTCCCGGCCGGTGCTGCCGAGCTCACGGTGACTGGTCAGAGCGATGAGTGCACGAGTCATGCCCACCATGCTGGCGCGCGAAGCCGCAGCCGACCAGCCGGGAAGGAGTGCCCCGTCTCACCAGCCGGTGACCTCGCCGAGCAGTTCGACCACGGCCGCCGTCGCCGCGGCCCGGCCGGCGGCGTCCGGGCAGTCGACGTAGGCGGTCACTCGTGGCCCGACGGTGAGCTGGTAGGTGAAGGCGTCCGCGCAGTCCACCGGGCCGGTGGGGGGCGTCGCCGGCTCGGTGGCGAGGCCCGGGGCGGCCAGCAGGTCCCACAGCCGGTTGAGGTCGGTCGGGTCGACCTGGCCGGTGCGCCGCGACCCGTCGCGCTCCACGCTGGTCCACCCGCCGTTCGGCTCGACGGTGAGGGTGTCGCCGCGCCCGGCGAAGCCGCCCGTTCGGGTCAGCACCACCCGGGTGGCCGCCAGGTCCGCGGCCGAGCCGGACGGCTGTGCGGTGGCCGACGGGCCGGCGGCGGGGCTGGCCGGGGCGCCCGCGCTCGGGTCGGCCGTCCCCGGCGTGGCGCCCGGGGTGCTCGCCGTACCCGACGGCGCGGACGACGCTCCTGGTCCGGCCGGGTCGGCCGCTGAGCAACCGGTCAGGAGCAGCAATGCCGCGATGATCTTGACAAGGGTCCCGGTGGTTGATCTCATGCCTCGTCAGACGCGCCGCCGCGCCGCCCGGTTCCCTCAACTGGGCCACCTCATCCGAACGGACAGTGTCGCGGCCTCGCAGCGTCTCCCCCCTTCTCTTTTCGACGGTGTATCAGTATATCTACATGCGTGACTACCCCCGTCACACATTCCCCCGTCAGGAGGGCACGTGAAAAGACCCCTCGCCGCCGTCAGTGCTGCGCTGCTCACCAGCGGCGTGCTGACCTGCGTCGCCACCCCCGCGGCGCAAGCGGCCACCCCGGGCACCCCCGCCCCCGCCCCGGCGGCTCGCGCCGCCGGCATCCTCGCCAGCAACCCCGGTGCCGTGCAGGGCACCAGCGGCGAGGCGTACCAGCCGCAGCGGACCAAGGTCGACGCCAACGGCGCCGCGCACACCCGCTACTCCCGGACCTACCACGGCCTGCGCGTCTACGGCGGTGACTTCGTCATCCACACCGCCGCGAACGGCAGCTACGCCGGCACCTCGGTGGGCCTGGTCGCCCCGCTCGCCCTCTCCACCGCCCCCAAGGTCACCTCGGCGGCGGCCACCGAGACCACCCGGAAGGCATTCGAAGGCTCGCTCACCGCCGTAAGCACCCCCGAGCTCTTCGTCGACGCCAGTTCGGGCAAGGGTCGGTTGGCCTGGGAGACCGTCGCCACCGGCTGGCAGTCCGACAAGCAGACCCCGTCGAAGCTGCACGTGATCACCGACGCCGTCACCGGCAAGGTGATCGGCTCGTACGACGAGATCGAGACGGTCGCCGGCACGGGTAACGGCATCTACACCGGCACGGTGACCATCGACACCACGCTGTCGGGCAGCACGTACCAGATGATCGACCCGTCGCACGGCAACGGCCGCACCTGCGACATGAACAACGGCACCTCGACCTGCACCACCTTCACCGACGCCGACAACACCTGGGGCACCGGCGCCAACTCCAACCGGCAGTCCGCCGCGGTCGACGCCCACTTCGGGGCGGCCAAGACGTTCGACTACTTCAAGAACGTGCACGGTCGCAACGGCATCTTCGGCAACGGCAACGGCGTGCCGAGCCGGGTGCACTACGGCAACAACTACGTAAACGCCTTCTGGGACGGCTCCCAGATGACCTACGGCGACGGGTCCAGCAACTCCCGTCCGCTGGTCTCGCTCGACGTGGCCGGCCACGAGATGAGCCACGGGGTCACCGAGGCGCTCAGTGGCCTGGTCTACTCCGGCGAGTCGGGCGGCCTGAACGAGGCCACCAGCGACATCTTCGGCAACATGGTGGAGTTCTACGCCGCCGCGCCGAGCGACCCGGGTGACTACCAGGTCGGTGAGAAGATCAACATCAACGGCAACGGTACGCCGCTGCGCTACATGTACAACCCGTCGCTGGACGGCTCGTCCGACAGCTGCTGGTCCACCAGCACCAAGAACAAGGACGTGCACTACTCCTCCGGCGTGGGCAACCACTTCTTCTTCAACCTGGCCGAGGGCACCGGCGCCACCGCGTACGGCACCTCGCCGGTCTGCGGCTCCGCCCCGGCGGTGACCGGCATCGGCCGGGCCAAGGCCGAGAAGATCTGGTACCGGGCGCTCGACGTGTACTTCACCTCGAACACCTCGTACGTCAACACCACCACCCCGTCGAACACCGCCCGGGCGTACACCCTGCGGGCCGCGACCGACCTGTACGGCAGCTGCTCCACCGAGTACAAGGCCGTCCAGGCGGCCTGGACCGCGGTGAACGTGGCCGGCAACGACGCGCCCTGCTCGACCGGGAACGACTTCTCCGTCTCGCTCTCCCCGACCTCCGGGTCGGTGACCGCGGGCAACGCGGTCAGCACCACGGTCGGCACCGCCGTCACCAGCGGCAGCGCGCAGACCGTCACCCTGTCGGCCTCGGGCCTGCCGAGCGGCGCGTCGGCGTCGTTCAACCCGGCGTCGGTGACCGCCGGCGGCTCGTCCACCCTCACCATCACCACCTCGTCGAGCACCCCGACCGGCACCTACTCGGTCACCGTCACCGGCACCGGCTCGGTGACCCGGACGGCGACCTACACGCTGACGGTCAACGGCACCGGCGGTGGCTGCACCGGCGCCGGCCAGAAGCTGGGCAACCCCGGCTTCGAGTCCGGCAACACGGTGTGGACGGCCAGCTCGGGCGTGATCACCAGCTCGGCCAGCCAGCCGGCCCGCACCGGCTCGTACAAGGCCTGGCTGAACGGGTACGGCACCAGCCGCACCGACACGCTCGCCCAGGCGGTCAGCCTGCCGGCCGGCTGCACCTCGTACAACTTCAGCTTCTACCTGCACATCGACTCGGCCGAGACGACCAGCACCACGGCGTACGACACGCTGCGGGTGCAGGTGCTCAACTCGTCCGGAACGGTGCTGGCGACCCTGGCCACGTACTCGAACCTGAACAAGGCCAGCGGTTACACCCTGCGGTCGTTCTCGCTGGCCTCGTACGCCGGCCAGACCGTGACGCTGAAGTTCACCGGCGTGGAGGACGCCTCGCTCCAGACCTCCTTCGTCGTCGACGACACCGCGGTCAACGTCTCCTGACCTGACCCGATGTCGGCGGGCCCGGCGGCCACCCCTCGCGGGTGGGCGTCGGGCCCGCGCCGTTATGGTCGGCGCGACCGCCTACCAGGGGAGACGCAGATGTCGGACGCGGAGCTGACCGTCGAGGTGACCGGGCCGGTGGCCACCGTGACGATCCGCCACCCGGCGCGGCGCAACGCGATGACCGCGGCGATGTGGCGGCAGCTGCCCACCCTGCTCGACGGGCTGGAGGCCGACCCGGCGGTCCGGGTGCTGGTGCTCACCGGCGCGAACGGCACCTTCTGCGCCGGGGCCGACCTGGGTGATCTGGACGAGCTGCTGGACGCCGGGGACGCCAGCATCGCGGTGACCGCCGAGGAGCGGCTCGCCGGTTTCGCCAAGCCGACCGTCGCCGCGATCGAGGGCGCCTGCGTGGGCGGCGGTTGCCAGCTCGCCGTCGCCTGCGACCTGCGGATCGCCGCCGAGGGGGCCCGGTTCGGCGTACCCCCGGCGCGGTTGGGGTTGGTCTATCCGGCGCCGACCACCCGGCGGCTGGCCCGGCTGGTCGGGCCGTCCGCCGCGAAGTACCTGCTCTTCACCGGCGAGCTGATCGACGCCGACCGGGCGCTGCGGGTCGGCCTGGTCGACGAGCTGCTGCCGGCGGACCGGCTCGCCGGGCGGGTCGGCGAGGTGACCGCGGCGATCGCGGCCCGGTCGCAGCTCAGCGTCGCCGCGGCGAAGGAGATCGTGGACGACCGGGCCGGCGACGACCGGATCGCCTGGTGGCACCGGCAGGTCCGGGACAGCGGCGAGGCCCGCGAGGGCGTCGCGGCGGCCAACGAACGCCGCCCGCCCAACTTCCGCTGGGCACCGTCGGGGCGGTAAGGAAGGGCACCTTGTTAACGCATTCTGTATAGGAAGGGCCCCCTGTTAACCGTTTGACCGTCCCGCCCGACGGGGTACGGCGGGAGCGGGGAACGGGGGTCCACGATGGACGGGTCGGAACGGGCGGAGATCCGGCGCGGCCGGCTCCGCTTCCAGGTGTTGATGGTCGGCGCAGGGGTGCTCGCGGGGGCGCTCTTCGTGCTCGTGCTCGCGCTGACCGGCGGGCCGGCCCTGGTGAAGGGAAGCCAGGACCCGCCGGCGTGGGCGGAGACCGCCGGTCCGGTCCTGATGGTGGTCGGGCTGCTCGCCGAGGTCGGCGTCTTCGTCTGGGCCTGGCGGCGCGGCCTCCTCAAGGCCAATCGCAGGTCGCGGCTCTGGGCGCTGCCGTGGTCCCGGCGCCGCGAGCTGACCCGGCAGGTGCGGCGGGGCACACCGGCGGCCGGCGAGGATCCGGTGCTGCTGCGGCACACCGCGGAGCAGATGGTGGCCGCCCGCTGGTATCCCGGGCTGCTGGGCTGCCTGCTGCTCATGCTGGCCGGGCAGGCGCTCTCGGCCTTCAGTTGGTTCATGCTCGGCACGTTCCTGGCGGCGTTCGCCTGCTTCGGCGCGGCGGCGGTGTTGATGACCCGCGACGCCCGACGCGCCGAGGCTTATCTCCGCCGAGACCGTTGAGCTCAGTCGGCCGATTCGAGTCGGCGTAGCGGCTCGTTCAGCCGGCGGACCATCCGCACCACGAGCAGCCCGTCGAGCAGCGGGCGGTTGATCTGGCCGGCGGCGGCGAGCGCCGGCCGGGAGACCGAGCGCCAGATCGCGGCCAGCCCGCCGCCCAGCCCCACCAGGGCGATGGCGCCCCGGGTGGCGGGGGAGCCGCTCGCCGCCACGGCGCTGACCGCCACCACCGCGAGCAGCACGCCGAGCAGCGGCAGCAGGACCGGACGGAAGATCCCCCGGGTGGTGGCCACGATCAGGTTGCGGTCCCGGACCACCAGCTTCCGGGCCACCCACGCGTAGTCCTCCTCGTCGAGCAGGTCGCGCGGGTCCAGGCCACCGGTCAGTACGCCGCGCCACAGCTCGCCCTGGTCGCGGAGCACGCGGCGTACCTCGCCGGTCTCGCTGCCGTCGGTGCCCCAGTGGTGCACCGTCCGGGTCCAGGCCAGCAGGGAGCCGCGTACCACCTCGGCGGCGTAGCGGGGCAGCACGCTGGCCAGCGCCTCCAGCCAGCGGCAGAGCTGCACCGCCCGGCCGTCGAACCGGGGCGGGATCGGGTCGCGCCGGCAGCGCCGGACGGTGTCGGCCAGCGATCGGCCGAGCCGGTACGCCAGCCCGACCCGGTGGTTGATCGCCATGGTCCAGCGCAGCACCTCCATGTTCAGGTCGTCGAGGGCGTCCAGTACCTCCTCGGCCTGCGGGTCGGACGGGTTGTCGACCGTGCCCAACCGGAGGCGGGCGGCCTGCGTCGAGGGTCGGGGACGGCGGTCCCGTACGGTGGCGGCGATCCGGTCCAGGGCGACGTCGGTCCCGTCGAGGTACATGCGCAGGCGCCGGCCCACCGGCATGCCACTGAGGTTCTTGAGCTTGCGGGCCGCCCCGTCGGCCGGGGTGGCGTCCGCGTCGTCCTCCTCCGGCACGAGGGGGTAGCCGTGCTGGAGGGTGTGGAACGCGTCGGCCAGCCACCAGCCCAGGTTCAGCGCGGTGACCACGCAGTCCTGCTCGCCGGCGGGCCCGGCCGGCGTCCCGTCCGGTGAGCCGTCCCGGCCGTCGACGTCGGCCCGGACCTCCCATCGCAGCTGACCGGCTGGCTGCACGCGCCTCCTCCGTGGCCGCCGCCCCGCAACGGAGTGGCACGACTAATGGGACAATCGTAACCAAACCGGTATATCAACCGGAGCTGATCCGGCGAATCGGGTCAACGCCGGGCGAGCAGGCCACGCGGTCGCACCGAATGGACCCGCTCGGCGGCGGCGCCCTCGGCGCGCAGGATGTGGTTGGCCGCGATGATCCCGGTGGCCGCCGAGCGTTCCATCAACGCGCTGGGGAACTCCGTCCGGATACCGTCGCCGGCCAGGTAGAGGCCGTCGGCGTCGGTGCGTACGCCCGGCCGGCCGGCGTGGCTGCCCGGGGTGAACGCCGGCGCCTGCGCCTCCACCCGGGCGCGCAGGTCGCGGACCCGCAGGTCGGCGGCCTCCGGCCAGAGCTCCACCAGCTCCGCCAGCATCCGTTCGGCCAGCACCTCCGCCGGCACGCCCGCCTCACAGGCGTACGCGTGCAGCTCGACCACCGAGCCGCCGGTGCGCGCGGCCCAGCGGCGCGGCTCGTCCTCCAGCCGGTGGTAGAGCGTCACCGAGTCCAGCGTGGCCGCCCGGGACACCCCGCTGAACACCGCCCGGTCCGGCCGGACGTCGCCGTCCATCCAGTAGCGGGCCACCGCGTACGGCGGACCGGGCCGGCCGAACGCGGGCATCCGCGCCACCAGCCGGGGCGCCGCCCCGCCCAGCACCGGCGAGCCGGCGACCAGCCGGGCCAGCGCCGGCGGGTCGACGGCGAGCACCACGTGCCGGGCCTGGTGGGCGTCCCCGCCGGCGGTGCCGACCCGCCAACCGCCCGGCGTACGGTCCAGCCGGGTGGCCGGGGTGCCGGTCAGCATCCGGCCGCCGTGCCGCTCGACGTGCCGGCGCAGCGGGTCCCAGATCGCGGTCGCGTAGTCCCGGTCCGGGCAGTCGAAGGCCAGCCCCTCCGGGTTGCCCAGCAGATAGAAGTGGAACTGGGCGATCATCTCGGCCGCCGACATCTCCGCCTCGTGGTTGAAGAACGAGTGCGAGAAGACCTCGAACAGCATCGCCCGGGCCCGGTCCGGCAGCCGCAACGAGTGCAGCAGCGCGTCCGCGGTGGTGTCGTCGAACTCGGCGTAGGTGCGTTCCGGGTGGTACGTGAGCAGCGGCAACGCGGCGTCCCGGTCCATCGCCCGCAGGTCGGCCAGGCGCAGGCTGGGGCTGCGGGCCAGCAGCGTCAGCAGGTTCATCGGCGGCGCCGGGGGCAGCTTGCCGAACTCCTCCGTCGGCCACCGCCGGGACAGGATCGGGTAGCCGGGGATCGGCTTCAGGAAGGCCAGGTGCGGGTCGGCCCGGCGCAGGATCGACCGCCAGTTGTAGTACTGCCGGAAGAACGCGTGGAAGCCGTGCTCGTTGCGCTGCTCGCCGTGGCCCAGCGGCTCCGGCCAGGCGCCCAACCGGCCGCCGAGCGTCGGCGCGGCCTCCAGCACGGTGACCCGTACGCCCCGCTCGGCGAGCACCACCGCCGCCGACATGCCGGCGATCCCGCCGCCGACCACCAGCGCCTCGACCTCGCCGGGCACCCGGGGAGCGCCGCCGCCCCCCGGATCCACCACGTGCCGGCGCACGCCGATGAACCGGCCGACCACCTTCGACAGCGCCATCGCCACCCCCGGCTCCCAGTCTGCCCCAGGTGTAAGGAGGGTGCCCTTGTTAACGCCTCCGGTAGAGGAGGGGCCCCTTGTTATTGAGGGGTAGGGCAAATGTGCCGTGGTTATTCGGCGGCGTAGCGGACTTCGGGCTTGCCGAAGAAGGCTTTGACCGTGGCTGGCTGGTTCTGCCGGCGGCGTAGGTGCCGGCTGGCCGCGGTGGCCAGGTCGGCGGGGGTGGCGGGGTTTGCTTGTGCGACATGGTGTTTGACGTCGTGGTTGAGTAGTTCCACGGGGTTGAGTTCGGGGGCGTAGCCGGGCAGGAAGTGCATCTCGATGTCGTCGGTGCGCTCCGCCAGCCAGTCGCGGACCATGATCCGGTGGTGCACGGAGTGCCCGTCGACGATGAGGTGGATCTTCCGGTCGAGGTGGCGGGTGAGACGGGTCAGGAACCCCAGGAGCACGTCGCCGGTGAACGAACCGTGGTAGCAGGTGAAGTACAACTCGCCTTTGTTGCTAATCGCGGCCATCACGTTGACTCCGAATCGCCGGCCGGTCTTGGCCACCACCGGTGTCTGCCCGACTGGCGCCCAGGTGGTGCCCACCGCCGCGTCGGAGCGTAACCCGGTCTGATCCAGCCACAGGATGATCGCCTTGTCCCGCTTGGCCTGCGCCGCGATGGCCGGGTAGGTGACCTGCAGCCACTCGGTGACCGCCTGCGGGTTCTGCTCGTAGGCCCGGCGCACCGGCTTCTGCGGCGACAGGCCCCACGACCGCAGGTACTTACCGACCGTCACCAGCGACAACTCCATACCGAACCAGGCCCGGATGAGCTGTCGCACCTGCGCACGCGTCCACACCAGCCCCGGCAGGGCGAGCTGATCGGGGCACTTGTGAATGATCGCCCGCCGTACCCGGGCCTGCTGCCGGGGCGTCAACGCCTTCTGCTCGTTCGCACGACGCCCTCGACGGCGGGCGTTCAAAGCCCGGTTTCCCTGACGGTCAAAGGCATCCACCCACCGCCACACCGTCTTGGGCGCTACCTGAAACGCCCTCGCCGCAGCGGCCTGACTCATCCCCGCCTTGACCGCCGCGACCACCCGACGACGCAGATCCTCCTGCGCCGCCGGGGAAAGCGACCGCGTGTCACGCACCACCACACCCATACATACCCAACGATAACGGCATATTTGGGTTACGGGTCAATAACACCGGCGGGTGTTAACAAGGGGCCCCTCCTTCCACCCCAGGGGACGGCTGGGCGGGTCAGCGGTGGGGGCCGCCGACCAGCGGGGCGACGACCCGGGCGATCACGGCGGCGCCCGCGTCGTTGGGGTGCAGGTGGTCACCCGAGTCGTAGGCCGGCCGCAGGGCGTTCCGCTCGGCCGGGTCGGCCAGCGCCCGGTCCAGGTCGGCCACCGCGTCGTACGCCCGGCTGTGCCGCAGCCAGGCGTTGACCTCGTCGCGGACGGCCTCGTTCGCGGCGGTGTCATAGCCGTACGCGCCCTTGATCGGCAGCATGGTGGCGCCGACCACCCGCACGCCCCGCGCGTGGGCCGCGTGGATCAGCCGTCGGTGCCCCTCGATGACCTGCGCGGCGGTGACCACCGGTGAGGCACCGCAGCCGAAGTCGGGGAAGCCCCCGCCGCCGATGTCGTTGATGCCGATCAGGACGATCACCGTCCGGACGCCCGGCTGGTCCAGCGCGTCCCGGGTGAACCGGGACACGCCCGCCGCGCCGAAGCAGGTGGAGTCGGCGAGCAGCTTGTTGCCGCTGATGCCGGCGTTCACCACGCTCACCGGCCGGCGGCCGGCGGCGAGCCGCTCGGCCAGCTCGTCCGGGTAGCGGTTGTCGGCGTCCACCGTGGTGCCGTACCCGTCGGTGATCGAGTCACCGAACGCCACCACCACGCCCGGGTCCGGTCCGGGCCGGTCGGCCGTCTCGACCCCGGTGAGGAAGTACCAGGATCGGCTGGTCTCGGTGAACGCGCGGCCCTCCGGGTCGAACCGCCGGTCACCGGCCGTCCGGTAGCTGGTGGCCACCGCGTTCTCGTGGCCGGTCGCCGGCCCGGTCGCGCCGGCGAAGTAGAGGGTCACCACGACGGTGTCCAGCGCCCGCGTGCGCAGCGGCGCCGGGTCGGAGACGAGCTCACCCCCGGCCGGCACGGTCACCGACACCGAGCGGCCGAAGCTCACCGGGCGCAGGCTCCCCGGGCGTACGGCCGGACCACCGGCCGACTGCCCGACCGTCGCGCCGGTCACCCGCAGCGGTCCGTCGCCGAACCGGTTGGACAGCCGGATCCGTGCCGTGGCGCCACCGGTACCGACCCGCACCACCTGGCGTACCGACTGCCCGGTGAAGCCGTCCACCGACCAGTTCGGTGGCCCGAAGCCGGGGAACGGGTGGTGCGGCGCGGCGGTCCACGCCGCCCGCCACCCCCCGGCCGCGTCGGACCGCTCCGCCGCCGACGCGGCCTGGCCGGGTACGAGCACCGCCAGCGCCGTCGCGGCGGCGATCAGGCGCAGTCTCTGCAACATCGGAAACCTCTTCTCTGGGATGGCAGCGACGTGGTCAGGCCGCGATGCCGGAGCCGGTCTCCAGCAACGACTTCAGGTCGCTCAGGACGAACGACCAGCCGCCGCCGGTGCCCGCGACGGCACCGCTGACCAGCGCCGCGGTGTGCGGGGCGCCGGTGACGTCATGGGTGACGGTGAGCGTGGTGAACCCCCGCTCGTCCTGGCCGATGTCGTACGTCAGGCGGGTCGGGCCCTCGGCGGCCATCGCCGGATCGGCGGTCATCCGCCAGGTCAGGGCGAGCCGCCGGTCGGGCTCGGCCTCGGTGACCTCACCCTCGATGATCACGATGTCGACCCCGCTGCCGACCATCGCCTCGCTGGCGTACCCGCGGTAGACGCCGCCCGGCCGCAGGTCGATGTCGATCCGGCCGCCGTACCCGTAGCGCCGGGTCAGCTCGGAGCGGGTGAGGGCCGCCCAGACCCGCTCCGGGTCGGCCTTGAGAAAGATCCGCTGGGTCAGTACGTCGGTCTGCTGCGCGGTGTTCGGCACGGGCGCTCCTCGCTGGTGGCACCGACGCCGGCCGGCGTCGTCGGTGTCCAGCCTCGGCCGGCACCGTCCACCAGCACATCCGTGCTCACCACGGAACCGACCACGGAACGCCTCGGTCAGCCACCCACCGCCGGCATGCCCAGCGCCCCGAGCGCGGCGCGCGCCTCGTCCTCCCGGGTGGGCAGGAGCGCCAGCGTGCAGGCGTACTCGACGCGGGCGCCGATCCGCTCGAAGCCGGCCAGGGCCGCGGTGAGCGCCGCGACGTCACCTGTCGACCGCCCCCGGGCCCGGGCCAGGCAGGCGGTGGCCCACGCGTTGTCGGTGATCGTGTCGTCGGCCAGCGCCACGCACCGGTCCGCCTGCGGCAGGCCGGCGGCGACCGCCAGCTCCGCGCCGACCGCGCGGGCGTACGTGTCGTACCGGTAGCCGGGCAGGGCGCCGAACGCCAGCCCCACCAACCGCGACGCGTCGGCGAATTCGCCGTCGTGCAGGGCGAGCCGGCAGTCGGCGAACACCGCCGACGGGAGGGTCACCGGCGGCACCCCGGCGCCGGCGGCGCCGGCCAGCAACCGGTCGCGCCACCGGGACCGGCCCGCCGGGTCGCCGCGCAGCCCGGCCGCCAGCATGGCGAACGCCATCGCGCCGGCCACCTGCCCGCTGGGCGGCCGGCCGACCCGCTGCCAACCCGCCCACAGCGCCTCCGCCTGGGCCAACGCCTCGTCCAGCTCGCCGCGCAGCACCAGCGCGGGCACCAGCGTGGCCAGCGAGTGGGTCCGATCGCCGAGCAGGCTGTCGCCGGCCATCCGGCGGGCCACGGCGAGCGCCGAGGGCAGGTCACCGGCCCGGATCGCGGCGGTGGCGGTGACGTGCACGATGTCGCCGATCTCCGGCGCCGCCCGCGGCTCGGTCGGGTCGAGCACGGACAGCAGGGCGAGCCGCTCCGCGCCGATCCGCCGCGCCCGCGCCGGCCGGCCGGCCTGCGCCTCGGCCGTACCCAGCACATCGAGGCCGGCGCTGACCAGCACCGGCACGCCGCACCGGCGGGCCGCTGCGGCGGCGACGGCGGCGCGCTCCGGGTCCGGGCGGTGCCGCCGGCCGCCGGCGTGCCACGCCTCGGCGATGGCCAGGGCGGCGGCGACGGTGGGATCGGATTCGTCGCCCGCGGCGCGGGCCCGGGCCAGCAGCCCGGCCAGCCGCTCGCGCGGCAGGTCGCTGGCGATCCGGCCGTCGAACCGGTTGACCAGCTCGACCACCCGGGCCAGGGCGAGCGCCTGGCCGTTGCCGTCGCCGGCCGCCGCCGCGAGCTCGGCGGCGGCCAGCAGCAGGTCCAGCACCTGCCGGCCGGTGGCGGTGCCGACCAGCGCGCAGTCCGCCGCGTCGCGCAGGTCGGCCACCGCCTCGGCCGGGTCCGGCGCCCGGGCCGCCGCCTGCCGATAGCAGTCCAACGCCGCGGCCAGGAAACCCCGGGCGTACGTGAGCCGCCCGAGTGCCCGCGCCAGCGCGTGCGGTGCCATCCCGGCGCCGGACCACTGACCGAGCAGTGCCGCGCGCAGATCGTCGGCGACCAGGTCGAAGTCGGCGCGCCACCCGTCGCCCAGCCGCTCGACCAGCGCGGTGGCCGTGGCGGTGGCCCAGCCGAGGTAGCGGTCGAAGACCTCACCCCGGGCCGGGTCGGCGCCGAGCTGCTCCCGGCCGAACGCCCGAACGGTGCCCAGCATCCGCCAGCGGCGCGCGTCCCCGTCCCGCCGGACCAGGCTCTTGTCCACCAGGCGGCCGAGCAGGTCGGTGGTCTCGACCGGGTCGGTGCCGGACGCCACCCGGGCCGCGGCGGTCAGGTCGAAGCCGCCCACGAAGACGGACAGCCGGCGGAACAGCTCCTGCTCGGCGGCGTCCAGCAGCCCGTAGCTCCAGTCCAGGACCGCCCGCAGCGAACGGTGTCGCTCGTCGGCGCGGCGGGCGCCGGTCAACACCCGCAGCGGGTCGGCGAACGCGGCGAGCAGGCCCTCCACCCCCAGCGCGGCGCTGCGGGCGGCGGCGAGCTCGAGCGCCAGCGGTACGTTGTCGAGCCGCGCGCACAGCTCCGCGACGGCTGCCGGCTGCCCGGTCACGTCCGCCCCGGCCGAGCGGGCCCGGTCGGTGAAGAGGGCCAGCCCGTCGGGCTCGGGCAGCGGCGCGACCGGCACGACGAACTCGCCGGGCACCCCCAACCGTTCGCGGCTGGTGGCGAGCAGCGTGACGCCCGGACACCCGGTCAGCAGCTGGTCGGCGAAGAGCGCCACCGCGTCCAGCAGATGCTCGCAGTTGTCCAGCACCAGCAACGACCGGTGCCCGCCGAGCCCGACCCGGATCGCCTCGAACAGCGGCTGGCGCGAGGTGGGGGTGACGCCGAGCGCGGCGGCGACCGCCTGCGCCACCGACCCGTCCCGCACCGGCACCAGGTCGACGAAGGCGCCGGCCGGGAACCTCGCCCGGACCTCGGCGGCCAACTCGACGGCCAGCCGGGTCTTGCCCACCCCACCGACGCCCACCAGGCTCACCAGTCGGGCGTCGTCGAGCACCCGGACCAGCGACTCCCGTTCCGCCCGGCGGCCGACGAAGGCGGTACGCGGCACGGGAAGCCCGGCCAGCAGTCCGCCGGCCGGCGCCGACCCCGCTGGGGACGCGGGCACCGGCGCGGGCCGGACGGCCGACAGCGCCCGGCGGTCGGTGACGCCGTACTTGCGCAGCAGGGAGGAGACGTGGCTCTCCACGGTGCGGACGGAGATGAACAGCTGCTCGGCGATCTCGGCGTTGGTGCGCCGTTCGGCGAGCAGGGCGAGCACCTCGGCCTCCCGGGCCGAGACCGTCACCTCCACCGGGACCGCTTCCGCATCGCCCCATCGTCGCCGACCCCGCCCCTGCCGTCACGCCCGCCGGTAAGGAGGGGGCCCCGCTTAACGCATTCGGTAGAGGAGGGGCCCCTTGTTAACACCCGGTGTTAACAAGGGGCCCCTCCTTTCATCCGGGGCAGCGGCGGGGGCGGTCGGAGGGGGGCCAGACGTACTCCAGGTCGGGCGGGACGTCGCCGAACAACGGCCGGTAGTGCTCCGGGTCCTTGCGCAGCAGCGACGACCGGTGGCTGCGGTGCAGGTCCTCCCGTCCCAGCCAGGGCGGCAGCTCACCGGTGGCGGCCAGCTCGGGCTGGGTCCGGACCCGGTCCAGGCCGCAGGCGGTGGCGAGGTCGGTGGTGAGGGTGGCGGCGCAGGTGTCGGCCCGGCCGGGCTCGCACCACACCGCGCAGACGTCCAGCCCGTACCGGACCAGCGCCTCCTCGTAGCCGGCCCACATCTTCACCGCCGGATGGTTGCGCCAGCCGTAGCCGGGCCGGGTCAACCCGCGCAGCACCTGGATCGCCTCCACCCGCTGCTTGCCGAGGCGGCGCTGGTCCAGCGTCCGGGCGCTGGCCAGGAAGTCCGGGTACGGCAGGAAGGTCTGCACGCCGCCTGCTCTACCCCGGCCCGGGGAGACCATGCGTTCATGATCAAGGGGGCTGCGCCGACGGCGACCGGCTGACTACCATCCGGGCATGGCCGAACCCCTGCGCGACCGGGCCCGGCGCGCGGCCGGTTGGCGGCTGCGCATGAACGGCGACACCCGGCCGCACTACGTCGTCTGCGGCGCCGACCCGCTGGCGTACTGGGTGGTCCGGGCGCTGCTCGGCACCGCGGCGACCGCCAACCGGCTCCGGGTCACCCTGGTGGTGCCCGAGCGGCGGCGCTCGGAGGGGCCGGACGGCCGGGACATCCCGGGGATCCAGGTGGTCCGGGCCGACCGGCTCGACGAGGCCACCTTCCGCCGGGCCGGGCTGGCCGGCGCGGACGGGCTGGCCCTGCTGCACCAGGACGACGTGGGCAACATGCACGCGGCGCTCTGCGCGCAGGAGGTCGAGCCGCGGCTGCGCCTGGTGGTGCGGATGTTCAACACCAGCCTGGCCAACGGCGTACGGCAGCTCTTCCCCGACTCGTCGGTGCTCTCCGACGCCTCGATGGCCGCGCCGGCCTTCGTCGCCGCCGCGCTCGGCGAGGTGGCGCCCACCCACTTCCGGCACGCCGGCCGCACCCTGTACGTGGCCC
Organism: Micromonospora sp. PLK6-60; assembly: GCF_019890675.1. GTDB lineage: Bacteria > Actinomycetota > Actinomycetes > Mycobacteriales > Micromonosporaceae > Micromonospora. The sequence continues at coordinate 309,354 of NZ_JAIOAA010000006.1, read as the reverse complement.
GCCGCGCCGACGTACGCCCGCAGGACCTGGTCTGCGGGCTGGCCGTGACGACCGATCCGGAGCTGGTCCGGGTGTTACCGGCCGACGAGCCGGCGGCCGACGTGGTGCTCGCCGAGGCGACCGGTCAGCCGCCCGGCACCGAGCTGGCGGCCCGCCGGATGGCCCGGGCGCGCCGGCGCCGCCAGCCGCTGGCGGTGCTGCTCCGGGCCGTCCGCAGCTTCGCCACCCGCAAGATCGGCATAGCGGTGCTCCTGCTGCTGGCGGTGATCGCGGTGCTCGGCTGGCTCAACTCCCGGGCGGCGGGCGTCAACTGGGGCGAGGCGCTCTATCTGACCCTGGTCACCACGCTCAGCGGGCAGGACCCGGACGTCAACAAGCCGGCGGCGGCCCAGGTGATGCAGGTGGTGTTGAACCTGGCCGGGCTGGCGCTGATCCCGTTGATCACCGCGGTGGTGGTGGACGGCATAGTGAACGCCCGGCTGGCCCTGCACGCCGGCCGGATCCAGCCGGACCGGACCGGTCACGTGGTGGTCGTCGGGTTGGGCAACATCGGCACCCGGGTGATGGCCCAGCTGCACGACTTCGGCATCGAGGTGGTGGCGATCGACCGGGACCCGGACGCACGGGGCGCCGCCCTGGCCCGGCGGCTGGGCGTGCCGCTGGTGGTGGGGGACGCCGGGCTGGAGGAGACGCTGCGGGCCGCCTCGGTGGCGACCTGCCAGGCGCTGGTGGTGGTCTCCACCGACGACGGCGTGAACCTGCGGGCCGCGCTGAACGGGCGGGCCCTCAACGCGGACCTGCGGGTGGTGCTGCGGCTGTTCGACGGCGACTTCGCCGAACGCGTCCAGCGCGCCTTCGGCATCGGCATCTCGCGCAGCGTGTCCTACCTGGCCGCGCCGTCGTTCGCGGCCGCCCTGCTGGACCGCGCGGTGATCGCCACCATCCCGGTCGGGCGGCACGCGTTGCTGGTCACCGAGGTGCCGGTGGTCGCCGGGTCGACGCTGGACGGCCGCCCGCTCGCCGCGGTGACCCGGCCCGGCGAGGTACGGCTGCTGGCGCACACCCGGCCGGGGCGCAGGGCGGACTGGTCGGCCGATCCGCGGATGGTGATCCAGGCGGGGGACCGGCTGACCGTGGTGGCCCGGCGGGCGGGCCTGAGCGCGCTGCTGCGGGAGACCACCCCGGCGCCACCGGCCGAGCCGGCCGGCGCGCCGGTGCCCCGCCAGCCGGAGGAGTGAGGCCCAGGCGTCGCCCAGGGAGCCGGGAGCTGGGTGGGGACCTGGGGCCGAGTTCGCAGGGTAGGCACCCTTGCGGCCCGGCCCGGCCCGCGCGCCGGGGGCGGCGCGGTGCGGCGCGGCGCGGCGCGGGCCCGGTGTGGCGCGGCGTCCCCCGGGTGCGGCGCCGGCAGCGGAGGGTGCGCCGAGCAGCCTACGAACTTGATGTCGTGAACGAATCATCCGGCCGGAAGAAGGACCCCGGTCGCGGCATTCCGCTGCCACCGTGATTCGTCTACGACATCAAGTTGGTAGCCTGCCCGCCAACCACCCGGCTGGCGTGCGGCCCGGGCTGAGACCCCGCTCGGGCTGAGACCCCGCTCGGGCTGAGACCCCGCTCGGGCTGAGACCCGCTCGGGCTGAGACCCGCTCGGGCTGAGACCCCGCTCGGGCTGAGACCCCGTCCGGGCTGAGACCCCGTCCGGGCTGAGACCCCGTCCGGGCGCCTGCGGTGAGGTGAGCGGCACGCGCCCCCGGCCCCCTGCGGCGGGGCGGGCACCAACCAAGCCGCACGGCGAGGGGCGGCACGCTGGCCCTCAAGCGCTGGCAGTACGTGGCGGGAGCTGTTCGACCCGGTCGCCTACCAGGCCCACGGGAGACCGACTGCGCAGGTGGCTCAGGTCGCGCGGCTGGTGTGGCGGATGGCGTACCAGAGGGCGCCGAGGGCGAGCACGCCGAAGCCGGCGAGCACGCTGGACAGCGGCAGGCTCACCGCGAGCACCAGGCAGCCGACCAGCCCCAGCGCCGCGAGGAGCTGCACCGGCAGCTTCCGTCCCGGCTCGCGCCCGAGGGTGAGCGCGGCGGCGTTGGCGATCGCGTAGTAGACCAGCACGGTGCAGCTGGAGAAGCCGATCGCGCCGCGTACGTCGCCGAGCAGCACGACCACCGCGACCACGGCGGCCACCGCCAGTTCGGCGCGGTGCGGCACCTGGAAGCGGGGGTGTACCGCGGCCAGCGCGGCCGGCAGGTCCCGCCGGCGGGCCATCGCCAGCGTGGTCCGGCCGACCCCGGCCAGCAGGGAGAGCAGCACCCCGACCACGGCCACGGTGGCGCCGACCCGGACCACCCCGGCCAGGCCGGGCAGCCCGGCTGCGGTCACCACCTCGGCCAGCGGCGCGGCGGCCTCGGCCAGCCGTCGCTCGCCGAGCACCCCGAGGGCGACCACGGCCAGCAGCAGGTAGATCGCCAGTACGAGGCCGAGCGCCAGCGGCACCGCCCGTGGGATGGTCCGCTCCGGGTCGCGTACCTCCTCGCCGAGGGTGGCGACCCGGGCGTACCCGGCGAAGGCGAAGAAGAGCAGCCCGGCGGCGGTCAGCACGCCCCGGTCGCCGGTGTGCGCGAACCCGTCCAGCCGGGCCACCGCGAAGTGCCCGGTGGCCAGCCCGGTCACCGCGACGACGGCCAGCACGGTCAGGGTCACCGCGACCAGCGCCCGGGTCGCCGCGGCGGTCTTGCCGATGCCGCGCAGGTTCACCGCGGTCACCGCCGCCACGGCGGCCACCGCCACCCACCGGGCCCGCTCCGGCCAGGCGTACGCGCCGATGGTCAGCGCCATCGCCGCGCAGCTCGCGGTCTTGCCGATCACGAAGCCCCAGCCGGCCAGGAACCCGGCGAACGGGTTCAGCCGCTCCCGGCCGTAGACGTAGCTGCCGCCGGACTCCGGGTACCGGGCGGCCAGCCGGGCCGAACTGGTCGCGTTGCAGAACGCGATGAAGCCGGCCAGGGCCACCGCCAGCAGCAGCCCGGCGCCGCCGGCCGCCGCCGCGGCCGGGGCGAAGACCACGAAGACGCCCGCACCGAGCATCGAGCCGAGACCGATGACCACCGCATCGGGTACGCCCAGTCGCCGCGCGAGTTCGTTCACCTGGCGAACCCTAGGGGTACGAGGTGAACGGTCGGTCCCAATCCCGCAACCGGCCCGGCAACGGCAGGTCGTCCCAGGGCACCCGGCGCAGCAGCCGGTCCAGCAAAAGCCCGAGGGCCAACCCGGCCACCGAGTCGGTAAGCCAGTGCCAGCCGAGGTAGATCGTGGTGCAGAAGACGACAAGCGGCGGCACCACCCGGACGGCGGTGACCAGCCGGGGCGGCATCCGACGGCCGAAGGTGCGCAGCAGCGGCGCCAGCAGCAGGGCGAGCACGCCGTACCAGACGATGGCGTTGGCGACGTGGCCGGACGGGTAGGACTGCGCGTAGCTGATCGGCAGGTCGTGCTGGAACAGCGGCAGGGTCTGCTCGGGCGGGAGGAACGGTTCCTTGCTGCTGGCGCTCGGCGCGGGCCGGGCGGTCCACACCTTCAGCGGGCCGATGGTCAGGTAGGTGAGCGCGAACGCCACCACCGGCGGCAGCACCGGGCGCACCGAGCGGAGCCGGAGCGCCAACAGCACGCCGAGACCCGCGGCGACAAGTGTCAACGGGGTGCCCTGGCCCAGATAGTTGAGGATCATGGCCGTCCACCGGGCCACCGTCGGCCGGTGCGTGTCCGCCCAGTCGGCGACCGCCCGGTCGAGGCCGAAGAGGTGGCCGGTGGCCAGCGCGACGGTCAGCGCGACGAGCCCGGCGAGCAGCAGCAGGTCCCACCGCCAGCCGGCCGGCCGGACCGGCCGCAGGCGTACCTTTCGGCGTACCGTCGTGGTCTCCCGCACCCCGACCACGCTACCGGCCGCCCGCGGCGCCGCCGGGTCGCGGCCCGGGGGACGGCTGTGTGCCGAACCACGAAGGGAAGCGTTCGGCGGGGACAACCGTCAGACTTGTGGCCGTGCGGATCACCTCTGCCCTCGTGGACCCGGCGCTGCTTGACCTTCCCTGGTCGACCCCGCTGGAGGAGTGGCCTGCCCAGCACCTGGTCGCCCTGCCGCAGGGCATCTCCCGGCACATCGTCCGATTCGTCCGCCTCGGCGAGTTCGTGTACGCGTTCAAGGAGACCCGCGAACGGATCGCGGAGCGGGAGTACGACCTGCTGCGGGCGCTGGAACGGATCGACTTCCCGTCGGTCGAGGCGGTGGCGATCGTCGCCGACCGGCAGACCGACGACGGGGAGCCCCTGGAATCGGTGCTGATCACCCGGCACCTGCAGTTCTCCCTGCCCTACCGGGCGCTCTTCTCCAACACGCTGCGCCCGGAGACGATGAACCGGCTGCTCGACGCGCTGGCCGCGCTGCTGGTCCGGATGCACCTGACCGGCTTCTTCTGGGGCGACTGCTCGCTGTCCAACACGCTGTTCCGCCGGGACGCCGGGGCCTTCGCGGCCTACCTGGTGGACGCGGAGACCGGGGCCCTGCACAGCTCGCTCTCCCACGGGCAGCGCGGTGAGGACCTGGAGATCGCCCGGGTGAACATCTTCGGCGAGGCGCTCGACCTGCAGGCCGCCGGGCTGCTGCACGAGTCGATCGAGCCGGAGGTGGTCTGCGAGGAGGTCGTGCGGCGCTACGAGGGGCTGTGGCACGAGATCACCTACGAGCAGCAGATCGAGCGGGAGGCCCGGCACGACATCGAGGGCCGCATCCGCCGCCTCAACGAGCTGGGCTTCGACGTCGCCGAGGTGGCCCTGTCGACCGTCGACAACGGCCGCTACCTGGTCCGGCCCAAGGTGGTCGACGCCGGCTACCACACCCGGCGGCTGCTCCGGCTCACCGGCCTCGACGCCGAGGAGAACCAGGCCCGCAAGCTGCTCAACGACCTGGACGCCTACCGGGTGGAGAGCGACCTGACCGACGAGCAGCAGGCGGCGCACCGCTGGCTGACCGAGGTCTTCGAGCCGGTGGTCCGCGCGGTGCCGGCGGACCTGCGCCGCAAGCTGGAGCCGCAGGAGCTCTTCGCGCAGATCATCGAGCACAAGTGGTTGCTCTCCGAGCAGGCCGGGCGGGACGTCGGGATGGCCCCGGCGGTGCAGTCCTACCTGTCCGAGGTGCTGGTGCACCGCCCGGACGAGCAGGCCGTGCTCGGCGTGGAGATGCCGACGGGCTGACCGCCCGCCGGCCGGGAACTCACTCCACCCACTCGCCCGCGCGCATCACCCGCACCACGTTCAGGTCGTCGTCGAGGACCACCAGGTCGGCGCGGAGCCCGACCTGGAGCGCGCCCACCCGGTCACCGAGGCCGATCGCCCGGGCCGGGGTGGTGGCCACCATCCGGACCGCGTCGGTCATCGGGATGCCGGCCGCCAGGGCGCGCCGCAGGGCGGCGTCCATGGTGAGCGTGCTGCCGGCGATCGCGCCGTCGCGCGCCAGCCGGGCCACCCCGTCGGCCACGGTGACCGCCTGGCCGCCCAGCTCGTACTCGCCGTCCGGCATGCCGGCCGCGGCCATCGCGTCGGTGATGATGGCGGCCCGCTCGGGGCCGGCCGTCGCGGCGGCGAAGGTGAGCGTCGCGTCGTGCAGGTGCACGCCGTCGGCGACCAGCTCGCAGACCACGTTCGGCGCCTCCAGCAGGGCCACCACCGGTCCCGGCTCGCGGTGGTGCAGCGGGCGCATCCCGTTGAACAGGTGGGTGGCGACGCTCGCGCCGGCGGCGACCGCGGCCCGCGTCTGGTCGTACGTGGCGTCGGTGTGCCCGATCGCGGCGACCACCCGGTGCCCGGTGAGCAGCTTGATCGCCTCGATGGCGCCGTCCCGCTCCGGGGCCAGGGTCACCATCCGGACCGCGCCGCCGCCGAGCTCGACCAGCTCGGCCAGCTCCTCGGTGGACGGGTCCCGCAGGAACTCCGGGTTCTGCGCCCCGCAGCGCGCCGCCGACAGGTACGGCCCCTCGAAGTGGATGCCGGCCAGCACCCCCGCCCGGGCCAGTGGCGCGAGCGTCGAGGTGGCCGCCCGCATCAGCTCGTACGGGCCGCTGACCAGGCTGGCCAGCAGGGTGGTGGTGCCGTGTCCGAGGTGGAACGCGGCGGCTCCCCGGGCCGCGTCGGCGTCGCCGGTGGTGAAGGTGTGCCCGCCGCCGCCGTGGGTGTGCATGTCCACGAAGCCCGGCAGGATCCAGTGCCCGTCGCGCACGGCGGGGTACTCGGCGACGGCGCTGATCCGGTCGCCGGTCAGCTCCACGCACCCCTGCCGGATCACCCCGGTCGGGGTCACCACCTTCCCGCTCACCCGCAGGCTCATCAGTTCTCCTCAGTCGTCCAGTGCCAGCGCGGTTTCCCGGCGCGCGTCGAGGGCGAGCAGGGCGGCGCCGAGGCAGCCGGCCTGGTCGCCGAGGGCCGCCGGGACCAGCCGCGGCTCCCGGTGGAAGGTCAGCCGGTCGCGCAGCGCCGCGCGCAGCGGATCGAACAGCAGGCTACCGGCGCGGGCCAGCCCACCGCCGAGCACCACGGTCGACACGTCGAAGAGCGCCTGCCCGGTGGCGAGCCCGTCGGCGAGCGCCTCGACGGCCTCCCGCCACACCCGCCCGGCCAGCGGGTCGCCCGCCGCCGCCAGCGTCGCCACGTTGGCGGCGCTGAGCCGCCCACCCGCCGCCCCGACCGGCTCCGGCGTGGCGGCCGGCTGCGGGGTGCCGTTGGTGCCGACCGGCTCCGGCGTGCCGTCGGACCGGGTCGGCTGCGGGGCGCCGTGGAGAGCGGCCGGCGTGCCGGCCAGTTCCGCGTACCGGCGGGCGACGGCGGCGGCCGAGGCGACCGCCTCCAGGCAGCCGGGTCGGCCGCAGCCGCAGGTGGGGCCGTCGGGGCGGACCAGGATGTGGCCGATCTCGCCGGCCGCGCCGTGCGCGCCGGTGGCGGCCCGGCCGTCGACCACGTGGGCGGCGGCGATCCCGGTGCCGATCGCCACGAACAGCACGTGCGCCGCGCCGCGCCCGGCGCCGAGCCGGGCCTCGGCCAGGCCGCCGGCCCGCACGTCGTGGCCGAGCACCGCGGGCCGGCCGAGCCGCGTCGCCACCAGCTCCCGCAGCGGTACGTCCCGGAAGCCCACGTTCGCCGACCAGACCGCCGTCCCGGTGGCCTCGTCCACCACCCCGGGCACGACGACGCCGCAGGCCACCGGGGTAAGGCCGGCGGCCCGCGCGGTGCCGGCCAGGCCCTCGGCGACGTCCAGCACGGTGCCCACCACCGCGTCCGGGCCGCGCCCGGCGTCGGTGGCGTGCCGCTCGGCGTGCACCACCGTGCCGTCCGGCCGGACCAGCGCGCACTTCATCCCCGTGCCGCCCACGTCGAGCGCGACGACGACGTCGCCGCTCCCGCCCGGCGGCCCGCCGTTCGCGGTCACGCAAGCACCACGGACCGGCTCAGGTGCCGGGGGGCGTCCGGGTCGAGCCCGCGGCTGGTGGCCAGCGCGACGGCGAAGCGTTGGGCCAGGATCAGGTCGGCCATCGGGTCGACCGGGGTACGCCCGGCGGCCCAGCTGGTCAGCACGGTGCGGCAGCCGTGGGTACGGCTGTGCGCGAACGCGGCCCCGGTCGCCGCGACGTCCTCGGCGAGCCCCTCGGGCAGCGGACCGAAGGCCCAGACCAGCCGGCCCGGCGCGGCCACCGAGATCGGCCCGTGCCGGTAGTCCATGGCCGGGTACGCCTCGGCCCAGAAGGTGGCCGCCTCGCGGCACTTGAGCGCGGCCTCCTGGGCCAGCCCGACCGTCCACCCGCGGCCGAGGAAGGTGACCTGCTCGATCCGGGCCGGGTCGATCGGCAGCGGGGCCCGGACGGTCACCTCGGCGTCGGCGGCCAGCGCCTCGACGTTCTGGCCGAGCTGGGCGCGGAACAGCGCCAGCGCGGTGGTGGCGAACCGGGTCTGCACCACCGCGCGCTCGTCGGCGAAGGGCAGGGCGACCGCCGCGTCGGCGAGGGCGACGGCGGGGGAGCCCGGGTCACCGACGACGACCGTGGTCGGCACCCGGCCGCGCAGCGCGGCGAGCAGCTCCAGCACCTCGGTGGTGGTGCCGGAGCGGGTGATCGCCACCAGCCGGTCGTAGCGGCGGCCGGCGGGGAACTCGCTGGCCTGGAAGGCGTCCGTCTCGCCGTGGCCGGCCTGCTCGCGCAGCCCGGCGTACGCCATGGCCATGAACCACGACGTGCCGCAACCGACGACGGCGACCCGCTCGCCGCGGGCCGGCAGGCGGTCGGCGACGGTGCCGGCGAGCGCCGCCGCCTCCCGCCAGCAGTCGGGCTGGCTGGCGATCTCCGCGTGCACGTGAGCCATGGGAACTCCTCGCAGGAGGGTGCGCTGCGCAATACAGCTCGTTTGAGCCACCTTTCGCGCGTCATTCTGCGTGAAGTGGGGTGACCCTGGCAACAACCGGGCGCTTCGCGCAGGGCAGGGTTTTGCGCGCGCCGAGTTTCGCGCACTACTGTGCACGCAATCAATCACCGTTCGTGCAGAGTCAGTGGAGGGCCCTCGGTGGACCGGTACGCCAGATGGAACGCCCTGCTCGAGATGCTGACCGACAGCGGGCGGGTGACCGTCGAGGAGGCCGCCGAGCGGCTGGACGTCTCCCAGGCCACCATCCGGCGCGACTTCGACCAGCTCGCCCAGCAGCAGATGATCACGCGGACCCGGGGCGGCGCGGTCGCCAACGGCGTCTCGTACGACCTGCCGCTGCGCTACAAGACGGCCAAGCACTCCGCCGAGAAGCAGCGGATCGGGGCGGCCGCCGCCGCGCTGGTCTCGCCCGGCACCGTGGTCGGCCTCAACGGCGGCACCACCAGCACCGAGGTGGCCCGCGCCCTGGCCGTCCGCCCGGACCTGAACACCAGCGCGGAGGGCGCGCAGCTGACCGTGGTCACCAACGCCCTGAACATCGCCAACGAACTGCTGGTCCGGTCCCGGATGAAGGTGGTGGTGGCCGGCGGGGTGGTCCGCCCTAAGTCCTTCGAGCTGGTCGGCCCGCTCGGCGGCGCGCTGCTGCGCGAGGTGACCCTCGACGTCGCCCTGCTCGGCGTGGACGCGATCGACCCGCAGCTCGGTGCCGCCGCCCACCACGAGGGGGAGGCGGCGATGAACAACCTGATGGTGGCCCGCGCCAAGCGGGTGGTGATCATCGCGGACTCGTCCAAGCTGGGCGGGCACGCCTTCGCCCGGATCTGCCCGGTGGACCGGGTGGAGACCCTGGTGACCGACTCCGGCGCCGCGCCCGAGGTGGTTGAGGCGTTCCGCACCGCGGGCGTCCACGTCATCTGCGCCTGAGGTGTAAGGAGGGTGCCCTTGTTAACGCATTTTGTATAGGAAGGGCCCCCTCCTAACACCCGAGGGGAAATCAGCCGAACCGCCGACGCATACCGGGTATGCCGGCCGCTGCATACCCAGTATGGTGACGTCGTCATCCGTCACCATCGGGGGAGGCGCAGCTTGTCGGCTGTCCTGGAAATCGAAGGTCTACGCAAGACGTACAAGAGCCGTCGGCGCGGCACCCGCAACGCGCTGGACGGGTTCGACATGCGGGTGGCAGCCGGTGAGGTGCACGGCTTCCTCGGCCCGAACGGGTCGGGCAAGACCACCACGCTGCGCACCCTGCTCGGCCTGATCCGCCCGGACGGCGGCCGGATGAGCGTGCTGGGGCACGAGGTGCCCGCCGCGCTGCCCGTGGTGGCCGGCCAGATCGGAGCGATCGTGGAGAGCCCGCAGTTCTTCCCGCACTTCACCGCGCGGGACACGCTGGACCTGTTGGCCGGCGCGGGTGAGGTGCCCCGGCGCCGGGTCGACGAGGTGCTGGAGCAGGTCGGCCTGCGGGACCGCGCCGGTGAGCGGGTGAAGACCTACTCGCTGGGCATGAAGCAGCGGCTGGCGGTGGCCTCCGCCCTGCTCAAGGACCCGAAGCTGCTGATCCTCGACGAACCGGCCAACGGCCTCGACCCGGGCGGCATCCGGGAGATGCGCACCCTGGTCCGGGACCTCGCCGCCGGTGGCATGACGGTGCTGCTGTCCAGCCACATCCTGGGCGAGATCCAGCTCATCTGCGACTCGGTCACCATCATCTCGCTGGGCCGCCGGGTCGCGTACGGGCCGGTGAGCGAGGTGCTCGCCGAGCACTCGCACGGTTCGGTCCGGGTCCGGCTGGAATCGCCCACCGACCTGCCGTCCGCCGCCGAGCTGCTGGACCGGGCCGGGATCAAGGTGACCGCCCAGGCCGACCACCTGATGCTCGCCGGGGTCGAGAAGCCGGCCATGGTCAGCCGGCTGCTGGCCGACCAGGGGCTGTACGTCAGCGAACTCGCGCCGGTCGCGGCCGACCTGGAGAGCGTCTTCCTCGACCTGACCGCCACCGCGCCGGTCCCCGGCCAGCACCGCCAGGTCGACCAGTCCACGAAGGTCGGTGACCGGGAGGTCACCAAGGGAGGTTGGGGCGCGTGAGCCTCTATCGGACCGAGCTGCGCCGGCTCGGCAAGCGGCGCTTCACCCGGTACATGACGTTGCTGGGTCTGCTGGTCCTCGCGGCCGTGATCGCCAGCGCGTTCTTCACCAACCAGAAGGTCGGCCCCGACCAGATCGCCGCGGCCGAACGCGAGGCGAAGGCCAACTACCAGCAGGCGGTGCGCGACACCGAGCAGGCCCGAACGGAGTGCGAGCGGGTCAAGGCCGACGGCGGGTCCGTCTCGTCGCGCGGGTTCCCGGAGAACTGCGCGGAGATCATGCCGCCCCCGCCGGAGGCGTTCGACCCGCAGTGGTCGCTGCCGCCGACGTTCCGCTTCCACGAGGACTTCGGCGAGACGCTGCTGACCTTCGCGATGCTGCTGGCGGTGGTCGGGTTCGTCGTCGGCGCCTCGTACGTGGGTGCCGAGTGGAACACCGGCGGCATGATGAACCTGCTGCTCTGGCGGCCGAAACGGTTGACGGTGCTGCTGACGAAGCTGGCGGCGCTGCTCACCGGGACGGCCGTGGTGACCGTGCTCGCGGCGGCCCTGTGGACGCTCTGCTTCTGGCTGGTCGGGCACTTCCGGGGCACCACCACGGAGGTGACCCCGGGGCTGTGGCGGTCGCTCGGGCTGACCGAGCTGCGCGCGCTGGCCCTGGTGCTGGCCGTCACCACGGTGGGCTTCGCGGTCGCGTCCCTCGGCCGGCACACCGCCTTCGCGCTCGGCGGGGCGATGGCGTTCCTGGTCGTCGGCCAGTACGGCGTGGCGATCGCGCTGTCCCTGGCCGACGTGCGGTTCCCGGACGCCTGGCTGGTGCCCACGTACGCCATGGCGTGGATCAAGAAGCAGGTGACGCTGCAGGACTACCAGGCGTGCATCGCCACCCCGACGGGGGGCTGCATGCCGGACGAGCTCACCATCACCTGGCAGCAGTCCTCGCTGCTGCTCGGCGCCGGCCTGATGATCGCGCTCGTGGCGGCGATGTGGGCCATGCGGCGGCGCGACGTGGCCTGATCCACGGTCGGCCGGGAGGGTTCCGGACCGGCCCGGCCAGGGCCGCGGCGCGCGCTGCGGCCCTGGCCGGGCCTGGTTAGGCTGGGGTCCCCCCGGGCCGGAGCCACCGGCCGCCCGCCCCTGCGAGGAGCGCCATGTCCACCGACGCCGCCGCGGCCGCCCCCGGCCGGCCCGAGCCGTCCGGGGGGACCGGCGCCGAGCGGCGGGACGGCATCCCGGCGGTGCCGCCGCCGCGTTCGGCCCCGCCGGATGAGACGACCGAGCCGACCCGGGCCGCCAAGCCGGACCAGGGTAAGGAGGTGGCGCCGGGCCAGGGGACAGCGCCGGGCCAGGCCGCGCAGCTGACCGAGCGGGAACGCCGCATCCTCGACTTCGAGCAGCAGTGGTGGCGGCACGCCGGGGCCAAGGAGCAGGCCATCCGGGACACCTTCGGGCTCTCCGCCACCCGCTACTACCAGCTGCTCAACGGGCTGTTGGACAATCCGGCCGCGCTCGCCGCCGAGCCGCTGCTGATCGGGCGGCTGCGCCGGTTGCGCTCCTCCCGGGCCCGCAACCGCCGCCGCTGACCCGGATCGGCCAACCGCCCGCCGCTGACCGGGTCAGCGCTTCTCGTACATCTGCAGGCCGTTGCCGATCGCGAAGAACGTCGGTGCCCACTCCCCGATGAAGATGCCCCAGCGGTCCGCGCGGGCCACCCCCGCGCGCTCCAGGTGCTTGGAGAGGAACCAACTGGTGAACGAGAGCCCGATGCTCGCGAAGCCCGCGAGGTACATGTGCTCCGCCTTGAGCCCTGATTCGTGCAGCTTGGCCAACATGCGATCCCCCTGACGCGGTTGATGAGCCGGCGTGACTGACGCTACCGACCCGGACCTGGGTGGGGGTGTCAGTTCGTCCGAAGCGGGTGGGGTCGGCCCGCCGGGCGGCATGTCGCGGTCCCGGCGGGGTAGGCCCTGGTGCTGGGCGGCGACGGAGGGAGCGGGCATGGGGGCACCGGACCGGCGGTACGCGACCGGGAGCCGGCCGGCGCGGCCGGTCGCCGAGGCACCGACGATGCGGGTGGGTTCCGCCTCGGCGGCCGCGCCCGGCCGGCTCGAGAACGAGGACGTGGTCTTCCGGTTCGGGCCGCTGGTCGGGGTGCTGGACGGGGCGACCGTGCCGGACGGGTTCGACACCGGCTGCGTGCACGGGCCGTCCTGGTACGTGCGGCACCTCGCCGCCCGGCTCGGGCTGGCCGCCGCGGCGCGGCCGGCGGCGACGCTGATGAGCAGCCTCGCCGCGGCCATCCTCGCGGTCCGCGCCGACCACGGCGGCGAGTGCGACCTGGACCATCCCGGCACCCCGGCGTCGACCGTCTGCCTGCTCCGCGAGGGCGGTGACCAGGTCGACTACCTGGTGCTCTGCGACAGCCCGCTGGTGCTGGACACCGGCGGCGAGGTCCGGGCGGTGACCGACGACCGGCTCGACGCCGCCACCGCCGAGCTGCGCCGCACCGTCGCCTCGGTGCCCGCCGGCTCGACGGACCGGGTCGCCCGGTTCCGGGCGGCGGTGACCGCCCAGCGGCAACGGATGAACCGGACCCACGGCTACTGGGTGGCCGCGGCCGACCCGGACGCGGCGTACCACGCGGTGACCGGGACGGTCCCGCTGCGCGGGCCCGGGGCGCTGCGCCGGGCAGCGCTGCTCACCGACGGGGCATCCTGCGCGGTGGAACAGTTCGGCCTCTTCGGCTGGGCCGGGCTGCTCGACCTGGTCGCGGCCGACGGGCCGGCGGCGCTGATCGACCGGGTACGCGCCGCCGAGCGGGAGCACCCGGACCGGCTGCGCCGGCACAAGCGCACCGACGACGCCTCCGTGGTGTTCTGCGACTTCACCCCCACCGACCGGCCCACGGCCCGCTGACCGGCCGGGCCACCCCCGCCGTCGGACGCCCGGCGGGGGGCGTGTCGGGCCGTCACCGCAACGCAGCGTGAGGGGGGCACCCCGGTGGCCCGACCGGTCCGTACCACTCGACGTACCGGCAGTGCCCGCCCAAAGGGGTGGACCTGACCGGTTACGGCGGGCAGACTGCGGCAGGTGACGGGAGCGGTACGGCTGGAGCCGGTGGACGAACGCAACCTGGAGTCGTTGCTCTCGGTAGCGGTCGCCGAGGCGGAGCCGATCGACGTGATGCCTCCGGTGGAGGCGCCCGCCGGGTGGTCGCAGGCCCGGCGGGAGGCGTTCCGCGCCTTCCACCGGGCGAGCTTCGCCGGTCTCGACGGCCCCACCCACACCCGGATGTACGCGGTGATCGCCGGCGGCGAGGTGGTCGGCATGATCCGGATGACCCGCCATGACGAGCCGGGCGTGGTGGAGACCGGGATGTGGCTGGGCCGGTCCGCCCGCGGGCGGGGGCTCGGCGCGGCGGCGCTGCGCGAGTTGCTGAACGCCGCCGCGGCCGCCGGTATGCGCACCGTGGTGGCGGAGACGACCGCGGAGAATGCGGGTGCCATCGCGGTGCTCAACAAATGCGGAGCGAAATTGCGCAACCACAGCGGGAAGGTGCATGCGGAATTGTGCCTCGACTCCGCCCTGCCGGCGCTTTGACCAATATTTAGAGTCCCGCATTCATCGCTGCGAGGTACCGCCCTCGACCTGCCCGTATGGTCGGTTTGAGCGACCTTGGGCCGTCTCGCCATGGGCATCCTGATGTGCTGTACCGCGGCTGCCCGATAAAGCGCGGAAATGTTTTGTGCATCGGCTGTCGGGTACTGCCCGCCGGGTCCGCCAATACGGGACTCCCGATCGCAGGCCCTTCTTGCGCTATTTCCCCGGTAGCTGTTTTCGGCCGAGGTGATCGGGTGTCCGACCCCCGGGGAGTGAAGGAGCATCGATGAAGAGCGGAGCACGGATCGGACTCGCCGTCGCCGCCGGCTACGTCCTCGGTCGCCGGAAGAAGCTGCGTACCGCCCTCACCCTGGCCGCGGCGGTCGCCGCCGGCCGGGCCAGCCAGCGTCCGGGTGGCCTGCTGAAGGTCGGCACGGACCTGTTGAACGCCCCCCAACTGGGCAACCTGACCCGGCTCGGTACCCCACTGGCCACCGCCGGCAAGGCCGCCGCGACCGCCGCCGCAGGCAGCGGGATCGACGCGCTGAGCGGCAGGCTCCGCGGCAGCGCGGACGCGCTGCGCCGCAGGTCGGCCGGCGGCGGGGAGGCCGAGGGCGGGCCGGACTCGGCCCCCGACGAGGAGCAGGAACTCGACGAGCAGCCCGCGGCACAGGACGACGAGGCGCCGGACGACGGCGCGGAACGTGACGAGCAGCCGGCCCCCGTGCGCCGGCGGCGGGGGCGGTGACCATGGCGACCGGAAACCTCACCGACAAGGCCCGCGACCAGCTCGGTGGCGAGCTGCGCAACCTCGCCTCGGCGATCGGCGAGCGGGCGGTGACCGTGGTGACCGAGAAGATCACCGGCGCCACCGGGCGGCTCAGTGACTACGCGAAGGCCGGCGGGGGCCCCGGCCTGGTCGCCGCCGCCACCGGCGCGCAGAAGCTCGCCGACGGCGACTCGCCGTTCAAGGCCATGTTCCATGCCGGCCTGGCCGGCGGTAAGGAGAAGTTGATGTCGGCCTTCGGTGGCGGCGGCAAGGGTGGCAAGGGCGGCAAGAAGAAGAAGCTCAAGGTCACCAACATCATCGAGTCCATCGAGGTCGGCGTGCCCGTCCGGGTGGCGTACAACCAGTGGACGACCTACGGCGACTTCCCCAGCTTCATGAAGAAGGTCGAGCAGGCCGACCGCGACTCCGACGCCGACGAGAAGATGACCTGGAAGGCGCAGGTCTTCTGGTCGCACCGGACCTGGGAGTCGACGATCGTCCGGCAGATCCCGGACCGGCTGATCCACTGGCGGTCCAAGGGCGAGAAGGGCTCGGTCGACGGCACGGTCAGCTTCCACGAGGTCGGTCCCGAGCTGACCCGGATCCTGGTCGTCCTGGAATACCACCCGCAGGGCCTCTTCGAGCACACCGGCAACCTGTGGCGCGCCCAGGGCCGCCGGGTCCGGCTGGAGCTGAAGCACTTCGTCCGGCACGTGATGACCCAGACCGTGCTCGACCCGGACTCGGTCGAGGGCTGGCGCGGCGAGATCGAGGACTCCGAGGTGGTCAAGGACCACGAGACCGCGCTCCAGGAGGAGCAGGAGGCCCGCGAGGCGCCGGAGCAGGGCCGCGCGGAGGAGCCCGAGGAGCAGCCGGAGGAGGAGCCGGAGGAGGAGCGCCGGCCCGCCGAGCGCGGCCGTCGCCGGCCGCCGCAGCGCCGCCGCCCGCCCGAGGAGGAGGAGTACGACGACTACGCCGAGGGCGAGGACTACGGCGACGACGAGTACGCCGAGGAGGAGCCCGAGGAGGAGCCGCGTCCGGTCCGGCGCCGGCAGCCCGAGCGGGCCCGCCGCCCGCGCGAGGAGCGCGAGCCCCGCGAGGAGCGGGAGGAGCGTCCCCGCCCCACCCGCCGGGCCCCGGAGGCCCCCCGACGGCCGGTGGTCCGTCGCCGGCGGGAGGACGGTGATCGATGACTGTCGCGACCACGAGCAGCCAACCCGGTAGCGCGCTGGAACGCAGTGGCGGCGGTGGCGGGGGCACCCTCGCCGACGTCGTGGAGACGGTGCTGGACAAGGGCGTGGTGATCGACGCGCAGGTGTCGGTCGCCGTGGTCGGCATCCAGCTGCTGGAGATCAACGCCCGGATCGTGATCGCCAGCGTCGAGACGTACCTGCGGTTCGCCGAGGCCGTCGACCGGCTGAGCATCACGCCGAAGGACACCAAGGGCCTGCCGGACCTGGTGGGCGACGCGGCCGGCGCCGCCACCAAGGGCAAGGCGATCTCCGGTCTCGGCAAGGCGGCCCAGGAGATCAGCGGCGCGGTGGCGGACTCGCTGGGCAACCGGGACGACGACCGGGAACGGCCGCGGCCGCGCCGCCGCCGGGACGAGGAGCGCTGATGGCCGAGCAGGGACTGTTCATCTACGGCATCGTGCCGTGCGACGTGGAGCCGACCCCCGACGCGGAGGGGGTCGGCGACCCGCCGGGGGAGGTCGCCGCGATCCAGCACGGCGAGTTGGCCGCGCTGGTCAGCCCGATCGGGCTGGAGGAACCGCTGGGCCGCCCGGCCGACCTCACCGCGTACGAGGGGCTGCTGGACGGCACGGCGGCGGTCGCGCCGGTGCTGCCGGTGCGGTTCGGCACGGTCGTCACCGGCGAGGACGCGGTCGAGGATCTGCTGGCGGCGCATCACGAGCAGTTCGCCGACGCCCTCGCCGAGTTCGAGGACCGGATGCAGTACACGGTCCACGGGCGCTTCGACGAGGCGGAGTTCATCGGCGGCCTGCTGGCGGAGAACGGCAGCGCCGCCGCGCTCGCCGACCAGATCCGCGGCCGGTCGGAGGCGGAGAGCCGGGAACAGCGGATCCGGCTCGGCGAGATGATCAGCCAGGCGGTGGAGCTGCGCCGGGAGGCGGAGAACCGCGCGGTGATCGACGCCGTCGGCCAGTACGCGGTGGCGAACGCACCCCGCCAGCCCAGCCACGAGCTGGACGCGGTGAACGTGGCCTTCCTGGTCGGGGCGGACGACGAGCAGGAGTTCGTCCGGGCCCTGGAGGAGTTCGCCGAGCAGCGCCGGGAGCTGATCCGGATGCGGCTGACCGGCCCGCTCGCCCCGTACGACTTCGTCAGCGCGCACCAGCTGGTGGAGTGAGCGATGGACATCCTCTGGGCGCTGCTCACCCTGCCGTACGCGCCGGTGCGCGGGCTGACCTCGGTCATGAAGGTGGTGGCCCGCGAGGCGGAGTCGCGGCAGGTCAACCCGGTAAACGTCCGGCGCGAGCTGGAGGAGTTGGACGAGGCGGCGGCGGCCGGTGACATCACGCCGGAGGAACGGGACCGGGGCCAGCAGCGGGTGCTGGAGCGGCTGACCGGCCCGGCCCCGGGCCGTACCCCCGAACGGGCGGGTGGCGGACGGCGGCCGCCACCCGGCCGGCGGCGGAGCACCGGCGGGCGGGACGGACAGCCGCGCGGGCGAGGGAGATGAGATGACAGCAGCACGGATCCGCGGCGACGGCGATCGCGAGCGCCGGCGCGACCGGGGTGCCCGCGAGCCGGACCGGTATCCCGACGACAACGAGTACGACGAGATCAGCACGGCCGAGGCGGCCCGCGAGGGGCTGCGCCAGATCGTCGAGCTGACCGGCCGGGACGCGCAGGGGATCACCTCGATCCGGGCCACCGACGACGGCTGGCTGGTCGGCGTCGAGGTGGTCGAGGACCACCGCATCCCGGCGTCGACCGACCTGCTCGGCCTCTACGAGGTAGAGCTGGACCTGACCGGTGCCCTGCTCGGCTACCGGCGGACCCGCCGCTACCAGCGCGGCAAGGGGGACGGGAGCTGAGATGACCACCGCACGGCCACCGATGGTGCAGAACAGCGGCCAGGTGATGGGCGCCGGACACGAGCCGGCGAACCTCGGCGACATCCTCGAACGGGTGCTGGACCGGGGCATCGTGATCGCCGGCGACATCCGGGTCAGCCTGCTCGACATCGAGCTGCTGACCCTGAAGTTGCGGCTCGTCATCGCCTCGGTCGACACCGCGCGGCAGATCGGCATCGACTGGTGGGAGCACGACCCGTGGCTCAGCTCGCGGGCGCGCCCACCGGTGGAGCCGGGCCCGCGGGATCCGGAGCAGGTCGAGGCCGAGCGCCGGCCCCGGGTCGCGGCCCGGGCCGAGCGGGCCGCGAGGGAGGACTGGGATGAGTACGACCGCTGACGCCGGCGCGCCCACCGCGCACCGCCCGGCCAGTGGCGCCTGGCTGCACGGCGTGGTGCGGGAGGTCGACCCGGCGGCGCTGGCCGG
Source organism: Micromonospora sp. PLK6-60 (assembly GCF_019890675.1). Classification (GTDB taxonomy): domain Bacteria; phylum Actinomycetota; class Actinomycetes; order Mycobacteriales; family Micromonosporaceae; genus Micromonospora. The sequence goes on along the minus strand of NZ_JAIOAA010000006.1, from coordinate 290,926 downwards.
GCTGGTCGGGATGGACGGTCGGGACGTGCGCGCGGTCCGCTCCGCCGGGCTGGTCGCCGTGGTCAGCGACGCCCCGCTGGCCGAGTACGGCGAGGAGCCGTTGCGCCGCAAGCTGGAGGACCTGAGCTGGCTGGAGGGGGCCGCCCGGGCACACCACGGGGTGGTGGAGGCGCTGTCGCGTACCGGGGCGGTGGTGCCGGCCCGGCTGGCCACCGTGCACCGGGACGCCGACCGGGTGGCCGCCGTGCTGGCCGAGCGGGAGGCCGAGCTGACCGCCGCGCTGGACCGGCTCACCGGCCGCACCGAGTGGGGCGTCAAGGGATACGTGGTGCCCGGCGCGCCGGCCGCCGAGGAGGAGCCGCCGGCAACCGGCGGCGGTGGCGCGGGTGCGGCGTACCTGCGGCGGCGCCGGGCCCAGCTGACCGCCCGGGAGCAGGGCCAGCGGATCGCCGCCGAGGCCGCCGCCACCGTGCACGACGCCCTCGCCCAGTACGCGGTGGCCGCCCGCCGGCACGCCGCGCAGGACCGCCGGCTCTCCGGGGCGCCGACCGCGATGGTGCTCAACGGGGCGTACCTGGTGGACGTGGCCGCGTTGGACGGCTTCACCGAACTGGTCCGGATGCTCGCCGGCCGGCACCCCCAGGTGCGGCTGGAGCTGACCGGCCCCTGGCCGCCGTACTCCTTCGTGGCGGAGCGGCCGGCGGAGGAGGCGCACCAGGTACGGGAGCCGGCATGGTGACCGAGACGCTGGCGCCGAGCAGCGCCGACGATCCGCTGGCGTACCGGCCGGTGGCCCTGGTCGACCTGCTGGACCGGGTGCTGGCCACCGGTGTGGTGATCAGCGGCGAGATCACCATCGCCATCGCCGACATCGACCTGGTGTACGTCTCGCTGCGCGCGCTGATCTCCTCGGTCGGCTCGCTCACCCCGCCGGACGTCGCGCCGGACGACGTCGCGCCGGACGGCGTGCCGGCGCTCCCGGCGGGCGGGACGGCGCCGTGAGCGGCGGGGGCGAGCTGCGCCGGCTGCCGGCCGGCGACCGGGACACGGCCACCGAGCTGGCCGCCGCGCTGGGCGAGTCCACCTGGGTCGAGCCGCGGGTCCGGCCGCTGGACCGGCGGCTGGCGGTGGACCGCGACTCCGTCGAGCGGGGGCTGGGCAGCCTGGTGCTCACCGTGATCGAGCTGCTCCGGCAGCTGATGGAACGGCAGGCGCTGCGCCGGGTGGAGGTCGGTGACCTGACCGACGAGCAGATCGAGCGGATGGGCGCCACGCTGATGGCCCTGGAGGAGCAGATGACCCTGCTCCGCGAGCACTTCGGGCTCGCGCCGGAGGACCTGAACCTGGATCTCGGCCCGCTCGGCCCGCTGCTGCCCACCGACTGAGCCGGCCGCCCGCGGCCGTCAGCCGGCCCGCTTCTCCGCGTACGCGGCCAGCCAGGCGACCTGATCCGGGTCCAGCGACGGGCGGACCCGGCGCCGGGCCGCCGCCACGTGCGCGGCGGTGACCGTCGAGGCGGTCAGCGACTCCCGCATCGCGGCCAGCGCCGCCTCCCGGACCAGCGCCGCGCAGTCCGCCGCGGAGAAGTCGGCCAGCTCCGCGCCCAGCCCGGCGAGGTCCACCTCCGGGTCGAGCGGCACGTTCCGCGCGGCGGCGCGGAGGATCTCCGCCCGGGCCGCGCCGTCCGGCGGGGGCACGTAGACCAGCCGTTCCAGCCGGCCGGGGCGCAGCAGTGCCGGGTCGACCAGGTCGGGTCGGTTGGTGGCGGCGACCACCACCACGTTGCGCAGCGCCTCCACCCCGTCCAGCTCGGTCAGCAGCGCGGCGACCACCCGGTCCGTGGTGCCCCCGTCGGTGGCCTGCCCACGGACCGGGGCGAGCGCGTCCACCTCGTCCAGGAAGACAAGCGTCGGCGCGGCCTCCCGGGCCCGGCGGAAGAGCTCCCGGACCGCCCGCTCGCTCTCACCCACCCACTTGGAGAGCAGCTCCGCGCCCTTGACCGAGAGCACGTTCGCCCGGCCCGACCCGGCCAGCGCCGTCACCAGGTACGTCTTGCCGCAGCCGGGCGGGCCGTACAGCAGCACGCCGCGCGGCGGGTGCACGCCCAGCCGGGCGAAGGTGTCCGGGTAGGTCAGTGGCCACAGCACCGACTCGGTGAGGGTCTGCTTCACCTCGACCAGGTCGCCGACGTCGTCCAGGGTCACGGTGGCCAACTCCAGGGTGGAACCGGCCATCGTGGTGGGTCGGACCACCTCCAGCGCGGCCGAGAAGTCCGCCATCGCCACGGTCGGCGTCGGCTCGGAGCGCTGCCGCAGCGCGGCCCGTACCCCGGCCTCCCGGACCAGCGCGGCCAGGTCGGCAAGGACGAACCCGGGGGTACGCCCGGCCACGTCGTCCAGCCGGACGTCCTCGGCCAGCGGCACCTGCCGGGTCAGCACGGTCAGCTGCTCGCGGCGCAGCGCCGCGTCGGGCAGCGGCACGCTGATCCGCACCGGCAGCAGGTCCGGCCCGTGCAGGCCGGGGTGGACCGCCTCCGGCCGCCCGGTGGTGCAGACCACGGCCACGCCGGCCCGGAGCAGGTCACCGAGGAGCTGGCGGAACACGGTGGCCACCGGGCCGGGCGCGTCCGCCGGGGCGAGCGCCTCGACGTCGCCGACCAGCAGCACGGCGGGGCCGTGGGCGCGTACCGCGGTGGCCGCCTCGCGCAGCCGGCGGGCCGCCGCGTCGTTGCTGAGCGCGGCCAGCTCGGGCGCCCAGACCGGGTGGACGTGGAGCCGCAGCGCGGCGGCCACCGCCCGGACCAGCGCGCCCTTGCCGGAGCCGGCGGGGCCGGTGAGCAGCACCCCGAGCGACACCTCGGTGCCCAGCCGGTCGAGCACCTCGCGGTGGTGGAAGCCGAGGTCCAGCAGCTCGGTGAGCTGTTCCGCCTGGGCTCGCAGGCCGGGCAGCTCGTCCAGGCTCGGCGCGGACCCGCCGGCCGCCGGCCCGCCCGCTGCCGCGCTGGACCCGGCCGGCGCTCCCGTGGACCGCGCGCCGCCGGCCGGTGCTGCCGACCGCGCGCCGCCGGCTGGTGCGCCCGTGGACTCGCCGGTCGGCGCCGGATCGCGGGGGGTGCCGCCCGGGAAGCCGCCGGCCGGGCCGGGCGCCGGCCGGGTGCCGTTCGACGCCGACGCGTCGTCGTGCCACGCCCACGACCCGTCGGTCGAGGCCGGCGCCGCGCCGGGCGACGTCCACGCCGCCGCCCCGTCGTCCGGTGCCGCGCCGTGGGTGGCCGGGCCGTGCTCCCAGCCGACCACGGTGTCCATGGTGACCAGCCCACCGACCTCCGGCTCCGCCGCCGACACGGTGAGCAGGGTGCTGGTCCAGGCGTACCCGACGGTGTTGGACAGGCTCCGGCGGGCCGCCTCGACCAGGCTGCGCACGGAGGCGTCCGGCAGCACGTCCTGCGGGAGCAGTGAGACGTCGTCGCCGGCGGTGACCACCTTGCCGAGCAGCGCCAGCCGCAGCATCTCCGGGGACACCGCGGCGACGATCGCCACCGGGCCGCTGAGCCGGACCCGTCGGGCCGGGGCCACCGGCAGCGGGCTCACCGTCACCTGCCCGCCGGAGCGCAGGCCCAGGTTGCCGAGCATCAGGTCGTCCGCGTGCAGCAGGGTGGGCCCGCTGTCCGCCCCGGCCGGCGCGGCGATGCCGGCGGTGACCCGCCGCCCGGCCAGCCGCACCGGGTCGCCGGGGCGCAGCGCCAACGCGGTGAGCACCTCCGGATGCAGCCGCACCACCCCGCGCCGGGCGTCCAGGGCCGCCGGTCGGAGCAGCGCGGTCAGGGTCAGCCGGGGTTCCGCCACCGCCCGACCCTAGCCGCCCGCCGCACCTGCCGCCGACGGGACCGCAGCGGCGGGCCTCACCGTGCCGGGCCGTCGCCGGTCAGCAGCGACGGGTCGCGCCGGATGAGGGCGGCCAGCCGGGCCGCCGGATCGTCACCGGGGGAGTCGCCGCCGGCAGTGTCCGGCGCCGGCCAGGCGGGCGGGGGCCCGGGTGGGGCGGGCCGCGCCACCGCGCCCGGCTCGGCCGGCCCGACCCGCAGCGGGTACGTCCGCCCGTCGTACTCCACCCGCAGCTGCACCGTGACGCCCGGGTGCTCGGCGACCACCCGGCGCACCGCCTCGGCGACCTCCGCCACCGGGTCCCGTTCCGCGCCGTGCCCCCCGGCCGGCGCCCCCCGGTGCGGCGCCGCCCGGCCACCGCTCTGCGGACCGGCGTTCGGCCGCCCCCCGACCGGCCGGCCGGCGCCTGCCGGCCCGCCCCCTGCCGGCCCGCCCCCTGCCGGTCCGACCGCTGCCGGTCCGACCGCTGCCGGTCCGGCCTCCGGGCCGTCGGTCGCGGCCCGCTCGGTCTCCTCGGCGTCGCCCCGCCGGCGCAGCTCCTCCCGCCGCGCCAACCGGGCCAGTGTGTCGTCCAGACCGCCTCGCACGCATCCCCCCTCCTGTGCCGGCTCCGGCTCGCCGCGGCCGGTGCCGCGCCACGACCCGGAGCCGCCCTCCGCTGCCACCGCCGGGCCTCAGGCCCCCCGATCCCTGGTCGCCCGGTCCAACGCCCGGTCCAGGACGACCAGGAGGGCGTCCCGCACCGAGAGCCGCTCCCGGGCGTCGAACTGCACCAGCGGCACGTGGTCCTCGATGGCCAGCGCCCACCGGATCGCGGTGAGGTCGTGGGCCAGCCGGCCGTCGAAGGCGTTCACCCCCACCACGAACGGCAGCCCGGCCCGCTCGAAGAAGTCGATCGCCGGATAGCAGTCGTCGAGCCGGGCGCTGTCCACCACCACGAGCGCGCCGAGCGCGCCCCGGGCCAGGTCGTCCCACATGAAACCGAACCGCGCCTGCCCCGGCGTGCCGAAGAGATAGAGCTTCAGGCTGCGATCGATGGTGACGCAACCGAAATCCATCGCCACGGTCGTGGTGGTCTTCGCCGAGCGCATGCCCGGGTCGTCCACACCGATCCCGGCGGTGGTCATCTCCGCCTCCGTGGTCAGCGGGGCGATCTCGGAGATGGCGGCGACGCTCGTCGTCTTGCCGACCCCGAAACCACCGGCGATGAGGATCTTGACCGGGATCGGCGGCGCGGCCGTGGGCCTGGGCGGGGATCCCGCCGGGGCCACCGTCATGGCCGGCGGCGGCACCACCGGCACCCGGGGCGCCGCCCGGCCGCGCTCCGCCGCCGGCGCCGGGCCGGTCGGGTACCCGTAACGGCCACCGGCGCTGTTGGCCGAGAGGCCGCCCGGTGGGTTCGGTGGCCACTCAGGAGATCGCACGTAGTCCATCGATCACTCGCAGGATGAGTTCGGGGTCATGGACGTCCGGGACGTCCGTGACGTGGACGTCGAGGTGCCCGGCGGCCCGCAGGTCACCGACCAGGACCCGGGTCACGCCGAAGTGCAGCCGGGTCTTGGCCGAGATCTCGGCCACCGAGATCGGTTCCCCGCAGAGCGCCACGATCGTCCGCAACTCCGGCGCCAGGTGGCCGGTCAGGACGCCGGGCGGCTGCACCGGGCAGGCGGTCACCTGGGTCTCCAGGCCGATCGCCGGGTCCGCGCCGGCCACCCGGCCGGCGGTGAGCACGAAGGGTCGCGGTCCGTCGGGCCGCTCGGGATCGGCGGACGCGGGCACCGGCCCGTACCCGCCGGTCGACGACGTCCGCAGGTAGGGGCGGATCCGGACCGTCGGTTCCGGATCGGGCCCCTGCCCGGTGACGTCGGGGTTCATTGCTGGACGGCGTTCTTCAGCTCGGCGATCAGGCGGGGGGTCAGCGCGCCGCCGGCCCGGCCGGCGAAGAGCGTCATCTCGTACGCGACGGTGCCCAGGTTGGCCGAGCGGTCGGCGACCACGCCCAGCACCGAGCCGCTGCTGATCGCGCTGATCAGCAGGTAGCCGTCGGCCATGTCCACGATCACCCGGTTCAGCCCGCCCAGCGCGTACCAGCTGGCGGCGCCCCCGGCCAGGCTGGTCATGCCCGAGACCACGGCGGCCAGCCGCTCCGCGTTGGACCGGTCCTTGATCGCGGACATCGCCATCAGCAGCCCGTCGGAGGAGACGGCGATCGCCTCCATCACCCCCGCCGTGCTGGAGGTGAACGAGTCCAGCAGCCAGTTGAAGGTGCGCGCCTCCGGGCTCAGTTCCGCGGCGGTGGTCTGGGGTTCGACGTTGTCGTGCAGGAAAGGGCTGGTCACCGTGATCCTTCTTCGTTGCGGCGGTCTGGACTGACTTCGCGCAGAGCACGGGCGACGCCCGCCTCGAACTCGGTGATGAGGGCGCGTACCTCCGACGGGTCGCCCGGGCCGGTGCTGCCCGGCGGCGGGGCCGGCGGGGTGACGGTCAGGTTGGCGCCGGGCACCCGGCGGCTCAGCCGCGGCCGGTCCCGGCTGGCGACGGCCACCGGCTCGGCCGGCGGCGGCCAGCTGCCGGGGCGGTGCCGCTCGGCCCGGCGTACCCCGGACTGGAACTCCTCGACCAGCGCGCGGGCGGCCGCCGGGTCGGCTCCGGCCACGTCCGCCGGTGGGGTGGCCGGCCGGGCCGGGGACAGGCTGGCGCCCGGTACCCGGCGGCTCGGCGGTCGCCCGCCGGCGGACGCGGGGGCCACGGTCCTGCCCGGCGAGCCGGCCGCCCCGGGGCCGGTGGTCCCGACCGGCCACCCGGCGGTCGCGAGCGGTTGGGTGGTCTCGGTGGGCGCGGTGCCGGCGGTCGCGCGCGGTCTGGTGGCCTCGGCGGTCCCGGCGGTCGCGAGTGGTCCGGTGGTTTCGGCGGTGCCGGCGGTCGCAGTGGTCCCGGCGGTCGCGCGCGGTCCGGTGGTGCCGGCGGTCGCGGTGGGCGCGGGGGTGCCGGTGTGCGTCCGGGCTCCGCCGGGTGTGAATGGCGCGGTGGGGCCGGGCGCGGCCGGGTCTTCCGGTGGTGGGCCGGCCGGCGCCGGGGTGAGCTCCAGGAACTCGCTGATCCCGGCCGGCGCGGGCGGCAGCGGCACGGTGTCTCCCGCGCCGGAGCCGAAGGCGTCCCACGACTCGCCGGTCGCCATGCTGCGGGTGGCCCGGTTGAGCAGGTCCGAGTCGAATCCGCCGCCGGCCCCGGGATCGCCGGCCGGGCGCGGACCGGGGGAGGCGACGAGTTCCCGCCCGGGCTGGACCCGGTCCAGCGCGGCCGGCGCGCGTCGTTCCCGGGCCGGCACCGTGGCCCAGGCCACCGTCGCGCCCGCCCGGTCCGCCTCCCGGATCACCAGCAGCGCCATCGGGATCTCCAGCCGTGCGGTCACCCCGCCCCCGGCGGTGGGGACCAACTGCACCCGCAGGCCGTGCCGGCGGGCCAGCCGCCCCACCACGAAGAGCCCGAGCACCTCGGTCGGGGCCAGGTCGAGCCGTTCCCGCCGGGTCAGCCGGGCGTTCTCCTCGGCCAGCCGGTCCTCGGTCATGCCGAGGCCGCGGTCCACCACGTAGAGCCGGGCCCCGGCGTCGGTCAGCTCCCCGGCGACCAGCACCCGGGCGTGCGGCGGGGAGAAGACCGTGGCGTTCTCCATCAGCTCGGCCAGGACCAGCACCAGGTCACCGGCGACCGCCGGCGCCGCCGACACGCTCGGTGGCACCTGCACGTCCACCCGGGTGTAGTCCTCGATCTCGCCCAGCGCCAGCCGGACCACGTCGGCGAGCGCCACCGGGGCGACCGGCCCGTCCGACCCGGCCGACCCGGAGAGCACCACCAGGCTGCCGGCGTTGCGGCGCAGCCGGCTGGAGACGTGGTCCAGCCGGTAGAGCTGCTCCAGCCGCCGTGGGTCGGTCTCCTGCCGCTCCAGCTGGTCGATCAGCGCGATCTGCCGGCCCACCAGGTTCTGCGTACGCCGGCCCACGTGCCCGAACATCTGCGCCACGTTCCGCCGGCCGGCGACCTGCCGCTCCACCAGCCGGGCGGCGGTGTGCTGCACCCGCTCGAAGGCCCGGGCCAGGTCACCGATCTCGTCCCGGGCCCGGACGTCCACCGGGTCGAGGCGCACCGGCGGCACCGCCTCGGTCTCGTCGTCGGCCACCCGGGTCAGCTCCGCCTCGGCGACCCGGGCGACCCGCTCGGCGGAGCGGGTGAGCCGGCTCAGCGGCCGGGACACGGTACGGGCCACCGTCATGCTGAGCAGCACCACGAGCAGCAGGATCACCGCCGCCGCCACGGCGACCGCCCAGGCGGTGATCAGCGCGTCCCGCTCCTCGGTACGGGTCTCCGCGATGACGTCGGCGACGACCTTCTTCTCCACGAACTGGCCCAGCGTGATCATCGAGCGGACCGAGGGGAAGAGGGCGTCCAGCGGCACCGGGGCGATCGCCGCGACCGGATCCCGGATGCTGTCGACCAGGAAGGTCGGGCTGGTCCGGGCGGCCACCGCCGCGTCGTCCAGCAGCGCCAGCTTGAGCTGCTCCGGCGTGATCAGCTTGCGGAACCGGTCGTTGTCCACGTCGAGCGCCGCCATGCAGGCGATGTACGAGCCGGACACCCGCGGGTCACCGGTCGCCTTGACCAGCACGATCTGGGTGGCGCACGAGCTCAACTTCTCGTCGGTGCGCAGCAGCGCGTCCAGCGCGAGCACCTGCCGCCCGGCCGAGGTGTCGGTGTCCACCTGGAACGGCAGCCGCAGCGCGTCGATCAGGGCGGTGTCGACCGCGGCGAAGATGGTCAGGATCTGTTCCGGCGTGGCCCGGCCGGCGAGCACCGCGGTGCGGACGTCGGCCAGTTTGCGTACCCCGTCGAGGGCCTCGCCGACCGGCGCCGGCATCGACTCGGCGCGCAGGTCGGCGACCCGGTCGTTGACGGTCGCGGACTTCTGCACCAGTTCCGTGCGGGTGACCCGCCCGAGCAGCAACCCGATCGAGAGCAGGCGTTCCTGCTGGAGATCCTGGACCAGGCTGCCGATCCGGCTCGCCACGCGGACCGTCTCGGCGGTGTCCGCGGCCCGCTGGGCGGCGGCCACCCGGTCGATGACCACCGGCACGGCCAGCCCGACCATGCTGAGCAGCGGGATGATCACCAGCAGGGCGAGCTTGCCCCGGATCCGCAATCTAGCGAGCAGCATCGAACGGCCTCCACCGCTCGGCATCGGCGCGCCCGCCCACCGCGACGGGTGGGCGGTCGACGTCCCGGGCGACGACCGGCGGGTCCGGGCGCAGCGTCGTGGGCGGCCCGGCCCGGTCCGGTGTCCGGGGCACCTCGGCGGCCCGGGGCCGGCCCCGGCGCAGCGCCACGGCCAGCCCGACGAGCAGCGCGATCGCCACCCCGGCCGCGAACCGGGCCAGCGTCCGGTCCCGGTCGAGCGCGTCCAGCCGCTCCTTCAGCAGCGCGTCGAGCTGGTCGAGGATGACCGTGCGGAGCTGCTTGGCGGCGGCCTGGGCGGCGAGCCCGGCGCGGGTGAGGTCGTCGCTGCTCGGCGCGGCCCGGCCGGCGCCCGGGGCGGAGAACGCGGTGAACGCCTCGAGCGAGCGCTGGTAGGTGTCCAGCGGGGTGAGCACGTTGGCGCCCAGGTCGGTGCTCTCCGAGCTGTCCACCGCCGCGCGCAGGTCGGCGACCAGGTCGTTGGCCGGGCCGAACGCGGCCACCCGCAGCTCGGCCAGCTCGAGGCCGGTCTTCGCCTGCTCGGCGGCGGGGCGCCGGGGCGCCAGCCGGACCAGGTCGGCGAGTCGGCCGGCCAGCACCGTCGCGGTGGGCAGGTCCCCGCCGATGCCGTCCTGGAGGAAGAACGAGTCGACCCGGGGGTCGCGGATCAGGCCGGAGGATTCCCGTACCTTCCGGTAGAGCGCCAGCAGCAGGTCGTTGGCCTCCCCGTACGCCTGGTAGGCCGCCTCGGGGTCGCCGAGCCCGCGGTCCGGCAGCCCCTCGATCTTGGCCCGCAGCCCGGCCCAGCGCTCGTGGCTGCGCAGCTCGTCGCCGACGGCGTTGTCCACCTCCGCCACCTGTTCGATCGCGGCGTTGAGCGCCGCGCGGGAGACCGGCGCCCGGGCGACCGCGGTGGACTGGGCCTCCACCAGGGCGTCGGTGACCGGCCCGAGGGCGCGCAGGTAGCGGACGCCGAGCCGTTCCCGGGCGGCCAGGTCGCGGTCGTCGGTGGTGTTCCCGTCGTTCTGCGCGAAGAGCAGGCCGAGCGGGGCGACCAGCGCCAGCGCCAGCAACAGGGGCAGGGCGCGGCCCGGTACGGAGGGCCGCCGACGGACCCGCGGCGCGGGGACTGTCATGGTCTGTCTCCTCCGGCGACACCGGGACGATCGGTACACCGGCGGTCGCCGTACGCAGTCCCGTGCACCGGACCGCAAATTAGTCGAACCGGACGCGGCGGGGATCCCGCTAGTCGAGTCGGCTTCACGTCAGTTGAGCGGGCGTCACCAGCTGTGAAAGTGACTGACACGTAGCGTCCGATCGCACCACCGAGACGTGACATCGACGGTGGTTTGCGGCTGTAGATGTGAATTCACGTGATCCGAATACATCCCGCTGGGATTCTCTGGACGTTCCGCAGTCGGGGGATGGCCCGCGCCGAACGGCGCAACCGGACGAACGTACGGCGGATCTCAGGGAACGCTCAGGTTCCGGGCCGTACCGTTTCCGGAATGAGGTCACCGTTGTCGGGCGCCCGGGTCCGACGTGTGCTGTCCACCCGGCGGCGGATCGTGGCCGCCGCGGTGGTCGTCGTGCTGCTGGCCGCGGCGCTGGTCTGGCTGGCCCGGCCGGGCGGGGACGGGTTCCGCACCGAGTTCGCGCCGCTCACCGTCCGGTCCGGACCGGCCGGGGACGAGCCGGTCGACCTGGACACCACGCTCTATCTGCCCGGTGACGCCTCGGCGGCCAACCGGGTGCCGGCGGTGCTGCTGGCGCACGGCTTCGGCGGCACCAAGGACTCGGTCCGCGCCGACGCCGAGGACCTGGTCGCCCGGGGCTACGCGGTGCTGACCTGGACCGCCCGGGGCTTCGGCCGCAGCGGCGGCCAGATCCACCTGGACAACCCGGACTACGAGATCCGGGACGCGCAGCGGCTGCTCGACTGGCTGGCCGACCGCCCGGAGATCCGCACCGACTCGGCCGGTGACCCCCGGGTCGGCGTGGTCGGCGGCTCGTACGGCGGCGGGCTGGCACTGCTGCTCGCCGCGCAGGACCAGCGGGTGGACGCCATCGTCCCGATGATCACCTGGAACGACCTGTCCCGCGCCTTCCTGCCGGAGAGCACCGGCCGGCCGGCCACCGACGGCGTGTTCAAGAAGGGCTGGGCCGGCATCTTCTTCGGCGGTGGCGGCAACGCCGGTTCCGGGCCGGCCGGCATCGGCGGCACCTCGGCCGCCCTGCCGGAGGGCGCGCCCGCCTCCGCCGGCCCGCCCAGCCCCGGGCCGGGTGCTGGTCCGGGGTCCGGCCCCGGCCGCGGGCCGACGGGCGCCGCCGACCCGTCCTGCGGGCGGTTCGCCGCCGACGTCTGCGCCGCCTACCTGCGCATCGCCACCACCGGGCGGGCCGACCAGGCGGCGGTGGACCTGCTGCGCCGGTCCAGCCCGGCCGGCGTGCTGGACCGGATCAAGGCCCCGACCCTGCTGGTGCAGGGCGAGGCGGACACCCTCTTCCCGCTGGCCGAGGCGGACGCCAACGCCCGGGGCATCGCCGCCACCGGCACCCCGGTCCGGATCGCCTGGTTCACCGGGGGCCACGACGGCGGCGCCGGCCCGCAGACCGACTCCGACCGGGTGAAGTTCCTGACCGCGCAGTGGCTGGACCACTACGTCAAGGGCGCGGGGGCGGCGCCCGGCAACGACTTCACCTTCTCCCGGATCGCCGGCTTCGACGCCCTCGACCGGGGGCTGGTGGCCACCGGCTACCGCACCACCGACTATCCCGGGCTGGCCGGCACCGCCCGGCGGGAGGTGGCGGTGACCGGGCCGGCCCAGCCGGTCGCCAACCCGCCGAACGGCAACCCGGCGGCGATCTCCTCGGTGCCGTTCGCCGGCGCGCTCGGCTCGCTGCTCGACGGGGTGGCCGGCGACATCCCCGGCCAGCACGCCCGGTTCGAGTCCGCGCCGCTGGACGAGGCGGTGGACGTGGTGGGCGCGCCCACCGTGCGGATCCGGGCCGCCTCCCCGACCGGCGAGGCGGTGCTCTTCGTCAAGCTCTACGACGTCGACCCGAACGGTGCCGCGGCGCTGCCCGACGGGCTGGTCGCCCCGGTCCGGCTGACCGGGCTGCCGAAGTCCGTGGACGCCGCCACCCCGGTCGAGGTGACCATGCCGGGGATCGTCCGGCGGATCGAGGCCGGGCACCGGCTGCGGGTGGTGGTGGCCACCTCCGACCAGGCGTACACCACGCCCGCCGAGCCCACCGTCTACACGGTGGCGGCCGGCGACGGCCCGCTGACCCTGCCCACGGTCGCCGGGGAGCCCATTCCGACCACCGCCGCCGTCTGGCGCTGGGTGCTGGCCGGGCTGCTCGCCGCGATCGTGGTCGGGCTCGTCGTGGTCGTGCTGCTCGCCCGCCGCCGGCACCGCCGCCAGGACCGCTCCGTGCACCCGGAGTACGCGGGCGTCCCGCTCGTCGTCCGGGACCTCCGCAAGGAGTACGCGGACGGCTTCGTCGCCGTCTCCCACGTGGACTTCGAGGTGCACCCCGGTCAGGTGATGGGCCTGCTCGGGCCGAACGGCGCCGGCAAGACCACCACGCTGCGGGTGCTGATGGGGCTGACCCAGCCGACCGCCGGGGAGATCTACGTCTTCGGCCACCGGCTGGTCCCCGGCTCGCCGGTGCTGTCCCGGATCGGCGCGCTGGTCGAGGGCCCCGGCTTCCTGCCGCATCTGTCCGGGCTGGAGAACCTCAAGGCGTACTGGCGGGCGACCGGGCGGCCGGCGGCCGACGCGCACTTCGAGCAGGCGCTGGAGATCGCCGGGCTGGGCGACTCGGTGCACCGCAAGACCCGCAAGTACAGCCACGGCATGCGCCAGCGGCTGGCCATCGCGCAGGCCATGCTCGGCCTGCCCGAGCTGCTGGTGCTGGACGAGCCGACCGACGGGCTGGACCCGCCGCAGATCGCCGAGATGCGCCGGGTGCTCCAGCGCTACGCCACCGGCGGCCGGGCGGTGCTGGTCTCCAGCCACCTGCTGGCCGAGGTGGAGCAGACCTGCACCCACGCGGTGGTGGTCAACAAGGGCCGGATCGTGGCCTCCGGGCCGGTCGAGGAGATCGTCGGCGAGTCGCCGAGCGTGCTGTTCGAGGTGAGCGACCCGGAGGCGGCCCGGACCGTGCTGGACCGGCTGGACGGCGTACGGGTGCTGCCGGACGGTGACGGGCAGTTGGTGGTGGACACCAACGGCACCGCGCGCAGCGAGGTGGTGGCCGAGCTGGTCCGCGCCGGCATCGGGGTGGACCGGGTGGTGCCGCGGCGGCGGCTGGAGGACGCGTTCCTCGCCCTGGTGGGCGAGAACTCTCGGGGAAGCGGGGACCGGTGATGGCGGGTTCGTCGGTGGGAGCGTCCGAGGGCGCGGGTTCGTCCGGCGCGGGCGCGCCGGGCACGGGTGGCGCGGCGCGCGGCTACCGGCCGTCGGCGACGCTGCCGTTCGCGGCGGAGTTCCGGCGGCAGGCGTCGCGTCGGCGTACCCAGCTCGCGCTGGGGTTCATGGTGCTGCTGCCGATCATCATCCTGATCGCCTTCCAGTTCGAGTCGGGCGACGACGACGGCAACGGCCGGGGCGAGTTCGCCAGCCTCGCCGACCTGGCCACCTCGGGCGGGTTGAACTTCACCCTCTTCTCGATCCTGGTCTCGGCGTCGTTCCTGCTGGTCGTGGTGGTCGCGTTGTTCTGCGGCGACACGGTGGCCAGCGAGGCGAGCTGGGGCAGCCTGCGCTACCTGCTGGCGGTGCCGGTGCCCCGGGCCCGGCTGCTCACCGTGAAGCTGGTGGTCGCGCTGGCGTACTCGCTGCTGGCGCTGCTGCTGCTCGCCGGCACCGCCCTGCTGGCCGGCACCCTCCGGTACGGCTGGTCGCCCCTGCGCAGTCAGGTCGCCGCCGAGCTGGCGCCGGGGGAGGGGGTGCTGCGGCTGCTCGCGGTGCTCGGCTACCTGGCGGTCGTCCTGCTGGTGGTGGCCGGGTTGGCGTTCCTGCTCTCGGTGACCACGGACGCCGCGCTGGGCGCGGTCGGCGGCGCGGTGCTGCTCTGGATCCTGTCCAGCATCCTCGACCAGATCACCGCGCTCGGCGCGCTGCGCGACTTCCTGCCCACCCACTACAGCAGCGCCTGGCTGGGGCTGCTGTCCACGCCGGTGCAGACCGACGACGTGGTGCGCGGGGCGATCTCGGCGATCAGCTACGCGACGCTGTTCTGGGCGCTCGCCTACTGGCGGTTCACCCGCAAGGACGTCACCAGCTGAGGTGAAAGCAAGGGCCCCCGCTTAACGCATTCGGTAGAGGAGGGGGCTCCGCTTAACACCGGCGCCCACATCATGGGAGCGTTCCCATGGGATTGTCCCGCACGCAAGGATTCGATTAACTTCAATCTCCCGGCCCGCCATCCTGGAGCTCGTCCGATACCCGTCCCAGGAGGGCTTTCCATGATCCCGGCGCAGTTGAACGGCCCCGTACTCTCCCTGTTCCGCATCGTCACCGGCGTGCTCTTCGTGTGCCACGGCGCGGCGTCGATCTTCGGCGTCCTCGGCGGCAACCCGGCCACCGGCGGGGCGATCCCGCTCGGCGCCTGGCCCGGCTGGTGGGCCGCGTTGATCCAGCTGGTCTGCGGCGCGCTGGTGCTGGTCGGGCTGGTCACCCGGCCCGCCGCGCTGCTCGCCTCCGGCTCGATGGCATACGCGTACTTCGTGGTGCACCAGCCGCACGATCTGCTGCCGCTGCGCAACGGCGGTGAGCTGGCCGCGCTCTTCTGCTGGTCGTTCCTGCTGGTCGCGGTGCTCGGCCCGGGCAGCTGGGCGCTCGACGCCCTGCTGTCCCGCCGCCGCGCCGCGCTGGTGGACGCCACCCCCGACTCCGGCGCGTCCGTTCCCGCCTGAGTCCCGCCGCCGAGTGCCCGCCTCGGGTGCGTTTGTGGTCGCCGGGACGGCCGCAACCGCACCCGAGGGGCGGGCCGGCGGCCGCGCGGGTCAGGGCCGGGTCGGGGCGGCGAGGACCGCGTCGAGCAGGCCCGGGTAGGCCCGCTCCAGCTCGTCGCGGCGCAGCCGGACGTACCGGCTGGTGCCGGCGACCCGGGTCCGGGTCAGGCCCGCCTCGCGCAGCACCTTGAAGTGGTGGCTCCGGGTGGCCTTGGCGACGCCCAGCTCGAAGGTGCCGCAGATCCGCTCGTCGCCCCCGGCCAGCGCGCGCACGATCTCCAGCCGTACGTCGTCGGCGAGCGCCGACAGGACGGCGGTCACCGGCACCTCGCGCAGTTCGGGTTCGTGCAGCTCCATGTGACCATGGTAACCGATGTTCGACTTTCGTCGAACAAGCTCCTAGGGTCGATCCCGTTAGTTCGATCGTACTCGAACATAGGAGCTGTGATGCGCTCTCGGTCCGCCGTCGGCTTCCCGCTGCTCGCCGTGCTCGGCTGGGGCGCGATGTTCCCGATCCTGGCCAGCGCGCTGGGCCGGGTCGACGCGCTCAACCTCACCGTCGCCCGGTACCTGCCGGCCACCGCCGCCTTCGTCGTCCTGCTGCTGCTCCGGGAGGGCCGCGCCGGGCTGCGTACCGACGGGCGGACCGGCGAGGTGGTGGTGCTGGGCATCGTCGGGTTCGCCGGCTTCAACGTGCTGGCCAACCTGGCCCTCGGGTACGCCGCGCCGCAGCAGGTGGCGCTCTTCGTCGCCACCAGCCCGCTGGTCACCCAGCTGGTCCGCTGGGCCCGCGACGGGGTACGGCCCCGGCCGGCGCTGCTGGCGTACACCCTGGTCGCCCTCGTCGGGGTCGGCCTGGTGATCACCCGCGGCCGGCTGGACGGCGTCGGCCAGTTCGGCACCGGCGGGCTGATGATGCTCGTCGGGGTGATCGGGTGGGCGGTCTACACGCACGGCGGCAGCCGGTTCGGCGGCTGGAGCCCGCTGCGCTACACCACGCTGACCGCGGTCGCCGGCACCCTCGCCATGGTGGCGGTCAGCGTGGTCGCCGACCTGGCCGGCTGGCAGCACGCGCCGGCCGCCGCCGACCTCGTCGCGGTCGCGCCGCAACTGGCGTACGCGGTGCTGCCCGGCACGCTGGTCGCGGTGCTGGCCTGGAACGTCGGTGCCCGCCGGCTCGGTGCGGCGAACGCCGCGTTGTTCATGAACCTGGTCCCGGTGACCACCTTCGCGATCGAGATCGCCCGCGGCTACCGGCCCGGCGCGGTGGAGCTGGTCGGCGCCGTGTTGACCATCGCCGCCCTGGTCGCCGCGAACCTGGCCACCCGGACGGCGGCCCCGGCACCCGCCCGGGCCGGCGCGCCCGGCCCGAAGGCCGTCACCGACCCGGTCGCGGTCACCGAGCCGGTGGCCGTGGTCGCCCGCTGACCTGCCCGCCCGCCGCCGGTGGCGGCGGCCGGTGGCTCACAGGCTGGGATCACGGCTGGGCGAGCGGCAGCACGCCGCCTAGACTCGGCGGCACAACTGAATACCTCATCCAGAGGGGCTGAGGGATACGGCCCGACGACGCCCCGGCAACCACCCGCACGCTCGACGACGAGCGACCGCGGGCAGGTGCCAATTCCGTCCCCGCCGCAGGGTGCGACGCGGGGAAAGATGAGAGGACTCCTCGACATGACGTCGACGCTTCCCGCCGTCTCCGGCATCGACACCACCGCCAGCCCGGCCCGCGCCCTGGTCTGCCGCGCCTGTTCGGCGCGGTACCCGCTGGCCGCCCAGCACGCCTGCTACGAGTGTTTCGGCCCGCTGGAGGTCGACTACGACGCGACCGCGCTGGCCGCCGTCACCCGGGAGCGGATCGAGGCCGGCCCGCAGAACATCTGGCGGTACGCGCCGCTGCTGCCCGCCGGCCAGGACCCGGCCACCCGGGTCACCCTGGACCCGGGACTCACCCCGCTGGTGGCCGCCCCGCACCTCGCCGCCGAGCTGGGCCTCACCGCGCCGCTCTGGGTGAAGGACGACAGCGCCAACCCCACCCACTCGTTCAAGGACCGGGTGGTGTCGGTGGCGCTGACCGCCGCGCGGGCGCTCGGCTTCACCCGCTTCGCCTGCGCCTCCACCGGCAACCTGGCCAACTCGGTGGCCGCGCACGCCGCCCGGGCCGGGGTGCCGTCGGTGGTGTTCATCCCCGGCGACCTGGAGCAGGGCAAGGTGGTCACCACCGCCGTCTACGGCGGCGAGCTGGTCGCCGTCGACGGCTCGTACGACGACGTGAACCGGCTCTGCGGCGAGCTGGTGGAGACCGACGAGTTCGAGGACACGGCGTTCGTCAACGTCAACGTCCGGCCGTACTACGCGGAGGGTTCCAAGACGCTCGGCTACGAGGTCGCCGAGCAGCTCGGCTGGCGGATCCCCGCCCAGGTGGTGATCCCGATGGCCTCCGGCGAGCTGCTCACCAAGATCGACAAGGCGTTCACCGAGCTGGTCGAGATCGGCCTGGTGGCGGCCCCGGCCGAGGGCTGGAAGGTCTTCGGCGCCCAGTCCGCCGGCTGCAACCCGATCGCCACCGCGCTGCACGACGGCCGGGACGCCATCACCCCGGTCAAGCCCACCGGCATCGCCAAGTCGCTGAACATCGGCGACCCGGCGGCCGGCCTCTACGCCCTGGAGGCGGTCCGCCGCACCGGCGGCTGGATGGAGTACGCCGACGACGACGAGATCCGCGCCGGGATCCGGCTGCTGGCCCGGACCACCGGCGTGTTCGCCGAGACCGCCGGCGGGGTCACCGTCGCGGTGCTGCGCAAGCTCGTCGAGTCCGGCAAGCTCGACCCGACCGCGGAGACCGTGGTGTTCAACACCGGCGAGGGCCTGAAGACCATCGACGCGGTCGCCGCCCAGGTCGGCCCCACCCACCGGATCAAGCCCTCGCTGCGCGCCGCCCGCGACAGCGGCCTGCTGTCCTGACCGCCGGACCGGAGCGTACCGATCGGTAAGTGGTCATTCGCCCTCCGTGGCGAAAAACCGCCGCCGAGGACTTGACGGCAGGATTCGGACGGCGGAAGATGCTCCGTGCGGGAGGGCGTTTCGCCGGAGACTTTTCAAGTTCTTACGACCCAGCGCCGGAGGCGTTGTGCGATCGTCCCTCCCGACCAGCCTCCGATCGGGCCAGCGAATATCGCTGGCCCGATCGCTTTTCCCGGGGCAGGCTCGCGGCATGGCCCTGACTGTCACGCCGTTCGACGCCACCGACCCGGCCGCGATCGACGCGGCGTACCGGATCGGCGTGGCCGCCCAGGCCGCCGACCTGCCGGACTTCCCGCCGCTCTGCCGGCGCCGCTTCGACGCCGCGCTGACCCACCCGATGCCGGGCAACGCGCCGCGCTGGGCGCTGGCCCGCCGCGACGGCGCCCCGGCCGGCTATCTGGCCCTGGACCTGCCGCAGTTGGAGAACACCGGCAACGCCACCGCCGACCTGGTCGTCCACCCCGACCACCGGCGGCGCGGGGTCGGCCGGGCGCTGCACGAACACGGCCTGCGGGTGCTCCGCGAGCAGGGCCGCAAGCGGTTGGTCGCGGTCACCCCCGGCGCGCTGCCCGGCGGCGTCGAGCGCTCGCCGGCCGGCGGCGCCTTCGCCGCCGCGATGGGCGCCCGGCCCGCGCTGGCCGAGGTACGCCGCCGGCTGGACGTCACCCGGCTCGACCAGCGCACCCTTGACGCGCTGGCCGCCGACGCCCGCGCGCACGCCGCCGGCTACCGGCTGGTGGCCTGGCAGGGCGACACCCCCGAGGAGTACGCCGCCGACGTCGCCTACCTCGACGGCCGGTTGCTGGCCGACGCGCCGGCGGGCGACCTGGTGTTGGAGGCGGAGCAGGTCGACGTGGACCGGCTGCGGGGCACCGAGCGGGCGCTGGCCGCCCGGGGCCGGCGGCGCTACCACCAGGCGGCGGTGCACGAGGCGACCGGCCGGTTGGTCGCCTGGACCCTGATCGACTCGGGCCCGAACGCCGACTGGCACGGGTATCAGCAGATCACCATCGTCGATCCGGCGCACCGGGGACACCGGCTCGGCCTGCTCGTCAAGATCGAGAACCTGCGGCAGGTGCGCGACCACGAACCGGCGCTGCGCGTCGTCGACACCTGGAACGCGGCGCAGAACACCCACATGGTGGCGATCAACGAGCGGCTCGGCTTCCAGCCGGTGGACGCCTGGACGGACTGGCAGTTGACCATCTGATCTGTGACACGGCCCTACTGATCCTGGGCCAACCTGTTGCATGATTGCGGGCATGACGGAGACCCCGCACCCCCTGTACGACAGGCACGCCGACACCCTCAGCCGGGCGCTGACCGCCATCTCGGAGCGCGGGTACTGGTCCGCCTACCCGGAGTCGCCCAGCCCCCGGGTGTACGGCGAGACCGCCGCCGCCGACGGCAAGGCCGCCTTCGAGGCGTACCTGGCCGCCGACTTCCCGCTGGACCAGCCGACCGACGGTGAGCGGGTCGCCACCGAGGCGAGCCCGTTCGGCGTCGCGCTGGACGTCCGCTACCCGCACGCCACCGCCGACCAGCTGGTGGGGGCCGCCACCGCCGCGCTGCCGGCCTGGCGGGACGCCGGCCCGCAGGCCCGGGCCGGGGTGTGCCTGGAGATCCTGGACCGGCTGCACAAGAACATCTTCGAGCTGGCCAACGCGGTGCAGTTCACCAGCGGCCAGGCCTTCGTGATGGCCTTCCAGGCCGGCGGCGCGCACGCGCTGGACCGGGCGCTGGAGGCGGTCGCCTACGCGTACGCGGAGATGACCCGGCACCCGGGGACGGCCGGCTGGGAGAAGGCCGCCGGCAAGGGCGACCCACTGCGGATGACCAAGACGTTCCACGTGGTGCCGCGCGGGGTGGCCCTGGTCATCGGCTGCAACACCTTCCCGACCTGGAACTCGTACCCGGGGCTGTTCGCCTCGCTGGTCACCGGCAACCCGGTGGTGGTCAAGCCGCACCCCCGCGCGGTGCTGCCGCTGGCGATCACCGTGAAGTACGCCCGCCAGGTGCTCGCCGAGGCCGGCTTCGACCCGAACCTGGTGCAGCTCGCCCCCGAGGCCGACGGCGAGAAGCTCGCCTCCACCCTGGCGCTGCACCCGGCCGTCAAGATCGTCGACTTCACCGGTTCCACCGAGTACGGCGACTGGCTGGAGGCCAACGCCCGGCAGGCCGCCGTCTACACGGAGAAGGCCGGCCTGAACACGGTGGTGGTCGACTCCACCGACGACTTCGCCGGGATGTGCCGCAACCTGGGCTTCACGCTCACCCTCTACAGCGGCCAGATGTGCACCACGTCGCAGAACCTGCTGATTCCCCGGGACGGCATCCCCACCGACCAGGGGCACAAGAGCTTCGACGAGGTGGCCGCCGGGATCGCCGCGGCCGTCGGCAAGCTCACCGCCGACCCGGCCCGGGGCGTCGAGCTGACCGGCGCGATCGTCAACGACGGCGTGCTGGAGCGCCTCGACGAGGTGACCAAGGTCGGCGAGCCGGTGCTGGAGTCGCGGACCGTCGAGCACCCGGCGTTCCCCGGCGCGGTGGTCCGTACGCCGGCCATCGTGAAGCTGGACGCGGGTGACACCGCGACCTACTCGCGGGAGTGGTTCGGGCCGATCTCGTTCGCCATCGCCACCGACTCCACCGAGCACAGCCTCCGGGTGCTGCGCGACACGGTGGGCGAGAAGGGCGCGCTGACCGCCGGCGTCTACTCGACCGACGAGGCGGTGCTGGACGCGGCCGAGGCGGCGGCGATCGACGCCGGCGTGCACCTGTCCTGCAACCTGACCGGCGGGGTGTTCGTCAACCAGTCGGCGGCGTTCTCGGACTTCCACGGCTCGGGCGCCAACGCCGCCGCCAACTCGGCGCTCACCGACGGCGCGTACGTGGCCAACCGGTTCCGGATCGTCCAGAGCCGCCGCCCCGCCTGACGTGTAAGGAGGGGGCCCTTCTTAACGCATTCTGTATAGGCGGGGCCCCCTATTAACACCCGCGCCCGCTGGCACCGCAGCGCCAGGCAGCCGCAGCGCCAGGCAGCCGCAGCGGCAGGTCGCCGGAGCGGCAGGCGGCGTCGGGTTGCCGGCGGGGCAGTGCGCCGGGGCGTCAGGCGGCCCGGCGCATCTGGAGCTCGCGGAGGGCGGGCACCGTGGGGTGGGGGACCCGGACGCCGGTGTCGGTGAAACCGAGCCGCCGGTAGGCGCGGACCGCGCGGTCGTTGCCGACCACCACCTCCAGCATCAGTTCCGGCCGTCCGCTGGCCCGGGACCAGTCGGCGACCGCCTCGACGAGGTCGCCGAGCAGGCCGCTGCCGCGGCGCGCGGGCGTGACGTAGACGGCGTACACCACGGTCAGCCCGGGCTCCGCCGGGGCGGCGATGCCGCCGGCGTGCCCGACCAGCCGGCCGCCCGGGTCGGCGACGAACTGCGCCGTCCGGTCCCCGGTCGACACCGCGGCGATCCGCGCCCGGTACGCCTCGTGCGGCCGCGCGGCGGCCTCCGCCAGGGTCTCCAGGAAGGCCAGCGGGGCGTCGGCCAGCATCTCCAGCCGAAGCGCGCGCATCCGGGCGGCGTCCTCCGGCCGCACCCGGCGGACGGCGACCGGCTCGGCGGGAACGCGCATCATGCCGCATGCATACCGCAGCGAACCGCAGGCCGGTGGGACGGGGGCAGAGACGGTCCTTTCCGCCCGTTTTGTGGTCGTGCGCCGCCGTCACGCCTCGTGTAGCGTGCGATTTCGGTCACCGGTTCAGCGACCGTCGATGATCGCGGAAACGGTGGTCCCCGGGTGCCGGCCCCGACCGGTGTCCCGAGGGTTGTGGAACGCCGCGCAGAGTGAGGAAGTGCACCGTGGCACAGGGCACCGTGAAGTGGTTCAACTCCGAAAAGGGCTACGGCTTCATCGCCGTCGACGGCGGGCAGGACGTCTTCGTCCACTTCTCCGCGATCGAGATGGACGGTTACAAGGCACTCGACGACGGCCAGCGGGTCGAGTTCGAGATCGCCCAGGGGCAGAAGGGTCCGCAGGCCGAGCGGGTCCGCGTCATCGCCTGAGCCGCCGCCCGACGCCGCCGGGGCCGGCTCCGCGACAGTTTGCCGGGCCCTCGCGGCGCGAAGGCGTCCTCGCCGGGCCCCGAGGTGGCGGCTCGCCAGGCGGCTCCCCCGAAAGGGGGCTGCGGAGCCGACCCCGCACCAGGGAAGATCATGAGCCGTTCCAGCCCTTGTCGCTGAGGAGGCCTCATGTCCGACCAGCCCCCACCGGGAGCCGCCCCCGGCGAACCGGACGGGTCCGGTCAGCCCGGTTCCGGAGGTCCCGGTCGCCCCGGCCCGGCGGAACCGGCGGCACCCCTGCCGTCCGACCCGACCGCAGCGCCGGGCGGCTCGGTGTTCCCGCCGACCGGAGTGCTGCCGGGTAACCCGGCCACGCCCAGCGGCTACCCGCCCGGTTACCCGCCCTACGGCGGCTACCCGCCGGGCCAGCCCTACGGCCACCCGCCGGACCAGCCGCACGGGGCCTACCCGCCGGACCAGGCGCACGGGGCCTACCCGCCCGGCCAACCGCACGGGGCCTACCCGCCGGGCCAGCCGCACGGGGCCTACCCGCCCGGGCAGCCGTACGGCGGCCACCCGGCGGGCCAGCCCTACGGCAACCCCCCGCCGGGCCAGCCGTACGGGAACCCCCCGCCGGGGTACGGCGGCTATCCGGGCGGGCCCGTGCCGCCCTACGGCGGGTGGCCGGCCGGTGCCGGCTGGAATCCGCAGGACCCGCTGGTCAATCCGCCGGGTGGCGGCCTGGAGGGTTGGTGGAACCGCGGGCTCGCGGTGCTGGGCCGCAGCTGGCGGATCCTGGTGCCGCTGCTGCTGATCACCCAGGCGGTGCCGGCGCTGGTGATCTCGGTGCTCTCCCTGCTGCTCACGCCGGACGGCGAGCAACTGGTCACCACTCCCGACGGCAACACTCCGCTGCCCCCGGGGTTCCTCGCCGAGGTGGGTACCTTCGCGGCGGTGATCGGCCTGGGTGCCCTGCTCTTCGGCCTCGTCCAGGCCGCCGGCTGGGCGGGCGGTGCGTGGGCGGTCACCCGGCAGGCGCTGGGCGAGCAGGTGACGCTGGGTGCGGCGCTGCGCTACGGCTTCCGCCGGGCGCTCGGCCTCTGGGGCTGGAACCTGCTGGTCGGCCTGCTGATAGGAGTGGGGGTCTGCTTCTGTTTCCTGCCGGGCATCTATCTGGCCTTCGCGTTGAGCCTCGCCGCCCCGGTCTACGTCTACGAGCGGGAGAACCCGATCGGCCGGTCGTTCCGGATGTTCCATGACCGGCTGGGCATGATGCTCGGCCGGATCTGCCTGGTGGGTGTGGTGGTCATCGTCGGCAGCCTGCTCGTCTCGGTGCTGGAGGGCGTCGGCACCGAAGCCCTGGGCGCCGACCCGTGGGGTTCGCCCGGCACCGCCGGGGTGCTGGTCGTGCTGCTGGTGATCAGTGCCGCGCTGAACGTCCCGGTCCAGATGATCCAGCAGGTCGGCATCGTGGTGACGTACGCGGAGCAGCGGGGGCAGGAAGGGCCGGTGGACACCGCGCGGTTGGCCGGTGAACTTGGCTGACCGGCAGCCATCGTGCTTGCACTCGGCTAGGGAGAGTGCTAAACAAGTCATTGGCACTCGCGTACGGTGAGTGCCAATGGTCGGGACGGTGGGGCCACGGTTCCAGCGGCGTAGGAGACGCCGGTGGGGCACATGGCCGGTCGTCGCGGGCTATCCGGCCCGGCCGAAGGACGTCGTCGTCGCCAGGTGGCGACGTCCCAAGGTGCGTACACCAGGCGGCCCATCCGGCGCACACATCCGGGTGGCCCGTGAGTGTCCAGGAGGACAACGCCGTATGGCCAAGATGATCGCGTTCGACGAAGAGGCGCGCCGCGGCCTCGAGCGGGGCATGAACCAGCTCGCCGACGCCGTGAAGGTGACCCTCGGCCCCAAGGGCCGCAACGTCGTGCTCGAGAAGAAGTGGGGTGCCCCCACCATCACCAACGATGGTGTGAGCATCGCCAAGGAGATCGAGCTCGAGGACCCGTACGAGAAGATCGGCGCCGAGCTGGTCAAGGAGGTCGCCAAGAAGACCGACGACGTGGCCGGTGACGGCACGACGACGGCGACCGTCCTCGCCCAGGCCCTGGTCCGCGAGGGCCTGCGCAACGTGGCCGCCGGTGCCAACCCGATGGCCCTGAAGCGGGGCATCGAGGCTGCCGTCTCCAGCGTCTCGGAGGAGCTGCTCAAGCTCGCCAAGGACGTGGAGACCAAGGAGCAGATCGCCTCCACCGCCTCCATCTCCGCCGGTGACAACACCGTCGGCGAGATCATCGCCGAGGCGATGGACAAGGTCGGCAAGGAAGGCGTCATCACCGTCGAGGAGAGCAACACCTTCGGCCTGGAGCTCGAGCTCACCGAGGGTATGCGCTTCGACAAGGGCTACATCTCCGCCTACTTCATGACCGACCCGGAGCGTATGGAGGCCGTCTTCGACGACCCGTACCTCCTGATCGTCAACAGCAAGATCTCCTCGGTGAAGGACCTGCTCCCGATCCTGGAGAAGGTCATGCAGTCGGGCAAGCCGCTGCTGATCATCGCCGAGGACATCGAGGGCGAGGCCCTGGCGACCCTGGTCGTCAACAAGGTCCGGGGCACCTTCAAGTCGGTCGCCGTCAAGGCGCCGGGCTTCGGTGACCGCCGCAAGGCCATGCTCGCCGACATCGCCATCCTCACCGGTGGCCAGGTCATCAGCGAGGAGGTCGGCCTCAAGCTGGACGCCGTCGGCCTCGAGATGCTGGGCCGCGCCCGCAAGGTCGTGGTGACCAAGGACGAGACCACCATCGTCGACGGTGCCGGCGACGCCGACCAGATCCAGGGCCGGGTCAACCAGATCCGCGCCGAGATCGACAAGAGCGACTCCGACTACGACCGCGAGAAGCTGCAGGAGCGCCTGGCCAAGCTGGCCGGCGGTGTTGCGGTGATCAAGGTCGGCGCGGCCACCGAGGTCGAGCTCAAGGAGCGCAAGCACCGCATCGAGGACGCCGTCCGCAACGCGAAGGCCGCCGTCGAGGAGGGCATCGTCCCGGGTGGTGGCGTCGCGCTGGTGCAGGCCGGCAAGACCGCCTTCGACAAGCTGGACCTGACCGGTGACGAGGCGACCGGCGCCCAGATCGTCAAGATCGCGCTGGACGCCCCGCTGCGGCAGATCGCCGTCAACGCCGGCCTCGAGGGTGGCGTCGTCGTCGAGCGGGTCCGCAACATCGACCCGGGTCACGGCCTCAACGCCGCGACCGGCGAGTACGTCGACCTGCTGGCCGCGGGCATCATCGACCCGGCCAAGGTGACCCGTTCCGCGCTGCAGAACGCGTCGTCGATCGCCGCGCTGTTCCTCACCACCGAGGCCGTCGTGGCGGACAAGCCGGAGAAGACCCCGGCCGCCCCGGCTGGTCCGGGTGGCGGGGACATGGACTTCTGAGTCCAGCCCCAGCAAGACGCCGAAAGGGCGGGCCGCGTCAGCGGTCCGCCCTTTCGCGTACCCGGCGTTACCGCCTGATCGGCTTGCGGTACAGCCAGAAGACCCGCTCGATCCGGGCGCCCGCGGCACCGGAGTAGAACGGCACCGGCCCCACCCAGCCGATCTGCGCCGACCGCAGCCCGGCGGCGCGCTGGTCGCGCAGGCACCGGCGCAGCAACACCCCACCGATACCCATGCCCTCCGCCGCCGGCGCGGTGCCCATCGGTCCGAACCAGCCGGGCCGGGACGACCCGTACGCGGCGAAGCCCAACAGGGCGCCGTCTTGTTCGGCGAGGTGCGCACCCGCGTCCGGCCGCCCCACCGACCCGGTCAGCTCGCCGTCCCACGCGCCGCCGAAGACCGACCGCGCGAACGCCGCCAGCGCCGGCACGTCGGCCGGCTCGGCCCGGCGTACCGTGACGCCCCGCTCGGCCAGCCGGCGTTCCGCGGCGTCCGTCGGGCGCACCGCGGGCGAGCCGTCCGCCAGGTCCGCGGTCATGTTCCAGGCCGTACGGTCCTGGGTGTAGCCGAGCGCCAGCGCGGCGCAGATCGCCGGGGTGTAGCGCACGTCGATGCCCGGCCAGGCGTAGTGCGGCGGGTTCCCGGCGAGCAGCAGCTCGGTCGCGCCGAGCGCGGCGAGCCGCCGCTCCGCCCCGGCCAGCAGCGCCCGCCCGACGCCCCGGCGGCGCTCCTGCGGCGCCACCGCGACCAGGTCGACGTGGCCGAGCCGGGGATCCCGCTGCGACACCGAGCCGACCAGCACCCCGATCAGGTCCGGTCCGCGGACCGCGCCGAGCAGCACGACCGGCCGGTGCGCCGCCGCCCGAACGGTGAGCGTGTCCAGGATGCTCGGGGTCTCTGCGGCGTCCTCGGCCAGGTCGAGTGCGCGCCGGCAGAGGTCGACGGCCGCCGGCAGCAGCTCCGACCCCAGGTCAATGATCTCCACGTTCATGGGGGCTGACCGTAGTCTCCGCGCCACGTCACCGACGAGGGGAGCGGCTCACCCGGCGCGGGCCGCGCGCACGGCCGCGTACGCGTCGACCAGCCCGGCGCCGGCCACGTCCGCCACCCCGCCGCACCCTGGGGAGGCCGGCGAAGCGACCGGGGTGGCGGTCTCCCGCAGGATGGCCCGGGTCCGGGCCAGGTCACCCACCAGCGCCGGGTTGGCCGACCACATCAGCGCCACCACCCCGGCGACCTGCGGCGTGGCCATCGAGGTGCCGTCCAGGGCGGCGTACCCCCCGCCCGGCATCGCGGAGACCACCTCGGCCCCCGGCGCGACCAGGTCCGGCTTGGCCTCGCCGGCCGGCGTCGGGCCGCGGCTGGAGAAGTCGGTGACCTGGCGCTGCCGGTCGACCGCCCCCACGGTCAGCACGTCGGCGTACGGCGCGGGCGGGTCGGCGACCGTGCCGCAGCCCGGTCCGGAGTTGCCGGCGGCGGCGACGACCATGATCCCGGCCGCGTCCAGCGCCGCGGTGGCCGGCCGGAGCGCACCGGAGTCGCAGCCCTCGACCGGCGGGCAGCCCCAGGAGTTGGTGAGGACGTCCGGCGCCCGCTGCGGCCGGCCGTCGGTGAGCGGGTCGCCGCCGGCCGGGAAGGGCGCCAGCATGAACTGGAGGCAGTCCAGATAGTAGGCCGGGTTGCCCAGGTTGCGGTCCAGGTTGACGCAGCCGACCCAGCTCGCGCCCGGGGCCACCCCGATGCCGTCGCGGCCGACCGCGCTGCCCGCCGTGTGCGTGCCGTGCCCGCCCCGGTCGGTGGGCCGCCGGGAGTGCGTCCACGGGTCGTACCAGGAGTCGTCGCCGCCCCGGAAGCCGGCGGCCAGCGCCGGATGCCCGCCGTCCACCCCGGAGTCGGAGCTGCCCACCACCACCCCGGCCCCGGTGACACCCAGCTCGGACCAGACCCGGTCCGCCCCGAGCAGGCGGATGTTCCACTCCGGCCCGGTGGGCGCCGGCCGGTCGCCGTGGCTGGTCGGTGCCGGCGCGGGCAGCGGGCGGACCCGCTGGCTGATCAGCACCCGGGACACCTCCGGCCGCCGGCCGAGCCAGGCCCGTACCGCCGGCCCGCCGTCCACCTCGATCGCGTTGACCAGGTAGTACGGCGTCGGGTTGAGCCGCAGCCGGGTGAGCTGGCGGCGCAGGTCCGCCTGGGACCGGTCGGCGGTGGTGACCAGCCGGCGATAGACCTCGGCGGCCCGGACGTCGCGGCCGGCCCGGCCGGCGGCACCGGCGGGGATGCCGGTCAGGTCCGCCTGCTCGCGCAGCACCACCAGCAGCCGCTCGCCGTACAGTCCGGGTTGGCCGGGGCCGACGTCGACAAGCACCGCCGTGGCGGCGAGCACCGCGACGGTCACCGCCGCCACCCGGCGGCTCGGCGTGCGCGCCCGCCGGCGGGCCAGCAGCACGCCGTAGCCGGCGGCGAGCAGCAGCGCCACGGCGAGCCCGACCCCGGCCGCCACCGCGGTCCAGTAGGGCACGTCCCGGCCGGTGAGCAGCGGCAGCGAGATCTCCTCCGGGTCGGTGAACGCCAACGGGCCCAGCACGGCCAGCCCGACCAGCCAGCGGGTCGGCCCGGCCCCGGCCGGGTCACCCGCCCGGCGGGCCGCCGCGTGCAGCGCGGCGGCCAGGAAACCCGCCGGTGGCACGGTGAGCAGCGCAGGCAGTTGCGTCCCGGAGTGCCCGGTGCCGGCCGCGACCAGCAGCAGGGCCACCCCGGCGACCAGCCCGCCGAGCAGCACCAGCCGGGCCGGCCGGGGCGGCTCCCCGACGCTGAACGCGGCCCAGAAGTCGGCGTCGAGCAGCGCCCCGGCGAGCGCCCCGACGGCGGCCGCGGCCAGCCCGGCGAGCACCGTCTCCAGCAGGCCGCCCAGCGCGCCGACCCAGAGCCAGGGCAGCAGCAGGGCCAGGCCGGCCGCCGCGGCGAGCAGGGTCACCGCGCCCGGCCGCCGCCCGCCCGGACCGCTCTCGACGGGGGTACGCCGGCGCGCGAGCCGGGTCAGCGCCAGCGCGGCCAGGGCGGCGGTGCCGGCCAGCCCGGCCAGGTACGCCTCGTGGTGCACCGGGGGCAGCGCCCGCCACAGGCCGAGCGCGCAGAGCACCACCGCGCCGCCCAGCCAGACCCGTCCGGTGGCCCGGACCGCCGCCGACCGGGGCAGCAGCGCGAGCAGCAGGGCCGGCACGCCGACCAGCACCGCGGTGACCAGTCCGAGCAGCGGCCAGAGCCAGACCAGCCGGGTGCCGGCGTTCAGCTCGAACTGGTCCACCCCCCAGCCGGCGAGCTGCGGAAGCGCCACCACCGGGACGGTCCAGAGCCCGGCCAGCACGGCGGCGACCACCGGCCACGGGCTGGACCGGGCCGGCGGCGGGGCCCAGGGGCCGGGCGGACCGTACGGCGGCGGGGGACCGACCTGCATGCCCACAGACAGTACGGCGTGGCGGGCGCGTGCCGGGGCGAGCCCGGGACGGTTACCGTGGACGGGTGCGTGACCCCAACGTCTCCCGAGCCGTCGCCGGTCAGTTGTCCCCGCAGCGCCGCGCTGCCGACCTGCGCAAACTCCGCGCCGAGCGGTTCGACGTGCTGGTCATCGGCGGCGGGGTGACGGGTGCCGGCGCCGCCCTCGACGCGGCGTCGCGGGGGCTGAAGGTGGCCCTGGTGGAGGCGCGCGACTACGCCGCCGGCACCTCCAGCCGCTCCAGCAAGTTGATCCACGGCGGCCTGCGCTACCTGGAGCAGTTGGAGCTGCACCTGGTCCACGAGGCGCTGACCGAGCGCGGGCTGCTGGCCACCCGGCTGGCGCCGCACCTGGTCCGGCCGGTCCCGTTCCTGGTCCCGCTCCCCGCCGGGGAGCGGCTGCGCGACCTGCCAGCGCGGATCTTCCGCCGGTCCTACTACGGCGCCGGGGTGGCCGCCTACGACGCGTTCGCCGGGCTGTTCGGCGGCGGCCGGGGCATGCCGCTGCACCGGCACCTGAGCCGCGAGGGGGCGCGCCGGGCCTTCCCCAGCCTGCGCGGCGACCGGCTGGCCGGGGCGATCCGCTACTACGACGGCCAGGTCGACGACGCCCGGCTGGTGGTCACCCTGGCCCGGACGGCGGCCAGCCTGGGCGCGACGGTGGTGAACAGCACCCGGGCGGTCGGCCTGATCCGGCAGGCCCGCGAGGTGACCGGCGTCCGGGTCCGCGACCTGGAGGCGCCCGCCGGATCGCCGGACGCCGAGTTCGAGGTACGCGCCCGCACGGTCGTCGCCGCCACCGGGGTGTGGAGCGACGACATGTCCCGGATGCTCAACGACGTCGGGCTGCGCCCCGGGATCCGGGTGCGGGCGTCGAAGGGGGTGCACCTGGTGGTGCCCCGCTCGGCGATCACCGGCGGGACGGGGCTGATCCTGCGCACGGCCACCAGCGTGCTGTTCGTGATCCCGTGGGGCGGGCACTGGATCATCGGCACCACCGACACCGACTGGCGGTTGGACCGGTCCCACCCGGCGGCCAGCGCACGCGACATCCAATACCTGCTCGACCAGGTCAACACGGTGCTCGACCGGCCGCTCACCATCGACGACATCGAGGGCGTCTACGCCGGGCTGCGCCCGCTGCTGGCCGGCGAGGCCGACTCCACCTCCAAGCTCTCCCGCGAGCACGCGGTCTTCGAGCCGATGCTCGGGCTGCTGCTGGTGGCCGGCGGCAAGTACACGACGTACCGGGTGATGGCCTCCGACGTGGTGGACCGGGCGGCCCGCCGGCTGGGCGGGGCCCGCCCGTCGCGCACGGCGGACCTGCCGCTGCTCGGCGCCGACGGGTACGCGGCGATGTGGCGGGACCGGGCCGACCTGGCCCGCCGGCACGGGGTGCAGGTCGGGGTGGTCGAGCACCTGCTGGAGCGGTACGGCTCGCTCACCCCGGAGCTGCTCGCCCTGATCGACGCCGACCCGCTGCTCGCGTCGCCGCTGGCCGGCGCGCCGGAATACCTCGCCGCCGAGGTGACGTACGCGACCCGGGCCGAGGGCGCGCTGCACCTGGAGGACGTGCTCACCCGGCGTACCCGGATCTCCTTCGAGACCAGCCACCGCGGCCTGGAGTCGGCGGAGCACGCCGCGGAGCTGATGGGCGCGGTGCTCGGCTGGGACGCGGCGACCCGGGCCCGCGAGGTGGACCACTACCGGGCGCGGGTGGAGGCGGAGCGGCAGTCACAGTCCATGCCGGACGATGCCACGGCGGACGCGGCCCGGCTCGGCGCCCCCGACGTACGCGGTTTCGCCGCCGATCGGGGCGGCGACGGCGACATCGCCGAGCTGCCCTCGTCGTCCCGCTGACCGATCCGCGACCGGTCGGCCGGTGTCCGCGATTCCCATCGTGCGGTAGTTTCCGCCGCGTGGCTTTCCCCCTCTGGTCGCGCCTGAGTGTCCTCTCCGTCGCCGCCGTGCTGGTCGCCACACTCGGCGCCTGCGCGATCGGCCCGGTCCGCCGGGCCGGGGCGGGCGGCACACCCGCCGGCGACGGGACCGCGTCGGACCAGCCCGTGGCACCGACCGGCGCCAACCGGGTCAGCCTGGTCCAGAAGCTCGGCTCGGACGGGCCGCTGCGCACCCTGAACGTCGAGCCGGACGGCCGGTGGGAGTGTGTCGACTGCGCCGGCGACGGGGTGACCTCCACCGGTGCCCTCGACCCCGGCCGGCTGCGGCGGCTGCACACGCTGCTCGCCGACCCCCGGCTGGCCGGGGAGACCGACGAGGTCCGGCAGTACCGGGCCAGCTGCATCGACGCGCTGACCTCCAGCCTGCTCACCACGGCCGGCCTGATCACCTCGCAGGACTGCCCGGGCGAGGAACGGCCGCCGGTGGCCGAGGAGATCCTGGTGCTGCTCACCCAGGCGACCCCGGCCGAACCGACCTCCTGAGCACGGGCCGCCGGGTCACCGGCCAGCGGCCGTGCGTTAACCGGGGGCCCTTCCTCACCTCCCGCCGGCGACGGGCGGCCGGGCGCGGACCCCCCGCCGCGCTGCGGCGCTCAGAGCACCTTGCCCGGGTTGAACAGGCCGTCCGGATCCAGCGCCGCCTTGATCGCCTGGTGCACCCGGACCCCGACCGGCCCGATCTCCCGGGCCAGCCAGTCCCGCTTCAGCAGCCCCACCCCGTGCTCGCCGGTGCAGGTGCCGCCCAGCGCCAGGCCGAGCCGCATGATCTCGTCGAACGCTCGCCGGCCGCGTTCGACGCTGGCCGGGTCGGCCCGGTCGATCACGATGTTCGGGTGCAGGTTGCCGTCCCCGGCGTGGCCCACCACGCCGATCGGCACGTCGCACTCGGCCGCGATCCGGGCCACCCCGTCCAGCAGCGCGGCCAGCGACCCGCGCGGCACGGCCACGTCGTCGATGACCAGCCCGCCGTTGCCGCCGGGAAAGGCGTCCGCGGCGAACTTCTCCATCGCCGGGTGGGCCGACCGCCGGGCCTGCAACAGCGCCGCCGCCTCGACCGCGTCGGTGGCCGCGTACACCTCGCTCGCCCCGGCCGCGGTGCAGACCTCGGCGATCCGGGCCAGGTCGTCGGCGGCCCGCGCGCCGGTGTCGGCGGCGGCCAGCAGCAGCGCCTGCGCGTCGGTACGCAGGCCCATCGGCCGGTACGCCTCGATGGCGACCAGATGGGTGCGGTCCAGCAGTTCGAGCAGGCTCGGGGTGAGCCCCTGTGCGGCGATGTCCGCCACCGCCGCGCCGGCCGCCGCGGTGGTGTCGAAGACCGCCACCATGGTGAGTGACTCCTCGGGCGCCGGGCGCAGCGCCACGGTGATCTCGGTGATCACCCCGAGGGTGCCCTCGGCGCCGACGAAGAGCCGGGTCAGGTCGTACCCGGCGACCCCCTTGGCGGTACGCCGGCCGGTGCGCAGCACCTCACCGGAGGCGAGCACCACCTCCAGCCCGAGCACGTACTCGCTGGTGACGCCGTATTTCACGCAGCACATGCCGCCGGCGTTGGTGGCGACGTTGCCGCCGATGGTGGACGACTCCCAGGAACCCGGGTCCGGCGGATAGTAGAGGCCGCGCTCGGCGACCGCCCGGGCGAGCCGCGCGTTGACCACGCCGGGCTGGACCACGGCGATCCGGCTCACCGGGTCGATCTCCAGAATCTTGTCCATCGCCACGGTGCTCAGCACGACCGACCCGTCGACCGCGTTGGCGGCGCCGGCCAGCCCGGTGCGGGCACCCTGCGGCACCACCGGCACGCCGTGCCGGGCCGCCGCGCGGACCACCGCCACCACCTCCTCGGTGTCGCGCGGCCGGGTCACCACCAGCGGCGTACCGGCCGCGCAGAGGTCGGCCTCGTCGCGCCGGTGGGTCCGCAACAGGTCCGGGTCGGTGAGCACGGCGGCGCCGCCGAGGGCGGCCCGCAGGTCGGCGAGGAGGGGGGAGTCGGCCATGTGCGAACGCTAGCGCGGTGCCCGTCCCGCCCGAGCGGCTACATTGGCCGCCATGCTGTATCTGGACGAGCCGCGGGTGCCCTGGCGGGGCCGCCTCTGGTCACACCTGGTCAGCGACGTCTCGTACGCCGAGCTGCACGCCTTCGCCGAGGCGCTGGGCGCGCCCCGACGCGGCTTCGACCGGGACCACTACGACATCCCGGCCGAGCGGTTCCCGGTGGCGGTCTGGCTCGGCGCCCGGGTCGTCCCGAGCCGCGAGATCGTCCGACTGCTCCGCGCGGCCGACCTGCGCCGCCCCAAGCACCTGGCCCGCCGCGCCGCCTGACCCGCGCCCGACCCCCGCGCCCGCTCCTCGCCCGACCCCCGCTCCCGCGCCTGTCCGTCCCGCAAGATCGTGCTCGATCCGGGAAACAGGGGCATCCGAGCCCGGACGAGGCCACTACTTCCCGGGTTGAGCGTGATCATGGTCGTCGGGCGCGGTCAGGTCGGCGAGTTCGCGGGTGAGGTTGGCGCGGGCCCGGGCCTCCCAGCGCGCCGCGAGCGGCGGCAGGCGGTACAGCGCGGGCAGGGCGAGCAGGGCGGTGAGCACCCGGGCCCGCCCGGCCCGGAAGTCCGGCTCGGGCACGTGCGCGTACTCCCGGCGGACGGCGACCGCGTAGCCGTCGTACTCCGGTTCGGGGCGGGCCAGGACGGCCAGGTCGGCGTCGCAGAGCAGGGCGCCGTCGCGGTCGCCCGGGTCGACCCGGTGCCCGGCGGTGAGCAGCACCAGCCGGGCCACCTCGGCCACCCCGGCGGCCGGCACCCCCAGCCCGGCCAGCAGCCGGCCGACCAGCTCGGCGCTGGCCCGCTCGTTGGCGTCCCCGGCGGCGCGCGGGTCGTAGACCGCGTCGTGGCCCCACCCGGCGAGCCGGACCAGGTGCGGGCGGGCGGCCAGGTCGGCGTACCGGTCGACGGTGGCCAGCACCGCCCGCAGGTGCGGAATCGTGTGGTAGTGCCGGTGCGGTTCCCGCCAGCGGGCCAGCAACCCCGCGCCGGCCCGGGCCAGGGCCGTCCGATCCGCCGTCGCCCCGGCGTCGCGCGCCGCGGCGCACCACCCGTCGATCAGTGCCTCCACCCGGGCGAGTCTGCCGCACCCGGCCCGCCACACCCGCCCACCCGGCCGTCCCACCTGCCCGCTGCGAGGATTGCCCCGCTCCGGCGCGGGTAGTACCCGCCATGGCCGTTGCCCGGGACCGCCGCCCCTCGTTCCTGCGCCGGGCCGGGCTGGGCGACGGCGGGACGGACATCGACTCGGCGCGGATCGCGGCGGCGGTCAACGAGCTGCGCCACCGGGGCAAGGCCACCCTGCACGACCGGCTGCACCGGGTCCGGATGGCCCTGGGCCTGGCGGTCCAGGCCGGGCTGGCCGCCGCGCTCGCCTGGGTCGTCTCGCACGAGTTCCTGCACAACCCGCAGCCGGTGTTCGCGCCGATCTCGGCGGTCGGCACGCTGGCCGCCTCGGTGGGCCAGCGGCTGCGCCGCACGGTGGAGCTGATCGTCGGGGTGGCGGTCGGGGTCTTCGTCGGCGACGTGCTGATCTATTTCCTGGGCACCGGCGGCTGGCAGCTCGGCCTGGTGGTGACCGCGGCCATCGTGCTGACCATCTTCTTCGGCGCCAGCGTGGCCATCGTGATCCAGGCCGCCGCGACCGCGGTGCTGATCGTCACGCTCAGCCCGTCCACCCACAACCTCGAGTTGCCCCGCTTCGTCGACGCGTTCGTCGGCGGCGGCATCGCCCTGCTGGTCACCGCGATCCTGCTGCCGCTCAACCCGCTCCGGGTGATCAACCGGGCCGCCCGCCCGGCCCTCGACCTGCTCGCCGACCAGCTCGAGGTCACCGCGACCGCGCTGCGTGACCGGGACCGGGACAGCGCCCAGCGGGCCCTGGAACGGCTCCGCGAGAACAAGGAGGAGCTGGCCACCTTCACCGAGGCGATCGAGGGCGCCAAGGAGACCAGCACGCTGTCGCCGGCGCGCTGGCACCGGCGCAGCGAGCTGACCCACTACGCCGAGGCGGCCGACCCGATCGACCGGGCGATGCGTAACACCGGCACCCTGATCCGGCGCTCGGTCACCATGATCGAGGACGAGGAGCCGATCCCGGAGCCGATGCCGGACGCGCTGGCGCACCTCGCCGAGTCGGTCCGGCTGCTGCGCCACGAGTTCGCCGCCGGCCAGGAGCCGGAGCAGGCCCGCGAGCGGTCGCTGCGCGCGGTCAGCGAGGCCGGCCGGGCGTACGCCCAGGGGGTGGGTTTCTCCGGCAGCGTGGTGATCGCCCAGGTCCGGACCACGGCGAGCGACCTGATGGTGGCCTCCGGCATCGAGCAGGAGGAGGCGAACCGGCTGGTCCGGCAGGCCTTCGGCGAACCGGAGCCGGCCAGCGGTGCGGCCGAGCGGCACGGTACGTCGCGGCCGCCCACCGCGCCCCCGGTGGGCTGACCGCGGCGGTCGCGCGGATGCGGCCGGCCGGCGCGGCCCCGGATGGCTACGCTGACCGCATGGCCGACACCCCGCCGGGCGGTTCGCCGCCGCCGTCGCCCGCGCCCGCCGTCCCGCCGCCGCCCGGTGCCGCCGCACCGCGGATGCCGCTGCGCCGGCTGGGCGGGCGTCGCATCCTCGGGCTGGCCGGGGTGATCCTGCTGATCGCCGCCTGCGCGGTCTTCATGCTGATCCAGCTCGGGTCCAGCCTCGGAACGCAGGCGCTGCTGGTCGGCCTGGTCGCCGCCATCCTGCCGGTGCCGGTGCTGGTCGCCTGCTTCCTCTGGCTCGACCGGTACGAGCCGGAGCCGCTCAAATACCTGATCTTCTGTTTCGCCTGGGGCGCGTTCGTCTCCACCGCCGCGTCGCTGACGGTGAACGAGACCGCCGCCCGGCTGTTCAAGGACTGGGGCCTGCCGCAGGCGCTGACCGCCGTGCTGGTCGCCCCGTTCATCGAGGAGCTGACCAAGGCGCTCGGCCCCATCCTGCTGCTGATCTTCCGTCGGCGGGAGTGGTCGGGGATCACCGACGGGCTGGTCTACTGCGGGCTCTCCGCGATCGGCTTCGCCATGGTGGAGAACATCCTCTACCTGGGCGGCTACGGCTACGCCTCCGGCGTCGAGCAGTACGGGCCGGCCACCGGCGTCCGGCAGGTGATCGCCATCTTCATCGTCCGGATCCTGCTCTTCGGCTTCGCCCACCCGCTGTTCACCTCGATGACCGGGGTCGGGCTGGGCATCGCCGCCCGCACCGCCGACCGCCGGGTACGCATCCTCGCCCCGGCCGCCGGCCTGCTGCTGGCGATGATGCTGCACGGCGCCTGGAACCTGCTGCCGTCGCTGGTGGCGGCCACCGGGGAGGGGCTGATCGCGCTCTACGGCTACCTCGGTGTGATGGTGCCGATCTTCTTCGGCATGGTCGGGCTGGCGGTCTGGCTGCGCGCCTGGGAGGGGCGGCTCACCGAGCGGACCCTGCCCGACTACGTCCGGGCCGGCTGGCTCACCCCGCCCGAGGTGGCCGCCCTCGGCAGCCTCGGGCGACGGCACGCCGCGCGTACCTGGGCCCGGCGGGTGGCCGGCGACGCCGGGCTGAAGGCGATGCGGGGCTACCAGTTCACCGCCACCCGGCTGGCGCTGCTGCGCGACGGCATGCGCCGCGGCCTGGACGCCCGCCCCGCCGACCGGGAACGGACGGTGCGGGAGGAGCGGGAGCTGCTGGACGCGATCAGCGCGTACCGGTCGTTCTTCGTCGGGCGGGACCCGCAGGCGCCGGTCGGCGTCTGGGACGGGCAGCGCTACCACCTGCGCTTCCCGGACGGTTCGCAGCGCACCGTCGAGGCGCCGGACGAGCCGGTGGTGCCGATCCCGGTGGTGCTCGCCCCGCCCCCGCCGCCCGCCCAGCCGGCCGGCTACGGCCCGCCCGGCTGGTACGGCCCGGGTCCGGCCGCGCCCTGGCCCCCGGGGCGGCACTGAACCCGGCACACCCGGGTCAGCTCATCAGGCCGGTGAGGAAGTCGCCCAGGCCCTGGGCGATCGCCATCAGCGCCGCGCCGATCCCGCGGAACAGCTGGGCCGCGCCGTCCGGCCGGAACGCCATGAAGTAGATCAGGAAGGCGACGAAACCCCAGAGCAGCACCTTCTTCACCAGAACCGGCATCGTCCCTCCCCAGGGCCCCGCGGACGTGCCTGGCTTCCCGCCTCCCCGCGACGCAAACGACACCGGGAACGGCGGGCACGCCGGGGCGCAGGGCTGGCAGGGGCGTCGCTACGGCGCCAGCGGGTCGGGTCGCGCCACCGGCGGCGACCCCGGGATCACAGGTACAGGCCGGTCGCGTCCGGCTCGACCCGCTCGGCGGCCACCGCGTGCACGTCCCGCTCGCGCAGCAGCACGTAGCCCCGGCCGTGCAGCTCGACCTCGGAGCGGTCGTCCGGGTCGAAGAGCACCCGGTCGCCGGAGACGATCGAGCGGACGTTCGGGCCGACGCCCACCGCGGTGGCCCAGGCCAGCCGCTTGCCCACCGCGGCGGTCGCCGGGATGACGATCCCGGCCGTGGAGCGGCGCTCGCCCTCCCCGCCCTCCGTCTTCACCAGCACCCGGTCGTGCAGCAGGCGGATCGGCAGGCCGACGTCGAGGTTCTGGTCGCTGGTCACGCCGCAGACGGTACCGCGTCGCCCGGCACGGGTGCGCCGGTGGTTACGGAGGATGACGGTTGGGCAATGTGTGGCGGATCTACCCTACGGTGACGCTGTCGGACGTACCCTGTGCGGACCGCGCCGTGCGGGCCGCCGTCGTTGCCAGGAGGTGCGCTTGAGCCGCTTCGAGCGGATACGCGGACGGCTGCGCCGTGCGTACGAGAACGGCCGGGATTCGGTGCGTGAGGCCCGGACCCACCCGGCGGACGTGCCGGAGGAGGCGCGGGTGGCCTCGCCGTCCTCGCCCGGACCGGCGGCGGCGCCGTCCGCGGTGGTGGTCGGCGCCGAGCCGCCGGCCGCCCTGCACAACTCCACCTCCAGCCGGGACGACGCGGACGTCCCGCACGGGCTGCGGATCGCCGCCGCCTGGTCGTGGCGGCTGATCGTCATCGGGGTGGTCACCTGGGCGCTGCTCAAGATCGTCGGCACGATCAGCGTCGTGATCATCCCGCTGGCCGTCGCGCTGCTGCTCTCCGCGCTGCTCGCGCCGGCGGTGGGTTGGCTGCTGCGGGCGCGCTTCCCGCGCTCGGCGGCGACCGCGGTGGTGCTGGTCGGCGGGCTGGCCGCGGTGGTCGCCACGATGACCCTGGTGGTCAACGAGTTCATCCGGGGCGTGCCGGAGCTGAGCGCGAAGTCGTCGCAGGGCGTCCGGCAGATCCAGGACTGGCTGAAGACCGGCCCGCTGCACCTGTCGGACAGCCAGCTCACCCGGTACATCGACGAGGCGCAGAACTGGATCAACGGCAACAGCGCCAAGTTCACCAGCGGCGCGCTCAGCACCGCGGCCACCCTGGCCGAGGTGCTCACCGGCACCATCCTGGTGCTCTTCGCCACCTTCTTCTTCCTGCGCGACGGCAACCGGATCTGGCGGTTCCTGGTCGGGCTGCTGCCGCTGGCGGCCCGGTGGAAGGTCGACGACGCCGGCCGGGCCTCCTGGGCCACGCTCGGCGCCTACGTGCGGGCCACCGTGCTGGTCGCCTTCATCGACGCCGTCGGCATCGGCATCTTCCTGGTCATCTTCGACATCCCGTTCGCCTTCCCGCTGGCCGCGCTGGTCTTCCTCGGCGCGTTCATCCCGATCGTCGGCGCCACGCTCTCCGGCGTGGTGGCGGTGCTCGTCGCCCTGGTGGACAGTGGTCCGTACATCGCCCTGGTGATCCTCGGCGTGGTGATCGGTGTGCAGCAGGTGGAGGGGCACGTGCTCCAGCCGCTGATCATGGGCCGGGCGGTGGCCATCCACCCGCTCGCCGTGATCATCGGCATCGCGGCCGGCGTGGTGCTGGCCGGGATCACCGGCGCGGTGGTCGCGGTGCCGCTGATCGCCGTGCTCAACACGGCGGTCCGCCGGCTGGCCGCCCGCACGGTGCCGGAAACCCCACCGGACGCCGTGGTGGTCGCCTCCCAGGCGCCCTGACCCGTCCCCGCCCCGCGCCTCCGGCCGTGCTGGCCCGAACTGCCGGATGTCGGGCCTTCCCGGGCCCGTGACGGCGCGACGTGCCGTATGTCGGTGCAACGCGGGCCGGCGGCGCCCTGGGGCGGGGCCGGGTCAGGATTTGCCGAGGCGTTCCAGGGCGCCGCGGGCCACCTCGGGGCGGGTGGTGTACCAGAACGGGGGCAGCGACCGGCGCAGGAACGGGCCGTACCCGCGGGCCGTCTCCAGCCGGGAGTCCAGCACCGCCACCACGCCCCGGTCCCCGGTGGCCCGGATCAGCCGGCCCACCCCCTGCGCCAGCCGGACCGCGGCGATCGGCACGCTCACCGCCGCGAAGCCCGAGCCGCCGGTGGCGTCCACGGCCGCCGCCCGGGCTGCGGCGAGCGGCTCGTCCGGGCGGGGGAAGGGCAGCCGGTCGATCACCACGAGCTGGCAGGCGTCGCCGGGCACGTCCACGCCCTGCCAGAGCGACATCACCCCGAACAGGCAGCTGGCGCGCTCCTCGCGGAACCTGCGGACCAGCAGCGGCAGTGCCTCCTCGCCCTGGAGCAGCACCGGCAGGTCGGTCCGCGCCCGCAGCAGCTCCGCCGCCTGCTGCGCGGCCCGCCGGGAGGAGAAGAGCCCGAGGGTACGCCCACCGAGCGCGCCGACCAGCCCGAGCAACTCCTCGCCGGCCGCCGTGGGCAGGCCCGACACGCTGGGGCGGGGCAGGTGCGCGGCGACGTAGAGGATGCCCTGCCGGGCGTAGTCGAACGGCGAGCCGACGTCCAGCGAGGACCAGCCCGGCCCCTCGGTGGCCGGGACGGTGCCGGTGGCGGCCCGGCTGCCCGGCGCGGCGGCCACCGGCGCGGGTGCCGCCGCGTCGCCGCGCGCCGTGCTGGCGGCCAGCGCGGCGGCGGCCGGCGACGGCGGGGCCGGTGCGGGCGCGTCCAGCCCGAGCGCCCGCGCCACCGTGTCGAACCGGCCGCCCAGGGCCAGGGTGGCCGAGGTGGCGACGACGGTGCGCTCGTCGTACAGGTGGGTGGCGAGGGTGCCGGCGACCGAGAGCGGCGCGACCACCAGCGCCCGGCGGCTGCCGTTCTCCGGCTTCTCGACCCAGGCCACGTCGTGCTCGGCCTCCTCCAGCAGCCGCTGCGCGGTGGTGGAGAGCTCGTCCAGCACGGCCTTGGCCTGCTGCTTGCGGACCGGGTCCGGGTCGTCCGACTTCACCTCGCCGATCGCGTCCAGCGCGGCCCGGGTGGCGGCGTCGAGCAGCGTGCACGCCTCTCGCAGTGGGCCCGGCAGCCCGGTGGTGAGCCGCCCGGCCGGCGCCTCACCCAGGCCCACGGCGAGCGCGTCGCCGGCCTCGGTCAGCCGCTCGGCGACGTCCGGCTTGAGCAGCGGCCGGGCCCGGCGGGCCGCCCGGTCGATCAGCTCGGGCACCAGCTCGGCCTGCGCCGCCGAGGAGACCCGGTCGGCCAACTCGTGCGCCTCGTCCACGATCAGCAGCTTGTGCGGCGGCACGATGTGCCGCCCGGCGAGCATGTCCACCGCCAGCAGGCTGTGGTTGGTCACCACGATGTCGGCCTCCCGGGCCCGGGCCCGGGAGGCTTCCGCGAAGCACTCCTGGCCGAACGGGCAGCGGGTCGCCCCGACGCACTCGCGGGCCGGCATGGAGACCATCCGCCAGGACTGGTCGTCGACGCCCGGGTCCAGCTCGTCGCGGTCGCCGGTGTCGGTCTTCTCCGCCCAGTCGCGCAGCCGCTGGATCTGCTTGCCGAGCCGGCCGGCCTCGCCGAGCCACTTCGTGCCGCCGCCGGCGCGGGGTGCGTCGAAGAGGGTGTCCTCCGGCTCCTCCTCGGTGGAGTTGTCCAGCCGGGCCAGGCAGAGATAGTGGTGCCGGCCCTTGAGCACCGCGAAGGTGGGCCGCCGGCCGAGCAGCGGCTCCACCGCGTCGGCCAGCCGGGGCAGGTCGTGGTCGACCAGTTGGGACTGCAGGGCCAGGGTGGCGGTGGAGACCACCACCGGGCCGTCCACGGTCAACGCCGGCGCCAGGTAGGCCAGGGACTTGCCGGTGCCGGTGCCGGCCTGCACCAGCAGGTGCTCGCGGCTGGCGACGCTGCGCTCGATCGCCTCGGTCATCTGCTGCTGGCCGGGGCGGGTGGCGCCGCCGGGCACCGCGCCCACCGCGGCGGTGAGCAGCTCGACCGCGCCGGGCCGGGCGCTCCGGCGCCTTCCACGGGGCGAGACGGGGCCGGTGGCGGTGCGGGGCGCGGTCACCGTGCGACGGTACCCGTCGAGGGCGACACCGCCGGCCGCCCCCGCCGCGTGGCGTCGTCACCGTACGGAACCGCAACCCCGCTGTCCGGTTATTTCCGTCGCAGCTTCGGTTGGGCGATATCGGTTAGGGTGCGACTCATGCCGAGCGACGTGGTCCGCGTGATCTACCGCAAGTACGACGGCAGCGCCCACCGCGACTACCCGGCCCGCCGGCTCACCGAGGACGATCTCGGTGTCTGGCTCGGCGTGCCGGCCGGCACCGAGTCCGTCTACCACGGCCGCCCGTCGGTCGAGCAGATCCCGTTCGTGCTGCTGGTGCCGCACCACGGCTGGTGGACGGGGATGTTCAACCCGCCGCCGCGGACCAGCGAGGTCTACTGCGACATCGCCACCCCGGCCCGCTGGGAGGGCGACACCGTGCACCTGGTCGACCTCGACCTGGACGTGGTGCGCCGGCGCGGCACCGGCCTGGTCGAGCTGCGCGACGAGGACGAGTTCGCCGAGCACCGGGAGCGCTTCGGCTACCCGGACGACCTGGTCGCCGAGGCGCGGGCGGCGGCCCGGTGGCTGCTCACCGCGCTGGGCGACGGCACCGAGCCGTTCGCCACCTCATACCGGAAATGGTTGGCCCTGGTGGTCTGACCCGGCGCCGGGGTCACCAGCTCGGCGGCCAGCCGGCGGCCTCCTCGGCGAGGGCCGGCACGGCGGTGAGCTTGTCCGGGTTGAGCTGGTTGAAGATGCCGGTGATCCGGCCGTCGGCCACCGCGAAGGCGGTGACCAGCCGGATCAGCCGGCCAGCCGGGTCGACGGTCTCGATGTGCAGGCCGAGCGACCCGTCCACCAGCACCACCCCTGCCTTCACCTGCCCGCCGTAGCGCCCGGCCCGGCCGAAGAGGCCGAGGGTGAACCGGCCGACCGCGTCGGCCCCGGTGACCGGGCGGCGGGCCGCCGAGAAGTGGCCGCCGCTGTCGCCGATCAGCACCACGTCCGGGGCCAGCACCCGGACCAACGCGGCCAGGTCTCCGGACTCGGTGGCGGCGACGAACGCCGCCATCACCCGCTGCTGCTCGGCGAGGTCGGCGGTGTGCCGGGGCGCGTCCGGGGCGGTGACCGCCCGGCGGGCCCGGGAGGCGAGCTGCCGGGCCGCCTCCGGGGTGGTCTCCAGCGCCTCGGCGATCCGGGCGAACGGCACGGCGAACACGTCGTGCAGCACGAACGCCACCCGCTGCTCCGGGGTGAGCCGCTCCAGCACCACCAGCAGCGCGGTGCCCACCTGGTCACGGCGGACCGCGCGCTCCGCCGGGTCCGGCGCGAAGCCGTCGGCGGTCGGGCCGAGCGGGGCCACCAGCGGCTCGGGCAGC
The DNA here is from genome assembly GCF_019890675.1 of Micromonospora sp. PLK6-60. Lineage (GTDB taxonomy): Bacteria > Actinomycetota > Actinomycetes > Mycobacteriales > Micromonosporaceae > Micromonospora. The sequence goes on along the minus strand of NZ_JAIOAA010000006.1, from coordinate 248,128 downwards.
CACTGCCCCGGGTACGTCTCCCGGCGCACCCGGGCCGAGCGCAGCACGTCCAGGCAGATCCGGGCGCAGGTGGTGGTGAGCCAGGCGCCGAGGTGCCGGATCTCGGCGCGGGCGGCCGGATCGCCGAGGGCCGACGAGTAGCGCAGCCAGGTCTCCTGGACGGCGTCCTCGGCCTCGCTCCGGCTGCCCAGCATCCGGTACGCCACCGAGGTCAGCCGCCCTCGTTCGGCCTCGAACTCCGTCGCCGCCATGTGCACCGCCATTCCGCCTCCCGCGCAGATTGTGCCCACCCACCGGACGCAGCGCAGCCCCCGAACGTGACAGGACGGCGTGTCCTGGCGCGGCCGGGGCTTCCGGTGTCCGCTCGGGAGGCGGGTGTCGACGCCGTGGGTGAAGATCGGGGGATGGGCGCTGATGACGTGACGGAGATCGTTCCGCCCGAGGGCGGGACCATGCGCGATCTGCTGCGGGCCGGATCGGACGGCGACCGGGTCGACCTCGGGGCGATCGATCCCCGGTCCATGCCGGGCCTGCCCGCGGCGGCGGGCGCCGGTGGCGGGCGCAAGGCGTGGGCCCGGCGGCAGGTCGAGGTGATCGGCGCCGAGCTGGGCCGGCAGCAGGAGATGCTGTTCGCCGCCGCGAAGGCCGCCCAGCCGGGCGCGGCGACCTCCGCGCCGACCACCGGCGGGCCGGAGCTGGGCGGGGATCGGCCCGGCCGGGTGCTGCTGGTGCTCCAGGCGATGGACTGCGGCGGCAAGGACGGCACGATCAAGCGGGTGGCCGGCGCGATGAACCCGCTCGGCCTGCACATCCGTTCCTTCGGCCCGCCCACCGCCGAGGAGTTGCGGCACGACTTCCTGTGGCGGATCCGGCGGGCCCTGCCGCCGCCCGGGTACGTCGGGATCTTCAACCGGTCGCACTACGAGGACGTGCTGGTCGCCCGGGTGGACGGGCTGGTGCCGGAGGCCACCTGGCGGGCCCGGTACGACGAGATCAACGAGTTCGAGCGGGAGCTGACCGCCGGCGGGGTGACGGTGGTCAAGGTGATGCTGCACATCTCCCGGGCCGAGCAGGGGGAGCGGCTGCTGGACCGGCTGACCGAGCCGCGCAAATACTGGAAGTACAACCCGGGCGACATCGACGCCCGGTCGCGCTGGGACGACTACCAGGCGGCGTACGCCGAGGCGCTGGCGCGGTGCGGCCCGGCCGGCGCGCCCTGGTTCGTGGTGCCGGCGGACCGCAAGTGGTACCGGGACTGGGCCGTGGCCCACCTGCTGCGGGAGACGTTCGACACGCTGGATCTCGGGTATCCGCCCGCGGACTTCGACGTGGCGGCGGAACGGGCGCGTTTGCGTGGTCTGCGGACGGGCCAAGGTGAACGGCGGGTGAACGAGGCATGAATCGCGCCTGACCAGGGGTGGGCCGGTCAAGGACCGGTCCCGGCGTTTCCTAGCATTCCCACGGCAGGCACTTCGGTGGCCGCGTGCCACCCCTACCACCAAGACGACGAGGTCCGTGCTGTGAAGTTTTCCTTCCGCCCTACCGAGGGCGCCTTCTACGAGCTCTTCACCAGGGCCGCACAGAACCTGGTACGGGGCACCGAGCTGCTCAACGAGCTGGCACTGCCCGGCGCGGACGTGCAGTCGGTGAGCGAGCGGCTGACCGAGGTCGAGCACGACAGCGACCAGATCACCCACGATCTCTACAAAAAGATCAACTCTACCTTCATCACCCCGTTCGACCGGGAGGACATCTACCGGCTGGGCTCGCTGCTCGACGACGTGATGGACCACCTGGAGGCGGTCGGCAACCTGCTCTACCTGTACGGGCTGACCAAGCTGCCCTCGCTGCCCCGAGAGATGCACGAGCTGGTCAACGTGCTCGACCAGCAGGCCAAGCTGACCGCCGACGCGATGCCCCGACTGCGGTCGATGAAGGACCTCGAGGACTACTGGATCGAGTGCAACCGGCTCGAGAACGACGGCGACCGGGTGTACCGGATGCTGCTGGTCCGGCTCTTCTCCGGCGAGTACGACGCGCTCACCGTGCTGAAGATGAAGGAGGTGGCCGACGAGCTGGAGGCCGCCTGCGACGCCTTCGAGCACGTGGCCAACACCGTCGAGACCATCGCGGTCAAGGAGTCCTGATCCTGTGAGTCCCGAACTCATCGCCGTGCTGGCGGTGATCGCGGTGGCCCTGGCGTTCGACTACACCAACGGGTTCCACGATGCCGCCAACGCGATCGCGACAAGCGTCTCCACCCGGGCGCTGACCCCCAGGATCGCGCTGCTGCTGGCCGCGGTCGGCAACTTCGTCGGCGCCCACTTCGGCGCCGGCGTGGCCAAGACCGTCGGCGACGGCCTGGTCACCCTTCCCACCGGGGTCGGCAGCCTCGGGGTGGTCTTCGCCGGGGTGCTCGGCGCCATCGCCTGGAACCTGATCACCTGGTACTTCGGCCTGCCGTCGTCGTCCTCGCACGCGCTCTTCGGCGGCCTGGTCGGGGCGACCCTGCTCTCCACCGGCGGCATCGTCCAATGGGTCACCATCGGCGAGAAGGTCATCCTGCCGATGATCCTGTCGCCGATCGTCGGCCTGACCCTCGGCTACCTGGTGATGCTGGCCATCCTCTGGGCGTTCCGCAACGGCCAGCCCGGCAAGCTCAACCGCGGCTTCCGCTGGGCACAGACCGCCTCGGCGGCGGCCATGTCGGTCGGCCACGGCATGCAGGACGCCGCCAAGACGATGGGCATCGTGGTCCTGGCGCTCTACACCGGCGGCTTCCAGAACGACAAGACGCACATCCCCGGCTGGGTGTTCTGGACCTCGGCGACCATGCTGGCCCTGGGCACGTACGCCGGTGGCTGGCGGATCATCCGGACCCTGGGCCGCAAGATCATCGACCTCGGTCCGCCGGAGGGTTTCGCCGCCGAGACGGTGGCCAGCGCGGTGCTCTACTTCAACGCGCTGGTGCTGAAGGCCCCGATCTCCACCACCCACACGATCACCTCGGCGATCATGGGCGTGGGCGCGACCAAGCGGCTCTCCGCCGTGCGTTGGAACGTCGCCGGCAACATCGTGATCGCCTGGATCATCACGTTCCCGGCGGCCGCGCTGATCGCCTGCCTGACCTACCTGCTGGTGCGCCCCCTGTTCTGAGGTGAAAGGAGGGGCCCCTTATTAACAGACGTCTGTTAATAAGGGGCCCCTCCTTTCATGCGTAGTCGACGCCGATGAGGGCGCGCACGTCGTCCAGCAGGCCCATCACCTCAAGGGTGGTGGCGTGCGGCACCAGCGGGCTCTCCAGCAGCCCCTCGGCCAGGCAGCGCTGCACCTCGATCGCCTCGTACTGGTAGCCGCCCCCCTCCAGGGCCACGTCGACGACCTCGGGGGCGGCGTCCGCCCGGTGCACCGTGATCGAGCCGGGCCGGAAGAACGGCTCGGCCAGCTCGATCCGCCCGCCGGTGCCGGTGATCGCGGCGACCAGCGGGGTGGCCCCGATCATCCCGCAGCTCAGCGTGGCGACCGCGCCCGAGTCGTAGCCGAGGACCATGCCGGTGTTCTCGTCCACCCCCTCCGGGCTGATCTTCGCCCAGGCTCGCAGGTGCTGCGGCACGCCGAGCAGCAGGTGGGCCAGGCTGACCGGATAGACCCCCAGGTCGAGCAGGGCGCCACCGCCCAGGGCCCGGGCCCGCATCCGGTGCTCCGGCGGGAATGGCCCGGCCACCCCGAAGTCGGCCCGTACGCTCGTCACCGCGCCGATCGCGCCCTGCCCGATCAGCTCGACCACCCGGCGGATGGCGGGGTTGGTCCGCATCCACATGGCCTCCATCAGGAACAGGCCCCGCTGGCGGGCCGTCTCGACCAGCTCCCGGCTGCCGGCCAGGTCGAGGGTGATCGGCTTCTCCACCAGCACCGCCTTGCCACCGGCGAGGCAGGCCATGGTCGCCTCGTGGTGCGCGGAGTGCGGGGTCGCCACGTAGACGACGTCCACGTCCGGGTCCGCCGCCAGTTCCGCCCAGGAGGCGTACGCCCGGGGCACGCCGTGCCGGGCGGCGAACAGCTCGGCGCTCTCCCGGGTCCGCGAACCGACCGCGAGCAGCTCGGCCCCCGGCACCAGCCGCAGGTCCTCGGCGAAACGGGCGGCGATGTGTCCGGTGGCCAGAATTCCCCAACGCGTCATGCCGGCACGCTAGCCGAGCGGGCGTGGGGCCCGGAAAACTGATCCACGGGTCGGGAACGGGGCCTGGCCAGGACGTGGCCTAGGCTCGCGGAATGACGATCGACAGCGACGGTTTCCCGGCCCCGCCCGGCCTGATCGAGAACGCCCGCCGGTTCTACGCCGAGGGCGGCACCCCCGCCGTCCCCCGGGTGGCGGCGACCGTCATGCTGCTCCGCCCCGCCGGCGACGACTTCGAGGCGTACGTCATCCGCCGGGTCGCCGGGATGGCCTTCGGCGGGATGTACGCCTTCCCCGGCGGTGGGGTGGACCGCTCCGACTCGCAGGCGCACCTGGACTGGGCGGGCCCGCCCCCGGCGGCCTGGGGCGAGCGGCTGTCGCTGCCGCCGGACGCCGCGCAGGCGGTGGTCTGCGCCGCCGCCCGGGAGGTCTTCGAGGAGGCCGGCGTGCTGCTGGCCGGGCCGGACGCGGGCACCGTGGTGGGTGACGTCAGCGACGACGAGTGGGAGCGGGCCCGCAAGGAGCTGGTGGCCCACCGGCTGGGCTTCGCCGACCTGCTCGCCGGGCGGCGGCTGACGCTCCGGTCGGACCTGCTGCTGCCGTGGAGCCGGTGGATCACGCCGGAGTTCGAGCCGCGCCGCTTCGACACGTACTTTTTCGTGGCCCTGCTGCCGGCGGGACAGCGGACCCGGGACGTCTCCGGCGAGGCCGACCACACCATGTGGGTCCGGCCGGCGGACGCCCTGGCCCGGGCGGCGGCCGGCGAGCTGACCATGCTGCCGCCGACCGTGGTCAACCTGGCGGAGGTGGCCGCCGCCGGGGACCTGGCCGGGGTGACTCGCGCCGCGGCCAGCCGCGGCCTCGCCCGCCCGGTCACCCCCCGGGTCGAGTTCCCCGACGGTGCCGCGCCGCGCTTCGTGGTGCGCTGAGCCCCGCCGCGCGGTGTTAAAAGGGGGCCCTTCCTATGCAGAATGCGTTAAGAAGGGCACCCTCCTTACCCCTCAGCCGAAGCGCCCGGTGATGTAGTCCTCGGTCTTCTTCTGCGCCGGGTTGCTGAAGATCTTCTGGGTGTTGTCGTACTCGATGAGCCGGCCCGGGTCACCGGTCTTCTCGATCGAGAAGAACGCGGTCCGGTCCGACACCCGGGCGGCCTGCTGCATGTTGTGCGTGACGATGATGATGGTGAACTTGTCCTTGAGCTGGAACATCAGGTCCTCGATGGCCAGCGTCGAGATCGGGTCCAGCGCCGAGCAGGGCTCGTCCATCAGCACCACCTGCGGCTCGACCGCGATGGTGCGGGCGATGCAGAGCCGCTGCTGCTGGCCGCCGGAGAGGCCGGCGCCCGGCTTGGCCAGCCGGTCCTTCACCTCGTCCCAGAGGTTCGCCGAGCGCAGCGCCTTCTCGGCCGTCTCCGCCAGGACCGACTTGCGCTTCACCCCGTTGAGCCGCAGCCCGGCCACCACGTTGTCGAAGATGCTCATGGTGGGGAACGGGTTGGGGCGCTGGAAGACCATGCCGATGGTGCGGCGGACGGCGGTGACGTCGACGTCGCGGTCGTAGATGTTCTGGCCGTCGATGGTCAGGCTGCCCTCGACCCGGGCGCCCGGGAGCACCTCGTGCATCCGGTTGATCGACCGCAGGAAGGTGGACTTGCCGCAGCCGGAGGGCCCGATCAGGGCGGTCACCGTCTTCGGTTCGACGGTCAGGTTGATGTCCTCGATCGCCTTGAAGCCGCCGTAGTAGGCGGTGACGTTCGTGGCGTCGACGCGCTTGGCCATGGTGGTACCTCCGGGGTTCATCGGCTGAGCCGGTTGCGACGGGCCAGCAGCTTCGCGGCGATCGTCAGGATCAGCACGAGCGCGACCAGGGTGAGTGCCGCCGTCCAGGCCCGCGCCGGCGCGTACTTCGACGCGTCACCGGCCTGCTGGTAGACGTAGAGGGCCAGCGACGACTGGTTGTTCTCGAACGGGTTGAAGTTGATCGCGGCGCCACCGCCGGCGACCAGCAGCACCGGGGCGGTCTCGCCGGCGGCGCGGGCCACCGCGAGCATCACGCCGGTGACGATGCCGGGCAGCGCCGTGGGCAGCACCACCCGCAGGATGGTCTTCCACTTCGCCACGCCCAGGGCGTACGCGCCCTCGCGCAGCGGCGCGGGCACCAGGCGCAGCATCTCCTCGGTGGAGCGGACGACGGTCGGCAGCATCAGCACCGCCAGCGCCAGCGCGGCGGCGAAGCCGGAGAAGCCGGGCCGGCCGTCGTTGAACACCGGCGACACGATCAGCACCCAGAAGGCCAGGATGAACAGGCCGGAGACGATCGACGGGATGCCGGTCATCACGTCGACGAAGAACCGGATGGTGAAGGCGAACCGGCCCCGGCCGTACTCGACGATGTAGATGGCGCAGAGGATGCCGAGCGGGACGGTGATCAGGGTGGCGATCCCGACCTGCTGCAAGGTGCCGACGATCGCGTGGTAGGCGCCGCCCTGCGGGTCCCGGGCCCCGATGTTGTTCATCGAGGTGCCGAAGAAGTTGCCGTCGAGGCGCTCGACGCCCTTGCTGACCAGGGTCCAGACCACCGAGGCGAGCGGCAGCACGGCGAGCACGAAGGCGGAGTGGATCAGGGCGCTCCAGGCGCGGTCGCGGGCCGACCGGCGCCCCTCCACCCGGGTCGCCGCGGCGAAGAGCCCGGCCAGGTAGAGCAGCGCGCCGACGACGACCACGAGCACCGGGCCGCCGACGCCGGTGCCGAGCACCAGCGCGGCGGCGACGAGCAGGGCGGCCACGGCGATGGCCGGGGACGCGTACGCGGGCAGCCGCTTCGCCTTCAGGGTGGACGGCTGGGCCGGCGGCCGGGATCGGTGCGAGGTGAGGGTGGTGGTCATGCGGCGCTCTCCGTGAACTCGCGGCGGCGGTAGATGATCGCCCGGGCCGTGATGTTGACGATCAGCGTGATGGCGAAGAGCACCAGGCCGGAGGCGATCAGCGCGCCCCGGCCGTTCGCGTTCGCCTCGCCGAACGCGTTGGCGATGTTCGCGGCGATGGTGTTGCCGCCGTTCTGGATCAGGTTGAACGAGATGCCGAAGGTGATGCCGAGGGTCATCGCCAGCGCGATGGTCTCGCCGAGGGCCCGGCCGAGGCCGAGCATCACCGCGGCGATGATGCCGGGCTTGCCGTAGGGCAGGACCGCGGTGCGCAGCATCTCCCAGCGGGTGGCGCCGAGCGCGAGCGCGGCCTCCTCGTTCATGGTGGGGGTCTGCAGGAACACCTCGCGGGAGAGCGAGGTGATGATCGGCAGCACCATGATCGCCAGCACCAGCGAACCCAGCATGATCGAGCGGCCGAAGGGTCCGTCGCCGCCGAACAGCGGGATCCAGCCGAAGTATTCGTTGAGCCAGGCCGAGAAGTCCCGCACCGGGTTGACGAAGACGTCCCGCCCCCACAGGCCGAACACCACGCTGGGCACCGCGGCCAGCAGGTCGATCAGGAAGCCCAGGGTGGTGCCGACCCGGCGCGGTGCGTAGTGCGACAGGTAGAGCGCGATGCCGAGCGCCACCGGCACCGCGACGAGCAGCGCCAGCGCGGCGGTGAGCACGGTGCCGAAGGCGAGCGTGCCGATGCCGAACTTCGGCTGCGAGTCGTTGGGGGACCAGCCCTCGTAGGTCCAGAAGTTCTCGGTGTTCGCCCGCAGCGCCGGGACGGCCTTGGCGATCAGGAAGACCGCGATCGCCGCGATGATGACCAGCACGGCGGTGCCGGCGGCCAGGGCGAGGGCGCGGAACGCCCGTTCCGCGCCGAACGCCTTGGCCCGGGGCAGCGCACCGCCGCCGCCCATTCCGTTCTCGTCGGGGGTACGGGTGCGAAGTGGCGCCTCGGCCACACGCGCCGAGGCACCGGCGGGCCGCTCGTGACCTTCGGTCACGGGGTTCCCGCCGGTGCCGGCGTGTGCCGAGCGCTGAGGGGTTTCACCCATCTGCTCGCTCGCTTAGTTGAGAAGGTGGTGTCGCTTCGGTCAGGAGAGGTTCTTGACCGCGGCCTCGACCTTGGTACGGACCGAGTCCGGCAGCGGGGCGTAGCCCAGCTCGGTCAGCTCCGACTGGCCCTGGCTGCTGGCCGCGTAGCCCAGCAGGCCCTTGACCAGCGGCAGCTTGTCGGCGGCGAGGCCCTTGTCGCAGACGATCTCGTAGGTCACCAGGACGATCGGGTACGCCCCGGCCTCCTTGGTGTTGTAGTCGATCTTCATCTTCAGGTCGTCGCCCTGGCCCTCGACCTCGGCGCCGGCGATGGTCTTGCCGGCCGACTCGGCGGTCAGCTCGGCGAACTCACCGTTGCCGTTGCCGATCTTGGCCTTGCTCAGGCCGGCGTTCTCGGCGTACGACCACTCCATGTAGCCGATGCTGCCGTCGGCGCCCTTGACCGCGCTGGCCACGCCGTCCGAGCCCTTGGCGCCGGTGCCGCCCGGGGCCTTCCACGCCTTGGCGTTGCCGAAGGTCCAGTCCGCCTCGGAGGTCTTGGACAGGAACTTGGTGAAGTTGTCGGTGGTGCCCGACTCGTCGGAGCGGTGCACCGTCTGGATGGTGCTCGACGGCAGCTTGGCGTCCGGGTTGTCGGCCTTGATCGCCGCGTCGTCCCACTTGGTCACCTTGCCGGCGAAGATCTTCGCCAGGGTGGCCGGCTTGAGCTGGAGGTTGTCCACGCCGCTGAGGTTGTAGGCCACCGCGACCGGGCCGATCACCATCGGCAGGTGGATCGCCTTGCCGCCGTTGCACTTGGCGTCGGCCTGCGGCTGCTCCTCCTCCTTGAGGGCGGAGTCGGAGCCGGCGAAGTCGGCGGTGCCGGCGATGAACGCCTGGATGCCGGCGCCCGAGCCGGAGGGCTCGTAGTTGACCGTGGTACCGGAGCACTGCTGCTGGTACGCCTTGATCCACTCGGCCATGGCGTTCTTCTGGGCGGAGGAGCCCTGCGCGTTCAGGGTGCCGGAGGCGCAGTCGGCGGCGGCGGCGGAGCCGGAAGCCGAGGGGCCGGCCGGCTCGTTGTTGTCCGAGCCGCAAGCACTGAGACCGAGCACCGCCGCGAGAGCGAGGCAGGCGATGGCGCCGTGCCGCTGGAGCTTCACCTGAGGGGTTTCCCTTCACGTCTTTGATCAGGTCACCCGGACCGTGGCCGGGTACCGGTGCGCTGACCGGCTGACACGAAAGGTAGGAGGGCCAGGTGGACGGTTCGCCGGTCGGAAGTGAACGAGGGATGAACAAGCCCGCCCACCGCGGTTGCGGTTACCTGATGGCCGGCTGACTTTCCGGTTAACCCCGGTCGAGCTATCCGCTTTATCGGATATGTCGGGCGGCTAGTTACCGCGCCGAGGTCGGCGCGTGACCGTGCCGTGACCGACCTGGCCGGTCAGCCCAGGTGGTAGTTGACGTGCGCGGACCAGCGGGCGAACCCGAGCCGCTCGTACAGCGCCACGGCCGCGCTGTTGGACTCGTCCACGTAGAGCATCACCCGGTCCAGCGACCGCCGGTCGCGCAGGTACGCCAGCCCGGCCGTGGTCAGCGCCCGGCCCAGCCCGCCGCCGTGCGCCGCCGGGTCCACCCCGAGCACGTACACCTCGCCGATCCGGGCCGAGCCGGGCCGCTCGTGCACCTTCGTCCAGTGGAAGCCGAGCAGCCGGCCGCTCGACTCCTCCACCGCGAGCAGGAAACCGGCCGGGTCGAACCACGGCTCGGCCAGCCGCAGCCGCAGATCGTCGGCGGTCCACCGGCCCTGCTCGGGGTGCTCCGCGAAGGCCCGCGCGTTCAGCGCCAGCCAGGCCGCGTCGTCGTCCCCCGGCCGGTAGGCGCGCAGCGTCAACCCGTCGGGCAGCCGTGGCTCGGCCAGCGGGGCGGTCAGCGGGCGGCGCAGCTGCCAGAGCACCCGGGCCCGGGCGAACCCGAGGTCGACCGCGAGCGCCGCGGCGGACGGGTGGTCGCCGTGCGCCCAGGCGCGCAGCGGCCCGGCGGCCACCGCCAGCACCCCACGCGCCAGCGCCCGGCCGGTGCCCCGCCGCCGGTACGCCGGGTGCACCACCAGCTCGACCCCGATGCCGCCGGGGTCGGTGGTGTCCAGGTGGGCGTAGCCGGTGAGCGTGCCGTCGGTGGCGCGGGCGGTCAGGTGCACCGCCGCGGCCCCCGGGTCGCGCAGCCGCAGCAGCACGTGCTCGTCGAGCGGGTCGGCGCCGTCGGCGTCACCGGCCACCCGGGCCAGCGCCAGGATCTCGGCCGTCTCGTCGGGGCGCAGCCGCTCGGCCCGGGTCACCTCGTCGATCGTCGCCTCGGCGTTGCTCACCCCGTCACCGTAGCCGCCGGGGAGGGCCGGCGCTGGCGAGGCCGGGCACCGTAGCCGCCGGGCTGCGGAGGGCCGGCGCCGGCGAGGCCGGGCTCAGGTGGCACCGGTGGGCAGCGCCTCCAGCCGGAACCGGTAGCGCAGCTCGGGCAGCAGCGTGTGCAACGCCTCGACGGTGCCGCGCCGGTCGCCGCCCGCGTCGTGCAGCAGCACGATGGCGCCCGGCCCGGTGCCGCCCAGCACCGAGTTCACGATCTTGGCGCTGCCCGGCGCCTGCCAGTCGGCCGGGTCGACCGTCCAGTGCAGCGGGGTCAGGCCGAGCTCCTCGGCGGCCGACACGATCCGGTAGTTCCAGTTGCCGCCCGGCTGGCGAAAGTAGCCGATGTGCGCGTCCGGCACCGCCGCCCGGATCGCCTCGTTGGTGTGCAGCAGGTCGGCCCGGATCTGATCGGGGGAGCGGGTGCCGAGCTGGGTGTCGTGGCTCCAGGTGTGGTTGCAGAGGGTGTGCCCGTCGGCGACGATCTCCTGGATCAGGTCCGGGTGGTCCTGCGCGTTCTGACCGACGACGCAGAAGGTCGCCTTCACCTGGTAGGTGCGGAGCAGGTCCAGCACCTGCGGCGTCCACTGCGGGTCCGGGCCGTCGTCGAAGGTGAGCGCGACCTCGGTGGAGCCGGTGCTGATCCGGCTGCCGAACGGGCCGTACCCGTCCGGGGTCGGGCCCTCCGCCGGGCCCGGCGGCGTCGTCGGCGCGTCCTGGGTGGCCGGCGGTGTGCGCCCGCCGGGCGCGCCCGGCCCGACGCCGCCCTCGGCGGGCTGCTCGGCGTAGTGCGGGCCGGTCGCGCTCGCGCCCACAGCGGTGTCCCGTGGCGGTTCCGGCACCATGCTGCGGCCGAGCGCGTACGCCGAGCCGAGCAGCGCCACCACGACCAGGCCGGCCACCGCCACGCCACGGCGGGTCGCCCCCGGCATCAGCCGGCCCGCCTCGACGGGGCCCGGCACACTCCCGCTCTCGCCCCCGTGGTCACCGCGCGCACCGCCGCCCCTTCCGCCGCCGGACTCGGCAGTCAGAATAGAACCGGCTTCACGAACGAAACGGGCTTATCGGAAAGAGTCCACCGCGCGGTGGCCCGGGGGCGGGATCGGTCAGACCGGGATCGGCGCCGGCTCCGCGTCCGGCAGCGACCGCGACGGCGGTACGACGAACTTGTAGCCGACCTGCCGCACCGTGCCGATCATCGACTCGTATTCCGAGCCGAGCTTGGCCCGCAGCCGCCGCACGTGCACGTCGACGGTCCGGGTGCCACCGAAGTAGTCGTATCCCCAGACCTCGCGCAGCAGCTGGTCGCGGGTGAACACCCGGCCCGGGTGCTGGGCCAGGAACTTCAGCAGCTCGAACTCCTTGTAGGTGAGGTCGAGCGGGCGGCCCTTCAGCTTCGCGGCGTACGTGTCCGGGTCGATCATCAGCTCACCGGCCCGGACCGACCCGCCGGCGCCGGCCGTCGCGTTGCTCAGCCGGCCGACCGCCAACCGCAGCCGGGCCTCCACCTCGGCGGGCCCGGCGCCGGCGAGGATGACGTCGTCGACGCCCCAGTCGGCGTTGAGCGCGATCAGGCCCGCCTCGGTCACCACGGCGACCAGCGGCACCCCCAGCCCGGTGGCGTGCAGCATGCGGCAGGTGGCCCGGGCCTCGCTCAGCTCGGAGCGGGCGTCCACCAGGACCGCGTCCGGGCTCGGGCCGGAAACCAGCGTCCGGACGTCCCGGGGTGCGGTACGCACCGAGTGCGGCAGCAGGTCGAGTGCCGGCAGCACCGCGGATGGCTCGCCTGCGCGTGCGGTCACCAACAGCAGGAGCTCCACACGATCACCTCCGTCCCGGCGGCCCTCGGGCCGCGCGCGACCAGCGGCGGCCGGCGGGCCGCCCGCTGAGAACTTCGTGGGTCCCGGCGTCGATGACGGGGCGGGTGTAACGGGTTGAGCCTAACGGATGCCACGGAGGTCACTTTGGCGGTCCTTACCCTTTGCCCGAGATGCCCCTCCTGGCGGGCCGACTTTTAACGTTGCCGAAACCGTGACCTCCGCGGCGGCCCGTCGGTCTGGCACGATCGGGTCGTGTATCCCTCCTCCGCCTCGCCCGAGACCGGCCGTGACCCGTGGGCCGACGGCCCCCGACCGGCGCCGGCCGGTCCGTCCCGCGGCTACCCGCCGGAGCCGGGCGCCGGCCCGGCCGACGAGGAGACCGGTTCGCAACGCAAGCGCGGCCCCCGCCGGGCCCGCCGCGGTGGTGAGCCGGCCCGCCGCGCCGACGACGAGCCGGCCGAGCCGGCCGAGGAGGAGATCGTCCCGCCGGTGCCGGTGAACCGGCCGCTGGCGCTGACCGTGGCCGGCTTCGCCGCGCTGCTCGGCGTCGGCCTGGTGCTCGGCGCGCAGACGGCCGGCCCCGGCCACCGGTTGCCCTTCGCGGGCATCATCCTCGGCGTCCAGCTGCTCTACGTGCTCGCCTGGACGATGGCCATGCGCCCGCCCGCGCTGCTGGTGGTCGCGCTGGTCAGCACGGCCGCCGCGGTGGCCGCGGACGCCGCCGCCGTACGCTCCGACATCGCCGCGCTGGCCCCACTGGGTTACGTGGCCGCCGGTGGCTTCCTGCTCGGGGTGCTGGGCCAACTGGTCCGCCGGGTGGACCGGGCCCGGGTGACCGAGTCGCTCGGCGCCACCCTGCTGATCGTGGTCGGGGTGGTCTCCTTCGCCACCCTGATCGTGCTGAGCCGGATCCCGGCCGGCACCCAGGCGATCACCGTCTGCCTCACCGCCGCCGGCGTCGCGCTGACCGTCGCCCGACTGACCGACGCCGTGGCGCCCTGGCCCCGGCTCGCCCCGCAGGTGCCCCGGGGGGCGGCCGGCGTGGTCGCCGGCGCGATGATCGGCACGCTGGTCAGCGCGGTGCTCGGCAGCTACCTGGTCGGCTTCACGCCGACCAGCGGGGCGTTGATCGGCGTGGTCACCGCGGCCACCGCGGTCCTCGCCGACCTGGCCGTCGGCTACGCCGAGGCGGGCCGCCTGATGGCCGGCGAGCCGCCGACGATGTGGGTCGCCCGGCACCTGCAGGGGCCGCTCGGTGGCTTCGCCCTCGCCGCCCCGGCGGCGTACGCGATGTGCACGCTGTTCCTCTGACGCGGTTGAATCTCTTTCCCATCGGGTATCACCGGTGCGCCCCGCTCCCGAGGGTCCGGCCCGCGCCGGCGGTGGGGCGGGGGATCGGGCTGGGGAGCGCCGCGACGACGGCGCGGAGGACACTGGAGGCGGCGTGACTGAGGCCTACCCGGCGGAGGAGAAGCGGCCCCGGCGCCGGGGCGGCAAGGTGCTCGGCACGCTCGTCGTGCTGCTGCTGGTCGTCGGGGGGCTGCTGGTCGTCGCGGACCGGGTGGCCGCCGGGGCGGCCGAGCGGATGATCGCCCGGCAGGTCAGCGACGAGCTGGCGAAGCAGGACGCCCGCTCGGCGAAGCCGCAGGTCGAGGTGGCCGGCTTCCCCTTCCTCACCCAGGTGGCCGCGGGCAAGTACGAGCACATCTCGATCGTGCTGCGCGACGTGCAGGGCTCGGTGCAGGGCGACGCGGTCAGCCTGCCGCAGCTCGACGTGGACGCGCGGGACGTCCGGGCCTCGCTGGACACCCTCCGCTCCGGCCGGGGCGACGTGGTCGCGGACAGCGTCCGGGGCACCGGCACGATCAGCTACGACAGCCTCGCCGCGCTCCTCGACCGGCCCGGCCTGAAGCTCGGCGAGCAGGGCGGCCGGCTGGCGGTGACCGCGCCGCTGGACATCCTCGGCGCGAAGCTGACCGTCAACGGCACCGCCGACATCACCGTCAGCGAGCAGGGCAAGGTGGCCCTGAAGTTCAACGACCTGAACGCCGAGGGGCTGCCGGCGCTGCCGCTGGCCCAGACGATGCTCAGCAACTACGCGAAGGGCATCTCGGTCGACATCCCGCTGCCGGAGCTGCCCTTCCAGCTCGCCGTCCGCGAGGTCAAGCCGACGCCGGAGGGGCTGGCCGTGACCGCCGACGCCAAGGACGTCCCGATCAACTCGGTCAGCTGACCCGCTCCCGCGCGCGGCCGTTCGTCCCGGATGCTGGTCGGTGCGGTGGCACTGGGCGGGACCGCTGGTAGGCTCCGTGCTCATGGGGACCCTCCTCACCAAGCGGCGCGCGGTCGACCTGTGCCGTGTGGCCACCTGCCTGTGTCGCAGCGTCATCTGACGGCGACGCAGTTTCCGGTCGCCCCGGCGGCCGACCGGCATCGAGGGTCCACGTTCCATCTCGTGCTCTCCCCGTGAAGCGTCCGGCAGCGGCGCCGTCGCATGAATCCGTCCATCCTCCATGGGTCCTGCGCACGATGAGATATCCATGCCTCGGAATCGGTGCGTAGGCTCGCAACCATCCTCACCAGGGAGTGATCTGATGAGTCGCGACACCGCACTCGTCTCGGCCGAGTGGGCCGAGAAGAACATCGACGCGCCGGGCGTGGTCTTCGTCGAGGTCGACGAGGACACCTCCGCCTACGACACCGGCCACCTCGCCGGCGCGGTCAAGCTGGACTGGAAGACCGACCTCCAGGACCCGGTCCGCCGGGACTTCGTGAACAAGTCCCAGTTCGAGGCGCTGCTCTCCGAGCGGGGCATCGGCAACGACGACACCGTCATCCTCTACGGCGGCAACAACAACTGGTTCGCCGCGTACGCGTACTGGTACTTCAAGCTCTACGGCCACCGCGACGTCAAGCTGCTCGACGGCGGCCGCAAGAAGTGGGAGCTGGACGCCCGGCCGCTGGTCACCGACCAGGTGCAGCGCCCGCGCACGGAGTACGTCGCGCAGGAGCCGGACAGCTCGATCCGGGCCTTCCGCGACGAGGTGGTCGCCGCCATCGGCACCAAGAACCTGGTCGACGTGCGCAGCCCCGACGAGTACGCGGGCCGGCTGCTCGCCCCCGCCCACCTGCCGCAGGAGCAGGCGCAGCGGGCCGGCCACGTGCCGACCGCGATCAGCGTGCCGTGGTCCAAGGCGGCCAACGAGGACGGCACCTTCAAGTCCGACGACGAGCTGCGCCGCATCTACGCCGACGCCGGGCTGGACGACGGCAAGGAGACCATCGCCTACTGCCGGATCGGTGAGCGCTCCTCGCACACCTGGTTCGTGCTCCAGGAGCTGCTCGGCCACCGCGACGTGAAGAACTACGACGGCTCCTGGACCGAGTACGGCTCGCTGGTCGGCGTGCCGGTGGCGCTCGGCGACGAGCCCGGGGAGGCGTGACGATGACCGCGCCCACCGCCGCCGGCTGCGCCGCGCCGGACCAGGCCGCCCCGCTGCCGGCCAGCCTGGACCTGGAGAAGGAAACCGTCATCACCGGCCTGGTCCGGGCCGAGTCCGGCGAGTCCGTGCCGGGCGCGTACGTCCGGCTGCTGGACTCCACCGGCGAGTTCACCGCCGAGGTGGTGACCTCGCCGGCCGGCCAGTTCCGGTTCTTCGCCGCGCCGGGCAGCTGGACCCTGCGGGCGCTCTCCCGGCACGGCAACGGCGACACCGCCGTGACCGCCGACCGGGGGATCAACGAGGTCACCGTAACCGTCAACGCGTAAGGAAGGGCCCCCTGTTAACGCATTTTGCATAGCAGGGGGCCCCTGTTAACGCCTGAGGTTGTGGGTGCAGCCTTCCGCATGGCCAGGCCGCAGCAGGCAGCGCCGCTGGTGCGGCAGCCGCCGGTCGCAGAACACCGGGCGCTGCCCGGTGAGATCCCCCGCCACGGAGACCGTGGTCTCGCCGACCCGCAGTTGCGGCAGGAACCCCAACGAGCGGGCCAGCGCCCGGGCCAGGACGTGCGCGGCGGCCAGGTCGGCCGCCACCACCGTCAGGTGTACGACGAACCGCTCGGCCCCGCTCACCGGCGCACCACCCGAGGCCCGAACCGGGACTGCCAGTCGCGGAGCGCACCCTTGATCCGCACGTTCTCCTCCCGGGTACGCCCCAACTCGGCGTGCAGCGCGGTCAGCTCGTCGGCGATCCGGCGCAGGAAGCCGTCCACCTCGGCCGGGTCCAGCCCGCGCCTGGCCGAGCTGAACCGCTGCTGCCGCACCTGATTGGCGCAGAGCGGCCGGTACGCCGTCGGCCGGTGGTGGTGGCCCGCGTTGAACCGGGCGTGGTGGCCCGCGTTGAGTCGGGCGGCGGCTGACGGTCTCCCGGTCGACGCCGGTCCGCCGGAGCGGCCGGTCGGGCGCTTCTCGGGACGGCCGGTCGCGGCCCGGTCGATGGCCCGGCTGGTGGTGCGGTTGGTGGCCGCGTTGGTGGCCCGGCTGCTGGTGCGGTTGGTGGCCCGGTTGGTGGCTCGGTGGGCGGGTACTGGCCGCCGGCCAGGTGGTCGCTCGACCGCTCCGGGTGGGCTGGTTGCCGTCGACCGGTTCCGGCCGAACAGCCGGAGGAACCTGCGCACGATGAGGACCACCTCTCCGAAGGGCAGTGCTGCCGGGGAAGGTGGCCGGGGCGGGCGGTTCCCTTCCAGCGTCGACACCCGCCCCGACCGGGGGAAAGAGCCCTGCTCGTTGCCACGCGAGGAGCGCTCGTTGGCCAACTTATTTGAAGAACTGGAAAGAGTCAACGGATGGTTGCGGAGCGTGGTTGCACGTGCCGACAAGTGCGTGATCGAATCGGAGGTGCCACGCGAGGAGTGCCATGCCTGCGACCCCGGACTACATCCGGATTTCCGACGAGATCGTTGCCGACGTCAGGTCGGGGAAATACCAGCCGGGGGACAAGCTGCCCTCGATCAGCGAACAGTGCAGCCGGTTCAAGGTCAGCCCGTCGACGATCAACCTCGTCAACGTGCGGCTGGAGGCGCTTGGCGTGATCAGCCGCCATCAGGGAAAAGGCATCTTCGTCACCGATCCGGCGACCTGGCTGCGCAAGCCCTGACGCACACCGGCATCTCGTGCCGTGAGGCGAGGCGGGCCGTGCGGAGGCTGCGTGACACGATGGGCGGGTGAGTGGTGCTGCCCCGCCGGGATACGCCCCGCCGACCGGTCCCCGCGAGCGCACGCCGTCCCGCCGGGCGTCGCGTTGGCTGCTCGTGGCGACCACCGCCTGGGCGGTGCTGCTGGGCGTACTCGTCTGGGTCTCGGTGCGCGACGACCCGCCGACGGTCCGCGAGCAGCGCAGCCTGGCCCAGGCCGGTCCGGTGGTGGACCGGGCGGTGGGTGAGCTGCTGGCCGCGGTCGGCGACGCGGGCGCGGTGGTGCTGGCGCCCGACCAGCTCACCCGGGGCTGCCGGATCACCCCGATGGAGGACGGCGCCGAGTTGACCCGCGGCGTCTCGGTGCTGTTCGCCGGGGACGACGTACGCGGGCTGCTGGACCGGGTCGCGGCCGGGCTGCCGGCCGGCTGGCGGGCCGGGGTCCGGGCCAGCGACCGGGGCGCTCGACTGCGCGCCGACGCGGGTGAGTTCGTCACCGTCGAGGGCCGCCCGGTCGCCCCGGGCCGGGTGCTGCTCACCGCCGGCACGGGCTGCCGCCCGATCGGCGGCGGCTACCGGCCACCGTCCGCCGGCACCGGCCCGGAGGGGGAGGCGCTGGACGGTGCGCTACGTGCGCTGGGCCTGCCTTCCGGGTCGCCCCGCGAGGTGACCGCCGCCCCCTGCCCCGCCGGCGAGGGCACCAACACCCGGACCGTCCGCACCGCCGGGCCCGCGCCGGCCACCCTGGCCGCGCTCGCGCCGGCCGCCGCCGGGTCCGTGGTCCTCGACACCCCCGAGGTGTACGCCTGGCGGCGCGGTCCGGTCAGCGTCGTCGTCGAGCGGGTCGGTGAGGAGGTACGGGTCGCCGCCTCGGACGGCTGCCCGGCCTGAGCGCCGGCCGCCGCGCGGGTCCGCCCGTCGCGGGTGTCTCACGGGTCTACCGTCGGTCGAGCCGACCCCGTCGGTCTCCGGCGGTCGAGCCGGCCCCGTCGGTCTCCGGCGGTCGAGCCGGCTGACGGCGGTCGTCCGGCCCCGCCGGCTCAGTGGCCCCGGCTCCCGTTGTGCGGGCCGCGGCTGCGGCCGAGGGCGTCCACCTGGCCCCACCGACCGCGGATGTCGAGCAGCTCGACCCGGCCCATGCCCGGCGGCACCGCCGGGTCGATGATCAGGTGCTCACCCTCCGGTTCCAGACCCAGCATCACGCGTAGCAGCAGCAGAGGCGTGCCGGCCGACCAGGCCTGCGGGCTGCACGCGGTCGGGTACTGCACGGGATAGTCGGTGAGGTCGCGGTCGTAGCCGGCGAACGCCTCGGGGAGGCGCCCGTGGAAGAACTGCGACGCGCTCAGCATCGCCTCGCAGATCCGGCCCGCCTCCTCGCGGAAGCCGTACCGCCACAGGCCCCACGCGATGATCGAGTTGTCGAACGGCCAGACCGTGCCGACGTGGTAACCGATCGGGTTGTACCGGCCCTCGTCGGAGGCCAGGGTGCGCACCCCCCAGCCGGAGAAGAGCCGGGGCCCGAGCAGGTGCTCGACGACCGGGCGGGCCCGCGACTCGTCGACGATCCCGCTCCACAGCAGGTGGCCCATGTTCGACGCGAGGGCGTCCACCGGCCGGCCGTCCGGGTCCAGGGCCAGCGCGTAGTACTCCCGGTCCGGCAACCAGAAGTCGCGGTTGAACCGCTCCTTCAGCTCGGCCGCCTCCCGTTCCAGCCGGTCGGCGTACGCCGGGTCGTTCCAGAAGGTACGGGCCAGCCGGGCGCCGCGCAGCTTCGCGTCGTACGCGTATCCCTGGGTCTCGCAGGTGGCGCGGGGGAACCCGGGGAGCCGGCCGTCGGCGTACGAGATGGAGTCCCAGGAGTCCTTCCAGCACTGGTTCTGCAGCCCGGTCTCCGGGTTGCGGGTCTGATACCAGACGTAGCCGGTGCCGAGCAGGTCCCCGTAGGTGTCGAGCCAGGCCAGCGCGGCCCGGGCCGGGGCCTCCAGCTGGCGGACCAGCCGCGCGTCGCCGGTCCAGCGCTCGTACTCGTCGAGCAGGATCACGAACAGCGGGGTCGAGTCGGCGGAGCCGTAGTAGGGGGAGTGCGGCTGCTCCTCGAAGCCGGCGGTCTCGCCGTACCGCAGTTCGTGCAGGATCTTGCCGGGTTCCTCGTCGCGGAAGTCGTCCAGCCGGGAGCCCTGGAGGCCGGCCAGCATCAGGATGGTGGGCGGGACCAGGTCCGGCAGGAAGGGCAGCGCCTGAAGCGAGGTGAGCAGGCTGTCCCGGCCGAAGAGGGTCATGAACCAGGGCAGCCCGGCGGCGAGCAGCCGCACCCCCAGGGTGATCGACTCGTAGCGCAGCGCGGCGAGGTCCTTGAGGCTGCGCTGGTACGCCCCGGCCAGCGGCTGGCAGTCGCAGCCCAGGGTGGGCGCCCGCCTGATCAGGTCCTCTTCCTCGGTCCGGATGGCGTCGACCGACCGGTGACCACCGAGCGGCAGGGTGGCCCGGGCGTCCTCGCCCCGGGCGCCGTAGATCACCGTGGCGACGTGCAGGTTGGTGACCCACTCGCTGTGCGGGCCGATGCGGATCGAGAACGTCATGCCCGCCTCGTCGACCTGGCACGGCATGCTGCTGGTGATCACCGATTCCCGGTGGAACCGGTCCCGCCGGTATACCAGTCGCAGCTCGTTCTCGCCCGCCGCGGGGGTCACCCGGCCCTTCTTCTGCCGTCCGTGCTTGATCTCGAAGAGGTCGGCGAAGTCCGACCCGATGTCGAGCCGGACGGTGAACTCCACCTCCCGCCCCTCGTGGTTGAGCACCCGCAGCTCCTCGTCGAGGCTGCCCCCGATGGACCGGGTGCGGATCACCGACACCTTGGCGTCGAGGTAGTGGGTGGGCTCCCCGGGCACCATGAAGAACCGGGTCCGGTACGACTCCGCGTCGTCGATGGACAGGGCGTGCAGGAGCTGCCCGTTGAGGGTGAGCACCCAGGTGGAGAGGAACCTGGTGTCGAAGGAGAACAGCCCGGTGGGGAAGTCGTACGACGGCTCGATGTTGCCCCGCCGGTCGCAGACCAGGAACGTGTTCCCGTCGAGGATGCTGACCCGTTCCCTCACCGGGACCGTCCGGCCTGCTCCCGGGCCACCTCGCGGGGGTCGCGGGTGCCCGGCGGGTCGGGGAAGAAGTGCCGGAAGATCAGGAAGAGGGTGAGGTTCCCGCTGAACGTGCTCTCGTTGCGCAGCACCGCGGCGATGCCCTGGGTCCGGCCGGTGACCAGCCGTTCGAACAGGTCGACGCTGCTGTACCAGATCGCGTCGGCGGGTTCCGGCGAGCGGGAGACCCGGACCTGCCCGGGGGCCAGCTCGACCCGCCAGTGGTCGGTGCGCGCGCCGGTGGAGAGGTCGATCCGGATGGTGCCGCTGACCGGGCTGCGGAGGACCGCCGGGGCCCGGTCCGGCAGCGATGCGAAGAAGTCCTCCGTCACCTCGGTCACAGACGAATCGTAGGCAGCGGCCCCGGCCGCCGGGCCGATATCGGGACGGTCAGTGCCCGCCGGTGCGGGAGGTCAGTAGACCAGCGCCCGGACGCCGTCGGCCATGATCTCCTCGACGAAGACCGCCGCGCCGGCGATGCGTACGCCCGGCAGCACGTCGTCCGGGCCGATGTCCCGGCGGGCCGCGCACTGGGTGCAGGCGGTGACCCGCCCGGTGGTCAGGAGCACGTGCAGCAGCTCGGGCAGGGGGGCGGAGTGCGGCAGTTCGAACTGCTCGGCGCGGCCGGGCAGGGCGAACCAGGTCGACTCACCGGTCAGCCAGAGCGACACGTCCACGCCGGCCGCGGCGGCGGTGGCGGCGACGGTGAAGGCCTGCGCACACCGCTCCGGGGCGTCCGCGCCCGCGGTGACCTTGACGACGAGGGAACCGGCCATGGGCTCAGCATAGGATGGCCCGGATGGTTACCGAGATCGGGTTCGTCAGCCTGCTGGTCGCCGGCCTGGGCGCGCTCGCCGGTGGCCTGGCCTATCTCGCAGTTCGCATATCGAGAGGTAACTGGTGAGCGTGAGGAGTGAGCCGGGTTTGCGAGCCCCGCAGTCGCGAACGAAGGTGGCACAGTGAGCGATGAGAATCCGCTTCAGCCGCCGTGGCTGAACGCGCCGCCGGTCGAGGAGTACCCGTACGAGGAGAGCCACGACCTGCGCGTCGGCCCGAAGCTGCACCCGAGCCTGGACGGCCTGCTGCCGTACATCGGGGTGTGGCGCGGTCGCGGGCGGGGCGGCTTCCCGACCATCGAGGACTTCGACTACGCCCAGGAGATCCGGATCAGCCACGACGGCCGGCCGTTCCTGCACTACGAGTCGCGGGCCTGGCTCCTGGACGAGCAGAGCCGGCCGGTGCGCCCGGCGGGTCGGGAGATCGGCTGGTGGCGGCCGGTGCTGGACGGCGAGCGGGCCACCGACGAGGTCGAGGCCCTGATGAGCACGCCGACCGGGATCGTGGAGCTGCACATCGGCAAGCGCACGGGCACCCAGATCGAGTTCTCCACGGACGCGGTGCTGCGGACCGCCACCGCCAAGGAGGTCACCGCCGGGGCCCGGCTCTTCGGCATCGTCGAGGGCGCGCTGCTCTACGCCCAGGAGATGGCCGCCGTCGGGCACGGCCTCAGCCCCCACCTCTCCGCCCGCCTGGTCCGCGTAGCCGGCTGATCCCACCCACCCGGCGCCCACCGTCCCCGCCCGCCCCGCGCCGTTGATCATGAAGTTTGCGTCACGCCACGCCCGGCAGCACGACGCAAACTTCATGATCAACCTTGTGGGGGGAGGGGGAAGCCGAGGAGGGTTTGGAGGGCTCGGGTTCGGGGGGAGGAGGGGCGGGGGGTGGTGTCGAGGGCGGTCAGCTCCGCCAGGCCGCGTACGGAGGAGGTCAGCCAGACGCCGTCGGCCCGGTGCAGGTCCGCCGGGGTGGCCAGCCGCTCCTCGGCGCGCAGGCCCAACTCGTCGGCGTGGTCGAGCAGCCAGCGGACGGTCACCCCGGGCAGGATTCCGGTCTCCGTCGCCGGCACCGTGCACAGCGTCGCCCCGCTGAGCCAGACCACGTTCGCGCTCGGCGCCTCCAGCACGTATCCGTCGGCGGAGACCCAGAGCACGTCGTCGACCCCGGCCCGGGCCGCCCAGCGCCGGGCGGCGCTGTTCACCGCGTACGAGGTGGACTTCAGGCCGGCCGGGAGCCAGGCCAACTCGGTGCGGGACCGGGCGGTCACCCCCAGCGGTAGGGTGGCCACCGTCACCCCGTCCCGGCGGGCCCGGCGGGACGCCGCCGCCACCTCGCTCAGCGTGGCGTAGACCGTCGGCGGCCCGCCGCCCTCCGGCCCCCGGGTACAGACCAGCCGCAACGCGCCCTCCACCTGGGCCGGCCAGCCGTCCGCGACGGTCTCCAGCAGCTCGACCAGCGCCTCGTCCGGGGGCAGCTCCAGCTCCACCGCCGCCGCGCCGCGCCGCAGCCGGGCCAGGTGCTCGGCGCGCAGCCAGGGCCGCCCGGCCCGCAGGTGCATGGTCTCGAAGAGCCCGTCCCCGCGCAGCACCCCCAGGTCGTCCCCGCGCAGCACCGCCGTCCCGGCCGGCACGATCCCCCGGCCCAGCAGGGCGATCCTCGGTCCCACCATGACCGCCGAGCCTAACGACGCCACGGCGGTGGCGGAACGGCGAACTATGATCGGACGGTGTCCGAATCCTCCCTCGCGGAAATGCTCCGCGCCCGTGGCCTGCGGCTGACGGCGCAGCGTCAGCTGATCCTCCAGGCGGTGCTGGATCTCGGGCACGCCACCCCGGAGCAGGTGCACACGGCGGTCCGCGAGGTCGCCGCCGGGGTCAACATCACCACCATCTACCGGACCCTGGAGCTGCTGGAACGGCTCGGCCTGGTGACCCACACCCACCTCTCGCACGGCTCGCCGACCTACCACGCGGCGGGTGAGCACCAGCACGTCCACCTGGTCTGCCGGGAGTGCGGCGCGATCGACGAGATCGACCGGGAGCTGCTCGGCCCACTCGCCGACCGGCTGGCGGAGCAGCGGGGGTTCCGGGTCGACATCGGGCACGTGGCGCTCTTCGGCGTCTGCGGGCGGTGCGAGGACGGGGAAGCGAAATGATCGACATCGCCGGCGCGGTGCGCGCCGAGGCAATCGACGAGGAGACCCGGGACCAGCCCGAGCCGGCGCACCGCGCGGCCGGGGTGGGTCCGGTGGCCGCCCACTACGGCGACCCGATGCGTGAGCAACGTGTCCTCGACACCGGGGTCGGCCTGGTCGACCGTTCGCACCGGGGCGTCGTCGCGGTGCCCGGCGCGGAGCGGATCGGCTGGCTGCACACGCTGACCAGCCAGCACCTGGCCGCGCTCGCTCCCTGGCAGGGCAGCGAACTGCTGGTGCTCTCCCCGCACGGGCACGTCGAGCAGCACGCCATGGTCGCCGACGACGGCGAGACCACCTGGCTGGACACCGAACCCGGGATGACCGGCGGGCTGCTGTCGTACCTGGAGCGGATGCGGTTCTTCAGCAAGGTCGACCCGCGCGACGCCACCGCCGACCACGCGCTGCTGTCGCTGGTGGGCCCGGAGGCGGTCCAGGCCGCCGGCACGCTCGGCGTCACCGGGCTGGCCGCGCCGGACGTGCTCGCGGTGCCGGGCCCGAAGTTCCGCGCCGGCGAGCTGCCGCCCCGGCCCACCGTGCTGTACGACGTGCGCCCGCTGCCGGGCGGCGGCTGGGCGCGGCGGGTGGCGCTCGGGGTGGACCTGCTGGTCCCCCGGGAGGCGATGACCCAGGTGGTGGACGAGCTGCGCGGCGCCGGCGTGCCGGTGGCGGGGTTGTGGGCGTACGAGGCGGTGCGGGTGGCCGCCCGGCAGCCCCGGGTCGGGGTGGACACCGACCACCGGACCATCCCCGCCGAGATCGGGCTGGTCGCCTCGGCCGTGCACCTCGACAAGGGCTGCTACCGGGGGCAGGAGACGGTGGCCCGGGTGCACAACATGGGTCGGCCGCCGCGTCGCCTCGTACTGCTGCACCTGGACGGGGTGACCACCGACCAGCCGCCGGCCGCCGGCACGCCGGTGACCCTGGACGGCCGGGCGGTCGGCTTCGTCGGCACCGCCGTGCACCACCACGAGCTGGGGCAGGTCGCCCTGGCGGTGCTCAAGCGCAACGTCGCGGACGACGCCCACCTCCTCATCGGCGAGACGGCCGCCGCGGTGGAGGTGTAAGGCAGGGCACCTTATTAACGCCTCCGGTAGAGGAAGGGCCCCTTCTTAACACGCCCGCCGCCGGAAGACTTCCTGTCGAGGCGGCGGCTAGGATCCCGGCATGAGCACAGGGACGTTGATCACGGTTGCCCCGACCGGCGCGGAGTCGGCCAAGGCGGAGGTGCCGGCGCTGCCGGTGACCCTCGACGAGTTGCTGCTGACCGCCAAGGAGTGCGAGGCGCTGGGCGCCGCCGTGATCCACGTCCACATCCGGGACGACGAGGCGAAGCCGACGCTCGACCAGGGCCGGCTGCGGGAGACCGTCGCCGCGCTGCGGGAGAGCACCGACCTGATCGTGCAGCTCTCCTCCGGCGGGGCGGTGACCGACCCGGAGTCCGCCCGGCTCGCCGTGCTCGACGCCGCGCCGGACATGGCCTCCTGCACCATGGGTACGGTCAACTTCGGCGACGACGTCTTCCTCAACCGGTGGGAGTTCATCGTCGACCTGCACACCCGGATGCAGGAGCGGGGCGTCGTCCCCGAGTACGAGATCTTCGACCTCGGCCACCTCACCGCGCTTCAGCGCCTGCTCGGCAAGTACGGCCTGCCGCACGGTGGGCACGTGCACGTCGACTTCGTGATGGGCGTGCCGGGTGGCATGCCGGGCACCGCCGCCACCCTGGTCGCCGCCCAGCAGATGCTGCGCGACCTGCCGGCGGGCACCACCTTCTCGGCCACCGGGATCGGCCGCAGCACCATCCCGGTGCTGCTGGCCTCGCTGTCTGCCGGCGGCCACCTGCGGGTCGGCATGGAGGACACGGTCACGTACGCCAAGGGCCGGCCGGTCGAGTCCAACATGCAGCTGGTCGCCCGCGCGGTCGGCTTCGCCCAGCTCGCCCAGCGCCCGCCGCTGACCACCGCCGAGGCCCGTACCCTGCTCGGCCTGTAAGCCGCGCACCCGCCCGCGCACCTGTACGCCCGCGGTCCCCGCCGCTGGTCACCCCGGTGCCGGGCCCCGGCGGGCCCTCGGTACCGTCCACTTCGTGGGAAAGACGTACGAGGGCGGCGTGCCGCTCACCGAGGTGGTCCGGTCCGGCTTCGTGGAGGGTCTCCACCGCGGGTCGGTGGTGGCGCTGGACGCCGGCGGCGCGCCGGTGGCCGTGGCCGGTGACGTGGCGTCCCCGGTCTTCCCGCGCTCATCGAACAAGCCGATGCAGGCGGTCGGGATGCTCCGCGCCGGCCTGGCGCTGACCGGGGCGGCGGACCTCGCGCTGGTGTCGGCGAGCCACGCCGGTGAGGAGTTCCACCTGGAGCGGGTCGCCGGGCTGCTGCGCGGCGCCGGGCTGGACGAGTCGGCGCTGCACTGCCCGCCGGACCTGCCGGTCGGCGAGTTGGCCCGGGAGGCGGTGCTGCGCGCCGGCGGTGGGCCGACCCGGATCCAGATGAACTGCTCCGGCAAGCACGCCGGCATGCTGTTGACCTGCCTGGCCGCGGGCTGGCCGCTGGACGGGTACTGGCGGCCCGAGCACCCGTTGCAGCAGCGGCTGACCGCCACGATCGAGGAGTTCACCGGCGAGCGGGCGGCGGCGGTCGGGGTGGACGGCTGCGGCGCGCCGGTGCTCGCCGTCTCGCTGACCGGGCTGGCCCGGGCGTACCTGCGGGTGGTCTCCGCCGAACCCGGCACCGCCGAGCGGACCGTCGCCGACGCGATGCGGGCGTACCCGGAGCTGGTGGGCGGCACCCAGGCCGAGGACACCCGGCTGATGCGGGGGGTGCCCGGCCTGCTGGCCAAGGTGGGCGCCGAGGGCGTCATCGCGGTGGCCGCGCCCGGCGTCGGCGCGGTGGCCCTGAAGATCGACGACGGCGCGGGGCGGGCCCGGATGCCGGTGCTGGTCTCCGCGCTGCGCCGGCTCGGCGTCGACGCCCCGGTGCTGACCGAGTACGCCGAGGTGCCGCTGCTCGGCGGCGGCGTCCCGGTGGGAGCGGTCCGCCCGGTCTGGTGATCCGTCGGCGGCCGCCCGCGCTGCCGGCGGGGTGTTAACAGGGGGCCCCGCCTATACAGAATGCGTTAACAGGGGCCCCCTCCTTTTATGGCAGGAAGGCGAGCAGGGCGGCGTTCACCGGCTCGGGCCGCTCCAGCGGCAGCAGGTGGCCGGAGTCGGGGACGTCGGGCAGGCGCACGCCGTGCGGGGCCTCGGCGGCGATCCGGTCGGCCAGCCGGCGGATGTCCCCGAGGTCGTCCGCGCCGGCCCCGGCCAGCACCGGCATCCGCAGCTCGCCGAGCCGGTCGATCGCCGGCGGGTCGATCTCGCCCACCTCGACCGCGCTGAGCGCCTGCTCGGCGGCGAGCGCCCGCTGGTCCATCTCCTCGGCGAACCGGATCAGCTCGGGGTCGACGTCGGCCGGCTGCCGGCTCGGGCCAACCACCCAGAAGCGCACCTCGCCGGCCGCGCTCGCGGCGAAGTCCTCCGGGTCCACCTCGCCGACCAGTTCGTCCCAGAGCCGTTCGGTCTCCTCGGACCACTCGTTGCCGGAGACCGGCGCGCCGAACAGTGCCAGCGCGGAGATCCGGTCCGGGTACGCCAGCGCGGTGTCCACCGCCACCCGGCCGCCGAACGAGCAGCCGACCAGGGCGGCCCGGTCGATCCCCAGCGCGTCGAGCAGCCCGACCAGGTCGTCGTGGTGCGCGAACGGGCTGGGCGGCAGCTCGGATTCGCCGTAGCCGCGCAGGTCGGGCACGATCACCCGGTGCCGCTCGGCGAGCGCGGCGACCTGTCCCCGCCACATCCGGCGGTCGGCGATGCCGGCGTGCACCAGCACCACGGGAGTGCCGCTGCCGGCCTCGTCGTACGCGAGCCGGGTGCCGTTGACTTCGATCTTGGTCATTCGCAGGACGGTACGTACCGGACACCGCTCGCGCAACGGGCTTCCTGAGACGTTGCTAACTCTGGCTAGCAGTCTGCTTGCAGTTGCTAGCACCGCGAGCTAGCGTTGAGTCATGGCCACCGGTAAGGACCTTCCCGATGTCGGCGGATTCATTCGCGATCTGCGCCGTAACGCGAAGATCTCGCTCCGCCAGCTCGCCGACCAGGCGGGCGTCAGCAACCCGTACCTGAGCCAGATCGAACGCGGGCTGCGCAAGCCGAGCGCCGAGGTGCTCCAGCAGCTGGCCAGCGCGCTGCGCGTCTCCACCCCGGCCATGTACCTGCGGGCCGGGCTGCTGGACGACAAGGAGGCCAAGGGCGTCCTCGCGGCGATCGCCGTGGACCCCGACCTCACCATGGCCCAGAAGCAGTCGCTGACCCAGATCTACGAGACCTTCCGCCGGGAGAACGCCCGGCTGGCCGAGGCCACCACCGCGGCCGAGCAGGCCGGGGCGACCACCGCGGCCGAGCAGGCCGGGGCCGCCCCGGAAGCGCCGACGCCGAGCGAGCCGGCGCAGCCCACCGGCGCCGCGGCCACCGTCACGCCGGCCGCCACCGGCCCCGCCACCCCCGAGGGCGCGCCCACCGAGGCCGTACTCGAATCGGTGGCCGTCACCGAGGCGGGCCCCGCGCCCGCCCCCACCACCAGGAACCCCGCCAGGAAGGCCGCCCCGACGGCGGCCCCGAAGGCCGCACCCGCGGCCGAGGAGGAGAAGTAACCATGACCCAGCCGAAGACCAACCGCGTTCCGGCCCCGCTCTACGCCGCCGCCGGCGCCGGTGACCTGGCGCTGGAGCAGCTGCGCAGGCTCCCGGCCGTGTTCACCGAGTTCGGTGGCCGGGCCGTGGTGACCGGCGTCGAGCTGCGGCAGAAGGCCACCGAGACGCTGCGCACCGCCAACGAGACCGCGACCGGCCTGCGCGACAAGGCGACCCCGGCCGAGCTGCAGCGGCTCCGCGAGGCCGCCGACCTCAACAAGCTGCGCGAGGCCGCCGACCTGGACCGGCTGCGCGACGTCGCCACCCGCAACGCCGCCGTCGTGTTCGCCGGCGCGCAGGCCGCGCAGGGCCGGGCGCTGGCCGCGTACGCCGAGCTGGTCGCCCGCGGCGAGCGGGTGGTCGGCGCCGGCGTGCTGGAGGCCGCCGAGACGGTGAACGCCGACATCGAGGCGACCGAGGCCCCGGCCCCCGCCGCGACCCCGACCACCGAGGTCCCGAGCCCGGCCGAGGTGGCCGAGGTCGTCGAGGCCAAGCCGAAGGCCGTCCGGCCGCGGGCGGCGCGGGCGACGAAGTCGACCGTCGCCAAGGCCACCCCGGTGGCGAAGGCGCCGAAGGCCACCAAGCGGACCCGCCCGGCCGCCGAGTAACGAACCGCCGCCCACGCCCCCGGTTGCGTCCTGTCGGACGGAGCCGGGGGCGTCGGCATACCATTGCCGGCATGGCCTACGCCGCGCCGATCTTCGTTTTCGACGTCCGCTACGTGATCGAGCTGGTCCTGCTCGTTGTCGCGCTGATCATCCAGGGCGTCGCGCTGGTGCACGCCATCACCCAGCGGGCCGACGCCTTCCCGGCGATCGGCACCCTCCCCAAGGGTGGCTGGATCGCCATCCTCGCCGTGTGCATGGTGCTCACCCTGCTCGGCTTCGGCCCGATCAGCCTCTTCGGGCTGGTCGGCATCGCGGCCGGCCTGATCTACCTGCTGGACGTCCGGGTCGGGCTGCGTGACCTGCACGACGGCAAAGGGTTCTGGTGAGGGGTTTCCGCTGGCCACCGCCGCCCGACGGCGGTCCGCGCACCTGGGGCCCCGGCCCCGGCGGTCCGCGTACCGGGCGGCCGGCGCTGCCGGAGCCGGAGACCGAGCTGATCGCCACCCCGCACGGCGTACGGCTGGAGCGGCTGGTCACCGGCAGCGGTGACCCGGTGACCGTGTTCGCGCACGGGCTGGGCAACGGCATCGCCACCACCCGCCCGTTCGGCAGCGGGGTGACCGGCCGCAAGGTCTTCTTCCAGTTCCGTGGGCACGGCCGATCCGACTCGCCGCCGGGACCGTGGAGCTACCTCGACCTCGCCCGCGACCTGCGGGCCGTCGCCGACCTCGGCGGCGCCACCCGGGCGTTCGGCGCCAGCCTCGGCGCCGGCGCCCTCTGCCGGCTGCTGTCGGAGAGCCCGGACCGCTTCGACCGGCTGGTCTTCTTCCTGCCCGCGGCGCTCGCCACCCGGCATGGCGAGGTGGCCCGCCGGCGGATCAACGACCTGCTGGACGCGGTGGCCGGTGGGGACGCCGCCGCCCTCGCCGACGTGGTCGCCGTCGAGCTGCCGCCCGCCGTGCGCAACACCCCGGCCGGCTGGGCGTACCTGCGGCAGCGGCTCGACCAGCTGCTCCGCGACGGGCTCGCCCCCGGCCTCGCCGGGCTGCCCGACCAGGTGCCGCTGGACGGTCCCGGGCCACTGGCCGCGGTCACCGCGCCGGCCCTGGTGATCGGCTGCGCCGGTGACGACCTGCACCCGGTGGGCGTCGCCGAGGAACTGGCCGCCGCGCTGCCCGACGCCACCCTGCACGTGTACGACCGCCCCGGGGTGCTCTGGTCGGAACGCGCCGACCTGCGCGAGCGGATCGCCGGCTTCCTCAACGGGTAACGTGCGCTGTCATGGGCGTCACACACCACGGCCGTACCCACCGTCTGGACCTCGCCGATCCCACCCTGCGCGAGTGGGCGTGCACCGTGCTGGCGGCCGACCCGGAGCAGGGCATCGTGCTGGACCGGTCGGCCTTCTATCCGGGCGGCGGCGGGCAGCCGCCGGACCACGGCGTGCTGCTCTGGCAGGGCGTGCAGACCCGGATCGTCGGCACCCGCAAGGGCGACGACCTCTACCTGATCCCGGCCGAGGGTGACCCGCTGCCGCCCGCCGGCACCGCCGTCACCGGCGCGGTCGAGGACCAGCGGCGCACCCTGCTGATGCGCACCCACTCCGGGCTGCACGTGCTCTGCGGCGTGGTGTTCCGGGACTTCGGCGCGCTGGTCACCGGCGGCAACATGGAACCCGGCGAGGCCCGGATGGACTTCAACCTGCCCGAGGTGCCGCCGGACTTCAAGGCCCGGATCGAGGAGCTGGTCAACACCGAGGTGGCCGCCGACCGGTCGGTCGCGGTCCGGGTGCTGCCCCGGGACGAGGCGCTCGCCCTGCCGGACATCATCCGGACCCAGTCCAACCTGATCCCGGCGGACGAGCAGGAGGTCCGGATCGTCGACATCGTCGGGCTGGACGTGCAGGCCGACGGCGGCACCCACGTCGCCTCCACCGCGCAGATCGGCAAGGTGCAGGTGGTCAAGGTGGAGAGCAAGGGCCGCGCCAACCGCCGGGTCCGCCTCCGCCTCACGGACTGACCCGGTCGCTCCTTGTGAGCCGTACGTCCGCTGTGCCACTCTGCGGGCGTGGAGGCCGGCCCGTCACCGCCGCCGGCCCGTACGGGGCGGAGGACCGGATGCTGGAGGTCGACGGCGTCACCGTCGGATACGGCGGGGGAGCGGCGGTCCTGAGTGGGCTGTCGGTGGCGGTCCGATCGGGCCGGGTGCTGGCGGTCACCGGGCCGTCCGGCGCGGGCAAGACCACCCTGCTGCACACGATGGCGGGGCTGCTGCGCCCGCGCGCGGGCGCGGTCACGGTGGACGGCCGGCAACTGCGGGGCCGGGACCACGCGGTGGCGTGCGGGGTGGTGCTCGTCCCGCAGGACAACGGCCTGGCCCGGGTGTTGACCGCCGCGGAGAACGTGCAGCTGGTCCTCGTCGCGCGCGGCACGCCGGCCGACGCCGCCCGCCGGACGACCGTCGACGCCCTGGCCCGGCTGGGCCTCGCCGGCCAGGCAGACCAGCTCGTCGAGGAGCTCTCCGGCGGGCAGCAGCAGCGCACCGCGCTCGCCCGTGGCCTGGCCCAGCGCGGTGACGTCCTGCTCGCCGACGAGGTGACCAGCGAACTCGACGCGGGCAACCGGGAGCGGGTGCTGGAGCTGCTGCACGACGAGGCGGCCCGCGGCGCGGCCGTGGTCTTCGCCACCCACGATCCGGACGCCGCCGCCGCGTGCGCGGCGGAGCTGCACCTGCTGGACGGGACGGCGGAACTGGTCCGGGACTGACCGGTCGCCGGAGCGCTGCGTGGTGATCAGGTAACCGAAGGGTTTCGATTCCTGGTCGCGGGGCCGCCCGGCGTTCGTCCGTTGGCTAGCGTCGCCTCATGCTGGCCGTCATCGCGGGGGCGCTCGCGGCTCGCCGGGGGCAGGCCCTGGCGGTCTTCCTCCTCGCCGTGCTCGCCACCGCCGGGGCCGCCGCCGCGCCGATGTACGCGGCCGCCGCCGGGCGGGCCATCGCCAGCAACGAGTTCGCCGCCGCCGAGCCGACGGAACGCCGGCTCCGGCTGGTGTCGATGATCCCGTTCGGCGGGTTGCCGGCCGATCCGTCCAGCCTGGACTTCGCCGGCCACGTCCGCGACCTGACGCCACCGGGGTTCGACGTCGTGCTGGCCACCCAGGCCGGCGGGCAGGCGGTCGGGCCGGGCGGCGAGGTGCGCACCGCCGTGGTCTTCCGGCAGGGGGTCTGCGAGCGGGTCGCGGTGACCGGCAGTTGCCCGACCACCGCCCCGCCGGCGCCACCGTTCCCGGTGATGATGAGCGCGAACACCGCCGCCGAGCTGGACGTCGGCGTCGGTGATCCGATCACGTTCCAGAGCATCCCGATGCGGGTGGTCGGCGTCTACCGGCCGCTGGACCCGGCCGACCCGTACTGGCTCGGCGGTGAATACCTGCGCCCCGCCCCGCCGGGTCGGCCCTCGACGTCCGCGGTGGGCAGCCCGGAGGACGCCCTCTTCGTCTCCGGCGCGCTGTCCGATCTCGACGGCGAGGCCCTCACCTACCAGCCGGTCGCCGACCTGTACGTCAGCGAGCACCTGCTGCGTACCCGGCCCGCCGGCGAACTCGCCGCCGAGGTGACCTCGGTCGCCGAGGCGGCGGGCCACCGGGGTCTGGCGGCGGGCAGCGAGCTGGCCGCGCTGCTCGACCGGATCGCCCTCGACCGGCGACAACTGGACGACGGGGTGGCGCTGGGGGCGGCCCTGCTGGTGTTGCTCTGCTGGCTGGTGCTCTTCGTGGCGGTCGGTTCGGCCGTCGACGAGCGGCGGCCGGAGCAGGGGTTGCTGCTGCTGCGCGGGATCCGCCGGCGGCGGTTGTGGGCCCTCGCGGCCGGCGAGCACGCGGTGCCGGTGCTGGCCGCCGTCCCCGTCGGCTGCCTGGCCGGTCTCGGCGCGGTGGGCCTGCTCGCCCGATACGCCCTCGGCGAGGAACCGGCGGTGGGGCTGGACCGGACGGCGATCGGCTACGGCCTGGTCGCCGCCGCCGGCGCGCTCGCCGCGGTGCTGCTCGCCCAGGCCCGGACGATGTCCGCACCGGTGGTCGACCTGCTGCGCCGGGTGCCGGCCCGGACCCGGGGCTGGCGGGCGGGCGCCGGCGATGTGGTGGTGCTCTCCGTGGCGGTGGCCGCCGTGGTGCAGCTGCGCACCGGCGGTACGCCGTCCGGGCTCGCCCTGCTGGCGCCGGTCGCGGTGGCGCTCGCGGGCGGCGTGCTGGTGGCCCGGCTCGCCATGGCGGCCGGCGCGGCGATCGGCGCCGCCCTGCTGCGCCGGGGGCGGGTCGGGGTCGGCCTCGGCCTGGTCCAGTTCGCCCGCCAGCCGCGGCTGCGCCCGCTGATCGCCCTGCTCACCGTCGTGCTCGGCATGCTCGCCTTCACCGCCGGGGTGCGCGGCGTGGCGCGGGACGCCTACGCCGACCGGGCCGCCGTCGAGGTGGGCGCGGACCGGGTGGTCGGGGTCGAGGCGCTGTCCCGGCGGCACCTGCTGGATGCCGTCCGGGCGACCGATCCCGAGGGGCGCTTCGCCATGGCCGCCGTGCAGAGCGCTCCGCAACGGGCCGGGATGCCGGTGCTGGCCGTCTCCGCCGACCGGCTGGCGGCCGTGGTCCCGCCCCACCCGGCGTACGGCGGGACCATGGCGGACCTCGCGGCGACGCTGCGTCCGAAGCCGCTGGCGGACCCGGTCGCGGTCCGCGCGCCGGCGGTCACCGTCGCTGTGACCACCAGTTACGACCCGCGCTTCTTCCCCCTGGAGCAGCAACCCCGGCTGTACGTCGTGGTGGCCAGCCGGTCCGGGATCCGCCAGGTGCCCACCCCGGAGCGGCTGAAGCCCGGCCGGGCGGAGCACCGGCTGCTGATCCCCGAGTGCGTGCCGGACTGCCGGCTGGTCGGTCTTGAGGTCGACGCCCCGTTCGTGCGCGACGAGGCGCAGGTCCGGATCACCGAGCTGCGGCACGGCGACGACGACGCGGTGCTGCTCACCGCCGACCAGCTCGCCGACCCCCGCCGCTGGCGGTTCAACGCCCGGGCGGCGCAGACCGTCGAGCCCAGCTCCGAACCGGGCCTGCTGCTGGGCCGGATGTTCGGCTACTGGCCGGAGACGATCCAGCTCTCCGTCGCCGACGCGCCGGACCCGCTGCCCGTCTGGGCGACCGGGTCCATCGGCAAGCGGGACGGCGAGGCCGTGGAATACGACGGGGTCGACGCCCAGCCGGCCCGGGGCCAGGTGGTCGGAGTGCTGCGGCACGTGCCGCGGCTGGGTGGGCGTGGGCTGGTGGTCGACCTGGAGTACGCGGACCGGCTCGCCCGCGCCGGGCGCAGCGGGCAGGAGGAGGTGTGGCTGGGCCGGGCCGCCCCCGCCGACGTGCTGGACCGGCTGCGCGCGCAGGGGCTGGCCGTCCGGTACGACCGGACCGCCACCGGCGTACGGCAGGAACTCACCCGCCAGGGCCCCGCGCTGGCGCTGGACTTCAACCTGTTCGCCGCGCTGGCCGGGGTCCTGATCGGGGTGGCCGGTCTGGTCGCGGTGGCGACCGGCGAGCAGCGGGACCGGGTCGCCACCTTCGTCGCGCTCCGCCGGCAGGGCCTGCCGGCCCGCGCGGTCCGCGGCGGCCACGGCTGGTCGGTGGCGGTCGGCGCGCTGGCCGGTGTGCTCGTCGCCCTGGCCATCTGGCTGTTCACCTGGCACGGGCAGCGGCTGTTCACCGACGGCCGGTCCCCGGTGCCGGTCCCCGACCGCCCCGACCCGGCCGTGCTGGCGCTCGTCGGGTTGCCCGCCGTGGCGGTGCTGGTCGCCGCCGCGGTGCTGCTGAGCGGTGCGCTCGCCGCCGCCGTACGCCGCCGGAGCCGGTCGTGACGGCGGGGGTGGCGGTCGCCTGCCACCGGCTGGTGCACATCTATCCGGCCGCGGCGGGGGACGTGGTCGCGCTCTCCGGCGTCGACCTGAGCATCGCCGCCGGGGAGATGCTGGCCCTGGTCGGCCCGTCGGGCTCGGGCAAGTCCACCCTGGTGTCGGTGCTCGCCGGCCTGATGCGGCCGAGCGCCGGGCGGGTGCTGGTGGGCGACCGGGACCTGACCCGGCTGTCGCCGGCCCAGCTCACCGGCCTGCGCGGCACGTTGATCGGCACGGTGCTCCAGGGCGCCGACCGCAACCTCCTGCCGTACCTGTCACTCGACCGCAACCTCCGGCTGGCGCAGCGACCCGTCGCGCGGGCCCGCCGGCGCGGGCTGGACCCGCCGGAGGCGGTGCTGGAGTTGGTCGGCCTGCCCGGGGCGGGCCGGCGGCGGATCGCCGAGCTGACCCCCGGTGAGCGGCAGCGGGCGGCGTTGGCGCAGGGGCTGGCGGCCGGGCCGGGGCTGCTGCTGGTGGACGAGCCGACCAGCCAGCTCGACCGGACCGGCCGGGACGAGGTGCTGGCCGCGCTGGAGACGGTGAACGCCGAGCGGGGCACGACCGTCGTGGTGGTCACCCACGACGACGAGGTGGGCGCCCGGCTCGGCCGGGCCGTCACCATCCGCGACGGCCGGGTGGGGGCGGAGGGCCGGGACGGCCGGAACTTCGCCGTGGTGGCCGGCGACGGCACCGTCCAGTTGCCGCCGGACGCGCTGGCCGCCTTCCCGCCCGGCACCCTCTTCGCGGTCGAGCACACCGACGACGCGGTCACGCTCCGGGCCACCGCGCCCGACGGCGGCGCTCCGGCGGAGCCGGTGACATTCGCTCGGGAAACCTGACACGGGTTGTCAGCCTTCGCTGTCAGGCTCGGTGACATGACGACGAAACCGCTGACAGGAAAGATCGCACTGGTGGCCGGGGCGACCCGGGGTGCCGGCCGGCAGATCGCCGTCCAACTGGGCGCGGCCGGCGCGACGGTCTACGCCACCGGCCGCAGCACCCGGGCCAACCGCTCCGAGATGGACCGGCCGGAGACCATCGAGGAGACCGCGGAGCTGGTCACGGCGGCCGGCGGCACCGGCATCGCGGTCGCCGTCGACCACCTGGTTCCCGACCAGGTCCGTGACCTGGTGGACCGGATCGACGCCGAGCAGGGCCGGCTCGACGTGCTGGTCAACGACATCTGGGGCAGCGACCACCTGGTCACCTGGAACGAGCCGGTCTGGAAGCAGCCGCTGGACCGGGGCTTCCGGATCCTGGAGCTGGCCGTGCACACCCACCTGATCACCAGCCACTTCGCGCTGCCGCTGCTGATCCGCAACCCGGGCGGGCTGGTGGTGGAGATCGGCGACGGCACGAAGGCGTACAACGACACGCACTACCGGCTGTCCGCCTTCTACGACCTGGCCAAGACCTGCGTCAACCGGCTCGGCTTCGTGCTGGCCGAGGAGCTGAAGCCGCACGACTGCACGGCGGTGGCGCTGACCCCGGGCTGGCTGCGGTCCGAAACGATGCTGGAGATCTTCGGCGTCACCGAGGAGAACTGGCGCGACGCCATCGCGAAGCAGCCGGGCTTCGAGGTCTCCGAAACCCCCGCGTACGTGGGGCGGGCGGTGGCCGCGCTGGCCGCCGACCCGGACCGGGCCCGGTGGAACGGCAGGTCCGTGGACAGCGGCGAGCTGGCCCAGGTGTACGGCTTCACCGACCTGGACGGCAGCCGGCCGCAGGGCTTCCGGTACATCGTGGAGGTGGTCGAGGGCGGCCGGAAGGCCGACGTCGCCGAGTACCGCTGATCCTCGTTCCGCGCCGCCCGCTCACCCGGCGCCTCGGCCGACCTCGGGGGTGCGCCAAGCAGGCTACGAACTTGATGTCGTGAACGAATCACCGCGCCGGAAGAAGCACCCCAATTGCGGGATTCCGCTGCCACCCTGATTCGTCTACGACATCAAGTTCGTAGCTTGCCCACCCACCACCCGTCGATGGTGTCGCAGTAGCCCGTCAGCGCCTCGTCGACCGCGTTGTCGACGACCTCCCACCGAGGCGGGCGGCACCGCGGCGGTATCCGCGCGGCAACGCGGGCATCGGCCGGGTCACCTCCCGTAGAGCCCGGCGAAACGGCGGGCCGCGTCGGTGAACAGCTCCCGCAGCTCGGGTGGATCCAGCACCTCCACCTCCGGGCCCAGCCCGAGCAGCATGCCGTACGCCACCGGCACGGACTCGACGGGCAACCGGGTCACCACCCAGCCCTGCCCGTCGGGCTCGCCCGCGGCGGCCACCGCCTCGTCGTACGCGAACGGGGAGCCCGCCACGGCCCGCAGCGCGCGCAGGCCGGCGGGGCTCAACCGGACGGTGACCCGCTCGGGTTGCAGTTGCCGGAGGAACGCCTCGGCCTGCTCCCGCCAGTGGCCGGCCAGGTCGAACCCCTCGTCCCGGTCGAAGGTCTCCGCACCCGCCTCGACCCCGACCACCCGGTCCACCCGGTAGGTCCGAGTCGCCCCGCCGACCCGGCCCACCAGATACCAGGTCCCGTTCTTGAGCACCAGCCCGTACGGCTCGACCCGGCGGGCCACCTCGCGCTCCCCGCGCCGGTAACGCAGGTCCACCACCCGGTCCCGCCAGACCGCCCGGGCCAACTCGGCCAGCCACGGCGGCGGGGTCGACTCGCCGAACCAGCCCGGCACGTCCAGGTGGAACCGTTGCCCGGTCCGGGCCGGCGCGTCCCGCAACCCGGGCGGCAGCGCGGCGAGCACCTTCAGCTCGGCGGCGGCCACCGCGTCCGCCAGCCCCATGTCCCCGGCCGGTCCGGGCAGCCCGGCCAGGAAGAGCGCCTCCGCCTCGTCGCGGGTCAGCCCGGTCAGCCGGGTCCGGAAGCCGCCGAGCAACCGGTAGCCGCCGGCCCGGCCCCGGTCGGCGTAGACCGGGATGCCGGCGGCGGAGAGCGCCAGCACGTCCCGGTAGACGGTCCGCTCGGAGACCTCCAGCTCCCGGGCCAGCTCGGCCGCGGTCATGGTCTCCCGCGACTGCAACAACAGCAGCAGAGAGATCAGCCGAGCAGCCCGCACCCGCCCATTGTGCAAGGAGGGGCCCCCTGTTAACGCATTCGGTATAGGAAGGGCCCCCGGTTAACACCTCCCGGGCGGGCGTGCCGGCGGCGGCTAGGCTCGGCGGTCGTGAACGCAACCCGCTCCGTCGCGCCGGTGGCCGGCGCCGCCGGCCGCTTCCTCGCCGGCGCCGGCCTGCTGCTGCGTGGCCTGGGCCTGTACGTCCGCAGCCCCGGCCTGATGCTGCTCGGCCTCCTCCCGGCGTTGATCTCCGGCGCGCTGTTCCTGGCCGCGCTGGGCACCCTGGTGTACTTCGTGAACGACCTGGCGGCGTGGGCCACCCCGTTCGCCGACGACTGGTCGACCGGGCTGCGCGGCGCGGTCCGGGTGGCGGCCGGGCTGGCCTTCCTCGGCGTCGGCGGGCTGCTCGGGGTGCTCACCTTCACCGCGGTCACGCTGGCCCTCGGTGACCCGTTCTACGAAAAGATCTCCGAGCGGGTGGAGGAACGTCTCGGCGGCACCCCCGGCGCGGTGGAGGTGCCCTTCTGGCCGTCGCTGCGCCGCAGCGTGGCCGACTCGCTGCGGCTGATCGGCCTCTCCGTGCTGGTCGGCGTCCCGCTCTTCGCCGCCGGGTTCATCCCGGTGGTCGGTCAGACCGTGGTGCCGGTGGTCGGCGGCGCGGTGGGCGGCTGGCTGCTCGCCCTGGAACTGGTCGGCGGCCCGTTCTCCCGGCGCGGCCTGCGGCTGCCCGACCGGCGGGCCGCCCTCAAGGTGGACCGGCCGACCGCGCTCGGCTTCGGCGTGGCCGTCTTCGTCTGCTTCCTGATCCCGCTCGGCGCGGTGCTCATCATGCCCGCCGCCGTCGCGGGCGCCACCCTGCTGACCCGCCGCTCGTTGGGCCAGCACATCGAGGAGCGCTGACATGGAGATCATCCTGGTCGAGGGCGACATCACCGCCCAGGCGGTCGACGTGGTGGTGAACGCGGCCAACTCGTCGCTGCTCGGCGGCGGCGGAGTCGACGGCGCGATCCACCGCCGGGGTGGGCCGGCCATCCTGGCCGAGTGCCGGGCGCTGCGCGCCTCGCCTTCCCGCTGATCTCGGCCGGCGTCTACGGCTGGCCGGTCGACGACGCGGTACGCCAGGCGCTGACCGTGCTGCGCCCGGCCACCCCGGCCACGGTCACCGCGGCCCGCCTGGTGCTCTTCGGCGCCGAGCCGTACGCTGTCGCCCGCCGGACCTTCGACGCCGGGTGACTCCCGACGCGGCCCGGTCCGGCGATCGGCCGGGGTCGGCGGGCCCGGCCCGCCGTCAGGTCAGCTCGCGCAGGCAGCTCCACTGGGACGCCACCGGCCGGTAGCCGAGCCGGGCGTTGACCGCCAGCATCGGCCCGTTCGCCTCGTCGTTCGAGGTGTACGCCACGGTGACCCCGCCGGCGGCGGCCCGGTGCAGCGCGGCGCGCTTGGCCAGCCCGGCCAGCCCCCGCCCCCGGTACCCCGGGACCGTGCCGGTGAACGCCGACCACATCCGCTCGCCGTCCCGCTTGACCAGGCTGACCGCGGCCGGCGTGCCGTCGACCTCCACCAGCGTGGTGGCCTGCCGGTCCAGCCCCGGGTTGTCCCACACCTCGTAGCGCCAGATGTCGAAGCCCATCGCGTCGGTCGGGACGTCGCCGGGCTCGTCCAGCGACGCCGCGGCGTCCACCTGGTGGATCAGTCGGGGGTCCACCTCGGCGGCCGACCGCAGGCGTACGCCGGGCGGCGGCTGCGGCATCGGCGGGGCGGGCCGCAGGTCGAGCGCCGAGTAGCGCGCCTCCCGGCTGGGCGTGAACCCGTGCCGGCGGGCGAACGGCAGCGAACCGGGCTGCGCCCAGGTCAGCACCCGCCGGGCGCCGATGGCCCGCAGGTGGCCCAGCGCGGCGTCCAGCAGCCCGGTGCCGAGGCCCCGCCCCCGGTGTTCGGGGTGCACGTGCAGGGTGGAGATCTCGCCGAAGTCCGGCTCGGAGGTCTGGCTGTTCCGGTACGCCGACGCCCAGCCGACCACCCGGCCGTCGACCTCGGCCACCCAGGCGGTCCAGTCCTCGCCGGGCGGCGGATCGGCGATCATGTGCCGGGTCGAGTCGACCCCGCGCACCAGGTACGGGTGCACCAGGGCGCGCAGCGCGACCACCTCGGCGGCGTCCGCCGGCACGCAGGTCCGGATCCGCATCAGCCCACCTCGCGGACGGCGGCGACCGCCTCGACCTCGACGAGCTGGTCGGGGTAGCCGAGCACCGCCACGCCGAGCAGGGTGCTGGGCGGCTCGTGGTCGCCGAACGCGTCGCGCACCACCTGCCAGACGGTCACCAGGTCGGGCCGGTGCGCCGACGCGACGTACACGGTGGTCTTGACGACGTCGGCGAGGCCCGCGCCCGTCGCGGCCAGCGCGACCTCCAGGTTCGCCAGCACCTGCCGGGCCTGGGCGGCGAAGTCGCCCGGAGCGACGGTACGGCCCGCGGCGTCGAGCGGGCAGGCGCCGGCGGCGAAGACCAGCCGGGCCGGCGGATCGACAGTGGCGGCGTACGCGTACTGGGCGGCGGAGAGTTCGGGCACCGGAACCAGCCGGGTGGGTGCGGTCATCCGGCGACGGTAGCGCCGGGCGGCTGGCTCGCGCGAGCTGTTAACAGGGGGCCCCTGCTATGCGGAATGCGTTAACCGGGGCCCCCTCCTTGCACCTCAGGCGGAGCCGCGCACCACCAGTTCCGTGGGGAGGATGACGGTCTCCTCGATCGGTTCGCCGGCCGCCATCCGCAGTAGCTGGCGGGTCATCGCCCGGCCCAGCTCCACGATGTCCCAGCGGACGGTGGTCAGCGGCGGTTCGGTGTAGGCGGCCGTCTCGATGTCGTCGAAGCCGACCACCGCCACGTCATCCGGCACCCGCCGCCCCGCCCCGTGCAGCGTGCGCAGGGCGGCGTGCGCCATCAGGTCGGAGGCGGCGAAGACCGCGTCCAGGTCGGGGTGCTCGGCGAGGAGCTGCTGCATCGCCGCGGTCCCCGACTCCCGGGTGAAGTCGCCGTACGCGACCAGCTCCGGCAGCCCGGCCGCGGCGACCGCCGCCCGGTAGGCGGTGAGCCGCTCGATGGCCGCGACCATGTCCTGCGGGCCGGCGATGGTGGCGATCCGCCGCCGGCCCCGGTCGGCCAGGTGCCGCACCGCCCGGGTCACCCCGCCGACGTTGTCCACGTCGACGTACGGCACCTCGGCGCCGCCCAGCGGGCGGCCGGCGCAGACCACCGGGATGCCGAGCCGGGACAGCGTGGCGGGCAGCGGGTCCTCGCCGTGCAGCGAGGCGAAGAGCACCCCGTCGACGTGCCGGCCGGTGGTGTACCGCTCGACCCGTTCGTGCCCGGCCGCCGACCCGGCCAGCATCAGCACCAGCTGCTTGTCGGCCGCCTCCAACTCCTGGCTCACCCCACGGATGATCCCCGGGAACACCTGGTCGTCGGAGAAGACCCGGGTGGCCTCCTCGGGCATGACCAGGGCCACCGAGTCGGTCCGCTGGGTGACCAGGCTGCGGGCGGCGAGGTTGGGCACGTACCCCAGCTCGGCCACCGCCCGGTGGACCGCCTCGCGGATCGGCGCGGCGACCGTGGTCGAGCCGTTCACCACCCGGGACACGGTGGCCCGGGACACCCCGGCCAGCCGGGCCACCGCCTCCAGGGTCGGTCGCTGTGCGGTCGTCATCCCCGTTACCACCACCTCGTCACAGCCCGTTCCGGGCGATCACCTCCTGGTACCAGCGAGCGCTCTCCTTCGGTGTGCGCCGCTGGGTCAGGTAGTCGACGTGGACGATCCCGAACCGCTTGCGGTAACCCTCGGCCCATTCGAAGTTGTCCAGGAACGACCATACGAGATAACCGCGCAGGTCCACCCCCCGGGCGATGGCCGCGTGCGCCGCCCGCAGATGCCCGTCGAGGTACGCCACCCGGTCGCTGTCGGCCACCCAGCCGGTGCCGTCCGGGCCCTCCTCGCTCTGCTTGTCCGGGAACGCCGCGCCGTTCTCGGTGATGATCAGCGGCAGCCCCGGGTAGTCGGTGGCGATCCGTTCCAGCAGCCGGGTCAGCGACGCCGGTTCGATCATCCAGCCCATGTCGGTGAGCGGGCCCACCGGCGGCAGGAACTCCACCGACCCCTCGGTGCCCGGCCACGCGCTGCCACCCGCCGCGCCGGCCCGGCCGGCCACGTAGGTCGGCGCGTAGAAGTTGACCCCGAGCAGGTCGATGGGGGCCGCGATGGTCTTCTCGTCGCCGTCCCGGATGAAGTCCGGCTCCACCATCCGGGAGACGTGCTCCAGCACGTCCGCCGGGTAGCCGGCGCCGGTCAGCGGGTCCAGGAAGATCCGGTTGTGCAGGCCGTCGACGAGGCGTACCGCGGCGGCGTCCGCCGCGCTGTCCGGGTCGGCGGGCCGGACGTCCGCCGGGTTCAGGGTGATCCCGACGACCTCCGCGCCGGCCGCGCGCAGCGCCCGGGCCGCCAGGCCGTGCCCCAGCAGCAGATGGTGTACGGCTCGGAAGGCCGCCCCGGCGTCCCGCTCGCCGGGAGCGTGCAGCCCGTTGCCGTAGCCCAGGTAGGCCGAGCACCACGGCTCGTTGAGGGTGGTCCAGGTGCGGATCCGGTCGCCCAGCCGGGAGTGCACCGCGACCGCGTAGTCGGCCAGGTGCGCGGCGGTGTTCCGGCTGGTCCAGCCCCCGGCGTCCTGGAGGGTCTGCGGCAGGTCCCAGTGGTAGAGCGTGACGATCGGGTCGATGCCCCGGGCCAGCAGCGCGTCGGTGAGCCGGTCGTAGAAGTCCAGCCCGCGCGGGTTGACCGGGCCGGTGCCGTCGGGGCGGATCCGGGGCCAGGACACCGAGAACCGGTACGCCCGCAACCCCAGGTCGGCCATCAGCGCCACGTCCTGCGGGTACCGGTGGTAGTGGTCGCAGGCGACGTCGCCGGTGTGCCCCTGGAACACCCGGCCCGGCGTACGGCTGAAGGTGTCCCAGATCGACGGGCCGCGGCCGTCCTCGGTGGCCGCGCCCTCGATCTGGTACGCCGCGGTGGCCGCCCCCCAGACGAAGCCCTCGGGGAAACGAAGCGGACTCACGCTGGGCCCTTCTTCCGTTCGCGACTGCGGGGCTCGCAAACCCGGCTCACTCCTCGCGCTCACGCCTTCACCGCACCTTCCATGATGCCCCCGATGATCTGGCGGCCGAACACGACGAACACCAGCAGCAGGGGCAGGGTGGCGATCGCCGTCCCGGTGAACACCTGCGACATGTCCTGGTAGTAGCCGTCCGACAGGGCCCGCAGCGACAGCTGCACGGTCGGGTTCTCCGGGTCGTTGAGCACCGCGTACGGCCAGAGGAAGTCGTTCCAGGTGGTCATGAAGGTGAGCAGGCCGAGCACCGCGGCGGCGGGACGCAGCGCGGGCAGCACCACGTTCCAGTAGATCCGGGCGCTGTTGCAGCCGTCCATCCGGGCCGCCTCGATCAGCTCGGTGCTCACCGCCTGGCCGGCGTACTGGCGCATCAGGAACACGCCGAACCCGGTGACCAGGGCCGGCACGATCACCGCCGGCAGCCGGTCGTTCCAGTTCAGCTTGGTCATCAGCATGTACAGCGGGATGATGCCGAGCTGGGTCGGCACCATCATGGTCGCGATGATCACCAGTAGCAGCGCGTTGCGTCCCCGGAAGCGCAGCTTGGCGAAGGCGAAGCCGGCCAGGGTGGAGAAGAACACCACCGACACGGTGACCGTGGTCGCCACGATCGCCGAGTTGATCAGACCGGTCAGGAAGTACGCGTCGGTGTTGTCGAAGAGCTGGGCGATGTTCGCGCCCAGGTTGCCGCCCGGGGTGATCGGCGGTGGCACCTGACCCATCGCGTCGCTGGTCCGGCTGGCCACCACGAACATCCAGTAGATCGGGAAGATCGACAGGACGGCGGTGAGGATCAGGGCCAGGTAGGTGAGTCGGCCGGCCGACCAGATCCGGGACATCAGGCGTCCTCCTTCAGGCCGCCGCCACCGCCGAGCCGGCGCAGCAGCAGCACGTTGATGGCCGCGACCACCGCGATGAGCGCGAAGAGCAGCCAGGCGACCGCCGAGCCGTAGCCGAAGTTGTAGTTCGGGGCGAAGGCGTTCTCGAACATGTACATGGTCACCGTCTGCGACTCGCGCAGGCTCCCGCCCCGGATCGGGTTGGTGCCGGAGTGGAACATCCGTGGCTCGGTGAAGAGCTGGAGCCCGCCGATGGTGGAGATGATGACCGCGAAGATGATTGTCGGCTTGAGCAGCGGCACGGTGATCGACCAGAACTGCCGGGACCGGGTCGCGCCGTCGATGGAGGCGGACTCGTACAGGTCGCGCGGGATGGCCTGCATGGCGGCCAGGAAGATCAGCGCGTTGTAGCCGGTCCACCGCCAGTCGACCATGGTGGAGATGGCCACCCAGGAGGCGATCCGGTTGGCCTTCCAGTTGATCGCGTCGATGCCGACGTGGTCGAGCAGCCAGTTGATCATGCCGAACTCGCGGCCGAAGAGCACCCCGAAGACGATGGCCACCGCGGCGGTCGAGGTGACGTTCGGGACCAGCACCGCCAT
This sequence comes from Micromonospora sp. PLK6-60, assembly GCF_019890675.1. Taxonomy (GTDB): domain Bacteria; phylum Actinomycetota; class Actinomycetes; order Mycobacteriales; family Micromonosporaceae; genus Micromonospora. The sequence continues at coordinate 203,571 of NZ_JAIOAA010000006.1, read as the reverse complement.
CCGCCAGCCGGTGCGCGCCCGCAGTTGGCGGTTGAGCAGGTTGGCCAGCCAGAGCGCGAGGAGCAGTTGCGGGACGGTGGAGATGACGAAGATGCCGAGGGTGTTGACCACCGAGTGCCAGAAGTCGGGGTCGCCCATCAGCGCGCTGTAGTTGTCCAGCCCGATGAACGCGGGGCTGGTGCCGAGCAGGTCCCAGTCGTGCAGCGAGACCCAGAAGGTGTAGATCAGCGGGTACAGCCCGAAGACGCCGAAGAGCAGAAAGAACGGCGCGATGTAGAAATAGGGCGAGTATTTCGTGTCGAACCGGCTGAGCCGGTGCCCCCGGCGGGAGCGGTCGGTGCGGGGCGCCGGTGCGACCGGCGGACGGGCGTCGAGCTGGACGGCCATGGTCCGGGACTCCTTTCCGCCGTGCGGGCGGCACCCGGGGTGCCCCGGGACCGCCCGCACGGATGGCTTCTCCGCTACTTGGCCGCGGCCTTCTTCGCGTTACCGACCGCGTCGTTCCAACCCTGTTCGGGGCTGCGCTGCCCCAGCTCGACGGTGCGGACCGCGTTCTCCACCTCGGTCCGGACGGCCTGGTTCTTCGGTCCCATGTAGACCGGCTTCAGGCTCTTGGCGCCCTCGGCGAAGATCTTGCCGACCGGAGCGTCGGAGAAGTACGCGTTCGTCGAGTCGATGATCGCCGGGTCCTCGAGCGCCTGCGGCGACGACGGCAGCGGGCCCTTGGCCTTGAACGCGCCGATCTGGCCCTTGGCGCTGGTCAGGAACTTGGCCAGCTCGATCGCCTCGGCCTGGTGCTTGCTCTGCTTGGGCACGGCCAGGAAGGAGCCGCCCCAGTTGCCGCCGTCGCCGGGGACGTCGGCCACGTCCCACTTGCCCTTGCCGCCGGGGCCGGCGTTGCCCTCGATGACCCCGGTCAACCAGGCGGGGCAGGCGATGGTGGCGAACTTGGACTGCTTGAAGGCGGAGACCCACTCCTCCGACCAGGAGCCGTACTTGCCGGACAGCCCGGAGTCGATGATGTCCATCGTGGTGTCGTACGCCTGCCGGACCGCCGGGTTGCTGTCCACGACCAGGTTGTCGGACGTGTCGTAGTAGCTGTAACCGGTGGTGTTGCCGGCGGTCTGGAGCAGCACGGTGTTGAAGGTGTTCGTCGCCCCGTCCAGGAACGACGCCCCGGTGTTCTTGGCCTTGAACTGCTCACCGACCTTGATGTAGTCCTGCCAGGTCGGCCAGAGCTTGGACACCTCGTCCCGCTCGGTGGGCAGGCCGGCCTTGGCGAACAGGTCCTTGCGGTAGCACATCGCCATGCCGCCGACGTCGGTGCCGAGCCCGATCAACTGCTTGCCGTCGGCGGTCAGGCCCTGGTTCCACTTCCACTCCAGGAAGTTGCCCTTGAGGTCGGCGGCGCCGTGGTCGAGCAGATTCACGAAGTTCTGCGGGCGGGCCTTGTACTCGACGAGCAGGCCCTCCTCGATGGCGACGACGTCGCCGGCGCCCTTGCCCGCGGCCAGCCACTGGGTGAGCTTCGGCGAGTACTCGTCGAGGTTGCTGCCGGTGCCCCGCTCGACGATCTTCACGTCGGGGTGCGCGGCCATGTACTCCTTGTAGAGGTCGTCGTAGCCGAACTGGCCGAACACGTCCACGGTCAGCGTGATCGGTCCGCCCTCGGCGGCATCGTCGCCACCGCCGCAGGCGGAGGTGGCGAGCAGGGTGCTGGCGGCGACGAGGGCGACCGCGGCCAGGCGGCGGCGCGAAAAGGTTGCCATCTCTTATCTGACCCCTCTAGGTCGACGGGTGGTGGAGTGGTTTCTCGATGTGAGAGAGCGCTCTCACGAAAGAGTGGCCGCTGCCCCGGCTCCTGTCAAGAGAGCGCTCTCAGACCGTTATCAAGCGCAAAAGGGCGGCCCTCCGCAGGGGAGGGCCGCCCTCGGCGGCGGCGGTGCGGCGGCGGGTCGGTTCAGGCGCCGACCCGCAGGCCGTCCAGCAGTCCCCGGTCGCCGGCGACCACCAGGTTGTCGAAGCTGACCCGCCCCATCAGGGCGAGCAGCAGGTCGCTCGCCGTGCCGGTGACCTGGGCGCGGGCGTGGTGGTCGTCGTGGTCGAGGATGGTGGCGGTGTCCAGCAGGGCCACGCCCTCGCCGCGCAGCCGCAGATACCAGTGCTGGGCGGCGTCCGTGGCGATCAGGTGCACCACCCCGTGCCACTGGCCGGGGGCGACCCGCCGGCCGGCCGGCAGCCAGGTGTCCAGCACCTCGCTCACCCCGTCGGCGGCGAGCTTGGCCTCGATCGGCTCGCCGGCCGCGATGGCGAGCTGGGCGTCCCAGCGGTGCACGGCGGTCTCGTGCGCCACCCGGCGCGGCCAGAACGCCGCCTTCTTCGGCTGCGGCGCGAAGTTCCACGCCGGGGCCTCCGGGTCGAGCGCCTCGAAGACCCCGATGAGCTGGTCGAACTCCTGCTGGTACCACTGCGCCGGGGTCAGACCGGCCGGCGGCTCCGGGTCGTGCCGCTCGGGCCGGGTGGCGGATCCGGCGGTGACCACCGTGCGGGCCCAGACGTAGGACCGGGTCAGATGGTGGGCGAGGTCGGTGACGGTCCAACCGGGGCAGGAGAGCACGGGTGTCTCGGGCGGCGCCTCGGCGACGGCGGCGGCGAAGGCGGGGCCCTCCGCCCGGAGGGCGCCGATCCAGAAGTCCTTGGTGCCGTGCAGTCTGCTCATCGCAATCCTCCCGGGGGTGACCGAGCCACCAGACGGTTGCCGCGGCTACCCCTCAGCCTAGGGTGAAAGGCGTGTCAGACGTCTACGCCCATCCGTCAACCGACGCCCAGCCGGCCGCCGCCATGCTGGCCGGTTACACCACCCTGCGCCTCGGTGGCCCCGCCGGCCGGTTGGTGACCGCCGTCAGCGCCGAGGAAATCGTACAAAAGGTGCAGCAGGCGCAGCTGCATGACGAGCCCATCCTCGTCCTCGCGGGCGGCAGCAACGTGGTGATCGGGGACCAGGGGTTCCCCGGCACGGTGGTGCTGGTCCGCTCGCGCGGGCTGCGGGTGCTCACCGAGGACGCCGACACGGTGACCGTACGGGTCGAGGCCGGCGAGCCGTGGGACGACTTCGTCGCCGCCACCGTCGCCAACGGCTGGTCCGGGGTGGAGTGCCTCTCCGGCATCCCCGGCTCGGCCGGGGCCACCCCGATCCAGAACGTCGGCGCGTACGGCCAGGAGGTGGCCGAGACGATCACCGGCGTCCAGGTGTACGACCGCACCGACGGCAGCGTCGGCCGGGTCGACGCGGCGGACTGCGGCTTCGCGTACCGGTCCAGCATCTTCAAGTACAGCGACCGCTGGGTGGTGCTCTCGGTCGACTTCCGACTTGCCCGCTCGCCGCTGTCCGGCCCGGTCCGCTACGCCGAGCTGGCCCGGTCGCTCGGCGTCGAGGTCGGCGGCCGGGTGCCGCTGGCGGAGGCCCGGTCCACGGTGCTGCGGCTGCGCGCCGGCAAGGGCATGGTGCTGGACGCGGAAGACCCGGACACCTGGTCGGTCGGGTCGTTCTTCACCAACCCGGTGCTCGACCGGGAGGCGTACGAGCTGCTCCGCGAGCGGGCCGCCGACCTGGGCGAACCGCCCTCCTGGCCGTGCCCCGGCGACATGGTCAAGGTCAGCGCCGCCTGGCTGATCGACAAGGCCGGTTTCGCCAAGGGCCACCCCGGCCCCGGCGGCACCGCCATCTCCACCAAACACACCTTGGCCCTGACCAACCGCGCCGGCGGCACCAGCACCGCCGCCCTGCTGGGGCTGGCCCGGGAGATCCGCGATGGCGTCCACGCCCGCTTCGGCACCCCCCTCCACCCCGAACCCGTCCTCATCAACTGCACCCTCTAACCCGAACCCCCCCCACCCCCCCCACCCCCCGTCTCAGAGCGTCGATCATGAAGTTTGCGTCGAGTTCTGCCGGAATCGTGGCGCAAACTTCATGATCAACTAGGTGTCGTGGGGGCGATGGTGGGGTAGGGGAGGGTGAGGGTGCCTCGGCGCCAGTGGCGGGGGCGGCCCTGGACGGGCCAGCCCGCCTGCTTCAGCGCGGCTACGGTGCGGGTCCAGCGCTCGCGGGGGCCGAAGGGGGCGTAGCCGGCCGCTGACTGCCAGGCGTGCTCCAGCGCCTGGATCAGGTCGTGGATGCGCTCGCCGGGGACGTTGCGGTGGATCAGCGCCTTGGGCAGCCGCTCAGCCAGCGTCGCCGGGCTCTCCAACGTGGTCGGCTTCGCGGCGAGCGTGAGGGTGCGCGGCCCGGTCCGGTCCAACAGCACCCACGCGCCCAGCCGCCCCAACTCGTCGCAGGTGCCCTCGACCAGCAGCCCGCCCGGGGCGAGCCGCTCGGTCATCGTGCGCCAGGCCCCGGCGACCTCGCTCTCGTCGTACTGGCGCAGCACGTTGAACGCGCGGACCAGGGCGGGACGGAGCCCGGCCAGCTCGAACCCGCCCCGGGCGAAGGTGAGCCACGGCGGGTCGGCGGCCGGCTCGGCGGCGGCCACCCGTACCGGATCGATCTCCAGCCCGACCACCCGCACGTCGGGGCGTACCCCGGCGGCCAGCCGGGCCCGCAGCTCGACCGGGGTGACCGGGGTGGCGCCGTAGCCCAGGTCGACCACCAGCGGGTCGGCGGCGGCGCGCAGCGCGGCGCCGCAGGTCTCGACGATCCAGTTGTCCACCCGCCGGAGCCGGTTGGGGTTCGTCGTCCCCCGGGTGACCACCCCGAGCGGCCGGTGCGCCATTAGCTGGTCCGGTGCACCTTGTGCTGGGCGGCCTGGGCCAGCGGGCGGACCACCAGCTGGTCGATGTTCACGTGGTGCGGGCGGGTGGCGCACCAGGCGACGCAGTCGGCGACGTCGTCGGCGACGAGCGGCTCGGCCACCCCGGCGTAGACGGCGGCCGCCCGCTCGGCGTCGCCGCCGAACCGGACCAGGCCGAACTCGTCGGTCTTCACCATGCCCGGGTCGATCTCGATCACCCGGACCGGTCGGCCGCACAGCTCCAGCCGGAGCGTGCCGGCGATCGCGGTCTGCGCGTGCTTCGCCGCGGTGTACCCGCCGCCGCCCTCGTAGACGGTGTGCCCGGCGGTGGAGCTGACGATCACGACGGTCCCCGCGCCCGAGGCCACCAGCGCGGGCAGCAGCGCCTGGGTCACCCGGAGCGTGCCGAGCACGTTGACGTCGTACATCCACTGCCAGTCGCCGACCGAGCCGGACTCCACCGGGTCGAGCCCGCGCGCGCCGCCGGCGTTGTTGACCAGCAGGGTGACCGGGCCGGGGGCGGCCTCGGCGGCGGCCCGCAGGCCGGCCACCGACTCGTCGGAGGTGACGTCGCACGCCAGCGCGGTGGCCGCGCCGCCGGCCCGCTCGATCTCGGCGACCAGGCCGGCCAGCCGGTCGGTGCGCCGGGCGGCGGCGAGCACGTGGAAGCCCTCGGCGGCGAGCCGGCGGGCGGTGGCCGCCCCTATCCCGCTGGACGCCCCGGTGACGATCGCGACAGAGGTCATCGGACCATTCTCGCCCCCGCCCCCGGTGGCACGCGCGGGTGGCCCGGCGGGGGCCGGAATGAGGTCCGTCACGCCGGCCACCCCGGCCGTGCGCATTTCCGAAGCCCGATGGGGAAGATGACATCCGGCGTACAGGTTGACCGAGGAGCGCCGGTCGTGCGGGACGGCATCAACCGTGACAGAAGGAGCGGACGTGGCGGATTTGCACACCGGTGTCGGTCGTCAGCGGGGTGCCCTGCCGTGGCCGCGGCCCCGGCGGATCGCGACCCTCTCCGTGCACACCTCGCCGCTGCACCAGCCCGGCACGGGTGACGCGGGCGGCATGAACGTCTACATCCTCGAGGTCGCCCGGCGGCTCGCCGAGGCCGACGTCGAGGTCGAGATCTTCACCCGGGCCACCTCCGGCGACCTGCCGCCGGTGGTCGAGATGGCGCCCGGCGTGCACGTCCGGCACATCACCTCCGGGCCCCTGGAGGGGCTGACCAAGGAGGAACTGCCGGGCCAGCTCTGCGCCTTCACCGCCGGCGTGCTGCGCGCCGAGGCGTCCCGCCCGCCCGGCCACTACGACCTGATCCACTCGCACTACTGGCTCTCCGGCCAGGTCGGCTGGCTGGCCAAGGAGCGCTGGGGGGTGCCGCTGGCGCACACCGCGCACACCCTGGCGAAGGTCAAGAACGCCCAGCTCGCCGCCGGTGACCGGCCGGAGCCGAAGGCCCGGGTGATCGGTGAGGAGCAGGTGGTCGCCGAGGCCGACCGGCTGATCGCGAACACCCGGGTCGAGGCGCGGGACCTGCTCGACCGGTACGGCGCCGACCCGCAGCGGGTCGCCGTGGTCGAGCCCGGCGTCGACCTGGACCGGTTCCGCCCGACCCCGGGCGACCGGCCCGCCGCGACCCGCGCGGCCCGGCGCCGGCTGGGGCTGCCCACCGCCGGATACGTGGTGGCGTTCGTCGGGCGGATCCAGCCGCTCAAGGCCCCCGACGTGCTGATCCGCGCGGTGGCCGCGCTCCGGCGCTGCGATCCCCGGCTCGCCGACGAGGTGACCGTGGTGATCTGCGGCGGGCCGAGCGGCAGCGGCCTGGAGCGGCCGACCGCCCTGATCGACCTGGCCGCCTCGCTCGGGGTCACCGACCGGGTGCGGTTCCTGCCGCCGCTCACCGGCGACGCCCTGCCCGCGCTGTACCGGGCCGCCGATCTGGTGGCGGTGCCCTCGCACAACGAGTCGTTCGGGCTGGTGGCGCTGGAGGCGCAGGCGTGCGGCACGCCGGTGCTGGCCGCCGCCCGGGGCGGCCTGGTCACCGCCGTTCGGGACGGGGTGAGCGGGGTGCTCATCGACGGCCACGACCCGGACGACTGGGCCCGGGTGCTGGCCCGGCTGCTGCCGGACCCGGCCCGCCGGGCCGCGCTCTCCCGGGGCGCCGAGCGGCACGCCCGCGACTTCTCCTGGCAGCGCACCGTCGCCGGGCTGCTCGCCGTCTACGGCGAGGCGATCGCCGAGCACCGCGACCGGCTCGCCGCCCGCGTCGCCGGCGACCCCGCCCTCACCTGCTCCTGGTGAGGGTGCAAGGAGGGGGCCCTTGTTAACGCCTCCGGTATAGGAGGGGCCCCCTGTTAACGCTTCCGGCGGGGGGCCGACTGTCCAGCCCGGCGGGGGCCGGGGGCCGACCGTAGAGTGGGGCGGATGAGCGCCAAGAGCGAAGTCGCCGCCCTGATCGAGTCGGCCTGCGCCGAACGGGAGCTGGACTGGGAGGCCACCGGTGAGGCGTCCTACGCGGTCACCCTCCCGGGCACCCACAAGCTCAAGACGATCTGCAACCTGATCGTGGGCGAGCACGCCCTGCGGGTCGAGGCGTTCGTGATGCGCCAGCCGGACGAGCGGCGCGAGGAGCTCTGGGCGTGGCTGCTCCAGCGCAACGCCCGGATGTACGGGGTGGCGTTCTCCATCGACTCGGTCGGCGACGTCTACCTGACCGGGCGGGTCAACCTGGCCGGGGTGGACGCCGACGAGCTGGACCGGCTGCTGGGCGCCGTGCTGACGTACGCCGACGAGTCCTTCGACACCATGCTCGAGATCGGCTTCGGCGCGGCGATCCGGCGGGAGTGGGAATGGCGGGTCAAGCGCGGCGAGTCCACCGCCAACCTCGCCGCCTTCGCCCACCTGTTCGAGCCGTCCGCCGGTGACGGCACCCGGCAGGCCGCTCCCGTCCCCGGTGGTTCGGACCCGTCCTGACGGGTATGCCGCACCGCGCGGTGCGGCACTGGGACCGGCCGCGAGCCGAGGACGGACTGTCGAGGAGCGTGGACACATGGCTCAGCGCAGCAGCTCAGGTCGCGGCGCGACTGCGACCAGGACCAGACGCCAGCCGGGCAACCAGACGCCCAACACCCCGAACGTCTCCGAGTCGGAGATCTCCCGGATGAAGGCGGACGACATCCGGGGCCAGTTGCGCCGCCGTGGCGTCTCCGGCATCTCCGGGCTGCGCAAGCCCGAGCTGGTGAAGACGCTGGCGCGGACGTTGCGTACCGAGCGCCGCTCGGGCGGGGCCGCGCGGGGCGCCACCGGGCCGGCGGGCCGGGCGGCGGGAACCCGGAAGGCGGCCGGCGCGGCGAAGCGTACGTCCGCCGCGCGGGCGAAGGCGGCACCGGCACCGACCCGGGCCAAGGCCGCCCCGGGCCGGGCCAAGGCGGCCCCGAGCCGGGCCAAGGCGGCCCCGGGCCGGGCCAAGGCCGCGCCGAGCCGGGCGAAGGCGGCCCCGGCGCGGGCGAAGGCGGCGCCGGCGAAGCGGACGTCCGCCGCCCGGACGTCGACCGCCGGAGGTACGGGGACGAAGGCGACATCCGTGCGGACCGGGCGGTCGACCTCCCGGTCGGTGCGCTCGTCGCAGCAGATCACCTCGCTCCAGGACCGGCCGGAGCGTCCGGGGCGCAGCCTGGTGACCACGAACCACGAGGTCATTCAGCGCTGGGCGCGGGCCCGCAACGCCCGTCCCGCCACCATCGCCGGCACCGAGCGCGGCGACCGCGCGGGGGTGCTGACGTTCAACCTGCCCGGTTACCGGGAGAGCAGCCGGATCCGCGAGATCACCTGGGACGAGTGGTTCCGGACGTTCGACGCCCGCCGGCTGAACCTGATCTACCAGGAGCAGATGCGCGACGGCCGGCCGAGCAACTTCTTCCGGACCGAGTCACCCGATCGGGCGGACGCCTGAGTGTTTGCGGGAATGCGGGCCGGGTAGACGCTGTTGCGCCACACAGACCCGGAGGACCAGGACCGATCCGGACGTCGGTGTTGTGACCGGCGAGACAGCGATCCAGGTTGAATCCGGAATCCGGGGCGAACTAACTTTATTGCACCGCGCCACGCTTGGAAACGTTCGGGGGAGCGGCGGATCGATCAGATCCGTGCACCAGGCGAGGCGCACAGAACGGGTGGAGCACACCGTTGGGGGACGGTGCCACCCGTGGTACCGGCGGCGCGAGCGGGCGACGCTTACGGGGGTGAGGGTCGCCCGCCGCCGCCGGGTGATCGGGGCGAGCGCCCACCACGACGGGGGTCGGGGTGGGCGCTCGGCCCCGTTCCGGGTCGCTTCCGGCCACCCGTTCCGGGGCCGTGCGCTGGCCCGGACCGCCCGGCCGGATCGCTGGACCGGCCGAGCCGCCGGGGGGCGACATCGGGCCTGGTCAGCGGCTGCCGACCGGTGCGCCGGCCGGCCGGGCGAGGCGGGCCCGCAGGGCTGCCGTGCGGCGTTCCCGGGCCGGCCCGGCGAGCAGGTGACCGGCCGCCGCGGCCAGCCCCAGCGCGCCGACCACCAGCCAGTGCCGGTCGCCCAGGTGTTGCAGGCTGAGCCCGCCCAGCGCCGGTGCCACGAACGACGCCGCCGGGAAGGTCAGATAGAAGACCGCCTGGTAGCGCCCGCGCAGCTCGGGCGGGGCCAGATCCGCGTTGATCTGCGCGTTGGGCGGCGCGGCGAGCATCGAGCCGGCCGTCCAGACCACCGCCGCCCCGAGGTACGCCCACAGGTCGTCGGCCAGCGCCAGCGCGCCGAAGCCGAGCCCCATCAGCGCGGTGGCCACGGCGAGCACCCCGGCCTTGCGGTACCGGGCGATCAGCCGGGGCACGAAGAGCTGCCCCAGCACGATCAGCGCCCCACCCAGCGCCACCACCACGCCGTACGCCGAGGGCCGCAGCCCGTCCGCGCGCATCGCCAGCGGCATGATCGTCGAGGTCTGCATGGTGAGCACGGCCAGCAGGAAGGTCAGCCCGACGAAGACCAGGAAGTTCCGGTCGGTGAGCGCGGTGACCAGGCCCGGCCGGCGTACGGCCCGGTCCGGCGGCCCATCGTCGGCGCGCCGCCGGGACGCGCCGCGGGGCAGGCTCTCCGGCACCCGGGCGGCGATCACCAGCGCGGCGGTCAGCGTGGCGGCGGCGTCGAGCAGGAAGAGGGCGACGAAGCTCGCCTCGGCGAGCAGCCCGGCCAGCAGCGAGGCCACCGCCATGCCCAGGTTGAACGCCCAGAACTGGAGGTTGAAGGCGTACGGGCGGCGCGGTTCGGGCACCACGTCGACGATCGCGGCGACGAAGGCGGGGCTGAGCATGGAGTGTGCCACCCCGAGCAGGGTGATCAGCGCGGCGATCGCCGCCAGGTCCCGGGCGAAGGCCAGCCCGACCATCAGCGCGCCGGCCGTCAGGTGCCCGGCGAGCAGGGTGGCCCGCCGGCCCCAGCGGTCGGCGAGCACCCCACCGAGCAGCACCCCGACCGCCCCACCACCCCCGTACGCCCCGACGACCGCGCCGGCCAGCGCCGGGGAGGTGCCCCGCGCGGTGGTCAGGTAGAGGGACAGGAAGAGCACCGCGAACATGCCGGCGCGGTTGATCAGCAGGCCGGTCCAGAGATACCAGAAGGTGGCCGGCAGACCGCCCGTCGTGTCCCGCATCCAGCGCCGCGCGGCCCCCACGATCCCTCCCGAAAGTTTGTTAACTGACGCGCCGACGATAGGGGAGGCGACGCCATCGTGATCGCCGTCGGCGTACTCAGGAGGGGGCGCGGACCGGCTCGGCGGGTGCGATGGCCGCGGCCTCGGCCGCCTCCGGCGCCGGGGCCCGGCGGGCGGTGACCGGCTCGACCGGCGTGGCCGGCGCCCGCAGTTGGGTGGCCCGCCGTTCGCGGGCCGGGCCGGAGATCAGGTGGCCGACCGCGATGACCAGGCCGATCGCGGCGCAGCCGAGCCAGAGCGTGCTGTCGCCGGCCCGTTCCCGGACCAGGCCGCCGAGGATCGGGGCGGCGGCCCCGGCGAGCTGCCAGGAGAGCGAGAAGACGCCCTGGTAGCGCCCGCGCAGCTCGGCGGGGGAGAGTTCGGCGATCAGGGTGGCGTTGGAGGGCGAGTTGAGCATCTCGCCGAGCGTCCAGATCAGCACGGTTATCCCGAAGAACCAGGCGGCGTCGGCGAACGCGGTCAGGCCGAAGCCGACGCCCATCACCACCGCGGCCAGGGCGAGCACGTGCGAGCGGCTGCGCCCCCGGATGAGCCGGGGGACGAAGAGTTGCCCGAACACGATCAGCACGCCGTTGAGCGCGATGACCGAGCCGTAGGTGGCCGGGCTCAGGCCGGCGTCGCTCATCGCGATCGGCAGCATCGAGATGTGCTGGAGGAAGACCACCGCGCCGAACAGGTTCAGCGTCACGAAGACCAGGAAGACCCGGTCGGCCGCGATGGTGCGCAGCGCCCCGCGCGGGGCGGCGCCACCGGTCGGCGCGGTGACGGCGACGGTCCGGGTCTCGCCCACCCGGAAGAAAATGATCAGTGCGGTGACCAGGGTGGTGACCGCGTCCACCAGGAACAGCAGCAGGTAGCCGGCCTCGGCGGCGAGCCCGGCGAGGACCGCCGCACAGGCGAAGCCGAGGTTGATCGCCCAGTAGTTCAGCGAGAAGGCGCGCAGCCGGTCCTTCGCCGGCACCACGTCGATCATCATGGCCCCGAAGGCGGGGCGGGCCGCCTCGGCGAACGTACCCAGCAGCAGCGCGCCGAGGGCCACCGCCCAGAGCGGCCGGGCCAGGCCGAGCGCGACCATCATGGTGGCCGCGCCCAGGTGCGCGGTGAGCAGGGTGGGCCGCCGACCCCAGCGGTCGGTGAGCGTGCCGCCGACGGTGGTGCCGACCGCGCCGCCGACGCCCCAGAGCCCGATCACCAGGCCGGCCTGGGCGGCGGAGAACCCGCGGGCCTGGGTGAGGTAGATGGCGAGGAAGACCAGCACGAACGAGCCGAGCCGGTTGATCAGGGTGCCGGTCCACAGGTACCAGAAGGTGCGGGGCAGCCCGCCCGCCGTGTCCCGGAACCAACTCCGCACCGTCCGCACTTCCCGCCCCCGAACAGGTAATGACCGACATCCTCGCAATGCCTTACAACCTAGTCCCGGTGGTGATCACCGGTCATCCGCATTTCCACGTGGTGGTCGTCACCGCCGGTCCCCGCGTGTCCGCCGGGCCGGTACGGCAGGATGATCCGCATGACTGCGAGCGAAGGGCCCACCATCGGGACGCTGGTCCTGCTGCGGCACGGCGAGAGCGACTGGAACGCCAAGAACCTCTTCACCGGCTGGGTCGACGTCGACCTGACCGCCAAGGGTGAGACCGAGGCGCGGCGCGGCGGTGAGCTGCTCCGCGAGCACGGCCTGCTGCCGGACGTGGTGCACACCAGCGTGATGCGCCGGGCGATCCGCACCGCCGAGCTGGCGTTGAACGCCGCCGACCGGCACTGGATCGCGGTGCGCCGGTCGTGGCGGCTCAACGAGCGCCACTACGGCGCCCTGCAGGGCAAGAACAAGAAGCAGACCCTCGACGAGTACGGCCAGGAGCAGTTCATGCTCTGGCGCCGCTCGTACGACACCCCGCCGCCGCCGATCGCCGACGACGACGAGTGGTCGCAGGTCGGCGACCCCCGGTACGCGCTGCTGCCGACCGAGCTGATGCCGCGCACCGAGTGCCTCAAGGACGTCGTCGACCGGATGCTGCCGTACTGGTACGACTCGATCGTGCCGGACATCCTGGCCGGCCGGACGGTGCTGGTGGCCGCGCACGGCAACTCGCTGCGCGCCCTGGTCAAGCACCTCGACCAGATCTCCGACGCGGAGATCGCCAAGCTGAACATCCCCACCGGGATCCCGCTGCGCTACGACCTGGACCCGAACCTGCGCCCGCAGGTGCTCGGCGGGACGTACCTCGACCCGGAGGCCGCCAAGGAGGCCGCCGCCGCCGTCGCCAACCAGGGCCGCTGACGTGAAAGGAGGGGCCCCTTATTAACAGACGTCTGTTAATAAGGGGCCCCTCCTTTCACTTGGGCTCGCCGGTGATGAGGTAGACCACGTGTTCGCCGGCGTTGACCGCGTGGTCGGCGAAGCGCTCGTAGTAGCGCCCGAGCAGGGTCGCGTCGATCGCCGTCTCCACCCCGTACGGCCAGTCGTCGCTCAGCAGCACGCCGAACAGGCTCTTGTGCAGGTCGTCCATGGCGTCGTCGTCGCGGTCCAGTTCGGCGGCGAGGTCGGCGTCGGGGCGGGCCAGCACGGCGGCGATCTTCTCCGCCATCCGGTCGGCGATGCCCGCCATGTCGGTGAAGACCGGCCGCAGCTCGGCCGGCACCGCCGGGGAGGGGTGCCGCCGAAGGGCCGTCTTGGCCACGTGCTCGGCCAGGTCGCCCATCCGCTCCAGGTCCGCCGCCACGTGCAGCGCGGTGATCATGGCGCGCAGGTCGGAGGCGACCGGGGCCTGCCGGGCGAGCAGGTCGCAGACCCGCTCCTCGACGTGCCGGTAGAGGCCGTCGATCTCGGCGTCCTGCGCGATCACCGTCTCGGCCGCCTCCCGGTCCGCGGTGAGCAGCGCCCGGGTGGCGCGCGTCAGGGCGGTCCGTACGCCCTCCGCCATGTCCACCAGCAGTTGGCTCACGATCTGGAGATCGGCCCGGAACTCGTCGCGCATCATCACGTCCTGTACGTCGTGGCCGCCGGTCCCGTCGGTGCGGTGCCGGCGTACGGGGGGTTGAGCGGGTGCGCGACCACGGTAGGTCGGGGGAACGGACCGAAGGTGAACGCCGGTGAACGACGCGGGACCCGTGGGTGAACATTGCCGAAAGCGAGAGTGGTTCGTCCCGTTCTGTGCGGTACCCGGGTTAACAATGACCCTACGATCGCCGGGTGGAATGGGCGGTGGCGGTCGTGGTCGCGGTGGCCCTGGCGACCGGCCTGGTCGCCGGTGCGCTGCTCGCCGGGCCCGTCGGTGACTGGTGGCGCCGGAGGGCGTCGCGGGGGAGTGCTCTCTCCCGCTGGAGCACGGGGAGGCCCGCGATAGCGGACGAACAGCAGGTCGCGCTCTCCGGGATCGGTCGGAAGACGATCGACTCGCTGCGCGCCGGTGTCGTGGTGCTGGACCCCGACGACGTGCCGGTGCTGGTCAACCCGGCGGCCCGGGCGATGGGGCTGCTGCGCACCGGCGCCACCCCCGGCTCCCTCGCCGCGCACCCGTTGATCCGTACCCTGGCCGGCCAGGTGCGCCGCACCGGCGTGCGGCGCGAGATCGAGCTGGACCTGCCGCGCGGCCGCGACAGCGCCGGGGTGAACCCGCTCGGGGTGCACCTGCGCGCGATGGGCATCGGCGCCGACTACATCGCCGTCGAGGCGGCGGACGTCACCGAGGCGCACCGGGTGGCCCGGGTGCGCCGGGACTTCGTGGCGAACGTCAGCCACGAGCTGAAGACCCCGATCGGGGCGTTGCAGCTGCTCGCCGAGGCGCTGCTGGACGCCACCGAACCGACCGGCGGGACGCCGGCCGAGCTGCCCGAGGATCTGGTGGCCGCCCGCCGGTTCGCCGAGCGGATCCAGCACGAGTCCACCCGGCTGGGCCGGCTGGTGCAGGAACTGCTGGAACTGACCCGGTTGCAGGGGGCCGAGGAACAGCCGCCGCCGGCGCCGGTCGCGGTGGACTGGGTGATCGCCGAGGTGCTGGATCGGACTCGCACCACGGCCGCCGCCCGCCGCATCCAGGTGGTCGTCGAGGGCGCCAAGGGGCTCACCGTGTACGGCAGCGACAGCCAGCTCGCCACGGCGGTGGCGAACCTGGTGGAGAACGCGATCACCTACTCGGGCGAGGACACCAGCGTCCGGATCACCCCCCGGGCCACCGATGACCACGTGGAGATCTCGGTCACCGACCAGGGCATCGGCATCGCGCCGTCGGACGTCAACCGGATCTTCGAACGGTTCTACCGCGCGGATCAGGCCCGGTCCCGGGCGACCGGCGGCACCGGTCTCGGCCTGGCCATCGTGAAGCACATCGCCGGTAACCATGGCGGCCGGGTCGACGTGTCGAGCACTCTTGGTGGGGGGTCGACGTTCACCCTCCGGCTGCCCGCCAGCCCTCCGGACGACCTGGAGGCGACACTCGCGTCGGCTGGGATCGAGGCCGGCCCGGCCGAGCCTCGGCAGGACCGATCGTGATGGAAAGGAAGTCCCGTTGAGCCGCGTTCTGGTGGTCGAGGACGAGGAGTCGTTCTCCGACGCCCTGTCGTACATGCTCCGCAAGGAGGGGTTCGAGGTCTCCGTCGCCGCGACGGGCACCGACGCCCTCACCGAGTTCGACCGGACCGGTGCGGACATCGTGCTGCTCGACCTGATGCTGCCGGAGATGTCCGGCACCGAGGTCTGCCGGCAGCTGCGGCAGCGCTCGCACGTGCCGATCATCATGGTGACCGCGCGGGACAGCGAGATCGACAAGGTGGTCGGGCTGGAGATCGGCGCCGACGACTACGTGACCAAGCCGTACTCGCCGCGCGAGCTGGTGGCCCGGATCCGGGCCGTGCTGCGCCGGCAGACCGTCGAGGCTACCGAGTCCGGTGCCCCGACGCTGGCCGCCGGCCCGGTCCGGATGGACATCGAACGCCACGTGGTGACCGTCGAGGGCGCGCCGGTGCAGCTGCCGCTCAAGGAGTTCGAGCTGCTGGAGCTGCTGCTGCGCAACGCCGGGCGGGTGCTCACCCGGGGGCAGCTGATCGACCGGGTCTGGGGTGCCGACTACGTCGGGGACACCAAGACGCTGGACGTGCACGTCAAGCGGTTGCGCTCCAAGATCGAGCCGGAGCCGTCCGCGCCGCGCTTCATCGTCACGGTGCGCGGGTTGGGCTACAAGTTCGAGCCGTGAGAGGTAAGGAGGGTGCCCTTGTTAACGCATTTTGTATAGCAGGGGCCCCCTCTTAACAACCTGCGCAAGGACGACCTCGTGCCGGCGTACCTGGACAGGGGCGACGTGGTCCGGCCTGCGCGGCCGACCTGGCCCGCCGAGGGCCGGCGCCGCCGAGCCGGAGCCGCTGGCCCGGCAGCTGACCCTGCTCGGCGGCGTACCACGCCGCCGGGGTGCTCGACGGCGACCCGACGGTCGCCGAGGCGGCGAAGCGCGCGCCCTGGTCGACGCCGCGCTCGGCGGAAAGTGTTAACAGGGGGCCCTTCCTCTACCGGAGGCGTTAACAAGGGCACCCTCCTTACACCTCAGCCGAGCCAGGTGTAGCGGCGTTCGGGGCGGCCGGCCGCGCCGTAGCGGAGGCTGACCTCGGCCCGCCCGGTGCCACAGAAGTGCTCCAGGTAGCGGCGGGCGCTGACCCGGGAGATGCCCACCAGGTCGCCGCACTCGGCGGCCGAGAGGTTGCCGATGTGTTCCCGCAGCGCCCGTTCCACCAGCTCCGCCGTCTCCGGGCTCAGCCCGCGGGGCAGCGCCGAGGTGGCGATGTGCGCCCCGGTCCGGGACAGCACCCGGTCCACGTCGGCCTGGTCGCTGACCAGGGTGCCGCGCAGCGTGTCGCGGCGGGCCGCGTACTGCTCCAGGCGGGCCCGCAGCTCGTCGAAGCCGAACGGCTTGAGCAGGTAGTTCACCGCGCCGTAGCGGACCGCCCGGCGGACCGCCTCGGCCTCCCGGGCGGCGCTGATCACCAGCACGTCGCAGTCGTGCCGGGCGGCGCGCAGCCGGGTCACCACGTCCAGGCCGAACATGTCCGGCAGATAGAGGTCGAGCAGCACCAGGTCGGGGCGCAGCTCGTCGACCCGGGCCACCGCCTCCGCGCCGGTGCTCGCGGTGCCCACCACTCGGAACCCGTCGATCCGGCCGACGAAGCCGCAGTGGATCCGGCTCACCATGAAGTCGTCGTCGACGACCAGTACGTCGATCACCGGACCCCCTCCCGTACGCCGCCCACCGACAGTCGGGCGGTGAACATCGCGCCCTCCTCGGTGTTCGTCACCGCGACCTCGCCGCCGTGACGTTTGCAGACCAGCCGGGTGAGCGCCAGTCCGATCCCGCGTTCGCCGCCGCGCGCCGCCTTGGTGGTGAAGCCGTGGGTGAACACCTCCTGGGCGAGTTCCGGGGCCACCCCGGGCCCGCTGTCGCGGACCACGATCTCCACCGAGGAGGCGTCCTGGCGCAGCTCCACCTCCACCCAGTCCGGGCCGTCGCCGGCCGGCTCCCGGCCGGTCGCCACCGCCTCGACCGCGTTGTCCACCAGGTTGCCCAGCACGGTCGCCACGTCGGCGGCCAGTTCCGGCTCCAGCCGGGCCAGCCCGGTGCGCTCGGAGATCCGCAGCTCCACCCGGCGCTCGGCGGCCAGCGCCGACTTCGCCATCAGCAGCGCGGCGACCGCGGTGTCCTGGATCCGGCTGGTGACGGTCAGGTCGAGCGACGCCCGGTGCCGGCTGAGCGCGTCGACGTACCGCACCACCTCGTCGTGCTCGCCGATCTGGATCAGCCCGGAGATGGTGTGCAGCTGGTTGGCGAACTCGTGGGTCTGCGCCCGGAGCAGTTCGGTGGTGCTGCGGAACGAGCCCAGTTCCCGCTCCAGCCGGGCCAGCTCGGTCCGGTCGCGCAGGGTGGTGACCGAGCCGAGCCGGCGGCCGGCCCGGTCGACAGTCATCCGGTTCATCACCAGCACCCGCCCGCCGCGCACCACCACCTCGTCCCGGGCCTCCGGGCCGTCGGCCTGCCCGGCCAGCACGTCCCGCAGCCGCCCGGCGATGCCCAGCTCGGCGAGGCTGCGGCCCAAACAGTGCTCGGGCAGGTCGAGCAGCCGCCGGCCGACCTCGTTGACCAGGGTGACCCGCTGCTGTGGGTCGAGCGCGATGACGCCTTCGGCGATGCCGTGCAGCAGCGCCTCCCGGTGCTCGGCCAGCCCGGCGATCTCCCGGGGCTCCAGGCCGAGGGTCTGCCGCTTGATCCGCCGGGCCAGCAGCCAGGACCCGGCCAGGCCCAGCGCGGAGGCCAGGCCGAGGTAGGTGAGCAGGTACGAGGACGCGCCCACCAGCCGCTCGGACCAGGTGGGCGCGGCCGCGCCGACCACCACCACGCCCAGGTACCGGCCGACGTTGTCCTTCTTCGGGTCGGCGCCGAGCACCGGCACCTGCGCCACCAGCTCCCGCGACCCGTCCACCTCCAGCTCGCCGAACCAGCTGCCGCCCTGGCCGGCGGAGGGGTCGCCGAGCGTCACCGGGCTGCCCACCAGGGTCGGGTTGGTGGAGGCGACCACCCGGCCACGGGCGTTCGCCACGGTCACCGAGGTCACCCGGTACTGGGTGCGGGTGTTCTGCACCAGCGGGGCGATCGCCTCGCCGGGCGACGGCTCGTCGAGCTGCTCGCGCAGCAGCAGGCTGCCGCCGAGCTGTTCGCCCAGGGCGGCGACCCGGCGCCCCTCGACCCGGTTGAAGGTCGCCGCCGACTGGGCCAGTGACACCGCCGCCACCGCCGCCAGCACGACCACGATGATCGCGAGCTGGAGGACCAGCAGCTCCCCGGCCAGCGTGCGGCGGCGGGAAGTGATCGCGACCACAAAGACCTCAATTTCCGCTGGTGACAGAAGGCTGACTGTATGCCGGCTCGGGGGCCATCATCTTGCCGCCGGACTCATTCGAAACGGAAGAGAAACAAGATGGCAACTCGTAGGAACCTGCTGGTCATGGGGGTGGCCGCCGCCACCGCGCTGGCGCTGGGCGCCTGCGGCGCCACCGCCGACAAGAACGAGGCCGGCGGCGGGGACGGCGACAAGCCGGTCGCCGGACTGCGGATCATGGTGCCGAACTCGCCGGGCGGCGGGTACGACACCACGGCCCGGACCGCCGCGAAGGTGATGGAGGACGCGAAGATCGCCACCGGGGTCCAGGTGTTCAACCTGCCCGGCGCGGGCGGCACCGTCGGCCTCCAGCGGACGGTGAACGAGAAGGGCAACGGCAAGCTCGCCATGCAGATGGGGCTGGGCGTGGTCGGTGCCTCGTACACGTCGAAGTCCGCGGCGACGCTTACCCAGACGACCCCGCTGGCCAAGATGATCGAGGAGGCCGGCGCCATCGTGGTGCCGAAGGACTCCCCGTATAAGACGATCAACGACCTGGTCGCGGCCTGGAAGGCCAACCCGAAGGGCATCGCGGTCGGCGGCGGCTCCTCGCCCGGCGGCCCGGACCACCTGCTGCCCATGCAGCTAGCCCAGACCGTCGGCATCGACCCGCGGCAGGTCAACTTCATCTCGTACGACGGCGGCGGCGAGCTGCTGCCGGCCGTGCTCGGCGGCAAGGTCGCCTTCGGCGCCAGCGGCTTCGGCGAGTTCCTCGACCAGGTGGAGGCCGGCCAGATCCGGGTCCTCGCGGTGACCAGCGAGGCGCCGATCGAGGCGCTCAAGGACGTGCCGACCCTCAAGTCCTCCGGCATCGACCTGGTCTTCACCAACTGGCGGGGCATCGTCGCGCCGCCGGAGATCAGCGACGCCGACAAGAAGGTCTGGATCGACGTGCTGACCAAGATGCACGAGTCGGAGGAGTGGAAGGCCGAGCTGACCAAGCGCGGCTGGACCGACGCCTTCATCACCGGCGACGAGTTCGCCACCTTCCTCACCGAGCAGGACAAGTCGGTGGCGGACCTGCTCAAGCAGCTCGGGTTGGCATGAGCGGCATGACGACCCGACCGGACCGGGGCGGCGACCCGCCGTCCCGGCCGGCCGACCCGACCCTGCCGCACCAGGCGGGGGCCCGGGACCGGGAGGCGGGCGGCGCACCCCCCGCGCCCGCCCCGGACCCGACCTCGCCGGCCGCCGACCCGGTGGGCCGGCCCACCGGGTCGGCGGCACCCGCCGCGTCGGCGGAGGGCACCCCCGAGGCGCCGGACCGTGGCGTGGACCCGGCGGAGCGTACGCCCGAGGTGCCGGCGGCCGACGCGGACCCGGCGGCTGCCGCGCAGCGGAGGCCCGACAAGGCCCAGTACGGGGTCTGCGCCTTCCTCGCGCTGGTCGGTGGCCTGGTCATCCTCGAAGCCACCACCAACATCGGGGAGGCGATCAACACCGCCGACCCGATCGGGCCGAAGGCGGTGCCGATCCTGCTCGGCGTGCTGCTGCTGGTCGTCGCGGCGATCTACGCGATCGACGTGGCCCGCGGCGGTTCCGGCGAGCCGGAGGGCGGCGAGGACGTCGACCTGACCAGCCCGATCGACTGGCGGACGGTGCTGCTGCTGGTCGGCGCGTTCCTGGTAAACGCGGTGCTCATCGACCGGCTCGGCTGGGTGATCAGCGGGACGATCCTGTTCTGGGGTTCGGCGTACGCGCTGGGCAACCGGCACTACGTGCGCAACCTGCTGATCTCCGTCGCGCTGTCGTTGATCACCTTCTACGTCTTCGCCATCGGGCTCGGCGTCGACCTGCCCGCCGGCGTGCTGCAAGGGATCCTCTAGATGGACAACCTGGGCAATCTGCTCGACGGGTTCGCCAATGTGCTGACCCCGATGAACCTGCTGATCTCGCTGCTCGGCGTCACCATCGGCACCGCGGTCGGCGTGCTGCCCGGCATCGGGCCGGCGATGACCGTGGCGCTGCTGCTGCCGGTCACCTACGGGATGGAGCCCACCCAGGCGTTCATCCTCTTCGCCGGCATCTTCTACGGCGGCATGTACGGCGGCTCGACCACCTCGATCCTGCTGAACACCCCCGGCGAGTCGTCGTCGGTGGTGACCGCCATCGAGGGCAACAAGATGGCGAAGGCGGGCCGGGCGGCGCAGGCGCTGGCCACCGCCGCGATCGGCTCGTTCATCGCCGGCACCATCGCCACCGTGCTGCTGGTGGTGGCCATCCCGCCGGTGGTGGCCTTCGCGGTCAGCCTCGGCTCGCCCGACTACTTCGCGCTGATGCTGCTGGCGTTCGTGTCGGTCACCGCGGTGCTCGGCGCGTCCCGGATACGCGGCCTCGCCGCGCTGCTGCTCGGCCTGGTGATCGGCGTGATCGGCATCGACCAGTCCGGCCAGCAGCGGCTCACCCTGGGCATCCCGCAGCTCGCCGACGGCATCGACGTGGTCGTGGTGGCGGTCGGCATCTTCGCCGTCGGCGAGGCGCTCTGGATCGCCGCGCACCTGCGCCGCAAGTCCGGCGAGGTGATCCCGGTCGGCCAGCCGTGGATGGGCCGGGAGGACTGGAAGCGGTCCTGGAAGCCGTGGCTGCGCGGGACGGCGTTCGGGTTCCCGTTCGGGGCGGTGCCGGCCGGCGGGGCGGAGATCCCCACCTTCCTGTCGTACGTCACCGAGAAGAAGCTGTCCAAGCATCCGGAGCAGTTCGGCAAGGGCGCGATCGAGGGGGTGGCCGGGCCGGAGGCGGCGAACAACGCCTCGGCGGCCGGCACGCTGGTGCCGATGCTGGCCATCGGCCTGCCGACCAACGCCACCGCCGCGGTGATGCTGGCCGCCTTCGAGGGGTACGGCATCCAGCCCGGCCCGCTGCTGTTCAGCCGGGAGTCCAGCCTGGTCTGGACGCTGATCGCCAGCCTCTTCATCGGCAACCTGCTGCTGCTGGTGCTCAACCTGCCGCTCGCCCCGGCCTGGGCGAGGCTGCTGCGGATCCCGCGCCCGTACCTCTACGCCGGGATCCTCTTCTTCGCCTCGATGGGCGCGTACGCGGTAAACGCCCAACCGTTCGACCTGTTCCTGCTGCTGATCCTCGGCCTGCTCGGCTTCGGCATGCGGCGGTTCGGGCTGCCGGTGCTGCCGATGATCGTCGGCATCATCCTCGGCCCGCGCGCCGAGCTGCACGGCCGGCGGGCGTTGCAGCTCTCCGGCGGTGAGCTGCACGGCCTGCTCGGCGGCTGGGTGTCCTGGGTGATCTACACGGTCGTCGCGGTGGTGCTGCTCTGGCCGCTGATCGGGCGGTTCCTGGTCCGACCGGTTCGAGAGAGGCTGGTGACCTCATGACCATCCTGGTGGGATACGTCCCCTCGGCGCTGGGCGAGGCGGCGCTGCGCGCGGCCGTGGAGCAGGCCCGGTTCCGCGACGAGTCGCTGCTGGTGGTGAACACCTCGCGCGGCGACGCGTACGCCGACCCGCGGCTGGCCCCGGAGGCCGACCTGGAGCGGGTGGTCCGGGAGCTGACCGCGGCCGGGGTGCCGCACGCCGTGCGGCAGCTGGTCCGGGGCCGGGACGCGGCCGAGGAGATCGTCGAGATCGTCGAGAGCGAGCAGATCTCGCTGGTGGTGATCGGCATCCGGCACCGCACCCCGGTCGGGAAGCTGATCATGGGTTCGAGCGCGCAGGAGATCCTGCTCCGGGTGCCCTGCCCGGTGCTCGCCGTGAAGGCCCACTGAGTGGCGCCCGGGGACCGCGCGGTCCCCGGGCGCGCCCAGACCGCCCTGCTGCTGACGCACACCGTCGTGGTGCAGGCGGTCACCTTCATGCTCCGGCCGGCGTCCGCGTACCGGGCGCTGGAGCTGGACGTGCCGGGGGCCTGGCTGGGCGTGCTCGGGGCCAGTTTCGCCGCGGTGCCGCTGCTGCTGGCCGTACCGTCCGGGCACGCCGTGGACCGGTTCGGTGAGCGGCGGGTCGCGGTGGCCGGGTCGGTGCTGCTCGCCGCGGCCGGCCTCGGCTTCGTGGCGTTCGCCGGCACGGTGGCCGGCCTGGTGGTGGCCAGCATGCTGCTGGGCACCGCGCACCTGTGCGCGGTGGTGGCCCAGCAGGCGCTGGTGGCCAACCGTACGCCCGCCCAGCGGTACGACGCCGCGTTCGGCTACTACACCTTCGCCGCCTCGCTGGGGCAGGCGCTCGGTCCCGGGCTGATCGTGGTCTTCGGCGGGAGCCGGCCGATCCCGGACACCCGGGCCATCTTCGTCGGCGCCGCCGTGGTGGCGCTGCCGCTGCTGGTGGTGGCGCTGCTGCTGCGCCCGTCCGGGCAGCACGGCGCGGCCGGCGACGGGCCGGGCGCGGGCGGGATGCGGGAGTTGCTGCGCCAACCCGGGCTGGTCCGCGCCCTCACGGTGAGCTGCGTGGTGCTGGCCGCGGTCGATATCTCCCTGGTCTACCTGCCCGCGCTCGGCGCGGAACGGGGCATCGCGTCCGGCTCGATCGGCGTGCTGCTCGGTGTGCGGGCGGTCGCCTCGATGGCGTCCCGGCTGCTGCTCGGCCGGCTGGTGGCGGCGCTGAGCCGGCGTACCGTGCTGGTCGGCAGCGTCGCGGTCTCCGCCGCCGGGCTGGCGCTGCTGCTGCCGCCGCTGCCGTTCCCGGTGCTGGTCGTGGTGGTGACGGTCGCCGGGTTCGGGCTCGGCGCGGGGCAGCCGCTGACCATGTCGTTCCTGGCCGAGGTGGCGCCGCCGGGGCTGCGCGGCCGGGCCATGTCGCTGCGGCTCACCGGCAACCGGCTGGGCCAGGTGCTCATCCCCAGCGCCGCCGGGGCGCTCGCGGCGGGCGCCGGCGCGGCCGGCGTGCTCGCCTGCACGGCGGCGGGACTGGCCGGCGCGGCGCTCGCCGCCACCCGCCTGCACCGCTCACCACCCCATCAATGAAACGGAGAACCCACCATGTCGAACCCCGATCCGCTGGCGACCGCCGACCTCTACGACCGGTACGGCGAGCTGCTCGGCTCGTGCGACACCCAGCTCCGCCAGTTCGGCGGGGTGCGCGCCTTCGGCGGAGCGGCCGTGACCGTGCGCTGCTTCCAGGACAACGCCCTGGTCAAGTCGGTCGTCTCCGAGCCCGGACGAGGCCGGGTGCTGGTGGTGGACGGCGGCGGATCGCTGCACACCGCCCTGATGGGTGACCTCATCGCCGGGGCGGCGGCCGAGAACGGTTGGGCGGGCGTGGTCATCAACGGCGCCGTCCGGGACGTGGCCGCGCTGCGTACCCTGCCCATCGGCATCAAGGCGCTGGGCGCGAACCCGCGCAAGAGCGCCAAGACCGGCGCGGGGGAGCGGGATGTGCCGGTGTCGTTCGGCAACTGCGACTTCGCCCCCGGCGACCGGGTGTACTGCGACGAGGACGGCGTCGTGGTGCTGCCCGCCGACGCTGCGGAGTAGGGCCGTCCGCGGTGTCAGGCGGGGGCCCCTCCTATACCGGAGGCGTTAACAAGGTGCCCTTCCTTACTCGCTGGCCGGGTGCGGGGCCACCTGGCCCTGGCGGAGGCGGGCGGCGCAGAGCTCGGCCAGCTTCGCGTACGCGGGCGCGCCCACCAGCGCGGTCAGCTCCGGGCCGTACGACACGTACATCGGGTCGGCGCCGACGTGCGCGTCGGTCGACGAGGTGCACCACCAGTCCAGGTCGTGGCCGCCGGCCCCCCAGCCGCGCCGGTCGAACTCGGCAAGCGTGGAGATCAGCACCTTGGTGTTGTCCGGTCGGGTGTGCCACTCCTGGTCCCGCCGGACCGGCAGCTGCCAGCAGACGTCCGGCTTGTATTCCAGCGGGTGCACGCCGTCGCGCAGCGCCTGGGCGTGCAGCGCGCAGCCGCCGCCGGCCGGGAAGTCCGCGTCGTTGAGGAAGACGCACGGCGCGTCCTCGCTCCGGGTGGCGGTACGCCGGGCCGGGGTCTTGCCGTCGACGGTGTCGTTCTCGGTCCAGTTCTTGAAACCCTTGCGGAAGTGCTGCCAGGTCTGCGGGGTGAGCCGCTTGACGGCCGCGCGGACCCGCTTCTCGTCGTCCGCGTCGGTGAAGAAGGCCCCGTGCGAGCAGCAGCCGTCCGCGGCGCGGCCGGCGATGATGCCGTGGCAGCCCTTGCCGAAGACACAGGTCCAGCGGGACAGCAGCCAGGTCAGGTCGGCGCGGATGACGTGCTTGGCGTCGGCCGGGTCGACGAACTCGATCCACTCCCGGGGGAAGTCCAGCCCCACCTCACGACTGCGCGGGTCGTCTGGGTCGTCCACCAGCACCCGCAGTTCCACCTGGCTCGTCACCCGGCCAGCGTACGCGCGGTCACCCCGGTCGGCTGGCGAGCCGACGAAACGCGCCGGCCGTAGTGTCGTCAGCATGCGACTGGGAGTCCTCGACGTCGGTTCGAACACGGTGCACCTGTTGGTGGTCGACGCGCACCACGGCGCCCACCCCTGGCCGGCCCACTCGGAGAAGGTGGTGCTGCGGCTGGCCGAGCAGATCGGCCCGGACGGCGCGCTGACCGAGGCCGGCGCGGACAGCCTGGTGGAGGCGGTCGGCATGGCCAAGGCGGCCGCGGCGGGCCTGGCCGCGGACGACCTCATCGCCTTCGCCACCTCGGCGGTCCGGGACGCCACCAACGCGGGCGAGGTGCTGGCCCGGGTCCGCGACGCCACCGGCGTACGGCTGGAGGTGCTGCCCGGCGCGGACGAGGCGCGGATGACCTTTCTCGCGGTCCGGCGCTGGTTCGGCTGGTCCGCCGGCCGGCTGCTGGTGCTCGACATCGGGGGCGGCTCGCTGGAGCTCGCGGCCGGGATCGACGAGGACCCGGACGTGGCGCAGTCGCTGCCGCTCGGCGCGGGGCGGCTGAGCCGGGAGCGGCTGCGGGTCGACCCGGCGGGCCTGGTGCCGCCCACCGCGGAGGCGGTGGCCGAGCTGCGGGGGTACGTCGACGAGGTGCTGGAGCCGGTCGCCGAGAAGCTGGCCGCGGTGGGCTGGGAGCGTGCCGTGGCCACCTCGAAGACGTTCCGTACGCTGGCCCGGCTCGCCGGCGCGGCGCCCTCCGGCGCGGGCCTGTGGACCCGGCGCAGCCTGACCCGCACCGGGCTGCGTCAGGTGATCGGGTTCATCCGGCACATCCCGCCGGCGAAGCTGCCCGAGCTGGAGGGGGTGAGCGCCGGCCGGGCCCACCAGCTGCTAGCCGGCGCCGTGGTGGCCGAGGCGGTGATGCGTCGGCTGGACGTCGACACGCTGGACATCTGCCCGTGGGCGCTGCGCGAGGGGGTCATCCTGAGCCGGTTGGACCAGCTCGAACCGAAGTGATCGCGCCCCCTGGCGGTCTGGGCGCTTTGCGATGGCTCGTCACGATGCCCGGTGGCCGCCCCGGCTACCCTGATGGATGTGACTTCCCACGTCCCGGTCCTCCTTTCCACGTCCTCCGTCTTCCCCGAGCGGACGGCGGCGGCGTTCCAGCTGGCCGCCGCGCTCGGCTACGACGGCGTCGAGGTGATGGTGTGGACCGACGCGGTGAGCCGGGACGCCGGCGCGCTGCGCGGTCTCGCCGAGCACTACGGCGTACCGGTGCTGTCGGTGCACGCGCCCTGCCTGCTCGTCACCCAGCGGGTGTGGAGCCCCGACCCGTGGGAGCGGCTGCGCCGGTCCGCCGAGCTGGCCGAGACGCTCGGCGCCCCGACCGTGGTGGTGCACCCGCCGTTCACCTGGCAGCGCGACTACGCCCGGGGCTTCGCCGACGGGCTGGAGCAGATCGCGGACCGGTTCGGTGGGCTGCGCTTCGCGGTGGAGAACATGTACCCGGTGAAGATGGCCGGCCGGCAGTTCGTCCCGTACGTGCCGGGCTGGGACCCGACCGAGACCGGCTACCCCTCCTACACGCTGGACCTCTCGCACTGCGCCGCCTCGCACGCCGACGCCCTGGCGATGGCCGACCGGATGGGCGACGGGCTGGCTCACGTGCACCTGGGTGACGGCACCGGCGAGGGGCGCGACGAGCACCTCGTCCCGGGCCGGGGCGGTCAGCCCTGCGCCGAGCTGCTCCGCTCCCTGGCCGGCCGCAACTTCACCGGCTCGGTCGCCGTCGAGGTGACCACCCGCGGCGCCGGCAGCCGCACCACCCGCGAGTCCGACCTCAAGGAAGCCCTCGACTTCGCCCGCGCCCACCTAACCGCCCCCACCCCCCTAAACGCCTAACCCCCCACCCCGCACCCCCACCCCACCCCGGCCTCCGGAGCGTTGATCATGAAGTTTGCGTCACGGCAGAGCCCTTTCCCGACGCAAACTTCATGATCAACCGCGAGGGGCGCGGGTCAGGCGGGGGTGAGGGTTTGGGGGGTGGTGGGGGTGGGGGTGGGTTGTTCGGGGGTGATGGCGGCGCGCTTGCGGGCGCGGTGGGCGGCCACGTGGGAGCGGGTGGCGCAGCGCTCCGAGCAGAACCGCCGGCAGCAGTTCGACGAGGTGTCCAGGTAGACGTTGCCGCAGCGCTCGTCGGCGCAGACCCCGAACCGGGCGCTGCCGTATTCACACAGCCAGACCGACAGGCCCCAGACCGCGCCGGCGAGGTATTCCGCGCTGACCGAGGAGCCCCGGCTGGTCACGTGCATGTGCCAGTCGCTGGAGTCGTGGCCGGAGATGCGCGGCTGCACCGGGTACGCCTCCAGCAGCGCGTTCAGCTCGGCCACCGCCGCCGCGTCCCGGCCCGAGGTGCCGTAGTCGAACACGTCCCGCAGGCGCTTCTGCGCCCGCCGGAAGATCGCCAGGTCCCGGTCGGCGACCTCGTCGCGCATCCACGCGTTTTCGTCCGGAAAGATGGCCCGCAGGTCGTCGAGGTCGTTCAGCCGGGCGTTGACCAGGTCGACGCCGGTCCGGGCGTACGCGTCGAAGTTCACCCCACCAACGGTAGACGACTCACGGTACGCGCGGCGCGTCGATGTAGTGCGGCAGGAACCGCGCGTAGCCGTCGGTGATCAGGCTCTCGCTCTCCCGCACCCCGAGCCCGGCCGCCGCGCCGTCGACGATCCAGCTGCCGAGCACCGTACGGTTGCCGGCGAACTCGGGCAGCGCCCGGAACTCCTGGTAGCAGTACCCCTCGTCGCCGTAGATCCCCGGGTTGGTGAACTCCGCGCCGCCGCTGACGATCCGCACCGACCCGCCCTCCCGGCCGAGCAGCGGCTTCGCCACGTACTCCGGCATCCCGCGCGGCGAATCCAGGTACGCCGGCAGCAGGTACTCGTGCCCGGGGTACAGCTCCCAGAGCACGGCGAGCAGTGCCTTGTTGGACAGCAGCAGCTTCCAGGCCGGCTCGATCCAGGTGGTCGGGGTGCCCGGCGCCAACGCCAGCGGGCCGTACGGCTCGGCCAGCATCCACTCCCAGGGATAGAGCTTGAAGCAGGTGGTGACCGGGCGGTCCGCGGTGTCCACGAAGCGCCGGCCGTCCCAGCCGATCTCCTGGATCGGCAGCAGTTCGACGTCCAGCCCGGCCTGGCGGGCGGTCTCCGCCAGGTAGCCGGCGGTCATGTGGTCCTCGCCGGTCTCCTCCTCGCCGGACCAGACCACGTGCACCCGGCGGTCGTGCAGCCCGGCGCCGATCTTGGCCCAGCCGCCGACCAGCCGTTCGTGCAGGCTGTTCCACTGGTCCGCCTCGGGGCGGGTGTCCGCCAACCAGTACCACTGCACGATGGCCGCCTCGACCAGCGAGGTGGGGGTGTCGGCGTTGTACTCCAGCAACTTGGGCGGCCAGCTGCCGTCGTACCGGAGGTCGAAGCGGCCGTAGAGGCTGGGCGGTCCCTCCCGCAGCGAACGGGCCACCGCCTCGGCGGCGTGCTCCGGGATGCCGAACTCGGCGTACCGGCCGCGGGTCACCACGTGCTCCGCGGCGGCCACCGCCATCCGGTGCAGCTCCTCGGTCGCCTCCTCCAGCCGGAGCACCTCGTCGAGGTCGAAGGCGTACGCGGCGGTCTCGTCCCAGTACGACATCACCCCGCCGTCGGGCAGCTCGGTGTCGACGTACACCAGGCCCTGCCGGCGGATGGTGGCGTCCCAGTCGGGGCGCGGGGTGACCGGCTCGCGGCGCACCTCAGCCGCCGCAGGAGGCGAGGTGGGTGCCGAACCCGCCGCGCGCCGGCACGGCGGCGACCGGCTCGGACGCGGTGCGGGCGGCGACCGCCGCGGGCGCCGGCAGCGCCAGCGCGACCGTGTCGCCGCCGCCCCCACCGGACGGGCCGAGCGCGCAGTCGTCATCGTCGTCGGTTAGGTTGCAGCCGGAGAGGGCCAGCGCCAGCGCGGTCAGCGCGCCCAGCTGCACGGTGGCCGACCGGAGCCGGCGCCGGGGGTGTCGTTCCACGTGATCGTTGTAGCCCATCCGCGCCCGCCGTGGGGGGTCGGGAAGGGTGTTAACAGGGGGCCCCGCCTATGCAAAATGCGTTAACAGGGGGCCCCTCCTTACACCTTCGGCCGCCGCTCGGCGGGGGCTCCGGGGTGGGCGTTACGCTCGGCTCATGCTCCGTTCCGTCATCCTCGCCGCCTCCCGGTCATCCCAGGTCGAGCGGCTCGTCGCGACGGCCCCGTTCACCCGGGACGTCGTCCGCCGGTTTGTCGCCGGCGCCGGCACCGACGACGCGCTGCGCGCGACCCGCGCGCTCGTCGACGGCGGCCAAGCGGTCACCCTCGACTATCTGGGCGAGGACACCACCAACCCCGAGCAGGCGAACGCCACCCGGGACGAATACCTCAAACTGCTGCGGCTGCTCGGCGCCGCCGGGCTGACCCCGGGCGCCGAGGTGAGCGTGAAGCTCTCCGCGCTCGGGCAGCTGTTCGACGAGCGGCTCGCGTACGAGAACGCCCGGGCGATCTGCGCGGCGGCGGACGCGGTGGGGACCACGGTCACCCTGGACATGGAGGACCACACCACCACCGACTCGACGCTGGACGTGCTGGCCCGGCTGCGCAAGGACTTCCCGTCGACCGGCGCGGTGCTCCAGGCGTACCTGCGGCGGACCGAGTCGGACTGCCGGGTGCTGGCCGACGCGGGTTCCCGGGTGCGGCTGTGCAAGGGGGCGTACAAGGAGCCGGAGTCGGTGGCGTACCAGTCCGCCCGCGAGGTGGACAAGTCCTACGTACGCTGCCTGAACGTGCTGATGTCCGGCGACGGCTATCCGATGTTGGCCACCCACGACCCCCGGCTGATCGCGATCGGCGAGGACCGGGCCCGCTGGTTCGACCGCGGCCCGGACCGGTTCGAGTTCCAGATGCTGTACGGCATCCGCCCGGAGGAGCAGGCCCGGCTGGTCGGCGAGGGCTACACGGTGCGCACCTACGTGCCCTACGGCGACCAGTGGTACGGCTACCTGATGCGCCGGCTCGCCGAGCGCCCCGCCAACCTGGCCTTCTTCGGCCGCGCCCTGGTCTCCAAGAAGTAGCCCCGAATCGGCTCGCGCCGGCCCGGTTCTCCGCCTTCGGCGGGACCGGGCCGGTCGGTTTTCCGGGCCCTTGACGGAAGTGGCTAATGGGGTTAGCTTAATGGCTATGGAGATTAGCCGCGTGGTCCGGGACGGTGGAACGATCGCTTACGAGGTGCACGGGGCGGGCCCGCTGGTGGTCCTCTCGCACGCCATGGGGGAGTTCCGGGCCGCCTTCCGGCACCTGGTGCCCCGGCTGGTGGCGGCCGGCTACCGGGTCGCCGCCGTCGACGTGCGAGGCCACGGCGACTCCAGCTCGCGCTGGCCGTCGTACACCCCGGCGGAGGTGGGCGCCGACCTGCTCGCCGTGGTCCGCGAGCTCGGCGGGGGGCCGGCCACCCTGGTGGGCGCGTCGTCCAGCGGCGCGGCCGTGGTGTTCGCCGCCGCCGACGCGCCCGAGCTGGTCAACGGCATCGTGCAGATCGGCCCGTTCGTCGCGCGGCCGAACCGCCTCCTGCTGCTGGCGCAGGACCTGGTGCTGCTCAGCCCACGGCTGTTCGGGCTCTTCCACCGCACCCGCTTCGCGGACGTTCGGCCCGCCGACGACGCCGCGTTCCGCCGGGAAATGGTCGCCCGGCTGCGCGGCCGGATGGACGCGGTCCGTGGTGTGGTGGCACCGGTCGAGCCGCACTGGACCGAACGGGCCCGCGCGGTGCGGCAACCGGTCCTGGTCCTGATGGGCGCGAAGGACCCGGACTTCCGCGACCCCGCCGCGCAGGCGCGGGCCGCCCGGCGGCAGTTCCCGGTCGCCGAGGCCCGGATGATCGCCGACTCCGGCCACTACCCGTACGCGGACCAGCCCGACGCCACCGCCGCCGACCTGATCGAGTTCCTGGCGGTGACCGCCCGTGCCTAGGGCCGGGCTGACCCCGGCGACCGTGGTCCGCGCGGCCGCCGTGCTCGCCGACGAGGTCGGTTACCACCGGCTCACCCTGGCCGCGCTCGCCGGCCGGCTCGGCGTCGCGCTGCCCAGCCTCTACAAGCACGTGCGGGGCGCGGACGCGCTCGACCAGCAGCTCGCCGCGCTCGCCGTCGGTGAGCTGGCCGAGGCGATGACCGCGGCGGCGGCCGGCCGCTCCGGCGCCGACGCGCTGCGCGCGGTGGCCGGGGCCTGGCGCGACTACGCCCACCGGCACCCCGGCCGGTACCCGGCGGCGCAGCGGGTGCCGGCGGCGGACGACCCGGAGCACGTGGCGGCGGGGGAGCGCGCCCTCGGCGCGGTCTACGCCATCCTGCGCGGCTACGGACTCACCGGCGACGACGCCGTCGACGCGGCCCGGATCTTCCGCAGCGCCGTGCACGGTTTCGTGACGCTGGAGGCGGCGGGCGGGTTCGGCCTGCCGCGCGGCATCGACCGCTCCTTCGACCAACTGGTGGCCACCCTGGACACCGCGTACCGGGACTGGAGATCCGCGTGAAGGGCATCCTGCTGGCACTCGCCTTCCTGCTCGAACTGGCGCTGCTCGCCGCCGCCGGCTGGTGGGGCTTCACCCTCGACGCCGGCTGGCCGGTCCGGCTGCTGGCCGGGCTCGGCGCGCCGCTGCTGATCGCCGTCGTCTGGGGCCTGTTCTGCTCGCCGCGAGCCACCGTGACGCTGCCCGCGCCGGCCAAGCTCGCCGCGCAGGCCGCCTGCTTCCTCACCGGGGCGGTGCTGCTGGCGCTGGCCGGTCGCCCGGTGCCTGCGGTCCTGCTGGTCGCCCTCTGGGCGGTCGACAAGACCCTGCTCCGGCTCGCCGGCGACCCGGTCTGACCGCGTCGATCGGCGTCGACGGGTCGTAGCATGGCCGGGTGGTCCGCACCCACCCGCCGCGGTCAGCCGCGCCCCGCCCTGCCCGCCTGTTCACCGCCCTCGCCGCCGTCGTCGCGCTGACCGGCGCCACCGCCGCCTCCTGCGATGCGGAGCAGTCCCCCGTCGCCCTCGCCGAGGTGGGCCGCGCCGCCGTCACCGAGGTGATCGACGCCTCCGCCACGGTGACCGCCCGGGCCGCCGCCACCCTCACCGCACCCGCCGACGGCACCCTGGCCAGCCTGCGCGTCCAACCCGGACAGCGGGTACGCAAGGGCCAGGTGCTGGCGGTGGTCAGCTCGCCGCAGGCCCAGGACCGGCTCCGCCAGGCCCGCCGCGCCCTCGAGGCCGCGCAGCGGGCGGGCGGGTCCGGCGGCGGCGGCCTGGTCAGCCGCCGCCGGGGCACCGACCAGGCCGCGACCGAGGCGTACGACGCGGCGCGGGCCGCCGCCGCGAAGATCGGTGACCCGCGGCTGCGCGACGCGCTGCTGGTGCAGGTGGACTCCGCGCAGCGGCAGTACGAGTCGGCCGCCCGGGCCGCCGACGAGGCGGTCCGTTCGGTGCAGCGCGGGGTGCGGAACCTGAACTCGGCCGTCGGCGCGCTCGCCACCGCCCAGCGGCTCCAGGCCCAGCAGGCGTACGACCTGGCGAAGGCGACCGTCGACGCGTTGACCCTGCGCGCCCCGATCGCCGGGGTGGTGCAGCCCGGTGGCACCCGGGCGGCGGCGCCGGCCGACCTGGCGGGGCTGCTCGGCGCGGCCGGCGGGGGCAGCGCGGCGGCCGGCATCGACCCGTCGGCCTTCGCCCCGACCGACCGGGGCGGCCCGCCGGCCGGGGTGGACGACGCGGTGCCGCAGGGCGGCCGGGTCACCGCCGGCACGCCGGTGCTGACCGTCGTGGACACCGGGCAGCTCGGCCTGCTCGCCGAGGTGGACGAGACGGACGTGCTGCTGGTCCGGCCGGGCCTGACCGCGACGGTGGAGCTGGACGCGGTCACCGGGGCGACGTACCAGGCCCGGGTCCGCTCGGTGGACGTGCTGCCCAGCACCTCGGCCCGGGGCGGGGTGACCTACCGGGTGCGGCTGTCCCTGGAGCGGGGGCACCAGGGCGAGGGGGAACCCGCGCCCACCCCGCGCCCCGGCATGAACGCCCTGGTCCACCTGCGGGTACGCGAGGCCGCCGACGCGGTGGCCGTACCCGCCTCGGCGGTCTTCTCCGCCGACGGTGGGGACGCGGTCTGGTTGCTGCGCGACGGCCGGGCGGACCGGGTGCCGGTCACCGTCGGGGTGCAGGGGCCGGATCTGGTGCAGATCGTCAGCGGGGTGCGGGCCGGCGACCGGATCGTGGTGCGCGGCGCCGACCGGGTCCGGGTCGGGCAGGAGCTGAAGTGAGCGGGGTGGCGGGCCGGTGACCGGCGGGCTGCCGGCCGGGGTGCCGGCGATCGAGGCGGTCGACGTGTCCCGGACGTACCAGCTGGACGGGGTGTCCGTGC
Organism: Micromonospora sp. PLK6-60; assembly: GCF_019890675.1. Lineage (GTDB taxonomy): Bacteria > Actinomycetota > Actinomycetes > Mycobacteriales > Micromonosporaceae > Micromonospora. The sequence continues at coordinate 170,396 of NZ_JAIOAA010000006.1, read as the reverse complement.
CGGCCCTGCGCGGGGTGACGCTCACCGTCGACCCCGGGGACTACCTGGCGGTGATCGGGCCGTCCGGGTCGGGCAAGTCCACCCTGATGCACCTGCTCGGCGGGCTGGACCGGCCGACCGGCGGGCGGCTGGTGATCGGCGGCCGGGACGTCGGCTCGCTGACGCCGCCGGAGCTGGCGACCCTGCGCAACCGCACCATCGGCTTCGTCTTCCAGGCGTTCCACCTGCTGTCCCGGACCTCGGCGGTGGACAATGTGGCGCTGCCCCTGGTCTACCGGGGGATGGGCGCCCGGCAGCGGCGCGAGCGCGCGGCCGCGATGCTCGGCCGGGTCGGGCTCGGGCACCGGCTGGACCACCGGCCCAACCAGCTCTCCGGCGGCGAACAGCAGCGGGTGGCGATCGCCCGGGCGCTGGTCACCGATCCCACGGTGCTGCTCGCCGACGAGCCGACCGGCAACCTGGACACCGTGAACGGGCAGGCCGTGCTGGCGCTGCTGGAGGAGTTGAACACCGAGTCCGGGGTGGCCCTGGTGCTGGTCACCCACGACAACGAGGTGGCCGGCCGGGCGCGCCGCCGGATCGCCATGCGCGACGGTGTGGTGGTCTCGGACAGCGCGGCGCCGCCCGGCCCGGCCGAGGCCGCGGCGGCCGGCGGCGCCGAACCGGTGGGCGGGGTCCGGTGAGGTTCGCCGAGGCGTGGCGGGTGGCGTTGGACGCGCTGCGGGCCAACCGGATGCGCAGCGCGCTCACCATGCTCGGGGTGATCATCGGGGTCGCCTCGGTGGTGGTGCTGGTGGCCATCGGCACCGGCGCGAAGCGCGAGGTGGAGCGGCAGGTCGAGGGGCTCGGCTCCAACCTGCTGGTGGTGGTGCCCGGCAAGATCGACATTGGCGCGGCCCCCGCCGTCTCCCGGCTGTCGCTGGCCGACGTGGACGCGGTGACCCGGGTGGTCGGCGACCCGGCGCGGGTCGCGGTCACGGTGGCCTCCGGCGAGACGGTACGCGCCGGCCGCCGCGCCGACTTCACCACCGTGCAGGGGGTGCTGGAGACGACGCCGTCGGTGTTCACCCGGCAGCTCGGCCGGGGCAGCTACCTGACCGCCTCCGACGTGGACACCAGCCGCCGGGTGGCCGTCCTCGGCGCGTCGGTGGCCGGCGCCCTGTTCCCGGACCGGGACCCGATCGGCCAGCAGGTCAGCATCGCCGGGGTGCGGTTCCGGGTGATCGGGGTCTTCGCGCCGCTCGGGCAGAGCCTCGGCGTGGACCGGGACGACGAGGTGCACATCCCGGTCACCGCCGCGCACCGGCTCTACGGCACCCAGCGGATCGACGGGATCGCGGTCAAGGCACCGGACCGGGAACGGATCGACGCGCTCGGCGACCGGATCGTGGCGGAGCTGACCCGGCGGCACCCGGACACCGAGTTCAGCGCCGTCACCCAGCAGCAGATCCTCGGCGTGCTGGGGGACATCCTCGGCGTACTGACCGGGGTGCTCGCCGCCATCGCCGGCATCTCGCTGCTGGTGGGCGGGGTGGGCGTCTCCAACATCATGCTGGTCTCGGTGCGGGAGCGGACCCGGGAGATCGGCCTGCGCAAGGCGGTCGGCGCCCGGCCCCGGGACATCGGCCTGCAGTTCCTGCTGGAGGCGGTGCTGCTCACCTCGCTCGGTGGGCTGCTCGGGATGGCGCTCGGGGTGGGGGCGGCGCTGGCCGCGGACGCGCTCTCGCCGGTGCCCGCCGCGATCACCTGGTGGTCGCTGGCGCTGGCCTTCGGGGTCTCGGCGGCGGTGGGCATCGTCTTCGGCGTGGTGCCCGCGCAGCGGGCCGGCCGGCTCGACCCGGTGGTGGCGCTGCGGGCCGAGTGAGGGGGCCGGCCGCGAACCGGACGGCCGGCACCGAGAGGGCGGAAAACCGCAGCTCACGGTCGGGTGAACCGGCGTTTCCGCATGATCATTCGCAGGAAGGGATCGCGCCGGTCACAGCCGTCCCGCTACCGTACTGGTAACACGCGCGTTGCCCGTCGGAGCGGGAGTTCCGCGGCCGGTGGCACGCGCCGGGCATGGGATGGGTCGGTGAAGCCATGGCCGGGTCGCAGTCCGACGGTCGGCTGTCGGATGTCAGGTTCCTCACCGTCGCCGAGGTGGCGACGGTGATGCGGGTCTCCAAGATGACGGTCTATCGCCTGGTGCACAGCGGTGAGCTCACCGCGGTCCGGGTCGGTCGGTCGTTCCGGGTCCCCGAGCACGCGGTGCACGAATACCTGCGGGGCGCCTTTCAGGAGACCGCCTGAGGGGCCACCGGGTGCACCGCCGAGTGCGACGTAACGGGCATCGACGGGGTCGCGTTGGTCCTGCTGACGCACTCCGGCTACCCTGGACCCCGACCGTGACCGCGCAGTGGTGCGCCCCGACGCCCAGCTGACTGGTCCGGTCCGTTGTCCGAAGCGATCGTGCGCGCCACCCGAGGTGGCGACGGCACGGCCCGCCCCGAACGTTGCATCGAAAGGCTGTCGTATGGGCTCGGTGGTCAAGAAGCGCCGCAAGCGCATGGCTAAGAAGAAGCACCGCAAGCTGCTGCGCAAGACCCGCGTCCAGCGTCGCCGTCTCGGCAAGTGACCGGGGCCGGGCCCGGCCCGGCTGCCCCGGCACCTGCCAACTGTCGACCCTCGGAGGCTCAGGTGATCAGGCCGTGGACGATCCGGCTCGATCCCGCCTGCCGAGGTGGGAGCGCGACATGACCCCCGGTGACACCTCAGGTGCGCCGGGGGTCGTCGTCGTCACCGGGGTCGGCCGCTACCTGGGCGCGCACGTCGCGGCCCGGCTGGCCACCGACCCGCGCATCCAGCGGGTGATCGGCGTCGATCCCACCTCGCCCGGCCCCGAGGTCACCGACCTGCTCGACCGGGTCGAGCGGGTCCGGCTCGACCTGGGCTCGCTCGGCGGCCTCCTCGCCGACCTCGAGGTCGACGCGGTGGTGCACCTGGCGCTGGTCAGCGCCCCCGACCCGCAGCACGGCGGCCGGTCGGCGATGAAGGACCAGAACGTCATCGGCACCATGCAGCTGCTCGCCGCCTGCCAGCGGGCGCCCCGGCTGCGCAAGCTGGTCGTCCGCTCCTCCACCGCCGCCTACGGGGCGTCGTTCCGCGACCCGGCCGTCTTCACCGAGGAGACCGAGCCGCGCGAGGTGCCGCGCGGCGGTTTCGGCCGCGACATCCTCGACATCGAGGGGTACGTCCGCGGGTTCCGCCGGCGCCGGCCCGACGTCACCGCCACCGTGCTGCGGTTCGCCCCGTTCATCGGTTCGACCGCCGACACCACCCTCACCCGCTACTTCGCCCAGCCGCTGGTGCCCACCGTCTTCGGCCGCGACCCCCGGTTGCAGTTCGTGCACTTCGACGACGCCCTGGAGGTGCTGCACCGGTCGATCGTCGAGGAGCACCCGGGGACGTACAACGTCGCCGGTCCGGGGGTGCTCTCCCTCTCCCAGGCGATCCGCCGGGCCGGTCGGGTCGCGGTGCCGGTGCTGGAGCCGGGCCTGTCCGGGGCCGCCGCGCTGGCCCGCAACCTCGGCTTCGGCCGGTACGGCCTGGACCAGGTCGACCTCTTCGTGCACGGCCGGGTCGTCGACACCACCCGGCTGGAGCGCGAGTACGGTTTCACGCCCCGCTCGACCGCGGCGGCCTTCGAGGACTTCATCCGCGCCCACCACGGTGGCTCGCTGCTCACCCGGGGCCAGTTGGCCGCCGCCGAGCAGCTCGTCCTGGAGGGGATCCGGCAGGTGCGCGCGACCATGGAGGAGCGGCAGTGACCGACGAGCGGCGCGAGCCCGGCCGGTACGACGTACCGCTGGACGTGGCCGGACCGGACGTGGAGCCGGCCCTGCGCAACGGGCACCGGCGGACCGCCCGCCGGGCCGCCGTCGGTGACCCCCGCGACGAGCCGGACACCGCCGCGACCGACGAGCCGGTGCCCACCCCGGAACGCCGCCCGGCCGCACCGGCTCCCGCGACGGAGGGTGCCGGCCGCGCGGCCACTGCCCCCCGGAAGAAGGCCGCGCCGAAGAAGGCCGCACCCGGCCGCGCCGCGACCGGCAGTGCCCCGCCGGGCGGCCCGGCGGTGGCGGACCGGCCGGGGGACCCCTGGGACCGCCGGGTCGCCGGCGGGCTGGCCTTCCTGCGCCGGCGGCTCTCCGGTGACTACGAGGTGGACGAGTTCGGGTTCGACCCGGATCTGACCGGGGCGGTCTTCCACCCGCTGCTGCGGCTGCTCTACCGGGATTGGTTCCGCACCGAGGTGTTCGGCCTGGAGCACGTGCCGGACTCCGGCGCCGGCCTGGTGGTGGGCAACCACTCCGGGACGGTGGCGTTGGACGCGCTGATCCTCTCCGCCGCCCTGCACGACCAGCACCCGGCCCGCCGCTACCTGCGGCTGCTCGGCGCCGACCTGGTCTTCCGGATGCCGGTGGTCTCCGAGATCGCCCGCAAGACCGGCGGCACGGTGGCCTGCAACCCGGACGCCGAGCGGCTGCTCGGCACGGGCGAGCTGGTCGGCGTCTTCCCGGAGGGGTTCAAGGGCGTCGGCAAGCTCTACGCCGACCGCTACAAGCTCCAGCGGTTCGGGCGGGGCGGCTTCGTCTCGGCGGCGCTGCGCACCGGTACGCCGATCGTGCCGGTGGCCATCGTCGGCGGTGAGGAGATCTATCCGATGCTCGCCGACATCAAGCCGCTGGCCCGGCTGCTCAAGCTGCCATATTTTCCGGTGACGCCGACCTTCCCCTGGCTCGGGCCGCTGGGCATGGTGCCGCTGCCGAGCAAGTGGCTGATCCAGTTCTGCCCGCCGATCCCGACCGCCCACCTCACCGACTCGGCCGACGACCCGCTGGTGGTGTTCAACATCGCCGACCAGGTCCGGGAGACCATCCAGCACACCCTCTACGAGCTGCTGGAACGCCGCCCCGACCCGTTCGGGCCCTGAGCGCCGCCGGCCACGGCACCTCGACCCGTTCAACCCGGGGCACCAGGCGGAGGACCGGCCGCGCCAACCGTGACTGCGCGGTGCGGACCGCTCGCACGGGCCGCGATCGCCCGAGTGCGCGGCGGCGTCGCCCGTCGCGCCGATCAGCACCGGCCGGCCGGTGCTTCGCCGCCGGTCCGCAGCCCAGCCGTCCCGGCCTGCCCCTGACCGGGAGTTCTCGGCCGCCGCTCCGGGCGGTGGCGTGGGTCGCCCCCCGGCGGCGTCGCGCGCGGGCCCGGATGGGGGCCGCGGGCATCGCCGGGGAGTGCTTCTCGGCGCCTACCAACTTGATGTCGTAGGCGAATCACGATGAACTTCGATCTCGCCGGCCGGAGTCGTTGCGGCGGCGTCACCAGCGCTGATTCCGCACGCTCGTGGCGGTGTCCGGCCGGGTCTCGGTGCGCTGATTCGTTTACGACATCAAGTTGGTAGGGCGCGAACAAGGGGTCCCGCCGGCCGGCGGTGGCGAGGGGGTACTGCCGCGCGAGGGGGTACTGCCGCGCGAGGTGGCCGGCGTGTGGTGGAACGGCCGTGTGGGGGAACGGCCGTGGGGGAAGGGCCGGGTGGGGGAAGGGCCGGGTGGGGGAAGGGCCGGGTGGGGGAACGGCCGGGTGGGGGAACGGCCGCGTGGGGGAACGGCCGGCTGGGGGAACGGCCGCGTGGGCCACTGGCCACGCCGGTCAGCGCCGTTCCCGGCCAGGTGCGGTCCGGGTCAGCCGGTGGCGCGGCGGCGGCGCTGCATCGCCAGGCCCGCGGTGACCGCGCCGGCCAGCAACCCCGCCGCGGCGGTCGACGGTACGGCGATCTTGAACGCCCGCCGCCCGGTCCGGAAGTCCCGCACCTCCCAGCCCCGTTCCCGGGCCTGCCGGAGCAGGGCGCTGTCCGGGTTGATGGCCACCGCCCGGCCCACCGCGGAGAGCATCGGCAGGTCGTTGGCGGAGTCGCTGTAGGCGACGCACCGGCCCAGCGCCAGCCCCTCGACCACGGCGAGCTGGGTGACCGCCTCCGCCTTGGCCGGCCCGTGCATCAGGTCGCCGACCAGCCGGCCGGTGTACGCCCCGTCCACCACCTCGGCCACCGTGCCGATCGCACCGGTCAACCCGAGCCGGTCCGCGATCACCCGGCCGATCTCCACCGGGGCCGCGCTGACCAGCCAGACCCGCTCGCCGGCATCCAGGTGCCGTTGCGCCAGCCGGCGCGTACCGGCCCAGATCCGGGGCGCCATCAGCTCGTCGAAGATCTCCTCGGCGAGCCGTTCCACGTCGTCCACCCGCCAGCCCTCGATGAAGGCCAGCGCCGCCTCCTTGGCCTGCGACATGTCGCCGGCGTGCTCCGTGGCCAGCAGCCGGAACCGGGCCTGCTGCCAGGCGAACCGGGCCAGGTCACCGGTGGTGAAGTACTTGCGGGCGGCCAGCCCGCGGGCGAACCAGTAGATCGACGCGCCCTGCATCATCGTGTTGTCGACGTCGAAGAAGGCCGCCGCCGTCCGGTCGACCTCGCGCGGTGGCGCCTGCTCCGTCTCGGCCCAGCCGCTGGTGTGACCGTGGCGGTCGGTGGCGACGGTGACCTTCCTGGTGCGGGACACACTGCCCTCCCTCCGCTCGTCGGCCCAGGCGAGCGTATCCGGGCCGGACGGCGGTCGACCGGGTCGAACGGGTAGCTGTGGCGTGCCTGGCTGCCCGTTCACCGGACCGGGTGGCGGCCGGGCAGCCGTGCCCGGCCGGCCTCAGCGGTCGGCGGGACAGACGTCGGGCACCGGCCCGAGCGCGTCGCTGCCGGACGGGGGCAGGTCGCAGGCGATCGCGGCGCGCAGCCCGTCGGACCGCTTGCGGATCGCGTCGAGCAGGGCGATCGACCGGTGCGTCCGGTCCCGCTCGGCCCGGGTGACGGTGCCCAGCAGGCCGGCCAGCTCCCGCCGCTGCCCGGTCAGGAACGCGTTGACCGCGTCCAGCCCGGCCGACTCGGCGCGCTGCGCGGCGGTCGTGGTGAGCAGCCGTACGCCCTGGCGGGTGTCGGCGTCCATGTCGTCCAGCACGGCGGTGAAGGCGGGCCGGTCGCCGCGCATCGTGGCGGCCTCGCCGAGGCGGGTCCGGGCGAAGTCCAGGAAGAGCTGTCCCCGGCTGATGTCGGAGCTGGCCAGCGCGAGCTGGGCCCGTTCGGTCGAGCGCTTCATGCCGTATAGCGCGTCGCCGGGAACCGCGTTCTCGCTGGCCGCGGAGATGCCGGAGAGGGCGATCGCGCCGGCGGCGACACCGACCAGGACGGCGCCCCGGGCGCGGGCCCGCCGCGCGGTCACCGCCGGCAGGAAGGAACCCTTGGTCGAGGCGCCGGCCGTGGCGCGACCGCTGGCGGTCCCGGCGTTCTCCACTGTGGCCGCCCCGATGCCCTCGCGTTCGGCGGTGGCGACCAGCATCGCCCGCAGGCCGGTCCGGAAGCCGGCGTCGACCTCGACCTCCGGGCGTCCGGACCGCAGTCGCTTGCTGACCGTGACGAGCGGGGCGAGCTGGTCGTCCGCGCGGGAGCGGACATGATGCCGCCGGCCGCCGTCGGCCTCGTCGAGAAGCTGGGAGAAGCGCTCGGCGCGCCGACGGGAGAAGAGGTCGCTGTCCACCGCAGGCACCTCCTCTCGCTGGTCACGGCCGATCGGCCATGCTGATCACCAGCGACCGGTGCGGCGGTATGCCAGCGGCGCAGGGCCGCGTCGACCGCGTTTCCGAACCGGGTGGGCCGGGGGACGCCGGGCAACCACCGGTCGCACCCGGAGAAACGGTCCGCGCCGGGCACAAGTTACGGGGCGCGGAGCGCCGAAATCACCGTCGGTGATGGCCGTCACTGCGCTGCCGAGCCCCTGAGCAGGTCTTTCCCCGGCCGGACCGGCATCGGCGTCGATTTCCGGACTCCGCTCGTCAGGTCGTGTCCGGCGCGGGGCGCGACGGCGGCCGGGGGCCGGGACGGCGGTGACCCGGCCCGCGCGGGCCGGGGCGACCGGTCCGGGGTCGGCGGATGGCCGGCCGGCGTGGACCGGGCCGGTGTCCGCGGGGACTGCTCAGGGCTGGAAACCGTCCGGGAGCAGCCGGGCCAGTGCGCGCACCGCCCGATACTGGAGGGCCTTGATCGCGCCCTCGTTCTTGCCCATCGCCCGGGCCGTCTCGGCCACCGAGAAGCCCTGCAGGAACCGCAGCACGATGCACTCCTGCTGCTCCGGGTTGAGCTGGGTCACCGCGGTGAGCAGGGCGACGTTGGTGATGTGCTCGACCACCGCCGCCTCCGGGCTGCCCTCGGGCCCGCGATCCTCCCGGTCGGCGTCCAACACGTCACCGGTGGTCACCTCCAGCCGGTAGCGACCGGACTTGAAGTGGTCGGCGACCAGGTTGCGGGCGATCGTCACCAGCCAGGCGCCGAGATCCCGGCCCTGCCAGGTGAAGCTGCCGATCCGCTTGAGCGCCCGCAGGAAGGTGTCCGAGGTGAGGTCCTCGGCGAGCTGGCGGTTGCCGACCCGGAAGTAGACGAAGCGGAAGACGGTGTCCACGTACCGGTCGTAGATCAGGCCGAACGCCTCGGACTCGCCGGCCTGGGCCCGCTCCACCAGCGTCCAGACCTCGGTGGCCGGATCCGACGGGTCGGGCCGGCTCGGGTAGCCGGTGGCGGGGGTCGCGTCCCGGACGGCGGGCAGGACCGCGGTCTCCGCGGCGGAGCCGTCCGGCCGGACGGCGGGCAGGACCGCCGTCTCCGAGGTGGACGGGTCCGTCGCCGCGGGGGTCTCGGCGGAACGCCGGCCCTGCGCCGGCATCACGGGCCGGGCCGGGGCGGCCACCCGGCCGGCGGGCATGGTGTTGCCGCCCGGGGACGCCGGTCTGGGTGGTGCCTCGTTGTGCTGTGACGACCGGTTGCGCGCCCGGCGGGATTCGTCCCCCCGGACCGCGAGGCCCCAGGCGTCCTCGCCGGTGCCGGTCAGCCGTTCGTTGATCCCCGTGCGGGGTGTCGGGCCGGCCAGGCCAGCCGGTCGTTCCGCGTAACCGAAGGTCGTCACCGCGCCTCCCCTGTCCGGTGGGCTGTCGGTCGCACCGCGCGCCACGGCGCGGCCGTGACGGGACCGGATCCGCCACCTCGGGGCAGGGCCGGTCCGGGACGTGCCGGCGGGCGGCAGATCCCCTTGAGGTGCTGGTCCAATGCGCTCACGGGCACGGGGGCCTCCTCGGGCTGAGGGGTGTCGACTCACGGCAAATGGGGTGAGCCGACCCGAGTGATGATAGGGCCAACGTCACCCGCGGGTGGCAAGTCCGTTACACAGAGCGGAAGTATTTCTCCGGACGACGCACCAGTGGCGGACCGGTTGTCCGTCGTGTGCGGTTGACTTTCACGATCGGGCCGGGGCGGGGATGAAAGTCCTGGTCGGACCGCGACGACGGCTCACCTCCGGGCCGCCGGACGGCCCCGGGGCGTACGCGGGCATGGTCCGCCCGCGGCGCGCTGTGCCAGACTCAGCGACCGTGCAGGACGCAGCAGACGACCGCGCGCCGAACCTCGCCGACCGGCTCCGCCGGGCCGCCGCCGACCGCGGTGCGCGGCCCGCCCTGAGCTGGCGCGGGCAGACCCTGACCTGGTCCGAACTGGACGCCGCGGTGACCGCCGTCGCCGGCGCGCTGGCCGGCGCGGCGACCGGAGCCGGGGACCGGCCGGACCGGATCGCCGTCGCGCTGCCCAACACGCCCGACTTCGTGCTGGCCTGCCTCGGCGCGCTGCGCGCCGGGCTGGTGGCCGTGCCGCTGAACCCGGGACTCACCGCGCCGGAGCTGCGGCACGTGCTCGCCGACTCCGGGGCCACGACGCTGATCTGCACGGCGCAGGTCCGGGACCGGGTCGCCGGGATCGCCGCGGCGCTGCCGGCGCTCACCGCCGTGCACACCACGCCGCCGACCGCCGCCGCCCCGGACCGGTTCCCCGTCCGGGGCGGGGAGGACCTGGCGGTGCTGCTGTACACCTCCGGCACCGAGGGGCAGCCCAAGGGCGCGATGCTGTCGCACCGGGCGTTGACCGCCAACCACGAGCAGCTCGACCTGATCGAACCGGCGGTGGTCGGGCCGGACGACACCGTGCTGCTGGCCCTGCCGCTGTTCCACGCGTACGGGCTGAACTCGGGGCTCGGCGCGGTGCTGCACCACGGGGCGACCGGGGTGCTGGTCGACGAGCTCGGGCCCGACGGGGGGCTGGACGTGCTCGCCCGGCACCCGGTCACCGTGCTGGTCGGCGTACCGTCGATGTTCCTGGCCTGGGCCGGCGCGGACGCCGCGCGGGTGACCGCGGCGCTGGCCACGGTCCGGGTCGCGGTCTGCGGCGCGGCGCCGCTGGAGCCGGCGGTCGCGGCCCGCTTCACCGAGGCCACCGGCCACCCGGTGCACGTCGGGTACGGGCTGACCGAGACCGCCCCGGTGCTCACCTCGACGCTGGTCGGCGGCGAGCCGAAGCCCGGCTCGGTGGGCCGGCCGCTGCCCGGCGTCGAGCTGCGCCTGGTCGGCCCGGACGGGACGGTGCTCTGGCCGGACGGCGGGCCGGAGCCGGACGACGACCCCGACGAGCCGGACCTGGCGGTGGAGGTGCCGGGAACCGACCCCGGGGAGATCGTGGTGCGCGGGGCGAACCTCTTCTCCGGCTACTGGCCGGACGGCCGGGGCGGCCCGGACGCCGACGGCTGGTGGCCGACCCGGGACGTCGGCTACGCCGACGAGGACGGGGACCTGTTCCTGGTCGACCGGCTCGGCGAGCTGATCCTGGTCAACGGCTTCAACGTCTATCCGCGCGAGGTGGAGCTGGTGCTCGGCGCGCATCCGGCGGTGGCCGAGTCGGCGGTCCTCGGCGTGCCGCACCCGCGGACCGGGGAGACTGTCCGGGCGTACGTGGTGCCGGTGCCCGGCCGGTCGGTGACCGGGGCGGAGCTGCTTGCGCACTGCGCCCGTAACCTGGCCCGGTTCAAGTGCCCGACCGACGTCGAGTTCGTCGACTCGCTGCCGTACTCGGCGATCGGCAAGGTCCGTAAGTCCCAGCTGCGGTCGGCTCCGGCCGGCCCCCACCCGGAGGTGCCCGATGTCCACTGACGCCCGGCTCGCCCTGATCACCCGACCCGGCTGCCACCTGTGCGACGAGGCCCGCGCGGCGCTGGACCGGGTGGTGGCGGTCACCGGTGACCGGTGGATCGAGAAGGACGTCACCGGGGACGTCGAGCTGGAGCGGGAGTACGGCGACCGGCTGCCGGTGGTGCTGCTGGACGGCAAGGAGCACGGCTACTGGCGGGTGGAGGAGGACCGTCTGCTGCGCGACCTGACCACCCCGCAGCTCTGACCGTCCCCGCTATGGTGCGCTGATGACCTCGACGCGGCACCACCTGGTGTGGGACTGGAACGGCACCCTGCTCAACGACCTCGACCTGGTGGTGCGGGCCACCAACGCGGCCTTCGCCAGCGCCGGCGGCCCGTCGGTGACCGCCGCCGAGCACCGGGTCCGGTTCCGCCGGCCGATCGCCGACTACTACGCGGAGATGCTGGGGCGGGCGGTCGACGCCGAGGCGTTCGGCGCGCTGGACCGGATCTTCCACGACGCGTACCGGGCCGGGCTGGCCAGCTGCGCGCTGGCCGACGACGCGACGACGGCGATCGCCGCCTGGCCGGGCAGCCAGTCCCTGCTCTCCATGTGGTTCCACGACGAGCTGGTGCCGACCGTGCACACCTACGGGCTGACCGGGCACTTCAGCCGGGTGGACGGGCTGCGCGCGCAGGTCGGCGGCGGCCCGAAGGCCGAGTGGCTGGAGAAGCACCTCGCCGAGCTGGGCCTGACCGGAGCCGAGGTGGTGCTGATCGGCGACTCGATCGACGACGCGGACGCCGCGGTCTCGGTGGGCGCCCGCTGCGTCCTCTACGCCGGCGGCTTCTCCGACCCGGCCCACCTGCGCACCACCTCGCACCCGGTGGCGGACACCCTCACCGAGGCGGTGACCCTCGCCCGCACCCTCTCCTGACCGGTCAGGGCCGCAGGTAGGCGAGGACGGCCAGGACGCGGCGGTGGTCGTCGGCGTCGGGAGGCAGGTCGAGCTTGGTGAAGATGTTGCGGATGTGCTTCTCCACCGCGCCGTCGCTGACCACCAGGGCGCGGGCGATGGCGGGGTTGGAGCGGCCCTCGGCCATCAGGCCCAGCACCTCGCGTTCGCGCGGGGTGAGGGCGGCCAGCGGGTCGTCGCGGCGGCGCCGCACCAGGAGTTGGGCGACCACCTCCGGGTCGAGCACCGTACCGCCGTCGGCCACCCGGGCCAGCGCGTCCAGGAACTCGTCGATCGCGGCGACCCGGTCCTTCAGCAGATAGCCGATCCCGCCGCCGCCGGCCCCGCCGGTGGTGGCCAGCAGGTCGTCGGCGTACGACACCTCGACGTACTGGGAGAGCACCAGGACCGGCGTACGCGGCACCAGCCGGCGGGCGGTGACCGCCGCGCGCAGCCCCTCGTCGGTGTGCGTCGGTGGCATCCGGACGTCCACCAGCGACACGTCGGGCCGGTGCGCGACCACCGCCGCCACCAGCGCGTCCCCGTCGCCGACGGCGGCCACCACCTGGTGCCCGGACTCGGTCAGCAGCCGGACCAGCCCCTCCCGGAGCAGTACGGCGTCGTCCGCGAGCACCACCCGCAGGGCCCGCCGGCTCACCGGGGCAGCTCGACGTACAGCTCGGTGGGGCCGCCGGCCGGGCTCAGCACGTCCAGCGTCCCGCCGGTGGCCCGGATCCGGTCGGCCACCCCGGCCAGCCCGTGCCCCTTGGCCAGGTGCGCGCCGCCCACCCCGTCGTCGACGACCGCGATCTCCAGCCGACCCACCCGGCGGGCGACCGTCACCTGGCACCGGGTCGCCCCGCTGTGCTTGGCCACGTTGGTGAGCGCCTCGGCGACCACGAAGTACGCGGTGTTCTCCAGCGCCGGGTCGAGGCGCCCGGCGGGGGTGCCGAGTTCGGGCTCGACGGCCAGCTCCACCGGGACCAGCGAGCGGCCGGCGAGCGCGGCCAGCGCGCTGGGCAGCCCCCGGTCGACCAGGATCGGCGGGGCGATGCCCCGGGACAGGGTGCGCAGCTCGCCCAGGGTCTCCCGGGTCTGGGCGACCGCCTCGTCCAGGGTCCGGCCGGCCGCCTCCGGATCCCCGGCGAGCTGCTGCCGGGCCCGGCTCAGGTCCATCGCGAGCCGGACCAGCCGCTGCTGCGGGCCGTCGTGGATGTCGCGTTCCAGCCGGCGCAGGGCGCTCGCCTCGGCGGACGCGGCGGCCCGCTTCTGGTCCTCCAGGGTGTTGATCCGGTTGCGCATCTCGGCCACGCCGGTCAGCAGGGACCGGGCGAACGCGGCCTGCAGCAGCGCGCAGCCGCGCGCCATCAGGGGCAGGGTGAACAGGAAGAACACCCCGATGGCGACGTTCAGGAAGATCCGCGCGGCCACCCCGTCGCCCATCCCGATCAGCTGGCTGAGGTCCTGGTCGCCCGGCCCGCGCGGGATGGCCCAGTCGTACGCCCAGTAGAGCGAGCCGGTGATCGCGACCGCCCACCAGACCAGCAGCGGGACGAAGGTGAGCAGCGCCACCGGCAGCTTGAACAGCGCGTGGGTGACGTCGAGCCAGGACTGCGCGTCGCGCATCGGGGTGAGCACCCGGCCCCAGAACCCGGCGCCGGGGCGCGGGCCGCGGTAGACCGGGCGGATCCGGGGTCGGCGGAGCACGCCGGGCAGCCGGAACCGCTCCAGGTCGGCCAGGGCGCGGATGGCGTAGAGGGTGCCGGCGAGGACCGGCAGGCCCAGCGTGGTCACCAGGAGGCCGGCGCTGAGTGAGATTCCCGCCACGGCGACCACGAAGCCGATCACCGCGAGCGGGAGGCCGAGCAGCACGTACGCGGTGTCGCGCAGCAGCCGGCGGGCCAGGCCGCCCAGCGGCGACGGGACGGTGTCCAGGGATACGGCGGTCATGCACCCAGGCTAGGAAAACCGCCCGCCGCGGCCCATCCTGCGAGCCGGTGTCTCCGGGGTGGGGTTTTCCCTACCCCGCCGCGGCCCGGAAGGTGAGATGCGCCCCGTCGGCGTGGTGACGCAGCGCGACGACACGCGCGCGATTGGTCAGAGAAGTCGTAATTGAGCAATAATCGGCGGGCGGCGTCGGCGGGGGCGGCCGGATCGATCTTGTGGAATGGAGGAGCTGGTGGAGGGGCGTCGCGAGTCAGCAAGATCGCGATTTGTGCGCGTCTTCACAAGCGCCTACGCTGTAGTTCCGACGCGCCCCGCTAGCACGACCGGTGAACCCGGCCGCGCGCGGGGGTCCCAGAACGGCCGGGCTGCGGAGCCGGCCGAGGATCGCACCGCACGGAGTCTCATGAGTCAGCATCGTCACCCTGGCGCGCCCGGCCGCGCCGGTGCCGTACCGGCGCTTCCGGACCTGCCGGAGGCGACCGTCGCGCGGCTCCCGGAATACCTCCGTGCCCTGCACAATCTCGCCGAGGCCGGGCACGAGACGGTCTCCAGCGAGGGGCTGGCCGGTGCCGCCGGGGTCAACTCCGCCAAGCTCCGCAAGGACCTCTCCCAGCTCGGCTCGTACGGCACCCGGGGGGTGGGCTACGACCTCGGGCTGCTGATCGAGCAGATCGAGTACGTGCTCGGGCTCACCCAGTGCCGGTCGGTCGCGCTGGTCGGCGTGGGTAACCTCGGTCACGCCCTGGCCGGCTACGACGGCTTCGCCAGCCGCGGCTTCCGCATCGCCGCCCTCTTCGACGCGGACCGCTCCCGGGTCGGCGAGGAGATCAACGGCCTGGTCGTCCAGCACGTCGACGAGCTGGCCCGGGTCGCCGCCGAGGAGTCGATCTCGATCGGCGTGATCGCCACCCCGGCGCCGGCCGCCCAGGCCGTCGCCGACCAGCTGGTCACCGCCGGCGTCACGAGCATCCTCAACTTCGCGCCGTGCGTACTCTCGGTGCCGGACGGTGTCGACGTGCGCAAGGTCGACCTCGCCATCGAGTTGCAGATCCTGTCCTTCCACGAGCACCGCAAGGCGTCGCTGACCGCGCTGCCCGCCACCGGCGGGACCGGCCTGACCGCCCTGCCCGGCGGGCTCGCGGCAACCGACACCCAGGAGGCGATCGGCACGTGAAACTGCTCGTCGTCGGCGCGTCCTACCGCACCGCCCCGGTCGCCACCCTGGAGCGGCTGGCCGTGGCCCCCGCCGAACTCACCCGCACCCTGGACCGCCTGGTCGCCCAGCCGTACGTCGCCGAGGCCGTGCTCGTCTCCACCTGCAACCGGGTGGAGGTGTACGCGGCGGTCTCCGGCTTCCACGGCGGCCTCGGTGACATCTGCGCGGTCCTCGCCGAGCAGGCCGGCGCGCCGCCGGCCACCCTGGCCAACCACCTTTACGTGCACTACGACTCCGCCGCGGTCGACCACGTCTTCCGGGTCGCCGCCGGCCTCGACTCGATGGTGGTCGGCGAGGCGCAGATCCTCGGCCAGCTCCGCGACGCGTACCACTGGGCCGCCGGGGCGGACTCGGCCGGCCGGCTGGTGCACGAGCTGATGCAGCAGGCGCTGCGGGTGGGGAAGCGGGCCCACGCCGAGACCAACATCGACCGGGCCGGCCAGAGCGTGGTCAGCGCCGCGCTGGAGCTGGCCGCCGGCCACCTCGACGGCGACCTCACCGGGCGTCCGGCCATGGTGGTCGGCGCCGGGGCGATGGGCTCGCTCGGCGTGGCGACGCTGTCCCGGCTGGGCGCCGGGCCGCTCACCGTCACCAACCGGGGGGCCGAGCGGGCGGTGCGGCTGGCCGAGTCGTACGGCGCGCAGGCGGTCCCGATGGCCGAACTCGTCGCCGCGCTCGCCACAGTGGACATCGTAGTGGCCGCCACGGCGGCCACCGAACCGGTCCTCACCCTGGACGTGGTGACCCGGGCGCTGCGCGGCCGGGACGCCGGGCGCGGGCCGCTGGTGCTGCTCGACCTCGCCGTGCCCCGCGACGTCGAGGTGGGCGTCGCCGAGCTGCCCGGGGTCGAGGTCATCGACATCGACCGGATGGCCGCCGTGCTCGCCGACGGACCGGCCGCCGCCGACGCCGCCGAGGTCACCCGGATCGTCGCCGCCGAGGTGGAGGCGTTCCTGTCCTGGCTGCGCGGCGCGGACGTGGCGCCCACCGTGGCGGCCCTGCGCGGGCGGGCCGACGACGTGGTCACCGCCGAGCTGCGCCGGCTCGCCCAGCGCCGCCCCGACCTCACCGACGACCAGCGTGCCGAGGTCGCCCGGACGGTGCACCGGGTGGTGCAGCGGCTGCTGCACCAGCCCACCGTGCGGGTCCGCCAGCTCGCCGCCGAGCCGGGCGGCGACCAGTACGCGGCGCTGCTGCGCGAGCTGTTCGACCTCCAGGTGCCGCAGACCTCGCCGGTCGACACCGTGCCCGACGTGGTGGAGCCCGAGCGCGCCGGCCGGCCGTCCTTCGGGGTGGCCGAGGTCGCCGCCGCGACCGCCGACGTCCCGAACACCGGAGGTGAGCGATGAGCGCCCCCCTGCGCCTCGGTACCCGGGGCAGCACCCTGGCGATGGCCCAGTCCGGGCACGTCGCCGAGGCGCTGACCGCGGCCACCGGCCGGCCGGTCGAGCTGGTCGAGGTGATCACCGCCGGCGACCGCTCGTCGGCCCCGGTGCACCGGCTCGGCGTCGGCGTGTTCGTGTCGGCGCTGCGGGACGCGCTGACCGCCGGCACCATCGACTTCGCGGTGCACTCCTACAAGGACCTGCCCACCGCGGACGCC
Organism: Micromonospora sp. PLK6-60; assembly: GCF_019890675.1. Classification (GTDB taxonomy): domain Bacteria; phylum Actinomycetota; class Actinomycetes; order Mycobacteriales; family Micromonosporaceae; genus Micromonospora. Next base: position 153,592 of record NZ_JAIOAA010000006.1, on the reverse strand, counting down.
CCGGGCCTGCACATCGCGGCGGTGCCGCCGCGGCAGGACCCGCGGGACGCGCTGGTCGCCCAGGGCGGCCGTACGCTGGCCGAGCTGCCGCCCGGCGCCCGGATCGGCACCGGCGCGCTGCGCCGCATCGCCCAGCTGCACGCCCTCGGCCTGCAGTTGGAGGTCACGCCGATCCGGGGCAACATCGACACCCGGCTGGGCCGGGTGCTCGGCCCGGACGCCGACCTCGACGCCGTCGTGCTGGCCCGGGCCGGGCTGGCCCGGATCGGCCGGGCCGACGTGATCACCGAAACGCTCGACCCGATGCTGATGCTGCCCGCGCCCGCCCAGGGCGCGCTCGCGGTGGAGTGCCGGGTCGACGACCACGACCTGGTCGAGCTGCTCGCCGCGCTCGACCACGCACCGTCCCGAGCCGCGGTCGTCGCGGAACGGGCCCTGCTGGCCACCCTGGAGGCCGGGTGCAGCGCACCCGTGGCCGCCTACGGCGAACTCGCCGAGGGTGAGACCGGTGAAGAGATCTACCTGCGCGGGGCGGTGATCAGCCCGGACGGTTCCCGTGACCTCCGGCTGTCCCGCACCGGAACGCCCGCCGACGCGGCGGAGATCGGCAAGGCACTCGCCGCCGAACTCCTCGAACTCGGCGCCGACTCGATCCTCGGCCAAGAAGGACACGCCGGCCCGGGGACCCAGCAACTTGGGAGCACAGAATGACCCGCACCCGTAAGCCCGTAGGCCGGATCGCTTTCGTCGGGGCCGGCCCCGGCGACCCGGGCCTGCTGACCCGCCGGGCGCTCGACGCCCTGGTCGAGGCCGACCACGTGGTGTACGACCGGGGAGTCCCCGAGTCGCTGCTGACCCACGTCCGCGGCCAGGCCAGGTCCGACGCCGAGTTCAGCCCCGCCGAGGGCGTGCCGGGGGACGTGGCGAAGGTGCTGATCTCCGCGGCCCGCTCCGGGCAGAACGCGGTGCACCTGGTGGCCGGCGACCCGTTCGGCCACGACTCGGTGGTCAAGGAGGTGCAGGCGGTGGCGCGCACCGCCGCGCACTTCGAGGTGGTGCCGGGGGTGGGCCAGGCCGCGGGTGTGGCCACCTACGCGGGCGTCCCGCTGCCGGGCGTACGCACCGTCGCCGACGCCGAGGACGTCAGCACGCTGGACTTCGACGCGCTCGCCGCCGCCGTCACCCGGGGCTCGCTGGCGCTGGCCGTGGACGCCGGTGACCTGGCCGCCGTCCGGGACGGCCTGCTGGCCGCCGGGGTGGACGGCACCACCGGCGTCGGCGTGACCGGCGACGGCACCGGCGAGACGCAGTACACCACCACGTCGACCGTGGACTCCTTCGTCGCGGCGGCGCTCGGCTTCACCGGCCGGGTGGTGCTCACCATCGGTGAGGGCGTGGGCCAGCGGGACAAGCTGAGCTGGTGGGAGAACCGCCCGCTGTACGGCTGGAAGGTGCTCGTCCCCCGGACCAAGGAGCAGGCCGGCGCGATGAGCGCGCGGCTGCGCGCGTACGGGGCCATCCCGTGCGAGGTGCCGACCATCGCGGTGGAGCCGCCGCGCACCCCGGCGCAGATGGAGCGGGCGGTCAAGGGCCTGGTCGACGGCCGGTACGCCTGGGTGATCTTCACTTCGGTGAACGCGGTCCGGGCGGTCTGGGAGAAGTTCGCCGAGCACGGCCTGGACGCCCGCCACTTCGGCGGCGTCAAGATCGCCTGCATCGGCGAGGCGACCGCCGACGCGGTCCGCGCCTTCGGCATCCAGCCGGAGCTGATCCCCTCCGGGGAGCAGTCCTCGGAGGGCCTGCTGGCCGAGTTCTCGCCGCACGACGAGGTGCTCGACCCGGTGGGCCGGGTGCTGCTGCCGCGCGCCGACATCGCCACCGAGACGCTGGCCGCCGGGCTCACCGAGCGCGGCTGGGAGGTCGACGACGTGACCGCGTACCGGACCGTCCGGGCCGCTCCGCCGCCGGCCGAGATCCGGGACGCGATCAAGTCGGGTGGGTTCGACGCGGTGCTCTTCACGTCGTCCTCGACGGTGCGCAACCTGGTCGGTATCGCCGGGAAGCCGCACGCGCGTACCGTTGTCGCTGTCATCGGGCCCAAGACGGCGGAGACGGCGACGGAGTTCGGCCTGCGGGTCGACGTGCAGCCGCAGCACGCCTCGGTGCCCGACCTGGTGGAGGCGCTCGCCGCCTACGCCGTCGAGCTGCGCGAAAAGCTGGCCGCCATGCCGGCCAAGCAGCGCCGCGGCTCGAAGGTGCAGGGGCCGACCGCGCTCCGCTTCCGCTGATCCGTCCAGGGAGGCCCGCATGCCGTACCCCGAGATCCGGCCCCGCCGGCTGCGCCGCAACGCGGCCGTGCGCCGGCTCGTCTCCGAGACCCGCGTCGACCCGGCCGAGCTGGTCGTGCCGATGTTCGTCAAGGAGGGGCTGGCGGAGCCCCGGCAGATCGCGTCGCTGCCGGGGGTGCTCCAGCACTCCCGGGACTCGCTGCGCAAGGCCGCGGCGGAGGCGGTCCAGGCCGGCGTGGGCGGGATCATGCTCTTCGGGGTGCCGGCCTCCCGGGACGAGTCCGGCTCGGGTGGCCTGGACCCGCACGGCATCCTCAACGTCGCCATCCGGGACGTCGTCGCCGAGGTCGGCGACGCCACCGTGGTGATGAGCGACCTCTGCCTGGACGAGTTCACCTCGCACGGGCACTGCGGCCTGCTCACCCCGGACGGCGCCGTGGACAACGACGCCACCCTGGAGGCGTACGCCCGGATGGCGGTCGCCCAGGCCGACGCCGGCGTCCACATGGTCGGCCCGTCCGGGATGATGGACGGCCAGGTGGGCGTGGTCCGCCGGGCCCTGGACGCCGCCGGCCACACCGACGTCTCGGTCCTGGCGTACGCCGTGAAGTACGCTTCCGCGTTCTTCGGCCCCTTCCGCGACGCGGTGGAGTCGGCGCTGGAGGGGGACCGGCGCGCCTACCAGCAGGACCCGGCGAACCTGCGGGAGTCGTTGCGCGAGGTGAAGCTCGACGTGGCCGAGGGCGCCGACCTGGTGATGGTCAAGCCCGCCCTGCCCTACCTCGACGTGGTGTCGGCGGTCCGGGCCGAGGTGGACGTCCCGGTCGCCGCCTACCAGGTCTCCGGCGAGTACGCGATGGTCGAGGCGGCCGCCGCGAACGGCTGGATCGACCGCGAGCGGGTGATGCTGGAGACGCTCACCTCGATCCGCCGGGCCGGCGCGCAGATCATCCTCACCTACTGGGCGGTCGAGGCGGCCCGGCTGCTCCGCGAGCGCTACTAGACCGGCCCCGCCACCGCTCGGTCCGCCGCCGCGACGGCGCCGGCGTCCCCCTGTCCTGCGGTCTGCCGCGCGGTATGCCGTTCGCCTGTCGTGCGGTCCGTCGCGCGGTATGCCGTTCGCCTGTCGTGCGGTCCGTCGCGCGGTATGCCGTTCGCGGGCGTTGCGTCCGCCGCGCGGTACGCCGTCCGACTGTCCTGCGTTCCGTCGCGCCCGGAGCCCGGGTGACCCCACTCGCCGCCTTTGCTCTGCTGCCGCCGAGGCAACACCCGAGGCGGTTTTCTGTTGCCTCCGCGGCAGCAGAGCAAAGGCGGCGGAGGAGGGGTGGTCGAGGTGGGCTCGTCGGGCCGGGTCGACGGCGGGGGCGGGTCGGGCCAAGTCCGGCCGGACCGACGTTCAGGCAGGTCGGGGTGGGGCAGGCCGAGGGCTCGGCGGGCGGCGGCAGGTAGGGGGCGGGTGGCGGAGGGCGCCACCGTTCGCCACTGGTTGTCCACAGGTTTTTCCACAGGGGTTGTCGTCGGGGCGGCGCGGCGGGCAGGGTCCGGGACATGGCTTCCGCACTCGATCCTCCGGACCCCGGGCCGACCGTCGGTCCCTTCCCGATCGCCGGCCTGGTGCGCCGGGCACGGCGCATCGCCGGGCTCGGCCAGCGGCAGATGGCTCGCTTCGCCCACGTGGCGCCGTCGACCGTGGGCCGGGTCGAGACCGGCGAGATGACCCCCAGCCTCCGCGTGCTCGAACAGCTCCTCGGCGCGGCGGGGCTACGCCTCGCCGTGGTCGACCCGGACGGGCACGTGATCCAGCCGATGGGCGACCGGGAGGACATCCGGGACGGCGCGGGCCGGCGCTACCCGTCCCACCTGAACACGATCCTCGACCCGAGGCCGGGGGAGTGGTGGGCCGACATCTACGGCCTGGCCCGGCCGCCGGAGACGTTCCATCGTTGCCCCGTGGAGCGGGCGGCGCGGCGGCGGCGTAGCCAGTGGGAGGTGCGGGTGGCGAAGTACCGCTTCGCGCCGCCGCCGCCGGACCCCCGCGGCTGGGACTACTGAGCGGACCAGTTGTCCCGGCCGGCCGCGCCGGCGTCCAGCCGGTGCACCAGCTCGGCCACGTCCACGCTGTATTCGCACCACTCCCGGTCCGGCCGGTAACCCAGCTCGGCGTTGACCTTGAGCATCGCCTCGTTGGCCTGCGCGTTCCAGGTCTGCACCTCGGCCAGCTCCGGCTCGGCGGAGCGCAGCTCCAGCAGCATCCGTGCCTTGATGGCCCGGTCGATGCCGTAGCCGCGGTGATCCTGCACGACGATGGTGTCGTACTGGTCGGCCCGGGTCGGATGCTGCGCGGGCACCACCACCTCGGTCAGCCCGGCCACCTCGCCGGAGTGCTCGTGCAGCGCCAGCACGATGTACGGCTTCATGCCCCGCCGGTGCAGCGTGTCGAGGCTGTCCCGCAACCGTTGCGGGTCGTAGGAGCTGGGGCGCAGCTCGCCGTCGTCGACGTCGCGCACCTCGGCCTTGGCCCGCGCGTACGCCCCGAGCAGGTCCTCCGGCGGCCCGCCCGGGTGGAACTCGACGTGGTAGCCGGCCGCGACGCCGGTGGCCATCTCGGCCAGCGCCGGCCAGTCCACCGCGGTCAGGTCGAGCACGCTGCGGGTCTCGACGTATTCCCGGGTGAAGCCGAGCGACTCGTAGAAGGCGACCGCCGGGGTGCCCCCGACCACCTCCACCCCGATCGACTGGAAGCCCTCGTCCCACACCCGGCGGGCGGCCAGCCGGACCAGCGTCCGGCCCAGCCCGGTGCGCCGGGCCGACGGGCGCACCAGCACCTCCAGCACGCCGATGCCGCCTAGCAGCAGCACCTGGACGTGGCCCAGGACAGCGCCGGGCCGGCCGTCCGCATCCGGCTCGGCCTGGGCCAGCCAGGAGATCCGGCGTTCGCCCGGCATCACCTCGGAGAGGTATTCCCGCAGCGAACTCTCCCGCCACGGCGGGTCCTCCGGTAGATCGGCCGCGAGGACCGCGTTCAGCGTGTCCAGCAGCGACGCGATCTCGTCGGACGACGCCGTCCGTGGATCCCACTCGCGCACCATCACCCGTCTAGCTTGCCGTCAACCGTTGCCCGGGGGAAGTGTCCGCTTCTCCAAATGTGTGCGAACGGTCACGTCACGTGCGGCTGGCCCGGCCGTACTCGTTGGCCTTGTCGAAGACGTCCTGCGCGTACCGGCGCACGTCGTTGTACGACAGGATCGCGCCCCACCAGTCACCGGCGATGGTCATGTTCCGGCCGCCCTGGCAGAGGTAGTTGCCGGCGGCCAGGGCCGCGTCGTTGATGTTGTGCGGGTCGCGCTGGCCGTCGTTGTCCGCGTCGGCCCCGACCTGCTCCCAGGTGGTCGGGATGAACTGCATCGGGCCGATCGCCCGGTCGTAGGTGGTGTCCCGGTCCAGCGCGCCCCGGTCGGTGTCCCGGATCAGCGACCGGCCGCCCTGGCCGTCCAGCGGGTCACCGATGATCTCCGGCTCGGCCCGGCCGGTGGACTTCAGCGTCGCCCCGTTGGCCTGCCCGTGCCGGGATTCCACGTAGCCGATCGCGGCCAGCGTGGTCCAGCTCAACTGGCAGCTGCGGTGGGTCTGGGCCAGGACCAGCTCGGCGTAGCCGTACGCCTGCATGGCCACCGGGGAGATGTCGGTCCGGGCGCCGACCTGCTGCGCCCAGATGGCCAGGGCGTCCGCCGGCCTGCCGGTCGCCGGCTGGCCGACCACCGTCCCGGTGGGCTGCGGCGTGCCGGATGGCACGGTGGCCCCGGGCAGCCCCGCCGGCCCGGACGCGCCCGGAGGCACGGCGGTCGCTGGTGGCGCGGCGACCGGCGGTGGCGCGGCGGTCGCCGGTGGCAGGGCGTTGCCCGTCGGTATGCCGACCGGGGTGGTCACGGTGGCGTCCGCGGCTACCTGCCGCCCGGCGGTCGCCGGCACCAGCAGCGCGCCGGCCGCCGCGGTGACCCCGACCAGGAGCAGCAGGAAGAGCCCGGCGAGCGTGGCCCGCCCGCTCGGCCGGCCGGACCAGGCGCGGGTGGCCCGGCCCGCCCCCAGCGCCAGCCGCCGGGCTGGCACCGGCACCGCGTGCGCGAACGGAATCCGCCGCCGCCGTCCCCCGGCCGCCGCCGCTGCCGGCGCGACACCGACCGCTTTCGGCGCCGTCGGCGAGCCGGGCGCTTCCGGTGCCGTCGGGGAACCGGCCGCTTCCGGCACTGTCGCGACCCCGGCTGCTTCCGGTGCCGTCGGAGGACTGGCCGCTTCCGGTGCCGTCGGCGAGCCGGCCGCTTCCGGTGCCGTCGCGACACTGGCCGTTTCCGGCGCCGTCGGGGAACCGGCCGGTTCCGTCCGGGCGACGGCTGAACCTGATCCGGCGTCCGGCGGACCGGACCCGGCGTCGGCCGCGACCGGCGGCGTGCTGGGCTTCAGCGGGGAGCGTCGAGGGCGCGGGACCGCCGGGCGGGCGACCCCGAGATCATCGGGCGGTGTAGCCGGTCGCAGGGGCCGAACTGTCGATCTGTCTTCGCCGTCCGCCACTCGTCGAGTATCACCCATGTCCGCCCGGGGTGGCAGATCCGGTCCTGCCGGCCGTACCACAGCGGGCTCCGGCCCGGCGGGATCCGCCGGGCCGGAGCTCTGGTGCTGGTGAGCGGTCAGCTCGTCTTCACCGAACCGGTGACCACGCTGTCCCGCACGGTGCCGCCGATGGCGTCCACCGAGCCGTTCACCCGGCTCTCCACGATCGACGCCACGGAAGCGCCGTTCGCGCTGACCGAGCCGTTGAGGGTGGAGTTGAAGGCGATCAGGCCGGCGCCCGGCGCGACCTTGGTCGCCCCGTTGACCGTCACCCCGTCCAGGCAGGTGACGCCGGACTTGATGTCGAGCCCACCGTTCTGCCGGTTGGTCAGGACGGTGGTGCAGGCCGGGTAGCTGGGCTGGGTCTGCACGTTCAGCTCGTCGAACGCGATCGCGCGGGCGTTGTTCGTCCGCGGGTCGTCCAGCTTGAGGACGTCGAGGCCCTTCTGGATGTCGTTCGAGTAGATGTAGCCGTTGTGGTAGTACGTCGACCAGGAACCACCGAGGATGTTGCGGGTCTCCGAGAGCGGGCCCCGCTCCCAGTAGGCGATCTCGACCGGGTTGGCCGAGTCGGTGAAGTCGAACACCGAGATGCCGCCCTGGTACCACGCCTGGATCATGATGTCGCGGCCCATCGCCGGGATCAGCGAGCCATTGTGGGCGACGCAGTTCTCCCGGGTGGTGTTCAGCCGCGGGATCTTGAAGTAGCTCTTGAAGACCAGCTTGCGGTCGTCGCCGGACCCGACGATGTCGTAGATCGCGTCCGCGCCCTGGTTGGTCCGGTAGTTGGCGGTGCAGATCGCGCTGCTGCCGCCGCCGAGCTCGTCGGTGAAGATGACCTTGGTGCCGGCGTTGTTGAACGTGGCCGAGTGCCAGAACGCGAAGTTCGTGTCCCGGACCTGGCTGATGATGCGCGGCGCCTCCGGGTTGGAGATGTCCATCAGCACGCCGTCGCCCATGCAGGCACCGGCGGCCAGGTCAAGTGCCGGGTAGACGGTGATGTCGTGGCATCCGCTGGTGGAGTTGGCGCCGGTGGTTCCCGGGAAGAGGACCGGGGTGGCCACCACGGACGCGGCGGTCGGGTCGTCCAGCGGCACCTTGATGATCGAGATCTTGTCGTGCGGCGTCTTGCAGTACGCGGCGCTGGCCGACGGGCTGTACGACTGCACGTAGACGTAGACGCTCTTGCCGTCCTTGCTCGGCACCAGCGTCTGGGTGTGCGAACCACAGTCGGTGCGGACCGACTTGATGTACTTCGGGTTCGCCTTGTCGCTGATGTCGAAGATCCGGACGCCCTCCCAGTGGGCCGCGTTGGCGACGGAGCCGACCGCGCTGGTGCACGTGTCGTTGGTCCGCACCTGGTCGACCGCGAGGAACAGCAGGTTGCCCATGACCGACGGGTCGCCCTGCGAGCCGGAGCAGACCACCTGGCTGACGACCTGGGGCGAGTCGGGCTTGCTGACGTCGAAGACGCTGAAGCCCTCGTAGTTGCCGGCGAAGACGTAGTTGCCCTGGAACGCCAGGTCCGAGTTGTACGCCCCCTCGCTCGCGAACCCGCCGAACTTGGGGTAGTTGGCGATCTGCCGCAGGTTGGGGCTGTGGGAAATCTCGTCGACGCCCGGAATGACGTTCGCGGCCGTCACGGTGTCGGCGGCCTGCTCGCTGATGCAGTACTCAGCGAAGTTGTCTCCGGCCTCCCGGAACGACTCGCAGACGTCCGTGCTGTCGGTGGATCCGGTGTCGCCGATCGCCGGTGACGCGGCCACGATGCCGCTCAGAAGAAGGGCGCCTGTTGCGGCCACGGTGATGGCCAGCCTCCGGCTCCCTTGTGGGGTTCGCTCGAACATTTGGGAAACCCTTCGTCAGGGGGTTGAGCAGGGTATCCGGGACGATAACTGCCCTTCGAGGTCGAGATTGTGACCTGGATCACAGTAACCTGCCGGTAATGATCACGGTTAGGCAAACCTTCTGGCGGCGCGGCGGCGCGAATAACCGCAGGTGGGGACCAATAGCGTCTTTTCCCTGTCTCGATCTTCCCGAGCCGAGGGGGTGCCACGTTACGATCCCGGCCATCCTCGGGCGGACGGCAGGAGTCGAGTTGTGCTAGATGAACGGGTTCGCGCTCTTCTCGGACGATCGCGGGCAATTGTGCTGATCGAGTTGGTCGTGCTCGCGGTGGTGGCGGCCGGGGTCGCGGCGGTCGTCTGGTGGCCGGACGGCCAGCCGAGCCCGGCGGCGAAGCCCGAACCGACGGAAACGCTCGCCCTGCCCCGCCCACCGGAGGTGACCGCGCCGGTGCTGCTGCCCGGGGCCCCGGGTGAGCCGGCGAAGACCCTCGCGGCCAACGAGCTGACACCCGCGCCACGGCGGCCGCACAACAACGCCGACACCCGGTTCGTGACGATGATGATCCCCCACCACGAGCAGGCGCTCGTGATGGCCAAGCTGGTGGCGGACCGGGGTCAGAACCCGCAACTCAAGATCATGGCCGACCGGATCGTGGCGGCCCAGGAGCCGGAGATCAAGACGATGGAGACCTGGCTGGCGGACCGTGGCCTGGACCGGAACTCCGGCGGTCGGCACCAGCACGAGATGCGTGGCATGCAGTCACCGGAGGCACTGGACCGGCTCGCCGCCGCCCGAGGGGCCGAGTTCGACCGGATGTTCGTCAGCATGATGATCGAACATCACCAGGGCGCCATCGACATGGCGGGCGAGGCGCTGGCGCTCGGGGTCGACGTCATCATCAACGAGATGGCCGGCGGCGTCATCGCGGAGCAGACCGCGGAGATCAACCGGATGCGCGAGGTGCTGGGCGCGAAGTAGCCCGCAGCACCGTCGAACAGAGACTCCCCGCCGGCGGGTCGTACCCTGGAGCCATGCCCCGGTACGAGTTCCGCTGCCGCGCCTGCGGCGACACCTTCGAGGTCAACCGGCCGATGTCGGAGGCCGGCGCGCCGGCGTCCTGCCCGCAGGGTCACGGTGACACCGTCAAGCTGCTGTCCACGGTGGCCGTCACCGGCCGGGGCGGTGGTGTCCCCGGCGGCGGCCCCGCCCCGACCGGCGGCGGGTGCTGCGGCGGCGGCTGCGGCTGCTGAGCCTCCGGGCCCCGGCGAACGACCGCTGCCCGTACCCCGCGCGCGGCCCCGACCACGCCTTCGCCGAGGATGGCGAGGGGACCATGGGGCGGATTCCGCCCGACCGTTCTCACGATGCGTAACCGCGCGCACATAGGGCAGCATGTACCCGACGTCACGGGGCGGGAGGTTCCACGCATGTCGCCAGGGATCCACCTCCCGAGCGGGTGGGTGACCTTCGTGTTCACCGACATCGAGGGCTCCACCCGGCTGGCCCAGATGCTCGGCGCGGGTTACCGTCCGGTGCTGGCCGAGCACCGCCGGTTGCTGCGCCGCACGCTGGTCGCCACCGACGGGGCCGAGCTGCTCACCGAGGGCGACTCGTTCTTCCTCGCCTTCCCGGACGCGGGTGCGGCACTGGCCGCCTGCCTGAACGGCCAGCGGGCGTTGGCCGACCACGAGTGGCCCACCCCGGATGCCGCCCCGCGGGTCCGGATGGGGCTGCACACCGGGTGGGCCGAGCCGCGCGACGGGGAGTACGCCAGCCCGGAGGTGCACCGCGCGGCCCGGGTCGCCGCCGCCGCGCACGGCGGGCAGGTGCTCTGCTCGGCGGCGACCGCCCGGCACGCGGACCCGCTGCCGGTCGGGGCGTCCCTGCTGGACCTGGGCCTGCACCGGCTGCGCGGCTTCGACGACCGGGAACGGCTGTTCCAGCTGGTGGCGCCGGGCCTGGAGCGGCAGTTCCCCCGGCCGCGCACCGCCGACGCGGTGGCGCACAACCTGCCCACCCAGGTCACCACGTTCGTCGGCCGGCAGACCGAGCGGGCCGAGCTGCGCGCGCTGGTCGACGCGCACCGGCTGGTCACCGTGCTGGGCGCGGGCGGCACCGGCAAGACCCGGCTGGCCGTGGAGCTGGCCTGCGGGGCGGTCGAGGCGTACCCGGACGGGGTGTGGTTCGTCGACATCGCCACCGTGACCGACCCGGGGCTGGTGGCGTTCGCGGTGGCCGCCGTGCTCGGGCTGCGGCCGGAGCCCGGCCGCCCGATGGTGGACACCCTGGTCGAGTACGCGGCCGCCCGCCGGATGCTGATCCTGCTGGACACCTGCGACGCGCAGCCCGCCGCCTCGGCCGAGGTGATCTCCCGGCTGCTGGCCGGCGGCCGGGGGGTCCGGGTGCTCGCCACCACCCGGGAGCCGTTCGGGCTGCCCGGCGAGGTGGTGTGGCGGATTCCGCCGCTGTCGGTCGAGGTCGGGCCGGGTGGCGCGGAGAGCGACGCGGTGGCGCTGCTGCTGGACCGGACGGCGGCAGCCCGGGGCGGTCGCCAGCCGGACCCGGCGGAGTCCGCCGACCTGCGGCGGGTGGTCCGCCGGCTGGACGGCCTGCCGCTCGCCATAGAACTGGCCGCCGCCCGGCTGCGGGTGCTCTCCGTGGGCCAGCTCGCCGCCCGCCTCGACGACGTGCTCGGCGTGCTGGACGCCGGCCGGGACGTGCCCGAGCCGCCGCCCGCCGAGACCGGCTGGACCGGCAACCAGCAGGACACGGTGGACCTGGCCGCCGCCGCGGCCGGGGCCACCCCGCCGACCCCGGCCCACCGGGCGGTGCAACGCTCCGCCAGCGAACGCCACCTCACCATGCAGGCGACCGTCACCTGGTCGTACCGCACGCTGGGCCCGCGCGCGTCGCGGCTGCTGCGCTGGCTGGCGGTGTTCGCCGGCCCGGTGGACCTGACCACCGTGGAGTGGCTGCTCGGTGAGGACCCGCTCGACCCGCTGTCGGTGCTGGTGGACAAGTCGATGGTGCTGGCCGAACCCCGGGCGTCGGGCAGCACCTACCGGATGCTCGACCCGATCCGGGCGTACGCCGGTCGCCGGCTGGCCGAGGCCGGTGAGGAGCAGGCCGCCCGCAACCGGCACGTCGCCTGGTGCGCGCACGCCCTGGAACGGGCCCACCTGGGCCCGGACGGCCGGCCGGTGACCCTCTCGCTGTACGCCCTGGACCCGCTCGCCGACGAGCTGCGCGCGGCGCTGCGGTGGTGCGCCACCGGGGGCAGCGCCCGGGCCGGGCTGCGGCTGGCCGGCGGGCTGGACCACTGGTGGCGCGAGCGGGGGCTGGCCCGGGAGGGGCGGCTCTGGCTCTTCCGGCTCTACGGGCGGATCGCGGAGCACGGCGAGACGATCCCGGAGGCGGAGCTGGCGGCGGCGTACCACATGCACTCGCTGCACGCGGGGGCCGACGGCGAGTTCGCCGAGGAGCTGCGCTTCTCCCAGCGCGCCGAGGCGGCCGCCCGGCAGGCCGGCGACGCCGGGCTGCTGGCCCGGGTGCTGGCCGGCCGGGCGGCGCCCCTGATCGACCTGGGGCAGTTCGCCGAGGCGGAGCGGGTCTGCCGGGAGGTCATCGACTGGGCGTACGAGCAGGAGGTGGCCGGGGACGCGCTCTTCGCCGTGTTCAACCTGGCCGAGCTGCTGTGGCGGCGGGGCGCCCTCGACGAGGCGGCGGAGCTGCTCGGGGCGGCCCGACCGGTGGAGGCGACCCGGCCGGTGGAACGGGGCCGCCGCTCGGTGGACATGCTGCTCGGCATGGTGGCGCTGGCCCGCGGTGACCTGATCGCCGCGCACGAGCACCTGGTGGTGGCGCTGCGCTCCCGGATGAGCCACGGCTACCACGGCCGGGCCTGCGACACGGTCAACGCGATCGCGGTGCGCTGCGCGGCGGGCGGCCAGCCGCTGCTCGCCGCCCGGCTCTTCGGCGCGGGCCAGACCGTGCGGGCGACCATGCGGGCCACCCCCGGGCTGTACGGCGCGTACTGGCGGGAACGGCAGGCCGAGCTGCGCCGGACGCTGGGCGACACCGACTACGACCGGGCGTACGCCGAGGGCGGCGAACTGGGCCTGGAGGAGGCGGCCGTGCTGGCCCTCGGGGTGGAGCACCCCGACCTTGCGGTGGGCTCGGGCCGCTTCGGCGCCGGCGGCGGTCCCGCCCCGCGCCAGCCCGGCCCCGACCCGGGCCGGCGTCCCGCCGAGCACGCCTGACCCGGGCTGGCGTCCCGCCGGGCACGCCTGACCTCGGCCCGGCGGGCCCCGCGCCGCGGCGTTCCGCCCGCCCGGCCGGCCGCATCGAGCCGCAGCGGTCCGCCCCGGCCGACGGGCCGGTCGGGGCGGACCTCAGGCCCGGTCAGGAGCGGGCGCGGCGTTCGGCGTCGGCCTTCATCCGGGCGGCACGGTCGATGTCGGCCTGCTGGACGGCGGCGACGGAGCCGAAGATGCTGACCGCCTCGTAGTAGGTCCAGGCCAGGCTGTAGCAGGCCGGCCGGACGACGACGTTGTACGTGGCGCAGACCCGCTTCAGGTCCGCGTAGAAGGCGCTGTCCAGCCGGGACTTGTTGGCGGAGAACCGGCCCATCGCCTTGTAGTTGCGGTAGCCGAAGTCGTGCCGGTAGCAGGAGAGGCTGAAGCTGAAGCCGAGCGGGTTGTCCGGGCTGGACGAGCAGTAGTCGGTCGACCAGTCGAAGGCGTACTCCGACCAGGCGCCCTTGTTGAGACGGCCGGCGTTCCAGGCGTTGTAGCTGGTGGCGCTGGTCTGGGTCCAGCTGGACAGGACGGTGAGCTTCTGCTCGGTGCTCACCGCGGCGGCGGCGGGGGAGCCGGCGCCGAGCAGGGCGAGCAGCGCGATCACGCCGGCGGCGAGGGTGGTGGTGAGGCGTCTGGACACGGGTACCTCCGCGGGGGTCTGCGGTGCGGCGATGCCCCCGGCGGGTGACCGGTGGCGTAGATAATCGTCGATCAAGCGGCGGACGTCGAGCCGTGCCGGACGCGAACCAGCGGTGACATGCGTGGAAACAGACGAATGTGGGTCGATGGGGCTCACCGGTCGCCGGCTGGGGTGGGCGGGTTGCTCGGCGGCGTATGCTCGTCTGCGAGTAATCGGGTGCGAGGAGGTCGGCCGGTGGCCAGGCGACGACGGGTGGGCAACCTGCTGGCCCTCGCCGTGCTCTCCGCCCTGGTCGAGCGGCCGATGCATCCGTACGAGATGGCCGGCGTGCTGCGGGCGCGCGGCAAGGACCAGGACATGCCGATCAAGTGGGGTTCGCTCTACACGGTGGTGGCCAACCTCGAGCGGCACGGGCTGCTGGCGGCGGTGCAGAGCGACCGGCAGGGGCGGCGTCCGGAGCGGACCGTCTACCGGATCACCGAGGCCGGCCGCGACGAGCTGGTCGACTGGACCCGCGAGCTGATCGCGGTCCCGGAGCGGGAACACCCCCGGTTCGAGGCCGGCCTGTCCGTGCTCGGCGTCCTCGGCCCCGACGAGGCGACCGAGCTGCTGCGCCAGCGCCTCGACCGGCTGGAGACCCAGCTCGCCGACGCCCGTGCCGCGCTGGCCCGGCACGGGCGGGAGATCCCCCGGCTCTTCCTCGTCGAGGCCGAGTACGACCTGGCCGTACGCCAGGCCGAGGCGACCTGGGTCCGCGGCCTGCTCGACGAACTGACCACCGGCTCGCTGCCGGGCCTGACCGAGTGGCGGGCCTGGCACGAGACCGGCGCGGTGCCGCCCGACTGGGCGGAGCTGGCCGAGAGGGGGACCGAGCAGCAGTGAAGACGGGCCCCGACGGGGGTGCGGGAACACCGCCGTCGGGGCCCGGACCGGCGAACCGAGACCGCGGGATCGAGAGCCCGGCCGCACGGTGTGGCAACCGCAACGATAACCGGGCCTCCGACCCCGGGCCGGTTCGCGCCCAGAACCGATCCGAGACCGGAGGACAAGATGAGTACGAAGAACCTGCGCGCGCCCAGGCGGCGGCTGGTGCCCGAGATGGAGGGGGCGACCGCCCGCTGGTACGCCCGCAACCGGGGCTCGGCCAGCCAACTGGCCGAGTACCGCCGGCAGGCCGCCCGGCTGGCCGACGGACTGCCCGCCGGGGCGGCGGTGCTGGAGGTCGCGCCCGGGCCGGGTTACCTGGCGATCGAGCTGGCCCGGCTCGGGGCGTACCGGGTGACCGGGCTGGACGTCAGCCACACGTTCGTGGCGCTGGCCGGGGAGGCGGCCCGCCGGGCCGGGGTCGACGTGGACTTCCGGCAGGGCGACGTGCACGAGCTGCCGTTCCCGGCGGGCTCGTTCGACCTGGTGGTCTGCCAGGCCGCCTTCAAGAACTTCGTCCGCCCGGTGCGGGCGTTGGACGAGCTGCACCGGGTGTTGCGCCCGGGCGGCCGGGCGGTCATCCACGACCTGCGCTCCGACGCGTCGGTGGCGGAGATCGGGCCAGCGGTGGCCGGGATGGGGCTGCGCGGGCTGGACGCCTTCTGGACCCGGTCGGCGCTGCGCTGGCTGCGCGGCCGAGCGGTCACCGCCGACACGTTCCGGCAGCTCGCCGCCGAGAGCGCCTTCGGTGGTGCCGAGGTCGAGCGGGACGGGCCGATCGGGTTGGAGGTGCGGTTGTCCCGGGCCGCCTGAACGCCGGGCCGCCCGGGGCTCCTGGTGAGCCCCGGGCGCCCTGCGCGCTCAGCGGAGGGAGCGAGGTGCGCTCACCGGGCCCTCGTTCCAGGACCGGTCGAGCGCGCTCACGTAGTAGGTGTAGCGCCCGTCGGCCGCCGCCGTGTCGTCCAGCCAGGACTGGATCGGGCCGTCCGTGCCGCGCACGGTGCCGACCAGATGGGCCGCGTCGGCGAAGTCGCACCGCTCGGCGCGGTCGGTGCCGTCGAACCGGTAGATGGCGTACGAGGTGGCGGTGCCGAGCGGACCCCGGCCGTTCGCCGGCTGGAGCCAGTTCAGCCGTACGCCGTCGGCCTGCCGCTGGGCCTTGGTGATGACCGGGGACAGCAGCGGCCGCGACGGCAGCTGGGGCATGGTCGGCACCAGCGCCGGGCGGGAGTAGTGCTCGGCGGCGTAGACGTCGGTGGCGCCGAGCCGGTTCTGGCGTACCTGCACCGCGGAGAAGTGCACGTTGCCGAGCACCTCCGGGTACGCCCGGTTGAGCGTCAGGTGGTCGGACAGCTCGTTCGGGTTCATCCAGTACGAGCCGTACGCCGGGTCACCGCTCTTGTAGTCGGCCTGACCGATGTAGAGCTGGACCCGGGTGCCCCGGACCTGCTCCGCCCACCACGGCACCAGCCGGGCGTAGTCGGCGGCCGGGTACTGCCCGATGTACCAGTAGAGCTGCGGCACCACGTAGTCGATCCACTCCTCCTTGATCCACTTACGGGTGTCGGCGGAGATGATGTCGTACGACTGCGAGCCGGTGGTGTCCGAGCCGGCCGGGTCGACCGACTTGTTGCGCCAGATGCCGAACGGGCTGACCCCGAACTTCACCCACGGCTTGACCGCCTTGATCTTCTCGCCCATCTCCTTGACCAGCAGGTTGATGTTGTCCCGCCGCCAGTCGGCCCGGTCGGTGAAGCCCCGGTGGTACGCGGCGAAGGTGGCGTCGTCGGGCACCTGGTACGTGCCGCTCGGGTACGGGTAGAAGTAGTCGTCGAAGTGCAGGCCGTCGACGTCGTACTTCTCGACCGCCTCCAGCATCGCGGTCTGGACGAACTCGCGGACCTCGGGGATGCCGGGGTTGTAGTAGAGCCGGCTGCCGGCCACCCCGGCCGGCGGGTACGCGAAGACCCAGTCCGGGTGCTGGCGGACCGGGTGGTCCGGGGCCAGCATCGAGATGTCCGCGCCGGCGCCGCCCGGGGCCGGCATGGACACCCGGTACGGGTTCATCCAGGCGTGGAACTCCAGGTTGCGCTTGTGCGACTCGGCGACCAGGAAGGCCAGCGGGTCCCAGCCCGGGTCCTTGCCGCGCACTCCGGTCAGGTATTCCGACCACGGCTCGTGCGTGGAGGGCCAGAAGGCGTCGGCGGTCGGGCGGACCTGGACCACGACGGCGTTGTGGTTGAGCCGCTGCGCCAGGTCGAGCCAGCCCAGATACTCGGCCTTCTGCTTGGCGACCTGGTCCGGCGCGGTCCAGGAGGCCTTGCTGGGCCAGTCGATGTTGGTCACCGAGGCGATCCACATGGCCCGGAACTGGCGCTTCGGGGTGGCCGGATCGGTGACGCAGGTGGCGGTGGGGTCGGGCGTGGCGTCGGGCGCGGCGCTGGCGGGGGCGACGGCGGCCAGCGCGCCGAGCAGCGCCGCGGCCAGCCCGGCGGTGGCGAGCCGAGTTGCCTTCATGCGGTGTGTCCCTTCGTCGGGGGCTCCCGGTCTTCTCGCGGCGGAAGCGGCAACATTCGCCGAATGCTATCTACCGCTGGTAGAAAATTTTCACACCGACGGCATGAACGCAAGAGGCTGGGGCGGATTGCGGCGCAGGTCGGACCCGCTTCGACGTCGATCGATCATGGGAGCCGTCCCACATCGCGGAAGGTGATCGACTCCACACGTGCGGTGCTGGCCGAGTTGGGGGGAGAAGTGGGGGTTGACGCGGGTCCGTCCTGGGTAGCATCGCCCACCGCTGGCCGCCACCAGGGTGGGCACGGGAGGGGTGATCGCGGTGTCAGTACTGCGGACCAAACCGATCAAGGACGTGATGGCCCAGAGCCAGGCCGACGGTGAGGACGGCGGCCCCGGGCTCAAACGCCGCCTCGGCGCGCTCGACCTCACCGGTTTCGGCATCGGCATCGTGATCGGCACCGGCATCTTCACGCTGACCGGCATCGAGGCGAAGAACTCCGCCGGGCCGGGCGTGGTGATCTCGTTCGCCATCGCCGGGGTGGTCGCCCTGCTCGCCGCGCTCTGCTACGCCGAGCTGGCCTCCAGCGTCCCGGCCGCCGGCAGCGCCTACACCTATGCGTACGCCACGATGGGCGAGATCGTAGCCTGGATCATCGGCTGGGACCTGCTGCTGGAGTTCGCGCTCGGCGCCGCGGTGGTCGCCCGGGGCTGGTCCGGCTACCTGGGCGAGCTGCTCGGCCTGCCGACCACCTGGTTCGGTGAGGAGGGCAGCATCGTCAACATCGGCGCGATCGCGATCGTGCTGATCCTCGGCGTGGTCGGCATCGTCGGCATCCGGGAGTCCTCCCGGGTCACCAACCTGCTGGTGCTGGTCAAGGTGGCCATCTGCGTCTTCATCGTGGTCGCCGGCCTGTTCTTCGTGAAGGCCGCCAACCTCAGCCCGTTCATCCCGCCGGCGGAGCCGGCGTCCGGTGGGGAGGGCGGCCTCCAGCAGCCGGTCACCCAGGCCATCTTCGGCCTGGACCCCTCCGTGTTCGGCCTGGCCGGGGTGCTCAGCGCCGCGGCGGTGGTCTTCTTCGCCTACACCGGCTTCGAGGCGGTGGCCAACCTCGGCGAGGAGACCCGCAAGCCCAAGCGGGACCTGCCGCTGGGCCTGCTCGGCACGCTGGGCATCTCCACCGTGCTGTACATCGCCGTCTCGCTGGTCGTGGTCGGCATGGTCAAGTACACCGACATCGACGAGGGCGCCCCGATCGCCTCGGCGTTCAACTCCGTGGGCGCCGGCTGGGCCGCCGTGCTGGTCTCCATCGCCGCCGTCGCCGGCCTGACCAGCGTGATCCTGGTCGACCTGGTGGCCATGGGCCGGATCGGCTTCGCCATCGCCCGGGACGGGCTGATCCCGCCGTCGATCGCGAAGATCCACCCGCGCTGGGGCACCCCGTACCGGATCTCGGCCATCATGACCGTCGGCGTCGCGCTGCTGGCCGGTTTCCTGCCGCTGTCCGCGCTGGCCGACCTGGTCAGCATCGGCGCGCTCTGCGCGTTCGTGCTGGTGTCGTTGGCGGTGCCGATCCTGCGCCGCCGCCGGCCGGACCTGGAGCGGTCGTTCAAGGTGCCGTTCTCCCCGGTGCTGCCGATCGTCTCGGCGCTGGCCTGCCTCTACCTGATGCTCAACCTGTCCGTGGAGACCTGGATCCGGTTCCTGATCTGGATGCTGCTCGGCGCGGTCATCTACTTCGGCTACGGCTACCGGAAGAACCGGCTCGCCCGCATCGAGGACGGCGACCCGCCGGTGCCCGCGCAGCGCACCGCCGACTGACACCCCGACCCCTCGCGGCGCCGGGCGGCACTGCCGCCCGGCGCCGCGCCCTGCGGCGTCCCGCGGCTTCGGCCTGGCGGGTGGCGTCCTGCGGCTTCGGCTTGGCGGGTGGCTCCTGCGGCCTCGGCCTGGCAGGCGGCGTCCTGCGGGCTTCGGCCTGGCGGGCGGCGTCCTGCGGCCTCGGCCTGAGCTGCGGGCCTGGCGCGAGCTGACGCGGGGCCGAAGCGGACCGGTCAACCGTCGCCCGACACACGCGGTGATCGCAGGTCCGCCACCCAGCACCCCTTCCGCCGCCTTTGCTCTGCTTACCCCCACGCAACAGTCACCAATAGTGAGGGCTGCGGTCGGTGTGCATGCCGAACCGGAAGCGGAATGCGCAGCTCAGCCGGGTGTTGCGTACGGGGCAGCAGAGCAAAGGCGGGCGGCGCGACCTCCGGCGGCGGCCGGCGGGTACACCCTGCGTGATGGGCAGGGGTGATCACGCTCCGTATCGATCGGTGGCTGGGTGAGGGCCGGTGTCGCGGAGCTGCGGGCACCGGCCGGCGGTCGGCAGCGACCCGACCGCCCGCCGAGCCCCGCACCCGACCGGCGCCGAGCCCCGCACCCGGCCGCCCGCCGAGCCCCCCGGCCGCCGCCGAGCCCCGCACGCGGCGGATCGGCGGCGGATCGGCGGCGGCCGGCCGGCGGTATCTCGGCCGGTGGTGTCAGGGGCGGGGTTGGGGCGTGCCGGTGGGGCCCTTGACGGACGGCTTGTCGTCGGCCCAGACGACCTCGTCCAGCCACACCTGGCGGCCCGGGTCCGTGGCGCCCTCCTGGCCGGGCGTCCAGGCGTGGTAGACCAGCCAGGTCCGGTCGCCGGCCGTCACCATCGAGGCGTGGCCGGGGCCGGAGGCGACCTCGTTCGTCTTCAGGATCGGGTTCTCCGGCGCCTTGCGGCACGGGCCGGTGGGGCCGTCGCAGATCGCATAACCCTCGGCGTACGTCTCCTTGTCGTAGGCGTTGGCGGCGAAGAAGAGGTAGAGCTTTCCGTCCCGCCGGTGGAAGAACGGACCCTCGATCAGGGTGCCCTCCCACGCCTCGGTCTGCTTCAGCAGCTTCGTCGGCTCGCCCAGCAGCCGCAGGCCGTCCGGGGAGAGCCGCTGCGACCACAACCAGGTGTCCACCCCGATGGCGTTGCCGTCGTTCTTCCACAGCAGCCACAGGCTGCCGTCGGTGTCCCGGAACGGGCTGGCGTCGATCGCCCCACCCAGCTCCGCCTGGCAGATGAACGGCTCGGCCGAGTCGTCCCGGTACGGACCCTGCGGGCCGGCGGCCACCGCCCGGCCCACGCACTGCCGCCCGGACTCCCGGCCGGCGACCGTGTAGTAGAGCACGAACCGGTCCGGTGCCAGCTCGATCGACTCCGGCGCCCAGGTCTTGCCGGCGTCCGCCCAGTCGGGCAGCTCAGGCAGGGCCTCCTCCGGCTCGGACCAGTCGACCAGGTCGGCGGAGCGCCGGACCGGCACGTTCCGGCCGCCGCTGTTGGTGTGAAACATCCACCACCCGCCGCCGGAGCGCAGCACGAACGGGTCCGGCGCGTCGGCGCGTACCACCGGGTTGGTGAACATCCGGGCGTCCTCCTGCGTACTCGATGGGTCTGGTCCGGCACCGCAACCGGCGACCAGCAGCGCGCCGGCGACGGCCGCCGCCGCGCGTCGACGGACGGTCATCCCTTCAGGCCGCTGCGCGAGACACCCTGGATGATGTGCCGTTGGGCCGCCACGAAGAGGATCAGCACCGGCACGCTGGCCAGCACCGCCCCCGCCATGATCACCGGATAGTCGGTGACGTAGGCGCCCTGGAGCAGGCCCAGCCCCGGCGGCAGGGTCAGCCGCTCCGGGCTGAACAGCACGTAGATCGGCCAGAGGAAGTCGTTCCAGTTGGTCAGGAACGACAGCACCGCGAGGGTGGCCAGCGCCGGTTTGGAGAGCGGCAGCAGTACCCGGGTGAAGATCTGCCAGTGGTTCGCGCCGTCCAGCACCGCGGCCTCCTCCAACTCGGCCGGGATGGAGAGGAAGAACTGCCGCAGGAAGAACACCCCGAACGCGCTGGCCGCGCCGGGCACGATCACCACGATCAGGGTGTCCAGCCAGCCGAGCCGGTCGGCGATCACGAAGTTCGGGATGATCAGCGAGGTCGGCGGGATGAACAGCGTGCCCACGATCAGCGCGAAGCCGATCCCCCGGCCGCGGAAGCGCAACCGGGCCAGCGCGTACGCGGCCATCGCGGCGGTCACCAGCACCAGCAGCGCGTGCAGCGTGGCGGCCAGCATGCTGTTGACGAACCAGCGCAGCACCGGGTTGGCGGTGTTGCCGAGGATCTGCTCGTACCCGTAGGTGGAGAACGGATTCGGCAGGAAGCCCGGCGGGATCTGCTGCGCGTCGTTGTAGGTCTTCACCGAGGTGATGACCATCCAGACCAGCGGGGTCAGGAAGATCAGGGTCAGGATCACCAGGACCGCGTAGCGCGCGGATCGGTGCAGAGTCGTCACGGGCCCCTCCTCAGTCTTCCCGGTACCGGAAGAACCGGAAGTTCACCAGGCTGATCACGGTGAGCGCCAGCGCGAAGACGATGCTCATCGCGGCCGCCCGACCGGCGTCGTTGTCCCGCAGGCCCTCGTCGACGATCCGCCAGACCACCGTCCTGGTCTCCTCACCCGGTGCGCCCTGGGTGATGAGGAAGGACTGCCCGAAGACGTTCGCCGAGGCGAGGATCGTGGTGGTCAGCACGAAGAGCATGACCGGGCGCAGGCCCGGCAGGGTGACGTTGCGGAACCGGTCCCAGGCGTTGGCCCCGTCGACCCGCGCAGCCTCGTACAGCTCCGGCGAGATGTCCTGCAGGCCGGCCAGGTAGATCACCGCGTTGAAGCCGGAGGTCCACCAGACGGTCACCCCGACCAGCGACACCCAGGCCCACGGCACGTCGGTCACCCAGGGGGTGTCCGCGGGCAGCCCCACCGCGCCGAGCAGCCGGTTGACCAGGCCCAGATTGGCGTCGAGCAGGAACCGCCAGAGCAGGCCGATGACCGCCACCCCGAGCACGTACGGGGCGAAGTACACCGCCCGGAAGAACGTACGGCCCGGGAACGACCGGTTCAGCAGCAGCGCCAGCCCCAGCGGGATGACCACCAGCAGCGGCACCGAGAAGACGGTGAAGATGGCGGTGGCCCGCACGCTCGACCACCAGTCGCCGTAGATCGCCGACTCGCTGTCGAACAGATCCTGGTAGTTGTCCAGCCCGACGAAGGGCCGGTTGGGCAGTTGCAGGTCCCACTGGTGCACGCTCAGCCACAGGCCGAAGAGGATCGGCAGCAGGCCGAAGGTGAGGAAGAGCAGGAGGTACGGCGCGAGGAAGAGGTACGGGGTCGCGCGGTTGCCCGGCTGCGTCACGCCCCGGCGGCTCTTCCCGCCCGCCGGGGGCGACGCGTCCTCGCGCGCCGCCCCGACCTCGATCACGTCCGCCACGGGGAATCAGTTCCCGTACTTCTTGCGGTTGTCCTCGAGCTGCTTGTTGGCCTTGGCGACGCCGTCGTCGAGGGCCTGCTTCGGCGACTTCTTGTTCAGCGCCGCCTCGTTGAAGGCGTTGTAGAAGGTCAGGATGACCTCGCCGAGCCCGGGCGCGGCCGGCGGGAACGCCGCGTAGTCCAGCTCCGGGGCCAGCGTGGCGACGTTCGGGATGGCCTTGAAGTCGGCGCTCTCCCGGACCTCCTTGCGGGCCGGGATCTGGCCGCCCTTGGCCCAGTCCAGCGAGTGCTCGCTGAGCCAGTTGATGAAGACCTTCGCCCCGGAGATCTTGTTGTTGTCGGCGCCCCGCTGCTTGACGATGGTGAAGTTGTGCGAGTTGGCCCAGGCGGCCTTCTGCGTGCCGAGCTGGGGCAGCTCGGCGACGCCGATCTGCGCGTTCGGGTCCTTGGCGATGTCGTTGATCTGCCAGATGCCGTTGAAGTTGAACGCGTTCTTGCCGGCCTTGAGCGCCAGGTAGTCGGCGTCCTGGCCGACGTTGGCCGGGGAGTAGCCCTGCTTGATCATGTCGACCAGGAAGGTGCACGCCTCGACCGCCGGGTCCGAGTTGAAGGTGGCCTTCTGCACCTCGCCGTCGAAGAGCGTGCCGCCCCACTGGTGCAGCAGCGAATAGAAGGTCATGCCGCCGGTGAACTGGAAGGGGCTGACCCAGAAGCCCGGCACGCCGGCCTTCTTCAGCTCGGCCAGCGCGGCGGTGAAGTCGTCCTTGGTGGTCGGCGGCTTCTCCGGGTCGAGGCCGGCCTTCTGCATGACCGCCTTGTTGTAGTAGAAGCCCAGCGGGTGCATGTCCAGCGGGATGCCGTACCGCTTGTCGTTGTAGAGCCCGCCCTTCCAGACGGTCGGGGCGAAGTCGCCCTCGTTGAGCTCCAGCGTCTTGGCGACGTCGTCCAGCTCGTTGATCACGCCACGGGCGGCGAAGGTGGCCAGCTGGTCCATGTGCATCACGGCGATGTCCGGCCCGTTGCCGCTGGAGACCGCGCCCGGCAGCTTGCTGTAGTAGTCCTCCCACTGGTACGTGGTGACCGCCACGGCGATGTTCTGGTGCTCGGTGTTGAACTGCTGCACCAGCTTCTTGAAGATGTCGCCGTCGCCGCCGGTGAAGCCGTTCCACAGCTTCAGGTCCACCTTCGGCCCGGTGTACTCCTTGCCACCGTTGCCCGCGGCGCCGCCCGAGGTGGTGGCGCTGCCACCGCCGCACCCGGCGAGGGTCAACGAGGCGGCCGCGCCGAGACCGACGCCGAGGCCGAGCAGGCGCCGCCGGCTCAATTCGTTCTGGATCATGGGGTCTCTCCTTGGGGGACGGGGCAGGATTTTCCCTGGTCAGGGCCGGGTGGTAAAGCGCAGCACGTTCCAGGAGACCGCGGGCAGGCGCACGGAGCACCGGCCGGCGTCGGAGGCGGGGGTGGGTAGGGTCCGCGGCGTCACCCGGTCGGGCTCCGCCTCGGTGTTGATCGCTTCGGGGTCGTCGCCGGCGGCGAGGGTGAGGTGTTCCAGGCCGCGCAGGCCCGGCAGCCCGCGCAGATCGAGGTCGAGCGGCAGGGCTTCGGCCCCCCGGTTGACCGCGAAGACGGTCAGCTCGCCGGCCTCCTCGTCGTGCACGGCGACGGTGTCCAGCACCGGGACGGCGCCGTACCGCTTGGTCTCGTAGTCGGGGCAGACCGGCTCGGTGCGCAGCACCGTGCCGCGGGCGTACCGGGCGGTCAGGGCGAACGGGTGGAAGATGCTCTGCCGCCAGGCCGGCCCGCCGGTGCGGGTCCGGATCGGGGCGATCACGTTGGCCAGTTGCGCCTGGCAGGCCACGCCCACCCGGTCGGCGTGCCGGAGCAGGGTGATCAGCAGGTCGCCGACCACCACCGCGTCGACCGCGGTGAAGTTGTCCTCGATCAGCGCCGGGGCCTCGACCCAGCCGCGCCGGTCCAGGTCCTGCTGGAGGCGGGACTGGTACCAGACGTTCCACTCGTCGAAGGAGATCTTCAGCTTGCGGGTCTGCCGCTGTCTGGCGGCCACGTGGTCGGCGGTGGCGACCACCTCGGTGATGAAGTGGTCCATGTCGACGGCCGAGGCCAGGACGCTGGCCCGGTCGCCGTCGGACGGGTCGTAGTAGGTGTGCGCGGAGATGTAGTCGACGTGTTCGTAGGTGTGCTCCAGCACCGTCGCCTCCCAGGAGGCGAAGGTGGGCATCTGCCGGTTGGAGCTGCCGCAGGCGACCAGGCTGATCGACGGGTCGACCAGCTTCATCGCCCGGGCCGTCTCGGCGGCGAGCCGGCCGTACTCGTCGGCGGTCTTGTGCCCCACCTGCCACGGGCCGTCCAGCTCGTTGCCGAGGCACCAGAGCCGCACCCCGTACGGCTGCTCGGCGCCGTGCTTGCGGCGCAGGTCGGACAGCTGGGTGCCGCCCGGGTGGTTGGCGTATTCCAGCAGGTCGCACGCCTCCTGGACGCCGCGGGTGCCGAGGTTGACCGCCATCATCGGCTCGACGTCGGCCTCGGCCGCCCAGGTCATGAACTCGTTCAGCCCGAACGCGTTGGTCTCGATCGTCTTCCAGGCCAGGTCGAGCCGGCGCGGGCGGTCACCGACCGGGCCCACCCCGTCCTCCCACCGGTAGCCGGAGACGAAGTTGCCGCCGGGGTAACGGACCACGGAGACGCCCAGCTCGCGGGTCAGGTCGAGCACGTCACGGCGCAGGCCGAGCGGGTCGGCCGCCGGGTGGCCGGGCTCGTAGACACCGCCGTAGACGCAGCGCCCCATGTGCTCGACGAAGGAGCCGAAGAGCCGGCGGTCGGCGGCGCCGATCGCGAAGGCCGGGTCGATGGTCAGCTGAGCGACGTGCAAGGGGTGCCACCTTTCCTCACCTGTGCCGGGTGACTGCGATCACCCGTACGCCAGGTTTCTACAACGTTGTAAGCAACGTTGTAAAGGCCCTGTTACACGATAGAGTCCTGGGCTGGAAGCCGCAGAGGGGACGAGCGCCGTGCGACACAGACTCAAGGACGTGGCCGAGCGGGCCGGGGTCTCGGTCAAGACGGTCTCCAACGTGGTGAACGGCTACCTGCACGTCCGGCCGGACACCCGGGCCCGGGTCGAGGAGGCCATCGCCGAGCTCAACTACCGGCCCAACCTCTCCGCCCGCAACCTGCGCAAGGGTCGCACCGGGATCATCGCGCTGGCCGTCCCGGAACTGGACATCCCGTACTTCGCCGAGCTGGCCCGGCACGTGGTCACCGCCGCCGCCGAGCACGGCTGGACGGTCCTGATCGACCAGACCGGCGGCGGCCCGGAGCAGGAGCGGAAGGTGGCCGGCGGGATCGGCGACCACCTGATCGACGGCCTGATCCTCAGCCCGCTGGCGCTGACCGCCGACGACCTCGCCGGCCTGGCCGGCATCCCGATGGTGCTGCTCGGCGAGCGGATCGACCACGGCCCCGCCGACCACGTGGCGATCGACAACGTGGCCGCCGCCCACGCCGTCACTACCCACCTGCTCGGGCTGGACCGGCGCCGGGTCGCCGCGATCGGCGCCCAGCGCACCCCGGAGGGGGCCAGCGCCCGGCTGCGCCTGGCCGGCTACGCCGCCGCGCTGGCCGAGGCCGGCATCGAGTACGACGAACGGCTGGTGGCGCCCGCGCCGGCCTGGCACCGCGCGGACGGCGCGGCCGCCATCCGCCACCTGCTGACCTCCGGCGTACGCCCCGACGCCGTCTTCTGCTTCAACGACACCCTCGCCCTGGGCGCCCTGCGCGCGCTGCACGAGGCCGGCCTGCGGGTGCCCGAGGACGTGGCGGTGGCCGGCTTCGACGACATCGAGGACGGCCGCTTCTCCGTGCCCACCCTCACCACCATCGCCCCCGACAAGGAACGCATCGCCCACCTGGCCGTAGACCTCCTGGCCAACCGCCTAACGGGAAACCCGGACGCCCCACCCCAGGAACTGACCGCCCCCCACCACCTAATCCCCCGCGAATCCACCACCCCCTAACCCCACCCCACCCCCCTTGGCCTCCCCCGCCCCCGCCCGGGGGACCGCGCGTCGATCATGAAGTTTGCGTCGTACTGCCGGGCGTGTCATGACGCAAACTTCATGATCAACGGTTCGAGGGGGGGGTGGGGGTGGGTGGGGGGGTGGGTTAGTCGAAGAAGCGGGAGAGGTGGGTGGGGGTGGGGGGTGGGTCCTGGGGGGTTAGGGGGGTGAGGTCGGCGAAGATGCTGGCGCCGTCGCAGGCGGCGTGCAGGGGATGCCAGCGGGGGGTGCCGGGTGGGCGCTGGACGCAGATGCCCTTGATCGTCTGCACGTCCAGGAAGCGGACGTGGGTCGGGTCGGCCACCGCGTTGACGTGCCGCCACCAGGGGCTCATCACGTGCAGCACCCCGCCCGGCCGGAGCACCCGGTGACACTCGTCCACCAGCGGCAGGAAGTCGAGCAGGTGCTCCAGGATGTGCACCGCGAAGAGCACGTCCACCGAGTCGTCGGCCAGCGGCAGCGAGCCGGACAGGTCGGCGACCGCGTCCACGCCGGGCGCCGGGAAGATATCCAGCCCCAGGTTGCCCGGCCACTGCTTCTGCCCGCCGCAGCCCAGGTCCACCACCACCGGGTCCCGGCCGGCGACCCGGACCCGGCACCAGACCCCGTACACCCCGGCGAGCCGGCCCACCAGCTCGCGGACCCGGCGCAGCTCGGCCGGGTCGGCGGCCTCGCCGGTCAGGTGCGCGACCCCACGGTCGAACCGCACCTCGACCCCGGTCCCGCGCAGCCGCTCGTCATGCCGGAGCTGCTCGGCCCAGGCGTCGGTGAGAAAGCCGTCCACCGCCCGCAGCCGTTCGACCGAGGGCGGGTGCGGTGCCATCGCGACCATCCGGGCCACCTCCCGCCGCCCGTTACCCGCATCCTCGCCCGATATGCCACCCGCCCACCCGCTGCGGGCACCGCAACTTGCGGCGATTCGCGCCTTCGCCCGCTGCGGGCACCGCGACGTGCGGCAATTCGCGCCTTCGCCCGCTGCGGGCACCGCGACGTGCGGCGATTCGCGCCTTCGCCGGCTGCCGACGCCGCGACTTGCGGCAATTCGCGCCTTTGCCCGCTGCCGCTGCCGCGACTTGCGGCGATTCGCGCCTTCGCTGGCTGCCGACACCGCGACGTGCGGCGATCCGCGGCCGTTCAGCCCGCGATCGTCCGCCGGGTGGTGCGGCTGCCGGGGCGCATCCGCTGCCGGGGCTGCGGGGCGGGCGGCTTGGGCCGCTTGAGGTGGTACCGGTGCAGCTCGCTGCTGCCGGCCAGCGACGGGTCCTCGCTCATCGCCACCAGCTCCCAGCCCTGGTCACCGGCCCGGTTCAGGTGGGCCAGCGCGGTGTCGCCGTACGCCGTGACGTCCACCATCGAGCCGTCCGGGCCGTACCAGATGAAGACGATCTCCCAGCCGATGTCGGTCGACGCGGCCTGGCGGCGGCGGACCAGCAGCGCGTACTCCCACTTGAGCATGGAGTCATTGTCACCCCGGGTGGCCCCGCCGGCACGGATCAGCCTTCGGTGATCCGCCCGCCGTCCACCCGCAGCCGCCGGTCCACGTGCACCGCCTCCAGCATCCGCCGGTCGTGGGTGACCAGCAGCAGGGTGCCCCGGTAGCCGGCCAGCGCCGACTCCAGCTGCTCGATGGCCGGCAGGTCCAGGTGGTTGGTCGGCTCGTCCAGCACCAGCAGGTTGACCCCGCGCCCCTGGAGCAGGGCCAGCGCCGCCCGGGTCCGCTCGCCGGGGGAGAGGGTCCCCGCCGGGCGCAGCACGTGCCCCGCGCGCAGGCCGAACTTGGCCAGCAGCGTCCGCGCGTCCGCCGGCGACAGCTCGGGTACGGCCCGCCGGAACGCGTCGAGCAGCGGCTCGTCGCCGAGGAACAGCCCCCGGGCCTGGTCGACCTCGCCGACCACCACGCCGGGGCCCAGCGTGGCCTGGCCGGCGTCGAGCGGGAGCCGGCCCAGCAGCGCGCCGAGCAGGGTGCTCTTGCCGGAGCCGTTCGCGCCGGTGATCGCCACCCGGTCGGCCCAGTCGATCTGGAGGGTCACCGGGCCGAGGGTGAACCCGCCCCGGCGTACGACGGCGTCGCGGAGCGCGGCCACCACGGCCCCGGCGCGGGGCGCGGCGGCGATCTCCATCCGCAGCTCCCACTCCTTGCGCGGCTCCTCGACCACCTCCAGCCGCTCGATCAGCCGTTCCGTCTGCCGGGCCTTCGCCGCCTGCTTCTCGGTCGCCTCGGCCCGGAACTTGCGGCCGATCTTGTCGTTGTCGGTGGCCTTGCGCCGGGCGTTCTTCACGCCCTTCTCCATCCAGGCGCGCTGGGTGCGCACCCGGGCCTCCAGGTCGGCGCGGGTCTCGGCGTACTCCTCGAACTCGGCCCGGGCGTGCCGCCGGGCCACCTCCCGCTCGGCCAGGTAGGCCGCGTAGCCGCCGCCGTAGTGCCGGATCTGCTGCTGCGGCAGGTCCAGCTCCAGCACCCGGTTGACCGTGCGGGTGAGGAACTCCCGGTCGTGGCTGACCAGCACGGTGCCGGCGCGCAGCCCGGTGACGAACCGTTCCAGCCGCTCCAACCCGGCCAGGTCCAGGTCGTTCGTCGGCTCGTCCAGCAGGAAGACGTCGTACCGGCTGAGCAGCAGCGAGGCCAGGCCGGCGCGGGCCGCCTGCCCGCCGGACAGCGCGGTCATCGGGTGTGCCAGGTCCACGGTCAGCCCCAGCTCGGCGGCCACCTGCTCGGCGCGTTCGGCCAGGTCCGCGCCGCCCAGGCCGAGCCAGCGCTCCAACGCCTCGGCGTACGCGTCGTCGGCGCCCGGTATCCCGGCGGTGAGCGCCTCGGTGGCGGCGTCCAGAGCGGCCTGCGCTGCGGCGACGCCGGTGCGCCGGGCCAGGAAGTCCGCCACCGTCTCGCCGGGCCGGCGCTCGTGCTCCTGGGGCAGGTAGCCGACGGTCGCGGTGGGCGGGCTGAGCGAGACGCCGCCCTGTTCCACCGGCTGGAGCCCGGCCAGGGTACGCAGCAGCGTCGACTTGCCCGCGCCGTTCATCCCGACCAGCCCCACCACGTCACCCGGGGCGACCACCAGCTCCAGGTCGGCGAAGAGCAGCCGGTCACCGTGCCCGGCGGAGAGGTCCTTGACGATCATCGTGGCGCTCATGAGGAGCCCGAGCCTACCGGTGGGCCCCGCCGTCGCCGACGGGTTTCCCCGGCTGCTGGACGGACCGATCGCCGCACCCGGCGGCACCGCCGCCGATCACGAGGCAGACTCACACCCGTGGTGACCACTCTGGCGATCGACTGCGGCGGTGGCGGGATCAAGGCGTCGGTGCTGGACGGCGCCGGCACCATGCGCGCCCGCCCGCTGCGGGTGCCCACGCCGTACCCGCTGCCGCCGGCGCTGTTCGTGAAGACGCTGGTGGAGCTGGGTGGGCGGCTGCCGGCGGCGGACCGGGTGACGGTCGGCATGCCGGGCATGATCCGGCACGGCGTGGTGGTCGCGACGCCGCACTACGTGACCCGGTCGGGCCCGCGCAGCAAGATCGACCCCGGGCTGCTCGCCGAGTGGTCCGGGTACGACGCCCGCAGCGCGCTCGCCGAGGCGTTCGGGGCGCCGGCGCTGGTGCTCAACGACGCCGAGGTGCACGGCGCCGGGGTGGTCGCCGGGACCGGCTGCGAGCTGGTGCTGACCCTGGGCACCGGGCTGGGCAGCGCACTCTTCGACGGCGGGATGATCGCTCCGCACCTGGAGCTGTCGCACGCACCCGTGCGCTGGAACACCACCTACGACACGTACGTCGGGGAGCCGGAACGCCGGCGCCTGGGCGACGCGTTCTGGTCCCGGCGGATCCGGCAGGTGGTGGAGGGGCTGCGCCCGGTGGTCCACTGGGACCGGCTCTACCTGGGCGGCGGCAACTCCCGGCTGATCCGGCCCGAGCAACTGGCCCGGATGGGCGACGATGTCGTGGTCGTACCCAATACGGCCGGGATCGTCGGTGGCGTCCGGGCCTGGGACCTGGTCGGCGACCGCTACGACCCGACCCGCTGACCCGCCCGCTGACCCGCCCACGCCGGCGCAGGCGGACACCCCCACTTGCGGCGGTACGCGCACTCAGCGTCTCGGGGAACACTCGCGGTACTGCTGATGTTGTGCCAGCGTCGGGGGAGTGGCGGCGGGAGACGAGGGGGTGAGGGCGATGGATCTGCTGGCGGAGTACCGGCGGGCGACCATGTTCTTCGAGGCGGGTGACCCGACCGGAGCGGCCCGGCTGCTGGAGCCGATCGTCGAGGCCGAGCCCGGCAACTCCTCGGTCCGCCAGCTGCTGGCCCGGGCGTACTTCCAGTCGGCCCAGCTCACCCGGGCCGAGGAGCAGCTGCGCGAGCTGGTCGACCGGGACCCGAGCGACCACTACGCGCACCACGTGCTGGGCCGGACGTTGGAGCGGATGAACCGGCACACCGACGCGCTGCGGCACCTGCGCATCGCGGCGGCCATGTACTCGACGAACGACGACTACGCGACCGCGCTGCGGCGGGTCGAGGGCAAGGTCGGCGGTCGCTGACGTACGACGAGGGAAGGGCAGCCCGGGTGGGCTGCCCTTCGTCGTACCTAGGATGGACGGGTGAAGCTCAAGCTCGACCTCCACGACATCTACAACAAGGGCCACGACATCGACCGCGCGCTGCGCGGGATCATGGACGAGGCGGTGGCGAAGAAGGCCACCCTCGTGGAGATCATCCCGGGTAAGGGGTCGGGCCAGCTCAAGAAGAAGGTGCTGCGCTTCCTCGACCAGAAGGACGTCAAGCAGCTCTACCACCGGGTCGAGAAGGACTCGAAGAACTTCGGCCGACTGTTCGTGCACTTCCGCTGGAAGTAACGGCCGCCGGCCTGCGCTGGTCGAGTGGTCTGCGCGCGGGGGGCGGAAGCGGACGCTGCGGTGCGGTGCGGTGCCGGGCGCGCGGTGGTCCTTCTGGGACGCTACCAACTTGATGTCGTAAACGAATCAGGCCGGCGCGGGCCGCATTGACGGCCCGCGCCCCGCGGCGGGTTTTCGCTGGTCAGCGAGTTGGTGTCGGAGGCCGGCCGGCGGTCTTGTCGATCTCGCTGATTCGTTTACGACATCAAGTTGGTAGGCGGCGAAACGCTACGGTGTGGGCCGCTCGGCCACCTGGGCCCCGACAGCAAGCTCATGCCGTTCCAGGCGTCGATCAACCGACGGATGGGTATGGCTCGACGGCTATCAGCTCGACAAGCGCGGTGACGCCGTGGCCCGACGATCGATCTTCGTCAGGACGGCCGGGCTGCGCGTCGCCCCGGCCCACGCAGTGATCCGGGGGCCGGGGCAACAGCGCGGCACGATCAGGCAGACCGGCGCACCCGGTACGCCAGGTGGGTGACCTCGTTCCCCTCGACCACCCGGAACGGCCCCGCCAACTGCACCGGCCCGATCCCCAGCCCGGCGAAGAACGGAATCCCGTCCCCGAGCAGCACCGGCACCAGGTCCACGTGCACCTCGTCCAGCAGCCCCGCCTCCAGCACCTGCCGCGCGATCGTCCCGCCGTTGACCCCGACCTCCTTGCCGCCGGCCAGCTCATGGGCCCGCGCGATCGCCCGTTCGATGCCGTCGGTGACGAACACGAACGACTCACTCTCGGGCTCCCAGCCGTCGGGCACCGAGTGGGTCACCACGACCACCGGCTTGTCCAGCGGATGCCGGCCGCCCCAGCCCTTGGTCAGGTCGAACAGGGTGCGGCCGACGACCAGCGCCCCGGTCCGCTCGGTCAGCGCGTGCAGGTGTGCGGCGCTGGCCGCCGACGTCCGGAACGTCATCTCCGGGTGGGCGGTCGGCGTCTCCACGTCACCGTTGCCGTACCACTGGAAGAGGTGCTCGAACCCGCCGTGCGACGGGTCCGCGATGTAGCCGTCCAGGGACATGGTCGCGCCGGTGGTCACCTTGCTCATCGTGTTCTCCTCGGGTCGCATGACTAGCCTTCACCCGGGAGTAGAAGCCGGCCGGCCTCCCCTCGACATCCGCGCCGGAAAACTTCTAGAACTCGTACGTGCGGGCCACCGCCAGCATTTCCGAGCTGTGCGAGCCGACCACGCCGACGTCGGCCGGCCGGGGCCGGAAGCCGGGCAGCGCGTCCAGCCCGTCGCTGGCGTCCATCGCCCGCAGGTGCACCGGTTCAGCGGCCGACGCCAGGGTCAGCGTGACCTCGACGCCCTCCGGCGGCGGGGCGTGGAAGACGATCCCGAAGCCCCACCGGCCCTCGCGCGCCTTGATCGGCACGTCGCGCCCGGCCACCGTCGCCGCCTTCACGGTGGCGGTGGTGGTGTCGACGTGCAGCGTGAGCAGCCGTACCGACCGCTGCGGCGTCACCCGCACCCGCAGCATCCGCTGGTCGCCGTCGCGGGTGTCGGAGAGCGTCTCCAGCGTCGGCGCGGGCAGGTTCGCCGCCTGCGCCGGCCCGGCCCGCAGTTCGCCGTCGCCCAGGCCGGGGAAGTCGTCGGCGACGGAGGCCGGCCCGTCGACGTACCCGTCGGTCCAGGGCTGCGGGTCGTCCTCGTGGCTGAGCCAGCGCGCCTGGCCGGTGCCGGCGTCGAGGGCGTACATCAGGTGGGTGGGCACCGGGTGCGCGGCGTCGAACCGGTCGACGGCCAGGCCGACCGCGGCGAGCACCACGGCGGCGAGCCCGGCGGCGGCGGCCGGCAGCGCGCCGGCCCGGCGGGCCCGCAGCGCGACCAGGCCGCGCTGCCCGCCGGCCTCGGGGTGCAGCAGGTCGAGCACCGGCAGCGCGGCGAGCCCGAGCAGCACCGCGAAGAGCGCGGCCACCCCGCCCATCGCCATGCCGAGCGCGGGGAAGAGCAGCACCACCGTGGGCAGCAGGATCACCACGCCCACCGCGCCGGCCAGGGTCACCGCCACCACCGGCCACGGGCCGTCCGGCCGGGTGGCGAGCGCGGCCAGGCCGGCCAGCGCGCCGGCCAGGGCCGGCAGGGTCGCCAGGTACGCCCCACCGGGCACCAGCACCGCGAGCAGCACGCCGAACAGGGCCAGCCAGAGCAGCCCGCCGAAGGCGAGCGCGGCCGGCCCGGCCCACCGGCGGGTCAGCGCGTACCAGGCGAGCAGGATCGCGGCGGCGAGCGCCACCACGGCCAGCCGGTACCAGACCGGCCGGTACGGGTCGAGCAGCTCGGCGTAGCCGGGCCGGATCGTGGTGATCGCCGCCCAGAGCAGTTGCGCGGCCAGCGGGGCGAGCAGGATCGGCACCAGCGCGAGCCCGGCGCCGGCGGCGAGCCGGCCGCCGGTGGCCCGGCCCCGGCGGCGCAGCAGCCAGCCCAGCGCGCCGACCGCGACCAGCGCGAGCAGCGCCAGCGGCAGGGTCAGCCAGCCGGGGTAGCGGATCAGCCCGCCGGGCACCGGAAAGTACGTGGCGTCGTGGCCGGCGCGCAGCGCCGTCAGGTCGACGCGGCCGAACTCCCGGGCCAGCCCGAGCGCGTTGTCGCCGTGCATCTGGAGGCTGCCCCGGTTCATCACCGCCGGGGTGTCCAGCGGGGTGTGGTAGATCGCGCCGCCGTCGATGTAGGCGGAGTTGAGGCCGACGAAGCGGTGGTCGAGGAAGGCGGTGAAGTCGGTGTCGTTGGGCAACGCCCGATAAATCTCCACAGCGAAGGAGGTGCCCACCGGGTG
The DNA here is from genome assembly GCF_019890675.1 of Micromonospora sp. PLK6-60. Taxonomy (GTDB): domain Bacteria; phylum Actinomycetota; class Actinomycetes; order Mycobacteriales; family Micromonosporaceae; genus Micromonospora. The sequence continues at coordinate 119,413 of NZ_JAIOAA010000006.1, read as the reverse complement.
CGGCGCGGCCCGGCCGAAGACGTCGACCAGCGCCGCGTTGTTCCGGGACGTCTCGAACATGATCACCGGGCCGGTGCTGCCCCGCGCCTCCAGGTTGAGCACCACGCCGCCGTCGGTGGCCAGCGGGTGGCTGGACGCGAACGCCGAAGCGCCGCAGAGGCACGCCTCCTCGGCGTCGGTGAGCACGAAGACGATGTCGTTGCGGGGTTTCGGCCCGGCGGCCAGCGCCCGGGCCACCTCCAGGATGGTGGCGGTGCCGGCGGCGTCGTCGTTGCCGCCGGGCCCGGACTGCACCGAGTCGTAGTGCGCGACCAGGAACACCCGGCCGGTCGAGTCGGTGCCGGGCAGCCGGGCCACCACGTTGCGCACCCGGGCCAGGGTGGCGCCGCCGGCCGCGCCGCTGAGCTGCCCGGCCTCCGCCGCCACCGTGTCCTGCACGTCGGTCTCCAGGCCCAGGCCGCGCAGCACCCCCTCGACGTGCGCCCGGACCTGGTCGTTGGCGGGGCTGCCGGCGACGTGCGGCCGGGCCCCGATCACCCGCACATCTTCGTACGCCCGCCCGGCGCTGAAGTCCGACGGCGGCGCGTCGGCCGGTCGGGGCGCCGGGGTGCTCAGGTCGACCAGTACGGTCGCGCCGACGGCGAGCAGCGCGGCGAGCGCGGCGACGGCGGCGAGTGCCCGCCGGCGCGGGCGGCTCAGCGCCCGGTCGGCGGCGCGGGTGGGGGGTGCGCCCACGGCTGCTCCTTGAGGGGGTGGTGCGGGGTGGGCATCATCCTGCCTCCCGCCCGGCGGGACGGGCACTGGGCGTCCGCTTTCGGCGCGGAACCGTAACGACGCGGCCGGAGAGTTCGCTCACCTGTTGTCGGCCGGCCGAGGCGACTCACACAACGCCGGTGCCGGACACCGTCGTGTTGTGTGCGACCGTTGTCTAATACAGGATCAGCAGGGCACTCGGAAGGAGCCCGACATCACCAGCGAACTCCCGCGTCTCGCGGCGGTGACCCGGCCGCCCCGGGGGACCGGCCTGTCCGGTTCCCCCGTCGTGCCCCGGGCGCTTTCGCACAGCGGCGTCGGGCGCCACACCAGCGTTCCGCCGGGTGACCGGCTCCGGGTCCTGCTGGTCGAGGACGACGAAGGCGACGCCTTCCTCGTCGGTGAACTGCTCGCCGAGACCAACTCGATGATCGACCTGCTGGTGGCCACCAGCCTGAGCGAGGCCCGCCAGCGGGTGATGGGCGTCGACTGCGTCCTGCTCGACCTCGGGCTGCCCGACGCGCAGGGCCTCGACGGGCTCCGCCAGGTGCTGGAGATGGCCAGCGGCGCCGCGGTCTGCGTGCTGACCGGCCGCTCCGACGAGCACCTCGGCATCGTCGCGGTGGCCGAGGGCGCCCAGGACTATCTGGTCAAGGGTCAGGTCGACGGCGTGCTGCTGACCCGGGCGCTGCGCTACGCGGTCGAGCGCAAGCGGGCCGACGAGAACGCCCGGCGGCTGCGCGAGGTGGAGCTGCGCCAGGCCGAGTCGGCCCGCCTGGAGCGCGGCCTGCTGCCCCAGCCGCTGATGAGCACCGACCAGGTGGCGGTGCACACCTTCTACCGCCCGGGCCGGCACGCCGCCCTGATCGGCGGCGACTTCTTCGACGTGGTGCAGACCCGGCCCGACCGGGTGGACCTGATCGTCGGGGACGTCTGCGGGCACGGGGTGGACGAGGCGGCGCTCGGCGTCGAACTGCGGGTCGCCTGGCGGGCGCTGATCCTCGCCGGCGTGCCGGACGACGAGGTGCTGCCGGCGCTGGAGCAGGTGCTGATGAGCGAGCGCCGGCTCCGGGAGATCTTCGCCACCGTGGCCACCACCCGGCTGGACCTGGACGCCAACCGGGCCACCGTCCGGTTGGCGGGCCACCCCCCACCGCTGTTGCTCTCCGGCGGTAAGGTCGCGCCGGTGCCGGCGCCGAGCGGTCTGCTGCTCGGCGTACGGCCCCGTCGGCCTGTCGCTTTCGACCTGGAGTTCGCCACCGATGACTGGTCCCTGCTGATGTACACCGACGGCCTGATCGAGGGGCGGGTGGGCGACGGCGACGAGCGGCTGGACGTGCCGGGGCTGGCCGGCCTGCTGGCCGAGCCGGGCAACCAGAGCGTCCCGCTGTCCGACCTGCCCGCCTGGCTGGTCGGCCGGGCCGAGCAGATCAACGGCGGCCCGCTCGCCGACGACGTGGCCATGCTGCTGGTGAACCGGGGCGGCGGCCGGTGAGCGCGAGGAGCGAGCCGGTCCTGCGAGCCCCGCAGTCGCGAACGGAGACTGCCCTGGTGAGCGCGAGGAGCGAGCCGGTCCTGCGAGCCCCGCAGTCGCGAACGGAGACCACCCGGTGAAGACGTATCAGCAGGGGTGGACCCTGCGGCGGCGGGTGCTCGCGCTGTTGACCGTGGTGGGCGTGCTGCTGATCGGGCTGGCGGTGGCCGAGGCGGCCGTGGCGGCCCGCAACCGGCAGCACACCGACGCGGTGCTGACCAAGACCGGCCCGCTGCGGGTGCAGGGGCAGGAACTGCTCAACGCGCTGCTGGACCAGGAGACCGGCGTCCGGGGGTACGCGGTCAGCGGCGACCGGGCCGACCTGGCCCCGTACGAGAAGGGGGTCCAGCAGGAGCGGAAGACGGTGGCCCAGATCCGGTCGCTGGGCGCCGACTACCCGGAGGTGCTCAGCGGGCTGACCGCCGTCGAGCAGCAGGCGGATGCCTGGCGCGGGTCGGTAGCCGAGCCGGTGATCAGCACCACCGAGCGCAGCGGCACCGCCGCCGGGCAGGCGCTGATCAACGACCCGGCCCGGCAGCAGTTCGACCAGGTACGGGCCCGGGTGGGCACCCTCCAGGACGAGATCCTGCGGGAACGCCAGCGCAGCGCCCGGGACATCGAGCGGACCAGCAACCTGCTGGTCATCCTGCTGATCATCGCGGCCGTGGTGGTGGTGCTGGCCGGCGCGGCGCTGGTGCTGGCGCTGGAGCGGATGGTGGTCCGGCCGCTGACCGGGCTGGCCCTTCAGGTGCGGGAGGTCGCCGAGGGCGACTACCAGCACCACATCGACGGTTCGGGCCCGCCGGAGTTCCGCCGGCTCGCGGTCGACGTGGACGCGATGCGGCAGAAGATCGCCCGCGACCTGGCCGAGGTGCGCGAGGCCCGGGAGCGGATCGAGTGGGTCAACAGCCAGTTGCAGAAGCAGGCCGAGGAGCTGACCCGCTCCAACCGTGACCTGGAGCAGTTCGCGTACGTGGCCTCGCACGACCTCCAGGAGCCGCTGCGCAAGGTGGCCAGCTTCTGTCAGCTGTTGCAGCGCCGCTACGCGGGGAAGCTGGACGAGCGGGCCGACCAGTACATCGCCTTCGCCGTCGACGGCGCGCAGCGGATGCAGCGGCTCATCAACGACCTGCTGGCCTTCTCCCGGATCGGCCGGCTCACCACCGGGTTCACCGAGGTGGACCTGAACAAGGTGATGGCCGACGTGGCCGGCCAGACCGAGGCCGCCCGGCAGTACGCCGACGCGGAGCTGACCTGGGGCGAGCTGCCGGTGATCCGCGGCGAGGAGCCGTTGCTGACCAACCTGCTGGCCAATCTGGTCAGCAACTCGGTGAAGTTCCGCCGCCCGGACACCGTCCCGAAGGTGCACGTCTCGGCCCGCCTGGTCGGCGACGAGTGGGAGATCACCTGCCAGGACAACGGCATCGGGATCGAGGCGGAGTTCGCTGACAAGATCTTCGTGATCTTCCAGCGGCTGCACTCCAAGGACGCGTACCCGGGCACCGGGATCGGCCTGGCGATCGTGAAGAAGATCGTCGAGTACCACGGCGGCCGGGTCTGGGTGGACACCGACGTCGCGGAGGGCACGGCGATCCGGTTCACCATCCCGGCCCGGCCCGAGGACGTCGAGGCGGCCACCGTCGGCCAGGACGAGGCCGGCGAGGCGGCGAACGGCGAGGCACCGGCGGCCGACGCGGCGGTCGGCGAGGGGTCGGCGGTCGGCGAGGCGTCGGCCGATAGCGGGGCCGCCGAGGACGGCGCGGCCGCCGCGGACGTGCCGGAGCAGCCGGCGCGGACCACGGACGGGGTGTCGGTCGCCGGTGACGGCGAGGCCGACCCGCGGGGCGGTACAACGGATGGCATGAAGGAGAGGGTGGGATGACCGCGCCGGCGGACGGCAAGAGCCCGATCGAGGTCCTGCTGGTGGAGGACGATCCGGGCGACGTGTTGATGACCCAGGAGGCGTTCGAGGAGCACAAGCTCCGCAACCGGTTGACCGTCGTCTCCGACGGCGCCGAGGCGCTGGCCTACCTGCGGCGCGAGGGCCCCTACGCGGACGCGGTGACCCCCGACCTGATCCTGCTCGACCTCAACCTGCCCCGGCGGGACGGCCGGGAGGTGCTCGAGGAGATCAAGGAGGACGAGGTGCTGCGCCGGATCCCGGTGGTGGTGCTCACCACCTCCCAGGCGGACGAGGACATCCTGCGCAGCTACCAGCTGCACGCCAACGCGTACGTGACGAAGCCGGTCGACTTCGAGCGCTTCATCTCGGTGGTCCGGCAGATCGACGAGTTCTTCGTCAGCGTGGTGAAGCTGCCGCCGCGTGGCTGACACCCTGATCGACGACGTCGGCGGCCTGCTGCGGGAGGCCGCCGACGATGTCGTGGTGCCGCTGTTCCGCAAGCTGGACGACGCCGACATCACCGAGAAGGCCCCCGGCGAGCTGGTCACCGTCGCGGACCGGAAGGCGGAGGAACTGATCACCGCCGGGCTGCGCCGGTTGCGCCCCGGCTCGGTGGTGGTCGGCGAGGAGGCCGTCGCCGAGGATCCGGAGCTGCTGCGGCACCTGCACGGCGGCGGCGACGTGTGGCTCGTCGACCCGATCGACGGCACCGCCAACTTCGCCGCCGGCCGCCGGCCGTTCGCGCTGATGGTGGCCCTGCTGACCGACGGCGAGCCGGCCGCCGCCTGGGTGTTCGACCCCATGGCCGGCACGTTCGCCACCGCCCGGGCGGGGCACGGCACCCGGCTGGACGGTCGGCCGGTGCGGGCCGCCGCCGACGCGCCGCCGGTCGGCGCGCTGCGCGGCACCGCGATGACCCGGTTCCTGCCGCCGGCCGACCGCGCCGCCGCCGAGACCGGCGGCGAGCGGATCGGCGAGCTGCTCCCCGGCCAGCACTGCGCCGGCCGGGAATACCTCGACCTGCTCACCGGCAGGCAACAGTTCGTCCTCTTCTGGCGCACCCTGCCCTGGGACCACGCCCCGGGGGTGCTGCTGGTCCGTGAGGCCGGCGGGGTGGCCCGCCGGTTCGACGGGGCCGACTACCACCCGGCCGACGAGGGCCGCGGGCTGCTGGTCGCCGCCAGCGAGGAGATCTGGGCCGAGGCCCGCGAGGCGCTGGTCGCCCACTGAGACCCTGACGGAAGGACCCACCGTGCCCAGGATCAGCTTCCCCCGGCGGCTGTGCCGTCCGCTGATCGTCCTGCTCGCCGCCCTGGCCCTGCTGCTCGGCGCGGGCGCCGGGCCCGGCTGGGCCGCGCCCGACGAGGGTGGCTCGAAGAAGCTCCGGGACGCGCTGGAGGCGGCGGCCAAGGGGCACATCGAGGCCACCGCCCGGCTGGACAACTCCAAGCGCCGGCAGAAGGCGCTGACCGGCCGGCTGAAGGCCGTCGAGGTCCGGCTGGTCGAGCTGACCGCGCAGGTCGGCGAGGTGGCCGCCCAGTCGTACCGGCTGGGGCGGCTGACCCCGATCGCGGCGTTGCTGGACAGCACCACCCCCGAATCCTTCGTCCGCCGGGCCGGCGAGCTGGACGTGATGGCGCAGCGGGACGGCCGGCGGCTGCGGGCGCTGGCCGAGGCGCGGGCCGAGGCCCGGACCGCCAAGCTGGCCATCGACGCCGAGGTGCGCGAGCAGCAGAAGCAGGTCGTCGTGCTGGCCAAGCGGAAGCGGGACGCCGAGCGGGCGCTGGCCGAGGTCAGCTCCGGCACCGGCTCCGGGTTCGGCGGCGGGTCGGCGTCCGCCCGGCCCGCGCCCCGCAACTCGGACGGCTCCTGGCCGTCCGAGTCCTGCTCGGTGTCCGACCCGACCACCTCCGGCTGCATCACGCCGCGCACCCTGCACATGCTCAAGCAGGCCCAGTCGGCCGGCTACCAGCGCTACGTCTCCTGTCACCGCAGTGGTGGCGGCGGCGAGCATCCCAAGGGTCGGGCCTGCGACTTCGCCGCCGCGAAGGGCGGCTTCGCGAACGTCTCGGCCAGCGGCGGGGACAAGGCGTACGGGGACAGCCTGGCCACGTATCTCAAGAGCAACGCGGGCCGGCTCGGCGTGATGTACGTGATCTGGTACCGGCAGATCTGGATGCCGAACACGGGCTGGCGGGCGTACAGCGGCGGGGGCAGTCCGGCCGCCGACCACACAAACCATGTTCATGTTTCGATGTACTGACCTCGTCGCCCAGGTTCGCTGCGTACCATCGCCCCGGTGAACTCCGCATCCTCCGAGGTCGCGGCCGAGGCCGTGACCGACGTCCCGACCGGGCACCGGGCCCTGCCCAACGGCCTCGCCGCGTTCCTGGTCTTCCTGTCCAGCGGCGCCGTGCTGGTGCTGGAGACCGTGTCGCTGCGGCTGGTCGGCCCGTACGTCGGGGTGACCCTCCAGGTGACCAGCTCGGTCATCGGCATCGCGCTGGCCGCCATCGCGTACGGGGCGTGGACCGGCGGCTGGCTGGCCGACCGGCGGGACCCGCGCACCCTGCTGGCGCCCGCGCTGGTGCTGGCCGGCATCGCCACCGCGGTCACCCTGCCGATCGTCCGGTACGCCGGTGAGGTGCTGCGCGGCGGCGCGGCCAGCGGGATCCTGCTGCTCACCGCGCTGGCCGTCTTCGTCCCGGCGGCGCTGCTCGCCGCGGTCACCCCGCTGGTGGTCAAGCTTCAGCTCGCCGACCTGCGCCGCACCGGGCAGGTGGTGGGGCGGCTCTCCGGCATCGGCACGCTGGGCGGCATCACCGCCACCCTGGTGACCGGGTTTGTGCTGGTGGCCGCCCTGCCCAGCACGGTGATCGTGATCGCGCTGGCGGTGCTGCTGGGCGTCACCGGGCTGGCGCTGGGGGCGTACCTGCGCCGGCAGGTGCCGGCCGGGCTGCCCGGTCCGACCCGGGCGAAGGCCACGCTGGCCGTGCTGGGCCTGGTCGGGGCGGGGTTGAGCGCGGTCGCGCCGAACCCGTGCGACACCGAGACGGCGTACCACTGCGCGCGGGTCGACACCGACCCGGACCGGCCGAGCGGCCGGTTCCTGCTGCTCAACTCCGCCCAGCACTCGTACGTCGACCTGGCCGACCCGACGCACCTGGAGTACGCGTACACCCAGTGGTTCGGGGTGGTGGCCGACGAGGCCGCGCCGAAGGGTCGCCCGCTGGACGCGCTGCACCTGGGCGGCGGCGGGTTCACCATGCCCCGGTACCTGACCGCCACCCGGCCGGGCACCGACAACCTGGTTTTCGAGATCGACGGCGCGCTCGTCGACCTGGACCGCCGCGAACTGGGCGTACGCACCGGTCCGGGGCTGCGCGCCGAGGTCGGTGACGCCCGGGTGCTGCTCGGCGGGGAGGCCACCGACAGCCGCGACCTGATCGTCGGCGACGCCTTCGGTCACCTGGTGGTGCCGTGGCACCTGGCCACCCGGGAGATGGCCGCCGACATCCGCCGGGTGCTCCGGCCGGGCGGCGTCTACCAGCAGAACGTCATCGACTACCCGCCCGGCCGGTTCATCCGCAGCGAGCTGGCCACCGTCGCGGCGGAGTTCCGGCACGTCGCGCTGATCGCCCCGCCGGCCGCGATCAACAACCAGCACGGCAGCAACTTCGTCATCGTGGCCTCCGACGTGCCGCTGCCGCTGGCCGCGCTGGACCGCCGGGTCGGCGGGCTCACCGAGCCAGCGGTGCTGCTGCACGGCGCCGCCTTCGACGAATGGGTGGGCGACGCGCTGGTGCTGACCGACGACTTCGCGCCGGTGGACCAACTGCTCGCTACCGCCTGATCGGGTGACATTCGTGACCGATTCTGACGGTAGAGGTGTAGCCGGGGGGTTGGCGGGCAAAAGCTCGAACCATGGGTGGAGCTGCACGCAACGGCGCACAACTGCTCGATGAGCGGTACCGGCTGATCGAACAGCTCGGCGCGGGCGGCATGTCGGTCGTCTGGCGCGGTTACGACGAGGTGCTCGGGCGCCAGGTGGCGGTCAAGGTGCTCGCCTCCCGGCTGGCCAGCGACAAGGCGTTCCGGCACCGGATCCGGTTGGAGGCGCAGGCCGCCGCGCGGCTCTGCCACCCCAACATCACAAACGTGTACGACTACGGCGAGTCCGAGCAGGTCGGGCTGACCGTGCCGTACGTGGTGATGGAGCTGGTGGACGGCGGCCCGCTCAGCGCCCGGCTGGCCGGCGGGGCGCTGCCCTGGCGGGAGGCGGTGACCATCGGCGCCGAGGTGACCTCGGCGCTGGCCACCGCGCACGCCCGGGGCGTGGTGCACCGCGACGTCACCCCGGGCAACGTCATGCTCACCTCGACCGGGGTGAAGGTGGTCGACTTCGGCATCTCGGCGCTGGTGGGGGAGAGCGACAAGGGGCCGGACGGCGCGCTGCTCGGCACCCCGGCCTACCTGGCCCCGGAGCGGCTGGACAACGGCCAGGTCTCCCCGGCCACCGACGTGTACGCGGTGGGCCTGCTGCTCTACCGGATGCTTACCGGCCGGCTGCCCTGGCAGGCCCGGACGACCACCGAGATGCTCCGCGCGCACATGTACCACGAGCCGGGCCCGCTGCCGGCCGTGCCGGGGCTGCCCGACGAGGTCGCCGAGCTGGTCGGCCGCTGCCTGGCCAAGCGTCCCGCCGACCGGCCGGCCACCGCCGAGCTGGCCCGTACGCTGGCCGAGGCGGCCGGGGTGCTCGCGGCCGTGCCGGTCTCGCCGGCGCCCGGCACCCACGACCCGGCGCTGCTGTCCAGCGTCGGCACCACGATCCTGCCGTGGTCCACGGACACCGACGCGTTGCCCTTTTCCAGCGTCCGTTCCCGGGAGCGGACCCGCCGTTCGGTGTCCCGCCGCCGCCGGGTCGAGGCCGGGGTGGCCGCCGCGGGCCTGGTCGCGGTGACCGCCGGCGTCTGGGGGCTCACCTCCCGCAGCCCGGCCAGCGGCGGGGTGGACCGGCCGGTGGAGGCCGCCATGGGGCTGTCGCCGTCCGTCTCCTGCGACGTGGACTACGTGCTGCGCCGGGACACCGGCAAGGACTTTACGGCCGACCTGACGCTCACCAACACCGGCCGCACCGAGCTGCGCGGCTGGACGATGAGCTTCACCTTCCCGGGCAAGCAGAAGGTGGCCGGTGCCACCCCGGTGCCGGCCCGGCAGGCGGGCCGGACGGTGGAGATCACCCCGGCCGCCGGGCGCGACGCGCTGGCGCCCGGCGCGGCGCAGAAGGTGGCGTTGACCGGCTCGTACACCGGCACCAACCCACTGCCGGTGGAGTTCCGGCTGGGCGACACCACCTGCGGGGTGGAGGTCGCCGGGGTGGCCGGCTCGGTCCCGCCGCCGCCCGCGGCGCCGAAGACGACGACCGCCAAGGCCCCGGCGAAGGCGCCGGCCGCGAAGGCGGCGGGCAGCGGCGGCGGCGCCGCCGCGAAGACCAAGCCGCCGAAGCCCAAGCCGAAGCACGCCGCGAAGGGCAAGGGTGAGGGAAAAAAAGCGGGAAAGTAGCGAAGAAGGGAGCCGCCAAGCCGAAGCCTAAGAAGGACGCCGGCAAGGGCCCGAAGAAGTGAGGGCCGTGGTCAGGCCAGGGCCGCGAACCGCTGCACCTGGCCGATGGTCCCCTCGACGATGAGTACGCTCTCCGGCGCGAGCACGGTGTCCGGGGAGGCGTAGCGGAACCGTTCGCCGGGCAGCTTCGCGCCGACCACCATCACGCCGTACCGTTCGGCGGGGGTGATCTGCCGCAGCGGGCGGCCGGCCAGCGACGCGGGCACCCGCACCTTGGCGATGGCGAAGTCGTCGTCGAACTCGATGAAGTCGAGCATCCGGCTGACGATCAGGTGGGCCACCCGCTCGCCCGTCTCCGCCTCGGGGAAGACCACGTGCTGCGCGCCGACCGAGGACAGGATCTTGGCGTGCTTGCCGGAGGTGGCCCGGGCCCAGATCTGCGGCACGCCCAGCTCGGTCAGGGCGAGCACGGTCAGCACGCTCGCCTCCACCGACGCCCCGATGGCCACCACCACCCGGTGGAAGTCGGCGATGCCGAGCTGGCGCAGCGCGTCCTCCTCGGTCGCGTCCGCCTGCACCACCCGGTCGAGCTGACCGGACCAGCGCTGCACCCGGTCGGCGGACCGGTCGATGGCGAGGACGTCATGGCCGAGGTGGGTGAGGGAACCGGCGAGGTGGCAGCCGAACCGGCCCAGGCCGATCACCGCGACGGGGCTGTCGTCCGTCGTTCTAGCCGACAATGGGTTGCTCCTCCGGGTAGCGGTACAGCCGGCGCCGGGTGTTCAGGGCGATCGCCGAGCCGAGGGTGAGCGGGCCGATCCGGCCGATGTACATGAGCGCGGCCAGCAGGTACTGCCCGGGCTCGGGCAGTCGGGAGGTGACGCCGACGGTCAGGCCGGTGGTGCTGAACGCCGAGGTCACCTCGAACAGCACGGCGTAGAACCGGACGTGCTCGACGAGGGCGATCACGCAGACCGTGCCGCCGACGACCAGGGCCACGCTGAGCAGCGCCACGGTCAGCGCCTGCCGCTGGCTGGCCGCCGCGATCCGGCGGTTGCCGATCGTGACGTCCGGCTCGCCGCGCAGCTCCGCCCAGATGACGAAGCCGAGCAGGAAGAACGTGGACACCTTGATGCCGCCGGCGGTGCTGGCGCTGCCCCCGCCGATGAACATCAACGCGATGAGCATCGGGTAGCTCTCCTCGGTGAGCTTGCCGACGCCGACCACGTCGAACCCGCCGGTGCGGCTCAGCGCGATCTGGCTGAACGACGCGAGCACCTTGCCCGCCGGGTCGAAGGTGCCGATGGTGCGGGGGTTCGCCCACTCGGCGACCAGCAGGTAAGCGAAGCCGACCACCAGCAGCACCACGCTGCCCCAGATGGTGAGCTTGGTGGCGACCGCCCAGCCGCGCGGTCGCCGCCACTCGCGGACCGCCTCGAAGAGCGCCGGAAAGCCGAGCCCGCCGACGATCCCGCCCAGGGCGAGCGGCAGCATGATCCAGGGATCGCGGGAGAAGGCCAGCAGCCCGTTCGGATACAGGGTGAAGCCACCGTTGTTGAACGCCTGCACGGAGTGGAAGACCGCCGACCAGAGCGCGTGGCCGGGTGGATAGTCGAACGCCAGCCAGAGCCGGCCGGCGACGACGGCGGTCATCAGGGCCTCGGCGGTGAACACCGTGCCGGCGATCCGCAGCAGCAGCCACCGTACGTCGGCGATGCCGTACTCGGCGCTCTCGGCCTGCACCAGCAGCCGGTTGCGCAGCCCGAGCTGCCGGGAGACGGCCAGGATGACAAGCGCCGCGCCGGTGAGGATGCCCAGCCCACCGACCTGGGTGAGCACGGTGATCATCACCAGGCCGAAGGTGTTCCAGTAGGTCGGGGTGTCGTTGACGGCCATGCCGGTCACCGAGACCGCCGAGGTGGCGGTGAACAGCGCGGTGACGAACGGGGTGTACCGGTGCTCGCTGTCCGCCCAGGGCAGCATCAGCAGACCGGTGCCGAGCAGGATCACCGCCAGGAAGCCCAACGGCACCAGCCGTACGGGATGACGGAGAAACCGGCGCACCAGACAATCTTTCCCTTTCCGCCCGCGCCCGGTGCGGAAACCCGCAACCCGGAGATTCACCTCCCGGCCAGCCCTCGACCAACTGGCGGTCAGCCGGGGCCGGTCTGCTGTGCGCATCCCTCGACGAATCAGGAGACGGCGATGCGACGTACCCTTTCCGCCCTCGGTGTGGCCGGGGCGCTGCTGGCGGCGGCCGTGGTGGTGCCGGCGGTGGCGTCCGCCGACCCGAAGCCGGGCCCGGACCGGTCCCGGGAGGCCGTGCGGCCGGTGGTGATCGGGCACCGGGGCGCCAGCGGGTACCGCCCGGAGCACACCCTGGAGGCGTACCGCCTGGCGATCCGGATGGGCGCCGACTACATCGAGCCGGACCTGGTCTCGACGAAGGACGGCGTGCTGGTCGCCCGGCACGAGAACGAGATCTCGGGTACGACGGACGTGGCCGCCCGGCCGGAGTTCGCCGGCCGCAAGGCGACCAAGACCATCGACGGCGTGTCGGTCACCGGCTGGTTCACCGAGGACTTCACCCTGGCCGAGCTGAAGACGCTGCGGGCCAAGGAGCGGCTGTCGCAGGTGCGGGTCGCCAACACCGCCTTCGACGGGCTGTTCCAGGTGCCGACCTTCCAGGAGGTCATCGACCTGGCCCGGACCGAGTCCACGGCGCGTGGCCGGACCATCGGCGTCTATCCGGAGACCAAGCACCCGAGCTACTTCGCGGCCATCGGGCTGCCGCTGGAGGAGCCGCTGGTCGCCGTGCTGAAGGCCAACCGGCTCACCCACCGCAACGACCCGGTCTTCGTGCAGTCCTTCGAGACGGCCAACCTGCGCAAGCTGGACCGCATGATCGACGTGCGGCTGGTCCAGTTGCTCGACGCCGCCGGCCGCCCGTACGACTTCACCGTGGCCGGTGACGCGCGCAGCTACCAGGACCTGGCCACGCCGGCCGGCCTGGCCTGGATCGCGAAGTACGCCGACGGCATCGGGGCGAACAAGAACCTGATCGTGCCCCGGGACGCCGGCGGCCGGCTGCTCGCCCCGACCACCGTCATCCGGGACGCGCACCGGGTCAAGCTGGTGGTGCACGCCTGGACGTTCCGGGTGGAGAACCAGTTCCTGCCGGTCGACTTCCGGATCGGCGCCGACCCCAACGCCCGCGGCGACATCACCGCCGAGTACGAGCTCTTCCTGGGCCTCGGCCTGGACGGCGTCTTCGCCGACCAGCCGGACACCGCCGTGGCGGCCCGCGCGGGCCTCTGACCAGCACGTTTCGTGGGGTCCGGCGGCGGCCGGGCCCCACGTTCTGTGGTCGTCGCCGGGTGGTCGTGGTGCTCCGGCGGGCGTGCCGGGTCCTGGTCAGACGCTACGAACTTGTCGCCGGGCTTGTAGGCGAAAGATCCTCGGTATGCCCTAATAGGGAGCAAAACGGGACGAATAACTAAATACTGACACCCGCGTGGCCCGTGCACAGGCGGGCCGGGGATCGCGCCGTGCCACACACGGCGTACGGGGGTAATGAATGTCGATTCTGAGCACGAGACGAGCACGCCGACCGTGGCGTGCCGCTGCGGCGTTGTCGCTGGTCGCCGGCCTGTTGCCGCTGGTTGTGCCGCAGGCCGTCGGGCCGGCGCGGGCGGCCGCCCCAGCCGACCCGCCGGCCACGGTCGTGGTCAACAAGAACTGGGTGATCAACGGGACGGCCTATCCGAACCCGACCCAGCCGCCGCAGTTCCAGGCGACCCTGCTGTTGTCCGACGTCGAGCGGAACTGGGGCGAGGAGTACTCGACCTTCCAGTCCGGGCAGACGGTGGTGATCGACGAGCGGCTCGACACCGCGCTGCTGCCGCCCGGTTGCAGCAACACGGCCAGCGGTGACCTGGGCGAGCAGCTCCTCGTCGAAGGGACGAACACCTTCCAGATCACCAACACGGTCACCTGCGTGACCCTGCTGACGCTGGTGAAGGCGGTGCAGAACCCGTACGGCGGCACCGCGAGACCCGCGGACTGGACCCTGCGCGCGGAGCCGCGCTCGCTGGTGCTCCCGGTCATCAGCGGGCACAGCGGCGAACCGTCCGTGACCAACGCGCAGATCGGCCCGAACGTCGGTTACCAGTTGCGGGAGACCGGCGGCCCCGCCGGGTACGAGCAGGTCGACGGGGTGCGCTGCGTCGACGACGCGACCGGGCTGGTGGTACCGACCCCGGGCAGCGTGCTCACCGCCGGGCCGACGCAGCGGGTCACCTGCACGTTCACCAACCGGCAGCTCCCGCCGCCGCCGGGCCAGGCCCGCGTGACGCTGGTCAAGACGGTGGAGAACAGGTTCGGCGGCACGGCTCGACCGCGGGACTGGCTGCTGCACGCCACCCCACCGCCGGGCTCCTCCGCCACCCCGATCAACGGCCGCAGCGGCCAGCCCGCGGTGACCCGCGCGGTGGCCGTGGCCGGGGTCGGCTACACCCTCACCGAGAGTGGTGGGCCGGCGGGCTACGCCCAGATCGGCGCGGTGCGCTGCGTCTTCAACGACACCGGTCAGGTGGTCCCGACCCCGCGCAACGTGCTCACCCCGATCGCCGGCCGCAGCTACACCTGCACCTGGCGCAACGGCCAGCTCGACCCGGGGCGGGCGTACCTCACCCTGGTCAAGAACGTGTGGACCGGCGGTGACGGCTGGTCCGGCGGTGACGGCTGGTCCGGCGGGGACGGCTGGTCCGGTGGGGACGGCTGGTCCGGTGGGGACGGCTGGTCCGGTGGGGACGGCTGGTCCGGTGGGGACGGCTGGGACGGCAGGAGGGCCAAGCCCACCGACTGGCTGCTGACCGCGACGCCGCTCAACGGCGCGAAGCCGATCAGCGGCAGGTCCGGCAGCCCGGCGGTCACCAGGGTGTCGGTTCAGGCTCGGGTGGGTTACCGGCTCACCGAGTCCGGCGGCCCCCGGGGTTACGAACCCGGACCGCTGCGGTGCGTGCTCACCGGCACCGATCGGCAGGTACCCGTGGTGAACAGCGTGGTCACCCCGCAGCGGGGGCAGGCCATCACCTGCACGTTCAACAACAAGCGGGTGCAGAAGCCCGGACCGCCGCACGGCAAGGGCCGGGAGCACCTGCCGGTCACCGGTGTCAAGCTGACCGGGCTCATCGCCGGCGGCTCGCTGGCCCTGCTCGCCGGCGTGGTCCTGCTGGTGCTCGGCCGGCGCCGGCGCTCCCTGGCGGGGAGTCGATGAGCTGACCGGCGAGGTCGCCGTGACCGGATGACCGGCGCGGACGGCAGTGGTGGCCCGGCGGGTGCCGGTGCCGGTGGAGGCGTGCAGCGCCCGCCGGCCCGGCCCCGCCGGGCCACCGGCGTCTCCGGCCCTCGCCGGGGGCTGCCGGGCGATGGCGGGGTGCGACACACCCGCCGACCGGGCGGTGGCGATCACGGCCACCGTGCGTCGGGCCGGTTACGGCCCGGGGCCGCAGGCTGTAACGCCAGGCCATCCCATCCCGGTGACTTGTGTGCGTCCACCACATAGCCCGTGGGTGACGTCACTTCTAGCGTGAGCCGACACATAGAGTTCCCCCCACCTCCGAGTCCTCACGTGGAGTCGCAATGACGGTCCGGACGACGCGGCGGGCGTTCCTGTCCGCCACCATGATGGCCGCGGCGCTCGCCGCAAGCGCCTGTGGCAGCCCGCAGGAGACCGCCACCGGCGGCGGCGACAGCGCCGCCCCGGTCAAGGTTGGCCTGGTCTATTCCCAGTCGGGCCCGCTGGCCAGCTACGGAAAGCAGTACATCGAGGGTTTCAAGGCCGGGCTCGACTACGCCACCAAGGGCAGTGGCAAGGTCGGCGACCGGAAGATCGAGCTGACCGAGGTCGACGACGCCGGTGACCCGGCGAAGGCGGTCTCCGCGGCGAAGGACCTGATCGGCAAGGGCACCAAGATCCTCGCCGGCTCCACCGCGTCCGGCGTGGCCCTCCAGGTGGCCCCGATCGCCGCGCAGAACAAGGTGCTGTTCATCTCCGGACCGGCCGCCACCGACGCGGTCACCGGCGCGAACCGGTACACGTTCCGCTCCGGCCGGCAGTCCTACCAGGACGTGGTGACCGCGAAGTCGTTCATCGGCGACCCGAGCGGCAAGAAGGTCGTGGTCTTCGCCCAGGACGGCGCCTTCGGTGACGCGAACGAGGCCGCGGTGAAGGCGGTCATCGGCGGCGCCGGCGCGACCGTCAGCAGCGTCCGGGCCCCGGCCAGCGCCACCGAGTTCACCCCGTTCGCCAGCCAGATCAAGGCCGCCAAGCCGGACCTGCTCTTCGTCGCCTGGGCCGGCGCCACCGCCCCGGCCATGTGGCAGACCCTCGACCAGCAGGGCGTCCTCTCCTCCACCACGGTCGTCACCGGCCTGGACATCCGGGCCTCCTGGCCGACCTTCGGCGCCGCCGGCAGCAAGATCTCGTTCCTGTCGCACTACTTCGACGGGGCCAGCGACACCGAGGCGGCCAAGGCCGCCAAGGCCAAGATCCCCGGCGGCAAGCTCGACCTGTTCCACCCGGACGGCTTCGCCGCCGCCCAGATGGTGGTCCGCGCGGTCGCCGAGGGCGGCGACGACGTGGAGAAGATGATCAAGGGTCTGGAGGGCTGGCAGTTCGAGGGCGTCAAGGGCCGGATGACCGTACGCGCCGACGACCACGCCCTGATCCAGCCGATGTACCAGGCCAAGCTGACCGGCAGTGGCACCGACTTCACCGCCACCGCGCAGAAGACCCTGACCGGCGACGAGTCCGCGCCGCCGGTCACCCAGATGAAGGGCTGAACCGTGCTCGCCACCCGCGGTCTGACCTGGCGGATCGGTGAGGTCGCCATCGTCGACGACGTCGCGCTCGACCTGGCGCCCGGGGAGTTCCTCGGCGTCATCGGGCCCAACGGCGCCGGCAAGACCTCACTGTTCAACCTGATCACCGGCCTGCGCCGGCCGACGGACGGCCGGATCCTGCTGGACGGGAAGGACATCACCGCCCTTCCCCCGCACCGGCGGGCCCGCCTGGGGATGGGACGTACCTTCCAGTCGTCCTCGGTCTTCGGCTCGCTCACCGTGCGGGAGAACGTCCGGCTCGCCGTGCAGGCGCACCGCGGGGGCTCGATGAAGCTGTGGCGGCGGGCGGCGGCCGACCGGGAGGTCGCCGCCGCCGCCGACGCGGCGCTCGACCGGGTCGGCCTGCACCACCGGGGTACGGCCCTGGCCGGCACCCTCGCCCACGGCGAGAAGCGCAAGCTGGAGATCGCCCTGCTGCTCGCCGGGGAACCCCGGGTGATGTTGCTGGACGAGCCGATGGCCGGCGTCAGCGCCGAGGACGTGCCCGAACTGGTCGCGGTGATCCGGTCGCTGACCGGCGACAGCGGGCGGTCGGTGCTGATGGTCGAGCACCACATGGACGTGATCCTGGAGTTGGCCGACCGGATCGCCGTGATGCACCACGGCGCCCTGCTGGCCTGCGACACCCCGGACACGGTGATGGCCAACGCCACCGTCCAGGAGGCGTACCTGGGGGAGGCGCTCTAGTGAGTGCGAGGAGTGAGCCGGGTTTGCGAGCCCCGCAGTCGCGAACGATAGAGGGCTCAGTGGAGCCGATCCTGACCGTGGCGGACCTGTCGGTGCGGATCGCCGGGCTGCACATCCTCCAGGGGGTGTCGTTCACGGTCGCGCCCACCGGGGTCACCGTGCTGCTCGGCCGCAACGGCGTCGGCAAGACCACCACGCTGCGCGCCGTCGTCGGGTTGACGCCGCGCAACGGCGAGGCGCGCGGCAGCGTACGGATGGACGGGCACGACCTGCTCGACCGCCCCACCCACCGGCTGGTCCGCGCGGGCCTGGGCTACGTGCCGGAGGACCGCTGCGTCTTCGCCGGCCTCACCGTCGCGGAGAACCTGCGGCTCGCCGAACGGCGCGGCACCACCCCGGCGTACGACCGGGTCTACTCCCTCTTTCCGGAACTGGACCGGCGCGGGCGGCAGCGGGCCGGCTCGCTCTCCGGCGGCCAGCAGCAGATGCTGTCGATCGGCCGGGTGCTGCTCAACGACAACCGGCTGCTGCTGGTCGACGAGCCGACCAAGGGGCTGGCGCCGAAGGTGGTGACCGAGGTGGCCGAGGTGCTGGAACGGGTCGCCGAGTCCGTGCCGGTGCTGCTGGTCGAGCAGAACCTGGCGGTGGTCCGCCGGCTCGCCGCCGCCGCGGTGGTGCTCGCCGCCGGCCGGGTCGCCTGGACCGGTGCCGCGGACGTGCTGCTGCGCGAGGCCGAGCTGACCCGCTCGCTGCTCGGCGTCGGCTCCGGCGACGGCGGCCAGCACGGGGCGCCGACCGCCGCCGGCGTACGGAAGGACGAGAGCTGATGAGCACGGTCATCCTGCTGACGCTGACCGGGCTGGGCCTGGCGGCACTGTATTTCCTGGTCGCCTCCGGCCTCTCCCTGGTCTTCGGGCTGGCCGACGTGCTCAACTTCGCGCACGGCCTGTTCCTCGGCGTCGGCGCGTACGCCACCTGGTGGGCGTCGGGGAACCTGCCGGGCGCCGGCCCGGACGGCCTCGGGTTCGTGCTGGCCGTCGCCTTCGGGCTGGCCGCCGGCGTGCTGGTGGCGGTGCTGGTCGAGTTGGTGCTGATCCGGCCGCTCTACTCCCGCACCATCGAACAGGTGCTGGTCACCGTCGGCCTGTCGCTGGCCGGGGTGGCGCTGCTCCAGGCCACCTGGGGCGCCGACCCGCGGCCGTTCCCCCGACCGGCGTGGACCCGGGAGGTCACCTCCGTGTTCGGCGCGAACGTGCCGAACGCCGGGCTGCTGCTGATCGTGGCCGCCGCGGTGGTGCTGGCCGCGCTGCTGGCGTTCCTCCGCTGGACCCGGTACGGCCTGATCATCCGGGCCGGCGTGGAGAACCGGGAGATGGTAACCGCGCTCGGCATCGACGTGCGGAAGGCGTTCACCCTGGTCTTCGCGATCGGCGGGGCCGCCGCCGCGCTGGCCGGCGCGCTCGGCGGCGTCTACTTCGGCAACGTCTCGCCCGGCCAGGGCGGCTCCCTGCTGATCTTCGCCTTCATCGTGGTGGTGATCGGCGGGATGGGCTCGGTGGTCGGCTCCGCGTACGCGGCGGTCGCGGTGGGGCTGCTGCAACAGTTCGTCAACTACTACGGCCCCTCCGGCCTCGGCGACGTCTGCGTGGTGGCGCTGCTGGCCGTGGTGCTGCTGCTGCGCCCGCAGGGCTTCGCCGGAAAGGTGGCAACCGCATGACCGAGGTGAAGAGCCCCGAGGTGCCCGCGCCGCCGGCCACGGTGCCCGCCGAGCTGACCCCCGGGCACCGGCGCTGGCACGGGCTGCGGCCGTACCTGCCGCTGGTGGCGCTGGCGCTGGCCCTGGCGGTGCCGTACTCGACGCTTACCCTGCCGGGGATCTTCGAGGGGCCGCTGAACTCGCCGGGCACCCTGCAACTGCTCGCCGTCTGCCTGGTCTTCGGTGGTCTCGCCGCCGGTTACGACCTGCTCTTCGGCCGGACCGGGCTGCTCTCCTTCGGGCACGCGCTCTACTTCGCCGCCGGGGTGTACGGCACCGACATCCTGATCACCCGGGCCGGGCTGCCGCTGTGGCAGGCGGCGCTGCTCACCATCACCGGCGGGACGATCCTGGCCGCGCTGCTCGGCGCCATCGCGCTGCGTACGGTGGGCATCGCCTTCGCCATGGTGACGCTGGCCTTCGCCCAGGTCGGGGCGATCCTGGTGGCCCGCGACTTCGGCGGGCTGACCGGTGGCGAGGAGGGGTTGCCGCTGGACGTGTCCGGGCTGCCGGCCGGGCTGGTCGGGGTGGCCAACACGGTAAACCTGTACTGGCTGGCGCTGGCGTACCTGGCCGTGGTGGTGCTGGTGGTGCACCGGGTGAGCGGGTCGCCGACCGGGCGGGTGCTGGCCGGGCTGCGCGACGACGAGCGGCGGATCGGGGTGCTGGGGCTCGACCCGTACCGGTTCAAGCTGGTGGCGTTCACCCTGGCCGGCGGCTTGGCCGCGGCGGCCGGGGTGGTCTACTGCCTGATCGTCGGCGGCGCCAGCCCGCACATCACGTCCTCCGAGCTGACCCTGTCGCTGCTGGTCATGGTGGTGCTCGGCGGCCCCGGCACCCGCTGGGGCCCGGTCCTCGGCGGCATCCTCTACATGTACCTGGACCACCGCCTCACCGCCTTCGGCAGCAGCGACGCGGTGAACAGCCTGCCCGCCTTCCTCAGCCACCCGCTGAGCCAGCCGCTGTTCGTCCTCGGCACCGTCTTCATCCTGGCCGTCTACTTCTTCCCCGGCGGCCTGGCCAGCCTCAAATCCCGCCTGACCCCCCTCCTCACGGCCCTCCGCCGCCCCCCTGCCCTCCACTGACCCCGCGTCGGCGCGCGCGTCGCCCCGTTGATCATGAAGTTAGCGTCGCGACACGCCCGGTCGGAGGGCGCTAACCTCATGATCGACGCAATCGGGCGGAGGGGGCGTGCGGTGGTGCGGGAGCGGTTGGCTGTGGTCAGCGGCGGGGGGACGGGGATCGGGGCCGCCGTTGCCCGGGTGCTGGTCGAGGACGGGTACGACGTGATGATCGTGGGGCGGCGGGCCGATGTGCTGCTGGTCGCCGCCCAGCGGATCTCGGCGGAGTGCGGGCGGCCGGAGGCGGTCAGCGCGGTCACCGCGGACCTGACCGATCCGGCCCAGCTCGCCGCGGTGGTCGAGGCGGTCGGGGAGCGGACCGTCGACGTGGTGGTCAACAACGCCGGCGGCTACCTGGGCGGGGACACCGCCACGCTGGCCGGGGTGGCCGCGCAGTGGCGGGCCAACCTGGACGCCAACGTGCTCACCGCCGTACTGCTCACCGAGGCGCTGCTGCCGGCGCTGCGCCGCCCCGGTGGCCGGGTGATCCTGCTCAGCTCCATCGCCGCCCAGCGCGGCGGCGGCGGGCCGTACTCGGCGGCGAAGGCGGCCCTGCACGGCTGGGCGTATGACCTGGCGGCGCAGCTCGGCCCGGAACAGATCACGGTCAACGTGGTCAGCCCCGGCTACGTCGCCGAGACCGAGTTCTTCGGCGACCGGATGACCCCGGAGGGGCACGCGAAGCGGGTCGACGCGACCCTGGTCAAGCGCGCCGGCCTGCCCGACGACATCGCCGCGGCGATCCGCTATCTGGCGAGCCCGGCGGCCGGCTACGTCACCGGCCAGGTGCTCGGCGTCAACGGCGGCAGCGTCCTCGGCCGCTGATGTGTAAGGAGGGGCCCCTTATTAACAGACGTCTGTTAATAAGGGGCCCCTCCTTACACCTCGGGGTGGCGGCCCCCCGGGTGGCCGCCGCCCCCGCCTCAGCACTTGTGGATCAACTGTTCAGGATCTCGTAGACCAGGGCCGGTGCCTTGGTTGCCGCGTCGCCGGTCGGCGCGCTGATCTTCGGGGTGCTGCCGAAGCCGCTGTACTGCACGACGTACTGGTAGGCCTTGCGGTCGCCGGACGCCGGCATCTTCAGTACCAGCGAGGCGAGATGCTCGTCCGGGCCTACCGTGGCGGTGAAGGGCACCCGTCGGCCGGCCGCGCCGAGTGCCGCTGCCTCGCCCTCCTCCAACGCGTCGCCGACATTCCCCTCGGTCACGTCGATGAAACCGGCGTACTTTCCCGGGCCCCGCTCCTCAACCGAGGTGGCCGCCCCGATCAGCGGGGCGGCGCTGCCCGGGTCCGCGCCGTCGTACTCCGGAATCACCCCGCTAGCGGTGATCTTGGACTTGTCCAGGCTCATCCACTTGTCCGGGAATCTCGGGAGGCCAGAGTGCCCGTTGAACTTGATCTTCACCCAGGTCTTGTCCTTGATCGTCAGGAACGACATCTTGGCGCTGATGCCGTCCTTGTCCGGCCCGCTCGCCAGGTGGATCTCATAGGCCAATGACTCCGGATCGATCCGGCCGTTCAGCTTGCTGGACGAGTCCCTCCCGCTGAACCGGAAGGTGCTCTCCCCCTCGTCGGGAACGGCGGCGAGGAGCGTCTCCTTAGGACTGGCCGACGGGGTCGGGCTGGCTGTCGGGGTTGATCCGGTGGTCCGGTCGGGCACCGCTCCCGGCCCTTCCTTCGTCCCGCAGCCGGCCAGCAGGGCGGTCGCGGCCAGCAGGGCAGCAAACACCCCCGTCGCCCGTCGGATGCTGCCGTTGCCGCCCGTTGCCTGTGTCATCGCATGTCTCTTTCTCGTTGCCTGGCCTCTGCCGAGGATCATCGTGGGGGCGGGCACGGCGCTACGGCTGCCGATATGCTGCCGTTCGGCTGACGGCACTGCCATCCGGCCGCCAGTGGGGCCTCAGGAGCGGAAACACGCATGTCAGGAACGACGGTGCGGCCGGGTGCCGTGAATCCGCGGACGCCTCATCCGCTGCGTTTCGCCATCCTCGGGGCTCAGCGGGCGTGGTACACCGACCGGCAGCTCGACCTCGGTCCCGGCAAGCAGCGCGCCGTGCTGGCCGTTCTGGTCCTGTCGGCCGGTCGTCCGGTGTCCACCGGGCAGATCATCGAGGCGGTGTGGCCCGACGAGCCGCCCGCGAACGGCCCCAACGTCGTGCAGAAGCACATCGCCGGGTTACGCCGGCTGCTGGAGCCCGACCGGTCACCCCGTACGCCGGGGCAGGTGCTGACGCTGACCGACGCCGGATACCGGCTGGGGATCGCGCTGGAGTCGGTCGACGCGGTCCGCTTCGAGCAGGGTGTGCACCGGGCGCGGCAATGGCACGCGGCGGGCCGTACCAACGAGGCCCTCGCCGAGGTGACCGCAGCGCTGGAGCTGTGGCAGGGCGAGCCGTTCACCGGTTTCACCGGGCCGTACTTCGAGACCGCGCGGCACCGGTTGATCGAGCTGCGCGCCGTCGCCCTGGAGACCCGAGCCGAGCTGGGACTGGCCGCTGGGCGGCATCGCGAACTCGTCGGCGAGTTGGTTGAGTTGGTGGGCGAGTTCCCGGTCCGGGAACGGCTGCGCCACCAGCTGATGCTGGCGCTGTACCGCAGCGGGCGGCAGGCCGAGGCGCTGGCCGCATACCGCGATTTCGCCCAGCTGCTCCGCGACGAGTACGGCATCGAGCCGGGCGAGACACTCCAGCAGCTGCACGGTCGGATCCTTCGTTCGGACCCGACGCTCGCGCCAGCGGCGCCGGACATCGGCCTGCCTGCCGCGGAGGCAGGAACGACCGCCACCGTTGGCGGTGATTCGGCCCTACCGGAGCGCGCGGTGGACCTGCCGCCGCCCGGGGTCACGCCGCCACCTGCGCCGCACGCGGTGGCGGACCTGCCGCGAATGCGGGGCGGGGCGGCCATGTTCCCGCCGCCGGTGGCGCCGGCCCCCACAGCTGCCCCGGCGGGGATGCCTCCGGCCTTCGGTGGGCACCACCTCCGCGGTCGCCCCGGTGGCTTCCGGTCGGCGCGACGATCGCCGGCGCGACGCTCGCACTGCTGTCCTTCGGAATGCTCACCTGGGCGGTGGTCCTGGGCTACGCGTTGTGGCGGCGTAGCTGGCGGCTCGCCCTGGCGGGGAGCGGATACTTCCTGCTGGTCGTCGCCCTCGTCGTGGTCGCCCTGACGTCGCCGGTGCCGCCCGACCAGCCCGCCCCGGACCACGAGACTCTGTTCTTCATCATTGTGTTGGGCATCTGCTGGGGGTTGGGCACCGGCCATGTGGTGCTGCTCAACCGCGCCGTGATGTCGGCGCTCAGCCGGGCCTCCGGGGCGGGTCAACGCGGCGGCGCAGAGGAGCGACGAGCGCGCCGGGAGCAGGCCCGCCACCTGCTCCACCACTATCCGTCGGCCCGGGTCGAGCTGCACATCGGCCGGCCCGACCTGCCCCGGACGTTTGACGACGGCGGGTTGGTGGACGTCAACGCCGTCCCGGATCAGGTGCTGGCCGGGCTGCCCGGACTGACCGATGACCAGCGCCGTCTGATCATTACCGACCGCAGACGGCACGGGCCGTACGGGTCGCTGGAGGAACTGGGTGGCCGCTGTCCGTTGCCGGCAGCGACCACTGCGCTCCTCCGCGATGTGCTGATATTCGTCCCGCCCCTGCCATTCACCCGATCTTGACGGTGTTAAGCGGGGGCCCTTCCTATACAGAATGCGTTAGCAGGGGGCCCCTCCTTACACCTGGTAGAAATGCCGGATGGGTGACGATCGGGCGGCGGTACGGGAGCGCGCCGAGGCGGTGCTGCGTCGGTTGGCCGGCGAGCACGCCCGGCTGCGGGAGGATCAGTGGCGCGCGATCGAGGCGCTGGTGGTCGACCATCGGCGGGTGCTCTGCGTACAGCGCACCGGCTGGGGCAAGTCGGCGGTCTACTTCGTGGCCACCGCGCTGCTGCGGGAGGGCGGCGAGCACGGCCCGACGGTGATCGTCTCGCCGTTGCTCGCGTTGATGCGCAACCAGGTCGAGTCGGCCGGCCGGGCCGGCATCCGGGCCCGCACCATCAACTCGGCGAACCTGGACGAGTGGGACGAGATCACCGCCGAGATCCAGGCCGGGGCGGTGGACGTCCTGCTGATCAGCCCGGAACGGTTGAACAACCCGGACTTCCGCGACACCGTCCTGCCGAAGCTGGCCGCGACCACCGGGCTGCTGGTGGTGGACGAGGCGCACTGCGTCTCGGACTGGGGGCACGACTTCCGGCCCGACTACCGCCGGCTGCGGACCTTCCTCGGCAACCTGCCGGACCGGACCCCGGTGCTGGCCACCACCGCCACCGCCAACGCCCGGGTCACCCAGGACGTGGCCGAGCAGCTTGGTGACGCCCTGGTGCTGCGCGGCACGCTCGACCGGGAGTCGCTGCGGCTCGGCGTACTCGACCTGCCCGGCCCGGCGCACCGGCTGGCCTGGCTCGCCGACCACCTGGACGGGCTGCCCGGGTCCGGGATCATCTACACGCTGACCGTGGCGGCGGCCACCGAGACCGCCGAGTTCCTGCGCGCCCGGGGCTGGTCGGTGGCCGCGTACAGCGGGCAGGCCGAGGACGCCGACCGCCGCGCCGCCGAGCAGGACCTGCTCGACAACAAGATCAAGGCGTTGGTCGCCACCAGCGCGCTCGGCATGGGCTTCGACAAGCCGGACCTCGGCTTCGTGGTGCACCTCGGCGCGCCGCCCTCGCCGATCGCCTACTACCAGCAGGTCGGCCGGGCCGGCCGGGCCGTCGACCACGCCGAGGTGCTGTTGCTGCCCGGCGTGGAGGACGCGGCCATCTGGCGCTACTTCGCCTCGCTGGCGTTCCCGGCGGAGGAGCAGGTCCGGGCGGTGCTCGCCGCGCTGCCCACCGACCGGCCGATGTCCACCCAGGCCCTGGAACCGGTCGTCGACCTGCGCCGGGCCCGGCTGGAACTGATGCTGAAGGTGCTCGACGTGGACGGCGCGGTCCGCCGGGTGCGCGGCGGCTGGCTCGCCACGGGCGAGCCGTGGGTCTATGACGGGGCCCGGTTGCGCCGCGTCGCCCAGGCGCGCACCGCCGAGCAGCAGGCCATGCTCCAGTACGCGGCCACGACCGGCTGCCGGCTGCGTTACCTGCGGGAATGCCTGGACGATGCCGGGGCGGGCGACTGCGGCCGGTGTGACAACTGCGCGGGCGCCCTGTTTGGCACCGAGGTGTCCGACGCCGCGCTGACCGCCGCGCAGACCTTCCTCGGCCGCCCCGGGGTGGAGCTCGCCCCGAAGAAGCTCTGGCCGACCGGCCTGGAGCCGGTGGGCGTACCCCTGAAGGGCCGGATCCCCCCGACCGAGCAGGCGCTGCCCGGCCGGGCCGTGGGCCGCCTCTCCGACCTGGGCTGGGGTGGGCGGCTGCGCGGCCTGGTCGGTCCGGAGGCGGCGGACGGCCCGGTCCCCGACGACGTGGCGGCGGCCGTGGTCGAGGTGCTCAAGGCCTGGGCGCACGGCGACGACCCGTGGCCCCGCCGCCCGGCCGGCGTGGTCGCCGTCGGCTCCCGTACCCACCCGGCCCTGGTCGACTCGCTGGCCGAGCGGATCGCCGCGGTCGGCCGGCTGCCGCTGCTCGGCCGGGTCGTCCCGACCGGCCCGCCGGGCGCGGGCGGCCCGCGGGGCAACAGCGCCCAGCGGGTGCGCGCGCTGCACGACGCCTTCACCGTCCCCGACGAGCTGGCCGGCGCCGTCACCGCGCTGGACGGGCCGGTGCTGCTCGTCGACGACCTGGTCGACTCGGGCTGGACGATGGCCATGGTGGCCCGGCTGCTGCGCCGCGCCGGCGCCCCCGACGTGCTGCCGCTCGCCCTGGCCGTCGCCGGCTGACCGCGCCCGGTCCGGAGGGCTGACGCCCGGTGGGGCGGCGACCGCAGCCGGGCCGCTCAGGGCCGGTGACAGACCGCTATGCGGCAAGCCGGGCCGTCCAGGGCCGGTGACAGGCCGGTATGCGGCAAGCCCGCCGGTGCGTCCAGGGCACCGGTATGCGGCGCCCGCCGGTGCGTCCACGGCAGGTGATGGGCCGGTATGCGGCAAGCCCGCCGGTGACCGGCCGGCGTGCGACGGGGCTGCGGCGGAGCCGGCGGGGCGGGGAAGTTCCGGGCGATCGTTGATTGCGACCATTGCCACGACGGGCGGTGGTCGCCCGGGCCGCCCGAAACGTGCCGGTACCGTGAGTTCATGCCCGAGCAGCTCTCCGCCCCGCACCCGCCGGTGGGTGGGGAACGGCCGGCGCCCGCCGACGACCGCCCGGACGATCTGCCGGGCGGCCCGCAGCCGAACGGGGAAGGGCCGGCACCCGCCGATCACCGTCCGGGCGACCTGCCGGTGGACGGGGAACGGCCGGCGCCCGCCGACCGCCGTCCGGGGGGCCCGCCGCCGGACGGGGTGGACCGGGGCA
The DNA here is from genome assembly GCF_019890675.1 of Micromonospora sp. PLK6-60. Taxonomy (GTDB): domain Bacteria; phylum Actinomycetota; class Actinomycetes; order Mycobacteriales; family Micromonosporaceae; genus Micromonospora. The sequence continues at coordinate 92,754 of NZ_JAIOAA010000006.1, read as the reverse complement.
CGTTGCGGCTGGCGCTCACCGTGGGCGGTCTGGTGCTCGCCGTCCTGCTCGGCTTCGGCCTCGGCCGGGCCAGTCCCGGCCCGGCGGCGCGGACCGGCGCGGAGCCGGGGACCGGCGCGACGCCGGCCGGCGCCACCGGTGGCGGCAGCACCCCCGGCGGGGAGCACAGCCACGCGCCGGGCACCGGCGCCCACCAGCACGGCTCGGCCGTCGCCGGCCAGCCGGACCCGGCCGCCGCCGACGGGCTGTCGGTCAGCGCGTCCGGCTACACCCTCACCCCGGTGCGCGCGAACCTCGTCGCCGGTCGGGCCGGCGAGTTCCGGTTCCAGATCCGCGACGAGCGGCGGCGCCCGGTCACCCGCTTCGCGATCGTGCACGACAAGCCGCTGCACCTGATCGTGGTGCGCCGGGATCTCACCGGCTACCAGCACCTGCACCCGGCCATGGCACCGGACGGCACCTGGTCGGTGCCGCTGACCCTGGCCGAGCCGGGCGTCTGGCGGGCGTACGCGGACTTCACCGCCGTCGCCGACGACGGCCGGCAGACCGCGGCGACCCTCGGGGTGGACCTGGCGGCCCCCGGCGACTACCGGCCGCGTCCGCTGCCCGTCCCGGCCACCACCGCGACGGTTGACGACTTCACCGTCGGCTACCGGGGGGTCCCGGAGGTCGGCGCCGCGGTGCCGCTGGCCTTCACGGTCCGCACCGGCGACACGCCCGCCGCCCTGGAGCGCTACCTCGGCGCGTACGGGCACCTGGTGGCGCTGCGCGAGGGCGACCTCGGCTACCTGCACGTGCACCCGGAGCCGGCGCCGGCCGGGGACGCGGTGACGTTCTGGCTGACCGCCTCGGGGCCGGGACGTTACCGGCTCTACTTCGACTTCCAGGTGGCCGGCGTGGTGCGTACCGCCGAGTTCACCGTCACGGTGAGCTGACCCGGCGGGTCGATCAGCCGGCCGCGAATCCGGCCAGCGCCCGCAACCCCAACCGGGTGGCGGCGTCGTTGGCGAACCAGACGTGGTACTCGTTGGCCGGGTCGAACCCGGCCCGGCCCGCCGCCGCCCAGTCGTCCCGGTCCAGCAGGGCCAGGTAGTCGGCGAGCAGCCGGTCCCGCTGGGCCGGCGTGCAGCTCAGCTCCGTCGGCGCCGACCGGTCCAGGTGGTCGGCGAGCCGGGCGAGCGACAGGTACCGGGGCATCGTCGGCGGCCGGCCGGACAGGTGCCGCAGGTATTCCCCGAGCACCGTCGGTGCGGGCGGGTAGTTGGCCAGGGTGGCACCCATGCCGTGGTTGCCCGCCATGGTGAGCAGCACCCGGGCGGTCTGGCCCAGGATCTCGTCGTCCACCTCGTCGGCCCGGATGGCCTCGGCCAGGTACGACACGGTCGCCACCGGCCCGACGTAGTACCCGTCGAGATAGTTGCCGTCCAGGCCGTGCCGGAGCAGCCACTCCCGTACGGCGGTGGCGGCATGGGCGCACAGCGCCTCCATGACGTAGACGCGTCCCCAGCCGGTGGTCCGCGCGGCCAGCCAGAGCAGCGCCGCCCCGCCGCCGGGTCGACGCCGCAGCGCGTGCGCGGCGAGCGGGCCGAAAGAGGTGGAGAGCAGCCCGATGGTCTGGATCAGCGGGATGTCCCGGTCGTCGTGGTCCTCGGCGAGCAGCGCCAGGCCGAGCACGACCGCGTCGAGGCGGGTGCCGTGCCGGACCAGCCAGCGCCCGGTACGGCGGACCCGCTTTCGCTTCCCGCGCAGCGCGGCGGCGGCGATGTGCGGGTTGTGGTGGATGGGGACGCCGAGGTCGAGGACCGCCTCGGCGAGCTCGGCCGGGGTCGCCGTCGGGTCCGCGAAGTGGGCGTCCAGCGCGGCCGCCACATCGCTGCCCACCCGGCGCGGCCGATCGGCTCCGGCCGGGCGGGGCTGTCGTTCCGCCGCGGCCCGGCGTTCCTCGTCGTCCGGATAGGGTTCGCCCGATCTGGGCAGTGGCGAGTCCGGATGCGCGCGATGCAGCCGCAGCGCGTGGGCGTAGAAGCTGGGCCGGGATCCGAGCTCTGCCGGCTCGGGGGTCTGGCTCACCGGCGGGTGGAGGACTCGATTCTGCTGATCATGGACGGAGATGATGCCAGCCGGCGGGAGCCGGGGCAACCGGTCAGCCGGCTCGCCGGATCGGGCGGCGGGCCAGGTAGCGCAGCAGGTCGCGGATGTGGTGCTTCTCCTCGGCCGGCACGGTGGGGTCGGCCAGCCGTTCCAGGATCACCCGCACGTCCGCCTCGACCGGCGAGTCGTCGGTGCGGCGGCGCGGCGGGGTGCCGGCGTCGGGCAGGCCGAGCGCCCGGAACGCGGCCGCCACCGGCAGGTCGAGGGCGGCGCAGAAACCCCGCACCTTGGCCAGCTCGGGGTAGTCCTGCCAGTCGCCGGCCAACCAGCGGAAGACCGTCGAGCGGCCGACGCCGGTGTGCGCGGCCAGGTCGGTGACCGTCCAGCCGCGCTCGTCGCGCGCGTCGTCGATGGCCCGGCGTACGAAACGGGCGAAGGCCATCTGCGGCGATACCTCTGCGGCTGCCATGTCGCTGTGGGATCTTCCCTTTTCGGCCGACCGGACGGTGCGCCTACGAGAGTAGTACGACCTCCCCTTCGCGCAATTGCCCGATCATCCCATCCACTGGACGCGGAGGCCGCCCGCCCAGGTGGTTGCTTGTCCGGCGTCAACTAGGCTCGATGCCGACGTCCGGGACGGCCGATCGAACCGCGGAGGAGCAGCATGGCCGAGACGACCCGCCCGCTGCCGCACCGTCCCGGTGCGGTGAGCCTCTTCTTCGTGGTGAAGGCCGGCGTCTTCGCCGCCGGGTTCTGGATCTGGCTGCTGGTGTTGGTGCTGGGCGGTGGCCCGGCGGGCGGGGCGGAGGTCTTCGCCGCCACCGGCGCCGTCACCACCACCCTGGTCGGGGTGATCCTCGGGTGCCGGCTGGCCCTGCAACGCAACGCGGCGGACCGGCACGCCGAGCTGAAGCGGCTGCTGGTCGACATCTCCTGGAACGCCTTCACCGCCGCGGGCAACGCCGAGGCCCCCGCCAAGGTGGTGCCGTTCCCGACCCTGCCGCCGGAGGGCGACCGGGCACCCGGCGAGCGGGCCCAGGGCGAGCGCGTGACCGTCTTCGACCGGGGCCGGGACCGTAGCGGCGACCGCCGCCGCTGACGCGACCCCTGCTGACCGGGGCGCTTTCGTAGCGGCGACCGCCGCCGCTGGCCGGGCGGGTCAGCGGGGCGCGAGCAGCGTCTCCAGGCGCGGGGTCAGCTGCCACTGCTCGACCAGCGTCCGGTATTCCGCCCGCTGCTCCGGGGTCGGCTCCGCCCCGGTACGCCGGGCCCGGATCAGCAGGTTGCGCGGGGTGTGCTGGGAGTCGACGAACTCCACCACCTCGGCCCGGTAGCCGTGCAGCCGGAGCAGCGCGGCGCGGACCGAGTCGGTGAGCACGTCGGCGAAGCGCTCGCGCAGGATGCCCTGCCGGGTGAGCAGCTCGTACGGCGCCGGGGCGGGCCGCGTCCGTAGCTGCGCGGCGAGATCGTGGTGGCAGCAGGGCGCGGCGAGCACCCAGCGGGCGCCCCAGCGCACCGCCCGGGCCAGCGCCTCGTCGGTGGCCGTGTCGCAGGCGTGCAGCGCGAGCACCAGGTCCGGTGCCGGCTCGACCACCGCGTCGGCGATCGTGCCGGCGACGAACCGCACCCGGTCGGCCCAGCCCAGCCGCTGCGCCAGCTCCGTGTTGCGCCGGCGCTGGTCCTCGCGGACGTCCACCCCGACCAGTTCCACGGCCAGGCCCCGCTGGGCCAGCCAGCGGTAGGCGGCGAAGGTCAGGTAGGCGTTGCCGCAGCCCAGGTCGACCACGCGCAGCGGCCCGTCGAGGTCGTCCGGCAGGGTGGCCGCCAGCGCCCGGAGGAACGCGTCGACCTGCCGCCGCTTGGCGGCCGACCCGCCGATCTCCGCGAAGAGCGGGTCACCCGGGTCCAGCAGCCAGTCCTTGGCCCGGTCGTGCCCCTCGGCGGCCGGCGCCGCCCGGTCCGCCGCCGCCCGGTGGACCTGCGCCTCGCCGGACTTGGTCACCCGGAGTTGGAGCGTGGCGCCGGTCGTCTCGACGTGCCAGTTGCCGAACGGCTCGGCCAGTAGCGCGTCCACCGCCGCGTCGGCCTCCGCGCCGCGAGCGACGTTACGGGTGTACGGGCGGTGCCCGTCCGAGGTGGAGATCTGGATCCGGGGCCCCGCCTTCAGGGTCACCGGCCGCAGTTCGGCGCGGACCACCGAGGGGTGCTGCCCCTTGCGGCGCCCGGCGGCCACCGCCCGGGTCAGGGCGGGGTCGAGCAGCAGGGCCCGAACCTCGGTCAGGGCGGCGTCCAGTGGTTCCGGCATAGCTCCATCATCCTTCCCGGCTGTCGGCTCGCCGTCGCCAGCCCCAGGTCAGTGCGTATCCCCGATCGCCTTTGCTCTGCTTACGCCGAGGCAACACCGCACGGCCGAAAGTGGTGCGCCGGCGGCAGCAGAGCAAAGCCTGCCGACCCACCCGCCTGCCGGCTGGACCGCGGAGCAGCCGGCCCGCGAGATGCCGGCTCCCGACGATCAGCCGGCCCCTGGTCAGCCGGGCCCCGATCAGCCGGCCCCGATCAGCCGGCCCCGGCCAGCCGGGCCCCGGTCAGGCAGCCCCCGATCAGCCGGCCCCCCGAGCAGGCGGCCCCCGATCAGCCGGCCTACCGGCCAGCCCGGCGTCGATGTTCCGCGTTCCGCAGAGGGAGGCCGGATCGCGATGAGCGCCGGACGCGGAGAGTGCGACATCCCCCGTACCGGAACGGCCGGCACGGGGGATGTCAGGGTGCGTGGGAGATCAGTCGGCGGTGGACGCCTCGGCCGGCGTACCCGGGCCGGAACCGCCACCGCGACGGCGCCGGCGGCGGCGCGGCTTCGCCGACTGCCCGCCCTCGGCGGACGCGGCGGCCGGCTCGGCGGCACCCGCGTCGGCGGCGACCACGGCGGTCGGCTCGCCCGCGACGACCTCGCCGGCCCGGCGGCGACGCCGGCGGCGCGGGGTGCGGCTGTCGCCCTCGTCGGCGGTCTCGACCGGCGCGTTGGCGTCCGGGGCGTCGGAGCGGCCCCGGCCCTCGCCGCGACCCCGGCCTTCGCCCAGGCCACGGCCCTCGCCGCGACCCCGGCCCTCGCTGCGGCCCCGGCGACCCCGGCCGCCCTCGCCGCGCCGGGACCGGCCGCCGCCGAGGTCCTCCTCGACCTCGGCGGAGAGCCCGGCCCGGGTCCGCTCGGCGGTCGGCAGGGTGCCGGTCACCTGGGTGGGAATGTCCAGGTCGGTGTAGAGGTGCGGAGAGGTGTGGTACGTCTCCGGCGGCTCCGGCATGTCCAGGCCGAGGGTCTTGTCGATGATCCGCCAGCGGGGCATGTCGTCCCAGTCGACGAAGGTCACCGCGACGCCGCTGGCGCCGGCCCGGCCGGTACGCCCGATCCGGTGGGTGTAGGTGTCCTGGTCCTCGGGGCAGTCGTAGTTGATGACGTGGGTGACGCCGCTGACGTCGATGCCCCGGGCCGCCACGTCGGTGGCGACCAGCGTGTCGATCTTGCCGGCCCGGAACGCCCGCAGCGCCCGCTCGCGGGCGCCCTGCCCGAGGTCACCGTGCACGGCCGCCACCGCGAAGCCCCGAAAGTCGAGGTCCTCGGCGACCCGGTCGGCGGCCCGCTTGGTGCGGGTGAAGATCATGGTGAGCCCGCGCTCCTCGGCCTGGAGGATCCGCGCCACGATCTCGACCTTGTTCATCGAGTGGGTGCGGTAGGCCAGCTGCTTGGTCCGCGGGTTCGGGCCGGTCTCGGCGGTGTGCCCGGCGTGGATCGTCATCGGGTGGTGCAGGAAACGCCGGGACAGGGTGACGATCGGGTCCGGCATGGTGGCCGAGAAGAGCATCGTCTGCCGGTCCTCCGGCAGCATCGCCAGGATCCGCTCGACGTCGTCCAGGAAGCCCAGGTCGAGCATCCGGTCCGCCTCGTCGAGGACGAGCGCGCGGACCCGGTCGAGCCGCAGGTGCTTCTGCTTCTGCAGGTCCAGCAGCCGGCCCGGCGTGCCGACCAGGATCTCCACGCCCTTGCGGAGCGCCTCGATCTGCGGCTCGTACGCCACGCCGCCGTAGATCGGCAGCACCCGGACACCCCGGGTGCTGCCCGCGGCGGACAGGTCCTTGGCGACCTGGATGCCCAGCTCGCGGGTGGGGACGACGACCAGTGCCTGCGGCACGCCGTCGCTGCCCTCGCCCGGCGCGAAGACCCGCTCCAGCAGGGGTACGCCGAAGCCGAGGGTCTTGCCGGTGCCGGTCGGCGCCTGGCCGATCATGTCGGTGCCGCGCATCGCGATCGGGATCGCGTACTCCTGGATGGCGAAGGCGCGGGTGATGCCGGCGGCGGCCAGGGCCTCGACGGTCTCCTGCCGGGCGCCGAGCGCGGCGAAGGTGGGAGCTTCCGGGCGGACGGGAGCGGTGGGGGCCAGCACCTGGCCCTCGGTGGGTTCGGAAATGTGTTCGCTCATCTGGATCTGGGGGTGCCCTCTCGTGGTGCGCCCCGGCATGTCCAGCAGGGCGCTGTCGGTTTGGCGCGGGCCACACGGTCGGCGGAAACTGCCAACGCCGCACCGGGCCGCACGCGCGCCGGGGGCCGGACTCGAACAGATCGGCGCCCACGGCAACTGTTGAATACTACCTGAGCCGCTGGCCAGCGGTCTCGGCCAATGACAACACGCCCCACGCCGGGCGTGTTCCCTGTTGCCCGCGTCACACCGGCGGGTGTCCGGAACGCCCCGCTCGGCGGTAACCTGCGCTGCGTGTCCGCGCTGTCCGATCACGCACCCGTCGACCTGCTCGGCCTCGTCGCGTACGGCGAGCTGCTCCCCCTCCCCCCCCTCCCCGCCGCCCCCCCGGGCCGCCCCCGCCCGCGTTCCGGTCGTCCGGGCTCAGCCCGGCCACCAGTTCCTCGACCGCCGCCCGCTCCCAGCGGCCGGCCACCCCGCGCAGCCCGGCCAGGTGATCGGCGATCCGGGCCGCCGGCCAGTGGTGCGCCTCCCGCAGCCCGCCGGCCAGCATCCCGAGGTAGGCCGGTGCCGGCGCGTGCCACGGCACGTCCACCGCCCGCCAGGGTGCGGTGAAGGTGAGCATGGGCAGGCCCTCCCGGGTGCCGACCCGGATCAGGGTCTCGTACCGGCCGGGGCCCAGCGTCGCCCGCCCGCTGGCCACCGCCGCCGCGATCCCGGCCAGGTCGGCCCCCGGCGGCCGGTACATCTCCTGGGCGGCCAGGTCCGCGAACTGCTCGCCGGTCAGCAGCCAGGCCCGCGCCGCCGCGACCCCGGGCAGCCACGGGTCGTAGAAGGCCATCCCGCCGGTCCAGGCCCGCGACTCGCCGGCGAAGTACACCCCGCCGGGCACCAGCACCGGCGCCGAGCGGCGCGGTGGCCGGCCGTCCCGGCAGCCCGGGTACGACCGCAGCCCGCCCGGCGGACGCCCGCCCGACAGGTAACACCCGAGCCGGGCGGCGGACATGTTCGAGCCGTAGGCGACGTACCAGAGCCGGTCCACCCGCCCAGCCTGCCAGCCGGGCCCGCCGTCCACAGCCTGTGGATGGAACATGTGTACGAAGCCAGAGCTGATCTTGCTGGTGGGCGGAGCCCCGAGCCGCGGACTACCCTTGATCCGCCCCCGGGCGCCGCCCACCGCGCCCCCTTACCTGGAACGACGTGCCGCGTGGATCACAACCGGGTCATCCGAGACGTCACGGTCCGCCTGCCCATGGCGTCGACCGCCGTCGAGGCGTGCCAGTGGACCGTGGCCGCCCTCGCCCGCTACACGCCGGCCGCCATCGCCGTGCTGCTGCACGTCCAGGGCCGGCTCCGCTGCGTCGCGGCGACCGGCTCCTGGCAGGTCTTCTCCACCGTCGCGCCGGGCAGCGGCATCACCGGCCGGGTGCACGCCACCGGGCACGCCGCCACCGTCGCGGACGTCACCGCCGACCCGGACTACCTCCCGGTACGCCCCGACGTGACCGCCGAGATCTGCGTGCCGCTGTGCGACCCCGCCGGCCGGCCCATCGGCGTGCTCGACCTGCAGTGGAGCGCCCCGGAGGAGCTGGACCGGTGGCGGGCGACCGTCGAGCGGCTGGCCGACCGACTGGGTGCGCGGATCACGGCGCTGGGCGGACCGCCCGCCGAGAGCCGCAGCGAGAAACTGCTCCGGCACGCCGCCACGCTGACCGCCGCGCCGACCCAGTGGGAGCTGCTGACCGAGGCGATCGCCGCCGCCCGGGACGTCTCCGGTCTCGCCGCCGCGATGCTGGTCCTCGCCGACCGGAACGAGCCCCGCCTCGGCGGGCCGACCGACGCGCCGGGCGAGCTGGAGAGCCGGGTGCGAGCCGAGTTGGCCCAGGCCGGCCCGGAGGCGCTGCGGCGGATGATCGCCCGGGCCCACCGGTACGGCTCCGGCTACACGCTGGGCGAGGCCGGGCACCGCCCCACCGACGAGTACGCGCCGATCGCCCGGGCCGGCGTGCGCACCCTGATCGCGGTCCCGGTCGGTACGCCGGACGCGGGCGGGGTGCTGCTGGTCGCCGACGACCGGCTGCTGCGCCCCGACCCGACCACCGTCAACCTGATGGAACTGCTCGCCGGGCAGGCGTGGACCTGCCTGGACCGGCTGCGCACCCTGGCCCGGCTCCGCGAGCAGGCGAGTTCCGACCCGCTCACCGGGCTGCGGCACACCGGGCCGTTCGGCCAGCGGATCGCGGCGGCCACGCCGGGGCGTACCGCGCTGCTCGCCATCGACGTGGACGGCTTCAAGGACGTCAACGACACGTACGGCCACCAGGCCGGCGACCGGCTGCTGGTGGGGCTGGCCCGGGCCCTGGAGGGGGCGCTGCGCCACGGCGACGAGCTGTACCGGATCGGCGGCGACGAGTTCGTCGCGGTGCTCGAGGTGAGCCGCCCGGACGAGGCGGTCCGGATCGCCGAGCGCCTCGCCGAGGCGGCCCGCGGCGTGGGCCGGACGATCAGCGTGGGCGTGGCCGTCGCCCAGCCCGGCGAACGCCCGGAACTCGCGATGCGCCGCGCCGACCAGGCGCTCTACGCGGTCAAGCGGCAGGGCCGCGACGGCGTCCACCTCTCCGCCGCCTGAGGCCCCACCCCAGGCCCACGCCCCCACGCCCCGGGGGCGTGCGCCCGGGGGGCGATGCGTCAACTTGCGGCACGTCGGGCCTTGGCCGGCGCGGGATGGCGCGACATCCCGCAACCGGCGAGCCTTCGCGCGCGGAACGCGGACCTGCCGCGCCACGGCCCGTCCCGCCCAGCCACCCGCGCGAGCTACCGCACAACGGCCCATCCCGCCCAGCGGAGGGCCCGACATCCCGCACAGGGGCCCGTCCCGCCCAACGGAGGGCCCGACATCCCGCAAGGGGCCGGTCCGGAGGGGTGGGTCAGCGGCGGGTGAGCTCCTTGGCCAGCAGCTCGGCGATCTGGGCGGTGTTCAGCGCGGCGCCCTTGCGGAGGTTGTCGCCGGTGACGAAGAGATCGAGGGCGCGCGGGTCGTCGATCGCCCGGCGGATGCGGCCGACCCAGGACGGGTCGGTGCCGACGGCGTCGATGGGCATCGGGAACTCGCCCGCGGCGGGGTCGTCGACCAGGATCACCCCCGGCGCGTTGCGTAGCGCCTCCCGGGCGCCCTCGGCGTCGACCTCGGTGGCGAAGACCGCGTGCACGGCGACCGAGTGGCCGGTCACCACCGGCACCCGTACGCAGGTGGCGGAGACCTTCAGGTCGGGCAGGCCGAGGATCTTGCGCGACTCGTTGCGCATCTTCATCTCCTCGGACGACCAGCCGCCGTCGGCCAGCGAGCCGGCCCAGGGCACCACGTTGAGCGCCAGCGGGGCCGGGAACGGGCCCAGCTCGTCGCCGACCGCCTGTCGGACGTCACCCGCGCGGGAGCCGAGCACCCGGTCCCCGGCGATCTTGCCGAGCTGGGCGTGCAGGGCGTCCACGCCGGCCTGCCCCGCCCCGGAGACCGCCTGGTACGAGGCGAGCACCAGCTCGCGCAGGCCGTACTCGCGGTGCAGCGGGGCGATCGCGACGATCATCGCGAGGGTGGTGCAGTTGGCGTTGGCGATGATGCCCTTGGGCCGGTTGCGCACCTGCTCGGCGTTGATCTCCGGCACCACCAGCGGGACGTCCCGGTCCATCCGGAACGCGCCCGAGTTGTCCACCACGACCGCGCCCTGGCTCACCGCGATCGGCGCCCACCGCGCCGACACCTCGTCGGGCACGTCGAACATGGCCACGTCGACGCCGTCGAGCGCCTCGGGGGTGAGCTCCCGGACCGTCAGCTCCTCACCCCGGCAGAGCACGGTGCGGCCGGCCGACCGGGCCGAGGCGAGCAGCCGGATCTCGCCCCAGACGTTGCGCCGGGAGGAGAGCAGCTGGCACATCACGGTGCCGACGGCACCGGTCGCCCCGACCACGGCGAGGGTGGGCAGCCGGGTCATCCGGCTACCGCCCGGTGCCGGCGTAGACCACGGCCTCTGTCTCGCCGCCCAGCTCGAACTGGTCGTGGATGGCGCGGACCGCCCGGTCCAGGTCGGTGTCGCGGCAGACCACCGAGACCCGGATCTCCGACGTGGAGATCATCTCGATGTTGACCCCGGCGGCGCCGAGGGCGGCGAAGAAGCCGGCCGCCACGCCCGGGTGCGACCGCATGCCGGCGCCGATCAGCGACACCTTGCCCACGTGGTCGTCGTAGAGCAGACCCTTGAACTTGACCGCTTCCTGGATCTTGCTCAGCGCGGCCATCGCGGTCGGCCCGTCGGTCTTGGGCAGGGTGAACGAGATGTCGGTGCGGCCGGTCCCCTCGGTGGAGACGTTCTGCACGATCATGTCGATGTTGATCTCGGCAGCCGCGACGGTGTCGAAGATCCGCGCCGCCGCGCCCGGCTCGTCGGGCACCCCGACGATGGTGATCTTCGCTTCGCTGCGGTCGTGGGCGACGCCGGTGATCAGTGCCTGTTCCACAGGAAGGTCCTCCATCGATCCGGTGACCATGGTTCCGGTGTTGGTCGAGTATGACGAACGGACGTGGATCGGCAAGCCCGCGCGCCGCGCGTACTCCACGCTGCGCAGGTGCAGCACCTTGGCGCCGCAGGCGGCCAGCTCCAGCATCTCCTCGTAGGTGATCTGCGTGATGTGCCGGGCGTTCGGCACGATCCGCGGGTCGGCGCTGAAGATGCCGTCCACGTCGGTGTAGATCTCGCAGACGTCGGCGTGCAGCGCGGCCGCGAGCGCCACGGCGGTGGTGTCCGAGCCGCCCCGGCCCAGCGTGGTGACGTCCTTGGTGTCCTGCGAGACGCCCTGGAAGCCGGCCACGATGACCACCGAGCCCTCGTCCAGCGCGCCCTTGAGCCGCCCCGGGGTGACGTCGATGATCCGGGCCCGGCCGTGCACCGAGGTGGTGATCACGCCGGCCTGCGAGCCGGTGAACGAACGGGCCTCGTACCCCAGGTTGTGGATGGCCATGGCGAGCAGCGCCATGGAGATCCGCTCCCCGGCGGTGAGCAGCATGTCCAGCTCGCGGCCCGGCGGCAGCGGGCTCACCTGGTTGGCCAGGTCGAGCAGCTCGTCGGTGGTGTCCCCCATCGCGGAGACCACCACCACCACGTCGTCGCCGGCCTTGCGGGCGGCGACGATGCGCTCGGCCACCCGCTTGATCCGCTCGGCGTTGGCGACGGAGGACCCGCCGTACTTCTGCACCACGAGTGCCACGACGGCGCACTCCCTCCCAGCGTCCCTGAGCGTGCCGACGCCGCCGGCATCGGGTCCGGCGGCGCGGGTCAGACCACCCCAGGGTATCGGGCGCCGCGCGTCGCCGGGTCGGGTGATCCCACCATCCGGCCTGCCCAGGCCGACCCCACCCGGCAGGCCAGGCCGTCCCACCTGGGCCGCGAGGGGGTACGCCGGTGGCGCGGCGAACCGCGACACGCCGGCCGGGACGGCTCCCCACGGCGGGTGGCCGGCACCGCAGAATGGCCCGGTGCATGCCCATCACCGCGTGGCGCGCCGGTTGACCGGTCCGCTCGCGCTCCTCCTCCCGGCGATGCTCGCCGCCTGCGCCGCGGATCCCCCGGCGGACGCCCCGACGACGAGCGAGGACCCCCTCCCCGCCTCGGTCGACAGCGCGCGGGACCAGTTGACCGCCCTGGCCACGGCGGCCCGGGACCGGCATTTCACCGCCCGCTACACGCTGACCGGCTCGGCCGGCCCGGAGCGGACGATCCTGGTGACGACCGCGAACGACGGCACCTGGCGGGTGGACGTCCCGGCCGGCGCTGGCGGCGGGACGATCGACGTCTCCCTCGCCGCCACCGCGGACGGGCTGTTCCAGTGCGCCCTGCCCTCGGCCGGCCATCCGGAGGCGGCCGGTTGCGTCCGGCTCGGGGACCGGGACGACCGGGTGCCGGGGCGGTACGACCCCCGGGTGCAGCACCCGTTCACCGACTGGCCGGCGGTGCTCAACGACGGGCGGGCCCCGCTGGCGGTGTCCGCCACCCCGGCGCCGCACGGGGTCGACGGGACCTGCTTCGCCGTCGACTCCACCTCGGCCTCGCTCGACGCCCCGCTGGACGTCGGCACCTACTGCTACGGGCCGGACGGGACGCTCACCGCGCTGCACTCCGCGCTGGGCACGCTCCGGCTGGCCGGGCCGCCCGGTCCGGCGCCGGACACGGTCACGCTGGCCGGGCCGGTGGTGGACCGCTCGCCGTGGCAGACCACCTCGCCCGCGCCCGAGCCGACGGAGTCAGCGCCCGAGCCGGCGGAGTCGGGGCCGGAACCCACCGCAACGCCCTGACAATCGCGTCGTTACGGGTGTGCTTGCCCACATTCGTCACCCCCTGCCCGACCGGGCGAATCGCCCATACGGGACGCTTCATCCATGTCGGATCTCCACCCACTGCTCGCCTTCCGTTGGAGCCCCCGCGCCTTCGACCCGGCCGCCCGGCTGACCGACGCCGACGTGGCCTGCCTCCTCGAGGCCGCCCGCTGGGCCCCGTCCGCGGGCAACCGCCAGCCCTGGCGGTTCCGGCTCGGGCACCGGGACGACGAGACCGGCAAGCGGATCCTGGTGAACCTGCCGGCGCAGGACCAACGCTGGGCGCGGCACGCCTCCGCCCTCCTGGTCGGCGCGCACACCGGGCCGGACGGGTCCGCCGAGCGGCGCGCGTACGACCTGGGGCAAGCCGTCGCCCACCTGACCGTCCAGGCCACCGCGCTCGGGCTCTACGTGCGCCAACTGGTCAGCTTCGACCGGGCCGGCCTCACCGCCGACCTCGACCTCCCCGCCGACGTACGCCCCATGGTGGTGGCCGCCGTCGGCCGGCTCGGCGACCCGCACGCCCTGCCGCCCGACCTGCTCACCCGGGAGACCGGCCTGCGGCACCGCCACCCCCTGCCCGCCCTCCTGCTCACCTGATCACCCGGTCGGGTCGGCCACCCCGCTGGCCCGCAGCAGCACCCCCGCGGCCTCGGTCTGGCGATAGCGGACGTGCCGCCCCTGTCGAGACCGGCTGACCAGACCGGCGGCGTGCAACGCGGCCAGGTGCTGCGAGACGTTTCCGGCGGACATCCCGGCGAGTCGGGCCAGGTCCGTGGTGGTGCTCGCCGTGCCGAGCAGATGCAGCAGCGTGGCCCGCCCGGGGCCGATCAGCCGGGCGAGGGGGTCGCCGGGCGGTCGCGTGGTCACCTCCCAGAGCGTCCCGACCGCCCGGACCGGGTACACCGCGGCCGGTGGTGACTCCTCCAGCACGTTCCACAGCACCCGCTGGTCGGTGAAGACCGTCGGGTGCAGCGTCAACCCGCGACCGCGCAGGTCGAAGTCCCGTTCGAACGGATCGTCGGCGAGCACCCGGTCGTCGAGCCAGCGCAGGCTCGGGTGGAGCTGCTCGAAGAACCGGCCGGCCCCGCTCCCGGCGAGTTGGGCGGCCCGGTACGCCACGTCGGCGTCGAGCAACGCGCGGATCCGCGGCCAGTCCGCGGCGATCGCCTCGTCGTACCAGACCCGCACCGCGTCGACGAGCTGCGGCAGCAACCCACGGGGGTCGGTGAGCAGCGCCCGCCCGAACGGACTCAGCGGCTGGCGCGGGGTGTTCGCCAGCAGGTCCTGGACCACCACGGCCGGCGGCGTCGCCGCGAGCTGGTCGAGCTGCTCGGCGATCTCCACGTTGGGGCGCGCCGCCGGGGTGAGGAAATCCGGCAACGGGCAACCCCGCCAGGTCAACTCCATCAGCGGTCGGACCCGGGCAGCGACCTCGGGACGGCGCAGGATCACCCGGGCGCGGTCGATCCAGGGCAGGTGCACCGGGTAGCGGACCGGGTCGGCCAGCGCCCACACGCTCATGACCGTCTCGTTGACCGGCGACACGGCCAGCCGCACGCCCGCCACGTCGGCCAGGCTGAACCGCAACTCGGACACACGCACCCCCGGGACCAGGATTCGGTCCAGCCTAAAAGGCTCGACCGAGGGGTGGGGGCAGGGTTCACTTCCCGGCCATGGGGGCCAGAGACACCATCCGCACCGCCGTCCGAAACGTCGTACCGCCGGCCGGGTTGACCCGCGCGCTGGCCGCGCAGGCGATGGTCTACGCCGTCGGCAGCGGCCTGTTCCATGCCGGTAGCGCCGTCTTCTTCACCCGGGCGCTGGGGCTCAGCGCCGCCCAGGTCGGGCTGGGCCTGTCCATCGCGGCAGGGGTGTCGCTGCTCGGCACGGTGCCGCTGGGCGGGCTCACCGACCGGTACGGGCCGCAGCGGGTCTGGCTCGTCGGGCTGGTGCTGGACGCCGCGCTCTTCGCGTCGTACCCGTTCGTGGGCGGCTTCGCGGGCTTCCTCGCCGTGGTGGTGGCACTGGCGATGGTGGACGCGTCGACAGGTGTGGCCCGTCAGGTCTACTCGATCAACGCGCTCCCACCGGCCGAACGGGTCACCGCGATGGCGTACCAGCGTTCGTCGTTGAACGTCGGCTTCGGGCTGGGCGCGGTGATCAGCGGCCTGGTGCTGACGGTGGACACGATCGAGGCGTACCGGGGAATGGTCTGGTTCATCGCGGCGGTGATCCTGGTGACGGCCCTGTTCGTACGACGACTGCCCCGGCTGCCGCAGGTGACCCGGCCGGTGGAGCCGATGAGTCGCCTCGCGGTCCTGCGGGACCGGCCGTTCATGGTGGTGTCCCTGCTGTCCGGGCTGCTCACCGCGCACGGGGTGCTCTATCTGACGGTCCTGCCGCTCTGGATCCTCACCCACACCGACGCTCCGAAGACGATCATCGCCGCCCTGGTGCTGCTCAACACGGTCCTGATCGTCGCGCTCCAGGTACGCGTCAGCCGAGGTGCCGACACCGCCGCGGGTGCGGCGCGGGCCTCCCGCCGCGGCGGCCTGCTGATCGCCGTGTCCTGTCTGGTCCTGCCGATCTCCGGCCTCACCCGGGGCCCGCTCACCGTGGTGGTGCTGGTGGCCGCCGCGATGCTGCTGATCCTGGCGGAGCTGATCGAGTCGGCGGGCACCTGGGGGCTCACCGCCACCCTGCCACCGGACGACCAGCGCGGCGCGTACGTGGGGGCGCTGCGGCTCGGCGAGCAGGTGCAGTACATGATCGCCCCGGCGGGGTTGACCGCGCTCGGGGTGACCACCGGCGGCTGGGGCTGGTACCCGCTGGCGGCGATCTTCGTACTGGTCGGGCTGGCGATCGTGCCGGCGGTGGCGTGGACCGGGCGGACCCGCCGCCTGGGCGCGGCGAGGCCGGAGTTCGAGAGGGTGACTCCGGTCCCATAGTCCGGACGCGCCTTACCAAAGCCGACCTGATCACGTAGGGTCACCCTGTCATGTGGCAGGCGTACCTTCTCCTTCGCTGCCGCGACGAGGCCTGACGGCCGGCACCTCGTCGCGGAGTTGAACCGCGCCGTCCAGCACATCTGAGCTTTTATCGGCCCCCGGCACCGTCGCCGGCAGCGCGCCGACACCTTCCGATTGCTGACGCCACATGTTCCAGGGAGCACTCCGCCATGGCTCAACCCGCCGTCGACGCCGAAACCGATCCGATCGCCCGGCAACGTCCCAGCCGGATGCCGATCCACCGCTACCAGCCGTACCACCAGCAGTTCCGGCTCGACCTGCCGGACCGCGCCTGGCCGACCCGCCGCGTCGAGACCGCCCCGCGCTGGTGCGCGGTCGACCTGCGCGACGGCAACCAGGCGCTGATCGACCCGATGTCCCCCGAGCGCAAGCGCCGGATGTTCCAGCTGCTGGTGCAGCTGGGCTACAAGGAGATCGAGGTCGGCTTCCCCTCGGCCAGCCAGACCGACTACGACTTCGTCCGGCAGCTGATCGAGCAGGACCTGATCCCGGAGGACGTCACCATCCAGGTGCTCACCCAGTGCCGGGAGCACCTGATCGAGCGGACCTTCGAGTCGCTGCGCGGCGCCCGCCGGGCCATCGTGCACTTCTACAACTCGACCTCCACGCTCCAGCGCCGGGTGGTCTTCGGCCTGGACCGCGACGGCATCACCGACATCGCCACGTCCGGGGCCCGGCTCTGCCAGAAGTACGCCGAGATCCACACCCCGGACACCGACATCCACTACCAGTACTCGCCGGAGTCGTACACCGGCACCGAGCTGGAGTACGCGCTGGAGGTCTGCTCGGCGGTCATCGACGTGATCGACCCGACCCCGGACCGCAAGCTGATCATCAACCTGCCGGCGACCGTCGAGATGGCCATGCCGAACGTGTACGCCGACTCGATCGAGTGGATGCACCGGCACCTGCCCCGGCGGGACAGCCTGGTGCTCAGCCTGCACCCGCACAACGACCGGGGCACCGGCGTGGCCGCCGCCGAGCTGGGCCTGCTGGCCGGCGCCGACCGGATCGAGGGCTGCCTGTTCGGCAACGGCGAGCGCACCGGCAACGTCGACCTGGTCACCCTGGGCCTGAACCTGTTCTCCCAGGGCATCGACCCGATGATCGACTTCTCGAACATCGACGAGATCAAGCGCGCCGTCGAATACTGCAACCAACTGCCGGTGCACGAGCGCCACCCGTACGCCGGCGACCTGGTCTACACCGCCTTCTCCGGCTCGCACCAGGACGCGATCAACAAGGGCTTCGACGCGCTGGCCGTGGACGCGGCGGCCGCCGGCGTGCCGGTCGACGAGTTCACCTGGGCGGTGCCCTACCTGCCGATCGACCCGAAGGACCTGGGCCGCACCTACGAGGCGGTCATCCGGGTCAACTCGCAGTCCGGCAAGGGCGGCGTCGCGTACATCATGAAGACCGAGCACCAGCTCGACCTGCCCCGCCGGCTCCAGATCGAGTTCTCCGGCGTGGTCCAGCAGGTCACCGACCACGACGGCGGCGAGGTCGAGCCGGGCACGATGTGGGAGATCTTCGCCCGCAACTACCTGCTCGACCACCAGGTCGACCCGGCGGTCACGCTGGCCGGCTACAGCCTCGGCACCGCCGACGGCAAGGTGGAGATCGAGGCCACCGCCGGCTTCGGCGGCGAGCAGCGGGTGCTGGCCGCGGTGGGCAACGGCCCGATCGACGCGTACGTCAACGCGTTGCAGTCCCTGGGCGTGGCGGTACGGGTGCTCGACTACCACGAGCACGCGCTCTCCTCCGGCGGGGACGCGCAGGCCGCCGCGTACGTGGAGTGCGAGGTGGACGGCCGTACGGTCTGGGGCGTCGGGATGGACGCCAACATCGTCACCGCCTCGATCCGCGCGGTCACCAGCGCCGTCAACCGCGCCCACCGCTGAGGCGCAAGGCTGAGGTGTAAGGAGGAGGTGTAAGGAGGGGCCCCCTGTTAACGCATTTTGTATAGCAGGGGCCCCTTCTTAACACTTCTCAGCCGGGCGCGCCGTCGTCGAGGACCACTGCCTGGGCGACGACCACCCGCTGCCCGTCGAAGGTCATCGTCGGCGAGCCGTGCAACCGGTAGCCGTCGGCCAGCGCCGCACTGACCCGCCGGCAGAACTCGGCGTCGTCCGGCCCGGTGAGCAGCCGGTACCGCAGCCGGCCGTCCTGATCCGTCATGGCCGCGACCGTAACAGGCGGTGAGGTGTTAACAGGGGGCCCCTGCTATGCAGAATGCGTTAACAAGGGCACCCTCCTTTCACGTGTCCCGGGGTGGGCGGTGCACCAGGACGGCGGCCAGCAGCGCCCCGCCCAGCAGCAGCCCCGCGCACCAGGCCAGCGCCCCCCGGTACGCGTGGGTCAGCTCCGCCTTCTGCTCGTAGCCGGTGCCGGTGAGCCCGACCAGCAGCGGCAGCGCGGCCACCGCCAGCAGGCCGCCGGCCCGGGACGCGGCGTTGTTGAAGCCGCTCGCCACCCCGGCGAACCGGTCCGACACGGCGGCCAGCACCGAGGCGGTCAGCGGCGCCACCACCAGGGTCAGCCCGACACCGAAGAGCAGCACCCCGGGCAGCACGTCCGTCCAGTACGAGGCGCCGGGCCGCACCCCGCGCAGCAGCAGCAGCCCGGCCGCGGCGATCACCGGCCCGACGGTGAGCGGCAGCCGGGGCCCGACCCGGGCGGCGAGCGCCCCGGCCCGGGACGAGCCGACCAGTAACAGCACCGTCATCGGCACCGTGGCCAGGCCGGTGCGCAGCGCCGACCAGCCCACCACGTTCTGCAGGTAGACGGCGAGAAAGAAGGTGAAGCCGCCGAGCGCGGCGTACACCACCACGGTGAAGACGTTCAGCGCCGAGAAGAGCCGGCTGGCGAAGAGCCCGGTGGGCAGCATCGCGCCCTCGCCGCGCCGCCGCTCCAGCCACACGAAACAGGCCGCCGCGGCCACCCCGACCAGCACCGACAGCAGCACCGGCAGCGAGCGGAGGCCGCGGGCCGGGGCGTCGATCAGGGCGTACGTGATGCCGCCCAGGCCGAGCGCGCCGAGCGCCGCGCCGGCCATGTCGAACCGCCGCCGGCCGGTACGCGCGACGTCGACGTCCCGGCTCTCCGGCACCCAGCGCAGCGCCGCGAGCACCACCGCCACGGCCAGCGGCAGGTTGATGAAGAAGATCCACCGCCAGGAGAGCGCGTCGATCAGCCAGCCGCCCAGGAACGGGCCGAGCGCGGTGGACACCCCGGACAGCCCGGCCCACACGCCGATGGCCCGCCCCCGGTCGTCGGGATGGAAGCTGGCCTGGAGCACGGAGAGCGAACCCGGGGTGAGCAGGGCGCCGCCGGCGCCCTGGAGGATCCGCGCGGCGATCAGCTCGCCGGTGCCCTGCGCCAGTCCGCAGAGGACGGAGGCGACGGCGAACCAGATCACCCCGATCAGGAAGATGCGGCGCCGGCCGAACCGGTCGCCGAGCGCCCCGCCGAGCAGGACGAACGCCGCCAACATGAGCAGGTATCCGTTGACGGTCCACTGCAGATCGGCCACGGTGGCGCCCAGTTCGGCGCCGAGTCGGGGCAGGGCCACGTTGATGACCGTGCTGTCCAGGAACACCATGCCGGAGGCCAGGATCGCGGCGAGCAGGGTGCCCCGCCCCGCGGCGGTGCCGATCCGGAGCGCGGGTTCGGGTTCGGTCATGGGTCCAATCTGCCCTGTGGGTTCTCCTTCGCGCCGCGAATCGCCGAAAGCGCGGCGGGGTACTGTGCTGGCTCGCCGGTAGGACGCAAGCTGGAGGGGTGTCGGTGCGTATCAGATCAGGAGCACGGTTGGCCGGGGTGGCCGTACTGGCCGCGGCGCTCGCGTTCGGTGGGGCCGGCTGCGTCCCGGTCGACCCCGACCAGCCGGAGGCCACCCCGACGGTCAACGCCAACGTCCGCCAGCAGCTCGACCAGCTGACGGTCGCCAAGGAAGCGCCGATGCGCGGCTACAGCCGGAGCCGCTTCCCGCACTGGCGGGACACCGGCAAGAACTGCGACGTCCGGGACAGCGTGCTGAAGCGGGACGGCGAGGGCATCCGGCTGTCCGGCTGCAACGTGGTGGGGGGCCGCTGGGAGAGCGCGTACGACAGCAAGGTGCTCACCGATCCGATCGAGGTGGACATCGACCACACCGTCCCGCTGGCGGCGGCGTGGCGCAGCGGCGCGGCGGACTGGGACGACGCCAAGCGCGGCAACTTCGCCAACGACCTGACCCGACCGCAGCTCATCGCGGTTTCCCGGACGTCCAACCGGGCAAAGGGTGACCAGGATCCGTCCCGGTGGAAGCCGCCGAACCGCGCCTACTGGTGCACGTACGCCGAGAGCTGGGTGACCGTCAAGCACTACTGGCGGCTCACGGTGACCACCGCCGAGAAGGCCGCCCTGGCCGACATGTTGGAGGACTGCACATGGGCGAACAAGCGGTGACCGAGGCCGGGGCGACCCCCGCCCAGGAGGAGACGCCGGCCGCGGCCACCACCCCGACCGCGGATGCCACCACCACCGGCAGCGGCACCACTGACAGCGGGGACGCCGCCGCCGGCGGCGCGGACGCCGCTGCGGTGGTGGGCGAGGCGCCGGCCGCACCGCCCGGCGGCGAGCCGGCGGCGAAGGCCGGGGAGAACGCCCCGCAGAGCCGCAGCACGGACATCGTGGCCGGCCCGGGCGGGGTGATGACGGACGAGGCCGGTGTGGTCACCGGCGAGCTGACCCTGCGGACCGAGTACGCCGACGGCCAGGTCACCCTGCACGTCCAGTACAAGGACGCCGACGAGTGGTACGTGGTGACCGGCGGCCGGGTGCCGCTGGCCGACCCGGCCGCGCTGGAGGCGGTGCACAACGTGGCGGTCGCCCTGCTCAACCGCCCCGAGGGCTGAACGGACGACGGCGCGGCCCCGCCCAGGTGGGTGGGGCCGCGCCGTCGTGCCAGGTCAGACGTACGAGCCGGGCTCGCTGGGTGCGGAGACCACGCTCGGGTCCTCACCCTCGTCGGTGGGACGGGTGATCTGCGCGGCCACCTCGTGCGGGCGCAGCTCACCGCTGGCGATCTGCTCGGCCCAGTGGCAGGCCACCCGGCTGCCGCCGATGTCGCGCAGCACGGGCCGCTCGTCCGAGCAGCGGGTCGGCTGCGCCCACGGGCAGCGGGTGTGGAACCGGCAGCCGGACGGCGGGTTGGCCGGCGAGGGCAGGTCACCGGCGAGCAGGATCCGCTCGCGGCGGTCCTCCAGGTCCGGGTCCGGCACCGGCACCGCGGACATCA
Organism: Micromonospora sp. PLK6-60; assembly: GCF_019890675.1. Lineage (GTDB taxonomy): Bacteria > Actinomycetota > Actinomycetes > Mycobacteriales > Micromonosporaceae > Micromonospora. Next base: position 71,520 of record NZ_JAIOAA010000006.1, on the reverse strand, counting down.
GCGCCCGGGTGTACGGGTGCAGCGGCTGAGTGTAGAGCCGATCGCTCGGCGCCTCCTCGACCAGCGCGCCCAGGTACATCACCCCGACGGTGTCGGAGATGTGCCGGACCACGGCCAGGTCGTGCGCGATCACCAGGTAGGTGAGGCCGAGGCTGTCCTGGAGCTCGTCGAGCAGGTTGACCACCTGGGCCTGGATCGACACGTCGAGCGCGGAGACCGGCTCGTCGGCGACGATCAGCTCCGGGCCCAGCACCAGCGCCCGGGCGATGCCGATGCGCTGCCGCTGACCGCCGGAGAACTCGTGCGGATAGCGGGAGAGCGCCCACCGGGGCAGGCCGACCTTGTCGAGCGTCTCACCGATGATCTTCCGGCGCTCGTCCCGGCCGCCACCGATGCCGTGCGCCTGGAGACCCTCGGTGAGGATCGACTCGACGTTCTGCCGGGGGTCCAGGCTGGACAACGGATCCTGGAAGATCATCTGCATCCGGCGGCGCAGCGCGCGCAGCTTGCCGGCCGGCAGCTTGCCCAGTTCCACGCCGTCGAAGACGACCTCGCCGCCGGTGGGCGGGGTGAGCTGGAGCAGCGCCCGGCCGAGCGTCGACTTGCCGCAGCCGGACTCGCCGACCAGCCCGTACGTCTTGCCGCGCGGGATGCTCAGGTCGACGCCGTCGACCGCCTTGACGTGCCCGACCGTCCGGTCGAAGAGCACCCCCCGCTTGATCGGGAAGTGCACCTTCAGGTCGCGTACCTCGACGAGGACGTCCTGCTCGCTCATGATGACTCCTCCTCGCGCGAGCCCAGGCCCGGCGGGGCGGGCGGGTCGGTCGGGACGGCCTGCGCCGGCACCGAACCCGGTTCGGCCGCCGTCGGCACGGCGGCGACGGCGTCGTCGCCGGTCGGCGTCGCCCGGTAGAGGTCCTCGGCCTCGGCCTGCGTCGCGCCGGGCACCGGGGCCGGGTTGACGCACCGGTAGCTGCGGCCGTCGTGGGCGAGCACCAGCTGCGGCGGTTCGCCCACGCACTCGTCGACGCGGCGGGTGCAGCGGGGGGCGAAGGCGCACCCCTCCGGCCAGGGGAGCACGTCGCGCACCGAGCCGGGGATGGGGTTGAGCCGCTCGCCGCGCCCGCTGTCCAGGCGCGGCACCGAACCGAGCAGACCCACGGTGTACGGGTGGCGGGGCTCGCGGAACAGCGGTCGCCGGCGGGCGGTCTCCACCACCCGGCCGGCGTAGAGCACGTTGACGGTGTCGCAGAGCCCGGCCACCACGCCCAGGTCGTGCGTGATCATCATCAGCGCGGTGCCGGAGTCCCGGACCAGTTCCTTGAGCAGTTCCAGGATCTGGGCCTGGATGGTGACGTCCAGCGCGGTGGTCGGCTCGTCGGCGATCAGCAGCCGGGGCTGGCAGGCCACCGCCATGGCGATCAGGGCGCGCTGCCGCATCCCGCCGGAGAGCTGGTGCGGGTACTCCTTGAGCCGGCGGCGCGGGTCGGGGATGCCGACCCGGTCGAGCAGCTGCGCCGCCTCCTTGGTGGCGGCCTCGCCCTTCATGCCGCGGTGCCGGGTGAGCACCTCGGTCACCTGGACGCCGATCGGGACCACCGGGTTCAGCGAGGAGAGCGGGTCCTGGAAGATCATCGCGATGTCCCGGCCCCGGATGTCCCGCCGGGAGCGGTCGTCGAGCTGGAGCAGGTCGGTGCCGTCGAAGACCGCCTTGCCGCCGACCCGCAGGCCCGGCTGCTTGGGCAGCAGGCCCATGATGGCCAGCGAGGTGACGCTCTTGCCGCAGCCGGACTCGCCGACCAGGCCGACCACCTCGCCGGCGTCGACCGAGAAGGACACCCCGTCCACGGCGCGCACGGTGCGCTGACCGCGCCGGGCGAACGTGACGGAGAGGTCGTCCACTTCGAGCAGTGCCATTACCGGCCCTCCGTTCGCGACTGCAGGTTCACTCCGCGTGCTTCACACATGGCCGGACCTACTTCCGCAGCTTCGGGTCGAGGGCCTCGCGCATCGCCTCACCGAGCAGGGTGAAGCCGAGCGCGGTGATGATGATCGCCACCGCCGGGTAGATCGCCAGGCCGGGCCGGACGCCGAGGTACGGCTGCGCTTCGGCGAGCATCACCCCCCACTCGGGGATGGCCGAGTTCTGGTTGCCGAGGCCGAGGAAGGACAGCGCCGCGGCCTCGATGATCGCGGTGGCCAGGGTCAGCGTGGCCTGGACGATCACCGGGGCGAGCGAGTTCGGCACCACGTGGGTCAGCGCGATCTTCGACTTCTTCACGCCGAGGGCGGTGGCCGCCAGCACGTAGTCGCTGTTGGACTGGGAGATCATCGAGCCGCGCAGCAGCCGGGCGAAGACCGGCACCGACACCACGCCGACCGCGATCATGACGGTGATCAGGCTGGGCCCGAGCAGCGCCGCGATGCTCACCGCGAGCAGCAGGCTCGGCATGGCCAGCAGCATGTCGATGAAGCGCATCAGGGTGGAGTCGATCCACCGGCCCCAGCGCCCGCCGAGTCCGGCCGCGGTGCCGGCGACTCCGCCGATCAGCGCGCCGATCGCCAGCCCGATCAGGGTGGCGACCACGCCGACCAGCAGGGTCTGCCGGGCGCCGACGATCAACCGGCTGAACTCGTCCCGGCCCTGGTGGTCATAGCCGAGCCAGTGGTCACCATCGATGCCAGGGATGACCCCGGGCCTGATCAGACCCTCCCGGATACCGATCGTGTCGGTCGGCGAGTAGGGCACCAGGAAGGGGCCGACAAGCGCCACCACGACGAACAGGGCGAAGATGACCGCGCCGACGATGGCGGCCGGGTTGCGCCGCAGCCGGCGGAACGCCTCCTGCCAGACGCTGACGCCCTGCTCGTCCTGACGGGCGGCGAGCTCGGAGAGACGGTCCAGCTTCTCGCGCTTCTTGCCAGTGGTGATGGTCATCGCACCCTCACCCTCGGGTCGATCACGCTGTAGGAGAGGTCGACGATCAGGTTCACCAGCACGTACACCACCGCAATGATCATGATGAAGCCCATCAGCACGGGATAGTCGCGCTGCCCGATCGCCTCGGCGACGAACGCGCCGATGCCGCTGAAGGCGAAGACTGTCTCGGTCAGCACCGCGCCGGAGAGCAGGCCGCCGGTGAGCAGGCCGATGGACGTGGCGACCGGCAGCATCGCGTTGCGCAGCACGTGCCGGCGGCGCACCGTGTTCTCGGTCAGGCCCTTGGCCTCGGCGGTCCGGACAAAGTCCTCACCGAGCACCTCCAGCACGCTGGCCCGGGTGATCCGGACGATGATCGCCAGCGGGATGCTGGCCAGTGCGATGCCGGGCAGCACCAGATGCCAGAGGGCGTCGGCGGCGGCATCCCACTCGCGGGTCATCAGCCCGTCGAGGAGGAAGAAGTTGGTGACCCGGGTCGCCCCGATGGTCGGGTCCTGCCGGCCGCTGGACGGGAACCAGTGGAAGTGCTCGGAGAAGATCGCCTTGAGCACGTAGGCCAGGAAGAAGACCGGGATGCAGATGCCGATCAGCGAGCCGCCGACCGAGGCGTGGTCGAGCAGCCGGCCGCGGCGGCGGGCGGCCAGGTAGCCCAGCGGGATGCCGATGCCGATGGCGAGGACCATCGCCATGATGGTCAGCTCGACGGTGCCGGGGAAGCGCTCCACGAACTCGGTGGTGACCGCCCGCTTGGTGGAGGTCGAGGTGCCCAGGTCCAGCTTGATCATGCGGCGCAGGAACCGCGCGTACTGAACCAGGATCGGCTCGTCGAGGCCGAGGTTGCGCCGGATCTGCGCGCGCATCTCCGGCGTGCCGCGCTCACCCAGGATCGCGGTCTCGGGCCCGCCGGGTAGGCGGTGCAACCAGATGAACAGCAGGACGGAGAGCCCGAACAGCGTCGGTATCAGCTGTAGCAGGCGCCTGACGATGAAGCGGAACACGGCGGCCTCGGAGGGGGTGCGGAGGGGTGCGGGCGGACGCCGTGGAGACGGCGCCCGCCCGCGTTGGTGCTCTCAGGTCAGGTTCAGGACTTGAACTCTGCGGTCGCGTACCGCTCGTCGGTGAGCGGGCTCGCCTTGATGCCGGTCACGTCCTTGCCGAACACGATGGCCGGCGGGGAGTGCGAGATCGGCACACCCGGCAGGAAGTCCATGATCGCCTTGTTGAGGGCCTTGTACTTCTCCGTCCGAGCCGCCGCGTCGGCGGTGGTGTCGGCGTCCTTGAACTGGGCGAAGAGCTCGGGGTTGTTGAAGCCCCACTCCGGCTTCACCCGGTCGAAGAAGGTGCCGATGAAGTTGTAGCCGTCGCCGTAGTCACCGGTCCAGCCCAGGAAGTGCAGGTCGTGCGCCGCGCCGGAGGTGGTGGCGTTGAGGTAGTCCGGGCTCCACTTCAGCGGGATGCCCTGGACGTTGATGCCGACCGCCTTGAGGTCCGCCGAGAGCAGCTCGAAGATGTCCTTCGGGTTCGGCATGTACGGCCGGGTGACCTCGGTCGGGTAGTGGAACCGCAGGGTCAGGTTCGACGCGCCGGCCTCGGCCAGCAGCTGCTTGGCCTTCTCCGGGTTGTAGTCGTACTTGGTGACGTCGCCGTTCCAGCCCTCGACGGTGTCCGGCATGAAGTTCAGCGCGACCTTGGCGCCCGGGGGCAGCTTCGAGTCGACCAGCGCCTGACGGTTCAGCGCGTACGCGATGGCCTGCCGGACCTTGATGTCGGCGAGCTTCGGGTTCCCCTTCTGGTTGATCGCCAGGTAGAGGACGTTGAACGCGGGCCGGGTCAGGACGTTGAAGCCCTCGTTCTTCAGCGGCTCGACGTCGGCCGGGCCGACCAGGTCGTAGCCCTGGATGTCACCCGAGCGGAGCGCCTGCTTGCGGGCGTTCTCGTCCGAGATCGTCTTGAAGATGATGGTCTTCAGCTTGGCCTTGTCGCCGTAGTAGTCGTCGTTGCGCTCGATGGTGAGCGTCTTGTTGGCGACGTCCCAGGACTTGAACTTGAACGGCCCGGTGCCGGTCGGGTGCTCCAGCGCGTACGCCGGGTACTTGATGTCCTCGGCGGTGCCGCCGACGTTGCTCGCGTCGTACTGCTCCAGCGCCTTCGGGCTGTGGATGGAGAACGACGGCAGCATCAGGGCGGCCGGGATCTTGCTGGAGACCCGGGTGAAGGCCAGGTCAACCGTGGTGGCGTCCTTGGCGGTGCAGGACTTGAAGAGGCTCGGCGGCAGGTCGGCGCTCTCGTTCTTGGCGAAGCCGCCCATGACGTCCTGCCAGTACGCCGTCACGTCCGGGCTCTGCATGAGGCCCTTGGCGTTGTACCAGCGGTCGAAGTTCTTGCAGACCGCCTCGGCGTTGAATTCGGCGCCGTCGTGGAACTTCACGCCGGAGCGCAGCTTGAAGGTCCAGACCGTGCCGGTCGAGTCCGGTTCCCAGGACTCGGCCAGCCCCGGGGTGACCTTGGTGCCACCCTCCTCCGGACGGACCAGGGTCTCGAAGACCTGACGCGCCACGCGCAGCGACTCACCGTCACTGGCGAAGCTGGGGTCGAGCACCTTCGGGTCTCCGGCGACGCCGAAGACGAGGGTGTCCTTCTTGCTACCGCCGGAATCACTGTCGCGATCGCTCTCGGCGCATCCTGCTACCGCGAGAGCCGCGACCGCGATGGCCGCGACAGCGGCCTTCGGCCTGGGTGCACGCATGGTGTGCTTCACCTCGTCCTTGGGGGAACGGACAACGTGGTGACAGGGGTCACCGATGGCGGTGACCTTAGCCCCCGTTCGGACCGCCGGGAAACTGCCGACGAAGCGGTTGGTACCGGATCGTGTCTTAACTGGTACGACGGAGGGCGTTCGGTGTCACATGTGGCGGCGAAAAGAACCATTTACCCCGCTACCAGGTTGGCCGATTTGTTACATCGACGGTCACCAGCAAGGTCCACATGTCAGAACCACGGACGGCCGGCACCGGGGCTCCGGCACCGGCCGTCACAGGCCCGATCAGGTACGCGTCAGACCGCGCGCCGCCCCTCGAAGGCCCGACCGAGCGTGATCTCGTCGGCGTACTCCAGGTCGCCGCCGACCGGCAGGCCGCTGGCCAGCCGGGTCACCGCGATCCCCATCGGCTTGACCATCAGGGCCAGGTACGTCGCCGTCGCCTCGCCCTCGGTGTTCGGGTCGGTGGCGAGGATCAGCTCGCGCACCGTGCCGCCGCTCAGCCGGGTCATCAGTTCCCGGATGCGCAGGCTGTCCGGCCCGATGCCCTCCAGCGGATTGATCGCCCCGCCGAGCACGTGGTACCGGCCGCGGAACTCGCCGGTCCGTTCGATCGCGACGACGTCCTTCGGCTCCTCCACCACGCAGAGCACCTCGTCGGTCCGGCGCGGGTCGCGGCAGATCCGGCACTGCTCGGACTCGGCCACGTTGTAACAGGTGGTGCAGAACCGCACCAGGTCCTTGACCCGGCGCAACGCGCCGGCGAGCCGGTTGACGTCGGTCGGGTCGGCGGAGAGGACGTGGAAGGCGATCCGCTGGGCGCTCTTCGGCCCCACCCCTGGCAGCCGGCCCAGCTCGTCGATCAGGTCCTGGATGGCACCCTCGTACATCTGGCTCAGAACCCGGGCAGGCCGAGGCCGCCCATCCCGCCCGCGACCGGGCCCATCTTCTGCTCGGTCAGCTCGCGGGCCGCCTCGGCGGCGTTGTGCACGGCCGCCACCACCAGGTCCTCCAGCGTCTCCACGTCATCCGCGTCGACCGCCTTCGGGTCGATCTTGATCGCCTTCAGCTCGCCGGTGCCGGCGACGGTGGCGGTGACCAGGCCACCGCCGGCGGTGCCGGTCAGCTCGGCGTCGGCCAGCTCAGCCTGCGCCTTGGCGATCTGCTGCTGCATCTTCTGCGCCTGCTTCAGCATCTGCTGCATGTTCGGCTGTCCACCTGGGCGCACGGATGGCTCCTTCTCGCACTCGTCTGCTCGGCCGCGCTCAGCCTAACGCTAGGGGCAGCCGCACCCCGCCCGGCACTTCCGGGAGTGCCCGCCCAGGTAGTGGCGGCCGGGCGCCGCCGACCTTTCCGGCGGATCCGGCCCCGGCCCGGCACGCTTCGCACCACGGCCCCGGGCCGGCACGCTGCGGCGCGGCCGGCCCAACGTGTCGCATCTCGCGGTGTCCGGTCGGGGGCGGTGGTCGGCTGGGCGGGATGTTGACCACGGGCGGCCCGGCCTTACCTCATCCGCTCCCTACCAACTTGACCTCACCACCGAATCACCGATCCCCACCATTGCCGCAAACAGGCACGACGGAGACACCGAATGATTCGTCTACGACATCAAGTTGGTAGGGCTTGAACCGCACCCGCTCGGTGGTGAGCACGGGTGGCTGGTCGGGACGCACCCGCACCGACACCCCACCTGGACGGTCTGAGCGGCCGGAGCTATCGCGCGTCCACCTCGTTGATCTTCTCGGCGCCGAGGGCCTCCCGGAGCAGTTGCACCGCCTGTTCCTCGCTGGACTGCCGGGCGGTCCGCTCGTCGATCACCACGTCGAGCGGCTCGTCACCCGGGTCGAAGCCCTCGTAGGTCGGGGTGGCCGGCTGCCCACCCGGTCGCCCGCCGCGCAACGGCCCGTCGTAGTCCGGGTCGTACGGCGGCTCCCCCGCCCAGTCCGCGTCCGCGGTCCGCCGCGCCTCCTGACCGGCACGCGGCCCCTTGCCGGCGCCCGCCGCGGCAGCCCGCGCCGCGGCGATCGCGCTGCTCACCGGCGCGCCGTTGCTCGGCCGCCGGGGCGCGGTCGACGCCGTCCCCGATCCGGTCGCCGCGCTCCCACCCGGACCGCTCGCGCCGGTCGCCGCGCTCCCACCCGGACCGCTCGCGCCGGTCGCCGCGCTCCCGCCCAGGCCACTCGCGGCGGCACCCGGGCCGCCCGTCGCCGGCGGGCGGGCGCCGGGATCGCCCGCGGCCGGGCTCACGCCGGGCCTGCCCGCGACCGGGCCACCGGGCGTCGGGGCGTTCGTCGACGCGCCACCCGGGCGGGCCGGCTCCGGCCAGTCATCGCCGGAGTCGTCCGCCGCGCCGGCCATGTCAGCCGGCCGGGCCGCCGCACCCGGATCGCCGTCCCCGCCGGGACGGGCCGGCTCGGGCCAGTCCTCGTCCTCGCCGGACCCGCCGCCTGCCTGGCCACCCGGGTCGGCGGCAGGCCGAGACGCACCACCGCGAGCGGACTCGACCCGGCCCGCGGCGGGTGGCTGGCCGGACCCGGGCTGAGTCGGCGCCGCTTCCGGCGGCGTGGCCGGCCGGGCCGGCGTGGACGACCGCGCCGGGCCGCCGAGCGCGCTGCCGCCCCGCTCCCCGGCCACCTCGCAGCGGATCTGCCAGCGGACGCCGAACTCCTCGTACAGGGCCTCGGCCAGCACGGCGGTGTGGTTGCCCATCATCTGCGCCAGCACCGGCGACTTCACCGTCAGCACCAGGGTGTCGCCGTCCAGGTCCCGGACCACCGCGTCCCGCATCAACGCCGCGGCCGGCTTCTTGATCCGGTTGACCTTGGCGACGATGTCCGGCCACGCGCGGCGGACCGCCACCCCGTCCAGCGCACCCGGGACGGATGTGCCGGGGCGGGGCGGGGCCGGGGTCGCCGGGTCGGGCAGCACCGCCGACGGCGGCACCGGACGGCGGGCGGGGGCACCGGGCTCCGGAGCGGCCGAGCCGTGGGACGGGCCGGTCGGTTCCTGGGACGGGACGGCGGCGGGGACGGCCTGCGGGGGTGCGGCAGCCGCCGGCTCGCCGGCGGTCGACGGGTGCGGCGCGGCGGCAGCCGCGGGCGGGGTGGGAGGCTGCTGGCGTACCTCCGGGGCGGGCGCGACCGGCGCGGGCCCGGCGGTGGCCGGCGGCAGCTCGCCGCCACTCAGGGTGAGCCGGCGTTCCATCCGCTCCAGGCGCTGGAGCAGGCCGCCGGTCGAGTCGTCGGCGCCGGGCAGCAGCATCCGGGCGCAGATCAGCTCCATCAGCAGCCGGGGGGCGGTGGCACCGCGCATCTCGACCAGCCCGTTGTGCACGATGTCGGCGCACCGGGACAGGGTGGCCGGTCCGAGCCGCTGGGCCTGGGCGGCCATCCGCTCCATCTGGTCGGCCGGGCCGTCGATCAGGCCCTTGGCGGCCGCGTCCGGCACCTGCTGGAGGACGATCAGGTCGCGCAGCCGTTCCAGCAGGTCGGAGGCGAACCGGCGCAGGTCGTGCCCGGCCTCGGCCACCCGGTCGACGGTGGCGTACGCGGCGGCGCCGTCCCCGGCGGCCAGCGCGTCGCACATCTCGTCGATCAACGCCGAGTCGGTCACGCCGAGCAGCGCGACGGCCCGGGCGTAGCTGACCCCCTCCGGGCCGGCACCCGCGATGAGCTGGTCCAGCACGGAGAGGCTGTCGCGCATGCTGCCCGCACCGGCGCGCACCACGAGCGGGAAGACGGCCGGCTCGACCTTGACGCCCTCCGCCGCGGTCAACTGCTCCAGGTACGGCCGGACCACCTTCGGCGGGAACAGCCGGAACGGGTAGTGGTGGGTCCGCGACCTGATCGTGCCGAGGACCTTCTCCGGCTCGGTGGTGGCGAAGATGAACTTGACGTACTCCGGCGGCTCCTCGACCAGCTTGAGCAGGGCGTTGAAGCCGGCCGACGAGACCATGTGCGCCTCGTCGATGATGTAGATCTTGAAGCGGCTGCGGGCCGGCGCGAAGAACGCCTTCTCGCGCAGGTCCCGGGCGTCGTCGACGCCGCCGTGGCTGGCCGCGTCGATCTCGATGACGTCGATCGAGCCGCCGCCGTCGGGGGCCAGCCCGCGGCAGGACTCGCACTGCCCGCACGGCTCGGGGGTGGGGCCCTGCTCACAGTTGAGCGAGCGGGCCAGGATCCGGGCGCTGGATGTCTTGCCGCAGCCCCGGGGGCCCGAGAAGAGGTACGCGTGGTTGAGCCGCCCGCTGCGCAGCGCCTGCGACAGCGGCTCGGTGACCTGCTCCTGGCCGATCATCTCAGCGAAGGTGCGCGGCCGGTACTTGCGGTAGAGCGCCAGCGTCACTCGTCCCGCCTCCTCTCGACCGAGCCATTCTGCGCCGCTCGCCGCCGGCTGACCACCCACCACCCCGCCCACCACGCAAGGAGGAGGTGCAAGGAAGGTGCCCTTGTTAACGCTTCCGGTAGAGGAAGGGGCCCCTGTTAACACCTGAGCGCCCGCGCCCGCGGAGCCGGTACAGACAGAAAGGCCCCCCGTGCACCCGTCAGAGCCCGCTTATCCTTGCTGCCTTCCGGCCCTGGGGAGGTTCACGAGATGCACGCCGCACGGGGGGTGTGCCCAGCCTACCCGACGACTTGTCGATCTTCAGGGGGTGGTGGGGTGGCTCGCCCGTCCGGGACCTGTATCCTGGCTCGCGGAGGATTCGCCTAGAGGCCTAGGGCGCACGCTTGGAAAGCGTGTTGGGTTCACACCCTCACGAGTTCGAATCTCGTATCCTCCGCTCGCTTGAGCAGCACGAACGACAGGGCCGGCCCCCACGGGGACCGGCCCTGAGTCGTCTCCATGGCCGCAGCAGTCTCAGTTGTCGTCTCAGTCCCCCTCCGCTTGCTCTCCGAGCGCGCCCTACAGCCACAAGGTCACTCATGGGTAGGAGCCCACCCGCGAGCGGTCGCCCAGCGAAGCGACACCCTGCCGCCACCGCACCGAGCGCGTGGAGCCGTGCAGCCACAAGCGGTTGTCAGTGACAATCGCTTTCTTGTCGGCGACAAGGGCCAGACCCCCATTCCCCGCGACTCGACAGGCAGGGGCATCCCAATCGCACACTTGGTGCGACGCCCCGGAGAAGAGCTGCCCACAATAGGGAACGGCGCCCGAGCTCGTCCCTCGGGCGCCGCCATGCTCCCTACCCTCCAACAAGCAAGGAGCTGCTATGAAGACTAGCGAATTTGACCGACAGCCGGAAGAGCGCTGGAACGATGCGAACGTGAGCCTCCGGCGGCGTATAACCGTCCGACACTTCGTCATCGCGGCCACAGTTGTCGCATCGGCACACCTTGTTCACCAGCGCACCGACGATGCACTTATCACCTTGCTCAGTCTGCCAGTGATGCAGGGCTTCCTCTGCTATTGGCTAACCGAGCCAAGCGATACACACAAGCAGCCAGGAAGCTGGTGAGCAGCAATGAGCGATTGGACCGTTCGGATCTACTTCGCGAAAACCGCCGCGGCAAGTAGGGTGTCCAAGGTTCAGAACGAGCGATTGGCCCTCGATTGGAAAGTGATTGAGCGGCGCACAGGGGCAACTCTTGTGGCGACACAACTGGTAAGGCGCAGGACGGCATCTTCCGCATTGTTGAGTGCCGCACGGGCCGTGGAGTGGATCCGAAATATGGCAGAAGAAGATATCCAGCCCATCTCCGTCTCGATGCACCAAGATGGAGAGCCTGAACAAATACCTGAGCTTGTAACCCTGGCCGAGATTGCCGTCCAGCTAGGCGTTTCGAGACAGAGAGTCCAGCAATTGTCGCGCCAACCCTGGTTCCCCTCACCCGTAGCAAGGACGAAAAGCGGCCCCATCTACACTCTGGCGGATGCGCAGCAGATGCAGCGCGAAAGGGAAGCCAAGCTGGGCAGGGACTACACGCGTAAGCAACTGGTCGACGCGATCAAGGGTCAGGAATAGCATTTTGCGTGCGCAGCGGGGGGCGGCTATAAGCCGCCCCCGTCAAGAGCTACGTTTCACTCGTCTCCCCAGAGCAGCCCGCCAAGCTGCTGGGCGATATCACGGCGCACCTGGTCAGTCATGTGCTGGTACCGGACGGCCATCGCCGAGTTGGACCAACCCATGATGCCCATCACGGCGCGGCCGGAGACGCCGAGGACCAGGAGCGCGGTGGCGGCCGTATGTCGCGCATCGTGTAGCCGGCCGTCCCGCACTCCGGCGAGCTTGAGCAGCCGTTTCCATTCGTCGTAGTCCGTCGCCTGATGGATCGCCTCACCGGTCGGGGAGGCGAACACCCAGCCCTCATCGCGCCAGAGCTGGGCAGCGGCTTCGCGTTCGGCGTCCTGTTCCTTCCGGTGCTGCCGGAGTAATTCGATCAGGGCATCCGGCAGGCCGATGGAGCGGCGGCCGGCGCGGGATTTGGTGTCCGCCGCTACCGGCCGTTCGTTCACCCTGTCGGGGCATTGGCCGGGCAACCTCTGCTCGCATTTCCCGTCGCAACCGTGCCGCCACTTCGGCCGGAGAAGCGCCCGTCGCACAGTCAGCGTTCCGTGGTCTAAATCCACGTCCGGCCATTTCAGGCCCAGCGCTTCGCCTTGCCGTAGTCCGAGTGCGAGCGCTACGGCCCACCGGGCGCTATTCCGCCGCGATGCCGCCGCGCGAAGAATCGCCTGCACCTCGGGAACGGTGTACGGCTGCACCTCGGAATCCGGGAGGCGCGGCGGCTTGGCCAGCGCGGCGGGATTCCGGGCGAGATGCCCCCGGCGCACCGCCTCGCCGAGTGCCGTGCGGATGGTCCGATGCGCCTGGTGGGCGGTGCCGGCCGCGCTGCCGTTGGCCATCATCCGGCCGTACAGCTTCTCCAGGTGCTCTGGCTCTAGGCGGTCGAGGCGGTGGGCACCCACGCCTGGGATGAGGTGCCGGCGGACGGCGACCCGGTAGCCGTCGAAGGTGTTCGTACGGACCACCGGGCCGGCGATGTTCTCGACCCAGTGCGTAAGCCACTTCTCGACCGTCCAGCGCTGCCCCGGCTTCCGTACCGTGCCGTTGTCGCGCTCCCGTTCGAGGGTGCGGACCTTGCGGGTCACCTCGGCCTCGGTCTTCGCTTGGACGTGCCGCCGGTCCGGCTTGCCGTTGTCCTTTACTCCGACCGTCACGCGGCCGTGCCAGTAGCCGTCGCCGCCTTTGTAGATGCTGGATGCGCCGTTCGGTTTGCGTCCCATTGGCTGGCTCCTTTCGTCAAGCCGCGTGGTCGAGTGGCGTGGGTTCGGCGAGCAGGTTCCGCACGTACTCGTCGAGGCAGAAGGTGGGGATGCGGCGGAGGCGGCCGATGGTGACGGTGCGGATCTGGCCGGTCTTGATGAGGGCGTACATCGTGGTGCGGCCGATGCCGAGTCGTTGGGCGGCTTCTTCGATGGTCAGGACAACGCGGTTGTCTGGCGTGGGCACGGCTTCTCCCCGTGGTTCCGGTGGGTTGAGAGCGCCGGTGGCTGGCGTTCTCGTCGGGCGAGGGTCAGTTGCTAGGCACGGCAGGCAGATCGATAGAAGTCGTTAGGGCGGCCCGCTGAGAGCGCCGCAGAGCCACGATTTCGGGTGCGCCGGTGTGATGGCATGGGCCGGTTGGGCTCAGGGGCTCTCAGCGGGCCGGTCTGCGCGGGTTGGTCGCGGTGGTCGGCGTTCGTTGTGGGAGAGGCTGAACCATCTCGGCATCTCGGCATCTCGGCAAAGGTGCCGTTGAGCTGGGCAAACGGGTGCCGAGATCGTTCCGGGTTCGCTGAGTGATCTCGGCAAGTGGCGGTGATCTCGGCAGGTGGTGTGCCGAGATGCCGAGATCGATGGCTGTCTAGGTGGTTGATCTCGGCAGGTTGTTTGCGCAGCTAGGGTGCTGGTTTCGCCGAGATGCCGAGATGCCGAGATGGTTCAGCGGGTTTCAGCCTTGGTGGCGTTCGACCCAGAAGACGGCGCGGTTGCCGCGTTCGTGGCGGCCGGTGCGTAGGACGTGATCGCCGCGCCAGCGTCCGGCTTGCCCGGTGAGCAGCCGGCCGAGTTGCAGCGGGTTGGGCAGTCGGCCGGCGGCGGTGGTGATGAACTGGCCGTCCCACGGGTCGTGGGCGTCGCTGCCGAGGTGCATGGGTTCGGCGTCGCGGCGTAGGTCAGCGGCGGTCAAAGGTCGACCGGCGTGGCGCTCATGCCAGGTGGTGAGGAACGCGCGCCAGCGCGTTTCGTCTTCATCGATTTCCCGCACGTCGGCGGCGTTGGTGAGGAATCCGTCGATGCCGTGGTGGGCGAGGAATCCGCCGAGTGCTTGCGCCCACGGGGTGAACTGCCGCATCGACAGCCCGGAGACGCGGGGTGCGCCTTGCCGGGTCCAGTCGAGCACCAGCACCAGCAGGTGCCACAGCACGGTGAGCTGATTGGCCGGAATGGTGATCCATTGGTCGAGGTGTGGGATGCCGAACCCGGATTGGTCGCGCAGCTCGGGGCGGGGCATGTCCGGGTCGAGGTGCACTCGGACGGTGCGGGAGGCCATGTCTCCGCCGACTTGCAGGTTGTTGCCGGTGGCCATCCATAGCCGGTCGTTGACGGTGGCGATGTTGCGGGATGCGCCGAGTTGCCGGTCGGACCACACGCCGTTGGTGACGAGCTGGGCGAGCACGGCGGAGTCGATGACGGTGCCTTCGGCGAGGTTGTCCCAGATGACCACGCCGACCTGTTCGGCAAACACGGCGGTGATGGACTTGCGGAGTTCTTCGTCGGAGTAGGCCCAGTTCATGACGCGCTGCCCGTAGAGCATGCCGGGGCCGGCGGTGAGGATCGTTTTGCCGGATGAGGGCATGGTGGCGTCGATGAGCGCGAACGGGGTCAGGGATCGGGTGAAGTGCCGCAGGATCGGCGTGGCCAACAGCGCCACGTAGTTCGCCCGGTCTGCCGCGCTGGCCCAGGGGAAGTCGCGGAGGAATCGGCCGAGCAGGAACGTGCGCGCCTCCGCGACCTGCTCGGCCGTGGGCGCGTCGGGCACGGTGGGCAGGGCGACTTTCGAGGCGAGGTAGAGGCCGGTGGTGCGGTCGTAGCCGGGGGTCTGCAACAGGGTGCCGTCACGGCGCAGCACGGGTGCGCCGATGATGCCGCGTAGCGGCGCCACACCCGGCCACGTCTTCCCGGCCAGCACTGAGGACAGGACTTCCCGGGAAGGGGTGGTTTCCTCTTCGTAGGGTTCCGGGTCGCCGCCGTCGCCTTTGCGGGTGCGCATCCGGTAGACGTAGGCGTGCTCGGCGAGCAGCCCGGCCAGCCCGGCGGGGTTGATGACGCTGGCCGACACCGGCAGCGGCGAATCCTCATCGGCGGCCGGGGCCAGCTCGCCGGAGACGGCTTCCATGTGCACCAGCTGCCCGGCGGACACGTACGTGTCCGGGAGCAGCCCGTCGACCAGCGCGGCTTTGAGCGCGCGGATGCTCTCCGGGCCGGTGCCGACCTTCAACCGGGTGCCGCTCATGCCGCCTCCTGAATGCTGCTCAGGCGGCGAGGCTGGCGCGCGCCGACGCGCAGCCCGGAGGCGATCGTGCGGGCGATCTCGCCGGGCCGCAGCCCGATGGACAGGGCGACCGGTTCCAGGACGGCGGTCACGTCGTCGTCGGTCAGCGCTGCCCCGGCGGCGAGCTGCCCGAGCGCCACCGCAGAGGTGAACAGGGCGTGATTGCGCTGCCCGTCCGGGGCGGCGGCCAGGTGGGCGACTTGCCGGCGGATCGCGGCGGCCAGGTACCGGCCGTGCCGGTCGGCCGGCAGGCTCACCGCGGCTGCCGGCCGGGCCGGTCGCGGGACGGGGGCGAGCAGCCCGGCCAGCCATGCGGGGAGCGGCGCGGGTTCGTAGTCCAGGGCGACGGCATACGGGCGGCCGGTGACGGTGGAGCCGGCGGCGACGACGTAGCCGCCGTGGGCGCGGGTGTCGACCTTCCACCCGAGGCCACCGCGCTCTCCGGTGGTGTTGCGCAGGGCTGGGCCGGTGGTGGGGTGGCGGTAGTAGAGGTGGGTGCCGCCGCTACCGGTGCCCACGGTGTAGGTCGCCTCAATGCCGGTGCGCGGTCCGGCGTCCGGGCCGAACCCGTCGAACGGGTCGATCGGTGTGCCGTGCCGGGCGGCGAGGCTGCCGAACACGTCCCATCCGTCGCACGCTCCCGCCCACTCCGGCGGCGGGTTGTCGTCGGGGTGCTTCGGCACGTCCAGGTCGACCACGACCAGACCGGACGGGCCGCACGCGATCCCGATGCCGTACGGGCGGCGCGACCAGGCCCGGCGGATGCGGGCCGGGTCGGTGGTGGCGCGCTGCTCCCACCCGAGGTGGCCGGACCGGCAGCGTGGGTCGCGGCCGGCGCAGTCCTCGGCGGTGTGGTCGGGGAAAGCGGGTCGCTTGTCGTCGGGGCGCAGCGGGAAGACGTGCCAGCCGCGTTCGGCGTGGCCGAGGGCGGCGGTGAGCAGATCACGCAATGGACCTCTCCTTTCGGGCAGTGCGGCGGGCGCGGGCGGCGGCCAGGTCGACCACCGCGCCGCCTGCCGGGTCGGGCTGGCGGGCGGCGCGGTCGTGGCGCTGTTGGGCGCATGCGGCGCAGTCACGGCGCAGCAGGTCGACCGGCCGACCGGTGAGGGTGTCGGCGGCGGTCAGCCGTCGGCCGCAGATGTGCGGGTAGGGCTCGGCGTTGGTCACCGGGCGGCCGAGGACCGCCGAGGCGACAAGCCACCCGGCCGGCATCAGCGCTCCGGCGAGCGGTAGGCGTTGTCCAGTCGGGCGGCGACTTTGCCCACGCAGGCGGTGATGACCTGGCGCGGGTCGTGGCCGATGCTGGCGATAGCGACCAGGGCGGTGAGCACCACGTCGGCCAGCTCGGCGGCCACATCTTCCGTGGTGTGGGTGACGCCCTTGCGTGGGTTCTGGCCGATGGTGCCGATCCACGCGGACGCGGCTTCACCGGCTTCTTCGGTGACCTTGAGAATCCGCAGCCCGGTTTCCTCACGGTCACATCCGTTGATCGCGTCCAGACGGCCGGCGACCAGCGCGGCGAGGGTGAACAGGTCAGTCATGACGTGGCCTTTCTCGGACGAGGGCGGGCGGCGATGGCGGCGCGGGTGACGGCGTGCCGCAGGTCGCCGAGCAACCCGATCAGTTGGCGGCGGGCGGGCAGCTCGGCCGGGGCGAGGGCGACCCTGACGCGCACCTCGGCGTGTTCGCGGCCGGCGGCGGTGCGCACGCGCACGAGGACGGCGCGGGAGCGGCCGGCGATGTCGACCACGATCTCTTCGGAGCGGTGCTCCCCGAGGCCGCAGCGGTGACCTCCGGCGCACCAGTCGGTGTGCTCGTTCGGGTTGCGGCGGTTCATCGGGTGCCGGCCCGGTACTCGTCGCGGACGCGCTCGATGACGCGGCGGCCGACGCGCGGTCGTTTGCCGGTGCCGGCGCAGCGGTGGCACTCGCGGGTGAGTCGGAGGATGAGGCCGCGCCTCTCTCCGGTGCCCTTGCAGCGGCGGCAGGGGCCGAACGGCACGGCGTAGCACTTGATCAGGTAGAACGCTGCGTAACCGAGGATGGTCAGGCTAGCTAGCGCGGCGATGGTCAGCACGAAACGCCTCCACAGGCCGTTTTGAGGGTGCACGGGGCCGACGCCGCTAGGTGCTAGGGCGCTGGCCAGGAAATGTTTGGGTCGCTAGCGGTGCCGCTAGGTCTAGCGGGGCTGGCCGCTAGACCTAGCGGCGAATCTTCGGCTACTTGCTCTTGCCGCCGCTCGCCTCGCGGTCACGCTTGGTGAGCGCCGCGAGCACGTCCGCGCGGTGGAAGCCCTTTCGGTTGCCGGATTCCCCGGTGTCGGTGTCCTCGCCCCAGCACTGCTTCGTCGTGAGGCCGTGGACCTTGAGCGCTTCGCGGAGCTGATCGGCGGTGAAGCCGGCGTACACGTCGGGCCGCAGCGCGGCGAGGCGCTTGACGATCACGGTGGACCACAGCTTCGGCTCGGCCTCGGCCATGACCCCGGCGACGTCCTCAAGGATCGTGTCGCGCCGTACGGCGGTGGTGTCGAGCACGACCCCGGCGGCGTGGCCGGTGACGTTGCCGTAGCGCTCCCGGGCCTTGCGGGCGCGGGCGACGATCGCCTCGGCCGTCGGGCCGTCGATCTCGAACGTCTTGACGATGACTGGCTCGTCACCCTCACCGGCCAGGTAGCCGATGCCCTTGTCCCGGCGGGAGAACATCGTGGCCCGGATGCCGTTGCGGTACATCGACGTGCCGAGCACCATGTCGTTCTCGGTCTGCCCCATGACCTTGAGGCAGAACCGCAGCACCGCGTTGGCGGAGATGCCGGTGGGCAGGCTCTTGGCGTCCGGGCGCTGGGTGGCCAGCTTGAGCATGATCCCGACCGCCGGGCCACGACGCACGAGGTCTTCGCAGATCTCCTCGATCTCCGCGCCGTACTTCGGGTGCTCAAACCCGCGCTGGCACTCATCGATGCCGATGCCGATCGGGTGCAACCCCAGCTTGCGGTTGCTCGCCAACTCGTCGGTGACCTTGTTCTCCGGGCACAGGTCACGCGGCAGGTCCCGGATCACCTTCGTGCGGCGCCGCATCTCCGTGTGGACCTCGCGCAGCGCGGTGACCAGGTACACGATGTCGTCTTCGTCGTCACCGGCACGGTAGGCGTGGCAGACCGGCTCCAACGGGGACAGGTCACCGGTGCCCTTGAGGTCAAACGCCAGCACCCACGAGCGGGGGTCGAGCGCGACCAGCAGCAGCGCCAACCTGAGTGCGAACGTCTTACCGAACCGGGGCAACGCACCGATGATCACGGACGCGTACATCAGGGTGATGGTGACCAGCGCGCCGCGCGGGTCGGTGCCGAACGGCGCGGCCTTGAACAGGTTCACCGTGCCGGAGGTGAGCAGCGGGAACGGCTTCTGCTTGGCGCGGGACATGTCCTTGTCCGCGACGAACAGCACGAGCCGGCCCGGGTGCACGTCGGCGTTGGCGGTCGGCCACACGCACCCGAGCGGCCGGGTCAGCGCGCCCGCCAACTCCTCGCGCTTCTCGACCACCGCCGAGGCGACCACGCCGCGAGGCAACTCCACCTCGGCGCGCCAGCCGACGCCGTTCTCCCGCGCGATCGGCGCGGGGAACCACCGCTTGCCGTTGTCGCCACGGCGGATCGCGGCGTCGATGCCCGGGATCCGCAGCGACGCCAGCGCAGTGAATACCTCCGCGCTGGTCAGCGGCGCAGCGGCGGTCCGGACCACGGCGGTGTCGAGCAGCGGCTTATCGGCCGGCGCACCGAGCAACGCGAGCGCCGTCACCGCCACGGCCAGGGCGGCGAGTTGCACCGCGCCTGGGGCGAGCAGCAGCACCCCGGCCAGGGTGAACAGGGCCAGGACGGCGGGGATCGCGGTCAGGCCGCGCCACCGCACCCGCCGGTCACGCTGCCGCGACAGCCCTTGGTAGGTGCGGGCCTCTTCGGGCTTGTCGATCGCGGCGCGGACCACCGACTGTCGGACCGGCTCGCCTTCCAGGTCGAACAGCCACCGCCCGTACCCGCTGACCAGTCGGGCGAGGCCGCGCGGGGCACGCCACGCGATGCGGCCGGCGTACTTCGGCAGCCGCAGCGCGTGGTAGCCGGCGGCGTGAGCGGCGAACCCGCCCGCCCACGTCAGGTTCCTGGCGAACTCCGCACGCGAGCGCAGCCAGCCCGGCAGGATCGGCACCCGCTCGGCGTCGCGGAACCCGGCCAGGGAGAACCGCGGCCGGCGCTGTGCTTCCACGCTGTCGACCAGCACCGGCCCACCCTCGGGCCGGTCGTCGTCCGGGTCGCTGTCGTCGTCGGGGGCGGCGGTGGGCTGCCGGCGGGACCGGGCGGCATCCAGGTCCACCACCTCGGCATCCGGGCCGGTCGGGGGGTCGGTTAGGTCGGCCTCTGCCGCCTGCCAGTCGAATCGGTCGTCTTCGTGGGGGGAGGTCATGATGGGGGTTCCTCCATCGGTCGGGAGATCGGTAGGGGGCCGGCGGCGCGGCGCAGGTTGGGAAGCCAGAGGCCGCGCCGCCGGGCGGGGTTAGCGGGAGCGGCCGGAGCCGCCGCCGGTGGGTCGGGCGGACAGGTAGGCCAGCAGGCAGCCCAGCGCGCCGCAGACGGCGGCGGCCACGGCCCACCCGTCCCGGGCAACCAGCAGGAGCAGGGCGTTGGCGGGGACCAGGGCGAGCAGCAACCGGCGGCGGGTCATTTCTTCTTGCCCTTCTTGTCGGCCTTGCCGATGGCCACGGCCCCATTGCCGATCGCGGACTGGCCCTTGACCTTGACCTTCCCGACCTCCACGGAGCTGCCGCCGGATCCGGCGTCGAAGTTGTAGTGACCCTCCGCGCAGATCGCGAGGGTGCCGGACTGGTCGACGGACACGGACTTGAAGGTGCTGGTGCCGCAGTCGCGGCAGGAAGTGATCGCCATGTTCACTGCTCCTTGCGGTCGGTGGTGGCGGCTTCTGCGCGCCACCGGCGGAGGTTGAGCGTCGCCATGGCCCCGTAGGACAGGGCGGCGACGATGAAGCCGTACTGCTCGGTGACCAGCGCGTACGCCAGCCAGAGGATCTGGACGGAGAGGCTGACGGCCCAGCCCTGCCAGAGCCGGCGGCCGGTGAGCCACCACCCGGTGAGGCCGACCAGGGTCAGCGCCCACGACCACCACTGCGCGCTCATCGGGTCGTCTCCATCAGCTCGACGGGCGTCCCGTTGACGGGCCGCGCGGTGGTCGTTTCCGCAGCTACCGGGGCGGTTGCTGGCGGCAGGTAGCGGCGGGCGGTGGACTCGCTCACGCCGGCCTTGGCGGCGATCTGCGCCACCGTTCCGGCGGGCAGCTTGGCGGCAGCACGGGCCACCTTCTCGGCGCTCGTGAGCGACCTCGGGCGGGGGCGCGGTGCGCGCGGCTTGGCGGGCGACGTGACGTCATCCGGCGTCCCCGGCGACGCCACCGGAGCCGGCATCGGGCCGATGGGGACGCTGTAGTCCCACGAGTCGACCGGGGCCGGCTCTTCGGCGGACGGCTCGCCGCCGCCGAAGATGACGGCGGTCACGTCCAGCCCTCGGCGGTACCGCTCGCCGACCTCAGCCAGCATCTCGGGCGTCGCGCTCTGGGCCAGCCGGCGCAGCCGCAGCGCCCGCCGGTCGGCAAGTCGCTCGCTGCCGGTGTCGATCCGGTCGGCCAGGCGCACCATGCGCTCGACGTTGCGCTGGCGGAACACCGCGCCCAGGTCGTCGAGCCCGCCCGGCTTAAGCAGCCCGAGCCGCACACCGATGCGCTGCGGCGTCCAGACCCAACGCGACGGCTGGCGCTCCCGGTCCGGCCGATCGGCAATCAGGTCCGACCACCACTGCCACGCGAGCAGCGTCGGCGCACCGAGGCGCAGCAGATACTCAGCGGTGTTCGCCGCGTTGCTGGCCGCGATCAGCCCCGCCCCGACGGCGATCACCCAGACCGCGACGCCATGCACCCCCGGCTCGCGCTCGGCGGACACGCGGGCCTTGGCCTGGTGCGCCTCGTTGAGCATCGCCAGCTCGGCGAACGCGAACAGCAGCAGCGCCTTCCACCACGCGAACCCGAGAGATTCCGTGGCCACCTCCCACATGCCCTCAGCGGACAGCGCGACGGCCACCGCCCCAGCGGCCCACCGGTACGCGGCACCGCGGTTGCCCCGGCGCCGCGCCCACCATGCGGCGGCGGTCAGCAGCAGCAGCGCCGCGCCGCCCACCGTGAGCAGCAACGCGCGGTGCTGCTCGGCGAGGTCGGCGAGCTGGTCAAGCAGTTGCACGTTCATCAGGCACCCCCGAGGACGTCGGCGAGAAGGTCACGATGAGCGGCGAACACCTCGCCGCCGTAGGCGTCGGCCAGGTGGCGGACGACGCAGCCGTAGTCGACGGCCGGCACCCACACGGCGCGGCGGGCGTCGTCGGAGCCGGTCACGTCGGGCAGCGCACCGGCGTACACGCCCACGTCGAAGCGGATCGGGGTGGTGACCATCCACGCCTCATCGGAGGCGCGCGGGTCGGGCACGTACCTGGTCGGCAGCGTGGTCACCCACGGGTCAGCGGGGTCAACGGCCAGGCCGGTTTCCTCGGCCAGCTCCCGCACGGCGGCGGCCAGGGCGCTCTCTCCGGGGTCGACATAGCCGCCCGGCAGCGCCCAGCCGTGGCCGTCGGCGCGCTCGATGAGCACGAGCCAGCGCCACCCGCCCGGCGTCGTCGCGGTCACGATGGCGTCGGCGCACTGCTGCTCGCCCCAGTGGCCCAACAGGTTCCGCCCGTACCGGATGCCGGTCGGTGCGTAGGGGTTGACCGGCCGTCCGTCGACCAGCGGGAACGGGATCGCGGCGGCGGCCCGCCGTGTCGTCCAGTCGATGCGGGTCGGGTCCATCTGCGGATCGGCCCACGAGGCTCCGGCGGCGATGCCGGCCAACACGGAAGGGTCGGTGTAGGTGCGGGGGGTCATGCGGCAACCTCCATAGGGTTTGCGCAGGTCAGGCACTCGCCGAGCGAGCGCGGGATGTAGTAGTCGCGCACCTGCCGGCAGGTGGGGCAGGTGCGGCGAGCGGTCAGCGCGGCGGCGATGCCGCGCCGCTGGGCGGGGGTGGCGGTGCGCTTCGGTCGGGCCAGGTCGACCCGGTACAGGTAGGCGGCGCGGGTACCACCGACGCCGCGCCACAGCACTTGAGCGGCGACCGGCTGACCACCGGGCCGCATACCGGCGGCGGTCAGTTGCCGGCGGGTGGCGTAGCCGGGCGGGGCACCTCGCCACCAGTAGGTCGGGATGCCGTACCGCGCCCCGTCCGGATCGAAGTAGGCGGCGCGGATGCGGGACATCAGGCCGCGCGGTGCGGGTCGGTGCGGGTGGTCAGGTCGGCGGCGGCGCGGGTGACGCGGGCCTCGGCCCGGCGCAGGCGTCGCCAGTCCAAGGCGGTCGGGCCGCCGTGGTCCTCGGCGTAGATCAGGGTGATCTCGGCGTCGAGCACGTCCAGCTCGGCCGCGATCAGCGGCCACTCCGCCTCGATCGCCGCCAGGTCGGCGGCGGTCGGCTCGGCGGTGACAGGGGCGAGGCGCTTCCTCACGGGAAACCTCCGGGAGAGTCGATGAAGTGGGAAGCCCCGTGGGTGCGACCAAACCGGCCGCACCCACGGGACGAACAGGAAGAAAAGGCAGAAGCCCAAACCGCGCGCCAAGATCCGGCCCACTCGCCCCGCTCGCTTGGGATCGACCAAGGTCGGCCACCGTGTGGCTCAAGGCGGGGATGCCGCAGACGGATCTACGCGGCGCTTCTGCTGTGAAGTTCTCAAAGACCAATCGCGCAGCGGGACGTAGGCGTGCAGTGCTGCTACGCACTGCCTTCCCCGGACCCCAACTGGCGGGATACAACGTGGCGTTGTATCCGTGACGCTACAACTCCACGTTGTATTCGCGCAAGCACACGTACCACGTAGGCTTGTACTGATGACTGACGCTGACCTGCCCACCGACTGGTGGACGACGGACCACGTACGCACCTACCTCGCGTCGGTAGGTGCCCCGATCAGTCGCGCCACCTGGGCTTCTTACGTCTCACGCGGCCAGGCTCCCGCGCCCGACCGGATGTTCGGCCGGTCCCCGGCGTGGCAGCCCGAGACCGTCCGGAAGTGGCAGGCCGAGAGGCCACGCAGAGGAACCGCCGGCTAGGTCGGATCATCAGGTGCCTCCTGTCCTCGGCTCCCGTTCGCGGCGGCACCTTGCTCGCCTGCCAATGAGACTGCCCGCCGGGCAGCGATACGGGCAGGTCCTACGCACGGACACGAAGGACACGGCCCATGTCCAATGAGGTCCCACGGCAGTTCAAACCGAATCTTGTGCTGGTCAACCGCCGCAAGGCGGTCGGCTGGGAGTCGCGCAAGCGCGCCGCGCGGGAGCTGCACCGCGTAGGCCAACAACGCGGCATCCGGGAGACACCCACGGTCGAGGCCATCGAAAAGGCGATGTACCGCCACGAGACCGGGCGCGTGGCGGTCACCGACCCGATCTACCGCCAGCTCTACTGCCTGGCGTACGACGCAAAGCCTCACGACCTGTTCGGCGAGCTGACGGGCAGCGCTGAGGATCGCCCGCACTTCACCGCGCGATCCCACAAGTTCGTGACAGCGTTTGTCGGCGCTGAGGGCACTGCCCGGCTACGCGAAAGCGCCGGCTGCACGCCAGCCGTGGGACAGTGGCACACCTGCTACTCGACTCCCGTCGAGCACCCGGAAGGCGACTGCACCCTGTACGTCTGGCCGTGCGGGTCGGCAATCTTTCACCTTGTCGAGCACGTCCAGTTGTCCACGATCGCAGCACTCGCCGCCTGGCGGGAAGTGTCGTACGGCGACAACATAAAGTGGGCCATCGATTACCTCGCACCCATCGCGCCTGCCGAGGACGAGTCAGCGGTGTATGTCCTCGGCGCTCAGTGGGTCGTTGAGTCAGCGTGGCCGGCTGAGTTGCTAGAAACGGCGCTACGCATCATGTCGACACCGAAGGTACTGCTGCACCGTGGCCGAGCCATGGATGACGAACACTTGGCGCATGCGGAATTGATCGAGCAGTCGTTGCTATCCGAAACGTACGACCATGTAGGCATCGAATCATTTGGCGTACGGGGAATCTCGGCAGGCTACGCCTCATGGTCCGGCCTCGTGTATCACCCGATCTCAGCCGAGCGCTCCCTAACGGAAGCTGAGTTGATCGCCTGCGAGCTTGCGATTCAATCCATGTGGGCGTATAGCGACGCGATTGCCCGACAGGTCGAGCAGGGCCGCGATCCACAGGTGCCGCCGGAACATGGATGGCGCTACCTTCGTGGAGTACGCTCCCGACTCACTGTTTCCCGCCTACGGGAGACCGGACAGCACCAGGCGATGCGCCGAGCGATTCTGCGGACGTGTGATCTAATGCCAGCCCTAGACCAATCCATCGAAACCCTCCGCGATACGGAACGAGGTTGAACCAATGACATCGGGTCGCCCAGTACTTGTCGTCACCGACATGCAAAACGGCTTCGTACGCGAGAAGTCAGCGCACATCGTTCCTGTCGTTGCCGACCTTGTGCGCCGGTGGCAGGCAGCCGGCGGCGACACACTCTTCACCCGGTACCTCAACTATCCCGGCAGCCCCTTCGAGCGCTTTTTCGGCTGGCAACGGCTTCAATCCTCACCGGATATCGATGTGGTCTCCGAATTGCTACCGTACCTATCTAACGGCACCATGCTCGATAAAACAGCCTATACCCCTTTCACCGCCCAAGGCATAGAACTGTTCCGCATGAAAGAGTGGAGCCACTTCTATTTCTGTGGGATCGCAACTGAAAGCTGCGTCCTGAAGGGCGCAGTGGACGCGTTCGAGCAAAACCTAACACCATGGCTGATTGCGGACGCCTCGGCGAGTCATGCCGGCATTGAGGCTCACGAAGCGGGACTCCTGGTTGCCCGCCGCTTCATCGGACCTGGGCAGGTGATCACACGAGACCAGATACCGCCTGACCTGCTTCCCAGCGATATGCATGCATAGAGATGAGCATTCACACCTTCCTTGCGGGTGCCGACTCTCGTAAGGTGGTGCAGTGACTGCCGACGAGACTCGCCTTGCCGTTGAACTTGAGTTCCTCAGCGAAGACCCGACCGACAGGGATATCGCCAGGAGCTATTGGGAAGTGGATGCCGACGGCAGTTGGAAACGTCCCGTCAGAGAGGTGACTACTAGCGCCGGGATTTCGCAGATCATTCTCACGCAAAGACTCCGGGAGATCGTCATAGCACGTGACCCTGAGACGCTCTGTGATGATTGCGGGATCGAGATGATCACAGCAAGCCGCAGTGAGTTCGATCAGAACCGGCGATCTGCTGCGTTCACCCGACTGGTATGCAAGGAATGTCGCTCAGCTAAGGAAGAGGCAGAGAAGCTAGCCGCAGCCGAACGCCAGCAACGGCTTGTCGATGAGATCAATGCTCGTTTCGGGTATAGAGATCTGGATCCGCTAGAGATCGAACAATTGAGCCTCCGAGAGGTGGTAACCCTCTTGGCGCTTTTCCGAAATCCTATAGACGAGAATTACACATGCTCCATACCACTCGACTCATGGAGCGGAAGCATCTTTTCCGCCCGCCCCGAAGACGGCCGCAGCAGACTGACGGAGCTTTGGAATTCCGGAAAGATTTACGTCCATCCCTCTACCCCGCCAAAGGCGTTCGGCTGGGTCGCCAACAGTGAAGGCGATGAACAACCGGGGATTTACGTTGATCGCGTCCGATGGACAGCGCGAGGCCAAGGCCCAACCGGATCCGTAAATGCAACTCTGGTCAAGGGAATCAAGGGCGCGTTGACCCGCCCCTGGCCGGACTCCTGGCAGATGCAATGGGCGAGCGAATGGGATCGAGTGATGCTCGAAGAGGCCCTCGCTTACCTAGAGCTGTGCATGGAGGAATATAATTTCGAGTTCTCTCCTGGGGATCGGACACGTAACGTTCTTGCAGAGGCGCTCGAATCGTTCGCGCTCGGCGCGGTATATAACTTCATCTGGAGAGCCACGAAGGACAGCGCGGCCTACTTTCAACGCGGCGGCGTCACTCGCAAGCAGGCCGCAAACAGTACGGTTGGCCGAATCGAGCGATCCGTTGAATATGCATTGGCTCAGAAATGGGATGTCAAGATCTATCGCCGCGACAGACGGCTCCCCTGGTCCGCCGTCAGCACCACTCTCTTCACGACAGTTTTGGGGGTGGGTGACGCCATGACAGCGAGGCCAGACGATGTACCTCTCGACGACAGTGAGGATCTCGACTGGGAGCCTGACGCTGCCGACCACGAGGTGGCTGACACTGCGGACGATGAGAGGGAGCAGCAGTGACCCGTCGTCTCAGTTGTCGTCTCGTTCGGCCAGGTTCATACGGATCCAGGCAGGTCAGATTTCACGATCAACCGCTGCCCCAGACCTCAACGGCCCTCGCCGGACAGCGAACGACAGACTTGGAAAGCGTGTTGGGTTAACACCCTCACGAGTTCGAATCTCGTATCCTCCGCTCGCTTGAGCAGGACAAACGACAGGGCCGGCCCCCACGGGACCGGCCCTGACTCGTGTCCACCGCTGGACGACGCTTCCTCAGCCCTGGTCGGTGGCCTCGGTCGTCCGGCCGCGACGGCGGGTGACCAGCAGGAGCACCGCGCCGGCGAGCACCAGGGCCGCGCCGGACCAGATCACCGCGCTCGACATGCCGGTACGCGGCAGGCCGCCGCCGAGGCCACCCGGCTCGGTCGGGGACGGGGTGACGTCGACCGGTCCACCGGTCGACGGACCCGGCGCCGGCCCGGACGGGCTGGCCGTCGGGCCGACGGTCACGCTGGGGCTGGGACTGGGACTGGCCGCGGCATAACCGATCTCCGCCCGGTCGTTGCGCGTGTCCTGCGGGTGCTCCGCGAGGCGCTCGTTCAGCCGGAGGCTGACCTCACCCGGCGCGCCACCGGCCTTGGTGATCTCCACCCGGAACCCGAAGAGCCGCTCCTCGTCGGGGCCGAACTTCTCCGCCATGATCGGGCACGCGTAGTGGGTGTTCGAGTAGTCGGCACAGGTCGGATCGGGGGTGACGACCCGGACCCAGTCCGGGAACCGGATCTCGGCCGTCAGGTCCCGCCCGGCACTGTTTGCGCCGGTCAGCGCGGCCTTACCGGAGATCCGCACCCCTGCCCGGACGTCCACCAGCGTGCCGACCGCTCCGGAAAGGGTGGCGCCCACGGCGATCACGTCGTACCGGTTGCGGACGCGATATCTGACGGCGCCGAAGTTGTCCATGAAGTCGATCTCGGTGAAGTCGGCAGCCTGCGCGTGGATCGCCCGCATGGCCAGCTCGGGCCCGCTGCCGGGGACCAGCTCCAGCTGGGACCACTCCGGCATCGACTCCCCCAGCGGCAGGACCTCGGTCCAGGTCAGGAAGTCACCCACCGCGTCCGGCGCCAGCCGGACGTCCAGGCCACCGACCACCTCGTACGTCCGGTTCGGCTCGATCGGCACGTCGAAGTCGCAGGCGACGACCCGGTACCACGGGTACGGCTCGCCGTAGCGGCAGTTGGAGTGCGAACCGGGGAACACCCCGACCGGTGCGTGGAACCACATCGTCACGCCCCGGCTGGGCTTGTCGCTCGCGTTCGTCAGCCGGACGGGCTGGTGCCGGGTCGTCCCGGCCGGGGCCGGCACGATCGGGTAGTTGGGGAAGGTGAACGGCTCCGGGTCGAGTAGCACCAGATCCGGACCGTCCTTGATGGCCAGGTCGACGGTGGTCCGCTCGACCCTGGTCACTCCCGCGGGCCGGGCGCTGACCGTGAAGGTGGCCGCGTCACCGAACCGCGCGCTCGCCTTCGGCGTGAACCGGATCGGCATGCGGTGGTGCTCCCCATCCAGCTCGCCGACCTCGCAGGTGAGCACGGCGGCACTCGGCTGGACACACTCGTGGTCCGGCCCGTTCAGCGCGTCGGGGGCCACGCTCAGCTCGGCGAGGGCGGCGGCCTCGCCGAGGTCCAGGGTTATCGTGCCGGACTTGGCGTAGGCCCCGTACCAGGTCAGCCACATCTGCTTGCCGGGTGCGCCACCCTCGCCGAGATGGACCGACAACGTCCACGCCCGCAGGTGCGGCGGGAAGTCCGCCTGCGCGGGTGTCGGGACGGCCGCCCCGACGAGGGCCGCCAGGCAGAGCGCCACCAGAGATCGAACCAGCTTCGTCGCGGCGTGGGCGGGCACGGATCACGTCCTTCGGCAGGGGGATGGCGGGACGCTAACAGAGCGTGAGGTCACGTGGGGGGGGCGGCCGAAGGCCGGCCTGGTTACGGACCGGCCTTCGTCGTGCCGCGGGAAGCGTCAGCCGAGCACCGAGATCGACGAGTTGGCGCCGGCCGTGCCGGTGATCAGGCGCTGGAACGGGGCCGGCTTGTTCGCCCCGGTGACCAGCCGGACGGAGACGTAGTTGACCCCACTGGCCAGGTAGAGCGCGGTGCGCATGCCGGCCACGTTGGCGCCGACGCCGAGGACCCACCGGGGGCCACCGTTCGCCCGCTGGAACGAGCCGCCCTCGATGCTCGCCGCCGACCCGGCGACGTGGAAGCCCGCCGAGTTCAGGTCGGTCGCCCCGGCGGCGGTGCCCCACCCGGTCGAGTCGGCGGTGCAGCCGGAGATGGTGCAGTTCGCACCGACGATCTCGAAGCCGTTGCCGGCGACGTCCTGGGCCTCGCAGCCCACCACTGTGGCGCGCGAGGAGGCGAGCCGGAACCCGGGGCCGGCCGTCGTCGCGGTGCCCGTGCCGTAGACCTTGCTGCCCCACACCTTGATGTTGCCGCCGCCGATCAGGTAGCCGCCCGCGTCGCTGCCCTGGCAGGAGCAGC
Organism: Micromonospora sp. PLK6-60; assembly: GCF_019890675.1. Taxonomy (GTDB): domain Bacteria; phylum Actinomycetota; class Actinomycetes; order Mycobacteriales; family Micromonosporaceae; genus Micromonospora. Next base: position 42,393 of record NZ_JAIOAA010000006.1, on the reverse strand, counting down.
CGCTGACGAAGCCGTCCGAGGACTGGAGGTTGTAGCCCCATCCGCCGGCGTTCTCCACCCGGCAGTCGGTGAGCTTGAACTCGCGCATCCCACCGGCGTACGTGCCGCCGAGGTAGATGCCGTCGCCGGTGGTGCGGCTGACGAAGACCCGGGTCAGCCAGGGCGCCGGGTCCGGCCCGTACGTGGTCGGGTCGGCGTTCATCTGGAAGTTGATGCCGTTCGCGGCCAGGTTGGCCCCCTCAAGGCCGATGTCGGTGACGCACTGCCGGGAGTGGGTGTAGGCGCCCGCCGGGGTGGTGACGAGAGCCGTGCCGCTGAAGCCCGTGGTGGCCTTCAGCACCGTGGCCATCGGCCCCGCGCCGATCAGCGCCTGTCGGCCGTAGAGCACCACGGGGCCCTTGACGAGGTATTCGCCGGGGGCGACGTAGACGGCCTGCTGCGCGCCGCTGCCCAGCGCGGCGTTGATGGCGGCCTGGGCGCCGACGGCGTCGTCGGCGATGAAGGGGGCCCCGGAGCCGGCCTTGCCGACCCAGGGGATCGCGCCGCTGGCCGCGAGGCCGGCGGCCTGGGCGGGGGTGATGCCGCCCAGCGCCGGGGCGGCGACGGCGCTGCCGGCGGCGGTGACGGCCGCGGCCCGGAGCAGTGAACGACGGTTGGAGCGCTGGTCCTGCACGAGTTCTCCTCCTGACGGGTGGGCCCCGGCCCGGTGACCGGGCCGGGTACGGCAACGCGGTCCGCCGGCAGGAGGAAACCGACGGGCACGACGAGCAACCCGGCGTACGCCGGGCTTCGCTCGCTATCCGTCTGTGTGGATCCCCCGTGACGGCGGCGCGCGCGCCGCATCGGGGTCATATTGGCAGTGGAACGCCTCGCTGTGTGTCCCGGTACGGTCCGACTGGGACTCCGGCGACACCGGGCCCCGTCGTACACATGTTCCATGCACAGCCTGTGGACACCGAGAGGACCGGATGAGTTACCAGCTCAGCGCGGTGGTGGCCGACACGGAGCTGCTGCGCGAGCGGACCGAGGGCCTGGACCACGCGGTGCTGGCCGCGTTGCGGCAGGATTTCGCCCTGCTGCCGGTGACCCCGCAGTTGGTCGAGGAGCTGACCGGCGGGCTGCCCGACTTCGCCGCCGACGACCCCGGCCCGGACCGGCCGTTCCACCTGCTGCTCTCGCCGGCGCTGACCGAGTTGCTGGGCCGGTGGTCGCGGGAGGGGCCGGTGGCGTACCTGGAGGCCGAGTTCGCCGGCGGCGCCGGCCACCAGGCGGCGATGGTCTGGCTCGGCGGCGAGGTCACCTGGGGGCCCCGCTTCGACGGCATGCTGGACGGGCCGCGGGCCGAGTGGCCGATCAACGCGGCGCTGGCCCGACTGGGTGCCGAGCCGGGCCCGTGGATCGACCACTTCGCCGAGCTGGGGCTGCACCTGGAGCGGGACAATGCCGGCTGGCTGACCCACGGCCGGCGCGGACTGACCGCCGACTACTGGGACGAGCTGGCCGAGGAATGGGAATCGAAGGAATCCGGCGACGACCAGCAACCTGAGCGGCCCGGCCCCGTTGGGGACTGGGGGAGCTCATGAAATTGCGACAATTCGCCTTCATCGCCACGCTGCTGGTTGCCGCCTCGGCGGCCGGCAGCGGCGTCCAGGCGCCACGAATCACCACACCCGCCGGCAACACCGAGGTGATCGACCTCAACGGCGTGACCGGGGTGGAGTTCGGCGACAGCGAGCAGGAACTGACCCGGCGCGGGGTGCTCCGCTCCGATGTGGACGCCTGCGGTCCGCTGCTCGCCGGGCACGGCTCGGTCAGCCCGATCTTCGTCGACGACCGACTGGTGCTGCTCTGGGCCGACGACCCGATGAGCACCCCGGAGGGGATCGGCGCCGGCACGCCGGTCGCCGAGGTCCGGGCCCGCTACCCGTCGGCGATCCGGCTACGCGCCCCGGCCGGGACGTACCGGTTCGACGGCCTGCTCGCCCGCAGCGGCGACCGCGCCTACCTGTTCCTCCACGATGGACGGGTCGTGCGCGAGACCATCGCCGGGTACGCCGACTGGGCCCACCGCCTCTTCGACGAGGGCTACAGCCCGTGCTGACCGTCTTTACCGGTTAACAGATCCCATCGATGTATCTATGCCTCGCTGGGGAATTGACAAGTTAACCGGTTAAGCCGACCATCGTGAATATCTTCGCTGGGTCGAGCGCCGGGGGCAACCGGCGGCCCGACCCGTCCGGGCGGCGAGGACTCCCCGCACCCACCACCCGTACGGGAGATCCTCATGATCCGACGCACCCGCACGCGGGCGTGCCTGGCCGGGGCGGCGGCAGCCGTCACCGCGCTGGCCACCGCCCTCGTCACCACGCCACCCGCCCAGGCCGCCGCCGGCGCCTGCTCGGTGACCTGGCAGGTCACCAACGACTGGGGCGGTGGCGCCACCACCAACGTCACGATCACCAACACCGGCGCCGCCGTGACCGGCTGGACGCTGGGCTGGGCGTTCCCCGGCAACCAGGTGATCGGCGACATCTGGAACGCGACGAAGACCCAGTCCGGGGCGAACGCCACCGCCACCAACGTCTCGTACAACGCGAGCCTCCCGGCCGGCGGCACGGTCAGCTTCGGCTTCAACGTCACCTACAGCGGCTCGAACCCGGCCCCGACCGCGTTCACGCTCAACGGCGCGGCCTGCGGCGACACCACGCCGGGTCCGAGCCCGACCGTCAGCCCCGACCCGACCGGCACCCCGAGCCCGTCCGACCCACCCACCGGTAACCTGGCGTTGAACCGGCCGGTCACCGCGTCGTCGACGGAGAGCCCGAACGCCGCCGCGCAGGCCGTCGACGGCAACGGCGGCACCCGCTGGTCCAGCCTGTACAGCGACCCGCAGTGGATCCAGGTCGACCTGGGCGCCACGTACCCGATCAACACGGTGCGGCTGCGCTGGGAGGCCGCGTACGGTCGGGCGTACCAGATCCAGACCTCGACGGACGGCGCCACCTGGACCCCGGTCTTCAGCACCACCACCGGCGACGGCGGCACCGACGACGTCACGCCGGCCGGGGCCAGCGGCCGGTACGTGCGGATGGCCGGCACCGCCCGCGGCACCGCCTGGGGCTACTCGCTCTATGAGTTCGAGGTGTACGCGGTGAAGCCGCCCACCCCGCCCGGCCCGGACTGCGGTCAGGCCCCGGCCGACCCGCAGGCGAACTCGAAGGCCCGCAACCTGATCTGCTACCTGCGCACGCACACCTACGTCAGCGGCCAGACCGACCTGCCGGACGCGGACAAGGTGCAGCAGCTGACCGGCCGCTACCCGGCGATCGTGGCGTTCGACTTCATGGAGTACACCCGGGGCAGCATCCAGACCCAGCAGGTCATCGACTGGGCGAAGGCGCGCAAGGGCATCGTGGCGTTCCAGTGGCACTGGTACTGCCCGCGCGGCGGCAACTACTCCGCGCCCTGCGACTTCCAGCCCGACCTCACCAACCCGTCGTCGAAGCTCTATCAGGACATCGACCTGGTGGTGCGGGAGCTGAAGAAGATGGGCGACGCCGGGGTGCCGGTGCTGTTCCGCCCGCTGCACGAGGCGAACAACAACTACATGTGGTGGGCGAAGAAGGGCCAGGCCGCCTACCAGCAGCTCTGGCGGCTGATCTACCAGCGGGCCCAGCTCGCCGGCGCGCACAACATCGTCTGGGTGTTCAACGGGATGGCCAGCGGCCAGGGCACCTCGCTGGCCTCCTGGTATCCCGGCGACGGCTACGTCGACCTGGTCACCTCCGACTACTTCCAGAGCGCCTCCGACTTCGCCACCACCAAGGCGGTCAGCGGCGCCAAGACCACCGGCGTGGCGGAGACGTTCAGCCCGCTCAACCCCAACTCCGACCCGGCCTGGCCGTACTTCGTGGTCTGGGCCTCGCGGGACTGGAACGGCAGCGGCAAGGACGTGGCCGGGCTCTGGCGCACCGCGATGGCCAACCCGAGGACCATCTCGATCGACCAACTACCCGACATGTCCGCGTGGTGACGCCCTGACCGGCAGGGGGCCGGGCCCGCCGAGGTCCGGCCCCCGCTGGCGTACGCGGGAAGCAGAGCGGATATGCGCGGCGCGTATACCGGACAGTGACCGAGCGAGTTGAATGAGCCGATGACCGAGACGTCGGGGCGAGCTGGTTGTGCCCGCTGCGGAGCCACGCTGGCGACTGACAACGACTCCGGACGCTGCGCTCCCTGTCAGCGGGCAGAGCGGGATCGGATCGCCGCCGCGCCCGAGGTCCCGGCCGCCTTCTGGTCCCACGAGCCACTTCGGCGCGCGCTGGCGGAGCGGCATTTCGGCCGAGCGGTCCGCGCCTACCGCCACCACCCCTACCACGGGCGCCAGCCGCTACCCCAGGCCACGGTGGCCGCCTGGTTCGGCATCACGCAGGCACAGCTCAGCCGGGTCGAGAACGGGCCGCCGGTCGTGCACCTCGACCGGCTGACGCACTGGGCTCGGGTGTTGCGGATACCCATGCATGCCCTGTGGTTCGATCTTTCCTCCAAGCCGATGGACGCTCCGTCACCCGTTGACGGGGAAACCCGCCTTCACTTGATCCGCGCACTTCGGTCCGCCGACCGGCAGATCGGCGGCAAGAACCTCTACGGCACGGTGCTGGCACACCTCGCGGCCTTCGCCGGCCCGCCGAAACAGTCACCGTCCATCCCTCGCCAGGCGCTGACGGCGGCAGCCTCACTGCATGAGATGGCCGGCTGGATGGCACATGACTCCGGGGATTCCATCACGAGCCGCCAACATTTCCGCCAGGCGTTGGCGCTCGCGGTCGACAGCGGGGATCAGCTCCTGGTCGGCCAGGTGCATGGCAGCCTGAGCCACCTCGCCTGCCACGAGGGAAACGGGAGCGCCGCGATCGCGCACGCCGCCGACGGACTCGGCACCGTCGTCGGCGAGGAAGCGACCGCCGGGGTTCGCGCCCGACTGTTCGCCTTGCAGGCGCGCGGCTTCGCGGCGGCGGGCCGCGCCCTGGACTGTCACTCTTCTCTTCGTCTGGCCGAAGCCGCTCTCGCCGAGACGGCGGCCGCGCACTCTGCCTGGCTGAGCCCGTTCGACCGCACCTCGCTGAACATCGAGGTGGCCCGGTGCCTGCTTCGCCTCGGCGACGTCACCGCCGCCCTCCGCACCCTCGACGGCGTCGTCGTCGACGAGCCCACCGCCCGGGTACGAAGTCAGGCCCTCGCCCGCCTGCTCCTGGCCACCGCGTTGGTCGGCCAGTCCCGGATCGAAGAGGTGTGCCTGCTCACCCGTCAGACCGTCGACCTCACTCACGGGCTCGGCTCCGCTGTCGTCCTCGACCAGCTACGACATCTCGCACTGCTGCTGCGGTCGCACGCCAGCCGATGCCCAGAGGTGCCACAACTTCTGGACCGGCTTCGCGACACGTTCCGGGAACGGAGTTGGGTGACGCTGCCGCTGCCAGCAAGATGACAGCCGCCGACAATGGTCGTCATGGCCGACGAGCGTCCCCTGTACGAGCGCGACCCGGCAGCCTGGCAGGCCCACCTCGCCGAAGGCAACGCGCGGCAGCCCCGGAAGCGGGTCGGTGTCGATGTGCTGCTGCGCAACGGGCGGGGTGAGATCCTGCTCGTCGACCCCCGGTACAAGCCGGACTGGGATCTGCCGGGCGGCATGGCGGAGGCCAACGAGCCACCCCACCGCACGGCAGAGCGGGAGCTTCGCGAGGAACTCGGCGTGGAGCTGACGATCGGGCCGATGCTGGTGGTGGACTGGGTGGCACCGCACGGGCCGTGGGACGACAGCCTGATGTTCATCTTCGACGGCGGGGTGCTGCCCTCTGCCGAGAAGCCGCGGCCGACGGATGACGAGCTGAACGCGGCCCGGTTCGTCTCGCTCGACGGGGCGCGGGAACTGCTTCGCCCGTACGTGTGGCGGCGGTTGCGTCATGCGGTCGACGCGCTCGGCGACGGGCGGCCGAGGTACCTGGCAGGTCCGTGATCGTTGGTAGCTGAGCAGCGTCTTCCTTTTGCCCACGTGCGCGATCTCGCGCCGACCTCATCGGTCAGGACCGGACGAGGCGCACGCCGGTAAAGAGCAGCCAGACGAGCCAGCCGGCGAACCCCAGGAGCCCGACGAAGAGCAGCGCCGAGCCGTCGGCGATCGCGAGGTTGCCGACCCCCGCGGCGAGCAGCAGACCCCCGCCCACCAGGCCCAGCAGGCGCTGCCAAGCCGGAGTCAGCCCGCTCGCGTGCGCGGCGAGGGCCGTGCCGATGAAGGTGGTGCCGAGCGTCGGCAGCGCCAGCGCGAACGCCGCCGCGTGCACCTGCCAGACGAGCTCGAACGCGGGTGTCGGCTCGGCCAGCCCGCCGGCGGAGAGCGCGAGCCCGATCTGCAGGACGTTGACAAGCACGAAGATGGCCGACAGCGTCGCGCCGGCGGCCACGGCGAGGCGCGACCAGTCGGCGCCTGCTCCGCCACCGCGCCGCTCCACGAGGCCGTGCAGACCCGTCACGAACACGAGCAGCAGCGGCAGGTACAGGGCCACCTGACCGGACGCGATCGCGACCGAGTCGCGGTTGGCCGCGTAGTAGGTCAGAACTTCCTCGATCGGAGCGCCGAAGGTCGGCGCGCCCGTTCCCGCCAGCACCGCGTTCTCTATCGCCACCGACAGCGCTAACGCGATCGCCGCGGCGCCGACGAGCCGGCCTCGAAGGAGCCGACTGCCGGCCGGCGTGGTGGCGGTGTGCTGCGGTGAGCTCATCCCTTACTCCTTCGTCTCGGTCGGATGGCGGGTTGTCGAGCAGGTTCGGATGGTCATCGGGTCGTCAGACGGTGACGACGACCTTCCCTCGGGTGTGGCCGGCCCCGACGTAGCGGAGGGCGTCTGCTGCTTCGTCGAGAGGGTAGGTGCGGTCGATGAGCGGCGTGACCTGCCCGGTCGCGAGGAGGTCGGCCAGGGTGAGCAGGTCCTGGCGCTTCCCGATCGACACGAGAGGCTTCAGTTGCTGACGGGTGAACCCGGACAGCACGCGGGCTTTGACGATCCGACCGAGGGGGCCGAGCCAGCGGCCGCCGCGTCCGCTGTTGGGGATGAGGGTGCCGGTGGGCGTCAGCGCTCGGCGGACATCCGCCAGGGGCTGGGCTTCCACGTTGTCGAGGATGACGTCGTAGCGCTTCCCGGCACGGGTGAAGTCGGTCCTCGTGTAGTCGACGACGTGGTCGACACCGAGCGACCGGACCAGGTCGACGTTGCGGGTGCTGCACACCCCGGTCACCTCGGCGCCGAACGCCTTGGCGATCTGTACGGCGAAGGAGCCCACGCCGCCCGACGCGCCCGTGACCAGCACCGTCTGGCCCGGTCGAACGTGCGCGATGTCACGCAGTGCCTGCAACGCCGCCAGGGCCGACGTGGGGACCGCTGCCGCGTCCACGACCGACAGGTTGGCCGGCACGGGCACGAGGTTGTCCGCTGGGACGCGGGCGTACTCCGCGAGCGCTCCGGCGGTGCTCCAGCCGAACACCTCGTCGCCGGGGCGGAGAGCGGTGACCTCCTTCCCGACCGCCGCCACCACGCCGGCGAGGTCCCGGCCAGGGATGCCGTGGCGCGGCCGGCGGAGCCCGAACGCCAGACGCAGCACGTACGGCTCACCGGTCATGACGAAGTAGTCGCCGGGATGCACCGAGGCCGCGCCCACCTGGACGAGCACCTCGCCTCGACCGGGGCGCGGTAGCCCGACCTCGGACGACTCGATCACTGCGGGCGGGCCGTAGCGGTGCTGGACGGCGGCCCGCATCATCGCCGCCCCGGCCGGACCGGCTCCCGGCCCCCGGCGTGCTGAGGCGTTCGATCGCTGTTCGGTTCCCATTGGAGCCTCCTCACGTCCGAGCTGCGACCCTCGCTCGCTCGTACACCGCACTTCGTACACTGTACGTCGTACGCCGTACTATGCTCGTACGCTGTACTGTTGTCAAGCCGTTCGAGGGAGCGAGGAGACCCGTGTCCGCCAGGAAGCAACGCCAGGTCGCGTCAGACGCGGGGCTCAGCAAGCAGCGGTTGGTGGTCGAGGCGATCCGGCTCGCCGACCGCGAGGGGGTCGACGGGCTGAGCATGCGCCGACTGGCCGGCGAGCTCGGCGCGGGCGCGATGTCGCTCTACCACTACGTGGCGAACAAGGATGAGTTGCTGGACGCGATGATCGACGTCGTGTTCGAGGAGATCGAGCTCCCGCCCGAGGAGACCGACTGGCAGTCGGCGATGCGACGGCGCTCGTTATCCGCCCGACAGGTTCTCGCCCGCCACCCGTGGGCGATCGGCCTGATGGAGTCGCGGACATCGCCGGGGCCCGCGCACCTCCGCCACCGCGAAGCGGTCACCGCCTGCCTGCGGAGGGCTGGCTTCCCGGTTCTGATGGCGACGCACGCCAACTGGTTGCTCGACAGCTACGTCTACGGTTTCGCCCTGCAGGAAGCCAGCCTGCCGTTCGACACCGCCGATGAATTTGCGGACCTGGCCGAGGACGTCTTCCTGCCCCAGCTTCCTCCTGACGAGTTCCCCTACCTCAACGAGTCCGCCGCGGCGCTCCTCGCCGCCAACTACGACCCGGCAGAGGAGTTCATCTTCGGCCTCGACCTGGTCCTGGCCGCCCTCGATCCCCTGCGAGCCTCCGCATAGCGCTCGGGAAGCGTGCGCCGCGACGGGTGCGACCAGAAACGGGAACGCGGTCACACCCACCAGGGGCATGACCGCGTTCCCGCAGTTCGGAGCGGTGGCGGAGGGATTTGAACCCTCGGAGGGCGTAAACCCTCACACGCTTTCGAGGCGTGCTCCTTAGGCCGCTCGGACACGCCACCGCCGACGAGGGTACAGGACCACCGGATGGGACGCCGAACCGGTATCCCGCCGGCCGGCCTGGCAGGATCTTTGCCATGAGTACGCACATCGGCGCTAAGCCGGGAGAGATCGCCGAGCGGGTCCTGATGCCGGGCGACCCGCTGCGGGCCAAGTGGATCGCGGAGACCTACCTCGAGGACGCCAAGTGCTACTCGACGGTGCGCGGCATGCTGGGCTTCACCGGGCGCTGGAACGGCGTCGAGGTGTCGGTCCAGGGCTCCGGCATGGGCATGCCCTCCGCCTCCATCTACGCCCACGAGCTGATCAACGAGTACGGCGTGAAGACCCTGATCCGGGTCGGTTCCTGCGGCGCCCTCTCCGAGGACCTGCAACTGCGGGACGTGGTGGCCGCGATCGGCTCGTCCACCGACTCGAACATGAACCGGATGCGGTTCGACGGGCTGATCGACTACGCCCCGGTGGCCGACTTCGGGCTGCTGCGTACGTCGGTCGAGGTGGCCGAGCGGCGCGGCATCACCATGCGGGTCGGGCCGATCCTGGCGGCGGACGCCTTCTACACCGACCGGCCGGACCTCTACGACACCCTCGCCGACTACGGGGTGCTGGCGGTCGAGATGGAGTCGGCGGCGCTCTACACGATCGCCGCGCGGTTCAAGGCCCGCGCGCTGACCATCCTGACGGTCAGCGACCACATCAAGACCGGCGAGAAGACGACCGCCGAGGAGCGCGAGCAGACCTTCAGCCAGATGGTCGAGGTCGGTCTCGACACCGTCATTTCCTGACCCTTTCGCAGTTCGCCGCCGCCCCGTCACCCCTCCGGTGACGGGGCGGCGGCGACCTAGCTCACAGAAATAAGTACGACCGGTCGTACTTTTTCGTCTAGGCTCCTTCGCATGACCCTCGACGGCCGGCTGGCCCGCGGCGAACGCACCCGGACCGCGGTGCTGGACGCGGCCGTGGCGCTGGCCACCGAGGCGGGTCTGCACGGGCTCTCCCTCGCCCAGCTCGCCGACACCCTCGGCGTGAGCAAGTCCGGCCTGTTCGCGCACTGGCGGTCGAAGGAGGCCCTCCAGCTCGCCACCGTCGACCGGGCCGTCGAGCAGTGGCAGGAGCGGATCATCGAGCCGGCCCTGCGCGCCCCGCGGGGCGTGCGCCGGCTCCGGGCGCTGCACGACGCCCGGATCGACTTCTATGCCGCGCGGGTGCTGCCCGGTGGCTGCTTCTTCGCCAACACCGAGCTCGAATACAACGCCCGGCCGGGCCCGGTCCGGGACCGGCTCGTCGACGCGTACGGTCGCTGGGCCGCGTTCCTCGAACGCCTGGTCCGCGAGGCCGTCGCCCTCGGCGAGCTGCCCGCGGACCTGGACGTCGCGCAGCTGGCGTACGAGATCGACGCGCTGGGGATCAGCGCCGTGATGCGCTCCCGGATGTTGGATCCGGACACCGCCTACCGGCAGGCCCGCCAGGGTCTGCTGAACCGGCTACGGACGTTGTCCCCCGAGCCGGCCCTGCTATCGGAAGGCCCGTCATGAGCCACGCCACCGCCGACCAGCCCACCGTCGAGTTCGGCCACGTCGAGCTCGTCACGGTGCACTTCGACGAACTCGACGCCATGGGCCTCCTGCACAACGCCCGGTACGCGGTGCTGCTGGAACGGGCGCTCACGCCCTACTGGGCCGACCGCGGCGTCTCCTTCACCGGCGGGCAGCTCAGCACCCCCGACGTGTTCCACGCGGTACGCGAGTTCACCATCACCTACCGGGCCCCGATCAGGGGCACCGGCCCGGTGGCCGTGCACTTCTGGCTCGACCACTTCGGGACCAGCAGCGCGCGGTACGCCTTCGAGTTCCGCTCGGTCGACGGCGCGACCCGGTACGCCGACGGCACCCGGTCCATCGTGCGGCTCGACCCGGCGACCATGCGTCCGGCCCCGTGGACCGACGCGGCCCGGGCGGTGGCCGCCACCTTGCTGCGGCCCACCACCGTGCCCGCCTGAGCACCGTCATCCCCGGCCACGGGCCCGGGCGTCGCCGGGCGGGAGCCCTCGGGTGTTAACAAGGGGCCCCGCCTCTACCGGAGGCGTTAAGAAGGGCACCCTCCTTACCGGAAGAAGGCGCGGAGGATGGCGGCGTTCTCCACTTCGAGCACGCCGCCGTAGACCTCGGGGCGGTGGTTGAGGCGGCGGTCGCGCAGCACGTCCCAGAGCGAGCCGGCGGCGCCGGTCTTCGGTTCCCAGGCACCGAAGACCACCGTGCCGATCCGGGCCAGCACCAGCGCGCCGGCGCACATCGTGCAGGGCTCCAGGGTCACCACCAGGGTGCAGTCGTCCAGTCGCCAGCGGCCCAGCCGCTCGGCGGCCCGGCGCAGCGCCAGCACCTCGGCGTGGGCGGTGGGGTCGCCGGTCAGTTCGCGCTCGTTGCGGCCGATCGCCAGCTCGGTGCCGTCCGGGGCGTAGACCACCGCGCCCACCGGCACGTCGTCGGCCGCCCCGCCGGGTTCGGCGGGCGGTTCGGGGCCGGTGACGGCGACCTCGACGGCCCGGCGCATCCACAGCTCGTGCCGCTGCTGGCGGCCCGTCCCGGTCCACGCGGCGAAGCCCTCGTCGGCGCCCGGCCCGACCCGCCTGGCCGCGCCGGGCGTCGGCTGTCCAGGGCGTACGGTGCCCAGCGCCGGATCGGTGGCGTCGGCCGGTTCGGCGGCACCCGCCAGTGGCGAGCCGCCGCCGGGCAGCTCGATCCCGCCGGACGGCGGCTCAGACCTCACGCAGCTCCTCGACCTCGTCGGCGCAGCCGAGCACCTGGCACACCTCGGTGGTGACGTCGCCCGGCAGCATGCCCTCCCGGGCACAGAGGTTGAGCAGGCGTTGCGCGGAGACGCCCAGGTCGGCCAGGAGGTCGGCGTCGCCGACCGGGTCGGCCTCCGGGTCGACGGCCGGCTGGTCGCTCTCCTCGTCACCGGCGGAGCCGCCGGCGGGGGCCACCGGCTCGTCGGTGTCGTCGAGCCCGGTCACCGAGGTCTTGAGGTCACCGACCAGCAGGGCGCCCAGCCGGGACTCCTCGGCGAGCGCCGAGTCCGAACCGAAGACCCGCAGGTCCTCGCCGTCGTCCAACCGCATGATCACCAGATAGGTGTCGTCGACCTCGACGAAGAGCAGCGACAGGTCCGCGTCCGGCTCGACGTCACGGAGGCGCTCGGCCACCTCGTCCAGATCGGCGGCACCCCGCAGGCTCAGCTCGTCCGCGGTCCAGCCGCCCTCGACGCGCACCGCTGCGGCAGCGAAGTACGACACGGTCCCCCCAAAATCGCCTCGGCACAGCACGCCGACCCGTTACGCGTGCACGTTAGCCGGTCGGGTCGGCGGGCGACCGGTCAACGCCCCGAAGGGCCGGTCATTGGCGGGAAGTCGGTGCCCGGAGTCAGCCGGCGATGCGGCGGCGGGTGGCGATCAGCTGACGCAGCTTGTCGGTGCGTACCCGCCGCGGCCGGTCCCGTTGCTGGGCCGCGCGGGCGCCGGCCAGCTCGGCGAGGAGCTGCTGGCGACGACGGCTGCGCTCGGGATCGAGTTGCTGGGTGATCCAGGCCATACGGCGAGCGTGCCCAGTCACAGCGGGTACGTCAAGATGCCGTTCGTTGCGCAGTCCGGCACCTACGGACCGTGTCGGCGGTCACCAGAGCGGCCAGTCGCCGGAGGTCGCCCAGCGGACCGCCAGCACGGCCGCGGCGATGCTCCAGCCGCCCGCCGTGACGATGGCGACCCCGGTGGCCGCTCCCCGGTCGCCGAACCGGACCAGCATCGCCGCGGCGAGCCAGGCGACGGCCCCGGCGAACGCCGTCCACCAGGCGTAACTTGCCACGTCGCGGGCGAGCAGACCGAACAGCAGCAGCCAGGCGGCGGCCAGCGCGCCGCCCATCGCGACGCCGCTGCCGGTGACCGGGTGCGGCTCGCGCCAGGTCGGTCGCGGCGGCGGCCCGGCGGGGAACAGCCCCGACGGGACCCGCGGCAGCGGGCGGCCGGTGGCCGGGTCGACCGGGTATCCGGGCTGGCCCTGCATCGGCGGCGCTCCCTTCACACAGCGTGACTACACCCGGGCGGGAGCGTCGCCGCCACGCGGGCGGCGCGGGACCCCGCTCCACCGTACTGGTCTGTCAGGATGACCGGATGCGCTCGCGATCCTCCCGACGTCGCCGCGTCGCCGCCTTCCCGGTCCTGCTGCTGCTGGCGCCGGCGCTGGCCGCCGGCTGCGCCGGTGGCGATCGGCCCGCCGCCGCGCCCACCGGCGGCTGGGTGCCGCCGAGCGGCATGGCGAGCGCCGAGCAGCCGGCACCCATGGCGACCGGGGCGACCCCGGCCGCGTCGTCTCCCGCCGCGTCGGCGTCGCGGTCCGTCTCGCCGTCGCCGTCGACCAGCCCGACCCGGGCCAATGTCCGGCGGGTCTTCCCGGTCCGGGCCGACAACGTCGACTACCACCCGACGCACTCGGGCTACCCGGGCACCGACATCTTCGCCGACTGCGGCGAGCCGGTGGTGGCGGTGACCGACGGCCAGGTGCTGGAGGTGTCCCGGGTGGACCGGTTCCGCAAGGGTGGTCCGCTGGGGCCGTACAACGGCGGCCTGTCGGTCTCGCTGCTCGGCGACGACGGGGTGCGTTACTACGGCTCGCACCTGAGCGCGATCGCCGACGGGATCGCGGCGGGCACCCGGGTACGCGCCGGTCAGGCGCTCGGCAAGGTCGGCCGGACGGGCAACGCGAACAACGTCTGCCACCTGCACTTCGGGCTCTCCCCGAAGTGCTCTGGTCACGACGACTGGTGGATCCGGCGGGGCGTGGTCTGGCCGGCCCGCTATCTCGACTCGTGGCGCCGGGGCGGCAACCGCTCCCCGGTGGCCGAGGTGACGCAGTGGCGTCGCGAGCACGGCTGCCCGAAGCAGGCGTCGTCCGCCGGCGGCGGCTGACCCCAGGCCCGACCCCAGCGCCGACCGGCCACCGCCGACCCCGACCGGCCCGACCGCCCGCGAACGACCGGGGCGGGCCGGCGTGGGAGCGCGCCCGCCGGCCGACCAAACGCGACATCCGGGCTTAACCGGTCGGACACATTGACGCGCGTCGTACCTGTGGGTAGCGTCCGGTCGTGAGAGAGCGCTCTCTCAGGTAACAAACCTCATAATTCCGACGAGCTCCGGGCCGGCCCCGACCGGCCCGGCGCATAGGAGGCACCCGTGAAACCTCCTGCACCACACCGCACCTGGGCGCTCGCCGCCACCACCGCGCTCGCCCTCGTCCTCGGCGGCCTCACCGTCGCCGCCACCACCGACGCCCAGGCCGCCTCCGTGGGGGCCGGCAGCTACACCACCGACCGGGTGGGGCCCCTCCCCGCCGGTTGCGGTGACCTCTCCACCAACCCCCGGCAGTTCGTCACCGCCGACGCGCCGTCCGGCCCGGTCCCCACCAACGACTGGTGGTCGTCCCTGCTCTGGAAGAAGACCAACTGCGCGTACAGCGAACCGCTGCACGCGCACCCGCTGTCGTACCAGACGTTCAGCGACGGCCTCGGCTTCTCGGCCACCTCCGTGCCGACCGTCACCGGCACCGCCACCGGCGTGGGCGAGTACAAGTACGCCTACGCCGAGGACTTCCGGGTCGGCGTCGCCGCCCTGGGCGCCCCGGTGGTGAAGGTCGACGGCTGGTCCGACTGGACGGTCACCCCGTACTGGAGTGACGGCGCGCGGACCATGCGCGCCACCATCGGTCACGGCCTGCCCTTCGCCTACTTCCGGACCAGCGGCGGCGACGCGGTGCTCAACCCGACCGGCGGCAGCCCGACCGTCTGGTCCAACAGCGGCGCCACCATCGGCTTCACCATCAAGGGCCACGACTACGTCGCGTACGCCCCGACCGGGGCGACCTGGTCCACCGCGAACGGCCGGATCTCGTCCACCCTGGGCGGCAGGGGCTACTTCTCGATCGCGCTGCTGCCCACCACCCCGAACACCGACGCAACGGCCCGCGCCGAACTCGCCACCACCTACGGCCGGTACGCGCACGCCCACGTCACCGGCACCCGGCTCGGCTACGCGTACGACCCGGCCGCCGGGACGGTGACCAGCACGTACGGCTTCACCACCGAGGCCCGGGAGGGCACCGAGACCCGGACCGTGGTGAGCCTCTACCCGCACCAGTGGAAGGCGCTCACCGGCGCCACCCCGCTCACCCTCACCTACCCCTCGGCGCGGGGCCGGATGAAGGTGCTCGCCGGGGTCTCGCAGTTCCGCACCGCGATGAAGTTCCACGGCGTACTGCCGGAGCTGCCCGCCGTCGCCACCGGCGCCGGCGCCGACCTCACCCAGCTGAAGGACCAGCTCGCCGCGGTGCGGGGCAACCCGATGGACGCCCGGGGCGGCGACACCTACTGGACCGGCAAGGGCCTGGGCCGGGCGGCCCGGATCGCCGAGATCGCCGACCTGGTCGGTGACGCGGAGACCCGCACCTCGGCGCTGAACGCGATCCGGTCGACCCTGACCGACTGGTTCACCGCCTCGCCCGGCAAGACCGCGCGGGTCTTCTACTACGACCGCAACTGGGGCACGCTGATCGGCTACCCCGCGTCGTACGGCTCCGACCAGGAGCTCAACGACCACCACTTCCACTACGGCTACTTCATCGCGGCGGCCGCCACGCTTGCCAAGTTCGATCCGGCCTGGGCCCGCTCCGACCAGTACGGCGGCATGGTCGACCTGCTGATCCGGGACGCCAACAACTACGACCGGACCGACACTCGCTTCCCCTACCTGCGCGACTTCGACATCTATGCCGGGCACGACTGGGCCTCCGGGCACGGCTCGTTCAACGCCGGCAACAACCAGGAGTCGTCGTCGGAGGGGATGAACTACGCCAACGCGCTGATCCAGTGGGGCCAGGCCACCGGCAACACCGCGGTCCGCGACGCCGGCATCTTCATCTACACCACCCAGGCCGCGGCGATCCAGGAGTACTGGTTCGACGCCGACGACGAGAACTTCCCGGCGAACTTCGGCCACTCCACGGTCGGCATGGTCTGGGGCGACGGCGGGGCGTACGCCACCTGGTTCAGCGCCGACCCGGAGATGATCCAGGGCATCAACATGCTCCCGGTCACCGGCGGCCACCTGTACCTGGGCTACCAGCCGGCGTACAACAAGGTGAACTACGCCGAGCTGGTCCGCAACAACGGCGGCGAACCGAACGTGTGGCAGGACATCCTGTGGCAGTTCCTCGCCCTCGGCGATCCGGACGCGGCGCTGAGCAAGCTGCGGGCCAACCCCGGCTACACCCCGGAGGAGGGGGAGAGCCGGGCGCACACCTTCCACTGGATCCGCAACCTCGCCGCGCTGGGCCAGGTCGACACGTCGATCACCGCCAACCACCCGCTGGCCGCGGTGTTCAACCGCAACGGGTCGCGCACCTACGTGGCCAGCAACATCACCGCCGCGCCGCGCACGGTCACCTTCTCCGACGGCACCCGCCTCACGGTCGCCGCCGGGAAGACCGCCACCACCGGGGCGTACACCTGGAGCGGCGGCAGCGCGACCGGCGGGTCGGACACCGGCACCCCGGGCCCGACGCCGACCGACCCGACCCCCGACCCGACGACCCCGACCCCGACGCCGACCACCCCGACCCCGACGCCGCCGCCCACCACCACCCCGCCGCCGACCACTCCGCCGGCCTCCTCGCCGACGCAGTACCTGCTCAGCGGTGGGGCGATGGGTGCGGCCGGCGCCTCGGGCAGCACCACGGTCACCGGCGCCGGGGGCGCCAACTGGGACGGCACCCCGCACAACCCGACGGTCTTCACCTCGACCGGGCTGAACCTGGCCTACAACGGCGGGCAGACCACCTTCGACCTGTTCCTCGACGCCAACCAGGCGGTCGGCAACGGGGTGCAGGCACGGGTGTCGTACGACCTCACCGGCGACGGCACCTTCGACCGGGTGGAGACGTACCGCTACTTCCCCACCGATCCGGTGCCCGGCTGGGAGCACTACACGCAGAACCAGGGGCTGCTCGCCAGCAGCGGCACGCTGGGCAACCTGCGCAACGGCACGGTGAAGGTGGAGGTCTGGTCCGCCATCGGCGTCAACCCGTCCACCGTCGGCACCGGTGACCGGTCGGTCGTCAAGCTGCCGTACTCCTGATTTCCCACGCACCACCACCCCCGCGCCGCCGGTCGTCCCCCGACCGGCGGCGCGGGCGCGTAGGTTATCCGGGCATGAGCCGGGATCCCATCGCCGACCTGCGCCGGATCGCGTTCCTGCTGGAACGGGCCAACGAGGCCACCTACCGGGTGCGAGCGTTCCGCTCGGCCGCGAAGGCGCTCGCCGCGCTGCCCGCCGCCGAGATCGCCGAGCGGGCCCGCACCGGCAAGCTCACCGAGCTGGCCGGCGTCGGCGACGTCACCGCCCGGTGCGTCGCCGAGTCGCTGGCCGGTGAGGAACCGGTCTACCTGCGCCGGCTGGTCGCCACCGAGGGCACCGACCTGGACGAGGCGGCCAGGAAGCTGCGGGACGCGCTGCGCGGCGACTGCCACACCCACTCCGACTGGTCGGACGGCGGGTCACCGATCGAGGAGATGGCGCTCGCCGCGGTCGAGCTGGGCCACGAGTACGTGGTGCTCACCGACCACTCCCCCCGGCTGAAGGTGGCCCGGGGCCTGACCGCCGACCGGCTCCGCAAGCAGCTCGACCAGGTGGCGGCGATCAACGAGGCGCTGCCGGAGGGGTTCCGCATCCTCACCGGCATCGAGGTGGACATCCTCGCCGACGGGTCGCTGGACCAGGACGAGAAGCTGCTGGCCCGGCTGGACGTGGTGGTCGGCTCGGTGCACAGCGGGCTGAACGACGAGCGGGCCCGGATGACCCGGCGGATGCTCACCGCCATCGCCAACCCGCACCTGGACATCCTCGGCCACTGCACCGGGCGGATGGTGGCGTCCCGCCCGGCCGGGGTGAAGGGCCCCGGCGACCGGGCGCACCGGGCACGTACCCGCGCCGAGAGCGACTTCGACGCGGACGCCGTCTTCGCCGCGTGCGCCGAGCACGACGTGGCAGTGGAGATCAACTCACGCCCGGAGCGGCAGGACCCGCCGAAGCGGCTGATCCGCCGGGCCCTGGAGGCGGGCTGCCGGTTCGCCATCGACACCGACGCGCACGCCCCCGGCCAGCTCGACTGGCAGCGGTTCGGCTGCGAGCGGGCCGCGCTCTGCGGCGTGCCGGCCGACCGGGTGGTGAACACCTGGTCCGCGACCCGCCTCGTCAAATGGACCCGATCCCACGACTGACCGCCCGCCCAGCTCGCCCCGGCCCCGGCGGTGCCGGCCTGCGGCAGGTCGGGCTGTCCCGCACCCACAACCGCCCCACATGCCGCAACGTGGGCCCCCGGCCCCGCCCGCCCTCGCGTGGGCGGGCCGGCCGCTTTATGCGGCAGGTCGGGCTGTCCGGGGGCCACGACCGCCCCGCATGCCGCAACTCGCGCCACCCCGAGCCGGGGCCGGGCCATCACTCGCCCGGGGCCGCGAGCGGGGTCAGCGGTGGGCGGCCGGCTCCGCGGCGGGGACGGCCGGTGCGCCGGCGGCGACGGGCCGACGCCGGCGTCGGCCGACCAGGCCCTGGGTGACCGCCACCCCGAGCAGCACGATCAGCGCACCGACCGGCTGGTGCCAGTTCAGTCGCTCGTCGAGCGCGAGGGCGCCGATCAGCACCGCGAAGATCGGGATCAGGTAGGTCACCGTGGAGGCGGTGCTGGCGCCGGCCAGCCGGATGTTGCGCATGTTGATCACGAAGGCCAGCCCGGTGCCCAGCGCGCCGAGCGCCAGCACGCAGGCCACCACGTCCACGGAGAGCGCGGTCGGCGCCGGAGGCGCCCCGGCCACCAGCGGGGTGACCACCGCGAGCTGCACCGTCGCGAGGAGCAGTTGGGCCGCCGAGAGCGACAGGCCGGAGTGGGCGCTGCCCGCGATGAACTTCTTCTGGTACGGGATGGCGACGCCGTAGCAGGCCGCCGCGCCGAAGCAGAGCAGCTGGCCGACGAAGTGCGACCCGCCGACGCCCTCCCAGATGCCCAGCACCACCAGCACGCCCAGGAAGCCCAGCCCCAGGCCGACCGCGCGGCGCAGGTTCAGCCGTTCGGTGCGGAAGACCAGCACCGCCATCGGCAGCACGATCAGCGGGGTGGTGGCGTTCCAGATGCCGGCGAGCATCGACTCGACCCGCTGCTCGCCGTAGCCGAAGAGGGTGAACGGGAGCGCCACACCGAGGGCGGCGACCACGAACAGGTGCGCCCAGATGCGGGGCTCGCGGGGCAGCCGGTCGCGCAGCAGGGCCAGCACCACCACCAGGGTGAGCGCGCCGGCGGCCACCCGGTAGAGGGTGAGCTGAAGCGGGTGCAGCTCGCGGATGCCCACCTTGATGAACAGGAAGCTGGAACCCCAGATCGCGGCCAGCGCGATGAATCCCGGCAGCCAGCTCCGCAGCGGCGCCTTGTCAGGGGTGGTAACGGCGTTCACCCCTGACACTCTGCCGCAGGGGTACGACGAAGTCCCGCGAAATTCGGACGCCGTGTCGACCGCCACAGGGACCCGCAGCGGTGATCGTCGTTGATCAGCCGGAGGTGAGGACCAAGTGCGACTTTCGCCGGGTTTCGATCCGCTGGTCGACCTGGCTGGCTGCTGGACGACCGCATTGGCGGAGCGGTATCTCCCGATCCGGGAGCTTGCCGGTGCCCGGCACGAGTGCGTCGCCGGCCGGCTGGTGCTCGGCCCCTTCCGGCGGGCCAGTGAAAGCTTCGGGACGGCCAGCCTCGCCTGCGCCCTCATCCCCAACGCCGAAGCCACCGGCCGGTACGTGCACGGCCGGGTCAACCTCACCTTCGCCCCGGACACCTGGATCCAACCGGACATCACCGTGCTGCACAGCCTGCCGGCCACCGACGACGAGGATCGCTGGATTCCGGTCGACTTCTGCACGATGGCGGTGGAGGTGGTCTCCGGCGACGGACCGGAATCGCCACGGGTGGACCGGGCGGCCCTGTGCGCGGAGCGCGGGGTGCCGTACTTCCTGCGGGTACGGATCGACCGCGCGCCCGCGTACGCGGAGGCGGAGCTGCTCGGCCTCGGCCCGGACGGGCGCTACGGCCGCGTCGCGGCAGCGGTCGCCGGCCGGCGGTTGCGCGCGGACCTGCCGTTTCCCATCGACTTCGACCCCGCCGACCTGCTGCCCTGAACACGGCGAATCGGGGTCGACAGCCGGTCGGTGGGGTCGCGTACTGTTCGCCTCGTGGGACGAATCGATGACCTCGCCAACCGGTACGTGACCGAGTGGGCTCCGCTGAGCCCGAGCGGCGCGACCTACGTCGGCATCGCCGGCTACGACGACCAGCTGGACGACCTGTCGCCGGATGGCTACGCGGCCCGCGCCGACCTGACCCGGCGGACCCTGGCCGACCTCGACGTCACCGAGCCCGAGTCGGAGCTGGAGCGCACCGCCAAGGAGGCGATGCAGGAGCGCCTGGGCCTGGACCTCGCCCGGTACGACGCCGGGGAGGTGACCAGCGAGGTCAGCGTCATCACCAGCGGTCTGCACGAGATCCGGATGGTCTTCGACCTGATGCCCACCGAGGGCGACGACGCCAAGGCCAACATCGCCAGCCGGTTGGCCAAGCTGGCCGGGGCGCTGGAGGGCTACAAGACCACCCTCCGCGAGGCGGCCGACGCCGGCCACGTCAGCTCGACGGCGCAGCTGGTCGAGGTGGCCAAGCAGTGCGACATCTGGACCGACCCGGACGGCGACAACTTCTATCACGGGCTGGTCCAGCGACTGGGCGCCGACGGGGCGCTCGGCGCGGAGTTGCGCCGGGGCGCGGCGGCGGCCACCGCGGCGACCGCCGAGTTCGGGCACTTCCTCCGCACCGAGCTGGCCCCGCGCGGGCGGGACAAGCAGGCCGCCGGCCGGGAACGCTACGAGCTGGCCTCGCAATACTTCCTCGGCGCCAGGGTCGACCTGGACGAGACGTACGCCTGGGGGTTCGCGGAGCTGGCCCGGCTGGAGGCCGACATGCGGACGGTGTCCGCGCGAATCGTCGGTCCGGGCGCCACCATCGACGAGGCGGTCGCCGCGCTGGACGCCGACCCGACCCGGACGGTCCAGGGCAAGGAAGCCTTCCGCGACTGGATGCAGGCGCTGGCCGACCGGGCGATCAGCGAGCTGCACGGCACCCACT
Organism: Micromonospora sp. PLK6-60; assembly: GCF_019890675.1. Classification (GTDB taxonomy): domain Bacteria; phylum Actinomycetota; class Actinomycetes; order Mycobacteriales; family Micromonosporaceae; genus Micromonospora. The sequence goes on along the minus strand of NZ_JAIOAA010000006.1, from coordinate 21,272 downwards.
TCGACATCCCGGAGCAGGTCCGCCGGATCGAGTGCCGCCTCGCCCCGACCAGCGACGGCGCGATCTACTACACCGGCCCGAGCGAGGACTTCTCCCGCCCCGGCCGGATGTGGTGGGCGGTGCCGCAGGGCGTCACCGACTTCTCCACCTGGCGCGAGGTGACCACCGTCTTCCACGAGGGCGTGCCGGGTCACCACCTCCAGGTGGCGCAGACCGCGGTCCGGGCCGAGCTGCTCAACCGCTGGCAGCGGCTGCTCTGCTGGGTGTCCGGGCACGGTGAGGGCTGGGCGCTCTACTCGGAGCGGCTGATGGACGAGCTGGGTTACCTGGAGGACCCGGGTGACAAGCTCGGCATGCTCGACGGGCAGGCGTTCCGGGCGGCCCGGGTGATCGTCGACATCGGCATGCACCTGGAGCTGGAGATCCCGAAGGACAACCCGTTCGACTTCCACCCGGGCGAGCGCTGGACGCCGGAGCTGGGCTGGGAGTTCCTGCGGGCGCACTGCCGGGTGCCGGACGAGAACCTGCGGTTCGAGCTGAACCGCTACCTGGGCTGGCCGGGGCAGGCCCCGTCGTACAAGGTGGGCGAGCGGATCTGGCTCCAGGCCCGGGACGAGGCGAAGGTCCGCAAGGGCGCCGACTTCGACCTGAAGGAGTTCCACCGGCAGGCACTCGACCTGGGCTCGCTCGGGCTGGACCCGCTACGCCGGGCGCTGGCCCGGCTCTGACCGACGATCCGCGCCCGGGTGCGGCCCTTCGCGGGCCGGCCCGGGCGCGGTGCGTTCCGGCTCGGGTGGCGCGGGGCCAGGTCAGGCCAGGTCCAGCCGCAGCGCGGGCCGCGCGGTCAGGGTGTCGCTGGTGACGTACGCCAGGTCGATCACCGGGTCGGTGAAGGTGATCGGGATCGGTGAGGTGACCGGGATGCCGTCCGGCAGCGGCAGGTCCGGAGTGAGCGTGATCTTGATGCCGACCAGCCGGCCGACGAACCGGGTGGCATAGAAGCTCACGTTTCCCGACACGGTCAACCGGTCGGTGGCGTAGCGGGCGGTGGTGCCGGCGGGGCCGTCGGCCCGCAGCAGGAAGTCGTCGGTGACCGCCCGCCGCATGCTGAACTTCAACACCCGCAGCGTTCCGCGCACGGTGGGCAGGTCGACCGTCCCGTCGAAGCGCAGCCCGGTCATGGTGACCTTCGACCCGGTGAGCTTCGACGGCCGCGCGGCCACCCGCGGTTGCCCCGGCTCGGGCGCGATCCGGGGCAGCGGCGCGCCCGGCTCGACCTCTCCGGTGCCGGTCGGGACAGGTGTCGCACTTCGGGTGGGGACCGGGCAGGCCGGGGACGAGCCGTCCGGCGCCGGCCGGGTGGCGCCGCCGGACGGCCCCGGGCCGGGGGACGCCGAGGTGGCGGTGGGGGTCGGCGTCGGGCTGGGCGTACGGTCGGCCCGCCCGCCGGTGAGCAGGTCGCCGATGCCGTGGATGAGATCGGTGATCAGGTTTCCGTCGCGGCTGGGGCTCGGGCTGGGAGCCGGGCCGGTCGGGGCGGCGGGCGTCCCGGGCGATCGGGACCCGCTCGGGGCGGGCGAGGCCGGGGCGGGCGAGGCCGGGGCGGGCGAGGACGGGGCGGGCGAGGACGGGGCGGGGCAGTCCCGGGCGGCGGCCCGGACCGGGGCGGGTGCGGCGACGCCCAGCAGCCCCGCCGCGACGAGGCCGACGGCGACGAACCCCAGCGCGGAGAACCGGGCGGCGGACGACGCCGGGGACGGTCCCGGCTCCCGGCCCGGCGGCGGCTCGTCACCCTCCCGGCCGCTGGCCCTGGGCTCGCCGTCCGGACCGGTGCTGGCGCCGTCCAGGTCCGGGCCGGTGGTAGCCGGCTCGCCGTCCAGGCCGGGCACGGCCTCGCCGCCCGGGCCGGTGGCGGGCTCGCCGTCCAGGCCGGTGGTGGTGGGCGCACCGTCGGGCCTCGGCCGGGCGGTCGGGGTCCAGGCGAAGGCGAGTGCGCTGCCGACCATGCCCAGCAGCAGGCCGACGAAGAACCCGCCGAAGTTGAGCCCCTTGAGCGAGTAGACGGCGGTGACCGCCGCGACGATCGCGTAGAACACCCGCTGGCCCGGGCTGAACCAGATGAGCAGCCCGCAGGTCAGCAGGGCCGCCGGGAGCACCCAGGACAGGAAGCCGGTCGGGCCGGTGGTGAGGCTCAATCCGGCCAGGGTGAGCTTCGAACTGAGGAGGAGTTCGACGCCGGCCAGCGCGGTGAGCAGGCCGCCCCAGAACGGCCGGCTGCGCCGCCAGTTGCGGAACCGGCGTCGAACCCCGGTGGTACGCCCCGGACGGGCGTGCCGCGGATCCACCGATGTCACGGGGTGACCTCCTCCAGCTGCGGTGGGCAGGGCAGGCTGGCGGGGTGGCCGGGTGGGCCACCCCACGGTCAGCTCAGAAGCACTGCTTGCCCTTGGCGTCTCCGAAGGCGTGCACGGTCATCTTCAGTCCCTTGAGGTTGAAAGTGCCGGCGGTGGTGTAGCGGGCCACCTGGCGCAGGCCGGTGATCTGGACCTGCTGCGCGTCCTGCCCGAAGGAGCCGGCCAGCGCGGCCGGGTTGAGGTCGCTGGCGTCGCGGCCGATGTTGATCCGGGTGAAGGTGGCATCGCCCTCGAGCGAGTCCATCGCGATCACCATCCCGTCGGCGGTGGCCGGTTCGCCGCCGCCGGCCTCGATGCGCAGCACCACGGGCATCCCGGGCACGCTGGCGTCGACCGACTGGCACATCTTGTACAGCTCGGCGTGCCCGATCTCGGAGAGGGCGACCGGGTGGACCGTGCCGTCCTTCTCCTTGACCACGCCGCCGTACTGCTTGAAGCCCTGGCCCTCGAGTTTCTGCGCGGCGACCTTGAACTGCTTGCCGGAGACGGTGATGTCGGCGGCGATCGCGCCGTTCGCGATGCCGAAGAGGATGGCGCCGGCGACGGCGGTCGCGGGCACCATCAGCGCGACGAACCGCCGCCAGCGGGTACGTCCCCAGTTGTTGATCGGGTCCTGCACGGATTCCTCCTCGGTGCGCGGTGGTGGCCTCGCTGGTGGTGGTCCGCGTCCGCCGTTCCTGGCCCCGCGTCGGGCCGTCCCGCTTCGGGTTACCGACGGGTAACGAACTGCGGAAATGATGGTGCACCCGGTGCGGCCCGGGTCACAAGAGGCTCCCTACCAGCAGGTAACCGCACCCCGACCCTCCACCACCGTCCGTCAACAGGCACGGGACCCATCACGGTCGAAGAAGGTAAAAAAGCCACGCCGAGGTGACGCGGAGTCGCCAAACCATCGATGCATCACGATTCAATAACGGATACCGTCGGTGGCGCCACAGACACCGAGGGGTGGACCGGACGCCGGCCCACCCCTCGGTCGTACGCTCAGCTCAGCGCTGCTCCGCCTCGTCCGCGACCGGGCGCTGGCTGGGCACCGTGGCCCCCTCGTCGGACTTCCAGTTCGTCGTGGCCGGCGGGATCTCGTCGGTCAGCGGCCCGGCCTCGGGCTCGCCGGCCGGCGAGTCCTCGACCGGCGCGTCGTCGGCCCGGTGCCGGGCCCCCACCGCGGCGGCCCGCCGGCCCGACAGCATCAGCCACAGCCCGACGAGCAGGGCCAGCGCCCCGAAGACCGCCAGGCCGATCGGCAGGTTACGGCCGATCAGCTGGAGCTTGTCCCGGGTCTCGCCGGCCGACTTCACGCTGTTGGCGATGGTGTCGTCGTTGTAGACGAAGTCGGCGTCCAGCAACGCCACCGTCGCACCCTGGTCCGGCACGAAGGTCTTCTTCTGCTGCTCGCGCACCTTGACGAAGTTGCCGCTGACCGGCTCCACCCAGATGGTCCGGGTGTTGCTGTAGGTCACCTTGCCGGTGGTGGCGCCCGGCACCAGCGCGCTGGCCAGCGCGCTCAGCGAACCCTCCGCGGTGGCCAGCTCGGTCTCGTCGATGGTCTGCACGAAGCGGTACGCGTCGGTGCCGTTGACCTGCTCGGTCCCGTCGAACTTGATGGGCAGCGCCGCGCGCAGGTCCCGGTCGAAGTACCGGTAGTCCTTCCGCTCGGTGCGGAACGGGAACTTGTAGGTCTGCCCCTCGAAGGTGACGGCGTCCTCCTTGCTGGCGTCCCCGTCGGTGTCGAGGTACTGCTTGTCCCACTTGCGGGCCGCGGCGGTCACCCGGTCGAGGGCCAACTCGGCGGCGTACTGGCTGACGACCGACTTGTCGTCGGTGCGGACCACTGTGCCGTACGCGTCCCAGACGACCGCCTCGCCCTTGAGATCGCCGGTCATCTCCTTCTCGGTGGTGCTGGCCTGCGGCACCACCTCGGTGGTGGCCTCCAGGGTGCCCCGCTGGATCGTCGGCTTGTTCTCCAGCACCTGCATGAAGGTGGCGTTGTCGGCGACCGCGACGCTCGGCCTGAGGCAGCCGTCCGGCTCGCCCTGGGCGTTGCAGAACGTCAGGTCGTACGGCAGCTTCGTCACCGACGGAGCCACGTAGAACGCCGTCCCCGCCGCGAGGGCGAGGGACAGGACACCTATGCCGAACAACGCCGCACCCAGGCGAGCCTTCACTGGTCCTCCTCAAGACAAAGACAGTCAGCCGGTGTCCGGCGAATGGTTGGGTCTGCGAAACTGGGCCGCACGTTACTCCCGGGTTACATATCCACGCGACCCTCTGGACGGCTGATGTCTGCTCCGATTCCCGATCAGGTTCTGCGGCGGCTGCCCGCGCTCGACGCGGTGCGGGTGATCGGAGCGCTCGCCGTCGTCGGACACCACGTCGGCTTCGCCACCGGACAGAACACCGGCGACGGCGGTACCGGGGCCTGGCTGTCCCGGCTCGACGTGGGGGTCGCCGTCTTCTTCGTCCTCTCTGGATTCCTGCTGTTCCGGCCGTACGCGCACGCGCACGCAACGTATCAGCGCCGGCCCGCGACGGGTAGGTACCTGTGGCGGCGAGCCACCCGGATCCTGCCCGCCTACTGGGTGGCGGTGGTGATCTGCCTGCTGGTGCTCCCACAGAACCGGGACGCGTCGACCGCCGACTGGCTGCGGCACGTCACGCTTACCCAGATCTACCAGCACGGCCAGCTCAAGCACGGGCTCAGCCAGACCTGGAGCCTCGCCACCGAGGTCACCTTCTATCTGCTCCTGCCGGTGCTCGCGGCCCTGGCCCTCGGCCGGCGCCGGGACGCCGACCGGGTGCTCCGGATCGGGCTGGCCGCGCTGGCCATCACCGCCGGTTGGGTGGCGTTGATGGCGGCCGGCCTGCTCAGCCTCGGCCTGCAGACGATGTGGCTGCCGTCGTACGCCGGCTGGTTCGGGGCCGGCATGGCGCTGGCCGCCGCGCACGTGGCGCTGCGGACCGGCGGGGGTGAGCGCTGGCGGTGGCTGGACGAGCTGGGCCGCGCCCCGCTCGCCTGCTGGGCCGTCGCGCTGGGCGCGCTGGCCGTCGCCACCACCCCGGTCACCGGCCCACGTGACCTGGCCGAGCCCTCCGCCGCCGAGTTCGCCACGAAGCTGCTGCTCTACCTGATCGTCGCGGTCATGCTGATCGTGCCCATCGCGTTCGGGCCGGCGACCCGCACCAAGGGCCTGTTCGACACCATCCTCGGCCGGTGGCTCGGCCGCGTCTCGTACGGGCTGTTCCTCTGGCACCCCTTCGTGCTGGAGAGCATCTACGTCCTCGACGACCGGCCGGACTTCACCGGCGACCCGCTCGGCACGTTCCTGCTCACCGTCGCCGGCGGGCTGGTCCTCGCGGCGATCAGCTACTACGCGGTGGAGCGTCCCTTCCAACGCTGGGGCGGTCAGTGGCCGGGGCGGCGGCGCAGCACCAGCGACAACCAGAGCGCCGTGCCGGCGGTCACCGCGGCGAGCTGAGGCAGCCACGCGGTGTGCGTGTCGCGGGTGACCGCGTACCAGCCGGCCACCGCGAAACAGGCCACCGGCAGCCAGCGCACGACGCCCTGGCGCAGCCGGTGCATCCCCCGCCGGTCCGGCGGGTGCAGTTGCGGTTCCAGTGCCCGCCCGGCCAGCACGCCGACGAAGACCAGCAACGCCACGCCGGCCGCCGCCGGGCCACCGACGAGCAGCAACGCCCCGCCGCCGACCAGCGCCGGAAGCAGTCGCGGGCGCCGGCGGCGGAGCACCGGCGGGGCCGGCGGGCCGGGCCGCCGCGCCGGCAGCACCGCGAGTACGCCGACCCCGGCGAGCAGCACCGCGCCACCGGCGAGCGCCGGCCCGTACTGCCGGTCCGGGGCGAAGCGGAGCACCACCTCACCGGCGAAGCCCGCCGGCACCAGCCAGCCCTGCTGCCAGCCGTCCACCACGAACGGGGTGAAGGTCCGCCCGCCGCCACTGGCCGTCCAGCCCTCGTTGGCGTTCTCCCGCAGGGCCAGCACCCGGCGGCCGGGATGGTCCGCCAGGCGCAGCACCCGGCGGGTGGTGGACCACTCGCTCACCTGCACGGCGGACCGCACCGCGGCCGGTGCACCGGTGCCGCCGGCCGTCCCGCCGCCGGCCGGCGACGCGGCCCCGCCCGGTTCGAGGGTGAGCTGGGTCGGCAGCGCCACCTTGCTGCCCACCGCGGTAACCCGCAGCGGGCCGGCCGACAGCGGCAACGGGTCCGCCGCGTCCGCGCCGCAGGGCACCGCGCTGACCTCGCGCAACTCCAGCAGGTCACGGCGGTTGGCCAGCAACGCGGTACGCCGCTCCACCCCGCCGGCGCGGACCGTCGGACCGCTGCCGCAGGGCAGTTCGACCCGCGCCAACGGGTCCGCCCGGCGCACCGGCGCCGACGGCAGCACCTCCAGCTCGCCCACGCCCGCCGGCAGGTCCTGCATCAGCCGCCGGTACGGGTCGTAGGAGCGGGCCGGGATGACGTCCGAGATCAACACGGTGAGGGTGGCGGTGGTCATCGGCTCGTCGAAGAGCAACGTGCCGCCGGCGTCGAGGGCCCCGCCCCGCATCCCGCCGTCCCCGATCGCGGTGACCCGCCACGGCCGGGCCGCCGCCGCGGTGGGCGGCAGGGTCAGCCGCAGGCCGGAGATGCTGCGCGGCCGGGGCCAGGTCAGCCGCAGCCACGGCTGCCGGTCCGAGTCGGCGGGATACCAGGTGGTCGCGGGGTCCCCGTCGACCGCCGCGCCGGGCCGGGCGACCGGGTCGAACACGCCGACCGTGGAGGCGGCGACCGTCGCGGTGAGCCCGGTCGTCACCGAGGCCGCGCCGCCGGCGTCCAGCAGCGCGTTGAGCTCCCCGCCGGGGCGGGGCCGGGCGCGCAGCGCCAACTGGTACTCGGCGCCCGCCGGCAGCCGCACCGACCGGTCGATCCGGTCGCCGTCCTCGGACGCCCGGGCCAGGCCGCCGTCGCACAGCGGCCGGCCGGCGTCGAACACGCACGCCGGGCTCGACGGCGCGGCGGCGAGCACCACCCGGGCGGGATCGCCCGTCGCCGGTCCGGACGGCACCACCAGGGTCCGGCCGGCCCGTACGCCGGGCAGGGCGAACTCGGCGATGCCCACGCCGCCGAAGCCGGCCCGTACGTCGAAGACCTGCTCGACGGTGACCCGGACGAACCGGGTCGGATACCCGTCGGGGAGGGTGACCTCGACCGAGCGACCGGAGACCGGGACGGTGGCCTGCTGCCGGCCGGCGGTGACGGTGATCCTGGTGGGCAGCGAGTCGGCCCCGTCGTCGAAGGTGAGCCGGACCTGCCGGACCACCCGTGGCCGGAGCAGCGCCACCTCGAACCACTGCCCGACCGCCGCGGTGCCCGGGGCGGACCGCCACGACGTGTTCGGGTCGCCGTCCACCGCCGCGTACGGCTGGTGCTCGGGGCGCCCGCCGCCCAGCGGCTGCGCGTCGGACCAGGAACTCGAGGCGGAGACGCCGTCGATGCCGAAGTACTTCACCGCCGTCGACTCGTCGTCGGCCCAGTCGGGCAGGTAGTCCCGGGCCGGCGCCGCCAGTCGGGCCTCCTCGGCGGGGCTGAGGGTGGCCGAGGCGTTGTCGTGTTGCTGGCCGAAGGCCACCTCACGGCGGCGCAACCCGTCGGTCAGGGTGACCGCCGTGCCGCGCAGCGCCGCCGGCCGGTCACCGGCCAGCACGGTCGGGGCGGCGGAGAGCCCGCCCGCGGCGGCCAGCGGGAGCAGCGACTCGGGCCCGCCGACCAGGGTGGTCACGTCGTCGGCGTCGTACGCCACCACCTGGTCGACCGGCCGGCGGACCTGGTACACCTCCAGCGCCCGCACCTTCACGTCCAGGCCGCGGTCGACGAAGTTCCCCGGCAGCCCACCGCCGCCCAGTTCGGGCCCGAACCCGCGGACCGGCTCGATCCCGGCCGAGCGCAGCAGGGCCTGCCGGACGATCACCGGCTGGGTGGTGTCGCTGTGCCCGTAGTCGAGGTCGGCGCGGAGCAGCAGGTATTTCACCCCGGAGCGGGCGAGCAGGTCGGCCAGGCCGGGCGAGCCCTGCCCGGTGGCGAGCACCGACTCGACCGCGTCGAGCAGCCGGATCGTCCCGGGTGGGGTGAGCGGCACCGAACTGCGCACCGCCCACGGCTTGTTCAGCAGCGGCTGGACGATCTCGTCGCTGGGGCTGCCCCAGAGGTACCGGGGGAACCGGGCCGCGGGGACCACCAGCACCCGGTCGTCGCCCGCATTCCGGTCGAGCCAGCCGGTCGCCTCCCGCCAGTAGCCCGGCACGCTGTGGAAGCTGCCCGGCGCGGCCAGCCCACCGGCGAGGGCGGGCGAGGCGACCGCGGCGACCGCCGCCAGGGCGGTGCCGGTGACCAGGCCGGCGCGCAGCCGTACCGGTTGCAGCAGCCGGGCCACCCCCTGGTGCAGCGCGGGGCGGTCGCCGGTCCGGGCGGCCCGGAGCACGAGCCCGACGAGATGGGCCAGGCCGAGGATGAGTGGCAGCCGGAGCACCACGTCGAACTTGTGCACGTTGCGCAGCGGCGCGCCCGCCGCGTCGAGGAAGGCCCGCTGCGTCTGGGCGCCGAACCCGTCGAGCTGGCCGACGTGGCCGAGCCCCACCAGGGCGAGCCCCACCAGCAGGCCGGTGATCAGGAAGCGCCGGTACGGCATCCCCCGGCGGGCCAGGCCGGCGAGGCCGAGGCCGGCCACCACCAGGGTGGCGATCACCAGTGGCTGCTCGGTGGCCAGCCGCCACCCCGCCGTCCAGGGTGGCCCGTACGGGCCGTTGAGGTAGGCGTGCCAGTGCGAGGCGCCGCGCAGCACGGTGGTCAGGTCGGTCGGCGCGGTGGTGACCGGGGCGGTCTCGATGTAGTCGAGGAACGGCGGACTGAACCGGCCGAGCAGCAGCAGCGGGACCAGCCACCAGGCGGTCGCCGCGCCCACCGCCAGCCCCCAGGCCAGCAGCGCGGTCAGCCGCCGCCGGAGCGGGTGCAGCCCGAGCAGCCAGATCGCGGCCAGCGGCACGACGGCCAGCACGGCGGTGGCGTTGACCCCACCGGCGCACGCCACCACCAGCGCGGAGCGGGCGACCGCCCGGCGCACCGGCGCGCCCTTGGCCAACCCGACCAGCGGCACCAGCACCCACGGCGCGAGCGCGCTGGGCCACGCCTCGACGGAGATCGGGCCCAGCTCGGTGAGCAGTCGGGGCGAGAGCGCGAACGCGACGCCGGCGAACAGCCGGGCCCCGGGGGTGCCGATGTGCAGCCGCTCGGCCAGCCGGACCACTCCGGTGCAGGCCACCGTCAGCACCAGCGCCCACCAGAGCCGCTGCACCACCCAGGCCGGGACGGCGAGCAGCTTTCCGGCGAGGAAGAACGGCCCCATCGGCCAGAGGTAGCCGTACGCCTGATTCTGCAGCTGGCCGAAGGTGCCGTCCGGATCCCACACGTGCAGGGCCCGGGTCAGCCATCCGGCCGGATCGATGGCGAGGTCCACCTTGGTGTCGATCACGACGAGACCCGGGTCCTGGACGAAGGCCAGGGCGGACAAAGCCACGCAGACCGCAACCAAGCGCAGACGCCACACCACTCGTGACGTGCCGTCCGGCCCCTCGACCGGCCCCGGACGGCCCGGCGACTGCTGCATCTCGCCTCCGATCGGGCATTGCGGCTTACGTGACGCAGCCCATAGTGTGACGCGACCGCGAAGACTACTCGGCAGTAGGAGTGAGTGTGGAAGCACCGGCTGCCGCCACCCGGCACGTACTCTTCCTCAACTGGCGGGACACCCGGAATCCGGAGGGTGGTGGATCGGAGGTCTACGTCGAACGGATCGCCGGCGAACTCGTCCGGCGCGGTCACCGGGCCACCCTGCTCTGCGCCACCCACACCGCCGGGCCCGCCGAGGAGACCACGGCCGACGGCGTACGGGTCCTCCGGCGCGGCGGCCGGCACACCGTCTACCTGCGGGCCGCGCTGGTCTACCTCGCCGGGGCCGTCGGCCTCGGCCCGCTGAGCCGCCGGCGCGGCGGCCGACCCGACCTGCTCGTGGACGTCGGTAACGGCCTGCCCTTCCTCTCCGCCCTCTACGCCCGCCGCCCCGTCATCGCCCTGGTGCACCACGTGCACCGCGAGCAGTGGCCGGTGGTGCTGGGCCGCTGGCTGGCCCGGTTCGGCTGGTGGGTGGAGTCCTGGCTGGCGCCCCGGGTCTACCGCCGGTGCCAGTACGTCACGGTCTCCGCGGCCACCCGCCGCGAGCTGGCCACGCTGGGCGTCGACCCGGAACGGGTGGCGGTGGTGCACAACGGGACGCCGGACATGACCGTCGGGCCGGTGCCCCGCTCACCCCTGCCGTCGCTGGTGGTGCTCGGCCGCCTGGTGCCGCACAAGCAGGTCGAGGTGGCCCTGCGCGCCGTGGCCGAACTGGCCGGGGAACTGCCCGGCCTCACCCTGACCGTCGCCGGGCAGGGCTGGTGGGAGTCGCAGCTCCGCGAGGTCGCCGCCGAGCTGGGGGTGACCGACCGGGTGCGGTTCACCGGGTTCGTCAGCGACGCCGACAAGCGGGAACTGCTCGCCGCCGCCTGGGTGGCGCTGACCCCGTCCCTCAAGGAGGGCTGGGGACTGACCATCGTGGAGGCCGGCGCGGTGGGCACGCCGACGGTTGCCTTCCGGGGCGCCGGTGGCGTCGAGGAGGCGCTGGTGCACGGCGAGACCGGACTGCTCGCCGACGACGTCGACGACTTCGTCGCGCAGGTGCGGCGGCTGCTCACCGACGACGCGTACCGGTCGGCGATGGGTGCGGCCGCCCGGCGGCACGCCGCCCGCTTCACCTGGCCGGTCTCCGGAGAAAAGTTCGCGGCCCTCGTGACGAGGGCCGCGAACGTGCCGGCGTGGACGCCGGTCGAGCAGGTGGAGCGGTCCTACGGCCTGACGCCGTAGACCAGGGGCTGGTTGGCGCCCGCCTCGGCGGTGCTGCCGCCCGACTCGGTGCGGGCCGCCTGCTCCGCCTTGGCCGCCTCGGACACCGACGTACCGGTCAGCGTGGTGGCCAGCGCCGCCGTGCCGACGGCACCCAGAGCGATCGCGGCGACCGCGACCAGAACCAACGAGAGAGTACTGCGCATGCTGGTCTTTTCCTCCTCGTGAGCTGACTGCGCGGCACGTTACCACCAAGTAGGCGCGCCGGGGAGGGCCGCGAGGACCGTCGATCCGGGCCGGTACGGCGGTCCGGTCACCGCGTTCGCGCCACCGGATTCTCGTACAGGGTCAGGTCGTCGCCGGCGTACACCAGGCGCAGGCCGGTGAGGGCGGCCGGATCGACCGGCCGGTAGCCGGCCCGTCGCTGCACCACCACCCAGCGCACCCCGGTGGCGGCGACCGGGCCACCCCCGGCGAGCACCCGCCCGACCTCGGCGGCACGCCGGTTCTCCCCGGCCACCCGCCGGTCACCGACCCAGAGCGTGTCGTCGACCAGCACCTCCGCGTCGACGTACCGGGGCAGCGGGTCGAGCACGGTCCGCCCGGCGTTCCAGGCGTAGGCCCGGTACGCCCCGAACGGCAGCGACAGCACCTCACCCGGCCGGCCGTCGAGCCGGGCCGCCACCGCGGCCCAGTCCGCCGGATAGCTCACCGGCCGCAGCCGGCCGGCCGCGCCGAACGCCAGGTCCGGCAGCACCACCACCGGCAGCAGCAGCGCCGCGCCGCACAGCACCCGGGCGCCGACCACCGCGCCCCGGCCGGTGATCCGGGCGGCGGCCCGCTCCACCCCCAGCGCGGCCGCGACGGCGAGCAGCAACGCGTACGGGACGAGGAACTTCTGGCCGTCGCGCAACAGCCCCGCCCCGGGCACCGCCGCCACCGCCCAGCGCAGCACGGCGGCGGTCCCGGGCAGCGCCCCGAGCGCGGCGGCGAGGAAGCCGGCGCCGGCCAGCCCGGCCAGCCGGACCGCCACCCCGGAGGGCCAGCGCCGGCGCAGCGTACGGAAGCCGGCCACCGCCGCCCCGAGCACCAGCGCGGTGGCCAGCGGGGCCAGCGGCGAGGATCGGCTCGCCGGGACGGTCTGCCCGTTCCAGATCCCCCCGGTGCCGGCCAGCGCGCCCAGCACGCCGCTCCAGTTCTCCGCCCGCGCGGCGAACGCCGGCACCCCGGCCGGGTCGCTGCGACCGTCCGCCGCGGTCAACCCGGCCGCCGCCAGCCAGGGCAGGTTCAGCAGCAGCAGCACACCGACGGCCGCGGCGGTCCGCCCGAGCGCGGCCCGCCGGGCGACCAGCACCGCGACCGTCCCGAGCGCGATCAGGCCACCGGTCGGGGTGACCACCGCCGGCAGCGCGGCCAACGCCAGCCGGCGCAGCGCGCGCGGCCGCTCCCGGCGTACGTCGATCGCGGCGGCGACCACCCAGGGCAACGCGCCGTACGCCAGCAGCAGTCCCCAGTGGCCGATCAGCAACCGCTCGGCGAGGTACGGCGTCCAGACGTAACCGAGCGCCGCCACCGCCCGGGTGACCGGCCGTTCGGCGGGCACCAGGCGGCCGGCGCCGATCGCGGCCAGCAGCAGCACCGCCGCCAGCGCGGCACGCTGCACCAGCCACCCCGGCACCGCCAGGCTGGCCAGCGAGACCAGCGCGTCGAGCGGCACCGCGCGCGGCAATGAGTCGCCCGGAGCGACCAGCTCGGCCCGCCACGGCTGGTGCGGCACGAACACCATGTCGTAGCTCAGCACGTAGCCGGGCTGCGCCAGCGGGGCCAGCACCAGCGCGGTGACGGTCAGCCCGATCGCGACGAGCATCGACCTTTCCCGCAGGGTTGACCTCCTCACTACGCTGACCGGGCGAGGACGCCGGCGTGGCGACACTGTACGCGCGCCGGCCGGAACCCGGCCGGGCCGGCGACCACCCCGCGAACACCGGGTAGGCGGGGCGGACGGGACGGTCATGGGCACGGAGTCGGGCGGCCGCAGCCGCACGGGCGGGATCGGCGCCGCGGGCCTGGCCGTCACCCTGGCCGGCGTGTTCGTCAACGGTCTGGCCTACGTGGTGCCCGTCCTCGGGGCCCGGCAACTGCCGCCCGCCGAGCTGAGCGCGCTGGCCACCCTGCTGGCGCTCGGCGCGATCGGCGGCGTCGCCAGCACCGGCCTGCAGATCGCGGTGGCGGTCCACCGGGCCCGGCACGGCCGGGCGCACACCGCCCGCCCCACCCTGCTCACCGTCGGCGTCACCGCCGCGCTGCTCGCGGTGACCCTGCCCGTCGCCGCCGGACTGCTCCGCCTCACCCCACCGGCGGTGCTGCTGCTCGGCGTGCTGACCGTCGCCGTGGTGGCGGCCGGCCGGTGGCTCGGCGAACTCCAGGGCGACCAGCGGTTCCTCCGCCTGGCCGGCGGGATGGCGCTGCTGGCCGCCGGCCGGTACGGCGGCGTCATCGCCGGGCTGGCCCTCGGCGGCGGGCTCACCGGGGCGCTGCTGGCCGGCGCGGTCACCTCCGCGCTGGTGCTGGCGCTGCTGGTCCGGCTGAACCGGGGCGCCGGCATCGACCCGGTCGCCCCGGCGCTGCCCGCCCGCACGGTGCTCACCGCCAGCGGCGCCACCCTGGCGATGCTGGTGGTCTCGTACGCCGACCTGCTGCTGGCCCGCCGGTTCCTGCCGCCGGACGCCTCCGGCGCGTACGCGGTCGGCACCGTGCTCACCAAGGGCGCGCTGTGGGCGCCGCAGGTGGTGACCGTGATCGCGCTGCCCCGGCTGGCCCGCGGCGACCGCCGTACCCTGCTGGTGTCGCTGGCGCTGGTCGGCGGGGCCGGCGCGGTGCTGGTGCTCGCCGCGACGCTGGCCGGCGGCGTCGCGTTCACCCTGGCCGGCGGCCCGGAGTACGCGGGCCAGGGCCGGTACGCGCCGCTCTTCGCCGCCACCGGCGCCCTCTACGCCGTCGTCTTCGTGCTGATCAACGCGCGGGTCGCGGCGGCCGTCCGGTGGGCGTCGGCGCCACTGTGGACCTCGACGGTCTGCTTCCTCGCCGCGGTCGCCACCGTCGTGCCGCACACCGTCGGCGGCATCGCCGGGGCAGCCCTGACCACCGCCGGGCTCACCGCGCTGGTCACCGCCGCCCTGACCGTCCGCCGCCGGCAATCGGAGCCGGTCACTCCCACCCGTCCGGCGGGTGCCACCGCCCAGCCGATTCGTGACACCCTGGGGTCGGTTGACCAGTAGACGGGGGTTTCTGGTGGCGGTGACCGACTCCGGCCGGCGGGCAAGTGGCCCCCACCGACCGTTCCGCTGGCTGCTCGCCCTCTACGCGCTCTGCCTGCTGGTGGCCGCGCCCGCCGCCCCGCCCCGGGCGGCGCAGCCGGTGGCCGGCGGATACTCGGCGGCGCAGCTCACCGCCCTCTTCGCCGCCTACGGCGACACGTCGGGGCGGTGGAGCGGGGCGGACCGCACCGCCTCCGTCCCGCTGCCCGACGGGCGGCTGCTCTGGCTCTTCTCCGACACCTTCCTCGGCCCGGTCGGGCCGGACGGCTCCCGGCCACGCACCGCGCCCTTCATCCACAACTCCGCCGTGGTGCAGCGCAGCGACCAGCTGGTGGAGACCGTGCACGGCGGCACGGCCGACGACCCGCGCCCGCTGGTGCCGGCCATCGAGCCGGACGAGTTCCACTGGATCGGCGACGCCCAGGTCGTCGGGGACACCCTCCAGGTGCTGGTCAACCGCTACCGGCGGACCGGGGCGAGCCCGCTGGACCATCAACTGCTGGGCACCGCGCTGGCCACCTTCGCGCTGCCCGCGCTGACCCCGACCGGGATCCGCCCGCTCCCACTGGACGACCGGGTGTCCTGGGGGTCCGAGGTGCTGCGCGACGGCGACCACACCTACGTCTACGGCACCGAGGCGGCGGGCGAGGCGAAGTTCGCGCACGTGGCCCGGGTCCGGGGCGACGACCTGGGCGGGCCGTGGGAGTTCTGGACCGGCCGCGACTGGTCGACCGACGACGACGCCTCGGCCCGGGTGCTCAGCGGCGTCGGCACCTCGTACGGGGTGCAGCGGGCCGGCGGGCGGTACGTGCTGGTCACCCACGAGAACAACCTGGTGTTCAGCGCCGAGCTGGTGGCGTACGCGGCGGACTCGCCCGTCGGGCCGTTCCAGGGGCCGGACTACCTGCACACCGCACCGGAGACCGCCGACGGCAACCTCGTCTACGACGCCGACCTGCATCCCGCCTCGGCCCGCCCCGGCAAGCTGCTGATCTCGTACAACGTCAACAACGTCGACGACGCGGTCACCTACGCCGACGCCGGTCTCTACCGGCCCCGGTTCGTGGAGGTCGACTGGCCGCCGCGCCGCGCCGACCGGGGCGACCTGCCGCCGGCGCCCGGCGGCCTGACCGCCCGCGCCGGCGGGGCCGGCACCGCCGTCCTGTCGTGGACCGCGCCGCGGGTCGACGACGAGCTGCGTTACCAGGTGCACCGGCGGGACGTCACCGCCGGCCAGACCCATCCGGTCCGGATCGGCGAGCCGGTCACCGAGCCCCGCTTCTCCGCCGACTTCCTGGTCAACGGGCACGAGTACGAGTTCCAGGTCACCGCGGTCGGCCGCGGCGGCGAGGGCCCGCCGTCGCCGGCCGCCCGGATGACGGCCGTGGTCCCGCCACCACCGCCGCCGGGCGGGCTGCGGGCCGAGCCGGGCCGGGCCGGGGACGTCACGCTGCACTGGAACCCGGTGCCCCTGGTCCGGCTCTACCGGGTGCTCCAGCGGGACCTGAGCACCGGCGCGCGGAGCACCGTCGGCACGTTCACCGGCACCCACGCCACCGTCGAGTTCCTCCGGCACGGCCGCGACTACGAGTTCAGCGTGATGGCGATCGGCGGCGGCGGGACGAGCCGCCCGTCCCGGCCGGTCCGGGTGACGGCGGCCGTCGCGCCCCCGCCCGCGCCGGCCCGGCTCGCCGCCACCGTCCAGCCGGACGGCACCATCCGGCTCACCTGGCGCACCCTCGGCCCCGGCATCTCCTACCGGGTCTACCGACGCGACCTGGACGGCGGCCCGGACCAGGACGTCCCGGCGGTGGAGAGCGGCGCGTCCCACCTGGCCCGGCTGCTGGAGCACGGCCACGAGTACGAGTTCACCGTCACCGCGGTCAACAGCGGCGGCGAGGGGGCGCGGGCCGAGCCGGTCCGGGCCCGGGCCCGGTTCAGCCCGCCCACCACCGCCCCCGAGGGCCTGCGCGCGGTGGCCGGTCCCGGGCAGGTGGAGCTGACCTGGCGCTCGACCGTACCCGGCGGGTGGCACCGGGTGTACCGGCGCGACCTCACCGCGAAGGACCGGGACTTCGCCGAGGAACCGATCCCGACCCAGGGCGACCGGACCACCGTGGTCGGCCTGACCAACGGGCACGAGTACGAGTTCGTGGTGGCCGCGCTCAACCAGGCCGGACCCGGCCCGCGCAGTGCCCCGGTCCGGGTGGTGCCCGAGCTGCCCGAGCCGACCGGGCTCACCGCGGTCGCGGGCGGCGGCGGTGAGGTGCAGCTTCGTTGGCGGTCGGCCGGTCCCGGCTTCGCCTACCGGGTGCACCTGCGCGACGTCACCCTCGGCGAGCCGTGGCGCACCGACCCGTACCCGGTGCAGGACACCCGGCACACGGCGGTGCTGCTCGTCCGCGACCACCGCTACGAGTTCCGGGTGACCGTCACCGACGGGGTGAGCGAGGGGCCGGCGACGGAGCCGGTGGCGGTGACGGTCCGCTGAGCCGGCGGCTCAGCGGTCGCCGGCGAGCCAGCCGGTGAGCAGCAGGTGGTCGATCGAGTCGACCCGGCCCAGCGGGCGCCCGCCGGCCGTCCGCTCGCGCAGCTCGTCCCGGGTGAACCAGCGCGCCTCCAGCAGTTCCTCGCCGTCGACCGCGATCCGCTCGGAGACGGCGGTGGCCCGGAAACCCACCATCAGCCCGGCTGGGAAGGGCCACGCCTGCGAGCCCTGGTAGGCCACGTCGCCGACGACCACCCCGGCCTCCTCGGCCACCTCCCGGCGCACCGCGTCCTCCAGGCTCTCGCCGACCTCGACGAACCCGGCCAGCGTCGAGTACGACCCCGGCGCCGCGCCCCGGTGCCGGGCCAGCAGGCAGCGGTCGGGTGAGCCGGGCGCCTCCACCAGCACGATGATCGCCGGCTCGATGCGGGGGAAGAGCAGCCGGTCGCAGGGCTCACAGGTGCGGGCGTGCCCGCCGAAGGTGGTGCCGGTACGGGTGCCGCAGCTCCCGCAGTGCCGCTGTTGCCGGTGCCAGTGCAGCAGCCCCCGGGCGTAGCCCTGGATCGCCGCCTCGGCCGGTCCGAGACCGGCGAAGATCGCCCGTACGTCCACCGCCGCGGCGGCGCCGGTCAACGCCGTCGCCTCCTGCTCGCTGAGCGCGGAGAGGTCCACCGCGAAGACCGCCACCTCGCCGTCGAGGCCGAGGAAGACGGTCTCGTCGGCGGCGGCGAGCACCCCGGCCGAGTCCGCCGCGCTCAGCCGTACCGGGATGCGCTCGGCGGTGACCAGGCACCGGTCCCGCCACAGCGGCAACAGGACGGTGCCGGCGGCGGCCAGCCGCGCGGCGACCCAACCGGGATCGGCCCGCCGGCCGCCCGACCGGTCCAGCCATCCGCCGCCGTACGCCAGCACCCGCTCGTCCGTCCGCACCCTGCTACCGTGCCACGGCCGGGGCACCCGCCGGACACCACCCCACCCGCCCCCTTTCCGACACCCGCAGTGGCCGGTCAGGGGCATTTCTGTGACCGCCGACACGCGGTCCACGAGGACGACCGGTCGGACAGTGTCTCCCGGCCGCGCGGTTGGTTACCGTAGTTGTCCTCCGGGTGGGACGCACCCCCCGTGGCATTTTCCCGATGAGGTAGCTGTGACGCTGTACGGCGAAAAGACCCCCCACGCCGACGACCGGCCGACGGTCCAGGTCACCCCGGTCAGCTGGCCGGGTGACGAGCCGGAGACCGGCCGGCAGGCGACACCGGGTCCGGGTGGGCGACGCTCCTGGTTCACCCGGGGGCGGGTGCTGCTCGCCGGTGGGGTCACCGCGGCCGTGCTGGCCGCCGTGGGCGGGGCGGGCGCCTACGCGTACGCCGGTGACGTGCCTCGCGGCACGACGGTGCTGGGTGCCGAGGTGGGGGGCCGCAGCCGGGCCGACGCGGCCAAGGAGCTACGCGCCGAGCTGGAGCGCCGCGCGACCGAGCTGACCGCCCCGGTGAAGATCAACCTCGGCGACCGGACCACCGAGATCAAGCCGGCCGACGTCGGCCTGACGGTGGACGTGGACGCCTCGGTGGCGGCGGCGGCCCAGGCCGAGGCGCACGCGGTGGACCGGCTGGTCGGTTCGCGTACGGTGCCGCCGGTGGTGACGGTCGACCCGGACCGGCTGGACGCGGTGCTGCGCAAGGCGCTGGGCAGCCAGGGCCGGAAGATGACCATGCCGGCGATCACCTTCTCGGGCACCACCCCGAAGGCGGTGCACCCGAAGCCGAGCCTCTCCCTGGACCCGGAGCAGTCCGCGCAGGTGCTGAAGGCGGGCTGGCTGACCGGCGCCCCGGTCACCGTGCCGCTGATCGAGATCAGCCCGGCGACCGACGCCGCGGGGGTGGACAAGTTGGTGGCGGAACTGGCCCGGCCGGCCGTCGCCGCGCCGGTCACGCTACGCACCGACAAGGGCTCGATCAGCATCCCGCCGGCGGCGATCGCCAAGAGCCTGCGGTTCACCGCCGACAAGACCGGCAAGCTGACCCCGAAGGTCGAGGTCAAGCGGCTGCGCGACGCCCTCGGCGACCGGATCAAGACCATCGAGACCGCGCCGGTGGACGCCAAGATGACCCTCACCGGCGGCAAGCCGACCGTGGTGCCCGGCCGCAACGGGCAGCAGGTCGACCCGGCGGCCCTCGCCCGGGATTTGCTGGCGGTGCTGCCCAGGTCCGACGGCCGGACGGTCACCGCGAAGGTCAAGCCGGTGGAGCCCGAGCTGACCACCGCCAAGGTGACCGGCCTGGGCATCAAGGAGAAGGTCTCCAGCTTCACCACCCGCTTCCCGGGCGGCCTGTCGTCCCCGCGTAGCCAGAACATCGTCAACGTGGCCAAGCACGTCGACGGGACGATCGTGCTGCCGGGCGAGACCTTCTCGCTGAACGCGCACACCGGCGAGCGCGGCACCGACAGCGGCTACCAGGAGGCCCCGGTCATCCTCAACGGCAAGCTGGTCAAGGGCGTCGGTGGCGGCGTCTCACAGTTCACCACCACGCTGTTCAACGCGACCTACTACGCCGGGTTGCAGGACGTGCAGCACAAGCCGCACTCCTTCTACTTCGAGCGCTACCCGGCGGTGATCGAGTCGACCATCTTCTGGCCCGACCTCGACTTCAAGTTCCGCAACAACACCAAGTACGGCCTCATGATCGACACCTCGTACACGTCGAACACGGTGACCGTGGCGATCTGGAGCACCAAGATCTATGACAGCGTGAAGACCGAGTACGGCCCCCGCCGGGACATCACCACCCCGAAGACGGTCTACCTGGAGCCGGGTCCGGGCTGCATCGCCGCCTCGGGCAGCAACGGCTTCGCCCAGGACGCCTTCCGGGTCATCACCAAGGACGGCAAGGTGGTGAAGCGGGAGAAGTTCAGCTGGCGCTACGACCCGGAGCCGCGCTTCATCTGCGCCCCCGACCCCAACAAGGCCAAGCCCAACTCCTGAGGTCCGCGCCACCCGGGCAGCGAGACGCCCCGCCGGCTGGTCGCCGGCGGGGCGTCTCCGCTTCGAGTACGGCTGCCCGCCGCGCGGGCCGGGCAGCGGCTTGACCGCCAGGCCCTACGGCCGCGCCTCGGCCAGCCCCTGGCGTACGCCGTCGGCGTCGCGGTCGGTGCCGTAGACGGGGGTGTCCGGCTGCTGCCGCCAGCTCTCGTCCAGCGTCCCCGCGTCCACCGGCTCGAAGCCCAGCTCGTCGACGAGCCGCATCACCAGTTGCTTCGCGTCGGCGTCGTCGCCGGCCACCGGCAGCGCGATCCGGTCGGCGGCGCCCGCCGGCCGCCCGTTGTCCATCAGGTGCGGGGCCTGGATGTTGTTGAACGCCTTCACCACCCGGGCGCCCTTCAGGTGCTCCGCGGTCCAGCGGCTGGAGCTGAGGCTGCGGTCCTGCAACTCGGCGATGTCGCCGTCGCGCTGCGGGTAGTAGTTGTCGGCGTCCACCACGACCTTGCCGTCGAAGAGCTCCGCCGGCAGCTCCGGCACGGCGAACAGCGGGATGGCCACGATCACCAGCTCCGCGTCCCGCACCGCCTGCTCCAGCGTGCCGGCGGTGGCGCCGGTCTCCTGGGCGAGGTCGGTGAGGCTCTCCGGTCCCCGGCGGTTCGTCACCGTCACGTCATGGCCGAGCGTGCGCAGCCTGCGGGTGAGGGTCCCACCGATGTGCCCCGAGCCGATGATTCCGATCTTCATGACCACTCCTGCCTCCGCCAGTCCTGGCGGTCAGATCCGGCCGAACCCTGAGCAGGTACCCCGTACGAGGCGACCGAAAGGCGGAGGAGGCGTACGCCACGTCCGGTTTCCGGTCACGCCGAGCGCCACGCCGCGGGGCAGGCTCCGCCCCGACCGTACCGACGTCACCGGCCCCTTCGCACCCGTTCCCAGGCGGCACCGGCCGTCTCCCACCGCACCTCCCGGGACGTTGCCGCCTCCAGACGGGCCGAGACCACTACTTCCCCGAAGTTGTCCCCTCTGGAAGCGGGGAGTATTTCCCCGAAGTTGCGGCGGGGCCTTGCGGCAGGACACCACCCGGACGAGGCAGCGCTTCTCGGGGACGTTGCCCCTGCGGGAGCGGGCCGTCGCCACGGATCCCC
>NZ_JAIOAA010000051.1 GCF_019890675.1 Micromonospora sp. PLK6-60 | reverse complement strand
AAACCCGACAACCGCCGGCGGTATGCGAGGCCAGGCCATGCCTGGCAGACTCCCGAAACCCACCACACGGGGCTTCGAACCAGTCTCTGAAAGACAACCGATGGTTGTTCCTTCAGGACCCAACAGGGTGCTAAAAACGCTTCCCCCCAGCCGCACCAACGACAACCGTTCCCACCACCCGAAGGTGGCTGTACTAGGCTCGCCGGCCGTTGCCGGATGAAAACTGGCCAGTGTCTCCGCCTCTGAGCACCCCACCATCACACTCGGATGGCGTGGGCTCCATG
>NZ_JAIOAA010000050.1 GCF_019890675.1 Micromonospora sp. PLK6-60 | reverse complement strand
TACAACCCACACAAGGATCACGGTTTGCGAGGCCAGGCCATGCCTGGCAGACTCCCGAAACCCACAACACGGGGCTTCGAACCAGTCTCTGAAAGACAACCGATGGTTGTTCCTTCAGGACCCAACAGGGTGCTAAAAACGCTTCCCCCCAGCCGCACCAACGACAACCGTTCCCACCACCCGAAAGTGGCTGTACTAGGCTCGCCGGCCGTTGCCGGATGAAAACTGGCCAGTGTCTCCGCCTCTGAGCACCCCACCATCACACTCGGATGGCGTGGGCTCCATA
>NZ_JAIOAA010000005.1 GCF_019890675.1 Micromonospora sp. PLK6-60 | reverse complement strand
GGTGCGGAACACCGCGACCGCCCCGCGCCGCAGCACGATCAGCGACTCGCCGGGGTCGTTCTCCACGAAGAGCAACTGCCCCTTGCGGTAGGTGCGCGGCACCGCCGCCGCGATGACGCGTTGGCGCACCTCCGGCTCGAGGCCGGCGAACATCTCGACGCCGGTCAGCGCGTCGCCCGGCTCCGGCAGGCGAACCTCCACGGCCCAACCCCTCCCCGGTCAAGGACCACATCCACGCACCGGGTGAACCAGGCAGTCGCCGGTACGAGGTCGACTGAACCGGTCCGGCGTCCGGTAGCGGTACACATCAGATCATGACGGTCCGGTCGCGTGCTGTACACCCCTCAAAACACTTCCGTGACGACCGGCGGTCCGCCCTGACGTGCGGATCCGTCGCCGATGACGGTCGTGGCCGTCGACCCGCGCCCCGCCGTCGGGTCGGCCGGCCCGGTGGGCGAGGATGGCGGGGATGGCCTACCGCTACTTCTACGACTGCGAATTCATCGAGGACGGCCGCACCATCGACCTGGTGTCGATCGGCGTCGTCGACGAGTACGGCCGCGAGTTCTACGCGGTCTCCACCGAGTTCGACGACTCCCGCGCCGTGCCGTGGGTCCGTCGCAACGTGCTGGACCGGCTCCCGTCGCCGGCCGACCGCGCCTGGCGCTCCCGGGCGCGGATCCGCGACGACCTGTACGAGTTCCTGGTCGAGCCGATCCGTGACCGCCCGGGCGAGCAGATCGAGCTCTGGGCCTGGTACGCCGCGTACGACCACGTGGTGCTGGCCCAGCTCTGGGGCTCGATGACCGGGCTGCCGCGGGAGATCCCCCGGTTCACCCGGGAGCTGCGCCAGCTCTGGGACGACCGGGGCCGGCCGAGGCTGCCCGACGCCGAGGCGGAGCGGCACGACGCGCTTGTCGACGCCCGGCACAACCTGGCCCGGTGGCGGGCGATGACCGGCCGCTGAGCGGGTCGCCGTAACTGGCCGGCTGTCCCAGGTTTGACCCGTTCCGTCCCGGGCACCGTCCCGCCAGAGGGACGCGAGGGGGTACGCCATGACCGACGAGTCGACCGCGGCCGACGGCCGCCAGCGGGTGACCGAGCTGATCCGGCAGGCGCGGATCTGCATGCTCACCACCATCGGGGTGGACGGCCGGATGATGAGCCGACCGATGGGGTTGCAGGAGGCCGAGTTCGACGGCGACCTGTGGTTCTTCGCGCACGCCGACTCGGCGAAGGTGCGCCAGATCCGGGTCAACCCGGAGGTGAACGTGGCCTTCTCCGACCAGCGGCACCACGCCTGGGTGTCGATCGCCGGGACCGCCCAGGAGGGCTTCGACCGGGCGCGCGCGGAGCGGCTGTGGAATCCGCTGCTCAAGGCCTGGTTCCCGGACGGCCTGGACACCCCCGGCCTCACGTTGATCAAGGTGCACGCCACCTCGGCCGAGTACTGGGACTCGCCCGGCGGCACGGTGGTCACCCTGTTCGGCTTCGCCAAGGCGGCGGTGACCGGCAAGCCGCCGAAGGTGGGCGAGAACCACGGGGTCGACTACTGACGGGTAGCCGGTCCGCCGGGCGGGACGCGCCGGGCCGCGGTGCCGGCACCCAGCCAGGGCGGCTACAGTTCGCGGTGACGGCCCGCCCCGGGCCGGCAACGGCGCCGACGGTCTGATTCCGACCCATATCCTGGGGCTTGATCCGGGCTTCACCTGATGCTCCAGGAGGATGAGCAGATCATGCGTATCGGCGTGCTCACCGGCGGCGGCGACTGCCCAGGGCTCAACGCGGTAATCCGGGCGGTGGTCCGCAAGGGCGTGGCCACCTACGGTCACGAGTTCGTGGGTTTCCGGGACGGCTGGAAGGGCCCGCTGGAGGGCCTGACGAAGCCGCTGGGCATCGCGGAGGTCCGGGGCATCCTGCCACGCGGCGGCACCATCCTCGGCTCCTCCCGGACCAACCCCTTCAAGATCGAGAACGGCGTCGAGCGGATCAAGGAGAACCTCGCCGCCCAGGGCGTGGACGCCCTGATCGCGATCGGCGGCGAGGACACCCTCGGGGTCGCCACCAAGCTGCACGAGCTGGGCGTCAACGTCGTCGGTGTGCCGAAGACCATCGACAACGACCTGGGCGCCACCGACTACACGTTCGGCTTCGACACCGCGGTCAACATCGCCATGGAGGCGATCGACCGGCTGCACACCACCGCGGAGAGCCACCACCGCACCCTGGTCGTCGAGGTGATGGGCCGGCACGCCGGCTGGATCGCCCTGCACGCCGGCCTCGCCGGCGGCGCCAACGTGATCCTGCTGCCCGAGCGGCAGTTCGACGTCGACCAGGTCGCCGGATACGTCGAGAAGCGCTTCCAGCACCAGTACGCCCCGATCGTCGTGGTCGCCGAGGGCGCCCAGCCGCTGGACGGCCAGATGGTGCTGCACAACCAGGAACTCGACTCGTTCGGTCACGTCCGTCTCGGCGGCATCGGCCAGTGGCTGGCCGAGCAGCTGGAGGCGAAGACCGGCAAGGAGGCCCGCACCGTGGTCCTCGGGCACATCCAGCGCGGCGGCACCCCGACCGCGTTCGACCGGGTGCTCGCCACCCGGCTCGGCCTGCAGGCCATCGACGCGGCGCACGAGGGCGACTGGGGCAAGATGGTCGCGATGCAGAGCACGGACATCGTCCGGGTCCCGCTGGCCGAGGCCACCGCGGAGCTGAAGACCGTCCCGCTGGAGCGCTACGCCGAGGCCGAGGTCTTCTTCGGCAGCTGAGCGGTAAGGAGGGGCCCCCTGTTAACGCCTCGTGCATAGCAGGGGGCCCCGCTTAACAGTCGTCGGACGAGGAGGCGCGGGTGGTCGGCGAGCGGACCGACAGGGGTGGGTCGGCAGCGGGCGGGCACACGGTCGCGGTGATCGGCGCCGGCAAGATCGGCGAGCTGATGCTCTCCGGGCTGCTGCGCTCGGGTTGGCCGGTGGAGCGGCTGCTGGCCACGGCCCGCCGCCCGGCCCGCGCCGAGGAACTCGCCGCCCGCTACGGCGTACGGGTGGTGGACAACCTCACCGCGGTCGACGAGGCGGCGGTGCTCGCCATCTCGGTCAAGCCGCAGGACGCCGGCGCGCTGCTGGACGAGATCGGCGCCAAGGTGCCGGCCGACAAGCTGGTCATCTCGCTCTGCGCCGGCCTGCCCACCAGCTTCTTCAACCGTCGGCTGCCCGACGGCACCCCGGTGGTGCGGGTGATGACCAACACCCCGGCGCTGGTCGACGAGGCGATGACCGCCATCTCCGCCGGGGCGCACGCCACCGGCGCGCACCTCGCCCTCGCCGAGGAGATGTTCACGCCGCTGGGCGCCACCATCCGGGTGCCCGAGTCGCAGCAGGACGCGGTGACCGCCCTCTCCGGTTCCGGCCCGGCGTACTTCTACCTGCTGGTCGAGGCCATGGTCGACGCCGGCATCCTGCTCGGCCTGCCCCGCCAGGTGGCGCACGAGCTGATCGTGCAGACCGCGATCGGCTCGGCGGTCATGCTGCGCGACTCCGGGGAACACCCGGTCAAGCTGCGCGAGGCGGTCACCTCGCCGGCCGGCACCACCATCTCCGCCGTCCGAGAGCTGGAGAAGCACGGCGTACGCGCGGCGCTGCTGGCGGCCCTGGAGGCGGCCCGCGACCGGGCCCGCGAACTAGCCGCCCAAGCCGACTGACCGCTGGCCTGCCGCATCCCTCGATCGTTGGCAGCGGAGCAGCACGACACGCCGAGGCGGCAACAGCTGAGCCGCCAACGATCAACGGGTGCGGGCAGCTGCCGCGTCTGCCGGCCGGCACGCGGTGGGCTGAGTGCCCCATACTGCTCGGGTGTTCACTCTCGCCCAGTCGCGACACCTGGTGGCGACCCTGCGCCCGCGGATCAACGAGCTGATCCGGATCCGCGCCGACCTGGCCGAACTCCGGGCGGACCTGGCCGACCACGGGATGAGCGTGCTCGGCGGGCTGCCCGAGGTGAAGGCGCTGGAGGCCCGGCTGCACGGCGTCCTGGACGAGCTGCACGAGCACGAGATCCAGGTCAAGGGGATCGCCCCGGTGCTGCTGGACTTCCCCGGCGAGCGGGACGGCCGGGCGGTGCTCTGGTGCTGGCTGGAGGGGGACAGCGACGTGCGCTGGTACCACCGGGCCGAGTGCGGCTTCGCCGGCCGCCGCCCGATCTGACCGGCCCGGCGCACCGGGCCCCGGCCGCCGTCGAACAGGGACCGGCGCACCGGGCCCCGGCCGCCGTCGAACAGGGACCGGCGCACCGGGCCCCCGGCCGCCGTCGAACAGGGGCCAGCGCACCGGGCCCCGGGCGCCGTCGGGCGGGGGTCAGCGCGCCGGGCCGGGCCTAGATCGAGGAGCGGTCAGCGCGCCGCGGAGTCGGGGAACAGGTCGCCGGTGGCCTCGGCGACGGCGAGCACCACCAGGTTGTCCCGGTAGTGCCGGGCCCGCCGGTCGAAGTCGCCGGCGCAGGTGATGAGGCGCAGCTCCGGGCCGGGCGTCGGGCCGTACACGGTGGTGGTGGGGAAGTTGTCCTTGCCCACCACCAGCGTTCCGGTGACCCGGAACGCCACCGGGACGCCGCCCCGCCACACCTCGATCCGGTCGCCGGGACGCAGCTCGGCCAGGCGCGCGAAGACGGCCGGGCCGTCCACCGAGTCGACGTGTCCGGCGATCACCGCCGGGCCGGGGTCGCCGGGGCCGGACCGCCGCCGTACCAGCCGGCCTCGGCGAAGTCGGCTGGCGGCACCAGCGCCCCGGACCGGTCCAGCCCGAGCACCGCCAGCCGCGAGTCGAGGCCGATGCGCGCGACGCGTACCCGGGTGGGCTGGCCCTGGGGGCGGCGGACCGTGGGGTCGGCCTCGGCCCGGCACCCGTCGGCGCAGCCGGCCACCCACCGGCCGGCCGGGGCCGGCGGCGACTGCGCCACGGCCCCGCACCCGGCGGTCAGGCAGAGCGCCGCGACCAGCCCGGTGGTCCGGCGACCCCCCCAGTGCCGCCGGACCACGTCATCCCCGCCCCGCTCGGGGCCGCCGGCGGACCAGCAGCACACCCGCCACCACGGCCGCCGCGAGCAGGCCGCCGGCGATCATCGGGTACGCCCCGACGCCCGCCCCGGCCGAGCCGCCCGCGCCGGTCTCCACCCCTCCGGTGGGGGCCCGCGAGCCGCCGCGCGCGTCCTCGCGCAGCTCGGTGACCAGCCCGCCGCGCTCGGCGTCCAGCACCAGCAGCGAGTAGACCGCGCCCCGGGCGAGGGTGACCTCGGCCTGGGTGCTCGGACCGTTGGCGCCGGCCAGCCGCAGCCGCCACCGCCCCGGCTCGACCTCGCGGTAGTCGGTGGTGGTGGCGAACCGGACGGCGTCGGCGATCGCCGGCCCGTCGGCGGCGGCGACGTCGAGCACCGGGGTACGCACCGACGCCTGCACCACGCGCACCTTGGCCCGCCCGGCGGCGGGGGCGCTGAGATCGTCGGTGAGCACCCGCAACCCGAGGTCGGCGTGCCGGCCCACCCCGGCCACCGTGTACGCCCGGCCGGCGGTCACCGAGACCTCGGTGGTGAGCACGGGTGGCTGGTCGGCGGGGGCGCCCGCCGTGCGCATCGCCACCGCGTACCGGCCCGCCGGCAGCGGCAGGTACTGCGACACCACCCCGTACGCCACGGCGGGGAAGCGGCGGGGCTGGTCGGCGTCCGGCGCGGACAGGTAGACGTCCACCGCCGGGGTGTCGGGGGACAGGTGCGCCAGCCGGACGTACCCGACGGTGGCCGGCGCGGCGGCGGCCGGGCCGGGCCCGGCGACGACGCCCGACGCGGCGCCGAGCAGGAGCGCGCCCGCGACGGCCAGTAGCCGGCACGGTCTGAGCAGGGGGAGCGGCATCTCACCTCCGACGTGGTCCGGGGGGCGGTGCGCCCCGCCCGCCCCAGGGTCCCGTCCACGGGACTGTGGCGCAAGTCGACCGCCCGGTACGTCGGGTTCCTGACCGCGGCGGTCGCCGTTTGGTGGATGTTGCAGCGAATTATCTCTATGGGCGGTGGGCGGAAAACCGCAGGCTACCGCCGGGTACGATCTTATTGATATCAATCTCCCACCACCACTTCCCACCCCCAGGAGTGCCCCGTGCGGAGATCCCGTCTCGTTACCCTCGCGCTGAGCGCGGCGACGTCCCTCGCCGCCACGCTCGCGCTGGCCGCCCCCGCCCAGGCCGCCCCCACCGACAACTACGTCGCCCTCGGCGACTCGTACGCCTCCGGCGTCGGCGCCGGCAGCTACACCTCCGAGAGCGGCTCCTGCCAGCGCAGCACCAGCGCCTACCCGGCGCTCTACAACACCGCGGTGCGGCCGGCCTCGTACCGCTCGGTGGCCTGCTCCGGCGCCCGCACCACCGACGTCATCAACAACCAGCTCTCCGCGCTCAGCGCAAGCACCACGCTGGTCAGCGTGACCGTCGGCGGCAACGACGTCGGCTTCGCCAACATCATGACCACCTGCGTGCTCTACGGGGAGTCGCAGTGCGTCGCCGCCGTGCAGGCCGCCCAGGACAAGGCCCGCGCCGACCTCGCCCGCCTGCTCGGCAGCGTCTACAGCGGCATCCGGAGCCGGGCGCCGTCGGCCCGGGTGGTGGTGGTCGGCTATCCGGTCTTCTACCAGCTCGGCACGGTCTGCGTCGGGCTCAGCGCCACCTCGCGGGCGAAGATCAACGAGGGCATCAACCTGGTCGACGACATCACCCGCAGCGCCGCCCAGGCGGCCGGCTTCGCGTTCGCCGACGTCCGGTCGATCTTCGTCGGGCACCAGCTGTGCAGCTACGGCGACAAGTGGCTGCACGCCCTGAACATCACCAACATCGGCATCTCGTACCACCCGACGGCGGCCGGCCAGTCCGGCGGCTACTACCCGGTGTTCCGCAACGTCGCCGGCTAGGTGCAAGGAGGGTGCCCTTGTTAACGCCTCCGGTAGAGGAGGGGCCCCCTGTTAACAACCGCCGCCGCGGAGCCGGGCAGTGCGCCCGGGCTCCGCGGTCGGTGCGTCAGGCGGGCAGAACCTTGTCGATCGCGCCGCGCAGCTCGGGGGAGTCGGGGGCGACCTGCGGGGCGAACCGGGCGGCCACCGTACCGTCCGGCGCGACCAGGAACTTCTCGAAGTTCCACCGCACGTCGCCGGTGTGCCTCTCGGCGTCCGGGGTGGACGCCAGCGCGGCGTAGAGCGGGTGCCGCCCGGGGCCGTTGACCTCCACCTTCTCGGTCAGCGGGAAGGTCACCCCGTAGTTCACCTCGCAGAACTCGGCGATCTCGGCGGCCGTGCCGGGCTCCTGGCCGGCGAACTGGTTGCACGGCACGCCGAGCACGGTCAGGCCCCGGCCGGCGTACTCCTCGGCGAGCGCCTGGAGGCCGGCGTACTGCGGGGTGAGGCCGCAGCGCGAGGCGACGTTGACCACCAGCAGGGCGCGGCCACGGTACTGCCCGAGGTCGGCGGGGCCGCCGCCGAGGGCCTCGATCTCGATGTCGAAGACGGTCATGCCGCGAGGCTACGCGCCCGTGCCCGGCCTGGCCGCGCCGGTGGCGTGGCGTGTCCCGGTCCGGTCCGCGGCCCTCGTCGGGGGCGAACCATAAATCGACGCATGCACATCTTGACGAAGTGATGACGCCGTGAGTAGCGTCTCTGCAAACATCTGGAAAGTTTCCTAACTATTAGGGGAGGCGCCATGAAGAGATCGCTCCGCCGAGCCCTCTGGGCCGGTGGCGCCGCGGTCGCCCTGGCGGTCGCGGCCGTCCCGGTGGCGACCGCGGCCGCCGCCGGCAGCGTGACCGCCACGTTCACGAAGGTGCAGGACTGGGGGACCGGTCACGAGGCGCGCGTGACGGTCACCAACGGCACCAGCGCCAACGTGGACACCTGGCGCATCGAGTTCGACCTGCCCTCGGGCACCGCCGTCGGCAGCTTCTGGGACGCCGACGTCACCCGCAGCGGCAACCACTACGTCGCGGTCAAGAAGAGCTGGGCCGGCCCGCTCGCGCCCGGGGCCAGCTTCAGCTGGGGCTACAACGGCACCGGCCCGTACTCCGGGCCGTTGAACTGCACGGTCAACGGCGCGTCCTGCGGCGGCGGCACCCCACCGCCCACCACCGCGCCGCCGACCACCACGGCGCCACCCACCACGGCCCCGCCGACCACGCCGCCCCCGACCACCCCGCCGCCCACGACCCCGCCGCCGACCGGCGGGAAGAAGGTGGTCGGCTACTTCGCCGAATGGGGCGTCTACGGCCGCAACTACCACGTCAAGAACATCCACACCAGCGGCTCCGCCGCCAAGCTCACCCACATCCTGTACGCCTTCGGCAACACCACCGGCGGCCGGTGCACCATCGGTGACAGCTACGCCGACTACGACAAGGCGTACACCGCGGCGGACAGTGTGGACGGCGTCGCCGACACCTGGGACCAGCCGCTGCGCGGCAGCTTCAACCAGCTGCGCAAGCTCAAGAAGATGTACCCCAACCTGAAGGTGCTCTGGTCCTTCGGCGGCTGGACCTGGTCGGCCGGCTTCACCCAGGCCGCGCAGAACCCGGCCGCGTTCGCCGACTCCTGCTACGCGCTGGTCAAGGACCCGCGCTGGGCCGACGTCTTCGACGGCATCGACATCGACTGGGAGTACCCGAACGCCTGCGGCCTCCAGTGCGACAGCAGCGGCCCGAACGCGTTCAAGAACGTGGTAAACGCGCTGCGGAGCAAGTTCGGCGCCAACTTCCTGGTCACCGCGGCGATCACCGCCGACGGCAGCAACGGCGGCAAGATCGACGCGACCGACTACGCCGGCGCGGCGGCGAACCTCAACTGGCTGATGCCGATGACGTACGACTACTTCGGGGCGTTCAACGCGCAGGGGCCGACCGCGCCGCACTCGCCGCTCTACTCGTACACCGGGATCCCGCAGCAGGGCTTCTGGTCCGACGCGGCGATCCAGAAGCTCAAGTCCAAGGGCGTGCCGGCCAACAAGCTGCTGCTCGGCGTCGGCTTCTACGGCCGGGGCTGGACCGGCGTGACCCAGACCGCCCCGGGCGGCAGCGCCACCGGCGCGGCACCGGGCACGTACGAGGCCGGCATCGAGGACTACAAGGTGCTCAAGAACACCTGCCCGGCCACCGCGACGGTCGGTGGCACGGCGTACGCCAAGTGCGGCAGCAACTGGTGGAGCTACGACACCCCGGCGACCATCGGCGGGAAGATGAGCTACGCCAACACCCAGGGACTCGGTGGCGCGTTCTTCTGGGAGCTCTCCGGAGACACCAGCAACGGTGAGCTGATCAGCGCCATCCGGGGCGGTCTCGGCTGAGCCGAGCGCCGACGCACCATCCCACCCGACGGGGAGGGGCCGCTCCGGCCCCTCCCCGTCCGCGCGCCCCGGGTGTAAGGAGGGGCCCCCTGTTAACGCATTCGGTAGAGGCGGGGCCCCCTGTTAGCACCCGCTGCGGCGTCCACACCCCTGCCCCCGCAACAGCGGGAGGCGGGCCTGAGTGCGGCGCCGGCGGAGAGCGGGTGTTAACAGGGGCCCCCTGCTATGCAGAATGCGTTAACAGGGGGCCCCTCCTTTCAGCTCAGAGCCAGAGGGCGGGGACGTTGGGGGGTTCCCAGCCGACCAGCGAGGTGTGTGCCTGGCGGCACTGCCAGACGCGGCCGGCGTAGCTGACCCGCGCGCCCACGGCGTACGGGGTGTTCGGCTGCCACGCGGGCGCGGTGCCGGTCGGCGACGGGCTGGGCGGGGTAGGCGTGGGGCTGGGCGGGGTCGGCGTCGGGCTGGGCGGGACGGTGGGGCTGGGCGACGTGGTGGGGGAGGGCGTGGTGGTGGGCGTAGTGCCGCCGAAGGTCACGTCGGAGCAGGTGTAGAAGGCCTCCGGGCTGTCCGAGCGCTGCCAGATCGAGTAGATCAGGTGCCGGCCGGTGCGCTGCGGCAACCGGGCCGCCATCCGGTACGCCCCGTCGGTGAGCGCCGGGTCGGTGGCGGTGTGGAACAGCTCCAGGTCGGCCCAGCGCAGCGGGCCCGTCGGGTCGTAGCCGGTGCGGGTGACGTACAGCTCGAAGGTGCCGCGGTGCGGCGCGGTGGCCCGGTAGGCGAAGGTCCAGGTGCCGCCGGAGGGCAGTGCGGTGGCCGGCCAGTCGGCGCGGGCCAGGTCGAGGCCGCGGTACTTGTCCCGGTTGGCGCTGCACAGCCGGCCGTCCGGGATGAGCTGGCGGTGCCGCCCGGCGGCGTCGGCGATGTTCACCTCGTTCCAGTCGTACAGGGCCTGGGTGCCGCCGGCCGCCACCGCCGCCCGGCAGGCGGGCGAGGTCGGCGACTCCGGCCCCTCCAGGAAGCAGGCGTACGGGCGGCTGACCGGCGACTGCATCGAGCCGTGCGCGCCGGCGGAGTCGACCAGGGTGAGCGACAGGAGCAGCGGGGCGGTCCCCACGGCGGCGACGGCGAGGCCGAGGCGTCCTCGTTTCATCGAAACCTCCAAATCAGTTAACAAACTTAACTAAAGAGTGTCGACGAGGCGGCCGGGAAAGGCAACCATCGATGGCTTGCTCCCATCTGCCGGTATGGCAACCCTCGAGGTCAGGTTCCGGATGCCGTCGCCGTACGCTTTCTGTCATGCGCCATGAGTGGCATCAGTTGAGCTACCCCGCGGTGGGCAGCCCCGCCCTGCAGACCAGCCGGCCGACCGTCGACTCGGCGGAGGACGCCGCCCTCGGCCTGGACCGGTGGCGCGAGCTGCCCCGCGCGCAGACCCCGCCGTGGCCCAACCCGGCCGAGGTCGCCGAGGTGTGCAAGGTGCTCGACACCGTCCCGTCGATCGTCGCGCCCTACGAGGTCGACCAGCTGCGGCAGAAGCTCGCGCTGGTCTGCGAGGGCAAGGCGTTCCTGCTCCAGGGCGGCGACTGCGCCGAGACGTTCGCCGACAACACCGAGAGCCACCTGCTGGCCAACGCCCGCACCCTGTTGCAGATGGCGATCGTGCTCACCTACGGCGCCTCGCTGCCGGTGGTCAAGGTGGCCCGGGTCGCCGGGCAGTACACCAAGCCCCGCTCGCTGCCCACCGACGCCCGTGGGCTGCCCGCGTACCGGGGAGACATGATCAACGGGCTGGAGGCCACGCCGGAGGCCCGGGTCGCCGACCCGCAGCGCATGATCCGGGCGTACGCCAACTCGGCGGCGGCGATGAACATGCTGCGGGCGTACCTCGGCGGTGGGCTGGCCGACCTGCACGCCGTGCACGACTGGAACAAGGGCTTCGTGCGCAACTCCCCGGCGGGAGAGCGCTACGAGGCCATCGCCCGGGAGATCGACCGCGCGCTGGCCTTCATCCGCGCCTGCGGGATGACCGAGGAGGAGGCGCTGCGGACGGTCACCCTCTACTGCTCGCACGAGGCCCTCGCGCTGGAGTACGACCGCGCGCTGGCCCGGGTGTCGGGCGGCCGGGCGTACGGGCTGTCCGGGCACTTCCTCTGGATCGGCGAGCGGACCCGGCAGATCGACGGGGCGCACATCGACTTCATCTCCCGGATCGCCAACCCGATCGGGGTCAAGCTCGGCCCGACCACCACCCCGGACGAGGCGCTCGAGCTGTGCGAGAAGCTCAACCCGGACAACGTCCCCGGCCGGCTGACCCTGATCAGCCGGATGGGCAACCACAAGGTGCGCGACGCGCTCCCGCCGATCGTCGCCAAGGTCACCGCCTCCGGCGCCAAGGTCGTCTGGCAGTGCGACCCGATGCACGGCAACACCCACGAGTCCTCGAACGGCTACAAGACCCGGCACTTCGACCGGATCGTCGACGAGGTGCTCGGCTACTTCGAGGTGCACCGCGGCCTGGAGACCCACCCCGGCGGCCTGCACGTCGAGCTGACCGGCGAGGACGTCACCGAGTGCCTCGGCGGCGCCCAGGGCATCGAGGACCTCGACCTGCCCGACCGGTACGAGACCGCCTGCGACCCCCGGCTGAACACCCAGCAGTCGCTGGAGCTGGCCTTCCTGGTGGCGGAGATGCTCCGTGGCTGAGGCGAGGAGTGAGCTTGCGAGCCCCGCAGTCGGCGGCCGAAGGGATGACAGTGGCTGACGCGAGGAGCGAGCTGGTCGACCTGCGTTCGGACACGGTGACCCGGCCCACCGC
Source organism: Micromonospora sp. PLK6-60 (assembly GCF_019890675.1). Classification (GTDB taxonomy): domain Bacteria; phylum Actinomycetota; class Actinomycetes; order Mycobacteriales; family Micromonosporaceae; genus Micromonospora. The sequence goes on along the minus strand of NZ_JAIOAA010000005.1, from coordinate 412,792 downwards.
CGGGATGCGGGAGGCGATGGCCACCGCCGAGGTCGGCGACGACGTGTACGGCGAGGACCCGACGGTCACCGCGTTGGAGGCGGAGGTCGCCGCGCTCTTCGGGCACGAGGCGGCGCTGTTCGCCCCGACCGGCTCGATGGCCAACCAGATCGCCCTGCAACTGCTGGTGCCGCCCGGCGACGAACTGCTCTGCGACGCCGACGCGCACGTCGTGACGTACGAGATCGGGGCCGCGGCCGCGTACGGTGGGATCTCCTCGCGGACCTGGCCGGCGGTCGGCGCGGACCTCGACCCGGACGTGGTGGCGCAGCTGGTGCGGCCGGACGGCTACTTCGCGGTGCCGACCCGGGCGATCGCGGTCGAGCAGACCCACAACCGGGGTGGCGGCGGGGTGATCCCGCTGGGCGTGCTGCGCCGGCTGCGGGGGGTCGCCGACGAGCACGGGCTGGCGCTGCACTGCGACGGCGCCCGGATCTGGCACGCGCACGTGGCCGACGGGGTGCCGCTGGCCGAGTACGGTGCGCTCTTCGACACCCTGTCCGTCTGCCTCTCCAAGGGGCTCGGCGCGCCGGTCGGCTCGCTGGTGGTGGGCAGCGCGGAGCGGATCGCCCGGGCCCGGGTCGTCCGCAAGCGGATGGGCGGCGGGATGCGGCAGGTCGGCGTCCTCGCCGCCGCCGGCCGGTACGCCCTGGCGCACCACGTGGCGCGGCTCGCCGCCGACCACGCGAAGGCGGCCCGGCTGGCCGAGGCGATCGCCCCGTTCGGGGTGCTCGCCGGGCCGGTCCGGACCAACATCGTCCCGCTCGACCTGACCAAGCACCCGCTCGACGCGCGGCGGTTCGCCGCCGCCGCCCGCGAGCGCGGCGTCCTGGTCTCGGTGCTGGGCCCGAACACCGCCCGCCTGGTAACCCACCTCGACGTCGCCGACCCGGACATCGACCGCGCCACCCAGTCCCTGACCCAAACCCTCCGCGCCTGACCCCACCCCCGCCCCCGCGTGCCGCACGCCGGCCCCTCCCGCGTTGATCATGAAGTTTGCGTCGTGGATCGCCCGGAACTCGACGCAAACTTCATGATCAGCGCAGCCCAGGGAGGGCGGGGTGGGTCAGGGGTGGAGGCGGGTGAGGGTGGCTATGTCGGCGGCGTGGCCGACGTGCTTCTCCGTCGGGGTTTCCACGACGACGGGGATGCCGGCGGTGGCGGGGTGGCGCATCAGCTCGGCGAAGGCCGGTTCGCCGATGGTGCCCTTGCCGATGTTCTCGTGCCGGTCCCGGGTGGAGCCGCACAGGTCCTTCGAGTCGTTCGCGTGCACCAGCTTGAGCCGGTCGGCGCCGACCGTGGCCACCAGGGTGTCCAGCGTCGCGGTCATCCCGCCCTCGGCCGCCAGGTCGTGCCCGGCCGCCCAGGCGTGGCAGGTGTCGAAGCAGACCCCCATCATCGGGTGCCGCTCCACCGCGTCCAGGTACGGGCCCAGGTGCTCGACCCGGGAGGCCAGCGACCGGCCGCCACCCGCGCTCGGCTCCACCAGCAGCATCGGCCCCCCGACGGCGGCCGCCTCGTCGAGCAGCGGCAGCAGGCTCTCGCGTACCTGCCGCATCGCGGTCTCGGCGTACCCGGCGTCCACCGCGCTGCCGGCGTGGAACACCACGCCCCGGGCGCCGATCGCGCGGCCCCGGCGCAGCGCGTGGGCCAGCGTCTGCGCCGACCGCTGCACCGTGGCCGGGGTGGGTGAACCGAGGTTCACCAGCAGCGACGCGTGGATGTAGACCGGCACGCCCCGCTCGTCGCAGCCGTCGCGCAGCAGCGCGTCCTGGGCCGGGTCGCCGGGCGGCAGGGCCCAGCCCCGGGAGTTGGAGACGTAGACCTGCACCACCCGGGAGTCGGCCGCGTCGACGTACGGCAGGACCGCCCGCGCCAGGCCCCCGGACGTGGGGGTGTGCGAGCCGACCGGCCGGTGGGCGGCCGGCGCGGCGGGGGCCGGGCCGGTCACAGGCAGCCGATCGTGACCGGGGTGCCCGGGGGCACCTGCGCGTTCTCGCCCGGGTTCTGGAACCGCACGGTGCCGTTCGGGTTGAACTGCACGTTGACCGGGAAGCCGAGGCCCTGGAGCTGCTGCTGCGCCTGCGGGCACGGCAGGTCGATCACGCGGGGCACCACCACGGCGGGCGGGCCCTTGCTGACCTCCAGCTTGACCTGCGCGCCCTTCTCGACCCCGGTGCCGTCGGCCGGGCTCTGCCCGAGGATCTCGTCCTTGGGCTTGTCGGAGTCCTTGTACGTCTCGACCGGCTCCAGCCCGAGCTGCGCCAGCGCCGCCCGGGCGTCGTTGACGTTCTTGCCGACCAGTTGCGGGACGCTGATCGGCGCCCGCCCCTTGCTCACCACCACGGTGATCTTGTCACCCGGCTTGACCTGCGCGTTGGCCTTCGGGCTGGTTGCCACCACGACGCCCTTGGGCAGGTTGTCGTGGTAGCGCGGGGCGCCCTTGACCACCACCAGCCCGGCGCTCTTGAGATCCGAGTCGGCCAGCGTGAAGTCCTTGCCGATCACGTCGGGCAGCGGGAAACGCTCGGGGCCCAGGGACAGGGTGAGGGTGATCGTGCCGCCCTTGAGGATCCGGCCGGCCGAGGCGGGGTTCTGCCCGATCACCTGGTCCTTGGGGGCCTTCTCGTCGTACCGCGCCGGGGCGTACTCGAGGTTGAAGCCGGCCTCGGCGGCCCGCGACTCGGCGTCGGCCTTGCTCATGCTGACCAGCTGCGGGGCGACCGTGTACCGGCCCACCCCGAACCACCAGCCGCCCAGCGCGGCGAGCAGGCCGAACACCACCACCACGGCGGCGATGCCGAGCCGGTTCTGGCCGTCGCCGCCGCCCATCCGGCCGCGCAGCGCGGCCAGCTTGCCGCCCAGCGCGGAGCCCTGCGGCGCCGCCCGGCGCCGGTGCGGCGGCTGGGCCGGCGCCTCGGGCAGCCGCGCCCAGGCCGGCCGCTGGGCCGGCTGCACCGCGGCCACCACCATGGTCGGCTCGGCCACCGGCTGGTCGTCGCTCACCCGGCGCAGCACCGCGGTGTGCGAGTTGTCCGGCGTGCCCAGGCCCTCCCGTGCGGTCTGCACCTCGCTGAGCAGCGCGCCCGCGTCGGTCGGCCGGGCACCCGGGTCGCGGCGGGTGGCCCGCGCGACCAGCTCGTCCAGCTCGCGGGGGAGCCCCGGCACGAGCGTCGAGGGCGCCGGCACGTCCCGGTCGACGTGCTGCCAGGCGATGTCCACCGGCCGGTCCCCGTCGTACGGCACCCGGCCGGTGAGCATCTCGAACAGCACGATGCCCGCCGAGTAGACGTCGGTACGGGCGTCCGCCCGGCCCTCGGTGACCAGCTCGGGCGCCACGTACGCGACGGTCGCCATCAGCTGGTTGCCGTTCTCCTCGCTGGCCTCCACCGCCCGGGCCAGCCCGAAGTCGGCCACCTTCACCACGCTGTCGACCAGGTTGGCCGGCCCGCCGGTGGGGGCCTCGGCGACCAGCACGTTCTCCGGCTTGACGTCCCGGTGCACCAGCCCGGCCCGGTGCGCGGCGGCGACCGCGGCGAGCATCTGCTCGGCGATGGCCAGCGCCTCCTCCGGGTTGAGCCGGCGCCGCTCGGCCAGCACGTCACGCAGGGTGCGGCCGCGGACGTACTCCATGACCAGGTACGGCAGCCCGGCGTGGTTGCCCTGGTCGTAGACCGCGACCACGTTCGGGTGGGTCAACCGGGCGATGGTCTTCGCCTCGTCGGTGAACCGCGCCACGAAACCGGCCAGCCGGGCCGGCGACTCCGGTGCCTGGCTCGGATGAATGATCTTGACCGCCACGGTGCGCTCGAGGCGCTCGTCGGTGGCGGTGTACACGGTCGCCATGCCGCCACGCGCGACGCGACCGCGAATGCGGTAGCGCCCGTCGATCAGCGAGCCCAGCAACGTGTCGGCGACCTGTGTGTCCATCGGCAGGCAGTCTATGTGTCGGAGGCGTGAACGTTGAACAGGATGCTACAGCCGAGGGTCCGGCACGCCTGTCCCGCCGCGCTGACGCAGGTCACGGGGGTGCCGGTGGTGGCCCGCCGGTGGCACGTGGCAGGGTGGTCAGGTGACCGATTCCGTGCCCTCCGGGCAGCCCGCCGCCGCGGGACCCGCCGACCCGGCCGCCTGGCTGACCCTGCCGGACGTGGCCGAGCGCCTCGACCTGTCGATCAGCAAGGTGCACCAGATGATCCGGGACCGGGAGCTCGTCGCGGCGCGCCGCGACGGCGTCCGCCGGATCCCGGCCGATCTCGTCGCCAACAAGCAGGTACTCAAGCACCTGCCCGGCGTGCTGAACCTGCTGGCCGACGCCGGCTATGACGACGAGGCGGCGCTGCGCTGGCTCTACGAGGAGGACCCCACCCTCCCCGGCACGCCGGCCGCCGCGCTCGCCGGCGACCAGGCCCGCGAGGTCAAGCGCCGCGCCCAGGCCCTCGGCTTCTGACCCCGCGCGGGCCGGGCCGGCGTCGCGCAGGCCGGGCGGCGTCGGCCCGACATGCGGCATGTCGCGCGGACCCCATTGGCCGGGCGGCCCGGAATGCGGCATGTCGGGCTCTTCTGCGGATCTCCGCGCCCCACGGGGGAGCCGCGCCCCACGGGGGAGCGAGGTCAGAGGGTACGGCGGGTGGCGGCGATGGCCAGGTCCACCAGGGCCTGGCGGGCCTCGGTCTCCAGGTCGACGGTGCCCAGCGCGCCCAGCGCGGTCTCGGTCAGCGCGGCGATCCGCTGCTCGGTGCGCGCCAGCGCCCCGCTGGCCGTGATCAGCTCCCGCAGCCGGGCCACCCCGGGCTCGTCCAGCTCCGGGTCGCCGAGGCGGGCGAGCAGCAGCTCCCGGCCCGCCTCGTCGGCCGCCGCCACGGCCGCCGCCACCAGGTACGTCCGCTTGCCCTCGCGCAGGTCGTCCCCGGCCGGCTTGCCGGTCTGCGCCGGGTCGCCGAACACCCCGAGCACGTCGTCGCGGAGCTGGAACGCCTCACCCAGCGGCAGCCCGTACGCCGAGTAGGCGGCGCGGACCGCCTCCGGCGCGTCGGCCAGCGCGGCACCGAGCAGCAGCGGCCGCTCGACCGTGTACTTCGCCGACTTGTAGCGGGCCACCTTGCCGGCCCGCTCCACCGAGATGTCCCCGGTGGCCTGGGTGAGCACGTCGAGGTACTGCCCGACGGTCACCTCGGTGCGCATCTCGTCGAAGACCGGCCGGGCCCGGGACACCGTGCGCGGGTCCAGGCCGGCGGAGTGCAGCAGCTCGTCCGACCAGACGAGGCACAGGTCGCCGAGGAGGATCGCCGCGGCGTCGCCGAAGCCGTCGGCGTTCCCGCCCCAGCCGGCCCGCCGGTGCCGGGTGGCGAACCGCCGGTGCACCGCCGGCTCGCCCCGCCGGGTGTCCGAGCGGTCCATCAGGTCGTCGTGGATCAAGGCACTGGCCTGCACGAACTCCAACGCGGCCAGGGTGCTCACCACCTGGTCCGAGTCGACCCCGCCGGCACCCCGGTAACCCCAGTACGCGAAGGCGGGCCGTAACCGCTTGCCGCCGCCCAGCACGAACCGTTCGATCGCCTCGGCCACCGGCGCGAGGGCATCGTCCACCCCCCGCATCCAGGTGCGCTGCTGGGCGAGGAACTCGGCGAGGGCCTTGTCCACCCGCTGGCGCAGGCCGGCGCGGTCGACGGGGGACACGGGAGCGGCGTCGGTCACGCCACGACGCTAGCCGGTCGCCGGGGCGCCCGCCGCATCCCGGGGCCGGCGGATCGGTCGAGGTGGGTCGGCGCGTCGGCCACCCGGACCTGGCCGGCCGGCCATCGGCGCGCGGCGGGGCAGCCAGGGCCGGGCCGCGGCGGCGAGCGCGTCGTGTCGGCGTACCGCCGGGTCGTCGGCCCGCCCGGCCAGCCGGCGGCGCACCTCGGCCAGCTCGCCGACGGCCCGCGGCGACCCGGCCCGGACGGCGTCGAGCAGCGCGGCCCCGGCCACGGCGCAGGCCGCCTCCAACTCGCCGAGCTGGAGGTGGCCGCGGGCCAGCCAGGCGCCGTAGACGGCGGCGGCGCGCGGCCGGGCCGCCCGGCGGGCGGTGCGCAGCAGCGGCACGCCGGCGCCGGCCCGGTCGAGCGCGACAAGCGTGCGCCCGGTCATCGCGGCCAGCTCGGCGGCGTCCAGCCAGTAGAGCCAGGGCGGCTCCCGGTCCGGCTCCGGCGCGACGGTCACGCGCCGGGCCGCGTCGAGCGCCGCGCCGGCGGCCCGGCGCCGCCCGCCGAGCGCGGCGGCCAGTGCCACCCGGTGCAGCAGCAGGGCGCGCAGCCCCGGGCTGGCCGCCCGCCGGGCGCCGGCGTATCCGGTGCGGGCCAGCAGCAGCGCGCCCGCCGGGTCGCCCGCGCCGGCCAGCAGGTGACTGGCCGAGCCGAGCACGTGCCCGGCCAGCGCCCGGTCCCCGGCGGCCGCCGCCGCCCGCAGGCCCAGCCGGTACGCGGCCAGCCCGCCGGCCGGGTCGCCCGCGTCGGCCGCCAGCCACCCGGCGAGCTGGGCCGACTCGGCCAGCACCGGCAGCAGCCGACGGCGCCCGGCCGGGCCGGCCCCGGACAGCCGGCGCACCGCCCCGCGCAGCCGGTACGCCCCGAGCGGCGCCAGGTCGGCCCCGCCGGCCAGGTCGTCCCACCGGCGCAGCTCGGCCAGCCCGGGCGCCCGGTCGAGGAGCTGGGCGGGCGGCTGACCGGCGGGCGTGCCGTCGCCGACCTGGGCGGGCAGTTGGCCGGCGGTCGGCGCGGCGAACAGCCCGCCGCCCGGGTCGGCCAGCCAGCGCCGGGCCACCGCGAGCAGCGCCGCCCGCGGCCGGGAGCCGACCCGCGCCCCGGGCGGCGGACCCGGGTGCCGACCGTGCGCCGCCGCGTCGGCGAGCAGCCCGGCCGGCACCCCGAGCACGGTGGCCAGCCAGGCCAGCCAGAACTCGCCGGGCAGCCGCAGGTGGCGCTCCCACCGGGAGATCTCGTGCCGGGTCAGGGTCGGCACGCCGGCGGCGGCGCACAGCTGCGCGGCGAGCCGCTGCTGGCTCCAGCCGCGGGCCGTCCGGAGCTGGGCCAGCAGCGTCCCGAGCGGCGGGGGCGGGGTCATCGGTCCTCCGAAAGGCGTCGGCGCGGCGGCGCCGACCGTCCCGAGTACGGACGCGCGTCGCCGATCGGTGCTGATGACCCCCGGGTGACCCCCGCGCGTGCCCCTGGCCGGCCCGGCCGGCCGACCTCGCGCTGCCCCCAGTGATATCCCAGGGGTACGACGCCCCCGCCCGACACGGCCCGCTCCGACGGGTGGGAAGGTCGTCGGCACGGGGCGTCCGGGCGGCTAGAGTCGGGGCGTGGCGCTCGGTCTTCCCTCCGTCCTCCCCAATCCCCAACCGGCGATCGGGGAGCTGATCCGCGACGGTCAGCCGACGTTCTCGTTCGAGTTCTTCCCGCCCAAGACCGAGCAGGGCGAGCGGCTGCTCTGGCAGGCCATCCGCGAGCTGGAGTCGCTGCGCCCCTCGTTCGTCTCGATCACCTACGGCGCGGGCGGGTCGACCCGGGACACCACGGTCGCGGTCACCGAGCGGATCGCCACCGACACCACCCTGCTGCCGATGGCGCACCTGACGGCGGTCAACCACTCCGTCGCCGAGCTGCGCAACGTGATCGGCCGGCTGGCCGGCGTGGGGGTGCGCAACGTGCTGGCCGTGCGGGGCGACCCGCCCGGCAACCCGGGCGGCGAGTGGGTCCCCCACCCGGAGGGCGTGCAGTACGCCGAGGACCTGGTCCGCCTGGTGCGCGACGCCGGTGACTTCAGCGTCGGGGTGGCCGCCTTCCCCTACAAGCACCCGCGCTCGCCCGACGTGGCCAGCGACACCGAGCACTTCGTCCGCAAGTGCCGGGCCGGCGCCGAGTTCGCGATCACCCAGATGTTCTTCGACGCCGACGACTACCTGCGGCTGCGCGACCGGGTGGCCGCCACCGGCTGCGACACCCCGATCCTCGCCGGAGTGATGCCGGTGACCCAGCTGAGCACCATCGAGCGGTCCGTGCAGCTCTCCGGCGCGCCCTTCCCGCCCGCCCTCGCCGAGCGGTTCGAGCGGGTGGCCGACGACCCGGAGGCGGTGCGCCGGCTCGGCATCGAGCAGGCCAGCGAGATGTGCGCGCGGCTGCTCGACGAGGGCGTCCCGGGCATCCACTTCATCACCCTCAACCGGTCCACCGCGACCCGCGAGGTGTGGCAGCACCTGCGGATCGGGGCGCGGGTCTGACCCCGGGTTCGCGACACCTGGACGCTGCTGCGACGGTTGACCGGTGGTGGGCACACAACTGAGCTGGGACGAGTACGCCACCGCCTGGGCTCGGCTGCACGGCGGGTTCGACCCGCGGGTGGCGGCGCCGGTGGTCCGGAGCTGGCTGCGCTTCGCGTACCACGTGGGTTTCATCCTGGGCCGGCTGCGGGTGGGCCCGACGGCGGTGACCGCCGTGGGGGTGCTGCTCTGCTTCTGCGTGCCGCTGTTCGCGGTGCGGCCGGGAAACGGGCCGTTCGTGGCGGCGCTGTTCGTGCTGGCCGCCGCGGTGGCCGACAGTGTGGACGGCGCGGTCGCCGTGGCCACCGGCCGGACCACCCGCCTCGGTTACGTCTACGACTCGCTCGCCGACCGGCTCGGCGAGGTGGCCTGGCTGGCGGCGTTCTGGCTGCTGGGTGCGCCCGGCGCGCTGGTCGTCGCGGGTGGGGCGCTGTCCTGGTTGCACGAGTACGCCCGGGCCCGGGCGGTCGCCGCCGGCATGCGGGAGTTGGGCGCGGTGACCGTGGGGGAGCGGCCCACCCGGGTCTGCGTGGCCCTGGTCGGGCTGCTGCTGGTCGGGGCGAGCGGCCTGATCGCCGCCGACCTGACCGCCGGGACCAGCACCATGGTGACCGCGGTGTGGGTGCTGCTGGCCGGCTTCGGGCTGGGCCAGCTGCTCTCCGCGATCCGCCGCGCCCTGGCCGACGCCGGCTGACCCGCGCGAGGTGTTAAGAGGGGGCCCTTCCTATACCGCAGGCGTTAACAAGGGCACCCTCCTTACCCCCAGGCCGGGCCGATCTCCTCGGCGACGATCTCCGCGGAGAGGGTCACCATCGGCAGCCCGCCGCCCGGGTGGCTGGAGCCGCCCACCAGCCACAGCCCGCGCGCCGGCCCCCGGTTGGCCGGCCGGAGCAGCCCGCCGGCGGTGCCGTAGATCGACCCGCCCGGCGCGGCGGCGGCGGTGGCCAGGTCGGCCGGGGTACGCACCTCGCGGAAGAGCAGCCGGTCCCGGACGTCCACGCCCCGCTCGGCCAGCACGTCGAGGATCCGGTCGGCGTACGCCTGCGCGAGCCCCGGCCGGCGCCAGTCGACCGCGCCGGCGGCGGTGCCGTGCCGGGCGGCGTTGACCAGCACGAACCACGCCTCGTGCCCGGCCGGGCGGGCCGCCGGGTCGTCGGCCACCGTGACGAAGACCGTCGGGTCGAGGGCCGGCCGGGCCCGCACCCCGCGCCCCGGGTCGCCGAAGACCGCGTCGAACTCGGCGTCGTAGTCGCGGGGGAAGAAGACGTTGTGGTGGGCCAGCCCGCTGTCGCCACGCACGCCGAGCAGCAGCACGAAACCGGCCAGGCTCCGGTCGGTGAGCCGGGCCAGCCGGCGCGGGTGGGGCAGCAGGTCACGGTAGAGGGTGAGCGCGTCCACGTTGGCCACCACCACGTCGGCGGGCAGCGGCGCGGCCGTCCCGGCGAGGCGTACCCCGTGCACCCGCCCGCCGGCGGCGTCGATCCGGGTGACCGCGGTGTCGGTGCGGACCACCACGCCCAGGTCCAGGCAGCGGGTGAGCAGGGCGTCGGCGAGGCTGCCCAGCCCGCCGCGCAGGTACCAGCCGCCGTAGGCCAGCTCGGCGTACGGGACGGCGACCAGCGCGGCCGGGGCGCGGCGCGGGTCGGCACCGGTGTAGGTCGCGTACCGGTCGAGCAGCATCCGCAGCCGCGGGTCGGCCAGGTGCCCGCGGCCCAGGCCGCGCAGCGTCCGCCCGGGGGCGATGGCGGCCAGGTCACCCAGCCGCCAGGCCAGCGCGGCCAGGTCCCGCGGCGAGTCGACGCTGCGCCGCAGGATGTCCCGGTGCGAGGCCGCCCACACCCGCTCGGCCCGCCGCCACAGCCGCCGCCAGTCGGCCGCCGCGCGGTCGCCGAACGCGGCGCCGATCCGGCCGGCGAACCCGTCCGGGTCGGCGCACGAGTCGAGGGTGGACCCGTCGGGGAAGACGTGCCGCACGATCGGGTCCAGCGGCACCAGGTCGAGATATTCGTCGAGCTTCGCGCCGGTCGCCTCGAACAGGTCGTGGAAGACCTGCGGCAGGGTGAGCAAACTCGGCCCGGTGTCGAAGTGGAACGACCCCTCGGCGGTGTGGTGGGCGTACCGGCCGAGCTTGCCGCCGACCGTGCCGGCCTGTTCGAGCACGGTCACCTGATGTCCGGTGGCGGCCAGCCGGGCGGCGGTGGCCAGCCCACCCACGCCGGCGCCGACGACCACGATCCGCGCCATGCCGCGCCCCCTTAGCTGACCGGGCGACCGCGCCAGGACAGGCGGCGCCGCTTCCGCAGATGGTACGACCGCAGCGTCAGCCAACCGAGGACCACGACCGACACGGGGTGTGCCAGCGCGTCGGGCCAGGCCCGCCCGCCGGTCGCCCGGGCGCAGACCACCCGCCCGGCGACGCCCGCCAGGTAGGCCAGGAACGCGGCGCCGGCCACCGCCGGCGCGCCGGCCGCCAGCGCCGCCACCGCCAGCAGCGGGGGAGCGGAGTAGAGCAGGAGCAGCAGGGTCAGCACCAGCGCCGCGGCGCTCGGGTGCCCGAACGAGGCCCACAGCGACTTCGAGTAGCCGTCGCGCAGCTGCGGCCAGTCCTCGTACATCCGGCAGGAGGCGAGCCGCGCGCCGTCGGCCAGCGCGATCCGGCCGCCGGAGCGCTTCACCGCCCGGGCCAGCTCGATGTCCTCCAGCACCTTGTCGGCGACCGCCGCGTGCCCGCCGGCCCGCAGGTACCCGGCCCGGTCCACGACCAGGAACTGCCCGCCGGCCGCCGCCAGCGACGGCCGCGGCGAGCGTTCCATCGCCCGCAGCGGCAGGAAGGTCAACCACAACCACTGCAACAGCGGCTGCACCAGCCGGTCAGCCGCCGTCCGCACCACGATCCGGGGGTACGCGGACAGCAGCGCCGCCCGCGCCGCGCGCAGCTCGGCCACCGCCGCCGCGACGGCGTACGGGCTGAGCACCACGTCGGCGTCGACGAAGGCGAGCACGGTCGGGGCCGGGTCGGTCCGGGTGGCCAACTGCCAGCAGGCGTGCGGCTTGCCCAGCCAGCCCGGCGGCGGGGCGACCCCGGTGAGCAGGGTGACCCGTGGGTCGCCGCCGGCCACCGCCCGGACCACCTCGGCGGTGCCGTCGGTCGAGCCGTCGTCCAGCACCACGATCCGCAGGTCGGGCACGCCCCGCTGGGCGAGCAGCGCGCGCAGGCAGGGGGTGACCCGGTCGGCCTCGTCGCGCAGCGGCAGCAGCACCGCGACCGGTTCGCCGACCTCGACCGGCCCGTCGGGCGGCCGGCGCAGCCAGCGGGTGGCGTTCACCCAGGAGTGCCCGGTCAGCGCGACCACGCCGACCAGCAGGACGAGGGCGGCGGTGGTCATCGGGTCGCGTCGGCCTCGGCGGCCGGTGCCGGCACCGGCCGGGCCCGGTCGGTCCGGGCGGCGCGACCCCGGGCGAGCGTCACCGCCAGCGGCACGGCGACCACCGCCATGCCGGCCGCGCCCCACAGCGCGGAGGCGGGCAGGTCGAGGAAGACCGCGTGGGCCAGCACGCTGGAGGCGTACGTCCACAGGTAGAGCGCGTACATCGGCCGGTCGGCGGGCCCGGTGCGGCCCACCGTCGGACCGGCCAGCGGGCGCAGCGCCGCCATCACCAGCACCCCGAAGAGCAGCCAGCCGAGGTAGTTGCTGACCGGGATGCCGGGCAGCCCGGGCAGCGCCGGGGTGGCGTCGAGCCAACGCCAGTGGCCCTCCGCGACCATCTGCGGGTCGAGGAAGAGATCCCAGGCGGCCAGCCCGACCGCGCCCAGCGCGACCCGCGCAAGGAAGGGCCCCTTGTTAACGCCTCCGGTAGAGCCGGGGCCCCTTCTTAACACCTGAGTGAGCCGGACCGCGGCCAACCACGCCGGCCACGCCATCCAGGTCCAGGCCAACGGGATGATCAACGGCACCCCGGCCAGCTTCGGGCCGAGCTGCCCGGAGTAGTCGTAGCTGCCGAACGGGAAGCCGGTGGCCACGCCGAGCGCCTCGATCGCGAAACCGCCCCCGGTGGCCACCGCGACCAGCGCGACGGCGGCGCGCGGGCCCCGGCTGAGGGCCGCGTGGGTCACCGACAGCAGCCAGCCCAGCACCACCGTCGCCACGGTGAGCCGGTTGCGGGTGACCCCGCCGGTCAGCGGGTAGCAGATCTGGGCGAGGACCAGGACGGCCAGCAGCGCCCAGGGCAGCAGCCGCCGGTGGCTCACGGCGTGCCCGGCCCGGGCCGGCCGGCGGGCGGGTCGGCGGGCGGGCCGGCGGCGCCGAAATGATCACGCCGGCCAGCCGGCCCGGGCCGGCCGGCGCCCGCCGGCTCCAGCGGCAGGTCCCGGCCGAGCACGCCGAACGGGCGCTCGTCGCCGGGGAAGTGGAAGTGGCGCAGCAGGTCGACGAAGCCGAACCGGCGGTAGAGCCGCCACGCCCGCGACCGCTGCTCGTCGGCCTCCGGGGTGGAGAGCAGGGTGGTGTCGCCGTCGGCCAGGTCGAGCAGGGCGCGCAGCTGGCGGGCGCCCAGGCCGTGCCCCTGGGCGGGCGGCCGGACGTGCAGCTCCACCACCTCGAAGCAGTTGCCGAGCCAGCGCTTGCGGGCCGGCGGGTCCAGCGCCCGGGACACCTGGTCGTGCCACCACTGCCCGGCCGCGCCGAGGTAGCCGTACCCGAAGCCGGCCAGGTGCCCCTCGGAGGTCAGCCCGGCCACCGCGCGGAAGCCGGGGCGGCGGACGTGGGTGGCGATGTAGCCGCGCCGGGCCTCCAGCAGGTCGGCACGGTAGCCCATCGCCTCGCCGTAGACGGCCACCACGTCGTCCAGCCGTCGGACGAGATCCTCCGGCGTCCACCGGACCAGCCTCATGCGTGCCCCTTCGTTCCCACGCCGTCCGCGCCGGACCAGCCCAGCACCGAACGGTCGCCCACCACGTCGCGCACCTCGAACCGGGCGAAGAGCTCCTCGGCGTACCACCCCTCGGTCGGGGTGCGGGCGATCGCGGCCCGGTGCTCCGGGTGACGGTACGCGAACGCCACGAGGTCCGCCGCGTCGCGCCACACGCTGACCGTGCCCTGCCAGCCCAGCGGCGCCTCGCCCACCCCGAACCGGGCCAGCAGCCCGGGCGCGGCGTGCAGCGCGGCGGCCACCGGCGGGACGGCCCGCCAGAAGGTGACCGCCCGCGCCGGACGCAGCCGGGCCCGGGTCAGCGCCAGCACCGGGCCGTCGACCCGGCCCCCCGGCGGGTCGCCGAACGGCCGCCGGCCGGACCACTCGCCCCGGCTGGTCAGCGGGCGCAGGTCCAGGCGGGCCGAGGCGCGGGCGACGCGGGCCCAGGAACGGCCGACCGGCGTGGTGTCGAAGCCGGCCGCCGCGGCCGGCGAGTCCCAGACCAGCAGGGCGGCCCACCGGGTCAGGTCGGCGTCGCCCGGACCGAACCCGGTGCCGCTGCCCGTGCCCAGCAGCTTGCCGAACCGTACGCCGGGGAGGCGGCGCAGCCGCGGCGGATGCGCCGCCATCCGGGTCAGCACCCGGGGCAGCGCCGCCCGCGACGTCCGCCACACGTGCAGGGTGACCAGCTCCGGAACCGGCCCGCCCGGCTCACTCCTCGCGCTCACGGTGCCGTCTTCGGTTCGCGACTGCGGGGCTCGCAAACCCGGCTCGCTCCTCGCGCTCACGGTGCCGTCTCGGTTCGCGACTGCGGGGCTCGCAAACCCGGCTCACTCCTCGCGCTCACGCCACCTCGGCCGCGGTGCCCGCGGTGATCCGCAGCAGGTCGGCGTACGTGGTGGGGAAGACCGCCCGGGGCACCCCGCCGGCCGCCCAGATCTCCGGGTACTGGTCGAGGGCGGTGTCGACCAGGGTGCGCAGCGGGCGCGGGTGGCCCACCGGGGCGACCCCGCCGATCGGCTGGCCGGTGTGCTCCCGGACGAACTCGGGGGTGGCCCGGCGCAGGCGGGTCACCCCGAGGGACGCGGCCAGGCCGGCGGTGTCCACCCGGTGCGCCCCGGAGGTCAGCACCAGCAGCGGAGTCCCGTCGGCGTCGAAGATGAGCGAGTTGGCGATCTGGCCGACCTGGACGCCAAGCGCCTCGGCCGCCGCGGCGGCGGTGTGCACCGCGTCGGGCAGCAGGCGTACCTGGGTGGCGGCGCCGGCGGCGTCCCGCGCCTTGGCCTCGTCGAGGGCCCGCTGTACCGCCTGCACGTTCGGGTGTGGCTGCATACCGGCCATTCTCCCCGGCGCGTCCCGGGGCCGTGCGGTCAGCCCACGCCGGTGGCGCGGGTGGCGATCAGCACCGCGATGCCGTCGAGGATGCGGGCCAGGCCGAAGTCCAGGGTCGGGTCGCCGACGGTCCCGGCCGCGGCCGGGCGCAGCGCGGCGTCCAGTGCCGGGTAGCGGTCCTCCCGGCCGCGTACCAGTACGGTGAAGGCGGCCTCCCGGCCCTGCCCCGCCGGGCCGGCCGACGCGTGCTGGGCCAGGTTGCGGGCGTGGCCGAGCAGGAGCACCGCGACGTCGAGCCGTTCGCCGCCGGTCAGCCCGGTGTCGGCGAGGGCGGCCACCACCCGTTCCAGCCAGGCCAGCTCGTTCGGCCCGGGCACCCGGGGGGCGACGGTGGCCGCGTGCGCCCACGGGTGGCGGCGGAACCGGTCGTACATCTGCCGGGTCCAGTCGTCCAACTGCCCCCGCCAGTCCACCCCGGTGGGCGGGGGTCCGGGCTCGCCGATCGCCGTCTCCAGCATCAGCGCGACCAGTTCGGCCCGCCCCGGCACGTACCGGTAGAGCGCCATCTTGGTGACCTCGAGCGACTCGGCGACCCGCTGCATGGTGAGCCCGTCCAGCCCGTCGGTGTCGGCGATGGCGATGCCGGCCCGGGCGATGGCCGCCAGGGTGAAGGCGGGGCGCGGCCCGCGCCGCGGCCCGGCGGGGGCGACCCAGAGCAGCTCGTAGAGCCGCCGCTTGTCGATGCCACCGCTGTCCACCGGCATTCCTCCTGCGCCTCTGGGGAAACGTGGCCCACGGTAGTCCCGGGCCCGGCTGCCGTCCCCTACCCGGCTACGCGGCGCGGGCCGCCGGCCGGTGGCCGGGCCAGGCCGGGGTGGTCCGGGTCCGGCCGGCGGCGTCCACCAGCAGGGCGGCGTACCCGTCGAGGGCGGCCAGCCAGTCGAGCGCGTCGGCGCCGCGGGCGACCGCCGCGGTGGCGTACACGTCGGCCCAGAGCAGCTCGGGGCCGACCACGGTGACCGACCGGACGGCCTGCGCGGGCCGGCCGGAGCGGGGATCGGTGATGTGCGCGCCGCGCCGCGCGGTCCCGGAGGTGGCGACCGCGCCGTGGGTCAGCTCCAGCACGTCGAGCAGCCGGTCGGGGCGGGCGGGGTCCTCGACGCCGACCCGCCAGGCCGGCCGGCCCGGCGTGGTGCGCAGCAGCACGTCGCCTCCCGCGTTCAGGCACAGGTCGTGCCCCGGCAGGTCGGTGAGCCACCGCGCGGCCCGCTCCACCGCCCAGCCCTTGACCAGCCCGGACGGGTCGTAGCCGAGACCACCGCCGGGCAGCGGCAGGCGGCGGGCGTCGAACCAGCCGCCGGTGCGCGCCCGGGCCTCGTCGCAGCGCCGCGCCACCTCGCGCACCGCCGGCGTGGCGGTGGCCGGGTCGGGGGCGGCCCCGCCCAGCCGGCCGATCTCGCTGTCCGGCCGGTACGTGCTGAACACCGCGTCCACCTCGCGCAGCTCGGCGAAGAACCGCTCCACCCGCTCGGCCACCGCGTCCGTGTGCGCCTCGGGGCCGCGCAGGTGCGCGCTGACCGGCAGCCCCATCACCTGGAGCACCCAGGCCCGCCGGTCGAGGTCTATGGTCGTGGTCATCGCGTCCTCACTTCAGGTGCGCCGCGTCGATCGCGGCCTGCAGGGACTCGCGGTAGCCGTCGCTGGTGACGGTGGCGCCGGAGACCGTGTCGATCTGCGCGCTCTGCGCGGCGATGGCCTCCTGCCGCAGGATCGGCACCGCGTAGTCGTTGATCTGCTGGTCCCGGAAGTTGCCGTCGGGCACCCGCACCGCCGTGACGTCGGTGATCTTCCCGCCGGAGACGGTGATCCGGACCTGCACCGGTCCCCACCGGGTCTGCGCCACCGACCCGGTGACTGTGCCGCCGGACGACGAGCCCGACGAGGAGCCGCCGGACGAGGAGCCGCCGGACGACGGGTCCGCGCCGGTCGCGCCGTCGTCGGTCGCGCCCCACGGTGCGCTGGCCGTGCCGTCGGAGCCGGCGGCGACCGCGCCGCCCGCCCCGCCCGGCCCCATCGTGCTGGTCCGGTAGCTGAACAGCAGCACCACGGCGGCGACCGTGGACAGCAGCCAGAGGGTGATCCGTCGCATGGATCCGTCCTTCCCGCCCGTCACCAGGCGAACTTCTCGTGGTGGACGTGCGCGTCGGGCACGCCGGCGGCCCGGGTCGCGGTGCGGACGGCGTCGACCCAGCCGTCCGGGCCGCAGAGGTAGACGTCGTGGCCGGCGATGTCCGGCGACAGCCGGCGCAACGCCTCGGCGTCGGTCAGCCCCTCGGCGTACGCCGGCAGCCAGGACGGCCGCCGCCCGCGCGGCCCGACCAGGTGGTGCACGACCAGCCCGCGCGCGGCGGCCAGCCGGTCCAGCTCGGCGGCGAAGGCCAGCTCCCGCGGGGTACGCGCGCGGTAGAGCAGCACCGCCCGCCCCGGGGCGTACGGCAGCTCCCAGAGCAGCGCCAGCAGCGGGGTGATGCCGACGCCGCAGGCGAACATGGTCACCCCGCCGCCGCGCCAGTGCTCCCCGGTCAACCGCCCGTACGGCCCCTCGATCAGCACCTTCGTGCCGGGGCGCAGGGTGGCCACCCGGGAGGTGCCGTCGCCGAGGTCCTTGACCGTGATCCGCATCAGGTCGCCCGAGGGCGGCGCGGACAGCGAGTACGGGTGCGCCCGGGACCAGCCGGGGCCGGCCAGGAACCGCCAGTTGAGGAACTGCCCGGCCCGTACCGGCAGCCGGTGCAGGTGCCGTCCGCGCAGCCAGACGGAGGTGACGCCGGGCGCCTCGGGGACCACCGCGGCCACCTCCACCCGGTGCCGCAGCGAGCGCCAGGCCGGCAGGCCCAGCCGGTACACCAGCACGCTGGCCAGCGCCAGCAGGTACACCGTCCACCAGTAGGCCCGGGCGACCGGCGAGCCGACGAGGTCGGCGCCGGTCCAGAGCTGGTGCGGCAGCGCCAGCGCGATGCCCAGGTACGCGTACAGGTGCAGCAGGTGCCAGGACTCGTAGCGCAGCCGCCGCCGGGCCGCCCGGACCGAGGTGACCACCACCAGGACCAGCAGCGCCAGCGCCGCGGTGGCCAGCAGCATCCCCGGGTACGCGGTGACCAGCAGCCACGCCTGCGCGAGCGGGTTCTGCCGGGCGGTGCCGGCGTACCCGAGGGTGGTCAGCGCGACGTGCGCGAGCAGCAGGTGGAAGGAGGCGAAGCCGGCGAGCCGGTGCCAGCGGGCGATCCGGTCCTGCCCGAAGCGCCGCTCGATCAGCGGCACCCGGGCCATCAGCACCACCTGGATGAGCATCAGGTCGGCGCTGAGCAGGCCGGTGAGCCGCCCCAGCGAGGTCAGGCCGGTGGCGACGCCGGCGACCAGTTCCTGCACTCCCCGGTCGGCGGTCCAGAGCGCGGTGACCACCAGCAGGCTGAGCGCGGCGGCGCTGCCCACCAGGTCCGCCCACCAGCCGGGCGCGGCGGCGGGCGGGCGGTGCGGGGCGCGCCGGTCCGCGACGGCGGCGGTCACCGGCGGGTCTTCCGGGTACGACTGACGGTCATGACCACCACCCTGCGCGGCGGACCTCCGCGCCGGCTTTGCCGGCCCTGTGTGCGGGCTGAGAAGTTCCGGGGCCCGCCGGGGCATTTTCGTCGGACGCGCCGCCCGCCACACGTTGCGTTTTTGTCGGTGGGGAGGTGTACTGTCAGCGGTAGTTAGAACGAGTGTTCGATTGAGTCGTACGCTCGTTCCAATGATCTCCGGGAGCGGTGTTTCGCGGCGCCGGCTCCCGGGAGGCGCGGTTCCGCGGACCGCGCCGGGGCACCGGGCAGTCGCGAGCCCGGTTCCCGTCAGGCAGGACCGTCGTCCGCCGCCCACCGACCCCCGGGCGGCGGACGACGGACCCGCCGGTACGCCGGCCGGGTGTGGTGTGGGGAAGCGTCCACACCCGGCCGGCCACCACCCGGTGCGTCTTCCTCCGCACCACCCGCCCCGGGCGCGCCGCCCGGCGGACTCCGGTCCGTCGCCGACGCGCCCGACCCGGCCACGTGGAGGAGACAGCCATGCCGACCAGTCCGGCGCCGACGGTGCCCGCGCACGTGCTGCCGCACCGCACCCCCGCCCAACTGCTCGCGGTCGCCCGGCACGGGCTCGCCGAGGCCACCCGGACCGGCCCCGACGGTCTCCGGTACGCCGCCGCCCACCTCGCCGCGCTGCGCGCCGCCGCCGCGGTGCTCGCCGCCCGGGCCCGCCCGGCGCCCGCCCGGCGCAACCGGATCACCAGCGTGTGGGTCCTGCTCTGCGCGGTCGCCCCCGAGCTCGACGAGTGGGCCCGCTACTTCTCCGCCGGCGCGGGCAAGCGGGCCGCCGCCGAGGCCGGCATCCCCCGCGTGGTCACCGCCCGCGAGGCCGACGACCTGCTCCGCGCCGCCGAGGAGTTCGTGACGCTGGTGGAGGCCATGCTCGGCGTGGCGCACCAGCCGGCACTCGACGGGCTGGCCGCCTGACCCGTGGCGTCCGGCCACCGGCGGGAGGACAGGTGGCCGGACGTCACGCCGCACTCGACCATCAGCACAGGCACGACCGGGGGCGTACGCCCCCACGGCAACACGACGGGGGGTTGGTCCGATGGCGGGCCGCATGGTGCTCGGCTCCGCCGCACTGGCCGCGCTGGTGCGTCCGGCGAGCGCACCCGATCCGGCCGGCGGCCACCGGGTGCTACCGGTCGCACCCGAGCTGACCGGGCTGCTGCCCAACCGTGGCCTGCGCCGGGGCAGCACCATCGCGGTGGCCACCGGGCAACCGCGCCGCAGCGGTGGCACCTCGCTGGTGCTGGCGCTGCTCGCCGAGGCGTCCCGGGCCGGCTCGTGGTGTGCCGTGGTGGGCGTGCCCACGTTCGGCGCCGGCGCGGCCGCCGAGGCCGGCATCGCCCTGGACCGGCTCGCCCTGGTGCCGAACCCGGGTCCCGACTGGCCGACCGTGGTCGCCGCGCTGATCGACGGGGTGGACGTCGTGGTCACCGCCGTGCCGGCGACCGTCTCCGCCTCGGTGGCGGCCCGGCTGGCCGCCCGGGCCCGGCAACGCGGCAGCGTGCTCGTCCCGTACGGCCGGTGGGACGGTGCGGACGTCACGCTCCAGGTGGTCCGGGGTGTCTGGGAGGGGCTCGGGCCGGGCCGGGGCCGGCTGCGCCGCCGCGAGGTCACCGTGTCGGCCCGGGGGCGTGGCGCCGCCGCCCGCCCCAAGGAGGTCAAGGTCTGGCTGCCCGGGAACACCCTCACCCGGGTGATCCCCCGGCCGGCCCGGCTCGCCGATCCGTCCCGCCGGGGCGCGTTGACCCTGGTCGGCTCGGCATGACCGGCGCACCGGTACGCACCCTGCTGCTCTGGTGCCCGGACTGGCCGGTCGTCGCCGCCGAGATCGTCGACGGGGTGCCGGCCACCGACGCGGTCGCCGTGCTGCACGCCAACCGGGTGGTGGCCTGCTCGGAGCGGGCCCGCGCCGAGGGGGTCCGCCGGGGGTTGCGCCGGCGGGAGGCCCAGGGGCGTTGCCCGCAGTTGACCGTCGTCGACCACGATCCGGCCCGGGACGCCCGGGCCTTCGAACCGGTGGTCGCCGCGGTGGAGGAGGTGGCCGCCGGGGTCGAGGTGGTCCGGCCCGGCGCCTGCGCGCTGGCCGCCCGGGGGCCCAGCCGCTATCTCGGCGGGGAGGAGGCGGCCGCCGAACGCCTGATCGAGCAGGTGGCCCAGGCGTGCGCGGTGGAGAGTCAGGTCGGGATCGCCGACGGGGTCTTCGCCGCGGGGCTGGCCGCGCGGACGGGCCGGGTCGTCCCGCCGGGCGGGACCCCGCGGTTCCTGGCCGGGCTGCCGGTGGCGGCGCTCGGCCGGCCGGCCCTGACCGACCTGCTGCGCCGGCTCGGGGTGGGTAGCCTGGGCGACTTCGCCGCGCTGCCGGCCGGGGACGTGCTGGCCCGGTTCGGCTTCGACGGTGCGCTCGCCCACCGGCTCGCGGCGGGGCGGGACCACCGGCCGCTCGCCGTCCGGCAACCCCCGGTCGACCTGGCGGTGACCGCCGACCACGACGAGCCGCTGGACCGGGTCGACGCGGCGGCGTTCGCCGCCCGGGCGCTGGCCGAGCGGCTGCACGAGCGGCTCGCCGCGCACGGCCTGGCCTGCACCCGCCTCGGCATCGAGGCGGTCACCGCGCACGGGCAGGAGCTGCACCGGGTCTGGCGGCACGACGGGCTGCTGACCGTCACGGCCATCGCCGACCGGGTCCGCTGGCAGCTCGACGGCTGGCTCTCCGGCAGCAACGGCCGGTCCGGCGCCCGTCCGGCCCGGCCGACGGCGGGCATCGTCCGGCTGCGGTTGGTGCCGGACGGGGTGCTCACCCGGGCGGGCCTGCAGGCCGGGCTGTGGGGCGAGGCGGGCGAGGAACGCGAGCGGGCGCACCGCGCGTTGAGCCGGGTGCAGGGCATCCTCGGGCCGGAGGCGGTGGTCACCGCCGTGCTCGGCGGTGGTCGCTCGCCGGCCGACCAGGTGCGCCTCGTCCCGTGGGGCGACGAGCGGCTCCCGACCCGCCCCGGCCCGCCACCGCTGCCCGCCACGGCACCCTCGAACGGCACGGCACCCTCGAACGGCACGGCGTCCTCGGGCGGCGCGGCGCGGTCGGGTGGTGCGGCGCGGTCTGGTGGTGCGGCGCGGTCGAACGGTGCGGTGCGGTCGGGCGGCGCGGCGCGGTCGGCGAGCCCGCCGAGCCCGCCGTGGCCCGGCCGGATCCCGCCGCCCGCGCCCGCCGTGGTGCTGCCCGAGCCGCTGCCCGCCACCGTGCACGACGCCACCGGCGAGCCGGTCACGGTCAGCGCCCGGCTCCAGGTGAGCGCCGCGCCGGCCCGGCTGGTCGTCGGCACCGCCCGACCGGCCGAGATCGTCGGCTGGGCCGGCCCGTGGCCGGTGGACGAGCGCTGGTGGGCGCCCGCCGAGGCCCGCCGCCGGGCCCGGTTCCAGGTCTGCCTGGCCGACGGGTCGGCCCTGCTGCTCGCCGTCGAGGCCGGTCGCTGGCTGGTGGAGGCGAGCTATGACTGAGCGGTCCCGATGAGCTTCCACAACCCGAAGCTGCCCTGGTCGGAGCTGGAGCGGGTGCTCTCCGGCCGGCCTGCCGACAACCGGGCGCGGGGCGGGAACGGGCGGGCCCGCGAGGAACGGCACCTGCACGTGGTCGATCCGCTGGCGGTCGACGCTGACGGCGGCGACTCGCCGGCCTGGAGTCGCAAGCGCCAGGAATACCGGCCGCCCGAGCTGGACCGCCCGGACGACACCGTCGCCTACGCCGAGCTGCACGCGCACACCAACTTCAGCTTCCTCGACGGGGCCAGCCACCCGGAGGAGTTGGCCGAGGAGGCCGCCCGGCTGGGGCTGACCGCGCTCGCCGTCACCGACCACGACGGCTTCTACGGCGTGGTGCGCTTCGCCGAGGCGGCCCGCGCGCTGCACCTGCCGACCGTCTTCGGCGCCGAGCTCTCCCTCGGGCTGCCCGGCCCGCAGAACGGCGAACCCGACCCGCTGGGCCGGCACCTGCTGGTGCTCGCCCACGGCCACGAGGGGTACGCCCGGCTCGCCGCCACCATCTCCCGCGCCCAGCTGCGCGGCGGGGAGAAGGGCCGGCCGGTCTACGGGGAGCTGGAGGAGATCGCGCAGGAGTTGCGCGACCACGTGCTGGTGCTCACCGGTTGCCGCAAGGGGCACGTGCCGGCCGCCCTGCTCACCGAGGGGGTCGACGCGGCGGCCCGGGAGCTGGACCGGCTCACCGCGCTGTTCGGCGCGGAGACCGTGGCGGTGGAGCTGACCGACCACGGCCACCCGCTCGACGCCGACCGCAACGACGCCCTGGCCGAGCTGGCCGCGGCGGCGGGCCTGCCCACCGTGGCCACCAACAACGTGCACTACGCCACCCCGGGCCGGCGCCGGCTGGCCACCACGCTGGCCGCGGTGCGGGCCCGGCGCAGCCTGGACGAGATGGACGGCTGGCTGCCCGCCGCCGCCACCGCCCACCTGCGCAGCGGTGCGGAGATGGCGGCGCGGTTCGGGGCGTACCCGGGGGCAGTGGCGCGGGCCGCCGAGTTCGGCGCGGAGCTCGCCTTCGACCTGCAACTGGTCGCGCCACGGCTGCCGGCGTACCCGGTGCCGGCCGGGCACACCGAGATGAGCTGGCTGCGCCACCTCACCCTGGCCGGCGCGCACGAGCGCTACGGCCCGCCCGAGGCGCATCCCGAGGCGTACGCGCAGCTGGAGCACGAGCTGCGGATGATCGACGAGCTGGGCTTCCCCGGCTACTTCCTGGTGGTCTACGACATCGTCAGCTTCTGCCGCGAGCAGGACATCTACTGCCAGGGTCGGGGCTCGGCGGCCAACTCGGCGGTCTGCTACGCGCTGCGGATCACCAACGTGGACGCGGTCCGGCACCGGCTGCTCTTCGAGCGCTTCCTCGCCCCGGAGCGGGACGGCCCGCCCGACATCGACGTGGACATCGAGTCCGACCGCCGGGAGGAGGTGATCCAGCACGTCTACGCCCGGTACGGCCGGGAGCACACCGCCCAGGTCGCCAACGTCATCTCGTACCGGCCCCGGTCGGCGGTGCGGGACGTGGCGAAGGCGTTCGGCTTCTCCCCGGGGCAGCAGGACGCCTGGAGCAAGCAGATCGACAGGTGGGGTTCGGTCGCCGCGATCGACGTCGAGGACATCCCGGAGGAGGTGGTGACGTACGCGAACGAGTTGCAGACGTTCCCCCGGCATCTGGGCATCCACTCCGGCGGGATGGTGATCTGCGACCGGCCGGTGATCGAGGTCTGCCCGGTGGAGTGGGGGCGGATGCCCGGGCGCAGCGTGCTCCAGTGGGACAAGGACGACTGCGCCGCCGTCGGCCTGGTCAAGTTCGACCTGCTCGGCCTCGGCATGCTCTCGGCGCTGCACTACGGCTACGACATGATCGGGATGTCCCTCGACCTGGGCGACATGACCCTGGACGATCCCGAGGTCTACGACATGCTCTGCCGGGCCGACTCGGTCGGGGTGTTCCAGGTGGAGAGCCGGGCCCAGATGGCCACCCTGCCCCGGCTCAAGCCCCGCGAGTTCTACGACCTGGTGGTGGAGGTGGCGCTGATCCGCCCCGGCCCGATCCAGGGCGGCTCGGTGCACCCGTTCATCCGGCGCAAGAACGGCCAGGAGCCGGTCACGTTCGCGCACCCGTTGATGCGCAACGCGCTGGAGAAGACCCTCGGCGTGCCGCTGTTCCAGGAGCAGCTCATGCAGCTCGCCATCGACCTGGCCGGCTTCGACGCGGCCGGCGCCGACCAGCTGCGCCGGGCGATGGGGGCGAAGCGTTCGGTGGAGCGGATGGCGCAGATCGCCGACCGGCTGTACGCCGGGATGGCCGAGCGGGGCATCACCGGCGAGCTGGCCGACGACGTCTACCGCAAGCTCACCGCGTTCGCCAGCTACGGCTTCCCGGAGAGCCACGCGATGAGCTTCGCCTACCTGGTGTACGCCAGCTCCTGGCTCAAGCGCTACCACCCGGCCCCGTTCCTGGCCGCGCTGCTCAACGCCCAGCCGATGGGCTTCTACTCGCCGCAGACCCTGGTCGACGACGCCCGTCGGCACGGCGTGGAGGTGCGCCGGCCGGACATCAACGCCAGCGGCGCGCAGGCGGTGCTGGAGTCCACGCCGGAGACCCGGTGGGGCAGCGCGCCGGGCGAGCCGCCGCACGCCTGGGGGCTGGGCGGGCCGGCGGTTCGGCTCGGGCTGGGCAGCGTCCGTACCCTCGGCGGCGAGGTGGCCGAGCGGATCGAGGCGGAGCGGGCGGCGCACGGCCCGTACGCGGACATGCCGGATCTGGCCCGGCGGGTCGGCCTGACCGCCGCGCACCTGGAGGCGCTGGCCACCGCGGACGCCTTCGCCGGTTTCGGGCTGACCCGGCGGCAGGCCCTCTGGGCCGCCGGCGCCGCCGCCCAGGACCGGCCGGGCCGGCTGCCCGGCACGGTGACCGGCGCGACCGCGCCCACCCTGCCCGGGATGGCGGCGGTGGACCGTCTGGTGGCCGACGTCTGGGCCACCGGACTGTCCCCGGAGAGCCACCCGGCCCGGTTCGTCCGGGACCGCCTCGACGCCCTCGGCGCGGTGCCGATCGCCCGGCTCGGCCGGGTAGAGCCGGGCCGGCGGATCCGGGTCGGTGGGATCGTCACCCACCGGCAGCGGCCGGCGACCGCGGGCGGGGTCACCTTCCTCAACCTGGAGGACGAGACCGGGATGCTCAACGTGACCTGCTCGCCGGGGCTGTGGCAGCGCTACCGGCGGGTCGCCCGGACCAGCGCGGCGCTGGTGGTGCGGGGCCGGTTGCAGCGGCACGAGGGGGTCACCAACCTGGTCGCCGACCGGCTGGACGCGATCGACCCGCCGGTCGCCCCGGCCTCCCGCGACTTCCGCTGACCCGGTCACCGAGGCCGACCTGCCGCAGGTCGGGGTGTCACGGCCGCGGGTGAGCGCAATCTGCGGCAGGTCGGGCTGTCGTGGGCGCGGGCCGGCCGGAGATGCCGCGCGCTGTTCGGGATCATATTGTTGATCACACTGGTGCGGATGAAGTTCCGCGACAGGTTCGTGTTCCACGAGGAGGAGAGCAAGTGACGGGGAACCACGGTCACAACGGCGTGGCCAACTCGCGACGCACCCGGCTGGGCGCCGGTTGGCTGCCGATGCACCACACCGAGTCGCGGGAGTACGAGGTGACCGACGGTCCGGTCGCCAACGACCGACGCTCCCGGGCGGAGGACGAGGCCCCGGCGGGGGGCGAGTCGTAATGTAAGGAGGGGCCCCTTGTTAACGCATTCGGTAGCGGAGGGGCCCCCTGTCAACAACCCCCGTCGTGACTAGGCTCGGCGGCGTGGAGCAGACCCGAACCCTCACCCCGCGCACCGCCGTGATCTGGTCGGTGCTCCGGGGCGAGCTCGACCGCCGCCCCGGCGAGCGGCTCACCGTGCTGGACGTGGGCGGCGGCACCGGCGGCTTCGCCGTGCCGCTGGCCGAGGCCGGCCACCAGGTCACCGTGGTCGACGCCAGCCCCGACGCGCTCGCCGCGCTGACCCGCCGGGCCGCCGAGGCCGGGGTCGCCGACCGGGTACGCGCCGTGCAGGGCGACGGTGACGCGCTCGCCGGGCTGGTCGAGCCGGCCAGCGTCGACCTGGTGCTCTGCCACTCCGTACTCGAGGTGGTGGACGACCCCGCGCCGGTGGTGGCGGCCCTCGCGGCCGCGCTGCGGCCGGCCGGCGCGGCCAGCGTCCTGGTCGCCGGCCGGGCCGCCGCGGTGCTCGGCCGGGCGGTGAACGGCCACCTGGACGTCGCCGCCGCCCTCGCCGCCGACCCGCACGGCAGCGCCGGGCCGCGGGACACCCTGCGCCGACGCTACGACGCCGAGGGCGCCGCCGCGCTGCTGGGCGCCGCCGGGCTCGCCGTCGAGGAGATCCACGGGGTACGCGTCCTGGCCGACCTGCTGCCGGCCGCCGTGTCCGACGGCCAGTCGCCCGCCCTGGTGGAGCTGGAGCTGGCCCTGGCCGGGCGGTCGCCGTACCGGGACCTCGCGGCCCAGCTGCACCTGTTCGCCCGCCGGCCGGGATGACCGGCCCGGTGCCGCCGGCCGACCCGCTGGCCCGGGTAGCCCCCGCGTACGGCGGCGGCAGCCTGGCCGACGTGCTGCCCAGCGCGCTGGCGGTGCTCGGGGTGCCCGGCGCCGCCGACCCGCTCGGCCTGGTGCCCGGGCTGCCCGGCGTACGCCGGGTCGCGGTGCTGCTGGTCGACGGCCTGGGCTGGTACCAGCTCCCGACCGCCGCCCCGTACGCGCCGACCCTGGCCGGCCTGGCCGCCACCGCCGGCCGGCCGCTCACCGCCGGCTTCCCGTCGACCACCCCGACCAGCCTGGTCACCCTCGGCACCGGCCGGGCCCCGGGCGCGCACGGGGTGCTCGGCTTCACCGTGCGGGTGCCGGGCAGCGACCGGGTGCTCAGCCACATCGAGTGGGCCGACGACCCGGAGCCGCTGCGCTGGCAGCCGGTGCCCACCCGGTACGAGCAGGCCCGCGCCGCCGGGGTGGCGGTGACCGTGGTGAGCCGTCCGGAGTACGGCGGCAGCGGCCTGACCCTGGCCGCCAACCGGGGCGGCGACTACCGGGGCGCCGCCGACGTGGACGCGCTGGCCGCGCGGATGCTCGCCGCGCTCGCCGCCGGAGCCGGGCCGACGCTGGTCTCCGGTTACCACCCCGACCTCGACCGGCACGGCCACCTCAGCGGCGTCGACTCGGTCCCGTGGCGGCTGGCCGCGACCGAGGTGGACCGGCTGCTGGCCCGCCTGGTCGACGGGCTGCCACCGGACGCGGCGCTGCTGGTCACCGCCGACCACGGGCAGCTGAACGTGCCGCCGGACGACCGCTTCGACCTGGACACCGACCCCCGGCTGCGGGCCGGGGTCCGGGTGGTCGCCGGCGAACCGAGGGTGCGCTACCTGCACGTGGCGCCGGGCGCGGTGCCGGACGTGCGGGCGGCCTGGTCGGCCGTGCTGGGCGACGCCGCGCGGGTGCTCACCCGGGAGGAGGCGGTGGCCACCGGCTGGTTCGGCCCGGTGCCGGCGGAGCACCTGCCGCGCATCGGTGACCTGGTGGTGGTCTGCCAGGACCGGTACGCGGTGCTGGCCACCCGCTCGGAGCCGCCGATGGCGTCGCGCCTGGTGGCGTACCACGGGTCGGACACCGCGGCCGAGATGACCGTCCCGCTGATCGTGGTGCGCGGCTGACCTCCCCGCCTGCCGCATCCTGGCCTGTCCGGCGGTGGTGACCTCCCCGGGTGCCGCATCCTGGCCTGTCCGGCGGTGGTGACCTCCCCGGGTGCCGCATCCCGGCCTGTCCGGCCGCGGCGGCCGACCCCCGGCGGGGGTGTCGGGGGTGGCCGCTAGCCTGCGGACATGGGTCGCAGCCAGTCGTTGCCCCGAGGCGGTGATCCCCGCTTCGGGCCGGACGCCGACGACTCCGGCTGCCCGATCCTGCACGTCGACATGGACGCCTTCTTCGCCTCGGTGGAGGTGCGCCGCCGGCCCGAGCTGCGCGGCCGGCCGGTGGTGGTCGGTGGGATCGGCCCGCGCGGGGTGGTCAGCTCCGCCAGCTACGAGGCCCGCCGCTACGGCGTCCGCAGCGCGATGCCCACCGCGCGGGCCCGGGCGCTCTGCCCGCACGCGGTCTACCTCCCGCCGGACTTCGCGCAGTATTCGGCGGCCTCGCGGGCGGTGATGCGGATCTTCCGGGACGTCACCCCGCTGGTCGAGCCGCTCTCGCTGGACGAGGCGTTCCTCGACGTGGCCGGCGCCCGCCGGCTCTTCGGCGCCCCGGCCGAGATCGCCCGGCTGATCCGCCGCCGGGTCGCCGAGGAACAGCGGCTGAGCTGCTCGGTCGGGGTGGCGCCGAGCAAGTTCGTGGCCAAGCTCGGCTCCACCCGGGCCAAGCCGGACGGCCTGCTGGTGGTCCCCGCCGACCGGGTGCTCGACTTCCTGCACCCGCTGCCGGTGGACGCGCTGTGGGGCGTGGGGGAGCGGTCGGCCCAGGCGCTGCGCCGGCTCGGCCTGGCCACCATCGGCGACCTGGCCGAGGCCCCGCACGGCATGCTGCGCCGCGCGGTCGGCGAGGCGTCCGCCCACCACCTGCACGAGCTGGCCGCCGGGCGGGACCCGCGCGCGGTCAGCCCCGAGCAGGTGGAGAAGTCGATCGGCGCCGAGGTCACCTTCGACGTCGACGTGGTCGATCCGGTGGAGATCCGCCGCAGCCTGCTGGCGCTCAGCGAGAAGGTGGGGGCCCGGCTGCGCGGGGCCGGTCAGGCCGGCCGGACGGTGTCGCTCAAGGTGCGACTGTCCGATTTCCGGACGGTCAACCGGTCCCGCACGGTCGGCACCCCGACCGACGTGGCCCGGGAGATCTTCGACACGGCGTGGGCGCTTTACACCGCCCTCGACCCGGGGGAGCCGATCCGGCTGGTCGGCGTACGGGTGGCGGGGCTGGCCGGGGTGACCGGGACGCCCCGGCAGCTCACGCTGGGTGAACCCGAGCGGGGTTGGCGGGAGGCGGAGGCGGCGGCGGACGCCGCGGCTGCCCGATTCGGGCGGTCCGTCATAGGTCCGGCCAGCCTGCTGGGGCGGCGCGATCATCGACGAAATGAAAATCCACCCCGGCCATAGGTCGTCCCGCTTTCCGACGCGCGACCCCCCTCGTAGACTTGCGGGTAAGCAGCCGGTTGGCTGCCACGGTCTGTCGGCCCGCCCGGGCCGACCAACGTGACCGGGGAGGAGTGCCGTGCCGCTCTCGGAGCACGAGCAGCGGCTGTTCGAGCAGATCGAGCGGTCGCTTGCCGAGGACCCCAAATTCGCCTCGGCCGTGCGCGCCAGCGATCCGCGTTTCCACGCGCGGCGTCGCCTGCTCGTCGCTGCCGGTGTGGTCATCGTCGGACTGGGCCTGCTGGTCTACGGCGCGGTGATCAAGACTCCGCCACTGGCGGTGGCGGGCTTCGTCGTAATGTTCGGGGCGCTGATCTACGGGGTGCAGTCGCACCGCCGGGCGCAGTCGCCCGACCTGCACGTCGTGGGCGGCACGACCAGCCGCCGACGCCCGCGTGGTCGGGCCGGCCGGCGCCCGTCGTTCCTCGACCGGATGGAGGAGAGGTGGCGGCAGCGCCCGGAGGGGCACCGCTGACCCACCCCGACCCAGCCACCCCGCACGGCCCGGCCGCCTGACCGGATCCGGGCCGCGCACCTCAGGCGCCGCCCGAGGTGTCTACACCGCAGGCCGCAACTTCGGGGAAGATGCTGTCTCCCGTCCACCGGAGACAGCAACTTCGGGGAAGTTGCGGCCGTCTGTCGTCGCCGTGGCCGGCCGGCCACGGCGCCTCCTCCGCCGGCGGGATCGGGCCGGCGCCCGGCCGCCGGCGGGATCGGGCCGGCGGCCGGGCGGGGCGGGGTCAGCGGGTCGCGCGGCCCGCCAGCAGCCGTCGCGGGCTCCACCGGCGGAGCAGCCGGTAGCGGCTCTGGCTCATCGTCGACACCACGGACGACGATCGATCCGCCAGGCCGGTGCGCCAGCGCAGCAGCACCGACGGCGGCAGCACCGCCGCCAGCAGCCGGGTCCGCCGGTCGGCCCGCGACGCCAGCTCGGTGCGGACCGCCCGCAGCGCGGGGTGCAGCTGCTCGCCGGTGAGCGGCTGCGGGGCGTACCGGGCCCGCTCCTCGGCACGGCCGAGCAGCCGGACCGCGTCACCGGCCGTGAGGTTCTCGCCCAGCTCGGCCCGGACCAGCCGGTCGGCGGTGGCCCGGGGCGTCTCCGTCCCGATCACCCGTACGCCGTAGTCGACGAGCGTGTCGAGCAGCTCGTCCCAGGCGGCGTGCGCGTCGGCCCGGGCCCGGTCCTCGTCGGCGCCGAGGACCACCATCCGGGCGTCGCCCGGCGCGGCCCCGTCGACCGCGGTGCTCACCGCCGGTCGCGCCGGCCGCCGGCTGGCCTGCCGCCGCCGGCGCAGCGCCAGCCGGCGCAGCGCCGGGAACGCCAACAGCAGGAGCAGGGCGAGGCCGCCCGCGACCCACCAGGGCCAGACCGGTGCCTGCGGCGCCTGCTCCCCGGCGCCCAGGCTCAGGCCGGAGTCGGGGTCCCGGTCGGCGTTGTCCCGCTGCTGCGCGCCGGTCGACGGGTCGACCCCGGCGGGGGCGCCGCTGGCGCCCGGCGCCGGCGCGGCCGGCTCCGGCGCGTCCACGTCCGGCGCCCACGCCGAGCGGGTGGAGCCCTGCACCCCGTACGCCGGGGTGGCGTCGAACGGCACCCAGCCCATCCCGTCGAAGTAGACCTCCGTCCAGGCGTGCAGGTTCCGGTTGGTAAGCGTGTACGTGTTGCCCTCGGCGCTGCTGCCCCGGGTGAACCCGACGGCGACCCGGGCCGGGATGCCGGCCGCCCGGACCAGCCAGGCCATCGCCGCGGCGTACTGCTGGCAGTAGCCGACCTTGTTGGTCAGGAAGTCGACGATCTCCTCGCCGCTGCTGCCCTCCTCGGTGGTCACCCGATAGCTGAAGCCGTTCGACGCGGAGAAGTGGTCGTAGATCGCCAGGACCTTGTCGTACTCGGTCTGCTTGCCCTGGACCAACTCCTTGACCAGGGCGTCGACCTGCCGCACCGCGGGGGTGACGGTCAGCCGCTTGATCGGGTGGTCGGACGGCAGCGGCCGGACCTGGCGCAGCAGCTCCGGAGAGTACGTCGAGCGGACGAAGTCGAACGCGTAGCGCTTGCCCCGGGAGTTGTCCCGGTTGGAGAAGAGGATCTGCATGTTCGGGTCGTACAGCCAGGCGCCGCTGAGGTCCTCGGTGCGCACCGGCTCGGTGTAGACCGGCAGCATCGGCATGTTGAGGTTCTTGCTGACCTCCACCGTGGCCCGGTACGTCCGCTGCACCACCCCGCGGGCGGTGCGCTCCGACGGGTCGGGCAGGGTCCGGTTGGCGGGCTGGCCGGTCGGCGGCCGGGCCTGGAAGCCGTTGGGCCGCAGGTCGTCGACGACCCCGAGCCGCAGGTAGAACGGGTCGGGGTCGGTGGTGGTGACCTTGACCAGGTCCATCACCTGGGTCTGGTTGAGCTGGCCGCTGAGCGCGGCGAACAGGTCGATCCGGCTCGGTGAGCCCTGACCGGGGCGACCGGTGCCGGTGCCGTCGCCGGTGCCCGAGTTGAACGAGTTGAGCAGGCCGCCGGTCATCCCCGGCACGGCCAGCGGCAGGGCCACGGCCAGCGCCACGCCCAGCACCGCCAGCCGGCGGCCGGCCGCGGCCAGCGGCGACGCCTCCCACACGTCGATGTCCCGGCCCTCGCCGGTGAACCGGCGGCCGAAGCGGCGTACCCGGTCGACGTTGTCGCTGATCAGCAGCCACAGGTAGCCGGCCGCGCCGATGGCGAACGGCAGCGCGGGCACGCTGTCGACGTAGACCGCGACCGGCACCGAGTAGATGGCCAGCATCGGCAGGCCGGCCAGCGCCGGCCGGCGCAGCCCGACGGCCAGCACGTCGACCAGGACGGCCACCCCGCCGATGCCGAGCACGGTGATGAACAGCAGCGGCTCGGTGTCCGGCACCTTCACCCCGTACGAGCGCATGTCCTGCGCCGACGCCGACAGCAGCTCGCCGAAGTGCGCGAAGGTGGCCGGGGTGGGCAGGAACAGCAGCGCCTCGGTGCCGCCGGGGAAGATCCAGGTCAGCGCGAGCAGCAGGCCGGCCAGCATGCCCAGGATCTGCCCCCAGAGCGGCGCCCGGACCAGCCGGGTCAGCGCGGCCACGCCGGCCACCACGGCCACCGCGAGGGTGGCCTCGATCAGCCAGGTCCAGCGCTGGAAGATGGTGGACAGCGGGGCCGCCGCGAGCAACGTGGCCGCGGCGGCGACGAAGCCGAGGCTCCGGTGCCCGATCATGAGGTCGTCCTCCCGGTCATCGTCGGCCTCCGGCCACCGTCTCGGCCATCGCCGCCCGCAACGCGAAACCCTGCGAGCCGCGCCCCACCTGCGGCCAGAGCCCGGCCAGCCGGGCGCCGTGCTCGACGCCGATCACCCGCCACCCGCTCTGCAGCAGCGCCAGCGCGGCGGCGTCGTGCGCCCGGTCCGCCTCGGCCCGGGCCTTCGTCGGCAGGTTCAGCCAGGTGGAGCTCTCCAGCAGGAACGCCACGCAGGTGGCGTTGTTGGCGCGCAGCCCGGCCAGCAACTCGGCCTCGGCGGTGCTCAGCGAACCGAGCAGGGCGATGATCAGGCCGCCGTCGGCGCGCTGCCGGACCTGCTGGACCAGCGTGCTGAGCTCGATGCGCTTGTCCGGCCGGACCTCGGCGAGATGGTCCAGGATCAGCCCGTCGCCGTCGCCCGCGTCGGCGTTCACGTCCACCCCGGCCCCGGTGACCAGGCGCAGCTTGTAGCCGGCCTGACGCAGGTGCACGGCGACACTCGCGGCGGCCGAGACCGCCCACTCGAAGCTGGCCGTCGGCCCCTCGCCCCGGTGGCCGTACGCGCGGGTGTCCAGCACGACGGTGGCCCGGCTCTCCCAGGGCTGCTCCTCCCGGCGCACCATCAGCTCGCCGGTGCGGGCGGTGGACTTCCAGTGCACCCGGCGCAGGTCGTCGCCCATCCGGTATTCCCGGGTGGCGGCGTCGTCCTCGCCGTGCACCGCGACCGACCGGGCCCGGCTGTCGCCGCTGCCCGCGTACTCCCCGGGGAGCCGGGCCGACGGCAGCGGGGTGACCTGCGGGATGACCGTCAGCCGGTCGGTGCTGGGGAAGGCCCGGGACAGCTCGCACAGGCCGAACGGGTCGGTCATCCGCACCACCAGCGGCCCCACCTCGTACCGGCCGCGCACGTCGGCCCGGACCGTGTACGCCACCGAGCTGGCCTGCTGCGCGCCGAGCCGCTCCAGCACCACCCGGGGCCGGCTGCCCAGGGCGTACGGCAGGCGGTCCTCCAACAACAGCGTGCCGGTGGGCAGCCGGGACATGTTCTGCAACCGCAGCACCACCCGGGAACTCGCCCCGACCGGGGTGCGGTGCGGCTCCAGCGACCGGTTGCAGGCCAGCTTGTAGCGGCTGCGCCCGACGTACGCGGCGGCCAGCAGCGGCAGCACGGCGAGCAGGACGGCCACCCGCAGCAGGTCCTTCTCGCCGAGGATGGCCGCGGAGACCGCGGCGGCGATCGCGGCGGCCAGGAACGACCGGCCGCGGGTGGTCAGGCCGCGCATCCCCTCCCGCACGTCACGGCCTCCGCGGCTCGTACGGGCCGTGCCCGTTGTTCGGCGGGGCGGGCCGGGTGTCGTACGGCGAGCGGCGGCTGCGGTCGTGCGGCAGCGGCAGCCGGTGCACCAGCTCGGCGACGACGGCGTCGGTGGTGCGCCGGGCCAGCTGGGCGTCGGCGGTGGGAATGATCCGGTGCGCCAGCACCGGCACCGCCAGCACCTGGAGGTCGTCGGGCAGCACGTAGTCGCGGCCCTCCAGGGCGGCCACCGCGCGGGCGGTGCGCAGCAGCTGCAACGTCGCCCGCGGGGAGGCGCCCAACCGCAGGTCGGGGGACTCGCGGGTGGCGGTGACCAGGTCGATCGCGTATTGCTTGACGGCGTCCGCGACGTGCACCTGCCGCACGTGGCCGATCAGCCGGCGGACGGTCGCCGCGTCGGAGACCGGGCGCAGGTCCTGCAACGGGTCGACCGCGCCGTGCCCGTCCAGCATGGCCAGCTCCGCCTCCGGACCCGGGTAGCCCATCGCGATCCGGGCGGTGAACCGGTCGCGCTGCGCCTCGGGGAGGGGGTACGTCCCCTCCATCTCGATCGGGTTCTGGGTGGCGATCACCATGAACGGGGTCTGCAGCTGGTAGGTGACCCCGTCGACGGTGACCTGCCGCTCCTCCATGCACTCCAGCAGGGCGGACTGGGTCTTCGGCGAGGCCCGGTTGATCTCGTCGCCGACCACCAGGTTGGCGAAGACCGCGCCGGGGCGGAACTCGAAGTCGTGGGTCTCCTGGTTGTAGACGCTGACCCCGGTGACGTCGCTGGGCAGCAGGTCGGGGGTGAACTGGATCCGCCGCACCGAGCAGTCGATGGACCGGGCGAGCGCCTTGGCCAGCTTGGTCTTGCCGACGCCGGGCACGTCCTCGATGAGCAGGTGGCCCTCGGCGAGCAGGACGGCCAGGGCGAGCCGGACGGTCGCTGTCTTGCCCTCGATGACCCGCTCGATGTTGCCGACGATGGCTTCGCTGGCGGCGCGGAACTCGTCGTGCGGCAGCAGACCGCCCACCTCGTCCCAGGTCTGTTGTGTCACGGGCCTCCTCCTCGTCGCTGAACGGCAGCTCTGTAATAGAGCACCTGGACCCGCCGTAGGGTTCGCGACGTGCGAGCCTCGTCTGCCGCAGGAATCTCACTGGCCTTCAGGCTAACCATGTTTCTCGTGATCGCCGACCCGCGCAGGCAGCCGGTCGGTTACGCCCGGAATATTCGCCCGTCCGGGGACGCACGGCGCGACCGGACGGCCACGCGGCGTCTCCACCGCGGTCGCGGCGCGTGGACGCCCCGCCGTGCGGGCCCGCCGGGCGGGGTACACTGCCCGCATGGCCGGAGTCTTCCTGCTCCTTACCGAGCCGTGCTGATGCGCTGAGCGCGCGACAGCACGGCGGCCCCTCCTGCGCGAGGGGCTTTTTTGTGCCCGGAGCAGACCGCCCGAGACCCGAACCGACCGCCATGACCGCGCCGAGGAGACGCCATGAGTGAGGCAGCCGCACCGGCGAACGACATTCCCCCGTTCCGGTACACCGCGGCCCTGGCCGACGAGATCGAGCACCGTTGGCAGGACACCTGGCAGCGGGAGGGCACCTTCCAGGCGCCGAACCCGACCGGCCCGCTGGCCGACCCGACCCACCCGCGGGCCGGCGCCGAGAAGCTGTACGTGCTGGACATGTTCCCGTACCCGTCCGGGGCGGGCCTGCACGTCGGTCACCCGCTGGGCTACATCGGCACCGACTGCTTCGCCCGCTACCAGCGGATGGCCGGGCGCAACGTGCTGCACGCGATGGGCTTCGACGCGTTCGGCCTGCCCGCCGAGCAGTACGCGGTGCAGACCGGCACCCACCCCCGCACCACCACCGAGGCGAACATCGAGCGGTACAAGGCGCAGCTGCGCCGGCTGGGGCTGGGCCACGACGAGCGGCGCTCGGTGGCCACCATCGACACCGACTTCTACCGCTGGACCCAGTGGATCTTCCTGCAGATCTTCAACTCCTGGTACGACGCCGACGCCCGCAGGGCCCGGCCGATCGCCGAGCTGATCGCCGAGTTCGAGGGCGGCACCCGGTCCACCCCGGACGGCCGCCCGTGGTCCGAGCTGACCGTCGCCGAGCGGCGCGCGGTCGTCGACGACCACCGGCTGGCGTACGTCTCGCAGGCCCCGGTGAACTGGTGTCCGGGGCTGGGCACCGTGCTGGCCAACGAGGAGGTCACCGCCGACGGCCGGTCCGAGCGGGGCAACTTCCCGGTCTTCAAGCGCAACCTGAAGCAGTGGATGATGCGGATCACCGCCTACGGTGACCGGCTGCTGGACGACCTGGACACCCTGGACTGGCCCGAGCCGATCAAGCTGATGCAGCGCAACTGGATCGGCCGGTCGACCGGTGCCCACATCGACTTCCCGACCGAGATGGACCCGGTGCGGGTGTTCACGACCCGGCCGGACACCGTCTTCGGTGCCACCTACCTGGTGCTGGCCCCCGAGCACGAGCTGGTCGACGTGCTGACGCCGGCGGCCTGGCCGGCCGGCACCAAGGACGGCTGGACGGGCGGGCACGCCGCGCCGCGGGAGGCGGTCGAGGCGTACCGGAAGGCCGCCGCGGCCAAGACCGACGTGGAGCGGCAGGCCGACTCCCGGGAGAAGACCGGCGTCTTCACCGGCGCGTACGCCACCAACCCGGTGACCGGGGGGCGCATCCCGATCTTCATCGCGGACTACGTGCTGGCCGGCTACGGCACCGGCGCGATCATGGCGGTGCCCGGCCAGGACGAGCGGGACTGGGACTTCGCCGAGGTCTTCGACCTGCCGATCGTGCGCACCGTGCGGCCGGCGGAGGGCTTCGACGGCAAGGCGTACACCGGGGAGGGGCCGGCGATCAACAGCGCCGCGCCCGAGCGCGGCCTGGACCTGGACGGGCTGGGGGTGGCCGAGGCCAAGGCCCGGATCATCGAGTGGCTGGAGGCCAACGGGCACGGCACCGGCGCGGTGACCTGGCGGCTGCGGGACTGGCTGTTCTCCCGGCAGCGCTACTGGGGCGAGCCGTTCCCGATCGTCTACGACGAGACCGGGGCGGCCATCGCGCTGCCCGAGTCGATGCTGCCGGTCGAGCTGCCCGAGGTGGACGACTTCGCGCCGCGCACCTTCGACCCGTCGGACGCCGACAGCGACCCGGAGACCCCGCTGTCGCGCCGCCGGGACTGGGTGGAGGTGGAGCTGGACCTGGGCGACGGGCCCAAGCGCTACACCCGGGAGACAAACGTGATGCCGCAGTGGGCCGGCTCCTGCTGGTACGAGCTGCGCTACCTGGACCCGACCGACTCCGAGCGCTTCGTCGACCCGGCGAACGAGGCGTACTGGATGGGCCCGCAGGGCCCGGGTGACTGCGGGGGCACCGACCTGTACGTCGGCGGCGCCGAGCACGCCGTGCTGCACCTGCTGTACGCCCGGTTCTGGCACAAGGTGCTGTACGACCTGGGCCACGTCTCGTCGTTCGAGCCGTTCCGCAAGCTGTTCAACCAGGGCTACATCCAGGCGTACGCGTACCGCGACCCGCGGGGCACCCCGGTCCCGGCGGAGGAGGTCGTCGAGGTCGACGGCCGGTTCTTCCACGGCGAGCAGGAGGTCCGGCGCGAGTACGGCAAGATGGGCAAGTCGCTGCGCAACGTCGTCACCCCGGACGAGATGTGCGCGGCGTACGGCGCGGACACCTTCCGGGTGTACGAGATGTCGATGGGCCCGCTGGAGGTCTCCCGTCCCTGGGACACCCGGGCGGTGGTCGGCTCGTACCGGTTCCTGCAGCGGGTCTGGCGGGCGGTGGTCGACGAGCAGACCGGGCAGACCCGGGTGGTGGACGCGCCCGCCGACGAGGCGACCCGGCGGCTGCTGCACAAGGTGGTCGACGGGGTGCGCGGCGACATGGCGGGGATCCGGTTCAACACCGCGATCGCCAAGCTGATCGAGCTGACCAACGCGCTGACCCGGCTGCCGGAGACCCCGCGCGAGGTGGCCGAGCCGCTGGTGCTGATGCTGGCCCCGTTCGCCCCGCACGTCGCCGAGGAGCTGTGGGCCCGGCTGGGGCACTCCGGTTCCCTGGCGTACGCGGACTTCCCGACCGCCGACCCGGCCCTGCTGGTGACCGAGACCGTCACCTATCCGGTGCAGGTCAACGGCAAGGTGCGCGGCCGGATCGAGGTGCCCGCCGACGCGGCCGAGGACGACGTCCGCGCCGCCGCCCTGGAGGCGGTCGCCGCCACCCTGAACGGCAAGCCCCCCCGCAAGGTCATCGTGGTCAAGGGCCGGATGGTCTCCGTCGTCGCCTGACGCACCCACCTCCACCCGCCCTCCCCGCGCCTCGGTTGGCGGGGAGGCAGCAACTTCGTGGAAAGAGTGGCCTCCCGACGCGGGGAGGCCACTCTTTCCACGAAGTTGCGCGAATCTCGCGTTGGCGGTCAGGGTTCCCGGCGGTGCACGACCAGCGCGGCGACCACGGTGGCGACGACCGGCCAGACGGCGAAGACCACCCAGGAGCCGGGAACGGTGGCCAGGTGTTCGTTGAGCGCGATGTACGGGTTCGCGACCAGGCGCTCCCAGGCGGGCACCGGCAGCGCGTTGTGGATCGCGGCCGTCCAGCGGTTCGTGATGTCAAAGGCCAGCGGCAGCAGGAGCAGCAGCGTGGTGGTGACGACGATCGCCGGGGCGGTGTGCCGGACCAGCGCGCCGACGCCCAGCCCGATGAGCGCGCAGAGCGGGAGCAGCAGCGCCGACGCCGCGACGGCGCGCAGCGCCTGGGGTTCGGCGATCGACGCGCCGGCGTGCCGGCCGGCGAGGATGGCCTGTGACAGCCAGAACGCGGCCGTCGAGGCCAGCACGCCGACCGCCAGCATCACCCCGGCGAGCACCGCCACCTTGGCCCCCACCACGGCCCGGCGGTCCGGTACCGCCGCGAACGTGGCGCGGATCTGGCCGCTGGCGTACTCGCCGGCGATCATCAGCGCGCCGACCGTGCCGGCGGCCAGCATGATGAACAGCCAGCCCTCCTCGGGGAAGGCGTCGTGGATCGGGTCGAACGCGGCCTGCCGCTCGGGAGAGTAGTCCGGCCAGTTGTGGTGGTCGGCCAGGGCGGCCCGGGCGCTGAAGAGCAGGGCGGACACGGCCACCAGCGCCAGCGAGCCGTACGTGGAGCGCAGCGACCACAACTTGATCCACTCGGCGGCGAGCAGGTCGCGGAAGCGGGCGGCGGGGTCGGCGGCCCGCCGGTCGGCCGCGGTGACGGTACGGGGCGGCATGCTCATCGCTGGTCTCCTGCCAGGTAGTCGACGTGGTCGGCGGTGAGGTCCATGAACGCCTCCTCCAGCGAGGTGGCCCGGGTGGCCATCTCGTGCAGCGCGATGCCGTGGGCGAAGGCCAGCTCGCCCAGTTCCGCGGCGGTCAGCCCGGTGACGGCGAGCGCGCCGTCGCCCGCCGTCGTCACCTGCCCGTCGGCCTCCCGCGCCACCGAGGTCAGCCGCGCCGGCTCCGGGGTACGCACGACGACCTGCGGGCGACCGCCCCGGGCGGCGAACTCCGTCAGGCTCTCCTCGGCGATCAGCTTGCCGCGCCCGATGACGACGAGGTGGTCGGCGGTCTGCTCCATCTCGCTCATCAGGTGGCTGGAGACCAGCACGGTGCGCCCCTCGCCGGCCAGCCGGCGGAACAGTCCGCGCACCCAGCGCACCCCCTCCGGATCGAGACCGTTGAACGGCTCGTCGAAGAGGAGCACCGGGGGGTCGCCGAGCAGCGCGGCGGCGATGCCGACGCGTTGCTTCATGCCGAGGGAGAAGCCGCCGATCCGGCGCCCGGCGACGTCGGCCAGGCCGACCTCGCCCAGCACCTCGTCGACCCGTGAGCGGGGGAGACCGTTGCTGCGGGCGAGCGCGGCCAGGTGAGCCCGGGCGGTACGCCCGCCGTGCACGTCACCCGCGTCGAGCAGCGCGCCGACGTGGCGCAGCCCGCGGGGCCGCTCGGCGAACGGGCGCCCGTTCACCAGGGCGGTGCCGCCGCTGGGCCGGTGCAGGCCGATGACCAGCCGCAGGGTGGTGGACTTGCCCGCGCCGTTCGGACCGAGGAAGCCGGTCACGTGTCCGGGTCGGACGGTCAGGGTCAGCCGGTTGACAGCGGTGGTGCCGCCGTACCGTTTCGTGAGGTCATGTAGCTCGATCATGCCGTCGACGCTGCCGTACGACCGGCGACCTTTCGTCGGGCCTGCGGCCACACCGGCCTGGGGCGGATGCGCCCGCAGGCGTACGCCCGTGGGCCGATGACCGCACCGCCGCCGGCTCGCTACGTTGGTTCCGTGCAGGCCGTCGCCCCGCGTCCCCGTGCCGCCGCCCAGCGGTTGCGGACGATCGTGATCTGGGTGGGCGTCGCGCTGCTCCCGGTCGTGGTGCTGCTCGCGTCGACCGTCGGTGGGCCGGGTCCCGGGCTCGGCGTCACGACGCTCGGCGGTCCACTGCCGTTCCCGGCGCATTACCTGCTGCCGGCCCTGGTGGTCCTCCTGCCCACGGGCCTGCTGGGGCGTCATCCGCTGCTCGCCCTCGGGTTGACGCTGGCCGGGTCGGCGGTGGTGACCGTGACGATATGGCGCGGGGACGACGACTACCTGACCGTCGTCTGGTATCTCCAGTTCCTCGTCGTCGACCTGGTGCTCGGGCTGGTCACCGCGCGGGCCCCGCGCCGGGTGTCGCTGGCCGCCGCCGGGGTGGTGCTGGTGGTGCAGGTCGCGGCGGGCTTCGTCAACCCCGCCGTCGACCCGGTGGACCGGGCCGTCGTCTCCGCCCTGGCCGTGGTCACCGCCTGGGTGACCGGGAACTCGGTCCGGAACCGTCGCCGGCACGCCGAACAGCTGCGGGCACACGCCGCCGCCGAGACGGTCGCCGCCGAGCGGCTGCGCATCGCCCGTGAACTGCACGACGTGGTGGCGCACAGCATCGGGGTGATCGTCATCCAGGCCGGAATGGGGGCCCGCGTCATCGACACCCAGCCGGGGGAGGCCCGCGCCGCGCTCGCCACCATCGAGCGGACCAGCCGGGAGACGCTCACCGGGCTGCGCCGTACGCTCGGCGCGCTGCGCCGTCCGGACGGCGCAGCGGCGCTGGACCCGGCGCCCGGACTGGCCGATCTCGACCGGCTGGTCACCGCGGCGGCGGACGCCGGGGTGCGGGTGGCGGTCCGCCGCGACGGCGAGCCCCGGCCGCTGCCCGCCGAGGTCGACCTGGCGGCCTACCGGATCGCGCAGGAGGCGCTGACGAACGTGGCCCGGCACGCGGCGGTGGCCCGGTGCCGGCTGACGATCGGGTACGCGCCCGACGCGGTCCACGTCGAGGTGGTGGACGACGGCCGGGGTGGCCCGCTCGGCGACGAGGGACACGGCATCGTCGGGATGCGGGAACGGTCGACCCTGCTGGGCGGCCGGTTCTCCGCCGGCCCCCGCCCCGAGGGCGGCTTCCGGGTCGCCGCGTGCCTGCCGGCCCCCGGGGCGGACGGGTGAGCGTCCGCGTCCTCCTCGTCGACGACCAGCCCCTGGTCCGGGCCGGACTGCGGGTGTTCATCGCCGACGCCCCTGACCTCGAGGTGGTCGGTGAGGCGGGCACCGGCGCCGAGGCGGTCCGGCTGGCCCGCGAGACCGTGCCCGACGTGGTGCTGATGGACCTGCGGATGCCGGGCACCGACGGGATCGCGGCCACCCGGGCGATCAGCGCGGCCGGCGGCCCGACCCGGGTGCTCGTCCTCACCACCTTCGACGACGACGAGCACGTCCACGCCGCCCTGCGCGCCGGGGCGAGCGGGTTCCTGGTCAAGGACATGGCGCTGGAGGAGATCCTCGGCGCGGTCCGGGTGGTGGCCGCCGGGGACGCGCTGATCGCGCCCGGGGTCACCCGCCGGCTCATCGCGGAGTTCGCCCGCCGCCCCGACCTGCCGCCCCGGCCGCGCGGCCTGCCCGGCGTCACCGAGCGGGAGCGGGAGGTGCTGACGCTGGTCGGGCGGGGACTGTCCAACGCGGAGATCGCCGGCGCACTGGTGATCAGTCAGGCCACCGCGAAGGCGCACGTGGGCCGACTCTTCACCAAGCTCGGCGCCCGGGACCGGGTGCACCTGGTCATCGCCGCGTACGAGGCGGGCCTGGTCTCGGCGTCGAGGTGAACGGGCCGCGGGTCAGCCGCGCAGCGCCGCCTCGACCGGGTCGCGATGGGCGAGCAGCCAGCGCTGCCAGGCGCGTACCCCGTCGACGGCGCCCGCGGCGCGCAGCCGGCGCATGCCGGGCTCGTCCCGGTCGGCGCCGGCGTCGATGCCCCGCCAGGTGCGCTCGATCTGCTGGAGCATGACGTCGACCAGCTCGGCGCGGGGGAGCGCGGCCCCCGGAGCCGCCGCCGCGTAGGCGTCGCAGAGCAGCCGGCAGCGCCGGCCCAGCTCCGCCGGGTCGGCGCCCTCGCCGAGCGCGGCGAAGTGCCAGCCGGCGAACGCCACGTCGGCGATCCGCCGGCCCGGCGCGGCCAGGTCCCAGTCGAGCAGGGTCACCGGCAGCGGCCCGGCGGGGGAGTCCCGGTAGACGGTGTTCTTGGGCGACAGGTCGAGGTGGCAGACGGTCTCCGCGCCGCCGGCCAGCGGGGTGCCGGCGCAGGCGTCGTGCAGCGTACGGATCAGCTCGGCGAGCCGGGTCAGCGCGGCGTCGGAGCGGAACTCGGCGCTGACCGGCTCCCGCCAGGGGACGTGACCGTCGACGTGGCCGAGCACCTGCCGGCCGTGCTCGTCGTAGCCCAGGTGGCGGGGCGCCAGGCCCGGCGCCGCCCGCGCCAGGTGCCGCAGCAGCGCCGCGACGAAGTCGGCGTTCGCCGGCCGGGTACGCCGCACGG
Organism: Micromonospora sp. PLK6-60; assembly: GCF_019890675.1. Classification (GTDB taxonomy): domain Bacteria; phylum Actinomycetota; class Actinomycetes; order Mycobacteriales; family Micromonosporaceae; genus Micromonospora. Next base: position 370,450 of record NZ_JAIOAA010000005.1, on the reverse strand, counting down.
TGTCCCCGACCCGGAGCACCTCGTTGACGAACCCGCCCGGCAGCCGCTCCACACCGTCCATCTCAGCTCGGTGCCTCCCGCCGCCGCCGCTCGGCGCGCCACCACCGGTGGATCAGCACCGCGCTGGCGATCAGGCCGAGGCTGGCCGGGGCGGCGGCGTACCAGTTGACGTGCCCGGGTGAGGTGGCTGCCGCACCCAGCATGGCGTAGCCGATCGCGGTCGGCGCGGAGGCGAGCACGCTGCCGACCAGGAACGGCGTCACCCGCGCCGCGGTGGTGCCGTAGCCGTAGCTGACCAGCCCGAACCCGGCGATCGGCAGCAGCCGGACGGTGGCCACGCCGAGCACGCTCTGCCGGGCGAACCAGCCGTCCAGGCGGGCCAGCCGGCCGCGGACCCGTTCCGCGACGAACTCCCGGCCCAGCGCCCGCCCGACCGCGAAGCCGATCGCCGCGGCGAGCAGCGCGGCGCCGAGCGCGTACGCGGCGCCCTCGACCGGGCCGAAGATCGCGCCCGAGGCCAGCGTGATGAAGGTGCGGGGGACCAGCGCCACCAGCAGCAGCGCGCCCCCGACGATCGCCACCACCGGGGCGAGGCCGCCCAGCGAGTCGGCCAGCTCCGGCAGCCGGGCCGGGTCCGGGCGGGGCAGCGCCGGCAGCAGCGCGGCGAAGGCGGCCAGCAGGAGGAGCAGCAGCGCGAACCGCCGCGCCGACGGCTGGCCGAGCAGCCGCCGCGCGGCGCGGATCATGCCCGGGCGGCGGCGGCCACCGCGGCGCGACGCTCGTTGCGCAGCCGGTCCGACCAGGTGTCGTCCAGCGGCGGGAGCTGGTGCACGCCGGTGGCCCAGCGCAGCAGCAGGTCGGCCAGGGCCGGGTTGCGGGCCAGGGCCGGGCCGTGCGAATACGTGCCGAGCAGCTTGCCGCGCCACGCCCCCTCGGTCACGCCGTCGTTGCCGATCCCGGTGGTGACCCGGGCCAGCGGGGCGACCTCGGGGCCCAGCCGGGTCCGGCCGCCGTGGTTCTCGAAGCCGGACAGCGCCGGCAGCCCGAGCCGCTGGTCGATCTCGCCGGCCAGCTCGCCGACCGCCCGGGTGGGGCCGCGGTCGGAGGCGAGGTCGAGCAGCTCCAGCCCGGCGTACTTGGTGCCCTTGGCGAAGAAGGAGGTGCCGAGCAGCTGGTAGCCGGCGCAGACGCCGAACACCACCGAGCCCTGGGCGACCGCCCGGTGCAGGCCGCCGTCGGCGAGCAGCCGCTGGGCGCCCAACGCCTGCGGGCCGTCCTCGCCGCCGCCGATCAGGTAGATGTCGGCGGCCGCGGGCAACCGCTGGTCGGAGCGGATCTCCAGCACCTCGACCGGCATCCCGCGCCGCTGCGCCCGGCGGGCCAGGATCAGCGCGTTGCCCCGGTCGCCGTACGTGGACAGCAGGTCGGGGTAGACCCAGACGATACGCAGGCTCTCAGTTGACACGGTCCAGCTCCGCTCGGATGTCCTGGAAGGCGGTGTAGTTGGCGATGACCTCGAGCCGGCCCGGCGGCACCGCCCGGACCGCGTCGTCGAAGCTGCGGACGTGCTGGAACGGCACGTCGTTGACGTCCAGCCGGACGGCCAGGTCGTACGCCCGGTCGCCGGTGATCAGCACCTGCCGGCCGCGCAGCGGGGCGAAGTCGACGTCGAACAGCCAGGAGGTGTCCAGCCCGTCGGGGTCCCGGGCGTTGATGGAGAGCAGCGTCGGCGCCTCGTCGGCCATGTCGAACGCCTCCAGCCAGCTGGCCGGGTTCTTCGCCAGCAGCAGCCGGATGTTGCGCCCGTCCCGCTGGACCTGGGCGTACCGGCCGGCCACCGAGGCGACCGAGCCGAGCCGGGACACCGCGTCGACCGGGCGTACGCCGAACTCGGCGGCGACCGCGAGGGCGGTGGCGGCGTTGCCGACGTTGACCTTGCCCGGCAGTTGGAGCGTGACCTTGTGCCAGGCGCCGGTCGGGTCGGTCACCCCGTCGTCCTCGACGGTCCACTGCGGCTCGGGGCGGCGCAGCGGGCAGCCGCTGCACCACCACTGCTCACCGGAGCGCTGGATGGTGGAGCCGCACTCCGGGCAGACCCACGAGTCGTCGAGCCAGCGCTGGCCGGCGCTGAACCAGGTGACGTGCGGGGGGTGGATCCCCCGGGCCGGGTCGGCCGGCGGGGTGGCGGCCCAGACCACCATCGGGTCGTCGGCGTTGGCGACCACCCGGATGTCGGGGTGCCGGACCAGGGCTGCGCGCCAGAGCTGCGCCATCATGGCGACCTCCTTGGCCCGGTCGAGCTGGTCCCGGCTGAGGTTGAGCAGCGCCACCACGTGCGGCTCGGTGGCCTCCAGCACCTGCGCGAGGTAGTGCTCGTCCACCTCCAGCACCGCGTACGGGGTGCTGCCGGCCCGGGCCAGCGCGGAGGTGTGCCCGGTGGGCATGTTGGCGCCGAAGGAGTTGGTGGCGACCCGGCCCAGCACGCCGACCGCGGCGGTGGTCAGCCGGGTGGTGGTGGTCTTGCCGTTGGTGCCCGAGACCAGCGCGATGGCGCGCCCGGCCGACAGGTGGGCGAGCAGGTCGGGGTCGATCTTCAGCCCGATCCAGCCCCCGATCACCGAGCCGTCGCCCCGGCCGGCGGCCCGGGACAGCGCTCCGGCCGTCCGGGACACGGAGCTGGCCACCTTCGCCCGCAGGGGCATCTTCGCGTCCGTCACGCGAGCGAGGTTACCGGACCGGCGGACCCGCCAGATCGCCGCCGACGGCGAACCGTTCGGGCGGGGCCCCGCGCGCGTCCGGTCAGCGGGACGTCCGCCGGACGGAGTCGATCAATGTCGGGAAGCGGACGCGGCGCACCGGCCCGCCACCCCTCCACTCCGCTCCACCGGGTTTGACGTGCGGTTTTGTCGGCGAGCGCGGCGCGCCACGCGGGCGATTCTGGTTGCAGGTGGAGGGAAGTGGAGTAGAGTGGGGCGCGATGGTGAGGCCGGGAGGGCCCACCGGCCCGGGGGGTGAGCGGCGCCGCGAACGCCGCTTGGAAGGGCGAGGGGGTTGGGCCGATGTTCCTCGGCACCCACACCCCGCGCCTGGACGACAAGGGCCGGTTGATCCTGCCGGCGAAGTTCCGGGATGAGCTGGCGGGGGGTGTCGTGATCACCAAAGGGCAGGAGCGCTGCCTCTACGTCTTCCCGATGCCCGAGTTCCAGCGCATCGCGGAGCAGTTGCGCGCGCAACCGATGACGAGCAAGGCGGCCCGGGCCTACAACCGGGTCTTCTTCGCCGGCGCGCACGACGAGGTCCCCGACAAGCAGGGCCGGGTCACCATCCCGTCCCACCTCCGGGAATACGCCGCGCTCGACCGCGATCTCGTGGTCATCGGGGCGAGCACCCGGGTGGAGATCTGGGACAAGACGGCCTGGGAGACCTACCTCGCCGACAGCGAAGACGACTTCGCCGACATCGAGGAGGGGGTGCTGCCCGGCGGTCTGTAGGGCGTGGCGACGCCCGACGTACTGCGAGATCTCCAGCCGCTTTCGAGTTCCTGGCGCCCCTTCCCCGGTGCCAGGCGCACGATCCGTAGGAGGGCCGCGGCCTCCGGCGGGCGGGAGCGGATGGGGATCTGGCGGTACGACGGATGGCGTCGCCCGACGAGCAGGACGCGGAAGGAACGGACGGTTCAACCAGTGGGGGTCGACATGGGGGAGCTTCGCGGCACGCACGTGCCCGTGCTGCTCGAGCGGTGTCTCGAGTTGCTGGCCCCCGCGCTGGGGCGGAACGGACGGACGGTCCACGTCGACGCGACGCTGGGGTTGGCCGGGCACGCGGAGGCGGTCCTGGAGGCGCACCCGAACACGGTGCTGATCGGCCTGGACCGGGACACCGAGGCCCTCGCCCACGCGCGGGTCCGACTGGCCCGGTTCGCCGACCGTGTGCACCTGGAGCACGCCGTCTATGACGAGCTGCCCGAGGTGCTCGACCGCCTGGGCTACCCGGCAATCGACGGCGCGCTGTTCGACCTCGGGGTGTCCTCGCTGCAACTGGACGCCGCCGACCGGGGGTTCGCGTACGCGCAGGACGCGCCGCTGGACATGCGGATGGACCAGACCCGGGGGGTGACTGCCGAGGAGGTGGTCAACACCTACTCCCATCCGGAGCTGGCCCGGGTGCTGCGGGTGTACGGCGAGGAGAAGTTCGCCGGACGGATCGCCTCGGCGATCATCCGCGAGCGGGAGCGGGCCCGGATCACCTCGTCGGCCCGGCTCGCCGAGCTGGTCAGGGAGAGCATTCCGGCACCAGCCCGACGAACCGGTGGACACCCGGCCAAGAGAACGTTTCAGGCTTTAAGGATCGAGGTAAACAGAGAGCTGGCGGCGCTGGAGTCGGCGCTGCCGGCCGCGCTCGACAAGCTCACCGTGGGCGGTCGCCTGGTGGTCCTGTCCTACCACTCGCTGGAGGACCGGCTCACCAAGCACGCGCTCGCCGATCGGGTCCGGAGCACCGGCCCGATCGACCTCCCGGTCGAACTGCCCGGGTCGGGTCCGACGTTCCGGCTGCTCAGCCGGGGCGCCGAACTCCCCGGGGAGGCGGAGGTCGCCGCCAACCCGCGGGCCGCCTCAGTGCGGCTGCGGGCGGCGGAACGCATCGACCCGAACGCGGCACAGCAGGGGCGTACCGACCGCGAACGGTACCGCCGGCGGGTCAAGGCGATGCACCAACCGGGGACGGCGACGACGGGATCCGGGGCGGATCCCGCGCCGCCGGGGGACGGCAGTGGGACGGACGAAGAGGGGGAGGGGACATGAACGTAGACGAGCGCGACCGCCGGGACCGGACCGGCGGCGGGCAGCGTGCACCGCGGTCGGGGGGCCGGACCGCGGCGCAGCGGGCCACGCGCGCCGAGGCGAGCACGCCGGACCGGACCGGCCGGCCGGGTCAGACCCGGGGGGCGCGGGAGTTCCCGACCCAGGGCAGCGCCGCGCTGCGGCCGGTCGAGCGGCCGGCCCGGCGGGAGACCGAGCCGGCCACGCCGCGGCTGCGGGTCGCCCCGCCGCCGCCGATCTCGGTGCCCCGGGCGCCGTTCGCCGCCCTGATCGTGGCGCTGGTGGTCGGCGGGGTGCTCGGCATCCTGCTGGTCAACACCAAGATCAACGAGAACGCCTTCCGACTGGAGAAGCTGCACGAGCAGCAGGCCAAGCTGGACCTGGACCAGCAGCAGCTGGAGAAGCAGATCGCCGAGGCGGAGGCGCCGGGCAACCTCGCCGCCAACGCCCGCAAACTCGGGCTGGTCGAGTCGGACGAGCCCGCGTACATCCGGCTGCCCGACGGCCGGGTGATCGGGGTGCCGCAGCCGGCCGCCGGCAGCAGCGCGCAGGGCACGGGGGGATAGCCAGGTGTCCCCCAGATCGGAGGACCCGCGCCGGGACGCCACAGGCTCCCGGCGCGGTTCGTCGGCCCGTACCGGCCGGGGCGCGGAGCCGCGGGCCGGTGAGCCGGGCGTCGGCGGGATCTCCGGTGCGCGGGCGTACACCCCGCGCGGGCGGACCGTGCGGGAAAACAGTGAGCAGCGCGACCCGGTCGACCGGCCGGAGCGGGCCGCCCGGTCCGTCGCCGGCGGGGGCGGCCAGCGACGTACGCCGCGCAGCAGCCGGGCCGCGGACCCGTTCCGGCCGGCGTTGCAGGTGCTCGACGGCGGCCGGACCGGGCAGGCGCGGGCCGGCCGACGGGACGCCCCGGCGGCCGGCCGGACCGGCGTGGTCCGCACCGTGCGGGCCCGGCCGGTCGGCGCGGAGCCCTTCGACGACGACGAGCCGCCGGCACCGCGCCGCCGGCCCGGCCCCCGCGCGCCCCGCCGGCCGGAGCGCCCCGCCGCCCGGCGGCCGTCCCGCAAGCCGCGCCGCCCGCCGAAGCTGGCCGACCCGACCCGCCGGCTGCGGCTGGGCACCCTGCTCACCCTGGCGCTGTTCGCCACCATCGGGATCCGGCTGGTGTTCCTCCAGACCGCCGACACCCCGGCGTTCGCCGGCGGCGGGGTCAGCGACCGGCTGAACCGGGTGGAGCTGCCCGCCCCGCGCGGCGCGATCTACGACCGGTCCGGCGCCCTGCTGGCGCACAGCGTCGAGGCCCGGTACGTCTCCGCCGACCCGGTCCTGGTGGAGAACGTCGGCGCCACCGCGAAGGCGCTCTCCCCGCTGCTCGGCGTGCCGGTCTCCGAGCTGGTCGAGAAGATGCGGCCGCGGACGCTCAACGGCAAGGTGCTCCGGTTTCAATACCTGGCCCGCGGCGTGCCGATCGACAAGGCGAAGCAGGTCGCCGCCCTGGAGCTGAAGGGCATCTACCTGCACCGGGACGAGCGTCGCGAGGTGCCCGGCGGCGATCTCGCGGCCAACCTGATCGGCTTCACCGGCCAGGACATGGTCGGCCTGGAGGGCATCGAGGCCAAGTACGACGACCTGCTGCGCGGTGTCGACGGCAAGCGGGTCTTCGAGGCCGGCCAGGGCAACCTGGCCGCGCCGATCCCGGGGGGATACAGCCAGACCACCCCGGCCCAGCCGGGCAGCTCGCTGGAGCTGACCATCGAACAGGATCTGCAGTACCAGGCCCAGCGGATGCTCAAGGCGCAGGTGGACAAGGTGCGCGGCAGCGTCGGCGCCGCGGTGGTGATGGAGGTGCCCTCCGGCGAGGTGCTGGCCCAGGCCAGCCACCCGACGTACGACGCGGCCGACCCGACCCGCAGCCGGCCGACCGACCGGGAGGACGCCGCCACCAGCTTCGTGGTGGACCCCGGGTCGGTGCACAAGGCGATCACCTTCGGCGCGGCGCTGCAGGAGGGGTTGATCACCCCGGAGACCACGCTGCCGCTGGCGAACACCATCCAGAAGGGCGACCAGGTCTTCCGGGACAGCCACCGGGCCAACGGCCGGGCGATGAGCATCCCCGGAATGCTGGCGTACTCGTCGAACGTCGGCACCATCACCGTCGGCGAGATGCTGGGCCCGGACCGGTTGATCGACTACCAGAAGCGGTTCGGCCTGGGCCGGGCGACCGGCGAGGGGATGCCGGGTGAGGCGACCGGCCGGCTGCTCCCCGCCGACCAGTGGAGCGGCTCGTCGCACGGGTCGGTGCCGATCGGGCACAGCGTGGACGCCACGCCCCTGCAGATGACCGCCGCGTACGCGGCCATCGCCAACAACGGCACCTACGTGCAGCCGCACCTGATCCGGGCCACCATCACCAAGGGCAAGCGGACCCCGGCCCCACCGCCGGTCACCCGACCGGTGCTCAGCGAGCGCAACGCCGTCGCGCTGCGCACCATGCTGGAGGCCGTCACGACCGTGGACAACGCCACCGGCCTGGCCGCCGCCGTGCCCGGCTACCGGGTCGCCGGCAAGACCGGCACCGGATGGCGCTACGAGAACGGGGTCAAGCAGCCCGGGGAGGTCGGCTCGTTCATCGGCATGGCCCCGGCGGAGAACCCGCGGTACGTGGTGGCGGTCTTCGTGTGGAGCCCCAACGGCGGGGGCGGCACCGTGGCGGCGCCGGCCTTCCGCGACATCATGGGCTTCACCCTGCGTCAGAAGCGGGTGCCGCCGAGCACCACGCCGGCCCCGAAGTTCGTGGTCTATCCCCGGTGACCGGCCGGAACGGGACATCATCGGTGGGTGGGGACGAAGCACCGGGGCGGCTGTGCGGTCGGAACCGGAAGACCGGGTAGGGTCTGACGCCGTGCCCGGCAATCCACGTCCCCAGACCGTGCATCCCGTCCGGCTCGGCGACCTCGCCGCCCGGTTGCGGGCGAGCGCGACGAGCGAGCCCGCGAGCCCCTCGGCGGCGGGCCCGGAGCAGGCCCCGCCGCTGTCGCCGGACGCCGCCGACGTGGCGGTGACCGGGGCGACCCACGCCAGCCAGGAGGTCCGCCCCGGCGACCTGTACGCCGCGCTGCCCGGCGCCCGCCGGCACGGCGCGGAGTTCGTCGCCCAGGCCGCGGCGGCCGGCGCGGTGGCCGTGCTCACCGACCCGGCCGGCGCCCCGGCGGCGGCCGAGGCCGGCCTGCCGGCGCTGGTCGTGCCCGACCCCCGGGCGGCGCTCGGTGTCCTCGCCGCCGCCGTCTACGGCGATCCCAGCGCCGGGCTGACCATGATCGGGGTGACCGGCACCGCCGGCAAGACCTCCACCGCCTACCTGATCGAGTCGGGGCTGCGCGCGGCCGGCCACGTCACCGGGTTGATCGGCACCGTGGAGACCCGCCTCGGCGACCTGGTGGTGGACAGCGTCCGCACCACGCCGGAGGCGACCGACCTGCACGCGATGCTGGCCGCGGCCCGCGAGCGCGGGGTGACCGCCGTGGTCATGGAGGTGTCCAGCCACGCGCTGGCGATGGGCCGGGTCGGCGGGGTCCGGTTCGCGGTCGGCGGCTACACCAACTTCGGCTCCGACCACCTGGACTTCCACGCCGACGTCGACGACTACTTCGCGGCCAAGGCCCGGCTGTTCGACGGGCGCTGCGCGGTCGAGGTGCTCAACCACGACGACCCGGCGCTGCGCCTGCTGTTCAAGCCGGCCACGGTCAGCTACTCGGCGGCCGGCGACCCGACCGCCACCTGGTACGCCACCGACGTCAGCGGCGAGGGGTACGCGCAGCGGTTCACCGTGCACGGCCCGGACGGGGTGACCCTGCCCACCGGGGTGGCCCTGCCGGGCCGGCACAACGTGGCGAACGCGCTGCTCGCGGTGGCCGTGCTGGTCGCGGTCGGGGTCGATCCGGCCACCGCCGCCGCCGGGGTGGCCGCCTGCGGGGGCGTGCCCGGGCGGCTGGAGCTGGTCAGCGGCGACGCGCCGGTGCGCGGGGTGGTCGACTACGCGCACAAGGCGAACGCGATCGAGGCGGTGCTGGCCGCGCTGCGTGACCTCACCTCCGGCCGGTTGATCTGCGTGGTGGGGGCTGGCGGCGATCGGGACCGGGGCAAGCGGCCGGTGATGGGCGCCGCCGCGGCCGAGGGCGCCGACGTGGTGCTGGTGACCGACGACAACCCGCGCACCGAGGACCCGGCGACGATCCGGGCCGAGGTGCTGACCGGGGCGTACGCGGCGGGCACCGAGGCGCGGATCATCGAGGCGCCCGGCCGGCGGGAGGCGATCGCCGAGGCGGTCCGGTTGGCCGAGCCGGGGGATGTGGTGGCGTTGCTGGGCAAGGGGCAGGAGCGGGGCCAGGAGGTGGGTGGCGAGGTGCTGCCGTTCGACGACCGGGTGGAGTTGGCGGCGGCGCTGCGCGCCCGCTACGGCGACCGGGTGGGGCAGCGATGATCCCGCTGACCCTGGCCGAGGTCGCCGCGGCCGTCGACGGGCGGCTGGTGGCCGCCGACCCGGACGCCCGGGTCACCGGTGGCGTCGAGTTCGACTCCCGCAAGATCGGCCCGGGCGGGCTCTTCGTGGCCTTCCCCGGCGAGCAGGTGGACGGGCACGACTACGCCGCCGGCGCGGTGGAGTCCGGCGCGGTGGCCGTGCTCGGCACCCGCGAGGTGCCCGGGGTGCCGATGGTGCTGGTGTCCGACGCGCTCGACGCGATGGGCCGGCTGGCCCGCGCCGTGGTCGACCGGCTGCCCGGGCTCACCGTGATCGGGCTGACCGGCTCCTCCGGCAAGACCACCACCAAGGACCTGATCGCCCAGCTCGCCGTGCGGCTCGGCCCGACCGTGGCGCCGCCCGGCTCGTTCAACAACGAGCTGGGCCACCCGTACACCGCGTTGCAGGCCACGCCGGAGACCCGCTACCTGGTGATGGAGAAGGGCGCCCGCGGGGTGGGGCACGTGCGCTACCTGTGCGAGGTGGTGCCACCGCGGATCTCGGTGGTGCTCAACGTCGGGGTGGCGCACCTCGGCGAGTTCGGCTCGGTGGAGACCATCGCCCTGGCCAAGGGCGAGCTGGTCGAGGCGCTGCCCGCGGACGGGCTGGCGGTGCTCAACGCCGACGACCCGCTGGTCGACGCGATGGCGGCGCGGACCGCCGCCCGGGTGGTCCGCTACGGCGAGTCGGAGCGGGCCGACGTACGCGCCGTGGACGTGACGCTCGACGAGCGCGGACGCCCGGCGTACACCCTGGTGACGCCGGAGGGCAGCGCGCCGGTACGGCTCGGGCTGACCGGCCGGCACCAGGTCTGGAACTCGCTGGCCGCCGCCGCGGTCGCCCGCGAGCTGGGCATGCCGCTGGCCGACCTGGCGGCGGCGCTGGGCGAGCTGGGCCTGGTCTCGACCCGGCGGATGGACGTGTTCGAGCGACCCGACGGGGTCACCGTGATCGACGACTCGTACAACGCCAACCCGGCGTCGACCGGCGTGGCGCTGCGGGCGCTGGCCAGCATGCGGGGCACGGGGCGTACCGTCGCGGTGCTCGGCTACATGGCCGAGCTGGGCGACTTCGAACGCGAGGGGCACCGGCAGGTGGGCCGCCTCGCGGCCGAGTTGGGGGTCGACCGGCTGCTCGTGGTGGGCGAGCCGGCTGCGCCGATTCACGAGGGCGCGACAGCGGTAGGCGAGTGGGGAGGAGAGTCGGTGCTGCTCACCGATCAGGCGGCGGCCGTCGAGGTGCTGCGGGGCGAGCTACGGCCGGGCGACGTCGTCCTGGTCAAGGGCTCCCGGTACCGGACCTGGGAGGTGGCCGACGCGCTGCGCGCGGACGCCCGGGAGGGTGCCGCATGAGGGCGGTGATCGTCGCCATCGGGGTCGCCTTCATCATCTCGCTGTTCGGCACCCCGATCGCGATCAAGGTGTTCACCCGGCTGAAGGCGGGCCAGCCGATCCGGGCCGAGGGCCCGGCCATGCACCAGGGCAAGAAGGGCACGCCGACGATGGGCGGCGTGGTGTTCATCCTCGCCACGGTCATCGCGTACGTCGCCGGCCACCTGGCCCTGACCACCCTGCCGGACCAGCAGATCGCCCAGGTCGAGCCGACGATCACCGCCCTGGTGCTGCTGGGGTTGATGGTCTTCTCCGGCGCGGTCGGCTTCATCGACGACTTCCTCAAGGTCCGCAAGCGGCACAGCGGCGGCCTGAACAAGCGGGGCAAGCTCGCCGGCCAGATCCTGGTCGGTGCGGTCTTCGGGATCGTCGCGCTCTATTTCCCGAGCACCATGACCGACGTCAGCGGCAAGGCCACCAACACCGAGACCGTCGCCAGCACCACGCTGAGCTTCATCCGGGACATCCCGGCGCTGGAGATCGGCAAGATCGGCTCGGTGATCGTCATCATCATGGTGGTGATGGCGGCGACCAACGGGGTGAACCTCACCGACGGCCTGGACGGGCTGGCCACCGGCGCCTCGGTGATGGTGCTGGCCGCGTACGCGCTGATCGCGTTCTGGCAGTACCGGCACTGGTGTGCCGACCCGAACTACACCGAGAGCTACTGCTACACCGTGCGGGACCCGCTGGAGATCGCGTTGATCGCCGGGGCGGCGGCCGGGGCCTGCGTGGGCTTCCTGTGGTGGAACACCTCACCGGCGCGGATCTTCATGGGCGACACCGGCGCGCTCGGCCTGGGCGGCCTGATCGCCGGCATGGCGATGTCCACCCGGACCATCCTGCTGCTGCTGATCCTGGGCGGCCTCTTCGTGATCATCACGATGTCCGTGGTGATCCAGATCATCTCCTTCCGGACCACCGGCAAACGGGTGTTCCGGATGTCGCCGTTGCAGCACCACTTCGAGCTGGCCGGCTGGAGCGAGGTCAACATCGTGGTCCGCTTCTGGATCATCGCCGGCATCGGCGTGGCCATCGCGCTGGGGCTGTTCTACAGCGAGTTCTTGGCCGCCGTCAGCTGAGCCTGAGGTGTAAGGAGGGGCCCCTTGTTAACAGACGTCTGTTAACAAGGGGCCCCTCCTTACACCTGGGCGACACGCCGAGCGGGCCGTTCACCGGCACCGGCCCGCGGGGAACCGCAATGATGAACGGGTGGGGGAGGACCGAGGAACCGGCACGACGACCGACGCGGCGACCCGGCGGGCGGCCGGCGCCGGGCGTACCACCGACCCGCCCGCGCCGCCGGGGCTGACCGCCGCGGCCGGGCTGTCCGCGCTGCGCGGCCTGCTGGCCCGGCCGCTCGCCTCGTACTACCTGCTGCTGTCCAGCGCCGGCCTGCTGCTGATGATCGGCCTGACCATGGTCTTCTCGGCCACCAGCGTGATGGACTTCGCGGCGGACGGCAACGCCTCGGCCTCGCTGGCCAAGCAGGCGGTCTTCGCGGTGATCGGCATCGTCGCGTTCTGGGCCTGCCAGCGGCTGCCGGCGAGCACCTACCGCTCGGTGGGCCGCACCGTGCTGGCCGTCGCGATCGGCCTGCTGCTGGTGCTCAACCTGGTGCTCGCGTACGGCCGGCTGACCGGGCAGCAGGAACCGTCGCTCGGCCCGCTCCAGGCCCACCTGAACTGGCTGTACCTCGGCCCCGTCCAGTTGCAGCCCTCCGAGCTGGCGAAGTTCGCGCTGGTGCTCTGGGGCGCCCGGTTGATCGTCCGCAAGGGCGCCGCGCTGGGCTGGTGGAAGGAGTTGGCCACCCCGCTGTTCCCGGTGGTGGGGCTGCTCGCCGTGCTGGTCGGCTACAACGACCTGGGCACCATGCTCTGCCTGCTGGCCATCGTGGTGGGGCTGCTCTGGGCGGCCGGCGTGCGTGGCCGGGTGTTCGCCGTGCTCTCCGCGGTCGGGCTGGCCGGCATCGGGTTGCTGATCGCCGCCGCCTCGCTCGGCGCCGGCTCCGGCGAGCGGGACGCCACCAACTACCGTTTCGCCCGGCTCACCTCCTTCCTGGAGGACCCGGAGAAGTGCAAGCTCGACGGCTGCTGGCAGATCTACCAGGGGCGGTTGGCCATCGAGCACGGCGGCTGGTTCGGCGTCGGGCTGGGCAAGAGCAGCCTGAAGTGGGCCTGGCTGCCCGAGGCGCACAACGACTTCATCTTCGCGATCATCGCGGAGGAGCTCGGGGTGGTCGGCTGCACCGTGGTGCTGGTGCTCTTCGCGGTGCTGGCGTACAGCGGGCTGCGTATCGCCCGGCGGGTCGAGGACCCGTTCCGCCGGCTCGCCGCCGCGGCGGTGACCACCTGGCTGGTCAGCCAGGCCGCGATCAACATCGGTGGCGTGGTGGGCCTGCTGCCGATCACCGGCCTGCCGCTGCCGTTCATCTCCGACGGCGGCAGCGCCCTGGTGGTGACCCTGGCGGCGGTCGGCATGCTCGCCTCGTTCGCCCGCGCGGAACCCGACGCGGCCCGAGCCCTGCATGCCCGTCCGCCGGCCCGATGGGTCCGACTAGTGTGGGCCCCGTTGCCGCCGCTTCCCGGCCGGCGCCGCCGACCGGCGACGCCGCCGGCTCCCCGAGGGTCCGTGCCCCGGTCGCGCGCGCGGCGCGAGGACGACCAGGCCGCGCCCCGCGGCGCCCGGACGGGCCGGGCGGGGACGGCGAGCGAGAGGAGACGCTGATGGGTCCGCTGCGTTCGGTGGTGCTCTGCGGAGGGGGCACGGGTGGCCACATCTACCCGTTGCTGGCCTTCGCCGACTGCCTGCGCCGACACGACCCCGGCGTCCGGATCACCTGCCTGGGCACACCCCGCGGGCTGGAGAACGAGCTGATCCCGCCGCACGGCTACGACCTGCGCCAGATCCCCGCGTACCAGCTGCCCCGCTCGGTCAACATGAACCTGGTCCGCACCCCGGACCGGATGTGGAAGGCGGCGCGCGCGGCGGGCAAGGTGATCGACGAGGTACAGGCCGACGTGGTGGTCGGCTTCGGCGGGTACGTCTCCGTCCCCGGCTACCTCGCCGCCTGGCGCCGCGAGCTGCCGATCGTCATCCACGAGGTGAACGTGCCGCCGGGGGTGGCGAACCGGATGGGCATGAAGTTCACCAAGCACGTCGCGGTGGGTTTCCCGCACCAGCCGGCCCAGGCCGAGTCGCTGCGCGAGGCCCGGGTGGTCGGGGTGCCACTGCGCCGGGGCATCGCCACGCTCGACCGGGCCGCGCTGCGCGATGCCGCCCGCGCCCACTTCGGACTCCGGCCGGACCTGCCGGTGCTCTTCGTCGCCGGCGGCTCGCAGGGCGCCCGCTCGATCAACCTGGCGGTCTCCGGGGCGGCCAAGGAACTGGCCCGCAACGGCGTGCAGGTGCTGCACGTGATCGGGGCGCGCAACGAGCCGGTGCCGATCCCCACCGACCTGCCGGTGCCGTACGTGACCCTGCCCTACCTGTCCGAGATGGAGCTGGGCTACGCGGCGGCCGACCTGATGCTCGCCCGGGGCGGGGCGATGACCTGCGCCGAGGTGGCCGCGATCGGGCTGCCCACGATCTACGTCCCGTACCCGCACAGCAACCAGGAGCAGAAGCGCAACGCGCTGCCTGTGGTGGAGGCCGGCGGCGGGCTGCTCGTCGACGACGGCGAGCTGACCCCGGACTGGCTGGAGCGTACGGTGATCCCGCTGGTGCGGGACCCGCAGCGGCTCGCGGCGATGAGCGCCGCCGCCGCCGGGTACGGCCGCCGGGACGGCGACGAGGCGCTGCTGAGGTACGTCTACGAGGCGGTGGCCCGATGAGGCATGCCGCGACCGAAAGGCACACCGCATGAACACCGCGCAGTTCAGCCCGGCCGGCACCCGTACGGCGGAGGACCTGGGCCGGATCCACCTGATCGGGGTCGGCGGCGTCGGCATGGCCGGCCTGGCCCGGCTCCTGCTCACCCGGGGCCTGCCGGTCTCCGGCAGCGAGCTGCGGGAGTGGCCCTCGCTGGCCGGCCTGCGCGCCCTCGGCGGGACCATCCACATGACCCACGAGGTGTCCAACCTCGACGGCGTGGACACGGTGGTCTATTCGACGGCCATCCCGCAGGACCACCTGGAGATGGTCGAGGCGCGCCGGCGCGGGCTGCTGGTGCTGCACCGCTCCGAGGCGCTCGCCGCGGCGATGACCGGCCGGCGCACGGTGGCGGTGGCCGGTACGCACGGCAAGACCTCCACCACCTCGATGGTGACCATGGTGCTCCAGCAGGCCGGTGTGGACCCGTCCTTCGTGATCGGTGGCGAGATCTCCGAGGCCGCCTCCAGCGCCCACCACGGCACCGGCGAATACTTCGTGGTGGAGGCGGACGAGAGCGACCGGTCGTTCCTGATCTACCGCCCGTACGTGTCGATCATCACGAACGTCGAGGCGGACCACCTCAACACCTACGGCGACCTGGCCACCCTGGAGGCCACCTTCGCCGAGTTCGCCCGGCTCACCGACCCGGAGGGCTTCATCATCACCTGCGCCGACGACCCGGGCGGGCGGCGGCTGGCCGAGACGCTGCGGTCCGAGGGGCGCCGGGTCTGGACGTACGGCGAGGCGCCCGACGCCGACCTGCGGATGAGCGAGATGGCCTCGTCGGCCCGGGGCGTGCGCTTCCTGGCCGAGGTGGACGGCACGTCGCTGGGCGAGATCCGGCTGCCCATCCCGGGCCGGCACATGGGGCTCAACAGCGCCTCGGCGGTGCTCACCGCGTACCTGCTCGGGCTGCCGCTGACCGCGGCGGAGGCCGCGCTGGGCGCGTTCCCCGGGGTGCGGCGGCGCTTCGAGCGCAAGGGCGTCGCGGACGGTGTGCTGGTCTACGACGAGTACGCCTACCACCCGACCTCGATGCGGCTGGCGCTGGAGACGTTGCGCGAGGTGGCCGGGGAGGGCCGGCTGATCGTGGTGTTCCAGCCCTACCGGCTCTACCGGACCCGGGACAACCAGGCCGAGATCGCCGCCGCCCTGGGCATCGCCGACGAGGTGGTGCTGCTGGAGGTCTTCGGCCCCGGTGAGCTGCGCGGGCCGGGCGAGGGCTCGGTGGCCCTGATCGCGGAGGTGCCGCTGCCCGCCGACCGCAAGGTCTTCGTCGACTCGTGGGACGACGCGCCGGTCGAGGTGGCGCGCCGGGCGCGGGCCGGCGACGTGGTGGTCACCATGGGCGCGCCGCCCATCTCGCTGATGGGGGACCAGTTGCTCGACGCGCTGGCCGCCCGGGCCGAGGGCGCCGGCACGGCCACGCTGGGCGCGGTCGCGGCGGACCCGGCCACCCCGGCCGGATGAGCCCGGGGCCGGCGCGCGGCCGGAGCGCCGGCGGCGACTCCGGCGGCCCCCGGCGCGGGCGGCCGGCTCGCCCAGGTACGCCCGGGTCGGGCGCACCGGTGCGGCGTTGGCAGCTGATCCGGGCCGGTACGGACGCGGTGCCGCCGTCCACCCGGCGGTTCATGGCCCGGGCCCGGCAGCGCCGGATGCGGGCCGCGTTGCCCTGGGCGGTCGCCGCCGGGGTGCTGGCCCTGGCCGGGTTGGTCGCCTGGACCCTGCTCGGCACCGGGCTGTTCGGGGTGCAGCGGGTCCGGGTGGAGGGGGCGAAGCTGGTCACCCCGGTCGAGGTGCGGGAGGCGGCCGGGGTGCCGGACGACCAGCCGCTGGCCCGGGTGGACCTGGCCGCCACGGCCCGGCGGATCGGTGCCCTGGCGCCGGTGGAGCGGGCGACGGTGCGCCGGGACTGGCCGGACGGGCTGGTGATCCGGGTGGTGGAGCGCCGGCCGGTGGCGGCGGTGCCGCAGGGGGATCGGTACGCGGTGGTCGACGGCAGCGGGGTGGTCTTCCGGACCGCCGACGAGCAGCCGCCCGACCTGCCGCTGCTGCGGGTGGCCCGGCCCGGCCCGGACGACCCGGACACCAGGGCCGGGCTGGCGGTGCTCGCCGCGGTGACGTCGCCGCTGCGCGCCGTGCTGCGCGAGGTCGACGTGGACGGGCTGGCCCGGATCAGCCTGCGCCTGGCCGGTGACCGGACGGTGTTCTGGGGCGACGCCAGCCGGGGGACCGACAAGGCGCGGGTGGCCGCCGCGCTGCTGGGTCGGGAAGTCGACACCATCGACGTCAGCGCGCCGGACGTGGTGACCTTCAAGTGATCGGGCGGTCACCGCGACCGGCCCGTGGTCCGGGTCGGCGGGGGGCGGGACGTGAACCGTCCCGCTCAGGGCGGCGACACGCCGGGCGGGTCCTTGGCTCTCGGCGTGGGTGCGCTTACGTTGCCCCGAAGAGGATCAGTGGTTGACATAACTGTAAGCCTCTAGTAGAGGGTTAGGGTTCACCCCCGATCCTCCACTGGGGACTGTCGGGTCGGCCGCCGGTCTGGCCAAGCCGTACCCGGTCGGCCCACGCCAATCTCGACGGAAAGGACCGGAGATGACACCTCCGCACAACTACCTGGCGGTCATCAAGGTCGTCGGCATCGGTGGCGGCGGCGTCAACGCCGTCAACCGGATGATCGAGGTTGGGCTCAAGGGCGTCGAGTTCATCGCGATCAACACCGACGCGCAGGCGCTGCTGATGAGCGACGCCGACGTCAAGCTCGACGTCGGCCGGGAGCTGACCCGCGGGCTCGGCGCGGGCGCCAACCCCGACGTCGGCAAGAACGCCGCCGAGGACCACCGCGACGAGATCGAGGAGGTGCTCAAGGGCGCCGACATGGTCTTCGTGACCTGCGGCGAGGGCGGTGGCACCGGCACCGGCGGCGCGCCCGTGGTGGCCAACATCGCCCGCAAGCTGGGCGCGCTGACCATCGGCGTGGTGACCCGGCCGTTCTCCTTCGAGGGCAAGCGCCGCCAGGTGCAGGCCGAGTCGGGCATCGACGAGCTGCGCAACCAGTGCGACACGCTGATCGTCATCCCGAACGACCGGCTGCTCGCGCTCGGCGACCGCAACATCAGCATGATGGACGCCTTCCGCACCGCGGACCAGGTGCTCCTCTCCGGTGTCCAGGGCATCACCGACCTGATCACCACGCCGGGCCTGATCAACCTGGACTTCGCCGACGTCAAGAGCGTGATGAGCGGCGCCGGCAGCGCGCTGATGGGCATCGGCAGCGCCCGGGGCGAGAACCGGGCCGTCGAGGCGGCCGAGGCGGCCATCTCCAGCCCGCTGCTGGAGCAGAGCATGGACGGCGCGCGGGGCGTGCTGCTCTCCATCGCCGGCGGTTCCGACCTGGGCCTGTTCGAGATCAACGACGCCGCCCAGCTGGTCACCGACGCGGCCCACCCGGACGCCAACATCATCTTCGGTGCGGTGATCGACGACGCGCTCGGCGACGAGGTGCGGGTGACCGTGATCGCGGCGGGCTTCGACGGCGGCACGCCCGCGTACAAGGCGGCGGAGCCGGCCCGCAAGACCAACCAGAACCAGCCGGCCCAGCCGAGCACCCCGGTGGCGTCGCCGACGCCGATGCCGGCGCCGGCCCAGTCGCCGCGTCGGGTGCTCTTCGACGACGTCGACGTGCCGGACTTCCTCAAGAACGGGTCCTGAGCCGTACCGATGACGCAGTACGACGCCACGGTGCGGCCGGACCGACGGGCCGAGCTCGCGGCCGCCCTGGGCCAGGTCCGGTCCCGGATCGCGGACGCCTGCCTGGCGGCGGGCCGGGACCGGTCGGCGGTCACCATGATCGCGGTCACCAAGACCTACCCGGCGGGCGACGTGGTCGCGCTGGCCGGGCTCGGGGTCACCGACGTGGGGGAGAACCGCGACCAGGAGGCGGCGCCGAAGGCCGCCGAGGTCGCCGCGGCCGGGGTCGCGCCGCGCTGGCACTTCATCGGCCAGTTGCAGCGCAACAAGTGCCGTTCCGTGGTCCGGTACGCCGACGTGGTCCACTCGGTGGACAGCGTCCGGCTGGCCGGCGCGCTGGCCCGGGCCGCCGCGGCCCGGGACCGGCCGCTGGAGGTGCTGGCCCAGGTCAGCATCGACGGCGACCCGGCGCGCGGCGGGGCGGTGCCGGACTCGGCCGACCCGGATCGTGGGCTCGGCGCGGTCACCGGGGCGCTGGCCGGGTCGCCGGGGGTGCGCTTCGCCGGTCTGATGGCGGTGGCGCCGCTGGGCTGGGAGCCGGAGCGGGCCTTCGCCCGGCTGGCCGAGGTGGCCGCGGCGGTCCGCCGGGACCATCCGGGCGCCACGGCGCTCTCCGCCGGAATGAGCGCGGATCTGGAAATCGCCATCCGGTTCGGCGCGACACATGTCCGCGTCGGCAGCGCGTTGCTCGGAATGCGCCCCACGCTGCGGTAGCCTGACCGCGAGAGAAGCAAATTACATCAGTGTTGTTTTGGATCGGCTTCCCCGTTGTTCGGGGGGCGTGGCGGGCGGAACGCGAACCGGCCGCCAGGGGATTGCCGATCCGATCCGGTGGGCATCATCGTTGTCCACTCGTGATCAAGCGACACGGCACGGGGGTGCGTGCCGCACGGCGGACGGAAGGGCGCGGGATGGGTGCACTGCGCAAGGCGGGGGTCTGGCTCGGGCTCGTCGAGGAGGACGACGAGCGGGGCTACGACGACGGCGGCTACGACAAGGGTGGCTACCGCGAGTCGCGGTACCGGTCGAGCAGCCGGTACGCCGAGGATTTCGCCGACGACGAGGACGAGGAGTCCGAGGAGCCGCCGGCGCCGCGACCGCGGCTGGGCGAGCGCGGCCGGCTCGGGGAGCGGTCCACCGGCCGTGGCCTGGACGGCGACCGGGGCGACGACGACCGCCCGGAGCGGGTGGAGCGCGTCGAGCGGTCCAGCGTGCGGTCGATCACCCGGTCCGGGGCCGGGGAGACCTCGGGGGCGCTGACCTACCACACCCGGGACAACCTCGCCCTCGCGCCGCAGGCGCAGCCGCGGGAGCGGGTCGTCCCGGTGGAGGAGGAGCAGCGCTACCAGATCACCACGCTGCACCCGACCACCTACCGCGAGGCGCGGACCATCGGCGAGCACTTCCGGGACGGCGTTCCGGTGATCATCAACCTCACCGAGATGGACGAGGCGGACGCCCGCCGTCTGGTGGACTTCGCCGCCGGGCTGGCGTTCGGGCTGCGGGGTACGATCGAGCGCGTGACCAACCGGGTGTTCCTGCTCTCACCGGCCAATGTCCAGGTCACCGCGGAGGACAAGGCCAAGATCGCTGAGGGCGGCTTTTTCAGCCTGAGCTAGCCGAGGGACGTCGCCTGCCGTGTTGTCGATCCTGCTACAGGTTCTCTACCTGATCCTGTACGTGTTCCTGCTCCTGCTTTTGTCCCGATTTGTCCTCAGCGCCGTGCTCCAGTACGGTCGCCGCTGGCAGCCGGGCCGGGGAGCGGCCGCCGGACTTGAATCCGTGTGGAGCGTCACTGATCCGCCTCTCAAGGCGTTGAGGCGAGTGATCCCTCCATTGCGAATTGGTACCGTGAGCATCGACCTGGCCTCCCTTGTGCTCCTGGTTATCCTGTTCGTGCTGATGGAGTTCGTGTTGAAGGGGCTGATCCTCCGGTGAACGACCCGGTGGGACAGCCCACTGCGCGGCCGCAACTGACCCGAGGAGTTTCGATGCCGCTGACCCCGGCCGACGTACACAACGTCGCCTTCAAGAAACCGCCGATCGGTAAGCGGGGGTACGACGAGGAGGAGGTCGACGCCTTCCTGGACGAGGTCGAGCGCGAGCTCGCCCGTCTGATCGAGGAGAACAACGAGCTGCGTGCCCAGGTGGAGCGCGGTGGCCGTGGCGGTGCGCCCGCCGGCCCCGGTGGCGACGCCCGACTCGCGGCCGAGCTCAACGACGTGAAGGCCCAGCTCGACCGGGTCCAGCGTGACAAGGCGGCGGCCGAGCAGGCGGCCCGTGCGATGCAGGCCGAGCTGGAGCAGGTCCGCTCCACCGGCGGCCCGGGCGTGGGGGTGCCCACCGGTGCCGACGGCGAGCAGCAGGCACTGCGGGTGCTGATGATGGCCCAGCGGACCGCCGACGACCACGTCTCCGACGCCCGTCGCGAGGCCGACCAGCTGCTGTCCGAGGCCCGCACCAAGGCCGAGGAGGTCACCCGCGAGGCGCGGGCCAAGGCCGACGCCCTGGAGCGGGACGCCCGCCAGCGGCACCAGGAGGCCATGGGCGGCCTGGACGCCAAGCGCACCGCGCTGCAGAAGCACATCGAGGAGCTCAAGCAGTTCGAGCGCGAGTACCGCACCCGCCTCAAGGCCTACCTGGAGAGCCAGCTGCGCGACCTCGACGGCCGGGGGCAGGGCCTGGAGGCCGAGATGACCCGTGGCGTGGAGGGCGGCAACCGCTCCGGCGGCACCAACGGTCTCGCCGCAGCCGGTCTCGCCGGCTCGTACGGCGGCGGCCGCTCCGGCGGCGCCCTCGAATCGGGCCGCTGATCCACCCGTCGGCGGTCGTCGCGACAGCGACGGCCGCCGACCGTGCCAGACAACACGACGCGGCGGGGGTGAGCCGTGATAGTCGCAAGCCTGCTGCTCATCCTCGTCGCCGTCGGATTCCTCGTCCTCGGCCTGGCCGGTGGCTCCAGCACGCTGCTGGTCGTCTCGATCGCGGCCAGCCTGCTGGCCGCCGTCGCGTTGGTGGTGGGCGCCCGCCAGGCGGTCGCCGCCCGCTCGGCGGCGGGCCGCTCCGGTCCGTTTCGTCGCGCCGCGCCGACCGGGCCCCGGCGGGACATCCCCGTGCAGCACGTTCCCCCGACGGTCGGCACCGACGAGCCCGGGTGGCGGCAACCACCCGGACCGTCGGCGGCCGGGGGCGATCCCGACGATCCGTTCCGGGCCGCACCGGACCCCTTCCTCGATCCGCCCGCCGGTGACCCGCCGGCCGCGGATCCCCGCCCGGCGGCCGGTCGCCGCTACGCTGACGCCCCGTTCGCCGACGATTTCTACGACGACGAGCCGTACGCCGGCGCGGAAAATCCGTACGCCGGCGGCGCGAATCCGTACGCCGCGACCGGTCCTCGGGTGACCCCGGCCGGCGCGGCCGGTCCGAATCCCTGGGCCGATCAGCCGGGGACGGACCCGGCCGGCGGTACGGCCGCCGCCGGCGCGTCGGCGACGGGCCGCGCGCCGACCCCGGCCGACCCGGACGACGAGCCCCCGCCCGAGCCGGTCACCCCCGAGCGGGCCGCCCTGGTGGCCGGGCTGGTCGACGAGGTGCGGGTGGTCGACGGCCGTCCCCGCTACCACCTCGCGGGCTGCCGGCACCTGCTCGGCCGCGACGACGAGGCGTTGCCGGTCGCCGAGGCGGTCGAGCTGGGCTTCACCCCGTGCGGCCGGTGCACTCCGGACACCGTCCTGCTCACCGGCGCCCGTCCGAGCTGAGTCGCCCCGACGTGACCGGCATCGACGACCCGCTCACCGTGGCCGTACGGGTGAAACCGGGCGCCTCCCGGACCCGGGTCGGTGGCCGGTTCGACGGCCCGCACGGTCCCGCCCTCGTCATCGCGGTCAACGCGCCACCGGTCGACGGCCGGGCCACCGAGGCGGCCCGCCGGGCCCTGGCCGACGCGCTCGGCGTACGGCCGTCGGTGGTGTCGCTGCGCGCCGGCGCGGCCAGCCGGGACAAGCTCTTCCTGGTCGAGCGCCCGGCACCCGGCCTGGCCGGGGCGCTGGCCCGGCTGCGCGACGGATCGGTCGGGTGACGGCGCTGCGGGAGGACGCGCCGTGACGCACGGGCTGGATCTCGCCCTGCTGCTCGGCGCCGGCGTCCTGCTGGTGGCGATCGGCGCGGTGCGCTTCTCGACCCGGCTCGGGGTCCCCAGCCTGCTGGTCTACCTGGCGCTCGGGGTGGCGCTCGGCGAGGGTGGGCTGGGCATCCGCTTCGACGACGCCGAGCTGACCCGGATGCTGGGTTTCTGCGCGCTGATCGTGATCATCGCGGAGGGTGGGCTGAGCGCGCGGTGGAGCACTTTGCGCCCGGCGCTCGGCTTGGCCTCCTCCCTGGCCACCGTCGGCGTGCTGGTCAGCATCCTGGTGGTCGGGCTGATCGTGCACTTCGCGCTCGGGCTGGACTGGCGGCTGGCGCTGCTCTACGGCGCGGTGCTGTCGTCCACCGACGCGGCGGCGGTCTTCGCCACCCTGCGCCGGCTGCGGCTGCCGCCCCGGCTGGTGGCCGCGCTGGAGGCCGAGTCGGGGATGAACGACGCCCCGGTGGTGCTCCTCGTGGTGCTGCTGTCCCGCAACGCGCCGGCCGGCCACCCCTGGTGGTACGACGTGCTGCTGGTCGGGTACGAGTTGGCCGCCGGCGCCGCGGTCGGCGTGCTGGCCGGCATCGCCGGCCGGTTCGCGTTGCGCCGGGCGGCGCTGCCCGCGTCCGGGCTGTACCCGATCGCGGTGGTCGGCTTCACCGTGCTGGCGTACGCCGCCGGGGCGGTGCTGCACGCCTCGGGCTTCCTCGCCGTCTACGTCGCCGGCGTGCTGCTGGGCAACGCCCGGCTGCCGCACCGGCAGGCCATTCTCGGCTTCGCCGACGGGCTGGCCTGGCTCGCCCAGATCGGCCTGTTCGTGCTGCTGGGCCTGCTGGCCACGCCGGCCCGGCTGGGCGACGCGGTGCTGCCCGCGGTGGTCACCGGGCTGGCGCTGCTGCTGGCCGCCCGGCCGCTGTCGGTGGCGGTGGCCGCGCTGCCGTTCCGTGTCGGCCTGCGGGAGCAGGCGTTCCTGTCCTGGGCCGGGCTGCGTGGCGCGGTGCCGATCGTGCTGGCCACCATCCCGCTGTCGCAACGGGTCCCCGGCGCGGACCGGCTCTTCGACGCGGTCTTCGTGCTGGTGGTGATCTTCACGCTGCTCCAGGCGGGGACGCTCGCCCCGGCGGCCCGCCGGTTGGGGGTGACGGCGCCGGCCGAGGCGGAGGAGATCCGGGTGGAGACCGCGCCGCTGGAGCGGATGCGGGCGGACCTGCTCCAGTTGGAGGTGCCGCCGGGGTCGCGGCTGAGCGGCGTGCACGTGGACGAGTTGCGGCTGCCGGTCGGCGCCTCGGTGACCCTGGTGCTGCGCGACGGCACCGGGTTCGTGCCCGATCCCTACACCCGGCTGAAGGTGGGCGACAGCCTGTTGATCGTGGCCATCGCCGGGGCCCGCGACGAGACCGAGCGCCGGCTGCGCGCGATCAGCCGGCGGGGTCGTCTGGCCCGGTGGTTTGGCGAGTACGGCGAGGACCGGGACGATTGATCTGCTAGCGTTCCTTTTGCCCTGCTTAGGGGCAGATCACGGTGGAATTACGGTGCGCCGGTGCGGCACGTTGTCGGACGCCTGTACGTTCCGTATTCTTGCCACCCTCCGGAGTGCGCGGCCATCGATGTCGTGTGCCCGTTTTGTATGTACGTGGGGGACGCCGGGGCGGCGCACCTCCGCACCGCCGACCGCCGCGGGACCCGTGGCCGAGGGAGCTGACCATGGCGAAGCCAGCCGACACCAGGACCGCCGGCCGTAAGCCGGTGGTGAAGGCCACCCGCAGCGCGGCGGAGACCGAGAAGATCCGGGCGGCCCTGGCGGCCCGTCGGGACGAGTTGCGCGCCGAGTACGATCAGACGCTGAGCGAGATCACCGAGCTGCAGCGCGACCGGCTGACCGACTCGGCCGGGGACGACCAGGCCGACACCGGCACCAAGACGTTCGAGCGGGAGCAGGAGATCTCTCTCGCGAACAGCATCCGGGAACGGATCACGCAGGTCGAGCGGGCGCTGGAGCGGCTCGACGAGGGCGGCTACGGCTGGTGCGAGCGCTGCGGCGACCCGATCCCGGTGGAGCGGCTCGCCGCCTTCCCGTCGGCGACCCTCTGCGTGAAGTGCAAGCAGCTGGAGGAGCGGCGCTGAGGTCCGCTCCCCGGCGGCCGATCAGTCGGCGGTGAGGCCTCACCGCCGGGAAGACCTCGATGGGGAGCCGATGACCGCAGCGCCACAGGCCGGATCCGGGACCGCCGAGCCGGGCGGCGGCACACCCCGACGCCGGGCGGTCGGGATCCTCGTCGGCATCGCCCTGGTGGCCTTCCTGGCCGACCTGTTCACCAAGCACCTGGCGTTGCAGAACCTCAGCGGCCGGGGCCCGGTGAGCCTGCTCGACGGGACGGTCTATCTCACCCTGACCCGCAACAGCGGCGCGGCGTGGAGCATCGGCTCCGACCACACCTGGGTGTTCCCGCTGATCACCATCGGGGTGATCGCCTGGATCGGCTGGATGGCGGTCCGGCTGCGTTCGGTGCCGTGGGCGGTCTCGCTCGGCCTGGTGCTCGGCGGCGCGCTGGGCAACCTCGCCGACCGGATCTTCCGCGCCCCCGGCCACTTCGTCGGGCACGTGGTCGACATGATCAGCCTCTTCGACCCGTACGGTCAGGTCTGGCCGGTGTTCAACCTGGCCGACAGCTCGCTGGTCTGCGGGGTGGTGCTCGCGGTCCTGCTGGAGCTGACCGGCCGGCAGCGCGACGGGAGCCGGGCCGGCGCCGCGGCGGACGCCGGGACCGACGCGGAGCCGGCCGGCGCGGCGCCGGCCGACTCGACCGCCGACGAGCCCCGGGGGCGCGCGTGACCTCGGCCTTCTCCACCGGCGGCGACCACCGTTCGCTGCCCGTCCCGGACGGCCTGGACGGCATGCGCCTGGACCAGGCGGTGGCCCGGCTGCTCGGGCTCTCCCGCACCGCGGCGGCGGCGCTCGTCGACGCCGGCGACGCGCTTGTCGACGGCGTCGCCCGGGCCAACTCGCACAAGGTGAAGGCCGGCTCCTGGCTGGAGGTGACGCTGCCCGCCCCGGCCGCCCCGCCGACCGTGGTGCCGCAGGCGGTTCCCGGCCTGACCGTGGTGTACGCCGACGACGACATCGTGGTGGTGGACAAGCCGGTCGGCGTCGCCGCGCACCCCAGCCCCGGCTGGACCGGCCCGACCGTGATCGGCGGGCTGGCCGGGGTCGGGCACCGGATCTCCACCAGCGGCGCCGCCGAACGGCAGGGCGTGGTGCACCGGCTCGACGTCGGCACCACCGGGATCATGGTGGTGGCCAAGAGCGAGCGGGCGTACACCGCGTTGAAGCGGGCCTTCAAGTTCCGCGAGGTGGAGAAGCGTTACCACGCCGTGGTGCAGGGCCACCCGGACCCGCTGCGCGGCACCATCGACGCGCCGATCGACCGGCACCCGCACCACGACTACCGCTGGGCGGTGGTCTCCGGCGGCAAGCCCAGCGTCACCCACTACGACACGCTGGAGGCGTTCCCGTCGGCCAGCCTGCTCGACGTGCGGCTGGAGACCGGGCGTACGCACCAGATCCGGGTGCACTTCTCCTCGCTGCGGCATCCGTGCGTCGGCGACCTGACCTACGGCGCCGACCCGACGCTCTCCGCCCGGCTCGGGCTGTCCCGGCAGTGGCTGCACGCCCGGTCGCTGAGCTTCCTGCACCCGGGCACGGGCGACGAGGTCACCTTCGTCAGCGAATACCCGGACGACCTGGCCCGGGCGCTGGAGATCCTGCGCGACTGACCGGGAAGACGATGACCCGACCAGGGGAACCATCCGCCGTGCTGGCCGGGTCGGCGCCGCGCCGGCGCCGGCCGCGCCTGCTCACCGTCGCCACGCTGGCCGGCGCGGTCGCGGTGGGGGCGGTGGCCGCCCGGACGGCCGCCCGGGCGCCGGTGGGCGACCCGACCGTGGGCGAGGTGACCCGGGTCGGCGTGGTGGCCGGCGGATCGGTGCCGGACTACCTGCGGGCCGCCGCCGCCGAGCTGGCGGCGCTCGGCGGCACCGAGGAGGCGTACGCCCTGGTCTCGCTCACCGGCTACCGGCCGCCGGGGTCGTTGGCGCCGGCGCTGGCCGGGGTGTCCGTCGCCGAGGTGGTCGCCCGGGTCCCGCTGCCCGACCGGCAGACCGAGATCGTCCGGATCCCGGTGCAACTGGTGCCCGAGCACGTGCGCGCCGGCATGACCGAGGTGGCCGGGCGCAAGGACCGGGAGGCGGCCGACCAGCGGGCCCGGGCGGCGGCGCTGACCGATGCCACGGACCGCGACGGCGAACTGCGGCGGCGCTACGACAGCGGCGCCCGGGTGGCCGCCGCCGAGGCTGCCGCGTACCGGTCCGGCTGCGCCTGCGTGTACGCCGCGCTGGTGCGCGCCGATCCGCCCGCGCTGCGGGCGCTGGCCGCCCGGCCGGGGGTGCGGGTGGTCGATCCGGCGCCCGAGCTGCGCCGCCTCGACCGGTCGGTGCTCACCCCGCCGCTGCCCGAGCAGCGGGACACGGCCCGGCCGCCGGCCGACCGGGAACCGGGCCGTCCGACGCCCGGTGCCTCGCCGGATGTGATCGGTTCGTCACGATCTCCAGAAGGTGCGACAGAAGGTGCGAACTCCGGCGGCTCCCCGGGCCCGCCGCGTTGACCTCGGCCGATGTGCCCGATTCCGCCCGCCCGGGGTGGCCCGGGGGCGGGGGATGTGCGCGGACCGGTGTGGTCCGCATAGGGTTTCGTTCGTAGCCTGTCAGGCGGGAAGCGACGGCGCTGGGGGAGGGCGAGCCTTGGACGGCACGGAGACCGGCTGGGGACGGCCGGCCGAACCAGCACCGCGCTGGCGGGCGCTGTTCGACCGGGCGCGCCTCGGCGGCCGCGCCGCGGAGCAGTCCGACGCCGACCGCCGTGCCGAGGAACCGCCACCGTCGCGGCGCGCGCCCGACGACGGCTACTCCGGCCGGGCGTCCGCGTTCGGCCGGGCGGAACCGGCGTCGGCGTTCGGCCGGGCCGAGCCGGCGTCCGCGTTCGGCCGGGCCGAGCCGGCGTACGACCCGCAGGGCTACCGGGCGGAGGGCAGTTACCGGGTCGACCCGGCCTACCGGGCCGAGCCGTCCTGGCGGGCGGAGCCCGGCCACCCCGCCGAGCCGGCGTACCCGGAACCGTCCTACCCGGACTCGTCCTACCCGGGGCACGCCGAGTCCGGATACGGGAACGGGGGATACCGCGGCGAGTCCGGCTACCCGGGCTACCGGGCCGAGGCGCGCTCGCCGGTCGAGCCCTACCCGGCCGACGGCGGCTACCCGGCCGACGGCGGTTACCGGGCCGACGGCGGTTACCGGAGCGAGCCGGCCCCGCCGCCGGAGCCGCCCTACCGGGACCCGGCGGCCGAGTCGCGGTACGCGCTGCTGGACAACGGCTACCGGCCCGAGCCGCCGGTGGAGTCCCGCTACGCGCTGCTGGAGGGGAAGGGTTACCGGCCCGAGGCGCACCCGCCGCAGGCGTTGCAGCGGCCGTCCGCCCCCGAGCCGGCCTACCCGGCCCGCCCCGGCCAGCTCGAGCCGGAGTGGCGGCCCGAGCCGAGCTATCCGGCCGAGCCGGCGTACCGCCCGGCGGTCGAGCCGGCGTACCGGGCCAGCGCCGCCGTCGAGGTGTCCCCGCCGGTGGTCGCCACCGCCGCCGTGGTGAGCGAGCGGGCCGGCCCGGACCGCGAGCAGGAGCGCGCGGCCGGGGTGCTCCGCCGGGACCTGGGCAGCCCCCGGGTGCTCGCCTTCGCCAACCCCAAGGGCGGCGTGCACAAGACCACCGCGACGGTGCTCGCCGCCGCCACGGTGGGCAGCGTACGGGGGCAGGGGGTGCTCGCCTGGGACGACAACGAGCTGCGCGGCACGCTGGGGCTGCGCGCCGGCAGCGCCCGACACGCCCGCACCATCCGCCACCTGATCCACGACCTCGCCCAGATCGAGATCATGGAGGGCGACACGCTGCTGGCGCACCTGGACGACTACCTCCGGCATGCCGCCGACGGCTCGTACGACGTGCTGGCCGGGGAGGAGAGCCCCCGGTTCGCCCAGCGGCTCGACCAGTTCACCGTCAAGCGGGTGCTGGAGCTGCTGCGGCGCACCCACGACGTGGTCTGCGTGGACACCGGCAACAACGTCGAGAGCGCCAACTGGCGCACCGTGATGCAGGCCGCCGACCAGCTGGTGGTCACCACGGTGCCGCGGGAGGACGCCGCGTTCAGCGCCGACTGGATGCTCGACCTGCTGCACGAGGTCGGCATGGGTGAGCTGGCCGACAACGCGGTGACCCTGATCTCCTGTCCCACGCCCGGCCGGTCCACCCTCCAGGCCGACCTGGAGCGGCACTTCGCCACCCGCACCCGGGCGGTCGCCGTGGTGCCCTACGACCCGGCGCTGGAGACCGGCTCCTCGATCGAGTACCACCAGCTCCAGGCGGAGACCCGGGCCGCCTGGCTGGAGGCCGCCGCCGTAATGCTGGAACCCTTCGCCCACTACCCCGCCCCCCGCCCCCCCCCGCCCCGCCCCCCGCCCCCTCACCTGGTCGATCATGGAGTTGTGGTACCTGGCGAAGGCCGCACACAGGACATTCGAGGCGCCAGTACTTCATGATCGACGGTGGGTGTGCCGGCGGCGGGCCTGCCGGAGAGGACATCACCGTGCACTGGGCCGGGCGCTTCGTTCGCGCCGTTGTCCGCCTGCGGCTCCTGTGCCGAGGCAGCAACCGGGCGTCGGGGGTGGCAGGGTTTTCCGAAGCGCGTCGTGGACCGGCGGACGCGGGGGCGGCCCGGCCTGAGAGGATCATCGGGTGAGTCCGGAGACCTCCGATTCCGAGCGGCCGCGTCCCGCCCCGACGACCGGCCCGGCCGGCACCCCGTCGCACCCGGCCCCGGGCGGTACCCCGGCCCCCGGCGCCGCGCCGACCGGCGTTCCCGATCCGCAGGCCAGGCCCGATCCGCACGCCATGCCTGATCCGCATGCCATGGCCGATCCGCACGCCAGGCCCGATCCGTACGCTGCGCCGGACCCGGGTGGGGCGGTGCCCTGGTGGTGGGAGCAGCCGGTCGCGCCGCCGCCGGGCGGCCGGCGCCGGGCCGTGCGCGCCGGCCTGGTCGCGTTCGGCGCGCTGACCGTGCTGGGCGCCCCGCTGGGCCTGCTCTGGGCGGCGGCGGCGCCGGCCACGCCGGTGGTCAAGACGGCGCAGGGCGCGGTGTACGCCCAGCCGCAGCCGGAGCAGCCGGTCGCCGCGGACGGCTGGTTCAGCCTGCTCGGCCTGGGCTTCGGGGTGCTCGCCGCGGTGGCCCTGTGGTTCCTGCTGCGCCGCACCCGGGGCCCGGGCCCGCTGGTCGGCGGGACGGTCGGCGGGCTCGGCGCGGCGCTGGTGGCCTGGCAGCTGGGCCGCCGGATCGGCCTGTCCACGTACCAGCGGCTGCTGGACGGCGCGCCGCCCGGCACGGCCTTCACCAAGCCGGCCGACCTGCGTGCCGGCGGGATCGACTGGTTCCACGGCGTGCTGCCCTACCCGCACGGCAACCTGCTGCTGCCGGCGTTCGGCCTCGCCGTCACGTACACCCTGCTGGCCGGCTGGTCGCGCTGGCCGTCGCTGCGGCCGGAGCCGGAGCCCGGCGGCCTCAGTTCGGTGCCGGTGGCGGGCCCGCCAGCTCCGTCAGCGGCACCGGAACCGCCCGGACCTGGCGCAACAGGGCCGTCTCCCGGTTGAGCAACCGCAGCTCGGCGCGGAGCCGGCCGGCGGTGTCGTCGATCGCGAGCAGCCGCTGGCGGTCGTCCACGGTCAGCGCGGCGGTGGCCGCGACCAGGTGGGACAGCACGGTGGGGTCCTCCGGCAGCTGCTCGGAGATCTCCTCCGGGTCGGGCCGGATCAGGCCCAAATACTGTCGGAAGACCGAGATCACCCGGGCGGCCAGCAGCTCGGCGCCCTCGTCGGCGCCGGCCGGCTCGGGCAGCCAGTCGACCTCCGCCGTCAGGTAGGGCGCGGAACGCGGGTCGACGTCGGCGATGCGGAACCGGCGCCGGCCCACCGTCACGATGTCGTAGCCGCCGTCGGCCAGCTCGGTGACCTGGCGCAGCTCGGCGGTGCAGCCCACCTCGTGCAGGGTCACCTCGCCCCCGCCCGGCACGGCCCGCCCGGTGCCGGGCGCCACCTCCCAGCCGGCCCGGATGGCCACCACGCCGAACTCGCGGGGGGCGCCGTCGGGCAGCTCCACCAGGTGGCGCACCAGGGCGCGGTAGCGCTCCTCGAAGATGTGCAGCGGCAGCACCAGCCCGGGGAAGAGCACCGTTGTGAGGGGGAACACCGGCAGCCGTGCGGTCACGGCTCCGAGCCTAGCCGCCGCCGTCGGTGGCGGCGTGGCCCGGCTCACCGTCCCGGCGTACGGGCGGCGCGGGCCGGCCCGCCGCGGGGCCGCCTAGACTCGCAAGGGTGCTGAACCGGATCGACCTGCGCGGCGGGTTCCGTGACCCGCGCCGCCTGCTGCCCCGTGCCCAGCTCGACGTGTCCGTGGCCGTCGAGCGGATCCGCCCCCTGGTGGCGGCGGTCGGGGAGCATGGCTACCCGGCGATCCGGGAGGCGAGCGAACGGTTCGACGGCATCTGCCCGGAGCACCTGCGGGTGCCGGTGGAGGTGATCCGCGAAGCCGAGGGCACGCTCGACCCGCAGGTCCGGGCGGCGCTGCTGGAGTCGATCACCCGGGCCCGCAAGGTGCACGCCGACCAGCGCCGCACCGACCACACCACCCAGGTGGTGCCGGGCGGCACGGTGACCGAGCGCTGGGTGCCGGTCGACCGGGTCGGCCTGTACGTCCCCGGCGGCCTGGCCATGTACCCGTCGACCGTGGTGATGAACGTGGTCCCCGCCCAGGCGGCCGGGGTGCGCTCGCTGGTGGTGGTGAGCCCGCCCCAGCAGGACAACGGCGGCCTGCCCGACCAGCGGGTCCTCGCGGCCTGCGCGCTGCTCGGCGTGGACGAGGTCTACGCGGTGGGCGGCGCCCAGGCGGTCGCCATGCTGGCGTACGGGTCGACCGTCGACCCGGCGGGCGCCGAGCGCTGCGACCCGGTCGACATGATCACCGGCCCGGGCAACATCTGGGTCACCGCCGCCAAGCGGCTGGTGCGCGGCGTGGTCGGCATCGACGCCGAGGCCGGGCCGACCGAGATCGCCGTCCTCGCCGACGACACCGCCGATCCGGCGCACGTCGCCGCCGACCTGATCAGCCAGGCCGAGCACGACCCGCTCGCCGCCAGCGTGCTGGTCACCCCGTCGGTGGCGCTCGCCGACGCGGTGGACGCGGAGCTGGCCCGGCAGGTGCCGGCGGCCAAGCACGCCGAGCGGATCGGCGCCGCGCTGGGCGGCGAGCAGAGCGGCGTCGTCCTGGTCGACGACCTCGAGGCGGGGCTGCGGGTGGTCGACGCGTACGCCGCCGAGCACCTGGAGATCCAGACCGAGCACGCCCGCGAGTGGGCGCTGCGGGTACGCAACGCCGGGGCGATCTTCGTGGGCGCCTGGTCGCCGGTGTCGCTCGGCGACTACTGCGCCGGTTCCAACCATGTGCTGCCCACCGGCGGCTGCGCCCGGCACTCCTCCGGGCTGTCCGTGCAGTCCTTCCTGCGCGGCGTCCACCTGGTCGAATACACCCACGACGCGCTGCGCGAGGTGGCCCCGCACGTGGTCACCCTGGCCGGGGTGGAGGACCTGCCGGCGCACGGCCAGGCGGTCAGCGTCCGGTTCCCGGAGGCCCGCCCGTGACCACCCTCGACGACCTGCCGATCCGGGACGACCTGCGGGGGCGCACGCCGTACGGTGCGCCGCAGCTGGACGTGCCGGTGCGGCTGAACACCAACGAGAACTCCTACCCGGTGCCCGAGCCGGTGGTGGAGGCGATCGGCAAGGCCGTCGCGGCCGAGCTGCGCGACCTCAACCGCTACCCGGACCGGGACGCGACGGCGCTCCGCGCCGACCTGGCGGCCTATCTGGGGCACGGGCTCACCGCCGAGCAGGTGTGGGCGGCCAACGGCTCCAACGAGATCCAGCAGCAGCTGCTCCAGGCGTTCGCCGGTCCGGGCCGCACCGCGCTGGGCTTCGTGCCGGCGTACTCGATGCACCCGCTGCTGGCGCTCGGCACCGGCACCCGGTGGGTCCCGGGCCGGCGCGGCGCCGACTTCGGGCTGACCGCCGACGAGGCGGTCGCCCAGGTCCGCGAGCACCGGCCGGACGTGGTCTTCCTCTGCTCGCCGAACAACCCGACGGGCACCGCGCTGGATCCGGCGGTGGTCGCCGCCGTGCTGGACGAGGCGCCCGGCATGGTGATCGTGGACGAGGCGTACGCCGAGTTCGCCCGGCCCGGCACGGTCAGCGCGCTGGCGGTGCTCCCCGGCCACCCACGGCTGGTGGTGACCCGGACGATGAGCAAGGCGTTCGGGTTCGCCGGCGGCCGGCTCGGCTATCTCGCGGCCGACCCGGCCGTGGTGGCGGCGGTGCAACTGGTCCGGCTGCCCTACCATCTCTCGGCGCTCACCCAGGCCGCCGCCCGCGCGGCGCTGGCCCACCGGGCCGCCCTGCTCGGCACGGTCACCGCGATCATGGCGCAGCGGGACCGGATCGTCGCCGAGCTGCGCGCCCGCGGGCACCGGGTGGCCGACAGCGACGCCAACTTCGTGCTCTTCTCCGTCGGCGGGGACCAGGTCGCCGCCTGGCGCACCCTGCTCGACGCCGGGGTGCTGGTCCGCGACGTCGGCCTGCCCGGCTGGCTGCGGGTCACCGCCGGCACCCCGACCGAGACCGACGCCTTCCTCGCCGCTATGGAGACTGTCCAATGAGCCGCACCGCCCGGATCGAGCGGGTCACCAACGAGACGAAGGTGCTTGTCGAGATCGACCTCGACGGCACCGGCAAGGCCGACATCGAGACCGGTGTCGGTTTCTACGACCACATGCTGCACCAGATCGCCCGGCACGGCGGCTTCGACCTGACCGTGCACACAGTCGGCGACCTGGAGATCGACGCGCACCACACGATGGAGGACACCGCGCTCGCCCTGGGCGCCGCGTTCGACCGCGCGCTGGGCGACAAGGCCGGCATCCGACGGTACGGTTCGGCCACCGTGCCGATGGACGAGGTGCTGGTCCGGGCGGCGGTCGACGTCTCCGGCCGGCCGTACGTGGTGCACGACGAGCCGGCGCTGGCGCCGTACATCGGGCCGGTCTACCCGACCAGCATGACCCGGCACCTCTGGGAGTCGTTCGGTCAGTCGGCCCGGCTCACGCTGCACGTGGACGTGCTGCGGGCGGCCCGTCCGGGTGGTCACCCGGACGCGCACCACGTGGTGGAGGCGCAGTTCAAGGCGGTCTCCCGGGCGCTGCGGGAGGCCGTCGCGCTCGACCCGCGCAACGTCGGCACCATCCCGAGCACCAAGGGGGCGCTCTGATGAGCGCGAGGAACGCAGCGCAGCGGAGTCCCGCAGTCGCGAATGAAGGGCGGCTCTGATGGGTGCGGTGCTGCCGACACTGTTGCTGATCCTCGCCGGCCTGCTGGTCGGCGGGGCCTGGTCGTTGCACCGGCAGCAGGCACCGCGCGGGGCGGTGCTGGTGACCGCGCTGCTCGCGGTGCTGGCGACCGTCGGCGGCGTGCTCTGGCTGCTGCCCGGGGAGGGCTGATGGGCACGCCACGGCGGGTGGTGGTGCTCGACTACGGCTCGGGCAACCTGCGGTCGGCCGAGCGGGCCCTGGCGCACGCCGGGGCCGACGTGTCGGTGACCGACGACCTGGCCGCCGCGGCGGCGGCCGACGGCCTGGTGGTGCCGGGCGTCGGCGCGTTCGCCGCCTGCATGGCCGGGATCGAGGCGCTGGGCGCCGGGCCGGTGATCGCCGAGCGGGTCGCCGCCGGCCGCCCGGTGCTGGGCATCTGCGTCGGCATGCAGGTGCTCTTCGAGCACGGCGACGAGCACGGTGTGGTCACCAAGGGGCTGGGCCTGCTGCCGGGCGGGGTGACGAAGCTGCCGGCGTCCCGGCTGCCGCACATGGGCTGGAACACGGTCGACCCGGCGGCAGGCACGGTGCTCTTCGCCGGTCTGCCGGCCGACGCCCGGTTCTACTTCGTCCACTCCTACGGGGCGACCGACGCGGCGGGGCTCGCGGCGGCCGGGGCGAGGGTGACCACCGCGGAGCACGGCGCCCGCTTCGTCGCGGCGGTGGAGCGCGGCTCGCTCTCGGCCGCCCAGTTCCACCCGGAGAAGTCCGCCGACACCGGCGCCGCCCTCCTGCGCAACTGGCTGGGCACCCTGTGAGCGCGAGGAGTGTGCCGGGCTTGCGAGCCCCGCAGTCGCGAACGATGGGGGCGCTGTGAGCGCGAGGAGTGTGCCGGGCTTGCGAGCCCCGCAGTCGCGAACGATGGCCGCGGGTGAGTAAGGAGCGGGCCCGGCGGCGGGAGGTCCGCGAGGCCCAGCAGGCCGCGGAGCGCGCGGCGCGGCAACGCCGGGTGGCCCGCCGGGAGCGCCGCCGGGCCCTGGTGCGCCGGTTGACTCCGCGGGTCCGGCTGGGTCGGTCCGGCCGGCTGCCCCGGCACACCCGGGGCGAGCGGGCGGGGATCGTGCTGCTGACCGGCGTGGCGCTGGCCGGGATCTGGAGTTTCGTCGACGACCTGGCGCTGCGGCTGGCGCTGGTCGTGCTGTTGCTGCTGGTCCTGCCGGCGATCGTGGTGATCGCCCTGGACCGTCGTTCCTGAACCGAGGAGATGAAGCGTTGACGCTCACCCTGTTGCCCGCCGTGGACGTCGCCGACGGCCAGGCCGTCCGGCTCGTGCAGGGCGCCGCCGGCAGCGAGACCGCGTACGGCGATCCGCTGGAGGCCGCCCTCGCCTGGCAGCGTGACGGCGCGGAGTGGATCCACCTGGTCGACCTGGACGCCGCGTTCGGCCGGGGTACGAACGCGGCGTTGCTGGCCGACGTGGTGGGCCGGCTGGACGTCAAGGTCGAGCTCTCCGGCGGGATCCGGGACGACGAGTCGTTGCGGGCCGCGCTGGCGACCGGGGCGGCCCGGGTCAACATCGGCACCGCCGCGCTGGAGGACCCGCAGTGGTGCGACCGGATCTGCGGCGAGTACGGCGACCGGGTGGCGATCGGGCTGGACGTGCGCGGCCGTACCCTCTCCGCCCGGGGCTGGACCCGCGACGGCGGTGACCTGTGGGAGGTGCTGGAGCGGCTGGACAAGGCGGGCGCCGCCCGGTATGTGGTCACCGACATCACCAAGGACGGCACGATGCGTGGGCCGAACCTGGACCTGCTGCGCGACGTCTGCGCCCGGACGGCGGCCCCGGTGATCGCCTCCGGTGGCGTGTCCACCCTGGACGACCTGCGCGCCCTGGCCACCCTGGAGCCGGCGGGGGTGGAGGGTGTGATCGCGGGCAAGGCGCTCTACGCGGGCGCCTTCACGGTCGCCGAGGCGCTGGCGACCCTGCGGACCGCCGGGTGAGCGCGGCCGTCGCCGAGCCCGACCCCTCGGTCACGGTCACCCGGCTGGGTTCGGGTGGGCCGTGGGAGGCCGCCTACGGCTACTCCCGGGTGGTCCGGGCCGGCGACCGGGCGGTCACGGCCGGCTGCACCTCGACCGTGGACGGCGTGGTGGCGCACGTCGGGGACGCGGCCGCGCAGACCGCCCAGGCGATCCGGATCGGCCTGGCCGCGCTGGCCGAGGTGGGTGCCGGGCCGACCGACGTGATCCGGACCCGGATGTACGTCACCGACCGGCTCTACGCCGACGAGGTGGGCCGGGCGCACAACGCGGTGTTCGGGGCGGTCCGCCCGGTGGCGACCATGGTCGTGGTGGCCGGCCTGATCGACCCGGACCTCCTGGTCGAGGTCGAGTTGGAGGCGTATCTCCCCGTCTCTTGACCTCGGCGGGCCTGGTGGGTGGCCCCGGGCGTCGGCCTCGTGGCGGTCTTCGGCCTGGCCCCGTCGGCGATTAAGTTGTGCACAACTTAATCGCGCGCTACGGTCGGGGACGTGACCGATGATCTGGTGCTGCGGCGGCAGGTGTGCTTCGCGCTCTACGCCGCGTCGCGCGCGCTGACCGACGTCTACCGCCCGATCCTCGACGAGCACGGCCTGACCTACCCGCAGTACCTGGTGCTCATCGCGCTCTGGGAGCGCGAGGGGCCGCCCACCGTCTCCGAGCTCGGCGCCGCGCTGCATCTGGACTCCGGCACGCTCTCCCCGCTGCTCAAGCGGCTGGCGGCGGCCGACCTGGTGACCCGGTCCCGCTCGGCGCGCGACGAGCGCCGGGTCGAGGTGGGCCTCACCGAACGGGGCCGCGCCCTGCGCGAGCGGATGGACGAGGTGCCGCGCCGGGTGGCCGTGGCCACCGGCCTCACCGAGGCCGAGCTGGTCGGCCTCCGCGACACCCTCACCCGGGTCACCGAGACGATCCACCGACAGAAGGAGCAGTGACCATGCAGGTCATCTACACCGCGTCCGCCAAGTCCACCGGCGACGGCCGCGACGGCCACGTCCGCACCTCGGACGGCACCCTCGACCTCGACCTCGCGGCGCCGAAGGAGATGGGCGGCGCCGGCGGCGCGGCCAACCCCGAGCAGCTCTTCGCCGCCGGCTACGCGGCCTGCTTCCACTCCGCGCTGCGCATCGTCGGCCAGCGGGCCAAGGCGGACGTCGCCGGCTCCGTCGTCGAGGCTGAGGTGGGCATCGGCCCGAACGGCAGCGGCGCCTACGGCCTGACCGTGGCCCTGCTGGTCGACCTGCCCGCCGTCGAGCGGGCGACCGCCGAGCAGCTGGTCGACGCGGCCCACCAGGTCTGCCCCTACTCGAACGCGACCCGCGGCAACATCGAGGTCACGCTGACCGTCCGGGCGGCCCGATGAGCGGCGTGAACCGGGAGATCCAGCTGGCGTCCCGTCCCGAGGGTTGGCCGACCGCCGAGAACTTCCGGCTGGTCACCACCGACGTGCCGACGCCGGGGCCGGGCCAGGTCGTGGTCCGCAACCAGTTCATGTCCGTCGACCCGTACATGCGCGGGCGGATGAACGACGTCAAGTCGTACGTGCCGCCGTTCGCGCTCGACGCCCCGCTCGACGGCGGCGCGCTCGGTGAGGTGGTGGCCGGCGAGGCCGGCGGTCTCAAGCCCGGCGACACCGTGCTGCACGGGCTGGGCTGGCGGGACTACGCGCTGCTCGACGCCACGGCCGCCCGCAAGGTCGATCCGGGCCTCGCGCCGGTCACCGCGTACCTGGGGGTGCTCGGCATGACCGGGCTGACCGCGTACGCCGGCCTGCTCGACGTGGCGGCGATGAAGCCGGGCGAGACCGTCTTCGTCTCCGGCGCGGCCGGCGCGGTGGGCAGCATGGTCGGCCAGATCGCGAAGCTGCGCGGCGCCGGCCGGGTGATCGGCAGCGCCGGCTCCCGGGCGAAGGTCGAGCGGCTGACCGCGCTCGGCTTCGACGCGGCCTTCGACTACCACGACGGCCCGGTGTACGAGCAGCTCAAGGCCGCCGCCCCGGACGGCGTCGACGTCTACTTCGACAACGTCGGCGGGGACCACCTGGAGGCCGCGATCGGGGCGATGAACCTGCACGGCCGGGCCGCCATCTGCGGCATGATCGCCCAGTACAACGCCACCGAGCCGCCGGCCGCCCCGCGCAACCTGGCGCTGGTGATCGGCAAGCGGCTGACCCTGCGGGGCTTCCTCGTCGGTGACCACGGTCACCTGCGCGAGCAGTTCGTCCAGGAGGTGGCCGGCTGGCTCCGGGACGGCAAGCTGTCGTACGACGAGACGATCGTCGACGGCCTGGAGAACGCCCCCGAGGCGTTCCTCGGCCTGCTGCGCGGCGAGAACCTCGGCAAGATGCTCGTCCGGCTGTAAGGCCGGGCCCCCTGTTAACGCCTGCGGTATAGCTGGGGCCCCTTGTTAACACCCCGGCGGCGGCCGGCCGGCCTCATCCGGCGGCCGCCGCCGACGGTGGCGTTGGATAGGCTCGCGGCATGACGGTGGCGGTACGGGTGATCCCCTGTCTGGACGTGGACGCCGGGCGGGTGGTCAAGGGCGTCAACTTCGTCGACCTGCGCGACGCCGGCGACCCGGTCGAGCTGGCCGCGGCGTACGACCGGGCCGGGGCGGACGAGTTGACCTTCCTCGACGTCACCGCCTCGTCCAGCGACCGGGGCACCATGCTCGACGTGGTCCGGCGCACCGCCGAGTCGGTGTTCATCCCGCTCACCGTCGGCGGTGGCGTGCGGACGGTCGCCGACGTCGACACCCTGCTGCGCGCCGGGGCGGACAAGGTCGGGGTGAACACCGCGGCGATCGCCCGACCGGAGCTGATCGCCGAGATCGCCGACCGGTTCGGCCGGCAGGTGCTGGTGCTCTCCCTCGACGTGCGCCGCGCACCGGGCACCGTCGGGGGCGATCACGGCGGCGGCACGCCGAGCGGCTTCGAGGTGACCACGCACGGCGGTCGCCGGGGCACCGGCCTGGACGCGGTGGAGTGGGCCCGGCGCGGCGCCGAGCTGGGCGCGGGGGAGATCCTGCTCAACTCGATGGACGCCGACGGCACCAAGGCCGGTTTCGACCTGCCGTTGATCGAGGCGGTCCGGCGGGTCGTCGACGTGCCGGTGATCGCCAGTGGCGGGGCCGGCGAGGTGGCGCACTTTCCGCCGGCGGTCGGCGCGGGCGCCGACGCGGTCCTGGCGGCCAGCGTCTTCCACTTCGGTGAGCTGACCGTCGGCGAGGTCAAGGACGCGCTGCGCGGGGCTGGCCACCCGGTCCGCTGACCGTCGGCGAGGCCAAGGACGCGCTGCCGGTGGTCAGCCCCGTTCCGGGTGGCCCTCCGGGGACCGCCGCGGGGCCGGGATCGAGCGGACGAGGTATTCCTGCACCGCGGCGGCGTGTTCCTCGTCGGCCAGCTGCCAGTCGGCGTCACCGGGCGTGTGCCGCCGGCTGAGCACCCCCTGCACGGTGTCGACGGTGGTGGCCAGGCCGGCGCTGGGCCGGGTGCGCCAGAGCCGCTCGCCGTCCGGGGTGATCCGGAACCAGCCGTCGGCGACGCTGACCAGCCCCGCCCCGGCCAGCCGGCGCACCGCCGCCTCCACCTCGTGCCGCTCGGGGATGGCCCGGTTCAGGTGGTCGGCGGTGGAGAGCACGTCGGCCAGGCGTACCCCCTCCGGGCGGCGGGTCGACGCGGCCCGGCGGTGCCGCCCGGCGCCGCTCGCGATGACCACGGACACGAAGATCCAGGCGTCCGTCCGGCGCCATCCGTTCTCCCCCATGCGGAAATGATGCCCGGCACTCTCGGCGAAGAAAACACCTGATTCCGTGTACCGGGCGTCACCGCAGCTCAGCGGGGGAGGGATTGGCGGAAGTGGCGGTGGGCGGAACCGGCGCGGGTGGGTCGGCGACGGTGAACACCGGCAGGAACAGTTGGGTCAGCGGCCCGATGCTCACCGCGTACGCGACCGTGCCGAGGCCGACCGTGCCGCCGAGCAACCAGCCCAGGCCCAGCACGGTGACCTCGATGACCGTGCGGACCAGCCGGATCGACCGGCCCGGCCGGCGGGCCACGTAGCCGGTCATCAGCCCGTCCCGGGGGCCGGGGCCGAGCCGGGCGCCGATGTAGAGCCCGGTGGCCGCGCCGTTGGCCACGATGCCGCCGACCAGCAGGGCGATCCGGGCCGGTAGCGGCAGGCCGGCCGGCAGCAGGATCATGGTGGCGTCCACCACCAGGCCGATCACCACCACGTTGCTGACCGTGCCGATGCCCGGGCGTTGCCGCAGCGGGATCCAGAGCAGCAGCACCAGCGCGCCGACTGCGATGGTCACCGTGCCGAAGGAGAGCCCGGTGCGCAGGGACAGCCCCTGGTGGAAGACGTCCCACGGGTCCAGCCCCAGGCCGGAGCGGATCATCATGGCCATGCTGACCCCGTACAGGACCAGGCCGGCGTAGAGCTGGGTCAGGCGGCGGGCCGGCCGGTGCCGCAGATTGCCAATCGGAGCCATGCATGCCACCCTAGGATCCAATTTCTGGATTGTTAGAGCCAATTCCGGAGGGGTGGCCATGAGCAGCCAGGTGCGGGGCAGCCAATTGGCACGCCTGCTCGGCGAGTGGCATGCGCTGCCCGGTCGCCGTCGCAACCCGGACTACGCCGCGCTCGCGGCCGCGGTCCGCGGCCTGCTCGCCGACGGCCGGCTGCCGCTGGGCGTACGCCTGCCGGCCGAGCGGGAGCTGGCGGAGGCGTTGCGGATCAGCCGCACCACGGTCACCGCCGCCTACCGCCAGCTGCGCGAGA
Organism: Micromonospora sp. PLK6-60; assembly: GCF_019890675.1. GTDB lineage: Bacteria > Actinomycetota > Actinomycetes > Mycobacteriales > Micromonosporaceae > Micromonospora. Next base: position 329,642 of record NZ_JAIOAA010000005.1, on the reverse strand, counting down.
CCGGCCACCTGGCCAGCCGCCGGGGCGCCGGCAGCTGGACGATGCTGCCCGGCAACCACCGGATCGCCGGCAACGGGCTGTGGACCCCGCAGGACGACCGGGACATGATCGACCTGGGGGTCGCCGCGCTGGCCGCGCCGCCGGAGCTGGTCGCCGCCGCCCGGGCCGCCACCGAGGACCTGACGCGCTACCTGGGCGGCGCCGGCTACCACCCGACCGGCATCGTCGAGCTGCGCGAGGCGGTCGCCGGGGGGTACACCGCGCGCGGGCTGCCGACCAGCCCGGAGCAGATCATGGTGACCAGCGGGACGCAGCACGCGCTGGACCTGGTGCTGCGTTTGGCACTGAATCCCGGCGGCAGCGTGCTGGTGGAGTCGCCCACCTACCCGAACGCGCTGGCCGCGCTCGCCGCGCGCCGGGCCCGGATCACCACCCACGGCCTGGCCACCGACGGGCCGGGGTGGGACGCGGACCTGCTGCTGGGCAGCATCCGGCAGGGCCGCCCCAAGCTGGCGTACCTGATCCCGGAGTTCCAGAACCCGACCGGGCACCTGATGACCGCCGGGCTGCGGGAGCGGCTGGTCGCCGCGGCCCACGCGGCCGGCACCGACCTGATCATCGACGAGTCGTTCGTGGACCTGCCGCTGGACGGCACGCCGCTGCCGCCGCCGGTGGCCGGCTTCGACCGGCACTCCCGGGTGATCAGCATCGGCGGGATGAGCAAGCCGTACTGGGGCGGCCTGCGGATCGGCTGGGTGCGGGCGTCCGCGCCGCAGGTGCAGCGGCTGGCCGCGGCCCGGGTCGGCGTCGACATGGCCAGCCCGGTGCTCGACCAGCTCCTCGCGGTCCGGCTGCTGGCCGACGCGCCGAGGATCGTGGCCGCCCGGCGGGCCCAGCTCACCGTCCAGCGCGACGCCCTGCTCGGCGCGCTGGCGCGGCGGCTGCCCGACTGGCGGGTCACCGTGCCCCGCGGCGGGGTGACGCTCTGGGCCGAGCTGGACGGGCCGGTCTCCAGCGCGCTGGCCCGGGCGGCCGAGGAGGCCGGCGTACGGCTGGCGCCCGGCCCCCGCTTCGGCCTGGACGGCACCCTCGAACGTTTCCTGCGGCTGCCCTTCACCCTGCCCGCTGCGGACCTGGTGGAGGCGGTCGACCGGCTGGCCGCGGTCCGCTACGGCCTGGACCGCACCGCCCGCCCGCGGTGGCGGGAGCCCGCCGTCATCGCCTGACCGGCTCGAACCGGCTCGTCGGGGTCGCTGTGGCTGCCAGACTGCCGGAGTGGGCAACGGCGGCGGAACCCGGTGGTCGCAGGCGGTGCAGCCCGGCGCGCCGGGGTCGCGGACCACCCGGTTGGAGCTCTTCTACGACCTGGTGTTCGTCTTCGCGTTCCTCAACGTGACCAGCCTGACCGCCACCCACCCCAGCCCGGTCAACCTGTACCGCTGCCTGCTGGTGCTGGCGCTGCTGTGGTGGTGCTGGACGGGCTTCGCCGGGCTCGGCAACGCGGTCCGGGCGGATCAGGGCGTGCTGCCGCTGGTCGGGTTCGTCACCGTGGCGGCGGCCTTCATGCTGGTGCTGAGCATGCCGGGCGCGTTCGTCGACCGCCCGGGTGGGCTGAACGGTCCGATGGTCTTCGCGGCCTGCTACCTGGTGGTCCGGGTCGCCCAACTCGTGATCTTCTTCTGGGTGGCCCGCGCCGACCCCGAGCGGTGGCGGCGACTGTCGATGATCGCCGTGCTGCCGGTGGCGGCGACCGCGCTGCTCGTGGTCGCGGGTACGGTGCCGCCCCGGCTGCTCGACCGGCCGGTGGCCATCGCGGTGCAGCTCACGCTCTGGACGGCCGCACTGGCGCTGGAGTACGTCGGCGGGGTGATCCTCGGCCGGCCGTGGTGGGTGGTGATCTCGGCGGGACACTGGGCCGAACGGCACGCGCTGATGGTCCTGATCGCGCTCGGCGAGTCGATCATCTCGCTGGGGCTCGGGGCGAAGTTCTTCACCGACCTGCCGCTCACCGGGCCGGTGGCGCTCGCGGCCGTGCTCGGCATCGGTGTCACGGCGATGCTGTGGTGGGCGTACTTCGACACCCTGTCGACCGGCCTGGAGCAGGCGCTGCACCGGGCCCGTGACCCAGGCCGGCGGCTGCGGTTGGCCCGGGACGCGTACACCTACCTGCACCTGCCGATGATCGCCGGGATCATCTTCTTCGCCCTCGGGCTCAAGGATCTGCTCGCCGAGGCGGCGCAGCCGGGCAGCCCCGACTGGGGTGTGCCGTTGGGCGGCTTCTGGATCACGGTGCTCTACGGCGGGGTGGGGCTGTACCTGCTGAGCATCGTCGCCTGCGCCTGGCGGGCGCTGCGCCGGGTGCGCTGGCCGTTGCTGCTGGCGGTGGTGGTGCTCGCCGTGGTCGCCCCGTTCGCCGCCCTGCTGCCGGAGCTGGTGGCATTGGCGGTGCTCTGCGGCATCACCGTCGTCATGACCGTGGCAGAGACGGTGCGCGAGGACGGCCGGCGGCGCCGGATCCGGCAGCTCGCGTTGGCCGAGCAACTCGCCCTGGAGGTGGACCAGACCCGGTGGCGCCAGCAGCACCTGTGACCCGGGGCCACCCCGTCGCACACCGACGGCCGTGCCCCGGGACGGTGGGGCACGGCCGCCGACGTGCTGGTGCGGTCAGAGCTCGGCGAGCGTGCCCGCGTACATCTTCTCGATCTCGGCGGCGAAGTTGCTCTCCACGCCCCGGCGCTTGATCTTCAGCGACGGCGTGATCTCGCCGTGCTCGATGGACAGGTCACGCGGGAGGATGGCCACCTTCTTGATGGTCTCCCAGCGGTTGAGCTTGGCGTTGAGCTCCGCCACGTAGCCCTCGACCATCTCCCGTGCCGCGTCGGAGGTGACGATCTCGGTGTAGTCCAGGCCCTCGAGCGGACCGCCCGCCGCCCAGCCCTTGATCGCGTCCGGGTCGAGGGTGACCAGCATGGTGCAGTAGTTGCGGGCCTGACCGACGACGATCGCCTGGGAGGTGTACGGGCAGATGGCCTTGAACATGCCCTCGATGTGCGAGGGCGCGATGTACTTGCCGCCGGAGGTCTTGACCAGGTCCTTCTTCCGGTCGGTGATGCGCAGGTAGCCGTCGTCGTCCAGGCTGCCGATGTCGCCGGTGCGGAAGAAGCCGTCGGAGGTGAACGCGGCGGCGGTTTCCTCCGGCAGGTTGTGGTAGCCGCGCATCACCGGCCGGCCCCGGACCAGGATCTCCCCGTCGGTGTCGAGCTTGCACTCCAGGTCGCCCATGGCCCGGCCGACGGTGCCGATGCGCAGCCCGTCCGGCGGGTTCACGAAGTTGCCGGCGCTGGTCTCGGTCAGGCCGTAGCCCTCGGAGATGGGCAGGTTGGCGGCGGCGAAGAAGGTGGCGATCTCCGGGCTGAGCGGCGCCGCGCCGGAGACCAGCACCCGGATCCGCCCGCCGAGCCGCTGCTGGATCTTGCTGAACACCAGCTTCTCGGCCAGCGCGTAGCGGACCTTGAGGCCGGCCGGGACCGGCTTGCCCGCCTGCTCCAGGGTGACCTTCTCCTTGCCGGTGCGGACCGCCCAGGCGAAGATCTTCGCCTTCGCCCCGCCGGCGTCCTGCGCGGTGGTGACCGACTTGTTGAAGACCTTCTCGAAGACCCGGGGCGCGCCGCACATGAGCGTCGGCCGGATCACCGCGAGCAGCTCGACCAGCTTCTCCACCCGGCCGTCGACGTACGTGGGCAGACCGACGTGGGTGGCGCCGCAGAGCAGGGTCTTGCCGAACGAGTGCGACAGCGGCAGCCAGAGGTATTGCAGGTCGTCGTCGCGGAGCAGCCCCACCTGCTCCTGGGCCACCCCCTCCCAGCACCAGCCGCCGTGCAGCAGCTCCACGCCCTTGGGCCGGCCGGTGGTGCCGGAGGTGTAGATCAGGGTGGCCAGGTGGTCCGGGCCGATCCCGGCGACCAGCATGTCGATCAGGTCCGGCTCGGTCGCCAGGGCCCGGGTGCCGCGCTCCTCCAGCTCGGCGAGGGTGAGCTGCGGGACGGCGGCGGCCGGGTCGGGTTCGCCGTCGAAGAGGACCACGTGGGTGAGCCGGGGCAGCTCCGCGCCGGCGATCTTCGCGGCCTGGGCCGGGTTCTCGGCGAACAGCACCCGGGAGCCGGAGTCGGCGAGGATGTAGGTGGCGTCCTCCGGCTCGGTGGTCGGGTAGACGGTGGTGGTCGCCCCGCCCGCGCACATGATGCCGAAGTCGGCGAGCACCCACTCGATCCGGGTGTTCGCGAGGATCGCCACCGGGTCCTCCAGGCCGACGCCGAGCCCGTGCAGGCCAGCCGCGACCGCCCGCGCCCGCTGCCCCACCTGCTCCCAGGTCAGCCAGACCGGCCCGGAGTCGTCGGGCGCCGGGTGGGCGAAGGCGTCACGGTCGGGAGTCGCCGCGACCCGCTTGAGGAACATGTCGGGAATGGAGTGGTACGGTACATCGAGAGCCATCGCTGAAGCCGCCTTCAGGGGTGGTGGCGTGACGGGGGTCACGTCCTTTTTCGGTTACCGAAGGGTATTGCCTGCCCCCGGGCATCGGCTAGTGCTCGTTACCGTCCTGCGCCGTCGGCGCGCCTGCGGCGCCGGACCGGAGAGAGGCGTCAGGCGTACCGGGTGGCGGCCAGCGACCAGTCGTAGGTGGCCCGGATCCAGTCCCGCCGGGTGGCCAGGTACGCGTCCACCGCCTCGTCCCCGCCGGCCAGCAGCGCGGCCTCCCGGGCACCGTACGCGGCCAGCGCCGCGTTGTACCGCTCCGCCGCCGCGCGCAGCGCCGCCTCCTCGCCCAACCCGGTCTCCCGGGCGATCGTGGCGACCAGGTTGTGCGCGTCCGGCCCGGTGCCGCGCTCCTTGCCGTAGGAGAAGAGGTCGTTGCACCAGCAGACCAGGTCGGCGGCGAGGGCGTCCACGGCGACCAGTGCCGGCTCGGACCGCCGGGCCGCGTCGGGCAGCCCGTCCCGGCTCAGGTCGGTAAGCGTGAAGGCCGGCCGGGCACCGCCGGTGTGCCGGCGCATCTGCACGTACTCCTCCGTGCCGGGTACCCGGCGGTGCTCCCGGTTGGCCGCCTCCCAGAGCAACGCGAGCAGGTACTCCCGCAACTGGCTGATCAGCCGCAGCAGGGCGCCCGGCCGCCGCCGCGCCCGGACCCGCCGGCACACGTCGTTGAGCGCCACGCCCAGCGGACCGGCCTCGACCGGCGCCGGCGCGGTCGGGTCGCCGTGCCGGTCCAGCACGGCCAGCAGGGCCGCCACCACCGGCGCGAGCCGGGTCGGGTTGGCGCCCAGCCCGTCCTCGTCGCAGGCGTCGTCCATCACGAACAGCCAGGTGATCAGGTCGGCCAGCAGGCGCAGCCGGTCGGCGGGCCCGTCCGGGCAGGCCCGGGCGGCGAGGTCGGCCGATCCGGCGGCGCGCAGCCGGCGCAGCTTCGCCGGGGCGCCGACCAGGCCGCACTCGCGCGCCCAGCCGGCGCTCTCCTCGGCCACCACGGCCGCTGCCGGGTGCCGGCGCGCGGGATACGGGGGCTCCCGTAGTGCCGCTACCGCGAAGCTGCGCATCGGTGCCCCCTGTCGCGGCCCGCCCGGGACGGGGCCGGAGGGCAGCAGTGTACGGCAGGGCATCGAACGTCGTCGCTGGGCCCGGTCCCCGCTCACCGGTGCGTGACGGGGACCTGCACGGTCGGTCAGAATCCCAGCCGGGCCGAGCGCAACCGGTCGGCCGCCGCGGTGGGGCCGTCCACCTGCACCCGGGCCACCCGCTGCCGGCCGGAGAGGAAGAGCACCACCTCGCCGGGGGCGCCCACCAGTCGCAGCCGGTCGCCGCCCCGGCCGACCCGCAGTTCCCCGTGCCCGGGGGCCTGGACCAGCAGGTCCGCCGGATACCGGCGCAGCGACATCCGGGCCAGCAGCGCGGCCCGCTTCCAGAGCGCCGCCGACAGGCCGGCCGGCAGGTCCCGGGGCAGCCAGCCGCCCTGGGCCCGGCGGACGTCCTCGTGGTGGATGAAGTACTCCACCAGGTTGGCCAGCTCGTCGGTGAGCGGGTTGCTCACCGGACTCCAGAGCGGGGGCCGACGCACCCGGCCGACCAGCTCGGCGTACGGCAGCGCGGCGGTCCGCCGGCGCACCGCCTCGCCGTACCCGCGCAGCGGTGGCAGCAGGATGCCGCCGGCGGCGTCCGGCCGGCGTTCCCGGACGATCAGGTGGGCGGCCAGGTCCCGGGTGGTCCATCCCTCGTTGACGGTCGGGGCGTCCGGTCCCAGTTCGAGCAGCAGGTCGGCGAGCGCCGCACGCTCGGCCCGGGCATAGCGCGACATGGACCGATGGTAGGCGCGGGGCGGCCGGACGGCGCGGCGGGCGCGGCCCGGGGCGTCGTCCGGAGGGTCCGACGTGATGCCGGACATAGCGGCGCGGGGCGGCGGAGCCGGCCGCGACCGGTAAGGATGAGAGAGATACTGGTGGCTTACGGCGGGGGAGAGCGTGACGGGCGGGACGAGTCGGGATGTGCTCGGCCGGGGACTGGCGGTCCTCGGCCAGGCGATCCGCGAGCAACCACGGATCTTCGCGGTGGCGGTGGCGGGCAGCGTGCTGTTCGGCGCCATGGTCGTGGCCAGCGCGTTCGTGGTCGGTGCGGTGGTCGGCGAGGTGGTGGTGCCGGCGATCGCCCGCGGCTCGGTGGGCACCGGCGTGCTGGCCCTGGCCGCCGCCGCGTTGTTCGGGCTCAGTGTGCTGCGCGTGGTCGGGATCTTCGGCCGCCGGCTCGGCGCCGGCTACATGCAGTTCCGGCTCCAGGCCGCCTACCGCCGCCGGGTCACCCGCCGCTACCTCGACCTGCCGCTGGCCTGGCACCAGCGCAACGCCACCGGCACCCTGCTCTCCAACGCCAACTCCGACGTGGAGGCCGCCTGGTACCCGATCGCGCCGCTGCCGTTCGCGGTCGGCACGCTGGTGATGCTGGTCGGCGCGGTGGTCTCGCTCTTCCTCACCGACTGGGCGCTCGCCCTGGTCGGCCTGGCGGTGTTCCCGGCGCTGTTCGCGCTCAACGTGGTCTACTCCCGCCGGATGGCGCCCCGGCAGGCCCGCGCGCAGCGGCTGCGCGCCGAGGTCAGCGGCATCGCCCACGAGAGCTTCGACGGCGCGCTGGTGGTCAAGACGATGGGCCGCGAGGCGCAGGAGACCGCGCGGTTCGGCGCCCGGGCCGGTGAGCTGCGCGACGCGCTGATCTCCGTCGGCCGGCTGCGCGGCATCTTCGACCCGATGCTGGAGACGCTGCCCAGCCTCGGCACGCTCGCCGTGCTGGTGGTCGGCGCGATCCGGCTTCGGCAGGGCGCGATCACCGTCGCCGAGCTGGTCAGCGTGGCCTTCCTCTTCACCGTGCTGGCCTTCCCGGTCCGGGCCATCGGCTGGGTGCTGGCCGAGCTGCCGCGCAGCGTCGCCGGCTGGGACCGGGTGCGCCGGGTCCTCGACGCCACCGGCGAGATGCCGTACGGCGGGCGCCGGCTCGACCCGGCCGAGTCGCGGCCGGCCACGCTGGCCTTCCACGACGTGCACTTCGGGTACGAGCCGGCGGAGGCGCACCTGCCCGGCGCCCAGGTGCTCGGCGAGGTCGGCTTCACGGTGCCGGCCGGGAAGACCGTCGCGCTGGTCGGCCCGACGGGCGCCGGCAAGTCCACCGTCGCCTCGCTGGCGGTGCGCCTGGTCGACCCGGACTCCGGCACCGTCACGCTGGACGGGGTGGACCTGCGCGAGCTGGCCGCCGACTCGCTGGCCGGCACCGTCGCGCTGGTCGCCCAGGTGCCGTTCGTCTTCGACGACACCGTACGGGCCAACATCACCCTCGACCGGCCCGGCATCGGCGACGAGGACGTCTGGGCGGCGCTGCGGCTGGCCGAGGCGGACGGGTTCGTCGCCGCGCTGCCCGACGGGCTGGACACCATGGTCGGCGAGCGGGGCACCTCGCTCTCCGGCGGGCAGCGGCAACGGCTCACCCTGGCCCGGGCCCTCGCCGGCCGGCCCCGGCTGCTGGTGCTCGACGACGCCACCAGCGCGGTCGACCCCCGGGTGGAGGCGGCGATCCTGGCCGGGCTGCGCGCCCCGGCCGGCGGGGGCGCCCCCGCGTCGATCCTGGTGGTGGCCTACCGGCGGGCCACCATCGCGCTCGCCGACGAGGTGGTCTACCTGGAACACGGCCGGGTGCTGGCCCGGGGCACCCACCCCGAGCTGCTCGCCACCGTCCCCGGCTACGCCGACCTGGTGACCGCGTACGAGCAGGCCGAGCAGGAACGTGAGCAGAGCGGGACGTACGACGAGGTCACCCCGGCGACCTCGGGCCTGGAGATGGACCGATGAGCGCTACCCCCACCACCGACGCCGAGCGGGCGGAGCGGCCCGAGACGACCTGGCGGACGCTGCGCCGCGGGCTGGCCCTCTCGCCGGAGCTGCGGACCGGCCTGGCCGGCACCCTGGCGCTGGCGCTGATCTACATGGTGGGCCGGGTGGCCGTGCCGGTGGCGGTGCAGCGCGGCATCGACGGCGGGATCGTCGGCGGTCTGAACCTGGACGTGATCTCCACGGTGGTGGTCGCCACGGCCGCCGTGCTGGTGGTCACCACCGTCTGCGGCTACCTGATGATGCGGCGGCTGTTCACGGTCAGCGAGACCGCGCTGGCCAACGTCCGGACCCGGGCGTTCCGGCACGTGCACGACCTGTCCATGCTGCACCAGCAGTCCGAGCGGCGCGGCTCGCTGGTCTCCCGGGTCACCAGCGACGTCGACCAGATCACCCAGTTCCTCCAGTGGGGCGGGGTGATCCTGCTGGTCAACCTGGGCCAGCTGGCGGTCACCACGGCGGTCATGCTGGCGTACTCCTGGCAGTTGACGCTTGTGGTCTACGCCGCCTTCGCGCCGGCGGTGCTGGTGATCCGGTTGCTCCAGCGCCGGCTGGCCGTCGCGTACGGCACGGTCCGGCAGCGGATGGGCGTCCTGCTCGGCACCATCGCCGAGAGCGTGGTCGGCGCGCCGGTGATCCGGGCGTACGGCGTCGCCGGGCGGACCGCGCGGCGGCTGGACGAGGCGATCGAGCGGCAGCGGGAGGCGCAGCAGAAGGCCATCCGGATCAGCATCCTGGGCAGCTCGGTGGGGGAGCTGGCGGCCGGCGTCGCGCTGGCCGGCGTGGTGGTGGTCGGGGTCAGCCTCGGCGCGGACCGTACCCTGTCGATCGGCCAGCTCACCGCGTTCCTGTTCCTGGTGACGCTCTTCATCCAGCCGGTGCAGATCGCCACCGAGGTGCTCAACGAGGCGCAGAACGCCATCGCCGGCTGGCGCCGGGTGCTCGACGTGCTGGACGTCGCCCCGGACGTGGCCGACCCGGGCGAGCAGGGCCGGGAGCTGCCGCCGGGCCCGGTGGACGTCCGCTTCGCCGGGGTGGGATACCGCTATCCGGGTGGTCCGCCGGTGCTGCACGACGTCACCCTGGACATCCCGGCGAAGAGCCGGGTCGCGGTGGTCGGCGAGACCGGCAGCGGCAAGACCACCTTCGCCAAGCTGCTCACCCGGCTGATGGACCCGACCACCGGGCAGGTGCTGCTCTCCGGTGTGCCGCTGGACGCGGTGCGGTTCTCCTCGCTGCGCTCGCGGGTGGTGATGGTGCCGCAGGACGGTTTCCTGTTCGACGCCACCGTCGGGGAGAACGTCCGCTTCGCCCGCCCCGAGCTGACCGACGAGCAGCTCACCGCCGCCTTCACCGAGCTGGGCCTGGCCGACTGGCTGGACGGCCTGCCGTCCGGCCTGGACACCCCGGTCGGGGAGCGCGGCGAGGCGCTGAGCGTGGGGGAGCGGCAGCTGGTCGCGCTGGCCCGGGCGTACGTGGCCGACCCCGACCTGCTGGTGCTCGACGAGGCGACCAGCGCGGTGGACCCGGCCACCGAGGTACGCCTCCAGCGCACCCTGGACGCGGTGACCCGGGGGCGGACCACGCTGGCCATCGCGCACCGGCTCTCCACCGCGCAGGCCGCCGACGAGGTGATCGTGGTCGACCGGGGCCGGATCGTGCAGCGCGGTCCGCACGAGGAGCTGCTGAAGGATCCCGACTCGGTCTACGCCCTGCTCTACGCCTCCTGGCTGGAGCAGACCCGCTAGTCAGGGCCAGTCCTGTCGATCTTGTGCGATAGCGGGGTGAGACCCCGGGGTCTCGCCTCGGGGGGCGGTAATGTCGGTGCGCCTGGATAGAGTCGCCGCCATGGCGGAGGAACCGAGCTTCAGCTCTTCTGATCTTGCATACCTGAACACCGAGTATCGGACCTTGGAGCAGCTCTGCGCCGGCCGCGACGAGACGCCCGGAGATGTCCGGGAGCTGATCGCGGCAGGCCGACTGCCGCAGGCGACGTATGTGCTCCCCGACGGCGTGGAGCTCTACCCGCCCGATTATTTCGCGCTGATCGACGATGCCGGCGGGGTCGATGAGTTGTTCGAGCGCTTCCGTTCCCGCTATGCCGCAGCGTCGAGTGATCTACCCGATGACCTGAACGAGACCTGGCAGGGGTACCTCTCGGGGCAGTTCGGGAAATGCCTGTGGTCGGTGACGCCGGAGGCGATGGCGGAGAAGACCCGCCTCATGAATGCGATCGAGGCGCTCGTCGGTGCTTCCGAGGAAGTCTCCGAGGTCTGGCGCACCGCCCTCCGGGGAAATGTCGACCGGCTCGATGCCCTGGAACGGCCCTTCACCGAGTACGACCGAGGGCTCTGGGGTGACACCAGCCGGGACCGCTGTATCACGCGGGTTCGGCAACGCTTCCCCGCAGTGTTCGACGCGCCCGCCATGTCCTGAGTTGCGTCTCGGCGGCCTGGTAGCGGTGGGTAGTTGATCAGCCCCATCGACTGACTCCGGGGTGTCACGCTCGATCTGACCTTCGCTCTGGTCGGTTCACGCCGCTGCCCGCCGCTCCGCCCACGCCGGGCCCGCCGGTCAAGTCGCCGGTGAGGTAGCGCTGGAGGGTGGGGCCGATCGCGGCGACCAGGGTCTCCCGGTCGGCGGAGGCGATCGGGTCGAGGCGGATGACGTAGCGCATCATGGCCAGCCCGGCGACCTGGCTGGCCAGCAGCGCACCGCGCAGCGGCCGCTCGGCCGGGTCCAGGTCGAGCTGGTCGAGGACTCGGCGCAGGATCTGGGTGGACAGGAACTCGCGCAGCAACCGGGCCGTCCACTCGCTGCTCACCGCCGAGCGGAGCAGGGCCACCGCGGCCTTGCCGACCGGGGAGTCCCAGACGGTCAGGAACGTGCGGACCAGCCGTTCGCCCACCTCGTCCGGGCCGCCGGCCAGCACCGCCGGCAGCAGCTCGGCCGGGTCGATCGGGATCGCCACGGTGGCCCGGAACAGCTCCTCCTTTGTGCCGAAGTAGTGGTGCACCAGGGCCGGGTCCACCCCCGCGGCGGCGGCGATGGCCCGGATCGAGGCGGCGTCGAAGCCCCGCTCGGCGAACGCCGCCCGGGCCGCCGCGAGGATCGCCTCCCGGGTGTCCGGCCGGCCGGGCCGGCGGCCGGTCCGCCGCGGCGTCACCCGCTGCGCCGGCGCAGCGTCGCGGCGGCGAGCACCAGCGCCACCACCGCCGCGCCGGCCACGACCGCCGCGTCGCGCCACATCGTGCCGGTCGGGTCCGGGTGCGCGCCGACCTCCTGCAGGGCCTCGACGGCGTACGACAGCGGCAGCACGTCGCTGATCGCCTGGAGCCAGCCGGCCATCTGGCCGCGCGGCACGAAGAGCCCGCAGAGCAGCAACTGCGGCAGCACCACCACCGGCATGAACTGCACGGCCTGGAACTCGGTGCGGGCGAACGCCGAGCAGAGCAGGCCGAGCGCCACGGCCAGCACCGCGTTGATCCCGGCGATCATGATGACCAGCCAGGCGCTGCCGGCGGTGGCCAACCCGAACACCCGGTACGCCACCAGCGAGGCGACGGTGGACTGGAGCACGCCGGCCAGCCCGAACGCGATGCCGTATCCGAAGAGCAGGTCCAGCTTGCCCAGCGGGGTGGTGAGCAGCCGTTCCAGCGTCCCGGTGGTGCGTTCGCGCAGCATCGCGATGCTGGTCACCAGGAACATGATGATGAACGGGAAGAAGCCCAGCATGATCAGCGCCACCTGGTCGAAGAAGCTGGGCTGGCCGGGCGGGGTGGGCTGGTCGACGTACATGTAGTAGACCAGGGTGAGCAGCACGGTGGGGACCACCAGCAGCAGCGCCACGGTGCGCCGGTCGTGCCGCAGCTGGCGCAGGATCCGCCCGGTGGTGGCGGCCAGGATGCGCGGGTTCATGAGTTCGCCTCCTCGTTCGCCCGGATCAGCCGCAGGAACGCCTCGTCGAGGTTGTCGGTGCCGGCGGTGGCGCGTACCCCGGCGGGGGTGTCGTCGGCGATCAGCCGGCCCTCGCGGATCAGCAGCAGCCGGTCGCAGCGGGCCGCCTCGTCCATCACGTGGCTGGACACCAGCAGGGTCGTCCCGCTGGCCGCCATGGCGTGGAAGCGGGCCCAGAGGTCGGCCCGCAGCACCGGGTCCTGGCCGACCGTCGGCTCGTCGAGGATGACCAGCTCCGGGTCGCCGACCAGGGCGCAGGCCAGCGACGCCCGGCTGCGCTGGCCGCCGGAGAGGGTGCCGACCAGTTGGCCGGCCGCGCCGGCCAGCCCGACGTCGGCGACCGCCCGGTCGGCCTCGGCGCGGCCCCGGCCGTGCAGCGCCGCGAAGTAGCGGGCGTTCTCCCGGACGGTCAGGTCGGCGTAGACGCTGGGCGCCTGGGTCAGGTAGCCGACCCGGTGGCGCAGCTCCCGCGCCCCCGCCGGCCGGCCCAGCACGGTGACCCGGCCCGAGGTCACCGTCTGCACCCCGACCACCGCCCGCATCAGCGTGGTCTTGCCGCTGCCGCTGGGCCCGAGCAGGCCGGTCACCGTGCCCCGGGGCACCGCGCAGCTCACCCCGTGCAGCACCCGCCGGCCGCCGCGCGCCACGACCAGGTCGTGGGCCGCTATCGCCGCGTCCATCGCCGCCTCCCGGAAACTCATCAAGCGTTGAACTCAACGGTAGATGAAAAACCATCGGTCGAGCAACGGTTGACTTCGAGTGGACTCGAACTGAAAGCCTGTCCGGGTGGACACCCGCACGCAGGAGCCGAGTCTCTCGGTGGGCGAGGCCGCCGCCCGGGTCGGCCTGACCACCTACACGCTGCGCTGGTACGAGCAGGAGGGCCTGGTCGCGCCGGTCGGGCGGGACTCGGCCGGCCGGCGGCGCTACACCGAGGACGACGTCGGCTGGCTCTTCCTGCTCACCCGGCTACGCCGCACCGGGATGCCGGTGCGCGACATGCGCCGCTACGCCGAGCTTGCCCGGCTGGGCGACCGGACGATCGGCGCGCGGCGGGCGCTGTTCGAGGCGCACCGGGCCCGGGTGCTGGCCCGGATGAGCGAACTGGAGGAGGACCTGAAGATGCTCGATCTCAAGATCGACCTCTACCGCCGGGCGGAGGAGGAACTCGCCTGACCTGGCGGCGGGTGGGCCCGCAGACCGGACAGCCAGTGCGGCAACGGGCATTGCGCCCCGAAAAGGGGTACGGCACGATGGCGCGGTGGGTCACCCTGCGTCACTTGAGCACGGCTTTCTCGCCGACTGGGTGGCCCGCCTGCGCCGGGACGTCCGGCGCCCGGTCCTCGGCATCCTGCTGCGCGGCAGCCACGCCCGCGGCGGCGCCACCGAGCACAGCGACGTCGACCTGGACGTGCTGGTCGGGGCGGGGGCGCCGGAGGCCGGCCCGGCCGGTGACCCCCACCGGGCCTATCTCGCCGAGACCGGCGGGCGGCTGGTGCACCTCTCGGTGGCGGTCTTCGACCTGCGCCGCTGGCTGCGCCGCCTCGGTGAGCCGGCCGACTGGGCGTTCGGGTTGCCGGTCAGCGCGCCCGCCCGGCTGCTCTGGGCCGATCCGGCCTGGCGGGCGCGGCTGGACCTGCCGGTGCTCTGCCAGCCGGCCGGGCCGCCCCGGCTGGAGGAACTGATCGCCACGCTGGGTAAGGTCGCCGGCGCCCGCGCCGAGGACGACCCGATCGGGGTCCGGCTGGCCGCCGCCGACCTGGCCCGGCTCTGCCCCTCGGTGTTGCGGCTGGTCAACCCGGAGGTCCGGGTGGTCTCCCGCCGGGCCGCGCTGGACGCGGCGCTGGGCCTGCCGACCGCCCCGCCCGGCTACCGCGAGGACATGCTGCGCTGCCTCGGGCTGCGCCCGGCCACCGTGGCCGAACTGCACACCGCCGCCGACCGGCTGGTCGGCGGGACCGTCGCGCTGGTCCGCCCGTACGCCGGGGAGGTCGCCGCGGTGGCCGGGCCCGACCTGGCCGCCGCGCTGGCCGATGGCCGGCTGGGTCGGTACCTGAGGCAGCTGTCGCCGCCGGCGGGCGGGACGCCGCGACCGCGCCGGGACGCGGCGACAGTGGCGGTGGCGCGTGCGGGACAATGGGTCACTGTGCCCGTACCTGACGCCGCCCCGACCGGCGGACCCGCCCCGACCGGCCCGGCCCGCCCGTCCCGCCTCGATCCCGCCATCGCCGCCCGGCTGCGGCGCACCCCCGACGGCCTGGTGGCCGCGGTGGTCCGCCAGCACGACTCGGGGGAGGTGCTGATGCTCGCCTGGATGGACGACGAGGCGTTGCACCGCACCCTGACCACCGGCCGGGCCACCTACTGGTCGCGCAGCCGGCAGGAATACTGGGTCAAGGGCGCCACCTCCGGCCACCACCAGCACGTCCACTCGGTGGCGGTGGACTGCGACGGGGACGCGTTGCTGGTGAGCGTGGATCAGGTCGGGGCGGCCTGCCACACTGGGCACCGCTCGTGCTTCTTCGAGGAACTGCCGGTCACCCCTGGAGGCGATGCCGCATGACCGACGGGACGGTCAGCCCGGATCAGGCGAGCTTCGCCGAGCTGGCGGCGCGCTGGCGGGTCGTGCCGGTCACCCGCCGGCTGCTCGCCGACGCGGAGACCCCGATCGGCGTCTACCGCAAGCTGGCCGGCGGCCCGGGCACCTTCCTGCTGGAGTCCGCCGAGCAGGGCGCCGGCTCCGCGGGCACCCCCTGGTCGCGATACTCGTTCATCGGGGTGCGCAGCCTCGCCACGCTCACCGAGCGCGACGGCGCCGCGGTCTGGACCGGCCGCCCGCCGCCCGGGCTGCCGACCGGCGGTGACCCGGTGCGGGTGCTGCGGGAGACCGTCGAGTCGCTGGCCGGGCCGGTCTGGGATCCGGCCAGCGGCATGCCACCGCTGACCGGCGGGCTGGTCGGCTATCTCGGCTACGACTTCGTCCGCCGCATCGAGCGGCTGCCCGAGCTCACCGAGGACGACCTCCGCCTGCCCGAGCTGGGCATGCTGCTCGCCACCGACCTGGTGGTGCTCGACCACTACGAGGGTTCGGCGATCCTGGTCGCCAACGCGGTCCTGCCGCCGGCGGACGCCCCGGACCGGGAGCCGCTGGTCGCGGCGGCGTACCACCACGCGGTGGGGCGCCTCGACGCGATGACGACCGCGCTGTCCCGACCGATTCCGCCCATGATCTCCACGGTCGAGCGGCCACCGGTGGGCGGCGTGGTCAGCCGCACCCCGGAGGGCGGCTACCAGAAGGCCGTCGAGGAGGCCAAGGAGGCCATCCGGGCCGGCGAGTGCTTCCAGATCGTGGTGGCCCAGCGCTTCGAACGGGCCACCGAGGCGGACCCGCTGGACGTCTACCGGGTGCTGCGGGCGACCAATCCCAGCCCGTACATGTACCTGCTGCGTTTCGACGGGTTCGACATCGTCGGCTCGTCCCCGGAGGCGCACCTGAAGGTCACCGGCGACGCCGACGGGCAGCGCCGCGCGCTGCTGCACCCGATCGCCGGCACCCGCCCGCGCGGCGCCACCCCGGAGGCCGACGCCCGGTTCGCCGCCGAGCTGCTGGCCGACCCGAAGGAACGCGCCGAGCACGTGATGCTTGTCGACCTGGGCCGCAACGACCTGGGCCGGGTCTGCCGCCCGGGCACCGTGGAGGTGCCGCAGTTCGCCACCGTCGAGCGGTACAGCCACGTCATGCACATCGTCTCGACGGTGACCGGCACCCTGCGCGCCGACCGGACCGCCTTCGACGCGCTGGCCGCCACCTTCCCGGCGGGCACCCTCTCCGGCGCCCCGAAGGTCCGGGCCATGGAGATCATCGAGGAGCTGGAACCGGTCCGGCGCGGCCTCTACGGCGGCACGGTCGGCTACTTCGGCTTCGGCGGCGACCTCGACATGGCCATCGCGATCCGCACCGCGCTGCTCCGCGACGGCCGGGCGTACGTGCAGGCCGGGGCGGGGGTGGTGGCCGATTCCGATCCGCACGCGGAGGACCAGGAGACCCGGAACAAGGCCGCCGCCGTGCTGGCCGCGATCGCCGCCGCCGAAACCCTCAAGGCGGCCCGGTGAGTACCCCGGCCGACGAGCCGACCCGGCGGGCGCGGCGCGAGCTGACGTACGCCGTCCTGTTCTGTCTGGCCGGCGCGGGCCTGGCGCTCTGGGCGGCGACCCGGACCTGGGCGGTCGAGCTGGCCGAACGGCCGCCACTGCCGCCGGTGCGCACCGCCCGCACCGGCGGCGCGCTGCTGCCCTGGTTGCCCGCGCTGGCGGTGGTCGGGCTGGCCGGCGGGGGAGCGGTGCTGGCCACCCGGGGCGCGGTGCGGCGCGCGCTCGGCGTCCTGCTCGCGCTGCTCGGCCTGGCCGTGGCGGCCGGCGGCGGTTACGGCCTGGTCGCCGCGTTCGGTGGTGAGGTGAGCCGGCAGTGGCCGGCGTTGTGCCTGGTGGGTGGGGTGCTCGCGGCGGCCGGCGGCGGCCTGACCGCGGTACGCGGGCGGGGCTGGCCGGCGATGGGCGCCCGGTACGAGCGCCCGGCCCGCGACGGCGACGGTGGCCCGGTGCCGGCCGAGGGGCGGGTCACCGGGCGGCGCACCACGGAGGCGTGGGACGCGCTGGACCGGGGCGAGGACCCGACGGTCAGCTGACCGGCTGGCGGTCCCGGGCCGCGGCCCGGGCGGCGGCCAGCTCGGCCACCAGCCGGTCCAGTTCGGCCCGCTGGTCGGCGCGGGCCCGGTCGGCGCAGACGGCCTCCCAGGCGTTGCCCCGGGCGGTCCGCATCCGGGACTCGCCGACCACGGCCCGTTCCAGCGTGTGCACCACGCCGACGGCCAGCGACGCCACGGTCCGGGAGATGGTGGTCAGATCGATGCTGGACGACTCGGGGCTGGTCATGGTCACCTCGCACGGTCAACGGTGGCGACGGTCGGGCGGACGCCTCGTCGAGTCTGCCCGAACCGATGCTGCCCGGCTCACGTTTCGCCGTGGTGACGGGCGGATCAACTGTCCCTTGACCTGCCCGACCTGGGTAGGGCCGATCAGCCTTGAGCTTGGTCACACCGCCGGACCGGGCCACCCCCGTGCTGCGCGGGGCAACGGATCGTGGTCAGATAGGTCATGGGCGGTGATCGATGAAGCGGTCGGGAGTGCCGCCGCCGGAGTGTGACGGCGGTCGATCCGCGCGGTGGCCGTGCGTGACATCCCGTTCACCGGAAGTCGGTCATTATGCCGCAGTCCATTTCGTGAGGAGCGCCATACCCCCGGCACCTGGCGGCTGGTGGCGCCCCCTAGCATCGGCCCATGACGCCCGGAGAGGGGAGTCCGTTGGTGACTGCTGAGCATGCGCACGCGGAGGGGGACGACGCCGGGACCACGGCGGCGTCCGCAGGCGTGCTCGACGAGATCCTGGCCGGGGTGCGGGAGGACGTCGCCCGGCGGCAGGAACAGGTTCCGCTGGAGCGGATCCGGGAGCTGGCCGCGGCCGCGCCGCCGCCGCTCGACGCGTACGCGGCGCTGCGCCGGCCCGGGGTGGCGGTGATCGCGGAGGTCAAGCGGTCCTCGCCGTCGAAGGGGCGGCTCGCCGACATCGCCGACCCGGCCGACCTGGCCGGTGACTACGCCGCCGGTGGGGCCCGGGCGATCAGTGTGCTGACCGAGGGCCGCTGGTTCGGCGGGTCGCTGGACGACCTGGCCGCCGTCCGCGCCGCGGTGAAGATCCCCGTGCTGCGCAAGGACTTCGTGGTCTCCAGCTACCAGGTGCACGAGGCCCGCGCGCACGGCGCCGACCTGGTGCTGCTGATCGTCGCCGCGCTGGAGCAGAACGCGCTGGTCGGCCTGCTGGAGCGGATCGAGTCGTTGGGCATGTGCGCGCTGGTCGAGGTGCACACCGAGGAGGAGGCCGACCGGGCCCTGGAGGCGGGCGCGCAGGTGATCGGGGTCAACGCCCGTGACCTGCGTACCCTGGAGGTCGACCGGTCCGTCTTCGAGCGGATCGCGCCCGGCCTGCCCAGCAGCGTGGTCAAGATCGCCGAGTCCGGCGTACGCGGTCCGCACGACCTGATCCGGTACGCCTCCGCCGGCGCCGACGCGGTGCTGGTGGGCGAGGGCCTGGTGACCCAGAAGAGCCCGCGCGAGGCGGTGGCGGAGCTGGTCAACGCCGGCAACCACCCGGCGACTCCCCGGCCGGTGCGCTGACGCGCCCCGGCACCCGTTCGCAGCGAGAGGAACCCGCGATGAGCGCCGACGCGCTGTCCGCCGCGTACCCCGACACCGCCGGTCACTTCGGCCGGTTCGGTGGCCGTTTCGTCCCGGAGGCCCTGGTGGCCGCCCTGGACGAGCTGGACGGGGCGTGGCGTGCCGCGACGGCCGACGCCGGTTTCCGGGCCGAGCTCGACGCCCTGCTGCGTGACTACGTCGGCGCCCCCTCCCTGCTCTACGAGGCCCGCCGGTTCTCCGCCGAGGTCGGTGCCCGGGTGCTGCTCAAGCGGGAGGACCTCAACCACACCGGCGCGCACAAGATCCGCAACGTGGTCGGGCAGGCGCTGCTCACCCGGCGGATGGGCAAGCGGCGGGTGATCGCCGAGACCGGCGCCGGCCAGCACGGCGTGGCCACCGCCACCGCCGCCGCGCTGTTCGACCTCGAGTGCGTGGTCTACATGGGTGAGGTGGACACCCGGCGGCAGGCGCTCAACGTGGCCCGGATGCGGATGCTCGGCGCCACCGTCGTGCCGGTGACCACCGGCTCGCGCACCCTCAAGGACGCGATGAACGAGGCGATGCGGGACTGGGTCGCCAACGTCGACGACACCCACTACCTGATCGGCACCGCCGCGGGTCCGCACCCGTTCCCGGCCATGGTCCGCGACTTCGTGCGGGGCATCGGCGAGGAGGCCCGCCAGCAGTGCCTCGACCTCACCGGCGGCCTGCCGGACGCGGTCGCGGCCTGCGTCGGCGGCGGGTCCAACGCGCTGGGCATCTTCCACGCCTTCGTGCCGGACGCCGACGTGCGGCTGTACGGCTTCGAGGCCGGCGGCGAGGGAGTGGAGACCGGCCGGCACGCCGCGAGCATCACCGGCGGCAGCTCGGGCGTGCTGCACGGCACCCGGACGTACGTGCTCCAGGACGCCGACGGGCAGACGGTCGAGTCGCACTCGATCTCCGCCGGCCTGGACTACCCGGGGGTCGGGCCGGAGCACGCCTGGCTGCACGACAGCGGGCGGGCCAGCTACCTGCCGGTCGACGACGACGCGGCGATGGCCGCCTTCGAGCTGCTCTGCCGCACCGAGGGGATCATCCCGGCGATCGAGAGCGCGCACGCCCTCGCCGGGGTCCGGGTGATCGCCCCGAAGCTCGCCGCCGAGCTGGGCCGGGAGCCGGTCGTCGTGGTCAACCTCTCCGGGCGGGGCGACAAGGACGTGCACACCGCCGGCGAGTACTTCGGCATCCTCGACAAGGAGCAGTGACCGTGAGTCGGATCGGGGTCGCGTTCGACAAGGCCCGCGCCGACGGGCGGGCCGTGCTGGTCGGCTGCATGCCGGCCGGCTTCCCGACCGTCGAGGGCAGCATCGCGGCCATGCGGGCGATGGTCGAGGCGGGCGTGGACGTCATCGAGGTGGAGATCCCCTACTCCGACCCGGTGATGGACGGCCCGGTCATCCAGCGGGCCAGCGACATCGCCCTGGCCGGCGGCGTACGCACCGCCGACGCGCTGCGCATCATCGAGGCGGTGGCGGCGGCCGGCGCCCCGGTGGTCACCATGACCTACTGGAACCCGATCGAGCAGTACGGCGTCGACGCGTTCGCCCGGGACCTGGCGGCGGCCGGCGGCACCGGCCTGATCACCCCGGACCTGATCCCCGACGAGGCGGCCGAGTGGCTGGCCGCCTCGGACACGTACGGACTGGACCGGACCTTCCTGGTCTCGCCGTCCTCCACCGACGCCCGGCTGGAGATGACCACCCGGCACTGCCGTGGTTTCGTCTACGCCACGGCGGTCATGGGGGTGACCGGCGCCCGGGCGCAGACCTCCGACGCGGCCCCGATCCTGGTCTCCCGGGTCCGTGGCGTGACCGACCTGCCGGTCGGCGTCGGGCTGGGCGTCGGCACCGGCGCGCAGGCGGCCACCGTCGCCGGCTACGCGGACGCGGTGATCGTCGGCAGCGCCCTGGTCCGCTGCCTGCTCGATACGCCGGACCTGGCCGGCGGCCTGGCCGCGCTCCGGACACTCAGCGCCGAACTCGCCGAGGGCGTCCACAACCCCGCCCGCTGACCCACCCGCTGTCCGGCGCCGGGCCGGGGCCGGCGTTGGCCCCGTATGCGGCATGCCGGCCGGTCCTGGGCCGGGGTTGGCCCGCTCTGCGGCATGTCGGGCGGTCCTGGGCCGGGGATGGCCCGATGCGCGGCATCTCGGGCTGAGCCGGGCTGGGGATGGCCCTCGCTGCGGCAGGTGGGGCCCTCAGGACGGCGCGACGTGCGGCGCCTCGGGCTGTCGGGTGCCGGGGACGGTGCGCGTACCCTCCGGGCGCAGGTCGCGCAACACCCCGGACCGGCCGGCGGTGGCGTCGGCGACGGCGGCCCGGGTCACCGGGGTGACGTCATCGGGCAGCGCGTCCGGCCGGTGCCAGGCCAGCGCGCAGCCGGCCGGTGGTTCGGCCGCCGGCCGGCCGTCGACGGCCCGGAACACGTGCACCACCACGTCGGGCGGAGAGCCGGGCGGCAGGTCGGGCGGAGAGCCGGGCGGCGATCCGGCCGGGGCCGGCCGGCCGCACGGCGACCCGCTGAGGTGATAGATCCCGACCAGGTCGACCGGCTCCACCCGTCGGCCGGTCTCCCGCCGGACCTGCGCGGTGACCGCCGCCGTCGGGCACTCCGGGCGGCGTGGCCGGCCGCCGGGCAGCGCCCAGCGCCGTTCGCCGCCGCCCTGGCGGCACAGCAGCACCCGGCCGGCGTCGTCGACGACGATCGCGGCCACCGCCCAGGTCGGCCCGCTCATGGACAAAGAGCCTACGGCCCGGCAAATCATTCGTCACCGGTTACGACCGGCCACCGGACCGGGGGTGCCGCCGGGGCGGTCCGCAGCGGTAGCGTGTGCACCCGTGACCCTCGCCTCGACGATCCCCCAGGCGGCCCTGCCGAGCCCCGCCACCGCCGTGTGGCAGCTCGGGCCGGTGCCGATCCGGGCGTACGCGCTCTGCATCATCCTCGGCATCGTGGTGGCCTGCGTGGTGACCGAGTACCGGTTGCGCCGGCGCGGCGTGGCGCCCGGCGCGGTGCTCGACATCGCGGTCTGGGCGGTGCCGACCGGCATCATCGGCGCCCGCGTCTACCACGTGATCACCTCGCCGGAGAAATACTTCGGCGCCGGTGGTGAGCCGCTCAAGGCGTTCGCCATCTGGGAGGGCGGCCTGGGCATCTGGGGCGCGGTGGCGGGCGGCGCGCTCGGCGCCTGGATCGCCGCCCGGCAGCTCGGCATCCCGCTGACCGTGGTGGCCGACGCGCTCGCCCCGGGCCTGCCGCTGGCCCAGGCGGTGGGCCGGCTCGGCAACTGGTTCAACAACGAGCTGTACGGCGGCCGGACCACCCTGCCGTGGGGGCTGGAGGTCCACCGGATGGACCCGGCGAACCCGGGCCACGCCCAGACCGCCGACGGGCAGCCGGTGCTGCTGCCCGGGCTCTACCATCCGACGTTCCTCTACGAGGCGCTGTGGAACGTCGGCGTGGCCGCGCTGGTGGTCGTCCTCGACCGGCGGTTCAAGCTGGGCCGGGGGCGCGCCTTCGCGCTGTACGTGATGGGCTACACCGCCGGCCGGTTCTGGATCGAGCTGATGCGGGTCGACGAGGCGAACACGATCCTCGGGCTCCGGCTGAACGTCTGGACGGCCGCGCTGGTCTTCGCGGGCGCGCTGATCTACTTCCTGCGGGTGCGCGGCCCGCGGGAATACCTGGTCCCGGTCGGCGTGCCGGCCATCCCGGCGCCGGTCGGCGGCGGCGACCTGTCCCAGGTCGACCTCGCCGAGCGGGAGGCCGGGGCGCGGGCCGTGGCCCCGGAGGGCTACCGGGTGGTCGGCGAGGAGGAGTTCCGGCGCTACCAGGAGACCGGGGAGCTGCCC
Organism: Micromonospora sp. PLK6-60; assembly: GCF_019890675.1. Classification (GTDB taxonomy): domain Bacteria; phylum Actinomycetota; class Actinomycetes; order Mycobacteriales; family Micromonosporaceae; genus Micromonospora. The sequence goes on along the minus strand of NZ_JAIOAA010000005.1, from coordinate 307,123 downwards.
GAGCCGGCCGTGGAGCCGGTCGAGCCGACCGCCGCCACGGCGGCGGATGAGGCGCCCGACCAGCCCGCCGGCCCGACGGCCGAGGACCGGCCCGCCGCCGAGGGCGCCGAGGATCGGTCCGCCGGCACGGAACCCGACGACGAGCGGGCCGGGGCGGCCGGCCGCCCCGACCGGGACAGCTGAGCGGGGGAGGAGCGGCGCCCATGCGTACCGCGGTGGTGGTCGGTGCCGGCCTCGGTGGCCTGGCGGCGGCCGGGGCGCTGGCCCGCTCCGGGTGGCGGGTCACCGTCCTGGAAGCGGCCGACCGGGTACGCCCCGAGCCCACGGCCGTGGTGCTCTGGCCCAACGGGGTACGCGCGCTGCGCGCCCTCGGCCTCGGCGCCGGCCTCGACGCCATCGCCACCCCGCTGACCGACGGCGGGGTGCGCCGCCCGGACGGCCAGTGGCTGGTGCAGCCCCGTCCCGCGCCGGCCGACCGCACCCCGGTGGTGGTGCACCGGGAGGACCTGCACGACGCGTTGATCGCCGGCCTGGGTGAGCTGGTGGAGCTGCGTACCGGGGTGCGGGTGCGGACGGTGACCGCGTCGCCCGGCGAGCGGCCGGCGGTCGGCGACGGCCGGCAGCGCGTCGAGGCGGACCTGTTGATCGCGGCCGACGGCACGGACAGCGTGATCCGCCGGCACCTGGCGCCGGAGGCCGGTGTGGTCAGCTCCGGCTGCGCCGCCTGGCGGGCGGTCATCCCCTGGTACCGGGTCCCCGACCTGCCCGACGACCAGCCGGTCAACGGCGAGACGCTGGGCGCCGGCTACCGCTTCGTGGCCGCCTCGTTGGGCCGGCGGGGCGAGTCCCGGCGCGGCGGCGTCTACTGGGTGGCCACCGCCGCGGGCGCGCCCCGGCCGGAGCCGCCGGAGACCCAGCTCGCCCTGCTGCGCCGCTGGTACGCCGGCTGGCCGGAGCCGATCGCGGCGCTGCTCGACGCCACCGACCCGGCGGACCTGGTCCAGCAGGAGGTGCGCGAGCTGCGGCCGCTGCCCCGGTCGTACGGATTCCCGGCCGGGCCGGGCGGGGTGGTGCTGCTCGGCGACGCCGCGCACGCCATGCCCCCGCACCTCGGGCAGGGGGCCTGCCTCGCCTTCGAGGACGCCGCCACGCTCGATTCGCTGCTGCGGGAGCGCCGGCTGCCGGACGCGGTGCAGGCGTACGACCGGGCCCGTCGTCCCCGGGCGGCCACCGTGGTCCGGCAGACCCGCCGGATGTCCGCCGTGCTCCAGACCCGGGGCCGGCTGGCCCTGCGGGCGAGGGACGCCGCGCTCGGCGCCATCACCCCCCGCCTACGCAACAGCGCCGCCACCTCCGCCGCCCAATGGCACCCCCCCACCCCATAACCCCACCCACCCACCCCGCGCCCCCGTACCTCCGCGTTGATCATGGAGTTAGCGTCACGACACGCCGGTGCGAGTGACGCTAACTCCATGATCAACATGGTGGGCCCCGGGCGGGGAGGGGGTGGGGTGGGGGGTTAGGGGAGGAGGGCGGTGGGTTCGGCGATGCAGGCGGTGCCGATCCGGTGGAAGCCGACGCGCAGGTAGACGCGGGCGATGTCGTCGCTGCCGGCGGAGAGGAAGATCAGGTCGGTGCCGGCCGCGCGCAGCTCGTGGGCGAGGGCGGCGGTCACCGCGGCGCCCAGGCCGCGGCGACGGGCGGCCGGCAGGGTGGCCACCCCGGCGATCTCCGCCACGTCGTCCACCCGCATCGCCATGCCGCTGGCCAGCGCCCCCTCAGCGGCGGTGCCGGCGAGCACCGAGATGCGGCGGCCCTCGGCGATCCGCTGCCGCTCCTCGTCGAGCGCGGCCACGTCCAGCTCGGTGACGGCGGCGTCGCGCTGCGCCGGCCCGGCGTCGCCGCGTTCGGTGCCGGCGGCGGAGAAGCCGACCGCGGCGACGGCGCGGCGGGCGGCGACGTCCGCCGGGAAGTGCGGGCTGGTCGGGTCGAGGGTCCGCACCGGTACGTCGGTGAGGCTCGTCACCTCCGGCAGCGCCGCCGGGTCCAGCACCATCAGCGGCGCCTCCAGCACGCTCAGCCCGGCCGAGCGGGCCACCGCGAGCAGCTCGGGCGTGCGCTCGTGCACCCACTCGAAGGACTCCGGCAGGCCCAGCTCACGCTGCCGTTCGCGTACCGTGTTGATGTCCGCCAACGACGGCGGCTCGGCGGCGTCCAACCGGGGGCGGGCATAGAACGGCCAGCCGGCGCCGTCGCGGACGAAGAGCACCAGCGGGCCGTGTTCCTCGCCGCGGGCCGCGTCGCGGGGCACCGCGTCGTAGAAACGTTCCAGGCGGTCGAACAGCTCAGCGGGGACGGAATCCACCGCGCGAGACTACACGTCCCAGATGCTGGAAGTGTGATCAATCTGCCCGGGTCTTGCAATCGGCGGCCTAACGTAGACTCAATAGACCCTTCAGGGCCGACGTCGTCCCGACCGTGATCCCACAGCTGTGCGACGACAGGAGGCCCGGTGGCCCTTCCGTACCCTCACACCCCGCAGGCGGCGCCCACGGCCGGCCCGGGGCGGCCCGCGACCGGGCTCTACGACCCGGCCCAGGAGCACGACGCGTGCGGCGTGGCCTTCGTGGCGGACCTGCACGGCCGGCCCTCGCCCGAGGTCGTCGCGAACGGCCTGGCGGCGCTGGTCCGGCTGGACCACCGGGGCGCCCGCGGCGCGGAGCCCAACACCGGCGACGGCGCCGGCATCATGATCCAGGTGCCGGACGGGTTCCTGCGCGCGGTGGTCGACTTCCCGTTGCCGCCCGCCGGGCAGTACGCCACCGGCCTGGTCTTCCTGCCCGACGACGACGCGGCCGAGGCCCGCGCCCGGCAGGTGGTGGAGAAGTACGCCCTGGTCGAGGGGGCCGAGGTGCTCGGCTGGCGGGTGGTGCCGACCGACCCGTCGGGGCTGGGTGAGACCGCGCTCGCGGCGATGCCCCGGATCCGCCAGCTCTTCCTCGCCGCGCGCCGGCTCACCGACTCGCCGGCCGGCCCGGCCGGCTCCCCGCTGTCCGGGCTCGACCTGGACCGGGTGGCGTTCTGCGTACGCAAGCAGGCCGAGCGGGAGACCGCCGAGCGGGGGGTGCCGGCCTACTTCCCGTCGCTGTCCGGCCGGACCATGGTGTGGAAGGGCATGCTCACCCCGGACCAGCTCCCGGCGTTCTATCCGGAGCTGACCGACGAGCGGGTGGCCAGCGCCATCGCGCTGGTGCACTCCCGGTTCTCCACCAACACCTTCCCGTCCTGGCCGCTGGCCCACCCGTACCGGTTCATCGCGCACAACGGCGAGATCAACACGATCCGCGGCAACCGCAACTGGATGCAGGCCCGCGAGGCGTTGCTGCGCACCCCCGACCTGCCCGGCAACATCCGGCGGGTCTTCCCGGTCTGCACGCCGGGCGCCTCCGACTCGGCCAACTTCGACGAGGTCCTGGAGCTGCTGCACCTGGCCGGGCGGAGCCTGCCGCACGCGGTGCTGATGATGATCCCCGAGGCGTGGGAGAACGACCCGGGGATGAGCCCGGACAAGCGGGCCTTCTACCGCTTCCACGCCAGCCTGATGGAGCCGTGGGACGGCCCCGCCTCGGTGGCCTTCACCGACGGCGAGCTGGTCGGCGCGGTGCTGGACCGCAACGGGCTGCGCCCGGGCCGCTGGTGGCGCACCGCCGACGGCCTGGTGGTGCTGGGCAGCGAGGCGGGGGTGCTCGACCTCGACCCGGCCACCGTGGTCGCCAAGGGCCGCCTCCAGCCGGGCAAGATGTTCCTGGTCGACACGGTCAACGGCCGGATCGTCTCGGACGACGAGATCAAGACCGAGCTGGCCGCCGCGCGGCCCTACCAGGACTGGCTGCACGCCGGCCTGATCGGGCTGGACGAGCTGCCCGCCCGCGAGCACACCGTCTACACCCACGACTCGGTCCGCCGCCGGCAGCAGACCTTCGGCTACACCGAGGAGGAGCTGAAGATCCTGCTCGGCCCGATGGCCCGGGGCGGCGCCGAGCCGATCGGGTCGATGGGCACCGACACCCCGATCTCCCCGCTGTCCACCCGGCCGCGGCTGCTCTACGACTACTTCCACCAGCTCTTCGCCCAGGTGACCAACCCGCCGCTGGACGCCATCCGGGAGGAGCTGGTGACCAGCCTGGCCTCCACCATCGGCCCGGAGGGCAACCTGCTCGACCCGGGCCCGGCGAGCTGCCGGCAGATCGTGCTGCCCTACCCGGTGATCGACAATGACGAGTTGGCCAAGATCCTCTCCATCGACGAGGACGGCGACCTGCCCGGCTTCAAGGCGGTCCGGGTGTCCGGGCTCTACCGGATCCGCGACGGCGGCGCCGGCATCAAGGCCCGGCTCACCGAGATCTGCCGGCACGTCTCCGAGGCGATCGAGGACGGCGTGCGCATCCTGGTGCTGTCGGACCGGGACTCCAACGCCGACCTGGCCCCGATCCCGTCGCTGCTGCTCACCGCGGCGGTGCACCAGCACCTGGTCCGCGAGCAGACCCGGACCCAGGTGGCGCTGATCGTGGAGTCCGGCGACTGCCGCGAGGTGCACCACGCGGCGGTGCTCATCGGGTACGGCGCGGCGGCGGTCAACCCGTACCTGGCCTTCGAGTCGGTGGAGGACATGATCTCCACCGGCGCGCTGGCCGGGGTGGAGCCGCGCACGGCGGTCCGCAACTACGTCAAGGCGCTCGGCAAGGGCGTCCTGAAGATCATGTCGAAGATGGGCATCTCCACCGTGTCGTCGTACTGCGGCGCCCAGGTCTTCGAGGCGGTCGGGTTGGACACCCGCCTGGTGCACCGGTATTTCCGGGGCACCCCCACCAAGATCAGCGGGATCGGGCTCAACGAGATCCACGCCGAGGTGGCCGCCCGGCACGCGCTGGCCTGGCCGGCCCCCGGCACCCCGGCCAGCGACCGGCTGGAGGTCGGCGGGGAATACCAGTGGCGCCGCGAGGGCGAGCTGCACCTGTTCAACCCGGAGACGGTCTTCCTGCTCCAGCACGCCACCCGCAGCCGCCAGTACGACGTCTTCCGGCGGTACACCGCCAAGGTCGACGAGCTGGCCGCCCGGGCCGGCTCGCTGCGCGGGCTGTTCACCCTGCGCACCGGGGTGCGCCCGGCGGTGCCGATCGAGGAGGTCGAGCCGGCCACCGAGATCGTCAAGCGGTTCGCCACCGGCGCCATGTCGTACGGGTCGATCTCGGCCGAGGCGCACGAGACCCTGGCCGTGGCGATGAACCGCCTCGGCGGCAAGTCCAACACCGGCGAGGGCGGCGAGGACGTCGAGCGGCTGCACGACCCGCTGCGCCGCTCGGCGGTCAAGCAGATCGCCAGCGGCCGGTTCGGCGTCACCAGCGAATACCTGGTCAACGCCGACGACCTCCAGATCAAGATGGCCCAGGGCGCCAAGCCAGGCGAGGGCGGGCAGCTGCCCGGCAACAAGGTCTGGCCGTGGATCGCCCGGACCCGGCACGCCACCCCGGGCGTCGGCCTGATCTCGCCGCCGCCGCACCACGACATCTATTCCATCGAGGACCTGGCCCAGCTGGTGCACGACCTGAAGTGCGTCAACCCGGCCGCCCGGGTGCACGTCAAGCTGGTCAGCGAGGTCGGCGTGGGCACCGTCGCCGCCGGGGTGGCCAAGCTCAAGGCCGACGTCATCCTGATCTCCGGGCACGACGGCGGCACCGGCGCCTCCCCGCTCAACTCGCTCAAGCACGCCGGCACCCCGTGGGAGCTGGGGCTGGCCGAGGCGCAGCAGACGCTGCTGCTCAACAAGCTCCGCGACCGGGTCACCGTGCAGGTCGACGGCCAGCTCAAGACCGGCCGGGACGTGCTGGTCGCGGCGCTGCTCGGCGCGGAGGAGTTCGGCTTCGCCACCGCCCCGCTGATCGTCTCCGGCTGCGTGATGATGCGGGTCTGCCACCTGGACACCTGTCCGGTGGGCATCGCCACCCAGAACCCGGTGCTGCGCGAGCGGTTCCCCGGGCAGCCGGAGTTCGTGGAGAATTTCTTCCTCTTCCTCGCCGAGGAGGTCCGGGGCTACCTGGCCGAGCTGGGCTTCCGCAGCATCGACGAGGCGATCGGGCATGCCGAGCTGCTCGACGTCACGCCGGCCATCGACCACTGGAAGGGCCACGGGCTCGACCTGGCCCCCGTACTGCACCTGCCGGAGCTGCCGGCGGACGCGGCCCGGCGCGGCGTCCGCGCCCAGGACCACGGCCTGGAGCTGGCCCTGGACAACGAGCTGATCGCGCTGGCCGGGCCGGCGCTGCGCGACGGCACCCCGGTCCGTACCGAGGTCGCCGTCCGCAACGAGCACCGCAGCGTCGGCGCGATGCTCGGCGGCGAGGTCACCCGCCGCTTCGGCGGCGACGGCCTGCCGCCGGACACGATCGAGTTCCTGCTGCGCGGCACCGCCGGGCAGTCGTTCGGCGCGTTCCTGCCGCGCGGGGTCACCCTGCGGCTGCACGGCGACGCCAACGACTACGTCGGCAAGGGCCTGTCCGGCGGCCGGATCGTCGTCCGCCCGGACGCCGCCGCGCCGTTCGCCGGCCCGAACGCCGCGGCCGGGCAGCGCGCCGAGGACCAGATCATCGCCGGCAACACCATCCTGTACGGGGCCACCGCCGGTGAGCTGTTCCTGCGCGGCCGGGTCGGCGAGCGGTTCGCGGTGCGCAACTCCGGCGCGGTGACGGTCGTCGAGGGCGTGGGCGACCACGGCTGCGAGTACATGACCGGCGGCACGGTGGTGGTGCTCGGCGCGACCGGGCGCAACTTCGCCGCCGGCATGTCCGGCGGCACCGCCTTCGTGCACCGGCTGGACCGGGACCGGGTCAACGCCGAGCTGGTCGACCTGGCCCCGCTGCGCGACGAGGAGCGGGGCCGGCTGCACGAGCTGGTGCAGCGCCACTTCGCCGAGACCGACTCCTCGGTCGCCGAAGAGCTGCTCAAGCGGTGGCCGGAGGCGGTGGAGGAGTTCACCGCGGTGGTCCCTCGGGACTACCGCCGGGTGATGGAGATCATGCGGGCCGCCGAAGCCGCCGGCCACGACGTAGACGACGCGGTGATGAGCGCGCTCGCGCCGCAGCCGGCGCCCGCCGCCGCGTCCCTGCCGCCCGCGCCGCGGGCGGTCGCCCAGGAGGTGGCTCGTGCCTGACCCGAACGGTTTCCTGCGCTACGACCGGCGGCTGCCGGCCCGCCGGCCGGTGCCGGTGCGGATCCTGGACTGGCGGGAGGTCTACCCGCCGGCCGGCGAGGAGCTGATCCGCGAGCAGGCCACCCGGTGCATGGACTGCGGCATCCCGTTCTGCCACGACGGCTGCCCGCTGGGCAACCGCATCCCGGACTGGAACGACCTGGTCCGCACCGGCAACTGGGACGCCGCCGTGGAGTCGCTGCACGCCACCAACAACTTCCCGGAGTTCACCGGGCGGCTCTGCCCGGCGCCCTGCGAGGCGGCCTGCGTGCTCGGCCTCGGCGGGCAGCAGCCGGTCACCATCAAGCAGGTCGAGGTGGAGATCGCCGACGCGGCGGCGGCCGGGGGCGGGCTCGACCCGCGCCCCGCGCCGGCACCGACCGGGCGATCGGTCGCCGTGGTCGGCTCCGGGCCCGCCGGCCTCGCCGCCGCGCAGCAGCTCGCCCGCGCCGGCCACCGGGTCACCGTGTACGAGCGCGACGACGCGACCGGCGGCCTGCTCCGCTACGGCATCCCCGACTTCAAGCTGGAGAAGCGGCACGTCGACCGGCGGCTGGCCCAGCTCGCCGCCGAGGGGGTCGAGTTCCGCACCGGCGTGCACGTCGGCGTGGACGTCACCGCCGAGCGGCTGCGCGCCGAGCACGACGCGGTGCTGCTGGCCTGCGGGGCGTTGCAGGGCCGGGACACCCCGGAGACCCCGGGCCGGGCGCTGCGCGGCGTACACCAGGCGATGTCGCACCTGGTGGCCGCGAACCGGGTGGTGGCCGCGTCGGGTGCGGGCCGGCCGGCCCTGGCCACCCTCCCCGACGGCACCCCGATCGACGCGGCCGGCAAACACGTGGTGATCATCGGCGGTGGCGACACCGCCGCCGACTGCCTGGGCGTGGCCCACCGGCAGGGCGCGGCCGGGGTGCACCAGCTCGACCTCTACCCGGAGCCGCCGCACGCCCGGGACGCCGAGCGGGACCCGTGGCCGACCTGGCCGTGGGTGCTGCGCAGCTACCCGGCGCACGAGGAGGGCGGCGAGCGGGTCTTCGCCGTCGCCGTGCAGGAGTTCGTCGACGACGGCACCGGCCAGGTGAAGGGCGTACGGATCGCCGAGGTGACCGTGGAGAAGCGGGACGGCCGGCGGTTCCTGACCGTGCTGCCCGGCACCGAACGGGAGTTGCCGGCCGACCTGGTGCTGCTGGCCATCGGCTTCGAGGGCACCGAGGAGCAGCCGCTGCTGGCCCAGTTCGGGGTGACCCGCAACGCGCGGGGCGCGGTGGACGCCCGGCCGGACTGGCAGGCCGCCGACGGCGTCTTCGTCGCCGGGGACATGCACCGGGGGGCGTCGCTGATCGTCTGGGCCATCGCCGAGGGGCGGGCCGCCGCGGCGGCGATCCACGCGTACCTGGGCGGGGTGGGGGAGCTGCCCGCCCCGGTCGACCCGGCCCGCCAGCCGCTGGCCGCCCGCTGACCCGTGTAAGGAAGGGGCCCCTGTTAACGCATTCGGTATAGCAGGGGCCCCCTGTTAACAGCCGCCGGTAGCGGCGGGAGTCAGCGGGCCCCCACCGGCGCCAACTCGCCGGTGGGCTCCGCACCCCGGACGCGGCCGCCACCACCGCCACCATCCGGCGCCACGGCCGGCACGCCGGGTGCGGCCGGAGCGCCGGGCACGGCCCGTACGGCTGGTCCGGTGCGCCGGGCCCGGCGCCCGGACGGTACGGCCAGCGCGGCCAGTGCGGCGGCCAGCGAGATGCCGGTGAGCAGCAGGAAGCCCGCGGTGAAGCCGGCCTCCCGGGGCAGGCCGCTCGGCTGCGGGTTGGCGGTGATCACGGTGCTGGCCAGCGCCGCGCCGATCGCGCCGCCGATGGTGCGGATGTTGGCGTTCATGCCGGTCGCCGCGCCGGTCTGGCGGGCCGGCACGTTGGCCACGATCAGGTTCGCCATCGAGGCGAACGCCAGCCCGATGCCGAGCCCCACCAGGCCGCCGGCCAGGCCGACCTGCCAGCGGGTGTCGTGCGCGACGGTGAGCATCGCCGCGGCGGCCACGTTGAAGACCGCGCCGGTGCTCAGCTGTGCCTTGGCGCTGAACCGGGACTCCAGCCGCCCGGCCAGCAGGCCGGCCACGAACATGCCGACCAGCATCGGCAGCATCAGCAGCCCGGCCTGGGTGATGCTGGCGCCGAAGCCGTAGCCGGCGCTGGCCGGGATCTGCGCGAACTGCGGCAGGAAGGCGTAGACGGCGAACATCGAGGCGCCGTAGAGCAGCGCGACCAGGTTGGTGGTCCAGACCGCGGGCAGGCGCATCATCCGCAGGTCGATCAGTGGGTTCGCGGCGCGGGCCTCGACCGCCAGCCAGCCGGTCACCAGCACCACGGCCAGCATCAGCAGCCCGATGACCCGGCCGGAGCCCCAGCCCCAGGCGGTGCCCTTGCTGACCGGCAGCAGCAGCGCCACCAGCCAGCCGGAGAGCAGCACGGCGCTGGCCCAGTTGATCCGGCCCGGGGTGCGCACCGGCGAGCGGGGCACGAACCGGTGCGCGGCCAGCGCGGTCAGGCCGACCACGACCAGCGGGATCCAGAACAGCCACCGGTAGCCCAGGGTGGCCACGATCGGGCCGGCGAGCACGACGCCCAGCCCGCCGCCGACGGCCACGACCGCCGAGATCGACGCCACCGCCGAGCTCACCCGGGCGGCGGGAAACTCGTCGCGGATGATGCCGAACGACAGCGGGAAGACGGCGCCGCCGATGCCCTGGACCACCCGGGCGGCGATCAGCACGCCGACGCTCGGCGCGACGGCGGCCAGCAGGCAGCCCAGCGCGAGCGCGGCGAGCGAGACGACAAGCATCCGCTCCTTGCCGACCATGTCGCCGACCCGGCCGAGGATCGGCGTGAAGATCGACGCGGAGAGCAGGTACGCGGTCAGCACCCAGGTCACCGTGTTCGGCGTGGTGTGCAGGTCGTGCTGGATGGTGGGCAGCGCCGGGGTGATCAGCGACTGGAGCATCGAGAAGAAGCCGGCGCCGGCCGCGAGGACGAGGAACGTCATCCGGCGCGAGCCGCGCCGGAAGGTGTCGATCATGTGGGAGAACTCCCGTTCGGTACGGAATGGTGGCCGCTCGCGCGGAAGGGCGGCGATGGCGGCGCGGTGGGCCGGGGCCTCCGGAGTACGCTATCCGGAGGGGTGCCTCCACCAACGTAGTGGAGGGATCCCTCCGGTTGCAAGACGGAAGGAGTGACGCGCGTCATGCCCAGCGCTGACCAGTCGAACGAGGTCTTCGCGCGCCGCCCGAAGCGGGCCGACGCCCGGCGCAACTACGACGCGCTGATCGCCGCCGCCCGCGAGGTGTTCGGCGAGTCCGGCGCGGGCGCGTCGTTGGAGCAGATCGCCCGCCGGGCCGGGGTGGGCATCGGCACGCTCTACCGCAACTTCCCGCAGCGGCGGGACCTGTTCGAGGCCGTCTACGTGGAGGAGGTGCGCGCGCTCAGCGCCTCCGCCGCCGACCTGGCCGACCTCGCCCCGTGGGACGCCCTGGTCGGCTGGCTGCACCGGTTCGTCGCCTACGTCGGCACCAAGCGGGCGCTGGCCGAGGAGCTGGTGCACGACTCCGAGGTGTTCCGCAGCTGCCGCACCGAGATCTATGCCGCGGGCGAGCCGCTGCTGCGCCGCGCCCAGGCCGCCGGGGCGGCCCGGCCGGACGCCGAGTTCGGTGACGTGGTGCGGCTGATCAGCGGCATCACCGCGTACCAGTTCCCCGACCCGGCGCAGCGCGACCGGGTGCTGACCATCGCGCTGGACGGCCTGCGCCCGCCGCAGGTGTCATCCGGCGCTCCCGCCTGACGGCCGCGCCGGCCGCGCGGGTGGACCCGCTGTCGCCGACGCGTCGCGGTGTCGACCGACGAGCGGGCGCGTACGCCGGTTGCGGCTCGGCCGGCGACGCATACGGTGGCACCATGGCGTTGCCGTTCGTGGTCACCTTGCGCGGTTATGACATGGGCCAGGTCGAGGAGCTCTTTGCCCAGGTCGACGCGGCGCTGGCCGCCGACAGCGAGGTGCTGCGGGCCGCCGCGCGAGACGCGCTTCGGGCGGCCGACCTGCGCCGGCGGGTGCGCGGTTACGCCCCGCACGAGGTGGATGACGCGGTGGCGCAACGGCTGGCCGCACTCGCGTTCCCGGCCGGCTGGAACGGACCGGTGCCGCCGCGAGCGGCACCCGTCGCGCCGGTGGGGTTCGTCGTCACCGCCGGCGGATACGACATCCGCCAGGTCGACCGACTCTTCGCCCAGGCCGACGCGGCGCTGGCCGCCGACAGTCACGCGGTGCGGGTCGCCGCGCGGGACGCGCTGCGCACCACCGTCCTGCGCCGGCGGTTGCGGGGCTACGAGCGCCGCGCCGTGGCTGACGCGGTGGCCGAGCGACTACAGGCGCTCTGACCACCCGCCGGTGAGCAGGGGGCCCCGCTTAACACCCGGGTGTTAAGCGGGGCCCCTTCCTTACCTCCTGGCCCGGGGTTGCGGCGGGTGTCGACAATGGTGCGACACCCGGCGTGACCCGGAGGTGACCATGCGCGAACCCGCGACCCGGCCGCGGCCCACCCGGGAGCAGCTTCCGGCCGGCGGCGCGGAGCTGCTCTCCCTGCTGGCCCGGCTGCTGCGCCGGCCCCGCCGTGGCGATCGCCGGCTCCCGCTGCTCTGGCTGCTGCGGCCGGCGAACGAGAGCGCGGGCGAGGGCGCGGACGAGAGCGCGGGCAGCGGCGCGGTGGCCGCCCTGCTGCGCCGCTTCGTGGCCCGTGGGGCCGGGCGGCGGGTGCCACACGCGGTGCTGGACCTGACCGACCGCCCGCCGACCGACGACGTCGCGACGCTGCTGCGCGAACTGCACCGCCAGTTCTCCCTGGAGGCGTTCGGCGCGCCCCGGTTGCGGTTCCGGCACTATCCCCTCGCCGACTGGCTGATGCACCAGACCCTCGCCGTCGACGTGGGCACCACGGACAGCGGCCGGGCCACCCTGGTGCGCCGGCTGCGGGACTGGCGGGGCCGGCGTACCGGCGACGACCCCCAGGTGGACGGCGACTCCGGGCTCGGCGCCGCGCTGCAACTGCTGCTCTGGCTGCTGCGCCGGGCGGTGCCCAGCGTGGTGTTCCGGATCGCCGTCTCCGGCCGGGTGCCGGTGGTGGGCCGGCAGTACCGCTGGTTCATGCGCCAGCAGTACCTGGCGCCCCGGCAGTCGGTGACCTTCCTCGGCTTCGCCGAGCGGCTCACCGCCGGCTGGCGCGACGGCGAGCACCCCGCCCAGGTGCAGAAGCTGTTGCTGCACGCCTTCCTGGAGGATCTGCGGCTGGCCTACCGGCGGCGGTTCTGGCGACCGGGGGACTGGCGGCGCACCGCCTACCCGGTGCTGCTGCTCGACGGCGTACGCCCGGACAACGTCGGGGACACGCTGGTCCGGCTCTTCGGCGAGGTACGCAACGAGACCGGCCGCAACGACCCGCTGCTGGTGGTCGCCGTCGCCGTCGCCGCCGACCCGCCGCCCGAGCCGGCCGCGCCCCGGCCGGTGGGCCAGGCCGAGGAGGCGTACGAGGAGTGGGCGGAGGCGCTGCCGGAGAACCGCCGGCTGCGCCGCCCCGGCGCCTGGCTGCTGGTGCTCCGGGCGGACGGTGACGACGTCGCTGTCCCGGTCGGCGTCACCCCGCCGGCCCTGGTCGCGCCGGACCCGCCGTGGTGGGCGCGGCGCTTCCTGCCGGCGGCGGTGGCCCTGGTGCTGGTCGCCGGGGTGGCGGTGTGGGCGCACGGCCGGTGGGCGCCGGACTGCCGTCCCTGGCCGGCGGACCGGGTCAGCGTGCGGCTGGTGGGCGGGGAGTGCGTCGGCTACAGCGACACCGCCCGGCAGGTCTTCAACAGCGAACCCGGCCAGGACCGGTTGCGCGCGGTGCAGCGGCGCATCTTCGCCCAGAACCGGGCCGCCGAGGAGGTGTGGCGGCGCAGCGAGCACCGACGCCCGTACCTGACCCTGGTCTATCTCGGCAGCCTCACCGGCAACCGGACCCGCACCGACGAGGAGTCGTACGTCTCCGAGCGGGAGGAACTGGAGGGCATGGCGACCGCCCAGTACGCGCTGCTCAAGGAGTCGGCGGCGGCGGACGACGCGGCGCTGCTGCACATCGTGGTGGCCAACGCCGGCCGGCAGATGCGGCACGCCGAGGACGCGGTGCGGATGCTGGAGGGGCTGGCCCGCGACGACCCCACCGTGCTCGGCGTGGTCGGGCTGGTGGACAGCCGCACCAGCACGGCGGCGGCGCTGCGCGAACTCAACCGGGTCGGCCTGCCGGTGCTCGCGCCCACCCTGTCGGCCGACCGGATGGACGCCAACTCCAGCCTCTATCTGGCCATGTCGGCGCCCAACCGGGAGCAGGCCCGGATGGTCGAGGCGTACGCCCGGCAGGTGCTGCGGGTGCGGGAGGCGCACGTCTACTGGACCACCGGCGAGGGCAGCTCGCTGACCGACGACCTCTACGTCGCCACCCTGGTCGACGGCCTGCGGGAGCGGTTCGGCGACCGGCTCACCCGGCTCGACGAGTGGCGCAGCGGGCGGCGGCTGACCCAGGAGTGCGGCTGGTCCGGCATGCTCTTCTTCGCCGGGCGTTGGTCGGAGTTCGACGGGTTCCTGCGGGCGCTCAAGGAGTGCGGCGCGAATCCACCCCGGCACCTGGTCGCCGACGACTCGGTGAACCGCTACATGGCCAACCCGGGGCTGCGGGCCAGCGCGCCGGGCAACCTGCCGGTCACGTACGTGTCGAAGGCCGCGCTGGCCACCTGCGACGCGCTGCGGGCGGCGCAGGCCGGGCGCGACGACGCCCGCGGCAGCTTCCTCACCTGGATCGGCGCGGACGACCTGCTCGACCCGCCGCGCTGTCGCGCCGGGGCCGGCCCACCGGTCGGCGAGCGGGTGAGTCTCGCCTACGACGCCACCACGATGATGGTGCGCGCGTTGGAGAGCCTCGCCGCTCGGCTGCGGCACGCCGACACCGGCCGGCGCTGGGACCCGCGCGCGGTCAACCCGGCCGGGGTGCACGCCGAGGTGCTGCGGCAGAACGCCGCCGGCGGCTACCCGGGGGTCAGCGGACTGATCCGGTACGCCCCGGACTCCGGCGAGCCGGTCGCCAAACGGTTGGCCCTGCTCACGGTGGCGAAGGTGCCCGACGTGGCCGCCGCGCCGGTCGAGGTCTTCCACTGCGGGATGGCCGACAGCGGCCCCGACCCCGGCTGCCGCGCCGGATAGCGCCCTCGGCACAACGACGGAAGGATTGGCAGGATGACGGCTGGAGCATCGGCGCGCGACGGTGGGGAGCTGGACGGCTTCCACCTCGGACATCTCCTACCGGGCATCGGTGAGCTGGTGTCGGACTTCGCCACCGAGTGGGAGGACGTCAGCTTCGCCACCCGGGTCTGGGAGCGCCCGGTCGGGGACGGCTACCGGGTCGACCTGCGGGTGCACGTGCTGCGCGGGGAGCGTCTCGCCGACCTGGGCGAGCTGCGCGACTTCCTCGCCGAATACCACGAACGCGACGCCGCCGCCGGCGACCTTGCCGACTTTGCCCACCCCGACGGACCTAGGCTGATCGGCGCGACGGAAGCCCTCTGGCTCGCCGCCCCCGGCGTCGCGGTGGACGTGCTTGTCGATCCCGAGGCGGCCGACGCCGTCGCGCTGCGGTCGATCGCCCAAGGCGTGCGCGGGCCCGGCGCCGAGGTGGGGACCGCTCGCGGCCCGGTTTGGCCGGTCCCACCTCGCTGATCGTGAAGCGGCGGGTGGTCTTCGCCCGGTCTGGGTGGGGTGCGGTTGCGCCCTACCAACTTGATGTCGTAGCCGAATCATGCAGTCGCTGCGTCGGGCCCGATTGCGGCAATGGTGGGGGTCGGTGATTCCTTTGTGAGGTCAAGTTGGTAGCGGGCGGACGAGGTGCCGCCGGCGTCTCGTGCCTGCGGGCCGGGCCTCTCTCGGCCCGCGCGTCCGATGTGGCCCCCTCGGGGAGGAGCCGTCCCGGTCCGCGACCTGCCTCAGCATCAGCTCGCCCCGCTCGCGTCGCGGATGGCGTAGTGGTGCATCGTGACGCCCTGCGGAAACGACCGCTGCTCGATCAGGTCGAGCTCGATCGGCCGGTCGTAGTCGTCGAACAGCGGCCGGCCGAAGCCGAGGATCGTGGGATGGGTGAAGAGCAGCAGCTCGTCGAGGAGCCCCGCCCGGAGCAGCTGGGTGGCGAGCGTCGCGCCGCCGACACCGATGGTGCCGTCGGTCTCGGCGCGCAGGGCGGCGAGTTGCTCGATCGCGTCGTCCCCGCCGATGATCCGGGTGTGGTGGTCGGCGGTGTGGCGGGTGCGGGAGACGAGCACCTTGGGCGCGGCGGTCCAGATCTCGCCGTACTCGCGCATGAAGTCTGGCAGCGACGCGTCCTCGCGGGCCCGGGGCCAGAACTCCTCCATCGTCTCGTAGATGACCCGGCCCTGGACCATGGCCGCGAGCTCCCGCGCCCGCGCGTTGAACTCGCGGTGCAGTTCCTCGCCGATGCGCAGCCACTCGCCGGCGCCGTCGTCACCGGGCACCTGCTCGATCCGCAGGTCGAGGGAGACGTTCATCCAGTACAAGAAGCGACCCATCCGCTCCCCATCCCCTAGTGATTGCATTTCGCAACCACTATATTGATCGCGACATACCTGTCAAGGAGGGAAGCGTGGAACCACGGTCCGGGTGTCCGATCAACGCGGCCGTCGAGGTGCTCGGGGATCGCTGGTCGCTGCTGGTGCTCCGCGACGTCATCTTCGGCGACCGCCGCTACTTCCGGGCGCTGCTCACCGGGTCGATCGAGGGCATCGCCTCGAACATCCTCGCCGACCGTCTGGTGCGGCTCGTCGAGGCGGGGATCCTCACCCGGGGCGCCGCGGCCCGGGGGCAGCGCGCCCGCTACAGCCTCACCGAGGTGGGCATCCAGACCGTGCCGATCATCTACGCGCTCGGCAACTGGGGCCTCGACTGGCGGCCGGGCAGCGACGAACTCCGGAGCCGGCAGCGGTTCCTGCGCGACGCCGGTCCGGCGTTCGTCGAGGAGCTGATGGCCGAGCTGAGGGTGCGCCACCT
Source organism: Micromonospora sp. PLK6-60 (assembly GCF_019890675.1). GTDB lineage: Bacteria > Actinomycetota > Actinomycetes > Mycobacteriales > Micromonosporaceae > Micromonospora. Next base: position 290,760 of record NZ_JAIOAA010000005.1, on the reverse strand, counting down.
GGACGCCCCACCGAAGCCGCACCCCGGCCCGGGACCCCTCGATCGGCTGAACGCCGTCTACGCCGCCGAGCGGGAACGCCGCGAGGCGGATCGTTCGGACGACTGAGGAGGTGGCCGGCGGCTCCCGTCGGGGAACCGCCGGCCGCCGCCGTTCGTCAGGGCTGCGCGTTGCTCGGCCGTCCCCACGGACCGGTGATCGCGAAGACGTAGCCGGGCGACTGGATGTTGGCGAACAGGATCTTCCCGTCCGCGCTGAACGTCGGGCCGGTGAACTCGCTGTCGTTGAGCTCGTTGCGGGCCAGCGGGTACGCCTTGCCCTGCTCGGTGATGCCGACCAGGTGGGACAGGCCCTCGCCGTCCTCGGCCAGGATCACCCCGCCGTACGGCGACACGGTGATGTTGTCCGGGCCGTCGTAGCCGCCCTCGGCGTCCGGGTCCGGGTTCACCCCGAAGATGGTCTTCAGCGTCACCGACTCGGTGCGCGGGTCGTAGAACCAGACCTGGCCGTCGTGCTCGTTGGCGCTGCCGTCGGCCCGCCGGGCGTAGCTGGCCACGAAGTACGCGCCACCGTCGCCCCACCAGGCGCCCTCCAGCTTGCGGCTGTTGGTCACCTGCTCCGGCGCGAACTGCTTGCGCACCGAGACGGTCTTCGCGTCCCGGTCCGGTACCGCCACCCAGCGCACCTTGTACCGGGTGCCCGGCGTGGTGGCCTCGGACAGGTCGCCGATGTGCCGGTCGCCCAGCCAGCAGCTCATCGCCTCGAGCGAGCCGGCGGTGTCGCCGTCCGGTCGGGTGGCGAGGGCCCGCAGGGCGCCCTTGCCGCCCCGGAAGCCGGCCGGCGGGGTCCAGCGGAAGTAGAGGCCGTTCGGGTTGCCCGCGTCCTCGGTCAGGTAGATCGCGTGGGTGTACGGGTCGACCGCCACCGCCTCGTGGGCGTACCGGCCGAGGAACTTCAGCGCCACCGGGTCGAGGTTCTGCTCCTGGTCGTGCGGGTCGACCTCGAAGACGTACCCGTGGTCCTTCAGATACCGGCCGCCGGCCCGCTGCTCGGTCTCCTCGCAGGTCAGCCAGGTGCCCCACGGGGTGATGCCACCGGCGCAGTTGTTGTGCGTGCCGGCCACGCTGACGTACTCGCGCAGCCGCCGGCCGGCGCCGTCCACCTCGATGGTGGTGGTGCCGCCCCGGGCACCCGGGTCGTAGGTCAGGCCGGGCAGCGGCGGCACGCCGAACGGCTCGCTGCCGCCGATCTCGTGGTTGTTGACGATCACCGAGCCGGTGGGGGACCGGAAGCAGCCGTTGCCGTCGGCGTCGCTCGGCGTCGGGTGGCCACTGTCCAGGGTGGTCACCCCGGCCTCGGCCACGATCGTGTACGAGAAGCCGGGCGGCAGCGCCAGCAGGCCCGCCGGGTCGGGGACGAGCGCGCCGTAGCCGACCGCGGGCCGGACGGCGGCCCGCGCGGCGGCGGGACCGGCGATGGCTTCCAGGCTGCCAGCCACCACGATGCCGAGGCCGCCGGCCGCGCCACCGCGCAGCACGTCCCGGCGGGAGAAAGAGGAGGTCACGTCGATGCCTTCCGGTTAACGATGCACTGAACCCGTGAGCAGGGAATCCGGGGCGGTGGAACGCGGCCGGCGCACCGGGTGACGCCCGGGCGAACAGTGGCCCAACGTCGGGTGCCGCCGGTGGCCGGTCGGCGTGGACTGTCCCGATCGATGCGCGTCCGTTAGGGTTCCGGAGTCGGTCGGCCGTGGGCGTTGGGGGCGGGATTGGGCAGGCTAGCGTCGGCGTACGGGCAGGCCGTCGCCGCTCACCGCCAGGCCGCGCAGCGGCTGGCCCGGGCCCGCCGGGCGCTCGCCGAGGCCGTCGCGTCGGCCGCCCCGGACACCGCCGACCTGGTCGCCGGCCTGGAGCGGCTCGGCGCCACGCTGACCGGCCCGGGGGCCGACGGCGGCCACCCGGCCGCCGGTCCCGTACCGGTGCGGATCGGCGCGGCGAGCACCCTCTCCGACGGCGGCTTTCCCGTGCTGGTGCCCCTCGGCGCCGGCCACCACCTGCTGGTCGACCGGGACGCCCGGGACGCCCGGGTCGGCGCGCTGCTGCGTACGGTGATCCTGCGGCTGCTCGCGGCGGCCCCGGCGGGTGCGGTCCGGGTCGCCGGCATCGACCCGGCCACCCTCGGCGCCACCTTCCTGCCGCTGCGTTCGCTCGTCGACGCGGGCGTGCTGGCCACCGCGGCCACCACCGACGCCGAGATCGCCGCGCTGCTCGACGACGCCGAGCGGCACGCCCGTACGGACCGGGCAGCCGGCGGTCCGGAGCCGGAACTGCTGCTGCTGGTCGTGGCGTCCGTGCCCGGCGCCCGCGAGCTGGCCCGGCTCACCGCCCTCACCCACGCCGGTGCCGCGGCGCCGGTCTGCGTGCTGCTTGCCGGCCTGTCGCCGGGCGGCGAGCGGGCCGCGCCGCGGGCCACCGCGCTGCGCCTCAACGAGCGGTACGCCCTGCTCGGCGACCCGCCCGGATTCACGTTCAGCGGCGACGGGCGGGGCCTGGCCGCGCCGGTGCAACTGGACGGGGAGCCCCAGCCGGGAACCGCCGCCGGGCTGGCCCGGCAGCTCGGCCCGGCGGCCCGCCGCGACGACGCGGTCGGCTTCGCCGAGCTGCTGCCCGCGCGACGCTGGGCGGAATCCGCCGCGGCCGGCCTGCGGACCGTGGTCGGCCGGGCCGGGCGGGACCCGGTGACCCTCGCCTTCGACGACGCCACCCCGCACTGGCTGGTCGGCGGCCGCACCGGCGCCGGCAAGACGGTGTTCCTGCTCAACGTCCTCTACGGACTGGCCGCCCGGTACGCCCCGACCGAGCTGCGGCTGCACCTGCTCGACTTCAAGGAGGGGGTCAGCTTCACCGAGTTCGTCCCCACCGACCGGGACCCGTCGTGGCTGCCGCACGCCCGCGCGGTCGGCATCGAGTCGGACCGGGAGTACGGCCTGGCGGTGCTGCGCGACCTGCGCCGGGAGCTGCACCGCCGGGCCGGGGTGTTCAAGCGGCACGGCGTCACGAAGCTCGCCGACCTGCCGGCGGACGCCGCGCTGCCCCGGGTGGTGGCGGTGGTCGACGAGTTCCAGGTGCTGCTCGCCGGCACCGACCAGGTGGCCCGGGCGGCCGTCGACCTGCTGGAGGAACTGGCCCGCAAGGGCCGCTCGTACGGCCTGCACCTGGTGCTGGCCAGCCAGAGCGCCACCGGCGTCGAGTCGCTCTACGGCCGGGCCGAGGCGATCTTCGGGCAGTTCCCGCTGCGGGTGGCGCTGCCCGGCGGTGGCGGGGTGCTCGACCCGCTGAACGACGCGGCGAGCCGGCTGGCCGTCGGCTCCGCCGTGGTCAACACCGCCGGCGGCGCGACCGGCGCGGACACCGTCGTGCGCTTCCCCGACCCGCACGCCGACGCCGCCGCGCTGGCCACCGCCCGGCACGAGCTGTGGCAGGCCCGCCCGGCCGGCTCGCCGCCGCCCGCGGTCTTCCGGGGGTACGCCGGCGCGTACCCGCAGGACAGCCCGGCGTTCGCCGCGCTGCGCCCGGTGGACGGCAGCCCGGCGGCCCTGGTCGGCCGGGTGGTCGACGTGGACGGCACCGCGGCCGGCTTCACCCTCGACCCGGTGCCCGGCCGGCACCTGGCCGTGGTCGGCACCGACCCCACCGGGGCCGAGGTGCTCTGGGCCGCGGTGTCCGGCCTGGCCCGGCAGCACGCCCCCGGCGGCGCCCGGTTCCTGCTGGCCGCGCTGACCGCCGAGCCGGTGGCCGACGAGCTGACCGAGGCGCTGACCGCCGCCGGTCATCCGGTCGAGCGGCTCGACGCCGCCGGCCTGCGCGACCGGCTCGCCGACCTGGCCGGGTCACCCCCGCCGGACGCCGGGTCGGTTCGGACCTACCTGGTGGTGTTCGGGATGGAGGCGGCGGCCGGCACCCTGGACCGGCCCGACGCGGACAGCTTCCGCTCCGGCCGGGAGGACCTGCGGACCGTGCTGCGCGACGGGCCGGCCCGCGGGGTGCACCTGCTCGGCTGGTGGCGGGGGTTGCGGCCGCTGGCCGACGACCTGGGCGGCGCCCACCAGCGCGACGACATCGCCTGCCTGGTGGCGCTGAACGTGCCCGGCGCCGACCTCGGCCTGCACCTCGGCGCGCACGACCTCGACTGGCGGCCCCGACCCAACCGGGCCCTGCTGGTGGACCGGCACGACCAGCGCACCGAGCTGATCGTGCCGTTCGTCCGCCCCGGACACGAGCGGGACGAGGAGCGCTAGGTGTCGAGCTTCGACGAGTACGCGGCGCTCGCCGCCCAACTGTCCGACCAGCTCCGCACGGGGGAGCGGGCGGCGGTCGAGGAGACCCGCCGGCTGCGCGGCCTGACCACGGTGGCCGACCAACTGGGCGAGCGGCTGGCCGCCCAGGCGCACCGCCTGGAACAGCTCGGCCGCGCCATCGGCGTGGCGGAGACCGGACCCGACGCCGGCACGCCCGCACCGGCAGCGGCTCCGCCGGCGCCGTCCCCGGTCGGTGCCGGGCCGGCACCGAGCGCCGACCCGGCCGCCGAGCTGACGGCGGTCCGGCAGCTCGCCGACGAGGCGGACCGGCACGTGCAGGCCACCGAGGCCATCGGCCGGCAACCGGCGCTGCTGCCGACGTGGTCGCCGGCGGCCCGGGCGCTGACCGTCTACTGTGCCTGCGCGCTCGCCGGGGCGACGCTGATGCTGGTGATGGTGCTCGCCTCCGGCATCGGCCTGATCGGCGGCTTCACCCTGGGCGCCTGGATCTGCGCCGGGCTGCCGGTCGTCTCGTTCGTCGCCGGCTACCTGGTGCTCGGCCGGTTCGGCAAGGCGCCGCTGATCGCCGGCCCGCCACCCCGGTACGTGCCGATGGGCTTCGTGATCTGCGTGCTGCTGGTGCCCTTCGTGTACTGCGCCTACCTGCTGCTGGTGCGGTTCCTCCGCTGAGTCGTGAGGGCGCCGCCAGCTGCGGACCGCAGAATCTGTCGGATACCCGATTCCCGACGGGGTTTTGTACGTCGACTCACATTCATATTCTGACGTGTTCACCGTCGACTATGGACGTGGAGAGTCGTGGATCCGCAGCAGGTACGCCGCTTGGCGGAGCAGTCCGCCAACTTCGGCTTCTTGAAGGACCATCCGCTCCTAGTTTGGTATGGCGCCGGTGCGGAATCACTCGTCTACGTCGACGCACAGGCGGCGATGGTGAAGACCCGCAGCTTCGGCGAGGTGCTGGCCCGGGACCTGGTCAGGCGCACCGGGGCGCGAGCCCAGAGCACCAAATTCGTCCACCAGGTGCAGGCGCTCAACGCCGACGGCACGCTCACCCCACCGGTGTACGCCGCTTTTGAGCGCTTGCGCAGCGTCGGCAACGAGGCGGTGCATGGGCACCTGAGCGAGGTCCGCGAGGCCCTTGCGCTGCTGCACACCTGCTTCGAGCTGGGGCTGTGGTATCACCGGGCGCTGACCAGTGACCGCACGCCGAGGGGCTTCGTGCCGCCCACCCCGCCGACTGCCCAGGTTCCCGCCTCGATCGCCGACAGCCTCCAAGCCGAGATCGACCGCTACAAGCGGGAACTCGCCGACGCCAAACTGCTGCTGGCGGGGAAGGCGTCGCTGGAGCAGGCGCAGGCCGACGCGACCCGGGACGCCGAGGCCGCGGTGCGCGAGGCTGACGCTCGCCGACCGCAGGCCGCCGCGTTGGTGGCGAGCCTGGAACCGGCCGCCGAGGCCGCCCAGCAGGAGTTCGACAGCGCGAAGCCGGCGAAGGTCTCCGCCGGCAAGCGGGAGGATCTGATCGCCCGCGCCCGCCGCGCGTCCCACGAGCCGCTCAACGAGATGCAGACCCGGGTCGAGATCGATCGGCAGCTCACCGCCGCGGGCTGGCAGGTCCAGGACGAGAACCAGCTCAACCTGTACGCCAGCAGCGGCGTCGCGGTGCGGGAGGTGACCCTCGCGACGGGCCGGGCCGACTACCTTCTCTACGTCAACCAACGGCTGGTCGGCGTGATCGAGGCCAAGCGGGAGGGCACCGCCCCACGTGGGGTCGAGGCGCAGCTCGACCGCTACCTCCACGGGCTCACCGCCGAACAGCGATTCGGCGCGTGGCGGCGTGAGGAGGCGCTGCCCTTCGGGTACGTCGCCACCGGCACTGAGACCGCCTTCGTCAACCGGCTCGACCCGTTTCCGCGTACCCGTGAGGTCTTCGCCTTCCATCGGCCGGAGACGCTCGCGCGGTGGATGCGGGAGGCGGACGACGAGCCGGCCGCGCCCACCCTGCGGGCCCGACTGCGGCGCATGCCTACGCTGGACCGGCTCGGCCTGCGCCCGGCGCAGATCGACGCCGTTGACGGCCTGGAGCGGTCGCTCGCCGAGGACCGACCCCGGGCGCTGATCCAGATGGCCACCGGGGCGGGGAAGACCTTCACCGCTGTCACCGCCAGCTACCGGCTGCTCAAGCACGCCCGGGCCCGCCGGATTCTCTTCTTGGTCGACCGGAACAACCTCGGCAAGCAGACGCTACGCGAGTACGCCGGCTACCAAACCCCGGACGACGGACGGAAGTTTACCGAGCTGTACACCGTCGATCGGCTGTCGGGCGCCGGCATGCTCGACTCGTCCAACGTGGTGATCTCCACGATTCAGCGGCTGTACGGGGCGCTGCGCGGCGCCGAGCTTCCGGATGTCGACCTGGACGATCGTGCCTACGACAGCTACGACCTGGAGGAGCCGGCCGAGGTCGGGTACAACCCGCAGCTGCCACCGGAGACGTTCGACCTGGTCGTGGTCGACGAGTGCCACCGCTCGATCTACGGCAAGTGGCGGGCTGTCATCGAGTATTTCGACGCCTTCGTGGTCGGGTTGACCGCAACGCCGGTCAAGCAGACCCTTGGCTTCTTCCAACAGAACCTGGTCTCCGAGTACACCTACGAACAGGCGGTCGCCGACGGCGTCAACGTCAACTTCGACGTGTATCGGATCAAGACCGAGATCACCGAATCGGGGGAGAGGATCGAGGCCGGCACCGTCGTGCCGCTGCGGGACCGCCGCACCCGCGCCGAGCGCTACCAGGAGCTGGAGGACGACTTCACGTACGCCGGCCGCCAGGTGGGCCGGTCGGTGATCTCCAAGGGGCAGCTTCGGCTGGTACTGAAGACGTTCCGGGACCGGCTCTTCGCCGAGATCTTCCCGGGCCGCTCCACTGTGCCGAAGACGCTTATCTTCGCCTGCGACGACAACCATGCCGAGGAGATCGTGGCCATGGTCCGACTGGTCTTCGGACGTGGCAACGACTTCGTCAAGAAGATCACCTATTCCTCCCGCCGGGACGGCGACAACCCCGACACGCTCATCCAGGCGTTCCGCAACAGCCCGGAGATGCGGATCGCGGTGACCGTCGACATGATCGCCACCGGCACCGACGTCCGGCCCTTGGAATGCGTCTTCTTCCTCCGGCCGGTGCGCAGCGCCACCTACTTCGAGCAGATGAAGGGGCGCGGCGCCCGCACCATCGACCCGGCCGACTTCCAGTCCGTCACCCCGGACGCCGAGGTCAAGGAGCGGTTCGTCATCGTCGACGCGGTCGGCGTCACCGAAGCAGAGCTGGACGAGGCGGTGCCGCTGCAACGGCACAGCGAACAGCAGATCTCCCTGCGCGACCTGCTCCGCAAGGCCGGCACCCTCACCGCCAACCCGGACGAGGTGGCCACCCTCGCCTCCCGGCTGTCCCGCCTCGACCGGCAGCTCACCGACGACGAACGCGCCGAGCTGGCCGAGCTGGCCGGGCAGCCGCTCACCGGCATCGTGCGCGGCCTGGTCGACGCCGTCGCCCCCGAACAGCTCAACCCGGCGACCCAGGCCGGACCGGACGCCGTCCGCGACCTGCTGGCCGGCGCGCTGCGCCCGCTCGCGGCCAACCCGCAGTTGCGGGAACGCATCCTGGAGATCCGCCGCGCCCACGACATCACCATCGACGAGGTAAACGTCGACCGGCTCGTCTCGGCTGCCGGGGTGCCGGCCGAAGAGCGCGCTCAGGTCACCGTGCGGAGCTGGCACGACTACCTGGAGCAGCACCGCGACGAGATCACTGCCTTGCAGGTCTTCTACGAGGGCAAGGGCCGGATCAGCTACGACCAGCTCAAGGAGCTGGCCGCGCGGATCGCCCGCCCCCCGCAGGCGTGGACGCCGGAGTCGCTGTGGAAGGCGTACGTCCTGCTCGGCCGGACCTCGGAGCAGGCCGGCTCGCGCGGGATCACCGACCTGGTCGCTCTGGTCCGCTACGAGCTGGGCATCGACCAGGAGCTACGCCCGTACCGGGCGTCCATAGAGGAGCGCTTCCGTGGGTGGCTGCTGCGGCAGCAACAGGCGGGGGCCACGTTCACGGCCGACCAGGTGTGGTGGCTGGAAAGGATCAAGGACGTGATAGCGGTCAGCGTGGAGATCACGCCCGACGACCTGGAGGGTGTGCCGTTCACCGAACGGGGCGGGATCGACGGGTACGCGGGGGCGTTCGGGGAGCGGGCGGAGCCGCTGTTGGACGAGCTGAACGAGGAGTTGACCGCGTGACGGATCTGCCTCCGGGGTGGACCAACGCCCGTCTGGGAGACGTTGTCGCTATCAATCCTCGGACTTTCGACCATCAGCCCGACGACGATGACATGGTCTCCATGGTGCCGATGGCATCGGTGGAAGCTGAGTCCGGGAGAATGGACGCTAGTCAAAGCATTCGTTACGGAGACGCCAAGAAGCGGTCGCTGACGCCCTTTCAGGAGGGCGACGTGATGTTCGCCAAGGTGACCCCTTGCATGGAGAACGGCAAGATTGCTCTGGCGTCTGGACTCGTCGGCGGTCGGGCGCTGGGAAGTACCGAGCTGTTCGCCCTGCGTTCCCTGGGTGCTGTCGAACCCGGATATCTTGCTCATTTCTTGTTGCAACCGGCTGTCAGGAGGGCAGCTCAAGCGGCGATGACGGGTGCGGTGGGCCTTCGTCGTGTGCCGCGCTCTTACCTTACTGAACTGCTTCTGCCTTTGCCGCCGCTGCCCGAGCAGCGTCGCATCTTGAGTGCAATTGATGCAAAGCTATCTCGACTCAAGGCAGGGCTGGGCATCCTCGTTAAGCAGCTGTTGCGCCTGCGTGCACTTAAGAAGCGGCTGCTGATCGAAGCTGTTCCGTTGCGCGGCGGCGAGTGTTGGCGAACCGTGACAGTCGCGGAAGCCGGGCGTGTCGATCTGGGTCGCCAGCGTCACCCAGACTGGCACACCGGATTGCATATGCGTCCCTACCTACGAGTGGCCAACGTGTTCGAGGATCGCATCGACACGAGCGACATCATGGAGATGGACTTTCCACCGGCTGTCTTTGAGCGGTTCAAGCTTTCACCCGGGGACATCCTCCTCAATGAGGGCCAGAGCCCCGAGTTGCTCGGCCGTCCGGCGCTCTATCGCGGGGTTCCCGAGGATATTGCCTTCACCAACAGTATTCTCCGCTTCCGGGCCGGCCCCGGCGTCGACCCAGAGTGGGCGCTTTTGGTCTTTCGGCGCCATATGCATGCTGGTCGTTTCTCTCGAGAGCTGCGTATTACGACCAACATCGCTCATCTTTCAGCATCCAGGTTCAAGGCGGTGGAGTTTCCGGTTCCCCCGTTGGCCGAACAGCGAGACATCGTTGCTCGCACCAATGAACGGCTGTCTGGCATCGAGAGGCTGATTGAGGCGATCGAACGAACCAGAAAGCAGGCCGCAGGGCTGCGCGCATCGTTGCTCGCGGAAGCGTTCGCGGGACGCTTTGTCCCTCAAGATCCGAACGACGAACCCGCCACCGAACTGCTCGCCCGGATCAAGGCCGAGCGCGCCATGACCATCCCGAAGCAGCGCACCCGCTCTCGACGTACCCCCAAGGAGCTGCCGGCTCCGCCGACCAGGGTGACCGGCGACGACTACCAGCAGGAGACCTTGCCACTGTGAGCACTGTGGATTCGCGCCGTCTGGTGCACAAGCTCTGGAACTACTGCGACGTCCTGCGCGACGACGGCGTCTCGACCATTGACTACGTGGAGCAGTTGACCTATCTGCTGTTCCTCAAGATGGCCGACGAGCGGGCCAACCGGAAGCTCAAGCCGGAGCAGATCGTGCCGGACGAGCTGAGCTGGCAGACCCTGCTGGACGCCGAGGGCGACGCGTTGGAGGTGCAGTACCGGCACATCCTCATCGGGCTGGCCCGGGAGGACGGCACCCTCGGCACGATCTTCCGCAAGGCGCAGAACAAGATCCAGGACCCGGCGAAGCTCAAGCGGCTGATCGTGGACCTGATCGACAAGGAGCAGTGGTCAAGCGCCGGGGTTGACGTCAAGGGTGACGCTTATGAGGAACTGCTCGCCAAGGGCGCCGAGGACGCGAAGTCCGGCGCCGGACAGTACTTCACCCCACGCGCGCTGACCGCCGCGATGGTCGACTGCATGCTGCCCAGCCCCGACGACACGATCACCGACCCGGCCTGCGGGACCGGCGGCTTCCTGCTGGCGGCGTTCGAGCACATCCAGCGCCACCACGGCAACGCCCTCACCCCGGACCAGCGGCGGCGGCTCGCCAGCGGCGCGATCTTCGGCACCGAGTTGGTCGACGGCACCGCGCGGCTCGCGGCGATGAACATGCTGCTGCACGGCATCGGCAGCCCGAACGGGCCGTCGCTGATCGACGTGCGCGACGCACTTGGCCGGGAGCCGGACCGGCGGGTCAGCCTGGTGCTCGCCAACCCACCGTTCGGCCGCAGCTCGTCGATACGGATGGTCGGCGAGGACGGGCGATCTTCCCGGGAGGAACGCGAGATCGAGCGCGCCGACTTCTGGGCCACCACCGCCAACAAGCAGCTCAACTTCGTGCAGCACATCGCCTCGCTGCTGGAAATCGACGGCCGGGCCGCGGTCGTCCTGCCGGACAACGTGCTTTTCGAAGGCGGCGCGGGGGAGACCATCCGCCGCCGGCTGCTCAAGCAGTACGACCTGCACACCATGCTGCGCCTGCCCACCGGCATCTTCTACGCCGGCGGGGTCAAGGCCAACGTTCTCTTCTTCGAGCGCAAGCGCGCCCGTGAGGAGCCGTGGACCCGAAACCTCTGGGTGTACGACTTCCGCACCAACCAGCACTTCACCTTGAAGCAGAACCCGCTGCGCCGGGAACACCTCCAAGACTTCGTCGATTGTTACCTGCCCGGCAAGGACCGCGCCGAGCGGGTGGAGACCGAACGGTTCCGGCCCTTCTCCTACGACGAGCTGATCGTCCGCGACAAGGTCAACCTCGACATCACCTGGCTCAAGGATGCGTCCCTGGAAGACGCCGACGCGCTACTGCCGCCCGAGGTCATCGCGCAGGAGATCGTGGAGGACCTTCAGGCGGCGTTGCGGGAGTTCGCCGCCATCGCCGAGGCACTGACTGCCCGGGCCACAGATCTTCATGAGGGCTCGGCACGATCCGAGGCGGGGGAGGTGGCCTGATGCCGGATGCGCCGATCCGAGGTGACGGTTTCACGATCCAGCAGCTGTTCAGTCAATTTCAGTTCCGGCTCGACCCCTATCAGCGGGAATACAGCTGGGGCCGCGAGGACGTCAAGATCCTCGTGGACGACCTGACCGGCCACTTCGTCGAGGACTGGACGCCTGGGGACGAACGGCGGGAGGTCCGTCACTATCGCCCATACTTCCTCGGGCCATTCGTCTACTACCGGGACGACGACCTGGCCGCGCTCGTCGACGGCCAGCAGCGTGTGACGACGCTTCACCTTCTCCTGTTGCACTTACGCCGCCTGGCGATCGAGGCTGACCGGCCGGAGTACCAGAACGACATCGCCGCGCTGGAACCACTGATCGCCGGCACGTCGTACGGTGAACGCGCGTACGCGATTCGTTCCGACGCGCGGGCACCTGTGCTTGAGGCGATCTACGAGGACAAGCCCTACATCCTGCCGCCAGATGCTGGTGCTTCGGTCCGCAATCTGTACGAGCGGGGCATGGAACTCCACGAACTCCTTCCCGAGTCTGTGCGGGACGAGGCACTTCCACTATTCATCCACTGGCTGCTCAACCGGGTCTGTTTGGTCGGGATCAACGCGAACGATCGTAGGCAGGGCTGGGAGATCTTCGAGACCATGAACGACCGGGGGATACAGCTCGGTCCGGCTGACCTGCTGAAGAGCTTCCTCTTGCGCAAGGCGAGTAACCGCAACAACCTGCCCCGCCTCGGGGATGCCTGGAACCGGGCCTTCATCCGGATCGGGAGCCGGGCGCCGCAAACCGCCGCACGATTCCTCCAGGCGCTGCTCGTCGGCCGTTTCGTCCAGACGGAGGAAGAGGCCGCGGACGTCGCGGTGTCATTCCACGGTTGGGTGCAGGAGAATCACGCCGGGCGGATGGGTCTCGTCAACGCGCCCGATTTCGCCCGATTCATCGAGCATGAGCTCTTACGTCTGGCCGAGCGCTACGCCACGCTCAACGCGGCTGCGGCGGTTCTCGAGCCAGGTCTGGAGCCGGTCTTCTACAACGCCAGGAACGAACTCGATCAGATGCCGTTCCTGATGGCCGCGCTCGCCCCGGATGACTCGGACGCCCAGTTCCGGGAGAAGGCATTCCTCGTGGCCGCCTACCTCGACCTGGTCTTCATGAGGATGGCCGTCAACAACCGGATCACCAAGCCAGGTGGGTTGCAGGGTGACATGCTTGCCGTCCTGATCGAGTTGCGCGCGTGTCGTGACATCGATGCCTTGGCCAAGGCGCTGGGGCGGCGGATCACCGGGCTGGACGCCGACTTCACCGGTGTCAAGGGCTACGGCCTCCGTGCGGACAATCGCGCGCAGGTCAGGTACCTTCTGGCGCGGCTGACCGCGTTCGTGGAGGTTGAGTGTGGGCGTCCTAACGAGATGGCGCGTTACCTGGACAAAGATGAGCCTTACGAGATTGAACACATCTGGGCCAACAAGTTCGAGCGCTACCAACCCGAGGCAAGAACTGAGGCGGCGTTCCGGGTGCACCGCAACCGGGTCGGGGCGTTGCTGCTCCTCCGGAAGTCCTACAACGCCAGCTATCAGGACGCGCCGTACGAGCAGAAGGTCGAGTGGTATCGCGGGCAGAACCACCTGACAGCGTCCCTTCACCAGGTCACCCACCAGCGGAACAAGCCTTTCACCGAGGGAGTCATCAAGAGGTACAACCTCGGGAAACTCTTCCATCCGATGCCGGACTTCGGCCTCGCCGCGATCGACGTCAGGCAGCGACTCTACGAGCGGCTGTGCGAGATCATCTGGGATCCCGAGAAGCTGGGCTTCATTCTTCCGCCCGGCACCCTCCCGGCGTCCAGTGCGCCGGCGGAGACGCCGCCGGAGCTTCCCCTTCAGCAGGTGCCCACGCGAGTGTCGCGGCGGACGCGGGCTTACTTCGGGGGAGTAACTGTGGCTCGTCTGGTGAGCGTCGGCGCCTTGAACGTGGATGAGGAGCTGGTTCTCACCTACAAGCGGGTAGCTCACACGGCTCGGATCAGTCGTGGTGGGCAGATCCAGCTTGACGGCGGCGAAGTCTTCGAATCTCCCTCTCCCGCCGGCTCGACGGTCACTGGCAAGGCAACTATCAATGGCTGGAGTGCCTGGAAGGTGCGCCGCAACGGCAAGTTGGTGCCCTTGTTCGACATCCGCGCAGAGGCGCTTCGCCGCGGTCTGCTCGATGAGACCGGATAAATCCAGGTGTCCCGGTGCGATGCTGTGCGGGCTGTATCGCCAAGTGGCGCAGGAGACGGTGGAGGACGGTCAAGTGGCGGCGGCGTGACCGAGCCCGTCCTACGCGGTCGTCGCGGAGGAGTTGCCGGCGAACGACGACCGGCACGACCTGCGAGCACCATTCCTCGGCTGAGTCCAGAGGCAGCGTCCTACCTCGAACGGGCCCAGGTCAGGAACCGGTCCTCCAGACGCGGGGCGTTGCCGCAGTCGAGGTCGGTCAGTTGCTCCTGCGCGACCGCCATCAGCGACGCCAGGTAGACCAGCAGGCCCGCGCGGTCGTGGCCGTACTGGCGCAGCAGCGTCACCCGGGCCTCCCCGCACGGCCACGGGTGTGCGCAGGCGCGGCAGAGCCAGGTCGGCGGCAGGGCGGTGTGCTCGCGCCGGTGGGGGGAGGCGGTCACCGGGTGGCCCCCGCGCGGCTGTGCACCTGCCTGCGCGGGCCGGGTGAGCAGGGCGGTGTTGCCCATCGCAAGCCTTCCCGCAGCACGAACAGCTCGCGCTTGGCGACCGCCTGATCCCGCGCGCCCAACTGGTAGCCCTCGATCCACGTCCAGCCGTGCGGCGGGTGCCGGTCGACCAGCTCGCGGATGACCCGGAGGCGGATCGAGGTGGCGGCGAACTGCGGTGACGCGTCGCCCGTCAGGTGCAGCACATCGCCCGGCTTGATCTTTCGCATCGTCGGTTTCTCCAGTCGTTACCGTCCTCTGTGCCCAACCCTCCGTTCTGTTGCTGGGCAGATACACCGCGTACCGATATGGTCGGCGGATATTTCGGACGTCCGATAGGAGTGCGCGTGAACGACGCGTTGCGGGCAGCGCTGAACGAGACGGGGCTGACCACGGAAGCCCTCGCCGAGCGAGTGGGTGTCGATCCGAAGACCGCCGGCCGGTGGCTGAGCGAGGGCCGGATCCCGCACCCCCGGCACCGGATGGCGGCGGCCGAGGTGCTCCAGCGGGACGTGGTGGACATTTGGCCGGACACTTCGAGACGTCGTGAACCAATCTGGTTCCGTCCCTGGCAGGAGATTGAGCGAGACGCGGTGTCGCTGCGTTGGTTTGAGCCGCTGGTTCTGCCGGGCCTGCTCCAGACCGAGGCTTACGCCCGAGCTGTGCTCGGCGGGGCTGGGCTGATTCCGCGCGCTGACGTCGCCCGCCATCTGACCGCCCGGCTGAACCGGCAGGGTGCCCTGCGTCGGGACGATCCACCCCAGCTCACGGCCGTCATCGACGAGGCGGTGTTGCGGCGGCCGGTGGGCGGGCCGGCCACCATGCGCGAGCAGTTGCAGGCGATCGTCACGGCCTGCGCCGAGTCGCACGTCCGGGTGCACGTGGTGCCGTCCACAGTGGGCGAGTATGCCGGGCTGAACGGACCGTTCGTGCTCGCCACCTCCCCGGACCACCGGGTCGCCGGCTATCTGGACAACCTGTTGCAGGGGCAAGTGGTTAGCGATCCCGACGACCTCGCGGCCATAATGGCCGCGTGGGAGAACGTGCGCGGCGAGGCGCTGTCCCACCGGCAGTCAGTCGACCTTTTCGCGGAAGTGGCAGAGACATGGACCTGATCGGCGCGCGGTGGCGCAAGAGCAGCCGCAGCAGCGGCAACGGTGGTGCCTGTATCGAGGTGGCCGACAACCTGCCGGGGGTGGTCGGGGTCCGTGACTCCAAGGACCCGGCCGGACCGGTCCTGACCTTCGCCCCCGACTCCTGGCGCACGTTCGTCGCCGGAGTCGCCCGGCGCCCCTGACCCCTCCCCATCCCACCTCCCTACGCCCGCCCCGACCATCCGGGGCGGGCGTTCTGGTCGTGCCGCCGCCAAGATCCGGACAACTTCAGTGCAGTTGTTGCCTCAATCCCGTTACGAGGCAACAACTTCAGCGAAGTTGTGCGGATCTTGCGGGCTGCGGGGCGCCTCACGGGGAGCGGATATGGGGGTTTGTGCGCTCTGGGGGACAACGGGTTACCGGCGCGTAACTTTTCATTGACGGGTGTGAAACAAGACACGCATCATCGTGTCCACGATCGATCGCCCCCCACCCGTCCCGCCCGGACAACCCCGGGCACCTCCCACCGGAGGCGCAGCCATGCTGCTTCGATCGATCCTCGCCACGGCCACCGCCGCAACCGTCCTGCTCGCTCCCACCGCCGCGAGCGCCGCCACCGCCGACCGCGCCGCCCCCGACCGGCCCGCGATCACCACCATCGCCGACCGGACCGCCACCACCACCGGCCGGGACGCGGCGGCCAACCGAGCCGCGACCAGCGCCACCGCCGACGGCCCCGGGGCCGCCACTACGGCGAGCGCCACCACCCTCGCCGCCGCCAACGCCAACCCGGTCATCGTGGTCGGCGGCCTGATCGGGGTCTCCATCGCGTACGAGCCGATCGCCGCGCGGCTGCGTGCCGACGGTTACCGGGTCTGGATCTATCAGCTGCCCAACCTCGGCTTCGGGGACATCCGGCAGTCCGCGCAGGCCCTGGGCGCGTACGTGGCCCAGGTCCGGGCGGCCACCGGGGCGGCCAAGGTGGACCTGGTCACCCACTCCGAGGGTGGTCTGGTCTCCCGCTGGTACGTGAAGTTCCTCGGCGGCACCGACACCGTGGGACGCTACGTCAGCCTGGGCAGCCCCCAGCAGGGCACCTACGTCGCCAACATCGTCAACTTCGTCGGGTTGGGCAGCTGTGCCGGCATCGTGGCCTGCCAGCAGATGTCCATCGGCTCGGACTTCCTCGCCACCCTCAACGCCGGCGACGACACCCCGGGGGCGGTGCGCTGGACGACCGTGCGTACCTGGCAGGACGAGCTGGTGCGCCCGGTCGACAACGCGGTGCTCGCCGACGGCGCGACAAACGTGCTGATCCAGGCGGCGTGCCCGCTGCGGGTGGTCGGCCACCTCGGCCTGGTCCTGGACGGCACCACGTACACGGTGGTCCGGCAGGCGCTCGCCGACGCGGCGATCCGCCCCAACTGCTTCGCCGTCTGACTCCGGCCCACCCCGGCCGGTCGCCCGCAACCGCGTCGACCGGCCGGAACCGGGAGAACGGTGCGCCGTCGCCGCCGTCGTCTGGACCGTGGTGATGGTCGGCATCGAGATGTGGACCGTCCTGCGGTGGATCTGGGACTGACCGGTCACCCGCGTCTCATCGGCGGCCGTGGCCCACCCGCTCCGGACGGGTGGGCCACGGCGGCTGTTAACAGGGGGCCCCTGCTATACCGCAGGCGTTAACAGGGGGCCCCTCCTTTCAGGCGGCCTTCGACAGCGCCTCGTACTCGTCGTCGGTGAGCTGCACCTCGGCGGCGGCGACGTTCTCCTCCAGGTGCGCCACCGACGACGTACCCGGGATGGGGAGCATGACCGGCGACCGGCGCAACAGCCAGGCGAGCGCGAGTTGCGCGGGCGTCGCGCCGTGCTCGGTGGAGATCGCGTCCAGCGGCCCGCCGGGCTTGGCCAGGTTGCCGGTGGCGATCGGGAACCAGGGGATGAACGCCAGGTCGTCGCGCTCGCAGTAGCTCACCACGTCCTCGGCGCTGCGGTCGGCCAGGTTGTAGAGGTTCTGCACCGACACGATCGGGGTGACCTTCCGGGCCGCGTCGATCTGCGCGACGCTGACCTCGGACAGGCCGATGTGCCGGATCTTGCCCTCCTGCTTGAGCAGGGCCAGCTCGCCGAGCTGGTCCTCCAGCGGCACCTTCGCGTCGATCCGGTGCAGCTGGTATAGCCCGATGGCCTCCAGGCCCAGGTGGCGCAGGCTCAGCTCGCACTGCTGGCGCAGGTATTCCGGGCGACCCACCGGCCGCCAGTCGCCGGGCCCGGAGCGGGTCAGGCCGGCCTTCGTCGCGATGACCAGGTCATCGGCGTACGGGTGGAGCGCCTTCTTGATCAGCAGCTCGGAGACGAACGGCCCGTACGAGTCGGCGGTGTCGATGAAGGTCACGCCCAGCTCGTAGGCGCGGCGCAGCACCCGCACCGCCTCCGCCGGGTCCTTCGGGTCGCCCCAGACCCCGGGCCCGGTGAGCTGCATCGCCCCGTACCCGAGCCGGTCGACCTGCAGGTCACCCCCGATCCGGTAGGTCCCCGAGGCATTCGCGGGCTGTGCGCTGGTCGCCATGGGCTGGTCCTCCATCCGTCGGTCGTGGGCGGCGGCGGCCGCCCACGGTCTGCTTTCCCCCAGATCGCCGGCCGCAACGCGAACGGACGAACCGGTCGCCGGCGCCCGCTCAGCGGGCGTGCCGGATCACCACCAGCGCCTGGTCGTCCTCGGCCCCGGACAGGCCGGTCAGGATCGCGTCGGCGACCGCCTCCACCGGCTCGTCCCGCAGCGGCGTGATCACCTCGTGCAGCGCGGCCACCCCCGCGTCGTACGGTCGGCCGCGCCGCTCCACCAGGCCGTCGGTGTAGAGCACCAGCAGGTCGCCCGGGGCGAACCGGACCCGGGTCACCGGCACCGGCTCGCGGACCAGCCCCAGCGGCAGCGAGTTGCCCGTGGTGACGGTCTCCGGCACGCCGCCCGCCGGCACCCGCACCGGGTGCGGGTGCCCGACCCGGGCCACCGCCGCCTCCCCGGCGGCCGGGTCGACGATCAGCGCGAGGCAGGTGCCGAGGAAGCCGTACCCGATCAGCTCGGTCACCCGGCCGAACACGTCGGCCAGCGGCACCCCGGAGCGGATCAGCGTGTTCACCACCGTGCGTAGCTGGGCCATGTCGGCGGCGGCCTCCACCCGGTGCCCCACCACGTCACCGAGCACCACCGCGAGCCGCCCGCCGTCCAGGGCGATCAGGTCGTACCAGTCGCCGCCGAGGTGCAGCCCGGTCATCGCCGGCCGGTAGCGGGTGGCGATCTCCAGCGGTTCCGGAACCTGGGTCGCGGTCGACCGCAGCCGCCCCGCCAGCCGGGTCACCAGGTTGTGCTCGGCGGCGGCCAGCCGGACCCGTTCCAGGGTCTGCTCGCACAGGTCGGCGATGGTGTCCAGCAGCGCCAGGTCACCGGCGCGCAGCGGGCGTTCCCGGTGCCAGCCGAAGGCCAGCGCGGCCACCGGCCGGCGGTCCCCGTCGAACAGCGGCAGCGCCACCGTGGTCACGATGCCGTGCCCGCCGACCGGATCCGGCAGCTCCGGGAACTGCCGGGCGAAGTCGGCCCGGTCGCGCACCGTGACCCGTTGGCCGGTGCGCAGCGCCCGGGCGATCGGCCGGGGATCGTCGGCGCGCAGGCCGTCGAACGTCGCGGCCAGCGATTCCGGCACGTCGTGGTCGTGGTACCACAGCCGCACGCCCAGCCCGCCGTCCCGCATCGCCAGGCCGGGCAGCGCGGCGCCCAGCGCGAGCGGCGCGGCGGACAACATGACGTCGATGGCTTCGGCGGTGGAGCGGGTGACGCTCAGCCGGGCGGCGAAATCCGCCATGGCCCGCGCCGAGGCGGTCAGCTCCGCCCGGCGCAGCGCCTGGCTGCACAGGCCGGCCACCGTGTCGAGCAGGTTGCGCCGCGCGTCGTCGTCGGCGACCGGCTGCGCCCAGCGCAGCTCCAGCGCGCCGAGCACGCCACCGTCGCCGTAGCTCAGCGGCAGGCAGACCCCGGCACCGTCGGGCAGCGGGGTGGGCGCGCCGTCGCGGACCGCCCGGGCCAGCGGGACGTCCGCCTCGACGGCCAGCCGCACCGGGCCGGTGTGGTCGGTGACCTCCAGCGTCGGGGACCCCGGTGGGGCCAGGGCCAGCCGTACGGCGTCGGCCCCCACCACGGCCGGCGCGGTGGCGACGATCACCGCCACGATCGCCGCCGTCTCCTCGGCCGAGCTCAGCGCGCCGGCCAGCCGGGCCAGCTCCTCGGCCTGGCGCAGCGCCCGCTGCCGCGCGGTGACGTCCCGGGCCTCGGCCAGCACCCGGTCGTGGGTGTCGGCGATGGTGCCGACCCACTCGGTCACCCGCCCCGACTCGTCGCGCAGGCTGGCCGCGCGCAGCGCGAAGTGCCGGTACCCGCCGGTGGCGGCGTGCCGCAGCCGGCCCTCGGCCTCGAACAGCGGCGCCTCGGCCGCGACCACGTCCCGCCAGGCCGCGCCGATCCGCGCCCGGTCGTCGGGGTGCAGCGCGCCGGCCCAGCCGTCGTCGGCGTACTCCGGCCAGACCTGGCCGGTGTAGGCCTCCCAGGAGGGCTGTGGCTCGACGATCCGGCCCTGCCGGTCGGCCGTCCAGACCACCGCCGTGGACGCCTCCACCAGGGTGCGGAACCGCCGGTCGGCCCGCTGCTGGGCGGCGCGGGCGGCGGCCTCGGCCTGCCAGGCGCGCTCCCGCTCGCCGGCCTCCCGGACCGCGCCGCGCAGCCGCTCGGTCGCCTCGTCCTGCCGGGTCACCGCCTCCAACCGGAGCAGCGCCTGGACGCCGGCGGCGACCAGCAGGCCGCCGAGCAGGTGCTCCTCGGCGGGCACCGGGCGGGGCCGGGGGAACGCCACCCAGCTGCGCCACCGCCGGGTGGCGGTGCTGAGCCGCCCGGCCACCCCGGGTAGCTCACCCGGCCCGGGCGGCGCCTCGGCCGCGCCGGTCAGCGCCGCCGCCACGGCCGAGTCCAGCGTGGGCACCTCGACCGGGCCGGTGGCGGTGCGCGCCACCGGCGGGCCCTGCTCGGGCAGCAGGTACGCCGTGCCGTCGAACGCCTCGCCCAGGGCCCGGGCGGTCAGCGCCAGCACCTCCTCCTCGTCCCCGGCCGCGGCCAACCGGTCGGCCAACGTGGCCGCCCGCTGGTGCCGCAGCCGGGCCAGGTGCTCGTCGGTGACGTCCCGGATGGTGCCGACCAGCAGGTTGCGGTCGTGCGGCGGGTCGGGGACCTCGCCGGCGGAGACCGACATCCAGCGCAGCCGCCCGTCCGGGCGCCGGAACGGCACCTCGTACGCCCCGGTGTGCTCGCCGAGCAGGTGGACCAGGCCCCGCTCGATCAGCGCCCGCTCCTCCGGGTGGGTCTGCGGGTCCGGGAACCACGGGTGCGGCGGCGGGTAGGGCACGCCCTCCGGGCCGTACCCGGTCAGCTCGCCGAAGGTGGTGTCGACCTCGATGACCACCCCGTCGGTGTCGGCCACCCAGACGCCCTCGGTGATCGACTCGACCAGCTGGGTGGCCCAGTCGCCGCGGCGCAGCCGGTCCCGGGCCCGATCCAGGTTGGCCTGCACCCGGGCCAGCAGCTCGCCGGCCGAGAACGGCTTGACCAGATAGTCGTCGGCGCCGGCGGTCAGTCCCTCGACGGCCGCCTCCGGCCCGGCCCGGGCGGAGAGCAGCACCACCGGCAGGTGCGCGGTGGCCGGGTCGGCGCGGACCGCGGCGAGCAGCCCGTAGCCGTCCAGCAGCGGCATCATCACATCGGCCAGGACCAGGTCGGGCGGGTCGGTGGCGATCACGGCGAGCGCGGCCCGGCCGTCGGCCGCGGTGCGCACCCGGAACCGCGGCGCGAGCAGTTCCGTCACGTACGCCCGCAGGTCGGCGTTGTCGTCGACCAGCAGGATGCGCGGGCCGTCCGCCGCGCCCACCTCGCCCTCGGCCGGGCCGGCGGTGGCCACGACGAGCCCGGCGGCGGCCGGTGGTTTACCGGTGCCGGTCGCCCGCCCCGGGCGGCTCGCGCCGGTGCCGTACGGCATCCGGACCTCGAACGTGGCGCCCGCACCCAGGGTGCTGGTCGCGGAGACCTCCCCGTCGTGCAGCTGCACCAGCTCGCGGACCAGGGCCAACCCGATGCCGGTGCCCTCGGCGGACCGGCCGGTCGGGCCGGTGACCCGGTGGAACCGCTGGAACAGCTGGGGGAGCTGGTCGGCGGGGATGCCGACGCCGGTGTCGGTGACGGTGAGCCGGAACCCGCCGCCGGTGCCCGCCACCCGCAGCCGGATCCCACCGGACAGGGTCGCCTTGAGCGCGTTGGAGAGCAGGTTGAGCACCACCTTCTCCCACATCGACCGGTCCAGGTAGGCGGCCCGGGGCAGCCGCGGGCAGTCCACCTCGAAGGTCAGCCCGGCCCGCTCCACGGCGGGCACGAAGGACGCGGCGATCTCCCGGGTGAGCCGGGCCACGTCCACCGCCACCCGCTCCGGGACCAGCCGGCCGGCCTCGATCCGGGTGAAGTCGAGGACGCTGTCGACGAGCCGGCGCAGCCGGGCCGCGTTGCGGTCGACCAGCTCCAGCCGGCGCCGCTGGGCCGGGAGCAGGGGTTGGGCCGGGTCGTCGAGGGCGTCCCGGACCGGCCCGGTGATCAGGGTCAACGGGGTGCGCAGCTCGTGACTGACGTTGGCGAAGAACGCCGACTTCGCGGCGTCCAGCTCGGCCAGCGCCTCCGCCCGCCGGTGCTCCTCCTGGTAGGCGCGGGCGCCGGCCAGCGCGGTGCCGACGTGCCCGGCCAGCAGCGCGACGAAGGACAGGTAGCCGGCGTCCACCGGGCGGCGCGGGTTCAGCCCCACCACCAGCACCGCGCTGGGCTCGGCGCCGCCCGGCTCGGTCACCGGCTCCAGGGCCACCATCGGGCAACCCGGCCGCTGCGGGTCGTCGGCCGGGTCGGCCGGCAGCAGCCGGTGGCGCCCGTCGGCCAGGATCTCCGCGATCGGCCAGCTCGACTCCGCCCCGGGCGGCGGCCGCGTCCCCGCCGCGGCGGCCAGCCGGGGCCCGTCCGGGTCGGTCAGCCAGAGCCGGGCCATCGGCACGGCCGGACTGCGGGTCAGCACCGCCACCGTCCGGCGGGCGACCTCCTCCGGGTCCACCACGTCGACCAGGGCGGCGGCCAGCTCGCTGACCGCCCGCAGCCGCCGGTCGCTGACCACCCGGTCGGTGGTCTCGGTGACGGCGGTGAAGACGCCGCCGGGCGCGCCCGACTCGTCGATGATCGGACTGTACGAGAAGGTGAAGTAGCACTCCTCGACGAAGCCGTACCGGTCCAGCTCGAGCAGCTGGTCCTGGTTCCAGGTGGCCCCGTCGCCGCCCAGCACCCCGGTCAGCATCGGCCCGATGACGTGCCAGATCTCCGGCCACACCGCCGGGCCGGGGCGACCCAGCGCGTCCCGCTTCGACGCGCCGAGCACCGGCAGGTACGCGTCGTTGTGCAGCATCACCAGCTCCGGGCCCCACCAGAGCAGGATCGGGAACCGGGAGTGCAGGCAGATGGAGACCGCCGTACGCAGGCTCTGTGGCCACTTCTCCACCGGGCCCAGCGGGGTGGCCGCCCAGTCGTGGGCGGCGATCCGGGCGCCCATCTCCCCACCGGCGGCGAACACGTCCCGCCACCGGAACTCGCCCGGCCCGGTCGTTCCGGAGGGGGAGTGGGTCACGTCGTCACCTCTCCGGTCGGGCACCACCAGTGGGACCGTACCAGCGGGATCCGACTGTCGGTCTCGTTGATCATCGACGGTGCGGCGCGGGTCCCGGACGGTCGCCGCGGCCCGGGCGGAATCGGTCACGCCGCGACCCGAGTTGGTCGGAGCCGCCGCTGGGACGGGCCGTGCCGTGCGAGGCTGGGGCGAGTCGGGTGGCTCCGCCGCGGGCGGCGCCGGCAGCGCGGAAGGGAGCGCCATCGTGGGGACCCCGAAGCTGGACTTCGCGCTCGACACCTACGAGTGCATCGTGCTCTATCCCGGCCCGGCCGGGCCGGCCCTGCCGGAGGAGACGGTGCAGCGGTTGCAGGCCGAGCACTTCCAGCACATGCAGGCGTTGCAGCGGCGCGGGATCGTGCTGGTGGCCGGCTCGGTGGACGGCCCGGCCCGGGAGCCGGCCCCGCCGATCGGTTTCGGGCTGGCCCGCACCGGTTCGGTGGACGACGTGCGCGGCGTCATGGCGGCCGACCCGGCCGTGCAGGCCGGCCTCTACCAGGTCGACGTGATGACCTTCCTCTGCCCGGCCGGCTCGCTGGATTTTCCGCTCGCGAAGGCGCAGAGCTGAGGGCCGGACCCCCGGCGGCGCGCCGTCGAGGTGGCGGGCGGTCCGGGGGCGGGTGCGTCCCCCCGGCGGCCGGCGCGGCCGAGCGGTACGATTCCCGGCGCGCGGTCGCCGATGCCCGCCACTCACGAGATCCCCGGTGCGGTCGCCCGTCCCCGGCCGCGCACCCGCGCGCCACCGGACGGGGGAGTACCGCAGTCCGTAAGGGGTCGGCCGGCAGGTCGATCCGGAGGAGAGACTAGCCTGATGGGCGTGAACCGCCGCGCGAAGATCGTCTGCACCCTCGGCCCCGCCACCTCGTCCCCGGAGCGGATCCGGGGCCTGGTCGAAGCGGGCATGAACGTGGCGAGGTTGAACTTCAGCCACGGCAGTCACGCCGACCACGAGGCGGTCTACCGCCTGGTCCGCGAGGCGGCGGACGCCGCCGGCCGGCCCGTGGCCGTGCTCGCCGACCTGCAGGGCCCCAAGATCCGCCTGGGCCGCTTCGCCGACGGCCCGCACGAGTGGCGCACCGGTGACTCCGTCGTGATCACCAGCGACGACATCGTCGGCACCCGGGAGCGGGTCTCCTGCACCTACAAGAAGCTGCCGCAGGAGGTCAAGGCCGGTGACCGGCTGCTGATCGACGACGGCCGGGTGGCCGTCGAGGTCAGCGAGGTGGCCGGCGCCGACATCCGGGTCCTGGTCACCGAGGGCGGGCCGGTCTCCAACAACAAGGGCGTCTCGCTGCCCAACGTGGCGGTCAGCGTGCCCGCCCTGTCCGACAAGGACGCCGCGGACCTGCGCTTCGCCCTGGGGTTGGGCGTCGACCTGATCGCGCTCTCCTTCGTCCGCTCGGCGGACGACATCAAGCTGGTCCACTCGATCATGGCCGAGGAGGGCGTGCAGCGCCCGGTCCTGGCCAAGGTGGAGAAGCCCGAGGCGGTCGACAACCTCGAGGCGATCGTGCTGGCCTTCGACGGCGTCATGGTCGCCCGCGGCGACCTCGGCGTGGAGCTTCCGCTGGACCAGGTGCCGCTGGTGCAGAAGCGCGCCGTGCAGCTGTGCCGGGAGAACGCCAAGCCGGTCATCGTCGCCACCCAGATGCTCGACTCCATGATCGAGAATTCCCGGCCGACCCGCGCCGAGGCCTCCGACGTGGCGAACGCGGTGCTCGACGGCGCCGACGCGGTGATGCTCTCCGGCGAGACCAGCGTCGGCAAGTACCCGGTGCTCACCGTCAGCACCATGGCCAAGATCATCAGCACCACCGAGGCCGGCTCGATCGCCGTGCCCCGGCTCCAGCACGACCCCCGTACGCACGGCGGCGCGCTCACCGTCGGCGCGTCCTCCATCGCCCGGGCCATCGGCGCCAAGGCCCTGGTCGCCTTCTCGCAGACCGGCGACACCGTCAAGCGGCTCTCCCGGCTGCACTGCGACCTGCCGCTGCTGGCCTTCACCCCGGTGCCCGAGGTGCGCAACCAGCTCGCCCTCTGCTGGGGCGTGGAGACCTTCCTGATGCCCTTCGTCGAGCACACCGACGACATGTTCCGCCAGGTCGACCAGGCGCTGCTCGGGCTCAACCGGGCCACCCCCGGCGAGTACGTGGTGATCGTGGCGGGCAGCCCGCCCGGCACCCCCGGCTCCACCAACACCCTGCGGGTGCACCAGCTCGGTTCGCTTGTCGACGCGGCCTCCGCCCGGGCGCTGCAGTGAGCGCGGCTCGGCGCTCGTCTACCGGGGTGACCGGGTGACCGGCGGTGCCGCCGCGGTCGGCCAGGCCGCGGTCGACCAACTGCTGGAGGTGCTGGACCTCGACCACACCGGCGAGATGACCTTCCGGGGGATGAGCCCCCCGGTCGGCCCGCAGCGGGTCTACGGCGGGCAGGTAGCCGGGCAGGCCCTGGTCGCCGCCGGGCGCACGGTGGACGCCGAACGCTTCGTGCACTCGTTGCACGGCTACTTCGTCCGGCCGGGCGACCCGGCCGAGCCGATCGAATACCAGGTGGAGAACGTCCGCGACGGCCGCTCCTTCTCGGTGCGCCGCTCGGTGGCCCTGCAACACGACAAGCCGATCTTCTTCATGTCGGCCTCGTTCCAGCGGCAGGAGGAGGGGTTGGACCACCAGGCGCCCACCCCGGCCGACGTGCCCGGCCCGGACGAGGTGCCCACCATGACCGACCGGCTCTCCCGCTACCCGGAGCGGCTCGGCATCTGGGGCCAGATCCCCCGCCCGATCGACGTGCGCTACGTCGGCGAGCCCGGCTGGGTGCGCCCCGGCGACCGGCCGGCCGAGCCGCACCAGCGGGTGTGGATGCGCATCGACGGCAAGCTGCCCGACGACCCGCTGCTGCACGCCTGCGCCCTCACGTACGCCTCCGACCTGACCCTGCTGGACTCGGTGCTCTCGGTGCACGGCGAGGTGTGGGGGCCCGGGGGAGTGGTGGGTGCGAGCCTCGACCACGCGCTCTGGTTCCACCGGCAGTTCCGGGCCGACGAGTGGTTCCTGTACGACTGCTGGAGCCCTTCGGCGTCCGGCGCCCGGGGCCTGGCCACCGGCCGGATGTTCACCACCGACGGCCGGCACATCGCCAGCGCCGTGCAGGAGGGGCTGCTGCGCCGGGTCGGCGCCTGACCTCGACGCCGCCGGCTGTCCGCCTCGCGGTCCTGTCGGCTGTCCGCCTCGCCGGCCCGCCGGCTGTCCGCTTCCCGGGCCCGCCGGCTGTCCGCCTCGCGAGCCTGCCGGCTGTCCGCCTCGCGGGGCCGCTGGCTGTCCGCCTCGCGGGGCCGCTGGCTGTCCGGCTCGCGGGGCCGCCGGCCGGGGCAGGCCGGTTGCCGGTGGGCGGCCCGGCCGAGCGGCGGAGGGTCGCTCGCCCGGGCGGATGATCGCCGACTAACCTTTGCCGCATGCGTCTCTCCGCCCGGGTCGACTACGCCCTCCGCGCGGCTGCCGAGTTGGCGGCGGTGACCGACGGCACGGCGACCGGCGGGCGCAGCCGGCCGGTCACCGCCGAGCAGATCGCCCGGGCGCAGGAGATCCCGCCGAAGTTCCTGGAGAGCATCCTGCTCCAACTGCGCCGGGGCGGCATCGTGCACGCCCAGCGCGGCCCGGAGGGCGGCTACTGGCTGGCCCGGCCGGCCGCGGAGATCTCCCTGGCCGAGGTGATCCGGGTGATCGACGGGCCGCTGGCGCACGTCCGGGGCCAGCGTCCCGAGCAGCTCGGCTACCAGGGCGCGGCCCGGGCGCTGCAGGACGTCTGGATCGCGCTGCGGGCCAGCGAGCGGGAGATCCTGGAGCAGGTCACCATCGCCGACGTCGCCACCGGCACCCTGCCGGGACGGGTCAGCGAGCTGGCCGCCGACCCGCGCGCCTGGAGCTGAGCTCGCCCTGCCGGCCTGCCGCCCCGCCGTCCCGCCGCCCTGCCGTCCCGCCGCCCTGCCGTCCCGCCGCCCTGCCGGTCCGCCACCCCGCCGGCCCGCCGCGCTGTCCCGCCGACCGGTCGCGCTCGTCCGACCGACCGGCCGCGTCCGACCGACCGGCCGCGTCCGACCGACCGGCCGCGTCCGACCGACCGGCCGCGCCTGGGCCGCTCGGGGCGACGCCGTCGCCTGCGTTTCGCCGCCGGTCCGGCTGGTGCGGTCCGCAGCCTACGAACTTGATGACGTAGACGGTTCAACCGGGGCATGGAATGCCCGGTTTGTCGGCCGCGGTGATTCGTTCACGCCATCAAGTTGGTAGGCGGTCGAGGCGGCCCTCGGCCCTCGGCCCTCGGCCCTCGGCGCTCGGCGCTCGGCGCTCGGCGCGAGGGCCGGGCGAGGCGGACCGAAAACCGCCGGGGCGATCTTCCGCTGGATGCGCCGCCTGCTGTCGTGCCCGCCAGCCACCTCCTGCCGGCCGCGTCCGTTTCGGGTCGGCCGTCTCACAAGGCGGATGAGGGCTTGACCCCGGGCCGCCCCGTGCCGCATTGTCGACCAAGTCGATAGGAGATGCCGAAAAGTCAGGGGGCGCTCGTGCGCAAGCTGCTGGTCCTCGCCCTGGTCGGGTTCGCCGCGCAACTGGTCGACGGCGCGCTCGGCATGGCGTACGGGCTGACCTCGTCGACGCTGCTGCTGCTCGCCGGGGTCGCGCCGGCTGCCGCCTCCGCCTCGGTGCACCTGGCCGAGATCGGCACCACCCTCGCCGCCGGCGTCTCGCACTGGCGCTTCGGCAACGTCGACTGGCGGGTGGTCGGCCGGATCGCGTTGCCCGGCGCGATCGGCGCGTTCGCCGGGGCCACCTTCCTCAGCTCCATCTCCACCGAGTCGGCCGCCCCGTGGATGGCCGCCATCCTGTTCACCCTCGGCGCGTACCTGCTGGTTCGCTTCTCCCGGCCGCTGCGCGCCAACCGCGCCGGCGGCCGGCTGCGCAGCCGCTTCCTCGCCCCGCTGGGACTGGTGGCCGGCTTCGTCGACGCCACCGGCGGTGGCGGCTGGGGGCCGGTCGCCACGCCGGCCCTGCTGGTTTCCGGACGGATGGAGCCGCGCAAGGTCATCGGTTCGGTGGACACCTCCGAGTTCGTGGTGGCGGGCGCCGCCAGTGTCGGTTTCCTGATCGGGCTCGGCGCGGAGGGCTTCCTGCTGCCGATCGTGGCCGCGCTGCTGGTCGGTGGCCTGATCGCCGCCCCGATCGCGGCCTGGCTGGTGCGCATCGTCCCCGCTCAGGTGCTCGGCGCCGTCGTCGGCGGGGTGATCGTGCTGACCAACGCCCGTACCCTGATGCGCGCCGGTGACCTGGGCGGCACCGCCCGCCCCGCCGTCTATGCCCTGCTCGCCGCCGGTTGGCTGGTCGCCCTGGTGCTGGCCGTGCGTGCGCTGCGCCGCACCCGCCGGGCCCGGGCCGTCGCCGCCACCGCGCTCGCGGCCCCCGCACCCACCGACCACCCCGCGCCGCCCGCCGTGGGCGACGCCGAGCCGTCGCCCACGCTGGCCGCCGTCGACCGCTGACCATCCCGGGTACGTCACCCGGGTTCGCCCGCCCGCCGAGGTCGCTCAGCTGCGCCGGTCGGTGGCCGGTGCCGCATTCCGGCCGACGCGTCGCGGTTCGCCGCCCGGCCCTTGCCCGGGTAGGCGGCCGGGCCGGGTCAGGGCGCGACCAGCTCGTCCGCGGCGCTGCTCAGCAGCTGCCACGCCTCGTCCACGTGTGCCTCGGTGGTCGACGGCGAGCCGACCGCCAGCCGCAGCGTGTACCGGCCGGCGACCCGGGTGTGCGTCAGATGCACCCGACCGGTGGCGTTCACCCGGCGCAACAACTCGGCGCTCGCCTCGTCCCCGGCGGACAGCCGGAAGCAGACCAGCGAGAACGGGTGCGCCGCCGTCAGCTCGAAGCGGTCGTCCTCGGCCACCCGCGCGGCGAACCGGTCGGCCAGCGCCACCCCGGAGCGGATGTGCGCCCGCAACCCCTCCGCGCCGTACCAACGCAGCACGAACCAGAGCTTCAGGGCGCGGAACCGGCGGCCCAGCGGCACCTGCCAGTCCCGGTAGTCGATCACCGCGCCGGATTCGCTCGCCGCGTTGCGCAGGTACTCCGGCATCACCGTCAGCGCCTCGACCAGCTCGGCCCGGTCGGCCACCCAGAACAGGTCGCAGTCGAAGCCGGTGAGCAGCCACTTGTGCGCGTCGAAACAGTACGAGTCGGCGTGTTCCAGCCCGGCGTGC
The DNA here is from genome assembly GCF_019890675.1 of Micromonospora sp. PLK6-60. GTDB lineage: Bacteria > Actinomycetota > Actinomycetes > Mycobacteriales > Micromonosporaceae > Micromonospora. Next base: position 261,408 of record NZ_JAIOAA010000005.1, on the reverse strand, counting down.
GCCCAGCGCAGCTCCGGGCAGACCGCCGCCGCCCCGGCGTACGCGGCGTCGACGTGCAGCCAGACGCCGTACTCGGCGCAGATCGCGCCGATCTCCGGTAGCGGGTCCACCGCCGTGGTGGAGGTGGTGCCCACGGTTGCCACCACGATCGCCGGTACGTCCCGGGCGGCCAGGTCGGCCTCGATCGCCGCCCGCAGCGCCGTCGGGTCCATCGTTTGGCTGGCCGGGTCCACCTCGACCACGCGTACTCCCTCGGCGCCCAGCCCGGCGACCCTGGCCGCCTTCTCGATGGAGGAGTGACCCTGGGTGGAGGTGTAGGAGCGGTAGCGCCGGTCCAGGCCGTCGGTGCGCCACCGGCCCTTGCTCGCCCGGTGCAGCGCGGCGAGCGTGGCGACCAGGGTCGCCGACGACGCCGAATCCTGGATGACCCCGCCGCCCGTGCTGGTGGAGCGGAACCGCTGCGGCAGGTCCATCAGCTCGGCCAGCCAGTCCAGCATCACCGTCTCCAGCTCGGTGCAGGCCGGCCCGGTGGCCCAGAGCATCCCCTGCACCCCGAGGGCGGAGCTGACCATGTCACCGAGCACGCTGGGACCGCTGGTGTTGGCCGGGAAGTAGCCGAAGAAACCCGGATGCTGCCAATGGGTCAGCCCGGGGGTGACCAGGGTGTCCAGGTCGGCCAGCACCGCGTCCACCGGCTCGCCGCGCTCCGGCGCTGTCGGCGGCAGCGCGGCGGCCACCGTGCCCGGCGGGTCCTGGGAGGTCACCGGCCGCTCGCCGAGCGTCGACCAGTATTCGGCGATCCAGTCGACCACCGCGTAGCCGGCGCGGCGGAACTCCTCCGGGGTCATGTGCGCAGCCATGCCACGAGTCGATCAGGTCGACCGGCCCGGGGCAAGAGTGAGTCGTTGTGCGGTCACCGGGCGCTGCCCTAGCATCGGCGGTACGCGGAGCCGAACAACGGACGTCGATACGTCCGTCCCCCGTCGTTCCGCGCGGCGCAGCCGCTGGCCCCGGGCAGGCCGGCGTCGCAGCACGCCCCGCGCACACCTCCTCCGGAGGCCATTTCCGTGCACCCCAGCACAGCACGCTGCCGTACCCTGCTGCTCGCCGTGGCCGCGGCAGGCACCCTCACCGCCGCCGGCCTGACCACCGTGACTGCCTCCGCGGCCGCGGCCGGTTGCCGGGTCGACTACCGGATCACCAACCAGTGGGGCGGCGGCTTCGGCGCCGACGTCACCGTGACCAACCTCGGCGACCCGGTCAACGGCTGGACGCTCGGCTGGAGCTTCACCGCCGGCCAGCAGGTCACCCAGGCCTGGAACGCCACGGTCAGCCAGTCCGGCACCCAGGTCACCGCCCGCGACGCCGGCTACAACGGGGCCATCGGCACCGGCGGCACCGCGAACTTCGGCTTCAACGCCTCGTGGAACAACACCACCAACCCGGCCCCGGCCGCCTTCACGCTCAACGGCACCACCTGCACCGGCGCGCCGCCGACCTCGACGCCGACCACCGCACCACCACCCACCACCGCACCACCTCCCACCACCGCCCCGCCACCCACCACGCCGCCGCCGACCACCCCACCGGCCGGCGCCAAGCAGATGGAGAAGCTGGACCGAGGGCTGGTCAGCGTCCGCTCCGGCTCCGGGAACCTGGTCTCCTGGCGGCTGCTCGGCACCGAGACCTCGGGCGTGGCGTTCAACCTCTACCGCGGCGCCACCAGGGTCAACGCCAGCCCGATCACCGGCGCCACCAGCTACCTGGACGGCGGCGCGGCGGCCGGGTCCGCGTACACCGTGCGGGCCGTGGTGGACGGCGCCGAGCAGGCGGCGTCGGCCCCGGCGCTCCAGTTCGCCAACGGCTACCTGGACGTGCCGATCCAGGCCCCGCCGGGCGGCACCACGCCCAGCGGCGAGGCGTACAGCTACTCGGCCAACGACGCGAGCGTCGGTGACCTCGACGGCGACGGCCGCTACGAGTTCGTGCTCAAGTGGGACCCGTCCAACAGCAAGGACAACTCGCAGTCCGGCTACACCGGCAACGTCTACGTCGACGCCTACACCCTGACCGGCGCCCGGCTGTGGCGGATCGACCTGGGCCGCAACATCCGCGCCGGCGCCCACTACACCCAGTTCCAGGTGTACGACTACGACGGCGACGGGGACGCCGAGGTGGCCATGAAGACCGCCGACGGCACCCGCTCCGGCACCGGCCAGGTGATCGGCTCCGCGTCGGCCGACCACCGCAACTCCAGCGGCTACGTGCTCGCCGGCCCCGAGTACCTGACCATGTTCGACGGCCGCACCGGCGCCGCCCTGTCCACCGTCGACTACGACCCGCCGCGCGGCACCGTCTCCTCCTGGGGCGACTCGTACGGCAACCGGGTCGACCGGTTCCTCGCCGGCACCGCCTATCTGGACGGTCAGCGCCCCTCGCTGATCATGGCGCGTGGCTACTACACCCGCGCGGTCATCGCCGCCTGGGACTTCCGCAACGGCGCGCTGACCAAGCGCTGGACGTTCGACTCCAACGCCGCCGGCAACGGCGCCGCCGCCGGTCAGGGCAACCACCAGCTCTCCGTCGCCGACGTGGACAACGACGGCCGCCAGGAGATCGTGTACGGGGCGGCCACGATCGACGACAACGGCCGCCTGCTCTATTCCACCGGCAACGGCCACGGCGACGCCCTGCACGTCGGCGACCTCGACCCGTCCCGCGCCGGCCTGGAGGTCTTCAAGGTCGACGAGGACGGCAGCAAGCCCAGCTCGTGGATGTCCGACGCGCGTACCGGCCAGCTTCTCTGGCAGACCGCGCCGAACGGCGACAACGGCCGGGGCGTCTCCGCCGACGTCTGGGCCGGCAGCCCCGGCGCGGAGTCCTGGTCGTCGGCGGTCGACGGCCTGCTCAACACCCGTGGGCAGAACGTCGGCCGCAAGCCCTCGTCGGCGAACTTCCTGATCTGGTGGGACGGCGACCCGGTCCGCGAGCTGCTCGACGCCACCAAGATCGACAAGTACGGCACCGGGGGCGAGACCCGGCTGCTCACCGGCAGCAACGTCGCCTCCAACAACGGCACCAAGTCCACCCCGGCGCTCTCCGCCGACCTGTTCGGCGACTGGCGCGAGGAGGTGGTCTGGCGCACCGCCGACAGCACCGCGCTGCGCGTCTACAGCACGCCCGTCACCACCGGGCTGCGGCTGCCCACCCTGATGCACGATCCGCAGTATCGGGTCGCGATCGCCTGGCAGAACACCGCCTACAACCAGCCGCCGCACCCGGGCTTCTTCCTGGGCGACGGCATGAGCACGCCGCCTGCGCCGAACATCTATCTGCGCTGAGGCCGAAACGGCAGGCACCGGGCCGCCGACCGCGGAATCCGCACAGTCGGCGACCCGGTGCACCACACCGCGGCATTCCCGACCCGTCCCGACCGGGAATGCCGTACCACCACCGGGGATAAAGCTATGCGTTGTGCGCGACGCTGCGGTGACGTGGCTATGAAGAGCGTGTTTCGGCCCTACCGGCGCAGGCCACCGGCCACCTTCTCGGCGATCAGCTCGAACGAGCGCACCCGGTCGGCCACGTCGTACACCATCGTGGTCAGCATCAGCTCGTCGGCGGCCGTGCGCTCCAGCAGCGCACCGAGCTGCCGGGCCACGGTCTCCGGCGAGCCGGTCGCCTGGCCGTCCCGGCGCTGGGCGACGAACTCCCGCTCGAACTCCGAGTACGGGTAGGCGGCCGCCTCCTCCGGCGTCACCAGCGGCTCGGGCCGCCCCGACCGCAGCTTGAGGAACGACAGGCCGGCCGGGCCGGCCAGCCACTCCGCCCGCTCGTCGGTCTCCGCGCACACCGCGTTCACCGCCACCATCGCGTACGGCCGGTCCAGCCACTGCGACGGCCGGAAGCTCTGCCGGTAGAGCTGCAACGCCGGGACGGTGTTCTGCGCGCTGAAGTGGTGCGCGAACGAGAACGGCAGCCCGAGCAGGCCGGCCAACTGGGCGCTGAACCCGCTGGATCCGAGCAGCCAGACCGCCGGCGACTGGCCCCGACCCGGGGTCGCGGTGATCGGGCCCGGCTCGGCGCCGCTGAAGTAGTTCATCAGGTCGGCCAGCTCGCGCGGGAAGTGCTCCGCCGACAGCCCCTCCATGGTCCGGCGCAGCGCCAGCGCGGTCACCTGGTCGGTGCCCGGCGCGCGGCCGATGCCCAGGTCGATCCGGCCCGGGTGCAGCGCCTCCAGGGTGCCGAACTGCTCGGCCACCACCAGCGGCGCGTGGTTGGGCAGCATCACCCCGCCCGAGCCCAGCCGGATGGTGCTGGTGTGGGCGGCCAGGTGCGCCAGCAGCACCGCCGGCGCCGAGCTGGCGATGGCCGGCATGTTGTGGTGCTCAGCCACCCAGAACCGCCGGTAGCCCAGCTCCTCGGTGCGGCGGGCCAGCGCGGTGGTGTGCCGCAGCGCCTCACCGGCGGAGCCGGTCGCGGCGACCGGAGCAAGATCAAGAACAGACATCGGTACGTCGATCACGACTGTGGCCAACGTGCGGCCCGCCCGAATTGTTCCACCAGAATCTGTCGCCGCGCTCCGAACAGGACACGGGGTCATGGAACGGACGCGGATGCCCTATCGTTAGCCAGCCCTGATCACCCCTCTCCACAGGAGCAGTCACTTTGAGTAACCGACGAGACCGGCGCGCCGGGTACCGGCGGACCGTCGCGGTCGCCGCGGCGCTGCTGCTCGGCGCGCTGGCCGGAGTGTCGCCGCCCGCGCAGGCCGCAGATCGCGCCTTCGTCAACGGCAGCTTCGAAAGCGGCCTGACCGGCTGGAAGCAGTTCGGGGTGGGCGGCAACACCGTCACCACCGAGAAGGCCTCCGACGGATCCACCAGCCTCAAGATCGCCGACGGCAGCACCGAGACCGGCACCGGGCTGGAGACCGCGGGCACGGCCAGCACGCCGGCCATGCAGGTCGTCGCCGGCGCCTCCTACACGGCCTTCGCGAAGTTCTGGGTCGACGAGGAGGCGACGCCCCAGCTCTACCTGCGCTTCTACGACGCGAACGGCGGATACCTGACCAGCGCCATCACCGCGTTCAGCGGCACCCGGGGCGGGTGGAGCCCCATCCGGGTGACCGGCACGGCCCCGACCGGCAGCGCCTTCATGTCCGTGCTGCCCTACTCCTCGGGCGGCAGCAAGGGCACCTTCTACGTCGACGAGGTGGCGGTCAGCAACCAGGGCGAGAGCGTCTACGTCGGCGCGCAGGTCGACGCCGGCCAGGTCAACGCCAGCACCTTCGGCATCGGCACCGACCAGAACAAGGTGTACGGCGTCTTCACCGGCTCCAGCGACACCACCAACAACCCGGCCAAGCTGGCCACCGTCGACGTGGACACCAACGCCGTGGTGGACACCCCGCAGAAGCTGCCGGGCGCGGCCGGCGGCTGGGCGGCCACCACCGCCACCGACGGCTCGGTCTACGTCGGCACCTACCACAACGCCGGCCTGTACCGGTACCTCCCCGGCACCAAGTCGCTGATCTCGCTCGGCTCCGCCGTGCCCGAGTCCAAGGAGAGCTACGTCTGGGACCTCGCCCCGGGGCGGGGCGGCCGGATCTACGGCGGCACCTACAACACCGCCGGCTTCTTCAGCTACGCGCCGGGTGACCCGGGAGACACCATCACCACGGTCGGCAGCGTGCCGTTCTGGCCGGGCAAGACCTACGTGCGCGCGCTGGCCTTCGACCCGGAGTCGGGCCAGACCGGGCACACCGGCCGCACCTTCCTGGGGGTGGGCACCCCGGCCGCGCTGCTCAGCTACGACCGGGACAGCGGAAAGACGTACGACATCACCGTCGGCGGCCACGCGGACGAGGCCACCGTCGGCGGCATGACCTGGACCGGCAACCGGCTTTTCGTGGTCTGGGGCAGCGGAAAGCTCTCCGTCCTGCGCGTCGACGAGAACGCGAACGGGGTGCCGTCCGCGGTCGAGGAGGCGACCTTCGCCAACTCGGCCCTGACCGTCGCGCCCGCCCGCGACGGCAAGGTCTACGTAATGAGCAGCAACCAGCTCAAGGTCTACGACATCGCGAACCCCGGCGCGGGCCTGACCGGCGTCACCGACGGGGCCGGGCAGCCGATCGGCACCTTCCTCACCGTCAACAGCCTCGGCTGGGTGCAGATGAAAGCCACCTCCCTGCCCGGTGAGACGCTCGTGGTCGTCGGCCACGGCTCGGACGGCAAGAGCTACCTGTTCAAGTACAACCCGACCACCAACTGGAGCGAGACCCGGGAGATCGCCGGCGCGCCGCTGCTCGCCATGGACATCAGCGCCATCGGCACCGGCCCGGACGGCCGGATCTACAGCGGCGGCTTCCTCACCGGCGGCATCGGGGTCTACCAGCCCATCCGTGGCGACGCCGCCGAGATCACCCCGGACGCCCCGACCAGGCGCGGCGTCACCCAGGCCGAGACGATCACCACCCAGGGCAGCCGGATGTACATCGGCGCCTACCCGCACGCCAAGGTCTACGAGTACGACCCGGCGCGGCCGTGGAACTGCCCCCGGCAGGGCAACGCCGTGCTGAGGTGCACCGGCCTGCCGGAGAGCAACCCCCGGGAGCTCCCGCTGGACCTGGGCAGCAAGGACAACTACCAGGACCGGCCGTACGCCATCACGACGGGCGGCGGCAAGCTCTTCGTCGGCACCGTACCCAAGTCCAACTCGCACAGGGGCGCGCTCACCGTCGCCAACCTGGACGGCTCGGCCGCGGAGGTCAAGGTGGACTTCGTGCCCGACCAGAGCGTCGTCTCGCTGGTCTACCTCAACGGCAAGCTCTACGGCGGCAGCTCCATCCGGGGCGGGCTCGGCGTCGAGCAGAAGCCCACCCAGTCGTGCGCCGAGTTCTTCGTCTACGACCCGGTCACCAAGCAGAAGACCGTGCCCAGCCCGTGCCTCGGGCGCTCGGCCCTGGCGGACAAGATCACCGCCATCACCGCGCTCGCCGAGGTGGGCGGCAAGATCTGGGGCATCGGCGAGGGCTACCTCTTCGTGTACGACCCGGCCACCAACAAGGTCACGTCGGTCGAGAGCATCCTCGACATCAACTACGACAACGGCATCTACGAGGACGCCAAGCTCCTCACGATCCCGCAGGACACCGCGAACGTGTACGGCCTCGCCGGCGACACGCTGTTCAAGATCAACCGGAGTACCCGGAAGCTGACGGTGCTGGACACCAACGTCGGCGCGGAACACCTCGCCTCGGACAGCTGGGGCAACCTGTACTACACCAAGAACCACCGGCTCTACCGCTTCACCCCCTGACCGGTGCCGCCGGTGGGTGGGGCCTGACCCGCCCACCCACCGGCGCGCGGTCAGCCGAGCCCGCGCGCCTGCTCGAAGATCAGGCTGGTCTGGGTGTGCTGCACCGCCGGATCGACGGCCAGCTGATCCAGCACGAAGTCGCGCAGTGCGTCACCGGAGGCGGCCCGCACGTGCAGCACGTAGTCCTCCGCGCCCGCCACGTGGAACACCGACACCACCCCGGGCAGCCGCACCGAACGGGCCCGGAACGCGTCCACCGCCGCCCGCTCGTGCGCCGTCAGGCGCACCGACACCAGCGCCTGCAACGGCAGGCCCACCGCCGCCGGATCCACCTCGGCGTGGAACCCCCGGATGGCGCCACACTCCCGCAGCGCCCGGGTCCGGGTCAGGCAGGTCGACGGGGCCACCCCGACCCGCTCGGCCAGGGCGTTGTTGGGCAGCCGGCCGTCGGCGGCCAGCTCGGTCAGGATCGCGCGGTCGGTGTCGTCCAGGGCGGCGAACCGCCGTACATCGTTCGGTGCGAGGGGCATCCGGCCATCCTCCACCGAACCACTCCGCCCCGAAAGCCCTCGTTGCAGAATCTTGTTCGGATCTCTTGCCCTTGATGGGCCTGATGTTCGACGCTTCCGGCCATGACGACCCTGGACACCCGAGCCGTGCACGCCGGACGCGACGACCTGTCCGCCCTCGGGGTCCACGTCCCACCCATCGACCTGTCCACCACCAACCCGCTGCCCGGCGTAGCCAGCGGCGGCGACGCCTACGAGACCCTCGCCACCGGCGGCACCATGGCCGGCGCCGCCAGCGCCGTCTACCAGCGGCTCTGGAACCCCACCGTGGCCCGCTTCGAGACCGCGCTCGCCGAACTCGAAGGCACCACCGACGCCGTCGCCTACGCCAGCGGCATGGCCGCCCTCACCGCCGCGCTGCTCGCCGCCACCCGCGACGGCAAGCGACACGTCGTCGCCGTCCGCCCCCTCTACGGCGGCACCGACCACGTGCTCGCCACCGGTCTGCTCGGCACCGAGGTCAGCTGGGCCCGCCCGGACCAGGTCGCCGCCGCCGTACGCCCCGACACCGCCCTGGTCATCGTCGAGACCCCGGCCAACCCCACCCTCGACCTGGTCGACATCGCCGCCCTCGCCGCAGCCGCCGGGGACACCCCGCTGCTCGTCGACAACACCGTCGCCACCCCCGTGCTCCAGCAGCCCGCCCGGCACGGCGCCACCCTGGTGCTGCACAGCGCCACCAAGAGCATCGGCGGTCACGGCGACGTGCTCGCCGGCGTCATCGCCTGCGACGCCGAGTGGGCCGCCCGGCTACGCCAGGTCCGCGCCGTCACCGGCGCGATCCTGCACCCGCTCGGCGCGTACCTGCTGCACCGCGGCCTGCAGACCCTGCCGCTGCGGGTCCGCGCCCAGCAGGCCGGCGCCGAGAAACTCGCCGCCTGGCTCGCCGAGCACCCGGCCGTCGAACGGGTCCACCACCCCAGCGCGCACGACCCGGCCGGGCTCGTCGGCCGGCAGATGTCCGGCACCGGCAGCCTGCTCGCCTTCGAGGTACGCGGCGGCGCGCCCGCCGCGGCCGCCGTCGCGGACGCCTGCCGGCTGATCACCCACGCGGTGTCACTGGGCGGGGTCGACACCCTGATCCAGCACCCGGCGTCGCTCACCCACCGGCCGGTGGAGGGGGAGGCCAAGCCGTGCGGCGGGCTGCTGCGGATCTCGGTCGGCCTGGAGGACCCGGAGGACCTGCGGGCGGACCTGGCCCGGGCGCTCGGCGCCCTCTGACCGGCCCTGTGAGGGGCGACTTGCGGCGTGTCGGGGTGTCGGGGGCGGCGGATGGGCCGGCTTCCGGCATGTCGCGGTGCCCAGGGCGGCGGAGAGATCGGCTTGCGGCGTGTCGGCGGTGTCCGTCAGCGGGGGGGACAGGCCGAGGTGCCGCATGTCGTGGCGAGCAGCGTCCGCGATGCGTCAGGACTTCGGCCCGACGTGGCGGTCGAGGGCGGCGACGGCCTCTCGCCGGGCGACCGACAGGGAGTTGCGGCGGTTCATCCGCCAGGCGATGCCGAGCAGGTCGAGACCCCACTGGCAGAGGCCCATGATGTCGGTCGACTCGTTGGTGAACATGTAGCGCGGGTAGGCGTACTGCTTGCCCCGGACGGTGACCCGGTTGGAAATGCGGCAGCCGTCGGAGTGGAAGAGGCCGCGCAGGAAGTCGCCCGGGTGCGCCTCGACAATGGTCCGCTGCCAGTCGGCCAGGACGATCGGGCGCTCGTGCTTCTTGCCGGGCCCGTGCTGCGGCAGCAGGCACGGCCAGTGCCTGCCGTAGCTCTGAACGGCGACGCAGCCCTCCTTCTGCACCCGTTGCACCGAGGTGGCCAGGACGTTCTTCATCGCGTTCTCGCACGCCGATATGAGCTCGGGCCAAGCGTCGGCACAGTAGATGCGAAGCACCGGAACCCGCGCCAGGACGAGGTGCCCGTCGCCGAGGTAGAGACCGAGTAGGTAGGCGTACTGCCCGGGGCTTGTCGGAAAGTCGACGTCATCGCGGCAGCGGAAACAACGGATCGCCGTGCCCAATTGCTTCGGCTCTGGCCGGTCCTTGCACCAGTGTTGAACGGTGGGATAGGGCAGCCCTACCGCCCGGGCGGCCTCGGCGACCGTCGCCCCGGCGAGGTACATGCTTCGGGCTCGGGCGCGAATCTCGGGTGGATGCACAGCAGCATCATCGAACAGGTGTATGACAGAAGTGCCGGGAGCGGGACTCGAACCCGCAAGCCCTTTCGGGCAGAAGTGTTTGAGACTTCCGTGTATTCCGTTCCACCATCCCGGCGAGTTGCGGTAACTGTACCGGACTAGGCTCATGCGGGAGCATGGTGGTAGCCGTACTGGGATCGATGGTGGGAGTGGCTCGTGGCCGAGACGCAGACGGATGCCGAGCGCAGGCGGGTGTTGATCGCCGAGGACGAGGCGCTCATCCGACTGGACCTGGCCGAGATGCTGGTCGAGGAGGGCTACGAGGTCGTCGGCGAGGCCGGCGACGGCGAGACCGCCGTCCGGCTGGCCGAGGAACTGAAGCCGGATCTGGTCATCCTCGACATCAAGATGCCGATCATGGACGGGCTGGCCGCCGCCGAGCGGATCGCCGGCGCGCGGATCGCCCCGGTGATCATCCTGACCGCGTTCAGCCAGCGGGATCTGGTCGAGCGGGCGCGGGCCGCGGGCGCGATGGCCTACCTGGTCAAGCCGTTCCAGAAGAGCGACCTGGTCCCGGCGGTCGAGATCGCGCTGTCCCGCTACTCGGAGATCGCCGCGCTGGAGGCGGAGGTGGCCGGTCTCACCGACCGGCTGGAGATCCGCAAGACGGTCGAGCGGGCCAAGGGGGCCCTGATGACGACATACGGGATGACCGAGCCGCAGGCGTTCAAGTGGATCCAGCGCACCGCGATGGACCACCGGATGACCATGAAGGAGGTCGCCGAGCGGATCCTCGCCGAGACCGCCGGCGGCGAGGTGGCGCAGCCGACCGCCTGACCCGCGTACGCCCGGCCGCGGTGACTCCCGCGGACCGGCGCTGATCGATACCATCCGGGTGTGTCCCCTCGGCGTGCCCTCGCGGCGCTCGGCGTTCTCGCCGTGCTGGTGGCCGGCTGCGATCCCGCCGCCGGCGGTGACGACGGCGCGCCGGAGCCGGTGCGGCCGGGCTGGCGCGAGTTGACCCTGCCCGCGCCGCCGGGCCCGCCGGGCCGGGTGCAGGTGCGCGACGCGGCGGCCTGCGGCGGCCGGTGGTTCGTGGTGGGCGGGGTCGCTGACGCCGCGGGGGAGACCCGTCCGGCGGCCTGGTCCAGCGTGGACGGTGCGACGTGGACGGCGCTGGCGTTGCATCCGCGGACCTATTACGGCGAGCGGCATGTGTTCTACTCGGCGGCCTGCCGGGACGGTCGGGTGGCGCTGCTCGGCGCGAAGCGCGGGGGCGCGCACGCCAACCCGCGGACGAGCAGTTGGCGGCAGTTGCCGGATGGCTCGCTGGACGAGGTGATCGCGCCGTTCGACCTGTTCGGCGGCCCGTACGCGGTGGACGTGGCGCGGATGGTCGCCGGCGGGCGGGGTTGGTTGATCACCGGCAACCGGACCAGCGGCGCCGCGGTGTGGTGGTCGTCCGACTCGGCCCGGTTCACCCTCGTCGAGCGGGAGCCGCAGCTCGCCTCGGACGGCGCGGGGGAGACGTGGAACTTCGACGCGGTGGAGACCGCCGCCGGCTGGCTCTCGGTGGGTGGGATCGTGCCCGCCGGTCGGGTGGATCGTGACCCGCTGGCCTGGATCTCGCCGGACGGGGTGGCCTGGCGCCGGGTGCCGGTGCCGGGCGGGCCGGAGTACGACGAGTTGCAGCGGGTGGTGGCGCTGGACGGCCGGCCGGTGGCGGTGGGGCTGCGGGGCCGCGCGTTCGGGGCCTGGCGGGCCGACGGTGATCCGGGCGGGGCGTGGCGGGCGGCGGGCGGGTTCGGCCGGCCGCGGGCCGACGGGATTCCGGGGGTACGGGGTCTGGCGGTCACCGGCGCTACGCTGTGGGCGGCCACCACGGACGGCTTCGCGTACGCGGTGTGGCGGTCGGTGGACGGCGGGGACGCCTGGGTGCCGGTGACGCTGCCCGGGCCGGCGCCGGCCGGGGCGGAGCGGGCGGTGGCCCTGCTCGGCGCGGGTGACGACCTGCTGCTGCTGATCGACGACGGGCAGCGGAGTCGGGTGTTCCTGGCGCGTTTGACCGATTGATGAGTCCTGCGTGTGACGGATCAGGACCTATCAACGCTCTTGTTCGTAACGTTTTGGCAAGCCTCTCTCGCAGGCCTTCCGGAGCCATTTGCTGCTCCAGTACGCTCCGCCATCACGAGCCGTAACGCGGGTGTGCGGATTCTCACCGGGCGTCGGCAGTGTGACGAGCACGACCGACCGCTCACCGGTTCCGGCGTGCCCGCGATCTGGAGGAGGTCAGAAAGCCGTGAGGCGTAATTTCGTACGGGCGCTGGGCGCCGTGGGGCTGGCCGCGGCGATGTTCGCCGCGGCTGGGTGCCAGGACTCGGGCGGCAATGGCGGCGACAACGCCGCGGGCGGCGACAACAAGTGCGGTGGCAAGGTCGCCATCTTCGGCGCCTTCACCGGCCCGAACTCGGGCCTCGTGCTGCCGTCGCTGAACGGCGCGAAGCTGGCTTTCAAGCAGTTCAGCGAGAAGAACCCGGACTGCAAGGTCGAGCTCAAGGAGTTCGACACCACGGGTGACCCGACCCAGGCCACCCCGGTGGCGAACCAGGTCGCCCAGGACCAGTCCTTCGTGGCGGTGATCGGTGGTCACTTCTCGGGTGAGACCAAGGCGACCATGCCGATCTACGAGGCCGCCGGCCTGGTGATGGTGAGCCCGTCGGCCACCGCCGCCGAGCTGACCACCCAGGGCAACAAGGCGTTCCACCGGGTCGTCGGTAACGACGCCACCCAGGGCGCCGCGGCCGTGACGTACCTGAACGACGTGCTCAAGCCGAACAAGGTCTTCGTGATCGACGACGGCCAGCCGTACGGCGCGGGCATCATCAACGAGGTCAAGAAGGGTCTCGGCCCGAAGGTCGTGGCCAGCGACAAGGTGCAGACCGACCAGACCAACTTCGACGCCACCATCTCGAAGATCAAGGCGTCGGGTGCGGACGCGATCGCCTACGGCGGTTACACCAACGAGGCGGCCCCGCTGCTCAAGCAGGCCCGCGCGGCGGGTGTGACGGCCAAGTTCCTCGGCTTCGACGGCCTCTACGACCCGGGCTTCCCGGCCGGTGCGGGCGCGGGCGCCGAGGGCGCGATCGTGACCTGCCCCTGCCTCCCGGCCAGCGAGGCCGGCGGCACCTTCTCCGCCGACTACGAGAAGGAGTACGGCCAGGCGCCGGGCTCCTACGGCGCTGAGGGCTTCGACGGCGCGAACGTGCTGCTGGACGGCTTCAAGGAGGGCAAGACCTCCCGCAAGGACCTGATGGAGTGGGTGGACTCCTACGACAAGCAGGGCGTGTCCAAGTACATCAAGTTCGACGACGCCGGCGACGTGGAGAAGTCCAAGGTCGTGATCTGGGCCTACGAGATCAAGGGCGGCAAGATCGAGCCTCAGCAGGAGATCAAGCTCAGCTGAGCCGGATCCGTGACAGCGGCCGGGGGGCCTGGCGGTCCCCCGGCCGTACGCGGGTAAAAGAGGAGATTTCGTGAACTTCGATGAACTCTTCGGGCATCTGGGTCAGCACACGGTGGACGGTTTGGCGAAGGGCTCGATCTACGCCCTCGTCGCACTGGGCTACACGCTGGTCTACGGTGTGCTGAGGCTGATCAACTTCGCCCACGCCGAGGTATTCATGGTGGGCACCTTCACCATCGTGGGGGTGTGGAGCCTGATGGGCGCGACCGACTCGCCGCCCCTGGGCACGTTGATCCTGCTGCTCGTGGCGGGTCTGCTCGCAGCCGCGGCGGCCTCCGGCCTGACCGCGGTGGCGGTGGAACGGATCGCGTACCGCCGGCTGCGGCGGATGAACGCGCCACCGCTGATCTTCCTGATCACCGCGATCGGCCTGTCCCTGGTGATGTCCGAGGCGTTCGGCCTCTGGCAGGGGCGGCTGGTGGTCGGCATGCCGACCGTGCTGGAGCGGCGGGTGGTCTTCTCCATCGCCGGCACGGACGTGACCAACACCCAGCTGCTCACCGTCGTCGCCGCGCTGATCATGATGGCCGGGCTCGACATGTTCATCAACCGCACCCGGTACGGCCGGGGCGTGCGGGCGGTGGCACAGAACCCGGACACCGCCGCGCTGATGGGCGTCAACAAGGACCGGGTGATCGCGCTCATCTTCCTGCTGGGCGGCCTGCTGGCCGGCGCGGCCGCGCTGCTGTGGGCGGTCCGCTACGGCAACACCAAATTCAACGTGGGCTTCATCCTGGGCCTGAAGGCGTTCACCGCGGCCGTGCTCGGCGGCATCGGCAACCTGCGCGGCGCGCTGCTGGGCGGCCTGCTGCTCGGCGTGGTCGAGGTGTACGCGGCGACGCTTACCTCGTCCAACTGGGAGGACGTCGCGGCGTTCGTGGTGCTGGTCGTCGTCCTGCTGTTCCGCCCGACCGGCCTGCTCGGTGAGTCTCTGGGGAGGGCCCGCGCATGACCACCACGACGACCCGCAAGCGGCCGCTGGACGGCCTGCGCAACGCCACGCACGGCATGGGCGACCGGTTCCACGCGCTGCCGAAGTGGCAGCGCGGGCTGACCTTCCTCGCCTTCGTGGCCTTCCTGTACTACCTGCCGCTGCTCGGCATCCCCGGCCTCACCTGGCTGCGGACCGACTCCATCGAGGGCGGCAACAACTGGGCGGGTGTGCTCTTCATCTGCGCGGTGTACGTGCTCATCGCGATCGGCCTGAACGTGGTCATCGGTCTGGCCGGCCTGCTCGACCTGGGCTACGTCGGCTTCTTCGCCGTCGGCGCGTACAGCGTGGCGCTGTTCGGCTCGACGCAGTCGCCGGTGGTGCAGGCCCTGCAGAACCGGTTCGACATGCCACAGGGATGGGCGGTGGCGTGGGCGATCTGTATCCCCATCGCCATCGCGCTGACGCTGATCTCCGGGGTGATCCTGGGCTGGCCGACGCTGCGGCTGCGCGGCGACTACCTGGCCATCGTCACGCTCGGCTTCGGCGAGATCATCCGGATCGTGGTCCGCAACGTGGAGTGGTCCGGTGGTCCGGCCGGGGTCGCCGGGATTCCCGGCCCGGAGGGTCCGCCGTCGTCGGACAACACCGTCTTCGGCCTGATCGACGCCAAGCCGTGGTACTGGCTGGCGCTCACCTCGGTGCTGGTGCTGGTGTTCGCGGTGCGCCGGCTGGAGAACAGCCGGGTCGGCCGGGCCTGGCTGGCGGTCCGCGAGGACGAGGACGCGGCCGCGGTGATGGGCGTGTACCCGTTCAAGTTCAAGCTGTGGGCGTTCGCCATCGGCGCGGCGCTGGGCGGTGTGTCCGGCGCGCTGTTCGCCAGCCGGCAGGGCTTCATCGAGCCCAACCAGTTCAACGCCCAGCTGTCCATCCTGTTCGTGGCGATGGTGGTGGTCGGCGGCGCCGGCAACATGGCCGGCGTGGCGCTGGGCGCGTTCCTGCTGGCGTACCTGCCGGAGCGGTTCCGGGACTTCGCCGAGTGGCGGTTCTTCGCCTTCGGCCTGGCGCTGGTGCTGGTGATGCTGCTGCGTCCGCAGGGCCTGATTCCGAGCCGTCGGCGGGCCCGTGAGCTCAAGGACCGTGCCGAGGAGGTGCCGGCCAGTGTCTGACCAGAAGCCCGATGTGCAGCCCACCAAGCAGGCGGATCCGGAAGAGATCCAGGGCAACCAGGAGCCGGATCTCGACGAGATCAAGCTGGGCGGCCCGATCCCGCGGCAGCGGGAGGTGCTGCTCGACGTCGATCACGTGACGCTGAAGTTCGGCGGTGTGACCGCGCTGAACGATGTCAGCTTCAGCCTCTACCAGGGTGAGATCCTCGGTCTGATCGGCCCGAACGGCGCCGGCAAGACCACCTGCTTCAACGTGATGACCGGCGTCTACCGGCCGACCTCCGGGGCGGTCCGGTTCGCCGGGCAGCAGGTGACCGGCCGCAAGCCGCACCAGATCAACCGGATGGGCATCGCCCGGACGTTCCAGAACATCCGTCTCTTCCCGGAGATGACGGCGCTGGAGAACGTCATGGTCGGCACCGACTCCCAGCACCAGACCAGCGTGGTCGGCGCGCTGTTCCGGTTGTACCGCAAGCGGGTCAAGCCGCACGAGCTGCCGGTGGTCGACTCGACAAACGGCCTGGTGCGGGCCTGGCAGCAGGTGCGCCGCAGCAGCGCGAAGGTGTTCGGCATCTCCCGGCACACGCTGGAGGAGCGGGCCGGTGAGCGCAAGGCGCTGGAGCTGCTGAAGTTCGTGGGCATCGTGGGCCGGGCCAATGAGCTCGCCCGCAACCTGCCCTACGGCGACCAGCGGCGCCTGGAGATCGCCCGGGCGCTGGCCACCGAGCCGAAGCTGCTCTGCCTGGACGAGCCGGCCGCCGGCTTCAACCCGGCGGAGAAGGAGGAGCTGCTCCAGCTGATCCGGCGGATCCGCGACCTGGGCTACACGGTCCTGCTCATCGAGCACGACATGCGCCTGGTCATGGGGGTCACCGACCGGATCGTGGTGCTGGAGTTCGGCAAGAAGATCGCCGACGGTTCACCGGCCGACGTTCGGGACGACCCGAAGGTGATCGCGGCCTACCTGGGGGAGTCCGCAGATGCTGCTTGAGATCGAGAACCTGACCCTGGCGTACGGGCGGATCGAGGCACTGCACTCGGTCGACCTGCACGTCGACGAGGGCGAGATCGTGGCCCTGATCGGCGCGAACGGCGCCGGCAAGACCACCACGATGCGGGGCATCTCCGGCTTGCTGGCGGCCCAGTCCGGGAGCATCCGGTTCAACGGTGAGGACATCACCAAGCTCCGCGCCGACCTGCGGGTGGTGCGGGGCATCTGCCAGGCGCCGGAGGGCCGGGGCATCTTCCCGGGCATGACGGTGCTGGAGAACCTGGACATGGGGGCGTACACCCGGCGGGACCACGCCGGCATCGCCGCCGACCTGGACCGGGTGCTGACCCTGTTCCCGCGGCTGGGCGAGCGACGCAAGCAGGCCGGTGGCACGCTCTCCGGCGGCGAGCAGCAGATGCTCGCGGTCGGCCGGGCGCTGATGAGCCGGCCGAAGCTGCTGCTGCTGGACGAGCCGTCGATGGGTCTGGCGCCGATGGTGATCCGGCAGATCTTCGACATCATCACGGAGATCAACCAGCAGGGCACCACGATCCTGCTGGTGGAGCAGAACGCCCAGCAGGCGCTCTCCCGGGCGCACCGGGGTTACGTGCTGGAGACCGGCCGGATCGTCAAGGAGGGCACCGGCCAGGACCTGCTGCACGACCCGTCGATCAAGGAGGCGTACCTCGGCGTGGCGTGACGGACGGTGGTGTCACGGCCGGCCTGCCGGCCGTGACACCACCCCGGTCGCCCCGCCGCGCAGCCGCCGGGGGTCGACCACCGCCACCAGCCGCTCCGTCGGCAGGTAGCCGAACATCCGGGAGTCGACGCTGTCCGCCCGGTTGTCCCCGACCAGCACCACCGTCGCCGGTGGCACCACCCGGCCCGGGACGAGGACCGACTCGCCGCCCAGGTCGGGCGTGGCGTCGCCGGGCAGCGCCGCGACCCGTTTGACGAGGTACGGCCCCGGCTGGCCGACCGGATCCCCCGCCCGGCGCGGCCGGCGGAACACCACCACGTCGCCCACCGTCACCGACCGGGTGCCCGTCCGGCGGGCCAGCACCCGGTCGCCCGGCAGCAGGGTGGGGCTCATCGACGGCCCGTCCACCGCGACCAGCAGCCACCGGCGGCGCCCCTGCCGGAACGCCAGCAGGGCGGCGCCGGTGAGCCCGAGCGCGGACAGCAGCCACCACATCCCCGCCGCCTAGGCCCGGTCCCCGCCGGGGCTGGCGACCAGCTCGTCGGCGCCGTCGCGATAGCCCGCCGCCTGGAGGCGGAACAGCCCCGCGTACGCCCCGTCGGCGGCCAGCAGGCTGTCGTGGTCGCCCTCCTCGACGATCCGGCCGCCCTCCAGCACGACGATGCGGTCGGCCAGCCGCAGGGCGTTGAGCCGGTGGGAGATCAGCACCGCCGCCCCGCCGCCGCCGAGGGACCGGAGCCGGCGGTGGATGTCGTGCTCCGCCCGGGCGTCGAGGCCGGCGCTGGGTTCGTCGAGCACGAGCAGGTCGCGCCGGCCGCGCAGCAGGCCCCGGGCAAGGGCGAGGCGCTGCCACTGCCCGCCGGAGAGCAGCACCCCGGTGCCGGCGTCGGCCCGGTCGCTCTCGTCCACGAACAGCCGGGTCAGCTGGGTGTCGTAGCCGTGCGGCAGCGCCTCGACGGTGTCGTGGACGCCGGCCTGGCGCGCCGCGGCGACCAGCCGCTCGCGCCGGTCGAGGGCGTCGGTGTCGCCGACGCCGATGTTCTCCGCGGCGGACAGGTCGTAGCACATGAAGTCCTGGAACAGCGCGGTCATCCGCCGGCGCAGCTCGTCGACGCGCAGCTCGCGCAGGTCGACCCCGTCCCAGAGCACCGCGCCCCGGTCCGGGTCGTAGAACCGGACGAGCAGTTTCACCAGGGTGCTCTTGCCGGCGCCGTTGAGCCCGACCAGGCCGATTGTCTCGCCGGCCCGGATGAACAGGTTGACCCCGCGCAGGATCCACGGCTGGTCGTCGGCGTAGCGGAACCAGACGTCGCGCAACTCGATGCCCTCGCGCAGCCGCGGGACCGGCCGTTCGCCGGCCCGCTCGGGCGTGGGCGCGGTCAGGTCCCGGTAGTGGGTGAAGATCAGCAGGCCGTGGTGGGCGGTGGCGAAGCGGCCCAGCGAGCCGCTGACCGCCCCCTGCACCGCGCCGACCGCCGCGACGAAGACGGCGACGTCGCCGACGCTGAGCGTGCCGGCGCGGGCGGCGAGCACCGCCCACACCAGGCCGCCGCCGGCGGCGACCGCGCCCAGCACGGCCAGCGCCACCTGGGCCACCAGTTGCCGGCCCTCCAGGCGGCGGTGCGCCGCGTTGATCGACCCCAGCTCGCCGAGCATGCGCTTGTGGAACAGCCCGGCGAGACCGAACAGCCGGACCTCCTTCGCGGCGGCCAGGCCGGTGAGCAGGTCGGCGTAGAAGTGCTGCCGGCGGGCGGCGGGGCTGACCTGCCAGAGCATCCGCGCCCGTTGCCGGGACAGCGACAGCTCGGTGCGGGCGGTGGGGATCGCGGCGACGGCGACCAGCGCGACCATCCACGGGTTGAGGCCGGCGAGCACCAGCGCGAACCCGCCGACGGTGATCAGGCTGCGGGCGAGTTCGAGCAGCCCGCCGGCCACCAGCACCGGGCTGCTCCGGCCGGCCTCCTCGGCCAGCCGCAGCCGGTCCCGGAAGGCGGGGTTCTCCAGCTCGCGCAGGCCGGTCATCCGGTTGAGCGCCGCGTACAGCCGGGACTGGGCGACCACCGCCGCCGCGCGGTCCCAGTTCGCCTCCACGTACCGGTTGAGGTGCGGCAGGGTGGCGGCGCCGACCCCGGCGGCGGCCAGGCCGAGGGCGAGGGCGACGAGCGGGCCCCGGGCGGAGCCGTCGGCCGCGATGCGGTCCAGGACGAGCTTGGTCAGTACGCCCAGCGCGAGGGGCGCGAGGCCCCCGGCGACCGCCAGCGCCACCTGCGCGAGGGCGAGGCCGGGCGCGGCGCCGGCGGCCAGCCGCAGCGCGGCGAGCGCGGTGCCGAGGGTCGCCCGGGGCTCCCGACCGGTGCCGTTCACGCCGCGGTCAGCCGGGGCAGCCGGTCCAGCCCGACCCCGCTGTCCCGGACGGTGCCGTCGGCGTCGAGCAGGCACCACGCCGGGAAGGCGCCGATCCGGAAGGCGGTGCTGACCGGGCCCGACCCGGTCTCGACCACCACCCGGGCCACCGGCGCCAGCTCCCGGACGAAGTCGTCGGCCTGGCCCCCGTCGCCCTGGACGACGGCGACGGTGCGGGCCCGGCCGCCCGGGCTGTCGGCCGCCTGCCGGACGAAGGTGGGCAGCTGTTCCACGCAGGCGCCGCAGCCGGTGGAGAAGAAGCCGATCAGGGTGGCCGGGTTCGCCGCGTCGTCCAGGACCGTGCCGTCGAGGTCGTACGCGACGAACGGCTCCGGGCGGTCGCCCGCGACCGGCACCGCTCCGGTGAAGTCCGGTCCCGGCTGGGACGTCGCGGTGGCGGCGTTCTCCCGCAGCCGGCGGATCACCGCGAAGGTCAGCAGGAGGTTGACGAGGGTGGTGGCGCCGACCAGGACCAGGCCGGTCACGACATAGATCATCTTAGCTCCTCAGGGTGTCAGTCGCCCGTCCGGCGGGCGTGAACAGGGCGGCGACGTCGTCCATCCGGGACACGAACAGGCCGAGCACGGCGCCGGCCGGCACCGCCACGGCGGCGGCCGCGAAGGTCGGTGCCGCCGGGGCCACGGCCGCGGCGCCGGCGGCCGCGAGACCGGTCAGCGCCACGTCCCGCACCAGGTGCCGGCCGGCGACCAGGTCGCCGCCCGGGCCGAAGCAGGCGCACCGGACCGCCCGGCCGCGGGTGAGCGCCCAGCCGGTGCCGGCGGTGAAGCAGGTCAGCAGGGCGGTGGCGGCGAGCAGGCCGAGCCAGGCCGACCGGGGTACGGCGAGCAGTCCGGCCACCGCCAGCTCGGCCACCGGCACGGCGACCGCGACGGCGTCGCGCCAGCGGGCCGGCAGGAAGGCGTACCCGTCCAGGGAACGCCGGAAGTCGCGGTGGTGCCGGCGGCTGCGCAGCTTGCCGAGCGCGGCGAGCAGCAGCACGGTGGCCAGCAGCGACCGGACGCCGAGCAGGAACGGGGACACGCGGGCACCTCCGGTTCGGGGTGGGCGGGACGCGGCCGGGCCCGTCGGGCCCGGCCGCGTGGGTCACCTGGTCAGCAGGCGCCCGAGACGTAGCACGGGTAGCAGCTGCCGCTGTACTTGCAGCAGTTCCGGCTGTACTTCAGCCCGCCCGAGCAGTAGCAGAACTGCACCGAGGTCGGGCCGCACGGCTCCGCCCTGGCGGTGATCCGCGGTGCCAGCAGACCGAGCAGCCGGTCACCCACGGCGTTGACGAACCTGGTCATCTCCACCTCCTCTTCTGAAGACCGGTGGCCGGCGGGGTCGCCGGCCACCGGGTGCGGCGGCATGCCGCTCGTGCGGGTCAGCAGTTCTCGCTGACCGCGTAGCACGGGTAGCAGGAGCCGCTGTAGTAGCAGCAGTTCTTGGCGTAGCGGATGCCGTTGCGGCAGTAGCAGAACTTCGACACCAGCGGTCCGCACGGCTCGGCCTTGGCGCTGACCGTCGGCACCACCATGCCGAGCAGGCGGTCGCCCAGCGCGTTGAGCGTTCTCCTCATCCAATCCTCCTTTCAGGCGTTGATGTCGATCGTTACGGAGGGGTCTGGACGGCCAGTGGAGGGCGGCTGGACGACTACGATGACCGTGGATGCGACGCTGCCGCCGATCGGGGGACGGATGAGCGAGCTACAGGTCCGCCATGCCTCAGACGAGGTGTCACTCGAGATGCTGGGGCCGCTGCGCCTGCGGCGGGGCGGCGAGGAGCTCGCCGTCGGGCCACCGCAACGCCGGGCCGTGCTCGCCCTGCTGGCGCTGGCCGGCGGGCAACCGATAGGGCGCGACGAACTCTGCGCGGCGCTCTGGCCGGTCCGGCCGCCGACGGCGGCGGCGAACGTGCTGCAGACGCACGTCAAGAACCTGCGGCGGGTGCTGGAGCCGTGGCGGCCCCGGCGGGCCGGCAGCGTCCTGCTGCCGAGCGTCGGACCGGGGTACGCGCTGCGGGTGCCCCGGGCGGCGGTGGACGCGCTGCGGTTCCGCGCCCTGGTGGCCGCCGCCCGCGCCGCCCGGGTGGCGGGCGACCGGGAACGCCTGCGGCGGGAGGCCGGGGCGGCGCTGCGGCTGTGGCGCCGGCCGTTGCCCGACGTCCCCGCCCTGGCCGGGCACGGCCGGGTGGCGGCGCTGGTCACCGAGTGGCGGCAGGTGCTCGGCTGGTACGCCGACGAGGCGATCCGGGCGGACCGCGGCGACGAGGTGCTGACCACGGTGGAGCAGGACGCCGGCCGGCATCCGCTCGACGAGCGGGCGCAGGCCCGGCTGCTGCGGCTGTACTGCGCGGTGGGGCGGCGTGCGGACGCGGTGGCCAGCTACCACCTGGCCCGGCGTCGGCTGCGCGACGAGCTCGGGATCGATCCGGGACCGGAGCTGGCCGGGGCGTACCGGGAGCTGCTGCGGTGCCGGGGACCGGTCCGGGCGGCGCCGGGCGGGGCGCCGGCTCCCGGGGTCCCGCCGGCGCAGCTCCCGCCCCGTCCGGCGGAGTTCGTCGGCCGGGCCGCGGAACTGCGCCGGCTCGACCTGGCCACGGCCGCGCCGGTGGCCGCCGCGGAACCCGTGCTGCTGGTCGTCGAGGGCCCGGCCGGGGTGGGCAAGAGCGCGCTGGCGTTGCAGTGGGCGCACCGGGGCCTCGGACGGTTCCCGGACGGGCAGCTCTACGCCAACCTCGGCAGCACCGCCGCCGGCCCCGCCGAGGTGCTGCGGAACTTCCTGCGCGCGTTGGGGCTGCCGGAGGTGGCCGAGCGCACCAGTTGCCTGGACGGGCTGGCGTCGGCGTACCGGTCGGCGGTGGCCGGGCGGCGGCTGCTGGTCGTCCTCGACGACGTCCGCGATCCGGCCCAGGTGCCGCCGCTGCTGCCCGGCCGCGGTCCGAGCGTCGTCGCGCTCACCACCCGTGAGCCGATCGGTGGCCCGCTGGTCGTGCACCGGGGGGAGCGGGTGCCGCTCGGCCCGCTGTCGCCCGAGGAGGCCGTGGCCCTGGTGCGTCGGCTGGACGCCCGGCAGCGCCGGCCGGCGCCGGGGGAGCCGGCGGTCCCGGTGGCGGGGGACCGGCCGGTGGTCGGCGAGCCGACGCCGGGCGGCGCGGCGGCGGTGGCGTACGCCTGGTCGATGCGGTCCCTGCTCAGCCGCCATCCGGAACCGGCGTCGGCGCTGGTCACCGTCGCGGTCGCCGGTGGCCTGCCGCCGGACCGGGCGGCCGGCTGGATCGGGTGGGTGACCGCCGGCCGCGGCGTCGTGCCGCCGCCGGACGGACCGGCCGCGCCGCCGGCCGTGGCGGAGGACCGGGCTGTCGGGGGTACGGGCTAGAGTCGCTGCCGTGACAGCTACGACGCCGCGCCTGCTCCTCGTCGACGGACACTCGATGGCATACCGGGCGTTCCACGCCCTGCCGGTCGAGAACTTCTCCACCACGACGGGCCAGCCGACCAACGCGGTCTACGGCTTCACCTCGATGCTGATCAACGTGCTGCGGGACGAGCAGCCGTCGCACATCATCGTCGCCTTCGACGTCTCCCGCCGCTCCTTCCGCACCGAGAAATACGCGGAATACAAGGCCGGCCGCAAGGAGACCCCGACCGACTTCAAGGGCCAGGTGAGCCTGGTCAAAGAGGTGCTGGCCGCGCTGCGCATCCCGGTGGTGGAAAAGGAGGGCTACGAGGCCGACGACGTCATCGCCACCCTCGCCCACCAGGCCCGCGACGCCGGCATGGAGGTGCTGATCAGCAGCGGCGACCGGGACTCGCTGCAACTGGTCGGCGAGCGGGTCACCGTGCTCTACCCCCGCAAGGGCGTCTCCGACCTGGTCCGGATGGACCCGGCGGCGGTGCTCGACAAATACGGCGTGGGTCCGGAGCGCTACCGCGACCTGGCCGCCCTGGTCGGCGAGGACAGCGACAACCTCTCCGGGGTCGACGGCGTGGGCCCGAAGACCGCCGCCAAGTGGATCAACCTGTACGGCGGGGTCGACGGCGTGGTCGCCCACGCGGATGCGATCAAGGGCAAGGCCGGTGACAACCTGCGGGCCCAGCTCTCCCGGGTGATCCGCAACTACGACCTGAACTGCCTGGTGGCGGACCTGGAGCTGCCGCTGCGCCCGGAGGACACCCGCTGGGAGGGGTGGGACCGGGAGGCCGTGCACCAGGTCTTCGACACCCTCGAGTTCCGCATCCTGCGCGACCGGCTCTACCAATACCTGGAGGCCGTCGAGCCGGAGGCCGAGGCCGGCTTCGACCTGGCCGGGCAGGTGCTCACCGAGCCCGGCGCCGTGGCCGGCTGGCTGGAGACGCACGCCCCGGCCGGGACGCCGGTCGGGCTGGCCGTCAAGCTGGACACCGGCCCGAACCGGCGGCACACCGCCACGGTCACCGGGATGGCCCTGGCCACCGCGGCCGGCGCCGGCGCCTGGTTCGACCCGGCCACCCTGGCGGCGGCCGACGAGACGGCGCTGGCCGGCTGGCTCTCCGACGAGGCCCGGCCCAAGGTGCTGCACGACAGCAAGCCCGCCGTGCTCGCCTTCGCCGCGCACGGCTGGGAGCTCGCCGGCATCGCCCGCGACACCCAGATCGCCGCCTACCTGGCCCGCCCCGACCAGCGGTCGTACGACCTGACCGACCTCGCGCTGCGCTACCTGCACCGGGAGCTGCGGGTCGACACCCCGGAGACCGGGCAGCTCACCCTCGACGGGCTGGGCGACGACGGGGTTGTCGAGCAGAATCTGATGCTCCAGGCCCGGGCCACGCTCGACCTGGCCGACGCGATCGACGCCGAGCTGTCCCGCGACGGCGAGCAGTCGGCCCGGCTGATGGCCGGGGTGGAGCTGCCGCTGATGCGGGTGCTCGCCGGCATGGAGCGCACCGGCATCGCCGCCGACACGCACTACCTGTCGGAGCTGGAGGCGCACTTCGCCGCCGAGGTGAAGGCCGCTGCGCAGGGCGCGTACGCGGCGGTCGGCCGGGAGTTCAACCTGGGCTCGCCCAAGCAGTTGCAGGAGATCCTCTTCACCGAGCTGGGGCTGCCCAAGACAAAGCGGATCAAGACCGGCTACACCACCGACGCCGACGCGTTGCAGTGGCTGTACGCGCAGAACCCGCACCCGGTGCTGGAGCACCTGCTGCGCCACCGGGACGTGGCCAAGCTGAAGTCGACCGTCGACGGCCTGCTCAAGTCGGTCTCCGACGACGGCCGGATCCACACCACCTTCAACCAGACGGTGGCCGCCACCGGCCGGCTCTCCTCGACCGAGCCCAACCTGCAGAACATTCCGATCCGCACCGAGGAGGGCCGGCGGATCCGGCGGGCGTTCGTCGTCGGGCCCGACTACGAGTGCCTGCTCACCGCCGACTACAGCCAGATCGAGATGCGGATCATGGCGCACCTGTCGTCGGACGACGCCCTGATCGAGGCGTTCAACTCGGGCCACGACTTCCACGCCGCCACCGCCTCGTCGGTCTTCACCGTCGAGGTCGCCGAGGTGACCGCCGACCAGCGTCGCAAGATCAAGGCGATGAACTACGGCCTGGCGTACGGGCTCAGCGCCTTCGGGCTCTCCCAGCAGCTCGGCATCAGCGCCGAGGAGGCGCGCGGGCTGATGGAGAACTACTTCGCCGGCTTCGGCGGGGTGCGCGACTACCTGCGCGAGGTGGTGGAGCGGGCCCGGCGCGACGGTTACACCTCCACCATCCTCGGTCGCCGGCGCTACCTGCCCGACCTGGTCAGCGACAACCGGCAGCGCCGGGAGATGGCCGAGCGGATGGCGCTCAACGCCCCGATCCAGGGGTCGGCGGCGGACATCATCAAGGTCGCCATGCTGCACGTCGAGAGCGCGCTGCGCGACGCCGGGCTGCGCTCCCGGATGCTGCTCCAGGTACACGACGAGCTGGTCTTCGAGGTCGCCCCCGGTGAGCGGGAGGCCCTGGAGGCGCTGGTCCGCCGGGAGATGGGCGCGGCCTACCCGCTGTCGGTGCCGCTGGAGGTCTCCGTCGGCGAGGGCCGCGACTGGAACAGCGCCGACCACTGACCCACCCCTACCCTGCGGAATCGATAGAGGGGTTTGCGTCGCGGGACGGCCGGATCCCGACGCCAACCCCCTGATCATCGAGGTGGCGCGGCGCGGTCGGTCGTCGTCGGGGTCAGCGGCCCGGGCCGCGGCGCTCCTTGGGCGGGGCGCCGTGCCGGCGCAGCGCCTTGCGGGACGGGCCGCCGGGCGGCGGCAGCGGGGCCTTGACCGGGTCGTGCCCCCAGTTCATCAGGGAGTACCGCCACCGGGTCGCGCGGACGTCGCCGCTCGGGCGCTGCGCCATGTGCCGCCGGACGTAGCCGACGACCTTGCGCATGTGCCGGAAGTCGGCCTCGGAGAGCTGGTCACGCTTGCGGCGCAGCAGCTCGATGATCCGGCGGCCGGACTCGTGGCCGACCGACTCGCCACCCTTGGTGCCCTTCCGCCAGCCGACGTGCTTCGACTCGTCGGTCTCCAGCCACTTCTGGAGTTCACCGGGCTTCATGTTCACCGCCTCGGTGAACTCCTGATAGGTGTCCCGTTCTCCGTCAGCCCGGCTCACGGCGCAGCACCTCCGGTCGGTGGGCGACGTCCCGGCCCGAGTCGTCGTTGGTGATCCGGTACTGCGGGTCCGCCGGCGAGGCGTTCACCGGGTGCCCGCGTACGTGGGTGCGTTCGGTGAGCTTCTCCATGACCACGCCGTGCGCCCGGCCGCTGTGGCTGGCCCAGGAGACGTGGTCGCCTCTGCGGAACTCCTGCTCGGCCATGCCGCCCGGTTACCCGGGGCCGGCGGGCGGAAACGACGCGCTGCCGGGTCCTACGGGGTGATCTCGGCGACCGGGAGCTTGATGTCGAACGGCTCGGCCAGCTCGATCAGGTCGGCGCTGTCGGCGACCAGCTCGTACTGCCGCTCGCCGCCCGGACTCGGCCGCTCGCTGAGGCGGTAGGCGTAGAGGTGCACCGGATCCTGCTCGATGCGCCAGAAGAACGGGATGCCGGCGGCGGCGTATTCAGCCGGCTTCGCGAAGCGGTCAACCCGTCGGGTGCCCGGCGAGACGATTTCCACCGCTAGCACGACCGCTGCCGGCGCGACCTCCGACACGTTCGACGGCACATCCGCGCGGCACAGCAGCAGGTCTGGCCGTCGGCTCGTGTTGCGGGCCAGCGTCACTCCGACGTCCTGGGCCACTCGCAGGCGTCGCGGTGCCCGGGTGTGCAGCCAGAGCCGCAGCAGGAAGGAGATGTCCTGGTGGCCGAGGGTGGGGGAGGGTGTCACCTGGAGCACTCCGTCGACGAGCTCGACGCGGGGGGCGTCGTCCGGCAGGGCGAGCAGGTCCTCCAGCGTGTAGTCGGCGCGCTGCTGCCGCATCGGATCCGGACACCAGGGGCCAGGTGGTGTCGCGATCGGCTCGGCGCTCACCGGCTCAGCGTAACCCCGCCGGGGGTCGATGGAGTCGGACATGCTGTCCGGTTGGCGCGTTATCGCGGCTTCTCGGTCACGAAGATCGCGGTGCCCGGGAAGAGCCGGCCGCGCAGCGGGCTCCACTGCCCCCAGATCCCCTCGTGGCCGGCCGGCCACTCCGGTTCCACCAGGTCGACCAGGCGGAAGCCGACGCCGACCAGCTCCCGGATCCGGTCGCCGAGGGTGCGGTGCTGCTCGACGTAGCTGGCCACCCCGCGGTCGTCCTGCTCCACGTAGGGGGAGCGGTCGAAGTACGAGTGCACGGCGACCAGCCCGCCCTCGCCCGGGTCGTCGAGGAAGATCCAGCGCATCGGATGGGTGACCGAGAAGACCCAGCGCCCACCGGGACGCAGCACCCGGTGCACCTCCCGCATCAGCGCCGCCGAGTCGTCCACGAACGGGATCGCGCCGAAGGCGGTGCAGGCCACGTCGAACGACCGGTCGGCGAAGGGCAGCGCGAGCGCGTCGGCCTGCACCAGCGGCACCCGTACGCCGGAGGTGTCGGCCGCCCGGGTCGCGTGCCGCAGCATGCCGGCGGACAGGTCGAAGGCGACCGGCCGGGCCCCCTGGGTGGCCAGCCAGCGGGCGCAGGCCGCGGCGCCGCAGCCCACCTCCAGCACCCGCCGTCCGGCGACGTCGCCGAGCAGCCGGGCGTCGGCCTCGCGCAGCCCCTCGGGGCACCAGACGAAGTCCACGTCGCCCAGGAAGGCGCCGTGCTCGGCCTGGTACTCGTCGGCGTCGGCGTCCCACCAGCGGCGGTTGGCCCGGCGGGCCTCGGCGTCGCCGACCCGCCGACGGGTCACCCGGTCGGAGTCCATCCGCTCACGCTAGGCTGCCGCTGCCCGGCCACCGCCGGCGGGCCGGTGGGTCCGGCGGGGTGAATGTGACCTGTGAGACAACCGGGGCGGGTGGCGGCCGAAATCTCCGCTTTCGCAGCTGGCGAGGCCGCAGGGACCCGGGAGGGCTTGCACGCTGTGGTAATGCAGCGGGTAGGGTAGACGATGCGCTCGCGGATCGTGTGCCTCGGCAGGGAGCAGGTGCGCGGTCGCTGGAGCCACTAATGATCTTCTGACGGCGATCGTTCGGTGTGCCCGGCGACGGATCCGCTGGCGCTGACGAGTCACCGCGACACCACGCCTGCTGTGACAACCCATCCGACCGGAGCAACCGCCCACATGACGAGCAGCATCGAGGCCCCCTCGAGCGCCAACAAGGTCACCCACGACGATCTCGGTTCCGAGGAGGCTTTCCTCGCCGCGATCGACGAGACCATCAAGTACTTCAACGACGGCGACATTGTCGAAGGCACCGTCGTCAAGGTCGATCGGGACGAGGTCCTGCTCGACATCGGCTACAAGACCGAGGGTGTCATCCCCTCTCGGGAGTTGTCGATCAAGCACGACGTGGACCCGGCAGAGGTCGTCTCGGTGGGTGACCACATCGAGGCCCTGGTCCTCCAGAAGGAGGACAAGGAGGGTCGTCTGATCCTCTCCAAGAAGCGGGCGCAGTACGAGCGGGCCTGGGGCACGATCGAGAAGATCAAGGACGAGGACGGTGTCGTCCGCGGCTCGGTCATCGAGGTCGTCAAGGGTGGTCTCATCCTCGACATCGGGCTGCGCGGCTTCCTGCCCGCCTCCCTGGTCGAGATGCGGCGGGTGC
The DNA here is from genome assembly GCF_019890675.1 of Micromonospora sp. PLK6-60. Classification (GTDB taxonomy): domain Bacteria; phylum Actinomycetota; class Actinomycetes; order Mycobacteriales; family Micromonosporaceae; genus Micromonospora. The sequence goes on along the minus strand of NZ_JAIOAA010000005.1, from coordinate 232,488 downwards.
GTGACCTGCAGCCGTACGTCGGCCGCGAGCTCGAGGCCAAGATCATCGAGCTGGACAAGAACCGCAACAACGTGGTCCTGTCCCGCCGGGCCTGGCTGGAGCAGACGCAGTCCGAGGTGCGCACCGAGTTCCTCAACAAGCTGCAGAAGGGCCAGGTCCGCAAGGGCGTCGTCTCTTCGATCGTCAACTTCGGCGCGTTCGTCGACCTGGGCGGCGTGGACGGCCTCGTGCACGTCTCCGAGCTGTCCTGGAAGCACATCGACCACCCGTCCGAGGTCGTCGAGGTGGGCCAGGAGGTCGAGGTCGAGGTTCTGGACGTCGACCTGGACCGCGAGCGGGTCTCGCTGTCGCTGAAGGCGACCCAGGAGGACCCGTGGCGGCAGTTCGCCCGCACCCACGCGATCCAGCAGATCGTCCCGGGTAAGGTCACCAAGCTGGTGCCGTTCGGCGCCTTCGTCCGGGTGGACGACGGCATCGAGGGCCTGGTCCACATCTCCGAGCTGGCCGAGCGCCACGTGGAGATCCCGGAGCAGGTCGTGCAGGTCGGCTCCGAGGTCATGGTCAAGGTCATCGACATCGACCTGGAGCGCCGCCGGATCTCGCTGTCGCTCAAGCAGGCCAACGAGGGCTTCGTCGAGGGCGAGGAGCACTTCGACCCGACCCTCTACGGCATGGCCGCGACGTACGACAACGAGGGCAACTACATCTACCCGGAGGGCTTCGACCCGGAGACGGGCGAGTGGCTCGAGGGGTACGACAAGCAGCGGGAGACCTGGGAGAACCAGTACGCCGAGGCCCGTCAGCGCTGGGAGGCGCACACCAAGCAGGTGCAGAACTCCCGCGCCGCCGACGCCGAGGCCGCGGCGAACCCGGCCCCGCCGACCACCAGCACCACCTCCTCCTCGACCAGCGCGGCCCCGAGCCGCCAGGCCGAGGAGCCGGCCGGCACCCTGGCCACCGACGAGGCGCTCGCCGCACTGCGGGAGAAGCTCGCCGGCGGCAAGTGACGCCGCGCCAGCTCCGACCCGGCCGCCTCGGGCAGCCGACCGGGAGCTGACGACGATCGGGCCCCGTCCCCGCGATCCGGTACGCCGGACCGCCGGGGGCGGGGCCTTCGCGTGTCCGCCGCCATCCAGCCCTTGACGCGTCCGCCTGGCCGGGGCGGGTGGGTCGTGGTTGGCAGCGGCTCGATGATCGGGTTGACTGGTCCGGTGCTGAGAGTGGGCCTGACGGGCGGGATCGGATCCGGCAAGAGCGCGGTGGCGGCCCGGCTGGCCGCGCTGGGCGCGGTGCTGATCGACGCCGACCGGATCGCCCGGGAGGTCGTCGCGCCGGGCACCGAGGGGCTGGCCGAGATCGTGGCGGCCTTCTCCGACCGGGTGCTGGACCCGGCCGGCGCCCTCGACCGGGCGGCGCTCGGCGAGCTGGTCTTCGCCGACCCGGCGGCCCGCCGCCGGCTGGAGGCGATCACCCATCCCCGGGTCCGCGCCCGCACCGCCGAGCTGGTGGCGGCCGCGCCGCCGGACGCGGTGGTGGTCAACGACGTGCCGCTGCTGGTCGAGGTGGGGCTGGCCCCGACGTTCCACCTGGTGGTGGTGGTGCGGACGGCCGTGCCGCTCCGGTTGGCCCGGCTGGAGCGGGACCGGGGGATGCCGCGCGCGGAGGCGCAGCGGCGGATCGCCGCGCAGGCCGACGACGAGCGGCGCGGCGCGGCGGCGGATGTGCTGCTGTCCAACGACGGCACCCTGGCGGAGCTGCACCGGGCGGTGGACGCGCTGTGGCGCGACCGGCTGCTGCCGTACGAGGCCAATGTGCGCCAACGCCGGGTGGCCCGCCCGGAGCGGGTCGAGCTGACCGGGCCGGACCCGACCTGGCCGCAGCAGTACGCCCGGCTGGCCGCCCGCATCCGGCACGCCGTCGCCCCCGCCGACCTGCGCGTCGACCACGTCGGGTCGACCGCGGTGCCCGGGCTGGCCACCACCGACGTGATCGACATCCAGCTCACCGTGCCCACGCTGGCCGAGGCGGACGGTCCGCTGGCCGAGCGGCTCGCCGAGGCCGGTTTCCCCCGGGTGCCGGGCGAGTCGTGGGACAGCCTCCGGCCGCCCGACCGGGGCCGCTGGCCGAAGCGCCTGCACGGCAACGCCGACCCGGCCCGCCCCGCGTACCTGCACGTGCGGGAGGCCGGCTCGCCCGGCTGGCGGTACGCCCTGCTGATGCGGGACCACCTGCGCGCCGATCCGGACGGCCGGTCGGCGTATCTGGGGTTGAAGCGCGAGCTGGCCGCCGCCGCCCCGGACGACGGCGGGCACGGCACCGCCGACGACCCGTGGTTCGACGAGGAGCAGCTGCGGGCCGAGGAGTGGGCGGCCGGCACCGGCTGGCGACCCTGAGTCGGGCGGTGCCGCGTCGCGGTGGGCGTGAGGGGGAGACGTTAGGGGGCGCTCGCGGCGGCCGGTCTGCGCCTTCAGCGCGACCACGAGGGGTGCGCACGCCGGTGATGTCCGGGTGCTGCGACCCCGCGTGCCGGGGGCGGGAGCCCGCTGAGGGCCCGGCCACCTGCCCGGTCGGCCGCCGCGAGCGGCCTACCCGTTCAGGCTAGCGTGCTGAGAAGTGGCTCACAATGGGAATATCGAAGCCGATCACGGACCGACGGTAGTCGGGCCGAACTGTCGGACCTGCGGCGTACCGTGGGGAACATGGCGCTCGACATTCCCCGGCTCGACGGCCGGTTCCAGGTCGTCTCCGAGTTCCAGCCGGCCGGCGACCAGCCGGCCGCCATCGACGAGCTGGAGCGTCGGGTGCGGCGCGGTGATCGCAACACCGTGCTGCTCGGCGCGACCGGCACGGGCAAGAGCGCGACCACCGCGTGGCTGGTCGAGCGGCTGCAACGCCCGACGCTGGTGCTCGCCCCCAACAAGACCCTCGCCGCCCAGCTGGCCAAGGAGTTCGGCGAGCTGCTGCCGCACAACGCGGTCGAATACTTCGTCTCCTACTACGACTACTACCAGCCCGAGGCCTACATCCCGCAGACCGACACCTACATCGAGAAGGACTCCTCGATCAACGAGGAGGTCGAGCGGCTGCGGCACTCGGCGACCATGTCGCTGCTCACCCGCCGCGACGTGATCGTGGTGGCCACCGTCTCGGCGATCTACGGCCTGGGCACGCCGGAGGAATACCTGGACCGGGCCGTGCGGGCCAAGGTCGGCCAGGAGCTCGACCGCGACCAGTTGCTGCGCCGGCTGGTCGACATCCAATACACCCGCAACGACATGGCCTTCCAGCGCGGCACCTTCCGGGTCCGCGGCGACACGCTGGAGATCATCCCGGCGTACGAGGAGCTGGCCGTCCGGATCGAGCTGTTCGGCGACGAGATCGAGAAGCTGTATTACCTCAACCCGTTGACCGGTGACGTGGTCCGCGAGGTGGACAGCCTGGTGATCTTCCCGGCCACGCACTACGCGGCCGGGCCGGAGCGGATGGAGCGGGCCATCCGTGACATCGAGGCCGAGCTGGGCGAGCGGCTGGCCGAGCTGGAGCGGCAGGGCAAGCTGCTGGAGGCGCAGCGGCTGCGGATGCGCACCACCTACGACATCGAGATGATGCGGCAGGTGGGCTTCTGCTCCGGCATCGAGAACTACTCGATGCACATGGACGGCCGGCTGCCCGGCAGCCCGCCGCACTGCCTGCTCGACTACTTCCCCGACGACTTCCTCACCGTGGTCGACGAGTCGCACGTGACCATCCCGCAGATCGGCGGCATGTACGAGGGCGACGCCTCCCGCAAGCGGATGCTGATCGACCACGGCTTCCGGCTGCCCAGCGCCGCCGACAACCGGCCGCTGCGCTTCGACGAATACCTGGAGCGGGTGGGCCAGATGGTCTTCCTCTCCGCCACCCCCGGCCCGTGGGAGCTGGAGCAGGCCCAGGGCGAGTTCGTCGAGCAGGTGATCCGGCCGACCGGCCTGATCGACCCCGAGGTGGTGGTGAAGCCGACCAAGGGGCAGATCGACGACCTGATGCACGAGATCAAGCTGCGCACCGAGCGGGACGAGCGGGTGCTGGTCACCACCTTGACCAAGAAGATGGCCGAGGACCTGTCGGACTACCTGCTGGAGAACGGCATCCGGGTGCGCTACCTGCACTCCGAGGTGGACACGCTGCGCCGGATCGAGCTGCTGCGCGAGCTGCGCAAGGGCGACTACGACGTGCTGGTCGGCATCAACCTGCTCCGGGAGGGCCTCGACCTGCCGGAGGTCTCCCTGGTGGCGATCCTCGACGCCGACAAGGAGGGCTTCCTGCGCAGCGGCCGGTCGCTGATCCAGACCATCGGCCGCGCGGCCCGTAACGTCTCCGGCCAGGTCCACATGTACGCCGACAAGATCACTCCGTCGATGGCGGCCGCGATCGACGAGACCAACCGGCGCCGGGCCAAGCAGATCGCGCACAACGAGGCGCACGGGATCAGCCCCGAGCCGCTGCGCAAGAAGATCCACGACATTCTCGACGACATCTACCGCGAGGCGGAGGACACCGAGAACACCACGGTCGGCGGGGCCGCCCGGCAGCTCTCCCGGGGCAAGGCGCCGGTCAAGGAGACCCGCAGCCGCGGCCGGGGTGGGGCCGCCGCGCCCTCGCGCGAGGGGATGGCCCGGGCCGACCTGGCCAACCTCATCCAGGAGCTCAACGACCAGATGCTGGCCGCCGCCCGGGAGTTGCAGTTCGAGCTGGCGGCCCGGATCCGCGACGAGGTGTCCGACCTCAAGAAGGAGCTGCGCGGGATGGACGCGGCCGGGGTGAAGTGAGCCGGGGATGGCCGGTGCGGAGTTCGTCGTCGGGCGGCCGGCGCCGCCGCTGCGCCCGTTCGTCGACCGCTACCTCGGCTACCGCGAGCCGGCGCCGGCTCCGCTGATCCGCACCGAGGTGGCCGGCGCGTTCGTGGTGCTGGTGCTCGGTTGGGGCGACCCGCTGGACGTGGTCGACCCGCGCGCCGCCGAGCGTGGCGCGTACGGGGTGGATTCGTTCGTGGCGGGGCCGTTCGACGCATACTGCACCACCTCGATGGTGGGCCTGGGCGCCGGCGTGCAGCTGCTGCTGGCGCCGTTGGCGGCGCGCCGGATCCTCGGCGTGCCGCTGGGCGAGCTGGCCAACCGTGCGGTCGCCGTGGGCCAGCTCGACGACCCGTGGCTGGACCGGCTGCGCGGGCGGCTGGCCGAGGCGCGGGACTGGCCGGCCCGCTTCGGCCTGCTCGACGCCGCGCTGCCTGCCCGGCTCGCGGCCACCGGCCCCGTCGACCGCCGCCTCGACCGGGCCTGGGCCCGGCTGACCGGCAGCGACGGGCGACTCGGCGTCGCCACGCTCGCCGCGGAGCTGGGCTGGAGCCGGCGGCACCTGGCGGCCCGGTTCCGCGCGGAGATCGGGCTGACGCCGAAGACGGCCGGCCGGCTGCTGCGCTTCCAGCGGGCGTACGCGACGCTGGCGCGCGGTCCGCTGGCCGCCCCCGGCCGGGCCGGCGCGGTGGACGGCGGGTGGGCGGAGCGGGCGGCCCACCTCGGTTACTACGACCAGTCGCACCTGATCCGGGACTTCCGCCGGTTCGCCGGGGCGACCCCGACCGCGCTGGCCGGCACCGGTTCCCATTCGTCCAATACCGGCTGACCGGCCGGGCCGCACACTCGACCCATGCGAAGCATCCACCCGGTGTTCCGGTACCCCGACGCCCCCGCCGCCATCGAGCAGCTCTGTGCCGCCTTCGGCTTCGACGTCCGCCGCCGCTACGACGGGCCCGACGGCGCCGTCGCGCACGCGGTGCTGGGCCTCGACGACCACACCGTCATGGTGAGTTCCGGGCGGGACTCCCGGGGCCGCCCGGCGGACGACGACTACGCCGTCTACGTGGCGGTCGACGACGTCGACGCCCACCACGAGCGGGCCCGGGCGGCCGGCGCGGAGATCGTCCGGGCCCCCTTCGACACCGACTACGGCTCCCGCGACTACGCCGCCCGGGACCTGGCGGGCAACGTCTGGTCGTTCGGGACGTACCGGCCCTGAGGCGCCGCGGGCACGGCAGGACCCCCGGCGCGACCAGTGGACGTTGCGGTGTGCGAGCGAGGTATTGCCGTGCGTGATCGTCCTGCGTACTCTCCGATTCGGGGAGGCCAGGATGCCGTTTTCAGCGAGTCCGGTGATTCGACGCGCCCGGCTCGGCGCGGAGCTGCGCCAGTTGCGCCGGCGCGAGTCGCTCACCCTGGAGCAGGTCTGCGCCCGGCTCGGCTGGGCGTCGACGTCCAAGCTGTCCCGCATCGAGCTGGGGCAGAGCCGTCCGGACCTGGCCGACGTGCTCGACCTGCTCGACGTGTACGACGTCCCCGAGGCGCACCGCGCCAAGCTGATCGTCATCGCCCGGGACGCGGCCACCAGCCGCGGCTGGTGGAAGGCGCTCGGCGAGATGGGGGAGCGGCAGCGCACCTACGCCGAGCTGGAGTCGGGCGCGGCCACCATCCTCGAATACCAGCCGGCGCTGGTGCCGGGGCTGTTGCAGACCCCGGCGTACGCCCGGCTGCGGGTGCGGGCCGGGCAGTCGCTGCACCCGGAGCTGGACGTGGAGGCGGACGTACGGGCCCGGGTCGCCCGCCAGGAGGTGCTGTGGAGCGAGACGCCCCCGCAGTACACGGCGGTGCTCGACGAGCGGGTGTGCGAGCCCGGCGGCGCGCCCGAGGACGTCTGGCGGGAGCAGTTGCGCCACCTGGTCGCGGTGGCCGGCCGGCCCAACGTGCGGCTGCGGGTGCTGCCCCGGGGGGCCGCCGTCGCGGGTGGCGTCCACCCACTGACGCCGTTCGCCTGCTACTCGTTCCCGGATCCGGCCGATCCCCGCACGGTGATGGTCGAGGCGCTCACCGCGGACGTGCGGCTGGTCGCCGAGCCGGACGTGCTGCGCTACGAGCGGCTCGGCGAGTGGTTGCTCGCGGCGGCGCTGTCGGAGCGGGACAGTGCCATGCTGCTGGCCGAGCGCGCGGCGGGCGGGGTGGGACCGGAGGTGCCGGGGCAGCGGGCAGCGCCGGACGCGGCCGGCCGGGTGGCGCCGGACGGGGCGGGGCCGGGCGGGAACGGCGGATCGGCGGCGGAGGGGTCGCCGGCCGGGCGGGCGCCGGGCTGAGTCGCCGGTTCACCGGTGTCGCCGGAAGCCACCCTCGGAGTCGATCACCTGGCCGGTGAGCCAGCCGGCGTCGGTGGAGCAGAGGAACCCGACCAGCCGGGCGGCGTCCTGCGGGGTGCCCCACCGCCCGCCGGGGAAGAGCTGGGCGACGGCGGCGTGCACGTCCGGCGGCGCGTACCCGGTGTCGGTCGGGCCGGGGTTGACGCAGTTGACGGTGATGCCGTCGCCGATGAGCAGCGGGGCGAGCTGGAGGGTCAGGTTCTCCACCGCGGCCTTGCTGGCCGCGTAGGCGAGCTCGCCGGGCATCGGGCCGAGGCGCTGACCGCTGGAGAAGAGCACCAGCCGGCCGCCGGTGCCGGCGGTGAACGCGGCGGCGAACGCCTCGGCCAGCAGCAGGGTCGCCCGGACGTTGACCAGCAGGTGCCGGTCGATCTCGGCCGCTCGGAGCCCGCCCAGCGGGGTGTGCGTGGAGTATGCGTGCACCGCGACGACGGCGTCGAGCCGGCCGTGCCGGGCCAGCGCCTCGGCGACCAGCCGGCCGGGCGCCGCCGGATCGAGCAGGTCGGCCGTGACGTGGCCGGCCCGGTCGCCCAGCTCGGCCAGGAGCGCGGGCACCCCGTCCGGGTCGTCGCCGTGGGGCTGGGCCCGGTCGTACGCCGGCAGGCCGCTGAGCAGTACCTGCCAGCCCTGGTCGACCAGGGTGCGCCCGACCGCCGCACCGATGCCGATCCGCCGGCTCACACCGGTCACCAGAGCCACCCGTTGCGTCATGATCGCCAGTCAACCGCGCCGACCGGCCGTACGCCAGCGGGTTGTCGGGCACGCGGCGGCCGTGCGGACCGCGCGGCGGTGTTGCGGAGCGCGGCGGTCCGGGAGCAGGCAGCGGCGCGAGGAATGCGCGGCGGCCCCCGGACCCGGCGCGCCCCCGAACCCGTCGGGGCCGGCGACCGCGCGCGGGACGGAGGTTAACTCACGGGTACGACACTCTGCGCGGGACGGCTCAGGCTGGGCGCGGGACGGCTCAGGCCGGCACGTCCAGGAAGTGCTCGACCACCGGCGGACCGGCGAAGTGCGGGCCGAGCAACGCCCGCCACTTCCCGAACGCCTCGGTCTGTCGGAAGTTCTGGTCGTGCGCCTCGACCGAGTCCCACTCGACCAGCAGCACGAACCGGGTCGGGGTCTCGATGCCCCGGGTCATCCGGACCGACCGGCAGCCCTCGGCTGCGGTGATGATCGGATGCGCCTGCTGGTACGCGGCGGCGAAATCGTCCTCGTGTCCGGGCAGTACGTCGATGAGCGCGACCTCAAGCACCATGTCCGAAAGCCTGCCACGGCCGCCCGGCCGGCGTCGCCCCGGGCCCGGCCCCGGCGGCGAGCCGAGCCGCCGAATAGCACCTAGCCTCCTAGGAAGCCTTAGCGAGTGTGCGCCCCGCGCCGTGACATCGGCGTCAATTGCGGCGCCTGGGGATGCGCCGGCGGGGCGGGATGGTGAACAATGGCGGCCGAGGAGGGGAGTATTCCCCCGCGACGGAGTCGTCAGCACGGTCGACCGCCAACCCCCGGCACCCGACCCGGCCCCGCCGGTCAGCGACCCAGCCTGGGCCGTTGACGGAAGAGACCTCCGACAGTCACCACAGTCAGCGTCGCCGCACGCCGTGCCGTCACTCGGCGTACCGTCGTGCCCGACGCCGCGTGTCTGCCGGAGGAATGGATTGAACGTGTCCGGATGGGTGTGGGCGGGAACTCTCGTCGCACTGACAGCGGTTCTCCTCGTCGACCTGCTGATCATCGGTCGGCGTCCGCACGAGCCCAGCGTCCGCGAGTCGAGCCTCTGGGTCAGCTTCTATGTCGGGCTGGCGCTGCTCTTCGGCGCCGGGCTCTGGCTCACCGCGGGCGGCGCCGTGGCGGGTGAGTTCTACACGGGCTGGCTCACCGAATACAGCCTCTCCGTCGACAACCTCTTCGTCTTCGTGATCATCATGGCCCGGTTCGCGGTGCCCCGGCAGTACCAGCAGAAGGTGCTGCTCATCGGCATCGTGCTGGCGCTGGTCATGCGCGGTGGCTTCATCGCCGCCGGTGCGGCCCTGATCTCGCAGTTCTCCTGGGTGTTCTACATCTTCGGCGCGTTCCTCATCTACACCGCGGTCAACCTGGCGCGGCAGGGCGAGCCGGACGAGGAGGAGTTCACCGAGAACGTGCTGATCCGGTGGAGCCGCAAGGCGCTGCCGGTGTCCAAGGACTACGACGGCGCGAAGATGACCACCCACGAGGGGGGCCGGCGGCTCTTCACCCCGATGCTGATCGTGATGATCGCGATCGGCACCACCGATCTGATCTTCGCGCTCGACTCCATCCCGGCGATCTTCGGGATCACCCAGGAGCCGTACCTGGTCTTCACCGCGAACGTGTTCGCGCTGATGGGGCTGCGTCAGCTCTACTTCCTGGTCGGCGGGCTGCTGGACCGGCTGATCTACCTCAGCTACGGCCTGGCCGTGGTGCTCGGCTTCATCGGCGTCAAGCTGGTGCTGGAGGCCCTCGCCGACAACCACCTGCCGTTCGTCAACAACGGCGAGCCGGTGGGCTGGGCGCCGCACATGCCGATCTGGTTCTCGCTGACCGTCATCCTCGGCACCCTCCTGGTGGCCACGGTGGCCAGCCTGGTGAAGTCGGCCCGGGACCGCCGGCGGGAGCTCGCCGAGGCGCGACGCTGATCGGGGCCGCGGGGCGCCGGCCGGTCCGGCACCCCGCGGGACCGGCGGCCGACGGTCAGATCCGGCCCGCGGCGACCAGGGTGGCCAGCCGCTCGGCGGGGAGCGCCTCCTCCACCACGTGCCGCTGCCGGTAACAGGCGTGCAGCATGCGCCGCTCGCCGCCCGGCTCACCGGTCACGAAACCGACGTGGTGGATCGGGCGGCCGGGCCGGGCGAAGAAGTAGAGGTCACCCGGTTGTTCCTCGCCCAGCGGCACCGGAACGACCGCCTGGGCCTGGTCGTACGCGTCGCGCGGCACCATCACCCCGAACCGGCGCCAGGCCAGGTGCACCAGCCCGGAGCAGTCGATGCCGTAGGGGGAGAGGCCACCCCAGACGTAGGGCACGGCGCGCAGCCGGTCGGCGACGGCCATCGCCGCTCGCGGGTCGGCTCGCCGCGCGGGAGGCGGCGCCGCCTCGGTCTCGCCGACCCACACCGGTGCGGCGTGGCCCGGGGCGCGCACCGGCAGCCAGCCGTCGACGGCGGGACCGGCGGTGGGCAGCCGGGTGCCGAGCACCGCGCCGGCGAGCGCGGTCGGCCCGGCGGGGCGGCACCGCAGGTCGGTGGCGGTCGAGTCGAGCGTCACGGACGCGGCCGGGCCGTCCTGCGGCGGCGCGGGGGTCAACTGCGCGGTGGGCAGCCAACCTGGATAGCCGCGCGGGTCGAGCCGGGCGGCCGGCTGCTCGACGGCGATCACCCGGGTCCACCCGTCGGGGCGGACCTCGTCGACCAGCACCCGCTCGCCGAGCAGCAGCTGGCTGAGCACGCAGTCGCCGACCCGCTGGTCGGGCGCCATGCCGTCGATCCAGCGCCGGACGTCGGTCTCCCCGGCGAGCGCCGGGTGGTCGACCGGTCGCACCGCCTCGGGCGCGGCCCAGAGCGTGGCGACCGCGACCCGGACGAGGGCCTCCCGGCCCGGTTGCAGCTGCACGTGCCCCTCCAGGTCGCGCCGTCCCTCCTGAGCGACGATATGAAAGAAACCGCCGAAGCTCAACCTTGGCGACGTAGCTTTGCTTCAGTAACCGACTCGATACCGAGACCGGGGGCGTCCGGCAGGACGACTGTCGCGTCCTCGTAGCGGAGGCCGCCGCGCACCGGGGTCCAGGCCAGCCACCAGGCCGCGTCCAGATCGGATACGGCGGTGGTGCCGTACGCGGCCACCAGGCTCGCCGCCGCGCCCACGCCGACCTGGCTCTCCATCATCGACCCGACGACGGTGCCGACCCCGTGCGCCGCGGCCAGGTCGAGCAGCGTACGGGCCGGCAGCAGGCCACCGCACTTGGCGAGCTTGACGTTGACCAGGTCGGCGGCCCGACGGCGGATCACCTCGACCAGGTCCCGGACGCCGAACACCGACTCGTCGGCGAGGATCGGCACCGGCACCCGGTCGCTGACCCAGGCCAGCCCGTCCAGGTCCCAGCGGGCGACCGGCTGCTCGACCAGCTCGACGTCCAGCCCGGCGTCGGCGATCCCGTTGATCACCCGGACCGCCTCCCGGGGCGTCCAGCCCTGGTTGGCGTCGAGCCGGATCCGTACCCCGGGCCCGACCGCGGCGCGTACCGCGCGGACCCGCTCCAGGTCACCGGCGGCGTCCGTGCCGACCTTAAGCTTGAGCACCGAGAACCCCTCGGCCCGCCGCTGCCGGCCGGCCGCGGCCAGCTCGGCCGGGTCGCCGGCGGCCAGCGTGACGTCCGTCGGCACCCGCAGGGCGGTGCCGCCCAGCAGCCGCACCAGGGGTACGCCGAGCCGCCGCGCGGCCAGGTCGTGCAGCGCGACGTCCACCGCCGCCTTGGCGGACTCGTTGCCCACCACCGCCCGGGCCACCTCGCCGCAGCGGGCCATGAGGTCGTCGGCGTCCCGGCCGGCGATCAGCGGGCCGAGCACGTCCTGGACGCAGGCCTGCGCCCCGGTCACCGAGGCGCCGGTGACCTGCCACACCTGCGGGGCCTCCCCGAACCCGGAGCGCCCCTCGTCGTCGACGACCTCCACGACCAGGGTGTCCACGGTGGTGGTGCGGCGCAGCGCGGTGACGAACGGGGTGTGTAAGGGGGCGGAGAGCCGGTGGGTGCGTACCGCGGCGATTGTCATGTCCGGCACCCTATACAGGACGCATCGCGGACAGGGGAGGCTCGATGGTCGTACCGGACTGGGCACTGGTGGGCGCGCCGCAGGCGCGTGACCTGGGCGGCCACGTCGGCGCCGACGGGCGGCGGGTGCGCGTCGGGCGGCTGATCCGGACGCCTGCCCTGGGCCGGCTGACCGACGACGACCTGCGGGTGCTGGCGAAGCTCGCCCCGGCGTGCGTGGTGGATCTGCGGGACGCCGCGGAGATCGACCTCGCGCCGGCCGACCGGCTGCCCGGCGAGCCACGGGTGGTGCACCTGCCGGTGCTGGACCCGCGGCACCCGGTCTTCGTCTACGTGTCGGCGGTGCTGCTCGGGCACGACCTCGACGCGTACGACGAGCTGGCGCGGGAGGGCACGCCGGCGGCGATGCGGGAGATCTACCGCTGGCTGGTGACCGGTCCGGCGGCGGTGGCCGGGTTCGGGGCGGCGGTGCGGCTGGCCGCCGACGCGGAGAACCTGCCGCTGCTGTTCCACTGTTCGGCGGGCAAGGACCGCACCGGGTGGCTGGCCGTCGTCCTGCTCACCGCGCTGGGGGTGGACGAGGAGGCGGTCCGGGCGGACTACCTGCGCCACAACGAGCTGGCCGGCAGCCTGAACGAGGTGCTGCTGGAGGCGATGACCCGGCGCCGGCCGGAACTCGACCCGGCCGTCGCGCGGCCGGTGCTGGAGGTCCGGCCGGACTACCTGGACGCGGCGTACGCGGAGGTGCGCCGGGTGCACGGCTCGTTCGGGGCGTACCTGCGCGACGGGCTGGGCGTGGACGACGCGACGCTCGCCGCGCTGCGGGCGCGCCTGCTGGAGTGAGCGGCGGTCAGCCGGGCAGGTCGTGCCGGGCCGCCCAGACGCGGGCGGAGACGTCGGCGATCAGCTCGCAGGCGTCGTCGGTGCCCTCGCCGTCCGGGCCGCCGTCGGCCAGGTCGGTGGTGGTGCAGACGGCGATGGCGTAGGGCGGGGCGTCGTCGGGGAAGACCACTCCGGCGCCGTGCCGGACGCCGCGTACCCAGCCGTTCTTGTGCGCGATGCGGGTGCCGTCGGGCAACCCGGCGGCGAGGTCCTCGCGGTGCTCCTGGGCGAACAGCACGTCCAGCATGGCCGCGCAGCCGGCCGGGGCGGCGAGCGGGCCGGGCCGTCGCGCGCCCAGGGCCAGCCCGCCGAGCAGGGCGGCCAGGTCGGCGGCGGTGACCAGGTTGGTGATGCCGGCCTCGCGGGCGGCGAAGTCCTCGATGCCGCGGCCGGTGACGCTGTGCCGGGCGCCGGCCAGCGTCCACACCTGCGCGATGGCCGGCAGCCCGAGGTGGCCGATGACGATGTTGGTGGCCAGGTTGCTGGACCGGACGATCATCCGGTGGGCGAGCCAGCGCAGCGGGGCGGTGGCGCCGACCCGGGCCCAGACCGCCTCGTCGTTGTCGTAGTTGCGGTCGCAGCCGAAGCGGGGCGCGCCGGGCTGGGCGGAGTCGAACTCGTTGGTGACCGGGACCGGGGCGTCCGGGTCGATGGCCCCGGCCTCGGCGGCGCGGTGCAGCGCCACCAGCACGCCGACCTTCATGGTGCTGGCCGCGTAGTGGGTGGCGTCGGCCCGCCGCGTCCAGGCCGACGCCGCGCCGAGTCGTCCCACGTACGCCGAGACGGTGCCGGACACCCCGTCGAGCCGCCTGTCGAGTTCCGCCCAGATCATGTCGCCGACCGTAGCGGATCCCCGTCCCGGAACGGGCGGAGCCCGGCCGCTGTGGGCGGCCGGGCTCCGGTGGTGCGGGATGGGTCAGCCGGCGTGCTTGCGGCGGGCCGCCATCCGGCCGCGCTGGGTCTGGTCGAGGACGACCTTGCGGATGCGGACGGCGGCCGGGGTGACCTCGACGCACTCGTCCTCGCGGCAGAACTCCAGCGCCTGCTCCAGGGAGAGCTTGCGCGGCGGGATCAGCTTCTCGGTCTCGTCGGCGGTCGACGAGCGCATGTTGGTGAGCTTCTTCTCCTTGGTGATGTTGACGTCCATGTCGTCGGAGCGGGAGTTCTCCCCGACGATCATGCCCTCGTACACCTCGGTGCCCGGCTCGACGAAGAGCTGGCCGCGCTCCTGGAGGTTGGTCATCGCGAACGCGGTGACGCTGCCCGACCGGTCGGCGACCAGCGAACCGTTCTGCCGGGTGCGCAGCTCGCCGAACCACGGCTCGTACGACTCGAAGACGTGGTGCAGGATGCCGGTGCCGCGGGTCTCGGTGAGGAACTCGGTGCGGAAGCCGATCAGCCCGCGCGCCGGGACCAGCCACTCCATCCGGATCCAGCCGGTGCCGTGGTTGACCAACTGCTCCATCCGGCCCTTGCGGGTGGCCAGCAGCTGGGTGATCGCGCCCAGGTATTCGTCGGGGGCGTCGATGGTCAGCCGCTCGACCGGCTCGCAGGTCTTGCCGTCGATCTCCCGGGTGACCACCTGCGGCTTGCCGACGGTCAGCTCGAAGGACTCCCGGCGCATCTGCTCGACCAGGATGGCCAGGGCCAGCTCGCCACGGCCCTGCACCTCCCAGGCGTCGGGCCGCTCGGTGGGCAGCACCCGCAGCGAGACGTTGCCGATCAGCTCCTTGTCGAGCCGGTCCTTGACCATCCGGGCGGTGACCTTGGCGCCCTTGACCCGGCCGACCAACGGCGAGGTGTTGGTGCCGATGGTCATCGAGATGGCCGGCTCGTCGACGGTGATCAGCGGCAGCGGCACCGGGTTCTCGGCGTCGGCGAGGGTCTCCCCGATCATGATCTCCGGGATGCCGGCGACCGCGATGATGTCGCCCGGGCCGGCCGACTCGGCGGGCTTGCGCTCCAGGCCCTCGGTCATCAGCAGCTCGGAGATGCGGACCCGCTGGGTGCTGCCGTCGGTGCGGCACCAGGCCACGGTCTGGCCCTTGGCGATGGTGCCCTGCCGGACCCGGCACAGCGCCAGCCGGCCCAGGAACGGCGAGGCGTCGAGGTTGGTGACGTGCGCCTGCAACGGCGCGTCCTGCTCGTATGCGGGGGCCGGGATGGTGTCCAGCAGGGTGCGGAACAGCGGCTCCAGGCTGTGGCTGTCGTCGGGCACCGCGCCGTCGGCCGGCTGGGTGAGCGAGGCGATGCCGTCGCGGGCGCAGGCGTAGACGATCGGGAAGTCGATCTGCTCCTCGTCGGCGTCCAGGTCGAGGAAGAGCTCGTAGGTGTCGTCCACGACCTCCTTGATCCGGGCGTCGGGACGGTCCACCTTGTTGATCACCAGGATGATCGGCAGCCGGGCGCGCAGCGCCTTGCGCAGCACGAACCGGGTCTGCGGCAGCGGGCCCTCGCTGGCGTCGACCAGCAGCACCACCCCGTCGACCATGGTCAGGCCGCGCTCGACCTCGCCGCCGAAGTCGGCGTGGCCGGGGGTGTCGATGATGTTGATGGTGACCGGCTCGGACCCGTCCGCCGGCAGATACCGCACGCCGGTGTTCTTGGCCAGGATGGTGATGCCCTTTTCCCGTTCGAGGTCCATCGAGTCCATGACCCGCTCGGTGTCCTCACCACGGGCGCCGTAGGCGCCGGCCTGCCGCAACATGGCGTCGACCAGGGTCGTCTTGCCGTGGTCGACGTGGGCGATGATGGCGACGTTGCGGAGGTCGGTGCGTAGCTGCATACCCTCCATACTCCTGTCTGCGGTTGCCGGGACGCGGGCCGGGGTCACCCCCGGACGGCGTCCGGATCTTCAGCGTTGACTGCGGTGCCGACCGTTCGCACGGTGGGCCGGACGTCGGCCCGGCGCGTCCGGGCCGGGCGTGACCTGCCGAGTCGCGGCAGGGCCCGCCGTCGCCGCCGGCCCGACAGCCGGCCGCGGGGACGCGGCCGTGGGTCGACGATGATCTTCGGCTCGGGTACGCCGGGTGAGGCGGCCCGCTGCTGGTCGGCCTCCTAGCCTACGCGGCCTCGCGCCGCACCGGGTCCGCGCTGCCCGGCGTACGGGGTCGTCGTGACCGGCGACACACCGAGCCGCGCGTCCGGGGGGCCGGTGGCTGGTCGCCGCCGGCCCCCCCGTAGCGGTTCCTACCGCAGGGCCGGCCGGGGCTCGGCGGCGTCCGGCTGCTCGGTCGCCGGCCGGGTGCGCGGCGGCCGTCCCGGCCACCAGAAGCGGTCGCCGAGCAGGAACGCCAGCGCCGGCACCAGCACGGTACGCACCAGCAGGGTGTCCAGCAGCACGCCGATGCAGACGATGATGCCGATCTGGGTGAGCGTGATCAGGGGCAGCACGCCGAGCACGGCGAAGACCGCGGCGAGCAGCACCCCGGCGCTGGTGATCACCCCGCCGGTGACCCGCAGCGCGGAGAGCATGCCGTCGCGGGTGCCCATCGTGCGGGCGTCCTCGCGGGCCCGGGTGACCAGGAAGATGTTGTAGTCGACACCGAGCGCCACCAGGAACACGAAGGCCAGCAGCAGCACCCCGCTGTCCAGGGCGGGGAAGTCGAGCACGTGGTCGAAGAGCAGCCAGGCCGCGCCGAGGCTGGCGAAGAAGGACGCGATCACCGTGAGCACCAGCAGCAGCGGGGCGAGCAGGCCGCGCAGCAGCAGGATCAGCACGGTGCCGACCAGCGCCAGGATGATGGGCAGGATCAGCCGCAGGTCCCGGCTGTTGGCGTCGGTGCTGTCCAGCGTCGCGGCGACGGTGCCACCGACCAGGGCGCCGCGCGGCGCGTCGGCGCCGTCGACCGCCGGGGGAGCGGACCCGGGTACGGCGGCCACCGCGTCGCGCAGCGCCTCGATGGCCCGGTCGGAGGCGGCGGTGCCCGGCTCCGCCTCCAGCACCACGTCCACCTGGGCGACGTTCGGGCCGGCCTCGCCGGGGCGGGCGGAGGCGATCCCGTCGACCGCGGCCGCTGCCTCGGTGACCGCGGCCACGGCCGCCGGGGTGGTCAGCACGGCCACCGGCTGGGTCGTGCCGGCCGGGAACGCCCGGGCCAGGGTCTCGGCGGCGACCACCGCCTCGGGCTGGGCCCGGAACTGCTCGGTCTCGGACAGGCCGGTGCGGATGCTCAGCCCGCCGAGCGCCAGGCCGACCAGCAGCAGCGTGGCGAGCGCGGCGACCGGCGCGGGCCGGCGGACGACGGCGGCGCCGAGCCGGCCCCACAGCCGGCCCTCCCGGGCCGGGCCGCCCACCTTCGGCACGAACGGCCAGAACAGGCCCCGGCCGAAGAGCACCAGCGCGGCGGGGAGCACGAACAGCGCGGAGAGCATGGCGAACACCACACCGGTGGCGCAGGCCACGGCGAGGGCGCGGTTGGTCTCCTGCTCCGACAGCAGCAGGGTGAGCGTGCCGAGCACGACCGTGGAGCCGCTGGCCAGGATCGGCTCGGCGGTACGCCGCAGGGCGTGCCGCATGGCGGCGAACCGGTCCTCGGTGCGGCGCAGTTCCTCCCGGTAGCGGGCGATCAGCAGCAGGGCGTAGTTGGTGGCGGCGCCGAAGACCAGGACGCTGGCGATGCCGGTGACCTGGCCGTCCTGGAGGAAGATGCCGAGCGCCGGGACGATCGACTCGACGGCGCGCAGGGTGAGCTGTTCGGTGGCGGCGACGACCAGCAGCGGCACGATCCACAGGAACGGGCTGCGGTAGGTGATCAGCAGCAGCACCGCCACCACGGCGGCGGTGACGATGAGCAGGGTGGTGTTGGCCCCGTCGAAGACCTTGCTGAGGTCGGCGGTGAACGCGGGCGCGCCGGTGACCTGTGCGGTGAGCCCGTCCGGCACGGCGGCGAGCGCGTCGCGCAGTTCGGTGACCCGGTCGGTGGTCGGCAGCACCCCGCCGGCGGTGGACACCGGCACCACGACCAGCGCCACGGTCCCGTCCGGTGAGGTCTGCGGCGGCGGGATCCGGCCGCCGACGGCGTACCGGCTCAGGTCGACCGGGTCGCCGGCCAGGGCGGCGCGGTCGGCGTCGGTGAGCCGGCCGCCGTCGGCCCGGCTGAGCACCACGATGGCGGGCTGGACGTCGCGGTCGGGCAGTTGCTCCTGCAACCGCTCGACCTGGGTGGACTGCCATTCCTCGGACAGGCCGGTGGCGGAGACGGGTGCCGGGTTGTCGGGCCGGGGCAGCGCGAAGACCGCCGCGCCGAGCGCGATCGCCGCCGCAATGGTGAGCCAGGCGGCCAGCCGGCCGCGGGCGACGCGGGTGAACAGGGACATCGGATGCCTCATCGTCTGTCGGCGGGGTTTCGAGCGCGGGGCCCGCGGAAAGGGGGAGGAACGCGGGGACCGGGCGGTACGCTCGATCACCGAGTATCTTGATGGTCGAGATTATCTTCGGCTGCTCTATGCTGCAACCGGACCGGCGCGGGAGGAAACGACGGGCGACGTGGCAGCGCACGAGATGTACCGCCGACGGGAGACCCAGCGCGGTCGCCTGATCGCCGACATCGCCAACGACCTGCGCCGATACTCGGTGGACGCGCAGCACATCGGGCACGCCTTCGCCGGCCTGCACGGGCTCGGCGCCACCGACCTGCACGCCCTCATCGCGGTGATGGACGCCGAGCTGGTCGGCGACCCGATCACCCCGGGGCGACTGGGCGAGCTGCTCAACCTCTCCTCCGGGGCGGTCACCGCCCTGGTCGACCGGCTGGAACGGGCCGGCCACATCCGGCGGGACCGGGACACCGCCGACCGCCGCAAGATCCTGCTGCACTACGCCGACCGGGGCGCCGCGCTGGCGATGGAGTTCTTCGGCCCGCTCGGTCGGCGTACCGACGAGGTGATGGACGGGTTCGACGACGCCGAACTGGCGGTCGTGCACCGCTTCATGACCGCGATGGTGACCTCGATGCGGCAGCACCGCGACGAGGTCCGGGCGCTGCGCCCCGAGCCGCCCCGGCGCCCGGCGGACTGAGCGTGGACCGGCTCGCCGCCCGCCTCGCCGCCGCGGTGCTGCGGCTGCCCGCCCCGCGCACCCGGCGGGTCACCGTGCGCCGGGACATCCCGGTACGGGTCCGCGACGGGGTGACCCTGCGCACCGACCACCACGCCCCCGACCTGCCGGACGCGCCCACCGTGTTGATCCGCACCCCGTACGGGCGGCGGGGGCCGATGCGGCTGCTCGCCCGGGTCATCGCCGAGCGTGGTTACCACGTGGTGATCCAGTCCTGCCGCGGCACCCACGGCTCCGGCGGGACGTTCGCGCCGCTGGTGCACGAGCGCGACGACGGGTTGGACACCGTCGACTGGCTGCGCCGCCAACCCTGGTACGCCGGCTCGTTCGGCATGTTCGGCGTCAGCTACCAGGGCTTCGTGCAGTGGGCGGTGGCCGCCGAGGTGGGCGCGGAGCTGGGCGCCATGGTCGCCGTGGCCACCGCGTCGGCCACCCGCGACTCCACGTACGCGGGGGAGTCGTTCGCCCTGGACACGGTGCTGACCTGGGCCGAGCTGCTCCAGGCGCAGACCGTGCCCTGGCTGGCCCGGCAGTGGGAACTCAAGCGCGGCCAGCCCCGCCTGGCGGCGGCGCTTACCCATCTGCCGCTGGCGGAGGCCGACCGGATCGCCACCGGGGTGCGCATCCCGTTCTTCCAGGAGTGGCTGCGCCACCACACCCCGGACGCCGACTACTGGCGTACCCGGGTGTTCGGCGCCCGGCTGCCCGAGGTGCGGTCGCCGGTGGTGCTGGTCAGCGGGTGGCAGGACATCTTCCTCCCCGCCCAGCTGGACGACCACGCGGCGCTGCGGGCCGCCGGCGCCCGGCCGCGCCTGGTGGTCGGCCCGTGGACGCACGGCAGTCCGGGGTTGTTCGCCGCCGCGCTGCGGGAGGGGTTGGCCTGGCTCGACGAGCACCTGGCGGGCCGGCCGGCGGCCAGCCGGGCGCCGGTACGCATCCACCTGGGCGGCGCCGGCGGCGGCTGGCGTGACCTGCCGGACTGGCCGCCCCCGGCCACCGAGCGGCGGTGGCACCTGCACGGCGACCGGGCACTGGCCCCCGACCCGCCGCGCCCGTCGCCCCCCACCGAGTTCTGGTACGACCCGGCCGACCCGACCCCGTCGCTCGGCGGGCCGCTGCTGGTCGCCCAGCGGGCCGGGCCGGTGGACAACCGGCCGGTCGAGGCCCGGCCCGACGTGCTCACCTGGACCAGCGCCCGGCTCACCCGGCCGGTCGAGGTGATCGGCCCGGTACGCGCCGAGGTGTACGTCGACAGCGACCTGCCCTACCTGGACGTGTTCGTGCGGCTGTGCGACGTGGACCGGCGGGGCCGGTCGTGGAACGTCTGCGACGGCCTGGTCCGGGTTGCGCCGGAGCGCTTCCCGGCCGACGCGGCCGGCGTGGTGCGGGTGCCGGTCCCGCTCTGGCCCGCCGCGCACCGCTTCGCCGCCGGCCACCGGTTGCGGGTGCAGGTCTCCGGCGGCGCCCACCCCCGCTACGCGCGCAACCCGGGCACCGGCGAGCCGCTGGGCACCGCCGTCACGCTGCGCGCCGGAGCGCGACGGATCCGGCACGACCCCGCCCACCCGTCGGCGCTGATCCTGCCGATGACCGGCAATGTGCCGGGCCGGCCGGCCGCCTGATACAGGCACTTTGACCTGGGATAACTCACATAATCGTTGGTTATGCTTGAACACAGCTGCCCGACGATGTGCATCAATCGGCCGGGTGCGCCCGGTCTCCGTCCGCTACGGACGGTGATCATCGCTCCGGCCCTCTTACCCTAAGGGGGGGGCTGCCATGACAACGGCGCCGGCGAACCTGCTCGCGGTTCGCCACCTGCTCCTCAGCTATCTCGACGTCGACCCGGACACACCCCGCGGCCAGGATCTCGAACCCGACGAGGTCGGGATCGTCGCAGACGCCTACCACCACGGCGGTTACCACTGTGGCGCCGACCGAGTGGTGGCCGACGACTACTCGGTGGTGGAGTCCGCACGAGACCGGGCCGGCCTGACCCTGCACGCGTCCGCCGTGGACGTCGGTGAGTTCGAGGTGCAGGTGAAGGGCCGCACCCACAACCTGATCACCTTCTCCAACTGGTGCGTGGCGCAGTGCGTGGCCGACGCTCCCGGCACCCGTGATCTGCGCGAGGTCATCTACTCGCCGGACGGCCGCACCGTCAGACGCTGGGACCGGTTGGGCCGGCGCTCCACCGGCGACAGCACCCACCTCACCCACACCCACTTCAGCTTCTTCCGCGACTCGACCAAGGCGGACCGGGACCAGACCCCGCTGTTCCGCCGCTACCTCACCGAGATCGGACTGATCCCGTCCACACCCCAGGAGCACGTCATGGAACAGAACGACAGGCTTGTCAAGGCCACCGGCTACCCCGAGCGCACCGTCGGCGACGTCCTCGCCGACCTGGAGAACCTGCGCAACTGGCTGATCTCGCCGGTGGGCACCGCCGGCCTGCTCTCGGTGCCGATGGCCGGGTCACCGGCGGCGCGGCTGCTGGCGATGGCGCAGGGCTGGCCCGCGCTGGTCGCCCAGGTCACCGCGCTGTCCAACAAGGACTTCGTGGACGAGAAGGCGATCGTGTCGGGCGTGCTGGCCACGCTCACCCCGCAGGCGATCGCGGCGGCCATTCCGCCCACCGTCGCCAAGCAGGTGGCCGACGAACTGCACGCGCGACTCGCCGCCTGACCCGGCAGGTTGACAAGAAGGGTTGCGCAACCAATATTGCGCAACCCTTCTTGTCCATGTCAGCCTGGGGTCATGGAAGACGTCACCGCTGCGGGGGCCCACCCCGACCCCGAGGTGCGCCGGGTCACCGACTCCCGGGTGCTGGCCGCGCTGGCCCACCCCCTGCGCCGCCGACTGATGGACGTGCTCAAGGTGCACGGCGCGTCGACGGTCGGCACGCTCGCCGAGCAGACCGACCAGGCGCCGGCCAACATCAGCCACCACATGAAGGTCCTCGCCGCCGCCGACCTCGTCACCGAGGCGCCCGAGCTGGCCCGCGACCGGCGGGAACGGTGGTGGCGGCTGGTCAACCGGGGAGTCCGCTGGTCCACCGCCGACTTCGACGCCGACCCGGCCGCCCGGGCCGTGGCCGACGCCGCCACCTCGCTCAACCTCGACCGGCACGTCGCCCTGGCCCGTGCCTGGCACGCCGCCGGCGACGACGCGAAGCAGACCTGGGGCGACGGGCCGTTCTCCACCGACCGGTGGCTGCGGCTGACCCCGGAGGAACTGGCCGACCTCGGCCGGGAACTGGTCGACCTGCTGGCCCGCTGGGGCGAGCGGGAGATCCCCGACGACGGGCGGGAGCGCCAACCGGTCTTCCTCTTCGCCTACGGCGTACCGGCGCGGCCGTGACCCGCGCCGCCCGCCGGCCGGCCGGCGGCGCGCGTCGCGGCGGACTGTTGTGGCACCGCGATTTTCGGCTGCTCTGGGCCGGCCAGACCGCCAGCGCGATCGGCAGCAACGTCACCACGGTGGCGCTGCCGCTGGTGGCGGTCTCGGTGCTCGACGCCGGCACCCTCCAGGTCGCCGTGCTCACCGCCGCCGCCTGGCTGCCGTGGCTGCTCATCGGCCTGCCGGCCGGGGCGTGGGTGGACCGGCTGCCCCGCCGGCCCGTCATGGTCGGCTGCGACCTGGCCTCGGCGGCCCTGTTCGTCAGCATCCCGGTGGCCGCCGTGCTGGACCTGCTCACCGTCGGGCACCTGCTCGTCGTGGCGCTCGGCGCCGGGGTGGCCCGGGTGTTCTTCGAGACCGCCGACCAGGTCTATCTGCCGGTGCTGCTGCGCCCCGACCAGCTGCCCGAGGGCAACGCCAAACTCCAGGCCACCCAGACCGCCAGCTACGTCCTCGGCCCCGGCCTGGCCGGCCTGGTGGCGCAGCTCGCCGGCGCGGTCACCGCGCTGCTGCTCGACGCGTTGAGCTTCCTGGTCTCGGCCGCCTGCCTGCTGCGCATCCGGACCACCGAACCCCCGCCGGCCCGGCCGGTGGGGGCGCCGTCGCTGCGCCGGCAGATCGCCGACGGCCTCACCTTCGTCGCCCGCGACCCCTACCTGCGGGTGTTGACCGGGTACGGGGCGGCCAGCAACATCGGTCTGGTCGGCTACCAGGCCGTGCTGGTGGTCTTCCTGGTCCGCACGGTCGAGCTGCCGGCGGGACTGGTGGGTGCCGTGGTCGGCGCGATGAGCGTCGGCGGGGTGCTCGGCGCGCTGCTCGCCACCACCCTGAGCCGCCGGCTGGGCAGCGCCCGTGCGCTGCTGCTCGCCGCCGCCCTCACCGGCCCGCCCGCGCTGCTCGTGCCGCTGGCCCGACCGGGCGCCGGCCTGCTGTGGCCGGTGCTGGGCGGCCTGCTGGTGAGTCTCGGGGTGGCGGTGGGCAACGTGGTGAAGGGCGCGTTCCGGCAGGCGTACACCCCGCACCACCTGCTGGGCCGGGTGACGGTGAGCATGCAGCTGCTCAACTACGGGATGATCCCGCCGGCCGCGCTGCTGGCCGGGACGCTCGGCGCGACGCTGGGGCCGCGAGCGGCGATCTGGCTGATGACCGGGTGGCTCGCGGCGAGCCCGCTGCTGCTGCTGATCGGCCCGCTACGGCGCCGACGGGAGCTGCCGGCGGCATCGGCGTACCACGCCGACCTGCCGGCGGTGCCGGCCGCACTCGGCCGCTGAGCCGCCGGCCGCACTCGGCCGCTGAGCCGCCGGCCGCACTCGGCCGCTGAGCCGCCGGCCGCACTCGGCCGCTGAGTCGCCGGCCGCACTCGGCCGCTGAGTCGCCGGCCGCACTCGGCCGCTGAGCCGCCGGCCGCACCACGGCGTTTAGCTGCCGCAGCGACCGGGGCCGCCGGCCCCGGTCGCCACAAACGACGTCGTCACCGGGGCGGCGGCCGCTACGGCCGCCGCCACCGGCACGGAACTACAGCGGACGGACGTTGTCCGCCTGCGGACCCTTCTGCCCCTGGGTCACCTCGAACTCGACCTTCTGCGCCTCCTGCAGCTCTCGGTAGCCGCTGGAGGCGATGGCCGAGTAGTGGACGAAGACGTCGGGGCCTCCGCCGTCCTGCTCGATGAAGCCGAAGCCCTTTTCCGAGTTGAACCACTTGACCGTGCCGGTTGCCATGCATCTCTCCCTGTTCATGCGGCGGACCACCGACGTGTCGTCGATGATCGCCCTTACTCCCTCGACAGTAACCGCCCGAAGCCCGATCCGGTGGCGGAAGTGCCGGCGCGCCCCGGCGAATCCGCCGAGGGCGGAAAACCGGCCCATCGCGACGGCGACTGCGGCATGCTGGCCCGGATGGTCCTTACCGCAGCCTCCGCGCTGACCGAGCTGGAGCACGAGATCGCGGCTCCGGGCGCCGGGCTGGACCGGCTCCAACTGGTCGAGACCCCCTTCGTGCCCGAAGTCCGGCTGCACCTCGCCGAGGACGCCATCGTGTTCTGGGCGCGGATGGAGGCGGCGGCGGGACGGCCGCTGCCCGCGCCGTACTGGGCCTCCGCCTGGGCGGGCGGCCAGGCGCTGGCCCGCCACCTGCTCGACCACCCCGAGCTCGCCCGCGGCCGCACCGTGCTCGACCTGGGCACCGGCTCGGGGCTGGTGGCCATCGCCGCCGCGCTGGCCGGGGCCCGGCGGGTGGTGGCCAACGACATCGACCCGTACGCGGGCGCCGCGGTCGTCGTCAACGCCCGCGCGAACCGGGTCACCGTCGCGCCGGACATCGGTGACCTGCTCGACGCCGACGTGGACGCCGACCTGCTGTTGGCCGGCGACGCGCTGTACAGCGGGGCGATGGCCGCGCGGGTGCTGCCGTTCCTGCGCCGGGCCGCGGCCGGCGGCACGCAGGTGCTGGTCGGTGACCCCGGCCGCGGCCACCTGACCGCGCCGGGCTGGGAGACGGTGACGAGCTATCCGGTGCCCACCACCGAACCGACCGTCGACCTGGCGCCGCGCCGGGTCCGGGTGCTGCGCCCGCTGCCCTGACTGCGCCCGGCCGGGGGCTCACCAGCCGCGGGCCCGCCACTGGGGCAGCGCCGGGCGCTCCGCGCCGAGCGTGCTGTCCTTGCCGTGACCGGGATAGAACCAGGTCTCGTCGGGCAGCCGGTCGAAGATCTTGTGCTCGACGTCGTCGATCAGCGACGCGAACCGCTGCGGATCCTGGTCGGTGTTGCCCACCCCGCCCGGGAAGAGCGAGTCGCCGGTGAACAGGTGCGGCCCGCCGGCCGGGTCACGGTAGAGCAGCGCGATCGAGCCGGGAGTGTGCCCCACCAGGTGGATCACCTCCAGCGTGCAGTCGCCCACCGCGACGGTGTCGCCGTCGCGCAGCGGCTCCGCCGCGATCGGCAGGCCCTCGGCGTCGTCGGCGTGCACCGCGGCGCGGGCGCCGGTCTTGGCCACCACCTCCTCCAGCGCCACCCAGTGGTCCATGTGCCGGTGGGTGGTGACCACGGTGGCCAGCCCGCCCTCGCCGACCAGCTCCAGCAGCCGGGGCGCCTCGTTGGCGGCGTCGATCAGCAACTGCTCGCCGGTGTCGCGGCAGCGCAGCAGGTAGGCGTTGTTGTCCATCGGGCCGACCGACACCTTGGTGACGGTGAGCCGGTCGAGTTCGCGTACGGCCGGGGCGCCGTTCGGGGCGACGTCTCCGCTGTAGGTCATGGTCTAGATCCATTCCGGTGGGGTCGGGAGCGGGCCGTCGGGCTCGACGGTGAGCTCGGTGCCGTCGGCGCGACCGATCAGCCAGGCGGCCAGCGCGGGCGCCGGGCCGGTGATCGTGGGCGCCGGCGCCGTGCCGATCGGCAGCTCGTGCCGGCTGCCGTCGAAACGCAGCACCATCGCCGGCGCGTCCGGGCGGGCGGCGAGGTCGGCGGCGACCTCGTGCAGCAGCCGGTGGCCGAACGCCTCGGGCCAGTCGGCCGGCGTGTAGCCGGCGCCGAGGTCGACGTGGTGCACCTCCACCTCGCGCAGCCGCGTCCAGACCAGCCGGGCCGCGACCAGCGGGCCGCGGTGGGTCTGCACCGTCGCCGCCCAGGCCGCCGCCGGCATCGCGGCCACCGCCGCGGCGAAGCGCTCGTGCGAGCGGCGCAGGTCGTCCAGGTGCGCGGCGGGCGGCCGGGCGGCGCCGGCCTCGATGTCTGCGGTGCGGGCGGCGGGGCTGGCGTACATCGGGATCCGCTCGCCGGTGCGGGCGGCGGTCAACAGGTTGACCAGCCCGTCCGCGTTGCGGGCCAGGTGGGTCAGCACGTGCCCGCGGGTCCAGCCGGGCAGCGGCGCGGCGGCGGTGATCGCGGCGGTGTCGAGGGTCTCCGCGGTGGCCAGCAGGCGGGCCGTGGCGGCGTCCACCTCACCGGTCAGCAACAGCGGGTCGGTGGTCACCCGTCGACCCTAGCGGTCCGCCCGCGCCACGTCGCCGCGGAAATCGCTTTCGGCGCGTCGGCGGGCACCCTACCGTCGGCGTCGACGGCCTCGGGTCGCGGCGCGGCGCCGGCCGCGCCGCGCAAAGCCGTCGCAGCGCGCGGCACCGACAGTCG
Organism: Micromonospora sp. PLK6-60; assembly: GCF_019890675.1. Lineage (GTDB taxonomy): Bacteria > Actinomycetota > Actinomycetes > Mycobacteriales > Micromonosporaceae > Micromonospora. Next base: position 206,026 of record NZ_JAIOAA010000005.1, on the reverse strand, counting down.
GAAGGCGAGGTGGTGACCATGCCGGACGTAGCACGCCAGTTCCGCCACAGCCAGCTTCGACACCGATGAGGAACCGCCATGACCATCGATCTGACCGCCCTCGGCTGGGACGCCGAGCGGGCGGCGCACGTATCCGAGCGGCCCGGGCGTCGCCCCGGCCGGGTGGCCCGGGTGGACCGCGGGGTGTGCACCGTGCTGACCGCCGACGGGCCCACCCGGGCCAGCCTGTCCGGCGCGGTGCTCGCCGCCGCGGCCCGGGACCCGGCCACCCTGCCCTGCGCCGGTGACTGGGTGCTGCTCGAACGGTGGCCGGACGGGCCGGTCACCGTCGAGGCGGTGCTGCCCCGGCGCACCGCGCTGATCCGGCGTACCGCCGGCAAGGACGCCAGCGGCCAGGTGCTGGCCGCCAACCTGGACGTCGGCGCGGTGGTCGAGCCGGTGCACCCCGAGCCGGACGTCGGCCGGATCGAGCGGCTGCTGTCGGTCGTACACGAGTCGGGGGCCCGGCCGCTGGTGCTGCTCACCAAGGCGGACCTGGCGGCCGATCCGGCCGCGATCGCCCGGCAGTTGGCCGCGGTGGCGCCGGGGGTGCCAGTGCTGCCGGTCAGCGCCGAACGGGGGGAGGGGCTGGACCCGGTGCGACCGCTGGTCGCCGCCGGCCGCACCCTGGGTCTGCTGGGCCCCTCCGGCGCGGGCAAGTCGAGCCTGGTCAACGCGTTGGCCGGGGCCGTCGTGATGCCGACCCAGGCGATCCGGCGGGTCGACGGCAAGGGCCGGCACACCACCACCTGGCGGGCCCTGGTGCCGATCCCCGGCGGCGGTGCCGTGCTGGACACCCCGGGGGTACGCGCGGTCGGGCTGCTCGACGGCGCGGCCGGCCTGGACCGGGCGTTCACCGACATCACCGAGCTCGGCGCCGGCTGCCGCTACGCGGACTGCGCGCACGACGCCGAGCCGGCCTGCGCCGTGCGGGCCGCGCTGGACGCCGGTGAGCTGCCGGTCCGGCGGTACGAGAGCTGGCGCCGGTTGCAGCGTGAGCTGGACCACGAGAGCCGCCGCCGGCAGACCCGGGTGGCCGCCCAGCGCCGGGGCGGCTGGCGCGGCGAGCGGCGCCGGGCCGCCCGGTCGACGCTGCCGCCCGAGCCGGGCGGGTACTGACCGGTGAGCGCGGGTCGGGCGGGGTGCGGGAGCGCCCCGCCCGACCGTGCTGAGCTGGGGGAATGCGCGCGGGGGGAAAGTTGTCGTACCTCGGGGCTAGAGTTGCCCAGGCGTCTTTTCTGCGCCTCGACAACGTTCCGAGAACCGCTCAGACCCCGCTCCGAGCGGACAGATCCGCCGCACATTCTTCTTCCGGGAGCACACGCACCGTGGCCGACCGACTGATCATCCGTGGCGCGCGCGAGCACAACCTGCGTGACGTCAGTCTCGACCTGCCCCGGGACGCCCTGATCGTCTTCACCGGGCTCTCCGGGTCGGGCAAGTCGAGCCTGGCCTTCGACACCATCTTCGCCGAGGGGCAGCGCCGCTACGTCGAGTCGCTGTCGTCGTACGCCCGGCAGTTCCTCGGCCAGATGGACAAGCCCGACGTCGACTTCATCGAGGGCCTGAGCCCCGCGGTCTCCATCGACCAGAAGTCCACCTCGCGCAACCCGCGCTCCACGGTCGGCACCATCACCGAGGTCTACGACTACCTCCGGCTGCTGTTCGCCCGCGTCGGCGAGCCGCACTGCCCGGTCTGCGGCGAGCGGATCTCCAAGCAGAGCCCGCAGCAGATCGTCGACCGGGTGCTCGCCATGGCCGAGGGGACCCGGTTCATGGTGCTGGCCCCGGTGGTGCGCGGCCGCAAGGGCGAATACGTCGACCTCTTCGCCGAGCTCCAGGGCAAGGGTTACGCCCGGGCCAGGGTCGACGGCGTGGTGCACCCGCTGACCGAGCCGCCCAAGCTCAAGAAGCAGGAGAAGCACACCATCGAGGTGGTGATCGACCGGCTCACCGTCAAGGCCGGCGCCAAGCAGCGGCTGACCGACTCGGTCGAGGCGGCGCTGGGGCTCTCCGGCGGCATCGTGCTGCTCGACTTCGTCGACCTCGCCGAGGACGACCCGGACCGCGAGCGCCGCTACTCCGAGCACCTGGCCTGCCCGAACGACCACCCCCTGGCCATCGAGGACCTGGAGCCCCGGGTCTTCTCCTTCAACGCCCCGTACGGCGCGTGCCCCGAGTGCACCGGGCTGGGCACCAAGAAGGAGGTCGACCCGGAGCTGGTCATCCCGGACCCGGAGCGCACCCTGCGCGAGGGCGCGATCCAGCCCTGGTCGACCGGGCACAACCTGGAATACTTCCTGCGCCTGCTGGAGGCGCTCGGCGAGAGCCAGCACTTCGACATCGACACCCCGTGGCGCAAGCTGCCGTCCCGGGCGCAGAAGACGATCCTGCACGGCTCCGACGACCAGGTGCACGTGCGATACCGCAACAAGTACGGCCGCGAGCGCTCCTACTACACCGGCTTCGAGGGCGTGGTGCAGTGGATCGAGCGCCGGCACGCCGACACCGAGAGCGAGTGGTCGCGGGACAAGTACGAGGGCTACATGCGGGACGTGCCCTGCGCCGCCTGCGGTGGCGCCCGGCTCAAGCCCGAGGTGCTGGCGGTGACCCTGGCCGGGCGGAGCATCGCCGAGGTCTGCAACCTCTCCGTCGGCGAGGCGGCCGACCTGCTCGCCGGCATCGAGCTCACCGACCGGCAGAAGATGATCGCCGAGCGGGTGCTCAAGGAGATCAACGCCCGGCTGCGGTTCCTGCTCGACGTCGGCCTGGACTACCTCTCCCTGGACCGGCCGGCGGGCACCCTCTCCGGCGGTGAGGCGCAGCGCATCCGGCTGGCCACCCAGATCGGCTCGGGCCTGGTCGGTGTCCTGTACGTGCTGGACGAGCCCTCCATCGGCCTGCACCAGCGGGACAACCACCGGCTGATCGAGACGCTGGTCCGGCTGCGCGGGCTGGGCAACACGCTGATCGTGGTGGAACACGACGAGGACACCATCCGCACCGCCGATTGGATCGTCGACATCGGTCCCGGTGCGGGCGAGCACGGCGGCCGGATCGTGCACAGCGGCTCGGTGCCGGCGCTGCTGGAGAACCCGGAGTCGGTCACCGGGGCATACCTGGCCGGCCGCAAGGAGATCCCGACGCCGCCGGTGCGGCGGCCGCAGACCCCGGGCCGGGAGCTGGTGGTGCACGGGGCGCGCGAGCACAACCTGCGCAACCTGACCGTGAGCTTCCCGCTGGGCCAGCTCATCGCCGTCACCGGGGTCAGCGGCTCCGGCAAGTCGACCCTGGTCAACGACATCCTGCACGCCGTGCTCGCCAACCAGATCAACGGCGCCCGGCTGGTGCCGGGCCGGCACACCCGGGTCAGCGGGCTGGAGCACGTGGACAAGGTCGTCGGCGTCGACCAGTCGCCCATCGGGCGGACGCCCCGGTCGAACCCGGCCACCTACACCGGCGTCTGGGACCACATCCGCAAGCTCTTCGCCGAGACCACCGAGGCCAAGGTCCGGGGGTACGGTCCGGGTCGCTTCTCGTTCAACGTCAAGGGCGGCCGCTGCGAGGCCTGCTCCGGTGACGGCACCATCAAGATCGAGATGAACTTCCTGCCGGACGTGTACGTCCCCTGCGAGGTGTGCAAGGGCGCGCGCTACAACCGGGAGACCCTGGAGGTGCACTACAAGGGCCGCACCGTCGCCGAGGTGCTGGACATGCCGATCGAGGAGGCGGCCGAGTTCTTCTCCGCGATCCCGGCCATCCACCGGCACCTGCGGACCCTCGTCGACGTCGGCCTGGGCTACGTTCGCCTCGGCCAGCCCGCCCCGACGCTCTCCGGCGGTGAGGCGCAGCGCGTCAAGCTCGCCTCGGAGCTGCAGAAGCGCTCCACCGGGCGGACGGTCTACGTGCTCGACGAGCCCACCACCGGCCTGCACTTCGAGGACATCCGCAAGCTGCTGATGGTGCTGGAGGGGCTGGTCGACAAGGGCAACACGGTGATCACCATCGAGCACAACCTCGACGTGATCAAGACCGCCGACTGGCTCATCGACATGGGCCCCGAGGGCGGCCACCGGGGCGGCACGGTGCTCGCCACCGGCACTCCCGAGGAGGTCGCCGAGGTGCCCGAGAGCCACACCGGTGAGTTCCTGCGGCAGGTGCTCAAGCTCGACGGCGCGGCCAAGGGGGCCGCGGCGGCCACCAGCCGGGCGGCGAAGGCCAACGGCACCGGCCGGTCCCGGGCCCCCCGCAAGGTGGCCGCCGCGACGCGTTGACCCCGGCTTCCGGCCGATTGACGGCGCAACGTGCCGGAGGTCGGCTTGTCGCGGTGGGCCGCGCGCCACATGGGTTAGCTCGGCGTCGTCCCGGCGGAGCGGCGGCGCGACATGCGGCGCTTCGGTCTGTCCGGGCGGGCCGGCGCGACATGCGGCATCTCGGTCTGTCCGGGTGGGGCGATGGCGCGATATGCGGCATCTTGGCCTGTCCCGGTGGGGCGATGGCGCGATATGCGGCATCTTGGCCTGTCCCGGTGGGGCGATGGTGCGGTGTGCGGCAGGTCGGCGTGGGTCCCGGCGGAGCGGCGGCGCGATATGCGGCGCCTTGGCCCGTCCGGACCGGGCGATAGCGCGATGTGCGGCAGGTCGTCCGCCGCATCGGTGCGAAGCTGTGCGTTTCCTGCGAATACCCCTTCCGTGACGCGCCGGTATGAACCGGACCGCAGAATGCGGCGTGTGGACGGGTAGGGTCGCGGATCATGGCCGCGGCCACGCTGAGGAGGGGCCGACATGGGTGACGATCAGGTGCTGACCGAGCCGGGCAAGCAGACGCGCCGGACCCTGCTGGCGGGAGCCGGCGCGGTCGGGGCGGCGGTGGTGCTGGCCGGCTGCGGCGGCAGCGACGGCGGGGGCTCGGGCAGCCCCGCGCCCACCAGCGGTGGTCCGGGAGCGACCGGCGCCGGGGACGCCGAGGGCGGCGACCGGGACAGCACCGGCCCGCTGGCCCGGACCACCGACATCCCGGTCGGCGGCGGCGCGATCTTCGCCGACAAGGGCGTGGTGATCACCCAGCCGGAGCCGGGGCAGTTCAAGGCGTTCAGCCCGATCTGCACCCACCAGCGCTGCCCGGTGTCGAACGTCGACGGCGGCACGATCAACTGCACCTGCCACAACAGCCGCTTCTCGATCAGCGACGGCTCGGTCAAGCAGGGCCCGGCCACCAAGCCCCTGCCGCCGAAGAACATCAAGGTCACTGGCGAGCAGATCACCCTGGCCTGAGGGCCCGGCGGCGGGCGCGGCGCCGGACGGGAGTGTCGGGGGAGCGGACTACGCTTGGCGCGTGGCTGACCCCTCGACCTACCGTCCCGCGCCCGGCACGATTCCGGAGTCGCCCGGGGTCTACCGCTTCCGCGACGGCACCGGTCGGGTGATCTATGTCGGCAAGGCGCGCAGCCTGCGCAGCCGGCTCAACTCCTACTTCGCCGACCCCGTCAACCTGCACCAGCGCACCCGGCAGATGGTCTTCACCGCCGAGTCGGTGGACTGGATCACCGTCGCCACCGAGGTCGAGGCGCTCCAGCAGGAATACACCTGGATCAAGCAGTACGACCCGAAGTTCAACGTCCGCTACCGCGACGACAAGTCGTACCCCTACCTGGCGGTCACCCTCGACGAGGAATACCCGCGGTTGCAGGTGATGCGCGGCGCCAAGCGCAAGGGGGTGCGCTACTTCGGGCCGTATTCTCACGCCTGGGCGATCCGCGAGACGCTCGACCTGCTGCTGCGCGTCTTCCCGGCCCGCACCTGCTCCTCCGGGGTGTTCAAGCGGGCCGGTCAGGTCGGCCGCCCCTGCCTGCTCGGCTATATCGGCAAGTGCTCCGCGCCCTGCGTCGGCAGCGTCACCGCCGAGCGGCACCGGGAGATCGTCGACGGCTTCTGCGACTTCATGGCCGGCCGCACCGACAGCATGGTCCGGCAGTTGGAACGCGAGATGCTGCGGGCCAGCGAGGGGCTGGAGTTCGAGCGGGCGGCCCGGCTGCGCGACGACGTGGCCGCGCTGCGTCGGGCGATGGAGAAGCAGACCGTGGTGTTGGGCGACGGCACCGACGCGGACGTGGTGGCCTTCGCCGACGATCCGCTGGAGGCCGCCGTCCAGGTCTTCCATGTCCGGGGCGGCCGGGTCCGCGGCCAGCGCGGCTGGGTGGTGGAGAAGACCGAGGACGTGACCACCGGCGACCTGGTCCATCACTTCTGCACCCAGGTGTACGGCGGTGAGCAGGGTGAGGCCGACGTGCCCCGCGAGCTGCTGGTCCCCGAGCTGCCCGGTGACGTCGACGCGCTCGCCGACTGGCTCTCCACCCGACGGGGCAGCCGGGTGTCGCTGCGGGTGCCGCAGCGCGGCGACAAGCGGTCCCTGCTGGAGACTGTGGAGCGCAACGCCAAGGACGCGCTCACCCGGCACAAGCTCAAGCGGGCCGGCGACCTGACCACGCGCAGCAGGGCACTCGACGAGATCGCCGACGCGCTCGGCATGCGGACCTCGCCGCTGCGCATCGAATGCTTCGACGTGTCCCAGATCCAGGGCACCGACGTGGTGGCCAGCATGGTCGTCTTCGAGGACGGGCTGCCCCGCAAGAGCGAATACCGGCGGTTCATCGTCCGGGGCGCCACCGACGACCTCTCCGCGATGTCCGAGGTGCTGCGTCGGCGCTTCGCCCGCTACCTCGACGCCCGGGCCGAGACCGGCGAGCTCGGCGAGGAGACCGCCGGCGACCCGGACCGGCCGGGCGTCGACCCCACCACCGGGCGGCCGCGCAAGTTCGCGTACCCGCCGCAGCTGGTGGTGGTGGACGGCGGTGCGCCGCAGGTGGCGGCGGCCGCGCAGGCCCTGGCCGAGCTGGGCATCGACGACGTGGCGCTCTGCGGGCTGGCCAAGCGGCTGGAGGAGGTCTGGCTGCCCGACGACGACTTCCCGGTCATCCTGCCGCGCACGTCGGAGGCGCTCTACCTGCTGCAACGCGTACGCGACGAGGCGCACCGTTTCGCCATCACCTTCCACCGCCAGCGGCGCTCCAAGCGGATGACCTCCTCCGCGCTGGACAACATCCCCGGTCTGGGTGAGGTGCGCCGCAAGGCGCTGCTGCGGCACTTCGGCTCGCTGAAGCGGCTCTCCGCCGCCACCGTCGAGGAGATCACCGAGGTGCCAGGGGTGGGGAAGCGGACCGCGGAGGCCATCCTGGCCGCGCTGGAGGCCGACGCCAGCCCGGCCCCCTCGGCCTCCTCCTGACCGCCGACCCACCCGACCCACCTGACCCACCCCGGCCCCGGCACAACCCCGTTGATCATGGAGTTAGCGGGGAAAAATGTCCGGATTCTGAGCCGCTAACTCCATGATCACCGCGAACGGGTGGGCGTGGTGTCGGGGTTTGGGGTGGGTGTCCGGTGGGCGGGTGGGCGGGGTCACCGTGGGGGTGGAATCGGGGCGGGGTCGCCGGCGTTGGACATGGCTCACCGCGCGGCACCACGACCCCCGGGCCCCAGCCCGCGGCACCACCACCCGGGCCTCAGCCCCCGGGGAATGGCCCGCCGCCGGTCGTCGTTACATCCCCGGGCACCCGAGCAGGCCACGCCGCCGGGCGGCCCGACCCCTGAAGACCTTGCGGCGCCCTCGCGCGCGCCGCGTACCCCCGAGCAGAGGAGTCGCACATGCGTACCGATCTGATCCGCAAGAGCGCCCTGACCATCGCCGGCATCGCCGCCACCGCCGGCGGCATCGCCGGACCCGCCATCGCCGCCCAGGCCACCCCGGCCGAGAAGACCGCACAGGTCAGCACCCAGCGCGGCGGCGAGCGGGAACTCGGCGTGCGCTACGAGGCGCAGCCCAACTTCTACTACTGCGGCCCGGCCGCCGCGCGTAACGCCCTGTCCGTGCAGGGCAAGAACATCGACGTCGACGCCATGGCCAAGGAGATGGGCACCACCGAGGCCGGCACCAACTCCATCAACGACATCACCCCGGTGCTGAACAAGGAGACCGGCAAGGACGTCTACAAGTCGGTCGAGATCCGCGACCGCAAGGCCGACGACAAGCAGACCGACAAGCTGCGCTCGGACATCGTGCGCACCGTGGACGACGGCCGCGCGGTGGTCGCCAACATCGCCGGCACCGCCACCGACACCGACGGCAACACCCACTCCTTCGAGGGCGGGCACTACATCAGCGTCATCGGCTACAAGGACGGCGGCAAGATCGTCACCATCGCCGACTCCGCCGACCCGAACATGGCCTCCTACCGGATGAGCGTGGACAACCTCGCCGACTGGATCGCCACCCGCGGCTACGCCACCAACTGACCGCGGTCGACAATGCGAAGGGCCCGACCCCACCCGGGGTCGGGCCCTTCGCGCGTGCCGGAGTGCGGTCAGTCCTCGGCCAGTACGGTGAGGATTCCCTCGCCGTACTTCGCCAGCTTGTTCTCGCCGACGCCGCTGATCCGGGACAGCTCGGCCAGCGAGGTGGGCGCCTCGGTGGCGATCTGGCGCAGGGTGGCGTCGTGGAAGATGACGTACGCCGGCACGCCCTGCTCCTTGGCGGTGGCCGCCCGCCAGGCGCGGAGCCGCTCGAAGAGCGGGGCCGCCGCCGGGGACAGCTCGGCGGCCGGGGCCGCCGACCCCCGCGACCGCGTGGCGCGGGCGGGGCGTTCCGGTTCGCGGCGCATCATCACCGTCCGGCGCCGGCCCAGCACCTCCGCGCTGGCCTCGGTCAGGGCGAGGGTGCCGTAGTCGCCCTCGACCGCCAGCAGGCCCTCGGCCAGCAGTTGCCGGACCACGCCGCGCCACTCGGCCTCGCTCAGCTCACCACCGATGCCGAAGGTGGAGAGGCCGTCGTGGCCGTGCTGGGTGATCTTGTCGGTCTGCTTGCCGAGCAGGATGTCGACGCAGTGCCCGGCGCCGAACCGCTGATTGCGCTCCCGGTCCAGGCGGTAGACGGTGGAGAGCAGTTTCTGCGCCGGCACGGTGCCGTCCCAGGACTCCGGCGGCGCCAGGCAGGTGTCGCAGTTGCCGCACGGGCCGGCCGCCGGCTCGCCGAAGTATTCCAGGAGCTGCGCGCGGCGGCAGCGGACCGTCTCGCAGAGCGCCAGCATCGCGTCGAGGTGGGCGGCGAGCGAACGGCGCCGGGCCAGGTCGCCGTCCGAGGTCTCGATCATCTTGCGTTGCTGCACCACGTCCTGGAGCCCGTACGCGAGCCAGGCGGTGGACGGCAGCCCGTCCCGCCCGGCCCGACCGGTCTCCTGGTAGTAGCCCTCCACCGACTTGGGCAGGTCGAGGTGGGCGACGAAGCGCACGTCGGGCTTGTCGATGCCCATGCCGAAGGCGATGGTCGCCACCATCACCAGGCCGTCCTCGCGCAGGAACCGCTGCTGGTTGGTCGACCGGGTCGCCGCGTCCAGGCCGGCATGGTAGGGCAGCGCGGGGATGCCGTTGGCGACCAGGAAGTCGGCGGTCTTGTCGACCGAGGAGCGGGACAGGCAGTAGACGATGCCGGCGTCGCCCGGGTGCTCGTCGCGCAGCAGGCCCAGCAGTTGCTTGCGCGGCTCCCGCTTGGGCACGATGCGGTACTGGATGTTGGGCCGGTCGAAGCTGGCCACGAAGTGCCGCGCGTCGGTGAGGTCGAGCCGGGTGGCGATCTCGGCGCGGGTGGCGGTGGTCGCGGTGGCGGTGAGCGCGATCCGGGGCACCTTGGGCCACCGCTCGTGCAGCATCGACAGCGCCAGGTAGTCGGGGCGGAAGTCGTGACCCCACTGGGCCACGCAGTGCGCCTCGTCGATGGCGAACAGCGCGATCGCGCCGCGGTCGAGCAGGTGCAGCGTGGACCGGGAGCCCAGCGCCTCCGGCGCCAGGTAGAGCAGGTCCAGCTCGTTGTCGAGGAACGCCCGCTCGACCTGCCGCCGGGCGTCGAGGTCCTGCGTCGAGTTGAGGAAGCCGGCGCGTACGCCGACCGCGGTGAGCGCGTCGACCTGGTCCTGCATCAGCGCGATCAGCGGGGAGATCACCACCGCCACGCCGTCGCGGACCAGCGCCGGGATCTGATAGCACAGTGACTTGCCGCCGCCGGTGGGCATCAGCACCAGGGCGTCCCCGCCGTCGACCAGGTGGTCGATGACCTCCCGCTGGAAGCCGCGGAACGCGTCGTAGCCGAAGATCCGGCGCAGCACCCCGGCCGCGTCCTCGGTCCGTTGCTCGGTGGTGGGGGAGACCATTCGGGCAGTCTACGAGCGTCCCCCGACAGCGCCCGACCCCGGCGAGCGCGTCGCCGGGGTCGGGTCGCCCGGTCAGCCGGCCTGGGCGGCGGACCGGTTCGCGAGCGCCCGGGGCGGGGCCTTCATCCCCACCACGATGTCCACGATCTCGATGTACTTGGCCTTGCTGCCCATCCGGAACGCGGTGGCCGCCGCGTTGATCTCTTCCAGGGTGTCCGCCTCGACCATGGTCACCTGGTCGTACCTGCCGTTCACCCCGGTGCAGACCACGTGGGTCAGTTGCTTGGCGAACCGGGCCAGGTCCCGCGCGTGCTCGGCGGAGACCTGGTGGATGCCCTCCCGTCCGAGGGCGAAGTACTCCGGGCTGATCCTCATGAACAGGAAGCCGACGTACTTGTTCTTCTCTGCCAGATCGTGCATCGCACCCCTCCACTTCTGGCATCACCTGCGGTGATCGCGCTGAGCGTAGGACTGACTACAGATCGTCAGCAATGGCCGGGAGGTGTCGGGTCGGCGACCGGAACGCGGCGGGCCAACGGCCGGTGATCGCGCGCCGCCGTTCCGGGGCCACCGTCGCGGTCCGTGGGTGGCATCATCACGTACGGTGCCGCGCGGCGCGGCCCGGTCGACGGTACGGGGTGGGAGGCGGCAGGTGGACCCGGGACCGGGGGACGGCCAGCTCACCAGCCGCGCGGACCCGCCGCCGGACCAGCCCTCCGCCGCGGACCGGGAGGTGCGCCTGGAGGCCCACGCCTCCGGCTCCGGCGTGATCTACCAGGCCGGTCGGGACCAGCACCTGCACTTCGGTCCCGGTGGCGTCCGCCGGGCCGAGGGCGGCCCGGTCGCCGACGAGTGCCCGTTCCCGGGCATGGAAGCCTTCGACGTCGACCAGGCGGCCTGGTTCTTCGGCCGCGACCGGGTGACCCACCGGCTGGTCGACCGGCTGGACGAGCGGCGGCGGGCCGGGGGAGCGCTGGCGGTGGTGGCCGCCTCCGGCGCCGGGAAGTCCTCGTTGCTGCGGGCCGGGCTGCTGCCGGCGCTGGCCCGCGGCGCGCTGCCCGGCTCCCGGCACTGGCGTCACCTGGTGCTCACCCCCACCGCCGACCCGGTGGGGGAGCTGACCAGCCAGCTCGCCGAGCTGACCGGCGCCGGGCCGGCGCAGGTCGCCGGGGCGATGGCCAGCGGCCCGGCCGCCGTGGTCGACGTGGTCCGCGCGGCCGTGCCGGCGGATGCCGCCCCCCATCCGGGGCCGCGCCTGCTCGTCGTGGTCGACCAGGTCGAGGAGCTGTTCACTCTCGGCGGCGACGCCGCCGCCCGGCGGGGCTTCCTCGAGGTGCTCGCCGCCCTGGCCGAGCCGGGCGCCGGCGGCGAGCCGCCCCTGGCGCTGGTCGTGCACGGGATCCGCGCCGACTTCTACGCCGCCGCCATGGCCGAGCCCCGGCTGAGCGCGGCATTGCAGGAGGGCCAGGTGATCCTCGGCCCGATGACCACCGCGGAGCTGCGCGAGGCGATCCTCAACCCGGCGTCGCGGGCCGGGCTGGAAGTCGAGCCGGGCCTCACCGAGCTGCTGCTGCGCGATCTCGGCGCGCTCGGTGCCGGCGACGGTGACGAGCCGGAGACCGGCTACGACGCCGGCCGGCTCCCGCTGCTGGCGCACGCGCTGCGGGCCTGCTGGCAGGAACGGCACGGCAACGTCCTCACCGTGGCCGGCTATTTGACCACCGGCGGCATCCGGGACGCCGTCGCGCGCACCGCCGAGGGCGTGTACGACCGGCTGGACCCGGACGCCCGGCAGGTCGCCCGGACGATGTTCCTGCGCCTGGTGCGGATCAGCGAGGACACCGAGGACACCCGGCGGCGGCTGCCCCGCACGGACCTGGTCGAGCGCGCCGCCGACCCGGCGACGGCCGAGGCGGTGATGGCCGCTTTCACCGAGCGCCGGCTGCTCACCCAGGGCCGCGAGACGGTGGAGATCACCCATGAGGCGCTGATCCAGCACTGGCCCCGGCTGCGCCGGTGGATCAGCGAGGAACGCGCCGACGACCTGACCCGGCAGCGGCTGGAGGAGGCAGCCGCCGGCTGGGACCGGGACGGGCGGGACGCCGGCGCCCTCTACCGGGGCACCCGGCTGGAGACCGCGCGCGCCTGGGCGGCCGGCGGGGACCGACAGCTCAGCCCGGTGGCCGCCGCGTTCCTGGACGAGTCGGATCGCCGCGAGCGGAGCGCGCTGCTGCGGGGGCGGCGGGTGGCCCGGTTCCGCCGGCGTGCCCTGGCCGCGATGACCGTGCTGGCGGTGCTGGCCAGCGTCGGTGTGGTTGTCGCCGGGGCGCAGTACCGCAGCGCCAGCCGAGGGCGGGCGCAGGCGCAGGAGGCTCGTCTCCGCGCCGAAGAGCAGCGCCGCCTGGCGGTGGTGCGGGCAGCGGTCGGTGAGTCGGCGGGCGAGCGGGAATCCGATCCGCGGGACGCGCTGCGGGTGGGCCTGGCGGCGCTGACGGTCAGTCCGTCGGCACAGAGCCGCGGTGGGTTGCTGGAGACGCTGCGGCAGACACGGCTCGACGGCGCCGGCCCGGAGCCCTCCCCCCTGGGGAAGGTGGGCGGCGCGGCGTTCAGCCCGGACCGGCGGTGGCTTGCCGTCCAGGCCGACGCGTCGGCGGGACCGGTGACGCTGTGGGAGGCGACCGACCTGGCGCGGCCCCGGAAAGTCGCCGACCTGTCGGTGGGCGGCAGGGCCAGCAACGTCGCGTTCAGTCCGGACAGCCGGGCACTGGCGGTTGCCACCGACAAGGGTCCCGTGTGGTTCGGCAGGGTCGCGGGACCGGACGGCCACCCGGCGCTGGCTCAGTTGCCCGGATCGCGCAATTCCTCCGGTGTTGCCTTCGCGCCGGACGGTCGCACCCTGGCGACGACGGTCGACCGGGGGGATGCGGACGATCTGATCCTCTGGGACGTCCACGACCCGGCCCGTCCCCGTCGGTTGAGCGTCCGGCCGGCCGACGAGAGCTCCGACGAGGCGTGGTTCAGCCCGGACGGGCGCCTGCTGGCGACCGCCTCGGGGCTGGTGAAGTGGCGCCGCAAGCCTCTCACCTCCGAGAACCTGATCCAGGACTCCGGGGTGACCCTCTGGGACGTCAGCCAGCCCACCCGGCCCCGCCGGTTGAGCAAGTTCCGCTACTTCGGCGGCGACTTCCGGTTCCACCCGAGCGGTCGGTTGATCGCCGCCAACGACTACCGCAGGGTGGCGCTCTGGGACGTGTCGACGCCGGCCCGGCCGCGTCTCGCCGGCCGGGTCGATCAGTCGTCCTCGAACATCGGGAGGCTCGCGTTCAGCCCGGACGGCCGGCACTTCGCCACCGGCCTCGACAACGACCAGACCGTGCTCTGGGACGTGGCCGACCCGGCCCGTCCGGTCAGGGTGACCGCGGTCGGCGGTCGGCGGGCCGAGATATCGGCCGTCGTCTTCAGCCGGGACGGCCGGACGTTCACCACGCTGGACCAGCAGGGCCGGCTCGCGCGGTGGTCGGTGCAACCGCCGCGCCAACCGGCCGTGCGGTACCGCAGCGAGCAGACCAGCGTCGAAGCCGCCGGGTTCGGCCCCGACGGCGGGACGCTCGTGGTGGCCAACCTCGGTGCGGACGTGACGCTGTGGGACCTGACGGACCGGTTCGCGCCGGCCCGGCCGGTGCGCCTGCCCGGCTCCGCGTCGGGCGGCGTCGGCCGCGGATCCCTCGCCGTCTCACCGGACGGCGCCACCATCGCCACCCTCGGCCCCGACGAGCAGGTGCTGCTCTGGGACGTCCGGGACCGGCGCCGTCCCCGACGGACGGCGACGGTCCCGGCGGGCGGCAGCGTTCAGTTCCTGGCGCTGCGGGAGCGGGCCGGCCGGCGGCTGCTGTTCGTCGGCGACAACCGGCTGACGGTGTGGGACGTGACGGCGCCGATCCCGGTCCGGATGGTCGCCGCCGCCTACGCCGGCGGGGACGCAAACGCGGTGAGCCCCGGGGGTGATCTCGCGCTGCTCCCCGACGGGCAGGTCTGGCCGGTGCCCGCAGCGACGGACCACGGCGACGCGGCGGAGCCGGTCCTCCCGGACGGGACGCGGGATCCGGCGCGCGGCCTCGGGGGCGCCTTCGACCGGTCGGGGCGGACGCTCGCCGCCGCCGGCTGGCCGGACGACAACGGCACCGTCGTCGGTCTCTGGGACACCGCCCAGGGGAGCGGACCCGGCCGGCTGGCGTCGATACGGGTCGCCTCCGACCGGATCACGGGGCTGGACTGGCATCCCAACAGCGCGCTCCTCGCCGGCGCGGACACCGACGGTCGGGTGGTCCTGTGGGACGTCCGGGACCGGGGCGAGCCCGTAACGGTCGCGGAGCTGCGCGAGCACACCGGCCGCACCTTCGTGCGGCTCTCCCCGGACGGGCGGACCATGGCCACCTGGAGCAGGTCGGCATTCCTCCTCTGGGACCTCGGCGACCTGCCGCAGATCTCCGCCGACCCGGTCGGTCGGGCCTGCCGGATCCTCGGCGGCGCCGGTCTCGACGAGCGGGAGTGGGCCGAGCGGCTGCCCGGCATCCCCTACCGGCGGTCCTGCCCCTGAGCCGGGAATGGCCGGCGTCGCCGCACGCTTGTCGAGTGACGGGGATCGGTCCGCCGGGGGTGCCCGATCGACGGGCCCGCGCGGGATAGAGTCGCTGTTCGACCACGCGCGGCCGGAAACGGGCCGGGACGTCACGGGTAAGGGGTAGTGGGTTGAGCGAGGCGGAAACTGCTCAGAACCGGACAGCGGGCGACCTGCCGGCCGAGCCCGGGGTGCACGGGGCGGTTTCGCACGCGGTCGCGCCGGTGACCGGTGAGCTGGCGCCGGGGGAGGGGGAGACCTCCCTGGTGGTGGTGACCGGGCTGTCCGGCGGCGGGCGCAGCACCGTGGCCCGGGCGCTGGAGAACGTCGGCTTCTACGTGGTGGACAACCTGCCCCAGGCGCTGATGCTGGACATGGCCGAGCTGGCCCTTAAGGCCGGCGGCGCGGCCCGCCGTACCGCGATGGTGCTGGACGTGCGGTCGCGGGCCTTCTCCACCGACCTGGCCGGCGCGATCCGCGAGCTCAAGGACCGCGGCTTCCACCCCCGGGTGGTGTTCGTCGACGCCGACGACGAGGTGCTGATCCGGCGCTTCGAGAGCGTCCGCCGGTCGCACCCGTTGCAGGGCGACGGCCGGTTGGCCGACGGCATCGCCGTGGAGCGGGCGCTGCTGGAGGAGGCGCGGGACCAGGCCGACGTGATCATCGACACCAGCCACCTGAACGTCAACCAGCTCCGCCGCCGGGTGGAGGAGCTGTTCGGCGGCGAGGAGGCCCGCCGGCTGCGGGTAACCGTGCTGTCCTTCGGCTTCAAGTACGGGCTGCCGCCGGACGCCGACTTCGTCCTCGACGCCCGGTTCCTGCCCAACCCTTACTGGGTGCCGGAGTTGAGGGAGCACACCGGGCGGGAGGAGGCGGTCAGCGCGTACGTGCTGGGCCAGGAGGGCGCCGACGAGTTCGTCGCCGCGTACGCCGAGCTGGTGAACGCGACCACCGCCGGCTTCGAGCGCGAGGGCAAGCGCTACCTGACCGTGGCGGTGGGTTGCACCGGTGGCAAGCACCGCAGCGTGGCGATCACCGAGGAGCTGGCCGCCCGGCTGCGGCACGCCGGCATCGCCGCCAACGCGCAGCACCGGGACCTGGGGCGGGAATGACGGTCAAGGTGGTCGCCTTCGGCGGCGGGCACGGCCTGTCGGCGTCCCTGCGGGCGCTGCGGCACTGCACCCCGGAGCTCGATCTGGACATCACCGCGGTGGTGACGGTGGGCGACGACGGTGGCTCCAGCGGCCGGCTGCGCGCCGAGCGGGGCGGCCTGCCCCCGGGCGACCTGCGGCAGGCGCTGGTCGCGTTGGCCGGGGACGCGCCGGCGACCCGGCGCAGCGCCGGGCTGTTCCAGCACCGGTTCGCCGCGGCCGGCGGCTCCGCCGACGCGCTGGCCGGGCACGCGGTGGGCAACCTGGTGCTGTGCGGGCTGATGGAGCAGCTGGGCGATCCGGTCGCCGCGCTGGAGCAGGCCGGCGCCATGCTCGGCACGGTGGGCCGGGTGTTGCCGATGTCGCCGCAGCCGGTGGGCATCGAGGCGCTGGTCCGCGGCGCCGACCCGGCGCAGCCGGACCAGGTGTGCACCGTCCGGGGCCAGCACCAGGTCGCGGTGACCGGCGGCCGGGTCGAGTCGCTGCGGCTCACCCCGGACGCGCCGGCCGCCTGCGCCGAGGCGGTGGCGGCCACCGGCGAGGCGGACTGGCTGATCTTCGGCCCGGGCAGCTGGTACACCAGCGTGCTGCCGCACCTGCTGGTGCCCGGGCTGGCCGCCGCGATCGTGGACAGCCCGGCCCGGCGGCTGGTCACGCTGAACCTGGCGGCCGAGAAGGAGACGCTCGGGCTGTCGGTCGCCGACCACCTGGCGGCGCTGCACTGGTACCTGCCCGAGCTCAAGGTCGATCTGGTGCTGGCCGACGGCAAGGCGGTGGGTGACCCGGAGCCGGTCGAACGTGCGGCAGAATCGCTGGGTGCCCGCCTGCTCCTCGCTCCGCTCGCCGTCGCCGACGGCACGCCCCGACACGATCCGGCCGCGCTGGGCGCCGCACTGGTGCCTGTCCTGGGCGCCGATCGTTAAGCACGTACGTAATCACCGGCGACACGCCGCTACCGGACCGTGAGGGGGCGCAGAATGGCGATGACAGCTGCGGTCAAGGACGAGCTGAGCCGGGTCGACGTGCCCAAGCCGTGCTGTCGACGCGCGGAGATGGCCGCCCTGCTGCGCTTCGCGGGTGGCCTGCACATCGTATCCGGCCGGGTGGTCGTCGAGGCGGAACTCGACACCGGCGCGGTGGCCCGGCGGCTGCGCCGGGAGATCGCCGAGGTGTACGGCTACCCGAGCGAGATCCACGTGCTCGCCTCCGGCGGGCTGCGCAAGGGCAGCCACTTCATCGTCCGGGTGGTCAAGGACGGCGAGGCCCTGGCCCGCCAGACGGGCCTGCTCGACGTCCGGGGCCGGCCGGTGCGCGGCCTGCCGCCGCACGTGGTGGCGGCCAACGTCTGCTGCGCGGTCTCCGCCTGGCGGGGCGCGTTCATGGCGCACGGCTCGCTGACCGAGCCGGGCCGCTCCAGCGCGCTGGAGATCACCTGCCCCGGGCCGGAGTCCGCGCTGGCCCTGGTCGGCGCGGCCCGGCGGATCGGCATCACCGCCAAGAACCGCGAGGTCCGCGGGGTGGACCGGGTGGTGGTGAAGGACGGTGACGCGATCGCCGCGCTGCTCACCCGCATCGGCGCCCACTCCAGCGTGCTGGCCTGGGAGGAGCGCCGGGTGCGCCGGGAGGTGCGGGCGACCGCCAACCGGCTGGCCAACTTCGACGACGCGAACCTGCGCCGCTCGGCCCGCGCCGCGGTGGCCGCCGCCGCCCGGGTCACCCGGGCGCTGGAGATCCTGGCCGACGAGGCGCCCAACCACCTGACCGACGCCGGCCAACTGCGGCTGGAGCACCGGCAGGCCTCGCTGGAGGAGCTGGGGGCGCTGGCCGACCCGCCGCTGACCAAGGACGCCATCGCCGGCCGGATCCGCCGGCTGCTCGCGCTGGCCGACAAGCGGGCCCGCGACCTGGGCATCCCCGATACGGAAGCGGCAGTCACGCCGGACATGCTCGTGGTCTGATAGGACGGTGGCGGCCGGAGGAACTGACCGAGCGCGGCGCGGGACGGTGGCCGGGGCGTACCGGATCTTGCCCCGGCGCAGCGCGGGCCCGCGCGCTCGGATAGGGTCACGACGTACGGCAAGGGGGCCGGCACAGGCACTCCTCGCCGTGCTCACCGCCTCGGGCGGTCAGGTCCTTCCGGACCGCGGCGGGGTGGCCGAGATGAACCGTCAACGGCCGGCTCCAACGGTCGGCGCACACCATTTCGCCGGCCCGGGTCTGACGCCGGCGGACCAGAACGCGAGGAGATGGGACCTGTGACCATCCGGGTTGGCATCAACGGCTTCGGCCGCATCGGCCGTAACTTCTTCCGGGCAGTGCTGGCGTCCGGCGCCGACATCGAGGTCGTGGCGGTCAACGACCTGACCGACAACGCGACGCTCGCCCACCTTGTCAAGTACGACAGCATCCTGGGTCGCCTCCCGCACGAGGTGAAGGCCAGCGCCGACGAGATCACCGTGGGCGGCAAGTCCATCAAGGTGTTCGAGGAGAAGGACCCCGCCAAGCTGGCGTGGGGCGAGGTCGGCGTCGACGTCGTCATCGAGTCCACCGGCTTCTTCACCGACGGCGGCAAGGCGAAGGCGCACATCGACGGCGGGGCCAAGAAGGTCATCATCTCCGCGCCGGCGAAGAACGAGGACGTCACCGTGGTCATGGGCGTCAACCAGGACCAGTACGACCCGGCCAAGCACAACATCATCTCGAACGCCTCCTGCACCACCAACTGCCTCGCCCCGATGGCCAAGGTGCTGCACGACACCTTCGGGATCACCAAGGGTCTGATGACCACCATCCACGCGTACACCCAGGACCAGAACCTGCAGGACGCGCCGCACAAGGACCTGCGTCGGGCCCGCGCCGCCGCGCTGAACATCGTCCCGACCTCGACCGGCGCCGCGAAGGCGATCGGCCTGGTGCTGCCGGACCTCAAGGGCAAGCTGGACGGTTACGCGCTGCGGGTGCCGATCCCGACCGGTTCGGCCACCGACCTGACCGTCGAGGTCGGCCGGGAGACCACCGTCGAGGAGGTCAACGCCGCGCTGAAGGCCGCCGCCGAGGGCCCGCTGCGGGGCATCCTGACCTACAACGAGGACCCGATCGTCTCCTCGGACATCGTCACCGACCCGGCGTCGTGCATCTTCGACGCGCCGCTGACCAAGGTGATCGGCAACCAGGTCAAGGTCGTCGGCTGGTACGACAACGAGTGGGGCTACTCGAACCGCCTGGTGGACCTGGTCAAGCTGGTGGGTCAGTCCCTGTGAGTGGGATCCGCAACCTCGACGACCTGCTCGGCGAGGGGGTGTCTGGTCGGCGCGTGCTGGTGCGCGCCGACCTGAACGTCCCGCTCGACAAGCAGACCGGTGAGATCACGGACGACGGCCGGATCCGCGCCGTGCTGCCCACCCTGGGCGCGCTGGTGCGGGCCGGTGCCAAGGTGGTCGTCTGCTCGCACCTGGGCCGCCCGAAGGGCGCGCCGGACCCGCAGTTCAGCCTCCGCCCGGTCGCCGGCCGGCTGGGCGAGCTGCTCGACGCGCCGGTGGCCTTCGCCGAGGACACGGTCGGCGACTCCGCCCGGTCCACGGTGGAGGGGCTGGCCGACGGCCAGGTCGCCCTGCTGGAGAACCTGCGCTTCAACAAGGGCGAGACCAGCAAGGACGACGCCGAGCGGGGCGCCTTCGCCGACCAGCTCGCCGCCCTCGCCGAGGCGTACGTGGACGACGCGTTCGGCGCCGTGCACCGCAAGCACGCCAGCGTCTACGACGTGCCGGCGCGGCTGCCGCACGTGGCCGGCCGGCTGGTGCTGCGCGAGGTGGAGGTGCTCAGCCGGCTGACCGGCGAGCCGGAGCGGCCGTACGTGGTGGTGCTGGGCGGCTCGAAGGTCTCCGACAAGCTGGCGGTGATCGAGGCGCTGCTGCCGACGGTCGACCGGCTGCTCATCGGCGGCGGGATGTGCTTCACCTTCCTCAAGGCCCAGGGCCACGAGGTGGGCACCTCGCTGCTGGAGGAGGAGATGGTGGAGACCTGCCGCAACCTCCTGGAGCGCTCCGAGGGCAAGATCATGCTCCCGGTCGACGTGGTGGCCGCCGACGCCTTCGCGCCTGACGCCGCGCACGACACGGTGCCGGCCGACGGGATCCCGAGCCACCGACTGGGCCTGGACATCGGCCCGGAGACGGTCGCCGGGTTCGCCGCCGCGATCAAGGAGGCCGCCTGCGGCGAACCGGGAGGCGCGCGGACGATCTTCTGGAACGGCCCGATGGGCGTGTTCGAGATGCCGGCCTTCGCCAACGGCACCCGCGGGGTGGCCGAGGCGATCGCGAAGGCCGACGCGTTCAGCGTGGTCGGTGGCGGTGACTCCGCCGCGGCGGTACGCGCCCTCGGGCTGGACGAGTCGTCGTTCGGGCACATCTCCACCGGTGGTGGCGCCTCCCTGGAATACCTGGAGGGCAAGACCCTCCCCGGCATCGCGGCCCTGGAGAACTGAATGGCGAGCACCACCCGCCGGCCGCTGATGGCCGGCAACTGGAAGATGAACCTGAACCACCTCGAGGCCAACCTGCTGGTGCAGAAGTTGGCGGCGAGCCTGACCGAGAAGCAGCTCACCGACGTCGAGTGCGTGGTGCTGCCGCCCTTCACCGACCTGCGGACGGTGCAGACCGCGGTGGACGGCGACAAGCTGCTGATCGGCTACGGCGGGCAGGACCTGTCGCCGTTCCAGTCCGGGGCGTACACCGGGGACATCTCCGGGCCGATGCTGGCCAAGCTGGGCTGCACCTACGTGGTGATCGGGCACTCGGAGCGCCGGCAGTACCACCACGAGGACGACGCGCTGGTCAACGCGAAGGTGGTCGCCGCGCTGGAGAACGGGCTCACCCCGATCCTCTGCATCGGCGAGGGGCTGGAGATCCGGGATCAGCTCAAGCACGTGCCGCACTGCTGCGACCAGCTGGACGGCGCGTTGCGGGGGCTCACCGCGGAGCAGGTCACCCGGGTCGTCGTCGCGTACGAGCCGGTTTGGGCGATCGGCACCGGCAAGACGGCGACCCCGGAGGACGCCCAGGAGGTCTGCGGCGAGGTGCGCAAGCGGCTGGTCGAGACCTTCGACGAGGCGACCGCGGAGCAGGTCAGGATCCTCTACGGCGGGTCGGTCAAGGCGTCGAACGTCGCCTCGATCATGGCCCAGCCGGACGTGGACGGGGCGCTGGTCGGCGGGGCGAGCCTGGACGCCGAGGAATTCGCGCAGATCTGCCGGTTCCCGGAGCACATCGCCCGCTGACGGCTCGCTATCCTTGACGCTGCCCGTCCACCGGTCGGTGCCGCTGTGCCCGACAGGACCGGGCAGTGATCGCAACGAGAGGACTGACCCCCGCCATGCCGATCTGGTTCGCCTACACGATGATCACGCTGCTGGTCATCACGAGCATCGTGCTCATCCTGCTGATCCTGCTGCACCGAGGTAAGGGTGGCGGGTTGTCGAGCATGTTCGGCGGTGGCGTCAGCTCCAGCCTGGCCGGCTCGTCGGTGGCCGAGAAGAATCTGGACCGTTACACCATTCTGGTGGCTATCGTGTGGTTCGCCTGCATTGTCGGGCTCGGTCTCTGGCTCAAGCTCCAGGTGGGCACCGGGGCCGCCTGAGCGAGGCATTTACGCCGTACAATCTGCGCGCGGTCCGTCACTCGACGGGCCGCGCGCAGTTCTCTTTCCGCTGCACCGCGTCGCCCGCCGCCCGCCGAGCGGCGGTCCCCTCCGACGACAGGAGCGAGCAGCCGTGCCGAGTGGCAACGTCATCCGCGGCACCCGGGTCGGGTCCGGCCCCGAGCGGCCGCCCGAGCGCTACGCGCCGGCCCCCCGCCAGGCGGTCACCTACTGGTGCCGTAACGACCACGGGTTCGACATTCTGATCGCCGCCGAGGCCGAGGCGCCCGCGCTCTGGGACTGCCCGCGCTGCGGGCAACCCGGTGGGCAGGACCGCGGCAACCCGCCGGGTCGGGCGCGGGCCGAGCCCTACAAGACCCACCTGGCGTACGTGAAGGAGCGGCGCACTCCCGAGGAGGCGGAGGCGTTGCTCGCCGAGGCCCTCGACGCGCTGCGCCGCCGGCGCGGCCGGGCCTGACAGCCGGGCGGGGTGTTAAGCGGGGCCCCCTGCTATACCGCAGGCGTTAACAAGGGGCCCTTCCTTACCGTTCAGCGCAGGCTGCGCAGGCGGGGTGGCACGTTCGCCGCCGCCGCCCGGTCCAGCAGCCAGAGCGTGCGGGCCACGCCCCGCACCCCGGCGGCGGGCAGTTGCTGCGGCCCCGCCCCGGCCAGCGCCATGCCGACCGCCCGGGCCTTGTCCGCGCCGCCGGCCACCAACCACACCTCCTCGGCGGTGTTGATCGTCGGCAGGGTGAGCGTGGTCCGCACCGGCGGCGGCTTCGGGCTGCCCCGCACGGCGCTGACCGGGCGGTTGTCGTGGTGCACCGGGTGCTCGGGGAAGACCGAGGCGACGTGCCCGTCCTCGCCCACCCCGAGCAGCAGCACGTCGAAGTGGGGGAGCGGGGCGGTGCCCGGCCGGGCCGCCCGGGCCAGCTCCCGGGCGTACCCGGCGGCGGCGGCCTCCGGGTCGTTGCCGGCCGGCCCGTCGGAGGCGGGCATCGGGTGCACCCGGGCCGGGTCCAGCGGCACGGCGTCCAGCAGGGCCGCCCGGGCCTGGGTCTCGTTGCGTTCCGGGTCGCCGGCCGGCAGGAACCGCTCGTCGCCCCACCAGACGTCGACCCGGGACCAGTCGACCGCGTCGCGGGCCGGCAGGGCACCGACCGCCCGGTACACCGCGGCGGCGATCCGCCCGCCGGTCAGCACGACCGACGCCTGGCCCCGGTCGGCCTGGGCGTCGAGCAGCTTCACCACCAGCCGGGCCGCCACCGCCTGCGCCAGCAGGTCGGCGTCGGCGTGTACGGCGACACTCGCCTCAGTCATTCGCTGTGCCCTCGTGTTCCGACCGCCACGCGGTCACTCGTTCGCGGTCGCGCCGGCGTGCGCGGTGACCCCGGCCTCGGCCCGCTGGGCGGTCGCCGGGTCCTTCCAGACGTGCACCCGCTGCGGCGGCCGCTGGTCCAGGCCGGTCAGCCCGGCCGTGGCGCCGAGCGCCTCGGCGTACACCTGGTCGGCGTCGAGCCGGCGCAGCTCTTCGGCCAGCTCGTCGCCGAGCGGGCGGCGGACCAGCGGCAGCGTCCGGTCCTCCTGGCCGGTACGCCGGAAGATCGCGATGCTGTCGTCGCGGGTCAGCGACAGCTCGTCGCCGTTGGCGCAGCGCAGCTGCACCTGGCGCATCCGGGGGAACTCGTCGGTCGGCTCCCAGACCGGGTCGATGCCGAGCCGGGCGGCCAGCCAACCGCGCATCAACGCGGCCGTCGGGTCGGTCGCCGGCGCCACCACGGTCGCCTCGGTGACCTGCGCCTGGGTGGTGTCGAAGGCGCCCGCGACCAGGGTGCGCCACGGGGTGATCCGGGTCCAGGCCAGGTCGGTGTCCCCGGGCGCGTAGTCGTGCGCCCGCTGCCGCAGCGCGGCGATCGGGTCGACGGCCTGCGCGCTGTCCGTGATCCGCCGGTCCGCCACCACGCCGAGGAAGTCGGTCGCGATCTCCTCCGGCGGCTCGCCGTGCCACCAGGTCACCACCGGCACGTCCGGCACCAGCAGCGGCATCACCACCGACTCGGCGTGCAGCGCGAGCCGGCCGTACATCCGGGTCACCACCGCCTCGCACGGGCCGAGTCGGCCGCCGACGACGATCTCCGCGTCCAGCCGGTTGCGGTTGCGCTCGACGTCCGAGCGGACCACCACCAGCAGCCGGCAGGGGTGCGCGGCGGCGGCGATGGTCGCCGCGGCCTCTGCCTCCCGGACCCGCTTCTCGTCCACCACCACGATCAGGGTGAGCGCCATCCCGCTGGCCACCCCGCCCGCGCTGCGCCGCTCGGCGGCGAGCGCCTTGACCACCTCGTTGCCGGTGGTGTCCCACAGCCCGATCAATGGAGCCTCCTGGTTCGCTCGCTCTGCTCGCTCACGCTCTTCGCCAAGCCCGGCCCTCGCGAGCCAGCATCTCGTCGGCGGCCCGGGGACCCCACTCGCCGGCCCGGTACGGCTCCGGCTTGGTGCCCTCCCAGGCGTGCTCCAGCGGGTCGACCACCTGCCAGCTCTGCTCCACCTCGGCGGCGTCCGGGAAGAGCGTCCGGTCACCGATCAACACGTCCAGCACCAGCCGCTCGTACGCCTCGGGGCTGGACTCGGTGAACGCCTCGCCGTACTGGAAGTCCATCGCGATGTCGCGGACCTCCATGGTGGTGCCGGGCACCTTCGAGCCGAACTTCAGCACCACGCCCTCGTCGGGCTGGACCCGGATGACGAGCTGGTTGGGGCCGAGCGACTCCATGTCGGCCTCGTTGAAGGGCAGGTGCGGCGCCTTCTTGAACATGATGGCCACCTCGGTGACCCGCCGGGGGAGCCGCTTGCCGGCCCGGATGTAGAACGGCACGCCGGCCCAGCGCCGGTTCTGGATGCCGAGCTTCACCGCCACGTACGTCTCGGTGGTGGAGTCCGGCGGCACGCCCTCCTCCTCCAGGTAGCCCTTGGCCCGCTCGCCGCCCACCCAGCCGGGCAGGTACTGGCCGCGCACGGTGTCCCGGGCGATATCGGCCGGGATCGTGATGGCCTTGAGCACCTTGAGCTTCTCGGCGCGGATCTCGTCGGCGTCGAAGCTGGTCGGCTCCTCCATGGCCACCAGCGCCAGCAGCTGGAGCAGGTGGTTCTGCAGCACGTCGCGGGCGGTGCCGACCGAGTCGTAGAAGGCGGCCCGGGTGCCGATGCCGACGTCCTCGGCCATGGTGATCTGCACCGAGTCGACGTACTTGGAGTTCCACAGCGGCTCGAACAGGTTGTTGGCGAAGCGCAGCGCCAGGATGTTCTGGACCGTCTCCTTGCCGAGGTAGTGGTCGATCCGGAACACGTCCTGCCGGGTGAACACGTCGTCGACCAGGTCGTTGAGCGCCTTCGCCGAGGGCAGGTCGTTGCCGAACGGCTTCTCCACCACGACCCGGCGCCAGCCGCCGGACTTGGCGTTGTCGGCCATGCCGGTGCGGGCGAGCTGCTTGAGCACCACCGGGAAGGCCGCCGGGGGGATGGAGAAGTAGAAGGCGGCGTTGCCGGCGATGCCGTGGGTGTCGCGCAGGTCGTCCAGCGTCGCCGCCAGGTGGTCGAAGGCGGCGTCGTCGTCGAACGAGCCACCCACGAACTTGATGTTGCCGGCCAGCCGGGCCCACACCTCGTCCCGCCACGGGGTCCGGGCGTGCTTGCGGGCCGCCTCGCAGGCCAGCGTCTCGAAGTCCCCGTCGCCCCAGTCCCGGCGGGCGAAGCCGAGCACCACGAACCCGGGGGGCAGCAGCCCCCGGTTGGCCAGGTCGTAGACCGCCGGCAGCAACTTCTTCCGCGACAGGTCACCGGTCACGCCGAAGATCACCAGGGCGCACGGCTCCGGGATCCGTGGCAGGCGCCGGTCCTGCGGGTCGCGCAGCGGGTTCACCGGGCCACCTCCTCGCTCCGCTTGGTTGGCGTCAATCATCGTCACGTCAGTGTCCGTCCGGCCAGTGCGAGCAGCTGGGCGAGGCCCGCCGCCCGGTCGGTCAGGTGCAGGCGCAGCAGCGGGCGACCCCGGCCGGCCAGGGCCTGCCGGTCGCCCGCGGCCTGGGCCGCCTGGAGTTGCGCGAAGGTGTACGGGCGGCCGGGCACCGGCAGATCATCGGTGACCGCGCCGGTCACCTGAAGATAGCTCCCGACCGCCGGACCGCCCTTGTGGTACTGGCCGGTGGAGTGCAGGTACCGCGGCCCCCACCCGAAGGTGACCGGCGCCGGGGTGGCCCGCGCCAGCAGCGGGCGCAGCCGGGCCGCCTGCGCGTCGGCGCACCGGTCCAGGTACGCCGTCACGGCGAGGTAGCCGTCGTCGGGCACCCCGTCGAGCAGCCAGCGCAGCGCGCCGGTCAGGTCGGGCGGGCCGCCCACCGGGGCGTACACCTCGACGGCGCCCTCGACGAACGCCGGCTCCTCCGCCGGCGCGCCCTCGGTCAGGATGCGCGCGGTGTTCTCCTTGGCCGCGGCCACGTCCGGCTGGTCGAACGGGTCGACGCCGAGCGTCACCGCGGCGACCGCCGTGGCGTACTCCCAGGCCAGGAACTGGGCGCCGAGCGGACCGTTGACCGCCAGGTCGGGCGCGACGCCGCCGCCCGGCACCACCCCCGGGGCCAGCGACCCGCCGTAGGTCACGGTCAGCACGCCGTCGCCGGTGGCCCCCGGGCTGTCCGGCGACTCCACCACCACCGGCAGCAGGCCGCGGCCGCCCTTGCCGGTGGACTCGGCGAGCAGTTGCTCCACCCAGTCACCGAGGCCGTCCAGGCCGGAGCCGTCGGAGACCAGGGCGATCCGGTCCCGGCCCGCGCCGGCCGCGGCGGCCAGGGCGGCGCCGAGCGCCAGCGCGGGATTGTCCCGGTCCCCGGCCAGCGAGCCGGCGAACGCCTCCGCCTCGTCCAGCAGCGCGGGCACCTCCGCCCCGATCAGCGCGGCCGGCACCAGCCCGTACGCGGTCAGCGCGGAGTATCGGCCGCCCACGTCGGGGTCGGCGAGGATGGCCAGCACGCCCAGCTCGGCGGCGGTGGCCTCCAGCGGGGAACCCGGGTCGGTGACCACCACGACGTGCCGGGCCGCCTCCGCCTCGGTCGCCCCGCCGTCGAGGAACGCCTGCCACGCCGCGCGCAGGTGGCTGTCGGTCTCCACGGTCGTGCCGGACTTACTGGCGACCACCAGCACGGTCCGGTCCAGCCGGCCGGTCAGTGCCGCCCGGACCTGGCCGGGGTCGGTGGTGTCCAGCACCGTCAGCGGCCGGCCGGTGGTCCGGGCGATCACCTCGGCGGCCAGCGAGGAGCCGCCCATCCCGGCGAGCACCACGTGGTCGAGGTCGGCCAGTTCGGCGGTGAGCTCGGCGAGCTGGGGAAGCAGTTCGCGGCTGCGCCGGTGGGTGTCCAGCCAGCCGAGCCGCTGCCGGGCCGTCGCCTCGGCCGCGGGCCCCCACAGGGTGGGGTCCTGGGCGGCCAGCCGGCCGGGTACGCCGGCGGCGAGCAGCGCGTCCCGGGTGGCGCCCGGGTCGACCCCGGCCGCCCGGTGCACGGCGAGCCCGGCCGCCGCCTCGACGCCGGCCAGCTGCTCGGTCACGTCCGCCACCGCGCCGGTGGGGCGACGACGGGCGGCGCCCCGGGAGTCCCCGGGGCGCCCGCACCACGCATCGTCACGCGTTGCCCCCGGCCGCCTCGGCGGCCCGCGCGTTGCCGGTGGCGGCCTCGTTGGGGCGACCGGCGCCCCGGGCCGCCTCGGCCAGCGACTTCTTCACCCCGTCGATCAGTTCCAGCCAGCTCGCCTCGAACTTCTCCACGCCCTCGCGTTCCAGGGTCGCGATCACGTCGGCCATGTCGACGCCGACCGACTCCAGGTCGGCGAAGACCTTGCGGGCCGCGTCGTACGAGCCGGTGATGGTGTCGCCGCGGGTCTCCCCGTGCTCGGCGTAGGCGTGGATCACCGCCTCCGGCATGGTGTTGACGGTGCCGGGGGCGATCAGCTCCTCGACGTAGATGACGTCCCGGTAGTCGGGGTTCTTCGTCGAGGTGGAGGCCCACAGCGGCCGCTGCGGGTGGGCGCCCGCGTCGGCGAGGGCCTGCCACCGGTCGGAGGAGAAGACCTGGCTGTAGCGCTCGTAGGCGAGCTGGGCGTTGGCCACGGCGGCCTTGCCGCGCAGCGCCTTCGCCTCGTCGGAGCCGATCTTCTCCAGCCGCTTGTCGACCTCGGTGTCGACCCGGGAGACGAAGAACGACGCCACCGAACCGATCTTGGACAGGTCGTGCCCGTTCGCCTTCGCCTGCTCCATGCCGGCCAGGAACGCCTCCATGACCTGGGAGTAGCGGTCCAGCCCGAAGATCAGCGTGACGTTCACGCTGATCCCCTCGGCCAGGGTCGCGGTGATCGCGGGCAGGCCGTCCTCGGTCGCCGGGATCTTGATGAAGAGGTTGGGGCGGTCCACCAGCCACCACAGCGCCTTGGCCTCGGCGACGGTCTTCTCCGCCTCGTGGGCCAGCCGCGGGTCGACCTCGATGGAGACCCGGCCGTCCACGCCGTTGCTGCCGTCGTACGACGGGCGCATCACGTCGCACGCCCAGCGCACGTCGTACGTGGTGAGCATCCGGACCGCCTCTTCCACGTCCACCCCACGGGTGGCGAGGTCACGCAGCTGCCAGTTGTACTCGTCGGCGTCGCTCAGCGCCTTGGCGAAGATCGTCGGGTTGGTGGTCACCCCGGCCACGTGCTGCTCCCGGCGGAGCTGGTCCAGCCCGCCGGAGCTCAGTCGTACCCGGGAGAGGTCGTCGAGCCAGACCGCCACGCCCGCGGCGGTGAGATCCTTCAGCCTGTCCGTCATGCCGTCCACGCTCCCTCAGTTGCCGGTCGTGAAACCGGTGATGTCGCCCACCCGGGTCAGCGCCGCGTGCGCGGCGGCCACGATCCGGTCGGGGGTGAACCCGAACTGCTCGAAGAGCACGGTGTAGGGCGCGCTCGCGCCGT
This sequence comes from Micromonospora sp. PLK6-60, assembly GCF_019890675.1. Classification (GTDB taxonomy): domain Bacteria; phylum Actinomycetota; class Actinomycetes; order Mycobacteriales; family Micromonosporaceae; genus Micromonospora. The sequence continues at coordinate 177,339 of NZ_JAIOAA010000005.1, read as the reverse complement.
AGTGCTCGATGCTCACGCACTCGCCGCTGTCGCCGACGATCGCCCGCCACGACATGGCGATGCCCGCCTCCACGCTCACCCGTGCCTTTACCCCGCGCGGCAGCACCGACTCCCGGTACGCCTCGTCCTGCGCGAAGAACCACTCCTGGCAGGGCATGGAGACCACCCGGGTGGGGGTGCCCTCGGCCTCCAGCCGCTCCCGGGCGGTCAGGCAGAGCTGCACCTCGGACCCGGTGCCGACGATAATCACCTGCGGCTTGCGGTTGGACGCCTCGGCCAGCACGTACCCGCCCTTGGCGGTGCCCTCGGCGCCGGCGTACTCCTGCCGGTCGAGGGTGGGCAGCGCCTGCCGGCTCAGCGCCAGCGCGGTCGGCCGGTCGGTGTGCTCCAGCGCCTGCCGCCACGCCCAGGCGGTCTCGTTGGCGTCGGCCGGGCGGACCACGTCCAGGCCGGGGATGGCCCGCAGCGCGGTCAGGTGCTCGATCGGCTGGTGGGTCGGGCCGTCCTCGCCGAGCCCGATCGAGTCGTGCGTCCAGACGTAGGTCACCGGCAGCTTCATCAGCGCGGCGAGCCGCACCGACGGGCGCATGTAGTCGCTGAAGACCAGGAAGGTGCCGCCGTACGGGCGGGTGCCGCCGTGCAGGGCGATGCCGTTGAGGATCGCGCCCATGGCGTGCTCGCGGATGCCGAAGTGCAGCGTGCGGCCGTACTCGTCGCCCGGGAAATCCTTGGTGGCGTGGGCGGCCGGGACGAACGACGGCTCACCCTTCATGGTGGTGTTGTTGCTCTCCGCCAGGTCGGCCGAGCCGCCCCACAGCTCCGGCAGCACCGGGGCGAGCGCCTCCAGCACCTTGCCGGAGGCGGCCCGGGTGGCCACGCCCTTGGCGTCCGCCGGGAAGGTGGGCAGCGCGTCGGTCCAGCCCCGCGGCAGGGTACGGGTGGTCATCCGGTCGTAGAGGGCCTTGCGCTCGGTGTTGGCGCCGGCCCACGCGTCGAACGCCTTCGTCCACTCCTGCTCGGCGGCCTCGCCGCGGCCCAGCACCTGACGGGCGTGGCCGAGGACCTCCTCGTCGATGTCGAAGGTCTTGTCCGGGTCGAAGCCGAGGATCCGCTTGGTGGCGGCCACCTCCTCGCCGCCCAGCGCCGAGCCGTGGATCTTGCCGGTGTTCTGCTTGTTCGGCGCGGGCCAGCCGATGATGGTGCGCAGCGCGATGAAGGAGGGGCGGGCGGTCTCCGCCTTGGCGGCCAGCAGCGCCTGGTAGAGCGCCTCCACGTCCTCGTGGTAGTCGCCCTGGTCGGCGTCGCCGCGCCGCCAGTCGACGGTCTGCACGTGCCAGCCGTACGCCTCGTAACGGGCGGCCACGTCCTCGCTCTTGGCGATCCGGGTGTCGTCCTCGATCGAGATCTCGTTGTCGTCGTAGATCAGGCAGAGGCTGCCGAGCTGCTGGTGGCCGGCGAGCGCGCTGGCCTCGTGGCTGATGCCCTCCTCGATGTCGCCGTCGGAGGCGATGCACCAGATGTGGTGGTCGAACGGGGAGGTGCCCGGCTCGGCGTCCGGGTCGAACAGGCCGCGCTCGCGGCGGGCGGCCATCGCCATCCCGACCGCGTTGCCCAGGCCCTGCCCGAGCGGGCCGGTGGTGGTCTCCACCCCGGGGGTGTGCCCGTGCTCCGGGTGGCCCGGAGTGAGCGAGCCCCACTGCCGCAGCGCCTTCAGGTCCTCCAGGCTCAGCGGGTAGCCGGAGAGGAAGAGCTGGATGTAGAGGGTGAGGCTGGAGTGCCCGGCGGAGAGCACGAACCGGTCGCGGCCGGCCCAGTTCGGGTCGGCCGGATTGTGCCGCATCACCCGGTTGAACAGCAGGTAGGCCGCCGGGGCCAGGCTCATCGCCGTGCCGGGGTGGCCGTTGCCGGATTTCTCCACGGCGTCCATGGCCAGCACGCGTACGGTGTCCACGGCGCGGCGGTCGAGGTCGGACCAGTTGAGAGCGGATTGCTCGGATCGCTTGGCAGCCACGATGGTTGTGCTCCTCGGCAGATGGGCGGAACCCTCACTGATGACCCTATCGAGCGTGCCTAAACGTCCGCCCGGGGATCTGTGCACGCTGTCTAGTACGTTCCGGTGGGGTGCCGCGTTCACTGTGACGGCCCGCACCCCGGTCGGGTCGCCCGGGCAGCGAAAACGACGACGCGTAGTGTGTGTGCCGGTGTGCGGGCCCGCGACGCGGGCGCGTGACCGATCTCCCCGCCGACGCCGGAAGGTGGCAATCCGTGAGCACGATCACCGAGCGCCCCGTCAGCAACCCTGCCGGGCAGCCGCCGGTGCGCACGGTGCCCGAGGCGTCGGCGGTCGCCCGGCGGGACGTGCGGGCCGTGGTGGCCGCGTACGTCGCGCTGACCAAGCCCCGCATCGTCGAGCTGCTGCTGGTGACGACCGTGCCGGCGATGATGCTGGCCGACGGCGGCCTGCCGTCGTTGTGGCTGATGGCGGTGGTGCTGATCGGCGGGTCCCTGGCGGCCGGCGCGGCCAGCGTCCTGAACTGCTACATCGACCGGGACATCGACCAGTTGATGCGGCGCACCAAGCGGCGCCCGCTGCCCGCGCACACCGTGTCGCCGCGCGCCGCGCTGGTCTTCGGCCTGGTGCTGGCGGCGGTCTCGATCGCGCTGATGGTGGCCTTCACCAACCTGTTGGCCGCCGCCCTGACCCTGGCCGCGATCGTCTACTACGACGTCGTCTACACCCTCTGGCTCAAGCGCACCACCACGGCGAACACGTTCTGGGGCGGGGCCTGCGGGGCGGCGCCGGTGCTGATCGGCTGGGCCGCCGTGACCGGGTCGCTGGCGCCGCAGGCGTGGGTGCTGTTCGGGGTGGTCTTCTTCTGGCAGATGCCGCACTTCTATCCGCTGGCGATGAAATACAAGGCCGACTACGCCCGCGCGGGCATCCCGATGCTGCCGGTGGTGGCCTCCGCGCGCCGGGTAAACGCCGAGATCCTGATCTTCGCCTGGCTGACCGTGGCCACCTCGCTGGCGCTCTGGCCGCTGGGGATGAGCGCGATCTACGGGGTACCCACGGCGGTGGTGGGCGGGTTCTTCCTGCTCGAGGCGCACCGGCTCTGCCGCCGGGTGAGCCGGGGTGAGGCGGAGAAGCCGATGCGACTGTTCCACTGGTCGACCACGTACCTGACCATCGTCTTCGCCGCGGTGGCCCTCGACGCGCTCATCTGAGCCGCGTTTTCCCAGCTCATCGGCGGTCGCCGGGGGCGCGACGCGCCCGAGGTGAACGTGAATGAGGAATTGTTCTCGGTCACGCTCCGTCGTTACAACCCGGACACATCAGGGCGAAGTCGCCCGACCGTTTCGCCCGGTAATTTCCGACCTGTCCGGGCAATTCACCGATGCTCCCCGGTAAACCCGTAGGTAATTGGCATCACAATTCGTACACGGTTCACCCTCCTGCGGTGGCGATGGTGCATAGGCTTCGCGTCATGGCAGATGGTTCCGATTCGACGCTGACGGCCGAGCAGAGCGCGCAGGCCCCCAACGGCCTGGTCGCCGGCCTCCGGTCCTTCGCCGCCGGGCACGGTGGCGCCAAGGCCGTCATCGAGTACGTCGGCAAGCGCGGTGCCCGGATCGTCCTCGTGGGCGAGGACGGCGTGTGGGGTGACCAGTTCGCGGACGACACCGTCGTCGCGCGGGAGGCATGCGCCAAGGCCGGCGTGACCGTGGAGAACGCCTGGGAGCGCGAGCTGATGGACCAGATGCGCCCGAGCAACGACCTCTGGCGGTCGATGGCCCGGCGCACGATGGCCCGTTGACATAAAGTGACAGACCACCACCAGTCGACCCGGGGGGAACCCCGGGTCGCTCTCGTCACCTGTGCCGCGCTGCCCGACCTCGACCCCGACGACCGGCTCGTGCTGGCCCCGCTCGCCGCCCGTGGCATCGCCGCCGAGGTCGCCGTCTGGGACGACCCGGCCGTGGACTGGTCCGCCTACGACCTGGTCGTGCTCCGCTCGCCCTGGGACTACGCGCTGCGCCGCGACGAGTTCGTCGCCTGGGCGCGCACCGTGCCGGCCCTGGTCAACCCGGCCGACGTGGTCGCCTGGAACACCGACAAGCGCTACCTGGCCGAACTGTCCGCCGCCGGGGCGGCCACCGTGCCGACCGAATGGGTCGCGCCCGGGGAGGACTGGACGCCGCCCGCCGACGGCGAGTACGTGCTCAAGCCGGCGGTCAGCGCCGGCAGCCAGGACACCGGCCGGTACGACATGGCCGACCCGGAGCACCGCGAGCTGGCCGAGGCGCACGTGCGGCGGCTCTCCGCCGCCGGCCGGGTCACCATGGTCCAGCCCTACCTCGACGCGGTGGACACCGCCGGGGAGACCGCGCTGCTCTTCCTCGCCGGACCGGACGGGCTGGCCTTCAGCCACGCCATCCGCAAGGGCCCGATGCTCACCGGCCCGGACCGGGGCGAGCCCGAGCTCTACAAGGAGGAGCGGATCGACGCCCGCACCGCCACCCCGGAGCAGCGCGCCGTCGCCGAGCGGGTGCTGGCCGCCGTGCCGGGCGGCACCGACCGGCTGCTCTACGCCCGGGTCGACCTGATCCCCGGCCCGGACGGCGCGCCCGTGCTGGTCGAGCTGGAGCTGACCGAGCCGAGCCTGTTCGTCGGGTACGCCGACGGCGCCCCGGACCGGCTCGCCGACGCGATCGCCACCCACCAGGCCCACCTGGCCCGCCGGGCCTGACCGCGCGGCGTCGCGTCCCCGGGCGAGATGCGGCGGGTGGGGGTGTCCTGGCCCTGGGACGGGCCGAGATGCGGCGGGTCGGGGTGTCCTGGCCCGGGGACGGGCCGAGATGCGGCGAGTCGGGGTGCCCTGGCCCGGATGCGGCGGGTGGGAGTGTCCTCGCTCGGGGATGGGCCGAGATGCGGCGGGTGGGGGTGTCCTGGCCTTCGCCGCCGAGGCCGGCTGAGGCGCCGGCTCAGTCGCGGTCGGTGTGGTTGCGGTCCCAGCGACCGCCGATCGGCGGGGTGTCCAGCCGCAGCGCCGCCGTCGACCCGGCGAGGTCGTTGTCCTCGACCGCGCACGACACGCAGCTCCCCGCCTCGGTGACCCACAGCCCGTACGCCTGGGTGTCGGCGTCCCGGTGCCAGATCCGGTTGCCGCGCACCGTGGCCGAGTCGAACGGGGCGGCCACCGCGATCCCGGCGTGGTCCGCCGACCCGTCCGGCAGCTCGTACGCCGAGCCGGGCGACGGCGTGGCCTCGTTCCAGGCCGTCGTGCCGTCGGGGCGTACCTCGGCCAGGGAGAGCTGGTTGCCGGTGTTGTCCGCCACCACCGCGTCCCGGGAGCCGCTGCGGACGACCTTGCCCCGGTGCCCGCCGGCCGGCCAGTCCGCCGCGCCGTCGGTGACCTCGCGCGGGCCGTAGCGCACCGCGTCGCCGGCGCCCCGGTGGGCCGGCGCGGACCGGCGACCGTTGTCCCGGATCCGGTTGCCGACGATCGACGCGTCGCGCATCGGCCGGTCGACCCGGATCCCGTCCAGCGCGTTCTCCCGGATGTCGTTGTCCTGGATCACCACGTCGCTGGCCGCGCCCCGGTAGCCGTGGCCCAGGTCGTGCTCGTGGTAGCCGTACCCGCCGTTGCGGCTGATCCGGTTGCCCTGCACCGTGTACGGGCCGGGGGTGTTGCCCATGCTGATGCCGTCGCCGACGTTGCAGTCGAGCACGCAACCGGTGAGCAGGCCGCCCCGCCCGGCGACCCCGGCGGTGCCGTTGGCCGAGACGTCGAAGCTGGCCTCCAGGTTGTTGGTCATGGTGCAGCCGGAGACGATCAGCCCGTCCGCCCCCCAGTCCGAGATGCCGAACCGGTTGGCCTGGCTGTGACAGCCGATGATGCGGATGCCCCGCGGCGGCTCCCAGTAGTCCTTCTGCAGCTCCAGGAAGATGCCGTTGGTGCCGTTGCCGACCGTGGTGCAGTTGGCGATGGTGAGCCGCTCCACGTCGCCCCAGCCGCCGATGCCGACGCCGATCCCGGCCCCGCCCATCTGCAGGCCGTTGTCCAGCCGGCCGCAGCCCACCGTGACCACCCCGTCGATCAGGCTGTCCTGGAGGAAGTCGCAGCCGAGACCGGTCGCCCCGGTGTGGTGGATGTAGAGGTTGCGGAACACGCCGCGCACCACGTATTGCAGGCCCAGGCCCTTGGCCAGGTAGTCGTACCCGGTCTGGCCCACCCCGGCGCCGTCGATCTCGAAGTCGGCGAAGGTGCAGTCGGTGATGTGCCGGTCCCGGTCCGCGCCGTGCTGCACGGTGGTCCAGTAGGCGAGCGGGACCGGGGCGGCGCGGTTGCCCTCGTTGCTGAGCAGGAACCGGGTCGCCGCCGGGCCGGCGCCGATCAGCGAGACGCCGCTGCGCCAGACGGTGCCGGCGTCGCGGATCGAGTACAGGCCCGGCGGGCAGTAGATCACCCGCGCCCGGCCGTCGGCGTCGTATCCCGCGCCGAGGTGGTCCACCAGCGCGGCCAGGGCCGGTTGGTCGTTGGTCACCCCGTCGCCGGTGAGCCCGAACTCGCGGGCGTCGCACCACAGCGGCGCGCCGGCCACCGGGGTCAGCCGCTGCGGGGTGGTCGTGGCAAGGCCCTTGCGCGACACCGGGTGCTCCCCTCGGGCGTACGGTCCGTCCGGGCCGCTTTCCCGCTCCCGCCGGGCGGTAACGCCCGGCTCAGGCGGCGGCGCCCACCGGCTCGGCGGCGGGCGCGGCCGGGGCCGGCGGGGTGGCCGGGCGCCGCTCCCGGGTGGCCCAGAGCACGCCGAGCGTGGCCAGCAGCACCAGGCAGGAGCCGAGCATGTGCGCGGCGACCAGCAGCGCGGGCAGGTTGGTGAAGTACTGCACGAACCCGATCAGCCCCTGGCCCAGCTCGACCGCGAGGAGCACCCCGGCGGCCCGGGCGGCGCGCTGCGCGCCGACCGCGCGGAACGCGAAGAGCAGCGCCACCGAGAGGCCGATCAGCAGGAAGACGCCGTCGGCGTGCACCTGGGAGATCGTCGCCGGGTCCAGGCCGTTGCGGGCCGCGCCGTGGTCGCCGGCGTGCGGGCCGCTGCCGGTCACCCAGGTGCCGACCACCAGCACCGCCGCGCTGACCACCGTGGTGAGCCAGGCCAGGGTACGCAGCGGCGCCGGCACGGTCGGGGTCACCGGCCCGTCCGGCTCCCCGACGCGCCGCCAGAGCGCGTACGCGGCGGCGATCACCACCATCGAGGCGAGGAAGTGCAGCCCGACCACCCACGGGTTGAGGTTGGTGAGCACGGTGATGCCACCGATGACCGCCTGGGCCGGGATGCCGAGCAGCACGCCCACCGCCAGCGGCAGCAGCCCGCGGCGGCGGGGCCGGTGGGCCAGCACGGCGAGCACCACGGCCAGCGCGATGAGGCCCACCGCGAAGGTGAGCAGCCGGTTGCCGAACTCGATCACCCCGTGCACGCCCATCTCGGGCGTGGTGGTGTAGGAGTCGTCGGTGCACCGGGGCCAGGTGGGGCAGCCGAGGCCGGAGGCGGTGAGCCGGACGGCCCCGCCGGTGACCACGATCGCCACGTTCGCGATGATCGAGGCGAGCGCCAGGCGGCGCAGCAGGGTGGTGGAGGCCGGCAACCGGACGGATCGCTTCACGGTGCGAATCCTACGCACCGTAGTTGATCCCGATCGGGTGACTCCGCCGAGCCGGTGGTCGGGATCACCGGACCCCGGGTTTGCGGGCCTGGAGCGAATTACGTAACGTTGCCGTTGTGAAAAACGTGGCGGCGCCTTCCGGAGGGCCGGTGACCAGTTCGGTCGCCGGCGTCCCGGCGTCCGCCGACCTCTCCACCCGGGACCGGGTGACCCAGCTGCTGCTGGAGCGGGGGGCGACCACCGCCGCCCAACTCGGCTCGGCGCTGGGGCTCAGCCCGGCGGCGATCCGCCGGCACCTCGACGCGATGCTCGCCGACGGTGACGTGGTCGCCCGCGAGCAGGCGGTGCGGGGCAGCCGGGGCCGGGGCCGCCCGGCCAAGGTGTTCCTGCTGACCGACGCGGCCCGGGTGCGCTGCGGCACCCACCACTACGACAACATGGCCACCGCCGCGCTGCGCTGGATCGCCCGCAGCGGGGGAGCGCGGGCGGTCGAGGCGTTCGCCGCCGAGCAGGTCGCCGCGTTGGAGAACCGCTGCCGCTCCGCCATGGAGGACGCCGGGGACTCCCCGCTGGCCCGGGCGGAGGCGCTTGCCGACGCCCTGACCGCCGAGGGCTACGCTGCCAACGCGTCCACGATCGCCTCCGGCGGCCAGCTCTGCCAGCACCACTGCCCGGTGGCGCACGTGGCCGCCGAGTTCCCCCAGCTGTGCGAGGCCGAGACGGCGGTCATCTCCCGTCTGGTCGGCACCCACGTGCAGCGCCTGGCCACCATCGCGCACGGCGACGGGGTGTGCACCACGCACATCCCGGCCCAGCCGCGTGCCCAGTCCGGTAACACCGTCACCACTGTGAGGACAGATAAATGACCGAGCAGATCGTCCAGCCCCTGACCCAGGAGGAGCAGCTCGCCGCCCTCGGTCGCTACGAGTACGGCTGGGCCGACCCCGACGTCGCCGGGGCCGCCGCCCAGCGCGGCCTGAACGAGGCGGTGGTGCGGGACATCTCGGCGAAGAAGAACGAGCCGGCCTGGATGCTCGACCTGCGCCTGAAGGGCCTGCGGCTGTTCGGCCGCAAGCCGATGCCGGCCTGGGGCGCCGACCTCACCGGGATCGACTTCGACAACATCAAGTACTTCGTCCGGTCCACCGAGAAGCAGGCCACCAGCTGGGAGGACCTGCCGGAGGACATCAAGAACACCTACGACCGGCTGGGCATCCCCGAGGCGGAGAAGCAGCGGCTGGTCGCCGGCGTCGCGGCGCAGTACGAGTCCGAGGTCGTCTACCACAAGATCCGTGAGGACCTCGAGGAGCAGGGCGTCCTGTTCCTGGACACCGACACCGCGCTGCGCGAGCACGAGGACGTCTTCAAGGAATACTTCGGCACGGTGATCCCGGTCGGCGACAACAAGTTCGCCGCGCTGAACACCTCCGTGTGGTCCGGCGGCTCGTTCATCTACGTGCCGAAGGGCGTGCACGTGGAGATCCCGCTGCAGGCGTACTTCCGGATCAACACCGAGAACATGGGCCAGTTCGAGCGGACCCTGATCATCGTCGACGAGGGCGCGTACGTGCACTACGTCGAGGGCTGCACCGCGCCGCTCTACTCGTCGGACTCGCTGCACAGCGCGGTCGTCGAGATCGTGGTCAAGAAGAACGCCCGCTGCCGCTACACGACCATCCAGAACTGGTCGAACAACGTCTACAACCTGGTCACCAAGCGCGCCGTCTGCCACGAGGGCGCGACCATGGAGTGGGTCGACGGCAACATCGGCTCCAAGGTCACCATGAAGTACCCGGCGGTCTACATGACCGGCGAGCACGCCAAGGGCGAGGTGCTCTCGGTGGCCATGGCCGGCGAGGGCCAGCACCAGGACGCCGGCGCCAAGATGGTGCACGCCGCGCCGCACACCTCCTCGACCATCGTGTCGAAGTCGATCGCCCGGGGTGGCGGCCGGACCTCCTACCGGGGCCTGGTGCAGGTGCTGGAGGGCTCGCACCACAGCCGCAGCACGGTCAAGTGCGACGCGCTGCTGGTCGACACCATCTCCCGCTCGGACACCTACCCGTACGTCGACATCCGCGAGGACGACGTGGCGATGGGACACGAGGCGACCGTCTCCAAGATCAGCGATGACCAGCTCTTCTACCTGATGAGCCGCGGTCTGAGCGAGGACGAGGCGATGGCGATGATCGTGCGCGGCTTCATCGAGCCGATCGCCAAGGAGCTCCCGATGGAATACGCGCTGGAGCTCAACCGCCTGATCGAGCTCCAGATGGAGGGCGCGGTCGGCTGACGCCGCCCCGCTCGTGCGGCGGGCCGGGAACCCCGGCCCGCCGCGCCAGGACCAGACCTCGTCGTCCCGGAACAGACAGACCAAGGAAGAGATGACTACCCAGGCTTCCGCGCCGCCCAGCACCAAGTCGCAGGCGCTCCGCTCGTACGATGTCGCCGACTTCCCGGCCCTCACCGGCCTGGAGGAGGAGTGGCGGTTCACCCCGCTCAAGCGCCTGCGCGGCCTGGTGGGCGGCGACCTGGCCGCGACCGGCACGGTCCGGCACGAGTACGGCGAGCTGCCCTCCGGCGTCACCGTGACGCGCATCGCGAAGGACGATCCGCGGGTGGGCAGCGTGCTCACTCCGGTGGACCGGGTAAGCGCGCTGGCCTACGGCGGTGCCGCGGACGCGCTGCTGGTGCAGGTCGCCCCGGACGCCGTGGTGGACGCGCCGGTGCGCCTGCGGGTGGTCGGTGACGGCGCCGACGGGGTGGCCCTCGGGCACACCTTCGTCGAGGTGGGGCGCTTCGCCGAGGTGACAGTGGTGGTGGAGCACCTCGGCTCGGCCACGCTCGCCGACAACGTCGAGGTCTCCGTCGCCGACGGCGCGAAGCTCAACCTGGTCACGGTTGCCGACTGGGCGGCCGACGCGGTGCAGGCCCAGCACCTGAAGGTGAAGCTGGGCCGGGACGCCACGGTGTCGCACATCCAGGTCAGCCTCGGCGGCGACCTGGTCCGGCAGAACACCAGCGTGGAATACACCGGCCGGGGCGGCGAGGCCGAGCTGTACGGCGTCTACTTCGCCGACGGCGGCCAGCACCTGGAGCACCGGCAGCTGGTCGACCACAACGTGCCGGACTGCCGCAGCTACGTCGGCTACCGCGGCGCCCTGCAGGGCGACGACGCGCACACGGTCTGGGTCGGCGACGTGCTGATCCGGGCCGAGGCGACCGGCACCGACACGTACGAGATCAACCGGAACCTGCTGCTCTCCGACGGCGCCCGGGCCGACTCGGTGCCCAACCTGGAGATCGAGACCGGCGAGATCGCCGGCGCCGGCCACGCCAGCGCCACCGGCCGCTTCGACGACGAGCAGCTGTTCTACCTGATGGCCCGGGGTATCCCGGAGGGCGAGGCGCGCCGGCTGGTGGTCCGTGGCTTCTTCGCCGAGCTGATCAACAAGATCCCGGTCGAGGAGCTGCGCGAGCGGCTCGGCGACGCGATCGAGGCCCGGCTGGCGAAGGCCGGCGCCTGATGATCCGGATCTGCGCGACCGACGACGTGCCGAAGGGCACCGCGATCAGCGCCGACGTGGACGGCACCCGGCTCGCGATCGTGCACGGCGACGACGACGTCTTCTACGCCGTGTACGACGAGTGCTCGCACGCCGCCGTGGCGCTGTCCGAGGGCGAGGTCGAGGGCTGCACGCTGGAGTGCTGGCTGCACGGCTCCCGCTTCGACCTGCGTACCGGCGAGCCCACCGGGCTGCCCGCCACCGAACCCGTACCCGTCTATCCCGTCGAAGTCCGCGACGGTGAGGTCTACGTCAGCATGACGCCGAGCAATGGAGTGACCCCCTGATGAGCACCCTGGAGATCCGCGACCTGAAGGTGTCGGTCAAGCTGCCCGAGGGTGAGCTCAAGCCGATCCTGCACGGGGTCGACCTGACCGTGCGGTCCGGTGAGACCCACGCGATCATGGGCCCGAACGGCTCCGGCAAGTCGACGCTGGCCTACTCGATCGCCGGCCACCCGAAGTACGAGATCACCGGCGGCTCGGTGACCCTCGACGGCGAGGACGTGCTGGCCATGTCCGTCGACGAGCGGGCCCGCGCCGGCCTCTTCCTGGCCATGCAGTACCCGGTCGAGGTCCCCGGCGTGTCGGTGGCCAACTTCCTGCGTACCGCCAAGACCGCCATCGACGGCGAGGCGCCGAAGCTGCGCACCTGGGGCGGCGAGCTGCGCGGCGCCATGGAGCGCCTGCAGATGGACCCGGCGTTCGCCCAGCGCAACGTCAACGAGGGCTTCTCCGGTGGTGAGAAGAAGCGGCACGAGATCGTGCAGCTTGAGCTGCTCAAGCCGAAGATGGCCATCCTCGACGAGACCGACTCCGGCCTCGACGTGGACGCGCTGCGCGTGGTCAGCGAGGGCGTCAACCGGGTCCGCGACAACGGCGACACCGGCCTGCTGCTGATCACCCACTACACCCGGATCCTGCGCTACATCAAGCCCGACTTCGTGCACGTCTTCGTCGCCGGCCGGATCGTCGAGCAGGGCGGCCGCGAGCTGGCCGACAAGCTCGAGGAAGAGGGCTACGAGCGGTACGCGGCCGGGGCCGGTTCGGCCCGGGCCTGAGAGCGAGCCTGAGATGACCTCCATCGCGATCCCGGCGGGCATGCCGCAGTACGGCGACGTGCCGCGCTTCGACGTGGCGCGGGTGCGGGCCGACTTCCCGATCCTGGACCGGGAGGTCAACGGGCACCCGCTGGTCTACCTCGACAGCGCCAACACCTCGCACAAGCCGCGCCAGGTGCTCGACGTGCTGCACGAGCACTACGCGCGGCACAACGCCAACGTGTCGCGCTCGGTGCACACCCTGGGCACCGAGGCGACCGAGGCGTACGAGGGCGCCCGGGCGAAGATCGCCGGGTTCGTCAACGCGCCGAGCGTGGACGAGGTGGTGTTCACCAAGAACTCCACCGAGGCGATCAACGTCGTGGCGTACGCGTTCTCCAACGCATCGCTGCGCGCGGACGCCGACCCGCGGTTCCGGCTCGGGCCCGGCGACGAGATCGTGATCTCCGAGATGGAGCACCACTCGAACATCGTGCCGTGGCAGCTGCTCGCGGAGCGCACCGGCGCGACCCTGCGCTGGTTCCCGGTCACCGAGCAGGGCCGGCTGGACGAGTCGGGCCTGGACGACCTGGTCACCGAGCGGACCAAGATCGTCTCGTTGGTGCACGTCTCCAACATCCTGGGCACCGTCAACGCCACCTCGCGGATCACCGAGCGGGTCCGCCAGGTGGGGGCGCTGCTGCTGCTCGACTGCTCCCAGTCGGTGCCGCACATGCCGATCGACGTGGTCGACCTCGACGCCGACTTCATCGTCTTCACCGGCCACAAGATGTGCGGCCCGACCGGCATCGGCGTGCTCTGGGGCCGGGGCGAGCTGCTCGCCGCGATGCCCCCGGTGCTCGGCGGCGGGTCGATGATCGAGACGGTGACCATGGCGCGGACGACGTTCGCCGCCCCGCCGGCCCGGTTCGAGGCGGGCACCCCGCCGATCGCCGAGGCGGTGGCGCTCGGCGCGGCCGTGGACTACCTCTCCGGCGTGGGGATGCCGGCGATCCAGTGGCACGAGAAGGAGCTGACGGCGTACGCGCTGGACGCCCTGGCCACCGTGCCCGGTCTGCGGATCTTCGGCCCGACCGTGCCGGTCGGCCGGGGCGGGACGATCTCCTTCGCCCTCGGCGACGTGCACCCGCACGACGTCGGGCAGGTGCTCGACTCGCTCGGCGTGCAGGTGCGCGTCGGCCACCACTGCGCCAAGCCGGTGTGCGCCCGGTTCGGCGTACCGGCCATGACCCGGGCGTCGTTCTACCTGTACACCACCACCGAGGAGATCGACGCCCTGGTGGCGGGCCTGGAGCGGACGCGGAAGGTGTTCGACTGATGCAGCTTGAGTCGCTCTACCAGGAGATCATCCTGGATCACTACAAGCACCCGCACGGTCGCGGCCTGCGTGCCGCCGAGGATCCGGCCGACCAGGTCGCCGAGGCGCACCACGTCAACCCGACCTGCGGCGACGAGGTCACCGTCCGGGTGGCCACCGACGGCGCGGTGCTGCACGACGTCTCCTACGACGGGATGGGCTGCTCGATCAGCCAGGCGTCGGCGAGCGTGCTGCACGAGCTGCTGCGCGGCCGGGACGCCGGTGCGGCGTTCGCCGTGCACGAGGCGTTCGTCGAGTTGATGTCCGGCCGTGGCCAGGTCACGCCGGACGAGGACGTACTCGGTGACGGGGTGGCGTTCGCGGGTGTCGCCCGCTACCCGGCCCGGGTCAAGTGCGCGCTGCTGCCGTGGATGGCGTTCAAGGACGCCGCGGCACGCGCCGGTGTGGGCGTGAGCCCGGAGGTGAAGGCATGAGCGAGAACACCGCTACCGAAGCGACGTCGGAGACCGGCGACGCCGTGACCCCGGTGGCCGGCGGCGACGCCGCCACCGCGCCGGCGGGCGCCAGCAAGGCCATGATCGCCGACATCGAGGAGGCGATGAAGGACGTCGTCGACCCGGAGCTCGGCATCAACGTGGTCGACCTGGGCCTGGTGTACGGCGTGCACGTCGGCGACGACAACGTGGCCACGCTGGACATGACGCTGACCTCGGCGGCCTGCCCGCTGACCGACGTGATCGAGGACCAGGCCCGGCAGGCGCTGACCACCGGTCCGGGTGGCGGGCTGGTCGACGACATCCGGATCAACTGGGTCTGGCTGCCCCCGTGGGGGCCGGACAAGATCACCGACGAGGGGCGCGACCAGCTCCGCTCACTCGGCTTCAACGTCTGACCCGGCGTCTTCCGGTCGCTCGTCGAGCGCGGCACCCCTGGCGGGTGCCGCGCTCGACGCGTCTACCTCGGATCCCGGGCGGGCAGCCAGGGCGTGAGCAGGGTCTGATCAGCGACGGACAGTGTCACCTGGTCACGTTCAGCGGCGCTCAGCGGCAGCGCCCGCAACCGGGCACCCCACTCCGGCGCGCGTTCCTCCTCGTCCAGCGCGACCGACAGCTCGATCAGCGCGGCGAGCGCCAGCGCCTGCTCGACGGGCGACGCCGCCTCGCCGCGCCGGCGCAGCCCGGAGTCGAGCGCGCGGAAGGCGGCCCGGTCGTCGTTCTTGAACTCCCGCAGGATCCGGGCGTTGTCGAGCACCCGGGCCAGCCCCGCCAGTTCCTTCGCGCCGCCGTACTCGATGTTCGGTTCGTTCCGCTGGATGAAGACGATGATGTTGCCGGAAGGATCGGTGACGGTGAAGCGGGAGGCGCCGGGCCGCAGCCGGCCGATCCGGGGCCGTCCCTTGGCGAGCACCCTGCCGTACCCGCGGCGCATCGCCTCGGCGAACGCCGCATGGTACGGGGCGACCGCGTCGACCATCACCAGAGCGCCACCGGTCTTCTCCGCCGATGGGTCCACCCCGTCCGGCGCGGCGCGGTAGTTCAGCTCGAATCCGCTCCACCGGAAGGCCAACCACAGGTACGGCCTGGTCTGTTCCCAGGTCACCGCGAAGTCGAGTGCCCGCCAGAACGCCAGGGTCTCCTCCGGCGACGTGCAGTGCAGCAGCGGCACGACGGTCTCGTTGGGTTGCACGCGTTCCTTGGTCATCGGCACCTCGGTCGTCGGCAGGCTGGTCGGACTGTCCCGTCAGTCTGTCCAGTCGCGGGCCGGGACGGTCTTGCCGAAGGCGACAGAGATCCCGGTCCGAGCGTGGCGGGTCCGTGCGTTCTCCGGACGAGCGGAACCTGATCTGCGCGGCGGGAAATCGGTGGTGGGGGTGCGGCGGCGGGGGCAGGATGAGCGGGTGATCGAGGCGTACCCGGTGCAGGTCCCTGTCCGCGCGGCCACCGCCGCGCGTCGACAGCGCGTCCCGTCCCGGCCCGTCTCGACCCGTCACCCGTCGTCGTGACGGCGTTCCTCGCCGGGCTGGTGGCCGGCTACGGCGTCGCCATCCCGGTCGGCGCGATCGCGATCCTCATTCTCGGGCTCAGCGCCCGTACCTCGTTCCGGGTCGGCGCGGCGGCGGCCCTCGGTGTGGCCACCGCTGACGGTCTCTACGCCGCCGTGGCGGCCCTCGGCGGCGCGGCGGTGGCCGGTCTGATCGCCCCGTACGCCGGTCCGTTGCGGCTGGTCGCGGCGGCGGTGCTGCTGGGGCTGGCCGGACACGGCGCGTGGCGTGCCCTACGCCCGCCCGCCGCGACCGGTGCCCGGCCGGTCCGGCGCGGGCTGGGCACCCCGGCCCGGGCGTACTGGGCGATCCTCGCCCTGACCCTGCTCAATCCGGCCACCGTGGTCTACTTCGCGGCGCTGGTGCTGGGGCGGGGCCACCCGGGCGGTGCCGATCCGGTGGCCGCCGGGCTGTTCGTGCTCGGCGCCTTCGCGGCCTCGGCGAGTTGGCAGTTGCTGATCGCCGGGGGCGGCACGCTGGTCGGTCGGGCCCTCACCGGTACGCGCGGCCGGCTGATCACCGCGCTGGTGTCCAGCGCGATCATCGCCGCGCTCGCCATCGCCGTGCTGGTCGGCTGACGCCCGCCGCCCGCCGCCCCGGGCGGCGCCGCCCGCCCGCCCGCCCGATCCCGCCCGCGCCCGCACCCGCCCGCCCGGTCGCGCGCGCCCGCATCCGCCCGCCCGCCGCCCGCCCGGGGTCGCCGATGCGACCACAGTGGAGGCCGCAAGTGTGACAGCCACATGACGGTTGATCTTCAGGAGTGTTACGGCGGCATCGGCCGAAACGGCAGGTCCGGGCATCGATCGCATCGGTCTTCCTGCATCTCCGACCACCTGTGATCGGCCGTCGGGGCGGTCGCTCCCGCGTGCGCCGCCCCCGGCGACGGCCGGCGGTCACCCGGTGGGCGGGCCCGGCCGACGTTCCGTCCACAGTCGCCTCATCCTTCCGGCTGATGTCGGGATCCGTTCGTCCGCCTAGGTTCCTGACCAATCCGTGGATCAGCCGTGCCCGCCCCGCCCACCCCCCCGCGAGGTCGGACGCGTCCACCACCCCTCAGCGAGCAGGGAGACGCCTTGAGGAAAATCCTGACGCGCCCGCCGCGCGACCGCGCCCCCGGCGGCCGGCCCCGGCGGCGGATCGTCACCCTACTGGTCACCGCCCTGGTGGCGACGGCCCTGCCGGCGCTGGCGGCGCCCCCGGCGGCCGGTGCCGCCCCGCCCGCCGACAGCGGCCCGTGGCGCAAGGTGGACGGCAAGCCGGCGCCCACCAAGGGCGGCAAGAAGGCCACCGTCAAGGCGAAGCGGCTGGCCGCGTTCACCCTGGACCGCAGCGGCCTGAAGAGCAGCCTCGACCGGGCGCCGCGCGAGCGCGTGAAGGCCGCCGCCCCGCAGCGGCAGATCGTGTCGCTGCCCGCCCCCGACGGCACCCTCCAGCGCTTCGAACTGGTCAACTCCCCGGTGATGGAGGCCGGTCTCGCGGCGAAGCATCCCGAGATCACCACGTACGCGGGCAAGGGTGTGGACGACCCCACCGCGACCGTCCGGGCGGACCTCACCCCGCTGGGCTTCCACGCCTCGGTCCGCTCGGCGGCCGGGAACTGGTACGTCGACCCCTACTACCACCTCGACCAGAGCCTCTACGCGAGCTACTTCGCCCGGGACCTGGAGAACCCGCACGGCACGTTCGTCGAGCGGGAGGACGTCACCGACGCGGCCCACGCGCTGGCCGACGAGGTCGCCGGGGCGCAGGCCGAGGTGCCGGCCGGTCCGCTGGTCAAGCTGCGCACCTACCGGGTCGCCCTGGTGACCGACCCGTCGTACGCCACCTTCTTCGGCGCGGAGAACGTCACCGCCGCCAAGGTGACGCTGATGAACCGGGTGACCCAGATCTACGAGGACGAGACCGCCATCCGGCTCGTGCTGATCAACGACACCGACAAGACCAACCTGAACACCCCGGCCCTGGCCACCGAGCCGAACGGCCCGTGCGGCGCGGCGGCCTGCTTCACCCCGCAGCAGCTCACCTCGTGCGGCAGCAGCACGCTCAGCCGCAACCGGATCGTGCTCGGTCAGCTCGTCGGCGCCAGCAACTACGACGTCGGCCACATCGGACTCGGTGTCAACGGCGGTGGCGTGGCCAGCCTCGGCGTGATCGGCGGCAACAGCAAGGCGCAGGGCTGCACCGGCCTGCCCACCCCGATCGGTGACTTCTACGCGGTGGACTACGTGTCGCACGAGATGGGCCACCAGTTCGCCGGCAACCACACCTTCAACGGCACCCAGTACAACTGCTCCGGCGGCAACCGCAGCGCGGCCAACTCGTACGAGCCGGGCAGCGGCTCGTCGATCATGGCGTACGCGGGCATCTGCCAGCAGGACAACCTCCAGCCGCACAGCGACCCGTACTGGTCGCACCGCAGCTACACCGAGATCACCAACTACGTGACCTCGGTCCGGCCGGCCATCAACGAGGTGCAGACCGTCTCGCTGCGCGACTTCGACACCGACGGCGACTCGTTCACCGTGCGCTGGGCGGGCGCCGACTCGGCACCGATCGTGCGGGGCGCCAACTACACCACCGCCGGCATCAAGGCGGCCATCGAGGGGATCGCCGGCTGGCCGGCCGGCGCGACGGTCACCGTCGCCGCCTTCGGTGGCAGCGGCACCCTCGCCGACACCGGCTTCCAGGTCACCTTCGGCGGCACCCTGGCCACGACGAACGTCGACGCGCTCGGGCTGACCAACCTCTCCGGCGCGGCCGGCTTCGTCGGCGAGACCGCCAAGGGCGGCGCCATCGACAACGGCGGCCACCTGGTCGAGGAAACCGCCAACCACGCCCCGGTGGTCACCGTGCCGGACACCGTCACCATCCCGGTGCGTACGCCGTTCGCGCTGACCGGTGCCGCCACCGACGCCGACGGCGACCCGCTCACCTACCTGTGGGAGCAGAACGACCGGGGCGCCGCCGCCGGCACCGCCCTGGTCAACAACACCAAGACCAACGGCCCGCTGTTCCGGGTGTTCAGCGAGGCGGCGTACGTGTCGCCGACCGACACCCTGAAGTACCACTCGCCGGGCCTGAACGCGGTGGGCACCGACTCGACCCGGGTCTTCCCGGACCTGCGGCAGATCCTGGCCGGCAACACGAACGCGAAGACGGGCGCCTGCCCGGCCGCGCCGGCGCCGCCGCCCACCGGTGGCGCGTCGAACGTGCCGGCCGAGCTGGTGGACTGCTACTCCGAGTTCCTGCCCACCCGCGACTGGGTCGGCTTCACCAACGACCGGACCCTGCACTTCAAGCTGACCGCCCGGGACGGGCGGCTCGGCGGCGGCGGCCTCGGCAGCGCCGACGTCGCGGTGGTGCTGGCGCCGGACGCCGGGCCGTTCCTGGTCACCTCGCAGGGCTCCGCGGCCGTGCTGGACGGCGGCTCGACCCAGACGGTGACCTGGGACGTGGCCGGCACCGACGCGGCGCCGGTCAACACCGCCGAGGTGAAGATCTCGCTCTCCGCGGACGGCGGGCTGACCTTCCCGTACGTGCTGGCCGAGCGGACCGCGAACACCGGCAGCGCCACGGTGACCGTGCCCAACGTGGCGACCAGCCGGGCCCGGATCAAGATCGAGGCGGTCGGCAACGTCTTCTTCGACGTCAACGATGCCGACCTCACCATCCGCTCCGCCCCCGTCGTCGCCAACGACGCGCCGGCCGGCGGCGCCCGCGTCCAGTACAGCGACGCGCTCGCGCCGACCGTCACCGTCACCGCGACCGACGGCGACACCGCCGGGGCGGCGCTGACCGCGTCCGCCGCGGGGCTGCCGGCCGGCCTGTCCCTGGCCGTGGCGGGCACCTCCGCGGCGGACGCCCGCCCCGGCAGCCGGAGCTGGACGGTCACCGGCACCACCACGGCGGCTCCGGGCGACTACCCGGTCACCGTGACGGTGTCCGACGACGCCGGCCTGACCGGCAGCACCTCGTTCACCGTCACGGTCACCGCCGAGGACGCGGCGGCGACCTGGGCCGGTGACACGCTGGTGACCACCGGCGCCGCCGCCGGCACGGCCCTGCTGCGGGCCGTGGTCCGGGACAGCTCGGTGCTGCCCGGGGCGACGGACACCACCGCCGGTGACGTCCGCAACGCCACCGTCACCTTCTCCGAGGGCGGCGTGCCGCTCTGCACCGCGGCGGTGGAACCGCTCGGCGCGGCCACCACGAGTGGCTCCGCGGCGTGCACGGCCAGCCTGCCGGCGGGCGCGCACACCGTCACCGCCACGGTCGGCGGGTACTACACCGGCGCCACCAGCGCCCAGGTGACGGTCGGGGTCTCCGACGGCGGCTTCCTCACCGGTGACGGCGAGTTCACCGCCACCCGCTCCGCCGGGGCGTACCCGGCCGACGCGAGGTCGAAGGTGGCGGTGGACCTGACCGCGAAGCCGGCCACGGCCGGCAAGGCCGCCTCGGGTGACGCGACCGTCGCCTTCCGCTCCGGCGGCCGGGCGTACACGGTCAGGGCCAGCACGGTCGACGGGCTCGGCATCACCTCGGCGGGCAGGACCGCCCAGGTGCGCTACCGGGCCAGCCTGTACGACAGCACCGGCAAGCTGGTCGCCGGTGACCTGACGCTGGCGGTGACGGTCACCGACCGGGGCGCTCCCGGCCGGACCGACACCGTCGGGGTCACCCTGTGGCAGGGCGGCGCCCTCCTCTTCTCGTCCGACTGGACGGGTGGCGGGACCGCCGAGGTCACCCTGACGAGCGGCAACCTCACCGTCCACTGACGGCGTGGCTGATCCGGGAGGGCACCCGCTCCGGGTGCCCTCCCGGATCGCTGTTCAGCTCACCCTGAATCGTGGAAGTAGTGGCCTCGACGCGCGTCGGAGGCCACCCGATCCCGGAAACAGCACGATCTACGAGGGGAGCGGGACTGATGCTTCGTCAATGGCTGGCGGAGATGGGCAGGCTTGTGGTGGCGATGGTCGTGGTTGTCCCGGTGGTGACCTTCGTGTTCCGCTCCGATGACCTGGCGAGCTACTGGAGCCAGGCCAAGACCGCTGCGGTCGTTCTGGTGGCGGCCGGGATCTTCCGTTTCGTGCAACTTCGCCGCGAGGCGCGGCGCGCCGCCGGGCGGGACGACGCCCCAACCTGACGGCGGAGCACCCCGGCTCGCGGCCCCGGAGGACCGTTGGCCCCGAGGTGCGGCGAATGGGGTGGTCGTCGCCGGAGGACAGCCCCAGCTCCCGCATGTCGGTCACCGGTGACGGCCGGCGCGCCGGTGCCCCCGCTGCGGGTGTCGTACGGTCGTGGCATGAGCAGCAGACCCGCGGCCGGCGGCGGGCGGTGGGTCGAGATCGGCCCGGAGCGCACGGCCCGCTGGGTGGCCGGCTTCACCGACCGGCACGGCCCGCCCACCATCACCGCCCAGCCGTACGGCCTGCTGCTCGCCGCCCCGGACGGCGCGACGGCCGAGCTGCACGCCCCGCCGGGCGCCCCGGCCGGCGCGGACCTGACCGCCTTTGTGGCGGCGGCCACCGCGCCCCGCCGGATCGGCCTGCTGCTGGCCCGCAAGGGCGCGGTGGCGATCGGCGTGGCGGCGGGGGAGGAGCTGACCGTCTCCAAGGTGGACACCCGGTACGTGCAGGGGCGCACCGCCGCGGGCGGCTGGTCGCAGCAGCGCTTCGCCCGGCGGCGCGACAACCAGGCGAAGGCGGCCCTGGGTGATGCCGCCGACCTGGCCGTACGCCTGCTGCTGCCGGAGGTGGCGACGCTGGCCGCGCTGGTCTGCGGCGGTGACCGGCGGGCGGTGGACACCGTGCTGGCCGACCGGCGGCTGGCCCCGCTCGTGGCGTTGCGCGCGGAGCGCCTGCTCGACGTGCCGGAACCCCGGCACGCGGTGCTGGTCGCGGCCGTCGCCGCCGCCCGGGCGGTCCACATCCTGGTCCGCTGAACGGGAAAGATCACCTAAAGCAGGTCAATCACCCTCGCCGACGACGCATCGAGCTGAACCGATGCTTAAGGTTGGTGCCGTGAAGTGGTGGGTCTCCGGGCGACCCGCCGGGGCAGCTTCGCCTCCGCCATTCAGGCACCGACATCGTTGGGAGAGAACAATTTCATGAGCGGACATCAGGACGGCCGGCTCCAGGCCCGGTGGCGCCGTGCGACCAGGCTTCTCGCCGCTGCGGCGGCCATCTGCGTCGGGAGTCTCGTGCTCACCGCCGCACTGACGACCGGCCCGGCGACCGCGGGCACCGCCGAGCGCGCCGCGCTCGCCGCCCCGGCGGTCACCAGCGTCACCGCGGGCGGCGCACACACGTGCGCGATCAACGCCGACGGTGGGCTGTGGTGCTGGGGCTCGAACTACGCCGGGCAGCTCGGTGATGGGACCACCACGAACCGGAGCACCCCGGCTCGGGTCGGCACCGCTACCTGGACCGGTGTCGACGCCGGCTCCGGGCACACCTGTGCGGTCCGGACGGACGGGACGCTGTGGTGCTGGGGTGGGAACTTCCGGGGCCAGCTCGGCGACGGCAGCACCACGAGCCGGAGCACGCCGGTGCAGGTCGGCACCGCCACCACCTGGGCCAGGGTCAGCGCCGGCCCGGAGCACACCTGCGCCGTACGGACCGACGGCACCCTCTGGTGTTGGGGCTTCAACCGGACCGCGCAGTTGGGCGTCGGCAGCTCGCCGTGGGTGGCGAGCACCCCGCTCCAGGTCGGCACGGCGACCAACTGGGCGAGCGTCTCGACCGGCTTCGGGCACACCTGCGGGGTCCGCACGGACGGCACGCTGTGGTGCTGGGGTCTCAGCTCGGACGGTCAGCTCGGTCTCGGCTTCCTGGGCTCGCAGACGACGCCGGCGCAGGTCGGCACCGCGGCCACCTGGTCCGGTGTCACGGCCGGATACGCGCACAGCTGCGGGATCCGCTCCGGTGCCCTGTGGTGCTGGGGGGAGAACGGCTACGGGCAGTTGGGGGTGAGCGGCAACTACCAGACCGCGCCGGTGCAGGTCGGCACGACCACCAGCTGGAGCCGGATCGACGCGAGCGGCGACACGTCGTGCGCGGTGCGCACCGACGGCAGCCTGTGGTGCTGGGGCAAGAACGCCTTCGGGCAGGTGGGGGACGGCACCACCACCCACCGGTCCGCGCCGACCCGGGTCGGCACCGCCACCACCTGGAGCGGCGGGCTCGCGGTCAGCGACCACGGCTGTGCGATCCGCACCGACGGCAGCCTGTGGTGCTGGGGCGACAACAGCGGTGGGCAGTTGGGTGACGGCACGACCACCGGCCGGCCCACTCCGGCCCAGGTGACCTTCCCGGCCTGACCGGTCGGGTCACCAGAACGGGCCGCCGGACCGCGCCGCCGCAGGACTGGGCGGTGCGGGCCGGCGGCCCGGGTGCTGAGCGCTCGCGCCTACTGGCTGGTGCCGAAGGTGTCGCAGGACTTGGGGCTGCCGCTCTCGTAGCCCTTGGTGAACCACTGCTTGCGCTGCTCGGACGAGCCGTGGGTGAACTCCTCCGGGTTGACCGGGCGGTTGGCCCGCTTGGAGATGGCGTCGTCGCCGATCTTCTCCGCGGTGTCGATCGCCTGCTGGATGTCCTGCTCGGTGATGCTCTTGAAGATCTTCACGCCCACCTCGTCGGCGGTGCCGGTGGCGTTCTTGGCCCAGGCGCCGGCGTAGCAGTCGGCCTGCAGCTCCAGCTTGACCGAGAGCGCGTTGGCGTTGTTGGGGTCGCGCTGCTGCTGGCGGCGCATCTGCGCCTCGGTGCCGAGCAGGTCCTGCACGTGGTGGCCGTACTCGTGGGCCAGCACGTACGGCTGGGCGAACTCGCCCTCGGCGCCGAGCTGCTCGGCGAGCACCTGGTAGAAGGTCAGGTCGATGTAGACCTTGTCGTCGGCGGGGCAGTAGAACGGGCCGACGCCGGAGTCGGCGTTACCGCAGCCGGTGTTGACGGCCTGGCTGAAGAAAATGGTCTTCGACGGCTGGTACCGCTCGCCGAAGACCTCCGGCATGGCCTTGTTCCAGTACGCCTGGATCGAGTTGATGTAGGCCGTGTTGCGGCAGTCCAGCTGCTGGAGCGCGTCCGACTGGTCGCACTTCTCCTTCAGTGCCGTGTTGTCGCCGGCCGCGTCGCCGCCGTCGTTCATCGCGTTCAGCCCGAAGCCGCCGCCGACGAGCGCCACCAGCACGGCGATGATGATGCCCACGATCCCGCCCCGGCCGCCGCCGATGGGGATCGGGATGCCCATCCCGCCGCCGCCTCCGGACCCTCGCCGGTCCTCCACCTGGCTGGTGTCGATCCGCGCGTTCTCGTTCAGCTCCATGTTGACCCCGATCACCGAAAAATCACTTTTGGGGGTTGCGGTGCCGGACCGGGTCCGGACGGCAATTCGGATACCCGATGATCTTGTCAGGTAATCCGGATCGGTCGCCGGGGCGGCCCCGGTACACTTGTCCCGTGCTGCGCTGCGAAGGCTGAACGGCCCCGCGCCGACGGGAAGTGATGACCCGCCGGCGCTTTCGCGTGCCCTGAGTCAGCCCTTCCAGACCCCCCGAGAGCGAGTCCTCGAAATGATCACTGCCACCGGCCTCGAACTGCGCGCCGGTTCCCGGATCCTGCTGGCCGACACCACCCTGCGGGTGCAGCCGGGGGACCGGATCGGCCTGGTCGGCCGCAACGGCGCCGGCAAGACCACCACGCTGAAGGTGCTCGCCGGGGAGGGCCAGCCGTACGCCGGGCAGCTCGACCGGCGCAGCGCGATCGGCTACCTGCCGCAGGACCCGCGCACCGGTGACCTGGACGTCACCGGCCGGGACCGGGTGCTCTCCGCTCGCGGCCTGGACGTGCTGATGGCCCAGATGAAGGAGTTGGAGCACCGGCTCGCCGAGGACACCGACGAGAAGCTGGTCCGCCGCTACGGCGCGCTGGAGGACCAGTTCGCCGCGCTCGGCGGGTACGCCGCCGAGGCGGAGGCGGCCCGGATCTGCTCGAACCTGGGCCTGCCCGACCGGGCCCTCGGGCAGACCATCGGCACCCTCTCCGGCGGCCAGCGGCGCCGCATCGAGCTGGCCCGGATCCTGTTCCGCGACGCCGGCGAGAACGGCGGTGGCATCCTGCTGCTGGACGAGCCGACCAACCACCTGGACGCCGACTCGATCACCTGGCTGCGCGGCTTCCTGGCCAACCACAAGGGCGGGCTGATCGTGATCTCCCACGACGCCTCGCTGCTGGAGTCGGTGGTCAACAAGGTCTGGTTCCTGGACGCCACCCGGTCCGTGGTCGACGTCTACAACCTGGGCTGGAAGGCGTACCTGGAGGCGCGGGAGACCGATGAGCGGCGCCGTCGCCGGGAGCGGGCCAACGCCGAGAAGAAGGCCGGCGCGCTGATGGCCCAGGCCGACAAGATGCGGGCCAAGGCCACCAAGACGGTGGCCGCGCAGAACATGGCCCGCCGGGCCGAGCGGCTGCTCTCCGGCCTGGACGAGGTGCGGGTGTCCGACAAGGTGGCCAAGGTGCGCTTCCCCAACCCGGCCCCGTGCGGCAAGACCCCGCTGACCGCCACCGGCCTGTCCAAGTCGTACGGGTCGCTGGAGATCTTCACCGACGTGAACGTCGCGGTGGACCGGGGCTCCCGGGTGGCCATCCTCGGCCTCAACGGCGCCGGCAAGACCACCCTGCTGCGGATGCTCGGCGGACTCCTCGAACCCGACACCGGCGAGGTTCGCCCCGGCCACGGGCTGCGGCTCGGCTACTACGCCCAGGAGCACGAGACGCTGGACGTGGAGCGCACCATCCTGGAGCACATGCGCAGCGCCGCGGCGGACCAGACCGACACCGACCTGCGCAAGATCCTCGGCGCGTTCCTCTTCTCCGGCGAGGACGTGGACAAGCCGGCCGGCGTGCTCTCCGGCGGTGAGAAGACCCGGCTGGCGCTGGCCACCCTGGTCTGCTCCGGGGCGAACGTGCTGCTGCTCGACGAGCCGACGAACAACCTCGACCCGGTCAGCCGGGAGCAGGTGCTCGACGCGATCGCCCGCTATCCGGGCGCGATCGTGCTGGTCACCCACGACCCGGGCGCGGTGACCGCGCTCAAGCCCGACCGCGCCATCCTGCTGCCCGACGGCGACGAGGACGCCTGGTCCGACGACCTGCTCGAACTGGTCGAACTGGCCTGACCGCGCCCGGCGGCGCACCGCTTCCGTCGCGCCCGGCCCCGCACCGCATCCGTTGCGGTGGCGCGGGGCTCAGCCGGGCCGGCAGCCGTGATGCTCAGCCGGGCCGGCAGGTGCGATGCTCAGCCGAGCCGGGCGGCGAGGTGGGGCACCACGCCGGAGGTGAGCAGGATGGTGGCGCCGATGGCGATGAAGACGGCCGGGACCAGCCAGTGCCCCACCCGGCCGAGCAGGCCGACCACCCGGGGGTGGCCGCCGAGCAGGGCGGCGACCGCGCACCAGACGGCCACCAGCGCGGCGAAGACCAGCAGCCAGACCAGGCCGGTCGCCGGGTCGAGGGTGCGGAACACCGGCACGTAGACGGCGATGTTGTCGGCGCCGTTGGCGATGGTCACCCCGGCCACCCCGAGCAGGCTGCCGACCACGGCCGGCGGGCCGTCGTCGGTGGCGCGGGCGACCAGCGCCCGTACGCCGAGGGCGATCGGCAGCAGGCCGAGCAGGCCGGTCCACGGGTCGGGGACCACCAGCAGGCCGGCCGCCGCGACCACGGCGGCCCCGACCAGTGCGCCGATGCCGAGGTATTGGCCGGCAACGATGTCCCGGGGTCGGGGTCGGCCGGTTCCTCGGGCCGCCACGAACAGCATGGTGAGCACCACGACGTCGTCGAGGTTGGTGGCGGCGAAGACGAGGGCGGCACCGGCCGCGCTCGCCAGCAGGTCGGTCATCGGGGCAGCGTACGGCCCCGGTGGGCGGCCATGATCCGCCTGGTGGAGGCGCTCCGGCCGGTCGGCAGCGTCACTCTATCGGGAAGGTGACACTCCATAGCGTGTCGGTTGGCGAAGAGTTGATATCTGGCGCATGATCGTTCGAGGCGGTCTAATAGGTGGGACCGTATCCGAACCGCACAGTCTGGGACGTGAGGAATCAGCATGGCAGCCACCGGCACAGCCACCAGCACTGAGAAGGGTCGCCGGATCGTCGGGGCCGAGCGTCAGACGCTCGCCAAGGACCTGGTAAAGCGGTACACCGGGGGAGAGAGCATCCGCGCGCTCGCGGCCTCGACCGGACGATCCTACGGGTTCATCCACCGGGTGTTGACCGAGTCCGGGGTGCAGCTGCGTCAGCGCGGCGGTGCCCGGCGCCGGAAGAAGGCGTGACCCGCCGCCCAGCGTCGTCCATCAGCGTCGCACCTCGGGCGGTCCGGTGACCGCCGAGACGGCCGGGGTACGACTCGACTGCGACGGGCCGGTCGCGACGGTCACGTTGTGCCGGCCCGACGTGCTCAACGCTCAGACGCCGGCCATGTGGCAGGCGATGAGCGACTTCTCCCGGGACCTGCCGGGCGACGTCCGCGTGGTCGTCGTGCGCGGTGAGGGGCGGGCCTTCTCCGCCGGCCTCGACCTGTCGGTGGCCGGCGCCTCCGGGCCCGGCTCCTTCGCCGAGCTGGCCACCCTGCCCGAGTCGGAGTGCGCCGAGCGGATCGCCGCCTACCAGGGCGGTTTCACCTGGCTGCACCGCCCGGACGTCATCTCCGTCGCCGCCGTGCAGGGGCATGCCATCGGCGCCGGTTTCCAGCTCGCGCTGGCCTGCGACCTGCGGGTGCTGGCCACGGACGCGCGGCTGTCCATGGCCGAGGTGACCCTCGGGCTGGTGCCCGACCTCGCCGGCACCAAGCGCCTGGTGGAGCTGGTCGGCTACGCCCGCGCGCTGGAGATCTGCGCCACCGGCCGCCGGATGGACGCCGCCGAGGCGGACCGGATCGGCCTGGCCAGTCTCGTCGTGCCGAACGACGAGCTGGACGCGGCGGTGCGGGACCTGATCGCCGGCCTGCTCGCCGGCAACCGCGACGCGGTCGTCGAGATCAAGGCGCTGCTCGCCGGCGCGGCCGGCCGCTCCCACGCCGAGCAGCAGCGGGCCGAGCGCGAGGCGCAGACCCGCCGGATCCGGGACCTCGCCGGCCGGGGAGAATAACTCGTAAGGACCGTTCGGGAAGATCCGGGTTACGCGCGAGGTTGTCGTAGGGGGTCTGAAGAATTGACCCGACGGTCGCCGGCCGTCCGCGACCCCCGGAGGTGACAGTGTCCAGCCCGATGCACGGTGGCGGGATGGGTGGCTGGAGCATGCTCCGGTCCATGCGCGCCAAGGACGAGGTCAACGCCCACCAGCTCAAGCGCGGCACCGCCAAGCGGATCATCGCCTTCGCCCAGCCCTACCGGCGCGACATCGTGGTCTTCCTGGTCACGGTGGTGATCGCCGCGGTGATCGGGGTCGCCACGCCGGTCCTCGCCGGTGACGTGATCAACGCCATCAACCGGGGCGGCCCGGAGGCCCGGGCCACGATCGTCCGGCTGGCCCTGTTCATCGCCGCGCTGGCCGTCGCCGACGCGCTCTTCTCACTGGCCCAACGGTGGTATTCGGCGCGTATCGGCGAGGGGATCATCCTCGACCTGCGCACCAAGGTCTACGACCACGTCCAGCGGATGCCGCTGCAGTTCTTCACCCGGACCCAGACCGGCGCGCTGGTCAGCCGGCTCAACAACGACGTGCTGGGCGCCCAGCGGGCGTTCACCTCCACCCTGTCCGGGGTGGTCAGCAACGTCATCCAGCTGGTGCTCACCGCCGCCGTGATGTTCACCCTCTCCTGGCAGATCACCGCCCTCTCGCTGGTGCTGCTGCCGATCTTCATCATCCCGGCCCGCCGGGTCGGCCGGCGGCTCGCCGAGATCACCCGCGAGTCGTACAACCTCGACGCCAAGATGAACGCCACCATGACCGAGCGGTTCAACGTCTCCGGCGCGCTGCTGGTCAAGCTTTTCGGCTCGCCCGAGGTGGAGGCGGACCGGTTCGGCCGTCGGGCCGAGCGGGTCCGGGACATCGGCATCCAGTCCGCGATGTACTCGCGGACCTTCTTCGTGGCCATGCTGCTGGTCGCCTCGCTGGCCCAGGCGCTCACCTACGGGCTCGGCGGCTGGCTGGCGGTCACCGGTGCGGCCAGCGCCGGCACCGTGGTCACCCTGGCGCTGCTGCTCACCCGCCTGTACGGTCCGCTCACCGCGCTGTCCAACGTCCGGGTGGACGTGATGAGCGCGCTGGTCTCCTTCGACCGGGTCTTCGAGGTGCTCGACCTGCGCCCCGGCATCGAGGAGAAGCCGGCCGCGACGGCCGTGCCCCGGGGCAACGGCCGGATCGAGTTCCGCGACGTGCGGTTCCGCTACCCGAGCGCCGCCGAGGTGTCGCTGGCCTCCCTGGAGGAGGTCGCCACGCTGGACCGCACGGTGAACGAGCCGGTGCTCAAGGGCGTCTCGTTCGCGGTCGAGCCGGGGCAGATGGTGGCCCTGGTCGGCCCGTCCGGCGCCGGCAAGTCCACGCTGTCGATGCTGATCTCCCGGGTCTACGACGTCAGCGACGGGCAGGTGCTGGTCGGCGGGGTCGACGTGCGGGACGCCACGCTCGCCTCGCTGCGCGACGAGATCGGCGTGGTCACCCAGGATTCCCACCTGTTCCACGAGACCATCCGGGAGAACCTGCGCTACGCCAAGCCGGACGCCACCGACGACGAGATCTGGGCGGCGCTGGCCGGCGCGCAGGTGGCCGACCTGGTCCGCGCGCTGCCCGACGGGCTGGACACCACGGTCGGCGAGCGGGGCTACCGCTTCTCCGGCGGCGAGAAGCAGCGCATCGCCATCGCCCGGCTGCTGCTCAAGGCCCCGTCGATCGTGATCCTCGACGAGGCCACCGCACACCTGGATTCGGAGAGCGAGGCGGCGGTGCAGCGGGCGCTGTCGGTGGCGCTGACCGGGCGTACCGCGCTGGTGATCGCCCACCGGCTCTCCACCGTGCGCGACGCCGACCAGATCCTGGTCCTGGACGAGGGGCGGATCGTCGAGCGGGGCCGGCACGAGGAACTGGTCGCGGTGGGCGGGCTCTACGCCGAGCTGTACCGGACCCAGTTCGCCGTCGCCGACTCGCCCACCCCGTACGCCGAGCCGGAGCAGCCGGAGCCGGTGGTGACCACCGTGCCGCTGGGCACGTACGTGGCGCAGGAGGCGCTGCCGCCGGCCGCGGCGAACTGACCCGTCCGGGCCGCACGGACCTTCAACCCGGCCCACCGGACCCGACCCAGCGCCTCAGGGCGCGGCCGGCGGGGCTCCGGGCTCGGCCCGGACTGCGGCGTGCAGTTCGGCGAAGGCGGCGCCCAGCGTCTCCGGGGTGAAGTGGGCGTTCAGCCCGCTCGGGTTGGGCAGTACCCACACCCGCGAGCCGCCCAGCGGCTCCGGCTGCCGTCCGAACGTCGCCTTCGGCCGCAGGAAACCGATCCGGTACGCGGTCACCCCGACCACCGCCACCCAGCGGGGCCGGTACCGCTCGACCTTGCCGGCGAGGATCCGCACCCCGGCCACCAGCTCCGCCGCGGTCAACTCGTCGGCGCGGGCGCTGGCCCGGGCCACCACGTTGGTGATGCCCAGCCCGTAGCCGGGCAACAGGTCCTGCTCGCTGGGGTGCAGCAGCCGAGGGGTGAACCCGCCGAGGTGCAGGGCCGGCCAGAACCGGTTGCCGGGGCGGGCGAAGTGCCGGCCGGTCGCGGCCGACCACAGCCCCGGGTTGATGCCGACGAAGAGCACGTCCAGGCCGGGTGCGATGACGTCCGGCAGGGTCCGGTCCCCGGCGGCGGCGAGATCCTCCCGGGTGGGCCGCGGATACCGCGCCACCGGCAGCTCGCGCGGCGGGCCGCCCTCGGCGTCGCCGGGTCCGCGCCCGGGTCGGGGGGTGCCGGCCGCGCCACCCGCACGCCGGGGCGGTTCCACCGGTCCGCCAGCCGCACGCCGGGGCGGTTCGGCCGGTCCGCCACCGCCACGCCACGGCGGTTCCGCCGGTCCGGCACCGCTGGGCCGGGGTGGTTCCGCCGGCCCGGCACTCCCACGGCGGGGCGGTTCCATCGGTCCGGCACCGCCGCGCCGGCCGGCCTCGGGGCCGGTGCCGCCGCGACCCCGGCCGGGGGAGCGGCCGGCCGGTCCCGGCTCCCGGCCGGTCACAGGCCGCGCAGCAAGCCGCCGTCGACCGGCAGGGTGATGCCGGTCAGGTAGCTCGCCGCGGGTGAGAGCACGAACGCCGCGACCCGGCCGAACTCCGCCGGCTCGCCGATCCGGCGCAGCGGGATGGCGGCCTCCGCCTCGGCCCGCGCCCGGTCCGGGTCCCCGCCGGCGGCGAAGAGCGCCCGGTTGCGGTCGGTCAGGATCCGTCCGGGCAGCAGCCCCACCACCCGTACGCCGCGCGGGCCGTACTCGTCGGCGATGTCCTTGGCCACGCCGACCAGGCCGGGCCGCAGGCCGTTGGAGATGCCCAGCCCGGTCAGGGGACTGCGCGCCGAGGTGGAGAGCACCAGGCCGATCGCGCCGCCGTCGGTCAGCGCCGCGGCCACCGTACGGGCGGTGCGGACGCTGCCCAGGAAGATCGTCTCGAAGGACTCCCGCCACTGCTCGTCGGTGGCCTGCGCGGCGGTGCCGGCGGGTGGACCGCCGACCGACACGAGCGCGCCGTCGAGCCGGCCGAAGTGCTCGCGGGCGGCGGCGACCAGCCGACCCGGGGTCTGCGGGTCGGTCAGGTCGGCGGTCAGCCCGATCGCCCGCTCCGGGCCGCCCAGCGCCGTCACCGCCGCGGCGACCTGCTCGGGGGCGCGGGCCGAGAGCACCACCCGGGCGCCGTCGGCGACCAGGTGCTCGGCGGTGGCGAAGCCGAGGCCCTTCGAGGCGCCCGTCAGCACGTACACCCGGTCGGCGAGTCCGAGATCCATGTCGCCGATCCTGCCGTACGCCGGCGGGGCCTGCCACCGGTCCGGGCCGGTCAGCGGGGGGCCGGGCGGAGCAGGCGTACCCGGCCGGCGAGCTGCACCGCGACGGCGCCGCCGGCCCGGCCCACGGCCGGCAGCCGGCGGGGCCGGGGCGCCTGCCGCCCGTCGTAGCGGGCGGCGGCCTCCCGCAGCGCCAGTTCCTCGGCCGCCACCGGCGGCAGTGCGTCCCGCTCGCGCAGCGTGCGGGCCAGGTCCCAGCCGTCGCGCAGGGATCCGTTGCCGGGGCGACCGGCCGCCCAGCCGGCGAAGGTGGCCGGCCAGTCGGCGCCGAGCCCGGCGGCGAGCAGTGGCCAGTGCCGGGCCACCTCGCCGCCGCGCTTGCGCAGCAGGGCGCGGCGGGCCGCCTCGACCGGCCCGGCGGCGAACCCGGGTGGCAGCGGTCCGCCGGCCACCAGCGCCGAGACCAGCGCCGCCTGCCGGGCGGCCAGGTCGTGCGCCGCGCCGGTCATGTCACCGCCGGGAAACCCGAGGCGGCGGCGAGGGCGTCGAGTTCGGCGCGCAGCTCGGCGGCGGGCGGGTAGTGCCCGTCCCGCTCCAGCAGCAGCGCGGGCGGCCGCCGCCGGTCGCAGAGCGCCCCGACCAGCTCCAGTACGGCCGCCGGCACCGGGTCGGTGTGTGTGTCGTGGTAGACGCCGGCCTGCTCGGCGCCGCCGGCCACGTGCGCGTAGGCGATGCGCTCCAGCGGCAGGCGGTCGAGCAGGGCGAGCGGGTCGGTGCCACGGTTGCGCGCGTTGGCGTACACGTTGGCCACGTCGAGCAGCAGGTACGCGTCGGTGGCGGCGATGATCTCGGTGAGGAAGTCGGCCTCGTCCAGCTCGTCGTCGGGCCAGTCGAAGAGCGCGGCGATCGGCTCCAGCGCGATCGGCACCGGCAGCTCGGCGCGGGCCCGGCGCACGTTCGCGGCCACCGCGGCCACCGCCTCCCGGGTGCGCGGCAGCGGGAGCAGGTGCCCGGCCTCCAGGCCGCCGGCCCGGACGAAGGCGATGTGCTCGCTCACCAGCGGCGCGTCGACAAGCGCCGCGACCCGGGCCAGGTGCGCGACGCGCGCCGGGTCGACCGGCTCCGCGCCGCCGAGGGAGAGCCGCACCCCGTGCGGTACGACGGTGACGCCGCGCCCGCGCAGCGCGGCGAGCCCGTCGGGGAGCGGACCGCCGGCGGCCAGCGCCTCGGCGACCACCTCGACGAAGCGCAGCCCGGGCAGGTCGGCGACGAACCCGGCGATCTCCGGCCGCCACCCGATGCCCAGCCCGGCCGGCCCGGTCGCGGTCATCCGCCGCACCCGCCCCCGCCGCCGCAGGAGCTGCCGCCGCCGCACGACGAGCCGCCGCCGCACGACGAGCCGCCGCCGCAGGAGCTGCCGGGCGAGGTGCTGGACGAGCCGCCCGCGGTGGCGATGACCTGCCGCTGGATCTCGGCCTGCTCGGCGAAGCCGGGGTCCATGGCCCAGAGCGAGGCGGTGCCGAACAGCGCGACGCCCATCGCGGCGCCGGTGGCACCGTAGGTGGCGTAGGCCGGGTTGGCCGCGGGGGCCAGGTAGGTGTGCCGGCGGCGCAGCTCGCGCAGCGCCTGGTCGGCGGCCCGGGTCCGCAACGGCACTCGTCCGAACACGAGGGCGGCCGTGACCAGCACCGGCATGGTGAGCAGCAGCCAACCCACCGGGCGGTCGTTGGCCAGGCCGGCGACGATCCGGAACGCCCCCAGCAGGATCAGCGCGAGCAGCAGGAACCCGCCGCGCCGCAGCGTGCCGCGCAGCTGCGCGGACACGGCCAGGCCGCGCTGCTCCAGCCCGGTGCGCAGCTCGGTCAGCGCGCGGGTGACCCACTCGTCGGTGGGCAGCTCCCGGGTGTGCAGGTGCCGGTTCGCGGCGTGGTGGATGGCCCGGTCCAGCGGGGTGGCTCCGGCCGGGGGCGGCCCGCTCGCGGCCAGCCGCCGATCGGGCTGGACGTCGACGGTCCGGCTGCCGCGCAGGCCGCCGAGCGCGGTCCAGATCGCCAGCTGGTCGCCGCCGTTGAGGTAGGCCACCTGCTGCGGGCCGAGCTGCGCGTCGCCGACGACCGGGGTGCCGGCGAGGGCCCGCCGCCGGTGCACCAGCGTGCCGACCACCAGCACCGCCGCGACCAGCAGGTAGGCCCGGAGGAAGGCCGGGCCGGAGATGCCCCAGGTGTCCGCCGCGAGAATCGTCATGGTGTGCTCCTGTCGCGCGAGGGGGACGCCACGCCACCATTGTGGAGCCGCCCCGCCACCCGGGATCCGGGGCGGGCGTCGAGTTACCGAGCCGAGACCTGGGCTGGCGGCCGAGCCGGTCAGCGCCGGCGGACGGCCTCCTCGACCAGGTCGAGCACCGGGCCGAGGTCGCCGGCGGGCCGGCCCATGGCCAGGTGCAGCACCAGGCCGTCGTAGGCCAGCTCCAGGAACTGGGCCAGCACGTCGATGGGTACGTCCTCGCGCAGCACCCCGGCATCGCGCTGGCGGGCCAGCCGGTCCCGGGTGGCCTCGGCGATGGCGGCGGAGCGTTCCGCCCAGCGCTTGGCGAAGGCCGGATCGGTGCGCAGCCGCCGGGACACCTCGAGCTGGCTGCCCAGCCAGCCGGTGGTGTCGGGGGAGACGGCGCGGGCCAGCAGGTCCCGCATTACCTGCACCAGACCGTTGCGGGCCACCGTCTCCACCATGGCGGCGGCGTCGTCCTCGGCGACGGCGAGGAAGAGCGAGTCCTTGTCCCGGAAGTGGTGGAAGATCGCGCCCCGGGACAGCCCGGTGGCCTCCTCGAGCCGGCGCACGGTGGCGCCCTCGTAGCCGTGCCGGGCGAAACAGGCCCGCGCCGCGCCGAGAATCTCCTGCCGGCGGGCGTCGAGCTGGTCCTGACTTACTCTGGGCACGAGACGATCGTGGCAGGTCGGAAGGCCGTAGGCAAACCGTACGTACGGCTTGGGAGGCGGGTCCCGCCAGCCGCGAGGTCCATGATCGGGACGGCCGGCCGAGTCCGGTTACGATCGGCCGGTGACCGCACCCGAGGCCGACCCGGCCGGCGCCGCCGCACTGCCCACCGTCCCGCTCGTGGTGGCGGCCGTCCAGGCCGAACCGGCCCCGGGGGAGCTGTCGGGCAACGCGCGGGTGGCCGCCGACCTGGCCCGCCGGGCCGCCGCCGCGGGGGCCCGGGTCGCGGTGCTGCCCGAGCTGTTCCTGCCCGCGTACCATCCGCCGACGCTGGCCGCCGACCCGGCCGGGACCGACGTGGTGGCCGACCACGCCGGGCTGGTGACCGACCCGCGCCTGGACCCGCTGCGCGCCGCGGCCCGGGACGGCGGGGTGACGGTGGTGGTCGGCGCGGCGGTCCGCCACCCGGACCGGCGCCGGACCATCGCCGTGCTGGTCGTCGACCGGGCCGGCACGGTCACCGCGGCCTACCACAAGCAGCAGCTCTGGAGCGGGGAGCGGGAGCTGTTCAGCCCCGGCGACCGGGGCGCCACCCTGGTCGTCGACGGCTGGCGGCTCGGCCTGGGCGTCTGCTACGACGGTTGCTTCCCGGAGCACGGCCGGGCGGCCGCCGCCGACGGCGCGCACGGCTACCTGTGCCCGTCCGGCTACCTCGCCGGTTCCGAGCACCGGCGCGACCTCTACTACGCCGCCCGCGCCCTCGACAACACCATGTACGTCGTCTTCGCCAACGCGGTCGGCGGCCCGCCGCCGTGGCGGTTCAACGGCGGGGCCGCCGTCTACGACCCGCAGGGCCGGCCGTTGGTCCGGGGCGCCGACACCGGCGCGGACGTGCTCGTGACCACCTGCGATCCCGGCGTGCTGGCCGAGACCCGGGCGGCCCACACCATGCTCGCCGACCGGCTGCCGGACCAGGGCGCCCGCCGGACCACCCTGACGGGTTGAGCCGCGCCGGCCGCCGGACCTGTCGGCCGGGCGAGCCGTCCCGTAGGGTTTCCCGGTGCCACTGCTCCTGCTGGACCTGGACAACACGCTGCTCGACCGCGCCGGGTCGTTCCGTGCCTGGGCGGAGCGGTTCCTGGCCGGCGTCGGTGCGCCCCCGGCCGATCTGGACTGGCTGCTGTCCATCGACGCGGACGGGCTCACCGACCGGTGGGACGTGGCCGACGCCATCCGCGACCGGTACGCCCTGCGGGTGCCCTCCATCGACCTGGTCGAGGAGCTGACCGACGGGGTGGACGCGCGCTGCCGGCTGGATCCGCTGGTCGCCTGCGCGCTGCGGATCGTCAAGGACGCCGGCTGGGTCCCGGTGGTGGTCAGCAACGGCTCCGCCCGCCAGCACGACGCCAAGATCAGGCGGACCGGCCTGGACCGGTACGTCGCCGACTGGGTGATCTCCGAGGAGGCCGGGGTGAGCAAGCCCAACCCCCGCATCTTCGCGCTGGCCGCCCAGCGGGCCCGGCTGCCGCTGCGGGGGGCCTGGGTGATCGGCGACGGTCCGGAGGCGGACATCGGTGGCGCGACCGCCGCCGGCCTGCCCAGTGTCTGGCTGCACCGGGGGCGCACCTGGGCCGACGACCGGTTCGCCCCCACCCGTACCGCCGACGGGCTGATCGCCGCCGTGGCCACCGTGCTCGCCGGCTGACCGACCGGTGCGCCGCCGGTAATTCGGTTGCGCCGGCCGGTCGTGGGGCCGAGCATGGTGCGGCGCGAACGCGTGTCCCGGGCACCGCCCGGTCGAGGAGAGGAGGTCGGTAATGGCCGTCTTCGCAGGGTCGTTCCTCCTGCCTCCACCAGCCTCGATCAAGGGATCACCGACGCAGTGCGCGATCATGACTTCGCGGCGCGAGAGCGCCGTAACCGCGGCAAGGGCCGCTTCGACGACGACGAACCACACTTCCTGAAGCGCGGCCGGGCGACGGCGCCCGCGCCGCCGGAATCCGCCCTCGAGCTCGACACCGGGGACGCCGAGCCGCACCCGGACGACGGGGACCCGTGGTCCTCCTGGGACGCGGCCGAGCACGGCCCGGAACCGTACCCGGACTGGCTGGTCACCGACCTGGCCGCCCGCGACACCGAGCTGGGGGTGCTCAAGACCGGCAAGGAGGCGGACGTCCACCTGGTCCGCCGGGCGGTGCCGGACACCGACCGGTCGTGCCTGCTGGCCGTCAAGCGCTACCGGGACCCGCAGCACCGGCTGTTCCACCGGGACGCGGGCTACCTGGAGGGGCGGCGGGTCCGCCGGTCCCGCGAGATGCGGGCGATGGCCGGGCGGACCGCCTTCGGCCGGCAGATGATCGCCGGTCAGTGGGCGGCGGCGGAGTTCGCCGCGCTCGCCCGGCTCTGGCAGATCGGGGCCGAGCACGGCAGCATCGCCGTGCCGTACCCCGTCCAGTTGCTCGGCACCGAGCTGATGCTGGAGTTCGTCGGGGACGCGGACGCGGGTACGGCCGCGCCGCGGCTGGCCCAGCTCCGCCCCGCCCCGGAGGAACTGCGCGGGCTCTGGCGGCAGCTGGTCGACGCCCTGGTGGTGCTGGCCCGGGCCGGCTTCGCCCACGGTGACCTCTCGCCGTACAACCTGCTGGTGCACGACGGGCGGCTGGTGCTGATCGACCTGCCCCAGGTGGTCGACGTGGTGGCCAACCCGCAGGGTCCGGAGTTCCTGGCCCGGGACGTCCGGGTGGTCGCGGCGTGGTTCGCGGCCCGCGGGTTGCCGGCCGAGCGGACGGACCCCGTCGCGCTGACCGAGTTGCTGCTGCGGGAGGCGGGGGTGCGCTGACCCGGGGAGCGGTGGCGGGCGCCGACCCGGGCCGCCACCCGCCCCTCGCCGGGGCGGGTGGCGGACGTCCGGCCGGCGCGGCCCGTCCCGCCGGGTGTCACTGGAGGTAGCGCTCGACCTCGGGGATGGGGCGCTCGCCCTGGGCGTCCGGGTCGCCGTGTGCCTGCCGGGCTGCCCGCCGGCGGCGCAGCAGGTCCCAGCACTGGTCCAGCGACTCCTCCAGCTCGCGCAGCCGGGTCTTCGCCTCGTCGTCGGTGCCGACCTCGTGTTCCTGGGCCGAGGCGCGGAGCCGGTGCTCCTCGTCGACCAGTTCGGAGATGCGGCTCAGGATGGTCTTGTCGTCCATGACCCTGAGCCTGGCACAGACCGCCGGCACGCGCCCGCATACCGGCGCCGTGGCGCGCACCACGCCGAAGCCCGGGAAACCCGGTGGTCGCGCCCGACCGGCGCGGGGCGCCGGCCGCGCCCCGGTGCGCGGTCGCGGCCGGCGGTCTTCGGGCCGGGCCGAGGCCGACGCGGCAGGGGGTTGCGGCGGCGGCCGGCCCCGCCCGGCGGGGTAAGGGACCGGCGCGGTGGCCGACGCCCGGCCCCGGGCGGGCGTCGGAGTCGCCCCGGGTCGACGCCGGGTCAGCCGCGACGGGAAGCGTTAGCAGGGCGGTCTTCCACGCCGCCGAAAGTCCTGCGTGGAGTGATTGTTGCCACGGAATCCTTTATGGGCAAGCATTCCCACCGGCAGAATTTCCTTCGCCTTCTCTTCCCTCGTGACGGTGCCGAATGGCATGCTCGGCACCACCGTGACGCTGGACAGCGGTTCGATGACTGTCCGTCACCACGGAGGGTGACCCAAACCGAAAGGGAGCCGACGTGCCGGACGCGATGGCCAAACTCGACTCCGCCGGCTCAGCGGCCCGGGGCGCGCACGCCGTGCCCCTGCTCCGCACCCTGCCCGGCCTGCTGCGCGACCCGCTGCGCGAAATCGTCCGGCTGGCGGACGCGGCCCCCGACCAGGTGGTCCGGCTCAATCTGGGGACCCTGCGACCGTACCTGGTGACGGAACCGTCGCACGTGCAGCACGTGGTGCGCGACAACGCGACCAACTACGTGCGCGGCGGTGACAACCTGCTCTGGCGGCCGGTGCGCCGGCTCACCGGCGAGGGCATCATGTCCGACGGGCCACCATGGCAGGACAGCCGGGCCCGGATACAACCGCACTTCACCGCCAAGCGGATCGACGGGCTGGTGGATTCCATCAGCCAGGCCGTCAGCGCCGCCGTCGACGAGTTCGAAGAGCCGGCCCGCTCCGGCCGGTGGCTGGACATCGGGGCCGAGCTGGGCCGGATCATCTGCCAGGGGATCAGCAGCGTCTTCTTCGCCAACCGGCTGTCGACCGCCGACCAACTGCGGATCGTGGCCGCCCAGAACCGCATCTCGGCGGCGCTGCGGGGGCGGCTGCTGCTGCCGTTCCTGCCCGATGCCGTCCCGGTCCCGGGCGACCGGACGCTGCGCCGGTCCATCGAGGTGGTCGACTCGATCATGGTCCCGCTGGTGCGGGCCGAGCGGGAACAGCCGCGCGACGGCGACGACCTGCTGGCCAGCCTCGCCCGCGCCCGCGACGCCGACGGTCGCCCGCTGGACGAGCGGCGGGTCCGCGGCGACGTGGTGTCGGTGTTCGCCACTGCCACCGAGACCACCTACGCGGTGCTGACCTGGCTCTGGCCCATCCTGGACGCCCACCCGCAGGTCGCCCGGCGGCTCTATGCGGAGCTGGACGAGGTGGTGGATCCGGACGCCGCGGTCAGTCGGGAGCAGCTCGAACGGCTCACCTACACCCGGATGATCACTGACGAGCTTGTGCGGATGTATCCGGCGGGTTGGCTTCTCCCGCGCAGCGCGGTGGCGGACGACGAGATCGGCGGCACCCGGATCCGGGCCGGCGACCTCGTGGTCATCAGCCCGTACGTCACTCAGCGGCTGGCCCGGCACTGGGATCGTCCGGACGTCTTCGATCCCGAGCGGTTCGCTCCCGACCAGCCGCGCCGTGCCCACCGGTACGCGTTCTTCCCCTTCGGGGGCGGGGAGCACCAGTGCATCGGCATGCACCTGTTCAACCAGGAGGCCCCGCTGGTGATCGCCACCATCCTCAGCCGCTACCGGTTCCGGCTGCGCGAGCGGGGCATGCCGCCGAAGCAACTGGGGGCGGCGCTGCGGCCGGGCCGCCCGGTCATGATCTCCCTCACCCGCGTGTCCGGCCGGGGGCGCGGGTGATCCCGGCCCCCGTGCAGGACCGCCGCGAGCGGGACCAGCTGCACGACGCCCAGGAGCAGGGCCGGGTGTGCGGCCTGGCCATGCGCGGGCAACGCGACCTCCAGGCGCAGGCGGCGGCCCACCCCGGGCTGTTCCCGGCCGACCCGTTCGACCCGATGCTGTTCGCCAACATCTCGCTGGCCATTGCCTTCGGCGCCCCCTGGTGCACCGCCGGGCAGTTGCGGGCCGCCAACCGGATCGTGCTGTGGGGCTTCGCCCTCGACTGGCTGATCGACCACCGGGCGGGCTCCCGGGACGAGGTCTCCGAGCTGGTGGCGCGGTGCCGGGCGGTGGCCGACGGTGCGCCGCCCGCCGCCGGTGACCACCTCGGCGCGTACCTGGCCGCGGTGCAGGCGGAGCTGGACACGGCGCCGGCCTTCGCCGCGCACCGTCCGCTGTGGCGGGACTGCCTGCGCACCACGGTCGAGGCGATGGCCCGGGAATGGGCCTGGAAGGACGCCTGGCGCTCCGGCGGCCGGGCGGCCCTGCCGAGCCTGGAGGACTACCTCGCCAACGCCGACAACCACGCCTGCACGATCGTCAACATCGGACACTGGCTCTACACCGGTGACGAGGCGACCCTGGCCCATCTGGACGAGCTGGTCGCGGTGAGCAACGAGGTGCAGCGGGCGCTGCGCCTGGTCAACGACCTCGGCACCTACGAGCGCGACCAGCGCTGGGGTGACCTGAACGCCCTCCTGCTGGTCGAGGACGAGGCGCAGGTGCGGGACCGGCTCGCGGCGCTGGTGGCGGACTGCCGGCGCCGGCTCGTCCCGCTGCGGTCGAGCTGCCCCCGCGAGGCGGACTACCTGGCCCGGCAGATCGGCTTCAGCAGCGGCTTCTACCAGTTGGCCGACTTCTGGGGAATGTCGTGACGGCTGCGCCCTCGACCACCCCGGGGCGCGCCGGGACCGTCCCGGGCCAGCGTGCGGCCGGGGCCGGCACGCCGGGCAGCACGCACACCGCGCCAGCCGACCCGCTCGCCGCCGCGCACGAGCTGGTCGTCGCGCTGGCCGCCCGCCCCGCCGGCTCGGTCTCACCGTCGGTGTACGAGACGGCCCGGGTGGTGAGCGACGCCCCCTGGCTGGGCGGCCACGCCGAGCGGTTGCGCTACCTGTTGGCCGGCCAGCGGCCCGACGGCGCCTGGGGCGCCCCCGGCGGGTACGCCCTGGTGCCGACGGTCAGTGCGGTGGAGGCGCTGCTGCGCTCCCGGCGGTGGCCGGGCCCGCACCCGGACGAGGTGGCGCGGGCCGCGACGCGGGGGCTGGCCGCGCTGCGCGATCGGCTGCTCGTCGCCGACGAGCCCGTGCCGGACACGCCGGGTGTCGATCTGATCCTGCCCGAGCTGCTCGACCGGATCGGCGTGCTGCTCGCCGCCGGGGACGTGGAGCCGGGGTCGCCCGCCGCGCTGCCGCTGCCGCGGGGCATGACCCGCCGTCGGTCACAGGCGGTCGGCGCGTTGCTGGTCGCCGGCCGGCCCGTCCCGCAGAAGCTGTGGCACGCCTTCGAGGCGCTGGCCGTGCCCGCCCGGGCCGGCGTCGCGGTCCGTCCGGTCCACGGCGCGGTCGGCGCGTCGCCCGCCGCCACCGCCGCCTGGCTCGGCGACCGGGCCGACCCGCAGGTGGACCAGGCCGCGCTCGGCTATCTGGTCCGGGCCGCGGGGGCGCAGGACGGGCCGGTGCCGTGCACGACACCGATCACTGTCTTCGAGCGGGCCTGGGTCCTGGCGAGTCTGGCCCGGGCGGGCGCGGCCCGCGACGTACCCGAGCGGCTGCTCACCGAGCTGGCCGCCGCGATCGGGCCGACCGGCGCGGCCACCTCGCCCGGCCTGCCCACGGACGCCGACACCACTTCCGTCGCCCTCTACGCGCTGGCCCGGCTCGGCCGGCCGGTGCCCCCGGACAGCCTGCGGGAGTACGACACCGGCGCCCACTTCTGCACCTGGCGGGGCGAGGACGGCAGCTCGGTCACCACGAACGCCCACGTGCTGGAGGCGCTGGGCTGGCACGCCCGGCACGCCGGGTCGCCGGAGCACGCCTCGGCGGCGCAGCGGGTGGCGGGCTGGCTCCTCGACGGCCAACTGCCCGACGGCAGCTGGACGGACCGGTGGCACGCCTCGGCGTACTACGCGACCGCGAGCGTCGCGGTGAGCCTGGCCGGGTACGCCCCGGACCGGGCGCGGCGGGCGGTCGACCGGGCGGTCGACTGGGTGCTCGCCAGCCAGCGCGCCGACGGGTCGTGGGGGCGGTGGGGCGGCACGGCCGAGGAGACCGCGTACGCCCTGCACGTGCTGCTCGGCACCGGGCGGCCGGCCGGCCCCGGCGTGGCGGCCGCCGTGCGCCGGGCGGTCGACTTCCTCGACGACGACCCGGACGGCACCGCCACCGACACGCCACTGTGGCACGACAAGGACCTCTACCACCCGGTGCTGATCGTGCGCGCCGCCGTGGTCGCCGCGCGGCAACTGGTCCGGGCGGCGGGATACCCGACGCGGTGAGCATCCTTTGTGGTCGCACCGAGCGCCCGCGCGTCCGGGTGTCTCGGATCGACGGTAGCCATGATCAGGACTGCTTGAGTGATCCCCCGGACACTGCTACCGTGCGCCGGGTCGGTCGACGCACACGCGGATACCGCTGACCGGTCAATCAGTGGCTCCCCGCCAGGGATGGTTGTGATGAACTCCCGCAGCTCCAATCTGCGCCGGAAAGTCGTGGCACTGCTGGCCTCCCTCGTGGCGCTGTGGGCGTTCGCCGCCTGGGTGACCCTCCGCGAGGGCGCCAACCTGCTGTGGGTGCAGATGCTCGACAGCCAGGTGGCGCAGCCAGGAGAGCCGCTGGTGGTGG
Organism: Micromonospora sp. PLK6-60; assembly: GCF_019890675.1. GTDB lineage: Bacteria > Actinomycetota > Actinomycetes > Mycobacteriales > Micromonosporaceae > Micromonospora. The sequence continues at coordinate 134,812 of NZ_JAIOAA010000005.1, read as the reverse complement.
AGTTGCAGGCCGAGCGGCGGGCCTCCGCCGCCTTCCTGGGCGGCGCCGAGCGCGCCGAGCTGACCGAGCAGTGGGAGCGGACCACCCAGGTCGCCGACGAGTTCCGGGGCTCGGTGGACAACTGGCGGGTGGACCTCGCGGCCAGCGACGACAACCAGGGCCAGATCGACGCGGTGGTCACCGGGCTGGACCGGCTGGAGACGGTCCGCAAGGCGGTCGCCGCCCGCCAGGTCGACCGCGTCGAGGCCACCACGGCCTACACCGAGCTGATCGACTCGGTCCTGCGGATGTACGGCTCGCTTGCCCAACTGGATGACGCGCGGCTCGCCCGGGAGACCACCGCACTTATCCAACTGACCCGGATCCGCGAGCTCATCTCGCAGGAGGACGCCCTGCTGACCGGGGCACTCGCCACCGGCCGGCTGACCCCCGCGGAGAGCGCCGCGTTCGCGCGTACCGTCGGCGCCCAGCGCTACCTGAGCGACCAGGCCCGGGCCTCGCTGTCCGACGCCGACCGCCGGGGCTTCGAGCAGGTGCTCGCCAGCGAGGCGTACACGGCCTTCCGGAGCCTGGAGGATCGGGTGGTGCTCTCCACCCGGTCGTCGACGACCCCGCAGGTGACGGCGGAGCAGTGGCGTCCGGCGGTCGACCGGGCGGTCGCGGAGCAGCAGCGGTTCATCGTGGACGCCGGTGACGGCCTCGTCGACCGTGCGGTGCCCGTCGCGGTCGGGGTCATCCTGCGGCTGGTGCTCGCCGCCGGTCTCGGCCTGCTCGCCGTCATCGCCTCGGTCATCGTCTCGATCACCACCGCGCGGGCCCTGCTCAGTCAGTTGGAGCGGCTGCGGGAGGCGGCGTTCCAGCTGGCCAACGAGCGGCTGCCCGGGGTGGTGGAACGGCTCGGCCGGGGCGAGGAGGTCGACGTCGCCAAGGAGGCCCCACCGCTGGAGTTCGGCGACGACGAGATCGGGCAGGTCGGCAAGGCGTTCAACGTCGTCCAGGAGACCGCCCTGCGCACCGCGGTCGAGCAGGCCGAGCTGCGGCGCAACGTCCGGGAGGTGTTCCTCAGCCTGGCCCGGCGCACCCAGGCGCTGGTGCACCGGCAGCTCACCCTGCTGGACGCGATGGAACGGCGGGAACAGGACGCGGAGGAGCTGGAGGACCTCTTCCGGGTCGACCACCTGGCCACCCGGATGCGGCGCAACGCCGAGAACCTGATCGTGCTCTCCGGCTCGACGCCCGGCCGCGCCTGGCGGCGCAACGTGCCGATGGTCGACGTGATCCGGGGCGCGGTCGGCGAGGTCGAGGACTACACCCGGGTCAACGTGCTGCCGCTGGGCCGGGTGTCGCTGGCCGGCCGGGCGGTGGGTGACGTCATCCACCTGCTGGCCGAGCTGATCGAGAACGGACTGTCCTTCTCGCCGCCGCACACCAGCGTCGAGGTGCGCGGCCAACTGGTGGCCACCGGGTTCGCGATCGAGATCGAGGACCGCGGGCTGGGCATGAGCGAGGAGGACCTGGCCGCCGCCAACCACCGCATCGTCGACCGCTCCGAGTTGAACCTCGCCAACGCGGCCCGCCTCGGCCTGTACGTGGTGAGCCGGCTGACCGAACGGCACGGCGTCCGGGTGCGGCTGAAGGAGTCGCCGTACGGCGGCACCACCGCCGTCGTGCTGATCCCGCTGGAGCTGGTCACCGTGGACGATGCCGACCCGAACACCTCGGGCGGCTTCCCGGTCGGGACGGCCGCCGCGACGGTGACGGCGGGGGAGGCGCAGCCCGCCGCGCCGGCGACTGTCGAGCGGCCCGCCGCGCCGGCGGCCGTCGAGCGGCCCGCCGCTCCGGCGACGCTGACGCAGGCCCGGGACGCGTCGGCGTCCCCGGCGCCCGCCCCGGCGTCGCCCCGGCCAGCCGCCGGAGCGGCGGAGGAGGTGCCGGTGGGGGAACCGGAAAACCTGCCCACCCGGGTCCGGGGCGCGGCCGCGCCGGCACCCGACGCCGCGCTGGCGCGGCCCGCGCCGGCCACCATCGAGGGGACCGCCGCGCCGGCCGCCGACCGCCTTCCGGCGTCCGCCGAGGCCGCGCAGACGGACTCGGGTCTGCCGGTACGCGTACGGCAGGCGCACATCGCCCCCGAGCTGCGGGACGAACCGTCCACCGACACCGACGTCGAAGACGAGGCGGCGCGACCGCCGGAGCAGGTGCGCCGAATGATGAGCTCGTACCAGACCGGTACCCGGCGCGGGCGGACCGACGCGGCGCGGCTGATCGGCGGCGCCGCCACCGGGACGCGGGCGGAGACCGCCCCGGAGGCCGGCGGCGAGCAGGCGACCTGAGCGGCAACGGCGCGCGCCCCGCGCGCCGGCCGCAGGCTCCAGACGGACACGGCGACACCAGCCGGAAAGAAGAGGACGACGAGTGGCGCAGAAGACGGCTTCGAGTGCCGACCTGACGTGGTTGCTGGATGATCTGGTGGGCCGGGTGAAGCAGGCCGAACACGCTGTCGCGCTCTCCACCGACGGCCTGCTGATGGCGGCGTCCCGGGGGCTGAGCCGCGACGACGGCGAGCACCTGGCGGCGATGGCGGCGGGCATCCAGAGCCTGGCCCGGGGTGCGGGCAAGCGCTTCGGCGGTGGCCAGGTGCAGCAGACCATCATCGAGATGCAGTCGTCGTTCCTCTTCGTGACCGCGGCCGGACGCAACGCGTGCCTGGCGGTGCTCGCCTCCGAGGACGCCGACGTCGGTCTCATCGCGTACGAGATGGCCATGCTGGTGACCCGGGTGGGCAAGTTCGTCGCCTCGCCGAACCGGGTGCCCGAACAGCCGACGGGGGAGAGCCAGCCGAGATGACGGCCAACGGGGAGCCCGAGGAGATCCAGTGGGTGGACGACCACGCCGGACCGGTGGTGCGGCCGTACGCGGTCACCCGCGGCCGGGCCCGCCCGGTCACCGGCACCTTCGATCTGATCTCCCTGGTGTCGGCGACCCGCGGAGAGGCGACACCGGAGGCCGGGCTGGGCCCGGAGCATCTCGCCATCGTCGCCCTCTGCCAGCGGATCCAGTCCGTGGCGGAGGTGGCCGCCCACCTGGACCTGCCGGTGGGCACCATCCGGGTTCTCCTCGGTGACCTGGTGGCCCGCGAGCTGGTGCAGGTCCGAGAGCCGCGCGCTACCGCCGGCGTTCCTGACGACAGTGTTTTCGAGGCGGTTATCAATGGACTACGGGCACTCTGAGCGGCCGGCGGGCGCGGCGCCGCTGCCCACCGCGATCAAGATCCTGGTCGCCGGTGGTTTCGGCGTCGGCAAGACGACCATGGTCGGCGCGGTGAGCGAGACCCGCCCGCTGCGCACCGAGGAGGTGCTGACCGAGACCGGGGTCGGCATCGACGACCTGTCCGGGGTGGAGGGTAAGGCCACCACCACCGTGGCGATGGACTTCGGCCGGATCACCATCAGCGACGACCTGGTGCTCTATCTGTTCGGCACGCCCGGGCAGGACCGCTTCTGGTTCGTCTGGGACGAGCTGGCGCTGGGCGCGATCGGCGCGGTGGTGCTGGCCGACACCCGACGGCTGGCGGACTGCTTCCCGTCGATCGACTACTTCGAGGGCCGGGGCACGCCGTTCGTGGTGGCGGTGAACTGCTTCGAGGGCGCCAAGCAGTTCCGGCTCGACGAGGTGCAGGCGGCGCTGAACCTCGACCCCGGGGTGCCGGTGCTGCTCTGCGACGCCCGCCGGCGGGAGTCCAGCAAGGAGGTGCTCATCACGCTGATGGAGCACGCCATGAAGGCCCGGGAGGCCCGCCGCCGCGCCGCCACCGACTGACCGCCCAGTCGTTCACCGGCCCGCTGGTCAGTCCTCGAAGTCGACCCCGGCGAGCGTGGCCGTACGGTGGGCGGCGAGGCGTTCGGCCTGCTCGACGACCGCGCGGCGCCGGCTGTCGGGCAGCTTCGCCCAGGGGCGGACGGTGACGGTCAGCCGGCTGCCGGACTTGCGCGGGCGCCAGGTGCCGACCAGTTCGCCGTCGACCAGCACGGCGCCGGGCCGGCCCAGCACCGGCCACAGCTCCCGGGCGTGCGCCGCGTCCGGCACCAGGGTCGCCCGGTCCTTCGCCTGGAGGAAGAGGTCGAACGGGCCGAGCAGGCGGGTCGCCGGGGCCTCGGCCGACGCCAGTGCCGGCGCGTCCGCGGCCAGCAGTGCGCGAGCCTCGCCGTCGACCGTCACCTCGACCACGTCCCGCGGCCAGCGCGCCTTGACCTCCTTGACCGGGGCGTCGAGATAGCCGGCGACGTCCCGAGGGGTGGCCGGGCCCAGCAGCCGCAGGTACGCCCGGATCAGGTCGAACCGGTCGCCGGCCGCGTCGGCCTTCGTGAACCCGGGGATGCGCGCCAGCACCGGTGGCGACGTGCCGGGCCGCAGCTCCAGACCGGCCCGCAGGGCGGCCAGCCGGAACGGCATCTCGTAGAGGTGGGTGGCCTGGCAGGGCCGGCAGAACCGCAGGTAGGGCTCGGGCAGCAGCTGCGCCAGGCGGCCGGAGACCTCGCCCTTGACCGTCGGTCGGGTGACGACGGACCGCAGCCGCGCGGCCACCTCGTCGAGGGCGGCGAGGATGCCGATGCCGGCGGCCTTCAGCGGCTTCGCGGCGTCGTAGATGCGCCTGCCGGCGTCGGCGTCGGACCACGGCGCGACCGCGGCCGCCACCTGACCCACGTCGGCCCGCCGGTAGAGGTGCGGCGCGCCGCGCACGGTCCAGAGCAGGATCAGGTCGTCGCCGGTGGACGCGGGTGGGGTGACCCCGCGCTGCGCCAGCGCCCAGCCGCCGCCGTCCTGGCCGGTGTCCTGCACGCCGATGTCCAGCACGGCGGTGTCCGCCGGCGTGCCCTCGGCCCGGGTGAGCTGCTGGGCCCGGGCGCGGAAACTCAGCACCTGGCGTCGGTCGACCACCCGGTCACCCTACGCAATGCGCGGCGCGACGGGGCCCCATCCGATGTCGACATCCGTGGCAGGATCCCCGGCCGGCCCGGTCGGCGGAACGCGCCAGGGCCCCTCCCCGCTCGTCGCGGGAAGGGGCCCTGGAAACGGTACGAGATCAGCTGGCGATCATGCGGCGCAGCACGTACTGCAGGATCCCGCCGTGCCGGTAGTAGTCCGCCTCACCGGGGGTGTCGATGCGGACCATCGCCTCGAACTCCACGCCGGTGTCGGTGGTGACCGTGACCGTGCGCGGGGTGTCGCCGTCGTTCAGCGCGGTGACGCCGCTGATCGAGAACGTCTCGGTGCCGGTCAGGCCCAGCGACTCGGCGGTCTCGCCGACCGGGAACTGCAGCGGCAGCACGCCCATGCCGATCAGGTTCGAGCGGTGGATCCGCTCGTACGACTCGGCGATGACCGCCTTGACGCCGAGCAGCATGGTGCCCTTGGCCGCCCAGTCGCGGGACGAGCCGGAGCCGTACTCCTTGCCGGCCAGGATGACCAGCGGGACGCCGGCCTCCTGGTAGGCCATCGAGGCGTCGTAGATGGAGGTCTGCTCGCCGGTCAGGTGGTTGACGGTGACGCCGCCCTCCACCCCGGGGACCAGCTGGTTGCGCAGCCGGATGTTGGCGAAGGTGCCCCGGATCATCACCTCGTGGTTGCCCCGGCGGGAGCCGTACGAGTTGAACTCGTGCCGGGCCACGCCGTGCTCGGCCAGGTACCTGCCGGCGGGGGAGTCCGCCTTGATCGAGCCGGCCGGGGAGATGTGGTCGGTGGTCACCGAGTCGCCCAGCTTGGCCAGCACCCGCGCGCCGGCGATGTCCTGCACCGGGGTCGGCTGCTGCTGCATGCCCTCGAAGTACGGGGGCTTGCGGACGTAGGTGGACTCGCCGTCCCAGGCGAAGGTGTCCCCGGTCGGGGTGGGCAGCGACTGCCAGCGCTCGTCACCGGCGAACACGTCGGCGTACGCGGCGCTGAACCCGGTGGCGCCGATCGCGGAGGCGATGACGTCCTGGATCTCCGCGGTGTTCGGCCAGATGTCGCGCAGGAAGACCGGGTTGCCCTCGCTGTCCTCGCCGATCGGCTCGTTGGCCAGGTCGATGTCCATGGTGCCGGCCAGCGCGTACGCGACCACCAGCGGCGGGGACGCCAGGTAGTTCATCTTGACGTCCGGGTTGATCCGGCCCTCGAAGTTCCGGTTGCCGGACAGCACCGAGACGACGGCCAGGTCGCCCTCGTTCACCGCAGCGGAGACCTCCTCCGGCAGCGGGCCGGAGTTGCCGATGCAGGTGGTGCAGCCGTAGCCGACCAGGTTGAAGCCGAGCTTCTCCAGGTACGGCGTCAGGCCGGCGCGCTCGTAGTAGTCCATGACGACCTTGGAACCCGGGGCCAGGGTGGTCTTCACCCAGGGCTTGCGGGCCAGGCCCTTGTCGACCGCGTTGCGGGCGAGCAGCGCGGCGCCGATCATCACCTGCGGGTTGGAGGTGTTGGTGCAGGAGGTGATCGCGGCGATCACCACGGCGCCGTGGTCCAGCTCGTACTCGACCCCGTCGGCGCCGGTCACCCGGACCGGGTTGGTGGCCCGGCCACCCGCGCCGGCGGCGGCGGTCTCCAGGTCGCGCGGCTCGTCGGCCGGGTCGCTGTAGTCGTTGGCCGGCGGGTCGCTGGCCGGGAAGGACTCGGCGCTGGCCTCGTCGGCCGGGCCGTTGGCGCCGCGCGGCAGCTGCTCGCGGGCCACGCCCGGCTTCAGGTCGCGCTCGCCGGTGCCGCCGTCGGCGACGTAGTCGGTGAGCGCGGAGCGGAACAGCGTCTTGGCGGCGCCCAGCGGCACCCGGTCCTGCGGGCGCTTCGGGCCGGCGAGGGACGGCTCGATGGTGCTCAGGTCCAGCTCGAGGCGCTCGGAGTACTCCGGCTCGTGGTTCGGGTCGTGCCAGAGGCCCTGCTCCTTGGCGTACGCCTCGACCAGCGCGACCTGCTTCGGGTCGCGGCCGGTCAGCTCCAGGTAGCGGACCGTCTCGGCGTCGATCGGGAAGATCGCCACGGTGGAGCCGTACTCCGGCGACATGTTGCCGATGGTCGCCCGGTTGGCCAGCGGCACCGCGCTCACGCCGGGGCCGTAGAACTCGACGAACTTGCCGACCACGCCGTGCTTGCGCAGCATCTCGGTGATGGTGAGCACCAGGTCGGTGGCGGTGGTGCCGGCCGGCATCTCGCCGTGCAGCTTGAAGCCGACCACGCGCGGGATCAGCATGCTGACCGGCTGGCCGAGCATCGCGGCCTCGGCCTCGATGCCGCCGACGCCCCAGCCCAGCACGCCCAGGCCGTTGACCATGGTGGTGTGCGAGTCGGTGCCGACGACGGTGTCCGGGTACGCCTGGCCGTCGCGCTCCATGATCGTACGGGCCAGGTACTCGATGTTTACCTGGTGCACGATGCCGGTGCCCGGCGGGACGACCTTGAACTCGTTGAACGCGCTCTGGCCCCAGCGCAGGAACTGGTAGCGCTCCTTGTTGCGCTCGTACTCCAGCTCGACGTTGCGCTCGAAGGCGTCCTCGCGGCCGAACAGGTCGGCGATGACGGAGTGGTCGATGACCAGCTCGGCCGGCGCGAGCGGGTTCACCTTGGTGGCGTCGCCGCCGAGGTCGCGGACGGCCTCGCGCATGGTGGCCAGGTCGACGACGCAGGGCACGCCGGTGAAGTCCTGCATCAGCACCCGGGCCGGGGTGAACTGGATCTCCACGCTGGGGTCGGCGGTGGGGTCCCACGCGCCGAGCTGCTGGATGTGGTCGGCGGTGATGTTCGCGCCGTCCTCGGTCCGCAGCAGGTTCTCCAGCAGGATCTTCAAGCTGTAGGGCAGCCGGGCGTGGCCCTCCACCTTGTCGATCCTGAAAATCTCGTAGCTCGCGTCTCCGACGCGCAGCTGGGTCTTCGCACCGAAGGTGTCGAGGCTCGCCACGTCGTACTCCTTCACACCAGCGACCGTGAGTAGTCCTGAGCAGTTTGTCGCACCGGCCGGGGCGCTGCCGTGCTTAGGCAACACTTACCCGCGGCGGGCTCTACAAAACCGTACGTCCGTCTTGCTATTCGCGCAACCTCGACGCGGGTGCGAGTCTGCTCCCGAGGGTGGCCGGCGGTGGAGCGGACCGTCGGTTCCCGGGATCCGGAGTAGGGTTCGGAGCGGATCGGAAGGGGCTCCGCGGTGGTCGACGTACAGCACTGGCTCTCCGCGCTGCCGCCCGGCGTGGTCTACCTGATCGTCGCCGGCGTGATCGGCGTCGAGAGCATGGGCGTCCCGCTGCCGGGCGAGATCGTCCTGGTCAGTTCGGCGTTGCTCGCCGCGGCCGGGGTGGTCGAGCCGGAATGGGTGGCCAGCGCCGCGGCGTTCGGCGCCATCGTCGGCGACTCCATCGGGTACGCGGTGGGCCGGCGCGGCGGGCGTCCACTGCTCGCCCGGCTCGGCCGGCGCTTCCCCAAGCACCTCGGTCCGGCGCAACTCGCCCGGGCCGAGCAGAGCTTCGCCAAGTACGGCGTGTGGGCGGTCTTCTTCGGCCGGTTCGTGGCCCTGCTGCGCATCCTCGCCGGCCCGCTGGCCGGCGCGCTGCACGTGCCGTACCGCCGGTTCCTGCTGGCCAACGCGGCCGGCGGCCTGGTCTGGGCCTTCGGCACGACCTACCTGCTCTACAGCGTGGGCCGGGCCGCCGAGCACTGGCTCAAGGACATCTCCTGGGCCGGCCTGGTCATCGCGGTGCTCGCCGGCCTGGCCAGCACCTGGTGGCTGCGCCGGCGCGCGCACAAGATGACGGCGGTGGAGACCCCCGGCGAGGCCGAGCCGGTGCGCGCCGGCACCGACCGCTGACCCCCTGGACGCGAAAGGGCCCGACCCCGCGATGGGGTCGGGCCCTTCGTCACGCTCAGGAGGTGTAGCCGCGGCTGGCGATCCAGTGCGCCAGGGTCTCCACGTCCAGGTGGTACGAGGCGGTGTCCGGGTTGGCCGAGTCGGCGATCGTCACGACCTTCCCGCCGTCGCGGTAGCCCACGACCGAGATGTAGTGCCCGCCCTCGAAGGAGTGGGTGTTGCCGTCGGTGTCGGTGGCGGTGCCGGCGATGTTGGCGACCACGGCGCGGCCGTCGTCCACGGTCCGGACGATGTCGCCACGCAGCTTGTCGACGCGCTTGCCGTCGACCTTGCCCGCCGGGATCTCGGTGGACTTGTAGACGTCCTTGCCGGTCTCCTTGTTCAGCACCGGGGTGATGTCGTTGATGGAGTTGGTGCCGGCCTCGGTGGTGCCCATCTCCTTGGCCATGGCGTCCACGTCGATGTTCTTGCCCTGCACGGACAGGGCGTTACGCGCGGCGGCCGGGCCGCAGTAGTAGAAGTTGGGCTGGGCCTCGTAGCGGACGCCGAGTTCCCGCTCGCCGCCGCGCTGGGTGCTGACCTGTGCGGTCTTCTCGGCCGGGGTGGCCTGGGCGGCGATGGCGGGTCCGGCGATGCCGCCGGCGGTGGCGGCGATGCCGGCGATGGTCAGGGCGCTCTTGCGGATCAGATCGGTACGCATGTGCGACTCCTCTGTTCGGGGGTGCGCGGCAGCCAGGGGGTGGGGTGCCGCGGAAAGTCTTTGGGGGGTTGGGCGGCCCGGCGGTCAGCGGTGGTGACCTGCTCGGGTGGCCCGGGGATGTAACGACGACCGGCGGCGGGTCATTCCCCGGGGGGCTGAGGCCCGCGGTGGTGGTGCCGCGGGCTGGGGCCCGGGGCTGGTGGTGCCGCGCGGTGAGCCATGTACAACGCCGGCGACCCGCCCCGATTCCGCCCCCACGGTGACCCCGCCCACCCCCACAACGGGACCCGCCTGCCGATCCACCCCAAAGCGCACGTCGGCCTGGCTCCCGTCGCGCCACCTGGCCACGACGCCACGCCGCCGTGGCCAGAATCCGACAAATCACCCCTAGCCAACTTCCGGCGCGGATCTTGGAGAGTTACCGTTCGCCACGAACGACAACTTTCCAAGATCCGCAAGGGTCAACCCCGAGAAACGGACTCGGCGGACATATCTGGCGACGGGCGCGACGGGTGGGTCAACGGCGCCGGGCGGGAAGTGCGTGGCGGCCCGGCGAGGGTTCAGGCCGGGCGGAGTAGGGCGATCACCGCGTCGCGGGCGGTGCGGACGGCGTCCCGGGACTGGTCGGTGTGGTCCAGGGCGTCGAAGCCGTGCTGGCCGTCCGGCGCCTCGATGAGCCGTACCGGTCGTCCCGCGCGGGCGGCCCGCGCGACGAACGCGTCGATGCCGGCCAGCAGCCCGGGCAGCGCGTCCCGGCCGGCCCGGACCAGGATCACCGGCGGCCCGTCCGCCGCGCCCAACGCCTCGGCGGGCCGGAAGCGCGGGTCGACGTCCCACCCGGGCAGCGGCACGAGCAGCGGGTACGTCGCGGCGATGCCGCGCAGCCACTCCGGCGGGGTGCGCAGCCAGTCGGCCATCAGCAGCGAGCCGCCGGAGAAGAACCAGAGCGCCACCCGGTCGGCGTCGACCCGCGGATCGGCGCGGACCTGTTCGACCAGGCCGGCGATGTGCTCGGCGGCCGCCGGCAGGGCGGCCGGCTCGGGCACCTGGTAGCTGACCACGGCGGCGACCACGCCCTGCTCGGCGAGGAGGGCGCCGTAGCCGCGAAACAGCAACCAGTCCCGCGGGTCGGGTGCGCCCGGGGGGAGCGGGGCGCCGTGCACCACCACGACGGCGGGGTGCGGGCCGTCGCCACCCGGCAGGTGCAGATCGACCGCGCCCTGCCGGTCCACCGGCGCGGGCGGCGGCGCGAGGACAAACTGTGTCTCCCAGAAACTGTTTCCCATGTCGCCCAGGTTAGAGCCTGTTCGGTACAGAAGAAACCCCGTCGACCCCCCAGGGTGGACGGACGGGTGGGCGGGTCAGCCGGCCTGCGCGTGCCGGTCGCGCAGGCGGGCCCGGATCTCCTCCGGGGTGTACGCGCGGCGGCGCCGCTCGGCGCGTGCGATGACCACCCCGGAGGCCGCCACCCCGGCCAGCCCGGCCAACCCGAGAACCTTCCACCACCGCATCCGTTGCCGCATCGGCTTAGGGTAATCGCTCATGAGCGTGCGTGAGGCGACGGAATGAGCATCAGCCTGGACGAGGCGGTCGAGCTGACCCGGACCGGGGACGTGTGGGTGTTCCGTGGGCGCAGTGCCCCCGACCGGGCCATCCAGTTCACCACCAACAGCCCGGTCAACCACGTCGGGATGGCGGTCGTGCTGGACGACATGCCACCGCTGATGTGGCACGCGGAGCTGGGCCGGTCGCTGCCGGACCTGTGGTCGGGCACCCACCAGCGCGGCGTGCAGCTGCACGACCTGCGGGACGCGGTAGGCGTCTGGGCCAACCGCTACGGCCAACGGGCCTGGCTGCGCCAGTTGGAGCCGCCGGCCGGCGCGGAGATGGAGCAGGCGGTGCTGCGGACCATCGCCCGCCTCGACGGCACCCCGTTCCCGTCCACCAGCCAGCTCGCCTGGCGCTGGCTGCGCGGCCGGGTCCCGGCGGTACGGCTGCCCCGGCCGCCCGGACGGCAACGCGCCGGCGCCGTGCCGGACCGGGCGCTGGAGACGGCGTACTGCGCCGAGGTGGTGGCGGTGACCTACGAGGCGATGGGGTTGCTGCCCGCCGGCCGCCGGCCCAACTGGTACGACCCGGGCCGGTTCTGGAGCGGCGACGACCTCGGTCTCACCGGGAACGCCCAGCTCGGCGCCGAGATCCAGGTGCGGATTCCGCCCCGCTGAGGTTTGCCGGCCGGTAGTCGCGGCAATTGTCTGCGCCGTGAAGGCTTCCACCGATCTCGACACGTTGACCGAGTTCTTCGACCGGTACGGCGTGGCCCTGACCACCGGGGACGTCGCCGCCGTGGCCGGCTGCTACGCGCTGCCGGGGCTGGTGGTCGCCGACTCCTACAGCTTCTCGTTCGCCTCACCGGCGGCGGTGGCACTGTCCTTCGTGGGCGCCGCGCCCGACTACCAGGAGCGTGAGCTGGTCGCCGCGCACGCCCTGATCGAGGATGTCCAGCCGATGTCCGGGGCACTGACCATGGTGGCCGTGGAGTGGGAGTTCCTGGACAGCCAGGGCCGGGCGGTGCCGGGGGAGCGCTACCGGTACCTGCTGCGCGGCACCGCGGAGGGCCCGCTCATCTGCACCGTCGTGCGGGCCTGACGGGCCCCGGCCGGTGTCCGGGCGGGACGACGGGCCGCTCTGGCGCCGGCTGATGCTGACCGCCGCCTGCGTCGCCGCGGCGGTGGTGGCCGCGCTCGCCCGTTCCTGGCCGACCGCGGTGCTCGGCCTGGCCGGTGCGGTCACCGGCGCACTGGCCGTACGCCGGATGCGTCGCGTCTCGGACCCGGCGGCCGGCGTCGCGCCGCCGGTGCCCGGCGCGCCCCACCCACGGCTGCGGGGCGGGCTCATCCTGCTGGGGTCCGGCCTGGTCGCGGCCGTTTCGGTGGTCCTGCTGACCCGCTCCGGCGGCAACCGGGCCGCCTCCCTCGGGCTCGGCGCCCTCCTCGCGATCTCGCTGTACGCTGTCGGCGCGACGCTCCTGCTGTGGGGCCGGGTGTTCGGTGACCGGCCGGGTTGACCGGTGGCCGGCAGCCGAACCGGCGCACCCCGACCAGCCCTTTTCGGTGCCGTCCCCTCCGGACGGTCCGTTCCTGGTGGGGCGGCTGGGCCCCGCCGTTTTCGCTGGCTACGCTGGCGCGTCGGCTCCGACGAGGGGGGACCTCATGAACGACCGGACCGCCGCACGGCCGGGGGCGCGATCCGCGCCGGCCGTGTTGACGTCCGTGCCGTGGCTGGTGGTGCTGGTGGGCGTCGGCCTGCTCGCGACGCTGCTGGTGGTGGCGATGCTGTCGTTCCGGGGGCCGGAGCACCGGGCGGCCGCGCCGCCGCCCGCCCCGCCGCTGTACCTGCCGACCCTGCCACCGGCCGCGTCGGCCTCGCCCAGCCCCGCCGGGCGCGAGGAGGTGGCGACGACGGTGGTGACCTCCTCGCCGCCGGCCAGCCCGTCCCCGTCCCCGTCGGCCGCGTCGAGTTCGGCCAGCGCGTCGCCGTCAGCCGCCCGGCCGTCGGCGTCGGCCGAGGCGCCGGTGGTGCTCGACGCCGCCGGCTCGTCGGGGACGCTGAGCGCCCGCTACCAGGTCGTCGCCACCGACCGCGACTCGTTCGACGCCCAGCTGCGCCTGGACAACGGCTCCGGCCAGGCCCAGGAATGGCAGGTGGAGCTGGCCTTCGCCGGCAACGTCAAGACCGCCACCGTGCTGTCGCCGGGCATCTCGGTGACCGTCGGCGGCGGGTACGTGCTGCGGGGCGCCAGCGCCCTCGCCGCCGGGCAGAGCACCACGGTGACCGTCCGCTTCCTGCGCAACGGCGCGGGGGACCAGCCCGGCCGGTGCACGGTGAACGGTGCCGCCTGCACGATCGGCTGACGGGCGTCCGGCTCGCCCGCCGGCACGCGGGGCCACTGAGGGAGGACAATGTCCGGGATGCGTCGCCTGCGGTCCGGCACCGCCAGGGTGGTCACCTCCTCGCCGTGGGTCCTGGTGACCCTCGGCGTAGTGGTCATGGTGGTGTTGCTCGTCGTCGCGCTCGGCGCGTACCGGGCGAGGACGCCGGCTCGCGACGCGCTGCCGGCGCCGGTGCCGGACGCGACGATGTCCCTGCCCGAGCTGCCCCCGTCGTCGACGGCCGGCGACACGGCCGGGCCGCCCCCGCCGGTGCGGCCCGGGCTCTCGCCGCGGTCGACCGTGCTACCGAGGCCGACCACCGCCGCCCCGGCCGCACCGACCGGGGGTAACGCCGGCGCCGTCACCGTCCCGCCGCCCGTACCCTCGTCGGCGCCGCCGGCACCGGCCCCGCCGCCGCCGTCACCGCCGCCGACCGTCACCGGTAGCTACCGGGTCCTCGACCGGTTCGACGGCGGCTTCATCGGTGAGGTGCTGGTCAGCAACGCCTCCGGGGACCCGCAGGGCTGGACGGTGCGGCTGACCTTCCCGTACGCGCGCCTGGTCACCGCCTGGATCGAGGGCGCGCCGCAGGGCGGGGTGAGCCGGTCCGGCGACACCTGGACGTTCACCAGCGGAGTGGACCTGGCACCGGGGGCGTCGGTGCCGTTGCGGTTCCACTTCGAGCGCGGCGGCACCGACACCCGCCCGAGCCGGTGCACCACGAACGACACTCCCTGCGCCGAGCCGCCGACCCGCTGACGCTCGCACTAGAGGTGTGCAGCCTCACCGGCCCACCCCGGGCGGTCCGTTCCGGCACCGTACCCGCCGGACGGTCCGTTCCTGCTGCGGCGGCTGGGCCCCGCGGTCCCCGCTGGCTAGGCTGACGCTCGGCTCCGACGAGGGGGGACCCATGAACGACCGGACCGCCGCCCGGCCGGAGGCGCGATCCGCCCCGGCCGTGTTGACGTCCGTGCCGTGGCTGGTGGTGTTGTCGGGCGCCGGCCTGCTCGCGGCGCTGCTGGTGATCGCGATGCTGTCGTTCCGTGCGCCGGAGCAGCGGGCCGCGCCGCTGCCCGCCCCGCCCCTGGACCTGCCGGCACCGCCGGCGGTCACCTCCGCCTCGCCGAGTGCCAGCGCGAGCAACGGCACCGAGACTGCGACGGCGGCGAGGGGGCGCCCACCGGGTCGCCGAGGGCGAGCAGCTCGCCGTCGGGGTCGGCCCTGGCAGCGAAGCCGAGCCCCTCCCCGCCGGCGTCGACACCGTCCCCGGTCCCGGTGCCGTCGAGCCCGGGACCGGCGGCGTCGGCGCAGGCGCCGGTGCTGCTGGACGCGGGCGTCGACCGGCTGACCGCGGACTACCAGGTGGTGCGCAGCGACCGCGACTCGTTCGACGCCCGGCTGCGGGTGGAGAACGGCACCGATCAGGCTCAGCGGTGGCGGGTCAAGCTGGTGTTCGACGGCACCGTGACGCGTGCCCGGATGCTCACGACCGGGGCCTGGGTGGGGGCCCGCAACGGCTACTTCGTGGTGGGCGGCTTCGGCGAGCTGCGCGCCGGACGGAGCAGCACGGTGACCGTGCGCTTCTACCGTACCGGCCCGGGCGACCAGCCGACGGAATGCTCGGTCAACGGGTCGCCGTGCGCCTCCGGCTGACCGCCGGCTCAGCCGGCCGCGGCGACGCCCGCCGAGCCGGTCGCGTGGGCGCTGGCCCGGGTACGCCGGCGGTGCAGCCAGCCGAGGGCGGCGACCACCAGCACCGCCTCCGCGACAAGGATGGCGACCGCCCAGAACGGACCGACCCAGGTGGCCAGCGAGACGTACCAGAAGCGCACCAGGAGCACCAGCAGGGTCAGCCCGAACAGCAGTGACGCCAGCCCGTAGCTCGCGTACACCACCCGGTCGCGGGTGCGGTAGCCGGTGACCGCCCGCCACCCGCCCCGCAGCAGCCGCCCGTAGAACTGGTACGAGTCGGCGCGCAGGTCGACCAGGTTCAGCGCGTGGCTGAGCATGTAGTAGCCGTCGAGGCGCAGGAACGGCACCAGGTTGACGGCGGCGGTGACGGTGCCGAAGAGCAGGATCGTGCCGGACAGGTCGTGCAGCACGCCAGCCGGTGGGCCCCAGATCCAGGTCGCGGCGAACGGCAGCAGCGCCAGCATGCTCACGAAGACCCCGGCGAAGGCGGTCGCCACCCGGCGGCGCGGGGAGAAGAGCACCACGTCGTCCACCTTGCAGTACGGCGCGAGCATCGGGAACCGCCACATCACCCCGATCTCGGTGACCCGGCCGCCGAAGTGCCGGCAGGTCAGCCCGTGTGCGCACTCGTGCAGGAAAACGACGGCCCAGGTGATCACCACGGCGGCGAGCACCGCGACCAGCGGCCGGTGACCACCGCCGACCACGCCGATCAGTTCCGGCAGGTGCAGTGCCACGTACCCGGCCAGGGCGAGCACCGCCGCCAGCGCGGGCAGCACGAACCACCAGGTGAACACCGGCCGCAGCGCGGGCAGCAGCCGGCTGAACAGCCGTTCCGGGTCCAGCAGCGGCAGCCGCGCGGACAGCGGCCCGCGCTTGTGCCGGGCCGCGTTCTCGGCGGCGGTGGCGGTGAGCCGGGCCAGCTCCGCCGGGTCGGTCGCGCCGTCGAGCAACTGCCGGCGGCGCAGCATCGCGAAGAGTTGCTGCCAGCTCTCCGGCCCGAGCCGGCGCCCGAACACCTCGGCGTACTCGGCCGCCAGCTCGTCGAGCGTACGGGTGCCGTCCATCCGGGTCAGCAGGAAGTGCTCCCGCGGGCCGATCCGGTAGTACCAGCCGGTCTGCGGGTCCTTCACGTGGTGGACGAGCTTCTCGCCGCGCCACTGCCCGGGGCCGAGCAGCACCCCGGGGCGCAGCCGGGGCCGCGTCCAGGTCTCCTCGGTGGTGGTCATCGCGAGCCGGCCGGGGCGAGCTGGTCGCCGGGCGCCGCCGGGTCAGCGGGTGTCACGTCTTCCAAGAGCGCGCTGCGGATCAGGTACGTCAGGTAGATCTCGTCGAGGATGCTCACCCCGAGCCGGTTGTTGGTCATGTGCACGTAGGAGCTGAGCAGGATGGCCATCGCGGCGTCGCGGTCGTCGACCACAGTCGGCTCCCCGCCGCCACGCTGGAAGACCAGCTCGCCCCGGTCGGCGGCGGCCACCACCCGGTCGCGCAGTTCCCGGCAGTGGGCCAGCCAGCGGCCCTCCACCCCGGTCACCCGGACGCCCTGGTCCCGGGCGGCGGTGCGGATGCCGGCGAGGCGCTCCCGCAGGGCGGCGTCCATCTTCTGGTAGCTGCGGGCGAAGCTGTCGTGGTAGTCGTCGCTGGGCTCCTGGTAGGAAACCTCCCAGAACCTGCGGTACTCGTCGAGGAAGCCGGCGATCTGCCGGTCGTCGGCCAGGAACGCCGCGCACATCATCGTGGTGAGCTGGGTGGACAGGCCCAGCAGCACTGGCCGGACGTGCACGTTGGTGGTGGCGAGCAAATCCAGCACCACGTCGCTGGAGTGCTCGAAGTGCCACTCCGCCAGGTCGATGCCGGCCGGGCCGCCGTAGCGGCCGTACTCCCGCTCGTAGGGGATGTGGTGGGCGCTGTTGTTGGCGCGCATCGGCATCGTGCCGTCGGCGCCGTACTCGGCGGTCCACCGCTCCTGCCCGTACTCGGCGAGGAACATCTGCTTGTACAGGTCGCCGAGGCCGTCGGCGTCCACCTCGTACAGGGCCGGCCGGCGGCCCAGGAAAGCGCTGATCGCCGCGTCCACCCGGGCCCGGACCAGTGCCGGGTCGACGCCCGGGGCGGGCAGCACCCGCAGCCGTACGTGCGGGCCCTCCATCCAGTACTTGATGAAGAAGTACCGGCTGATCAGGCCGTCGGCGCGTAACTCGTCGACCAGCGGCCGGACCCCCTCGACCAGCATCGGGTTGGCGTTGCTGGCGTAGAAGACGTGCACGCTGAGCCAGCCGTGGTCGGTCGGGGACGGGTAGCCGGTCACTGCTCCACCTCTCCGGCTCGTACGCCGTTGAGCTCGACGGTCAGTTCGGTGACGTACGTGCCGGCGGGACCGCGCAGCACCTGCTCGTCGCGGTCGGGCAGCATCTCGGTGAGCACCAGCCGGCTGCCCGCGGCTCGGGCGGTGGCATCCAGCAACCGCACCGAGAACAAGCTGTCGAAGTCGACGTAGAGGGGCTTGTGATCCGGCCGGCCGGCCGGTGGGGCGTCCTCGGCCGCCGGGGTGAGCCGACTGCCCTCGGGGGTGGCGAAGACCCGCCGGGGCAGCCGGTTCTCCCGCCGCCAGCGTTGCCAGCCCAGGAACCAGTCGGCCTCGCTCTGGTCGGGGGTGCGGGTGGCCGGCAGGAAGCCCGGGTGCAGCTTCCACATCCGTCGTTGCAACACCAGGTCGCCGTGGCTGATCCGGGGGTAGCCGACCATGCCGGTGCCCGGCAGCGGAACCGTGGTGCCGGCCCACAGGTCCGGTTGGGCCATCCCCAGGTACGCGAAGGTGAGCAGCACCTGCTGCACCTCGGGCAGCGCCATGGGCAGCAGGAAGCCCAGATAGACGGGAATCACCTCGGCGTCGAGCCGGCGTGAGCGCAGTAGCAGCCGGTCGGCGTCCGGGTCGTGTTCGACGCGCAGGTCGTCCATGTGGATCTGCTCGGCCGCCGGGCGGAAGCTGATCTCGCCCGGGCAGACCAGTTCGTACGGGGTGACCGCCGGGTGCAGGTTGAGGTTGGTGGCGTCGTAGCCGCCCTTGAGCTCGGCCAGCACCGCGCCGGGCGGCGCGAGCCGGGCCAGTTCGGCGCGGAGACGGTCGGCCAGGCGCTCCTCGCCGAACAGGTGCGCGAACCGGGAGAAGAGCAGCGTCATCCCGGAGTAGACCCGGTTGACCACCAGCCGGCCGCGCCCGTCCCGCTCGGCGATCTGGAGGAAGAACGAGCGCGGGTCGAGCACCCCGAGGGTCTGCGGCACCAGCGCTGCCACCTCGGTCATGAACGCGTCGTCGAGGACGAGTTCCTCGGCGCCCGGCGGCAGGGCCGCGTACGCCTCGTTCATCCGCCGGGCCACCTCCAGCCGCGCGTCGTCCAGGGCGGTGATCTCCGGCTGCCGGAACCAGTTCTCCTGCCGGACGTAGGTGTTGTCGGCGTCGAACGCGCGGCGGCGCATCAGCCGCCCGGTGTAGTGCTCGAAGAAGTCCTGCTGGAACTCGTGGGCGAAGGTGAGTAGGTCCTCGCAGCGGCCCCCGGCGCCGTAGCGGGCGCGGAAGAAGCCCTTGATGGCCAACCGGCGGGGCAGGTTGACGTCGAAGACCGGCATGATCCTCGCCAGCGCCCGCAGGCCGGGCAGCGCCTCCCGTTCCCAGCGGCCCCGGTCGGCGGTGACCGGTGTCCGGGTGCGCAGGGCGGCGTCCTCGTAGAGCAGGGTGCGGGGGACCGGGATGTCGGGGCGGCCCAGGTCGGCGTGGGCGGCGGCGAGTTCGTCGCGGATGGCGGCGAGGGCGTGGCGGCGGCCCGCCACGTCGTGCCCGGAGTAGCCGGCGGCGAGGCGGTTGGCCGCGGCGACCCGGGCTGCCAGCTTGTCGGCCCAGCCTCGGTCGACGGCCC
This sequence comes from Micromonospora sp. PLK6-60, assembly GCF_019890675.1. Taxonomy (GTDB): domain Bacteria; phylum Actinomycetota; class Actinomycetes; order Mycobacteriales; family Micromonosporaceae; genus Micromonospora. Next base: position 115,753 of record NZ_JAIOAA010000005.1, on the reverse strand, counting down.
GCAGCGCGGCCCGGTAGCCGTCGACCGGGTCGTCGGCGTGGATGTCGAGGTGCAGGGTCGGCACTACCAGCAGCCCGACCCGAAGCAGGTGGTGCAGGTACTGGGCGACCTCGTCGGCGGGCCGGCCGTCGACCGCCAGCTCGGCGACGAGGTCGGCCATCCGGGCCACCCGGCCGCCGTCGAGCGCGGTCAGGATGTCGTGCAGCATCCGCCCGGTGGGCAGCACGAACAGCGACTCGTGGATGGACTCCAGGGTGATCGCCGCGTCGCCGTCCTCCGAGGCGGTGCGCCGGCGGCGCAGGTAGCGCAGCCGGCCGTGCTCGATGCGCCAGCCGCTGGTGACGGTGACCGGAAGGTCGGCGCGTAGCGACTCCTCGGCCAGGACGATCGTCGAGAGCCGGCCGAGGGCGGCCAGGTTGAGCCGGGCGGTGCCGTGTTTCGGGGCGCCCGGCGCCGGGTCGACGTCGAGCAGGCCGCCGGCGTCATCGGTGAAGGTGCCGACGTTGACCGTGGTGAGGCGACTGAACGGGCTGGTCTTGCAGGCGGTGCGGAAGGCGTACTCGAGCAGGGAACGCTCCGCCCGGCGGGCCCGCTTGCCGAGCGTGGCGCCGGCGGTGAGGTAGCCCGGCAGGTACTGGTCCAGCGAGGGGGAGGCGAGCAGGATGCCGCCGCGCAGGTCCGGGTCGAGGGCCAGCTCGCGCAGCAGCCCCCGGCGCTCGCGCAGTTCGGTGTCGAGCAGCGCCGCGCCCTCGGCCAGCTCGGTCCGGTACGCGCCCCAGTCGGCCAGCCATTCGGCGAGCCGGGCGTGGGTGTCCGCGCCGAGCCGGTCGGCGGGCCAGGCCGCCGGATCGGCCGGGTGGGGCCGGCGCAGGTTGAACACGTCGCGGCGCAGCCGGATCAGCTTGCGCCGCAGCGCGTCGTCGTCGAGGTTGCCGGCGACCGCCGCGCCGAGGGCGTCGGCCAGGTCCCGGCCGGTGGCGCGGAGCCGGTCCTCCCGGTCGAGGACCCGCCGGGCCCAGCCGGCGGTCCGGTCGAAGGCGAGCCGGTCGGCGACCTCGATCGGCAGCCCCGCGGTGCGCAGCATGAACACCTCGGGCATCCGCCAGGACACCGGGCTGGCCGAGGAAGCGGGCAGGGTCACCGTCACGGCGTTCTCCTTCGTCGGCGCGTCACTGTTGGTCGGAGGCGTCACAGCCGGTACGCCAGGTCGGCGGTGGCCTCGGGGTGCCGGCCGAGGAGCAGGAAGAGCACCGTCCGTTCGTCGGTGCCGTCCAGCCCGAGCGCGGTGTTCATGGCGACGTTGTCGAAGCCGAGCACCGCACCACAGCCGAGCCGTTGCGCGGTGGCCGCCAGGTACGCCCGCTGAGCGAGCGTGCCGACCTCGGCGTTCAGCACGCGGTAGCCGCGCGGGCCGAGCACGTCCAGCACGGCGCCCGGCCGGCCGGAGATCGCCAGCACCGCGCCGACCTGGCCCATCGTGTAGTTGGTCAGGAAGTACTGCTGTTGCAGGAAGGCCGACATGCCGCCGTCGGGTTCGGCGGCGGCGGGCAGCAGGGCGTGCCGGCGCGGGCAGTAGGCGTACCCGCCGGCGGCGAGGCCGTCCACGTGGTTGACGAAGACCCACAACCGGGTCAGCGCGGGACCGCCGTCGGGAAGCTTGACGTCGGCGGGATAGTGGCTTCCGGCGGCGGCGAAGGCGAGCGTGGCACCGAGTTCGGCGGCGGTCAGCTCCGGTGGTCGGCGGAACCGGCCGAAGCTGCTGTTCCGGGTGGCCAGCACCGTCGACAGTGGGCGGTCCAGCCGGTCCGCCCCGGTGGCGGGCAGTGCGATCGGGTCGCCGGGTAGGTCCACCGGCCCGGCGCCGGTGAGCCGGCGCGGGGCGGGGGCGGTCACCGTCGCCGCCGCCCGATGCACGGCCACGACCTGCGGGAACTCGATGAACCGGCGGGATCGTTCGAAGGCGGCGGGCCGGACCCGTATCGGCGCCGGCGACCCGGTGGCCGGGGTGGCGGCGGACCGGGCCACCGAAGCGCCGGCAGGTGCGGCGCCCGCCCAGCGCACCGGCGCGACCGCGAAGACGCTCTGCTCGTCGCGGGCGAACGCCAGCAGGTCGTCCAGGGGCGCCGGGTCGAAGCAGAGCAGCCGGGGCAGCCGCGCGCCGAGCGCCGGGGCCAGCAGGTCCCACGAGCCGAGCAGCGCGCCGAGATCCTGGGTGACCACGTGGTAGCAGAAGCTGTTGTACTTGAACGAGTTCTTCCAGAACCTGATGCTGGCCAGCAGGAAGCTGTCGGCGCCGTCGCCGGCGGAGTCGCCCAGCGCCGCTCGCACCGTGCCGGTGACGTCGCCGACCAGCAGCCGTTCCAGCAGGTGCTGCCCGGTGTGGTAGTGGTATACGCCGGGCAGCAGCGGCCCCGACGGACCGGCGACCAGATAGAGCTCGACCGGGTACATGCCGCCGCCGGAGGCGGTGCCCCGCCCCCAGACCGCGTGCTCGAAGTGCGCCCGCTTGCCGGCGTCCTGGTTCCAGTTCACCGTCATCCGCCGGTCCAGCACGCCGTACGACAGGCGCAGCAGGGCGGCCAGCGAGTCCAGCGACCAGCCCTCGGCCGGTGGCAGGTCCGCCCCGGTCAGCAGGGCGCCCAGGCTGGCCAGTTCCGGCGTGGCCGCGGTGAGCGGCACCCGGGGCATGCCCGGGTACGACAGGTGCCGGGAGGGCTGGTCGCTCCAGTCCACCGCGAAGTCGAGCGGTTCCATCGGCACCCGGGCCCGGGCGAACACCGCCTCGGTGTACTCCCGGACGACCGCGACGGCCTCGGACTGCATGGCGTGCTCCTAGGGGAAGGGGTGCGGGTGGGGGTTGCGGGCGGTGGCGCCGAGCCGGTCCGGTCCCTGCCGGCCGCGGGCGAGGTGCCGCGCCAGCCGCTGGCTGTGCAGCACCCGCTGCCGCTGCCAGCCGAAGTCGATCGGGATCAGCGCTGGGGCGACCAGGGCCATCGTGTGCACCCCGGCGATCTCCTGCTCGGGGCAGGTCTGGTCGACGGCGAGCACGTCACCGCCCAGCCCGGCGATCAGGCCGGCCAGGTACTCGGTGTCGGCGGTCAGGTCGTCGTGCGTGGGCCGGACGGCGAGCCAGTCGGCGTATCGGTCGTCGATCGACTGCTTGGGCGGGTCGTCGAAGAGGAACGCGGCGTGTCGCGTCATCTCCGGCAGGCCGTAGAGCAACGCGTGGTGGCTCAGTTCGGTGACCTTCGTGTAGTCGCGGGTCATCTCCCGCAACTCCGGCAGGCTCGCCTCGACCCGCTCGTCGAAGCCGGGCACGTAGGAGGCGGTCTCGCAGACGGCCGCCCGGACCGCGTCGTCGGGGTCGAGGCTCGCCCCGGCGGCGAAGCAGAGTTGACCGAGGCCGCCGTCGCGCTTGACGGCCACCGCGGTCACCACCGGGACGGGCAGGTCGGCGCGGGTGTCGAAGAGCCGGATGTCGTACCCGAGCAGGCCGACCCGGTCGAGCATGAAGTGCACCTTCTCGTCCCGGCAGGTGGCCGGGTCGATCTCGGCGAGCCGGGACGAGCCGTACCAGGCGAGCAGGAAGGCGTCCCGTTCGACGAGTTCGAGCATGCCGTGCAGCAGCGCCTCCTCCGGCGAGCTGCCGCTGGCGCAGCCGTTGGAGCACTCCTGGACGAACTTGCGCTGCTTCTCGCGCCGGTCCAGGTAGTAGACGAGCTGTTCGGGCACGAGCCGGGGTCGCCGGTCGCGCAGCGAGTAGCCCCACACCCAGTGCATCGGCTCCGTCGGGGAGTACGGGGAGTAGTAGAGCCCGTGGCCGTGGTAGAAGGCCGGGTGGTAGCCCAGCCCGGCGGGGTCCATGGCGTCCGGGCCGAGGTTGGCGTAGCTGTCGAAGACCTCGGTGCACCGGGCCCGGGGGAACTGCCCGGCGTACCGCTCCAGCCCTTCCAGCAGCGCGTACGTCTCGCTGGTGCCGTAGCTGTTGGCGTGCCCGCTCCACCACATCTCGTGCAGGTCGTAGCGGCTGCGCACCCGGAAGTAGCCGGTGACCGGGGCGGTCGAGTTGGCGTTGTAGGCGCGCAGCGCGTTGCCGCCGAGTGCCCCGGCGACCGGGTTGGCCAGCGCGGCGACCGGCAGGTCCAGTTGCCCGGCGCTGCGCAGCCGGTATGTCGTCGGGTCCGGCTTCGGGCGGCTGGTCAGCTCGATCACCGCCCGCTCGGCGGTGTCCGGCGGGACGACCGCGCAGGCGGGGCACTCGGAGTCGGCCAGCACCTCCACCACCGTCGTGTCGAGGGTGTCCATCCGCAGTTGGTGCAGTCGTCCGATGCCGGGGCGGGTGTCGGCCGGGGCGCAGGCGAGCAGGAGGAGTGCCCAGATCGCGTCCACCGCGAACGAGGTCAGGTGGGGCAGCGGTCCGGCGACACCGACCGCGGCGGCGTGCTCCAGGGCGTGCCGCTCCTCCCGTACCCGGATGGCCTGCCAGCGGCGCTGGACGCAGAGCGGGCAGGGCCCCGGGCGGGTCGCGTCCGGACCGGCGCCGGACCACAGCGGGCCGACCAGCGCGGTCGCGCCGTGCAACCAGATCGGGAGGACGCCGCCGTGGGGTAGGTCGGCCGGTTCGCGGCTCGCGTCGGTCAGGCCGAGCGCGCCGAGGCGGACGGTCACGCCGGTCGGCCGGGCGCCCTGGCCCGCGGGCCGGCGGGCCGGATCGTGCAGCCGTTGGTGCAGGGCCTCGCCGAGCTGCTTGAGGCTGGTGTCCCACCCGGTGGAGGTGGTCCTGACGTCGACGATCATCTTCCTCACCTGGGGTGGCGGCCGGCTTGGCGGCGGAGGGTGGCGGGTCGGGGAAGGTGGGATCCCCGCCGACGTGCCAACGCCGGCGGGGACGGTGACGGGATCAGCCGCCGCCACAACCGGTGCTGGTGCTGCTGCTGCAGCAGCTGGACGTGCTGCAGGAGCAGCAGCTGGAGCAGGAGCAGCTCGAGCTGGACCAGTCCATTACCATCGCGTCGATCGCGTCGACGTCCTCGATCTCGAAGGTCTCGGTCTCCAGGGCGCGGAGTTCCTCAGCGAGTTCGGGCATTCTGTTCACACCTCCTCTCGTCGGCAGGCGGGTGCGGCACCGCGGACCGGTGTCCCCGGGTGCCCTGGGCCTAGCTCGTGCTGCTGCAACTCGACGAGGTGCAGCTGCAACAACTGGACGTGCTGCAACTGGAGCAGCTGGATGTGCTGGTGCTGCTGCTGCAGATGTCCATGACATCGGCGGACAGGTCCGCGATGTCCTCGACCTCGAAGGTCTCCGTCCGGAGGTTGCGCAGCTCGCTGCGAACGGCCTCCGGAAGAGCGTCTGATGCGGACGGTTTCGGTGCCATGGGGCCTCTCCTTGAGCCACGGGGGGATGCCAGTCGTTGCCGGGTGCTCCACTCCACCGTCGAGCGGGACGAGGGCGTACGGGGCGCTCGCCGGTCGGCGGGCCGACGGGCGTGCCGGTGGTGTGTCGCGGGTTCATCCGGGGACGGACTGGGCGGGCGTCAGCGTCGGGGTCGACCTCGGGCAACCGTCAGCCGCAGCTCGAGGTGCTGGTGCTGGTGCTGCAGCAGCTGGACGTGCTGCAGGAGCAGCAGCTGGAGCAGGAGCAGCTCGAGCTGGTCGCGGCGAGCGCCTCGCCGCCGTCCTCGACCTCCTCGATTTCGAAGGTTTCGGTCTCCAGCTCGCGGAGCTCGTGGTGCAACGTGATCGGCATGTTCTGTCACCTCCTTCCGGTCGGATTCCTCGTCCGGTCCACCAGGTGGTGGTTCATTGCGCCGCGGGCCGGTCCCGCAGCAGCACCACGCCGCTGTGGAAGGCCCCGCTGGCCCGGATGTCGCGCGTGGTGGTCTCGACCAGGAGCGCATCGACCCCCCGGGTGGTCAGCTCGGCGAGGACGGCCGCCCGGTCGGTCGCGGCGGGGGCGGGGACCGGGCCCGGACCGGCGACGCCGGCCAGCGTTGCCGGGTCGAGGCCGACCAGGAGGGGGTCCCCGAGATCGGCGTCGCTGTCCTCGAAGTGCCGGACCTGGATCAGGCCGACCAGGTCCCGGGTCGCGGCGAGGCGGGCGGCGGTGGGGTCGAGGTCGGCGCCCAGGGTCCACATCGGCGCGTCGTCGTCCGGTGCCCCGGCCAGGGCGAGGACGGCGTGCGCCGGCGCGGCCCCGAGCAGCGTGAAGGCCTCGATCGGCCGACCGAAGCGGTGCGCGGCCTTGATCACCAACGCCGTCTCGTCGTCGGCGACCAGTTCGTCCTCGCCGAGCCGCACCAGGGCGCTGCGACCGCGCAGCGCGCTGGTCAGCGCCCGGTAGGCCAGCGCGCTGGCGAGTCCCCGGTCGATCAGCTCGGCGCGGGTGGCGCCGACCGCGGCCCCGGCCGTGGTGCGCTCGGCGTGGCCGGGGGCGTTCGCCGCGGACGCGGGCAGCGCCAGGGCGGCCGGTACGTGGACGGTCGTGCCGTCGGCGAGGACGGTCGCGGGCACCCAGTCGACGGCTCGGTGCGGGTCGTCGGGCGCGGTCGCGCCGGCGGCGTCCAGCTCGCCCCAGGGCACCGGGTGCAGGCCCTGCTCGCGCAGCTCCGACGCGGTGCCGGTGACCGCGCCGGGCGGGGCGGCGTGCCGGGCCACGTGATCGCGTACGGCGGTCCGGTAGGCGTTGAGCCGGGCGTTCATCACGGTGTCCACGGCGAACGCGGTGATCTCCCGCGGTCCGGTGGGACCCGGTATCCGCAGCCGGGCGGTCTTCAGCGGGGCCTGCTCGAGCGGGTCGTCGACGAACCGGGTGAAGACGCCGGCGTGTTCGGAGACGAGCGCCTCGGCCCGGCGGTAGGTCTCCTCGTCGTCGGCCGGATCGTCGGCCGGCGCGGCGACCTCGACGTCCCGGCAGGCCGGGCACGCCGGATGGGGCAGCACCCGTTCCCGGGCCGATTCCAGGGTGGCGGGATCGAGCAGCACCACCGCGGCGCCGGTGTCCGGCGGCAGCGCCCCGGTACGGATCCGGAACAGCTCGAAGGCGGCGGCGTTGCCGAGCATCCGCGCGGTCACGTCCGGCAGTACGGTGGGCGTGGCGACCCCGGGTCCGAGGGCCAGCTGCCGCCAGAACGACGCGCCGGTCGCCGGCCCGGCGGACTCGGTGAGCCGGAGCTGGGCGCAGAGCCAGCAGGGGCTCTGCCCGGCGGTGACCGCGGGGCCGAGCACTGCCCGGTCGACGTCCCAGTAGACCGGCACCAGGGGCGGGCCGCCGCGCTGGGCGACCCGGGCCAGCTCGTGCAGCCGGCCCAGGCCGGTCGCGTCGGTGCAGTACAGCAGGGCGTCCGCGGCGGCGGGGTCCAGGGGTCCGGAATGGACGCGGACCTCGGCGTCGACCCCCTCGGCGCGCAGTTCGGTCACCTCGGCCCGGAACGCGTCGCGGTACGTCTCCGGGGCGTCGTCGGGGTGCACGTCCAGCTCGACGCAGCCGTTGCGGAGCAGCCCGGCGACGGCCGCGCGCAGGGTCTCGCCCCGACCGCCGAGGGCGACCCGGGTGGTGTGGAAGCGCTGAAACCGGCGGGCCGGGTCGTCGGCGAAGTGGCCGACGAACTCGATCTGGGTGGCGAAGCGGCGGGCCACCGGTTCGGGCAGGTCGCCGCGACCCTGGGCGTCCTTGGCGAAACCGCGGTCGACGAGGGCGCGGACCAGGCTGACCACGGTCCGTCGCTGCTCCGCCGCCAGCCCGGTGCAGAGCTGGGCGAGGGTGTGTCCCCCGTCGAGGTACGGGCTCAGGCTGCTCAGCCAGCGGAACGCGGAACGGCCCCTGATGAGAAACGCCGAATCGGGACCCCGCAGGTATGCCCCGGCCGGTGCGTCCAGAAACACCACATCGTGCCGCAGTTTGGGGCGCATATCCAGGATCCGGTCAGCGTCCTGTTGCAGGTCCATCGGCGCTCCTATGCCATCCACTGTGGCCGGATGAAAGTGCTCCCCATGGTGCACAAGACGTTCACGATGGTCAACGTTTTGTTTCCTGGTGGCGCTGCCCTGACGTGGGTTTCGGTGGCCTGACCTGGGGTGCAGGGATACCGCGGAATCTCGTACTACCGAAGCTGATCGCGCTCGGCTAGCCTGTGGGCGTCGATCGGCTAGCCGCAGGTCACGAGGCTGGAAGTGGCGTGACCCGGCGGCGCGATGCCGGCGTCGGCGGGCGCGGTCGCGGTGTGCTGGGCAAGCTGGCGGGTTTTTCGTGGGTTGTTTTCGCTGATGCCGGCTCGGCCTCCGAATGATTGCGGTGGCATTAATGGACGAGCCGAGGTGAGCGATGGTTAACGTGCCGCGAACATTGGTTGAAATGGTTGGCCGGTGGGTTTCAGGAACCTCTGGTAATTGCTGATGGGCAATGACTTCGCCATTGAGATGGACAGGGTGACAAAGCATTATCCGGGCGGTGTCACCGCCGTTGCCGACCTCGACCTCCGCGTCCGGGAGGGTGAGATCTTCGGGTTCCTCGGCCCGAACGGCGCGGGCAAGACGACCAGCATGCGGATGCTCGTCGGGCTGATCCGGCCCAGCGCTGGGCAGGTGCGGGTGCTGGGCCGTCCGCCGGGCGTGCCCGAACAGTTGTCGGCCGTCGGGGCGCTCATCGAGTCGCCGACCTTCTATCCGCACCTGTCGGGTCGGGATAATCTCCGGCTGGCCGCCCGATACTCCGGAAATTCTGAAGATGTGGTCGAGCGGTCGCTCGCCGAGGTCGGCCTCAGCGATCGGGCCGGGTCGCGATTCCGCGAGTACTCGCTCGGAATGAAGCAGCGGCTGGGAGTGGCGGCGGCGCTGTTGAAGCAGCCGAGGCTGCTCATCCTCGATGAACCGACCAACGGCCTCGATCCGGCCGGCGTGTCGGAGATCCGGGAACTGCTGCGCGCCCTCGGCCGGCGCGGCCAGACGGTGCTGCTCTCCAGCCACGTACTGGTCGAGGTGGAGCAGGTCTGTGACCGCATCGCGGTCATCGACAAGGGACGACTGGTCGCCACCGGCATCCCGGACGAGTTGCGCGCCCGGCTGGGCACCGGGCTGCTGGTCGTCGTCGCCGACCCGGTCGACAAGGCCGCCGCCTGCCTGCGCGACGACAGCCGGGTGCGCCGGGTGGACATCGTGGACGGGCAGTTGCGGGTGGCCACCGGCCCCGACCTCGCGGCGGAGCTGAACCGGCGACTCGTCGAGGCGGGCGTCAGCGTCCGGGAGCTGCGGCCGGTGCGCCACTCGCTGGAGGAGGCCTTCCTGGAGCTGACCGGAGGCCGGCGGCCGGACGGCGGAGAGCCGACGGACCCGGGGGAGGGGGAGAATTGATCGCCTCGATACGGGCGGCCTGGTTCGCCGATCGCAAGCGGCCCGCCGTGTGGACGGTCGCGGCCACCTGGACGCTCCTCGCCGTCGCGTTCGGGATCGGCATCCCGTACGTCGTGCACCTGGCCCTCGCCGGCGACCCGGCGCAGGCAGAGGCGGCGGACACCCTGCTCAGCAGCGTGCTGCCGGAGCAGGTGGTGCCCACCGGGATCGCGCTCTTCCCGCTCTTCGGGGGCGCGATGGTGGTGATCCTCGGCGCGCTGGTGGTGGGCAACGAGTACCGCTGGGGCACCCTCAATCTGATCTTCACCCAGCGGCCCCGGCGGGCCCAGGTGATGCTCGGGCACGCCGCCGCGCTCGGCGCGCTCACCCTGCTCCTGGTGCTGGGTACGTTCGCCGCGCTCGGCGTGGTCACCTCGGTGCTGGCGCTGGTCGAGGGCCGCGGATCGGACTGGCCACCGGCCGGGGACCTGCTCGGTGCGCTGGCGGCGGCCTGGTTGATCTGCGCGGCGTACGCGAGTCTCGGGTACTTCCTGGCGATCGCGTTCCGCGGGGCCGCCACCGCGATCGCCGTCGGGCTGGTGTGGACGCTGCTCGTCGAGAACGCGGTCAGCGGCCTGGCCCTGGTGCTCAAGCCCCTCGGGCTGGTGCAGAAGGTGCTGCTCGCGCCCAGCGCCGGCTCGCTGGCCGGCGCGCTCGGGGCCCGCTCCCAGTTCGAGGGCGGCACCCCGGGCGTGATCGAGTCGTCGGGTCCGTGGCTGCCGGCTATCGTGCTGATCCTGTACGTGCTCGTGCTGGTCGGCCTCGGCACCTGGCTGGCGGTGCGACGGGACGTCAATTGAGCGACCCGGAGAGGGGGTGCCGCGGATGGAGTTCCTGCTCGCCTTCCTGGTGACCGGCCTGGCGGCCAGTGGCGGCTGGATCGCCTGGGCCGGTGTGCGCGGCTGGGGCCGGTACCGGGACCGCCGACACGAGCTGGCGCTGGCCCGGGCCCGGGCCGAGGCGGACGTGCGGCGGGCCGAGCTGGCGGCGCACCTGCGCGAGATCGAGCTGGCCAACGAGACCTACCTGGACTTCAAGGAGCGTCACCCGACCGACGTCGAGCGACGCCACGGCGACGGCTGATCGGTTCCGGCGCACCCTCGGGCCCGCACCCTCCCACCGGGAGGGCGCGGGCCCGCCGTTCGTGGCGGGTGACGCGGGGCGGGCCGGCCCGACCGCACCGCAGGTCGTTGCAGTCGGCCGCAATATTTCGACTCTGTTTGCAAGCTATTGCAGAATGTTTCGGCAAGAGCTAGCGTGCGGGCGAATCACGACCAGAGGAAGGCCGTCGATGAAACCCCCGCCGATAACCCGCAAGGCGTTGCTCGCCCTCACCACCGCCCTCAGCCTCGCTCTCGTCGGCGCCCCCGTCGCCATGAACCAGCTCGGGGCCGACGCCGCCGAACGGACCGCCGTCACCGACCCGCTGGCCGCGACCGGCGCTGCCCGGTGGTCCACCGAGCCCAGCCCCGAGCTGCTGCTGCGGGCCAGCGACAACAGCGCCCGGGCCGAGCAGTTCTACTTCGTACTGCCCGACCGGTTCGCCAACGGCGACCCGCGCAACGACCGCGGCGGGCTCACCGGGGACCGGCTGAGCACCGGCCTGGACCCCAAGGACAAGGGCTTCTACCACGGTGGTGACCTCAAGGGCCTGATCGACAAGCTGGACTACGTCCAGGGCCTCGGCACCACCGCCATCTGGCTCGCCCCGATCTTCAAGAACCGGCCGGTGCAGGGCACCGGCAGCGACGTCTCCGCCGGCTACCACGGCTACTGGATCACCGACTTCACCCAGGTCGACCCGCACTTCGGCACGAACGACGAGCTGAAGAAGCTGGTCAAGCTGGCCCACCAGCGGGGCATCAAGGTCTACCTCGACGTCATCGTCAACCACACCGCCGACGTCATCAAGTACGCCGAGGACAAGTACGCCTACATCGACAAGCAGACCTCGCCGTACACCGACGCGCGGGGGCGGGCCTTCGAGGACCGCAACTACGCCGACGGCAGCCGCGACTTCCCGGACGTCGACCGGACCTCCTTCCCGTACACCCCGGTGTTCGACTCCCCGGGTGACGCGAAGGTCAAGGTGCCGGGCTGGCTGAACGACGTGACCATGTACCACAACCGCGGTGACTCGACCTTCGCCGGCGAGAACAGCGAGTACGGCGACTTCTTCGGCCTGGACGACCTGTGGACCGAGCGCCCCGAGGTGGTGCGCGGCATGACCAAGGTCTACGGGGACTGGATCGGCAGCACCGGCGTCGACGGCTTCCGCCTGGACACCGTCAAGCACACCAACCTCGACTTCTGGCCCCAGTTCAGCCGGGGCATCCAGCGCGCCGCGGAGAAGGCCGGCAAGAAGGACTTCTTCATGTTCGGCGAGGTCTACAGCGCCGAGCAGGAGATCCAGTCCACCTACGTGCGCCGGGGCGGGCTGCCCGCCACGCTGGACTTCTCCTTCCAGGAGGCCGCGCGCGGCTACACCGCCGCGAACGGCTCCGCCCGGGCGTTGGCCGACATGTACGCCAAGGATTCGCTCTACGCCGCCCGGGACACCGACGCCCGCCGGCTGCCCACCTTCCTCGGCAACCACGACATGGGTCGGATCGGCTCGTTCATCGCCGCGGCCGGCGGGGACGACGCCACCCAGTTGCGCCGCGACACCCTCGCCCACCAGCTGATGTTTCTCACCCGGGGCCAGCCGGTCGTCTACTCCGGTGACGAGCAGGGCTTCACCGGACCCGGCGGCGACAAGGACGCCCGGCAGGACATGTTCGCCTCCCGGACGCCCGACTACCTCGACGACGACCTGATCGGCACCACCCGTACCCACGCCAGCGACCAGTACGACACCGCGCACCCGCTCTACCGGAGTATCGCCGAGCTGGGCAGGCTGCGGCAGGCCCACCCGGCGCTGCGCGACGGCGTCCAGGTCACCCGGTACGCCGCCGACGGCCCCGGCGTCTTCGCCGTCTCCCGGATCCTGCCGAAGGACCGCATCGAGTACGTGGCCGCGGTGAACAACGCCGACAGCGCGCAGACTGTCACCGTGGACACCTGGTCGCCCGGCACCCCGTTCGCCGGCGTGTACGGCTCCGCCACCGCCGCCACCGCCGGGGCGGACGGCAAGCTCTCGGTGACCGTGCCGGCGATGTCCGCCGTGGTGCTCCGGGCCGCCCGGGCGATCCCGGCGGCCGACGCCGCGCCGCGGATCACCCTGACCTCGCCGGGCGCCGACCCGGTGGCCACCAAGGCGACCGTCACCGCGCAGGTGACCGGCGACCCGTTGGCCACGGTGACCTTCGCGGCCCGCCCGGCGGGCGGGAAGTGGACGCTGCTCGGCCGCGCCGACACCGCCCCGTACACCGTGCACCATGACCTGACCGGGCTGCCCGGCGGGACGACTGTGGAATACAAGGCGGTGGTCCGCGACGGCAAGGGCCGGATCGCCAGCACCCGGTCCAGTGGCGTGGTGGGCACCCCCGAGCAGGGCGCCGCGCGGGAGTGGGTGGTGGTGCACTACCAGCGCCCGGCCGGCGGGTACGACGACTGGGGCCTCTACGCCTGGGGCGACATCGACCCCGCGTACGCCACCGAGTGGCCCAAGGGGCAGCCGTTCGCCGGCGAGGACTCCTACGGCCGGTTCGCCTGGGTGAAGCTGAAGCCGGGCGCGAAGTCCGTCGGCTTCCTCGTGGTGGACTCCGACGGGAACAAGGACGTCGGCAACGACCGCACCATCGACGTGACGCAGACCGGCGAGGTCTGGGTCAAGCAGGGCGACCCGACCACCTATCCGACCCGGCAGGCGGCCACCGGCGAGCCCGACCCGGCGGTCGAGGAGGGCACCGCGGTCATCCACTGGCGCAAGGCCGACGGCAACTACGACGGCTGGGGCCTGCACCTGTGGGACGGCGCCGCCAACCCGACCGACTGGTCCAGCCCGCTGAAGCCGACCACGATCGACTCCTTCGGCGCCGTGTTCCGGGTGCCGCTGGCCGCCGGGGCGACCGGGCTGAACTACATCATCCACAAGGGGGACGAGAAGGATCAGCCCGACGACCAGCGGCTCGACTTCGCCTCCGCCGGCCGTGAGGTGTGGCTGCTGGCCGGGGTCAAGGGCCGGCTGCTGCCCGCCACCACCAACGGGGTGGCGAAGGACGTCGACATCACCAAGCAGCAGGCGCACTGGATCGACCGGTCCACCATCGCCTGGCAGACCGGGCCCACCGACGGCAAGCGGTACGAGCTGGCCGTCGCACCGACCGGTGGGCTGACCGTCGCCGACGGGGAGCTGTCCGGGACGTACACCCGGTTGCCGCTGCGGGCGCAGCGCAACGGGCTCACCGAGGCCCAGCGCGCGGCCTTCCCGCACCTGTGGGCCCACCAGACGTTCACGCTGGATCGGGCCGACCTGGGCAAGGTGCCGGCGGCGCTGCGCGGCCAGCTGGTGGTCACCGAGCGCGACGCCGAGGGCGCGCTGCTCGGCGCGACCGGGGTGCAGATCCCGGGCGTGCTGGACGACGTGTACCGCTCGGCCACCTCGGCGAAGCTGGGCGCGACCTTCGCCGGCAAGGTGCCCACCCTGTCGGTGTGGGCGCCCACCGCGCGCAGCGTGGCGTTGCAGCTGTTCGACTCGCCGACGGCGCAGCCGCGCACGGTGCCGATGAGCCGGGACGACCGCACCGGCGTCTGGTCGGTGCGCGGCACCCGGGACTGGGCCGGCAAGTATTACCGGTACCAGGTGCAGGCGTGGCAGCCCGCCGCGCAGAAGCTGGTCACCGCGTCGGTGACCGACCCGTACTCGGTGGCGCTGGCGCCGGACTCGACGCACAGCCAGATCGTCGACCTGAACGATCCGGCGCTGGCCCCGGCCGGCTGGGCGGCGCTGCGCAAGCCGGCCGCCCCGCCCGCCGCGAAGGTGCAGATCTCCGAGTTGTCGGTGCGGGACTTCTCGATCGCCGACGACACCGTGCCGGCGCAGCGGCGGGGCACCTTCCTCGCCTTCACCGACCCGGGCACGGCGGGCATGAAGCACCTCAAGGCGCTCGGCGACGCCGGGGTGAACTACCTGCACCTGCTGCCGGCGTTCGACTTCGCCACCATCCCCGAGAAGCGCGCCGACCAGCGCCAGCCCGCCTGTGACCTGGCGAAGCTGCCGCCGGACTCCGACGAGCAGCAGAAGTGCGTCGCGGCGGTGGCCGACACCGACGGCTACAACTGGGGCTACGACCCGCTGCACTACACCGTCCCGGAGGGCGGCTACGCCGTCGACCCGGCCGGGGCGGCGCGGACCGCCGAGTTCCGGCAGCTGGTCGCCGGGGTGAACCGGGCCGGCCTGCGGGTAGTGATGGACGTGGTCTACAACCACACCTCGGCCGCCGGCACCGACGAGAAGTCGGTGCTGGACCAGGTGGTGCCGGGCTACTACCAGCGGTTGCTGCCCGACGGCACGGTGGCCAATTCGACCTGCTGCGCCAACACCGCCCCGGAGCACGCCATGATGGGCAAGCTGGTGGTGGACTCGCTGGTCACCTGGGCCAAGCAGTACAAGGTGGACGGCTTCCGGTTCGACCTGATGGGCCACCACCCGAAGGCGAACATCCTGGCCGTCCGGGCCGCGCTGGACAAGCTCACGCTCGCCCGCGACGGGGTGGACGGGAAGAAGATCCTGCTCTACGGCGAGGGCTGGAACTTCGGCGAGGTCGAGAACGACGCCCGGTTCGTGCAGGCCACCCAGGCCAACATGGCCGGCACCGGGATCGGCACCTTCAACGACCGGCTCCGCGACGCGGTGCGCGGTGGCGGGCCCTTCGACGCCAACCCGCGGCTGCAGGGTTTCGCCTCCGGCCTGTTCAGCGACCCGAACGGGGACCCGGTGAACGGCTCGGCCGCCGAGCAGAAGGCCCGGCTGCTGCACCAGCACGACCTGATCAAGGTCGGGCTGACCGGCAACCTGCGCGGCTACCGGTTCACCGACTCGTCCGGCAAGCAGGTCACCGGCGCCCAGGTCGACTACAACGGCGCGCCGGCCGGCTACACCGCCGCGCCGGGCGAGGCGATCACGTACGTCGACGCGCACGACAACGAGATCCTGTACGACGCGCTGGCGTACAAGCTGCCGCCGGGCACCTCGGCGGCGGACCGGGCCCGGATGCAGGTGCTGGCGTTGGCCACCACCGCGCTCGGCCAGGGCGCCGGCTTCGTCACCACCGGCTCCGAGCGGCTGCGCTCGAAGTCGCTGGACCGCAACTCGTACAACTCCGGTGACTGGTTCAACCAGATCCGCTGGGACTGCGCCCAGGGCAACGGGTTCGGCGCCGGTCTGCCGCCGGCGCCGGACAACCAGGACAAGTGGCCGTACGCCAAGCCGCTGCTGGCCGATCCGTCGCTGGTGCCGGACTGCGCCGCGATCAACCTGGCCGACGCCCGGTACGCGGAGCTGCTGCGGATCCGCCGGTCCTCGCCGGTCTTCGGGCTGGCCACTGCCGGTCAGGTGCAGCAGCGGGTCGCCTTCCCGCTCTCCGGCGCGGCGGAGACGCCGGGCGTGCTCACCATGACCCTCGACGCCCGTGGGCTCGGCGGGCAGTGGACGTCGCTGACCGTGGTCTTCAACGGCACCCCGAAGGCGGCGAAGCAGCAGGTCACCGGCCTGCGCGGGGCGAACGTGGCGCTGCATCCGGTGCTGCGCGCGTCGGCCGACGAGGCGCTGCGGTCGTCCTCGTTCGACCGGACGAGCGGCACGTTCACGGTGCCGGCGCGCAGCGTCGCGGTCTTCGTCCAGAGCTGACCCCGCAAACGGTCCGGCCCCCTGCCATCGAGATGGCAGGGGGCCGGACGTCAGGTGGATCCGTTGTTCGCGCGTGGCGTCAGTTGAAGCAGTCCTTCACCGTGCCGGCGCAGTTGGTCGGGTCGTTGTCGGTCACCGTCGACTTGTCGTCGAGCCGGACCTTGCCCTTGTGGTTGAGGATGCCGCCGGCGATCCGGTGCAGCTTGGACGGGTCGGTGGCCGTGTTCTCGGTGACCTTGCTCTCCTCAAGGTGGACGGTGCCCTCGTTGTTGAAGATGCCGCCGCCGTTGAGCGCGGTGTTGCCCTTGATCACGGTTTCCCGCAGGGTGAGGAAGGCAGCGTCGCCCTCGCCGTCCACCCACTCCTGGTAGCCGTCCTCGACCGCCTCCAGGCCCTCTTCGCCGTTGAAGATGCCGCCGCCGAAGCGGCCGGCGGTGTTGTCGACGATGGCGCTCTCGGAGATGGTCGCGGTGGCCCGCTGCTCCTTCTTCTCGCCGCCGTACAGGGCTTCCTTCTTCTTTCCGCCGGTGTTGACGACGCCGCCGCCGTCCTTGCCCGCGTGGTTCTTGACCACGAGGACGTGGCGGATGACGAGGTCGGTGTTGTGGGCGTAGACGCCGCCGCCGCTCTTGCCGGCGGTGTTGCCCTTGATCACCGCGTGGACGACGAACTTGCCCTCACGGTCCTGGTCGCCGTCAGCGGCGACGCCGGCACCGTGGCCGCCCTTCTCGTCCTTGCCCTTCTCGTCCTTGTTCTCCTCGTGCTTGCCCTTCTCGTCCTTGCCCTCTTCGTGCTTGCCCTTCTCGTCCTTGTTCTCTTCGTGCTTGCCGTACTCGTCTTCGTCGTACATGCCCTTGCCGTGCTCGCCCTCGCGGTCCTCGAACTTGCCGTAGTCGCCCTCGCGGCCCTCGGCGTACTTCTCGAAGTCGCCCTCGGCGAACTTGCCGTGCTCGTCCTTGCTGCCCTCGATCTTGACGAAGCCGCCGGAGCTGAACACGCCACCGCCGTTCTTGCCGGCCCGGTTGCCCTCGATCTCGGTGTTGATGATCTCGACGCTGCCGGCCTCGTCCTTGCCCTCGACGAGCGGGTAGCTGTCCTTCCCGTGCTCGCCCTTGCCCTTGCCGTTGGCGACACCGCCGCCGTTCTCGCCGGCGGTGTTGTCGGCGATCCAGGAGTCCTCGACCTTGAGGACGCCGATGTTGAAGATGCCGCCGCCGTTCTTCCGGGCGTGGTTGTCCTCGATCTTGCTGTCCTTGACGTCGACCCGGCCGAAGTTGGCGATCGCGCCACCGTTGTTCTCGGCGTTGTTGCGGGTGAGCTTCACGCCGAACAGGCGGGCGCTGCCGCCGCGCTCGACCAGCAGCGCGCCGCCGTCGCCCTCGCCCTCCTTGACGTCCGGCTTCGGGCCTGGGGACAGCAGCGCGCCGTCGCCCCCGTCCTGAACCGGCGCGCCCACGGCGACCGGTGCGCCCACGGCGACCGGTGCGCCGACCGGCGCGCCCGGCGCGGCGGCCACCGCGGCCTGCGGGACCAGGGCCGCCGCCGGGGCGCCGGCGGGGGCCTCGAGCCCGGGGACGCCGGGCGGCGGTCCGCCGTACTTGAATTCGCTGGCGTTGCCGTCCTTGACGGTGAGGTCCTTCAGGGTCAGGTCGCCGCCGTCGGCGACGCGGAAGATCCGGAAGGCGTCCTCGGAGTCGCGCTTGATGGTGGCGTCGTTGCCCTTGATGGTGATTTCCTGCTTGATCGTCGGCAGGCCCGTGTTGGACTTCTTGTCGGCGAAGTCCAGCTCGTACGTGCAGTTGGGGGCCAGCTTCAGCGTGCCGCCGTGGTCCCGGTTGGCCAGGTCGACCGCCTCGATCAGCTTCTCGTCGTCGCAGGGCACCTCCCGCACGTGCCCGCGCTCGTCCCGCTTCTCGTCTCGGTCCTCGTCCCGGCCCTTGCCGCGACCCTCGCGCTTCTCACCCGAGTCGTCCTTGGTGAGCTGCTGGGCGGTGGACCACTTCACGTCGGCGAGCCGGTGGGGTCCGACGGCCCCGGTGGTCGCGTAGGCGACACCCGCGAGGCTGACCGCTCCCGTGAGACCGGCGACACCGGTCACGAGCCAGAGGCGGCGCCGCCGGGCCGACGTCATGGTCTCGCGGGCGTCATCGTTATTGCGAAGGTAGTTGGACATCGGAGCTCTCTGCCCTCTCCTTGTACCCAGACAAGGTCGCTTCGCCACGGCGAGGCGGCCTTCGCTACAAATCGGTTGTAGCTTCTGAAGACGACCGTATGAGAACCATCTTCGCCATGGGCCCGTATACGAAAAAACCCCACATTAGGGGTGGGGTGACTCAGTCGGGAGGAGGCCGGACGGCGGGGCCGCCGGGTCGCAGGAACACCGAACGGCGTGGACTGCGGCGGAAAGGGCCCGCCGTGCCGGTCGCCGGTCCGGAAGTCCCCGCCCCGCCCGAGGCGGGGAGCCCCTCCCCGTCGCAGCCGCGACGGGGAGGGACCCCAGCGTTATGTGGTGGCTCAGTTGAAGCAGTCCTTGACGGTGCCCGCGCAGTTGGTCGGGTCGTTGTCGGCCACGATCGACTTGTCGTCGAGCCGCACCTTGCCGCCGAGGTTGAGGATGCCGCCGGCGACACGGTGGAGCTTGGCCGGGTCGGTGGCGGTGTTCTTGACGACCTTGGTCTTGGTCAGGTGGACAGTGCCCTTGTGGTTGAAGATGCCACCGCCGTTGAGCGCGGTGTTGTGCTTGATCTCGGTGTTCCGCAGGGTGAGGAGGGCGTTGTCGCCCTCGCCCTCCGGTTGTCCGGCGAAGCCGTCCTCGACCTTGATCAGCCATTCGCCGTTGAAGATGCCGCCACCGAAGCGCCCGGCGGTGTTCTCGACGATGGTGCTGTCGGAGACCGTGGCGGCGCCGGCCCGGTCGTCGCTGGGCCAGTTCCAGTGCTTGCCGCCGGTGGTGACGATGCCGCCGCCGTTCTCCGCCGCGTGGTTCTTGGCCACCAGGACGTGGTCGAGGTCGAGGTCGGTGTTCTCGGCGTAGACGCCGCCGCCGTTCTCGCTGGCGGTGTTGCGCGTGATGGCGGTGAAGGAGATCGTGACGTGGCCGCCGGAGCTGAACACGCCGCCGCCGTTGCCGCCGGCCTGGTTGCCCTCGATGGAGGACTTGACGTCGACCTTCTCCCCGGCTCGGCCGAGGATCTCGACGATGCCCGCCTCGTCGTGGCCCTTGCCGTAGACCGGCGCGTCGTGGCCGGGCTTCTTGCCCCGGCCGTTGGCGATGCCGCCGCCGTTGTAACCGGCGGTGTTGTCGCTGACGTGCGAGCCGACGAGCTTGAGGACGCCGAGGTTGAAGATGCCGCCGCCGTCCTTCTGGGCGTGGTTGTTCTCGACCTTGCTGTCGTCGAGTTCGACCCGGCCGAAGTTGGCGATCGCGCCACCGTTGTTCTCGGCGTTGTTGCGGGTCAGCTTGACGCCGAACAGGTGGGCGCTGCCGCCGCGCTCGACCAGCAGCGCGCCGCCGTCACCCTCGCCCTCCTTGCCGCCGCCGTCGGGTCCAGGGAGGACCGCCGGGGCCTGGAGCTCCGGTACGCCGGGCGGCGGGCCGCCGTACTTGAACTCGCTGGCGTTGCCGTCCTTGACGGTGAGGTCCTTCAGGGTCAGGTCGCCGCCGTCGGCGACGCGGAAGATCCGGAAGGCGTCCTCGGAGTCGCGCTTGATGGTGGCGTCGTTGCCCTTGATGGTGATTTCCTGCTTGATCGTCGGCAGGCCCGTGTTGGACTTCTTGTCGGCGAAGTCCAGCTCGTACGTGCAGTTGGGGGCCAGCTTCAGCGTGCCGCCGTGGTCCCGGTTGGCCAGGTCGACCGCCTCGATCAGCTTCTCGTCGTCGCAGGGCACCTCCCGCACGTGCCCGCGCTCGTCCCGCTTCTGGTCCCGGTCCTCGTCCCGGCCCTTGCCGGACCAGTCGCGACCCTCGTCCGCACCCTTGTCGGCCTTCCCGCGCTCCGGCCCGGCGTCGCTCACGTTCTGCTGGGCGGCGGCCTGCTGATCCGCCGTCCGCTCTGCCCCGCCGGACTTGTTGTCGCGGGCGGCGAGGCCGCCGAGGGCCGCGAGACCGACGACGCCGGTCAGGCCGGCCACGCCGGTGGCGACCCAGAGCGCCCGCCGTCTTGTCGGCGCCGGTGGAGTGGTGTGTATCTCCCCGGCGGGAGTAGTTACGTCGTCGTTAGACATCAGAGCCTTCCGCCCTTTCCGCTACCAGACGGGTCGTGCCGATAGAAGGGGCGCGACCAGCCACAAATCGGTTGCAGCCTCCGATCGCCAACCTATGAGAACGATCCTCGCGACACAGGCGAATACGAAGAAAGCCCGCGTAAGGGCCTAGGAAAGGTAGTTAACGGGCGAGACGGACACAGCGACGGGCCCCGCCGACGGTGCGTGCGCACCGTGGGCGGGGCCCGTGGGGTCGGGGCCGGGCGGTCAGCCCGGCAGGCGGGGGCCGGCCTCGCGCTGCTCGGCCAGCCAGGTCTCCACCTCGTCGGAACGGCGCGGCAGGCCGGCCGAGAGGTTCACCGCGCCGGTCGCGGTCACCAGGATGTCGTCCTCGATCCGTACGCCGATGCCGCGCAGCTCCTCGGGGACCAGCTCGTCCTCGGGCTGGAAGTAGAGGCCGGGCTCGACGGTCAGCACGTAGCCCTCGCCGAGCGGGCCGTCCCGGTAGGTCTCCTTCCGGGCGTTGGCGCAGTCGTGCACGTCGATGCCGAGCATGTGGCTGGTGCCGTGCAGCGTCCAGCGGCGGTAGACCGTGGAGGACGGGTCCATCGCCTCGTCCACGCTCACCGGCAGCAGCCCGAGGTCCTTCAGCGCCTCGGCGAGCACCCGCATGGCGGTCAGGTGCACGTCCTTGAACGCGACGCCGGGCCGGATGATGTCGATGGCCGCCTGCTGGGCGTGGTGGACGGCGTCGTACACCTGGCGCTGCAGCGGGGTGAACCGGCCGTCGACCGGCAGCACCCGGGTGACGTCGGCGGTGTAGAGGTTGCGGTTCTCCACGCCCATGTCCATCAGCAGCAGCTCACCCGGGCGGGTGGCGCCGTGGTTGTGCACCCAGTGCAGGATCGTGGCGTGCTCACCGGCCCCGACGATGGAGTTGTAGCCGACCTCGTTGCCGTCGTGCCGGGCCCGCAGCGCGAAGATCCCCTCCAGCAGCCGCTCCGAGACCCGCCGGTCGGCCGGTAGCGCCCGGGCCACGTCCTCGAAGCCGCGCACGGTGGCGTCGCAGGCGTCCTGGAGCTGGGCGATCTCCCACTCGTCCTTGACCAGCTTCAGCTCCGAGATGGCGATGGCCAGCTCCCGGTCCCGGCCCGGCTGGCCGTCGGCGCGGGCGCCGTCGAAGGGCCGCACGGCCGCGTCCACCCGGGCGTCGAAGCCGCGCAACACCCGGGTACGCCCCGGCGCGCAGTCGGCCAGCGCCGCCTCCAGCTCGGTCAGGTCGGCGGTGGGCAGGCCCAGCTCGGTCGACTTCTCGCCGAGGGTGTGCCGCCGCCCCACCCACAGCTCGCCGTTGCGGCTGCGGAAGAACTCGTCGGTGACCCGGGACGAGCGGGGCCGCATGAACAGGGTGGCGTCGTGCCCGGAGCCGTTCGGCCGCAGCACCAGGACGCTGTCCGGGTCGTGGTCCCCGGTCAGGTACGCGAAGTCGCTGCCCGGCCGGAACGGATGGTCGGTGTCGTTGGCGCGTACCTTCTCCCCGCCGGTCGGGACGACCAGGGTCTCCCCGGGGAAGGCCGCGGAGAGCGCGGCCCGGCGCTTGGCGTAGTTCGGCACCTCCGGCCGGGGTCCCACCGGCAGTTCGGTGTCCCGCCAGCCCTGCCGCATGAACTCCAGGAACGCCTCCGGGAAATCCGGGTCGTGCGACTCGGTGCCGTCCGCCGGCTTCCCCTGGGCCCGCTCCTCAGCCATCTTCCGCCCTCCCTAGCGCCTCGATGCTGGTCCCGACGGTACCGCGCGGTGGGGGGCAGACCTCCCGAGGCGGCCTCGTGGCCGCCTTTCCCGTGCGACGATGCCAGTTATGTGCGGAATTCTGGCGTTTTTCAGTGCGCGCGGGGACGCGGCGGCCCAGCGGGACGCCGTCGCCGAGGCGCTGGAGTGCCTGCACCACCGCGGCCCGGACGACACCGGGGTGGAGGTGGTGGGTGACGTCTCCGGCCGGCGGACCGACGTCGTCTTCGGGCACAAGCGGTTGGCGATCATCGACGTGGAGTCCAGCCACGAGCCGCTTACCTACGCGGACGGGCGCTACCTGCTCACCTACAACGGCGAGATCTACAACTACGTCGAGCTGCGGGACGAGCTGATCCGGGACTTCGGCGCCCGGTTCGCCACCAACGGCGACGGCGAGGTGGTCGTCGCCGGCTACCACCACTGGGGCGAACAGGTGCTCAACCGGCTGCGCGGCATGTTCGCCTTCGTCATCTGGGACCGGCAGGAGCGCCGGGCGTTCGGCGCCCGCGACTGGTTCGGCATCAAGCCGCTCTATCACCTGGAGACCGCCGACGGGCTCTACCTCGCCTCGGAGAAGAAGGCGCTGCTGCCGTTCGCCCCGTCGGCGCGGGCGGGCGACGCCGGGGTGGACCCGGCGAACCTCAGCCACTACCTCACCCTCCAGTACGTCCCCGAACCCGGCACCCTGCACCGGGGGATCGGCCGGATCGGCTCGGGGGAGTGCCTCACCTGGAGCCCCGGCTACCAGATGGAGGTGCGCCGGTGGTTCCGACCGGTGTTCCACCCCGCCCCGGTCTCCGACGAGCAGCGCCTCTACCACCGGATCCGGGAGACCCTGCGGGACAGCGTCCGGATGCACATGCGCTCGGACGTGCCGGTCGGCTCGTTCCTGTCCAGCGGCATCGACTCGACCGCGGTGGTGGCGCTGGCCCGGGAGTTCAACCCGAACATCCTCACCTTCACCGTCGGGTACGACGTGGACGGCTACTCCGAGATCGACGTGGCCCAGGACTCGGCCCGGCACCTCGACGTCACCACCATCCCGACCAAGATCGGCCCGCAGGACATGATGGAGGCGCTGCCGAAGATCATCTGGCACCTGGACGACCCGGTGGCCGACCCGGCGCTGGTGCCGCTGTACTTCGTGGCCAAGAAGGCCGCCGAGCACGTCACCGTGGTCCTCTCCGGCGAGGGCGCGGACGAGTTCTTCGGCGGGTACACCATCTACCGCGAGCCGCTGTCGCTGAGCCGGGTCAACAAACTGCCCCGGGGCGTACGGGCCGGGCTGCGGGCGCTGGCCCGGGTGATCCCCGAGGGCGTCAAGGGCCGCAGCTTCCTGGAGCGCGGCACCACCCCGATCGAGCAGCGCTACTACGGCAACGCCCGGATGTTCACCGAGGCGGAGAAGCAGCGGCTGCTGCGCCAGTACGACCCGTCGGTGCGCTACACCGACGTGACCGCGCCGATCTACGCCGAGAGCACCGAGCTGGACGACGTCACCCGGATGCAGTACGTCGACCTCTACACCTGGCTGCGCGGCGACATCCTGGTCAAGGCGGACCGGATCTCGATGGCGCACTCGCTGGAGGTGCGGGTGCCGTACCTCGACCGGGAGGTCTTCCAGGCGGCCGCCGGCATCCCGGTGCACCTGAAGATCCCGCCCCGCTCCGACGCCACCAAGTACGCGATGCGCCAGGCGCTGCGGGGCGTCGTGCCCCCGGCCATCGTCAACCGCCGGAAGCTGGGCTTCCCCACCCCGACCCGGGTGTGGCTGCGCGGCGAGATGTACGAGTGGGCCCGGCACATGCTGACCACCTCCGGCGCCGGCGACCTGATCGACCTGCCGTACGCGCTGCGGCTGCTGGAGGCGCACAAGCGGGGCGAGGCCGACCACTCCCGCAAGGTGTGGACGGTGCTGATCTTCTGCGTCTGGCACGCCATCTTCGTCGCCCGGACCCTCGACCCGGGCATCCAGCGCAACCAGTCCGCCCTGCTCACCAAGCCCGCCGTCGGCAGCATGGTCCGCTGAAAGGAGGGGCCCCCTGTTAACGCCTGGCGTTGTACAGGGGGCCCCGCTTAACACCTGTGCTCGGTCAGCGACCGGTGCAGGTGACGGTGGGCAGGGTGTTGGCGCCCGGGGCGTTCGCGGTGAAGCCGAACGTGGTGGTGCCCTCCGGTGCCACGTTGCCGTTCCAGGCCGCGTTGGTGACGGTCACCGCCGCGCCACTGGTGCTCAGCGTGCCGTTCCACACCGAGTTGATGCTCTGACCGCTGGGCCAGGTCCAGTTCGCCGTCCAACCGGTGTACGCGCGGGAGCTGTGGTTCATGATCATGACCTCGCCCTGGAACCCGCCGGTCCAGGAGCTGACCACCTTGTAGACCGCCATGCAGGCGCTCCCGCCCGGCGGCGGCGTGGTCGGCGTGGTGGTCGGGGTCGGGGTGGGCGACGTCGGGGTGGGCGTCGGGTTGGTCGGGGTGGGCGTCGGGTTGGTCGGCGTCGGCGACGGGTTGTTGCCGCCACCGATCCCGGTCACCTCACCGTTGCCGCCGTCGAAGGTCACGTCCGAGCAGCCGAAGAAGTTCTCCTGGCTGTCCGAGCGGACCCAGCGGGAGTAGATGATGTGCCGCCCGCTCTTGTTCGCCGGCAGGGTGCCGGTGAAGTAGTAGTGGCCGTCGTTGGTGCCCACCGCGCCCCGCTGCGGCGGGTTGGTCACCTGCAGGAACGGCTGCTCCTCCAGGTCGCTCCAGGCCAGCGGGCGGGTCGGGCTCCAGGTGTTCTTGGTCACGTAGAAGTAGAACGTGCCCGGGTGGTGGGCCCAGTTGCTGTAGCGGAACTCCATCGTCCGCCCGGCGGTCAGGTGGGTGATCGGCCAGTCGTTGCGCGCCTGGTCGTAGCCGCTGAAGCCCGGGTTGCCCCCGCTGCACAGCTTGCCGTCGGGGATGAAGCCGGTGGTCCGGCCGCCGGCGTCGGAGCGCAACACGCTGAACCAGTTGTACAGCGAGTTCGCCCCGTTCTCGGCGACCGCCGCCGAACAGGCGGGGTTGTTCGGCCTGATCTCCCCGGTCGCGCTGAGTCCGTCCTTCCAGCAGAGGAAGGTACGGGCGCCCGGGGTCATCGCGGCGCCGTGCGCGGCGGCCGGGCCGGAGCCGGTGGCCAGGGCGATCGCGGCGCCCGCGGCCAGGGTGGCGACCGCGGTGAACAGCGCGGCCGTACGGGATCGGTGCACGGGTTCTCCTTCGAGGGTGGGTGAGCCCGTCGCCGCCGGCCACGGTGCCCGGCCGAGGCGTGGCGACAGGGGCTCGCCTGGGGGGGGAGCGACCGCGTCCACCGGCACAGGGGCGGGCGGACACGGCTGTCCGCGGTCCGTCGGTGCGGACCGGTGCCCTCGCGTGAACAGAACCCGGCGCGGGTGCGATGCGGCAGCCCCCGCACACACCCGGCAGCGCCATCCCACCACGCGCCGCCGCCGGAGCGCAATAGGAGTGCCTCGATGCGTCAGTAACGCTCGACGAGGTGGTCCCGGCGGCCCCGGATCCGCTCCCGGGTCTGCGGGAGGTCATAGACGACGTCCTCGGCGAGCAGCGCCCCGAACCGGGCCCAGTCGCGGTCCTCGCATGCGGCCCAGTACGCCAATACGGTGTCCTCAGGGTTCGTCACGGCGGCGAGTGTGCCAGCCTGGTGCGACGGATCTGATCTCTGGAGGACTCGTGGGATACGCGGTGGTGCTGGGCGAGGCGCTGATCGACCTGCTCGACGCGGAGCAGGATGGGCGGCGTGTGTTCCGGCAGGAGATCGGTGGCGGGCCGCTCAACGTGGCCGTCGGGGTGTCGCGGCTCGGTGGTTCGGCGCACTTCGTGGGCTCGCTCGGCGACGACGTGCTGGCCGACCGGATCCGGGCGTTCCTGGCCGACGCCGGGGTCGGCCTGGCCGGCGCGGTGACCGTGCCGGTGCCCACCTCGCTGGCGGTGACCACCCACGCCGGCCCGGAGCCGGACTTCCGGTTCTACGGCGACCCGCCCTCGTACGGGCTGCTCACCGCCGACGACCTGGACGTCGCCCTGGTCGAGGGGGCGGACGTGCTCTACGGCGGCTCGATCGTCCTGCTCTGCCCGCCGGTGCTCGCCGCCGCCCGCCGGGCCTGGTCGATCGCCGGCGGCCTGCGGGTGTTCGACCCGAACGTGCGTCCCCGGCTGCTCACCGGCCCGGCCGCGCTGGACGAGCTGCGCCGGATCGTGGCCGAGTTCGCCGCCACCGCGCACCTGGTCAAGCTCAGCGCCGCCGACGCCGAACTGCTCTATCCGCGCGAGCCGGTCGAGGGGGTCGCCGCGTACCTGCGCGAGCTGGGCGCCGGGACGGTGGTGGTCACCCTGGGCGCGGACGGCGCGCTGGTGGCCGCCGGGCCCGACCCGGTCCGGATTCCCGCGCCGAAGGTCGACGCGGTGGACGCCACCGGCGCCGGCGACTCGGTGATGGCGGCGCTGATCGCCGAGCTGCTGATCGACGGCGAGCCGGCCGAGCCCACCGGGTGGCGGGAGCGGGTGGCGTTCGCGTTGCGCGTGGCCGGCCTGGTCTGCGAGTCACCGGGCGGCGCGCTCTCCATGCCCACCCGGGCCGAGGTGACCCGCCGCTTCGCGTGACGAGGCCGGGCGAGCCGGGCCGGGTGACGACGACGGCGGCGGCCGGTCAGCCGGTGCCGTCGAGTTCGGCGAAGCCGCGGCGGGCGGCGATCAGTCCGGGCCGGGCGCCGAACGGGGACTCGGCCGCCACCCGCTCCGGCGGGGCGGCGGCGGTGTGCGCCGCCCGGATCAGCCACGCCTGGTCGACCAGCTGGCGGTGCTGGGCCCGGACGAACTGCACGTCGACCGGGTCGCCGTGCCCCGGCACGACCACCGTCGCCGGGGTGGTCAGGCGGAGCAGGTCGGCCACCGCGTCCGGCCACTGCAGGGGGTACGAGTCCTCGAACGCCGGTGGTCCGCTCTGCTCCACCAGATCCCCGGCGACCAGCACGTCGGCGTCCGGCACGTGCACCACCAGGTCGGCGTCGGTGTGCCCGTGCCCGGGGTGGCGCAGCACCACCCGCCGCCCGCCGACGTCGAGCACCGTCTCGGTGTGCACCGGGTGCGTCGGGGCCAGCAGCTCGGTGCCGGCCAGCTCGGCGGCCAGCTCGGGCTGCTCGGCGCGCACCTCCTCGTACGCCTGCCGGCGCAGCCGCTCCGGGTCGCGCATCGCCGCCGCGGCCAGCTCGTGCGCGTACACCGGGCGGGGTGGGTCCGCGGCCAGCGTGGCGTTGCCGAAGCAGTGGTCGAAGTGGTGGTGGGTGTTCACCACGCTCCACGGGGCGTCCGTGACGGCCCGGGCGGCGGCGGCGAGCGCGGTCGCCTGCCCCACCGTGGAGAGGGTGTCCACCAGCAGGGCCGCGCCGTCCCCGACGACAAGCGTGACGTTCACGTCGAGCAGCGGCTCGCGCAGCACGTGCACCCCGGAGGCCACCTCGCGGAACCGGTAGCCGTTCACGCGCCCTCCCCGACCCGGGCCAGGAACCGCTCCCGGTCGACCAGCACCCGCTCGACCCGCCCCCGGGCCACGGTCTCGTCGCCGTCGGTGACGGCCACCTCGAAGGCCAGTCGCCGGCCGTCCACCGCGGCCAGCCGGGCCTGCGCCACCACCGTCCGGCCGACCGGCGTCGCGGCCAGGTGGTCCAGCTCGACCCGGGTCCCGACGGTGGTGCGTCCCGGGGGCATCGGGGCCGCCGTGGCGGCCACCGTCGCCGCCTCGGCCAGGGCCACCACCCGGGGTGTGGCCAGGACCGGTACGTCGCCGGAACCCACCGCCGTGGCGGTGTCGGCAGCGGTGACGGTCAGCTCGACCCGGGCCACCAGCCCGGTCGGGAAGGGCTGCTCCTGCATGGCCCCAGCCTAGGCCCTGGCGATCATCACCGGCACCGGTACGCTGTGCGCCAGGACCCAGCGGGCGGGTGGGCGTCCGGTCGTGCGGCACCCGCCGTTAACCTGGATCGCGATGGCCGTCGTGACTGATCCCCAGCGCCCCGTCCCTTCCGGTAGCCCCGACCGGGCCGACGGCGGGCGCCGCCGCGTCGTCGCCATGGCGGTCTGGGGTGCCGCCTTCGTCGCGTGTTGGCTGGCCATCGGCCTGCCCACCGACCCGGCGTACGCCTTCGTCTGGATCTGGGCAGCCACCATCGCGTGGAACTCCGCCCGGCCCTGGCGCAGCCACCTGGCCTTCGCCCGGGACTGGGTGCCGGTGGTGCTGCTGTTGATCGTCTACAACCTCTCCCGGGGCTTCGCCGACAACGGCCGGGTCCCGCACGCGATGGAGCTGATCGTCGCCGACCGGTTCCTGGTGGGCTGGGCGACCGGCGGGGAGGTGCCCACCGTCTGGCTCCAGCAGCACCTCTACGAGCCTCAGGTGCAGTGGTACGACGTGCTGGTCAGCTGGGTCTACTTCTCGCACTTCGTGGTGGCGCTGGCCGCCGCCGGGGTGCTCTGGGTGCGCAGCCGCAAGCGCTGGGGCGCGTACATGCGCCGCTGGGGCTTCCTCTGCGCCAGCGGGCTGGTCACCTACTTCATCTACCCGGCCGCGCCGCCGTGGTGGGCGGCGCAGAACGGCCTGCTCACCGAGGTCGCCCGGATCTCCACCCGGGGGTGGAAGGCGTTCGGCATGCACGGCGCCGGCAACCTGCTCAACGCCGGGCAGATCGCCTCCAACCCGGTCGCCGCGATGCCCTCCCTGCACACCGCCTGGGCGCTGTTCGTGGTGGTCTTCTTCCTGCCGTCGGTGCGGCGGCGCTGGTGGCCGCTGCTGCTGGCGTACCCGCTGGCGATGACGTTCACCCTGGTCTACGCCGGTGAGCACTACATCATCGACGTGCTGGTCGGCTGGGCGTACGTGGGCATGGCGTTCCTGGTCGTCGGGCTGGCCGAGCGGGGCTGGGCCGCCTGGCGCTCCCGCCGAGGTCCGGCGGAGCCGACCCCG
Source organism: Micromonospora sp. PLK6-60 (assembly GCF_019890675.1). GTDB lineage: Bacteria > Actinomycetota > Actinomycetes > Mycobacteriales > Micromonosporaceae > Micromonospora. Next base: position 86,591 of record NZ_JAIOAA010000005.1, on the reverse strand, counting down.
GCCCAGGCCGCCGCGGCACCCGACCCCGGCGAACCGGCCCCGACCGGTGGGGCCGGCGCCGCACCACCGGCGACCGGCGCCGTCCCGGCCGGTGAGAGCTCGGCCGGTCCCGCCCGGCCGTCCGCCCTGGGCGACCCGGACGAGGTGCCGGCGCCCGCGACTCGCTGATCCGCCGCCCGCGCCGCCAGTGGGCGGTCGCGGCGGCGCCGGGTCACCGCCAAGCGGTCGCGGCGGCGCCGCGTCACCGCCGGGCGGCGTATGCCCGCTCGGTCAGCTCGGCCGCCAGGGCCCACGCCTCGGCCAGGTCCCGGTGCGGCGCCGCCGCCCCCGACCCGCCCGCCGTGTCCGCGTGCACCGTGGCCAGCCGCAGCAGCCGTTGCACCGGCCCCCGCACCACCCGCACGCTCTGGATCCGGGCGTACGGCACCAGCGCCAGCTGGCGGGTGAGCAGGCCCGAGCGGACCACGAAGACCTGCTCGGTGAGCCCGGCGCCGAGCGCCTGCCGGCTCAGCGGTCGCAGCCAGCGCGCCCGCCGCGGCGGGGCCGTCGTGGGCAGCTCCGCCAGCCGTACGCCGGGCAGCACCTCCGCCACGATCCGCTCGCCGGTGCCGGCGTCGCCGACCGGCAGCAACCGGTCCGGCCGGTTCCGGTCGTCCGGCTCGGCGGCCGAGTAGCCGGCCACCTCCAGCCGCAGCCGCAGCCAGCCCTTCGGCCGCCACAGCAGCGGCCAGGTGACCCCGACGGTCTGCACCCGGGTCAGCGGCACGGTCTGCGCCCGGGTCTCCAACAGCCCGTTGCGGATCCGCAGCCGGCCGTCGTCGCTGGCCAGCCGGAAGTTCCAGTCGTCCAGCACCCGGCGGATCGGTTGCAGCAGCACACCGGCCATCGCGGTCAGCGTGCTGGCCACCGCGACGAACGACCAGGAACCCTCCGAGAGGAACTGCGACACGACGAAGAGCACGCCGAACGGCAGCAGGAAGGCCTGCGGGGTGAGCAGCTGACTGACCAGCAGGTCCTGGTTGCGTACCTCGTGCAGCCGGCGGCCGGGCGGTGCGGCCCGACCCGGCTCGCTGGCCGCCGCCGGTGTGCCCGGTGCCGGCGGCGCGCCGGGTGCCGCCGGTGCTCCGGCCGGTGTCGCGACCGGCACCCGACCGGCCAGGTCCAGCAGCCGCTGCCGCAGGGCGTGCGCCTCCGCCACGTTCAGGTACGCCAGCGGCGCCTCGGTCTTGCCGCCGCCCACCACCTCCAGGCGCAGCTCCGCCAGGCCGGTGAGCTGGGCGAGCAGCGGCCGGACCACCTCGACGGCCTGCAACCGCTCCAGCGGGATGGCCCGGGTACGCCGCCAGAGCAGCCCCTCGTGCACCCGCAGCTCCCGCCCGACCACGTGGTAGCCGGTGTTGTACCAGCTCACCACGGCGAGCACGGTGGCGCCGAGGGCGAGCAGCGCCACCATCGCCGCGAACCAGCCGAAGCCCACCCGGGACAGCGTCGACCAGGAGAGCCCGGCGATCACCACGACCAGCGACTTCGCCCCGTGCAGGGCCGGGCTGAGCGGGTGCAGCCGGCGCCGCGGCTCCTCGCCCACCGGCCCACCGGCCGCCGGGCCGGGCCATGGCGCGGCACCCTGCGGTCCCGCCGGCCCCGGGTACCCCGCCGGCCCCGGGTACCCCGCCGGCCACGGGTATCCCGCCGGCCACGGGTATCCCGCCGGCCACGGCATGCTCCCGGGCGGCGGCGGTTGGCCGCCGGACGGCGGTGGCCATGGTTGCTCTGGCGCGGGTGGTTGGCTGCCGGGCGACGGTGGCCACGGCATGCTCCCGGGCGGCGGCGGTTGGCTGCCGGGCGGCGGTGGCCACTGCTGTCCTGGCGCGGGTGGTTGGCTGCCGGGCGACGGCGGCCACGGCTGTCCTGGCGCGGGTGGCGGCTGGTTGCCGGGTGGCGGTTGGTTGCTCGCTGACGGCGGTGGCCATGGTTGACCGGGCGCCGTCGGTGGTCGCGCGTCGGCCGAGGTGGCCGGTTGCCCGGGCTGGGCCGGCGGCGGCCACGGCGGACCGGCGGGTTGCGGGGCGGGGGACGGCCACGGCGAACCGGCAGGTGACGGTGCGGGTTGCGGGGTGGCGGACGGCCACGGCTGACCGGACGGTGCCGGCTGGGCCGGTCCCGACTGCGGGTGATCGGACGGTGCCGGCGGCTGCGGGGCCGGCGGCGGCTGGGCCGGTCCCGGCTGCGGGTGGCTCGGCGGGGCGGGGTGCTGCGCGGCGTCCGGAGCGCCTCCCGGCACCGGGTACTGGTCGCCGGGACGGCCCTCCGGCCCGACCGGCCGGTCGCTCACCGCGTCTCCGCCGATCGCGGCGCCCCGTCCGGCCCCCACCCTCCGGCCCGCGCCCGCTCGACCGTCGAAGATCGTGCTCGATGCGGGAAGTAGTGGCCTTCACAGGCGCCCGATGCCACTACTTCCGAGAAGTAGCCGGCCAGGGCCGGCCGGGCTGCCGGGGCCGGCCGGGCTGCCAGGGCCGGGCGGGCTGCCGGGGCCGGGCGGGCTGCCAGGGCCGGGCGGGCGGGGGGTGGGGTGGTCACAGGCCCTCCGCGCGGTCTTCGCCCAACGCGGTGAGTCGGTCGCGCAGCCGGGACGCCTCGGCCGGGCGCAGCCCGGGCACCCGGGCGTCGCTCGCCGCGGCGGCGGTGTGCAGTTGGACGGTGGCCAGGTCGAAGGCCCGCTCCAGCGGGCCGGCGCTGACGTCGACGAACTGCATCCGGGCGTACGGCACGATGGACAGCCGCCGGACCAGCAGCCCGTGCCGGACCAGCAGGTCGTTCTCCCGCTCGGCGTAGCCCCAGGCGCGCACGGCGCGGACGACGGCGACCGCGCGCCAGCAGCCGCCGAGCACGACCGCCGCCAGGGCGAGGCCGACCAGCGTCAGGCCGGTGAGCGCCCAGGCCACCGAGAGGCCGAGCAGCAGGATGCCGAGGAACACCGCCAGCCGGATCAGTTCCACCCAGATCTGGTCGCGGGAGATGGGCTGCCACCGGACGGTGTCCGGCCAGGGTTCCAGGGGGCTGGCCGGGGCCGCTGCCGGCCCGGCGGGGTGGTCACCGTTCACCGGGGCGTCCGTTGCGCTCACTCACCCTTCGAGGGTAGGCGATCCGGGCGCCGGCACGACCTCCCGCAGGAAGCCGCGCGCGTCCAGGAAGCCGCCGAGCGACTCGCGGTGCGCGGCGCAGGCCAGCCAGGTCTTGCGCCGGTCGGGTTCGTGCAGGCGGGGATTGCGCCAGCGCAGCGCCCACTCCGCCGGGGCGCGGCAGCCCCGCGCCGAGCAGATCGGCGCCTCGTCGGCGGGGGAGTGAGGGGTCATCCGGGCGAGTCTAGGCCGCCGGGACGGGAAGCTTCAGCGCCGGGCGGCCACGGGGGGAGCCGCCCGGCGACGGGGTGAATCGTACACGCGCCGGACCCCTCCGTGTCCACCCGTGCGCGGCGATTACGCGCGGACCGGCGCGCGAGGTCCCGGGGACTGGACATGGCGGCGAAAATCGGGTTCTCCGCTCCTCGGTGGTCAGCCCGGCATGACAGTCTTGATACGCACCACGCCCGACGACGATCATGCTGTGGAGGACCGGTGGCCCAGCCGACCACGCCCGATGCCCCGACACCGACCGGCGGCGCGCCGGGCGCACCCGTGCCGGTGACCACCCCGGCCGAGGACGCCACGCTGCTGGAGCGGGCGTTGTTCGAGATCAAACGGGTCATCGTCGGGCAGGACCGGATGGTCGAGCGGATGTTCGTCGCGCTGCTGGCCCGGGGGCACTGCCTGCTGGAGGGGGTGCCGGGCGTCGCCAAGACCCTTGCCGTGGAGACCATGGCCAGGGTGGTCGGCGGCTCCTTCGCCCGGGTGCAGTTCACCCCCGACCTGGTTCCCGCCGACATCATGGGCACCCGGATCTACCGCCAGTCCAGCGAGAAGTTCGACGTGGAGTTGGGCCCGGTCTTCGTCAACTTCCTGCTCGCCGACGAGATCAACCGGGCACCGGCCAAGGTGCAGTCGGCGTTGCTGGAGGTGATGAGCGAGCGGCAGGTCTCCATCGGTGGCGAGTCGCACCGGGTGCCGAACCCGTTCCTGGTGATGGCCACCCAGAACCCGATCGAGCAGGAGGGCGTCTATCCGCTGCCCGAGGCGCAGCGGGACCGGTTCCTGATGAAGATCGTGGTCGGCTATCCGACCGACGCCGAGGAGCGGGAGATCGTCTATCGGATGGGCGTCTCGCCGCCGGAACCGGCGCCGGTCTTCACCACCTCCGACCTGATCGGGCTGCAGCACAAGGCCGACCAGGTCTTCGTGCACAACGCGCTCGTCGACTACGCGGTCCGGCTGGTGCTGGCCACCCGCAGCCCGGCGGAGCACGGCATGCCGGACGTCGCCCGGTTCATCCAGTACGGTGCCAGCCCGCGCGCCTCGCTCGGCCTGGTGCGGGCCACCCGCGCCCTGGCCCTGCTGCGTGGCCGGGACTACGCCCTGCCCCAGGACGTGCAGGACATCGCCCCGGACATCCTGCGGCACCGGTTGGTGCTCAGCTACGACGCGCTCGCCGACGACGTGCCGGCCGACCACGTGGTGCACCGGGTGATGTCGACGATCCCGCTGCCCTCGGTCGCGCCCCGGCAGCAGGCCACCCCACCGCCGGCCGCGCCACCGGGCGCCGGTTGGCCCGGGCAGCGGCCGTGACCCGACCCGAGCTCTCGCCGGCGCTGGCCGCCGGTGGGCGTACCGAGGCGGTGCTGTCCCGGTTGCAGCTGATGGTGACCCGCAAGCTCGACGGCCTGCTCCAGGGCGACTACGCCGGACTGCTGCCGGGGCCGGGCAGCGAGGCGGGCGAGTCCCGGGAATACCGTCCCGGCGACGACGTGCGGCGGATGGACTGGCCGGTGACGGCGCGGACCACCACGCCGCACGTGCGCCGGACGGTGGCCGACCGGGAGCTGGAGACCTGGCTGGCGGTGGACCTGTCGGCCAGCCTCGACTTCGGCACCGGGCAGTGGCTCAAGCGGGACGTGGTGATCGCCGCGTCGGCTGCGCTGGCCCACCTGACCGTGCGCGGCGGCAACCGGATCGGGGCGGTGGTCGGCACCGGGTCGCCGGCCGGCGACCGCAGCGGCGGGGCGGCCGGGCGGGTGTTGCGCCTGCCCGCCCGCAACGGCCGCAAGGAGGCGCAGGGGTTGCTGCGGGCCATCGCCGGGGTGCCGAGCCAACCCGGCCGCGGTGACCTCGGCGCGCTGGTGGACATGCTCAACCGGCCGCCCCGGCGGCGTGGCGTGGCGGTGGTCATCTCGGACTTCCTCGCACCGCCCGAGCAGTGGACCCGGCCGGTCCGTAAGCTCCGGGTCCGGCACGACGTGCTGGCGATCGAGGTGGTCGACCCGCGCGAGTTGGAGCTGCCCGACGTGGGGGTGCTGCCGGTGGTCGACCCGGAGACCGGGGAGCTGCACGAGGTGCAGACCGCCGACCCGCGGCTGCGCCGGCGCTACGCCGAGGCGGCGGCCGCCCATCGCGCCGCGATCGACGCCGCGTTGCGCACCGCCGGCGCCGCCCACCTGCGGCTGCGCACCGATCGAGACTGGCTGCTGGACATGGTGCGTTTCGTCGCCGCGCAGCGGCACGCCCGCACCCGAGGGACGACACGATGATCCGTTTTCTGCAACCGTGGTGGCTGCTGGCCGTGCTGCCGGTGCTCGCCCTAGCCGCCGCGTACGTGTGGCGGCAGCGCCGGCGCAAGGCGTACGCGATGCGGTTCACCAACGTGGACCTGCTGCGGACCCTGGCCCCGCGGGGGTTGGGCTGGCGGCGGCACGCCGCCGCGACCGCCTTCCTGCTCTGCCTGCTGGCGCTGGCCACCGCGATGGCCCGGCCGGCGATCGACACCAAGGAGCCGCTGGAGCGGGCCACCGTGATGCTCGCCATCGACGTGTCGCTGTCGATGCAGGCCGACGACGTGGCGCCGAACCGGCTGGAGGCCGCCCAGGAGGCGGCCAAGCAGTTCGTGGCGGAGCTGCCGCCCAGCTACAACCTGGGGCTGGTCTCGTTCGCCAAGGCGGCGAACGTGCTGGTGTCGCCGACCAAGGACCGGGCGGCGGTGACCGCCGGGATCGACGGGCTGGTGCTGGCCGAGTCGACGGCGACCGGTGAGGCGGTCTTCACCTGCCTGGAGGCGATCCGGTCGGTGCCGGCCGACGGGGCGGCCGGTATCCCGCCGGCCCGGATCGTGCTGCTCTCCGACGGCTACCGCACCTCCGGGCGTTCGGTGGAGGAGGCGGCGGCCGCCGCGCAGGCGGCGAACGTCCCGGTCTCCACCATCGCCTTCGGCACCGACTCCGGTCAGGTGGACATCGGCGGCCAGTTGCAGCGGGTGCCGGTGGACCGGATGGCCCTGGCAGAGTTGGCCGAGACCACCGAGGGATACTTCTACGAGGCGGCGTCGATCAGCGAGCTGAAGCAGGTCTACCAGGACATGGGCAGCTCGATCGGGTTCCGTACCGAGCCGCGCGAGGTGACCCAGTGGTATGCCGGAGTGGCGTTGCTGTTCGCCCTCTGCGCGGGGGCGATGAGCCTGCTCTGGACCTCCCGCCTCCTCTGAGCGCCGGCCCGGGGCCAACGCCCCGGGCGCCGGCGGGAGGCGGGCCGGTCAGTGGGTGGAGCCGGCGAGGACGAACAGGACGGCCACCCAGACGGCGGCGAGGGTGAAGCCCAGCGGGGCGACGTAGCGGCTCATGGACAGCTCCGGGTGGCGACTGGGCGGTCCGGACGGGACCGCCGAGGGATCAGGACGCGCACACGAAGTCGTGACCGGGCGGCTCCACCACCGCGCCGAGGGGTGACCCGGTCAGGTCGGCCGGGGCTTCGGCGGGGGTGGGAGCGGGATCTGGGTCAGCTCGCCTGACTGAGTCGTGGCTCAGCGGGGCTGACGGTCGGCCCGGCCACGACTAGGAGGATCGCTATCTCGCACAGCGATCACCTCCTGCGGTCGGCGGGGCCCGGAAGGCAGGCCGACGCAGCGGCCCGCAACGCCGATCATCGTACACCCGGCGGGCCGGGCGGGCGCACCTGGCCGAGCCGTCGTGGCCGGCCGCCGCGCGGCGGCGGCGACCCGGCTGACGCGCGGCCGTCGGCGGGCCAGCAACCCGGCCAGGACCAGCGCGAACAGCGGTAGCCAGCCGAGCCGGGCGGCCAGCCAGGCCGCCGAGGCGGGCGGGGTGTGCAGGCCCGGCAGGGCGAGGCCGGCCCGGGCGGCCAGCGCGGTCACCCCGATCAGCACCGGCTGGTGGCACAGGTAGATGCCCATCGCGTGCCGGTTGACCCCGTCCACCGCGCGTCGCACGGCGGCCCGCCGCACCAGCCGCTCCAGCGCCGGCCGGGCCAGCAACGCCAGCCCGACCTGGGTCATCGCGAGCGCCACCGCGGCCGACGACGGCGGGTGGAGGTTGGACACGTCGGCTCCCGGCACGCCCACCGCACTGGCCGGCCAGCCGAGCAGGAGCAGCCCGCCCAGCGCCACCGCGCCGCCGGCGGCCAGCGCGACCGCCGGACGCCGGCCGGTCAACCGGCCGTCGGCGTGCGCCACGCCCAGCAGCCACGGCACCGACCAGGCGGCGAGCAGCGCCACCGGCAGCCGCCCGGGTGCGACCGGCGCCAGTCGCCCGGCCAGGTCGGCGGCGACCGCCACGGCCACCGCCAGGGCCACGCACCGCGCCGCACCCCATCGGCGTACGGCGCGGTGCAGCGCGCCGGTCAGCGCGGAGAGCGCGAGCAGCGGCAGCAGGAACCACAGTGGACTGATCGTCAGCTCGATCGCGGTGGCGAGGGTGTCGTCCGGGGCGCCCAGCACGATCGCGGCCAGCAGCACCGCCGCCCCGCCGCCGAGCAGCGCGAGGGTGGGCAGCGCCAGCCGGCCCATCCGCCGCGCCAGCCATCCCGCGCCGCCGCCGGGGAACCGCGCCCGGGACCGGGTGGCGGCGTACCCGGCGGCGAAGAAGAGCAGCCCGAGTGTCTGGAACAGCCAGGTGGCGGGCGCCAGGGCCGGCATGGTGGCGAGCGGGCTGGCCACGGTGAGGCCGCCGTCCGGGGCGAGCACCAGCGCGGTCACCAGCCAGTGGCCCAGCACCACCCCGCCGACGGCCCAGGCCCGCACCGCGTCGACGGCCCGGTCCCGGCTCACCGGCCCGCCCCCGTCGCCGTCGCCGGCGCACCGGCCGGCACCGCACTGGCCGGCACCGCACCGGCCGGCACCGCACCGGCGGGCACCGCACCGGCGGGCACCGCACCGGCGGGCACCGCACCGGCCGGCAGCGCGCCGGCCGGCAGCGCGCCGGCCCGCGGCGAATCCGTCAGGTCGGCGGCGGAGGGCAGCGCACCGTCGCGGACCACGGCGGCGACCGCCGCCAGGGTGACCCCGCCGGGCGCGAGGTAGCCGTCGTGCCCGGCGACACCGGCCACCGGCAGCCGCCGGGCGCCGAACGCCGGATCCCCCGGCCGTACCCCGTGCCCGAGCCCGGCCAGCCGCAGCTCCGGCACCCGGCGGATCCAGTCGGTGGCCGCCTCGGCCGCCCACACCCGCACCCCCGGCAGGGCGTCGGCCCGGTCCACCCCGGCCCCGATCCCGCCCAGCGTCACCAGGTCGGTGACCTGCGCCGGGACGTCCCGGGCGGCGAGGCCGGCGACCAGCGCGCCGTAGCTGTGCCCGACCAACGTGATCCGGACGCCGGGGGCGGCCAGCTCGCGCAGCAGCGTGCGCAGGGCCGGTGCGCCCCGCCGGGCGGCGGCCGGGCCGGCGGCGGTGGCCACCCCGTCGGGCGGGTCGTAACCGAGCCAGGCCAGCACCGCCACCCGCGCCCCGGGATGCCCGGCGCGCAGCGCGGCGTACAGGTCGCGGGCCTGCCGGGCCGGGGCCCGGCCGGGGACCCCGCCGAGGCCCCGGTCGAAGTCGCGCAGGGTGCTGCCCACCCCGGGCACCAGCACCGCGATCCGGTCGGCGGTCGCCAGGTCACCCAGCACCTCCACCGCCAGCCCGTCGCCGCGCGGGTCGAAGCGCAGGAAGCGCCGGCCCGCGTCGGCCCACCCGGCGTAGGGCGGCCCGGCCGCCCGCAACGCCGCCGGGGTCACCGGGTACGTCCCCGGTGGCGCCGGCGCCGGGCCCGCCGGCAGCGCCAGGGCGGTCCCGAGCAGCGCGGTCAGGCCCGTACGGGCCGGTGGACTCCAGCGCATCGACTGCTCCCTCCGAGTCGGACTCAGGGAGCGTGCGGCCGGGGCCGGTCGCCGGTCGTCGCCCGGTGGCGGGATCCCGCCACTGGCTCTGCGGTGCTACTCGCCGGCGGCGACCAGACCCGACTCGTACGCGAAGACCACCGCCTGGGCCCGGTCGCGCAGCCGCAGCTTGCCCAGGATCCGCCCGACGTGGGTCTTCACGGTCTGCTCGGAGACCACCAGGTCACCGGCGATCTCGGTGTTGGACCGGCCGCGGGCGATCAGCCGCAGCACCTCGGTCTCCCGTGGGGTCAGCCCGGCCAGCTCGGTCGGGCGGGGCCGGTGCCGGTCGGGCCGGGCGGCGAACTCGGCGATCAGCCGACGGGTCACCGCGGGCGCCAGCAGCGCGTCCCCGGCGGCCACCACCCGCACGGCGTGCACCAGGTCGGCGGCCGGGGCGTCCTTGAGCAGGAAGCCGCTGGCCCCCGCGCGCAGCGCCTCGTAGACGTAGTCGTCGAGGTCGAAGGTGGTGAGGATGAGCACCCGGGGCCGGTCGGCGACCCGGTCGCCGAGCAGTTGGCGGGTGGCGGCCAGCCCGTCCAGCACCGGCATCCGCACGTCCATCAGCACCACGTCCGGGTCGAGCCGGCGGGCCTGCCGGACCGCCGCCGCGCCGTCCGCCGCGTCGCCCACCACCAGCAGGTCCGGCTGGGCGGCGAGCAACGCCCCGAAGCCCTGCCGGACCATCGCCTGGTCGTCGACGATCAGCACCTTGATCACGCGTCGTCCTCCCGGTCGTACGGCAGCCGGGCCGTCACCACATAGCCACCGTCCCCGGTCGACCCGGCGTGGAACGTACCGCCCAGCGCGAGGGCCCGCTCCCGCATTCCGGTCAGCCCGTGGCCGGCGCCCTCCCCGGCCGGCGTCGCGGCGATCGGGTCGTTCTCGACGCGTACGGTCAGGGCGCCCGGCTCGGCGCGGAGGGTGACCCGCGCCGCGGCGCCGGCCGCGTGCCGGGCCGCGTTGGCCAGCCCCTCCTGCACGATCCGGTACGCGGCCAGCCCGACCGGCGCCGGCACGTCCTCGGGCGGATCGCCGTCGCGGGTGACCGTCATCCCGGCCCGCTCGGCGGCGGCCAGCAGGGCGGCGACGTCGGCCAGGCCGGGCTGGGGTGCGGTATTGGCCCCGGTCGACTCGCTGCGCAGCACCCCGAGCAGCCGGCGCATGTCGGTGAGCGCCGCGCGGGCCGAGCCGGCGATCGCGGTGAACTCGGCCCGGGCCGGCGCCGGCACGTCGGTCAGCCGGTACGGGGCGGTCTCCGCCTGCACCGCGATCATCGACATGTGGTGCGCCACCACGTCGTGCAGTTCGCGGGCGATCCGGGTGCGTTCCTCCAGCAGGGCCCGGCGGGCCCGCTCCTGGTCGCCGCGCTCGGTCTGCGCGGCGAGGGCCCGGCGGGAGGCCAGGTTGCCGCGGATCAGGTCGCCGAGCACCAGGAGCACGCCGAGCAGCAGCAGCGCGCCGATCCGGTTGTTCGCGTTCATCATCGTCAGCACCGGGACGGCCGAGATCAGCCCCACCCAGATCAGCACCGGCCGGTCCACCCGGGCGGCCACCACCGCCAGTACCGCGACCGCGATCAGCAGCAGCACCGGAGTCCACGGCCAGGGGGCGTCCGCCGGGGCGTTGAAGGTGCAGATCGCCAGGGCGAGGAGGGTGAGCCGCCAGGCGGCCAGCGGCCGGCGGGGCAGCAGTGCGAGAGGTGCGACGGTGAGCGCCGCGAACAGCACCGCGACGCCGAACGGCAACGCCAGGTCGACCTCCTGCGCCAGCGCGGCGCAGAACAGACCGAGCAGGGCGAGCAGCCCGGCCGGGCCGGCGTGGCGGGCCAGCCGGGGCCACCGGGCCAGCGGCGACGACCCGGCCGGCACGTCGGGGCCGAGCAGGGTCCGGCGCAGCGCCGGCCACAGCGCGCCGGTCAGGGATGCCTCCACCATCGGCACGGTACGGCCAGGGCCGGTTTCCCGGCGTCCCGCCACGGGGTGAGGCGCTGGTCGTACCCAGGTGTGACGTGGCGGCCGTTAGCGCTTACCTGTCGGTAACGCCTAGGCTCGCCACCGACCGAAAGATCAGCTGAGCTTCAGGGGGAACCGTGGCCCGTACGGTGCTGGTGACCGGCGGAAACCGGGGAATCGGCCTGGCCATCGCGCAGGCCTTCGCCAAGCAGGGGGACCGGGTGGCGGTGACCCACCGCAGCGGGGCGGCCCCGGAGGGGCTGTTCGGGGTCACCTGCGACGTGACCGACGGCGAGTCGGTCGACGCCGCGTTCGCGGCCGTCGAGGCGGAGCTGGGCCCGGTGGAGGTGCTGGTGGCCAACGCCGGCATCACCGACGACACGCTGCTGCTGCGGATGTCCGAGGAGCAGTTCACCCGGGTGCTGGACACCAACCTGACCGGCGCGTACCGCTGCGCCAAGCGGGCCTCCGGGAAGATGCTGCGGGCCCGGTGGGGCCGGATGATCTTCATCTCCTCGGTGGTCGGGCTCGCCGGCGGGGCCGGTCAGGTCAACTACGCGGCGAGCAAGGCCGGCCTGGTCGGGGTGGCCCGCTCGATCACCCGGGAGCTGGGCAGCCGCAACATCACCGCGAACGTGGTCGCGCCCGGCTTCATCGAGACCGACATGACCGCCGGGTTGCCCGACGAGCGCAAGGCGGAGATCCTCAGGTCGATCCCGGCGGGCCGGATGGCCAGCCCGGAGGAGGTCGCCGCGGTGGTCACCTGGCTGGCCGGCGACGGCGCCGGTTACGTCTCCGGCGCGGTCGTCCCGGTCGACGGCGGCCTGGGCATGGGGCACTGAGAAAGCAACGGAGGTAACACCGACATGTCCGGACTGCTGGCCGGTAAGCGGCTGCTGGTCACCGGCGTCATCACCGACGCCTCCATCGCCTTCTCGGTGGCGAAGCTCGCCCAGGAGAACGGCGCCCAGGTCGTGCTCACCGGGTACGGCCGGCTCTCCCTGGTGGAGCGGATCGCCAAGCGGCTGCCCGAGCCGGCCCCGGTGATCGAGCTGGACGTGACCAGCCCCGAGCATCTCGCCGGGCTCGCCGACAAGGTTCGCGAGCACGTCGACGGCCTCGACGGGGTGGTGCACTCGATCGGCTTCGCCCCGCAGAGCTGCCTCGGCGGCGGCTTCCTCGACGCACCGTGGGAGGACGTGGCGACCGCGTTGCAGGTCTCCACCTACTCGTACAAGTCGCTCGCCATGGCGGCGCTGCCGCTGATGTCGGCCGGCGGCGCCGTGGTCGGGCTCACCTTCGACGCCACCAAGGCGTGGCCGGTGTACGACTGGATGGGCGTGGCCAAGGCCGGGCTGGAGTCCGCCTCCCGCTACCTCGCCCTGCACCTGGGCAAGCAGGGCATCCGCAGCAACCTGGTGGCCGCCGGGCCGCTGCGCACCATCGCCGCCAAGTCGATCCCCGGCTTCGACCAGTTCGAGGACGCCTGGACCGAGCGGGCCCCGCTGGGCTGGAGCCTGACCGACCAGGAGCCGGCGGCGCGGGCCTGCCTGGCGCTGCTCTCCGACTGGTTCCCGGCCACCACCGGGGAGATCGTCCACGTCGACGGCGGCTACCACGCCATCGGCGCCTGAGATGTAAGGAGGGGCCCCCTCTTAACGCATTCTGCATAGGAAGGGGCCCCGCTTAACACCCCCGGGGTGTTCGTTACCGCGCTGACCAGGGGGCGTCGCGGCGGCGTCACGGCGGGCGGGGGAGAATGGGACCCATGGCGTACGACGCGGTGGTGCTGGTCTCGTTCGGCGGCCCGGAGCGGCCCGAGGACGTGTTGCCCTTCCTGCAGAACGTGACCCGGGGCCGGGGGGTCCCCCCGGAGCGGCTGGCCGAGGTCGCCGAGCACTACCTGCACTTCGGCGGGGTGTCCCCGATCAACCAGCAGTGCCGGGACCTGCTCGCCGCGATCCGCGACGACTTCGCCGCCCACGGGCTCGACCTGCCGGTCTACTGGGGCAACCGGAACTGGGACCCGATGCTCGCCGACACCGTGGCGCAGATGCGCGACGACGGAGTCGAGCGGGCGCTGGCGTTTGTGACCAGCGCGTACGGCGGCTACTCGTCCTGCCGGCAGTACCAGGAGGACATCGCGGCGGCCCGCGCGGCGGTCGGCCCGGACGCCCCGGTGATCGAGAAGCTGCGCCAGTTCTGGGACCATCCGGGCTTCGTCGAGCCGCACGCCGACGCGGTGCGGTCGGCCCTGGCCCAGCTCGACCCGGCGCGGCGGGACTCCACCCGGCTGGTCTTCACCGCGCACTCCGTACCCACCTCGGCGGCGGCCACCGCCGGCCCCACCGGCGGCCGGTACACCGCCCAGCTGCAGGAGACGGCTCGGCTGGTGCACGCCGCCGCCGCGCCCGACCTGCCGTACGACCTGGTATGGCAGAGCCGGTCCGGCCCGCCGCAGGTGCCGTGGCTCGAACCGGACATCAACGACCACCTGGCCACGCTGGCCGGGCAGGGCGTGACGGCGGTGGTGGTCAGCCCGATCGGGTTCGTCTCCGACCACCTCGAGGTGGTGTGGGACCTGGACACCGAGGCCCTGGAGACGGCGAAGCAGCTCGGGCTGGACTTCGCCCGGGCCGGCACGCCCGGCACCGACCCGCGCTTCGTGGCCATGGTCCGCGAGCTCGTCGAGGAGCGCACCACCCCGGGTGGGGAGCGGCTGCGCCGTCGCCTCGGCGAGTTGCCGATGTGGGACACCTGCCCCACTCCGTGCTGCGTGCCGGCGGCCCGCCGGCCCTGAACCGACCGACTTTCGACACCCCTGGGGCGACACATGCATGACCGCAAGCCGGTGCAGAGCTGGCTCACCGACATGGACGGCGTGCTGGTGCACGAGGGCCAGCCGGTGCCGGGCGCGCCGGAGTTCATCAAGAAACTGCGTGCCTCGGGCAAGCCGTTCCTGGTGCTGACCAACAACTCCATCTACACCCCGCGTGACCTCCAGGCCCGGCTGGCCCGGATGGGGCTGGACGTGCCGGAGGAGGCGATCTGGTCGTCCGCGCTGGCCACCGCGCAGTTCCTGGCCGACCAACGGCCGGGCGGAACGGCGTACGTGATCGGCGAGGCCGGCCTGACCACGGCGCTGCACGCCGTGGGATACGTGCTCAGTGACTTCGCGCCGGACTACGTGGTGCTGGGGGAGACCCGCACCTACAGTTTCGAGGCGATAACCAAGGCGATCCGCCTGATCGACGACGGCGCCCGGTTCATCTGCACCAACCCGGACGCGACCGGCCCGTCGGTGGAGGGCGCCCTGCCCGCGGCCGGTTCGGTCGCCGCGATGATCTCCAAGGCGACCGGGGTGGAGCCGTACTTCGTGGGCAAGCCCAACCCGATGATGATGCGCTCGGCGTTGAACACCATCGACGCGCACTCGGAGAGTACCGCGATGATCGGCGACCGGATGGACACCGACATCCTCTGCGGCCTGGAGGCCGGCCTGGAGACCATCCTGGTGCTCACCGGGATCAGCTCCCGGGTCGAGGCCGAGCGTTACCCGTACCGGCCGTCGCGGATCGTCGACTCGGTCGCCGACCTGATCGACGAGATCTGACGGCCGATCGACGAGGTCTGCGGGCGGGCGGCGCTCAGGGGCGCAGCGGGGCGTTGCACGCGGCCACGAGGGCCTGCCGGCAGGCGGTGGTGAGCGGGCGCAGCGCCGCGTCGCGCTGTTGGGCCTCGTAGTTGTTGATCGCCCCGCCGGGCGCGCTGTGCCCGGCCAGGGCGAGCACCCGGTCCAGCACCGCGGCCCGGGCGAAGAGCCGGCGGGACCGGGGGTCGAAGCCCGGCGGCAGGTCGGTGGTGCCGTCCGGGCGGCGCAGCGCGGCGAGGGCGCCGGCCAGCTCGGGCCGCCACTGCGCCACGTCGAGCCGGGTCAGCGCGGCGGTGCTCTCGGCCAGCGCCGCGGCCAGCTCGGCCTCCGCCTCGGCGGCGCCGGGGGCGCTCAGCGACGCCTTCGGCGCGTCCGCCGGCAGCGGGTAGCAGCGCCAGAGCACCGTCTCCCAGGTCATCCCGGAGCCGGAGGTGTGCGTGCGAACCTCGGGGATGACGCCGAGCCCACCGGCCACCACGGCCTCCCCGGCGAGCAGGGCCGCGCCGGCGAAGTCACCCGGCCCGGGCAGGCCCCGCGGGTCGCCCGGCGCCGGCAGCACCAGGCGGATCTCGTCGGGGGAGAGCTTGGCCAGCGCGGGCAGCGCCTCCCGCAGCGGCACGTCCGTCCACGTGCCGGGGGCGTCGGCGACCAGGTGCTCCTCGTCGCCGGCGATCTCCTCGGAGACCTCGTCGAAGGGGACCAGCCCGGCGCGCCACGCGCGCACCCAGGCGACGAACCGGCTCGACCGGCGCGGAGTCAGGGTGGCCGCGCCCGCTGCGGGGAGGGACATGCCGAAAGGGTACGTGCTGACGGCCGTCCCTGTCTCGACTGCCGCCCGCCCGTCGCCGGCTGCCCCCAACTACGCCGTTCGCCCGCTTTGCCGCCCTCCGGCCCGCTCCCTGCGCACCTGCGGGCCGCGCCACCCGGCGGCCCCACCGACGGCCGACCGGCTGCCGGAGTACGGGTGGGGCGGCGCGTCGGCGGGTACCCGAGCGGCGAGCGGGTTAGCGTGATCGACATGGCCGGGCGATACAGCGAGGACGTGCTGTCGGGGAACTGGCGGCGGCGCAAGGCGATCCCCGAGGTGGACGCCGAGCCGGAGCTGGTGGTCGAGGACGCCGACTCGGGCTTCTGCGGCGCGGTGGTCGGCTTCGAGTCGGGCGCGGTGGTGCTGGAGGACCGGCACGGCCGGCGGCGCAACTTCCCGATGCTGCCCGCCGCCTTCCTGCTCGACGGCAAGCCGGTGACGCTGCGCCGGCCGGCCCGGGCGCCGGTGCCGGCGGCCCGCCGGCGTACCGCCTCCGGCTCGATCGCCGTGGACAACGTCCGGGCCCGGGTCGCCCAGGCCAGCCGGATCTGGGTGGAGGGCGTGCACGACGCCGCGCTGGTCGAGCGGATCTGGGGCGACGACCTGCGGATCGAGGGCGTGGTGGTCGAGCCGCTGGACGGCATCGACGCCCTCGACGCCGAGGTACGCGCCTTCGCCCCCGGCCCAGGCCGGCGTCTCGGCGTGCTCGTCGACCATCTGGTGCCGGGCTCGAAGGAGAGCCGGATCGTGGCCCGGGTGACGTCCCCGCACGTGCTGGTCACCGGCCACCCGTACGTCGACGTCTGGCAGGCGGTGAAGCCGCGGGCGCTGGGCATCGCGGCGTGGCCGGTGGTGCCCCCGGGACGGCCGTGGAAGGAGGGGGTCTGCGCGGCCCTCGGGGTGGCCGAGCCGGCGGACATGTGGCGGCACATCCTGTCCCGGGTGGACAGCTTCTCCGACGTGGAGACGCCGCTGATCAACGCCATGGAGCGGTTGATCGACTTCGTCACCGAACCGTCCTGATCGCCCGCCGCCCCCGCCCCGCCCCGCCCGCCGAGCGAACGCACCGACGATGCCGCCGGCGCGCGTACTGCCGGTGACCACATCGCTTGGCCACTCACCGTGACCGACGCGGGCTCCGGCCACACCGCTCTCGCCGCCTTTGCTCTGCTTCCGCCCGGGCAACACCGGCCCTGATCAGGGGCTTCGCCGGTGACTGGTGGTCGGTCCAGCCGGCCGGCCGGCCACACCTGGTGACTGTTGCCTCCGCGGCAGCAGAGCAAAGCGTCGGCGTGGGGGTGGGGCTAGGGCGGGGACGTGACGCTCAGCAATCGGCGGGTGGCCGGCCTGGCCGCGTCCGACGGGCGCGGCGGTGCGGGTCAGGGCTCCTGGTCGGGGGTCCGGGTGAAGACGAAGGTGCCGATGTCCAGGGCGACCGGCCGCCCGGCCTCGTCGCGCAGCACGGCCAGGATCTCCCCGTGCTGGCCGCCGGAGCGCCCCCGCCAGCGGTCCGGCCGCTCGGGGGTGAACCGCAGGGTGGGCAGCCCGACCGGCCCGCCGAGCAGGTCACCGGTGCCGGGGTCGGGCCGGAACTCGTACTCGAGGCCCATCCACCACCAGCGGCCGGTGAGTTCGGTCAGCTCCGCGCCCGGCGCGGTGGTGACCGGACGCCAGGCGGGCGGCCGGGCCGGCTCGGCGTCCAGCACCTCGGTGAGCGCCTGCCGGGCCAGCCCGACGATGTGGTGGCCGTTGCCCAGTCCGTACGAGTTGGCGAAGCTGATCGCCGCGGTGCGGCTGGGCCGGTGCACGGCCAGCCCGGCCACGTAGCCGGGCATCGAGCCGCCGTGGCCGACGTACACCCGGTCGCCGACCCGGTAGAGCTCCACGCCGAGGCCGTGGCCGCCGCGCCAGGACTCCAGGTCGTTGATCGCCACCGGCACGCACATCTCGGTGAGGGTGGCCGGGGCGAGCACCGCCGGATCGGGGTCGGCGAGGAACGCCGCCCAGCGGGCCAGGTCCGTCGCGGTGGACCAGAGCTGCCCGGCCGGGGCCATCGCCCCGGTGTCGGTCCGCGGCTCCTCGCGCAACGTGTCGTGGAACGGGTGTACGACGTAGCCGCGGGCGAACGGCTCGGTGGCCTGGTAGGTGGTCCGCCGCAGCCCCAGCGGTTCGAGCACCCGCTCGCGCAGCAGCGCGAACCACGGGGTCCCGGTCACCGCCTCCAGCACCCCGCCGAGCAGCCCGTACGCCAGGTTCGAGTAGTGGTAGGCCCGGTGCGGCGGGAAGGCGACCTTGTCCGGGGTGAGCCCGGCGACCAGCGTGGCCAGGTCGCCGCCCTCGTGCCGTTCCCACCAGTGGCCGTCCGGCTCGCGTTGCAGTCCGCTGGCGTGGCCGAGGAGCTGCCGCAGGGTCAGCGCGCCGACGGGGGTGCCGGGCAGGTGCCGCTCCAGCGGGTCGTCCAGGGCGAGCCGGCCGGCGTCGCGCTGCTGCATGACCAGCACCGCGGTCATCGTCTTGCTGATCGAGCCGAGCCGGTACTGCAGGTCGGCGTCCGGCCGGGGGTGCTCACCGGCAGTCGCCACGTGGGCCGGCGTCCCGTCCCGGACCACGCCGACGACCAGCGACGGGGCGCGCCCCTCGGCCTGCGCGCGGGCGACGAGGTCGTCGATCCGGCGGGCGGTGGCGGGTAGCAGTGACACGGTGATCTCTCCTCGGGGCAGGCGGCGCCCCGAGCGTACCGATCATGACAGTTCGATGACACGTGCGTTGGCGTGTCACGATCGGTGGGTGGACGCGGTGTGGTGGATCGTTCTGGGAGCGGTGCTGGCGGTCGCCGAGATCTTCACGACGACCCTGTTCTTGATCATGTTCGCGGTCGGTGCGCTGGCCGCGGCCGGTGCCGCCGCGCTCGGCGCGCCGGTCGAGGTGCAGGCGGTCGTCTTCGCGGTGGTGTCCGCGTTGACGGTGCTCGGCGTCCGGCCGACGCTGCGCCGGCATCGGATGTCGGCGATGGAGAGCGGCGATCAGCCGTTCGGCGTGGAGGCGATCGAGGGCAGCTCGGCACTGGTGCTGGAACGGGTCGACACCGACCACGGCCTCGTCAAGATCGACGGCGAGTTGTGGCAGGCCCGCGCGTACGACGCGACCCAGGTGTTCGCGCCGGGCGAGCGGGCGCAGGTGGTCCAGGTGCGAGGTGCCACCGCCCTGGTGTGGCGAGATGACATTTCTCCTTCCGGGGAGCTACCCGAAGCGAAAAGGTGACTAGATGGAATTCGTTCTCCCGGTCCTGCTGATAGCCGTGGCGCTGGTCGCGGTCATCACCCTGGCCAAGGCGGTGCGCATCGTGCCGCAGCAGCGCCAGGACGTGGTGGAGCGGCTGGGCAAATACAAGAAGACGTTGAGCCCGGGGCTGAACATCCTGGTCCCGTTCATCGACGCGGTGCGGACCAAGGTCGACATGCGGGAGCAGGTGGTCAGCTTCCCGCCGCAGCCGGTGATCACCTCGGACAACCTGGTCGTCTCGATCGACACGGTGCTCTACTACAAGGTGGTCGACTCGGTCCGGGCCACCTACGAGATCGCCAACTTCATCCAGGCCATCGAGCAGCTCACCGTCACCACCCTGCGTAACGTTATCGGTTCGCTCGACCTGGAGCGGGCGCTGACCAGCCGCGAGGAGATCAACCGGCACCTGTCCGGGGTGCTGGACGAGACCACCGGCCGCTGGGGCATCAAGGTGACCCGGGTGGAGATCAAGGCGATCGAGCCGCCGCCGAGCATCCGCGACTCGATGGAGAAGCAGATGCGCGCCGAGCGGGACCGCCGCGCGGCCATCCTCAACGCCGAGGGGCACAAGCAGTCGCAGATCCTCTCCGCCGAGGGTGAGAAGCAGGCCGCTGTGCTGCGCGCCGACGGTGACCGGCAGGCCCGGATCCTGCAGGCCGAGGGTCAGGCGAAGGCGATCCGTACCGTCTTCGACGCGATCCACACCGCCAACCCGAGCCAGAAGGTGCTCGCCTACCAATACCTCCAGGCGCTGCCGCAGATCGCCAACGGCACCGCCAACAAGGTCTGGATCGTGCCGACCGAGCTGACCAAGGCCCTGGAGGGCATGGGCGGCGCGCTGGGCGGGCTCAGCCGGATGGCCGGCGACGTGCCGGCGCCGGAGGCCCGGGACACCGCCAGCGAGGTGGAGCGGGAGGCCGCGGAGGCGGCCGAGGCCGCGGCCATCGCCGCCCGGGAGATCCACGACGAGGTACGCGTCGCCGAGGCGCAGGCCACCGGCGGGAAGGGTCCGCAGGGGCTGCCCGCACCGGAGCCGGTCTCGACGGACAGCCTGGTGAACGACCCGGCGGATCAGCGCGAGCGGGGCTGATCCGGTCCGCCCGGTCCTCGGGCGGTAAATGCGAAAACTGCTCATACGGCGCCCCGGTGCCTGCCACCATCGGTCGAAGAGACGGGTGGTGGCCAGGACCGGGGCGCCGGTGCGTCCCCCGCCGCCCGTCGGAGCCGAGCGAGGTGACGCATGAAGGACCCGGCGAACCGCCTCTTCTCCCGGACCCCGGTGCCCGGCGCGCACGACCCGGCCGGGCCGCTGGGCAGCCGGCGGGCCGGCGGCGGGTTCGGGGTGCTGCCGTTCGTCGGCGACCCCGCTCCGGCCGCGCCGGCCACCAACGCGAGCTGGGCCTGGTCGGTGCGGCGCTTCGCCCGCGCGGCGGTCTGGCTGCTGCCCGCGTACGCGGTCCTCTACGGCGTGGTGGCGATGGCCAGCGACGGCGGCGTGGGCCGCGCCCCCTATCCCGCCGACGGCAGCCCGCTGTACCTGGTCGGCTGGGTGGCGGCGGTCTGGCTCGGGCTGCTCGCGCTGCTGGCGCTGACCGGCCTGCTGGCCGCGACCCGCAGCCGGCGGGTGGCCGCGGCCGGGCTGCTGGCCAGCATCGCCGGCACCGTGTTCATGCTGCCCTTCGCCGGGCTGGCCGAGCAGACCCCGGTCTTCGGCGTCACCGCCCGGTCGGTGGTGCTGGCCGGCGCCACGTTCTACAGCGCGGGCTGGCTG
The DNA here is from genome assembly GCF_019890675.1 of Micromonospora sp. PLK6-60. Taxonomy (GTDB): domain Bacteria; phylum Actinomycetota; class Actinomycetes; order Mycobacteriales; family Micromonosporaceae; genus Micromonospora. Next base: position 65,833 of record NZ_JAIOAA010000005.1, on the reverse strand, counting down.
CTCGTCGGCTGGTCGGTGGCCCGGTCCGGGGCCTTCTCCTACGGCGACGGGGCGATGCTGATGATCGCCGCCCCGCTGCTCGGCCTCGGTGGCGCCCTGATCGGCTCGCTGCAGACCTTCGGCGCCATCTTCGTGCTGATCGCCGGCATCGGCATCGGCTACCGCTCCGGCCGCCTGGTGCCCCAGGCCATCGCCCGCGACGCCGCCACCGCCAGCGTGGTCGCCGCCCCGCCACCCCCCGACGCCCCCCAAGGCCCCCTCCCCGCCGCCTGACCCACCCCCTCCCGCCCCCTCCCGCCCCCCCCCGGCCCCTCCCGGTCGATCATGAGGTTTGCGTCGGCTCGATCGCCCTTTGCGACGCAAACTTCATGATCGACGCAAGCGGGTGGGGTGGGGACGCGGGGGACGGCGGGGACGGGAGGGGGGTGGGGTGGGGAGAATGCTGGCAGGTCACGGTGAGTTAGCTGACAATCGCGTGCCGGAGTAGCCCGCTGCCGGTGCCGCTGGACATCCTTGCAGCCATGCCCCGACCCCGGTCGCCGCTGACGCGGCTGTTCACCGTGCTGCTCGCCGGCTTGCTCGTCGGCCTCGCCGTCGCGGTCGCCGCGCTCCCCGGCAGCCTGCTCGGCGGGTACGCCGCCAAGGCCGGCCTGGCGGCCTACGACGACCTGCCGGACGCGCTGCGTACCCCCGCCCAGCCGCAGCGCTCCTACCTCTACGCCAAGGACGGCGCGACGCTGCTCACCACGTTCTACGACGTGAACCGCAGCGACGTCCCGCTGGCCGAGATCGCGCCGGTGATGCGCCAGGCGATCGTGGCCGCCGAGGACCGGCGGTTCTACTCCCACGGCGGCGCCGACCTGCGCGGCATGGCCCGGGCGCTGGTCGCCAACGTGACCGGCGGCAACACCCAGGGCGGCTCGACGCTGACCATGCAGTACGTGCGCAACGTGCTCAAGACCGACCCCAGCCTCAGCGCGGCGGACCGGGCCGCGGCCACCGAGCAGACCCTCGGCCGCAAGCTCCAGGAGATCCGGTACGCCACCGCGCTGGAGGACCGGCTCAGCAAGGACGAGATCCTCAACCGCTACCTCAACATCGCGTACTTCGGCTCCGGGGCGTACGGGATCGCGGCGGCCAGTCAGCGCTACTTCGCCAAGTCCCCGGCGGACCTGACCCTGGCCGAGTCGGCCCTGCTCGCCGGCCTGGTCCAGTCGCCCGACCAGTACAGCCCCATCGGCGGCGACCAGCAGGCCGCGCTGGACCGGCGCGGGTACGTGCTGGACGCGATGGCCGAAACCGGCAAGATCACCGCTGAGCAGGCCGCGCGGGCCAAGGCCGAGAAGCTGGCCCTGCACCCCACCGCGCAGCCCAACGGGTGCGCGGTCACCGCCACCGCCGACACCGGCTTCTTCTGCGACTACCTGCGCCGCTGGTGGCTGGCGCAGCCCGCGTTCGGCGCCACCGTGGCCGAGCGCGAGCAGGCGCTGCGCCGCGGCGGCTACCGGGTGGTCACCTCGCTCGACCCCGACGTGCAGGCCACCGCCGTGGCCGAGGCCCGCAAGGTCTACCCGGCCGACGACAAGCGGGCGCTGCCCATCGCGGCCGTCGAGCCGGGCACCGGCCGGGTGCTCGCCATGGCGGTCAACCGCACGTACGGCCTGGGCAGCGGCGAGACCGTCAACCCGCTGGTCTCCGGCGGCGGCAGCGTCCAGGGATACCAGGCGGGATCGAGTTTCAAGCTGTTCACCATGCTCGCCGCGCTGGAGTCCGGACGTCCCCTGGCCACCGGCTTCGACGCCCCCAGCAGGCTGCCCACCCGGTACGCCGACGACGGCGAGGGCAACTGCGACGGCAAGTGGTGCCCGGCCAACGCCAACCCGGAGCGGATGGACGGCTACCGGATGATGTGGGACGGCTTCGGCCGCTCGGTCAACACCTACTTCGTCTGGCTGGCCGAGCAGGTCGGCGAGGACAAGGTGGTGGAGATGGCCCAGCGCCTCGGCATCACCTTCCGGGCCCAGGCCGACGCCGACTTCGCCGCGCACGACGCGCACAACTGGGGGGCCTTCACCCTCGGCGTGGCCGCCACCACCCCGCTCGACCTGGCCAACGCGTACGCCACCGTGGCCGCCGAGGGCACGTACTGCACCCCGACGCCGGTGGTGTCGGTGACCGCGCCGGACGGCACCAAGGTGCCGGTGGGCGAGCCGTCCTGCAAGCGGGTGCTCTCGGAGGACGTGGCCCGGGCCGCGACCGACGCGGCGCGCTGCCCGGTCGGCCAGCAGTCGGCGTACGGGCAGTGCAACGGCGGCACGGCCACCGCGGTGGACCGGATCGTCGACCGCCCGGTCGCCGGCAAGACCGGCAGCTCGGAGAAGAACGCCACCGAGACCTTCGTCGGCTTCACCCCGCAGGTCGCCGTGGCCGGCATCGCGGCCAACCCGGACGACTCCACCGACCTGGTCGGCTCGGCGGTGCAGGCCAAGGTGATCGACGCGGTGGCCCGCACCATCCGCACCGCCGTCGACGGCCTGCCGGTGCGCGACTTCACCGCGCCGAGCCCGGAGCTGGCCGGTGACCCGAAGCGCCCGGAACCGCCGCGCCCGACGCCGCCGACCCCCAGCCCCACCCCGCAGCAGGACCCCGGGCTGCCGCCGGACATCCTCCGCTGGCTCCAGGGCCGCCGCGGCTGAGGTGTAAGGAGGGGCCCCTTATTAACAGACGTCTGTTAATAAGGGGCCCCTCCTTACACCAGTGGGCCCACGCGGAACATGCCGGTCATGCCGTCGTGCACGGCGTAGCCGAAGCGGCGGTAGAGGCCGACGGACTCCCCGGCGGCGAAGAGCCCGACGAAGGTGCGGGGCGAGGCGCGGGGGGCGATCCACTCCTCCAGCCGGCGCAGGATGGCCGCGCCGACCCCGCGCCGCTGCCGCTCGGGCAGCACGGCCAGGTCCTGAAGGTAGTAGTAGATCGCCCCGTCGCCGATCAGTCGGCCGAGCCCGATCACCCGGTCGCCCTCCTCGGCCACCACGGCGTGCACGCTGGCCGCCAGCGAGGCCGGGATGGCCGCCGGGTCGTACGCGTCGCCCCAGCCCACCGCACGGGTGACGGCGACGAACTCCTCGACCGTGGGCAGCCGGTCGACCAGGCGATATTCCATGATCACAAGTTACCGTGCGCGCGGCCCGCCGGACCGCCGATCGCCGGCCAGCGCTCCGGCCACCCGGTCCAGCGCGGCGGCGACCTCGTCCGGGGTGCCGTCGCCGTCGATCACCACGAAGGAGCCGAACTCCGGCAGCGCCCGGTAGCCGGCGTCCAGCGCGGTCAGGTGCGCCAGCTCCTCGGTGTCGATGCCCCGGGCCAGCACCCGGGCCTGCGCCACCTCCGGCGGCACCGCCAGGAAGCAGACCACGTCCGGCCGAGGAAAGACCGCGTACGCCGCGCGGACCAGCCGCCGGCCCCGGTCACCCCGCGCCGCCATGATCACGTGTTGGCAGTACGTCCACCGGTCCAGCACCGCCACCCGCCCGGTCAGCCGCGACCAGAGCAGCGTGCGCACCATCGCCACCGCGCGCACCGTCGCCTCCAGCAGCGGATAGCAGGTACGGCCGAACAGCGCCATCCCGTCTCGGCGGCCGAGCGCGCGGGCCAGCCGGTTCCACAGCGGGCGGCCACCGGCGTTCTCGAAGTAGCGGGCCGGTACCCCCTGGTCGGTCAGCCGCCGGGCCAGGGCCCGGGCCTGGGTGCTCTTGCCGGATCCGTCGACGCCGACGAGCGCGATCATGAGGGGGCGGGCCACGGGTCCGGACGATAGCTCCTTCCGGCAAGCCGCCGGCGCTGCCGAACCCCGGCCGGAAACCCGCCGAGAAAATCTCCGCGTCGGCTGTCGGATTCGGCTCGTCGGCTCCGACCCACCGCTGAGAGCGCCCCGGACCGGGGCGCGCACCGCGAGGAGTGGACGGATGCGCAAGGTCATCTACTGGGTGCACCAGTCGGTCGACGGCTTCATCGAGGGGCCGAACGGCGAGTTCGACTGGCCGGTCATGGGCTCGGAGCTGTCGGCGTACTCGCTGGGCCTGAGCGAGCGGGCCGGCGCGTTCGTCTACGGACGCAAGGTCTGGGAGCTGATGTCCTGGTACTGGCCCCGGCCCGAGTCGACGTTCACCGACCCGCACGACTTGGCCTTCGCGCCGATCTGGCGGCGCACCCCCAAGGTCGTGGTGTCCCGCACCCTGACCGGCGCGGAGCACGACGCGCGGGTGATCGGTGGCGGTGACCTCGCCAAGCAGGTCACCGCGCTGAAGGAGGAGCCCGGCGGCGACCTGCTGCTGACCGGCGGTGCCGGTGCCGCCGCCGCGCTGACCGCGCTCGACCTGATCGACGAATACCAGGTCATCGTGCATCCGGTGGTGCTCGGCGGCGGCAAGCCGGTCTTCCCGGCCGGGGCACCGCGGCTGAAGCTGTCCCTCATCGACACCGAGGTCTTCGACGGCACCGCGACGCTGCTGCGCTACCGGCGGGCATGACACCCGACCGGCACGCCAGGGCAGGCTGGCCGCGCCGACCCGCGCCGCGCCGCGTCGACCTTAGCCCCGCGCCCGCGCCCAGCCGAGGAACCGCTCGGTCAGGTCGGGCGGCGGCGAATGGAGCTGCCCGAGCTGGTCGCGTGCCTCCACCAGCAGCGTGCCGAGATAGACCAGCAGGGCGGTCCGGTCGTGCCGGTACTCGATCAGCAGGGCGAGCCGGGCCGGCTGGCACGGCCACGGCGCGCCACAGTTGCGGCACCGCCACAACGGTCGCATGGCCTCGTGCGGCACGGGCGGCCGGCTCATCGCAGCCGCAGGGCCAGGGCCCGGCTCTCGTCGTCGGTCAGCGGCAGGAACCAGAGGAACCGCCGGACGATCTGCGGCGGCGTCGGACCCCCCGGCCGGCCCCGCAGGTCGCTGATGGCGGGCCGCAGCAGCGCGGCGATCGTCGGGATCAGCGCGGTCCGGGGGAGGAGCCTTTCCACGTACGTCCGGAAGAGCGCGCACGGCCACGGGTCGGCGCACCTGTCGCAGAGCCAGCGTGGGCGGCGGCCGACGTGCCCGCCGGTCATCGCGGCGTTGGTCAGGTCCAGCGGCCGGCCCACGATGGCCAGCGCCGCCGTCACCGCCGGCCCCGGCGCGGGCTCGGCGGGTGGCGTCGCCAGCGGGCAGCGGGGGAACGGACACAGCATCTCGACCTCCGGGGGACGTGGGCGGGAACCAGGCCGCGGGATCGCGGCGATCGTCGGATGCCGCAACTCGCCGCAGCACGGTGACAGTCTGGTGAGCTGGCCACTACCGTCGGAAGCCATTGACCCGGTTCGTGATCCCGTTCCGGTGCCGGGCCCGCGTTTCCGGCGGCGGTCGGCGGTCCTGGTGATTTCCTGGAGGAACAGTGGAAGCTGAGCTGACCGTCGACCGCATTCGCGTCCAGCTCCGCCGGGTGCGGGTGCTCGCCGGGCTGAGTCAGGAGGAGTTCGGCCGCCGCACGAACTACTCGGCGTCCACTGTCTCCGCCGTCGAGACCGGCACCCGCCCGGTCGACCTGCCGTACGTCAAGCGGGTGGACGAGGTGCTCGACACCGGCGGGCTGTTCGAGTCGTTGCTCCGGGCGGTCCAGCGCGACGGCCAGCCGTCGTGGTTCAAGCCCTGGCTGGAGGCGGAACGCAGTGCCGAGCAGCTCCGCTACTTCAACCCGACGCTGGTGCCCGGGCTGTTCCAGACCGCAAACTATGCCCGGGCGGTGCTGCGTTTCGACGACACAAGCCCGAGGCGGAGGTCGAGCAGCAGGTGCAAGCCCGGATGGAACGCCAGGAGGTGCTGGCCCGCGTGCATCCGCCCCAGGTCATCGCGGTCATCGACGAGCCGGCCCTACGCCGCACCGACGCCATCATGGGGGAGCAGCTCGGCCACCTGCTGCGGATGGCCGAGCTGCCGCACGTGCACATCCACCTGATTCCCGCCAACGCCGGGCTACACGTGGGGCTGTCCGGTCCGCTCGCGCTGGCCCGGTCGGCGGACGGCGGTTGGATGGGCCACCTGGACAACCAACTTGTCGGCTTGGATGTCGATGGTGAAGATGGCATCGCCAGGCTTCTGGCGAGATGGGAGAGCGTGCGGGGCGTCGCGCTCCCGGAGGCCCTGTCGGTCGCCCTGCTCAAGGAAGTGGAGAGCCAGCATGGACCTCAGTAACGCGCGGTGGAAGAAGTCGACCCGCAGCGGCACGAGTGGCGGTGAGTGCGTCGAGGTGGCCGGCAACCTGCCCGGTGTCGTCGTGGTCCGCGACAGCAAGGACCCGTCCGGCCCGGTGCTCGCCTTCGCCCCGACCGCCTGGCAGGCGTTCGTGACGTCGACCCGGCGGTAGCCCCCCGGATCCCACCGTCGAGGCTCGTCAGCGCGCCGCTGGAGGGCCTTGATCGTTGTCGATCAGCTTCTGGAGGGTGGTAGCCGCTCCGTCCCGCAGTGCGGCATAGGCATCTGGTTCGAACGCGGCGACCTCGTCAAAGAGGCGTACGGCTTCGGTGGTCGCCTCGATCGCCTGTCGAGTGTGCTCCCGAGCGCCGAGCAGCTCGGTGACCCACCCCACGGCCCACAGCGATCTTGCCAGGTTGGGTAGGTGGGCGTCGCGGTTGCGTTTCGCCAGTTCGCGGTACAGGGTGACGGCTTGGATGCTGGTGGCGAGCGCCTCGTCGCGTTGGCCGGCTTCCGCTTGTCGGATGGCGTGGTTGTTCAGCGATCCCGCCAGGTTGGGTAGGTGGGCGTCGCGGTTGCGTTTCGCCAGTTCGCGGTGCAGGTCGACGGCTTGGGTGCTGGTGGCGAGCGCCTCGTCGCGTTGGCCGGCTTCCGCTTGTCGGATGGCGTGGTTGACCAGCGCCATTGCCAGGTCGGATAGGTGGGCGTCGCGGTTACGTTTCGCCAGTTCGCGGTACAGGGTGACGGCTTCGGTGCTGGTGGCGAGCGCTTCGGCCCGTTGGCCGGCTTCCGCCTTCTGGACGGCGTGGTTGTTCAGCGATCTTGCCAGGTTGGGTAGGTGGGCTTCGCGGTTGCGTTCCACCAGTTCGCGACGCAGGGCGACGGCCTGGGCGCTGCTGGTGAGCGCCTCGGCGCGACGCCCGGCCGCCGCCAATCGGACGGCGTGGTTACCGCGCCAGATTGCGCGGTCCGCCGTCGAGGCGCTCGCGTCGCTGTTGGTGATCGCGGTGGTCAGTGCCAACGCCAGCCCGGTCAGCTCCAGCGACGGGTAGGGCACCCGCTCCGCGAGGCGTCGCAGCCACCGCAGGTCCCGCGGCGGCGCGTCGGTCAGCAGGGCGGTCATCCGGGCGGCGTAGCGGCCGGGAAACTGGACCGCCACCCGCACCACCGCCTCGGCCATCGTCGGCACGTCCGCCGCGAGCGCCTCGTCGATGAAGCCGTCCACCTCGGCGTGGCCGGCCGCGACCCGGTCGGCGGCGGCCCGGCCCAGCACGGTCAACGCCTGCACCGCCTGCCCGACGGCGAGTCGGCCGAACAGCGCCGTCCGTTCCGCCGCGGTGCAGCCGGCCAGCGCCCGCACCGCCAGGTGCTCGGCGAGCAGGTCCGGCTGGAGGGTGCCCAGCCGACCCGCCGTGGCCCCGGCTTCGGCCGGGTAGAGGCGGTAGAGCCAGCGTACCCATCGGTGGCAGCTGTCCTGGTCGGCCGCGGCGGCCGGCGCGGCGTGCCGGACCAGGGCGGCGGCGGCCGGTTCGTCGTCGGCGCCGAGCAGGGCCGCCACCCCGACCACCCGGGCCAGCAGGGCGTCGGCCTGCTCCTCGTCGGCGGGCAGGTCCACCCGCTGCCGCCGGGCGGCGTCGCGCCAGTAGCGCCGCTCGTGGCCCAGCACCTCGCCGATCGCGTCGCCCCGGCCGTAGCCGTCGGCCGGGCCGCCCAGCACCGCCACCAGGGCCGCCGCGTGCAGCCGCAGCACGGGCGCGTCCTCCTGGTAAGTGTGATCCGGCAGGTCCGGCATCGGCCGGTTGAGCCGGCGGGCGAACACCTCCGCCGCGTGGGCCACCACCTCGCCGGGGGCGCGGGTGTCCAGCTGCGCGGCCAACGGCATCAGGTTGCGCCGGTCGGTGGTCACCGCGTCCAACAGCGCCGCGTGATCCCCGGCGGTGGCCGACAGCGACGTCCACCACGGCCCCGCCGTCCGGGCCAGCAGCAGCACCCGGACCCGGTCCGCGCGCCGCCGCACGGCCGTCGCCAGCAACTGCGCCAGACCGTCGGGTACGCGGGCGTCGGCGTAGTCCACCACCAGCAGCAGCCGGCCCGGCGCGTCGTCGGCCGCCGCGCGTCGCGCCGCCTCGTGCTCCTGCCCCGGCCGCACCGGCACGCACTGCCACCCCTGGGCGGTGAGCTGCGTGGTCAGCCGCAGCGCCAGCCGGGTCTTGCCGTAGCCGCCCGGGGCGAAGACCAGCCGGATCGGTGACTCGCCCCGGTCGGCGCACCAGGCCAACAGCCGCTCGCGTTCCGTCTCCCGGCCCCGGAACGGAACGACCTCGTGCCACGGGTTCAGCAGCCAGGTCACCGACGCCGGTGGCACCGCGGCCACCGCCCGGAAGTCCACCCGCCGCCGCCCTGCCGTGAGCCGCTCGTACGCGGTCGGCGCGAACGCGCCCACCGTCGCGGCAAAAGCCCCGGCCAGCACCACGGTGGCCGGCTTGTCCTCGGTCGCGGCGCTCCACGCGGCGGACCCACCGACCGCCAGGCCGCACAGGCCGCCCAGCACCCGGGCCCACCACTGAGGCATGCCGGCACCGTATCGAGCGTGAGCAACCGGCCACCACCGACGAAAAGCGGCAGCAGGCCACCGGTTGGCGGCCGGTGCGGGCCGGGCAGGCAGAATCGTCGGGTGCCCGTCCACGAGATCACCGACCCCGACGACCAGCGGATCGCCGACTACCGCGCGCTGACCGACGTCGAGCTGCGTACCCGCTGGGAGCCCCCGCACGGCCTGTTCATCGCCGAGGGGGAGCTGGTGCTGCGGCGGGCGCTGCGGGCCGGCTACCCAGCCCGGTCGTACCTGGTCGACGCGAAGCGGGTGGACCAGCTCGCCGACCTGGACACCGGGGACGCGCCGGTCTACGCGGCCAGCCAGCAGGTGCTGCAACGGGCCACCGGCTTCCACGTGCACCGGGGGGTGCTCGGCTCGTTCCACCGCACCCCGCTGCCCACCGCCGCCGAGGTGCTCGCCGCGGCCGGCCGGGTGGTGATCCTGGAGGACGTCAACAACCACACCAACCTCGGCGCGATCTTCCGGGCCGTGGCCGGGCTGGGCGTGGACGCGGTGCTGCTCTCGCCGACCTGCGCCGACCCGCTCTACCGGCGCAGCGTACGGGTCAGCATGGGCGAGGTCTTCGCCATCCCGTACGCGAAGCTGGAGCCCTGGCCGGACGCGCTCGGGCAGGTCCGCACGGCCGGTTTCACCGTGCTGGCGATGACCCCCGCCCCGGACGCGGTGCCCATCCAGCGGCTCACCGCCGACCAGCGGGCCCGGGCCGCGCTGCTGATGGGCGCGGAGGGGGCCGGCCTGACCGGGGCGGCGATGGACGCCAGCGACGTACGGGTGGTGATCCCGATGCGGCGCGGCGTCGACTCGCTCAACGTCGCCGCCGCCACCGCGGTGGCCTGCTGGGAGTTGGGGCGCGACGATCCGCTCTGACCGCGCCGCCGTTTCCGGCGGGCGTCACGGACGGTAGCGTGTCGCCCGTGTTCCCTACCGTCCGTGAGGTGCTCGCGCTCGATCCGGTCCGGCACGGCGCCCCGCGCCTGGTGGCCGGCGAGGGCGGGCTGGACGGGCCTGTCCGGTGGGTGCACGTGGCCGAGGTGCCGGACATCGCCACCCTGCTCGGCGGCGGGGAGCTGGTGCTCACCACCGGTATCGGGCTGCCCGCCGACGACGCCGGGCTGCGCGCGTTCATCGGCGACCTGGCCGACGTCGGCGTCTCCGGCCTGGTGGTCGAGCTGGGCCGCCGGTACGTCAGCGGGGTGCCCCGGGTGATGGCCGCCGCCGCCGAGCGGCGCGGGCTGCCGCTGGTCGAGCTGCGCCGGGCCACCCCGTTCGTGCGGATCACCGAGGCGGTGCACGCGCTGATCGTGGACGCCCAGCTCACCGAGCTGCGGGCGACCGAGGAGATCCACCAGCGGTTCACCGAGCTGTCGGTGGAGGGGGCCGGGCCGGCCGAGGTGATCCGGCAGGCCGCCGAGCTGTCCGGGTGCCCGGTGGTGCTGGAGAACCTGTCCCGGCAGGTGCTTGCGTACGACCCGGCGGGGGAGAACGCGGAGCTGCTGCTGGACGGGTGGGAGCTGCACTCCCGGCGGGTCCGGCCGGCGGGCCGCACCGCGTACCACGCGGACAGCGGGTGGCTGGTGACCACCGTCGGGGCCCGGGGCGAGGACTGGGGGCGGCTGCTGCTGCGCTGGCCGGGCGGGGGTGACCTGGCCGGTGCCGGCCCGGGCGCGCGGGCGGCGGGGGAGCCGCCGACCCGGCTGACCATCCTGGTGGAGCGGGCCGCCTCGACGCTGGCGCTGGGCCGGCTGATCCGCCGGGACGTCGAGGGGCTGGAGCGGCAGATCCACCGCACCCTGCTCACCGCGCTGCTGGACCACTCCCGGCCGGTGGACGAGGTGGCGCTGCGGGCCAAGGCGCTCGGGGTGACCCTGGAGCGGCGGCATCTGGTCGGCGTGGTGGTCCGGCACCGCGCCGACGAACCCGAGGACGCCCCGACCGGGGAGAGCGGCCTGCCGGCGGAGACCCCGGCGGCCGGCCCGGCCCGGCTACGGGATCTCGCCGAGGCGGTCGGCCAGGCGTTGCGCGAGGCCAAGCTCACCGCGTTGACCAGCGCGGTCGACGACCAGGCGGTGGGCGCGCTGGTCGCCCTGCCCGACCCGGCCGCCGAGGAGCGGGCGTTGCTGGCGTTCGCCACCGCCCTGCGCCGGCTGCGCGGCGAGGCTGCCGCCGGGCGGGCCGGCTCGGTGATCGTCGCCGCCGGTGCCGGGGTCGGCAGTCTGCGGGAGGCCGGCCGGTCCCTGGTCGAGGCGCGGCAGATCGCCGACGCGGCCCGGCGGGACCGGCGGGACCTGCCGATCGTCCGGCTGCCGCAGGTGGGGCTCACCGGGCTGCTGCACCTGCTGCGCGACGAGCCACGGGTGCAGACCTTCGTCGAGCGGGAGCTCGGCGCGCTGCTGGCGCACGACGCCCAGCATCCCCGGGAGCAGTTGCTGGGCACCCTGCGGGCGTATCTCGACCAGGGCCGCAACAAGTCCGCGGCGGCCGGCGCGGCGCACCTGTCCCGGCCCGCGTTCTACGAGCGGCTGGCCCGCATCGCCCGGATCCTCGACGCCGACCTCGACTCGGTGGAGACCTGCCTCTCCCTCCACGTAGCCCTGCTGGCCCTGGACGCCATCCGCACCCCCTGACCCCGCCCCGCCCACGCGCGTCCCCGCCGCGTCCCCCCGCGCGTTGATCATGGAGTTAGCGGCGTCGAAACGGGCATTTCCCGCCGCTAACTCCATGATCAACGGATCAGGCGGGGGCGGGTCTCGCAGGGCGGGGTGGGTCAGGTGAGGGATTCGAGGGTTTTGGCGTAGGCCGGGGGGATGTGGTTGGGGCCGCCGGGGGTGAAGACGTCGGAGGTGGCCGCCGTGGACCAGGCGGTTTCCGGTACGGCGGCGGCGAGGGCGCGGACCACCGGGGCGTCGCGCCACTCGGGCTGCTCGGCGAGGAGGCTCAGCGCCACCACCGACTCCTCGACCTCGCCGACGCACTCGAACGGCTTGTGCCCGTCCACGCCGAGCAGCTCCCGGTAGCCGGGGAGTTGGGTCTCGTCGGCCAGCAGGTCACCGCCGAAGATGCCGACCACCCGCTCCCGGGGCATGAACGGCGCCATGGCCAGGAAGACGAACCGGCACTTCGGGCAGTTCCGGCACCAGCGCTCGCTCGGGTCACGCAGCTTGAACGCGGCGTTGCAGCTGGTCACCACGGCGTCGTAGCGGTCGATGGCGGCGAAGAGCCGGGCGATGTGCAGCTCCGACAGCGAGCGCAGCAGGGAGAAGTACGGTTCGGTGAGCCCGGCGTGCTCGGCCAGCGCCGCCCGCAGCAGGCCCTCCGCCTCGACGCCCTTGGACCACTGGTGGTTGATCTCGTGGCCGTCCCAGACCAGGTTCGGGTCCGACGCCGAGCGCTCGTTGGACATCACCACCGGGCCGAGCCCGTGCAGCACCGCGGTGGCGACCGCGATCAGCGAGTTGATCGCGGTGACCGGGATGTGCCCGTTCCGCGCGCCGGCCGCGTTCAGGTCGAACAGCACCGGGTCGATCCGCCGGCGGGCGGCCAGCGCGGGCAGCCCGGACGCCTCGTTGACCGAGACGATCACGTGGTTCGGGTTGACCGAGAAGGGCACCGGGTCGAAGCCGGCCCGGCGCAGCGCCTCCAGGGTGACGATCGAGTCCTTGCCACCGCCGACGGCCGACAGCGGGCGCCGGTCCGAGTTGTCCAGCGGCGCGGCCGGCGCCACCGAGCCGGTGGGGACCTCGGGGCGCAGCTGGAGCACGTGCGGCAGCTGGTTGCGGTAGGCGTACTCGGCGAGGCCCTTGGTGTAGACGGCCGTGACCAGCTCGACGGCGGCCGCGTTCAGCGGCGTCGGCAGCACCAGCCGGCGCGGCGCGGCGGCCTTGTAGTAGCTCACCCCGGCGACCACGTGCAGCAGTTCCAGCACCCGTTCCAGGGCGGCCACCGTCTCGTCCGAGGGCGGCTCGGCCGGCAACGGCAGCGTGATCACCTCGGTGAACCGCTGCTCGCCGTCGGGGCCGGTCAGGGCGTAGTCGAACAAGGCCTCGCCGGTGGCGAGATCGATGGAGAAGGACGGGAAGGTGAAGGCGTCCATCCGCCGGAGCTGCTCGTTGGGCACACGCCATACTAGGCCCTGGTTCGTCCGCCGTGCCCGAGTGCGCCGGACCTGGCCGCCCGCGACCGCCGCCGACCGGAGGAGTTACCTGTGCGCTTGTCTGACCTGCGCGGACGGAAAGTCGCCGTCTGGGGCGCCGGCCGGGAGGGCCGGGCCGCCGTGACCGCCGTCGCCGGGTACGGGCCGGCCGAGCTGGTCGCCGTCGACGACAGCGCGAACTTCCTCGCCCTGCCCTGGGAGGGGCCGCTCGCCGGGGCCGCCCCGCTGATCACCGGCGAGGAGGGCTTCGCCCGGCTGGCCGCCGCCGACGTGGTGGTCCGTTCCCCGGGCGTGCCGAGCACCCACCCGTGGATGGTCGAGCTGCGCCGCCGGGGGGTGACGGTCACCCAGGGCAGCGCGCTCTGGATGGCCGAGCACGCCGACCGGACCGTCGGGGTCACCGGCAGCAAGGGCAAAAGCACCACCTCCAGCCTGATCAGCCACCTGCTCACCGCGATGGACCGGCCGAACGTCTTCGGCGGCAACATCGGGGTGCCGCTGCTGGACCTGCCGGAGGCCGACCTGTACGTGCTGGAGCTGTCCAGCTACCAGTGCGCCGACCTGACCGACTCGCCCCGGGTGGCGGTGGTCACCGCGCTCTTCCCCGAGCACCTGGACGCGCACGGCGGCGAGCGGGAGTACTACCGGGACAAGCTCAACCTGCTGGCCCACGGCCCGCAGACCGTGGTGGTCAACGGGGCGGACCCGCGGCTCGCCGCCGAGCTGGGCGACCGCCCGGCGGTCCGCGCCGGCTCCCCGGACACCACCCACGTCGCCACCGGCCCGGACGGCACGCCCTGGTTCCACCTCGGCGACCAGCCGCTCTTCCCCCGGGCGGTGCTGCCGCTGGTCGGCCGGCACAACGAGGGCAACCTCTGCGTCGCGCTCGCCGTGCTGGCCGCGCTCGGGGTGGACGTGATCGCCCGCAAGGACAGCCTGGCGGTGGCCGTCGCCGAGTTCCAGGGCCTGGCCCACCGGCTCACCGAGATCGCCGACCCGTCCGGGCTGACCTTCGTCGACGACACCCTCGCCACCAGCCCGTACGCGGCGATGCACGCGATCGACGCGTACGAGGGGCGGCCGTTGACGGTGATCGTCGGCGGCACCGACCGGGGGCTGGACTACAGCCCGCTGCGCGCGCACCTGGCCGACCGGGAGATCACCGTGCTCGGCATCCCGGACAGCGGCTCGCGCATCGTCGAGGCCCTCGCCGGGCTGTCCGGGGTGCGTACCGAGGTGGTCGGCGACCTGGTGGCGGCGGTACGCCGGGCCCGCGAGCTGACCCCGGTCGGCGGGGTGGTGCTGCTCTCCCCGGCCGCCCCCAGCTACGGCCGGTTCCGCAACTTCGAGCACCGCTCGGAGGTGTTCGCCAAGGCGGTCGCGGAGACCGCCGGCTGAGCCCGGCGGCGACGCGAGGTGCCGTGGGCAGGGCGGGTTCAGGGTAATCTCTGCCCACCCGGCTCACTCCTGATTGGAGCGACGATGCCCGCACGGCGGCGTACCGTCCTCGCGGCCCTCGCCTCGGCGGCGGTCGGCACCCCCGCGCTGTTGGCCGCCGCGCCGCCGGCCCCGGCCCGCGCGGCCGGTGACCTGTACGGCTCGAACACCGCCCTCTACGCCGACCCGGGGCTGGTCGAGGGAACCGACTACGCCCGGCGGTACCGCCGCCAGCCCGCCTTCGACAACGACCTCATCACGAACGCGCCCTACCCCCAGGTGGCGGTCGTCGCGCCGCACGGCGGCGGCATCGAGGTCGGCACGTCGGAGCTCTGCCTCGCCGTCGCCGGCTACCACCCGGCCACCCTGGCGACCGCCACCGACGGCGCCGGCCTGCACGACTACTGGATGTTCGAGGGGCTGCGGGCCAGCGGCAACGGCGCCCTGCACGTCACCTCGACCAACTGCGACGACCCGTACGCCCTGTCGATCTGCGGCGGCGCCCGGCACGCGGTCGCCCTGCACGGCTGCACCGAGGCCGACGCCGGGGTGCCGGTCGGGACGCGCGCGGTCCTGGTCGGCGGCCTCGACGCCACCCTGCGCGACCTGCTCCGTCAGGAGTACGCGCGGGTCAACATCACCCTCGCCGGGGGCGGTGGCGCCGACATCGACGGCACCGACGCGCGCAACATCTGCAACCGGACGGTTACCCGAGCGGGCGGCCAACTGGAGTTGACCACCGCGCTGCGCACCGCGATGTTCGGCACCAACACCCGGGCCGAGCGGAAGAACACCACGCTGCCGCTGTTCTGGGATTTCGTGCGGGCGACCCGGACGGCGATCGCCCGCCGCGTCGGCTGACCGGTACGGCACACCGGGGCCGGCGGCGGGCACCCGCCACCGGCCCCGGCGGGTGACTACCGGTAGCTCCAGACCACCGGCCGGGCCTTGTAGATCGCCGCGCCGGCCAGATAGCGGTTGCCGACGTACGAGCCGTTGAGCCGGTACAGCCAGACGTTGCCGTTGCCGTACGTGCCGTCGCCGTTCGCGCCGCCGACCTTGGTGGTGAAGACCAGCCCGCCGGAGTGGTTACCGACGCTCTTGATCTTGCTGGTGTCGATGTATCCGGGGGCCCGCTGGAACCGGTTGCGGTTGATGTCGTACCGGTAGACGTGGCTGGTGTTGCTCATCCACAGGCCGGCCGAGGTGCCGTACACCGGCGCCAGGTCGTGCACGTTCCCGGTGACCGACCGGCAGGCGGCGTTGGTGAGCTTGGGGGCGGTGGCGGTGCCGCCCACCTGGTAGCTGCACAACCGGGTGCCGCCGGCGGCCCAGAGACGCTTGATGGCGCTGTCCCAGTAGACGGCGTGCGCCTTGGCGAACGCCTTCGTGGCGGCCGGGCTGGTGCGGCCCTTGCCGTAGAGGGTGAGCTTGCCGGGGTCGGACGAGGCGACCACCACGGCCCCGTTGGGCAGCAGCTCGATGGCGTGCGGGTTGCCGCCCGGCGCCACCTGGTACCGCACCTTGCGGGTGCTGTAGTCGACGATTCCGGCCCGGCCACCGGAGGCCGCCACCAGGACCACGTACCGCGAGCCCTGCTTGCGGAACTTGACGTCGGAGACGTTCTTCCAGCCGCTGCCGGTGGGCCGCTTCCACGACCACTGGGCCGAACCGGCCGTCCACCGGCTGGCGCCGGCGCTGAAGATCCGCACCCCGTACCGCTGGTCGACCACGGCGACCCGGTCGCTGGCCGCCTGCGCGCCGGTGGGCGCGACCAGCACGCCCACCAGGCCCACCGTCGCCGCGCCGAGCGTGGCACCGAACGTGCGCCACCACCGTCGCGTCCTGTCTGTCGAGCGCATCATCGCCATGAAACCTCCCGTGTGGCGAGCCCCGTCGGGGCGCTGACGGGTGCGGCCCACGGAACGCTCAGGCCGCACCACGACTGACGGTGTCTGAACGTATGCGAATGGTAGTGGGGCGGCAATGATGGTGATGGATAGGCGACAGGGTGTTAAGAAGGGGCCCTTCCTCTACCGAATGCGTTAAGAAGGGCCCCCTCCTTCCACCAGGGCGCGGTGCAGCGCCCGCATGGAGCGGATCGCGGAGCGGATCTCCTGGAGGTAGCGGCCGGGGCTCAGCACCGGTTCCGGCAGCACGGCCACGTCGGGCAGCGCCGGGTCCACCCCCACCGTCTCGACCCCGCAGCCGTACGGCAGTGCGAGGGTGCGCAGCGCGTCGCAGTGCTGGAACGGCACGTAGATCGGGGCGGTCACCATCAGCACCGGGTCGCCGGGGGAGAGCCGGACGTGGCCGGCCCAAAACCGCTGCGTGTCCGCGGTGTGCGCCCGCCGGCGGTCCGGCTCGCTGGACGGGGCGGCGAGCACCCGGACCGGGGGCAGCCCGGCCGGCCGGTAGGTCCGCGAGGACCAGGAGTGGTGCGGGTGTCCGGCGTCGTGCCCGTCCTCGTCGGCCGGCGCCGGGGTGCCGAAGACCCGGCGCACCGCCAGGTCGAGGGCGTCGACCTCGGTGTCGCAGGGCGGCAGCCCGGCCGCGGCCAGGGTCCGCCGCTCCAGGTCGGACAGCGGCCGGAAGCTGCCCAGCAGGGCCGTCTCGCCGGTCACCGCCGGCCCGACCCGCAGCAGGTGACCGGCGTACGCGACGCGGCGCAGGCAGGCGTGCGCCAGCCCGCCGAGGATCACCAGGTGGGCGTACGCCGGGCGGGCCGGCGGGACCGGCCGGACCAGGCCGAGCGCGGCGGCGGCGTCGGACACCAGCCGCGCGGTCGCCGCGTCCAGGTCGGGCTCGGTGGCGTCGGGGCGTTCCCGGCCGCGACGGAAGTCCCAGTGCCGGGCGGAGAAGTCGTCCAGGGCGGCCAGGGTGGCGGTCAGCTCCCCGGCCGGCCACTCGCCGCCGAACCGGTCGACCAGGCCGCGCAGCGGCGCCGAGCCGATCCAGGCGGCGATGCCGGCCGCGATCTCGTCGGGTCCCGCCCCCGCCGCGCCCGTGGGCAGGGCCACCTCCGCGATGCGCACCCGCCGGATCGTACGCGCGGGGCGGCCCGCCGCCGGGAGCCGGTGTGGCGGTGTCACCCCGCCGGTACGAAAAGCGCGGCCGTTCGGCCTCCGCGCACCCGGAAAGCGCGGTCGGTCCGCCCCGGCGTGCGGGAAAGCGTGGCGTGCGGGTTGACGCGCTGTCAGGTGCGGCCGGTCGGTGCGCTACACAGTGACAGTTGTCCCTGCCAGGTGGTGGTGAAAGCGTGCGGGGAACGCGAATTTTGCCGCTGAAGGGTGCGAGATGACCTCCGACGACCTGCTGGCCCGGCACCGGGCCGTGCTCCCGTCCTGGATGCCGCTCTACTACGACGAGCCGATCGAGCTGGTCGCCGGCTCCGGCCGCCGGGTCACCGACGCCCAGGGCCGCAGCTACCTGGACTTCTTCGGCGGCGTGCTGACCAACATGATCGGCTACGACATCCCGGAGATCCGGGAGGCGGTCGAGCGCCAGTTGCGCACCGGCATCGTGCACAGCTCCACCCTCTATCTGATCCGCCAGCAGGTCGAGCTGGCCGAGAAGGTGGCCCGGCTCTCCGGCATCCCGGACGCCCGGGTCTTCTTCACCAACTCCGGCACCGAGGCGAACGAGGCCGCGTTGCTGGTGGCCACCAACTACCGCCGCTCGCACCAGATCCTCGCGGTGCGCAACAGCTACCACGGCCGGTCGTACGCGGCGATGGGCGTCACCGGCAACCGGGGCTGGTCGGCCAGCGCGCTCAACCCGCTCCAGGTGGCCTGGCTGCACTCCGGCGAGCGGGTCCGCGGCCTGCTGGCCCGCCTCGGCGAGGCCGACCGGATCGACGCGGCGGTGGAGGACCTGCGCGAGGTGCTCGCCACCCAGACCGCCGGCGACGTGGCCTGCCTGATCGCCGAGCCGATCCAGGGCGTCGGCGGTTTCGTCGCCCCGCCGGACGGGCTCTTCGCCGGCTGGAAGAAGGTCCTCGACGAGCACGGCATCCTGCTGGTCTCCGACGAGGTGCAGACCGGGTGGGGGCGCACCGGCGAGCACTTCTGGGGCTACCAGGCGCACGGCGTCACGCCGGACCTGCTCACCTTCGCCAAGGGCGTCGGCAACGGCTTCGCGCTGGCCGGCGTGGTGGGCCGGGCCGAGGTGCTGGAGTCGGTGCCGGCGATCAGCTTCTCCACCTTCGGCGGCAACCCGATCTCCACCGCCGCCGGCAACGCCGTCCTCGACTACCTGCGCGAGCACGACCTCCAGGCCAACGCGGCCCGGGTCGGCGCGATCCTCGCCGACGGCCTGCGCGCCGCCACGGCCGGCCTGGACCGGGTGGCCGAGGTGCGCGGCCGGGGGCTGATGCTCGCGGTGGAGTTCGTCCGCCCGGGCGGCACCGAACCCGACCCGGCGACCACCGCCCAGGTCTTCGAGGCGTGCCGGGCCGGCGGCCTGCTGGTCGGCAAGGGCGGCCTGTACGGCAACGTGATCCGGATGGGCCCGCCGCTGACGCTTACCGAGGACGAGGCCCGGGAGGGCCTGGCCATCCTGGTCGACGCGATCCGCTCGTCGGTGGAGGTGCCGGCGTGAGCGCGCGGGCCGGCGAAGGCGCGGTGGACAGCATCGGGCACTTCGTCGACGGCAAGCGGGTCGCCGGCTCCGCCGAGCGGTTCGGGGACGTCTTCGACCCGGCGACCGGTCGGCGTACCGGCCAGGTGGCGCTGGCCTCGGCGGCCGACGTCTCCCGGGCGGTGGAGGCCGCCGAGCGCGCCGCGCGGGCCTGGCGGGACGCCTCGCTGGCGAAGCGGACCCAGGTGCTGTTCGCCTTCCGGGAGCTGGTGCACGCTCGGCGGGACCGGCTCGCCGAGGTGATCACGGCCGAGCACGGCAAGGTGCTCGCGGACGCCGCCGGCGAGGTGCAGCGCGGCCTGGAGGTGATCGAGTACGCCTGCGGGATCCCCTCGGCGCTGCGCGGCGGGTTCAGCGAGAACGTCTCCACCGAGGTCGACTCGTATAGCCTGCGGCAGCCGCTGGGCGTGGTCGCGGTGATCTCGCCGTTCAACTTCCCGGTGATGGTGCCGCTGTGGTTCGTGCCGGTCGCGGTGGCCTGCGGCAACGCCGTGGTGCTCAAACCCAGCGAGAAGGACCCGAGCGCGGCGCTGCTGCTGGCCGAGTGGTTCGCCGAGGCGGGCCTGCCGGACGGCGTGCTGAACGTGGTCAACGGCGACAAGGAGGCCGTCGACGCGCTGCTGGACCACCCGGCGGTGCGGGCGGTGTCGTTCGTCGGCTCCACCCCGGTGGCCCGGTACGTGCACCAGCGCGGTTCGCTGGCCGGCAAGCGGGTGCAGGCGCTCGGCGGCGCGAAGAACCACATGGTGGTGCTCCCGGACGCGGACCTGGACCTGGCCGCCGACGCGGCGGTCAACGCCGGGTTCGGGTCGGCGGGGGAGCGGTGCATGGCGATCTCCGCGCTGGTGGCGGTGGAGCCGGTGGCCGACGACCTGGTCGCCCGGATCGCCACGCGGATGGCCGGGCTGCGCACCGGCGACGGCCGGCGCGGCTGCGACATGGGACCGCTGGTCACCGCCGCGCACGCGGCGAAGGTTCGCGGGTACGTCGAGGCGGGCGTGGCCGCCGGCGCGCGGCCGGTGGTGGACGGCCGCGACGTCGAGCCGGACGGGGACCCGGCCGGGTTCTGGCTCGGCCCGACGCTGTTCGACCACGTCACCCCGGACATGTCGATCTACACCGAGGAGATCTTCGGCCCGGTGCTGAGCGTCGTGCGGGTCGGCTCGTACGACGAGGCGGTCGAGCTGGTGAACGCCAACCCGTACGGCAACGGCACGGCGATCTTCACCAACGACGGCGGCGCCGCCCGGCGCTACCAGCACGAGGTGGAGGTGGGCATGGTCGGGATCAACGTGCCGATCCCGGTGCCGATGGCGTACTACTCGTTCGGCGGGTGGAAGGCGTCGCTCTTCGGTGACCTGCACGCGCACGGCGCCGACGGGGTGGCGTTCTACACCCGGGGCAAGGTGGTCACCAGCCGCTGGCTGGACCCGCGCCACGGCGGGGTCAACCTCGGCTTCCCCACCCAGACCTGAGCAGTCGCAGCAGTCCCGCCCCGGCCAGGTACGCCACCAGCGCCGGAGCGGGCAGCCCGAGCGGCTCGGCCACGCTCTTGCCGGTGAGGCTGTTGATCAGCAGCCCGGCGACCACGCCCGAATACCCGGCGACCGCGAGGACGGTCCGCCATGGCGTGGACGGGGCGTCCCGGGCTCGGCTGCGGCGGCTGCGCGCCTCGATCGGGCCGAAGACGGCGACCAGGACGGACAGCACCACGGCCAGGGCGAGCAGCCAGGGGATCCGCCACGCCCACCAGGCCGCGGTGCCGACGACCGGGGTGGGCAGCACGCCGAGGGCGTCGAGCAGCCCGATCAGCAGGATCGCGGCGGTGAGGTGCCAGAGGAAGACGGTCAGCACCACCGCGTTCACCGCGATCACCGCCTGCCACGGGCGGGCGCGGCGCAGCCACCGCTCGGCCGGCCCGCGCAGCAGCAGGACCAGCCCGAGCTGGGTGGTGGCCGCGGCGAGCAGCGCCAGGCTGGGCGGTGCGGCGTTGTCCAGCCGCTCGCCGGGCACGTTCAACATCACCACCGGGTACGGCCCGACGACGGTCAGCAGGACCAGCAGCGTCAGCCCGGCGGCCAGCAGCAGCGCGCCGGCCCGCCGGGTCAGCGGCAGCCGACGGCGGCGCGGGGTGCCCGGGTCACGGGCGTCGTACCAGGCGAAGCCGATCTGGTGCACGGCCAGCCAGCCGAACAGGTAGTTGCCGGTGGCCAGCGCCTCGGGGCCGAGCAGCCGGCCCAGGTCGCCGAGGGCGACCAGCCCGACCAGCACCGCCGGCACGGCCAGCCCGAAGCGGCGGTGCAGCGCGTACATCGGCGGGGTCAGCGGGACCACCACCAGGTAGGCGACCAGGAACCAGAGCGGGATGGTGGCGAACCACGCCACCGTACGGATCTGGCTGGGGTCGGCGTGCCGCAGCCAGGCCACGGTGGCGCCGACGGCGAGCACGACCAGCAGCGCGGTGGTGGGGCGGACCAGCCGGGCGCTGCGGTCGACCAGCCAGCCGGTGGGGTCCCCGCCGCGGTTGCGGTGGGCGGTCAGCGAGGCGGCGTTGGCGAAGCCGCCGACCAGGAAGAAGACCGGCATCACCTGGGCCACCCAGGTCAGCGGCCAGACCCACGGCAGGTCGCCCAGCGCGGAGTGCCCGCTGGGCCGACCGGCCCGGTCGTGGGTGATCACCGTGATGCCCCAGTGACCGAGGACGACCATGGTGATCGCCAGCGCCCGGAGCAGGTCGACGTAGCGCTCCCGGCCAGCCGGGGTGCGGTCGGCGAGCTGGCGCAGGCGGCGCATGAGCCCAGGCTATGGCAGCCGCGGCCGGCCGGTGCTGATAACGGTTCGGTCGTCGGGTCTTGTGGCGGGCACCCCACTGCCGTAGAAAATCTTCGGAAACCTTCGTTGCACTGAAGACAAGCATCAGGTGACCCCGAGGAGCTGTGATGAACAGGCGTGACATCCTCCGACGCACCGCCACCGCCGGGCTGCTGGCCACTCCCGCCGCCGGCCTGCTCGCCGGCTGCGCCACCGCCGGTGGCGGCGACAAGAAGGACGGCGACACCTACCAGGGCAAGAAGAGCGAGCAGAACCCGCTGGGCGTCAAGGAGGACGCCCCGCTCGAGGTGGTGATCTTCAACGGCGGCTTCGGCGAGGAGTACGCCAAGGCCCACGAGGCCATGTACCAGGAGAAGTACCCCAAGGCGGAGATCAAGCACTCGGCCACCCAGGAGATCAGCAAGACCCTCCAGCCGCGCTTCGTCGACGGCACCCCGCCGGACGTGGTGAACAACTCCGGCGCCGGGCAGATCGACTTCAACGGCCTGGTCTCCCAGAACGCCATCGCCGACCTGGGCGAGCTGCTCGCCGCGCCGAGCCTCGACATCCCGGGCAAGACGGTCAAGGACACCCTGCTGCCCGGCACCGTCGAGGTCGGCTCGTACGACGGCACGTTCCTGGTGATGAACTACACCTACACCGTCTACGGCATCTGGCACTCCACCAAGCTCTTCGCCGACCGCGGCTGGCAGTACGCGAAGACCTGGGACGACCACATCGCGCTCTGCAAGCAGATCAAGGCCGCCGGCATCGCCCCCTGGACGTACGCCGGCCTGCACCCGCGCTACATGAGCTGGCCGCTGATCTCCACCGCGATCAAGTTCGGCGGCCCCGAGGTCGCCCTGGCCATCGACAACCTGGAGCCGAACGCCTGGAAGTCCGACGCGATGAAGTCCGCCGCCGACGCCTGGCACCAGATCGTCAAGGACAAGTACATCCTGGACGGCTCGCCGGGCCTGGACCACAAGCAGTCGCAGACCGCGTGGTGCCAGGGCAAGGCCGCCTTCATCTCCTGCGGCTCCTGGCTGGAGAGCGAGCAGGCCGACGTCACCCCGGACGGCTTCAACATGACCGTGCAGCCCACCCCGAGCCTGGGCAGCGGCGACAAGCTGCCGTTCGAGGCGGTCCGCGGCACCGCCGGTGAGCCGTTCATGGTCCCGGCCAAGGCGAAGAACGTCGCCGGCGGGCTGGAGTTCTTCCGGACCATGCTCTCCCGCAAGGGCGCCCAGGACTTCACCAGGAAGGTCGCCAGCCTCACCGTGGTGCAGGGCGCGACCGAGGGCGTCGAGCTGCCGTACGGGCTGAACACCGTGGTCAAGGCCCTCGACGCGTCCGGCGCCAACGGTTTCAACTGGGTCTACAACAACTACTACCGCAAGCTGGAGCGCAACCTGGTCGACGCCGCCTGCGGCGAGTTCTTCAGCGGGCGGATCGGCCCGGCCGAGTTCCTCGACCAGTGCCAGCGGGGCGCCGACTCGATCGCCCAGGACAGCTCGGTCAAGAAGTACAAGCGGGCCGCGTGACGTACCCGGTGGGGGCGGGACGCGCCCGCTCCCACCGGCCGAACCAGGGAGGGTCGCGCAGGTGCGACAGGGCCGACTACCGCTGATCATCAGCTTCCTGCTGCCGCCGCTGGTGCTGTACGGCGTCTTCGTGCTCTCGCCGTACCTCCAGGCCTTTCAGATCTCCACCACCGACTGGCTGGGCTACTCGGCGCAGGCCGACCCGGTCGGCCTGGCCAACTTCCGCACCCTGCTGCACGACGGGTACGTCTGGAACGCGTTGCAGAACAACGCGATCCTGCTGGCCGTGGTGCCGGTGCTGACCATCGCCCTCGGCCTCTTCTTCGCCACCATGCTCGCCATGGGCGGCCGGAAGGGGCGGGCCGGGGTGCACGGGGTGCGCGGGACGGCCGTCTACCGGCTGGTCTACTTCTTCCCGCAGGTGCTCTCGGTGGTGATCATCGCGCTGCTCTGGAAGGAGCTCTACAACCCGCGCAGCGGCCTGCTCAACGGCGCCCTCGGCGCGCTCGGCCTGCCCACCCCGGCCTGGCTCGGTGACCCCCGGTTCGCCTTCTGGTGCGTGCTGGCGGTGATGGTCTGGAGCAACGTCGGCTTCTACGTGGTGCTCTTCGGCGCCGCCATGCAGGCCATCCCGCGCGACATCTACGAGGCGGTGCTGCTCGACGGCGCCTCCCGCACGGTGATGCTGCGCAAGATCACCATTCCGCTGCTCTGGGACACCGTGCAGGTCGCCTGGATCTACCTGGCCATCGCCGCGCTGGACGGGTTCATCCTGGTGCAGCTGATGACCAACGGCGGCCCGAACTTCTCCTCGGACGTCATCGGCAACCGGATGTACGACACCGCGTTCGGCAGCGAGACCAAGTTCGGGTACGCCTCGGCGATCGGCGTGGTGATGTTCTTCCTGACCCTCTCGGTGGCGGTGCTGGCGCTGCGGGCCGCCCGGCGCGATCGGATCGAGTACTCGTGACCAGTGTGGACTCCGGCACCCGGCCGTCCCCGGTGACCGCCTCGGGGCGTACGGCGGACCGGCCGTTGCGCCGCGAGCTGGGCGTGGCGAACGCCTTCTCGCACACCTTCCTGCTGCTCTGGGCGGCGATGACGGTGCTGCCGCTGATCTGGATGGTGGTCAGCTCGCTGAAGACCAACGGCGAGATCCTGGCCGACCCGTGGGCGCTGCCCGAGGCGCTGCGGCTGGACAACTGGACGCGCGCCTGGACGAAGGCGCACATCGGCCGGTATTTCGTCAACAGCGCGGTGGTGGTGGCCGGCTCGCTGACGCTGACCATGCTCTTCGGCGCGACCGCCGCGTACGTCTTCGCCCGGTACGAGTTCCGCTTCCGGCAGGTGGTCTACTACCTGTTCGTCGGCGGCATGATGTTCCCCGTCTTCCTCGCCCTGGTGCCGCTCTTCTTCGTGGTGCGCAACGCCGGGCTCTTCGGCACCTGGACCGGGCTGATCCTGGTCTACTCGGCGTACTCGCTGCCGTTCACGGTGTTCTTCCTGACCGCGTTCTTCCGGACCCTGCCCACCTCGGTGGCGGAGGCCGCGATGATCGACGGCTGCGGGCACTTCCGGCTGTTCTTCCGGGTGATGCTGCCGATGGCCCGACCCGGTCTGATCAGCGTCGGCATCTTCAACTTCCTCAGCCACTGGAACCAGTTCCTGCTGCCCCAGGTGCTGATGCAGGGCGACGAGTCGAAGTGGGTGCTCGCCCAGGGGTTGAACGCGCTCGCCGTCAACCAGGGGTACGCCGGCGACTACGCCCAGCTCTTCGCCGGGCTGACCATCGCGACCCTGCCGGTGCTGGTGGTCTACGTGACCTTCCAGCGACAGATCCAGGCCGGCCTTACCGCCGGCCAGCTCAAATGAGGCAGGGGCGCTTGACCGGTAGGAAATCTCCTACCTATTGTGGGTGGCATGACCGTCACCCACGTGAAGCTCGTCTCCGTGCCCGTCGCCGACCAGGACCGGGCCCGTGACTTCTACCTCGACGTCCTCGACTTCGACCTGATCTTCGACAACCCGATGGGGCCCGGGGGCCGCTGGGTCCAGGTCGCGCCGAAGGGCAGCGACACCGCGCTGACCCTGGTCACCTGGTTCCCCAGCATGCCGCCCGGCTCGCTCAAGGGGCTGGTGCTGGAGACCGACGACCTGGACGCCGACGTGGCCCGGCTGCGCGAGCGGGGCGTCGACTTCGCCGACGGCGGGATCCAGACCGCGCCCTGGGGCCGGTACGCCACCTTCGACGACCCGGACGGCAACGGCATCGTCCTCCAGTCCACCCGGGTCTGACGTGGACGTCTTCGCGGCGCTGGCCAGCCCCACCCGCCGGGAGGTGCTCCGGCTGCTGCGGGACCGCGGCGAGCAGCCGGTGCAGTCGCTCGCCGACCACTTCGACATGCGCCGGCCCAGCCTCTCCGAGCACCTGCGGGTGCTCAAGGACGCCGGTCTGGTCACCGAGCGGCCGGCCGGCCGGCAGCGGCTCTACGCGCTACGGCCGGAGCCGCTGCGCGAGCTGGCCGACTGGCTCACCCCGTACGAGCGGTTCTGGCGGGAGCGGATCGCCGGGCTGCGCGAGGTGCTGGACGGGCTGCCGGATGACTGAGCCCACCACCGCCGTCGAGGTCGACGGCTTCCTGCCGCACCCGCCGGCCAAGGTGTGGCGGGCGCTCACCGAGCCCGAACTGCTCAGCCGCTGGTTGATGCCGACCGACTTCGCGCCGGTGCTCGGCCACCGGTTCACCTTCCGCACCACGCCCCGCCCCGACCAGGGCTTCGACGGGGTGATCCACTGCGCGGTGCTGGAAATCGACCCGCCGCGCCGGCTGCGCTGGTCCTGGCGGGGCGGCCCGCTCGACACCGAGGTCACCTGGACCCTGGCGGCCGAGGGGCGCGGCACCCGGCTCTTCCTGGAACACTCCGGCTTCGACCCGGACGACCCGCTCCAGCAACGCACCGCCGCCCTGCTCGGCGGCGGCTGGCGTTCGCACGTCTGGCGTCGCCTGGCGGAGACCGTGCGGACGCTCGCCCCCTGACTCGCGGCGTCGAAATCGGCGGGCTCCGGCAAACGAGCGCCCCGCCCGCCCGTCGTGTCGGTTGGTTACGCCGACGTGCGGTGGGTTGGGCGGTTGTGTCGGCTGGTCGCGCCGAGTTGCGGTGGGTTGGGCGGTTGTGTCGGCTGGTCGCGCCGAGTTGCGGTGGGTTGGGCGGTTGTGTCGGCTGGTCGCGCCGACTTGCCGCGGGTCGGGCCGTCGTGTCCGCTGGTCACCTCGACTTGCCGGCGGGCGGCGGCGGGTCGGGGGCGAGGTCAGGGGGGCCGGTTCGCGCCCTACCAACTTGATGTCGTGAACGAATCACCGTAGCGGGCAAAGCGGGCAAATGGCCTGCCCTGGGTCGCTCCGTGATTCGTCTACGACATCAAGTTGGTAGGGCGCGAACCGGCCCCCGACTGCCTGGCTCCGGTCGATGAGCGCGCACGCCCCCGCTTCACCCGACACCGCAGGATGCCGCACATTGGTCCGTTGGGCCCGCCGGACGGCGCGGGATGCCGCAGATTGGGCTGCTGGGCCCGCCGGACAGCGCCGGATGCCGCAGATTGGGCCGCTGGGCGCGCCGGGCGGCGCGTGCCGCGCAGTGGGCCGCTGGAGCGCCCGCCGGACTCCGCGGGATGCCGCATGTTGGTCCGTTGGGCGCGCCGGGCGGCGCGGGATGCCGCGCATTTGGGCCGCTGGAGCGCCCGCCGGACTCCGCGGGATGCCGCATGTTGGTCCGTTGGGCGCGCCGGGCGGCGCGTGCCGCGCAGTGGGCCGCTGGAGCGCCCGCCGGACTCCGCGGGATGCCGCATGTTGGTCCGTTGGGCGCGCCGGACGGCGCGGGATGCCGCGCAGTGGGCTCCGGCGCGTGGACGGCGGCCAGGCGCGGCACCTGCTGGCGCCGCCGGCCTTCCACCCGCTGAATCCAGTGGGCGGCGTGGCCTGGCCGGAGTCACGGTCGCCTGCCGACCGGTGTGGCCGGAGAGTCCAGCGGACCATGACCAGGGCCATGACCAGGGCCATCGCGGTCGGCGCCGGTTCGGCGCCAGTCGGTGAACCGGCCCGGGACGGGGGCGGGCTGTCAGCCGGCCGGGACGGGGGCGGGCCGTCAGCCGGGACGGGCGTCGGGACTGGGCAGCAGTCGGGCATGCAGGGCGGCCGGGTCGGTCACCTCGGGCAGGTCGCGGGCGGCGAGCCAGGCTGCCGCGGCGGCGCCGTCGCCGGCCGGGTGGACCGGTGCGTCCGGCCAGCGGAGCATGGCCTCGGCGCGTACCGCGGTGGCGAGCGGGGTGTCGGCGGTGAGCAGGCCGCCGCCGAGCACCAGCGGCGCCGTCGCGCCGGCCGGGCGGATCCGGCCCGCGGTCTCGGCGAGGTGGCCCGCGGCCTCGGCGATCAGCGCCACCGCGGTGGGCTCGTCGGCGCGGGCGGCGTCCACCACCAGCGGCGCCAGCCGGGCCAGTTCCACCGGCGGTCGTCGGGTCACCGCCTGCACGGCCGCGTCGACGGTGTCCCGGGGTCGGGCGGCCACCTCGTCGGTGCCGAGCAGTTCGGTGAGTATCCGCCGGTGCAGCGGGCCGGGCGCGCCGCCGGCGTCCAGGGTGGCCAGCAGTCGGCGGACCGCCTCCCGGCCCAGCCAGAATCCGGAGCCGGCGTCGCCGAGCAGCCAGCCGTGCCCGTCCGCCACCCGGTCCAGCCGCAGGTCGCGGACCTGGGCGGCGATCGCGCCGGTGCCGGCGATCAGCACCGTGCCGTCCGGCTCCGGGGTCCCCGAGGCGTACGCGACCAGGGCGTCGCCGTGCACCGCGTACGGGCAGCGCAGCCCCGCCTCGCGCCAGGCCCGGTCGAAGGCGGCCCGGCCGTCCGGGTCGGCGAGCAGCCGGCCCGCCCCGGCCAGCCCGATGGTGCCCGCACGGACCCGGGCGGGGTCCACGTCGGCGAGCGCCCCGCGCAGGGCGGCGAGCAATTCACCGGCGGCCCGGTCTGCGCCGTGGGTGGTGGGGTTGCCGCCACCGGCCCGGCCGGTGCCGACGCGGGTCCCGTCCAGGGTGGCGGCGGCCGCACGGGTGGACGTACCTCCGATGTCGAGACCGACCACGACGTCGCCGGGCATCGCTGTGGCCTCCCGAGGGTCGACGGTGCGGGCGCATCCATGCTGGTCGGCCGGCCGTTGCCGGGCAAGGCCCGGGCCGCGACGGGCGGCGCGCGGCAGGTAACGGTTTGAAAACTTCGCCCACACCCTTGACAGGAAGGCCCCCGCAGTAAGAACTTTTACCACTAACAGTTAACACTCTTTCCGAAAGGCTGTCGATGGCCGATCACGAGCTCGACACCGGTGCGGGCACCGCGGTGTTCGATGCCGACGCGGCCGATCGGCGGCCGGTGGCCGGGGTCGCCACCGACGGCGTGCTGGCCCGGGTCCGGGCCGGGACGGAGGAGCTGACCGGGGCGCTGCGCCGGGTCGCCGAGCACGTGCTGAGCGATCCGGAGGCGGCGGCCCGGGCGACCATCGTGGAGCTGGCCGAGCGCAGTGGCACGTCGCCGGCCACCATCACCCGCTTCTGCCGGGCGATGGGCTTCGACGGCTACGCCGACCTGCGGCTCGGCATCGCCGCCGAGACCGGCCGGGCCCGCTCCGCCGGGTGGACCGTCGACATCGGACGGGAGATCCAGCCGGGTGATCCGCTGTCCCGGGTGCTCGACCAGATCATGGCCGCCGACACCCGCGCCATGCACGACACCGCCGCGCTGCTCGACCTCGCCGAGGTGGAGCGGGCCGCGGTCGCCATCGCCGGTGCGTCCCGGGTGAACATCTTCGGCGCCAGCGGCAGCGCCCTGGTCGGCCGGGAGATGCAGTTCTGCCTGCACCGGATCGGGGTGGCCGCGTGGTCGTGGAGCGACGTGCACGAGGGGCTGGCCAGCGCCGCGCTGCTCGGCACCGGGGACGTCGGGCTCGGCGTCTCGCACACCGGGCAGACCCGGGAGACCATCGAGATGCTGGCCGAGGCCGGCAGCCGCGGCGCCACCACCATCGCGGTCACCGGCTTCCCGCGCTCACCCCTGGCCGAGCTGGCCGACATCGTGCTGCTCACCGCCAGCCAGGCCACCACCTTCCGGCCGGACGCCCTGTCGGCCCGGCACCCCCAGCTGGTCGTCCTCGACCTGCTCTACATCGCGGTCGCGCAACGCACCCACGACCGCGCCCACGCGGCCTTCCGGCGTACCGCCCAGGCCGTCGACGGTCACAAGGCCGAAAAGCACCTCACCCCACATCACAAGGAGAGATGACATGGCGGACACCAACCCGGCCGACCTGAACCGCCGGACCCTGCTGCGGCGCGCCGCCGCCGCGGGCCTGCTCGTCACGCCGGCCGCCGGCCTGCTCAGCGCCTGTGCCGGCAGCGAGCCCAGCAAGTCCACCGACACCGGGGGGTCGAAGAGCGCGGACAACCCGTTCGGCGTCAAGGACGACAGCGCCGTCAAGGTGGTGATCTTCAACGGCGGCCTCGGTGACCAGTGGGCCAAGGAGGACCAGGCCGTCTTCACGGCCAAGCACCCGAAGGTCACGGTCAACATGAGCTCCACCCAGAAGATCAAGACCGAAGAGCAGCCCAAGATGGCCACCCAGCCGAGCGACCTGGTGATGAACTCCGGCGCCGACATGATGGACATCAGCACCCTGGTCAACGAGGGCGCGATCGAGCCGCTGGACGACCTGCTCAAGGCCCCGGCCTGGGACAGTGAGGGCACGGTGGCCGATTCGCTGCTGCCGGGCACCGTCGAGGACGGCACCTTCCAGGACAAGTTCTACGTGGTCAACGTGGCCTTCACGGTCTGGGGCAACTGGTACAACGGTGCGCTGTTCGACAAGGAGGGCTGGCAGCCGCCGAAGACCTTCGACGACTTCTTCGCCCTGGCGCCGAAGATCAAGGCCAAGGGCATCGCCCCGTACGTGCACGACGCGGTGCACGGCTACTACCCGCGCTGGGCGCTGATGGCGACCATCTGGAAGTCCGCCGGCAAGCAGGCGGTGGTCGACATCGACAACCTGAAGGAGAACGCCTGGAAGGCCGACGGCGTCCTGCCCGCCCTGCAGGCGTGGGAGAAGCTGGTCAAGGACAAGCTGCTGCTGCCCGGCAACCTCAACCACACCCAGTCGCAGCAGGCGTGGCTGGACGGCAAGGCGGCCTTCATCCAGGTCGGCACCTGGCTGAAGAACGAGATGGCGGCCACCATCCCGCCGGGCTTCGAGATGAAGCTCTCCGACTACTGGGGCCTGGGCGCGAGCGACAAGGCGCCCGACGACGTCTTCGCCGGCGCCGGCGAGGGCCTGGTGGTGCCCAGCAAGGCCCCGAACAAGGCGGCGGCCAAGGAGTTCCTGCGCGCGGTGCTCTCCAAGGCCGGCTCGGCCAAGTACGCCGAGCTGACCAAGTCCCTGGCCTCCACCAAGGGCTCGGGCGACAATGTGCAGGACTCGGCGCTGACCACCGCCAACGAGCTGATGAAGAACGCCCCGAAGACCCTGATCAAGACCAAGTTCTGGGACTTCTACGCCGACCTGGACAAGGAGAGCCAGAACCTCTCCGAGGAGCTGATGGCCGGCCGCATCACCGCCCAGCAGTTCGTCGACAAGATGCAGGCGGCCGCGGACAAGGTCGCCAAGGACTCGTCCATCCAGAAGCAGACCCGCACCGCCTGACCCGTACGAGGAAGTGAGTCCCATGCGGCACGGTGTCGCGCGTTTCGTGACCGGGTTCCTGGCCCTGCCCGTCGCGCTGTACCTCTTCTACGTGGTGTGGCCCTTCGCCCAGGCGGCCGGCTACTCGCTGACCGACTGGGGAGGCTACTCCGATCGGCAGAACTTCGTCGGGCTGGACAACTACGTCCGGCTGCTCTCCGACGAGCTGATCCGGAAGGCGTTCTGGCACAACGTGTTCTTCCTGGTCACCGTGCCGCTGTTCACCATCGCGCTGGCCCTGTTCCTCGCGTTCCTGCTCAACGTGGGCGGACGCGAGGACAGGGCGGGCATCCGCGGGGTGTTCGGCTCCGGCTTCTACAAAATCATCTTCTTCTTTCCGCAGGTGCTGTCGCTGGTGGTCATCGCCGTGATGTGGCAGCAGATCTACCGGTCCGACAACCAGGGCCTGATCAACGGCCTGCTCATCAAGGTCGGGCTGGTCGACGCGGACAACCCGATCGCCTTCACCGCCGACCCGGAGCCGTTCCTGGGCATCCCGGCGGTGCTGTGGTGGCTGCTGCTGATCGCGGTCTGGAGCGGCGCGGGCTTCTACATGGTGCTGTTCTCCGCGGCCATGCAGTCCATCCCGAAGGACATCTACGAGGCGGCCATCCTCGACGGGGCCAGCCGTTTGCACACCTTTTTCCGGATCACCCTGCCGCTGCTGCGCGACACCATCTCGGTGGCCTGGGTCTATCTGGGGTTCATCGCGCTGGACATGTACGCGCTGGTCTTCGTGATGACGCCCAGCCAGGGTGGCCCCGACCACGCCAGCGAGATCTTCGCCTCGGTGCTGAACTTCACCGCGTTCCAGAAGGGCCAGTTCGGCTACGCCTGCGCGATGGGCGTGGCGCTGGCGATCTTCACGATCCTGCTCGCCGCGGCGCAGCTGAGGATCACCCGCCGTGAGCGGATCGAGTTCTGAGGAGGCCTGGACGATGAGCACCACGACCCATCCCCGTACCGATCAGGCCCCGCCGCCCGCCCGCCGCGACGCCGCCGGCGCCGCGCGGCCCCGCGGCGCCGGCCTGGGCGGACGCGTCTTCAACGGCTTCTCCCACCTGTTCCTGCTGGTGTGGGCGGTCATGGTGATCTACCCGCTGGTCTGGGTGGTGATGTCGGCGCTCAAGAGCGACTCGGAGGTGATCCGCAAGCCGCTGTCGCTGATCCCCGACACGCTGCGCTTCGAGAACTTCGGCCGGGCCTGGGGGGAGGGGCACCTCGGGGCGTTCTTCCTGAACACCGTGCTGGTGCTGGCCGGCAGCGTCACCCTCACCATGCTGCTCGGCTCGATGGCCGCCTACGTGTTGGCCCGGTACGACTTCCCGGGCAACCGGGCGATCTACTACATGTTCCTGACCGGCCTGACTCTGCCGATCTACCTGGCGGCGGTGCCCCTGTTCAAGGGCGTCTACAACATGGGCGTGGTCTTCCCGCTGCTCGGGCCCAACAAGCACCTGATGCTGATCGTGGTCTACGTGGCCTGGTCGCTGTCGTTCACGATCTTCTTCATGCACTCGTTCTTCCGGACGCTGCCCCACTCGATCGCCGAGGCGGCCCTGGTCGACGGGGCCTCGCACAGCCGGATGTTCTTCAGCGTGATGCTGCCGATGGCCAAGCCCGGCCTGATCAGCATCGGCATCTTCAACGTGCTCGGCCAGTGGAACCAGTGGTACCTGCCGACGCTGCTGATGCAGTCGGTGGCGGGGGAGCCGAAGCACCAGGTGATCTCGCAGGGGCTGATCGAGCTGTCGGTCAACCAGGGCTACAAGTCGGACTGGTCGGGGCTGTTCGCCGGGGTGACCATGGCGATGCTGCCGGTGCTGATCGTCTACATCGTCTTCCAGCGGCAGGTGCAGTCGGGCCTGACGGCGGGCGTGGGCAAATAGCTGGTCAGGAATCAAGAAGCCCAGGTCACGGCGGCGCAACTAGCCTGATCGTCATGAACCTCACCATTCACACCACCGCCCTGCCGCACGTCGACCCGGACGCCTCGGTGGCCTTCTATCGGGACGTCCTGGAGTTCGAGGTGCGCAACGACGTCGGCCAGGGCCGGATGCGCTGGATCACCGTCGGCCCCGCCGGCCAGCCCGACACGTCGATCCTGCTGGCGCCGCCGGCCGTCGACCCCGGGATCACCGACGACGAGCGGCGCGTGATCTCCGAGATGATGGCCAAGGGCACCTACGGCTGGATCCTGCTGGCCACGCCGGACCTGGACGGCACCTTCGAGAAGGTACGGGCCGGGGACGCCGAGGTCGTGCAGGAGCCGACCGAGCAGCCGTACGGCATCCGCGACTGCGCCTTCCGCGACCCCGCCGGCAACCTGATCCGGATCCAGGAGCTGCGCTGACGGGCGGCTGACGGACGCCGGGAGTTGATCATGTGCCACCCCTCGTGGGGTCGCGCCCGCAGCGCGGCCCGGCACCTGGACGACCTCGCCCG
This sequence comes from Micromonospora sp. PLK6-60, assembly GCF_019890675.1. Lineage (GTDB taxonomy): Bacteria > Actinomycetota > Actinomycetes > Mycobacteriales > Micromonosporaceae > Micromonospora. Next base: position 32,200 of record NZ_JAIOAA010000005.1, on the reverse strand, counting down.
GCTGCGCCGGGTAAGGGACCGGATCGACCGGGAGTACGCGCAGCCGCTGGACGTGGAGGCGCTGGCCCGTGGCGCGCACGTGTCCGCCGGGCACCTCAGCCGCCAGTTCCGGCTGGCGTACGGCGAGTCGCCGTACGCGTATCTGATGACGCGGCGCATCGAGCGGGCGATGGCGCTGCTGCGCCGGGGAGACCTGAGCGTGACCGAGGTGTGTTTCGCGGTGGGCTGCGCGTCGCTGGGCACCTTCAGCACCCGCTTCACCGAGCTGGTCGGGATGTCGCCCAGCGCCTACCGGCGGGCGGCGATCCGCGCCACCGCGGGGCTGCCGTCGTGCGTGGCGAAGCAGGTGACCAGGCCGGTGCGGAAGCCGGAGGCGCGGGTGCCCGCGCGGTAGCCGGCGTGACCCGGGCGCCGGCGGCGGCCTTCCCGGCGGCATTTTTCATGTTAGTCTGACTAACATGAATCGGCGAGAGTACCGCCAGGGTGCGCGGGCCGTCACGGCCCGAGTCACCGGCGAGCGCATCATCGATGCGCTGGTCTCGCTCTTCCTGGAGCAGCCGCTGAGCGAGATCCGGCTCGCCGACGTCGCGCAGCGCGCCGGGGTGACGGTGCAGACCGTGATCCGCCGGTTCGAGAGCAAGAACGGCCTGGTCGCCGCCGCGGTCGAGCGGGTCAGCGCCGAGATCGCCGCGACCCGCGCCACGGTGGTTCCCGGCGATGTGGGCGCGGCTGTGGCGAACCTCGTCGAGCACTACGAGCAGGCGGGCGACCTGTCGCTCAAGCTCCTGGCGGAGGAACCGCTCGACCCTTCCGGGCGCTCGATAGCCGACCTCGGGCGCGACGTGCACCGCCGGTGGTGCGAGGCCGCGTTCGCGCCCGCGTTGGACCGGCTGACCGGCGCGACCCGGCAGCGGCGGCTGGCCCAGCTCGTCGCGATCTGTGACGTCGCCACCTGGAAACTGCTGCGCCGGGACGCGGGTCTGAGCCGAGCCCAGACCGAGTTGGCGCTCACCGAGATGCTCACCCCCCTCACGGAGGAGACCTGATGGCAACGGTGCTCGCCTACACCTCACCCGCGAAGGGGCACCTGTTCCCCGCCGCGGCCCTGCTGCTCGAACTTCGTCGCCGCGGCCACCCGATCGTGCTGCGTACCCTCGCGTCCGAGGTGGAGACGATGCGTCGGCTCGGCTTCGACGCGGCGCCGATCGATCCGCGCGTCCCGGCGATCGTGGAGCCCACCCGACTGCCGCGCGGCACCGTCGCCGCGCTGCGGGCCGGGATCGGCGTCTTCGCCCAGCGCGCCCCGCACGAGGCCGCCGACCTGCGCCAGGCCATCGCCGAGCACCAACCGGACGTCGTCCTCGTCGACGTGAACTCCTGGGGTGGCCTCGCCGAGGCCGAACGCTGGTCGGCGGCGACCGGCGGGCTCTTCGTCGAGTTCTCCCCCTACACGCCGGCGATTCCGTCCCGGGACGCGCCCCCCTTCGGCCCCGGGCTGCCACCGGCCCGCGGCCCGCTGGGTCGACTGCGCGACCTGGCGTTGCGGCCGCTCGTCTTCGGCACCCTGGAACGGGCCGCGCTGCCGATGCTCAACAAGGTGCGTCGCGACCTGGGCCTCAGCGACGTCGCCGACGCCCGAGACATGTTCACCCGGGCCCAGCTGATGCTGGTCACCACTGCCGAGCCGTTCGAATACCCGCGCCGTGACTGGCCCGAGCAGACCGTCCTGGTCGGGCCGTGCGAGTGGGAACCGCCCGTCGCCGAACCGGGCTGGCTGGTCGACCTCACCGACCCCGTCGTGCTCGTCACCACCTCCTCGGAGGCCCAGGACGACGGACGGCTCGTCCAGGTCGCCCTGGACGCCCTCGCCGATGAACCCCTGCTCGTGGTGGCGACCCTGCCGGCCGGCATCCGTGACTCGTACCGGATCCCGGCCAATGCGCACGTCGAGGAGTTCGTCCCGCACTCCGCCGTCCTGGCGCGCAGCGTGGTCGCGGTCACCCACGGCGGCATGGGGGCGACCCAGAAGGCGCTCGCCCGTGGCGTGCCGGTGTGCGTCGTGCCGTTCGGGCGCGACCAGCACGAGGTCGCCCAGCGGGTCCGGGCCAGCGGCGCCGGCACCACCCTCGGGTCCGCCCGGCTCACCCCCGAACGGCTCCGGTCGGCCATCCTCCAGGCGCGCGATCGTGCCGACGGGGCGCGCCGCATCCGGGACGCCTTCGACGCCTCCGGCGGGCCCCGGGCCGCCGCCGACGCCATCGAGAAGCGCCTGGCGGGGATCTCCACCGGCTAACGGCCGGGGCGCGGCCGGCAAGGTCTTGAGTCGCGACCCTCCGGTGGAGACATTGCAGATGCATCGCCAACCGACTACCGTGGGATGCAATGCAGTCGCATTGCATCGTGGGGGAGGTCGACGTGCAGGTGATCGCGTTGTCCGCGGCGACCGCCGACCGGGTCGACCTGGTCGGCGGCAAGGCGGCCGGGCTGGGCGAGCTGATCCGGCGGGGGGAGCGGGTTCCCGACGGGTTCTGCGTCACCACCACCGCGCACCGACTCGGCGTCATTCCGCGGGCGGAGATCGTCGCCGCGTACCAGCGGCTCGGTGCCGGCCCGGTGGCGGTGCGCTCCAGCGCCACCGCGGAGGACCTGCCGGAGGCCAGCTTCGCCGGGCAGCAGGACACCGTCCTGGACGTCACCGGCACCGCCGAGTTGATCGCCGCGATCGGGAAGTGCTGGGACTCGCTGCACACCGCCCGGGCCACCGCCTACCGCGACGCCCGCGACCTCGACCACCGGGCGGTGCGGATGGCCGTGATCGTGCAGCGCATGGTCGACCCGGCGGTCGCGGGGGTGCTGTTCACCGCGAACCCGCTGACCGGCCGCCGCGACGAGATGGTGGCCGACGCCGCGCCGGGTCTCGGCACGACGGTGGTCGACGGTGCGGCGACGGTGGATCACTACGTCCTCGACGGCATGCCCCGAGCCGACCCGGGCTGTCTGACCTCCGCGCAGCTGGCCGAGCTGCGCGCGGCGGGTGAGCGGCTGCAGGGTCACTTCGGCTGCCCGCAGGACGTGGAGTGGGCGTTCGACCGCGACGGCGTGCTCTGGCTGCTCCAGTCACGGCCGATCACCAGCCTGTTCCCCCGCCCACCGGAGACCGGGAAGCCCCTCCCTCGGATCTACCTGGAGTTCGGCCACGTGCAGGGGATGCGGCAACCGGTCACCCCGATGGGCATGTCGACCCTGCGGGCACAGATCGCGGCGATGCTCGCCACGCTCGGCGTCCGGGTCGAGATCGTCGACATCGGCGGCCGCCTCTACGGCGACCTGACCGACCTGACCCGCCGCAGGTCGTCCCGCAAACGGCTGGTGAAGCTCATGGCGGTCGACTTCGGCCCGCGGGCGCAGGCGGTGATGCGGCACGTGCTGGCGGACCCGCGGTTCGCGCCGACCGGGGGCGGCGCCGCCCGCCCTCCGGGGGCCGGCTCCCTGGGGACGGCCGGCCGCGCGGTGGTGGGGATCCTGCGCGCGCTGGCCCGTCCCGACGCGGCGCGGAGCCGGATGTTCCAGGCCATCGACGAGCTGCGGGTGGGCTCGGTCGCCCCCGCCGAGCTGCGGACCGCCGCCGACCGGCTCCGCTTCCTGCAGGCGCCGGACGCCGCGGGCGGCGCCGACGCGATCGTGTGGCCGATCGTCACCGGGATGCTCGCCGCCGCGCTGCCGGCCGCGCTGCTCAAGGGCGTCGCGAGCCCGGACGAGATCCACGCCGTGCTGGCCGGGATGCCGCACAACGTCACCATCGAGATGGACCTCGCGCTCTGGCGACTCGCCCAGAACGCGGGCGAGCACCGTCAACTCCTGCTCGACACCCCGCCGGCCGAGTTGGCCGCGCGCCATCTGGGTGGGACGCTGCCCGACGTGGGGATGGCCGGCTTCCTGACCGCGTACGGTCATCGCGGCGTCGCCGAGGTCGACCTCGGCGTGCCGCGCTGGGCCGAGGATCCGGCACCGGTCTTCGCGGCCCTCGCCAACTATCTGCGGGTCACCGACCCGGAGCAGGGGCCCGACCGGCGCTTCCGGCGGGCCGCCGCCACGGCCGAGGCGGCCCTCGACGAACTCGTGCGGCGGGCCCGCCGCCGACGGCCGGTACGCGGCACCCTGGCCGGGTTTCTGCTGCGCCGGGCCCGGTCGTTGGCCGGCCTGCGGGAGGCCGGCAAGTTCGCCGGGTTGTACCCACTGCGGGAGAGGCGACGGCAACTGCTGCTCATCGGCGCGGAGCTGCACGGTGCCGGGCTGCTGGAACGGCCCGACGACATCATGTTCCTGACCCTCGACGAGGCGCACGCCGCCGTGCACCGCGGCGTCGATCACCGGGCCACGGTCGCCACCCGCCGGGCGGTACACCGCCGGGAGTCCCGCCGCCGGGTCGTGCCGGTGGCGCTGCTCTCCGACGGCACCGACGTCGAGACCGTACTGCCGGCGGCGCCCGCCGCCGACGGCGTCCTGGCCGGCGTCGGTGCGTCGGCGGGCCGGGTGACCGGCCCGGCCCGGGTCGTGCACGACCCGGCGACCGCCCACATCGAGCCCGGTGAGGTCCTGGTCGCCGCGACCACCGACCCCGGCTGGACGCCGCTGTTCCTCACCGCCTCGGCGCTGGTCACCGAGACCGGTGCGATCATGGCGCACGGCCCCACCGTGGCCCGGGAGTACGGCATTCCCGCCGTCATCTGCGTGCCCGCCGCCACCCGGACGATCTCCACCGGTCAACTGGTCACCGTGGACGGCGGCGCCGGGACCGTCACCGTCCACTGACCGGCCGCCGGCGGACCGCCCGGGCCGGCCACTGTGAAACGATCGAGGTCATGCCCAAGAAGGTCGACCACCAGGAGCGACGCACCCGCATCGCGGACGCGCTGATGCGGGTCGCCGCCGAGCAGGGCCTGGAGGCCGTCAGCCTCCGTCACGTGGCTGCCGAGGCCGGGGTCTCCGCCGGCATGGTCCAGCACTACTTCCGCACCAAGGACGAGATGATGGCGTTCGCCATGGCCGTGGTCCGCGAACGCGGCCAGGCCCGGGTCACCGAGGCGGTGGCGCGGCTGGGCGAGAACCCGCCGGCTCGGCTGCTGCTGCGCACGATGATCACCGCGCTGCTGCCGCTCGACGAGCGGACCCGGGACGACGGGCGGGTGGCGCTGGCCTTCCTCGCCTACCTGGCGGTCCGGCCGGCCGCCGCGCCCCGCCTGCGGGCGGACACCGCGCAGCTGACCGAGTTCGTCGCCGGCGTCCTCCCGTCCCGGGACGCCGCCGCCGCGGCCGGCCTGCTGGCGCTGATGGAAGGGCTCGGTGTCTATCTGCTCGGCGGGCAGTACACCACCGAGCAGGCGTTGGCCGCGCTGGACGCCCACCTCGACCTGCTCTTCGGCGCGACAGCGGCCTGACCGAACGCCGGCCGCTGCACCGCCCCGGGTCACCCGTTGCGGGGCTCCCAGCGGAACCACCGCCGGGCCGCCAGCAGCCCCAGCACCAGCCAGGCGACCAGCACGCCGACCGACGGCAGCGCCGCCCAGACGCTCGCCCCCAGGCTCAGCCCGGCGCCCTGGTCGTCGCGGCCCAGCCAGCCCACCCGCAGCAGTTCCGTGAACGGCCCCATCGGCAGGAACCACAGGATCCGGTCCAGCGCCGGCGGCAACGTGTCCAGCGGCAGCAGCGCGCCCGGCGCGGCCAGGAAGACCACCATGGAGGGCAGGGTGGTCAGCATGGCCGCCTCGGAGCTGCGGGTGACGGCGGACAGGGCGGCCGAGTACGCGGCCATCACCGCGGCACCCAGCAGCAGCGCCACCAGCATGATCACCGGGTTGACGGGTGCGGGCAGGTCGAGCACCACCACGGCGTAGAGGACCAGTACGAGGGCCTGCCCGAGGAAGGTCAGCACGGTGCCGCTGGCCGTGCCGAGCAGGATGGTGCGGTCCCCGGGCAGGCCGGTACGCAGCCGCTTGAGCACCATCTCCTGCCGGCGCGCCGCGTACACGGTGGTCAGGTGGTGGTGCACCACGAAGGTCAGCAGCACGGCGCTGACGGTGGCCACCCGGCGGACGCCGGGGACCGGCTGGCCGCCGTACCCGCTGGTGAGCAGGATGGCCACCAGCAGTGGGGTGACCACGGACATCGCGGTGGCGGTCCAGTTGTGCCGCAGCACCAGCAGTTCCATCCGCAGCAGGGCCAGGATCTGCCAGGTCGGGCGGGTCGCCCGGTCGCGGGTGGCCGGTCCGGTCATCGTCGTACGGCTCATCGGGTGGTCTCCCGTTCCTGCTGCGGCACGCGCGGCTGCTGGTCGGCGGCGAGGTCGAGGAAGACGTCCTCGAGGGTGGCGGGGCGGGCGGAGAGCCCGGCCAGCCGGACCTGCCGGTCGGCGGCCCAGCTCAGCAGCCGGGTCAGGTCGTCCTGGAGGTCGCGGGTCTGGTAGTCGACCCGGTCGCCCCGCACGGACCGGGTGGCGTGCGGCAGGTCGGGGAGGGCGGGGTCGGCCGGCAGCCGGAAGGTGATCCGGGCGGGCAGGGCGGCCACCACGTCCGCCGGGGTGCCGGTGGCCACGACGTGCCCGCCGCGCAGCACCGCGACCCGGTCGGCCAGCACCTCCGCCTCCTCCAGGTAGTGCGTGGTGAGCAGCACGGTGGTGCCGGCCCGCTGGAGTTCCCGGACGATGTCCCAGGTGCGGCGCCGGGAGGCCGGGTCCATTCCGGTGGTCGGCTCGTCGAGGAAGAGCACCTCCGGCCGGCCCAGCACGGCCAGCGCCAACTCCAGCCGCCGGCCCTCACCGCCGGAGAGCTGGTCCACCGCCACCGCCGCCCGATCGGCGAGGTCCACCAGCGCCAACACCTCCCGGGCGGGGCGCGGCGCCACGGTGAGGCGGCGCCAGACCTCCACCGTCTCCCGGACGGTCAGCGAGCCGGTGAACCCGCCGTGCTGGAGCATCACCCCGGTACGCGGGCGCAGCGTGGTCCGGTCCCGCACCGGGTCGAGTCCGAGCACCCGGACCCGGCCGGCGGTCGCCGCCTGGAGCCCCTCCAGCACCTCGATGGTGGTGGTCTTGCCGGCGCCGTTGGTGCCGAGCAGGGCGAACAGCTCGCCCCGGTGGATCCGCAGCGAGACGCCCCGGACGGCTTCGAACTTCCCGTAGCTGTGCCGCAGGCCAGCCACGTCGATCACGACGTCATCCATGAGCTGACGATGCGGGCGCGGCTGTCACCCGGGCCACCCCCGCGACGTCACCTGCCGACCATGAGGAGTCCACGCCCGACCCGTGCGCCGCACACAACGCCAGATGATGGCTGTTGCACATCCTTGGCAACAAGCTAGGCTAACGGCCCGAGGGTGAGGGCGAGGGGGCTGTCGTGGTGGTGGACGACTGACCGGCCAGCCCGGCTCCGCTGTCCGTAACGCGGCGGGCTCGGCTGCCGGGTGGAAGACTGCTGTGGGTGACCACTGCACTCGTCCTCGCCGGTGGTGGCGTCGCCGGGATCGCCTGGGAGCTCGGTGTCCTGCGCGGGCTCGCCGACGCCGAGCCCGCCCTGGCCGACCGCATCCTCGCCGCCGACCTGGTCGTCGGCACCTCGGCCGGCGCCTCCGTCGCGGCCCAGATCACCAGTGGCACCCCGCTCGATGAGCTGTACGCTGCCCAGCTGAGTTCGGATTCCGCCGAGGTGGCGGTCGACGTCGACACCGAGCAGCTCTTCGCCCGGCTGGGTGAGGCGATGGCCGGCGCGTCGACGCCCGAGGAGTCCCGCCGCCGGGTCGGCGCGGTGGCGTCGGCCGCCGAGACCGTCGATCCGGCGGTGCGCCTTGCCGCGGTCGACGCGCGGCTGCCGGTGAAGCAGTGGCCGGACCGCAGTCTCGTGCTGGCGGCGGTGGACGTCGAGACCGGCGACCGGGTCGCCTTCACCCGCGACTCGGGGGTTTCCCTGCTCGACGCCGTCGCCGCGAGTGCCGCCGTGCCCGGCGTCTGGCCGCCGGTGACCATCGGCGGCCACCGGTATATGGACGGGGGTGCGTGGTCGATGGCGAACGCCGACCTGGCCGTCGGGGCGGAGCACGTGCTGGTGGTGCGGCCCGCCCTGGAGGGTGCGCCGGACCCGTGGGGCGACCTCGCCGAGGAGATCGAGACCCTGGCGCCGGCGAAGGTGCACGTGATCAGCGCCGACGAGGCGTCGGTGGCGGCGTTCGGCACCAACGCGCTCTCGCCCGCCACCCGCCCGGCGTCGGCCCGCGCCGGTCGTGCGGTCGGCGCGGCGCACGCCGCCCGGGTGGCGGCGCTCTGGCCGGTGGCCCGCCCGGCCTGAGCCGCTGTCACGTCCGCCCCGGTGGCTGTGGCGACGTTGTCGTAGGGGCGAGGCAGAATCGCGTTCGTGCTGGTGGCGGTGGAGTCGGACGACCGGGGCGGGGGAGTGCTGCAACCCCTCGACCCGGCCGGGACGCCGTGCGGCCCGGCCGAGCCGGTCACGGACCTGGCCGCCGCGGTGGCCGCCCGGGAGGCCGCCGCGCGTCCCCGCTGGGTCTGGGCCGCCGGCGCCACGAGCTATCCGCCGCTGCTGCGCGCCGGCGTGCGCCTGGACCGCTGTCACGACGTGGAGCTGACCGAGTCGTTGCTGCTGGGCCACGCCGGCCGGTGGGGTGAGCCGCGCTCGTTCGCGGCGGCCTGGGCGCGGCTCACCGGCGCCCCGGTGCCGGCGGACCCACCGCCCCGCCCGGCCGAGCCGCCCGGGCACGCCCAGGGCGCGCTCTTCGACACCCCCGCCGGGCCGCCGGGTCCGGGCATCGCGGCGTTGACCCGGGTGTACGCCGACCAACTCGCCCGCGTCGCCGCCGCCGAGCACCCCGGCCGGTTCCGGCTGCTGGTCGCCGCCGAGTCGGCCGGTGCGCTGGTCGCGGCCGAGATGGGCGCGGCCGGCCTGCCGTGGCGGGTCGACGTGCACGAGGCGGTCCTGACCGGGCTGCTCGGCGAGGCGTCCCCGGTCGGCGGGCCGCCGCGTCGGCTGGCCGAGCTGTCCGCCCGGATCGCCGACCTGCTCGGCGTGCCGGGGCTGCACGCCGACTCCCCGGCCGAGCTGATCAAGGCGTTCGCCCGGGCCGGGGTGGAGCTGCCGAACACCCGCGCCTGGGTGCTGCGCGGGGTGGACCATCCGGCGGTGCCGCTGGTGTTGGAATACAAGGAGCTCTACCGGATCTGGACGGCGCACGGCTGGGCGTGGCGGGACGCCTGGGTCTCCGGCGGCCGGTTCCACCCGGAATACGTGCCGGGCGGCGTGGTGTCCGGCCGCTGGGCCACCCGGGGTGGCGGCGCGTTGCAGATCCCGAAGGTGATCCGGCGGGCGGTGGTGGCCGATCCGGGCTGGCGGTTCGTGGTGGCCGACGCGGGCCAGCTCGAACCGCGGGTGCTCGCCGCGGTCTCCGGTGACGAGCGGCTGGCCGCCGCGGGTGGCGCCGGTGACCTGTACGCCGCGCTGGCCCGGGACGCGTTCGGCGGTGACCGGGCGCGGGCCAAGGTGGCCCTGCTGGGCGCGATGTACGGGCAGACGGGCGGGGCGGCGGTGCCGGCCCTGGCGGTGTTGAAGCGCAGCTATCCGACCGCCTTCGGCTATGTGGAGGCGGCGGCCCGCACGGGTGAGGCCGGCGGGCTGGTCCGCTCCTGGCTGGGGCGCACCTGCCCGCCGTCGTCGGCCGGGTTCGGTGACGGGTTGCCGGGGCTGGATCCGGAGCCGGCCGCCGATCCGCAGAGCCCGCGGGCCCGGGCGGCCCGCTCCCGCGGCCGGTTCACCCGCAACTTCGTCATCCAGGCCACCGCCGCGGAGTGGGCGTCGACGCTGCTGGCGACGCTGCGCACGGCGCTGGCCGGCACCGGCGGCGAGCTGGTCTTCTTCCAGCACGACGAGGTGGTGGTGCACTGCCCGGCGGAGCAGGCCGAGGCGGTGGCCGAGACGGTGACCCGCTGCGGCGAGCGGGCCACGGCGCTGCTGTTCGGGGACACCCCGGTCCGGTTTCCGCTGGATCTGTCCGTCGTGGACTGCTACGCCGACGCGACCTGACCGGCATTATTTCCGTTTTGCCCCGCTACCCCGGCCCGCGGGCGGTCGTTGGGCCCGGTGTGCGTACGACGGGACGGACCAGACGACTGCGTGCCCGGTCCGCCCCCACGGTCGAGGGGGCGCAGCTGAACCGGATCGCAGCAATGATCATCGCAGCGGGTGGTGGACGCCGGATCGGTGGACCCGAGGCGCTGCTGCACCAGGGCGAGAAGCCGCTGGTGAACCGGATGATCGACACGATGACCGAGGCGGGCTGCGGGCAGATCGTGGTCGTGCTGGGCGCCGCCGCGGACCAGGTCCGCGCCACGGCGGACCTGACCGGGTCGACCGTGGTGGTCAACCGCGCCTGGGGCACCGGCGTCGGCTCGTCGATCCGGGCCGGGCTGGCCGCCCTCACCGACGACGGCATCGAGGCCGTGGTGGTGGTGCCGGTGGACATGCCGGGCCTGACCGCCGCCGCGGTGCGCCGGGTCGCCGCGCTGCCGTACCCGGACGTGCTGGTCTGCGCCACCTACAACGGGCTGCGCGGCTATCCGATGCTCTTCGGTCGCCGGCACTGGTCCGGCATCGCCACGCTGGCCAGCGCGGACGTCGGCGCCCGGCCGTACCTGCTGGCGCACAAGGACCAGATCGTCGACATCGCCTGCGACTCGGTGGCCGACGGCAGCCGGGTGGACAGCCCGGAGCTGATGCTGCTGTACGGCCTGACCGTCCCCGAGCAGCGCGTCGGCGCGTAGGGCGGCGGAACGCGGTCCGTCCTTGACGTCCGACCCTCCATAGTGCACCCTGTTAATCGATTAACAGGAGGAGGGTCATGGGCAGCCGGACAACCCTGCGCTCCGTCGCCGAGGCGGCCGGGGTCTCCACGGCCGCCGTGTCGTACGCCTTCAACCGGCCGGACCGGCTCTCGACCCAGCTGCGGGCGCGCATCCTCGCGGTCGCCCGGGAGCTGGGCTATGCGGGGCCGGACGCGACCGCACGGTCGCTGCGCACCGGCCGGGCCAACGCCATCGGGGTCATCTTCACCACCGAGTTGACCTACGCGTTCAGCGACCCGTACGTCCTCGCCCTGCTCGGCGGCCTCACCGAGACGCTGTCGCGCAGTCGCACCAGCCTGGTGCTCATCCCGTTCGCGCCGGTCGTCGCGGGGCTGACCGACTCGCAGGTGAGCGAATCCCTCGACGCCGTACGCCGGGCCGTCATCGACGGCGCGGTCGCCGACGGCCTCACCGACGACCACCCCGCGGTGCGGGCGCTGGCCGACCGGTCGCTGCCCCTGGTCCGCTCCAGCGAGACCGCCACCGGCCGAGGGGTGCTGATCGACGACCGGCAGGCCGGCCGGGACATCGGCCACCACCTGGTCGAACTCGGCCACCGGGAGGTCGCGATGCTGGTCTCCGCGCCGCTGGCGCCCGGCCGGCTCGTGGACCGGGCGGACGAGGCGGCCCTCTACCCCTACTCCCGCAACCGACTGGCCGGCGTGCGCGACGCCCTGCCCGCCGACGCCCGGCTGCGCGTCGTCAGCGGCGGCGGCAACACCTCCGCCGCCGGGCGCACCGCGGCACACACGATCATCGCGGCCGCCGACCCGCCGACGGCCATCGCCGCGGACAGCGACGTCCTCGCCGCCGCCGTCGTCGAGGTGGCCGCCGGCCAGGGCCTTCGCGTCGGCCACGACCTCTCGGTCACCGGCTTCGACGACGTGCCGGCGGCGGCCCCGGCCGGGCTGACCACCGTCCGCCAGCCCATTCACGAGAAGGGGCAGCTGATGGCCCGCATGCTGCTCGACCCCGACGGCACACCGGACCGGGTGATCCTGCCGACCGAGCTCGTCGTCCGCGCCAGCACCGGTCCGGCGCCCGGGCGACGAGGCGAGAGGAGTGCGACATGACCGCGACACCGGCGCCACCCCTGCCAGTGCCGGACCCGGCCCGGCACTGGACCCCCGACGCGCTCGACCTGGACGCCTACCTGAAGCGCGTCGGGCATCGCGGCCCGGTCGCGCCGGACGGCCGGACCCTGCGGGAGCTGCACCGGGCACACGTCGCCGCGATCCCGTTCGAGAACCTCGACGTGCTGCTCGGCCGGGGGATCGCCGTCGACCTGGCCCGGGTGCAGGACAAGCTCGTCCACGCCGGCCGGGGCGGCTACTGCTACGAGCACGGGGTGCTCTTCGGCGCCGTCCTCCAGCGCCTCGGCTACCGGGTGGACCGGCTGCTCGCCCGCACCGGCGACCCGGCCGAGCAGCCCCGGCCCCGATCCCATCTGGTGCTGCGGGTCGACGACGGTGACCTGGTGTGGCTCGCCGACGTGGGCTTCGGCTCCGGCCTGCTCGAGCCCATCCCGCTGGTCGAAGGAAACCCGCGGCGGCAGGGCGCCTGGCACTACCAGCTGCGCCGTGGCGCGGACGGCGGGTGGCGCCTGCAGGAGCGGACCACGGGCGCCTGGAGCACCCTGCTCACCTTCACCGAGGAGCCGCAGTATCCGGTGGACGTCGAGGTCGCGAACCACAACACCGCCACCAGCCCGCAGTCACCCTTCACCCAGCGGTGCATCGTCGTACGCAAGGGCGACGCCACGGTCCGGCGGCTCATCGGCCGCGACTACGCCGAGGAACGCCCCGGCGCCGCGCCCCGCAGCCGGTCGGTCACCGACGAGGAGTACGGGTCGCTGCTGGCCGGCACGTTCGGCCTAGCCCTCGACCCGGCGGAGCTGCGGGCACTGCTCGCCACCCTGCCCCCGCCCGGCGCGGACCAGCCCACCGCACCGGACCTGGAGCTGAGAAGACCGACCGGAGACCACCATGAGTGACCCCTACCGGCTCGCCGTCATCACCGCGAGCGTCCGCCCCGACCGCATCGCCCCGACGGTGACCCGCTGGTTCCTGCGGCACCTCGCCGCGCACACCGACGCCGCCGTGGACCACCTCGACCTGGCCGCGCTCGACCTCCCCGGTGACCTGGGCGGCGGCGCCGACGCCGAACGGTTCACCAAGCGCGTCGAGCGGGCCGACGCCTTCGTCGTCGTCACCCCCGAGTACAACCACGGCTATCCCGGCCCGCTGAAGACCGCCATCGACACCCCGTACGAGCAGTGGCGGGCCAAGCCGCTCGGCTTCGTCTCCTACGGCGGGGCGTCCGGCGGCCTGCGGGCGGTGGAGCAACTGCGCACCGTCTTCGCCGAGCTGCACGTGGTCACCGTCCGCACCGGGGTGCTGATCCCGAACGTGCACGACGCGTTCACCACCGACGGTGAGCTGCGCGACCCCGGGCCGGCGCGGGCCGCCCTGGCCGAGATGGTGGGCCAACTCGACTGGTGGACCCGCGCGCTGGCCCGGGCCCGGCAGGAACGCGCGTACGCGGGCTGAGCGCGGCGGGACGGCGGGACGCGGCGGGCCTCAGGACGCGGCGCTGAAGTCGACGTCCTTGGTCTCGACGGTGCCGGCGGTGCGGCCGGGGGCCGCCTGGAAGCCCCAGTACAGGTTGGTGTGCGCGACCACCTGCGCCACCGGCGGCGCACCCCACGCCGTCTTGTCGCCGGCGGTGTGCGCGTCGCCCACCAGGGTGACGTCGTAGCCCCGGACGAACGCCCCGTGCAGCGTCGAGCGGATGCAGGCGTCGGTCTCCGCGCCGGTGACGACGAGCCGGCCGACCGCGAGGTCGGCGAGCACCGACTCGAGCGTGGTGTCCTCGAACGAGTCGCCGTAGTGCTTCTCGACGAGCGGCTCGCCGTCGGCCGGCACCAGCTCCGGCACGATCCGCCAGTCGTCGCTGCCCCGGACGAGCCCGTCGTCGGAGTGCTGCACCCAGACCACCGGCACCCCCTCCCGGCGGGCCTTCTCCACCAGGCCGGCGATGTTCGCGACCACCTCGTCGCGCCGGTGCGCCCCGCCGACAACCTCGTTCTGCACGTCGACCACCAGCAGGGCGGTGTGCGGGCGGTTCTCAAGCGTGGTCATGGGTCTTCCTCTCCCGTGGGGTTCGCCGAGAGGCTAGACCCGACCCCCGACTCTTTTCAGTCCGGCAGCGCGTTGCCGGCGACCAGCCGCCGGTACCAGTGCGCGCTGTCCTTCCAGGTCCGCACCTGGGTGTCGTAGTCGACCCGGATGATGCCGAACCGGCGGTCGTAGCCCCACGCCCACTCGAAGTTGTCCAGCAGCGACCAGACGAAGTAGCCGCGCACGTCGGCGCCCCGGTCGATCGCCACGCCCACCGCGTCGACGTGCCGGCGCAGGTAGTCGACCCGGCGCTCGTCGTGCACCGCCCCGTCCGGGGCGACCTCGTCGGCGAACGCCGCCCCGTTCTCGGTGATCATCAACGGCACGCGCGGGTACTCGTCGCGCAGCCGCAGCAGCAGCTCGGTCATGCCGGTCGGGTCGATGTTCCAGCCCATCGCGGTGTGCGGGCCGGGCTGGGGGAGGAAGTCGACGTCGCCGGCGCCGATCCACGGGGAGTGCGCGGAGCGGCCGTGCCCGTCGGCGTCCGAGCGGGGCGACACCCCGTCCCAGGCCCGGACCAGGGTGGTCGAGTAGTAGTTCACCCCGAGCACGTCCAGCGGCACCGCGGCGGTGCGCTCGTCACCGTCGTGGACGAAGGACCAGTCCGTCACCCGCGCCGTGTCGGCCAGCAGGTCCGCCGGGTACGCCCCGTCCAGCAGCGGGCCGAGGAACGCCCGGTTGGCCAGCGCGTCGATCCGGCGTACCGCGTCGGCGTCGGCCGCCGAGTCCGACGCCGGCCGGATCACGTGCAGGTTCAGCGTCACCGACAGCCGGGCCCGCGGGGCCAGCTCGCGGACCACCCGGCCGGCCAGGCCGTGCGCCAGGTTGAGGTGGTGTACGGCGGCCAGCGCGGCGGCCGGTTCGGTACGCCCCGGCGCGTGCACCCCCGAGCCGTAGCCGAGGTAGGCCGAGCACCACGGCTCGTTGAACGTGGTCCAGGTGTCCACCCGGTCGCCGAGCGCGCCGACGATGTCCGCCGCGTAGTCGCCGAAGCGCAGCGCGGTGTCCCGGACCGGCCAGCCGCCGGCGTCCTCCCACTCCTGCGGCAGGTCCCAGTGGTAGAGCGTGGCGACCGGCCGGATGCCCCGCTCCAGCAGCCCGTCCACCAGGCGGGAGTAGAAGTCCACCCCGGCCGGGTTGCGCTTGCCGCCGGGGAACACCCGGGGCCAGGAGATGGAGAACCGGTACGCGCCCAGCCCCAGCTCCGCCAGGTGGTCCAGGTCCTCGGCCCAGCGGTGGTAGTGGTCGGCGGCCACGTCACCGGTGTCGCCGTTCAACGTGCGCCCGGGCGTGTGGCTGTAGGTGTCCCAGATCGACGGCGCCCGGCCGTCCTCGTCGGCCGCCCCCTCGATCTGGTACGCCGCCGTCGCCGCCCCCCACAGGAAGTCGGGCGGGAAGGTCCGTGCCGTCATCGCGTCACCTCCGAGTCCACCACGTCGCAGCCGTACCCCGACGAGGTGCCGGCCACCAGCTCCACGGTCGCCGCACCGTCGGCGTACCGTACCTCGAACTCCGCGCCCGGCCCGTCGCCGGGAGCGGGAATGCGCACCCGGGTGCGCTGGCCCGGCGTCGGCGCGTACAGCCGCAGCCGGACCCCGTCGGCCCACTCGTAGTCCGGCCGGTCGTGCCGGTCACCGAACGGGATCACCGCGCCGGGCCGGGCCAGCACCGGCAGGCTGTCCGGGGCGTGTTTCTGGGTCACCCAGGCCGGCCCGGTCAGCCGCTCGCCGGTGACCAGATGGGTCCAGGTGCCGGCCGGGACGTAGAACGTCACCTCGCCGTCGGCGCTGAACACCGGCGCGACCAGCACGTCCGGGCCGAGCATGTACTGCCGGTCCAGGTAGGCCGCGGTCGGGTCGTCCGGGAACTCCAGCAGCATCGGCCGCATCACCGGCACGCCGTCGCGGTGCGCCTCCTCGGCCGCCGCCGCCAGGTACGGCATCAGCCGCAGCTTGAGCCGGGTGAAGTGGCGCAGCACCTCCACCGCCTCCTCGTCGTACGCCCACGGCACCCGGTACGACCCGGACCCGTGCAGCCGGGAGTGCGAGGAGAGCAGCCCGAAGGCGATCCACCGCTTGAACACCGCCGGGTCGGGGGTGCCCTCGAACCCGCCGATGTCGTGGCTCCAGTAACCGAAGCCGGAGGCGGCCAGCGAGAGCCCGCCGCGCAGCGACTCGGCCATCGCGGTGAAGGTCGACTCGCAGTCGCCGCCCCAGTGCACCGGGAACTGCTGCCCGCCGGCGGTGGCGGACCGGGCGAAGAGCACCGCCTCGCCCTCGCCCCGCTCGGCCTCCAGCAACTCGAAGACGGTCCTGTTGTAGAGGTGGGAGTAGTAGTTGTGCATCCGCTGCGGGTCGGACCCGTCGTGCCAGAGCACGTCGGTGGGGATCCGCTCACCGAAGTCGGTCTTGAAGCAGTCCACCCCCATGTCCAGCAGCACCTTGAGCTTGCCCGCGAACCAGGCGGCGGCGTCCGGGTTGGTGAAGTCGACGAGCGCCATGCCGGCCTGCCACTTGTCCCACTGCCAGACCGAGCCGTCCGGGTTGCGCACCAGGTAGCCGGCCTGCCGGCCCTCCTCGAACAGGTACGACCGCTGGGCGATGTACGGGTTGATCCACACACACCTTCAGCCCGCGTTCGTGCAGCCGGCGCAGCATGCCCTCCGGGTCGGGGAAGGTCGCCGGGTCCCAGACGAAGTCGACCCAGTGGAACTGGCGCATCCAGAAGCAGTCGAAGTGGAACACCGACAGCGGCAGGTCCCGCTCGGCCATCCCGTCCACGAACTCGGTGACCGTCTTCTCGTCGTACGAGGTGGTGAAGGAGGTGGACAGCCACAGCCCGTACGACCAGGCGGGCACCCGGGCCGGCCGGCCGGTCAGCGCGGTGTAGCGGCGCAGCACGTCCTTCGGGGTCGGGCCGTCGATGACGTGGTAGGTGAGCACCTGCCCGGCCACGCTGAACTGGGTCTGCGACACCACCTCGGAGCCGATCTCGAACGAGACGTGCTCCGGGTGGTCGACGAACACCCCGTAGCCGGCGCTGCTCAGATAGAACGGCACGTTCTTGTACGCCTGCTCGCTGGCGGTGCCGCCGTCGGCGTTCCACACGTCGACGACCTGCCCGTTCTTGACGTACGCGCCGAACCGCTCGCCCAGGCCGTAGACCGTCTCGCCGACGCCGAGCGCCAGCCGCTCGTGCACGTACGCCCCGCCGTCGGCGTCGGTGACCACCCCGACGCTGCGCTCGGTGGACGAGGTGACCACCCGGTCGCCGCGCAGGAAGTCCACCCGCCACCCGTCGACAAGCGCGACCCGGACGGTGAGTTCCCCGGTGGTCAGCGACGCGCTGAGCCCGGTGACCTCCACGGTGACCGGGTGGTCGGTGCTGGTGTCGAGCGCGAACCGGGGCTCCCGGGGCAGCCCGCCGCTGTGGTGGCCGATGGTCACCCCGACCACCCCGGGGGCGGGGGAGAAGAACCGTACGGTGATCACCGGGCGGTTGAGGGTGTCGCCGCGGCCGGTGATCCGGCCGGCGGGGGCGTACACGGTGAAGCCGCGCTCGTCCGGTTCGACCGACTCCACCACGCCGGGGCGCAGCACGCTGACCCCGGGGCGCAGCTGCCAGTACCCGTCGGTGAACTTCACTTCTCGGCTCCTACCGTGATGCCGCGGCTCAGCGTGCGTTGGAAGATGAGGAAGAACACGATGGCCGGGACGAGGCTCAGCAGCGCCCCGGCGTTGGTGGTCGGGGCGTCCATCAGCCGGTCGCCCTGCAACGAGGCGAGCGCCACCGGGACGGTCTGGGTCTCGTTGTCGATCAGCATGACCAGCGGGATGAGAAACTCGTTCCAGGTCCAGATGAAGAAGAAGACCAGCAGCACCGCGAGGGTGGGCCGGACGTTGGGCAGCACCACCCGCCACAGCGTCGTCCACTTGCCGGAGCCGTCCAGCGCCGCCGCCTCCAGCAGGCCCTTCGGGAAGGTGCCGAGCACCGAGGCGAGCAGGTAGGTGCCGAACGCGCTCTGGATGACGGTGAAGATGATGATCACGGCCAGCCGGGTGTTGTAGAGGCCGGCCTCCTTGGCGAAGTAGTACAGCGGGTAGACCAGCGACTCCTGCGGCAGCATGTTGGCCAGCAGGAACGCGCCGACGATCCAGAGCCGGCCGCGGACCCGGCCGATGCCCAGGGCGTACGCGTTGAGCAGCGACACCACCACCGCGAGCACCGCCACCGAGCCGGCGATGAGCGTCGAGTTCCACAGCTTGACCGGGAAGTCCGCCTCCCGCCAGTAGGTCACCAGACCCTTGGTGTAGAACTCGCTCGGCCAGCTCAGCGGCCCGTTCGTCGAGTAGTCGCCGGGCGACTTGAACGCGTTGAGCAGCATCACCGCGAACGGCACCAGCATCGCCAGCGCGGCCAGGGTGACCGCGGCGAGCACCAGCCACCGGGTGACGCCGCGGTGGTGCCGGTCCGGCGCCCGCCGGGCGGGCCCCGCCGGAGTGAGCGTGACGGCCATGTCAGCGACCCCCGTCGCGTCGTTCGGCGCGGTGCTGGGCCCGGATGAACAGCAGGGCCACCACCACGATGATCAGCGTCAGCACCGTCGACACCGCCGAGCCGTAGCCGACCTGGAGCTTCTTGAAGAACGTGTAGTAGGCGAAGTAGGACGGCACGTTCGTGGCGTTCTCCGGCCCACCGCGGGTCAGCGCGTAGATCGGCCCGAACACCTTCATCGCGGCGATGGTGCAGGTCAGCGCCACCACGAAGGTCTCCGGTCGGATCTGCGGCAGGGTGATCGCGCGGAACCGGCGCCACCAGCCCGCGCCGTCGATCTCGGCCGCCTCGTACAGCTCCGGGTCGACCCGTTGCAGGGCGGCCATGAAGACCACCACCGGGTAGCCGATCTGCACCCAGATCATCACGCCCATCACGGCGGGCAGGGCGGTGTCCGGATCACCGAGCCAGTCGTGCCGCCACCCGTCGAGCCCGACGGCGGCGAGCAGGCCGTTGACCGCGCCGTCGGGGCGCAGGATCCAGCCCCAGACGATGCCGGCGACCACCACCGGCAGCACCTGCGGCAGGTAGAAGGCGGCCCGCAGCGCCGCGGCGGTACGCGGCCGGAAGCGGCGGCCGATGGTGTCGAAGAGCACCGCGGCGAGCACCAGCCCGACCACGGTCGGCACCACCACCATCGCCACGATCATGGCGAGGGTGTTGCGGAACGAGGTCCAGAACACCTCGTCGTCCAGCAGCCGGCGGTAGTTGTCCAGGCCGATGAAGGTGGGGTCGCCGATGCCCGACCAGCGGGTCAGCGACAGGTACCCGGTGTAGATCAGCGGAACGCCGATGACCAGCGCGAAGAGCACGGCGCCGGGGAGCAGGTACAGCCACCACGTCAGGTCGCGGCGCGGGCGGCGGCCGGGTGGGGCGGGGGTGCGGGTCGCCGGTGGGGCGACCAGGGTGTCGGACGAAGCCATTGCCAGATCCCCTCCGGTGGCGGGCGGGTCCGTCGCCGGGCCCGCCCGCCCCAGGTCAGCCGCGCTTGATCTCCGCGACGCCGTCGGCGTACGGCTTCGCGATCGCGTCGAGGACCTGGTCCGGGGTCTTGGACTGGTTGATCAGCCCCTGGAACCCGGCGACCAGCACGTCGTAGTAGCCGGGCACCGGCCAGTCCGGGTAGAAGGCCAGCCCGTCGGCGGAGCTGACCCGGTTGAAGTCCTCGATCAGCTTCCGGTCCTTCGGGTCGCTGATCTTCGTCGGGTCGGCGGCCACCGGCACGCCGCCGTTGTTGCCGATCAGCGCCTGGATCTCCGGCCGCATGGTGATGTCGATGAAGTCGTACGCCAGGCTCTTGGCCTTGCTGTTGGCCGGGACCACCCAGAGGTTGCCGGACGAGCCGGCGTTGAGGGTGTTGCCGGGGAACAGGAAGGTGTCCCAGTCGAACTTGATCTCACTCTTGAACCGGCCGAACCACCAGCTGCCGGAGACGATCATCGGGGTCTTGCCGGCGATGAACGCGGTGCCCATGTCCTCCGCCTTGGCGCTGGCGGAGTCCTTGGACACGTAGCCCTTGCGCACCCACTCGGCGAAGGTCTCGGCGCCGTACTTCAGCGGGTCGGCCTTGAAGTCCACCGGGTTCTTGTAGAGCTGGTAGTTGTCGACGAAGGAGCGGTCCGCCTTGGCGAGGGCGAGCTGATAGAACAGCTGCCCGGCCGGGTACTCGGCACCGGCCGTGCCGAGCGGGGTGACGCCCTTGGCCACGAAGGTGTCCATCGCGGCGGTGAGTTGGTCCAGCGTGGTGGGCACGGTGACGCCGTGCTTCGCGAAGAGGTCCTTGTTGTAGTAGACCATCACGTACTCGCCGTAGTTCGGCACGCCGAACCACTTGCCGGAGCCCATCACGCCCTTGTCGTCGTACCGGGCGGTGGTCTGCAGGCTCGGGCTGAGCGCCTTGTCCCAGCCGCGCCGGGTGGCCTCGTCGGTCAGGTCGGTGAGCAGGCCCTGGGCGGAGAGCAGACCGGCCGTGGCGTTGCCCTTGTTGTACTCCATCACGTCCGGGCCCTCGGCCGAGTTGATGATCATCCCGGCGTTCTGCTGGATCTGCTCGAACGCCTTGCGCTCGAAGGTGACCGTGACGTTCGGGTGTTCCTGCTTGAAGATCTCGATGGCCCGGTCCCAGGCCACCCCCATCGCGCTATTGGCGCCCTCGTAGTGCCAGAGCTTCAGACTGGTGGCGTCGGCGCCCTCGCCGCCGCCGCCGTCGTCGTCACCGCACGCTGTCAGGCCCGTGGTCGCGAGCGCGGCCACCAGGGCCGCCGCCGCGATCCTGCGGATTCGTCGCATTGCTAGTCTCCTCGGTGAGTATCGAGCCGGTACTCCTCTTGGCCCGCCGCTGCGTGGCAGCGCGGCGGCGGGCTGCTCCGGTCCTGGTCGAAGCCGGCTCGTCGGAGCCGGTCCCGCCCACGCCGGTGACGGTCGCGCCGGTGTCCCGGGCGCCGGTTCCCTGCGAACGGGCCCCGGCCGCGCCGGTTCCCGAGGTACGCGCCGGCCCGCTGGAGCCCCGGACCTCCAGCGCGCACGGCAGCAACTGCTGGCGGACCTCGTCCGGATCGACGTCGAGGTTGCGCAGCAGGGTCTGCACCGCGGCCCGGCCCATCGCCGAACCGGGGGAGGCCATCGCGGTCAGTGCCGGGGTGGCCAGCTCGGCGACCTGCGGCGAGGTGACCATCGAGACGACCGAGACGTCGTCCGGCACGGTCAACCCCCGCCCGGCCAGCTCGCCGAGGATGCCGAAGATGGCCCGCTCGTTCATGGCCAGCACCGCGGTCAGGTCGGGGGCCTGGGCGAGGGCCTCGGTGAGCGCCCGCCGCCCACCCGCCGCGCTGTCCTCGGCCGGGATCATCAGCGGCGTGAGGCCGTGCTCGCTCATGGCGGCGGTGAACGCCTCGCCGGTGCGGGCGGCCGGGCCGTAGCCGGCGGCGATGGTGTCCGCCGAGTGGTTCACGTAGACGATCCGCCGGTGGCCGAGGCCGACCAGGTGCGCCACCGCGTCCGTCACGGTCTGCGCGAAGTCGATGTCGACGTACGACAGGCCGGCGGTGTCGGCGGTCCGGCCGATCAGCGCCAGCGGCACCCCCGCCTCGCGCAGCACCGGCACCCGGGCGTCGTCGAGCCGCACCTCCATCAGCAGCGCCCCGTCGAGCATCCGCTGGCTGGCCAGCCGCCGCAGGTCCTCGGCGTCCTCCGCGCCGACCGGGGAGAGGATCAGGTGGTAGCCGGCCTCGCTGGCGGCGGCGGCCGCGCCGGTGACGAAGGCCGTCTCGGTGGCGCCGAGGCCCCGGTCGTCCATCGGCAGCAGCAGGCCGAGGATGCGGCTGCGCCGGCTGGCCAGCCCCCGGGCCATCGCGTTGGGCTGGTAGTCCAGCTTCGCCATCGCGGCGAGCACCTTCTCGCGGGTGGTCTGCGAGATCGGGCGGGCCCCGGTGAGCACGTACGACACGGTGCTGAGCGAGACCCCGGCGAGGCGGGCGACGTCGTGCATGGTGGCCATCGGCGTGCCTCCCTCGGTGCTCCGGCGGGGGTTGTCGAAACGCTTCGACTAACCGTTTCGACGAAAGTAGGGCACCCGTTACGGGCGCGTCAATACCCGATGACGAACCTGCGTCATGGTCGTTTGCCCACCCGTAGGCTTCGGCCCGTTTCGTGCCGATCCCGCCAGGTCCGGTCCGTGCGGCGTCGGGCTCGGTGCGGTGGGCAGCCCCGGTCCGTGCGGCGTCGGGCTCGGTGCGGTGGGCAGCCCCGGTCCGTGCGGCGTCGGGCTCGGTGCGGTGGCGGCGGGCCCCGGTGAGGGGTCTTCCGCCCACTACCAACTTGATGTCGTAAACGAATCGCGGGTCCGACGTGACGGAGAGTTACCGCTGGTCACGGCGGTGACACCGGCTCCGGCCGGGCCGCGCTGATTCGTTTACGACATCAAGTTGGTAGTGCGCGGGTCAGGGTCTGTTGGGGTGGCAGTGGGCGGTCCAGCGCGCTTCAGCGTTTGTCGAGGCGGCAGTGGGCGGTCCAGCGCCCGGATCAGCGTCCGTCGGGGTGGCAGCCGGCGCCCAGCGGCGGAGCGGTGAGCCGGAAGCCGGAAGCCGCCCACCACGCACCCGCCGTGCACACCGAAGCCCCCCGGGGCCGGGAGAACGCCGGCGACCGTCGCGCCGTACCGTCAGACCTCGATGTCGAAGCGGCGCAGCAGGCCGGGCGCGACCAGCCCGACCGCGGCGAGCACCGCCACCACCGTCATCGCGGCCCGCAACACCACCACCTCGGCCTTGCTGCCGGTGCGCAGCGCGATGCTGTTCGGTAGGCCGATCATCGTC
Organism: Micromonospora sp. PLK6-60; assembly: GCF_019890675.1. Taxonomy (GTDB): domain Bacteria; phylum Actinomycetota; class Actinomycetes; order Mycobacteriales; family Micromonosporaceae; genus Micromonospora. Next base: position 9,257 of record NZ_JAIOAA010000005.1, on the reverse strand, counting down.
CACATCCGCCGTTTGATCGGGATGGGCCAGAGGATCGGCACCCCGGCACGAGTGATCATGTCGCCGAGGATGTGCACGAAACAACCGACCCCGACGGCCAGCCCGATCATCGGATAGCCCCGGTCGCCGGGCAGGTTGGCGAAGGTGAACCAGGCGGCGGCGGCCGAGGTCAGCGTGACGATCACCCAGCCGGCCCGCTCGGCCCACTCGTCGAACAACCCGCGCAGCGCCAAACCGATCATGAAGAACAGGATGCCGACCACCGCCCACTTGCCGTACGCGGTGCAGAGCGCGGTGGTGCCCCAGCCGACCAGCACGGTGAACGGGATGGTGTGGGTCAGCGTCCGGTGCCCGTTGTTGCGGCGCGGATCCTTGCTGAGCTTGGTGGCGTAGTAGACGCCCAGCGAGATCTTCTCCATCACCTCGGCGACGAAGAGGGAGAACACCCCGAAGGTGCGGGCCACCGTCGCGCCGCCCTGGTTGCGGGTGACCTTGCCGGAGAGGTCCAGGTCGGGGAAGAGGGCCCCGCCGGCACACACGGCGGTGCCCACAGCCAGCGCCAGTGGCGACTGGTGGTAGTCGGCGAAGTGGTCCAGCGCCCAGGACCCGGCCAGCCACACCGCCGCGCCAGACAGCGCGTGGGACGGTCCCATCATGCCGCTCTCGCCTCCCCGGAGGATCTTGATCCACAAACTACGCCACTGTGTCAGAGCGGTCTCGCGGGGGCAATCAACCGACCGTCCACACAGGAGGCAGGCTCAATCGCCGGGGCCGAAGCTCTGCCGGATCATCAGGAAGTACTCGCGGTTGACCTGCCAGTCGAACTCCTTGGTCAGCCACGCCACGGCGTACGCCCGCTGCGGCCCGGTGCGCAGCAGCAGCCGGGCGGTGTGCACCGGCACCCCGGCGTCGGTCACCCAGCCGCACTCCCAGAGCGCCCCGCCCCGGAACATGTCCACCGGGGCGATCTCGTCCAGCCGGTAACCGCGCAGCTTGCCGGCGCCGGTGAGCCGGCGCTCCTCCGCCCGCCAGTGCGCCACCGGGTCGGCCGGCGGGTCGAGCGTGGCCACGCTGAGCACCCGGAACCCGTCCGGCTCCCGGAAGCAGGCGACCCCGTCGTCGGTCCAGCGCAGCCAGTTCGTCGGCGCGGCGATCCGCCAGCCCGCCGGGTCGCGGTACCAGGTCCAGCCCGGCAGCAGGGCCAGCTCCCCGGCGCGCGGCCGGGTGGAGGCCACCGGCGTGGCCCCGGGCGGGGCAGCGCCGCACGGGAAGGCACCCGCCCGGGCGGGCGCCGCCCCCGCGCCGGTCGCGCCGGTCGTGGGCCCGGCGGTGCTGGGCGGGGCCGAGGCGGGGGCGGGGGAGCCGGCGCCGGACCCCCGGGGCCGGACCGTCCCGTCCCGGTCGGTCAGCGCCAGCGCGGTGCCGGCACCGGCCAGCAGCACGGCCACCACGCCCAGCCCCACCAGCCGGGACGGCCGCCGCCAGCCGGGGCGGGCGCGATCCGGGGTCGCACCGGGGGAGGCGGTCAGCGGAGCGGCCGAGCCGGGCCGCGGCGCCGGTACCGGTCGCAACCGCACGCTGCCCGGCCCCGGTCGAGGGCCGCCGCCGCCGGCGCGGGGCAGCTCCGGACCTCCGTCGGCGGGCGGGGCGCCGCCGGCGCGCGGCAGCTCCGGACCTTCGACGGTGGGCGGGGCGCCGCCGGCGCGCGGCAGCTCCGGACCTTCGACGGTGGGCGGGGCGCCGCCCGCCCGGGGCAGCTCCGGACCGTAGCCGGCGGGCGTGCCACCGCCGGTCGCGGGCGGTGCCGGGCCGGGCCACGCGGGCGGGGGATCACCGGCCGCCCGGGCCAGGCCGGCGGCCACCCCGGCCCGGGAGGCCGGGCCGTCCCGGGCCACCCCGGCCACGTCGCGCAGCAGCGGCTCCACCTCGACGGCGGTGAGCCGGCGGCGCGGATCGCGCTGGAGCAGCCCGGTGAGCACCGGCAGCAGCGGGCCGGCCCGGCGGGCCGGAGCCGGCGGTTCGGAGGCCAGCGCGCTCAGCGTCGCCATGGCGTTGGGCCGGGCGTACGGGGACTGCCCCTCCACCGCCGCGTACAGCGTCGCGCCCAGCGACCACAGGTCGGTGCGCGGGTCGGACGCGCCGTCGCGGGCCCGTTCCGGGGCGACGAACTGCGGTGAGCCCAGCACCAGGCCGGGACCGGTCATCGCGCCGTCGCCACCGGCGAAGGTGGCCAGCCCGAAGTCGGTGAGCAGCACCCGTCCGTCGTCGGCGATCAGCACGTTGTGCGGCTTGACGTCGCGGTGCAGCACGCCGGCCTCGTGCGCGGCACGCAGCGCGGCCAGCACCGCCAGCCCCACCTGCGCCGCCCGGCGTGGCTCCAGCGGCCCGTCGGCGCTGATGATCTGCTGGAGCGAGCGGGAGGGCACGTATTCCATCACGATCCACGGGTTGTCGCCCTCGTGCACCACGTCGTAGAGCCGGACCACGTTGGGGTGGTTGAGCCGGGCCGCCGTACGCGCCTCGCGCATCGTCCGCAGCCGCAGTTCCTCGCGTTCGCTCTCGGCCAGCCAGGCCGGCGGCACGACCTCCTTGACCGCGACCTCCCGGTGCAGCATCTCGTCGCCGGCCAGCCAGACCCGCCCCATGCCGCCCGAGCCGACCAGCTCGCGCAGCCGGTAGCGTGCGCCGACCAGCTGTTGCCGCACCTCGCGTCCCTTCGGTCACCCCGGGTACACGATATCCAGCGGTCCGCGATTTCTCAGCGGACGGCGACCGCGCCACGCGCCCCCGGGGTCAGGTCGGGGTCACCTGCGTCGACCCGGCGGAGCGGAAGCTCTCCCGGACCACCCCGAGCTGGGCGGCCGCGACGGTCCAGTCGGCGTCGGTGGTGCTCCAGCCGATCGTCCACCCGCGCAGGTCACCGCCCGGCAGCAGGCGCAGCGCCCGCTGCCGGGAGCCGAACGGCGCGTCCCACCGGCACTCCCACACCGTGTCGCCGCCGTCCGCCCCGAGGCGGACCTTGTCGTACCCGGGCAGTGCCCGCTCGTCGAGCGTCCGGCGTTCCTCGGCCCCCAGATGGGCCAGCGGGTCCACCGCCTCGGCGGTGAGCGGCTCGACGCTGAGCGTGCGCAGGCTGTCCGGGTCCCGGAAACAGACCACCGCGCCCTGCTGGCTGCGCAGCCAGCCCACCGGCACGGCGATCCGGTAGCCGGTGCCGTTCTGCCAGGTCCACCCGGCCGGCGGGCGGAAGCCGTCGTCCATCGTGGCCGGACCGCGGCCGACCGGCACGCCCACCGGGTCCGGCCGCAGGCAGGGGAACGGCGGCGGGATGCGCCCGTCGGGCGGGCCGGCCCGGTCCTGTCCGGCGCCCGGCGGTTCGGGCTGGCCGCTCGGTGCGGCGCTGCCGCCCCGCGACGGTGAACGGCCCTCGTGGTCCCGGGTGACCGCCAGCGCGGTGCCCACCCCGGCCACCACGGCCACCACCAGCGCCATCACCAGCAGTGCCCACCGCTCGTCGGCCAGCCGCCGCAGCGGCCCGCCGGCCGGGCGGTGCCCCGGAGCGCCGGCCGCTGCCCGCTCGTACCCGGGCTCGCCGGCCCGGCGGGGCCCGGCACCCGGATCCCCGGCCCGGCGGTGTCCCGGACCCGGTCCGCCGGCGACGCCCGCGGCGGCGGGGTCGAGCGGCCCAGTGGGCCAGCCGGGGCCGGTGCTGCTCGGCGGCGGGGTGGCCGGCTGCGGGCCGGCACCAGCCGGTGGGGTCTCCGGCCAGCCGGGGCCGGTGGCGGAACCCGCCTTCGCTGCGGCGCGCGGGTCGTCGGCGCCCCCGGCCGGTCGGGCCGGTCCGCCCCGCCGGCCGGTGCCCGTGCCGCCGAGCGGATGGAACAGCGGCGGCACGGAGGGCTCGGCGGGCCGGGCCGGCGGGGCGGCCGGCGCGGGGCTGGTGGGCGCCACGGCGGGGCTGGTGGGGGCGGCTTCGGCCGCCTCGGCGTCCGCGCCCGCCCGGCCCGGGCCCGGCCAGGCCGGCGGCGGGGTGACCAGCCCGGTCGCCGGGCGGGCGACCGGCATCTGCGGCACGGTCGGCGGCTCGGTGGTCGGCACCGGCCGGGTGACGGTCTCCAGTCCCCGGGCCGTCTCGTCGTGCCGGGTCCGCTTGCGCGGGTCGCGGCGCAGCAGGCCCTGCAGGACCGGGCGCAGCGGACCCGCGTTCGGGGCCGGGTCCGGCGGGGACGAGGCCAGCGCGGCCAGGGTGGCCATCGCGGTGCTGCGGGCGTACGGCGAGCGGCCCTCCACCGCGGCGTGCAGCGTGGCGCCGAGCGACCACAGGTCGGCTTCCACCGTGGACACCCCGTCCCGGGCCCGTTCCGGCGCGACGAACTGCGGCGAGCCGAGCACCATGCCCGGCCGGGTGGTGAGCCCGTCCCCGCCGTCGAAGGTGGCCAGCCCGAAGTCGGTGAGCATCACCCGGCCGTCGTGCGCGATCAGCACGTTCTGCGGCTTCACGTCCCGGTGCAGCACGCCGGCGTCGTGCGCGGCCCGCAACGCGGCCAGCAGCGACAGCCCGATGTCGGCGGCCCGGACCGGGTCGACCGGGCCGCTGGTGTCCAGCACCGTCTGAAGGGACCGCGAGGGGACGTACTCCATGATGATCCACGGGTGGTCGTTCACCTTGACCACGTCGTAGACCCGGACCACGTTCGCGTGGTTGAGCCGGGCGGCGGTGCGCGCCTCGCGCAGCGTACGCAGCCGCAGCTCGTCGCGGTCGGCCTCGGCCAGCCAGGACGGCGGGACGATCTCCTTCACCGCCACCTCACGGTGCAGCACCTCGTCCCGAGCCCGCCAGACCCGGCCCATTCCGCCCCGTCCGACCAGCTCGAGCAGGCGGTACCGACCGGCGATCACTACCTGCTGCACGGTTCTCCTCACCGTTGGCCGACGTACACGTTAACCAATGGATCGGAGCAGACCTATCGGCTGGCGGCCTTCATCTTGCTAGGAGGCCGCGGTGGCGAGCAGGTTGCCGTCCGGGATGGCGATCGGCTGCCGGCGGGGCGGCCCGTCGACCACGACCCGGCGGGCCGGTCGCGAACCGTGCTCGCGCCGGGCGGCGGCGTAGGTCTGGGCGGTGCGGGCGGCGATGGTGGCCCAGCCGTACCGCTGGCCGACCATGCTGCGGGCCTCGCGGGCGACCCGGCGGGCGAAGACCTCGTCGCCGAGGAGCTGGCCGACCGCGCCGGCCAGCGCCGGCGGGTCGCTGTGCGGGAACGTCACGCCGGTGACGCCGGGCTCGACGATCTCGGCCAGCCCGCCGGTGCGGGCCACCGCCAGCGGCGCCCCGGCCGCCGCGGCCTCCAGCGCCACCATGCCGAACGGCTCGTAGAGGCTCGGTACGACGGTGGCGTCGGTGGCGCCGAGCACCGCCGGCAGCTGGGTGTTGTCGAGGAACCCGGTGAAACGTACGGTGCCGCCGAGCCCGAGCCGGTGGGTGCGCTCCTCCAACTCGCCCCGGTAGGGGCCGTCCCCGGCGATCAGCACCCGCAGGCCGGGGTGCCGGTCGCGCAGCCGCGGCACCGCGTCGACCAGGTGCTGCACGCCCTTCTCGTAGACCAACCGGCCGGCGTACCCGACGAGCGGGCCGTCGGCGGCGAACCGGGCGCGGGCGGAGGCGACCGCGCGGGGGCGGGCCCGCCAGGCCCGGTCGTCGACCCCGTTGGGCACCACCTCGACCTGCCCGGCGGGCACCCCGAACAGGGTGGTGACCTGGTCTCGCATGTAGCCGGAGCAGGCGATCAGCCGGGTCGAGGAGGTGCTGAGCCAGTGCTCGACGCCGTGGATGGTGCGGTTCATCTCCTCGGGCAGCCAGCCCTGGTGCCGCCCGGCCTCGGTGGCGTGCATCGTGGTGACCAGCGGCAGCCGCAGGTGTTCGGCCACGGTGATGGCGGTGTGCGCGACCAGCCAGTCGTGCGCGTGCACGACGTCGTAGCCGCCGGTGCCGGCGGCGCGCAGGGCGGCCCGGGTCAGGGTGTGGTTGAAGGCCATCGTCCAGGCCAGCAGCGAGCCGGTGGCCAGCGGGAAGGTGACCGGGTCCTCGGCGGCGCGGACCACGCGCACGCCGTCGACGTGTTCCTCCAGCGGGGCGCCGTCGGCGTGCCGGGTGACGACGGTGACCTCGTGGCCGGCGGCGGCCAACGCCACGGACAGGGCGTGCACGTGCCGGCCGAGTCCGCCGACGAGCACCGGCGGGTACTCCCAGGAGAGCATCAGCACCCGCTGGCGCCGGGCGGGGTGGATGTCGATCACGTCGGCGGCTTCCGGTGACATGCGGCCCCCTTTGAGTTGTGTCGTACGCAGGCGCGTCCGGGCCGCCCTCGTCGGGTGCCGGGGTGTCGCCTGGGTTCGATCACCATCCTCACCGGAAGTGGATAACCAGCGGAGACGCCGCCGTTGCGGCGATGTAAAGCCCGGCTGTCAGGGGCGCCGCACGCGCAGAAGTTCCGCCACCGACCAGGCCTGGAAGGGGCAGCCGGTCGCGGCGTGCGGGGCGAGGCCGTCGGCCGTCTCGCTGACCGAGCCCAGCCCGTACTCGGTCAGGTGGCCGTCGAGGCCGACCAGCAGGTCCTCGGTCGGCAGCCCGGCCCGCCGGTGGGCGTCGACCAGCGGACCGGTCAGCCACGGCCACACCGTGCCCTGGTGGTACGCCCCGTCGCGGTCGGCCGGGCCGCCCCGGTGCCGGCCGGCGAAGCCCGGCGAGTCGGGGGAGAGGCTGCGCGGGCCGAGCGGGGTGAGCAGGGCGGCCCGCACCCGGCGCAGGGCCGACTCGTCCGGCTCCAGCGGGGCGTACGGCAGCGACCAGGCCAGCAGCTGGTTGGGGCGCAGCAGGTCGTCGTCGTGCCGCGCCGCCCCGCCCAGCGGGTACGCCGGCGCCGGGGAGTCCAGCACGTCGTACAGCCAGCCCGTCGGGGCGGGGAACCGGTCCCGGAACGCCGCCCGGGCCCGGTCGTGCAGCCGGGGCAGCTCGCCGGCGTCCCGCCCGGTCAGCCCGGCCAGCTCCACCAGGCCGGCCAGCCCGCTCACCCAGAGCGCGTTGACCTCCACCGGCTTGCCCACCCGCGGGGTGACCGGCACCCCGTACACCCGGGCGTCCATCCAGGTAAGCGCCACGTCCGGTGGGCCACCCTGGGTGAGCAGCCCGTCGGCCGGGTCGACGGCGATGCCGTACCGGGTGCCGGCCAGGTGCGCGTCGACGACCCCGCGCAGCGCCGGCAGCAGCTCGTCGGCGAGGTCGGTGTCGGCGGTGCGGGTGACGTGCCGGTTCACCGCGTGCAGGAACCAGAGCGTGCCGTCGACGGTGTTGTACTCGACCCGGCCGGTGTCGGCCGTGTTGGCCAGCATCCCCTCCGACAGCGTCGCCGCGTAGGAGCGCAGCAGCTCCCGGCCGAGGTCGGCCCGGCCGGTGCACAGGAACAGCCCCTCGTAGGAGATCATCGTGTCCCGCGACCAGGCGCCGAACCACGGGTAGCCGGCGACCACGTCCACCGGGGCCTGGTCGGTGCGCACCACGAACGCGTCGGCGGCCAGCGCCAGGGTCGCCTCGACGTCGTCGGCGGGCTTGGCCGCCGCCACCACCGTGCGGTTGCGCCGCCGGGCGGCCGCGACCACCTCCGGCGCCGGCGGCGGAACGGGGGCGGGATCGTGCGCCCAGGCCAGCACCGACACGGTGTCCCCGGGCCGGCGCAGCACGTCGTGGAACCGGCCCGCGTACCAGAGGTCCTCCGCGGCGGGCAGGCCGCGGGCCGCCTCCTCGCGGTGGTACGCCCCGCGCCACCAGTGGCCCTGCGGGGTCCAGCCCGGCCCGGACAGCCGGTACGCCCCCTCGAGCACCGCGCCGCCGTCGACCGGTTCCATCCGCAGCGGCGGGCCGTCGGCCCGCCGTTCGCCGTGCGCGTCCCGCCAGGTGCAGGCGGCGGCCAGCTCCAGCTCGACCGGACCGCCGCTGACCAGCCGGTGCACCACCGCGACGCAGGACCGGCCGGGCAGCATGGCCAGCTCCCGTTCGAGCACCACCTCGCCGATCCGCCACCGCCAGCGGGGCAGCCCGTCGGTGAGGTCGAAGCGCTCCAGCAGTTCGAAGCCGCGCGGGTCGACGTCGCCGGAGGCCCACTCGTGCGCGCCGAGCCGGGCGCGCGCCCCGGACGGCATGATCACCGCCGGATCGAGACTGGCGAGTCCCACCTTCCGGGAGGCCGGGGTTTCTCCCGGCACCACCAGCAGCCCGTGGTAGCGGCGGGTGCGCAGCCCGGCGACCGTGCCCATGGCGTAGCCGCCGAGGCCGTCGGGCACCAGCCATTCACGTCCGGCGGCGCTGGTCAGGTCGCCGCAGACCTGCGGGCCGAAACGAATCTCGATCAACTTTCCTCCACCGGCGGCGAGGTGTAACACGCCACGACGACAATGGCCGCTGTGGTGAAGTACCCCGGCGGCGTCGAAGATGTGCAGGTGATCACTGACCGCCCGACTTCCGCGACCCCCGACCCCGAGCGGCTCCGGCTCGCCCAGGCCGACGCCGGGGAGCAGGACTGGCGTGCATGGGGTCCCTATCTGTCCGAGCGGGCGTGGGGGACGGTGCGGGAGGACTACAGCGAGCACGGCACGGCGTGGGACTACTTCCCCCACGATCATGCGCGGTCCCGAGCCTACCGGTGGAACGAGGACGGCATGGCGGGCGTGTGCGACGACCGGCAGACGTTCTGCTTCGCGCTCGGGCTGTGGAACGGGCGGGACCCGATCATCAAGGAGCGGATGTTCGGCCTCGGCGGCGACGGCGGCAACCACGGCGAGGACGTGAAGGAATACTGGTGGTATCTCGACAGCACCCCCACGCACTCCTGGATGCGCTGGCGCTACCACTACCCGCAGGCCGCCTTCCCGTACGACGAACTGGTCGCGGTCAACGCGCTGCGCGGCCGCGACGACACCGAGTACGAGCTGGTGGACACCGGGATCTTCGACGACGACCGGTACTGGGCGGTGACCGTCGACTACGCCAAGGCGTCCCCGACCGACATGTGCATCCTGGTCACCGTCGCCAACCGGGGTGACCGCGACGAGACCCTGCACGTGCTGCCCAGCCTCTGGTTCCGCAACACCTGGGCCTGGGGGCTGCCCGGCGGCGACCGGATTCCGCGGCTGGTCGGCACCCCGGCCGTCCGGCGGGGCCGGGGCGCGCGGGCCGGCGCGCGGCTGGTCGGCGAGCACTGGGT
>NZ_JAIOAA010000049.1 GCF_019890675.1 Micromonospora sp. PLK6-60 | reverse complement strand
CCTCACCCTCGACAACGGATTCCAGTACCGCAGCTATTTCAAGTTCGTCAGCTGATCCCTGACCGCGACACCGGAGGGAGCGTCCCGATCTCGGAACGCTCCCTCCGGGCACGTCGCAGGCCAGTTCGAGGCGTAACCCGCCACGTCCCGTACAGCGAAGGGACCCCCCCGTGCCGACATCCCCCCGCGCCGGCCAGCGGCATCGGTCCACGTCGTCCGCGCCCTCGACCGTCCAACCTGTATGACACAGCGACCGACAACCGTAGAAGCCGGCATCGAAGGCTTCGAACATCTGCCGGATGACCAGCGTCGATCCTCACCGTAGCGTCTAGCCA
>NZ_JAIOAA010000048.1 GCF_019890675.1 Micromonospora sp. PLK6-60 | reverse complement strand
GTGCAGGGCACCACCAGTCGTGACGACAACAGCGAGGCGTTCGACACCCACCCGTCCTGCCGCGGCGACTTCGTCGGCCGGACGGCCCAGCCGGCGCTGAACACCGTCATCGCCGGTGACGCGGCACCGATGAAGTTCAAGCTCGCCAGCAACCGGGGCCTGGACATCCTGGCCAGCAACTCGCCGTACTCCCGCCTGGTCGACTGCGACACCCTGCGCACCGTCAACCCGGACGGCTCCATCACCCCCCGCCCGACCCCCGTCGCCGCCCGCAGCCCCGGCGGATCGAGCATGAGCGTCAACGCCAACGGCCAGTACAACTACGTGTGGAAGACCGACCCCGCCTGGGCCGGCACCTGCCGCGAGTTCGT
>NZ_JAIOAA010000047.1 GCF_019890675.1 Micromonospora sp. PLK6-60 | reverse complement strand
CCGGCGCGACTCCAACCTGCAGCGCACCGGCAACGACTGGATCGAGGCCGCGTTCCGCGCCGCCCGCGCCGCCGACCCGGGCGCGAAGCTCTGCTACAACGACTACAACACCGACGGCATCAACGCGAAGTCGACGGGCATCTACAACATGGTGCGCGACTTCAAGTCCCGCGGCGTGCCGATCGACTGCGTCGGCTTCCAGTCCCACCTGGGCACCACGATGCCCGGCGACTACCAGGCCAACCTGCAGCGCTTCGCCGACCTCGGCGTCGACGTGCAGATCACCGAGCTGGACATCACCCAGGGCGGCAACCAGGCCAACATGTACGCCGCGGTCACCCGCGCCTGCCTGGCCGTGTCCCGCTGCACCGGCATCACC
>NZ_JAIOAA010000046.1 GCF_019890675.1 Micromonospora sp. PLK6-60 | reverse complement strand
CGCGACGGGTGCGCTGATTGTCTGGGCCCGGGTGGGAGGTCTCGGGGTCGGGTGCGGGGTTTGTCCGGTTCGGGGGTGTGGGCGGGGTCATCGGGTCGGTGGAATGGCGGGCGGGTCGGGGTCGTTACATCACCCGGACGACCGTGTAGCAGCCCGATGGGCTGCCAGCCCGAGGCCCGAGCCCGGGAATGGTGGCGGGCCGGCGGTCGTTACACATCATCCGGCCCCCGCGTAGAGGCCCCGTGCTTCCGTGAGCCGCCGGGATCCCCCGAAGACTTTGAGCGCCTGACGTGGTGCTTGCGCGTGACCCCGACCCCCGAGCGGGTTGCGCGCCGACCCCCGAATGGAGCCACCCTGATGAACACGACGCTGCGTAAGAGCATCCTCGGTATCGCTGGTCTGGCCTTCGCCGGTGGCCTGGCCGCCGGCCCCCTGAACCACGCCGACACCACCCCCGCCCACGGCCTGAACCCCGTCGCGGTCGTGCAGGCCGACAAGCCCGACACCGCCGCGCTGATCCCGCACGGCGTGCAGGGCGCCCAGTCCAGCATCACCCTCAACGACGAGCAGACCGCCAACGCCAAGGCGATCATCGCCGCCACGAAGAAGGCCGGCCTGCCCGAGCGGGCCGCGGTGATCTCGATCGCCACCAGCCTGCAGGAGTCGAAGCTGGAGAACCTCGGCCACCTCGGCGACAAGAATGACCACGACTCGCTGGGCCTGTTCCAGCAGCGCCCGAGCTCGG
>NZ_JAIOAA010000045.1 GCF_019890675.1 Micromonospora sp. PLK6-60 | reverse complement strand
GCCTAGACGAGTAAGTCCTAAGTCAGGACCGGGCTGCGGACGCAGCGAAGGGTGTTGATGATCCGTTTGTGACGACAGACATCAACACCCTTCTCACCGCACTGTACGTGAAGATCGATGACTGGCTCGGGCGGCCTGTCCGCGTCGGACGGCCGCCGAAGTTGACCGATGCCGAGCTGTTGACCCTGGCCGTGGCGCAGGTGTTGCTCGGGGTGCGGTCGGAGGCCCGCTGGCTACGGTTCGTGCCCCGTCACCTGCCCGGGGCGTTTCCGTACCTGCCGGGCCAGTCCGGCTACAACAAGCGGCTACGCGCAGCGTTGCCGCTGCTCAAGAAGGCGATCCGGGCGGTGGCCGCGGACACCGACCTGTGGACCGATGGTGTGTGGCTGGTCGACTCCACCCCGGTCGAGTGCGCCCGTTCCCGACCTACCGTCAAACGCTCCCAGCTGGCCGGCTGGGCCGGCTACAGCTACTGCGCCTCCCACTCACGCTGGTTCTGGGGGCTGCGTCTGCACCTGATCTGCACCCCGGCCGGACTCCCGGTCACCTGGGCCCTGGCCAACCCGAAACTCGACGAACGGCAGGTCCTGACCGCCGTGCTCGAACACGACCCGGACCTGCTGGCCGACCGTCCCGGCCTGCTGATCATCGCGGACAAGGGCTACATCTCCGCCGAGCTGGACCGCTGGCTGGCCGAACGCGGAGTGCGGCTGCTGCGACCGTCATACCGCAACCGCGCCCCACGCCCCGACGAACACCTCCTCAAACCGATCCGGCAGCTCATCGAGTCAGTCAACGACACCCTCAAAGGCCAGCTCGACCTCGAACTACACGGCGGCCGCAGCATCGAAGGCGTCGGCACCCGCATCGCCCAACGCCTCCTGGCCCTGACCGCCGCCATCTGGCACAACCGAAGCACCGGCCAACCCATCACCCGCTCCCTGATCGCCTACGACCACTGACCAGGGTTAGGACTTACTCGTCTAGGCC
>NZ_JAIOAA010000043.1 GCF_019890675.1 Micromonospora sp. PLK6-60 | reverse complement strand
TCGAAGCGCGATGAACATCGTCGTACTCGTCAAGCAGGTGCCCGATTCGGGCGCGGACCGCAACCTGCGTGCTGACGACAACACCGTCGACCGCGGTTCGGCGAACAACGTCATCAACGAGATGGACGAGTACGCCATCGAGGAGGCGTTGAAGATCAAGGAGGCGCACGGCGGCGAGGTCACCATCCTGACCATGGGTCCGGACCGGGCGACCGAGTCGATCCGCAAGGCGCTGTCGATGGGGCCGGACAAGGCCGTGCACGTGGTGGACGACGCCCTGCACGGGTCGTGCGCCGTGACCACCTCGAAGGTGCTCGCCGCCGCCCTGGGCCAGCTCGACGCGGACCTGGTGATCTGCGGCGCCGAGTCGACCGACGGTCGGGTCCAGGTCATGCCGCACATGATCGCCGAGCGGCTGGGCGTCGCCGCGCTGACCGGCGCGCGCAAGCTCACCGTCGACGGGTCCACGCTGACCGTCGAGCGGCAGACCGAGGAGGGCTACGAGGTGGTCACCGCCTCGACGCCGGCCGTGGTGTCGGTCTGGGACACCATCAACGAGCCCCGGTACCCGTCCTTCAAGGGCATCATGGCCGCCAAGAAGAAGCCGGTGCAGACGCTCTCCCTGGGCGACCTGGGTGTCGCCCCCGCCGAGGTGGGCTTCGACGGCGCCACCAGCGCCGTGCTGGAGCACACCAAGCGCCCGCCGCGCTCCGGCGGCGAGAAGATCACCGACGAGGGCGAGGGCGGCGTCAAGCTGGTCGAGTTCCTCGCCACCGAGAAGTTCGTGTGAGGGGTCCGGACATGTCTGAGGTTCTCGTCGTCGTCGAAGCCACCCGGGAATTCGGCGTCAAGAAGGTCACCCTGGAGATGCTCACCCTCGCCCGCGAGCTGGGCACCCCGAGCGCGGTCGTGCTCGGTGGCCCCGGCGCCGCGCAGGCGCTGAGCGCCAAGCTGGGCGAGTACGGCGCGGAGAAGATCTACGCCGCCGAGAGCGAGGAGATCGACGGCTACCTGGTGGCGCCGAAGGCCACCGTGGTCGCCGAGCTGGTCGGCCGGGTGCAGCCGGCCGCCGTGCTGCTGGCCTCCTCCCAGGAGGGCAAGGAGATCGCCGCCCGGCTGGCCGTCAAGCTGGACAACGGCATCCTGACCGACGTGGTCGGTCTCGCCGCCGACGGCACCGCCACCCAGATCGCCTTCGCCGGTTCCACCATCGTCAAGTCCAAGGTCACCAAGGGCCTGCCGTTGGTCACCGTCCGGCCGAACTCGCTCAACCCGGCCCCGGCCGCGGCCACCCCGGCCGTCGAGCAGCTCACCGTCACGGTCGGCGACGCCGACAAGCTGGCCAGGGTCGTCGAGCGGGTCGCCGAGCAGAAGGGTTCCCGCCCCGAGCTCACCGAGGCGTCGGTGGTCGTCTCCGGCGGTCGCGGCGTCGGCAACGCCGACAACTTCAAGCTGGTCGAGGAGCTGGCCGACCTGCTCGGCGGCGCGGTCGGGGCGTCGCGCGCGGCGGTCGACTCCGGCTACTACCCGCACCAGTTCCAGGTCGGCCAGACCGGCAAGACGGTCTCCCCGCAGCTCTACGTCGCGCTGGGCATCTCCGGCGCGATCCAGCACCGGGCCGGCATGCAGACCTCGAAGACCATCGTCGCGGTGAACAAGGACGGCGAGGCGCCGATCTTCGAGCTGGCCGACTACGGCGTGGTCGGCGACCTGTTCAAGATCGTCCCGCAGGCCGCCGAGGAGATCCGCAAGCGCAAGTGA
>NZ_JAIOAA010000042.1 GCF_019890675.1 Micromonospora sp. PLK6-60 | reverse complement strand
CTAGTGCCGTGACCACGAACGTTCACGGTGTTGGTTGACACGCCGGCTGGCCTGTCGGCCGAGCGGCGTGGCGGCGGTCAGGCTGTGGCGGTGGCAGATCCTGTACGCGTGCGGCGGCTGAGTGATCAGGAAGGTCAGCAGCTGCTCAGAATCACCCGCCGGGGAACCGGTTCACCGATCCGACTGCGACGGGCGATGGTCGTGCTCGCCTCGGCCGGCGGGAATACGGTGCCGGCGATCGCCCGTCTGGTGCAGGCCGATGAGGACACGATCCGGCAGGTCATTCACCGGTTCAACGAGATGGGGATGGCCAGCCTGGACCCTCAGTGGGCGGGTGGCCGTCCCCGCCTGATCAGTCCTGACGAAGAGCAGTTCATCGTCGAGACGGCCAACACCCGCCCCGAGAAGCTGGGGCGGCCGTTCACCCGGTGGAGCATCCGTAAGCTCGCCGATCACCTGCGGGTTCATGCCACTCGCCGGGTCCGGGTGGGGCGGGAGCGGCTGCGGCAGATCCTGCACCGGCACCGGATCACCTTCCAGCGGACCAAGACGTGGAAGGAGTCCACCGACCCGCAGCGCGAAGCCAAACTCGCCCGGATCGAGTACGTCAGCAGCCACTTCCCGCAGCGGGTGTTCGCCTTCGACGAGTTCGGACCCCTCGTGATCCGCCCTCAGGCCGGAGCCGGGTGGGCACCGGCCGGGCACCCGCACCGGCTGCCCGCGAACTACCACAAGCTGCACGGGGTCCGGCAGTTCCACGGCTGCTACTGCGTCGGCGACGACCAGCTCTGGGGCGTCGTCCGACGTCGCAAGAGCGCCGCGAACACCCTCGCTGCCCTCAAGTCGATCCGCGCCGCCCGCCCGGACGGGGCGCCGATCTACGTGATCCTGGACAACCTGTCCGCGCACAAAGGCCGAAAGATCCGGGCGTGGGCGGCCCGGAACAAGGTCGAACTCTGCTTCACTCCGACCTACGCCTCCTGGGCCAACCCGATCGAGGCCCAGTTCGGGCCCCTACGCACCTTCGTGATCGCCGGTGCGGACCACCCCAACCACCCCGCGCTGACCCGGAGACTGCAGGCCTACCTGCGCTGGCGCAACGCCAACGCCCGCCACCCGGACGTCCTGGCCGCGCAACGCCGCGAACGCACCCGCATCCGCAGCGAACGCCAACGACGCTGGGGCCAACCCGCCACCCGCGTAGCCTGACCCAAGACTCCAAGCGTTCTCGTTCACAGCATCAGCGACGGCGCTGCACGTCGCGGATCATGCGAATCTCCCGCACGCCGTCCTCGACCTGGGCCGTCCCGTCGGCGACGAAGCCATGCTTGCGGTAGAACGCCTGCGCGCGAGGGTTCGGATCGGCTACCCACAGCCCCGCCGACTCCGCCGGCTCGATGACGGCCTGCAACAACGCACCCCCAGCACCCGTGCCGTGATTGGCCGCATGCACATAGAGCACATACAGTTGCCTCGCCCACGCCGCCGCAGCGTCCAGCGGCGGCCCCGACATCGCGATCCCGATCAACTCGCCGTCCCGCTCGGCCACAGCCGCCCGGTTCCCGCGATATCGCTCATCGGTCAAAGCGGCAGTCCAGAACCGCTCCCGAGCAGCGGGGAAACTCGGATCATCAAGGACCGCATCCGACATGAGTCCCCGATACGTCTCCTGCCAGCACCGAACATGCACACACGCCATCTGGGCGACGTCCTCGACCCGGGCCGAGCGAACAGTCAGCGAGGAACCCACCGCCGAATCGTAGGCCGCGCCAGATACTTGCCGAACCCGATTCCTGGCGGCGACCCGCTCGGCCGTCAGCCCGGGCGCCGTGTCACCCAACACCGTCAACGTTATTGGTCACGGCACTAGC
>NZ_JAIOAA010000041.1 GCF_019890675.1 Micromonospora sp. PLK6-60 | reverse complement strand
CCGTCCACCCCGTGGCCGCCGCAACATGGCGTTGCTGCTGTCCACCACCCTCGTCGTCTCGTTGACGTCACTCGCCGCCAAACCGGGTTGGGCCGCGCCGGAGGACTCCGGCTCGGCGAAGAGCAACCCGATCTTCCTGACCGGGCCGAACCAGGGCACGCCGGACAAGATCGCGATCGACTACCTGCGCGCCAACCCCGTCCGATACGGCGTCGCGGCCGGTGACCTGCGGGACCTCGCGGTCATCTCCAAATACACCAGCAAGCACAACGGCGTGACCCACGTCAACCTGGCGCAGCGCCACGAGGGCCTGGAGATCTTCGGCGCCGCCGCCACGGTCAACGTGGCCCGCGACGGCAGCGTCGTCTTCGCCGGCGACTCGCTGGTGACCGGCCTGCCCGATGCCAGCCCGCGCACCGCCTCGCTGGACGCGGTGGAGGCGGTGGAGGCGGCGGCCGACGGCCTCGACCTGGCCGAGCCGAAGAACCCGCGGGTGATGAGCCGGGCCACCGACGCGGCCCAGCGCACCGTGGTCTCCGGCAGCGGCATCTCCGACCAGCCGATCCCCGCGAAGCTCGGCTGGCACGCCACCGAGAAGGACGGGCTGCGGCTGGCCTGGCAGGTCGTGATCGACGACTCCACCGACGCCCACCTGTGGAACGCCACGGTGGACGCCGAGACCGGCGACCTGCTCGACAGCGACGACTGGACCATCCACCACGACGCCGACGAACTCGCCGGCAACCTGAACCAGGTGGCCGGCAGGTCGTTGGCGGGCACCTCCGCCAGCACCACGCTGGGCTCGCACAACCCGGTCCAGGACGGATCGAGCTACCGGGTCTACGGCTACCCGACGGAAAGCCCGAACGACGGGCCCCGCAGCCTGGTGACCAACCCGGCGGACGGGACGGCGTCGCCGTACGGCTGGCACGACACCGACGGCGCGCCGGGTGCCGAGCACACCACCACCCAGGGCAACAACGTCCACGCGTACCAGGACCAGGACAACAACAACGCGGCGGACTTCGGCAGCAGCCCGAGCGGCGGGGCGAACCTGAACTTCGACTTCCCGCTCGACCTGAACGAGAACCCGCAGAACTACCGGGACGCGGCGACCGCCAACCTGTTCTACTGGAACAACATCATCCACGACGTCTCGTACCTCTACGGGTTCGACGAGGCGTCCGGGAACTTCCAGATGAACAACTACGGCCGTGGCGGCACGGGTGGCGACTTCGTCCGGGCCGAGGCCGCGGACGGCGGCGGCACCAACAACGCCAACTTCTCCACCCCGGCCGCCGACGGTGGCACCCCGCGGATGCAGATGTACCTGTGGCCGGGCAACCAGTTCGGCGCCCAGAACCAGGTCGTCGTCGACGGCGTTGGCTCGTTCGACGCCACCTGGTCGCGCTACAGCCCGGCGCCGACCTCGGCCGGGCTGTCCGGACAGTTCGTCTACGCGGGCAACGGCTGCGCCACCTCCGCGTACCCCGGTTCGCTGCCGTCGGGCAACTGGATCGCGGTGGTCGACGGCGGCACCGCCGCCTGCACCTACCTTCTGCGTACCCAGGTCGCCCAGTCGCTCGGCGCCAAGGCCGTGGTGGTCGCCCACAACGCCACCGGCGCCGCGCCGGTGCTGACCGGCACCATGACCACCGCGCCGGTCACCATCCCGGCGGTCGCGGTCAACCAGGCCGACGGCGCCGCCGTCAAGGCCGCGATCACCGCCGGCACGACCGCTGGTTCGGTGCGCAAGCACCCGAGCCACCCGGGCATCCGCGACGGTGACCTCGACGCCGGGATCGTCATGCACGAGTACGGGCATGGCATCTCGCTGCGGCTCACCGGTGGCCCGGGGATCAACTGCCTCAGCGGCAACGAGCAGATGGGTGAGGGCTGGAGCGACTACTTCGCGCTCACCACGCTGCTCGACCCGAAGCTCGACACGGCCGACGGCACCCGCGGCCTGGTGCCGTACGTCCTCTTCGAGAAGGACCGCACCGGCAACGGTCTGCGGCCGCGGCCCTACTCGCGGAACATGGAGCTGCAGCCGTTCACCTACGACAGCATCAAGACCGGTGGCTGGCTGAACGGCACCTCGCTGGCCGCGCCGCACGGCATCGGCCACGGCTGGACCTCGGTGCTGTGGGACATGACCTGGGACCTGATCGACCGGCACGGTCTCAACCCGAACGTCTACGACTCCTGGAACACCGGCGGTAACAACCTGTCCCTGCAGTTGGTGATGGACGGGCTGAAGATGCAGGGCTGCGCCCCCGGCTTCGTCACCGGCCGCAACGCCATCATCGCCGCCGACGCGGCGCTGACCGGCGGCGAGAACGCCTGCACCCTGTGGGCCTCCTTCGCCCGCCGCGGTCTGGGCTACAGCGCG
>NZ_JAIOAA010000040.1 GCF_019890675.1 Micromonospora sp. PLK6-60 | reverse complement strand
TCGTCCACCCCGTGGCCGCCGCAACATGGCGTTGCTGCTGTCCACCACCCTCGTCGTCTCGTTGACGTCACTTGCCGCCTCACCGGGTTGGGCCGCGACCGAGCAGTCCGGTTCGGCGCCGGCCAACCCGATCTTCCTGACCGGGCCGAACCAGGGCACGCCGGACAAGATCGCGATCGACTACCTGCGCGCCAACCCCGTCCGGTACGGCGTCGCGGCCGGTGACCTGCGGGACCTCGCGGTCCTGTCCAGCTACGGCAGCAAGCACAACGGGGTCACCCACGTCACCCTGGCGCAACGCCACCAGGGCCTGGAGATCTTCGGGGCCACCGCCACGGTCAGCGTGGCCCGCGACGGCAGCGTCGTCTTCGCCGGCGACTCGCTGGTGACCGGCCTGCCCGACGCCGCCCCGCGCACCGCCTCGCTGGACGCGGTGGAGGCGGTGGAGGCGGCGGCCGACGGCCTCGACCTGGCCGAGCCGAAGAACCCGCGGGTGATGAGCCGAGCCACCGACGCGGCCCAGCGCACCGTGGTCTCCGGCAGCGGCATCTCCGACGAGCCCATCCCCGCCAAGCTCGGCTGGCAGGCCACCGAGGATGGCGGGCTGCGGCTGGCCTGGCAGGTCGTGATCGACGACGCCACCGACGACCACCTGTGGAACGCCACGGTGGACGCCGAGACCGGCGACCTGCTGGACACCGACGACTGGACCAGCCACCACAGCGCCAGCGAACTCTCCCACAACCTGGACCAGCTGGCGCCGGGGCGGGCCGGCACGCTCGACAGCGACGCCTTCCGTACGCGCAATCCGGTGAACGACGGATCGAGCTACCAGGTGTTCGCCGGGCCGGCCGAGAGCCCGAACGACGGGCCCCGCACCCTGGTCACCAACCCGGCCGACGGCACCGCGTCGCCGTACGGCTGGCACGACACCGACGGCGCCCCGGGCGCCGAGCACACCACCACCCAGGGCAACAACGTCCACGCGTACATGGACCAGGACGCCAACAACGTGCCGGACTTCGGCAGCAGCCCGGACGGCGGGGCGAACCTGAGCTTCAACTTCCCGATGGACCACGCGGAGCACGCGCAGAGCTACCGGGACGCAGCGACCGCCAACCTGTTCTACTGGAACAACGTCATCCACGACGTCACCCACGGCTACGGGTTCGACGAGGCGTCGGGCAACTTCCAGCTGAACAACTACGGCCGCGGCGGCACGGGCGGCGACTACGTCCGCGCCGAGGCCGCGGACGGCAACGGCACCAACAACGCCAACTTCTCCACCCCGGCCGCCGACGGTGGCACCCCCCGGATGCAGATGTACCTGTGGCCCGGCAACCAGTTCGGCGCCCAGAACCAGGTGGTCCTCGACGGGGTTGGCTCGTTCGACGCCTCCTGGTCGCGGTTCAGCCCGGCCCCCACCGTCGCCGGCCTGTCCGGGCAGCGGTTCGTCTACGGCGGCACCGGCTGCGCCACCGCCACCTACCCCGGCACGCTGCCGAGCGGCAACTGGCTCGCGGTCGTCGACGGCGGCACGGTGGCCTGCAGCTACCTGCAGCGCGCCCAGGTCGCCCAGTCCCTCGGCGCCAAGGCGGTAGTGGTCGCGCACAACGCCACCGGCGCCGCGCCGGTGCTGACCGGCGCCATGAGCACCGCACCGGTGGCCATCCCGGCGGTCGCGGTGACCCAGGCCGACGGCGCCGCCATCAAGGCCGCCATCGCCGCCGGCGACGTCACCGGCTCGCTGCGCAAGCACCCGAACCACCCGGGCGTCCGGGACGGTGACTTCGACGCCGGGATCATCATCCACGAGTACGGTCACGGCGTCTCCAACCGCCTCACCGGTGGCCCGGGCGTCAACTGCCTCAGCGGCAACGAACAGATGGGTGAGGGCTGGAGCGACTACTTCGCGCTCACCATGCTGCTCGACCCGAAGGTCGACACGGCCGACGGGGTGCGCGGCATGGGCCCGTACGCCCTCTTCCAGCCCGACCGCAGCGGCGCCGGCATCCGGCCGCGGCCGTACTCGCGGAACATGGAGACCCAGCCGTTCACCTACGACAGCATCAAGACCGGTGGCTGGCTGAACGGCACCTCGCTGGCCGCGCCGCACGGCATCGGCCACGGCTGGGCCTCCGTCCTGTGGGACATGACCTGGGACCTCATCGACCGGCACGGGTACAACCCCAACGTCTACGACCCGTGGAACACCGGCGGTAACAACCTGTCCCTGCAGTTGGTGATGGACGGGCTGAAGATGCAGGGCTGCGCCCCCGGCTTCGTCACCGCCCGCAACGCCATCATCGCCGCCGACGCGGCGCTGACCGGCGGCGAGAACGCCTGCACGATCTGGGGCTCCTTCGCCCGCCGCGGCGTCGGCTACAGCGCC
>NZ_JAIOAA010000004.1 GCF_019890675.1 Micromonospora sp. PLK6-60 | reverse complement strand
GCGCCGCTGCCGCCGTCGGCGAACGCCTCGTTCACCACGTCCCAGGCATAGATCTGCCCGCGGAAGTGGGTGGCGACCTGGGTGACGTGGTTGATGGCGGCGTTGCGCAGGTCACCGCCGGACAGGCCCTGTGCCCAGCCGGGCTGCTGGGCGTGCCACAGCAGGGTGTGCCCGCGTACCGACATGCCCTGCGAGCGGGCGTGGCTGACGATGCGGTCGCCGCCGCCGTAGTTGAACACGCCCCGTTGCGGCTCGGTCGCGTCCCACTTCATCTCGTTCTCGGCGACGAGGCTGTTGAACTCGCGGTTCAGCACCGTCATGTACGTGTTGTCATTGAACTTGTACGTCCCGACGGCGGCACCGAAGTAGCGGCCCTTCTCCGCCGCCGAGGTGCCCAACGTGGTGCCCGCCTGGGCGGCGCCGGTGGGCACCAGCGCCGCGCCGGCCACCAGCAACCCGACCGCCAGCGCACGCAGCGTCGCTCCGGCGGACCACGGTCGCTGCGGAGAACCGCTCGGATGTTCGAGATTCTTCACCTGTCTCAGCACCTTTCAGAGTCGGGGCGGCTCAACGGGGTTAGCGCTAACATCACCGGCCGGCTCGGGCGCTCGTCGGGCAGACCACAGGGATGAGAGAACGCTACACATCGATGAAGTCGAGATTGCCACATTGTTTCGAAGCACTCAAGAACTTCGATGCATTTGAGCCGAGACATCCCTTGTTTTCGCGCTCTCCCTGCCGCCCTGACGGATCACTTGCCACATCTGCGATCTGGCGAACCCGCGGTCCACGGATCCACCCCCGAGGCGGCGAGGATTGCCACCCCGCCGGGCCCGGTTCGTCGCGTGGAATGTGCACGCGAACATCTCGTGGGCATGGACCGCCCACTGACGAAGGATCGGCCGGCGCGGTGAGCTCGAAGCTCAAGATCAAGTTCCCGTTCGGGTCGACCCGGCTGTGCGGGGGCACGAACCCCGGCTCGCGGATCAGGGGAGAAGTTCGGCAGCCAGCGCCGAGTTGGTGATGTCGGTTGCCATGGCGCGGGCATGGGCCAGGTGTCGCGTGCCGTCGACACGGCTGCGCTGGATCAGCGCCCGGACGACGAGCTCGCGCATGGTTCCGGCGCTGGCGATGCGTTCCAGCTCGTCGAGCAGGTCGGCGCCTTCGCGGGTACCGAGAGTGAGTCGGGTGGTCAACTCGATGACGCGGGCTCGCAGCCACAGATACCAGGGGGCCGCGGCGAGGCCGGTCCGGCACCAGGTCAGCGCGTCGCGCTTCTCGTGCAGGGCGAGGGTGGCCTGGGCATGGCTGACGGCGGCGACCCAGCACTGGTCGCCGGACTCGACGGTCTGCACCCAGGCGTAGTCGAGCAGTTCGTGTGCCGTCCGGGCGTCGCCCACGGCCACCGCCGCCTCGCCACGCAGGGCCTGCGGAAAGGGCATGAACGCGGTCCAGCGTTCGGCCCGGATGTCGTGCAGCGCCTCGTCGAGCACCAGGGCGGCTTGGGAAGCCTCCCCCCGCAGCAGTCGGACCCGCCCGACCATCGCCTGCGACCAGGCCGCCTGCCTACGGTTGCCGCAGCGGCGAGCCGCGTCCACGGACCCGCCGAGGGCGGTGAGGGCTTCATCGTATGCACCGGTGTCGCTGAGGCTCATGCCGCGCACGCCGAGGATCCGTGCCTTCTCCGCCTCGCTCGGGCCCCAGGCTTCGGCCAGGTCGAGCCAGTGCTCCACCTCGATCCGGTGTCCTGCCTGGACGGCGAGGAAGGCGAGTTCCCGGCAGGCGGCGGCGCCGATGGCGGCGTCGCCGCTGCGTCGGCCGTGCACGATTGCCTGGTGCAGCAGCGTGGTGACGTCGCCGCCCCGACCGCCGGCGGAGTGGATGAGCGCGGAGGCGAGGGCGAGCCGAGCCCGGCCGGACAGCTGCTGGTCGGTGTCGGCCACCCCTGCCACGGCGCGACGGAGCTGGTCGATCCCGGTCGGCACGGTGCCCGCGGACAGGGATGCGTCGGCGAGGTCGAGCAGTGACCGGACGGCGGCGGCGCTGGCCGTCGGCTCGGCGGGAGCGCCGGTGGCAGCGGCGGCGACGGCCGGGGGTAGCCCGACGCCCAACTCCCGGCGATACAGGTCAGCGCATCTGGCCAGGTGCATCCGTGCTGCCGCCTGGTCGCCGGAGCGCGCCAGGCTGGTGACGAGGACCGCGTGCAACTCGTCGTTGAGCCGATCGCCTTCGAGCGCGCGAACCGCGATGTGGGCTGCCTGCTCGGGCTGCCCGCTGGTCAACAACTCGATCGACCGACGATGGGCCAACGCCCGGCAGTCCGCGATGAGCCGCTGCCGTTCGACGCTGAGCCAGGTGTCGAAGGCGGGCGAGTCCTCGAAGCTGAGACCTTCGAGCAGTTCACCCTGGAGTACGCCGGTCGTGCGGGCGAGGCCGATGACATCGATGGAAACATCGCTTTCGGCGGTGAAGGTCAGCGGATCGCGACCGACCGCCACCCGCCCGCCGAGTGCACGGCGCATCTCCGCCAGGTTCCACCGCAGCGCGCCACGCGGGTCGTCGGCGTGCTCGAAAAGCATCGACACCAGCCGCTGCCTGCTCGGTGGGCGCTCGGCCAACGCCAGGAACGCCAGCAGTCCCCAGGCCTTGTAGCCACGAGGACCGGCGACCACCACCCCGTCCCTGACGATCTCCGGCGGTCCCAACAGGCGTACCGCGGTGGTCATGAGCTGCCCGGTCCGGCCACCGGCGTGGGTGCGGGTGCGGGTGCGCGACCGAACGTCACGGCCTCGAGCACCGCCTCGGGCGTGCTGCTCCGCAGTTGCCAGTCGGGGACGGCGCCCAGCGCGTCGTTGACGGAGGAGAACGCGACCCGCAGCGCGACGTACGCCGTGATCGCGAGGATCTGCGCCTCGCCGTAGCCCGCCTCGCGCAGCGGCTGGACGTCGGCGACGGCGGTGGAGTTCGGGTCTGCGGCGACCAGCCGGGCCCACCTGGCCAACGCCCGTTCGCGGTCGGCCAGCAGGCTGTCGTCGCCCGCGAGCACCCCCGCGCTCAGCTGCGCGGACGCCGCCGCTGCCAGCTTGGTGCCCCATGCCAGTGAGCAGTAGGAGTCGCCCAGCGCCGACGCGGCAGCGGTGACCAGGATGCCACGGTCGCGCCTGCTCAGCTCGGCGGTCTTGGTGACTCGGCCCAGAGCTTTGAACACCAACTCCAACGCCTCGGTGTCATGAGCCCACATCCGCGTGGCATTCATGACGTACCCTAACTCGGCGCTGTCATCGGCATAGGATGCGCTGGCCGCGGGCGTCAGCTCCTCCGGTTCGGCGAGAAACGACGAGCCTGCGCCGACCACCGCCGGAACCCGTGCCACGAAACCGACGAGGTTGATCTCAGCCCGCAACGGCAGCCCGTCACGGGCATACGCGGCGGCCAGCTGCGCCGCGTCGCACCTGAAGCGCTCCTCGCCGATGGTCTGGATCGCCTCATATCCCGGCCCGGTGCAGGCAAGGGCCCGGGCGAACGACTCGGGATCGGCGAATTCCCACACGAACGGGACATCGACCCGCCTGACCGCCTCGAACCCGTGGCGGGTCAGCAGCTGTTCCCCGACGCCGGGCTTGCCCAGGCTGTTCATCGCCGCCTGGTGGGCGACCTGGGACGACTCGGCCCACCGGAACGGCCGCAGCGCCCAGGCCCCGGGGGACGCCTTGACGTGACCCCAGACCGTGAGCCCCAACAGCCCGCCGGGCCGCAGCACCCGCCGCACCTCGTCGAGGACCTCAGGTGTCGTACCCCAGATCCCGCGGAAGCTGGTCACCACGTCGAAGGCGTCGTCGGCCCAGGGCAGCGCCCGCATGTCCCCGACCCTGAGATCAGCACCCGGACTGCGGTCACGGGCGACGGCGACCAACCGCGGCGACGCGTCGATGCCGGCCGCCGTCGCTCCGCGCGCGGTGGCCAGTTCGACGGCCAGCCCCGCACCGCAGGCGACGTCGAGCAGCCGGGTGCCGTTGCCGACCTTGAGGTGCTGGTGCATCGCGACGTACTCGCGGATGTTCTGCGGCTCGTGCAGGGTCGCGGCGTCGGCGGCCTTGCGGCCCCAGCCCGCGTCGGGAAGCTTCCACTGCGGTTCGTCGCCGCCCAGGTCGCTCATGCCCGACTCGCTTGCAGATACGACACGCATCGCACACTCCGCCTCGGTGGATCCGTCAGTGGAATCCAGGATCACGCGGCACCGTGTGACGGAACGTGTGACGAGGGGTTGCCCGGCCATTCGAGGCCGACGCCAGCGAACGGCGACACCGCTGGCCGGTGGACTGAACTACGGCGACGGAACGTTCGGAAGCAGATCGTCGTCGCGTCCGGGTTGGGGCAGCCCGGCGGCAGCCGCGATGGCCTCGACGGCCTCATCCAGTCCCGTGGTCTCGGGTAGGACGAGTTCGTCGGACCAGCCCAGGACGTCGTGCGCGGCGTACCAGCCCGCTCATGTGCTCGGCGGTGAACTCGTTCACCTGCGGGCGCGTGAGATGCCGGCGCAGCGGCTCGGGCAGGGACACGTCCAGGTAGCAGAACAGCGACCGGACGCGGTGGCCGTCTCGCAGGGCGGTAAGCATGCTTCGGTAACGGCTGGAGTGCATGATGCCTTCCAGCACCACGTGGTAGCCGTGGTCAAGGGCCAACCGGACGGTCTGCCCGATCAACGCCGGTGCCGCGCCGCCGGGCCTATCTCGCTCGCGCAGCAAGATGCGGCGCAGGTAGTCCTGCTCGACCAGGGCGCAGCCCCGGCCGTGCCGGCGTCGTAGCTCGCGCGCGATGCTGCTCTTGCCTGAGCCGGAGTTGCCCCGGACGCAGACCAGGATCGTGTCCGAACTGCCGGTGGGTCCAGCGAGCACGATGCCTCCTCGGCTTCAGTCGGTGCGCACGGCGAGGTCAAGGGCGGCGACCGTCAGCTGGGTGAGGTCAGGAAGTTGGTCCTCGGCGAGGGTGACGCCGCGCAGGTTGTCCAGCGGCGTCTTGATGCCGTGGAGGCGGCTACCCCGCAGGTCGGTGCCATCGAGCTGGCAGGAGTCCAGCTCCAGACCACTCAGGTCGCAGGACCGCAGTGCGATGCGCGGTAGGCGGCAGGAAGACCACGCGCCGTACGTGAGCGTGCAATCGGTGAACGCGACCGAGCCGGCGGCGGTTACCCGGTGGAAGGTGGCGTAGTCGAAGCGGCATCCGTCGAACAGGACGTCCTTGAGGCGTACGTCGGTGAGTCTGGTGCCGGTGAACCGGGAGCCGGTAATCGCGCAGCGTTCAATAGTGACGCCGGTCAGGATCACGCCGGAGAAGTCAGTGCGGTTGACCTCGCAGCCGTAGAGGCTGCCGGCTTCCCAGGTGCTCTCGCTCAGGTCCACGCCGGTGACCAGGCTGCTACTGATGCGGACGTCCTCAAGGTGCGAGCCGTGCCACGCGGCACCCTCGACGAGGGCCTCGGTGAGGCCGCCCGTCAGGTCCGTCATGGTGTCGAGGTCGTCCGGTTCGAGGTCCGGCAGCAGGACCTTCACGTCGCCGATCGTGGTGGTACGCATGTGTCCTCAACGTGTGCGGGCGCGGGGTGAGCACGCCACCCCGCGCGTTCCCGTGGCCAGGGGCTACTTCTTCTTGTTCCAGTTGTCCCAGCCGGGCCGACTGTCGAACTTACCCTTGTTAGCCCAGGCGGGGCGGTTGTCGAACTTCGCCGCGTCGATCGACGCTACCGACCGCTCAGGGTCGACGCCGAGGCGGGCGAGTTGCTCGGGTGCGGCGTTGACGAGGACCGCGAGAGCGTTGGTCATGGTGCTCCTCCTTGAGTGGTGAGGTGGTCCGCGGCGGCGCGGACGAGGGCCTGTCGGGTGGTCCGACAGTAGGTGGTCTCGCGGGCGGTGAAGGTCGCGTGCTCGAAGTAACGGTTGCCGGCCTGGGCGCCGCGGCAGAAGTCGTAGAAGGCGCAGTGGTCGGCGCAGTGGTTGAGGGCGGTGATGAATTCGGCGACGTAGTCCAAGTCGCCGGCGCGGGCGAGCATGGCGGTGATGGGTTGCTGGAGGACGTTGCCGGCGATGAAATCGCCGTATCGCGGCTCGGTGATGCCGAGCAGTTCCGGTGACAGCAGCACTACCTGTCCAGCCCAGGAGACGGTCGGGATCGGCTCGTACGGCGCGTGGTCGACGTGTCCGGCGCGGGTGGCGGCAAGGTAGTCGGCCAGCCGGTCCACGTCCCGGATCCGCAGCGGGCTGCCGCCGACGCGATGTGCGATGAGGTGCTGCCAGAACCGGTACGCGGCATACTCGGACACCGGTGCCCGGTCGGCGCCCTCCTGCTCTTCGATGTTGAAGCCCACCGACTGACAGCCGGGAAGGCCGGCGAAGAAGTCGACGAGGGATTCCGCGTGGTCGATGGTTTCTGGTGTGACCACACAGATCACCGAGTACGGCACCCCTGCGTCGGCCAGGGTCTGCATGCCTCGCAGGGTTCGGGCATCGGTGGGCTTGCCGGCCCGGTCGAGGCGGTTCCGGTTCAACGCGCCCGGTCCGTCGATGCTGACACCGACCTCGAACCCGTAAGCGGTGAACAGCTCGCACCACTGTCGGTTGATCAGCGTCGCGTTCGTCTGAACCGCTGACCTCGTCAGGACCAGAGGGCTGGCGGCGGCCAAGGCATCACGAATGGGTGCGGTCAGTATCCGACCTCGACGAGGCAACGCCTGCCGCCTTCGCCTGGCACCTGCCACACCTGCTCGTCCGGCCAGTGGCGATACAACAGCTGCCGTGTGGTCGTGGCGACAACGTTCGGCAGCGGCCCACGAAACAGGTCGGCCTGCAGTCGTTCCTCCCGCTCGGAGTCCTGCGCGATCAGCAGAACCGCCCCGAACGGCACCAGCCGGTCCGCACGCCGGTAGCCGGCCAACGCGTCCCCTCGGCCGTGACCTCGTACCACCAGGTGTGGGTCCGGCCCTCCGGCGAGCGTTCACGGCGCACCAGCCCCGCCTCGTGCAGCCACACCAGGTCGCGGTGGGCCGTCAGCCGCGACACCGCACAGACGAGCGCCACGTCCAGCGTCGACGCGGAACCGTGCTGCGCCAGGTACGACAGGATCCGCCACCGCCGCGGGGACAACCGCCGCGCGGCACCCTGGTCGCCCATCCCCTGATGATCCCCCCGAGCCCCGGCGGTCCGACATCCTGTTTCCCACAGCTGCAACAGAGAGTGATCGATGCTCTGACCGGGAGATCGGAAGTTGGGAACGCCGTGGCCGGAGACAGCGCCCGCCGTGGGCCGTTGGGCCAGGCGCCGGCGAGCCGTGCGAGCACCCACATACCCAAACCGTGGTTTTGGGGCCGATTTTGCAGATCACTGTTCAATGAATCAGCCGAAGAGCCGAGGACGAAGGAAGCGAAGCGGTTAAACCGGGCCACCAAAAGTTGATCTTCACGGAGCGCACCGCACCTCGGTACCGATCGCCTGACGCGCGCCTGCCCGGCTCGGCGATGATGCGCCACCCACCGAGACAGTGGTTACTGAAAGTCATCAATTCAGGAGAACTCTCCGCACCCGCGCTCTGCTGGGCAGCCGCCTTCGCCCCCGGCCGGCTAGCACCAGATCCCCAGATGTGAGACTGTCTATGTAACTAAAAGTGCATCTTCAGCTGCGTTGAGCAATGTGGGTGGTTCCGTTGGAACAGCTTCCGTTGTGGGGACCGAGCACCGACGAAGAGCCGAGACCGAAGCCAGTCCTGGCACGACCAGCAAAACTGCGCCTCCTGATCACGGTGAAAGCGGCACCCAACCCCTCCGCGCGGTACGGGGAGACGGTCTGCGTCGGGGCACTGGGCATGGACCCACCCTGGACGGGCTGGATTCGCCTCTACCCAGTCCACTATCGAGACCTCGACGACGACGGCAAGTTCCACAAGTACGACATCATCCACGTCGACGCACTGCCAGCCAGGCAGGACCAGCGACGCGAGAGCTGGAAGCCGATCGTGGACACCATCACCACCGAACGGCACCTCGCCAGTCGGCAGTCGCGTCGAAACCTCCTTGATCCACTCGTCGAAGATTCCATGTGCCGGCTCAACAAACAGGCCCGCGACGACCCGAGCGCACGATCGATCGCGCTGATTCGCGTGGCCGACATCTCGGCTCTGCAGGTCAAGCGACATCCCGGATGGTCGGCGGAGGATCGCAGGAAGATCACTGGCTACCTCAACCAGCTCGACTTACTGGAACCGGCCAAACGCAGCCCGCTGCAAGCACCACGCTTCATCGGCGCCTACCGCTACCGCTGCGCGGACCGTCACTGCCGCGGTCACCAGCAGACACTCTGGGACTGGGAGTTCGTCGCCCTCCAACGCCGCCTGGACCAGCTCACCGACCCGGAGGCCCAGGAGCAGCTGAGAAACAAGTTCCTCACCCAGCTCTGCGCCGCCGACCGCGACGTCGCCTTCTACGTGGGCAACCAAGCGGCAAGACCGCAGTCCTTCAGCATCGGCGGCGTTTACGCACCGAGACGGCCCACAACCCGGCACCGGCTGCACGTCAACCAATGACGTCGGCCAGCACGTCGGCATGGCACGCATCCTCGACCCGACACCAGCACGCCAACTGCTTCCCCGTGAGCTCCCGCCGCGCCCGGTCAACAAGGGCCGGCTGCCCCACAAGCCACTGCCGATAGAGGCGCAACGCCTCCGCCCGATCATGCTTCCGCAGGCTGAACGGATTGGCCCAAGGAGAACGCCGCAACCCGAACCCCTGCCGCCCCACATACACGGCACCCGGTGGTACCACCGGATGATAGAGATCCCCCTGCACACGCACCCGAGCCTGTCCCCCCACGCCGCCAGCGTAATCGCCAATGATCGGCCCCGAGTGGATGCTCGAAGGAAGCGCATCGACGCCCGGACTGGCGGATGCCCCAATGACCCCGAAGGCCCGATGCAGGCTGGCCGCCTCAGAGATGACCATGAGCGCAGGCGTCCACGGAATAACCACATGTCCCCGCAACCCCGGCCCGGTCCAACGGCGCCCGAGCACCCACCGAGCGACCACCCACCACCCACGTACACGAAAAAGACCCCAACCCGGTGTGAACCACCAGGCCAGGGCCTTAATCGTTGGTGCGCCGCCAGGGACTCGAACCCCGAACCCGCGGATTAAGAGTCCGCTGCTCTGCCAGTTGAGCTAGCGGCGCTCGCCGGCAACGGGGAGAAACGATAGCAGGCCCCGCCGGTGGGCGACGCCGCGGGAGCAGGCCCCCGTTCCGCGGGTCGGCCGGCCCGGAGCACACGGTTTCCCGCGCACCCCGGGCCGGCCGGCCTGGTCACCTGAGGGTGAACTCGGCCAGCCGCAGCGGCGCCCCGAACACCAGGTACACGTCGTGCACGCCGGCGGCCCGGGCCAGGTCCGCCCGGACGGTCACGTACCGGTAGTCGTCGCCGGTGCTGGGCACGGCGACCGTGCCCAGCAGCTTGCCGGTGGGTGAGCCGAGCCGGACCTGGATCGTCGCGGTGCCCGGATCGGCCTTGGCGACCTTCGCGGTGAGGGTGCGCTCGCCGGGCCGCAGGGCGGAACCGGCGTACGAGACCCACTGGCCGGCCGCCGTGGCCTCGACGACCGTGCCCCGGACCTTGGTCTCGTCGGCCAGCCGGACCCCGGCGTACCGGTCGAAGTTCTCCGCCCGGGTGGGCCGGGACAGGTCGCGGGCCGGGATCGTCTCGCCGCGCACCCGCACGGCGGTCCGGCCCCGGATGTCCTGCACGGACGCGCCGACCAGCAGGTCGTAGGTGGACGACTCGACCACCCACCGGTCCCGGGTGACGTCCCAGTGCGCCAGGTCGGCGGCCGGCAGCCGCAGCCGCACGGTGCGGGTCTGCCCCGGCCCGAGCTCGACCCGCTGGAACGCCTTGAGCTGCTGGATCGGGGTCCGGTCCCGGGAGGTGCGCTGGTGGGTGTAGAGCTGGACCACCTCGGCCCCAACCCGGCTGCCGGTGTTCGTCACGTCCACGCTGACGGTGACGGTGCCGTCGGCGGTCACGGTCCGGGCGTCGGCGCGCGGCTGGCCGTACCGGAACCGGGTGTACGACAGCCCGTGGCCGAACGGATAGAGCGGGCGCGCGTTGTTGTACAGGTAGGTCTGCCGGGACGAGATGATGTCGTATTCCAGCAGGTCCGGCGGCAGTTGGTCGGCCGAGCGGTACCAGGTCTGGGTGAGCTTGCCGGACGGGTTGCGGTCGCCGTACAGGACGTCGGCGATGGCGTGCCCGGTCTCGGCCCCGGCGTGGGTGGTCCAGACGATGGCCGGGACGTGCTCCTGCGCCCAGTCGAGGGTGATCGGGTAGCTGGTCTGGAGCACCAGCACCGTGCGCGGGTTGGCCTTGGTCACGGCCCGGACCAGGGCCTCCTGGCCGTCGCCGAGCCCCATCGAGGTCCGGTCGTGCGCCTCCCGCCCGTTGATGAACGGGTTGCTGCCGACGACCAGGACGGCGGTGTCGGCGGCCCGGGCCGCGGCGACCGCCCGGTCGATGCCGCTGCTGAGCACCTCGCGTTGGAACCGGGTGGCGGTCTCCGCGGTGGCCGCGCCGAGGGTGAGCGCGCCGTCGGCGCCGACCGTGAGGTACCGGTTGGGCCCGAACCAGCTCTCCTTGGTCTCGTAGCCGGCGTAGCGCAGCAGCACGCTGCCGTCGTCCTGCGGTTCCAGCTTGAACTGCTGCTGCACGAACCAGCCGTTCGGCTGGTCGTCGCGGGTGATGAACGGGCCCCAGTTGTAGCCGAGGTAGCGGCCGTTGGCCACGTTGCGCAGCGTCACCACGTCCTGGCCCCAGTCGACCACGTCGAACTGGGCGGCGGCGGTGGCCGTGGTGGCGCTCGCGGTGACCTGGTCCGCGTCGGTGGTGCCGGTCGCGGTGACGTACCGGCCGGTGGTGGCGACCTTCAGCGTGATCCGGTCCGCCCCGTCGGCGCCGGTGACGGTGGCCGAGCCGCCCAGCCGCTCGCGGATGCCGTCCACGGCGGTCACCTGGTACGGCAGGTCGCCGCCGTACCAGTCGGTGTAGAGGGTGTCGGCCAGCGGGCCGAGCACCGCGACCTTCTTGGTGCGGGCCGCGTCCAGCGGGAGCGCCTGCTTGGAGTTCTTGAGCAGCACCATCGCCTCACCGGCGGCGCGCCGGGCCAACTGCTGGTGGGCGGGGCTGTTGATGACCGCCGGGGTGATGCCGCCGTACCGGCCGCCGCCCGGGTCGAACTCGCCCAGCCGGAACCGGATGTTCAGGGTTTCGGAGATCCGGGCGTCGATGTCCCGCTCGCTGAGCAGCCCGGCGCCCAGCGCCTGCTTGATCGCGGTGATGGTGGGCTGGGCGTTGGTGTCGTCGGTGATGAAGCTGTTCAGGCCGGCCTTGACGATCGCGGCGTTCCCCTCGGCCTGGGTGGCGTAGTAGCCCTGCGAGGAGATCAGGTTGTTCGGCGCCCAGGCGTCGGTGACGTTCATCAGCGGCCGGTCGGCCCACCGGCGCACCGTGGTCGCCAGGTCCGGGTCGACCGTGGCGGGCCGCCCGTTGACCAGGTTGTACGAGGCCATCACGCCGGTGGCCGCGCCGGCGGCGATGGCCGGCTCGAACGCGGCGCGGTCGTACTCGTTGAGCACCCGGGGTGGCACGTTGGAGGAGGTCACGTCGCGCCGGACCTCGTTGTTGTAGGCCAGGTAGTGCTTGAGCGTCGGCGCGGTCTTCAGGTGGTCCGGGTCGCCGCCGGTCATCCCCCGGCCGTACGCGGTGGAGATCGCGCCGGTGAGCAGCGGGTCCTCGGAGTAGCCCTCCTCGTTGCGGCCCCAGCGCGGGTCGCGCAGCAGGTTGACCACCGGCGCCCAGAGGTTGAGCCCCCAGACCCGGGAGTTCTGCGCGTGGTAACCGCGCGCCTCGTCGCCGACCGCCGAGCCGACCCGCTGGATCAGGTCGGGGTTCCAGGTGCTCGCCATGCCGACCGGCTGCGGGAAGGACGTGCCGCGGGCCTTCACCACCGCGCCGCCGTTGTCGATGTCGGTCGACCAGGCGACGCCGTGCAGCGCCTCGGTGCCGGTCTTGAACAGGCCGATGCCCAGTCGGGGCACGGCCGGCTGGTACTGGTGCAGCATCGAGATCTTCTCGTCCAGGGTGAGCCGCCCGAGCAGGTCGTCGACCCGGGTCTGCACGGGCAGCCGCGGGTCCCGGAACGGGTAGCTGGGCTCGGCGAGCGCCGCGCCGGGCACGGCCGGCAGGGCCAACAGGGTGAGCGCGAGCGTGGTGACTGTGCGCCGGAGGCGCCCGTTACGCATGCGGTTCTCCTCGGGTCGTCCGGCAGACGCCGGGGTTGCGGTGAACCGGCGTTGGCCCCCGCTCGACGCCCGGATCGTGCGTCGCGGGCGATCGTCGAAGCGCTTCGACAACGGGTCCACGACGTTACGGCCAGGTTTCCAGTGATCCGCGCAACTATAGATGGGCGGCTATTGCTGGGCAACCCCGTGGCAGGCCCGTTCCCATTCCGTCGGCACGGGGCTACGCTGCCCGCCGTGGCGACAGTCGGCGTGACGGACGCTCCTCCGGCCTGGCCGCGGCCGGTCCTTGCCGCGACGGGTGGCCTGGTCGCGCTCGCCGCCGCGTTGGCCGCGGTTCGCCTGCCGGCCCCCGATTCGACCGTCTGGGCCGAGGCCCTGGTGGTGGCCGGGTCGGCGGTCGCGCTCGCCGCGCTGACCTGGTGGTTGACGGGCCGGGCGCACGTGCGGGACCGACGGTTGGTGCTGGCCTGGGGACTGGGCTCCGGATTCGCCCTCGGCGGTGTGTGGCTCGCCGAGATCGCCTTCAACAACCTCACCCCGCACACGATCTCCACCGCCGCCGCGCGGGGCGTGCTGGACAATCTGAGCTGGGCTGTCGTCGGCGTCGTCACCGCCGTGGTCGCCGCCCGGGTCGCGGCCCGCACCCGCCGCTGGCGGTCCGGCCTGCGGGCCGGCGTCTGGTCGGGCGTGGGCAGCGGGCTGGGTGCCGCGCTCGGCGGCGCGCTCCTGCTGGCGGCGTTCCGCCCGTCCGTCGAGAACGATCCGTTGATGCGAGCCGAGTGGCGTCGGCTCGGCTCGGGCACCGACCTGTCGACCTACGTCACCCGGGAGACCATGGCGGGCGTCGGCGGGCACCTCTGGGTGCTCGGCGTCGCCCAGGGCGCACTGCTCGGCCTGATCGCGTCGTCGGTCACCGTCGCGTTGCTCCGGGCGCGCGCCGGCGCGCTCGACAAACGGCCCTGACCGGCAGCGGGCCTTTACTCCGCTCTCCTGGCCCAACGGCGGGGCCGTCCCGCCCTCAGCGGGGCTGCGGCCGCGCCGGCCGCGAGACCGGTGAGGTCGCGCCGCGGTTCCAGATGTCGTTGCACTCGGCGCAGACCTCCTCGGGCACCCAACCGAGCCGCATCAGGCCAGCAAAGATCGTGCAGCCCACGCAGAAGCCGAACACCGACTCCAGCGTGGCCGCCACGGCCACCGCGCCCAGGACGGCGTACGCCGCGACGTGCTGCCCGAACCCGAGTGCCAGCACGGCCGCGGTGGTGCTCAGCACGGCACCGATCCCCTGGGCGAACCGCTTGGGCGCACCGGGCACGAGCTTCTCCCGGGCCGGGAGCCGCGGCACGATCACCCGGGTGGCGAGCAGGCCCAGCGGGCTGAGCTTGGGGCCGG
Source organism: Micromonospora sp. PLK6-60 (assembly GCF_019890675.1). GTDB lineage: Bacteria > Actinomycetota > Actinomycetes > Mycobacteriales > Micromonosporaceae > Micromonospora. Next base: position 444,448 of record NZ_JAIOAA010000004.1, on the reverse strand, counting down.
TCAGCACCCGCGCGACGAACCCGTACGCGATGACGGCCGTGAGCCACGGCTGGTCCAGCACGATCGTCGCCACCGACAGGGCCACCACCCCGCCGGCGACGACGCGGGCCGCCACCTCGTTCACCGGGTTCGGGAAGCTGAACAGGGATGCGCGCATGGGTCCACTCCTTCGACCCGAGGAACGATACCTACTATCCCCACAGCTTTAGTAGGTTACCTCGGCCACACCGCGCCGCCTTCCGCTGAACCCTCAGCGATCGACCACGCAGCGCCTCGGACACGAAAAAGGCCCCGACCGGCAGGGAACCACCCGGTCAAGGGCCTTGCTCGTTGGTGCGCCGCCAGGGACTCGAACCCCGAACCCGCGGATTAAGAGTCCGCTGCTCTGCCAGTTGAGCTAGCGGCGCTCGTTGGCAACGGGAAGAAGATTAGCACGGGCCCGGAACCTGGTTCCAATCCGATCCCCCACTCCACCCTTCGGCCGAGATTTCCCGGCAAAACTCCCATAACCCCCCGGCGGCGCGGGTGCGGGGGGAACGGGACGGCAGCGATGCGGCACGATGTCCGCCAGGCGCGAGAACAGGGGTGGGGATGGGCAGGTTCACGCGGTCCGGGGCGATGGTGGGCGCTCTGGTCCTGGCGGCGTCGCTGGCACTGACCGGGTGCGGCGACGGGCAGAAGCCGGCGAACGGGGCCGACGGGACATTCGTCACCACCACCCCCACGTCCACGGCCGCTCCCGGGCAGCCCGACCCGACGCCGACGGCCGAACCCGGCACGTCGCCCGCGCCGCGCCTGCCGGTGACGCCGGCCAGCGGGGCGACCAAGCGCCCGGTGAGCACCGAGATCAGCGCGAAGGTCCCCAGCGGCGGCAAGCTCTCCGAGGTCACCCTGGTGGCCGCGAACGGCGAGCGGGTGGCCGGCCGGTGGCGCGCCGACGGGTCGTCCTGGGTGCCGAACAAGCCACTGCGGTACGGCACCCGCTATACCGCCACCGTCACCGGGACGGGCCCGGACGGCGAGCGCCGCGAGGGCACCAGCACCTTCACCACGATGGCGAAGCCCGGCTCGATGATCAGCTCCGGGCTCTACCTCTTCGACGACAAGACGTACGGCGTGGCGATGCCGGTGGTCGCCGAGTTCCACCCGGGCATCCCGAAGAAGGACCGCGCCGCCGTGCAGAAGCGGATGTTCGTCCGGACCGACCCGCCGCAGCCGGGCGCCTGGCACTGGTTCAGCAACGGCACGCAGGCCTACTACCGGGCCCCGGAGTACTGGCGGCCGGGCACCACCATCGACGTGCGGATCGCGCTGGCCGGCATCCCGCTGAGCAACGGCCGCTACGGCAACGTCGACCGGTCCGCCACCGTCAAGATCGGCCGGGCCTTCGAGATGAAGGTGGACAACGCCACCAAGAAGATGACCGTGTACGAGAACGGCAAGGTGATCCGTACGCTGCCGGTCAGCCTGGGCAAGAAGAGCACCCCCTCCTCCAGCGGCACCCTGGTGGTGATGGAGAAGCAGGAACACACCACCTTCGACACCCGCGACGAGCCGAACCCGGACAACCGGTACGTCACCGAGATCGACTTCGCTCAGCGGCTGACCTGGGGCGGCGAGTTCATCCACGCCGCGCCGTGGTCGGAGGGGCAGCAGGGCCGACGCAACGTCTCGCACGGCTGTGTGAACGTCTCGATGGCGCACGGCCGCTGGTTGTTCGATCGGACCAGGATCGGCGACCCGGTCACCGTGCGGGGCACTGAGCGCCGGCTCGCGCACGGCAACGGCTGGACGGCGTGGAACCTGAGCTGGTCGGAGTTCGTCAAGGGCAGCGCCCTGCCGGTGCCGGCGGGCGGGGCCGGCCCGGCACTACGCTGACCGGCGCCGGGCACCGTACGCGCCACGCCGAGCACCGGGCGTGGCGAAACCTGTCGGCATCCCGATGCCGGATCGCCGTCAACGTGGGTACATCATTGACCGGGGTGTTCCCGCTCACCCCACGCAACTGTTACCCGAGCCCACGCGTCGGAGATAGACGATGGGACGGGGCGACGACTGTGAGGGAATCATGCGAGCTGACCAGGACCGACCGATCGGGCCCGGGCACGCCCGTCGCGCCGGGCGGCGCCGCGGGTGGGCGGCAGCGGTGCTCGCCGCGACACTGGCCCTGACCTCCGCCTGCACGGCGGACGAGAAGGGCGGCGGCGACCAGCCGTCCACCTGGCAGAGTCCCAGCGAGCAACCGCCGAAGGCGTCGGCGACCGTCACCACCCCCGCCGCCGACGCCACCGAGGTGCCCCCGCTGACCACCGTCGCCTTCACCGCGAAGGACGCCGAGCAGACCGAGTTCACCCTGACCGACTCCGCCGGCGCGGAGGTGAAGGGCAAGCTGGCCGAGAACGGCGGGAAGTTCACCCCGCAGGACGCGCTGAAGTGGGGCGAGACGTACACGGCGACGGTCACCGCCACCGGCGACGACGACAAGCCGTTCACCGCGACCAACAAGTTCACCGTGATGAAGCAGCCCGGCAAGCTGGTCCGGGTGAGCAGCTTCCTCGGCGACAACCAGGTGGTCGGCGTCGGGATGCCGATGATCGTGCGGTTCGGCCGGGCCATCCCGGCGGAGTACCGCGACGACATCCAGCGCCGGATGTCGGTCACCTCCGTCCCCGCCCAGGAGGGCGTCTGGCACTGGTCCAGCCCGACCGAGGTCCGGTACCGGCCGAAGAAGTTCTGGCAGGCCGGCACCAAGGTGTCGTACCAGGTGCGGGCGAAGGGCGTCCCGCTGGGCGACGGCTGGTACGGCCGCTCCGACTTCACCGTGGACGTCAAGATCGGGCCGTCGTTCGTGATGACCGTGGACAACTCCACCAAGAAGATGACCGTCACCAAGGACGGCAAGCCCGTCAAGACGATCCTGGTCAGCCTGGGCAAGAAGAGCACCCCGTCGTCCAGCGGCACGATGGTGGTCATCGAGAAGCTGCGCAAGACGGTCTTCGACACCATGGAGGAGCTCGGCCCCGAGGAGGGCTACCGGACGAAGATCGACTATGCCCAGCGGCTGACCTGGGGCGGCGAGTTCATCCACGCCGCGCCGTGGTCGGAGGGGCAGCAGGGCAGCGTCAACGTCTCGCACGGCTGCGTCAACGTGTCCATGGCCGACGGCGCGTGGCTGTTCGCCAACACCCGGATGGGCGACCCGATCACGGTCAAGGGCACCGAGCGCAAACTTCAGCTCGGCAACGGCTGGACGGACTGGAACATCAGCTGGGCCGAATACGTCAAGGGCAGCGCCCTGCCGTACACCCCGGCGAACTGATCTGGGCTCCGGTCCCGGCCGCGCGGCCGGGACCGGTCTCCCGGACGGCCCCTCGGAAACGCGAAAGCCCCCTCCACCGGAGGGGGCTTTCGTCGCTGGGGTGACTGATGGGAATTGAACCCACGACAACCGGGACCACAACCCGGTGCTCTGCCAACTGAGCTACAGCCACCATGCGTCCCGCTCGGGCGGACCCGGCGGCGCGGACTAATAATAGCCACACCGGTGCCCGGCCCGTCCAGCGGGTTCACCGCCGGCGGCTCACAGCTGCGCGGCGATCGCCTTGGCGCTCTCCACGTCCGGTCCGGGCAGCGGGACGAAGATCGTCCTGCGGTAGTACTCCAGCTCCCGGATGCTCTCCCGGATGTCGGCAAGCGCCCGGTGCGCCAGGCCCTTCTGCGGCTGCCCGAAGTACACCCGGGGATACCAGCGGCGGCACAGTTCCTTGATCGAGGAGACGTCGATCATGCGGTAGTGCAGGTGCGCGTCGAGGCGCGGCATGTCGCGGGTGATGAAGCCCCGGTCGGTGGCGACCGAGTTGCCGCACAGCGGCGCGGTGCGCGGGTCCTTCACGTACGTGCTGACGTAGTCGAGGACCATGTCCTCCGCCTCGCCGAGGGTCACCGCGGAGCGGCGTACCTCCTCGGTCAGCCCGGATTTGGCGTGCATGGTCCGGACAATCTCCGGCATGCCGTCCAGCGTCTGCTCGTCGGCGTGGATCACCACGTCGACGCCGTCACCGAGCACGTTGAGATCCGGATCGGTGACCAGCGCGGCGACCTCGATCAGCGCGTCCTTGCCGAGGTCGAGTCCGGTCATCTCACAGTCGATCCAGACGAGAAGATCAGCCACGCGGACCAGACTACGCGCCGGGCCGACACCCGCGCCTGGCGCACCGTCGACCCCCAGCGGGCTAGGGTTTTCCCTTGTGCCAGCCGAACCCGCCGCGCCACCCGCCGTCGTCGAGGGGGACCGCGCCGCGCGTACGGCCCGGCGGGTGGTCACCGTGCTGGCGCTCGCCGCCGTGCTACCCGCCCTCTACCTGCCCGGACGGGCTCACGACTTCTTCGACCTGAAGATCTACATGCGGGCGATGCACTGGTGGGCGGCCGGGCACCCGCTCTACGACTACGTCCAGCCGGACCGGGTGCAGGGCGCGCTGTACTTCACCTATCCCCCGTTCGCCGCGCTGCTGCTGCGCCCGTTCGCGGCGCTGCCGCTGGGCGCCACGGTGGCGGTCTTCACCGCGCTGACCCTGGTCGGGATCGTGGTGACCACCCGCTGGCTGGTCGACCCGGTGATCACCCGGCACGGGCTGCCCCGGCTGTTCACGCTGACCGTGGCGGTGCTGCTGGTGCTCGCCGTGGAGAGCACCCGGGAGACGATCACCTTCGGTCAGATCAACATGCTGCTGGTGGTGCTGATCCTGGCGGACCTGCTCATCGCCGCACCCCGGGCCCGGCGGTGGGCCGGCGTGGGGGTCGGGCTGGCCGCCGCGCTCAAGCTCTTCCCGGCCGTCTTCATCGGCTACCTGCTGGTCGCCCGACGCTGGCGGGCGGCGGCGCTGGCCAGCCTGACCGCCGTGGCGGCCACCCTGCTGGCGGCGGCGGTCACGCCGCGCGACTCGTGGCGGTTCTGGACCCACGAGCTGTGGGCCACCGACCGGGTGGGGCGCACCGACTACACCGGCAACCAGTCGCTGTTCGGGCTGCTGAGCCGGTTCACCGCGCCGGAGCCGCCGCCGCGCCCGCTCTGGCTGCTGCTGGTCCTGCTGGCCGCCGGGTACGGGCTGTGGCGGGCGGGCCGGGCGGCCCGGGCCGGCGACTGGCTCACCGGCCTGACCCTCACCGGGCTGGTCGGCGCGCTGATCAGCCCGATCACCTGGACCCACCACATCTACTGGTTCATCCCGGCGGTGGTGGTGCTGGTCGACGCCGGACTCTCCGTCGACCCGACCACCCGCACCGGACGCCGGCAACGCGTCCACCGGTACGCCCTGGCCGCCGCCACCACCGCGATCATCGGCTACGGCGTGGTCTCGTTCCTGGACTGGGGAGTCGCCCCCACCCACACCGACACCCCCGCCGAGTTCCTCCTCCGCAACGCCTACGTCCTGCTCGCCCTGGCCCTGCTCGCCACCCTCCCGATCCGCCCCGCCGCCCACCGCCAGCAAAGTTGATCATGAGGTTCGCGCCGGGCATCCCGGCGATTCGCGACCAGAACTTCATGATCAACGCGGCGGGTCCGGGGTGGGTGGGCGGAGGGTGGCCGTCGGGATCGGGCGGCTGGTCGCCTCGGGGGCGGCGGGGGGCCAGGTCAGGGTGAGTGCCACGGCGGGGTGGTCGGGTCGGTCGTCGGTGGGCCTGGTCGAGGTCGACGGCGGGCCGGCGGGCGGGGGCGATCCGGGCCCTGGCGGCAGATCGGCGAGGGTGTCCGGGCGGGCCGGGGGCACCGGCCCGAGGGCCGGTCGGGAGCGGGGGGCGGCCACCGCCCCGACGAGTTCCCGGTCGCGGGCGGGCGGCGGCTCCCAGCCGGGCCGCGCGCCGAGGCCGCTGAGCGAGCTGACCCCGAGCCGCCCGGCCAGCACCGGCACCTGGTCGGGCTCGACCACGAAGACCACCTCGCGGGGGCGGACCGGTCGCAGCAGCACCAGCGCCGCGATCGCCACCAGCACGATCCCCGCGCCCAGCAGCCCGTAGGTGACCGCGGCGAACCAGCCGACGCGCAGTTCGGCGCGCAGGTCCACGGCCAGCCCGGCCTGCCCGTCCGGGCGCATCACCACCAGGCTCAGCGGACGGCCGGTCAGGTCGGCCGGGCTCCACTCCAGGGAGCCGATCCCCTCGCGTACCCAGATGGTGCTGCTGACCGGAGTGCCGGCGCCGGCCGCGGCGGGCGCGCCCATCGGCGGGCCGGCCGGCTCGACGCGGACCGGCAGCGGGCCGCGGGCCAGCGCCACCCGGGTCACCGTGGCGTGCGGGACCGGGCCGAGCCAGCGCGCCACCTCGTCGGCCGGGGCCAGCCCGAGGAACGCCGGCCCGTCGGCGGTCCGGGCGGTCAGCCGCAGCCGGGAGCCGTCGGTGCGGGCGAACGGCACCTCGGCGTGCAGCAGCCGGTCCACGTCGGGGACGACGACCGCCTGGCCGTCGGCGTGGATCCGGTCGAGGCGGGCGCCGAAGGTGCCGCCGGGGTCGGTGTGCCGGGCCACGAGCCCCAACGCGCCCCCGGCGAGCAGCGCCGGGATTCCCACGATCAACAGCAGCAGCCCGGCCAGCGCCCGCCCGAAACGCATCCGTCCAGTCCCCTCCGTCGCCGAGTACCCGGCCGACCTTACCCAGGCAAACCGTCTGATCAGCGGATATCCACGGCAACCAGGGCAAGGCTCCCGAAAGACGGCGGGCCCGCCGGAAATCTTCCGGCGGGCCCGCGGGGCAGCGGCGGCTCAGGAGGTCGGCTGCGACGCCTTCCGGGTACGCGCGAACGCCAGCCCGCCCAGCGCCAGGCCGGCCAACCCGGCCACCAGGCCGGCGACGCCGAGGCCGACGGCCAGGCCGGACGAGTCGTCGTCGGCGTCGTCGTCGGCCTCGTTCGCGGCAGCGGCCGGCGGAGCCGCCCCGGCGGACGGGGAGGCCGGGGCCGCCGCGGTCAGGGTGAGCACCGGCGCCGGGTTCTCCGGCTCCTCCCCGCCGGCGGCGGGTTCCTCGATCCACCGGGACACGTTGCCGTCGGAGTAGGTCTGCACCGTCTTGAACACCATCGTGTCGGTCTCGGGCAGCGGCCCCATCGAGACCGGGAACTCCTGGAACTCGCCCGGCTTGACCCCGGTCTGCGCGCTGGTGGCCGTCCAGGTCAGCTTGGCCACCACCTCGCTGACCTCGCTGCCGTGCACCTTCACCGGCGGGTCGACCTTGCGCTTCTCCACCGCCACGGTCCAGCCCTGCACCGGCATCGTGGAGACCGAGGCGACCGGGGCGTTCTCCGGCAGGTTCACCTCGACCTTCACGGTGGAGGCCGTGTCGCTCTCGTTCGGCACCCGGAACGCGAGCCGGCCGTAGCCGCCCTGGGTCGCCTCCTTCGGGTTGACCGTGACGTGTGCCGAGGCCGCCCCGGCCAGGCCGAACACGGCCGCGCCGACGGCGGCGAGGGTGAACGCGGCGGCGGTACGCCGGAAACGGATCATCGGGGATTGCCTCTCTAGCGGATCGGCACGGTGACGGTCACCGTGGCCTGGTCAATCTCGGTGGTACGGGCGGTGAAACGGAACTGCCACTCGCCGGCGGCGGGCAGGATGACCTCACCGGTGGCGTGGTTGTCGGTCAGCGGCAGCAGCGGCACCTCGATCGGTTCGATGCCGGCCGACGGCAGGGCGGCGGTGGCCTTCCACTCCGCGACCGGCTGCGGCTTGTTGTCCTTCGTGTACGCGTACAGGTGCAGCGAGTTCGGGCCCCGCCGCGCCGGGTCCAGCTCCACCTGCATGGTGTAGAGCGGGCTGGTCAACGTGCTGGTGAAGTAGCCCTCCGGCGTGCCGGCCACCTCGGCGGCGGCGGTACGGGCCGGGGTGGTCTGCACCAGCACGGCGGAGACCCCGAGCACCACCGCGGTGATCGCCAGCTCGGCCACCACCAACCGGCGCATCGGGGTGGGCCGGCCGGCGGCGGTGCGCCGGCGCACCAACTGCCGGGAGAACGCGGCCACCGCGATCACCAGCGCGAACAGCACGATCTTGGCCAACACCAGCCGCCCGTACGTGGTGTCGACAAGCGCCTGCGGGGTGGCCACCTCGATCAGCGCCTGGACGGTGCCGGCGAGCAGCAGCGCGGCCACCGCCAGCGCCGCCCACCGGGACCAGATCGGCAGGATCGCGTCGAGTTCCCGCTCGTCGGCCTGGGGCAGCAGGAAGGCGGCGAGCATCACCAGGCCGCCCAGCCAGACCGCCATCGACCCCAGGTGGACCGCGTCGACCACCACCGACACCGCCGGCGCCGGCGAGGCCGCGCCGTGCCCGGCCAGCGGCCAGGTGAACAGGGTGGCCCCACCCAACACCGCCAGGATGATCAGGTCGGTGCGCCCGGCGGGGGCGGCGAAGAGCGGCCGCAGCAGGAACGCCGCCGCGGCGAGCAGCCCCAACCGGACCAGGTGCGCGGCGCCGAAGGTGCTGCCCAGCACCTCGGAGAAACCGGAACCGGTGACGTCGAAGATCCCGCCGCCGGCGGTGTACGGCACCTGGAGCCACATGCCGGCCAGGGTGGCGAAGGCCAGCACCCCGAGCCCGGTCCAGGCCAGCCGGGCCGGACCCCGGCGGGACAGCCGGCGCGGCCACAGCGCGGCGAGCACCAGCGCCGGGCCGACCAGCAGGAGCAGGCCCGCATAGCCCAGGTACTTGGCGACCTTGACGGCGTTGTCCACCACCGGGTTGGCCCGGCTGTCGCTGCCGGTGTCGGTGGGCGGCGTCGACGGCGCACCCACCGAGTAGGTGAGGGCGCCGGAGACGGGGTGGCTGTCGGCCGAGATCACCCGGTAGCTCACCAGGTAGGTGCCGCGCGGGCCGGACCCGTCGACCGGGATGGTCACCACCGTCCCGTCGAACGTCGGCTCCCCGCGATCGGCGCGGGAGCCGTCCGGCGCGAGCACCCGGATCTTGCCGGTGACCTTGCGGACCGGCTCGCTGAAGGTGAGCACCACCTCGGACGGGGCCTCGGGCACCACGGCGGAACCGGCCGGGCTGCTGCTGACCAGCACGGCGTGCGCGCTGGCCGGACCCGCCGGGCCCAGCAGCAGGGCGACGACGGCGACCAGCAGGCCGGCGGTGGCGCCGAACCGGAGAAGCCACGCGGGGGCGCGGCGGGTGGCGGAAGTCATGACGGCCATGCTCGCCGACCGGCGCCCGCTTCGGCGAGCCCGGTCGGCGATCTTTTCGGCGGGACGTCCGCACCTGTCATGAGCGGGTAGTCGGCCGGGCGCCCCGAAAAGTTCCCGACGTGGCGGCGACCACCCGTGGTACGCACATCGGCTCCGTTACTCGTCAACCGGCGAAGGCGTCGCGGTGGTCGTACGCCCAGACGGCGAACGTGCGCGGCGGGCGACCCAGCACCTGCGCCACTTCATCGGTGAGCTGGGCGTTGCCGCCCTCCTCCACCAGCTTGGCGCCGTTGACGGCGATCTCGACGAAGACGGGATCGAGCCCGCCGGCGAGCATCCTTTCGCGGTACGCGTCCAGCGACACATCGACCGTCGCGACGGTACGCCCAAGTACCTCGCCGAGCCGTACGGCCAGTTCGGGAACGCTCAACAGTTCGGGCCCGGTCAGGGTGAGCACCTGTCCCACGTGCTCTTCCGACAGCAGTGTCCGGACGGCGACCTCGGCCACGTCCCGCGGGTCCACGATGCCCTGCATTCCGGTGCCGTTGGGGTTGGGGATCGGCTGCCCGGCACGAATGGCGGGGGCCCAGCGCAGCGCGTTCGAGGCGAAGCTGGACGGGCGGAGCACCGTCCACTCCGCGTCGCTCGAGCCCAGCTCCTGCTCGCCCGGGAGGTGCCAGTCGCCGACCTTGGCAGCCTGCTCGCCGGTGCCGATCGCCGAAAGCTTCACCACCCGCCGTACGCCCGCCGCCCGCGCTGCGGCAAGCATCGCCCGATCGTGCTGGGCGATCCACGGTCCCGGGGCGTCGAGCAGGAACAGGGCCTCGACCCCGGTCGCCGCTTTGGCCAGGCTCTCCGGGTCGTCGAAGTCACCCCGTACCACCTCGACGCCGGCCGGCAGGGTGGCCCGCGCCGGGTTCCGCGTCATCGCCCGTACCGGCTCGCCCCGGCCCGTCAGGAGCTGGACGACCTCACCACCGATGGTGCCGGTGGCACCCGTAACAAGAATCATGGTGTTCACCCTGCCCCGCCTCGACCAGGCGTTATAGGAACTTTCGGCATGACCGGAGCGCTCGTCGCGGGGCACGGCCGGTGGGTAACGTGAGCTGGTGAGCATCCATTCACCGATGCCCGTGCCCGGCGGATTGCGCCGATGGGTCGACGACGTCACGGTGTTGACCGCCGACGGGTCCGGTGCACGCCGGCCGCTCGTACACGTACCCGATGCCGCCACGTCGCTGGTCCTCCGCACGGTGTCCAGCCGGCATGCCAACCTGCTGGTGGTCGGCCCGCGTACCCGTGCGTCGTACCTTGTCGGCAAGGAGTTCCCGCTCTGCCTGCGGCTGCGGCTACGCCCTGGCGTCGCGCGGCTCCTGCTCGGGGTTCCGGCAAGCGACCTGGTCGATCAGGTCATACCGGTGAGCGAGGTGTGGGCGGGTGCGAACGGGCTGAACAACCGACTGAGCGAACTGGGGCCCGATCCGGCGCGCCTGCTCGCGCACCTGGAGCCGGTGCTGCTGGCCCGCATCGCCACGGCGGCCGGCACCGAACTGGCCCGCAGCGAACTCGTACGTACCGCCACGAAGGCCCTGACCGGCCGCCCGGAGCGCATGCCGGTGCTCGCTCGACGCCTCGCGGTCAGTGAGCGCCACCTGCGTGACCTGTTCGCCGACTGCGTCGGGCTCTCGCCCAAGCGGTTCGCACGCATCACCCGCGTGCGCGGCGTGCTCGCCCGTGCCGGTCGGCCCGCCCCCCGCTGGGCGCAGCTCGCCATCACGGCCGGCTACTACGACCAGTCGCACATGTCTGCCGATTTCAGCATAATGATGGGCGTGCCGCCCGCAGCCTACTTCGCGGGTCGCCGGCCTCCAGCGCAACGCTGTTAGGCCGCTGCGTTTTACGGAAGGGACCAAGGACCCTGCCCCGGCCGGGACCGCCGCGTAACCTTCACAAGCGTGATCCCGCCGCCGACACCCGCGCCCACGCGGCGGGAACTTTCCCCGGACACAGGACGACAAATGACCGTGACCACCGAGCGCAGGAGGGCCCGCTGGGCCGCCGCCCGGCCGTGGTTCGGCATCGCCGTCCGGCTGGGGCTGGCCGCCGTCTGGCTGATCGCCGGCGGCGCCAAGGTGGATGACCTGGCCGCCTCCGGCCGGGCGGTGAACGCGTACCAGGTGATGCCGTACGACCTGGCCATGGTGATCGGCGCGGCGCTGCCGTTCGTGGAGCTGGCGCTCGGGCTGCTCCTGCTGCTCGGCCTGGCCACCCGGCTGGCCGCCGCCGTCTCCGCGGCCCTGCTGGTGGTCTTCGTCGCGGGCATCGCCTCGGCCTGGGCGCGCGGACTCGCCATCGACTGCGGGTGCTTCGGCAGCGGCGGGCAGCTCGCCGCCGGCCAGGCCCCGAGCTACCTTCCGGAGATCCTCCGGGACCTGGGCTTCCTGGTACTGGCCGGCTACCTGCTGCGCTGGCCCCGCACGCCGTTCTCGGTGGACGGCTGGCTGGCGGGCGAACCCGCCGTGGAGGACGACGATGAGTAGTCGCAAGGGGCAGAAATCCGCGAACCGGGTGGTCCGCGAGCAGATCGCCCGGGAGAAGCGCCGCAAGCGGGCGCTCTGGACGAGCGTGGCGGCGGTGGTGGTGCTGGTGATCGCCGGCCTGATCGGCTGGAGCGTCTTCCGCAGCCAGCGGTCGGACACCTTCACCGCCCCGCCGGGTGCCAACGACGCCGGCAACGGCATCGTGCTCGGCACCGGCAAGGTGACCATCGACCTCTACGAGGACTACCTCTGCCCGGCCTGCCGGCAGTTCCAGCAGACCAGCGGCCCGACCGTCGACCAGCTGGTCAACGAGGGCAAGGCGAAGGTGATCTTCCACCCGGTCGCCTTCCTCAACCGGTTCTCCACCACGGAATACTCCACCCGGGCGTCGGCCGCCGCCGGCTGCGCCGCCAAGGGCGGCAAGTTCAAGGAGTTCACCGACCAGCTCTTCGCCCGGCAGCCGGCCGAGGGCAGCGCCGGGCTCAGCGACGACGAGCTGATCGACATCGGCGCCGGGGTCGGGCTGAACCGGGACGACTTCGGCGCCTGCGTGCGGGACGGGACGTACAAGCCGTGGACCGAGCGGGTCACCGACGACGCCGGCCGGGCCGGCGTGACCAGCACCCCGACCATCCTGGTCGACGGCAAGCCGGTCCAGGACCGGTCCCCCGACGGCATCAGGGCCGCGGTGGAGGCGGCCGGCAAGTGATCCCCGCCCCACTGCGCCGCGCGGGCACGGTGCTCGCCGCCGTCCTCGCCGCCACCCTCGCCCTCGCCGCCCCCGCCGCCGCGCACGGCGCCGACGCCCCCGACGCCACCGACTACCGCACCGAGGTCACCGCCGTGACCCCGGCCCGTCCCGAGCTGACCGTACGGGTGATCGAGGCGGGCGCCCGGCTGGAGCTGGTCAACCGCACCGGGCGGGACGTCGTGGTGATCGGCTACTCCGGCGAGCCGTACCTGCGGGTCGGGCCGTCCGGGGTGTACGAGAACACCCGCTCCCCGGCCACGTACCTGAACCGGACCCTCGCCGGCGACACCCAGCTCTCCCCCGAGGCCGACCCGGCGGCCACCCCGGTGTGGCGGCGGGTCGACGACGGGCCGGCCGTGCGCTGGCACGACCAGCGGACCCGGTGGCTCGACGACGCGCCCCCCGCGCAGGTGGCCGCCGACCCGACCCGGGAACACCGGGTACGCGACTGGACGGTCCCGCTGCGCGACGCCGACGAGGAGCTGACCGTACGCGGCACCCTGGACTGGCTGCCGCCACCCGACCCGTACCCGTGGTGGGTGGCCGCCGCGCTCGGCTTCCTGGCCGTCGCCGGGGCCGGCCTGCTGCCCGGCCGCGCCGGGGCGCGCGGGCTCGGCGCGGTCGGCGCGCTGCTGGCCGCCGGCGGGATCGGCCTGGTCGTCCTGCTCGTCGGCCGGGAGCTGGACGCCGGCGCGCAGGGCGCGGGCGGCCTGCTGGCCGGGCTGCTCACCGACCGGATCTGGGCCCTCGCCACCGCGGTGGGCGCGATCGCCGCCGGCGGCTGGGCGCTGGCCCGCCGGCCGGCGGCCGACTTCGCGCTCGCCCTGGCCGGAGCCGGCCTCGCCCTCTTCGGCGGCTTCGCCAACCTGGCCATGCTGTCCCGGGCGGTGGCCCCGGTGCCGTGGCCGGCCGGGTGGGCCCGGGTGCTGGTCGTCCTCGCCCTGGGCACCGGTCTCGGCGCGCTCGGCGCCGGACTGCTCCGGCTGCACGCCGCCGCCCGCCGCGCCCCGGCACCCGCACCGACCCCGGTCGACGCCGGTCAGGGGCGGGGCAGCGCGTGGGGGTTGAAACCGTAGGGCAGCTCCAGCCGGTGCCGGGCGAGCAGCGCCTCGTCGGTGAGCACCTCCCGGGTGGGGCCGTCGGCGACCACCCGGCCGCCGTCCAGGACCACCGACCGGTCGCACAGCTCCGCCGCGTACGGCAGGTCATGGGTGACCATCAGCAGGGTCACCGGCAGCCCGCGCAGGATCTCGGCCAGCTCCCGCCGGGCCGCCGGGTCCAGGTTCGACGACGGCTCGTCCAGCACCAGGATCTCCGGGCGCATCGCCAGCACGGTGGCCACCGCCACCCGGCGGCGCTGCCCGAACGACAGGTGGTGCGGCGTCCGGTCCCGGTGCTCGGCCATCCCCACCGCCGCGAGGGCCTCGTCCACCCGTTCGGCCAGCTCCGCCCCGCGCAACCCCAGGTTGGCCGGGCCGAACGCCACGTCCTCGGCGACCGTGGGCAGGAAGAGCTGGTCGTCCGGGTCCTGGAAGACGACGCCCACCCGGCGGCGGATCTCGGCCAGCGTGGCCCGGTCCGGGCGCACCGTCAGCCCGCCCACGGTGACCGTCCCCTCGGTCGGGGTCAGGATGCCGTTGAGGTGCAGCACCAGGGTGGTCTTGCCGGCCCCGTTCGGCCCCAGCAACGCCACCCGGTCGCCGCGCGGCACCGCCAGGTCCACGCCGTGCAGCGCGACATAGCCGTCCGGGTAGGCGTACCGGACGCCGCGCACGTCCAGGGAGACAGCGGAGGTCTGCACGCCCCCGATCATGTCAGGACCAGCGCGGCGGCGGCGATCGCCACCGCCACCACCGGCACCACCGCGGCGACCGCCCACTGCCCGGCGGTGGCCGCGCCCGCCCCCTGCCACACCACCGGCATCCGGCCGGTGTAGCCCCGGGAGAGCATCGCCAGGTAGACCCGCTCACCCCGCTCGAACGCGCGCAGGAACAGCGCGCCGACGCCGGCCGCGAAGCCGCGCAGCTGCCACAGGAAACGGGGATCGTCGCCGCGGGACAGCCGGGCCACCCGCATCCGCCGCGCCTCGGCCACCAACACGTCCAGGTAGCGCAGCATGAAGGTGGCGATCTGGGTGAGCACCTGCGGGCAGCGCAGCCGGTCCAGGCCGAGGATCAGGTCCCGGGTCGTCGTGGTCGCCGCCAGCAGCAACGACGCGAGTACGCCCAGGGTGCCCTTGGCCAGGATGTTCCACCCGCCGTACAGGCCGTCGACGGAGAGCTGGAGGCCGGCCAGCCCGACCCGCTCCCCCGCCCCGAGGAACGGCAACGCGAACGCGAAGAGCACGAACGGCAGCTCGATCATGGCCCGCAGCAGCAGCCAGCGCGCCCCGACCCGGGCCAGCGCGGCCACCACGGCGACCAGCAGCGCGTACCCGCCGAACGCCCAGAACGCCTCGCGCGGGGTGGCCACCACCGCCAGGGTGAAGAGCACCATCGCGGCGATCTTGACCTCCGGCGGCAGGCGGTGCACCGGGGTGTCCCCCGCCCGGTAGAGCACGTGCGCGTGTCCCGCGCCCATCGGCCGGTCCGCCCCGCTCAGCCGGTCGGGCCCCGGCCGGCGTCCACGGCCGGCCGGTCGGTGTCGGTGTCCCGGTCGTTCCCCGGCTCGTCACCGGTCGTCGGGCCGGCGGCGGTCGTCGGACGGTCACCGGTCGTCGGGCCAGCGGCGGTCGTCGGGCCGTCACCGGCCGGGGTGCGGCGGCGGAGCAGCCAGAACGCGCCCCCGCCGACGGCGAAGGTGAGCAGCACGCCGACCACGCCGGAGAGCCCGGTGGAGAGGAAGTCGCTGTCCACGCCCTTGATCCCGTAGTCGGCCAGCGGGCTGTCGGCCAGCTCGTGCTCCCGGGCCTGCTGGGCCGGGCAGCTGCCGCCGGTGATCTCGTGGTCGGCGTTCACCGTGCAGCCCTTGAGCAGCGAGGAGTCCAGCCCGTCCGGGTGCGACGAGGCGTAGTTGCTGACCACGCCGGCCAGCAGCAGGGCGGCCAGCAGGCCGACCCCGACGAAACCCCAGGTCCGCTTCCTCATCGCACACCCCCGGCGACCGGAACGGCGACGGCCGGCGCGGCGGCCCGGCGGGACCGCAGCGCGTACACCAGGTCGGGCCGGACCTTGGCCACGGTGAGCACGGTGGTCGCGGTGATCAGGCCCTCGCCGATGCCGATCAGCAGGTGCGCGACGGCCATCGTGCCGGCCAGCCCGGCCAGGTTGCCGCCGAGGTCGGTGGTGCCGCCCAGGGCGTACTGGAGCACGAAGCCCTGGCTCGCGACGACCACGCTGACCAGCGCGGAGACGAACGCGGTGACCGCCAGCCCGGCCCGGGTGCGCGGCAGCACCCGCAGCAGCAGGGCGATCAGCAGGTACGCCGCCGCGGTGCCCAGCAGGGCCATGTTGGTGATGTTCAGGCCGAGCATCGCCACCCCGCCGTCGCCGAACACCAGCGCCTGCACGACCAGCACGACGGCCACACAGAGCGCGCCCACCCACGGGCCGACCAGCAGCGCGGCCAGCGCCCCGCCGAGCAGGTGGCCGCTGACCCCGGCGGTGAAGATCGGGAAGTTGAGCATCTGCACGGCGAAGATGAACGCCGCCACCAGGCCCGCCATCGGCGCCAACCGGTCGTCCAGGTCGGCGCGGGCGCGCAACACGCAGAACGTCAACGCGGCGAGGGCGAGGGCCCCGAACACCGCCGCGACGGGACCGTTGATGATCCCGTTCGAGATGTGCATAGCCAGGGTTTGCACGCGACCTCCCGCCGCCCGCCGTGGCGGGTCCACGCCGGCACGGGTCAGCGTATTTCCCGCACCCTGCTGTTGCCAATCCTTTGCAACAAGGCATGGCCTTGATCACCCGGCTGACCCTCCGTGACCCTGACCCTCCGTGGCCCCGGCCCTCCGTGGCCCTGACCCTCCGTGGCCCCGGCCCTCCGTGGCCCTGACCCTCCGTGGCCCCGGCCCTCGGTGGCCCCGGCCCTCGGTGGGCGCGGCCCCTTCGGCCCCTCGCGGCCCCTTCGTGGCCCGAGGGCGCGACACGCCGACAGGTGGGGCCATCCAGGGCACCGGAACCCGCGACCTGCGGCATGTCGCGCCAACCACCGGGTCGGCTCACGGGGCGGCACCGGCGCCGGCGGTATCGTCTGCGCCATGACCGACCGCCTCAGCCCCGGCGACCCCGCGCCCGAGTTCACCCTGCCCACCGACACCGGCGAGACGCTCTCCCTGGCCGACCTGCGCGGCCGCCGGGTCATCCTGTACGCGTACCCGGCCGCGATGACCCCCGGCTGCACCAAGCAGGCCTGCGACTTCCGCGACTCGCTCGCCTCGCTCCAGGCCGCCGGCTACGAGGTCGTCGGCATCTCCCCCGACAAGCCCGCCAAGCTCGCCAAGTTCCGCGAGCGCGACGCCATCACCTTCCCGCTGGTCGCCGACACCGACAAGACGGTGCTCACCGCCTACGGCGCGTACGGCGAGAAGCAGATGTACGGCAAGACGGTGACCGGGGTGATCCGCTCCACCTTCGTCATCGACCCGGACGGCAAGATCGAACGGGCGCTCTACAACGTCAAGGCCACCGGGCACGTCGCCAAGCTGCGCCGCGACCTCGGGCTGGACTGATCCTGTCGGACCGGGCCACTACGGTGCGTACGTGGTCCGGTACCGGTACACCCCCGAGGCGCTCGCCGCGGCGGCCGCCGGCGCGCACAGCATCGCCGAGGTGCTGCGGCTGCTCGGCGTACGGGCCAGCGGCGGCTCGCACGCGCACATCAGCCGGCAGCTCAAACGCTTCGGCATCGACACCTCGCACTTCACCGGCAGCGCGCACAACAAGGGCCGCCGCGGGGAGCGACGCACGACGTCACAACAACTGCTGCTGCGGTTGCCCGAAGGGTCCCGCCGCACGCCCGGTGTGCGGCTCAAGTGGGCCTTGCGCGACATCGGCGTCCCCGAGGAGTGCGAAGAGTGCGGCATCGGCCCGCGCTGGCGGGACCGGCCGTTGATCCTGCACGTCGACCACATCAGTGGTGACTTTCTGGACAATCGGCCGCCCAACCTGCGGCTGCTCTGCCCCAACTGCCACAGCCAGACATCGACCTACGCGGGGCGCAACCGGAAACCCTCCATCCCGCCGCCGCCTCCGCCACCGCCTCCGTTACCGGTTGCCACTGATCTGCCGATGACAACCGAGCAGGTGACCGAGGTGATCAAACTGGTCGAGGCGGGCGCGCTCACCCCGAGCCAGGCCGCACGGCACATTGGCTGCGACCGCGGTCAGGTGCGGCGGCTCCGGCAACGCCTCGCCACCACGGGCACGGTGTCTCCCCCTTCTGCCATTACGGCTGCGGCTAGAGGCGCGATCAGGGAGACGGTCATCCAGCACGCCCTGGCGCAGCCCGATCTCGGGCCCCGCAAGCTGGCCAGGGTCATCGAGGAGGCCACGGAGGGGGCATGTGCGGTCAGCCATGGGATGGTGTCAAACATCCTGCGCGGAGCCGGCCTTCCCACCCGCGCCGATCGACGTTCTAGACTCTGATCCGAGCGGGAGTGGTGAAATGGGCAGACACGCAGGATTTAGGATCCTGTGTCCGTGAGGACGTGGGGGTTCGAGTCCCCTCTCCCGCACCAATTCTTCCCCGTGGCGCGCCAAGGTCAAGAGCTGCACGGCTGGCCGTGCCCGGCAGCCGGCTGTGCGGTGTCATTGAGCCCACAGTCCGACGACTGCGGACTCTCGGCTGCCGCAGGATGGCCCGGTGACCCTGCGCTTCGTCCTCGACCCCGAGCTCACCCCCGCCCTCCGCGACCGGATCGTCGACCTCTGGGTTGACGCCACCAACGCCGGCGGTTCCATCGGCTTCGTCGCCCCGGTGACCGCCGACCAGGTCCGCCCGGTCGCCGAGCGCGCCGTCGCGGACGTCACCGACGGCCCGGACCGCCTGCTGGTCGGCTACGCGGGCGACCGGCCGGTGGCGGTGTTGTTCTTCGCCGACAACCGGTTCCACCTGGCCGGCCACTGGCGCACGGTGAAGCGGGTGATGGTCGCCCCGGACACCCAGGGCCGCGGCTACGGCCTGGCGCTGATGAGCGAGGCGATCCGACTCGCCGCCGAGCTGGGCTGGGAGGCGCTGCTGGTGACGGTGCGCGGCGGCCACGGCCTGGAACGGTTCTACGGCAAGGTGGGCTTCCGGGAGGTGGGCCGGCTGCCGCGCTCGCTGCGGGTGGCCCCGGGCGACGAGCGCGACGAGGTGTTCCTCTGGCGTGCGGTGCCGGCGACGGCCGGGTGACCGCCGGCCCGCCTGCCGTCACGCCACCCAGCCCCAGCCCCAGCCCCAGCCCCAGCCCCAGCCCCAGCCGATCAACGCGCCAGTGAACGGCTAGCGAGCCGCCGCGCAGCGACGTCCACCCCATCCGCCGCATTCCGGCCACTTCGAGCGACCGGACAACGCGACACGCTGCAACCCGGCCACTCGCGAGAAGGGACGCGCCACAGACGCCGCATGACTGGGCGACGCCAGGCCCGGGCGGCGACAGGGCCGGGAGTCGCATGCGGGGTGCGGCGGGGTACCGGTGGGTCAGTCCGCGCGACCCGGCCGGCCCGTCAGCCGGCGCAGCTGGCCGGCTCGGCCGCCGGTGGGGTGGCCGCACCGGTCGCACCGGCCGCGGCGTCCAGCACCGCCGTGGACGGGGCCGCCGACAGCGACCCGACCGGCGTGCCACTGGCGCTGCCCCGAGGGCGGGCACTGGCGCTGGCGCTGACCCGCGCGCTGGAGGTGGCCGAGGGGCGCGCCGAGGCCGACCGGCTGGGCGCGGCGGAGCGCTTCTCGGTGGCCGTCGTGCCGCCGTACATCCGGACGTCGGCGCGTTGGGTGCGGCCCGGCGCCAGCTGGATGCCGGTGGCGGTGGCGCGGTGTCCGTTCGTGTCGGTGACCCGGATGGTGAACGGGCCGGGGCCGGCACCGGAGTCGATGAGCCAGTAGTTGTAGTCCTGCCGGCTGGCCGCGCGCCAGGTGTCGCCCTGGCGGACCTCGACGGCCCGCAGCGGGTTGCCGTGGTCGCCGACGAGCACGGCGAACCACCACTGGGACGCGCCTTCCTTGATCCGGAAGGTGAGCGGGCCGGACAGCGGCGGGTCGACCACGGCGCGGTAGCTGACCGGTACGACACCCTTGACCGGGTCGGCGATCTGCGCGAACGCCTCGGCGGACAGGTCGAGGTGGCCGGGCGCGCATTCCGGACACTGGTCCATGACGAGGACCCGGACGGTGCCCTGGGGGCCGGTGACGTCGAGGTGGCCGCCACAGGCGGCGCCGGCGGCGTACTCGCTGGGGCCGAGGGCGACGTAGCGGTGGTTGGCGGGGGCGCTCGGGTAGGAGCAGTTCCCGCCCTGGCCGGCGGAGTCGTAGAAGGTGGCCTTTCCGCTGTGGACGCTGCCGGGGGCGGGCGGGACGGCGCAGGCGGGCGCGGCGGTGGACCGGAGGGCGAGGGTCAGCCCGACCAGCGCGGCCAGGGCGGTCACGCCGACGGCGGCGAGTCGGCGGACGTGGCGGGGGTGGGCACGCCGCCGGCCGGGGCCGCCGGGCGGGGCGAGGTCGGTCACGTCCGTGCATGCTGCCGCAGTGGCCGGCGGCGGGACAAGCGAGCTAAGCGAAAGATAAGCCGCGTTAGGAGGGTGCCCTTATTAACAGACGTCTGTTAATAAGGGCACCCTCCTTACACCGCAACCGGGTCGCCGATGGCCACTTGGCCGGTGCCTTCGGGGACCAGGTGCAGCCCGAAGAGGAGTTGCTGGTCGATGTTGCGGTGCCGGGCCAGGGTGCGCAGCGGCTCCCTGCCGCGTACCCCGGTTTCCTGGTCGGTGGTGGTGACGACGCAGCGGTCGCACGGCCCGGCGGCGCGGTAGCTGACCTCGCCGATGCGCAGCCGGCGGCCGGCCCAGTCGTCCTCGGCCCAGGCCGGGGCGCCCTGGATGACCAGGTTGGGGCGGAAGCGGGTCATCGGCACCGGTTCCTCGCCGGCCTCGACGAGCCAGTCGTGCAGCGCGGCGAGGGAGGCGGTGCTGGTGAGCAGCAGCGGGTATTCGTCGGCGAAGCTGACCTGGTCTCCGGTGTCGTGGGCGCGCCCGTCGGGGCGGACGTGCCGGGTGGGGTGGGCCAGCCAGACCAGCCGGACGGGGCGGCCGACCAGGTCGGTGAGCCACCGGTCGGCGGCGGCGCCGGCGGGTAGGGCGTCGACGGGCAGCCGGCTCCGGAACACCCGCACCGGCAGCGGGGCGGCGGTGGTCGGCTCGGCGACGTCGAGGTCGGGCCGGCCGGGCGCGGTGAGCAGCAGGCCGCCGGGGCGTGGCCGGGCGTGCAGCCGGACCAGATCGGTGGTCTCGCGCTGGGTGACGCCGACGCCGTCGGCGTCGACCAGCAGCCACCGCCGGTCGCCGGCCAGGCCCCACGGTTCGACCCGGGCGTCGCGGTGGTCGAGCCGGTGGCAGCCCTTGACCGGGTACGTGTGGATGGCGACGACGGTCGGCGCGGTCATGCCGTTGTTCTACCACTGTGGACGGGTGCTCCGGGGGCTCGTCGGCTCAGCCCGCCCGGCGGACCCGGACGAGGGCCGGACGGGGCACGCGAGCATTCTTCGAACTCAGTAGCATCGCCGCATGCATCCTCAGCAGTACACGGAACCCGAGCCGGCTCTCTGGGCCGGCGGGCAAGACCCGGCGGGCAGCGACGCTCCTCCGCCGAAGCGCCGCCGCTGGCGCCGGATCCTCCTGTTCAGCCTGCTGGCCGTGGTGCTGCTGGTGGGGGCGGGTGTCGGTGGTGGCGCACTCTATCTGCGGTCGGTGGAGAAGGACATCGACCGGGTGGACGCCTTCAAGGACGTCCCGGAGGAGGGCCGGCCGCAGGCCGGCGCCAAGGGTGCCCGGAACTTCATGATCCTGGGCAGTGACTCGCGGGACCCGGAGAGCACCGGTGGGTCGCGGACCGACACGATCATCCTGGCGCACATTCCGGCGGACCATTCCAGCGCGCAGCTGATCTCGATTCCGCGGGACACCTGGGTGGACGTGCCGAAGTCGAAGGACGGCCGGCACGGCGGCCGGAAGGCCAAGATCAACGCGGCGTTCGCCTGGGGCGGGGTGCCGCTGATGGTGCAGACCGTGGAGAAGTTCACCGGGGTGCGGGTCGACAACGTGATGATGGTGGACTTCGCCGGCTTCAAGGAGATCGTCGACGCGCTGGGCGGCATCGAGGTGACCGCGGAGAAGCAGTTCAAATCCATCCACCCACCGTTCCGCACCTTCCCGGCCGGCCCGCAGCGGTTGGACGGCGAGGCGGCGCTGGACTACTCCCGCCAGCGCAAGCAGTTCGCCGACGGGGACTTCGCCCGGATCCGGCACCAGCAGCAGGTTATCCGGGCGATCCTGGACCAGGCGGCCTCCGGCGGCATCCTGAGCAGCCCCGGCAAGCTCAACGACTTCGTCAAGGCGACGTCCAGCGCGGTGTCGGTGGACGAGCAGATGTCCCTGCTCTCCACGGCCACCGACCTGCGCGGGCTGCGCGGCGGCAACGTCACCTTCCTGACCAGCCCGACGAAGGGCACCGGCAACGCCGGCGGTCAGAGCGTGGTCTTCGCCGACCCCGAGAAGGTCCGGATCTGCTACGACGCGGTCCGCCGGGACTCGGTCCAGGAGATCATCGACGCGGCGCAGAAGGACAAGAAGAACTAGCCGAACGGCCTCGGGGGCCGCGGGCGGAGGTCACTCCGCCCGCGGCCCCCCGACGTTTCCCGGGTCAGTACGCGCCCCGCCGGGCCAGCACCACGCTGACCGTGCGCCACAGGATGCCGATGTCGTACGTCAGCGACCAGTTGTCGACGTAGTGCAGGTCGAGTCGTACCGCGTCGTCCCAGGTCAGGTCGGAGCGGCCGGAGACCTGCCAGAGCCCGGTGATGCCCGGCCGGACCAGCAGCCGGCGCCGCACGTCGCCCTGGTAGTCGTCGTCCTCGGTGGGCAGCGGGCGGGGCCCGACCAGGGACATCTGCCCGGTCAGCACGTTGATCAGCTGGGGCAGCTCGTCGAGGGACAGCGCCCGCAGGTGCTTGCCGATGGGGGTGACCCGTGGGTCGTCCTTCATCTTGAACAGCAGGCCGTCGCTCTCGTTCTGCCCGCGCAGGGCCTCCAGCCGCTGCTCCGCGTCGGTGTACATGGTGCGGAACTTCCACACCTTGAACGCCTTGCCCTGGTAGCCGATGCGGCTCTGCCGGAACATCACCGGCCCCGGGTCGGTCAGCTTGATCGCCAGGGCGATGCCGAACAGGACCGGACTGAGCAGGATCAACCCGAACAGGGCGGTGATCCGGTCGAGGGCGCTCTTCGCCACCAGGGACAGGCCGGAGAGCGTGGGCTCCTCGACGGTCAGCAGGGGCAGCCCGTCGACCGGCCGGACGTGGATGCGCGGGCCGGTCACGTCGGTCACCTGCGGCACGACGACGAGGTCCAGCCCGGTCCCCTCCAGTTGCCAGGCCAGCTTCCGCAGCTCGTACGACTCGAGGCTGGCCGGTCCGCAGACCGCGATGGTGTCCGCGCCGATCTCCTGCACCAGAGGCACCAGCTCCCACCCGACGTAGACCGGGACCGGCGCGGTCACCGTCTCGCCGGGCCGCGGGTGCTGGGGCAGGTGGATGGCGATCGGCCGCAGGCCGGCGGCCGGATTGCGGGTCGCCACGTCATAGAGGGCGAGCGCGTCGGAGAGCTTCCCGACCAGCAGGATCTTCTGCGACGCGTGCGCGCCCGTGCGGCGCAGGTGGCGCAGCACGCAGCGGGCGACGAACCGGCCGATCAGGGTGTACAGCAGGGCGGCGGTGACGACGAGGAGCACGGTCAGCCGGGACAGGTCCTTCTTGAAGCCCAGCGCCAGCAGCGAGACGGTGGCGGCCATCGCGATGTCGGCGCGCACCACCCGCTTCAGTTCCTCGGTGCCGGTGCCCAACGCCCGGCGGTCGTAGGCGCCGCAGGCGGCGAGCAGCAGCACCCAGCCGAGCGGGATGCCGAGGTTGGCCACCAGCACGAAGAGGCCGTCGACGCCGCCGGGGGCGGCCGGGTTGTGGAAGCCGGCGTCCGCCTTCTCCAGCAGGCCCACGGCGGTCTGGGAGGCCGCCAACGCGGCCAGCAGGTCGAGCACGAGCAGCCAGAGGATGTACGGGCGGTGCCACATCACCCGTGGGGTGACTCGGCGGCCGAAGGCCGCCCTGGCGAAGCCGTGTGAGGGTGTGATCACGCCGGCGTCGACGTGAGCGCCGCGCTTCGCCGCCGTCTGCTGCGCGGGCACCCGGGTGTTCAGCGACACGATCGTCCTTCCTGTACGACAGCCCCCGTCGGGAGATCGCGGCATGCACCGTACGTCTGCCGGCCGGCCACGGCCATCGGCGGTTCGGTCGATGATGCATCGATCGCGGCCGGGGCCGCGGGTTCAGCGGGGCGCGCCCGGCGCCCGGCCCTGGAGCTCGGCGATCAGCGCCCGGTGCGCCTGCTTGGGCCGCATCTCGGCGTCAAACAGGCAGGCCGCGCCGTAGCCGCGATAGCGGTGCGGGATCCAGCTGCTGGCGTCGGTGAAGCCCCAGACCGTGAACGACTCGCAGGTCGGCACGGCCAGGCAGGCGGCCAGCATGTGCTGGTAGAGCAGCGCCTGGTTGACCAGCTCTTCCTGGCTGACCGGAAGGGGGATCCGCACGTCCAGCTCGGTGATCGCGACCGCGACCCCCAGCGCCGCGAACCGGCGCAGGTTGCCGGTCACGTCGCGGGGCTGCCGGCCGGACCGCAAGTGGCTCTGGAAGCCGACGCCCTGCACCGGCACGCCCGCGGCCCGCAGGTCGCGCACCAGCCGCCACAGGGCGTCGGCCTTCCTGGTGCGGCCCTCGGTGTCGTAGTCGTTGATGAACAGCCGGGCGTCCGGGTCGGCCTCCCGCGCCCAGCGGAACGCGTCGGCGATGTAGCCGGGGCCGAGCCGGCGCAGCCAGATGGTGTCGCGCAGCGAGCCGTCCTCGGCCAGCACCTCGTTGACGACGTCCCACGCCCAGACCTTGCCCCGGTAGCGGGCGGCCACCGTCATGACGTGCTGGCGCAGCAGGGACCGCAGTCGCTCCCGCGACCAGGACTCCGACACCCACGCCGGTACGCTGCTGTGCCACACCAGGGTGTGTCCGTAGACGGCCTGGCCGTTGGCCTGGGCGAGCTCCACGATCCGGTCGGCGTCGGTCCAGTCGTAGCGGTCCGGCGTGGGTTGCAGGACCTCCCACTTCATGGCGTTCTCCGGGGTGACGGCGGTGAAGTCCGCCGCCAGGGTGGCCCGGTACGGCACGTCGTCGAGCATCCGGGCGCTGACCGCCGTGCCGAACCGCACCGTGGCGGGCGCGAGGCCGCGCAGGGTGGGGCGGCCCGGGGGTTCGGAGGTGTGCCAGCCGATCGCCACCTGGTCCGCCGGGTCCGGCTCGTCCGCGCCGGACCAGGCCACGGTGAGCCCGCCCGTGAGCAGCAGCGCCGACGCCACGGCCAGCGCGGTCCACCGCCGGGCCGTCAGCCGCAGCCCGGTCAGCCGGCCGGTGGCGGGCCAGACCGGGCGGCCGGTGGGAGCGTCGGCGGGGACGCTCGGACCACTGGCGGGCCGGGCCCCGCGGCGGGCGTCTTCGGCCATTACCATCCTCGGGTGAGACAGCACGGTGGCTGACGAAAAATGACCGCTGGCCGGGCCCATCCTACGTCCCGGTCCCCACTGGTCGGTGTCGGCTGCTACCTTCGCTGCTCGACGCCGCAGCAGCGGGCGGATCCGCGCACCTCACCCCTCAGGTGGTCGACCTTGCCACGAGTACCCGCGTCGCAGCCCGCGCAGCCGCCCGCCGCGCCCCCACCGCCGGCCGCCGGGCCGCTGCTGGAGGTGGCGGCGCCCGCCGCCGGGCAGCCGGCACCGCCGACCGGCGGCCGGTCCGCCTCGGTCGTCAAGGCCGGCGCGCTGTCCATGCTCGCGCTGCTCGCCGTCGGGTTGACCCGCCTGGTGCACGGCTCGCTGACCAGCCACCACACCGACCGGGCGACGTACGGCGTGGTCGGCATCATGCTGGCCGCCAGCATGATCGCCAGTCTGTTGCTGCCGGGCGGGGTGTCCGCCGGCATGTCGAAGTTCGTGGCCTTCCACCGGGGTGCGGCCGATGTGCCGGGCGCGTGGGCCGTGCATCGGTTCCTGTCCCGGGTGGGCGTGCTGTCCTCGCTGGTCCTCGGTCTGCTCACCGCGCTGGTGGTCCGGCAACTGCACGACCTGGGGCCGGTGGACACCGCGTCGCTGGCCGTGCTGACCGCCAGCTACGCGCTGTACACGGTGGACAAGGCGGCGATGTACGGGCACGGCCTGGTCCCGCGGTACGCCCGGATCGAGCTGGGCACGTCCGCGCTTGCCATCGCCGCCACGGTGGCGGTGATCGTCACCGGCCGGACGTTCTACCTGCTGCCGCTCTGCCTCGGCTACGGCACCTTCGTGGTGTTGTGCCGGCGGCAGCTACGTCAGCAGCGCCGCCGGGAGCGGTCCGCCGCACCGGGTTCCTTCGACCGGCGGCAGGTGGTGTCGTTCGCGCTGCTGGCCAGCGTGGGGACGCTCGCCAGCGCCGGGTTCCTACAGGCGACGCAGTTGCTGGCCGGGCACTTCGCGGCCCCGGCCGAGGTGGCGTATCTCGTCGCGGCGGTCGCCCTGATCGCCCCGCTGTACTTCCTGCCCCGGGCGATGGCGCTGGCGCTGTTCCCGGCGATGGCGGGCGCGCACGGCGCCGGGGACCGTTCGGCGGTCCGCCGGCAGGTGGACGTGTCGACCCGGGCGCTGGCCGTGGTGATGACCCCGGTGTTCCTGGTCGGTCTGGCGGCCGCGCCGCTGATCCTGACGCTCTTCGGCGGCGCCGGGTACGCCGGCGGCGCGCCGGTGCTGCGGCTGATGCTCTGCGCCTCCTTCTTCGGCATCCTCCAGGTGCCCTCGGTCAACGCGCTGGCCGCCGGGGCCGCCACGCAGAGCCGGATCCCGGTCGCCTCGGCGGTGACCGGGTGCCTGGTCGGGCTGGGGGTGGTGGCCGTCGCGGCCGGGCCGCTGGGGGCCACCGGCGTCGGCCTCGGCTACCTCGTGGGCACCGCCGTCACCGCGCTCGTCCCGATCCTCACCGTGTGGCGGCTGCACCGCCTGTCGTGGGCGGGTCCGCTGGCCCGGTGCCTCGGGCTGATGACCGCCGGCGCGCTGGTGGCCAGCCTCGACGCCCTGCGGGTCTGGTCGTGGCCGGCCGGGCTGGTGGCCGTGGTCGCGCCGCTGGTGGCGCTGGCGGTGCTGCGTACCGAACTGGTCGGGCTGCTCGCGGTGCTGCCGTCCCGCCGCCGCGCGGGCGCCGAATGACGCCGGATCTCTGCTGGGAGCACAGTTGACGCACCTGATCGACCCCGCCACGACCACCCGCCCGCTGCGGGTCCTCGCGGTGACCAACCTCTGGCCGGAGGACCCGACCAGCTACCGGGGCATCTTCGTGCAGCGCCAGGTGACCGCGCTGCGGGCGCTGGGCCACCACGTGGACGTGGAGGTGATCGCGCAGTCGCGGGGCAAGCTCGACTACCTGACCGCCGGTCCCCGGGTCCGCCGCCGGGTGCAGGACGGCGGCTACGACATCGTGCACGTGCACTACGGCATGGCCGCGCCGGCCGCCCGGCTGGCCAACCATCCGGCGACCGTGCTCTCCCTGTACGGCAGCGACGTGAACGTGCCGCGCCAGCGCCTGATGACCAAGGCCGGTTGGGGCGGCACCCGCGCCCGGATCTACGTCTCCCGGCGACTGGCCGAGACGGCCGGCGACCCGGAGGGGCACATCATCGCCAACGGCGTGGACTTCTCCTTCTTCCGGCCGGGCGACCGGGCGGCCGCCCGCCGCCAGTTCGGCCTTCCCGAACCGTCCCGGGTGGTGCTCTTCGCCGCCGACCCGGCCCGCGAGGTGAAGGGGTACGACGTCTTCGCCGACGTGGTGGCCGAGCTGCGCCGGCGGGATCCGGCGGTGCGGGAGCTGATCCTGCACGCGCCCGGCCAGTTGCAGACCGACCTGGTCCGCAAGTTCGACGCCGCCGACGTCCTGCTGTTCACCTCCCGGCGGGGCAAGGAGGGCTCGCCCACGGTGGTCAAGGAGGCCACCGCGATGGGCCTTCCGGTGGTGTCGGTGGACGTGGGTGACGTCGCCGAGGTGCTGGACGGGGTGCGGCCGGGCGCGGTGGTCGGCTTCCCGGACGGCCCGGTCGAGGGCGCCAACCGGGACCGGCTGGTGCGGGACCTGGCCGACCGGACGGCCGAGGTGCTGCGGGCCGGGCGGCGGGCCGACGGGCGGGAGAAGAACGCCTGGCTGGACGAGCGGCTGGTGGCGGAGCGGATCGCCGCGGTCTACCGGCGGGTGTTGGCGAGCTGAGGTCGCGAGCCGGCCGGAGCCGGGCCACGGGCCCGGCTCCGGCCCGGTCTCACCTGCCCAGGGCGGTCACCACGGCCTTGCCGATCTCGCTGGCCGCGCGGGCCGCCACCACCGCCAGGGCGACGCCGGGCACCCGGCTGTCGCCGTACGTGTTGATCAGCCGGTACCAGACCGCGAGGCCGGCCAGCCGGCGGCGGCTGATGTTCGTGTCGTGGCGGTGGAAGCGCACCACCGGGTGGCCGAGGTGGGCCAGGTGCACTCCGCTGGCCAGCGCGCGCAGGACCAGCTCGACGTCCACCTTGATCGGGGTGTGCTCGTCGTACCCGCCGATGCTGGTGAGCAGCTCCCGCTCCATGGACATGCCGGAGTGCTTGAACGGCAGCCGCGGCCGGGTCAGCACGGACCACAGCATCCGCCGTGGCGAGTCGAACGACGGCAGCCGGATGACCCGGCTGCCGGCGCTGGTGAGCTCCTCGTAGTCGGTGTAGACCCAGCGCGCCCCGGTGCCCGCGAGCGCCGCGTGGATCCGGCTCAGGCCGTCCGGCGCCAGCTCGTCGTCGGAGTCCAGCACCGTGACGTAGCGGCCACGGGCCACCCGCAACGCGGTGTTCCGGGCCGCGCTGATGCCGGCGGGCGGCTGGCGGACCAGCCGGATCCGGTCGTCGGCGAGCAGACCGGCCCCGGCGAGGCTCTCCTGGACCGGGACGGTGGAACCGTCGTCGACGATCACCACCTCGTAGTCGGGGAAGTCGCCGGCGAGGACGCTGCGTACGGACTTCACCAGCAGGTCCGGCCGGTTCCGGACGGCGATGCAGACCGAGATGACCGGGGTCGTGGGCCGTTCCCGGTGGGCCGATCGGGCGCCGGGCGCGATGACCTCCGGTCGCCACTGGGCGCCGTACGACGCCGGCCACGGGCCGAGGGCCGGCGGATCAGAAGATTGGACCATCACCGGCGATCGTCACCTGCCGCGTCGACGGCCGGTGAGTCACCGTCCGATGTCGACGCCCATTCCCGTACGTCCATGTCGATAACCGCCCCCCGTGCACGTTCTCTTGTCCGACCTGGCGTCCGGAACGCCCCGGATGTCACCCCGAAGCGTCACCGGATCGACACATGTCGCCGCTTTGCATCCCGGATTCTATGCACCGGTCCGCTGGTCGGAGGTCCGCCGAACGGCTGTTCTCAGTGGGCGCTTCCACCGTCCGGCCGGTTCCCGCCCGGCCGCCGGGACCGGCGGGCGAGGGCCAGGATGTCGTCGGTGGCGAGGATGTGGGTGTTGACGTCGCCGGTGTCCGAGGGACGGCGGACCACCGGCAGCATCTCCGTCGCCGCGGTGTAGATCGAGGCCTCCTCCTCGCGGGAGCGGCGGCAGGCCCACCAGGCGAGCCCGACCACGGTCCACAGCAGAGCCGGCAACAGCGGGTCCTCGAAGGCCGGGGACAGGAAGGCGACCAGCGCGGCGAAGACCAGCGCGCCGACGCCCCACACCACCGCGGCGGACGGGGGCGGCGCGGTGCGCTCCCGGCCCCGCCGCCGCAGCGCGGCCAGCAGGGGCCGCAGCACGAAGTAGAGCCACACTATAAAGGCGATGAGCCCGAGTACGCCGGCCTCCATGACCAGGTGCAGCCAGAACGAGTCGATCTGGACGGCCTGGAAGCCGTAGCGGTTGAAGCCCTTCGGCCCGAGCTTCGGGTTCTTGTGCCAGTCCGGGTTGTTCTTCTCGGCGACCACGCCACCGAACTGGCCGATGCCGAAGCCGAGGAGGGGCTGGCGCGGCAGGATGTCGGCGGCCTGCTGGAGATAGAGCACCCGGATCTCGCGTACCGGTGCCGGTGACGGGCTCGGCGCGGGCCCGGCGGCCGGCCCGGACGGCTGCGCGGTGGGCTTCGGGGTGGCCGTGACCGACGGTTTCGGCTTCCCGGTGGGCTTCCCGCTCGGCGCGGCGGATCGGCTCGGCGCGGCGGCCGGCGAGCCGGCGGGGCGCGGGGAGGCCGGGCCGGCCGCCGGCGGCGCCGCGGTCCGGTGCTCGCTGCCGGCCGGGTGGAGGAAGCTGGTGAAGGCGTTGCCCAGCCGCCGTTCCCACTCGGCCCGGTTGTCCGGCCGGGCGGCGATCTGCGCGGCGGTGCACAGCGCCAGGATGAGGCAGACGGTGAGGACGCGCCGGGCGCTGCCGCGCACCAGGATCGCGATCAGCACCCCGGCGACCAGCACGCCGAGCAACGACTCGCGGGACTGGCTCGCCGACAGCGCCAGCGCCACCACGGCCGCCACCGCCCACCAGGCGCGGTGGACCCGCGGCCGCACCGCGACCCAGGCGATGAAGCCGAGCAGGGCCAGCCCGAGCAGGTGCCCGAGGTGGTTCGGGTGGGGTTGCAGGCCCTGGGCCCGGCTCTGTTCGGCCCAGGTCATGTCCACCCAGCCGAGCATCCGGTAGGCCGGCGCCCCGACGAGCATCTGCACCAGCGCGAGGAGCACGTTGACCCCGACGACGGCGGCGACCACCAGCAGCAGCCGGCGGACCAGGCCGGGTGCCAGGTCGGCGGCCCGCAGGGCGTAGAAGACCAGGACGCCACGGAAGTAGACGAACAGCGCCTGGCCCATCAGGCTCAGCGAGGAGTCGTTCACCAGGCCGGCGAGCACCATGATCAGGCCGAGCACCAGCAGGGCGAGGTCGGCCCCGGTCCGGAACCGGTGCCAGAGCCGGTCGACGACCACCTTCACCACGGTGAGCCCGGCCAGCCCCAGATAGAGCAGCGTCTTGAGCTGCTTGGGCCACTGCGCCGCGTTGTCCAGGTTGGCCCGGGGGTCGGTGCTGGTCGGCCCGCTGAGCACCTGCGCCCAGGTCTCGACCAGCACGTGCACCAGCAGGATCCCGACCACCACGACGATGGTGACCGACAGCAGGTGCGACAGTCCGCGGGACCGGTAGCCGTCGGTGGCGGGCCGGGTCGGGGCGGCGGCGCTCACGGCCGACGCCGGGCGTTCAGCACGACGAGCAGGACCAGCAGCACCAGCAGCGGGCCGCCCGCGCCGGCAAGCAGCCACCAGGCCCAGGCCGGCGCGCTCGCCGGCTCGCCCTCCAGCTGTGCCCGGCTGTCGGCGTGCTGCCGGTACGCCTCGGCCAGCCGGTTGTCGGGCACCTGCCGGGCCACCGTGGCGAGGTCGTCGGCGGCGGTGGCGTACCGGCCGGTGAAGTAGGCGTCCAGCCCGGCGCGGTAGAGCCGGTCGGACTCGCCCGGCTCGGCCTTGACCCCCGCCTCGCCGAGCAGGCCGGTGAAGGCGGACGCGGGCAGCACCACCCGGTTCGCCCGGTCGGGCCGGGCCAGGTCCTGGTCGATCAGCCCGATGACCCGGCCGGCGGGGTCGATGGCGACGCCGCCGTAGGAGGTGTTGCCGAGGTCCTCGCCGATGCGCCACATCGACACGTCACCGCGCCGGCCGGTGCCGGCGATCTTGACGCTCATGGTGCGGGGCCGGTAGGTGGCGGTCCGGAAGTCGGCGTCGGTGGTGGCGAAGCCGAGGACGAGCAGGTTGCCGCTCTCGCTGACCACGGCCCCGGGGTCGAGGCCGACCGCGGGCAGGCCGGTGCGGTTCAGCTTGACCAGGGCGACGTTGCCCGTCTCCTCGGTCTGCGCCGAGACCACCTGCCCGCCGATGGCCGGGTCCTCGGTGACGTTGCCCTTGGCCTCGTTGAGCTGCGCGAAGAGCTGGGTCGCCGGCTCGGTGCCCTGGTCCACCCCGGTGAACACGGTCCGTTCCAGGTTGGTGGTGACGTAGTTCTCGACCTGGTTCTCGGCGAGCTTGCCCTCGCGCACCAGCATCCGGGCCACCGCGTCCAGGGCGATCCGCCGGGCGTACTCCTCGCCGGGGCGCACGCAGGAGCTGCTGGTCAGGGCGTGGCCGTTGGGGTCGACGACGAAGCCGGTGCACCGCCGGCTGAAGGTGATCGGGGTGGTGCGCACCGGGGCGTTCGTGGCGCGGTCCCGCAGGTAGCCGGTGAAGACGGCCTCGAGGAACACCAGGGACGGCCCGGCCGCGGCGAGGGCCCGCTCCTGCGGGCTGGACGGCGCGGCGTTGGCCCACGGGCTCAGCCCCGGCCGCACCGCGTCGTCGGCCGGGAACGCCGTCGCAGGGGCGGGGTCGCCGGCCTCGTCACCGCCGGCGGTGGCGACGCCGACGGCGCCGACCCCGGCGAGGATGCCCAGCACGAGCGCGGCGACGGCGAGCCAGAGCGCCGCGCCGGAGCGGGCGGGGCCGCTGCCGGCCGGCAGCGGCTGGATGCGGCGGGTCGGGTCGGCGAACGGGTCGGCGGGTGCCGGGTCCGTGGGCGCCGGGACCGGTGTGGACGGTACGGCGACCTGCGGCGCCGGCTGCTGGGGCACGTGGACGGTCGGCTGCTGACCGGTGGCGTGCATCGCCCACGGCAGGTGCGGCGGCCCGGAGGTGGGCGTGGGCGAGCCGGACGTCGGCGCGCCGGAGACCGGGCGCGGCGGTGAGGTTATCGCGTCCGTTGCCGGGATCAGCACGGTCGCCTGCGCCTCGGGCGGGTGCAGGTCCATGCCGAGGGTCTGGAAGAGACGCTGGGCGCCCATCCCCTCCTCGGAGGGGTAGGCGACCCACGGCTGCGCGGCGTCGAGGTCGGCGTTGACGTACCGCTGACCGCCCGGCGCCTGCGCCATCGCGTTGGCCGCGTTGCCGAAGGCCTGTCGCCAGGCCACATCGGTCGCGGCGGCGCCCTCGAGCAGGGCCACTGTGACCAGCCGATCCTGCCCGTCGACGGCCCACCAGGCCGTACCCACCTGGCAGACGCCCAGCGCCTCGGTGAACCTGTACGGACCAACCGGCTGCATGCCACGACTCCTCTGCTCACCCGCCGTGCGGATAGTACAGAGAACGCGCACCGGCACCGACCCGTGGGCGGCGGGATGGGACGGGCGCCCGGTCCGCGCGGACGGTTGCCTCTGAAAGTTTTTATGCATAGAGTCGCGGCATGAATGAGGGAGCTGTCGCCGGGGCGCCGGACCGGCTGCTCGACCTGTTCCAGGGCGTCCGACTCACCCCGACCCAGCGGCGCATCGCGCACTGCCTCGTGCAGCACGCCACCGCCGCGGCGTACCTGTCCGCCGCCGAGGTGGCCGAGCTGGCCGGGGTGAGCCAACCCTCGGTCACCCGGTTCGCGGTGGCGCTCGGCCACGACGGCTACCCGGCGCTGCGCCGCCGGCTGCGGGAACTGACCCCGGCCGGCGGCCCCGACGGCGCGGACGCCGGCAACGAACTCCAGCGGGCGGTCCGCGCCGAGATGGGCAACCTGGACCGGCTCGCCGGCGAGCTGGCCGACCGGGACCGGATCGCCGAGGCCGGCCGGCTGCTCGCCACCAGCCGGCCACTGCCCGTGCTGGGGCTGCGCGCCGCCGCGCCGCTGGCCGCCTACTTCGCGTACTTCGCCGCGAAGGTGCACCCCGACGTGCGGGTCCTCGACGACGGCGGCAGCCTGCTCACCGACCGCCTGGAGCAGGCCGCCGCGGCCGGGGCCCGCGCCCTGCTCGCCTTCGTGCTGCCCCGCTACCCCCGGGAGACGCTGGACGCGCTGCGCGCCGCCCGGGACGCCGGGCTGACCGTGGTCGCCATCACCGACTCGCCGGTCAGCCCCGCCGCCGAGTACGCCGCGCTGGTGCTGCCCGCCGCCGTCGGCACCGGCCTCGTCTTCGACCTGCACACCGCCCCGATGACCCTGGCCATGGTGGTGCTCCAGGCGATCTGCGACGCCACCCCGGCCGAGACCCAGGCCCGGCTCGAGGCGTTCGAGTCGTCCGCCGCCCGCCGCCAGTTGTTCCTCGGCTGAGAGGAGTACGAGATGCACCAGCCCGTCCGCGCCGCCCGCGGCACCACCCGCACCGCGAAGGGGTGGCCGCAGGAGGCCGCCCTGCGGATGCTGATGAACAACCTCGACCCGGAGGTGGCCGAGCGCCCCGACGACCTGGTGGTCTACGGCGGCACCGGCAAGGCCGCCCGGGACTGGCCGTCGTACCACGCGCTGGTGCGGACGCTCACCGAGCTGCGCGACGACGAGACGATGCTGGTGCAGTCCGGCCGCCCGGTCGGCGTCATGCGCACCCACGAGTGGGCGCCCCGGGTGCTGCTGGCCAACTCCAACCTGGTCGGCGACTGGGCCACCTGGCCGGAGTTCCGCCGCCTGGAGTCGCTCGGCCTGACCATGTACGGGCAGATGACCGCCGGCTCCTGGATCTACATCGGCACCCAGGGCATCCTCCAGGGCACCTACGAGACGTTCGCCGCCGTCGCCGCGAAGCGGTTCACCGGCACCCTGGCCGGCACGCTGACGCTCACCGCCGGCTGCGGCGGGATGGGCGGCGCGCAGCCCCTCGCGGTCACCATGAACGGCGGCGTCTGCCTGATCGTGGACGTGGACCGGTCCCGGCTGGAGCGCCGGGCGCACGACCGCTACCTCGACGAGATCGCCGACTCCCTCGACGACGCCGTCGAGCGGGCGCTGGCCGCGAAGCGGGACCGCCGGGCGCTGTCCGTCGGCGTGGTCGGCAACGCCGCCACCGTCTTCCCGGAGCTGCTGCGCCGGGGGGTGGCGATCGACGTCGTCACCGACCAGACCAGCGCGCACGACCCGCTGTCCTACCTGCCCGAGGGGGTGGAGCTGGCCGACGCCCGGGACTACGCCGCGGCGAAGCCGGCCGAGTTCACCGACCGGGCCCGGGCCTCGATGGCGAAGCACGTCGAGGCGATGGTCGGCTTCCTCGACGCCGGCGCGGAGGTCTTCGACTACGGCAACTCGATCCGCGGCGAGGCGAAGCTCGGCGGGTACGAGCGAGCCTTCGACTTCCCCGGCTTCGTGCCGGCGTACATCCGGCCGCTGTTCTGCGAGGGCAAGGGCCCGTTCCGGTGGGCCGCGCTGTCCGGCGACCCGAAGGACATCGCGGCCACCGACCGGGCCATCCTCGACCTGTTCCCGGAGAACGAGTCCCTGGCCCGGTGGATGCGGATGGCCGGCGAACGGGTCGCCTTCCAGGGCCTGCCGGCCCGGATCTGCTGGCTCGGCTACGGCGAGCGGGACGTCGCCGGGGTGCGGTTCAACGAGATGGTCGCCGCCGGCGAGCTGAGCGCGCCGGTGGTGATCGGCCGGGACCACCTGGACTGCGGCAGCGTGGCCAGCCCCTACCGGGAGACCGAGGCGATGGCCGACGGCTCCGACGCGATCGCCGACTGGCCGCTGCTCAACGCGCTTGTCAACACGGCCAGCGGGGCGTCCTGGGTGTCCCTCCACCACGGCGGCGGGGTCGGCATCGGCCGGTCCATCCACGCCGGGCAGGTCTGCGTCGCCGACGGCACCGCCCTCGCCGGGCAGAAGATCGAGCGGGTGCTCACCAACGACCCGGCGATGGGCGTCATCCGGCACGTCGACGCCGGCTACGACGACGCCCGCGAGGTCGCCCAGCGCACCGGCGTCCGCGTCCCCATGACCGAGGCGTAAGGAAGGTGCCCTTGTTAACGCATTCGGTAGGTGAAGGGCCCCTTGTTAACAGGTTCCGGAAGCTGTGGGACGAGATCGCGCCGGTCGGCCGGGACGCCGGCAGCGGCGGCTACCTGCGCTACGCGCTGACCGAGCCGGAGCTGCGGCTGCGCGCGTGGTTCCGGGACCAGGCCGACGCCCGCGGCATGCCCGTGCAGCAGGACGGCAACGGCAACCTGTTCGCCTGGTGGGGCGACCCGGCGGCCGGCGACGCGGTGCTCACCGGCAGCCACTTCGACTCGGTGCCGCACGGCGGGGCGTACGACGGGCCGCTCGGCATCGTCAGCGCCCTGCTCGCCGTGGACGAGCTGCGCGCCGCTGGGGTCACCCCGGACCGGCCGGTGGTGGTGGCCGCCTTCGTCGAGGAGGAGGGCGCCCGGTTCGGCGTACCCTGCCTGGGGTCCCGGCTGCTCACCGGGGAGATCGCGGTCGACCGCGCGGCCGGGCTGCGCGACGCCGACGGGGTGAGCTTCGCCGAGGCGCTGGGCGCGCCGCCGGCCGGCGCCGACCCGGGCCTGCTCGGCCGCTTCGCGGCCTTCGTCGAGCTGCACGTCGAGCAGGGCCGCGCGCTTGTCGACCAGGGCGCGCCGGTCGCGGTGGCCTCCGCCATCTGGCCGCACGGCCGCTGGCGCTTCGACGTGCACGGCGAGGGCAACCACGCGGGTACGACCCGGATGGCCGACCGCCGCGACCCGATGCTCACCTACGCGTTCACCGTGCTCGCGGCGAACAAGGAGGCCCGGCTGCGCGACGCGCACGCCACCGTGGGCCGGGTGGCGGTCGAGCCGAACGCCACGAACGCCATCCCGGCGCGGGTGACCGGCTGGCTGGACGCCCGGGCCGCCGAGGCGGAGACGCTTGACGGTCTGGTCGAGGCGGTACGCGCCAAGGCCACCGAGCGGGCGAAGCGGGACGGCACCGAGCTGACCCTGACCCAGGAGTCGGCCACCCCGCTCGTCGCGTTCGACGGCGGGCTGGCCGACCGGCTGGCGGGGCTGCTGGACGCGCCGGTGCTGCCCACCGGGGCGGGACACGACGCCGGAGTGCTCGCCGCGCACCTGCCGACCGCCATGCTGTTCGTACGGAACCCGACGGGGGTGTCGCACTCCCCCGCCGAGTCCGCCACCGACGCCGACTGCGCCGCCGGGGTGACCGCCCTGGCCCGGGTGCTGGAGGAGCTGGCATGCCGTTGACCCGCTGGCTGGCCGAGTACGCCTGGCTGCCCGAGCACGCCGAACCGACCCCGGACGTGCTGATCGAGGCCGAGGACGGCCGGATCACCGCGGTCGCCCCGCTGACCGGCGGGGGCCGGCCCACCGCCGGGGTGGAGGTGCTGCGCGACGCCGCCCGGCTGCCCGGCCTCACCCTGCCCGGGCTGGCCAACGCGCACTCGCACGCCTTCCACCGGGCGCTGCGCGGGCGCACCCACGGCGGCCGGGGCGACTTCTGGTCCTGGCGGGACGTGATGTACGACGTCGCCGGCCGGCTCGACCCCGACTCGTACCTGGCGCTGGCCCGGGCCGCGTACGCGGAGATGGCCCTGGCGGGGGTCACCTGCGTCGGCGAGTTCCACTACCTGCACCACGGCCCGGGCGGCCAGCCGTACGACGACCCGAACGCGATGTCGGCGGCGCTGGTCGAGGCCGCCGCGCAGGCCGGGATCCGGCTCACCCTGCTGGACACCGCATACCTGACCGCGAGCGTCGACGGGGCGCCGCTTCAGGGGCCGCAGCGCCGGTTCGGCGACGGCGACGCGCTGCGCTGGGCGGCCCGGGTCGACGCGTACCGCCCGGAGAACGGCCACGCCCGCCTCGGCGCGGCCATCCACTCGGTGCGCGCGGTGCCCGCCGAGCAGCTCGCCACCGTGGCCGGCTGGGCCGACCGCAACGGCGTGCCGTTGCACGTGCACCTCTCCGAGCAGCCCGCCGAGAACGACGCCTGCCGGGCCGTGCACGGCTGCACCCCGACCCGGCTGCTGGCCGACCACGGGGCGCTCGGCCCGCACACCACCGCGATCCACGCCACCCACCCCACCAGTGCGGACGTCACCCTGCTCGGGGAGAGCCGCACCCGGGTCTGCCTCTGCCCCACCACCGAACGGGACCTGGCCGACGGGATCGGGCCGGCCCGCCGGCTGGCCGAGGCGGGCAGCCCGGTCAGCCTCGGCAGCGACAGCCACGCCGTGATCGACCTCTTCGAGGAGGCCCGCGCGGTGGAACTGGACGAGCGACTGCGCACCCGCAAGCGGGGGCACTTCACCGCCGCCGAACTGCTGGCCGCCGCCACCGTCGGCGGGCACGCCGCGCTGGGCTGGGGCGACGCCGGCCGGCTCGCCGTCGGCGACCGGGCCGACCTGGTCACCGTACGGCTGGACACCGCCCGCACGGCCGGGGTGCCGCCGGTCGGGGCGTTCTTCGCGGCCACCGCCGCCGACGTCAGCCACGTGGTGGTCGACGGGAAGCAGGTGGTCGCCGACGGCCGGCACCTGACCGTCGACGTGCCGGCCGAGCTGCGGGCGGCGATCGCGGCGGTGACCGCATGATCGGCAGCCTGCTGGTGGACAACATCGGGGAGCTGGTCACCAACGCCCCCCGCGACGGCGTGGCCGACCCGCTGGGGTTGCGCCGGGACGCCGCCCTGCTGGTCGAGGACGGCGAGGTGGCCTGGATCGGCCCGGCCCGGTACGCGCCGGCCGCCGACCGCCGGATCGACGCCGGCGGCGCGGCCGTGCTGCCCGGCTTCGTGGACAGCCACGCCCACCTGGTCTTCGCCGGGGACCGGGCCGCCGAGTTCGCCGCCCGGATGGCCGGCGAGCCGTACACCGGGGGTGGCATCCGGACCACCGTCGGCGCCACCCGCGCCGCCACCGACGACGAGCTGCGCGCCAACGTGCGCCGGCTGCGCGACGAGGCGATGCGGCAGGGCACCACCACCATCGAGATCAAGAGCGGGTACGGCCTCACCATCGCCGACGAGGCCCGTTCGCTGCGGATCGCCGCCGAGTTCACCGGGGACACCACCTTCCTCGGCGCGCACGTGGTGCCCGCCGAGTACGCCGACCGCCCCGACGACTACGTCGGCCTGGTCTGCGGGCCGATGCTCGCCGCCGCCGCCCCGCACGCCCGCTGGATCGACGTGTTCTGCGAGCGGGGCGCCTTCGACGCCGACCACGCCCGGGCGATCCTGGCCTGCGGGCAGGCCGCCGGGCTGGGCGTGCGGGTGCACGCCAACCAGCTCGGCCCCGGGCCGGGCGTGCGGCTGGGGGTGGAGCTGGGCGCGGCCAGCGTCGACCACTGCACCCACCTGTCCGACGCCGACGTCGACGCGCTGGCCGGCTCGGCGACGGTCGCCACGCTGCTGCCGGGTGCGGAGTTCTCCACCCGCTCGCCGTACCCGGACGCCCGCCGGCTGCTCGACGCCGGGGTCACCGTGGCCCTCGCCACCGACTGCAACCCCGGCTCGTCGTACACCTCGTCGATGCCGTTCTGCCTCGCCCTCGCCGTACGCGAGATGGGGATGACCCCGGCGGAGGCCGTCTGGGCGGCGACCGCCGGCGGGGCGGCGGCGCTGCGCCGCGCCGACGTGGGGGTGCTGCGGCCCGGCGCCCGGGCCGACCTGACGATCCTCGACGCCCCCAGCCATCTGCACCTGGCCTACCGGCCCGGTGTGCCACTGATCCGCCAGGTTCTGCACAACGGAGTGCCGCAATGACCGTGACCATCCAGCCCACCGGGATCTCCCCCGCCGACCTGCTCGCCGTGGCGCGCGGCACGGCCAAGGTCGTCCTCGACCCGGCCGCCGTCGAGGCGATGCGGACCAGCCGGTCCATCGTGGACCGCATCGAGGCCGCCGGCCGGCCCGTGTACGGCGTCTCCACCGGCTTCGGCGCGCTCGCCAACACGTTCGTCGCCCCTGAGCGGCGGGCCGAGCTCCAGCACGCGCTGATCCGCTCGCACGCCGCCGGGGTCGGCGCGCCGATGCCCCGCGAGGTGGTGCGGGCGATGATGCTGCTGCGGGTGCGCTCGCTGGCGCTGGGCCGCTCCGGGGTCCGGCCGCTGGTCGCCGAGGCCCTGGTCGACCTGCTCAACCACGAGGTGACCCCGTGGGTGCCGGAACACGGCTCGCTGGGCGCCTCCGGTGACCTGGCCCCGCTCGCGCACTGCGCGCTGGTGCTGCTCGGCGAGGGCTGGGTGCTCGGCCCGGCCGGCGAACGGCTCCCCGCCGCCGACGCGCTGCGCGGGGCCGGGCTGGCCCCGATCGAGCTGGCCGCCAAGGAGGGGCTGGCGTTGATCAACGGCACCGACGGCATGCTCGGCATGCTGCTGATGGCCGTGCACGACGCCCGGCACCTGTTCGCCATGGCCGACGTGACCGCCGCGCTGGCCATCGAGGCGATGCTCGGCTCGGAGCGGCCTTTCCTGCCGGAGCTGCACGCGATCCGGCCGCACCCCGGCCAGGCGGCGTCGGCGGCGAACATCCACCGGCTGCTGCAAAACTCGGCGGTGATGGACTCGCACCGCGACGACCTGGCCCACGCCGTGCAGGACGCGTACTCGATGCGCTGCGCGCCGCAGGTCGCCGGCGCGGCCCGGGACACCCTCGACTTCGTCGAGACGGTCGCCGGCCGGGAGCTGCTGTCGGTGGTGGACAACCCGGTGGTGCTGCCCGACGGGCGGGTCGAGTCGACCGGCAACTTCCACGGCGCGCCGCTCGGCTTCGCCGCCGACTACCTGGCCATCGCCGCCGCCGAGGTGGGCGCGATCGCCGAGCGGCGGGTGGACCGGCTGCTCGACGTGACCCGGTCCCGGGACCTGCCGGCGTTCCTGTCCCCCGACGCCGGGGTGAACTCCGGGCTGATGATCGCCCAGTACACGGCGGCCGGGATCGTCGCGGAGAACCGCCGGCTGGCCGCGCCCGCGTCGGTGGACTCGCTGCCCACCAGCGGCATGCAGGAGGACCACGTCTCGATGGGCTGGGCGGCGACCAAGAAGCTGCGCACGGTGCTGGACAACCTGACCAGCCTGCTCGCGGTGGAGCTGCTGGCCGCCGTACGCGGCCTCCAGCTGCGCGCTCCGCTGACCCCGTCGCCGGCCGGCCGGGCGGCGCTGGCCGCGTTGGGCGCCGCGGCGGGCGAGCCGGGGCCGGACGTGTTCCTCGCCCCGGTGATGGAGGCCGCCCGGGCGGTGGTGGCCGGGCCGCAGCTGCGGGCCGCGATCGAGCGCGAGGTGGGCCCGCTGGACTGAGCGGGACCCGACCCGGGGGCTGTCCCCCAGGAAGGTCGGAGGTCAGCCCGGTACCCCCGCGCAGCGGGGTTCATAGCGTCGGAGTCGCCCTGCCCGCCCATCCGAGGGGGACGACATGACGACGGCGCAGCTCCACCGACCACACCGGCCCGGGCCGGCCGGCCGGTTGTTCCTCGGGCCCGATCGCCGGTTGCGCCGGTGGTGGCGGGTCCTCGCCCATCTCACCGCCGTGCTGGCCCGCCGGCGGGTGCTGGCGGTCGTCGCGTACCTGCGTTCCTGACCGGCCAGCCAGCAGGCCGTTACCCTCCGTCGCCATCCTGCGGGCGCAGCCGACCCTCATCGCCGCCTTTGCTCTGCTGCCCTGCCGGCAACACCGCATCCGACCAGGAACAACCGGTCGCGGCGGCCGACGGGCGGACCAGGATGTAGCTACCCTGCGTGCCTGTTGCGTGCGGGGCAGCAGAGCAAAGGCTGCGGACCCGGCCCTCGACTCCCGGACTCAGGTGACTTTCCGTGACGGAACGGCTGATCGTCGGCGCGAAAGGGGCCAGCCGGTCAGGCGGTCGGTGGCAGCACCTTCGCCACCAGCTTGGCCAGCTCGCGCAGCGCCTTGCCGCGGTGGCTGATCGCGTCCTTCTCCTCCGGGGTCAGCTCCGCGTTGGTCCGCTCCTGCCCGTCACCGAGGAAGATCGGGTCGTAGCCGAAGCCGCCGTCGCCGCGCGGCGCGCGCAGCAGCCGCCCCGGCTGGCGGCCGTCGACCAGGTGCTCCTTGCCGGTGGGCAGCACCAGCGCCACGGTGCAGACGAAGGACGCGCCCCGGTGCTCGTCGGGCAGGTCGGCGATCTGGTCCAGCACCAGTTGGAGGTTGGCCAGGTCGTCGCCGTGCGAGCCGGCCCAGCGGGCGCTGAACACACCCGGCATCCCGTTGAGCGCGTCCACCGCCAACCCGGAGTCGTCGGCGATGGTGGGCAGCCCGGTCCGCCGGCAGCCCTCCCGCGCCTTGATCAGGGCGTTCTCGCCGAAGGTCAGCCCGGACTCGGGCAGCTCGGGGTATTCGTCCACGTCGTCGAGGCCGAGCAAGGCGACCCGGTGCGCGCCGAGCGCGCCGTCCAGGATCCGCTGCAACTCGATCAGCTTCTTGCGGTTGCGGGTGGCGAGCAGGACCTTGTTCATGCCGGTCACCTTCCGTTCGCGAGGGGATGGCCACCCCGCGCGGTCATCACGACAGAGCCTTGCGCTGGACCTCGGCCAGCTCGGCGCAGCCGGCCAGCCCGAGGTCGAGCAGCGCGTCGAGCTGGTCCCGGGCGAAGACGCCGTCCTCGCCGGTGCCCTGCACCTCGACGAACTCGCCGGCGCCGGTGCAGACCACGTTCATGTCCACCTCGGCGGCCACGTCCTCCTCGTAGCACAGGTCCAGTCGCGGCTCACCGGCGATGATGCCGACGCTGACCGCGGCGACCGAGCGGCGCATCACCTTCTCCGGCCGGCCGGAGAGGGCCTTGCGGGCGGCCAGCCAGCTCACCGCGTCGTGCAGCGCCACGTACGCCCCGGTGATCGCGGCGGTGCGGGTGCCGCCGTCGGCCTGGAGCACGTCGCAGTCGAGCACGACGGAGTTCTCGCCGAGCGCCTTGAGGTCGATGGCGGCCCGCAGGCTGCGCCCGATCAGCCG
This sequence comes from Micromonospora sp. PLK6-60, assembly GCF_019890675.1. Lineage (GTDB taxonomy): Bacteria > Actinomycetota > Actinomycetes > Mycobacteriales > Micromonosporaceae > Micromonospora. The sequence goes on along the minus strand of NZ_JAIOAA010000004.1, from coordinate 402,013 downwards.
GGAGATCTCGTGGGTCCGCCCGCCGACGCGGCCCTTGACGCTCTCCCGGTCGGAGCGGGTGTTCGTGGCCCGCGGCAGCATCGCGTACTCGGCGGTGACCCAGCCGAGGCCCGAGCCCTTGCGCCAGCGGGGGACGCCCTCGGTCACGCTCGCCGTGCAGAGCACCCGGGTGCCGCCGAACTCGACGAGCACCGATCCCTCCGGGTGGGTGCTCCAGCCCCGGGTCAACGTCACCGGTCGGAGTTGGTCGGGTTGCCGCCCGTCAGGTCGCGCCATGCCTGCACCCTATGTGGTGCGGTGATCGACCGCCGCCGGGGTGCCCCGCCCGCCCGAGGATCAGCCGGCGGTCCCCGGGTCCCGGCCCGCCGGCGCCGCCCGGTGCACCCCGAGGAAACCGGCGACGGCCGCGTCCCAGCCGAACTGCTCCGCCCGGGTCCGCGCGGCGCGCTCCCGGTCGGCGCGCGGCCGGCCGAGCAGCCGGGTCACCGCCGCCGCCATCGCGGCCGGCGTGCCGTACGCGGCGACGCCCGCCGGGCCGACCACCTCCGGCAGCGCGCTGGCGGCGTTGACCACCACCGGTGTGCCGCAGGCCAACGCCTCCAGTCCGGCCAGCCCGAAGGTCTCCACCGGGCCCGGGGCGAGCACCACATCGGCCGAGGCCAGCACCGCGGCCACCGCGTCCCGGTCGGGCAAGAAGCCGGTGAAGGTCACCGGCAGCCCCTCGGCCCGCCGGGCCAGCGCCGGCCGCAGCGGGCCGTCCCCCACCATCACCAGGACCGCGGGTACGCCGGCGCGGCGCAGCCGGGCGACCGCGTCGACGGCCAGGTCCGGCCGCTTCTCCGGGGAGAGCCGGGCGCAGTGCGCCAGCAGCACCTCGCCGGGGTCGGCGTACCGCTCGCGCAGGACCGGGTCGGCCCGGTCGGGGCGGAAGGTGGCCAGGTCCACGCCGAGCGGCACCAGGTCGACGTTGGCCGCGCCCAGCCGGTGGAACTCCTCGGCCGCCCACCCGGTGGTGCAGACCACCCGGTCGTACGCCCGGGCGGTCTCCCGGTTCAGCCGGTCCGCCGTCCGGCGGGCGGCGGTGGCCGGCATCCGCCACTGCCCGAGCAGGCCGGTCAGGCACTCGTGGGAGACCATCACCGAGCCGACGCCCCGGGACCGGGCCCACCGGCCGGTCCAGCGCAGGGTGGACCGGTCGGAGACCTCCAGCCGGTCCGGGGCGAGGTCGTCCAGCAGCGCGGCGAGCCGACGCCGCCCGGTCAGCAGGCGGTAGCCGCCGGTGCCGGGCACTTCCGGGCCGGGCAGGGTGATCACCCTCCCCCATGGACGGCGGACGTCGGCGTACCGGTCGCCCGGGACGACCAGGACCGGCTCGTGCCCGGCGGCGAGGTAGCCGGCGCCGAGGTGGTGCAGCGCGGTCCGCAGGCCCCCCGAGCGGCCGGTGACGAAGTTGGCCAGCCGGACGATCCGGAGGCTCCGGTCACCGTCGGCGGCGGCCGGCCGGGTGGGCCGGGGCTCGGGGACGGTCACGCCGCGCTCAGGTCGGCGGCCCGCGTGCCGGCCCGCACGGCGCGGTAGTGGTCGATCAGCTCGTCGCCGACGGTGGCCCAGCCCCGGCGGCTGACCGCGTCGCGGGCAGCGCGTTCGTAGCCCGCCCGGCGGGTCCGGTCGGCGGCGAGCGCGGCCACCGCGCCGGTCAGCGCCGCCGGGTCACCGGGGGGCACCAGCAGGCCGGTGACGCCGCTCTCCACCAGGTCGACCGGTCCGCCGGCGGCCGGCGCCACCACCGGCACCCCGCTGGCCAGCGCCTCCTGGATGGTCTGCCCGAACGTCTCGTGCGGACCGGCGTGGACGAAGAGGTCCAGGCTGGCGTAGAGGCGGGCCAGCTCCGCGCCGTGCCGGACGCCGAGGAAACGGGCGCCGGGCAGCAGGCGTTCCAGCTGCCGCCGGGCCGGGCCGTCCCCGACGACCACCAGGCGCACCCCGGGCAACCGGGCGACGCCGGCCAGCAGGTCCACCCGCTTCTCCGGGGCGAGCCGCCCGACGTAACCGACCAGCAGCTCCCCGCCGGGGGCCAGCTCGCGCCGCAGCGCCGGGCAGCGCCGGTCCGGGTGGAACCGGTCGGCGTCCACGCCGCGCCGCCACAACCAGATCCGCTGTACGCCGTGGGCGATCAGGTCGGCCGCCGCCCGGGTGGAGGGGGCCAGGGTCCGGTCCGCCGAGTTGTGGATCTCCCGGATCCGCCGCCACGCGGCGCTGACCCCCCAGCCCATCCGGTACTCGCGGGCGTACGAGGCGACGTCGGTCTGGTAGACCGCGACGGTGGGCAGCCGGTGCCGGGACGCCAGCGCGGCGGCCCGGGCGCCGAGCACGAACGGGCTGGCCAGGTGCACCACGTCCGGGGCGTGCCCGAGCAGCGTGCCGGCCAGCCGCGGGCTCGGCACACCCAGCCGGAACCCCTGGTAGTGGGGCAGCGGCACGCTCGGGATCCGGACCACCGGATAGGGGTGCCGCTCTTCGGCGTACCGGCGGCCGCCGGGCGGCGCCGGCGCGATGACCACCGGTTCGTGGCCGCGCGCCGCCAGGTGCTCGGCGGTGCGCACTACCGAGTGCGCCACACCGTTGACGTCCGGTGGGAACGACTCGGTGACGATGGCGATGCGCATGGGCCCACCGTGGAGGCGGCACGGGTGCACCAGGCGACACGGGGTTGACCGGCCGGCGAACAGTGCGGCACAAGACGCTCCGCGCGCCGGGTCAGACCTCGTAGCTGGCGCCGGCCCGGACGACCTCCAGCGGCCCGGCGTACGCGGCGGCGGCCGACTCGACGGTGTGCGCCTCGCTGCCCCAGGCCGCCACCAGGTGGGTCAGCAGCAGCCGGCCGACCTCGGCCTTGGTCGCGTACTCGGCCGCCTCCCGGCCGGTCAGGTGCAGGTCCGGCGGGTTCTCCACGCCGTCGAGGTAGCTCGCCTCGCAGAGGAACACGTCGGCGCCCTGGGCGAGCCGCAGCAGCGCGTCGCAGGGCGCGGTGTCGGACGAGTAGCAGAGCACCCGGCCCCCGTGCTCCAGCCGCACGCCGTACGTCTCGACCGGGTGGTTCATCCGGTCGACGGTGACCGTGAACGGGCCGATCGGGAAGGTGCCCGGTTGCAGCCCGTAGAACTGGTAGACGTCCTCGACCGTGCTGTCGTCCTGCCCGTACGCGGTGGCCAGCCGGTCCGGGGCGCCGGGCGGCGCGTACATCGGCAGCGGCGGGTACGGGCCGTCCGGGGCGTACCGGCGGACCACCACGTAGTTGAGCGCGTCGAGGAAGTGGTCGCAGTGCAGGTGGGTCAGCAGGATGGCGTCCGGGGCGTGCAGCCCGACGTACCGCTGGAGGGTGGACAGCGAACCGGGACCGAAGTCGACAAGCAGCCGGAACCCGTCGGCCTCGACCAGGTATGCCGAACACGGGGAGTCGGGGCCCGGGAAGCTCCCGGCACAACCCAGAACGGTCAGTCGCATCCGGTCGTCCCGCGCTCACGCCTAGTAGTCGCCGTCCCGGCCCTCGGCCCGCCGATGATCTCTACCGACGCGTACGCCACGCTGCGCAGCCTACGCGCGGTGGGCGGCGGCAAGAATCGTCTCCCCGAAGTTGTCATCAAGGTGACACAGTGTCGCGGTCGCCGGGGTGGCCGGTGCGGGCCGCCGGACGGCCCGCACCGGACCGGTCAGGCCCAGAGTTGCCCTTCCAGGGCGTCCTCGGCGTCGGCCAGCGTGCCGCCGTAGGCGCCGGTCGACAGGTATTTCCAGCCGCCGTCGCAGACCACGAAGGCGACGTCGGCACCGCGCCCGTCGCGCACCGCCTCGTGCGCCACGGCGAGGGCGGCGTGCAGGATCGCGCCGGTGGAGAACCCGGCGAAGATGCCCTCCACCTCGACGAGCTGCCGGGTGCGCAGCACCGCGTCCCGGGTGCCCACCGAGAACCGCCGGGACAGCACCGCGGCGTCGTACAGCTCGGGGACGTACCCCTCGTCGATGTTGCGCAGCCCGTAGACCAGCTCGCCGTAGCGGGGCTCGGCGGCGACGATCTGGATGTCGTCGACCTTCTCCCGCAGGTATCGTCCGGTGCCCATCAGGGTGCCCGTGGTGCCCAGGCCGGCCACGAAGTGCGTGATCGTGGGCAGGTCGCGCAGCAGCTCGGGCCCGGTGGTCTCGTAGTGCGCCCGGGCGTTGGCCTCGTTGCCGTACTGGTAGAGCATCACCCAGTCGGGGTGCTCGGCCGAGATCTGCTTCGCGCTGGCGACGGCCTGGTTCGAGCCGCCGGCCGCCGGCGAGAAGATGATCTCCGCACCGTACATCCTGAGGAGCTGGACCCGCTCCGTGGAGACGTTCTCCGGCATCACGCAAACCAGCCGGTATCCCCGCAGCTTGGCCACCATGGCCAGCGAGATGCCGGTGTTGCCGCTGGTCGGCTCCAGGATCGTGTCGCCCGGGCGGAGCCGGCCGGCCGCCTCGGCCGCGCGGACCATGAACAGGGCCGCCCGGTCCTTGATGCTGCCGGTCGGGTTCCGGTCCTCCAGCTTCGCCCAGAGCCGCACCGGCGGCGCCCCGTCGGGCACCGTCGGCGACAGCCGGGGCAGGCCCACCAGGGGCGTGCCGCCGCAGGCGTCGAGCAGGCTGTCGTAGCGCGCCATGGCGACCGCCCTCAGCGGGCGGCGGCGCGCAGACCGGCCGCGTGCGAGGCGACGGTCGCGGCCGCGGCACGGTGCTGCGAGATCGCGGCTGCCGCCGCGCGGTGCTGCGAGATCGCGGCTGCCGCCGCGAAGCCGAACGCGCCGCCGGCGACGGCCGGCAGGATGGTCACGCTGTCACCGTCGTTGAGCTTGGCGTCCAGCGCGCCCAGGAAGCGGACGTCCTCGTCGTTGACGTAGACGTTGACGAAGCGGTGCAGCGCACCGGCCTCGGTGACCAGCCGGGCCTTCAGGCCGGCGTGCCGGGAGTCCAGGTCGGTGAGCAGGTCGGCCAGGGTGTCCCCGGCGCCCTCGACGACCTTCGCGCCGCCGGTGTAGCTGCGCAGGATGGTGGGGATGCGAACCTCGATGGACATGGTGTCGTACTCCTTGATCGGGTGTGCCACGGTGACGGGAAGGGGGAGCTGGCCGGACGCTGAGGAGGTCAGCGGCCCGAACACTCGTAGTCGACCGTCGCCGGGCTCTGCCCGAACATGTAGGACTGGACGGCGTGCGGGTCCACGGCCGCGTCCACGATCCGCACCGGCTCCTCGGTGACCACGCCGTCGACGATGCGGAAGGAGCGGATCTCCTCCGTGTCGCTCTCCCGGGTGGAGACGAGCAGGTAGTGCGCCCCCGGCTCACCGGCGAAGGAGATGTCCGTGCGGGACGGGTAGGCCTCCGTGGCGGTGTGCGAGTGGTAGATGACGACCGGCTCCTCGTCGCGGTCGTCCATCTCCCGCCACACCCGCAGCTGCTCCATCGAGTCGAACTCGTAGAAGGTCATCGAGCGGGCGGCGTTTTCCATCGGGATGTGCCGGGTGGGGGTGTCAGCGCCGACGGGACCGGCGACCACGCCGCACGCCTCGTCGGGGTGGTCCCGGCGCGCGTGGGCCACGATCGCGTCGATGATCGACCGGTCGATGCTCAGCACGCCGACCAGCCTAGCGCCGACCGGCGACGGCGGCGAAGTGGCGGCGCTCACCAATCAGTCGATCAGGGCGTTGAGCAGGGATTCCTGGAGATAGCCCAGGTATGCGTAGACCGACAGTTGGAACACCCGGGACGAGGTGGGGTCGGCGGCCACCGCCTCGTCGAGCTCCTCACCCAGGTCGGTGCCGTCGGAGATGTCGAGCCGGACGCCCATGGCCAGCCGGGCGTCGTTGAGCGCCCGCAGCCACGCCTCCGCCGCCTCCGCGTCGAGCCGCACCTCACCACCCGCCTCGGCGGAGTCGGGCAGCGCCGCGAGGATCGCCCCGGCCTGGTCGATCTTGGCCGTCTTCAGGTCGCCCTCGGTGTAGCGGCGGAACTCGACGGTGCTCGCCGTGTCGTCCGGGTAGACGTCGGGAAAGAGCCGGCCGACCACCGGGTCGGTGTGGTCGAAGCCGTCGGTGAGCAGGCCGACCACCTCGGAGGCGACCTTGCGTAGCACCCGGACCTCGTCCACGGCGAAGGTGGCGACGTACCGCCCGCCCTGGCAACGGAACATGCTCATGAACGGTCCACCGTCGCCCACAGTCCGTACGCGTGCAGCTGCGACGCGTCGTGTTCCATCCGCTCCCGGGCGCCGCTGGAGACCACCGCCTTGCCCTTGTGGTGCACGTCCAACATGAGCCGCTCGGCCTTCTCCCGGCTGTAGCCGAAACACTTCTGGAAGACCCAGGTCACGTAGGTCATCAGGTTGACCGGGTCGTCCCACACGATCGTCACCCATGGCCGGTCCGAGACCGGCACCTCTTCGGTGGCCGGCGTCTCGACCGGTGCAACCTGCGGAGCCGCCATGCCCCCCATCGTGCCACCGGAATCGGCGAACCGATGAACCGGAACGCCGGGACGGCCGGGATCGGCGTGCCGCAGGGCCGGTGCCGCCGTACCGGCGTCGATGCTCCCGCCGCGCTCAGGCGAGCAGGATGCCGTGATCGACCGCATCGGTGAGCACCGTGAAGATCGAGAGACGGATCACCTCGAACCGCCGCGACACCTCGCGGGTCAGTTCCAGTTCCACCTCGCGCAGCGCCCGCTGCGCCCAGGACCGGGCCCCGGCCGGATCGTCGTTGCCGGGGCTGCGCCAGTGCTGCCAGCAGCCCCCGGAGAGGGCGACCGCCAGCGGCGGCAGCACCTCGGTGCGTTCGGCCCCCGGGTAGCCGGCCAGCGCGTCGATCGCTCCGGCGCCCGCCAGGTCGGCCACCCCGGCGGTGCTGGTGACCAGCAGCACGCGGTCGAGTTCCCGGCCGGCGGCGTGTTCGGCCAGCCCCCAGCGCACGGCGCCGGCGATGCGCCGGCGCACCCCCTCGGCCGGGGGCGCCCCGAGGACCCGGGTCGAGGCGTCGTGCAGCAGCCTCCGTACCGCCTGGTCGCACTGCGCCGTGGCCAGCGCCGACAGCGCTTCCATCTCGCGGTCCAGCAGCTGCGGCAGGCCGGCGCTGCCCACCCCGAAGACGATCTCCTGGACCACCCTGAGGTGGATCTTCGCCAGCTCCAGGGCGAGGTCCTGGCGGATCCGCTGGGCGCAGGCGCGGGCCTGCCGGTCCAGCCGGTCGGCCCAGTCGCCCCGGGCCGCCGCGGGTGCCACCGCCACCCGCTCGTGCGTGCCCGGCGGCACCGGCGGCTCGGCGCTGGCCCGGCGCAGCCCCTCGTCGGCGGCCCAGCCGACCAGCGCCCGCTGCAGCTCGGGCAGCACCGGGCTGCGGGCCGGGAACCAGGGCGCCCGGGCCAGCGTGGGCACGGCGGCCAGCAGGGCGGCCCGGTGCGCCGCCGCGCTGAGCGCGACCGCGTCCTCCGGGATGCCGGACCGGACGGTCGGCGGGACGGAGGCCCCCGTGTCCCCCGTCGCCGCACCGCCCGGCCCCGGCTCCCAGCCGGCCACCCCGGGGGTGACCACGAAGAAGACCTCGACGGTGGACGAGCCCAGCTCGGCCAGCAGGTCGAGCTCGGCGGCGGTGAACGCCTGGTCGGCGGCGATCACGAAGAGCAGCGCGCCGGCCCGCCCGGCCGCGTCCAGCAGCAGCCGGCCGCCGGCCATGCCGAGCGTGCCCGAGTCCGGCGTGTCCACCAGCGTGAAGTGCCGCAGCAGCGGCACCGGCAGGCTCAACTCGACCCGGCGCGGCGGCCGGGCCAGCGCGGGTCCGGCGGCCAGCTGGTCCGCGCCGTACCCGAGCGGCTGGCGGTAACCCGGCACGTACGCCGCGCGGGTGGCCTGCGGTGCGTGCCGGACCACCAGGCAGGCGCCGGCGGTCACCGCGAGCATCCCGGCGGGCTGGCCGAGCAGGGCGGCCAGCACCTCGTTGCGACCGGCCCCGGCCGGCCCGGCGGCGACCACGGCGAGCGGCTCCTCGGACCCGGGCCCGGCCGCCCCGAGCCGTTCCGGCAGCGGACCGCAGCGGGGTAGGTCCACCGGCCGGTCCCCGTCGTCGGAGGCGACGCCCGGGTGGTCGGCCGAGGAGAGAGGACGTGGCTTCATCCGGTGCCCTCCGGGTGCGGGGCGACCGGTCGCGAGCCGGTCGCGTCGACATATCCGGCGCTGAGCCCGGATGACGGAAGCCTACGGAGCGCAGCGACTCCGTGACGAATACCTCCGATACTCAGCGGTAACCACGAGATTACTCAACTTCACTGCGTGACGGTCTACGCGCAGCCCGATTCGCGTCGATATGCTGCCCTGATGAGTCGGTGGAGCTTCGTCGGCCGAACGGATGAACTCGACCGTCTGCTGTCGGCGATCACCGACATCGGGCGGCGCGGCATCTTCTTCAGCGGCAGCGCCGGCATCGGCAAGAGCCGGCTGCTCCGGGAGGGCATGGCGGCCCTGCCCACCGACCGGTACGCGATCTCGTTCGTCGCGGCCAGCGCCACCACCGTGGCGCTGCCCTTCGGCGGGCTGGTGCAGGTGCTGCCGGCCGAGCAGCCACAGGGGCTCTCCCCGGCCGGGCTGCTGCGCTGGGCGGTGCAGGCGCTGCGGGAGCAGGCGGCCGGCCGGCCCATCGTGCTGGCGATCGACGACGCCCACCTGCTCGACCCGCCGTCGGCGGCCCTGGTCCACCTGGTCGCCCGCGCCGAGAACACCACGGTGGTCGGCACGCTGCGCGACGGCGAGCAGTTGCCGCTGCCGATCCGCGCGCTCTGGACCGACGACCTGGTCGACCTGGCCGAGCTGAGCCCGCTCGGCCGGCCGGAGACCGCCGAGCTGCTCGCCGAAATCCTGGACGGCCCGGTCGACGACGGCGCCGCCGAGCGGCTGTGGCGCTTCTCCGGCGGCAACCCGCTGCTGCTGCGCGAGTTGGTGATGGCCGCCGCCGGCGGCGAGCTGCACCAGACGTACGGGGTGTGGACCTGGACCGGGCGGCTGGAGCTGGCGCCCAACCTGACCGAGCTGATCGACACCCGGGTCGGCCAGCTCAGCTCCGGCGTCCGCACCGTGGTCGAGCTGGTCGCCTTCGGCGAACCGCTGGGCCTGCAACTGCTCAACGAGGCGGTCGAGCCGACCGATGTGGAGACCGCCGAGGAACGCGGCCTGATCAGCGTGATCCAGCAGGACCGCCGGGTGAACGTGCGGCTGGCCCACCCGCTCTACGGCGAGGTGCTGCGCCGCCGCTGCCCGGTCAGCCGTACCCGCCGGTTGCAGGCCCGGCTGGCCGACCTGTTGGAGAAGGCCGGCAAGCGGCGCCGCGACGACCTGCTCCGGGTGGCCGTCTGGCGGCTGGACTCGGGCACCGCGCAGGATCCGGCGCTGCTGCTCGACGCGGCGGTGCAGGCGTTCACCCGCTACGACGTGCCGCTGGCGACCCGGCTCGCCCGGGCCGCGTTGCAGGCCGACGGTGGGTACGACGCGGCCGAGCTGCTCGCCACCATCCTGATGTTCGGCGACCGGCCCACCGAGGCGCTCGGGGTGCTCGACGCGGTCGCCGACGAGATCCCCGGCGACGGGCGGCGGGCCCGCTGGCTCACCGCCCGCGGCATGGTCACCTACTGGGGGCTCAGTCAGGAGTCCACGGTGGAGGAGCTCGCCCGCCGGGCGGACGAGCTGACCGACCCGGCCGACGTCGCCCGGGTGCGCGCGTTCGAGGCGATCATGCGGCTGCACCGGCTCGACACGGACGCCGCGCTGCGGCTCGGCCGGGGCGTACTGGACCGGCCGGCGGCCGGCGCGTCGGCCCGGGAGCTGGCCCGCTGCACCGTGGCGCACCTGCAGGCCGCCCAGGGCCACTTCCGGCGCAGCGCCGAGGCGGTGGCGCGGGTGGCCGCGGAGGCGCCGGCCTGGCGCACCGACATGCCATATCTCCAGTTGGCGATGGAGTTGGCCCGGGGCACCCAGCTCACCCTCGCCGGCGACCTGGCCGGCATCGACGCCATCGTCGCCGACGAGTTCGCCGACCTCGCCGGGGCGGGTGACTTCCGGCTCGGCACCGGCTACCTGGCCATCCTGCGGGCGTACGCGGCGCGGCTGCGCGGGCAGAGCGGGGACGCCCTGAAGATCAGCCTCGGCGCCTGCGCGGTGCTGGCGACCAGCCGGGTCTACGCGAGCCTCGGCCAGGCCGAGCGGGCCCAGGCGGCGGCGCTGCGCGGCGACGCGCCGCACGCCGCGGAGGCGGTGGCGGAGGCCGACCGGATCCACGCCCCCGGGATGGCGGTGCTCTACCCCTGGCTGGAGCAGGCCCGGGGGGCAGCCCTCGCGGCCGCCGGCGATCTGGCCGCCGCCACCCGGCAGCTCGCCGAGCTGGCCGACCGGTTGCGCGCCGACGGCCTCGCCGGTCACGAGACGCTCGTCCTGCACGACCTGGTCCGGTACGAGCGGGCCACCACACTGGTCGGCCCGACCTGCACCGACGGCACCCGCCGGACGGTCGCACAACGCCTGACCGAGCTCTCCGAGTCGGTCGACGGGCCGCTCGCGCCGGTGCTGGCCCGGCAGGCCCGGGCCGCCGTGGAGGACTCCGCCGACGGCCTGCTCGCGGTCGCCGACTGCTTCACCGACCTGGGGCTCCCGCTGTACGCGGCGGAGGCCACCGCGATGGCCCTGCACCGGCTGCGGCGGGACCGCTCCGGCGCGGCCGGGGTGGCCCACCAGCGGCTGGCCGCCCTGCTCAGCGCCGCCGACGACCTCGACACCCCGGCGCTGCGCCTGGTCCGGCCCACCCTGACCAGCCGGGAACGGGAGATCGCCGGGCTCGCCGCCGAGGGGGTGACCAGCCGGGTCATCGCCGAACGGCTCTATCTGTCCAGCCGCACGGTGGAAAACCACCTGCAACGGGTGTACAGCAAGCTCGGGGTGACCGGGCGGGCCGAGCTCGGCGCGGTCCTGCGGTCGATACCGGGCCGGACCGACACGGCCGGGGAGTGAACCCTAGGCTGGGCGGGTGAGCACCCTTCGCCCCGCGCTGCTGACCGACCACTACGAGCTGACCATGGTCGGCGCCGCCCTGCGCGACGGCACCGCCGACCGCCGCTGCGTGTTCGAGGTGTTCAGCCGGCGGCTGCCGGCCGGTCGCCGGTACGGCGTGGTCGCCGGCACCGGGCGGCTGGTCGACCTGCTCCGGGACTTCCGGTTCGACCCGGCCGAGGTCGACTTCCTGCGCCGCACCGGGGTGGTCGACGACGCCGGCGCCGAATGGCTGAGCAACTACCGCTTCACCGGCGACGTGGAGGGATACGCCGAGGGTGAGCTCTTCTTCCCCGGCTCCCCGATCCTCACCGTCTCCGGCGGCTTCGCCGAGTGCGTGGTGCTGGAGACGCTGGTGCTGTCGGTGCTCAACCACGACAGCGCGGTGGCCGCCGCGGCCGCCCGGATGGTCACCGCGGCCCGCGGCCGGGTGCTGATCGAGATGGGCTCGCGGCGGGCGCACGAGGAGGCCGCGGTGGCCGCCGCCCGCTCGGCGTACCTGGCCGGGTTCCAGTTCACCTCCAACCTCGCCGCCGGGGCGCGGTACGGCATCCCCACCGCCGGCACCGCCGCGCACGCGTTCACCCTGCTGCACGACGACGAGAAGGCCGCGTTCGCCTCCCAGGTCGCCACGCTGGGCAAGGACACCACGCTGCTGGTCGACACGTACGACATCAGCCAGGGCATCCGCAACGCGATCGAGGTGGCCGGGCCGGAGCTGCGGGCGGTCCGGATCGACTCCGGTGACCTGGCGGTGATCGCCCAGCAGTCCCGCGAGCTGCTCGACTCGCTCGGCGCCACCGAGACCAAGATCATCGTGTCGGGCGACCTCGACGAGTACGCCATCGCCGCGCTGGCCGCCGAGCCGGTGGACATGTACGGCGCGGGCACCGCCGTGGTCACCGGCTCCGGCGCACCGACCGCCGGACTTGTCTACAAGCTGGTCGAGGTGGAGGGGCGCCCGGTGGTCAAGCGCTCCGAGCAGAAGGCGACCATCGGCGGCCGCAAGGTGGCCGTACGCCGGCACAAGCCCACCGGGACCGCCACCGAGGAGGTGATCGTCCCGCAGGGCGTGCCGGACCGGATGCCCAACGACCGGCTGCTCCAGCGCTCGTTCGTGGTCGAGGGCGAGCCGGTGGCGCTGCCGTCGCTGACCGAGTCCCGGGAGCACCTGCGGCAGTGCCTGATCTCCATCCCGTGGGAGGGGTTGAAGCTGTCCGGCGGGGACCCCGCCGTCCCGGTCACCGTGGTTCCAGCCAGCTGAGGGAGGGCCGCTCCGATGGCCAACGCACTGATCATCGTCGACGTGCAGAACGACTTCTGCGAGGGCGGCTCGCTCGCGGTGGCCGGTGGCGCCGACGTGGCGGCCGGGATCTCCCGGCTGCTCGCCGCCGAGCCCGACCGGTGGGACCACGTGGTGGCGACCAAGGACTACCACGTCGACCCGGGCGCGCACTTCGGCGATCCGCCGGATTTCATCGACTCGTGGCCGCGGCACTGCGTGGTCGGCACCGCCGGCTCCGAGTTCCACCCGCGCCTGGAGACCGGCCGGGTCGAGGAAATCTTCCACAAGGGCGAGCACGCGGCGGCGTACTCCGGCTTCGAGGGGCACGCCGGGGACGGCCTCGGCCTGGCCGAGTGGCTGCGCCGGCGCGACGTCGACCGGGTGGACGTGGTCGGCATCGCCACCGACCACTGCGTACGGGCCACCGCGCTGGACGCCGCCCGGGAGGGCTTCGCCACCACCGTGCTGCTTGACCTGACCGCCGCGGTCGCCCCGGCCACCCTCGACGTGGCGCTGCGGGCCCTGGACGGCGCCGGCGTCACCACGGTCGGGGAGCCTGTGATCAGGGCCGCTTGAGGCGGCAAACCGCTTGCCGTTGTCGTACCCCGGGCCGAGGATGACGGCCGGAGGTACGGACCACGATGAACTTGACGCCTTACCGGCGGGCGCTCGCCCTGCCCGGCTTGCGCTCGTTGCTGCTGGCGTCGGTGGCCGCCCGCATCCCGTTCACCATGACCGGGGTCGCGCTCACCTTCTTCGTGGTGCTCGACCTGGGCCGCGGCTACGGCGCCGCCGGTCTGGTCGGCGCGGCGCTGACCATCGGCTCGGCGCTGGGCGCCCCGCTGCTCGGCCGGCTCGTCGACCGGCGGGGCCTGCGGCCGGTGCTGGCCCTGACCACCGCCGCCGAGGCGGTCTTCTGGGCGGCCGCCCCCGTGCTGAGCTATCCACTGCTGCTGCCCGCGGCGTTCCTCGCCGGGCTGCTGGCGCTGCCGGTCTTCTCGGTGATCCGGCAGTCGATCGCCGCGCTGGTGCCGGAGAGCCAGCGCCGCCCGGCGTACGCGCTGGACTCGATGTCGGTGGAGCTGTCGTTCATGGCCGGCCCGGCGCTCGCGGTGGCGCTGGCCACCGGCTTCTCCCCGCGCGGCACACTCTGGGCGGTGGGCGCGGGCATCGTCGCCTCCGGCCTCGCCCTGCTGGTGCTCAACCCGCCCGTCCGCAGTGCCGGCGAGGCCGCCGGGCCACCGGCCCGGGTGCCCCGGCGCGAGTGGCTGACCCCCCGGCTGCTGGCCGTGCTGGCGGTCAGCGCCGCCGCCACGCTGGTCCTCGGCGGCACCGACGTCGCGGTGGTCGCCGTGCTGCGGGCCGGCGGTGAGGTGGGTTGGACCGGCGCCGTGCTCGCCATCTGGGCGGTCGCGTCGCTGCTGGGCGGCTTCGCGTACGGGACGGCCAGCCGGCCGGTCTCGCCGCTCGCGCTAGCCGCCGCGCTGAGCCTGTGCACCATCCCGGTCGGCTTCGGCGGCGGCCACTGGTGGCTGCTCTGCCTGGCCCTGATCCCGGCCGGCGCGCTCTGCGCCCCGACCCTCGCCGCCACCTCCGACGCGGTCAGCCGGCTCGCGCCGGCCGGGGTGCGCGGGGTCGCCATCGGCCTGCACGGCTCGGCGGTCACCGTCGGGATCGCGCTGGGCGCCCCGCTGGCCGGGGCGGTGATCGACGCCTCGACGCCGTTCTGGGGCTTCGCCGTGACGGGCGCGGTGGGCCTGGTGGTGACGCTGCTGGTGCTCCCGGTCGAGTTGCGCCGCCGCCGCGCGGCCGCCGGCACCCCCGACGATGGCCCGCCCGCCGCACCCGACCAGGAGCCACTCGCCGCACCCGGCCTGGAGCCGGCCGCCCGCTGACCGCCACCCCAACGCACGACGGCCCGACATGCGGCATGCCGGGCCCTCCCCCGACGACGATGGCGCGACATGCCGCACGCCGGGCCCTCCCCCGACGACGACGGCCCGACATGCGGCACGTCGGGCCCTACCCGGACGACGACGGCGCGACATGCGGCATGTCGGGCTTTCCGCCCGATGGCGACGGCGATGGCGACGGCGATGGCGGCGTGACCAGGGTGACGTCCGATTTGGATCTTGGCCTTTTGCTGGCTTCGGGATAGCGTCGGGGGCCTGTGAGCCCGGTCACCCATCGGTCGCACCGGGCTCAGCCCTGGATCAGGAGGAGAACCCCTTGACCACCAACCACAGCGGACACCCCGCCAGCCCTTCGGCCGACTCGTCGCGTTCCGCGGTGACCCGCCGGCGGATGCTCACCGTCGCCCTCGGCGGTGCCGCCACCGTCGCTCTGCCCGCGCCGGCCTGGGCGGCCACCGACCAGCGGCCCGGTGCCGTCCGGCCGCCGGCCCTCACCCCGGACGATCGGAAGATCATCGCCCAGGTCTCGGCCGAGCGGGCGCTGTCGCACCTGCGGGTGCTCAGCGAGGACATCGGCCCCCGGATCGGGGGTACGGCCTCCGAGCGCCGCGCCGCCGACTACATCGCCCGGCAGCTGGACCACCTGGGCTACGACACCCAGTTGCAGCCGTTCGCCGTCGCGGACAAGTTCCTCGCCCAGCTCGACTCGCCGACCGGCCTCCCCGCCGACCTGTGCTGGCAGGTCGGCGCCTCGCCGCACGCCGCGCTGGACACCAGCGTCAGCGGCGACGTGGTGGACGTCGGCGCGGGCGCCCCCGCGAACTACCCGGCGGAGGTCACCGGGCGCGTCGTGCTCGTCGACTACGTGGCGGCGCAGCGCGAGCAACTGGTCGCCACCGCCGTGGCCCGGGGCGCCGCCGCCGTCGTCTTCCTGCCGGCGGACCAGGCGTACCCGCGTAGCGCGTCGGCGTTCTCGCCGACCCTGCCCGGCTCGGCCAGCTCGCCGGTGCCGATCCCGGTGGTCGGGGTGGCCCAGGTGCAGAAGGAGCGGCTGCGCGCGATGGCTGCCGCCGGCCGGTACACGCTCAGTGTGGCGACCTCCGCGCACCGCGGCCTGACCTCGCACAACGTGATCGGGGAGCGGGTCGGGCGGGCCGGCGCCGACGGGCCGGTGGTCATGGTCAGCGCCCACTACGACTCGGTGATCGGCGCGCCCGGCGCCAACGACGACGGCTCCGGCACGGTGCTCTGCCTCGAACTGGCGCGCGTGCTGCGGGCGATCCCGGTGGACGCCACCATCCGGTTCGCCCTGTGGGGGTCGGAGGAGCAGGGGCTGATCGGCTCCCGCTACCACGTCGCCCAGCTGCCGCAGGCCGAGCGGGACCGGTTCCTCGCGGTCTACCAGAACGACATGGTCGCCACCAGCTGGGACCCGGCGACCCGGTACTGGCTGCTCTCCTTCACCGGCCAGGCCAACCGGGCTACCGACGAGGTGTCGGCCGCCGCCGCCCGGCTCGGCTACGACTCGCGGATCTCGCCGGTGACGCTGCGCGGTTCCAGCGACCACCAGTCCTTCCAGGAGGTCGGCATCGCCAGCGCGAACTTCTCCTGGCGGGGCGAGGAGACCCCGGCGCTGCTGGAGCCGCCGTACCACACGCCGGCGGACACCATCGCCAAGAACATCAGCCTGGAGCGGCTGCAGGTCTCGCTCGAGCTGATCGGCTGCGCGATGTACGCGACGGCTCGCTGAGCCGCTCCCGCCCGCGGTGTCCGGAGCTGACGCCACGGACGGGTCGCACCGCCCGTCAGCGCCGTCCCCCCAGCGGGGGCGGCGCTGACGGGCGGTAACAGTTTCGCCACGGAACCGGCGACCGGGTCGGTACAGCGGGCGCTCCGCAGGCGACGATGGGAGCGCTTCCACCGACCGCCGAGGAGCCGCCATGAGACGCCGCGCCCTGTCCCTGCTCGCCGCCACCCTCGTCGTCGGGGTGGCCGCCGCCTGCGCCAGCGAGCCGAAGCCGGAGCCGGAGCCGACCGGGCTGAGCGCGGGCGCCGCCTGCCCCGAGCTGACCGAGGGCGGCCAGCAGGTCGTCTTCGGCGACGAGGTGGGCGCCGAGCTGGGCGGGGTCGTGCTGGGGTCCGGCTCGACGGGCGTGGTGCTGGCGCATCAGGCGGCCGGCGACGTCTGCCAGTGGCTGCCCTACGGGCGCGAGCTGATCGACCGGGGCTACCGGGTGCTCGCCTTCGACTTCCTCGGGTCCGGTGTCTCGCTGGGCAACGGGGTGCCGATGGCCCGCCAGGTCGAGGCGGCGGCGGCCGCCCTGCGCGCCGAGGGGGCCGCGAAGATCGTGCTGGTCGGCGCGTCGATGGGCGGCAGCGCCGTGCTGGCCGCGACGCCGACGCTGGACCCGGCGGCGGTCGCGGTCGTCGCCCTCTCCCCGCCGGCCGGGTACGGCGACGCGGACGCCGCGGCGGCCACCCCGAAGATCACCGTCCCGGTCTTCTACGGCGTCGGCGAGCAGGAGACGAGCTTCGCGGAGTCCACCCGCCGGCTGTACGAGACCACTCCGAAGACCGCCGCGCGGGAGCTGGTGCTCGCCCCGTCCGTCGCGCACGGGGTGAGCCTGGTCAACCCGGGCACCGGCGACGCCGACCTCCGCGAGAAGCTGGCCGCTTTCCTCACCGAGCACGCGCCGCCGGCCTGAGCCCCGGCGCACCCTAACGGCGACGGGCGCCGCTCCCCAGGTGCTGGGGGGGCGGCGCCCGTCGGACGTCGTGGCGCGGGTCAGTTCCGCTCGACGGTGGTGTCGGTGTCCTCCTGGTAGCTGGCGCCACCGTTGGACTCCCGGCTCAGCGGCTTGGCGCCGCCCTCCGGCGGGCCGGCCAGGCTCCGGCCGGCGGCCAGCTCCGGGAACTTCAGGTCGAACGCCGGCCGCTCGGAGCGGATCCGGGGCATCCGGTCGAAGTTGCGCAGCGGCGGCGGCGAGCTGGTCGCCCACTCCAGCGAGTTGCCGTGACCCCACGGGTCGTCGACCTCGACCACCGGGCCGGCCTTGTACGACTTCCAGCAGTTGTAGATGAACGGCAGCGTCGAGATGCCGGTGACGAACGCGCCGACGGTGGAGAGCATGTTCAGCCCGGTGAAGCCGTCACCCGGCAGGTAGTCGGCGTACCGGCGGGGGAAGCCCTCGGCGCCGAGCCAGTGCTGCACCAGGAAGGTGGTGTGGAAGCCGATCATGGTCAGCCAGAAGTGGATCTTGGCGAGCCGCTCGTCCATCATCCGGCCGAACATCTTCGGGAACCAGAAGTAGATGCCGGCGAAGACGGCGAACACGATCGTGCCGAACAGCACGTAGTGGAAGTGCGCCACCACGAAGTACGAGTCGGACAGGTGGAAGTCCAGCGGCGGGCTGGCCAGCAGCACGCCGGTGAGGCCGCCGAAGAGGAAGGTGACCAGGAAGCCGATCGAGAAGAGCATCGGCGACTCGAAGCTCACCTGGCCCCGCCACATGGTGCCGATCCAGTTGAAGAACTTCATGCCGGTCGGCACGGCGATCAGGAAGCTCAGGAAGCTGAAGAACGGCAGCAGCACCTGGCCGGTGGCGAACATGTGGTGCGCCCAGACGCTCATCGACAGCGCGGCGATGGCGATGGTGGCGGCGACCAGGCCCTTGTAGCCGAAGATCGGCTTCCGGGAGAAGACCGGGATGATCTCGGAGATGATGCCGAAGAACGGCAGCGCGATGATGTACACCTCGGGGTGCCCGAAGAACCAGAACAGGTGCTGCCAGAGCATCGGCCCGCCGGTGGCCGGGTCGTACACGTGGGCGCCGAGCAGGCGGTCCGCGGCGAGCGCGAAGAGCGCGGCGGCCAGCAGCGGGAAGACCAGAATCGCCAGCAGGCTGGTGACCAGCAGGTTCCAGGTGAAGATCGGCATCCGGAACATGGTCATGCCGGGGGCGCGCAGGGTCAGGATCGTGGTGATCATGTTGACCGCGCCGAGGATGGTGCCCAGACCGGAGATGGCCAGACCGACGATCCACATGTTGGCGCCCACACCCGGCGAGTGCTGCACGTTGCTCAGCGGCACGTACGCGAACCAGCCGAAGTCGGCGGCGCCGCCCGGGGCGACGAAGCCCGCGGTGGCCATGGTGCCGCCGAAGAGGTAGAGCCAGTAGGCGAAGGCGTTCAGCCGGGGGAACGACACGTCGGGCGCGCCGATCTGCAGCGGCACGACGTAGTTGCCGAAGGCGAACACGATCGGCGTCGCAAAGAACAGCAGCATGATCGTGCCGTGCATGGTGAAGAGCTGGTTGTACTGCTCCGGGGAGAGGAACTGCAGGCCCGGGCGTGCCAGCTCGGCACGCATGATCAGCGCCATCAGGCCGCCGATCATGAAGAACGCGAACGCGGTGACCATGTACATGATCCCGATCTGCTTCGCGTCCGTGGTGCGCAGCAGCCGCGCGAGGGCCGACCCCTTGACCGGCTCGCGGACCGGCCAGGGCCGGGTCACGACCGGCTTGGGTGCGACGGTGGTCACGAGTGGCCTCCGGTTCTGGGTTGTCCCGCTCGGCACGCGCTGATCATCTGCGCAGCCGTCATCCGCAAGGAGGATAGTCCCCGGCAGGTGGCAGTGCTGAACGGGGTCGCGTGGGAGGATCGCGGCGCGCCGTACGCGCTCAGAGCGGGCCGACCAGGAGTCGGTAGTGCTCCTGGAAGATCCGCCCGCCGCGCCCGCGCAGCAACGGATCGCGCAGCGCCGGCGGGACGTCCCGGGTCCGGTTGCGGTCCCGGGTCCGGTCCCGCACCCACCGGGTACGCGGCCGGCGGCGACTCTCGTACGCCAGCAGCGCGGCCTCGACGCTGCCGGCGGCGGCCAGCGACTCGGCCAGGACCACGGCGTCCTCCAGGGCCATCGCGGCACCCTGCGACAGCGCGGGCGCGGTGGCGTGCGCGGCGTCCCCCACCAGCAGCACCCGCCCCCGCGACCAGCGGCCCAGTTCGACCTCGTCGGAGAGCTCGACGTGCACCTCGTCCAGGGCGTCGAGCACCTCGGGCACCGGCCCGCCGTACCCGCTGAAGACCTCCCGCAGCCGGGCCTTCGGGTCGGCGGGCAGCGTGCCGCCGGCCTCGTCGGCATAGCAGTGCAGCCGCCCCGCGCCGATCGGCACCACCAGGAAGCCGGCGCGCTGCCCGAGCAGGGCGGTCCAGTCCGCGACCGCCGGCCCGTCCCGCACGACGCTGCGGTAGACCACCTGCCCGGCGGGGCGGGGCGGGCCGCCCAGGGCGGCCAGCGCGCGGACCGACGAGCGCGGCCCGTCGGCGCCGACGACCAGGTCGTACTCGGCGGCGGTGCCGTCGGTGAAGGTCACCCCGACGCGTCCCGGCAGCGGTTCCACGGCGCTGACCTCGGCGCCATGCCGGACGGCGCCGCCGGCGCCGGTCAGCAGCACCCGGTACAGGTCGCGGTGGGGCAGGGCGCGGCACTCCCCCACCCCGCCCCAGAACCCGTCGAGGTCGACCTCGCAGAGCGGGGCGCCAGTGGCGTCGAGGAAGCGCTGGCGGTGGATCACCTGGCCGAGCCGGCGTACCGGGCCGTCGAGGTCGAGCCGGCGCAGCGCCCGTTCGGCGTTGCCGGGCAGGTAGAGGCCGAAATCGGGTCGCTCGGACGGGGGCAGCTTCTCGGTGACGTCGGGCCGCAGGCCCGCCAGCCGCAGGGCTCGGGCCACGGCGAGGCCGGCGAGGCCCGCGCCGACGACGAGGATGCGCAGGGGGGAACCACGCATGGGGTTGCACGCCTCCGGAGGGGATTCGGAACGCGTCGGAGGCAAGACACTACTCGGAGCGACCGCCGGCACGCCAGGGCCGATCGGCCCGCCCGGCGCGCCGCCCCGCCGCCCGCCGGGGAGGTCAGCGCAGGCCGGGCCGTCGATCGGCCGCCCGCCACCAGCCGTTCCGCGCCGGGCCGGACCCGGCGCGGTTGCGCAACGGTTTCAGGCATGTAAATGTGTCGGTTGAACCTGGGAGCGCTCCCGGCCGTATCCCCCGACCCGTTCGGCGCGCCCACGCCGTAGCCAAGGAGCATCATGAGACGTCCCCTCCGGGCCATCGCCGCCGCCGGCCTGCTGGCCGCCGGCACGATCGTCGCCGTCGCCCTCGGCGGCAACGCCTCGGCCGACACCCAGATCTGCGAACAGTACGGCTCGACCGTCATCGGCAACCGGTACGTGGTGCAGAACAACCGCTGGGGCACCAGCGCCCAGCAGTGCATCAACGTCACCTCGACCGGCTTCTCCATCACCCGCCAGGACGGCGTCGCGCCGACCAACGGCGCACCGGTGTCGTACCCGTCG
The DNA here is from genome assembly GCF_019890675.1 of Micromonospora sp. PLK6-60. Classification (GTDB taxonomy): domain Bacteria; phylum Actinomycetota; class Actinomycetes; order Mycobacteriales; family Micromonosporaceae; genus Micromonospora. The sequence goes on along the minus strand of NZ_JAIOAA010000004.1, from coordinate 381,371 downwards.
ATCTTCTTCGGGTGCCACTACACCAACTGCTCGCCCGGCACCAACCTGCCGGTCCAGGTCAAGAACATCAGCAGCGCGCCGGGCAGCATCAGCTACAACTACGTCAGCGGCGCCACCTACAACGCCTCGTACGACATCTGGCTCGACCCCTCGCCCAAGCGGGACGGGGTGAACCAGATGGAGATCATGATCTGGCTGAACCGGCAGGGCTCCATCCAGCCGATCGGCTCCCCGGTCGGCAGCGCCAGCGTGGCCGGCCGCACCTGGGAGGTCTGGCGGGGCAGCAACGGCTCGAACAACGTGATCTCGTACGTCGCGTCGTCGCCGATCCCGAGCCTGAGCTTCGACGCGATGGCGTTCATCAACGACACCCGCAACCGTGGCGCGATCACCAACGACTGGTACCTGACCAGCATCCAGGCCGGCTTCGAGCCGTGGCAGGGCGGCGTCGGCCTCGCGGTGAACTCGTTCTCGCAGAGCGTCAACACCGGCGGCACCAACCCGCCGCCGACCACCACTCCCCCGCCGAACCCCACCACCCCGCCGCCGAGCGGCAGCTCGTCCTGCTCGGTGAAGTACACCTCGACCAACGTGTGGAACAACGGCTTCACCGCCGAGGTGACGATCACCAACACCGGCTCCGGCACCATCAACGGCTGGACGCTGAACTACAACCTGCCCGGCGGGCAGACCATCACCAACTCGTGGAACGCCACCGTGACGCAGAGCGGGTCGGCGGTGACCGCGCGCAACGCCGGCTACAACGGCACGCTGGCGCCCGGCGCCTCGACCAACTTCGGCTACCAGGCGACGCTCAGCGGCTCGTACTCCGCGCCGAGCAGCTTCAGCCTGAACGGCACCACCTGCGCCCGGGCCTGACCCGTCCGAATGATCGCCGGGGCCCCGCTTGACGCAGATGTGTTAAGCGGGGCCCCCGCCTATACCGAATGCGTTAAGCGGGGGCCCCTCCTTGCACCTCAGCCGCCGAGGGCGTCGATGTCGCGCATCTCCTCGGCGGTGAGCGAGAAGCCGAAGACGTCGGCGTTGGCCCGGATCCGGTCCGGGGTGACCGACTTCGGGATCACCACGATCTCGTGGTCGATGTGCCAGCGCAGCACCACCTGCGCCGGGGAGACGCCGTGCGCGCCGGCGATCCGGCTCAGCACCGGGTCGGCCAGGTCGCTGGTCTTGAACGGGCTGTAGCCCTCCAACACGACCCCCCGGTCCCGGTGCGCGGCGTGCACCTGCCGGTCGTACAACGCGGGGCTCCAGCGGATCTGGTTGACCGCCGGGTTCTCCTCGGTCGCCTGGATCAGCTCGTCGATCTGCGCGATCGAGTAGTTGCTCACCCCGACCGCCCGGGTCAGGTTCTCCTCCCGGGCGGCGAGCAGCTCCCGCCAGACCGGGATGTTGTCCGCCGGCGACGACGGCGGCCAGTGGATCAGCCACAGGTCCACGTGGTCGGTGTCCAGCGCGCGCAGGCTCGCCTCGATCGTCTCCCGTTCCCGGCCGACCCGGTCCGGGGGCAGCTTGGTGGTGATGAAGACGTCCTCGCGGCGCAGCCCGCTCTCCTTGATCGCCCGGCCCACCTCTTTCTCGTTGCCGTACATGGTGGCGGTGTCGATGTGCCGGTAGCCGGCGTCCAGCGCGGCCAGCACGGCGTCGTACCCGGCCTGGCCGGTGGCCTGCCAGGTGCCGAAACCGAGCAGCGGCATCCGTACGTCGCCGGGCAGCAGGGCGGTGGGCTGGTCAACGGTGGTCATGGCGGCTGTTCTACCCGTGATCCGGCCGGCCATGCCGGCGGCACGCCGCGCCCGGCCGGGCGGGAACCGGGCGGCGTGCCGTGCCGAGCGCCCCGTTCTGCCGCAGAATGCACAGAATGGCGGACCGGCTGGAGGAGTACCGGCGGCGACGGGACGCCCGGCGTACCCCCGAGCCGGTGCCGGAGCGCGGCCCCGCCCGGCGCGGCCGGGGCCGGGACCGGTTCGTCATCCAGCAGCACCACGCCCGCAGCCTGCACTGGGACCTGCGGCTGGAACGCGACGGGGTGCTGGTCTCCTGGGCGGTGCCGCGTGGGCTGCCCCGGGACCCCGGGCGCAACCACCTGGCCGTGCACACCGAGGACCACCCGATGGAGTACCTCACCTTCCACGGGGAGATCCCGGCCGGCGAGTACGGCGGCGGGAAGATGACCGTCCACGACACCGGCACGTACCGGACGGAGAAGTGGCGCGACGACGAGGTGATCGTGGTCCTCGACGGCCGGCGCACGCAGGGCCGGTACGTGCTGTTCGGCACCGGCGGCCGGGACTGGATGATCCGCCGCACCGACCCGCCGCCGCCCGGCTGGACGAGCATGCCGGAGCTGGTCCGCCCGATGCACCCCACGCCGGCCCGCCGGCTGCCCGGCGACGACGCCGACTGGGGGTACGAGCTGCGCTGGGACGGCGTGCGGGCGGTGGCGTACGTCTCCGGCGGGCGGCTGCGGCTGCTCGACGAGGCGGACCAGGAGATCACCGGGGGGTACCCGTGGCTGCGCGGCCTGGCCGAGGAGCTGGCGCCGACCGAGGCGGTGCTGGACGGCGTGCTGGTCCGCGTCGACGGCGCCGGCCGGGTGCGGGAGCCCACCCGGCGCGACGGGCAGTTCCTGCTGTTCGACCTGCTCTGGCTGGAGGGGGCGGGCAGCGTCGACCTGCCGTACGCGCAGCGCCGTGAGCTGCTCGACGGCCTGGCGCTGGCCGGGCCGCACTGGCAGACTCCGCCGTGGTTTCCCGGCGCCGGCGCCGACGCCCTGCGGGCCGGCCGGGAGCAGGGCCTGCCCGGGGTGGTGGCGAAACGCCTCGACTCGGTCTACGAGCCGGGCCGGCGCAGCCGGCAGTGGCGCAGCATCGACGCGAGCTGAGACCTGCGAGGAGCGCGACGTGTACCTGACCCACCTGGAATGCTCGCGCTGCGGCCGGGGCCACCCGGCGGACCAGCCGCAGAACCTCTGCGAGTGCGGCGCGCCGCTGCTGGCCCGCTACGACCTGGCCGCCGTGGCCGCGGCGGTCACCCCGGAGCGGTTCACCCTGCGGCCGGCGGACCTGTGGCGGTACCGGGAGCTGCTGCCGGTGGCCGATCCCCGGCACGTCACCACGCTTGGCGAGGGCTGGACGCCGCTGCTGCGCACCCCGGCGTACGGCGCCCGGATCGGCATCCCGGACCTGATCGTCAAGGACGAGGGGCTCACCCCGACCGGCTCGTTCAAGGCCCGGGGCGCGGCGGTCGGCGTGAGCCGGGCCCGGGAGCTGGGCGTCGAGCGGATCGCCATGCCGACCAACGGCAACGCGGGCGCGGCGTGGGCCACCTACGCGGCCCGGGCCGGGCTGGGCGCGACCATCGCCATGCCGCTGTCCGCGCCGACCATCTGCCGGCGGGAGTGCCTGGCCGCCGGGGCGGACCTGCGGCTGGTCGACGGCCTGATCGGCGACGCCGGCCGGCACGTGGCCGAGCTGGTCGCCGCCGGTGGGGTGTTCGACGCCGGCACGCTGCGCGAGCCGTACCGGCTGGAGGGCAAGAAGACGATGGGGTACGAGATCGTCGAGCAGCTCGGCTGGCAGGTGCCCGACGTGATCATCTATCCGACCGGCGGCGGGGTGGGGCTGATCGGCATCCACAAGGCCCTGCACGAGCTGCGCGAGCTGGGCTGGGTGGAGGACCGGTTGCCGCGGCTGGTGGCGGTGCAGTCCACCGGCTGCGCCCCGATCGTGCGCGCCTTCGCCGCCGGCGAGGACCGGGCCCGGCCGTGGGCCGACGCGTACACCGTCGCGTTCGGCATCACCGTGCCGGCGCCGCTGGGCGACGAGCTGATCCTGGCCGCGTTGCGGGACAGCTCGGGCACCGCGGTCGCGGTCGACGACGCGGAGATCCTGGCCGACCTGCGCGACTTCGCCGCCGTGGAGGGGTTGCTGCTCTGCCCGGAGGGGGCGGCCTGCCTGACCGCCGCCCGGCACCTGCGGGCCGGCGGCTGGATCCGGGCGGACGAGCGGGTGGTGGTGCTCAACACCGGCGCCGGCCTGAAATACCCCGAAACCATCGACGTCTCCACCGTGCCCGTGGTGTAAGGAAGGTGCCCTTGTTAACGCATTTTGTATAGCAGGGGCCCCCTGTTAACACCTCAGGTCCAGTCCGGGTCGGTGAGCCGCCAGGCGGCGTTGATCAGCCCGATGTGCGACAGTGCCTGCGGGGTGTTGCCGAGCTGCGCGCCGGTGGTCAGGTCGATCTGCTCGGCGAAGAGCCCGACGTCGTTGGCGTGCCCGAGCACCTTCTCGAACAGCACCCGGGCGCGCTCCCGCTCCCCGGCCAGCACCAGGCACTCCACCAGCCAGAACGAGCAGAGCACGAACCCGGCCGGGTCGGTGGCCCAGCGGCGTACCAGGCCGTCGTCGGTGCCCAGCTCGCGCTCGACGGCCTCGATGGTGGAGCGCATCCGCGGGTCCCGGGCGTCGAGGAAGTCCAGCACCGGCAGCAACAGGGCCGAGGCGTCCAGCTCGGCGGAGCCGAACGCCCCGGTGTACGCGCCGATCCGGTCGTTCCAGCCCTCCCGCAGCACGGTGCTCCGGATCTCGTCCCGGATGGCCGCCCACCGGCGCGGGTCGGCCCGCTCACCCAACCGGGGCGCCAGGGTGACCGCCTTCTCCAGGGCCGCCCAGCAGAGCACCTTGGACGACAGGTAGTGCCGTTCGGCGTCCCGGGTCTCCCACATGCCCCGGTCGGGCCGCCGCCAGTTCGCGGCGACCTCCTCGGCCAGCCCGACCACCATCTCCCGCAGTTGCTCGTCGAAGGGCTCGCCGAGGTAGTCGCGCAGCCGCCAGACCGCGTGCAGCATCTCCCCGGGCACGTCGAGCTGGCGTTGCCGCCAGGCGTCGTTGCCGACCCGGACCGGCCGGCTGCCGGCCCAGCCGCGCAGCTGGTCCTGCTCGTGCTCGGCGATGTCCCGCTCCCCCTCCAGGCCGAACAGCACCGGCACCGGCCGGTCGCCGATCCGGCCGATGGACCGGGCGGCCCAGGCGAACAGCCGGGTCGTCTCGTCGGGGCAGGCGGCCACCCAGAACGCGCGCATGGTCAGCGAGAAGTCGCGCAACCACGAGTAGCGGTAGTCGTAGTTGCGGTCGCCGCCGACCTGCTCCGGCAACGACGTGGTCAGCGCGGCCGCGACCGCGCCACTGCGGGTGTACGTCAGGCCGGTGAGCACGGTGGCGCTGAACCGGACCGGTTCGGGGTACCGCCCGTCGTAGGTGTGCGTCTCCCGGTACGCCTCCCAGGCCCGTACCGTCTCGGCGAGGGTGAAGACCGGGTCCAGCCGGGCCGGCGGCGGGCCGTACGCCGGGGCGTACGCCAGGTCGAAGCCGACCGTCTCGCCGGCGCCGACCTCGAAGCCGTGCCGGACCCCGTCGCGGTCGGCGCGTAGCCGCAGCCCGCCGCCGCGCAGGACCAGCGTGACCGGGCCGGCGGTGGCCAGCACCCCGCCGCCGTCCTGCTCGTGCAGGTACGGCGTGAGCAGGCCGTACTCCGGCCGTGGGGTGAAGTCCAGCCGCATCCGGACCCGGCCGCTGAGCCCCTCGACCACCCGCAGCAGCACCGCGGGTGAGTTCATGCCCAGCTGGTGCCCCCGGGCGCCGACCTCGGCGGCGAGCGCGTCGGTGACCGCGACGCTGCCCTCCGGGGTGTGGTGCACTGTGCGCAGCACCAGCGTGTCCGGGTGGTACGACCGCTCCACCCGGCCGGCGGCGAGCGGGGCGAGCCGCCAGTGGCCGGCGTCCGGGTCGAGGATCCGGCCGAACACCGACGGGCTGTCGAACCGGTCCGGGCACCACCAGTCGATCGAGCCGTCCCGGCCGACCAGCGCGCCGGAGCGGCAGTCGGAGAGGAACCCGTAGTCGGAGATGGCCGGCTGCTCCACGAGCGCCGGGTACCCGTCCCACGCGCCGGGATGCTTCCGGGAGCGGGACGGGGCAGCTCCGGGTCAGGAGGTCGGCGGCTCGTCCTCGCCGGCGGCCTCGGCCGCGTCGGCCTCCTCCTTGGTCCGGTGGACCACCTGGTCGGCGTGCTCCGGCGGCCCGTACACGGTGTAGAGCACCAGCGGGTTCGGCCCGGTGTTGACGAAGTTGTGCTTCGTGCCGGCCGGCACGACCACCAGGTCGCCCGCGACGACCTCCTTCTTCTCGCCGGCCACCCGGGCCTCGCCGGTCCCGCTGACGAAGGTGAGGATCTGGTCGATGCCCTCGTGGACCTCCTCGCCGATCTCGCCACCCGGCGGGATGGTCATGATCACCAACTGGCTGTGTCCGCCGGTCCAGAGCACGCGCCGGAAGTCCGGGCTCTTCTCCGCGACGGTTGCGATCGTGTAATGCTCCATGCCGCGCTCATACCCGGTGCGGGGGCGGCTCACGCCGGGACTGGCAGATGGTGGAATTCGCCACGGTTCCCAGGTTTGGTCGCGCCGGATCGGGGGATCGAGTGCTACGACCGGTGCGGGCGCGCACCGGTCGGTGCCAGGTCCCCGCCGACGTACTCGCCGTCGGGCTGCGGTGGTGGGAGACGGCCGAGCGCGGCGACGTTGGGACTCGGGTCCGGCGGCGCCGTGCGCTCGTCTGCCCGCCGGCCGCCTTCCAGGGCAAGGGTTCCCGGCCCGAAAGGGCCTGTGCGGAACGCTCCCGTCTGGCTACATTGAGGTATGGTGCCCGCCTACGTGGGCCGGGCGGTACGACCACCTGGTGGTGGGCGCCTCGCTGCGGACCCGGTCTACCGGCCCGTTCTCCCGGGCCGGCGGGGCGAGCTGGAGGCGCTCGGTCACCTCGACCCGGCCGCGCTCCCGCTGCTCGCCCCGATCCTGGTGCTGTCGACCATGGACGGCTCCGTTGTGGACGGTCTGCGCCGGCTGCCCGAGGGCCTGCTGCCGGCGGTCGACGTCTCCGCCCTGCCGGAGGAGACCGCCGCCGAGGTGGTCCGGCTGGGCGTACCGCTGGTCCCGGTGATCGGGCTGGCGGACGCCGACCGCCGGATGCTGGCGCACGGGCTGGCCGCGCGGGCGTACGCCCGGCGGGCGGTGGTCAGGTTGCGCACCGGCCAGGACCGCGCCGGCCCGGACGCCACGACCGCCGCGGTGGAGCGGGTCTGGCGGTTCACCGGCCTGGTGCCCGAGCAGTGCGACCTGCTGATCGACGCCGGGGACGTGTGCTGCCCGGCGGACGTGCGGCAGGCCGAGCCGCGGGCCCGCCGGCTGCTGGACTGGGCCCGCCGGCACGCCTGGCGCTCGGTGACGCTGGCGGCGGGCGGGTTGCCGCCGTCCCTGGCCCGACTGCCCACCGACGAGCCGGTACGGCTGCCGCGCTGGGACTGGCTGCTCTGGCAACGGCTCGCCGAGCTGGGCGTCGGGTACGGCGACTACGGGGTCGGCTGCGCGGCGCCGGGCTCGGCGCCGGCGGGTGACCGGCTGCCCACGGTGGCGTACACCGGCGACGCCGAGTGGTGGGTCTACCGCTGGTCGCGCCGGGGCGGGCGGGGCGACGAGCGCTTCGCGGACCTGTGCCGGGAGCTGGTCGCCGCGCCGCACTGGCCGGCCGCCGGGGCGGCGTTCTCCTGGGGCGACCACGAGCTGCTGCGCCGGGCGCGCCGGGGGGCCGGCGCGAGTTCCGCCGCGAACTGGATCGCGTGGAGCACCTCGCACCACCTGGCGTACGTGCTGCGCGCGCTCGCGGACCCGGCACCGGAGGGCGGGCCGGGCCCGTGGCGGACGGGCCGCGACACCGAGCGCGGGCGGCCCGCCCGGCGGATCACTCCTGCTCGCTGAACCCGAACTGGACGACCCCCTCGTCGTCGACCATCGCGTCGACCGAGGTCTCGCCGAGCAGCTCGGCCGCGTCGGAGTCGAGGAAGATCCGGGCGCCCTGGTTGTCCACCACCTGGTCGCCCTGCGCCGGCTCGGGCACCAGCTCGATGGTGAGCGAGCCGGCCTCGGTGTCGGCGGCGATGCGCAGCCCACCGGACTGGGCGACGTCCTGCTGTGCGGCGAGGTCGCGGATCACGAGCACGGCGTTGTCGGTCATGGTGAGCATGCTGAGGACTCCTCGTGGGTGTCGGATCACGGCCGTTCGACGGGGCCGGAGACGGCCCGTGCGTCGGGCCGGGAGCGCGGGGCCAGAACGGCCGCCGCGGGCGGGGTCGGGGCCGGCCGGGGCCGTCCCTCACCCCCCACGGTGCCCCCTGACCAGCCATCCGTCAAATAGAGCCGGGTGACTCGACAGCCGGGCGACACCCTGGGGATTTGGCCCGCAAATGTCGGATCCATCCATATGCTCAGGTCATGGACGCTGCCCGCCGGTACGCCGCCGAGTTCCTGGGCACCCTGCTGCTCGTCTTCTTCGGCGTCGGCAGCGCGGTCTTCGCCCGGGTGCAGGGCGGCGTGGTGGTGGTCGCGCTCGCGTTCGGCTTCGTCATGCTGGCGCTGGTCTACACGATCGGCCCGCTCTCCGGCAGCCACGTCAATCCCGCGGTGACGCTCGGGGTGCTGCTCTCCGGCAAGATCTCCCTGATCGGCGCGGTCGCGTACTGGATCGCCCAGTTCGCCGGCGCCACCGTCGCCAGCTTCGTGATCTGGGGGCTCACCCGATGGGGTGACGTGGTGGACCAGACCGGGGCGCTGGGCAGCAACGGCTACGGCGTGCACATCAACCGGGGCGGCGCCGCCGTGCTGGAGACGATACTGACGTTCCTGTTCGTCCTGGTGGTGCTGGTGGTGACCAGCCGGGCGGAGCACGCCGGCTTCGCCGGTCTGGCCATCGGGCTGGCGCTGGCCGCCGCGCACCTGGTGGGGGTGACCCTGGACGGCACCTCGGTCAACCCGGCCCGGTCGTTCGGCCCGGCCGTGTTCCAGGGCGGGACGGCGCTGCGCCAACTCTGGGTCTTCATCGCCTTCCCGTTGCTGGGTGGGGCGCTGGCCGCGCTGGTGGCACCGCTGATCATCCGGCGGAACCCGCGCTACCGGGCCGAGCCGGAGGAACCGGCCGGCCCGGCTCCGCGTACCGCCTGAACGTGGTAACAAATCTTCATCGCAGAGGCTTCACTGACAGAAAACTCCGTGCGAACATCGACAGATGCAACGACGTCTCTTCACCCGCGGGCTGGCGCTGACCGCGCTGCTCGTCGCCACCGCCGGCGCCGGCGCACCCGCCACCGCCGAGGCGCCCGACCCGGCACAGCTCCGGTTGCACGCCGCCATCGACGCGGTCCTCGCCGACCCCCGGCTGGACGGGGCGCAGGCCGGGGTGGTGGTGGTCGACACCGCCACCGGGGAGACGCTCTACGACCGCAACGGCGACCGCCGGCTGGTGCCCGCCTCCAACACCAAGCTGCTCACCTCCGCCGCCGCGCTGGAACTGCTCGGCACCGGCCACCGCTTCACCACCGACGTACGCAGCACCGGCAACCGCCGGGCCGGGGTGCTCTCCGGCGACCTCTACCTGCGCGGCGGCGGGGATCCCACGATGCTCGCCGCCGACTACGACGCGCTCGCCGCCCAGGTCGCCGCCGCGGGCGTCCGGATGGTCACCGGCAAACTGGTCGCCGACGACACCCGCTACGACGACACCCGGCTCGGGCCGGACTGGACCTGGGACGACGAGTCCTACTACTACGCGGCACAGGTCTCCGCGCTGACCGTCGCGCCGGACACCGACTACGACGCGGGCACCGTGATCATGCACGCCGCGCCCGGCGGCGCCGCCGGTGACCGGCCGACGGTGACCATGACCCCGGCCAACAACTGGGTGAAGATCGACAACCGGGCCGAGACGGTGACCGAGGGCGGCACCGAGCTCTCCTTCGAGCGGGAGCACGGCGGCAACACCGTCGTGGTGACCGGCCGGATCGCGCTCGGCGACGACCCGGTGGACGAGTGGATGACCGTGTGGGAACCGACCGGATACGCGGCCGACGTCTTCCGGGCCGCGCTGCGCCGGCACGGCGTCCGGGTGCTCGGCCCGACGGTCCTCGGCCGGGCCACCCCGGCCCAGGCGGCCCCGGTGGCCGAGCACGACTCGATGCCCCTCGGCGAGCTGATGACGCCGTTCCTGAAGCTGTCCAACAACGGGCACGCCGAGGTGCTGACCAAGGAGATCGGGCGGATCATCTCCGGCCGGGGCGCCTGGTCCACCGGGCTCGCCGCGATCAGCGAGTACGTCGCCGACGCCGGCATGGACACCGGCACGCTGCGCCAGCGCGACGGGTCGGGGCTGTCCCGACGCAACCTGATCCCGCCGGCCGAGTTCGTCTCGCTGCTCACCGCGGTCCGGGACGAGCCCTGGTTCGACACCTGGTACGCGGCGCTGCCCGTCGCCGGCAACGCCGAGCGGTTCGTCGGCGGCACGCTGCGCAGCCGGATGCGGGGCACCGCCGCCGCCAACAACGTGCACGCCAAGACCGGCAGCCTGACCGGGGTCTCCGGCCTCTCCGGGTATGCCACCGACGGCGCGGGTCACCTGCTGGCGTTCTCGATCGTGCTGAACAGCTACCTGGCGTCGTCGGTCAAGAGCCTGGAGGACCAGATCGCGATCGCGTTGGCGTCGTACCGGACGGGCGGCCCGACCACCGCGCGGGTGGCGGTCCCGGTCGCGCCGGAGGCCCCCCGCGTGCCGGAGGGCCTGGAGTGCTCGTGGGTGAAGCCGATCGCCTGCTGAGCGACCGCCGGTGCCCCGGGCCGGGGGACGGGGCACCGGCGGGTCGGGTCAGGCCACCGGCCGGGTGGGACCGGACGCCACCGGCGCCGCCGGGTCGCCCTGCGCCACCAGCGCGTCGATCTCCGCCGGCGGCAGGCCGCGCAGGGTCAGCACCCGCCGGCCCCACCGGTGCAGCCGGCACGGGTACGGGCTGGCGTCGTTGCGACACACCGTGCCACCCGACCAGCGCCGTGGCGCGTGCACCACCACCGCGCGGACGGCGAACTGGACGTCCTCGCCGGTCACGTACGGCGGCATCGGGATCTCCCGGAGCACGTCGGGACCCTCGGACGGCGGGGCGGATCGGACGGCACTGCTGGTCATCGGAACGGGCCTCCACAGAGGATGGTCGGAGCCGGACAGCCAGAAGTTACGGCCAGCTGACCGGCGGGCGACGGACAAACTGTCCCGCGCCCCGGACCGCTCCGGGCAGAACCCCTAGCGCAGCGCGAGGGCCTGGAGGTTCACGTTGCCGCACCGGGTGAACGACTCCTCGGTGGTCCACGCGATCAACAGCTTCGCGCCCCGGGCCGCCCGGAACCGGATGGTGAACTGCGCGGTGTGGGTGGTGTGCGGATCCTCCAGCCGCAGCGTGGTGGTCGGGCCGCCGCCGGAGAGCCGCACGTCCAGCCGGCCGCGGGCCATCCACACCCCGGCGTAGAGCACGGCGGTGCGGGTCGTCCCGTCGCCCGCCACCGACAGCCGGAAGCCGTTGCCCACGTCGCACGAGTACACCCCGGTCATGGTGGCGTCGACCCGGTCCACCGGGTCACCGTCGCGCCAGCTGAACCCCTCCGGGTTGGTGTCGTAGCCGGCCCGACCGCCGGGGCCGCCCTCGTCGGCGATCTCGCCGGAGCCGCCGCGCTTGCGCACCGCGGCCCCGCCACCCAGACCCCAGTGCGCCCAGTCGGTGCCGCCGACGGCGGTCAGGTCGACCACCGCCGGCACGTCGGTCTGGCCCACCGCGATCGGCGGTGGCATCGCCGGTGGCGGCGGCGCGGGAGACGCCGGCGGGCGGGTGGGCCGGGCCGAGGGTGTCGGGGCGGGTGGCCGGGTGCTCGGGTGCTGCTGCCGGGGGCGCAGCCCGGGCGAGGCCGCGTCGGCCGTCGGTGGGGCCGGGAAGGCGGCACCGGGCAGCCCGGTCCCCGGTGGGGCGCCGGCGGTCGACGGACCGGCCTCCCGGTCGCGCACCACGCCGAGGTAGTTGACCAGGGCGATCAGGCAGGCGAGCACGGCCAGCCCGACCAGCACGTCCACCCGGCGCCGGCCCCGCCCGGTCGGTGCCGGTCGGTGTGCGCCGTGGCCGGTTCCGCCGCCGGCCGCCCCTCGCCGCTCGCCGGCCTTCAGCGGCCGCAACTCGCCGGCCGGGTCCCGCTCCCCCACCCGCACCTCCGTCTCCCGGTGCTCCGCCCCACGGAACGCGAGGCCCCTCACGGTGTCATCGCCGGGGCGCTGCGCGCCATATGTCGGACGGTGGGCGTTTCCAGTTCGTTACCATCCGGTATTCCCGGGGCTGGGCCTGGCGCCCCGGCCGGGCACCGCGCCACCTGCGGGCTCAGCCGATGCGGAAGCCGAGCGCCTGGGCCAGCACGACCGCCTGCTCCGGGTCGATCAGCGCACCGGCCCGCTCCACCGCGCTCGGGTCGAGCGCGGTCAGGTCGCTGCCGCGCAGGTCGGCCCGGGTGAGCCGGCAGCCGTCGAGCTGCGCGCCGGAGAGGTCCACCCCGGTCACCGTGGCGTCGGTCAGGTCCGCCCCGACGAGGTCGGCCTCCCGCATCCGCACCCCGGTCAGCCGCGCGTCGCGCAGGTCGGCCCGGGTCAGGGTGACGAACGACCAGTCCCCGCCGTCGATCCGCAGCGGGCGCAGGTCGCAGTCGGTGAAGCTGCTGCCGACCAGCTTGCAGCCGGTGAACTCGGCGTCGAAGAAGTTGCACCGGCGGAAGGTGCACCGGATGAAGGCGGAGGCCGTGTGTCGGGAGGCGTTGAAGCGGACGTTGCCGAAGTCGCACTCGGTGAACACCGCGCCCTGGGTGAGCGCCTCGGTCAGGTCGACCCGCTGGAAGGAGCAGCGGACGAAGTGCCGGTCCACCAACTCCTCGGCATACCAGTCGTCGTCATGGAAGGTCGCGTCCTCGGTCGGCTCCGGCACCGACCCAGGCTAGCGCCGCCCACCGACACCCTTCCGATGCCGGAGTACCCACTAGTAGGTTCGACGGGTGACTGTGGCGCGCACCATCGACCCGGACCGGATCGGCTTCGACCCCGCGCGGCTGGCCCGCATCGACGAGCACTTCGGCCGGTACGTCGACGACGGCCGGCTGGCCGGCTGGCAGATCGTGGTGACCCGGCGCGGCGAGATCGCCCACTCGGCCACGTACGGGCTGCGCGACCGGGAGGCCGGCACGCCGGTCGAGGCGGACACGCTGTGGCGGATCTACTCGATGACCAAGCCGCTCACCTCGGTCGCCGCGATGATGCTCTGGGAGCAGGGCCGGTTCGAGCTGACCGACCCGATCAGCCGCTGGCTGCCGGAGTTCGCCGACGTCCGGGTCTTCGACAAGGGTTCGCTGCTCAAGCCGTACACCGTGCCGGCGGTCGAGCCGATCCGCATCTGGCACCTGCTCACCCACACCGCCGGCCTGACGTACGGCTTCGCGCAGACCTCGGTGGTCGACGGCCTGTACCGGAAGGCGGGCTTCGACCTGGGGGTGCCGCCGGGCGCGGACCTGGCCGCGGCGTCGGCCGGCCTGGCCCGGCTGCCGCTGCTGTTCCAGCCGGGCACGAGCTGGAACTACGGCGTCGCCACCGACGTGCTGGGCCGGCTGGTGGAGGTGGTCTCCGGGCAGTCCCTGGACGTGTTCCTGGCCGAGCGGATCCTGCGCCCGCTGGGCATGACCGACACCCGCTGGTGGGTCGACGAGACGGACGCCAAGCGGCTGGCCGCCCTCTACGCCCCGCACCCGGCCACCGGGCAGGCGGTCCGGGCCGACGGCATCGGCCGGGCCGCGCTGACCGAGCCGAGCTGGTTCTCCGGCGGTGGCGGGCTGGTCTCCACCGCCGCCGACTACCACCGGTTCACCCAGTTGCTGCTGCGCGGCGGCGAGCTGGACGAGGTCCGCCTGCTGGGCCCGCGCACGGTGCGCTTCATGACCCGCAACCACCTGCCGGGCGGCGGCGACCTGGCCTCCTTCGCCCCGGAGGGGTTCTCCGAGACGATCCTCGACGGCATCGGCTTCGGGCTGGGCTTCGCCGTGGTGCTGGACCCGGTGCCGTCGCGGGTGCCGAGCAGCGTCGGCGAATTTTACTGGGGCGGGCTGGCCAGCACCGCGTTCTGGGTGGACCCGGTGGAGGAGGTCACCGCGCTGCTGTTCACCCAGCTGATGCCGTCGAGCACGTACCCGCTGCGCTCGCAGCTGCGCCAGCTGGTCTACGCCGCGCTGATCGACTGAGCCGTTACCGCCCGCCGACGCCCGCCGCCTCCCTAGCCTGGGAGGCGGACGGTGGCACGGGCGGGAGGCGGTCAGGCGATGAGCAACGTGGTGGTGTTCGGTGCCGGCGGCACCGCGGGGTCGCGGATCACCGCCGAGGCGTTCGACCGGGGGCACCGCGTCACCGCCGCGGTGCGCCGCCCGGAGGCGACCAACTACCTGCCGGCCGGGGTACGGCTGGTCACCGGCGACGTCACCTCGGCGCGCAGCGTACGGGAGTTGGCGCCGGACGCGGACGTGCTGGTGGTGGCGGTCGGCGGCGGTGAGCGGGCGCTCTGGCGCGACGCGGCGCAGAACCTGGTCACCGTGCTGCGCGACCTGCCGGCGCCCCCGCGGATCATCCACGTGGGGGGCGGGTCGACGCTGCTCACCCCGCAGGGCACCCCGTTCCTCGACGAGCCGGACTTCCCCGACGAATATCGGGACGCGGCGTTGGGACAGGCCGACGCGCTGGCCGTCTACCGCACCGCCGCCGACGGCGTGACCTGGACGTACGTCTCGCCGCCGCCGCTGGAGTTCCACCCGGGCGAGCGGACCGGTCACTACCGGACCGGCACCGAGCAGCCGGTGACCGACGCGCAGGGCCGCTCGGTGCTCACCTACGAGGACCTGGCGGTGGCGGTCGTCGACGAGATCGAGCAGCCGCGGTTCGAGAACATGCGGTTCACCGCCGCGTACTGAGCTCAGTCGGCCAGCCGGGCGGGGAAGCCGCCGGTGGCGATCGGCCCCCACGCCTCGATGGTCACCCGGATCAGCGACTTGCCCTGCCGGACCATCGCCGCCCGGTACTCGTCCCAGTCCGGATGCTCCCCGGAGATGCTGCGGAAGTATTCGACGAGCGGTTCCAGCGCAGCCGGCAGGTCCAGCACCTCGGCGGTGCCGTCGACCTGCACCCACGGGCCGTTCCAGTCGTCGGAGAGCACGCAGGCCGAGACCCGGGGGTCGCGCCGGATGTTCGTCACCTTGGCCCGCTCGGGATAGGTGGAGATCACCAGCCGGCCCTGCGCGTCGACGCCGCCGGAGACCGGCGAGGACTGCGGCCGGCCGTCGGCCCGGGTGGTCATCAGCAGCACCCGGTGCCGGGGGCGGAGGAACTCGGTGAGCGCGTCCCGGTCGACGCGGGTGTTGCTCGCGATGCTGCGTGCCATGTGTCGGTTCTACCAGCCGCCGGCGCCGGCCGCCCGGGCCGGGAGCCGGTGCGGCTCAGCGCGGGCGGCCCAGGGCCCGGCGGGCGGTGGCCTGGTTGGGCACCCGGGGGCGGCCGCTGGGCCGCCAGGCCCGGCCGTTGGCGTAGATCACCCGGAAGCCGAGGTACGAGGCGAGCGGCGCCCAGTGCGCCGAGCCCATCCGCAGCTCGGCGGCGTTGTGCCGCTGGCCGTTGGCGAGCACGTCGAGCAGCACCGTTTCGAAGGCGGCCGATTCAACCCAGTCGACATCGCGGGTAAAACCGCAGATCAGAGCGGCTCCGGTGACCTCCAGGAAATCGCGCAGCGTGGCGTCGGAGGCACGCAGCACCGAGCAGCTGCCGAAATAGAGTCGGCGCCCGTCGCACCGGCCGGCCATCCGTTCCGCCACGTCGGTCAGCTCGACCGAGTCCCAGTCGGTCAGGCAGAGCCGGCTGGGTTCGCCGTGCATGGCGAAGAAGCCGACCCGGTAGTCGGCGTACTGCTTGAGCAGCCAACGGTCCAGGAAGTAGAAGAGCTCGTCGCGGGTGGCGGCGTCCTTGTGGATGAAGCGGATCCGGCCGAGTCGTTCGAGCAGCTCCAACGTGGGCAGCACCGAACCGCGCTCGTTCAGATCGCGGTGCCACTGCCCCTCGACGCAGAAGACCCCTCCGCGCGCCACGCCCACCTCCCCCGTCCGCGGGCCCGTCGTGACGGTACCTCGCGGCGGGAAAGGGAGGGGAGTCACCCACGGTGGCGGTACGCCACCTTTACGGCATCGCGCGGCGGCGCGAGCGATTCTCACCATTTGCCATCAAATGCGAGCGGAGCTTGCGAGGGTGATGGCGACGCCGACCGGCGTCCCGCCATTCCATTTCGCTCCGCAACCTGGAGGATTCCCGTGCGTCTCACCATTGTGCGCCGAGCCGCCGTCGCGCTCGCCCTGGCCCTACCCGGAGCGGCGATCGCCACCCTGGCCGCCGCGCCGGCCGCCCACGCCGACGGCTGCTACACCTGGAAACGCACCCTCAGCCAGGGGCGCACCGGTGCGGACGTCCGCCAACTCCAGATCCGGGTCGCCGGCTGGGCGGGCTACCGGGACGTCGTCGAGAACGACGGCCGGTACGGGCCGAAGACCGCCGCCGCCGTCCGGCGCTTCCAGGCCGCGTACGGGCTGAGGGTCGACGGCGTCGCCGGCCCGCAGACCTTCGGCAAGTTGTACGAGCTCCAGGACGACGACTGCACACCCCGGCACTTCGACTACGCCCAACTGGACGACGGTTGCGGGCGGACCGGGTGGAACGGCGGGCCGCTGTCCGCGCCGCGTACCCGGTTCAACAGCGTGCGGACCATGTGGAAGCTGGAGGCGCTGCGCCGCGGCCTGGGCGACAAGCCGCTCTCCGTGTCCAGCGGGTTCCGCAGCCGGGCCTGCAACAACCGGGCCGGCGGGGCCGGCGACAGCCAGCACCTCTACGGCAACGCCGCCGACGTGACCGCCCGCGGCGTCTCCCTCTGCCAGATCGCCCGGCAGGCCCGCAACCACGGGTTCAGCGGCCTCTACGGGCCCGGCTACCCCAACCACGACGACCACGTGCACCTGGACTCCCGGCGGGAAAACAACGACGACCGGTCCCGGAACACGACCAGCTGGTCCGCGTCGGAGTGCGGGATCCGCGGCAGGTGAGCGACGCCGGCCCGGCCCCGGGTGGGGGTCCTGGGCCGGGCCGGCGTCGCGGCACCCGGGCGATCGGGCGTACCCCCGATCCGGCCACCACGGCCGGGCCGTCTCCCCGACGCCCGGCCGCGGCGCCGTCAGCTCGCCCGGGGCCAGCGCGGCGCGGCGGCCGGGGCCGGCCGACCGGGCCCGCCGGGCCGGAAGGCGGGCCGCGCCGCGGGCGGGACACCCCGGCCGACCGGGCCGCGCGGGGCGGAGACGGCGGTACGGTCCGGGCGCGCCGGACCGTTGATCACGAACGGGAAGGGCACGTGCACGAACGGGTTGCCGTGCCGGATCAGCGCCTCGATCTGACGCTCGTTGAGCCCGTGCGCCTCCAGCACCCGCCGGCCCCACCGGTGCAGGCGGCAGGGGTAGGTGGCGCCGTCGTTGCGGCACAGCGATCCGCTCGGCCACTCCTCGGCGGTGTGCACGACGACCGCGCGCACCGCGAGCCGGACGTCCTCGGGGGTCAACGGCGCCGGCACCGGCACCTCGCCCAGGATCAGGTCGATGGGATCCGTCGACTGCTCACCAACTCGCACGGCAGGCCTCCCGCAGCTCGGCATCGGTGACGGCGGAAGCGCCGTACCGCATCCTCGGCAGGTGGTACGGAGGGTGAGCGGCAGCGGTTCAAACCCGGTGGCCGGCCCTCGGTGGGGAGCCGGTCAGACCAGGCCGGCGTCGTGCACGAGCAGGGCCACCTGCACCCGGTTGTTCAGGTCGAGCTTGGCCAGCAGCCGGGACACGTACGCCTTGACCGTCGCCACGCTCATGAACAGCTCCGCCGAGATCTCCGCGTTCGTCCGGCCCTGCCCGAGGGCGACGGCCACCTCCCGCTCCCGCGCGGTGAGCCCGTCCAGCAGCCGCCGGGCCCGGTCCCGCCGGGCGTCCGGGCCGGTGGCCGGCGCCGGGGCCGTCACGTGCGTGATCAGCCGGCGGGTCACCGCCGGGGAGAGGGTCGCCTCGCCGGCCGCGACCCGCCGCACGGCGGCCACGATCTCGGCCGGCGGGGTGTCCTTGAGCAGGAAGCCACCCGCCCCGGCGCGCAGCGCCCGCAGCACCTGCTCGTCGGCGTCGAAGGTGGTCAGCACCAGCACCTCGGGCGGGTCCGGCGCGGCCCGCAGCGCCTCGGTGGCGGTCAGCCCGTCGACCCGGGGCATCCGGATGTCCATCAGCACGACGTCCGGGGCGTACGCGGCGACCGCCGCGGGCACCTCGGCGCCGTCGGCCGCCTCGCCGACGACCAGCACCTCCGGCACCCCGCCGAGGATCATCGACAGGCCGGCCCGGACCAGCGCGTCGTCGTCGACGATCAGGACCCGGACCGGCGGCTGCCCGGCGCTCACGCGGCGGGCCAGGGCAGCCAGGCGGCCAGCCGGAAGTCGCCGCCGGCGTCGCGCCCGTGCTCCAGCCGGCCGCCGGCCAGGCTGACCCGCTCGGCGACGCCGACCAGTCCCGTCCCGGTGCCCGGGATGGCGACGCCCGCCGCCTCCCCCACCGGCCACGGGTTGCGGATCTCCACGGCGAGGCCGATCCCGGGGCCACCGGCGAGCCGGACGGTCACCACCGCCCCGGGGGCGTGCTTGCGGGCGTTGGTCAGCCCCTCCTGCACGATCCGGTACGCGCTGCGCCCGACCGCGACCGGCACGCCGGCCGCGTCGACCACCTCGTCCAGCACGCAGACCCGGACCCCGGCGGCGCGGGACTCGGCGACCAGCGTCGGCACCTCGGCCAGGGTGGGCTGGGGGCGCTCCGGGCTGGCCGTCTCCCCGTCGCCGGTCCCGGCCCGCAGCACGCCGATCACCTCGCGCAGGTCCTGCAACGCGGCGTGCGCGCTGGACCGGATCACCCCGGCCGCCCGGCCGACCTCGTCGGCCGGCGCGTCGGGCCGGAACTCCAGGGCGCCGGCGTGCAGGCTGAGCAGGGAGATCCGGTGGGCGAGCACGTCGTGCATCTCGCGGGCGATCCGGGTGCGTTCCAGCTGCCGGGCCTGGGCGACCCGCAGCTGCTGCTCGGCCTCGGCCCGTTCGGCGCGGTCGCGCAGCGAGAGCACGAGCTGCCGGCGGGCCCGGACGAACAGCGCCCAGGCCACCAGGACGCCGATGAACATCACCGTCCAGGCCATGCTCGCCCAGAACGGCATCGTCGGGTCGGGCCGGATCGCGACGTAGATCGGGCTGGTCAGCAGGTGCCAGCCGACCAGCGCCGCGGCGACCGGCAGCGGCCGGTGCACCACCACGGTGAACAGGATGATCAGCAGGGCCGCGGCCGCGCTGACCGAGAACAACGCCAGCGGGGCGGTGGCCACGGCGAGCCCGACCGGCCACCGCCGGCGCAGCCACAGCGCCGCGCCGGCCAGGACGCCGATCACCACGTCGACCTCGTTGAGCCACGACGGCCCGGCGTTCAGCGCGACCTGTGGGTCCGCCGACAGCGAGTCGTTCCAGGTCAGCGCCACCCACCCGAGCGCGACGAGGAAGGCCAGGCCGTCGACGAGCCAGTCCCGGGGGGTGCGGCGCACGACCCGGGCGGCGGGCGCCGCGCGGCCGGCCGCGGCCAACGAGCCCGGCAGCAGCCAGGGATGATCCGGTACGGCGACGCTGTTCACCCAGCCCATGGTAGGGAGCCGCCGGTCGGGGCCACCAGCTACCAAAGTCGACGCCCGCCGTAGACCGGAGACGGTGCCCCGCTCGACCGCCGGCCGCAGCGCCCGGCCGGGTGGCGCCGGCAGGCTCGACACATGATCGAAGTCGAAAACCTCACCAAGCGGTACGGCCCGCACCCCGCCGTCGAGGATGTCTCGTTCCGCTGCGAACCGGGCACCGTGACCGGTTTCCTCGGCCCGAACGGTGCCGGCAAGTCCACCACCATGCGCATGATCTGCGGCCTCACCGCACCGACGGCGGGCAGTGCGACGGTGAGCGGGCGGCCCTACCGCCGGCTGCCCAACCCGGGCCGGGAGGTCGGCGTGCTGCTCGACGCCTCCGCCCAGCACGCCGGCCGCACCGGCCGGGAGGTGCTCGCGGTGGCCGCCCGGACCATGGGCGTGGAGCGGGGGCGGGTGGCCGACACGCTCGACAAGGTCGGGCTGAACCCGACCGCGGCCCGGCGCCGGGTGCGGGCGTACTCGCTGGGCATGCGGCAGCGGCTCGGCCTGGCGCACGCGCTGCTCGGTGACCCCCGGGTGTTGATCCTCGACGAGCCGGCCAACGGCCTCGACCCGGAGGGGATCTTCTGGATGCGCGGCCTGCTGCGCGACTTCGCCGACCGGGGCGGCACCGTGCTGCTCTCCTCGCACCTGCTGCGCGAGGTGGAGGCGGTCGCCGACCGGCTGGTGGTGATCGGTGGTGGCCGGGTGGTCGCCCAGGGCGGCCGGGACGAGCTGCTGGCCGGTGCCGGCACCCTGGTCCGCGCCCGGGATCCGCATGCCCTGCGGCTGACCCTGGACCGGGCCGGCCTGGACGCCACCGCCGGCACCGACGGCGGGTTCGTGGTGCGGGCCGAGGCGGGCGCGGTGGGGCAGGCGGCGGCGGACGCCGGCCTGGTCCTGACCGAGTTGCGGCCCGCCGACTCGGGCGGCCTCGAGCAGTTGTTCCTCACCCTCACCGCCGGCTCGTCGACCAAGGAGTCCGTGAAATGAGCACCGTCGCCACCGCGCCCCCCGCGCCCCCCACCCCGGTACGCCCCGCCGACCGGGCGCCCACCCTCGCCCGGCTGACCGAGGTCGAGCTGCGCAAGCTGGTCGACACCCGGGCCGGCCGCTGGTTGCTGATCACGATCGGGGTCATCGCGGCGGCCATCGTCACCGTGCAGCTGTTCGTGGTCCCGGACGAGCGGCAGACGTTCACCGCCTTCTTCACCCCGTCACTGCTGCCGGTCGGGCTGCTGCTGCCGGTGGTGGGCATCCTGTCCATCACCGCGGAGTGGTCGCAGCGCACCGCGCTGACCACGTACGCGCTGGTGCCCCGCCGGGAGCGGGTGGTGGTGGCCAAGCTCGCCGCGGTGGTGCTGGCCGCGCTGGTGTCGGTGCTGGTGAGCCTGGCGGTGGCCGCGGCCGGCACGTTGCTCTCCGGAGCGACCGGCGGGGCCGGCAGCTGGCAGTTCGCGTGGTCCCTGCTGCTGCACGCCGCCGTGCTCCAGGTGGTCAACGTGCTGCTGGGCGCGGCGTTCGGGTTGCTGCTGCTGAACCCGCCGCTGGCCATCGTCAGCTATCTGGTGCTGCCGACCATCTGGTCGGTCCTGGCCGCGATGGTGACGGCGCTGCGTGGGCCGGCCGGCTGGCTCGACACGTCGGTGACGATGGAACCGCTGTTCGGTCCGGACGTGACCGCCGGGCAGTGGGGCCGGATGGCGGTGTCGTGGCTGGTCTGGGTGGTCGTGCCGCTGGTCGCCGGCCTGCTGCGCACGGTGCGGCGGGAGGTGTCCTGACCGTGTCGACGCCGGGCGGGGACGACGCGGTGACCGTGGCCGGCGGCGCCGCCGAGCTGGCCGTGCTGTGGGGCGGCTTTCCGCTGTTGGGCGCCGGGGTGGGCTGGCTGTTCGCCACCGTCGCGCCGTGGGTGGCCACCGAGCTGCGCTGGGTGCCGTTTCGCGGGCTGTTCAAGGCGGTCGCCGAGTTGCCCGACCGGACGGCGCTGATCGGCGCGGTCGCCGTCGGCGTCCTGGCCGGCGTGGCGGTGGCCGCGGCCGGCCACCGGGACCGGCTCACCGTCAGCGTCGAGCGGCACCGGGTGCGGATGCGCCGGGCGGGCCAGGTCCAGGAGTTCCCGCGTACGGCGGTGCGGGCGGCCTTCCTCGACGGCACGGCGCTGGTCCTGCTCGGCGCGCGGGAGCAGGAGCTGGTCCGGGAGCGGGCCGACCTCGACGGCGCGCGGCTGGCGGCGGCCTTCCGGCGGCACGGCGTGCCGTGGACGGATGGGGATCCGCACCGGGACGCGTACCGGCGGTGGGTGGCGGGGCTGCCCGGGTTGCCGGCGGGGGCGGACGTGCTGCTGGGGGCCCGGCAGCGGGCGGTCGAGCGGGACCGGCGCGGCGAGGCCCGGGAGCTGCGGGGCGAGCTGGCCCGGCTCGGCGTGGTGGTCCGCGACGACGACAAACGGCAGTACTGGCGGCTGAGCGGGACCGCGGCGACGGACGGGGAGTCCTGAGTCGACGTACCGCTGATCGGGTGATTCGATCCCCAGTTTGCCAATAAATAGGACAGAAGCCCAGATAACGCCTTCAATGGTGGGCACGTCTGCCCTACTTGAAGGAACGTTGCATGAGAAGGCTGTACCGCCCGAAGCTGCTGTTGGGAACCGCCGCGCTCGTCCTGTCCACGGTGCTGGGCGCACCGCCGGCGGCGAAGGCCGACGACGGTGCCGTCCGGTTCCACCAGGCGTCGATGGCCGCCGCGCACGACGAGGCGGGCCAGCCGGCCACGCCCGAGGCGAGCGGCGACGGCGGCGGCCTGCCCTCCGACGGCGGCGGCCAGCGGCCCTGGCCCGAGGAGGGGGGCCAGCACCCGGACACCCCCGGCGGGCCGGAGTGGGGCGGCCAGCAGCCGTGGAGCCCGGGCGGGCCGGAGTGGGGCGGCGCGGCCCCGAAGGCCGAACCGGTCGCGCCGAACTGCTTCGAGACCGTGGTGAAGCCGGCCGGTGAGGACGCCTGGACGGCCACCATGCACTGGAAGGGCCGGCCGCACTGCCGGCAGACCTTCACCGGGCCCGTCTCGATCTTCTTCACCAAGGGCGTCGACGAGACGAACCCCGAGCGCCCCGACCAGGGCGGCCGGTGGACCCGGGTCTCCGGCGACGTCCGGGTGGACGCCGACGGCGCGTGGACGTCCCCGCCGATCCGGCTCGCCGCCACCGGGGACTGGAGCCTGAGCGCCGTGCCGCGGGACAACATGTTCTGGCTCGTCGACACCGTCCGGATCCCGGCGAAGGGCTCGCCGTCGGCCGGGCCGGCCAAGCTCTTCCACCGGCCGAAGCTGCCCCGGACCGGCACCTCGGGAGCCGAGCTGCACCTCCTCGGCGGGACCGGGACGGCCGGCCTGGCGATCGGCACACTGCTGCTGGTGGCCACCCGCCGCCGCCGGCACGCCGCGGCCCGCTGACCGGATCACCGCACCCGCTCCATCCTGGAAGTAGTGGCCTCGCGACTCGGGTGAGGCCACTACTTCCGTGTTCCAGTGCCGGCGGACGGCGGGGTGCTACTGCCGGCGGACCGCGTGCGGCGGCCGCTGGCCCAGGGCGTTCGGCCAGGCCAGCACCAGCGCGATCACCAGGCCGGCGAGCAGCCCGGCGAACGCGTAGGGGACGTCGCCGTCGTCGCTGCTGACCACGACGTTGCCGGCCAGCGAGGTGAACAGGGCGCCCAGCCGGAGCCACTGGACGACGAGCGCCGCCAGGACGAGCAGCACGGGCACGCCCAGCAGCGTGCCGAACGCGACGAGGGCGGACCGCTTCCACCGCGACCCCTCCGCCGCCCGGTCCCAGGCCAGCACGGTCACCCCGGTGAGCACGACCGCACCCAGCAGCGCGGCGACGAGCAACCCGCCGGCCGGGGCGAGCCGGGCCAGCCAGAAGCCGAGCGCGCCCACCCCGGCCAGCGCGAGCGCCGGCCGGACCCGGTCGGGCGAGGGCGCCGCCGCCAGCGCGCAGCCGACGGTCACGGCGAGCAGGAGCGCCCCGGTGACGTACGCCGCCGGGGCGAGGTCCGCCGCCCGACCACCCGGGTCGCCGAGCTGCGCGGTAACCACCAGCAGCGCCGCCGCGACGCAGGCGGCGGCGGTGAGGGTACGTCGCTCGGGCCAGCCCCGGACCTCGCCGGGCCGGCTCCTCCCCCGCTGCGCCAGCAGGACGGTGCCGGCGATCGCCAGCCACCCACCGGCGGCCAGCAGCACGGTCGCCGGGGCGCCCTGCGGCTGCGCCCGGTCGGCGAGGACGTCCGCGGCGACCCAGGCGCCCGCCAGCAGGACCGCCGCACCGGTGTGCCGGCGGTCGCCACCCGCGGCGAGGATCAACGCCAGCGCCACCGCGAACACGGTGCCCCAGCGCAGCTCCCGGGCCCAGTACGGATTGCCCCGCAGGAGCAGCTCCGACCAGGGACCGAGCGGCTCGGTCAGTGGTTGCAGCACGGTCACGCCGACCGCCCACCACAGTGCCGCCACCGCGGCGAGGACCAGGCCGGCCACGTACCGGATGTCGGCTCGCATGGCCGCGAGGATATGCCGCGCGGCCGACCCCCGCCGGCCGCGCCGGACGGCGGGGGCGACCGAGGCGCCGGGCAGGTGTGCCACGCCCCCGGGCCGACCGTTACCGTTCCCGGTCGGGGAGGTATCGGTGTACGTCGTATCGGTTATCAACTACAAGGGCGGGGTCGGCAAGACCACGGTCACCGCCAACCTCGGGGCCGAACTGGCCAACCGGGGACTCAAGGTGCTGCTGATCGACCTCGATCCGCAGGCCAGCCTGACGTTCAGCTTCTACGACCCGGACGACTGGCGGGACCGGCTGCGCGACGAGCGCACGGTCAAGCGCTGGTACGACGGCCTGCGCGGGGACACCCCGGCGGTGAACCTCGGTGAGCTGGTGGTCTCCCCCGGCCCGGCCAACGCCCACCTCAAGGGCGCCGGGCGGCTCGACCTGATCGCCTCGCACCTCCAGCTGGTCGACATCGACCTGGCGCTGGCCCGGGGCGTGGCCGACGGCGAGGAGTACGACGCCGAGCTGTTCCGGGTGCGCGGCTCGCTCGACCAGGGCCTGCACGACCCGGCACTGGCCCCGTACGACCTGGTGCTCATCGACTGCCCGCCGAACTTCAACGTGGTCACCCAGTCGGCGATCATCGCCAGCGACCACCTGCTCATCCCGGCGAAGGCCGACTACCTGTCCACCCTCGGCATCGACTACCTGCACGGCAACGTGCGGGAGCTGGTCGAGCGATACAACGCCGACTCCCGCCGATTCGCCCGGATCCGCCGGCACCACAAGGTGGCCCCGGACATCGCCGGGGTGGTGTTCACCATGATCCAGCTGATGGCGCAGCGCCCGATCGCCGCGCACCAGGGCTACATGGACCAGGTACGGGCGCTGGGCGTGCCGGTCTTCCCCACCGCGCTGCGGGAGAACGTCACCCTGTTCGCCACCAACACCCCGCGCGGCGTGCCGGTGGTGCTGCGCGACCGGGTCACCGTCCCGCCGGTGCGCGAGGAGCTGCGGCAGATCACCACCGAGTTCTGGGACCACCTCCAGCCGGCCGGGGCGGACGCGTGACCGACCCGACGCGGACCGCGCTGGCCCGGGTGGCCGAGTTCCTGGCCGGCCTCACCACCGCCGAGCTGACCGACCTGACGCAGGGCCGCGCCCGACTGGCCGTCCTGCCGGTGGCCGACCCCCCGCCGTCGGCCCCCGCGCCGGTCGGGCCCCGGCACGCCGAGGACGCGCCGGCCCCCGTACCCGTCGGCGCACGGCGGGCCGAGGACCGGCCGGCCCCCGCGCCCGTCGGCGCACGGCATGCCGGGGACCCGCCGGCCACCGGACCCGACCGGGACGTCGAGCGGGCCCACGCCGCGCTGGCCGCCATGTCCCGGCGCACCGACGGCACCGCGTACCTGGCCGGCTGGACGGCCCGGGACCTGCGGGCGCTGGCCGCCCGGGCGGGGTTGCGCGGGGTGACCGGGCTGCGCAAGGGCGACCTGGTCGAGCGGATCGTCGACCGCACCATCGGGTTCCGGCTCGACTCGACCGCCGTCCGCGGACGCTAGGCGTCGTGACGGCGCCGGGCCGCGTGGTCACGTGACGGCGGCCGGCCGCTCGTCCTGCCCGGCCTCGAAGAGCACCGGCCACGGTCGGGCGGCGGACGCGAGCGCTGCCGGCCCGGGTGGCTCGGTGACCGCCAGTACCTCCGCCGCCAGCTGCCCGAACATCGGCGCCGCCGGGTGCGCCGACCGGTCCGGCCAGGCCGCCGAGGTGCGTTTCGCCAGCCGTACGCCGGCCAGTGGCCGCCAGGCCAACCGGGGCTCCCGCCGGGCGAGGGCAGCCGGCTCGACGGCCACCGCGCCCCCGGCCAGCAGCAGCCCGAACAGGAACTCGGGGTTGCTCGCCGGCCGGACTCGTCCCGGCGTGAATCCCTGCTCCCCGCACACCCGCAGCAGGTGATCGTGCCAGCCGGGCGCGGTGGCCCGCGGCGCGGTGACCAGGTCCAGTCCTGCCAGCGCGGCGAGGCTGACCGCGCGGTCGCGGGCCAGCGGCGACGCCCGAGGCAGCAGCACGCCCAGCGGCACGTCCACGGCCGGCCCGAGGCGCAGCCCCGCGTCGTCCACCGGGTGGTGCAGCAGCCCCACGTCGAGCCGCCCCTCGCCGAGCATCCGTACCTGTTCGGCGCTGGTCAGCTCGTGCAGGTCGACATCGAGGCCCGGGGCCCGCGCGGTGATCCCGTCCAGCAGCGCCCGCAGCATCACCGCCGGGGTTTCCGGCGGTACGCCGGCCCGCAGCACCCCCAACTGCCCGTCGCGGACCTGTCGGATCAGGTTGCGCAGCCGCCGCTCGGCGCCGAGCAGCTCGTCGGCCTCGCCGAGCAGGAGCTGCCCGGTGGTGGTCAGCCGCACCTGCCGCCGGGACCGGTCGAACAGCTCGACCCCCAACTCCCGCTCCAGCCGCTGGATGGACTGGCTCAACGGAGGCTGCGCCATCCCCAGCCGCTCGGCCGCCCGCCCGAAGTGCAGCTCCCGGGCCACCACCACGAAATGCCCCAGGTGCCGCAGCAGATCCACGCCCCGACCCTACGGGGGCGGTGGTTAGCGTGAGGTGCATGGGGATCGGAGAGCGGATCGAGGAGATCTACGGCCGGGCGGGCATCAGCGGGGCGCTGCACGTGGCGGACGTCGACGAGGCGGGGCGGGAGGTCGCCCTCCGGGCGGACGAGCAGATCGTCATCGCGTCCGTGTTCAAGATTCTGCTGGTGCTGGAGTTCGCCCGGCAGGCTGTCGCCGGACAGCTCGACCCGGCCGAACGGGTGCTGGTGCGCGCCGAGGACCGGCTCGGCGGCTGGGGAGTCGCCGGTTGCGCCGACGACGTCGAGATCTCTCTGCGTGACCTCGCGTACTTCACCATGTCGGTCAGCGACAACACCGCCGCCGACCTGCTGTTGCGTCGGGTCGGGCCGGACGTGCCCGCGATGCTCGCCGCCGAGCTGGGCCTGCCACGCACCCGGATCGTCGGCGGCCCCCGGCAACTGGTCGAGGTGATGCTCGCCGACGTGGGTGCCCGCGACGAGGAGGAGTTCGCCCGGATCTTCCCCACCCTGTCCGCCGAACGGGTCCGGTCCATGCGGGTCTTCGACCCGGCGCACACCACGTCCAGCACCGCCCGGGAGATCACCCACCTGCTCGGGCTGATCTGGCGGGACGAGGCAGGGCCGGCGGCTGCCTGCGCCATGGTGCGCGAGCTGATGGACCGCCAACTTTTCTGGACCCGGCTCGCCGCCGGCTTTCCGCCCGGTGTCCGGGTCGCCGGCAAGACCGGCAACCTGCCCGGCCTGCACCTGGAGGCCGGCGTCGCCGAATACCCCGACGGCCGCCGGTACGCGATCCTGGTGCACGCCCGGACCGTGGGGCTGAGCGTCCGGCGAATCGACGTCGACCTGGCGCTGGGCCGGGCCGCCCGGGTCGCCGTGGAGGTGCTGCGCGACGGATGAGTTTTCAGCTCATGGCGTTCCCGCGCGCTGCCTCCGACCTGCGGTGATATCGGTCCGGATATCGCCGCCACCGCCGGTCGATCTTGGACGCGACGGCGGGTGCGATGGTGAGGTCGGTGCCGACCACGCTCCACACCGCACCGAAAGGCATCCGCATGCCCGCACCTCGCATCCACCGCCGCCGACTGCTGCGCGACGCCGCCGCCGGCACCGCCGCGCTGACCACCGCCGGGCTGGCCGGCGCCGCGCTCACCACCCCGGCCCAGGCCGCGGCGCCCACCGTCGCGGCGCCCGCCGCCGCCCGGTCACGCCGCCGGGGAGCGGTCAGCTTCCGCTGGTGGGGTACGTCCGGCTGGCGGATCGACATCGGCGACCGCACCGTCCTTGTCGACCCGTACCTGAGCCGCTTCGACACCGGGCTGTTCCGCAGGGCGTTCGACGAGGACACCCCGTTGACCGTGGACGCCGGCGTGATCGACCCGCTGGTGGACCGGGCGGAGAACATCTTCGTCACGCACACCCACTGGGATCACTTCAACGACGTTCCGTACCTCGCCCGGCGCACCGGCGCCCGGGTCTTCGGCACGCTGACCGCGTACCACCTGGGGCTGGCCTACGGGCTGCCCGCCGGGAAACTCGCGCCGGTCCGGGGCGGGGAGATGCTCGACTTCGGCGACTACACGGTCGAGGTGGTCAGCTCGCTGCACAGCCGCAACGGCTCCTGGTCGATGGCCTTCCCCGGCGTACGGATCACCCCGCCGCCGAAGCCGACGAAGATCTCCGACCTGCCCGAGGGGGACACCCTGGCCTTCCAGCTGCGGGTGGTGGACGGCCCGTCGGTGTTCTTCATGGGGGCGAGCGACCTCAACGAGCGCAACCTCGCCGGGCTGGCCCCGGACGTGGCGATGATCGCCACCGCGGCCACCACCGCCACCGCCGACTACGTGCCCCGGCTGATGGCGGCGCTGGACTTCCCGAAGGTGGTGGTGCCCGTGCACTGGGACAACTTCGAGACGCCGCTGACGAACCCGCCGCGGGTGGAGCCGAACGACCGTACCCGCCTCGACGCGCTGATCACCGAGGTGCGGCGGGTCTCGCCGCGCAGCCGGGTGCTGTTGCCCGAGTACCACACCGCGTACCACTTCTGACGGAACGGGAGCCGGCGCCGGCCGGTCCCGGCTCAGCCAGTGGCCAGCTCGCTCAGAGCTCGGACGGTCTTCCAGTTGCGGGTGGTGGCCACCACTCCGAGCCGCTTCTCCAGGTGGACGTTTGTGAACTTCGACCGGCCGTAGCCGCCGTCGGGGAAGTGCTGGTAGACCTCCCGCCCGGCGATGATGAACTCGACGTTCTCGTTGCCGGGCACGGTCAGCGCCGCCGCCTTCGCCTTCGCCGGCGCGGCGGCGAGGAACGCCACCAACAGCCGGGTGGGGTCGTCCTGCCCGGGATACGGGTTGCCGTCCACGACAGCGGCCAGCTCGCCGGCGTCGCGGATCAGCACCGGCACGGTCAGTCCGAACTCTTCGGCGATCGCCCTCTCCAGGCCCTTGGCCAGCGCGCCGGCGTCGCCTGCCCGGCTGCCGAAGACCACGTTGCCGGACTGGAGGTGGGTCCGCACGTCCTCGTGGCCGAGGTCGGTGACCACCCGGCGCAGGTCTGCCATCCCCACCCGGGGGCCGGCGCCCACGTTGATCCCGCGCAGCAGCGCGACGTAGCGGTTCATGCCGTCCAGCCTAGGCGTCGAGCGGCCCCCCGGCCGGACCGGAACTCCCGGTGCGAGCGGCCCGGCCGCCCGGGTTGGCGCAGATCACGTCACCGATCCGGGTGACACGGCCACCGCAGCGGGTAACTCGCTGCGGTGGCCTGATCCGGCCGGGAGAAGGTGGGAACGTTCCCGCGCCGGACCGCCCCGACACGATGGGAGAACAAGCCGAATGGCGCACACGATCCCGAACATTTCCCTCAACGACGGCAACACCATCCCGCAGCTGGGCTTCGGCGTATTCCAGATCGAGCCGAAGGACACCGTTCAGGCCGTCCGCACCGCGCTGGACGTCGGCTACCGGCACATCGACACCGCCGAGATGTACGGCAACGAGGCCGAGGTCGGGCAGGCGATCCGCGAGTCCGGGCTGGACCGGGACGACGTCTTCGTGACCAGCAAGCTGAACAACGGCTTCCACCGGCCGGACGACGCCCGCAAGGCGTTCGAGCAGACCCTCGCGGCGTTGAAGTTCGACTACCTCGACCTGTTCCTGATCCACTGGCCGCCGCCCACCCTCTACGACGGCGACTTCGTCTCGACCTGGAAGGCGCTGGAGGAGTTCCAGCGCGACGGTCGGGCCCGGTCGATCGGCGTGTCGAACTTCCAGGTGGCGCACCTGGAGCGGCTGGCCGCCGAGGCGGAGGTCGTGCCGGCGGTCAACCAGATCGAGGTGCACCCGTACCTCGGCAACGAGGAGGTGCGCGCGTACGGGAAGGCGCACAACATCCTCACCGAGGCGTGGTCACCGATCGCGCAGGGCGACGTGCTCGGCGACCCGACCGTCGTCGACATCGCCGAGCAGGTGGGCCGGACGCCGGCCCAGGTGACGCTGCGCTGGCACGTGCAGCGCGGCGACATCGTCTTCCCCAAGTCGGTCACCCCGAAGCGGATCGAGGAGAACTTCGCGATCTTCGACTTCGAACTGGACGACGCGGCGATGGACCGGATCACCGCCCTGGACAAGGGCGAGGCGGGTCGCCGCGGCCCGAACCCGGACACCTTCGACTACGTACCGAGCTGACGCGGCCGGCGGGCGCGACGCAGCCGGGAAGGGGGCCCGATCGGGCCCCCTTCCCCGCGTCCGCCGCAGGTCCGGCCACTTCTTACGAGACTGCTACGGACCCGCCGCCCGGCTGGTGGGCGGCCGGCGGGGCCGGTTGGCTCGGGGAGTCTCCCCTTCCGACCGGAACGGAGTACCACATGCGAGTGTCCACCCTGCTCCGCCCACTCGGCGCCGCCGCGCTGGCGGTGGCGCTGCTCACCGCCGTCCCCGTCACGGCCGGCGCCGCTCCCGGCGGCAAGCCCGGCAAGCCCGGAAAACCCACCCCGTCCCCCACCGCCGTCCCGCCACCGAGCCCGACCCAGAGTCCCGCCCCGACACCGACCGCCAGTCCCAGCCCGGCCCCGGTGGTCCTCGGCGGCACGATCACCCCGTCGACCATCGTCGCGGGTCAACTGGCCACCCAGACGATCACCCTCACCGGTCCGGCCCCGGCCGGCGGGCTGTGGGTGTACCTGAGCGCCGACGTGGTCTACGGGGCGTTCGTGGGCAGCAGCGTGCACGTGCCCGAGGGGCGGACCAGCATCACCTTCCCGATCCGGCTCGCCGCCGGCATCAACACCACGCTGCACCGCACGCTGCACGCCCAGGCGACCGGGCAGGGCCTCGTCCCGGCCGGCACGGTCACCGTCGTGCCCGAGGATCCGGCGGTGCAGGGGGTCAAGGACCTGCGCTTCGACCGGCGGGTGGTGTTCAACGGATCGGACGTGACCGGGACGGTGGAGCTGACCGCCCCGGCCCGGGCCGGTGGCATCAACGTCGACCTCTGGTCCAACACCGCCTACACCGGGGTACGCGTGTTCGTGCCGGCGCTGGTCGTCGTGCCCGAGGGGGCGACCACGGTCAGCTTCACGGTGCCGGTCCGTGGCGACAACGTCCCCGGCGAGGGCAGACCCGGCGCGTACCTGGGCAGCACCGGGGACAGCAGCCCGGTCGCGGCGGTGCCGACGACCTTCGCCGTCGGCGGCGCGTACGTCCCCGTGGGCGGCACGACCACCGGGGTGGTCGGCATCGGCGACACGCCCAACCCGGACGGGACCCGGGTGTCGCTCTCCGTCGACCTGCCCGGGGTGTCCGTGCCGGCGACCGTCGACGTGCCGCCGGGCAGCCCGGGGGCGGTCTTTCCGATCACCGGGCCGAGCACCCTCCCGCCGTCCAGCACCGGCACCGTCACCGCCACCTGGCAGGGCCGGACCGCCACCGGCAGCCTGTTCGTCGGCTACTGACCGGCGGTGAGCCGCTCGCCGGCCCGGTGGAAGGCCGCCTGGGTCGGCGAGCCCGGCTCGGGGACGTAGACGATCAGCCGCTGGTCGGTCTCCGGCACGTGCAGCACCCGGCACTCGAACTCCAGCGGACCCAGCTCGGGGTGGGCGACCCGCTTGACGGTCGGGCGGCGCTCCCCCACCCCGTGCTCGGCCCAGAGCGCGGCGAACCGCGGCGACACCCCGAGCAGCTCGGTGACCAGCGCGGCCAGCGGCGGGTCGGCCGGGTGGCGACCGTACGCCGCGCGCAGGTCCGCCACCGTCGTCCGGGCGAAGGCCAGCACCTCCGGATCGCGCCAGTATGCCGCCGGCACTCCCCGGGCGAACATCCAGCGGACCATGTTGCGTTCGCCGGCGGGCACCGTCGACAGGTCGCCGACGAACCAGCCCGCCAGCCGGTTCCAGGCCAGCACCTCGTACGCGGCGTCGACCAGGTACGCGGGCGTGCCGGTCATCGCGTCCAGCAGGTGCCGCAGCCCCGGGGGCACCGTCCGGCTCGGACCGGCCGGCTCGGGTGGCGCCACCCCGGCGACCCGGAACAGGTACGCCCGCTCGTCCCGGTTGAGCAGCAGCGCCCGGGCGAGCGCGGCGAGCACCTGCCGGGACGGGTGCGGCCCGCGCCCCTGCTCCAGCCGGATGTAGTAGTCGACGGAGATGCCGGCGAGTTGCGCGACCTCCTGCCGGCGCAGGCCGGGGGTGCGCCGGCGTACCCCCTCGGGGGCCGACCTCGGCGGGCCGCAGCCGGGCGCGGCGGGCCCGCAGGAAGTCGGCCAGCTCCGCCCGGCGCAGCGTCGTCATGCCGACCAGCCTGCCGCAACCCGGGCGGTCCCGGGTGGTACCACCGGTACCAGGCTCGCCGGGTCTCTCCCGGCCGGCCGGTCCCGCCGGCAGCCTCGACCCCATGACGACGACACTCGCCCTGGTCACCGGGGCCAACAAGGGAATCGGGTACGCCACCGCCCAGCAGCTCGCCGCGCGCGGCGCCACGGTGCTGCTCGGCGCGCGGGACGAGGCGCGGGGCCGGGAGGCGGAACGGACGCTGCGCGCCGGCGGCGCGGACGCCCGGTTCGTGCCGCTGGACGTCACCGACGCGGAGTCGGTCGCGGCGGCGGCGAAGCTGGTGGAGCGGGAGTACGGCCGGCTCGACGTCCTGGTCAACAACGCCGGCATCGTCCGGGCCGACGGCACCGCGCTGCCCAGCGAGACCACCCTCGCCACGCTGCGGGAGGTCTTCGACACCAACGTGTTCGGGGTGGTGACGGTGACCAACGCGCTGCTGCCGCTGCTGCGGCGGGCCCCGGCGGGGCGGATCGTCAACGTCTCCAGCGAGGTCGGCTCGATCGGGGTGATGACCGACCCGCAGGGCGCCCTGTTCGCGCTGACGTCGGTGCCGTACCCCGCGTCGAAGACCGCGCTGAACATGGTCACCGCGATGTACGCCAAGGAGCTGCGGGACACCCCGATCAAGGTGAACGCCGCCAACCCGGGCTACTGCGCCACCGACTTCAACCACCACTCCGGTTTCCGCACGGCGGAGCAGGGGGCGGAGGTGAGCGTGCACCTGGCGACGCTGCCGGCGGATGGGCCGAGCGGCCTGCTCTGGGGATACCGAATGGATAACGGTGGCGACCACGGGGTGCTGCCCTGGTGAGGCCGTCGAAGGCGGGTTTGCCCGATCGGCCGCGCCCGATTGGTCACCCGGTCAGCGGGGCCGTCCGTTTCGCCGGGCGCCACCGGCCCTCATGATCCCTCCGATGGCACCACCGGTGCCCCCGTAATCCCTCTCACGTCCCATGGCGCTGCAGGTCAGAGCGTGTTCCACTCCTGGTTGACCAGCGGCGTGGGGGCGGCAGGATCACATGAGCACGTACCGGCACACCCGGATTGTGGTGGTGGTGCCCGCCTACAACGAGGCGGCCACCATCGCCGCGACGGTGCGCGCGCTGCTGGCCCAGACCCGGCCGGTGGACCGGCTCATCGTGGTGCCCAACAACTGCTCCGACGACACCGCGGCCATCGCCCGGGCGGCCGGCGCCGAGGTGTGGGACATGCCCGGTCCCAACCCGCACAAGAAGGCGGGCGCGCTGAACTGGTCCATCGGCCTGCTCCTGCCGCACCTGCACGACCGGGACCTGCTGCTGGTCACCGACGCGGACAGCATCCTCGCCCCGGGCGCGGTGGCCGCCGCCGTCCGGGCGCTGACCCGGCGCGGGGTCGGCGCGGTCTGCGCCGACTACCGGCTGGACGACGGGCGGCGGCTGCTGGACATCCTCCAGCGCAACGAGTACGCCCGGTTCTCCCGCTGGGTGTGGCGCAAGGACGGCAAGGCGGTGGTGCTCTCCGGCGTCGCCACCGTGTTCCGCGTCCCGGTGGTCCGGCAGATCCTCGCCGGCCGGGCGAGCGGACGGCTGCCCGGCTACCCGGGCGAGTTCTACCACCGGGACCCGGCGACCGAGGACATCGAGATGACGTTCGCGGTGCGCTCGCTGGGCTACCGGCCCCGGGTGGCGCCCGGCTTCGACGCGATCACCGACTCGATGCCCACCGTGCAGGCGCTGATCACCCAGCGGGTGCGCTGGCAGCGCGGCATGCTCGACTCGCTGCGGCTGTACGGCTTCCGCTGGTGGAACGCCGGCAACTGGCTGCGCCAACTGGGCATCTACAGCAGTTCTCTCCTTGTGCCGCTCTACCTGGTCTCGCTGGTGGCCGGCTGGTACCTGCTCGGCTACCTGCCATGGGATCCGCGCTGGCTGCCGATCACCGGCATCTTCGTCGCCGAGCGGGTGCTGACCGTCCGCCGGCAGGGCTGGTGGGCGCTGCTCACCGCCGCCGCACTGCTTCCCGAATGGTGCTACGAGCAGGTCCGCTCCTTCGCCTACTGGCGGGCGCTGGCCCAGACCGTACGCGGAACAGACCGCGTATGGATCAACTCCTGAGAGGAACTGTATGTACACCCGTGGATGCACTGCGGCCGCCGCCGGCTGCACCGCCACCCTCCCCCTGACCGGGGTCAGCATCGGCTGGTCGGTGATCGCCGGGGCCACCCTGCTCATCGCCGGCCTGGCGCTGGTCCGCCTCGCCCCGGTCATCCGGCGCCGCCCCCAGGAACGCTGACCCGGCGAGCACGGCGCGGCGGCCCGGGGCGGGCCGCCGCGCCGTGCTCTCTTCAACGGTCCGCCGCGCTCTGCTCTCTTCGACGGGCCGCCGCGCTGTGCCCTTCGACGGTCCGCCGCGCCGTGCTCGTCGGCGACTTCCGCGCCCGCCAGATGTGATCTGGCGGGCGTCTCGCGCCTTCCGGGTGAGATCCCACGACACGCGGGGAGGGAGCATGTCGCCGTTGCGGCTCGCTGTGATCGTCGGCAGCACCCGGGAAGGGCGGCTGGGCGACCGGGTGGTCCGCTGGTTCGTCGACCAGGCGCGCCGGCGGGACGACCTGGCGGTCAGCGTCGTCGACCTGGCCGGATACGACTTCCCCGTCCGCTATCCCGCCGAACCGACGCCGGCCATCCGGTCCTTCGTCGGGCAGGTCGGCCGGGCGGAGGCGTTCGTCCTGGTCACCCCGGAGTACAACCACAGCTTCCCCGCCTCGTTGAAACAGGCGATCGACTACGCGTACGACGAGTGGCAGGCCAAGCCGGTCGGCTTCGTGTCGTACGGCTGTCGTTCGGTCGGCCGGTACGCGGTCGACCAGCTCCGCACGGTCTTCACCGCGCTGCACGCGGTCACGGTGCGCGACACCGTCGGCGTGGACCTGCTCGCCGACCCGCCCGGCGCGCAGGCGCAGGAGCAACTGCGGCAGGACGCCCGGGTGTTGCTGGACGAGCTCTGCTGGTGGGGTCTGGCGCTGCGCGAGGGCCGCGCGGCGCGCCCGTACGTCTGCTGAGGCATCGCTGAAGAGAGGTAGTGATCATGAGCAACCGGAACACCGGTCTGGCCGTCGAGACCGACGGCCTGGTCCGGTCGTTCGGCGCGACCCGCGCGCTCGACGGCCTGGACCTGCGGGTCCCCGCCGGCACCGTCTACGGTGTGCTCGGCCCGAACGGGGCCGGCAAGACCACCGCGGTCCGGGTGCTGGCCACCCTGTTGCGCCCCGACGGCGGCCAGGCGCGGGTCTTCGGGCACGACGTGGTGGCCGAGGCGGACCAGGTCCGCGCCCGGGTCAGCCTGACCGGCCAGTACGCCTCTCTGGACGAGGACCTGACCGGCTCGGAGAATCTGGTGCTGCTCGGCCGGCTGCTGGGGCTGCGCAAACCGGCGGCCCGGGAGCGGGCGGAGGCGCTGCTGGCCGCGTTCGGGCTGACCGAGGCGGCGGGCCGCCAGGTGAAGAAATACTCCGGCGGCATGCGGCGGCGCATCGACATCGCGGCGAGCATCCTCAACACTCCGGACCTGCTCTTCCTCGACGAGCCGACGACCGGGCTGGACCCGCGCAGCCGCAACCAGGTGTGGGAGATCATCCGGGCGGTGGTGGCGCACGGCACCACGGTCCTGCTGACCACGCAATACCTGGACGAGGCCGATCAGCTCGCCGGCCGGATCGCGGTGGTCGACCACGGGCGGGTGATCGCCGAGGGCACGCCGGGTGAGCTGAAGTCGTCGGTCGGCTCCGGCACCATCCACCTGCGACTGCGCGACGCCGGCCGGCGGCCGGACGCGGAGAAGGTGCTGCGGGCGGCGCTGGGCGTGCCGGTGCAGCTGGAGCCGGACCCGGTGGCGATGACCGCCCGGGTCGGCGAGGACGGCACCGACCTGGAGGCGAGCGAGCAGGCCGCCCGGGCACTGGGCGAGCTGGCCCGCGCCGGCATCGTCGTCGACGACTTCTCCCTCGGCCAGCCCAGTCTGGACGAGGTGTTCCTGGCCCTGACCGACCACCCCGCCGGCGCGGCCGACGAGCGGGACGACGAGCTGGAGGCGGCCCGATGAGCGACACCGCGACCACCACCACCGGGCGGGCCCCGTCCGTGTACGTGCCCTCCGCGGAGGCACTTGCCACGGTCCTCGCGCCGGGCAGCCGGCCGGCGCGACCGGGGCCGCTGTCGGCGTCGCTCAGCTTCGGCTGGCGAGCCCTGCTGAAGATCAAGCACGTGCCGGAGCAGCTGTTCGACGTGACCGCCTTCCCGATCATCATGGTGCTGATGTTCACGTACCTGTTCGGCGGCGCGCTCGCCGACAGTCCCCGGGACTACCTGCAGTTCTTCCTGCCCGGCATCATGGTGACCAGCGTCGTCATGATCACCATGTACACCGGGGTCGGGCTGAACAACGACATCGAGAAGGGCGTCTTCGACCGGATCCGGACGCTGCCCGTCTGGCGGCCGGCCGCGCTGGTCGGCATGATCTTCGGCGACCTGCTGCGCTACATCCTCGCCGCGCTGGTCATCCTCGGCGTCGGCCTGGTGCTCGGGTTCCGCCCCAGCGGCGGCGTGCTCGGGGTGCTCGGCGGGATCGGCCTGCTGGTGGTCTTCTCGTTCGCCTTCTCCTGGGTCTGGACCTTCTTCGGCCTGGTGCTGCGCAGCGAGAAGTCGGTGATGGGGGTCAGCATGATGGTGCTGTTCCCGCTGACCTTCCTGAGCAACGTGTTCGTCGAGCCGGCCACCATGCCCGGCTGGTTGCAGGCGTTCGTCAAGGTCAACCCGATCACCCACCTGGTGTCGGCGGTGCGCGGGGCGACCGCCGGCACGTTCGACGCGACGAACGTCATGTGGCTGCTGCTGTGGAGCGCCGGGTTCGTGCTGGTGTTCGGCACGCTGACCATGTACCGCTACAACCGGCGCTGACCGGCGGGGCCGCGGACCCGGCGACGGGTCCGCGGCCCCCACCTCGCCGGCCCGCGCCCCAGCAGGCCGGCGAGGGTGTCACCGGAACCGGCGGCGGGTCCTGGCGCCCCACTGGGCCGCCGTCACCAACAGGGCGCCGATGCTGAGGGCGATCGCACCGATCACCCCCACAGCAGCGGTCGACGCGCCCGTCAGGGGCAGCTCTTGATTCGCGGACATACTCACCTCCTCACGCGCTGGCCGGGTCAGTGGCGCCGATGCGGGCCGGCGAGGCCCACACGCAGCGGTCGACGGTGGGCCGGCGCAGCGCCTTCACCAACGCGTGCACCAGGACCACCCGATAGAGCAGGTCCGCCACGACGATGAACGGCAGGAAGAGCACCAGCCGGGGGCGGGACAGCCGCCAGGCGGCCAGCACCACCCAGATCCCCTGACCGCCGAGCATCAGCAGCAGGCCCGGGCCCACCCCGGCACCGGCGGCGGCGAGCACCCACAGGGTCAGCGGGCCACCGGCGACATAGAGGGCCCAGTGCGCCATCAGCAGCAGGTACGCGTAGTCGAACCGGCTGTGCACCCGGCCGACCCGGTGGCCGATGATGCCCTGGAAGGTGCCCCACATCCAGCCCAGGTTCTGCCGGTACCAGTCCCCCATGCTGGTCGGATCCTGGAGGTACGCCACCGCCCGGGGGGCGTAGACGATCCGGCCGAGCCGGCGGCGGTGGGTCTCCAGGACCCAGAAGGTGTCGTCGACGATGTACGGCGGCTGCTGCGGCAGCACCTCGTCCAGCAGTTCCACCCGGTAGAGGGAGTTGCTGCCCGAGATGCAGTTCATCACGTTGAAGTGGCTCTGGATCCGCCGCGTGATCACCTGATAGTTCCAGTAGCTGTACGCCCGCTTCGCCAGCCACGGGTTCCACCGGTGTTCCGGCGGCCACCAGGTGACGTTGTGGCCGACGACGATGGCGACGTCGTCGTCCAGCCGGGCCAGCGCGGCGGTGACGAAGTCGGGCGCGACCGACACGTCGTCGTCGATGATGGCCACCGCGCGCCGGGTCACGTTGAGCGCGAAGAAGACGAAGCCGATCTGCAGGGCGGCGGGCTTGCAGACGTTCGTGCCGAGGGCGAGGACCCGGGCGCCCGCCTCGGCGGCGACCCGCGCGGTGTCGTCGGTGGAGCCGTCGGAGACGACGTACACCGGCGCTCCGGTCGCCCGGGCGGCGGTGACGGCAGTGGCGATGGTCGCGGCGCCGTTGCGGCAGGCGATCAGGATCGCCACCTCGTCGGCGCGGACCGGCCCGTAGCGGGGGTGGGTCGGCCGTCGGTGCGCGCCGCGCGCCGCCCGCTCGGGGCGGAGGAATCCATAGCAGAACGAGACGACGGCCGCCGACAGCACGACGCCGGCGAAGACGACGGATGCGATCAGGAAGACACGAAGCAAGGCCCGCTCTCTCCCCCCACCGACGCGCCCCGAGAGCGGCTCGGGTTCACCTGCGGTGAAGGTAGCTTTCGCGGCGGTGCCGGTGACCCCACCTAATGGCGCTGACCTGCGGACATGCGCCGCGAGCCGCCGCCCGAACGGCGCGTGGCGACCGGGTCGCACGGCCGGAACCGGGCAGCCGGACCAGCACCGCTCTGACCAGCGGAAATCCCCTCAACCTTCGCGCCCGGACGCGCCTCGCCCGTCCGGCGCCCCCGCTACGCCGTCCGGACCGGCCGCCCCGCCCCGTCCCGGCGGGCAGGCGGCAGGCAGGCAGCGGGTGGCGGCAGGCAGCGGGTGGCGGGCGGCAGGCAGCGGGTGGCGGCGGGCGGGTCACAGCCGCCAGGGTGGCGGTTCCGGCGGGAGATAGCGGCAGGCGCTGCCGGTGGACACCGTTTCTCGCAGGTGGGCGGCGAGCACCGGGTGCCGCTCGTCGATGCGGCGCAGCGTGTCCCGGATCCGCGCGGTGACCGCCTTGCGGGCCCGCTCGGCCTGGTCGTCGAGGCGCCGGGTGCGCCCGGCCAGCCCCGCCGCGGCGCGCAACTGGTCGAGCAGCGCCTCCCGTTCCGCGTCGAGCGCGGCCAGCTTCGCCCGGTCGTCGCGGGCGGCGGCCCGGTCGATCTCCTCGTCGAGCCGGCGCAGGTGCCGCTGGTAGCGGGCCTTCGCCTCGTCGTCGAGGACCGGATCGCCGCCGTACCGCCGGGCGGCCACCAGTTCCGGGCCGGCGGCCGGGTCGAGCAACTCCACCGCCGGCACGTCGACGCCCGGCCGGCCGAGCAGCAGGCGCAGGTCGTGCAGGCCCTTGGCGTCGGGCAGGTGCACCACCGTCCCGGCGTACGCGAGCCGCCACACCGCGCCGTCGCGCCGGAACTCGGCACCGGCCACGGCGACACCGGCCGGCTGGGTCATGGCGGCCTCGGCCGCAGCGGCACCTGCGCCGGCCGCTTCCGCCCCGACGGACCCGGCCGCGGCAGCGATCGCTGCGGCCACGGTGCCCCCGGCGCCGGCCTCGCCCGGCACGGCACCAGACGCGGCGACCCCGGCCGCAGTGGCACCGGACGAGGCGGCACCGGCCGAGGTGGCACCGGCCGGCACGCCCGCACCCACCGCGTTCCCGGTCCCCGCGGCACCGGCGGGCACGCCCGCGCCCACCGCGTCCCCGGCGGGCGCGCCCGAGCCCGCCATGCCCCCGGCCACGGCGGGATCGGCCAACGGCACCGCCGAACCCGCCTCGTCGGGCGGCCCGGTCGCCCCCAGCCGGTGCAGGACCTGGGTCATGCCCAGCGCCCGCGCCTCGGCCACGGCGGCGGCCCGCTGCTCGGCCGCCGCGCTCGCGTCACCCGCCCGGCCCCGGGCGGACAGCGCCGCCACCAGGCCGGCGCGGCTGACCAGCGACCAGGGCCGGGCGGCCATCCGGTCGGCGGCGTCGCGGGCGGCGGTGAACCCGGCGACGGCGTCGTCCCAGCGGCCCCGCGCCGCGTCCAGGACGGCCAGCCAGTGGTCGACCGGGCCGCTGAGGTCGCAGCCGAAGAGCGCCACCAGCCACTGGCCGCGGTACGGCGCGAGGGCGGCGTGCGCCTCGTCGCAGCGGCGCGGATCCCGGCTCAACGCGGCGGCCTGCGCCCGCAGCCGCAGCCACAGCGGCGACTGGGCCCGGGAGTAGATGGTCCCCGCCGCCTCGATGCCGGCGGTCAACCGGACCGCCTCGTCCGCGTCGCCGCGCTCGGCGGCGGTGATCGCCCGCAGCAGCTCCGCGTGCGGGTGGGCGGCGACGTCCGGCCCGTCCAGCAGCCGGGCCGCCTGGTCGAACCGCCCCTGCAACAGCAGT
Source organism: Micromonospora sp. PLK6-60 (assembly GCF_019890675.1). Taxonomy (GTDB): domain Bacteria; phylum Actinomycetota; class Actinomycetes; order Mycobacteriales; family Micromonosporaceae; genus Micromonospora. The sequence goes on along the minus strand of NZ_JAIOAA010000004.1, from coordinate 340,403 downwards.
CGCGCCCAGCGCAGGTGCGGGCCCAGGTAGGCGTGGTCGGTGTGCTCCCATTCGCCGAAGGAGTCCACCTCGGCGAGGTCGGCGTCCGCCGCCGCGAAGTCGCCCCGGAAGCCGGCGGTGATCCCGGAGTCGACGGCCGCCGCCACCCGCCGCAGGGCGACGTCACCGGCCCGGCAGCCGGTGACGAACGCGGTGAGCTCGTGGTGGTAGCCCGGGTCGCCGAGCTCCAGCAGCGCCACCCAGCGCAGCGAGGTTGCCCACAACTCGGTGTCCCGGTCACCGGTGCGGCGGGCCACCTCGCGGATTTCGGCGGTGAGCGCGGCCCGCTCGGCGGCCGTGCCCGGGCCCCAGGTCGTGTCGTGCCGGGCCCAGAGGCTGAAGGTGAGCGCCTCGTCGTCCTGGCCGCGGCGGGCCAGCGTCTCGGTGGCGGTGATCAGGTCGGCCAGCAGTGCGCTGACCGGCACGTCGGCGCCGGGCTCCCCGATCAACCGCCGGTACGCCTCGTGCAGCAGCGGTCGCGCGTCGACCGGATGGTGGGCGAGGCGCTGCCGCCGGTGGGTGGCGACCGCGACGCGGGCCAGCAGCACCGGATCGTCGAGGGTGAGCGCGAGCGCCGCGGCGTCGGCGAAGAGCCGGTCGGACTCGTCCTGCGCGGACTCGCCGGTGTGCCGGAGCATCTCCGCCAGCTCCATCATGATCTTCACCCGTTCCACCGGCACCGGGTCCAGCTCCAGCGCGCGGCGGAAATGCCGGATCGACTCCTCCCCGGCCAGCCGGCCACCGGCGTCGCGGCCGGCGGCGACCAGCAGCTCGACGGCCCGGGACGGGTCGAGGTCGGCCCCGGCGAGCCAGGCGTGGCGGGCCAGCTCCGCCGGGATCAGCCACTCGGCGAGCGACGCCGACCCGTCGACGGCGCGGACCACGGCGGCGTGCCGGGCCCGCCGCTCGTCGTCCGGCAGCCCGTCGTAGAGGGTCTCCCGGACCAGGTCGTGGGCGAAGGCGAACCGGCCGCCGCCACGGGCGACCACCAGCCGGGCGGCGACCGCGCGGTCCAGCAGCCGGTCGATCTGCGCGGCCGGGCCGGGCACGCAGGCGGCGAGGAGCTGGCGGTGGCAGGCGGGGCCGAGCACCGCGGCGACGGTGAGTGCCTCGACCACCGGGGCGGGCAGTTGGGCGAGCCGCCGCCGCACCGCCTCCCGCACTCCCGGGGCGATGGTGGTGACCAGGCCGTCGGCCCGCCACAGCCGGGCGGTCTGCTCGACGAAGAACGGGTTGCCGCCCGTGCGCCGGTGCACCTCGTCGACCAGACCGGCGTCGGGCGTGCGGCCCGCGGTGCGGGCGATCAGCGCCGCCACCTCGTCGCGGCCCAGCCCGGTGAGGGTGATCGTGGTCGCCTTGGCGGTCAGCGAGGTCAGCAGCGGAGCGAGCCGGTGCTCGCCGGCCTCCAGCTCGGCGTCGCGGTAGGTGCCGACCAGCAGCAGCCGCTCGAACCAGGTGTGCTGGGCGGCGAAGCGCAGCAGCCGCAGCGAGGCGCGGTCTGCCCAGTGCAGGTCGTCGAGCACCACCACCACGGGCCGCCGCTGGGCGACCGCGACCAGCGCGCTGGTCACCGCGTCGTGCAGGCGGAACTCCTCCCGGTCGCCGTCGCCGGGGTCGCCGTCGGCGTCGCGGCGCGGGCCGGCGCGGTCACCGTCACCGGTGCTCTCGCCGAGCAGCACGGCCAGGGCGGGCTCGGCGGCCTCCCGGGCCGGCGCCCAGTCGTCGGCGGAGCGGCGCAACCGTCGCAGCACCTGCACCCACGGCCAGTAGCCGGGTGCGCTGTCCGAATCCCAACAGGCGGCGCCGAGCACCAGCGCGCCCCGCCGCCGGGCCTCCGCCGCCACGGCGGTGACCAGGGTGGTCTTGCCGATGCCCGGCTCGCCGGCGACCAGGACCAGGCCGCCGTGGCTGGTGGTCAGCCGATCCACCTCGGCGCGCAGCAGGCCCGCGGGGTGCTCCCGCCCGATGAGCGTCTCGACCGGCCACGGCTCCATGACCTACCGACGGTAGCGGACCGGTCCGACAACGCCGATCCGTCAACGCGGTGGTCCACCCCGACCGGTCACTCGAACGCGCCGGCGGCCGCCCGGGACGCCGGCCGGGACGGACCGTACTCAGTTGAAGTCGCCCTGCCGGATGGCGATCACCGCCCGGTAGCCGGGGTGCTCGCTCAGCGTGTAGAGCATGTCCGGCTGCCCGCCGGCGCCGTCGCCCCAACCCCAGTACGAGATCGCCTCGGCGCCGTGCGCGCCGTTGTACGTCTTGACCGGGTTGCCGGCGGTGGCGTTCCAGTACCGCAGCTTGCCGTAGAAGTCCGAGCCGCCACTGCTGTGGAACCAGAAGTTGTCACCCCGGGTCACCGCGCCCTGGACCCGGGCCCACGGCATCGACCACACGTCGTACGCCTGGGTGGTGGTCGACGGGGCGGTCACCTTGGGCAGCCGGGTGGTGTAGTCCAGGTCGTACCGCCAGATCTTGCCGCCGTTGCTGGTGGAGTACTGGGAGACCACCAGCTTGTCCGGCGACGCGGCCCGGTCCAGCGCCAGCGACGAGAACCGCACGTTGCCGCTGGTCGGGGTGATCTGCCCGACCTGCGCCATCAGGTACGCGTATCCGCTGGCGCAGAAGCGGGTGGTGCCGTTGTCGGAGTAGCGGCCGACCCGGTCGGCGCAGTACGACGTGGTGTCGGCGCTCCACAGGTGATCCCAGCTGAACAGCTTGATGTGGTCGGTGCAGGCGACGTAGAGCATGGTGCCGTACCACATCGCGCCGCCGGCGTGGCAGTCGCTGACCGCGCTGAAGGTGCCACCGGAGCCGGGGTTCACCAGCAGCAGGTGCCGGTACTTCGCGCCGCTGGAGTAGCCGGCCGCCGGGGCGAGCGACACCCGCACGTGCCCGGCGTCGCTGCTGTACCAGGTGGTGGCCACGGCCTGCACGCCGTCGTAGGTGCGGTTGTCGTACGCGTCGGCGGTGGTGGTGATGCCCTGCGGGTACCAGACCGTGGTGCTCGGGTCGTCGGTGGAGCTGCCCGTCTCGTCCCAGCAGAAGCCGTACTCGCCGGTGCCCCCGGCGGCCAGGTGGTACATCGCCTTGCCGCTGCCGGTCTGGCAGGACAGCGGCTCCAGCGACCGGTTGGCATTGGCCAGGACCCAGTCGACGCCCCGCTTCTTGGCGGCGCCGATGGCCCCGCCGAGCAGGTCCGCGTTGCCGTAGTCGCGGGGGGTCTGCAGTGGATAGCCCGAGGCGGAGAGCTTCGTCGGTGGCGGGTCCGCGGCCCGCGCGGGGCCGGCCGGGCCGACCAGCGTGGCCGCCGCGACCGCCACCACCAGCGCGATGCGTCCGGTGCGCCTCATGGGTGTTCTCCCTCCCGACCCGCCGGCGCGGGTCGATCAGCGGCCCACCCTATCGATCGACGGCCGTCGTATCAGCCCCGTCGCTCGACGGCGGGCAGCGCCGGGCCGGTCGCCCGCGTACGATCCGGGCCGTCCTCGGGGGACGGCCGTCCGCCCGGGGCGGTGGCACGATCCAGGGGAGGGTTCACGATGACCAGCCAGCACGGCACGCCCACGCCCGGCCCGGCGCCCACGCCGAAGAACCGCTTCGAGAACGTGGTCGGCGTGCTCAGCCTCGTCGGTGGCATCGCGACCGTCGTGCTGTATCTCAACCGGTCCACCCGGCTGGTGGCGCTGGTGGTGGCCGCCGTCCTGGTGGCGGTGATCCCCACGGTGCTGGCCCTGGGCAGCGCTCGGCGGCCGGCCACCGCCGGCGAAGCCGCCGACCGGTCGCCGAACTGGGGCAAGGCGGTCGCCACCCTGGCCGTGTCCGCGTCGCTGGTGCTGACCGCCCTGGCGGTGCTGGGCTTCGCGCAGCGGGAGAGCTACGCCTTCGCCCGCCACTACGGCACTCAGGTCCAGGTCGAGGGCGAGCAGGACTGCTGGAACTACTCGAACATGCGGCAGGACACCAACTACACGACCTGCGACGCGACCTGGCAGGCCGACGGCGAGACGGTCGACGGCACCCTCTACACCGGCGGCGGCGACTGGGGGACCAAGGGCCACGACGCCGGCACCGGGGCCATCGCCGCGTACGCGTGGGGCGACAAGGCCTTCACCGACACGTACGACGGGGAGGAGAGCCCGCTCTATCCGGTCGGGCTGGTGCCGGGCTGGCTGCTCGGCGCGCTCCCGGTGGCGATCATCGGGGTCCTGCTGGTCCGCCGGCTGCGCCGGCCAGCTCGCGTCGACGGCTGAGCCGGGTCGCCCGGCGGGCGGGGCCGACCCCGTAGGACCGGCCCCGCCCGGGTGTCCGTCAGCGCTTGCGCTCGACCACCGTCAGCGTGAAGTCGTCGTACGACGCCGCGTGGGTCTTGTCGCCGCCGTAGACCGCCCGCACCTGGTGGGTGCCGGGGTTGGGCAGCATCTTGACGGTGCAGGAGGCGGTGCCCTTCTTGACCGGGGCCTCGCAGAGCACGTCCTCACCGAGCAGGAACTGCACCGGGCCGGTCGCCTTGGTCGGCGTGACGGCCGCGGTCAGCTTCAGGGTCTTGCCCCAGGTGGCCGTCACGTCGTTCGCGCGTACCGAGGTCGGGGTGAGTTCCACCGCCGGCTTCCGGGTGACGGTGACGGCCCGGTTGGCGACCGCCTGGTTGCCGTTGGTGTCGGCGACCAGGTAAGTCAGGGCGTAGCTGCCCGGGGTGGTGGTGTCGACGGCGCCGATCACCTGGATCCGGTCGGTGATGTCGCCGTCGGTGTTGTCGACCGCGGTGACTCCGGCCAGCGGGTCGAAGGCCCTGCCCTGCTCGACGGTGGTCGAGGCGGGGACGGTGAGCACCGGCGGGGTGACGTCGGTGCCGGCCGCGGTGGCCACGAAGACGCCGCCGAACTGGTCGGCCGAGCCGACCTGCTCGCCGTCGCCGGTCCGGCTGGTGGTGGTCCAGGCGTACAGCTCCCCCTCGCTCAGCCCGCTCCACTGCACCGTGGCCGGCCAGCCGGACCGGGCGGTGGCCGTACCGATGACGGTGTCGGTGGGCGTGACCAGCACCAGACCGTCGGTGCCGAAGCTGGTCTTGCGGGACGACAGGTCGATGGGCAGCACCATGTTGTCCTCGGCGCCGTTGTAGCGGTTGCGGTCGTCGTACTCGGTGGCACCGAAGTTGTTGAGCATCGGCGAGTAGGTGTCGACGCTCATCCGGGCCCGGTCGACGTCGATCTGCAGCAGCCGCAGGAAGCTGGCGCCGAACTGCAGCAGGTCGCCCTTGCGGTGGTCGACGGTGCCGTCGCCGTCGAGATCCAGGTTGCCGTTGGCGTCGACCTTCTCCGGCCACAGCTCACCGGCCGTCATCTTGTAGAACTGGTAGTCGGCGAGCAGCTCGACCACGTTGTGCTCGACGGTGACCCCGACGCCCGTCTTGAGGTTGGTGCCGACGCCGTGCTCGTGGCCGGCGAGGACCAGGAAGACGTTGGGGTTGGCGGACACGATGGTGGAGAAGGCCCGCGAGCCGTCGGTGGAGAAGCTCGCGCCCCGGCCGTCGGGGGTGCCCGACGGGGCGAGGTAGGCGTGGGTCAGCAGGATGCCGTTGCGGTCGCGGTAGCGCCGGAAGATCGAGCTGGCCCAGTCGGCCTCGGCCTGGGTGACGCCGTAGGACAGGCCCACCGCGACGAAGTCCAGGCCACCGGCGGAGAAGAGGACGTAGTTGTTCTGGTTGTCCCGGCCGCGGGTGACCACGGCGCCCGAGTCGTCGGTGGTCTCGTCCCAGGCGTGGTACGACGCCTTGGCCTCGGCCGGCCACAGCTTGGCGCCCTCGTAGTAGCGCTCCGGGCCGTAGTACCTGTTGAACCGCGACGTCGGGCCGGTCTCGTTGCCGCCCTGGTTGTCGTGGTTGCCGGCGACGACCTGGTTGACCAGCCCGGCCTTGTCCATGGTGCGCTGCGCCTCGGCGGTGAACTGGAACTCCTTGGTCACCTGCTCGTCGAGACCGGGGTAGAGCAGCTTGCCGCTGGAGTCGGTGGCCAGCGGGTTGCTGTAGTCGTTCTCGATGATGTCGCCGGTGTGCGCGGTGTAGGCGATCTTGCGCTTGCCGGCGTTGTCGGCCAGCCACTGGGTGGTGTCCCGGTAGGACTTCGCCCAGAGCGCCCGCTCCTCCATGGTCATCTTGTCGCTGGGCTCGTCGACGCCGTCGAAGTCGTCGTACGTGCCGCCGACCGCGCCCTCGGCGAGGTACTGGGTGTCGGTGAAGTGGGCCAGCGAGAAGTCGTAGTCCGACGGGTCCTCGAAGTGGTCCCGGTTGGCCGGGTCACCGGCGGTGGCGTCGCGCGGCGCCAGGTCGTCGGCGAACGGGTCCTGGCCGGTGACCAGGACGTGGACCACCCCGTCGTCGACCAGTTCCGGCCGGACGGTGGCCTTCAGCGTGGTCTCCCCCTCGGCCTGGCCGCGCGCGGTGGCCAGCTCGGTCCACGTCCCGGTGGTGGTGTTCCAGGCGTGCAGCGCGACCGCCCGCTCCGGGTCGACCACGCCGTTCCACAGCAGCTGGCGACGTTCGGCCGACGCCGGCACCCGCACGTCGTACCGCTGGAAGGGGATCTCGCCGGTGGAGGGGCTGTCGACGGTCCTGCCATCCGGTCGCGGCGCGGTGCCGATCTGGCCGCCCTCGGTGTACGAGAAGTCCAGCGCGGCCGGCATCACCGGAACGACACCCTGCACGCCGCCGGCGGGAACGCTCGCGGTGGCCTGCTTGAAGGTGGTGGTGACCGGGCCGCCGTCCGGGTTCTGGGCGATCGCGGACAGGGTCACCCTGCCGCTGCCCTGGCCCACGTCGGTGCCGCCGCCGGTCGGGATGGCGTCGGAGGTGAAGGTCACCGTCCGGCTGATCGGCTTGCCGAAGACGTCGGTCGCCGAGATCTGCAGGGTGTGGCCGCCGGACCGCAGGCCGGCGCCGATCTCCTGCCCGAGCTGGATCGGCTGGCCGTCGAGCAGGTACCGCCAGCCGGTGGCGTTGCCCTGGTTGGCGATGGTGGCCTGGAACTCGGTGGGCCGGCTGAGGTGGGCGCCCTGCGCCGGGACGGTGGCGGTGACGGCGACGCCGGCGTCCCGGACGTCGCCGAAGGCGGCGATCTCCAGCGCCTTGACCTCGTCGAGGGTCAGCACCTTCGAGTAGACCCGGGCGTTGCGCAGCGAGGCCGGCGCCCAGAACTGGTTGACCGCGTCGGCGCCGAGATAGAAGGCGTTGCGGGCGGCGCCGCTGGGCAGCCCGAGGGTGCCGGCGGCCGGGGTCTGCGCCGCGAGGGCGCCGTCGACGTAGAGCCGGACGTACTGCCCGTCCCAGGTGCCGACGGCGTGGTACCAGCGGCCGGAGACGATAGGCGCCTGCGCCTGCTTGTAACCGCCGCCGACGTACGCGGTGAAGGTCAGCTTGTCGCCGTAGATGACGATCGAGTAGCCGCCGCTCTCCTTCTCCGAGCAGACCGAGTGCTCACCGCTGTTGGGCAGGGTGCCGTTGGACTTCAGGGTGCACTCGATGGACACCCGGCTGCTGATCTTGCTCCACTGGTCGCCGAAGGCGTACGAGTAGGCGTCGTCGGCGCCGTCGAAGGTGGCCACCGGCGCCTTCACTGCGGTGTCCGCGGCGATCACCGGTGCGCCGTGGACGGTGACGGCGAGGTTCTGCGCGTCGTCCTTCGGGGTGCCGTCGGCGAAGTCGACGTCCAGCACGTCGGCCACCGGGACCGGCGGCCGGGTGTCGTACGCCGAGGCCAGCTCGGCCACCTGCGCGCCGGTCAGCGCCGCGCTCCACACCTTGCTCGCGGCGAACGAGGCGGGCGGGGCGACCTGCCCGATGCCGGTCGGGGCGGCGTCGGCGCCGACCACGAAGCGACGCGACGTGGCGGCCGGCGGGGTGAGCGCGCCGGTGGCGGCGGTCCAGCCGGCCAGTTGGCCGTTGAGGTACAGGCTCAGGGTCTGGCCGTCCCAGACCGAGACGGCGTGGTACCAGCGGTTGCCGCTGATCGGGGTCAGCACCGACTTGTAGCCGCCGCCGATGTGGGCCATCGTGCCCAGGTTGCCGCCGTTGACGTAGACCGAGAAACCGCCGGCCTCCTTGTCGGAGCAGAGGTCCTTCTCACCGCTGACCGGCATCGTGGTGTCGACCCGGAAGACACACTCGATGGCGAAGCCGGCCGAGAACCGCCCCCACTGGTCGGCGAAGTCGAACGAGACCGCGTCGTCGACGCCGTCCACCCGGAGGATGTCGTGCCCGAACGCCGCGTCGGTGGCGTAAGCGGGGGCGCCCCAGGTGGTCGCCGGCAGTCCCTGGGCCCGGTCGGTGCTGGCGCCGCCGCCGAAGGCGACGTCGAGCACGTCGGCCGCCGGGACCGCGACCGCCTGTCTGGTGCCGGCGGCGGTGAGCGCCGCGCCGGTCGACGTCGGGGCGGCCTGGGCGGGCAGCACGAGCGCGCCGCCGGCCAGGGCGAGCCCGAGGGTGGCCGCGCCGAGACGGCGCCACCTCCGGGCGAGGGCATGAAGTGGTGTCGTCACGACATCTCCTTCGTTGGGGGTTGCTGTCAGGAGGAGGGTCTGCGGTCAGGTGCCGGGCAGGCCGGCCACGGCGGCGGCGGAGATGCCCACGCCGATGACTGTGATTCCGGCCGCGGCGAGCACCGGAGCGACCCGGGTGGCCGCGCGCAGCAGGGCACGCGACCCGGCGACCCGCGCCACCAGGGAGCGGCCGGTGAGCGCCATGACCCCGACGGTGAAGAGCACCGCGGCCAGCCCGAGGCCGAAGCAGACCACCAGGGCGAGGGCGAACCCGGCCCGGCCGGCGAAGATGCCGGTGACCAGCACGAGGAAGGCCGCCGGCGAGGGGGTCAGGCCGCCGGAGACACCGAGCAGGAACAGCCCGGGCCGGGAGCCGCCATCATGGTCGTGGCTGTGGCTGTGGCTGTGGCTGTGGCTGTGGCTGTGGCTGCGGCTGTGGCCGTGGCTGTGCGGGTGGCCGTGGTCGTGCCCGTGGTCGTGGCGGTGGCCGGTCAGGTGGCGGCGCAGCAGCCAGAGCCCGACGGCGACGACGGTCAGGCCGGCCGCCAGTTGAAGCCCGGTGGTCAGCCGTTCGAGGCTGACCAGGTCGGAGAGGGAGAAGAAGGTCCAGGCCAACGCGACGGCCAGCACCGAGACCGTGTGCATCGCGGCCACCGAGAAGCCCAGCCAGGCGGCGTCGCGCACCCGGCCGCGGGAACCGATCAGGTACGCCGCCGCGAGGCTCTTGCCGTGGCCGGGGGCGAGCCCGTGCGCGGCCCCGGCCACGACGGCGGTCACCAGCGCCACCGGCACGAAGCCCGGCGACTGCACCGCACCGACCAACCGATCGCCGAGGTCGGCGGCACCGAGGAGACTGTTCACGGGTCAGCCCCTCCGTCCCCGACGGCGCCGCCACAGCACCCCGGCCACGACGGCGACCAGCACGGCACCCCCGGCGACGGCGAGCTGCCACGCGCTCTCCCGAGTCGCGGACCGAACCGACCCGCCGCCGGGACCGAACGTCCAGTCCGCCGACTCGTGCGCGGCGTCGTACACCGTCTTCTGCCCGTCGGGGCCGCTGGCCAGGGTGCGATAGGCCGTGTGCAGGTCGGTGAGCATCCGCGAGGTCACGGTCACCGTGCCCACCGGCGCCGGGCAGGTGTACGCCACCTCGGCGCCGTCGCCGGCCAGGTCGGCACCGACCCGGGCCCGCCCCGGGCAGGGCCGCCCGTCCTGGACCACGGCTATCCGCTCGGTCAGGTAGCGGGCGAACTCGGGCGCGCCGGCCACCGCCTCGGCGTCGGAGGCCCGGTAGCTCACCGCGCCGTCCAGCATGACCCGGTCCTCCGGCAGCACCCCGAGGGCGATGCCGAGCAGGGTCAGGTCGTCGGTGCCGCCGGCGAGCCAGCGGACCCGTACCCCGCGGTCACCCTGACCCGCCACCTCGATCTGCTGTGGAGCGCCGAAGGGATGAGCCGAGGCGGGCGCCGGCACCAGCCCGGCGACCACCACCAGCACCAGCAGGCAGGAGCCACGCCAGGCGTACCGGAGGGCATGGTGTGGTCCGGACACGGCAGATCCTCATTAAACTCGCGGTCGGGCGGGGGGAACGCCCTGACTGTTTCGGCCGCGAGTGACCAACCTGGTCACGGAAGCTGAGCGATCTCTTACGGTGAGGTTGCCGGACTACGAAAACACCAGTTCGTCGCCGTCCTCAGCGGACGAACAGGTCGAGCCGCCAGTCGTTGGAGCGCATCAACCGCCCCGGCGGGTATTCGAAGTCGACCGGGCCGAGCAGCTCGAAACCGGCCTTGCGGCAGACCGCGTTGGACGGCGGGTTGTCCACCGACGGGTAGGCGTGCGCCCACCGCCGGTCGCCCCGGGCGCGGGCCGCCTCGACGGCGGCGCGGACGGCGGCGGTGGCGATGCCCCGGCCCTGGAACTCGGGCAGCACCGCCCAGCCCATCTCGTAGACCGGCTCGTCGCGCCAGACCCGGGGCCAGTAGCCGACGCTGCCGGCCCGCACCCCGTCGGGCAGCACGATCGCGAACATCTGACCGTCCTCGATGCCGCGGGTGTAGCGGCCGTGCCGGGCGATCACCTGCTCGTCGGTCTCCGGACCGCCGGTGTGCGCCCGGACCGCCGGCTGGTTGAGCCGCCGCAGCAACTCCAGGTCGTCCTCGCCCCACGGCGTAATGCGCAGCTCCGTCACCGCCCGAGCGTAAGCGGGGCCCCCGACATCCGAGCGGAGGCCACGGGCACGGTGTCCTGGCTGGCGGCGAGGAACGCGCAGGCGGCCGCCAGCAGGTACGCCGCCGCCGGCATCCAGGCCAGCGGGCTCAGCTCCACGCCGATCGACCGCACCGACGAGATGACCAGGACGCCGGCGAGGTGGAACGCGGCCGCGCCGACCAGCAGCAACGCCACCGCCCTCGCGTACGCCCGGCGGCGCCCGACGGCGAGGGTCACCACGGCGGCCAGCACCAGCGCCGCGACCACGGCCACCGCGACGGCGAAGAGCTGGTACCGGGTGCTGCGCGCCGGCTCCCAGTAGTCCTCGATGCTGTTGAACAGGCCGGTCGCCGCGAACCCGGCCAGCCCGGCGGCGAGCAGCCCGAGCGCGACCGCGACCCCTCGGCCCCGCCGGGACTGCACCGCCACCCCCGGCACGAGCAGCAGAGCGAGCAGCGCCGGCAGCGGCGCCACCTCGGTGAACAGCTGCGTCACCGGATACGGCTGCCGGCCCAGGCCGTAGGCCAGGTAGCCGATGTCGAAGCCGATGAGGACGTCACCGTTGGCCCGGGTCAGCCAGGGCAGCGCGAAGGTCGCGAAGGCGAGCAGGGCGAGCAACACGAGCAGGGCCCGGGCGGTACGGCGCAGCACGGTCGGGGTCACCGCAGCGACGTTAGTGTCTTCCGCTGCCGCGCGTGGTCCCCTTTACCGCGTGACGAGATGGTCCCGCTGCCACGCGGTGAGCATCGTCTGGTTGGCCTCCCAGCCGTCCGGGAACTTCACCGGCACGTCCAGGTGCACCACCTCGGTCGACGGGTGCGCGTCGAGCAGCTCGCCGATCCCGGCCCGCGCCACCACCACGCAGGCGTGCCGGTGCCGCGACGTCAGCACGCACAGCCGCCCCGACTCCAGGTGGAACGCGGTCGCGTCGCGCCGCCCGGACAGCGGGTGCAGCACGATGGTCACGTCGTACTCCCGGCCCTGGAGCCGGTTGGCGGTGTCGACGGTGATGCCGGCGCCGGCCGCGCCGAGGTGGGACCGGATCGCGGCGACCTGGTCCCGGTGGGCGGCGCCGACGGCGATCCGGTCGGCGGTCACCGGCGTGCCCTCGGGGGTCTGCTCGGAGACGGCGACCGCGCCGCGGCGCAGCACCCGCAGCGCCAGCTCCGCGCAGGCCGCGGCGGCCTCCCCATCGGTACGCAGGGTGTGCCGGGCGGGCAGTTCGTGCAGCGCCCAGCCGGTGGCGGCGGCCAGCTCCACGGCCGTGTCGTACTCGTCGCCCGGCCCCGCCGCGCCGAACGTCAGCGCCCGGTCGGCGCGGCCGGTGCCGGCGCGGAAGCCGGTGAACGGATAGAACGCGGCGGCCACCACCGGCGCCGCGCTGGCCGGCAGCCGCCAGGACACCGGCAGCCGGTGTACGGGCAGGTCCGGGTTGTGCCGCAGCAGGGTGGCCACCGCCGACTGCATCGGATCCCAGGTGAGGCCGGTCCAGCGGGCGGTCTCCACGGTGGAGAACGGGTCGAGCTGGCCGGGATCGCCCACGAACAGGGCCCGGTCGAAGCGTCCGGCCACGCGCAGCAGGGCGTCCGAGCGCATCTGGTACGCCTCGTCGACGATCGCCCACGGCCAGACGCCCTCGGCGACGGTGGCCCACTTGGCGGCCGTACCGATGATGACGGCCGAGTCGGCGAGGTCGGTGACCTTCGCGGCGACCCGGACCAGGTCGTGGGCCCGCACCCGCTCGGACGGCCGGTACTCGGTGGCGGAGAGCCGGCCGATGCGCAGCTGCGGAGCCCTGCGGGCGAGCCGGTCGACGAGGTCGTCGACCTGCTCGTTGGTCTGCGCGACGATGATCAGCGGCTCGCCGGCGGCGGCCAGCTCGGTGGCGGCGCGGACCACCAGCGTCGACTTGCCGGCGCCGGGCGGGGAGTCGACCACCACGCCGCGGTGTTCGCCGCCGCGCAGGTCGGCCAGGACGGCGGTGATCACCCGTTCCGCCTCGACGGCGGGCGGCACCTCCAGCCCGAGCATCCTCTCCCCCTCCCACCGGGTGCTGGGCACCCTACCGGCCGCACGCCGGCCGGCCGGATCCTCCCCGGCGGCGAGGCATGGCGGGGCGCGGAACGGGTAGCCGCGGCAGACACGACGCGGAGATCGGGGAGGTGGGTGCCGAGGTGGCCAGGTTCCTGCTCAAGGCGAGCTACACCCCCGAGGGGATCAGCGGGCTGCGCCGCGACGGCGGGACGAAACGCGCCGAGGTGGTCCAGGCGATGATCGAGAACGCCGGCGGGCGGGTGGAGGCGCTGTACTTCGCCTTCGAGGAGCACGACGCGTACGTGCTGTGCGAGCTGCCGGACAACATGACGGCGGCCAGCCTGACCATCGCGATCCGGGCCGGGCGCGGGCTGGACGTGCGGATCACCCCGCTGATGACTCCGGAGGAGGTCGACGCGGTGACCCAGCTTCCGGTCTTCTACGAGCCGCCGGGGAGGTGACCGGCAGCAGGCTCGCGAGTCGCGCGCATAGTTCACGGTTCCGGCCCACCCGGGGTCGCCGCCCGACGGCACCTCCATTAGGGTGATGACTCCATCACCCTTCGCTACACAGCAGGAATGACGTGGGCATGATCGCGCGCGACCCGGCGGCAGGGTGAGCGTGACTCCAGCGGCCGGAGCGCAGCAGCCAACCTTGATCATGCATTTCACGCATATCGACAACCTGCCCACGGTCCTGGCCCACGGCCGCCTGTTCGCCGACACGCTGGTGGGTCGACGGCTGGCCACGAACGTCGGTGCCGTGGACATCAAGGCGGGCCGGCGGACGCGCGTCGTTCCCTGCCCACCGGGTGGTGTGGTCGCCGACTACGTGCCGTTCTACTTCGCGCCCCGTTCGCCGATGATGTACCGAATCGCCCGCGAGCACGAGCAGGGGAAGGCGGGCTGCTACCCCGACGGTGACGACCCGTTGGTCTATCTGGTGAGTTCGGTCGAGCGGGTGCGGGCAGCCAGGCTGCCGTGGGTCGCCAGCGACGGCAACTGCGCAGCCGCCCTCACCCGCTTCTCACCCAGCTACGAGGATCTCACCCAGCTTGTCGACTGGCCGCTACTCAGGGAGCGGATCTGGAAGGACACGCCCGAGGACCTCGATCGGGTACGCCGGAGGGCGGCCGAGTTCCTGGTTCACCGTGAATTCCCTCTCCAACTGGTGACCGGATATGTCGCCCGCACGCCGGAACGGCTCACACAGCTGAAGCAGATCCTCCACCACGCTGGCATCATCGACCCGTACGTTGTTGTCAGGCGGCACTGGTATTACGGATTCCGACGGGGGGAGGTGCGCGAATGATCAGGATCAGTCACGGCAACCTGCTCACCGCCGACGCCGAAGCCCTGGTCAACACGGTCAACACCGTCGGCGTCATGGGCAAGGGCATCGCCCTCCAGTTCAAGCGCGCCTACCCGGCGAACTACGCCGCCTACCGCGCCGCCTGCGCGGCGGGGCAGGTCAGGCTCGGCGAGATGTACGTTTTCGACTCCGCCCGCATCGGCCCCCGGCGTTACGTGATCAACTTCCCGACGAAGGGTCATTGGCGGACCGCCTCGAAGCTGCCCGACATCGAGGCCGGGCTCGCCCATCTTGTCCAGGTGGTGCGCGAACGCGGCATCTCCTCGGTTGCCGTGCCCGCCCTCGGCTGCGGCAACGGCGGTCTCGACTGGGAACAGGTCCGGCCGATGATCGAAGATGCGTTCGCGGATCTGCCCGACGTCCGGGTGCTGCTGTTTCCCCCCGAAGGCGCTCCCGAGCCGTCGGACATGCCGGTCGCGACCCCTAAGCCGCCGTTGACGCCCGGCCGGGCGACGCTGCTTCGCGCCATCGAGCGGTATCTCGAGCAGGCACGCGCGTTGGAGCCGCGGGACGGGATCACGACCCTGGAAGTCCAGAAGATCGCCTATTTCCTCCAAGCCATGGGTGAGCCGCTGCGCCTCTCCTTCGACCGAGGGCGCTACGGGCCGTACGCGGAGGGCCTGAACCACGTCCTCGACCTGCTCGAAGGGCATTACCTGATCGGGTTCGGGGACCGCTCGGCACGGGTCGAGGAACTGCGCCCGATCCAACTCACCGAGGGCACGAGCGATGCCGTAGCCGCCTGGTTCGACGCCCCGGGTCGACGGGTTCCGGCCACGCTGCACCGGCTGGCGGAGCTGGTCCACGGCTTCGAATCCCCGTACAGCCTGGAACTGTTGGCCACCGTGCACTACGCCGCCCGGTCGGATCCGCCGACGCGCGATTTGGATCAGCTCATCGAACGCGTGCAGGCCTGGAGCGGCCGGAAAGCCCGGCTCTTCACCGCGGCGCACATCACGACTGCCTACGAGCGGCTGGCCTCCGGTGGCCTGTTGCCGAGCATGGCGGCCTCCTCCGCGTGACCGGAAGGAGCGCGGGCCGACCAGCGGCCCGCGCTCCACAAGGTCAGCGGCGGCTCTCCCCCACCCGGTAGGAGACCAGGTTCGGGTCGGCGCGCAACTGCCGTTCGGTGAACTTGATGGTGTCCCAGCCCTTGCCCGAGTACAGCCGGGTCTGGTCGGCGTACCAGGGTGAGTTGGGGTTGGCGGACTGCGAGTAGGTGAGGATCTGCCGGCCGGACGGCCCGTCGCGGCCCAGCTCGACGGCCAGCACGAAGGACGAGCCGTGCCGCACCTTCGGGTACCCGACACCGGGGACCCGATCGTTGATGATCATGTTGAAGATGCCGGCCTCGGCGCGCCCGCCGTGGATCGGGATGCGCTGGTCGCCGCGCGGCTCGGTCTGGATGTCGCCCAAACGGGCGTCGAGCGGGATGCCGGCCAGCTTGCGGACGGCGTCGGCGAGGGCGGTGCGGACCTTCGGGTCGTCGCCGAGCCGGGCCGGGGTGGTGACCGGGGCGGCGACGTCGAACCGGTCGGCGAAGCGCAGCCCGCCGGCCAGCACGAACTCGGTGAACAGGTGCGCGCCCCGGCTGTCCAGGTCGACCCGCAGGTCCCAGCCGCGCAGCGCCGCACAGGCGGCAGTGAGGTCGACCGGGGTGCCGTCGGAGGCGGTGGCGGCCGGGTCGGCCGTACACGATCGCACCAGGTCGTCGCGGACCAGCTCGCCGCCGTACGCCCGGTTGCCGAACATGACCGACCAGAGCGTGCCGGTGGTGAAGCCGGCGCGGCCGAGGCCGTCGGTGCCGGCGATGCGCTGCTGGACCTGGAGCAGGCCGAGGCGGGTACGCAGGCTGCGTTCGGTGCGCTCGTCGCCGACGATGCGCGGGAAGCCTTCGAGGCGCTGGGCGGGGTTGGCCAGCCAGTAGCTGTCGTTGGAGTTGGTGACGTAGTCGGCGCGCACCAGCGTGGGCAGGTGCGCCGGGCCGAGGATGCCGGGCACCGCGGCGTCCCGGTCGCGGCCCAGCTCGCAGGCGGAGCGGGAGCCGTCCAGGACGGCCTGGCCGCTGCTGGCGTAGAGCGGCTGGAACGGGGCCGGGATGCAGGCGGCGGCGAGGTCGTCGGTCACCCGGGGCACGACCGAGTGGTCGGCGTAGAGGGCCTTGCCGTCCCGGTCGGCGGCGATGACGTTGACCCAGGGCAGGAACTGCCGCCGGTCCAGCTCGGTGCGCAGCTCAGCCACGGACCGGGCCCGGCCCATGGCGAGCCAGCCGTCCAGCGCGCGGTTGTTCGTCGCGTTGGCGTCGGTGATCGCGTACGCGGCGTCGGCGGTCCAGCCGAAGGTGCCGGGCACCACCACGACCGGGCCGAAGTGGGTGTCGTAGCGGGTGCGGCTGACCGGTCCGGCGGGGGTCTGCACGGTGACCGTGCGGGTGGTCATCTTGCGGGGCTTGCCGTCGTAGTAGTAGCTGGTCGGGTCGCCGGGGACGAGGGCGAGCCGGTGCCAGACGAAGCGGCGGGCGGTGGAGACGGTGTGGCTCCACGCCAGCCGCCCGTTGTGGCCGATCTCGACCAGGGGGTCGCCGACCAGGGCGGCGCCTTCGACGTCGTAGCGGCCGGGGACCTTGAGGTGCATCCGGTAGAACCGTTCGTTGCCGTCCCACGGGAAGTGCGGGTTGGCCAGCAGCATCCCGCCGCCGCCGGCGGTGGCCTGGCGGCCCAGCCCGTACGCGTTGCTGCCCACTCCGGCGGGCGCGCCGTCGCGGGCGGCGACGACCGCCGCGGCCCCGGGCGCGGGCAGCGCGGTGGCCCCGGCGGTGGGTGGGGCGGCGGCGACGATGCCGTCGGCGAGCGCGCCGGAGCTGGCCCGGACCATCCGCGCCCAGTTGGCCCGCCACAGGTCGAGTTCGGTGATGGGGCGTACCCAGGGCTGGCCGGCGCAGGCCGGGTCGGTGAGCTTCGCGGCGCCGGTGCGGCGCAGGTAGGCGTTGTAGCCGGCGGCGAAGCCGCGGACCTGGTCGCGGACCTCATGCGAGGGCGCGTGCAGGCCGTCGCGGCGGCCGTCGAGCAGCCGTTCGACGGTCCGGTCGTCGATCGCCTTCTGGTGGAACAGGTCGCTGGTGACGTTGCGGGCGGCGGTGCCGGTCGCGCCGAACCAGCGGGAGCGTTGGGCGTTGACCGTCACGATGTTCTCGGCGATCAGGCAGATGTTGTCCTCGGCCTGGGCGTAGCCGACGCCGAAGCCGAGGCCGGCGAAGTCGCGGGCGGTGATGTGCGGGACGCCGTAGGAGGCGCGCTGGATGAGGGCGGAGTAGCCGCCGGCGTGCGCGGCGGCGGTGCCGGAGCCGACGGTGAGCGCGGCGGCGCCGAGGCAGGCGAGGGTGGTGGTGGCGGCGAGCAGGCGTGACCTCATCGGGCCGTCCGCCGCCGGTGGGGGTGGAACATCGCTGGTCCTCCGGGGGTGCGGGTGTCCATTCCCGACTGACGCTAGCCGTCGCGGCAGGCCGCGTCATCCGCCGCCGGGCACCCCCTCCGCAGAAAATTGTCCTGGCGCAGATGTTGCCAAAGGCAACGTTTAGCAGTACGAACGTGGATGGCATCCCGGCCGCGCGGACACAGCTCCCGGCGGATCGGACCAACCTCACCCATAGGGGGGCCAATGGCACGCAGCCGCCTCGCCGGCGCAGCAGCCATCACACTCGTCGCACCTCTGCTCAGCGTCATCCCCGCCTCCGGCGCGTCGGCCGCACCCGCCGCGCCGGACGCGGGCAAGCAGTCCCGGACCAGCGACGTCCGGGAACTGCCCCGCAAGGACTTCAGCGTCGACGGCAAGAAGGTCGACACCCCGTCGCGCTACCAGGCGCGGGCGCAGGCCCGGTCGCAGCGGCAGGCGGCGGCCGACACCCCGCCGGTCGGCACCGTCCGGCAGTGGCTCGGGCTCGACGACTACCAGGGCACGTACTACCGCAAGAACTACACGCTGCGCGGCGTCGGCAAGAACATCGAGGTCTGGGTCGCGAACGACATCGCCTTCCCAGCCGGTGACTGCCGCACCCAGATCGCCAACTCGACCGAGGTCACCGACGCGCAGGTGACGGCCCTGGTCGACGAGTTCGACAACAACATGTACCCGAAGGAGACGGCGGCGTTCAGCACGCCGCCGGACCGCGACGGCAGCAACGCGCTGCTCGGGCCGGACGCCAGCGGCAACGGCGGCGACTACACCGGCGGCGGCAACAAGACCGTCACCCTGGTCGACAACGTACGGGACGACAACTACTACACCTTCCCGGCCGCCCCGACCTACATCGCCGGCTTCTTCTCGTCGCAGCTCAACGAGTTGTTCGACCGCAACGTGATGACCATCGACGCGTTCGACTGGGCGCACCGCACCGGCGCCAACCCGCCGAACGAGCCGACCGACGACCTGTGCACCAGCCGCCCGGCCCGCCCGCACCTGTACGAGGGCACCTTCGCGCACGAGTGGCAGCACCTGGCGCACTACTACACCGACCCGTTCGAGACGTCCTGGATCAACGAGGGCCTGTCGGACTACGCGCAGACGCTGGTCGGCTACGTCGACACCACGGCCACCGTCTACGACCGGGGCGCCGACAGCCACCTCTACTGCTACCAGGGCTTCGGCACGGTACAGACGCCGTACAACACCAACCCGCGCGACTGCGGCGGGCCGGAGAACTCGCTCACCCTGTGGGGCGAGAGCCCGAACCCGAACGCGGTGCTCGCCGACTACGGCAACGCGTACTCGTTCATGCAGTTCCTGTACGACCGGTACGGCGCGGACATCCTGTCCCGGCTGCACCGCGACGGGGAGCGGCAGGGGCTGGCCAGCCTCAAGGCGGCGCTGGCCGCCGAGGGCGCCAAGGACATGTACCAGGTGATCCACGACTACCAGACGATGACGCTGGTCGACAAGATCGTCGGCGAGCGCAAGGGCGTCATGCTCGGCGTACCGAAGAGCCGGGTGACCGCCAAGAGCCTGCGCTCCACGGTCAACCTGGCCAACCCGGCCGCCTACGCCACCCCCGGCGCGGCGCCCAACGGGGCCGACTTCGTCCCGCTGCAGAAGGCCGACGGCACGGTGCTGCGCGGCCGTGACCTGCGGTCGGTGTCGTTCACCGGCGCCAAGACCCTGCCGTCGCAGCCGCTGGCCTGGACCGTGGTCAACAACGACCCCGACCGGCCCGGCAACCCGGTGCTCTTCTCCGGCAA
This sequence comes from Micromonospora sp. PLK6-60, assembly GCF_019890675.1. Lineage (GTDB taxonomy): Bacteria > Actinomycetota > Actinomycetes > Mycobacteriales > Micromonosporaceae > Micromonospora. The sequence continues at coordinate 320,985 of NZ_JAIOAA010000004.1, read as the reverse complement.
CGCCAACAACACCGACGCCGCCGCGGTCACCCCGGTGACCGTGCCGACGACCGACCCGACGCTGCGCTTCCTCGCCAAGTACGGCGCCGAGGCCGGCTTCGACTACGGGTACGTCACCGTCTCCACCGACGGCGGCGCGACCTACACCGCGATTCCCGGTGACAAGACCGTCGACGGTCCGCTCGGCCCGGCGCTGAACGGCACCACCGACGGGTTCGAGCCGCACAGCTACGACCTGTCCGCGTACGCCGGCAAGAGCATCCTGCTCGGCTTCCGGTACGTCAGCGACGGCGGCGTCAACGAGGGCGGCCTGCTCATCGACGACATCACCGTCGGCGGCAGCACGGTCAGCGACGGCAGCAGCCTCGCCCCGTTCGACTCGCCCAGCGAGATCAAGCCGGCGACCGTGCACAACTGGAACCTGCGGCTGATCGGCCTGGACGAGAAGCACTCGATCGCGCTCCAGCTCCAGTTCGACGGCAAGTCCAGCGTCACGCTGAACCCGGTGCAGCTGGCGCTGCTCTACCTGTTCCCGAAGGTGGTCGCCGTGGTCGCCTACGACGAGCCGACCGAGCAGGTCCAGCAGTACGCCCCCTACACCCTCAAGGTCAACAACGTAGTCCAGCCCGGCTGAGGTGAAAGGAGGGTGCCCTTGTTAACGCATTCTGCATAGCAGGGGCCCCTTCTTAACACCCCGCTCGCCGGGGAGCGTCGAACGCCCGGGTGTCTGCCCCACACGGCAGGCACCCGGGCGTTCGCTTGGCTCAGACCTCGTTCATCCGGCGGACGATCGCCGTGGGCCGGCCGAAGCCGAGTCATAGGATCGGGCCATGGACAGGACCGACCGGGCCAGCCGGGTGATCGGGGCACCACCGGCGACGATCTACGACGCCCTGCTCGACCGGGATTCGCTGGAGGCGTGGCTGCCGCCCGAGGGCATGCGCGGGCGGATCGCGCGGTGGGATCCTCGCCCCGGTGGCGGGTTCCGGATGGTCCTCACCTACCTCGACTCGGCCGACAGCCCGGGCAAGTCGTGCGACGCGACGGACGTCGTGGACGTCGACTTCGCCGACCTGGTGCCGGCCGAGCGGGTGGTGCAGCGGGCCGTGTTCGCCTCCGACGACCCGGCGTACGCGGGCACCATGACGATGACCTGGCACCTCGCCGCCACCGGCGCGGGGACCGAGGTGACGGTGACCGCCACCGGCGTGCCACCCGGCATCGACCAGGCGGACCACGAGGCGGGGATCGCCTCCTCGCTGGCCAACCTGGCGGCGTACGTCGAAACGGCGCGCTGACCAGCGGTCAGCGCCGCCAGCGCGGCCCTACCACAATTCCTCGTTGGAGCCGGTCTCGTAGTCGTACTCCTCGACATGGTCCCAGTCGCGCCCTGTCTTCTCCTGGTACGCGTCGGAGGCCACGTCCAGGATCGACTCGGCGTGCGCGGCTTCCGCGGTCGTGAAGCGAGCGAAGTTGGCCGGGTTGTCGAGAACCGAGGCAAAGGCGCTGCGCCCGGCGACCACCACCGCGCACCGGGCGTAGAGGAAGCTGTCATCGCTGAGGTGTTCGGGTCGCCCGTGCTCGCCGACGGCCGGCATGTCGGTGGCTCAGCGGAAGACGTCTTCCGGCGCACAGTTCATCACGATCTCGCAGTCGCAGTAGCCGCCGAACTCCGCGAGCCCGGCGCCGAGCCGCGCCCAGTCCACCGGATTCCGCTCGGCCCACAGCTCGGCGAACCGGGTCGTGTGGTCACAGCCGTCCGTGACAACCCGCTCGTCCACGTACCCGATCAGGGCAGTGAGCTGCTCCTCGCTGATCGGCATCAGGGCGGCGCGCGCCGCCGCCTCGGCGTTCCGGTAGGCGGCGCGGAGCTGCCGACGTCGCGCATCATCCACCGGCCCATCTTCCGGTGGCTGCGCCTCGCCGCCAAGCGCCAGACGCCCGGCCACCCGCCCCCACCGATTGATCGCTGGATGTCGATCGGACCGGGGCAGACCTCCACCGGCTCGGCACGCTACCCTTCGCCCCGATCACGTGGACAGGAGCCCCGCAATGACCGATCAGCCGCAGCCTGGTCAGGAACCGCCCGCACAGCCGAACCCCGCCCCGCCCGTACCGCCCCACCTTGAGCCGGCAAAGGTCGCCAGCGACAAGCTGAAGGACGGGCTGGCGTTCCTGGGCGGCGGTCTGGTCCTGCTGGTCCTCGGCTGCGGGGTGGGTTACCTCGCGACCGGGCACGACTTCCCCGGCGTGAAGTTCGTCGGCTTCCTGATCCTGGTGCTGCTCGCGTTCGGCGCGATCGGTGTCCTGCTGGGGATCTTCTGGACCATCCAGGGCACCTTCAAAGTCATCAAGGCGCGCGGCCAGGACCGCTGACGCCTGGCCGCAGGCGCGCCGCCAGGACCGCTGAGCCGCACGGCGCGCGGCCAGGACCGCTGAGCCGCAAGGCGCGCGGCCAGGATCGCTGACTACGCGCCGGCGGGGAAGCGTTCGGTGCCGAGCACCGCGAGCAGCCGCAGTTTCTCGTCCCCTTCGCTGCGCGGCGGTGCGGTCAGCACCAGCAGCGCCTGCGACTGGTCCTCGGTGAACAGCACCTGGCAGTCCAGCTCGATCGGGCCGAGTTCCGGGTGGATCAGCGTCTTGTGGTCGGCGAAGCGCTGGGCGACCTCGTGCCGTTCCCACAGCGCCGCGAACTCCGGGCTGGTTTTCTGCAGGGCGCGCACCAGCTCACCGGCGCGGGAGCGGGGACCCATCGACCCGTACGCGGCGCGCAGGTTGGCGACCTGGGCGCGGCTCTGCCGATCCCGGTCGTCGGGCGGATAGCGCAGCCGCTCGGCCGGGTCGGTGAACCAGCGGTAGATCTCGCTGCGGGCCAGGCCGGTGTAGCCGGACCGGTCGCCGAAGAGCGCCTCGGCCAGCCGGTTCTGCACGAGGGTCTCGCCGAGGTTGGACAGGATCAGCGCCGGGGTGTCGGCCAGCCGGTCCAGCACCCGCAGCAGCGCCGGGGCGACGTGGGTGGTGTCGGAGACCGGCGTCGGCGGGTTGTGCCCGGCCACCCGAAACAGGTAGTCGCGTTCCTGGCCGGTCAGCCGCAGCGCCCGGGCGAGGGCGGCCAGCAGTGGGGTGCTCGGCTGCGGGCCGCGCCGCTGTTCGAGGCGGGTGTAGTAGTCGGTGGACATGGTGGCGAGGGCGGCGACCTCCTCGCGGCGCAGGCCGGGGGCGCGTCGGCGGGCGCCCACGGGCAGGCCGACGTCGCCGGGTCGCAGCGCCTCCCGGCGGCGGCGCAGGAAGTCGGCAAGTGCTGCGCGGTCCATGCTCCCAGTATCCGGCGGCGGCCGGCGGGAACCAGGGATCGCCGATCCCCCGATCACTGATCTCTGCCCCGGTGACCCCCGCCGGGGGCAGGCTGAGGGCATGGACATCTCCGGAAACACGATCTTCATCCCGGGCTCGACGAGCGGGATCGGCCTCGCGCTGGCCCTGGAACTCCAGGCCCGGGGCAACACCGTGATCCTCGGTGGCCGGCGCACCGACCTGCTCGGCAAGATCGCGGCGGATTATCCCGGCATCGACACGGTCACGATCGACACGGCGGACCCGGCGAGCATCGCCACGGCCGCCCAGGAGGTGCTGGCCCGGCATCCGGACCTGAACGTGCTGATCACGATGGCCGGGGTGATGCGGGTCGAGGACTGGCACCAGCCGGAGTCGTTCCTCGACTCCGCCGAGTCGGTGGTGACCACCAACGTGCTCGGCCCGATCCGCCTGATCGCCGCGTTCATCGCACACCTGCGGTCCCGGCCGGACGCCACCATCATGACGGTCTCCTCCGGCCTCGGCTTCGCGCCGCTGAAGGCCACGCCCAGCTACAACGCGTCGAAGGCCGCGATCCACCTGCTCAGCGAGTCGCTGCGGCTCCAGCTCGCCGACACCAACGTCAAGGTGGTGGAGCTGGTGCCGCCGGCGGTGCGTACCGGGTTGTTGCCCGGGCAGGAGAGCAGCGAGTTCGCGATGCCGCTGGACGAGTTCGTGGCCGAGGTGGTCGGGCTGATCGAGACGCAGCCGGACGCGACGGAGATCCAGGTCGAGCGGGTGAAGTTCCTCCGGTACGCCGAGGCGCGCGGCGACTACGACAAGGTGGTCGCGGCGCTCAACGCCGCCGACCCGCACGGCAGGTAATTCGGGTCGGCCGGCGCGGGTGGCACGGCGTGGCCGGCGCGGAAGAAGTTCTCCGGGTCGTAGGCGGCCTTGACCCGGCGCAGCGCCGTCCAGTTCTCCGGCGTGAACGCGGTCGCCGTGCGGGCCGGGTCGGGCAGGAAGTTGAGGAAGCTGCTGCCCAGTCCGGCGCCGCGCAGCGCCGCCGCGACCCGCGGCGACGGGACCGTGTCGAGGATGACCGACAGCGGGGCGTCGCGGTGAGCGGCGGCGCCGCAGTCGCGGGCGATCCGGCCACCCCAGTGCCGGATCTCGACGCCCGCGTCCGGCTCGGCCACCAGCGCCGCCACCAGCTCGTCGTCGAGGGCACGGACCTGATCGAAGGTACGGGCGAAGGTGCCACCCATCGCCGCCCGCGCGTACTCGACGACCCGCATGCCATCGTCGACGACCGGCCCGGCGGCCCGCCACAGCGGGGCGAGCAGCGCCCGGCCCCGGTCCGGGTCGCCGGCGTACATGGCTTTGACGACGAGCTTCCCGTCCCGGGTGAGCAGCACTGCCGTGCTGAGCGCGTCGGGCACCCGCTCGATCCACCGCCGGTAGCAGGCGAGGGTCTCGGCGGCCCGGTCCCGGCCGAAGGTGACCGCGCCCGCATACACCCGGTCGACCGGGTGGAGGCGGAACTCCAGCGCGGTGACCACCCCGAAGGAGGCGCCGCCGCCGCGCAGCGCCCAGCACAGCTCGGGCTCGCGGTCGGCGTCGACGGTGCGCAGGGTGCCGTCGGCGGTGACGACCTGGGCGCGCAGCACGCTGTCGGCGGCCAGGCCGTGCGCGCGGGCCAGCCAGCCCAGGCCGCCGCCGAGGGTGTAGCCGACCACGCCAACGTCGGGCGACGAGCCGGACAGCGGGGCCAGCCCGAACGGCGCGGTGGCGTCCAGCACGTCCCGCCAGCGGGTGCCGGCGGCCACCCGGGCGACCCGCCGGTCCGGGTCGACCTGCACCGAGGTCATCGCGCCGGTGTGCAGCAGCAGCGCGCCGTCGTGGGCGACGTGGGTGCCGTGGCCGGTAGCCTGCACGGCGAGCGGCAGCGCGTCGCGGCGCGCGGCCAGCACCGCCCGGCGTACGTCGGCGGGGCCGGCGGCCCGGACCACGACGGCGGGCCGCGGGTCGAGGTCGGGGTTGAGGGGCTTGCGGTACGCGTCGTAGCCGTCGTCGCCGGGCCAGTGGACCGGGCCGTCCATGCGGAGGGTGCGTCGAATCGTCATGCCGGTGAGATCGGGGCGCGGGGCGGGATTCATCGTTCCGGCACCGATGAGTTCGACGGTTTTCGCCGGTCCGACCCGGGATGGGCACCGCCGCGCTCGCCTTCGCGGGGCGCCGGGCCGAACCCATGCCGCGCAGGCCGCCGTTGTGCGGGACGGCACACCCGCCGGGCATCACATGCCGGTCCGGTGCCGCGTCTTGTGGGCGTGATGACCCGCAGGAAGGAACCGAAGCCATGAGAGTCCTGCTCGCCGGCGCCTCGGGTGCCGTCGGTATGCCGCTGACCCGCCGCCTCGTCGCCGCCGGTCACGAGGTGGTCGGCATCAGCCGCAGCCGGACCAACGCCGAACGGCTGCGCGGGGCCGGCGCGGAGGCCGTGGTGGCCGACGTGCTGGACCGCGAGGGCCTGCTCACCGCCGTACGGGGCGAGCGGGCCGACGCGGTGATCCACGAGTTGACCGCGCTGGGCAACACGAAGATGCGGGACGCGTTCCAGGGCACGAACGCCCTGCGTACCACCGGGACGGCGAACCTGCTCGCGGCGGCCCGGACGGTCGGCGCCCACCGCTTCGTCACCCAGTCGATCATGTTCGGGTACGGCTACCACGACCACGGCCCGCGCGTGATCACCGAGGACGACCCGTTCGGCGAGCCGGTGAGCGGCACGCTCGGGCAGGCCGTCGCCGCGATGCGCTCCGCCGAGGAGCAGACGTTCGCGGCCGACGAGCTGGACGGCGTCGTGCTGCGGTACGGGCTCTTCTACGGCCGGGACAGCATGACCAGCATGCTCGTCAACCTGGTGCGCAGGCGCCGGTTGCCGGTGCCCGCGTCCGCCGGTTTCGTCAACTTCATCTATCTGGAGGACGCCGCCGCGGCGACCGTGTGCGCGCTGGAGAAGGGGCGCGCCGGGCAGGCGTACAACGTCGTCGACGACGAGCCGGTGCGCTGGGGGGACTACCTGGACACGCTGGCGGCGGCGGTCGGGGCGCGCCGGCCGTGGCGGGTGCCGAGCTGGCTGCTGCGCCCCGTCCCGTACCTGCACGCGCTGATGGGCACCTCGATGCGGGTGTCCAACGCGAAGGCCAAGCGCGAGCTGGGCTGGGCTCCGTCGGTGCCGACCTACCGCGAGGGGATCCCGCTGATCGCGGAGGCGAGCCGCTGACCGTCCACCCGGGACCGATGAATTCGCCGGTATCCGCCGGTCCTACCGGGGTGAGCACTGTCGCGATCACCTTCGTCTTACGCGGGGCGCTGGGCCGGGCGGACATCCCGGCCCTCTGCGCCGACCTGGCCGAGGTGCTGCGCGACCGGGGCCCCGGCGTGGTGGTCTGCGACGTGACCGCGGTGGCCTGCCCCGACGTGGTCACCGTGGAGGCCCTGGCCCGGCTGCTGCTGACCGCCCGGCGGCACGGCTGGCGGCTGGTGGTCGGCAGCGGCGGCGGCGGGCTGCGCGAGCTGATCGACCTGCTCGGCCTGGCCGACGCGCTAGGCGAGCCGGTCCGGCAGCCCGAACAGCGGAAACAGCCGGTCGGTGTCGAGGAAGCTGTTGACGCCCGTGATCCGCCCGGCTGAGGTCTCCAGCAGGATCACCGCCCACGGGTGGTGACCGGGGCCGTCGAGGTTGGGACGGTATTGCCCGAACGCCGGCAGCCCGTTCGCCGCCACCGGCAGCAGCCGGGAACCCCGGCAGCCGCTGCCCGCGCCGGTCATCCAGGCGAAGATGTCGTCCCGGCCGCGCAGCCACAGCGGCACCGGCGGCATCGACAGCGTCGCGTCCTCGTGCAGCAACGCGGTCAGCGCGGTCAGGTCGTACGCCTCGAAGGCCCGCACGTAGCGGGCGAGCAGCGCCCGCTGCTCGTCGTCGAGGGGCCGGTGGGCGTCGGCGCGGGTGTCGGCGGCGGCGAGGGTGGCCCGGGCCCGTTGCAGGGCGCTGTTGACGCCGGCCACGCTGGTGTCGAGCAGCTCGGCCACCTCCTGCGCCGACCAGGCCAGCACCTCGCGCAGGATCAGCACGGCCCGCTGCTTCGGCGGCAGGTGCTGAAGCGCGGCGACGAACGCCAACCGGACCGACTCGCGGCCGGCGACCACCTCGGCGGGGTCGCTGCCCTCCGGCAGGACCCGACTGTCCGGCACCGGGCCGACCCAGATCTCCTCCGGGCGGGGCTCCCCCGCGCTGGTCGCCGTGCCGGAACCGGCCGGGCCGAGATCCATCGGACGGACCCGGCGCTGGGCGCTGCCCAGCATGGTCAGGCAGACGTTCGTGGCGATCCGGTAGAGCCAGGTGCGCAGCGCCGACCGGCCCTCGAACCGCTCGAAGCTGCGCCAGGCCCGCACGAAGGTGTCCTGCACGGCGTCCTCGGCCTCGAAGGCCGAGCCGAGCATCCGGTAGCAGTAGCCGGTCAGCTCCGTCCGGAACGGCTCCAGGAGCGTCTCGACGGAGGTGCTGGTCGCTCCTGTGCTGGTCGCCACGTCACTCACGCCGCCAATCTAGCCCGCACCCCCGACAACCCGGGTCGGCGGAAAGTCGTGTCGCCGGCACCGATGAGTTTCCGGCGCCCGGCCGATCAACCCGGTCGTCAGCACCGCACCCGACCCGAGGGAACCCGCGATGACCACCACGCAGCAGGCCACCGCCACCGGCCGGTACGCCGACGTCAACGGCGTCCACCTCTACTACGAGACGCACGGGCAGGGCCGCCCGCTGATCCTGCTGCACGGCGGGCTCGGCTCCGGCGAGATGTTCGCGCCCATCCTGCCCACCCTCGCCGAGCAGCACCAGGTCATCCTGCCCGACCTCCAGGGGCACGGCCGCACCGCCGACGTCGACCGGCCGCTGGACCTGACGCTGATGGCCGACGACATCGCCGCCCTCATCGACCACCTCGGCCTGGAGCAGCCCGACGTCGTCGGCTACTCCCTCGGCGGCGGCGTCGGGCTCCAGCTCGCCGTCCGGCACCCGGCGAAGGTGGGCCGCCTGGTCTGCGCGTCGGCGCAGATCCGCCGCGACGCCACCTACCCGGAGATCCTCGCCCAGCAGGGCCAGATGGGGGCCGGTGCCGCCGAATTCCTGAAGGACACCCCGATGTACGAGCTGTACGCGCGGGTCGCGCCCCGCCCGGAGGACTTCCCCCGGCTGCTCGACAAGATCGGCGAGGCGCTCGCGCAGGACTTCGACTTCACCGAGGAGGTCCGCGGCCTGCGGGTGCCGACCCTGGTGGTGGCCGCCGACGCCGACCTGGCCCCGCCGAGCCACTTCGCCGAGGTGTTCACGCTGCTCGACGGCGGGCTGCGCGACGGCGGCTGGATGGGCGAGGGCCGGCCCAAGGGCGGGCACGCGCTGGCCATCCTGCCCGGGCTCACCCACTACAGCATCTTCATGTCGCCGCTGTTCGCGGCCGTCGCGCTCGCCTTCCTCGACCAGCAGAGCTAATTGCGGGGCTTCGGCAGCTGCCGGTTGAAACGCGGTCGCAGCGCCAGGACCAGCGCTTCCTTCGTACCCTCCGGGTTGTCCGTCTGCTGCCAGCGGACCTCGCGCCCGGCCAGCCAGCCGGCGATGTCGCGGGCCGTGGCCGCCGGGCCGCGCCGGTCCAGCTCGGCGCCGACCTGCTGGTGCAGCACCGACGAGTCGCGGTTGCCGGTCAGGTGCTGCCGCAGCCGGTCGCGCAGGTTGCCGGTCCGGCCGACGTAGATGACGGTGCCGCCGTCCAAGACCACATGCACGCCGGGCGCGGCGGGCGCGCCGGCGGCGGTCTCCATGGTGTACGCCTGCGGCGGCGTGAAGCCGGCCAGGAGGTCATCGGCGTCGATCATCCTGCGGACGGTACCGGGATAAGCCCTGCCCCGCCGTCCCGCGCGAACCGGAATCACCGTGCGCCCGCGGTCACTCAGCCGTCGAGTCGCGCCACCGCGGCCGGTGCGTTGAGCAACTGACTGACGCCGCTCATGGTGGACTGAAAGTCGATCCGGTCGGCAGCGTGGAACCGCCGGAAGAACCAGTTCGGCACGCGGGGCTGGGTGCGGCGACTGCGTAGAAGCAGGTCTTGCACCTGCCGGGCCACGGTGAGCAGGTCGGCGGCGGGGACGCGGACGGCCGACACGATGTACCCGTGGACGATGGCCATAGCCCGGTCACGCTCGACCGCGACATCCCGCTGCCCCCGGTAGATCTCGACGCCAAGCAGCAGCGCGCCCAGCGACGGCACGAACCAGGTAAGCAGCAGTTGGGCCACGGTCAGTCCGGCCAGCACGCCGTAGACGACGCCCACCACCGCCCAGGTCGCCACGGCGGCGAGCACGGTGTACGCGTAGCGGCGGCGCAGCCTAGCGCCCCAACCGAGGCTCTGCTGCTGGCAGGCCAGCACGTCGTACGGCGCGGGCAGGTCCGGGATCTCGTAGTAGTCACGCAGGTAGCGCTCGGTGCCCCGGAACGCCCGGTCGAGCCGGCTCACCTCGGGCGCGGCGACCCGTTCCCCGGCAGCCAGCTCGTTCCACGGCAGGCCGAACAGATCCACGTCGAACATCTCCTGAATGGTGGCTGCCCGCCGGAGTTGCCCGCGTGACCAGGAGGCGAGCCCGAGCGCGTTGATCACGGCCCACAACGCGCCGAGCGCGGTGACGGCTGTCGACGACACGCCGGTGAACGCGACCACCGCGCCGGCGCCGGCGATCGTCACGGAGACCACGACACGCAGCCCGTCGAGGCGTTGGGCGCGGGTGTGGCAGACCGACATGGCCCTGAGCAACGACATCATCGCCGGGTCGGTCTGGCGTCTGAGCAGGGAATCAGTCCGGTCCGTCACGTCAACCTCCCGGTCCGCCGACCCGATCTTACATCCAGCAGGCTAGATGTGACCCATGGTCACCTCAGGTCACCTCTCGGTGATCTTTGAACTACCGATAAGTACGTTTAAATACTGAGGCGCGAGTTAGTACCGCTTTGATGCAAGCTCAGGTAGTTTCGGGCGGCGCTCCCCGGAGCGCTCCCCCTTTGCGGACGTAACGGTCGCCCGCGCCCCGACACCCCTCATCAGCAGAAGGCTCAACGACGAAGATGGACAAGAGTCTCGGCACCGTGCCGGAGTGGCTCAAGCGGGACAATCTTGTGCTGGAAGCGCTGTGGAAGTGGGCGGCCGGCAAAGGCAGCGTGATCGAGGTGCTGCCGCAGGGCAACCCCCTGCACGGTTACACCGGCGCATACCTCTTCACCGTCAGGCGGGAGAGCCCGACCGGCCCCGGCCGCACCGAGGACAGCAAGATGCTGGTCAAGGTGCACCCACCGGGTGGGAAAGGCCAGCCGGAATCGGGCCGCCACATCCAGGCGAAAGCGGATGCGCCCGGTTTCGCCGCACGGCACATGGTCGAGGAACACCACGGCTGGCACCCGGTCGGGGACGGCCGCCATCTCTCCTTCCAGGATGTCGCCAACGGCGGTGACCCGGTGGTCACCATGGACGAGATCGAGGACGACGGCGACCTCGTCGACGTCTACCGGACGGTGATCACCGCTTTCCTGACGGACTGGAACCAGGGGCCACCGTCCACCGCCCCCACCACCGTCTGTGAGTACGTCCGCCGCGAGTTGGCGGCGAGGAGCGAGTTGGCGGCGGTCCGTGCCGCCGTCCGCGACCTAGGGCAGAGCGACCCGTACAGCGACTGGCTGGAGATCGACGGTGCGCCGCTGCCGAACCCGTTGCGCCTCGCCGAGCCCGACGGACCCTTTGGTGAGAGCCACCTCCGCTACATCCACGGGTTCAGCCATGGTGACCCGCACGGGGGGAACCTGCTGATCGCGAAGACGGCCGAGGGCGTTCTCCACCCGAACACGTTCACCCTGATCGACTTCGAGTCGTACGAGCATGAAGCTCCGGTGAGTCGCGACCCGGTCGTCCTCCTGATCTCCACTGTGCTCCGGTGGGTCGCACCTCAGGCCGCCTCGGACGGGAGGCCGCCGCACGGGCTCCCCTCCGACCAGGCCGACGCTCTCCTGACCCAGCTGATCCGACCCGACCAGACCGCGCCCACCCGGCTGCTGCGGGTGCTGGCCGGGCTGGTCCGGCTCACCCACGAGGCCGGGTTGGCGTATGCGACGCCGGGCAACTGGCGGCCGGAGTGGCGGCGACAGTACCGGCTGTCGCTGATCGCCACGGCGCTCACCGCCACCACCTTCGACAACCTCGGCCCGGAGGCCCGCAGGTGGTGCCTCCGGCTGGCCGCGCACGCGACGGAGGCATACCGCAGGGAGGATTACCGCCAGGAGGTGGCAGCCCCGAAAGCCATTTCCACCGACACGCCCCGACCCCGGCCGGTCGACCAGTCCTGGCCACTCAACAACGCCCTCACCTACGACATGCCACCGGGGCAGCGGCACGAGCCGGTCGCTCCGGGGCGGCACCGGGCCGCAGCGGGCCCACGCAACGCGGCCCCCGCCGGCATCGAACCGGACCAGGCCGGACGGCCGGTCCACCGAAACAACCGACGGGAACTCGCCGGGGGGCCGGCCGCCGGGATGCGGCACCCACAAACCGGGCCGCTGGCCGGCCGGCCCACCGGAGTGGCCGGCAAGCGCCGGCTGCCCATCCGCCTGGTGGTGTTCCTTGCGCTCGGCAGCAGTCTCGCCGCATACCTCACGTCGGACGGTGGGTCTGGCCGGGACTTCCGGCCGCCGGTGACGGTGCCGCCGCCCAGCCGCGATCAGACGCCGCCCAGCCGTGACAACTCTCGTGATCCGGTGCCGCCCATGCTGGTGGATCCGAGCGTCAAGCTAAGCCAGATCGCCGACCGCGTCGCCCGCCTGTCGGAGCGCCCCATCCGGGGCCGGTACGCGTTCACCTGCCTGCGGGTGTGGTCGCCACCTGGTTCGGACGACCTGATGCGTTACCGGGAGGAGTGGCGCTGGTGGACCCGGGAGCAGTCCGGCCGGCACACCGTCATCGACGTCGCCGACGGCCAGCGGGCCAAGGACCAGGACACCTGGTACGACCGAGACGAGTTGACCGACGTGCCACCGAACCCATCGGAGGAGCTGGCCACGCTGCGCAAGCAGATGGCCGAACAGCTGGCGGGGAAGCCGCCGGCGCTGCGCAACGCGGCCGGCACGCTGGAAACGGTCGCCTGGATCTACCGCTACCGGCCGCTCACCGCCTCCCAGCGCGCGACGCTGCTACGGCTGCTCGGCAGCACGGATGGCATCGTCCACCAGGGCAAGTCCCCGGACCGCGCCGGCCGGTACGGGTACGCGATCAGCGCGGACAACGGCGCGGGCCAGCGGGATACGCTCCTGTTCGACGAGAAGACCGGAAGGCTGCTCAGCCACACGAAGACCAGCGCCAACGACAAGGTGCTCGGCTACTACCTGTTCCTGGCCAGTTATCGAACCGACACCATCACCGATGAGGCGTGCGGCGATCCCGCCACGGTCAACAGCGGCGGTTGACGTAGTTGGCCCAGTCCCGCCACGGCGCCGCGTCGGCGCGGACCGGGTTGCCGACGCCGACGCTGAACAGGGCGGTGTCGTTGTAGTAGAACGTGGCCGATCCGCTGGCCATGTTGTAGTGCGCGGACCCGATCCGGAACTGCCACTGCCAGTCGGCGAGGTTCTGCCGACCACAGGAGGAGAGTTTTCCCCGGGGGTAGCCGAAGTCGGGCCGGTCGTAGAAGCAGTACCAGCCCCAGGGGCAGTCGGCCAGGGCATAGACGCCGACGGGCGGGCGCAGCGTGACCAGGACCGCGCCGTCGCCGTAGCTGATCTCGTTGGCGCTCACGGGCACCCCGCCCGGGTGGGCCGCCAGATAGTCGGACATCTCGCGCGAGGCGGCGGCCATCCCCGGCGTGGGAACGGGAGCGCCGGCGACGATCAGGACGCCGCCGAGGACGGCGGCCACCACCATTCGGTACGCCCGAGAAAGAGCCATTCCAGACCCCCGTTAATATTGATTAATTCCTCTCTTTAATCAGAGTAGGCAGACGTCTTCCCTGATCACCAGGGCCAGCACCGAGCACATCCTGTCGCCACGTCGACATTCTTCGCCGCCGTTCAATCGGTCGTCGACTCGGTGGAATTTCCAGCGTCGCCATTTTCCGCCCGCCAATTGCGCAGTGCATTTTGAGCCCGCGTCGCGGCCCCCGGCCCGAGCCGGCGCACCGCAAGCGGGCCCGGCCGGGCGTCGCGGCTGCGGTGGACGACCGTCACCGGTCGCCGATCACCGGGAGGTGCAGGCGGTCGGCGGGCACCCCGGCGATGGTCAGCCAGCGGCGGGCGGCGACCATCATGGCGGGTGGGCCGCAGACGTAGACGTGCTGGCCGGGCCGGTGGTGGTAGGTCGCCAACGCGATGGCGGTGCCCTGCTCGGCGGGTGCGGCTTCCGGGTCGTCGGAGAACGCCGGTACGACGGTCAACCAGTCGTGGGCCTGCTGAAGTTCTTCCAGCGCGTTCGAGCCGTACGAATCGGTGAGCGTGCGGGCCGCGACGATCAGCGTCACCCGCCGCCCGGCTGGGGCGGTGGCGACCTGCTCCACCAGGGCGCGCAGCGGTGCCAGCCCGGTGCCGCCGGCCACCAGCAACAGATCGTCGCCGTCGACCAGCTCCAATCCGGAGTCCATCGGTGCGCCGAGGTGCAGCAGGTCGCCGGGGCGTACCTCGTGGACCAGGCCGGGTGAGACGGACCCGACGGCGACGGCGCGGACGTGGAATTTCACCGTCCCGTCGGCACGCGGTATCCCGGCCGGCGACAACCAGCGCCACCGTCCCGGCATGCTCGGCGTACACACCGGCACGGCCTGCCCGGCCCGGAACGGCAGCCGCCACCTCGGCCGTACCGTCAGCACGGCCACCGTGTCGGCGGCGCGTTCGTGGCCGAGCACCTCGACCGGCCACCAGGCCGGCCCGTCCCCCGCCCGGGCGGCGGCCCGCTCGACCAGCCGCCACGCCCGCCACCAGTTCAGGCCCGGCGCCCCCACCGCGGGCCGCAATGCGTCACCGATCACCACCACGTGCCGGGTCCGCAACCCGAACCACCGGTACGCGCACCCGAGCACCCGCAGCAGTGCGAGCCGCCCCGCCCGATCGTCGCCACCCTCCAGCAGCCGCAGCAACGAGGCGAAGAGCAGCGGCGCGTCCCGCTCCGGCAGCAACCCCGGGCAGCGGTCCTCCACCGCCGCCCAGAAGCCGCCGGCCGCCGCGTCACTCACGGCAGCTGCCCCGCACCGAAGCCGATCCGTCCACGGAATCAACCGTCGAGCAGAAATCGGCCTCGTAGTCCGGCAGGCGCAGCCGTTGCCCCGCTGCCGCTTGTCGCAGGTCACGCATCCGGGATGTCCGGCTTCCCCGCAGGATCATGCTGCTCTCTCCCAACTCACCAGATGCCGAGCGAGCGCCGCAGCGGGATCCGTTCTCGCCAAGTCGTCATTCATGGTGTGGTCCCGCACCGGCCGGGATGCCGGTGGCCGAGGCCGCAGCGCCGGCCGCCGTCGAGCCGGGTATCGCACCACACCCGGTGCCGCAGGTGCTGCGCGTCCTCCTCGCTGAGCGTGGTCTCGGCGAAGTCGATGGCCTCCACGTGGGCGAGGGACTGCCGGAGCACGGCGGCCAGGCCGGCGGCGGCCTCCCGACTGGTCAGCGTGGTGGGTAGGTGGACGACCCAGCGCGGCGCGGTCACCGCTGCCACCGGCTGTTCGGCGTCCCGTCGGGGTCCGGCTGACGGCAGCCGGCGTGGTGGGACTGCCACTGGCGCAGCGCCTGACGGATCCGCTCCGCCTCGGTGTTCGCGGTAGTCAGGTCGCGGTGCAGGCGGTCCAGCTCGTCGGCCGCCCGGGTGAGATAGGCATGGACCTGGGCGGGGTCGAGACCACGCCAGCGCGTGTCGAAGACGGCCGCCCGAATCTGGTACGCCTGAAGGCGCTCCCCGGTCACGTAGATCATGACCCCATCACTCCCGCACCGCCGGCCAGCGCCTCGACCTCGCCGTCGGGCAACCCGGCCGCGTCGAGGGTCGCCCTGCCCCAGCGAGCCAGCCGACACGGGTACGGGACGCGCTCACTGCGGCAGAGCAGGCCGTGCGGCCAGCTCTCGGGCGTGTGGACGCGGACCGCCAGCGCGGCGAGGGTCAGGTCCTCGTCGGTGACCGGGGTGAGCACGGGAAAGTCGGCGAGTACGGCGGACACCGGTGGGCGCCTCCGGAGTGGTGATCGATGGAGTGGCGCCGGGGCGGGCGGGGACGGCGGGTAGCCGCGATCGGGGGACGCGACACCACCGGAGCCCGGCACCCGCCCCGGGCCATGCGGATCACTGTCGGGGCTGATCAGGGGCGCATTTATGCCGCGATGATCGTGACGGCCATGCACGTTCCGTATACGTTCGGTGACGATAGGGTCGACGGCGGTTGGGGACTCATCGGTGGTCATGCCAGCGGCGGGCGGCGTCGAGGAACGGCCCGCGCCGCCAGGCTGCGCGCCGAACATTCCACCGGGCATGAAACGGCGAGGATCGTCGATATGCGCGGCACGCATACCGTCCGTCCAGATAGCGGCTTGAATGGATAGGCTCTGTTCGGACACAGCTTCCCGCGATTGGCGAGGTTGCCGGTGACATCAGCGAACTGCCCCCGCTGCGGCGGACGCCTGGCCCGGGACAACGACACCGGACGGTGCGCGCCCTGCCAGGCCGCGGAGCGGGACCGGCTCAGCACCCCGCCATCGGTGCCGGCGTCCTTCTGGGACCACGAGCCGGTACGGGTGGCGCTCGCGGAGAGGCACCTCGGGCGGGTCATTCGGGCGTACCGGCACCACCCTTACCACGGGCGGGGGCCGTTGCCGCAGGGCGTGGTGGCGGGGTGGCTGGGGATCACGCAGGCCCAGTTGAGCCGGGTGGAGAACGGGCCGCCACTGGTGCACCTCGACCGGCTGACGCACTGGGCAAAACTGCTCGGCATGCCACCGGTACGCCTCTGGTTCGCCCTGCCAGGCGAGCCGGCGCCTACAGTGGTGTCAGGCATGCGCATCGAAGAAGGTGGTAGTACGAATCGCCGGCAGTTCCATGCCCTGGCCGCGTTAGCCGGCATCGAGGCCAGCGGCGTCATGGACCTCCTGACCACAAGCGGACAGCCGCCGTCGGCTCTCGGCATGGATCAGGTCCGGTATGCGGCCTCACTCGTCGACCAGTTCCGTTCGGCGGATGCGGCCGTGGGTGCGGACGCCCTCTGCGACATCGCCATGCAGGTGCACCAGCGCCTCTCCACCTGGGCGGCGCAATCTCCGTACAGCCGGTCGGTGGGCGAGGCATTGCAGAGCACCCTGGCGGAACTGGCTATCCAGGCAGCCTGGCTCGCCATCGACGCGGACCGGCGCGCCGAGGCCAGGCCCTATTTGAATGAGGCCATCACCCGGGCTCGGATCGCAGATGACTCGCGGGTCGAGGTACGCGCCCTCGCCTGCATGTCTCTGCTACTCCGTGAGGACCAGCCGACCGAGGCGATGCATTGCGCGCAGGCTGCGTTGCGCACGGCTGCCGGCTGGTCCACTCCTCGACTGACTGCGCTCCTTCACCTCCGCTCGGCCCACGCGCACGCCGTACTCAAGGACACCTTCGGCTTCGAACAAGAAATGACCAGAGCACGCCGGGCGTTCGAGGGTGGCAGCCACGAGGATGATCTACCGTTCATCTCATTCGTGACCGCGCAGGAGGTTACCGGCATCCAGGGGCTTTCATACCTCGAACTCGATCGGCCTGACCGTGCTGCCGCCTGCTTCCGCTCAGCCATCACCGTCCAGTCCGACGCCCACCGGCGTAATCGGGTTCACTACACCGTGCAGCTCGCCCGAGCTTCTATTCGGGAGGGTGACCTGGCTGGTGGAGTTGAAGCCGGGTTGCATGTACTACCAGAGCTTGCCCAGGTTCGATCGGGGCGAACGCTTCGGGTGCTCTCCGAGGTCCGATCCAGTCTCGCGACGCACCGCTCGGTGCCCGAGGCACGTGATTTCGTCGACGCGTACGACGGGGCGCTGGCCTGATGGTGGAGAACCTCCGGCTGCGCCATCACACAGCCTCGCAGGCCGAGAGCATGGTCGCACAGCTTGTGGATGTTTATCTCGACGCGCATGCCGACGACGGGCCGCTCTACACCGCCGAGCGGTACGAGCGCCAGCTCGCCATGCACATGCCACGGGACGGCTGGGAGATGGTGACGGCGTCGATCGGTGACGAACTGATCGGGTATATATACGGATTTCCGCTGGCTGTCGACACGCATTGGTGGGACGGAATCCAGGGCCAGGTTCCTGACGGCTTCACGAACGAGAACGGGCACCGGACGTTCGGGATCTGCGAATTGGTAGTCCGGCGCTCCTGGCAGCGCCGGGGCGTCGCGAAGGCCCTGCATGACCGGCTCCTGACCACAAGACGAGAAGAACGCGCCACACTGCTTGTACGGCCGGACAACTCTGCTGCTCGCCGCGCGTACGACTCCTGGGGATGGCAGTTCATCGCCCGGCTTAGGCCGTCGTGGGAAGGCGCACCCTTGTTCGAGGTCCGCACGAGGCCCACCATGCCAAGCGGCGGATAGCATCGCCGGGGTGCATCCACCGCCTCATTTTCGATGTCGAAGATCTGACATCCCACGGCCGAAGCGCCCGACACCTACCGATTCCGAGATTGTGCCGTCTTCCACAGGGCCTTCGTTGCGGCTAGCTTGCCTTCGTGGGGGATCTTGAGCAGGGCATCTACGAACACTTGATCACGGAGGAGCTGGCAAAACAGCTCCAGCACGTCGACCGCCACCTTGTCCAGGACGGGAAGCTTGATCCCGCTGACGCGCACGACCTATTGGCCCGACACATCGCGGCGCTCGCGCGACGAGCGCTTCTCGCCGTCGGTGGCGGCGAGAACAAGTTGGTTCGGCAGATCGACCTAGCAAACCGGATCGCCGCGCACATTGCTCAGGCTGAGCCTCGTGCTGTCACCGCCGAGGACCAGGTAGCCGACGCCCAACGTCTGCTGCACGCCATCGCCGCGCGTCCCACACCGCCGGCCGCGCCGGTGTTCCCGATCCGCCCCTCTACGCCGCTCTCCACCGGCGCCTTGCTGGTCAACGGCCGCCATCAGCCGCGGATCGGGCATGAGGTCGGCCACGAGATGGCTTCGGCGGACGCGGTCGACCTGCTGTGTGCCTTCATCAAATGGCACGGCCTGCGCATCATCCAGCCCGCCATCAAAGATCTCATCGCCCGAGGCGGTCGGGTTCGCGTCATCACGACCACGTACCTGGGCGCTACCGACCAGCGCGCCCTCGACCGACTCGCTGAGCTCGGCGCGGACGTCAAGGTCTCCTACGAAACCAGGACCACCCGCCTGCATGCCAAGGCATGGCTCTTCCGGCGCAACAACGGCATCACCACCGCGTACGTTGGCTCGTCCAACCTGTCCAAGGCCGCGCTGGTCGACGGCGTCGAGTGGAACGTGCGCATCTCGAACGTGGAGCAGCCGCACGTCATAGACACGTTCGAGGCGACCTTCGCCGACTACTGGAACGATTCGGCGTTCGAACCGTACGACCCGGCGAAGGACGCCGAGCGGCTGCGCTTAGCGCTGCGCGGGGAGCGCGCCGACGAGGCACCTACCGAGATCGCGAACCTGGACGTCCGGCCGTTCCCGTACCAACAGGAAGTCTTGAATGACCTCGACGCCGAGCGACTGATCCACGGCCGCTGGCGCAACCTGGTGGTAATGGCGACCGGCACCGGCAAGACGGTCGTGGCGGCGCTGGACTACCGGCGGCTCCGAAAGGATGACCGCGTCGACTCGTTGCTCTTCGTGGCCCATCAGGAGCAAATCCTGCGGCAGAGCCGTTCCGTGTTCCGCCAGGTGATGGGTGATGGCACCTTCGGCGAAACCTTGGTCAGTGGTGATCGGCCGCAGAGATGGAAGCACGTGTTCGCGTCGATCCAGTCGCTCCACCGGCAGGAGATCGACCCCGAGGCATTCGACATGGTGATCGTCGATGAGTTTCACCACGCCGAGGCCCCCACGTACACGCGGCTGCTGGAACGGCTGCGGCCACGCGTACTCCTCGGGTTGACCGCGACTCCCGACCGGAGTGACGGCGGGGACGTGCGCCGGTGGTTTGACGGGCGCGCGTCGGTGGAGCTGCACCTGTGGGAAGCGCTGGAACGGCAGTTGCTCGCACCCTTCCAATACTTCGGACTCCACGACGAGGTGGATCTGACGCGGGTGCGTTGGAAGCGTGGGCAGGGCTACGACAAGGCCGACCTGGATGGTGTCTACACCGGCAATCACGCCCGGGCCCGGCTCGTCCTGCAAGCCGTCAGGCGCATCGCGGACGTGGGGCGGATGCGGGCGCTCGGCTTCTGCGTCAGCATCGGGCACGCCGAGTTCATGGCCGACTGGTTCACCCGGCACGGTGTGCCGTCCGAGGCGGTGACGTCGACGCTTGACCGCGCCGAGCGGCACGCGCTGATCGACCGGTTCCGCAAGCGCGAGTTGCGGGTGCTCTTCACCGTCGACCTGTTCAACGAGGGCGTCGACCTGCCGATGGTCGACACGATCCTCATGTTGCGGCCCACCGAGAGCGCCACGATCTTCCTTCAGCAGCTCGGTCGTGGTCTGCGCCTGGACGACGACAAGCCCTGTCTGACCGTACTCGACTTCATTGGCGGGCAGCACGCGAACTTCCGCTTCGACCTGCGCTGGCGGGCGCTGGCCGGGGTGAGCCGGCGGACAGTCGAGGCGGCCGTGCGACATGACTTTCCGTCGCTGCCCAGCGGCTGCCACATCGAACTTGACCGGGTAGCGAAGGACATCGTTCTTGCCAACCTGAAGTCCGCTCTGCCGACCTTAAAGAACGGCCTGGTGGCGGAGTTGCGACAGCTCGGTGACGTGAGCCTGCCCGAGTTCCTACGCGAGAGCGGGCTGGAGATCGAGGACGTCTATCGGTCGGCGAGCCTCGGCGGATGGGCCGGGCTGCGTCGGTTGGCCGGCATCGACAGCTCCACCGGCGGTCCGGCCGACCGCGAGCTGGGACGCGCCATCGGACGGATGCTGCACCTCGACGACGTCGACCGGCTGGACCTGTTGGCCCGGATCGCGAACGGCGAATCGGTCGGCGGCGGGCGGCTGCTCGACATGTTGCACTTCAGCCTCTGGGGGCCGTCGGTGCCGCTGACCGAGCGCGACGCCCGGCTAAAGCGGCTCTGGGCGGAGCCGGCGCGTTGCGCCGAGCTGCGGCAGGTCGCCGAGGTGCTGCGGGATCGCATCCACCGGGTCACCGAGGAGCCCGCGTCGGATCGGGTGCCGCTGCGGGTGCACGCCCGCTACAGCCGCAACGAGGCGTGCGCGGCCTTCGGTATGCCGAACCCGGGATCGCTGCGCGAGGGCGTGAAGTGGCTGGAAGATGAGAATGCCGACCTCTTCTTCGTCACCCTGGTCAAGTCCGAGCAGCACTACTCCCCCACGACGATGTACGCCGACCGGGCCATCACCGACAGCTTGTTCCAGTGGGAGTCGCAGAGCACCACGTCTTCGAAGTCGGCGACCGGCCAGCGATACACGCAGCACGCCGAGCGCGGATCGACAGTGCACCTGTTCGTGCGGGAGACCCGGGTCGCCGATCGTGACCTGGGTGCGCCGCCGTACCTGTATGCCGGGCCGATGACATATCAGGAGCACACCGGGGACCGGCCGATGCGGATCCTGTGGCGGTTGCACCATCCGCTGCCCGCTGACATGTACGCCGCCGCCCGCGCCATCGCTGCCTGAGCTGTCGCAGCCGGACAGTCGGCGAGCCGCTACCGCAATCGCTTGATCGAGCTGACACAATCGCCGGATTGTTGGTCCACAGGAGGCGGCATGAGCTTCGACTTCCTCATGACCGATCACCCAGGATGGCGATCCGTCCACGGCCGCCATCTACGTCTCTTGATGGCCGACACCGGGCCGTCCTGGTTGGTCGAGGCGGACGGGGCGCGGCTTATCTGGACGACCATTTCGGGAGGCGGCTCGGTTCCGGTGACGGAGGTTTTCCGACTTCGACCGCCATCCCGGCCGCGGACGGCAGCCCTCGACGCCACCCTGGCGCAGCTCGGCGACGTGGTCCGGCTACGTAACCCCAGCCTCTGGGACGCGCTAGGCACCGCCATCGTCCGGCAGGTCATCCGGGCCGGCCAGGCGCGGAAGCTGTATCGCGAGTTCTGCGACCGCTTCGGGGCTGCCGTCGCGCGATCCGATGAGACGGACATTCACTCTTTCCCATCCCCGGAACGTGTGTTAACTCTAAGCGATGGTGATTTCACGGACAGTGGCATGGCGTTCAAGCGTCGACCATTGCGTCGGGCTGCCGAGGCGTTCCTGGCGCACGGTGCCCACTGGGCTCGCCTGTCCCCTCCGGTCCTGGTCAAGGAGCTTCAGACTGTCAGCGGCATCGGGCCGTGGAGTGCCGGCGCTGCCGTCGCCGACTGGAGCCATGACTGGGCTCTCTACCCCTACGGTGACCTGGCCGTGCGTACCTGGGCCCGGCACGCCGACCCCGGGGCAGCCTGGCCAGCTGACGAGCCAGCATTTGCCGCGAGCTGGCGGCGGGTGACCGGTGAGCAGCTCGGTACGTACACCCTCCTCACCCTCGCCTTCGGATGCCAGCAGGTCGGAGCGGTCTGAGCGACCCATCCTCGGCAGCCGGCCGGGGGCCCCGCTCGATCTGCTTCTGGTGAACGCGCCGCTACGGGACTACGCGCTGCGCCCTCGGGTCAACGACTTCACCCTGCCGGTCCTGGGAATGGGCTACATCGCCACGACCGCGTCGGCTCACGGATTCAACATCGGAGTCCTTGACGGTGAGGCGTCGGGTCTGGGCATCGATCAGATCATCAGCGTCATCGACGAATCGGCACCACGCTGGGTGGGCTTCAACCTCCTGGCGCCGACCTACGAGTTGAGCGCCCGCATCGCCGCCGGGATCGACCCGGCCATCCAGGTGATGGTGGGTGGTCACCAGGCAAAGGCCATGCCGCAGGTGGTCATCGAGGATGAGCGGTTCCGGCGGTTGGAAGCGCTCGTCGTCGGCGAGGCGGAGAGCCGAGTCGTGGAGCTGCTACGCGATCGCGGTCACCGGTCGCGGTTGCCCGGCGTCATGTGGCGCGACCCGATTCTCAAGACACCGGTGACGGGCGGCGTGCCCGGCTCGATGGGCCACCTGGCACCGGACATCAACGCGCTGCCCTTCGTCGACCGCCGATTCTTCGCTGCCGACCCGTACCAGCCGGCCGACGGTCCGTTGGAGGCGGCGATGGTAGGCGCTCGGGGCTGCCCGTACGACTGTTCCTTCTGTGGCGCGGCGGTCAGCGCGAATCCCGATGTGACCATCCGGACCCGGGACCCGCTGAACATCGTCGCCGAGATGGACCAGTTGCACGCCCACCTCGGAGTGACCGCGTTCCGGTTCGTCGACGACCTCTTCCTCGGCTACGAGCGGTTCATTCGCCGCTGCATGGCGGCCTTCACCGAGGCCGACGTGGGCAGCCGGTACGTCTGGGACGCGACCGGCCGGATCAACGTTTTGGCCCGCGCCGACGACGCGCTGCTCGAGACATTGGCGATTAACGGCTGCCGGGAGGTGGCGCTGGGCATCGAGTCCGGCAGCGAACGGGTGCTGACCCACATCGGCAAGCGGATTCACCCGGACCTGACCCGGCAGGTGGTTCGCCGGCTCACCGAAGTCGGCATCGGGGTCAAGGGCTACTTCATCCTCGGCCTGCCGACCGAGACCCGCGCCGAGTTGGACGCCACCGTCCGGCACGTTCACGAGCTGTGGGAGCTCACCGATGACGCGCCGGGCCGGTTCCGGGCCAGTGTCTTCGAGTTCCGCCCGTACCCGGGCACCCCGGAGTGGAACCGGCTGCTCGCCACCGGTCGGTACGACCCGGCGCGACTGCTGGACTACGCCGCGGTCGACCTGACCAACGACGGATTGGACGAGGCAATGCGAGAACGCGACGAGTTCAACTTCTCGGTCAACCTGCAGTTCGGTGAGGCGGAGGTCGCGTACGTCCGGCGCAAACTGGTGGAGTTGGCCCGGGCCCAGCATGATCGCCTGGTGCGATCGTGACCGGCGTCTTCGTCGTTGTCGACGGCCCGAGCGGAGTCGGGAAGACCACCGTCGCAGCCCTGCTCACCCGGCTACTTGCCAGCGAGGGCTGGCCGGTCCATCCGACCAAGGAACCGACCAACTCGGAGCTGGGCCGCACCGCCCGCCACGGCACCGACGAATACCGCGGCCTGGCGCTCGCCTGCCTCGTCACCGCCGACCGCTACCACCACCTGGAGACGGAGATCCGGCCAGCGCTCAAGGCCGGGAAGATCGTCGTCTGCGACCGCTACCTGCCCACCTCGCTGGTGCTGCAACGCCTCGACGGCGTCGAGTCCGACTACATCTGGCGACTCAACCGGTATGCCGACCGCCCCGACCTGACCATCATCCTCACCGGCGACCCGACCCGCTCCCGCACTCGGGCCGCGGAACGCGGCATCCATAGCCGCTTTCATCGCGGCGGACCCGAGGCCGGCCGGCAGGAGCGTGACCTTTACGTGCAGGTCGCCGAGGAACTGATCGGGGTGGGCTTCCGGGTTCATCTGCACGACGTGGGCGAACAGTTCCCCGACCAGGTCGCCGCCGCGCTGCTTGCCGAGGTACGGCGCGTCCTCGCCGGGGCGTCTCAGACCCCGACGGTCGACGCCGACCTGATCAACGAGTCGTAGCCTTCCGTGCTGCGTTCCAGCTCGACACCGAGCGAGCGGGCGAACCCATCCAGCTCCGCCTGCACCTGCTGCGCCGGTCTGCCCCCGCCGACCATCACCTCGATCTCGAAGAAGGCGCCCAGCCCGTCCACCTCGTCCAGGCAGAGCACCATGTCCCCGAGCCGGGCGGTGCGGCGAGTCTTCACGATCCGTACGGTTGGATAGAAGCCCATCGCCAGGATCGCGGCGTGCATCTCGCTGCGGCCAAGCACTTCGGTCTCGTGCTCCTGGCAGGCCAGTTCGTTGTCGAGCGGAGTCTTGACGCAGAACAGATGCCGGCCGTCCTGGGTTCGCAGCCGGGCGAAGGCCTGGCCCTGTTTGCTCTGCCCGTAGCTCCAGCCGTTCGCCGCGTATGCCTGGTCGTCCTGCCGGGACGCCGCCGAGAAGGCCACTCCCTTGACGGCGAGCGCCCGGATCAGGGCGGCGGGCTCCGCGACCCGGTACTTGACCTCGATCTCCCGGATGCCGTCGGTCATCACGTCTCCATGGCTGTGGGCCGCCGCGTACCCGGGGTACTCAATCACAGCCGCCGTGCTGTCGGTTGACGACACCCCGATACCCCACCAACCGGTCATACCGGCTCACACGGAGAGGCCAGTCCACCTCGGCGGCACCCGCCCACAGCAGCGCCACCACGCCCCGGAACCTGACGTGGCCGTGTTCGCGGATCACGCCTCGACCGGCGGCAAACGTCAATAGCCTGCCAGTGGAGAGCATGCCGAGATGTTGCCCGGAGGACGCCGTGACCAAGGCCGTCAGAGAAGCCCTCAGCGACGCCAACGAGGTCGAGCTGACCGTGACCGGCCGTCGGACCGGTCGGCAGATCACCCGCCCCGTCTGGTTCGTCCAGGAGGAGGAGAGCGCCTTCCTCGTCCCGATCACCGGCTCGGACAGCCAGTGGTACAAGAACGTACGCGAGACGCCGATGGTGCAGTTGAGTGTCAACGGGACGGCGGTGAGCAGCACCGCGACCCCGATCACCGACGCGGACCGGGTCGACCGCATCGTGCGAATGTTCCGCGAGAAGTACGGCTCGGACCAGATCGACGCGCACTACCCGAAGCACGATGTCGCGGTCCAGGTCTCGCTGACATAGCTGGCCGGCAGCAGGCGCGGTTGATCACGATTCGGCTCGACGGGACGCCGGCACCACCCGGCACAGCAGCGCCGCCACCGCCCCGGTAACCACCCCCACCACCACCCCGGTGAACACACTCGACACGAACGCCGCCACCCGCAAAATCGGCCCCTGCGCCCAGGTATCCACCACATCAAGCGACGGCGGACGCCCGTCGAACGCCCGATCCCACAACACCTGATGCCCGACGGCGAGAAACACCCCGTAGATCGCCCCGATCACCAGCACCGTCAGGAACGGGTGCGGCGGTCGCCGCCACACCACCGCCCCGATCCAGCACACCGCCGGCACCACCACCAGCAGCCCCGCGACCAACGGACTTGAGACCAGCCGCAGGTCGTGCAGCACCACCCGAGGCGCCGCCAACGCCGCCAACCCGATCAGCACCGGCCAGGAGAACCCGAGCGCCCGCCGAGCCCCGCTCATCGCGACACCGGGTTCTGCCGAGCGAACCGCAGCAGGGCGACAAAGGCCAACGCCGCCGTGACCGCCCCGCCGGCCAGCCGTACCCAGTGCCCGGCGACGAACTCCCGAGCCACCTGACGCAGGTACTCAGCGGAGTGTGTCCCCGGCGGGTCCACGAACATGATCTCGTTGCGCGGCCAGAAGAACGCCACCGAGAACAGGAACTCGCACGCGATGAACACGGCGGCGGCGCCGGCGACCAGCCACCGCAGCCGCCGGTCCCGCCAGGTGAGCACGGTCGCGGCCAGGCTGAACAGCACCACGCTGGCGCCCAGCGGCGGGAAGTAGTCGCTGGGACCGCCGTCGACCAGGAACTCCCGGGCCCGGTCCAGCGAGGCGGGCGGGTCGCCGAAGATGTTCGGATAGAGCATGACGGTCTCGGCGGCGACCCCGCCGAACGACATCATCGCCGTCCAGGTCAGCGCGATCAGCGCGGCCCAGGTGAGCTTGGCACGCACGACGGTTCTCCTTCACTTCGAGGGGATGCTGTCGACGCTAGGTTCGCGCCGGTCGGCCGTCTGCCGCGCGGCCGCGCGAGCGGGGATCGCTTCTCGGCGTACGCCTGGGGGTGGTCCCTGACGCCTGCCGGCGACAGCGTCCGTGGCCCGCGCGGCCCTACGCTGGCTGATGTGCAGGCCACCTCACCGACCCGCGGCGACGCGCTGCTCGCCGTGGCCACCTTCGGCCTGGTCGCGGCGGCGGTGGCGGCCGACGGCGTGGCGCTGCCGCGCGCGGCGTTGGCCTGCGGTTTCGGGGTGGGGTTGGGCGGGTTGCTGCTGGCCGCGCGGCGGTGGCCGGTGCCGGCGTTGCTGGCGACGGCGGCGGGCATCCTCGGCTACTACGTGTTGGACCTGCCGCCGGTGGGGTTGGCCGCGCCGGCCGCCGCGGTGCTGTTCCGGGTGGCGGAGCGGGGGCGGGTGGTGCCGGCGGCGGTGGTGGGCGGGGGCCTGCTGGCCGTGTCGGTGGCGGCCCGGCTGGTCGAGGGCGACGCCGTCTCGGTGGTCGTCGGGGTGGAGCTGGGGTCGGAGGCGGCGTTGATGCTGGCCGTGATCGCGCTCGGCGACGCGGTGCGTAACCGGCGGTCGCTGCGGGCGGCGCTGGTCCGGCAGGCGGTGACGGCCGCCGAGGATCAGCGGCGGGAGGCGGCCCGGCAGGTCGAGGCGGAGCGGCTGCGCATCGCCCGGGAGGTGCACGACACCCTGGGCCACACGATGTCGGTGATCACGTTGCAGTCGGCGGTGGCGCAGGAGGCCCTGGTCGACGACGAGCCGGCGCAGGTGTCGACCGCGCTGGACGCGATCCGGTCGGTGAGCGGCACCGCGATGGCGGAGCTGCGCGCGACGCTGGGCACGCTGCGCCGCGAGCCCAGCCCGCGCGAGCCGGTGCCCGGTCCGGCCCAGCTGGCGGCGCTTGTCGACGGCGTACGCCGGGGTGGGTTGGCGGTGGAGCTGCGGGTGGACGGCGCGGTGGACACGCTGCCCGCGGTGGTGGGCGCCACCGTCTACCGGGTGGTGCAGGAGGCGTTGACGAACGTGCTGCGGCACGCCGACGCCACCCGCGTGACGGTGACCATCGAGGCCACGCCGGAGCGGTTGTCGGTGGCGGTGGTCGACGACGGTCGCGGCGCGTCGCCGGGCGGCCCCGGCCAGGGCCTGCGGGGCATGTCCGAGCGGGTCGCGCTGCTCGGTGGCACCGTCGAGGCCGGCCGCACCGGGGCCGCCGGCTTCCGGGTGTACGTGGAGCTGCCGCTGGCCCGGGGTGCACCAGGGCCGGGGGTGCGAGCCGCGCAGTCGCGAACGAAGGGTGACACCGCGTGAGTGCCGTCCGGGTCGTCCTGGTCGACGACCAGCATCTGGTGCGCACCGGCCTGCGCGCGCTGCTCGACCGCGCCCCGGACCTCACCGTGGTCGGCGAGGCCGGTGACGGCGCGAGCGCGGTACGGCTGGTCCGGGCGGAACGCCCCGACGTGGTGCTGATGGACGTGCGGATGCCCGGCGGGGACGGCATCGAGGCGACCCGCCGGATCCTCGCCGACCCGGAGCTGGCCGGCGTGCAGGTGGTGATGCTGACGACGTTCGACGACGACGAGTACCTGTTCGAGGCGATCCGCGCCGGGGCGGCCGGTTTCCTGCTCAAGGACACCCCGCCGGACGCGCTGCGCGACGCCGTACGGGTGGTGGCGGCCGGGGAGGGTCTGCTGTCGCCGGCGGTGACCCGGCGGGTGCTCGCCGCGGCGGCCCGCTCGCCGGTGGCGGATCCGGCGCGGCTGGCCGGGCTCACCGCGCGGGAGCGGGAGGTGCTGGCGCAGGTGGGCGCCGGCCGGTCCAACGCGGAGATCGGCGCGGCGTTGTTCCTCAGCCCGGACACCGCCCGCACCTACGTCAGCCGGCTGTTGCAGAAGCTGCGGGCCCGCGACCGCGCCCAGCTCGTGGTGATCGCGTACGAGAGTGGGCTGGTCCGCCCCGGCGACGGCTGAGCTACGCCCGGTCGAGGAGGGTGCGCGCCTGGTCGCGGGCGTGGCCGATCGGGTCGGGGAAGGTGCGCAGCCCGTGGGCGACGAGCGCGCCCTCGTGCAGCAGCAGCAGGGTGCGGGCCAGTTCCTCGGCGCCGGTGGGGTGGAACTCGCGGACCAGTTCGGCGAAGAGGTCCAGCATCCACGTCTTCTGCCCGGTGATGACCGGGTAGGCGGGGTGGTCGGGGTCACTGATCTCGGCGGAGGCGTTGATCATGGCGCAGCCCCGGGGGCTGCTGTCGGTCATCCAGGCGCGGGAGGCGTCGAAGACCGCGAGCACCCGGTCGGCGGAGCCCGGCTCGACCTGCTGGAGCCGGTCGGCGAGGAAGGCCCGCCAGCGCTCGTCGCGGTCGGCGAGGTATTCGACGACGAGCTGGTCCTTGGAGCCGAACCGGTCGTAGAGGGTCTTCTTCGTCACCCCGGCCTCGGCGGCGATCAGGTCCACGCCGACGGCGTGGATGCCGCGCGCGTAGAACAGCCGCCCGGCGGCGGCGAGCACGCGCCGCGCGCCGGGGGTCATCGTGATCCGCCTGGTCGCCATCACCCCATCGTATACCGATCTGTATAGTGGCTCCCCTACGCCAGGTATACCGATCTGTTTAGTGATTGTGGGTGACCAGCATGAACCTCCTCCTCGCCGCCGCCTTCGTGCTGTGCTGGAGCTCCGGGTTCGTGGGCGCCAAGCTGGGCACCGGCAGCGCGGACGCGGTGACGCTCCTGATGTGGCGGTTCCTGCCGCTGGCGCTCGTCCTCGCCGCCGTGACCGCCGCCCGGGCCGGCTGGCGGGGGTTGACCCCGCGCGACGTCGGGCGGCAGGCGGTCATCGGGCTGCTCTCCCAGAGCGGCTACCTGCTCACCGTCTACTACGCCATCCAGCTCGGCGTCTCCAGCGGCACCACCGCCCTGATCGACGGCACCCAACCCCTCGTCGCCGGCGCGCTGGCCGGCCCGCTGCTGCGCCAGTACGTCTCGGGCCGGCAGTGGCTCGGCCTCTGCCTCGGGCTCGCCGGGGTCGTCACGGTCACCACCGCCGACGCCGCGGCGAACAGCACCGTCGCCTGGTGGACCTACCTCATCCCGTTCGCCGGCATGCTCTCCCTGGTCGCGGCCACCTTCCTCGACCAGCGGTCCCGGACCCGGGTCACCCCGTGGACGGCGCTGACCATCCACTGCGCCACCAGCGCGGTGGTATTCACCGCCGCCGCCGCAGCCTTCGGGGCCGCCACGCCCCCGCCCGCCGGTTCGTTCTGGTTCGCCATCGGGTGGCTGGTGATCCTCTCGACGTTCGGCGGCTACGGGCTCTACTGGTTGGTGCTCCAGCGTTCCGGGGTGACCCGGGTCAACACGCTCATGTTCCTGATGGCCCCGGTCACGGCGGTCTGGGGCGCGGCCATGTTCGACGAGCCGTTCACCGGGCAGACCGCCGTGGGCCTGGCGATCGCCCTCGCGGCGGTCGCCGTCGTGCACCGCGCGGGCCGCCCCGACAGCGCACCAGCCGCGACCGGCGGCCCGTCACCGCGCCGCCGGTCGCCGGCCGGACCCGTCGCGGCCCGGCGCTGACCGGCCCGCGTCGCGGTCCTCGCCGTGCTCGGCGCCGGCCCGCGCCAGGGCCGGGCCTACGCCTGCGCCACGGCCTCCGGTTCCGGCTCGGCGTGCCGGCCGCCGTTGCGCCGCCGGTCGCCGTGCCCCGGCCACCACGCCGCGTGCCCGATCAACGCCGTCAACGCCGGCACGAAGAACATCGACATGACGAACGCCGACAGCACGATCCCGATCGCCACCGCGAACCCCATCTGCTGGAGGAACGAGATCGGCGCGAGCATCAGCACCGCGAACGTCCCGGCCAGGATCACCCCGGCCGCGGCCACCGTCGGCCCGGCGTGTTCCACCCCGATCGCGGCGGCCTCGTGCGGTTCGTTGCCCTCCCGGGCCTCCTCCCGCAACCGGGCGATCATCAGGATGTTGTAGTCCGTGCCGATCGCCACCACGAACAGGTACAGGATGATCGGCAACTGGAACGTCACGCCCGGCTTGTCCTGCAAGCCCTGGAAGAGATAGACCGTCGCACCGAGCGTCGCGGCGAAGTTGAGCAGCACCGCCACGACCAGATAGATCGGGGCGACCAGGCTGCGCAGCAGCAACGCCAGGATCAGCGCGATCAGGCCGGCCGCGACCGGCAGGATGACCGACAGGTCCCGGTTGTTTGCCGAGTTGATATCGGCGAAGATCGCGGTGGTGCCACCGACCAGTGCGCTGGTGCCGGCGGGGGCGGCGGCGTGCAGGGCGTCGCGTAGGTCGCCGCGGACCAGGGTGATCGCCTCGTTGGAGACCGGGTTCTCGTTGAGCAGCAGGTTGATCCGGGCCACGCTCGGGTCGCTGCCCCGCTCGGCCGGTTGCACCCGGCCCACCCCGGGGGCGCCCGCGGCGGCCGCCGAGAAGTCGTTGACCTGTTGGTCGGTCAGCGGCGTGCCGTTGCCGGTGGTCAGGTAGACCTCGGTGGGGGCCAGCGCGCCGGCGGCGAAGCCGCGTTGCAGGTCGGCGGCGGCCTTCGCCGACTCGGTGTCCTGCGGGAAGCCGGCGCTGAAGTCGTAGTCGGCCTTGTAGCCGAGCACCCCGGCGGCCAGCGCGACCAGCAGGGCGCCGGAACCCAACGCCACCAGCGCCGGCCGGCGGCCGATGGCGCCGCCGAGCCGCCGGGCCAGGGTGGCCTTCGGCGTACGCTGCCACGCCTTCGACGGCCAGAAGACGAACCGGCCGAGCAGGGAGACCAACGCCGGGATGAGGGTGAGCGAGGTGATCAGCATGACGCCGACGCCGATGGCGAGCGCCGGGCCCAGCGAGCCGAAGAAGCCCAGCGAGGCGAGCAGCAGCACCAGGAAGGCGACGATGACCGCGGCGGCGGCGGAGGTGATGACCTCGCCGACCCGCCGCACCGAGACGACCATCGCGGTGCGCTTGTCGTCGCCGGCCCGCAGCCGTTCCCGGTAGCGGAACAGCAGGAACAGGATGTAGTCGGTGCCGATGCCGAAGAGCACGATCAGCAGGATCGTCTGCAGATCCTGGCTGACGTTGAGGTCGAACGCCTTGCCGGCCGCGGCGACCAGCCCGGTGGTGACGGACAGCACGACGCTGATCACCACGATGGGCAGCAGCGCGGCGATCGGGCTGCGGAAGATGATCAGGATCAGCCCGATGATGAGCACGAACGTGGCGATGCCGACGACGGCGAAGGCGTCGTTGAAGGTGTTTTCGTTGTCGACGAAGGTGGCCACGTCGCCGCCCACCCCGGCGGTCAGCCCGCTGCCGTCCAGCGCCGGCCCGACGGCGGCCCGCACCTCACGGACGGCGTCGAGCAGCGCCGGGTCGTCCGGCGTGGGCGCGGCCAGGCCGACGTTTACCAGTTGCACCGACTTGTCCGGCGCGACGGCCTGCGGGCCGGTCAGGTAGCCGGAGGTGTGCGCGATGTTCCGGCCCTGCAACGTCCGGGCGAACTCACCCACCCGCGCCTCGTCGGCCGGGGTGAGCGGCTTGCCGTCGGCGCGTTTGACCACGATGGCGGCGGTGGCGGTGACCTGCTGCGGGAACGCCTTCTTGCCCAACTCGGTGGCCTGCACCGACTCGTAGCTGTGCGGCAGGAAGCTCTCCTGGTCGGCGGAGGTGATGTCACTCAGTGACGGGGTGGCGAAGATGATCGCCACCGCGGCGAGCAGCCAGCCGCCGATCACCCACCATGCCCTGCGTACGACGAAACTGCCCAACCGCTCGAACATCGCTTCCCCCGTGTCGGTCGCGTCACTCCGAGTGAATCCTACCGTCCGGCAGCAATCCTTTTCGGACGCCTCGCGGAGCGGCCTGCCGACGGTCGCGCTGGCGTCAGCCGGTGACGGTGAGCCGGACCGGTCGCCCCTGCCCCTCCGCCGGCTCTGCGGCGCCGGGGGTCGGTTCCGGTTCCCGGGTCAGCGCGAAGTGCACGGTCCGCCCGGTGCGCCGCCGGCCCACCCGATGAAACAGTGGCACCAGCACGCCGTGCAGCAACGGATACTTGGCGGCGAGCGCGCGCCGCGCGGCCGCGTACTCCGGACCGGTGAGCCGGCGCGCGACGGCCGGGACGGCCGGTCCCACCGGGACACCGCGCGCGGTCGACGGCGCCACCGTGACGTGCGGGTCGTTGCGGATCCGCACGGTCTTCCAGGCCCGTTCGAAGCTGCGCACGTACGCGACGTCCCCGGCCACCGCGATGCTGACCGGCGTGGCGACAGGGGTCCCGTCGCGGCGGCGACTGGTCAACGCCACGGTCTTCTGCCCGTGCAACGCCGCCCAGCCCGGGGCGGGCGCGGGGCCGAGCCGGCCGACCAGGAAGCGCCGCTCCCGCCAGCGCGCGACCAGGGCGACGGTGGCGAGCACGGCGAACAGGGCCACCTGGACGCTCTGCCCGAGGCTGTCGTCCATCAGGTGGCTGACGGTGTGGGCGACCGCGCCGACCAGGAAGCCGGCGAGCGCCACCAGCAGCGGGTCCGCCCAGATCAGCGCCAACAGCAGGGTGGCGCCGATGCCGAACTGGAACGCGCCGATGTCGTGCACGAAGTGCTCGTGCGGCGGGAACCCGACGAACTCGCTGAACGACCGGGGCGCGGTGAGCGCCCACACCCCCACCGCCACCGTGATCAGGCCGAGCAGGGCGGTGAGGGCGCGTACCAGGTTTCTCATGCCGGGTTGACGGCGGACCGCCCGGGCATGTGACCGAGCCGGCCACGGGGGTTCCCGATCGGGCACCCCCGTGGCCCCCCGTCGGCGCTGTCAGCTCTCCATCGGGCCCTCGCTGACCCGACGCACGTCCACCTCCACGTCGATGCCGTGCCGGCCGAACAGGTCGGCGTACCGCTTGGCCCACTCGACCGCCTCCTCCTTCGACCGGACCTCCAGCAGGCCGAAGCCGGCGATGAGCTCCTTGGTCTCGGTGAACGGCCCGTCGATGACGGTGGCCTTGCCCTTGGTCACGGTGACCCGCGCGGACTCCTCGCTGCTCTTCTCCAGCCCTTCGGCGGCCAACAGCACGCCGGCCTTGGCGACCTCCTCGATGTAGCCGCCCATGTCCTGGATGAACTCAGGGCTCGGGTCGAAGGCGCCGGGGGTGTTCTCGTCCAGCTTGTGCATGAGCATGTAACGCATCGCAGTGGTTCCTCTCATCTCGCATCTGCGCTTTCACCGACGCGTCGAACGGCTCACCCGGGATCCGACATCGCGGTTCAAGATTTTTTCGAGCGGCACGCGGCGGCCCGGTCGAGCAGCAACGCCCGCTCCCGGGCGTTGCCGGTGAGCTGGGCCGCCCGCGCGAACTCGGCGTGGGCCTCCTCGTGCCGGCCCAGCCGGGCGAGCAGGTCACCGAGCACGCTGGGCAGCAGGTGGTAGTGCACCAGCGCCGGCTCGTCGGCCAGCCTCCGGGCCAGTTCCAGGCCGGCGGCGGGGCCGTCGGCCTGGGCCACGGCGACGGCCCGGTTCAGCTCCACCACCGGCGAGGGCACGATCCGGGCGAGGTCCGCGTACAGCCCGGCGATCCGCGCCCAGTCCGTCTCCTCCGGGGTACGCGCCCGCGCGTGGCAGGCCGCGATCTCCGCCTGCACCGTGTACGGGCCGGGGTCGCCCAGCGTCCGGGCGCGGTCGAGGGCGGCCAGCCCGCGGCGGATGAGCAGCTGGTCCCAGCGGCCGCGGTCCTGGTCGTTGAGCAGAATCGGCGCGCCGTCGGGGCCGGACCGGGCAGCCGTGCGCGACGCCTGGATCTCCAGCAGCGCGGCCAGCCCGTGCACCTCCGGCTCGCCCGGCATCAGGGCCTGCAACAGCCGGGCCAACCGCAGCGCCTCCTGACACAGCGCGGGGCGCACCCAGTCGTCGCCGGCCGTAGCCGCGTACCCCTCGTTGAAGATCAGGTAGACGACCTCGAGGACCGAGTCCCGGCGCTCGGACCGCTCGGCCGGGCCGGGCACCTCGAACGGGACGTGCGCGGTGGCCAGGGTCTGCTTGGCGCGGGTGATCCGCTGCCCGACTGTCGACTCGGAGGTGAGGAAGGCGCGGGCGATCTCGCCGACGGTGAGCCCGCCCAGCAGGCGCAGGGTGAGCGCGGCGCGGGCGATCGGCGACAGGACCGGATGGCAGGCCACGAAGATCAACCGCAGCAGGTCGTCGTCGATGGTCTCCTCGACGGCCGCGTCGAGATCCGGCGTGACCCCATCGTCGAGGTCGCGGCCCAACTCGGCCAGGGTGCGCTCCTGCGTCCGGCGGCGGCGCAGCGCGTCGACGGCCCGGCGCTTGCCCACGGCCGTCAACCACGCCCCCGGGTTGGCCGGCACCCCGTCGCGCGGCCACTGCTCCAGGGCCGCGACCAGCGCGTCCTGCGCCAACTCCTCGGCCAGGCCGACATCCCGCACCACCCCGGCGATGCCGGCGACCACCCGGGCGGACTCCATCCGCCAGACCGTCTCCACCGTGCGCCGCGCTGCCTCCGGCTCCGTCACAGGGCTCATGACAGCAGCCCGGTCCGACGTTCTCAAGGAAATGTCACCGCCCGCGCCTAGGCTGGCCGGGCCGACACGATGAAATGGGGGCTGACGTGCTCGATCACTTCTCCGTCCAGGTGCGCGACCTGCCGGCCAGCGCCACCTTCTACGACGCCGTGCTGGCCCCGCTCGGCGGGCGGCGGATGCTGGAGCCCGGCCCGATCGGCTACGGGGTCGACACCCCCGACTTCTGGCTGGAGCCGGCCGGCGACGGCAACCAGCCGCTGCCGGCGCACATCGCGTTCACCGCCCCGGACCGGGCGGCCGTGCGGGCGTTCCGCGACGCGGCGGTCGCCGCCGGGGCGGAGGTGCTGCACGAGCCGAAGCTGTGGCCGGAATACCACCCGACCTACTACGGCGCGTTCGTCCGCGATCCGGACGGCAACAACGTCGAGGCGGTCTGCCACCGCCCGGAGTAGCCCGCGTCCTGTCGACCATGTCGGTGCAAGCGGCACGGCCCACGCCGGCCGCGCCGGTCCGGCGGTTAGGTTGGCGGGCATGGAGCAGCGGATCAGCCTGATCACCCTCGGGGTCGCCGACGTCGGCCGGGCCCGCGCCTTCTATCAGCGGCTCGGCTGGCGCGGCCAGGAGGTCGAGGAGACCGTCTTCTTCCAGGCCGGCGGGCTGGCGCTGGTGCTGTGGGGGCGCGGCAAACTCGCCGAGGACGCGGGGGTGACCGACCGGGGCGTCGACGGGTTCGGCGGGCTCAGCCTCGCGCAGAACGTCCGCTCCCGGGCCGAGGTCGACGCGATCCTCGCCGACGCGGTGGCGGCCGGGGCGACGCTCACCCGACCGGCCCGGGAGACCTTCTACGGCGGGTACGCCGGCTGCTTCACCGACCCGGACGGGCACGTGTGGGAGATCGCGCACAACCCGGGGTTCTCGCTGGCCGAGGACGGGTCGCTGACCGTGCCGGACTTCGGCCCGCCCTGACCGGCCCGGCTCAAGGCCGAACCTCGGCGCCTCGTCACCGGCCCGGCGTGCCGCGGCCGTCGAGCGGCACGTCCCGACCGGCCCGGCGCCGCCGCAGGTCGAGGGGCGGGTGCGGTCGTCGGGATGGGGACAGCGTGAAGGCACAAACCGCCCGGCCGGCCACAAAGGACGCCGGCGCGGGCCTCGCGGCGAGCCGCCGGCTGCCAGCATGTCTGGCATGTCAGAAATCCTGGGGATCATGGGGGAAATCGAACACCGGCTGCGCGGCCGGCGCGACGCCATGCAGCAGGCGGCCGTCGAGTGGCGGCACCAACTGCACGCGCGGATCGAGGCGTACGACCGGGAGCCCGACGACGACGGTGACGACGACGCGGTGCCGGCGGACGCCCCACCGGAATACCGCGCGGTCCGCGACAAGATCGCCCGCGGCGAGCTGACCTGGGCCGAGGTGCTCTCCGGGCAGACCGACGACCCGGACGGGCGCAAGGTGCACGTCTGGACGGACGCCCGGATGCAGCAGATGCGGGACTATCTGCGCTCGCCGGAGGGGCGGCGGATGGTCGGTGAGCCGGAATGAGCATGCAGGTCGACCCCGACTACCTGCGGGGTTACGCCGAGCAGATCGAGGCCGACCGGGACGGCGCCCTCGCCACCCTGCAACAGTTTTGCCGCGAGCACTGCGACAACCGGGACGGCCTGGACGGGACGCTGTGGCCGGCGCGGGCGCCGCTGGAGGTCATGGTCGAGTTCACCCTGAACATGGCCGCCGGCGCGCACGCCGGCATGTCCTCCCTGGCGTACAACCTGCGCTACTCGGCGGGCCTGTACGACCGGGCGGAGCAGGCGAACACCGCCACGATGGAGACCGTCGGGCAGCGCTGGGCGACCGTCGACGAGTCCTGGGAGGCGCACCCGTCGAGCGCCGGCGGGGCGTTCACCGGCGGGGCGCAGGTGTCGCCGGCCCCACCGGCCTTCGAGTCGGCGCTCGGCGACGTCGAGGCCCTGGCGCACGGCACGATCGGCGACATCAACGGCGTCATCAAGGCCCTCACCGGCTTCGACCTCTTCTCCAAGATTATGGAGTTCGCGGTCGGGGACTGGGGGCGGGTGCGGTATATCGGCGAGGGGTTCGGCGAGCTGGAGCACGGCTTCCGGGCGATCTCCCGCGACCTGGCCCAGGGCATGGACGTGCTGGCGCCGCACTGGACCAGCGGGGGTCACCACTCCGGCAGCCCGGCGGAGCTGTTCGAGGAGACCATCCGGCAGCGCTGGGTGCCCGGGTTCGACGCGCTGGCGCAGGGCTGCAACGCCTTCCAGCAGGAGTGCGAGGCCCTCGCCCAGTCGTACGGGTACATCATCGGCTCGCTGGTGTTCGTCACCAACTTCTATGAGAAGAAGATCCGCCGGGTGCTGGCGTTGCTGCTCAGCGCC
This sequence comes from Micromonospora sp. PLK6-60, assembly GCF_019890675.1. Lineage (GTDB taxonomy): Bacteria > Actinomycetota > Actinomycetes > Mycobacteriales > Micromonosporaceae > Micromonospora. Next base: position 283,744 of record NZ_JAIOAA010000004.1, on the reverse strand, counting down.
ACCGACTGGCGCAAGTACCTGGGCACGTTCTTCCGCCTGGTGAAGGAGCTGTGGGACGTCCTCGTCGGCACCGCGAAGCTGATCTGGGAGCAGACGGTCATGTGGAAGGAACAGATCGAGTTCATGTGCACCAGCCTGGCGCACATGTACAAGATCTTCCGGGGTGACTTCGAGGTGTTCCAGCAGGGATGATCGGGCCGCCGTGAGCCGTTGGCGGGAGGTGCGTCATGTTTGATGCCGTGGTGGCGGGTTGGCTCTGCCTCGGGCTGGGCCTGCTGTTCCTGCTCAGCGGAGCGCAACTCGTGCGGGAGGAGCGCCGCCGGGGCCGGCGCCCGTTGCCTGGTGAGTCGTTCAGCGGGCGCGAACTGCTGTGGCAGGGCACCTCGATCGTGCTGCTCGGCACCGGCAATCTGGTCGGTGGTGACTGGACGATGCTGGCCGTTCCCGCGTTGGTGATCCTGCCGGTGGTCGTCGTGCGGGTGGCCCTGCGGCAGTACCGGCGGCACCGGAGCAGGAGCCGAGCCTAGCCAGCATCCGCGGCGGACGGTTGGGGTCCGCGTCAGCGCAGCGGATCGCGGGTGCCGCGCGGCACGCCGGGCTTGCAGCGGCGCACCCGGGCGGCGGCCAGCCGCCCACCCACCGCCAGGCCGTACCGCTCCACGGCGGCCAGGCCGTAGGCGCTGCAACTGGGGGTGAACCGGCACTGCCCGGGCCAGCGGTGCGACAGCCACCGCCGGTAGCCGAGGATGGCGGCCCGCCCGGCCCGGTCGGCCACCGGTGCCCGGGTCACCCCGGCCACCACCGAGGCGAAGGTGAGCGACAGCGAGATCAGGCCGCAGTCGCAGCAGTCCAGGGCGTCACAGACGCTCGAATCGGAGCGGGACTTCTTCTTGCGGCGCTTGCGGTGGAACATGCCGACCATGATCGGATACGGGCGCCAGCGGAGGCTCAGCGGAACGGTTGGATCAGCCCTCCGCCGGCCAGGCCCTCCGCACCGCGTCGAGCGCCGCGTCGCGGTCCGCGCCGAGCAGCCGGGCCTGCCGCGCGTACCCGAGAGCCAGGTCGTCCAGGGCGCGGGCCCGCTCCCCGGCGGGCCGCGCCGGGTTCGCGGCCACCCGGGTCCCGCCGCCACGCCGGGACCGGACCAGCCCGGCGGCTTCCAACTCGCGGTACGTGCGGGCGACCGTGCCGACCGCGAGCCCGAGGTCGGCGGCGAGCTGCCGCAGCGGCGGCAGCCGCTCCCCGACGGGCAGCGCCCCCGAGCCGATCAGGTCGACGAACTGCCGGCGCAACTGCTCGTACGGGGGTGTCGGGTCGGTGACGTCGACCTGGAGGAGCGGCGTCATCGCGGGGACGTCACCGTGGCCCGGGCCGGGCGGACGTCGGTGGCGACGACGGCGGCGACGCTCCAGGCGAGCAGCGCCAGCCAGGCGGGCACGAGCAGGTGCAGCAGCCATACCGCCACGGTCCACCACAGTGGACGGCACGGGTTGGCCAGCAGCGCGGCGGCGGTGGTCAGTGAGACGCCGATCAGGGGCAGGGTGACCAGCAGGCCGCACGCGCCGGTGACGGCGCGTCCGGAACGGCGCCGCTCGGCGTCGTCGCGGACCAGCTCTCCGGCGGCGTCGAGCGGCCGGGGCCGGCCGACGACCCGGCGCAGCGCCAGCACGGCCAGCACCACCCCGGCCCCGACGACCAGCGCCAGCGGCAGGCTGTAGAACGAGCCGGCCCACGGGCCGTGACTGCCGGCGAAGTCGGGGCAGGCGTAGCTGAGCCGGCGGCCGGCCCGCCCGAGGTCGTCGGCGGAGCCGGCCACGGTGGTCAGGGCCAGCAGGACGACGAGGGCACCGCCGGCGACGGCCACCGCGGGGGCCGCCCAGGCCGGCAGGAAGTGCCGCAGGTGCCGGGTCTCGACCGCGGCCGTCCGGACCGACCCAGGGAGCCGCACGACCCGGGCTTCCCCGACCACCACCCCGGCGAGTACGCAGAGGCCGAACAGCGGTGCGGCGACCATCACGCCGCGGCCCAGTTCGTCGGCGTTGACGGCGACGCCGGCCGCGACCACGCCGAGGATCAGACCGGCGCAGCGCCACCGGCGCAGCGTACGGCGGACCGCCTCCGGGGCGTCCTCGCCGGCCGGTGGCCGGCCGACCACCGCCGCCCCGGCCAGCGCCAGCACCACCACCGCCAGCAACAGATCTCTCGCCACGATCTCGCCCCTCGCTTGTAAGGAGGGGGCCCCTGTTAACGCATTCTGTATAGGCGGGGCCCCCTCTTAACAGCCTGGCGAGGCGGACGCACTTGTGTCAAGCATGTGGCACAAGTGCGGCTATGCCGGCCGGTCGACCGTGACGGCCGCCCGATGCCCGAGGTAGCCGAGGTAGCCGACGAGCGGCACCAGGATCAGCCCGATCGCCACGGCGGCCACCTTGACCGGCGCGTCACCGTGGAGCGCGCCCAGGATGACCGGCAGCGGGGAGAGGATCGCGGTCAGCAGGCCGGCCCGGCGCAGCGGTTTCCGCACCCGACGGTGTGCCTTGCCTGTTAAGAAGGGGCCCCTGCTATGCAGAATGCGTTAACAGGGGGCCCCTCCTTACCGCGCAGCGTAGACGGTGCGGCGTACGCCGTCGTGGCGCAGGCAGACGCCGGGTCGGCCGCCGTTGAGGCTGTACTGGCCGTCGCGGCACTGCACCAGGAAGCCCTTGCCCTTCCAGAAACCGGGGGCGCAGTCGAAGTGGTCGCACACCTGGCGGGGCGGCTTGCGGACCTGGTCGCCGCCGCAGAAGGTGTAGCCGAGCGGGTTGCGCGGCGCCCCGCAGCGCCCGTCGCCCGACGGCGTGGCGGACGGCTTGGACTTGGACTTGGGCTTGGACTTGGCACCGGCCGGACCGGCCGGGGCGAGCCCGGTCGCGGTGTGGGTCGGCGCGGGGGTGGCGGCGACCGCGATGTCGGTGCGCGCCGGCGGGTCGGACTCCAGCAGCACCGCCGGGATGATCAGCGCCGCGGCGGCGGCCACCGCGACCGTACGCCGGCCGCCCGGCACCCGGGCCGACAGCCGCGCCTGCGCCGGGGTGATGATCGCCGGCCGGAACGGCTGCCGCTGCCCGTGCTCGGCGATCAGCTCGTCCAGCCGGGCGATCACGGTGTCGCGCTGCTCGATCGCCTCGGCGAAGGCCAGGGTCAGGGTGAACCGGAACTCGGCCGCCGCGGCCGGCGGCAGCAGCAGGCCGGAGGTGCCGCGCCGGTCGAGGACCTGGAGCAGGGTGACCGGCGCCGCCGGGTCGTGGGCCAGCCCGGTCAGCTTCGCGTACGACCAGTCGCGCCGGCCGCGACCGCCGAGCAGTACCAGCCGGCGGTTGGTGAGCACGGCGAGCCCGGCGTCGAGGACCTTCACCCCGTCCGGGCGGCGCGGGCGCAGCGGGGCCGGCGCCGGTTCGACGGCCAGGTCGGGGGCGGGCAGCACGGCAGTGTGCCGAACCTCCACCAGTTGGGCGGCCGGCTGGGTCCAGAAGACCAGTTCGCCGGCGGTCAGCTCGACCGGCAGGCCACCGCCGGCCGTTCCCCGCAGCTCGGCCGCGAGGGTACGCAACCGGCGCAACTCCTCGTCCCGCTGCTGCCACGCCGCCGCCGTGGCGCGGTACGCGGCCTGCCGCCGCTCGTTCTGCCGGTGGGCCCACCGGTACCGCCAGGTCGAGCCCGTCGAATCCGTCTCCGCCACGCCGACTCCTTCGCCGCGCGAGCCAACCGGGGTGTTCGTCCGGTTCAACTGCCGGCCCTAGCGGGACGGACACGTCAAAGTCCACCTTTGTGCTCGAACCGTGACCTAACCGGAACGATGGGTCCGTCCGGGAAGGCCGGGTGACCCCTCCCGACGACCCGTCTCGCCCACCGTGCGGGCACGCTCCCCCGTCGGTAACGTCGGCCGCAGCGGTGGCGTCCCAGCCGCCGGGTCACAGGCGAGGGGGCGATCGGTGACGCAGACGGCGGTGGTGATCGGCGTCGACATCGGCACCACCAGCACCAAGTCGGTGGCCTACGACGAACGCGGCCGGCAGCTCGCCAGCCACTCGGTGGGCTACCCTCTCGACGAGCCACACCCCGGGTACGCCGAGCAGGACCCGAAGCTGATCTACGACGCCGTGCTGGAGACCATCCGTACCGTGGCCGCGGAGCTGCCCGGGCCGGTGGCCGGCCTGTCGTTCAGCACCGCCATGCACAGCCTGATCGGCCTCGACCCCGACGGCGAACCGCTGACCCCGTCGGTCACCTGGGCGGATTCCCGGGCCAGCCGGCAGGCCGAACGGATCCGGGCCGTCCCCACCGGGCTGGCGCTGCACCGGCGCACCGGCACCCCCGTGCACCCGATGGCGCCACTGTCCAAACTGGTCTGGTTCGCCGAGCAGGAACCGAAGCTGTTCGAGCAGGTCGCGCACTGGGTCGGCATCAAGGACTACGTGCTGCTGCGCCTCTGCGAGGCGCTGGTCACCGACCACTCCGTCGCCTCCGGCACCGGGCTGATGGACATCCACCGGCTGGCCTGGGACGCCGAGGCGCTCGGCCTGGCCGGGATCACCGAGGAACAGCTCCCCCAACTGGTCGCCACCACCACCGTGCTGCCCGGCCTGAGCGCCGAGGCGGCCCGGGCCACCGGGCTGCCCGCGGACACCCGGGTGGTCGTCGGCGCCGGCGACGGGCCGCTTGCCAACCTGGGTCTCGGCGCCGTCGAACCGGGCGTGGTGGCCTGCTCCATCGGCACCTCCGGCGCGATGCGGGTGGCGGTGGAACGACCCGCCGTCGACCCGCTCGGCGGCGTCTTCTGCTACGCCCTCACCGAGAGCCGCTGGGTGGTCGGCGGGGCGATCAACAACGGCGGCATCGTGCTCCAGTGGGCCGGCGAGGCGCTCGCCCCCGAGCTGGGCGAGGGCACCGAGGAGGAGTTGCTCGACCTCGCCGCCCGGGCGCCGGTCGGCTCCGGCGGGCTGATCATGCTGCCGTACCTGCTCAGCGAGCGCGCCCCGCACTGGAGCGCGCTGCCCCGCGGCGCGTACGTCGGGCTGACCCACGGCCACCGGCGCGAACACCTCGTCCGGGCCGCCCTGGAAGGCGTCTGCCAGCAGCTCGCCCTGGTCCTGCAATCGGTCCGCGCGGCCGGCAACGAGGTCCGCGAGGTACGCGCCAGCGGCGGCTTCGCCCGCAGCCCGCTGTGGCGGCAGATGCTGGCCGACGCCCTCGGCATGCCGGTGCGCTTCCCCGCCGGCCACGAGGGCTCCAGCTTCGGGGCCGCCCTGTTGGGTATGCAGGCCCTCGGCGTGATCGAGTCCATCGACCTCGCCGCCGAACTGGTCCGGATCGACGAGACGGTACGCCCCGACCCGGGCGCCGCCGCCACCTACGCGGCGCTGCTGCCGTTGTTCAACGAGTTGTACGACGCGCTCGTCCCCACGTTCGCGTCCCTGCGCCGGCTGGCACCCAGCCTGCCGGCGGAACCCCCACCCACCGCACCACCCATGTGATCGCCCGTACCCGAGACGGCACGGACGACGACTGACGAAGGTCGTGATATCCCGTGACCACCCTGCTGGCCGCACCGGCGGAACCCCTCACGAACGCCGGCGGCACCCAACTGGTCATCGCAGCGCTGCTCGGCATCGCCGCGGTGGTGCTCCTCATCGCCTGGGGCAAGGTCCACCCGTTCCTGGCGCTGATCCTCGGCGCCGCCGTGCTCGGCGTCGTGGCCGGCGTCGCCCCCGACAAGATCGTCACCTCGTTCAGCGGCGGCGTCGGCTCCACCGTCGGCGGCGTCGGCCTGCTCATCGCGCTCGGCGCCATGATCGGCGGACTGCTCGCCGAGTCCGGCGGCGCCGACAGCATCGTCGAGCGGGTCGTCGGCCGGGTCTCCGGCGGCGCCCTGCCCTGGGCGATGGCCGGCGTGGCCGCCCTGATCGGGCTCCCGCTCTTCTTCGAGGTCGGCGTGGTCCTGCTGGTGCCGATCGTGCTGCTGGTCTCGCTGCGAACCAACGTGCCGCTGATGAAGATCGGCATCCCGGCGCTGGCCGGCCTCTCCGTGCTGCACGGCCTGGTCCCGCCGCACCCCGGCCCGCTGGTCGCGATCGACGCCCTCGGCGCCAACCTCGGCCAGACCCTCGCGCTCGGCCTGCTGGTCGCCATCCCCACCGTGATCATCGCCGGGCCGATCTTCGGCAACCTCATCGCCCGCTACGTGCCGGCCACCGCCCCGGCGGCGCTGCTGCCCACCCGCCGGCCCGTCTCGGTCACCGGCGAGCGGCGGTCCCGCGCCACGCTTGGCGACCGCGATGACGCCGCGGACCGCCGCCCCACCACCCCCGGCGGCGACCGGATCGACTCCGACGGCGACCTGGTCAGCCAGGACGACCTCGCCAACGCCGGCAGCGGCCGGCCCGGCGAGACGATCCCCGAGGACGTCCGCCCGCGCCGCGCCCCCGCCCTGTGGGCCGCCGTGATTACCGTGCTGCTGCCCGTGGCGCTGATGCTGCTGCGGGCGATCGGCGAACTGACCCTCGCCGAGGGCACCGCCGGCCGGCAGGCCCTCGACATCGTCGGCACCCCGATCGTGGCGCTGCTCGCCGGTGTCATCTTCGCGATGATCTTCCTCGGCTACCGGACCGGCTTCAGCCGTACCCAGGTCTCCGGCTTCGTCGGCGGCTCGCTGCCGGCCATCGCCGGCATCCTGCTGATCGTCGCCGCCGGCGGCGGTTTCAAGCAGGTCCTGGTGGACGCCGGGGTCGGCAACCTGGTCGCCGACGCGGCCGACGGCGCCAACCTGTCGCCGCTGCTGCTCGGCTGGCTGGTCGCCGTCGGCATCCGGGTGGCCACCGGCTCGGCCACCGTCGCCACCATCACCGCCGCCGGCATCGTCGCGCCGCTCGCGGCGACCCTGCAGGGACCGGAGGTGGCCCTGCTGGCCCTGGCCATCGGCTGCGGCTCGCTGTTCTTCTCGCACGTCAACGACGCCGGCTTCTGGCTGGTGAAGGAATACTTCGGGCTGACCGTCGGGCAGACCATCAAGAGCTGGTCGGTGATGGAGACCATCATCTCGGTGGTCGGCTTCCTCGGCGTGCTGGTCCTCGACATCTTCATCTAGCGGTGCCGACACGGGCCCCGCGGTCAGGGGGCCTCGACGGAGGAGATCAGGAAGCGGTGCACCTCCGCACCGCGGATCGCCGCGGACTGCTCGTCAGCCGGGCCGGCGCCCCGGAAGGCGAGCAGTTCCTCCTCCGACTCCCACCGCTCGTACACGTTGATCCGGCCGGGCTCGACCAGGTCCGGGCTGACCGCGAAGTCCACGCAGCCCGGTGCGGCCCGCGCGGCCCGCACCGCCTCGACGCAGGACGCCAGGTAGGCGTCCCGCTCGGCCGGATCGACGTACAGGGTGCCGGCGACGATGAACAAGACGAGCCTCCGATCGCGCGGCGGGCTGCCGCTCCGGCATGAAATATGCCGGACCGGCGGCCCGTCCGCGCGCCCGACGCGGTCAGGCGCGGCTGATCGCGTTGGCGTGGATCGCCTCCGCCAGGTACGCCGTCAGGCCCGGGTGGATCGCCTCGTAGTGCGCGGTGAACCGCTCGTCCGCCAGGTACATGTCGGCCAGCCCGGTGTGGATCTCGTACGAGCAGTCGTAGAACCAGCGGCTGATCAGCTGCCGGTGCTCCTCGGCCAGCGCCATCGCCTCCGCCGAGTCCGCCGGCACGCCCGAGTCCATCACCGCGACGAACCGCCGCCCCCAGTCCTCGTTCTCCGCCTTGTTCCGCAGCCAGTCGTCCTTGCCGTAGCGGGCGACCCGCCGGTTCGACTCCCGGTACGCCTCGCTGCCGCCCCACCGCCGCTCCGCCTCGTCGGCGTACTGGTCCGGGTCGACGTCGCCGAAGACCTCGAAGCGTTCCTCCGGGGTCAGGTTGATGTTCATCCGCCTCGCCTCCATCGCGAGCTCGATCGCCGCGACCATCTCCTGGAGCTTCCCGATCCGCCCGGTGAGCAGTTCGTGCTGCCGGCGCAGGTGCGCCGCCGGGTCGACCCGCGGGTCGTCCAGGATCGCCGCGATCTCCTCCAGCGGGAACCCCAGCTCCCGGTAGTAGCGGATCAACTGCAACCGCTCCAGGTCCGCGTCGTCGTACCGGCGGTAGCCCGCCGCGGTGCGCCCGCTCGGCGACAGCAGGCTGATCTCGTCGTAGTGGTGCAGCGTCCGCACCGTCACGCCGGCCGCCTTCGCCACCTGTCCCACCGTGTAGGCCATGGTTCCCTCCCTTCCGCGATCCAGCCTGCGGCCTCCCGTCACGTGAGGGTCAAGCCCACTCCGTCCGGCCCTGCCCTGCCCCGCCCTGCTCCCGCCCACGTGAGAGCGCCGCCCGCCCCGGTTGCGGGGGTTGGCGCTGGACCCGCGCGCGGGCACGCCACCCACGGCGCTGGAACCTCGCGGCACGCACCAACGGGCGCTGGACCCCTCGCCTCGGCGGATGCCGCGCGCGCCCCGTACTCGTCGGGGCCTCCAGCCCGTCTCAGCGGGCCGGTCACGACCGGGCCGAACACGACCCCGGGTCGGCCAGCGAGCCAGGCGGTCAGCGAGCCAGGCGGTCAGCGAGCCGGGCGGTCAGCGGCCAGCGTCGATCGGGGTGAGCGAGCCGAGCAGGTCGTCCAGGCCCACCGGGCGGCCGTACCGCCAGCCCTGGCCGTGCAGGCAGCCGATCGCCGCGACCGCCTCGTGCTGCGCCTGCGTCTCCACCCCCTCGGCCACCACCGCCAGGTCGAACGCCCCGGCCAGCCGGGTCACCATCTCCACCGTGGCGTACGCGCGGGCGTCGTCGTCGAGCCGGGCCACGAACGACCGGTCGATCTTCAACTCGGTGGCCGGGATCCGGTGCAGGTAACTCAGCGACGAGTAGCCGGTGCCGAAGTCGTCGATGGCGATCCGGATGCCCAGCTCGCGCAGCTGGTGCAGCCGCTCCAGCACCACCTCGCTGCCCTCGATCAGCGCCGACTCGGTCAGCTCCAGGGTCAGCGCGCGGGGCGCCAGGCCCGCCCCGGCGGTCGCCCCGGTGACCGTGGCGATCAGGTCGGGGCGGCGCAGGTGCGCGGCGGAGATGTTCACCGCCACGGTGGCTTCCGGGGCGTGCTGCCGCCAGGCACCCGCCGCGCGGCACGCCTCGTGGATCACCCAGCGGTCGATCGGCAGGATCAGCCCGGTCTCCTCGGCCAGTGGCAGGAACCGGGCCGGGGTGAGCGGGCCCAGCCGCGGATGCTGCCACCGGACCAGCGCCTCCGCGCTGCGCACCGCCCCGGTGGCCAGGTCCACGATCGGCTGGTATTCCAGGTGCAGTTGCCCCTCGTCCACCGCCCGGCGCAGGTCGGCGATCAGCTCCGCCCGGGTCACCGCCGACTCGCGCAGCAGCGGCGTGCAGGTGCGGTACGCCGACTTCCCGGCCGCCTTCGCCGCGTACATGGCGATGTCGGCGTCGCGCAGCAGGTCGGTGTGGGAGGTGTGCTGCGGCCCGTACTCGGCGATGCCGATGCTGGCCGACGGGTGCACCCCGAGGTCCTCCTCCCCGGGCAGCGGTTGCAGGGCGGCCAGCAGCCGGTCCGCGAGCCGCTCCGGCGGCACCCCCCGGGTGCCGTCGACCAGCACCGCGAACTCGTCGCCGCCGAGCCGGGCGATGGTCCCCGCGCCGTCGACCACGTCCCGCATCCGCTCCGCGATGCCGGTCAGCAGCCGGTCACCGGCGGCGTGCCCGAACCGGTCGTTTACCTGCTTGAACCCGTCCAGGTCAAGCAGCAGCACGGCGACCGGGACGCGGTCGCGCAACGCGCGGCGCAGCCGCCGGGTGAACATCAGCCGGTTCGGCAGGCCGGTGAGCTGGTCGGAGTAGGCCAGCCGGCGCAGCCGGGCCACCAGCCGCAGGTTCTCGTTGGCGGCCAGCCCCTGGCGTACGGCCAGCACGCCGAGCAGCGTCATCATCCCGTAGAACACCAGGTGCGGGGTCTGCCCGGTGGGCCGGCGGGAGAGCACCACCGCCACGATCGCCCCACCCACCGGCAGGTACGGCAGGGCCACCCGCCACCACGGCGGCACCGGCGACTCGACGGTGTCGTCGACGGCGTCACCGGCCGCCGGCGGCGGATAGCCGGTGGCGAGGCCCACCAGCAGGTAACTCAGCGGCCAGCACAGATCGATCGGATGCCCCGGCGCGTACGTGCCGTGGGCAACGAGCGACACGTACCCGGCGTCGGCGACGGCGCGGATCGCCAGCCCCACCCCGATCATGGCCAGCGCGGGCCACATCCGCCGCGACGGCCCGGCGACCGCGATCAGGATGGTCAGCTGCATCAGGTCGAGCATCGGGTAGAGCAGACCGATCGTCCGCAGTGGATCGGTCAGGTCGGCGGCGGCGACGTCCCTGAAGACCACCACCCAGCCGATCGGGATCAGGGCCAGGCCGACGATCACGCCGTCCAGCACGGCCCGGGCCCGGCCGACCGCGTTGCGCGGCGCCGCGTTCGAGCACAACAGCGCGGCTGTGCCGGTGACCAGGCCGACGACGAACAGCGCGCCGATCAGCGGGGTGTGCGGCAGGTCGTCGGCGCCGAGCCGTTCCACCGTCCACACCGTCCGGCCGAGCGCCGCGAGCCCCATGGTGACCGCCAGCAGCGTCCAGAAGCGACGCTGCTCCGGTTGCCGGCGGGCCGCGCCGACGCAGGCCAGCGCCGCCCATCCGGCCACCACCAGCCCGCCCAGGTCACTGACCAGCGCCGCGTCCGGCAGGGCCCCGAACAGCCAGATCGCTTCGACGAGTACGGCGACGCCGGCGGCCACCAGACCCACGCGGCCCGCGAGGCCGGGGTGGACCGGGGCGGCACGCACCCCGGTCACGTCCTGAGACAGCACAACGGTCGCTCCGGCTCTCTCTCCGGTGGGCACCCTCACGGCGAGGACCGGTCACGGACGGCGAACCCGGCAAGCCTAGCCACCCCTCCCCCCGGCCGCCAGGGTCCACCGACCCTGGCGTGAAGTGTTAACAGGGGCCCCCTGTACAACGCTAGGCGTTAATAAGGTGCCCCTCCTTACACCTCGGGGCCGCCGTGGGTCCACGGTGTCTGGTCCGGCTCGGGGAAGGCGCCCGCCGGCAGGTATGCGTCGGACAGCGTCGTCCAGCAGAGCCGCTCCCCCACCTCGGGCACGCTGCCCGGTGGGGCGGTCAGCCCCCGGCCCATCCCACCGGAGAGCTCCAGCACCACCTCGGTCTTGCCGTCGCCGGGGGTCAGGAAGACCAGCTTCGCCTTCTGGGTCGGCCGGGCCGGCGACCACAGCGTCGCCCCGACCGGCACCGCCACCGGCTCGGTGGTTACCACCTGGATCCGGGGCCGCAGCACCGGCCGCTTCCCGGTGTCGTCCACCCGCCTCGGGTCGGCCAGGGTCACCTCGCCGACGAACGCCTCCCCGGCCAGCCGGTGCTCCGCCATCACCAGCGGGTCGTCGTAGGCGCGCTGCACCGCGTACGAGGTCAGCGCGCGTTCCAGCCGGTGCAGCCGCCGGGCTGCCGCCACCGCCCCGTCCCGGCGCGGCTGCGGTCCGCCGCCGGCGTCGACGTGCTCGGCGTACCCGGTGAACGCGTCCTTGTCGCCGTCCCAGCGCCCCGCCACCCGCGCCCCGGCGGGCAGGCCGGCCAGCAGCCCCACGCCGCGCCACATCAGCTCCCAGGTGGGCGCGAGCTGATCGCGCAACACCCGCTCCAGCTCCGCGTACGCCGTCGCGCGCGCCCCGGCGTCGTCGCCCGCGTCGGCGTACCGGGCCATCGCCGGGGCCAGCACCCGGTTGTCGAAGTCCGGGTCGGTGGCCGGGCCGGCCGGCGGGCACACCGTCGGGTCCTCGGCCCGCGCGGCGGCCTGCGCCCCGGTCAGCCCCGGCGGCGGGTCGAGCCAGCCGAGCAGCGCCGGCAGGTGCAGATCCTCCACCGCGCTCTGGCCGGTCGCCCAGTGCAGCGTCACCGCCTCGGTCATCGCCAGCAGCGCCGACGAGCCGGGCTGCTCGGCCCGCTCGGCGAAGAAGGTCAGCCACTGCCCGAGCAGCGGCACCGACGGGTGCACCGGATAGTCGCCGTCCGGCCGGCGGAACCGGGTCGAGCGGCCCAGCAGCCGCAGGAAGGTCACCCCGGCCGGGTTCGGCACCAGCAGCTGCGGCGCGTCCACGTACCGGTAGCGGACGTCGCGGCCCCGGTCCACCGGCACCGCCTCGGACACCCCACGGAACGAGTCCAGGTACGGCAGCACCACCTCGGCCAGCTCGGCGACGAACCGGAACCGCTGGTCCCGGTTGCGCGGCTGCGGCACGATCAGCAGCTTCGCCTCGCCTGGCGTCGCGCCGACCAGCGCGGCCAGCGGGGCGTGCGCCTCACCGGCCATGGCCAGCGGGACCAGCACCAGCGGCCGGGCCGACAGGTGCACGTGCCGGACGGTGGCCACCGGCTGGGCCACCCCGGCGGCGAGCGCCTGCGCCTTGGCCAGCGCGCGCATTGTGCTCACGCCGACCGCCCGGTTCCGGCAGACCCGGCGGGCGTGGCGGCACCGGCGGACACGGCGGTCCGGGGCGTACTCATGCGGGGGTTCCGGCCAGGGCCTCGGCGCGCAGCCGGGCCGCGGCCCGCAGCAGCGCGGCGGCCTCCGCCTGCGCCGGCTCCGGGGCGCGTTCCCCGGCGGCCAGGGCCAGCACCTCGGCCACGTCGGCGACCCCGCCGAGCGCCTCGCGCACCGGACGGCCCATCGCCCCGGTCTGCGCCCGGGCCTCGTGCCGGCAGAAGTACGCCAGCTCGCAGGCGGCCAGGCACTCCGGCGCGTAGCGGGCCGGCACCTGCGACAGCGCGGCGGCCAGGGTCGCCGGGTCGGCCGACGGGTCGGCGGTGAAGCCCGCCTGCACCTCGGCCAGCAGGTCGTCGACCCGGGCCATCCGGTCCAACTGCCGGCGCAGCACCAGCAACTGCTTGCGGACGTCGACCAGGCTGGCCACCGGCTGGTTGGTGAAGTCGCGCGGACAGACCAGCACCACCTCGTGCGACACCGACTCCGGGTCGTGCCCCTCGGCGGCGAGCAGCTCGCGCAGCGCGAGCACGTACACGGCGGCCTGGACGGCGGCGGCGGAGACCTTCGCCGCGTCGGCCTGCCCGTCCACCACCGGGAACGACTTGATCTCCACGACGTGGTAGCGGCCGGCCAGCCGGGCGGCCACCAGGTCCGGCTCCAGGTGCACCCGTTGCCCGGCCACCGCCAGCCCGAGCAGCGGATGGTCGAACAGCGCCGCCCCGTCGTCCGTCGCGGTCAGCGCCGCCCGGGAGCGTTCCTGCCGGTCCGGCAGGTCGTCGGCGCCGCCCAGGTCCGTCCAGCTCGCCCCCGCCGGCACCGGTACGCCCAGCCGCTCGGCCACCAGCCGCAGCAGCTCCGCGCCGCCGTCGGCCTTCACCTGCGCCTCGAACGCGTTGCCCCGGCCGATGGCGAACCGGGACTGGCCGAACCGGGCCGGGAAGCCGATCCGCTCGGCGAGCTTCGGCTTGTCCACCCCGGCGCTGTCCAGCACCGCCCGCCGCGAGCAGCCGGGGTTGCCGGTGAGGGCGGCGATGGTCCGGGCGTTGTGCCGCTTCGGCGGCCCGTCCCCACGGATCTCGGCCAGGCGCCGGGCGGTGTCGGTCATGACAGGCCACGATAGCGGGCGATCGCCGGCCGGGCCCTCGCCCGGCCGGCGCGCCGCGGGTCGGCCGCCGGGCCCGGCCGGCGGCCCGGTCAGTCCCAGTCCCAGGTGTACAGCCTCTCTCCGGTGGCGTCGAACATCTCCACCCGCCGCACCCCGACCTCGCGGGTGCCCGCCGTCTCCAGCCGCAGCAGGAAGGTGCCGTTCTGCGCGGGCACCTCGACCCGTACGCCGCTGTCGCTGACCGCGCGCACCCGGGCCGTACCGGGCCACGTCGCCCCGTACACCAGCACTGCGGAGGTGAGCGCGAACCGGCTGGTCACCGGCTGCGCGCCCCCCTCACAGCCCCCGGGCCGGCAGACCAACGACGTGGCGCCCGGGGAGAAACCGCCCCAGCTCTCGGACACCATCGGGCCGGACTCCCCGCCGAAACAGAGCGCGAAGGTGGTGGAACTGGCGGCGAGCACCGCGAGACCGCCCGGCCAGCGCACCGCGTTGATCGTCCGGCCGTCGCCGCTGGGCACCGGACAGCTCGCGGCGAGATCCGCTCCGTTCCCGGCCATCGTGGCGGGCACGATCCGCTGTTCCGCGTTCCGGTCGGCCACCCCGTTCACCTGCCAGCCCGCCGCCCCGGCGAGCAGCACGGCGGCGGTGGCGACGCCGGCCAGCGCCAGCCTCGGCCAGCTCCGGCGGGGCCGCGCCGTCGCGGCCCGGGCCAGCTCGCTCACCGGCGGGACGGTCACCGATTCGGCGGGGACCAACCGGTCGACGATGCGGTGGATCTGGTTCCTCGGATCAGTCATCGAGCTGCTCCCTCAACGCGGCGAGTCCACGGTGGATCAGGGTCTTGACGGTGCCGGGGCGGCAGCCGAGCACCTCGGCGATCTCCCGTTCCGGCAGGTCGAGATAGAAGCGCAGGAACAGGGCGGCCCGCTGCCGCGGCCGGACCCGGCGCAGCGCCGCCCGCACCGCCGCGTCCTCGCCGGGCGGCGCCGCGTGCGGCGGCGGCTCGGTGAAGGCGTGCCGGCGCTCCAGCACCCGCCGGCGTACCCAGGAGGTGCAGCGGTTCGCCACCGCCCGGCGCAGCCACCGCTGCGGCTGCGTCACCGCGTCCCGCCGGCGGTACAGGTCGACGAACGCCTCCTGCACGATGTCCTCCGCCGCGGCGGCGCTGCCCGTGGTCAGGTACGCGAACCGCACCATCGCCCGGAAGTGCTGCTCGTACGCCGCGCCGAAGACGTCCTCGCCGACGTCCGCCAACCCGCTACGGCCCGTCATGCCCCCTCCGCTTCCCGCCCGTCGCGTCGACGGGCGTCACCGACAGGGCGCACGAGACGGCGTCGGGGTTTCAGCCGACCGGCACGTCCTCCCGGGCCCGGATCCGGGCCCGGCGCACCAGCAGGGCGGTGGCCACCGCGGCGACCAGCGCCGCCGCCGCCATCGTCCAGAGGACGGTACGCAGCCCGCCGGTGAACCCCGGGTCGGCCAGCCGGCCGGCGGTGGTGCTGGCCAGCACCGCCCCCACCACCGCGATGGCGACCGTCTCGCTGGCCAGCCGCGCCGTGTTGATCATCCCGGCGCCGGTGGCCGCCCGGTCCGGCGGGACGCTGCCGATGGCGATCGCGTCGAGCAGCCCGATGGACAACCCCACCCCCACCCCGATGGTCAGCAGCGGGCCGGCCAGCCGGGCGGTGTCCGCGTCCGGGCCGAGCACCGTCGCCCACGCCGCCCCGGCGGCCACCACCAGCACCGAGACGACGGTGACCGAGGTGGCCGGCACCAGCCGGGTCAGCGCACCGCCCAGCAGCGGCAGCACCAGCGTCGGCGCGGTCAGCAGGATCAGCGTGGCCCCCGCCGCGCCGGGGCTGAGCCCGACCACCGTGGTCAGGTACGACGGCAGGTAGACCAGCAGCGGCACCAGCACCGCCACGATGGTGGCCGCCGCCAGGCAGATGCCGACGAACCGGGGGCTGGCCAGCAGGGACAGGTCGAACATCGGGTCGGCGCGGCGGCGTTCCACCCGGACGAAGGCCACCAGCAGCGCCACCGCGCCGGCGAACGCGGCCACGATCACCGGGGCCGCCCAGCCGTACTCGGGGCCCTGCACGAACCCGAAGATGAGCAGCAGCAGCGCGGCGGTGAAGGTGACCGTGCCCGGCCAGTCCACCCGGCCCCGGTGCGGCTGGCGGGACTCCGGCAGCAGCGGCACCAACGCCACCAGCACCGCTCCGGCCGCCAACGCCGGTGCGGCGAAGACCGACCGCCAGCCGAACGCCTCGATCAGCAGCCCGGCGATCGACGGGCCGAAGGCCAGCCCGGCCCCGATCGTCGTACCGAAGGCGGCGAAGGCGCGGGCCCGGGCGCGGCCGTGGAACGTCCCGGCGAGCAGGGCGGAGGCGCTTGTCGCGGCGGCGGCGGCCCCGACCCCGGCGAGGGCCCGGGCCAGGTCGAGCAGCAGGATGTCCCCGGCGACCGAGGCGAGCAGCCCGCCGACGGTGAAGACGGCCAGGCCGATGGCGTAGACCCGGCGGCGGCCGAACAGGTCGGCCAGCGCCCCGGCGGCGAGCATGAAGCTGGCGAAGGTGGCGTTGTAGCCGTTCACCACCCACTGCACGGCGGAGAGGCTGGCGTCGAGGTCCCGGCCGATGTCCGGCAGCGCGACGGACGCGCCGGTCAGCGAGACCGGCAGCGACAGCGTGGACAGCAGGACGGCGACCAGCACGACGGCCGGGTGGTTGCGCACGACTCTCCCCGTTCTTCGCGGCCGCCTCAGCCTAGTTCGGGCAGGTCGGGGTCGGTCGGAAGCGGGTCGAAGATCACAGCCGGGCGCGCGGTCAGCGGCCGGCGGAGCGGTTCCACGGGGAGCGGGGCGAGCCGGCGCCGGCCGTGGGCCGGCGGCGGCGCCGGTGCCGGCGGCCGGGCGTGCACGGCGGCCGGGAGACGGTGTGCACCGGCGCGGCCGGCGGGAGGGCCGGCTGCCGGCCGATCAGCCAGCAGAGGAAGCGGGCCACGGTCAGCCGACCGGGAGGCGCTGCGCGTCGGCGCGGGAGATGTCGTACTCGGCGCCGCAGAAGCTGCACTGCTGGGTGTGGCGGGTCCGCACCGGGATCAGCGGGACGAAGAAGAGGCTGAACTTGGTGACCCGCCGGGTGATCACCTGGGCAGCCCGGTTGCCGCAGTTGCGGCACACCTCCTGGCGCACGCCCGACCGGTCGACCTTGGTCCGCAGACCGAAGATGAAGAACATCGCCGGCCATTACCCACCCGGCTCGCGTTTTGCACCTGCCGCGGTGTGGAAGGACGGGCCCCACGACCGCCAGTCACCCTTCGAGGCGGGTGACCACCGTACGCACCGTGTCGATCGGGAGGGCGAAGCCCAGGCCGATGCTGCCGCTGTCCTGCCCGCTGGTGGCGATGGCGACGTTGATCCCCACCACCCGCCCGGCGGTGTCCACCAGCGCACCGCCGGAGTTCCCGTGGTTGATGGCCGCGTCGGTCTGCACCAGGCCGGACATCTCGTCCACGGTCCGGTCCAGCGCGGAGACGATGCCCGAGGTCACCGTGCCCTGCAGGCCGAGTGGGCTGCCGAACGCCAACACCTGGTCGCCGACCCGCAGGGTGGCGTCGCTGCCCAGCGTCGCCGGGGTCAGCCCGGACAGGCCCGACGCGCGCAACAGCGCGATGTCCTCCCGGCTGTCCCGGCCGACGACGGTGGCCGCGGCGGTACGGCCGTCGGAAAGCTCGACGGTGACCTGGCCGCCGGAGGAGACGACGTGCGCGTTGGTGAGGATCAGCCCGTCCCGGTCGAGGACCACCCCGGAGCCGAGGGTGGCGGAACCACCGTCGGTCACCTGCACGGTGACGATGCTCGGCGACACCGAGGCGACCACCCCGGAGAGCGAGTCGACGCTGGCGACGGCGTTCGTGGCGGGGGTGACGCGGACGGCCGTACCGTCGCCGGCCAGGCGCTCCGCGACCAGCGCGCCGGACGCCCCGCTGCCCAGCGCGAGCGCGAGGGCCACCCCCGCCGCGGCCAGTCGGCGGCGCCGACGCGGCGGCACCGCCGCGGTCGTGGTGCCGTCCGGCGGCGGCGGCTCGTCCGGCCGGGCGGCAGACGGCGGAACCGGCTCCGGCGCGCCCCACGGGAGGTCGGGCCCCACGGGCTCGGTGGGCGTGGGGCGAATCAACGTGTCAGGCATGGCTCCTCCTCGAATCCGGCGACAGGTGAACCGTCGCTCGTTTCACTGGAGCCCGCTTGTGCGCTTCCTGTGGGAATGCCGTGCGTCGGTCCGCCGCCTGGTGGGGCCGGCGCCGCCCCGGTAGGTTCGACGGCATCCTCACCCTCGTCGATCAGGAAGCCGGCTCCCGTGTCGCACATCGAGCAGATCACCGGTGAACTGCGGGCGCTGACCGCCGGCGTGGAACGCGCGCAGGGCCTCGTCGGCGCCGCCGACAAGCAGGCCCAGCAGGTCGCGCTGCGGGCCGCCGGCGCCGGCTTCGCGGCGGTCGCCGCCGGCGTGGTCCGGGTACGCGGGGCGATCGGCGAGGTCCAGGGCGGGCTCGGCGGGCTCGCCACCTCCCTCAACGAGGCGACCAGGGGCACCGCGACCGTGCCGCAGCGGGCCACCCCGCAGGAGACGATCGCCGGGCTGGCCCCGGTGCGGCAGGCCGTCGACGCCGCGCGGCAGGCGACCGCCCGGTCCATCGCCCAGGTCGGCGAGGTGCAGCAACTCGCCCGTACGGTGCTGCTCGGCGGCGAGCCGGGGCCGTTGCTGGCGGCGCTGGAGAGCGTCAAGCAGGTGCTCACGCTGGTGGTGCAGCGGACCACCGGCGCCCGGCAGGCCGTGGAGGCGGCCATCGCCGAGGCCCGCCACCTCGGCGCCGCAGGCGAATGAGCCCGCGCGCGGTCACCCCACCGGGCCGCCCCGCCCCAGCAGGCCGGCCAGGTCCGCCCGGCCCCGCGCCAGCGCCTGCGGCCCGGGTCGTGGCGCGGCCCACCATTGGCTGAGGTCACGCGCCACGATCAGGTCCGCCGGGCCGGTGGGGCGGTCCAGCCAGCGCTCACCCGGCACGAGCGACCGCCAGGCGCGGGCGATCAACTGGGCGCCGAAGGCGTCGAGCGGGCGATGCTCCTCGATCTCGCGCTGGCTGGCGCCGGTGGGATCGGTCAGCAGGTCCGGCTGCTCGTGGCCGAGCTTCAGCTCGGCACCGAGACCGACCAGGCCACGGCTGCGCCGGACGAAGCCGTACCGGGACCAGGGCGCGCATGCCTCCAGGGCCGCCAGGGCCCGCGCCACGTCGACCTCCCCGGGCGGGCGGGTCGCGGCGAGCGGACCGACCGCGAAGGCCAGGTGACCCTCGTCGGGCAGGAAGGCGACGGCACGGAACCGGCCGTGCTCCCGTACGACGATGCCGGCGCCCTCCCGGCTCGACGCCGCCAGGGCCACCGGTAGCAGGTCGGCGACCAGGTCTGGTCCGGCGGTGGCCCACGGGACCGTACCGACCGTCACCGTCGCCCGCGCCCAGTCGTCCACGGCCAGCCAGGACAGCGCCGCGCGTACGGCGTCGCGCAGCGCCCCCGGCGACGCCCGCCAACTCGGCAGGTCCGCCGGGGTGTGGGTCGCCGGGAGCACCACCCGGCACTCCAGCAGGTCACTGTCGAGTTCGAACGACGGTGCGCCCACCGGGTACGGGACGAACACGCCGCCGACTCCCGCCGAGGTCAGCCGCACGGCGAGTGGTTCCAGGAGCGGCCGGGCGTCCTCTCCGTCGACGACGGCGAGGCAGATGCCGTCGGGCGTGACCACGACCTCCGCCACCAGCGGCAGCGCCTCCGCGTGCTCGGTCGCCTCGGCCAGGGTCTGCTCGACAAGTTCCCGGATCCGGGGCACCAGGGCCACCTCGGGCCCCACGCCGGCCAGCCGCACCACGATTCCCGGCTCGATCCGGTCGTCGTCGAACCAGGCGTCCCAGAGCGCGTTGTCGATCGTGGTCACCGCCGCCGCCTTCCTGGTCGTTCCGGTCCTGGGGCCCCGGGGCGGCGGGTCGGCCACCCCGGGGCGTGACCCTAGACGGTCGCCAGCGCGATCCGGTACGGGCCGGTGAGGTTGAGGTACGGCGTCACCACGAGCCGGTAGGTGCCCGGGGCGAGGCTCGCGGTGCGGTCGTCCGAACAGGTACCACTCTTCAGGACCGTCCCGGCGGAATCGACGACCTGCCAGTTCAGCCCGGTGTAGACGCTCTGCGAGGGGCAGCTCTGGACATCGACGTTGACGGCCTTGGCGGTGGTCAGGGTGAACCGGTACTCGTCCCGGGACGCCTTGGTCTCCAGATTGCCCGCGCCCACCGCCGGCACCCCGTTGGAGATGGTCACCGGCAACGCCACGTCGAAGACCTGCGGCGCCGGCACCACGAACGCGTGCAGCGTGTACGCACCGGTGACCCCGCTACCCGGCGTCACCACCAGCCGGTACGTCCCCGCCGGCAGATTGTCCGCCTGCCCGTCCGAACACAGGCTGCTCGACTTCACCGTGGCACCCGTCGGGCCGACCACCTTCCAGTCGAGGTAGTCCAGCACCGATGACGTCGGGCAGGTCTGCGGGTCCACGTAGATCGACTGCCCGGCCGCCACCGTGAACCGGAACTCGTCCCGCGACGCCTTCGTCTCCAGCACGCCCGCGCCCGGCCCCGGCACGTTCGTCGACACCGACAACGGCAACGACACGTCGAACACCTGCGGCGCCGGCACGACGAACAGCTCCAGCGAGTAGGTACCCGTCCGGTCCCACATCGGCGTCACCACCAGCCGGTACGTCCCCGCCGCCAGGCCGTCGACCTGGAGGTCGGAGCACGCGCCGGAGTTGACCGACCGGCCCGCGGCGTCGACCAGGCTCCAGGCCAGGTAGTAGCCCCCCACGCAGTTCTGGATGTCGACGTACACCGACTGGCCGGCGGTCACGCTGAACCGGTACTCGTCCTGGGACAGGGTCGTCTCCAGGTTGCCCGCCCCGGCGGCGGGCACCCCGTTCGACACCGCCGCCGGCAGGGTCACGTCGAACACCTGCGGGGCCGGCACCGCCGTCAACCCGATCTTGTACGCGCCGGTGAGGCCGTAGGCGGGGCTGACCACGAACCGGTAGGCGCCCGGGGCCAGTGGCACGGTCCGCTCGTGTCCGCAGAACCCGGTGTCCACCGTCGTCCCGGCGGAGTTGACGACCTGCCAGTTCAGGCCGGTGTACGCGCCGCCCGAGGGGCAGGTCTGCGGGTTGACGTCGATCGTGCCGGCGCTGGCCAGCGTGAGCCGGTATTCGTCCCGGGACGCCTTCGTCTCCAGGTTGCCCGCCCCGACCGCCGGCACCCCGTTCGAGATGGTCACCGGCAGCGCCACGTCGAACACCTGCGGCGCCGGCACCACGAACGCCTGGAGGGTGTACTTCCCGATCAGACCGCTGTCCGGGGACACCACCAGCCGGTAGGTGCCCGCCGGCAGGTTGTCGATCTGCTCGTCCGAACACAGCATCCTCGACAGCACCGTGGCACCCGTCGGGCCGATCAGCTCCCAGCTCAGATAGCTCAGCGGCGACGAGGTCGGGCAGGTCACCGGGTCCACGTAGATCGACTGCCCGGCCGCCACCGTGAACCGGAACTCGTCCCGCGACGCCTTCGTCTCCAGCACGCCCGCACCCGGTCCCGGCACGTTCTCCGCCACCGACAACGGCAACGACACGTCGAACACCTGCGCCGCCGGCACCGCGAACACCGACAACGAATACGTGCCCGTCCGGTCGAACATCGGCGTCACCACCAACCGGTACGTCCCCGCCGGCAGGTTCTCCACCTCGTCGTCACCGCAGGCGTACGAGCCGACGGTCCGACCGTCGGCGGCGACGATCTGCCAGCTCAGGTAGTAGGTCGCCGGGCAGGACTGGACGTCCACGAAGACCGACTGGCCGGCGGCCACGGTGAAGCGGTACTCGTCCACGGAGACCGGCGTCTCGAGGTTGCCGGCGCCGGTGCCCGGCGAGCCGTTCGAGACCGAGAAGGGCAGCGTGACGTCGAAGCGCTGCGGCGCGATCACCGGAAACGCCAGCGACACGTTGTCGATGCCGAAGCCCTCCCCGGCAAGACCGTCCACCCCGCTGGCGGAGAAGACCGCCTCCAGTTGCGAGGCGGAGTGGGTGAGCGGGACCTGGAAGCGGTACACGGCATACGGTTTGCCGTTCGCCAGTGTCCCGGTGCGCACCGGCGGCGTGCTGGCGTCGACGGTCTTGCGCCAAACCTCGGTCCGGTCCACCTGCAACGCCATCGTCTCCGCCGAGCCGTCGGCCGCCCAGTCGCCGACCGCGACCACGTCGAAGCTGAGCGTGCCGGTCACGTGCCCGGGAATCGTCTGCACGTAGAACCGGTAGGTCCCCCGCCCGGTGTACGGGCCGGCGAAGGAACCGGCCGCGGGGTCCCGGGTCAACTGGGCCGGATAGAAGTTGTTGGGCACGGTCGCCGCCTCGTAGTCGACGGTGAGCTTGCCCTGGGCGTCCGGCCGCACGCCGGAGTAGTCGACCGCGATCTCCTGACGCTCGGCCGCCATCGCCGCGAACTCGTTGTTGTCGGTGAGCGCCAGGTCGACCAGGCAGGCGTCGAACTGCGGGCCGGGAGCGACGCCGTGGGTGGTGCAGACCTCCGTACCCAGGGCGATCTCGGACGGGGTCAGGCTGTTCACCGTCACGATCTGGTGCGGGAAGGTCTTGTCGGTGAAGGTGCCGGTGCTCTCCCCCGGTCCGTAGGTGAACAGCGAGGTGGCGTCGGTGATCCGCCACGAGTCGGCGTACGCGCCGTGGATCGTCGACGGGGAGGTGTCCGCCGGCAGCCGGGTGCCGTCGCGCAGCCGCAGGTCGTCGGCGGGGTCACCGTTGGCGTCGCCGAGCAGGCCACGCAGGTCCGACTGGGCCGAGCGGGGGAAGTAGAGGCCGACCCGGGGCGACCCCGGTCCGGGCTGCCAGGAGAAGATCGGCCGCTCCCCGGCGCCGGGCCAGATGACGTAGTAGGTGTCCGTGAACAGGCCCTTCTTGGTGTGCACCACGGCGGCGTTCGCGTGCAGGTCGAGCAGCGAGTTCTCGGGCAGGTCCACGACCGCCCCGTCGACCAGCAGCCGGCCGTCCTGGGTCAACTCCACCCGGTGCCCGTTGACCTCCATCGCCGCCCGGTCGAACGCGGACCAGTTGCTCATCGGCTTGAAGCGGGTCTGGATGTCCATGTCGTAGCGCTCCGAGACGGCCAGGTCGAACTCGCCGGCGGACTGGAACGAGGTGTACCGGCCGTCGACCGTCACCAGGTGCGGGTCCCCGTAGCCGTTCGTGCTGCCGGCCAGCGCCCGGAGGAAATCGTGCGCGAACTGCACGTTCGCCTCGATGTGGCTGATCGCCAGGTTCATGAAGACCCGGGTGAGCGCGTCCGTGCCGGTCCAGAACGCCTCGTTGAGCGCCCACAGCGCGGCGAGGCCCTCGGCGGTCACGCACAGCCAGGAGCACTGGTCGGCCACCGAGGCCGCCGGGTCCAGCGGCGTGGGCTGCGGCAGCGGCCGGGCCTGCGGGAACGGGATGACGTTCGGCGGGGCCTCGGGCTCGCTCTCCCCGTCGCCGTTGGTGTTGCCCGGCAGCGGGATCACGTGCGGCGGGTCGTGCGCCTCCTCGCCCTCGTTGCCGACGTCCTGCTCGTCCTTGGACCCGTCCTCGCAGCGGGTCTTGCGCATGGTGTCGATCTGGAGCACGCCGGGCAGGTTGGGCGCCATCGCCGCGTAGTAGCTGTAGATGCGGCGCGCCCCGGAGCGGCAGACGCCGGACGCCAGCTCGAAGGTGTCCGCGTACTTGCCCCAGTTGTCGAGGATCGTGCCGGGCACGACGTCGGCCATCGGCAACGCCTTGAGCTTGGCGACGTACCGGGCGACATCGCCGGGTGCGGCGGCGAACCGCCCCGTCGCCGAGGACCGCGCCTCGATGACGTGCATCCTCGGCGTCGCCGCGTCCGGTTCGTAGTAGAGGATGTCCGCCCGGTCCGAGGGCGAGCCGACCTCCACCTCCCACTGGACCTTGGGCGTCACCCCGGTCCCGACGAGCGCCGGTTCGAGCTTCTCGTTCAGGTACGCCACGGCGCGGGCCTGGGCGATGTATTCCAGGCCGCGTCCGTTACCACCGCACTCCCGGGACACATAGATCCGCCCGGCCGGGCGGCCGAGCAGGCAGGTCGGGCCGGGCTTGAGCCGACCCCGGGTCCGGAGCAGGACCTTGTTGACGCAGCGCAGGCCGACGGCGGTGGTGACGTCGGTGCTGTTGGGCGTGCAGGGATCGCCCGGTTTGGCGGCCGCCGGCGCGGCGGCCGGTGCGAACGCGGCAGCCGCCGCGGGCGCGGGCACCGTCTGGACGCCCACGACCAGGGACAAGCTGACCAGGGCAGCAAGGACTGAGCGAGCTATTGACATGTATTCCCCCGTGATCGCCGGTAGTGACATCGAAGCTGATCGTCACTGTGCAGCGAGCGGAGTCTATGTCAGGTGGCACGCTCGCACCAGACCGTCCAGAGTGGAGCGCGCCTCCCCGCCGGTCAGGGCGGGGAGGCGCGGACGGGGCAGGCGCCGGTCAGGCGGGGGCCTCCGACGGCATCTCCACGTCGAGCCAGATCGGCTGCCAGTCCGCCACCTCGTGGAAGCGCCGCAGCTCGTGCAGCCCGGAGACCGTGCCGCTCCACGCCCCGTACGGCGGGTTGGCGTCGTCGAAGCCGCTCTGCACGAAGGTCAGCCTGGTCTGTCCGCCAGACTCGGCCAGCTCCCAGGTGGTGACGCCGGTCGGTCCCCAGTCGACGGCGATCCTGCGGCCCGGCTCCAGGTCGACCACCTTGGCCGCGTAGCCCGCGTCGAAGCCACCCATGGCGTACCGGCCGCCGACCCAGGGCTCGATGCCGATCGGGTGGCCGAACCAGGCGCTGGCCTGCTCCGAGTCGGTGAGCGACGTCCATACCTTGTCGGTGGGCGCGCCGATGAGCAGCTCGCCGCGCAGGTCGGCGGAGGTGAAGTCGGTCCGCGGCAGCAGCTGCTGCCCCTCCAGGTGGGCGGCGAGGTTGGCCAGCGACAGCGACCACCAGGTTTGCAGGACGCCCCGGATGGTGGTGCCGGCGAGCGCGTCGGCGAAGCTCCAGTGCGACTGGGTGAGGGTGAGGACGGTGGCGTCCGGCCCGTCCGGGGCCAGGGTCAGCTCGCTGGTGGTCTCCACCCCGTCGAGCAGCCAGGCGAAGCGCAGCGTGTGCGCGTCGACGTGCAGCGGGCGCTGGTGCGGGGCGTCGCCCTCGGGCGTGTAGCGGCCCCAGAACTCGTACCGGTCGGGCAGCGCCACCTCGGCGTGCTCGGCGAACCAGACGCGCAGCTCGGCGGGGTCGGTCAGCGCCCGCCGGACGGCCTCGACGGGCGCGGCCAGGCGTACGCGGATGGTCAGCAGGTCACTCATGTGCTTCGCCCTTCGGATAGCAGGCCACGGCGAGCTTGAAGGCGTCGCCTTCGGCGCCCCCGTAGCGACTGAACAGGTCCCGCAGCGTGGACTGCAGGTCGTGCAGGAATTCCTGCCGGCGCTCGGCCGGCACCCGGATCTCGCCGGAGACGCCGATGGAGGGCAGCTCCGGGGCGGACCGGTCGAGTGCGGCGACGTCGGCCTGGACCTCCTCCATCAGGTCCAGCAGGTGGCCGAGGCTCAGCTCGTCGCGCACCCGGCGCAGCCCGCCGATGCGGCCGACCAGCCGGGGCGACAGCCAGTACGACCGGGCGGCGGCCTGCCAGATGCCCTCGTTGATCCCGCGCACCCTGCGGGTGGCGACCTGCTCGACGAGGCCGGCCGCGGCGAGCTGCTTGACGTGGTAGTAGACCCGCTGCGGGGTCTGGTCCAGCCGGGCGGCGACCTCGGTGCAGGTGCGCGGCTCGGCCAGCTGCCGCAGCACGTCGACGCGGTGCGGCTTGAGCAGGGTCTCGGCCTGCTCGATCTGCTCCAGGTACAGGACGTCTCTCATGGCAAAAACAAGTTTGTACGTACAAAATCTTCTTGTCAATAGGGTCGACGAAAGGCCGCGCGGGCCGCGCGGCCTTTCGTGACGCCGGGTGGGGTCAGGGCGTCCAGTCCGGGCGCAGCGGGTAGGACGACTCGCCGTCCGGCCCGGTGCGGGTGGCCAGCACCTGGTGCAACTGAATGCCGTTGCGCTCGAACGCCAGCCGCGACCCGGCCATGTAGAGCCCCCATACCCGGGCGGTGCCCACGCCGACCTCCGAGACGCAGAAGTCCCAGTGCTCGACCAGGTTCCGGCACCAGGCGGCCAGCGTCAGCGCGTAGTGCTGGCGCAGGTTCTCCTCGTGGTGCACCTCCAGCCCGGCGTCGTGGATCTCACCGATCAGCCGCCCCGGACCGGCCAGCTCGCCGTCCGGGAAGACGTACCGGTCGATGAACGCGCCGGAGCGGTGCGGGGCCCGGTTGTCGGCCCGGGTGATGCAGTGGTTGAGCAGCCGCCCGTCCGGGCGCAGCCGCTCCCGCAACGCCCGGAAGTAGGACGGGTAGTTGCGCACCCCGATGTGCTCGGTCAACCCGATCGAGGAGACCGCGTCGAACTGCTCGCGCGGCGCGTCCCGGTAGTCCAGGTGCCGCACCTCGGCCAGCTCGGTCAGCCCCTCCCGTTCGATCGCCGCCTGCGCCCACTGCGCCTGCGCCTTCGACAGGGTCACCCCGACCGCCCTGACGCCGTATTCTCGGGCCACGTGTCGGACCATGCCGCCCCAGCCGCAGCCCACGTCGAGCAGCCGCATCCCCGGCTTGAGCGCCAATTTGTTCGCCACCAGGTCGTACTTGGCCGCCTGGGCCTGCTCCAACGTGTCGCCCGGCGTGTGGAACACCGCGCAGGTGTACGTCATCGACGGCCCGAGCACCTTCTCGTAGAAGGCGTTCGACACGTCGTAGTGGTGCGAGATGACCGCGCTGTCCCGGCTCTTCGAGTGCCGCAGCCCGCCCATCACCCGCCGCCAGCGCGGCAGCGCCTCCTGCGGCGGGGGCGGCGGCGGCAGCAGCCGCTCCCAGCCCAGCCCGCGGACCAGGGCCAGCCCCTCGGCCACCGACGGCAGCCGGAGCGGCAGGTCGTCCTTGAGCACCCGCAGCGCCTCGTACGGGTCGCCCGGGTGCACCCCGTCCAACCCCAGGTCACCACTGACGTACGCCCGCGCCATGCCCAGGTCACCCGGGGCGGTGAGCAGGTACGACAGGCCCCGCTCGGTGCGGATGGACAGGGTGATCCCGGCGTCGGCCGGCCCGACGGCGCTGCCGTCGTACGCGGTGATCCGCACCGGCAGGGTGCCGGTGGTGACCGCCCGGACCACGTCCGCCACGGTCGTTCCGCCCCGCCGGCCCCCCGGCGGCGGTGTCGAGGGCGTGCTCGCCGCCCCCTGAGTTCGGTCGGTCAGGCTCATTTCCGTGCTACCGCCTTCTCGTACAGTCCGGTCAGCCGGTGTTCCGGGTCGTAGCGGTCCCGCACGGCGCGCCACACCGCGCCGCCGTAGAGCCGGTCGAACGTTTCCCGGTCGTAGTACGCGTCCGAGTAGAGCGACTTGTGCCCACCCGTCTCGGACACCGCCCGCTCGATGGAGCGGTTGACGTCGCCGTCCGCCGCCGCCCCGGCGATCGGCACACTCCCCCAGAACCCGATGTTCACATACGTTTCGCCCGGTTGGAGGGGATACAGCGGCCAGGCCCGGGCGGAACCCGGACCGGCCGGCTCGCGCAGCCGCAGCGGGCACAGCCACACCGGCGTCATCCCCACCTCGCGGGCGAACCAGCGCAGGAAGCCGGCCGTCTCGGCCAGCGGGATCTCCACGTCCTGCACCACCCGCTCCCGGGCCGGCCGGCCCCGCCACCGGTCCACCCGGGCGGCCACCTGGTGGCGGTGCTCGAGACGGACCAGCCGGTGGTAGAAGTCGCTGCGCCGGTAGCGCTGCGGCCAGAGCCGACGGACCACCGGATGCTGCACCCCGAACGCCGCCGAGCACCAGAACCAGTCGGTGTCCCAGCGCCACAGGTAGTCGTACGCGGTGAGGGCGTCCCGGGTGCGCCGGCGCAACGACCGGTAGTAGATGTCCTGCCCGGTGTAGTCGCTGGGCCGCTCGGCCTCGTCGGTGAACGTGCCCAGCACCAGGTATGCCTCGCCGGGGCTGAACATCACCCCGTCCATCGCGTCGACCGGCTCGCCCGCCCAGGCGCCCTTCTCGACCACCTCCGCGATCGCGTCGGTGAGCTCCTCCAGCCGGGTGAACCGGATGTTGCGCAGGCTCACGTATCGCCGGACGGGTTGCAGCTCGATGCGCAGCCGGGTGGCGTAGCCGAGGCTGCCCAGCGAGTTGGGGAACGCGCGGAACAGCTCGGCGTGCTCGCCGACCGGCCGGGCCGTGACGATCTCACCGGCACCGGTGAGCACGTCCAGCTCGGTCACCGACTCGTGCGGCAGGCCGTTGCGGAACGAGGTGGACTCGATGCCCAGCCCGGTCACCGCCCCGCCCAGGGTGATGGTGCGCAGTTGCGGCACGACCAGCGGCATCAGGCCGTGCGGCAGGGTCGCGTCGACCAGGTCCTCATAGGTGCACATGCCCTGCACGTCGGCCGTGCCGGCCCGCGGGTCCACGCCGAGCACCCCGGTCAGGCCGCTGACGTCCAACCCCGGGGTGCGCGGGGTGGACCTGGGGCGGAACAGGTTGGAGGTGCGTTTGGCCAGCCGTACGGGCTCGCCGGCGGGCACCGCGGCGTACGACCGTCGCAGCGTGTCCACCGCCTGATCATGGTCAACCGGATGATCCACACGCTCAGCGCGCATGAGATCACATTACGCCATGATCGGCCCGACGGGGGGACGTCCACGGTGGCCGTTTCGCGTCCGCCGAGCGTTGTTGGCGGCGTTCCCGCCAGCGGTGGCCGGCGGGCGGCGCCGGGCATAGCGTGGAGGGCATGCCGAAAGCTGTGTGGAACGACCTGGTGATCGCCGAGAGCGACGACACGGTGCTGGTCGAGGGCAACCACTACTTCCCCCGCGCCACGCTGCGCGAGGACGTGCTCCGGGGCTCCGACACGCACACGGTCTGCCCCTGGAAGGGCACCGCCTCCTACTACACGCTGGAACACGAGGGCCACCGCAGCGCCGACGCGGTCTGGTACTACCCGGAGCCGAAGCCGGACGCCGAGATGGTCCGGGACCGGGTGGCCTTCTGGAAGGACGTCACGGTCGTCGACTGACCGGGCCGGCCGGTTGACGGTGGGTGACCGCACGGGGCGGCGATTGGCCCCGGGACGGCGGTGTGCGTCAGGATGCCCCCATGGCCGTCTCCGATGACCGCAACGACCCGGCCGGCACCGTCTACGGCGCCGCCCGCCGCCGTCCTGGCCTGCCCGGCCTGCCCCGGGACCCGCTGCTGCGGGCCGCGCTGGCGATCGGCGTGATCGGCGTACTCCTCGGGGCCTTCTTCGCCTCCGGCGCGCTCGGCGGTGGCGGCGACGAGCCGGTGATCCCGGCCGCCGCGGCCACCCCGCAGCCGGCGGCCCAGGAGTCGTCGGCGGGCGCCGAGACGACCGAGGAGGCCGTGCCCACGGCCGAGCCGTCACCCACCCCCGAGGCCAGCACCGCGCCTCCGCCGCCGCCCGCCCCGGCCGGGCCGCCGACCGGCCCCCAGGTGTTCCGGGCGGCGACCTCCGGGCTCTGCGTGGGCGTGGCCGGCGGCGACCCGGAGGGCGCCGACGCGATGCTTGTCGACTGCACCGGCGGCCCCGAGCAGCAGTGGGTGGCCACCCCGGTCGACGGCGAGGTGGTCACCCTGACCAACGCCGCCAGCGGCAAGTGCCTCGACCTGGACGGCGGCAGCGGCGACGACGGCGCGGTGCTGCAGCAGTGGTCCTGCCACGGCCAGCCCAACCAGCAGTGGCGGGTGGTCGCCATCGGCACCGGACCGGTGCTGCTCACCCCGGTACACAGCGGCAAGTGCGTGAAGGTGCGCGACAACGCCACCACCGCCGGGGCGGTCCTGGAGCAGTCCACCTGCACCGCCACCGCCGAGCAGCAGTGGACCCTGGGCTGACGGCCGCCGGCGGTCAGCCCCGGTAGCTCCAGGCGCGGCGGCCGGCGGCCACCGGCGCCGGCGGGACGGGCGGGAGCACCGCGCCCCGCCGGCGCAGCAGCAGGGAGAGCCCGGCCGCGCCGATCGACAGCGCGCCGGCCACGTACCAGGCCAGGGCGTAGTCGCCGAGCCGGTCGCGGACCAGGCCCGCGCCGGTCGCGGCGATCGCCGCGCCGAACTGGTGGGCGGCGAACACCCAGCCGAAGACCACCGCGCCGGAGGCGCCGAAGTATTCCCGGCACAGCGCCACGGTGGGTGGCACGGTGGCCACCCAGTCCAGGCCGTAGAAGACGATGAAGACCAGCATGCTGGGCTCGGCGGTGCCGGCGAACAGGCTCGGCAGCACCAGCAGCGACCCGCCGCGCAGCGCGTAGTAGACGCCGAGCAGCAGCCGGCCGTCCACCCGGTCGGTGAGCCAGCCGGAGAGCAGCGCCCCGGCGATGTCGAAGAGCCCGACCAGGGCCAGCAGCCCGGCCGCGGTGGTCTCCGCCATGCCGTGGTCGTGGGCGGCCGGCACGAAGTGGGTGCCGACCAGCCCGTTGGTGGTCGCGCCGCAGATGGCGAAGCCGCCGGCCAGCAGCCAGAACGGCCGGGTCCGGGCCGCCGCGGCCAGCGCGCCGACCGCCCGGGCCGCCGCTCCGCCGGTGGCCGGTGGCGGCGGGACGACCTCGGTGCCGCCGTAGGGCGGCAGGCCCAGATCCGCCGGGTGCTCCCGCAGCAGCCAGGCCGCCAGGGGTACGACGGCCAGCGCCGCCCCGGCCACGACCAGCGCCGCCGTGCGCCAGCCGTGGTCGCGTACCAGCACGGCGAGCAGCGGCAGGAAGACCAGTTGCCCGGCCGCGCCACCCGCGGTCAGCACCCCGGTGACCAGCCCGCGCCGCTTGATGAACCAGCGGCCGGTGACGGTCGCCACGAACGCCAGCGCCATCGAGCCGGTGCCCAGCCCGACCAGCACGCCCCAGCACATGACGAGCTGCCAGCTCGCGCTCATGAACACGGTCAGCCCGCTGCCGAGGGCGACCAGCAGCAGCGCGGCGGCCACCACCCGGCGGATGCCGAACCGGTCCATCAGCGCGGCGGCGAACGGGGCGGTCAGCCCGTACAGCAGGAGGTTCACCGAGACGGCGGCGGAGATGGTGGCCAGCGGCCAGCCGAACTCGGCGTGCAGCGGGTGCAGCAGCACGCTGGGGGTGGCGCGGAAGCCGGCCGCGCCGACCAGCGCCACGAAGGCGACGGCGGCGACGTACCAGGCCGGATGGAGGCGGTGTCGGATCACGTTGTCGAGTCTGCGGGGCCGGCGGGCCGCCGACGAGTGGCCGGAAAGCCATCATGCGCAATAATCGGGCCATGACCATCGCTCGGCACCGGGTCGCGGTGCTCGCCGTCGACGACGTGGTGGGCCTGGACCTCGGCACCCCCGCCCAGGTCTTCGGCACCGCCCGCACCGACCAGGGCACCTCGCTCTACTCCGTCACCGCCTGCACCCCCGGCGGCCGGCCGGTCCGCAGCACCGCCGGCTTCCAGGTCCTCCCCGACCACGGGCTGGAGCTGCTGGAGTCCGCCGACACCGTCGTCGTCCCCGGCATCCACGCCGGCCCGCCGCTGACCGACGGCACCGTCGAACCGGCCGTCGCCGAGGCGCTGCGGGCCGCCCACCGGCGGGGCGTACGGATCATGTCCATCTGCACCGGCGCGTTCGTCCTCGCCGCCGCCGGCCTGCTCGACGGCCGCCCGGCCACCACCCACTGGGCGTACGCGAGCCGGTTCCGCCGCCTGCACCCCGGCGTCGACCTCGACCCCGACGTGCTCTTCATCGACGACAGCCCGGTGCTCACCTCCGCCGGGGTGGCCGCCGGGATCGACCTGTGCCTGCACGTCATCCGGACCGACCACGGCAGCGAGGTGGCCAACCGGTCGGCCCGGCGCTGCGTGGTGCCACCCTGGCGGGACGGCGGCCAGGCCCAGTACATCGAACGGCCGATCCCGCCGAAGGCGCGCAACGGCACCGGCGCCACCCGGGACTGGGCCCGCCAACGGCTGCACGAGCCGGTCGCGCTGCGCGACCTGGCGGCGCACGCCGGGATGAGCGTCCGCACCTTCACCCGGCACTTCCGCTCCGAGACCGGCCTCAGCCCGGCGCAGTGGCTGGCCCAGCAGCGCGCCGACCACGCCCGGCTGCTGCTGGAGACCACCGACCTGAGCGTGGACCAGATCGCCCACCGGTCCGGCTTCGGCACCGCCGCCGCCCTGCGCCAGCAACTCCAGCTGCGCATCGGCGTCTCCCCGTCCGCCTACCGCCGCACCTTCCGCCGCGTCCCCACCTGACCCGCGCCCCACGCCTCGGGCCCGAGGCGCGGGCCCCCGGGCACGGGCCCCGGGCACGGGCCGCGCGCCTCGGGCCCGGGTTGGCCCGGTGTGCGGCAGAACGGGCCATCCCCGCCCCAGGAAGGCCCAGCTTGCGACAACGCGGGCACCTCCGCCCCGGGAAGGCCCGAGGCGCGGCAAGGCGGGGCATCCCCGCCTCAGGAAGGCCCGACGTGCGGCAGGCAGCGCCGTCCGCCGTCGCTCTGGACGGCGGGGTCAGGCCGGGTGGGGGTGGTGGCGCAGGGCGCGCAGCTGGGCCAGGTGCATCGGCAGGTGCACCCGGGTGTGCAGGTCCAGCACTCGGCCCCAGGGCAGCGACTCGTCCACGTCCAGGTCGAAGCCCTCCCGCAGCACGGTGTCCACCGGGGTTTCCGCCGCCGGGCCGAGCCGGTCAGCCAGCGCGCAGAGTTTCTGGCTGGTGGCCCGCAGCAGGGCGGCCAGCCCGTCCAGGCCACCGCACTCGGCGACCAGCGCGTCGAGCTGCGGCCGGTGGATGGTCTCCAGGTCGTAGTACGCGAACGGCGACCCGGCCAGCACCGCCTCGGTGGCCTCGCTCATCAGCTCGTCGTTGGCGGCCAGGTGCGCCACGATCTGATCGGCGCTCAACCCGCCCTCCTCGGGCGCCCCGAACCCGCCCCCGTCCAGCTCGGCGAGCACCTCCCCGTACGCCCGCCGCAACTGACCACCGTCCACCCCGTCCATCCCCCCACTCAACCCCGCCCGCCCTCGCCGATCATGGAGTTATGGCGCCTGGTTCATCCGGATGAGTGGCTTTTGCCCAGTGCCACAAGTCCATGATCGGCGGGGGCGAGGGGGGGGTGGGGGTGGGGGTGGGGGTGGGGGCGGGGTCAGGGGCGGCCGTGGCGGGCGCGGAGGTAGTCGGCCACGACGTACTCGCCCAGGTCGTCGGGGTCGGGGGTGAACATCCGGCCGTTGGAGCGGCGGGCCACCGCGTCGACGAAGCGGCGCAGGCCGGGGTCGTCACCGAGCATGAACAGGTTGATCGTGGCGCCGTACCGGGTCAGCCGGTCCACCTCGTGGATGGTCGCCTCGATCGTCTCCGGCAGCGGCGGCCAGTGGAAGTACGCCTCGCCGTCCTCCGGGTCGAGGTGGGCGGTGGGCTCACCGTCGGTCACCACCAGCACCACCGGCTCGGCGCCCGGGTGCCGGCGCAGGTGCCGGCCGGCCAGCCGCAGCGCGTGCTGGAGGTTGGTGCCCTGCTCCAGCTCCGGCTCGACCGCCGCCAGTTCCTGCTGGGTCAGCGCCGCCGCCTCCCGCCCGAACCCCACGATCTGCAACGCGTCCTGCGGGAACCGGGTCGCCACCAGGTGCGACAACGCCAGCGCCGTCTGCTTCATCGGGCCCCACCGGCCCTGCGAGATCATCGAGTACGACAGGTCGACGCAGAGCGCCACCGCCGCCGAGGCCCGCCGCTCGGTCTCCACCACCTCGAAGTCCTCGACCGCCAGCCGCACCGGCACCGAGGGGCCGGCCCGGCGGACCGCCCGGGTCAGCGTGCGCACCACGTCCAGCGGCTGCTCGTCGCCGTACTCCCACTGCCGCGACGCCCCGCTCACCTCGCCCGCCGCGCCGGCCGAGCGCAGGTCGTGCTGCCCGCGCGGGCCGGCCGTCAGGTCCGCGAAGACCCGGCGCAGCGCGGTGGCGGCGAGCCGGCGCAGCGCCTTCGGGCTGAGCGTCAACCCGTCCGCGTCCCGGCT
Organism: Micromonospora sp. PLK6-60; assembly: GCF_019890675.1. GTDB lineage: Bacteria > Actinomycetota > Actinomycetes > Mycobacteriales > Micromonosporaceae > Micromonospora. Next base: position 249,792 of record NZ_JAIOAA010000004.1, on the reverse strand, counting down.
CACCCAGCCCTGCCGGCGCAGCTCCCGCTCCAGCTCCCGCAGCCGGCGTACGTCGTCGGCGGCCTCCCGGCCCAGCGTTCGGGCCACCGCGTCGACGTCCACGTCGTCCAGCGTCGCCCCCGGCTGGTCCTGGTCGAGCCCGTCCAGCAGCTCGTCCAGCTCGGCGATCTCGTCCAGCGCCCCGGTCGCCTCCCCGTAGCCGAGCGGCCGGTCGCCACGGACCCGCTCGCCGCGCTGCCAGTTCAGGTCGGGGCGCAACGCCCGCAGGTGGTCGTCGAGCCGGGACAGTTCCCCGGCCAGCCGGTCGCCGAGCGACTGTTGCATCAGCCCGGCCAGCTCCTCGCGCTGCCGGTCCGACAGCGAACGCATCAGCCGTTCACCGGCCGCGGCCCGGCGGGCCAGCACGTCGACCAGCTCGTCGACGTCCTTCGGCCGCTCCGGGAAGAACTCCCCGTGCCGGCGCATGAACTCGGCGAACGCGTCGGTGGTGTCCTCGCTGCGGGCGTGCCGGGCCAGCAGGTCGTTCAGGTCGCGCATCATCTCGGCGAGCTGCCGCTGCACCGCCGGGTCGCTGGCCACCCGGGCCGCGTCCCGCAGCCCGGCGAAGCGCTGCTCCAGCACGTCGCCGCGCAGCCCGTCGAGGATCCGCTGGTACGTCTGCCGCGCCGGCTCGCTGGCCCACTCGTACCCGGCCAGCTCCTGGACCGCCCGGGCGGTGGAGCGGGGCAGGTTGTCCAGCACCGCCTCGGCGAACCGGGCGTCGTCGTCAGCCCGCTCGCGCAGCGCGTCCCGCTCGGCGGCGAGGGCCTGGTCCAGCAGGGCCTGAGAGCGGGTCACCGCCCCGTCCAGGTCGCCCCGGCGCAGCGCCTCCCGCCGCAGCCGCCGGGCCCGGGCGGCCAGCTCGTCCAGGCCACCCCGCCCCCGCGGGCCACGCCGCAGCAGGTCGCGCAGCGCCTCCCGGAGGCTGCCGCCAGCCAGCACCTCCGCGCCGACCGCGTCCACCGCCGCCCGCACGTCGTACGGCGGGGCGAGCGGGTCGGGGCCACCCCGCCACTGCCCGTACCGGAACCGGTTGCCGGCCATCGCCTAGCCCCGGCCGCCGTAGACGGTCCGGCCGGACTCGGTGACGTCCTTGCCGAGCCGGCGGGTCAGGTGCAACCCCTCCAGCACGAACTCGATCCCCGCCGCCGCCTGCGCCGGGCTGGGCGCGTCGCCCAGGCCGAGCCGGTCGAGGGCCTTGGCCAGCCCCGGCACGGTGCCGACCTGCCGCAGCAGCTCCGCCGACGGCACCAGCTCACCGGTCTCGATCAACCCGCCCTCGGCCACCAGCGCGGTGAACCCGGACAGGTCCAGCCCGGCCAGCCGGGCCCGGAAGGTCTCCGCGGTGGCGGTACGCAGCAGGTGGGCCAGGATCTCCGTCTCCCGCCCCTCCTCACCGCTCTCGAACTCCACCTTGCCCCGCAGCGTCGACGTCACCGACACCGCGTCCCCCACCCGCGCCACCGGCTCCTCCGGCCCGGTAAGGAGGGTGCCCTTGTTAACGCTTTCCGTTGTATAGGGGCCCCCGCTTAACACCTCACCCGAGCCGCCGTCGGCAGAGGCGGCACCAGCGGCGGCAGCGCCCGCGGCGGCGCCCGCGCCGGCGGAGGCGGCGAGCAGACCGGCGCGGCGCAACGCGGTCGCCGCGACCGTCTCGGCGGCGGCGATGGCGAACCGGGCCGAGACGCCCGAGCGCGGGTCCACCGACGGCGACTCGCGCACCGCCCGGGCGAACCGGGCGAGCACCTCCAGCACGTGCTCCGGCACCTCGGCGACCAGGTCGGCCTCCTGCCGGATCAGGGCCAGCTCCATGCCCAGCTCCACCGGGTAGTGGGTACGGATCTCCGCCCCGAACCGGTCCTTGAGCGGGGTGATGATCCGGCCCCGGTTGGTGTAGTCCTCCGGGTTGGCGCTGGCCACCAGGAGCAGGTCCAGCGGCAGCCGCAGCTGGTAGCCGCGAACCTGGATGTCCCGCTCCTCCAGCACGTTGAGCAGCGCCACCTGGATGCGTTCGGCCAGGTCGGGCAGCTCGTTGACGGCGAAGATGCCCCGATTCGTGCGCGGCACCAGCCCGAAGTGAATGGTCTCCGGGTCGCCCAGGGTGCGCCCCTCGGCGAGCCGGATCGGGTCCACGTCGCCGATCAGGTCACCGACGCTGGTGTCCGGGGTGGCCAGCTTCTCGCCGTAGCGCATCGACCGGTGCAGCCAGCCGATCGGCAGGTCGTCGCCGGCCTCGGCGACCAGGGCCCGGGACGCCGGGGTGAGCGGGTGCAGCGGGTGCTCGTTGAGCACCGAGCCGGGAAGCACCGGGGTCCACTCGTCCAGCAGCGCGCCCAGCGACCGGATCAGCCGGGTCTTGCCCTGGCCGCGCTCGCCGAGCAGCACCATGTCGTGGCCGGCGAGCAGGGCCCGCTCGACCTCCGGCAGCACGGTGTCCTCGTATCCGACGATGCCGGGGAAGCGCTCCTGCCCGGTGCGCATCCGGGCCAGGAGGTTGTCGCGGAGTTCCTGCTTGACGGTGCGGTAGCGGTGTCCGGCCGCGCGCAGCGCGCCGAGCGTGCCCGGCAGGTCGGCGGGCGGGACCGGAATTGCCTGGTTGGGCGCAGTCACCCGACTCACGCTAGCGCGCTGCGGCCACCCCCGCCGAGCCCGCGTGCGCCGCCCCCTGATCAGGGCCGCACGCGGCGGAGCAGGAAAACGGTGGCGGCGACGAGCAGGAGCGCGACCACCAGGAACGGCCACGGACTCCATGCCTGCACGCAGGAGGTCCGGGTGGCCGTGGTCTCGCACACCCACCCCGGCCCCGCCCGGTTCAGCCAGGCCAGATAGCCGGGGGCGGCGGCCAGACCACCCACCACCGCGACGGCCGAACGGTTCCGCGCCGCCCTGAGCAGGACCCCCGCCCCCGCGAGCACGCCGCCCACGAGCAGTAGCACCGGCCCGATCGTGAGGATCGCCGCGAGACCGAGGCCGAGCAGGGCGCCCACGGCCGCCCACCAGGCGTACGCCCAGCGCGCCGGGCGGGACCCGGAGCGCGGTGCCGGGACGGGTTCGGTCGTCACCGGAGCCTCCCGGGTGCTCGCCGGCCCGCAAGCCGAAGATCGCTTTCCATCCCGTTGCCTCCTCTCCGGCCACGGAGCCGTCCCGGTACGGCCCATCCTGCCGAGAACGGGACCGGTCGTCGACGAGCTCAGCCATCTCGTCCATCAGGGTGCGCCAATGGGAGTCAACCCCGGCCGCACCGCCGGCAGCCGCCCCGCCGGCGCAGGTGGTACGCCAGTGCCGCCGCCCCCAGCGCCGGACCCCAGAACGGCCAGAGCAGCATCGGCGCCTCGGCCGCGCTGAAGTCCTCGGTGAGCCGCCAGAACTGCGGGGCGCTCAACAGCGCCAGCGCCGCCCCGGTCACCGACAGCGCGACAAGCGTGGCGGGGACCACCGCGACCGCCACCGGCACCCGCCGACCGGCCAACCCGGGCAGCCAGCGCGGGAACCGCTCCCCCCAGGGCCGGACCAGACCCACGGTGAGCACCGCCCCGACGGTGGCGAAGGCGCCCAACCCGGCGCCGGCCCAGACCAGCCCGGTCTCCCGCATCTCGGCCAGGAAGTCGGCGCCGATGCCGAGCGGGATCCCGGCGAGCCAGGCGAAGCGGGTGGCCGCGTACACCAGCGGGATCAGCGCCGCGGTCCACGCCGCCCAGCGGCCCCACCGGGCCGCCGCGGCCGGCTCGGTCCAGCCGCCCGCCGCGCCGCCCCGGCCGCAGGCCAGGCAGGCCGCGGTGGTCCGCCGCCGCCAGACGAGCAGCGCCCCGGCCAGCAGCACCCCGCCGGCCAGGGCGGCGACCCGGGCGAACAGCGCCCAGGTGAACAGCGCGGAGTAGTCGACCGGCGGCCAGCCGAAGGGGGCGCCGAGCAGCAGCATCGGGGCGTACCCGAGCATCATCAGCACCCGCACGTCCGGCACCACCACGGCCAGGAACGCGGCCAGCGTCCAGCCGTACCCGAGCACCAGGGCGCGCAGCGGGCCGCGCACCGGCGCGGCGCCGGTCGCCACCAGGGCGACGACCGCGCCGAGCAGCAGCAGCCCGGCGAAGACCGGCGGCCCGGCCGGCACCGGGACCAGCCGCAGCAGGTTGGCGCCGTCACCGTACGGGTCGTTGGCGCCGAACGGGTAGCCGGCGCCGGTGAGCGTGCCCACCAGGGCGAGCAGGCCCCACCCGGCGAGCCAGGCGGCGGCCAGCGGCGGGACGAGGTCGAGCCGGCGGCGGACGGGAACAAGGTCGGTGGTGTCCATGGCTCCAGCGTCGGCCGGCGGGCGGTGACTCTCCTCCCGCGCCGGGAGCAGCCCGGTCCCCCGGCCGGGGGACCGGCGGGGCGAGATCCGAGAGGCGCTCCGGATACGCCGATCGGCGGGCTGTCGCACCCCGCTTCCGCCCCTATACTCGCGGTTAAGCTCCCGCCGCCAAGGCCACTGGCACTGGCCCGCCCGGCGACGGCCACGACCCGGCCACCCCCATGGCCAGAGTCCCAGGCGCGGAGGTGCGGTGCTGTACTTCTTCCTCAGCTATGCGAGGGGCGACGAGGACGCACTCGTCCAACGGTTCTACGAAGATCTCAGCGCAGAGGTACGGCTGATCGCCGGCCTGGCCCGCGACGAGCAGGTCGGGTTCGTCGACCGGACCATCCTGCTCGGCGAGCGGTGGCCGCAGCGGCTGGTCGAGGCGCTCGGCAGTTGCCGGTCCTTTCTGGCCCTGATGACCCCGCGATACTTCCAGAGCAAGGCGTGCGGCCAGGAGTGGCAACTGTTCGCCGAGCGCACCGCCCGGTTCGAGAACCAGCGCCGGGTGGACACCTCCCTGCTCAAGCCGTTGATGTGGATCCCCGCGCAGCCGGGCCGGATCCACCCGGTGGCCGAGCCGCTGCAATATTCCTCCGACAGCCTCGGCGAGCTCTACCAACGACTCGGCGTACGGCAGCTGATGCGGCTGCAACGGCACAGCGACGACTACCGCACCTTCCTGTTCGAACTGGCCAGCCAGATCGTGTCCAGCGTGGAGGCCCACCCACTGCCGGACCACCGCCGCCCGATCGACCTGGAGACGGTCACCAGCGCCTTCCACCAGGGCCCGACCACCGGCCCGCCCGGCCGGGTGACCACCGGCGGGACGGACAGCACCACCAGCCCGATGCTTGTCCATTTCATCGTGGCCGCCTCCGACCGCGACGAGATGCAGGGCGTGCGGCAGGACGTCACCGGCTACGGCGACGACCCGCTGCAGTGGGCGCCCTACCGCCCACCGATGCCCGAGCCGCTCGTCGACTACGCCCGGGAGATCGCCGCCGACCACAGCTACCGCTCCACCGTGGTGCACCTGGACCGGCTGCCCCGCAGCGCCGAGCTGGCCGCCCGGTACAACCAGATCCTGGTGCTGATCGTCGACGCCTGGCTGACCCGCCTGCCGCAGCGCCGGGAGGTCCTGGTGGCGCACGCCTCGGCGGCGCTGCGCGACCAGGGGGCCACCACCGCCGTGCTCATCCCCAGCAGCCGCGACGACCCGGAGACCCGCGAGCACTGGCAGTCGCTCTCCCGCGCCTGCCGGGAGATCTTCGACGAGCTGACCTCCGACGACGAGCTGTACCGGTCGAACATCATCACCCACCGCGCCTTCGAGGAGGAGCTTCCGGAGGTGCTGGAGGTGGCCCGCAACCGGGTGTTCCGGCGCGGGACGGTGCACCGGCCCCCCGACCCGTCGACGGACACCTCGCCACCACGTCTGGACGGGCCCTGGGGCGGCGACGAGCCCGGAACGGAGGAACGACGTGACGACCAGTGACCCGCTCGGCACGAGCACCGGCGGCAGCGAAGGCCGGATCATCACGTTCTACTCGTACAAGGGCGGGACCGGGCGCACCATGGCGCTGGCCAACGTGGCCTGGATCCTCGCCGCCAACGGCTACCGGGTGCTCGCCGTGGACTGGGACCTGGAATCACCCGGCCTGCACCGATATTTTCACCCGTTCCTGCTGGACAAGGACCTGCGCACCTCCCGCGGCGTGATCGACATGGCCCGGGACTTCGCCGACGCGGCCGTCCGCCCGTCCGCCGAGACGGAGGATCCGGACTGGATCGACGCCGCTTCCGACGTGCTGCGGCACGCCGTGTCGCTGGAGTGGCGCTTCCCCGCGCCGGAGCGGGACGTGACCGGCGGTGCCCGGCCGCTGCGGCCCGGCTACCTCGACCTGCTGCCGGCCGGCCGGCAGGACTCGTCGTACACGAAGGCGGTCAGCACCTTCGACTGGCAGGCGTTCTTCGAGCGGCTCGGCGGCAACACCTTCCTCGACGCGCTGGCCGCCAGCATGCGGGCCAACTACGACTTTGTGCTGATCGACAGCCGGACCGGGGTCAGCGACACGGCCGGCATCTGCACGGTCCGGCTGCCGGACGCGGTGGTCACCTCGTTCACCCTCAACGAGCAGAGCATCGACGGGGCGGCGGCGGTGGCCCGGTCGATCGTCCGGCAGCGCGGCGACCGGCCGGTGCGGATCCTGCCGGTGCCGATGCGGGTGGACAACGCCGAACAGCTCAAGCTGGAGGCCGGCCGGGACCAGGCACGCCGCCGGTTCACCCCGCTGCTGCCCCGCCTCTCGGCCGAGGAGTCCGACCGGTACTGGGGCGAGATCGAGGTCCCCTACCTGCCCTACTACGCGTACGAGGAGATCCTCGCCGCGTTCGGCGACCGCCCCCACCAGGAGGGCACGCTGCTGGCCGCGTACGAGCGGTTGACCCGCGCGATCACCGAGGGCGCGGTCGACGACCTGCCGCAGCTCGACGACCGGCTCCGCCGGCAGTGGCTGGCGAAGTTCGAGCGGCAGCGGCCCACCGGCGGCACCCCCGACGTCTTCGTCAGCTACGCCGCCCTCGACCGGGCCTGGGCCGAGTGGATCTGCGACGAGCTGCGTGCCGCCGGCCTGCGGGCCGTGATGCGGGAGGTGGACTTCCCGGCCGACCCGGCGCGCGGCGACCGGGCCGGCGTCGGGTTCTCCGACGCGGCCCGGCTGGTCGTGCTGCTGTCCCAGGAATACATGCAGTCGCCCAACGCGGCCGACCTCTGGACCCGGGCGACCAGCCACGACCCCGGCACCGCCAGCGGCTACCTGGTGCCGGTCCGGTTGGACAATTCGCGCGCCCCCGGGCTGTTCCTGGACCGCATCCCCGTCGACCTGGTGGGCCTCACCGAGCAGGAGGCCACCGCCCGGCTGCTGGAGGCGCTGGACCACCCGGCCCGGCCCGCGCCCGAGCAGGACGACGGCCAGCGGCGCCGCCGCTTCCCCGGCAACGAGCCGCCGGTGTGGCGGGTGCCGCTGCCGCGCAACGTGCAGTTCGTCGGGCGCGGCCCGCTGCTGGAGGAGATGCGGGACTGGCTCTCCTCCGCCGAGGCGGAGCACGCGCCGCTGGCGCTGCACGGCCTCGGCGGCGTCGGCAAGAGCCAGATCGCCCTCGAGTACGCCTACCGGTTCCGCGCCGAGTACGACGTGGTCTGGTGGATCTCCGCCCAGCAGCCGAGCGTGCTGCGGCTCGCCCTGGGCGACCTGGCCGACCGGATCGCCGCCGAGACCGACACCACGCTCGGCGGCAACGTCAGCGACCGCGTGCTGTGGGTCCTCGACGCGCTGCGCCGCGGCCGACCGTACCGGCGCTGGCTGCTCATCCTGGACAACGCCGACGAGCCCACCGAGCTGCACGACCTGCTGCCGCAGGGCCCCGGGCACGTGCTGGTCACCACCCGCAACCACTCCTGGTCCGGGCAGGCCCGGACGCTGGAGGTGGGCGCGTTCGACCGCACCGAGAGCGTGGCCCTGCTCCGCCGGCGCGCCCACCACCTGCCCATCGGCGACGCCGAGCGGATCGCCACCCGGCTGGGCGACCTGCCGCTGGCCATCGAGCAGGCCGGCGCGTGGCTGGCCACCACCGGCGAGTCCCCCGACCAGTACCTCACCCGGGTCCGCCGCTACCTGCCGGACATGCTCGCCAGCGAACTGCCGGCCGACTACCGGCAGACCGGCGCCGAGCCCTGGCTGGTCTCGCTGGACAGCCTGCGCGAGCGCAACCCGGCGGCGGCGAAACTGCTGGAGGTCTGCGCCTTCTTCGCCGCCGAACCGATCCCGATGAGCCTGATCACCGGCCACACGTTCATCACCGTGCTACTGCCCTACGACCCCTCGCTGCGCGACCCGCTGCTGATGGGACGAGCCCTGCGCGACGTCGGCCGGTACGCGCTGGCCCGCATCGACAGCGTCCGGGGCGGCGGGCGCTGGCGCGGGCCGGAACGCGCCGACGACGCCGGGCAGACCAGCCTGCGGATGCACCCGCTGGTGCAGGAGCTGATCCGCGAGTCGCTCTCCGACGAGGAGAAGGACGCCAACCGCCGGCACGTGCACGCCATCCTGGCCGCCGCCAACCCCAACGACCCCGACCACCCCGACTACTGGCAGGTCTACGCCGACCTCTGGCCCCACGTGCTGCCGTCCAAGACCCTCACCTCTGAGCAGCCGGAGGTGCGCCAACTGCTGCTGGACGTGGCCCGCTACATGTGGAGCCGGGTCGACTTCGCCGCCTGCGCCGAGCTGGCCGAGCGGGCGATCACGCTGTGGCAGGCGCGGTACGGCCCGGACGATCCGCAGACGCTGCTGATGCGGTTCCACCTGGCCAACGCCCTGCGGCTGGAGGCCCGCTACCAGGCCGCGTACGACATCGACCGGGACGTGCACGACCGGCTGCGCCGCACCCTGGGCGAGGACCACGAATACACCGTGATCGTGGCCGGCAGCCTCGCCGCCGACCTGCGCGCCCTGGGCTCCTTCGAACGCGCCCGGGACCTGGACACCCGCACCGAGGAACTGGCCCGCGAGGTGTTCGACGAATACCATCCGCGGGCCCTGATCGCGGCGCACAACCTGGCCATCTCACTGCGGCTGGTCGGCGACCTGCGGGGCGCGCTGCGCCTCGACGAGCGCACCCTGGCCCGCCGCCGGGAGCGGCTCGGCCCGATGCACCCGTACACCCTCTTCTCCTACGGCCAGTACGGCCGTGACCTGCGGGACACCGGCGACCTGTTCGAGTCCCGCCGGGTGCTAGAAACCGCGGTGGAGGCGCACCGGCAGGTGCTGGGCGAGGAGGACGGCGAGACGCTGCGGGTGTTGAAGAACTACGCGGTGACCCTGCGCAAGCTCGGCGAACTGCAACAGGCGCACGAGCTGAGCTCGAACGTGCTGGTGCGATCCCGCCGCCGGCACGGGCCGGACCACCCCGACGTGCAGGCCAGCGCGATGAACCTGGCCTGCGACGAGTCGGCCATCGGGGACGACGCGGGCGCGCTGCGCCGTGCCCGGCCGGTGCACCAGTGGTACCGGCAGCACATGGGCGAGGACCACCTGTTCACCCTCGCCTACGCCAACAACCTGGCCATCTTCCTGCGCAAGGCGGGCCAGACGGAGGCGGCCTTCGCGCTCTCCGACGACGTGGTCGCCCGGTTCACCGAGCGGATCGGCGCGGACCACCCGTACACGCTGGCGGCCAACATCAACCTGGCCAACTGCTGGTTCGACCGGGGCGAGTTCGCCGCCGCCCTGGCCAGCGACCAGGAGACGTACGACCGGGCCGGCCGCATCCTCGGGGCGTCGCACCCGGACACCCTGGCGGTGGCGAACAACCTCGCCACCAGCCTCAGCGTCACCGGGGACCACCGCGGCGCCCGTACGCTGCGCGACGAGGTCATGCCGGCGTTCCGCCGGGTGCTGGGCGACGAGCACCCGAACACCATCGCCCTGGTCGAGGCGAACCGGCTCAACTGCGATCTGGAGCCGCCACCGACGTGACGGGCGCCGGCCCGGCCGGGTCCGGACCGCCCACCGAGCCCGGGCCGCCCGCCGGGTCGGGCCGAGACGCCAGGTCGGGCCGGGACGCCGGGTCGGGCCGGGACGCCGGGTCGGGCCGAGACGCCGGGTCGGGCCGAGACGCCGGGTCGGCCGGGTTCGGCTGGTGCGGCGGCGCCGGGACGGGCGTCGGCTCGTCCGTCGCCGGCACGCAGCGCACCGGGGCCAGCCAGCGGGCCAGAGCGAGCGGGTCCGCCGCCGCGCCGGTCGCGGCCACCGCGCACAGCACCGCCCGGCACAGCTCCGGATCGACGCGCACCGCCGCCTCGGCGGGCGGCAACCGCTGGTCGGCCAGCGCCAGTCCCACCCAGGCCGCCAACCGATCCGGGTCGCGCCCCAGCTCCCGCTGATACCAGGCCCGGGCGGCCAGGTTGTCCCCGGCGGCCAGCGCCAGATCACCCGCCGACGCCTGGGGCAGCGCGTCAGCGAGGCGCTCGCTGCCGCCGCGCAGCCGGTCGAACCGCTCCGGGTCGGCCAGCCGTAGCCGGACCAGGTCCAGCCGGGGGCTGCGGCTCAACCACCGGCCGTCGGCCGGGCGTACCTCGACCCGGACGGTGACCGCCGGGCAGGGCCGGCCCGCCCGCCACGCCCGGGCCAGCCGTCGCACCGCCACCGGGTCGGGGCGGCGGTTGCGCAGCCGCCACACCGTCCAGTGGTCCTCGGCGGCCTCCCGGGCCAGCACGACCGCCGCCCCGGGCACCGGCTCGTCCCGCCAGCCGTCGATGACGGCGCGCACGCCGCCGACGAACCGGCGGCCGGCCGGGGTCAGCCGGCCGGACGACTCGATGTCCGCGCAGGTCCGCGCCACCCGGTCCCGCCACCGGGCGAACTCCACCTCGGCCAGCCGGGCCCCGCCGTCCGCGAGCACCGTCCGCCGGGTCCGCCAGAACTCGGTGACCGCGACGAAGGCGTACACCCCCTGGAGGGCGGCGCCCAGCGGGCGGGGGTCGTCGCGCCAGGGCGCGTAGTAGTAGCGCCGGTCGTCGGGGGCGTACAGCGGCTCGACGTCGATGGTGGCGCCGAGCTTGGCGTGCTGGAACTCGTGCAGCAGGCCCAGCGCCAGGGCCGGCCCGTCCGCCGGCAGGGTCATCGACACCGCCCCGAAGGCGTCCATGCTGGTGACGTTCACCCCGGCGCTGGCCGAGTCGGACCGCAACGGCACCACCACCCGCAGCCCCTCGGCGAGGGCCGCCGCGTGCCCACGGTGGTGCCGCACCAGGATCGGCCAGGCATCGTCGAGCAGCCGCTGCCAGCGCCGCACCGCCGCCGGGTCGAGCCGGTCGGTCGCGCAGAGCCGGTGGCAGTCCCGGTACGGGTCGAGGTCGTCGAGGCAGAGCCGCACGGTCAGGCCGTCGGCGGTGCTGGCCAGCCGGTGCAGCCCCGACCAGCCCTCCGCCTCGACGCCCGCCCCCGGCGGCTCGTCGGCCGGCGGACGGCCGGTCTCGGCAGCCGCGAAAAGCCCGCCGAGGGCGGCGGCGGGCGGCACCTCGACCGGCCCCACCCGGACCCGGCCGCCCGCCCGGGACACCGGCACCGGCCCGGCACCGCCCACCCGGGCCCGGCCGAGCGACGGCAGGAAGACGGTGCCGTCCACCGACGGCACGGTCAGCTCGAAGTCCAGGCCGGCCCGGATCGCCGCCGCGGCCGCCAGCCCGGCGAGATAGCCCAGGTCGGGCCCCGCCGGCCGGACCGGCTCGGCCGGCACGCCGTCCAGGCCCGCCGTGGTCCGGCCGGACGGCACCCCGGGTTCGCCGCCGCCGGCGCCCGCGAGGCCATCAGCACCCGCCACAGGGCCGGCGCCGACCACACCGCTGACACCCGCCACAGGGCCGGCGCCCGCGTCACCTGCCACACCGTCGGTGCCCGCTTCACCCGCCACACCGCTGGCGTCCGCGACGCGGGCGGTGTCGTGCCGCAGCCGGTGCAGGGTCACCGCCAGCCAGGCCCCGGTGTGCGGCAGGGCCAGCACCGCCGGCCCCACTGCCGGCTCGTGCCGCACCGCGGCGGCGAGCAGCGCGAACCACCCGCCGGCCGGCCCCGGACCAGCCAGGTCCAGCACCGCCCGCAACTGGAGCATCCGCTTGCTGAGCTGGCCGGCCCGCAGGGTACGGACGATCTCCGCGTCCGCCGGGCCGGCGGCCAGCGCGTCCAACTCGGCCGGCCGCAGCCGGTGGTAGCCGGTCACCCGTCCCGCCCCCGCAGGCCCACCAGGTCGGCCCGCAGCCGGCCCGCCACGTGGTCGATGAGCAGCCGCAGGTCGTGGCAGTAGACGGACGGGTTGGTGAAGCTGCCCGCCCGGTACCGGTGCGGGTAGTTGCCGCCCCCGCAGACCCGGTGCACCGGGCAGGCCCGGCAGCCGGCGGCCAGCGCCGACACCCCGGCCTGCCGGGCGGCCACCGCCGGGTGCCGCAACACCTCGTCGAAGGAGTGCGCGAACACCGTCAGGTCGGTGTCGACCGCGCCCGGATAGCTGGACCGCAGGGTGTCCACCTGCTCGTACCCGCCGTCGGTGTTGACCACGACCGCGGCCACCGGGCTCAACCCCAGCGACTCGGTCCGGCTGGCCCCACCGAGCAGCAGGTTGATCAGTTCCTCGAAGAGCCGGACCCGGGTACGCCGCACCGGCGCGTCGTACCAGGCGTCGAAGACGCGGGCCAGCCACCGCCCGTAGCCGGTGTCGTCGCCGTCCGGCCGGGCCGGCGGGCTCTCCCAGTTGGCGTGCGGCAGGAGGAAGTCCACCACCGGCGGCCGGTACGCCAGCAGCGCCGCGTAGGTGTCCAGCGGGTCGGCGGCGAGGTCGACCACGCAGAGGATCCCGGCGTACGCCTCCGGCCGGTCGGCCAGCCGGCGCAGCGCCGCGTCGACCTGGTCGAAGCTGCCGCGTCCCGAGGCGTACCGGCGGTGCCGGTCGTTGGCCGTCCGGTCGCCGTCCAGGCTCACCCCGATCCGCACCCCTGCACCGACCAGCGCGGACAGCGCGGGCTCGTCCAGGCGGGTGCCGTTGGTCTGCACCGTGATCCGGGCCGTGGCGGGCCGGACCGCCGCCCGCAGCCGGTCGGCCATCCGAGCCAGCGCCGGGGCGCCGACCAGCAACGGCTCGCCGCCGTGCAGCACCACCCGCGCGGCGTCCAGCCCGTGGGTACGGACGTGCTCGCCGATCCGCCAACAGGTGCGCGCGAACACCTCGGGCGACATCCGGGGCGGGTCGGTGCGGGCGCTGCGGTCGGCCAGCTCGTACATGTAGCAGTAGTCACAGGCCAGGTTGCACCGACTGTGGACCTTGAGGATGAATTCGGAGAAGGGCACCGGCCGCGCCGGGGCCGGCCGATCCGCCACCGCTGCGCCGCGCCCGTCGCCCGGCACGGTCACATCGCCGAGTTCCACCCGGCGACCGCGTCGCGCGGGCGGTCGACCTCCTCCAGGATCCGGCGCAGCGACCAGGCGAACGCCGACTGGTCCAGCTCCGGCAGATCGGCCAGGCTCACGTCGCTGAGGTCCACGAGGACACCCTGGGAGCCGTCTTCGGTGCTATCCATAGTGATCCGTCCACCCGCGAAAGGGACTCGCGCCCGAAAATGGGCGATGACTTTGTGCGGGAGCCGCCGGACCAGAGCCCGTCCCCAACCGCCGAACCCGCCGACGAACCGGGTCATCCTAGCGGCATCACGCGGATCACGCGGGGGATCGGGCGGGTCATCCGGTTCAACGCCCCAGTGTTGCCGCGGACATTGTCGTCGGCCGTCCGGCCACCCGAAATCCAGCGTCCGGACGGGATGCCCCGGCCACCGGGTCAGCCGGTGGGGACGACGAACCCCGACTCGTACGCGGCGATGACCGCCTGGGTCCGGTCGCGCACGCCCAGCTTGGCCAGCACGTTGCCGACGTGGGTCTTCACCGTCTCCACCCCGACCACCAGCTCGGCGGCGATCTCCGGATTGGACAGCCCGGTGGTCATCAACCGCAGCACCTCGGCCTCCCGCTCGGTGAGCCGGGCCGACCGCAGCCGGTCCCCGCCCCGCCCGCCGTACACCCCGACGAGCTGCCGGATGGCCGCCGGGAACAGCAGCGACTCGCCGGCCGCCACCACCCGGATCGCCTCCACCACCTCGTCCGGGCGGGCCCGCTTCAGCAGGAACCCGCTCGCCCCGGCGCGCAGCGCCTCGTAGACGTACTCGTCGTTGGCGAACGTGGTGATGACCAGCACCTTCGGTGGGTCGGCGGAGGCGGCGAGCAGCCGGCGGGTGGCCTGGATGCCGTCGATCGCCGGCATCCGGACGTCCATCAGCACCACCCGGGGCCGCAGCTTCGCCACCAGCGGCGGCACCTCCGCGCCGTCGGCGGCCTCGCCCACCACCCGCAGGTCGGGTTGGGCGGCCACGATCGCCCGCAGCCCGACCCGGATCAGCGCGTCGTCGTCGACGATCAGCACGTCGGTGCTCACCGCGGCTCCCCCCGGGGCACCGGCAGGCCGACCCGCACCCGCCACCGCCCACCGTCGGGCCCGGCGGTCATCCGGCCGCCGAGCAACAACACCCGCTCCCGCATGCCGTCCAGCCCACGCCCGCCACCACCCCGGCCACCACCGACCGCCAGCTCGTTCTCCAGCTCGATCTCCAGCCGCCGGTCGTCGCCGGACGCGCCGCCACCGTCCCACCCACGACCGCCGCCGGACGCGCCGCCACCGTCCGCCGGGGTGGGCCCGGCGGTAACGCCCACCCGCAGGCGCACCGGCCCCCGCCCGTGCCGGGCCGCGTTGGTCAGCCCCTCCTGGACGATCCGGTAGCCCTCGCGGGACACCGCCGGGGGCAGCCCGGCCAGGTCGCCGCCGATCCGGGCGCGGACCGGCAGCCCGGTCGCCCGGGTGTCGTCGACCAGCCGGGCGAGCTGGGCGAGCGTGCGCTGCGGGACCTTCTCCGCCACCGGCGGGTCGCCCCGCTCGGTCTGCCGGAGCAGGCCGAGGACGTGGTCCAGGTCGTCCATCGCCTGCCGGCTGGTCTCCTCGATCGCCGTCAGCGCCCGGCGGGTGAACTCCGGGTCGTCGTCGAGCAGTTGCCGGGCCGCGCCGGCCTGGAGCGTGGCCACGGTCAGCGCGTGGCCGACCGAGTCGTGCAGCTCGCGGGCCAACCGGTTGCGCTCGGCCAGCCGGGCCGCGCGGGCCTCCAGCGCGGCGATGCGCTCCGCCGGCGAGGGGCCGAGCAGCACCGGCGCCATCGACGCGGCGAGCGCGCCCAGGCCGGCGACCGCGTAGCCGAGGCCGACCAGCAGGACTACTCCGACGAGGGTCTGCCACGCCGGGTGGCGGCCGGCGAGCGGCCCGAGGGCCTGCCCGGCCCCGGTGTCGAGGCCGAACTGCTGGGCGATGAAGACCACCGCCATCGGGAAGGCGCTGATCGCGGCGAACAGCACCAGGCCACCGCTGACCAGGTGCAGGGCGATCCAGAGCGCGGCCCGGATCCGGGTCTCCCGGTCCAGCCGGTAGCCGTCCGCGCGGTCCGGCAGGTCCACCTCGAGCAGCGACCGGGCGGCGGCGATCTCCAGCGACCGGCTGCCGTCCAGGAACACCGGCACGGCGGCGATCACCGCCGCCACCAGCGACAGGACGACCGCGGTCGGCAGCGGCACCACCGCCCTGCCGAACATCTGCGCGAAGGTCGCCGCGAGCAGCGCGTACGGCAGCGCGAGCACCCCACCCAGCAGCAGGAACACGCCCCGCCGCCAGGTGCTCCCGCGCACCAGCGGGCCCAGCACCCTCCGGACCGTCACCGCCTCATTCTGCCGCCGCCGACCACCGGCCCGACTCCCCCACCTCGGGGAGATCCTCAGCGGTGGTCGCGTACGTATCCCTGCGGGTCCTTGTCGGCGAAGCGCAGGTTGCGGCCGGACTTGTGCTCGCCGTAGAAGGTCAGCCAGCGGGCCCCCAGCTCGGCGCGCAGCTCCACGCTGGCGTGCCGCCGGAAGTCGGGCAGCGCCTCGTCCTCCTCCTCGGCCAGGTGCTCGCTGTTCTCCCGGCGGGCCCGCCAGACCGCCGCCCACCACTGTTCCGAGCCGACCGGGTGCCGCTTCGCCTCGGCGATCGCGTCCCGGATCTTGTTGTGGTCGCCGATGGCGTCGGCGGTCTCGTCCGCGCCGTCGTCGCCGTGCCGCACCAGGTGCGGATAGAGGATGGCCTCCTCGGCCTCGGCGTGGATGTCCAGGTGCAGCGCGAGGGCCTCCCACACGGCCAGCAGCTCGGCGTCGTCCCGGGCGTCGTCGAGCCGGGCGAAGCCGCGCCGGAAGGCGGCGTGGTCGTCGAGGATCAGCGCGGTGATGTCGTCCATCGGCTCACTTCCGGAGGCGGGCACGGATCAGCTTGGGCGCCGCCGCCAGCCCGGTGACCGGACGGAACCGGCCGGCGGCGTCGACAAGCGCGGCGTACTGGTCGTCGGTGAGGTCGATCTCGGCGGCGGCGGCGTTGCGTTCCACCTGCTCCACGCTGGACGCGCCGGGGATGGCGACCACGTTCGGGTGCCGGATCAGGTACGCCAGGGCGATCTGGCTGGGGGTGGCGTCGTGCGCGTCGGCCACCTGCCGCACGGTGTCGATCAGCGCGGCGCCACGCGCCAGGTTTTCCGGCAGGAAGTACGGGTTGGCCCGGCGCACCGCCCCGCTCGGCGGGTGCGTCGCGTCGTACCGGCCGGAGAGGAAGCCCTGCGCCAGCGGGCTGTACGCGATGACGATCCGGCCGGTGCGCTCGGCGTACGGGATCAGGTCGTCCTCGGGGCCGCGGTCGACCAGGCTGTAGCGGACCTGGTTGGACAGCACCCGCCGGCCCAGGGCGGCCTCGGCGAACTCCCAGCGGCGCAGGCTGTAGTTGCTCACCCCGACCTCGTCGACCAGGCCGACGTCCTGCAACGCGCGCATGCCGCGCATGGTGGTGGTGTCGGCGACCACCGGGTTGGGCTGGTGCACCTGGTAGAGGTCGAGGCGGCGGACCCCGAGCCGGGCGGCGGAGGCGACCGCCCGTTGCTGCACCACCGGGGCGACCGGCAGCACGGGGAAGATCTTGCTGGCCACCACCACCTTGTCCCGGTCGTCGCCGAGGGCCGCGCCGAGGATCCGCTCGCTGCGCCCGAAGCCGTACAGCTCGGCGGTGTCGAACAGGGTGATCCCCAGGTCGAGCGCGCGCCGGACGATGTCGGCGGCCCGGTGCTCGTAGTCGGGCCCGTAGCCCCACTCCTTCGAACCGAACTGCCAGGTGCCGAGGCCGATCTTGGAAACGGGCTTGGGGGTGTCGATCGGGACGAAGCGCATGGTCTCGAAGCTACCCAAGCCGGCCGGGCTCCGGCGGGGATTAGGGTCTTGACTCGTGACCTACCTCGCCAGCGACGACCGTTACGAATCGATGACCTACCGGCGCAGCGGCCGGAGCGGGCTGCGGCTGCCCGCCATCTCGCTGGGCCTGTGGCACAACTTCGGCCCGGACCGCCCGTTCGAGCGGCAGCGGGACATCGTCCGGCGCGCCTTCGACCTCGGGATCACCCACTTCGACCTGGCCAACAACTACGGCCCGCCGCCGGGCTCGGCGGAGGAGAACTTCGGTCGGCTGCTCGCCACCGACCTGCGCCCGTACCGGGACGAGCTGGTGATCTCCAGCAAGGCCGGGTACCTGATGTGGCCCGGCCCGTACGGCGAGTGGGGTTCCCGCAAGTACCTGATCTCGTCGCTGGACCAGTCGCTGCGCCGCCTCGGGCTCGACTACGTCGACGTCTTCTACTCGCACCGGTTCGACCCGGACACCCCGCTGGAGGAGACGATGGGCGCGCTCGACGCGATCGTCCGCTCCGGCAGGGCGCTCTACGTCGGCATCTCGAACTACGACTCGGAGCAGACCGCCCGGGCCGCCGCGATCCTGCGCGAGCTGGGCACGCCGCTGCTGATCAACCAGCCGTCGTACTCGATGTTCAACCGCTGGACCGAGGACGACGGCCTGCTCGACACCCTCGCCGAGGTCGGCGCGGGGTGCATCGCGTACAGCCCGTTGGCGCAGGGCCTGCTCACCGACCGCTACCTGGGCGGCATCCCGGCGGACTCGCGGGTGCGCACCAGCGTGTTCCTCAACGAGAGCGACCTGAGCGAGGAGCGGCTGGCGACCATCCGGGCGCTGGCGGCGGTCGCCGAGCGGCGCGGGCAGTCGCTGGCCCAGCTGGCGCTGGCCTGGGCGCTGCGGGACGAGCGGATGACCAGCCTGATCATCGGGGCGAGCAGCGTGGCCCAGCTGGAGACGAACGTGGCCGCGCTGGACCGGCTCGACTTCACCGCCGAGGAGCTGGCCGAGATCGACGGGCTGCTGGCCGGCGCGCGCTGACGGCGCGCCGGCTCACCGCCGGGCCGCCGCGCCGGTTCACCGCCGGGCCGCCGCGCCGGCCGAGCCGGGCGGTAGCTGCGCGTGCAGGGCCTGCACGAACAGCGACCGCCCGCCGCCGCTCCAGTCGCAGAGCGCGCCCGCCGGCGCGGGGCCGCGACAGCCGGAGGAACTCTCCACGGCGGTGCCCTCGCCCCACTCGTTGTAGGTGGTGACGAGCTGCCACCGGGCCCCGGAGGCGTTCATCCGGGTGATGCCGGCCGTCCACCGGACCAGGTCGCGGGAGAGGAAGGGCGCCCGGGTGTACGGCAGCCCGGCCTTCCAGAAGCCCGGGGAGATCGTGTACGAGCCGGCGCCGGGCGCCCGGCTGAAGTCCGCCTCGGGCCGCGCCGGGCCGTACTGGTGCCAGCCGTCCACGGCCGGGGTGCCGGGGCAGCCGGCATAGCCGGGGAACACCTTGAGGCTCAGGTAGATCGTCTCGCCGTACCGCTGGCGCAGCAGCGAGCGGGCCCGGTTCCAGCGGTCCACCGTGCCGCAGCCCTGGGCGGTGGTGAGATCACCGGCGTTGTAGACGAAGACGACCATGCCGCGGCCGGGCAGCACCGCCAGCGCGGACCGGTCACCGCCGTAGCTGGCCCGCAGGTAGTGCAGGTCGGTGGCGATCCGGTCGGGGCTCGGGTCGGACCTGCCCTCGGCCTCGTAGTAGGGGGCCCAGGCGAACCCGGTGTCCTGCGCGCCGCGGACGATGGCCGGCCAGTGCCGGTCGGTGTCGGTACCGGTCCCGAACCAGGAGGCGATGCCGAGGGTGATCCCGCCGTAGCGCATGTCGGCCACCTGCTGCCGGACCACCGTCTCGTCCACGCTGTACAGGCCGCGGGTGGGCCGGTAGTTGGTGTACGGGTCGAGGCCCTGCTGGTTCCACGCCTGCGGGAACCACGGGTAGTAGAAGGCGGCCCGGATCACCGGGGCGGCGGTCACCGTCAGCAGCAGGGTCGCCTCGCGCCGGACCGCCGCGCCGGCCGCCACGACGGTGAGCCGGTACGTGCCGGCCCGCGCCGAGATGGACGTTCGGACGCTGAGCACGGCCGACGAGCCGCTGGTGACCGTCCCGGGCGTGAAGACGGCGAAGACCCCGGCGGGCAGGTTGGTGATCGCGAGGCCGACCTGCTGGGCGGGACCGCTGGTGGTGGCCGTGATAACCCGGGCCGAGACCGGGTGCCCCGCCACGGTGGCCGCGGCGCCCGGCGCGACGCTTACCGAGAAGTCGCCGACGGGCACCGCGGAGCGGGCCACGGCGGGCGCGGGCGCGGCGGCCAGGCTCAGCCCGGCCAGCAGAACGAGACGTAGATACATGAGCGCCCCCGGTCACCGATATCGGATCGATCCGACAATCGGCAAACGCGGGGGCGGCCCGTCAGGCAACTCTCACTTGCGGTTCATGTACTGCTGATATTCCTTGATCACGTCGCGGGTGGGGCCGTCCGCCCGGATCACCCCGGACTCCAGCCACACCGACCGCTCGCAGGTGTCGATGATCGACTGGTTGTTGTGGCTGACCAGGAAGACGGTCCCCGCCTCGGCGCGCAGCTCGCGCACCCGCTCCTCGCTGCGCTTGCGGAACCGGGCGTCGCCGGTGGCCAGCGCCTCGTCGATGAGCAGCACGTCGTGCTTCTTCGCGGCGGCGATGGCGAACCGCAGCCGCGCCGCCATGCCGGACGAGTAGGTCCGCATCGGCAGCGAGGCGAAGTCGCCACGCTCGTTGATCCCGGAGAACTCGATGATCGCCGGGGCGGCCCGGCGGGCGTCGGCCTTGCTCATCCCCATCGCGAGGCAGCCCAGCTCGACGTTGCGCGCACCGGACAGGTCGTTCATCAGCGCGGCGTTGACGCCCAGCAGGGACGGCTGGCCGGCGGTGTAGAGCCCGCCCTTCTCGATCGGCAGCAGCCCGGCGATGGCCCGCAGGATGGTGGACTTGCCGGAGCCGTTGCTGCCGATCAGGCCGACCGCCTCGCCCTTGTAGGCGGTGAAGCTGACGCCCTTGATGGCGTGCACCTCGCGCAGCCCGGGGGTGCGCTTGCCGGTGAGCATCCGGCTCAGCGCGGCCACCGGGGAGCCGCTGCCCGGCGTGCCGGGGCCCTGCACCCGGTAGACGACGTGCACGTCGTCCACGATCACGGTGGGGACGCGCTGACCGGCCTCGACCGGGCGCTCCGCGACCTCAGCCACGCCCATACTCCTGCTCCCCTCGCCAGAAATAGACATAACCGCCGATGCCCACCACCAGGGACCAGAAGGCCGCCAGCAGCCACAGGTGCGGCACCGAGGACGACAGCGGCACGTTCTCCAGCATCGCGTGCCGGATCAGCTCGATGTAGACCAGCATCGGGTTGGCCTCGACGGCCACCGCCGCCCACTTGGGCAGGTGCTGAGCGAAAAGCGCCGAGCTGTAGAACACGCCGGAGGCGTACATCCAGGTGCGCATCACGAACGGGATGATCTGCTTGAGGTCGGTGACCTTGCTGCCCAGCCGGGCCAGCCCCATCGCCAGGCCGGCGTTGAAGACCATCTGCAGCGCCAGCGCCGGGATGATCAGCAGCCATTCGAGGGTCAGCGGCTCGCCGGTGATCAGCACGATGCCGGTCAGCACCACCATCGACGCGCCGATGTTCTGCAGCTCGATCAGCGAGATCGCGATCGGCAGGCAGGCGCGCGGGAAGTGCAACGCCCGGATCAGCCCCATGTTCCCGGTGATCGAGACCACGCCGGCCTGGGCCACCGTCTGGGTGAACAGGAAGATGAACAGGCCGGTGCAGAGGTAGGCGATAAAGTTCGGGATCGAGTGCCTGGTCGCCAGCACCACGCCGAAGATCAGGTAGTAGACCGCCGCGTTGGTGAGCGGGGTCAGCACCTGCCAGAGCCGGCCCAGCCGGGTGAGGCTGAACGAGGCGGAGACCCGGGCGTTCGCGTACGCCGTGATGAAGTGCCGGTAGGCCCAGAGCTGCCGGGCGTAGGACACGAGGCTCGGCCTCGTGCCGGCGAACCCGAGGCCGTGCCGGGCGGCCAGTTCGGCCGGGGACAGGCCCGCGTCCGGATCGGCGAACGCCGTGTCGGGCATGGAGATGTGCTCCGATCTCTCGGTCCTTCTGGAAGGAGCATCCGTCACTCAGCGTATAGCGGTCATCCCGTCGGAACGGCACCGTCTCAACGCTGCGCCGAATGTAGTCCACGGTACGTCGAGACGCAACGGTAACGTCGTTGCGCTACATTGGGTCGCGTGACCCAGAACAAGCGCGCTCCGGCCGGCGCCGCCGTGCTCCGGGGAGACATCACCTCGGCCCTCCGCGCCGCCGTCATGCAGGAGCTCGCCGAGGTCGGCTACGGGCGCCTGTCCATCGAGCGGGTGGCCCGCCGGGCCGGCGTCGGCAAGACCGCGGTCTATCGCCGGTGGGACTCGAAGCTCGCCATGGTCCTGGACATCGTGTCCGAGCTGGCGGTCCACAAGATGCCGCTGCCGGACACCGGCTCGCTCCACGACGACCTGGAGATCCTGCTACAGATCGTGAACCAGGTGCTGCAACACCGGCTGGCCGCCCAGGTCGTCCCCGACCTGCTCGCCGAGGCCGCCCGCAACCCGCAGATCGCCGAGACGCTGCAGACCGCGCTGCGCGCCAACCAGCGCAACGTGGCCGATCTGATCCTCGGCCGGGCGATCCAACGCGGCGAGCTCTCCCCCGGGATCGACACCGACGCGGCGGTCGACCTGATCATCGGGCCGCTGTACTGGCGGCTGGCCATCTCCCGCACCCGGCTCCCCGCCGGCTACCTGCCCCGGCTCGCCGCCGTCACCACGGCCGCGCTGCGCTCCGAGCTGATGTCCCCGCCGGCCGCGAAACCGGCCGCCCCGAAGCCGCCGGCCGCGAAACCGGCGGCCCCGAAACCGGCCGCTGCGAAGCCGGCGGCCCCGAAGCCGGCGGCCCCGAAGCCGGCGGCCCCAAAACCGGTCGTCGCGCCCGCCACCCCGGCCGAGGACGCCCCCGTCACCGCCTGACCTCGCACCCGACCACCCCGCATCCGGACACCGACGCCCAGGAGGCACCGACCCATGCTCGCCCCTACCGAGAACACGCCTGCCCGGCCCGGGGCGAAGGTCCTGATCGTCGGCGGCGCCGGCTTCATCGGCAGCACCGTGGCCACCGCCTGCCTGGAGGACGGCATCACCCCGGTGATCCTGGACAACCTGAGCACCGGCCGGGAGGAGTTCACCCGGGACCGGATCTTCTACCCGGGCGACATGGCGGACGCGGCCCTGCTCGACAAGATCTTCGCCGAGCACCCCGACATCCAGGCCGTGGTGCACTGCGCCGCGCTGATCGTGGTGCCCGAGTCGGTGGCCCACCCGCTGCGCTACTACCGGGAAAACGTGGCCAAGTCGCTCGACCTGGTCGACGGCCTGCTCCGCAACGGCTGCACCCGACTGCTGTTCAGCTCCTCCGCTGCCATCTACCGCCCGGGTGACGACTTCACCGTCGACGAGAACTCCCCGATCGAGGCGCTCAGCCCGTACGCGCGGAGCAAGGCGATCCTGGAGCAGATGCTCGCCGACTGCGCTCGGGCGTACCCGCTGCGGGTGCTGTCGCTGCGCTACTTCAACCCGATCGGCGCCGACCCGCAGCTGCGGACCGGGCTGCAGATCGCCGAGCCGACCCACGTGCTGGGCCGGCTCATCGCCGCCGCCCAGGGCGAGACGTTCCAGCTCACCGGCACCGACTGGCCCACCCGGGACGGCTCCGGCATCCGCGACTACGTGCACGTCTGGGATCTGGCCCGGGCGCACGTGCTGGCCCTGCGCCGGTTCGACGCGGTCCTGCCGGCCGGCGGCGACCCGTACACCGTGATCAACCTGGGCACCGGGGACGGCACCACCGTGCGCGAGCTGGTCCGCGCCTTCGAGGAGGTCGTCGGCCGGCCGGTCGACGTCCGGGAGACCGCCCGCCGCCCGGGCGACTCCGCCGGCACGTACACCCGCAGCACCCGGGCCCGTGAGCTGCTCGGTTGGACCCCGACGCACTCCGTCGCCGACGGCATCCGGGACTCGCTGCGCTGGGCCGAACGGCGCGAGGAGGTGCTCGGTCCGCAGCCCGCCCAACCGGCCCCGGGCGGCCGTCCGGGCACCCCGGACCGGTCGTCGGCGGCGGGCCCTGTCGCCGCCGGGAGGGGCCCCTCAGCGTGCTAGCTTCTTCCGGTGTTTCGGACAGCGCAGCGGCGGGCCGGAGGATCGGGATGGCGGCCGTGACCCGGCGCCGGGTCGTGGCGGGGGTACGCCGACGGCTCGGAAACTACGCCCGGCGGCTGCGTGACGTCACCCCCAAGCGGCTGGCCGACTGGGAGGAGCCGACGACGACGGTCGGCGGGCGCCCCGGCGAGCTGACCGTGGCCACCGTCGGCGAACTCGCCCGGCACGCGCTCGGCACCCCCGACGCCCCCGGCGTACGCGAACTGCGGGTCGTCGTGCAGCGCTGGCAGGCCCCCCGGCCCGGCTGGTCCGGCCGGCTCGGCCCGCTGCCCGGCCTGCTCGGCCACCAGCTCGCCCTGCCCCGCGCCGGCACCGGCCCGGCCCAGGTCTCGGTGACCCTCGCCGACCCGCTGCCGCCGCACCGGGTGGTCGCCGCCGTGCTCGACGCCCTGCGACCGACCGCCGCGCTGCCCGCACCCGGCGCCGCCGACCTGGCCGTCGACGGCGGCCTGCCCGGCTGGCTCAGCCCCGGCGCGGTGACCCGCGCCCCGGCCGGCCCGGAGCCGGGCGACGCCCCCGTCCGCCCGTACGACCTGCGGCTGCTGCCCGCCGGCGCGGACGTCCCCGCCGAGTCGCCGGCCGGCCGGCTCAACGTGCCCGCGGCCCGGCTCACCGGCGACCTGACCGGCGTCACCACCGCGACCGGCGGGCCTTTCGTGCTGGTCGACGCGGGCGCCGCCAACCCGATCGGCCGCAACAAATACGGCGCGAAGATGCCCACCGGCCGGCTGCTGGTCGACGACGCCGACGGGACGCCGCGGTGGCGGATCAGCACCGGCGAGCAGACCGTGGTCGCCGGCCGGGTCGGCGACCCGCTCGACGGCCGCCAGTCGGCGGTGCTGCGCGACCTGGCCGCGGTGACCGTGCCGGCCGGCGGCGTCGGCGGCTCGGCGCTCGCCGCCACCGTCGCGCAGCTCGCCATGACCGGGCTGCTGGTGCACGTGCCCGACCTCCCGGCAGAGGTGGCCGAGCTGCTCGGGCCGGAGCTGGCCGGGCTCACCGCCGCCGCCCCACCCGGCCCGGACGCCGACCCGATCGACCGCGAGCTGGCCAGCATCCGGCAGCGGCGGGCCGCACTGCGCCGGCACGCCACCGCGCTGGCCCTGCCCCGGGCCACCGCCGCGTACCCCGCCCTGGCCCGGCCGCCGTCGGTGACCGCGCTGCTGATGACCCGCCGCCCGGAGCGGCTGGTGGTGGCGCTGCGCGACCTCACCGGGCAGACCTACCCCGAGCTGGAGGTCGTGGTCGGCCTGCACGGCGTCGAGCTGCCCGGTGAGGTGGCCGCCGCCGTCGCCGCCTGCCCGCTGCCCGTGCAGGTGGTCACCGTCCCCGGCGACGTCTGCTTCGGCGAGGCGCTCGCCGAGATCACCCGGTACGCCCGGGGCACCCTGGTCACCAAGGTCGACGACGACGACCGGTACGGCGTGGAACACGTCTGGGACCTGGTGCTGGCCCGGCACTACTCCGGCGCCACCGTGGTCGGCAAGGGCGCCGAGTTCGTCTATCTCGAACCCCGCGACCTCACCGTGCGCCGCCGGATGGGCAACGAGTTCTACGACGACGTGGTGGCCGGCGGCACCATGCTGCTGTCCCGGGGCGACCTGGAGGCGGCCGGCGGGTGGCGGCCGGTGAACCGGTCGATCGACCGGGCCCTGCTGGACCGGGTGCTCGACGCCGGCGGCCTGGTATACCGCACCCACGGGTTCGGGTTCCTCTACACCCGGCACGGCGAGGGGCACACCTGGGATCCCGGCCTGGACTACTTCGTACAGAATCCGCTGCGGCAGTGGACCGGACTGCCGCCCCACGAGACGTTCGGAACCGCATGACCCCCACCCCCCGTGTACACCGCAACAACTGGTCGACGCTGACCGTGCCCGCCCTCGGGCAGTGGCGGCCCGAGCTGTCGGTCAGCGTGATCATCCCGGCCTACAACTGCCAGCAGAGCCTGGACCTCACCCTCGCCTCGCTGAGCCGGCAGACCTACCCGGAGGACCTGCTGGAGGTGGTGGTCGTCGACGACGGTTCGACGCCGCCGATCGAGCTGCCCCCGGTACGGCCCCGGCACACCCGCCTGGTCCGCGCCGGTGACCACTCCACCGGCTGGGGCCGGGCCAACGCCCTGCACGTCGGCGCCACGGTCAGCACCGGCGCCGTGCTGCACTGGCTGGACGCCGACATGGTGGCGTACCCGGAGCACGTCGAGGCCCAGCTCCGCTGGCACCACCAGGTGCCGTACGCGGTGACCCTGGGCTACAAGCGCTTCGTGGACACCACGCCGGGCGCTCCCGACTGGCCGACTCCGGCGAGCGTGCTGGAGCACTGGGAGAAGGGCACGCCACAGTCCCTCTTCGACACCGCCGGCGAGCCGCACGACTACGTCGAGCGGTACATCGACCGGACCGACAAGCTGCGCGCCGCCGACCACCTGGCCTTCGCCATCCACGTCGGAGCGACCGCGGCGCTGCGCCGCGAACTCTACGAGGCGTGCGGCGGCCTGGACACCGAGCTGCGGCTCGGCGAGGACACCGAGCTGGGCTACCGGCTCGCCCAGGCCGGCGCGCTGTTCGTGCCCGAGCCGCTGGCCGGCAGCTGGCACCTCGGGCCGACCCACGTGATGCGGGCCCGCGAGCAGGTGCAGCGGTACAACAAGCCCTACCTGGCCGACCGGATGCCGTACCCGCGCTGGCTGCGCAAGGTCGGCGCGACCGCCTGGTCGGTGCCGCTGGTCGACGTGGTGCTGGAGGTCGGGGACGAGCCGCTGGAGCGGGTCCGTACCGCGGTGGACGCGATCCTCGGCGGGGACGAGCCCGACCTGGTGGTCAACCTGGTCGGGCCGTGGGACCAGCTGCCCGACGGCCGGCGCCGGGTGCTCGCCGACCCGCGGCTGGACCTGCGCCTGATCGCCGAGACCTACCGCGGCGACCCGCGGGTGCGGCTGGTCACCGCGGCGCCCGCCAGCCCGTTCCCGGCCGCCTACCGGCTGGAGGTGCCGCCCACCCACGGGCTCGGGCCGCACGCCGTGGGCCGGCTGGTGGAGCTCGCCGACCGGGACCAGCTGGGCCTGGTCGAGCTGCGTCCCCCGGGCGCCGACGACGGCCCGGTGACCCGGTTGTGGCGTACCGCCGCGCTGGGCCGGGTGGACCGGATCGGCGCGACCGGCGAGCCGCTGGCCGAGGTGGTCGCCGAGGTGCACGGCGCGCGCCAGGTCCCGGCCGAGATGATCGGGGTGGTGGACCTGGCCGGGGTGGCGTCCCGCCAGCTCGCCGAGGGGATCCGGATGATCGCCGACCCGGCCCTGGGCGGGGCCCGCTGGGTGCCCAGCGCGGTCGAGGTGGCCGGCATGCGCTCGCTGGCCAAGGCCACCATGCTGGTCGGCACGCTGGCCAGCCGGCGGCTCTCCGCCCGGGTACAGCACCGCCTCAAGCGACGCCCGCTGCCCCCGGCCCGGCGCACCGACGACGAGCCGACCGGGGTGGAGGACGGGCAGCCGTGACCCCGACCCTCTCCGTGGTGGTACCGGTGTACGCCGTGGAGCAGTTCCTCCCGGCCTGCCTGGATTCGCTGCTCGCCGAGCCGACCACCGAGCTGGAGATCGTGGCGGTCGACGACCGCTCGCCGGACGGCAGCCCGGCCCTGCTCGACGCGTACGCCGAGCGGGACCGTCGGGTGCGGGTGCTGCACCTGGCCGAGAACGCCGGCCTCAGCGGCGCCCGCAACGCCGGCCTGGCCCAGGCCCGCGGGCGGTACGTGTGGTTCGTCGACGCCGACGACTGGGTGCCGGCGGGCTCGGTCGGGGCGGTGCTGGCCCGGCTGGCCGAGACCGAGCCGGACGTGCTGGTGGTGGACCACCAGGAGGTCTTCGACGACGGCCGGGTGCTGCCCGGCACCCCGCCCGGCGCGCTGGCGCGCCCGCCCGCGCCGATCACGCTGGCGGACCGGCCGGCGCTGCTGCGGCTGGCCCAGTCGGCGTGCACCAAGGTGGTCCGGCGGCGGCTGCTGGACCGGATCGGCCTGCGCTTCGCCCCCGGCTGGTACGAGGACGTCTCGTACAGCCACGCGCTGCTGATGGCGGCGGGCAGCATCGACCTGCTCGACCGGGTCTGCTACTGCTACCGCCAGCGGGGCGACGTCGGGGCGATCACCAAGACGCCCAGCCGCCGGCACTTCGAGGTCTTCGACCAGTACGAGCGCCTCTTCGACCTGGTGGACGCGGCGGCGCCCCGGTACGACCGGTTCCGCGCCGACCTGTTCCGCGTCATGATCGACCACTATCTGGTCATCGTCGGCAACGAGCGGCGGGTGCCGCCGGACCTGCGGGAGTCGTTCTTCCACCGGATGGCCGGCGACTACCGGCGGCGGTTGCCGGCCGACGGTTACCCGCTGCCCGGGGGCGTGGCCGGCCTGAAGCACCGGCTGGTGGCCCGGGACGACTGGCGGTCGTACGCCGGGCTGCGGGCCGTCTACCGCCGGCTGGGCCGGGGCGGCTGAGCCGCGCCGGTCGGTCCGACCCGGATCGTCCGACGGTGTCCGGTCAGGGCCGGCGCAGCCGGACGATGACCCGCCGGGCGAGGTTGCGGGCCCGGCGGGCGGGCGAGCCGGCCGGCGCCTCCCCGGGCTGGTAGGAGTGCGGGGTGGCCAGGGTGGCCCGGATCCGCTCCTCGTCCAACTCCTCGCCGAGGAAGCCGAACAGCTCCCGGATGTTGTCCAGGCTGTCGTCGATCCGGTCGAAGTGGAAGTGGAAGTGCCGGTCGTCCGCCGGCACCTGGTTGAACCGGGCGTCGGCGGCCTTGATCCGTTCCAGCGCCTTGGGGTTCTGCGCCCACCAGGCGCTCTTCGCCACGTCGGCGGGGAGCCGGTGATTGAAGATGATCTTCGACTGCGGGAAGGCGGTGCGCAGGAAGTCCAGGTAGCCGGCCAGGTCCTTGATGTGCTCGGCGGTGTACCGGATCTCCTTGAAGCCCAGCACCCGGTCGCCGGGCTCGGGCCGCAGCACGTGCCCGACGAACGCGTCGAGCAGCGCCCGCCGGTACGCGTCCGGCCGCCAGCGGTCCGCGCCGTACCACGGGTCGCCGGTGGACCAGGCGTTCTCCGCCCGCTTCGGGTACGCCTCCCGGATCGCCGCGCACGCCTGGTAGAGCCCGTACAGCGAGTTGTCGTTCTCGCCCCGGATCCG
Organism: Micromonospora sp. PLK6-60; assembly: GCF_019890675.1. Lineage (GTDB taxonomy): Bacteria > Actinomycetota > Actinomycetes > Mycobacteriales > Micromonosporaceae > Micromonospora. The sequence continues at coordinate 221,013 of NZ_JAIOAA010000004.1, read as the reverse complement.
GTAGCCCGGGATGGTGTTGAGCAGGCCCATCAGCAGCGTCGACCCGGATCGCCCGTAGGTGACCACGAAGACATAGCGGTACTGGCGGCTGTCGTCGGCACGGCGGCTCAGCCGGGACGCGAGGGGTGCGCGCAACGGGTTCTCCACGTCGAGAATCGGTCCGCACGGCAGGGGACCCGGGCGGGACCCGGGCGACTCTACCCGAGGGCCGGGCCGCCGCCCCGCCGGGTGAAGCCTGCTCCCCTTCGCCGACGGGCCCGGTCTATCCTGTCAGCGAAGTTGCCACCGTCGGTCGCGCTCCTCAACGCGGGCCCGCCACCGCCGGGCCACCGGTGACGTCACCACCCTTTTCCGCCAACACGACCAGGGCCCGTTCCGGGGCACAGGACCCGGGGGCCGGCCCAAGAAGGGGACCCCACCCGATGGAAGCTGCCAGCCCTGACCGGGCCATGCCCGTGGTGCTCCTGCGCGACGGACGCTGGCCCGATCTGCCCGGGGTCTGCTGCTGGCGCAACACGTTCCGGTCGGCGTTCACCGCCGCCGGGGCGAGCGTGGCCGAGACGACCTGGCAGCCGCCGCCCAAGCCGCAGCCGAAGCGCCCCGCGCCGCCGCAGCAGCCGAAGCTGGCCTGGCTGGCCCCGTCGCTGCGGCAGCCGCTGGTGAAGGCGTACCGCCGGTCCCGCCGCGCGGTGCAGCAGCAGCGCCGGCCGGCGCCCGTGCCGGTGGTGGCGCCCGCGCCGCCGCAGCCGGTGCCGGGCCTGGCGGGCGCCGCGCTGATCGTGGCGGAGTCGCCGCGCGCCGCCGCGGCCGCGCTGGCCGGCGGCTTGCCGGGTCGGCTGATCTGGTCGCTGGCCCTGCCGGCCGAGCGGATCATCCAGGGCGCCGAGTCGGGGTACGCCGACGAGCTGGACGCCGTGGCCGGCAAGATCGGCGGCTTCATCACCGACAGCCAGATGGCCCGGGAGTCGGTGGAGCGGGGCACGGTGAGCGCCCGCCCGCGGGTCGTGGTGCTGCCGCCGCTGGCCGCCGACCGGCCGTGCCCGGACTGCGCGGGCGTGGCCGAGGACGAGCTCCCCGACGACGTGGCCCCCGAGGCGGCGGAGCTGGCGCTGTGGCGCCGGCTGCTGCTGCCCGACGCGCCGTCCGCGCGGGAGGAGATGCCGTACTCGTTCCCCGCCGCCCGGCTGCGCGGCACGGACGCGGCCTGGGCTCCGGCGAACCGGCTCGGCTGGGACCAGGAGGCCAAGAGCACCCCGATGCCCGGCCTGCCGGAGACCTTCCCGACCGAGTGGACGGCGCAGGCGCAGGAGCGGGGGGCCCGGGAGGTGCTGGCGGCGACCCTGCCGCAGGGGCCGGCGCAGCCGGACCGCACCCTGGACACGATGATCTCGGGGTACGACCTGAAGTTCATCCGGGAGCTGGCGCACCGCCTGGACACCCGCACCGACCTGGACATCACCCTCGACGACTGGCCCCGGGTCTCGATCAAGACCGACCGCACCGAGCAGCTCGCCGACACCTCGGACGTGATCATCGCGGAGTGGGCGCGGCCCAGTGCCGCCTGGTTCGCCGAGCGCAAGAAGCCCCACCAGTTCCTGGTGGTCCGGCTGCACCGCTTCGAGCTGGACGCGCCGTACCCGGCGATGATCGACATCGACAAGGTCGACGCGGTCGTGCACGTCTCCCCGCCGATCGGCCGGCGGATCCGCAACGAGATCGGCTGGCCGCAGGAGAAGCTGGTCTACATCCCCAACTTCCTCGACGTGGACTGGGTCGACCGCCCCAAGCTGCCCGGGGCCCGGTTCAACATCGGCTTCGTCGGCATGGAGTGGTCCAACAAGCGGTTCGACCTGGCCCTGGACCTGCTGGCCGAGGTGCGCCGGGAGGACCGCCGGTTCACCATGTTCGTCCGCTCCCTGCCGCCCTGGCAGAACGAGTACGTCTGGCCGAAGGCCGAGGAGCGGGAGTACGTGGGCTGGTGCCAGGAGCGCATCGAGCGTGACCCGCTGCTGCGCGGCGCGGTGGTCTTCGACGCCCCCGGCCGGGACATGGGCCGCTGGTACCGCAAGGTCGGCAACATCCTGTCGATGAGCGACATCGAGAGCTTCCACCTCGGCCTGGCCGAGGGCATGGCCTCCGGCGCGGCGCCGGTGATCCGGCCGTGGCCCGGCGCGCGGGACATCTACGACAACCGGTGGATCCCCGGGTCGGTGCCGGACGCCGCCGCCGCGGTGCTGGCCAACGCCGACCCCGAGGTGTGGGCGGAGCGGTCCGCCGCGGCCCGGGCCGAGATGCGCGAGAAGGTCAACCCGACCGCGGTGATCGATGCCTGGGCGGCGCTGCTGCACGGTGACGTGGAGCGGGCCCGCAGCTATTTCGCCGGCTACAGCACGAGCTGACGGGCGGACCGGCACCCTGGAACGGGCGGCCTCGGTGATGCAGCCGAGACCGCCCGTTCCCTTGTTTCGCAATAGTTTGCGCCCTTGATTCCGATCGTTGACGCGGCCATATAATGCCCGCAGCCCGCAGACTTCCAACTCATTCCCAGGAGCGCCGATGCAGAGCACCGACGAGCGGCACGGCGCGGCGGCCCCACCGGGCCCCCGCTCGGCACGGCAGGGCCTCGCGGCGCTCGGCCGGCAGCTGGCCCAGCCGGCCGCGGTGATCCTCGTGGCGGTCGTGACCGCCGTGGCGGCGATCGCGGTCGGCGCCGCCGGCGCGGGAGACGCCAACACGGTGCTGCTGGTGGTGCTGATCGGGCTGGTGGTGATCGCCATCCTCCGCTCCAACCGCCAGCACCGATACAACCTCTGGCGGCTCAGCAAGCTCGTCGAGTCCGGCCGCGACCACCTCGACCAGCGGCTGCGGGACCACGACCAGCAGCTGCGCAGCCAGTTCGACAAGCGGCTGACCGAGCACTTCGGCAAGGAGCGCAAGGCCGCCGACGCCGGCGTCGAGCGGCTGGCCAAGGCCGTCGCCCGCTGCGAGGACTACGGCAAGCTGGTCACCCGGCAGGAGAACGCCAACGCGTACCGCGGGGTGGAGGCGCTGCTCAACCTCTACGCGATGATCCCGGTCGGCAACCGGGTCCCGCCGATGCGCGGCTGGGCGGCCTCGCCGGACGTGCTGCTGGTGCTGGTGAGCATCCTGCGCGACGAGCGCCCGAAGCTGGTGGTCGAGTGCGGCAGCGGTCTCTCCACGCTCTGGTCCGCCCTGGCCATGCGGCAGTTCGGCATCGACGGCAAGGTGGTCGCCCTGGAGCACGACGAGGAGTACGCCCGGCGCACCGTCGCCCTGCTCAACGCGCACGGGGTGGCGGACCTGGCCGAGGTGCGGCACGCGCCGCTGGAGCCGATCGAGGTGGGCGGCGAGACCTACCGCTGGTACGCCGCCGACGCCTGGCGGGACCTGGACCGCATCGGCCTGCTCTTCGTGGACGGCCCGCCCGCCGACACCGGCCCGCACGCCCGCTTCCCGGCCATGCCGCTGCTCGGCGACCGGCTCGCCGACGACGCCGTGGTGGTGCTCGACGACCTGATCCGCAAGGACGAGCAGGAGGTGGTCCAGCTCTGGCGCGAGGCGGCGCCGACGATCACCGAGGAGCGGCTGAAGCTGGAGAAGGACGCCTCGGTGCTGCGTACCAGCACCCCCGGCAACTGGACGCCCGCGGAGCCCCGCACCGGGCAACCCGTCGCCTGAGGCGAAAGGAGGGGCCCCCTGTTAACGCATTCGGTATAGGCGGGGCCCCCGCTTGACACCCCGTCGCCCCGCCGGGCGACAAGAATCGGCGCCCGCCACCTTCGAAGGTGGCGGGCGCCGAGTCGTTCGTCGGGTGGCGCTCAGCCGCGCAGATGCCCGGCGATCACCGCGGCGATCCGCCGGCCGGCCGACCCGTCCCACAGCGGCGGGGTGGGCCAGGTCTCGCTGCGGCCCGCGGCCAGCACCTCGGCGACGATCTGCGGCAGCGCGTCGCGGGTCACCAGCCGGTTGGTGCCGTGGGTGATGGTCACCGGCCGCTCGGTGTTGGGCCGCAGGGTCAGGCACGGCACGCCGAGCATGGTGGTCTCCTCCTGGACGCCGCCGGAGTCGGTGACCACCGCGGCGGCCCCCCGGACCAGGCCGAGGAAGTCGACGTACCCCAGCGGGTCGATGACCCGCAGCTTGGGGTGGTCGAAGAGGCCGGCGGCCTCCAGCCGGGCGCGGCCCCGCGGGTGCAGCGGCAGCACGATCTCGGCCTGGTCGGCCACCGCGTGCATCGCCTTCACCAGCGCGGCGGCGTCGGCCGGGTCGTCGACGTTGCCGGGGCGGTGCAGGGTCGCCACGATGTAGCGGTCGTCCAGCCCGTAATCGGCGCGCGCCCGGTCCGCGTCGAAGCGGTCCAGGTTCGCCAGCAGGGTGTCGATCATCGGGTTGCCGACCAGGTGGATCTTGTCCGGGTCGGTGCCCTCGTTGCCGAGGTGGGCGATCGCGTCCGGGCTGGTGGCCAGGAGCAGGTCGGAGAGCCGGTCGGTGACCAGCCGGTTGATCTCCTCGGGCATGGTCATGTCGAAGCTGCGCAGGCCGGCCTCGACGTGCGCGACCGGGATCTGCAGCTTCGACGCCACCAGCGCCGCCGCGACCGTGGAGTTGACGTCGCCGTAGACCACGACCATGCCCGGCCGGCGGGACAGGAAGATCTCCTCCAGGCCGGTCATGATCGCCGCGGTCTGCACCGCGTGGCTACCCGAGCCGACGCCCAGGTTCACGTCCGGCTTCGGCAGGCCGAGCTCGCGGAAGAACACATCCGACATCCGCTCGTCGTAGTGCTGACCGGTGTGGATGAGTTCCTGCGGCACGCCGAGTTCGGCGAGGGCGCGGATGACCGGGGCCGCCTTCGGGAAGTTCGGCCGGGCACCGGTGACGTGCAGGACGAGATCGGGCATCAGAGCCTTCCAGCAATCGTTGGTCGGGCGCCCCAGCGGCGCCCCTGCCCCTCCGGCAGCATGCCAGAGGTGTGGCCTGTTGGTTCCGAAGGTGGGCTCAGACCGGCTGGTCGGCCGAGGTCAGCTCCGCCGCCGGGCGCTCGCCCACCTTGTCCCGGACGATCCGGGCCAGCACCTCCGCGGCCGCCGCCACGTCCCCGACCGGGGACTGGAAGTGCAGCGGCTGCCGGCTGAGCGGGCTGCCCGCCTCGACCAGACCCCAGACCGGGCTGCCGCTGCCCTTGTAGTCCGACCACTTCGACGGCAGGTACGGGTTCTGCGCGTGGCTGTCGCCGGTGAGCGCGTCGTTGACCAGCAGGCAGTCGAACTTGGTGGTCAGGTTCAGGAAGCCCAGGTACTGGGCGTACGGGCCGACCCGCACCGCGTCGGAGATGCCCAGCTCGGCGGCCCGCTTCTGCAGCTCCTCCGGCTTGGTGGTGAACACGTGCATGCGCAGCCGGGCGCGGGTCCACGAGTCCTGCGCGGCGATCCCCGCCAGCACGTCGTCCAGGCCCCGGGTGGCGTAGAAGTTGCCGAAGTACGCGATGTGCGCGACCCCGGGCTCCAGCGGGTAATCGGTCTCGGTCATCGAGTAGAAGTTCGGCGACAGCGTCGGGTGCGGGGAGACGACCGCCTTCTTCCGGGCGACCTCCGCCAGCTCCGGGTTGGAGCAGTAGCTGAGCATGTACTCCATCTGGTTCTCGTTGGTGAAGATGATCTCGTCCGCCAGGGCGTACGCGACCTCCTCGGTCCAGATGAAGCAGTTGGTGGTGTCCGGCACCGGCAGGCCCAGCTCGGTCAGCCCGGTACGCAGCCGGTCGAGCAGCTCACCCTCCTTGATCGGGGTGCCGCGCTCGGCGTCGGAGATGTCCCGCGACAGCGGGTCGGAGAACTCCGCGGTCCACTTCACGTCCGGGTTCGCCAGCTTGTACGCCGCCGCCAGGAAGTGCGAGTGGGCGAAGTGCGCCCGGCTGTACATCCACGGGTACGGCACCTTGCGGGCTTCCTGCCACTCCGCGATCTGCTTCAGGCCGGCCAGGGCGAACTTCTCCATCGACCCGAAGTCGGAGAAGTACGACGGCGTGGGCAGGGCCGCCTTGCGGTTGATGAACGGGCCGGAGATCCGGGTCAGCGACTCGTCGGTGGGCCGGATCCGGTCCATCGCGTTGTAGATGACGTCGGCGGCGCGGCCCATCATCCGCACCCGCTTGCCCATCACGACGCCGCTGGTGTCGGCGTACGGCGGGAAGGCGTAGGCGATCACCAGGCCCCGCTCCAGCACGCCGTTCATCCGCTCGTACGGCATGTGGTAGATCGGGTAGCTGTCGATCTCGTCGACCACCCGGCGGTACTCGTCCGGGTGCCGCTTGAGGTACTCGGCGAGGAAGGCCGTCTGCGCCCGGATCCGGGTGGCGAGCAGTTCCTGGGAGCGGACGTCGCACTCGGGCAGCAGCCGCTCCAGCCGGGTGATCACTTCCAGCCGCTGGGTCACCGAGAAGTCGAAGGTCGGCTCCGGCCGGGAGACCGAGCCCTCCCGCATGGTGCGGTAGTAGACCGCCTCGGTCGGGCAGGGATAGAAGTTGATGTGCCCGCGCACCACCACGGTCATCCAGAACAGCACGTCCTCGCCGCTGGCCAGGTCGGTGTCGTAGTAGACGTCGCGGAGCAGGCTGGTGGCGACCAGCTTGCAGGCGTTGAAGGTGGTGCACACCCGCGCCTCGGCCGGCGCGGTCAGCTTGCTGTCGTGCTCCAGCAGCATGGTGTTGATCGGGTTGGCCGCGTCCTCGACGCCGTCCGCCCCGACGTTCACCAGCCCGGCGATCGGCACCACCTGGGGGCTGGCGTGGCTGTACAGCACCTCCAGGAAGTTCGGCGAGAGGTAGTCGTCGTCGTCGACGAAGGTGGTGTATTCCCGGCGCGCCGCGGCGATACCGGCGTTGCGGGCCCGGGACGCCCCGGCCCGGCTCAGCCGCACGATCCGCACCGTCACCGCGGGGTGGGCGGCGCGGAACTCCTCCAGCACCGCCCGGGTGCCGTCCTCGGGGCCGTTCAACACCACGATCAGCTCGAACAGCGCCGGGTCGAGGGTCTGCGCGGCCATCGACTCCAGGCAGCGCCCGATGTGCCCGGCGCCACGGTACGACGGCACGACGACGCTGACCCCGGGGTTGAGCACCCGGCTGTGCGACCCCTCGACGGTGAGGTCGGCCTGGATCTCGTTGTGCAACGCGTCGACCTGCTTGCGCCACTCGGTGATGCCGGCGCGGTCCACGGCGGTCGCCGACGGCCTGAGCCAGGGACGGTCGCCCGCCTTCTCGCTCCGCAGCCCGCTGACCTCGGGTGACTCCCCACCTGCCACGCTTGCACTCCTCGGTATCATCGCGTCGCCGCGGGCGACTGCGGTCGGCGCCGCACGAACCCGGTCGGACCCGACCCCCGTGGAGCGGGTGCCGCGACCCACACTCGCCGGCACATGCGCTAATCTCGCCGCGCATCGTAACCAGGACTCTGGCCCGGAGGTAACGCAGGATGACGATCGATACGGCAGCGGCCGTTGACGTTGAACAACACCTGCGCGGCCCAGGCGCCGAGGACCAGGATCTGCTCATCATCACCGATGACCGGCACCACGGCCACGACTCGCTGACCACGCCCTTCCGGGACGCGGTCGTCCTGGAGGTCGGCGCCGACCCGGACGAAGTGGTCATCGAGGGCCAGTTCGACACGATCATCATCGAGCGCAGCAGCGTCGAGCCGCAGTGGCTGGCGGCCGTCAACGTGCGGATCCAGACCGCCCTGCGCCCCGACGGGCGGCTGCTGGTGGCGCTGGACCCGTCCGGGCCGGCGATCGGCGCGGAGCACACCGCCGCCGCGCTGACCGGCCTGCAGTGGCTGGGCCTGCAGGCGTTCAGCGGCTCGCCGTGCGCCGTGCTGCGGCCCGGCCCGGCGAGTTCCGCCGCGGCCACCGGCGCCCTGCTCGCCACCGCCGAGGCCGCGGTCCGGCTGACCACCGCCGGCACCGCCCACAGCACCAGCAGGATCACGCTGGGTGAGGCTCGGGCGGTGGTCGGGCAGTATCTGGAGGACCAGCGCCGCAGCGAGCACGCGCTGTTGAAGCACCTGGACACGCTCGCCCAGGAGCTGGAGAAGGAGCGCGCGGAGCGCGCCCAGGACCACACCGTCAAGGGCGTGCTGCGCATGTCGCGGCAGGGTCGGCGGCTGCTCGGCGTGCTGCGCCGGGGCAAGAACTTCGCCCGCAAGGCCAAGCGCAAGGTCAAGCGCACCCTGAGTCGTTGAGCACGCGCCAGGGGTAGCGGGGTGGGGCAAATCCCCGCGCGGCGGGTACGCTGCGTCAGAGTCCACGCTGAGCCGACGGCCGTCGCCGTCCGGGACACCCCGCAGCGGACGGGCAGAAACGCCCCATAGCACCCCACTTCTCGTCATTCCGGCCGGTCGGCGACAATAGCGCCCGAACCGCGCGCCATGCAGTGAAGGAGCAGGCAGTGACTGTCGATGTCGTGATTCTCGGGCTCGGGTACGTCGGGCTACCCCTCGCCCAGGAGGCGACGAAGGCGGGGATGACCGTCCTCGGTTTCGACATCAGCAAGCGGGTCGTCGACTCGCTCAACGCCGGCAAGTCGCACGTCGACGACCTGTCCGACGGTGACATCGCGGACATGATCGGCGCCGGTTTCCGCGCCACCACCGACGCGTCCGAGATCCGGGGCGCCAAGGCCGCCGTGATCTGCGTGCCCACCCCGCTCTCCGAGGACCAGGGCCCGGACCTGCGCGCGGTGATCGGCGCGACCGAGGCCGTGGCCGGCAACCTCACCGAGGGCATGCTGGTCATCCTGGAGTCGACCACCTACCCGGGCACCACCGACGAGGTGGTCCGGCCGATCCTGGAGAAGGCCTCCGGCCTCACCGCCGGCAAGGACTTCCACCTCGCCTTCTCCCCCGAGCGGATCGACCCGGGCAACGAGAAGTTCGGCGCCCACAACACGCCCAAGGTCGTCGGCGGCCACACCCCGGCCTGCTCCGAGAAGGCCGCCGCGTTCTACGGCCGGTTCATCGAGACCGTGGTCCGGGCCAAGGGCACCCGGGAGGCCGAGACCGCCAAGCTGCTGGAGAACACCTACCGGCACATCAACATCGCGCTGGTCAACGAGATGGCCCGGTTCTGCCACGAGCTGGACATCGATCTGTGGGACGTCATCCACGCCGCGTCCAGCAAGCCGTTCGGCTTCCAGGCGTTCTACCCGGGGCCGGGCGTCGGTGGGCACTGCATCCCGATCGACCCCAACTACCTGAGCCACAACGTGCGGGCCAAGCTCGGCTACCCGTTCCGCTTCGTCGAGCTGGCCCAGGAGATCAACGCGACGATGCCCGCGTACGTCGCGCACCGGGCCCAGAACCTGCTCAACGACGCCGGCAAGGCCACCAACGGCGCTTCCGTGCTGCTGCTCGGCGTGACCTACAAGCCGAACATCGCCGACCAGCGGGAGTCGCCGGCCGTCGCGCTGGCCCAGAAGCTCGACGCGCTGGGCGCCAAGCTGAGCTACCACGACCCGTACGTGAACCAGTGGAAGGTCTCCGGCGTCGACGTGCTGCGGATGGACGACCTGGAGAGCGCCGTCGCCGGCGCCGACCTGGTCATCCTGGTGCAGAACCACCGCCAGTACGATGCCGACCGGCTGGCGGAGATCGCCCAGCGCTTCTTCGACACCCGGGGCGTCACCACCACCGACAAGGCGTACCGGCTCTGAGGCCGACCCGACCCTGAACCACCGCCGAAGCCGCGTCGCACGGGTTGCGACGCGGCTTCCGCGTTCCCGCCGCCGGGAGTCACCAGACGCGTCGGCGCCCCGCCCGGTGGCTGCGTACCTCGCAGGCCCGTCCCGGCGGCGGCGTGCCCGCGCGGCGCAGCCGGGTACCGGCCAGCACGGCCAGCAGGACCACCGATCCCCCGGCCACGGCCACCCAGGGCAGGCTCCCCCGCCGCTCGTCGGTCACCGCCGCGGCCACCGGCACCTCGGTCCCGGCGGCCGGGCGGCCGGTGGCCGGGGCGCCGGTCGTCCCGGCGTCGCCGGGCGGCGCGGCCAGCACCCCCGCCGTGGCGCCGCCGCCCGGGGCCCGGAACACCACGTCCGAGCAGGAGTAGTAGGTGTCCTGGGTGTTGGAGTTCTGCCAGATCGTGTAGATCAGGTGCCGGCCGGTCCGGTTCGCCGGCAACCGGCCCGGCATCTGGTACGCCCCGTCGCGCACCGGCGGGTCGGTGGCCTCCAGGAACGGGCGTTCCGGCAGGTCCGCCCAGGTGAGCCGGCGGCCCGGCTGGTAGCCCTCGCGGGTCAGGTAAAACCGGAAGGTGCCCCGGTGCGGGATGGTGGTCCGGTACCGGAAGGTGAACCGGGCGCCCGGGGTCAGCTCGGTGGCCGGCCAGTCGTCCCGGGCCAGGTCCAGCCCCCGGTAGGCGGAGAGCCCGCCGCTGCACAACTCACCGTCGGGGATCCGTTCCCGGTCCCGGCCGTCGATCTGGGCCACCCGCACGTTGTCCCACTCCCGCACCGCCGCGCCGGCGGCCACCGCCGCCCGGCACGCCGGGCTGTCCGCCGCCCGGCCCACCGGCCCGCAGGCCGCGGCCCGACTCACCGGGCTGGTGGGTGCGCCGTGCGCGGCGGCGGGCCCGGCAACCGGCAGCACCGCCGCGGCGCCCGCGAGGACGGCGGCGACAAATCGGCGTACGGCCATCAGTTCGACCTCCCGCCCACCGGTACGGCCCGGAGCCGCCAAAGGTTCGACGGTCGCCGGACCCTGCCCTGCCACGCCGGTGGCCGGCGACGTCGACGCCGCCGACGACGATGTGGCGGAGGATGTCGAGAACGGCCGGGCGGTTCCGTCTCCGGGGACGAGCGCGGCCACCGTGGCCGCACCAGACCGAGGAGACCCGGCATGACGATCCAACGGATGGACAACGTCCTCATCGTGGTGGAGGACCTTGACGCCGTCATCTCGTTCTTCGTCGAACTCGGCATGGAGCTGGAGGGCCGGGGGCCGATCGAGGGCCGGTGGGTGGAGCGGGTCATCGGGCTCGACGACGTCCGCCAGGAGGTCGCCATGCTGCGGACCCCCGACGGCCACGGCCGGGTCGAGCTGGCGATGTTCCACGCGCCGCGGGCGGTCCGCGCCGAGCCGGCGGACGCGCCGGCCAACACGCTGGGCATCCGGCGCATCATGTTCGCCGTCGACGACATCGAGGACGTGCTGACCCGGCTGCGCGCCCACGGCGCCGAACTCGTCGGCGAGCTGGCCCGCTACGAGGACGTCTACCTGCTCTGCTACGTCCGCGGCCCGGAGGGCATCATCGTCGGGCTGGCCCAGCAGCTCGGCTGAGGGCCGGTCACTGCTGGCCGGCCTCGGCGGGTGCGCGGTGGGCCGGGCCGGCCAGCACGTACGCGCCGAACCCACCGAGGGCGAGCAGCCCGGCCGTCACGGCCGCGGCGGTACTCGCCGGCGGCTGCGCCTGCCAGGTCAGGATCCGCCCGAGAACCGATTCGGAGCCGGGATACAGCGTCGCGGCCAGCGTCCAGCCCAGCGGCAGGAACCAGGCGCGGGCGGCGCCGATCGTGGCGGCGCCCAGCGCGACCAGCCCCAGCAGCCCGGCGGCGTCGCGCAGCCCCAGCCAGGCGGGATCGAAGTGGGCCCCGGTCACCGTCGTGGCCAGCAGCAGCACCGACACGACCAGGAAGGCCGCCAGCAGGTGCGCGCCGCGCCGTGGCCACCAGGGGAACGCGGCCGTCGCCTCGAGGGCGTCGTCGGGGCCGGCGAGGGTGGGGGCGAGGGCGGTGACCAGCAGCAGGGCCGTCAGGACGACCACCCGTACGACGGTGCCACCGTCGGAGGACGCCGACCGCAGTGCCCACATCAGCACCGCGCAGCCGCCCGTCAGAGCCAGCGCGACCGGGACGCGCCGGGAGCGTAGGTACAGCGCGAGCCACCTCACCGCGGGCTCCGGGACAGCAGCCCGTCGCCGGCCGCGCAGGTCAGGGCGGCCCGGCGCAGGGCGCCCACCCGGGTCGTCGCCTCGCCGTCGGGCAGGCGGCGCAGGTCCTGCCAGAGCCGCGTGGCCGTGGCCGCCGCCTCGGGCTCGTGGAACTCGGGGGTCACCGGCGGCCGGCCCAGCAGCCAGTGGGCCGCCGCGAGCTGCTCCGCCGGGGGTACGACGTGCTCGCACCGGGGTGGGCTGGCGAACGCCGCCAGCGCCAGTTCCGCCGCCACGCCGGTCCGGTCGGCGAGGTGTCCGTCCCGGCCGACCTCGATGCGCAGCAGCACGACGTCCGCGCGCCACGTCGGGTAGTGGGCGGGCACGTACGTCGTGGTGTCCTCGTGCACCCGGGTCGGCGCGTCCGGCAGCTGCCCGAGGGCGGCGAGACCCTGCCGGGCCGGCCCGGTCACCTCGGCGAGCAGTCCGGAATGGACCCGGCTGACGCAGATCTGCGGCTCGTCCGGCGTGCACACCAACTCCCGGGCCACCGGGTCGATCGCGTCGATGACGAGCCGGTTCTGGTGCGGCATGACCAGGACGGCCAGCATGGCGCCCACCGCGACCGGCAGCACCGCCGCCACCCGGAGCCGCCAGCCGGTGGACACCAGCAGCAGCACGGCGGCGCCGGCCAGGCAGGCCAGCCAGACGGCCTGGGCGAGGCTGGCCCGGCCGGGCACGGTGGCGTAGGCGCCCGGCATGTTCATCTCGGTGATCGGCGAGAAGACCAGGGCCAGCCACCCCCGGGGACGGGTCAGGAAGGGAATGGCCAGCAGCAGCCCCAGGCCGGCCACGCCCAGCGCCGGGGCGGTCATCGGCCACGGCAACAGCCGGCCGATCGCGAGACCGAGCCACGCCGCGGTGATCAGCGCCAGCACGCCGACGGCCGGCACCGCGACGGACGCCGCCGGCAGGTACCGGGCGGTGCCGACGATCCACAGCCCGCCGGCGAGGCCCACCGTCAGGTAGCCACCGGCCATCGCGACGGCCATCGCGCCGAGCGTCGGCACCACCCGCTGGGCGTGCGGCCGGGGAACGGTGGCGAACAGTTCGGTCACGTTCGAGCGGCGCTCCCGGCGCGCCTGCCAGGCGCCGGCGGCCAGCGCCAGCGGCCACAGCACCGCCAGGTAGAGCCGCTGGGTCATGACCAGTTGCATCCAGCCGGTGGTGAAGAGGGTCGGGTCGACGAGGAAGAGCAGCGCCACGCCGGCCACCGCCACGGCCAGGGCCGCCCCGAGCGCCGCCGAGCGGCGCAGTTCGATGCCGAGGATGCGGGTCATCGGCCGGCCTCCGCGCGGTGCCGGCGCAGCAGCGCGGAGTACGCCCGCTCGGCCGGGCTGTCGCCGGCGTCGTCCGGTCCGCCCTGCGCGGCCAGCTCGGCCGGGGTGCCCTGGTAGACGAGCCGACCTTCGTTGATCAGAACCACGTCGGTGCACGCGGCCACCACGTCCTCGACCAGGTGGGTGGAGACCACCACGCAACTGTCGACGCCGACGTCGCGCAGCAGCTCCCGGAAGTCGAGCCGCTGCTCGGGGTCGAGGCCGACGGTGGGCTCGTCGAGCAGCAGCACCGCCGGGTCGTTGACGATCGCCTGGGCGATGCCCGCCCGGCGCAGCATGCCGCCGGACAGCGTCTTCAGCCGGGCGTCCGCCTTGGCCGTGAGGCCGACCCGGTCGATCGCCCGCTGCGTCGCCCCGGGCACCGCGGCCTTCGGCATCTCCTTCAACCAGGCCAGGTACTCGACGAACTCGCGCACGGTGAAGCGCGGATAGAACCCGAACTGCTGCGGCAGGTACCCGAGCCCGCGCCGTACCCGGCGCAGGTCGGCGCGGCCGTCCACGGGCGCCCCGAGCAGCCTCAGCCGTCCACCGGCCGGCTGCACCACCGTGGCCAGCGCCCGCATCAGGGTGGTCTTCCCGGCCCCGTTCGGCCCCAGCAGGCCGTGCACGCCGGCCCCGAGGGTCAGGTCGAGTCCGTCGACGGCCAGGTGCCGGCCGGCTCGTACCCGCAGTCCCTCGGCGTGCACCGCCCAGGGGTGGAGGGTGGGGGCCGTTTCGGCCGCGCTCACCGTACGCATCATCAGTCCTTCCGAGGTGGGTGTGGCAACCCGACGGGTCAGTTGTGGCTGGACAGCCGGCGGAAGTGGTGGGCCTGGGCCGCGGCGACCCCGGCCAGCGCGAGGGCGAGCAGCGCCCACGCACCGGACGTGCCCGGCCGCAGCACCGCCGGCGGGTGCGCGGTGACCACGGCGGGCACCACCACGGCCAGCGCCCAGGCGGTGCCGAGCCCGACCGCGGCGAGGCGCACGCCGACGAAGGCACCCAGCGCGAGGGTGGCGGCCGTGAAGGCCAGGCACGGCAGCAGGGTCAGGGCCAGCGAGGCTCCGGTACGGGCCGTCGCCAGGGCGAGCGCCGGCATGACCACGGTCAGCACCGCGGCCGTACGCCGCAACAGCATCGCCAGCCCGGCGGCGGGCGTGCCGGCGAGCAGCTCCCAGGCCGGGTCGTGCCGCCGGCTCCACGCGATCGCCACCGCGGGCAGCGGCGCCACCGGAGCCAGCAGGGAGACCAGCGACGGTAGCCGGGGGGTCGCCGCCTCGATCAGCACCGCACAGCCCAGCACCGCCACCGTCATGATGAGCCACGGCACCAGATGCCAGACCAGCCAGCGGCTGCGCGCCGCCGACCAGCGCCGGCGGCGGGCCGGAGCGGGTCCGGTGGCGATGCCGTGGTCCACGCCCGCCGCGATCCGGTCGAGCAGGGCCCGAGCGTCGTCCGTGGTGCCGCCGGCCACCCGGGCCCGGCAGGACGCGCAGTCCTCCAGATGCACCTCCACCGACCAGACCGTGACCTCGTCGAGGTCCGCCTCCGGGTCGGCGTAGCGGGCGATCACGGCGGAACTCGGATGCGTGGTCATGACAGCGCCTCCCGGAGAGCGATCCGGGCCCGCCGGGCCCGCGACTTCACGGTGCTTTCCGGCACGCCCAGCAGCAGCGACGTCTCTCGGACGGAGAATCCGTCGAGCACCATCGCCCGCAGCACCTGGCGCGCCTCCGGGGGGAGCACCAGCAGGGCCTGCTCCAGCTCGTGGCCGACCCGCCCGGACAGCGCCTCGTCCTCGGCGGCCGGGGCGACCGTCTCGGCGAGCGGCACCACCGGCATCTCCTGCCGGCGCGCCCGGCGGCGGAACGCGTCGACGAGGCGGTGCGCGGCGATGGTCCACAGCCAGCCCACCGCGCTGCCCGAGGTGTCCGGGCCCGACCCGGCGAAGCTGCCCGCGGCCCGCCAGACGGCCAGGTACGTCTCCTGCATCACGTCGGCGACCAGGTCGTCGTCGGCGCACCGGCGGCGCAGCCGGCTGAGCAGCCACGGCGACGTACGCCGGTACAGCTCGTCGAAGGCGCGCCGGTCCCCGGCGGCGGTGCGGCGCACGAGTTCGTCCTCGTCGGCCGCGTCCAGGCTTCGTTTCACACCCGGCAAGACGACCGCCGCGTCGCCCGCGATTCATCCGGTCCTGTGACTTGGATCACTCCTCTTGGGTGGCCGGTTCGCATGCGGGGTGGTGCCGACCGCCGACGCGTCGCGGACGGCGCAACCGGGTGGGTGCCCGCGATTCGCCTAGGATGAGGCGTATGAGCGCGGAGAGTGTCGGCAGGTACATGCCCGCCGTCGTGACGCTCGACGACCTGGCGGCGATGAACGCCGCCGACCCGAACGGACACCGCTACGAGACCAGTCCCGAGGGGGTCCTGTCGGTCATGCCGCCGCCCGATTCCGAGCACGCCATGATCGCCAGCCGCATCTTCGCCTGGCTCATCGTGGCGGGCTGGCCGGCGGAGCAGGTGCTCCAGGCCGCCGGCATCCGCATCCCCGGCCCGGACGGCGACGGTGGCCGGATTCCCGACCTCACGGTGTGGCGCAAACCACCGCCGCGACGGGTCTGGTCAGCGGCAGAGGACATCGCACTGGTGGTCGAGATCGTCTCCCCCGGGTCGGAGGCGATGGATTCGGTGACGAAGGTCCGGGAGTACGCCTCGACGGGCATCCCGCGATACTGGGTGGTGGATCGCGACGGTGGGCAGACCGTCATCCTCTACCACCTCGCCGGCTCCGGCTACCAGGAGCGGGCCCGGATGCCGCTGGCCTGGCTGTTGCAGACCGACCCCGCCGAGCACCTGGACTGACGTGTTCGCCCTGCCGCGTCGCGCAGCGAGTGCGTCGTGATCTCAGCGAAGCGGCTGCGCGCCGATGACGAACAACATCTGGAGTTTCTGAATGGCGGTGTAGACCACGAGCTTGACGCAATGACAAAAGCCCTGGTCGGAGACAATGTCTCCCACCAGGGCTTTTCGCTCGGGTGGAGCCGAGGGGACTCGAACCCCTGACCCCCACACTGCCAGTGTGGTGCGCTACCAGCTGCGCCACGGCCCCTCGCTGTCGTCCCCGGTCGCCCGGGCACGCAGAGAACTATACACACGCCGCTCGGCATGGTCATCTCGCGGGGTCCCCGCCCCGGGAGGCTCAGTTGAGCGCCACGTCCGGCGGGAAGTGGGCCACGGCGGCCAGCATGCCGCCCTGCCGGCGCAGCACCATCGGCCAGAGGTCGTCGGGGCGGTCGACGAACGCGTCTCCCGGCAGCGCGTCGAGGACGAACCAGGAACCCTCCTCGATCTCCTGCTCCACCTGGCCGGCACCCCAGCCGGAGTAGCCGGCGAAGACCCGGATCACGCCGATGCTCTCCCGCAGCCGCTCCGGGTCCACCGACA
Source organism: Micromonospora sp. PLK6-60 (assembly GCF_019890675.1). Classification (GTDB taxonomy): domain Bacteria; phylum Actinomycetota; class Actinomycetes; order Mycobacteriales; family Micromonosporaceae; genus Micromonospora. The sequence goes on along the minus strand of NZ_JAIOAA010000004.1, from coordinate 204,248 downwards.
GGTCGATGGTGCCCACCGCACCGGAGACCCGCTGGAAGCCCTTGAGCGGCTTGATCGGGTGTCGCATCCGGGCCAGGCAGATCGCCGAGTCGGGCTGCACCGGCCCACCCTCGAAGAGCACCGCCGGGTGCCGGGCCAGGTCACCCCAGTCACCGAGGACGTCGGCCACCGGCACCTCCGTCGCCCGGTTCAACACCACGCCCAGGGCGCCGCCGGGCTCGTGCGCGACGAGCAGCACCACCGTACGGTCGAAGTTCGGGTCCTTCAGGGTGGGAGTCGCGACGAGCAGCCGCCCGGTCATCGACTCCATCGCGCGGCCACCGATCGCCTGTCCCTCTTCCTGCATCTCGGACATCCGTCAGCCGCGCACCGGGACGGATGCGACGCCGCCGGCCCTTCGCGCTGTCAACCCCATGCCTGGCACCATAGCCTGCACTCCCGCCGGTGGTTAAGGTCTGACGGGCGGATGATCGAGCGGGATCCAGGGGAGGACCGATGGGGCCGACGGCCGAACTCGCCGTGATCGGCGGCTCGGGGCTCTACGCCCTGCTGGACGGGGCCACCGAACACCAGGTGGAGACCCCGTACGGCCCGCCGTCGGATGCGATCACCGTCGCCGAGGTGGGCGGCCGGCCGGTGGCGTTCCTGCCCCGGCACGGGCGGGACCACCGGCACCCGCCGCACCTCATTCCCTACCGGGCGAACCTGTGGGCGCTGCGGTCGCTGGGGGTACGTCAGGTGCTCGCCCCGTGCGCGGTGGGCGGGCTCCGGCCGGAGCTGGGCCCGGGCACCTTCGTGGTGCCGGACCAGCTGATCGACCGGACCAGCGGGCGGGCCCAGACCTACTACGACCGGGGCGCGGTGCACGTCTCCTTCGCCGACCCGTACTGCCCGACCGGGCGTCGTACGCTGCTCGACACCGCCGCCGGGCACAGCGTGGCGGCGGTCGACGGCGGCACGGTGGTGGTGGTCGAGGGGCCGCGCTTCTCCACCCGCGCCGAGTCCCGCTGGTTCGCCGCGATCGGCGGGTCGGTGGTGAACATGACCGGTCATCCGGAGGCGGTGCTGGCCCGCGAGCTGGCCCTCTGCTACACCTCGATCGCCCTGGTCACCGACCTGGACGCGGGGGTGGACCGGGCCGGGTCGGTCACCCAGCAGGAAGTGTTCCGGGTGTTCGCGGAGAACACCAACACGCTGCGCGCGGTGCTGCTGGACGCGCTGGCCGCGCTGCCGGCCGAGCGGGACTGCCCGTGCGGCACGGCCCTGGACGGGATCCAGCTGCCCTTCCCGCTGCCCTGACCCGGGCGGCGTGACCGGCGGCACCCGGCGGGAGCCGGGAAGCTCCCGAAAAGCCCGCCCCGTCCCGTTAGATTCGATCGGGTCGGGGAACTGATCGTCGAGCCGTCCCCGACACCGGTGCGGCAGACGGGGGCAGTCGGCGATGGCAACGGTCCGCGACACGGCGTACGACCTGCTGCGCGACCTGGGCCTCACCACGGTCTTCGGCAACCCCGGTTCCACCGAGGAACCCTTCCTCCGCGACTTCCCGGCGGACTTCCAGTACGTGCACGCGTTGCAGGAGGCGACGGCCGTCAGCATGGCCGACGGGTACGCCCAGGCCACCGGCCGCCCCGCGCACGTGAACCTGCACACCGCCCCGGGCACCGGCAACGGGATGGGCAACCTCGTCACCGCCTGGCACAACAAGACGCCGCTCATCGTCACCGCCGGCCAGCAGAACCGCGAGATGCTGCTGATCGAGCCCCGGTTGGCCAGCCGCCGGGCGGCCGAGCTGGTCCAGCCGTACGTGAAGTGGAGCTATGAGCCGGTCCGGGCGCAGGACATCCCGGCGGCGCTGATGCGGGCGTACGCGACGGCGACGCAACCGCCGGCCGGTCCGGTCTTCCTCTCCCTGCCGATGGACGACTGGGACCGGCCCGCCGACCCGCCCCCGCAGGTCCGCACGGTGGCCACCCGGTTCGCCCCCGACCCGGCGCGGCTGCGGGACTTCGCCGCCGTGCTCGCCGCCAGCCGCGCGCCCGCGCTGGTGCTCGGCGCGGCGGTGGACCGGGCGCAGGCGTGGCCGGCGGCGGTCGGCCTGGCCGAACGGCTGGCCGCCCCGGTCTGGGCCGCCCCGGCGCCGGAACGGGCCGTCTTCCCCGAGGACCACCCGCACTTCCGTGGCGTCCTGCCGTACGCGATCGGGCCGCTCGCCGACGCGCTGCGCGGCCACGACACGGTGCTGGTGATCGGCGCGCCGGTGTTCCGCTACTACCCGCACGTGCCGGGCGACTACCTGCCCGCCGGCGCCCGGCTGCTGCACGTCACCGACGACCCGGACGAGTCGGCACGGGCCCCGGTCGGCGACAGCCTGCTCGGCGACGCCGGGCTCGCCCTGGACGCGCTGCGGGAGCTGGTGCCGCCCGCCGACCGGCCGCCGCCCGCGCCCCGCCCCGCCCCGGAACCGCCCGAGGCCGCCGACCCGCCCGCGCCGGACGCGCTGTTCGCCGCGCTGGCCGCGCACTGGCCGGCCGACGGGGTGCTGGTGCAGGAGTCACCGTCGAACCTGTCCGCGCTGCGCCGCCGGCTGCGGATCACCCGGCCGGCGTCGTACTTCACGATGGCCAGCGGCGGGCTGGGGTTCGGGCTGCCCGCCGCGATCGGCGTGGCGCTGGCCGAGCGGGACACCGGCCGGCGGCGCCCGGTGGTCGCGGTGATCGGGGACGGCTCGCTGCACTACTCGGTGCAGGCCCTCTGGACCGCCGCGCGGCTGGGGCTGCCACTGCCCGTCGTGGTGCCGGTGAACCAGCAGTACGCCATCCTCAAGGCGTTCGCCGACCTCAAGCACACCCCCGGCGTGCCCGCCCTGGACCTGCCCGGCCTGGACGTGGCCGCCGTCGCGCGCGGCTACGGTTGCGCCGCCACCGTGGTCGACGACCTGGACCGGCTCGGCGAGGCGCTGGACGCGGCGCTCGCCGCCGACCGGCCGACCGTGCTGCCGGTGCCGATCAGCACCGACGTGCCCCAGCTCCTCTGAGCCCGGTCAACGCCAGCGGGCGGCCTCGTCGAGGCGCAGCGGGGTGGCGGTCACCGCGTCCAGCACCGGCCGGTCGCCCAGCGGCGCCCGCAGGTCGACCTCCACCGGCTCCAGCTTCAACATCATGTCGCAGACCCCGGTGCTGCGCACCACCCCGGCGCCCACCACGACCAGGTCGTCCCACTCGGTCACCAGTGGGGTGATCCCGGTGTCGCAGCTGCCCACCCCGACCGTGTACCGCAGCCGGGTCCCGTCGACCCGCTCCAGGCCCTGCGCGCCGACCACGTTCTCCGGGGCGGGCCGGTCCGGCCGGGCGGCGTCGGACGGCTCGGTGACGGCGGCCGGCGCGACGGCGACCCGGGCCACCGGCACCGCCAGCTCCGCGACGGTGAACAACCAGGCCGGCACCTCGGCCGTGCCCCGGGTGGTGCGCAACGGCACGGTGCCGAGCCGCGCCCCGGTGACGGTGAGCGGGACGCAGGCGGTGGGCGCCTCGGTGTGCACCGGGGTGTCCGGGCCGGGCTCGGTCGCCGGCCCGGTCGCCGCGGGCCGCCCCGGCGGGTTCATCGGCCGCCCGTCGCACGGCGGCGGATCGCCCTGATCCAACTGCCGGTACGCCTCGGCGGCGCTGATCAACGGCACGGTCGTCGGGCCGTCCGGGAACCGTACGGTGCCCGGCGCCGGCACCGCGGCGGGCAGCTCGATCTGGTCCCGGTACCAGCCGGCCTGGAACGCCGCCTCGGTGTCGGGGTCGAACTTCGGGTCACCGGTCAACACGGTCGGGCCCTGCAACGGCACGAAGCCGGCGGCCCGCCCCGGATCGGCCCGCCACGCGTCGGCGATGTCGGCCGCCCGCTGGTGGAACGCCTCCCACTCGTGGTCCATCGGATCAGCCGCCACCGAGCCGACCGGCGCGCAGCCGGCCGCGACGACCAGGAGAGGCAGGCCCAGCAGGGCGATCACGCGACGCATGCCACTTCGACGCCGGCCGTCCCCCGCCGGTTCCGCCGGCCGCTCAGGTCTCGCCACCCAGGTCCGTCTGGTACGCCTGCCAGATCAGGTCCGCGCCCCGCTGCCGGTGCCGGGACAGCGCCCGCAACAGGTGACCGGCCCGGCCGCGCAGCTCCTCCGCCGGCACGCCGGGCAGCTCCGCGGCGCGCTGGAGGGCGGTCAGCGCGGCCGCGATCGCCACGTGTTCCCGGGCCAGCAGCCGGACACCCCGGTCCAGCCGGGGCGCCTGGCCGAGCAACTCGGCGTAGAGACCGGCGGGCCCCTCGGTGGCCCGGACGTGGTCGGCGAAGCCCGCGCGGAGCGGGGCCAGCCGCAGGATCAGCCGCTCCCGCCAACGGGCCTCCCGCGGCGACACGGCGAGCGTGCCGGCCAGGGCGCGCAGGTCGGCACCGAGCGAGGGCCGGGCCGGGCGAACGGCGTACGGGTGCTGGATCTCACCGGTGACCATGGGGCACCTCCCGCGCTGCGCAGCTGTCGCGTACAGCGATGGTGGGCCCCCGCCATCCGCCCTGTCCAGGGGCGGTGCCCGCCTCATTCGCCCCATCCGTACCGGCGGCACCGCCGGTCACCTCCCGTCCCACCGCTCCCGCCGCACCCGCCCACCACACCGCGACGGGCGGTCTCGCGGTCCCGCCGCACCCGGCCCGTCCCGTGCACACCGCGACGGGCGGTCTCGCGGTCCCGCCGCACCCGGCCCGTCCCGTCCACACCGCGACGGGCGGGCTCCGCGGTCCCCGGCCGCGCGGCGGCGGCCCGGGTCAGCCCAGCGGTCGGGTGGCCAGCTCGCGCAGCTGCCCGGCGAGGGCGTGCACGTCCGCGTCACGGCCACCCGTGGGGCGGCCGGTGGTCATCGCGTCGGCGAGGGCGCGCAGCTCGTGCGGCGGGAGGGTGGCCAGACCCATGCCGCGCAGCGGGATGGTGACCTGCCGGCCGCTGCCCGGGTCGCGGGCGACCACGGTGGGCACCCGGAGCATCGACTCGTCGCCGGTCCGGTACGCCGCGGCCCCGGCGCCGATCTCGGCGGTGGCCAGGTCCACCGTCCGGGTGAGGAAGGCACCGCGCACCTCGGCCCGGGTTCCGTCCAGCCACGCCGCGGTGCGCAGCACCCGCAGCACGAACCAGATCCCGAGCAGGACGAACGGCAGCCCGCAGAGCCCGATCAGCCGCATCCCGCCCAGCCCGTCGTCGGCCGGCGTCCCGGCCAGGTCCGGCGGGAGCATCCCGGGCGGCAGGTCCCGGGCGTCCTCGTACGAGGGCAGCGGGTCGCCGAAGCCGGTGATCCGACGCAGCAGGGCGTCCGCGGTGAGCGGCAGCAGCACGAAGGCGGCACCGAAGGCGGTGAACAGGATGCCCACCAGGGCGGTGAAGGCGCGTTGCCCGGGTGCGGCGCCGATCGACAGGCGCAACCTCTGGTTCGTCACGATCCGCAGGGTAGGCCGCGCGGTCCAGCCGCCGCCCGGCGGGCGTTCCGCGTGACCTGGCGGGCGTCACCGGCAGGGCCCGGATCACCGGGCGTGGGCGGAGGTGCCGCATGTCGTGCCTTCGCGGGCCGGGGATGGGCCGGGATGCCGCGTGTCGTGCCTTCGCGGGCCGGGGATGGGGCGGGGTGCCGCATGTCGTGCCTTCGCGGGCCGGGGATGGGCCGGGATGCCGCAGGTTTGGCCCGGGTGAGCGGCCGGATCGGCCTGGAGTGGCGGAGCCGGCCCGGTCGGTGTGACCGGCCGTGGAGACGGCTGTGCGCCCCGGTCCGATGGACCGGGGCGCACAGGCCAGGTGGTGGAGGTGCCGGGAATCGAACCCGGGTCCTTCGCCGGTTTGTCAGGGCTTCTCCGAGCGCAGCTCGCTGTGCCTCTACTCGGCCCCACCGCTCACGCGAGCAAGTTGGTGTGACGGGCCCAGTCGCTGATTGATCTCGCCGCACGGACCCCGCGACCGGGTCCGATTGGCCAGCCTCCTAGCTGATGCCGGCTAACTGGGTCGAAGGCGCTCCCAGGCCGACAGACTTGCTACTCGCCTCAGGCGGCGAGAGCGAAGTCAGCGCGATTGTTCTTGGCGCTTATTGGTTTCCGACGACCGATTTTCGAGACGACGTCGGCTTCCTCGGCTCGCTTCCCCTGTCGCTGCGTACGAAGTCGAAACCAGTCACCCCCTCGACAGGCCGCCGAACTGGCGGGCACCGACAAGCCTAACGCCTGCCGCAACCGGATTCATCCCGAGCCCCGCCCGGACCGTGCCGACCGGACGAAACGGGATGAATCAGTCGTCCATCCCCTTACCGCGCCGGCCGGCCGCCCGCTGGATCTCCCGATCCGCGTCCCGCTTGGCGAGGTCCTGCCGCTTGTCGTACGACTTCTTGCCCTTGGCCAGGGCGATCTCGACCTTGGCCCAGCCGTCGGAGAAGTAGACCTGGAGCGGGACCATGGTCAGGCCGCCCTCGCGGGTCTTGCCGATCAGCCGGTCGATCTCCAGGCGCTTGAGCAGCAGTTTGCGGGTGCGCCGGGGCTCGTGGTTGGTCCAGGTGCCCTGGGTGTACTCCGGGATGTGCATGCCGTGCAGGTAGAGCTCGCCGTCGCGCTCCTGGGCGAACGCGTCGACCAGTGAGGCCCGGCCGGCCCGCAGCGACTTGACCTCGGTGCCGGTCAGCGCCATGCCCGCCTCGTACGTGTCCAGGATGGCGTAGTCGTGGCGGGCCTTCTTGTTGGAGGCGACCACCTTGCGGCCCTTTTCCCGTGGCATCGGCGCCACCTCCCTCCCGTTCGGTCCCGGCCACCGGCCGCGGAGCGGAGATCATGCTACCCGAGGGACAAGGGCCCCTCCGCGCCCTTTATTCCTGGCGCGAAGGGGCCCCCGGAGAGCCGTCGCCGCAACTAGACCCGCAGGTAGAAGCGGAGCGTGACCCAGGCGGTGATCGCCGTCACCAGGCTGGCGACGCCGGCGATCAGCGGGAAGATCAGGAAGATCTCGGACCAGGAGACCGGGGTGATCAGGCCCTCGAGCGAGGCCATCGAGCCGCCGCCCAGCAGGGTCTTCCCGACCACCAGCCCCACCAGGGCGAAGACCGCGCCGATCAGGCCGGCGACCACCGCCTCCAGCACGAACGGTGCCTGGATGAACCAGTTCGACGCGCCGACCAGTTTCATGACCGCAACCTCACGCCGCTTGCTGTACGCGGCCACCTGGATGGTGTTGGCGACCAGCAACAGCGCGGCGGCGGCCATCACCACCGAGATGAACAGGGTGAAGTTCTGGATCCCGGTGAGCACGTTGAACACCTTGTCCAGCAGCTTGCTCTGGTCGACGATCTCGTCGACACCACCGGTGTCCTTGTACTGGTCGTAGATGTTCTTGTACTGCTCGGGGTTGACCAGCTTCAGCCGGAAGGACTCCGGCAGCTGGTCCGGCTTGACGGCGTTCACCAGGTCCGGAGCGTCCTGGTACATCTCCTGGAAGCGCTTGTACGCCTCGTCCTTGTCGACGTACGTGCTCTCCTTGACCAGCGGGTCGCTCTTGAGCTTCGCCTCCAGCGCGGTGCGATCCTCGGCGCTGACCTCGGTCTTCAGGAAGATCGAGACCTCGACGTTCTCGTAGTAGAGGTCCTTCATGTCGCCGACCTTCTGGTACAGCAGACCGCTGAAGCCCAGCAGGAACAGCGACACCGTCATCGTGATGATCATCGCGATGGTCATCGTGACGTTGCGCCACAGCCCGACCATGACCTCGGTCAGGACATACTTCATCCGCATCGGGAAATTCCTCCGGCTCTCCGGCGTGAGGTGTTCGTCGTCAGGGATCTTCGGCTCGGCGGAGCGTTCGGCTCAGCCGTAGACGCCGCGGGCCTGGTCGCGCACGATGCGGCCGCTTTCGATCTCCACGACGCGGCGGCGCATCTGGTTCACGATGTTGGAGTCGTGCGTGACCATCACGACGGTCGTGCCGGTGCGGTTGATCCGGTCCAGCAGGCGCATGATCTCGATCGAGGTGTCCGGGTCCAGGTTTCCGGTCGGCTCGTCGGCCAGCAGGATCAGCGGGCGGTTCACGAACGCCCGCGCCACGGCGACCCGCTGCTGCTCACCACCGGAGAGCTCGTGCGGGTAGCGGTGCTCCTTGCCGCCCAGACCCACCAGCTCGAGAACCTCCGGCACGACCCGGCGGGCCACCGCCTTGGTCTTGCCGATCACCTCCAGGGCGAAGGCCACGTTCTCGTACGCGGTGCGGTTCGGCAGCAGCCGGAAGTCCTGGAAGACGCAGCCGATCGAGCGCCGGAAGGCGGGTCGCTTCCAGGAGCGCATCGAGGTGACGTCCTTGCCGTTCACGACGACCCGGCCCTTGTTGGGGGCGACCTCGTGCAGCAGCATCTTGATGATCGTCGACTTGCCGGAACCGGATGGCCCGATGAAGAAGACGAACTCACCCTTCTCGATCGCGACGGACACGTTGTCGAGCGAAGGCCGGGACGCCTTCGGGTACGTCTTCGTCACTTGCTCAAGCTGAATCACGGGTGGTGAGTCTACGCCGTGTAACGACGGAGCCAAGCGCCCCGCCCCCGTTGTGCGAGGCGCGTCATCGATTCACCCGGTCAGCGAAAGATCGATGACGCGCTCCGCCCGCGCGTGATCACGCAGCGTCGCCGGCCAGCTGTTGCTGCTTACGCCACCGGATCCCGGCCTCGATGAAGTCGTCCAACTCCCCGTCGAAGACGGAGGCCGGATTGCCGGTCTCCTGCTCGGTTCGGAGATCCTTCACCATCTGATACGGGTGCAGGACGTACGACCGCATCTGGTCGCCCCACGAGCCGGCGGCGTCGGTCTTCAGGCCCGCCATCTTGGCCTGCTCCTCCTGGCGCTTGCGCTCCAGCAGCCGGGCCTGCAGCACCCGCAGCGCGGAGGCCTTGTTCTGTAGCTGGGACTTCTCGTTCTGGCAGGTCACCACGATGCCGGTCGGGATGTGGGTGATCCGCACCGCGGAGTCGGTGGTGTTGACGCTCTGCCCACCCGGGCCCGACGAGCGGTAGACGTCGACCCGCATCTCGTTCTCGGGGATGTCGATGTGGTCGGTCTGCTCCACCACCGGCAGCACCTCGACCCCGGCGAAGCTGGTCTGCCGGCGGCCCTGGTTGTCGAACGGGCTGATCCGCACCAGCCGGTGGGTGCCGGACTCGACGCTGAGCGTGCCGTACGCGTAGGGCACCTTCACCGTGAAGGTGGCCGACTTCAGGCCCGCCTCCTCGGCGTACGAGGTCTCGTAGACCTCGGTCGGGTAGCCGTGCCGTTCCGCCCAGCGCAGGTACATCCGCAGCAGCATCTCGGCGAAGTCCGCCGCGTCCACGCCGCCGGCGCCGGCCCGGATGGCGACCAGCGCCTCCCGGGAGTCGTACTCGCCGGAGAGCAGGGTGCGGACCTCCATCTCCTCGATGGCCTTGCCCAGCCCGGTGATCTCCGTCTCGACCTCGGTCAGCACCCCCGGGTCGGACTCGGCCTCGGCGAGTTCCAGCAGGACCCGCGCGTCGTCGAGCCGGGAGCGCAGGCTGCCCAGCTTGTCGATCTCGCCGTTGACGTACGACAGCTGCGAGGTCACCTGCTGCGCCCGGGCCTGGTCGTCCCAGAGATCCGGCGCGGACGCCTGCTCCTCCAGCCGGGCCTTCTCCTCGCGCAGCTTGTCGAGGTCGAGCACCGACTCGATGTTGCGCAGGGTGGCGTCGAGTTCCTTGAGCTGTTCGGCGTAATCGGCAGCTGTCACGACAGACAAGCGTACTGTGCCGCCGACGGCCTGCTCACCTCAGCCGCCCGGACCCGCCGCGGACGGTCAGCCGACGGGCGCACTCTTGAGCCAGGACAGCGCCGCCTTGTGATAGGCGACCGCGAACTCCAGCGCGCTGGCGTCGTACGCGTCGCCTTCCTTCTTGGCGTTCTTCACCTGCTCGCGGACGGCCGTCAGGGCCTCGGTGTGGTATTCGTTCGCCATCGCGTACAGGTTCTTGAGCTGGCTGGCCGAGTGCAGGCCGCCGAAGGCGATGCGCAGGGCCACCGGGTTGCGGATGGTGTCCCGCCCCGGGTTCTCGGCCAGCCAGCGGGAGAAGGTCCGCTTTCCGGCCGCCGTGATCGCATAGGGCTGGCTCATCCGGGGACCGGGCTTGCCCAGTCGCACGAACCCCCGCTCGGCCAGCACGGGAAGCTCCCGGTAGACCTGACTGCGCGTCATCGACCAGTACGGCGCCAGCCGGCGCTCAGCGGCGGCCATCAGCTGGCCGCCTGTCATCGGTCCGTCGTGCAGCAGGCCGAGCAGGGCCGCCGCCGTCGGGTTGACTCCGGATTCCGCCATGCCCTCTAAGCTGCCACTTTGCCGACCCGGCGTCCAGGATTTGCCGTTTTCGCCACCCATTGGCGCTTCCAATGTGCACTGTCGGGCGACGACTGTCCCCGCACGAGTGCAAGGAGGGGCCCCTTGTTAACAGACGTCTGTTAACAAGGGGCCCCTCCTTACACCTCAGCCCATGTGCGGGTAGGTGTGGTCGGTCGGCGGGACGAAGGTCTCCTTGATCGTCCGTGGCGACGTCCAGCGGACCAGGTTGTGCCAGGAGCCGGCCTTGTCGTTGGTGCCGCTGGCCCGGGCGCCCCCGAAGGGCTGCTGGCCGACCACCGCGCCGGTCGGCTTGTCGTTGATGTAGAAGTTGCCGGCCGCGTACCGCATCTGCTCCGCCACCTGGTCGACCACCCGGCGGTCGGTCGCGAAGATCGACCCGGTCAGCGCGTACGGGGCGATCGACTCGGCCTGGCGGACCACGTCGTCGAAGCGCGCGTCGTCGTAGACGTGCACGCCCAGGATCGGGCCGAAGTACTCGGTGGTGAACGTCTCGTGCGCGGCGTCCGTGCACTCGAAGAGCGTCGGCCGGACGAAGTATCCGACCGAGTCGTCGGCGGTGCCGCCGGCCAGGACCGTGCAGGTGTCGTCGCCGTTGATCAGCTCCAGCGCGGCGGTGTGCCGGCCGAACGCCTTGTCGTCGATGACCGCGCCGCCGAAGTTGCTGAAGTCGGTCACGTCGCCGTAGGTGAGCGAGTCCGCGGTGGCGGCCAGCCGGTCGCGCAGCCCGCCCTCCCAGATCGACCGCGGGACGTACGCCCGGGACGCGGCCGAGCACTTCTGCCCCTGGTACTCGTAGGCGCCCCGGATCAGCGCGGTGTGCAGCGCGTCCACGTCGGCGCTGGAGTGCGCGACCACGAAGTCCTTGCCGCCGGTCTCGCCGACCAGCCGCGGGTAGCCCCGGTAGCGGGCGATGTTCTCCCCGACGGTCCGCCACAGCTGCTGGAAGACCTTGGTCGAGCCGGTGAAGTGGATGCCGGCCAGGTCCGGGTCGGCGAGCACCACGTCGGAGACCTCCTCGCCGCGCCCGGTGACCATGTTGATCACGCCGGGCGGCAGGCCGGCCGCCTCGAACAGCCGCATGGTGAAGTGCGCGGCGAACTGCTGCGTCGGGCCCGGCTTCCAGACCACTGTGTTGCCCAGCAGGGCCGGCGCCGAGGGCAGGTTGCCGGCGATCGCGGTGAAGTTGAACGGGGTTACCGCGTAGACGAAGCCCTCCAGCGGGCGGTGGTCGAAGCGGTTCCACACGCCCGGCGAGGAGAGCGGCTGCTCGGCGAGGAGCTTGCGGGCGAAGTACACGTTGAACCGGAGGAAGTCGATGAACTCGCAGGCGGCGTCGATCTCGGCCTGCACGGCGGTCTTCGACTGGCCGAGCATGGTGGCCGCGTTCAGGGTGTCCCGCCACGGGCCGGCGAGCAGGTCGGCGGCGCGCAGGAAGATCGCGGCACGCTCCTCGAACGGCAGCGCCCGCCACATGGGCGCGGCGTCCTTGGCGGCCTTGACGGCGGCCCGCGCGTCGTCGTGGGTGGCGTGCCCGGTGACGCCGAGCACGTGCGCGTGCTTGTGCGGCTGCACCACGTCGATCGACGCGCCGCCGGCCATCCGCTGCTCGCCGGCGATGGTCATCGGCAGGTCGATCCGCTCGGCGGCCAGCTCGGCCAGCCGCCGCTGGAGCCGCTCCCGGTCGGCGCTGCCGGGCTCGTAGGTGTGCACCGGCTCGTTGCGCGGCTCGGGTACGGAGAACACGGCGTCCATCACAGGCTCCTGTGCGATCTCGACGGCGGTGGCGAAATCGGACCCGCGGGCAGCGACCGGACGGCCGGCTGCCGGGCGCCGCGCGGCGGACCGGTCGCGGCGGCGGGACCTCGGCCGATTGTCCCACGCCGACCGGACCCCCGGTCGCGCGCCCGCCACCCGGCCGCTCCGTCGATCGTGAGGCCCGGACAGTCCAGCGGCAACGATCCTTTTCCGGGCAAGCCCGTCAACCGAACAAACGCAGGACGTGCGGACGGCGGCGGGGCCGACCCACCGGGCGCGTACGCTGGTTTGCCGGTGATGTGCCCGCCTCCCGCGGGTCCGGTGTCGAAGGGGAGACGATGAGCAACCAGCCCGGCAGCTCGACGGCCGCGCAACCGGACCCGCCCGTCGACGTCGACCCGGGCGCCGCCGGCAGCCTGCCGACCCCCGACACCGGGACCGGACCGGCCGCCGACACTGTGACCGGACCGGCCGCCGACGCAACGACCGGGCGAACCGAGGACGTGCCCCGGCAGCCCGAGGCCGGGACCGGGCGAATCGGAGCCGGGACCGAGCGGACCGAGGCCGGGACCGAGCGGACCGAAGCCGGGAACGGGCGGACCGAAGCCGGGAACGGGCGGACCGAAGCCGAGGCTGGGCGGATCGACGCCGAGGTCGGGCCCGAGGTGGCCGACGCGGCCTCCGACGATGCCGAGCCGGCCGACGATGCCGAGCCGGCCGAGGACGCCGAGCCCGGGCCGGCACCCGGCGACAGCCTCCGGGCCCCCGGCACGCCGGTGCTGGCCCTGCTGGCCGTGGGCTGGCTGGCGGCGATGCTCTGGTCGACCCGGCAGGCGATCGAGTCGGCGGCGGCCGGCGTCACCGCGCTCAGCCTCTCGGCGTTCGCGCTGCCCGGGGTGATCTCCGCCGCGCTGGTGGCCGGGGCGGCCGTCGCGCTGGCCACCACCGAGCTGGTCGCCCGCCACGGCGACCGGGCCACCCTGCGCTTCGTGGTGGCGATCGGCACCGGCCTGCTGGTCGGCCTGGTCACCGCCGTCGCGATCAACCTGACCTACCCGGACAACGCGACCACCAACACCATCGCCGGCACCAGCGCCGCCGCGGCGATCATCGGCGGTGCCCTCGCGGGCGCCCGTACCGCCGCGCCGGTCGGCGGGATCGTCGCCGCCACCCTCGGCGCGCTGGTGTTCGTGGTGGCCTTCAGCCGGGCTCGCGACCCGCTGTTCGACCTGTTCGGCGCCGACGGCACCCAGGCGGGCATGGTGACGGCCGCCCGGTGGGTGTCGCGCACCGAGTCCCTGCTCGCCGGCCTGGTGGCCGGCGTGATCGCCTTCGGCTACCTGACCTGGGCGCGCCGCCGGGCGGCGCGCCGGGGCCCGGCCGCACCCGGGCTGCGCTGGCCGGCGTACCTGCTCGCCGGGGCGGGGCCGGGTCTGCTCCTGCTGCTCACCGAGGTGATCATCCGGGTGGGCGGTCGCCGGCTGCTGGACCTGGCCGCCGCGTTGAGCGACGCGGACGCCGTGGCGCAGACCTCGATGGGCGCGTCCCGGATGGACAACGGCATCTGGGTGCTCTTCGTGGGCGCGCTGACCGCGCTGATCGCCTTCGGCCGCACGCTCGGTCCGGCACGGCAGGAGGACGAGGAACCGGCCGCGGGCTGACCGGCGGTCACGGCACCGGCCGTCAGGAGGCCGCGCGCAGCAGCAGCTCCAGCTCGGTGACGTCGTACCACTCCAGCTCGTGGTCCTCGGCGCCGTCGACGGTGAACTGGGCGTCCGGATCCCCGGCCAGCGCCTCCCGGACCACCGCCGCGGCGGCGGCCACGTCCTCGACCGCCTCTGCGCCGTCCACGTGCAGGGCGGCCACCGCGCCCGCCGGCACCGGCCCGGACAGCAGGACCGCGCTGGAGCCGAGCTCGCCGTCGGCCCGGCCGACCGACGCGGCGGGCAGGTCGGCCGAGACCACCACCCGGCGGCGGGGCGCCGACGGGTCGTCGCGCAGCAGCAGCAACGCGTCCTGGGCGGCCCGGGTGAAGGCGACGTACTCCAGTTCCTCCTCGTCGCCCTCGGCGTACCACTCGCGCAGCCCGGGGGTGACGGCGTGCGCCTCGGACCCCACCAGGCCCTCCTCGCGCAGCCGCCCGAGCATCGGGACGGTCGCCGGCACGTACACCCGGACAAGCTCGTCGGTCACCGGTCGTCTCCCCTGCTCGAACCCGGACCGGCGGCCGCCGGTCCCGGGCGCAGATCATGCCGTACGCCGTGACCGTCATACACCTCGCACCGGCCCGGGCGGAAGTTCCACCCCGGCGTGTCCCTCTGCCGGGACGCGGCGGACGCGGCACCCGAGGCGCTGGGCCATCGAGGCCATCGATGGCAAACTGAGGCAAACGACGTCAACCCCGGGAGTTTGCCGTGGAACCGAGGTTCCTCCTGCTCTCCGACGTGGCCGCCGAGCTGAACGTGTCGGACTCGCAGGTGTACCACATGGTGCGGAGCGGGGAGCTGCCCGCCATCAAGATCGGCGGCCGGGGTCAGTGGCGGGTCGAGCGGGCGCGCCTGGAGGAGTACATCCAGCAGAAGTACGCGGAGACCGCCGGGTGGGTCCGGGACAACCCGTTGGGCGACCGCGACGGCGAGTGAACCCACGGTGGCGGTCCGGCATTGACCGGAGCCGTTTTCATGTCGGAGAATCGAGGCTGTCGAAGGCAAACGTAAGCAAACGTAAGGATCGAGGCTGACGATGGCCGACTCCCGCCGTCCCGTGTCGCCGCGTCCGCCGGTCCGGCTGCGCCCGGCCCCATCGATCGACCCGCCCTTCACCGACGAGGAGGTCGACCCGTGGCTCCCGCCGGCCGGCCTGCAACTGACCCTCGACCTGTTCGACCGGGCCCGCCCGGCGCCGGCCCGGCCCGCCGGACGGCAGCGCGGGGCCCGGCCGGTGCCCGCCAGGCCGGGCCGGCCCGACGCCTCCCCGACCCCGCCGCCCGGCGTCCGCGCCACCCCGGAAGCCACCCGGGCCGCCCACCGGTTCGTCGCCACCTGCCTGGAGATCCTCAACGGCTACCGGCCGATCGGCCAGATCCGCCCGCTGAGCGAACCCGGCCGTTCCGCCGACGTGGTCGAGCAGCTCACCCGGGCCGCCGCCCGCTCCGGGCCAGTCCGCCGCCGCTCGACCCGCCCCACCGTGCGCCTGCGCCGGCTGCGGGTCTGCGAGCCCCGACCGGCCGCCGTCGAGGTGGCCGCGGTGCTGGGCAACGCCGCCGGGCACAGCTGGGCGATGGCCCTGCGGCTGGAGCAGCGGCGCGGCAGCTGGCTGTGCACCGCGTTGCAGGTCATCTGACCGCCCCGCCCGGCCGGCCCCGGCCCGACCACGCCTGACCGGGGCCCAGAAACACGGACGGGCCCCGGCCCGACCACGCCCGAGACCGGGGCCCGGAAACACGGACGGGCCCCGGCCCGACCACGCCCGAGACCGGGGCCCGGAAACGCGGACGGGCCCCGGCCGACGGCCGGGGCCCGTTCGGGCGAACTGGATCAGTTGCCGCCGCCGGCGGCACCGTGGCAGCGCTTGTACTTGCGACCCGAGCCGCACGGGCAGGGCGCGTTGCGGGACGGCCCGTTGCTCGCCTCCGCCTGGCCCGGGGCGCTCGCCCGCCGGGACGCGCCGGCCGCGGCCATCGCCTGACCGGTTCCGCCGGCCGCGCGACGCGGCCCGTTGGACCGGGCGGCCGGCCGCTCCTCGGACACGCCGATGCCCAGCGCCGGCGCCTGCTCCTCGGAACGCTCGATCACCGGGGCGCCCCGCCCGGCCTCACCGTCGACGGCGGGAGCGGAATACTGCAGGCCCTGCTGCTGCGGCGCCCGGTTGAGACCCTTGGCCCGGATCTCCACCGGCTTCTCCATCAGCTGCACCTCCTCGGCCTCCGGCTCCTGGACCTGCACCTCCAGGTTGTAGAGGAAGCCGACCGTCTCCTCCTTGATGCCGTCCATCATGGTGGCGAACATGTCGAAGCCCTCGCGCTGGTACTCGATGACCGGGTCGCGCTGGGCGTACGCCCGCAGGCTGATGCCCTCCTGGAGGTAGTCCATCTCGTAGAGGTGCTCGCGCCACTTGCGGTCGATGACCTGGAGCAGCACCATCCGCTCGAGCTGGCGCACCCCCTCCTCGCCGAGGGTCTCCTCGCGCCGGTCGTACGCGGCGTGCGCGTCCTCCTTGAGCCGGGCGAGCAGGAAGTCCTGGTCCATGCCGGCCCGGGAGCCGACCTCCTCCTCCAACTCGTCGACGGTGACACCCACCGGGTAGAGCTGCTTGAGGCTGGCCCAGAGCTGGTCGAGGTCCCAGTCCTCGGCGTAGCCGTCGCTGGTGGCGCCCACCACGTACGCGCCGACCACGTCGTCGATCATGTTGCGAACCTGGTCGGAGAGGTCCTCGCCGTTGAGCACCCGGAGCCGCTCGGCGTAGATGACCTGACGCTGCTTGTTGAGCACCTCGTCGTACTTCAGCACGTTCTTGCGGATCTCGGCGTTCTGGCCCTCGATCTGGGCCTGGGCGCTCTTGATCTGCCGGGTGACCATCTTCGACTCGATGGGCACGTCCTCCGGGATGTTGAAGCGCTCCATCACCGCCTCGACCGCGCCGGCTCGGAACCGCTTCATCAGCTCGTCCTGCAGCGACAGGTAGAACCGGGACTCGCCCGGGTCGCCCTGCCGGCCGGCACGACCGCGCAGCTGGTTGTCGATCCGGCGGGACTCGTGCCGCTCGGTGCCCAGCACGTAGAGGCCACCGGCGGCGGCGACCTCCTCCGCCTCGACCTCACAGGCCTGCTTCCAGGTCGGCAGGACCTCCTCCATCGCCTTGGCGTACTCGTCCTCGTTCTCGGCCGGGTCGAGGCCACGCTGGCGCAGCTCGTTGGCGGCGAGGAACTCGGGGTTGCCGCCGAGCAGGATGTCGGTGCCCCGGCCGGCCATGTTGGTGGCGACCGTGACCGCGCCCTTGCGGCCGGCCTGGGCGACGATCTCCGCCTCCTTGGCGTGGAACTTCGCGTTCAGCACCGAGTGCGGGATGCCGCGGCGACGCAGCAGCTGGGAGAGGATCTCGGAATTCTCCACCGACACCGTGCCCACCAGCACCGGCTGGCCGGCCGCGTGCCGCTCGGCGATGTCCTCGATGACCGCGTTGAACTTGGCCTTCTCGGTCTTGTAGATGACGTCCGCCCGGTCCTCGCGGACCATCGGCCGGTGGGTCGGGATGGTCACCACGCCGACCTTGTAGACCTTGTTGAACTCGCCCGCCTCGGTCTGCGCCGTACCGGTCATGCCGGAGAGCTTCTCGTAGAGGCGGAAGTAGTTCTGGAGGGTGATGGTGGCCAGGGTCTGGTTCTCCTGCTTGATCTCCACCCCCTCCTTGGCCTCGATCGCCTGGTGCATGCCCTCGTTGTACCGGCGGCCGTGCAGGATGCGGCCGGTGAACTCGTCGACGATCAGGACCTCGCCGTCGCTGACGATGTAGTCCTTGTCGCGCTTGTACAGCTCCTTGGCCTTGATGGCGTTGTTCAGGTAGCCGACCAGCGGGGTGTTCACCGACTCGTACAGGTTGTCGATGCCGAGCCGGTCCTCGACCTTGGCCACCCCGCGCTCGGTGACCGCGATGGTGCGCTTGGCGTAGTCGACCTCGTAGTCGCCCTCGCCGTCGGTGCCCGCCTGCATCCGGCCCACCACGCCGGCGAACTCCTGGTACCACCGGGCGGAGTGCTCGGCCGGACCGGAGATGATCAGCGGGGTGCGGGCCTCGTCGATCAGGATCGAGTCGACCTCGTCGACCACCGCGAAGTTGTGGCCGCGCTGGACCAGCTCGTCCCGCGACCAGGCCATGTTGTCGCGCAGGTAGTCGAAGCCGAACTCGTTGTTCGTGCCGTAGGTGATGTCGCACTCGTACGCGGCGCGGTGCTCGCTGGCCGGCCGGTTGGGCAGCACCACGCCGACGGTCAGGCCGAGGAACTCGTGCACCTGACCCATCCAGGCCGCGTCCCGCTGGGCCAGGTAGTCGTTGACCGTGACCACGTGCACGCCCTTGCCGGAGAGCGCGTTGAGGTAGACCGCCATGACCGAGGTCAGGGTCTTGCCCTCACCGGTCTTCATCTCGGCGATGTTGCCGAAGTGCAGCGCCGCGCCGCCCATCACCTGCACGTCGTAGGGGCGCTGGCCGAGCACCCGCGCCGCCGCCTCGCGGACCGTGGCGAAGGCCTCCGGCAGCAGGTCGTCGAGGGACTCACCGTCCGCGATCCGCTCCCGGTACTGCTCGGTCAGGCCGCGCAGTTCCTCGTCGGTGAGGTTGACGTAGTCGTCCTCGATCGAGTTGACGGCGTTGGCGATGGCCTTGAGCCGGCGCACCATACGGCCCTCGCCCGCGCGGAGGACCTTTTCCAGAATCGACACGGATCAACGCTCCCCTAGACAGTCTCGAACCATCGTAGGCGTTCCGCCGGGGCGATGGTCACTGGTGGCGGCGCTCGGAAGCACCGAATCCGGCACAACGGGCAGTCGACGCGCCCGGCGGGCGATATCGGGTTACGCCCAGCGCGAACGATCGGGCACGATGCCCCGATGGAGCCCGTGGAGATCACCGAGGACGGCCTGCTGCTGCGCCCCTGGCGGCCCACCGACGCGGCCGACGTGCACCGCGCCTGCCAGGACCCGGACATCCAGCGCTGGACCACCGTACCGCGCCCGTACCTGCCGGAACACGCCAGCGACTTCGTCGGTGCAATCTCCGCCGCGGCCTGGGCCCAGGGCACCGGCGCGCCGTTCGCGGTCTGCGACGCGGCGACCGGCGACCTGCTCGGCTCCTGCGGCCTGGTCTCGATCGACCGGGGCCTCGACTCCGGCGAGTTGGGCTACTGGACCGCGCCGTGGGCGCGCGGGCAGGGGGTGGCGGTGCGGGCGTGCCGGGCGGTCACCCGATGGGCGTTCGACGCGCTCAAGCTGCGCCGGGTGATCTGGCAGGCCGAGCTGGGCAATCACGCGTCCCGACTGGTGGCGCTGCGCACCGGCTTCCGGATCGGCGGGGAGCTGCGCCTGGCGCACCCCGCCGAGGGCGGGCGGCCGGACGGCTGGGTCGGCTCGCTGCTCCCCGGGGAGGTGCCCGCCCCCGGCGACGTCGGACCGGCCGGGCCCGACACCCTCGACGCCCGCCGGGCCGCCGTGTTCGGCCGGCCGCAGCCCACCCTGCTCGCCACCACCGCCGGCGGCGCCGAACTGCGAATGCGGCCGATGGAGGAACGGGACCTCGACGACATCGTCACCACCTGCCAGGATCTCGACACCGTACGGTGGACCTCCGTGCCGCACCCCTACCAGCGCGGCGACGCCGAGGGCTATCTGGCCTTCGTCCAGGGCACCTGGGCCCGGGGCACCAGCGGCTGCTTCGTCATCGCCGGCCCGGACGACCGGTTCGCCGGCACCATCGACCTGCGGCTGCAACCCACCGACCCGCTGCTGGCCGACGTCGGCTTCATGACCGCCCCGTACGCCCGGGGCCGCGGCTGGATGCCGGCCGCCCTGGTCGCGGTGGCCGCCTGGGGCTTCACCACCCTCGGCCTGGCCCGGATCGAGTGGAGCGCCAACGTCGGCAATACCGCCTCCCGACGCGCCGCGGAGAAGGCCGGTTTCACCGTCGAGGGCACCCTGCGCGGCGCGCTGACCCACCGCGGCGAGCGGGTGGACATCTGGCGGGCCGGCCTGCTCGCCGAGGACCTGGCGTGACCCCCGAGGTGATCGAGGCCGGCGCCGTGCGGCTGCGACCGTTCCGCCTCGACGACGTGGCGGACACCGCCGCCGCCTGCGCCGACCCGGTCACCCGGCGGTTCATCTCCGGCATGCCGGACCCGTACACCGAGGCCAGCGCCCGGTGGTGGATCACCGAGGGCGCGCCCGCGGCCTGGGCCACCGGGGGCGCCGCGTACGCGATCGTCGACCCGGCCACCGACCGGCTGCTCGGCGGCATCGGGCTCGACGAGCCGGTCGCGGCCCGCGCGCAGCGGCAGATCGGCTACTGGGTGGCGCCGTGGGCGCGGCGCCGGGGCGTCGCCACGGCCGCCACCCGCGCGCTGGCCGGGGCGGCGTTCGCCGCCGGGACCGCCCGGCTGGAGCTGCTCACCCACCCGGATAACGCGGCCAGCCAGCGGGTCGCGCTGGCCGCCGGGTTCACCCACGAGGGGGTACGCCGGGCGGCGAGCCGGGGCCGCGACGGCGGCCGCGAGGACATGATCGCCTGGGTACGCCTCGCCGACGACCCGTCGGGACCGACCGACCGCCTGCTGCCCGACCTGCCCGACGGCCGGCTCACCGACGGGGTGGTCACGCTGCGCCGGCTCGCCCCGGACGACGCCGACGCCCTGCACCGGCTGCACACCCGGCCCGAGGTGGTGGCCAGCCGGATACCCCCGGTCCCGCCGACCCGGGAGGCGATCGACCGGCGCTGCCGGCTGGCGGAGAGCCACTGGCTGGCCGGCACCTCGGCGGACCTCGCGATCCTGGACGCGGCGACCGGTGCGGTGGCCGGCGGCTGCGCCCTGGTGCACGACGAGCCGGCCACCGGTCAGGCGATGCTCGGCTACAGCTTGCTGCCCGAGGCGCGCGGGCGCGGCCTCGCCACCCGGGTGGTGCACCTGGTCACCGCCTGGGCGTTCGAGATCGGCCTGGCCCGGATCTGGGCCGGCACCCGGCCGGAGAATGTCGCGTCGCAGCGGGTGCTCGAACGGGTCGGCTTCCGCCACGAGGGGCTGCTGCGCGGCCGGCTGCCCGGCGCGGCCGGCACCCGGGTCGACTCGGTGCTCTACGGCCTGCTCGCCACCGACCCTCGGCCGCGTTAAGAAGGGGCCCCTGCTCTACCGCAGGCGTTAAGAAGGGGCCCCTCCTTACACCGCGGTCAGAGGTCGAGGGAGATGATGCCGTAGTCGTAGGCGCGCCGACGGTAGACCACGCTGGGCCGGCCGGACTCCTTGTCGTGGAACAGGTAGAAGTCGTGCCCGACCAGTTCCATCTGGAACAGCGCGTCGTCCACGGTCATCGGCTCCGCCGGGTGGACCTTCGCCCGGGCGATGTGCCACGGCTGGTCGTCGTACTCGTCGGCGGGCTCGGCGTCCCGCTCGGCGACCGCGGTGGCCGAGTGACCGTTGAGCGTCGCCAGGCCGGGCCCGTCGAGGTCGGCCACCGGCAGGCCGGCGGTGGCGGCGGAGACCGACAGCGGGGCGTGCCGGCCGCGGTGCACCCGACGGCGGTCGGCGGCCCGGCGCAACCGGGTGTCGAGCTTGGCGATCGCGGCGTCGAGCGCGCTGTAGAAGTCGCTCGTGCAGGCCTCGGCCCGGATTACCGGCCCCCGGGAAACGCAGGTGATCTCCACCCGCTGGCAATGATCGGACTGGCGCGGATTGCGCTCGTGGAACAGCTCCACATCCACGCGAATGAGTTTGTGATCGTAGCGCTCGATCTTTGCGAGCTTCTCTGCCACGTGCACCCGGTAATGGTCCGGCACCTCGACATTACGGCCCTTGACCACGATGTCCATCTGACCTCCCTTATTTCGGACGGTCGTGCGTTCCACTTTCCCCGGCCACGACGCCTTCGGGAGACCCCACGCTCGGCGTCGACCGGTTCGGTACGGCTACGCCTCCTCTCACCGCCAGGGGTGGGTGGGAATGACCTCCTACCCCCGACAGGAAAACGCTAACCTCTGTTCGACCAGCAGTCACCCCCCGTTGTCATTGTGGTCCAGGAATTTTCACAGCTCATACACCAACGGGTGAAACGGAAACACGCACGGTCACGAATGGTGCTGTTTCACGGTCGCCGCCAGGACCGCCGCGACCAGCGGTGACCGCCCGGTCGCGGCCAGCACACCGTTGACCGCGGCAATCGTCGAACCGGTCGTAATGATGTCGTCCAGCAACACCACGACCGGCTCCACCGCACCCCGCCGGCCAACCGGAACCGGCCGCCACGCCGGGCGGGCCCGGAACGCCGACGCCGCCGCCTCCGCCCGGCCGGCGCTGTCCAGCGTCACCGAGTCCGGCCGGGGCAGCGCCCGCACCGGCCGCTCCACCCGCACCGACCACCCCGCCCCGGCGAGCCGGGCCGCCGCGTGCCGGGCCAGCCGGCCCAGGTGGTCGCCGTACCGGGCCCGGGCCGCCGCCGCGGTGTCCGGCACCGGCACCAGCACCACCGGCCGCCCGCCGGGCACCGCCACCGCCACCACCTCCGCCAGCAGCGCGCCCAGCGGCCGGGCCAGCCCGTGCCGACCCCGCTCCTTGTACGCCAGCAGCGCACCGCGCAACGCACCCGCGTACGGGCCGAGGGCGAAGCAGGGCGGCAGGCCGGGCGGGGCGGGGGTGGGGCGTACCGGGTGGGGGCGGTGCGACTCCAGCTCGGTCACGCAGCTCGGGCAGACCCCGTGCCGGCCACCCGGTTGCCGCCCCCCGCACCCCGCGCAGTCGGCGGGCAGCACCAAGTCGGCCAGATCCGACCAGAGTCCACCAACGCCGGGCACGTCAGTAGAGGAAGAACGGGGCGGTCGGGTTGGACTCCCGCTGCCCCGCCGGGGGCTCCGACTCGACTCCCTGCACCTGGGTCCGCTTGATCGTGTCGAACTGCGGGTCCGACCAGGAGACGCCGTTCGCCTCGTACATCACCGCGTTGGTCGGCTGCGCCACCACCTCGTTGGTGGGGTACGCGGTCAGGTGGGTGACCCGGGCGCCGACGTCCGCCTTGAGCACGGTCTGCGCCGCGCCGTCGACGCTGACCTCGTAGACCGCGGGACGCCCCACCGAGCCGGCGGCGACCAGCTTGTTCTCGTCAGCCCAGTCGACCGCCGACAGGTCGGTCAGCGAGGTGGGCAGCCGGCGGGCCGGCCCGGCGGTCACCACGCCGCCGTCGAGGTTGACCGCGGCGACGTAGAGCTGGCCGTTGACGATCACCGCGATCCGTTGCCCGTCCAGCGCGGCGGCCACCGCGTCGACCCGGCCGGACACGGTCAGCGCCACCGGGATCAGCCGGGGCGACTGGTCGAAGGTGTAGAGCCGGCCGTCGGCCACCACCAGCCCGTGCGGTTGGCCCTTGTCCAGCGCGCGCAGCCACACCGGCCGGTCCATCGAGGCGTACGAGCCGGGCGCGGTGTTGAACACGTTGACCGGGTCCCGCCCGGTGCCCACCCGCAGCCGCAGCCGCTTGTCCGCCCCGGTGACCACCAGCGCCGCCAGGATCTGGTCGTCGGCCCGGTTGAGCGCGGCCGAGACGACGTGGTGGTTCTCCTCCGCCACCACCGGCACCGAGCCGCTGGCCTCGCCGGGGAAGTCGAGCGGGTGGATCGCCCCGTCGTAGACGCAGAACCGCTGCGCGCTCTGGGTCAACCGGTACACCGGGTTGGCGTCGCGTTCCTTCTCCAGGTCGATGGTGCGCCGACTCTGGTTGCGGATCTTCAGATCGAGCGGCCCGTCCAGCCAGTCCAACGACCAGGCGAGCTGGGTGGCGAGCCGGTTCAGCTTGCCCGCGTCCTCGCCGGGCATGGCGAGGTTGACCTCCCACCGGCCATCCGCCCCGGTGGCATTGTTGATCAGGTCGGTGCGGTCCGGCAGCCGGGTGACCCCCGGGGAGAGCCAGTCCGACGGCCCGCCGATCAGCCACCGGACCACCTCGTTGACCCGCCGCTCGTTGGGCACCGCGAGCGGCAGGTAACGCTGGTCCGGCACCAGCCGGGTCTGGTCGCTGTTCCAGAAGTAGATGTCGCGAGGCTGGTAGTAGACGCGCAGCGCGGTGTCGCTGAGCAGCAGCACGTTCGGCGGGTTGGTCACGTACAGGGTGGGCTCGACGTTCTCCAGCCCGGACGAGTCCGCGTAGCGCAGGGTGAAGCCGTATTCGGTCTCGGTGGCCACCGGGGGCGCGAGGGTGCCGTCGGCGCGCAGCAGACCGACCTGCTGCACGGCGAGCCGCACCGAGAAGGTGCTGTCGCTGTTCGTGGTGATCACCGGGGACTCGCGCAGCCGGACCACGGTGAGCGCGACCTCGCTGCCCTGCTTGGTCTGGAGCCGGTCCTGACTCTCCTGGGCGATGAACTTCTTGGCCCGGGGATAGGCGCCGTCCGGCTCACCGGCCGGGGCGGCGAGGAAGTTCAGCACGAACTGGCGCGGGTCGTCGCCGCTGGCCGTCCGGCCCGGTGGCTCGTTGCGCACCCCGTTGGGCGAGCCGGACTCGCCGGCCGGCAGCCCGCGCCCGTCCACCTGCACCTCGGTGGAATCCGGGATGCCGCAGCCGGCCGGCGCGCTGACGAGCAGGGCGGCGCAGAGCAGCCCCACCAGCCGGCGCCTCACGACCGGGCCTCCGCCCGCTCGGTGTCGGCGCCGGGCACCGGGCCGATCGCCAGCGCCCCGCCGCTGCCCGGCCCGATGGCCAGCCGGCCGCCGTCGCGCGGGCCACCGAACGGCAGTGGCGCGTCGGCCGGCACCAGGCGCAGCGGTGAGGTGGTCAGCCGGTCACCGGCCCGGGCCGGCAGGGTGAGCCGGAACTGGGCGCCCTGCCCCGGCGCGCCCCAGGCCTCCAGCCAGCCGCCGTGCAGCCGGGCGTCCTCCAGGCTGATCGACAGCCCCAGGCCGGTCCCGCCGGTCTGCCGGGCGCGGGACGGGTCGGCCCGCCAGAACCGGTTGAAGACCAGCTTCTCCTCGCCCGGCTTCAGCCCGACCCCGTGGTCGCGGACGGTGACCGCGACGGCGGTGTCGTCCGCGCCGAGGGTGATCACCACCGGCTTGGACTCGCCGTGCTCCACCGCGTTGCCGACCAGGTTGCGCAGCACCCGCTCCACCCGGCGCGGATCCACCTCGGCGATCACCGGGGTGGCGGGCACGTCCAGCTCGATGGTCACCCCGACCCGCTCGGCCAGCCCGGCCAGCCGGTCGGCGACCCGGTGCACCACCGGCACCAGATCGGTCGGCTCGGCGTCGAGCATCGCGAACCCGGCGT
The DNA here is from genome assembly GCF_019890675.1 of Micromonospora sp. PLK6-60. Lineage (GTDB taxonomy): Bacteria > Actinomycetota > Actinomycetes > Mycobacteriales > Micromonosporaceae > Micromonospora. The sequence continues at coordinate 179,078 of NZ_JAIOAA010000004.1, read as the reverse complement.
CGAACCGGCTGATCTCCAGCAGGTCGGTCAGCAGTTCCTCGAACCGGTCCAGCTCGGCCTGGAGCAGCTCGGCGCTGCGGGCGACGGCGGGATCGAACTCGTCCCGCTCGGCGAAGATCAGGTCGGCGGCCATCCGGACCGTGGTCAGCGGGGTACGCAGCTCGTGCGAGACGTCGGAGGTGAAGCGTCGTTGCAGCCGGGACATCTCCTCCAGCCGCAGGATCTGCCGCTGGAGGTTTGTCGCCATCTGGTTGAACGAGGCGGCCAGCAGCGCCAGATCGTCCTCGCCGTTGACGGCCATCCGCTGGTCGAGGAGGCCGGCGGAGAGCCGCTGGGCGGTGCGGGCGGCCAACCGGACCGGGGTCACCACCAGCCGGGTCACCAGCGCTGCCAGCAGCCCGAGCAGCAGCACCAGGGCCACGCCGGTGGCCACCACGGTGGCCCGGGCGTCGGCCGCGGTGGCCTCCTGCCGGGTCAACGGCACGAGGTAGTAGAGCTCGACCTGACCGAACCGGGTCGGCACGGGTGAGCCGTACACGAGGTATTTGGTGCGGCCCTCACCGGTGAGCCGGCCGGTGCGGATCTGGTGCGCGACGTTGCCGCCGGCGACCGCGGCCCGCAGCTCCCGGCTGATCAGCGGCTGGAAGTCCACGTCCGGCGAGCTGCGCGGCTTGATGATCGTGGTGTAGTTGTCGGCGGTCAGCGCGACCACCACCCCGCTGGTCTGCTGCGGGTCACCGCCGGCCAGGTAGTTGACGGTGCCGTCGATGGTGTCCTGGAGCTGGGCCTCCTGGGGCTGGCTGAACAGGCTCAGCTGCTTCGCCGAGTAGTCGCTGCCGCTCTGCAACCGCAGCAGCACGTCGGTCTCGGCGTTCTCCACCAGGATGTTGGTGATCTTGTCGGCGATCAGGTAGGCGAACCCGCCGACCAGCAGGCTGGAGGCGACCAGGGTGATGGTCACCACCCGCACCTGGAGCGACCGCCGCCAGGTCTGGTGCAGCCCCGAGACCAGCCGCGACGACCAGCCGGTCAGGGCGCGCCACAGCTCCGCCGCGGCGGGGCGGCGGCCGGCGGGGTCGGGGGGTACGCGGAGAGTAGCCACTGGGTGACCAGACTAGCCCGTGCCCGCCTTGTAGCCCACGCCCCGGACCGTCAGGATGATCTCCGGCCGCTCCGGATCCGGCTCGATCTTGGCGCGCAGCCGCTGCACGTGCACGTTGACCAGCCGGGTGTCGGCGGCGTGCCGGTAGCCCCAGACCTGCTCCAGCAGCACCTCCCGGGTGAACACCTGCCGCGGCTTGCGGGCGAGCGCGACCAGCAGGTCGAACTCCAGCGGGGTGAGCTTCACCTCCTCGCCGTCGCGGCTGACCGTGTGCGCCGGGACGTCGATGGTGATCTGGTTGCCGGGCGGGCCGATGGTCAGCATCTCCGGCGCCACGTCCTCGCCACGCCGCAGCCGGGCCCGCATCCGGGCAACCAGTTCCTTGGGCTTGAACGGCTTGACCACGTAGTCGTCGGCGCCGGACTCCAGCCCGAGCACCACGTCGACGGTGTCGCTCTTGGCGGTCAGCATGACGATCGGCACGCCGGACTCGGCGCGGATGGACCGCGCCACGTCGATGCCGCTCATGCCCGGCAGCATCAGGTCGAGCAGGACGATGTCGGGTCGACTGTCCCGGAACGCGGCCAGCGCGCGCTCACCGTCGGCGACGAACGACGGCAGGAAGCCCTCGCTGCGCAGCACGATGCCGAGCATCTCGGCGAGCGCGGGGTCGTCGTCGACCACCAGTACCCGAGCTCTCATGGGGTTTATGATGCATCCCCGTTTCCGTTAGGTGGGATCGGCGGGTCCGGCACGATCGGCCCCGGATCGGCTCGGGCGCACCATTCGGAGCCGCACCGGCGCCGCCGCAGGACCGTGACGGATCCCTCCATGATCCCTGGTCCCGGCCCGGACCGCCAGCGCCCCGGCCGGTTCAGCCGAACAGGGCCCGCCCCCAGTGGTCACCGGCGTCCCGTACGCCCGGCGGGCAGGCGAACAGCGCGCTGGAGACGTGCCGCAGATACTCGTTCATCGCGTCGTGCCGGGACAACTGCGTCTGGATGGGCACGAACTGCCGGCGCGGGTCACGCTGGTACGCGATGAAGAAGAGCCCCGCGTCCAGCCGGCCCAGCCCGTCCGAGCCGTCGACGAAGTTGTAGCCCCGACGCAGCAGGTGCGCGCCGTTGTTCCGGCTCGGGTGGGCCAGCCGGACGTGCGCGGTCTCCGGGATCACCGGCTGCCCGTCCGCATCCGGGGCCGCGAAGTCCGGCTCGTCGAACTCCTGGCGGCGGCCCAGCGGCGCCCCGCTGCCCTTGGCCCGCCCGACGATCTGCTCCTGCTCGGCCAGCGAGCTGCGGTCCCAGGTCTCGATCTGCATCCGGATCTTGCGGGTGACCAGGTACGACCCGCCGGTCATCCAGTCCGGCCCGTCCCCCGGCTGGGCCCAGAGCTGGTCGCGGAGCAGGTCGGCGTCCTCCGCCTTGAGGTTCGCGGTGCCGTCCTTGAAGCCGAACAGGTTCCGGGGGGTGGCCTGCTCCCGGGAGGTCGACGAGGTACGCCCGAAGCCGAGCTGCGACCAGCGGACGCTCACCACGCCCATGCCGATCCGGGCCAGGTTGCGGATGGCGTGCACCGCCACCTGCGGATCGTTGGCGCACGCCTGGACGCAGATGTCCCCGCCGGAGAGCTCCGGGCGCAGCGCGTCCCCGGCGAAGTGCGGCAGGTCGGCCAGCGCCGGCGGACGCCGGTCGGCGATGCCGAACCGGTCCCGCCCCTGGGCGTCGCGGAACAGCGTCGGCCCGAAGCCGACGGTGAGGGTGAGCTGCGACGGGGGCAGGCCCAGCGCCTCGCCCGTGTCGTCCGGCGGCGCCTCCGGCACCCCGCCCACCGCGCCGAACACCCCGGCGTCGTGCCCCGCGGTCATCCGGGCGGCGGCGGCCGTCCACTCCTGGAGCATGGCGACCAGCCGGGCCCGGTCCTTGGTGATCACGTCGAAGGCGACGAAGTGCAGCCGGTCCTGGGCCGGGGTGGTGATGCCGGCCTGGTGCGCGCCGTGGAAGGGCACCGCGCCGGCGGCTGCCCCCGGGTTCGCCGACGCGTGGTCGGCCGCGCCCTGGATCAGCGCGCCGGCCCCGCCGGCCACCCCGGCGACCCCGGCCACCCCGACGCCGGCGAGGGCGATCGCCCGGCGGCGGGACACGGGCGCAGCGTTGCTCATCGGTCCTCCTGCTTCGACGGGTGGGCCGGCCGCGCGGTGCGCGGGCCGGACCGCAGTCGGTCGGTCAGCGGGCGACGGCCGCGGCGACCCGGCTGACCGGCTCGGCGAGGGCGTTGACGCTGTCCGACAGTTCCTTCAGCTCGGCGGTGCTCAACGCGGTGTGCAGCTTCCAGCCGTCGCCGGCCCGGTGCCGGCCGAGCACCTGCTCCACGTTTGCGAACTCCGCGTCGAGCTGGGTGACCAGCTCGGGCGCCCGCTGCTCCAGGGCCGGGCGCAGCGCGGCGATCGCCGCCTTCGAGCCCTCCAGGTTGGCGTTGAAGTCCCAGAGGTCGGTGTGCGAGTACCGCTCTTCCTCGCCGGTGATCTTGCCGCTGGCCACCTCGTCGAGCAGCGCCTTGGCCCCGTTGGCGAGCTGGAGCGGGGTGAGCTTCTCGGCGTTGGCCTTCGCCACGATCGCCTTGACGTCGGTGAGGAGCTGGTCGGCGATCGGGCCGTCCTTGCTGATGTCGCCGGTGGTCCAGAGGTCCTTCTCGATCCGGTGGAAACCGGTGAACTCCATGCCCTCCTCGACGACCTCCTCCCGGCCGTCGATCTTCGGGTCCAGGTCGCCGAAGCTCTCGGCGACCGGCTCGATCCGCTCCCAGTAGGTGCGGGTCACCGGGTAGAGCGCCTTGGCCCGGGCCACGTCGCCGGCCTTGACCGCGGTGACGAACTCGCCGGTCCTGGTCAGCAGCTCGGCGGTCTGGCTGGTGACGTACCGCTGGTAGCCGGCGGTCGCCTCGGCCAGCGTGGCGTCGACCGCCTTCGGCGCCGACTCGCCGGTCACCTTGAGCGCGCCCCGGATCCCCCGGCCGCTCATCCCCGGCTTGCAGGCCGTCTCGTACGCCCCGGCCGGCAGCTCCACCCGCAGCTCGCGGGTCAGCCCCGGGGCGATGTTCTCCACCTCGCCCATCACCCGGTCGCCGGCGGCGTAGACGTAGAACTCGTTGACCTTGCTGCCGGAGTTGCGCACCGAGAAGGTGATCTGGCCCGCGGCCAGCTCGGTGGTGCCGACCTCGCAGGTGGTGTCGGTGGCCTTGACGGTCACCGCGCCGGCGGCGGCGTCCTTGTCGCCGTCCGCGCCACACGCGGTGACGCCGGCGACGGCCAGCACGCCGGCGGCGGCGAGCAGCACAGAGCGGGTGGTACGCATGGTTGTCGTTCTCCTCGGCGGAAGGCGGGTCAGGCGCGCTGCGGCGCGGCGGCGTCGGCCGGCGCGGAGGTCCCGGCCGGCGCGGGGTCGGCGGGCGCGGCGGGGGCCGGCGCGGCGGGCTTCGGCTTCGCCGGCCGGCGCAGGAAGAGCGCCAGCACCGGCACCGCGTACGCCACCCAGGCGACCGTCTCCAGCACCGTCGGGTTGGCGGTGATGTTGAACATGCCGGCGAGCAGCGCCGCGTACCAGGAGCTGGGGTCGAGCACCGCGGAGATGTCGAAGGCGTGGCTGTTCAGGCCGGGCAGGACGCCGGCCTCCTGGAAGTCGTGCACGCCGTACTTGAGGATGCCGGCGGCGACCAGGATCAGCAGCGCGCCGGTCCAGGTGAAGAACTTCGACAGGTTGATCTTCAGGGCGCTGCGGTAGAGCAGGAAGCCGAGGACCACGGCGGTGGCCACGCCACCGATCAGCGCCAGCAGCGGGCCGCGGCCGGCGCCGCCGGCCGCGCTCTGCGCGGCGGAGTAGAAGATCAGCGCGGTCTCCAGGCCCTCCCGGATCACCGCGAGGAAGGCCATGCCGGCGACCGCGAGGGACCCGACGGCGAGGGCCTCGGTCAGCTTGCCGCGCAGTTCGCCGGCGATGGACCGGGCCGCCCGGCGCATCCAGAAGATCATCCAGGTGACGAAGACCACGGCCGCCACGGAGGTGACCGCCTCGAACAGCTCGCGGTCCTCGGAGCGGGCCAGCAGCGACGACGAGGTGTACTCGATCAGCCAGCCGAAGAGCACCGACAGCGCCACGGCGAGGGCCACGCCGGCCCACACGTGCGGCAGCCGGTCGCGCCGTTGCGACTTCACCAGGAAGGCGACGAGGATGCTGACCACCAGGGTCGCTTCCAGGCCCTCCCGCAGGCCGATCAGGTACGTGGCGAACATCGGTACTCCGTGATCAGTTAGGTACGCCTCAGTTAAGTTAGGGCAGCCATACCTTCCTCCTGATCGGGGGTGCCGTCAAGTCGTTCAAGGGCATGTCACCCGCCGGCCGTTACCCGCGCCGCGCTGTGGCAGGATCCGCCCCGTGACGGGTGTGAAGGGGCTGCTCCCCTGGCTGGCGGTTCTGGTCGTGGTGCTGCTGCTCAGCGCGCTCCGGCTGCGCGCGCTGGCGGCCGCCGTCTCCCTCGGCTGGCTGGCCTGGTGCGTCTGGACCTGGGTCCGCCCCGCTCGCCGCCGCTGACCGGCACCAGTCCCGCTGCCTGGCCTGGCCTGGCCTGGCCGCGCTGCGCGTGGGCGGGTAGGTGACCCGCGCGAGCGTGATACCTGAGAGTCATATTGATACCTCAGAGGTATCACGCCCATCCGGGCATCCGTCGCCTGGCAGCGGCCCGCACCCGAGGCACCGCCCGCACCCGAAGCACCGCCCGCGGGCGCAAAAGGACCGGGCCGGCCAACGGCCGACCCGGTCCCGCGCCACGACTCAGTAGCGGTAGTGCTCCGGCTTGAACGGGCCCTCGGGCGAGATGCCCAGGTAGGCGGCCTGCTCCTTGGTCAGCGTGCTCAGCTTGGCGCCGAGCGCCGACAGGTGCAGCCGGGCGACCTTCTCGTCCAGGTGCTTGGGCAGCACGTAGACGCCGATCGGGTACTCCTCGGTCTTGGTGAAGAGCTCGATCTGGGCGATGGTCTGGTTGGCGAACGAGTTCGACATCACGAAGCTCGGGTGGCCGGTGGCGTTGCCCAGGTTCAGCAGGCGACCCTCGGAGAGCACGATGATGGCGTGGCCGTCGGCGAACTTCCAGAGGTCGACCTGCGGCTTGATGTTCTCCCGGGTGACGTCCGAGCGCTTCGCCAGACCGGCCATGTCGATCTCGTTGTCGAAGTGGCCGATGTTGCCGACGATGGCCTGGTGCTTCATCCGGGCCATGTGCTCGTTGGTGATGACGTCGAAGCAGCCGGTGGCGGTGATGAAGATGTCGGCCTGCTCGACCACGTCGTCCAGGGTGGCGACCTGGTAGCCGTCCATCGCCGCCTGGAGGGCGCAGATCGGGTCCACCTCGGTCACCACGACCCGGGCGCCCTGGCCGCGCAGCGACTCCGCGCAGCCCTTGCCCACGTCGCCGTAGCCCATGACCACGGCCATCTTGCCGCCGATCAGCACGTCGGTGGCCCGGTTGATGCCGTCGATGAGCGAGTGGCGGCAGCCGTACTTGTTGTCGAACTTGCTCTTGGTCACCGAGTCGTTGACGTTGATGGCCGGGAAGAGCAGCTTGCCGTCCCGGTGCATCTCGTACAGCCGGTGCACACCGGTGGTGGTCTCCTCGGTCACGCCCTTGATGCCGGCGGCGATCCGGGTCCACCGCTGGCCGTCGGAGGCGAGCGAGCGGTGCAGCACCTCGAGGATGACCGCGTACTCCTCGGAGTCGGCGGACTCGACCGGCGGGACGACCCCGGCCTTCTCGAACTCGGCGCCCTTGTGGACGAGCAGGGTGGCGTCCCCGCCGTCGTCCAGGATCATGTTCGGACCCTGCCCGTCCGGCCAGTCCAGCACCCGCTCGGTGCACCACCAGTACTCCGGGAGGGTCTCGCCCTTCCAGGCGTAGACCGGGACGCCGGCCGGGGCCTCGGGGGTGCCCTCGGGGCCGACGACGATCGCGGCGGCGGCGTGGTCCTGGGTGGAGAAGATGTTGCAGGACGCCCAGCGGACCTGCGCGCCGAGCGCGACCAGGGTCTCGATCAGGACGGCGGTCTGGATGGTCATGTGCAACGAGCCGGTGATCCGGGCGCCGGCCAGCGGCTGCGCCTCGGCGAACTCGCGCCGGATGGCCATCAGGCCCGGCATCTCGTGCTCGGCGAGCCGGATCTCCTTGCGCCCGAACTCGGCGAGCGACAGATCCGCCACCTTGTAGTCGCCCTCGGCGAGAGTGCTCGGGCGGGCCTCGGTCGACGAGCCCACGGGGGCCGCCGGGAGGGTGCTGGTCATGGAAGCTCCTGTCGAACGGTTAGCTGCGCAGCCTTCTACCTTACGCGCCGGACGGAGAGCCGGCTTACGGGTGCGTGCGGAACAGCGCACGGGGCGGTCGGCGTGAACGGACTTTCCGTTCACGGGCCGGCCGCCCCGTGCATCCCCCCGGTTTGGTTCCCCCGCGCGTTCCCGGACGTTCGTCGCGACAACGCTGCGTACTCATAGAGTCACACTGCGCAGTCATCGCGTCAAGCGTTTCCGGAATTTCCGACTTGCGCGCGTCGGCTCGGCACCGCTTCGCGAGCGGCGATCGGTTCAGCGCAGGCCGGCGGTGGCCACGTACCCCTCGCCCGCGCCGCCGACGACAAGCGCGCCACCGGCCGCCGTGCCGACCGCGGCCTGCCCGGGACGGAGCGTCACCGCCGCCACCCCGTCGTCCACCGACAGCTCGCCGGCGCTGCAGAGCACCACCCGCGGCCCGGGCAGCGCCAGCCGCACGTCCGGCACGGTCGCCGCGCCGACCCGCACCCGGTGCAGGGCGAAGTCCTCGACCGGCACCGGCCAGGTCACCACGCCGGGCGACACCGGGTGGGGCGACACCACCGGTTCGTCGAGCACCTCGAAGCGCAGCACCCGCAGCAACTCGTCCACGTCGACCCGCTTCGGGGTCAACCCGCCGCGCAGCACGTTGTCGCTGGCCGCCATGATCTCCACGCCGGTGCCGCCCAGGTAGGCGTGCAGGTTGCCGGCCGGCATCCAGATCGCCTGCCCCGGCTCCAGCCGCACGTGGTGCAGCAGCAGCGCCACCAGCACCCCCGGGTCGCCCGGGTAGGCCACCGCCAGCCGGCGGACCAACTCGGCGTCCGGGCCGGCGACGTCCGCCGTCACCACCGCCTCGACCAGCCCGGCCCGCTCCGCCGCGGGCCAGGTCAGCAGCGCGCGTACGGCCTCCCGCAGGCCCGCCGGGCCGCCCCGCAGCGCGGCCACCACCGGCGCGAGCGCGGGTACGCCGAACCGGGCGAGCGCCTCCGCCGCGACGGCCGGGTTCCGGAAGCCGCAGAGCGCCTCCATCGGCGAGAGCGCGACCAGCAGCTCCGGCTTGTGGAACGGGTCGACGTAGTTGCGTACGCCGGCCTCCCGCGCCGCGTCCGCCGCGTGCCCCGCCCGGGCCTGCTCGGCGTCCGGGTGGGCCTGCAGACTCAGCGGCGCCTCCGCGGCGAGCACCTTCAGCAGGAACGGCAGCCGGACGCCGAACCGGCCGACGATCCGCTCGCCGAGCCAGCGCTCCGGCTCGGCGACCAGCAGGTCGACCAGGCTGACCCGGGCACCCTCCCGGTCCACCGTGGCCGGGGCGCCCGGGTGGGCGCCCAGCCACAGCTCCGCCTCCGGGCCGGCGCTGGGCACCGGCCGCCCCTGCAACTGCGCGATCGCCGAGCGGGAACCCCAGGCGTAGTCGCGGATCGGCCCGTGCAGCAGTTCCATCGCTCAGCTCCCCGGGCGGCCGGCGACCTCGTCCGAGGGATGCGCGTCGGCTGACGAATGCCCGTCGTCCGCCCCGGCGGCGGGCTCCGGCTGCGGTACGGCGGTGGCCGCGGCGGATCCGCTGCCGGCCCGCTCGGCGGCGGCGCTGTAGATGTCCGGCTCCAGGTAGATGACCCGGGCGATCGGCACGGCCGCCCGGATCCGCGCCTCCACGGCGTTGATGTCCCGGGCCACCTCCTCCGCCGTCTCGCAGGCGGGCACGCCGATCTTCGCCGCCACCAGCAGCTCTTCCGGGCCGAGGTAGAGCGTCTTCATGTGGATGATCCGCTCGACCTCCGGGCCGCCGGTGACGGCCCGCTCGATCGCCGCCACGTCCGTCGGCTCCGCGCCCTCACCGAGCAGCAAGCTCTTGGTCTCGATCGCCAGCACGATCGCGATGGCCACCAGCAGCACACCGATCATCGCGGTGCCCGCGGCGTCCCAGCGGCCGTTGCCGGTGATCAACGTCATGCCGACGCCGAACAGCGCGAAGACCAGACCGACCAGCGCCCCGAAGTCCTCCAGCAGCACCACCGGCAGCTCCGGGGCCTTGGCCCGGCGGATGAACCGGACCCAGGTCTGCTTGCCCCGGATCAGGTTGGACTCCTTGATGGCGGTCCGGAAGGAGAAGCCCTCCATCACGATCGCCGCCACCAGCACCGTCACCGGCACCCACTGCCAGCTGTGGATGCCGTGCGCGTCGTGCCACTTGTGGTACGCCTCGTAGAGCGCGAACAGGCCACCGAGGCTGAACAGCACGATGGAGACGATGAACGCGTAGACGTACCGCTCGCGGCCGTAGCCGAAGGGGTGTTGCGGGGTGGCCGCCCGCTTGGCCCGCTTGCCACCGAGCAGCAGCAGCCCCTGGTTGCCGGAGTCGGCGACCGAGTGGATCGACTCGGCCAGCATCGACGAGGAGCCGGTCAGCAGGAACGCGATGAACTTGGTGACCGCGATGCCGACGTTGGCCAGCAGGGCGGCGATGATCGCCTTCGTCCCGCCGTTCGCGCTCACGCGGCGCCTCTCTTCGTTCGCGACTGCGGGGCTCGCAACCCCGGCTCACTCCTCGCGCTCACGCGGTGCCTGTCCCGGCCGTGGCGGGTCGACCCGGAGCGGGTCGGGTCGTTCTGTCGTTCACTGGTTCGCCAGCTCCTTCATCTCGGTGATCGCCGGGACCGCCATCGGGTCCAGGCCGTGCGCGAGCGCGAGATAGATCGAGGCGAAGTCCGGCACGGCCGTCAGCGAGGCGAGCCGCTCCAGCGCCGAACCGCCCTCGGCGGTCACCACGTCGCAGCGCACCCCACGCCGCTCGGCCAGCGTCTGCACCGCGTCCGCCCGCCGCTCCTCCACCGCGAGCGGCTCGTCGGTGTCGTCCTCGGCGTTGAGCCCGCCGTCGCGCAGGATCACCAGCCGCAGCCGGGTGGCGTCGCCGTCACCGTCGCCGGCACCCGGGTCGGCGAAGATGTCCCGCGCGGACTCGAACAGCCCGCCGAACACGCCGTCGAGCAGCCCGACCCGGCCCCGGCCGGCCTCGCCGAGCGCCCCGCTGACCACCGGGTAGCGGGCGTTGGCCGAGAGCGTGTCACCGAACCGGCGGGCGGCCACCGTGGCCAGCGGCGACGAACCCCAGACGATCGGGATCGACCCGGCCAGCCCGAGGGCCAGCGACTTCGCCGGGTTGACGAACGACTCGGCGGTGGGCCGGCAGCGGTCCGCGTCGGCGTCGAGCCGCGCCGCGGTCTCCGCGAGATCCGCCTCGTTGACCTTCACCAGGCCGAGGCTACGGGCGGCGAGCAGAACCGGCACGGTGAGCGCCCACAGGCTGGCCCGGGCGGGCGCGCGCCGGGGCACCGGGATGAACGGCGCCCGGGCCCGCTCGGCCACCGACTGCAACTGGGAGTCCGGCGCGCCCACCGCGACCAGCCGGGCGCCGCGCCGGTGCGCGGCCTCGGCGGCGCCGAGCGCCTCGGGGCTGCGCCCGGAGGCGCTGACCGCGATCACCACGTCGGCCGCGCCGACCCAGCCGGGCACCCCGGCGCTGCGGTGCGGGATGACCGGCACCGGGCAGCGCGGGCCGGCGACCGTGGCGAGCACGTCACCGGTACGCGCGGCGGTGCCGATGCCGGCGACGACCACCGCGCGGGCCCGCAGGTCGTCGGAGAGCACCGACAGGTTCGCCTCGGCGGCCAGCGCGGCGGACTCCCGCACCTGGGCGCCGGCCGAGGCGGTGAACCGCAGCATCCCGCCCGGGTCGCTCTCGGCGAGCCGGTCCGGGTCGTCGAGCAGCGCCTCGTCGGCGTGCCGGTGGCCACTGACCCCGGCCGTGCCGTCCATCTCCATCACCGGGTCGACTCGCCTCGCGTCCCGTCCGCCGGCCCACCGCGCGCCTCGTCCAGCAGCAGCACCGGTACGTCGTCGCGGACCTCGAAGATCCGGCCGCACTCGGTGCAGGTCAGGGTCTGCGCCTGCGCGTCGTAGTCGAGTGGGGCGTGGTGCGTGTCCGGGCAGGCGAGTATCTCGAGCAACTGCGGGTCCAGGGCCACGGCGCGGCTCCTTCCACGTATGCGGTCGACCGGTCGGCGGTGCCGACCGGCGCACGCGATCTTATCGGCGAACCCGGTCGAGCACCGCGTCGCGGAGCGAGATCATCCGCTCCCGGGACGGGGCCTCGACGTTGAGCCGCAGCAACGGCTCCGTGTTGGAGGCGCGCAGGTTGAACCAGGCGCCGTCGGGGAAGCGGAAGGTGAGCCCGTCCAGCTCGTCGACCTCCGCGTCCGGGTACGCGGCGCGCACCTCGGCGACCTTCGCCGCCTGGTCCGGCACCGTCGAGTTGATCTCGCCCGAGGCGACGTACCGCTCGTACCGGGCGGCCAGCTCGGACAGCGGCAGCTCCTGCTCGCCGAGCGCGGCGAGGGTGTGCATGGCGGCCAGCATGCCGGTGTCGGCGAACCAGAAGTCCCGGAAGTAGTAGTGGGCGGAGTGCTCGCCGCCGAAGATGGCGTTGGTGCGGGCCATCTCGGCCTTGATGAAGGAGTGGCCGACCCGCGCCACCACCGGCTCGCCGCCGTGCTCCCGGATGATCTCCGGCACCGCCGCCGAGGTGATCGGGTTGTGGATCACCGTGGCGCCGGGGTGCTTGGCCAGCTCCCGGACGGCCACCAGGGCGGTGACGGCGGACGGCGACACCGGCTCGCCCCGCTCGTCGACCACGAAGCAGCGGTCCGCGTCGCCGTCGAAGGCCAGGCCGAGGTCGGCGCCGTGCGCGACCACCGCCCGCTGGAGGTCGACCAGGTTGGCCGGGTCCAGCGGGTTGGCCTCGTGGTTGGGGAAGCTGCCGTCCAGCTCGAAGTAGAGCGGCACGATGGTCAGCGGCAGCGCCGGCAGCACCGCGTCACCCAGCACGCTGGGCACGGTGTGCCCGCCCATCCCGTTGCCGGCGTCCACGACCACCTTCAGCGGGCGGATGCCGGCGAGGTCGACCAGGGTGCGCAGGTGGGCCGCGTACTCGGGGCGCAGGTCCCGCTGCTCGGCCGGGCGGGCCGGCTCGCCGGTCGGGGCGTCCTCGTCCTTGTCCAGCAGCGCCTGCGCCCGGTCCCGGATCTCCGCCAGCCCGCTGTCCTGCCCGATCGGGCGGGCGCCGGTGCGGCACATCTTGATGCCGTTGTAGCGGGCCGGGTTGTGGCTGGCGGTGAACATCGCCCCGGGCAGGCCGAGCGCGCCGGAGGCGTAGTAGAGCATGTCGGTGGAGGCCAGGCCGATCTCGATCACCGCGCGGCCCTCGGCGCGTACCCCGGCGGCGAACGCGGCGGCCAGGCCGGGCGACGTCTGCCGCATGTCATGCCCGATCACCACCGCGTCGCCCGGTTCGCCGGTGGCGGCCAGGAACTGGGTGAAGGCAGCACCGATGGCCCGGGCGACCGGCTCGTCCCACTGGTCCGGCACCGTGCCCCGGACGTCATAGGCCTTGATGATCTGGGACAGATCAGACACCGAATTCGCTCCTCAGCCGCAGGTCCTCAACGAGCCTGAGCGTATCGGAGCGGCGGCCTCCACCCTGGCTCAGCCGGGCAGCCGGGGCATCACCGTGGTGGCGTCGCCCCCCGCCGGATCCGGCGGCGGGTTCTTCCCCGACCCGGCGGGTGGCGCCGGAGGCGGGCCGGGCTGACCGGGCACCGGCGGCTGCGGCACGGCCCCGCCGTAGACCCCGCCGGACGGGCGCGGGGCGGCAGCGCCGTACACACCGCCGCCGGCGGGGGCCGGGCGCTGGCCGTACACCTGACCGGTCGAGGCCGCCGCGGGCCCGCCGGCCGAGCGGTACGTGGTGGGCCCGGCGCCACCCGGCGGCGGCCCGCCGGACCAGGGTTGCCCGCCGGTCTGCTCCCGCTCCGCCCGGTCCGCGCGGGACCGGCGGACCAACAGCGCGATCAGGCCCGCGCCGACCAGCACCAGGGCCAGGCCGACGAACATGATCGGGGAGAAACCGGAATCCTCCTCCTGGGCGACCGGGCGGCCGTTCTGCGGGCCGACAGCGGCGGCGGCCGTCGGCGCGGCCACCGCGGCGGCGGTCGGCTCCACCGTGGCCACCGCGCTCGGGGTCGGCGTCGGCTCGCGGGTCGGGGTGGGCTCCACCGCCCGGCCGCCGACCACCCGGGCCGTGTCGCTGCCGCGATCGATGGCCTCGCCGCCGGCGTCGGTCGCCTCGCCGACGACGGTCAGCCGCCCGGCGGGCGCGCCGGCCAGGAAGGCCACCCGGTACTTCACCGTGACCTTCTTGTCCTTGCACAGCCGGGGCTTGCTGGGCGTGGTCCGGCCGGTCTGCACCCCGTCGCCGCCGTCGCCGACCGGCACCGGCCACCAGCGCCCGCCGTAGTTCACCTTCACCTCGACCTGGCCGGCGGACAACCCGTCGAGCCGCAGGCCGAGCGCCGTATGGACCAGGACGCAGCCGTCGCTCTTCTTCCGCACCTCCAGCGTCACGCTCTCGGCCGAGCCACCGGCGGTGAAGCTGCCGGCGGCGCGCACCCGCACCGAGTCGTCATCCGCGAGCGCCGGTGACGCCCCGACGGCCACCAGGCCGCCCAGCAGCGCGCAGGCCGTCGCGAGCCGCGCCACGTGCCGACGTACCGACATGATCACCTCGCAGTTTCGTCCCGATCGGTCCGGGCTGCTCCCGGCCGGTCCGGCGGCCAGGCTACTACCGAGGCCTGGTAGCACCTGGTCATAGAGCGTCCCGGCTGTGTGCCGCGTTACCCCCTCAGCCGGCCCCGCCGCGGGCGGCGAGGGCCGCCCGGCAGAGCCGATCGGCGACCCGCGTCGTCTCCGGCAACCGGTACGTCGGGGTCAGCGCCAGCACCCGCGCGCAGGCGTTGTCCAGGCTCATCCGATGCCCGACGCTGACGAAGACCGGCTTCACGCCGTCCTGGGTGCGCAGCACCCGCCCGACCGGCTCACCCCCGTCGACAAGCGGCGCCCCCGCACCCCGCTCCCGGGCCGGCGTCACCCACGTACCCACCAGCGGCGTCTTGCCCACGCCGATCGCCGGCAGCCCGGTCACCACGCCCAGGTGGCAGGCCAACCCGAACCGACGCGGGTGTGCCAGCCCGTGCCCGTCGCAGACCAGCAGGTCCGGACGGACGGTCAACCGGTCCAGGGCGTCGAGCAGCGCGGGCAACTCGCGAAAGGCGAACAGCCCCGGCACGTAGTCGAAGGCCGGGTGGCCCGCCACCACTGCCGAATCGACGACCGCCAGGGTCCGCGCGTCCAGCACCGCCACGGCCGCCACCAACCGGTCACCGCGCTGCGCGTACGCGACGTCCAGGCCCGCGACGGTCGCGGGCGCGTCCGGCCCCGGCCCGACCGCGTCGACCGACGCCCGCAGCCGGTCCTGCACCGCGTACGCCTCCTCGACGGTGCGCGGCGTCAGCCACCCCATCCCGGTCACCGGCGCACCGTCAGCCCGTCGACTGGTCCGCGGCGGCCCAGCTCGGCTCGACCGCCATCATGCGTGCGGTCTTCGTGGGGTCCCGGTCGATCAGGTCACCGAGGACCCGGTCGACCTCGGCCAGCACGTCCGCCCCGAGCCGCACCCCGGCGGCGGCGGCGTTCTCGGTGACCTGCTCCGGACGGGAGGCACCGATGATGGCCGCCGAGACGGTCGGCCGCTGCAACGTCCAGGCCACCGCCAGCTGGGCCATCGAGACGCCCGCGGCGTCGGCGATCGGCCGGAGCCGCTGGACCCGGTCGAGCAGCTCCGCACCGAGGACCCGGCGGATGAACGTCGGCGCCCGGCCACCGGCGGCGGCGCGCGACCCGGCGGGCGCGGTCGCACCGGGTCGGTACTTGCCGGACAGTACGCCCTGGGCGAGCGGCTGGAAGACGAGCTGACCGATGCCGGCCCCGGCACACACCGGCACCACCTCCGGCTCGATCACCCGCCACAACATGTTGTACTGCGGCTGGTTCGAGACGATCCGGGAGCGCAGCCCGTCGCTCGCCGCCAACCCCGCCGCCAGTTGCTCCGCCGTCCACTCGGACACCCCGACGTACCGGATCTTGCCCTGCCGGATCAGGTCGTCGAACGCCTGGAACGTCTCCTCCAACGGCGTGTCCTCGTCGAAGCGGTGCGCCTGGTAGAGGTCGATGTAGTCGGTGCCGAGCCGGCGCAGTGAGCCGTGGCAGGACTCCATGATGTGCTTCCGGGACAGCCCCCGGTCGTTCGGGCCGCTGCCCACCGGCAGGCAGACCTTCGAGGCGATGACCACCGAAGAACGGGTAGTGCCCCGGAGAGCCTCACCCAACAGCGTCTCGGCAGCACCCATCGCATAGACGTCCGCCGTGTCGAACGTGTCGATCCCGGCGTCCAACGCCGCTTGTACGCAGGCGGTCGCGGCGGGCCGGGCGATGGTCTCGCCGTGGGTCAGCCAGTTGCCGAAGATGACCCTGCTGACCATGAGACCGCTGGTGCCGAGGCGACAATGCTCCATGTTGGACACCCTACCGAGGCCGCGCGGAGCAGCCCGACGCTCGACCGCAGGATCAGCTCGGAAAGATCGCGTACTCAGAGCCCCTCGCCACCGTCAAGCCGGTCGAGATCGTCGGCCCCGCCGAAACATTGCCTGCACGAACTCCTCGTCGGGCGGGGGCGGGCCACCGGTCACAGAACAGATCACCGATTCCACCGATGAACGGTTGACATCCTCGTACCGATCGAAGTTGCGGAAGTCATCCAAGAACCGAACCGCCATCGCGGGGTCGTACACCCAATTCCCCTCGCGGTGATCCCACACCACTGAATCCCCTGTCGCGACATCCACGATCAAGACACCCGCCGGCTCGGACCTATTTTCATCGCGATATATTACGTAATAGCTCAACACTGGACACCGCCCATTGCAGACGCTCTGCCGACCGCGACCGCATCACACCGCCACACTCGGGTCAGCACCCGGGTCACCCCGGCGCCGCAGTTCCTCCTCGAACATGACAAAGGTCCTACGCCTAAGGCCAGCGACGATTGCGCGCTCCTTGTCGGTCAACCCACGCCCGTCCGACTCGGCGGTCTCCTCGATCGCCTTGATCGTCTCGTAGAGCGCGAAGACCGGACCTTCCCCTCTGAGGTGGCGGGCGCGGTGCCATTCGGCCAACTGAACGAAGCGGTCCGGCGTGAGCACCTTGACCTCACCGCCCATCGCAAAGATGACCTCATCGATCGCGTCGTCCGCCGACTCCCACCCTCCCCCTCTGGCGAGCCGCCACGCTCGCATGCCGCCATCCTCGGTGGCGACCAGCTTCAGTGGCCACTTGAAATGAGAGAAATAGGAGGGAAGCACGAGACCCGGGGAATCGCTCATATATGCCCACCCCCGTCGAGAGACTTTCGCAGTGCCACCCAGAACCAATGTTGCTGCTGCCGCAACACTCCGTTGACGATCGCGCGCTCGGCGCCGGACATACTACGCCCCTGACCCCGAGCTACCGCCTTCAGGTCCCGAGTCACTTCATAGAGCGAGTGCTCCCATGTGGCAACGTCTTCGACAGCCTTCAGGTGTAGCCTGAATTCCGCCACATGACCACCGCTGGTACGCACCGTCATCAGAATATCCCGGTATCCACTCCGCTGCGGCTCGACGAACCGGTCCTCGAATTCAAGGATGCGCAGGGCGGGATTGTTCGACAGGGATTCCAGGGCGCGGTAGAGATCGGACAGGTTCGTAAATATCACTTTCGCCGCAGCAAGATCCGTGAGAAGTGACGCGTCGCCGTTGTACTTCTTGACCTTGTCCTCCGCGCGTTGCCGGTCCTTGGGCTCGGCGCGCCCCTGGGCCTCGGCTGGCGACACCGATCGGTGCGCCAACTGGCGTGCCAGCTCCGTCACCTCCGCCTGCGCCGAAACTGATTGCCCGTACAGCTCGTCGAGGTAGCGGCGCACATAGTCAGCGTCCTCGACGCGGTTGGAGTCGAAGCCTGGCTGCACCGCCGGCTCCTGGGAGTCTTGGAACTGGGCACTGATCCGACGCTGCTCCGGCGACAGCGGTGTGGCTGCCGCAATCGACACACCGTCCGCCAGCACCGCTGTGGCGCCACGGTTCCCGATGTCAGCCAGCACTACCCCGAGCACGTCGATCCCCTGCTGGCGTTCGGCGAGATTGTGCAGCGTCACCGGCCGGGCGGTGAGCGAACTCGCCAGCTCCGGCGTCGTCAGCATCATCCGTACGAGGTCGGGGTGTCCCGCGAGCTGGCGCACCAGCGTCTCGGCGAGCATCGGCTTCTCGGCCGGCGGTGTCGACCCAGTCGCCTCCAGCATCCGCCGGACCCGGTCGTCCGCCAGCAGCCGCGCCAGGTCGCCCGCCGCCGCCTCGTCGAGCTGCGGCACGAGCCGCCGCAGGGTCGCCGGCTCCGCCTCGGCGGCGAACTCGGCGGGCCGCACCCCGGCCGCGAACACCCCGTCGAGGTCAACACTGCGGTTCAACACGTCCCGGACCGACACCCCGGCGGCGATCCGCGCTGTCCAGGCCCGGTTCCGCTCCTCCTGCGCCCCCGCCGTGGTCCCGCCCTGATCAGCCGGAGGTGAGCCCGGCGCGACGGCACCCGGGCCGGTCGAGCCCGGGTCGTCGAGGAAATACAGCCGGTTCAGGTCGGGACCGCCGTGGCCGGCCCGGCCGTCCGATGTCGACGGGGCCGGCAGGTCGGGTAGTGCGCTGAACCGGCCCCGGCCCAGACCGTGCAGGGGCCTCGGGTGACCATCACCGCCGAGCACCAGCGCGTCCATCCCGGAGACGTTGCCCGGATGCCATTGGCCGGAGTGGGCGTACAGCGGCCGGTCGCGCACCTCACCGCTCTGCGGGTCCAGGTAGAGGACCGTGCCGTGCTGGTTGAGCGCCACCCAGGCGTGCGAGCCGCCGCCCTCCCACTCGGTGATGACGAAGGCGTAGGAGCCGTGCCCGCCGAGCCGCAACTGGTCGGCCAGCGCGCGGAAGCCACGGTCGACGGCGTACCGCGCCTCGGCCGGGTGCCGCACCGGGTCCTCGGGGGCGGCGACCAGCCGCTGGAACCGGCCGCCGGTCACCTCCTCCACCCGGCGCGGCCCCTCCGCCTCGCCGCTGATGGGCCGGTTGATGTCGCCGTCGGAATAGCCGTCGAACGTACGCGGCGCGGACACCCTGGGCCGCCCGTGCATCCAGGTGTCGTAGAACGACAGCGTGCAGTCCAGGCAGTTGATCCCCCGGGTCGCGTCGGCGGCGGGACCACCGTCGTTCATCAGCCCGAACCAGCCGCCCACCCGCGGGTCGGCGGTACGCAGCACTCGGCCGTCGACGTGCCGGGGCATCTGCCGTTCGAGGTCGGTCTGGTGCAGGGCGAGCGGCGGGCGCAGGCCACCCCACTGCCCGTACGGCCGGGACCGGTCGCTCGGCGGTGGCACGTCGTCGCCGGTGAGCGCCGAACGGTCGCCCGTCTCGACCCCGCCCAGGGCCAGGTCGGCCACGTCGTTGTTGATGCGGTGGAAGTCCTCGGCCGAGTCGATGACGACGGTCTCCGGGACGAGTCTGCCCTCGCGGACCGCTTCCGCCTGGTCGGCGTACCGGTAGGACTGCCGCTCGACGGCCCGGCTCGCCTGGAAGGTGTGCTCGGCGATCAGCCGGCGTCCCGCGTTGACCAGTTCCCGGGCGCGGTTCCGCAACCATCGCGCCCGCTCAAGCGTGATCTCGGCCGACCCACGAAACTGGCCACTCAGTTCCTCGCGGCGGTTCTCCTCGTACCAGGCACGCTGTGCCTCGAAGTAGCCCTTGTAGCGGTTGCGTTCGAGGGCGTCCCGCTCCAGCGCCCAGGTCGCCGCGTACCACTCGGGGGTGCGCGGCGGAAACAGCGACGGGTCGGCGACCGGTGGCGTCGGCGGCATGTCCGTCCGGGGCGCGGTCGGGACGCCGGGGTTGAGCGCCTCGAACACCCGGCGGGCGTGCGCGGGATCGGCGGCGCCCGTCCTCTCCCCGGGCCGCCCGTCCGGCGGTCCCCCGGCGCCGCGCGGCGGGTTGCCCTCCACCGGGGTCGCCGGGCGCTGCCCGGCGTGTGGCGGCGATGGCGACGGGTCCGGGGGCGAGCTGATCGGCGGCGACCCGACCGCCGCACCGGTGGCAACGGCGTGTGGTGGCACGGCGCTCGCACCGCTCACCGCCGGCACGTGCGGCGCGGCGACGGCGGAGTTGTTGGCCGGGTGGGTCGGCAGCGGTGCGACGCCGGAGGTGACCAGGGGCCCCGGGGCCGAGCCGGTGACGACGGTCGGTGCGACGGGCGGCCCCGGCGGCGGAGCCGTCGTCGCGGCGGTGCCCGTGGCCGCCGTGGCCGGCGGATGGGTGGCCGGCTGAGTGGTCGTCGGCAGGCCGGACGCCGGGTGGTCGACCGCGACGGCGGACAGGCTCGGCCCGCCGGCCTGCGGTGACGCCGGCACCTCGACCGTCCCGGTCGCCGGGGGCAGGTGCCCGGCAGCGCCGATCGGCTCACGCGCGGTGGGGATGGTCGGGTCAGACGGCGCGGTGTCGATCGGACCCGGCGTCCCGGCTGCCGCCTGGTCGCTCGCCGCGGCGACGACCGGCGATGCCGGCATGGGCGCCTCGGCCAGCGGGGGGGCAGGTGCCGGCGCGGAGGGTCCGCCGTCGGCCAGGCCGACGAGGGCCGGCGCCTCGGCGCCGAGGTCCTGCGCAGCGTGGCCCGGAATACCCGCCGGATGCGTGACCGCGGGCGGCGTCACCTCCACCGGAGCGGGCGGGCGAGGTGACGGGATCCGCGGGCCGGTGTCCTCCGCCGGCTGTCCAACCGGGACGGACGGATCCGGCAGGTCCGTCGGCGCGATCGGCCCCGCCAGGGCACTCAGCTGCCCGTCGAGCCGGGCCCGCAACGCGTGGTCGACCTGACCCGTGGTCGCCCCGGTGGTCCCGGAGGCGGCGGCCCGGGCGGCGTCCTCCCAGGAGAGCGCGCCCTGCCCGGTGGCGAGCGAGGCAGCCCCTTCCGCCAGGGTCTCCCCGGTCATCTCCCGGCCGAGGTGCTCCGCGATCCGGGCGCCCCGGCCCTGCGCGTGCCGGCCGAGACCGGCCAGCGGGACCACCGCTCCCCCGGCGGCGCCGCCCAGCGCGGAATAGCCCAGCTCGGCGACGTCCAGGCCGTGACGGCGACCGGTGGCGTTCTGGTAGGCCTGGGTGGCGAGGCTGACGCCGGTCTCCTCCGCCGCCTCCAGCAGGCCACCCTTGGCGGCGTGCCGGCCGAGCCCGCGCAGCCCGCCCTTGGCCGCCCGCTCGCCGGCCTCCTTGAGGCCCCGTTTCAGTTCCTTGCGGGCGAGCTGCGTCAGCAGCCGCTTGAAAATCCGCTGCACCACGAACCGGCTGGCGGTCACCGCCGCCCCGGCGGCCGGCGACGCCGCGCCCGCGGTCGCCACGGTCAGCACCGCCACCGACATCAACTCGACGGCGAGAATGCCCAACTCGATCCAGGCCTCGAGCTTGGCGCCCTCGATGTCGGCGCCGCACTCCTCCACCAGCCGACCCAGGTCACCGGTGAAGGCGAGCAGGACATTCAGCGGCGCCTCGTCACCGTCGGCCATCCGCCGCCAGGCCGCGTCGAACGCCCCGGCGACCGTGCCCACGCCGCCGTATCCACCGATCACCTCGCCGGCCGCGGCCGTCGCGTCGTCCCGGGGACCGGCGAGCAGCCCCGCCACGCCGTACCACTGGTCGGCGACGTCCCAGACCGACCGTTCGTCGCCGTCGGGCCACTCGACCCCGATCACCCAGTCGAAGGCCTCGTAGACCCAGCCGGGCAGCTCCCAGGGGTTGAACTCCAACGGGTGCGGGATTGGGCTCGGCAGGATGCTCACGCCTGGTCCTCCGCGGCTCAGTGCCGGTGGTCGGGGCGGCGGACGGTCCCGTCCAGCTTTCGGGCGTTGCCGAGGTCGGTGTCCACGGTGGCCCGCACCGAGGTCGTCACGTCGGCACCCAACTCCTGGATCGCCCGCCCCACGCCCGCCCAGGCGCGCAGCAACGTCTCCTCGTACGTCCGGTAGTTCTTGTCGAAGGCGGCACCGATGTCGTCGCGGCCCCACGGCCGCCGGGCGCTCGCCGCGGCGATCGCGTCGCCCACCTCGTGCCGCCGGGCGGTGACCGCCTCGCCGGCCAGCCGCAGGTCGGCGGCGCCCCGGCGGGCCCGGTCCGGATCGAGCCAGAGCTGCTCGTCAGCCACGGGCGCCGCCCTCGTCCCGGAACGCCGCGTCCGCCCGGCCGAGCAGCGCCCCGAAATCCCCGCTGCGCAGGAACTCCGCCGACCCCTGGCCCTCGGGCAGGTAGCCAGTAACCAGTTCCTGGGTGGCAGCGGTCGCCGCCGAGGCCGCGCGGTGCACGGTCAGGGTGATCTTCCGGCTCAACGCCTTGGCGTCCCGGGCGTGGAAAACCGCCGGGGCGAGCTCGACCGAGATCAGCTCGCCGCGCGCGCCCACCGTCGCGGTCACCTGCCCGTCGTCGGAGCGTTCGGTGACCCGCAGCTCGGCCAGCTTGGCCCGCAGTTCGTCCAGACCGGACCGCAGGCGCTGGTACTGCCCGTACACCTCGTCGAACCGCTGCCGGAGCGCGCGATTGGCGTCCCGGTCGACAGTTTCGGCCAACGTCACCCTCCCCCGGTCACGTTCAGTCAGGGGAACCATACCGGGCGCCACGAATCCGTGGGGTCCGGTAGTTTCAGCGCTGTGATCGATCGCCAGCAGGCCGAGCAGCTCGCCACGGTGTGGGCCCGCCGCGACTCGCAGCGGCTGGGCTACGAGTGCCGGCCCAGCGTCGACGAGTTCGACCTCGGCTACATCATCCGGTCCACCGTGTCCGGTGACGTCGGCGCGCTGCCCGGGGACCTGCCGACCACCGTGGTCGACAAGGAGACCGGCGAGGTCACCACCTGGCCACGGGTGCCGGCCACCGCGGTCGAGCGGATGTACCGGCGCAGCCGCCCGGCCGGCGACCGCGCCCCGCGGACCGTCGACCCGGCGAGCCAACTGCTCCGCGAGCTCCGCCGGCTACCGACGCCCGGCACGGCCGCGCACCTCACCGTCGACGGCCGGACGTACGTGGCACACGGCGCCAAGGGCGACGTCGAGCTGAACCACCACCCCCTGGTCCGCGGCTACCTGGACGGGGTGCCCGCCGGCCATCTGGTGCGCGGCGGTGACCGGCATGCCGAGCTGATCGTGGTCTCCGACGTGCTGCACGAATACGATCACCGCCGCGCGAGCGCGGGTGAGCCGCCGTTGACCGGCGGCGAGGCGCGGGCGCTGTTCGCCGCCAGCCGGCTCCAGGTCTTCCAGATCCGCGAGCCCGGCGACCGCGACGGGGGCGAGGTGCGGGATCTCTGCGAGTCCTGCACGAGAGCGCTGGTGGCCTTCGAGGTTCTGCCATGGGGCGAGCTGGGTCGCCTGGTGGAAACCCCACCCTTGCCACGCCAGGTGCCGGATCCCGACCGCTTTCCACCAGAGGTCGCCCAGGCGCTCGCCGACGCCGGTTGGGACCAGAACGAGTTCAACTGGGCGATGGCCGAGGGCGCGATGGCGGAGACCTGCGAGGTGGTGGGCAGGAGCCACAGCCACGAGCCGTTTCCCGCCGCCGAGCGCGTCTTTCTCGACTTCCCCGCGATTCTGACCTTCCGGCGTCGGCCCGGCCGGGACGTCTTCGTCCGGCAGTTGGACACCAACCCGACCTGGGCCGCGCACACCGCCGACACCCTCGCCGACTTCGGTCAGGTGCTCGGCGCCCGGTTGTTCCCGGTCGGCCGGGAACGGCGGGACAGCATCCTGGCCGTCGACGAGCACGGGCGCATCTTCGCGCTCGACCAGGCCGGCGAGTGGTTCATCGGCGCGGACGTCGACACCGCCCTCACCAACCTGCTGCTCGGCCACGCCCCCGCCCGGGTGCGCGACGACGGCACCTGGTGACGGGCTACAGCTCCACCCCGGTCAGCACCGTCACCCGCGGTTCGGTGTAGTCCTCCATCGCGCTGCGCAGCCCCTCCCGACCGACGCCGGACCCCTTCACCCCGCCGTACGGCATCTGGTCCGCCCGGTAGGACGGCACGTCCCCGACGATCACCCCGCCGACCTCCAGCGTCCGGGCGGCGCGGAAGGCGGTCTGGAGATTGTGCGTGAACACGCCCGCCTGCAACCCGTACGCCGAGTCGTTGACGGCGGCGAACGCGGCCCGGTCGTCCGCGACCGGGGCGACCACCAGCACCGGCCCGAACACCTCCTCGCGGCACACCTTGGCGTCGGCGGGCACCCCGGTGAGCACGGTCGGCGGGTAGCCGGCGCCCTCGCGGCGTCCGCCGGTCTCGATGGTGGCGCCGGCCGCGACCGCCTCGTCGACCCACGCCTCGACCCGGCGCGCCGCGTCCTCGGAGACCAGCGGCCCGACGTCGGTCAGCGGGTCGGCGGGGTCGCCGGTGCGCAGCGCCGCCACCGACGCGACCAGCCGGGGCAGGAAGCCGTCGTAGAGCCATTCGTGCACGTAGACCCGCTGCACGGCGATGCAGGACTGCCCGGCCTGGTAGTTGGAGAAGGTGGCGATCCGGTGCGCCGCGAAGGTCAGGTCCTCGTCGGAGTTCCAGTCCTCGCAGATCACCGCCGCGGCGTTGCCGCCGAGTTCGAGGGTGACGTGTTTCTCCGGGGCGGCCCGGCGGATGGCCGCGCCGACCGGCCCGGAACCGGTGAACGACACCACCGGCAGCCGGGGGTCGGCGACCAGTTCGGCAGCCCGCTCGTTGGGCAGCGGCAGCACCGAGAACATCCCCTCGGGCAGTTCGGTCTCGGCCAGCAGCTCGCCGAGCAGCAGCGCCGACAGCGGGGTGGCCGGGGCCGGCTTCACGATGATCGGGGCGCCGACGGCGATGGCCGGGGCGACCTTGTGGGCGACCAGGTTGAGCGGGAAGTTGAACGGCGCGATCCCGAGGACCGGCCCGCGCGGCACCCGCCGGATCAGCGCGATCCGTCCGGTGGCCGCCGGGTCGGTGTCCAGGCGTTGCAGGTCGCCGGAGAACCGCCGGGCCTCCTCGGCCGCCCACCGGAAGGTGGACACCGCCCGCCCCACCTCGGCCCGCGCCCACTTGACCGGCTTGCCGTTCTCGGCGGTGATCAGCGCCGCGACCTCGTCGGCCCGCTCGGCGAGCCGGCGGGAGACGTGGTCCAAGGCGGCGGCGCGGGCGTGCGCGGGCAGGGCCGCGGCCCGCGCGGCCACTCCGGCCGCCGCCGCGACGGCGGCCTCGACCTGGTCGGGCGTGGCCAGGGTGGTACGCCCCACCGTCCGGCCGTCGTAGGGGTGGGTGACGGTCAGCTCGCCCGCGCCGTGCGCGGGGCGGCCGGCGACGAAGATTGCGGTCGGCTCCACAGAACCGGAGCGTAGACCAGAGCGGCCCGCGCGGAAACAGTTGCCCAAGCCCTTGTCTGCCGCGAATTCAGTAGCCAAGATGGCAGTCAGATTACGATTACCTCCGCTGACCTCGTCCCCCGGCCACCCCTCGGAGAAGATCCCATGAGCGACCAGCAGCAGCTGCGCAACTTCGTCAACGGCGAGTACGTCGATCCGGTGGACGGCGGCTACGCCGATCTGATCGACCCGTGCACCGGCGAGGTCTTCGCCCAGGCACCCGTCTCCGGCCGGGCGGACGTGGACGCGGCCATGACGGCCGCCGCCACCGCCTTCGAGAGCTGGCGGGACACCACCCCGGCCGAGCGGCAGAAGGCGATGCTCAAGCTCGCCGACGCGGTCGAGGCCCGGGCGGCGGAACTGGTCGACGCGGAGGTCCGCAACACGGGCAAGCCCCGCCAGCTCACCGCCGAGGAGGAGCTGCCCCCGGCGGTGGACCAGTTCCGCTTCTTCGCCGGCGCGGCACGCCTGCTGGAGGGGCGCTCCGCCGGCGAGTACATGGCCGGCCACACCTCGTACGTGCGGCGCGAGCCGATCGGGGTCTGCGCGCAGGTGACGCCCTGGAACTACCCGCTGATGATGGCGGTCTGGAAGATCGCCCCGGCGCTGGCGGCCGGCAACACGGTGGTGCTCAAGCCGTCCGACACCACGCCGGTGTCGACGCTGCTGCTGGCCGAGATCGCCGCCGAGTTCTTCCCGCCGGGCGTGTTCAACGTGGTCTGCGGCGACCGGGACACCGGCCGTGCCCTCGTCGCGCACCCGACCCCCCAGCTGGTGTCGATCACCGGTTCGACCCGGGCGGGCATGGAGGTGGCCTCGGCCGCCGCGCCCGACCTCAAGCGCACCCACCTCGAACTGGGCGGCAAGGCCCCGGTGGTGATCTTCGACGACGCGGACGTGGCGGCGGCGGCCGAGGCGATCGCGGTCGGCGGTTACTTCAACGCCGGTCAGGACTGCACCGCCGCCACCCGGGTGCTGGCCGGCCCCGGCATCCACGACGACTTCGTCGCGGCGCTGGCCGAGCAGGCCCGCAACACGAAGACCGGCGCGCCGGACGACGCCGACGTGCTCTACGGCCCGCTGAACAACGCCAACCAGTTGGCCCGGGTCAGCGGCTTCGTCGACGGCCTGCCCGACCACGCGAGCGTGCAGACCGGGGGCTCCCGGCAGGGCGAGCGCGGCTATTTCTATTCCCCGACCGTGGTCTCCGGGGTGCGGCAGGCCGACGACATCATCCAGCAGGAGGTGTTCGGGCCGGTCATCACCGTGCAGCGCTTCTCCGACGAGGACGAGGCGGTGCGCTGGGCCAACGGCGTCGACTACGGGCTGTCCGCCTCGGTGTGGACCAACGACCACGGCCGGGCGATGCGGATGACCCGCCGGCTGGACTTCGGCTGCGTCTGGGTGAACACCCACATCCCGTTCGTCTCCGAGATGCCGCACGGCGGTTTCAAGCACTCCGGGCACGGCAAGGACCTCTCGGTCTACAGCCTGGAGGACTACACCCGGATCAAGCACGTCATGCACAACATCGAGGGCTGACCCGTGGCCTCCAGCGAAGAACTGCACAAGCGGCGCGGCTCCGCCGTGGCCCGGGGCGTGGGCAGCGTCGTCGGCGCGTACGTCGACCGGGCCGGTGGCGGCACGATCACCGACGTCGACGGGCGGGAGTGGATCGACTTCGCCGCCGGCATCGCGGTGACCAACGTGGGCAACTCCGCGCCGAGGGTGGTCGCGGCGGTCCGCGAGCAGGTGGAACGCTTCACCCACACCTGCTTCATGGTGGCCCCGTACGAGTCGTACGTGGCGGTCTGCGAGCAGCTCAACGCGCTCACCCCGGGCGGGTTCGAGAAGCGCTCGGCGTTGTTCAACTCCGGCGCCGAGGCGGTGGAGAACGCGGTGAAGATCGCCCGGCACGCCACCGGACGGCCGGCCGTGGTGGTCTTCGACCACGCGTACCACGGCCGGACCAATCTGACCATGGCGTTGACCGCGAAGAACATGCCGTACAAGCACCGGTTCGGGCCGTTCGCCGGGGAGATCTACCGGGTGCCGATGTCGTACCCGCTGCGGGACGGCGGGCTCGACGGGGCGACCGCCGCGGCGCGGGCGATCGAGCTGATCGAGAAGCAGGTCGGCGCGGAGAACGTGGCCGCCCTGCTGATCGAGCCGATCCAGGGCGAGGGCGGGTTCGTCGTACCCGCGGCGGGGTTCCTGCCGGCGTTGCGGGAGTGGGCGACGGCGGCCGGGGTGGTCTTCGTCGCCGACGAGATCCAGACCGGCTTCTGCCGGACCGGGGACTGGTTCGCCTGCCAGCACGAGGGGGTCGAGCCGGATCTGATCACCCTGGCCAAGGGCATCGCGGGCGGGTTGCCGCTGGCGGCGGTCACCGGGCGGGCGGAGCTGATGGACGCGGTGCACGTCGGCGGGCTCGGCGGCACGTACGGGGGCAACCCGATCGCCTGCGCCGCGGCGCTGGCCTCGATCGAGACCATGCACGAGCTGGACCTGGCCGCGGCGGCCCGGCGGATCGGGGCGGTGCTGGGCGAGCGGCTGTGCGCGATCGCCGGCCGCGACCCGCGCGTCGCCGAGGTACGCGGCCGGGGCGCGATGCTCGCCGTGGAGATCGTGCGGCCGGGCACGCTGACCCCGGACCCGACCGCCACGGCGGCGATCTCGGCGGCCTGCCACGCCGCCGGTCTGCTCACCCTGACCTGCGGCACCTACGGCAACGTGCTGCGTTTCCTGCCACCGCTGGTCATCTCCGACGACGAGCTGGGACGCGGCCTGGACATTCTCGACGCGGCCTTCGGGTGACGCCGGTCGACTCAAGCGAGTGATCCGGCGAGAACCTCCCGTTTTGTAACTTTTATTCCGGTTCCATGCCTCTCAGGTCCCTTTCCCGAGAGGTGTGGTCACTGTGATGTCCTGTCGACCCGGCGCGCTCCGGCGTGGCTCAGCCGGTGCGGTGCTGCTCGCCATGGTGGCGATCAGCGCCGGCTGCACCCAACCCACCGGCTCGCCGGCCCTCGCCGAGGCCCGGCCGGTCGAGCTGGCCCGCACCGCCGAGCCCGCCGCACCGGCGGACCTGCGCGCCCTGCTGGAGGCACGCCGGTTCCCGGTCCAACCCGGCGACGCGCCGCGCACCGAGGCCGAACCCTACGACCGGTCGCCGCTGGCGCGGGGCGGGGCGGCCGGCCGGCTGGACCCGACCTTCGGCACCCGCGGCGTGACCGTCACCCGGGTCGCCGGGCACCCGCGCGAGGCCAACAACCTGGTGGTCCTCAAGGACGGGTCGATCGTCACCGTCGGCGGTGGCCGCCGGGCCGGCTCCGACTTCGTCCTGGTCAAATACCGCTGCGACGGCACGGTGGACACCCGGTTCGGCACGAGGGGGCAGGTGGTCACGCCGCTTGCGGAGGGCGGCAGTGGCGCCCAGGCGGTCGCGGTGGCACCGAAGGGCCGGCTGGTCGTGGTGGGCACCGCCGGGCTCGGGCAGCCGAACCAGTCCGGCTTCGCGGTGGCTCGCTACCTGCCCGACGGCAGGCTGGACCCGGGCTTCGGCACCGGCGGCGTGGTGGTCGCGCCGATCGGACCGCAGCGCAGCGCCGGCGCCAGCGACGTCGTCGTACTCCCCGACGGCCGGATCCTGGTGGCCGGCGGCGCGACCGACGCCCAGGGCAATCCCGGCTTCGCCGCCGCCCGCTTCCTGCCCAACGGCAGGCTGGACCCCGGCTTCGGCACCGGCGGATCCGTGATCGTGCCGATGCCGGGCGGTGACGCCGCCGGCCTCGCCCTGGCCCTGCAGCCGAAGGGGCGGATCGTGCTCGGCGGCACCGCCGAGAACCAGGGGGTGACCTACTTCGGGCTGGCCCGGCTCACCCCGAACGGGCAGCTCGACCGGAGCTTCGGCAACCAGGGCACCACCCTGGCGGCCTTTCCCGACGCGAACATCAACGGCCTGCACGACCTCGCCGTGGACCGCGCCGGCCGCATCGTCGCCGTGGGCGTCACCGGGACCGACCATCCGCCGTTCCAGTTCGGCCTGATGCGGTTCCGCCCGGACGGCGCCCTCGACCCGACGTTCGGCGGCGGTACCGGCATGGTGCGCACCGCGTTCGAGGGCACCGCCGCGGCCACCGGCGTGCTGCTGCGCCCGGATGGGCGGATCATCGCCGTCGGCCAGGCGTGGCCGAACATCGCGCTCGCCGGCTATCTGCCCAACGGCGACCTGGACGACCGGTTCGGTGACCACGGCCTGACCATCACCCGGGTCGGTCAGATCTCCGCCGCCAGCGCCGTCGCGCTCCAGTTCGGCAAGCGGCTGGTGATCTCCGGGGTGACCGGCGACGCCTCGCTCAGCGACGCCGCCTTCCTGGTGGCCCGGTACGGACTGGCCAAGGGTCCGCTGCCGGCGTGCTGCGAGCGGACGCCGACGGTCGTCGGGCTGGGCTGAGCGACCCGCGCGGGCCCACCTCCCGGCCCCCACCCGGCCGGGAGGTGGGCTCGCGCGCAGGCACCTCCAGCAGTACGCCCCGACGCCGACCGCCGCGGCGCGCCAGCTCCGGGACACCGGCGCCGCCGCTGAGAAGTTCGATGCCCGAAGGGGACGCCATGGACCGCCTTCCTGTCTTATAGTCCTACTGTCGTAGGACAATAGAAGGGCGGGTGCTGTGTGATCGAGTTCGTGCTCGACGGACGGTCCAAGGTGAACACGTACGTGCAGCTGATCCAGCAGGTCAAGCAGGCCCTCCGGGTGGGCCTGCTGAACCCCGGTGACCAGTTGCCGAAGGTCCGCGACGTGGCGCAGTCGCTGGCCATCAACCCCAACACGGTGCTCAAGGCGTACCGGGAGCTGGAGATCGAGGGCCTGGTGGAGGGCCGCCCCGGGGTGGGCACGTTCGTCCGCCGTACCCTCGGCGGCCCGCCCCTGGCCGACCAGGGCGAGCTGCGCGCGGAGCTGGTGGCCTGGCTGCGGCGGGCCCGGTCCGCCGGGCTCACCTCCGAGGACGTCACCGCGCTTGTGGAAACCACCCTGCGGGCCACCCTCGCCGCCGAGGCGGCCCGCACCAGGCCCGCCACGACCCGATGAGAGGAGACCAGATGGAGATCGCGCTGGAGGCCGAGCGGCTCGGCAAGCGCTACGGACGACGCTGGGCGTTGCAGGAGTGCTCGTTCCAGCTGCCCGCCGGGCGGATCGCCGGCCTCGTCGGCCCGAACGGCGCCGGCAAGAGCACCCTGCTGCACCTCGCCGTCGGCCTGCTCGGGCCGGACGCCGGGACGGTCCGGGTCTTCGGCCGCACCCCCTACGACAATCCGGCCGTGCTCCCCGACGTCGGCTTCGTCGCCCAGGACACCCCGCTCTACCGCGACTTCACCGCCGCCGAGCTGGTGACCATCACCGGGCGGATGAACCGCCGCTGGGACGGCGCGCTGGCCCGCGAGCGGCTGGCCCAGCTCGGCATCCCGCCGAATCTGCCGGTCGGCCGGCTCTCCGGCGGGCAGCGGGCCCAGGTGGCCCTCGCACTGGCCCTGGCCAAGCGGCCCCGGCTGCTGCTCCTGGACGAGCCGGTCGCCAGCCTCGACCCGCTGGCCCGGCGCGAGTTCCTCCAGTCGCTGATGGGCAGCGTCGCCGAATCCGGCACCACCGTGCTGCTCTCCTCGCACCTGCTCGGCGACCTGGAACGGGTCTGCGACCACCTCGTGCTGCTGAACGCCTCCCGGGTACGCCTCGTCGGCGCGGTCGACGAGCTGGTCGCCGGGCACCGCCAACTGGTCGGCCCCCGGCACGGCGGCGAAGCGATCACCGGGGTCGGCACGGTCCTGCGGGCCAGCCACACCGGCCGCCAGTCGACCCTGCTGGCCCGGGTCGACGGGGTGGTCGACCCCGAGTGGACGGTGCACGACGTGACCCTGGAGGAGGTCATCCTGGCCTACCTCGACGAGGGCGAGACCCGAACCAGCCACACCGAATGGGAGGTGCCGGCATGATCGCCCTGGCCTGGCGGCAGCACCGCAAGCAGGTGCTCTACACCATCCTCGGGTTCGCGGTGCTCGCCGCGCTGATGGTCCCGATCGGCATCTCGATGCGCCACACCTTCAGCGATCTGGGCCTGCCCGAGTGCGTCCGCCAACTGGCCCGCAGTGACGTGCCGCAGGCGACCGCGGAGTCCTGCGAGGGCGGGTTTCGGCAGTTCGGCAACCGGTACGGCAACTTGAACCTGGTCGCCGTGCTGCTGCTGGTGCTGCCGATGCTGCTCGGCCTGTTCTGGGGCGCGCCGCTGATCGCCCGGGAGGTCGAGCAGGGCACCCACCGGTTCGCCTGGACCCAGGGCATCAGCCGGCGGCGCTGGGCGCTTGTGAAGTTCGGGCTGGCCGTCGCGGTGACGGCCACCGCCGCCGTCTGCTACGGCCTGGGTATGTCCTGGTGGGTCAGCCCGCTGACCGAGGCCGCGCGCGAGGGCCGGTTCGGCTTCATCGTCTTCGACCTGCAGGGCGTGGCCCCGATCGGCTACACCCTCTTCGCCGTGGCGCTCGGCATCTTCGCCGGCACCCTCGGGCGGCGGATGCTGCCGGCCATGACCATCACCCTGGCCGGCTTCATCGGGGTCCGGGCCGCCGTCGCGGTGCTGGCCCGGCCGCACTACCAACCGGCCCGCACCGCCCAGTACCCGGTGGTCGGGGACGACCCGTTGCCGCGCGACCGCGGCGACTGGATCCTCGCCAACGGCGTACGCAACGCCGACGGGACGATGGTGGCCCCGGACGCGCAGATCCGCTGCCCGCCGGGCGTCCAGAAGCCCGGCGGCGGTGCGTGCGGCTCCGAACTCGGTGTCCGGCCCGGTGCCTACAACTGGGAGCTCTACCAGCCCGCCGACCGGTTCTGGCTGTTCCAGGGCATCGAGACCGGCATCTTCGTGGCGCTCGCCGCGCTGCTGCTCTACCTCACCCTGCGCCAGCTCCGCCGGATCGCCTGAACCCGCACGGCGGGGTGGGTGCGCCGGCCGCCCACCCCGCCGAGCCGGGTCAGCCGACCCGCTCCACCACGTTGCGGCGGACCAGGTTCTTGCCCGGCTCGCGGATCAGGTCCATGGCCGCGGCGTTGAGCAGCACGCAGCTGCCGGACGGGCCGGTCACCGTCACCGTCGCCGCCCGCCCGTTGTCCAGATTGGTCACCCGCAACCGGGTACCCACCGGGAAGCGGTCACTGGTGGCGGCCGGTGGGGCGTTCTCGGCGAAGAAGGTGATCGCCCCCGAGCAGACGCTACGGGCGGGCGCGGCTCCGGTCGCCCCGCCCGGCGGCGTCATGGCGGGCCGCGCGCTGCCCGGCCGGTTCTCCCCCACCGGCACGTCGCCCTCCGCCACGAGCTCCACCCGGTTGTTGCGGATCACGTTCTTGCCCGGCTCCCGGACCAGGTCCATCGCGGTCGCGTTGAGCAGCACACAGCTGCCGGACGGACCGGTCACCGTCACCGTCGCCGCCCGGCCGTTGTCCAGATTGGTCACCCGCAACCGGGTGCCGGCCGGGAACCGGTCGCTGGTGGCCGCCGGCGCCCCGCCCTCCGCCGAGAAGGTCACCGAACCCGCACAGACCGACCCGGCGGTCGGGGCGGTCTCCGCGAACCCCAGGCCCGTGCCCACCGCGAGGGCCGCCGAGGCGGCCACTGCCACGGTCGCCGCCAGTACGTGCTTGCGCTGCGCCCTCACGATGTCTCCCGTCCTCCGGTGGTGTCCTCGACGCCTGGTACGGACGGGACGGCGGGACCGTTCAGTCGGACAACCGACTCACCACGGAAAGTAGCGACCGTGCGACGCTCCGCCGAAGCGGCGGTCAGGGCGCGGCGGGTAGCCGGACGTCGACCCGCAGGCCACCGTCCTCGCCCGGCCGGGCGGCGATGATGCCCTCGTGCGCCTGGGTGATCGAGCGGGCGATGGCCAGGCCCAACCCGGCCCCGCCGCCCTGGTTGGTGCGGTCGCGGGTCAGCCGGCGGAACGGTTCGAAGAGCCCGGCGACCGCCTCGCCCGGGACCGGCTGGCCGGTGTTCGTAACGGTCAGCGCGGGTTCGTCGCCGACGGCGACGGTGAGCCGGCCGCCCGCCCGGTTGTACTTGATCCCGTTCTCCACCAGGTTGGCGACCAGGCGCTCCAGCAACACCCGCTCGCCGGGCACGAGCCGGGGCGCCAGCCGGCTCTCCACCGTCACCCCGGCCTCGGCGGCCCGGTCCCGGTACGCGGCCAGCACGCCGCCGACGATCTCGTCGAGGCGCTGCGGGGTGGAGGAGCGCAGCCCCTGGTCGCTCTCGCTGAGGGCGAGCAGCCCCTCGATGAGCCGCTCGTTGCGCTCGTTGGTGGCCAGCAGTTGGGCGGTGAGCAGGTCCAACTGCTCACCGGTGAGCGACTGGGCCATGCCGACCTCGATCAGCGTCCGCTGCACCGCCAACGGCGTACGCAGCTCGTGCGAGGCGTTCGCGGCGAACCGGCGCTGCCCCTCGTAGCCGACCGTGACCCGGTCCAGCATGTCGTCGATGGCGCGGGCCAGCCGGGCCAGTTCGTCCCGGCCGCCGCGGCGGATCCGGTGACCGAGATTCTGCGGCCCCAGGTCGGCGATCGGGCCGCTGAGGTCGTACACCGGGCGCAGGCACCAGCGGGCCGCGCCCCAGACCGCGACGCCGGCGGCGAGCAGCAGCACGATCTCGGTCAGCGCGGGGACCAGCGGGGCGTACGGGCGGATCGGCTCGCACACCGTGCCGATCGGCGTCCGGTCACAGACGCCGTGGGCCCGCCACCATGCCTGTGCCAGCAGCCATCTGCCGATGCCGGGCAGCAGGTAGCCGCCGAGCAGGGCGAGCACCCCGACCAGCAGGACCCGACGGCGGGGGCTCACGTCGGCTCACCGATCCGATAGCCCGCCTTCGGCACGGTGTGCAGGACGGGCGGCTGGCCGAGCTTCCGGCGCAACGTCATCACGGTGACCCGAACCGCGTTGGTGAACGGGTCGGCGAACTCGTCCCAGGCCTGTTCCAGCAGGTCCTCGGCGCTGACCACGCCGCCGCGGGCGCGCATCAGCACGTGCAGGACGGCGTACTCCTTGGGGCTCAGGCCCAGTGGCCGACCGTCCCGGGTGGCGGTGTGCCGGGCCACGTCGAGCACCACCCCGTGCTGCTCCAGCACCGGCGGCACCGCCGGGGCGGAGCGCCGGCCCAGCGCCTGCACCCGGGCGACCAGCTCGGCGAAGGCGAACGGCTTGGTCAGGTAGTCGTCCGCGCCCAGCCCGAGGCCGGCCACCCGGTCGCGGATGCCGGCGGCGGCGGTGAGCAGCAGCACCCGGGTACCGGCGTCGGACCCGGCGAGGCTGCGGCACACCTCGTCGCCGGTGGCCCCGGGCATGTCCCGGTCGAGCACGACCACGTCGTACCGGTTGACCCCGGTCCGCTCCAGCGCGGCGTCGCCGTCGTAGCAGACGTCCACCGCCATCGAGAACCGACGCAACCCCTCGGCGATCGTGTCCG
This sequence comes from Micromonospora sp. PLK6-60, assembly GCF_019890675.1. Taxonomy (GTDB): domain Bacteria; phylum Actinomycetota; class Actinomycetes; order Mycobacteriales; family Micromonosporaceae; genus Micromonospora. The sequence continues at coordinate 144,703 of NZ_JAIOAA010000004.1, read as the reverse complement.
CCAACAGCCGCTCGTCGTCCGCCACCAGCACCCGCACGGCTACCGCTCCCCCGGTTCCTCGTCGTCGCGCCCACGGTCCCAGGCAGGAGTTAAGGGTTCCGTAAGCGCCGTCGGAGTCCATCCTCCACGCCAGCCGGGTGCGAACGGCCCCGCACGGGGCAGCATCGCCCCGGCGCGCCGGCCGCGACGGTGGTCCGAGGTGTTAACAGGGGGCCCCTGCTCTACCGAATGCGTTAACAAGGTGCCCTTCCTTCCGCCGCCTTGGCGGATTGGGGTGAGCTGGGTCACCATGGGCGCGAGGAGGTCGCCGATGGCTGACCCGTGGCTCGCCCTGGAATTCGGCGCCGATCCGGCCGAGCGGATCGCGCAGGTCGGCGCGGCCCACGAGGCGTTCCTCACCGGCGGCGCCCCGCAGCGGGTCCGCGAGGTGGTCCGCCGCTCGTGGGAACGCTCGGCCGGGCTCGACCCCGACGCCACCGCCCCGGTCGAGCTGACCGACGACGCGCTGGCGAGCTACCGAGCCGCGCATCCGCTGGCCCGGGTGCTGCCCCTCTTCCGGGACCTGCTCGGCGGCATCGCGCAGGACGGCGCCCACCTGATGGCGGTCTGCGACGCCGGTGGGCGGCTGCTCTGGGTGGAGGGCCATCCCGGCGTGCTCCGGCACGCCGAGCGGATGAACTTCGTGCCCGGCGCCCGCTGGGACGAGACGCACGTCGGCACCAACGCGCCCGGCACCGCCCTCGCCGTCGACCACAGCGTGCAGATCTTCGCCACCGAGCACTTCGTCCGGCCGGTGCAGCGCTGGACCTGCGCCGCCGCGCCGATCCACGACCCGGCCACCGGGCTGCTGCTCGGCGCGGTGGACATCACCGGCGGCGACCATCTGGCCACCCCGCAGAGCCTGGCCCTGGTCCGGGCCACCGCGCGGGCCGCCGAGGCGTTCCTGGCCGGGGCCACCCCGGCCGAGCCGGACGTGGTGCACGTCGCCGCGCTCGGCCGCGACGAGGCGGAGCTGCGCACCGGCGGCCGGCGCGTCCGGCTCGGCCGGCGGCACAGCGAGCTGCTGGTGCTGCTGCTCGACCACCCGGAGGGGCGCACCGGCGAACAGCTCGGCCTCGACCTGTACGGCGACGACCGGCTGCACCCGGTCACCCTGCGCGCCGAGCTGTCCCGGTTGCGCCGGGCGCTCGGCGCCGACCTGCTCGACTCCCGCCCGTACCGGCTGCGCGGGACCGTGCGCGCGGACTTCCGTACCGTCACCGAGCGGCTGGAGCGCGGCGACCCGGCGGGGGCGCTCGAGGCGTACGGTGGGCCGTTGCTGCCCGCCTCCGACGCGCCGGGCGTGGCCCGGCTGCGCCGCCTGGTCGACGGCCAGCTCCGGGCGGCCGTGCTGGCCAGCGCGGACGCCGACCTGCTCGCCGCCTGGACCGCCACCCCGGCCGGCGCCGACGACCTCACCGCCTGGCAGGCGCTGGCCCGGGCGTTGCCGCCGGGCGCGCCCCGCCGGCCGCTCGCGGTGGCCCGGGCCCGCCAGCTCGTCGAGGAGTACGACCTGCCGCGCGCAACGTCGCTGCAACGTCGCGGAAACTAGCGTCCTGCGCCATCCACCACCCACGGACGGCGGAGGTACCCATGACGCGCTACGACGCCCCCACCCACTGGCAGTCCCGCTACGACCACTTCATCGGCGGTGAGTACGTCAAGCCGCACGGCGGGAAGTACTTCGAGAACCCCACCCCGGTAACCGGGCAGACCTTCTGCGAGGTGGCCCGGGGCACCGCCGAGGACGTCGAGAGGGCGCTCGACGCCGCACACGGCGCGGCCGACGCCTGGGGCCGCACCTCCGTCGCCGAGCGCTCGCTGATCCTCAACAAGATCGCCGACCGGATGCAGGACAACCTGGAGTCCCTCGCCATCGCCGAGACCTGGGAGAACGGCAAGCCGGTACGGGAGACCCTGGCCGCCGACATCCCGCTGGCGATCGACCACTTCCGCTACTTCGCCGGCGCGATCCGGGCCCAGGAGGGCTCGCTCGGCGAGATCGACGACGACACCGTGGCGTACCACTTCCACGAGCCGCTGGGCGTGGTCGGGCAGATCATCCCGTGGAACTTCCCGCTGCTGATGGCCACCTGGAAGCTGGCCCCGGCGCTGGCCGCCGGCAACGCGGTGGTGCTCAAGCCGGCCGAGCAGACCCCGGCGTCGATCCACTACCTGCTGTCGCTCGTCGCCGACCTGCTCCCGCCGGGCGTGCTGAACGTGGTGAACGGCTTCGGCGTCGAGGCGGGCAAGCCGTTGGCCTCCTCGCCCCGGGTGGCCAAGGTGGCGTTCACCGGGGAGACCACCACCGGGCGGCTGATCATGCAGTACGCCAGCGAGAACATCAAACCGGTCACCCTGGAACTGGGCGGCAAGAGCCCGAACATCTTCTTCGACGACGTCAGCGCGGCCTCGGACGACTTCCGGGACAAGGCCCTCGAAGGCTTCACCATGTTCGCCCTCAACCAGGGCGAGGTCTGCACCTGCCCGTCCCGGGCACTCATCCAGCAGGGCCACTACGCCGACTTCCTGGCCGCCGCGGTGGAGCGAACGAACGCGGTCAAGCAGGGCCACCCGCTGGACACCGACACGATGATCGGCGCGCAGGCGTCCAACGACCAGCTGGAGAAGATCCTGTCCTACCTGGACATCGGCCGGCAGGAGGGGGCCCGCGTGCTGACCGGCGGTTCCCGGGCCGATCTGGGCGGCGAGCTGTCCGGCGGCTACTACGTCGAACCGACGATCTTCGAGGGCGACAACTCGATGCGGATCTTCCAGGAGGAGATCTTCGGGCCGGTGGTCTCGGTGACCTCCTTCGCCGACCTGGACGACGCCGTGAAGATCGCCAACGACACCCTGTACGGGCTCGGCGCGGGCGTCTGGACCCGCGACATGAACACCGCGTACCGGGCCGGGCGGGCGATCCAGGCGGGGCGGGTGTGGACGAACTGCTACCACGCCTACCCGGCGCACGCCGCGTTCGGCGGCTACAAGCAGTCCGGCATCGGCCGGGAGAACCACAAGATGATGCTGGAGCACTACCAGCAGACCAAGAACCTGCTGGTCAGCTACTCCACCCAGAAGCTCGGCTTCTTCTGATGGGTGACGTGGTGACCGTGACCCCCGCGGCGGCCGAGTTGATCCGGTCGCTGCGGGGGCAGCACGGCCCGTTGATGTTCCACCAGTCCGGCGGCTGCTGCGACGGCAGCGCCCCGATGTGCTACCCGGCCGGCGAGTTCCGCACCGGATCCTCGGACGTGCTGCTGGCCAGCCTCGCGGTCGACGGCGTGCCGGAGCCGGTCGAGTTCTGGATGTCCACCGCCCAGTGGGAGCTGTGGAAACACACCCGGCTGACGGTCGACGTGGTGCCGGGGCGGGGCAGCGGCTTCTCGCTGGAGGCGCCGGAGGGGGTCCGCTTCCTGATCCGCTCCCGGCTGGCCTGAGACACCCGGCGGGGCGGGTGGGCTCGGCCCACCCGCCCCGCACGCGTTCGCGGTCAGCCGATGCTGAGAATCGCGTTGTCCAGAGCGCCGCGGAACTGGTCGTTGTTGCTCAGTCCGGTGCCCTTGGCGCCGATGGTGACCTTCGCGGTGCTGGTGATGTCCATGGTGGCCTTGTCCTTGTCCGCCACCTGGACGTTGTCCACGTGGACGGTCAGCAGGTCGCCCCGCCGCTTGCACTGGACGAACTTCCAGCCCTGGTCGGCGATGGAGGTCGTGGCGGTGGCCAGCAGTTCCACCGTGTCCGGACCTCTGGTGCCCTTGATGCGGCAACCGGGCTTGCCGCCGTCGAGCTGGAGCTTCCACTGCGCCGGGTCCGCGAACAGGCCCTTCTGGATCAGGTTGGCGCCCTCGGTGACCTGCGCAGAGGTCACCTTGACCAGGGCGCTGATGGTGAAGTCCTGGGTGCCCGGGTTGAGGTTCGCCGCGTTCGGCACCTGGACGATCGCGCTGCCCACGGCCGGGAAGGCCAGCGCCGGGCTGCTGCCGGTGCCGTTGGGCCGGGTGATGCGGGAGATGCTGCCGGTGCCGCCCACGGCGATGCAGCCGGAGTCGCCCGGGGTGGCCACGTCGGCGAAGCAGCCGGACGTCCACGGCCCCGGCTCGACCTGGCCGGTCGGGGTGGCGTCGAAGTCGAGGCGCAACTGCTCGGTGGCGGCGTACGCGGGTGCCGTGTCGACCAGGACGGCGGCGGCGAGGGCGGTGACGCCCAGGGCGAAGGCGGACAGGGTTCGACCCATGAAGGTCCTCCGGTGATCGTGCCGCGGGCCCCCGTACGGCCGCAGCGTCACCGTATGATCACGACCGGCACGACGGCTGTCAATGCCCGGGTGAGTCCGCGCAGGCCACGCCGGCCGAGTCGCGGCCACGGCTGCTCGCTGGCGGCGCCGGAGGGCCCGGTTCCCGATCCGCTCCCGCCTCGCCTCGCCTCGGTCAGCCGGCGGCCGTCCGGCCAGCAGGAGGGGCCGCTTCGCGCGTGATACCTCTCAGTCATGTTGATGACTGAGAGGTATCACGCTCACGGCGACTTCCGGCTCCCCATGGCGGCGCTCCGCCGCGGCCGCACCGCCTCCGCCGCCCGAACGGCAGCGCCCGGGTTCCTGCGCTCACCGCACTTGTCGCCCGGCAGTCCCGCCCGGCGGCCCCTGGTCAGTCCTCGCAGGCCACGCCGTCCTTGTCGCGGTCGAGGCCGTAGACGTCCTCCCCGATGACCCGGATCGGCCCGCTGACGTACGCCGGACCGTTGCCGCCGCCGCCCGCGCAGTCGACGTCACTGGCGATCGGGACGCAGCCGCCGTAGTTCGGGTGGCACTGCGCCTCCTGCTTGGTGCCCACCGCGACCACCTCGGTCACCGGCTGTCGGGTGACCACCGAGCGGACCAGCGTCCGGCCGGTGCGCTGCCCATCCGTCAGCGTCACCCGGTAGGTCAGCGTGCGCACCCCGTCGACGCCCCGGGTGCGCACCACCCGCTTCCCCTTGGCCAGCGAGGAGTCCTGCACGGTCCGGGTGCCGTGGGCGACCCGGCGGGTCTCCGTCTCGGTCCGGGTCGCCACCACCGGCTTGCGCGGGGTCGGCGCGGCGGTCGTCGGCGCGGCGAGGCTCGACGCGGCGGGGCTCGACGCGGCGGGGCTCGACGCGGCGGGGTCGGACGGGGTGGCGATCGGCGCCGCGGTGGCCGGCGGGGCGCTCGGCGCCGCCACGGGTTCCTCCGCGGCCGGCACCGCCTCCTGCCCGGCGACCCGATCGGTCGAGGTCTCCTTCGGCTGGGCATCGCTGAGGGCGCCCACGATCCCCGCACCGGTGCAGCAGAGCAGCAGGATCGTCAGCAGACTGCCCCCGAGGATCGCCCCGGCCCGCCCGCCCGGACCGAGCCGGCGATACCAGCCGGGACCGCGACCGGGCGGTGCGGCCGGGTACGGGTGGGGCTGACCGGGAAACTGCGGCATCTGCGTCACGCTGCCGAGTCTCGTGTTCACCCCCAGTTGCGAAAAGAGGCGGTCATCTCTTCCGCGACGTCGGTCGGGCACGCCTGTCCGGCCGGTTGGTTGCCCCAGGTGACCTGTTGAGCCGGCAACTATCGGCGGGTCAGCGGCCGTCGAGCAGCGGTTGGCGGGGGTCCCAGGGCGGTCCGCCGGCCGCGTCGCGGCGTCGGCGGGCGATCGCGGACAGCGCCTCCAGCACCACCCGGTTGCCCAGGTACGCGGTGACGTCGGCGTGGTCGTACGGCGGGGCGACCTCGACCACGTCGACCCCGACCACCGGCAGCTCGTAGCAGACCCGGCGGACCGCGTCGAGCAGTTGCCGCGAGGTGAGGCCGCCCGGTTCGGGGGTGCCGGTGCCGGGCGCCATGCCCGGGTCGACGACGTCCACGTCGACGGAGAGGAACACCCCCTCGCACTCGTCGGTGGCGATCCCGAACGCCTCGGTCAGGCAGGTGTCCAGGCCGCGGGCCACCAGCTCGGTCATCTCGTACGAGCGCATCCGCTGCTCGGCCATCCAGGCCAGCGTCTCCGGGCCCGGCCAGTAGCCGCGCAGGCCGAGCTGGAGGAACCGGTCGCCGCGCACCGCGCCGGACTCGATGAGCCGGCGCATCGGCTGGCCGTGCCCGTGCAGGGAACCGAACTCGACGTCGCCGGTGTCGGCGTGCGCGTCGAAGTGCACAAGCGACACCCGACCCAGCCCGTGGTGCCGGGCCACCCCGGTGGCGTCCGGCAGCGCGATGGAGTGGTCCCCGCCGAGCACGACCGGGATCGCCCCGGCGGCGGCCACCGCGTACACGGCCTGCTCCAGGGCGCGCAGCGAGCGCTCGATGTCGCCGGAGAACATCTCCACGTCCCCGGCGTCGTAGACGCACAGGTCCCGCAGGCCGTCCACCCGCAGGGCCAGCGACGGGCGGGAGCCGTCGGCCGGCAGGTAGCAGGCCTGCCGGATGGCCGACGGGCCGAACCGGGTGCCGGGGCGGTGCGAGGTGCCACCGTCGAAGGGCGCACCGACGATCACCACGTCGGCGTCGGCGTACGTCACGGGCTCCTCGATGGTGCACGGCGGCACGCCGAGGAAGGTCACGTCCGGGCCGTACATCGGGCCGTAGCGGGTCACCGCTCCTCCATCCCCCAGGGCGAGCCGTAGCCGGTGAGCAGGTCGAGGAAGGGCTTCGGCGGCAGCGCCTCGGGGCCGAGCACGCCGGTGCCGGACCAGGCGCCGGTGGCCAGCAGCTCCAGGGCGACCACCGGGTTGACCGCGGTCTGCCAGACCACCGCCTGGTGGCCGTACTCGCGCATCGACCACTCGTTGTCGACCACGTGGTAGAGGTAGACCCGGCGCGGGCGGCCGTCGACGCCGGTGCCGGTCACGTACGTCCCGGCGCAGGTCTTGCCGCGCATCTTGTCGCCCAGCGTGGCCGGGTCGGGCAGGCAGGCGGCCACCACGTCCCGCGGCGACACCTCGACGCCCCGGACGGTCACCGGCCTCGTCGAGTCCAGGCCGAGCTTGTGCAGCGTCTTCAGCACCTCGATGAACTCGTCACCGAGGCCGTACTTGAAGGTGACCCGCTTCGCCTTGACCCAGCGCGGGATGAGCAGCACCTCCTCGTGCTCCACGTTGACGCACTCCACCGGGCCGATCCCCGCGGGAAACTCGAAGACCTCCGGCTCGCTGAACGGCGCGGTGGTGAACCAGCCCCGGTCGGCCTCCCAGACCACCGGCGGGTTCAGGCACTCCTCGATGGTGGTCCAGATGGAGAACGACGGCGCGAAGTCGTAGCCGTCGACGGTGAGGTTCGCGCCGTCGCGTACCCCGATCTCGTCGATCTCGGCGAACAGCTCGTCGGCGGCGTAGCGGGCGAAGACGTCGGACAGGCCGGGCTCGACGCCGATGCCGCAGAGCGCCAGCCGGCCGCCGGCCGCCCAGTCGTCGGCCACCGCGAACTGCTCGTCGCCCAGCTTCACCCCCGGATCGGCGTAGGGGCGCTCGGGGTGCGGGCGGGACAGCGACATCGCCATGTCCAGGTAGTGCGCCCCGGCCGCGAACGCCCCGTCGAAGATCGGCATGACGAAGCGGGGATCGACCGCGTTCAGCACGTGGGTGATCCGGTGTTCCCGGCAGAGCGCGGCGACGGCGTCGGCCGAGGAGGCGTCGAGGGCGGCGGGCACGAAGCGGTCGCCGTGCCCGGCGACCGCCCGCTGGGCGCGGGCGAGGTCGTAGTCGGCCACCACCATCGTGTCGAAGAAGGACCGGCGGGCGGCGATGGCTACGGCGGCGGAGCCGACGCCACCGGCGCCGACGAGCAGGATGCGCATCAGGAATCGAACCCCAAACCAAGACGATCGAGCGTACGGAGCCAGAGATTGCGCCGCCCCTCGCGCGCGTCGGCGCGGGCGAGCGACCAGCGGGTCAGGTTGATGCCGGCGGCCCGGGCGGGCTCCGGCGGGAACGGCAGCGGCTTGCGGCGCACCAGTTCCAGCCGGGTCAGCGGGGTCTCCGCGCCGGCGAGCAGGTCGAGCATCACCCGGGCGCCGAACCGGGTGGCCCCCACGCCGAGCCCGGTGAACCCCGCCGCGTACGCCAACCGCCCCCCGTAGGCGGTGCCGAAGAACGGGCAGAACCGGGTGCAGGTGTCGATCACCCCGCCCCAGCGGTGGCTGAACCGCACCCCGTCGAGCGGCGGAAAGGTGGTGAAGAAGTGGTCGGCGAGGGCGCCGAAGGTGGCCGGTCGCTGGGCCAGCGCCGGAGCCACCCGGTTGCCGTAGTGGTAGACCGCGTCGTAGCCGCCGAACAGGATCCGGTCGTCGGCGGTGAGCCGGTAGTAGTGGAACTGGTTGCCGGAGTCGGCCAGCCCCTGCCGGTTCGCCCAGCCGATCGCCGTGCGCTGCTCGGCCGAGAGCGGCTCGGTCATCAGCGCGTAGTCGTACACCGGCACCACCCAGGCGCGCAGCCGGCGCAGCAGCGGCGGGAACGCGTTGGTGGCCAGCACCACCTGGCCGGCCCGCACCGAACCGGGCGCGCCGTCGGCGCCACCGGCGGTGCCGGCCCGCAGCGCCGCGCCGTCGCCGCGCAGCCCGGTGACCCGGGTGTGCTCGGCGATCCGCACCCCCTCGGCCAGGCAGGCCCGACGCAGCCCCCAGGCCAGCTTCGCCGGGTCGAGCATGACCACCCGGTCGCGGTCCCACATCCCGCCGAGGTACGTCGGCGAGTCCACCTCGGCCCGCACCTCGTCGCGGTCGAGCAGGCGCACGTCGTGCCCGTACCGGCGGGCCAGCTCGGCGTCCTCGGCCAACCCGTCGAGCTGGTGCGGCGCGACCGCCACCGCCAGCTCGCCGGTGCGCTCCAGGTCGCAGTCGATCCCGTACGCCTCGACGGTGGCGACGATGGCCGCCAGGTTCTGCCGGCCCAGCCACTCCAGCTCGTCGACCTCGCCGGGAAACCGGTCCACCCCGTTGGCCAGCCCGTGGGTCAGCGAGGCGGCGCAGAAGCCGCCGTTGCGCCCGGACGCCGCCCAGCCGCAGGTGCCCGCCTCGACCAGCAGCACGTCCCGGCCCGGGTCGTCCCGCTTGGCGAGCAGGGCCGCCCACAGCCCGCTGTAGCCGCCGCCGATCACCAGCAGGTCGGCCGAGTGGTCGCCGCGCAGGGGCGGCAACGGGTCGGGCCGTTCCGGGCGGTCCAACCAGTACGGCACGGGCGCCGCGTCGGCCAGCGCCCGGCCGGTATGCCCAGCGGTCACGACCGGCTCGCGGGTGGAGCCGCCGCCGGGGCGGGCGCGAGCAGCGCGGCGCGCCGGGCCCGCCGGCCGCGCAGCGAACTCGCCCCGACCAGCAGCAGCGCGATCGCGAACATCGCCGTGCCGATGACGTTTACCTGCGGCGGAATGCCGCGCTGGGCGGCGCCCCAGACGTACATCGGGAAGGTGACCGTGGTGCCGGCGTTGAAGTTGGTGATGATGAAGTCGTCGAAGCTGAGCGAGAAGGCGAGCAGCGCGGCGGCCACGATGCCGGGCAGCACCAGCGGCAGGGTGATCCGCCGGAACGTCTGCCACTCGCTGGCGTACAGGTCCATCGCGGCCTCCTCCAGCCGGCGGTCCATGCCGGCCAGCCGCGCCTTCACCGTCACCACCACGAACGAGACGCAGAACATGACGTGCGCGATGACGATGGTCCAGAAGCCCTGCGGCACCCCGGCGGCGACGAAGAGGGCGAGCAGCGAGGTGCCCATCACCAGCTCCGGCGTGGCCATCGGCAGGAAGATCAGCACGTTGATCCCGGAGCGGGCCCGGAACCGGTGCCGGACCAGCGCGAACGCCATCAGCGTGCCGAGCACGGTGGAGACGACGGTGGCCAAAAAGCCGATCTGCACGCTGCGCAGCACCGCGTCGCACATGTCCGAGGTGGCGCACGGCTGGCGCCAGTTGTCCAGGGTGAACTCGTGGAAGTCGTACGACAGCCGGCTGGACGGCCGGTTGAAGGACAGCCCGGCCACCACGAGGACCGGCAGCGACAGGTAGCCGAGCACCAGCAGCGCCACGATCATGACCCACCGGTCCGCGAGCCAACGCGACAGTCTCATAGCACCTCCTCCGTGCCGGCCTTGCGCAGGTAGCCGAAGACGATCGCCAGGATCGCCGCCATCAGCAGGAACGACAGCGCCGCGCCCTGCGGGTAGTCCAGCCGGACCAGGAACGCCGAGTCGATGACGTTGCCGATCATGTATTCGTTCGGGGTGCCGAGCAGCTCGGCGTTGATGTAGTCGCCGGTGGCCGGGATGAAGAACAGCAGCGTGCCGGCGATCAGGCCGGGCATCGACAGCGGCAGGGTGATCCGACGGAACGCCTGCCAGCCGCTGGCGTACAGGTCGCTGGCCGCCTCCAGCAGCCGGGGGTCCAGCCGCTCCAGGCTCGCGTACAGCGGCAGCACCAGGAACGGCAGGAAGTTGTACGTGATGCCCAGCACCACGGCGATCGGGGTGGCGAGCAGTCGGCCGTCCGGGCCGAGCAGGTGCACGTCGCGCAGCAGCCCGACCACCCAGCCGTTGTCCGACAGGATGGTCTTCCAGGCCAGGGTGCGCACCAGGAAGCTGGTGAACATCGGCGCCACCACGCAGACCAGCAGCAGGTTCTTCCACCGGCCGGCCTTCTGTGCGATCGCGTACGCCAGCGGGTAGCCCATCAGCAGGGCGAGCACCAGCGCGATCGCCGAATAGAGGAACGACCGCGCGAACTGCGGCCAGTATGCCTGCACCGCGTCCGGGTAGTTGCCGAACGCCCAGGTCAACGCGTACCCGGTGGAGAGGGAGCCGGCCGGGTCGTAGAGGCTGGCCGCCGCGAGTTGCAGCAGCGGCAGGGCGAAGAAGACGAACAGCCAGGCCGCGCCGGGCAGCAACAGCAGGTACGGCAGCAGCCGGTGCCGCCCGCGCCGGGGCGGCGGTGGCGGCGCCGACGACTGCCCCGAGGCGGCCGGCACGTGGGCCAGCGCACTCATGACAGTGCCCCGACCGGGGGCTCGTCGAGCAACGGGCTGGTGCGGTCCGCGTCGGCGCCCGGCTCGCGAGGCAGCAGGAAGGCGTTCCGGGGGTTCCAGTGCGCCACCACCGACGCGCCGACCGGGAACCGGACCTCCGACCCGGTGTTGGCGGCGAACGCGGACAGCTCGCTGCCCCAGCCGGTGCGGACCAGGTACTGAGTGCTGACCCCGACGTACGAGGCGTCGCTCACCACGCCCGCGACGGACTGGTGCCCGGCGGGGACCCGGTCCAGCGAGTCGACCAGGTGCAGCTTCTCGGGGCGTACCCCGAGGTAGACCGGTCCCCGGTCGAGCCGCGCGCGCTCGCGGGGCACGGCGAACCGCGCGCCGTGCGCGGAGACCGGGACCGCGTCCCCGCCGGGGCCGGCGGCCTCCCCGGCGAGCAGGTTGGACTGGCCGAGGAAGTTCGCCACGAACGCGGTGGCCGGGTACTCGTAGAGGTCCGCCGGGGCGCCCAGTTGCTCGATCCGGCCGGCGTTCATCACCGCGACCGTGTCGGCCATGGTCATGGCCTCCTCCTGGTCGTGGGTGACGTGCACGAAGGTGATGCCCACCTCGGTCTGGATCCGCTTCAGCTCGATCTGCATCTGCCGGCGCAGCTTGAGGTCCAGCGCGCCGAGCGGCTCGTCGAGCAGCAGCACCTGCGGGTGGTTGATCAGCGCCCGGGCCAGCGCGACCCGCTGTTGCTGCCCACCGGAGAGCTGGGCCGGGCGGCGCCGCTCGTAGCCGTCGAGCTGCACCAGCGACAGCATCCGGCGGACCTCGTCGTCCACCGAGCGGATGCCGCGGCGGCGCAGCCCGAAGGCCACGTTCTCGGCGATGTCGAGGTGCGGGAAGAGTGCGTAGCTCTGGAACACCGTGTTCACCGGCCGCTTGTACGGCCGGAGCCGGGCGATGTCCCGGTCCCCGAGCAGCACCTGCCCGCTGGTCGGTTCCTCCAGCCCGGCGATCATCCGCAGCGTGGTGGTCTTGCCGCAGCCGGACGCGCCGAGCAGGGCGAAGAACGAGCCCTGCGGAATGGTCAGGCTGAGGTCGTCGACCGCGGTGAAGATCCCGAACCGTTTGGTCAGGTCGACCAGTCGCAGGTCGCCGGCCGGTGTCTCGCGCTCCCGCACTTTCCCACCCATCCGCCTCACGCCCCGATTACCTGCTGGAACTTGGTCTCGTATTCCTTCTCCTGCTTCTCGTCCAGGGCCATGAACACCTTGGACCGGGAGAGCATCGCCTCGTCCGGGAAGATCAGCGGGTTGCTGGCCAGATCCGGGTCGATCTTCTCCATCTCGGCCTGCGCGCCCTGGACCGGGCAGATGTAGTTGACGTAGGCGGCGAGCTTGGCGGCCACCGCCGGGTCGTAGTAGTAGTCGATCAGCGCCTCGGCGTTGGCCCGGTGGGTGGCCTTGTTCGGCACCAGCATGTTGTCCGACCAGAGCATCACGCCGGATTCGGGCACCACGAACTTGATCTTCTCGTCCTCGAAGCCGAGCTGGACCACGTCGCCGGACCAGCCGATGCAGGCGGCGATGTCCCCCTTGGCCAGGTCGGGGGCGTAGTCGTTGCCGGTGAACTTCCGGATCTGCTTGCTGGCCACCGCCTTCTTCAGCTTGTTCAACGCGTCGTCGAACTGCGCGGTGGTGAAGTTGGCCGGGTCGTGGCCGTTCGACTGGAGCAGCAGGCCCATGGTGTCGCGCATCTCCGACAGCGCGGTCACCTTGCCCTTGAGGTCGGGGCGGGTGAGCAGCTCGTCGACGGTGCGGATCTCCTTGGTCACCTTGGCGTTGTAGGCCAGGCCGGCCAGGCCGGACTGCCACGGGATGGCGAGTTGGCTGTCCGGGTCGAAGGAGCGGTTGCGCAGCGAGGTGAGCAGGTTCGCCTCGACGTTCGGCAGCTTGGCCTTGTCCAGCTTCTGGATCCAGCCGAGCCGGATCATCCGGGCGGCCATCCAGTCGGTGAGCACCATGACGTCGCGGCCCGTGCTCTGACAGGCGGCGAGCTGGTTCTGCACCTTGCCGAAGAACTCGTTGTTGTCGTTGACGTCCTCGGTGTACGTCACCTGGATGCCGGACTTCTTGACGAACTCGTCAAGCGTGGGGCGCTTGGACTCGTCCTTCTCGTCGACGTCCATGTACTGCGGCCAGTTGGAGAAGGCCAGCTTCTTCTCCGTGCCGGACAGGTCGTCGCTCTTGCAGCCGGCCTCGGTCTGCTGGGCGCCCTTGGTGCCGCAGCCGGCCAGGGCGCCACCCGCCGCGAGCATCGCGGCCGTGCCGAGGGTGCCGCTGAGCAGACCACGCCGAGTGAGGGATCGGTGAGGACTACGCATGTGACGACTCCTAAGGGGTCATCGTCGGCGGCGGGACGGGGGTGGCGCGCCGGCGGAGGGTCTTCAGGCGATGGACGACTGATCCTGACATGAGGTGACCTTGCTTACAAGGGATTCCGTTGCGAGATTAGGTCTCGGCGACGAAATACGCCAGACTGCGCGGTGGTACTACGCTCGGCACCGAGTTTCGGACAACGGGAGCGAGACATGGTCATACGGCAACAGGAGCCCGGCAGCGGGCCCCGGCGCGTCACTGTGCGTGAAGGCTCCGGTCACGCTCTGCTCGACGATGTGGCCAAGCAGATCATCGAGCAGTTGCAGGAGGACGGTCGCCGGCCGTACGCCACCATCGGCAAGGCGGTCGGGCTCTCCGAGGCCGCCGTACGGCAGCGGGTGCAGCGGCTGCTGGACGCCGGAGTGATGCAGATCGTCGCCGTCACCGACCCGCTCCAGCTGGGCTTCCCCCGGCAGGCCATGGTCGGCCTGCGCACCGACGGGGACCTGGAGGCGGTCGCCGACCGGCTCGCCGAACTCGAGGAAATCGACTACGTGGTGATCACCGCGGGCTCGTTCGACCTGCTGGCCGAGGTGGTCTGCCGCAACGACGCCCACCTGCTGGAGATCCTCCAGCGGCTGCGGGCCGTGCCCGGCGTGCTGGCCACCGAGGCGTTCGTCTACCTCAAGCTGCGCAAGCAGACCTACAGCTGGGGCACCGCCTGATACGGATTCCGTTGTGCCTTCCATGAGGTCTCGCTGAATTCGTTGCTGGAGGTCGCTGGCACTTGCGTGATCAGCATCGGCTGTGCGATAACCGTCAGCAGAGCGGCCGGTGTCACCCCTGACCGGCCCGGAACCCGATGGGGCTGACATGGCCAACGCCACCGACCACCTCTGGATGCACTTCACCCGGATGGCGAGCTACTCCGCCGGCGAGGTGCCGACCATCGTGCGCGGCGAGGGCGCGTACGTCTGGGACTCCCACGGCCGCCGCTACCTGGACGGTCTCGCCGGACTCTTCGTCGTCAACGCCGGACACGGCCGCACCGAGCTGGCCGAGGCGGCCGCCAAGCAGGCCGCCGAGCTGGCCTACTTCCCGCTCTGGTCGTACGCCCACCCGAAGGCCGTCGAGCTGGCCGAGAAGGTGGCCGAGCTCGCCCCCGGCGACCTGAACCGGGTCTTCTTCACCACCGGCGGCTCGGAGGCCGTCGAGGCCGCCTGGAAGCTGGCCCGGGCCTACTTCAAGCGCACCGGCCAGCCGAACAAGCACAAGGTGGTCAGCCGGTACATCGCCTACCACGGCACCTCGATGGGCGCGCTGTCGATCACCGGCCTGCCCGGCATCAAGAGCGACTTCGAGCCGCTGGTGCCCGGCGGCATCAAGGTGCCCAACACCAACTTCTACCGGGCCCCCGAGCACGGCGACGACGCCGAGGCGTTCGGCCGCTGGGCGGCCGAGGAGATCGGCCGGGCCATCGAGCGGGAGGGACCGGACACCGTCGCCGCGGTGTTCCTGGAGCCGGTGCAGAACTCCGGCGGCTGCTTCCCGCCGCCGCCCGGCTACTTCGAGCGGGTCCGCGAGATCTGCGACGCGTACGACGTGCTGCTGGTCAGCGACGAGGTGATCTGCTCGTGGGGCCGGCTCGGCGAGTACTTCGGCGCCACCCGGTACGGCTACCAGCCGGACATCATCACCACCGCCAAGGGCATCACCTCCGGATACGCCCCGCTCGGCGCGATGATCGCCAGCGAGCGGCTGATGGAGCCGTTCCTCACCGAGACCGGCATGTTCGCCCACGGGGTGACCTTCGGCGGCCACCCGGTCTCCTGCGCGGTGGCCCTGGCCAACCTGGAGGTCTTCGCCCGCGAGGATCTGGTCGGGCACGTCCGGACCAACGAGGGCGCGTTCCGGTCCACCCTGGAGAAGCTCAACGACCTGCCGATCGTCGGCGACGTCCGGGGCGACGGCTACTTCTACGGCATCGAGCTGGTCAAGGACAAGACGACCAGGGAGACCTTCGACGACGCCGAGTCGGAGCGGCTGCTGCGCGGCTTCCTCTCCACCGCGCTCTTCCAGGCCGGGCTCTACTGCCGCGCCGACGACCGCGGCGACCCGGTGGTGCAGCTCGCCCCGCCGCTGATCGCCGAGCAGCAGCAGTTCGACGAGATCGAGCAGATCCTGCGCGCCGTGCTGACCGAGGCATGGGCACGCCTCTGAGCGGCGCGGCGGGATCGGGCGGGGCCGGGAACCATGGCGACGGGTCCCGGCCCCGCCCCTTCGCCCCCGCGACCCGCTACCAGGACCTGTCGTACTGGCTGTCCAGCCTGGACGAGCCGCTGACCCCCGGACCACCACTGCCCGGCGACACCGAGGCCGACGTGGTGATCGTGGGCGCCGGCTACACCGGGCTGTGGACGGCGTACTACCTGGCCGCCGCCGACCCGGCGCTGCGGATCGTGGTGCTGGAGGCCGAGATCGCCGGGTACGGCGCCTCCGGCCGCAACGGCGGCTGGTGCTCCGCGCTCTTCCCCACCTCGCTGCCGGCGCTGGCCCGGCGGCACGGGCGGGACCGGGCGCTGGCGATGCAGCGGGCCATGCACGAGACCGTCGCCGAGGTGGGCCGGGTGACCGCCGCCGAAAGGATCGACTGCGACTGGCGGCAGGGCGGCACGGTGGTGCTGGCCCGCAGCGCGGCCCAGCTCGACCGGGCCCGGGCCGAGGTGGCCACCGCCCGCGCGCACGGGCTCGACCCGGACGACCTGGTGTTGCTGGACGCCGCCGAGGCCGCCGCCCGGTGCGCCGCCGAGGGGGTACGCGGCGCGACGTACACCCCGCACTGCGCCGCGCTGCACCCGGCGAAACTGGTCCGCGGGCTGGCCCGGGCGGTGCGCCGACGCGGGGTGACCATCCACGAGCGCACGCCGGTGACCGCGGTGCGGGCCGGCGCGGCGGTGACCCCGCACGGCACCGTCCGCGCCCCGGTGGTGGTGCGGGCGACCGAGGGCTACACGCCCCGGCTGCCCGGGCAGCGCCGCACGGTGGCGCCGGTCTACTCGCTGATGGTGGCCACCGAGCCGCTGCCGGAGGAGACCTGGGCCGCGATCGGGCTGGCCGAGCGGGAGACCTTCGCCGACCACCGGCACGTCATCATCTACGGCCAGCGCACCGCCGACGGCCGGCTCGCCTTCGGCGGGCGGGGCGCCCCGTACCACTTCGGTTCCCGGGTCGACCCGCGCTACGACCGGGAGCCCCGGGTCTTCGCCGCGCTGCGCCGGGTGCTGGGCGAACTGTTCCCGGTGCTCGGCCCGGACGTGCCGGTCAGCCACACCTGGGGCGGCCCGCTGGGGGTGGCCCGGGACTGGGCCGCCTCGGTGGGGCTGGACCGGTCCACCGGCCTCGCCTGGGCCGGCGGGTACGTGGGTGACGGCGTGGGCACCAGCAACCTGGCCGGGCGTACGCTCGCCGACCTGATCCGGGGGGTGGAGAGCGAGCTGACCGCGCTGCCCTGGGTCAACCACCGCTCCCGCCGCTGGGAGCCGGAGCCGCTGCGCTGGCTGGCCGTCAACGCGGGCCTGCGCCTGATGGCCGCCGCCGACGACGCGGAACTGCGCACCGGCCGCCCGTCCCGCCGCGCCGCCACCTTCTCCCGCCTCCTCGGCCACTAACCCACCCCACCCCCGCCCCCGGTCCCCGGGTCCGTTGATCATGAAGTTAGCGGCACTGGCGGAGATCGACAACGCCGCTAACTCCATGATCAACCGCGAGAGGGGCGGAGGGCCGGGTGGGGTTAGTGGTTGGGGGGGATTACGCGGAGGTGGCCGCGGCGGCCGGTGTGGGGGGCGCCGGGGGGTGGGTCCTGGTCGTCGGCCGGTGGGCGCGGCGGGGCGGGGCGGGCCGCCTCACGGACCGCCTCGGCGAGCGCCACCAGGTCGTCGGTGGTGGGCGGCGGCGGCTCGAACTCGCCCTCGTGCCGGACCACGTCCCAGCCGCGCGGCGCGGTCAGGCTGCGGGCGTGCGGCTCACACAGGTCGTACGTGTGGGGTTCGGCGAACGCGGCCAGCGGCCCCACCACCGCCGTCGACTCGTTGTAGACATAGGTCAGTGTGGCGACCGCTTGCCGGGGGCAGCCGTTACGGGAGCAGCGCCGTGGTGACCTCACGGCGGCAGGGTATCCCCATTACCGGGTTCGGCGCACCGGTTCGCGTTACGACACGCCCGTCACCGTGATCACAATTCGCACCTGTCGTCCGGCTCTCCGCCACCCCCGGAGCACACCGGCGACGTCACCACCGGGCCGCCCGGATCGGGGACTACCCTGTGCCTCATGACGAGTCCGCAGCACCGCCGCCCGGGGCGGCGCGCCCACCGCGACCGGCACGGACGCGGTCTGCGGGGGCGGCTGGTGCCGGCGACCGTCCCGCTGGCCCGCACCAAGGCCGAGGTCTTCGACGACCTGGTGCTGGACACGGTGGAGACGCTGGAGCGGCGGTTCGCCAAGGAGCTGGCCGGGGTCGAGTTCGCGGTCGAGGACGTCCCGCCGGATCTCAACGTCTACGACTCCGACGTGCTGGAGGACGGCGAGGTGCCGCTGGCCCGCCTGCTGCCCGGCCGCCCGGGCCGGCAGGAGGTGCCACCCCGGATCGTGCTCTACCGCCGGCCGCTGGAGTTCCGGGCGATGGACCGCGAGGATCTCGCCGACTTGGTGCACGACGTGATCATCGAGCAGGTGGCGAACCTGCTCGGGGTCGACCCGGACGAACTGGCCTGACCGGCACCCCCGCGCCGCGCCGAAGAAGCCCCGCACCGCTTCCGCGACCGCTGGGCCCTCGGGCCCGAGCCGGGCGGCCCCCACCGCCCCGGCCCCGCACCCTCGCCTCAGGCGGCCCGCCGCTTGAGCTTGCGCCGCTCCCGCTCGGAGAGCCCACCCCAGATCCCGAACCGCTCGTCGTGGCCGAGAGCGTATTCGAGGCACTCCGTCTTGACCTCGCACCGCGAGCAGATCCGCTTCGCCTCGCGGGTCGAACCGCCCTTCTCGGGAAAGAACGCCTCCGGGTCGGTCTGCGAGCAGAGCGCCCGCTCCTGCCACTCCGGCGCATTCCCGAGCAGGTCGGCCACCTCGAGCTGGCCGTCCATAGATTGCCTCCTTGTCGCGCACCGGCGTCAACGCCGCTGCGACCCCCCACGCGAAAAGGCGTGCCTGTCCGTCCGGTCCCATTTGTTGCGATCCGTGCGAACAACCCCATTCAAATTACACGCGTGTAATGCGTGCGCCGTCAAGCCAAACTTGATAATGGAGTCGCCCTCCCGACACGTCCCGGTCGACCACCTGAGCCGCCCGGCCCCGCAACCTGCCCTATCGATTCAGACCCCGGACGAGTAACGCCCTCCCCGGCGAGTTGCCCGAGTTTTCTGCCGTGGCGGCCCGCCGCCCCGCGCCGCCGCCCCCGGCCGCCCCAGCCGGGTTCCGGCCACCCGGACCCGCCCCGCTCGACCGTCACCAAGATCTGGATCTTGATTGGGGCACAGGTTAACCCGCCGCGCCCGGAACCGCCCGCCGAGCGCCCAACACCGTCAGCGCCCTGCCCACCATGTGGACAGGGCGCGACGGTCGGCGCGCGGCGACCGGTCAGCCGGCGCCGACGGGCCCGCTGGTCGGCCAGGCGAACTCGGCGATACCGCCACCGCTCACGGTGACCGCGCCGGCCGGCGTCTCCGTGTCCCACCACACGGTATAGAGGCCGGCGGGCAGGTCCGGATAGAGCGCACTGTGGAACGCGCCGTCGGGGATGCGGCGCTCCCGCACCGCGGCGTGGGTCCGGGCCTCCCGGGGCCGGTCCGCCCGGCTGATCTCGATCTCCCGGCCGAGCAGGTCAGGTCCGGTGTAGACGATCAGCGCCCCGGTGTCCCCACCGAGGTCGAGCAGCACGGTGCCGCTCTCCGTCGGCCCGTACTCGTGCCGGTGTGCCGGCATGCGCCCTCCTCTCACGACCCGGCGGCGGGCGGGTTGCCGAACCCGTCGTACGGCGTGCCGAGGAAGGGGAAGTCGCCGAGGAAGGGCGCCGTCACGTCGGCGGCACTCAACCCGGGGGTGACCGTGGCGGCGGCCGCGTCCGGGGTGAACGTCCTGTCCACCAGCGGCACGGTGAGGCCGGCGATGGCCCGCAACGAGATGCTCACCACGTCGTCGCCGACCCGGCGTCCGTTCGGGAAGCCGGCGAGGTCGCCGCCGAGCACCCCGAACGGGTTCGGCTTGCGGGCCGGCGGAATCGCGGTGTTCAGCCGCAGCATGTCCGCCTGGATGTCGCCGGTGTGGTTGGTGAAGCCGTCGACCAGGCCGGCCGGGATGCCGGTCAGCAGAATGGCCACCAGATCCGCCCGGGGCTTCTTCGCCTTGTTCAGCGCCTCCAGTTGGGGGAAGACGCCGGGATAGAGGGCGGGCAGCAGGGCGGCCAACTCGGGCCGCTCGACGAACTGCGCGAACCGCTTGTCCTCGGCCGGCGGCAGCGTGTTCCACAGGTCCTTTCTGGACATCGGCACCACGACCTCGTTGAACAGCGGGTTGCCGAGCCGGGACACCTGTGTGAACGGTCCGGCCGCGGTGTCCGCCGCCACCCGGTCGCCGAGCACCCGCACCTGCTGCCGGGAGGCGGTGGTCCAGACGCCGATCACCGAGGCGCGGTCGGCGGCGCCGTACCGGTTGGCCCGGCGGCGCACCCGACCCAGCGGCACCTGGAGGGCGATGGTGTGCACGTTCATCCGGTCCAGCGCGTTGACCGGCTCGCCCTCGGCCCGGAACAGGTTGCGGCCGGCCACGTGCAGCTGCTGGAACGGGCGCAGCGTGCCCAGCTCGAAGACCGCCCCCAGGTCCACGAAGAACCCGTCCGCCCGCTGGCCGGCGAAGACCCGCTCCCCGGTGGAGAGGCGATAGGTGGCCTGCCGGACCAGATCGGCGTACTTCGGGGTGGAGAGCGGGCCGACGTTGCACGGCGGGCACGGCAGCTTGGCTGCCAGCACGCGCTCCCGACCGTCGGCGATCCGGGTCAACCGGTAGAACTGCCGCCGGTTCCAGTTCCGGCTGTCCAGCGACTCGATCGGCCCGGTGTTGTAGAGAAAACTGTTCGGATTCGTTATCTCGGTGGTGAATTCGAAACGATAGGTGACATCGGGCTGACCGTCACCGTCGTTGTCGACGTGAATCTCGTACCGCACGTCGTCGCCGAACTCGAAGAAGTTCGGGCCGCCCGAGGGCAGCTGCATCGGCACGTAGTTCGCCAACAGGGTGACCGAGTCGGGTCGGCCGGGGGTGACGAAGGCGTACAGGTCGGAGCTGTCGGCGACCGGATCCTTGGCGATCTCCGGCGCCTCGCGGTGGGAAGACATGGCGGACCAACCTTCGGGGATGGGTGGGTCGGGGAGTACGGGCGATCAGCCGCGGCCGGCGGCGCGGCGCAACCGGTCGGCCAGCGCCCGGTCCCGCACCTCGACCCGGGTGGCGCCGACGAAGACGTCCATCCGCCCGGAGGCGGCGTCGCGCAGGTGCACGACGATCGGCCCGTCGGCCTCCCGCCACGCGGGGCCGTTCTGCGCGGCCGACAGGCCCGGCACGGTGAGGGCCGCGGCCCCCAGGGTGGCGCTCGCCGCGGCCGTCAACGTCTGCCGGCGGGTCAGTCGCGGCCAGCGCCACTTCCGCTCTTCACTGGACATGGGCAACCTTTCCACGGCGGCGCCGCAGCGCCCGCCCGACGACGGGGGCCGGTACGCCGCCCGGGGCGGCGCCGCCAGGCCCGGTGAGGGTCGCCGGCGGCGGTCCTCGCCGCTACCGCCGCCGGCGACATCGGGTACGGCCGGCGCCGGGAAAAGGTTCGACCTCAGGCGGGAACGTGACCGTACGCGGTCGTCCGCTTGCGGGCCGGTCGCCCCGCCGCCGCCGCGATCGCCACCAACTGCTCCTCGGTACGCGCCGAACCGTTGCCCGACCCGGCCATCCGGGAGATGGTCTCCTCCATCAGCGTGCCACCCAGGTCGTTGCAGCCGCCCCGGAGCATCGCCACCGTGCCCTCGTCACCGAGCTTCACCCACGAGCACTGGATGTTGCCGATCCGCCCGTGCAGCAGCAGCCGGGCCATCGCGTGCACCACCCGGTTCTCCCGCCAGGTCGGGCCCGGACGGGCGATGCCGGCGAGGTAGATCGGCGCGTTGGTGTGCACGAACGGCAGCGCCACGAACTCGGTGAAGCCGGCCGTGCGGTCCTGCACGCCGGCCAGCACCCGGAAGTGTGCAAGCCACTGGCCGGGATGGTCGACGTGGCCGTACATCATGGTGGAGCTGGACCGGATGCCCAGCTCGTGGGCCGTGCTGACCACCTCGACCCAGGCGGCGGCCGGCAGCTTGCCCTTGGTGAGCACCCAGCGCACGTCGTCGTCGAGGATCTCCGCGGCGGTGCCCGGGATGGTGTCCAGCCCGGCCTCGCGGAGCTGGAGCAGCCACTCCCGCACCGGCACCCCGGCCTTCGCCGCGGCGGTGACGATCTCCATCGGGGAGAACGCGTGCACGTGCATCCCGGGCACCCGCGCCTTGATCGCCCGGACGATGTCGGCGTACCCGGTGACCGGCATCTTCGGGTCGATGCCGCCCTGCAGGCACACCTCGGTCGCCCCCGCCGCCCACGCCTGCGCGGCCCGGTCGGCCACCTGCTGCACCGAGAGCCGGTACGCGTCGGCGTCCCGCTCCCGCTGCGCGAAGGCGCAGAACCGGCAGCCGACGTAGCAGACGTTGCTGAAGTTGATGTTGCGGTTGACCACGTAGGTCACGTCGTCGCCCACGGTGTCCCGGCGCACGTCGTCGGCGATCCGGCACAGCTCGTCCAGCGCCGGGCCGTCCGCGCCGAACAGCGCCAGCGCCGCCGCCTCGTGCCGCCGGTCGAGCAGCGCGGCCGGATCGTCGGCGGCCAGCCGCAGGCCGGCGCGCAGCTCGGCGTCCGCGCCGCTCCCGGCGCCCGCGTCCGGTACGGCGGCGCGCCGGGCCAGCGCCTCGGGGGTCACCTTGCCGGCCACCTCGGCCCAGTCGCCGTAGACGCTGTCGAAGTCGCCCCGGCGGTCCCCGCTGCGCCCGGTGGTGTCGATGGTGGCGTGCAGGTCGGTCCGCCCGCCGAAGACCTCCTCCGGCTCCTGCCAGGGCCGGCCCACCGGCCGGGCCGCCTCGACCGCCAGCCCGGTGGCCGGGTCGGCCAGCGCGCCGACGTGCGGCAGCAGCCGCGGATCGAGCCACGGGTCGCCGGCCCGGACGTACTCCGGGTAGACGGTGAGCCGCTCGCGCAGGGCGAAGCCGGCCGCCGCGCTGTGCCGGGCCAGCTCGTCGATCTGCGGCCAGGGGCGTTCCGGGTTGACGTGGTCCGGGGTGAGCGGCGAGACCCCACCCCAGTCGTCGATGCCGGCCCGCAGCAGCAGCCCGTACTCGCCGGCGATCAGGTTCGGCGGGGCCTGGATCCGCGCCTTCGGGCCGAGCAGCAGGCGGGCCACCGCCACGGTGGCGGCCAGGTCGTGCAGCTCGGCGTCCGGCATGCCGCGCATCGCGGTGTCCGGCTTGGCGCGGAAGTTCTGCACGATCACCTCCTGGAGGTGGCCGTACTCCCGCATCGTCCGGCGGATCGCGAACAGCGCGTCGACCCGCTCGGCCGGGGTCTCCCCGATGCCGATCAGGATGCCGGTGGTGAACGGCACGCCGACCCGGCCCGCGTCGTCGAGCACCCGCAGCCGCACCGCGGGCTCCTTGTCCGGCGAGCCGAAGTGCGGGCCGCCCGGCTCCGCCCAGAGCCGCGTCGCGGTGGTCTCCAGCATCATGCCCATGCTCGGCGCGACCGGCTTGAGCCGTTGCAGCTCCGACCAGGAGAGCACCCCCGGATTCAGGTGCGGCAGCAGGCCGGTCTCCTCCAGCACCGCCACCGCGCAGGCGCGCAGGTAGTCCAGCGTGGAGTCGTAGCCCCGCTCGTCCAGCCACTCCCGGGCCGCCGGCCAGCGCTCCTCCGGCCGGTCGCCGAGGGTGAACAGCGCCTCCTTGCAGCCCAGCGCCGCGCCCTCCCGGGCGATCGCGAGGACCTCGTCCCGCTCCAGGTAGGCCGCCGGCAGCCGGTGCGGCACGGTGGCGAAGGTGCAGTAGTGGCACCGGTCCCGGCAGAGCCGGGTCAGCGGGATGAAGACCTTCTTCGAGTACGTGACCACGCCCGGCCGCCCCGCGTCGCGCAGGCCGGCGTCGCGGACCGCCCCGGCGAGCCGGAGCAGCTCGTCCAGCGCGGGCCCCCGGGCGGCGAGCAGGGCGGTGGCCTCGTCGGCGTCCAGCGCCCGCCCGGCGGTGGCCCGGCGCAGGGCACGCCGGACGCTCGCCTCGGTCGGGCCGGAATCGGTGCGGTCGGGCATCCGTCAACCCTAGGCCCTGTCTTGTCGACCATGCCGGTGCGAGGCCGTCAGCGGGGCGGGTCGTCCCGGCGGAACTGCTGGGTGCGGTCGCCGTCGCCGGTGGGCGGCGGGCCCGGCTCCCCGGGCTGGCGCGGGATGGCCTGGGTCGGGTCGGCCGACGGCGGCTGCCCGAACGGCGGGGCCGGGTACGCCGGCTGCGCTCCCCCGGGCGCCGGCGGCGGGTACGGCGGCTGGCCGTACGGGTCGGCGGTCGGCTGACCCGGGTAGGGCTGGCCGTACTGCGGTGCCGGCTGGCCGGCCGGGCCGTACTGCGGCTGGCCGGGCGCGGGCGGGCCGAAGGAGCCGCCCGGCTGACCCGGTGCGGGCGGGCCGAACTGGCTGCCCGGCTGGCCCGGGGCGGGCGGGCCGAACTGGCCACCGGGCTGACCCGGGGCGGGCCAGCCGCCGGGCTGCTGCGGCCGGCCGTAGACGCCGGGCTGCGGCTTCGGCGCCTGGTAGAGGTTGCTCCAGATCCGCCACACCACGAACGCGCCGGCCGCCAGCAGGGCGAGCCAGCCGACCCGGGTCAGCATGCCCAGGAAGGCGTCGAGCACCTCCCCCTCGGCCAGCCGCCCGATCGTCCAGACCAGGAAGGTCAACAGGCCGAGCACGCCACCGGCCGCGTACTCGGCGAGGGCGACCTTGGTGATCAGCGGAGCCCGCGGCGGCACCGGCGCCAGGTGGGTGACCAGCAGCACGGCCAGCAGCGGCAGCAGGACCGCCGGCAGCTCGGCGACATGCTCGAAGGCCCCGCCGGCCCGGCCGGTGCTGTCGCCGTACTCGGTCGGCACCAGCCAGCGCAGCAGGCCGACGAAGAGGAACAGCGCGTTCACGGCCAGCAGCACCAGGGCGGCCGGCTCGCGCAGCGGGGCGGTCAGGGCGCGGGCCGGGGCCGGTGTGGTCGGCGCGGGCTCGTCGGGGCTGGTCACATGCTCCCCCTCGCGGGCGTGGCGGACGAATGCGACGTGAGCCTAGTCTCCCGGACCGACGGGGCACCGCCGACGTCCCGTACGGAAGGATGGACGGCATGCGCATCGTGGTTCTGGCCGGCGGCATCGGGGGCGCCCGGTTCCTGCTCGGCGTGCGGTCGTACGCCCGGGAGGTGGGCGCGGAGGTGACCGCCGTGGTGAACGTCGGCGACGACCTGCTGCTGCACGGCTTGAAGGTCTGCCCCGACCTGGACAGCGTGCTCTACACACTGGGCGGCGGGGCCGACCCGGAGCGGGGCTGGGGCCGGGCCGGCGAGAGCTGGACGGTCAAGGCGGAGCTGGCCGCGTACGGGGCCGAGCCGACCTGGTTCGGGCTGGGCGACAAGGATCTGGCCACCCATCTGGTGCGCACCACCATGCTCGGCGCCGGTTACCCGCTGTCGCAGGTGACCGAGGCGCTGGCCGCCCGCTGGCAGCCGGGCGTACGCCTGCTGCCGGCCACCGACGACCGGCTGGAGACCCACGCGGTGGTCGACCTGGACGGCGGCCGGCGGGCCATCCACTTCCAGGAGTGGTGGGTGCGGTACCGGGCGGACGTCCCCACCGACCGGTTCGTCTTCGTCGGCGCGGACGCCGCCAAGCCGGCGCCCGGGGTGCGCGAGGCGATCGCGGCGGCGGACGTGGTCCTGGTCGCGCCGAGCAACCCGGTGGTCAGCATCGCCCCGGTGCTCGCCGTGCCCGGGCTGCGCGAGGCGGTGGTGGAGGGGCCGGCCCCGGTGGTCGGTGTCTCGCCGATCATCGGTGGCGCCCCGGTGCGCGGGATGGCGGACCGCTGCCTGGCCGTCCTCGGCGTGGAGTGCAGCGCCGTCGGCGTGGGCCGGCTCTACGGCGCGCGGCGGGACGGCGGGCTGCTGGACGGCTGGCTGGTCGCGCCGGAGGACGCGGGCGCCGAGGTGCCGGGGGTGACCGTCCGCGCGGTGCCGCTGCGGATGACCGACGAGGCGGCGACGGCCGCGATGGTGCGCGCCGCGTTGGAGCTGGTGTGAGGCTGGAGATCCTGCCGGTGCTGGGCATCGGCGACGTGACCGAGGGCGACGACCTGGCAGTCCTGATCGCCACCGCCGCGCCGTGGCTGCGCGACGGCGACGTGCTGGTGGTCACCAGCAAGATCGTGTCCAAGGCGGAGGGCCGGCTGGTGGACGTGCCGGCCGAGGAGGGGCCGGAGCGCACGGCGGCCCGGGACGAGGTGCTCGCCGCCGAGACGGCCCGGGTGGTGGCCACCCGGGGCGCGACCCGGATCGTGCAGACCCACCACGGCTTCGTGATGGCCTCGGCCGGCATCGACGCCTCGAACGTGGACGCCGGCCGCCTGGTGCTGCTGCCGAAGGACCCGGACGCCTCGGCCCGCGCGCTGCGCGCCGCGCTGCGCGAGCGGTACGGCGTGGACGTCGCCGTGATCATCAGCGACACGATGGGCCGGCCCTGGCGCAACGGGCTCACCGACGTGGCGCTCGGTGTGGCCGGGATGGCCGCCATCCGCGACCACCGCGGCGAGGTCGACCCGTACGGCAACGAGCTCCAGGTGACCCAGGTCGCGGTGGTCGACGAGCTGGCCGGCGCCGGTGAACTGATCAAGGGCAAGCGGGACCAGGTGCCGGTCGCGGTGGTGCGCGGCTACCCGGCGACGATCCGGCCCGACGACGGCGCCGGGGCCGCCGCGCTGGTCCGGGAGAGCGCGCTGGACCTGTTCTCGCTGGGCACCGCCGAGGCCCGGGCGGACGGGCTGCGCTCGGCCGCGCTCCTCGCCGACGCGATCGGCCTGGAGGTGGACCCGGCGGCGGTCGAGCGGGCGATCGACGCGGTGGCCGGGCTGATCGCGCCCGGCACGGTCTTCACCCACGTGACCGACGACGAGGTACGCGAGAGCACCGCCGCCACCGTGCCCGGCTGGCCGGTACGGGCCACCGGGCTGATCCTGGGTGCCGCCCCGACCCCGGTCGACCGCCCCGACCTGGTCCGCTTCGGCGCCGACCTGCACCGCCTGCGCGCCGCCCTGGCCGCCGAGGGCGTCCCCACCACCCTCCTCCCACCCCCCACCGGCAGCACCGCCCTGGCCACCCTGGCCCTCTAACCCACCCCAACCGGCCCCGGACCACCCGGTAGCCGTCGTTGATCATGGAGTTAGCGGCGTTTTTGATCTCCACTGGTGCCGCTAACTTCATGATCAACCGGACGGGGTGAGGGTGGGGGTGGGGGTGGGGTTAGGGGTTTAGGACGGCGCGGCCGAGGGGGGTCAGGGTGTGCAGGACGGTGTTGCGGTCCCGGGTGCTGACCAGCAGGCCCGCGTTGCGCAGCACGGCGGTGTGCTGGCTGGCCGCGGCCGGCGAGATGTTCAGCCGGCGGGCGACCTCGCCGGTGGTGCAGCCGGCGTCGCTGGCCGCCAGCACCGCCGCCCGGGTCCGGCCGAGCAGGGCGGCCAGCGCCTCCCGGTCCGCGGCCGGGGACGCGCCGGCCGGCACCGCGCCGACCTCCAGGCGTGGCGCCGGGGCCAGGCCGCCCAGCCGGTCCACCGGATAGACCAGGACCGGCGGCAGCGCCGGGTCGAGCAGGGCGACCGGCGTCGGCGCGCAGAAGAACGACGGCACCAGCAGCAGCCCCCGCCCGTCCAGGTGCAGCTCGCGGTCGTTCGGGTAGCCGGGAACCGACAGCACGCCCCCCGCCCACCGCACCGCGGGCCGCAGGCTCTCCAGCAGTCCCTCGACACCGCCGTCCAGCAGGGCCCGGGCCCGCCGCGCCCGGTCCGCGTCGACCGCGGCCTGGATCCGCGCCCAGTACGGCGCCAGCGCCACGGAGCGGTAGCGCGCCATCGTGTCGGTGAGGTGGCGCAGCACCTCCGGCTCCCCCCGGGCCAGCGCCGCGGCCGACGAGGGCAGCGCCTTGCGCCCGTCCACCAGGCCCACGTCCCGGCTCAGCTGGGCTACCGGCGTGCCGCGCAGCGCCTCCAGCCCCGCCTCGAAGCCGTCCCGGCTGGCGTACGGGGTGAGGAAGTCGGGGAAGTAGCCGCGGGGCCGGTTCAGCGCGAGGAAAAGCTCCAGCCGGCGGGCGGTGCCCTCCCGGCGCAGGGCGCGCGCGACACCGTCCCGCCAGGGCGACAGCAACCCGTCGCCGGCCCCGCCGGACAGCACGTGCAGGCTGAGGACGACCTCCCAGACCGCGTCCGCGGCAGGAGCCACCCGGGTCCGGAGGATGTCCTCGCCGGAGAAGCGGATCTTCAGCATGTTTGGAGCGCTCTCCCGGGCGGGCCGAGGGTGTGCCCGCCGCCACTCGACTCTACCCGGCCGGCACCTTTCTCCATCATTAAGCGTCAGCTGAAAGTCCTCGACGGGTCCGGCGGTCGGGGCGCATGCTCGTTCCCTGCCCGACGACGGCCCGCGCGTTTCACGTTCGCGGCACCGCCGGGGGCATTGGGGGCCCGACGTCCGGGCGGCACCACGAGGGTCTGCGGCCGTCAGTCAGTCCGCAGGAGGTGCACCCGGGCGTCGCGCCCGCCGGGCCGCCCCGGGCACTCGTAGAGTGTCGGGATGCCCGACGCCAGCACGGCACCCGCCGCGCCGCAGCCTGACGCCAGCCCGGTCGAGGCCGACGCCCGCGCGGTCCCGGCCGCCGCTCCACGCTCGCCGCACCCCGCCGCCAGCCCGGCCGCTGGCCACGCCGACACCGTCGCCCTCCCGGCCGCCGGCCACGCCGCCGTCATCGCGGCACCGGCCGCCGGCCACGCCCACACCGTCGCCCTCCCGGCCGCCGGCCACGCCAACACCGCCACGGCACCGGCCGCCGGCCACGCCAACACCGTCGCCGCACCGACCGCCGGCCACGCCGCGCTGCACGCCGACGCGACCGCGCTGCTGACCGACTGGACGCCGACCAGCCCCAGCGCGGCGCACGCCCGGGATCGCACGCTGCGCCTGCTCGCCGACGGGCCGGTGGCGATGAGCCGCGCCCACCGGGCCGGTCACCTGACCGCCAGCGCGCTGGTGTTCGACGCGAGCGGCACCCGGCTGCTGCTCTGCCTGCACGGCAAGCTGCGCCGCTGGGTCCAGCTCGGTGGGCACTGCGAACCCGCCGACCGGACGCTCGCCGGGGCGGCGCTGCGCGAGGCCGCCGAGGAGTCCGGCATCGCCGGCCTGCGCATCGACCCCGTCCCGATCGACATCGACGTGCACCGGGTCGGCTGCGGCGGCGACTCGTGGCACCACGACGTACGGTTCGCCGTGCTCGCCCCGGCCGGGGCGGTCGAGCGGGCCAGCGACGAGTCGGAGGCGCTGGGCTGGTTCACCCCGGACCGGTTGCCGGAGCCGCTGGCCGGCGGCACCGCCCGCCTCGTCGCGCCGGGCCTCGCCGCGCTCAGACGTAGCCCTCTTCGCCCCGCTCCTTGAGCTGGTCGACCAGCTTCTTCACCTCCTGCGCCCGGTCCCGGGGGCAGACCAGCACGGCGTCCGGGGTGTCGACCACGATCAGGTCGTGCAGCCCGACGGTGGCCACCAGCCGGCCCGACTGCGGCACCACCACCAGGCCCGTGCTGTCGTGCAGCAGGACGCCGGGCTTGGCGCCGCCGAGCACCACGTTCCCGGCCGGATCGGCGGGCAGCACGTCGCCGAGGGTGTGGAAGTCGCCGACGTCGTTCCACCCGAAGTCACCGGGCACCGTGGCCACCCGGCCGGCCTGCGCCGCACCCTCCATCACCGCGTAGTCGACCGAGATCTTCGGCAGCGTCGGCCACACCGTGCCCAGCACGTCGTCCTGCTCGGCGGTGCCCCACGCCGCCGCGATCGCGGTGACGCCCGCGTGCAGCGCCGGCTGCTGCCGGGCCAACTCGGCGAGGAAGACGTCCACCCGCCAGACGAACATGCTCGCGTTCCACAGGTGCCGGCCCGAACGCACGTACGCCTCGGCGACGTCGGCCGCCGGCTTCTCCTTGAACTCGGCGACCGGCCGCGACGGCCCGTCGCCTTCCGGCTGGCCGGTCTCCAGGTATCCGTAGCCGGTCTCCGGCCGGGTGGGCGTGATGCCGACCGTCATCAGCAGCCCGCGCTCGGCGCCGCGCACCGCCTCCCGTACGGTCGCCACCCACCGGTCCGGGTCGCCGATCAGGTGGTCGGCGGCGAAGGAGCCCATCACGGCGTCCGGCTCGCGCAGCGCGATCACCGCGGCGGCCAGCGCGATCGCCGCGCAGGAGTCGCGCGGCGACGGCTCGACGAGGATGTTCTCCTCGGGCAGACCGGTCAGCTGCCGCGCCACCGCCGCGACGTGCGCGGCGCCGGTGACCACCAGGATGTGCTCCGGGGTGGTCAGCGGCGCCAACCGCTCGACCGTGGCCTGCAACAGCGAGGCGCTGGTGCCGGTGAGCGGGTGCAGGAACTTGGGGTGGCCGGCACGGGACAGCGGCCACAACCTCGTGCCACTGCCACCCGCCGGGATGACGGCGTAGAGCATCAGGACATCATGCCCGACCCGTCGCCGCGCGGACGCCCGGTCGGCCCGGCGTGGCCGGTCAGGATCGGGCCCGGCTCCACGCGGCGATGTGCACCTCGGCGCTGGACTCCCAGGTGAACTCCTTGGCCCGGGCGAAGCCCGCCTCGGCCAGGGCGTTGCGGCGCCCCTCGTCGTCCAGCAGCGCGGCCAGGTCGGCCGCGATCTGGTCCGGGTCCTCACTGGTGTACGCCACCGCGTCGCCGCCCACCTCGGGCAGCGAGAGCCGCGGCGTGGTGAGCACCGGCGCGGCGCAGGCCATCGCCTCCAGGATCGGCAGGCCGAAGCCCTCACCGTACGAGGGGTAGGCGGCGACCAGCGCACCGCCGAGGAAGCCGGGCAGGTCGGCGTAGCGCAGGTAGCCGGGACGCAGCAGCCGCAGGTGCGGGGGCACCTCGGCCACCGCCCGGTCGATGTCGTCGTCGTGCCCCTGACCGCCGGCGATCACCAGGGCCGGCGGGTTCTCCCGGTCGGCGACCGCCCGCGCCCAGCCCCGGATCAGGTTTGGCACGTTCTTGCGCGGCTCCTTGGCCCCGAGGAAGGCGACGTAGCTGCTCGAACCCAGGCCGAGCCGGGCCCGGACGCGGGCCTTCTCCTCCTCGCCCGGCGCGTGGAAGGCGGCCTGGTCGACGCCGTGGTACGCCACGTCGATCCGGGTCGGGTCGGCGTCGAGCAGCCGGATCAGCTCGTCCCGGGTGGCCTTGCTCGGCACGATCACCCGGTCGGCGCGGCGCAGCGAGGTCTTGATCGCGCTGCGGAAGAACGTCCGGCGGGACTTGTCGTAGTGCTCCGGCTCGGTGAAGAAGGTCGCGTCGTGCACGGTCACCGTCACCGGGCAACCCGCCCGAAGCGGACAGGTGTAGAACGGCGAGTGCAGCACCTCCGCGCCCACCTGCTGGGCGAGCAGCGGCAGGCCGGTCTGCTCCCAGGCGAGCCGGGCCGGCCGGTGGGCGACCGCCGCCGGGGCCGGGACGATCTCGGCGCCGGGCAGCATCCGGGTGTAGCGCTCCAGGTCGGTGCGCAGGCTGACCACGGCGAGGTCCAGCCCCTCGCCGCACACCTTGCCCAGGGCGCCGAGCAGGCCATCGACGTATCTACCGACGCCGCCACGGTCGGCGGGGACACTCGTGGCGTCGATGAGCACGCGGGGCGGGCGACCGGCGGTCACGGGGCGACTCCTTGCGGTGACGGGTTCGTGGTCAGAAAGATGGCGGGCCTGTGTTCAGGAACACTCCGGGGGCAAGCCTACGCCGGAGCCCGCTCCGGTCGCTGACTGCGACCCGACGGTACGCCGACTTGTCCTCGGCATCGAGTACGGGGCCCGGGCGCGTATCGTTCGCGCCGATGGCCGACAACATTGCCCGGGTGTTCGCCGACGCCTCCGCCGCCGACCCCACCCGACCGCTGCTGACCTGGTACGACGACGCCACCGGCGAACGCACCGAACTCTCCGGCGCGACGCTCGGAAACTGGGTGGCCAAGACGGCCAACCTACTCGTGGACGAGGCCGGCTGCGCGCCCGGCGATCCGGTCGGGGTGCTGTTGCCGCCGCACTGGCAGACCGCCGCGGTGCTGCTCGGCTGCTGGTCGGCGAAACTGACCGTGGTCGACGCCCCGGCTCCGGTGGACGTGCTGTTCGCCGCCGTCGACCGGCTCGACGAGGCGGCCGAGTGGCCGGCCGGCGAACGCTACGCGCTGGCGCTGGACCCGTTCGCCCTGCCGATGCGGCAGGTGCCGGCCGGCTTCGCCGACTTCGTGTCGGCGGTACGCGGGCACGGCGACCACTTCACCCCGTACCCCGGCGGTGGCGAGGCGGACGCGGCGCTGCTGGCCCGCGCGGCGTCCCGGGCCGCGGGCCTCGGGCCCGGCGACCGGGTTCTGGTCGACGTCGCGGCCCACCCGGACCCGGTCGACTGGCTGCTCGCCCCGCTGACCGTGGGAGCCAGCATCGTCGCCTGCGCCAACCTGGACCACTCCCGGCTGGCCGCCCGCTCCGCCACCGAGAAGGTCACCCGCACCCTGAGTTGAAAGGAGGGGCCCCTTGTTAACACCCGTCTGTTAACAAGGGGCCCCTCCTAACGACGGGGCTCAGGCGGGCGCCGGAGAATCCGAGCCGGCGCGGCGGTGGGCGAAGGCGGCGAAGGCGGTCAACGACTCCGGGTTGGCCAGGGCGCCCTTGGCCGCGGCCGAGTCGACCGGGGTGCCGGTGAGGATCTTCTTGACCGGGACCTCGAGCTTCTTCGCGCTCAGCGTGCGCGGCACCGCCCGGACCTGGTGGATCTCGTCGGGCACATGCCGGGGAGACAGCGCCGTACGCAGCTCCCGGCAGATCTTGCGCCGCAGCTCGTCGTCCAGCTCCAGGCCGTCGGCGAGCACCACGAAGAGCAGCAGCTCGCCGGCGCCGCCCTCGTCGTCCTCCAGGTGCACCACCACCGAGTCGACTACCTCGTCGAGCCCCTCCACCACCGAGTAGAACTCGGCCGTACCCAGCCGCACCCCGCCCCGGTTGAGGGTGGCGTCGGAGCGGCCGGTGATCACGCAGCCGCCCCGGGAGTTGATCGTGATCCAGTCGCCGTGCCGCCACACCCCCGGATAGACCTCGAAGTATGCCTCCCGGTAGCGGGTGCCCTCCGGGTCGTTCCAGAAGCCGACCGGCATGCTCGGCATCGGTGCGGTGATCACCAGCTCGCCGAGCTGGCCGATGACCGGGGAGCCGTCGGCCGAGCGGGCCTCCACCTTCGCGCCCAGCGCCCGGCACGCGATCTCCCCCGCGTGCACCGGCAGCAGCGGGACCCCGCCGACGAAACCGGTGCAGACGTCCGTGCCGCCGGAGAGCGACTGGAGCTGGAGGGTGTCGCTGACGTTCTCGTACACCCAGGTGAAGCCCTCCACGGGCAGCGGCGCGCCGGTCGAGCCGAGCCCGCGCAGCGCGGACAGGTCGGCGACCTCGCGCGGCACCAGCCCGGCCTTGCGGCAGGCCAGCAGGAACGGCGCCGAGGTGCCGAAGTACGTGGTGCCGCTCTCCGCCGCCAGCCGCCACAGCGCGCCCAGGTCCGGGTGGCCCGGGTTGCCGTCGAAGAGCACGATCGCCGCGCCCACCGCCGGCCCGGAGACCAGGAAGTTCCACATCATCCAGCCGGTGGTGGTGAACCAGAAGAACCGGTCCCCCGGGCCCAGGTCGTGGTGCAGGGCCAGCATCTTCAGGTGCTCCAGCAGGATGCCGCCGTGGCCGTGCACGATCGGCTTCGGCAGCCCGGTGGTGCCGGAGGAATAGAGCACGTAGAGCGGGTGGTCGAACGGCACCGGCGCGAAGGTCAGCGGCTCGTCCGTCTCCCCCGCCAGCTCGGGCCAGGAGATCGCGCCCTCCGGCGGCTCGCCCGCCGGGTCCAGGTAGCCGATGCCGACGGTGTGCGCCAGCGACGGCAGGGCGGCCCGGATCGCGGCCACCTCGCCGCGCCGGTCCACCGGCTTGTCGCCGTACCGGTAGCCGTCCACGGCGACCAGCACCTTCGGCTCGATCTGCCGCCAGCGGTCGGTGACGCTGCGGGTGCCGAACTCGGGGGCGCAGGAGGAGAAGATCGCGCCGAGGCTGGCGGTGGCCAGCAGCAGCACGTACGTCTCCGGGATGTTCGGCGCGTACGCGGCCACCCGGTCGCCGGGGCCGACGCCAAGCCGGCGCAGCCCGGCCGCCACCCGGCGGACCCGCTCCCGCAACTCGGCCGCGGTCAGCGTCTCCGGCGCGCGGGTCTGACCGTGCGCGATCACCGCCGGATCGTCGTCAGCCAGGCCCGGCATCCGCAGCACGTTCTCGGCATAGTTGAGGGTGGCGCCGGGGAACCACCGGGTGCCCGGCATGGCGGGATCCGCCAGGGTCGCCGTCGGCGGGGTGTGCGCCACCACCCCGAAGTACTCCCAGATCGACCGCCAGAACCCGTCCAGATCCGTCACCGACCAGCGCCACAGCGCGTCGTAGTCGGCGAACTCCAGCCCCCGGTGCTCGGTCAGCCAGCGCAGGTAGTCGCCGATGCGGGACCGCTCGCGTACGTCCGCCGGCGGCGTCCACAGCACGTCACCCACAGTTCCACCCTCCCCCGGCCCGCGCACGACACTGTGAAATGGGCCGTGGCGCCATCTTGCCCTACCTCGCGACGCCATTCTCCGCAGCCGGGCCCGGTGAAGGGGCGTGCCCACCCCACACCCCACACCCCCTACCTGTGTGGGAAGCGCGGACCGAGGGTGTTAAAAGGGGGCCCCTCCTATACAGAATGCGTTAACAAGGGCACCCTCCTTACACCTCAGGCGGCGCGGTGGGCCTGGATGGCGCGGCGCTTGGCGAGCCGGTGGGCCCGGCGGATCTCCGCCTCCCGGTAGCGGCGCTCGTCCTCCGGCGTCTCCGGCAGCACCGGCCGGACGACCCGCGGCGAGCCGCCCACGTCCACCCCGACGAAGACCAGGTACGCGGTGGCCACCCCGACCGGCTCGTCCTCCGCCGAGTCCCACCGCTCGGCGACCACCCGCACCCCGACCTCCATCGAGGTCCGGCCGGTCCAGTTCACCTGGGCGTGCGCGTGCACCAGGTCACCGACCCGGACGGGCTCGGAGAAGACGATCTCGTCGATCGACGCGGTGACCGCCGTGCCGCCGCTGTGCCGGGCCGCCGCGGCGCCGGCCACGTCGTCGACGAACTTCATCAACACCCCTCCGTGCACGGTGCCGTACAGATTGACGTCAACAGCGGTCATGATGCGGCTCAACGTGACGCGCGAGTAGGACGTCGGCTTGCCAGGGAGCGAGGTCGAGGGGTGCTCGGTCATGAGGAAAACGGTACGGTGCGCGGATGCGACATCTCTGGAGCTTCCTCGCCGGGTTGGTGGTGGCGCCGCTCACGTGGGTGCTGATCACCCTCGGACAGGATGGGTCGAGCCACACCATCACCCGCTGGGTGGAGATCGGCACCTTCAACACGGCCAATCTCATCGAGCCGGCCGTGTACCTCGCCGTCGCCGGCCTCCTGCTCGGCCTGATCGCCAGCCTGCGGGTCTCCCCCGCCGGGCCGGTCGTCGCCGGGCTGCTGCTGGTCGTTCCGTACGTCGGGATGTTCCTCGCGCCGTTCACCGTGCGCAACCGCGTCCCGGAGGGCTGGAAGGTGCTCGGCGACCCCCTGCCGCTGCTCCTGCCGGTCGAGAACGGCACCCTGTTCCTGCTCGGCGTCCTGCTGCTGCTGGCCGCGTTCAGCGGGCAGCGGTGGCGGCAGTGGCCGGCGGCGGCCGCCGGGGCGGAGCTGACCCCGGCGAATGACGAGCCGATCGAGAACACCTTCTCGCTGAGCGACTGGCCGCCGGCCGCCGGCACGGCCGACCGGGACACCCCGACACCGACCCTCGGCTACCCGGACCCGACCCCCACCGAGCCCCTGCCCCGCCGCACCGGCGAGTCGCCGTGGACCGCGCCCCCACGCTCCACGACGAGGTCGGACGGCACTCTCTAGATCCGGTCACCCCTCGGGCGGGCCGGCGTGACCGGCCCGCCCCCTACCGGATCAGCCCTTCAGCAGCTGGCGCGCCATCACGATGCGCTGCACCTGGTTGGTGCCCTCGTAGATCTGGGTGATCTTGGCGTCCCGCATCATCCGCTCGACCGGGTAGTCCCGGGTGTAGCCGTAGCCGCCGAGCAGTTGCACCGCGTCGGTGGTGATCTCCATGGCGGCGTCCGAGGCGAAGCACTTCGCCGCGGCGCCGAAGTAGGTCAGGTCGGCGTCGCCCCGCTCGGACTTGCCCGCCGCCGCGTACGTCAGCTGCCGGGCCGCCTCCAGCTTCATGCCCATGTCGGCGAGCATGAACTGGATGCCCTGGAATTCCGCGACCGGCTTGCCGAACTGCTTGCGCTCCTGGACGTACCCCTTGGCGTAGTCCAGCGCGCCCTGCGCGATGCCGATCGCCTGCGCGGCGATGGTGACCCGGGTGTGGTCCAGGGTCCGCATCGCGGTGCCGAAGCCGGTGCCCTCGGCGCCGATCATCCGGTCGGCCGGGATCCGCACGTTGTCGAGGTACACCTCGCGGGTCGGCGAGCCCTTGATGCCGAGCTTCTTCTCCGGCGCGCCGAAGCTGACCCCCGGGTCGGACTTCTCCACCACGAACGCCGAGATCCCCCGGGATCGGGCTGTGGAATCAGTCACAGCGAAGACGGTGTAGTACTCCGACACCCCGGCATTCGTGATCCACCGTTTGACGCCGTTGAGCACCCAGTGGTCCCCGTCGCGCACCGCCCGAGTGGTCATCGAGGCGGCGTCGCTGCCCGCCTCGGGCTCCGACAGGCAGTAGGAGAACATCGCGTCCCCGGACGCCACCGGGGTCAGATACCGGCGCTTGAGCTCCTCCGAGCCGGCCAGGATCAGCGGCATCGTGCCCAGCTTGTTCACCGCCGGGATCAGCGAGGACGAGGCGCAGGCCCGCGCCACCTCCTCGATCACGATGGCCGTGGCCAGGGCATCCGCGCCCGCGCCCCCGTACTCGACGGGGATGTGCGGGGCGTGGAAGTCGGCGGCCCGCAGGGCGTCGTACGACCCCTTGGGGAACTCACCGGTCTCGTCCGCCTCGGCGGCGTTCGGGGCCACCTTCGCCGTACAGACCTCCCGGACCGCCTCCCGGATCGCGTCGTGCTCCTCCGGCAGCCGGTAGACGTCGAACGACTCCTCTGCGGGCATCTGCCCCTCCCCCTTCACCGCTATCATGCGCAGTCTGAAGCGTCACCTGACCGCTGACCGCGCAGACTGAAGGATAGCGACCACCGTTCAGGCGACCCTTACCGCCGCGTAGGCTCGTGCATGATAGGCGTCGAAGCCGACCGGCGATCATCAAAAGGACAGGAATCCCCCTCGGTGTCCAGCCAGACGCCGGGGCCGATTGCGACGCAACGAGGCGCCGCCAGCGCGAGCGGAGAAGACAGGCGTGACGATCCCGTACCCGAACAGCCAGCCGGTGCCGGCCATCGCCGCCGTGAGCCCGCCGTCGGGCGCGCCACGGCCCCGGGTGACCTTCCTCGGCACCGGATACCTCGGCGCGACGTACGCCATCTGCTACGCCGAGCTCGGCTACGAGGTCCTCGGCTTCGACGTCGACGCCGAGAAGATCGCCAAGCTGAACGCCGGCGAGGTGCCGATCCACGAGCCGGGCCTGGACGAGCTGCTGCGGCGCAACCTGGCCGCCGGCCGGCTGCGGTTCAGCACCGACATCAAGGAGACCGCCGACTTCGGTGACGTGCACTTCATCTGCGTCGGCACCCCGCAGCGGGCCGACGGGATGGGCGCCGACCTGTCGTACGTCGAGGCGTCGGTGACCGGGCTGGCCCAGCACCTGACCCGCAAGGCCCTGATCGTCGGCAAGTCCACCGTGCCGGTCGGCACCGCCGAGTGGGTCGAGCAGCTGGTCGGCAAGCACACCCCGGCCGACCTGGGCGTCGAGGTGGCCTGGAGCCCGGAGTTCCTCCAGGAGGGCTTCGCCGTCGACGACGTGCTGCGGCCGAACCGGATCGTGGTCGGCGTCAAGAGCGAGTGGGCCAACGGCATGCTCTACGCCGCCCACAAGGGCGTCTTCGACCTGGCCGCCACCGAGGACCGCGAGGTCCCGCTGGTGGTGACCGACTTCGCCACCGCCGAGCTGGTCAAGGTCGCCGCGAACGCCTTCCTGGCCACCAAGATCTCGTTCATCAACGCGATGGCCGAGGTCTGCGAGGCCGCCGGGGGCGACGTCACCCAGCTGGCCCGGGCCATCGGCTACGACCCGCGCATCGGCAACCGGTTCCTCCAGGCCGGTCTCGGCTTCGGCGGCGCCTGCCTGCCCAAGGACATCCGCGCCTTCCAGGCCCGCGCCCAGGAACTGGGCGCCGGCGAGGCGCTGCGCTTCCTGCACGAGGTCGACCTGATCAACCTCCGCCGGCGTACCCGGGTGGTCCAGCTCGCCGCCGACCTGCTCGGCCGCCGCGCCGGCCCGGCCGGCCCGGACTTCTCCGGCGCCCGGATCGCCGTGCTCGGCGCCACCTTCAAGCCGAACACCGACGACGTACGCGACGCCCCGGCCCTCGCCGTGGCCGGCCTGCTGCACAAGGCCGGCGCCGACGTCCACGTCTTCGACCCGGAGGGCACCGGGAACGCCCGGCGGGCGATGCCGGAGCTGACCTACGAGGAGAGCATGACCGACGCGGTCACCGGCGCCGACCTGGTCTGCGTGCTGACCGAGTGGGCCGACTTCCGCAACGCCGACCCGGTCGCCCTCGGCGAGCTGGTCGCCGGGCGCCGGGTGGTCGACGGCCGCAACTGCCTCGACGCCACCCTCTGGAGCCAGGCCGGTTGGGAGTTCCGCGGCATGGGCCGCCCCTGACCCCGGAAACACCGCGAACGGCCGGCCACGGAACTGCTCCGCGGCCGGCCGTTCTCCTTTTGGTCGGCGTCGGGAGAGTGCCAACAGTCGAAATCCGCGCCCGCATTCGGCATGCTTCGACAGTGGAAGTCCACAGTGCGGTCCAGCCGGGTGGAGGGGTTAGGTGGAGAGCTTTCATTGCTCCTCGTGCGACCGGGACATCAACCCCGCCGCCACGTGCCCGCACTGCGGCGCCCCTCAGCCGCAGTGGGCCGAGCAACTGGCGCAGATCGAGCGCTCGATCGCGGAGATGAAGGCGCGCGACGCCGCCATCGCCAAGGAGCAGCGGCAGATCGCCGCCAAGATGCAGGCCGCGCTCTTCCAGCGGGACATCCTCGCGCACGCCGGTGACGAACGGGTCGGGCAGGCCACCCGGCCCCGCCGGGTGCTGCGTCGCAAGCCCGGCCGGCGCCCACCGACCGCCGCCACCGGTGCGCCGCCCCGGGTCCCCCGGCAGAACACACCGCCGCAGTCACCACCCCCGCCGCCGATCCCGCCGACCTGGCTCGACGCGGACGACCCCGAGCACCCGCCGGAGGCCTCGTCCCGCGAGGTGCAGAACATCCCGCTCGGGCTCGGCGCGCTGCTGCTGGCCGTGGCGGCCGTGGTGTTCGCCGCCGTCGCCACCAGCTCGCTGGACGCGCTGGCCCGGCTCGCGGTGCTGCTCGTCGCCACGGCGCTGATGCTGGTCGCCCCGCCGGCGCTGGCCCGCCGGGGGCTGACCTCCACCGCCGAGACCATCGCCGCGGTCGGCCTGCTGCTGGTGCCGCTGGCCGGCTACGCGCTCTGGGCGGTGGACCGGATCGGCGGGGGCGCCGCCTCCGGCGCCGTGTTCGCCGGTTCCATCTTCGCCGTCACCGCGGTGGTCGCCGTCGGGTACGCCCTCTTCACCGGGCTGCGGGCACCCCGGTTCGCCGCCGTGCTCGCCGCCCAACCGGTGCTGCCCCTGTTCGCCCACGACCGGATCACCGGCCCCACCGGCTGGGCCCTGGTGCTGACCGCGGTGGCCGTGCTGGACCTCGCGTTGGCCCGTACCGGTCTCATGGTCGAACGGCCGGTCCGGCGGGACCTGCCCGAGGGCCCGCCCGTCGCGGCCCGCCCGGCGCCCCGGCGGCCCGACCTGGGCCGTCCGGAGGGCGCCCCGGAGGAGGCCGGCGAGGTGCTCGCCCCGCAGGCCGCCGGGCCGGCCGCCGACCAGTCGCCCCGACCGGTGCCCTGGCTGCGCGAGCTGACCTTCCTGCTGCACGGCGTCGCGGTGGCGCTCGCCCTCGCGTACGCGGTCACCGCGCTGCTCCGCGCGGCCACCGTTCCCGTCGCGACCGGCGCCGGGGCGGTCCTGCTGCTGGCCGCCGGGGTGACCCTGGCCGGCACGCTGGCGTTGCGCCGGCCGCCGCTGCCGGACGTCGGCGCCGGCATCCTCACCCTGGCCGTGATCGGCGCGCTGGGCCGGGTCGCCTCGGTGGCCCTCCCCGGCCGCGCCCTGGTGCTCATCGCCGCGGTGATCACCGTCGTCGGCCTGGCGGTGCGGGCGGTGCCGCCGGCGGCCCGGCGGGGCCCCCAGCTGGCCTCGGCCGCCGCGTTGACGGTCAGCGGCCTGGTGGTGGCCGGTGGGGCGCTGCGCGCCGGCCTCGCCCCGGTCCGGGCCGCGCTGCCGGCGTGGGCGGCGGACCTGGACCGCTACCCGGCCGAGCTGGCCGCCGCCGTGGGACCCGCCGCGTGGCAGCTCGCCGCCAGCGCCTTCTTGCTCACGGTGGCCGCGGTGCTGGCCCTGCCGCCCGAGATGCGCCGCGAGTTCGCGGTGGTGGGCGCGGCGCTGACCGCGCTGGCCGTGCCGGCGTCGTTCGCGCTCGGCTGGGCGGCGGCGCCGTGGCCCATGGTGGTGGCCGCGGTCGGCATCGGCGTGGCCGGGCTCTCCGCGCCGACCGTCCGCGCCGCGCGGGCGCACGCGCTCAGCGCCGCGGCGGTGGGGCTGATCGGTGCCGGCGCGGCCGCCGCCCGGCCGGCGCTGACCTGCGCGGTGCTGCTGGTGCTCTGCGCCGCCGGGGCGCTGGTGGCGGTCGCCCCACGGATCCGCCTCGCCCCGGCCGGGGCGGACACCCTGGCCGCCTGGGCGGCCGGCGGGGCCGCGTTCGCGTTCCCGGGCGCGGTCGCCGCGTTCGTGGCGGCGACCCTGCCGGCCGGTCCGGTGACCACGCCGGCCGGCCTGCGCGAGGTGACCGTCCCGATCCTGGCGGCCAGCTTCCTGGCGGTCTGCGCCACCCTCGGCTACACCGCGCTCGTGCAGGTGTCGCAGCGGCACGTCAGCCCGCCGCTGACCACGGGCACCGCCCTGGGCGCGCTGGCCGTCACCGCCGCCGCCTTCGCCGCCCCGGGCGCCACGGTCGCCGACGCGTGGGTGGGCGCGCTGATCCTGGTCGCGGCGGTGCTGCTGGTCTTCGCCCCGTCGATCGACGCGGGCCGCCGCTCGGACCTGACCCTCGACGGCTCCGACCTGGCGGCCGCGGCGGCCACCGCCGCCCTGATCGCCACCCTGGCCCGGGTCGCCGCCGTGCTCACCCCCGGCGGGCAGCTGGCGGTGGCCGCCGCGCTGGTCCTCGTGGTGGGGGTGGCCGCCCGTGCGCTGCCCGAGGAGTGGCGGCGCGGGCCGACCCTCGGCATCGCCGTCGGTGGCGTGCTGATCGGCCTGCTGGCCGCCTGGCCGGCGCTGCGCGGCGGTCTGGGGGTGCTGGCCACCCCCGGCCCGATCTGGGCCGGTGACCTCAGCGGCTGGCCGTCCGCGCCGACCGGCGGGTCGACCTGGCAGGCGCCGATCGCGTTGGCGCTGCTCGCGCTCACCGCGGGCATCCTGCTGCCGGCACCCTGGCGGTACGACGTGGCCGGGGTGGCGGCGGTGCTCGCCACCATCGGCGCGCCGGCCGCATTCGACCTGCCGTGGTGGTCGCCGGTGCTGCTGGGCGCGGCGGTGGCCACCGCCTTCGGGATGGCCGCGGCGGCCTCGGTCGACCCCCGGGCCGGGCTCTCCCGGGTCGTGGTGGCCGGCGCGGTCGCCCTGCACGCCGCCGGCGCCGGCCTGGTCCGGCCGTGGACCACCGCGCTGGCGCTGGGCAGCATCGCCCTGATCGGCGCGGCGGTCGCCGCGCTGGCCCGGTCGCTGGCCGTCCCGCTGGTCGACGACGTGGAAACCGACGGGATGCCGCCGCACCTGGTACAGATCGGCGGGGCGGCCACCGGCGCCGCGATCCTCGCCTTCCCGGGCGCGGTGGCGGCCCTGGCGGCCCAGTTCGGCCACCCGCCGTCAGTGCTGCTGACCGCCGCGCTCGCCGCCTCCAGCCTGGGCCTGGCCGGGGTCGCCGCGGTCCGCCAGCGGGTTCCCCAATACCTGGCGTACGCAAGCGTCGGCGTGGTGGGCGGCGCGACGATCAGCGCGGTCGCCGCGATCTTCACCGGCCTGCCCGCCGGCGTCTACGCCGCCGCCGCCGCGCTGCTCGGGGTGCTCGCCGAGCTGGTCCGTGGCGCCACCGAACCGCCGGTCGGCTCGGCGCAGCCGGTCCGGCGTTGGTCGGTGCTGTGGGACGGAGCGCTGCGCCGGCTGCCCGACGACGGCTCCGGGCGGCGGTGGCGGGTCAGCCCCGCGGCCGGCGCGCTCGCCGCGGCCGTGGCGCCGACCGCGCTCGCCCTGGCCTCCATCGCGCCGACGCTGGTGGTCGCGCTGGTCGAGCCGTACCGGTGCCTGACCCGGGTCTGGCAGGGGCCGCCCCCGCAACTGCTCACCCCGCCCGCCGGAGCGGTCGGCGCCCACCACGTGCTGACCGCCCTGCTGTTGACGGTCACCGCCGCGCTGGCGGCCACCGGCTTCAGCGGCGGCCGGCGGTCCCGGGCCGTGCCGGTGGTGCTGCCCGGGGCGGCGGTGACGCTGCTGATCACCCCGGTCGCGCTGGGCCGTGGCTGGCCGGACAGCGCGCTGGCGGGGCTCGCCGTCTTCACCATCGCGATGCTGGGACTGGCGCTGACCCTCCCGCCGCCGCTGGTGGAACCGGCCCGGGCGGTGCGGCTGGCCCGGGTGCTGGTCTTCGGGATCGGGCTGGCCGCCGGGGGCGCCGGCCTGGCCGGCAGCCTCGCCACCCGGGAGCTGACCCTGTTCACCCTCGGCGGCGCGGTCGGCGTGGGCACCGTCGCCGCGCTCTTCGGCACCACCCAGCGGGCCCGCATCCTGGGGTGGCTGTTCGGCTCGCTGATGGCCCAGTTGTTCGTGCTCACCCTCGGCCTGGTCGCCGGCCTGGCGGCCGTCTGGTCGGCGTTCGGGGTGCTGGCGGTCGGCGCCGCGCTCCAGGTCTTCGCGGCGACCCTGCCCCGGCTGCGGCGCCCCGAGGCGCAGCGGGAGGCGGCCACCGTCGAGTGGAGCGGGTACGCCGCCGCGCTCATCGCGCTGGCGTTGGCCTTCGACTCACCCCGGCACATCGCCGCCCTGCTCGCCGCCTGGGGTGCGGTGCTCGGGGTGGCGGCGACCCGGCCCGGCCGCCGGCCGGTGGAACGCCGGGTCCTCTTCTGGTCGGTGGTGTTCTGCGAGATCAGCGCGTGGTGGATCCTGATGCGGGTCGCCGACGTGGCCCTGCCGGAGGCATACACGCTGCCGTTCGCGGCGCTCGCCCTGCTGGTCGGCGTGCTGGAGCTGCGGCACCGCCCCGACCTGAGCAGCTGGGCGGCGTACGGCCCGGCCCTGGTCACCGCGTTCGTGCCCACGCTGGCGATCGTGCTGGCCACCGACTCCAGCATGCTGCGGCAGGTGCTGCTGCTGCTCGGCGCCGTCGCCGTGCTGATCTTCGGGTCGACCAGCC
This sequence comes from Micromonospora sp. PLK6-60, assembly GCF_019890675.1. GTDB lineage: Bacteria > Actinomycetota > Actinomycetes > Mycobacteriales > Micromonosporaceae > Micromonospora. The sequence goes on along the minus strand of NZ_JAIOAA010000004.1, from coordinate 101,179 downwards.
GGCAGCAGGCGCCGGTGATCGTGGGCGCCGCGGTGACCGCGATCGCCGCGGTGCACGCGCTGTTCAGCCTCGGCCCGTGGCTGGTCATGATCCCCGTCGGGTTCGTGCTGCTGGTGCTCGGCGCGAGCAACGAGCGCCGCCGCCGGGCACAGGAGCGACTGCAGACCGCGCTGCGCGGCATGCGCTGATCCGACCTCGGATCCGCGCTGCCCCCAGGTGTCCCCGCGCCGCCAGCACCCGCCGCCTCACCACCCTGGTTACTCCTGGTGGTGAGGCGGCGGGAGCGGCTAGGCCACCTCGGCCACTTTGCTCTGCTGCCGCCCAGGCAACAGTTATCCGGAGTTGCGCGGGCAGGCCGGCAGCGCCGGCACACTCATGGAAAAACCGGCAGCTCAAGCCGGTGTTGCGCGGGCGGCAGCAGAGCAAAGGCTGGCGGGAAGGAGTTGGGCCGCCAAGGGTCGGTTACGCAGGGTGATCAGAGCGGCATCCGTCGGCGCCATTACGCCACGTGGCCGTCGCGCCCGTTCGCGATGATCCTGGCCATGCCCGCGCGCTCTTCCCGGAGATCGCTCGGTCAGCGGGGCGATCGGCCGTGGTGACCAGTTCCAACCGTCCGGACACGCCCGTTGAGGGAACGGTCAGCACGGCCGGGGCGCGACGCGCGCGAACCGGCTCAGCTCAGGGAGGCGCGGAGGGCGGCGTCCTTCTCGGCGACGAGCTCCTCCAGGTCGGCCTGGTAGGCCGTCATGCGGTCCAGCAGTTCCGGGTCGGCGGCGGCCAGGATCCGGACCGCCAGCAGCCCGGCGTTGCGGGCGTTGCCGATGGAGACCGTGGCCACCGGCACCCCGGCCGGCATCTGCACGATGGACAGCAGCGAATCCATGCCGTCCAGGTGCTTCAGCGGCACCGGCACGCCGATCACCGGCAGCGGCGTCACCGAGGCGACCATGCCGGGCAGCGCGGCTGCGCCACCGGCGCCGGCGATGATCACCTTCAGGCCCCGCCCGGCGGCGGCCCGCCCGTACTCGATCATCTTGACCGGGGTCCGGTGCGCGGAGATCACCTGGACCTCGTACGAGACGCCGAACTCGTCGAGCGCCCCGGCCGCCGCCCGCATGGTCGGCCAGTCCGAGTCGCTGCCCATGATCAGCCCGACGGTGGCCGTGCCGGCCCGCCGCCCGTCCGTGCCAGCCCGGTCCGTCACTCCTGCCCCTCCCGCAGCCAACGGGCGGCCCGCGCGGCCCGCGCCCGTACGTCGTCCAGGTCGTCGCCGAGCACCGTCACGTGCCCGATCTTCCGGCCGGGGCGCACCTGCTTGCCGTACAGGTGGACCTTGGCGGCCGGCTCGGCGGCGAACAGGTGGTGCAGCCGCTCGTCGATGGACATCCCGCCGGGCTCGCCACCGAGGACGTTCGCCATCACCACCACCGGCGCGGTCAGCGACGTGTCCCCCATCGGATAGTCGAGCACCGCCCGCAGGTGCTGCTCGAACTGCGACGTCCGCGCCCCCTCGATGGTCCAGTGCCCGGAGTTGTGCGGGCGCATGGCCAGCTCGTTGACCACCAACCCGGCGGGCGTCTCGAACAGCTCCACGGCCAGCAGGCCCACCACGCCGAGCCCGGTGGCCAGGTCGATGGCGAGCTGCTGGGCGGCGACCGCCAACTCCTCCGACAGGCCGGGCGCCGGTGCCAGCACCTCGACACAGATGCCGTCCCGCTGCACGGTCTCCACCACGGGATACGCCGCGACCTGCCCGAACGGCGACCGGGCCACCTGCACGGCCAACTCCCGGCGCAACGCCACCCGCTCCTCGACGATCAGCGAGCTGCCACCGGCGAGCAGCGTGCCGGCCAGCTCGGCGGCCTGCGCCGCGTCGCCGACCATCCACACGCCCCGGCCGTCGTAGCCACCCCGGGCGGCCTTGAGCACCACCGGCCAGCCGGTCTCCTCGCCGAACGCGACCAGGTCGGCCGGGGACTCCACCGGACGCCAGGCCGGGATCGGCGCGCCCAGCTCGCCCAGCCGCTCCCGCATGATCCGCTTGTCCTGCGCGTGCACCAGCGCCTCGGCCGGCGGGAAGAGCCGCACGCCCTCGTCGGCGAGCGCGCGGATGTGCGCGTTGGGTACGTGCTCGTGGTCGAAGGTGACCACGTCACAGCCCTTGGCGAAGGTGCGCAGGGCGGCCAGGTCGGTGTGGTCGCCGTACTGCACGTCGGCGGCGACCAGCGCGGCGCCGTCGTCGGGGGCGAGCGCCAGCACGCGCAGTGACTGGCCGAGGGCGATGGCGGCCTGGTGGGTCATCCGGGCCAGCTGGCCCCCGCCCACCATGCCGACGACGGGCAGACCGGTACGGGAATCCATAGCGCCGCCAGCCTATCCGGGCCGCCGGCCGCCCGGACCGCGAGGGCGGCCCGGGCCATCGGGCCTCAGCCGAGCTGGGCCACCAGGTCGTCGACCGAGGTCACCGGCCGCTGGCAGACGAACCCCCGGCAGACGTACGCGGTGGGCCGCCCGTCGACCAGCGGCCGGTCCGCCAGCAGCGGCACGCCGGGCTGGTCCGGGCGGCCGGCCACCACCACCGCGCCGGGCGGGGCGTGCCGGTGGGCGGCGGCGACCAGCGGATCCGCCGCCGGGTCGCCGTCGGTGGCCACCGCGATCTCGTACGGCCCGGAGAGCAGCGCCTCGCCGACGGTGGCCGCGTACCCGGTGAACCGGGCGTGCCGCCCGACGATCGGCGCGACGGTCGACAGGGCGGCCTCCGCCGCCTCCCGGTAGCGCGTCTCCCCGGTCAACGCCGCGTACGCCACCAGCGCCGCCACGATCGCCGAGCGGCCGGACGGGGTGGCGTTGTCGGTCGGGTCGGCCGGCCGGGCCACCAGTCGCTCGGCGTCGTCGGCGGTGTCGTAGAAGCCGCCGTCCGGGGCGGCGAACCGGGCCAGTGCGGTGTCCAGCAGCCCCCCGGCCAGCTCCAGCCAGCGCCCCTCGCCGGTGACCTGGTGCAGGGCGCAGAACGCCTCGGCCACGGCGCCGTAGTCCTCCAGCACCCCGGCCGGCTCGCCGACCTGCTTGTGGCGGGAGGCGCGACGCAGCCGACCGTCGACCAGGTGCACCCGGGCCAGGTGCTCGGCGGTGTCCCGCATCGCCCCGTCGGCGACGATGGCCACCCCGTCCATCAGGTTGGCGTCCTCCGCCGCCGGATCCTCGTACAGGGCGGCGACCTGGAGGAACTCGGCGATCGCGGTGATCGCCAGCCCGTTCCAGGCGGCCACCACCTTGTCGTCGCGGGCCGGCTGGGGGCGGGCGTCCCGGGCGGCCAGCAGCCGGCCGGCCACGTCCCGCCAGCGGGCCCGGACCGCCGGGTCGGCGTCGTCGACGTCCCGGGCCAGCCGCAGCACGCTGCTGCCGTGTTCGAAGGTGCCGGTCTCGGTCACCCCGAACAGGTCGGCGGCCCAGCGGCCGTCGGACTCGCCCAGTGCCTCGACCAGCTGCGCCGGGGTCCACGCGTAGGTGAGCCCCTCCACGCCCTCGGTGTCGGCGTCCAGCGCCGAGGCGAAGCCCTCCCCGGGCCGGTGCAGCTCGTCGGCGAGGAACCGGGCGACGTCCCGGGCCACCCGGCGGGCCAGCGGGTCGCCGGTGAGCCGCCACAGCTGGGTGTAGACCCGCAGCAGCAGGGCGTTGTCGTAGAGCATCTTCTCGAAGTGCGGCACGGTCCAGTGCCCGTCCACCGAGTAGCGGGCGAAGCCGCCGGCCAGCTGGTCGTAGATGCCGCCGCGGGCCATCGCCTCGCAGGTGTGCCGGACGATCTCCAGGCTGCGCGGCGAGCCGGTGCGCTGGTGGTGGCGCAGCAGGAAGAGCAGGTTCATGTGCGGTGGGAACTTCGGAGCGCCGCCGAAGCCGCCGTTCGTCTCGTCGTACTCCCGGGCGAGCTGGTCGGCGGCGGCGTCGAGCAGTTCGGCGGTGAGCGGGGCGGTCGGCCCGCCCACGGCCTGGGCGCCGCCGATCGCCTCGACCACCGCGGCGCCCTGGCGCAGCACCGCCTCGCGCTGGTCCCGCCAGGCGGTGGTGACCGACTCCAGCAGCCGCAGGAAGTTCGGCCGAGGAAAGTACGTGCCGCAGAAGAACGGCGTGCCGTCCGGTGTGGCGAAGACCGTCATCGGCCAGCCGCCCTGCCCGGTCATCGCCTGGGTCGCGGTCATGTAGACCGCGTCGACGTCCGGCCGCTCCTCCCGGTCCACCTTGATCGACACGAAGCTCTCGTTGAGCACCGCGCCGACCTGCTCGTGCTCGAACGACTCGTGCGCCATCACATGGCACCAGTGGCAGGCGGCGTAGCCGACCGAGATGAGCACCGGCACGTCCCGGCGCTTCGCCTCGGCGAACGCCTCCGCGCACCACGGCCACCAGTCGACCGGGTTGTCCGCGTGCTGGAGCAGGTACGGCGAGGTGGCGTCGGCGAGTCGGTTCACCCGACGACCATATCCAGCCCTGTCCGGATGGTGACACTCCGATCCATGAACATGACTCCGGATGGGAGTTCGGTTGAGATGGACCGGTGAGCCACCGGCCGAAGGTCTTCATCTCGTACGCCCACGACTCACCGGAACACCGCGAGGCGGTCCGTGGGCTCTGGACGTTCCTGCGCAGCCGGGGCATCGACGCCACCCTCGACCTCTCGGCCGCCCGGGAACGCCAGGACTGGTCGCTGTGGATGGCCCGCGAGATCGACACGGCCGACTTCGTGCTGGTGGTCGCCTCCCCGGCGTACCGGCGACGGGCCGAGGGCACCGCCGAGCCGGACGACGGTCGAGGGGTGCAGTTCGAGGCGGCACTGCTGCGCGACCGGCTGACCATGGACCGGCCGCGCTGGATACGCCGCATGCTGCCCGTGGTGCTGCCCGGACGGTCCGTCGAGGAACTGCCCGCGTTCCTCCAGCCGTACGCCGCCACGTCGTTCCCCGTCACCGAGTTCACCGACGTCGGCGCGGAGCAGTTGCTGCGGGTGCTCACCGGCCAGGAACTGCACCCGGAGCCGCCCCTGGGGCCGCTGCCGGTGCTACCGCCGGCCACCGCACCCACCATCGACACCGGGCCGGCACCGGTCGCGGGACAACCGGCCCTGGCCGACCTGCCGGCCGCCCTGCGGGACCTGCTGCACGTGATGGCCGGGGTGGCGGAGGACCCGCTCTACCCGCAGCGGGGCCGGCGGGTGTCACTGTCGAGCGTCTACGTCCAGCAGAGCGTCGCCGCGCCCACCGAGGTCCGCCGCTGGCGGGAGGAGGACGAGTTCGACGAACCGGTGATCATCGAGGACGACCGCCGGGCGTCCCGGCTGGCCCAACCCTTCGACGAGGTGGTCGACCAGCACGAGCACCTGGTCATCGAGGGCGCCGCCGGTCTCGGCAAGTCCACCCTGGGCCGGCACCTGGTCGGCGAGCTGATCGCCGCCCTGCGGGACCCCGGGGCCGCCGCACCGCTCGGCACGCCGCTCGTCCCCCTGATGCTGCCGGCCCGGGTGGTCGCCGCCCAGTTGCGCGAGGATCGCACCTGGGGGCAGGTCCTCCAGGCTGCCGCCAGCAGCGAGTACGCCGTGCTCGCCGACAGCGACGTACCGGCCCGACAGTTCACCGAACCGGTACGCGGCTTGCGCTGGCTGGTCGTCATCGACGCCCTCGACGAGGTGCCGGACCCGGCCGTCCGGGACCGGTTGGTCACCGCGCTCGCCCTGCGGATGTCCGCACCCGGCCCGGCGCGTTTCGTGGTGACCACCCGGCCGCTGGCACCGGGTGAGATCGAGCGGATCCAGGGGGCCTCGGTCGGCTTCTACGAGCTGCAACCGTTCGACCGGCCGGCGCTGGAGATGTTCGCCCACCGCTGGTTCGATCCGGAGGAGACCGCCGCCGGGGCCCGGTTGTCGGCGGAGTTCCTCGGCCAGGTGGACGACGCCGGCCTGGGTGGGGTGCTCACCGTGCCACTGCTGGCCCGGGTCGCCGCCGAGGTGTTCGAGAACAGCGGCGACCGGCGGCTGCCGAGCAGCCGCTACGAGCTCTACACCCGCTACGTCGACCAGTACGCACAGGTGCGCGCCGGCAACGCCGAGGCCGCCCTGGAGACGCTGCACCGCCTGCCGGGCGGCCCGGAGGTGGCCGGCTGGTTGCGTGCGCACCGGGACGACCTGCTGGAGGAGTTGGCCACCGCCTACACCACCAGCGAGACCCCGCTGCTGGAGGTCGCCGAGCGGGTGCTGCCGGCGTCGGCGGGCCTGCCGCCGGGCTGGGAGAACCCGGTCGCGGAGTGGCTGTCGCAGACCGGGCTGTTGAGCCGGCACGGGCCCCGGGTCCGCTTCCTGCACCAGACGTTCGCCGAGCATCTGGCCGCCACCGCCACCGCCAAACGGCTACCGCCCGCCTTCGACCCGACACATCCGGAGTGGGAGGCGCTGATCCGGGCGGTGCTGCTGGGCGACGAGTCCGCCGAGCGGGTGCTGCTGCACCGGCTGCATCTGCACCCGGATGAGCCGGACCTGCTGAACTGGCTCCAGGGCGGCACCCGGGACCAGCAGGAGTGCGCCTCCGACCTGATCGGCCAGGGCGCGCCGTGCACCCCGGCGCAGATCGACCGCCAGCTCACCATGGCCGAGGAGCAGGTGCTCAGCGGTGCCGCGGCGCCCGAGCTGAAGAGCATCGCCGGACTCGTCCGGCATCCCTGGGTCCGGGATCGACTCTGGGCCCTCTTCACCGCCGACGAGGTCAGCCGGGAGGCGCGGATCACCCTCGTCGAGTTGCTGGCCGACCGCCTGCTCCACGCCCGCCACGAGGGCGCGACCAGACTCCTCGCGCTGCTCGACGAGCCGGCGCCCGCGCAACTGCACCGCCGCGCCGCCGCGGTGCTGGCCAAGCTGGGCCCGCTGCACCGGGAGCGGGCTGCCGAGGTGCTGCGGCGGCTCTCGGCGAGCACTTCGGTCAGCCCGTTCGAACGGCTGGAGGTGATCACCGAGCTGACCAAGCTCGGCGCGTCGTACCGGCCCGAGGCGGCCGGCCTGCTGCACCGCATCGCCACCGACGGGACCGTCAGCCACTGGGAACGTCACCTGGCTGCGGCGGTGCTGGCCAAGTTCGGTGGGGAATGGCGCGGCGCGGCCGCCCGGGCGCTGGTCTCGATCGTCGACGACGTCGCCGCGTACCACACCTATCGGACGGAGGCCGGCCAGGCGCTCGCGCAGCTCGGCGGCGTCCACCGCGACGAGGCGGTCCGGGCGTTCGGGCGGATGGCGACCGACCCCACGCTGGACAACGGTGAGCGTCTGCTCGCCCGGGCGACCGCAGCCACCCTGGAGTTCCGCGGCGACCAGCGGGCCGCGGCGCTCTGGGCCGCCGCGGCCACCGACCCCACCGTGCACCCCTGGGACCGGACCCAGGCGGCCCTGGGCCTGGCCAGACTGGGCGCGGAGAGTCGGGCCGACGCCATCGACATCCTGCTCCGGTTGGCGGCGGACCCGACCCACGACCCGTTCCAACGACTCAACGCCTTGTCCGAGGTACGCGATCTCGGCCGGAGCTGGCGCCGACAGGTCGGCGAGTTGCTCGCCGGCATGGCGGTCGAACCGACCACCGTCGGTTCGACCCGGTTGTCGATGGCCCAGCAACTCGCCCGGCTCGGCAGTGCACACCACGAGCCAGCAGGTCAGGCATTCCGGCTGCTCGCGATCGATCCCACCGTCGACCCGGCGACCCGCGCCACCGCCGCCCGGGAGTGGGCCAAGCTGGGCGCCGGACAGGTCGCCGAGGTGTCCCGATGGGCCGAGTGGCTGCTGAGCCATCCGCTGGCCGCGACGGAGGACAAGATCCTCGCCACCGTGGTGGTTGCCGCGCTCCATCCCGATCGCCGGGTCCCGCTGGCCCCGCTGCTGGGCCGCCTGGCGGTCGCCCCGGTCGTGGACGCACGATCACGGATGCAGGCGGTCGACGCCCTGCTCGAGTACGGGCCGCGCTGCCGCGGCGACGCGGAGCCCGCACTACGGCAACTGCTGACCGGTGCCCTCGACGGCACCCTCCAGGACAACATGCTCCGCCAGCTGCTGACCGGCGACGACGACCGACGGGCGCTGGCGATCGACGCGTTCACCCGGTTGGCCACCGACCCGCACGTCGACTGGCACCAGCGTCAGCGGGCCCTGACGAACCTCATCGAGCTGGGTGGCGAGGTGCACGCCACGGCGGTCGAGGTGCTTCGATCCGCCTGCCGCGATCGGTTCCTGCCGACGTGGCACCGCCGGTCGGCGGGCAGCACGCTGGCGACCCTCGACGAACCGGGGCGCGAGTGGGCGTCCCAGATCCTGACCTGGCTCAGCCGGACCCCGACCGTACCGGCGGACGAACGAATCGACGCCGCCCACAGCCTCTACTCCATCGGTGGCGAAGCCGAGCGGGCCATGGCCGGAGAACTGCTGATCGCCTTCGCGACCGACGAGCGGAACCCGCTCGAGCACCGGGTGGACGCGGCACGGCGGCTGCTCCAGCTCGACCCGACAGGTCACGGCGCGGCGCTGGCCGTGTTGGACGCCATCGGCACCGACGACACCGCCCCGCCGATCGAGCAGGCGCTGGCCCTGACGACCCTGGCCCGGTACGCAGCGGACCAGGTGGCTCCGGCCCTGGCCGCCCAGCGACGAATGCCCGACGACCCGCGGACACCGTGGTGGAGGCTGTCGGAGCTGATGGACGAATTGGGCAAGCTGACCGACGTCCCGCGGCAGCACGTGGCCGAGGTCTGGGTGCGGGTGGCCGCCGACCCCACCGTTCCCGCATACGCCCGGCGGATCGCCGCCGAGGCGCTGTCCCCGCTGGGCTCGGCGCACCGCGACCAGGCGGTGTCCACCTACCGGGCCGTCCTCGCCGATCCCAGAGCCGACGCGCACGACCGGCGGGAGGTCGCCCAGCGCCTGGCGCGGCTCGGTGGACCGCAACGGTCCTTCGCCCACGAACAGCTCGCCGCCGTCGCGATCGACCCGGCGGTACCGCCGCAGGATCGTCGCCAGGCCGTCCAACTGGTGGCCGACGGGGCGCCGGCGCTGCGGTCCCGGATGGCGGACGCGCTCCTCGACCTGGTCGTGGACCCCACCGTCGCCCTGACGGAGCGCTGCGAAGCCGCGTCCCACGTGGTCCGACTCGGCATCGAGCCGGCTGGCCGGCTGGTCGAGCTGATGAACGACGTCCTCCGGCACCCGCATTCCGCCCCGGCCGATCGGGTGGTGGCCACGTACGCCCTGGCCACGGTGAGTCCGCTCAGCGGTGCCGCGGCGGCGGCCACCCTCCGCCGGCTGGCCGAGGAACCGTTGGCGCCGGCGGACCGCCGCGCCGTGGGGCGGCTGCTGACCGGGTGGGGCGCGGGTGCGCACCCCGGCGACGCCAGGTCGGTGTCGGCGCAGGTCGCCGCGGACCCCACCGCCGATGCGGGGGAACGCCTGGCGGCGTCGACAGACCTCGCCCGGCTGGACGCCACCGGCCGGGACGAGGCGGTGCGGCTCCTGGCCGAACTCGCCGGCGACGGCACCCTCGCCCCGGAGCAGCGGCGCCTGGCGGCCGAGGAACTGGGCCGGTTGCGGCCGGCGATGCTGCCCGAGGTGGTGGGCCAGCTCCGGGAGATCGTGGCGATCCCCACCGCCAGCACCCGTCAGCAACTGGACGGGCTTTCGACGCTGGCCGGCCTGGTCGACGACGAGGGGCCGGTGGCCGGGATGTTGGCCGCGCTCGCGGCCGACCCGACCCGCTCGGTGCCGGACCGTTGCCTGGCCGCAGGACAGCTCGCCGCGTTCGGCGGCCGCCATCACGACCAGGCGGTGGAACTGCTCCACGACATGACCGAGGAGTGGGCGTCCGCCTGGGTGCTGCTGCCGGCGATACGGACGTTGGTGGCGGTCCGCGCCGATCGGCACCGCACGGCGGCGCTGTGTGCACGAGCGCTGGCGTCCCCGCAGCTCAGCGCGCTGGAACGAGCGGGGCTGCTGGTCGTCACGGCGACGGCCGTCCCGGAATATCACGAGGCGGCCGTCGAACGCCTCCGGGAACTCGCGGCCGACCCGACCGCGCACCCGGACGACCGGTACTACAGCATCAGCCTGCTGGGCGAGCTGGGCCTCGCGGCGTCGGAGCAGGCGACCCTGATCCACGCGCTCGCCACCGATCCCAGGGTGGACACCGACACCCGGCGCAGGGCCGCGATGAAACTGGGGACCGACGGGCCCGAGGCGGTGGCGACCGCCATCGGGGCGCTCACCGCCATCACCGACGATGACGACTCCTGGTGTGGCTACCAGGCGGCCGAGGCGCTGAGCGGACTCGGCCCACCCGGCCTGGCCGCCGGTCGGGCCGCGCTGCGCCGGATGGCGACCGGCGGGCGGGTCGATCCGTACGTCCGGCGGGCCGCCGCGCTGGCCCTCGCCGCACTGGGCACCCGCCCGCGCGCGGAGGCGGCAGCCGCCCTGGCCGGCCAGGCCCGGGATGCTCGGCTGGGCGACCACGACCGGTTGACCGCGGCCCGGCTGCTCACCGGCCTCGGCGCCGACCACCGCAGGACCGGCACGGAAATCCTCGCCGCGCTGGCCGCCCAGCCCGCAGTGCCGCGGCTCACCCACGCGCTGGCGGTGGCGGCGCTGGCCGGCATCGTCGGGAGCCACCGCTACGACGCCGTCGAACTCCTGGTCACCGTCGCCGCCGACGCGGGGTGCGACCCGGCCGACCGCATCAGGGCGGTGGACGCCCTGCTCGCGTTGGGCACCGCCCACCGGGACCGGGCGGCCCGGCTGCTCACCGCGATGGCCACCGACGAGAGACTGCGTGGGTGGTACCGGCGGCTGGCCGCCGAGTCCCTGGCCCGCCTCGGCGCGACGCACCGGGCCGCGGCCGGGGTTCTGCTCACCGACCTGTCCACGGATGAGCGCCTCGATCCCTGGGAACGGGCCGAGGCGGCGGTGGCCCGGGCGGTGGTCGGCGCCGACCGGGCCGGCGGCGGGCAGGAGCTGGCCCGGATCGTCGGCACCGGCACGATCACCCCGGCCCAACGGCGGTACGCGGTCACCTTGTTGGTCCGATTCGGACCGTCCGCGCGGCCCACCGTGGTGACGGCCCTGCGCGAGATCGCCGCCGACCCGAACGCCGAGCCGGAGCACCGGCGGTCCGCCGCCGCCGACCTCGGCCGGCTGGGCCGGCCGCACCGGACGGACGCCGGAGAGCTGCTGCGGACCCTTGCCGACGCGACGGGTCACTCGCCGCTCGACCGGGCACTGGCCCGGTCCGAGCTTGCCCACCTCGACCCGAACCGGCGCGGCGACGCGACCCGGGCGCTGGGGGAGGTCGCCGCCGGCGCGGGGCCGGTCTTGAACCGGCTGTTGGCTGCCGCCGCGTTGGCGGATCACGAAGGCGACCACCGCGGCATACTGCTGGCGCCGCTGCGCAAGGTGGCGGCGGACCCGACCGGTCAACCATCGGAGGCGGCGCTGGCCCTGTTCGGACTGGCTCGGCTCGATCCCGCGACCACCAGCATGTCCGAGGCCACCACCGCGTTGCGGAACGTACTGGACGGCCCGGCCGACGACGATGCCGGTCGGCGGCGCCTGGTGGCGGAGCAACTCGGCGATCAACCTGAGCATCGGGCGGCGGCGGTCAGCGCGTTGCGGACACTGGTGACCGGCTCGGCGAACGCCGACGGCCGGCTGGCCGCGGCAAACTCGCTCGCGGAGGTGACCGGGGCGACCGGCCGCGTGTGCCCCGACGATCTGCGCTGGCCGATGGAGCAGTGAGCGGCGGCCGGCGCTCTTTGGGGAGCGGGGTGGTCAGGAGGCCCCGTCGGCCCGCAGCGGGAACACGTTGGACGCCGCCGAGTCGCGCAGCGTGCCCAGCACCGCACCGATCTTGTCGGCCGGCATCGGCTTGAAGAAGTGGTAGCCCTGGGCCGCCGTGCAGCCCAGCTCGGCCAGGGTGAGCCGCTGCTCGGCGGTCTCCACCCCCTCGGCCACCACCCGCAGCCCCAGCTCGTGGGCGAGGCCCACGGTGGTCCGGACGATCGCCGCCGCCTCCGGCGAGTCGGCCATCCGGATCACGAAGGAACGGTCCACCTTCAACTCGTCGACGGCGATCCGGGTGAGGAACGTCAGCGAGGAGAAGCCGGTCCCGAAGTCGTCCACGGCCAGCTGCACGCCCATCGACCGGAGGTTGGCCAGCACCTCGTCGATGACCTCCAGCTCGCTCATCACCACCGTCTCGGTGATCTCCAGGACCAGCCGGTGCGGCGGCACCTGGTGCCGGCGCAGCGCGTCGGCGATCTCGGCGGGCAGGTCCCGGTCGAGCAGGCTGCGCGCCGACAGGTTCACCGAGATCGGCACGTCGAGGCCCTGCCGGGCCCACTCGGCGGCCACCCCCAGCGCCTTGTCCAGCACGTACCGGGTGAAGGCGCCGAGCTGTTCGCTGTTCTCCACCGGCCGGATGAAGTCCGCCGGCCCGAGCAGGCCCCGCCGGGGATGCCGCCACCGGATCAGCGCCTCCACCCCGGTCGGCGCGCCGGTGGCCAGGTCGACCGCGGGTTGCAGGGCCAGCACCAGCTGGTCGTCGGTCGCCAGCGCCTCGCGCAGCTCGGCCAGCAGCGCGAGCTGGTCGGTGCTGGCGTCGTCCCGGGCGCTGTCGTACGCGGCGACGTTGCCGCCGCCCTCCTTGGCCTGGTACATCGCGATGTCGGCCCGGCGCAGCAGCTCGGTCAGGTCGGCGGCGCCGGCGTCGGCGACCACCACCCCGACGGAGACCTCGACCGACATCCGCAGCCCGGCCACCTCGGTCGGCGCAGCCAGCCGCTCGGCGATCTCGCGGGCCGTGCGCAGCGCGTACGTCAGCGGGGCGGCCCGGTCGCCGACCACCGGCACCGAGGTCACCAGCAGGGCGAACTCGTCGCCGCCGAGCCGGCCGAGCAGGTCGCCGGGTCGGGCGACGGCGCCCAGCCGGGTGGCGGTCAGCCGCAGCAACTGGTCGCCGGCCGCGTGGCCGAGGGTGTCGTTGACCTCTTTGAACTGGTTGACGTCCAGCAGCAGCAGGGCCACCGGCAGGTCGTGGGCGAGCCGGCGCAACGCCTGGTCGCCCCGCTCCAGCATGGCCCGCCGGTTCATCAGCCCGGTCAGCGGATCGTGCACCGCGTCGTACGACGACTGGGCGGTAACCAGGCGCAGCTCGGCGTGGGTGGCGGCGTCGTGCAGCGCGGCGGCGAGGGCGTCCCCGAACGCGGCCAGCGCGTCCCGTTCCCGGTCACCCGGCGGCCCCGACCGGGGGAACCGGACCCGCAGCTCACCGACCGTGGTGTCCCCCACGACCAGCGCCCGGACCAGTTCGTGCGGCCCCGGCTCGGCGCGGCCGGGCGGGTCGATCGCGCGGTCGTGCAGCCGGCCGCTGGCGTCCATCCGGTAGCGCCACCAGGTGCCGCCGCTGCGGGCCACCGCCACGTCGACCGTCTCCGCGCCGAACAGGCCGAGCGCGCCGGCCACCGCGGCACCGGCCACCCCCCGCTCGTCGAGCTGGTTGAGGGCGGCCGTGGCGTCCGCGAAGGCCCGCCAGGTCCGGCGTTCCTGGTCCGCCCGGAGCCGGTGCCGGTAGGTCTGTTGCAGCAGCCACAGCGGCGGCGGCAGGAGCAGCAGCCAGCGGGGGTCGAGCTCCAGCAGGGCCACCACGACCAGGCCGACGGCGACGTTGCCGACGAACATCAGCAGCTTGCCGCGCAGCGCCACCAGCAGCGGCGGGCCCATCGGCACGCCGTGCCGCAGCGCCAGCTGGGCCCCGCCCAGCCACGCCGTGACCAGCAGGTAGGTCACCGAGCCGGCGGCCAGGGCGAGGGCCAGCCCGGGGGTCGGCGCGGCGAGCAGCGGTTGCCCCAGGGCGGTGGCGACCGTCACCGCCAGCGCGGTGGCGGCGGTGAGCGAGGCCGTGATGCGCACGATCTCCACGGCCGGCCGGCGGTCGGCCAGCACCGACATCGCCGTCCAGGCGAGGCCCGTGCCGAGCAACGCCGCCGCCGGCAGCCAGCCGGCGGGCACCAGGTAGAGGCAGACGATCAGGGCGGCCTCGCCCCAGGTGATGCTCACCATCCCGGCGGCGGTGCGGAACCGCAGCCGGGCGAGCTGGGCCAGCGCGAAGGCCGCCACCGCGAGACCGAAGCGGGCGACCGGCGGGGTCGGGTCGTCGACGGGCAGGGACGCCGGCATGGTCAACCCCACCACCGTGGCGGCCAGGGCGGTCAGCGCGACGGCGAGGGTCAGCAACTGCGACCGCGCCTGGACCCCGCCCTCGTCGAGCCGATCGGGCGGGTCACCGGCACCGCCGGACGGCACCGGGCCGGGCTCGTCGCCCGTGCTGCCGGACGTCACCGGGCCACTCCGCCCGTCGGCCGCGGGACGGCCGAAGCTGTGCCGCTCATCGGCGCCCCCTTCCGCGCACGGCCCGGGGACTTTTGGTCCCCCCGGCGGAAGGCTAAGCCAATCCCGGTGCCCGCAACAGGGGGCAACGACCGGGATCAGCGTGAATCACGCGCCGACTACCCGTTTCGGCGCTGCTGGTGGCCGTTGGGCCCGTTCGGCGCGGATTCCTGCGTGAAGGTCCCGTCCGTCGGATCGGTGGCCTCCGGGTCGGCCCCGCTGGAACCGGTCGGCCGGCCCGGCGCCGGGAACCGGTCGGGCAGCCGACGCAGTCGCGCGTTCATGTTGCGGATCAGCAGGACGGTGGCGGTGGCCAGGAGAATGATGAGGAAGAGCCCCATCGGCCCGGCCAGACCACCCGTGCGGGTGTCGCCGAAGTTGTTCTGCGCGAGCACCTGGGCGGCGGTCAGCATGGTGGTTCTCCGATGTGCGGTGGGGTTTCAGCGTAGCCCGGTGCCCGGATCAGCGGGCGTGGGCCGTCTCGCGCACCCCGGCGAAGAGATCCGACTCGGGCAGCGGGCTGTCGACCACCGAGCGGGCGAGCTGGAAGTCCTCCGTGGGCCAGGCCCGCCGCTGCAACTCCATCGGCACGTGGAACCAGAAGCCGTCCGGGTCGATCTGGGTGGCGTGCGCACGCAGCGCGTCGTCGCGGACCGGGAAGTATTCCGCGCACTCGACCCGGGTGGTGATCCGGGGACCCTTGTCCGGGCGGTCGTCCCAACGCTTGAGCCAGTCCTCGTACGGCGACTCCAGACCGGTCGCGAGCATCGCCTCGTGCAGCGCCATGATCTTGCCCCGGGAGAAGCCGATGTCGTAGTAGAGCTTGAGCGGCTGCCACGGCTCACCCAACTCGGGGTGCCGCTCCGGGTCGCCGGCCGCCTCGAAGGCCGCGACGCTGACCTTGTGGGTCATGATGTGGTCCGGGTGCGGGTAGCCGCCCTCCTCGTCGTACGTGGTGACGACGTGCGGGCGGAACTGGCGCATCAGCCGCACCAGCGGGGCGGCGGCCACCTCGACGTCCTGGAGCGCGAAGCAGCCGTCGGGCAGCGGCGGCAGCGGGTCACCCTCGGGCAGCCCGGAATCCACGAAGCCCAGCCAGGCCTGCTCGACGCCGAGGACCGCCCGGGCGGCGTCCATCTCGGCCCGGCGGATCTCGGCGATGTTCGCCCAGACGTCCGGCCGGTCCATCTTGGGGTTGAGCACACTGCCCCGTTCGCCGCCGGTGCACGTGACGACCAGGACGTCGACGCCCTCGGCGACGTATTTCGCCATGGTCGCCGCACCCTTGCTCGACTCGTCGTCGGGATGGGCGTGCACCGCCATGAGACGCAGTTGCTCTGCCACCTTCGGCACTCCTCGTCTGTGCCCGCCGGCAGGCCCGTACGGGTCGACCGGCTGACCTGCCGGAATCTCCCCCCGTGGCGCCCGGGCGTGGCCGGTGTGACGGGTCGGCGTGGGCGCCGACCTGCCATCCTCGGCGGGAAACCGGGCTGGGAAGATGGACTCTGCCATTCTTGCCGATGCCACCGACAACGACGCCAGGAGATACCCGCCGGTGAACGAGACGCACGCCACAGTTGCCCCGGGCGCGCCGGTGTTCCCGCCCGGCCGGTACGGCCGCCGCCGCGAGCCCGGCCGCCGGCGTCCGCTGACCGCCGCGCTGCTGGCCGCCGTGCTGCTGGCCGGGCTGGTGCTGGCCGCCTGGCAGCTCTACGCGAAGTACGGCGATCCGGCCTACGACCCCCAGCTCATCACGTACACCGACATCACGGACTCCCAGGTGCAGGTGACCTTCCGGGTGACCGTTCCGGCGGGGGGCTCGGCGACCTGCCAGCTGCGCGCCCGCGACCGCGCCGGCGCCGAGGTGGGCCGCGACGAGGTGACGGTGACCGCCCGCCCCGGCGACACCCACGTCACCACCCGGCACCGGGTGGCGACCACCGCCCGCCCGTTCATCGGCGAGGTGCTGCGCTGCCGCCCGGCGGCCTGACCTCCGCCACCGGCCTGACCTCCGCCACCGGCCGGCGCTCCGGACGCCGGTGGACCGGCCGGCGGGCCGCGCCCGACGCTGATCGACGACACCCCGGCGTGTTCCGCGCTGGTAAGGTTGGAGATTCACCTGTCAGCCAGTCCGCACCTATCGAGGAGATCGCCGGTGTCCACCAATGACAACGAGGCGCCCGCCACCTGGCTGTCCCGGGACGCATACGACCGCCTCCAGGGCGAGCTCGATGAGCTGATCGCCAACCGGCCGGTCATCGCCGCCGAGATCAACGCCCGTCGTGAAGAGGGCGACCTGCGGGAGAACGGCGGCTACCACGCCGCCCGCGAGGAGCAGGGCAAGGCCGAGGGCCGCATCCTCTACCTCAAGGAGTTGCTCCGCACGGCGCAGGTGGGCGAGGCGCCGAACGCCGACGCGGTCGCGCCCGGCACGGTGGTCACCATCTACTTCGATGACGACACCGAGGACACCGAGACGTTCCTGCTCGGCTCCCGGGAGATCTCGTCCACCACCGACCTCACCGTCTACAGCCCCGAATCGGCGCTGGGCAAGGCGATCCTCGGTGGACGCGCCGGCCAGACCTGCACCTACACCGCCCCGAGCGGCGCCGACATCAAGGTGACGATCGTCAAGTTCGAGCCGTTCGCCGGCTGACGATCCACCACGGACCAAGCGGCGACCGCCCCCGACCGGGGGCGGTCGCCGCTTCGTGCGGGTGACCGGCCCGGCCCGGGGCGGTCCCCACTTCCGTGCAGCTCGCCGGCAACGTGCGGCATGTCGGGCTTTCCCCAGCCCCGGACACCGCCGAATGCCGCAAACCGCCGCAACCACACTGCACCGGCGCGGCCGTCAGTCCTGGGCGGCGAAGACCTGGTAACCGCTGGCCCGCAGCGCGCCGATCAGCGTGTCGGAGTGCGCCACGCCGCGGGTCTCCACCGAGAGCGCCACCTCGACCTCGCCCAGCCGCAGATGCGGGTTGGCCCGCTGGTGCTCGACGTCGACCACGTTGGCCCGGTGCTCGGCGATCTGGGCCAGCAGTGAGGCCAGCTGACCCGGACGGTCCGAACAGCGCACGGTGATCCGCAGGTACCGGCCGGCCGCCGCCAGCCCGTGCTCGATCACCCGCAGCATGAGCAGCGGGTCGATGTTGCCGCCGGAGAGCACCGCCACCACCGGCGTGTCCACCGACACCGCCCCCGCCAGCAGCGCGGCCACCCCGACCGCCCCGGCCGGCTCCACCACCTGCTTGCCCCGCTCCAGCAGCATCAGCAGCGCCCGCGAGATGTCTTCCTCGGAGACGGTGACGATCTCGTCGACCAGCTTGCGGACGTGGGTGAAGGTGATGTCGCCGGGCCGGCCCACCGCGATGCCGTCGGCGATCGTCGAGAAGGCCGGCAGCCGGACCGGCTCGCCGGCCACCAGCGAGGGCGGGAAGGCCGCCGCCGTCGCCGCCTGCACCCCCACCACCCGTACGTCCGGCCGCAACGCCTTCGCCGCCACCGCCATGCCCGACACCAGGCCGCCGCCACCGACCCCGGTGACGATCGTCCGCACCTCCGGGCACTGCTCCAGGATCTCCAGCGCCACGGTGCCCTGCCCGGCGATCACGTCGGCGTGGTCGAACGGGTGGATCAGCACCGCCCCGGTCCGCTCGGCGAACGTCTGCGCCGCCACCAGGGACTCGTCCACGGTGTTGCCGACCAGTTCGACCTGCGCGCCGTACCCCTTGGTGGCGGCCACCTTCGGCAGCGGCGCGTTGACCGGCATGAACACGGTGGCGTGGGTGCCGACCAGCCCGGCGGCCAGCGCCACCCCCTGGGCGTGGTTGCCGGCACTGGCCGCGACCACGCCACGGGCCCGCTCGTCGTCCGACAGCCGGCAGATCCGCACGTACGCGCCGCGCACCTTGTACGACCCGGCGCGCTGCAGGTTCTCGCACTTCAGCCACACCGGCCCGCCGAGGGCCGCGCTCAGCGGCCGGGAGGGCTCCAGCGGGGTGGTCCGGGTGACCCCGGCGAGCAGCTCCCGCGCGGCCCGTACGTCGGCCAGGCCGACCAGTTCCGTCATGCCCCGATCGTGCCACCCGCCACCGGCGGGGCCGGCGGCGACACCGGGTTGGGCGGGGCCGTCACCTGCGGCGACGGTGTGGCCACCGGCCATGGGTGATTGGCGGCGCCGGGCGGGAGCGTCATGCCGGGGGTGACCGGCCAGGCCGGCGCGCCTCGGTCGATCCGGTCCTGCTGGGCCGCCGAGATCCGCCGAACCAGCAGCACGAACGCGACGGCAGCGACCAGGCCCGCGACCGCCGCTGCCAACCGCAGGCCCAGGGCGTCCCGGTAGTAGTCGGCATAGGCCTGGAAGTCGGCGGTGGTCACCGGGTCCTCGGCCAGCCGGTCACCGCGCCGGCTCTCCGACCGGGAGGCGATCCGTTCGCCGAAGCTGAACAGCAGCCATGCCGCCCACCAGACGGCGACCAGCGCGGGAGCGCGCCGCCGCGACAGGCTGTCCCGGGCGATGCCGGACACCACCCGGGCCGGCACCACGAAGTTGGCGAACGGCACCAGCCAGCCGGCGATCGCCCAGCCCGGGCCGAGCGACGGCCGGGCGCCCGGGAATGCGTCGGTGTTCTTCCGCGCCCGCCACGTCCAGATGATCACCAGGACAGCCGCGGTGAGATAGGCCAGCACGAACAACAGGCTGCCCGCCAGATCGGCCAGCAGCGGGCCGAGCAGCAGCTCGGCGCGCCGCTCGGCGGCGGCCCGCTCGGCCAGGTTCCACCCCAGCACGGGAAGCAGGGCCATGAGCAGAAAAATCACGGCGGTCGCCCCCACGGCGATCGACGCCGCCAGCCCGATGCCCCGCACCCGGTACGTCGGCAGCCCCGGGAGCACCGGCCGCCGGTCCTGCGGGCCGTTGCAGCGCGGACACTCGGGCGCGACCGGGGACAGCGTGTCCCCGCAGGTCCGGCAGAGCATGGCGACCGTCCAGGGGCGCGTTTCGTCAGGGGCGAGCGCACACGTTAGACGATCATGCCCCGCCCGGTGACCCCGTTTCGCGGCGGTGCCGGCGTGCGCCGTCGCGGGCGGCCTCAGGTGGTGGCCGGGGAGCCGCTGCCGACGCGCGGGTAACCGGAGGCGTGCCGCTGCCACGGGGCCTGCATCTCGAACTGCCCGGCCACGCCGAGCAGCAGCAGCTCCGAGCCGGGCGGGCCGACCAGTTGCGCGGCCACCGGCAGGCCGTCCGGGCGGCGCCCGACCGGCACCACGATGGCGGGCAGGCCGGCCACGTTCCACGGCGCCGCGTACGGGGCGTACCGGAGGTTGACCGCGACGTTGGCCCGCCAGGAGCGCGCCGACCAGGTCGCCGCCTCCGGCGGGGCGCCGGCCAGCGCCGGGGTGAGCAGCAGGTCCACCGAGTGGTCGGCGAAGAAGCCCACCGCCCGCTCCCGCCAGGCGGCCCGGTCGGCCTCCCGGACGTACCCGCGCCGCTGCGCCCACTCGCCCAGCGCCACGTGCCGGCGGCTGCGCCGCTGCAACGCGCGCGGGTCCAGCCCGGCGGCCCGCACGTCGGCGGCCGCCGCGGCGAACCAGGTGGCCATCCCCTGCAGGCCGAGCGCGGTGGAGTAGACCGGGTCGGCGGGTACGGTGTCGTGCCCGGCGGCGGCGAGCAGCCGCCCGGCGGCCGCGACGGCGTCCCGGTTGGGCTCGTCGGGGCTGACGCCACGGACCGGGGAGCGCAGCGAGACGCCCACCCGCAGCCGCGGCGGCGGGACCAGCTTCTCCACCCGGCGCCCGGCGAGCACCTGGAAACCCACCGCCGCGTCGGCGACCGTGCCGGTCAGCACGCCGTGCTCGGTCAGGCCGAACCAGTCCTCCGCGCCGAGTTGGCACGGGATGACCCCCCGGCCGGGCTTCAGCCCGACCAGCCCGCAGCAGGCGGCCGGGATGCGGATCGAGCCGAGCCCGTCGTTGCCGTGCGCCATCGGCACCATGCCGGCGGCCACCGCCGCCCCGGCGCCGCCGGACGACCCGCCCGGCGTCCGGGTCAGGTCCCACGGGTTGCGGGTGGCGGCCGACGGGTCGTCGGTGGTCCCCCAGAGGCCCAGTTCCGGCATCCGGGTCACCCCGACGATCACCGCGCCCGCGCCGCGCAGCCGCCGGACCACCTCGTGGTCGGCCTCCGCGACCGGGGTACGGCAGGCGGCCGACCCGTTCCAGGTCGGCATGCCGGCCACCGCCGTGTTCTCCTTGACCGCCACCGGCACCCCGGCCAGCGGCAGGTTGGCCAGGTCCTCCTGCTCGTCGACCTTCTCGGCCTCGGTGATCGCCTCGCCACCGCGGACGGTGCGGAAGGCGGCGAGGTCGGTGTCGGCGCGGGAGATGTGCTCCAGGTGGTCGGCGAGGACCTGGGTGGCGGAGACGTCGCCCCGGCGTACGCCCCGGGCGATCTGTTTCGCGGTCGCCCCCACCCAGGTCGGCATGATGTCCTGCACGGCCACCCTCCCCAGCCAGCGGTCAGCCCAGCGCCTGCTCCAGATCGGCGAGCAGGTCGTCGACCGTCTCGATGCCGACAGACAGTCGCACGAGATCCCCGGGAACTTCAAGCGGCGAGCCGGCGGCACTTGCGTGTGTCATCCGGCCCGGGTGCTCGATCAGGGACTCCACGCCGCCCAGCGACTCGGCGAGCACGAACAGCTTGCTGCGGTTGCAGACCTCGACGGCCTGCTCCTCGCCGCCCGCCGCGCGGAACGAGATCATCCCGCCGAAGCGGCGCATCTGCTTCGCGGCCGTCTCGTGGCCGGGGTGCGAGGGCAGCCCCGGGTAGAGCACCTGGGCCACCTTGGCGTGCCCCTCCAGGTACGCGGCGATCCGCTCGGCGTTGTCGCAGTGCCGGTCCATCCGTACACCGAGGGTCTTGATGCCGCGTAGGGTGAGCCAGGCGTCGAACGGTCCGTTGATCGCGCCCATCGCGTTCTGGTGGTAGCGCAGTTCCTCGCCGAGCTCCCGGTCCGCGGCGACCAGCGCGCCACCGACCACGTCGGAGTGCCCGCCGACGTACTTGGTGGTGGAGTGCACCACCACGTCCGCGCCGAAGGCGATCGGCTGCTGGAGGTACGGCGAGGCGAAGGTGTTGTCGACCACCAGCAGCGCGCCGGCGTCGTGCGCCACCGCGGCCAGGGCGGCGATGTCGGCGATGCCGAGCAGCGGGTTGGTCGGCGTCTCCACCCAGACGATCTTCGTGCTGCCGGGGCGGATCGCGGCCCGCACCGCGTCCGGGTCGGAGACCTTGGCCGGGGTGAACCCCAGCCCCCAGCGCTCGGCCACCTTCGCGAAGAGCCGGTACGTGCCGCCGTACGCGTCGTCCGGGATCACCACGTGGTCACCCGGCTTGCAGACGGTGCGCAGCAGGGTGTCCTCGGCGGCCAGGCCGCTGGCGAAGGCGAGCCCGACCGGACCGCCCTCCAGCGCGGCCAGGCACTCCTGAAGCGCGTCCCGGGTCGGGTTGCCCGACCGGCTGTACTCGTAGCCCAGCCGGGGCGCGCCCACGGCGTCCTGGGCGTAGGTGCTGGTCTGGTAGATCGGTGGGATCACCGCGCCGGTGCGGGCCTCCGGGTCCTGACCAGCGTGGATGGCGAGCGTCTCGAAGCCGTGATTCATGCCGCAGACGTTAGTCCGCACCCCCACCACCCCGCCGGGAAGGTGCAAGGAGGGTGCCCCTGTTAACGCATTCTGCATAGCAGGGGCCCCCTGTTAACACCCCGTGATCGCCCGAGCGGCTCCGCGCCGCGAGTCACGCCGCCGGCGGTGTCGGACCGGTGGGCCATACTGGCTCGGTGACCTCGCCCGCTCCGCTGCCGTCCCGCCTGATCGGCGCGGCCGACCGGATTCCGGATTCGCTGGCGCTGCTCAGGGGGCCGTCGACCGGCCGGGTGTCGCTCCCGGTCCGGCTGGCCTGGTCGGGTCTGACAGAGTTCGACGTCACCGATCCCCGCCAGCGGCTCACCCTCTACCGGACGCTGCTCGACTGCGGCCAGCGCGACGACATCATCCGCTACGCCAACGCGGGTCTCTGGCGGCGAGACTGGCCCCGCATCAAGCGCCTCACCGCTCGCCGGCTGGTGGCTCTCTGGGAGCGTCGAATTCCCGAACTCGCCGGTTGACCCGTCTCGCTGGAGGAACTGGCAGACCGGCTCGGCGGGGTCGACGAACTCGATGACGAGACCTTCGCGGCCTATGGACTCACCGAGGCGCAGATCCACGAGTTGATGGCCTGGGCGGCGCGGTGGGAGGCCGATATCCGCAGCCGCCTGGCCAGCGGGGAGACCGGGCCGGTCGGCGTCGTCGAAGGCGAGTGGGACAACTACCTCGACCCGCGGTGACCGCCGTCCGGCGTACGCCATCCGGCGCGCCGCCGGCCGAGCGCCTACCCTGAGCCGGGTGAGCGGCTGTGTGTTCTGCGGGATCGTGGCCGGTGAGGTGCCGGCGTTCCGGGTCGCCGACGAGCCGGCCGGGGTGGCGTTCCTGGACACCCGGCCGGTGTTCAAGGGGCACGTGCTGGTGGTGCCCCGGGTCCACCTGGTCACCCTGGCCGACCTGCCCGCCGAGGAGTTGGCCGACTACTTCGGGCTGGTCCGCCGGTTGTCGGTGGCGGTGGAGACCGGTCTGGGCGCCGGTGGCACCTTCGTGGCGATGAACAACAAGGTGTCCCAGTCCGTCCCGCACCTGCACACCCACGTGGTGCCCCGCACCAAGGGTGACGGGCTGCGCGGCTTCTTCTGGCCGCGTACCCGCTACGCGGACGACGCCGAGGCCACCTCGTACGCGGAGCGGGTGCGCGCCGCGCTGTGACCGGGCCGACCGCGCCTGAGACCCGGTGGGGCGGGTAAGGAAGTGCCGACCGGCGGTGTTGCACGCTGGGAAAGGTACGAGAGGAGTCCCACCGTGTTCCTTCGCCGTATGAAGGCCGAACTGCCCACCCCCGACCAGGCGCTGCCGGGCCGCCCGATCGCGATGCCGATCGCCGACCGGCACGAGGTGCTCCCGTCCTCGCTGAAGGGCCCCTTCCCGGCCGGCGCGCAGGTCGCCGTCTTCGGGATGGGCTGCTTCTGGGGCGCCGAGCGGCTGTTCTGGACCCTGCCCGGCGTGCTCACGACCTCCGCCGGCTACGCGGGTGGCAGCACCCCGAACCCGACGTACGAGGAGGTCTGCTCGGGGATGACCGGGCACGCCGAGGCGGTCCAGGTGGTCTACGACCCCACCCGGATCAGCTACGAGGATCTGCTCAAGGTCTTCTGGGAGAACCACGACCCGACCCAGGGCATGCGCCAGGGCAACGACGTGGGTACCCAGTACCGGTCGGCGATCTACACCACCACTGACGAGCAGGCGACCGTCGCGCAGGCGTCCCGGGACGCGTTCGCGCCGATCGTGGCGCGGGCCGGCAAGGGCGAGATCACCACGGAGATCGCCCCGCTCGGTGACTACTACTTCGCCGAGGACTACCACCAGCAGTACCTGGCGCCGACGAAGAACCCGAACGGCTACTGCAACCACGGGCCGAACGGGCTGAGCTGCCCGGTCGGCGTGGCCCGTACGGCCGGCTGACCCCGTACCGGGTCACTCGGATCGGCCCGGCCCGCGCGGCCATCCCGCGCGGGCCGGCCTGCCGATTCGCCAACCGCACGCATCGCTCGTGTCGCTCCCCCACGTGGACGGTGACGAACCCGGACCACCGCTCCCCGCCACCATCGACGTGGAATTTCTTGCCTGAGGTGTCGCATCGGGCCGGCACCGTTCGTAGCGAAAGATGGAGGCAGACAACGGTCCGCCCGAGACCAGGGAGCAGACATGGCGGAATACCTCATCTACTTCAACCAGCAGTGGGTGGGTGACCACACCGAGGAGTGGTTTCGCGGACGCGGGCCACTCGCCAAGGCGGTCGTGGACGAGATCAAGGCGGCCGGGGATTACGTGTTCGCCGGTGGCCTGGAGGAGGACAGCCCGGTCTTCAGTGCCGACGCCACGAGCGGGACTCTGGTGTTCACCGATGGGCCGTACGTCGAAACCAAGGAGTGGCTGGGCGGGCTGACCGTGGTGGACGTGGCCGACGAGGAAACGGCCCGGATGTGGGCCGGCAGGATCGCGGAAGCATGCGGCTGGCCCCAGGAGGTCCGACGGTTCGGCCACGGCCCGGAGTGACGTGGGGAGTCGGCGGCTGAGCTGCCCGGACGGCGTGGCCCGTACGGCCGGCTGACGCGCCAGGATCGCCCGGTGGGCCGGGACCCGAACGGGTCCCGGCCCACCGCCGTCAGGTCCCGCCGTCGCCCTCCGGCCGGACGTCAGTCGGCGGGACGACGCCGTCGGCGGCGCAGGATCCACGCCGCCCCGAGCACACCGAGACCGGCGACGGCGACGAGGACGCTCAGCCCGACGCCCAGGTACGCCCGGTACTGCGGTCCGAGACCTCCCGCCGGGAGCCGCCCCGGGTGGGTCAGGTTGCCGGCGAGGGCGTGGTCGGCGACGTCGATGCCCTCGGCGACCCGCTCACCGGAGGTGAGCAGCGTTCTCGGCGGGCCGGCCGGCGACAGCGCGACGACGTCGGTCTGCCACACGCCGTCGGTGATCCCGTACTCGGCGTCGAAGCCCACCACCGCCTCCCCCGGCCACGGCCGGTAGCGGGCGACGGCCGCGGCGCCGTCCGGCGTCCAGCCGAGCAGTCGCAGCGCGAGCAGGCCGGCTTGTTCCGGCAGCCGCGGGCCGGCCCGCTCCCCGCCGGTGGCCGGGTCCACCACCTGGAGTTGCCAGCGGGACCGGTACCCGTCCCCGGCGCAGCACCGGCGCTGGGTGACCAGGGTCAGGCCGGCACCGTCCGGGGTCCACGCGCCCTTGCCGGCGATCCGGGTGCCGGCCGGCACCGGGAACCGGCTGCGGACCGGTCCGCCCGGATCTGCCACCACGATCTGTTGTCCCGTCTGGTACGCCAGCGTCCGGCCGTCCGGCGCGAAGGCCACCGACCAGCCGGGCACGGAGGTGTCGGGTGCCAGCTCGGCGACGCTGGTGAAGCGCCCCGAGGCGAGGTCGACCAGCCCCAGCGTGGCCCGGGTCTCCCGGTACGTCTCCGAGCCGTCGGGCCGCCGCACGGATCCTCCGTCGTGCTGGATCACCGCGAGCGTGCCGCCGTCCGGCGACCAGGCCGCCGGCTGGACCACCCGGATGCCGTCGAGCCGGGGCAGGACCGTACGCCGGCCGGTGCGCAGCTCCACGACCTGGCCGGGCAGCGCCAGCCTGGCGCCGTCGGGCGACAGCAGGATCTCCTGCCCGGCGTCCGTGCCCCACGGGTCGTCCAGCAGGCGGTACGCGTCGTCGGGCG
This sequence comes from Micromonospora sp. PLK6-60, assembly GCF_019890675.1. GTDB lineage: Bacteria > Actinomycetota > Actinomycetes > Mycobacteriales > Micromonosporaceae > Micromonospora. Next base: position 75,365 of record NZ_JAIOAA010000004.1, on the reverse strand, counting down.
CGCCGACGACCGCCGCCGTGCCCGTGCTCGTGCTCGCGTCCCACCAGTTCTCGCCGGTGAACACCACCGAAGCCGCGGTGACCGGGCGGCGCCGCACCGACCAGGAACCCCACTGCGGCGCGCCCACCCGGTCCGGCAGGGACAGCGCCGGCGGCCCGCCGGCGGCGGGGTCGATCCGGCGGTCGGCCGCGGTCGCGGGGCCGGGGGCGAGAGCGAGCGTCAGCGCCGCCACGACCGATACGGCGACCCGGAACCGGCCACCGGCTCGGCCGGCCCGTCTCGTCGGCACTGCCCGCTTCTCCGACGGCATCGCCGACCTCCGTGACGTCCCGGCCCGGCCCCGGCGGTGCGGCGGCTGGGGTCTTTTTCACAGCAAAGGACCAGCGCCATCCGGGCATCCAGGCGGTGTACGGCAGAAATGTCCGGCGCTACGCAGGGGTAACCGGCGTGGGCGGGAATCCTAGCAACTACGTCACACAATCGTCATCATCCCAACAGGCGAATCGTAATGTCATCTGGCAGCATTGGCTGGCATGTGCGGACTGGCAGGCGAGTTCCGGCGGGACGGCTCACGGGCCGACGTGGCGGTGGTGGAGCGGATGGCGGCCACCATGAGCGACCGGGGGCCCGACGACAGCGGCGTCTGGTCCCAGGGGCCGGTCGCCCTCGGGCACCGCCGGCTGAAGATCATCGACCTCTCCGCCGCCAGCGGGCAGCCGCTGGTCGACCCGCACGCCGGCCTCACCGGTGTCTTCAACGGCTGCATCTACAACTACCGCGAGCTGCGCGAGGAGTTGCAGGCCAAGGGCCACCGCTTCTTCTCCACCGGCGACAGCGAGGTGGTGCTCAAGGCGTACGCGCAGTGGGGGCTCGACTTCGTCGACCACCTGATCGGCATGTTCGCCGTGGCGATCACCGAGCGGGCCACCGGCCGGCTGGTGCTGGCCCGCGACCGCCTCGGCATCAAGCCGCTCTACCTGGCCGAGGGCCCCGGCGTGGTCCGCTTCGCCAGCACCCTGCCGGCGCTGCTGGCCGGCGGCGGGGTGGACACCACCATCGACCAGGTCGCGCTGGCCCACTACCTCAGCTTCCACAGCATCGTGCCGCCGCCGCGGACGATCCTGCGCGGCGTGGCCAAGCTGCCGCCGGCCACCGTCCGGGTGTATGAGCCCGACGGCCGCACCCACGAGCGGGTCTACTGGGACCCGGCCTTCACCCGCGCCGACGAGCGGGCCGGCTGGTCCGAGCAGGACTGGCAGGACGCGCTGCTGGAGTCGCTGACCACCGCGGTGCGCCGCCGGATGGTCGCCGACGTCCCGGTCGGCGTGCTGCTCTCCGGCGGCCTCGACTCCAGCCTGGTCGTGGCGCTGCTCGCCGGCCAGGGGCAGACCCGCTCGGGCCTGTCCACCTTCTCCATCGGCTTCGACGCGGTCGGCGGCCGGGAGGGCGACGAGTTCGTCTACTCCGACCTGGTGGCCAAGACCTTCGGCACCGACCACCACCAGATCCGGGTGCCGACCGGCGACCTGGTCCCGCCGCTGGAGGCGGCCGTCGGGGCGATGAGCGAGCCGATGGTCAGCCACGACTGCGTGGCGTTCTACCTGCTCAGCCAGGAGGTGGCCCGGCACGTCAAGGTGGTCCAGTCCGGTCAGGGCGCGGACGAGATCCTCGGCGGCTACCACTGGTACCCGCCGCTGGCCGGGGTCGACCGGGAGCGGGCGCTGGAGACGTACGCGAAGGCCTTCTTCGACCGGGACGCGGCCGGCCTGGCCCGGGTGCTCAACCCGGCGTGGCTCGCGGACGGCGACCCGGCCCGGGAGTTCGTCGCCGCGCACCTCGCCCGGCCCGGCGCGCAGACCGCGGTCGACGCCGGCCTGCGGCTCGACACGCAGGTCATGCTCACCGACGACCCGGTGAAGCGGGTGGACAACATGACCATGGCGCACGGGCTGGAGGCCCGGGTGCCGTTCCTCGACCACGAGTTCGTCGAGCTCGCCGCGAGCTGCCCGCCGGAGCTGAAGCTGGCCCAGGGCGGCAAGGGCGTGCTCAAGGAGATCGGCCGGCGGGTCCTGCCGCACGAGGTCATCGACCGGCCGAAGGGCTACTTTCCGGTGCCGGGCCTCACCCACCTCGAGGGCAAGCTCCTCGACCGGGTACGCGACGCGCTGCACGCGCCCGAGGCCCGCCGTCGGGACCTGTTCCGCACCGAGTACGTCGACGCGCTGCTCGCCGACCCGAACGCCGAACTGACCCCGTTGAACGGAAACAAGCTGTGGCAGCTGGGACTCCTGGAAATGTGGCTCCAGAGCCACGGAATCGACTGACCGTGACCGACACGATGGCGACCGGCACGGCCCGTACCGACCGGGAGCGCGTGCTCGGCCGGCGGCGGGAACGCGTCGGCCCGGGCGGTGACCCGATGGCCCCCGGGCCGACCGAGGCGCAGCGACCCACCGCCGGCGACGGCGTGGTCCTCGACTGCGGCTGGGGCCGGCTGGTGTTCGGCCAGACCTTCGGCGGCGACCAGGCGGCGGTGGCGGACGTGCTGCGCTCGGAGGCCGCCGGCGCCCGGGACATCTGCATCTACCTGCGCGACCCGCACGTGCTGGTGTCCCGGCTGCCCGACGAGCTGTTCATCGACCCGTCGCTGACCTACCGGCTGCCGCTGACCGGCGAGCGGCCGGCCCGGACGGACGACTCCGTGACCGCGGCGACCAGCGAGACCACCGCCGGCACGTCCGGGCTGGACGCCTCGGACCTGCCCGGGCTGCGCATCCGGTCGCTGCGCGACGAGGCCGACGCCGACGCGGTGAACCGGATCTACGCCCGCAACGGCATGGTCACCGCGCCGGTGGAGGTGCTGGTCGCCAACGCCCGCACCGACCGGTTCCTGCACCTGGTCGCCGAGGACGTCACCGGGGAGATCGTCGGCACCATCACCGGCGTCGACCACGTGGCGGTCTTCGACGACCCGGAGAACGGCGCCAGCCTGTGGTGCCTGACCGTCGACTTCAACAGCGCGCCGCCGGGCACCGGCCAGGCGCTGCTGACCGACCTGGCCGCCCGGCTCACCGCGCGCGGCCGGGCCTTCGTCGACCTGTCGGTGCTGGCCGAGAACACCGGCGCCATCCGGCTGTACGAGCGGCTCGGCTTCTACCGCACCATGACGCTGTGCGTGAAGCGGAAGAACCCGATCAACGAACGGCTCTTCCTGCCCGCCATGCCCGAGGGGTACGACGAGCTCAACCCGTACGCGAAGATCGTCGCCGACGAGGCGATGCGGCGCGGCATCCGGGTCGAGGTGACCGACCCGCAGTGGGGTGAGCTGAAACTGACCAGCGGCGGTCGGATCATCCACACCCGGGAGTCGCTCTCCGAGCTGACCTCGGCGGTGGCGATGAGCCGCTGCGACGACAAGCGGGTCACCCGGCGCATCCTCACCGAGGCCGGTCTCTCCGTGCCGCGTGGCCGCACCGCCACCGGGGACGACGCGGACGTCGCCTTCCTCTCCGAGGTGGGCCGGGTCGTGGTGAAGCCGGCCCGGGGCGAGCAGGGCAACGGGATCACCGTCGGGGTGCGTACGCCGGAAGCGCTGACCGCGGCCGTCGAGCTGGCCCGCCGGTTCTGCCCGGAGGTGCTGATCGAGGAGCTGTGCGAGGGCGAGGACCTGCGGGTGATCGTGATCGACCACGAGGTGGTCGCCGCGGCCGTCCGCCGGCCCGCCCAGGTCACCGGCGACGGGGTGCACGACATCGCCGACCTGATCGAGCGGCAGAGCCGCCGCCGGGCCGCCGCCACCGGCGGCGAGTCCCGCATCCCGCTGGACGACATGACCCGCGAGGTGGTCGCCGAGGCCGGGTACGACCTGCACGACGTGCTGCCCGAGGGGGCGGTGCTGGCCGTGCGGCGCACCGCCAACCTGCACACCGGCGGCACCATCCACGACGTGACCGGTGAGCTGCATCCGGAGATCGCCGAGGCGTGCGTGGTGGCCAGCCGGGCGCTGGGCATCCCGGTCACCGGGCTGGACCTGCTGGTCCCCGCCCCCGACCGGCCGGAGCACGTGTTCATCGAGGCGAACGAGCGGCCCGGCCTGGCCAACCACGAGCCGCAGCCGACCGCCGAGCGCTTCGTCGACCTGCTCTTCCCGGGGACCCGGGCACCTCAACGACTCTGGTCACCGGCGGGTGCGGCAAGCTCTCCGGCATGACCGCACGCACGCCCCACCCGCTGAAGCTCGACCTCGACTACCTCCGGCAGGTGCTGCTGGAGCTGCTGGAGATCCCCAGCCCGTCCGGGCGTACCGACCACATCCAGCAGTACGTCGGTGAGCGGCTCTCCGCCCTCGGCATCTCCTCGACGCTGACCCGGCGGGGAGCCCTCGGCGCCTGCCTGCCGGGCCCCCGGGAGACCGGCGCGGACCGGGCGATCGTGGTGCACACCGACACGATCGGGGGCATGGTCAAGCGGCTCAAGGAGAACGGCCGGCTGGAGGTGACGCCGGTCGGCACGCACAGCGCCCGGTTCGCCGAGGGCGCCCACGTACGGATCTTCACCGACGACCTGGACCGGGTGGTCACCGGCCAGATCCTGCCGCTGAAGGCCAGCGGGCACCGCTACAACGAGGGCGTCGACCTGCAGGGCGTCGGCTGGGAACTGGTCGAGGTACGGGTCGACGAGCCGGTCACGGACGAGGCCGGGCTGCGCGCCCTCGGCATCGACGCGGGCGACTTCGTGGCGCTGCTGCCGAACCCGATGATCACGCCAAGCGGTTACGTCAAGTCCCGGCACCTGGACGACAAGGCCGGCGTGGCGGCGGTGCTGACCGCGTTCAAGGCGATGGTGGACGCGGGGGTGACCCCGGCCGTGACGGCGCACCTGCTGGTCACGGTGACCGAGGAGATCGGCCACGGGGCCAGCCACGGCCTCGACCCGGACGTCGCGGAGATCGTCTCGGTGGACGCCGCGGTGGTGGCCCCCGGCCAGCAGTCCCGGGAGGACGCGGCCACCCTGGCGATGGGCGACGGGGTGGGCCCGTTCGACTACCACCTGACCCGCAACCTGGCCCGGATCGCCGGCGAGCACGGCGTCGACCTGGTCCGGGACGTCTTCGACTACTACCGCTCCGACGTGGCCGCGGCGGTCGAGGCCGGGGCGCACGCCCGGGTGGCGCTGCTCGGCTTCGGCGTCGACGCCACCCACGGGCACGAGCGCACCCACCTGGACGGGCTGGCCCACCTCACCCAGCTGCTCTGCCTCTATCTGCAGAGCGACCTGGTCTTCCCCGAGTGGGACGCGGAGCCGGAGGGGCAGCTGGCCGACTTCCCGTCGCTGGCCGTCCAGCCGGCCTCCGAGGACGGCCCCCGCGAGGGCCCCATCGGCATCGACTGAGGTGTAAGGAGGGGCCCCTTATTAACAGACGTCTGTTAATAAGGGGCCCCTCCTTACACCTCACCCCCGCAGGAGCGCGCTGAGCGCCCCGGCAACCCGGAGCACCGCGTCCCGGGCCGCCGGGTCGTCCGTGATCCGGCGGCCCGCCTGCTTGACGAGTTGTTCCAGCAGCACGGTCGCGGGCCGCTCGTGGCCTGCGGTGCCGGCCCGCTCGGCGGGCCGGAGCAGGACCTCGAACCCAGCCGCGTCGCGCGCGTCGATGCGCCCGGCGGCGACGTACTCGGCGATCAGCTCGCGCAGGTCCGAGTACCAGGCGGGGTCGCGGGTGACGTCCTCGACGAGGTAGCCGGCCCGTACGTTGGCCCGGGTCGTCGCGACGACCCGATCCACGTAGGACCGCACCGTCGGGTGCAGCGCGGCGAGCTGCGCGTCCGTCAGCGGCAGCGAACTGCCGTCGAGGAAGCAGAAGCCCGGCCCGGTGTTGCTGCCGCTGTTGATCCGCAGCGGCGCCTCGTGCTGGGCGAGCCGGATGCCGCCGAGCGCGAGGCCGAGTTCGTCGCGGGCCACGGTGGGCGGGTTGCTGGCCGTCATCCGAATCTTCGGCGCGGCCGGCGGCTGCTGGCCGTACGCGACCCAGTCGACGGTGTGGTCGTACACCGCGTTCTGCACCATGTGCTGCGGAACCCGGGACAGCGAGGGCAGCGCGCAGGTCTGCGGCTCACCGGGGTAGCCGCCGGGGTAGCTGCCGATGTCCCGCTTCCGCAGCGGGCCGTAGTCGGTGATCAGCTTCCAGTCTCCGTGCGAGGCGCCGGCCACCTCCCACGAACGCAGTACGGGCGAGTCGGCCTGCGCCCGGGCCGCCGCGGAGAGGATGCCACTGGCCACGTCCCCCTCGGAGTTGATCCGGAACACCGGCGTGGCCAGGTCGGTACGGAGCACCCCGCCACCGCCGTGCAGGACGACCGCGTCGAGGACGGAGGCCAGCGGCTGGACGCCGTTGTAGTAGTTCGCCAGCCGCCCGGCCGACTGCGAGTGGCCGGTGGCGATCACGTACCGGGGCGGCGACAGCCGGCCGAGCGGGGCGACCCCCGCCGGGCTGCGTACCGCCTTCACCGCCTGGCTGAAGATGTCGTACGAGAGGCTGTCGTCGTTGATCGTCCCGCCGACGGTGACGTCGAGCCCGCCGTAGCGGGTGGGGCTCCACGCCCGCAGGCCCGTCGCCGAGTGCAGGCCGGCACGCTGGGCGGAGACGCCGACCCAGGCGTACCCCTTGCGGATCAGGTGCTCGTGCGTCTGGAACCAGTCGACCTCCTGGTCCCACTGGTTGCTGACGTTGTTCCACTCGGCGATCACCACGCCGTTGAACCTCGGCTCGGCGACCGGCCGCCGGACCACGATCCGGGTGGTGTACGGCAGGTCGGTACCGATCACCCGGGCGGTGTCCGTGCCCTGGGTGGCGTAGCGGGTCGCGGTGCCGGAGAGGAGGAACTCCTCCTCCACGTATCCGGCCGCGGCGAGGTCGACGTCGGTGGCGAGGAACGGGTAACCGTGGCTCGGGTCGCCGACGGCCGAGGTGTGGCTGATCGGTCCGCTGACCACCGGATCGGCCACCCGGTCACCGCTGACGGTGGAGGGCAGGGGCGTGCGGTCGGCCGCGGCGGCGGGCGGGGCGAGGGGCACCGCCAGGGCGCCGGTGAGACCGAACGCGAGCAGGAGGCGGGGCGCACGTCGGCGGAGCGGGAGCAGGACGGACAACGTTCACCTCACGGTGGGAGCCGGCTGGCGGGCCGGGGTGGTGAGCCGTGCCGCAGAGACTATCGCTCGTCAATGCCGAAGGATAGAGCAGATTCGACGAACTTTTGTCCATCCGTACGAAAGTGCCGGGCTATTCCCGGCCAGCCGGTGATCGAAATCCGTTGCCGCCGCCGTGGGGAAGTGGATAGCGTGGCGGTACACGGGAAAGGAGGTGGTCCAGACTTGTATAGCAATCGGACTCGTGAGGTGGCTGTCCGCTAGCCGCTGTCCTCGACAGTAACCCCGTCCGCCCTTTTGGGCGGGCATCGGCACCATCGTCGAGACCGTGTGGCAGCGGTGCGGCGAAACCACGACAGCCACCCGACCCCCGGGGTGCCGGCCCAGTCCAGCCGGCCCGCGCGTGAGCGTGGAAGCCCCGGGGGTCGCTTCATTCCCGGCGCGGCCGGGGCCGGTCCGCTCAGCCAGGAGAATCCCGTCCATGCGTGAGCTGGTGGTGCTCGGGACGGCCAGCCAGGCCCCCACCCGGCAGCGCAACCACAACGGGTACGTGCTGCGCTGGGACGACGAGGTGATCCTCTTCGACCCGGGCGAGGGCAGCCAGCGCCAACTGCTGCACACCGGCATCACGGCGACCGACCTGACCCGGATCTGCGTCACCCACTTCCACGGCGACCACTGCCTCGGCCTGCCCGGCATGATCCAGCGGCTCTCCCTGGACCGGGTGCCGCGCCCGGTGGCGGTGCACTTCCCGGCCGGCGGGGCGGAATACTTCGCCCGGCTCCGGCACGCGTCGAGCTTCCACGAGACCGCCGAGTTGGCCATCGAGCCGATCGCCGCGGACGGGCAGCGGATCGCGCTGCGCGCCGGCACCCTGGAGGCCCGCCGGCTGCGGCACCCGATCGAGACGTACGGCTATCGGCTGGTCGAGCCGGACGGCCGCCGGACGCTGCCGGAGCGGCTGTCCGCGTACGGGATCGGCGGGCCGGCCGTCGGTGAGCTGCTGCGCGTCGGCCACCTGGACGTCGGCGGGCGCCGCGTCACCGCCGACGAGGTGAGCGTGGCCCGGCCGGGGCAGCGGTTCGCGTTCGTGATGGACACCGGCCTCTGCGACGCGGTGTACGCCCTCGCCGAGCACGCCGACCTGCTGGTCATCGAGTCGACCTTCCTCGCCTCGGAGGCCGCGCTCGCCGCCGAGGTCGGCCACCTGACCGCGGCCCAGGCCGCCCGGGTGGCGGCCGAGTCCGGGGTACGCACGCTGGTGCTCACCCACTTCTCCCAGCGGTACGCCGACCCGCGCCGCTTCGCCGACGAGGCCCGGGAGCACTTCACCGGGGACCTGGTGATCGCCGCGGACCTGACCACCGTCGCGGTGCCACCCCGCCGGACCACACCGCGGCACTGAGCGGGCCGGCCGCTACCCTCGATCGGTGAGCGTCATCCTGCGGCCCGCCACCCCGGACGACCTGATGGCGGTGGGCGCCCTGCACCAGCGGTCGCGGGTGGCGGCATACTCGGCGTTCCTGTCCCCGGCGGCGCTGGCCTCGCCGACCCCGGAGGGGATGGGACGGTACTGGGTGGAGCGGCTGACCTGGGAGGGCGCCGAGCACCGGATGACCGTGGCGGAACGGGACGGCCGGCTGGTCGGGTTCAGCTACCTGGGCCCGGACGACGAGGGCGACCCGGCGACCGGGCTGCTCAACGCGATCCACGTGGAACCGGACGAACGCGGCCGGGGCACCGGCCGGGCGCTGATGGTGGACGCGCTGGCCGCGATGCGGTCGCGCGGCTGGACCCGGGCGGCGCTCTGGGTGCTCCGGCAGAACGCCCACGCCCGCGCCTTCTACGAGCGCGGCGGCTGGTCGGCGACCGGCGCCGAACGGGAGGACCACATCGGGCCGGCCCTCGTGCCGCAACTGCGCTACGCCCGCCAGGTGTAAAGGAGGGGCCCCCTGTTAACGCATTCTGCATAGCAGGGGCCCCCTGTTAACACGGGCGGGGAGCTTCACGAGCGTTCGCTCTGGGCGGAGCGGCGGCGGGCATGGGCCACGGGGCGGGGCGCGTTGTCCGGCACATGGACATCGAGCACAGCGAGCGGGCGGAGGACGCCGCTCTGGACGCGTACTCCCGGGTGGTGAGCGGGGTGGCGGCCCGGGTGCTGCCCAGCGTGGCCGCGCTGTCGGTGCGGACCGCGCGCGGCGCGGGCGCCGGTTCCGCCGTCACCATCGACGCCGACGGCCTGCTGCTGACCAGCGCGCACGTGGTGCGGGGCGCGCGGGACGGGGTAGCCGCCTTCGGCGACGGCACCGAAGCCCGGTTCCGGGTGGTCGGCGCGGACCCGCTGTCGGATCTGGCGGTGCTCCGGGTCGACGAGGCGAACGTGCCGCCCGTCGAACTGGGCGACGCGGACGCCCTGCGGATCGGGCAGCTGGTGGTCGCGGTCGGCAACCCGCTGGGGCTGGCCGGCTCGGTCACCGCCGGGGTGGTCTCCGGGCTGGGCCGGTCGCTGCCCGCGCGGGACGGCCGGGTCACCCGGCTGATCGAGGACGTCATCCAGACCGACGCCGCCCTCAACCCGGGCAACTCCGGCGGCGCGCTCGCCGACTCGACCGGCCGGGTGGTCGGCGTGAACACCGCCGTCGCCGGGTACGGGCTCGGGCTGGCCGTGCCGGTCAACGCGACCACCCGGCAGATCATCGCCGAGTTGACCGCCGACGGCCGGGTCCGGCGGGCCTGGCTGGGCGTCGGCGGGGTGCCGGCGCCACTGCCACCCGAGGTGGTCGCCCGTACCGGTCAGCGCCGCGGGCTGCGGGTGGTCGAGGTGGTGCCGGGCAGCCCCGCCGGGTCGGCCGGCATCTACCTCGGCGACGTGATCCTGTCCGCCGGCGGACGCCCGGTCAGCGACGGCCAGGGGCTGCAACGACTGATGCTCGGCTCGGCCATCGGGGCCCGGCTGCCGGTCACCGTGCTGCGCCGGGGGGCGCTGGTCGACGTGATCGCGGTACCGACCGAGCTGAACCGCTGACGGGTGTTAACAAGGGGCCCCTGCTATGCAGAATGCGTTAACAGGGGCACCCTCCTTACACCGTCAGCGGGCGCCGAGGTGGGCCAGCAGGTCCTGCCGGGTGATCACGCCCTTGGGCTTGCCGTCGACCAGCACCAGCGCCGCGTCGGACTTCTCCAGCATGGTCACCGCCTCGCTGACCGGCTGCCCGCCACCGATCATCGGCAGCGGCTCGGCCATGTGCCGCTCGATGGTGTCGTGCAGGTGGGCCTGGCCGGTGAAGAGCGCGTCCAGCAGGTCCTTCTCGGCGATCGAGCCGGCCACCTCGCCGGTGACCACCGGCGGCTCGGCCTTGAGCACCGGCAGCTGCGAGACGCCGTACTCGCGCATGTAGTCGATGGCGTCGCGGACCGTCTCGGTCGGGTGCACGTGCACCAGCTCGGGCAGGCCGCCGGGCTTGCCGGAGAGCGCGTCGGCGACGGTCGGCTCGGTGCCCGAGGCGTCCAGGAAGCCGTACCGGGCCATCCAGTCGTCGTTGAAGATCTTCGACAGGTAACCCCGGCCGCCGTCGGGCAGCAGCACCACCACCACGTCGTCCGGGCCGGCCTTGCGGGCCACCTCGAGGGCGGCCACCACGGCCATCCCGCAGGAGCCGCCGACCAGCAGCCCCTCCTCGCGGGCCAGCCGCCGGGTCATGTCGAACGAGTCCTTGTCGGAGACCTCGATGATCTCGTCGGCCACGCCCCGGTCGTACGTCTCCGGCCAGAAGTCCTCGCCGACGCCCTCGACCAGGTACGGCCGGCCGGTGCCGCCTGAGTAGACCGAGCCCTCCGGGTCCGCGCCGATCACCCGTACCCGGTCCTCGGACGCCTCCTTCAGGTAGCGGCCGATGCCGGAGATGGTGCCGCCGGTGCCCACGCCGGTGACGAAGTGGGTGATCCGGCCGTCGGTCTGCTTCCACAGCTCCGGCCCGGTGGTCTCGTAGTGCGAGCGGGGGTTGGCCGGGTTGGCGTACTGGTTGGGCTTCCAGGCGCCGGGGATCTCCCGGGTCAGCCGGTCGGAGACGTTGTAGTAGGAGCGCGGGTCCTCCGGGGCCACCGCGGTCGGGCAGACCACCACCTCGGCGCCGTACGCCTTGAGCACGTTGCGCTTGTCCTCGCTGACCTTGTCCGGGCAGACGAAGACGCACCGGTAGCCCTTGAGCTGGGCCACCAGGGCCAGCCCGACGCCGGTGTTGCCGCTGGTCGGCTCGACGATGGTGCCGCCCGGCTTGAGCAGGCCGGCCGCCTCGGCGTCCTCGACCATGCGCAGCGCGATCCGGTCCTTCACGGAGCCGCCCGGGTTGACGTACTCCACCTTCGCCAGCACGGTGGCCCCGATGCCCTCGGTGACGCTGCGCAGCCGCACCAGCGGGGTGTTGCCGATCAGCTCGACGACGTTGTCGTAGTACTGCACCTCGATGTGTCCTTATCCTCGGCGCCGGCTCCGGCGCCGGGCGGATGACTCGCGTGTCCGCGCCCAGGGTACGTCCCGTCAGGGCGTCACATGCCCGGGGATCACAGAGCTGCGACGAGCCTCCCACTCCAGGAAGCGCTCGGTCTCCGACAGCACGCTGCCGGCCAGCCAGGTGATCATGACCGCGTCGTCCACCAGCCCGAACACGGTGAGGAACAGCTCCGGCACCACGTCCAGGGGCGAGACCACGTACGCGGTCGCCGCCGCCATCATGGCCAGCCGGAGGCCGCCGTCGTACTCCCCGCGGGCGGTGGCCCGGACCATCCGGGGCAGCGCCGCCAGCCGGGTGCCCAGCGAGGGCCCACCCCTGGTCCCGGACGCCACCGCCCGGGACAGCGCGACGAAAGCCGCGCTCCGCTTCAACGTCCTACCCATCGTTCCCGCCCTCTCCACGTGGTCAGGATGCCGGCCGCGCGCAAGTCCGGCCGCGCGTCCCGGGTCACGATCCGGTCACCGTACGCACCGGTGCCCGTACTGTCGGAAGAAGTACCCAGAGTCGGCTGTTCCCAGCCACGATCCGGCCGTCACGACGACAGCGGCCTGTCGCCCGACCGCGATAATGTCGCGGTATGGGGGACGTCGGCTCCGTCGTACCGGTCGCACCGGTCGCACCGCAGTGGCGGCGCGTGTGGCGGATCGCCCGGGTGGCGGCGATCGGCACGGGCGCCACCGCGGCGGCCGCCGCCGCGACCGGAGGCGTGCTGCTCGGGCAGGCCCGGCAGGCCCGGCGCACCATCCCGATGGCCGAGGCGCCCCCGCCGCGCTGCGACGGCGTCTACGGCGCCCGGTATCCCGGCCGGCCGGTCACCATGGTCATCCTGGGCGACTCCTCGGCCGCCGGATACGGCGTGCACCGCCGCCGGGAGACGCCCGGGGCGCTGCTCGCCACCGGCCTGTCCCGCCGGCTGCACCGCCCGGTCCGAGTGCACCGGTTCGCCGTGGTCGGCAGCCTCTCCGCCGGGTTGAAGCCGCAGGTGGAGTCCGCCCTGGACGTCGATCCCGACATCGCGGTGATCCTGATCGGCGGCAACGACGTGACCAACCGCACCCCGCCCGCCCTCGCGGTCCGCTACCTGGTCGACGGCGTCCGCGCGCTGCGCGCCGCCGGCTGTGAGGTGGTGGTCGGCACCTGTCCCGACCTGGGCGCGATCCGGCCGATCCAGCCGCCGCTGCGCTGGCTGGCCCGGCGGTGGAGCCGGCAGCTCGCGGCCGCGCAGACGGTGGCCGTGGTCGAGGCGGGCGGCTGGACGGTGTCGCTGGGCGACCTGCTCGGCCCCCGGTTCGACGCGGAGCCGGCCCGGATGTTCGCCTGGGACCGGTTCCACCCCTCGGCGGAGGGCTACGCGATGGCGGTCGCCGCGCTGCTGCCGACGGTGATCTCCGCGCTCGGCATCGGCGCCGAGCGGCGGCCCGCGCCGACCGGCGCCACCGGCGTACGGTCGCTGCCGGCCGCCGCCCAGGAGGCGGCCCGGCACGCCGGCACGGAGGTCAGCGCCGCTCAGGTCCGGGGCCGGGACCGCGGCCCCGCCGGCCGTTGGGCACAGCTGCGCCGCCGGGCGTTCTTCGGCGTCGGCACGGCGCCCCGACCGGGGCCGGCCGCCGACGCGCCCACACTGGAGGGACTGGCATGAGCGGTGGTGGTGAGATCGTCGCGCGGTGGGGCCGGGCGGCGGCGCTGTCCCTGGTGGCCGGCACGATCGGCGGCGCGGCGGTGCTCGCCGGCGAGGCCATCGCCGCCCGCAGCCGCCGGTACGCCGAGCCGGAGCTGGGCCTGGCGCTGCGCGCCACGGTCGGCCGGACCGCCGCGGTGCCGCTGCGCCTGGTGCTGCTCGGCGACTCCTCGGCGCTCGGCGTCGGGGTGGCCCGCTTCGAGGACACCCTCGGCGGCCAGCTGGCCCACCTGCTGGCGGAGGGGCCGACCGGGCGGCGGGTCCACCTGTCCAGCGTCGGGGTCTCCGGCTCCCGCTCGACCGACCTGGCCACCCAGGTGGCCCGGGCGTTGCTGGGCGACCGCCCCGACGTCGCGGTGATCCTGATCGGCGCGAACGACGCCACCGCCCTGGGCCGGCCGGCCGAGGTGGCCGCCTACCTGGGTGCCGCCGTCCGCCGGCTGCGCGAGGCCCGGGTCGAGGTGGTGGTCGGCACCTGCCCCGACCTCGGCGCGGTACGCGCGATCGCCGCCCCGCTGCGGCAGGTGGTCGGCTGGTCGGGGCGGCGGATCGCCCGCGCGCAGACCGTCGCGGCGCTGGAGGCCGGCGGCACGGTGGTCGACCTCGCCACCGACACCGGCCCGGTGTTCCGGGCGGACGCGGGCACCCTCTGCCACGACGGCTACCACCCGTCCGCCGACGGCTACCGGGTCTGGGCGCACGCGCTGCTGCCGGCGGTGGCCGCCGCCGCCAACGTCTCCTCCCGGCAGTGATCCGCGCCTGCCAGGGGTGACATTTCCCGCCGGGGCGACCGCTTCCACGGGAAGTTACCCGCGGGTTAACGTTGGTTCATGCCGATCGAGTCGTCCCGCGACGCCGTCATCGTCGCCACCGCCCGGTCCCCCATCGGCCGGGCCTTCAAGGGGTCCCTGCGTGAGGTCCGCCCGGACGACCTCGCCGCCACCATCGTCCGGGCCGCGCTGGACAAGGTCCCCCAGCTCGACCCCGCCGAGATCGACGACTTCTACCTGGGCTGCGGCCTGCCCGGCGGCGAGCAGGGCTTCAACATGGCCCGGGTGGTCGCCACCCTGCTGGGCCTCGACAACCTGCCCGGCGCGACCCTCACCCGCTACTGCGCCTCGTCGCTGCAGACCACCCGGATGGCCCTGCACGCGATCCGGGCGGGCGAGGGCGACGTGTTCGTCTCCGCCGGCGTCGAGATGGTCTCCCGGTACACCCGGGGCAACTCCGACACCCTGCCGCCGGAGGCGCAGGCGCTGGTCGGCGGCGGCTGGGAGAACCCGCGCTTCGCCGAGGCCCGGGCCCGCTCGAAGCAGCGCGCCGAGGGCGGCGCGCAGGTGTGGACCGATCCACGCGAGGCGGGCGAACTGCCCGACATCTACCTGACCATGGGGCAGACCGCGGAGAACCTGGCCCAGGTGTACGACGTCACCCGCGAGGACATGGACGCCTTCGGCGTACGCAGCCAGAACCTGGCCGAGAAGGCCATCGCGGACGGGTTCTGGGCCCGCGAGATCACCCCGGTCACCACGCCGGACGGCACGGTGGTCAGCACCGACGACGGCCCTCGCCCGGGCGTGACGCTGGAGGCGGTGTCCCAGCTGAAGCCGGTGTTCCGCCCGGACGGCCGGATCACCGCCGGCAACTGCTGCCCGCTCAACGACGGCGCGGCCGCCGTGGTGGTGATGAGCGCCCAGCGGGCGAAGGACCTCGGGCTCACCCCGCTGGCCCGGATCGTCTCCACCGGCGTCACCGCGCTCTCGCCGGAGATCATGGGCCTCGGCCCGGTGGAGGCGTCCCGGCAGGCACTGCGACGGGCCGGCATGACCATCGACGACGTCGACCTCGTGGAGATCAACGAGGCGTTCGCCGCCCAGGTCATCCCCTCCTACCGACAGCTCGGCATCCCGGAGGAGAAGCTGAACGTGATGGGCGGCGCGATCGCCGTCGGCCACCCGTTCGGCATGAGCGGCGCCCGGATCACCGGCACCCTGCTCAACGCGCTGGACTGGCACGACAAGACCATCGGCCTGGAGACGATGTGCGTCGGCGGCGGCCAGGGCATGGCGATGGTCCTCGAGCGGCTGAGCTGAGCCGCCCTTCCCCCCGGCTCGCGTCGTCGAGCCGGGGGCGTCGGGGAGCCTTGGCCTCGGTCGCGACTACCCGGGGACGCCCGGAGCGCGGTGAGGTTCAGCCTCGACGCCGGTCGCGACTACCCGGGGACGCCCGGAGCGCGGTGAGGTTCAGCCTCGACGCCGGTCGCGACCACCCGGGAACGCCCCGGTGCGGCTCAGAGCGCGGAGCGGGTCGCCGTGACGGCGGCGGCGGCCTCGGCCAGGACCGGGTCCGCCGGGGCGGCGGCGGCCAGGTCGGCGGCGACCACCCGGAGCTGGTCGGGCAGGGCCAGGTCGTTGTCGAGGCGGGGCACCGTCCGGCGCGGCTCGCCCGCGGCGTCGGCCGCCAGGTTGGCGACCTCCTGCACCAGCTTGTGCACCAGGTCGGCCCGGGACGCGTTGCCACCGGCGGCGGTCGCCGCCCACCGGGGCTGCTGCCAGTGCCCGACCTGACGGACCAGCAGTCCCACCGCCCGGTCCAGTTCCGCTGCGCTCATCGCCGCCGAGTCTACGGCGCGGGGCCGCCCCCGCCCGCCGCGCCGCCGGCGACCGCACCGGAGCGCACCGGGCCGCCGGGCTAAGCGGGCCGCGGCGGGCCGGCGGGTCAAGCGGGCCGCGCCGGGCTACGTGTTAAGCGGGGCCCCCTGCTATGCAGAATGCGTTAACAGGGGCACCCTCCTTGCACCGTCAGCGGCGGAGATAGCTGAGCAGGCGCAGGAGCTGCCAGTAGAGGAAGACCAGGCCGACCAGCAGCCCGAACGCGCAGAACCAGGCGAACCGGCGGGGCACGCCGGCCCGGACCGACCGCTCCACCAGGTCGAAGTCGAGCACGAAGCTGAACGCGCCGGCGATGATCGCCACCACCGAGAAGACGTACGGCAGCCAGCCGACCCGGCCGGTGAGGCTGTAGACCTCGACACCCTGACCGCCGGTCGCCAGGTACGTCACCAGGTTGACCACGCTGATCGCGACGATCCCGATCAGCGTGCCGACGACCAGCCGGGCCAGCCGCGGGGAAGCGCGTACCAGCCGGGCGCGGTAGAGCAGGGCCATCCCGAGGAACACGCCGAAGGTGCCCACCACCGCCTGCGCCACGATGCCGGGATAGACCAGCTCGAAGGCGCGGCTGGCCACCCCCAGCAGCAGCCCCTGGAGCACCGCGTACCCGGCGATGAGCGCGAGGTTGGTGCTGGCCCGCAGCGAGATGACCAGGGCCAGGGCGAGCCCGGCGAGGGCGCTGCCGGCCAACGCGGCGGAGATCCACACCGCCTGCGGCACGACCACCCAGGCCACCGCCGCGGTGACCCCGGTGAGCAACAGCAGGCCGACGGTACGGGTGACCACGTCCTCGACGGTCATCGAGTCCGCGACGACCACCGGGGACGCCCGGCGTTCCGCTCCTACCGTCCGGTCCAGCCGGTTGAGCACGGGATTGGCACTGGGCACCGCGACCTCCCTCGACGTACCCCCTCGCCGTCACTCTGCCCGGCGCGGGCCCCGGGTGGCGGGCGTTCGGCGACCCCGGTTCGCCGGGGCGGTCGCGGTACGCGAGGTGTTAAGCGGGGGCCCCTGCTATGCAGAATGCGTTAACAGGGGCACCCTCCTTACACCGACGACGACGGCGCCCGCCCCCGCGAGCGGGGCCGGGCGCCGTCGTCGTCGGTGTGTCAGTCGTCGCCCTGGAAGTAGCTGAGCAGGCGCAGGATCTCGATGTAGAGCCAGACCAGCCCGACCAGGATGCCGAAGGCGGCGGTCCAGGAGTAGCGCTGCGGCAGACCCATCCGCACGCCCTCCTCGATCTCGGCGAAGTTGAGCACGAAGCTCAGCGACGCGACCACGATGCAGACCAGGCTGAAGATGATCGCGAGCGGGCTGCCGTCACGCAGGCCGGTGTTGACGCCGAACAGCGCCAGCACGAAGTTGATCAGCATGGCGGCGAAGAGACCGACCATGACCGAGACCAGGATCTTGGTGAACTTCGGCGTGGCCCGGATGATCCGCGCCTTGTAGATCATCGCCATCAGGAAGAAGACGCCGAACGTCGCCGCGACGGCCTGGAGCACGATGCCGTCGTAGAGCGAGTTGAACGCCTTGCTCACCATGCCGACGAAGACGCCCTCGATGACCGCGTACGCGACCACCAGCGCCGGGTTGGCCATCCGCGAGAACGAGATGATCAGGCCGAGCGCCAGGCCGACCACGGCGGCGCCGATCCAGGCGACACCCACCATGGCGTCGGGCACCAGCACCCAGGCCGCCGCCGCGGAGGCGCCGAGGATGGCGAGCAACGTGACCGTCTTGACGACCACGTCGTCCAGGGTCATCGGGGTCACGGTGGGCGGGGCCGCGGGGTAACCGGTCCCGGCCGGGTACTGCTGCTGGTACGGCGTCTGCTGCTGGGGGTAACCAGGTGCCGCCGGATATCCGGGCTGTCCGTACGGCCCGGGCTGGGCGTACCCGGCCGCCCGCTCCCGCTCGGCCGCCTGGCCGAGCCGGGCGAGCACCGGGTTCGTGGTCTTCACTTCTCAGGCCTCCCTCAGGGGGTCGTCGCACGTGAACGTGCACGCTCCAGGGTAAACGGCACGGGATACGTGCGTGTCGCCCGAAGCTGTGGGAAAGCTGAGAGTCTAGGTGCCCGGGGCGGGGGTCGAACCCGCACGCCTTGCGGCAGCCGCTTTTAAGGCGGCCGTGTCTGCCGTTCCACCACCCGGGCGGGTGACACCGGCCACGCTCCACGCGGCGGTGCAGTCCCACCGTAGTCCTGCCTCGCGACCCGGCGTATCCCGCCGCCACCCCCACACTAGGGTCGAGTCCGTGACCAGCACAGCCCCTCCGACACCCGACGCCGCCCCGGAGGCGGAGGCCGAGCAGGCCGCCGCCGGGCCCGCCCCGAGCCGGTCGGTCCGCTGGCGGGCCGCCGCCCGCCGGCACCGCGCCGACGCGCTGGTGGGGCTGGGCTTCCTCCTCTTCGCCGCCTGGCTGACGCACGGGCTCTGGCCGAACCCCAACGGCCGGGTGCTGGCCCTCAACCCCGAGGACCAGACCCTCTACGAGTGGTTCCTGGCCGTCGACGCGCGCGTCCTGTTCGGCGACTTCGGCCTGCTCTCCCGCCTGCTCAACGCCCCGGACGGGGTCAACCTGATGGCCAACACCACGGTCATCGCGCTGGGCGTGCTCTTCGCCCCGGTCACCCTGCTGGCCGGCGCCCCGGTCACCTTCGCCCTGCTCGCCGGGCTGAACCTGGCCGGCACCGCGCTGGCCTGGTACCTGCTGTTCCGCCGTACCCTGCGGGTCGGCCGGGCCGCGGCGGCGGTCGGCGCCGGGGTCTGCGGCTTCGGCCCGGGAATGGTCGCGCAGACCAACAGCCACCTGCACATGACCGCGCAGTGGCTGGTCCCGGTGATCGTCTGGCTGGTGGTCCGGCTGCTCCGCGCCGCCGACCCCCAGGGCCGGCCGGACCGCGCCGGGCTGGACGGGCGCCGGGTGGTCACCTCGGCGCTCGGGCTGGCCGCGGTGGTCACCCTCCAGGTCTTCATCGGCGAGGAGGTCCTCTTCCTGGCCGCGCTCACCCTGCTGGTGATGGCCATCGCGTACGCGCTTGTCGACCGGGACCTGGCCCGCCGCGCCCTGCCCGGCTTCGCCGCCGGGCTGCTGCTGGCCGCCGGCCTCTCCGGGCTGGTCCTGGCGTACCCGCTGTGGTTCCAGTTCGCCGGCCCGCAGGGCGTCGCCGACGGGATGTTCAGCCCGCACTACTTCTCCGCAGACCTGAGCAGTTGGTGGACCGTCTCCCCGCTGTCGCTGGGCGGCGACGACGCCGCCGCCGGGCTGACCACCGGACCGGCCGAATACAACGCCTTCCTCGGGCCGGCGCTGCTGCTGGTCGCCACCGGCTGCGCCCTCTGGCTGGGGCGGCGGCCCCTGGTGGTGGCCTGCTTCGTCGCCGCGCTGGTGATGGGGGCGTTGTCGCTCGGCCCGGACGTGGTGCTGGCCGGCGAGCGCAGCCACCTGCCCGGCCCGTACACCCTGCTGCTCGGTCTGCCGGTGGTGGACGGCGCGCTGCCGATGCGCTTCGCGCTGGCGGTGCTGCCGCTGATCGGCACCCTGCTGGCGCTCGCCGTGCACCGCGCCGCCACGCGCCCCGGCCCGCAGCGGTGGATCGTCCCGGCGGCGGTCGCCGTGGCGCTGCTGCCGGTGGTGCCGGCCCCGCTGCCGACCGCCGACCGGCCGCCGCTGCCGGAGTTCATCACCGCCGGGCACTGGCGCCAGTGCGTACCGCCCGGCGGGGTGCTGGTCCCGGTGCCGCTGCCGACGCCGAAGGAGCCGTGGCCGATGCGCTGGGCGGCCGCCGCCGACGCCGGCTTCGCCCTGCCCGAGGGCTTCTTCATCGGCCCGTACGGGCGGGACGGCACCGCGGCGATGGGCACCTACAAGCAGCCGACCTCGGCGCTGCTGGCCGACGTCGCCAAGCGCGGCGAGCTGCCGGAGATCGGCCCGGAGCAGCGGGCGCGGGCGGCCCGCGACGCCGACTTCTGGAACGCCTCCTGCGTGGCGCTCACCGACGACGCGCCGCACGCCGACCGGCTGCTCGTCGCGTTGCAACAGCTCTACGGCCCCGGCACGCGGATCGCCGACGCCTGGATCTGGCGGGTCTGACCCGGACGCGGCAGGGCCCCTCCCCCTGGTCGGGGAAGGGGCCCTGCTACGACTTCGCCACCGGCTCAGCGCCGGGGCGCCGGCTCAGCGCGGGGCGCCGGCCGGCTGCGAGGCCACCGCGAACTCCTCGCGCGGGTCGTGCAGCTGGCCGAGCGCGACCACCTCGCGCTTGAGGAAGAAGGCAAGCGACCAGTCGACCACCACGCGCACCTTCCGGTTGAACGACGGGATCCGCGACATGTGGTACGTCCGGTGCATGAACCAGGCCGGCCAGCCGGTCATCTTCACCCCGTACACCTGGGCCACGCCCTTGTGCAGGCCGAGGCTCGCCACGCTGCCGGCGTGCTTGTGCTTGTAGTCGACCGGCTCGCGCCCGCGGATCACGTTGACGATGTTGTCGGCCATCCGGGCGGCCTGGCGGACCGCGTGCTGGGCGCTGGGCGAGCAGAAGTTGCCCGGCTCCTTGGTCAGGTCCGGCACCGCGGCGCAGTCACCGGCGCTCCACGCGCCCTCGATCACCCGGTCACCGTCGACCACCTGGAGCGTCGGGACGCAGGTGACCCGGCGCCGCTCGTCGCGCGGGAAGTCGGTGGCGTCCAGCAGCGGCGACGGCTTCACGCCGGCGGTCCAGACGATGGTGTCGGCGGGGAAGCTGTCGCCGTCGGAGAGCGTGACCACCCCGTCGAGGCAGGACTCCAGCCGGGTGTCCAGCCGGATGTCCATATTGCGCTTGAGCAGCTGCTGGACCGTGTACGCGCCCATGTCCCGGTCGACCTCGGGCAGCACCC
Organism: Micromonospora sp. PLK6-60; assembly: GCF_019890675.1. Classification (GTDB taxonomy): domain Bacteria; phylum Actinomycetota; class Actinomycetes; order Mycobacteriales; family Micromonosporaceae; genus Micromonospora. Next base: position 54,478 of record NZ_JAIOAA010000004.1, on the reverse strand, counting down.
GCTGGGTCGCCTCGACCAGCACCCAGCGCATCTCGTCGGTCTTCAGCTCCGGGTAGTAGCGCAGCGCGTCCCGGGCCATGTCCTCCATCTCGGCGAGCGCCTCGATGCCGGCGTAGCCACCGCCGACGAAGACGAAGGTCAGCGCGCGCCGGCGCACCTCCGGGTCGGTCGTGGCGGCCGCCACGTCGAGCCGGTCCAGCACGTGGTTGCGCAGGTAGATCGCCTCGCCGATGGTCTTGAACCCGATGCCGTGCTCGTGCAGGCCGGGGATCGGCAGGGTGCGGGACACCGAGCCGGGCGCCACCACGACGTGGTCGTAGGCGATCTCCCGGGTCGGGCCGCTGATCGGCTGGACCACCGCGGTCTTGCGGTCGTGGTCGATCCGGGTCACCGCGCCCGCCACCACCGTGCACTTCTTCAACTCCCGCCGCAGCGGCACCACAGAGTGCCGGGGCGAGATGTTGCCCGCCGCCGCCTCCGGGAGGAACGGCTGGTAGGTCATGTGCGGCTGCGGGTCGACGACGATGACCTCGGCCTCACGGGAGCTCAGCTTCTTGGACAGGCGCAGAGCGGCGTACAGGCCGACGTGCCCGGCACCCACGACAAGGATCCGCTTCGGATTCACGCCATCTATCTTTCCCCGGGCGGCTCCGGTAATACCGCTGCGGACCCCCTTCTGTGACGGAGCACAACCCCTGTGACCTGCACTACCCACCGCATAACCGGCCCTACCTGCGGCGCAGCAGCCAACCCAGCAGGGCGGTCGCGCCGGCCGCGACCAGCAGCCCGGCCACCGTCGCGGTGAGGAAACCGCCACTCGGGCCGACACCGCCCGCCTGGGTCAGCAGCACCCCGAGCACCGCCCCGGCGAGCACCACCGCACCGGCCCGGGTGAGCCAGCGCACCAGCACCGTCGGGTCGATGACCGCGTCGTAGGGCAGCAGCGCGGCCAACGCGCAGAGGGTGTGCACCAGGTAGAGGGCGGCGGCGAGGCCGAGCAGCCGCCACAGCTCGACCCGCTGGCCGAAACCGGCCGTGGCGAGCAGCCAACCGGCCACCGCGACCAGCATGGCGAAGGTCGGCCAGACCCGGCGGGGCCCGAACGCTGGCAGCAGCGCCGCCACCACCAGCCCGAGCAGCGCCCGCCCCACCAGCGCCTCGCCGGGGAAGGCCAGCAGGAAACTCCCCAGCGCGGCGAGGAACACCCCGAACCGGACGAGCAGCGGAAACGGGCTGATCCGGTTGATGCCGGCGCGTACCGCCCGGACCCGCTGGGTCACCGCGTCGATCATCGCGCCCCGCCTCTCATCGGCCGCCCACCCGGGGTGCGGTGGCCAGCCGGGCCACGTCCCGCAGCACCTGGTCCAGGCTGCCCGCGCCGGCCCAGCGCACCACCGGGACGCCGTGCTCCCGCAACTGGCCGATCATGGTGTCCCGGTCCAGCCGCCACAGCCGGAACGCCACCTCGGCCCAGCCGTCCCGCCCGGGCGGGGTGAGGTCGGCCGGCAGGGTGTCCACCGCCACCACGAACCGGCCGCCCCGGGCCAGCCGGGCCAGCATCTGCGCCGACCGCTCGTCGAGCAACGGGGTGAGCACCACCACCAGCGCGTCCGCCGACAGCAGCTGCGGCCCGAAGACCTGGTCGTACGGCTCGTGCGGGGTGGACTCGGCGCGGACGTCCAGCAGCCACTCCAGCAGCGTGAGGTATTGCCGGCGGCCGGTGGCCGGACGCAGCCGGCGGGCCGCGGGGCCGTATTCCAGCACCGCCACCCGGTCGCCCCGGTGCAGGTAGTGCTCGCCGATCGCGGCGGCTGCCCGGACCGTGGTGTCCAGCACCGAGGCGGCCCCGCCGACCCCGCCCGAGCGGCCCGCCTCGGCCAGCACGTCCAGCAGGACCACCACCTCGGCGTCCCGGTCGGACAGGGTCGCCGCGACGTGCAACTGCCGGGCCCGCAGCGAGACCCGCCAGTCGATGCGGCGCAGCCGGTCACCCGGGCCGAAGACCCGCACCCCGGCCAGCTCGCCGCCCTCACCGGGCCGCCGCGAGTGGTGCGCGCCGACCAGCCCGGCGGCCCGGGGCATCGCGTCGACGGCCTGGAACGGCTCGGTCTTCGGGTACACCCGGACCAGGGCCGGCTCGGCGACCACCACCCGGGAGACCAGCAGCCCGTCCGCCGCGGCCACCCGGGTGCCGGCCGGGCCGATCGGGTGCCGGCCCCAGCGCCGGGCGGTCCCGGCCAGCTCCAGGTCGACCGCCTCGCCGGTGGCCACGGTGGTGACGAAGGGCCGGTCCGCGCCGCCGGCGCGGCCCAGCTCCAGCCCGATGCCGCCGAAGCTCGCCCGGGTGACGTGCAGCCACGGGGAGAGCCGGGTCCGCACCACCGCGACGTCGTACCCGACGGTGTCCGGGTTGCCCACGCTCACCGCGCCGGCCAGCTCACCGCCCTCGACCAGGGGCGCGTCGTCGCCGCCGAGCCAGAGCTGCGGCGCGGCGGTCGGCCGGCGGCGCAGCGAGTATGCCGTGCCGAGCGCGATCGGGGTGGCCAGCACCACCAGGTCGACCCGGCCGAGCAGCACCGCGGCGATCAGCAGCACACCGGTGAACAGCACGGCGCGGCCTAGCGCCCGGCTCGGCGACCAGCCCGCCGCCGGTTCCGGTTCGACCTCGTACTCCTGCTCGGGAGCGGTCGGCGCGGTCATCAGTGCCCGGGCCGGCCGGCCGCGTAGCTGGGCAGCGCGCCGCTGGCCGGGGCGGGGGTCTGCGCCAGCACCTCGGCGACCACGAAGGACGGGTCGACCCGGCGCAGCCACATCTCCGGCCGCAGCGTGACCCGGTGGGCCAGCGCGGGCACGGCCACCTCCTTGACGTCCTCCGGCACCACGTAGTCCCGCCCGGCCAGCACCGCCCGGGCACGGGCCAGCAGCAGCAGCGCCAGCGAACCGCGGGGCGAGGCGCCGACCAGCACCGACGGGTGCTCCCGGGTGGCGCCGGTCAGCGCGACGATGTAGCGGCCGACCGAGTCCTCCACCACCACGTCCTCCAGCGCCGCCTGCATCGCCCGCAGGGTCGGGGCGTCGACCACCGCCTTGATCTCGGCCTCCTCCCGGCGGCGGGACATCCGGCGGCGGAGCACGTCCCACTCCTCGTCCGGCTCCGGGTAGCCGAAGGAGACCCGGAGCAGGAAGCGGTCGAGCTGCGCCTCCGGCAGCGGGTAGGTGCCCTCGTACTCGACGGGGTTGGCGGTGGCCAGCACGTGGAACGGCTCGTCCAGCCGGTAGGTGACGCCCTCCACCGAGACCTGCTTCTCCTGCATCGCCTCCAGCAGCGCGGACTGGGTCTTCGGCGGAGTCCGGTTGATCTCGTCGGCCAGCAGCAGGTTGGTGAAGACGGGGCCGGCCCGGAACGAGAAGTCGCCGCTGCTCTGGTCGTACAGGAAGGAGCCGGTGACGTCGGCCGGCAGCAGGTCCGGGGTGAATTGGAGGCGGCGGAAGTCCAGGCCCAGCGCCTGGGCGAAGCAGCGGGCGGTGAGCGTCTTGCCCAGCCCGGGCAGGTCCTCCAGCAGCACGTGGCCGCCGGCCAGGATGCCGGAGAGGACGAGTTCCAGCGTCTCCCGCTTGCCGACGACCACCGAGCCGACCGCGTCGAGCACCGCCCGGGCCAGGTGGCCCACCTCCGCCGGGGAGATGGCGCGGTTCACGTCGTTCATCAGATCTTCTCCAGTTCGGCGACGATCGCCGCGAGGTCGCGCGGCGACGGGGGGCGTCGGGGCGGGCGGTCGAGAAACGTCCAGAGCCGGTCGCCCAGCAGGGCGCGGGCGCGGTCCGGGTCGGCCTCCCGGGTCACGCCGTGCCGCTGGCGCAGCCGCTCGTCGGCCAGCTCGGCGAGGCGCGGCAGGACCGTGTTGGCGAAGCGCTCGGGGCGGGTGGCCGACCAGTCCAGCGGCACCTCCCAGCGGCGGATCGCGGTGCGCAGGGCGTCGCGGGCGCCGAAGTTGTAGTGGCCGTCCTCCTCACCGCCGATGGCCCGGGTGCCGCCGGGCGGCGGCGGGGACGGCGCCAGCGCCCGGGTCACCCGGCGGACGGCCAGCAGGGCGAGCGCCGCGACCACCACGGCCAGCAGCGAGATCTGGAGCCCGACCAGGCGCAGGCCGGCCACCACCACCACCACGATCGCCACGGTGGCCGCCAGGGTACGCAGCACCGCGCGCGCCCACCCGCCGCCCGGCTCGGCGGCGCCCGGTGGCGGCTCCTCCTCGAAGCTGAGCAGGTCCTCGATGCTGGTGCTCACGTGGGCCTCCCGGCGCTGCCGGTGCGGCCGCTCACGGCCCCGGCTCCCCGGCGGCGACGGTCAGCTCGCCGCGCAGCCGGCGCAGCGCCGCCCGGGCCTGGTCGCGGGTGCGCTCGTCCACCGCGTGGGTGGCGTACCGGGCCTCCCGATAGACGTGCGCGAACTCGGCCAGCACGTCGGCGCTGGCGATCGCCGGCACCCCGGCGTCCGGGTCGCCGCGCAGCAACCGGGTCACCAGGTCGGTCGGGGTGTCCCCGGTCAGCCTCGGCACGCCGGCCTCGGTCGCCGCCTCCTCCAGCCGCACCCAGCAGGCGATCACCGCCGTACGCGGGTCGGTGGTCCGGTCGTCCAGCTCCTCCAGGCCGGCGTCCAACGCGGCGACGACCTCCTGCGCGGTGCCCTGCGCGGTGCGCCGGGCCCGGCCCGCCGGCACCGCCCGGGTGGTCCGCCGGATCACTCCGCGCAGCACCGCCCAGCCGACGTATCCGACGGCGAGCAGGATGGCCGCGCCGAGCAGCGCGAGCGCCACGGTGCTGATCCACTGTGGCACGTGCGCCTGGGTCGCCTCCCCGGCCTCGCGCAGGTCCACGGGAAGGGGCGACGGCGGCTCGCCGGTCGGATAGTCCGGCACGTATGGGATGGTGTCGGCGGCGGGTGGGACCCGGCTCAGCCTGGGATCGGAGTGCGCCGAGGCGGCGGCGGCCAGCGCGAGCAGCCCGGCCACCAGGGCGATCGGCCACCACCGGCGGACCAGGCCCCGCACGGAGCGCCGCCGACGGTCCGGCGGGGGCGTCTGCGTCTCGTCCGCCATCGCCACCGCCCCCGCAGTTCAGTGCACCCCGGCCAACTGCTTCGCCCGGGTGAACACATCGTCAAGCATCCCTGGTGTCAACCGCCCTGTGAAGGTGTTCTGCTGGCTGACGTGGTAGCAACCGAGCAGCTCCGGTGCGGCCGTGCCGGACCAGTGTGCCCCATGCCCGAAGGCGGGTCGCGGGCTGGGCGGGCGCTGGCCGTACACCTGGCGCAGCACCGGCCACCACGCGGCCCAGGCGAACGCGCCCAGCGCGACCACGACGCGCAGGGTGGGCCGGATCAGCGTCACCTCCCGGTGCAGCCAGGGTGCGCAGGTGTCCCGCTCGGCCGGGGTGGGCTTGTTGTCCGGTGGCGCGCAGCGCACCGCGGCGAAGATCCTGGTGTCCCGCAGGGTGAGCCCGTCGTCGGCGGCCACACTTGTCGGTTGGTTCGCCAGGCCGGCCCGGTGCAGCGCCGCGAAGAGCACGTCGCCGGAGCGGTCGCCGGTGAAGATGCGGCCGGTGCGGTTGCCGCCGTGCGCGGCCGGGGCCAGACCGAGGATGCCGATCCGGGCGTCGGGCGGGCCGAAGCCGGGCACCGGGCGGCCCCAGTACCGCTGGTCGCGGAAGGCGGCCCGCCGGGTCCGCGCCACCTCCTCCCGCCAGGAGACCAGCCGCGGGCAGGCGAAGCAGTCGCTCACCGCGGCGTCGAGGTCGGCCAGGTCGGTCGCCCGCGCGGCGCGGGCGACCACCTCGACGGGGGTACGGGACTCAGCCAAGCTTCGCCCGGAAGTGCTCAAGGGTGCGGGCCCAGGCGGTGGCCGCGGCCCGCTGGTCGAACTTCTCCGGCCGGTCCTCGTTGAAGAACGCGTGCGCGGTGCCCGGGTAGTCGTGCAGCGCGCAGGTGCCGCCGGCCGACTCGATCGCGGACCGGACGCCCTGCACGCCCGCGTCGGCGGAGGTCCCGTCGGCTTCGGCGCAGTGGATGAGCGCGGCCTTGCCGGCGTAGTCGGCCCAGTCGGCGCGCATGCCCTCCCAGGGCAGCCGGGGATAGAAGCCGGCGGTGGCGACGATCCGTTCGGTGACCGTGCCGGACCAGAGCGCCAGGCTGGCGCCGGCGCAGAACCCGGCGCAGCCGATCTTGCCGGTCACCTCGGGGCGGCCGGCGAGGTAGTCGGCGGCGGCGGCGATGTCCCGGGCCGCCTCGTCCATCTGGCCGGCGTTCAGCATCCGCCGCGGCTCGTCCGGCTTGGCGGCGGGCTGGCCGTGCCGGAAGTCCGGCGCGAGGGCGACGAACCCGGCCTCGGCGAACCGGTCCACCACGGCCCGGATGTGCGGCACCAGGCCCCACCAGTCCTGGATGACGATGACCGCCGGGCTGGCCGCACCGCCGGAGGGTATCGCGAGATACCCCTCGCTCGTCCCTCCGTTGCTGGTGAAGCTCACCATCTCGCCCATGAGCCCGTCCTCCTAGCGGTCAGTCATCGTTGGCTGGTCGCCCAGTGGTCCTACGTGCCGGTAGCCTGCCACGCCGTCGCCGCACCGGGGAAGACGGAAGAACAGTGGCATTCACCTCCTGTTCGCCTTCGGCGAGATCCTTGTTCCGCACGCGGATCCTGGTCCGCACACACGGACGGGTGCCCGCCGGCGCGGCGGGCACCCGTCGGTCGGAGTTCAGCGGGTCGGCTCGGCGGTCGGCCCGGTCGGCGGCGGCGTGCCGGTCGGGGCGGCGGTCCCGGTCGGCTCCGGCGTGCCGCTCGGGTCGGCGGCGCCGGTGGGCGCGGGCGTGCCGCTCGGGTCGGCGGTGGCCGTGGGCCCGACGGCCGGCGGTGCCGCGGGCGGGACCGGGCGCGGGCCGAACGGCGCCTGCTCCGGACAGTACGGGTATCCGTTGCGCACGGCCGCCTCCTGGTCCTCCGGCATGTCGATGCAGTCGGGGTAGCCGATCCGGATCGGCGTGCCGTTCTGGTCGAAGAGCCGCGCGTTGCGGACCAGCCGCCCCTCGCCGTCGTAGACGAAGACGTCCCGCGCCGAGTCGTACGGGTTGTCCACCGGGTAGTACTCGACCGGGTAGTTCGACCGGGCGAGCCCGCCGAACTGGCCGACCAGCACCAGGCCGAAGCAGGCCAGCACCACCGCGCCGAGGTGCATCAGCTGACGCGGCCGGCGCCGCAGCTCATGCGCCCGGCGGCCCAGCGAGACCGACAGCGGGATGGCGACGGCGAGCAGCAGCAGGCCGAGGATCGCGCTGTTGAACGGGCGGGGCAGGAGCGCAAGGCCACCGCCGAGGATCGCGCCCAGCAGCGCCACCGCCAGGTAGCCGCGCAGCACCCACCAGGCCGGGCGGAGCAGCCGGAGGAACTCGCCGGCCGAGTCGTATCCGAGCAGCGGGCCGAGCCGGGTGTCGAGCCGGTCCACCCGGGCGCGCAGCCGGCGCACGGCGGCGTCGATCCGCTCCCCCCGCCGGTCGCGGGCCGGGGCGGCGGCACCGGCCGCGACCCGCAGCTCCGCCGCGTACGCCGCGGGCTCGCCGAGCCGCTCGACGAGCGTGCCGTCCGCCTCGGCGGCCACCTCGGTCAGGTGCTCCGGCAGGTCCTCGGTCAACTCGTCGCGGACGGTGGGTGGCAGGTCGGCCAGCGCGGCCCGGACCCGCTCGACGTAGTCCGTGATCTCCTGCTCAGTGACGGTCATGCCGCCATCCCCCGATCGTCGAGCAGCGTGTCCATGGTGGTGGCGAAGGACCGCCAGGTCTTGCCGGAGCGGGTGAGCTGGTCCCGGCCTGCGGCGTTGAGCGCGTAGTACTTGCGGTGCGGGCCGGCCTCGCTCGGCACCACGTACGTGGTGAGGAAGCCGGCGGCGAAGAGGCGGCGCAGCGTGCCGTAGACGGAGGCGTCCCCCACCTCCTCCAGCCCGGCCTCGCGCAGCCGGCGCAGGATGTCATAGCCGTAGCCGTCGGAATCCCGGAGCACGGCGAGCACGGCGAGGTCGAGCACGCCCTTCAGGAGTTGGGTGGTGTCCACGCCGTCGAGAGTAGTGTGCATTACGGAGTACCGTCAAGAACGCGATACCGGCGGCGCAAAACGCCGACGGCGGCACGGTGGGCACCGTGCCGCCGCCGGCGAGCGTCGCGCCTGGTCAGGCGCGCTTGGTCAGGCGCGCTTGGTCAGGCGCGCTTGGTCAGGCGCGCTTGGTCAGGCAGAGGACGTAGCCCGTGCCGCCCTGCTTGATGTTGGAGAAGACGTAGTAGTCCGCCCCCTCCTTGACGTACTTCTCGCAGCCCTCACCCGAGGCGGCCTGCGCCTCGGTCTGGTTCTCGACCCGACCGACCACGTTGTACGCCGCGTCGGTGGAGGTGCACTCGACGACCTTGGCGTCGTCGGCGTCCTCCTGCTTGTCGCCGACCATCTCGGGCAGCTCGGCCAGGCAGTCGCCGACCTTCGCGTCGGCGGTCTGGTCACGGTTCGCGAAGGACTTGATGCCGAACTTGATCGCACCGAAGGCGATGACGGCGAGGATGACGCCGAGGATGCTGAGCACCTTGCGGCCGGCGGACTTCTTGGGCTCCGCCGGAGGGGGGCCCGGGACCGCCGGCTCGGGCTGGCCGGGGTACGGCGCGGGCGGCGGGGCGACCTGGTCTGACACGGTGTTTCCTTCCCAGAGGGGTACGAGCAGACGACACCGTAGTGATCGACAGCCCCGCCCACTGCCCCACCGGCCTCCCCCGTTCAGCCATTTCTCAGCTTTCTCAGCTTCTTCCCAGCCAGCCTGGTCGTGCGCTGCGCTCGCGAGGGCCGGGGCGAGGGGGCAACTTCGGGGAAGTTGCCCCCTCGCCAGCCCATCGAGGCAGCAACTTCCATGAAGTTGCGACCTCGTGCCCGGCCCGGCGGGTCAGATCGGGGGTGGGGGTGGCTCTGGTCGCTTGGCCGTCCAGGCCAGGAAGCGGGCGAACAGGTCCGCCGGGGACGGTCCGGGGTTGTCGTTGAGCTTCAGCAGATCAGCGGTGGCGTCATGGAGGCAACTGGCCATGTAGATCGACAGCCCCACCCGGTCGCGTCGGTATTCCATCAGCAGCAGCAGCCGCGCCGGCTGGCATGGCCATGCGGCAGCGCACACCCGACACAGCCAACAAGGCCGCATAGGCAGATGCGGCCGGGTGGCACGACGCGGGCGGACCGGACCCGAAGAAGGCTGTGGCCAGGGCATTCGCTCATGATGCCGCGCCCTATTGACGCTGTCAACGAACATCGCAGTTGTCGGAGTAGATGAACATCGCCGCTGCCATTGTCAACCCGTGGAGCTGGTGGGCGTGTCGGAGATCCGAGCGATGCTCGGCAACGTGTCACGCCAGCGCGCTTCCGTCATCGCCAATCAGCGCAACTTTCCGGAGCCGATCGCCGTGCTCGCCATGGGAAAGGTCTGGCGGAAGTCGGACGTGGAAACGTGGATCAAGAAGCACCGGCCGGAGTTGGCCGACAGCTGACCCCCCACCAGCCAGCCGACCGGCCGTCCCGTTAACGGGTTACCGCAGGCTCCAGGCGATGCCGTCGAGGATGTCGTGCTCGGAGGCCACCACCGAGGGCATCCCGGCCCGCTCCATGATCACCTGGAGCACCAGCGCGCCCGCCCCGATCACGTCCGCCCGGCCCGGGTGCATCACCGGGATGGCCAGCCGCTGCTCGCGGGTCTGCGCCAGCAGGTCGGCGGTCACCTCGGCGACCCGCTCCCGGGACACCCGGGCGTGGTGGATGCAGGCCGGGTCGTACTCGGTCAGGCCCTGCGCGATGGCGACCACGGTGGTGACCGACCCGGCCAGCCCGACCAGGGTGGCCGCCGTCCGGCCCGGCACGACCGCCAGCGCCCGGTCGACCGCGACCTCGATGTCAGCCCGGGCGGCGGCGACCTCGTCCGGCGTGGGCGGGTCGCCGTGCAGGTGCCGCTCGGTCATCCGGACGCAACCGATGTCCATCGAGATCGCCGCGTCGACCCCGCCCTCCCGGGTGCCGACCACGAACTCGGTCGAGCCGCCACCGATGTCGACCACCAGGTACGGCGGCTGGGCGTCGGCGGGCAGGCCGCGCACCGCGCCGGTGAACGACAGCCGGGCCTCCTCGTCGCCGGTGACCACCTCGGGCGCCACGCCCAGGGTGAGCTCGACCATCGCCCGGAAGTCGCCGGCGTTGGCCGCGTCCCGGGAGGCCGAGGTGGCGCACATCCGGACCCGCTCGGCGCCGAGCTTGTCGATCTCGTCGGCGTAGTCGGCCAGCGCCACCCGGGTCCGCTCGATCGCCTCGTCGGAGAGCCGGCCGGTCCGGTCGACCCCCTGGCCCAGCCGGACGATCTCCATTCGGCGGCTCAGGTCGCGCAGCGGCGCCTCCGGCCCCGCCCCGGGGTCGGGCAGGTCGGCGACGAGCAGTCGGATCGAGTTGGTGCCGCAGTCGATGGCGGCCACGCGCGTCGTCACGCCCGCAACCCTACGGCAGCCACACCCGGCCGTCAGACGTCCAGGGCGCCGGGGGGACCGCCGAGCAGCTGCACGCCCAGCGGGGTCAGCCGGTGCCGGACCGCCGCTCCGGCGCGGACGGTGGTGATCAACCCCGCGGCCCGCAGCGCGCCCGCGTGTTCCGAGACGGTGGACAGGCCCACGCCGACCGCATCGGCCAGCCCGGTGGTGGTGTGCCCACCGGCCTCCCCGAGCCGGCGCAGCACCGCCGCCCGGGTGGCCCCGAGCAGCGGGGCGAGCGGGTCGGTGGCCGGCCGGGCGCCGGTGGACCCCAGCGCGGCGGGATAGACCACCAGCACCGGGGCGCCCGGCCCGGCGAGCACCCGGGGCCGGGGACCGGCCAGCGGTGAGGGCAGCAGGAGCAGGCCCTCCCCGCCGGGCGACACCTCCCCGCTCCACCAGGTCCGGACCTCCAGCACCGGCGGTCGCCACCGGATGTCCGGATGCAGCCCGTCGAGGAGCGCCGCCAGTCCCCCGCCGGTCAGCCGGTCCGCCGCGGCGGTGACGTGGTGGCGGTGGGTGGCGGACAGCTCGGCCCAGTGCGGGGCGAGCACGGCGTCGAACCAGGTGCGTACCGCCCGGCCGAACAGGTCCAGCACCTCCGGGTCGGCGGCGACGAACCGGCGGCGCAGCGGGGTCGCCGGCCCGTCGGCGTACGCGGCGGTGAGCTCGGCCCGGATCCGCCGGGCCGGAGTGGACCGGATCGCCGCCAGGCCGGCCGGCACCGACTCGATCCCGGCCAGCGGGGTGAGGAAGTCCGGCAGCGGTCCCCGGGCGGGCAGCAGTTGGGCCAGCGCGGCGGCGGCCGCCCGCACCGGTGCCGCCGTCGCCGCCGCGTCCGTCCGGGCCAGCGCCGGCAGCGTACGGGCGGCGGCCGGATCGCGGAGGGCCTGGCGGGCCAGCAGGGTGATGCCGACGGGGTGCAGCCGCTCGGCGAACCGTATCCGGCACAGGTCCGCCGGTCCGAGACGGAGACGAAGCATACGAGCAGATTGCCGCTGTTCGGCCGGAACCGAAAGGGTTGCCCCGCCGGTGCCACGCTGAGCACTGTGGACGTCCGGATCGGCGAGGGGGACGGGGACGTGCGGCGGGCGACGGTGGCAGCGCTGACGGGGCTGCCGCCGTTCCTCGCCGCCATGGGGTGCGGCGGGGGGGGTCGGGGGGCACCCCGCCGGCCCCGTCCCCCTCGGCGGCGCAGCGGCCGGCCCGACGGAGCACGCCGGGTCACAGCCGCAGCAGCATCCGGCTGTTGCCCAGGGTGTTCGGCTTGACCCGTTCCAGGTCCAGGAACTCGGCGACACCCTCGTCGTACGAGCGCAGCAACTGCTCGTACACCGGCTGCGGCACGGGCGCACCGTCGATCTCGCGGAAGCCGAACGCGCCGAAGAAGGCGGTCTCGAAGGTGAGCACGAAGATCCGGGCCACCCCCAGCTCCCGGGCCGCGTCGATCAGCTCGCCGACGATCCGGTGCCCGAGCTTGCGACCGCGGAACGCCGGATCCACCGCCACCGTACGGATCTCGGCCAGGTCCTCCCACATCACGTGCAGGGCGCCACAACCCACCACCGTCCCGTCGGCGGTGACCGCCACCCGGAACTCCTGCACGTCCTCGTAGAGCGTGACGGTGGCCTTGCTGAGCAGCCGCCGATCGTCGGTGTAGGTGTCGACCAGCCGCCGGATGCCGCGTACGTCGGCGGTGCGGGCCCGGCGGACGGCGATCTCGTCGGCGGCGGTCATCTCACTGCGCCGCCGGGACGTCCACGCACGGGCCGGCGGCCCACCACTGCTCCACCAGCGCCAGGGTCTCGTCGCCGAACGGGTTCACCCCCGGCCCGGCGGCGAGCGCGTGCCCGAGGTGAACGTGCAGGCACTTCACCCGCCCCGGCATGCCACCGGCGGAGATGCCGGCGATCTCCGGCACCGTACCGATCGCCTCCCGCCGGGCCAGATAGTCCTCGTGCGCGGCCCGGTAGCGGGCCGCCAGCTCCGGGTCCTCGGCGAGCCGCTCCGCCATCTCCTTCATCAACCCGGCCGACTCCAGCCGGCTGCACGCCGCGGTGGCCCGGGGACAGGTCAGATAGAACAGCGTCGGGAACGGTGTGCCGTCGGCCAGCCGGGGCGTCGTCTCCACCACGTCGGGCAGGCCGCACGGGCAGCGGTGGGCCACCGCCCGGGTGCCCCGGGGCGGTCGGCCGAGCTGGGCGGCCACCGCCGCCAGGTCGGCCTCGGTGGCCGGCTCCCGGCTCGGCGGGGTCACGGCATCCGCCGCCGGATCCGGCGGGGGTACGACAGTCACGGTGCCCATCTTTCCTCGGTGCTCGGCTGGTACGCGGTCACTCGCCGGCACGGTCGTCGTTCGCCGCCCGGATGCTCGACCACAGGGTGTCGTACCAGGTGTCCGGGGTCCGGGGCCCGGCCGGGTGGGTGCCGGCGCCGGCGTCCCGGGCGGCCCCCGCCGGGTCGTCGAGCACGATCACGATCTTCTCGCCGCGCTCGATCATGAAGAACCGCTCCCGGGCCTGGATCTTGACGTACTCGTCGTCCCGCCACTTGGCGGCCCGCTCCGACAGCTCGGCGATCCGCTCGCGCTGGGCGGCCTGGGCCGCCTCCATCCGCTCGATGTCGGTCTGCTGGTCGAGATAGACGCGCACCGGATAGGTGTACGCCAGGGCGAGCGCGATCAGCACCGCGAAGAGCACGGTGGCGCGCCCGGTGAGCCGTCGGGGTTGGGGTGCGGCGAGCCGCCGGACGGTGCCACCCGCGGCGGTGCGGCGGGCGGCGGCCGGGCGGTTCGCGGAGCGTACGCCCTCGGCGCCCCGCGCCCGACCGGCGGTGCCGCGCGGCTCGGCGCGGACGCTGCCGTCGCGGGCCGGCGTGCGGCTGCGGGCCGCGCCCGGCCGGCCGGTCTGACCCGGCCGGCGGGCGGGCCGCTGGCCCCCCGGTGTGCGACGCTGCGGCATCCTCACACCCCTCCCCCGAAAGCCTCTCGCCTCAGGCGGAACGGTAGCGCGGGAACGCGCCCGCGCCGGCGTACCGCGCCGCGTCGGCCAGCTCCTCCTCGATCCGCAGGAGCTGGTTGTACTTGGCCACCCGGTCCGAGCGGGCCGGGGCGCCGGTCTTGATCTGGCCGCAGCCGGTGGCGACCGCCAGGTCGGCGATGGTGGTGTCCTCGGTCTCGCCCGAGCGGTGGCTCATCATGCACTTGAAGCCGGCCCGGTGGGCCAGGTCCACCGCGTCCAGCGTCTCGGTCAGCGAACCGATCTGGTTGACCTTCACCAGCACCGCGTTGGCGGCCTTCTCGGTGATCCCGCGGGCGATCCGCTGCGGGTTGGTGACGAACAGGTCGTCGCCGACGATCTGGATCCGGTCGCCGAGCGCCGCGGTCAGGGTGGCCCAGCCGCTCCAGTCGTCCTCGGCCAGCGGGTCCTCGATGGAGACGATCGGGTAGTCGCCGGCGAGCTTGGTGTAGTAGTTGCTCATCTCCTCGGCGGACTTCGCGCTGCCCTCGAAGGTGTAGCTGCCGTTGTCGAAGAACTCGGTGGCGGCCACGTCCAGGGCGAAGACGATGTCGGTGCCGAGCCGGTAGCCGGCCTTCTCCACCGCCTCGGCGATCAGGTCCAGCGCGGCGGCGTTGGTCGGCAGGTTCGGGGCGAAGCCACCCTCGTCACCCAGCCCGGTGGAGAGGTCCTTCTTCTTCAGCACCGACTTCAGCGCGTGGTAGACCTCGGCGCCGGAGCGCAGCGCGTCCCGGAAGGTGGGGGCGCCGATCGGCGCGATCATGAACTCCTGGATGTCGACGTTGGAGTCGGCGTGCGCCCCACCGTTGAGGATGTTCATCATCGGCACCGGCAGCAGGTGCGCGTTCGGGCCGCCCAGGTAGCGGAAGAGGCTCAGCTCGGCGCTGCCGGCGGCGGCCTTCGCCACCGCCAGGGAGACGCCGAGGATGGCGTTGGCGCCCAGCTCGCCCTTGTTGTCGCTGCCGTCGAGGTCGAGCATCTTCTGGTCGATCAGCCGCTGCTCGCTGGCCTCGTACCCGATCAGCTCATCGACGATCTTGTCCTCGATGTTGGTGACCGCCTTCTCGACGCCCTTGCCCAGGTAGCGGTCGGCGTCACCGTCGCGCAGCTCGACCGCCTCGAAGGCGCCGGTGGAGGCGCCGGACGGCACCGCGGCGCGGGCGATCGTGCCGTCGTCCAGCCCGACCTCGACCTCGACCGTCGGGTTGCCCCGCGAGTCCAGGATCTCCCGGGCGACGATTCCCTCGATGGTTGCCACTGAGTCGCTCCTCGTTTGTGTGTACCGGTCCGGTGTGGGCCGCGACGGTGCGGCTGAGGCAGGTGTTGAACGCAGCGTATCGGGCGGCGCCGGGCCGCACGTCTTCACCCGGCCACCGCCCGGCGCGCGGACCGGCGCCCGGACCCCACGCCCGGCGGCGATCGACCCGGACATTCCCGGATTCTCGGCCCTCAACCGGCAACGAGTTTGCACCTGGTGGACCTGATCGACCACGCTGGTCGCCATGCCCGCCGCCCTGAGACCCTTCCGCATGCTCGCCGCCACGGTCGTCGCGTCGCTCACGGTCACCGGTTGCCAGGCGATGGACGACGCCGCGACCGCCCTGGACCGGTCCGATCTCGTCAACGACCTCGCCGCCCGGATGGACGAGGCGCTCGTCGGCACCTGGACCGCGGAGTACCAGCTCGCCGACGGCGGTACCGCCTCGATCGCGCAGGCCCGCAAGCCGCTGCGCGCGACGTACACCTGGCCCGCCGGCAAGATCACGGTCACCCAGGACGCGCTCACCCGGTGCGAGACGGCCGCCGGCCGCACCGCCTGCACCGTGCTGCCGCCGGTGGCCACCGCCGGCACGCCCTCGGTGCCGGTCTACGCCGAAGCCGCCGAGCGTGGGCTGGTCACCCCGCCGGGGGTGATCCGGCTGCTCACCGACGCCGCGCTCGACTCCGACGCGACCATCACGCAGAGCGACACCACCGTGGCGGGCCGGCCCGCCACCTGCGTCGACGTCCGGCACACCGCCGGTGACTTCAGCGCCTGCGTGACCAACGAGGGCGTGCTCGGCAGCTTCGCCGGCACCCTCGCCGGCCGGGCGACGGAACTGACCCTCAGCCGCTGGACCGAGACCATCGACCCGGCCGTGTTCGAGCCGCCCGCCGGCGCGGACGTCACCGACCGCCGCACCACGTCGTGACCTCCGCCCGGCCCGGCGGCCACGCCCGATGAACGGTGCGGGGTTCCTGCCCGGGGCCGACGCGAACCGGCCGCCCGCGCCGGGCGATTTGGCCCTGCCGGTGGCCGGGCACAAGCTGCTGACCGGGCCGGACGGGGCGTTCCCCCGGATCGGCGAGCTGCCCGACCGGGCCGACTGGGTACCGGTCGGCACGCTCGACGGCGTACCGGCGTGGGCCGCCGACGTCGCCGACACTGAGGCGCTGCCCGGCGACTGGCAGAGCTGGCGCCGGCTGGCGGCCCACCTGCCCGAACCGCTGGCCACGCTGGCCGGCCGCGCGCTGGCCGTGATCACCTGGCGGCGTACCCACCGGTGGTGCGGGGCCTGCCGGGCCGAGCTGGCCGACGTGCCCGGCGAGACCGCCCGGCGCTGCCCCGGCTGCCAGCTGTACGTCCCGCTGCGGCTCTCCGCCGCCGTGCTGGTGGCGATCACCCGGCCCGGTCCCGCCGGCCGCTCTGCTCCCGCCGGCCGGGCCGCCTCAGCCAGCCGGCCCGCCGAGCTGCTGCTGGTCCGCCACTCGTACGGGCCGACCGGGCTGTGGGCGCTGGTCGCCGGGTTCGTCGAGGCCGGCGAGACGCTGGAGGCCGCCGCCCACCGGGAGGTCCGGGAGGAGGTCGGGCTGGCCCTGGACCGGGTGGCCTACTTCGGCAGCCAGCCCTGGGCGATGTCCGGGCCGGGCACGCTGCTCACCGGCTTCACCGCCACCGCGGCCGACCCGAACGCGGAGCCGGTGGTCGACGGGCGGGAGCTGACCGAGGCGCGGTGGTTCCCGTTGGACGCGCTGCCGGCGGAGCTGCCGCCGGCGTACTCGATCTCCCGCTGGCTGATCGACGCCGTCGCGGCGAGCTAGCCGGCAGCGTGGGGTGTCAAGCGGGGGCGGGGTGTCAAGCGGGGGCGTGGGGTGTTAAGCGGGGGCCCCTGCTATGCAGAATGCGTTAACAAGGGGCCCCTCCTTACACCTCCAGCAGGGTGCGCAGGTGGCGTGGGGGCGGGCAGTCGTGGGCCAGCATCGCGTCGTGCCAGTCGCGCACCGGCACCCCGTCCGGCCGGGCCGCGCCGATCTCGGCCAGCTCGCTGTAGCCGACGAAGTACGTGGAGAGCTGGGTCGAGGTGAGCAGCGCCCGGCGCCACTTGCCCGCCGCCTCGCCCTCCTCCTGGAAGCCCCGCCCGGTCATCAACGCCATGGCGTCCGCCTCCGCCATGCCGTCGCAGTGCACGAGCTGGTCGAGCAGCGCGTTGATGGTCATCCGCAGCTGCATCTTGAGCCGCTGCAACCGCACCGGCAGCCCGCCGAAGCCGCGGTCCACCATCAGTTCCTCGGCGTACACCGCCCAGCCCTCGATGAACACGCCGGACTCGGTCAACGCCCGGACCCGGGTGTCGCCGACGTACCGGCGGGCGTGGGCGAGCTGGAGGAAGTGACCGGGCATCGCCTCGTGCACGGTCAGGTTGCGGATCATGTGGTCGTTGTATTCGCGGTAGAACGACTCGACCCGGTGCGCCGGCCAGTCGGCCGGGGTGGGCGCGATGCAGTAGAAGGTCGGGACGTCCGCCGTCTCCAGCGGCCCCGGTGAGTCGCAGTACGCCACCGCGACGCCCCGGGCGAACTCCGGCATCTGCTGGATCACGCAGGGATCGTCGACCAGCGTGACCAGATCGTGCGCCCGGACGAAGTCGCTCGCCTCGTCCAGCGTGACCGAGGCGAGGTCGACGATGGTGTGGTCGTCGGGGTGTTCGGCGGCGAGCAGGTCCAGCGCCCGGCGCACCGTCTCGTCGTCGGCCGGGCCGCCGACCAGCTCGACGGCGGCGGCCCGGATCTCGTCGGTGACCCGCTCCAGGTTGGCCCAGGCCCGCCGCTGCACCTCGGCGGCGGGCAGCTCGGTGTCCAGGGTGTGCCAGAGCCGCGCCTCCCACAGCCGCCGACCCAGTCGGGGATCCCGCCCGGGGCCGGCGTCGGCGGCGAGGCCGCCGCGCAGCCAGGCGACGAACTCGTCAAGCGCGGCGATGGCCGCCGTGGCGGCCGGCTCCACCGTGCCGTGCAGCGCCGGCGCCTCGGCGAGCAGCCCCGGCACCTCGTCCCGGATCAGCGCGGCCGTGCCGGTGAACTGCCCGACCGCCGTCTCGGCGTGCACCCGGGGCATGTCCCGCAGCGTCGCGCGGGCGGTGGCCAGCGCGTCCGGCACGGCGGCCAGTCGCCCGGCGAGGCTGGCCAGCCGCACCTCGGCCGGCGCGTACGGGCGGGCCAGCAGGGCGTGCAGCAGCGGGCCGGGGTTGTGCCGCAGCGGGTCCCACTCGTGCGCGCGGATCTCGGTGGACTCGAAGAGCCCCCGGTCGACCAGGCTGGTGAGCAGCGCGTGATCCACTTGGTGGTCGACGTCGAGCGAATCCGGGTCGATCTCGGCGAGCGCGTCGGCGGCGTCCCGGAGCATCGCCCGGTCGGCGGCGACCGCGTCGGCGGAGAGGTCCGGCAGCCGGTCGTCGAACCGGTGGTCACCGGCCGAGGTGGCCAGCCCGGGCCGGCTCTCCAGCACGGCCTCCACGATCCGCTCCGCCAACGGCACAAACGCTTCCATGCGCCGACCCTACCGACCCCGTCCACGGAAACTGTCCCCGCACGACTCCGCCCGGGTGTACGGGTGGGGGGAGAGGGGGAGGGGGTTAGGGGGTTTGTTCGGCGGTGCGGACGGCTTCGGCGTACGCGAGGGTGGCGCGGCGGAGGGCGGCCTCGGGGTCGAGGCCGGCCTGTCGCGCGGCGGCGACGGTGGCCAGCAGGCCGGCGCCGAGCCGCGCCTCCGGATCCACCTGCGACTCGGCCAGCGGCGGGGGGACGGCCAGACCGACCCGGCCGGCCCGGTCCAGCACCTTGGCCGCCAGGGCGAGCGCGGGTTGGCTCAGGGCGATGCCGTCCAGCACCGACTCGCGTACCTTCTCGGCCCGCTTGATCCGCTCCCAGTTCGCCTCGATCTCCTCGATCGAGCCGGCCTCCTCGCCGGAGAAGACGTGCGGGTTGCGGCGGACCATCTTGTCGACCAGCCCACCGGCCACGTCGTCCACGGTCCAGCGCCGCCCGTCCGGCAACTCCTCGGCGAGCCGGGCGTGCAGCAGCACCTGGAGCAGCACGTCGCCCAGTTCCTCGCGGAGCGCGTCGGTGTCGTCGGCGCTGATCGCGTCGTACGCCTCGTAGCACTCCTCCAGCAGGAAGCCGGCCAGGCTGCGGTGGGTCTGCGACCGCTTCCACGGGTCGCCGCCGGGCGAGGCCAGCCGGTCCATCACCGCGACCGCGTCGAGCAGCCGGGCACCCGGCGGGTCCCACGAGCCGTACATCAGCTCCAGCTCGGCCAGGCCCGGCTCGCGGGCCAGCCGCAGCCCCAGCTCCCGGGCCAGCGCCTCGTCGCCGGTCGGGCCGGCCAGCCAGACCGCCGTGCCGTGCGCGGCGACCGCGTCCAGCAACGCCTGGGTGGCACCGCCCTCGGCCCGCACCGTGACCTCGGCCCCCACCGTGCGCAGGACCGCCGTCAACTCGCTCTCCGCGCCGGCCAGCACCGGCGCCGACCGTACGACGTCCCAGGCGGCGGCGGTCAACAGCCCGGCGGGCAGCCGGGGCGAGGTGACCAGCAGGACGATCCGAGCGGTGGTCAACGGGCGTCGATCACCGAATCGCTGCCGGACTCGCCGAGCGGCACGCTGACCGCGGGCACGTCACCGGTGAAGCTGAGCACCGGGAACTCCAGCGGGCGGTAGCGGGGGTTGACCGTCACGTCGTACCCGGTGACCGCCTCGGCCAGGTTGTTGCGGGTGGCCAGCGCGGAACGCAGCTGGTCGCCGTCGAGCTGGCTGGCGGCCTGCTCCACGGTCACCTCCGGCGGGATCGCCCCGGCCTCCTTGCCGGCCGCCACCAACGCGGCCAGCTCCTCCTGGGTGGGCGCGACCGACTGGCCGGCCGGCACCCCGGAGAGGCAGGTGTACAGCTCGGCGACCCGCTGCGAGTACGTCGCGTCGGCCGGCAGGCCGAACTGCTGGGCGACCTGCTCCGCCTGCACCTGCCCCTGCGGCCGGTAGTTCTTCTCGGTGGAGAGCTTCTGGCACACCTCGAGCAGCACCAGGGTGCTGACCACCTGGGACCGGGCCGGCAGCCGCGGGCCGGCCGGCGCCTCGGACTCCTGCCCGGCGGGGGTCGGCTCCTGGCTCGGGAGACTCCCCTTCAGCTCGTCGAGGACGCCGGTGACGGCATCCTCGGTGATCCGGTGGTCACCCACGTACGCGGCGACACCCGGCTCGGCACGGCAACCGGAGAGGGCGACGAGACCGACCGCCACGGTGGCGACGGCGAGAAGACGGCGAGCACGCATGACGGCCACTCTCTCACGACCGGCACGGCGCTGTGACGCCGCCCACCCCAGGTGTAAGGCGGGGCCCCCTGTTAACGCCTGCGGTAGAGCAGGGGCCCCCTGTTAACACCGCGGGCAACCCCGGCCCGTTCCTCGGGCTCGACTGCGTCACCGTCCGCTCGCCACTGCGGGGCGGGCAACACCGGCCCGCTCCTCGGGCTCGACTGCGTCACCGTCCGCTCGCCACTGCGGGGCGGGCAATCCCGGCCCGCTCCTCGGGCTCGCCGAGGACATCCTTCAGGAGCTGGGCGCACCACTCCAGCAGCGCCTGGTCGCGCAGCGGCTCGCCGCCGACCCGGCGGGTGCTCGGCCGGGGGACGCTTACCTGGTCGAGCGCCGACTTGTAGACCGAGTCCGGGTGGTAGCGCTTGAGCCGCAGCTGCTTCGAGTCGGGCAGCGGCAGCGGACCGAACCGGATGTGCTTGCCCTGCATCGACACGTCGGTGAGGCCGTACCGGCGGGCCAGCAGCCGGAAGTTCGCCACCGCGACCAGGTTCTGCACCGGCGTGGGCGGCTCGCCGTACCGGTCGGTCATCTCGGCGACCACCTCGCGCAGCCGCTCGGCATCGCGGGCCTCGGCGAGCTTGCGGTACATCTCCAGCCGCAGCCGCTCCACCCCGACGTAGTCGTGCGGCAGGTGCGCGTCGATCGGCAGGTCGACCTTGACCTCGGTCTCCTCCTCCGGGTGCTCACCCTTGAAGGCGGAGACCGCCTCGCCGACCATCCGGACGTACAGGTCGAAACCGACGCCCTCGATGTGGCCGGACTGCTCGCCGCCGAGCAGGTTGCCGGCGCCGCGGATCTCCAGGTCCTTCATCGCCACGTACATGCCGGCGCCCAGCTCGGTGTGCTGGGCGATGGTGGCCAGCCGCTCGTGCGCGTTCTCGGTGAGCGGCTTGTCCGGCGGATAGAGGAAGTACGCGTACGCCCGCTCCCGGCCCCGGCCGACCCGGCCCCGGATCTGGTGCAGCTGGGCCAGGCCGAGCAGGTCGGCGCGCTCCACGATCAGCGTGTTGGCGTTGGGGATGTCGATGCCGGACTCGACGATGGTGGTGCAGACCAGGACGTCGAACTCCTTCTCCCAGAAGCCGACCATCACCTTCTCCAGCGCTTCCTCGCCCAGCTGGCCGTGCGCCACCGCGACCCGCGCCTCGGGCACCAGCTCCCGGATCCGGCGGGCCGCCTTCTCGATCGACTCGACCCGGTTGTGCAGGTAGAAGACCTGCCCGTCGCGGAGCAGCTCGCGGTGGATGGAGGCGGCCACCTGCCGGTCGTCGTACGCCCCGACGAAGGTCAACACCGGGTGCCGCTCCTCCGGCGGGGTGGCGATCGTCGACATCTCCCGGATGCCGGTGATCGCCATCTCCAGGGTGCGCGGGATCGGGGTGGCCGACATGGCCAGCACGTCGACCGAGGCGCGCAGCGTCTTCAGGTGCTCCTTGTGCTCGACGCCGAAGCGCTGCTCCTCGTCGATGATGACCAGCCCGAGCTGCTTGAACCGGGTGGCCGCCTGGAGCAGCCGGTGGGTGCCGATGACGATGTCGGCGGTGCCGTCGGCGACCATCTCCAGCGTCCGCTCGGTCTCCTTCGGCGTCTGGAACCGGGACAGCTGCCGGATGGTGATCGGGAACTGGCTCATCCGCTCGGCGAACGTGTTGTAGTGCTGCTGCACCAGCAGTGTGGTGGGCACCAGCACGGCCACCTGCTTGCCGTCCTGCACCGCCTTGAACGCGGCCCGTACCGCGATCTCGGTCTTGCCGTAGCCGACGTCACCGCAGATCAGCCGGTCCATCGGGACGGTCTGCTCCATGTCCCGCTTGACCTCCTCGATGGCGGCCAGCTGGTCCGGGGTCTCCTGCCAGGGGAAGGCGTCCTCCAGCTCCCGCTGCCACGGGGTGTCCGGGCCGAAGTTGTGCCCCTTGGACGCCTTGCGGGCGGCGTACAGCTGGATCAGCTGGGCGGCGATCTCGCGGACCGCCTTGCGGGCCCGGGCCTTGGACTTCTGCCAGTCCGAGCCGCCCATCTTGTGCAGCGTGGGCTGCTCGCCGCCGACGTAGCGGGAGAGCTGGTCGAGCTGGTCGGTGGGGACGAAGAGCCGGTCGCCGGGCTGGTTGCGCTTGCTCGGGGCGTACTCGATGACCAGGTATTCCCGGGACGCGCCGTTGACGGTGCGCTGCACCAGCTCCACGTAGCGGCCGATGCCGTGCTGCTCGTGCACCACGAAGTCGCCGGCCTTCAGCTCCAGCGGGTCGATGGTGTTGCGCCGCCGGCTGGGCATCTTGCGCATGTCCCGGGTGGAGGTGCCCCGACCGCCGGTGACGTCGTTGCCGGTGAGCAGCACGAACTTCGACGCCTCGTCGACGAAGCCGGCGGTCAGGCCGCCGCAGGAGACCAGCGGCTCGCCGGGGACGGGCGCGGCCGGCACCTCCTCGACCAGTCGGGCGCCGAGACCGGCGTCGCGGAGCACCTCGACGGCCCGCTGGGCGGGGCCGTGCCCCTCGAAGACCAGCGCGATCGACCAGCCCTCACCGGCCCAGCGCTTCAGGTCGTCGACCACCCGGGCGGTCTCGCCGTGATAGAGCGGCGCGGGCTGCGCGGCCAGGCTCACCGCGATGGCGTCGTCGGGGGTGACGTCGACCTCGGTCGGCTCGTCCTCCCACGGCTGCCGGGCCGGCGCGGCGCCCGCTTCGACCAGTCCGAACGGGGAGAGCGTCCACCACGGCTGGCGCAGGGCGCGGGCCGCCGCGCGTACGTCGGCCAGGGTCTTGAAGGCGGCGGCGCCGAGGTCCACCGGCGCCTGCCCGCCGGTCGCGGCCGCGGCCCAGCTGGCCTGGAGAAACTCGTCCGAGGTACGGACCAGGTCGTGCGCCCGGGTGCGGATCCGCTCCGGGTCGCAGAGGAGTACGTGGGTGCCGGCCGGCATGCAGTCGACGAGCAGTTCCAGCGCGTCGGCGCCGATCAGCGCCGGCGCGAGGGACTCCATGCCCTCGACCGGGATGCCCTCGGCCAGCTTGTCGAGGATCTCGGCCAGCTCGGGGTGCTCGGCGGCGAGCGCGGCGGCGCGCTCGCGGACGGCCGGGGTGAGCAGCAGCTCCCGGCACGGCGGCGCCCAGAGCTGCGGCACGCCGGAGATGGTGCGCTGGTCGGCGACGGCGAAGGTGCGGATCTCCTCCACCTCGTCGCCCCAGAACTCGACCCGGGACGGGTGCTCGTCGGTGGGTGGGAAGACGTCCAGGATGCCGCCGCGCACGGCGAACTCGCCGCGCTTGGTGACCAGGTCCACCCGGGCGTACGCCATGTCGGTGAGCCGGCGCGCGACCACCTCCAGGTCCGCCTCGTCGCCCGCGGCGAGCTGCACCGGCTCCAGGTCGCCGAGCCCCTTGAGCTGCGGCTGGAGCAGCGAGCGGACCGGGGCGACGACCACCCGGAGCGGCCCGGTGCGGCCGTGCGCGTCGGCGGACCCGGGATGGGCCAGCCGGCGCAGGACGGCGAGCCGGCGACCGACCGTGTCGGAGCGCGGCGACAGCCGCTCGTGGGGCAGCGTCTCCCAGGAGGGGAAGACGGCCACCTGCTCGGCCGGCAGCAGGCTGCCCAGCGCGGCGGCCAGGTCGTCGGCCTCGCGGCTGGTGGCGGTCACCGCCAGCACCGGTCGCCCCGCCCCACCGGCGGGCTCGTCGGCGGCGACCGCCGCGACCGCGAACGGGCGCAGTGCCGCGGGCGCGGTCAGGTCGAGCCCGTCGACCGCGGCCGCGCCGGAGCGGGCCAGGTCGCGTGCCCTGGTCAGGGCCGGGTCGACCAGAGCGGCGGAGAAGAGGCCGGTGAGCATGTGGTCATCACTTCCAGGCGCAGACACGACGATCACCCCGCGCCCGGGCTGGACGGGGGGTCCTCCGGGTCGACACTATCTCTCTCGGGAACGATCGGCCGCCACGGAGGCGACGAGCACCCGGGAGGAAGGATGCCCGCGGAGGGAACCGGCAGTGATCCGCGCCGCAAGACCACGCCCGCCCGCTGGCGGGTGCTCGGCCACCCCGAGGGGATGCTCATCTATCAGGTGCGGTGCATCGTCGAGAACCACGGGTGGACGCCGGTGGTCGCCGAGGACCGGCACAAAATCACCCTTGGCCGCTCCGGGGCGTACCGGAAATGGCTCAACGGCCGCGACGGCCTGGCGGACGCCACCTCGGTGACCCTCACCCGGCCCGGCGACGAGCTGCGGGTGGCCCACCCGTACGGCTGCGGCGACTCGTACACCTGCCTGGAGATCGACCCGGGGGTGCTGGCGGGCCGCGGCGACGCGGCGCGCTGGCTGGAACGCGACGGCTGGGACGGCTCGTCCGACGCCTCCTTCGACCTGGCGCACCGGATGCTGGTCGCCGAGTTCCGGCGCGGGCTGGACGGGTTCGAGGCGGCCGAGCGGCTGCACCGGTTCCTGGCCCGGCTCTTCGAATACAGCGGGCTCTCGGCGGGCGGGCCGGAGGCGGACGTCGAGCGGGCGGTGTCCCGCCGCCCGGCCACCCTGGCGGCCCACCGGCGGCTCGCCGACCGGGCCCGCGAGGTGCTCGCCCACTCCGACTTCACCCTCGGCCTGGCGGAGGTCGCCCGCGAGGTGGGCGCCTCACCGCACCACCTGAGCCGGGTCTTCCAGCGGATGACCGGCAGCAGTCTGACCGCGTACCGGAACCGGCTGCGGGTCCGCGCGGTGCTGGACACCCTCGCCGAGCCGGAGGACCGCCCGCTGGGCGCGCTGGCCAGCGAGTACGGCTTCGCCGACCAGGCGCACCTGACCCGGGTGCTGCGCGCCCAGGTGGGCCACCCGCCGGCCCGGCTGCGCCGACTGCTCACCACGGCCGAGTCCCGGCGGTCCTTGGGCCCCGGCGGTCCTTGAGTCGCGGCGGTCCTTGAGGCGCGGCGAAGCGAGCAAGAAAGTTCAAGAACGGGAACGCGCCCCGGGGCGACGATGGACCGTGTCGCCCCGGGGTGCGCCGTACCGGCGACGCGGGAACGCGGGCCTGTTCGGGGGGGCCCGGGAGCCCGCTCCCCCGGGGCCGCACCCCCGGCGCCAGCCGGTCGCCGGGCACCCAGGACGGCGCCGTACGTGACGCACCCCCCTGCCCCGCGTACGGCGCCGCTCCGGATCGCCCTTGACCGATGGCTCGGCCCGTGGTCGAGTGCCGGCATGGACCGACGTGCGGGGGCCGGGCGGCGACTGGTCGAGCTGAGTCATGTGATCAGCGACGGGATGACCACCTATCCGGGCTGGCCGGGCCCGACGATCCGGGAGTGGTTGACCCGCGAGGCGTCCCGCGCCAACTACGCGCCCGGCACCGAGTTCCACGTCGGCGAGATCACCATGATCGGCAACACCGGCACGTACGTCGATATGCCCTCGCACCGCTGGGCGGGCGGCGTCGACCTCGGCGGGATGCCGCTGGACCGGCTCGCCGACCTGCCCGGCCTGCTGGTGGCGCTGCCCGAGGGGACGCGGGCGGTGGACCTGGCGCTGCTCGCGCCGCACGAGGTCGCCGGCCGGGCGGTGCTGCTGCGTACCGGCTGGGACGCCCACTTCGGCACCGACCGGTACGGCGACCCCAGCCACCCGTACCTGACCGGCGAGGCCGCCGAGTGGTTGGCGGCGGCGGGCGCGGCCCTGGTCGGCATCGACTCGGTCAACATCGACGACAGCAGCCCGGCGGCCGAGGGGCGCCGGCCCGCGCACAGCGCGCTACTGGGCGCCGGCATCCCGGTGGTGGAGCACCTGACCAACCTGGACGCGCTGCCGGTGGACGGGTTCCGGTTCACCGCCGCGCCCCCGATGATCGCCGGCATGGACAGCTTCCCGGTCCGCGCCTTCGCCGTGATCGAGGGCTGAGGCAGCCCCCGGCCGCCCCGCAGCCCGCAGAGGCGGCAGATCTTGGCGACTTACCGTTCGCAGCTGACGACAACTCGCCAAGATCTGCGAGGTGGGGCGTGGGAGTGGTCAGGGGCCCCTGCTATGCGGAAAGCGTTAATAGGGTGCCCCTCCTTACCTAGGCTGGCGGCGTGGGTGAGGAGTCGGAACGGGTGCGGGACTGGCTGCCGCGTACGGCGGCGCTGATCGTCGGCACCCTGGCGCTGGCCACCGCCTTCATCGCGGCCTACGTCGGCGCCCTGCACAAGCCCAACCCGCACGACCTGCCGGTCGGCGTGGTCCTCGGCGACCAGCCCGCCCAGGCGGTGATGTCCGGCGTCCGGACCAGAACCAACATCATCAAACCCGTCGAGTACGACAGCCAGGGCGCGGCGATCAGCGGGCTCAACGGCCGCGAGGTGTACGCGGTGCTGCACTCCGACCCGGGCGGCGGGCTGGTGCTGGCCACCGCCAGCGCCGCCGCGCCCGCCGCCACCGAGGTGGTCACCGAGGTGCTCACCCAGGCCACCCGGCAGGCGGGGGTGCCGCTCCAGGTCACCGACGAGGTGCCCGTCGCCAGCGGCGACCCGCGCGGCCTCACCCCGTTCTACCTGGCGGTCGGCCTGGTGCTGGGCGGCTACCTGGCCTCCACCGCGCTGGGCGTCTCGCTCGGCACCAGCCCCGGCAACCTGCGCCGCGCCGGCCTGCGGATCGCCACCCTCGCGGTGCACGCCGCGCTGCTCGGGATCATCGCGGCGGTGCTGGTCGGCCCGGTCATGCACGTCTACGACCACAACGTGCCGGCGCTCGCCCTGGTCGGCGCGCTGGCCGCGTTCGCCGCCGGGATGGTGGCCGCCGCGGTGCAGGGCTGGCTGGGGCTGCTCGGCACCGGCCTGGTGATCCTGCTGCTGGTGGTGCTCGGCAATCCCGGCTCGGGCGGCATCTCCGCCCCCGAGTTCCTCCCCGGCTTCCTGCGCGGCATGCACCGGTGGAACGTGCCCGGGCTCACCACGGACCTGGTCAAGTCGGTGGTCTACTTCGACTGGCGGGGCGGGCGCTGGCCGCTCGGCGGGCTGCTGCTGTGGGCCGCGCTCGGCGTGGTCGGGCTGCTCACCGCGACGGCCTTCCACGCCCACCGGCGGGCCGCCCGGAGCCGGCCCGGCCCGGCCGGCGAGCGGCCCGCCGATGGCTGAGCGGGCGGCCGGCTCGCGCAGTGTGCCCGGCGCGACAGCACGGGGCCCTTCCGCTCATCGGGGGCGATCTGGATACGATCGACGGAGTCGGACAGCGCTGTCCTTCGTACTGACGTGAGGAGCGCGACGTGACCGACCAGCACGACCACGACGGCCCCGACGCCGCCCTGCGGGCCGACATCCGCCGGCTCGGCACCCTGCTCGGGCAGACCCTGGCCCGCCAGGAGGGCCGCCCGCTGCTCGACCTGGTCGAGGAGATCCGCGCCCAGGTACGCTCCGACGCCCCGGCCGCCGCCCAGCGCCTCGGCGGCCTCGACGTCACCACCGGCACCAAGCTGGCCCGGGCCTTCTCCACCTACTTCCACCTGGCCAACATCACCGAGCAGGTGCACCGGGCCCGCGACCTGCGCCGGCGCCGGGCCACCCACGGCGGCTGGCTGGACCAGGCGGCCAAGATGATCGCCGAGCGCGGGGTGCCGGCCGAGGAGATCGCCGCCGCCGCCCGGCGGCTCGCCGTCCGCCCGGTCTTCACCGCCCACCCCACCGAGGCGGCCCGCCGGTCGATCCTGTCCAAGCTGCGCGCGATCGCCGACGAGCTGGACGCCGAGACCGCCAACGCCATCCTCTACGGGGCCAGCGACGAGGGGCCGGCGAACCGGCGGCTCGCCGAGCTGCTCGACCTGATGTGGCAGACCGACGAGCTGCGGCTGGACCGGCCGGACCCGACCGACGAGGCCCGC
Source organism: Micromonospora sp. PLK6-60 (assembly GCF_019890675.1). Classification (GTDB taxonomy): domain Bacteria; phylum Actinomycetota; class Actinomycetes; order Mycobacteriales; family Micromonosporaceae; genus Micromonospora. Next base: position 26,440 of record NZ_JAIOAA010000004.1, on the reverse strand, counting down.
AACGCCATCTACTACCTGCGCGACCTGCACGCCGAGGCCGCCCCGCAGGTGCTCGACGACCTCGCCGACACGCTGCGCACCCTCGGGGTGGAGACCTCGCCCACGGCCCGGCCGCTGACCTTCGGCACCTGGATCGGCGGCGACCGGGACGGCAACCCGTTCGTCACCCCGCTGGTCACCCGCGAGGTGCTGGCGATCCAGCACGAGCACGGCATCGCCGCCACCGAGACGGCGATGGACGAGCTGATCAACGAGGTCTCCGTCTCCCGCCGGCTGCGCGCCGTCTCGCTCGACCTCTCCGCCAGCCTCGCCGCCGACCTGGACGCCCTGCCCGAGGTGGCGCCCCGGTTCCGCCGGGTCAACGCCGAGGAGCCGTACCGGCTCAAGGCCCGCTGCGTGAAGGCGAAGCTGGCCAACACCCGGGAGCGGCTGCGCGCCGGCACCCCGCACGTGCCGGGCCGCGACTACCAGGGGTCAACCGAGCTGATCGCCGACCTGGAGCTGCTGCGCGCCTCGCTGGCCCGCAACTCCGGGCAGCTCACCGCCGTCGGCCGGCTCGCCTCGACGATCCGTACCGTCTCCGCGTTCGGCCTGCACCTGGCGACCATGGACGTCCGTGAGCACGCCGAGGCGCACCACGCGGTCCTCGCCCAGCTCTACGCGGCCGTCGGTGAGGTGTCCGACTACCCGGCGCTGAGCCGGCTGGAACGCACCAAGCTCCTCGCCGACGAGCTGGCCGGGCGGCGCCCGCTCTCCGCGCTGGACACCCCGTTGACCGAGAACGCGCGCAAGACGTTCGACGTGTTCGGCACCATCCGCGAGGCGCAGGACCGGTTCGGCGGCGAGGTGATCGAGTCGTACATCATCTCGATGACCCTCGGCGTGGACGACGTGCTCGCCGCCGTGGTGCTGGCCCGCGAGGCCGGCCTGGTCGACGTGCACACCGGGCGGGCCCGGGTCGGCTTCGTGCCGCTGCTGGAGACCCCCGCCGAGCTGAACGCCGGCGGCGAGCTGCTGGACGAGCTGCTGTCGCTGCCGGCGTACCGGGCGCTGGTGGCCGCCCGCGGGGACGTGCAGGAGGTGATGCTCGGCTACTCCGACTCCAACAAGGAGGCCGGCATCACCACCAGCCAGTGGTCCATCCACCGGGCCCAGCGGGCGCTGCGCGACGTGGCCGCCCGGCACGGCGTACACCTGCGGCTCTTCCACGGTCGCGGCGGCACCGTGGGGCGTGGCGGCGGTCCGACGCACGAGGCGATCCTGGCCCAGCCGTACGGCACTCTGGACGGCGCGATCAAGGTGACCGAGCAGGGCGAGGTCATCTCCGACAAGTACACCCTGCCCGCCCTGGCCCGGGAGAACCTGGAGCTGACCGTGGCCGCGGTGCTCCAGGCCACGCTGCTGCACACCGCGCCCCGGCAGCCCGCCGAGATGCTGGAGCGCTGGGACGCGGCGATGGACGTGGTGTCCGAGGCGGCGTACGGACGCTACCGGTCGCTGGTCGAGGACCCGGACCTGCCGGCGTACTTCTGGGCGTCCACCCCGACCGAGTTGCTCGGCCAGCTGAACATCGGCTCCCGGCCGGCGAAGCGGCCGAACACCGGCGCCGGCCTGTCCGGCCTGCGGGCCATCCCGTGGGTGTTCGGCTGGACGCAGACCCGGCAGATCGTGCCCGGCTGGTTCGGCGTGGGCACCGGCCTGGCCGCCGCCCGGGAGGCCGGGCTGGAGGACGTGCTCGCCGAGATGTATCGCAGCTGGCACTTCTTCCGCACGTTCCTGTCGAACGTGGAGATGATGCTGACCAAGACCGACCTGACCATAGCCCGCCGGTACGTCGAGACCCTGGTCCCGAAGCCGCTCCACCCGATCTTCGCGAAGATCGAGGAGGAGTACGAGCTGACCAAGCGGGAGGTGCTGGCGATCACCGCCTCCCCGGCCCTGCTGGAGGGCTCGCCGGTGCTCCAGCGCACCCTGGCGGTGCGGGACACCTACCTGGAGCCGCTGCACCACCTCCAGGTGGCACTGCTGCGCCAGTACCGGGACTCCGGGGCGGCCGGGCGGGCGGTGGCCACCGCGCCGGGCGGCCGGCGCCCGCCGAGCGACGGCACCGCCCTGGAGCGGGCCCTGCTCACCACCGTCAACGGCATCGCCGCCGGCATGCGCAACACCGGCTGAGGTGTAAGGAGGGGCCCCCTGTTAACGCTTTCCGTATAGCAGGGGGCCCCGCTTAACACCCGCGCCGGGGCAGGGCAGGGCAGGGGCCTTACCAGTCGCCGCCGCCGAAGTCCCCGCCACCGAAGTCGCCGCCGCCCCAGCCGCCGAAGTCGCCACCCCCGGAGAAGTCGCCACCGCCGGAGAAGTCGTTGCCGGCGAAGTCGCCACCGCCGACGTCGTTGCCGGCGTCGCCGTAGTCCTGGCCGTCGCCGAACCCGTCCTGGAAGCCCTCCTGGTAGCCGGCGCCGTAGCCCGGGTCGGCGAAGGCGGGCGAGAAGAGCGCGTCGGCGATCAGAATGCCGCCGACCACGCCGACGCCGGCGCCCAGCGCGGTCTTCCACCACGGGGTGGAATACCAGCCGGCCGGCACGGCACGGCCCTGGTAGCGCCCGCCCGGGTAGTAATACGGTGTGCCGGCGCCCGGCTGCGGGCCGGCCCGGAAGGTCTGCCCCTGCACGTTCACCTCGCGCTCCCGGGTGAGCTGGCCGGCGCCCCGGGCGGCGGCCAGCGGGGGCAGCTCGGGGCCGGGGTCGACGCCCAGCGCGGTACGCGCCGCCCGGATGTACGCCAGCCCCTCCAGCGCGGTCTCCCGGGCCAGCGCGAACTGGTGCGGGGTACGCGCCTGCTCCAGCTGCGAACCGGCCGCGTTGTACCGCTCACCGGCGTCCGCGAGGGCCTGTCGCACCGCCGGGTCGTCGCCGTGCAGGTTCATCAGCTGGCCGCCGAGCCGTTCGTACCACCGCTGCGCCTCGGCCCGGGCGTCCGCGAGCTCGGTGGCCCGGCGCGACCGGCTCCCCCACCGCCAGAACATGAGCGCACCTCCGAGCATCAGCACCAGGACCAGCCACAGCGAACCTTCCACCATGACCTCGAAGGTACCCAGCGAGCGCACGTCGTACCCGTTTGGCAAAGTGCACGGCATGAGCTTCTCGACGCTGGCCGTGGTGGTGCTCTGTCTCGCCGCGGGCGGCGCGTTGGGCTGGTTCGCCGCCCGGTCCCGGTCGGCGGCCGAGGTCGCCCGGTTGGAGGCCACCCTCGCCGCCACCCGGGAGGGCGAGGGCCGGCTGGAGCAGTCGATGCGGGCGTTGAGCTACGAGGCGACCGCCCAGTCGCAGGAGGCGGTGGCCCGGGCGGTGGCGCCGCTGCACGACACGCTGCGCCGCTACGAGCTGCGGGTGGGCGAGCTGGAGCGCGAGCGGGTCGACGCGTACGCCGAGCTGCGCGAGCAGGTCCGGGCGATGAGCACGGTCTCCGGTGAGCTGCGCACCGAGACCAAGCAGCTGGTGGCAGCGCTGCGGGCCCCGCAGGTGCGCGGCCGGTGGGGCGAGCACCAGTTGCGCCGGATCGTCGAGGCCGCCGGGATGCTGGAGCACTGCGACTTCTCCGAGCAGGTCACCGCCGCCACCGACCACCAGGGCGTCCGCCCCGACCTGGTGGTCCGGCTGCACGGCGGCCGGAGCGTGGTGGTGGACGCCAAGGCGCCGTTCGACGCGTACCTGACCGCGATGGAGGCCCGCGACGAGCGGGGGCGGGACACCCACCTCGATGCCCACGCGCGGCACCTGCGGGGGCACGTCGACGCGCTCGCGGCCAAGTCCTACTGGGCGGCGTTCGACCAGACCCCCGAGTTCGTGGTGCTGTTCGTGCCGGCCGACCCGTTCCTGGACGTGGCGTTGCAGCGCGACCCGACGCTGCTGGAGCACGCGTTCGCCCGCAACGTGGTGCTGGCCACCCCGGCCACCCTGGTCGCGCTGCTGCGCACGGTCGCCTACTCGTGGCGGCAGGAGGCGCTGGCCCGCAACGCGGTGGCGGTGCACTCGCTGGCCCGCGAGCTGTACGGGCGGCTGTCCACCCTGGGCGACCACGTGGGCAAGCTCGGTTCCTCGCTGGGCGGTGCGGTGACCGCGTACAACCGCGCGGTGGGGTCGCTGGAGGCCCGGGTGCTGGTCAGCGCCCGCAAGCTCGCCGAGCTGGGCGTCTCCGACGAGGAGCTGGCCAGCCCGGCGCAGCTCGAGCTGGCGCCCCGCCAGCCGCAGGCCCCGGAGCTGGTGGAGGCCGACGGCGCGGCCGGGTCCACATCGGCCGTCCACTCGGCTGAGGGGTTGCGCAGCGCGTGACGACGGTGACGTATCGACGTCACGGACTGGTCACAACCTACTTCGGAGTATCGACATCGACACCGGGCCGCCCAGAGGATCGGCAGCACGCGCGCCCTGTGTCTGAAGGGCCCTGTTCTCTGGAGGAAGAGAACGTGAGTCAACCCCGCAACCGGAGCCGGCGTACCTCCGCCGCGCTCTTCGCCACGGTCCTGGCGGCCGGCGCCATGACCGTCGGGGGTGGCGCCGCCACCGCGAGCGCAGCCCCCACCGCCCCCACCGACGCTGCCGAGCCGACCCCGGTCGAGGTCCTCGGTGCGCACGACGCCAAGCTGTTCACCGAGGCCAAGGCGAAGCACGCCCCGACCGTCACCCTGATCATCGCCGCCAAGAAGGGCTCGGCCGGCAAGGTGGCCGACGGCCTCAAGGGTCTCGGCGCCACGGTCAGCCAGCGCTACGACCAGGTCGGCTTCGTGCTGGCCAAGGTGCCCACCGGCAAGGTCCTGAAGGCCGCCACGCTGCCCGGCGTCTCCGCGGTCGACCTGGACGAGGCCATCCCGCTGCCCGACCCGAAGCCGGAGGCCGCCCCCACCGGTGCGAAGGCCGCCGAGCAGGGCCAGACGCTGGCCGGGCCGGGTGCGGACACCGGCGCCGTCAACCCGTACATGCCGACCAACGAGACGGGCGCGGAGTCCTTCAAGGCCGCCCACCCGACCTGGGACGGCCGCGGCGTCACCATCGGCATCATGGACTCCGGGGTCGACCTGGACCAGCCGGCGCTGCAGAAGACCACCACCGGCGAGCGCAAGATCGTCGACTGGGTCACCGCCACCGACCCGCTGGAGGACGCCACCTGGCGCCCGATGCTCACCGAGGTCAAGGGCCCGAGCTTCACCATCGGCAGCGGCGCCGCCGCGGTCGTCTGGACCGCCCCGGCGGGCACCTACCGGTTCAACACCTTCCGCGAGTCCACCACGCTGGGCAGCGACCCGGCCGGCGACGTGAACCGCGACGGCGACACCACCGACGCCTTCGGCGTCCTCTACAACCCGGCCAACGGCGACATCCGCGTCGACGCGAACCAGAACAACGACTTCACCGACGACGAGGTGATGCGGCCGTACAAGGAGAAGTTCCAGGTCGGCCACTTCGGCACGGACAACCCGGCCACCGCGGTCCGGGAGCAGATCCCGTTCGTGGTCGAGTTCCGCCGCAACGTCGACACCACCCCGGCCGGCGGCCCCGGCCTGGTCGACTACGTCAACATCGGCATCATCGAGAGCACCCACGGCACCCACGTCGCCGGCATCACCGCCGCCAACGACATGCTGGGCAACGGCGCGTTCGACGGCGCCGCCCCCGGCGCCAAGCTGGTCTCCGCCCGCGCCTGCTCCTGGGGCGGCGGCTGCACCTACGCGGCGCTCACCACCGGCATGGTCGACCTGGTGGTCAACCGCAAGGTCGACGTGATCAACATGTCGATCGGCGGCCTGCCGGCACTGAACGACGGCGCCAACGCCCGCGCCGAGCTCTACAACACCCTGATCGACACGTACGGCGTGCAGATGTTCATCTCGGCCGGCAACTCCGGCCCGGGCCTGAACACGGTCGGCGACCCCTCGGTCGCGGCCAACGTGGTGAGCGTCGCGGCGAACATCAGCAAGGACACCTGGCTGGCCAACTACGGCTCGGTGGTCCGCAAGCAGAACGCGCTGTTCAACTTCTCGTCGCGCGGCCCGCGCGAGGACGGCGCCTTCAAGCCGAACATCGCCGCCCCGGGTTCGGCCATCTCCACCGCGCCGACCTGGCAGCCGGGCGGTCCGGTGGCCGAGGCCGGCTACCCGCTGCCCCCGGGCTACCAGATGCTCAACGGCACCTCGATGGCCTCGCCGCAGGCCACCGGCGCCGCCGCGCTGCTGCTCTCGGCGGCCCGGGCCAACGACCAGGCGGTCACCCCGGCCGCGCTGCGCCGGGCCATCTACACCTCGGCCAAGCCGATCGCCGACGTCCCCACGTACGCGCAGGGCTACGGCATGTTCAACGTGCCGGGCGCGTGGAACCTGCTCAAGGCGGGCGTGGCGACCCGGTCCTACACCTCCGAGGCGCCGGTCTGCACCGAGCTCTCCGGCAGCCTGGCGAAGTACAACCGGGACCTGGGCATCTTCGAGCCGAGCCCGAACGTGGGCACCGGCATCCACAACCGCTGCGCCGCCGACCGGGGCGGGCAGAAGGTCAAGGAGAACCGCACGTACGCGGTCAAGCTGACCCGCACCAGCGGGCCGGCCGGCAACATCAAGCACAACGTCGCCTTCCGGGGCAACGACGGCACCTTCTCCGGTCCGGCCAGCGTCACCCTGCCGCTGAACAAGACCGTCACGGTGAACGTCAAGGCCAAGCCGGCCACGGCCGGCGCGCACGGCGCCATCATGACCGTCGACGACCCGGCCACCTCCGTGGTCGACTTCGAGGTCTCCACCGTGGTGGTCGCCGGCAACGAGGTGACCAAGCCGAAGTACTCGTTCACGGCCGAGGGCTCGGTCGAGCGCAACGGCTTCACCTCGTACTTCGTCACGGTGCCGCCGGGCGCGGGTGCGCTCCAGGTGAACCTCTCCGGCATCGCCACCGGGTCGCAGACCCGGTTCATCGCCATCAACCCGTACGGCGTGCCGGTGGACAGCACCGCCAGCACCGGCTGCTACACCAACTTCTCCGACGCCGCCGCCTGCAAGCCGCAGGAGCGGGACTACCAGAACCCGATCCCGGGCGTCTGGGAGATCGAGGTGGAGGCGCGGCGCACCTCGCCGAGCCTGGACAACCCGTTCCAGCTCCAGGCGCGGGTGCAGGGCGTCAAGGTCGAGCCGGCCGTGGTCGAGCTGCCGGCGGTCACCGCCGGTAAGGCCACCCAGGTGAACTGGAGCCTGACCAACACCTTCGGCCCGGTCTCGGTGACCGGCGTCGGCGGCCCGCTGGCCAGCGTGCACGCCGAGCGGCCGACCATCACCGAGGGCACCACGCAGGAGTTCACCGTCGAGGTGCCGGCCGGCGTGTCCAGCTTTACCGCCCGGATCGGCAACCCGGCCAACCCGAGCACCGACCTCGACCTGTACGTCTTCCTGGGCGCCACCCGGGTGGGCTACCAGGCCGACGGTGACTCCGAGGAGGCCGTCACCCTGCTCAACCCGGCTCCGGGCACCTACCGGGTGGTCGTGGACGGGTACGCGGTGGACGGCGCGGGCGGCAGCACCGCGTACGACTACCGGGACTCGTTCGCGTCGGCCGCGCTGGGTTCGGTGAGCGCCCCGGCGACCGCGCTGCCGCTGCCCAACGGCGCCAGCGCGACCCTCACCGGCTCGGTGACCGCCCTGGCCACCCCGGCCGCCGGTCGGGAGCTCTACGGCGACCTGGCCGTCACCACCACCGAGGGCGCGGTCGTCGGCCGCGGCTCGGTGTCCATCGGCGCGGTGAACTGACCGCGTAGCGCACCAGCGGAAGCCCGTCCCCGGCGTGCCGGGGGCGGGCTTCCGCCGTTTCGCGGGGATGGGGCATCCACCGCCCGGCCGGTCGGGATTGGACGATCGACGTCCGGTGCCGACCGTTATCACTTGCCACCCGGCAACTATCGGCGGCACCGTTGCCTAGCAGCCAGTTCACGTAACACGGACCACATCTCCGTCGCTGAATCGGTGACGGCGGTCGACGTGTCGTGACAGCTGGCCGTTACATCCCCCGCCCTGATCCAGGGCACTTGCTCTCCCTCGGAGGAAGAGACGTGAGCAGACCTCACAGCGGACGCGCCCGGAAACCGGTCGCGCTCGTGGCGTCGGCGGTCACCGCCGGCGCGCTGACCCTGGCCTTCGCCGGCAACCCCGCGAGCGCCGAGCCCACCCCCACCGACGTGCTGAAGAGCAGCAGCGTCGGCCTCACCCCCACCGACCAGGAGCGGCTCGCCGAGGCCCGGCAGCAGGGCCAGCGGAGCCTCACCCTGCTGGTCGGCGCCGTCTCCGGCCAGTCCGCCACGGCCGCGTCCGGGCTGGCCGCGCTGGGCGCCACCGTCTCGTACCGGGACGACGACCTGGGCTACCTGCGCGCTGAGGTGCCGACCGACCGCGTCGAGCGGGTCGCCGGGCTGGCCGGCGTGCAGACCACCGAGATCGACGCCGCGACGCCGCTGCCCGACCCGGAGCCGGCGGGCGCCCAACCGGCCACCCCGCAGCCCGCGCCGGGCCAGGCGACGCCGCAGGACAACCCGTACCTGCCGATCCGGGACCTGGGCGCGGTCCGGTTCCAGGCCGACCACCCCACGCTCGACGGGCGCGGGGTTACCGTCGGCATCCTGGACACCGGCGTCGACCTGTCGCACCCGGCGCTCCAGCGGACCACCACCGGCGAGCGCAAGATCGTCGACTGGGTCACCTACACCCACCCGACCGCCGACGGCGACCCGACCTGGGTCAGCATGAGCGCGAACGTGTCGGGGCCGACGTTCACCGGGGGCGGCCGGAGCTGGACCGCCCCCGGTAACCGGTCCTACCGCTTCGGCCTGTTCAACGAGCGGGACGCCCGGCTGGGCGGCGAGGTCGGCAACGACGTCAACCGGGACGGCAACCCGGCCGGCAGCAGCGGCCAGTTCGGCGTGCTCTGGGACGGCGGCAGCAACGTCTGGGTCGACACCGACCAGGACGGCTCCTTCGCCGACGAGAAGGCGATGACCGACTACAAGGTCCGCAACGACGTCGGCACCTTCGGCACCGACAACCCGGCGACCGCGATCAACGAGTCGATGCCGTTCGTCGTCCAGGTCGACGGCAAGAACAAGTTCGTCAACATCGGCATCGTCTCCGGCGCCCACGGCTCGCACGTCGCGGGCATCACCGCCGGCAACGGGCTGTTCGGCGGCGCGATGACCGGTGTCGCCCCCGGCGCCAAGATCGTCTCGGTCCGGGTCTGCCTCTTCGTGGGCGGCTGCACCTCCAGCGCGCTGATCGAGGGCATGATCTACGCCGCCAAGCAGGCGAACGTCGACGTGATCAACATGTCGATCGGTGGCCTGCCGTCGCTCAACGACGGCAACAACACCCGCGCGCTGCTCTACAACCGGCTGATCGACCAGTACGACGTGCAGATGTTCATCTCGGCCGGCAACAGCGGCCCGGGTCTGAACACCGTCGGCGACCCCTCGGTGGCCGAGCGGGTGCTCAGCATCGGCTCGTACGTCACCGACGCCACCTGGCGAGCCAACTACGGCTCCAGCTCCCCGTTCCCGGAGGGCCTGCACTACTACAGCTCGCGCGGCCCGCGTGAGGACGGCGGTTTCAAGCCCAGCGTGATCGCCCCGGGCTCGGCCATCTCCACCGTGCCCACCTGGCAGCCGGGCGGCCCGGTCGCCGGCACGTACCCGCTGCCGCCGGGCTACGCGATGTTCAACGGCACCTCGATGGCCTCCCCGCAGGCCGCCGGGGCGGGCGCGCTGCTGGTCGGCGCGGCCAAGGCGCAGGGCTTCCAGCGCAAGCCGGCCCAGCTCCGGCAGGCCATCATGTCCTCGGCCCGGTTCATCGGCGACACCGGCGCGTACGAGCAGGGCGCCGGCCTGATCGACGTCCCCGCCGCGTACGAGCTGCTGCGCAAGAACATCAAGACGGTCGGCATCACCTCCTCGGTGCCGGTGAACACGGTGCTCGGCGGCTTCCTGGCCAAGCCGGGCCACGGCGTCGGCATCTACGACCGCGAGGGCGTGACCGCCGGCCGGGCGTACACCCGGACGTACACCTTCACCCGCACCACCGGCGGCTCGAACCCCGTCACCTACCAGCTGTCGTGGGTGGGCAACGACGGCACCTTCGCCACCGACGCCTCGGTGTCGCTGCCGTTGAACAAGCCGGTGACCGTGACCGTGCGGATCAACCCGGCCACCCCGGGTGCGCACTCGGCGGTGCTGCGGCTGGACGACCCGGCCACCACCGGGATCGACTACCAGACGCTGAACACGGTGATCGCGCCGTACGCCTTCAAGGCGGACGCGAACTACCAGGTCCAGGTCACCGGCAAGGTGGGGCGCAACCAGTCCCTGCACTACTACTTCGCGGTGCCGGCGAACACCCCGGCGCTGAAGGTCGACCTCACCGGGCCGGACGGCACGGCGGGCACCGGCCAGGCGCGCTTCCTGCGCTACCACCCGTACGGCGTGGCGATCGACGACAACGCGTCGACCTCCTGCTACTCGCCGGCGGCGGGCGCGTGCAGCACCGGTTCGCCGACCAGCCGGACCACCTCCAACCCGCTGGCCGGGGTGTGGGAGGTCACCGTGGACGGTCGGCGCACCTCGGACGCGGAGTGGACCCCGTTCACCCTGACCGCCTCCGTGCTGGGCGCCACGGTCACCCCGAACCCGGACGTGATCGAGTCCGCTCCGCTGGGCGGCACGGTGGCCCGGTCGTACAGCCTGACCAGCTCGCTCGGCTCGTTCACCGGCCGGGCGGTCGGCGGCGGGTCGCTGGGCAGCGCGAAGCGGGGCACGCTCACCATCGCCAACCGCGAGGTGCAGGAGTACGACGTGACGGTCGCGCCGGGCTCGACCCAGTTCCGCGCCACCATCGGCGGCACCTCCGACCCGGGCGCCGACCTGGACCTGTTCGTGCTCGACTGCACGTCCGGGACCTGCGTCGCGGCCGGCCAGAGCGCCGACGGTGACTCGGAGGAGTCGGTCACCATCGGTAACCCGAAGCCGGGCGCCTGGAAGGTCCGGGTCGACGGGTACGCGGTGCCGGCCGGCACCACCACCTACCACTACATCGACGTCTTCACCAACCCGGCCTTCGGCTCGGTGGCGGTGACCGACACCAACGCGGCCCGCCCGACGGGCGCCACCTGGCAGGTGCCGGGCGCGGTGACCGTGCAGGCGGCGCCGGGCAGCGGCCGGGTGCTCTACGGCACCGTCCAGGTGCGTACCGACACCAACATCCTCATCGGCAGCGGCGACGTGATCGTCGAGAACGTCGGCTGAGCCGTACGCGGTGAGCCGGAAGGCCCGTCCCCGGTCGGGGGCGGGCCTTCCGCGCGTTCCGGGGCCGCGGATCAGGCGCGGCTCGCGCCCTCCACCACGAACGGGGTGCCCTGCTGGCAGGTGGTCATCATGTCGGGCTCGACCCGACCCTCGACGGTCACCTTCGCGCCCGCCCGCAGCACGTCCCGCGGGCCGCCGACCAGCAGGTAGCCGTCGAGCAGCAGGCAGTTGGGCTCCACCCCGGCCTCCACCGTGCCGGTGAGGGTGTGCGCGCCGGGGCCGGGCGGCAGGCTCGGGCCGGCCGGCTTCTTCGTCGGCGGCACGACCGTGGGCGGCTGCGGGGTGGCCGGGTCGGTCGGGGTGGCCGGGTCGGTCGGGTCGCTGGTCGGGGGCACGGTCACCGTGCTGCCTCCTGACGGCTCGGGGGCCTGGTTGCCGGTGCCGGTGCCCTGGCCGCCGCAGGCGGCCAGGGCGGCGCAGAGGAGCAGTGCCGGTACCGCCGTGCGCATGGTCTTCATACCGGTTCGGACGTACGCGGGCCGCGTCCCGTTCCCGCCGACCTCAGGACCGGGCCGCCGCCGCGGCGGCCTTCATGTCCCGCTTGAGCTCCTGCGGCAGCGAGAAGGTCAGCCGCTCGTTGGCGGTGAGGACCTCCTCCACCTCGGTGAAGCCGCGCTCGGCCAGGTGCGCCAGCACCTGCTGCACCAGCTCGTCGGGGACGCTGGCCCCGGAGGTCAGCCCGACCGTGCCGGCGCCCGCCAGCCAGGCGTCGTCGATCTCGTGGGCGAAGTCGACCAGATAGCCGGCGCGGGCCCCGGCGTCCAGGGCCACCTCGACCAGGCGGACCGAGTTGGAGGAGTTCCGCGAGCCGACCACGATCACCACGTCGCAGTCGGGGGCGATCTCCTTCACCACGTGCTGCCGGTTGGAGGTGGCGTAGCAGATGTCGTCGCTGGGCGGCGACTGGAGCAGCGGCAGCCGCCGCTTGAGCCGGGCCACCGTCTCCATCGTCTCGTCCACCGACAGCGTGGTCTGGGAGAGCCAGACCACCTTGTTCGGGTCACGGACGGTGACCTTGTCGACGCCGTCCGGGCCGTCCACCAGCTGGATGTGCGCGGGGGCCTCACCGGCGGTGCCGACGACCTCCTCGTGCCCCTCGTGGCCGATCAGCAGGATGTCGTAGTCCTCGGCGGCGAACCGCTTCGCCTCCTGGTGCACCTTGGTGACCAGCGGGCAGGTCGCGTCGATGGCCTTCAGCGAGCGGGACTGGGCCTGCTCGTACACCTCGGGGGCGACGCCGTGGGCGGAGAAGATCACGGTGGCGCCCTCGGGCACCTCCTCGTTCTCCTCCACGAAGATCGCGCCCTGGGCCTCCAGGGTCCGCACCACGTGCTTGTTGTGCACGATCTGCTTGCGCACGTAGATCGGCGCGCCGTAGAGCTTGAGCGCCTCCTCGACGGTCTGCACCGCCCGGTCCACCCCCGCGCAGTATCCGCGGGGCTTGGCCAAAAGCACGCGCTTACCAGTCTCAGTCACCCCCCCATCGTACGTGCCGGTTCTCCCCCCGCCTCCCAACCCGTTGATCATGAAGTTTGCGTCGGGAAACCGCTACCAGGAGACGCAAACTTCATGATCAACGCGGGCGGCCGTAGGGTGGCGGGGTGAGTGGTGGTGGGGGCGAGGTGGGGCGGAGCAGCTCGGAGGAGCCGTGGCCGGTCCGGGTGGTCAGCCAGAAGATCAACGCCTGGATCGCCCGGCTGGGCTGGGTGTGGGTGGACGGGCAGGTGGCGCAGATCAGCCGCCGGCCCGGGGCCAGCACCGTCTTCCTCACCCTGCGTGACCCGTCGGCGGATCTGAGCCTGACCGTCACCACCAACCGGGACGTGCTCGACTCCGGCGCCCCCGAGCTGCGCGAGGGCGCCCGGGTGGTGCTGCACGCCAAGCCGGAGTTCTACGCCGCCCGCGGCACGCTCAGCCTGCGCGCCGACGAGATCCGCCAGGTCGGGCTCGGCGAGCTGCTGGCCCGACTGGAGAAGCTCAAGAAGCTGCTCGCCGCCGAGGGGCTCTTCGACCGGGCCCGCAAGCGCCGCCCGCCCTTCCTGCCGCAGCGGATCGGCCTGATCACCGGCCGCGCCTCCGCCGCCGAGCGGGACGTGCTGACCAACGCGAAGCGGCGCTGGCCAGCGGTCGAGTTCCGCACCGTCAACGTCGCCGTGCAGGGCCCCAGCGCGGCGCCCGACATCATCGGCGCGCTGAAGGTGCTCGACGCCGACGAGAGCATCGACGTGATCGTCATCGCCCGGGGCGGCGGCGGCATCGAGGATCTGCTCCCCTTCTCCGACGAGGCGCTCTGCCGGGCGGTCTTCGGCTGCCGCACCCCGGTGGTCAGCGCGATCGGCCACGAGACGGACACCCCGCTGCTGGACTACGTCGCCGACGTCCGCGCGTCCACCCCCACCGACGCGGCCAAGCGGATCGTCCCCGACCTGACCGAGGAGGTACGCCTCATCGGCCAGGCCCGCTCCCGGCTGGAACGGGCGGTCCGCAACCTGGTCGACCGGGAGTCGCACCGCCTCGACCTGCTCCGCTCCCGCCCGGTGCTGGCCCGCCCGCAGGTGATGGTCGACCAGCGGGCTACCGAGGTCGGCGCGCTGCGCGACCGGGCCGACCGCAACCTGGACCACCGGCTCGGCGCGGCCGGCGAGGACCTGCGGCACACCCTGGCCCGGCTGCGCGCCCTCTCCCCCGCTGCCACCCTCGACCGGGGGTACGCGATCGTGCAGCGGGCGGACGGGCACGTGGTGCGGGCGGCGGACGAGGTGGCCAAGGGCGACCCGCTGCGGGTACGCCTCGCCGAGGGCGAACTGGCCGCCACTGTCGAGGGCTTAGGCAGATGACCCCGCCGACGAGAGAGATCCGCGCGATCTTCGACGACTACACGGTCACCGTTTACCAGGCATTTTCCACCGAGATTGCCGACGCCGCCCTACCTGCGGGGACATTCGTACCGCCCTTCAACCCGAACCGGATGACGTGGATCAAGCCGTCGTTCCGCTAGATGATGTACCGCTCCGGCCGGGCTACGAAGCCCAATCAGGCGCGGATCCTGGCGGTGCGGATGAGCCGCAGTGGCTTCGAGCAGGCGCTTTCCCTGTCCTGCCTCACCCACTACGATCTGCAGGTCCATGCCGACCGGGAGGTCTGGTTGGAGCGGGAGATGACCACGCCGGTCCGGGTGCAGTGGGACCCGGAACGCTCAGCGAGCCTTGCGCCTCCCTGATCGGTGGTTTGTCCTGGTGCGCGACGGCGCACCAGGACAAACCACGCGTCACGACCCGCTGCGACGCGCGAGTTGTTGTTCGGCCCCGGCGCGCAGGATCGCGTCGTCGGAGTCCAGTAGCTCCCGCAACGCCCGCTGGGCGTCGCTGCCGGGTATCACGCCCAGCGCCCAGATCGCCTTAGTCGCCAGAGCCCTGCTGTCGTCGTAGTCGAGATAGTCGGGAACCAACAGTGTCGCTTGGAGCAGGGCGCCAACCGCGCGTGGGTCCTTAAATCGGCCGATCGCGGTGACCACGTCCTCGTGCCGCTGATGCCAGTCGGCTGCCGCGAGTTGGAGCAGGGGTTCAAGAGCTTCCGACGTCACTCCGAACTCACTACACACGACCAGAGCAGCCTCGGCGTCGTCCGCGTCCTTCGTCTGAAGCGCCTGGCGGAGCAGCCGCAGTCCCAGCTCCTTCCCGTCCGCAGTGCCGAAGTGGCGCAGCACGTCCCCGGGGTCGACTTCCCGCGTCCCGTCAGGAAGAACTGCCATCCCGAAGATCATCTCCTGTTCGTCGGGAGTCATCGCAACTTCTTGAAGTCGAGCAGGTTGTCGTTGAAGATGTCCAATGCCGGGCCCTTCCCGAGGCCGATATTGATCCGCTTGCCCTGACCCTTGATCCCGCACGCACGCTACGTGCGGAAGGCCACCGTCCCAAGTGGTGGATCAAGCGGTCAACGAGCCGCTCTGGCGACATCCTGGGAATCGGACAAGTAATTTCGTGATCCATCAAAACCGAATCGATCGTCAGGTAGCGATCCATCGATGGATCAGGGTCGCGGCGGCCGGTTCGCGGGCCACCCCAGCCGACGCGGTCGCCGCAGCGACCGTTCGGTCGGTCGGCGTCCGCCCGTGACCTGCCGGTTTCCCCGCGCCGCCGGCCGGGCCGCGGTCACCTGGAGGAGCAGCCGCCAGCACTAAGGCATCCCCCGGTCGGCCGCAACTCGAGCGACCCGTGCACGGGACCCGGCAGCAGCGGGAAAATTTTCGCCGGTCACCCCCGGAAACCCGGGGGTGACCACGCCCACCAGGGCACCCGCACCCGGACGACCGGCCGGTGATGTGGTGGGATGGGACCGATGAGCGACGAGAAGGACGCCGGGCCGGACGAGCGGCTCAGCTATGAGCAGGCCCGCGCCGAACTGGCGTCGGTGGTGGAGCGGCTGGAGGCCGGCGGCACGTCGCTGGAGGAGTCGCTGGCGCTGTGGGAGCGCGGCGAGAAGCTGGCCGAGATCTGCCAGCGCTGGCTGGACGGGGCCCGGGCCCGGATCGCCGCCGCCCGCCAGGACGCCACCAACTCCTGACCCGCCGCGTCCCCGAGGCGAAGGCCGGCCAGGGCACGCACGCCCACCGGCAGCGGCAGGCCCGACGGCGAGGCCGGGCCGGCGCGCGGCGTACCCAGGGCACGCGAAGGGGCGGGCGGCCGCAGCCGTCCCGCCCCCGCGCCGATCGTCAGCGGAACAGGTTGTAGAACTCCGGCGGCGCCTCGACGACCTGGTCGGCCGGCGGCTTCTGGGCCGCGCTGGCGTTGCCGTAGTCGGAGTAGGTCACCTTGATCTCCTGGGTGGCGCCCGCCCCGGCGGTCGAGGCACCGCCCGGCGCCGCGCTGGCGCTCGCACCCGGGGCCGCGGTGGCGCTCGGTACGGGGACCGCGGTGGCGCTCTGCGCCGGGGCGGCGCTCTGCCCGACGGTGGGGAGCTGGAGCACCAGCTCGCTGAGCCGGCCCTCGCTGTCCAGCTTGGCGGTGAACGGCACCGACTGCGCCTGCGCGCCGAGGGTGGTGATCAGCGTGGGGTCGACGGAACCGGCCTCGGCCGCCTTCGACACGTCGAGGGTGCCCTCGTAGCTGCCCTCGCCGGTCTGCCGGGCCTCGGTGATGCCCTGGGTGAGCACCGCGCTGCCACCCGGGTCGAGCTTCTCGAAGTCGAAGCCGAGGTTCCGGTTGCCCTTGATCCGGGTCTGGTCGAGGTGCTGGTACTTGCCGAGGTTGAGCTTCTGCAGCCCCGGCACGCTGCCGGCGGAGCTACCGCCCAGGTCCGCCTTCACCCAGCTGTCCGGCTTGATGTGGATCATGTCCAGGGTCATCATCAGGTCCGAGGACTGCTGCCCGATGGTCAGCTTGATCTGGGCGCTCTGGCTGGGCTCGTGCACCTGCCCCTCGGCGGTGGAGCCCACCGCCGACATGGTGAACTTGAAGTTGCCCTCGCGGATCGCGTTGGTGGAGTCGAGCAGCGCCTGCTTGGCGTCACCGTCGACCGCGCCGGAGGCGCCGGGCGACACGTCGCCGGAGGCCGCCGGGCTCGCCGAGGCGCCCGCCTCGGTGCCGCCGGCGCCGTTGCACGCCGCCACCGAAGGAATGAGCAGCGCCGCGGCGAAGGCCGTCGCGCTGAAGCGTCGAACGTTCACGTGAACTCTCCAGGTGGGTCGTCCGGCCCACGGAGGGTGCCGGAGGCTGCCGCCGGAGCCCTGCCACCGGCCCCGACGCACGAGCCCGGCCCGGCGGCGGCACCGCGTGGGCGGCTCGTAACCCCTCTGTTCCCTGAAGCGTCCTTCCGCAATCACCGTCCGGTCCGCGCGGCTGCGACCGGATTCCGCCCGGAACGACCCGGGCGGGACGGCCGGTGCCGCCCCGCCCGGTCGCGAATCACTTGCTGAACATCTGGTACGTCTGCTCGGACGCCTCGACGACCTGGGCGGCCGGCGGCGCCTCGACGGCGGTGGCGTTGCCGTAGTCGGCGTAGCTGACGGTCAGCGTCTGCTCCGGCGCGCTCTCCGACGCCGGCGCCCGCACGACGAACTCGGTCAGCCGGCCCTGCTCGTCGAGCTTGGCGGTGAACGGCACGGCGCCGGCCTTGGCGCCGAGGCCCTTGACGATCTCGTCATCGAGCAGGTCGGCGTCGGTCACCTTGGTGGCGTCGAGCGTGCCCTCGTACGTGCCGTCGCCAGTCTTCCGGACGTCGGTGACCGCCTTGATCATCTTGTCGCTGTCGGCCGGGTCGACCTCGGCGAAGTCGAACTCCAGCTCGGCCGCGTCCTTGGTCCGGGTGCGGTCCAGGTGCTGGTACTTGCCCTTCATCTCCTTGAAGCCCGGCACCGCGTCGGCCATCGGCCCGTCCAGCTCCATCTTGAGCCAGCTGTCGGTGTCGATGAAGACCAGGTGCATGTTCATCGCCAGGTCGTCGGCGGCCTCCTGGGCGGTGGCCATCTTCATCTCGGCGCTCTTCGTCGGCATGTGCACCTTGCCGTCGCCGGAGAACTGGGCGCTCTTCATGGTGAAGGTGAAGTTGCCCTTCTGGAGCTCCTTCGTCGAGGCGACCAGCGCCTCCTTCGGGTCGGCCGGGACCGCCGCGGTGGATTCGCCGGCCGCGGAGTCGGCGTCGCTCTTGCAGCCGGCCAGGCCGGGGACGAGCAGGGCGGCGGCGAGGAAGCCGGCGCTCCAGCGTCGAATGTTCACGTCGTTCTCTTTCGGTGTGCTGTCCGGCGCGTGCCGGTTTGAGGTGCCGACCGGCGCGTGGGGCGCGTCGGCTCTGAGCCGGCGCAGCCTAGCCGAGCCGCGCCGGCCCTGGGGGGCACCGAACGGACGTCAGCGCAGCGAACCGGCCAGTTGGCGGAGCTCGTTCTCGCGGGCGTCGCCCACCACGATCACCGTGCGGCCCGGCTCCAGCAGCACCAGGGCCTGCTCGTTGCCCCGGGCGGTGTACCGCTGCCAGCTGCGCCCGCCCAGGTCCACCGGCCCCTGCGGCTGCCCCTCCCGGGTCAGCTCGGCGGGCAGCAGCCGCTCCGGCGGCACGTTGCTCTGCACCAGCTGGGCGGCCTGCCCCTCCGGGGTGAGGTAGCCGATCCGCAGGTTCGACCCGCCCTCGACCGAGCGGAAGTTGGCGCTCACCGTGCGCCAGCCCTCGCCCAGCCCCCTCGGCTCGCTGACCGGGAAGACGTTCGCGGCCCGGGCCTGCTCGTACGCCGGCGCCGGGTCGACCACGGTGGGCTGGTCGCCGCCGAGGAAGCCCCGGTAGAAGGCGAGCAGCAGGGCGATCGGCACGAGCAGCACCAGCAGCGACAGCGCCATGTCCTTCGGCGACCGCTCCGCGCGGGCCTTGCCCTTCGGCGCGGCCGGCACGGCCCCGGTGCGGGCCGGCGGCACGTCGTGCTCCAGGATCCGGGCGGCGGTCACGTCCGGGTCGTCCCGGCCGCCCGGGTCGACCGGCTCGGTCTCGGCCGTCGGGTCGACGAGGGCGGGCTCGCCGTCCGGGCGGGCCGGCGGGTCGGTCGGCCCGACCGGCGGCTGGCCGTCCGGCGGCGTCTGGTCGGCGGGTACGCGATCGGCAGGCTGTGCGGGTTCCACCCCGCCATTCTCGCAGCCGCCGGGTTGCCGGGATCCGGGCCACCGCCGCCCCGCCCCGGCGTTACGTTGAGGCACGTGTGAGGATCAGCGTCACAGCCGGCAGCGGGACGCACACCCTGCCGGTCCACCCCGCAACGTCGCGAGGAGGAGCCGTCATGACAACCACCAGGACGCGGATCCCCCAGGATCTCGACCGTAACCTCGCCCTCGACCTGGTCCGGGTCACCGAAGCCGCGGCGATGGCCGCCGGCCGGTGGGTCGGCCGGGGCGACAAGGAGGGCGGCGACGGAGCCGCCGTCGACGCCATGCGCAAGCTGATCAACTCGATCCAGATGCGCGGCGTCGTGGTGATCGGCGAGGGCGAGAAGGACAACGCCCCGATGCTCTACAACGGCGAGGAGGTCGGCGACGGCACCGGGCCGGAGGTGGACGTCGCGGTCGACCCGGTCGACGGCACCACGCTGATGAGCAAGGGCATGCCGAACGCCCTGGCGGTGCTGGCGGTCTCCGAGCGGGGCGCGATGTTCGACCCCAGTGCGGTCTTCTACATGGAGAAGCTCGCGGTCGGCCCGCAGTACGCGGACGTGATCGACATCAACGCCGGCCCGGCGGAGAACATCCGGCGGATCGCCAAGGTCAAGGGCGCCGACGTGTCCGAGGTGACGGTCTGCGTGCTGGACCGGTCGCGCCACGACGACCTGATCAAGCAGATCCGGCGGACCGGGGCGGGGATCCGGTTCATCTCCGACGGCGACATCGCCGGCTCGATCGCGGCCGCCCGGGGTGAGTCCGACGTCGACGTGCTGATGGGCATCGGCGGCACCCCGGAGGGGATCATCTCCGCCTGCGCGCTGAAGTGCATGGGCGGCGCGATGCAGGCCAAGCTCTGGCCCCGGGACGAGCAGGAACGCCAGAAGGCGCTGGCCGCCGGGCACGACCTGGACCGGGTGCTCGGCACGGACGACCTGGTGACCGGGGACAACTGCTTCTTCGTGGCCACCGGCGTCACCTCCGGCGACCTGCTGCGCGGGGTGCGCTACCGGGCCGGCGGGGCGTACACCCAGTCGATCGTGATGCGGTCGAAGAGCGGCACCATCCGGGTGATCGACTCGTACCACCGGCTGGAGAAGCTGGCGCTCTACTCGGCCGTCGACTTCGACGGCCGCCCGCTGGCCGAGCAGGAGTGACCGACACCGGGACGGCGGCTCCGCCCATCGCGTCGGCCACCCGGCGGATCACCGGCGTCGGGCTGGCGACCGGCTCCGGGGTCGCGGTAGCCGTGCAGTCCCGGATCAACGGCGAACTCGGCGTACGCCTCGCGGACGGCATCGCCGCGGCGGTGGTCTCGTTCGGCCTGGGCCTGCTGGTGCTGCTGGTGCTGGTGCCCGCCACTCCGGCCGGGCGGCGGGGCCTGGCCAGCCTGCGGGCCACCCTCCGCGACGGGTCGCTGCGACCGTGGCAGTGCCTCGGTGGCGTCTGCGGCGCGTTCCTGGTGGCCACCCAGGGGCTCACCATCGGCACGCTGGGCGTCGCGGTCTTCACGGTGGCGGTGGTCGCCGGCCAGTCCGGCAGCAGCCTGGCGGTGGACCGGGCGGGCATCGGGCCGACCGGGCGGCAGCCGGTCACCGCCAGCCGGCTGGCCGGGGCGGCGCTGACCGTGCTGGCGGTGCTGCTGGCGGTCGGCGACCGGCTCGGCGACCCGGGCGCCCTGGCGCTGGCCGCGCTGCCCCTGCTGGCCGGCATCGGGATCGCCTGGCAGCAGGCGGTCAACGGCCGGGTACGGGTGGCCAGCGGCAGCGCGCTGACGGCCACCCTGGTCAACTTCGCGGTCGGCACGGTGGCGCTGCTGGCCACCTTCGCGGTGGAGGTGGCGGTCCGGGGCGCCCCGACCGGCCGCCTGCCCACCGAGCCGTGGCTCTACCTGGGCGGGCCGATCGGCATCGTCTTCATCGCGATCGCCGCGGCGATCGTCCGCTTCACCGGGGTGCTGCTGCTCGGGCTGGCCACCATCGCCGGTCAGGTCGTCGGGGCCGTACTGCTGGACCTGGTGCTGCCCACGGCGGCCTCGCACCCGGGGGTGGCCACGCTGGCCGGCGCGGCGCTCACTCTGGTCGCGGTGCTCATCGCCGCCCTCGGCGGGCAAGGAAGGGCCCCCGCTTAACGCTTTCCGCACAGCAGGGGCCCCCGCTCAACACCTTCAGCGCAGCGCCGCGACGGTGGCGGCCAGCGCGTCCGCCAGCGGGGTCGGCGCGATCCCGAGGGTCCGCTGCGCGGCGGCCGAGTCCATCAGGTACGGGCGGGCGAACTGGTAGGCGGTCTCCCGCAGTTCGCGGACGAACGGGTTGACCAGGCCGCCGAGCCAGAGCGCCGGGTAGGGCAGCCGGGTCAGCTTCGGCGCCGGGGCGCCGGCCAGGGCCGCCGCCCGGACGGCCAGCTCCCGCGCCGAGACGGCCGCGTCGCTGGGCACGTGCCAGGGCTGACCCCAGGCCCGCTCGTCGGCCGCGGCGGCGACCAGGGTGCGGGCGACGTCGGGGATGTACGTCCAGGTGTGCGGGGCGTCCCAGTCGACCGGCAGGACCACCCGCTGCCCGGCGAGCACCCGGGGCAGCATCAGCATCGGCAGCGACAGCCCGCCGGCGCCGAGATAGTCCGAGCCGCGCACCTCGGTGGCCCGGACCCGGCCGGCCCGGTGCGCGGCCAGCGCGTCGGCCCACATCCGGTTGCGCACCAGGGCCTTGGTGCCGGTGGAGGCCGGCGGGGTCTGCTCGGTCATCGGGGCGTGGACCGGCCCGTACCCGTAGAGGTTGCCGACGGTGGCGAGCACCGCGCCGGTGCGCTCGGCGGCGGTGAGCAGCGCGCCGGCCAGCGGCGGCCAGTCGGTGGGCCACCGGTGGTAGGCCGGGTTCGCGCAGTTGTAGAGCGCGACCGCGCCCTCGGTGGCGGCGGTGAGCCGCTCCGGGTCGGCGGCGTCGGCGGCGACCCGCTCGACCGCGGGGTGGTCCGGTCCGGTGCCCCGCCGGGTGACCACCCGGACCCGGTCGCCGCGCTCGGCGAGGAGCCGGGCGGTGGCCGTGCCGACGGGCCCGGCACCGACGATGACGTGCAGCGACATGAGTACGCCCTTCGAAGCAGGGATCCAAAGCGAGAGCACTGCTCTCCGTTGCCGCCACCAGCATGACCGGCTCGACACCGCCGCGTCAAGAGCAGTGCTCTCCTTTTTGATTGCCGCTCCGATCCGTGGCAGAGTGGCACCCATGCCGGCACCCTCGATCCGCGCCCGCGTCCGCGCCGAGATGATCGCCGAGATCAAGGCGGTGGCGCGCCGCCACCTGGCCAGCGACGGGGCCAACCTGTCGCTGCGCGCGGTCGCCCGGGACATGGGCATGGTGTCGTCCGCGATCTACCGCTACTTCCCGAGCCGCGACGACCTGCTCACCGCGTTGATCATCGAGGCGTACGACGCGCTCGGCGACGCGGTGGAGTCCGCCGAGGCCGCCGTCGACCGGCGCGACCTGCGGGGGCGCTGGCAGGCCGCGTGCCGCGCCGCCCGGGACTGGGCGCTCGCCCACCCGGCCGAATACGCGCTGCTCTACGGCAGCCCGGTGCCCGGGTACGCGGCTCCCGACGACACCGTCGCGCCCGCCTCCCGCCCGGCGCTGACCCTGGTCGGCATCCTGCGCGACGGCATGGCCGACGGGCGGATCACCCCGCCCGACGGGCAACTGCCGGAACCGGTCCGCGCCGACCTGGCCGCGCTGGCCGCCGAGATCTTCCCCGGCCTGCCCGAGAGCCTGCTGGCTCGGGGGATGGCCGGCTGGACGCAGTTGTTCGGCCTGATCAGCTTCGAGCTGTTCGGCCGGCTCAACCGGACGGTGCCGCACCGGGACGCGTACTTCACGCACCAGACCGGGCTGATGGCCGACCTGATCGGCCTACCCTGACCGCCCGGTCCCGCCCGGCGCGGGATACGGCGGCTCGGGGTCGGGAACCCGAGTGGTGACCAGTCGGTGCGCCCGCCAGGCGAGCCCCAGGCCGGGCAGCGCGGCCAGCACCGCCAGCGGGAACGCCACCAGGGCGTACGCCGGCCGGCCGTAGAGCCAGCCGACCAGCGGCAACCCGGCCAGCACCAGGGTCAGCGCGGCGGCCAGCAGCACCTCGACCAGCCACCGCGCGGGCACCCGCACCGCCCGATGCGGGATCAGCGAAAACACCGCCGACCCGGGCACCAGGAGCAGGCCGCCGAGGATCCCGGGGATCCGCGACAGGTCGTCGCCCAGCACCGCGAGCAGCATCGCCCCGGCGCCGGGAAGGAACAGCAGCACGCCGAGCACCTGCCAGGTACCGATCACCGAACCACCCCGCCAGCCGGCCCGTACGCCGGCCAGCACCAGCACCAGCATGCTCAGCAGGAACGCGAACAGGGCCACCCGCAGCGGGTCGGCGTGCCGCTGCGCGGGGGTGCTGACGCCCAGCGCGGGCACCTGGACCACCTCCTCGTCGCTGCCCGCCCGCGCCCCGACGAAGCCGATCCGCCGCCAGCCGCCGTCGGCGTCCCGCAGCACGAAACCGTCGCGCCCGTTGGCGACCAGCACCACGTGCCGCCCGGCGCCCACCTCGAAGACGGTCAGCTCCTGGCCGGTCAACCGGTCGCCGAACCAGCCGGCCTCGTCGTACCGGCGGCTCAGGACCGCCCGCTGGGCAGCCGTCACCTCCCAGGCGGTCCGCCAGGTGCGGCCGGCGTCGTCGCTCTCCTGCACCCGGAGCCGGCCCTCCACCAGGCGGTAGCAGTGCCGCGGTGCGGCCGGCACGCAGGCCCGCCGGACCGGCGGCGGAGCCGGGTCGACGCCCAGGTACTGCCGAACGAGCGTCCGGTCCTCCGCGTCGAGCGGGTCCCGCCAGCTCGCCCCGGCGTCCTCGCTCACCCGCCAGGTGTCGACCGGATAGACGCCGTCGTCGCCGAGACTGCCTCCGACGCCGGCGACCAGCTTCCCGTCGAGGACCGTGGCCCGCTGCGCGTCCGGAAACCAGTACGCGGTGGTGGCGGCCACCGCCAGCGTCGCCGCGGGGAGCAGCACCAGCAGGCGTACCAGCCGGGCGGAGCGGCCGGCCACCGGGTCCCGGCGGGCCCGCCGCCAGGTCCAGCCGGCCACCGCCAGGGCCGGCAGGGTGAGCAGGTCGGTGCGGTCCGCCCGGACCAGGGCGGGGCCGCTGACCAGGCTCCACGCCGCCGAGGCGAGCGCGGCGGCGTACCCGCTGCTCTTGACCACGGCGAAGCCGGCGCCCACCAGGCCCAGCCCGAGCCCGGCGGCGGCCCGGGCCGGCAGCCGCGGCACGGTCAGCGCGGCGAGCGTCGCGACCAGCGGTGGGGCGAGCACCAGGCCGGCGACGTCGCTGAGCTTGCCGGTGAGCCAGCCGGGGTGCGCGGCCTTGAGCAGATGGTCGTTGACCACCAGCACGAGCAGCGCGAGCACCGTGACCGGGTGGCTCAGCCAGGCGAGGGAGGTACGGTCCGCGCGGTCCATCCGTCCACCATGGCGGCGACCGATCTCGATCCGGGCACGCGCCGGACAGGAATCGGGCTCAGCCGGCGTCCGAGGAGTGCCCGGGGAAGAGGTGCGCGGCCGGGTCGATGGCCACCGCCGCGTTGTTCACCGCCGTGGCCGCCTCGCCGAACCCGGTGGCGATCAGGCGGACCTTGCCCGGGTATTCGGTGATGTCCCCGGCCGCGAAGACCCGGGGCAGGTTGGTGGCCATCGTGCTGTCCACCAGGATGTGCCGGCGGTCCAGCCCGAGCCCCCACTCGGCCAGCGGGCCGAGGTCGGCGGTGAAGCCGAGCGCCGCGATCACGGTGTCGACCGGCAGCGTCTCGGTGGGGCCACCGCGCACGGCGATGTCGGCGGCGGTGACGACGTCGTCGCCGTGCAACCGGGTCACCTCGGCGTTGACCACCACCCGGACCGGCAGGTCGCGGACCCGGTTGACCGTGGCGGCGTGCGCCCGGAACCGTTCCCGCCGGTGCACCAGGGTCACCGACCGGGCCAGCGGCTGCAACGTCACCGCCCAGTCGAAGGCCGAGTCGCCGCCGCCGACGATCAGCACGTCCCGCTCGGCCAGCTCGGCCGGCCGCGGCACGAAATAGACGATCCCGCCGCCGGCGAAGTGCTCGGCCACCGGCAGCGGCCGGGGCACGAAGCTGCCCAGCCCGCCGGTGACGATCACCGCGCCGCAGTGCAGCTGCTCGCCGCCGGCCAGCCCGAGCACCGGGCGGCCGTCGACGTGGGCCAGCTTCTCCGCCCGGTTGCCGAGCAGGTACGTCGGCGCGTACGGGGCGGCCTGGGCGACCAGGTTGGCCACCAGGTCCCGCCCCTTGACCGCCGGGAAGCCGGCCACGTCCAGGATCAGCTTCTCCGGGTACATGGCGGTGATCTGCCCACCCGGCTCGGGCAGCGCGTCGACCACCGCGACGGAGAGCCCCCGGAACCCGGCGTAGTACGCGGCGAACAGGCCGGTGGGCCCGGCCCCGATCACCGCAACGTCGACCTCGCGCATGTGCGTACCGCCGCCTCCCGGTCACCGGTGGGGGTGCTGCCTGCGACGGTAGGCGCGCCGGGGCGGGTGGGCAAGGACGTCCCATTCGGGCGCGCGCGCCCGGCGGGTCGGGCGGGCACTCAGGGCAGGTGCAGGTGCGTCTCCGAGTACGGCCCGACGAGGTCGGTCCGCCGGCGACGGAACAGGATCGCGGCCACCACCCCGCCGAGCAGCCCGAACAGGTGCCCCTGCCAGGAGATCCGCTCGTCGGTGGGGAGGATGCCGCCGAGCACCTGCCAGCCGTACAGGAGGCCGACCAGCAGCGCGACGGCGAAGTTCCACCAGCTCCGCTCCACGATGCCCCGGGTGAGCAGGATGCCGAGGTAGCCGAAGATGACCCCGCTGGCCCCGACCACCACCGAGTTCGGCGAACCGGTGAACCACACGCCGAGCCCGCTGACCAGCACGATCACCAGCGTGGACCAGAGGAACCGGCGGACACCGGCGGCCAGCACGAAGGTGCCGAGCAGGATCAGCGGGATGCTGTTGCTGTAGAGGTGGGCGAAGCCGTGGTGCAGGAACGGCGAGAAGAAGACGCCGTCGAGGCCCTGGATGCGGCGCGGGATGATCCCGGCGGCGGTGTCGAAGCCGGCGCCCAGCCCCTCGTCGAGCACCTCGATCAGGAAGAGGATCGGCACCACCGCGCACATGGCGACGAACGCCCGGCCGAGGGAGGCGTAGAACGCCTCGGTGCCGAACCGGTACGGGTCGTTGCCCGCGGGGCCGCCGCCTGTGGTCACCCTCCAAGAGCTATCAGCTATCCGGGGCAACCGCCACCCGTGCGCGGGGCGAGACGGCGGCGGGGTGGGGGGGCGGCCCCCCCCCCCCCCGTCGACGTCAATCGGTGATGATCAGTACCAGCCGGAGTTCTGCGAGTGGCC
>NZ_JAIOAA010000039.1 GCF_019890675.1 Micromonospora sp. PLK6-60 | reverse complement strand
CTCGGGGCGGTTGCCCTCCCGGGGCGCGTCGCCGTCGCGACGGCGCAGGTCGTCCTCGCGGCGGCGCAGGTCGTCCTCCCAGCGCCGGAAGAGTTCCTCGTCCTGGCGCCGGTTGCGCTCGTCGACGGTGCGGAGGAACTCGGGGTCGTCGTCGGGAGCGACCGGCCGGGGCCGCGAGCGCAGCCGGTCACCGAGCCCCTGCGGCGCCCCGGCGCCCGGCCGGGTGGCGGCCTTCTCCCGGCCGGCGACGAACCAGGCGACCGAGCCGACGATCGGGAAGAACAGGATGATCAGCACCCAGGCGATCCGGGGCAGCACGCGGATCTGGTCCTCCTCGGCGGAGAGGCAGCTGATCAGCGCGCAGACGCAGAGGACGACCTGCGCCAGGAAGAAGAGGACGTAGAGCCGGGCCATGTAACCATCATGGCGCACTCGCGGCGGTCACCACAGACCCCGGGCCACCAGGAGGGTGCCGAGCAGCGCGTACCCGGCCGCGGCCAGCGCGCCCACCGGCAGCGCCCAGCGGGCCGGCCGGCGGGGCCCGCTCCCGGTGGCCCGTCGCCAACCGGCGGCCAGGGTGGCCCCCCAGACCAGCACCGCCGCGCCGGCCGCCGACCAGCCCGCGGCGCCGGCCCCGCCGGTCTGCCGGACGGTGAGCACCGCGACCACGGTGACCGTGAGCAGGGTCCGCCGCCAGGCCAGCCGGGTCCGCTCGGGTTGCAGGCCGGGATCGCGGGGGGCCGGCGAGCCGGTCACCGGCCGAACCCGCGCAGCAGCACCGCGGCGATCAGCAGCAGCGCGCCGAATCCCACGGCGAGGGCGAGCACCGCGGGAAAGCGGGAGGCCGGCAACTCCCTGCCGAGCCGGATGGCCCGTTCGGTCCGCGCCCAGTGGTCGACCGCGCGGATCGCCACGGTGCCGCCGAGCAGCAGCAGGGCGATCGCGATGCCCTCGCGCAGGTGGGCCAGCGGCAGCGGCGGCAGGAACTGCGCGGCGGCCAGCCCGCCGGCGATCAGGGCGAGCCCGGTACGCAGCCAGGCCAGGAAGGTGCGCTCGTTGGCCAGCGAGAACCGGTAGTCCGGGGTGGTGCCCACCGAGCGCAGCTCGCGCGGGTCGAACCAGCTCCTGATCGCCTGCATCACGCCGCCGATTATCCGCTTTGTGCCGGGAATAGCCTGGACGGATGACTGATCTTGATGTGCGCGCCCTGCGGGACGCCTACGACAACCAGATCCGCCCGGAGATCCCGGACCCGCTGCCGGCCGGGGTGACCGTCGAACGGGACGGTCCGCTGGTCCGGGTCGTCGGCCTCGACCAGCGGGGCTTCCTGACCTACCGGGACCTGGGCGGGCTGGCCGGCGCCGAGTTGGACGCGCTGATCGCCCGGCAGGTGGCGTACTTCCGCGAGCGGGGCGAGGCGGTGGAGTGGAAGGTCAACGGCCACGACCAGCCGGCGGACCTGCCGGACCGGCTGCGCGCCGCCGGGTTCGAGCCGGAGGAGCAGGAGACCGTCGTGGTCGGCCCGGTCGCGGCGCTGGCCGCCGCCCTCCCGGTCCTGCCCGACGGGGTACGCCTGCGCGAGGTCACCAGCCGGGCGGACCTGGACCGGATCGCCGCGATGGAGGAGCAGGTCTGGCGGGCCGACCGCAGTCACCTGGTGACCGGGCTGGCGAAGGAGATCGAGGCCGACCCGCAGTCGATCACGATCGTGGTGGCCGAGGCGGGCGACGTGGTGGTCAGCGCCGGCTGGGTCCGCTTCCCGCGCGGCAACGGCTTCGCCACCCTGTGGGGCGGTTCGACCCTCGCACAGTGGCGGCGCAAGGGGATCTACCGGGCGCTGGTGGCGTACCGGGCGCGGCTCGCCGAGGCGCGGGGCCGCACGCTGCTCCAGGTGGACTGCTCGGAGGACAGCCGGCCGATCCTGGAGCGGCTCGGGCTCGTCTCGGTCACCACGACCACCCCGTACGTCTACACTCCGTGATCATGGAGCAGCGGTTGACGGACGAGGAGCGGCTGACCCTGCGGACCGGCGCGTTCGGCGCCGTCTTCCTGGTCTCCAACGCCGACCCCGGGATGCTCGGCATGGTCCGGGAGAGCTTCGCCGCCTCGGCCGCGTTCGGCGCGACGAGCGGACCGGTGAAGGAGGCGCTGACCACGGGGCCGCTGCCCGAACTGCCCACCGACTCCGCGCTGGAGATCGAGTCGGTGGCGCTGCCCGCGCTGGAGCGGGCGGTCCGGATCCTCGCGGCGCGGGCGCCGGGGGAGGTGGCCGCCTACCGCTCGGCCGTGCTGGACGCCGCGGACCGGGTGGCCCGGGCGCACCGGGGGGTGGCGCCGGCGGAGGCGGCGATGATCGAACGGATCAGGGCAGCGCTGGACCAGTCGGGGCCAGGGGCGCCGGGTCGGCCGGAGTGAGGGGCGCCGGGCCGGTCGGGGTGCGGGGCGGTTCCGGGGTCGCCGGGCGGCGGGCGTCGCGGCCGAGCGACCACAGCGCGCGCACGACGGCCCGTACGCACCGGTCGCGGATCCGGCCGCAGGCGCAGCGGTGACTGCCGGCGCGCAGCCGGTGCCGGGCGGCGTCGGCGATCACGCCGTGCCGCGTCTCGCCCATTTGTGGCTGCATGCCCTTTCCCTCCCGTTTTCGGGAGCGTACCGGGTGCGGCGGCCCTCGGTGAGCTGTGTCACGCTGAGTGCCCGGATGGGCGATGCTACTGGCAGGTAACATTGCCGGCGTGGGCTACTGCACAGCGGCGCGCGGTTGACCGATCGTTAAGTTCCGCGCGAGGCTGCGCCCGTGACCGGGCGAATGATCGCTACACCAAACAGGAGGGGCG
>NZ_JAIOAA010000038.1 GCF_019890675.1 Micromonospora sp. PLK6-60 | reverse complement strand
TGGAATGTTTGTCCGGCGGTGTCCTACTCTCCCACACCCTCCCGAGTGCAGTACCATCGGCGCTGGAGGGCTTAGCTTCCGGGTTCGGAATGTTACCGGGCGTTTCCCCTCCGCCATGACCGCCGTAACTCTATGAACATGTCAAACACACCGGCTCTGTCACGGGTGTTCGCTTGTTCAGAGTTGCACAGTGGACGCGTAGCAGCTTGGTAGTCAAGTCCTCGGCCTATTAGTACCGGTCAACTGAACCCGTTACCGGGCTTACATTTCCGGCCTATCAACCCAGTCGTCTAGCTGGGGGCCTTACCCCACAAAGTGGGTGGGATACCTCATCTTGAAGCGAG
The DNA here is from genome assembly GCF_019890675.1 of Micromonospora sp. PLK6-60. Lineage (GTDB taxonomy): Bacteria > Actinomycetota > Actinomycetes > Mycobacteriales > Micromonosporaceae > Micromonospora. Next base: position 3,045 of record NZ_JAIOAA010000038.1, on the reverse strand, counting down.
CTTCCCGCTTAGATGCTTTCAGCGGTTATCCCTTCCGAACGTAGCTAACCAGCCGTGCCCCTGGCGGGACAACTGGCACACCAGAGGTTCGTCCGTCCCGGTCCTCTCGTACTAGGGACAGCCCTTCTCAAGTATCCTACGCGCACGGCGGATAGGGACCGAACTGTCTCACGACGTTCTAAACCCAGCTCGCGTACCGCTTTAATGGGCGAACAGCCCAACCCTTGGGACCTGCTACAGCCCCAGGATGCGACGAGCCGACATCGAGGTGCCAAACCATCCCGTCGATATGGACTCTTGGGGAAGATCAGCCTGTTATCCCCGGGGTACCTTTTATCCGTTGAGCGACACCGCTTCCACATGCCAGTGCCGGATCACTAGTCCCGACTTTCGTCCCTGCTCGACCTGTCAGTCTCACAGTCAAGCTCCCTTGTGCACTTGCACTCAACACCTGATTGCCAACCAGGCTGAGGGAACCTTTGGGCGCCTCCGTTACCCTTTAGGAGGCAACCGCCCCAGTTAAACTACCCACCAGACACTGTCCCTGAACCGGATAACGGTCCGAAGTTAGATACCCGAATCAACCAGAGTGGTATTTCAAGATTGCCTCCACCCATACTGGCGTATGGACTTCACCGGCTCCCACCTATCCTACACAAGTCAACTCAAATACCAATGTCAAGCTATAGTAAAGGTCCCGGGGTCTTTCCGTCCTGCCGCGCGTAACGAGCATCTTTACTCGTAATGCAATTTCGCCGGGCCTGTGGTTGAGACAGTGGGGAAGTCGTTACGCCATTCGTGCAGGTCGGAACTTACCCGACAAGGAATTTCGCTACCTTAGGATGGTTATAGTTACCACCGCCGTTTACTGGCGCTTAAGTTCTCCGCTTCGCCCCGAAGAGCTAACAGGTCCCCTTAACGTTCCAGCACCGGGCAGGCGTCAGTCCATATACATCGAATTACTTCTTCGCATGGACCTGTGTTTTTAGTAAACAGTCGCTTCCCCCTGCTCTCTGCGGCCATACAACGCTCCACCCGCGCGGGGCTTCACGTCTCCGGCCCCCCTTCTCCCTAAGTTACGGGGGCAATTTGCCGAGTTCCTTAACCACAGTTCGCCCGATCGCCTCGGTATTCTCTACCTGACCACCTGTGTCGGTTTGGGGTACGGGCCGCTAAGAACTCGCTAGAGGCTTTTCTCGGCAGCATAGGATCACTGACTTCACCTGAATCGGCTCGGCATCACGTCTCAGCCTATATGCACCGCGGATTTGCCTACGGCACGGCCTACACGCTTACCCCGGCACAACCACCGGCCGGGCTCAGCTACCTTCCTGCGTCACCCCATCGCTTGACTACTACCCGCCAGGTTCCCACGCTCACCACCATCAGTCCGAAGACCTCCGGCAGCTCGGGTGGTTAGCACAACGAGGTTCGTCAGGGTCGCTCTTTCGCGGGTACGGGAATATCAACCCGTTGTCCATCGACTACGCCTCTCGGCCTCGCCTTAGGTCCCGACTCACCCAGGGCGGATTAGCCTGGCCCTGGAACCCTTGGTCATCCGGCGGAAGGGTTTCTCACCCTTCTTTCGCTACTCATGCCTGCATTCTCACTCGTGCCGCGTCCACAACTGGGTCACCCCGCTGCTTCACCCCCGGCACGACGCTCCCCTACCCATCCACACACCTGCACAAGGAATCAAGTCCAAGCGAGGTTAAAATGTGAATGCCACAGCTTCGGCGGTGTGCTTGAGCCCCGCTACATTGTCGGCGCGGAACCACTTGACCAGTGAGCTATTACGCACTCTTTAAAGGGTGGCTGCTTCTAAGCCAACCTCCTGGTTGTCTATGCGACCCCACATCCTTTTCCACTTAGCACACGCTTAGGGGCCTTAGCTGGTGATCTGGGCTGTTTCCCTCTCGACTACGAAGCTTATCCCCCGCAGTCTCACTGCCGCGCTCTCACTTACCGGCATTCGGAGTTTGGCTGATTTCGGTAAGCTTGTGGGCCCCCTAGACCATCCAGTGCTCTACCTCCGGCAAGAAACACGCGACGCTGCACCTAAATGCATTTCGGGGAGAACCAGCTATCACGGAGTTTGATTGGCCTTTCACCCCTAACCACAGGTCATCCCCCAACTTTTCAACGTTGGTGGGTTCGGCCCTCCACGCGGTCTTACCCGCGCTTCAGCCTGCCCATGGCTAGATCACTCCGCTTCGGGTCTAGAGCATGCGACTAAAAAACGCCCTATTCAGACTCGCTTTCGCTACGGCTCCCCCACACGGGTTAACCTCGCCACATGCCACTAACTCGCAGGCTCATTCTTCAAAAGGCACGCCGTCACCCCGCAAGGCTCCGACGGATTGTAGGCGAACGGTTTCAGGTACTATTTCACTCCCCTCCCGGGGTACTTTTCACCATTCCCTCACGGTACTCGTCCGCTATCGGTCACCAGGAAGTATTTAGGCTTACCAGGTGGTCCTGGCAGATTCACGGCAGATTTCAGGAGTCCGCCGCTACTCGGGAACACCCACAGAAGGCCAGTAGCTTTCACCTACCGGACTGTCACCGCCTACGGTCAGCCTTTCCAGACTATTCGGCTAGCAACTGGCTTTATAACTCCTCGAACAAGTGTCAGCTTGTTCAGCAGGGTCCCACAACCCCAACCACGCAACCCCTGACAGGTATCACACGCAGCCGGTTTAGCCTCAATCCGCTTTCGCTCGCCACTACTCACGGAATCACATGTTGTTTTCTCTTCCTACGGGTACTGAGATGTTTCACTTCCCCGCGTTCCCCCCACACACCCTATGTGTTCAGGTGTGGGTGACTGGACATGACTCCAGCCAGGTTTCCCCATTCGGACACCCTGGGATCACAGCTTGGTTGACAGCTCCCCCAGGCCTATCGCGGCCTCCCACGTCCTTCATCGGCTCCTGGTGCCAAGGCATCCACCGTTCGCCCTTGACAACTTGACCACAAAGATGCTCGCGTCCACTGTGCAATTCTCAACAAACGACCAACCCACAACCCGAACCGCCCCACACC
>NZ_JAIOAA010000037.1 GCF_019890675.1 Micromonospora sp. PLK6-60 | reverse complement strand
CGCGTCCCCGACCGCCTTTACGCCGAGGGTGGAGGCGACGGTGACCACCGTGCCCCGGGACGCCGTCAGATACGGCAGCGCGGCCCGCACCACGGCGGCGGTGGCCAGCAGGTCCACGGTGACGATCCGCTCCCAGGTCTCCGCCGGCACGTCGGCCAGCCGGCCCGGGGTGTCGATGCCGGCGGCGGTGACCACCCCGTCCAGCCCGCCGGAGCGTTCCGCCAGCTCCCGGGTGGCCGCCTCGGCGGCCCGGGTGTCCGCCAGGTCGCACTCCACCCACGGCACCCCGTCGGCCGGCGCCCGCCGGTCCAGCACCAGCGGCCGGCCGCCGGCCCGGGCCACCGCGGTCACCACCGCCGCGCCCAGCCCGCTGGACCCGCCGGTGACCAGGACGGTCGGCCCGCCTCCCGGCACATCGTTCATCGGGACCCCTCCGTGCTCGGCCGCTCCGCGCCGGAGCGGCGGTTGCCTCCCACCCGGCCCGCCGGCGTCGCGGTCACCGGCACCCGGCCGCCGGCCCGGGCCGCCGCGATCAGGTCGGTGGTGGACCGGCCGGCCAGGTACGGCACCACCACCGTGTGCCCACCCCAGCGGCGCAACAGCTCCTCCTCCGGCAGCACCGGTTCGTCACCGACCCCGGTGGCGTAGTCGCCGCCCTTGACCCACACGTCCGGCCGCAACCAGGACAGGGCCGCCTCCGGCGTCGCCTCGTCAAAGATCGTCACCGCGTCGACGCAGCTCAGCGCGGCCAGCATCCGGCTCCGGTCGCCCTGCGGCACCACCGGCCGGTCCGGCCCCTTCAGCCCGGCCACGCTGGCGTCGGAGTTCAGGCAGACGATCAGGCAGTCGCCGAGCTGCCGGGCCGCCTGGAGGGTGGCCACGTGGCCGGCGTGCAGCAGGTCGAAACAGCCGCCGGTGGCCACCACCGTGCCGCCCGCCGCGCGTACCTCGGCGGCCAGCGCGCCGGCCGCGGCCGCCCCGATCCGCTCGCCGCCGGTCGCGGGGCGCACCGCCGGCGGCGTCCGCACCGGCGGCGGCAGCGCCGCGGCCACTCCCCCGCCCGCCACGTACGCGGACGCCTCGGCCACCGCGTGCTGCACCGCCTCGGAGACCAGCGCGCCCCGGGCCAGGGCGATGCTGGCGGCCGCCGCGAACCGGTCGCCGGCGCCGCAGGTGTCGCCCTCCGCGCTGGCCGGCGCGGGCACCACCAGCGGGGTGTCGCCCGCGTGGCACAGCAGGGCCCCGTCGCCACCGAGGGTCACCGCGACCGCGCCGGCCCGCCACCGCTCCCGCAGCCCCTGCGCCCCCCGGGAGGCGGTCACCAGCCGGGACGCCCCCGGGGCCACCTTCGCCAGGTCCCGGGCCTCGGACTCGTTGGGGGTGGCCAACTGCACGCCGGGCACCGCCGCCGGGCCACGCGGATGCGGGTCCCACACCACCGGGGCGGCGGTCGCCGCGAGCGCGGCCCGCAACGCCGGCTGCCCGGCCACGCCCCGGCCGTAGTCGCTGACCAGCACCGCCGACGCCCCCGCGATCAGCCGCAACACCGCCTCGGCGGGCTCCCCGGGCTCGCCGGCCGACCCGCCCCGGTCGTGCCGCAGCAGCACCCGACCCCGGGCCCGCAGCCGGATCTTCTCCGGCGTCGCGCCGGGCAGCGGCAGCGCGTACACCTGCACCCCGGCGGCGGTGAGCAGGGTGGCGAGCCGGGCCCCGCCGGCGTCGTCGGCGAGCGCCGTCACCAGCGCCACCTCCGCCCCCTGGGCGGCGGCGAAGACGGCGGCCAGCCCGGCGCCGCCGGGCCGGTCCACGTGCGCGGTCTCGTCGAGCACCGGCACCGGCGAGTCCGGGCAGAGCCGGTTGACCACACCCTCGACGTCCCGGTCCAGCAGGGTGTCGCCGACCACCACCACGGGTCCCGTCACGCTCGACCTCCTCATCGCGGCTCGACCTCCGGTTCCGCGCCGAGCACCACCTCGACGCCGGTCCGTACCGGCCCGGACCGGCTGTCGCCCGCCGGCACCGGGTGCGCGGCGGCGCCCGGCGTCGCGGTCAACGCCCGGTCCACGTACTCGCAGAGCACGTGGGCCGAGACCAGGTGCAACTCCTGGACCACCTGGTTGTCCGCCGAGGAGACGGCGAGCGCCTCGTCGACGGCGTCGGCGAGCGGGTTGGGGGTGGGGCCGGTGAAGGCCCAGCAGCGGAGTCCGGTTTCGCGGCCGGCGTGTGCGGCGGTGAGGAGGTTGGGGCTGGTGCCGCTGGTGGAGAGTAGGAGGAGGATGTCGCCGGGTCGGCCGTGGGCGTGGACCTGGCGGGCGAAGATGTGGTCGTAGCCGTAGTCGTTGCCGATGGCGGTGAGGGCGCTGGTTTCGGCGTGTAGGGCGAGGGCGGAGAGGGGTTGGCGGTCGTGGCGGAGTTTGCCGACGAGTTCGGCGGTGAGGTGTTGGGCTTCGGCGGCGCTGCCGCCGTTGCCGGCGACCAGTAGTCGGCCGCCCCGGGTCAGGGTGCCGGCCAGCTCGGTCCCCCACCGGGCGAGCAGCCCGTCGCAGCGCCGGTAGGACAGCAGCGCCTGGGCCAGGCCGGCGAGGTGGGCGTCGAGCACGGACGCTCCCCCGGCACCCGGCGACGCGGCCCCGGCGTCCGGCGGCACGGCGGTCGTCCGGGCGTCCGTCGGCTCGGCCGTCATCCGGCGACCACCCGGCTCGGCCGGCGCACCGCGGCCACCTCCCCGTACACGTCGGCCAGCCGCTCCGCGGTGGCCGCCCAGGAGTAGCGCCGGCGGGCCCGGTCCAGCGCCGCGGTGGCGTACCCGAAGCGGCGGATCCGGTCGGTGAGCAGGCCCTGGATCGCGGCGCCGAGCGCACCCGGGTCCCGGGCCGGCACCAGGTCACCGGTGACACCCGGGACCACCGTGTCGGTGAGGCCGCCGACCGCCGTGCCGATCACCGGGATGCCGCAGGCCATCGCCTCCAGCGGGGTGAGGCCGAACGGCTCGTACCAGGGGGCGGCGACCAGCACGTCCGCCGACCGGTACCAGCGGCCCATCTCCTCCCGCGGCACCGCGCCGATCAGCTTCACCCGGTCGGCCACCCCGCACGACGCGGCCAGGGCCCGCAACCGCCGGGCGTACGGGTCGGACTCCAGCAGCCCGGCGGGCGGACCGCCGACCACCACGCACTCGGCATCGGGCACCCGGGTCATCGCCCGGACCACGGTCTGGAAGCCCTTGCGTTCCACCAGCCGGCCGACGGTGAGGATCCGGGCCCGACCGTCCTCCCGCTCGGCGGCCGGGCCGAGCGGGGTGAAGGTGCTCAGGTTCACCCCGGACGGGATGATCGTCATCCGGGACCGGGGCACGCCCATCCGGACCAGCTCACCAACCTCGTCCCGGCACTGGGCGATCACCCGGTCGACCGCCCGGCCCAGCTCCCGCTCGTACGCCACCCGGCGGGCCGGACTGGTGTCCTGCACCCCCTGGTGGCGCCGCTTCACGGTGCCCAGCGCGTGGTAGGTCTGCACCACCGGCACCCCGGTCTGCCGGCCGGCGGTCAGCGCGGCCAGCCCACTCATCCAGAAGTGCGCGTGGATCACCTCGGGCACCCAGTCGCCGCCCCGCCACCGGTCCACCAGCCAGCGGCTGAACTCCCGCATGTGCGGCAGCAGCGCGTCCTTGGCCAGCGGCTCGGCCGGCCCGGCCGGCACGTGCACCACGTCGAAGCCGTCCGGGGCGCGGACGGTCACCGGCAGGTCGGGGGCGTCGCGCCGGGTGTAGACGCGCACCTCGTGACCGGCGGCCACCAGGGCGGCGGAGAGCTCCGCGACGTGCGTGTTCTGACCGCCCGCGTCCTCCCCGCCGAGGACGGCGAGCGGGCTGGCGTGCTCCGAGATCATCGCGACGCGCATACTTCCTCCTCCAGCAGCCGGTCCCAGTCGGCGAGGAAACGATCCAGGCCGTAGCGGTCCCGCGCGGCCGCGCGGGCCTCGGCGCCCGTACGGGCGGCCAGCGACGGGTCCTCAAGGAACCGCCGCGCGCCGTCGCGCAGGACGTCGATCCGGGTGGACAGGACTCCCGCCGTCGGTGGCACCGCCACCACGGCCTCGGTGGTGGCCAGCGCGACCACCGGCATGCCGATCGACATCGCCTCGATCAGGCTGAGCCCGAGCGAGGTCCACCGGCACAGGTGCAGGTACGCCCGACGCCGGCCCAGCTCGGCGTGCATCCGGTGTTGCGGCACGTCGTCGTGGGTGGCCAGCCGGTCGGGGGGCAGGCCCAGCCGCTCGGCCAGCCCGGCGACCCCCATCCCGAAGACGTCCAGCGGCGCCAGCTCGGCGAACGCCGGCAGCAGGTCGGTGCCGGTGACCCGCCAGCGGCGGACCGGCTCGTTGATCACCACGGCCAGCCGGTCCAGCTCGCCGGTCCACTCGACGGCCGGCGGCACGATGCCGTGCTCGACCACGGTGCTGCGGGTGCCGCCGTTGTCCCAGAACAGCTCGTTGAACGCGGTCACGTGGGTGAGCAGCAGGTCGTCCCGGTCGGCCATCGGGTGCCGGCTGTTCGGCACGTCGCCCTTCGGGGTGTTGTGCTCGACGTAGATCGCCGGCACGTCGCGGCCCACCCGCCGGCCCAGCCACTCGCCGGCCAGGTCCAGCTCCTCCGGACGTTGCAGCACGACGACGTCCACATCGGCCCGGCGCAGCTGCTCCGGGGTCACCTCGACGGCGGTGTCCGGCCACGGATAGGTGCGCGCCCGACCCAGCCCGTACGGCCCCCGGTCGGGGGTCACCGGCACCAGGTAGCGGTGCTTGCCGTGCACGAACGAGGTCATCCACGATCCGTGCACGTGCCACACCAGCACGTTCATCGGCCGCTCCCGCCGGTGGCGGTCGCGGTGGCCGGCAGGCCGGCCCGCGCGGACCGGACGGTGCCGGGGACGGCGTTCGGTCGGGTGGCGGCGACGGCGGGCCCGGGCACCGCGCGGTCGGCGGGGATGCCGAGCAGGCGGACCGCCTCCAACACCCGGTCCGGGTCCACCCCGGA
>NZ_JAIOAA010000036.1 GCF_019890675.1 Micromonospora sp. PLK6-60 | reverse complement strand
AAGAGCCGGCGGCGATTCGGCAATGTCCGCCGGCTGCCGTCCGGCCGGTATCAGGCGCGGTACGTCGGACCGGATGGGCTGGAGCGCAAGGCGCCGCACACGTTCGACACCGAGCGAAAGGCGGCAAAGTGGCTGACCGTGGTGGAGTCGGAGATCATCAAGGGGGAGTGGGCGGCCCCGGAGTCGGGGGAGATCCAGCTTGAGTCGTACGGCCGGAAGTGGATCGCCGAACGGAAGCTCCAGCCCCGGACCCGGGAGAACTACGGAGACCTGTTCCGGCTGCACATCCGCCCGTACCTCGGCGGCCTCGCCCTGGGCGCGATCAAGCCGCAGACCATCCGCACCTGGCGCCGGACCCTGTTCGACGGCGGGACAACCGAGCCGCAGGCCGTCAAGGCGTACTCGCTGCTCCGGGCGATCCTCAACACCGCCGTGAAGGAGGACGAGTTGATTCGGCAGAACCCCTGCCGCATCCCGGGCTATGACCGCTACCACACTCCGGAGCGGCCGGTGGCGACCGTCGCCCAGGTGCTCGCGCTCGCCGAGCGGATGCCGCCGCGGTTCTCCGCGCTGATCATCGTCGCCGCCTTCTCCGGGTTGCGCTGGGGTGAACTGGCGGCGCTGCGGCGCTCGGATGTCGACCTGACGGCCGGTACGGTCCGGGTGCCGCGCAAGCTGGCCGTACTGCGCAGCCGGACGGAGTTCGGGCCGCCGAAGTCGGCGGCGGGCAACCGCACGGTGACCTTGCCGGGTGCGGCTCGGACCGTGCTCGCCGTGCACCTGGCCGAGCACGTGGGGGATGGGCCGGAGGCGCTGGTCTTCACCGGCGACAAGGGGGCGGTGCTGCGTTCCGGCAACTTCCGGCGGGCGGTCGGCTGGGTGGCGGCGCTGCGGGCGGCTGGCATGCCGGCGGGGTTCCACTTCCATGACCTGCGGCACACCGGCAACAACCTCGCGGCGGCGACCGGCGCCAGCACCCGGGACCTGATGCACCGGATGGGCCACGCCAGCATGCGGGCGGCCCTCATCTACCAGCACGCGAACAGCGAGCGGGACCGAGAGATCGCCGACGGCATGGATCGGCGGATCGCGAAGCAGGCCAAGCGGGCGGCGCCCTCGGCCACGGACAAGGCGGCGAAGCAGAAGGCGGCCGATGACGGGCCGGCGGTGCGGAAGGCGGCCAAGGGTAAGAAGGCCGCCCGACTGGCACGAGAGGCGGCCTCGCGGGGCGCGGCCGGCGCTACTGGCACGCCAATGGCACGCAAGATCAAAGAGAGCTAGCACGAGAACGGCGCAGGCTCGGCGATCATGCCGTTGACCTGGGCCGGAGGGTGTGGAGCGGGCGACGGGAATCGAACCCGCGTAGTCAGTTTGGAAGACTGAAGCTCTACCATTGAGCTACGCCCGCGCACGCCCCGACGGAGCGGGACGCGCCGACAGCGTACCCGGTCCACCCCGGCCGCGCGCACAGGCGGGCGGCCCCGAGGTCCGGCGAGCCGCGAGATGCCGTACCCCGTTGTCTCTCGATCGCCGGAAGCCCCGACGTGCCGCATCTCGCTCACCCACGACTGCGCGGGTCGCGGGCGCGATGTCCGGTTGTGCCCGGTTCGGCGCGTTGGGTGCCGCCCCGGCACCTCCGACCGGCGCCGACGGCATACACTTCTCGTCGCCACGGGGTGTGGCGCAGCTTGGTAGCGCACTCGCTTTGGGAGCGAGGGGCCGTGGGTTCAAATCCCGCCACCCCGACAGTCGTTCGCGGCCGGGGATGCCCGGAGTGCCGCCGTTTCGCCGCGGGGTGCCCCGGGCGCTGCGAGAGCAGCCACCCGGCTCGCCTACACTCGATGCGCTGAATCACGCCCAGACCTAACTGAGATCCGTCAAGGAGTACGCCTGTGAAGAGCACCGTCGAGACTCTGAGCCCGACGCGCGTGCGGCTCGCCATCGAGGTGCCGTTCGTCGAGCTCGAGCCGAGCCTCAAGAAGGCGTACCGCGAGATCGGCCAGCAGATCCAGATCCCCGGCTTCCGCCGGGGCAAGGTGCCGTCCGCGATCATCGACCAGCGGGTGGGCCGGGGCACCGTCCTCAACGAGGCGGTGCAGGAGGCCATCCCGCAGAACATCCTCGCCGCGGTCCGCGAGCACGACCTGAAGACGCTCGGCCGGCCGGAGGTCGAGATCACCGAGTTCAACGACGGTGACTCGCTCAACTTCACCGCCGAGGTCGACGTCCGTCCGGAGATCACCCTGCCGGACCCGGCCACCGTCGAGGTGACCGTGGACGAGCTCCAGATCGCCGACAGCGAGATCGACGAGCAGGTCAACAACCTGCGCGAGCGGTTCGCCACGCTGAAGACGGTCGAGCGGGCCGCCCAGGAGGGCGACTACGTCCAGATCGACCTGAACGCCACCGTGGACGGCGAGGACGTGCCGGGCGGTTCGGCCAGCAACATCTCCCACGAGGTCGGCAGCAAGCAGCTCCTGCCGGGGCTGGACGAGGCCGTGGTCGGCCTCGCCGCCGGCGAGAGCACCACCTTCACCACCCAGCTGGTCGGCGGCGACTTCGCCGGCCGCGACGCCGAGGTGGCGGTGACCGTGCGCACGGTCAAGGAGAAGGAGCTGCCGGAGCTGGACGACGAGTTCGCCCAGCTGGCCAGCGAGTTCGACACCATCCAGGAGCTGCGCGACGACGTGCGCGGCCGGGTCGAGCAGGGCAAGCGGGTCGAGCAGATCTACGCCGCCCGGGACAAGGCCCTCGAGCAGCTCGTGGCGGCCGCCGACGTGCCGGCGCCGGAGGGCGTCGTCAAGGAGGAGGTCGAGAGCCGCAAGGCGGCCATGGTCGACCAGCTCGAGCGGATCGGCGCCTCGCTGGAGGAATACCTCGCCGCCGAGGAGAAGACCGAGGAGCAGATCGACGCCGAGCTCCAGGAGGCGGCGACCGACGGTGTCAAGATCCAGCTCCTGCTGGACACGCTGGCCGACGCCGAGGACGTCCAGGTCTCCGACGACGAGTTCGGCCACGAGATCGTGCACCGGGCGCAGCGGGCGGGCATGGCCCCGCAGCAGTACTACGACCAGCTGGTGCGCTCCGGGGCGGCCGCGGCCGTCTTCGGTGACGTCCGGCGGGGCAAGGCGCTGGCCTCGGTGATGGAGAAGGTCAAGATCAAGGACTCGGCCGGCAACGAGGTCACCCTCGACGCGCTGCGCGCCGCCAACGAGGCCGAGCACAACCACGAGCACTGATCGTCGGGTGCGGCCGCCGTCCGCCGGTTTCCGGCGCCGACGGCGGCCGAAACCCTTTCTCGGGTACGTCCCCCGGGCCACTGCGCTGAGAGCGAACAGTGCCCCGACCGGGACTCTGCCGTAGGGCCGAGCGGTTAGTGTCGGGTAGTACGGTACGGAGAGCGAAGGGCTGCCATGACCGACATGCACATCCCAGCGAAGCCGCTCCGGGCGGTCGACGCCCGTGGGGGCGACTCAATTGGCAACCTCGACGACTCGGTCTACAACCGGTTGCTCAAGGAGCGCATCATCTTCCTGGGCAGCGAGGTGACCGACCAGGTCGCCAACCGCATCTGCGCGCAGCTGCTGCTGCTCGCCGCGGAGGACCCGGACCGCGACATCAACCTCTGGATCAACTCGCCGGGTGGCTCGGTCTACTCCGGCATGGCGATCTACGACACGATGCAGTTCATCGACAACGACGTCTCGACCGTGGCGATGGGCATGGCGGCCTCCATGGGCCAGCTGCTGCTCTGCGCCGGCACCAAGGGCAAGCGGTACGCCCTCCCGCACGCGCGGATCATGATGCACCAGCCGTCCGGCGGCATGGGCGGCACGGCGGCGGACATCGCCATCCAGGCGGAGCAGATGCTCTACACGAAGCGGATGTTCCAGGAACGGGTCGCGCACCACACCGGCCGGAGCCCGGCGGAGATCGAGGCGGATTCGGACCGCGACCGTTGGTTCACCGCCCAGGAGGCCATGGACTACGGCTTCATCGACAAGGTGATCACCGGAGCCACCCAGGTTCCGGAAGGCGCCGGGACCCTGAGCTGAGGAGCTGACGATGACCGACCTGAGCCTGCCGCCCCAGTTCGCGGCCGTGCACAACCGCTACGTGCTCCCGTCGTTCGTGGAGCGCACCTCGTACGGGGTCAAGGAGTCCAACCCCTACAACAAGCTCTTCGAGGACCGGATCATCTTCCTCGGCGTGCAGGTGGACGACGCGTCGGCCAACGACGTGATGGCCCAGCTGCTGACGCTGGAGGGCACCGACCCGGACCGCGACATCATCATGTACATCAACTCGCCGGGTGGCTCGTTCACCGCCATGACGGCGATCTACGACACCATGCAGTACGTCCGGCCGGACATCTCCACCGTCTGCCTGGGCCAGGCGGCCAGCGCGGCGGCGGTGCTGCTGTCGGCCGGCACGCCGGGCAAGCGGATGGCCCTGCCGAACTCGCGGATCATCATCCACCAGCCGGCCACCGAGGGCGGCTACGGGCAGGGCTCGGACATCGAGATCCAGGCCCGGGAGATCCTGCGGATGCGGACCCAGCTGGAGGACATGCTCTCCCGGCACTGCAACCGCCCGATCGAGCAGGTCCGCAAGGACATCGACCGCGACAAGATCATGACGGCCGAGGAGTCCAAGGAGTACGGACTGGTGGACACCATCCTCACCAGCCGCAAGAAGGGTTTGCTGGCCGCCAACTCGGCCAGCTGATCAGCACGGGTCGGAGGTCGGCCCGGGGAGTCCGTTCCCGGCCGACCTCTGACACACCCGTTTTGGGGGTCGGAGAAACCTCCGCCAGCGGGTAACGTCGGGTCCGGACGCTTCGCCGGTTCGGCCGGCGGGTAGGGATCGAGACGGACGGGCGCTCCGGCGTCCGGCGGGTCAGGGCCGGCGCACCGGCCGATGAGTGCAGGGAGAACGTAGGTGGCACGGATCGGTGACGGCGGCGACCTACTGAAGTGCTCGTTCTGCGGCAAGTCGCAGAAGCAGGTCAAGAAGCTCATCGCGGGCCCGGGCGTCTACATCTGCGACGAGTGCATCGATCTCTGCAACGAGATCATCGAGGAGGAGCTGGCCGAGTCCGGCGAGGTGAAGTGGGAAGAGCTTCCCAAGCCGATGGAGATCTGCCAGTTCCTCGACAACTACGTCGTCGGCCAGGACCAGGCCAAGAAGGCCCTCGCGGTCGCGGTCTACAACCACTACAAGCGGATCCAGGCCGAGGCGGCCGGCGCGCCGGGTTCCGGCAGCGACGCCGTCGAGCTGGCCAAGTCCAACATCCTCCTGCTCGGCCCGACCGGGTGCGGCAAGACCCACCTGGCGCAGACCCTGGCCCGGATGCTCAACGTCCCGTTCGCGATCGCGGACGCCACCGCCCTGACCGAGGCCGGCTACGTCGGCGAGGACGTGGAGAACATCCTCCTCAAGCTCATCCAGGCCGCGGACTACGACATCAAGCGCGCCGAGACCGGGATCATCTACATCGACGAGGTCGACAAGATCGCCCGCAAGTCGGAGAATCCCTCGATCACCCGGGACGTCTCCGGCGAGGGCGTGCAGCAGGCGCTGCTGAAGATGCTCGAGGGCACGGTGGCCAACGTGCCGCCGCAGGGCGGGCGCAAGCACCCGCACCAGGAGTTCATCCAGATCGACACCACAAACGTGCTGTTCATCTGTGGCGGCGCCTTCGCCGGGCTCGACCAGATCATCGAGGCCCGCACCGGGCACGGCGGCACCGGCTTCGGCGCCCGCCTCCGGTCCATCTCGGAGCGGTCGACCGACGACATCTTCAGCCAGGTCATGCCGGAGGACATGCTCAAGTTCGGGCTGATCCCCGAGTTTATCGGCCGGCTGCCGGTGATCACCAACGTGCGCAGCCTGGACCGCAGCGCCCTGGTGCGGATCCTCACCGAGCCGCGCAACGCGCTGGTCCGGCAATACCAGCGCCTGTTCGAGCTGGACGGGGTGGAGCTGGAGTTCGAGCAGCCGGCGCTGGAGGCGATCGCCGACCAGGCGATGCTCCGCGGCACCGGCGCCCGTGGCCTGCGGGCCATCATGGAAGAGGTCCTCCTTTCCGTGATGTACGAGGTGCCGAGCAACCCGGACGCCGCTCGCGTGCTGATCACCCGCGAGGTGGTCCTGGAAAACGTCAACCCGACGATCGTGCCGCGGGAGTTCACCGGCCGGCGGGCCCGCCGGGACCGCGAGGAGAAGTCGGCCTGATCCCGGCCCCGCTCGTTTGCGGCATCGCGGCGTAGCGGGTGTCGTCGGGCACCCGCCACCCGTACGCTGATCGTCATGCGCGTCGCCGTCTGCCAGCTCAACGCCCGCGACGACCGCGCGGCGAACCTCGCCGCCGCCGAGGCCCTACTGGTCCGCGCGGCGGACGCCGGCGCCGATCTCGCCGTCCTCCCCGAATACGTCGACTATCTCGGCCGGGCGGAGGGGATGCCGGCGCCGGAGGGCGCCGACGGCACGGTCGGCACCTTCTTCGCGGAGACCGCCCGACGACTCGGGATCTGGCTGGTCGCCGGTTCCTTCCACGAGGCCGGCCCCGACCCGGCGCACACCTGGAACACCTCCCTGGTCTTCGACCGCGACGGCACCCTCGCCGCCAGCTATCGCAAGATCCATCTGTACGACGTGGAGATCCCCGGGCGGGTGTCGTACCGGGAATCGGCGACCGTCGCACCCGGCGACCAGCCGGTGGTGGTGGACGTGGAAGGACTCCGGGTCGGCCTGTCGATCTGTTACGACCTGCGGTTCCCCGAGCTCTACCGGGAGCTGGCCACCAGCGGCGGCGCCGAACTGCTCGTGGTGCCGGCCGCGTTCATGATGCACACCGGCCGGGACCACTGGGAGGTCCTGTTGCGGGCCCGGGCGATCGAGAACCAGTGCTTCGTCGCCGCCGCCGGCCAGACCGGTGACCACGAGCCGGGCCGCACCTGCTTCGGGCGCAGCATGGTGGTCGACCCGTGGGGCACCGTCCTCACCCAGGTGCCGGACGGCCCGGGTCTGACCGTGGCCGAGCTGGACCTCGATCGCCTGCGGAGCATCCGCGCCGAGCTGCCCAGCCTGGCGAACCGGCGGCTGCCCCTGGCCGGTCGTCGTGCCGACCCGTCCGGCGCTGACCGGCCGGATCGGGTTTAGGGCCTAGCCCTGGAGCAGCACGCCCACCAGGGCGAAGCCGGCGATCGCGGCGGCCGTCACCAGTAGCGCCGTGGTCATCCGGGACCGGGGGCGTCGGGCGAGCCGAGCCACCCACACGACCAGCACGACGAGCACGAAGCCGCCGATGACCACCTGCCAGAGGGGCACGAGCAGGCCGAGCAGGGCATCCGCGGCGAGCGTGGCCGCCGGGGCGGGAGAAGCGGCATCCATGCCAGACACTCTGGCACGCCGGCGGGCTCGACCGCATGACCCGACCGCACCGGTCCGGGCGAACAACCCAGTGACGAACGTTGATTTGCCTTCCCGGGGCCGGTCCGCGTAACTTTCTCTCTGCACGCGGGAGGCCGGATAAACCGGCCGAGAACGGGCGCCAGGCTCGTGGCGGAGACGCCGAGCGAGACTGAGAATCTGGGCGGTGCGGCAGGCTCCGGGACACGGAGTTGCGAACGCGAAGCCGACCGGGTAGAGTTCGAAAGCCGGCAGGGAGCCGGGCGGGTGGCCGCGAAAGCGGCGATCGGCCGGTCTGCCGCTTCCCACGACAGCAGCGACCGCCCACTACGGGCGTGCGTCGGCGTGGATCGGGCCGTACCAAGTTGATCACCTCGGACACGAGGTTGACAGCGAAAGTCGGACCGAGTAAGTTAGAGAGGTTGCCCCAGACGGGGGTCCTGCGAGTGTGGGGCTTCT
>NZ_JAIOAA010000035.1 GCF_019890675.1 Micromonospora sp. PLK6-60 | reverse complement strand
CCCGCCGCTCTCGCGCCGGGCACTTTTACTACGTTACCTCACCGTCTCCGCCGTGTCAAACCGTGTGTCCCGGTCTGTCGTGCTTCGTGCGGGTTGGCTCCGCTGAGCACGCGCAGCGGCGAACCACTGCGCTTGATCATCGGATTTGGCAGCCCGGCCGCCGCGGTCTCCCGCGAGCTCGCCCGGTGCGCTGCCGGTCGTAAACACTACCCGGTCGCTTCCGCTCTGCCAAATCCGCCCTGCGGCGTTTCGGCGAGCCCCGCCCGGTCCGGGTCCGGCAGGAACTGGTGCCCCTGTCTGACCCGGTGCCAGTCCGGTGCGGCGCTCCCGGGCTCTCGTCCCGTTTGCCCCGTTCCGCGCTGGCAGAGAGAAAGTTACGCGTCTGCGGGTTTGAACGTCAAATCCGTGGGTAGCGGCCCGCGTCACATGATCTGCGTAGGGCTATCTTGCCTGGTCAGCGACGCGCTCCGCCGCGTGCCGCCGGCGCGTGGAGCGCCAGCCGCGTACGCCGAGCACGCCAACCGTGGTGCCGATGGCGAGGGAGGCGCCGATCAGCAGGGCGTGCACCCACAGGAACCCGGTCGGCGAGCCGGCGCCGACCGTGCCGGCGGACCAGGCGCGCGGGTCGTTCCAGATGGCCACCGCGAACCTCGGCCAGATCACCCAGGTCCACACCCCGACTCCGACGAGGAAGAGCGACCAGCCACGCGACAGCACCATGGCTGGCCAGTATGCCAGCGGCGGCGACCGCGACGGTTGTTTCCGGTTTTCGCCGGCCGGGCACTGTTCCAGGTCCAGGACGACGACTGGAGGTAGGTCATCATGCAGCCGTTCAATCCGTGGGCCTGGCGCGACCCGGCCGCACTCGCCGGCGGCTACGACCAGACCAGGCCGGGCGACGTGCCGGCGCAGCGGACGGATGGTTCCGACGGGCCCGACGCTCCCGGCCCGGGCACCCCGGTGGACCTGGTCGGTTACCGGGTCGAGGCGACCGACGGCCGGATCGGCTCGATCGACGAGGCGAGCGACGAGGCGGACGCCCGCTACCTGGTGGTGGACACCGGCCCGTGGATCTTCGGCCGGAAGGTGCTGCTGCCGGCCGGCACGGTGGACCGGGTCGACCACCTGGAGCGGGCCGTCCACGTGGACCGCACCCGGGAGCAGGTCAAGGACTCGCCGGCCTTCGACCCGGCCGAGTTCGCCCACTCCGACTACCGGCGGCAGGTCGGCAGCTACTACGAGGAGAGCTACCGGCAGGGCTGAACCGGGAGCCGCGGAGCGGCTACCGTGTCAGGCATGGTCCGGTCGAGCAGCTGCGCCCCGGAGACCGCGGACGGTCTCCGGGCGGCTGCCGCGCCGGTCGCCCCGGGCCGTCCCCATGACGGTCGGGAGCAGATCCTCGACGTCCTTCGTGCCGGTGGGCTGCGGTTCCGCGCCGGCGGGCGATGGCGGCGCTCGTTCTGACGAGCTGATTCCGCCGATCCGGGTCCAGCCGGGTCGTTCCCGCGCGCCCGCGCGCCCCACTCACCGTCGCACACGAAAGGCGTACGACCATGTCCGCAGCACGGATGCTCACCGGTGACCGCCCGACCGGGCGGCTGCACCTCGGCCACCTCGTCGGCAGCATCGCCAACCGGGTGCGGTTGCACCAGCGGTACGAGAGCTTCTTCATCATCGCCGACCTGCACATGCTGACCACCCGGAACACCCGCGAGGACATCGAGCGGGTCGCCCACAACGCCCGGGAGATGGTCACCGACGTCCTCGCCGCCGGCGTCGAGCCGGACCGGGCCACCTTCTACCTCCAGTCGGCGCTGCCCGAGGTGGGCGACCTCAACACGCTGCTCCAGAACCTGGTCACCGTGCCCCGGCTGGAACGGGTCCCCTCGCTCAAGGAGATGGCCCGGGACGCCGGGCGGGAGGAGATGCCGTACGGGCTGCTCGGCTATCCGGTCCTCCAGGCCGCCGACATCCTCTGCGTGAAGGGGCAGGTGGTGCCGGTCGGCCGGGACAACGCGGCGCACGTCGAGGTGACCCGGGAGATCGCCCGGCGCTTCAACCACCTCTACGGCGAGGTCTTCCCGGTGCCCGAGCTGATCATGTCGGAGACGCCCACCCTGGTCGGCACGGACGGCGCGGGCAAGATGAGCAAGAGCCGGGGGAACGCCGTCGCGCTCGCCGACGACGCCGCCACCGTGCGCCGCAAGGTGCTGGGCATGTACACCGATCCGAACCGGATCCGGGCCGACGTGCCCGGCACGGTGGAGGGCAATCCGGTCTTCGCGTACCACGACGTGTTCAATCCGGACCGGGCTCAGGTGGCGGAGCTGAAGGAGCGCTACCGGGCCGGCCGGGTCGGCGACGTGGAGGTCAAGGAGGCCCTCGCGGTCGCCCTCAACCGCTTCCTCGACCCGATCCGGGAGCGGCGGGCCCGGTTCGCCGACCGGCCCGGCCTGGTCGACGAGCTGATCCACACCGGCACCGAGCGGACCCGCGCCGAGGTACGCCGCACGCTCGTCGAGGTGCGCCGGGCGATGGGCCTGACCGGCACGTACACCCGGATCCGGCGGCGGGCCGAGCGGCACGGCAAGGCCACCGCCACGCCGGCCTGACTTTCGGCGTACGCCGGCCGCCCGGTCCGGAACGGCCTTGCGCCGCACCCGGGCCGGGCGGCTAGGGTGTCGCCATGACCAGCCCGCAGCCGCACCTGCCGACGTCCTCCGACGTCCAGCTCGGCGCGCTGCGACGCCGGCGGTCCCGCAACCGCCCGCGCTGAGCACCCGCTCCCTGCGACCGGCGGATCGAGCCGCCGGTCACCCCCGTACGCCTCGGTCCGCCCGCATCCCAGTCGGAGATCCGCGAGACGGATCCGCACGAGATCGGCGTACCGATGGATTGTGAAAAGCTGCTCACCGACCGGCTGGCGCCGGCGTTCGCGGCCGTGGCCGGCGGCCCGGTCGACCCGGTGGTCCGGCGCTCGCAGCGCGCGGACTTCCAGTCCGACGCGGCGTTGGCGCTGGCCCGGCGCCTCGGCCGGCCGCCGCGGGAGATCGCCGCGGCGGTCCTGGACCGCGCGGAGCTCGGTGACCTGTGCGCGGTCGCGGAGGTGTCCGGTCCGGGCTTCGTCAACCTGACGATCTCCGACGCCGCCCTGGCCCGGATGGTCACCGCGCTGGCCGGGGATCCGCGGCTCGGGGTGCCGGCCGTCGCCGGCCCGGAGACCGTGGTGGTCGACTACTCGGCGCCGAACGTGGCCAAGGAGATGCACGTCGGGCACCTGCGGTCGACGGTGATCGGCGACGCGGTGGCCCGGCTGCTGGCGTGGCGGGGGCACCGGGTGGTGCGGGCCAACCACCTGGGCGACTGGGGTACGCCGTTCGGCATGCTCATCGAGCACCTGGTCGACCTGGGGGAAGCGGAGGCGGCCGAGGAGCTGTCGATGGGTGACCTGGACTCGTTCTACCGGGCGGCCCGGGCGAAGTTCGACGCCGACGAGGGGTTCCGGGACCGGTCCCGGCGGCGGGTGGTGGCGTTGCAGGGCGGCGACGCGACCACGCTGCGGCTGTGGCGGCTGCTGGTGCAGCAGTCCGAACGGTACTTCCTCACCGTCTACGACCTGCTGGACGTCACCCTCACCGCGCGGGACTTCCGGGGCGAGAGCAGCTACCACCAGCTGCTCGCCCCGGTGGTCGACGAGTTGGACCGGCTCGGCCTGCTGCGGGAGAGCGCGGGGGCCGCCTGCGTCTTCCCGCCCGGCTCGGTGGGGCGGGACGGGGCGCCGCTGCCGCTGATCGTCCGCAAGTCCGACGGCGGGTACGGCTACCCGGCGACCGACCTGGCGGCGCTCCGGCAGCGGACCGGGGAACTGGGCGCCACCCGGCTGGTCTACGTGGTCGGCCTGCCGCAGCGGCGGCACTTCGAGATGGTGTTCGGGGTCGCCCGGCAGGCCGGTTGGCTCGCCCCGCCGGCCCGGGCGGAACACGTCGGGTTCGGTTCCATCCTCGGCGCGGACGGGCGGATGCTGCGCAGCCGGGCGGGCGGGTCGGTGAAGCTGGTGGCGCTGCTGGCGGAGGCGGTGTCCCGGGCCACCGCGCTGACCCGGGAGCGGAACCCGGAGCTGGACGCGGCCGAGGCGGCCGAGGTGGGCCGGGCGGTGGGCATCGGCGCGGTGAAGTACGCCGACCTGGCCAGCGACCGGCACCGCGACCACGTGCTGGACTGGGAGCGGATGCTGTCCCTGGACGGGAACACCGCGCCCTACCTCCAGTACGCGTACTCCCGGATCCGGTCGATCTTCCGGCGGGCCGGGGCGGCGGCCCGGCCGGAGGCCCCGGTGCCGCTGGCCGAGCCGGCCGAGCGGGCGCTGGCGTTCGAGCTGGTCGGCTTCGCGACCGTGGTCGCCGAGGTGGAACGCACGCTGGAGTTCCACCACCTGGCCGGCTACCTGCACCGGCTGGCCACCAGCTTCAACGCCTTCTACGAGCGCTGTCCGGTGCTGCGGGCCGAGCAGCCGGTGCGCGACGGCCGGCTGCTGCTGGCCGAGCTGACCGGGCGGGTGCTCCGGCAGGGGCTTGACCTGCTGGGCATCCGTACCCCGGAACGGATGTGACCGCCCCCCGCGAGCCGTCCCGGCGTGCGATCCTCTTCGCCGGGCGGTGATCCCGCCCGTCCACCATGGGGAGACGAATGAAGCTTTTCTCGGGCGCTGGCCGGCGGGCGGTTTCGCTGGTCACCGCGGCGGTTCTCGGCTGCGCGGCGGCGGTCGGCCCGGCGGTCGGGCCGGCCGCCGCGGCGGTGCCGGCACCGACCGGCCTCACCACCGCCGGGCAGCCGTGCGCCACCGCCGCGCCGGGGCCGTACCTGAGCCCGGCCCGGCTCAACGACGCCCACGCCGTGGTGCTGCGCGGCACCTTCGACCGTACGGGGGCCGGTGCCGCGCCGCGGGCCGACTTCCAGGTGTGGGACGTCGCCGACCCGGCGCACCCGCAGCAGTGGCTGCGCGACGTGGGCGAGCGCAGCGACGAGGTCTACGTCCAGCTCGAGGACCCGTCGAAGCAGCTCGACGGCGTCACGTACGCCTGGCGGGTGCGGGTCCTCGACGGCGCGGACGCCTCGCCGTGGAGCGGCACCTGCCACTTCACCGTGGACCGCACCGGCGGCCCGGAGCCGACCGTCACCTCCGCCGACTATCCCGCCGGCGACTGGGACCGGGCCAGCGGCGCGGTCGACACGCCGGGGAACTTCACGTTCACCTCGGCGTCCGACGACACGGTCAGCTACCGCTACCGGTTCTACTCCTCGGAGCTGTCCGACGAGGCCACCTGGGAGACGGTGGACGCCGAGCGGCTGGGTGGCCCGGCGACCGTCCGGTGGGCACCCCGCGCCGCCGGCTACCACTCGCTCCGGGCGTACGCCGTCGACCGGGCGGGCAACTCATCCAGCTACCTCGACTACTACTTCGTGGTGCGGGAGACCCGGCCGGCGGTCTACTCGGCCGCGTACCACGACCTGAGTCCGAACCTGGATTACAACGTCGGCGTTCCCGGCGCGTTCGACTTCACGGCCACGGTCGCCGACACGGTGTCGTTCGTCTGGCGGATCGACGGCGGCGGGCCGTCCGGCACCGTGCCGTTGACCTCCGGCCGGACGGTGACGGTGCTGATCGCCCCCACCCATGCCGGACGGCAGACCCTCTATGTCCACAGCGTCACCCGGGACGGCACGGTCCACCCCGACCGCGCCTACTCGTTCGTCGTCGACAACGGCCCGACGGTCACCGGCGACCCGGGGACCGTGACGGTCGGGTCGTCGCTGCGCTTCCGCCTCACCCCCCGGGCACCGGAGGTCACGGCGTACGTCTACTGGTCGGAGTACCTGAGCCTGGAGGAGCGACCGGTCACCAAGGTCACCGTCCCGGCGCGGGCGGACGGCACCGCGGACCTCACCTGGACGGCCACCGAGTTCGGCCTCAGGGGCCTGCGCATCCAAAGCCGGAGCGCGGACGGCACCCTCTCCGAGCCCCGCTTCCACGGGATCACGGTCGACGGGGCGATGCCGACGCTGACCCGCACCGGCGGCGACGTCGTCGGCACCCCGGCCACCTTCCGGGCCAGCACGCGGATGGCGAACGTCACCGACTACGTCGTGGTGTTCAACGGCGCCGAGGCCAGCAAACGAACCTACCGGGCGGCGGTCGACGGCTCGGTCACCTTCGCCTACACGCCGACGACGCCCGGCTTCAACTCGCTGAGCATCGTCGCCCGCAACGCCGCCGGGGTGCAGACGGAACGCGCCGGGGAAGCCTGGTCGGCCACGAACGGCCCGCTGATCAGCTCGACCCACTTCCCGCTCAACGGCACCGGCCGGCTCGCCCCGGGCGTCTTCACCTTCCATCCCCGGGTGCCGGGAGCGACCGCGTACGAGTACTCGGTGAACTGGTCGCCGTACACCCGGATCGCGGCCCGCACCGACGAGAGCGGCACCCTCACCTGGACGCCGCCGGCCGCCGGCGAATACCTGCTGAACGTCCGGAGCGTCAAGGCCGACGGCACCCGCTCGATGTCCGTCGGGTACGGCTTCACGGTCGCGGCGCTGCCCCCGCCGCCGGTGACGGCCCTCAAGGCGATCGGCGGGGTCGGCTCGGCCGCGCTGTCCTGGACGTTGCCGGCCATCCTCGACGTGGACCAGGTGATCGTGCGGCGGGCCACCGGCACCACCGCGCCGTCCTCGCCGACCTCGGGCACCGCGGTGTACGCGGGCACCGGCCGGAGCGTGACGGCGACCGGGCTGGCGTCGGGCTCCACGTACACCTTCCGGTTCTGGGTGCGGGACCGCGGCGGCCGGTACAGCACGGTCGCGCCCTCGGTGCGGCTGACCGGCACCCGGACCACGGTCGGCAGCAACGTCACGGCGCTGGCCTACGGCTCGGCGGTGACGGTCACCGGCAAGCTGGTCCGCGCCGACACCGGCGCCGCGATCGGCGGCGCGGCGGTGCAGCTGTACGGCCGGCGCAAGGGCACCACCACCTGGACGCTGATCGCCACCGCGACCAGCAACAGCTCCGGCAACCTGGCCTACAGCCACAAGCCGTCGTGGAGCCTCGACTACAAGTGGGTCTACCGCAACTCGACCAGCTACCAGGGGTCGGAGAGCACCCTGCGCACGGTGGGGGTGAAGACCACCATCTCGGTGTCGCTGTCGCGGACGTCCGTCGCCCTCGGCGGGTCGGTCACGCTGTCCGGCAAGGTCTCCCCGTCCCACGCCGGGAAGTACGTGTACCTCCAGCGGTACGTCAACGGTCGGTGGACCACGGTGGCCAACCGGACGCTGTCGTCGACGAGCACCTACTCGTTCGCCGTCAAGCCGTCCGCGCGGGGCACCTACACCTACCGGGTGCACAAGCCGGCCGACACCGACCACCTGGCCGGCTACAGCGTCACCCGCGCCTTCAAGGTCACCTGACCCGTCGCCGGGTGGTCCCCCCGTGGCAGCGGCGGAGGGACCACCCCGGCGAGGGCGGGGTCAGTGGGTCACGGCGGGGTCCGCCGCCATCAGCCCGTCCAGCTCGGCGAAGTCCAGGGCGCCGTCGAGCCCCCGGTAGCTTCCGGCGGCCAGCAGCTCCCGGGCGGCCCGCCGCGCCGCCGCGTACGCGGCCAGCGCGATCGCCGGGCCGACGCTGACCCGGGCGACGCCCAGGCCGGCCAGCTCGCCGACCGACGGCGACCCCGGCCCGGCCATGACGTTCAGCGGCACCGGGATCCCGGCGGCGAGCGCCGCGATCGGGTCGGGGTCCGCCACGCCGGGGACGAAGATCCCGTCCGCGCCGGCGGCGACGTAGGCCGCCGCCCGCTCCAGCGTGTCGCGCAGCCGGGTGGCGGGATCGCCGAGGGACAGCAGGTACGTGTCGACCCGGGCGTTGACGAACAGCGCCGGACCGCCGGCCTTCCGGGCCGCCGCGTTCCGTGCCGCGTGTTCGGCGACCGGCCGCCGGCCGTCCTCCAGGTTCACCCCCACCGCCCCGGCGTCCCGGACCCGGCGGATCGTCCCGCCGACCCCGGCGGGATCGGCCGCGTACCCGTCCTCGATGTCGGCGGTGACCGGCACGCCGACCGCGGCGGCCACCCGCGCGATCAGGTCGAGGGCGCGCTCGGGGCCCAGCGCTCCGCCGTCGCTCGCGCCCGCGCTCCAGGCGACGGCTGCGCTGGTGGTGGCGATGGCGGTCGCCCCGGCCTGCGCGATGAGCCGGGCGCTCGCGGCGTCCCAGGCGTTGGGCAGCACCAGCGGTTCGCCGGGGCGGTGCAGGGAGCGGAAGCGACGGGCCTGTTCCTGGTACGAGTTGGTCATGGGCCCAGCGAACCGCTTCGCGGGTGCCGGGTCTGGCGGTTCTCGGACGGCACCGTCGGCGGGTGCGACCCGGCCGGGGACGTGCGGCGGGGCCGCCGCGGCGCGGCGGGCGCCCCCC
>NZ_JAIOAA010000034.1 GCF_019890675.1 Micromonospora sp. PLK6-60 | reverse complement strand
CGGCCACGGCCTGCACCCCCGGGTAGCCGATGCCCGAGCCGTAGGGGTACAGCACCTGGGTGCCGTCCGGCGTGCGGATGGTGACCGGCAGGCGGCCGACCGGTTGGGTGCCGACCAGCATGTTCGCCAGGGCGGCGAGCGAGACGTCGCGGTAGCCGTAGGCCGCCACGAAGGTGGGCGCCGACGGGAAGTACGCGATGTCGTACGGCCCGCCGACGGCGACGACCACCACCGGCTTGTTCGTGGCCAGCAGCGCCGTGACCAGGTTCCGCTGGTGCACGTCGTTCCAGGCGTTGTTGGTCAGCACCACGGTGACGTCGCTCGCGCCCGCCGCGGCCACCACCTGGTTGATGGTCTGCTGGTCGGGCGATCCGGTCCACATCGGCGTGGCGACCAGCCCCTTGCCGGTCAACTGGGTGGCCAGGCCGGGCACGGCGTTGGCCCCCCAGCCGGTGACCAGCACGTGGCGGCCGGAGTTCGCCGGCAGCGGCAGCACCCCGGCCTGGTTGCGCAGCAGGGTGATCGAGCGGTGCGCTGCGTCCGCCATGACCTGCTGCTCGGCCGCGTTGCCGACCGTCGAGTCGACCGCCTGGCTGGTGGTGTACGGGTTGCCGAAGAGGCCCAGCTCGGCCTTCATCCGCAGGATCCGGTACACCGACTGGTCGATCCGCTGCCCGCTGAGGGTGCCGGCGCGTACCGCGGCGAGCACGGTGGCGATGGCGGCGGGCGGGTTGGTGGGCAGCAGCAACTCGTCGTTGCCGGCCCGGATGGCTTCGAGGATCACCTGGTCCGGCGGGATGCTCGCCAGCGCGTCGGCCCGCAGCGCGTCGGTGACGATCACCCCGTCGTACTTCAGGGTGTCGCGCAGCAGCCCGGTCACGATCGGCTTGGACAGGACGGCCGGGGTGAGGGTCGGATCCAGCGCCGGGACGATCACCGCGGTCGGCATGATCGACTTCACGCCGGCGGCGATGGCCGCCCGGAACGGCGGGATGTCGGTCCGCAGGATCTCCTCGCGGGTCTCGTTGACGACCGCGATGCCGGTGTCGGGGTTGGCCTCGGCGCTGCCCAGGCCCGGGAAGTGCTTGGCCGTGGCGGCGATCCGGGTGCTCTGGTAGCCGAGGACGGCCGCCGCGCCGAACGCGGAGACCGTCTCGGTCCGGTCGCTGAACGCGCGCGTCCCGTCGGCGGTGTTGCGCGGGTTGGTGTTGACGTCCACCACCGGCGCGTGGTCCATGTTGATGCCCATCGCGCGCAGTTGCCGGCCGGTCGCGGCGGCGGTGGAGAACGACAGGTCGCGGTCGAAGGTGGCGCCGATCGCCATGTTGCCCGGGGCGATGGCCGACGGCGGCGGGATCCGGGTGACGAAGCCGCCCTCCTGGTCGGTGCTGATCTGCACCGGCACGCCGCGGGTGGCCGCCGCCGCCTGCTGCAGCCCGTTGGACAGCAACGCGACCTGCTGCGGGTTGTTCAGGTTGTTGGTGGCGGTGAAGTAGATGATGCCGCCGGGTTGGTAGCGGGCGATCAGGTCCGCGCCGTTGCGCACGCCGGTGCCGTAGAGCGCCTGGTTGGCCGCCACGTCGACGGCGTTCGTGGTGGTCGCGGTGTCGCCGTTGACCTGGAGGACGAACATCTGGCCGACCTTCTGCTCCAGGGTCATCCTCGCCATCACCGCGCGGACCAGCCGGTCCACCTGGTGGGCAGCCCCCGGTCCGCCGTGGTCGGCCGGGGCCGCCGGGACCGGGGTCGCCCCGGCCGCCGCGGCGGCGGGAAGTACGAGGCCGCACGCGGCGGCCAGGACGACGGGAGCCCGTACGGCGGCTCCGGTGATCCGACGCAACATGGCGCTGTCCTTCACTGGGTCAGTGGCCCCGGCTGTCGGTGGCCATCCCCTCGCACCCTGCCGCATCGGACGTGAATGTGTAGTTTTGTCGCTTTCTCGTCACCCAGGAGTGACCCATGGCCACCGGGCGGGCACCCCGGGCTGCGCCTAGGGTGGCGGCATGGGAGGCTCCACCGCCCCGCCGCGAAGGAACCCGCTCACGCTGCTCACGCCGGCCGAGCTGCGCCGCCGCAGCAGCGTGAAGTGGCGCATGCACCCCGCCGACGTGCTCCCGCTCTGGGTCGCCGAGATGGACGTCCCGCTGGCGCCGCCGGTGGCGCAGGCGTTGCGCCACGCGATCGACCTCGGCGACACCGGCTACCCGCACGGCACGGGGTACGCCGAGGCGCTCGGCGACTTCGCCGCGCGGCGCTGGGGCTGGGCCGACTTCCGGGTCGACCGCACCGCGCTGGTGCCCGACGTGATGATGGGCGTCGTCGAGGTGCTCCGGCTGGTGACCGGGCCGGCGGACGCGGTGGTGGTCTGCGCGCCGGTCTACCCGCCCTTCTACGCGTTCGTCAGCCACGCCGGCCGCCGGGTGATCGAGGCGCCGCTCGGCCCCGACCTGCGGATGGACCCGGCCGCGCTGGACGAGGCGTTCCGCGCGGCCCGGGCGCACGGCCGGCGACCGGCGTTCCTGCTGTGCAACCCGCACAACCCGACGGGCGTCGTGCACCGCCGGGACGAGCTCGAGACGGTCGCCGAACTGGCCGACCGGCACGGCCTGCGGGTGATCTCCGACGAGATCCACGCCCCGCTGGCGTTGCCCGGGGCGCGCTTCGTCCCGTACCTCACGGTGGCCGGCGCGGAGACCGCGTTCGCCGTGGTCTCCGCGTCGAAGGCGTGGAACCTCGCCGGTCTCAAGGCGGCGCTCGCGGTCGCCGGGCCGCGGGCCGTCGCCGACCTGCGCCGGATGCCGGAGGAGGTCGGCCACGGCCCCAGCCACCTGGGCGTCCTCGCGCACACCGCCGCCTTCCGCGCCGGCGAGCCCTGGCTCGACCTCCTCCTGGACGGCCTGGCCGCCAACCGCGCGCTGCTGGCCACCCTGCTCGCCGCGCACCTGCCCGCCGTCGGGTACCACCCGCCGGAGGGGACCTACCTCGCCTGGCTGGACTGCACCGCGCTGGGCATCGCCACCGCACCGCGCGGCGGCGAGCCGGGCGCGGCCAGCGACCTCGCCGGCCCCGCGCGGATGTTCCTGGACCGGGCGCGGGTGGCGCTCAGCTCCGGGCACGTGTTCGGCACCGGCGGGACCGGCTTCGTACGGCTCAACTTCGCCACCTCACCCGAGCTCCTCACCGAGGCCGTCACCCGGATGGGCCGGGCGGCCGAGGGGTACCCCCGATCAGGAACGGAGTAGCACCATGCCCACGTTCATCACCATCGGCTACGGCGACCAGGACGGATACGACCGCACCGACCCGGGCGTACGGGACCAGGCGCACGCGCACGACGACCAGCTCCTCGCCGCGGGCGCCCGGATGGGCATCGCCGGGACGCCGGTCCAGGTCCGCAACCACGACGCGGCCGGGACCGAGACCCGCCCGGGACCGTTCCTGCGGTCCGCCCTGCCGGTGGCCGGCTTCGCGGTGATCGAGGCGGACAGTATCGAGGCGGCGGTGGCGATCGCCGCCCGGACGCCGTGCGCGGTGGCCCAGGGCGTGGTGGAGGTCTGGCCGCTGCACGACGGACCCGCCGGCGGGGCGGACGCCTGAACCCCGGCCGGACCGGTTCGCCGGTCCGGCCGGGGCGTCCTGGTGGGCGGTGCTACCGGTCCAGCGGCTCGATCCAGATGTTGCGGTACTGCACCGGGTTGCCGTGGTCCTGAAGCCGGATCGCGCCGGTCGCCGGGCCCTCGGGCCGGCTGCCGCCGGTCGGGCCGAGGATCTCCACGTCGTCGTGCACGGTGACGCCGTTCCACACCACCGTTACCCGCGGGTTGGCCACCTTCGCGCCGGCCGCGTCGTAGCGGGCCTGCCGGTAGGTGATGTCGTACGTCTGCCAGGTCTCGGGCGGCAGCGCCGCGTTCACGTCGGGGGCCTTCTGGGTGTAGATGGCCGCGGCGTCGTTGGTCTGCGGCGGATCGATGCCGAACGAGTCCAGCACCTGGATCTCGTAGCGGTCCTGGAGGTAGACGCCGCTGTTGGCGCGCGCCTGGCCGGTCACCTCCGGCGGGTACAGCGGCAGGTTGAACTCGACGTGCAGCCGGAAGTCGCCGAACGCGTCCACCGTGCGCAGGTCGCCGTTGCGGACGGTCATGGCACCGTTGGCGACCGTCCACTCCGGTTCGCGCCCGTCGGTGTGCTGCCACTCGGTGAGGTCGCCGCCGTCGAAGAGCGTGATCCGCTTGCCGTGCGGCCGTACGGCGAGCACGTCGAGGTTCACGTGTCCGGAGTCGGCGGCCTCCTTGCGGTACTCGACGATGTTGCGGCCCTTGGCCAGGGGCACGGTGGTGGTGACGGTGCCCCACTCCTCCCAGGTCACCGTGGAGGGGAAGACCGTCTGTTGGACGCGTTCACCGTTGACGTACAGGCTCAGCTGCTTCTGGCCGGAGTACGGGTTCGGGCCGTTGCTGTACCGCATCGTCAGGTCGTACGTCCCGGCCTGCGGGACCTCGGCGGAGATGCTCGTCGACGAGCCGTCCTGGGTGAACCCGGCGGCGAACCCGGCGCCGGAGTAGGCGGCGTGGTCGGTGGCCATGCCCACGGCGACCGTGCGACCCTCCTCGGCTTCGAAGAAGGTCTGCGGCTGCACCACCCGTCCCGGGATCTCGTTGAGCGTGTACCAGGCCTCGGTGTTCCACAGCTGGTCGCCGCCGGCCGACGAGAACGGGCGCGGGGAGCGCACGTGCACCACCCGGTTCTCCTTCAGGCCCGGGATGCTGAGCTTGACGGTGCGGCGGTCGGCCGACAGCTCGGCCTTGGCCACCGTGAGCGTCTCCAGGTCGAGCTTGGGCCCGCCGTACTGACTGGTCGCGCCGTAGCGCCACTGCGTCACCCGGTACGCCTCGGCGAGCTTGCCGGCGGTCTCGTCCGACAGCGGCTCGGTGTACTCCAGCTCGAACCCGACGTGCGAGGCGCGCATCCGCTTGACCTCGAAGACCGAGGTGCCGTTGGGGGTGAGCTTCTGCAGGCCGTGGGTGAGCTTGCCCTCCTGACCCCAGTTGCCGCCGGCGCCCAGGCCGCCCACGTAGAGCGCGCCGTCGGGGCCGAGCGCCACCTCGTTGATGCCGGACTCCAGGCCCTGGGTGTGCCGGAACACCGCGCCCTGGTACTGCCCCTCGATCTCCTCCATGAAGACCCGCTGGAGGCCGCCGTAGGTCACGTCGCCGACGACCACCTGCCCGGCGTACGGGCCCTGGGTGAGCAGCACCGGGGTGGACGGCGAGTTGCCGATCTCGTTCTGCGGCAGCCAGACGATGGGCCGGGTCACCGGCTTGTCGTCGAACCGGCCGGCGGGCGTCGTGTAGTGGTTGTAGAAGGCGCCCGGCCTGATCTGCACCAGCTTGTTCGCGGGCAGCCAGCCACCCTGGTTGTCGGTGACCAGGACCTCGCCGCGCGGTCCCCAGCCGATCCCGTTGGGGGTGCGCAGCCCGCCGGCGACGTAGGTGATCTCACCGGTCTTCGCGTTCACCTTGATGGCGGTGCCGCGGTGGGGCGCGGGCTGGGGCACGGTGGTGGCGCCGCCGTAGTTGATCGCCACGGAGAGGTTCAGGTGGAAGTATCCGTCCCGGTAGAGCAGGCCGAAGGCGAACTCGTGGAAGTTGCCGCCCCAGGGCCAGGTCGCCACCGTACGGCGGTCGTCGGCGACGCCGTCGCCGTCGGTGTCGCGCAGGGCCGTCAGCTCGTGCTTCTGGCTGACGTAGACGGTGCCGTCGACCACCGCGACGCCCTGCGGTTCCCGCAGCCCGTCGGCGAACCTGCGGTAGGTCACCTGCTCGGGGCCGGTCCGGCCGGTGACGCCCTCGACCAGGTAGATCTCGCCGGTGGCGTTGTCGGTGCCGCCCCAGGTCGAGAGCACCAGCTTTCCGTCGGGTCGGAACGCCATGCCGGTGACCTGCGGCTGGAAGCCCGCCGGACGCAGGTCGGTGAGGGTGTACCCGGGGTGCACCCGGTCCAGCGGCAGGCCGTCGCCGGCCGAGTCGGTGGCGCCCTCGCAGTACTTCCACCCGGGCGCGGTGACCCGGACGACACCCGCGTCGGTGCTCAGCGCGCTGGTCGGCACCAGCGTGAAGCCGTCCGCGCCGGGGGGCCGCCACTCCAGGCGCAGCACCTGGCCGCCGCCGTTCTCGAAGAACTCGACGAACAACGGGTGCCGGCCGGCGGCGAGGGTGATGGCGCCTTCCTTGGCGGTCTCGCCGTGCAGCCCGTCGTGGTCGATCACGCGCTGCTCGCCGATGGTGAGGCGGGAGCCGTCGTCGCTGGTGAGCCGGAAGGTGTAGGCGCCGTCGGTGGGCACCGTGAGGTTGGCGGTGACGTGGCTGATGAACCGGTCGGAGAGGCCGAACTCGTCCTCCCGGGTCCAGTTGATCTGGGGCATGAGCTTGTCGACGTTCGGGGTCTGGGCGGGCTTGAGCGTGCACAGCGCCGACAGCGGGACGCCCATGTCGTACGAGCGCAGGGTCACGCCGGGCTCCTGGGGCGGGACGTCCGCGGCGGCCGGCGCGGCGGCGGCCGGGGTGCCGAGCGCCGCGGCGAGCAGGGCCGTCAGCGCGGCTCCCGCGGCTGCGGACAGGGATCTGCGACGGCGTGGCCGTCGGTGCAGGGCGGTCATGGTTCCTCCTGTGGGGGTGAGGTCCCGGCTGGGAAGGAGCCGTGCCAACTTTCTTCCATCGACCGGTCGATACCGTCTCGCGACACAAAAGATTGATCGCAGACACTATCACTTCAGCTCGATCGAGCGACGCTTTTGCATCGATGAGTGGAAAGTTTCCCCGCCCGCTCAGTCCGGCGCCGCGGCCAGCGCGTCGAGGATCAGATCGAGGCCGAACTCGAACTGCCCGCCGAAGTCGTAGCCGGGCCGCTGCACGTGCTGGGTGGCGAACTCGACCAGATGCGGGTAGTCGCCCGCCGCGAAACCCTCCATGATCGATCCCGCGACCGCGTCGGCGGAGTCCGCGCCGTCGAACGGCAGGGACGCCTCCTGCAACACGAAGCCGTAGACGTAGGCGTCGATGACCGCGTACGCGTGGGCCGTCATGCGCAACGAGAACCCGCCGGCCCGCAGCACGCCCAGCATGGCGTCGTGGTGGCGCAGGGTGGCCGGCCCGGGGCTGGTCCGGGTCTCGACCAGGGCCAACGCCCACGGATGCCGCGCCAGGACCGCGCGGGCCGACAGCGAGCGCCGGCGCACCTCGGCCCGCCAGTCGCCGCCCACCTCGGGCAGTTCGATCTCCGCGAAGACCCCGTCGACCAGGGCGTCGAGGAGTTCGTCCTTGTTGCGGATGTAGTGGTAGAGCGACATCGGCTTGGCGTCCAACTCGGCGGCGAGCGACCGCATCGTCAACGCCCCCAGGCCGCGCGAGTCGGCGATGCCGACCGCGGCGCGCAGCACCCGCTCGCGACTCAGCTGCCGTGCCGGCTGGCCCACCGCCTGCTCCCCTCGGGTCGACACCATTGACCGCTCCCGTTGCCAACCGTATCGTACTTAGTAAGACGTACTAAGTACGAAGCCTGGGAGGCGGGCATGTCCCTTCGTGTGGCCGGCCGATGGGCCGGCGCGTTCTTCCTGGCGGCGTTCGCCGCCTACGGCGTCGGCAGCGCGCTCGGCGGGCGCCCCGCCGGGGTGGCGCTGGTGGTGCTCAACTCCGTCCTGGTGGCGGCGATCGGCGCGCTGGCCTTCCGGGCGCTGCGCCGAGCGCACCCGGCGGCCGCCTGGACCTACCTCGTGGCGCGCGGCGCGGAGGCGTTCCTGCTCACCGCCGGGATCGTCCTGCTGCACCGGGTCGGGGCCGGCGCGGCCGACGTCGCCTACCAGCTCGCCATGCTGGCGCTGGGGCTGGGCAGCCTGCCGCTCTGCCTGGCCCTCGACCGGCAACGCTGGCTACCGCGCTGGCTGGCCGGCTGGGGATTCGCCGGATACGCGCTGCTGGCGGTCGGAGCGGCGGCCGAGCTGATGGGGGCCGCGGTCGGGGTCGTGCTGGCCGTCCCCGGCGGACTGTTCGAGATCGCCTTCGCGCTGCTGCTGCTCGCTCGCGGCTTCGCACCGTCCACCGCCGGGCGTCCCGCCGTCGACGAGGCGAGGAGCACCGCCACGGCGGGCGACCGTCGACCGGGTCGCGCGGCGCTCGGCGCCGGGCTCGGCCTGCTGGTGATGGCGGCGCTCGCCGGGCTGGCCAACTTCGGCGTCCTGGAACGGCTGGTCGCCACCGATCCGGCGCAGACCACCGCCCGGCTGGTGGCGAACCAGCGGGCCCTCACCCTGGCCGTCGTCGCCCTGTTCGCGGTCGCCTGCCTCGACGTGCTGGTCGCCTGGGCGCTGCGGGCGTTCTTCGTGGACACCCACCGCACCGTCGCGCTGCTCTCCGCCTGGTGCCGCACCGGATACGCGATCGTCTTCGCCGTGGCGATCGCCCAGCTGATCGCCGTCGCCGGCCTGCTGCGCGACGGTCCGGGGTCCGACCGGCTCGGCACCCTCGGCCCCGCGCGGCTCACCGAGTTCGACGAGGTCTGGAACCTGGGCCTGCTCCTGTTCGGCGTCCACCTGCTGCTGGTCGGCTGGCTGGCCTGGCGGTCCCGCGCCGTGCCGACCTGGGTCGGGGTGCTCGTCGCCATCGCCGGCGCGGGCTACCTCGCCGACTCGATCGGCGCACTGGTCCCGGCCGGGTACCCGTTCCCGGTCGCCACGGTCACCTTCGTCGGTGAGGTGGTCCTCATGGGATGGCTGCTCGTCTTCGCCGCGCGCTCCCGCCGGGAGCGTCCGGCCGCGTCGTCGCCATCCTCGACCGTCCAACCTGTATGACACAGCGATCGACATGCGTAGAAGCCGGCATCGAAGGCTTCGAACATATGCCGGATGACCAGGGTGGATCGTCACCGTAGCGTCGAGCCC
>NZ_JAIOAA010000033.1 GCF_019890675.1 Micromonospora sp. PLK6-60 | reverse complement strand
AGGCCCTGTCCTGTCGATCATGTCGGTGCGAGGCGCGGTCCAGGCGGCGGTCCGGCAAGGCGGAGGTTCGTCCGGATACCGGTGTTGTATCCGGACGAACCGACAACGCCGCCGGTCGCCGTCTGGGCCCGTCGCAGCCCGGCAATGATCGGCAGGACAGGGCCTAGCGGCTCCACTGGCCGGCCAGGCGGGCACCGAGCGCGCGCAGGCCCTCGGCGGGGCGGGCCAGCGCCGCCTCGACGCCGCCGCTCCGCTCGCCGCCGAAGTGCTCCACCAGGCTGTACGCGTCGGTGACCCCGGCCGCGGCGGCCTCCCGCCGGCCGGCGCTCACCCGGCCGGCCAGCACCACGCAGGGCAGCCCACGGTCGCGGGCCGCTCCGGCGACCCCGGCGACCACCTTGCCGCGCAGCGACTGGTGGTCGAAGGAGCCCTCGCCGGTGATCACCAGGTCGCAGGAGTCCAGCGCGGCCTCCAGCCCGACGGCCCGGGTGACCAGCCCGATGCCGGACTCGCACCGGCCGCCCAGGGCCAGGATCGTCGCGCCCAGGCCGCCGGCCGCCCCGCCGCCGGGCAGCCCGCCCAACCCCGGCGGGCAGCCGGGCAGGTCCCGCTCCAGCACCGCCGCCCAGCGCTCCAGCGCGGCGTCCAGCAGCAGCACGTCCGCCCGGCTCGCCCCCTTCTGCGGGCCGTAGACGTTGCTGGCGCCGTGCAGGCCGAGCAGCGGGTTGTCCACGTCGGTGGCGGCGACCAGCCGGGCGTCGCGCAGCCGGGGCGTCCCGTCCAGGGCCGCCACGCCCGCCAGCGCCGCCCCGCCGTACGGCAGGGCGTGGCCGGTCTCGTCGAGCGGGGTGGCGCCCAGCGCGGTGAGCAGGCCGGCGCCGCCGTCGTTGGTGGCCGAGCCGCCCAGCCCGACGACCACGGTCCGGGCCCCCGCCTCGACCGCGGCGGTGACCAGCGGGCCCAGCCCGTACGAGGTGGTGCGCCGGGGGTCACGTTCGGCCGGGTCCAGCAGGTGCAGGCCGCAGGCCTGGGCGCTCTCCAGGTAGCCGGTGCCGTCGCCGGTGACCAGGATCTCACCGGCGACCGGCCGGCCCAGCGGGTCGACCGTCGGCACCGGCAGCCGGCGCCCGCCGAGGGCCTCGGCCAGCACCGTCACGAAGCCGGGCCCGCCGTCGGCCAGCGGCCGGCTGACCAGTTCGTCCCCGCCGGCGACCGCGCGCCAGCCCTCGGCCACCGCGGCGGCCACCTCCGGGGCCCCCAGGGTGCCGGCGAACTTGTCCGGACAGAGCAGCACGCGCATGCCCAGCAGTGTGGCAGCCCACATCGGCGGCGGCTGCGCGGCGGCTGTGCTGTGGGACCATGGGGACGTGACTTCGACCTGGGTTGAGCCCTCCAACACCGCCACTGCGCTGCTGCTCCTCGGCCGCGGCAGCGACCCCGCCACCGAGCGTGGCGTGGAGTGTCCGGGTGACCTGCCCGCGCCGAGCGACCCGGATCTGGTCGCCCGCGCGACGGCGGCCAAGGCCGCGCTCGGCACGAAGGTCTTCGTGCTCGGCCACCACTACCAGCGCGACGAGGTGATCCAGTTCGCCGACGTGACCGGCGACTCGTTCAAGCTGGCCCGGGAGGCGGCGGCGCGCCCCGACGCGGAGTACATCGTCTTCTGCGGCGTGCACTTCATGGCCGAGAGCGCCGACATCCTCACCTCGGACGCCCAGCGGGTGGTCCTGCCCGACCTGGCGGCCGGCTGCTCGATGGCCGACATGGCGGTGCTGTCCCAGGTCGAGACGGCCTGGGAGGTGCTGACCGACCTGGGCGTGGCCGGGCGGACCGTCCCGGTGACGTACATGAACTCCTCGGCCGACATCAAGGGGTTCGTCGGCCGGCACGGGGGTGTGGTCTGCACCTCCTCCAATGCGAAGCGGGCCCTGGAGTGGGCGTTCGAGCAGGGGCAGCAGGTGCTCTTCCTGCCCGACCAGCACCTGGGTCGTAACACCGCGGTGCTGGAGATGGGCCTGTCGCTGGACGACTGCGTGCTCTACGACCCGCACAAGCCGGGCGGCGGGCTCACCCCGGAGCAGCTGCGGAACGCGAAGATGATCCTCTGGCGCGGGCACTGCTCGGTGCACGGCCGGTTCACCCTGGACAGCGTCAACGACGTCCGGGAGCGGGTGCCGGGGGTGAACGTGCTGGTGCACCCGGAGTGCCGGCACGAGGTGGTCACCGCCGCCGACTTCGTCGGCTCCACCGAATACATCATCAAGGCCATCGAGGCGGCCCCGGCCGGCTCGGCCTGGGCGGTCGGCACCGAGCTCAACCTGGTCCGCCGGCTGGCGCTGGCCCACCCGGACAAGCAGATCATGTTCCTCGACCGGGCGGTCTGCTACTGCTCCACGATGAACCGGATCGACCTGCCGCACCTGGTCTGGGCCCTGGAGGAGCTGGTCGCCGGCCGGGTGGTGAACCAGATCACCGTCGACCCGGACACCGCTGGGCACGCCCGCGCGGCGCTGGACCGGATGCTCGCCCTGCCGGGCGCCGACACCCCGCCGCCCACCGCCGATTGATCACCCTCGGTGACGGGCCGGCACGGAAACGTACCGCACACCCCAATTAAGGCCGTCCGGGTGATGTGACCGGTTCCCTTCTCGGCACCGAGGACTATGCTGCCGGGGCGACGAACACGCGGGCCGTTTTCACCTGGCGGCCATCCGGGTAGCGATGAGATCGCAGGCCCCCACCCCTCACACGGCACCACCCGACGCGCGCTGGAGGTTGCGTTGACGGACGACGTACTGGTCGTACACGGAGGTACCCCCCTGCAAGGGCGGATCCGGGTACGCGGCGCGAAGAACCTGGTTTCCAAGGCGATGGTCGCCGCCCTGCTGGGCGACACCCCCAGCCGGCTGTTCGACGTGCCGCGCATCCGCGACGTCGAAGTGGTCCGGGGCCTGCTCGGCCTGCACGGCGTCAAGGTCAGCGACGGCGACGAGGACGGGGAGCTGATCTTCGACCCGTCGAACGTCGAGAGCGCCAGCACCGACCAGATCAACGTGCACGCGGGCTCCAGCCGGATCCCGATCCTGTTCTGCGGCCCGCTGCTGCACCGGCTCGGCCACGCCTTCATCCCCGACCTGGGCGGCTGCCACATCGGGCCGCGCCCGATCGACTTCCACCTGCAGGCGCTGCGCGAGTTCGGCGCGACCGTCGACAAGACCCCGGAGGGGCTGCACCTGTCGGCGCCCAACGGGCTGCACGGCACCAAGTTCGCCCTGCCGTACCCGAGCGTGGGCGCGACCGAGCAGGTGCTGCTCACCGCGGTGATGGCCAAGGGCGTCACCGAGCTGCGCAACGCCGCCGTCGAGCCGGAGATCATCGACCTGATCTGCATCCTGCAGAAGATGGGCGCGATCATCAACGTGCACACCGACCGGGTCATCGAGATCCAGGGCGTGCCGCGGCTGCACGGCTACACCCACCGGCCGATCCCGGACCGGATCGAGGCGGCGAGCTGGGCGGCCGCCGCGCTGGCCACCCGCGGCCACGTCGAGGTGCTCAACGCCCAGCAGGCCGACATGATGACCTTCCTGAACATCTTCCGCTCGGTCGGCGGCGAGTACGAGGTGACCGATATGCGGCCGCCGCGTGACGGCCGGCCCGGCCAGGAGGGCGGCATCCGGTTCTGGCACCCGGGCGGGGAGCTGAACGCGGTCGCGCTGGAGACCGACGTGCACCCCGGGTTCATGACCGACTGGCAGCAGCCGCTGGTGGTGGCGCTGACCCAGGCCCGCGGCCTGTCCATCGTCCACGAGACCGTGTACGAGCAGCGGCTGGGCTACACCGAGGCGTTGAACTCGATGGGCGCCAACATCCAGGTCTACCGGGACTGCCTCGGCGGCACCCCGTGCCGCTTCGGCCGCCGCGACTTCAAGCACTCGGCGGTGATCGCCGGCCCGAGCAAGCTGCACGCGGCCGACCTGGTCATCCCCGACCTGCGGGCCGGCTTCAGCCACCTGATCGCCGCGCTCGCCGCCGAGGGCACCTCCCGGGTGTACGGCGTCGACCTGATCAACCGGGGCTACGAGGACTTCGAGAAGAAGCTCGCCGACCTCGGCGCGCACGTCGAGCGCCCGTAACCCGTCCACCGCTCCCCCGGCTCGGCGCGGCTGACCCCGCGCGGCGAGCGGGAATAGTTCGCCCGGTGCACCCGCGATGTGCACCGGGCGCGGCTATTTGGCTACCCTTCACGGCGTGCCGTCGCTGTTTCGCCGCAAGTCCGCCGACCTCATCGAGGATTCCACCGCCAAGGTGACCCCCGAGGAGGAGTCCACGCCCGCCCGCCCGGGCTACACCCCCGCCAAGGGCCGGGAGACGCCGAAGCGTCCCACCGCCGGCCGGCGGCCGACCGCGCCGTCCCGGCCGCTGACCAAGGAAGAGGCCCGGGAGCAGCGGCGCAAGGTCCGCGCCGAGGCCGCCGCGGAGTTCCGCCGGGAGGGCGGCCCGCGGGACCGGGGACCGGAGCGCCGGCTCGCCCGGGACGTGGTCGACTCCCGCCGTACGGTGGGCACCTGGTTCTTCGGCGGCGCGCTGATCGTGCTGATCGGGTCGAACCAGGCCATGCCGCCGATCGTCCGGTTGGTGTCAAACGTCCTCTGGGGCGCGCTGGCCCTCGGCGTGGTGATCGACTCCATCCTGATCTCCCGGAAGATCAAGAAGCTGGTCCGCGAGCGCTTCCCGAAGTCGACCGAGCGGCTGGGTTCGCTCTACCTGTACGCGATCATGCGGTCGATCACCTTCCGCCGGATGCGCGCCCCCGCCCCCCAGGTGGACATCGGCGCCAAGATCTGAGCCTGCGGTGTAAGGAGGGGCCCCTTATTAACAGACGTCTGTTAATAAGGGGCCCCTCCTTACACCTGGGCGGGCCTGCGTCACGGCAGCCCGAGCAGGCGCAGCAGCGCGGTGGCGCCCGCCGCGGCGACCACCACCAGGACGAACGGCGCGCGCCGCCAGGCGAGTACCAGCCCGACCAGTACGCCGGCCGGGCGGGCCCAGCCGGCGAAGCCGGCGGCCTCGGTCAACGCGGCGGTCGCGGCCAGTGCGGCGAGCAACGCGGCGGCCCCGATCGGCAGCAGACGCCGGGACCACTCGGGCAGGTCGAGCCGGTCGTGCAGCAGGACCCCGACGGCCCGGAAGCCGTACGTGCCCACGGCCAGGGCGAGGATGACCGCGATCAGCACGACGCCTCCCCCGCCCGCAGTACGGGCGTCGGCTCGTCCTGGCGGGTTCCCGGGTCCGGGGTAAGACCGTCGTCGCCGGGCGGTGGCCGGCGGCGGCCCCGCACCAACAGCAGGGCAAGCGCGCCGAGCGCGAGCAGCACC
The DNA here is from genome assembly GCF_019890675.1 of Micromonospora sp. PLK6-60. GTDB lineage: Bacteria > Actinomycetota > Actinomycetes > Mycobacteriales > Micromonosporaceae > Micromonospora. The sequence continues at coordinate 8,252 of NZ_JAIOAA010000033.1, read as the reverse complement.
GGCAGCCCGGCCGGCAGCACCGGGGTGGTCACCACCGCCAGCCCGGCGCCGGTCAGCGCCACCCACCGGGTGTCCCGATCGCGCAGCACCGGCAGCAGCAGGGCGATCAGCCCGGCCGGGAACGCGGCGTCGAGGCCGAGGACGGTCGGGTCGCCGACCGCGCCGCCGGCGAGCACGCCGAGCAGGGTGCCCGCGTTCCAGGCGAGGAAGAGCAGCACCCCGGCCAGCCAGAACGCGCGGCGGCGCGGGTCGCCGGCCGGCTGGGCCAGCGCGAAGGCGGTCGCCTCGTCGGTCATCAGGTGGCTGCCGAGCAACCGCCGCCAGCGCTGCGACCCGAGGCTGCCGCCGAGGGTGAGGCCGAACGGCAGGTGCCGGGCGTTGAGCAGCAACCCGGCGAGGACCGCGGCGAACGGGCTGCCCGCGGCGATCAGACCCACCGCCATGAACTGCGCGCCGCCGGCGTAGACGATCGCCGACATCGCGAGGGTCGCCCAGGCGGGAAGCCCGGCGGCGACGGCCACCGCGCCGAACGAGGCGCCCACCGCGAGCATGGCCGCGCCGATGGCGGCGACGTCGCGGAGCATCGCGCCATCGCGTGTTCGCTCAGCCGTACGCATGTTCGTTATGATGAACACGCGCCCTGGCGTTCGTCAAATCGAACAAACAGACCTCTGGAGCGAACATTGGCCGTCGACCCGGCTCCCCCGCTGGCCACCATCGCGACCGCCCTGCGGCACGAGCGCACCCGGGCCGGCATCTCGCTGACCGAGCTGGCCCGCCGGGCCGGCATCGCCAAGTCCACCCTCTCCCAGCTGGAGTCCGGCACCGGCAACCCCAGCATCGAGACGCTCTGGGCGCTGGGCGTCGCCCTGGGGGTGCCGTTCAGTCGCCTGGTCGAGCCACCCGCTGAGGCCGTCCGGGTGATCCGGGCCGGCGAGGGCCGGCGGATCAGCTCCGAACAGGGCAACTTCGCCGCCACCCTGCTGAGCGCCGGCTCGCCGCACGCCCGCCGCGACGTCTATCTGATGGAGCTGGAGCCAGGCACCGTCCGGGCCGCCGAGGCGCACACCCCGCGCAGCGTCGAGCACGTCGTGGTCGCCGCCGGGCGGCTGCGCCTCGGCCCCGACCCCGAGCTGGTCGAGCTCAGCCCCGGCGACTACGCCACCTTCCCCGGCGACGCCCCGCACCGGTACGAGGCGCTGGCCCCGGGCACCCTGGCGGTGCTGGTCATGGAGCACCCCTGACCCGGGCCACCGGTGCAAGGAGGGGCCCCTTATTAACAGACGTCTGTTAATAAGGGGCCCCTCCTTGCACTGGGGCCGGGTTCCGGTAGAGGCGGGTGACCACCTCCTCGATGTCCGGCTCGACGATCGAGATGTCGCGCAGCGCGGCGAGACCGGCAGCCCGGCGACGACCTCCGCGACCCCCGCCGACTCCAGCGCGAGGACCAGCCGGTGCCCCTCGGCCTCCACCCGCAGCACGGGCGCACCGGCCAGCGTCGGCGGTTCGGCCAGCGGGGCGTCCAACTCGGCGACGACCAGCCGGCGGGAGCCGTACCGGGCGTGCAGCGCCGCGATGCTGCCGTCGTGCACCACCCGGCCGTGGTCGATCACCACGAGGCGCCGGCACAGCCGCTCGATGTCGGCCAGGTCGTGGGTGGTGAGCACCAGGGTGGTGTCGCCCGCTCGGCCCAACTCGGCGAGGAAACCCCGGACGGCCTGCCGGCTCACCACGTCCAGCCCGATGGTGGGCTCGTCGAGGAAGAGCACCTCGGGGCCGTGCAGCAGGGCGGCGGTCAGCTCGCCACGCATCCGCTGGCCGAGGGAGAGCTGCCGGACCGGCACGTCCAGGAAGCCGTCCAGGTCGAGCAGGCCGCGGCAGCGGCGCAGCCGGGCGGCGTGCTCGGCGGCGGGCACCCGGTAGACGTGGCGCAGCAGGTCGAACGAGTCGCGCAGCGGCAGGTCCCACCAGAGCTGCGAGCGCTGCCCGAAGACCACGCCGATGCGCAGCGCCAGCCGGGTCCGGTCGGGGACCGGGCGCAGGCCACCGACCCGCACCCGGCCCGCCGTCGGTGTCAGCACCCCGGTCAGCATCTTGAGGGTGGTCGACTTGCCGGCGCCGTTCGGCCCGATGTAGCCGACCATCTCGCCGCGCTCCACCCGCAGGTCGATGCCGTCGACGGCGGTGACAATCCGCTTCGTCCGGCGCAGTCGGCCGGCCTTCACCCGTACCGTGAACTCCTTGCGCAACCCGACCATCTCGATCACGTTCACGACCCCGTACTCCGGTAGTGGCGGATCCCGACGCGCCAGGCCGCGGCCGCGACGCCGGCCGCGACCAGCGCGACGCCGGGCGAGGCCCAGCCGACCCAGGCCGGCAGGCCGAGCGGGTCGGCCCGGCCGAGCAGCGCCAGCGCCGGGTGGTAGCTGACGAAGGCGAACCCCATCCCGTACGCGAACAGCGCGCGGAACCAGCCGCCGTAGACGGTGACCGGGTAGGACGTGAAGTCCCGCCCACCGTAGGTGACCGAGTTGGCCAGCTCCGCCGAGTCGATCCAGTAGAACGAGATCGTCGCGGTGGCCACGAAGACCGAGCCGAAGAAGACCACCGCGGCCAGCGGGGCGACCACCAGCAGCGCCACCCGGCCCGGCGTCCAGTCGATCCCGGCCGAGCCGACCGCGAAGACCAGCACCGCCAGCCCGAACAGCGCTCGGGACACCTTGCGCACCGGCAGGTCCATCAGCACCAGCTGGGGCAGCGCGCCCAGCGGGCGGACCAGCACCGCGTCGAACAGTCCGGTGCGGACGTACCGGGGCAGCCGCTCGATGTTGCCGATCAGCAGGTCGGCGGTGGCGAAGGCGAAGGCGGACAGGCCCACGACCACCAACGTCTCGCGGAGCGTGAAGCCGCCCAGTTCCCTGGTCACCCCGAAGATCACCAGTACGGTGAGCACGTCGAACAGGGTCGCCCCGACGTTGCCGACCAGGTCCACCACGAACGACGTCCGGTACGCGGCCTGCGACCTGGCCTGCGCCCCCAGCAGCGCCCGGTACGCGGCCAGCCGGCCCCGCCACGGGTCGGCCGGGGCCGGAGCCGCCGGGACCGGCTCAGCCACCCTGCACGACCATCCGCCGCTCGGCCCGGCGCTGCACCAGCCGGCAGAGCGCGAGCAGCGCCACCGCCCAACCCAGCTGCAACCCGACCAGCGTCAGTTGGGTCGCCGCCGGATCTCGCTCGACCAACACGTCCAGCGGGGTCTGCAGCAGGCTCGGGAACGGGGTGAGCAGCCAGAGCGGCACCAGCACCGGGTCGGGCAGGAAACGCAGCGGGAAGTAGAGCCCCGCGAGCACCCCGGCGCCGAGCGTCCAGAGGATCATCGGCCCGCGCACGTCGTGCAACCAGTACGCGGTGGCGTTGACCAGGTACCGGCAACCGAAGCAGAGCACCACGGCGATCAGCACGGAGACCACGAAGAGCGCCGGGGTGGCCGGCCGCCGGGGCAGGTAGACGTCGAAGAAGAGCGGCCCGGTCAGCACCGGGGGCAGCAGCCGGGTGACGGCGGCCCAGCCGGCCCGCCCGAGGTCGGTGGCGAGGTAGCTGGTCACCGGGTGGACCGGGCGGAGCAGATCGGCGGCGACCTCGCCGGTGCGGATCCGGTCGGCCAGGTCGGTCCATCCCCAGAGGAGGATCACCGCGAGCAGTCCCTGCCCGACCCAGACGAAGGTGGCGAGTTGGGCCCGGTCGTAGCCACCCACCGAGCCGGCCGCGCCGGCGGCGGCGAGCAGCACGTAGCAACGCAGAAATCCGAAGACGGTGTTGGTCACCACGCCCGCCACCGCGGCCTGCCGGTAGGTGGCGTATCGTCTGAAGCCGGACGCGGCTATCGCACCGAATGTCCGAAACCATAGGATAACGTTTGTGCTCGTGGGCAGTGGCACAGTGGCGGTGACCGAACCCACGCCGTTACCCTCCATCCGCAGCAGGGCCATATCGGGACAGGCGACTCTACCGGTGTGCCCCGGCGTCGAGCGCGACAATTCCAACGAGGTGACATCGCCGTGAGCGAGCGACGCGAGCCGGCAACGGGTTCGGTCGGGAGCCGGCGACAGGAGCGGGCCGCCGGCACAGCCGGCCGGAACGGCGAGGCCCCGCGATGAGTGGCTTCGAGCGCTGGTACGACCCGGCCGAGCCGTCCTGGGCGGCCGAGCCGACGCACGAGTGGCAGCCACAGTTCCCCGGTCAGCGCTACCCCGGCGACATCGGCGCCCAGCACATTCCGGCGGCCGGCGCCCGCGCCGTGGTCGGCCGGGCCGAGGTGCGCCCGGTCAGCCCGGCCGCCGGTGACCCGTACCGGGAGGACGCCGACGAGCCCCGGCCGGACGGGCGGATCGGCTGGGCGGAGCGCCGCTCCACTCCGCGCGGCCCACACCAGGCCGACGCGCCGCCGCAGCACCCCCGGGAACAGCGCGGCCCGCACCCGGCCGACGCGCCACAGCACCCCTGGGAGCCGCGCGGCCGGGGCGACGGCCGCCCTGCCCCGGACACCCGGCGCGACCACGAAGAACACCGGCCGCGGCCCGCCGACCAGTGGGCCGGCCCCGACGGGCACCGGGGCGCGCCGGACGGTCGGCGCGGCTGGGAGGAGCGGCGCGGCACGCCGGCCGAGCACCGCCCGGACCGGCGTCCGGCCGGCGACGCGTACGGTCCGCCGCCGGCGGACCGCCGACCGAGCGGTGACCCGTACGGTCCACCCGGCCGGCAGTGGGACCGGCGGCCGGAGCAGCCGTTCCCGGACCGCCGTGACGACCACGCCCGGGCCGGCCGGCCCGACCAGCGCGGTACGGAGTGGACGGTCGACCGTGACCGGGCCGGCTGGCACGGCGACCGGAACCAGGAGCCGCCCGGCAACCGCCCGACGGCGGAGCGGTGGACCCGGGCCGAGAGCGTCGGCCAGGCGCCGGTCTCCCCCGCACCCCACGCCGAGCCGGGCTGGCTGCCCGAGCCCGACGAACGCGCCGCCCGCCCGACGCGCGACAGCCGCGCCGGCCTGGGCGACAGCCGCGCCGACGTTCGCGACAGCCGCGCCGGCCTCGGCGACAGCCGGACCGACGCCCGCGACAGCCGCGCCGGCCTCGGCGACAGCCGAACCGGCAGGGGCGACGAGGCCCGTGGCCGGGCCCGGGCGGGCGAACCGTACGGCCGCGCCGGCCTGGGCGGGGACGGCCGTGGACCGGACGGGCCGACGCACCGGCCGGTGCGCCGCGAGCCCGACCCGGACGGCGAGGCGTGCCAGCCCGGCGCCCGCGACCCGCGACCTTCCGAGGTGGCGGCGCCGGCCGAGTGGTACCGGGGCACGGTCGAGCGTCCCGCCCCGGAACGGGACGGCGGGCTGCGCTGGCCCGAGCCCGGTCCGCTCCGCCCCGGCTATCCGCACGAGGGGCGGCGGGCGGGTCAGTACCCGTACCCTCCGGCGGAGCCACCCGCCGACCGCACCGGCCCGGACGGCCCGGCCGACCACCGCCAGGCACCCGCCGCCCGGCGGGCGGACGACCGTACCCAGGTCGCGCCCGACCGCAGCCCGCGCCCGCCGGCCGAGGAGCGCCACCGTCCCGGCGCGGGCCACCCGCCCGACGACCGGGCCCGGTTCCGGCCCGACCAGGAACGGCCGCCACACCGGCGGCCGCAGACCGCCGCTCCCGGGTACGGCCCCGCCGTGGCGCCGGCGTCGCCGCAGCAGCGGCCGCCGGCCGCCGGCCCGGTCCACCCCGACCAGGCCCGTCGGCCCGACCCCGGTGCCCACCAGCCCGCCCGGCGCGGGCCCGAGGAGCACCGGCCGCCCGTCGAGCAGGGGCACCCGGCCCGCCACGGCGGCGACGCTCGCCCGTCCGCGCCGCCGCCGGCGACCCGCGCCGCCGCCCCGCCGCCGAGCCGGGTGCCGGCCGACGGCCCACCCGCGCGTCCCACCTCCCCGCCGCACGGCTACGCGCCTGGCAGGGGCGTCGCGGGCCCCGGCACACCGATCTCCGGCACACCGGTCTCCGGCGCACCGGTCTCTGGAGCGCCCGTCTCCGGCCCGCCCGTCCCCGTCTCTGGAGCGCCCGTCTCTGGAGCGCCCGTCCCCGGAGCACCCGTCCCCGGAGCACCTGTCTCCGGAGCACCGGTCTCGGGGGTCCCCGGCTCCGGCGGGCCGGTCTCGGGGGTCCCCGCCTCTCCGGCTCCCGCCGCTCGGCCACCGGTCTCCGGCCCGCCCACGCCCCGCCCCGACCGCCCCGTCGCCGGCCCGTCGGCGCCCCTCCCCGACGGACCTGCCGCCGGTGCACCGCCGCCCGTCTCCGGCGTGCCCGTCTCCGGCGTGCCCGTCTCCAGCACGCCCAGCTCCGGACCACCAATCTCCAGCGCGCCCACCTCAGGGGCGCCTATCTCAGGGGCGCCTATCTCAGGGGCGCCCACCACCGGAGCGCTCGGCTCCAGTGCGCCCACCTCCGGAGCGCCCACGTCGGGTGCGCCGACCTCCGGAGCGCCCACGTCGGGTGCTCCGGCCGGCGGGCCCGCTGGCCCGCCGGCCAGGCCCGAGGCGCCGGTGTCCGGCGCGCCGGGCCGCGCGACCGACCTGCCCGGCGCGGGTCCGACGTGGTCCGGCATCCACGGTGGAGCGTCGGTGGCGGACTCCGAGGCCCCGGCGGCCCGGCTGCGGGTGGAGTTCCTGCCGGCCCCCGAGCCCGGCACAGCACCCGAGCCGGTCGGCCGGGACGAGGCTCCCTTCACCGCCGGGCCGGCCTCCGGCACCCAGGCACGGCCCGACACGCCGCCCGCCGCCGGTCCGGCCGCCCGCACACCGGAGCGGCCGGGCGACCCGACGCCCGCGCAGGTCTTCGCACCGCCGGCCGCGCCCACCGAGGTGACCGACGAGGCACGGCGAACGCCGCCGCCCGGGGCGCCGGGATCGTCGGACCGGCCGGAGCGGCACCGCGAGGCGTCTGAGCCGGCCGCCAACGGGCCCGAGGTCCACGCCGAGCCCGCCGGCTCCGCGCCGCCGACCGAACAGGCCCCCGAGCCGCTCACCGAACCGGCCGGCGACGAGGCACAGCCCGAACCGACCGGCGACGAGCCGCGGCCCGAAAAGGCCCGCCGCGAGCCGCAATTCGAACAGGCCCGCCACCAGCCGCAGTCCGAACCGGCCCGACACGAGCCGCGGACCGAACCGGCCCGACACGAGCCGCGGACCGAACGGCACGGACTCGACCCACGGTCCGAGCCGGCTGCCGGCGATCCCCCACCGGCCGCCACCGTGCCCACGACGCCGACGCCGACGCCAACGCCAACGCCAACGCCAACCGCGACGCCGACCGGCGGTCCCGCGCCGGCCGGGGTCGAGCTGCCCGCACCGGCAACCGGGACAGCCAGCTCCGCGCCTGCCGCTCCCGTGGCGCCGGAAGGCGACGCCGCTGCCGCTTGGTTCCGGCCGCGCCGCCCCACCCACGACGAGCCGGCCACGCACGCCGCCTCGGCGGCGCCGGCCGAGCCGGCCACGGACGCCGCGCCGCAGCCCGGAACCTCCACGCCGGACAGCCGGGCCCTGGCCGGGCCCCTCGCGGCCGGCGACGAGGACCCACGTCGTACCGGCTCCGACCCCGTACCCACCGACGGCCCGATTGCGACGGGGCCGGCCCAGCCGGCGGCCCCGGACCGCGCGCCGGCCGACGACCCGAACAGCTCCCGCGCCTCGGACGGCACGGCGAACCCGGATGGCGCGGCGAACCCGGATGGCGCGGCGGCGCACGGCGCGGCGGTCGCGGACGGCACGGCGGTGGACGGCACGGCGAGGGACGGCACGGCAGCGGTGGGCGCGCCGACCGGTCTCGCGGTGGCACCCACCGACCGCCCGCAACCCCCGGTGGCGACGCCGGCCGACCCCGCCCACCCGGCCGACCCCGCCCACCCGGCCGACCGGAACCGAGAGCCGGAAGCGGCCGGGTCCGGTCGGCCGGCCACCACTCCAGAGGACGGGTACGCCACGCCCCCGGCCGACCCCACGTCCGTCACGGCAGAGCCGGGCCCGGACCGGCCCGACCCGATGTCCGTCACGGCAGAGCCGGGCCCGGACCGGCCCGACCCGATGTCCGTCACGGCAGAGCCGGGCCCGGACCGACCCGACCCGCCGGCCGTGGCGGTGGAGGCGGCCAGCACGGCCCCCCCCCCCCCCCCCCCCCCCCCCACCCACCACCACCCCCCCCCCCCCGCCCGGCCCCCCC
>NZ_JAIOAA010000032.1 GCF_019890675.1 Micromonospora sp. PLK6-60 | reverse complement strand
CGACCGGCTGCTCGCCGGCATCGGCGAGAACGCCGGCGTGGTCCGGGTCAGCGACGAGCTGGCGGTGACCTTCAAGGTCGAGTCGCACAACCACCCGAGCTTCGTCGAGCCGTACCAGGGCGCGGCGACCGGGGTGGGCGGCATCGTCCGCGACATCCTCGCCATGGGCGCCCGGCCGGTCGCGGTGATGGACCCGCTGCGCTTCGGCGCGGCCGACCACCCGGACACCGCCCGGGTGCTGCCCGGCGTGGTCGCCGGGGTCGGCGGCTACGGCAACTGCCTGGGCCTGCCCAACATCGGCGGCGAGGTGGTCTTCGACCCCTGCTACCAGGGCAACCCGTTGGTCAACGCGCTCTGCCTGGGCGTGCTGCCGGTCGACCGGCTGCAGAAGAAGGACGCCACCGGCCCCGGCAACGTCGTGGTGCTGATGGGCGCCAAGACCGGCCGGGACGGCATCGGCGGCGTGTCCGTGCTGGCCAGCGCCACCTTCGACGAGGGCAGCGAGCAGCGCCGCCCGTCCGTGCAGGTGGGCGACCCGTTCATGGAGAAGCTGCTGATCGAGGCGTGCCTCGAGCTGTACGACGCCGAGCTGGTCGTCGGCATCCAGGACCTCGGCGGCGCCGGCCTGACCTGCGCCCTGACCGAGACCGCCGCCTCCGCCGGCACCGGCATGCGGGTCTGGCTGGAGCGGGTGCCGCTGCGCGAGCCCTCGATGGAGCCGCACGAGATCCTGGCCAGCGAGTCCCAGGAGCGGATGCTGCTGGTCGTCGCCCCCGACAAGCTGGAAGCGGTGCTCAAGACCGCCGAGAAGTGGGGCGTCTGGGCCACCGCCATCGGCGAGGTCACCGCGCCGTCGCCGGACGGCCAGCCGGGCCGGCTGGTCATCACCTGGCGGGACCAGCTCGTGGTCGACGTGCCGCCGGGCTCGCTTGTCGACGACGGGCCGGTGTACGCCCGCCCGATGCGCGAGCCGGCCGACCTGATCCTGCTCCAGGCCGACCGGGCCGAGACGCTGCCCCGGCCGGGCAACCCGGAGGCGCTGCGGGAGACCGTGCTGCGCATGATCGCCTCGCCGAACCTGGCCGACAAGACCTGGGTCACCGAGCAGTACGACCGCTACGTGCTGGGCAATACCGTGCTCGCCCAGCCGGAGGACTCCGGCGTGATCCGGATCGACGAGCGGACCGGCCTCGGCGTCGCCCTCTCCGTCGACGGCAACGGCCGGTACGCCCGCCTCGACCCGTACCACGGCACCAAGCTGGCGCTGGCCGAGGCGTACCGGAACGTGGCGGTGACCGGCGCGAAGCCGATCGCCGTGACCAACTGCCTCAACTTCGGCTCGCCGGAGGACCCGGGCGTGATGTGGCAGTTCGCCGAGGCCGTCCGTGGCCTGGCGGACGGCTGCCTGGAGCTGGGCATCCCGGTGACCGGCGGCAACGTCAGCTTCTACAACCAGACCGGCCCGGCGCCGATCCACCCCACCCCGGTCGTCGGCGTGCTCGGCGTGCTGGACGACGTGGCCGAGCGGGTGCCGATGGGCTTCGTGCCCCGGGCCGCCGGCGACCACGACCAGATCTTCCTGCTCGGCGAGACGCACGTGGAGCTCTCCGGGTCCGAGTGGGCCTGGGTGACCCACGAGCACCTCGGCGGCGTACCCCCGATGGTGGACCTGGCCCGCGAGCGCCAGCTGGCTGACCTGCTGGCCGAGGCGGCCCGGGTGGGGCACCTCAGCTCCGCCCACGACCTCTCCGACGGCGGTCTGGCGCAGAGCCTGGTGGAGTCCTGCCTGCGGCGCGGGGTGGGCGCGCGGGTCGTGGTGCCGGAGCGGTTCGACGGCGGCTCGATGCCGTTCGTCTACCTGTTCAGCGAGTCGTCGTCCCGGGCGCTGGTCTCGGTGCCGCGCGGGCACGAGAAGGCGTTCACGGCGCTCTGCGCCGAGCGCGGCGTGCCGTGGGAGCACATCGGCGTCACCGACCCGGCCGGCGGCGCGCTGGAGGTGTACGGCCAGTTCCGGATCGGCCTGGACGAGCTGCACGCCGCGCACGCCGCGACGCTGCCGAGCCTGTTCGGCGGCGTCGAGGCGACCGCGCCGGACGCGCTGCGGGCCGCTCCGGCGGTCGCCGGCCCGCCCACCGGCACCGACCCGCGACCGACGGCCGCCGCTCCGGCGGCTGGTGCCCCGGTGGCCGAGGGCGGCGTGACCGAGCCGGCCGCCGAGGCAGTGGCCGGGGAGCCGGAGGCGTCGGCTGCGGAACCCGTCGCGGACGCCACGGCTGTCCAGCCGGGAGCGGGCGCCACGGCTGTCGAGCCGACCACGGACGCGGCGGCTGTCGAGCCGGGCGCGGACGCGGCGGTGGCGGAGCCGGGCGCCGAGGGCGTGGCTGCGCGGCCGGCGGCCGATGGCCCGGTCAGCGAGCCGGCAGCGGACGCGGGACCGACCGAGGTGGAGTCCGGTGACGGCGCGGAACCCGGTCCGGCTCAGCAACGCTGAGGCGGTTGCGGCTGCGGTCTTCGCCCAGCCCGGATCCGGCGCCCGGTTCGACTGGGGGCTGACCGGGGCGGCGGAGCTCGGCCGGGTCTGCGCCGCCCTGGTGGTGGTGGACGTGCTGTCGTTCACCACCGCCGTCGACGTGGCGGTCGGCCGGGGCATGCGGGTACACCCCTTCCCGTGGGGGGAGCAGGCCGCCGAGTACGCCCGCCGGGTCGGCGCGGTGGCGGCGGTGGGCCGCCGGCAGGTGAGCGAGGAGCGCCCGTGGTCGCTGTCGCCGGCGGCGCTGAGCCGCGCGCCGGTGGTGAGCGATCTGGTGCTGCCGTCGCCGAACGGCTCGGCGATCAGCGCCGCCGCGAGCGCCACCGGCCTGCCGGTGGTGGCCGGCTGCCTGCGCAACGCCCGGGCCGTCGGCCGGTGGCTGCGCGAGCAGGGGTACGGGACCGGCGACGCCCCGGTCGGGGTGATCGCCGCCGGGGAGCGCTGGCCCGACGGCTCGCTGCGCCCGGCGGTGGAGGACCAACTCGGGGCCGCCTGCGTGCTCGACGCGATCTCCGGGGCGCCCGGCGGGCTCTCGGTCGAGGCGGCGATGGCGCTGGCGGCGCTGGCCAGCACCCCCGACGTGCCGGCCGCGGTGCGCGGCTGCGTCTCCGGGCGGGAGCTGATCGAGGGCGGCTTCGCGGCGGACGTGGAGGTGGCCGTCCAGGTGGGTGTCTCCACGGTGGTGCCCGTGCTACGGCAGGGTGTCTTCACCGCCGCCTGAGCCCGAGGGCCGGCTGCTCGCGGTGGCGGGCGGGCATCCGCGATCAGCGCGGTGAACACCCAGCGTCACGTCGGCGGCCAGCGGTGCCCCCGAACGCGTGATACCTCAGAGTCATCATGATGACTCTGAGGTATCACCGGCTCCGAGGTGTCCGGGGCTCGTCGCCCGGCGCGGTCCGCGCGGCGGTCGGCCTCGCGTCGGTCAGTCGTCCAGCCAGTCCAGCCGGCGGCCGCCCCGGTCCTGCTGCGGCCCGTCGCCACGACCCCGGCCGGGCTGCTGGCCCTGCTCGTTGTAGTAGCCGCCCTGCTGGTCGTACGAGTGCTTGTCGTAGCCGCCGCCGCGCTGCTCCGGCGGGTACCCGTCCTGGCCGTAGCCGCCGCCCTGGCCGCCGTACCCCGCCTGGTCGCCGTAGCCGCCCTGGTCGTAGCCGCCGCGCTGCTGCTCCGGGGCGTACCCGCCGCCGCGCTGGTCGTAGCCGTCGTACCCCTGCTGGCCGCCGCCGTAGCCGCCGCCCTGACCGCCGCCGTAGCCACCCTGGCCGCCGTAGCCGCCACCGGGGTCCGCCGCGGCGTGCCCGCCGCCGTACGAGGGCTCCTGGCCGTAGCCGTGTCCCGGCTCGCCGGTGGGCTGGTAGGTGCTGGTCGGGTAAGGGTCGGCGGGCGGCGCGTAGGACTGGGTGCCCTCGCCGCCGTACCGGCCGGTCGGCTCGTCGTAGCGCTCGCCGTAGCCGCCACCACCCTGGCCGCCGCCGTAGCCGCCGGCCGGGGCACCGTAGTCGGGCCCACCGCGGCCGGCGCCGGAGGACGGCGCGTTGCCGTAGCCGCCACCGGAGGACGGGGCGTTGCCGTAACCGCCGCCCGAGGACGGGGCGTTGCCGTAACCGCCGTAGCCACCCTGGCCGTGGGCGTCCTCGCCGTAGCCGCCACTGCCGGCCCAGCCGGGCTGACCCCCGCCGCCACCGAAGGCGGGCGGCGGCGGTGCGCCGTACGGGTCCGGCGGGACGTCGTCCACCACCGGGCGCTGGAGCATGGTGGGTGCGTCGTTGATGGCCGTGCCGCCGACCATGGTCGGGTCCGGCCCGGCGCCGACCCGGTTCACCACCCGGGTCTGGTCGTCGGTGCCGCCGTACCCGCCGCGGGCGGCCGGCACCGCACCGGCCGGCGCGGCCGCGGGGCCGTCGTCGTCGGCGTTCTCCTTGCGCTTCATCAGCAGCAGCACGATGGTGCCGACGCCGACCGCGACGAACAGGCCACCGAGCAGGATCAACAGCCACGACGGGCCGCTGTCCGGCGCCTCCGACGCGGCGTTCTCGGCCTGCGCCGGGGGCGCCTCGGTGGCCTCGTCCTCGGTGGCCGGCTCCTCGGTCGGCTCCTCCGTCGGCACCGGCTCGGCGGTGGCCGACGGGGTGGCGCTCGGCTTCACCTCGACCGGGATGGCCAGGCTGATCCGCTGGCCGGTCAGGCTCTGCCCGGCGTTCGCGCTGATGGACTTCGTGTTGACGATGTTGTCCTTGCTGGCGCCGAGCTGGATCTGGCCGGGCGTGATCGGCGCGCTCTTGGAACCGGTGAAGCGGAAGTTGCCGTTGCCGTCGCTGGTGGTCTGGTAACGGTGGCCGCCGGAGTCGAGCAGCATCACCGTGGCGTTCGGCACCGCGTCCCGGTTGGCCGTGACGATCACCTTGCCGGAGATCGTGTTGACCGTCTTGACCTCTTCCGGGGTCGGCGACGGTGGCGGGGGCGCGTCCGGCCCGCGCACGGTCATGGCCCGGGAGTCGCTGCCCTGGTCGCCCTGCGCCTTGGCGGAGACGGTCACCTGGCCGGACCTGGTCTGCCCATTTTGCAGGTCACCGGCGACCAGGGTGACGGTGAAGTCCACCGACGAGCCGGGCGGGACCAACCGGGTCGAGTCACAGCCGCCCCGGCAGGACAGGCCGTTGAAGGTCGAGACGGTGATGGCGAACGGCGTCGGCGCGTCGTTGTTGTTCTTGACGCTGAACGTCATCGTGGTCTGCTCACCGCTGGTCAGCGTGCCGGACGGCAGGTCCGTGATCTGCACGTCCGGGTTCGCGGCGAGAGCCGGTGTGGCGGGGACGGTGAGCAGCGCGCCGGCAACCAGCGCTACGACCACACCGGCCCGAAGCTTCCAGGCACGTCGGTGTGTTGACACGTCCACCGCCTTCCGGTCTGACTACCCTGGCCGGGGCCGGGATCATCACGGTACGAAATACGCCGTCGGCAACTATGCCTTGTCTGACTGGATCGGCGCGACCCAGGGCCGACGTGCCGCCGCTCGCCGCGGGGTCGTATCGTCCCGTCGTGTCCTCTCCGCACATTAAGTCCGCCGCGATCTCGGCGGCGCTCGCCGCGCTGGGCGAGGGGCGCGAGCCCGAACGGCCGGTGCTGCGAGATGCGGTCCGTGCCCTGCTGACCCTGCTGGCCGAGCGGGCACCCGGCCGATCGGTGGAGGTGCGAGTCCCACCTTACGGTGCAGTTCAGTGTGTTCCCGGCCCACGACACACCAGGGGTACGCCGCCGAACGTGGTGGAGACGGACGCGGTGACCTGGCTGGCGGTGGCGACCGGCCGGCTGGGCTGGGCGGACGCGGTCACGCAGGGTCGGGTCCGGGTGAGCGGGGTCCGGGCCGACCTCTCCGGGTACCTGCCGCTCCAGCAGGGCTGACGCCGGTTCGGGCGGGAATTCCCGGGCAGTTGGGTGACGCAGCGCAGTGAGATCGTGACTTTCTGTGTCGACCCGGTTCGCGTACACTGTCAGGCGACGACAGTGGTCCCGGCCCAGTGGTGCGGAGCATTCCCCGCCTTCCGCCAGGCCAGTCCAGCATGAGGGAGCGGCACGTGCCCCGAGGCGATGGCCGGCTGAGCCACGACCTTGATCCCCAACGACCCGGCCCCCAGGACGCGTGTGGCGTCTTCGGCGTCTGGGCCCCCGGTGAGGAGGTCGCCAACCTCACCTACTTCGGGCTGTACGCCCTGCAACACCGGGGTCAGGAGGCGGCCGGCATCGCGGTGAGCGACGGCTCCGGGGTGGTGGTCTACAAGGACCTCGGGCTGGTCGCCCAGGTCTTCGACGAGCCCACCCTGGCCAGCCTGCGCGGCCATGTCGCGATCGGGCACGCCCGCTACTCGACCACCGGGGCCTCGACCTGGGAGAACGCCCAGCCGACGATCCGGGCGACAAGTGCCGGCACCACCATCGCGCTGGCGCACAACGGCAACCTGGTCAACACCGCCGAGCTCCAGCGGGAGGCCGTCGCGCGGGAGCTGGTCGCCGACGCCGCCACCAACGACACCTCGCTGGTGACCATGCTGCTGGCGAGCCGGCCCGACCTCTCCGTCGAGGCCGCCGCGCTGGAGGTGCTGCCGCGGCTGCGCGGGGCCTTCAGCTTCGTGTTCATGGACGAGTCGACGCTCTACGCGGCCCGCGACCCGCACGGCGTACGCCCGCTGGTGCTGGGCCGGCTGGAGCGCGGCTGGGTGGTGGCCAGCGAGACCGCGGCGCTGGACATCGTCGGCGCCAGCGTGGTCCGCGAGGTGGAGCCGGGCGAGCTGATCGCGATCGACGAGGACGGCCTGCGCTCCACCCGGTTCGCCGCGCCGGAGCCCAAGGGCTGCCTCTTCGAATACGTCTACATCGCCCGCCCGGACGCCACCATCGCCGGGCGCAACGTGCACGCCGCCCGGGTGCAGATCGGCCGCCAGCTCGCCAAGGAGCACCCGGTCGAGGCCGACCTGGTGATCCCGGTGCCGGAGTCCGGCACGCCGGCCGCGATCGGGTACGCGGAGGCGTCGGGCATCACCTACGGCGCCGGCCTGGTCAAGAACCCGTACGTCGGGCGCACCTTCATCCAGCCGTCGCAGACCCTGCGCCAGCTGGGCATCCGGCTCAAGCTGAACCCGCTGCGGGAAAACGTGCGGGGCAAGCGGCTGGTGGTGGTCGACGACTCGATCGTCCGGGGCAACACCCAGCGGGCCATCGTCCGGATGCTGCGCGAGGCCGGCGCGCTGGAGGTGCACGTCCGCATCTCCTCGCCGCCGGTGAGCTGGCCGTGTTTCTACGGCATCGACTTCGCCACCCGGGCCGAGCTGTTGGCCAACGGGCTGGACAACGAAGGCATCCGGCGCTCGATCGGCGCCGACACGCTGGGCTACGTATCGCTCACCGGTCTGATCGGGGCGACCGAGCAGCCGAAGACCCGACTCTGCCGGGCGTGCTTCGATGGGGAGTACCCGATCGAGCTGCCGGCGGGGAACCTGATCGGCAAGCACGTCCTCGAAGGTGTGGGGCGCCGGGTCGCCGACCTGGTCCCGGAGCACACCGATCCCGCACTCGTCGCCGCACCGGGCGGCGCGACCGTACACCGCCCATAGCACCACCCGGCGCGGGCCGGCCTGCAACGCGGCCCGTGAGAACCACAAAGGGGAGAACCGTGACGCACGTGTCCGAGCGCAGCGGCGCAGGAAGCAGCCCGTCCGGAGCCGGCGGCGACCGCCAGCCCTGGACGGCCGGCACCGGCCGCGCCGCGCGCAAACGCTCGGTCTCGTACGCCGACGCCGGGGTGTCGATCGAGGCGGGCGACCGCGCGGTCGAGCTGCTCAAGTCCAAGGTGAAGCAGACCCGCCGGCCCGAGGTCATGGGTGACCTGGGCGGCTTCGCCGGCCTGTTCCGGCTGGACACCAAGAAATACAAGAACCCTATCCTGGCCTCGTCCACCGACGGCGTGGGCACCAAGCTGGTGATCGCGCAGCAGATGGACATCCACGACACGGTCGGCATCGACCTGGTCGCGATGGTCGTCGACGACCTGGTGGCCTGCGGCGCCGAGCCGCTGTTCCTGCTGGACTACATCGCCACCGGCGAGGTCGTGCCGGACAAGGTCGCCGAGATCGGCGCGGGCATCGCCGACGGCTGCCGGTACGCGGGCTGCGCCCTGCTCGGCGGCGAGACCGCGGAGCACCCGGGCGTGCTCCGCCCGGACGAGTACGACATCTCCGCCACCGGCGTGGGTGTGGTGGAGGAGAGCGCGATCCTCAGCTCGGAGCGGGTCGAGGTGGGCGACGTGGTGATCGCCATGCGTTCCTCGGGCCTGCACTCCAACGGCTACTCCCTGGTCCGGCACGTGCTGCTCGGTGCCGGCCGGATGCGGCTGGACGTGGTGATCGACGACTTCGGCCGCCAGCGCACGCTCGGCGAGGAGCTGCTCACCCCCACCAAGATCTACGCGCAGGACTGCCTCAAGCTGATCGCCGAGGCCGAGGTGCGCGCGCTGGCCCACGTCACCGGCGGCGGTATCCCGGGTAACCTGGTCCGGGTGCTGCCGGAGCACGTCGACGCGGTGGTCAACCGCTCCACCTGGAAGCCGCAGCCGGTCTTCGACCTGATCCAGTCCAAGGGGCGGATCGAGGACCCGGAGATGGAGGCCACCTTCAACATGGGCGTCGGCATGTTCGCCGTCGTCTCGGCGGAGGACGCCGACCGGGCGCTGGCGACGCTTACCGGCCGTGGGGTGGACGCCTGGCAGGCCGGCGAGATCATCGAGGGTTCCGGCAACGTGCAGATGGTCGGCCAGCACACCCGGGGTTGATGATCACTCTGCGGTGATCATCCGAGCACCTGATCAGCTCTTCACCCGAGTGGCCATCGCCGCCTAGCCTGAAGGTCGCTCTCAGGCAGGGGGAGGGAGGGCCGATGGCTGCGCCAACGGGCGCCCGTACGGGCATGCGCGGCGTCGCCGCCGTGCCCACGTACGTGGTGATGCAGCCGACCACCCTCTGCAACCTGGACTGCGTCTACTGCTACCTGCCGTTGCGCGGCGAGGACCGGCGGATGCCGGTGGCGGTGGCCGAGGCGGTCGCCGACGCGGTGCGGCCGTGGGCGGCGGCCGGCCGGTTCTCGGTGGTCTGGCACGGCGGCGAGCCGCTGGCCGCCGGCCGGGAGCACTTCGCGGCGCTGCTCGCCCCGTTCGGCCCGGACGTCGAGCACCACGTGCAGACCAACGCCACGCTGATCGACGACGCGTGGTGCGCGTTCCTGGCCGAGCACCGGGTGCGGGTGAGCGTGAGCGTGGACGGGCCACCGGAGCGCAACGGCGACCGGGTGACCCGGGGTGGGCGGCCGGCGTACGACCGGATCCTGCGCGGGATCACCGCGCTGCGCCGGCACGGCCTGCCGTTCTCCGCTCTCGCGGTGGTGAGCGAGCCGGGCCCGGGGCGTGCCGCCGAGCTGTACGACTACTTCCTCGACCTGGGCTGCGACGTCCTCGGCATCAACATCGAGGAGACCGAGGGCGTCAACACCCGGTCGAACGCGCACGAGGCGGCCGCCGTGACGGCGTTCTGGGCCGAACTGGTCGCGGCCTGGCGGCGGGACCCCCGGATCCACCTGCGCGAGGTGGAGTGGTCCCTGCGATACGCGGCGGCGATCCTGGACGGCACCGCCGACGATCTGCTGCCACGGCGGCTGGACCCGATCCCGACGATCGGCCACGACGGGTCGGTCACCGTGCTCTCCCCCGAGCTGGCCGGCTTCACCGACCCCCGGTACGGCGACTTCAGCAGCGGCAACGTGCTGGCGACCCCGCTGGGGGAGATCCTGGCCGGCGCCGAAGGCACACCCTGGGTGGCTGAGTTCCTCACCGGGGTGGAGGCGTGCCGGACCTCCTGTCCGTACTTCGGCTTCTGCGGCGGCGGCCACGCGGCCAACCGTTACTTCGAGCTGAAGCGTTTCGACGGTACGGAGACCGAGCACTGCCGCAACAGCAAGATCCGCCTATTGGAGGGAGTGTTGGAGCATGCCCGAGACGAGGAGTCATCGGCAGCCTGAGCGTGGCGGGGAGGCCGGCGGGGATCCGGTGGCCGACCGGGTCCGCGAGGCGGCCGTCGGGTTGACCGCACTGCTCCGGGAGGCGGAGACGGCGCGCCGGCTGCGCGCGGAGGTGGCCGGTGGCGACGGGGCCAGCGCGGTCTGCGCCTGGAACCACTTCGAGAACATCCCGACGTTCTACAACTGGAACAACCGGCCGCGCTGAGCGCGGACCACGATCAAGGGGCCTGCCGTGCCACCCGGCCCGGCAGGCCCCTTGATCAGCGGTGGTACGCCGGGCCTTCCAGCCGACACATGGGTGAGCACGCGGGTGTCACCGCGTGCTCAGCTGTGTCCGTGGTTCAGCGGGTCGTACGCGCCCAGGAATCCGGGTCGTCGTCCGCGTGGTCCTCGTCGTCGTCGTCGACATACTCTTTGTAGTCGTCGTCGAAGTCGTGGTCCGACTTACCAGCTCCCGCCAGTTCGCGCTGCAAGGCGGTGAGGTCGGTGTTCGGGGAGTGGTACTTCAACTCCCGGGCCACCTTCGTCTGCTTGGCCTTAGCACGGCCGCGCCCCATGGCTCGACCCCCTCGCACAGAATTCGGGGCAGCCCGAAGGCGGGCCCCGATGACGTCAGGCATCTCTCGTGGCTCTTACGGTACATGGGGATGCCACCGTTCGGCACCTCGGGTTACCGCTGGCCGGCTCCGCGCGTCGCGGTCACCCGGCCGTGACCCAGTGTACCGGGTAAGGAGCGACTGCCGGGGCGGCCATGACACCGGTCAGACCGCCGTAAATCACCCCAAGTTCAGCTTAGCGGGGGCGATGGGCGGGCTCCACCCGGGAACGGGACATCGGCCCGTCCCCGGGAGTGGCCCCGATCACCCCAGCCGGATGGTGCGCAGCCGACCGATCTCCGCCATCCGCCGCTCGGCGAGCCGATCCGCGGCCACCGCCGGCGGAACGCCCTCGTCGTCGGCCAGCCGCAGGATCTCCCGGGTGGTGTCGTAGATCTTCGTGGCCCGCAGCTTGGCCCGGTCGAAGTTGAAGCCCTCGATCTCGTCGGCCACCTGGATCACACCACCGGCGTTCACCACGTAGTCGGGGGCGTAGAGGATGCCCCGGTCGGCGAGGACCTTCTCGATGCCCGGGTGGGCGAGCTGGTTGTTGGCCGCGCCGGCGACCACCTTCGCCCGCAGCACCGGCACGGTGTCGTCGTTCAGGGCGCCGCCCAGCGCGCACGGGGCGTACACGTCAATGTCGGCGGCGACCAGCGCGGCGCCGTCGTCGACCAGGGTGACCTGCGGGTAGGTTGCGCGGGCCCACTCCAGCGCCTTCGGGTTGACGTCGGTGGCCACCACCTCGGCGCCGTCCTCCACCAGGTGCCCGGTGAGGTACTTGCCGACCTTGCCCAGGCCGGCCACGCCGACCCGCCGGCCGGCCAGGCTGGGGGTGCCCCAGGTGTGCTCGGCGGCGGCCCGCATGCCCTGGAAGACGCCCCAGGCGGTGAGGATCGACGAGTCGCCGGCCCCGCCGTGCTCCACGCTGCGGCCGGTGACATAGCTGGTCTCCCGGGCGATCACGTCCATGTCGGCGACGTAGGTGCCGACGTCGCAGGCGGTGTAGTAGCGCCCGCCCAGCGACTCCACGAAGCGACCGTACGCGCGCAGCAGCGCCTCGCTCTTGAGCTGCTCCGGGTCGCCCCAGATGACCGCCTTGCCGCCGCCGAGGTCCAGCCCGGCCAGGGCGTTCTTGTAGGCCATCCCGCGGGAGAGGTCGAGCACGTCGGCCAGCGCGGCCTCCTCGCTGGCGTACGGGTAGAACCGGGTACCGCCGAGCGCGGGGCCCAGCGCGGTGGAGTAGATGCCGATGATCGCCTTGAGGCCGCTCTGCTTGTCCTGGCAGAAGACGACCTGTTCGTGGCCGCTCGACCCCGGGTCGTCGGTGCTCGCGAAAACGCCCATTGCTTGCTCCTGTCGGTGTGCGGCCTTGTGGGCCGCTGCCCTGGTGGACGCCGGCGGGGATGCTGCCGGTGCCGCTGAGCCTAATATCGCTCGGTGCCGCCCTGTCGGCCGCGTCACGCGGGATCGGAGACGCCGACCGGGGTCGGCTCCACCAGTCGTGGGAGGATCGCGCCGTGCCGTCGCTCTTCGCTTCTTATCTGCGCGTGTACGAGCCGCTGTCCGCCTTCGACCGGGATCGCCAGTCGTTCTGGCGGCGGTACGTCTCCGACGGCCGCGCGGTGGCCCCGGCGGACGGGCCGGTCCGGCAACGTACGGCGGTGATCGAGGCGCTCGGCGCGGGCTGGACGCGGCTGCCCGACCTGCCGGACGAGGCGTACGTCGTGGAGACCGACGAGACGCTGCTGGTCTGCCCCTGGAACCTGCGGATCCGGGTGGCCGAGGCGGCGCTGAGCGCCCGGGACGGGGTGCCCTCGGTGCTCGCCGACGCGTTCGTCCCGCCGGTGCTGGCCGGCCAGGCCAAGGCGGTGGTGGACGACTGGCGCAGCGGCGCCCGGGTGCTGGAGCACGGGGTGCCCCGGGTGCACGAGCAGATCGCCACCTGGGGCGTACCGCTGCGGTGGTTCGTGCTCTTCGACGCCGGCGAGCGGGACCTGAACACCCGACCGGGGCGGCGGTCGCTGCGCTACCGGACGGAGATCTCCAAGGCGCGCCGGCGGTCGTCGCGGGCGCTGTCGGTGCTGCGCAAGTCGGTCGGCGAGGCGCCGATCACCGAGGCGGTCGAGGAGGCCGCCCGCTGGCTGGAGGAGTTCCACCCGAGGTCGCTGGTGGAGCTGGACTACGGCGGCCTGGTCGAGCTGCTGCCGGACGAGACGCTGACCGCCGACGACTCGCCGGAGCTGGTCGCGGCCGGCCTGGCGGCGTTGTCCCGCAGCGAGGCCGAGGAGGCCTCCGAGGCGTACGACAAGCTGGTGGCGCGGTGGCGGGCGGTGCAGTTGCTGGAGCGGTGCAACTGACTACATATCGCCCAACAGGGCAGGTCAACCCGAGACTGTCTCGTAGCTGACGCTTCACCAGGGGTGATCATCAGTCCGATTAAGGTAGTTTTCGCGGTGTAAAAGTCGTAAAAATCGGGCATGGTTCATCCGTCCGTCTAGGGACCTTCAGCCGTTCGGCCCATGTCGGACATCGGGGACTAGCCGGACCATGGGAGACGCGTCGGCCGGCGGGACCCCGGCCGATGTCTATACATGTGGAGGAGTGACCGATGGCATCGCGAACGCACGAACCAGAGCCGCTGCTCACGCCGGCCGAGGTGGCGTCGATGTTCCGTGTCGACCCGAAGACGGTGACCCGGTGGGCCAAGGCGGGCAAGTTGAGCGCCATCCGGACCCTCGGCGGACACCGCCGCTATCGCGAGTCGGAGGTGCGGGCTCTGCTCCAGGGCCAGATCCCGCAGCAGCGGCAGGGAGACTGACGGCCGGGGGGCGTCGACAGGCGTTCGGATCCAGGGGTGGTGGGCGACAAGCCCGCCGCCCCTGATTCGTTTCCAGGGTGGGGCCCGAGCCTCGCCGCGAAGGCGGGGCGCGCCCGATCTCCTCGCCACCCCCCGCCCCGCACGGGTATCGCCCTAGGCCGCACCCCCTCAGGGCCCTGTTTCACAAGAACGGGCCGCCCTGCGGCGGGCCCGGACGACGACCGGCTGCGTTGCGGTTTCGTCCGGATACCGGTGTGGTATCCGGACGAAACCGCGCCTTGCCGGACCGCCGCCCGGACTCCGCCTCGGCTCGACCGCCCTTATGAAACAGGCCCTATGGGGGCGGTCGGCAGCCTACGAACTTGATGTCGTAGACGAATCAGCGTTGCCACGGAATCCCGCGATCGGGGTGCTTCTCGCGGGCGGATGATTCGTTGACGACATCAAGTTGGTAGCCTGCGCGGCCCATCAGTCACTGGCGGGATCCCGCCCGCCGATAAGGGCTCGTCGAGCACGATGCGCAGGCCGACCGTGCCCGCCTCGCCCCGGCGCAGCCGGCTGCCGAGCAGCGTCAGCCGGCCGATCATCCGGTACTTCTGCTTGAGCAGGCGCCGCACCCGCCGGGTGCCCTCCGGGTCGCAGACCGTCGCCCGCCCCGGCACCGCCGCGCCGTGCGGCCGGCCCCGTACGTCGCAGGGGGCCACGGTCACCGTGCCGTCGCGCCGGATCCGCTTCACCTTGCCGGAGTCCGCCACCGTCCAGACGGTGAGCGCGTCACCGTCGCGCACCGCCCACACCGGGGTCGCCACCGCCCGACCGTCCTTGCGGAACGTCGTCAGCAGGACGTACTTCTCCGCCGCCAGGCGGTCCAGCTCCGTCACGCCGCCAAGGATACGGCCGCGACAGCCAACCACCGGCCGGATAGCGTGATCGCCGTGAGCGCGAGGAGTGAGCCGGGTTTGCGAGCCCCGCAGTCGCGAACAGAGACAGCGGCCGTGATCGGGGAACCGCAGCTCGGCGACGTGTTCGGCGAGATGATCCGGGACGCGTACGCCGTGGCGACCGGGATCGGGCCCCGGCCGCTGGTCGGCGGGCGGCTGCCCCGTCCGGTCATCGAGATCATCGAGCGGGACGACGGGCTGATCAACGGCGCGCCCACCGAGCACTACCTGGCCGGGCCGGCGGACTGGCAGCCGTACGATCGGCGGGCGGTGGACCGGGTCCGCGGCCGGACCCTCGACGTCGGGGTGGGCGGCGGCCGGATCGCGCTGCACCTGCAGGAGCGCGGGGTGCCGGTGACCGGCCTGGACACCTCGGTCGGGGCGCTGCGGGTGTGCCGGCACCGGGGGCTGCGCGACCTGGTGCACGGCACGGTCGACGAGCACGCCGCCGACGACCGGCGGTACGACACCTTCCTGCTGCTCGGCAACAACGTCGGCCTCTTCGAGGGGCGGGAACGGGCACCGGCCTTCCTCGCCGCGCTGGCGGCGCTGGCCCGTCCCGGCGCGCGGATCATCGCGCACGGCACCGACCCGTACGGCACCACCGATCCGGTGCACGTCGGCTATCACGAGCTCAACCGCCGGCGTGGGCGGCTCGGCGGGCAGCTGCGGCTGCGGCTGCGCTACCGGCAGTTGGGCACCGACTGGTTCGACTACCTGGTCTGCTCGGTGGCGGAACTCGCCGAGCTGGTGCACGGCAGCCCGTGGCGGCTGACCGACGTGGACGACGCCGACGCCCCGTACTACCTGGCGACGCTCGCCCTCAAGCGTTAGCAGGGGCCCCTGCTAACGCCCACCGCGATGGGAGGGGCCCCTTGTTAACGCCCAGGCGTTAACAAGGGGCCCCTCCTTACATCTCAGAGCTGGACGGTCGGGGGGAGCTGCTCGGGCGGCAGGCCACCGTCGCCGTCGACGACCTCGTCCGGGGTGCCGTCCTCGTCGATGTCGACCATGGTGACGTCCACCTTCCCGTCACCGTCGGTGTCGAACTGGAACAGGTCCGCCTTGCCGTCGCCGTCCGTGTCGACCACCCAGACGTCGGTCTTCCCGTCGTGGTTGGTGTCCGCGCGCAGCAGCTCCACCCGCTCGTCGCCGCGGGTCTCCACGGTTTCGTTCCCGGTCGCGGTGCTGTCGAGGCTCTCCGGTGCCTGGCTCATGTCGACTGGTTCCTTCCCTCGGTTGACGGCCGTCAGTACCCGATCCGGTCGGCCCCCACGCATGCCGCCCGGCGTGCCGCTGCATAGGGTCGCACCCAGGAGCGAGCGGCCGCGCGCCGGAGACCCCGTGCGCCGCGCCAGCAGCGAGGGAGCGTCATGAGTGGTCGTTTTGTGGTCGTCGGGGCCGGCACGATGGGCCTCGGCATCGCGTACGTGGCGGCCGGCGCGGGATACCGCGTCGAGCTGGTCGAGGTGGACCCGGCGCGCGGCGCCGCCGCCGCGGCACGCCTCGGCGAGCTGTGGGAACGCGGCGTGCAGCGGGGCAAGCTGACCGCCGACGAGGCGGCGGCCAACCGCGGCCGGCTCAGCCCGCGTACCGGCCTGGCCGAGGTGGACCCGGCGCCCGAGGTGATCGTCGAGGCGGTGCCGGAACGGCTCGACCTGAAGCGGACGGTGCTGCGCGAGGCCGAAGGGCTGCGCCCCGCGCTGCTGGGCAGCAACACCTCCAGCATCCCGATCGCCGAGCTGGCCGCCGGGCTGGACCGGCCGACCGAGTTCGTCGGCCTGCACTTCTTCAACCCGGTCTGGGCGATGGCGCTGCTGGAGATCGTGGTGGGCCCGGCCACCGCCCCGGAGACCACCGACGCGGCCGTCGCGCTCGCCGGCCGGCTGGGCAAGGACCCCGTCGTCGTACGCGACATGCCCGGCTTCGCCACCTCCCGGCTCGGGGTCACCCTCGGCCTGGAGGCGATCCGGATGGTCGCCGACGGGGTGGCCAGCCCGGCCGACATCGACAAGGCGATGGTGCTCGGCTACCGGCACCCGGTCGGCCCCCTCGAACTGACCGACGTGGTCGGGCTGGACGTGCGGCTCGACATCGCACGTACCCTCCAGGCCGCCTACGGCGACCGGTTCGCGCCGCCGCCGCTGCTGGTGGAGATGGTCGCCGCCGGCAAGCTCGGCAAGAAGTCCGGCCAGGGCTTCTACCGCTGGGTGGACGGGCGCCGGGACGCGGCGGAGGCCGGCCGGTGACCGGGCTGCGGGTCGAGGAGCGGCCGGACCGGCTGGTCGTCACGCTGGACCGGCCGGAGAAGCGCAACGCCATCGACGCCGACCTGATCGGCGAGCTGCACGCGGTCTGCGCCGAGCTGGAGGCCCGGCCCCGGCTGCTGCTGCTCACCGGCGGCGCGGAGGGCATCTTCGCCGGCGGGGCGGACATCGGCCAGCTCCGCGAGCG
Organism: Micromonospora sp. PLK6-60; assembly: GCF_019890675.1. Lineage (GTDB taxonomy): Bacteria > Actinomycetota > Actinomycetes > Mycobacteriales > Micromonosporaceae > Micromonospora. Next base: position 6,132 of record NZ_JAIOAA010000032.1, on the reverse strand, counting down.
CGGCCGGCTCGACGCCCTCGCCGCCATCAACCAGGCCGCCTTCGCCCGGATCCGGGCCCTGCCCCTGCCCACCGTGGCCGCCGTGGACGGGCCGGCGCTGGGCGGCGGCGCCGAGCTGGCGTACGCCTGCGACCTGCGGGTCTGCACGGACCGTGCGGTGTTCGGCCAGCCGGAGGTGCGGTTGGGCATCCTGGCCGGCGCGGGCGCCACCTACCGGCTGCCGGCGCTGGTCGGCGAGGCCCGGGCCAAGGAACTGCTTTTCACCGGCCGGCGGGTCGACGCCGCCGAGGCACTGCGGATCGGCCTGGTCAACCAGGTGGTCGAGCCGGCCGGCCTGCTGGCCGCCGCGCACGCGCTGCTCGACGAGATCGCCAAGGGTTCGGCGCTGGCGCTGCGGCTGACCAAGCTGGCGGTGGACGCCCCGGCCGCCGCGCACCCGCAGCTCGACCTGCTCAGCCAGGCGGTGCTCTTCGAGGACGAGGAGAAGCACCGCCGGATGACCGAGTTCCTGGAGCGCCGCCGGTCCCGCTGACCCCGGTGACCCGACGAGGGCCGCACCGGTACGCCCGGCGCGGCCCTCGCGTCGTCCTCAGTGCCGGATCGGCACCCCGGCGTCGGCCAGCGCGCGGATCACCGCGGCCGACTCGGCGAAGCCGATCAGCAGCACGGCCTCCGCCTCGAATGCCTTGATCTCCTGGGCTCCGGCGGTGAAGTCGACCGGGGGCGCCTTGGCGTCGGCCGGCGGATCGTAGGTCAGCAGCTTCAGCCGGTCGGCGCCCATGCCGGCCCGCTCCAGCTCGGCCCGGACGCTTTCCTGGAGGCCCTCGCCGTAGCTGTCCTTCCGGGCCACCAGGGCGATCTTGTGCGGGCCGTCGCGCAGGATCACGTCGGCCAGCGCCCGGCCCTGGAGGCTGTCCGGCGGGGCGGTGCGGAAGTAGAGCCCCTTGTCGTCCACCGTGGTCAGCCCGGCGTCGGTGTTGGACGGGGAGAAGAGCACCCGGCCGGCGGCCACCACGTCCGGCAGCACCGCGCTGGAGATGCTCGACGCGCCGGCGCCGATGATCACGTGCACGCCGGCCTGGACGTGCTTCTTCACGGTGGCCTTGGCGATCGCGGGGTTGGTGCCGTCGTCGCCGGGGATCCAGGTCACCGGCTTGCCGAGCACCCCGCCGGCCGCGTTCAGGTCCCGCACCGCCAGGACGGCGCCGGCGGCCAGCGGCGGGTTGGCCAGGGCCAGGTCACCGGTCTGCGGGAGCAGGCCGCCGAGGACCAGCGGGGCGTCCTCCGCCGGGCCGCGCTGCTTTTTCGGCTTCGGCGGCGCCGTGGTGCTGGCGGCCGACTCGTCGCCGGCACCCACGAACTCGGTCTTGGCGTCGTTCAGCTGCTGCCCGTCGAAGTGCAGCGTGCCGTAGCTGGCGGTGGCCGGCTCACCGGCGTCGGTGAACCCGGCCCGGGTGACCGAGACGCTGCGGTACTCGATGTCCCGGCCCTCGCGGGCCAGCCGCAGGCAGGCCGACACCGTCTCGCAGCGCTGCCCGTTGTTGGTCACCCCGACGATCTGCTTGGCGATCGCCCGCGGGTTGGTGGTGCCGGCGAGCTGCGCGGCCAGCGCGCTGATCGCCACCGCGTCGTACGACTCGGCGGCGTAGAGAAAGTCGGTCAGCTTCGGGTCGACCGACCGCAGCCGCTTCTTGAAGTCCTCGGGCAGCGGCGTGAGCGGGGTGGTGCCCTTCATGCCGTCGACCAGGTCGGCCCGCTCCTTCAACTCCGCGGGGTAGGAGTTGAGCATGTTGCCGTCGGTGCCGTAGAGCCGCACCTGCGGGGGGCCGCTCTTCTCCTCCTCGGGACCGTCCGTCCCGCACGCGCCGGCACCGAGCAGGAGCGCCGCGCAGGCCACCAGGGCACCGGCCCGCGAGCCGCGTGTTACGAGCATGGTCGTCCTTCCTCCGGCGCACATCCGCTGGCACATTAGCGTGCCGGCCCGAACGGTGGGATCGAGGAGTGCCCTCAGTCGGCTGCTCGACAGTGCACCGACACCCACCGTCACCGAGGAGCGCGTACGGGTCACCGGTTGACCGGTGTGCGTACTGTGCGCCACGTGACCGACCAGCTACAGCAGACCCTCGACGACGCGACCGCGGTGCTCCGCTCGGCGCTGGACGGTGACGGCGACGCCGTCGTCGGCACCTTCGACCAGGTGGTCGACCGGTCCGGTCTCGCCGGGGCGTACGGGGTCGCGTGGTGCCTCGCCGCGACGATGGTGGGCGACCCGCCCGCCGCCGGCACCTGCGCCCTGGACTTCCCCGACATCGACCGGGTCGGCTACGACACCCGCTGGGTGGCCCGGTTCGTCAGCGCGTACGCCAATCACGACGCGGCCACCGGCGAGGCGCTCTTCGGTGCGGCGGTGGCCGACGGGCTGCTGCCGGACTGCCTGCTCACCCTCGCCGGCTCGACGGTGGCGACGCTGCGCAGCCGCGGCGGCCCCCGCTGACCCCGCGGCGCCCGGCCGGGGGGCGGGCGCCGCGGGGCCGGGCGTCAGAACGCGTGGTACGCCACCAGCGGCTCGTACTCGTAGCGCAGATTGCTGAAGCGGACCCGGAAGTTCACCCCGTCCTTCACGCCGGTAGCCACGGTGAACCAGCCCGAGCGGGCGGGCAGGTAGGTGATCCGGTTGCACCGGTCGGTCTTGTCCACGAAGATCACGCAGGCCTCGGTGCCGAAGGCGCTGTCGTTGCGGACGTTGATGTCCTGGCAGCGGCTGCTGGTGCGGTAGGGGCCCGCGTCACCGCCCCAACCGCCGGTCTCGAAGTACGAGCGGACCGCGCCGCCGTAACAGGTCGCGGCGAGGCCGGCCGGCTCGGCCGAGGCGGGGGAGCCGACGGCGAGCAGGGGCAGCGCCGCGGTGGCGGCGAGCAGGCGGGCGGCCGGATGGGCCATGCGTGCCTCCAGAGGTAGGGATGGACCCTGTGTTGCGGACAGGGCGCGGAGCGTGGTGATGGTACCCGTCGATGTCTTGCCGGCCGAGGGGTGCCGGCGTCCCGGCGTGTGATAGCTCTGGTGGCATGTCCGAGGCCATGCTCAGCAAGGTGCGCAAGCTGCTGGCCAAGGCCGAGGACCCGGCCTGCCCGCCGGCCGAGTCGGCGCTGTTCACCGCGAAGGCGACCGAGCTGATCGCCCGCTACGGCGTGGACCGGGCGCTGCTCGCCGCCCGGGACCCGGCCAGCGACCCGGTCGGCGACCGGCTGGTCGACGTGGTCGCCCCGTACGCCCGGGACAAGGCCGGCCTGCTCGTCGCGGTGGCCGACCCGCTGCGCTGCCGCTGCGTACGCCGGCAGCAGGGCGACGGGTTCGTGCTGCACCTGTTCGGGTTCGGCAGCGACCTGGAACGGGTGGAGCTGCTCTTCACCTCGCTGCTGGTGCAGGCGGCACATGGCCTGGCCGCCACGCCGGTGCCCGCCGGGGAGCATCCGGGCGCGTTCCGCCGCTCCTGGCTGGCCGGCTTCGCTCAGGCGATCGGGGAGCGGCTACGGGCGGCCGAGGCGGCGGCGGTGGCCGACGCGGGGACGGCCTCGACGGCGTTGGTGCTGGCCGACCGCTCGGACCGGGTGGCCCGCCGGCTCGCCGAGGCGTACCCCCGGGTTCGCACGGCGCCGCGCCGGCGGCTGGCCGGCGGCGGCTTCGGTGCCGGTGAGTCCGCCGGCCACCGCGCGGACCTGGGTGATCCGTCGGTCCCCGGGCGGTCGGCCGCCCGCCCCCTGCCGGGCTGACCCCGGCCGGGTCAGGAGTGGCGGCTCAGCGTGGTGAGGGTGGCGAGGTAGCGGGAGAGCAGCTCGGCCCAGCCGGCGGTGAGCGCCTGCCGGTAGCCCTCGGCGGCCTCGCCGTGCCGGTCGAAGTGCCGGTGCTCCACCTCCACCCGGGTCCGCCCGTCCCCGTCCGGCTCGAAGATCACCTCGACCTCGCTGGCCCGCGCCGGGTCGGGCAGCGGTGCCCGGTCCGGGCCGATCTGCCAGGTGAAGACCAGCCGTCGGGGCGGATCCCAGGTGAGCACCCGGCCCCAGTCGGAGCGGAAACCGTACGGCCCGATCTCGTAGAGCATGCCGCCGGCCCGGGGTTCCATCCCCAACTCGGCCAGCGCCTGCGGCCCGGACCAGGTGTATTCGTGGACCCACCAGTCGGTAAGCGCCCCGGTGAAGACGGCGAACGCCTGCTCGGTGGGCGCCGGGGCGAGGAGAACCGTCCGCAGGGAGAACCGGTCACTGTCCTGCCGGAGACCGTCGGGGCCGGCCATCTCCTGTCCCATAGGCCCGGACCATACCGGCTCATGCCCGGGTGCGCAGCTTCCGTTTTCCGGACCGATACCAAGCTGGTTTCCGACCGGATACCGGGTTTCTGCGGGGGCCGGGACCGGGCGGATGGGAGGCCGTGGAGCGGGTAACCGTCGCGCGACTCCCGACCGGGGTGGGGGTCGCGGCTCCCGACCGGGGCCGGGCCGGCGGAGGTGAGTGGGGACCGATGACTGACAGCGGGGAACGGGAACCGGAGCGGACCGGGCAACCGGCGGTCGGCCGGGACGTCGAGCCGGACGTCCTGCTCGACATCCCGGAGGTGTCGGTCGACTCGATCCGGCTCGCGGTGGACCGCCTCGATGCGGACGTGTCGCTGCGTACCCGGCTGGCGAACCTGCTCCAGCTCGACGCCGGGGTGCGGGTACACATCGAGGGCGTCGAACTGGACATCTCCGGGGTGCACGCCGAGGCGCTGCTGAAGGTACGCCTGGAGAAGCTGGTGGAGATCCTCGATCGGGCGCTGACCACGATCGACCGCAACCCGGAGATCATCACCGCGCTGGCCCGGACCGCCGAGGCCGGCGTGGCGGACATCGGGGCGGTCACCGGCGAGGTCACCTCGGGGCTGGGGCGGCCGCTCGGCTCGATCGAGGCGGTGGCCGAGCAGGCCGGGCAACGGATCGGCGAGGTCGGCGCGGTGGCCGACGAGACGCTGCGCCGGGGTGCGGCGGCCCCGGGGCCGACTCCACCCGCTCCGGCCAGCCGCCCCACGCCTCCGGACCGGGGACCGGCCGGCGGGGAGGCTACCGGCGGGAAGCCGCCGCCGGGTCGGGAAGCCGCCGGCCGGGAGTCCCCGCCCGGCGGGGAAGCCGCTGGCGCAGCGTCGCAGGGCGGGAAGGCCGGTGACAAGCCGCCGTCAGGCCGGGAGGAAACCGGTGCGAAGTCGCCGTCGGGCCGGGAAGAAACCGGTCCGACGTCGCCGCGTAGTGGGGAGGCCGGGGCAGGGGCGGCGGCCCGATCCGCCGGGCGGACCGGTGGTCCGGCGAGCGGCCCGGCTCGACCGGGCGGCGGACCGCAGGGCGCCGGGCGGGCCGGTGGCGGCCAGGGTGGTCACGGCGGCGCGACGACGGGCGCCCAGCTCGCCGGTCAGGCCGGCGAGGCGCTGCGCCAGGCCGGCCGCAGCGTCTGGGAGGCGATCCAGGCCGGGGTGGCCCAGCGCCGCCAGCGGTGACCCGGGTCGCCTCCTCGACCGGCTGGGCGAAATTGCCGCACCTGCCCTCCGACAGGCGGACCGGGTCGCTCCCGTGGCCGACGCCCATCTGTTCCCGGCGGCTGCTCGCCCGGTCCGTGCTCTGGTGGCGTCCGCCGGCTGTGCCTGGGTGGCTGCTCGCCCGGTCCGTGCTCTGGTGGCTGTCCGCCCGTCCAAGCCCAGGCGGCTGCCAAGGGCTGTGACTGGGCAGCCCGGGCCGCCGGCCGGTCGCCCCGCCGCCACCGGCAGAGGGGACCCTTGTTCGTGCCCTACCAACTTGATGTCGTAAACGAATCAGTGCCCCGGGACCCGGACCGAGCGCGGCTGGGCCGTGGTGGGGTTTGCGCTGGTGACGCCGTTGCGCTGGCTCCCGGCCGGAGACATCGAAGTTCGCCGTGATTCGTCTACGACATCAAGTTGGTAGGCGCCGAGAAGGTACTCCTGGCCTCGGCCCGAGGGCCAATACGGCCGGGCTTCCCACCACGGCCGGGCTTCCCACCACGGCCGGGCCCCCACCACGGCCGGGCCCCCACCACGGCCGGGCCCCCACCACGGGCGGGCCCCCACCACGGGCGGGCCCCCACCACGGGCGGG
>NZ_JAIOAA010000031.1 GCF_019890675.1 Micromonospora sp. PLK6-60 | reverse complement strand
AGGTTGGACGAGCGGGGATACGCGTCCCCCGGGTCGGTCAGCACGTTGACCAGGTACGGCACCCCGCTGTCGAAGGCCCGACCCAGGGCGGGGCCGAGGTCGGTGGCCTTCTCCACCGTCTCCCCGGCGCCGCCGAGCGCCTCGACCACCTTGTCGTAGCGCAGCCCGGGCTGGAGGTCGGCGGCCACGTCGTAGCCGTACATCGCCCGCATCGGGTGCTTCTCCAGGCCCCAGATGCCGTTGTTGCCCACCACGATCACCACCGGCAACTGCTGCCGGACCAGGGACTCGACGTCCATCAGCGAGAAGCCGGCCGCCCCGTCGCCCATCAGCACGCAGACCTGCCGGTCCGGGTGGGTGACCCGGGCACCCATCGCATAGCCCATGCCGGTGCCGAGGCAGCCGTACGGGCCGGGGTCGAGCCAGGTGCCGGGCTGGGCGGGCTCCAGGTACTTCCCCGCGTACGAGACGAAGTCGCCGCCGTCGCCGATGGTGATCGCGTCGGCGGCGAGCACCTTGCGCAGCTCGCCGTAGACCCGGGCCGGGCGGATCGGGTCGGTCTCGGCGGCCATCTCCTCGGCGTCGCGGGCCTTCGCCGCGTCCTCGGCGGTGCGCAGCTGGGCGATCCAGTCGGCGTGGTCGGCCCGGTCGCCGGGGTGCTCGGCGAACGCGGTGAGGATCAGGCGCAGGTCGCCGGCCGGGCCGGCGGCGGGCTGCACGTGGCCGGCGCGCTGGCTGGGCGCGTCGACGACGTGCACCACCTGCGCGTCACCGAAGTCGCCGAAGGAGAGCCGGAAGTCCAGCGGGGTGCCGACCACCACCACCACGTCGGCGCCCTTCAGCGCGACCCGACGCGCCTTGGCGAAGGCGAGCGGGTGCGTCGGCGGCAGCGCGCCCCGGCCCATGCCGTTGGTGAACACGGGCACCTGGAGCGCCTCGGCGGCGGCGCGCAGGGCGTCCACGGCGTCGCCCGCGTACACGTCGGAGCCGGCGATGATCACCGGCCGGGACGCGCCGGCGATCAGGCCGGCGGCCTTCGCGACCTCGGCCGGGTCGGGCTCGATCGGCGCGGGCGGGACGACCGCCGGCAGCTCGGCGTCGCCGACGGAGAAGATCGCCTCGAGCGGGAAGTCGAGGAACGCCGGGCCGCGGTGCGGGGTGAGCGCCGCGGTCAGCGCGGCGGTCACCGCGCGCGGGATGTCGTCGACGCCGAACACCGTCTCGGCGTGCTTGGTGACCGGGGCGACCAGCGGCAGGTGGTCCATCTCCTGGAGGCTGCCGGAGCCCCAGCGGAACTGCGGGGCCCGCCCGCCGAGCACCAGCACCGGCGAGGCGTTGAAGAACGCGCTGGTCAGGCCGGACACGCCGTTGGTGACGCCGGGGCCGGCGGTGAGCACGGCCAGGCCGGGGCGGCGCTGGAGCTTGGCCACCGCCTCGGCCGCGAAGACCGCGGACTGCTCGTGCCGGACGTCGTAGATCGGGAAGCCGGCGGAGTGCGCGGCGTCGTAGAGCGGGAAGACGTGCCCGCCGGAGAGGGTGAACATCTCCCGTACGCCGTGCGCGCGCAGTGCCGCCAGCGCCAGCGCGCCGCCGTGTCCCTCGACCCGTTCCGTCATCGCCGCTCCCCTTCGATCATGGTCGGAGGCCCACGCTACTGGCCGGTAGGCAGAATGTGAACCGCCCTCGGGTCAGCGGCCGGTGAAGCCGGGCTTGCGCTTCTCGACGAAGGCGGCCATGCCCTCGCGCCGGTCGTCGGTGGCGAACAGCGCCGCGAAGAGCTGACTCTCCCAGGCCAGGCCCGAGTTCAGGTCCATGTCCAGACCGCCGTCCACGGCCTGCTTCGCCGCCCGCAGCGCCTGCACCGGCCCGGTCAGGAACGGCTTGACGTACGCGACCGCCGCCTCGTAGACCTCGGCGGCCGGGACCACCCGGTCGGCCAGGCCGATCCGCAGCGCCTCCTCGGCGTCGACCATCCGACCCGTCATGATCAGATCCTTGGCCCGGGCCGGACCGACCAGGCGAGCCAACCGCTGGGTGCCGCCCGCGCCCGGGATGATGCCCAGCTTGATCTCCGGCTGGCCGAGCTTCGCGTCGTCGGCCACGATCCGCCAGTCGCAGGCCAGCGCCAGCTCGCAGCCGCCGCCGAGGGCGTACCCGGTGATCGCGGCGACCACCGGCTTCGGGATCCGGGCGAACGCGCCGAGGGCGCTGGACAGGTCGGCGGCCCGCCCGGCCATGTCCACGTAGGACATGTCGGCCATCTCCTTGATGTCCGCGCCGGCCGCGAAGACCTTCTCCCCGCCGTACACGATGACCGCGCGGACCTCGGGGTCGGCGGTGGCCTCGGTCGCGGCGGCCCGCAACTCCTCCTGGACCTGCTTGTTGAGCGCGTTCATCGGCGGCCGCTCCAGGCGGATGGTGCCGATACCGTCCTTCACTTCCAGCCTGACGAACTCGCCCACGCTGCCCTCACTTCCTCGTCGAAGTCGCGTGCCAACCTTACGACCCGACTCGTTGGGGTACGTAGTGTGGTGTCAGCCGCACCGCCGGGAGCCGAGGCATGATCACTTATTACGACGACAGGTCGGTCCAGGTCACCTCCACCGCCGTCCGGGTCGAGCGGCGCAGCTACCCGCTCGCCGAGATCAGCGCGGTCTGGCACCGGCGCGGGAGCCGGTCGTGGCGGGTGCTGGCCGGTCGCGGGGCGCTCGGCGCCGCGCTGGCCGGGCCGCTGGTCGCCGCGGTGCTCGGCATCGCGCTGGCACTCTGGCTGGACCGCTCGACCACCGTCACCATCGCCGTCGTCGGCGCGTCGGTGCTGGTCGGGCTCGCCGTCGGGCCGCTCGCCGACTTCCTCTTCGAACACCTCGACCGCTCGTACGACCGGGGCAGCCGGCAGTGGGAGATGTGGGCGCGCTGGCGCGGCCAGCCAATGTGCCTGCTGCGCACCGGCGACGCCCTGCGCTTCGGCCAGATCTACCGGGCGGTGCAGCGGGCGACGGAGAGCGCGCCGCCGGTGCGCGCCGCCCGTCAGAACGCGGGCAGCTCGGCCGGCACCATCGCCAGGCCACGCAGCAGGCCGTAGAGATCCTGCTCGCCCCAGAACTGGACGATCCGGCCGCCAGCCAGCCGGTACATCTTGCAGCCGCTCTGCACGGCGGTCGCCCCGGTCGCTTCCCGCCGGTACGTCTGCGCGAACGACACCACCACCCGGTCCCCCGCCGCGAAGATCTCCACGATCCGCTGGTCGACGACCGTCAGCCCCGGCGACGAGACGGCGGCCGCGACGAAGTGGCGACCCCGCACCGCGCGGCCCGACCCGTAGATCTCGACGTCCTCGGCGACCAGCCGGGCCAGCTCCGCGAGATCCTTGGTGACGAACGTCCGCAGATACCGGCGGACCACCTCGACGTTGCGGCCGGCCTCGCTGCTGTCCATCCGGTCACGCTACGCGGACGCGGGTCCGCCCCGCTGACCCCGACACCGACCCGTTGACCCCCGCCCGCCGTCCGCCCGACACGGGACCTTCCCCGCCCGGCCCGCCCGACACGGAACCTCCGCGCCCGCCGTTCGCGACACGCCCCATCCACCCCTGCCCGCCCCCTCCCGACGCCCGGCCCGTCCGCCCCCGCCCGCCGCGTCCCTGACATCGGCCCGTCCGCCCCTGCCGCCGGTCTCCGACCCGGCCTCGTCAGGGCCCGCCAGACGCTCCCCTGCCCTGGCCCCCCATGTTCAGCCTGCTGCCCGGACCTGCCCTCCGCCGCGCCGGGTTCGCCGTGGCGTCCTACCGGGACACCGGCGACGGGGCGGACCTGGCCCTTCAGTCGCCTACCAACTTGATGTCGTAAACGAATCACCATGGCCGCACGGGCGGTCCCAAATCGTCCTATTCCTGGCGTCAGGAGGCCCGCCCGATTCGTTTACGTCATCAAGTTGGTAGGCGACGAAAGGCACCCTCCCGGGCCGGCAGTCGGCGCCACGAGCCACGGCCACGGCCCACCGGGCAAGAACCACGGCCGCGAGGCAAGAACCGCGATCCACGGCGTAGGAGCCGGGCCCACGGACCGGCCCGCCAGCAAGAGCCGGCCAGCAACAGGAGCTGCTCACCAGCGGGAGCCGGGCCGCAGCCGCGAGGCGCGCCGGCGCCCGGCGAGGCAGATCGTCGGGGGTGGACGGTTGCCGCCGGGTGGTAATGCTTGATGATGACCCTCTATTACCGGGACGACGCCGTGCAGGTGACGTCGGAGTCGATCCGGGCCGGTGGCCACGCCATCCGGGTCGCCGACGTGACGTACGTGTGGCACGCCCGCGGGACGACCACGCTCGCCGTCCGGGGCCGGGTACTGGGTCGTGGCGTGCTGGTGCTGCTGTTGTCGCTGCCGCCGCTCGTCGCCCTGATCTGCGTGGTGTCGCTGGCCTGGGCGGCGCAGGACCGGGGCAACTGGCAGCTGGCCCTGCTCATCCTGGCCGCGTGCGGGGTGGCCGTGCTGGTCGCCATCCCGTTCCTCGAACTGCCGCTGGGTTGGCTCGACCGGTCCTACGAGCGGGGCAACCGGGTGCACGAGTTGTGGGTGCAGCACCACGGGCAGGAGGTGATGCTGCTGCGCACGCCGGACGCGCTGCGGTTCGGGCAGATCTACCGGGCCGTGCAGCGGGCCGTCGAGCAGCAGGGCGACCATCGCTGGCCCTGACGGCTCGGCTCAGCTCAGCGGCAGGGTGGTGCCGATCGGCCAGGCCAGCAGCACCGCCCCGACCAGCGCGGGCAGCCAGCGGGGCGCCCCACGCCGGCGCAGCGCTACCGCCCAGGCCGCCTGCCATGCCATCAGCAGCGCGAAGAGCGGCACCACCAGCAGCACGAACCCGGGCGCCAGACCCAGCAGGGCCGCCCCCACCAGGGCCACCACCGCGAAGCCGCCGGTCGCCGCGTACCGCCAGCCACGGCCGTCGGCGAGCAGCTCGGCCCCGGCGAGGAAGACCAGGCAGCAGAGCCCGACCAGCGGCAGCAGCCACCAGCGGGCGCCGACCGGCAGCGCCGAGGTGAACCCGAGATGGATCGGCACGGCCACGGCGAGCAGCGCATACCCGGCGAGCACCGGCGCGGCCACGACGGCGGAGGCACCCGCGCCGGCCGACGCCGGCGGGCCGGGGCGGCCCCAGCGGCCGGCGGCGACCAGCAGCAGGCCGGCGACAAGGAGGAGCCCGGCCAGGTGTCCGCCGACCGCGAGCGGCAGCCGGGCGGTGGGCAGCAGCCCGGCGGCCACCGCGCCGAGGCCGACCGCCGGCACGGTCAGGCCCAGCCAGCGCGGCAGCGACGCCGGCCCGCGCCCCTCCGCCCGGCCGGGAGCCGCCGAATGGCGCCCGTCCGCTCGGCCGGGGGCCGGGCCGCGGCGGAGCGCAGCGGAGGTCGAGCGGCGGCGGAGCACGGCAGCGGCCGGGCCGCGGCGGAGCGCGGCGGGGGCAGCCGGGCCGGGGCGGAGCACGGCGCTCGCCAGGGGGAGGAAGCCCAGGCCGAGGCCGAGCAGCAGCAGGCCGGCGCCGGCCAACCGGCTGAACGGGTCGGGCGGTGGGCCGTCGCTCGCGCCGGGGATCGCGGCGACGACCGCGCGGTGGGTGGCCGGGGCAAACAGGATCGAGATGTGCTCGACCCCCGGCACGACCGTCAGCTCGCGGGTACCGGGCGGTCCGGCCGCCCCGGCGGTCTCGGCCGCCTGCCGGAAACCGGGGAACTCCAGGCCGCCGACGAGCAGGGTGAGCGCGCCGGGCCGGCCGTACGGCAGCGGTCCCGGGTCCGGCAGCGAGATGGCGACGGTACGCGCTATCTCGGGGTGGGTGGTGGCGTACCGCAGCACGGCGCCGGCCCCCATCGAGTGCCCGACCAGGACGATCCGGGCCGGGTCGACGTCCGGCCGGGCGCGCAGGTGCGCGACGGCGACGTCGAGGTCGTGGCGCAGGACGTCAGCGGCGGGGCCGCCGTCGCCCGCCCCGGACAGCCGGGCCGGGTTGGCGCCGTGGCCGGCGAAGTCGAGCAGCAGCGCGACCGCCCCGTGCCGGGCGGCGGAGTCGGCGAGCGGGCGCATGAGCCGGGCCGAGCCGGCGAACCCGTGCGCCACCACCACGGCGGGCCGCCGCCCACCGCTGTCGCCGCCGGTGGCCTCGACCTCGGTCAGTGGCACCCCGTCGACGGTCACCCGCCGGGTGGTCAGCCCGCTGTCGGCGCGTACCAGCAGGAGGGTGCCGAGGAGCACGGCGAGCAGCGCCACGGCGGCCGGCGCGAGCAGGGCGCGCCGGGGGCGGGCGTCGGGCGGGGGAGCCGACATGCCGGCACCCTACGCGCCGGGCACCCGCGCGGGGAGCGCCCCGACCGGGGCGGATGCGCGGGGAGCGCCCCGGGCGGGGCGGATGCGCGGGGAGCGCCCCGGGCGGGGCGGATGCGCGGGAAGCGCCCCGGGCGGGGCGGATGCGCCCACCCGGCGGTCCTGGCCCCGGCGACGCACACTGGATGGCATGGCGATTCCCCTGCCCCGGCCCGGCGACGTCCTCGGGCTCACCCGCTCCGCGTTCGACTCGGCGACGTCGTTCGCCGCCGTGCCCGCCCGCGCCTTCGCCGTGCTCGACGGCGTGGAGGCGCTGCTGGCCCGGATAAACGGGGTGGTGGACCGGGTCGAGGGGACGCTGGACCGCACCGACCGGGTGCTCGACGACGCCGAGTCGGCGGTGCGTGAGGTGGCGGTGATCAGCGCCGCGGCGACCACGGCGGTGGAGAACGCGGCCCAGGTCGCCGCCGCGGCCGCGGTGGTGCTCGGCGAGGCCGAGCGGGCGTCCGCCGCCGCGCTGACCCTGGTCGCGGACGCGGAGAAGGTGACCGGGGCGGCCGCCGCCGTGGTCGCCGAGGCGGACGCGGTGGCCGGGGCGGCCGCCGCCGTGGTCGGCCGGGCGGAGGCGGTGACCGGCCGGGCCGCCGGCACGTTGCGCGCCGCCGACGAGGCGACGGCCATGGCGGGCGAGCTGCTGGCCGCGTACGAGCCGGCGTTGCGGCGCGGCGCGCCGATGGCGAACCGGTTCGTGGCGGAGCTCAGCCCGGAGGAGGTGACGGCGGCGATCCGGCTGGTCGACGAGTTGCCCAAGCTCAAGGAGCACCTGACCGCCGACATCCTGCCGATCCTGGCCACCCTGGACCGGGTCGGGCCGGACCTGCACGACCTGCTCGACGTGACCCGCGATCTGAAGCTCGCCGTGGCCGGCATCCCCGGCCTGGGCATGCTGCGGCGGCGCGGCGAGCGGCGCAGCGACGACGAGCCGACGGACTGACCCGGGCGGGGCGGTGCGGTCGGGTGGATCGGCCGCTTCGACGCCGGACGGGCCCGGGTGGCCGATCGACGCGGTGGACGTGCTGGTCGTCGACGAGTCCGAGGCACCGCGTGGCCCGGGAGCCGGAGCGGGGTGCGCTCAGGCGGGGCCGGAGTACAGGGCGTCGATCTCCGCGCGGCGGGGCAGCGCCACCGAGGCGCCGAGCCGCCGGCAGCAGGCCGCCCCGGCGGCCGCCGCCCAGTGCACGGCGGCCAGCAGGTCCCGTCCCTCGCCCCAGGCGACCGCCAGCGCGGCGGTGAACGCGTCCCCGGCGGCGGTGGAGTCCACCACGTCGACCCGGACCGCCGGCACGTGCACGGCGGTGCCGTCACGGTCGCCGTACCAGGCGCCGGCGGCGCCCAGCGTGAGCACCGCCCGGGGCACCAGCTCCAGCAGCGCCTGCGGGTCCTCCCGGCCGCGCCCGGTCAGCGTCTGCGCCTCGGACTCGTTGACCACCAGCACGTCCACCGCGTCGAGCAGCTCCGCCGGCAGCGCACAGGCCGGCGCGGCGTTGAGCACCACCCGGGTGCCGGCGGCCCGGGCGGCCACGGCCGCCTCGGTCACCGTCTGGACCGGCACCTCCAGCTGGGCGACCAGCACGTCCGCCTCCCGTACGGCGGCCAGCTCGCCGGCGGTGAGCCGGGTGAACGCGCCGTTCGCGCCGGGGGTCACCAGGATCGCGTTCTCCCCCTCGGCGTTGACCATCACCAGCGCCACGCCCGAGGCGCCGTAGACCACCCGCAGCTGCCCGGTGTCGACCCCGGCGGCGGTGATCCGGGCCCGCAGAGTGACCCCGAACGAGTCCGAGCCGATCGCGCCGAGAAAGGTGCAGGAGGCGCCGGCGCGTACGGCGGCGACGGCCTGGTTGGCGCCCTTGCCGCCGGGGGCGGTGACGAATTCGGTGCCGAGCACGGTCTCCCCCGGCCGGGGCAGGGTGGGCGCGGTGGCCGCCAGGTCCATGTTGGCGCTGCCGACCACCACGACACGGGTCTGTGCCACCGGCTCCTCCTCCCGACCGTCGCCCCGGCCCGCGGCTCAGGCGGCGCGGGCGGTGTACCGCTCGCCGTGCCGCTCGACCACCAGCGGCAGGCCGAACGTCTTGGCGAGGTTGTCACCGGTGAGCGTCTCGGCGAGCAGCCCCTGGGCGACCACGCCGCCGTCACGCAGCAGCAGCGCGTGGGTGAACCCCGGCGGGATCTCCTCGACGTGGTGGGTGACCAGCACCAGGGCCGGCGCGTCCGGGTCGTACGCCAGCTCGGCGAGCCGGGCGACCAGGTCCTCGCGCCCACCCAGGTCGAGCCCGGCGGCCGGCTCGTCGAGCAGCAGCAGCTCCGGGTCGGTCATCAGGGCGCGGGCGATCTGCACCCGCTTGCGCTCGCCCTCGGAGAGGGTGCCGTACGTCCGGTCGGCGAGGTGCCCCACGCCCAGCTGGCTCAGCAGGGCGCGGGCCCGGCTCTCGTCGCCCCGGTCGTAGCTCTCCCGCCAGCGACCGACCACCGCCCACGCGGCGGTGACCACCACGTCGGTGACCTTCTCCTCGGCGGGCAGCCGCTCCGCCAGCGCGGCGGTGGACAGGCCGATCCGGGTCCGCAGCTCGTTGACGTCGGTGCGGCCGATCCGCTCGCCCAGCACGTGCGCGACGCCGGTGGTCGGGTGCAGCCGGCCGGCGGCCAGGTTGAGCAGGGTGGTCTTGCCGGCGCCGTTCGGGCCGAGCACCACCCACCGTTCGTCCAGTTCGACCCGCCAGTCGACGTCGTGCAGCAGCGCGGTGCCGGACCGCCGTACCCCGACTCCGTCCAGGCTGACCACCAGATCCGCGTCGACGGGTGAGGGGGCGGCGGCGCGGGGGGCGCCGGAGATCAGGTCACCAGTCACCCGCCCATCCAACCACGCACCGGCCTGCCGCCCCCCACGGGCGGTGCGCCGCCCCTAAGGTGAGCGCGGCGTGCCGTCGACCACCGGAGGAATTGCTCATGCCCGCGCGAGGCGAGGAGGCAGTCGGTTGACCGCCGTGATCGAGATCGAGGGGCTGCGCAAGTCGTTCCACAGCCTGCGGCGGGGGCGGCGGGTGGCGGTCGACGGCTTCGATCTCCGCGTCGAGGCGGGGCAGGTGCACGGCTTCCTCGGGCCGAACGGCTCCGGCAAGACGACCACGCTGCGCGCCCTGCTCGGTCTGGTCCGGTCGGACAGCGGCCGGATGCGGGTGCTCGGCATTGACTCGCCGCACCGGCTGCCCGAGGTGGCCGGCCGGGTGGGCGCGATCGTGGAGAGCCCGCAGTTCTTCGGCAACTTCACCGCCCACCGGACGCTGCGCCTGCTCGCGGTGGCCGGCGGGGTGCCGACCGGCCGGGTGGACGAGGTGCTGGAGCAGGTGGGGCTGCGGGACCGGGGCCACGAGCGGGTCCGCGGCTACTCGTTGGGCATGAAGCAGCGGCTGGCCGTCGCCTCGGCCCTGCTGAAGGGCCCGGAGCTGCTCATCCTCGACGAGCCGGCGAACGGGCTGGACCCGGCGGGCATCCGGGAGATGCGGGACCTGACCCGCTCGCTGGCCGCGGCCGGGGTGACCGTGCTGATCTCCAGCCACATCCTGGGCGAGATCCAGCTGATCTGCGACCACGTGACGATCATCTCGCGGGGCCGGCGGGTGGCGGCGGGCCCGGTGGACGAGGTGCTGGCCGGCTTCGACCGGCACGAGTGGCGGATCGGGATCGCCGACCCGGACCGGGCGGTGGCGGTGCTGGGCGCGGCCGGGGTGACGGCCACCGCGCACGACGGGCACCTGGTGGCGCACGGCGTCGCCGACCCGGAGCTGATCTCGCGCACCCTGGGCGAGCAGGGGCTGTGGGTACGGGAGCTGACGCCGCTCCGCCCCGACCTGGAGAGCGTCTTCCTGGAGCTGACGGGCTCCGCGCCCGACCCGGCGGCCCCCCGCCAGGTGGACGACGCCATGCTTCCACCGGCCCAACGGGAGCCGGTCATCGACCTGGACGTCCGGCAGGACGGGGAGGTGTCGGCGTGAACCTGATCCGCGCCGAACTGGAGCGGCTGGCCGCCCGCCGCTTCGTGCAGCTGATGGTGGTGCTGCTGCTCGCCGCGTTCGCGGTGGCCGCGGCGACCACGGTGGCCGACTCGCACCGGCCGTCGGCGGCCGAGCTGGAACAGGCCCAGACCCGGGCGGCCGAGCAGCTCGCGCAGCTGGAGGCCACCCACGAGCGCTGCCTGCGGGTCAAGGCGGGGCAGCTGCCGCTGGACGAGAACGACTACATCCCGGCGGACTGCGCCGAGATCGACCCGGCCCAGATGGAACAGTTGCCGGTGGCGACGGACTTCCTGGACGGCGTGTTCGTCTTCGCCAAGGACGCCCGGCCGTTGCTCTACACCGTGCTGGCGTTCCTGATGCTCTTCGGGTTCCTGGTCGGCGCCTCCTACATCGGCGCCGACCTGAACTCGGGCGGGGTGGTCAACCTGCTGCTCTGGCGGCCCCGTCGCGAGGCGGTGCTCGGGGCGAAGCTCGCCGCGCTCAGCGGCGCGCTGCTGGTCTTCTCCGCGCTGACGTCGGCGGCGTACCTGGCCGCGTTCTGGCTGATCGGTCAGGCGGCGGGGCAGCCGGGCCGGCTGGACGGCGAGTTCTGGGCCGGGCTGGGCGGCAGCTACGGCCGGGGCCTGGTGGCGGTGCTGTTCGCCGGGGCGATCGGCTTCGCCGTCGCCACGCTGGGCCGGCACACCTCGGCGGCGCTCGGCACGGTCGCCGCGTACCTGGTGGTGTGGGAGTTGGGCGCCCGGCTGGTGTTCGACGTGCTCGGGTCGGGCCGGCCGGACCGGGTGATGCTCTCCAGCTATCTGACCGCCTGGCTCAGCGGCGAGGTCCGGCTCTGGGACGGGTACGCCTGCGCCGACGGCTCCGGCTTCTGCGACGGCTTCTACACGGTGGGCTGGCCGCTGGGGCTGGCCGTGCTGCTCGCGCTGACCGGGGGGCTGGTCGGGGCGGCCTTCGTCCTGTTCCGCCGCCGGGACCTGATCTGAGCCGGGGCGGTCAGCCGACCGTCGAGCCGAACACCTCGTCCCGGACGGCGTCCAGCGCGGTGCGCAGCGCGCCCCGCAGGATCGGCTCCTCGGTCAGCCCGGTCACCACGACCCGGGGCCGGACCAGGGTGATCGCGGCGACCTCCTGCTGCACCCGCTCGGCCAGCGCCGCCCCGCCGGCCTGGCCGACCTCACCGGCCAGCACCACCAGCGGCGGGTCGAGCACCACGCAGGTGCTGGCCACGCCCAGGGCCAGCCGGCGGGCCAGCTCGTCGAGCATCGGGCCGCCCGCCGGGCCGGCCGCGACGGCGGCGCGCACCGCCGCCGCCGCGTCGGTGTCCGGGAGGCCGTGCTCGCGGGCCACCGCGCGGACCGCGTCCGCGCCGGCCAGCTGCTGGAAGGCCGGCTTCGCCCGGCGGGAGACGTCGCGCGGGATCGGCACCCCGGGCACCGGCAGGTAGCCGATCTCGCCGGCCGCGCCGGTGCTGCCGTGGTGCAGCCGGCCGCCGAGCACGATCGCCAGGCCGACGCCGGCGCCCACCCAGACCAGCACGAAGTCGGGCACCTCCCGGGCGGCGCCGGACTGCGCCTCGGCCACCGCCGCCAGGTTGACGTCGTTCTCGAAGACCACCGGGATGTGCAGGTCCTCGCGCAGCGCGGCGAGCAGTCCCCGGTGCCAGCGCGGCAGGTTGAACGCGAAGGTGATGTCGCCGGTGGCCGGGTCGACCAGGCCGGGGGTGCCGAGCACCACCCGCCGTACGGTGGACAGCTCCGCCCCGGCGCTGGCCGCCGCCTGCACCACGGCGTTGTGCACCACGCCCACCGGGTCGTCGGTGTCCCGGGTCGACTGCTCCACCCGGCCGTGCACCGCCCCGGTGATGTCGGCGCAGGCCGCCACCACCCGCTCGGCGCCGACGTCCACGCCGACGACGTGCGCGCTACCGGGGCGTACGGCGTAGAGCTGGGCGTTCGGGCCCCGCCCGCCGGCCTGCTCGCCGACCCGGGTGACCAGGCCCCGCTCCTCCAGCCGTTCCACCAGCTGCGACGCGGTGACCTTGGACAGCCCGGTCAGCTCGCCGATCCGGGCCCGGGTCAGCGGGCCGCGCTCCAGCAGCAGCTCCAGCGCCGCGCGGTCGTTCAGCGCCCGCAACAGTCGGGGGGTGCCGGGCAGCCGGGTCGCACTCATGCCACGTCCTCTGGTTTCCGTAAGCTTTGCTAACCAACGACCTGGAAGCGGGTGACCGTAGCGTATCGGCCGCCCGGACCGGGGAAACCCGGGCGACCGGGCAGCTCCACCGACCGGCCCGGCCGAGGCGCGCCGACACCCGGTCGGGTCACCCGAAGGAGGAATGCGGTGGGGTTGGATCCAGGACTGCGCCGGCTGGCGCTGGGCACGCTGCTCGCCGCGTACCCCGGCCCGGTGCCGCCGGACTGGGCGGTGGACCTGGTCGCCGAGGGGCTGGCCGGGCACACGCTGTTCGGCACCAACGTCCACGACCCGGCCCAGTTGGCGGCGACCACCGCCGCACTGCGGGCCGGCCGGGCCGACGTGCTGATCGCCATCGACGAGGAGGGCGGCGACGTCACCCGGCTGGCGCACGCCACGGGCAGCCCGTACCCGGGCAACGCGGCACTCGGCGCGGTCGACGATCCGGCGCTGACCCGCGACGTGTACGCGGCGATCGGCGCGGAACTGGCCGCGCTCGGCATCACCGTCGACCTGGCCCCGACCGTGGACGTGAACACCGCCGACGAGAACCCGGTGATCGGCACCCGCTCGTTCGGCGCCGACCCGGCGCGGGTGGCCGTACACTCGGCCGCCGCCGTGCGGGGCCTGCAGGCCGCGGGCGTGGCGGCCTGCGCCAAGCACTTCCCCGGCCACGGCGCCACCGTCGCCGACTCGCATCACGAGCTGCCCACCGTCGACGTGCCCCCGGCGGTGCTGCGGGAGCGGGACCTGCCGCCGTTCGCCGCGGTGATCGACGCCGGCGTCGAGGCGATCATGACCGCGCACATCCGGGTGCCGGCGCTCACCGGCGACGGTCCGGCCACCTTCAGCCGGGCCGTCCTGGTCGACCTGCTCCGCGCCGAGTACGGCTTCACCGGCGTGGTGATCACCGATGCGCTGGAGATGAAGGGGGCGGCGGTGGCCGCCGGTGGGGTCGGCCCGGCCGCCGTCCGCGCGCTGGCCGCCGGGGCGGACCTGCTCTGCATCGGCGCACGGGTCGACGCCGAGCTGGTCGAGCTGGTGGCCGCCGAGATCGGCGACGCGATCGGCACCGGCCGGCTGGACCGGGCCCGGGTGGAGGAGGCTTCGGCCCGGACCGCCGCGCTGGCCGCCCGGACCCGCGCGGCCAGCGCCGCGCCCACCGTCGCCGAACGCCTCGGGTACGCCGCCGCGCGGCGGGCCGTCCGGGTCGAGGGGACGGTCGACGGGCTGGTCCGGCCGCTGGTGGTGCAGTTGCACGCCGCCGCCACCATCGCCGAGGGCCGGGTGCCGTGGGGCCTGGGCCCGCACCTGGGCGACGCCGAGGAGGTCCGGGTGGTGGCGACGGAGACCGACCCGGAGGCGCTGCGGCGGCTCGCCGGCGGGCGGCCGATCGTGCTGGTCGGGCGGCACCTGCACCGGCTGCCCGGGGGCCCGGACCTGGTCGCCGCGCTGGCCGCCACCCACCCGGTGACGGTGGTGGAGATGGGCTGGCCGGCGTCGTGGCGGCCGGCGGGGGCGCGGGCCTTCGTCACCACGTACGGGGCGAGCCACGCCAACGGCCGGGCGGCGGCGGAGGTGCTCGGGCTGGCCTGAGGTCTGAGCCGGCCCATCGCGGGTACTGGTCACCGGATGACGTATCCCGACCCGTGGCCGCGGGTGCTGGCCGAGCTGGTCGCCCGGTCGCACCGGCTGCCGCCCGACGAGTTGACCGCCGTGGTCAACGACAGCCTGGCGGCCACCGGCGTTCGGGTGACGATCTTCCTGGTCGACGTCGAACAGCGGCACCTGCGGCCGCTGGCCGACCCGGCCCGGCCGGCGCCGGCGCCGCTGCCGATCGACGCCAGCCTGCCCGGCCGGGCGTTCACCCAGCTGGCGCCGTACTCCGCCCGGGGCGACCCGGCCCGGCTGTGGATGCCGGTGGTGGACGGCACCGACCGGCTCGGCCTGCTGGCGGTGACGCTGCCGCCCGGCGGTGACCCGGACGACCGGTCGCTGCGCGACGGCCTCCGGCTGGTCGCCGGGCTGATCGGCCACCTCGTCACCGGCAAACGGGAGTACGGCGACAACCTGCGCCGGGCCACCCGCAGCCGCCCGATGACCGTCTCGGCGGAGCTGCTCTGGGGCCTGCTTCCGCCGCTGACCTTCGCGACCGCGGACATCGTGATCACCGGCCTGCTGGAGCCGTGCTACGCGGTGGGCGGCGACGCCTTCGACTACGCGCTCGACGGCGGCGTCGTCTCGCTGGCGGTCCTGGACGGGGTGGGGCACGGGCTACCCGCCGTGCTGACCACGGCGGTGGCGGTGGCCGCGCTGCGGGCCGAGCGGCGCACCGGTGGCGGTCCGGGCGCGCAGGCCCGCGCGGTCGACGCGGCGATCCGCGGCCAGTGGGACGACGCCCGGTTCGTCACCGGGGTGCTGGCCACCTTCGACACCACCACCGGCGTGTTGCGCTACGTCAACGCCGGCCACCCGCCCCCGCTGCTGCTGCGGCAGGGCCGCGCGGTGCACGCCCTCACCGGGGGCCGCCGGCTGCCGATGGGCCTGTCCGGACCGGCGCCGGAGCCAGCCGAGCTGCGCTGCCAGCCCGGGGACCGGCTGCTGCTGCACACCGACGGGGTGACCGAGGCCCGGGACGCGACCGGGGAGATGTTCGGCCCGGCCCGGCTGGTGGAGCTGACCGAGCGGTGCAGCCGGTCCGGGCTGCCGCCGCCGGAGACGCTGCGCCGGGTGAGTCACGCGGTGGCCGCGCACCGCGACGGCGACCTGGTCGACGACGCGACGCTGGTGCTGCTCGAATGGTCGGCGGAGGCGGCGCGGCGCGCCGAGCCCTGACCCGGCCCCTCCGCCCGGCCGGGGCCGCGCTCAGGCGAACCGGCGCCACCGGGCGCGGCCGTCGGCCCGGTACGCCTCGCCGTCGGCCCAGCCGAGCAGCGGGCCCACCCCGGTGATGCGCAGGATCCGGGCCACCACCGGCTGCGGTTCGGTGACCCGCACCCGGACGGCGTGTTCGGCGCCGGCCTGGGCACCGCGCAGCAGCGCCCGGATGCCGGCGGAGTCGAGGAAGGCGACCCGGGACAGGTCGACCAGGACGTCGCGGGCGCCGGTCCGGCGCACCGCCGCGCGCAGCGCCGCCTCCAGGGCGTCCGCGCTGGACATGTCGATCTCGCCCGCCGGGCACAGCAGCACCCGGCCACCGGCGGCGTCCCGCACAGCCACGTCCATGAACCGTCCCCACTGGTGGGTTGCAGAGTCGCGGACGGCCCGCCCCTGAGCCGTCCGTCAGCCGACCATACCGGCCGCGCGGGCGGTCGGCCACGCGTCGCGATCGACCCCGGGGCTACCCTCGGTCACCGGGGCGGTGACCGCATCGCGCCGCAGGTCAAGTCCGGTAGCAGACACCAGAAAACGGTCGATCGCTCCTTGCTGCCCCGCATTCCGATACGTAGCGTTACCAACGGCAGGTCGAGCGGCGGTGGCCGCCGGCCGCCACGGCTGGGGCCTGGGGGAATGGGCTGCGGACCGTGGATCCGGCCCGGGATCCACGGTCCGCGCCGGGCCACCGCTCCACCGCCGGGCCACCGACCTTGCCCACCTGGGCCGCCTTGCGTACCGAGCCGACGCCCAGCACGATCGTGCAGAAGATCACCGGCCCGATCATCATCTTGATCAGGGCGACGAAGCCGTCGCCCAGCGGCTTGAGCGACTTGCCGACGTCGGGAAAGAGCAGGCCCACCGCGATGCCGGCCAGCACCGCGACGATGACCGCCAGATAGAGATACCGGGTACGGTCCCGGCGACGCGCCGGCTCCGCCACCGGGTGGTCGCCCGGCGGCGCCCCGCCGGCGCTGCCGGCCGGGGCGGGAAGGGACGGGCCGGGGGTGCTGCCGGCCCCGGGATCCGGTTCGGAGTCGCGGTGCGCCGCCATGACACCGGTCGATACCCGGCGCGCCCGGGCCTGCACGGCGTCCAGCAGGCCGCACAGCCCACGCTCAGGGTGGGTAGACCCCGAACGACCGCCAGCCACGGTCCGGGAAGCCGGCGGCCGCCGCGACCCGGGCGGACGCCAGGTTCGCCGGGTCGTGCAGGTAGGTGGGGACGGCGCCCTCGTCGAGCACCCGGCGAGCCGCCTGGGCGACCAGCCGCCGGGCCAGCCCCCGGCCCCGCGCCGCGGCGACCGTGCCCACCGCCAACTCGTGCCCGTACGCGGTGTGCCGCTTGACGCCGACACCGGCCAGGTAACCACCGTCGGCGTCCCGCACCACCAGCACCGCGTTGTCGAACAGCCGCAGCCAGCGCGGCAGGCCGGGGCCGGTGGGGCTGGTCCACTCGCCGACGTCGGGCAGCGGCGCGGGCGCCACGCACCAGCGGAACATGTCCTGGTGCGTCACCCAGTCCGGATACCCCACCGTTGCCGGCAGTTCGGCCAGCAGCTCGACCTCGCCCCGCGCGGTCAGCGCGCGGACCGCGTCGACCCGGTCCGGCGCCACCGAGAGCACGCTACTGCTGGCGGTGGCGACGGCGATCGCCGGTCGCGGTCGGCCGTCCCAGGCCGGGCGGGCCCGGCGACCCGAGCACACCACGTGCCGCCCCGGGCCGGCCGGCCACTGCCCCAGCCAGGCGGCCAGGTGCAGGTGGAGCCGCCGGTCCAGCACGCGCTCACCCCTTCCCGACCTTCAGTCCAAGATCAGGGTACGCGCGGCGGCCCGCCGACACCCCGGGTTCGGGCACCTCGCCCGCCGGCCGGCGGCGGGACGGGCCCCGGCCCTCGGTCCGTCGGAAAGAGACCGCCGTCACTTCGCGGGCTCGCGCCGCAGCGGCGTGGCGGCGGGGTGAAACAGTTGACGAATCGAGGTTGACCGACGGGCCGAACGGGTAGGCGTACCGAACATCACCGATGCCCCGCCGGCTCGGACCTCGGGGTCGGCACCGGGAACCTGCCGCACGAACATCGCGTCACATCTATTTCCATACATGTACACCTTTCTTTGGGACGGTAATGGTCATGCCGAATCAGCCGAATGACCGGTACCAGCAGGACGTCGACCGCATCTGGTCGGCGGCGGAGGCGGCCGGGCGCTTCCCCGCCCAACCGTCGTACCGGGAGGCCCGCTCGGACGCCGGGCTCACCTGGGCGGAGCTGAACGCGCTGCCGGCCGGAGCCTCCCCCCGGCGCGGCCTCACCGCCCGCTGACGACACACCCGGGCGGTCCACCCATGGCTTTCGCACACCTGTCGGTTAGCGTCTTCTGGTCCGAGCACCGGCTACGACAGGAGAAGCTCCGCGCATGGGCAAGAAGACGATCCAGGTCTCCGACTTCACCGGCACGGTCCTGCGGCCCGACGACGAGGTGGTCGCCGTCGTCGTACTGGAGCACCCTGACCTGGTGGCCGGCCCCGTGCGACTGGACGCCACCCCGGTGGAGGTGGAGAGCATCGACGACGCCGCCCTGGACGTGGCGGTGGTGGAGATCCACGACCGCCACGGCGGTGGCGAGCCGCGCCGGGTGGTGCTCACCGCCAGCGAGTTCGACGCGATGGCCACCGACGTGCCGATGGCGCAGCTGCTGCGGACGGCCGAGCGGGTCAAGCCGCCGAAGGCCCGGCGGGCCGCCGAGAAGGTCGACTACGGGACCATCGAGCACGCCGGCCGGCCGCACCGCGGACGGGTCACCGAGGAGGAGGCCCGGCTGGTGCGCGAGCGGCTCGACGAGGTCAACAAGCGGCTCGCCGACGCCGGCATCCGCCAGGTGGACCCGGCCGACCCGGAGCACGCCGCCCGCTACGGCTTCCCCGGCCAGCGCTGACGCCGCCGACGCCCGGGCGGGAGCACCGCCCGGGCGGGCGTCCGCCCGGCAGGGCGTGCCGATCGCCGCCTCGGGCCGGTGACGAAGAGGCCGTCACCCGCCCGGCTGGCCCCGGTCACTGCTTCATCGAGATCTTCTGCAGCGTCTCCACCAGCCACGCCTCGAGCGCGCCCTTGTCCAGCCCGAGCCCGGCGAGCGGCCCGTCGCCGTTCTCCTCCTCGATCAGGGCCAGCAGGATGTGCTCGGTGCCGACGTAGTTGTGCCCGAGCCGCAGCGCCTCCCGGAAGGTCAGCTCCAGGGCCTTCTTGCCGCGCGCGTCGTACGGGATGAGGTCCGGCACCTGGTCGGCCGCCGGCGGCAGGACCGCGGTGGCCGCCTCCCGCACCGCGTCCAGCGAGACGCCGGTCGCGACCATCGCCTTGGCGGCCAACGCCTCCGGCTCGGCGAGCAGGCCGAGGACGAGGTGCGCGGGGGCGATCTCCGCGTTGCGCGCGGCCCGCGCCGCCGCCTGCGCGGCCAGCACCACGTTGCGGGCGCGGGTGGTGAACCGGCGGAATCCGGCGCTGGGGTCCATCGAGGCGGCGGTCTCGGCCTTGGCCACGGAGCGCTTCTGCGCGGCCTGCTTGCTCACCCCCATGCTGCTGCCGATCTCGGTCCAGGAGGCGCCGGAGCGCCGGGCCTGGTCCACGAAGTGGCCGATCAGGTGGTCGGCGACGTCCCCGAGGTGATCGGCGAGCAGGACGGCGTCGGAGAGCTGGTCGAGGGCGTTGTCGCGGGACTTCTTGATCCCCGCGATCAGGTCGTCGAGTCGAACGGGGTGGCTCAGCTGCACGGGATCGGTCATGCGTCAACTCTAGGTTGACGCCGGGTGCTCCGTCAACCAGTGGTTGACGATTCCTGGTCAGTCGCGCAGGGCGTCGTCGACCCCGGTCTCCCGCCGGCCCAGGTGGACCGGGTCCCGCCCGGACAGCACGTCCCACCCCGCCTTGACGCCCGCGCCGTACTCGCGCACCACACCCCGGCGCCAGAGCAGCGGGAACCGCTTCGCCGTCTCGTCGCCCACGCCGTTGGCCTCGACGCCCAGCGTCCGACACAGCGTCACCGCCCGGGCGAGGTGGAACGACTGGGTGACCACGGTGGCCTGGCGCACGCCGAAGATCCGCCGCGCCCGCGCACACGAGTCGTAGGTGTCGAAGCCGGCGTGGTCGAGCACCACCTTCCGCTCCGGCACACCCCGCTCGACCAGCCAGCGACGCATCGCGCCCGGCTCGTCGTAGCCCCAGTCCATGTGGTCACCGGAGACGAGGACGGCGTGGACCTTGCCGGCCGCCAGCAACTGCCGCGCGATCTCCAGCCGGGCGGCCAGGAACGCCGACGGCTGCCCGCCCGGATCGACCTGCGCGCCGAGCACCAGCGCCACCGGCGCCTCGGGGACGTCCTCGACGGTGAAGAGGTGACCCGCCGCGCCCGAGCGCACCCACACCACGCTCGCCCCGGTGGCCGCACCGGCCAGCACCGCGCCGAGCGCCGCGACCAGCAGGGCGCGCCGCAGCCAGCGGGAACGGGGGACGCGACGGAACCGACTCAGCACCCGACGAAGACCCGACACCGGCCCAGTATGGCAACCGGCCTTGCCCGCACGTGGTCACCGCGCGAGGCTGAGGCGTGGACGTCTTCGGGCCGGTGGCCGACCTGTACGAGACCGCCCGGCCGGGATACCCGGCCGAGATCGCCGACGCGATCGTCGCCTACCACGGCGGCGCACCGACCTCCGTGGTCGAGATCGGCGCCGGCACGGGCAAGGGCACCGACGTCCTCGCCCGCATCGCGGCACCACTGACCTGTGTGGAGCCCGACCCCCGGATGGCCGCGCTGCTGGCCGGGCGCTTTCCGGACGCGCACATCCACAACGGCCCCTTCGAACAGTGGTCGCCGCCCGTCGGCGGGGTCGGCGTGCTGGCCTGCGCCATGGCCTGGCACTGGCTGGACCCGGGGACCCGCAACACGTACGCCCGGCGGGCCCTCGCGCCCGGCGGCACCCTCGCGGTCTTCGGGCACCGCTACGACTACGCCGACGCCGACCAGCGGGCCGCGATCCGGGCCGCGCTGCACGCCGTCGACCCCACCGTGCGGGAGCGGCCCCGGGACTGGTTCCACCACGACATCGCCGACAGCGGGCAGTTCGCCGATGTCCGCCGGGAGGTCTTCCGGCGCAACCTGCGGCTGGACAAGGAGCGGTATCTCGCCCTGGTACGCACGTTCGGGCCGTTCCTCGCCCGGTCGCCGGAGCAGCAGCAGCGCGGGTTGACCGCGCTCGGGCGGCTCGTCGACGACTTCGGCGGCGGTGTCGTCCTCGATCTGCGCACCACGCTGGTGCTGGGCCGGGGGTGACCGGCCGGCGCTGGCGTCGCCGGTCCGGACGCGACTGTTCCGCCCGGCGCGGACGGGCCGGTCAGGTCGCCGGCGCGGCGACGGGCGACCGGCTGCCCCCGTGCGAGGCGACCAGGGCGTCGGCCACGATCACGGCGTCCGCCTCGGCCACGTCGGCGGGATACTCCGGCAGCAGATCGTCCCAGACGACCTGCCAGGATCCGAAGAGCTGTGCCTGGCCCTCCGGCCGGGCGAAGAACCAGACGTGCAGGTGGGCGGCGCCGTCGCCGAAGCGATGGACGTGGGCGCGCGAGATGTGCGGCAGCGCCTGCACGTGGCGGACGATCCGTGTGCTCAGCAGTCCCAGCTCCGCGGCGAGATCGTCGGGAAGGTCCGCCATGTCGTAGTGATCGCGCGGGTACAGCATCAGCACCAGCGGCACGCCCACACCCGGGACCCGGGCCAGCCGCCAGTGATCGTTGAACCAGAGTCCCTCGTCGCGCTCCCGGCAGGGCTGGCAGTCCGCCGGATCCTCGCCGTGCCGGGCGGGCTCGGGCAGCACCGGCGGGCGCAGCGGCGCGACGCGCAGACCCTCCGGCTCGAACGGGCTGATGTCCCATCCGGTCATGCGGGCCAGCGGAAGCCGCCGCTCGCCGTCCGCGACGGACACCGCATGGTCGTAGAACTGGTCTGGAGCCAAGGCCATGCCGCGGAGGCTAATACAACCAAGATCCCGTCGTCGTCCCGCGCCGGTGCGACCCGACGCCGTCGGGCAGCTGTGTGAGGCTTCGGGGCATGGCGACTTTCGTACTGATCCACGGCGGTGGGGGCAGCGCCTGGGACTGGCATCTCCTGGTCCCTGAGCTGGCCGGTCGCGGCCACGACGTGGTGCTGCCGGAGCTGCCGATCGAAGACAGGTCGGCGGGGTTCGCCGCGTTCCGCGACACGGTCGTCACCGCGATCGGCGACCGGAGCGACCTGGTGGTGGTCGGGCACTCGTACGGTGCGTTCACCGCGGCGCTGGTCGCCGACCGGCTGCCGGTGCGGCTGCTCGTCCTGCTCGCCCCGATGGTCCCGGCGCCCGGTGAGCGGCCCGGGGACTGGTGGGGCAACACCGGGCATCGCCCCGTGGCCGGGCTCAGCCAGGAACAGCAGTTCTACAACGACCTGCCGGCGGAGGTCGTCACGGAGGCGGCGGCGCACGGCCGGGACCAGGTCAGCGCGGAGTGGGACGAGCCCTGGCCGTTGGCCGGCTGGCCGGCCGTGCCGACGAAGGTGCTGATCGCCCGCCAGGACCGGTTCTTCCCGCCGGACTTCCAACGCCGGGTGGCCGCCGAGCGGCTCGGCGTCACCCCGGACGAGATCGACGGCTGCCACGCGGTCGCGCTCAGCCACCCCGAGCAGCTCGCCGACCGGCTGACCGCGTACCTGCTTCGCTGACGATCGGGACCGACAGGCTGCGGCACGGGCCGCCCTGCCGCGACATCATGGCGAAGCTGTTCGCCGCCCGGGCTGAGCCTGCACCGACATCTCTGTCAGCCGGTGATAGCCGTAGGCCGCCATCCCCAGCGCCACCCCCCAGGCCAGGAAGACCGGCACCGTCGCGGTGACCGCCCAACCGGACCGCAGATCCGCCCACCCGGTGGTCCCGCCGAGCAGTCCGCCGACCAGGGCCGCCGCGCTGAGCAGGCCGTACGCGACAAGCGAGACGGCCACCACCCCGGCCGGCACGAGGGCCAGCGGGCGCGGCACCCGCCGACCGCCCAGTCCGGGCAGCCGGGCCGGGAACACCTGCCCCCAGCGCTGGGCCAGGCCCAGCGTGAGCAGGCCGCCCGCCGTCGGCGCGAAGACGATCGCCGCCGCGGTCACCGGCGCCGCCGTCACCAGCTCGACCCGGATCCCGTCGAGCATCGCCGCCGGAATCCCGAACGGTACGCCGAGGAACCACAGCCCGTGCGGCAGTGTCCAGCCGAACAGCGGCACGGCACCGGCCAGGTACGTCCAGCGGCGCAGTCGCACCGGCACCGGCCGCGCCTCCGGTGCCGCCGCCCGCGGCTGGTCACACCGCGGCTTCGGCGCGACGGCCCGGGCGGCCGCACCGAACAGCACGGCCCCGGCGACCAGCAGCAGCCGGTGGCCGACGTCCCGCCAGTCGGTGGGATGGCCGGCCAGACCGGCGGGGATCTGGAACAGCAGGTGCATCGGGAACGCCGCGACCAGCAGCGCACCGCAGGCGAGCCACGCCGCGGCGGGGACGACGCGGCGCCCACGCGTCCCCGCCGCACTCGCCGGCGTCGGCTCGCCGTCCCCCGTCACCGTGACGGCGAGCAGTGCCAGCGCGAGCCCGACGAGCAGGGCGGCCAGCACGGCCGGACCCCAGCCGGACCGGAACGGCAGGCTCGCCAACCCGTCGGCCCCACAGCCCGACGCCGCGTCCGCCGACTCGTGTCGCCGGTCGCAGGCCGAGTAGCCGTACCGGCCGCCGGCGGCCCAGTAGAGCCGGAACCCGAGGTAGCCGACCGCGAAGATCACCGCGGCGCACGCCCACCGTTGCCGAATTCTCGCCGTCACGCACCGATCGTGCCGCCGCCCGACCGTCCCGACCTGCCCGTCGCGAGGGGTGTCGATCCCCCGCACGAGGGAGCGCGCTCGACCGGGCTGCCGTCCCGGTCAGGGGGTGGTCAGCACGTAGAGCTGCAAGGGTTGGGCGGGCGGGGTCTGCTCGGGCGGCCGGGGCAGGTCCTGGTTGGCGGGCATGCTCTCCCAGCGCAGCACGTAGGTGCGGTCGCCGGCCACGGACGACGCGGTCCGCACGCCGATGCCGGCGAACCCGGACCGCACCTGGGTGATCTCGCTGGGGAGCGCCGGTTCCGGCACGTCGGCCACGACGCTCATCGAGGACGGTTCGACGATCAGCGAGCGCTTGGCGCCACCGCACGTGTACGGCACCCGCAGCCTGCCGTCGGGCAGCCCACTGGCGGCCGCCGGCAACCCGACGGGGAACGTCAGGGTGCCGCCCCCCAGGACTTCCCACCGGCCGGTCCAGTTCGACAGCTGGGTGATCCGCCAGCCGCCCGAGCCGTCCGGCTGCGCCGCGTAGAGCTGGTTGCCCAGGTCGGCGTCGTACTTCGTGTAGGTCACCACGACCCGGTTGGCGCTGTCGAAGCCGAGCCGGGCGTTGCCGTTGACCACCCCGCCGTAGGTCGGCACCGGATCGATGACCTCGGACCGGAGGTAGGTCAACGGCAGGGCGAGCGGCCGGCCGGCGCTGTCCTCCCAGCTGACCAGGTCGCGGCTGCGCGCGTACGACGGCATGCTCGAACTGCCGGCGTCCGGCGTGTCCCGCCACACCAGCACCATGTGCCAGTACCCGTCCGGGCCACGGACCGGGCCGTCCGGGTAGGCGTTGCGACCGCCGCCGTCGACCAGCGGTCGGTTCAGCAGACTCGACCAGGTACGGCTGGCCGGGTCGTACCGGTTGTAGTAGTTGGCGCCGTCGCCGCTGACCCCGTTGCGGTAGCTGAACAACAGGTCGCCGTTGGTGTGCCGGAGGAAGCGGGGATAGGTGACCGACCCTTCCAGCGCGCTGTCCACCATGGTGGGGATCCGAGTCAGCGTGCCGAGGTCACCCGGCACCGAGGTACGGAAGTAGACCAGCGGCACGGCGTGCATGTTGCCGGCCAGGTGCAGGTTGCCGGTGCTGTCCAGCGCCATCGTGATGCTGTTGTGGCTGTCCCACCCGAGCGTGGAGTCCAGCGTCCGCCGGGTCCAGGTGGTGTCGGTGAGGGACCGCTTCGCCACCGTCATCCGGCGGTCGGCGTCGTAGTAGGCCACGTACTGATCGGTCCCGCTGGTCAGGATCGCCTGCTCGACCGGGTGCCCGGCCCAGGTGGTGCCCACGTCGACGACCTGGCTGACGCTCCTGGACGTGCCCGGCAGCGGGTAGTCACCGGGGGCGCGCGGCGAACAGTCCAGCGGCCCCGGTTCGGCCGGCGCGCCGGCCGGCAGGTTGCTGGTCTCCACCGCGAAGGAGGGGAAGCCCACGGCACCGGCCTGCGAGTACACCCCGGCGCCACCGCCGGTGAGCAGGTCACGCCAGCGCAGCCCGACGTACTGGTCGACCGCTCTCCCGGCCGGTACGCCGGCGCCGTCGATGGCGACGTGGATGCCGGTGCCCCGGTTCTTGGAGTCGATGCCGAGGCTGAGGGTGTCGCCGGGCGCGGCGCTGACGCTCCCACCGGCCAGCAGTGCGTCCGGCGCGCCGGACGACGACCGGGTCATCCGGACCACCTGCCACTGGGCCCGCCCGCCGTCCGCCTGGGACTGGCCGATCCGCAGCACGTAGTAGCTCTGGGTGCCGTCCGCGTGGTCGACGACGTTGAACGCGAGGCCACTCCACGACCGGTAGGTCAGTGCCGGTGTGGGCAGGGTCAACGACGTCTTGAGCAGGAATGTGTCGCCCAGGTTGAGCCCGCTCGGGTACATCAGCCGCTCATCTGTCCCGGACGGGACGGCAGCGCCGGCGGCGATGCGCCAGGTGCCCCGGGCGGCCCGCCAGCCGTTGCCGACCGCCCCGTCGGCACGGTCGAACCCGTCGAAGAAGGAGCGGTAGCCGGGCGCCGTCGTCGCCGTCACCGCGAAGTCGCGCAGCCCGACGGCGCCGGCCTGGGAGTACAGCCCGACCTTGCCGCCGCTGAGCCGGTCGACCAGGCGCAGCGGGACGGTACGGTCCAGCACGGTCGCGCCGGCGCTGACCCGGACGACGACTCCCGCGCCGTCCGGCGTGGCGGTGACCCGCAGGCCCAGCGCGGTCCCGGGGGCGGCCGCGAGGTCTCCCTCGCCCAGCAGCCCGGTGTCGGTCGCCCCGACCGAGTGGTCGATGCGCACCAACTGCCACCGGGCCCGCGCCCCGTCGCCCTGGTTCTGCCCCACCCGCAGGGCGTAGAAGGTCTGCGTCCCGTCGGCGTGGTCGACGACCTGGAAGGCGATCCCGGCCCAGAGCCGGGCGGACCCGGCCGGGGCGGGCAGCACCAGCGATGTGGCGATGTCGTGGCTCGCGCCGAGGAACAGCGACTCCCGGACCAGCACCCGCTCGGCCGGCCCGGTGGCCTGGACCGCGCCGGCGGCGATGGACCAGGTGCCGCGGGCGGCCACCCACCCGTTGCCGACCGGCCCGTTCGCCCGCTGAAAGTCGTCGCTGAACGAGACGGTCCCGGCGGTGGCGGTCGCCCCGGTCGGCGTTTCACTGCCCGGCGCGGCCGTCGCGGGGGCCGGCCCGGCGCCGGCCAGCAGCGCCGCCATCGCCACGGCGAGCATCCGCACCCGCCCGGCCCGTGGGGGTCGGACCGGCGCGCTGGGTACGGAGGACATGACCGGTCTCCTTGGGCGAGGTGCTCGGGGCGGCGGGCGCCAGCAGGCGTCGGGCGGGAGTGACGAATCTTACTGAGCTAGACGCTCCGATGTGGACCCGGACAACCCGTTCTCCGGCTTCGGCGGCGGATGGTGGTGTCAGGCGGACGCCCGGCGCATCCGTTCCTGCGCCTCGAAAAGCTCGTCGCCGTACCGGGTGATCCATTCGGCGAGCGCGCGCATCGGTCCGTCGGCGAAGCTCCGGCCGAGCGGGGTCAACGCGTAGTCGACGCGCGGTGGCGCCTCGGCGTACGACAGGCGTTCGGTCAGGCCGTTGGTGACGAGCCGGTGCAGCGCCTCGGTGAGGGCCTTGTCGCTGATGCCGCCGATGCTCGCCCGGAGCGCGCGGCGACGCCGCGGGCCGGCGGTGAGCGCGGCCAGGACGACCGGGTCCCACACATGCGTGAACAGGTCCGTGCCCAGCCGCAGCCGGCAGTCCGCCACGAAATCCACACAGCCGCCGTCCGTGTCCCGAGCCATCCGGCCATCGTGTCACGGCCGATGCGCTCCGGTTGGTGCGTGACGACCCGATCGGTGCGCGTCGAACTCTCTAGCGTCTGTGCCATGCGTATCGGAATCCTCGGCACCGGAACCCTCGCCACGGCGCTCGCCACCGGCTGGACCCGGGCCGGACATGACATCACCATCGGCGGCCGCTCCCCTGAGCGCGCGGAGGTCGCGGCGAAGGCCTCCGGCG
Source organism: Micromonospora sp. PLK6-60 (assembly GCF_019890675.1). Taxonomy (GTDB): domain Bacteria; phylum Actinomycetota; class Actinomycetes; order Mycobacteriales; family Micromonosporaceae; genus Micromonospora. Next base: position 3,942 of record NZ_JAIOAA010000031.1, on the reverse strand, counting down.
CGCACGCCCGGCCGCTGCCCGAGGTCGCGGCGGACGCCGACGTCGTCCTGCTCTCCGTACGGTGGGAGGGCGTCGCCGACATCCTCGCCGCGGCCGGCGCACCCGGCGGGTCGCTCGCCGGTAAGCCGCTCATCGATCCGACGAACGCGGTGGAGCACGGCGTCGGCGTGCTGCGGACGGAAGCGGGGCGAGCTGCCGCGCAGCACGTCGCCGAACTCGCCCCCGGCGCCCACGTGGTCAAGGCGCTGCATCTGTTCCCGTCGACGCGGTGGACGGCACCCGAGTCCCCGCCGGTGACGGTCGCGATGTGCGGGGACGACCGGCGAGCGCTGGAGACCGTCGGCTCGCTGGTCCGCGACATCGGCGGCGTGCCCGCCGTGGTCGGCGGGCTGGACCGGGCGCGCCAGCTGGAGGAGGTCGCCGGGTTCGTCATCGCGCTCGCGTTCGCCGGCGTCGACCCGCAGTCGGCGATCCCCGCGGTGCCGTCGCCGCGCGGCGAGTGAGCCCGGACCCTGCTGTCGTTCGAGCCGCTCGTCATGTCATTCGGCGGTGACCGGTGGCCTGAGGATGGTGCGAAGCCAGGCTCGGACGCCACCGCGTCACCGACCACGGCGGGCCCGCCGGCACGTACCCGGGGGCTGGGCCAGCTCGGCCCGGCCCCCGGGTGTGGTTGGTCAGCTCCGCAGGCGCCACTGCTGGTTCGCGCCACCGTTGCACGACCAGAGAATGATCTTCGTGCCGTTGGCGGTGGCGGCGCCGTTGGCGTCGAGACAGAGCCCGGACTGGCCGTTCGTGATGGTGCCGTTGGCGTTGACGTTCCACTGCTGGTTGAGCCCGCCGTGGCAGTCCCAGATGATCACCTGGGTGCCGTTGGCCGTGCCGGCCCCGGAGGCGTCCAGGCACTTGTTGCCGTACACCGTCAGTTGCTTGCCGGCGGTGGAGGTCCACCGCTGGTTGGCGCCGCTGCCGCAGTCCCAGAGCTGCACCTGGGTGCCGTTGGTGGTCGAGGAGTTGGGCACCTCGACGCAGCGGCCGGACTGGCCGCCCACGAGTTGCCCGCCCTGCGGGCTGCCGCCGCCGCTCTGCTGCCGGACGATGGCGGTCGACTCCGCCGACCGGTTGCCCTGGGCGTCGACGACGTAGAGCCGATACTCCCCCTGCGCCGTCGGCACCGCGATGGAGGTGGCACTGCCGGCCGCCCTGGTCATCGTCGGGCCGGCGGTGAAGGTGGTGGTGCCGGCGGGGGCCAGCCAGACCGACCCGGTGGCGTCGCCGGTGCTGCGGATCGGGATCGTCGCCGTCGCGCTGGTGACGAACGTGCTGGCGGGCAGGACATGGTTCGGCGCCGAGAGGTTGCCCGCCGGGATGATGTCCCGGTACGCGTCCTCGAGGCCGGAGTTCACGGCGATCCCGTACGCCGCGGCCGGCCAGACGTAGTCGGCGGAGACGATGATGTCGGCGATCGTGCTGTTCGGCAGGTTCTTGTTCGACACCTTGTTGATCGGGCCGTAGGTCTGCGTGATGCTCAGGTCGTGCTTGCGGCCGAAGTCGTCGGAATTGATCATCCAGGTGACGTTCTTGTCGATGCTCAGGACGTTGTCCCGGAACGTGATGAACGCCGACCCCTCGTCCGGGTGCAGCCCGTACTTGTGGCCCGCGGGCACGCCCTGGAGGTAGTTGTTGGTGATCGTGGTGCCCGGCTGGCTGCCGAGGGTGTAGATCGGCGCGGTGTCACTCAGGCGTTGCACCGTGTCGATGATGTGGTTGTTGCTGATGGTGTTGTTCCGGGCCGTGGTGGTCGGCCGGTTCGGCGCGATCGAACCCGCTGATCCGTCGAAGTTCCACCAGCCCCAGCCGAGGGTGATGCCCGACCACGGGGCCTTCTCGATCCGGTTGCGCGCAATGGTGAGGGTGTCGGCGAAGTACGCCGAGATCGGGCTGTGCCCGTTGAACAGGACCGCGCTGTCGTACAGGTAGTTGTTTCTGATGTCGATGTTCTTCGGCAGCCCCTCGACCTGCGGGGAGTACTTCTCTCGGTTGGTCGAGGTGCCGTCGCCGAGGTAGACGTGCTGGGGATGACCGATGGTGATGGCGGAGCCGGCGATGTCGTTGGTGTAGTTGCCGATCAACTGGCTGCCCTGCACGTCGTTGACCATGTTGATGCCGTCCGCACCGGTGTGCTGGATCCGGTTGCGGTGCAGGAGGATCCCGTCGGCGTTCTGCACCTGGACGATGCCGGGGGTGACGTCCACGTTGCGGTAGTAGTAGACGTGGAAGTTGCCCTTCGCGTACGCCTGGGCGCCGAGGTTGCCCTGCTGCGCCTGCTTGAAGGACGAGCCGGCGACGTTGAACAGGTTCCAGTCGGAGTGCTGCACGGTCAGGCCGGAGAACGTGATGTTGCGCGCGTGGTTGCTCGTCGAGGTGCCGGCGACGCGCAGCAGGGTGGTCACGTTGTTGGGCGCGTAGACCGTAGCGGTCGTCATGTTCTCGGCGCTGGCCTTGTAGTAGTAGAGGGTCCGGCTGCCCTTGTCGAAGTAGAACTCGCCGGGCGCGTCCAGGAACTCGTACGCGTTCATGACCTTGTGGGTGCCGCCCACCTGGGCGTTGCCGTTGAACGCACCCTGCGCGATGGCCGCACCTGGCTGCTGGAACAGGGCCACCCGGTTCGCGCCGTCGGAGCTGGTGGTCACCTGGCGGACGCCCACGAAGGCCGTGGTCCAGGTCGTCCCCGTCTCGATCTCGATGTCGTCGTGGTTGCGGGCGATGGCGGGGAAGTCGTTCAGGCCGTACTTGGCGCCGTCACACTGCGACCCCGACTCCCAGGCCCAGTCGGCCTGCCCGGCGGTGATGGTGTACGTCCCGTAGCACCCCGCCGAACCGATCGTCTTCGCGGCCATGACCGCGCGCCTGTCGTTGACGTAGAGCGTCCGCAGCTTGTTGGCCCGGTCCAGCGGCGCCTTCCAGATGTTGCCGCTGTGCTGGGTCCAGCCGGTCACCTGCACGCCGCCGTCGAGGATTGGCGCCTCGCCGGGGTACGCGGCGTAGACGACCCGGTTGCCGTTCGTGCCGGAGTCACCCGCCCCGAACTCGATCGTGCTGCTCACCGGGTAGCGTCCGCCGCGCAGGTAGACCTGGATGTCGCCGGTCATGGTCGCGGTCTTCGTGCGGACCACGTCCCGTGCGCGCTGCACCGTTCTGAACGGCGCGGCGATCGTGCCCGGGTTGGCGTCGTTTCCGTCCGGTGCGACGTACAGCGTCTCCTGGACCGCCGCCCGGGCCGGCGCCGGATCGGCGACCACTGCCGGCAGCGCGGCGGCGACGAGCACCGCCAGCGCGAGCAGGGCACCCCTTCCGGCACGGACGACGGAACTCAGCTCTGCACCTGCCGGTCCTCGGGATCGGGGCGGTGCCGTGCGGCCCGTCATCTCAGGCCCGGGCCCAGCGCTGGTTGGCCCCGCCGTGGCAACCCCACACGATCACCGCGGTGCCGTTGGCGGTGCTGGCACCGTTGACGTCCAGGCACAACCCGGTCTGGGCATTGCTGATCGTGGCGTTGCTGTTGAAGACCCACTGCTGGTTCACCCCACCGCTGCAGTCCCAGATCTGCACCCGGGTGCCGGCGGCGGCGTTGTTCGGCACGTCCAGGCACTTGCCCATCACCTGCAACGCCCGCCCGTTCTGGGTGAACTGCTGGTTCGCCCCGGTGTGGCAGTCCCAGATGAGCATCTGGGCGCCGTTGGCCGAGCTCGCGCCGTTCACGTCCAGGCACCGGCCGGACGCCTCGTTGCGCAGCCGGTTGCCGGTCGGGTTGGGCGGCGGGGTGGTGCCGCCGTTGAGGGCGTCGAGGACCGCCGTGTACGCGGCCTTCTTGTTGCCCGCGCAGTCGAAGAGCAGGGCGTTGTCGCCGCCGCGCCACGAGTCGCAGTCGCGTACGCCCCACAC
>NZ_JAIOAA010000030.1 GCF_019890675.1 Micromonospora sp. PLK6-60 | reverse complement strand
AACGTCCCAGATCGCACGTCCCGACCAGTCGGTACGCCCACACGAAAGGTCACCCATCCGGCTTCGGGGCCCCCGCCTGGCGCCGGCCCCCCGATGTCTGCACGACCCCGTGACCGCCCACAGGTGTTAACAAGGTGCCCTTCCTCTACCGAATGCGTTAACAAGGGCACCCTCCTTGCACCCTGGGGGCGGCGTCGGCGGGTGGGGCGATCGAGGCCATAGGGTGGTCGGCGTGGCGACCCTTCTGCTTCTGCGACACGGCCGGACCACCGCGAACGCCGACGGCGGGCTGGCCGGTCGGCAGCCGGTCGAGCTGGACGAGACCGGGCGGGCCCAGGCCACGGCGGTCGGTGCGCGGCTGAAGGCGTTGCCCCTCGCGGCGGTGGTGACCAGCCCGCTGATCCGCTGCCGGCAGACCCTGGAGCTGGCCCTGCCGACGGCCGAGCCGGCCGTGGCGGAGGGGTTGATCGAGTGCGGGTACGGCGACTGGGAGGGGCAGCCGCTGAAGAAGCTGGCCAAGGAGCCCCTCTGGCCGGTGGTGCAGCAGCATCCGAGCGCGGCGGTCTTCCCGGGCGGGGAGTCGATGGCGGCGATGGCGGCCCGGGCGGTCGCCACGGTGCGTTCCTGGGACGCCCGGGTCACCGCCGAGCACGGCCCGGAGGCGGTCTGGCTCGCGTGCAGCCACGGCGATGTGATCAAGGCCATCGTCGCCGACGCGCTCGGCGTACACCTGGATCTTTTCCAGCGGATCGTGGCGGACCCGGCGTCGGTGACCGTGATCCGCTACACGCCGCTGCGCCCGTTCCTGGTCCGGCTCAACGACACCGGCGGTGACCTGGCGGGTCTGGTGCCACCGCCGCGCAGGCGACGCCGCCGGGCGGCGCGGGCCACCGACTCGGACGCGGCCGTGGGCGGCGGTGCCGGAGGGACCCCGTGACCGGTCACCGACCCGCCACGCCCGGCGCGTCGCGCGGCTGCGACCGGCGCGCCGCGCGGCGGAGATTCACCGTGAGTGCGGTGCGCGACGCCCGGGCGGGCCGGATAGGGTCGTGGGTATGACCCACCAGGTGCACGCCTTCGAGCCGCCGGAGCGGTTCGTCGCCGGGACCGTCGGTGCGCCGGGGGAGCGCACGTTCTTCCTCCAGGCGCGCGGCGGCGGGCGGCTGGTCAGCGTCGCGCTGGAGAAGGTGCAGGTCTCCCTGCTGGCCGAGAAGCTGGAGGAGTTGCTCGCCGAGGCGCAGCGCCGGTTCGGCGTCGACCTGCCCGAGGCGGCGCCGAGCGCCGCCGGCGACAACGACCCGCTCGACACCCCGGTCGACGAGGAGTTCCGGGTCGGCACGCTCGGCCTGGCCTTCGACGTGGACACGGCGACCGTGGTGATCGAGGCGATCGCGGCCGGCGAGGCCGAGGCCGAGGTCGAGCTGGAGGACGACGACGAGGACGACGACGAGGCGGAGGAGCCGGACGAGGATCTCGACCGGCTGCGGGTGCGGCTGACCCCCGAGGCGACCCGGGAGTTCATCGCCCGGGCCCGCCGGGTGGTCAACGCCGGTCGCCCGCCCTGCCCGCTCTGCGGCCAACCGCTGGACCCCGCCGGGCACCTCTGCCCGCGGCACAACGGTTACCACCGGTGACGTCGTCGGAGCTGCGCCCCTGCCAGGACGAGCGCGCCGCGCTCCGGCTGTTGCACGACGGTGAGCTGGACCTGGAGGGGCGTCTGGTCGACGCCTCGAACACCACGCTGCGCGGCATCATCACCCTCGACGGGGTGACCGCCCGCTGCGTCTACAAGCCGGTGCGCGGCGAGCGGCCGCTGTGGGACTTCCCGGACGGCACCCTCGCCGGCCGGGAGGTGGCGGCCTACCTGGTCTCCCGGGCCACCGGCTGGGACCTGGTGCCGCCGACGGTGCTGCGGGACGGCCCGTTCGGTCCCGGCTCCTGCCAGCTCTGGATCGACGAGCCGGAGGAGACCGAGCCGCTGGTCGGCTTCGTGCCGGCGGACGCGGTGCCGCCGCGCTGGTTCCCGATCGCGGCGGCCCGGGACGACGACGGCGCCGTGTACGCCCTCGCCCACGCCGACGATCCCCGGCTGGCCCGGCTCGCGGTCCTCGACGCGGTGATCAACAACGCCGACCGCAAGGGTGGGCACGTGCTGGTCGGCCCGGACGACCGGATCTACGGGGTCGACCACGGGGTGAGCTTCCACGTCGAGGAGAAGCTGCGTACGGTGCTCTGGGGCTGGGCCGGCCGGCAGCTGCCGCCGGACGTGGCGGAGCTGCTGGACGGCCTCGCCGGCCAGGTGACCGGGGCGCTCGGCGACGAGCTGGCCGAGCACCTGACCGTCTCGGAGGTGGCCGCGCTGGCGGCCCGGATCGAGCGGCTGCGGGCGGCCGGCACCTTCCCCCAACCGTCGCAGGAGTGGCCGGCGATCCCCTGGCCACCCATCTGAGCCGTTGTCGCGTTGATCACCCGTGGGGCGCCCCGCGACGGCCTGACGGCTCGTTAGGCTGACGGTCATGGAGTCTTGGGCGGGACACGAGGTGCCACGGCTGCCGGGCGCGGGCACACCACCGAAGCTGTACGACTCGGCGCGGCAAGGTGTCCACCCCAGCCGGCCCGACGGGGCCGCCTCGATGTACGTCTGCGGCATCACCCCGTACGACGCCACCCACCTCGGGCACGCCGCCACCATGATCGCCTTCGACCTGGTGCAGCGGATGTGGCGCGACGCCGGCCTGACCGTGCGGTACGTGCAGAACGTCACCGACATCGACGACCCGCTGCTGGAGCGGGCCGCCCGCGACGGCGAGGACTGGAAGGTCTTGGCCATGCGGGAGACGGCGCTGTTCCGGGAGGACATGGAGGCGCTGCGGATCATCCCGCCGGCGCACTACGTGGGCGCGGTGGAGTCCATCCCGGACATCGCCGAGAAGGTGCTCGTGCTGCTCAAGGACGGTGCCGCGTACCGGCTCGACGACGGCACCGGCGACGTCTACTTCGACATCTCCGCCGCCCCCGCGTTCGGCTACGAGTCGAACCTGTCCCGGGAGCAGATGCTGGAGATCTTCCCGGAGCGCGGTGGCGACCCGGACCGGGCCGGCAAGCGCGACCCGCTCGACCCGCTGCTGTGGCGCGGCGCCCGTGAGGGCGAGCCGTCCTGGCCGGGCGGTGAGCTGGGCGCCGGCCGGCCGGGCTGGCACATCGAGTGCGCGGTGATCGCGCTGAACCTGCTCGGTGACCGGATCGACGTGCAGGGCGGCGGCAACGACCTGCTCTTCCCGCACCACGAGTGTTCCGCCGCGCACGCCGAGCGGCTCACCGGCGCGGCGCCGTTCGCCGACCACTACGTGCACGCCGGCATGATCGGCCTGGACGGCGAGAAGATGTCGAAGTCCCGGGGCAACCTGGTCTTCGTCTCCCGGCTGCGGGCCGACCGGGTGGACCCGATGGCGGTCCGGCTGGCCCTGCTGAGCGGGCACTACCGCGCCGACCGGTCGTGGACCGACGAACTGCTCGCCGCGGCCGGGGAGCGGCTGGACCGCTGGCGGCGGGCGGCCGCCGCGACCGCCGGGCCGTCCGGGGCCGAGCTGCTGGCCGGCGTACGCGAGCGCCTGGCCGACGACCTGGACAGCCCGGGCGCCCTGGCGGTGGCCGACGAGTGGGCCGATCAGACCCTCGCCGGCACGGGCGACGACCCCGACGCCCCGAAGCTCTTCGCCGACACCGTCGACGCCCTCCTCGGCATCCGCCTGTAAGGAAGGGCCCCCTGTTAACGCATTCTGCATAGCAGGGGCCCCCTGTTAACAACAGGCCGATCCCGGTGCCCCCGCCGGCCCAGCAGTGTTCCGTTTCCATGATCGTGCTCGATGCAGGAAACAGTGGCCTCGCCGCGTCGGCGAGACCACTGTTTCCACGTTCGAGCGCGATCACCGACGGGCCCCCGGCCAGCGCGATCAACGGCGGGGCGTCCGTCGAGCGCGACAGCCGCACGGCAACCGTCCAATGCGCGGTCACCGACGGGCACCCGGCCAGCGCGATCAACGGCGGGGCGCCCGTCGAGCGCGACAGCCACCCGGCAACCGCCCGATGCGCCATCACCGACGGGCGCCCGGCGGCGGGTGGGCGCGTGGGTGGGAGCGCTCAGCCGAGCACGAGACCCGGGTCGGGGTCCGGTTCGGGGGCGGGCGCGGGGATCTTGTACTCCTCGGTGAGCGTGGTCATCGGGCCGGGCCAGGTGGCCTGGGCCACCTCGATCGGCTTGCGCCGCTCGTCGTACGCCACGTGCAGCAGGTGCAGCACCGGGGTGTCGGGGCGGATCTGCAGCGTCTCCGCCTCCTCGCGGCTGGGCTGGCGCGCGCTGATGGTGTCGGTGGCGGTGACGTAGCGGCGGCCGGTGGCCTCCTCGGCCTCCTGGTAGAGCGGCCGGCCGAACGCCTCGGCCCGCTCCAGCGAGGTGCCGGCGGTGTCGGCGGGCAGGAACCAGGAGGCGCCCACCTCGACCGGGGAGTCCTCGGTGCGCACCAGGTGCCGCCGGCAGAGCAACTCGGTGCCGTCGGCCACCCCGAACGCGTCGGCGACCTCGGCCGGGGCGGGGGAGCGGCCGACGGAGACCAGCTGCTGCCGGTACCGGGCGGCCAGGTCGGTGTGGTAGCCGCGGAAGCCGCCGTACCGGCCACGGGCCAGCCGGTTGAGTCGGCGCCGGGTGCCCCGGACGTACGTACCCGAGCCGGGTTTGGTGATCAGGATGCCCTCGACCCGCAGCTGGTCGACGGCGCGCTGCACGGTCTGTTTGGCGACGCCGAACATCTCGGCGATGGCCGGGATGGACGGCAGCCGCTCGCCGGGCGCCCAGTCGCCGCGGCGGACCTGGGCCTTGAGCTGCGCGGCGATCTGCCGGTGCGGGAACTCGGCGGCCCCCGGGTTGATCTGCACGCCCACCCTCCTCATAACAGCTAGGTTCCTAGGATGCCGCAGCGGGCGTGACCGCGCCACCCCGGACACGAAGAAACCGGGCCCCGAAACGGGACCCGGCCTTCGATCGCTACCGACACCGAACCGAGCCGCCACGAGCGCCGAGCCCGCCACGAGCGCCGAGCCCGCCACGAGGAGCAGAGCCGGTCACGAGCAGCAGAACCCGTCACGAGCAGCAGAGCCGCCGGCGAAGCGGGCAGAGAGCTACCAGGAGCCGGCGGTGGGGCCGGCGGAGCCGCCGCGGCGGCGCAGGTACTTCTCGAACTCCTGGGCGATCTCGTCGCCGGTCAGCGGGGTGATGCCGGCGTCACCGACCCGTTCCTCCAGCTCGCGGACGTATTCTCCCAGCTCGGCGTCCTGCTCGGCGGCGCTGCGGACCCGCTGCTCCCACTCGGCGGCCTCCTCGGCCAGGTCGGCCATCGGCACCGGCAGGTCGAGCACCTCCTCGACCCGGTGCAGCAGGGCGAGGGTGGCCTTGGGGCACGGCGGGTTGTTGGCGTAGTGCGGGACGTGCACCCAGAAGGAGACCGCGTCGACCTCGGCCCGGCCGCAGGCGTCGTGCAGCACCCCGACGATGCCGGTCGGCCCGTCGTACCGGGTGGGGGTGAGCTGGTAGCGGCGGGCCGCGTCGGCGTCCGACGCGCTGCCGGTGATCGGCAGGGGCCGGGTGTACGGCACGTCGGCGAGCAGCGCGCCGAGCAGCACCACCCGTTCGACCTCCAGGCTGTGGCAGATCTCCAGGACCTGCTCGCAGAAGGTGCGCCAGCGCATGCTGGGCTCGATGCCCCGGATCAGTACCACGTCCCGCTCGGTGCCCTCGGGGCTGGCGACCATGAACCGGGTGGTGGGCCACTCCACCCGCCGGGTCTCGCCCTCGGCCATGGTGATGGTCGGCCGGCTGACCTGGAAGTCGTAGAAGTCCTCCGGGTCCAGCTCGGCGACCTGCCGGGCCTGCCAGACCTGCTCCAGGTGCTCGACCGCGGCGGTGGAGGCGTCCGCGGCGTCGTTCCAGCCCTCGAACGCGGCGATCGCCACCGGGGACCGCAGCACCGGCAGTCCGTCGAACTCGGTCACGCCGTCACCTCGCCCTGCTCGTCGGGGACGGCACCGGGTGGCGGCCCGGTCGTCCGCCCGCCTGCGACGGTGGCGTCCCTGTTGTCCTTCACGTCCGTAGCCTACGTGCCGGTGCGAGGGGCGGCCCGTCGGCCGCGCCGGTCGTCCCCCCGTCGAACAGGGCAGAACGGGCCAAAGGTACGCACCGATTAGTCCGACACGATGTGGGAAGGGCACGGGTGGAGCGGCACGGGTGGGGCGAGCCGCACTAACCTGGCGGGGTGCGGACTTCGTTGCTGGATGTGCTGTCAGATCGGATCCTCATCGCCGACGGGGCGATGGGCACGATGCTGCATGCGGCCGACCTGACCCTGGACGACTTCGAGGGCCACGAGGGCTGCAACGAGATCCTCAACGTGTCCCGCCCGGACGTGGTGCGCGGCGTGCACGACGCGTACCTGGCCGCCGGGGCGGACTGCGTGGAGACCAACACCTTCGGCGCCAACCTGGCCAACCTGGCGGAGTACGGCATCGCCGACCGGATCCGGGAGCTGGCCGAGGCGGGCGCGCGGATCGCCCGGGAGGCCGCCGACGCGTACACCACGGCGCAGCGGCCCCGGTTCGTGCTCGGCTCGATCGGGCCGGGCACCAAGCTGCCGACCCTGGGCCACGCCCCGTACGCGGCGCTGCGCGACGCGTACCAGGAGAACGCGGCCGGTCTGATCGCCGGCGGCGCGGACGCCCTGATCATCGAGACGTCGCAGGACCTGCTCCAGGTCAAGGCGGCCGTGATCGGGTGCAAGCGGGCGATGGCCGAGCTGGGCCAGCAGGTGCCGATCATCTGCCAGGTGGCGATGGAGACCACCGGCACCATGCTGCTGGGCAGCGAGATCGGCGCGGCGCTGACCGCGATCGAGCCGCTCGGGGTGGACCTGATCGGGCTGAACTGCTCCACCGGCCCGGCCGAGATGGGCGAGCACCTGCGCTACCTGTCCCAGCACGCCCGAGTGCCGATCTCGGTGATGCCCAACGCTGGCCTGCCGGTGCTGACCGCCGAGGGTGCCTACTTCCCGCTGAGCCCGGTGGAGCTGGCCGACGCCCTCGAACGGTTCGTCAACGACTACGGCGTGGCGCTGGTCGGCGGCTGTTGCGGCACCACCCCGGAGCACATCCGGGTCCTCTCGGAGCGGCTGCACGGCGCCACCCCGGTGGCCCGCGAGCCGCGCCCCGAGGCCGGCGTCTCCTCGATCTACCATCACGTGCCGTTCGCCCAGGACGCCAGCGTGCTGATGGTGGGGGAGCGGACCAATGCCAACGGCTCGAAGGCGTTCCGCGAGGCGATGCTGGCCGCCGACTGGCAGGCCTGCGTGGAGATCGCCCGCAGCCAGGCCCGCGACGGGTCGCACCTGCTGGACCTCTGCGTCGACTACGTCGGCCGGGACGGCAGCACCGACATGCGCGAGCTGGCCGGCCGGTTCGCCACCGCGTCCACCCTGCCGATCATGCTGGACTCCACCGAGCCGGGGGTGATCGAGGCCGGGCTGGAGATGCTCGGCGGGCGCTGCGTGGTCAACTCGGTGAACTTCGAGGACGGCGACGGCGAGGGGTCGCGCTACGCCCGGGTGATGCCGGTGGTCGCCGAGCACGGCGCCGCGGTGGTCGCGCTGCTCATCGACGAGGAGGGCCAGGCCCGCACCCGGGAGTGGAAGGTACGCGTCGCGGTCCGGCTGATCGAGGACCTGACCGGCCGGTGGGGGATGCGCCGCGAGGACATCCTGATCGACGCCCTCACCTTCCCGATCGCCACCGGTCAGGAGGAGACCCGGCGCGACGGCATCGAGACGATCGAGGCGATCCGGGAGATCGCCGCCCGCTACCCGGGGATCAACTTCACCCTGGGCGTGTCGAACGTCTCGTTCGGCCTCAACCCGGCCGCCCGCCAGGTGCTCAACTCGGTCTTCCTGCACGAGTGCCAGCAGGCCGGGCTGACCTCGGCGATCGTGCACGCCAGCAAGATCCTGCCGATGTCCAAGATCCCCGACGAGCAGCGCGAGATCGCGCTGGACCTGGTCTACGACCGGCGCCGCGAGGGCTACGACCCGGTGCAGCGGTTCATCGAGGTCTTCGAGGGCGTCGACGCCGCCTCGGCGCGCGCCACCCGGGCCGAGGAGTTGGCCGCGCTGCCGCTGGACGAGCGGCTCAAGCGGCGGATCATCGACGGCGAGCGCAACGGCCTGGAGGCCGACCTGGACGCCGCCATGGCCGGCGGGCGCAGCCCACTGTCCATCATCAACGACATCCTGCTCGACGGGATGAAGGTGGTCGGCGAGCTGTTCGGCTCCGGGCAGATGCAACTGCCGTTCGTGCTCCAGTCCGCCGAGGTGATGAAGACCGCGGTGGCCTACCTGGAGCCGCACATGGAGGCCACCGAGGACGGTGGCAAGGGCCGGATCGTGCTGGCCACGGTCAAGGGCGACGTGCACGACATCGGCAAGAACCTGGTCGACATCATCCTGTCCAACAACGGCTACGAGGTCGTCAACATCGGCATCAAGCAGCCGATCAACGCGATCCTGGACGCCGCGGAGGAGCACCGGGCCGACGCCATCGGCATGTCCGGGCTGCTGGTCAAGAGCACGGTCATCATGAAGGAAAACCTGGTCGAGATGGCGTCGCGCGGGGTCGCGGAGCGCTGGCCCGTCCTGCTCGGTGGGGCGGCACTGACCCGGGCGTACGTCGAGGACGACCTGCGGTCGATGTTCCCCGGCCAGGTGCACTACGCGCGCGACGCGTTCGAGGGGCTGGCCCTGATGGACCGGGTGATGACCGCCAAGCGGGGCGGCGCGCCGGTGGTCGACCCGGAGCGGGAGGCGGCCCTCGCCGCCCGGCGGGCCCGTCGGGAGAAGCAGCGGGCGATGGTCACCGAGTCGCTGCCCGAGCTGGACGACGCGTCGGTGCGCTCCGACGTGGCCGCCGACGTGGCGGTGCCCAAGCCGCCGTTCTTCGGCACCCGGGTGGTCAAGGGCATCCCGCTTGCCGAATACTCGGCGCTGCTCGACGAGCGGGCCACCTTCCTCGGCCAGTGGGGGCTGCGCGGTGCCCGGGGCGGCCAGGGCCCGTCGTACGAGGAGCTGGTGGAGACCGAGGGGCGGCCCCGGCTGCGGTACTGGCTGGACCGGCTCACCTCCGACCAGGTCCTCGAGGCGGCCGTGGTGTACGGCTACTTCCCCGCGTATGCCGAGGGCAACGACCTGGTGGTGCTGGACGAGAACGGCAACGCCGAGCGGGCCCGGTTCTCCTTCCCCCGGCAGCGGCAGGAGCGCCGGCTCTGTCTGGCCGACTTCTTCCGCCCCAAGGGCGACGAGCTGGACGTGGTGGCGCTGCAACTGGTCACCGTCGGGCAGCCGATCAGCGACTACACGGCGAAGATGTTCGCCGCCAACGAATACCGCGACTACCTGGAGGTGCACGGCCTGTCCGTGCAGCTCACCGAGGCCCTCGCCGAATACTGGCACCGGCGCATCCGCACCGAGCTGACCCTGCCCGGCGGCGGCACCGTGGCCACCGGAGACCCGGCCGACCTCGCCGGCCTGCTGCGCAACGACTACCGCGGCTGCCGGTACGCGTTCGGGTATCCGGCCTGTCCGGAGCTGGAGGACCGGGCGAAGATCGTGGACCTGCTCGGCGCGGAGCGGATCGGGGTGCAGCTGTCGGAGGAGTTCCAGCTGGTGCCGGAGCAGGCCACGGACGCGATCGTGGTGCACCACCCAGAGGCGAACTACTTCAACGCCAAGTGAGGCCGGCAGGCGCTCTGACCTGCGGTGGAGCGCCTGCAACAGGCCCGATTTGCATGATCATGCCGTCTTCAGGCCGTCGGGGGCCTGCGGGTCGTCGGCGAAGGCGTGGTCGATCGCGCGGCGGGTGCGGTCCCGCTTCCAGACGCCCCGGTTGAAGGCCGTCCGGTCCAGCGTCGTCCCGGCCGGGGTCGTCAGGTAGGGCCGCTGCGGTCCGCGAGGCATCGGCGACACCTCCGGCTGAATGATCACTACGGTGAGCGGGACTGGCCAGCAAACGACAGGTCAGGATGCATGGACCGCCGGAGAGGGCCATGGACCACCGTCAGCAAATCGAGCTCCCCAGTAGAACGGGTTGAGCTCGAGAAGAGTCCGTGCTGTCCATCCGGATGGGCTGGATGGATCGGCGACGCCCACCTGAACCTCCGGCCCCCACAGGGCGAGGCGCTCCTGGCAGATTCCGCACGGTGCGAGTACGAAGACGTCGCTGCTGCCAGCCTCTCTTCCCACGCACACCGAAGCAGTGACCCGCTTGTTCAGCGTGTACGCCTGGCAGATGGCTCCGGTTTCATGACAAAGAGTGACCCCGGCGTTGAGATTGTCGAGGCAAACGCTGGTCAAGATCTGATCGTCCTCAAGGTAGACCGTAGCTGCCCCGCCGTACTCCTCAGCCGGCCATCGGCGGTTCATCTGCTCAACGGCTGCATACTGCGCCATGACCCCGGTGACCGCGCAGCTCTCGACGAGTTGGACGACGCAGTCGGAGAGGCAGAGCGCTTCCTCGGCTTCTACGAAGCAACGCTCTCGCAGCGAGGGATCCGGCGGCCGTACTGATACGGCGGCGACCGGCGGCAGCTCACCTCGAAGACCACCTCAGTCGGACCACAGCAGCGACGAACATGTCACCACCGTCAGGTTACGAGACGTCCCTTAGAGGGCAGAAAGCGGCGAGATGCGCAGTCACCAATAAGGTTGATGCCTACTTAGGGCACGTTTACCATGACCTTCCGCTATCTCGCCGGAGGAGTCATGAGGTCTACGGTAATCGATGTCACATCACTCGCCGGCATCGAGTCCATCAGCCGTGGATCGTCCATCGATCCTTGGGCCACCCGAATTGGCGGCAACCTGGTCGACCTCTTCGTCTTTAGCGACACCGTCGCCTACCCGCTTCCCACGTCATCACGGTCGGAGCTGCAGGCTTCCACGCTCTGGATCATCGACCGAATCAATAGCCGCGACTCCGACTCTCTTGTGCCGCTGCCGTACTCCACCGACACGATCGCTCCCGTCTCCGAGCAGCTCCTCGAGGACTGCATCGCGCAGTTCATGGGCTGGTGCGGCGCGAACCCGCGGAAGGCCGCTCAGTGGATGAAGCTGCATCAGGAGAGCTGGGTCAACGACTGGCACAACGAGCGCTTCCCGCACCTGTACAGCTTCGATGTGCAACGGCTGGCCGGCCGCCCAGACATCAGGGCCGCAGCCCTGCGACTCAGCGTCCCGGTCGCAACGCTGCTGTACACACTAGATGTGGTCTTGCGCTATCCCATGTTAGGTCGCCTGGCCGGTGAGGACCGGCCCTACCTGAACCACCCGGTCCGCTCCTCGATCGCCCACCCTACGCTGGCCGCTGATACTGGGCAGGCCCCCGTGCCACTTGGTCCGATCTCGTTCTCTAGCACGGTGGCATCGATGATGCGGTCGATGACGCTGGACGAGTATTGCGTGCTGCTGCACGAATTGCGCGGTGCCGTGCGTGATTTGGGCATTCACCGGGTCGCGCCCGGACAGGTTGAGTCGGAAGTTGTCCGCGAGCTCGCAGCTCGGGTTGCGCTGCCCGCGAAGCTGGGCGCCTTCGAGCGTCGGCTGGCACTCGCCGCCGGCGTGCTCGGCGGCGCCGCCTCGACGCCTGTCGTGGGTCCGGCTGGCCCGATTCTGGGTGTCGGGCTGTCTATCGCGCAGTACTACTGGAGCGGGAACCTGCCGCGTGCCGCCTCCCGCGTCCGGTGGCTGCGGTGGGCGCTTTCCTGGGAGATCGAGTCACAGGCACGTGACTGACCAGATCGGAACCACAGTGAACACTGTCAGACCGTCGACCAGCGGTGCGATCAACACCGGACCGCCATGCCGATTTCTGGGGGACAACTGGCCCTCGCGACGACGGTGGAGCCCAAGATCATGCCGTCTGCAGGCCGTCTGAGGTGAACCAGCGGTGACCAACGACGACAACTGACGGCAGGTCCCGGTGTAGGTCAGCGGCCCTTCGGTCCGGTTGGCGGTGGTATGCCGATCACTGTTCACATTGCAACGCCAGGTGATCGCCGCAGACGCTCCGAGCTGAGTCGGAGCGCCTGAAACGATGGTTGCCGAGGTCGCACCTTCTCCAGGCCATCCGATACCAACGGCTCGAGGTGGACGGTCGGTCGTGCTGTTGCGCGCCTCGCTTCCAGGTGGCGCCGCGCTGCTGGCCTTGGATGTCGGTCGGTGGCTAACATCCTGGCGGGCCAACGGAGAAGAGGCAGTGATGTCGGCTGACGAACGCCGCTACCATCGTCGAGTCCGCGTCGAGGCGATCGAGCAATGGTCTCGGAAGGGGATCAACACACCTCGCCAGATGCTGCCCATTGAGAAGGACTTCAATGAGCGGTTGAAAAGGACCGGGAGTCGCCTTTTCGTTCCGTTGCCCGTACATTACTCGGACGACGTGACATACAATATCCAGATCTCTTATTTGATCGACGCATTTGATGCCCTGTCGGCTCGGCCGGACATTGCGTTCGACTCCACGTGGAAGGCGTTCGAGTCGGCATTGCAGCAGAGCGAAGCCCTCTCCGCCGGCGGCAATACCACCGATCGCCTCAGGATGCTGGCGGAGCAAGGGTTGGGCGAGGAGGCTCTGGCCCCGCTCCTGTCGAATCCGCCGGCGCAGACGTGCGAATACCTCTTCGAGCGCGTCATCGTGCCTCCAGCCGACCAGCAGGCAGTCCGGGCCCAGAGGAGGCTGGCCGGCCAAGCTCCTTTTCGCGATGCACTGACCAGCTTTGTTGTCCTGGTGCGAGGCAAGTATTGTGATTCGGGGGCCGGTCCTGACAGCAAGCGGCGCGGCGCCATGCTGTTGCGCCGCGCGCTGCGAGGGGACCGGTTGGTGGTGGGGTCGGAAGAAATCTGTCTAGATTATCCACACCGTATTCACCTGTTGATGAGTGGCCTGCTCTATACCGCCCGAAACGAACGTTTCCATGGAACGTCCTTCTCCCCGTTTGTCAGCAGCGCTGCGACGCTGCGTACCTATTGCCACCCGCACTTCCTGTTCCTGGGCGCCTACGCGCTGCTCCATCTACTCTGGACCATCCCAAATTCTTCTGGAATTCGATTGTCGGTCGAGGAGGTGAGTTCGAGCATCAACGAGAACATCGAGGAAGCGGTCAGCTTCTATGGACGCCACTGGCTTAGGTGACTTCGCGGAGATCGCGTTGCCATCCTCTGCGGGCAGGCGGTCACCTTGCGGGGAGAAGGAGCCCCATGCCGTCGTGGGGGGAAGGTGAGCGGCGTCCTGCGCGTGCAGGGCGAACGCCTGGCGCTGGCCCTGCGAACCGATCGCCCCGAGTGACGCGGTGATCGGCCACAGTGCCTCACGCGGGTCTCGCGACCCCCAGCTCCACCAGGCACCCCCAGCCGACTGCGGCCACCACCTCCCGTTGCACGACCGCGAGGGTGGCCGCCTTGACCAGGCCGACCCCTCGGGCCCGCGCCACTGTCGCCGGGTCGACCCCGCCGTAGCTGTCGTACGCCGTCGCCACCGCCGCGGCCGGCAGCAGCAGGTGCAGGAAGCCGAGATCCACGGCCGGGTCCGCCCCGCAGATGTCCGACCAGTCGATGATGCCGCCGAATTGTCCGTCGACGGAGATCACGTTGAACGGGTGCAGGTCGGCGTGGGCCCAGACCCGCGCGGCGTCGTCGGGCACGCCGCTCGCCCGGCGCCATAGGGCGGCTGCGGCGTCCAGGTCCACCACCAGCCCGCGGCCCGCGCCCACCGCCGGCAACTTGGGGAGAACCTGCCGGAGCGCCGGCTCGCGCGCGGCCAGTGGGATGCTCTGCTCGGAATTGAACGGCGCGTCAACCGGTGCCGGTTGGTGGATCTCGGCCAACGCCCGCCCCAGTGCCGGCGCCGCCGCCGGATCCAGCGGCCGGTCGGCGGCCAGCTCGCCGGGCAGCCACGAGGTCACCGCCCAGCCCCACGGATATCCCGCTCCGGGCCGACCCTCGCGGACGATCCGCTGGGTGGGGAAGGTCCACCGCTCACCGAGCTGCCCGACCCACCGGATCTCCGACTGCAGCGACGCGGCCGAGGCTCGGTGCCGCGGCATCCGCACCGCGAGATCGTCTCCGAGGCGGAACACCGCCATGTCGAAACCCTCGAACGGCTCGGCGATCTCCCGACCTGCCAGGTCGGGATGCTGCTCTGCCAGCAGCGTACGCACCACTTCCCGCGAGATCGACGCTTCTGCGGGCGGGGGTGCCAAGTGGACGACCAATTCCCCGTCACCGCCGTCGGAAGCTCGCCCTACCGGACCCGGATCGGTCATGGGTGGCAAGCGTACGAGAGGGATGCGTCTGTCCGCTGCCCCGCCACGGTGATCGTGAATGCTCCCGCGCTCCCGCGCTCCCGCGCTCCCGCGCTCCCGCGCTCCCGCGCTCCCGCGCTCCCGCGCTCCCGCGCTCAACTTCGGGGAAGTTGCTGCCTCCTGCCGCCGGGAGGCAGCAACTTCCCCGAAGTTGCTGGCTCGGCCTGCCGGGGTCAGCCCTTGCCGTGCTTGGATAGCTAGTGTCCTACTTAACCAGAACAATTTGCGACGGCCGGCAGAGGATGAGGAGAGCGCACGAGGTGATCAACTTTCATGTCGACCGGTCCAGCAGCGTCCCCGCGTACGCGCAGTTGGTGCGGCAGGTGCGCGAAGGTCTGCGGATCGGGACGCTGCGGCCCGGGGACCAACTCCCCACCGTGCGTAGCGTGGTGACCTCCTGCACGGTCAACCCGACCACCGTGCTCAAGGCGTACCGGGAGCTGGAGCTGTCCGGCCTGGTGGAGGCGCGGCAGGGGGCGGGCACCTTCGTCAGCGGCACCCTCGGCAACGCGGATCCGCATGTCATGGCCCGCCTGCGCGGCAGCCTGGCCCGCTGGCTCGACCAGGCCCGCGAGGCCGGTCTGGAGGACGAGGACGTCCAGGCCCTGCTCGCCTCGGTGATCGTGGAGAACTCGACGCGCCGCGCCCCGGCGGGCGGCGACCGGACGCCGGCGCCGGACGCCGGAATTCAGGGGAAGGAAGGCGCCGCATGAGCGAGCAGTCCGTCGCCGTGGCGGCCCGCGACGTCAGCCGGCGCTACGGCAGCGTGTGGGCGCTGCGGGAGTGCAGCTTCGCACTGCCCGCCAACCGCATCGTCGCGCTGGTCGGCGCGAACGGCGCGGGCAAGTCGACACTGATGAGCATCATCGCCGGCACCCTGGCGGCCACCTCCGGCTCCCTTCTGGTCCATGGCCGGCCGGTGGTGCGGGGCGGGCCCACCGACGGCGGGAGCCGGGTCGCGATCCTGGCCCAGGACAAGCCGCTGTACCGGGACTTCAGCGTGTCGGACATGCTCCGCTTCGGCCGGTCGACGAACCGCGTGTGGGACCAGCGGCGGGCCCTGTCGTGGCTCCGGCGCTTCGACATCCCGCTGGACCGTCGCTGCGGCAGGCTGTCCGGCGGGCAGCGGGCGCAGGTCGCGCTGGCCGTCGCCCTGGGCTCCCGCCCGGCGGTGCTGCTGCTGGACGAGCCCCTCGCCAACCTGGACCCGGTGGCCCGCACCGAGGTAACCGGCGAGATCATGGCGGAGGCCGCCGACAGCGACATGACCGTCATGCTGTCGACCCACATCATCGCCGAGCTCAGCGGCGTCGGTGACCATCTGCTGCTGCTCGACGCGGGCCGGCCCGTGCTCACCGGCGACGTCGAGGAGTTGCTCGACACTCACGTACGGCTGACCGGTCCCCGCGCGGACCAGCCACCGGGCCCCGGCGCGATCGTCCAGGCGCGGCACACCGAGCGGCAGTCCACATTCGTCCTCCGGCGACCGTCGTCACCGGCCGCGCACGCCGTCGTCGCGCCCGGCTGGACCGCCCAGCCCGTCACCCTGGACGAGCTGATCCTGACCTACCTCAAGGCCGCGGCCGCGGCCCACCACGATCTGGAGACGGCGGCATGAGCCCGGTCACCGAAGCGACCGCCACCAAGATCCAGGACGATCTCGGGTACGCCGGGGGCGGCTTCCGCGGCCTGCTGTGGCTGACCTGGCGGCAGCACCGCTGGGCGCTGATCGGCACGCTCGTCCTGGCCGTGATCCTGGTGGGCTGGATGACCTACCTGTCCGTGGTGTTGACGGACCTGTGGCACCAGTGCCACCAGACGTACTGCCCGGAGAGCTCCCCGCAGGGCCTGCGGCTCGGCGGGTCCTCGCCGCTGGTGCTGACCATGGGCGCCCTGTCCCGGCTGGTGCAGTACATGCCGCTGCTGATCGGCGTGTTCGTCGGCGTCCCACTGCTGACCAGGGAACACGAGCAGCGGACCCTGCTGCTGGCCTGGAGCCAGGACGTCTCCCCGCAGCGCTGGCTGTGGACCAAGCTGGGCATCCTCGGCCTGTTCGTGGCGGTGGTGACCACGGCCGTCGCCGCCGTCAGCGACCACCTGGAGCGCATGCAGACGCTCGTCGCCCCGGGAAACCTGTTCGAGTACGGGCCGTTCCTCAACACCGGGATGCTGCCGGTGGTGATCAGCATCTGCTGGTTCGCGGTGGGCGTCGCACTCGGCGCCGCGATGAGACGCACGCTGCCCGCCGTGTTCGGCGTGATCGTCGGCTTCATCGGCCTGACCTACCTCGTCCAGTGGCGCTATCCCACCCTGATGACGCCGTTGTCCGCGACCCGGCAGGTGGGTGGGCCGGACGACGGCCTGCTGCGCGACAACGCCCTGGTCGTGAAGGGCGGCATGATCGAGTACGGATTGGACGGTCCGTCCGGCGCGTTCGACGCCTCCGGGCGCCAGCTCAGCGGCGTCGAGCTGCAACGCCTCTGCCCGCCCGACAACGGTGCCGGCACGACGCTCTCCTGCTTCGCGGACCACCATCTTCAGCAGCACCTGCTGTACCAGCCGGGCAGCCGGATCCTCGAGTTCCACCTGATCGTCGCGGCCGGCTACCTGGGCCTGACCGCGGTGGCCCTGCTCGCCGTCTGGTGGATCGTCCGTCGCACCAACCTCACCGCGGGCTGACCCCTGCCATCCACGTGTGAGGGGTTATGCGGCGAGGGGCCGCTCGATAGCGTGGTGTGACGGCGGCCCGGGTGCCGATGGCGCATCCCGCGCTACGAGGAGGTCGGGATGGATTCCTTGCCGGAGTTGACGTTCGGGCAGCGCCTGAAGGTCTACCGGGAGCGGTCCGGGAAGACTCGGGCGGTGCTCGGCGGGTTGGTGGGCCGCAGCGCCGAATGGGTCAAGGCGGTGGAGACCGATCGGATCCTGCCGCCCCGTATTCACATGCTGGATCGCATCGCGCGTGCCCTCAAGGTCGACGTGTCCGCGTTGGCCGGAGAGTTGGGCGACCGGTCCGCCGTGGTCAACGGGCCAGAACATCCGGCGCTGGCGTCGGTCCGGGACGCCGTGAACCGCTTCATGCCCATCGACGAGGATGCCGTCGAGTCGTTGACCAGCCTGAGGCAGCGACTGGCGGTGGCATGGCGGGCACGCCATCAGGCGTCGGATCACCGTACGGTGCTGGGCGGGTTGTTGCCGGGGCTGCTGCGGGACGTGCAGCGCGCCGCGTTGGCGTACGAGGGTGACGAGCGCCGGCAGGCGCAGGCCCTGTTGGCGGAGACGCTCGGGCTGACCCAGATGTTCCTTGCCTACCAACCGGCTGCCGAGCTGTTGTGGCGGGTGGCGGATCGGGCGATGGTGGCGGCGCAGGAGTCCGGTGATCCGGAGGCGGTGGCCTGCGCGGGTTGGTTCTTGTGCCAGGTGCACCGGGACGCCGGTGACTGGGACACGGCGATGGCGGTGACCCTGGACGTGTTGTCGGCTGTGGAGCCGCGCACGGCCGACGGGAGCACGAACCTGCTGGCGTTGTGGGGGGCGCTGAACTTCGAGGCGGCCTACACCGCTGCCCGTGCCGGTGAGGAGGGCCGGGCCTGGCGGTACTGGGATCATGCGGACCGGGTGGCCCAGCGCCTGCCGCTGGGCTTCTACCAACCGCAGACCTCGTTTTCCCAGGTCATCATGGGCGCTCACGCGGTGACCGTGGCGGTCGAGTTGCAGAAGTCCGGGGAGGCGGTGCGGCAGGCCCGGCGTCACGACGCGGCGGCCATCCCGTCGAGGCCCCGCCGGGCACGCCATCTCATCGAGGTCGCGCGGGCGCACTACGGCAAGGACGACAAGGAAGCGGCCGTGGCGACCCTCCGGCGGGCGTACGAGGCGGCGCCGGAGACGATCCGTTTCAACGGGTACGCCCGCCAGATCACCCTGGACCTGCTCGACGGCCCGCGTTCCACCCGCGACGACGCCCGCGACCTCGCGGTGAAGGTCGGGCTCCTCGCCTGATCAAGGGGGTAAGAACCCTACCCATTCCGCCCTGCGACCCACCGTAGCTTTCTGCTCACGGGATGCGGCGAGCGGTGCGGGTTTCGCCTGGTCGTCGCGTCCCTCTCAAGGTCGAGGGCGAGGGGACGGCACGTGCGGCGCGTTTCGTATGACGAATACCTTTCGGCCGCCGCGCTGACTTTCGCCCGCAGACATCGGCCGGTGTGGTCGTGGCGGCGGTGGCGGCGCGTCTGCCGCTGTGGGGCTGACCTGCCGTGCCGTGCCCGGCACCGGATTCCGATCGACCGTGGGCACTGGCCGCAGGCGGGTGAGCAGTGAGCGGCGGGCAGGAAGAGGCGATCCTCGCGGTGCACGTCCGAGGACTCGACGGCATGTGCGCCGGCTGCCGAGCGTGGTGGTCGCGGCTGGTGCCGTACCCGTGCTGGCAGGTGGATTGGGCGACCAGCCGGCAGGCGCGGACGATCACCACTCGTTTCCTGGAGGGTGTGCGGTGACCACCCACGGCCCGGTCATGCCCATCTGGAGCTGCGGAGGCTGCGACCTGCCCTGGCCCTGCCCCACGCGGAAGCGGGAGCTGCGGGCGGAGTATGCCGCGGCTCCGGTGTCGCTGGCCCTCTACCTCGGCTCCTACCTCGTCCAAGCCACCAAGGACATGGGTTGGGCGCCGGCCGGCGTGCTGCATCGCCGATTCCTTGGTTGGACGCGCGAGCCCGCGAGTTCGTCTTTCTTCTACGACGAGCGATAGTCCGCGCGACTGGGGGTGACGCCGGTGGCCCGCCGACGGCAGGCCCCGTCACCGGTAATTCCGTTTGTCGTCCCACCGACCGCTGCCTACCGTGTGGCCATGCTCTCCCCACACCTGTCGGTGACCTTCGACGCGCACGACCCCGCCCGCCTGGCGGAGTTCTGGGCCGCGGTGCTCGGCCGGGAGGTCGTCGACGATGGCGGCGCCGCGCTGGTGCCCGGCGACGACACCCAGCTCGGCCTCCGGTTCGTCGCGAGCCAGGCGCAGCGGGTGGGGATGAACCGGATGCACCTGCACCTGACCAGCGCCAGCGACGCCGACCAGCGGGACATGGTGGCGCGGGTGCTGAGCCTCGGCGGCGGTCACCTCGACGTCGGGCAGCGCCCCGAGGAGGGGCACGTCGTGCTGGGCGATCCGGAGGGCAACGAGTTCTGCGTGATCGAGGCGGGCAACGCCTTCCTCGCCGGGTGCGGCCCGCTCGGGGAGCTGGCCTGCGACGGCCTGCGGGAGGTCGGCGTCTTCTGGAGCGCGGCGCTGGGCTGGCCGCTGGTGTGGGACCAGGACGGCGAGACCGCGATCCAGTCCCCGTACGGTGGCACGAAGGTCGCCTGGGGCGGCCCGCCGGTGGCCCCGATGCGGGGGCGCAACCGGCAGCGTCTCGACCTCACCCTGGCCGGCGGCGACCCGCGGGCGGAGGTCGACCGGCTGGTCGCGCTGGGAGCCACCCGGCTCGGCACCGGCGCGGACGGTAGCGTCGCGCTGGCCGATCCCGGCGGCGAGGAGTTCCGGGTGTCATTCGGCTGAGCGCCCGGTCGGAGGCCGGCCGGTGAGGCGCTCCAGCTGCGCGACGATGGTCTCGACCGGTGCCGTGGCGTCGAGCTCCAGGGTGGCGGTGGCGCGGAGCAGGGGTTCGACCTCGGCCAGGTGCCGCAGGATGGCGGCCCGTTCCGCGGGCCGTTTGCCGTACGGGTTGGTGGTGCGGGCGGCGACCCGGGCCAGCAGCACCTCGGCCGGGGCGCTCAGCAGGACCACGTGGTCGAACGACGGATAGAACCGGCCCTGGTTGCTCTTGCAGCCGGCGACGAACAGGTCGCCCGTGTGGTGCGTGGCGAGCAGTTCGGCGATGACAGGTTCCCGCCAGACCCAGTCGCGGGAGCCGTCGGGCAGGGTCACCCAGTGACTCCACCGGTCGGTGTCGGTGTCGACGGTGCGGTGCCCCCGGGCGGCGAGGGCCGCCAGCGCGGTCGACTTGCCGGTGCCCGACATCCCGGTGACCAGGACGGTCGCCATCGGTCGATGGTACGGCGGGTCGGGCCGGCGCGAACGCCGGCCCGACCGTAGTGGTGCTGGGGATCAGCGGTTGGCGCCCACCGCCGCCGGGGCGGGCCAGCTGCCGGAGAAGACCCCGGAGGTCGCCGCGGTGCGCACGGTGCTGGCGAAGTTGCGGTCGACCTGCGCGGCCTCGGCGGAGCTCGGGTACGGGTTGGTGCAGCTGGTGCCGGCGCTGCCGCCGGACATCAGGATGGCGCAGTTGCCGTTGTAGTTGTCGGGCAGGCCGAGGATGTGCCCGATCTCGTGCGTCATGATCCGCAGCGGGGAGTACTGCTGGGCCTGGTAGTAGTCGATGACCACGCGGCCGTTGCCGAGGCTGGTGCGCTGGGCGTACGAGCCACCGCCGTAGGTGTAGTAGATCATCAGGTTCGAGCCGCACTGCGCCATGTTGATGTTGGCGGTGTAGTTGTTCCAGATGGTGGCGGCCTGGTTGGCGTAGCTGGCGAACGGCCCGGCCTGGCTGGTGTTGTAGCAGACGTTGCGGATGGCCGCGGAGGCCGGCGTCGCCTCGACGGCGACGGCACCGAACGCCGCCATGGTGGTGGCGGCCAGGGCGGCGAGGACTCGGGACAGCTTGGGCAGACGCATCGCTCACGCTCCAGGGGGAATGGGTCGAGCGGGGACGAGGCCAGCTTAGTAATCGTTAGGCATCGATATCAAGCATCGAGGGAAATCAATTAACGGCGAGGGCGCGACCGGTGGGTCGCGCCCTCGATCGGTGGCCGGGTCGGTCAGTACGCGTACGTCACGGAGACCGTCGTGCTCGGGCAGTTGTTCGCCCAACTGGTCAGGGCGCTCTTCTCGGCACTGTCCACGGTGAGCCGCCAGCGGATCTTCACCGCCACCCACTCGGCGACGTAGCGGCAGCGGGCCGACGCGTACGGCGGCAGCCAGGTGGCCGGGTCCTGGTCGCCCTTGGCCTGGTTGACGTTGTCGGTGACCGCCGCCAGCGAGCGGTAGTCACCGAGGTCGTTGGCGAACGCCTGGCGGCGGCTGGTGGTCCAGCTGCGCGCACCGGAGTCCCACGCCTCGGCCAACGGCACCATGTGGTCGATGTCCAGGTCGCTGGCGAGCGTCCAGTAGGCGTTGTCGTAGTAGGAGTACCAGCGCCCGCCGGACAGGGTGCACGTGCCGCTGATCGTGGGCCGGGTGACGGCCTCGGCGAGCAGCACCTCGTTGCGGGTGTGGCAGCCGTTGCCGTCCGCGTCGATCCAGTGCGGGAACAGGTCGCGGCTGTAGCCGGTGCGTACCTCGGTGGCGACGGACATGCCGGCGACGGCGGTGGTCAGCGAGGCGGAGTAGCTGGCGGCCCAGGCCGGTTGGGCGAGGCCGAGGGTGGCGGCCAGGACGGCGGCGAGGGTGGCGGCCGTGGCGCGCAGGGTACGGGTCATGATGGCTCCGTGGCATCGAGAGGGTCGAGGGTGGGCCCGCTCAATGTATAGACGGAGATAGAAGTAACGGTCTAGCTCGACCTGGGTGAACAGTCCGTGACCCGAGGCCCGCCGCGCCCTACCGCCGGCCGCGCTCGGCCGGCCGCCGCTGCCGCCACCCGTGCGCCACGGCGGTCACCCCCAGCACGGCGAGGACGGCGGCGACCGCCACCGCGACGAGCAGCCGGTGTTCGGCCGCGGCGACGTCGGCGGCGTGCTGCTCCACCAGGTGCGGTGGCGCGTCCTGG
Organism: Micromonospora sp. PLK6-60; assembly: GCF_019890675.1. GTDB lineage: Bacteria > Actinomycetota > Actinomycetes > Mycobacteriales > Micromonosporaceae > Micromonospora. Next base: position 9,191 of record NZ_JAIOAA010000030.1, on the reverse strand, counting down.
TGGGGCAGCGACGTGCCGGCCAGATCGGCGAAGCGGATGCCCGGCAGGACACAGGCGGCGATGAGCAGCAGGATCCCGACGACCAGCGCCGGGTGGGGGCGTGACATCGACCAAGGATGCCACGCTGGACGGCGCTACCGTACCGATCGCCCGGATCGTCGCGGCCGGCCCACCATCGCCGGCGGGGTCAGGGCCAGGCCCGGGCCTGCGCGTCGAAGAGCGCGGGGTCGCTCTCCACCGGCAGCACGCAGACCAGATGACCGCCGGGCACCCGCAGCACCCGGCACTCCTGCCACTGCCCGACCTGGACGGCGCCGAGGCCGAGCAGCCGCCCGGTCTCCGCCACCACGTCGTCGGTCTCGATGTCGAGGTGGATGCGGGGCGCGTCGTCCACCGACTGCACGGCCGCGACCAGCCCGGGCAGCGCGTCGTGCAGGGCGATGAACTGCGGCGCGCCCGGCTCCGGGCGGGCCGGCGCCCCGAGCGCGGCCGACCAGAACGCGGCCGCCGCGTCGGCCTCGTCGCGGGGAGCGTCGATGAGGATGGCGTAGAGCCGGCTGCGATGCATGCCGGGCAGGATATCGGCGGACAACGACACCCGCGGGCCCCGTGGCGCGGCCGGCCGGTCCTACCGCCCGGGTTGGCGGCCGAGCGCGACGGTGAGGCCGATCGCGACGGCGCACGGGCCGAGGACCATCGCCGCCACCGCCGGCCCGCCGAGCACCCACGCCGCGACCCCGCCGACCAGCGCGACCGCCAGGGCGACGCCGACGACCGTCCACTGGGTACGGGTCAGCTCGACCGCGCCGGGCCGCACCGAGTACCGCCGTTCGTCGTCCATGATGGCCGGTGTGCCCGCCCGGCGCCGGCGGCAATCCTCAGCGGGTCACGTCGTGCGCGTGGTGCAGCACGTCGTGCAGGAAGTACACCGCGAAGCGGCGCACCGTGAACAGCGACCCGTTGCTGCGTCGCCCGGGGCGCTCCCACTGGTCGGGCCGGACCGCGTCGAAGGCGGCGGCGGTCGCCTCGGCCTCGGCGGCGAGCTGCCCGGCGACCGTGCCGGGGGACTGGTGGTGGTAGTTCCCGGCGACGGCGGCGGCGTCCTGGTCCCAGTCGGCGAACGTCGGGTCGTCCTCGTCAAGCATCAGCTCCAACCGCTGCCGGAAGATCCGGCAGGTGTCCCGCACGTGGCAGGCATACTCGACCGGGGACCAGACCGTCGGGGCCGGCCGCCGGCCGGCGTCCGGGCGGGCCAGCGCGGCCCGCCAGTGCGGCACGGTGGCCCGCAGCCGCGCGCCGGTGGTCTCGGCCGGCGGCGGGGTGAACCCGCACTCGTCGCAGCCCCGGTCGATGACGAAGGTCCAGTCGGCGGTGTCCGGTGGGATCGCCACCGGGCCGTCGGCCGCGTCCAGCGCCCGCAGCGCCGCGGCCCGGCTCCCGGCCGCCGCGGGCAGCAACGGCAGCCGTACGTCGGGGGTCGGGATCCGGCCGTGGGCGTGCAGCACGGCCTTGACCACCGTGGGGTTCGGCTCGGCGAACAGCGCCGCGGCCAGCGTGGCCAGCCGGTGCCCCAGCGGCCGGGCGCGGGCCGCGTCACCGGCGCGCCACGCCTCGACCAGCTCCGCGAACCGGGCGGTGGCCAGGTGCGCGGAGGCGACGATGCCGCCGTGCGCGCCCAGCGCCAGCAGCGCCGGCAGCACCAAGTCGTCCCCGCCGAGCAGCGCGAAGTCCGGCGGCGGGTCGGCCAGCAGCGCCACCGTGGTCGGGTCGATGCCGCCGACGGCGTGCTTCACCCCGACCACGCCGGGGGTGGCGGCCAGCCGGCGCAGCGCGTCCGCCGACAGCGGCTGCCCGGTCCGGTGCGGGACGTGGTAGGCCACCAGCGGCACCGGGCTGAGGGCGGCCAGCCGGGCGAAGTGGGCCAGCACCCCCGCCTCGCCGGGGCGCAGGAACGGCGGCACCAGGGTCAGCGCGGCGGTGACCGCCGGCAGGTCGGCCAGCGCGCGCAGCTCCGCCGGGCTGTTCGCGCCGACCAGCAGCGGCGCGGAGCGCTCCCGGCACACCCCGGCCACCGTGTCGAGCACCGCCCGCCGCTCGTCGCCGGTCAGCGCGCCGGGCTCGCCGGTGGTGCCCAGCGCCACCAGCCCGGTGGCGCCGTCGTCAAGCGTCCGGCGGGCGAGGGCGGAGAGCGCGTCCAGGGCCACCGCCCCGGTCTCGTCGAACGGGGTGATCAGCGGAACGAACAGGCCGGTCAACGTCATGATCCCAGCGTCGGCGATCCGACCGGTCAGCACCAGTTCCGATTCCTCACGGCAACCGTAAGCTGAGCTTATGCTCGACGTCCGTCGCCTGGTCCTGCTGCGCGACCTCGCCCACCTGGGCACCATCGCCGCCGTGGCCGACGCCCACGCGTACACCCCGTCGGCGGTGTCCCAACAACTGGCCGCCCTGCAACGCCAGGCCGGGGTGCCGCTGCTGGCCCGCGCCGGCCGGCGGGTCACCCTCACCGCCGCCGGCGCCGCCCTGGTCGGCCACGCGGAGACCGTGCTGGCCGCCCTGGAGTCGGCCGAGGCGACGCTCGCCGCCGCCCGCGCCGGGCTGTCCGGCACGGTACGCATCGGCGCCTTCCCCAGCGCGGTACGCACCCTGCTGCCGGCCGCCCTCGCCGCCCTGGGCCGTGACCATCCGGCGCTGGACCTGATGGTCAGCGAGCTGGACCCGACGGCCGCGCCGGCCGCGCTGCGCGAGCGCCGCCTCGACGTGGCCCTGGTGCACGACTACGACGCCGTGCCGGTGCCGCCCGAGCCGGCGCTGGAAGCCGAGCCGCTGCTCACCGAGACGGTCTACCTGGCGGCCGCCGCCGACCGGCCGCCCCTGCCGGCCGACAATCCCGTCGCCGCCACCCGGGCCGACGACTGGGTGCTGGGCAGCCCGGGCACCCTCTGCCACACCATGGCCGTGCGCGCCTGCGAACTGGCCGGCTTCACCCCGGCCGTACGCCACCACGCCGACGACTTCACCGCCGTGCTGGCGCTGGTCGCCGCCGGCCAGGGCGTGGCGCTGGTGCCCCAGCTCGGGGTGGACGGGCCGCCACCGGGGGTGCGGCTGATCCCGCTGGCCCTGCGGCGCTACACCCGGGTGGCGTACCGGCGGGGCGCCGGCGGGCACCCGGCGGTGGTCGCCTGCGTCACGGCGCTGCGCGCCTCCACCGTCGCCTACCTGGACAGTCAGCCGGCGGGCGGCGCCGCCCCCACAGGCCGGCCGCCGCGGCGTACCGTTTCGTCATGACGACGGTGCTGGTGACCCTCGCGGTGCTCGCCGTGGCCGCGGCCGCGGTGCTCGGCTACGTCCGGCTGCGGGACCGGCGCCGGTCTCCAGGCGACGAGGACGCGGCGGCGGTCCGCGCCGCACGGGCCGAGCGGCACCGGCGGGCGGCCGAGCGGGAGCACGCGCAGCACGACGGCTGGAACCGGGGCGGTCACGGCTTCACCGGCTGAGCGGTCAGCGGCGCAGGTCGGCCCCGGCGGCGGCGAGCACGTCCCGCCAGGTGCGGGTGTGCCAGGCGGCGGAGCCGTTGAAGATCTGGTCGAGGAGCCCGGGTCCGCCCGCCGGCCCGGGCGCCGGGCGGACCGCCCAGAACGCGGTGACCGCGCGCCGCTGCTCGGCCGATGGCTCCGGCGAGTTGTCGGCGCCCCGCCCGACCAGGGCGTAGCGCCGCCCGTCGACGGTGAGCAGCAGCGTGCCGAGCCGGGACAGCCGGCCGCGGACCCGCCCGGCGGGCACCGCGAACAGCTCCCCGCCGCCGGCGTCGCGGGCCCGCAGCCACCCGTCGTCCAGGGTCATCGCCACCGGCACGCAGCGCCGGCCGATCCAGATGCTTCGTCGCCAGTAGACGATGCTCGCGTGCGCCACCCGACCGGTCACCGCCGCACTGTACGCGGGCGGTCGACCGGTGAACCATCGGCACCGCGCCTTCGTGATCACGGGTGGGCATCATCGGCACCTGCCCTGGGTAATGCGCTGGCACATCGATTCGGCCGGGGAGGCGACCGTGGGGGAGAAGGCGGGACGTGCACGGCGGGGACCGCTCGCCGGGTTCCTGGTCGCCGCGGTGGTGGCCGCCGGCTGCGCGGTGGGCGGGGTCGACGGCGGCGAGCCCGGCTCCGACGGGCCGGCGGAGCCCCGCCGGTCGGCGGCGGCCCCGGAGGACTCCGGGTCCGACGGCCCGGGCGCCGACGGCACCACCAGCGTGGCCGAGTTCAAGCGGGACATGAACGGCGCGGTCGGCACCGCCCAGGAATACTGGACCGCCCAGTTCAAGGCGTCCGGGGAGCAGTTCCGGCCGATCCGGCGGGTGGTCGCCTACCAGCGGGAGGGCGAGCTGGCCTGCGGCGACCAGCCGCTGCCCCGCAACAACGCCGTGTACTGCTCGGCCGGCGACTTCATCGCCTACGACGTCAACTGGTCGGTGGCGGCGTTCCGGCAGATCGGCGACGCGTTCCTGTTCTACCTGCTCGGCCACGAGTACGCCCACGGCGTGCAGGTGCGCCTCGGCATCCGCTACAACTTCACCATCCAGCAGGAGTTGCAGGCCGACTGCATGGCCGGGGCGTACCTCGGCGACTCGGTCCGCGCGAAGACCCTCACGCTGGACGACGGCGACCTGGACGAGCTGCGCGACGGGCTGCTCGCGGTGGGCGACGACCCCGACCAGCCCTGGTTCGCCGAGGGCTCGCACGGCACCGCCGAGCAGCGCACCGAGTCGTTCTTCCGCGGCTACGAGCGGTCGCTGGACGCCTGCGACCTGGGCTGAGCGCGCCGGCGGGCGGGAAGAGGGCTGCGTCACCCCGCGCCGGGACACCCGGCGTCGCCGGCGGCCCGGCTGGCAGGATCGGCGAGGTCACGCCGCACCCCGGGAGGATCCGCTGAGCAGCCCGCACCCCGCCGCCGTGCTCTTCGACATGGACGGCACCCTGGTCGACAGCGAGAAGCTGTGGGACGTCGCGCTCACCGAGCTGGCCGAGACGTACGGCGGCACGCTCTCCGACGCCGCCCGCCGCGCCATCGTCGGCACCAGCATGGCCGTGTCGATGCGCATCCTGCACGACGACCTGGGCCAGCCGGAGCGGGACCCCCAGGCCAGCGCCGCCTGGATCGACGCGCGGATCCTGGAGCTGTTCCGCACCGGCCTGCGCTGGCGGCCCGGCGCGCTGGCCCTGCTGGGCGCGGTACGCGCCGCCGGCATCCCCACCGCGCTGGTCACCTCCAGCACCCGCCCGCTGGTCGAGGTGGCCCTGGACACCCTCGGCCGGGACAGCTTCGACGCGATCGTCTGCGGCGACGAGGTGACCGCCGCCAAGCCGCACCCCGAGCCCTACCTGACCGCCGCCCGGCTGCTCGGCGTGCCGATCGCCCGGTGCGTGGCGATCGAGGACTCCCCGAGCGGGGTGGCCAGCGCGCTCGCCGCCGGCGCGGCGGTGCTGGCGGTCCCGGCGGAGGTGCCGATCGCGCCGGCCGACGGCGTACACCAGCTGGCCAGCCTGACCGCCGCTGACCTGGAGCTGCTGGCCGCGCTGCTCGGCGAACCGCCGGCCTGACCGCGAACGCGCGAGGGGCCCCGCCGGGCGGCGGGGCCCCTCGTCGTCACCGGCTCACTCGTGGGCGATCGCGCCCAGCACGTTGATCCGGGCTGCCCGGATCGCCGGCACCACCGCCGCCGCCACCCCGACCACGGCGGCCAGGCCCAGCATGACGGCCATCTGGGTCCACGGCAGGTGCAGGTCGGTGATGCCCTCGTCGCGCAGCGCACGGACCACCGCCGCACCGAGACCGGTGCCGACCACGACGCCCAGCAGCGCGCCGAACACCGAGATCACCACCGCCTCCACGGTGATCATCCGCATGGTCTGCGCCCGCCGCAGGCCGATCGCCCGCAGCAGCCCCAGCTCGCGGGTCCGCTCCAGCACCGACAGCGCCAGGGTGTTCACGATGCCCAGCACCGCGATCACGATGGCCAGCGCCAGCAGGATCTGGATCATCTGCAGTGGGGTGTCCAGCATGCTGGTCTGCTGCTTGATGAACGCCGCCCGGTCGGCGACCGACACCTCGGGGCTGTCCGCCAGCAGCCGCTCCACCTGCGGCTGCACGTCGGCGACCCGGGTGCCCGGGGCCAACTGCACGAAGCCCTGCGACGGCTGCGGGATGGCGAAGTCCTTCGTCGCCTCCACCGGCAGCATCACCGGGTTGGTCAACTGGGAACTCTCGTAGATGCCGCTGACCGTGAAGGTGCGCGTCTCGCCCCGGGACAGCTGCACGGGAACCTGCGAGCCGACCGACACGTTGCGGGACTTGGCGGTGTCCGAGCTGAACAGCATCTGGTCCGGGCCCAGCCGGCTGATGTCACCGGCGGTGGCCCGCGCCCCGAAGATCCGCTCCAGCGCGGACACGTCGCTCGCCGCGCCCACCCAGGTGCGCTTGCCGCCGACCACGGCCATGTCGCCGTACTCGCCGTCGACGAGCTGCACGCCCGGGATCTTCGCCGCCTCGGTCAGCACCGACGGGTCGAAGGTCGCCGGCCGGGGCCCGCTCTGCGCCCCGGCGATCACCAGCTCGGCCTTGATCCGGTCCTCGGCCAGCGCGCCGATGCTGCCCTTGGCCGAATCCAGGATGACCGTCACCCCGGTGACCAGCGCGATGCCGACCATCAGGGCGGCCGCGGTGATCGCCGTGCGGCGCGGGTTGCGGCCGGAGTTCAGCCGGCCCAGCTTGCCCGGCACCGACCAGGCGAACAGCGACCCGAGCAGGCCCACCACCGGCCGGCTGATCAGCGGGGTCAACAGCGCCACCCCGATGAACGCGAACAGCACCCCGCCGAGGATGACCGCGAGCGTGTTGCCGCCGGCGTGCCCGTCGAGCCCGACGAAGAGCAGCACCGCGCCGACCGCGGTGACCAGCGACCCGGCGACGGTGACCTTGGTCAGCGGCCGGTCCGGGTTCGCCACGTCCTGCATGGCCGCGATCGGCGGGATCCGCGCCGCCCGGATCGCCGGCAGCAGCGCCGCCACCACCGTGATCAGCAGGCCCACCCCGAGCGCGCCGATCACCGCCGCCGCCGGCACGCCCAGCCCGGCCAGGGTCAACCCGCCGGCGAGCTTGCCGAACAGGTACGCCAGCAGCGCGCCCACCCCGATGCCGGCGGCCAGGCCGAGCAGCGAGGCGATCAGGCCCACCGCGACAGCCTCCAGCACCACCGAGCCGACGATCTGCCGGCCGCTGGCCCCCAGCGCCCGCATCAGCGCCAGCTCCCGGGTCCGCTGCGCCACGATGATCGAGAAAGTGTTGAGGATGAGGAAGGTGCCCACCAGCAGCGCCACCGCGGCGAAACCGAGCAGCACCTTGTTGAAGAAGTCCAACCCCTGCTTCAGTCCCGCCGCCTGGTCGGCGGCGGCCTGCTCGCCGGTCTTCACCACGTAGTCCGCGCCGAGCGCGGCGGCCACGTCGTCGCGCAGCCGCTGCGGGGTCACCCCGTCGGCGGCGCGCACCGTGATGGTGGTGAACACGTCCGGCTTGCCCAGCATCAGCTGCTGCGCGACCGGGGTGGTGAAGGCGACCTGGTTCACCCCGCCAATCGAGTCCCGGCCACCGCTGTAGCCGAAGACCCCGACCAGGGTGAACTCCTTCTTCGGCGCCAGGGTGAGCACGCCCACCCGGTCACCGACCTTGACGTTCGCCGCCTGCGCCAGGGCGGCGTTGACGACGATCTCGTCGTCGGCCCGCGGCTCCCGCCCGCCCGGCCGCAACTCGACCAGGTCGCTCTCGCCGAGCCAGTTCTCACCCAGCTGCGGCGGCCCGAACGAGGTCACCACCTTGCCGTTGCTGCCGATCAGGCGGGCGCCGTCGGCGCTGACCACCCCCACGGCCTCGGCCACGCCCGGCACGTCCCGCCGGACCCGCTCCACCGCGGACGCCGGCAGCGGCGCGGCCACCTGCTCGCCCTCGGTCTCGCTGAGCGCCACCTTCGGCTTCGCCGACACGGTGACGTCGATGTCGGAGAAACCGTCGGCGAAGACCGCGTCGAAGGACCGGCCCAGCGTGTCGGTCAACACGAACGCGCCGGAGACGAACATGACACCCAGCACCACGGCCAGGCCGGACAGGACCAGGCGCACCTTCCGCGCCAGCAGGCTCTTCATCGTCGCCCGGAACATCAGCGCGACCCCCGTCCCGGGGCCGGCGCCGGCCCGGACACCCGCGGCATGCTCACGGCCGACCCACCTCGGCCCCGGTGTCCAGCTTCTTCATCGTGTCCAGCACGGTGTCCGCGGTCGGCTCGATCAACTCCGAGACGATCTGCCCGTCGGCGAGGAAGACCACCCGGTCGGCGTACCCGGCGGCGGTCGGGTCGTGGGTCACCATCACGATCGTCTGGCCGTGCTCGCGCACCGAGTCGCGCAGGAAGGCCAGCACCTCGGCGCCGGAGCGCGAGTCCAGGTTGCCGGTCGGCTCGTCCGCGAAGATCACCTCGGGGCGGCCGACCAGGGCCCGGGCGCACGCCACCCGCTGCTGCTGGCCGCCGGAGAGCTGGGCCGGGCGGTGCGTCAGCCGGTCCCGCAGCCCGACCGTGTCGATCACCGTCTCGTACCAGGCCGGGTCGGGCTTGCGGCCGGCGATCGACAGCGGCAGCAGGATGTTCTCCTGCGCGGTAAGCGTCGGCAGCAGGTTGAACTGCTGGAAGATGAAGCCGACCTTGTCCCGGCGCAGCTTCGTCAGCCCCGAGTCACCCAGCCCGGTGACCGTGGTGTCGCCGATGGCCACCGTGCCCCGGGTCACCGAGTCCAACCCGGCCAGGCAGTGCATCAACGTCGACTTGCCCGAGCCGGACGGCCCCATGATGGCCGTGAACCGGCCGCGTTCGAACTCCGCGCTCACCCCCCGCAGCGCGACCACCTGGGCCTCGCCGCTGCCGTACACCTTCCACACCTCGTCGGCCCGGGCTGCCACCCCGGCCTGCCGACCCACCGTTGCGGTCACGTTCGTCTTCCCTCCCGCGTTTCACGCGCACACCGCCCCCGCTGGTCGGTGCGGCAGTTACATCCTCTGTGCCGGCGGGCGTCGACCCGTCCACCTGACGGGGGACCCGCGGCGGATTTTCCGCTGCGGGACGGCCCTGATACGGACTCAGGGTCATCCCC
>NZ_JAIOAA010000003.1 GCF_019890675.1 Micromonospora sp. PLK6-60 | reverse complement strand
CCCCCACCACGGGCGGGCCCCCACCACGGGCGGGCCCCCACCACGGGCGGGCCCCCACCACGGCCGGGCCCCCACCACGGCCGGGCCCCCACCACGGGCGGGCCCCCACCACGGGCGGGCCCCCACCACGGGCGGGCCCCCACCACGGGCGGGCCCCCACCACGGCCGGGCCCCCACCACGGCCGGGCCCCCACCACGGCCGGGCCCCCACCACGGCCGGGCCCCCACCACGGGCGGCTCCCCGGCACGGGCGGCCTGCCCCAGCGCGGGCGGCCGTCCCAGACGGTCGGGGCCGCCTCGCGACCGACAGCTACGGCAGCCCAGCCACGACAGGCAACGGGCCACGACAGGCCACGACGGCTGGGCTCCGGACGGTCGGCCGACGTGCCCCCGTGGAGCGCATTGACATCGCCTGAATGATTGGTCGCATGAGCGTGGCTGATTCGGACCCGGTGGGGCTCGCCCTGCGCCTCGTCGCCGTGTTCCTCGGCCTCGGCCTGGTCGTACTCGGCGGGTGGGTCGCGACGACGCGACGGTTCCCGGCGGCCTGGGTGCGGGTTGCCCGCCTGACGGCGAGTCAGCGAGCCGAGCCCGTCCGCCGCGGCGGCGTGGTCGCCCTGCTCGGTGCGGGCGTGCTCCTCCCGCAGGTCCCGTTCCTCGCGCCGGTGTCCGCCGCCGTCGCCCGAGCCCTGTTCGTGCTGGCACTGCTTCTCATTGTGGCCTCGGTGGGCTGGTACACGGCGCTCAGGCGCTAGCCAGGACGCCGCCGATCGAGGGAGGGCGACGGAGGCTGCAACAACAAGATCCCCGCCTATGAGAAGCGGGAGGGAGTCAGGCCCACCACTTCGGGTACCACCTCAGAACCTTCTCCGGGGACTTCGGCGGCTTGAACTCCCTTTCCCGCCAAGCGGCAATGACAGTCGGACCATGAGCCACCAGTCCTCCGGCGACGAGAAGTAGCGACGTGACCTTCTCAGGCCAGCCCAGCCACAACCCGACACCCGAGGCGAGCAGGAGCAGGAGCCCTACGAGCTGCGTCATCCGGAGACGCGGGCGCTTCATGCCTGCAAGTCTAGGTTTGATCGACAACGAGGCGGAGTTCCCGAAGCCGGCAGCGGGCGGCGGGATGGCGGTAGAAGCAGGGCGGCGTGCGATCTGCGCGCGATAAGGGGAGTGATCACGAGCCAAGAGCGATCAACCGATGCAGCCGGGATACCAAACAGCAAGATCCCCACCCGCGTTTCCGCTGGTGGGGATCTCTGTAGCCCGGCGAAAGGCTATGTGGCCAGGGGCGGGGTCGAACCGCCGACCTTCCGATTTTCAGTCGGACGCTCGTACCAACTGAGCTACCTGGCCGGGCACTCGGAACATGCTACCCGGAGGGCGGCCTGCTCCGATACGCAGAACGCCGCGCAACCCTCGCGCGGCGTCAGCGCTTGCGGTCCTGACGGGACTTGAACCCGCGACCTCCGCCTTGACAGGGCGGCGAGCACTCCAACTGCTCCACAGGACCTTGCTCTGTTGCCTCCGACCGAAGCCGGATCGTGCCCCCAACGGGATTCGAACCCGTGCTACCGCCTTGAAAGGGCGACGTCCTGGGCCGCTAGACGATGAGGGCGGCCCCGCCATCATTGCACATTCGCAACTTCAAGCGGACTTGCTCCCATCCGGCCCCGCCGGAGGCTTGGATAGCTTACGTGATGATCGGCCGGTCGACCAAACCGGTATGGCATGGCCCACGCGGCGGCGTAAAACCGCAGGTCAGAGAGGGTTAGCGGAGTCGGGTGACGCCGTAGCGGCGCTTCAGGTCGGGGATCAGGAAGCGGCAGGCGGTCAGCGTGGCGGCCCGGTTGCCGCCCCCGTCGTGCATCAGCACCACCGCTCCGGGCCGGGTGGCCGCCTGCACCCGCCGGGTGATCAGCGGCGGGGCCGGCTTCGTCCAGTCCTGCGGGTCCACCGTCCAGTGCAGCGACTGCATGCCGAGTTGGCGGGCCACCGCCACCTCCTCCGCGGTCCACCGGCCGCCCGGCTGGCGGAAGAACGACACCTTGGCGCCCGGCGCCGCCGCCTGGATGGCCCGGTTGGTGCGGACCATGTCGGCCCGGATCTCGGCGATCGGCCGGCGGCCCAGGTCCATGTCGTGCCGCCAGCTGTGGTTGCAGAGCTGGTGGCCCTCCCGGACGATCCGGGCCACCAGCTGCGGGTGCTGCTTGACCTCGATGCCGACCAGGCAGAAGGTCGCCTTGACGCCGGCCGCGCGCAGCTGGTCGAGGACCTTCGGCGTCCAGGCCGGGCTCGGCCCGTCGTCGAAGGTCAGCGCCACCGCGCGGGTGCCGGTGGTCCGGCGCAGGCCGGCCGGGAGGGTCTTCGGCAGCGGTCGCAGCCGGGGCCGCGGTGGGGTGGTGCGGGCGGGGCGGCTGGGACGGGAGGACGCGCTCGGCTTCGGCTCCGCCGTCGGCGGTGCCGACGATCCGTCGGGGGTCGGGACGTCGGAGGCCACCGGCGCCGGGCTGCCGGCGCCGCCGCCGACGCCCGCGACGCGGCGCGCGGGGTCACCGCAGCCGGCCAGCGCGAGCGCCAGGCCGAGGCCGATCGCCAGTACGGCGCGTGAGTTCATCGTCGCTCCGAGGGGTGGCGGTACGCGGACCACCAGACGTTAGAGGACGGAGCGTGACGATCGGAAGACCCTCAACCGGTCGCGGACTGGTCGAGGGACTCCCGGACGGCCAGGCAGAGCGACACGGCCTCGGCCAGATCGACCGGCCGGACCACCCCCGCCGGCAACGTGTCGGCGCGCCAGCCGGGCCCCGCGGCGAGCACCAGCAGCGGCCGGCGAGGCGCGGCGAGCAGGGCGGCGAGCTGTGCCGGGTCGGCTGTGGCCCGGGTGTGCGACCAGATCACCACGGCCGCCGGACCGGTCCGGTTGACCGCCTCGACGAGGGCCGAGACCGGCACCCGGGCACCGAGCATGCGATAGGCCACATTCCGCTCGGCGAGGGCGGCGGCGAGCGCCTCCAGCGGCAGGCTGTGCTGCTCCTCGTCGGCGCAGGAGAGCAGGAGCCGGGCCGGGCCGGTGGCCGCACGGGGAACGGCCGCCAGGGCCTCGGAGACGCACCGGGACATCAGGTGCTCCACCTCGACCAGGCCGTTGGTGGCGGCGTGCCGCTCGCCGATCCCGGCGAGCACCGGGCGGAGCAGCCCGTCCCAGGTGGCGACCACGCCGTCGGCGGCCAGCGCGTGCGTGACGGCCTCCCCGATGGCCGACGAGTCCAGCCGCATGGCGGCCCGGGCCAGGCCCCGGGCCGCGGGCCCCGCCCGGCCCACCGGAATGGTGAGTCCGCCGCCGGCCCGGCCGGTCCGCGCCCGGCCCGCCCCGGCCAGCCCGGTGCTCCCGGACGGGGGCGCCTGCCGGGCCCAGCGGGCGGCCTCCGCCGGGGTGACGCCCTCCGCGGTGAGCCGGCGCATGATCTCCAGCCGGGCCAGGTCCGCCGGGGTGTAGCGCCGGTGGTGACCGGGGACGTGCTGGCTGGGGCCGAGGCCGTAGCGCTGGTGCCAGGTGCGCAACGTGGTGACCGCCACGCCCAGCCGGCGTGCCACGGCCCCCGCGCTCAGCGCCTCATCGGCCACCCGACCGCTCCGGGGCGTCGTCGTCCGCTCGGGCGCCGGCCGGCTCGCCGGCGCGCAGCAGGCGGCTCACCACGCCGCCCAGCCATGGGGCGTACGCGCGGGGATCCGCGTCGATCTCGGTCATCAGCCGGGCGGGGTCGACCCAGCGCAGCTCGGCCACCTCGTCGGGGTCGGGCCGGACCGCCACGTCGGCGGGCGCGTCGGCGCGCAGCACGTGGTCGTACTCGAACTCGACCCGGCCGGTCGACGGGTCCTCGGCGTAGTAGACGTACACCCCGACCTCGGTCAGCGCGACCGGCGCGACGCCCAGCTCCTCGCCGAGGCGCCGGTTGGCGGCGTCGGCCAGCGACTCGCCGGGCGCCGGATGACCGCAGCACGAGTTGGCCCAGCGCAGTGGGAACCGGGTCTTCACCGCGGCCCGGCGTTGCAGCAGCACCCGCCCGTCCGGCGCGACCAGCAGCACCGAGAACGCCCGGTGCAGCCGGCCGGGTGGCTGGTGGGCGGCGGAGACGGTGGCCTGGCCGAGCGGCCGCCCGGCGTCGTCGACCAGCTCCACCAGGTGGGACTCCCGCCCGGTCATCGGCCCTGCCCTCCGTTCGCGGCTGCGGGGCTCCGCCGCGCCGCACTGATCGCGCTCACCGGCCGGCCCCGGTGATGCGGTTGGCGGCGAGCTTGCCGGAGATCAGCACCATCGGCACCCCGACGCCGGGCTGCGTGCCGGAGCCGGTGAAGACCACGTTCGACAGCCGGCGGTGCAGGTTCGACGGCCGGAACGGGCCGGTCTGGAGGAAGGTGTGCGCGGCGGCGAACGGCGTACCGGCTGCCATGCCCTGCTCCTCCCACTCGGCCGGGGTGATCGTACGCAGTACCTCGACGCCGTCGCCGAAGCCGAGGTAGCCGCGCTCCTCCAGGGTGCCGATCAGCCGGTCGGCGTAGCGGCGGGTGAGGTCGCCCCGCCAGTCGAAGGGCGCCCGGTGCAGGTTGGGCACCGGGGCCAGCACGTAGTAGGTGTGCCGGCCGGGTGGGGCGACGGACGGGTCGGTGCGGCTCGGGTTGGTGACCAGCAGCGACGGGTCGCTCATCAGCTCGCCCCGCCGGATCACCTCGTCGAAGGTGCCCTGCCACTGCCGGCCGAAGTGGATGTTGTGGTGGGCGATCTTCGAGTAGCCCTGGGTCGACCCGACGTGCAGCACCACGCAGGAGGGCGAGTAGGTCAGCTTCCGGGCCCGGCCCTCGGGCAGCAGGTCGCGGTAGGCGACCGGCAGGTCCGGGTTGAGCACCACCACGTCGGCCGGGATCAGCTCGCCGTCGGCGGTCAGCACGCCGGTGGCCCGCCCGTTGGCGGTCTCCACCCGGGTCACCGTGGTGCCGTACCGGATCTGCACGCCGTGCTTCTCGGCGGCGCCGGCCATCCCCCGGGAGACCGCGTGGATGCCGCCGCGCGGGAAGTAGACCCCGGCCACCGAGTCGAGGTATGCGATGACGCTGTAGATGGCCAGCGCGTCGTGCGGCGCGAGGCCCGCGTACATCGCCTGGAAGGAGAAGATCCGCTGGGTACGGGGGTCGCGGAAGAACTGGTTGATCTTGGTCTGGAGGCGCCGGAACGCGCCGTTGGCCAGCAGCTTCACCAGGTTGGCGGTGAGCAGGTCGGTCGGGGCGTCCAGGTTGCGGTCGATGAAGTCGGCCCGCTCCCACTGCCACAGGTTGCGGGTGTAGTCGACGAAGCGCAGGTAGCCGTCCGCCTCCCGGGGCCCGCAGACCCGGGCGATCTCGGCGGCCATCCGGGTGGTGTCGGTGATGACGTCCAGCGTCGAGCCGTCCGGGTAGTACGCCCGGTAGGCGGGGTCGAGCGGGGTCAGGTCGAGCCAGTCGTCCAGCTCCTCGCCGACCGCGCCGAGCGCCTCGGCGATCAGGTCCGGCATGGTGAGCACGGTCGGCCCGGTGTCGAACTCGTATCCGTCGACGGCGAGCCGGCCGGCGCGCCCGCCGGGCACCGGTTCCCGCTCCAGGACGGTCACCTGCCGGCCGCTGCCGGCCAGGTGCAGCGCGCACGCCAGCCCACCGAGGCCCGCGCCCACGACCACCACCCGGTCCGTACGCCCGTTCACGGTCCGCACGTGACCACCTCCTTCGCGAAGTCGCTCATCATGCCCGCCGCCGGGTGGCGGCGGCGGCGAGACCGGTGAGCGCGGTGCGCGCGGTCTCGTCGATCGACGCGGACTCCAGCGCGGCGAGCGCCTCGGCGACCCGGTCGTCGATCATCCGGTCGATCCGGTCGACCGCGCCGGTGTCGGCGACCAGCTCGGCCAGCCCGGCCACCTCGGGCTCGGTGAGGTCGGCGCCGGCCCGCGTCAGGGCCCGCCGCTGGGCCGGGGTGGCCAGTTGCCGGGCCAGCATCAGCAGCGCGGTGGGCTTGCCGGTGCGCAGGTCGTCGCCGGCCGGCTTGCCGGTGGTGGCCGGGTCGCCGTAGACGCCGAGCAGGTCGTCGCAGAGCTGGAACGCCTCGCCGACGGCCAGGCCGTAGCGGGTGTACGCGGCGACGGTGGGCGCGTCCGGGTCGACGCCGGCCAGGCAGGCGCCGAAGAGCAGCGGTCGCTGCACCGTGTAGCTGGCGGTCTTGTAGCGGACCACCCGCAGGGCCCGGTCGACCGACCAGTTCGCCGCGTCGTGCTCGCCGAGCACGTCGAGGAACTGCCCGGCCACCGTCTCGACGCGCATCTGGTCGTAGCAGCGCCGCAGCTCCAGCATCCGGGCGGGCGGCAGGGCGGCCTGGCCGAGCAGGCGGTCGGCCCAGACCATGCAGAGGTCGCCGATCAGCACGGCGACCGCCTCGCCGTACCGCTCGGGGTCGCCGGTGTGCCCGGCGGCGCGGTGCCGGGCGGCGGCGGCCCGGTGCGCGGTGGGCAGGCCCCGGCGGGTGTCGGAGGCGTCCATCACGTCGTCGTGCACCAGGGCGAAGGTGTGCAGCAGTTCCAGCGCGGCCAGCGCCGGCAGCACCGGGGGCAGCGGCTCGTCGCCACCCACCACGCCCCGCCAGCCCCAGTACGCGAAGGTGGGGCGGACCCGCTTCCCGCCGGCGAGCACGCAGTCCCGGGCGGTGGCGGCGAACCCGCCCATCGCCGCGTCGATCTCGTGCAGCGCGGCGATCTCGGTGGCCAGGAAGTCGGCGAGGGTGCCGTCGACGGCGGTGACCAGGTCGTGGGTGAAGGCGGCCAGCACGCCGCCGACGGGATCGTCCCCGTCCCCGGCGCCGGCCGGGGCCACCCGGAGCGCGTCGCCCGCAACTGCGTCGTTGGCCATGTCGACGAGCGTACCCTAGGGTACGGAAGTTGCGTCGATTGGTGCGTCGATTCAAGAGGAGGGCCGGTGGACATCGACCTCGCCGCTGCCTATGGCCGCTGCCGTGAGCTGCACAAACAACACGGCCGCACCTACTATCTCGCCACCCGGCTGCTGCCCGCTTGGAAAAGGCGGCATGTGCACGCTTTATATGGGTTCACCCGGTATGCCGACGAGATCGTGGACCGGACCGAGGACCTGCCGCCGGCCGCCCGCGCGGCCCGCCTCGACCAGTGGGCGTCCCGCTTCCTCGCCGGCCTGCACGGGGAGCCCGTCGACGACCCGCTGCTGCCGGCCGTGCTGCACACCATCGCCGTGTTCGACCTGGACCGGGCGGACTTCGCGTCGTTCCTGCGCAGCATGGCGATGGACCTCACCGTCACGTCCTACCGGACCTACGACGACCTGCTCGACTACATGGAGGGCTCGGCCGCGGTCATCGGCACGATGATGCTGCCGATCCTGGGCAGCTCCGACCCGGCCGCCGCCCGGGAGCCGGCCCGCCAGCTCGGCTTCGCCTTCCAGCTCACCAACTTCATCCGCGACGTGGCCGAGGACCTCGACCGGGGCCGCACGTACCTGCCCGACGAGGACCTGGCCAAGTTCGGCGTCACCCGCGAGGACCTGCTCGCCGCGCGGGACGCCGGCCGCACCACGCCGGCCATCCGCGAACTGATCGAGTACGAGGTGACCCGCGCCCAGGCCCACTACCTGGCCGCCGCGCCGGGCATCCCGCTGCTCAGCCCCGCCTCGCAGGCCTGCATGCGCACCGCCTACGCCCTCTACGGCGGGATCCTCGACGAGGTGGCCGGGCAGGACTACGACGTGTTCGCGCGGCGGGCCCTCGTACCCCGGCGGAAGCGGCTGGCGGTGGCCGCGCGCGCCCTGCTCACCCCGGCCGGCACGCCTGTCGCGCTGCCCGGACCCGCCCGTCCGGTCCGGTGAGCGAGCGTACGGCGGTCGTGCTGCTCACCCGCGACCTGCGGGTGCACGACCAGCCGGCGTTGGCCTCGGCCTGCGCCGCCTTCGACCGGGTGGTGCCGCTGTATGTGCTCGACCCGGCCCTGGCGGGGCTGTCGGCGAACCGCACCCGGTTCCTGCACCAGAGCCTGGCCGACCTGCGCGAGGCGCTGCGCGAACGCGGCGGCGACCTGGTGGTCCGGCGCGGCGACCCGGTGGCCGAGACGATCAAGCTGGCCCGCCGCGTCGGCGCCGCGGGGATCGGCCTCTCCGCCGACGTCAGCCGGTACGCCGCGCGGCGCGAACGCCGGCTGCGCGCGGAGTGCGAGCGGCACCGGATGTCGCTGCGGCTCTTTCCCGGCGTCACCGTCGTCGAACCGGGCGCGCTGCGCCCCGCCGGCGGGGACCACTACCGGGTGTTCACCCCCTACCACCGGGCCTGGCTGGGGACGAAGGTGCGCGACGAGTTGGCCGCGCCGCGACAGGTCCGGCTGCCCGACGGGGTAGACCCCGGCCGGCTGCCCGAGCCGCCGGAGGGGGAGTCGCCGGACGCCGTGCCCGGCGGGGAGAGCGTCGCCCGGCGCCGGCTCACCCGGTGGCTGCCCACCGAGGCCGGGTACGACGACATCCACGACGACCTGGCCGCCGATGAGACCTCCCGGCTCAGCCCGTACCTGCGCTTCGGTTGCCTCTCGCCGCTGGCGGTGGTGAACCGGGCCGGCGACCGGGCCGGGCCGTTCGTCCGGCAGCTCTGCTGGCGCGACTTCTACCACCAGGTCACCGCCGGCTTCCCGGACATCGCCACGGTGGCCTACCGGCGCGGCGCGACGGAGGAGTGGCGCGCCGACGAGGAGGCCCTGGCCGCCTGGGCGGAGGGCCGGACCGGGATGCCGATCGTGGACGCCGGGATGCGGCAGTTGCGCGCCGAGGGCTGGATGCACAACCGGGCGCGGCTGATCACCGCCGGGTACCTGACCAAGGTGCTCCGGCTGGACTGGCGGCCCGGCCTGAAGGTCTTCTCCCGCTGGCTGCTCGACGGCGACGTGCCCGACAACTCCGGCAACTGGCAGTGGGTGGCCGGCACCGGCAACGACAGCCGGCCGTACCGGGGGTTCAACCCGGTCCGCCAGGCCGAACGGTACGACCCGACCGGCGGGTACGTCCGGCGTTGGGTCCCCGAGCTGGCCGCCGTCGAGGGCAAGGCGATACACCAACCGTGGCGCCTGCCGCCCGAGCAGCGCAGACAACTGGACTACCCGTGAAAGGAGGGGCCCCCTATTAACGCATTCGGTAGAGCAGGGGCCCCCGGTTAACACCTCACAGGCAGGAGTGCAGCGCCTCCGCCAGCTCGTCGGCCCGGTCGTGACCGGCCAGCCGGGACGTCACGTAGGCGAAGGCGTAGCCGCGCCCCGGGTCGGCCCAGGCGCTGCTGCCGCCGATCCCGCCCATGCCCCAGCTGCCGTCCGGTTCCCACTGCATGCCCAGCGTCCAGTGCGTCGTCCGGTCCAGCACCAGGTCGGGGCCGGCGTACTGCACCCGGGTCGCCTCGGCGACCAGCTCCGCGCCGAACAGGCGTACCCCGTCGAGGGTGCCGCCGGCCAGCAGGCCCGCGTAGAGCCGGGCCAGCGCGGCGGCGGTGGCGTGCAGGTTCACCGCCGGGATCTCGGCGGCGCGCCACGACGGCCCGTTCACCACCGCCACGTCGCGCCCGCCGGGTGGGTTGTCCAGCGCCCGGGCGCGCAGCGACCCCGGCTCACCCCGGGTCGCGTCCGGCCAGCCCGGATCGGCGTACGACAGGTCGGCGCACCGCCGCCGGTCGGCCGGGCCCAACCCGAAGGCCAGGTCGAGCCGCCACGGCCCGGCGATCTCCTCGGCCAGGAACCGCCCCACCGTCCGCCCGTCCACCCGCCGGACCAGCTCGCCCACCAGGTGCCCGTACGTCCAGGCGTGCTCGCCCGCGACGGACCCCGGCTCCCACTCGGGTTCGGCGGCGGCCAGGTCGGCGCAGAGCAGCCCCCAGTCGGTGACCGCCTCGGCGGGCCGGGGCACCGGGAACGCGGGCAGGCCGGCGGTGTGGCTGAGCACCTGCCGGACGGTGGCCGGGGCGCGGAACCCCGGCCAGTACGCCGACACCGGCGCGTCCAGGTCGACCCGGCCCCGGTCCACCAGCATCAGCAGGCAGAGCGCGGCCACCGGCTTGCCCACCGAGTAGACGTTGACCAGGGTGTCCGGCCGCCACGGGTGGTCCGCCCCGACGGCCGGCACGGTCGCGCCCGGCGGGACCGCCGCGCGGGTGCCGCCGACCAGGTCCAGCACCGGCGCGCCGTCGTACCAGACGGTCAGCGCCGCACCGGTCTCCCGGCCGGCGGCGAACAGGTCGTGGAAGGTGTCCCGTACCGGGGCGAAGCGTGCCTGCACGCGCACACCCTACGGCCGCCGGCGGCGGGAATCACCGCGCGGACCGGTCGCGCCGGGCAGCCGGGTACGGAATGCTGGTCGGCATGGCGGAGCCGGAACTGGTGGACGTGGTCGTGGTCGGGCTCGGGGTCGGCGGCGAGGAGGTGGCCGGGCGGCTCGCCGAGGCCGGCCTCACCGTCGTCGGGATCGACCGGGGCCTGGTCGGCGGGGAGTGCCCGTACTGGGGCTGCGTCCCCAGCAAGATGATGATCCGGGCGGCGAACGCGCTGGCCGAGGCGCGCCGGGTCGACGAGTTCGCCGGCACCGCGCAGGTGCGGCCGGACTGGGCGCCGGTGGCGAAGCGGATCCGCGAGGAGGCCACCGACACCTGGAACGACCGGGCCGCGGTGGACCGGTTCACCGGCAAGGGCGGCCGGTTCGTCCGGGGCGCCGGCCGGCTCGACGGCCCCGGCCGGGTACGCGTCGACGACCAGGTGTTCCAGGCCCGGTACGGGATCGTGGTGGGCACCGGCACCAGCCCGTCCGTCCCGCCGATCGACGGGCTCGCCGACACTCCATACTGGACGAACCACCAGGCGATCGAGGTCGAGGAACTGCCCGGCTCGCTGCTGGTGCTGGGCGGCGGCGCGATCGGGTTGGAGCTGTCCCAGGTCTTCGCCCGGTTCGGGGTGCGGGTGACGGTGATCGAGGCGTCCGACCGGGTGCTCGCCGTCGAGGAACCGGAGGCGTCCGAGGTCGCCGCGAAGGCGCTGCGCGCCGACGGCGTCACCATCGAGACCGGGGTGAAGGCGCAACGGGTCAGCCACGACGGTGCCGCGTTCACCGTGCACGCCGACGGCCGGGAGTTCACCGGCGACCAACTGCTGGTGGTCACCGGCCGCCGGGCGCACCTGGACGAGCTCGGCCTGGACACCGTGGGCATCGACTGCACGCAGCGCTACCTGCCGGTGGACGGCCGGCTGCACGCCGCCGACGGGATCTGGGCGGTCGGCGACCTCACCGGTGAGGGCGCGTTCACCCACATCGCCATGTACCAGGCGGCCATCGTGGTCGCCGACGTGCTGGACCACGTGCGGCGTACCCGGGGCGGCCCGGACGCCAGCGGCACGGCCAGCGTGGTCGGCGGCGCGGCCGGGGTGGTCAGCGCGGTCGGCGGGTCGATGAGCGCCGGCGGGTCGAGCGTCGCGCCGGGCAGCGTCCCGGTCGCCGACTACCGGGCGCTGCCCCGGGTCACCTTCACCGACCCGGAGGTGGGCGCGGTCGGCCTCACCGAGCAGCAGGCCCGCGAGCGCGGCATCAACGTGCAGGTGGGCTTCACCGAGCTGTCCTCGTCGACCCGGGGCTGGATCCACCGGGCCGACGGGTTCATCAAGCTGGTCGCCGACGCCGACCAGGGCGTGCTGGTCGGCGCCACCTCGGTCGGCCCGGCCGGCGGCGAGGTGCTCTCCGGGCTGGTGGTGGCGGTGCACGCGGCGGTGCCGATCAGCCAGCTCCGGCACATGATCTACGCGTACCCGACGTTCCACCGGGCCATCGAGACCGCGCTGCGCGAACTCAGCTGACCGAAGTGCCGTGCCGGCCGGCGCCCGCCGCGAACCGGGCCGCGCCGGCCGCCGCGTCCGTGGCCAGCGACTCCAGGCCGTACGCCAGCTCGACCGCGAGCGCGTCGGGCTCGGCCAGCCCGGCGGCGGCGAGCACCGCGGCGCGGTCGTTGCGCAGGCAGGTCTGCGGGTGCCGAGCGATCTCGGCGGCGAGCCGCTCGGCCGCCGCCCGCGCCTCACCCGGCGCGACCAGCCGGTTCACCAACCCCATCGCGTACGCCTCGTCGGCTCCGACGGGCCGGCCGGTGAGGATCAGGTCCATCGCCCGGCTCTGGCCGATCAGCCTCGGCAGGCGGATTGTCCCGCCGTCGATCAGCGGCACCCCCCACCGCCGGCAGAACACCCCGAGCGTCGCGTCGGACTCGGCCACCCGCAGGTCGCACCAGAGCGCCAGCTCCAGGCCGCCGGCCACCGCGTACCCGGAGATCGCGGCGATGACCGGTTTGGACAGTGCCATCCGGGTGGGGCCCATCGGGCCGTCGCCTTCCGGCTCGACCCGGTTGCCGCTGGGCGTGCCGATCGCCTTGAGGTCGGCGCCCGCGCAGAAGGTGCCGCCGGCACCCCAGAGCACCGCGACCGCCGCGTCCGGGTCGGCGTCGAAGGCGCGGAACGCGTCGGCCAGCGCCCGGGCGGTCGGGCCGTCGACGGCGTTGCGGGCCGCCGGCCGGTCCAGGATCACCGTGGTCACCGGCCCTCTGTGTTCCACCCGTACGCTCACCCGCCCAGCATGGCGGTCACCGACGTCGGCGGCTAGTGAGGAAGGCGTGCCAGGCGGCCGGGGTGAGTACCGGGCCGGGGCGCCGTGCGGCCCGACCTCCGTGCGCCTACCGCCCGAGCCCTCTCGTGCCCGCGCGACCAGGCAATCTTGGCTGCCGGTCCGGGGGTCGGGTAGTGCTGCTCGGTGCCTACCAACTTGATGTCGTAAACGAATCACGGCGGACTTCGATGTCTCGGACCCGGAGTCGTGCGGCGGCGTGACCAGCGCTGCTCCCGCCCACGATTGGCGGTGCTCGTCCGGATCTCACCGCGGTGATTCGTTTACGACATCAAGTTGGTAGGGCACGAACAAGGGTCCTGCCCGCCGGCGACGGCGGGTGAACGGCCAGGACGACCGCTGCGACGGCGCGACCTACGGCAGCCTGACGGCCAGCAGGGTGGCGCCGAGCGCGGCGCCCACCACGCAGCCGATGCCGAGCAGTTGGGCCAAGCCCAGGTGCTCGCCGAGCAGCGCGGCGCCGACCATCGCGGCGACCGCCGGTTCCAGGCTGAGCAGGACGGCGAAGACCCGGGCCGGCATCCGGCGCAGCGCGGCCAGCTCCGCCGAGTACGGCAGCACCGACGACAGCAGCGCCACCCCCAGGCCGAGCAGCAGGATCCGGGGTTCCAGCAGGGTGGCGCCGCCGGAGGCCACCCCGAACGGCAGTACGCAGAGCGCGGAGACCGCCATGCCCAGGGCCAGCCCACGGGTGCCCGGCACGTGTGCGCTCAACGCCTTGCCGGCCAGCACGTAACCGGCCCAGCCGACCGCGATCCCGGCGCAGAGCAGCAACCCGAACGGGTCGGCGGCGGTCCCGCCGAGCCCGGCCAGCAGCAGCACGCCGCCGCCGGCCAGCACCGCCCAGAGCGCGTCGGTGAGGCGGCGGCTGCCGGCCAGCGACACCAGCAGCGGGCCGGCGAAGCCGACGGTGACCGCCACGCCGAGCGGCACCCGTTGCAGGGCGGCGTAGAAGGCGAGGTTCATCGCCGCCATGGCCAGCCCGAACACGCCGACCACGGCGGCGGCCCGCCAGCCGATCCGCAGCGCGGGGCGGGCCACCGCGAGCAGCACCACCGCGCCGAGCGCGAGCCGCAGGGTGGTCGTACCCCCGGGGCTGGTGGCGGTGAAGAGCTGCTTGGCGACCGCGGCCCCGACCTGGGTGGAGACCATGCCGAGCAGCATCAGCAGCGGCGGCGGCACCGCGTCCCGACGGGCCAGGGCCGCGAGCGGCCGGACGGGCCCGGCGGCGGCCGGCGACCGGAAGGCGTACGCGAGCATGTCGCCACCCTGCCGCCCGACCGCCCCCGGCCGCGACCGGTATTCCCGCCCCTCAGAACGCCTCGTCCAGCGCCACCGTCCCCTCGACCGCCACCTGGTACGCCGACACCCGGCGCTCGAAGAAGTTGGTCAGCTCCTGCACGTCCTGCAGCTCCATGAACGGGAACGGGTTGGCCGACCCGTACGCCGGGGGCAGGCCGAGCCGGGCGAGCCGGGCGTCCGCGACGTACTCCAGGTAGCGGCGCATGTCGGCGGTGTTCATCCCCGGCAGCCCATCCCCGCAGAGGTCGCGGGCGAAGGCCAGCTCCGCCGCGACGGCCTCGTCCAGCATGGTCCGCACCTGGGCCGCCAGCTCCGCGTCGAACAGCGACGGCTCCTCGGCGCGGACCGTGTCCACCACCGAGAAGGCGAACTCCATGTGCATCGACTCGTCGCGGAACACCCAGTTGGTGCCGGTGGCCAGCCCGGGGAGCAGGCCGCGGGAGCGCAGCCAGTAGACGTATGCGAAGGCGCCGTAGAAGAACAGCCCCTCCACGCAGGCGGCGAAGCAGATCAGGTTGAGCAGGAACGCCCGCCGGTCGGCCCGGGTCTCCAGCCGGTCCAGCGACCCGATCGAGTCGATCCAGCGGAAGCAGAACTCCGCCTTGTCCCGGATCGACGGGATGTGCTCGACCGCGGCGAACGCCTTCGCCCGCTCCTCGTGGTCGGGCAGGTAGGTGTCCAGCAGGGTCAGGTAGAACTGGACGTGCACCGCCTCCTCGAAGAGCTGGCGGGACAGGTACAGCCGGGCCTCGGGCGCGTTGACGTGCTGGTAGAGGTTGAGCACCAGGTTGTTCGCCACGATCGAGTCGCCGGTGGCGAAGAACGCCACCAGGCGGTGCACCAGGTGCCGCTCGCCGGGCGAGAGCTTCGCCAGATCGGGTACGTCGGAGGCCAGATCCACCTCCTCCACCGTCCAGGTGTTGCGGATGGCGGCCCGGAACCGCTCGTAGAACTCCGGGTAGCGCATCGGTCGCAGGGTCAGGTCCATGCCGGGGTCGAGGAGCGTCGTCACTGGCAGGCCTCGCAGATCTCCGGGTTCTCCAGCGAGCAGGCGACCGCGTCGGCGGCGTCGCTCGCGCCAAGCGCGATGAGGTTGTTAATAGGGGGCCCTTCCTCTACCGGAGGCGTTAACAGGGGGCCCCTCCTTACCGTGGTTTGGGTGATGCGGGTGGCGGGGCGGGAGCGCAGGTAGTAGGTCGTCTTCAGGCCGGCCCGCCAGGCGTACGCGTACATCGAGGAGAGCCGGCCGATGGTGGGGTTGGCCTGGAACAGGTTCAGCGACTGCGACTGGTCCACGTAGGGTGCGCGGGCGGCGGCCAGGTCGATGAGCGCCCGCTGCGGCAGCTCCCAGGCGGTGCGGTGCAGCGCGGTCAGCTCCGCCGGCAGGTCGAGGTCCCGCACCGAGCCGTCGGCCCGCTTGATCGCCTCCCGGGTCGCCGCGTCCCACCGGCCCAGCCGCTTCAGGTCCGCCACCAGGTGGCGGTTGACCTGGAGGAACTCGCCGGACAGCGTCTCCCGCTTGAACAGGTTGGAGACCAGCGGCTCCACGCATTCGGCGCAGCCCGCGATCGAGGCGATGGTGGCGGTCGGGGCGATCGCCACCAGCAGCGAGTTGCGCAGCCCGTGCCGCGCGATCTTCTCCCGGACCGCGGCCCACGCGTCGGGGCGGGCCGGTCGGGCGTCCGGCCAGTGGTCCGGGTGCAGCACCCCGCCGGCCGCCCGGGTCAGCGGGTACGCCGGGTGCGCCCCCTTCGCGGCGGCCAGGTCGGCCGACGCGTCGTACCCGGCCAGCGCGATCTCCTCGGCGATCCGGGTGGACAGGGCCAGCGCCTCGGGCGAGTCGAACGGCAGCCGCAGCGCGGCGAACACGTCGGCCAGCCCCATCACGCCCAGCCCCAGCGGTCGCCAGCGCCGGTGCGCCGTCGCCGCCTCCTCGGTGGGGAACCAGTTCCGGTCGATCGCCCGGTCCAGCGCGCCCACGGCCAGCCGCACCGTCGAGCCCAGCGTGGCGAAGTCGACCCCGTCCGGCACCCCGTCGACGTTCCGGGTCAGGTGCGCGGCCAGGTTGATCGACCCGAGGGTGCAGACGGCCGTCTCGTCGTCGCTGGTCACCTCCAGGATCTCGGTGCACAGGTTGGAGTGGTGCACCACCCCGCCACCGTTGCCGACCTGGTTGCAGGTGCGGTTCGCGGCATCCTTGAAGGTCATCCAGCCGTTGCCGGTCTGCGCCAGGGTGCGCATCATCCGCCCGTACAGGGTGCGGGCCGGCACGGTGCGGACGGCCTTGCCGGCGGCCTCCGCCGCCCGGTACGCGGCGTCGAACTCGTCACCCCAGAGGTCGACCAGCTCGGGCACCTCCTTCGGGTCGAACAGCGACCACTGCGCGTCCGCCTCGACCCGGCGCATGAACTCGTCCGGCACCCAGTTGGCCAGGTTGAGGTTGTGCGTTCGCCGGGCCTCGTCGCCGGTGTTGTCCTTGAGCTCCAGGAACTCCTCGATGTCGGCGTGCCAGGTGTCCAGGTAGACGCAGGCGGCGCCCTTGCGCCGGCCGCCCTGGTTGACCGCCGCGACGCTGGCGTCCAGCGTGCGCAGCCACGGCACGATGCCGTTGGAACGGCCGTTGGTGCCCCGGATCAGCGACCCCCGCGAGCGCACCCGGGACCACGAGACGCCGATCCCGCCGGCGAACTTCGACAGCCGGGCGATCTGGGTGTACCGCTCGTAGATGGAGTCCAGCTCGTCCCGGGGCGAGTCGACCAGGAAGCAGGAGGAGAGCTGCTGGTGCCGGGCGCCGGCGTTGAACAGCGTCGGCGAGCTGGGCAGGTAGGCCAGCCGGGACATCAACCGGTAGAGCGCGCCGGCCTCGGCGACCGTGTCGGACAGGCCGGTGGCGACCCGCAGCCAGAAGTGCTGCGGCCGTTCCAGCACCGCCCGGGTGGTGGGCTGCCGCAGCAGGTAACGGTCGGCGACCGTACGCAGGCCGAAGTACTCGAACGCGTCGTCGGCCGCGTGGTCGACCAGGCCGTCGAGGGCGTCGGCGTGCGTCGCGACGAAGCCGGCGAAGTCCGGGTCGAGCAACCCCTCGGCGTACGCGGCCGCGACGCTGTCGCTGAACCGCAGGATGCCCTGGCCGGCCGTCTCGTCGGCCAGCCGCGCGGCGAGCAACCGCGCGGCGAGTTTCGCGTACGCCGGTTCCTCGGCGATCAGTCCGGCCGCCGCCGAGATCGCCAGCTCGGTCAGTTCGGCCGCGTCGGCCCGGGCGGTACGCCCCGACTCGACCAGGGCCAGGACCCGGCCCGGGTCGGTGTCGGGCAGGTCGCGGTGGTGCCGGTGCAGCAGGTCCCGCAGTTCGTCCGCCGCGGGCGGGGCGAGGGTGGATGACGCCGTCACGTGCTCTCCTGGGTGGTCGGTGTGGACCGCGGGGAGGGCACGACGGCACGCCGGATCTCCGCCGGTCGGTGTGCCGGCGACGATCCAGTGCGGCTCGACGGCCCTCCCACGAGGCCCCGAGGTGGTACGCGCACCCGGCGGGCGCACCCTGCTGGCAGGTCTTCGGACTCGCGGGCGTACGCGTTGGCAACGCGCTGGCCTACCGGCCGTCGCTTTCCGGGCCCCGTCGGGCCCAGTGCTTCGTGACGGCTTTCGTTCCCGCTCACCGCTGCGGGGCAGTCCCGGATTCGCACCGGGTTCCCTGTTCGGCGCGGGGCCTGGCGGGCACCGCGCCTGGCGGACCCGTCGGACGGGTCGCACCAGCAGTGAACTGATCCTAGATGTAGTGGTCTTCAAAAAGCCAACACACCAGATGCTGTGGGCGTGTCGTGGGTGGAGGTTGTTTCGCCGCCCCGGTGCCGGTCGCCCGGTTTGCGACCGCTCATACCGGGAAGTCGGAGAGGGTGCGAGCGCTGATGACGAAACTGGAACAGGACGGCCGGCTGGACCGGATCGGCGACCGGTTGCAGCGGCGGGTCCAGTCGACCCTGCGCGGCCAGCGGATCCGCGACCTGCTGCACGGGGTGCCGCTGGGCCACCCGCTGCACCCGGCGATGGTGCAGGTGCCGGTGGGCGCCTGGATCAGTGCCGCGGTGCTCGACCTGCTGCCCGGCCAGCGCCGCGCGGCCACCACGCTGGTCGCCCTCGGCACCGCCAGCGCAGTGCCGGCGGCCGTCGCCGGCCTGAACGACTGGGCCGCCCTGTCCCGGGACCAGCGCCGGGTGGGCCTGGTCCACGCCGCCGCCAACGCGATCGGGCTGACGCTCTACGCCGGCTCGCTGGCCGCCCGGCTCAACGGCCGGCACGGGGCGGGGCGCGCGCTGGCCTACCTGGGGCTGAGCGCGGCGAGCGCCGGGGCGTACATCGGCGGGCACCTGGCGTACAAGCAGGGGGCACAGGTCAGCCAGAGCGTCTCCGAGCTGCACCGGATGGGTGACCAGTGGCAGCCGGTGGCCGACCTGTCGTCGCTGCCGCAGCGCGAGCTGGTCACCCGCGAGGTGGACGACGTCTCGGTGATCCTCTACCGGCACGGCGACGAGGTGACCGTGATGCTGGAGCGCTGCCCGCACCAGAGCGGGCCGCTCGGCGAGGGCGAGGTGCGGGAGATCGACGGCCACGCCTGCGTGGTCTGCCCGTGGCACGGCAGCGCCTTCCGGCTCAACGGTGGCGAGGTGGTGCACGGCCCGTCCGGCACCGACCAGCAGATTCTGCCGACCCGGGTGGTCGACGGCGTGCTCCAGACCCGCCTGCCCTGACGGCGAGGTCGCCCGGGACGGTCATGACGGGATGCGGCCGAGCGGGCCGGTGCCCGCGGTGCCCGGCCGCGACCGGAATCCGCGCGCCGCAGCCTGGCACCATCCCTGGCCTGCCCTCTGACTGCCACGATGGGAACCTCGGATGCCGGGTCGCCCGGGGCCGGTGGTGCCTTTCGGCGCCTACCAACTTGATGTCGTAAACGAATCACGGCGAGCTTCGATGTCTCTGGTCCTGAGCGGACGCGGCGGCCTGACCAGCACCGATAACACCGCAGCCCGGCGGTGCTCCGGCCGGATCTCGGTGCGCTGATTCGTTTACGACATCAAGTTGGTAGGGCGCGAACCAGGGTGCCCCGACCGGCGGCGACCCGACCGCCCTGGGGGGCGACGGTCGTGCGAGGGAACCGTCCTGCGGGGCGGCTGTCGTGCGAGGGAACCGTCCTGCGGGGCGGCTGTCGTGCGCGGGAACCGGGCGGCCGTCGTGCGTGGGGGTGTCCTGCGACGCGACCGCCGTGCGGGGCGACCGTCGTACGAGGGGACCGGCCTGCGACGAGACCGTCGTGCGACCCCGACCGTCCTGCGAGGGAACCGGCCTGGGGGCCGGCTTGCGGGGCGGTAGGCCGGCGGCGATCGGCTTACGGGGCGGCGGCCGGCGGCGGCCAGCCATGCCGGTCACCACCGCGGGGGCCGGACGGCTATTCGCGGCGGTGCCGGCCGTTGATCAGGGCGCGGCCGGGGCGGCGGCGCAACCCGAGTACCGCGCCGATCTGCGCGCCCACGATGCTCGCCACGGCCAGTACCGCGCTGACGGCGAGCGGCCGGTTCATCCCGTCGTCCTGGCCGGCCCGGGACGCCCCGGCCGCCATCGCCGGTGGGGCGCCAGCCGGCTGCCCGACCTGGTCCGCGGGGGCCGGCTGTCCGCCGGAGCCGCCCACGCTTGTCGCTCCGCGATCGTCGGCCGGCCCACCCGCCTTGGTCGGCCCACCCACGCTCGTCGCGCCGCCCGCGTCGGTTGGGGCACCCGGGGCCGACTCGCCCGGAGTCGTCTCGCCCGGCACCGTCCGCTCGTCCGGGGTCGGCGAGGTGTGCGGGCCGGTCGACCCGGCGGCCGGCGGGTGCGGCGACGGCTTGCGGGGCGGCGACGACTCCGTGGCGGGTGCCGGCTTTCGCGGCGTCGAGCCGGCCGATACCAGGTGCCCGGTGGCGTGCCGGCGCTCACCGCCGTCGTCGGCGCGGGCGGGCAGCCTGATCAACTGGCCGGGCTGGATCCGGTCCGCGTCGGGGAGCCGGTTCAACGCCGCCACCTCGTGGTAGCGCTCGAAGTCGTCCAGGTACCGCTCGGCCACCTCGCCGAGGTAGTCGCCGCGCGCCACCCGGTACACCGGGTTCGCCGCCGGCTTCTCGGGGACACCAGCCCTCGGCGGCACGCCCGTGGCGGCCGGCCCGGCAACCGCCCGCCCCGCCGGACCGCCCGCCGCCACGGCCGGTCCACCAGCCACCAGAGTCGACTGGGCCGAGGCCGCCGCCGGACCGCTCGCCACCACGGCCGGGTGGGCCACGGCCGGACCGGCTGCCACCACGGCCGGGTAGGGCGCGCTGGCCACCGTGGCGGCACTCGCCGCCGCCGGGGCCGCGGCCAGGATCAGCGCGACCGAACCGACCAGGGCCGCCGCCGCCCGCTGCTGGCGGCGCATCCCGGGCAGCTTCGGCGCCGGGCGGCGCAGCACCTGCGCCACCAGCTCCACGAGTACGGAGAAGGCGAACGTCGCCCAGCCGAACCAGCCCAGCACCGCCAGCGCCCGCAGGAAGAGCTGGCCGTCGTCCCGGCTGGTCAGCGTGGTGCCGATCTCCGCCAGGGTGGGCACATGGTCGGGCAGCGGGTTGCCGGCGAGGGTCAGCAGCGCCACCGGCGCCCCGACCAGCACTCCGCAGAGCACGACGAGCGCGCCGAACCCGGTGAGGACCTGCCCGACCCGCCGTACGGCGGAACCACGGGATGCGGCCATGGCTGCCTTCCTTCCTACGGTTCCTCAGTGATCGTCCGGGCGGTAGCCTGGCCCGAGACGGTGACGGTGTTGCCGAAGCCGAAAAGGCCGAGCAGGTAGCGGTCGTAGGTCACGGTGACCTGGACCCGGACCCGTTTCTCACCGTCCACGATCGGGAACGTGACGGTGTGGGCGTCGACGTCCGCGGCGGTGAGGTAGCCGGCCACCGCCGCCCGCGCCGCGTCCTCGTCGATCTCCTTCGGGCCGCCCGCGATCGCCCGGGTCCGGTCGATGGCCTGGCCACCGGAGCGGGCCGCCTCGGCGGCGAGGTTGTCCGCGCGCTGCATGGACCGGAGTTGGCCGGCGCCGTCGAATGCCAGCCCGATCACCACCAGGACACCGGTCATCGCCGCGGCCAGGAAGAGACTGATCCGGCCGGCGTCACCCGCGCCCGGCTGGCCACCGACGCCTGGCCGGCCACCCACGCCCGGCCCGCCACCGACGCCCGGCCCGCTGCCCACGCCCGGCCCGCCACCCGCGCCCGGCTCGCCGGCGCCCCCGGCCGTCCGTCTCATCCCCGGCTCCGGTAGCGGTCCAGCGGGGAGGTGAAGCTCGCCGACACGGTGGTGCCGTCGGGCATCCCCGGCAGTGTGGACAGGTGGATGTCGGCGTACGAGACGACGCAGGTGACCCGTACGGTGACCGTCGCGATGGTGCCCGTGCCGCCGGTGAACGCCTCGTCGAAGCTGGTCGGGGTGCCGGCCACCGAACCACTGAACGCCAACTGCGGCGCGCCCGTGCAGCTCATCTGCTGCCAGTCCAGCGACGCCTCCACCGCCTCGATCGCGGCGTCCCGCGCCGTGTCGGCGGTCCGCGAGATCGACGCCGCCCGGGCCGCGTCGTGCGCCGCCGAGCCGATCGCCTCCTGGGCGATCGCGGTACGCCCCGCCACCCCGGCCAGCACCAGCAGCGCGATGAACGCCGGGGCGAGCACCGCCACCTCGATCGAGACCGAGCCGCGCTCGGCGCGCCCCGTCACGGGACGGTCCACCGTTCGACCGTGCCGTGCGCGGTCTGCCGCACGGCGAAGCTGACCCCGGGTACGACCGACAGGGACGCCCCAGTGACCGTGCAGGTCACCTGGTTGTCCTCGGTGACGCAGACCGGCCCGGGGCTCTGCCAGCCGACCAGCCAGTCCCCGGCGGCGTTCAGGAACGCCACGGCCCGCTCCTCACCCGCGTCCGGCGGCGCCTGGTAGACCCGCTGGGCGGTGACCGCGCTCTGCGCCGCGTTCAACGCGGTGGCCCGGGCGACGAACCAGGCGGCCACCTGGATCGAACCGAAGAGCAGCACGAAGACGACCGGCATCACCACCGCCAACTCCACCGGGTTGGCCCCCCGGTCACCGCCGGACACGCCGCCGTCCCGGTCACCGCCGGTGACGCTGCCGCCCCGGTCACCGCCGGGCACGCCGCCGTCCCGGTCACCGCCGGTGGCGCTGCCGCCCGGGTCACCGCCGGGCACGCCGACGAGCCGGTCACCGCCGGACACGTTGCCGCCCCGGGCACCGCCGGACATGCCGGCGAGCCGGGCGGCGACGGCCGCCCGGCGGGACTCGGCGGTGGCTGCGCGGCGCATCCGTGCGCCGCTCAGGAACCGGCGGGTGCTTCCGGCACCGAGTCCATCCAGTCGGTGGCCCGGGTCATGACCAGGCCGGTGACCACGATGGCCGCGGCGACCAGGCCGAAGATGATGACGGCGGTCGGCACCGGGCTGTCGCCGCGCTCACCCGTGTGGCGCAGTTCGGCCAGCCGCGCGCTCAGCGCCGCGTGCAGGTAGGCGAAGAGGTGCATGGCGTACTCCTTGTCGTCGGGCGTGCTCACAGTCGGGCGATGAACGGATAGACGGCGAAGCCGAGCAGGACGAAGACCAGCAGCGCGCCCGGGATGTCCAGCCGGCTGGTGACGCCCTCGGCGCGGGCGAGGTTGTCGGTGCGGATCTGGTCGCGCAGCGAGTCGGCGCGGCTGCGCAGCGTCTCGTGGACCTGGGCGCCCTCGCTGCCCGACGAGCGCATGATCGCGCCCACGTCGCCCAGCTCGGGGATGCCGATCCGGTCGGCGAGGTCGCGCAGCTCGTCCCACGGCGAGTGCATCTGCATCTGGGCGATCCGCAGCGACTCCCGGATCCGGTCGAAGACCCAGCCGTCGCAGACCGTGGCGGCCCGCTCCAGGGCCTGCACCGGACCGTGCGCGGCGGAGAGTTGCAACGCCACCAGGTCCAGATAGGTGCAGACGGCCTGGCGGAACTCCTCCCGGGCGGCGTCGGCCCGGGTCAGCACCGCGCGGTGGGCCAGCACCGCCGAGAGCGCCGCCATGCCCAGGCTGCCCAGCACCGGCACGGCCACCGGCAGCCGGACGCCCATCAGGAACAGGCCCGCCCCGGCCACCGCCGGGGTGGCCAGGCCGATCAACGCGGAGAGCAGCAGCGAGAAGGTGTACTGCTCGGGCGTCCGGTCGATCAGGGCGAGCTGGCGGTGCGGTGGGCGCAGCCAGCGGGACAACCCGCCCAGCCACTCCAGCCGCCGCGTTGTCGGGGCGGCCGGGCCGGCACCCGGTGGCTGGTGCAGCCGGCGCAGCGCGGGACCGAGTGCCGGTGCCGCCGGCACGACCTCCCGGACCAGCAGGAACAGCCCGAGCCCGACCACCGCGCCACCGACCACGGCGAGGCTCAGCTGCCAGTTCAGCAGGATGATCATGGGAGTCGCCTCCCGTTACGAGGGCTCACGCGATCGCCTCCGCCGGGTCGGGGGCGGGCAGGAAGCGGGCCGGCCGGGGCGGTTGGCTCATCGACCGCACCCACACCAGCAGGCCGATGAACGCGGCGCCCAGGAAGGTCATCACCAACTGCCCCACCGGCGTGCCGTACGGCCGGATGTACTCGGTGTTCACCAGCCCGTACGCGATGGTGGCCAGGGTCATCCCGGTCAGGAACCGGACCGCGAACCGGGGCTGGGTGCGCTTGGCCTCGATCTCCCGCCGGGTGGCCACCTCGGCCGACGCGGCGGCGGCGATCGAGCCGAGCACGTCGCCGAGCCGCTCGCCCCGGTCGGTCAGGTGCAGGATCAGCGCGGCCACCACCTGGTCACAGACCGGGTCGCCGATCTCGTCGGCGAAGGCGAGCAGGGCGGACCGGGCCAGCCAGCCGGCCTGGAGCCGGGCGGCGAGCAGGCGTACCTCCTCCTGGATCTCCTCCGGCACCGTGTTGATGGTGCCGACGATCGACTGCTGGAGGCCCTGCCCGGTAGCGGAGACGTCCTTGAGCCGGCGGGTCCACTCGCCGACCGCCTCGATCCGTTCGATGGCCCGCTGCTCGGCCTTGCCCACGCCGAGCAACCACGGGGTGCCCGGCACCGCGACCGCCACCAGCAGCCCCACCACCGGCAGCCCGGTGAGCAGGAAGGCGAGCGCGCCGGCCAGCAGCGCACCGCCGATCAGCAGCCGACGCCGCCGCTGCTCGCGCGGGTTGCCGCCGGGCCCCGACCACAGACCGCGCAGCGGGCGCCGGGCCCCGGGCGGGGGACCCGGTGGCCGGCGGGTGCCGACCAGGGCCACCACCGCCAGCACCAGACCGGCCACGCAGGCCGCGCCGGAGACCATGGCGATCAGCTCGATGTCGCTGGTCATCGACCCTCCCCCCGGTCGGCCAGCCGGCTGCGCCGGGGACGCCGCCAGGCGCCCTGCCCGGCCTCGATGAACCGGGTCAGCCGCCGGACGTCGTAGCCGACCCGCAGCAGTTGGTCGCGGACCCGCTCGGGCAGGTGGCGGGGGACGGCCCGGCCGTCCGGCCCGGGGCCGAACACCGTGGTGGTGGTGATCCGGTTGCCCTCACCGACGCCGATCACCTCGTCCACGTGGGAGACGAAGCGGTGCTTGCGCCCGCCGATCGCGGTCTCGTCCTCGACCGTCACGTAGACGATCAGGTCCAGGGCGTTGCCGGCCATCCGGCGGGCCTGCTCCACCGTCATCTCCCGGCCGTGGGCCAGCGCCAGCTCGATGATCCGCTCGCTCACCCCGGCCGGGGTACGGGCGTGGATGGTGCACATCGAACCGCGGCTGGTGGTCATCGCCTGGAGCATCGGCACGATCTCCCGGGAGCGGACCTCGCCGACGATGATCCGCAGCACGCCCATCCGCAGCGAGACCGGAATCAGGTCGGCGATGCTCACCTCGCCGGCGGGCCGTCCGTCCGCCCCGCGCTCGCCGTGGCCCTCCCGGGCCTCGAAGCTCATCACCGCCCGGTGCCGGCGTCCGCGCCGGGTGGGCAGCAGCTCCCGGCTCTCCTCCAGCAGCACGTACGGCTCGTCGGCGGGGATCTCGTCCATCAGCGCCCGGATGACAGTGGTCTTCCCGGCCCCGGCCAGCCCGGCGACCATGATGTTCAGCCCGGCCCGCAGCGACGCGCGCAGGAAGTCGCGCAGCAGGGGGTCGATCATCTCGTCCAGGTCGGCCCGCTCGCCGGCGATGTCGTCCAGGCTCACCTCGAGCGTGTTGTGCTTGCGGATCACCGCGTACGGGCGGTGGCTGACCAGGAAGACGGCGGCCAGTCGGCTGCCGTCGGGCAGTTGCAGGTCCAGGGTGGGCTTGGAGGTGGACAGCGACCGCTCGGTGGCCCCCGCCCGGCGGGCCGCCGCCTGGAGGATCTCCACCAGCTCCTCGTCGCTGTCGGCGATCGGTTCGAGCCAGTCCACCCCGCCGCCGTGCCGGGTGACGCGCACCTGGTCGCAGCCGAGGATGTGCACCTCCTCGATGCTCTCGTCGACCAGCAGCGTCTGGAGCCGGCCCAACCCGACCAGCTCGGCGGTCACCTGGTCGAGCAGCAGCCGCTCCTCGCCGGCCGGCATCGGGGTGCCGGCCCGGCGCACCGAGTCGGCGTACGCGGACACCACGGCGACCGCCAACCGGGCCCGCTCGACCTCCTCCTCGTCCGGGTCGAACTCCCGGCCCCGCTGCCAGAGGGCGAGCCGTTCGCTCAGCTCCCGGCGCAGCTCGCGGACCACGGCGAAGTCGACCCGGGGCCGGGCCGCCTCGGGCGGGGCGGGCGGCAGCACGGCGACCGGCTGGCCGGGCATCGGCGCGGTGGCGTGCGGGTACCGGCCGTTGACCGGCGGCACGATCGACGTGGCGCCCGGCTGTTCCCCGCGCGGGTCGTGGTAGACCGGCTCAAACCGCATCCGGCACCCCCTGGGCGGCGGCCGGCCAGGCCAGCCGTGCCCGCCGCTGGTCCAGCAGCGACCGGATCGGCGTCTCCAGCGCGGCGGCCGCGCGCAGCAGCGGCCGCCCGGCGCGTACGGTGCCGCCGAGGCTGAGCACCTGCGCGGTACGCGGATCGGCCGGCAGTCGAGCGATCACCGGCACGCCCAGCGCCTTGGCGATCTCGGCGTTGCCGTGCCCGTCCCCGACCACCAGCAGCCGCAGCGTGCCGGGTGGTACCCGGTGCTCGGCGAAGTCCCGCTCGATCGCCCGGATCATCGCCCGGGTGCCGGAGAGGCCGGGCAACTGGGCGCGGGTCACCAGCAGCACCACGTCGGCGCCGCGCAGCAGCGGCCACGGCGGCCCGACCACCGACAACCGCCCACAGTCGACGAGCACGTCGTACGGTGGGTGGCCCTTGTCCAGGTCGGCGAAGAAGTCGGTGAACCGCTGCCAGAGCGGGGTGACGCTGCCCGCCTGGACCGGGTCGACCACGCCGGGCAGCAGCAGCCGTTCCCGCTTCGGCGCGTCCAGGTCGACCAGTTGCGACCAGAACGCCTGCTCCAGGTTGCCGTCGCGCAGTTCGCCGACGGCCAGTTCGCCGATGCCACGCGGCCCGTCGAGCGCGCCACCCAGGTAGCCGGCCAGGATCGACCCGCCGGCCGGGTCGCACTCGGCCAGCACCAGGCGCCGCTGCCAGCTCAGGGTGCAGGCCAGCGCCGAGGTGGTGACGCCCGGCGAGCCCTTCGCCGACACCAGCGCAATGATCGCCATGCTCAGGCCGCCTCGGTCAGCACCAGCGCCACCCGGTCCTGGGCGGCCAGCGCCACCACCGCCGGCACGTCCCGGGTGGTGAGCGCCAGGTAGACCACCACGTCACCGTTCTTCGGGGTGTACGTGTCGATCACCGTCCCCGGGAACCGGGTGGCCCCCCGGGCGGCGCCGTCGTCGTTCTTGGCCGGTGTGGCGATCAGCAGCACCTTGTCGCCGGGGTGCAGCTTGCGGGCCGGCACCTTGGACGGGGGGAGGCCCAGCGACAGCTGCTGCTGCCCGGCGCCGAGCAGCGGGGCCTCGGTGAGCTGGCGCATGGTCAGCAGGGTGCCGGGGACGAGGGAGACCGCGGCCCGCTTGCCGACCACGTCCCGGATCCGCGCGGCCGGCACCGGCGCCAGACCCTGCCCGCCGGCCACCTGCACCGGGACCAGGTCGTCGGCGCCGAGCACCCGGCCCACCTCCACCGGCCGGGCCACCGCGAGGTAGCTGCCGGTGGCCCGGACCGAGGTGACCGCGAACGCCGCGCCCAGCCCGCCCAGGGCGATCAGCAGCACGGCCAGGCCGAGCAGCCCGGGCCGGGTGCGGCGCTGCCGGATCACCTTGGGCGGGGCGACCGGCGCGTCCACCGGGCCGGTGCTGTGCTGGGTCGCCAGGGTCATCGCGTCATCTCCGTTCGCCGCCGGGCGGGCCGGGCTCCTCACCCGGTCACCACCTGGAGCTCGTCGATCTCGATCGGCACCACGTTGCTGGTGCGGGTGAGCGGGAAGCTGTCACCCTCACCGCCGCCGGACCAGCTCACCGTCCAGTGGGTGGTGGCGCTGACCCGGTACGTGCCGGCGGCTCCGTAGCCGTCGTCGTAGCCGCAGTCCGGCGAGGTCAGCCCGGCCCGTGGACCGTCCACCTTGTACGGCGTGCCCGGTCCGTCGCAGGTGACCGTGTCGCCGTTGCCCATGTCCCAGACGATCCGGTCCACCTGGGCGGTGATCGTGACGGTCAGCCCCCGGTCCGTCTTGCTGGCGGTCAGCGGCCCGAAGTAGTTCGGCCCGGAGTCCGCCCACATCCACACCGGCAGGCCGACCAGGCCGGGGCCGGTGGCCCGGCGCGGGGCCACCTTCAGCCGGGGCGGCAGCAGCCGGATCGAGGCCAGCGCCTGCCGGGCCAGCTCGGCCGGGTCGGGCGGCGCCTCGAAGCCGGCCGGGGCGGCGTCCAGCAGCACCTCGTCCTGGGCGCCGAGGTCACCGCCGTTGCAGGTCTGGACGTACCACTTCTTGCCCTCGACCACGCTTGGCTGCGGCTCGGACAGCTTGTAGTAGCAGCCGTCGGCGTTGTTGAACCAGCCGAGGAACTCGTCGTAGCAGGCCAGCGGCCGGCCGTTCCACACGCATTTCGCGGCCGGGCCGCCCCCGCCGCCGGTCTCGCCACCGTCGCCGCCGTTGCCACCGCCGCCCGGGTTGCCCGGCTGACCGGGGTCGTCGTCCCAGATGTCGCAGTCGTACTGGGTGGGCGGGCAGTTGACGTCCGGCCCGGCGGCCCGGGCCAGCGCCGGACCGGCGAGGATCAGCAGCAGCGCCAGCAGCGCGCCGGCCATCGGGCGACGGGCGGCCCCGGCCCGGGCCGACCGGGCCGGGGCGCCCCTTCCTCCCCAGGTCAGCACGGCTGGTCCTGGTGCGTCTGGCCGGCGCTGATCCGCCAGCGGCCGTCCGGGTAGCGGGTCGCGGTCGCGGTGGACAGCCAGCGGCCGCCCCGGGAGCCGGGCACCGGCTTGCGGTCCCGGGCGTAGACCAGCCGCCAGCCGGTCGCGTCCAGGCAGTCCTGAATCTCCGCGGTGGGCGGCTCCGCCGCCAGGTCGACCGAGGTCACGGTGGGATCGGAAACGAGTTTTCCGGTGCGCATCGCGCCGTGCTCCTTCGCCTCACGAATGGCCAGCCGGACCCGGGTGAGCAGCGGGTCCGCCAGGAAGCGGGTCAGTTCCGGATGGCGGGGATCGCCGCGCCGGCTCGCCGTGCCGGAGGCGGTGAGATAGCCGGAGTAGGCGGCGAGCGCGGCCTTTTCCGCAGCCGCCTCGGCGGCGGCGTCGGGCGGGGGATCGGCCGCGGCGGCCGCGCCCGACACCGGGCCCGGGTCGCGTTCCGGGGCGCCGCCGCACCCGCCGCTGATTCCGACGGCGGCGATGGCGACCAGGCAGGCCGCCCGGTGGCGGAAATGCCGAATTCGCAACGCCGGTCCTCCTCGATGGCAGCCCGGCGACCTGCGGAATGGTCCGGTTCCGGGCATGCGGACGCGTGCCCGGATGAGGTCGGCCGGGCCGGATAGTCGCGTCTCCGCATTTACTGCTGTGGAAGTTTTGTGAACTGTGGAAAGTCGGGGTCTCCTGTGGTCCGCGACGCCGGTCATCGGGGTTGCGTCGTACCCAAGGGGCGAGCATAGGCTGACGTCCGCCGATGCAACAGAGGCAATTCATTCGAATGCGCACAGTGATGAAAGGTGGTGGGGGCCGGTGCGCGTCGCCGCCCTCGTCGTCCGCCGGTCCGGGCCACCCGGAGCGCCGTTTCTCGCACCATCCGCCACACCGCAGCGATCGTGAGGTTACTTTCCGTGTCTGCCTCGCTGGCCCCCGCCCCGACCGCCCGTCGGGGCGTCGCCCTGCTCGCCGCCCTGGCGGTCGCCCCCGCCTGCCGGCTCGCGATCGCCCGGTACGCCGTACCCGCGGGGTCGCCGGACCGGGTGGGCTGCGCCGGCTGCGGCGCGCCGACCCGGCTGGACCGGCCGTGGCCGGCGCTCGGCCCGGCGGCCCGCTGCCCCGGTTGCCGGCGGCGGATCGGCGCGCCCCCGTGGACCGTCGAGGCCGCCCTGCTGCTGGCGCTGGCGGTGGTGGCCGTCGTGGACGGACCGCCGGCCGTCCGGCTCGCGCTGGCCTGGTGGCTGGGCTGGGCGGTGCCGCTCTGCTTCGTGGACGTCGCCGTGCACCGGCTGCCCGACCGGCTGACCCTGCCCGCCGCCGCCGGCACCTGGGCGTTGCTCGGCGTCGCGGCGGTCACCGGCCCCGGCCCCGGGCCGTGGCTACGCGCGGTGGCCGGCGCCCTCGTGCTCGCCCTCTTCTTCGCCAGCACCACGCTGCTGCTGGGCGCCCGCGGGTTCGGCCTGGGCGACGCGAAACTCGCGCTCAGCGCGGGGGCGCTGCTCGGCTGGTACGGCTGGCCGCTGCTGGTGCTCGGGCCCGCGCTGGCCTGCGTGCTCTCCGGGGTGGTCGCGCTGGTGCTGCTGGTGGCGCGGCGGGTCCGCTGGTCCAGTCACCTGCCGTTCGGGCCGTACCTGGTGCTCGGCACGATCGCCGCCGTGCTGCTGACGGTCAGGCCGTGACCGGGCCGCCGGCCATCCGCTCCCGCACCTCCTCCAGCGCCTCGAAGGCGTACGCCCAGTTGTGGCACTTGAAGCTGCGCAGCCCCTCGATCCGGGTGCGACAGTCGACGCAGTACACCCCGGCGATGGCGTCCGGCACCTCGGTGTTTACGTACTTCCGGTCGCCCAGGATCACCGTGGCGATCATGTCCCGGTCGTGCACGGCGGACAACGCCGAGGAGACGATGTCCAGCCAGTTGACCCGGCGGCCGCACTTCGGGCAGTCCGGCGTGTCGCCGCTGACCCACAGCGGCGCGCCGATGCTGCGCGGCGGCATGTTCAGCAGCTTCTCGATCCGGCGTACGTCGTGCTCGCAGGTGGTCCAGCGATGCGCGCCGGGCAGCGCGGCGGGTGAGTCGTACACGGCCCTGAACAGGACCGGGTCCACCTCCACGGTCTCCCGCTGACGGGTCATCGGCGTCCCTCCTCGACGATCGGTGCCCTCACCGTGGGCCGGGGTCAGCGGCCCGCGCAGCCGGATCAACGACACGGCCGGCCGGCACGGAACGGGATGGCCCGGTGCCGTACGGGTCAGCGCGCGGGGCGGCGGCGGTGTTAGACAGGAACGCCAGCAGTGGCCCGCCGGAGGGAGACCGCGTGTCCAGTGAGCCGACGCCCAGCCGGACCGACGCGCAGACGCGGCCGAACGTCGCCCGGATGTACGACTACTACCTCGGCGGCTGCCACAACTTCGCCGCCGACCGGGAGGCCGCCGAGCGGGTCCTGGAGATCTTCCCGGACACCGGGGTGGCCGCGCAGACCAACCGGGCGTTCCTCCGCCGGGCCGTCCGATACGCCGCCGAGCAGGGCGTACGGCAGTTCCTCGACATCGGCGCCGGCCTGCCCACCCAGGGCAGCGTGCACGAGGTGGTGCGCGCGGTGGCGCCGGAGTCCCGGGTGGTCTACGTCGACTCGGACGAGGTCGCCGTGGCGTACGCCCGGCGGTTGTTGCCCGGCGACGACCGCACCGCGGCGGTCCGGGGTGACCTGCGCCGGCCCGACGAGATCCTGGCCGACCCGGAGGTGGGTCGCCTGATCGACCTGAGCGAGCCGGTCGCCGTGCTGCTGGTCGCGGTGCTGCACTTCGTGCCCGACGCCGACGACCCGTACGCGGCGGTGGCCCGGCTGCGCGACGCCACCGCGCCGGGCAGCATGCTGGTGCTCTCGCACCTGACCCTGGACGGCGTCCCGCCGCAGGCCGCGGCCCAGGGGCAGGCGATCTACCAGCGCAGCAGCGCGCCGCTGACGCCCCGCACCTACGCCGAGACCGCGCGTTTCCTGGCCGGGTACGAGCCGGTCCCGCCCGGGCTGGTCCAACTCGCCGAGTGGCGGCCCGACGGGGAGCCGCAGGCCGGGGTGTCGCACGGCTACGGCGGGGTGGGCCTACGCCGTTAGGGTGCGCCGCCGCGTGCTCAGTCGGCCGGGTGCTGCTCGACATCGGGGAGGGTGGGGGCGTCGGTGGGATAGAGACCGGCGACGCGGCCACGTGCTGTCCTTCGAGCAGGCTGGAGCCGCCAGACCGGACGAACATCATCTATCCGGGCACGAACCGTCGGCGGCATGCTCTCCATGCATCCCTGGCATATGGGATCGGCAGTGGCGGTCAGCCCGATGAGCTTTGAGGATCGTTGAGGACCTGGCCGGACATCGGGTTCTGACCGGGTTGCCGGACCGAGGGTTTCGGCGGCGTCGGCAGGAGACGCGGCGCTGCGGCCGGCGGTGACGCGATACCGGGAGGCGACATGGAATACACGAGACTTGGATGCACAGGCCTGCAGGTGAGTCGGCTCTGCCTGGGAACGATGACTTTCGGCCGCGAGATCGACGAGACGGAAAGCCACAACCTGCTCGATCACTTCGTGGCGGCCGGTGGCAACTTTGTGGACACCGCCGATGCGTACGGTGCCGGGCGGTCGGAGGAGATCGTCGGGAGTTGGTTGCAGAACAAGACCCGCGACGACATCGTGCTCGCCACCAAGGTGCGATTCGGTGCTGGCCTCAACCGGCGAGGCCTGGGTCGCAAGCACATTCTGCGCTCGGTGGACGAGAGCCTGCGACGGCTGGGCGCCGACTACATAGACCTCTACCAGGTGCACATGTGGGATTACGGCACGCCGATCGAAGAGACCCTGAGCACCCTTGACTCCCTTGTCGCCT
The DNA here is from genome assembly GCF_019890675.1 of Micromonospora sp. PLK6-60. Lineage (GTDB taxonomy): Bacteria > Actinomycetota > Actinomycetes > Mycobacteriales > Micromonosporaceae > Micromonospora. Next base: position 643,172 of record NZ_JAIOAA010000003.1, on the reverse strand, counting down.
CGGGGAAGGTGCGCTACCTGGGCATCAGCAACGTGGCCGGATGGCAGTTGCAGCGCACGATAGACACCTGCCGGGCAATGGGTTGGGAGCGCATTGTCTCCCTCCAGCCGCTCTACAACCTGCTCGACCGCGAAGCCGAATGGGAGCTCGTTCCGGTCTGCCACAACGAGGGTGTGGGCGTCATTCCGTGGAGTCCGCTGCGCGGGGGCTGGCTCACCGGCAAGTTCCGCAGGGGCGACCGGCCGGCCGTCGGGGAGAGCCGGATCGGTGACACCACCAGCTCGGATCCCGCCTGGACCGAGGCATGGAGCAACTACGACAACGAACGGACGTGGGCGGTGATCGATGCCCTCCTGCTGGTGGCCGAAAAGATCGATCGCACTCCCGCACAGGTGGCCCTGAACTGGTTGCTGGGCCGGCCTGGGGTAACCGCACCGATTCTGGGTGTGCGATCACAGACCCAGCTGGACGACAACCTGGGTGCCGTCGGCTGGGAACTTGACGAGAGCAGTCGCTCCAGGCTCGATGAGGCGAGCAAGAGGCAGGCTCCCTATCCGTACGCCCTGCTGGAAGACCTGCGTGACGTCTGACCGCACGGCCGGCTTCCGATCGCCGGAATATGCGCGTCACGCATGCCAATACTGCCGCACCCGCAGTTGCATGCACGCACTGTTCTGGCCAGGCTGGATGCATGGCGAGGATCGTGAAAACCAATTCCTAGCAGGTCGGAGTAGGCGCCGGTCCGAAGTCAGCGGCGACATCACCGATGAACGAAGGCTGCTCGCGCTTTGGGCGGCGCGCTGGACGATCACAGGTGAGTGCCGAGTCACCCAACCGAGACGGAACGAAGGTGAGCGACAGTGCATCCGATCGTGAACGCCGAACAGGCCGCCGCGTGGAATGGTCCTGAGGGTGAACATTGGGCCGACCAGAACAGGCAAAGCGGCGACGCCGGCGACGAGTTGACCTCCGCGCTGTTCGCTGCCGCCGCGATCGAATCCACCGAGCGGGTGCTCGACGTGGGCTGCGGTACCGGCGAGACCACGCGCCTCGCCGCCCGCTACGCCCGAAACGGTCGGGTCACCGGCGTTGACCTGTCAATCCCAATGCTCGACCGCGCTCGGGAGCTCGCCGCCGGAGAGGGCGCCACGAACATCAGCTTCGAGGTCGGCGACGCGCAGGTCCATCCGTTTGCCTCGGCCAGCTTCGATGTCGCGATCAGCCGGTTCGGCCTGATGTTCTTCAATGACCCCGTGGTGGCATTCACCAATCTTCGTCGTGCGCTGCGCCCCGGCGGGCGACTCGTCTTCGTCTGCCCGCAGGTTCCGCAGGAGAATGATTGGTACACCGTGCCGATCGCGGCCCTGCAACGCCGACTGGACGGTGCCGCGGCAGCGGGCCCGGTGGAATCCGGAATGTTCTCGCTTGCCTATCCCACCCGCCTCGTCGAGGTGCTGACGGCCGCGGGATTCACCGCGGTGCGCCCCTCCGCACTCGATGCCCTCATGCGGTTCGGTCCAGACGCCGAAGTCGCCGCCAACTTCTACCTCGGCAGCGGGCCGGTGCTCGCGCTGCTCCAACAGCACGGTGACCTCACCCGGGAGGCGGCGCGGGAAACGCTCGTCGAAGCGATCGGCCCATACCAGACCGAGACCGGAATCCAGATCCCGGGCAGGCACTGGCTGGTCACAGCCAACCGACCCTGAGGGCACCCTGCCGTCATCGCGGTCTCGTTCCTGCCCGGGCGCCTCCGGGTGGGTGCGGAGCTTGCCGAAGGCTCCACGCCACACCCGGAGGTCTTCGTGCGCGCACCATAGCCGCGGCCGTGGGGTCAGCGTTGCTGGCGAGACGTCGTTTTCGGAACAGCGGCTTGCCCTCGGGCAGCGAGAGGTCTCGGATCAGCCGGCGGAAGGCGTGTTCCTCGCCGACGCGGCTGTGCGGCGGGGTTCACTGAGCGCGGTCCTCGTGACCGGTCTGAGCGATCGGAGTGCGTCTTCCTACCAGCCTGGGCGCCAACCCCAACACCACCGCGGCCAGCAGCGTCAATACGCCAGTAGCCTGGAAGAACACGTCGTCGGAGATCCGTGCGTCGCTGGCCGCGGCGTAGAGCCGGTCCAGGTTGACGACGCCACCGGCCCGCAGCACAGCGAACAACGTGTGATTCCAGCCTCCCTCGTAAAGGCCCAGCAATCCCACCCAGAAAACGTAGACAAGCAGCCAGTACGCCCGCCTGCCCCACCGCGTGGCCAACGCGTGCCGGTAGATCAGGTAAGTGACAGCGAACGCGCCACTGAAGACGAACGCGAGAACTGTCCGCTCCGTGCTGCTGAAGGCCAGGCCGCCGTACAGGTGGTGAATGAACGTCACTGCGTAGAGCGCTGCGGTCAGCTTGACGGTCAGCCGCCCGTGGCGGTCGGCGATCGTGGTGGGCATGTCACTTCCTTCGGAATAATCAGATCTCATCGTGGACAATCAGGTCGTGCTGCCGCAGCTTCGGCAGGAATGCGTTCGCGTCGACCACCTGGTCGATGTGCCACACCCCGGGCTCCGAGGGCTGACGCACGAGTTGCTCGGCGAGCTGCGCGGCTACCACTGCCGTGGCCCGGCACTCCTGTCTTCCGCTGACCGCCGAGGCGACACCCGCGCCGGTGCGGTCGACAGCGGCGGCGTGGATCACGAAGCGGTCGCCGCCCAACCGCAGTTGTCCGGACCCCGCGACGAGCGCACCTGTCGCGCCGAGCCGATCCATGATTCGGAACAGGCCCGCGGCGCGCAGGCCGAACAGCACCGAGGTGACCGCGGCGGAGTCGAAGCACAGCCGGGTGGTCACCGGAATCCCGAGCGTCCGGGTGAGGGTGTGCTGGTCTGCAAAGGGGAACGGATAGGCGGTGCGCCTCCCGAATCCCGGGAGCGGCACGCGTTTCCGCGGCGTACCTGCCGTCCCCCGCGACGCGGCGAGATTCTCCACAGTCCATCGGACGGAGTCGGGACCGTGGTCTCCGGCCAGCCCGAGCAGGACGGTCACGTCCAACGACGTCGCCGACGGCAGGCGCTCCAGGCACTGACGGGCAAGCACGTTGGTCAGCCCGGGGGCCAGGCCCACACTGAGAACCGCGGTCGCCCCGTTGCGCTTGGCCAGCGCATCCAGTCGCTCGATACCGTCGAGCACCTCGGCGGTGGCGCTGATGTCTACGACGTGGATGCCACGCTCCAGACATGCGCGGGCCACGTCCTCGTTGTGACGCTCCACGCACATGATCACTACGGTGGCGCTGTCGAGCAGCCGCTCGACCTGATCGACCTGGCCGATATCGACCCGCTGCGGGACGATCATGCCAGGATGCAGGCGCGCCAAGTTCTGGGCACGACCGAGGTCGCGGCCCGCGACGGTGACGCGGATACCACCCTCGGCAAGCGTTACTGCCACGACACTGCCGACAGCGCCGTATCCGCCGACGATCACGACCGAGCCCTGATCCGCCGATGGCGTTCCGTCCGCGTTCTGCGGCCGCGGCATCTGTGCATCGATGGGTCGCATGACGGAACCCCCGACTACCGGCGAGGAACGGTGTCGAGATCGTCGGGGCCGGCGCTCTCGACGTCGATTCCGCATTCTTGGGTGGGGCCGAGCAGACGGACGCCCAGCGCCGGCTCTCCGCCTCGTATGCGATTCCGCCGTTCCGATCCGGCTCGTTTTCTTGCCTGATCCGTGTTCGTCAGGTGCACTCGAGAACTCCTTCCTGAGAGTTCTAGCCTCTACCGGTAGAGGAATAAATGCGACTGCAGGTTTGGTGGATTAGGCATGACGCAGGCGCATACGTTTGCCGGGGTTGCAGCAGCGCCGAACTCCGCCGCCAGAACTGCGGCGTGGAGACTCAACCCGTCCCGCCGCGTTCATCCGACTCGCTCCGCGGTGTAGCCGGCTTGCTCGACAGCAGCCAGCATCAGCGCATCGTCCACGGTGATCACCAGCCGGCCGGTCGCCGCGCTGACCTCGATCGACCCGACGTCGGGGACCCCGCCACGCCGCTCCTGACCGATCAGGAGCCAACTCTTCCGGAATCGGAAGTCATTGCCCTGTCCGAGTCGCAGCGGATGTAGTTTCGTCCTGCGCCGCATCGTCGGTCGCAGAAGCGGGCGGATCTGTCCGGCGCGGTGGCATGCGCGTCAACGTCACGCCGGCCAGCACGACGGCCGCTCCGAGGGTGGCGTGCCAGGTCACTGGCTCGGCGAGAAATGCCGCGCCCAGCATGATGGACCAGACCGGAATAACATAGGTGACCGTTGAGGCAACGGTCGGGCCCGTCGCACGGATCACCTTCAGATTCAGGATGTACGCGACGCCGGTGCCGATCGAACCCAGCACCAGCAGGGCGACCATTGCCCCCCATCCCGGCCAGGCCGGCCGGCCGCCGACAACCGGCGTCACGATCGCAAGCCCGCCGGTTGCGCACAGCAGTTGTGTGGCCGCCATCGCCGCTGCGGGTGTGTCGCGCTGCGAGACGAACTGGCGGGTGTACGCAAACCCCGCGCCGAGAAACACGCTCGAGGCGATGCAGGCCAGAGTGCCGGCGAGTGTCCCACGGCCCAGGCCGTCCCAGACGCCGACCACGGTCAGCACGCCGACGAAGCCAATCAGGATACCTAGCCCGCGGCGCGGGGACAGCCTCTCTTGCGGCACCAGAGCGACCACCCCGAGCACCGTTGCCAGGGGGACAGCGGCGTTGAGGATGCCGGCCAGCACCGAGCTCACTTGGGTTTCGCCGTAGGCGAGCAATGAGGACGGTGCCATGTTCAGCAGCGCGGCCACTACGAACGCGTGCAGCCATACGATCGGGCGGCGCGGTAGGGGCTGACGCCGAACTGCGCTGATCACCCCCAGGGCCGCCGCGCCGAACAGGCACCGGGTGAAGGCAACCCACATGGGCGGGACGCCGGCATTGACCGCCACTTTGATGAGGGCGAAGCTCGAACCCCAGACCAGCGAAAGGATGAGAAAATCCCAGGCCCAGCGGGCCTGCTCACCGTTCTGAACCTCGTTACGGTTGCGCCCCGACTCCGGCACCGGCATCCAGCCTAATCCTCATGACGTCCCAGACCAACGAAGGTGTGGCCATGGTCTGCTCGCGGCACCGACGCCGTCAATTGCGCGTCACGCAGGTTATCCATGAAAGACGTGCATCACGAGGCCGCCAACATCTCGTGGGCGGCCGACATCGGATTCACGAGCACCCGGGACCGTCGGCGCTACTCGGGCATCGCCTGACGGACGTTGTGCGACCCCACTCATGCAGCTCACGCATGGCGCTACTAACGCTTGCCCGGGTGTTGACACCCAATCCGGCACGGAGGAAACTGGCAAAGTCGGCGTGGAGAGGCGCTGCGACGGACTTGGTCCGCCACGCTCACCCGACATTCCCGAAAAGGGCGCCTCCTTGTCAGAGGAGCTTTGGATGGGTGCCGATCTCTCGGCGAATGGCGGAGTTGTTCGACAGCTGATTTCTTATCCGATAAAGGGCTGCGCCGGCGTCCCCGCAAACGTCGCCGAAATGACCTCTGCCGGTCTCCGGCACGATCGGACGTTCGTGGTCACCGATCCGGCCGGCGCCGTCCGCACTCAGCGCCGCGACCCGCGGCTGGCCGTGATCCGCCCAGGGATCAACGCCGCCGGCACCGAGCTGGCGCTGCACGCACCCGGGGAGGACCCGACGCGCCTGCCGGTGGACCTTCGCGCCGCTGAGCGCCCCGTCGTGATGTTTGGCTCCCGATATCGGGGCATCGACCAGGGCGACGAGCCGGCCGCTTGGCTGTCGCGGGTTCTGGGTAAGCCGAGCCGGCTCGTCCGGGTGTCCCCGGAGCACGATCGAGTCACCGATGGGGTGACGCCCGGGACTTCGGCCTTCGCGGACAGTTGTGCCGTTCACCTGCTTTCGGTCTCCTCCATGGAGGCACTCAATGCGCGGCTCATTGCACGTGGGGCCGGGCCGCTACCCATCGGCCGGTTCCGGGCCAACGTCATCGTGACGGGTTGGACCGAGGCGCACATCGAGGATCACGCGTGGGAGATGGCCATCGGAAACTGCCGCCTCAGCTACGCCAAGCTCGCGATCCGATGCGTGGTGACGACCGTGGACCAGGACACGGGAAGAAGGGCTGGGCCGGAGCCGATACGAACGTTGGCCGCCTACCGACGCCGGTCCGGAGGCGTGGCCTTCGGCGTCAAGTACGCCGTAGTCCAGCCTGGGAGAATTGCCGTGGGCGACTCCGTAGTGGTTAACCGATGGCACCGATCCGCGGAGTAGACCATCCGGCACGGACGGATGGCCGAGCGCGGCAGGCGGCATCGCAGGTTGCGACATCCCGGTTCCGCCACGGACTCGACGACATTGCGACGACGTGGTGATACTATGAACAAATGTTCATGGATGGTCGGTCGAACGGTCGAAGCGAATGGTCGTTTCGCGGCCGTCGGCCCCCGGTGGCTGGCTTGTGAGCCAGCGTCGCACCAGTGCGGAGATTGAGCAGACGAGGACGGCTCTTGCGGCCGCCGCGCGCCGGATCGTTCGTCGATCCGGCGCGAAATCACTTACTATGCGCGCGCTCGCCAGGGAGGCCAACTGCGCTGTCGGTCTGCCGTACAAGGTCTTCGCCAACCGCGATGAGCTCATTCTTCAACTCGTCGTCGAGGAACTCGTACGCTTGTCGAAAGAGTTCGATGAATGGGTGTCCTCGGCTGGCCGCCATACCGTCGGCGAAAACCTCGACCGCTTCGCGAGCATTCTTCTCGACGCGGACAGTCCAGCTGTTCTTGGGGCGAACGACATCGACGATGCGGTGATCTCCCAACGGTTGAGGTCGGCGGCTTCGGCCTCGGGTATGCCGGCGACGCTCGATGCCGCAGTTGCCGAGTACCTCAGGGGCGAACAACTACTCGGCCGGGTACGCACCGACGTGAACCCGGAGGCGTTCGGTTTTCTGATCACCGGCGCGGTGCACAATCTCGTTGCGGCGGAGGAGCAATACCCGCGTCCGTCGCGTGAGAAGCTGCGTGCTTACCTGCAATCGTGTGCGGACGCCCTCGCGCCCGATGCGCCGCAGTGATGGCCACGGAAGAAGTCGTCGGCGAGATGCCGCTCCATGCCGCGCTGGTGATGCCCGTTACGCGGTTTGAGGCACCCTCATCGGTTGCGAATGCTCACGAATCACATCTTTCATGATCCGGAGCATGGCGGTGACGGTCGGGGGCCGGAACGGTGGCTCTGCCGTCATGGCGAGGACCTTTCGGCGAGGCAGGACGGGGAACGTTTCGACCAGAGCGATGTCACTACGAACCGTCGTACCCGCCGAGGTGGGGACCAACATGACTCCACCGCCCGCCGCGACCAACGCTAGCTTTCCGTACCAGTCGTCGCAGTGCATCGCTACCCGAGGCTCGCAACCCATCGCCTCCGCGAGTTGAGGAATCGGGCCGAGGCAGTCGGGATGCGCCCCTTCGATCCAGGCCTCATCCGCCAACTCCTTGAGGTTCACGACGTCCGCGCCGGCGAGTCGATGGCCGACCGGGAGCGCCACCCGCAAGTCCTCCTCGGTCAGTGGCAGAACGTCGATACCATCGAAGGGATCGTAGGCACCCGAAATAACCGCCTGGCGGATGGTCATGTGGCGATCATCGCGAGTGTCCCAAGAAGTGCGCAGCACCATGTCCACGCCGCCGTTCCGCAGGGCGGAAAGTTGTGCATCCTCGTCGATCTGAACGAGATTGATCTCCACTTCCGGGTACGCCGTGCTGAACCGATGAACTGCCGCCGGGACGAGGCCGCTGTTCACGCTGGCGAAGGCGGCCAGCCGGAGACGTCCGCCGTCCAGCCCGGTGAACGCGGACAGGCGCGCCTCGAACTGGCGCAACCGGTCGCAGACATCCTGGGCCAGATCGAGCGCCGCTTCGCCCGCCGGCGTCAGCAGAACGCCTCGCGGTACGCGACGAAACAGCGCCACCCCTAGCCGGCGCTCGAGCCCGCTGATCTGTCGCGAGACGGCGGGTTGGCTCATCGACAGAACCTCGCCCGCGCGGGAGAGGGAGCCCTGTCTTCCGACCTCGATGAATACCCTCAGGGTCCACAACTCGACCATAATTTCACCCCCTCCACGGCGGTGGAGCCATTGACGTCCAGGCGATCCGGGGATGTGGTGCACCTTGATCGCAGATTGTCGCGGGTGGACTCCGGGCAGCCGCAGGCTAGCGGAGCTCGAGCCCGGCCCGGCAGCGCCATTCAGGGCATACGTCGAGTCATGGAACGACGGACTTCCCGTGGCCGCACGCCGCCAGGGCCAGGTGAGGCGTCGGAGCCGCTGGGGTGACCCCGCATTGCCGGCGACCTTCCGAGGCAGGGTGCCCGCTCGGCACCGTTGCCGTGAACACTAGTTCATGGTGGCGGCCCCCGCAAGGTGCGCGGCCGGACCACCGTTGTTGGCGGTCGTTCCCGCCTGCCCTAACCGATCGATCCCGGCAGATCCTCCGGTCACGACGCGGGCCGAGCCGCGCCGCGTCGGGCTTTCCATGCGCCGCTGGCAGCCCTGGTCTCGGCAACACGCATTGGCGGTCGAGGAGAGCAGCACGGACGATGGGCTGACCAGCTGTTGGTGGCCCGCGCCAGCGGGCGGACCCACGCCATGTGCGCGAAGCAATCCCCGATCGTCGCGTTGGCCGACATGGCTATCCGTACGACAATTCTGCCGTGGAGGCTCGGTGGCTTCACCCTACCGTCGACTAGTTGGCTCACCCGGGGCGATGAGGCTCGCTACCTCCGCACTCTTCGCCAGATTCGGAACGCCGGTGCTCAGCCTCGCCCTGGTTCTGGCCATTGTCGAGAAGCGCGACTCGTACGCGTTGGCCGGCCTGGTGCTGGCGGTCCACGCGATAGCACTCGCGATAAGCGCTCCCGTAGGTGGTCGGCTCGCCGACCGGTCGCCTTCGCGACGAGTGCTTGCGGGTTACCTTTGCGCACACGCCGCTGCCTATGCATTGATGGTATGGGCAATTACCGTCAACGTGGCGGCGCCGCTTCTCATCATTGCGGCATCGCTGCTGGGGCTCACCACACCGCCCGCCTCCCCCGTCACCAAAGCGCTATGGGCCCGCCTGGTGCCGCCCGAAACGTTGCAGGCTGCGTACGCCGTCGACAACTCCATCAATGAAGTTGCATTCATCGCCGGCCCGGTCCTCGTTTCCGCCATGATTGTGCTGATGCCGCCGCAGCTGGTGATCGCTGCGGCCGGGATGGGAATTCTCGTTGGCCTACTGATTCTGTTGTCCTTCCCGTCGGTGCAGGCGTCTCCCGCGCCCGCCAGCGGTGCGGCGCCGGCTCTGAAGCGGCTCGCCGGACCCCTCAGCCACCGGCCAACTCTTGTTCTGTTGCTGCTGACGGCGACGGGTACCTTCGGGTTCGGGTGCCTTCGCATCGCCACAGTGGCCAAGGCTGAAGCACTGGGGAGTCCACAGACCGCGGGCCTCCTGATCGGTCTGCTGTCCGTCGGGGCACTTGTCGGGACTCTCGCGTTCGGCGCCTTCAAGGCACCGTCGAGGAGACGCGCTCTGCTCGTGCTCCTCGGCGCTCTGGGCGGGGGCATGTTGCTCACGATTTCCGTCGCGCCCGGCCTCTTCACAGTCGGGGTGCTGATCGTTGTCGCGGGCCTGCTGGCAGGCCCGAGCGACACGCTTCACGTCACTCTGCTGGCCGACTCCGCCCCGGCGGACAGCCGCGCCGAGGTGTTCAGCTGGCTGAACACTTTCATGTGGCTCGGCTACGCCGCCGGAACGGCCGTGGCGGGTTGGGTGACGGCACCCGGCGCGGCCGGCACGGCCGCCTTCATCGCGGCCGGCGCAGCGGCCATCGTCGGAGCCGTAATGGTCGCCACCCTTCTTCCGGCGCTGGACAGAGATTTTCCCTCCCAACGTGCGGAGATGGCCGGGCAGTAGTTGCCGGGGCCTGGACATCGACGGTCGCGGCCACCGCCGGCCAGGTGCGGCCGATTTCGACGCCGAGGACAGCGGCGATCCCGTGGTCGACGCCGAGCTGGGCGCGCTTGACGGGACTACCTGCTCGTCGGCCATCCCCGGAAGGCCTTAGCGGTTCGTCCCGGTGAGACAAGATTCCCGGGAATGGCCAGACCATCGCCCGCACTACGTGCTCAGTCGGCCGGGTGCTGCTCGGCGTCGGGGAGGGTGGGGGCGTCGGTGGGATAGAGACCGGCGACGAAGCCGTACACCTGGTCGCCGGAGCGGGGGAGCTGGGCGAACCGGCGGGCCAGTTCCTGGACCTCGGCCCAGAAGTTGCGCACCTCCTCTACGGGGATGCGGGCATGCACGAGGGTGCACCGCAGGTCGTCGGCGGCGTGGGCCGCCGCGGACTCGGCGGCGGCCCGGGCGACGCCGTTGATGCCGGCCACGATCTGCCGGTCCTCGGGTTGGTGGAGTGCGCCGACGTAGAAGGTGCGGGCGACGCGGCCGTAGTAGCGCTCCTCGATCGCGCGTACCCGCCGGGTGCGTACCACCCGGAGCAGGCCGGCGGCCACGAGCAGGTTCACGTGGTACGCGACGCTGCTCTTCGGGCGGTCGACGGCGCGGGCCAGGTCGGTGACCGTGGCGGCCCGTTCGAGCAGCAGCTCCAGCAGGGTCTCGCGGAGCGGGTCGGCCAGGGCGCGCAGCTGCTCGGTGGCGGTGACGACGAGCATGTCGTCGAGGTCATAGTCCGGGATCTGCCTGTCGACCGACATTTTTCGACCGTTCTAGGATATTGGTTCATTCGAGTCTCGTGGTCCGATGACAGGAGTGTAGAGATGACCGAGGTCGTGCTGTTCCACCACGTGCAGGGTCTGACCGGCGGCGTCCGGGCGTTCGCCGACGACCTGCGGGCCGGTGGGCATACCGTGCACACGCCGGACCTGTTCGACGGCGAGGTGGCGGCGAGCCTCGAGGACGGCTTCGCGATCACCAAGCGGCTTGGGAGCGACGTGCTGCAGGAGCGGGCCGACCGGGCCGTGGCCGACCTGCCCGACGCGCTGGTGTACGCCGGCTTGTCCTGGGGCGTGGCCATCGCCCAACGGTTCGCCCAGACCCGGCCCGGCGCCCGGGGCGCGCTGCTCTACGAGGCGTGCCTGCCGGTCACCGGTGAGTGGGCCGTCGGCCCGTGGCCCGCCGGGGTCCCCGCGCAGGTCCACGGCATGGACAAGGACCCGTTCTTCGCGCTGGAGGGCGATCTCGACGCGGCCCGGGAGCTGGTCGAGGTCGCCGGGCCCGAGCTGGCGGAGGTGTTCACCTACCCGGGCGATCGGCACCTGTTCACCGACCGCACGCTGCCGTCGTACGACGCGGAGGCGGCGGGGCTGGTGCTGCGGCGGTCGCGGGAGTTCCTCGACCGGTTGGGCTGACCGGTCACGTTCGACGGTGATGGTCCGTCCTTCGGGCAACCGAAGGAGGCACCATGTTCGCCGCTTACGTCGCGGTCACCATCCTGGCGGCGGTCTTCACCGGCGCCGCCGCCGTCACCTACCTGATCGGCCACGACTACCCGAAGGCCCAGGCGGACCTGAAGCGGGTGCCGCGGTCCTGGGTGCCGGTGCTGGGCGTGCTGCTGGCGGCCGGTTCGCTGGGACTGCTGGCCGGGTTCGCCGTCCCGCTGCTGGGCAGGCTCGCCGCCGCCGGGCTGGTGCTGTATTTCGTCGGCGCGCTGGTGGCGCACCTGCGGGTGGGGTCCCGAGATCTCATGGGGTGGGCGGTCTTCTTCGTGACCGTGGTGGCCGCGCTCGTGGTGAACCTGGCCCGGTGATCCGGTCCGGACCGTGGCCGTCCGGACGTCGTCCTATTGCTATCACTATCGATAGTGATACTATTGGCTCGTGGAGATGTCGACCGAGCGCTGGGCCGAGCTGGCGCTGCACCCCGTGCGGATCCGGATCCTGCGCGTGGTCGCCGGTTCCCGGCTGACCACACACGACCTGGTCGAGCTGCTGCCCGACGTCCCGCACGCGACCCTTTACCGCCACCTGGCGGTGCTGGTCAAGACCGGGCTGCTCGACGTGGTCGAGGAGCGCAAGGTGCGCGGTGCGGTCGAGCGGGTGTACGCGCTGCCCGCGCACGGCGCGACGCTGGACGCCGAGGCCCTGGCCACGGCCACTCCGGCCGACCACGCGCGCTACTTCACGGCGTTCGTGTCGAGTCTGCTGTCGGAGTTCTCCCGCTACCTGGCCCGGGAGCGGATCGACTTCGTCGCCGACGGGGTCGGCTACCAGCAGCTCGTGCTGCACCTGACGGACGCCGAGCTGGGCGAGTTCGCCGCCGGCTTCAACGCGCTGGTCGGCCCGTTGCTGGGCAACCAGCCCGGCGACGGGCGGATACCGCGGCTGTTGGCGACCGTGTTGATGCCGGCCGACCGGCCGGCCGCCATCGGCGACGACAAGCGGGAACCGGGGTCGGCGAGCGACTCCGGGACGACGAAGGAGGACGACTGATGGCAGCCGTGACGGTTACCGACGGCATGATCGACATCCGGTTCACCGGGTGGGAGCGGATCTGGGTCGGGCGGGAGCGGTTCGTCCTGCCCCTCTCCGCGGTGCGGCACGCCGCCGGAGTGGACAACCCGCTCCGGCTGGCCTGGGGCGCCCGGCGGGGATACGTCGTGTCCGGCTTCGCCAAGGTCGGCGTCTGGGGTATCTACGGCGGTCCCCGGCAGCTCGTGGCGGCCCGCCGGGGCGAGCCCGGACTGCACTTGGTGCTGGACCGGGCGGCGGCCGGCGGAGAGTTCGACGAGGTCGTGCTCTCCACGCCCGCCGCGCCGGGCCTCGCCGAGGCGATCGGGCGGTCGATGGCGGCCGGAACGTGAGCGGCGACCACCTAGCGATCGAGGCGTCGCGCCTGACGAAGCGCTACGGCGACGTCACCGCCGTAGACGAGCTGAGCTTCACCGTGGAACCCGGTGCGGTCACCGGGTTCCTCGGTCCGAACGGCGCCGGAAAGACCACCACGATGCGGATGGTGACCGGGCTGGTGTCGCCCACCAGCGGCACCGCCACGATCGGCGGGCAGCCGTACGGCCGGCTGGCCCGGCCGTCACGCACCGTTGGCGCGGTGTTCGACGCCAACGCGTTCCATCCCGGCCACACCGCCCGCGACCACCTGCGGGTCTACGCCGCAATGGGCGGCCATTCGGACACTCGGGTCGCCGAACTGCTGGACCTGCTCGGCCTCGCCGAGGCCGCCGACCGCCGGACCCGCGGGTTCTCCACCGGCATGCGGCAACGGCTGAACCTCGCCACGGCGCTGCTCGGGGATCCGCGCGTCCTGCTGCTGGACGAGCCCGGTAACGGCCTGGACCCAGAAGGCATGTCGTGGCTGCGCGGGCTGCTGCGCCGGCTCGCCGACCAGGGCCGCACCGTCCTGATCTCCAGCCACGTGCTCAGCGAGGTCCAGCAGCTCGTGGATGACGTGGTGGTGATCCGGCGCGGGGAACTCGTCGCCGCCGGGCCGCTGTCCCAGCTCGCGGGCCCGCCAACGGTGCTGATCACCTCACCCGACGCCGGCGCCCTCGCCGTCATCCTGACCGCCGGCCCCGCCGACGGCGGCGCCGTCCCGCTCGTCGAGGCCGTCGGACCCGGCCGGCTTCGCGTGCACGGGGTGGACGCGCCGGGCATCGCCGACCTCGCTGCCGCCCACCGTCTACGAATCCACGAGTTGGTCACCGAGCACACCAGCCTCGAACGGCTCTTCCTCCAGCTGACCACGGACAAGGTGGCCACCCGATGAATCACTTGATCAAAGCGGAGTTCCGCAGGCTGTTGGCCACCCGGATGTGGCGCGGGCTGCTGCTCGCCGCCGCGCTGCTGGGCGGCGGCCTGATCGGCGTCATGGCGCTGGTGGGCCCGGAGAACTTCGACCCGCCGATGCCCGGACTGGACACCGAGGCCGGCCTCCGCTCGATCCTCGGCATCCTCGGCTACACCGCGCTCGTGCCTGCCGCCGCCGGCACCGTCGCGGTCACGTCCGAGTACCGGCACCGTACCGCCGCTGTCACCTTCATGTTCGCGCCCCGCCGCGGCCGGGTGCTCGCCGCCAAGCTCGCCACCTACGCGGTCATCGGCCTTGCCTACGGGATCGTCCTCGCCGGCACCGCCGCGATGGCCCTGTTCGCCGTCGCCGCCGCTCGCGGCGTCTCGCTCGGGCTGCCCGCCGCCACCGTGCTGGCACTGCTCGGCCGCATCGCCGTCGCGATGGTGGTGTACCTGCTCCTCGGCGTCGGCATGGGTGCCCTGATCCGTAGCCAGGTCGCCGCCCTGGGTGTGGTGCTCGGTTATCTGTACCTGGGCGAACCGGTGCTCATGATGATTCCCGGCGTCAACACGCTCTACCCCGTCCTGCCCGGTGGAGCCACCGCCGCGCTTACCGACTTCACGTACCTCACCGACGCCATGTCGGCACAACTCGACACTGCCGCCGTCCAGCTCCTCCCACCGGCAGCCGGCGGTCTCCTGCTCATCGCGTACGCACTGACCGCCTCGGCGATCGCGGTCATCGTCCCTATGCGCCGCGACATCACCTGACCGGCTGGCGCCGCCACATGGTCGGCTTGCGGACATCTGCCGGGCCGGATCGCGACAGCGGTCGCGGCAGCCGCGGCGCACGCTGGCCGGGATGGCGGACGTCGGCCCGGAGGAGGCGCGGCCCATGGGCACACCCCGGTCCGGCCCGGTGGCGCGCACGGCGCTCGCCGGCTGCCTCGCCCTGGTGCTGACCACCTCGGCGGCCGGCTGCCGCCGGTCCGGCAACGCCCCCGCTCCCAGCAACGCCGGTGGGTCGATCGGTCTCACCGTCGGCGCGTCCCAGCCGGCGTACCGGGTGGGTGAGCGGGTCAGCCTCCGGATCAGGCTGGTCAACAACCGGGACGCCGAGTGCCGGCTGAGCCGGGTGCCGGAGGGAACGGTGACGGTGCTGTCGCTGACCCGCGACGGCACGCCGGTGGCCCCCACCATCGGCGGCGCCACCTACTACCGGGACTTCACCGCGTACCTGATCGAGAACCTGGTCCCGGTGCCACCGCGCGGGTCGGTGGAGCTGGCCCTCGGCAGTGACCCGCAGAGCCCGGTCGGCGCGGCGCTGACCACGTCCGCGCCGGACGGCCGCGGCGGGGCCACGGTCACCTGGTGGCCGGTCGACCAGCCGGGGGCGTACCGGGTGGCGCTGGCCTACCTGCGGCCACCGCTGCGCGACGTGCCCGCGGACGGGTGCGCCGCGACCACCGGGCCGGGCACGGTCGCGTTCGAGGTGCGGGCCCAATGACCAGGATGCGTCGCCGGCTGCGGCTGACTCTCGTGCTGGCGGGGGCGTTGGTGCTGCTCGCGCCGCAGGCCGCGGCCGCCGTGGTCAGCGTCAACCCCGACCTGCAAACGGAGTACGCGGGCTGCGTCGGGCAGATGCGCGGCTCCGGCAACAGCGCCGTGCTCGACGCGCTCGAAGCCTCCGGCAAGAAGATCAAAGTGCGCAGACCCATCTCCGGTAAGGAGAGCAGCACCACCACGTACGTCCCGGGCAGCGACGTGCAGATCAACTGGGTGCCGGAGAACGACGGCCGGAAGCTGCCGGAGGAGGGCCCCGGCTTCACCGAGGACCAGTGCGCCACCCTCATCCACGAGATGAGTCACGCCCTCGACGAGGTGAACGACACCGACCGGGGCCAGTTCTGCACCCAGGGCGGCAAGTTGGCCAGCTCGGTGGACCCGGCCGAGGTGCACGCGGTGCTGGTGGAGAACGCGTACCGGCGGGCCGTCGGGGTGCCGACCCGCACCACGTACAGCGGTGTGAAGCTGCCGGCGAACGGCAAGGACTGCGACCAGCCCAAGCCCCGACCGCCCGGCGGCGGTGGTTGCTCGATCTCGGTGATCGGCAAGGGTTACCGCTGCGCGAACAGCAACGGCGACCCGCACCTGCTCACCTACGACGGCCTCCGGTACGACTTCCAGGCCGCCGGGGAGTTCGTGCTCAGCCGCTCCACCCGGGACGACTTCGAGGTCCAGGTGCGGCAGACGATGTTCCCGGCCAGCTCGGTGGTGGCGGTCAACTCCGCCGTCGCGGCGCGGGTGGCCGGCGACCGGGTCGGCGTGTACGTGACCCCTGACGGCCCGGTGACCCGGGTGAACGGCGGCCCGCCGGTCTCGGCGCCCGACGGGCTGAAACTGCCGCGCGGCGGCACCGTGACCACCTGGTACGACGGCACCGTGACGGTGGACTGGCCGGACGGCATCCGGCTGACCGCGCACCCGGTCGGCGTGTGGGGGCTGAGCGTGAGCGTCGGCGCCCCGAGCGGGCGGGCCGGGACCCTGACGGGCCTGCTCGGCGACCACGACGGTGACCCCGGCGACGACCTGGCCGTGCGCGGCGGCGGCCGGCTGGCCCAGCCGCCCACGTTCGAGGCGCTGTATCCGAGCTTCGCCGACAGCTGGCGCGTCGAGGCGCAGCGGTCGCTGTTCGACTACGAAGCTGGCCAGTCCACCGCCACGTTCACCGACCGGCGTTTCCCGGACCGGCAGCTCACCGTCGGCGACCTGCCCAACCGGGCCACCGCCGAACTCGTCTGCCGCCGGGCCGGGGTGACCGACCCGCGGACCCTCGCCGACTGCGTACTCGACGTCGGCCTCACCGGCCAGGTGGCGTTCGCCGCCGACGCGGCGCGGGCGCAGCGTGCCGCCCCCGGCGACGGCGACGGCGACGTCAGCCTGGAGGTGACCCGGCCCGGTGCCACCGCCACGCTGAAGGTGCCCGGCCGGGCCGGTCAGAAGATCTTCATCGACGTGCCGGCGGCCACCCTGCCGGACCGCTGCGGCGTCCTGCTCCTGCTCGACCCGCAGGGGCGTCAACTGGCGACCGGCTGCGTGATCGCCGGGGTCGGCTTCATCGACACCACCACGCTTACCGTCACCGGCGACCATCAGCTGGTGCTCGACCCGTGGGAGGCCGACCTCGGCCGGGCCACGGTACGGGTGGTCACCGTGACCGACGAGGAGCGGAGCCTCACCCTGGACGGGCCGCCGGTCCGGGCGACGCTCGCCCAGCCGGGGGCGGTGAGCCGGCTCGCGTTCGACGGGCGGGCCGGGCAGAAGGTCTTCCTCCAGGTCACCGACGCCACCCTGCCCGACCGGTGCGGCCTGCTGAAACTGCGCGACCCGGCGGGCGAGCAGGTGGCCACCGGCTGCGTGATCGGCGGCCAGGGATACGTCGACGGTGTCGCCCTGCCGGCCACCGGCCGGTACGTGCTGGAGATCGACGGGTACGCCACCGACACCGGCTCGGCCGACGTACGGCTGCGCGACGCCCACGACGAGCAGGCCGACACCGTCGCGGACGGGCGGGCCGCCACGTTGACCGTCAGCCGCCCCGGCGCGGTCAGCCGGCTGCGGTTCACCGCCGACGCCGGCCGGCGCGTCACCGTCGAGGTGACCGCCGCCAGCCTGCCCGACCGGTGCGGGATCCTGCTGCTGACCGGCCCGGACGGCGACACCGTGGGTAACGGCTGCGTCATCGGCGGGCACGGGCGGTTCGAGACGGACCCACTGCCGAGGGGCGGCCGGTTTACCCTCGTGCTCGACCCGGGGGCGGACGAGACCGGCTCAGCGACCGTCACCGTCCGGCAGGCCGGCTGACGGGACGGTCAGTGTGGCAGTTCGCGCCAGGACGAGCTGCCGCCTCGCCAGGCGCCGGCGAGGATGCTCGCCGAGCTGCGGCTGGAGCATTCCAGCACCTTTGAACGGCCCTGTGCGCCACCGATCTGTGCCTGGACTTCCCAGCGGTGACCATCCGATCGGATGTAGACGTCTCGGCGCCCTCGTGCCGTCGCGTCCCCATTCCACCAGTGTTCTTCGAGGATCACTCGCTGACGGTAGCAGCAGACACCCGGCCGAACGCAAGCGTGACCGCCGGACCAGGTGGGCCGCCGCACCCGCTCGCCGGCCTTGATCACGCCGGGTTGGCGGAGTTCGGGCGGGCTGCTCGCGCCGGCAGCCACCGGCCCGGTCAGGCCACGGCGCGTGCGTCGCCCTTCGGGTCGGCGCCGTACCGGTTGCTGCCCCGAGTGCCGTCGATCGCGAAGAACACGAGCAGGACGATGCCTCCCACGAGGGGCACGAATCCGATCAGCAACCACCAGCCCGAGCGGTCGGTGTCGTGAAGTCGCCGTACGGCGACGGCCAGGGTGGGCAGCAGCAGAGCCAGGCCGACGATGAGCCCGATGACGCCGGTGGACCCCGGTTCTGAGCCGAAGTCGGTCCCCAACGCGCTGTCCAGGATTCCGGCGACAATGCCGAGGATCAGGGTGAAGAGGAAGAACCACCAGTACTCGGACCGGCGCGCTCGACCGCGGAAGCCGGCGTACTGGGAGAGGACGGATTTGACGGCGTCAACAGGGGGCATGCCTTCTCCAACGTAGTGAGGTATCGGGATCTGTAAGGCCACTGTGACGCAGCCAGGCAAACGGCCAGCTCCCCGGGCGGCATCGCGGCGGCTCACTCCTCTCGTCCGGGTCGGCGACTGATCGGCCCAGGGGCATCGGCAGGAGATTGATCTCTTTCGCCCTCAATTCCGCCGCGATAAACCCGCTTGGGCGATCGGTTACCCGGGACACCGCCAACTGAGCTCGACCGAGAGACTTATGCGTCCGAATATTTGCGTCTCTCGTGCCCTTGAAAGGGAGATCAATGCGACGATCACCCGTGGCGGTCGGATTGGCCGCCGTCCTGGTAATAAGCCTCCAGTCACTGGCGCATGCCGCGCCCGGCGATCAGTCCGTGCTCCCGAGTGGGCTGGTCATTCTGGGTGCCGAGCCGAAACCCGCCGACGAGCTGCCGGAGGCGGCCGCGCAGCGGTTGCACGAGGCGACGGAACTGGCCGAAGCCAACCCCGATGACCTGGCATATCCGTGGTATGACCCGAAGGACGGGGCGGTGGTGCTCGACACGGTGGGCGCGACCGGTGCCAGCCTGGCATCGACGTTCATTTCGACGGGCGTCAGCCAGGGCAAGTCGCTTTCCCGCAGTCGGAATGCCACCTTCAGCATGAGCAGGCTGGAGGGGATCAAGAACGACACCATCGAAATCTCCGCCGCCACGGTGCCGGACGGCGACGCGATCTTCATGACCGGGCCGGACGCGGTGAACAACCGGATCATCATCTATGTGAGCCGTACCTCCGACGCGCTGTTCGAGGTGCTCGCCGCCAAGTACGGCACGGCCGCGATCGCCATCCAGCACATTCCCGGTTCGGCCGCGGACGGGGATGGGCGCGACAACGACACCTCCCCCTTCTATGGCGGCGCGAAGACCGTCAGCCCGAAGGGCTGCACCAGTGGCTTCTCGTGGCGTAACGGCACGGCCCACATGATGCTGACCGCGGGGCACTGCGCACCGAGCGGTGGCGACCTGTCCACCCCGTCCGCGCGGATCGGCTACATCACCCCGAGCTCGCGGGAGAACTGGAACGTGGGCAAGGGGACCGTCTACCTGACCGGCTCATCGACGTATCGCGGCGATCTCGCCCTGTCCAACGTCGACTCCGGCAAGGCCACCAGCGCGGTGATCTACCGGGGTGGCCCGGGGTCGTACTCCAGCGCGTATGTCGCGGAGATGTGGAGCAGGTCCCCGGTCGCGGGGGACAAGTACTGCGTCGGTGGCCGCGTCACGGGCGAGAAGTGCGGCTGGACGGTCTACGCGAAGGGATACAACTTCAAGTGGAGCACCGGTGAGATCGCCCGAAACATGGTGCGCAGCTATTACCGCAATGACGGAGTCTGCACGATCGGCGGTGACTCCGGCGGCCCTGTCTACACGGTGCGCTCCGACGGCAGGGTGGCCGCCAAGGGCATCCACCACGGCAAGGCCACGAACAGCGTCACCGGCTGCATGAACGTCTTCACCGACATCTGGCAGGCGTACTACGGCCTCCCGGGCACGCTGGCGACCGGATGAGTAAGTCGACCAGGAGGTTCGCGGCCGTTGTCGCGATGGCCGCGGTCCTCCTGGTCGGCGGCTTCGCGGCGGTAACCGCCCCGCGGTCCGGCATCTGACGCCGTGGTGGGCGGGCGGAGTCGCGGTGGCGCCGGTCGAGCTGAAGCAGCCGCTCGCCGCCGTGGGACGATGCGGACATGGACTCGCTGACCGAGAGCCTGCGCGACGCGGAGCGCCGGCTACAGGCTGCCCAGCTCGCCGCCGACGCGGAAGCTCTCGATGAGCTGATCGACGATCGGTTGATCTTCACGGGCCCCGGTGGGCTGCTCTACCGCAAGGCCGATGACCTGGCGCTCCAGCGCTCCGGCGAGCAGCGGCTCACCCAGGTCACCGAGGAGGAGCTGATCGTGCTCGCCGCCGGGACGACGGGCGTCACCTGGTTCCTCGGCACGCTGTCGGGAGTGTTCAAGGGAGAGGCGTTCACGGCGCGGCTGCGCTACACCCGTACCTGGATCCACGAGCCGTCACGTGGCTGGCGACTCGTCGCGGCCCACGTCAGCGAGGCGCCATAGCCCCCACCACCGGGCCCCTGCTGGAGCGCCGCCATGGTGCGGCACGCCGGCTCAGGATGTGTGGCGCAGGAGCGCGTCCACCACCACTGGCCAGGCCGTCCGTGGCAGGCCCTGGCCGATGCCGCGCAACGTGAGCAGTGCGGCGCCGGGGATCTCCTCGGTCAGCGCCACGCCGTTTCCGTACGGAGAGAACGGATCCTCGTCGCCGTGGATGACAAGCGTCGGCACGGCAATCGTGCCCAACCGCTCACGCCACCGTGGCTGGCAGTCGATGGCGGCGAACATGGTGCCCAGGTGGCTGGCACGCTGTGCCTCCGCCGTCCGTCCCGCCCGGTCGAACACGCGCCCGGCACCGACGCGGGCGTCCCCCTCGTCGAACCCCCGCCTGCCTGACATCAGCCGCGCGGTGGCGGTCATATAGTCGACGACGCTGTCGCGATCGGTCCAGTCCGGCTGCGGACGGCCGAACAGCTTTGCCATCAACTCCGGCGCGTGGTCGGGCAGGTCGGGATCCGTCGGACCGGGAGCGACGGGCCGGGTGGAGATCAGCGTCAGCGACGCGACCCGGTCAGGATGGTCCAGCGCGAGCAGTTGCGCGACGAAGCCGCCGACGCCGAGCCCGACCACGTGCGTACCCCTCAACTCCAGGGCCAGCAGTAGCTCCGCCGCGTCGGTCACCAGATCACGCAGGTCGTACGCGGGCGCGTCCGGGTCGACGAACGTCGACTGGCCGGCATCCCGCAGGTCGTAACGCACCACGTAGCGCCCGGTCAGCGCCGCGCACAGCTCGTCCGGCCAGCTCAGCATGGTGACGCCGATGAGCAGCACCGGCGGATCCTCCGGATCACCGAAGGTCTCGACGCAAAGCTCAACGTCATTGACGTTGATCCGCCGCGGGGTCTCGTTCGGCAACATCAACTGACCTCTCCCGACGCCCAGCACTCCGGCCTTCTCCTCGTCTCGCTCTGACCCGGGGTAGACCAGCCGGGCCGCCCGGCCTCATCGGCCCCGGCCTCCGTGGTCTGGCCGGATCGTGCGGGCGTCGAGTGGCGGCCCGTCCGGTGTGCGGCGATAGCATTGCTGTCACCCGTCGGAGCGGAGGATAAGGCGATGGCGGCAATCAGCATCAGAGATCTCGACGACGCGGTGCGAGAGAAGTTGCGCGGCTGCCCGAGGGTCACCGCAGGGAATCGCCGCACCAGGCCGCCAACGAGGTCTTCGCCGCCTTCCCTCGCCAAGTGCTGACCTTCGACCTCGCGGCGGCCGGCGCCTATGCCGACGTCGTCGCCGGCCGGTAGAGGCTCGGTCACCCGATCGACGGGTTCGACGCCCAGATTGCCGCCATCTGCCGGACCCAGGTTGCCGTTCTCGCCACCCGAAACAGCAAGGACTTCACCGATACGGGCGTCGAGGTTATCGATCCCTGGCAGGAGCCGATCGCCGGCGAAGGCTGAGCGACGCCCCGACACGGTCCGAACGTCGTTCGCGGCGAGCAGAGTGAGTGGGCCGCCAGGGACTCGAACCCTGAACCTATGGATTGCCGGCGAGCCGGCCGGATCGGATGCGGTGCGAGGTCATCCGGGCTGCTGGCGCGGATCTCGGCCGGGTTCGGCGGGCACGGTTGCTGTACTTCGCTGCTGTACTGCTGGCGCGGTTTCGCCCGCCTCCCGGGTCCACCCGAGGAACCTGCCGTGTAGGGCGCCGGCTGGCACCCATGTCAGGTCTTCGGCGGCCTGGATGAGGTAGGAGCCGAGGTAGAGGGCGAGGGACACCGGGGCGTGCGCGAACTCGGCCTGTAGTTCCCGGCGGCGGGTAGGGCAGGGCCAGGCGGCGTTGCAGCCGCCGCAGCTCCAGATCGGCATGACGGGGCCGTGGGTGGTCACCGCACACCGCCGAGGAAGCGGGTCGTGATCGTCCGGGCCTGCCGGCTGGTCGCCCAGTCCAGCTGCCAGCACGGGTACGGGGCCAGGCGTGACCACCAGGCGCGGCAGCCGACGCACATGCCGTCGATTCCCCGGACGTGTACGGCCAGGATCGCGTGCTCCTGGTCGGCGTTCACTGCGTCTCCTCTCCGGGCCAGTGGCCGCGATTAATGGGAATGCGGTGCCGGTTGTGGCAGGGCAGGTCGGCTCCGCAGCGGCAGATCCGCCGCCACTTCCGCCAGGACCAGACCGGCCGGTGCCGACGGGCGAGGGTGAGGGCGACGGCTACCAGGTACTCCTCGTACGAGACGCGCTGCACCGGATCTCCCCTCGGGCATGGATCGACGGCACGGCGGCCGGGCCTGAGCTGGTCATCCGACCGCCGCACCTGCTCTTCACCGTACCGACGTAGGACTGTAGATACAATAAGATGTAGAACTGTCGGACACGTAGCGTCACTTTCGTGATCGATCCCAGCTCAGATCGGGCCGTGTTTCGGCAGCTCGCAGACCTCCTGCGGAACCGGATCACGTCTGGCGACCTCGCGCCCGGCGCGTCGCTGCCGAGTGAGCTGCGGCTGGCTCAAGAGCACGGGCTGAGCCGCACGAGTGTGCGGCAGGCGATAGCGCTACTCCGGTCGGAAGGGCTCGTGATCGTAAAACCGCCGCGCGGGACCTTCGTCCGGGCCGTCGAGCCGGCCGAGACGGTGACCCTGCTCAAGGGTGACACCGCCTCCGCCCGTATGCCGACGCCGGCCGAACGCCGTGAGCTGGAGATCGGCGAAGGCGTCCCGGTGCTCGTGGTCTTCCGCGCCGACGGCTCCCGCGAGTTGTACGCCGCCGACCGCGTACGCGTGGGGCGCTAGCCCTCGGCCGATGAGCCCTCGCTTGTAAGTTCTGGGCGCTACGTCCAGCGGCGTCTATCCGCGTCCGAGACCTCGGGCACTCGTTCGTGCCCCGCCGTCGCAGGCTGTCATGGTCCAGGCTCATTGCTGTCAGCGTTGCTGTCGGCAGGCCGTTCACCCGCCGGCACATAGGTTCGCACCGCACCGCCAGATCCCCGCTGATGCCTACATCCCGATAACCAGTTTGCCGCTTGCCTCGCGCCACGCGACTATGTGCCAGTGCTGCCGCGACGACTCAGGATGCTCGTACAAGTGCCGGAGGCCAAACGGTTCGCCGTACTGGCTGAGGGCACGGAACTGTTGGCCGACAGCGTAGCCGCGCTGGAGGCCGACGCCTGCACCCTCGGCAACGCCCGGCACCACCGTGGCGCTGCGGTACTTCGTTGTTTCGCAGAGGAGGAGGCAGCGAAGGTCTTGATCCTGATGGATCTCGCTCGCGCGGGATGGAGAAACCACGCTGCGGTGAAAACAGGTCTCTACTCCTTCTACGACCACCTTGCGCGCGGCCTATACGTCAAGGCATACGATGGGTCGCCCGCCGACCTCGCCGAGGTCCGGCGCTATGTCGATTTTTGGCGTCAGCAGTACTACCTAGATGGTCCGATGGACGTGGATTGGATCTTCGGCAACGAAGTGATATCTGGCCGCGAGGAACGGCTCTACGTCGATTACATCGAAGACGAAAACGGGAATCGTCGCTGGACAGGTCCCGCCGATCGAGCTGCCGCCTTTGACGAGCCTTACCAGACTGCGCCTCCCACCAGTGTCGCCGTCCGGCTAGTCGCTGCTATGCATGACATTGGTTTGCTCACCGAGGAGGGGCTAGCCGCCACGCGTTCCGTGTGGGACGGAGTGGAAGCTGACGACAGCATGCATTGGTCCGACCTTCACCCTCTCAATGTTGCCGTGATCGAGAAGTCGATCGAGAACCGGAAGCAGCCCATCTCTGAAGCGAAGTGGGACTCGGCGCGCTACGTGTGTGAGCGATGGATTTTCCCGATGACCAGCTTGGATCTCAAAATGGCAGAGGTGAATCTCGCAGATTTAGAGGCTCAGCGCGAGCGTTGGCTCGCCCGGGAAATGGGCGTCGCCGACGAGATGGGCGACTACGGCACGTACTGATCAACGTCCTATACCCGCTGCGCTCGGTGATTCTGCCCTGCTGGCATGTCACCATGAATCGGCACGCCTGCACCCGGGCGCAGTCTGCCTGGTCGTCACTCAGTTAGTCACTCAGCTGCGGTAGTGACGTCGTCGGATCGTCCCCTGCGCGCTTCAATCTCCTTATTCAGTCCCTCGACGTAGGCGTCGATGCAGAGCTGGAGCAGGAGGATTGGGCCGGGAGTAATGTCGTCGACGTCAACCTCGCCGTAAGCCTCGTAGGTGCCGAGGTCCATCTCGACGCGCGTCCAGTAACGCCGGATGTCCTGCAAAATTTGCACGGCGTCACTAAACAGCTGCATGTCTGGCTCGAACTCCGGGTCAACAATGTACTTGCCGAGTTCATGAGTCAGATCATGCCGATGGGCATAGATCTCGTCGAGACGGTCGGCCTGTTGAAGTGTGATGGCGCCCGACTCCACGAGCCAGAGCAGCGACGCCCGCATCTTGCGCCTCTTTGGGTCGCGCCTCAGAACTTGGGCCTCATAGCGCTGCTCGTCGTACGTGTAACCGGACTCGTCGAAGCCGATGAGATAGAAGCCGCGGACGTCGTCGATTACGGTCTCTTTGATCAGCTCATGAGTTATCTGGTAGAGGCCAGCAAAGCTAAGAGTCGCACGGATGCGCCAAGGCTCCAGCTTGGCCGATAGTCGCGCCGCCAGGACCTCGCGCTCGTTCGCGTTCATCCGATAAGTCTGCTGGGTGACGGCGGATGACGGCAACGAGGTCCGTGCGTCTCATCTCCTGGTGCCCGATGGTCGTTGAAGCATGGCCCCACGCTGCCAAGCTCTGCGCCGGGCCTCCGCTGGCCTACGGTGACCGCCGCCTCGGGCGGGGAGCGGGCACGGATTCAGGGCAGGCTGAAGCTTGGACAGTCTTCGACGTCCACTATGGTCCCGTAGTCATGCGACTGAAGTGGGCGAAGCGAGTAGTCCTCATCCTGATCGGCGTAGTACTGGTAGGGCTAGCGGTCCTCGGGGCCGCAAATAAGTGGTCCGAAGCGGTGATGATCGCGCTACTCCCGCTCGGGTTGTTCATGTTGGTCTTCGGCGTTATCGGTGTTATGCCCTCCGGTAACTGGAAGGAGGGAAACCTGCAATGGCCGGAAGCGGATCTGTTGGCCCGTGTGGACGAGATGACCGGACGCGTTGACAAACTCGCCGCAGGACTGGACGAGTTGCGCCGGGAGTGGCGGGCCACCGACGAGCGCCTAACCGACATTATCTTGGCGTTGGAGCCGCCGCCCGATGACGAACTCACCGACGAAGAACGGCTGCAGCAACTGGAAGACGACATGAACTCGACTGACGTCGTCGTGAGCACCATGGCGATGGAGGGCAGCGGCTACGAGGATGGATCGACCTACGAGGAGTGGCGGGCGTCGCTGGAGGAGCTTCGGACTCTTTACTACCGAGAGGAGCGCCGGCAGCGGGCTCGGCAGAAATACCGGATCGCGCGCTCGGAACGTTAACAATGCTGCGGTCGTTGGACTTCTTCGTCCCGAAGGAACCACCAGCCGTCGACGAGCTGCGCCAGCAGGGCTGACCTGTCCAGAGGGTCCACCGCAGTCCACGGACGTCCGGCGTTGCTCGCGCCCGTCGTCACCCAGTTGGTCACCCAGCTTGGGTGTCAGACGTTGAAGCGGAACTTAGAGCGGCTGTCCCGCCACCAGCGGAAACCCTGCTCCGCCCCTGCTCTCGCGACGTCTGAAGCCGTCATTGTTGGTCGCTGGTTGACGACGTTTGACGCTGTCTTGTGCCCTATGTGTGCCCCGCACTGCGAGAAGCCGGCGACGGGGGGCAGTCTCCCCGCCGCCTAGCCGGCTGCTGTCATTCGCCAGTGGGCTCGCCTGACCATGGCGGCAAGTCTCGACGGACGCGGTAGGTGTAGGGCAGATTCTCGCGCGTGCCCAGCTCAACCTCGTAACGCGCCTCGTATGGATCCTTAAAAAGGAGCGTCCAACGACCTGTTTCGAGATCAAGTTGTTCACTGATCAAGTCGAGTTCGTCCATGTGTACGGGCCGCCCACGGCGGTCCGACATCTTGAGGCTGTCCGTCAGGGCAATCCGCCCTCGCATCGCCGCTTCCTCTCGCTCAAGAGGCCGGTCACTTGCGTGGATGTTCGGCCACCTCTGCTTCAAGCTGGCGAAGAGCAGTCCAACAGCAGTCCCCAGAGCGGCGTCCATGGCGTGGGAGCTGACGAACAGGAAGATGTTGTAGAACTCCTCTCCTGCCGCCCCCCAGCTGGTCTGCCCGCCTTCGTGCCGAAAGACATGCGGCCGGTACCCCTGACCGTCAAGCAAGCTCCGTACGCGCGCCGTAAGCGCCTCCCGCTGGTCACGCGGAACGGATAGATCAGCGATCCAAGCGGAGTCAGGCTCACCTCCCGGTGCCTCGGTAGTCGCAACGGTCACTCTGACGTGCAGGACGGCTTGATTCGCGTCCCCTGCCCTCGTTGACATGCCCTAGATCATGTGCGATGCCGGGAGGTAGCGGTACCCGCTGCAGTTCACTAACTACAGGTAAGTCTCCGGGGTTATAGCTGGCGACTGGATCGGTCATCAGCTGTGACCTGGGCAGACGCGGTCGCTGTCGGTCAACGTTCGGCGACGTTGGCCGATCCGCGACGGCCTGATGACGGCCTGGGCGCGCACTCGATCAAGCCGCCCGACGTGATGGCAGTTCGGCTGCTTGCACCGCGTCTGTACGGTGACCCGGTGTTGCTGACTCAAGCGCCGCTGGCCGCCAACTGGCAGGAGATGTCTGACCAAGCGACGGTCATTGGTGTCGTCGTCGCCCTTCTTGTTGGCATAGCGACGACCATCGTCCTGATCAGGCAGGAGAAGGTCACGAGGGACGGGCAGCGCCTCCAACTCGAACAGGCCAAGGCAGCCGCAGATCGGTCAGAGTCTGCTGCGAGGCTGACGGAGGAGTACACACGGCGCGTGGTGGATGCGCTCGAAACCATGGCCACACGAGCTGGCAGCCCTCTCGCGCCCCCGCCGGCTGCTCCCCGTGTCCAGTGGTCGCTCGTCCATCATCAGAACGACGCATACCGTCTGACCAACATCGGAGACGATGTTGCCAGGAACGTCCGACTGACCGCCCATGAGTCGATGTTCTTGCGTTCGCCAGCGCCGGAGACCTTGAACCCAGGTGAAGCGCTGACCTTCATCGCGGCGAGGAGTATGGCGACCTCTGATAGCACGATCACCGTGCTATGGGGCGGCCTGGATGGCGAGGATGAGCACAGTTGGCGGTACCCACTTCCGCCCCGACCGCCGCGAAGGTAACGCTGGCCTCCCCGGCGGCGATCAGCGGGCAGAGCGATCAGAGGCTACTCATCCTCGACCTCGGCCCACTCCTCTTCGAAGTCTTCGTTCGTCATAGGGTGCTGATCAGGGCCGTAGAGGTAGTTGCCAACCATCCGGGCTCGCCAAAACTCCTTCTGGCCGAGCGGGTATCGCTCGGCCTCGGCGTTTAGCGCGTCTAGTTCTTCCTGCGCGTAGCCATCTCCAACGATGGAGATAATGATCTCAGCCACCGTAACGGCCTCTGCCTTGCCGCTGATCCTTCTTACGTAGATCGACGCAGGGTTGTACCCATGCACGTCCCGGATTACGTGATCGCCAATCTTAATAGAGTGATCCTCATACGGAAGCTCGCCGACATACTCAGCGGGATAGATCACCATGCCAGGCGAATCTGCAAGACTTTTAGGCAGCGGCGGCGGCACCAGCACCAATCGATCTTCGATCCACGCGGCTAGCGCTGGCACCGGCACCGCTCTCCGAGCAGCACCGATAACCACCTCAAAGGTTTCGTCGCCGTCTGGGTCATCAGCCTGCGGCGGCTCCCAGTCGTACCCGTTGAGGTGCGCGAACAAGATCGCGACAAGGAGACCTACGCGCTTGTTGCCATCAGGGAGAGCGTGATTGCTGACGACGCGCTGTAGCAGTACAGCCGCCTTCGTGGGGAAGCTCTTGTATTGCTCATAGCCTTCCCACCCAGCTCGTGGAGCCGATAGCGCAGACTCCGCAAGTGGCCGCTGGGCGACCCTGTTGATTGTCTCCTCGTCAACCTGCAATACCCCGGCCGCTATTTCGACGAAGTCGTCCCACGTCGGGTATACAAGCTCCACGGTGTTGGCGGCTGCTTACTTGGCAAGGCGAGCAAGCGCAGCGCGGTTGCGCTCCATGGCCCTGCGAAGCAGCGCGCGAGCGGCGTCTGGGTCATTCCTACCCTCACGTCGCGCTTGCGCCAGTCGACCGATCAGCTCCTCTGGGTGGGCAAGGTCGAGCGCGCCGGGCTCGACGTCGGTTGCCCGATCGTCGAAGCGGCGAGGAGCCTTCATGCGTCGACCCATGGGTCCATGTTCTCACTTCCAGGGGCCACTTGCCACCCGCCATCGAGCCTGCCACGGCCCCAGAACGGCACAGACAGCTTCATAACGCAGTCAACCACAGCGCAGCACGCGACAGCGATTCGGAGTCAAGACGGGGTTGACACAAATCTGGCTGGCATGACGAGCGCTACAGCCGACGAGGCCGTGGTGGGGATGCGGCGTGAGCATCACGGGCAGGCCCCCGCCTGCCGGCAACGCCGGCCCGAGGGGCCGCAGAGGCTCCGGGGTCAAGGGCGGCCCGTAGGGCCGTCGCGCAGCGACGCGAAGCGCCCTTGAGGTCGGAGGGGCGGCCCCGCATCCTTCGCGCCGCATCCCCACCACGGCCGGCGGCGACTCGCCCTACAGCGCGGCGGTGCGACGGCCGCCGCGCCCGGTCGGCTGCCGGCCCACGAACCTCGACCACTCTCGGCCCTAGCCGTCTGCGGCGGCCCTTTGGGCTTCTCGCTTCCGCGCCAGCCGCCGGGCGTGTTGCGTGGCCGGAGTCGGAGCGCCAGCGGAGCGACGGGTTCGCGCCCAGGCGACGGCGCGTGCGGCCCGTTGCGGGCCGCCTTGATAGACGTACAGAAAGTCCTCCCACACCGGCCGGCAGCCGGTCGTCCCACCTCTGCCGCAGGAGTCACGACGGATTGACGTGTCGGTACCCGGTGCTACTCTGGCGCTCGTCGAGCACGCTAGCGCGGCCTTCTGCCGGATCGCTGGACTCGACGTCGGAGATGCTGAGCGGCCTTCCTGCCGCTGATGCGGGCCACGTCCCGCCGGCTCTCGATCGCACCGGCCGCTGTGCCGGCCTCCCGAATCCGCTGAGCGGCCCAGCACGGTCTTCCCTGCCGTCCACGATGGCCCGGAATCGCACATCTCCACGGGTGGGGGCCAGCCTGCGGCAACCCGCCGGATGTCGATATCCCAGGCTCCCCACCCGTGCCGGTTCATTCGTCAGGTTCATGAGCGTGAAAGGACATGACCCATCGGCGGCAAGTGGCACGACCACGCCTCCGCCCTCCGGCGTCAGCCGCCCTCTCGGCGGTGCCAGGAGACACGACGAACACCACCAGCGGACACAGCGTCCACGGCTGGTGGTGCTTCGTCTCCCGTCCCTGCCACCCCGTGATGAGGAGACAGTCGTGTCCACACTGCTCACCCTGTACCGGCCCGGTCTCGCCGTCGGCCGTGACGCCCAGGTCCTGCACCGCGCCGCCATGCCGGAGTTCTCCGGCTGGCTGGAGCACACTCGCCCCGCCGGCGGCTGTGCTCGCCCGATCCGCCTTACCGGCACCATCGCCGCCGTCGAGCGAGACACTGGCCGTATCACTGGCCGGCTGCACACCGACGAGCTGCCGGACCGGACGCTGTACAAGGCGTGCGGCAACCGCCGCGAATCGGTGTGCGCGGACTGCGCCTGGGTCTACCGGGGCGACGCCTACCAAGTCGTCTGTCGCGGTCTGACCGGCGGCAAGGGCGTCCCCGCCTCGGTCGGCCGGCACCCGGTCGTCTTCGCCACCTTCACCGCCCCCTCCTTCGGCCCGGTCCACCACCGCCACGTCCCCCGCCACACCTGCCGCCACCGGCAACGCTGCCAGTGCCGACCCGCCCCCTGCCACGCCCGCAGCAACGCCGGCACCTGCCCACACGGGCAACCCGCAGCGTGCTTCGCCCGCCACGACGCCGACGACCCGCGGCTCGGGCAGCCGTTGTGCCTCGACTGCTACGACCACGACCACCAGGTCGTCTGGAACTACTTCTCCGGCGAGCTGTGGCGGCGCACCAAGCAGGCCATTGAACGCCACCTCGCCGCCCTCTGCCGCAAGCGCGGCCTCCCCTTCGTCCGGGTCGTCACCGCCTCCGGCAAGGTCCGCTGGGTGCCGCCCGTGCGGGTCTCCCACGGCAAGGTCGCCGAGATGCAACGCCGCGCCGCCGTGCACTTCCACGTCCTGCTACGCCTCGACGGCGTCGACCCCGACGACCCGGACGCCCTCGTGTCGCCACCGGCCGGCATCACCCTCGATGACCTGGCAGACGCGATCCACGCCGCCGCCCGGCAGATCACCGTCACCACACCACCGCACCCCGACAAGCCCCAAGGCTGGCTGATCGCCTGGGGCAAGCAGGTCGACGTCCGACGCATCAACACCGCTCCCGGCGAGTTGACCGACGGCAAGGTGGCCGCCTACCTGGCCAAGTACGCCACCAAGGCCACCGAAGCCACGCCGGCCGACGTCGCCGTCCTGCTCGGCTTCGGCATCTCCAAGGTGAAGATGAAGATCGCCACCGGCGAGCTGCGCTCCATCAAGGACGGCAAGTACCGCCGCATCCTCCCCGAATGGGTCGACGAGTACATCCGTGACCAGGTCGAGCGGCAGGAGGCGGCCTGATGCCCGGGCGTGCCCGAGCCAACGGTGAAGGGTCGATCTTCCCGTACCGCAACGGCTTCGCCGCCTACGTGTGGGTGGAGAAGCCGGACGGCAAGCGGGGGCGGAAGTGGGTCTACGGCAAGACCCGCGAGGAGGTCCACGACAAGTGGATCAAGTTGCACGGGCAAGCCAAGGCCGGCCCGGTGGCGACCCGCTCTCCGACGGTGGGGGAGTACGCCGGCTACTGGCTGCGGGAGATCGTCAAGCCGAACCTGGCCCCGGGCAGCTACGTCACCTACGAGGTGGTGGTCCGGCTCTACCTCGTGCCAGGGCTGGGCCGGAAACGCCTCGACAAGCTCCGGGTCAGCGACGTGCAGACCTGGATCAACGAGGTTGGGCGAACCTGCCAGTGCTGCGCCCAGGGCAAGGACGAGCGGCGCAAGCCCGCCCAGCGTCGCTGCTGTGCCCTCGGCCGCTGCTGCCATGATCTGCCCTCGACAACCAGCGTCACCCACCTGCGAACCGTCCTCCGGACGCTGCTGTCCCAGGCGATCACCGAAGGGCAAATCAGCCGCAACGTCGCGTCCCTGGTCAAGCTGCCGCCGGTACGGAAGCGCAAGCGGAAGGCGTGGACGAGCGACGAGGCACGGCGCTTCCTGGAGTCGGCCCGCGCCGACGACGACCCGCTCTACGCCGCGTACGTCCTGGTCCTGGTGCTCGGTCTGCGCAAGGGCGAGATGTTGGGGCTCACCTGGGCTGACGTCGACCTCGACGCGGGGGAGTTGACCATCGATCGGCAGCTCCAGCGGGTCGGTGCCGAGCTGCTGCACCGGGAGACGAAGACGGCCGCCTCGGACGCTACCCTGCCGCTGCCCGGCATCTGCACCGTCGCGCTCGGCCGTCGCCGCGCCGCGCAGACAACCGCCCGGGACGCCGCCGGCCCGGCCTGGCAGCCATCCGACCTGATCTTCACCACCCGCTACGGCCGGCCGGTCGAGCCGCGCAACTTCAACCGTTTCTGGGACCGCCGCTGCGATGCGGCCGGCGTTCGGCGGATCACCGTCAGGGACGCCCGGCGGACCTGCGCCTCGCTCCTGGCCGACCTGGACGTGCACCCCCGGGTGGCGATGCAGATCCTTCGCCACGCACAGTTCGCCATCACCATGGAGATCTACACGGTCGTCTCCTCGGCGGCCACCCGCGACGCCCTCAAGCGCCTCGGCAACGCACTCGACCGGTGAGGCGTGATTCGTTTACGTCATCAAGTCTGTAGGCGGCTACTGCTGTACTTCGCTGCTGTACGAGCCGCACCCACAAAGACAGCGGCCCTAGAAAGGGCCGCTGAGCTGGAACGGAGTGGGCCGCCAGGGACTCGAACCCTGAACCTATGGATTAAAAGTCCACAGCTCTGCCATTGAGCTAGCGGCCCGCGGCCTCAGGCTACCGGACCCCGCTCCCAGCCGCGATCAGCGAGCCCTGCGCACCGGGACACGTGCGGCGGGCTACCTGGAAGTGCACGACCCGGCGTCACACCACGGCGACTCCGCCCGTACCGAAGTCACCGGCAAGTTCGGCGTTGGTCTCGGGTGAGTCCCAGTCGCCGGAGAGGTCCAACTGGCCTGCGAGGGAGCCGACCGCAGTACGATCGGCCAGCCGCGTCAGCGGCACGACCTGTTCGGTGACGCGCGAGAACTCCGCATGGGCATCGTGCATCAGCCAGCAGCTTAGCCGGCTCGACCGCCGGCTTTCCCCGTCGATGGATCGGCCCGTCCGCATCGAGCCGTTGGGCGGGTGGCCGACCCCACCCGAGACACGGTTGGCTGTCGGGCATGACATCGCTGCGTACTCTCGTGCTGGCCGCCGCGACCCTGCTGACCGGGCTGATGGGCGGGCTCTTCTTCGCGTACGCCTGCTCGGTCATGCCGGGTCTGGCCGCGACCGACGACCGGACCCTGGTCGGGACGATGCGGTGGATCAACCGGCGGATCCTGAACGGGTGGTTCCTGACGGCGTTCCTGGGCGCGGCGCTGCTCGGCGGCCTGGCGGTGGTGCTGCACCTGGGCGTCGGCGGGCCGGTGCTGCTCTGGTCGGTCGCCGGGCTGGTGCTCTACCTCGCCACGCTGGCGATCACGATGGCCTGGAGCGTGCCGTTGAACAACCGGCTGGAGGCGGCCGGGCCGGTCGACGAGATTGCCGACCTGGCGGCGGTGCGGGTCGACTTCGAGCGGCCGTGGGTGCGGTGGAACCTGGCCCGGACGGTGACGAGTGTGGCGGCCTTCGCCTGCCTGGTGGTGGCGCTGACGGTCGACCGAGCCTGACCGGGGCGGGCGGCGCCGGCCGGGGAGCGGCCGCCGGTGGTTGGGGTCCGGTTCAACGGGTACGGGGGCAGGCATGCGGATCGTGATCGTGGGGGCCAGCGGCAACGCGGGCACCGCCGTGCTGCGCCGGTTGGGCCGGGAGTCCGGGGTGGAACTGGTCGGGGTGGCCCGCCGGCTGCCCGGCGCGGACGCCGGTGAGCCGTACGACGGGGTGCGGTGGCACTCCTGCGACGTGGGTGCGCCGGGCGCCGCCGACCGGCTGGCCGAGATCTTCGCCGGGGCGGCGGCGGTGGTGCACCTGGCCTGGCAGATCCAGCCCAGCCACGACCAGCGCACGCTGCACCGGACCAACGTGGGTGGCAGCCGGGCCGTCGTCGACGCGGTGCTGCGCGCCGGCGTCCCGGCCCTGGTTTACGCCTCGTCCGTCGGCACCTACGCGCCCGGCCCGAAGGATCACCCGGTCAGTGAGCGGTGGCCGGCGACCGGGGTGCCCGGGTCGTCGTACAGCCGGGACAAGGCCGAGGTGGAGGCGGTGCTGGACGCCGTGGAGGCGGAGCACCCGTCGCTGCGGGTGGTACGCCTGCGGCCGGGGCTGATCTTCCAGCGGGACGCCGGCACGGAGATCGCCCGTTACTTCCTCGGCCCGCTCGCCCCGGTCCGGCTGCTCCGGTACGGCCGGCTCCCGCTGGTCCCGGCGCACCGCCGGCTGCGGATGCAGGGCGTGCACGCCGACGACGTCGCCGACGCGTACGCCCGGGCAGTGCTGGGCGACGCGCGCGGCGCGTTCAACGTCGCGGCGGACCCGGTGCTCAGCCCGGAGCTGGTGGCCCGGCACTTCCACGGCTGGACGGTGCCGGTGGCCGCCCCGGTGCTGCGCGCCGCCGCCCGGCTGACCTGGCATGCCCGCCTGCAACCGGTCGACGCCGGCTGGGTCGAGCTGGCCCTGGCCGCCCCCCTGATGTCCAGCCACCGCGCCGAAACCGAACTCGGCTGGCACCCCCAGGTAGACGCCCTGACCGCCCTCAAGGACCTCTTCACCGGCATGTCCACCCAAGCCGGCACCCCCAGCCCCCCACTCTCGACCAGCCCCGACCTCCCCGGCCGCCCCACCGCCCTCCTCAAGGCCAAACCCCCCGGCCACTCCAACCCCTACTGACCGAACTCCCGCCCTGACCGGACTTCCGAGTTGATCATGAACTTTGCGTCTGCGACACGCCGGTGAGCCGACGCAAACTTCATGATCAACGGGGCGGGGGCAGGGGGTGGGGCGGGGAAGAGCGGGGGTCAGGGGAGGGTGGCGGAGGCGCCCAGGAAGAAGATGCCGGGGAGGCCCTTGGTTTCGAAGCCCTGGCTGGGGTTGTTGCGCAGGGTGGAGTTCTCGATCTTCAGGGTGCCGGTGCGGTCGTTGCTGACGAAGAAGATCGCGCCGCCGCCCTCGGTGGCCTTGTTGTCCCGGATCACGCTGCCGGCGATGCGCAGCCGGAAGGTGTTGCCGTCGCAGTAGATGGCGCCGCCGCTGCCGCCGCCCGGGGTGCCGGACCGGGCCGGGTTCGCGCCGTTGCCGACCGCCCGGTTGCCGGTGAAGAGGCTGTTCAGCACCGTCCAGGAGACGCCGATGCTGCTCAGCGCCGCCCCGTTCGCGCAGACCCCGCCGGTGAAGGTGCTGCGCACGACGTACACCGGCTGGTTGTCGTACTGGCTGAGCACCCGGATCGCCGCCCCGCCCAGGTCCGGGCCGGTCCGGTCGCAGCGGTTGTCGACGAACCGGGAGTTGACCACCTTCAGGCGCCCGCCGCGGACGAAGATCGCGCCGCCACCGCCGCCCTCGGCCCGGTCCCCGGTGGAGTTGCCGCCGGTGAAGGTGAGGTTCTGCACGGTGAGCCGGGGGTGGTCCTGGTTCTGGCAGTGCGAGGTGGTCCAGCCCTGCGCCTGGTCACAGGTGTTCATGTAGAGGATGCGCCGCTGGCCGCCGCCGGAGAGGGTCACCTTGCCGCCGCCGTCCAGGACGACCTGCGGCCCGTTGGCGTTGCGGACCTTCGCGGTCGCCGTCATCCGGATGGTCACCGGCGCCGGCCCGCAGTCGAAGGTGATGATCCCGCCGGCCGCGACGGCCCGCACCACCGCGTCGGAGGTGCAGCTCGCCGGGGTGCCCCGGCCCACGGTCCGGGTGGGCCGGGAGGTGTCGACCGCCCGGGCCTCGGCCGGTACCGCCGCCCTGCCGTCCGGGTTGCCGGCCCGGAACGCCGGTGCGGGGGAGCGGGTGGGCTTCGCCGCCGGGGACGGGGTGCGGCTGGGCCGGGCGGAGGCGCTCGGCGACCCGCTCGGCGTGGCGGTGCCGGCGGGCGTGGTGGCGTCGCCCGGGGTGGTGGGCTCGGCCGACCAGGCCGCCGGGGCGGCCGGCGGCGGGTCGCCATCGCCGCGGGCCGGCAGGGTGACGACGGCGACGGCGAGGACGAGCGGGACGACAAGGGACTTCACGCGCACCGGCCGAGCCTAGGGGCCGCGACACCGGCGGCACGAGCCGTCGGGGAAGTCTTAACCCGGCGCTAAGCCGGGATCGTCGCCGGTGCCCGGCGTGCCGTGCCCGGCAGCCGCGCCGAGGAACCTCAGGCGCGGGAGAGGGCGAAGGCGGTCAGGAAGCCGGCCACGGTGATCAGGCCGACCAGCAGGTGGGCGTCCTCGAACGCCTCCGGGACCATGGTGTCGGTGATCATGGCGAGGATCGCGCCCGCCGCCAGCGCGGTGATGCTCGCCAGCACCTCCGGCGGCGCCCCGCCCAGCAGCGCGTAGCCGGCCAGCGCCGCCACGCCGCTGACCAGGGCGATCGACAGCCAGAGCAGGAAGACGTACCGCCCGGAGCGGCCGGCCTGACGCATCCCGGCGGCGCTGGAGAGGCCCTCCGGCACGTTGCTGAGGAAGACCGCGACCACGGTGACCAGGCTGACCGGGCCGCCGGTCAGCAGGCTCGCGCCGATCACCACCGATTCGGGTACGCCGTCCAGCAGCGCGCCCACCGCGATCGCCGACCCGGAACCGGGCTGCTCCTGCTCGGAGGGCTGCTCGTCGCCGGAGCGCTTGCGGTGCCGGGCACCCCGCCGGGCCAGCAGCACGTTCGCCCCGGTGTACGCCAGCGCCCCGACCGCGGCGCCCACCGCGGTGGGCAGCAGCCCGCCCAGCTCGTGCGCCTCGTCGATCAGCTCGAACGACACGGCGGAGAGCAGCACGCCCGCTCCGAACGCCATGATCGAGGCGATCAGCCGCCGGGGCACCCGGGCGAACCAACCCGCCGCCGCGCCGACCAGCAGGGCCGACCCCGCCAGCAACCCCCACCCGCCCGCTTGCAACCACTCCGGCATTCGGCGGACGGTACCCCGGGTGTGCCCGGCCGAAAAGCGGGAAGCCCTCCCCGTTCGCGCGACGGCGGCGGGGAGGGACATGGACGCCAGATCCTTCGTGGTGGTCGGCGGGACGAGCGGCCTCGGGCTGGCCGTGGCCCGGCTGCTCGTCGACGAGTACCGGGTCGCTGTGCTCGGCGACCGGGCCGACGAGGTGGCCGCGATCAGCGACGAGCTGGGCTGCGACGGCAGCGTCTGCGACGTCTCCTCGTACGGGCAGGTCCGGGAGGCGTTCGCCGGGCTGGCCGAGCGGTGGGGCGTCATCGACGGGGTGCTCGCCGCCGCCTCCATCTGGGCCGGCGGCGATCTCGAGGACCTCTCCCCGGAGCGGATCCGCCGGGCGGTCGAGGTCAACGCCCTCGGCACCACGTACGTGCTGAAGGAGGCGGTGCACCACCTGCGGCGGCAGGGCTACGGCAACGTGGTGTGGGTGGGCGCGACGGCGGTGTCCACCCCCCGGCCCGGCATCCCCGTCTACCGGGCCACCAAGAGCTACGGCAGCAGCCTGGTCGAGTCGCTGGCGCAGGCGCAGCGAAGCAACCGGATCAAGGTGATGCAGCTGCACCCGGGGCCGATGCCCACCCGGTTGCAGGAGCGCGTCGGCGACGACTTCCGCGACGACGTGTACGCCCTGCCGGAGCAGGTCGCCGCGGAGGTCGTCCGGCTGCTCCTGCTCGCCCCCGACGACCTGTACGTCTCCGGCGAGCGGGTGCTCCGCGCCGACGGGCGGTGGTGAGCCCGGTCAGAAGTCGGCGAACAGGTACGGCAGCGCGCGCGGGAAGAGCCGGCGCAGCTCGACCACCGCGTCGGTCGGCACCGAGCCGAGCCCGCGCACCGCGACCTCCGCCGGGTCCAGCACCCCGTACGCGAGGGCGGAGAGCCCGGCCGCGGTGAGGGTCACCGACGGCACGCCCGGTGCCGCCCGGTCGGCCACCAGCTCCAGCCGGCCGGTCGCCCCGTCGAGCAGGTACGCGCCGGCCAGCCACCGGTCGCCGGCCAGCTCGACCCGGACCCGGCCCGGGCCGGCGGGCAGGCCGGTCAACGCGTCCACCGACAGCAGCCGGGCCATCGGGGCGGGCGACTTCGGCCCGGCCACCCGCGCCTCGACCCGGACCGACAGGTCGGTCAGCCACAGCTCGGGCAGCGCGTCGGCGGGGACCGCGAAGCTGACCCGGTCCACCTGGTCGACGTGCCGGGCGAAGAACTGGAGCAGCAGCGCCCGGGCGTACGGGTCGTCGGCGAGCAGGTCGTCGGCGACCAGCTCGCCGCCGTGGTCGTCGATCCGGTAGGTCACCGCGCCGACGGTGCCGCCGCCGATCTGCGCGGTGAGCAGCCAGCGGTCGTCCCGGTCGCGCAGCCCGACCGCGCGGAACTCGGGGAAGAGCGCGAAGCCGTGCCGGTCGTCCAGGCACCGCTGGGTGTACGCCTGGTAGCGGGTCCAGCCGGCGGCGATCCGCTGCCAACCCAGCTCACCCGGGAGGTCGGCGCGCAGCAGCGGGGCGAGGTCGGCCGGGGCGAGGGTGACCCGCCGCCGCGCGGGCAACCCGACGTAGCCGAACCGCTCGTAGAACGAGGCCCGGAACGGATAGAGGGCGGTCAGCGCATGCCCCTCGTCGCGCATCTCGTCGAGCAGCCGGTGCAGCAGCGTGCGGACGTGGCCCCGGCGACGGGCCAGCGGATGGGTGGCCACCCCGGCCACCCCGGCCATCGGGAGCACCCGACCGCGCAGGTTCTGCCGCATCGGGATCGCCGAGGCGGCGGCCACCGCCTCGCCGTCCTCCTCGGCCACCAGCGTCCGGTTGCCCGAGTTGTAGGGCAGGTAGGCGCGGAACTCCTCCGTCCGGGCGGCGCTCAACGGGGACGCCTCGAAGGCGTACCCCTGGAGGGGGAAGCTGTCGGTCAGTCGTTCCTCGGCGGCCAGACGGCGAATGCGCACCCGTCCATCCCAACCCGGCCCGCCGACCGCCGCAACCGCATTGGGTGCCGGCGGCCCGGCGCGGCGGGGCCGGTCAGGGCCGCGTGACGTCGGCGACCACCACCGTCACGTTGTCCGGCGCGCCGGCCTGGTGGGCCAGCTTGACCAGCTGCTCGCCGCAGTGCTGGCGGTCGCCGTACACGGTCAGGGTCTGGGCGATCACCTCGTCCTCGACGTAGTCCGAGAGCCCGTCGGTGCAGAGCAGCAGCCGGTCACCGGCGACGACGGTGAGCACGCCGACCGCGGGTGGGGTGTCCGAGCCCTGCACGGCCCGGGTGACCAGCGACCGCTGCGGGTGGTGCCGAGCCTGCTCGGGGGTGAGCGCGCCCTGGTCCACCAGTGCCTGGACGAACGTGTCGTCCCGGGTGAGCTGGGACAGTTCGCCGTCGCGCAGCAGATAGCAGCGGGAGTCGCCGACCTGGGCGAGCACCAGGGCGTCGCCGGCCAGCAGCGCGGCGGTGAGCGTGGTGCCCATGCCGTCCCGCGCCGGGTCGACGTCGATGGCCGCGCGGATGCGCTGGTTGGCGGTGCTCACCACGGCCCGCAGCGCGTTGCCGGCCTCGGCGGGGGTGTCCGGCGGGGTGAGCTCGTCCAGGATCCGGATCACGATCTCGCTCGCCACCTCCCCCGCGGGCAGGCCACCCATGCCGTCGGCCACCGCCACGAGGCGGTCACCGGCGAGGGCGGAGTCCTCGTTGTTGGTGCGAACCAGGCCGACATCGTTGAGGATGGCCGAGCGGAGGATGAGCGTCATGGGGTCCAGCTTGCCAAGAAATCCCCGCCGCCGTCTCTACGCACTAGTACGTAGGGTGAAGTAGATGATGCCGGTGTCGATGGTGGGACGCGCCGGCGAGCTGGCGGAGCTCGACCGGGTCTGGTCGACCGTGGCCGGTGACGGTCGGCCGACACCCGCCGTCACGGTGCTCACCGGTGCCGCCGGGGTGGGCAAGAGTTTGCTGGTCGCGGCGGCCCTGGCGCGGTTCACCCCGCGCCCGGCCGCGGTGCTCTCCGGCGCGGCCCGGGTGCACAGCCCGGCCCCGTACGACTGGTTGGCGGCGGTGCTCAGCGGGCGGGACACCACCGGTCTCGACCTTCCGCCGGACGCGCTGGCCTGGCTCGGCCAGCAACCCACCGTGCCACTGGAACGCTACGCTCCGGACACGCTGCTGCGACTCGCCGTGCGGGTGGTGCGTGGGCTGGTCGGCGCCGGGCCGGCGGTGCTGGTGGTGGAGGATCTGCACGCGCTGGACCCGGCGAGCCTCAACCTGATCGGCGAGCTGGCCGTCGCGCCGGAGCTGCCGGCCCTGCTGATCGTGGCGAGCCGTCCGGCCGCGGACGCGGTGGTGCCGGAACTCACCCGCCGGGCGTTGGCCCGCCTGCACGGGGCGCCCGGCGCGGTCCGCCAGCACCTGCGCCCGCTCACCGCCGACCAGGTCGCCGAGCTGCTGACCCAGGTCTACGGTCGCCGGCCCGCCGATCCGCTGGTCGCCACGGTCTGGCAGCGCACCGGCGGCAACCCGTACGCGCTGACCGAGCTGCTGGCCACCCATGCCGGGCAGGGGCCGGCCGCGCTGGCCGGGCCGCCGCCGCCCGACCGGCCGCCGCTGCCCCGGCCGGCGGCGCCGCCCGAGCTGACCGGGCGGGAGGTCGAGGTGCTCGGTTGCCTGGTCGCTGGGATGTCCAACAAGCAGGCTGCCCGGGCGCTGGGCATCTCGGTGCGCACGGTGACCGTGCACGTGTCGAACCTGCTGCGCAAGACCGGCTCGGCGTCGCGTACCGAGGCGGCGCTCTGGGCGGTGCGGCACCGGGTGCCGGTCTCCGCGCCGCCCGCCGGCTGATCCACAGGGCCCACGGTGGCCGGGCGGGCGGGGATACTGGACGGCATGGGAAAGACGTACCCCCGGATCGACGGCCGTCTCCGGGACTTCATCCTGTCCCAGCCCCTCTTCTTCACCGCCACCGCGCCGCTCGACGCCGACGGCACCGTCAACCTCTCGCCCAAGGGCCTCACCGGCTCGCTCGCCGTCCTCGACGAGCTGACGGTGGCCTACCTGGACTTCGCCGGGAGCAACGCCGAGACCGTCGCCCACCTGCGGGAGAACGGCCGGATCACGCTGATGTGGTGCGCCTTCTCCGGGCCGCCGAACATCGTCCGGGTGCACGGCCGGGGTGAGCCGGTCTTCCGCGACGACCCCCGCTGGGCGGAGCTGATCGCCCACTTCCCGGAGATCGACCACAGCCAGCACGGGCTGCGCGCGATCATCCTGGTGCGCGCCGAGCTGATCCGGGACACCTGCGGCTACGCGGTGCCGTTGATGAGCTACCAGCAGGACCGTGACCTGCACGCCCGGCGCTTCGCCCGGGAGGACGACGCGTCGCTGGACGCGTACTTCGCGAAGAAGGACCACGTGGCGACGAGCATCGACGGGCTGCCGGGGCTGCCGCTCCCACTGCCGCCGACCCCGTTGACGGCGCCGCCGACCCGGTGAGTCACTGCTCGGGCTGGAGGTCGGCCGCCGGCACGTCGAGGTGGACCCGACCGTCGGTGACCGTGGCGATCTGGTCGGCCAGCACGTAGACCGCGCCGGTGCGGGCCAGGTCGCTGGTGACCTTGAGGTAGCCGGTGCGCAGCAGCCGGGCGGCGAGGTCGGCGGGCACGTCCGGCTCCTCGACCGCGGCGGACTCGATCAGCTCGTCCAGGCTGCCGCCCGGGTCGGGGGTGGGCGCCTGGACGGTCACCGCGGCCGGATCGCCGCGCTGGACCAGGTCCACCGTGCCGACCTCGCGGCCGTTGGCGTCCACCACCGCCATCCCGGTGGTGACCCGGGACAGCACCGCCTGCTCCTCAACGCCCTGCTGCTCCATCCTGGCGCGGTTCCCGCCCCGCCCACCCGCTAAACGCCCGCGTCGATCCGGTGGCCGCCGCGGGTGGCCGGCGGGACGAAATCGAGCGTGATACCTGAGAGGTATAAATATTCCGCAGAGGTATCACGCTCGCGGGAGTGCCTGACCGCCAAGGCTTCGGATCCCGCCGAGCCCGGCCGGCTCAGCGGGGGGAGAGTTCGCGCCAGGTGTCCGGGCCGGTGAGCAGGGCGCGCACGGTCTCCTCGGCCTCCTCGGCGGTGGCGTACTCGTAGAACTGGGAGACCCCCTCGGCGCCGCCGGCGCGCTGCTCGACGTGCCAGCGGTCGGCGTCCACCCGGAGGAAGACGTCCCGCCGCGCCAGCCGCCCCCACTTGCCGTTCCACCAGTGCTTACGCTGCTCCATGGCGGCACTCTATCGAACATGTGTACGACACACGTCCGACCCCCGCGGATCCCCGCGAAGGCCGGACGTGCGTGGGTTGTGGAACGTCACTTGCGGCATGTCGTGCCGTCGGCGGGCTCGGAAGCCGCTAACTGCCGCCTCTCGGCCGAACCGTCTTCCGCCCGGCCCGGGCCGGGCTGGGGGTCAGCGCGGGGCCGGCGGGTCCGTGCGGCGACCGAGTACGTCGTCCAGGGCGCCGCGGTGCTGGCCGGGCACCGCCTGGCCGGGTGCGGCCTGGCCGGCGGCGACCAGGGCGTCCCGGATCTCGGTGAGCAGCTTGACCTCCTCGCTCGGCGCGGCGGGCGGCGGCTCCTCGCCCCGGCGGCGGCGCTCGGCGAGCCTGTTCATCGGGTAGACCACCAGGAAGTAGAGCACCGCGGCGGTCAACAGGAAGGTGATGATCGCGTTGACGAACGCGGCCCAGTCGATGTAGTTGTCCTTGGTGATCTCCCAGGAGCCCGAGAACTGGTCCTCGCCGCCGCCCAGCGCCCTGATCAGCGGTTCCAGGAACGACTTCGTGAACTGGGTGACCAGGCCGGTGAAGGCGGCGCCGATGACGATACCGACCGCCAGGTCGACCACGTTGCCGCGCATGATGAAGTCTTTGAAGCCCTTGAGCATCCGTACTCCCGTGCTGTCCGGTTTTCCGTCGGGGACAACCTATGCCCCGCGTGGCGACTCCAGAAAAGCACCGGCCTCGATCGCTGCCCGGTGCGGATCGCCGTCCCGGATGGCGGACACCAGCCGGCCGTGGTCGACGTAGCGTTCGGGGCGTAGCGCCTCGCCCATGGCCTGGGCGACGGTGCTGCGCAGCGCGGTGCCGACCGAGGCGTACAGCTCGGCGAGCATGGCGTTGTGCGCGGCGGCCACCACTGCCGTGTGCAGCGCCGCGTCGGCCTCGACGAAGTCGTCCACCCGGCCGCCGTGCCAGGCCGCCTCGCGAGCGGCGAGCGCGCCGTCGAGCGCCGCCAGGTCCTCGGGCGTACGCCGCAGCGCGGCCAGCCGGGCGGCCTCCACCTCGAAGGCCCGCCGCACCTCGACCACCTCGGCCATCCGGTCGTCGGTGAGCCGCCGGGCCACCACCGGGGCCAGCTCGTCGGTGGAGATCACGTACGTCCCGGAGCCCTGGCGGGGCTCCAGCACCCCCGCGTGCACCAGTGCCCGGACCGCCTCGCGGACGGTGTTCCGCCCCACGCCGAGCGCGGCGACCAGTTGGGGCTCGGTGGGGATGCGCGTGCCCACCGGCCACTCGCCGCCGAGGATGCGCTCCCTGAGCTGCTCGGTCGTCTCGTGCACCCGGCGGCCACGCGGTGGCACCGGGAGGGAATCGACGGGGCGTGTCACCGGTTACAACTCCTGCCGAAATTCATCCCATGATTGTAGGTTGACCTCATGACCCCGCCAACCGCCTGCGCCGACGGGCCCGTCGCCGACCGGATCACCGCCGCACCCTCGCCGACCACCGACGCGACGCCCGGCCGGGCGGCGGAGGCCGGCCGGTCCGGGCCCGGCCTTGCGCCGGCGGCGGGGTCGACGCCGGCCCGGCCGGTGCTCGGTGGCGGCGTGCTGGTGCTGGTCGGCATGCTGCTGGTGGCGGTGAACCTGCGGGCCGCGGTGACCAGCCTCGGCGCGCTGCTCGACGAGGTCCGCACCGGGCTGGGCCTGTCCGGGACGATGGCCGGCGTGGTGACCACGCTGCCCACCGTCGCCTTCGCCGGCCTCGGTGCGCTCACCCCGTGGCTGGTCCGCCGCTGGCCGGCCGCCCGGGTGCTGGTGGTGGCCATGCTGGCGCTCACCGTCGGGCAGGTGCTGCGGGTGGTGACCGACTCGGCGGCGGTCTTCGTGGCCACCAGCGCGCTGGCGCTGGCCGGCATCGCGGTGGCGAACATCCTGCTGCCGATGCTTGTCAAGCAGCACTTCCCGCACCGCACCGGGCTGGTCACCGGGGCGTACACGATGGCGCTGACCGTGGGCACGACGGTGGCCGCCGCGTCCGCGGTGCCGGTGGCGCACGCCTTCGGCTCCTGGCGGGCCGGGCTCGGCGTCTGGGCCGGGATGGCCGCGCTGGCCGTACTCCCGTGGGTGCCGCTGGCGCTGCGGGCCCGCGCCGCCCGGCGGGCGGCGACCCCGGCGGCCGTCCCGGCCCGGGTCCGGATCTCGCCCGGGCGGACCGGGCTGGGGCGGGCCATGGCGCTGTACTTCGGGGCGCAGTCGCTGAGCGGGT
The DNA here is from genome assembly GCF_019890675.1 of Micromonospora sp. PLK6-60. Lineage (GTDB taxonomy): Bacteria > Actinomycetota > Actinomycetes > Mycobacteriales > Micromonosporaceae > Micromonospora. The sequence goes on along the minus strand of NZ_JAIOAA010000003.1, from coordinate 598,661 downwards.
ACGCGATCATGGGCTGGCTGGCCCAGCTCTTCCGGGACGCCGGTTACCGGGCGGAGACCGCCGGGCTGCTGCTCGCCGGGGTGACCGCGCTCGGCGTGCCGGTGGCGCTGGCGATGCCCACCCTGGCCGGCCGGCTGCGCACGCTGCGGCCGCTGGTGCTGTCGCTGACCGCGTTCTCCGCCGCCGCGTACCTCGGCCTGGCGCTGGCCCCGCGCGGCCTGGCGCCGCTCTGGGTGCTGCTGCTCGCCCTCGGCCAGGGCGCGTTCCCGCTGATCCTGACCACCATCGGGCTGCGCGCCCGCACCGCCGACGGGACGGTGGCCCTGTCGGCCTTCGCGCAGAGCACCGGCTACGTGATCGCCGCGCTGGGCCCGCTGCTGGTCGGCATCCTCTACGAGGCGACCGGGGGCTGGACCGCGCCGATCGGCTTCCTGCTCGTGGCGCTCGCCGTGCAGACGGCGGCGGGCATGATGATCGCTCGTCCCCGGTTCATCGAGGACGAGCGGTGAGCGTGGGGGTCAGGAGGAGGCCGGGGTGGGATCGCCCGCGACGGCCTCATCCACTGTCGGGTAGGTGTGCAGCACCTCGACGAGGCCGCTGACCTCGAGGATGCGCAGCACGCCACGCTGCGGGGCGGCCAGCCGCACCACGCCGCCGGCCTCGTCGCAGCTGTTCTTGGCGCGGACGAAGACGGACAGGCCGGTCGAGTCGCAGAACGAGACCTCGGACAGGTCGAACACGAGGCGGCTGCGGCCCTTGTCCAGCAGGTCCGTGATCTGGTCCTGCAGCTGGGGCGCCGTCGCCATGTCCAGCTCGCCCGCGACCGCCACGACGACGACGTCGCCGCGTTGTTCCGTGTGCACCGTCAAGGACATTCGCCGACCTCCTGTTATCGGTGGAACGGTATCCCACCGAGGGCGGGATGCGCAGAACGGGAGCCGGTACGGGTGCCCGTTCCCATTCCATTGCTACGTGGCAAGCAGTTGCTGGAACCCCGGTGATAGAGTCCGGCCGGTTCGGGTCGAGGGAGGAAACATGGCGCTGAGCGCGGAAGAGAGCGGCCGGCTCGCGGGTCTGCTCGCCGAGCACACCGATCAGGTCGTGCAACGCTGGACCGAGCTGGTGGCGACCTCGCTGCGCGGGCGGCTGAGCCAGGCCGAGCTGCGGCGGCAGGTGATGGAGCTTCACGCTAGCATGATCACCGCCGGCGAGAGCGGGCTTACCGACCTGGACGCGGAGGCCGCCGCCGAGCTGCGCGCCGTGCTCGCCGAGCTGTCCCAGGGGCGGGCCCGGCAGGGCTTCTCCGCCACCGAGACCGCCGCCAGCGTCTTCACCCTGAAGGACGTCCTGCTGGAGCTGCTGGAGATCCGGCAGGGCGACGGCGCGCTGCGCGACTTCGTCGCCTTCTCCTCGTTCGTCGACCAGATGGGCCTGTTCACCTTCGAGACCTACGTGCGTGCCCGGGAGAGCCTGATCGCCGACCAGGCCGAGCAGCTGCTCGAGCTCTCCACCCCGGTGGTCAAGCTCTGGGAGGGCGTGGTCGCCGTCCCGCTGGTCGGCACGCTCGACTCGGCCCGCGCCCAGGTGGTGATGGAGCGGCTGCTGCAGACCCTGGTGGACACCGGATCGCCGTACGCGATCATCGACATCACCGGCGTGCCGGCCGTCGACACCCAGGTCGCCCAGCACATCCTCAAGACGGTGGTGGCCGCCCGGCTGATGGGCGCGGACTGCATCATCTCCGGCATCCGCCCGCAGATCGCCCAGACGATCGTCGCCCTCGGCATCGAGTTCGGTGACATCGCCACCAAGGCGAGCCTGGCCGACGCGCTGCGCCACGTGCTGCGGCTCACCGGGCTGGAGACGCCCCGCCGCCAGTCCCGCCGGGAGCTCTAGATGGAACGGGTTCCGATCCTGAAGATCGGCGACGTGCTGCTGGTCTCCATCCAGGTCGACATGTCCGACCAGACCGCGATCCAGCTCCAGGACGACCTGGCCGAGCGGATCGTGGCGACCGGCTGCCACGGCGTGCTGATCGACATCACCGCGCTGGACATCGTCGACTCGTTCGTCGGGCGGATGCTGTCCACCATCGCCTCGATCTCCAAGGTGCTCGACGCCGAGACGGTCGTGGTCGGGATGCGTCCCGCCGTCGCCATCACCCTGGTCGAGCTGGGCCTGTCGCTCAACGGCATCCGCACCGCGCTGAACGTGGAGCGCGGCATGGAGCTGATCGCGGCCAGCCGCGACGAGGACGCGTACGAGCCGGACGGTGACGACGCGGACGCCGAGACGACGGCCACGGCATGACCGCGGGAGTCGACCTGGGGGCCCCGCGTACCCAGGCGATCCGCAGCGACGAGGACGTGGTGCGGGTCCGCCAGCTGGTCCGTACGGTCGCGGTGGCCGCGAAGCTCTCCCTGGTGGACCAGACCAAGCTGGTCACCGCGGCGAGCGAGCTGGCCCGCAACACCCTGGTCTACGGCGGCGGGGGCACGGTCGAGGTGTCGACGGTGCAGAACGACCGGCGGCGCGGGGTGCGCATCGTCTTCGCCGACTCCGGGCCGGGCATCGCCGACCTGGAGCTGGCACTCACCGACGGGTACACGACCGGCGGGGGGCTGGGCCTGGGGCTCAGCGGCGCCCGCCGGCTGGTCGACGAGTTCGACATCCGGACCGGCGTGGGCGAGGGCACCACGATCACGGTCACCAAATGGTCGCGATGAGCCGGGACCTGGTCCCCGACGCCGGGCTCTGGTTCCGGGTGGAGGGGGGCAGCGCGGTCAGCGGCGTACGGCGGGCCGCCGAACGCCTGGGCGGGCAGCTCGAGCTCGGCGAGCAGCGGGTGGGCGACCTGGCCATCGTGGCCGCCGAGCTGACCAGCAACCTGGTGAAGCACGCCCGGGAGGGTGCGGTGCTGGTCCGTCCGGCGCGCCGCGCCGGCCGGGCGGGCGTGGAGCTGGTCGCCATCGACAGCGGGCCGGGAATGGCCGACCTGACCCTGTCCTCCCGGGACGGGCACTCCACCGTCGGCACCCTCGGCATCGGCCTCGGCGCCATCACCCGCCAGGCCAGCTGGTTCGACGGCTACTCACGACCGGGCCGGGGCACCGCGCTCGCCGTGCAGATCTGGTCGGGCCCGCTGCCACAACCCTCCTGGGCGGCCGGGCTGACCCGCCCGATCACCGGCGAGCAGACCAGCGGCGACGGGTGGGCGGTCCGGGTCGCCGACGGACGTCACCAGGTGCTGGTCTGCGACGGGCTCGGGCACGGCCCGCTGGCCGCGGTGGCCACCGAGGCCGCCACCGCCGCCTTCCGCGCCGCGCCGGCCGTCCCGCCCGGCGCGGTGGTGCAGCACCTGCACCGGGCGATGTCGCACACCCGGGGCGCCGCGCTGGCCGTCGCCGAGCTGGACGCGCCGGCCGGTGTGCTGCGCTACGCCGGGCTGGGCAACATCGCCGCCGCCGTCGTCGCCGAGGGCGAGCGACGCCGGGGCCTGGTCTCGCTGCCGGGCATCGCCGGGCACCAGCGGCCGGTCGTCCGCGAGTACGAATACCCGTTCGGGCCGGCGGCGACGCTGGTGATGCACAGCGACGGGGTGGTGGACCGCTGGGAGCTGGCCGACTACCCGGGCCTCGGCGGCCGGTCGCCGCTGGTGATCGCGGCCACCCTGCTGCGGGACGCCGGCACCCGCCGCGACGACGCCGGCGTACTGGTGGCAAGGGCCCAGCCGTGACCGGCGCGGTCGAACCGGAGCCGCTGCTGCGGATGGCGCTGCGGGTGGAGCAGGACATCTTCCTGATCCGTCAGCGGGGCCGGGAGGTGGCCGCCGCCGTCGGCCTGGAACACCAGGACCAGGTCCGCATCGCCACCGCGCTCAGCGAGGTGGCCCGGGACCTGCTGCACGCGGTGGGCGGCGCCGACGTCACGTTCCGCACCGAACTCGACGCCACCGACGGCCGGTTCGTGCTCTGGGTCGACCTGGCCCCCGCCCGCCCCCTGCCCGGCGACCGGTACGAACCGGCGTCCGGCGCGGTGGCCCGCCTGGTCGACACGCTGAGCGCGGTCCAGGTCGGGGGGGATACGGTCGTCAGGATGTCCCGACGAGTGCCCGCCAACGCACAGGCGCTGACCCCGGACCGGCTGACCGAGCTGCGCGCGGCGCTCGGCACCAGCGCCCCGGGCAGCGCCCTGGACGAGTTGGCCGAGCAGAACGCCCAGCTGATCGCCGCCCTGGACGAGGTACGCAGCCAGCGGGACGAGCTGGCCGTGCTCAACGCCGAGCTGGAGGAGACCAACCGGGGCGTGATGGCGCTCTACGGCCAGCTCTCCGAGGAACTGGAGGAGACCAACCGGGGCGTGGTCGCCCTCTACGCCGAGCTGGACGAGAAGTCCGCCCAGCTCCGCGCCGCCAGCGAGTCGAAGAGCCGGTTCCTGGCCAACGTCTCGCACGAGCTGCGGGCCCCGGTCACCGCGATCATCGGGCTGGGGCGGCTGCTCACCGACTCCGCCTCCGACCCGCTCACCCCCGAGCAGTCCCAGCAGGTCGAGCTGATCCGCTCCGCGGCGGCCGACCTGCTCACCCTGGTCAACGACCTGCTCGACCTGGCGAAGGCCGAGTCCGGCCGGATCGAGCCGGACTGGGCCGACGTCGACCTGCGGGTCGTCTTCGGGCAGTTGCGCGGGACGCTGCGCGCGCTCAGCGCCCGGCCCGAGGTCACCCTCGTCGTGGAGGAGCCGCCGACGCCCGCGATCGTCCGGTCGGACGAGGTGCTGTTGGCGCAGGTGCTGCGTAACCTGCTGCACAACGGGCTCAAGTTCACCGAGCGGGGAGAGGTCCGGATGCAGGCACGGCGGGTCGGCGACCGGTGGCGGCTGACCGTCGCCGACACCGGCGTGGGCATCCCGCCCGAGCTGCACGAGCGGATCTTCGAGGAGTTCTACCAGGTGCCCGGGACCAGCCGGGTCGGCGGCACCGGCCTCGGCCTGCCGTACGCGCGGCGGCTGGTCACCCTGCTCGGCGGCAACCTGCAGCTGGCCAGCGAGCCGGGCCGGGGCAGCACGTTCACCGTCGACCTGCCCGTGGACCGGACATGACGCAGGAGGTCTCCACCGGCGGCACCGTGCTGGTCGTCGACGACAGCCGCACCAAGCGCTACCTGCTGGTCAGCTGGCTCACCCGGGCCGGCTTCCGGGTGGTCGAGGCGGAGACGGGCGGCGCCGCGCTGGCACGGGTCGACCAGGAGCCCGTCGACCTGGTGGTGCTCGACGTGCGGCTGCCGGACCTGAGCGGCTTCGAGGTCTGTGAGCGGATCAAGATCGCCCACCCCGCCATCCCGGTGATCCACGTCTCCGCGCACGCGGTGGACGTGGTGGACCGGGCGCAGGGACTGACCCGGGGCGCGGACGCGTACCTCGCCGAGCCGATCGAGCCGGAGGAACTGGTCGCCACCGCGCACGCGGTGCTGCGTTACTACCAGGCCCGGCAGCGGGCCGAGTGGCTCGCCGAACGGCTGACCGGCCTGGCCGACACCACCGTGGCGGTGCACTCGGCACCGAACTTCGCCCGGCTGCTGGAGGCCGCCGCCGCCGGTGCCGCGCAGATCTTCAAGGCGCCGGCCGCGGTGGTGGCGGAGACCTTCGACGGCGACTGCATCGCCGGGGTGGCCGACGGCCCGGGGGAGCCGGCCCGGATCGTCGAGTGGATCGTCGACGACACCGGGGTGCCGACCGGCCCCACCGTCCGCGTCGACCAGCCCGGCAACTGGGGGCTGGTCGACTGGCCGGCCGGGGACACGGTGACCGTGGCCGCCGCCCGGCTGCGGGAGGACCGGGCGCCGCTGTACGTGGTGGTGCCCTCGCAGACCCAGACCCGGCGCACCCCGGTGCTGGTCCAGCTCGCCCAGGCGGTGGCCTCGGCGGTGGAGGCGCAGCGCTCCTTCGACGAGGAGCACCGGATCGCGGTCACCCTGCAACGCAGCCTGCTGCCCCGGCGGATCCCGGAGATCGCCGGGCTGGACCTCGCGGTGCGCTACGAGCCGGCGAGCGCGCAGACTGAGGTGGGTGGCGACTTCTACGAGCTGGTGATGCTCGACGGGCACCTGCTGATGGCGATCGGCGACGTGGCCGGCCACTCGCTGCACGCGGCGACCGTGATGGCCGAGCTGCGGCACGCCGTCCGGGCGTACGCGGTGGAGGGGCACCAGCCGGGGATGATCCTGGAGCGGGTAAACGAGCTGATGCGTACCCTGCTCCCCAACGAGTTGGCGACCATCTGCGTGCTGCTGATGCACCCGCCGTCCGGCCGGGTGCGGCTGGCCAGCGCCGGTCACCTGCCCGCGCTGATCAGCGTCGACGGCCGGACCGAGTTCGTGCAGCACTACGCCCCGCTGCTCGGGGTCCGCGCCGACCGGCCGGCCGACCTGGAGTTCGTGCTGCCGGCCGGCGCGACGCTGGTGCTCTACACCGACGGGCTGATCGAACGGCGGGACGCCACCATCGACGAGGGCCTGGCCGCGCTGGCCACCTGCGCCGAGCGGGTCGACGACGACCTGGACCGGTTCTGCGAACGGCTGCTGGTGGAGCTGGCGCCGCCGCAGATCCACGACGACGTCGCGGTGGTCGCCCTGCGCCGGGTGTAAGGAGGGGCCCCCTGTTAACGCATTCTGTATAGGCGGGGCCCCCTGTTAACGCCGTCCGGCAGCGACCAGGCACCCGCCGTCCGGCAGCGACCAGGCACCCGCCGTCCGGCAGCGACCAGGCACCCGCCGTCCGGCAGCGACCGGGCACCCGCCCCTCAGCCCAGGGGCCGGGCAGCCGCCCGTCAGGTCAGCGACCGGGCGTACGCCGTCGGGGAGACGCCGGTGACCGAGCGGAACTCCCGAGCCAGGTGGGCCTGGTCGGCGTAGCCCAGGTCGGCGGCGAGGGCGGCCCAGTCGAGCGGCCCGGCGGCGGCCCGCTCGATCGCCTCCTGGAGCCGGTAGCGGCGGATCACCCACTTCGGACCGATCCCGACGTGCTCCAGGAAGAGACGTTGCAGCTGCCGGGTGGAGAGCCCGTGCCGCCGGGCGAGGTCGTCGACCCGCAGCACCTCCCGGTCGGTGCGGATCTCCTCGGCCAGCGCGACCACCTCGGCGGTCACCGGGTCGGGGGCCGGTGACCAGCCGGCCAGCAGGTCGTCCAGGCGGCGGCAGCGCTCGTCGTCGGTGCCCGCGCCGAGCCGGCCGGGTGGGACGGGGAGCCCGAGGGTGGCGAGCGGCCGCCGGTGCCCGGTCAGCTCGGCGACCGGCCGCCGCCAGAACGGCCGGAACCCGCCCGGGCGGAACTGCACGCCGGTGGCCCGTCCCACCCCGTCCAACGTGATCGAGAAGAGCTGGGTGGCGACGCCGGAGACCTCGGCGGTCTCCGGCGCGTCGTCGTTGCCGTGGAACACCACGTTCACCGCCGGGTGCGGCACCAGCCGCTGCTCGTGCGGCTCGGTCAGCGCCCAGTCGATCAGCCAGTAGTGCTCCACGTACGGTCGCAGCGCCGCCGCCGGCAGTCGCCGCCGGAACCGGACCCGGCGCCGCAGCCCGGCGGGGTCGAGAATGCCCCGATCGTCACCACGCGGTCGTTGTCGCATTTGTTCAAGACCACCTTCGTACGCTGGCCCTATGAGCACGAAGACTAGTGAGCTGCTTACCGAGATCGCACCACGGACGGTGGCCGTGGTCCGGGGTGTCACCGACGACCAGCTCGGCCTTCCCACGCCGTGCCCGGACTACACCGTGCGGGATCTGCTGAACCACCTGTACGACGTGGCGGTGAACTTCCAGGGCCTGGCCCGCCGGGAGGCGGCCGACTGGTCCGGCAAGGAGGACCACCTGACCGAGGGCTGGCGGGACCGGTTCGCGATCGAGGTGGACCGGGTGATCGAGGCGTGGTCGGATCCGGCGGCCCTGGAGGGTGACTCCCCGGGGATGGGCCTGCCGCAGGTCACCGTCGGCGACATGTTGCTGGTGGACCTCACCGTGCACGGCTGGGACCTGGCCCGGGCCACCGGTCAGCGGATGGACGCCCCGGCGGGCGTGGTCGCGACCGGGCACGGCTTCATGGACCGGATGGGCGAGATGGGGCAGCGGATGGGCGCGTTCGGCGCGCCGGTGCCCACCGACGCCGGCGCCACCGACCTGGACCGCCTGCTCGGCCGGACCGGCCGCGACCCCGCCTGGACCCCGGCGACCGCCTGACCTGCCGAGGTCCGCCTGGCGGTCGCCGCCGAACCTGCCGTGGTCCCGGCTGGATCCCGGTCGCCGCCGGATCTGCCGCGCCCCCGCCTGGGGCCCGGTCACCGCCTGACCTGCCGAGGTCCGCCTGGCGGTCACCGCCGAACCTGCCGCCGTCCCGCCTGAGGCCGGTCACCGCCGGATCTGCCGCGGTCCCGCCTGGGCCCGGTCACCGCGCTCCCGCCTGGGCCCCGGTCACCGGCCGACCTGCTGCGATCCCGCCTCGCCCCGGCCACCGCCGGACCTGCTGGACGAGCGGACGGGGACGGATCTGGGCGTAACGCTGCCGACGGCCGGCACGCTGTTGCCTGCGAGGGCCCGCCCGGCGGGCCCGGCGGCGGAGGCGGAGCGCCCCCGCCCAGCGCGACAGCGGGAGTGCACCAGATGCGGAACCAGCCGGGCGGTGCGCCGCCGGTCTTCGTCGACCGAACCGGCCGGCGTCGCCGGCTCACCATGATCGCCGGGACTGTTCTTGGTCTCGGCCTGCTCACCAGCGTGGGGCTGATCGCCGCCGGGCTCTTCTGGGACTCGGCGGTGTCCCTGCCCGGCTGGTCCGACCCGGGCAAGGGGCAGTCCCCGATCAAGGCCGGCGTCGGCGACCGCCTGGACGAGGCTGCCCAGCCGCCCAGCCGGCGCCCCCTCCCGTCCGCGGTGACCAGCACGGCCGCGCCGGTGACCAGCGCCGCGCCGACGGCCACCCGCCCGTCGCCGACCGCCACCGGACAACCGTCCGGCACCACCGTCACGCCGACTCCCCAGCCCACCCACCGTGGCCAGGGTGTGGAGCGGAGGAACAGCACCCGGCCGAGCAAGTCCCCGGGCAAGCCCTGACGATGGCGCTGCACGCCGCCCGACGCGATCCCCGGGCACACTGGCTCCTGCTCCTGCTCGGCCTGGCCGTCCTGCTCGCCGCGCTCAGCCTGAACGCGATGGTGACCGGCGTCGCCGGCGGCTCGGGCCCGTCCGCCGCGGCCTCCTCGCCGGCCCCGCGGCAGGTCACCGGTGGTGGCCCGGTGCTCCGGCTGGACCAGACCAAGCCGCTGGTCCGCTCGGTGCCGGACCGGACGGTGGCGCTGACCTTCGACGACGGGCCGGACCCACGCTGGACGCCCCAGGTCCTCGACGTGCTACGCCGGCACCGCGCGCACGCCACCTTCTTCCTGGTCGGCGCCCGGGTCAACGAACATCCGGAGCTGGCCCGGCGGATCCTCGCCGAGGGCCACGAGATCGGCTCCCACTCCTTCACCCATGCCGACCTGAGCGCCGCCTCGGCCTGGCGGACCGAGTTGGAGCTGTCGCTGACCCGCAAGGCGATCGCCGCCGCCACCGGGCGGGAGGTGACCCTGCTGCGGCCGCCGTTCACCTCCACCACCCGGTCGCTGACCGGCCGGCAGTACGACGTGTTGCGCGCCGCCGCGGGCAGCGGCCACGTGGCCGTGCTCGCCGACCGGGACACGAAGGACTGGCAGCGCCCCGGGGTGCCGGCGATCCTGCGTTCCGCCACCCCGCAGGGCGGCCGGGGCGCGGTGGTCCTGATGCACGACGGCGGCGGCGACCGGAGCCAGACGGTGGCCGCGCTCGACCAGCTGCTGCCCCGGCTGACCAAGACGGGCTACCGCTTCACCACCGTGTCGGAGGCGATCGCCGCCCCCGGGTCGACGGTGTCGGCCGGGCTCACCACGACGCTGAGCGGGGCCGCGTTGCGCGGGGCGCAGCTCGGCGCCGGGTGGCTGGCCGCCGCGATGAACGCCCTGCTCGGCGTGGCGCTGGCGCTCGGCCTGGCCCGGCTCGCGGTGCAGGTGGTCTGCGCCCAGCTGCACGTCCGCCGGGTACGCCGGACCCGGCGCCCCGGCCCGGCGGTGAGCGTCCCGGTGTCGGTGATCGTGCCGGCGTACAACGAGGCGGCGAACATCGCCGCGACCGTACGGTCCCTGGTGGCCAGCGCGTACCCGGCGCTGGAGGTCATCGTGGTGGACGACGGGTCCAGCGACGGCACCGCCGACATCGTGGCACGGCTGCGGCTGCGCGGGGTGCGGGTCATCCGGCAGGCCAACGCCGGCAAGCCGGCCGCGCTGAACACCGGCATCCGGGCGGCCCGGGCCGAGCTGCTGGTGCTGGTGGACGGCGACACCGTGTTCCAGCCGGACACCATCCACCACCTGGTGCAGGGCTTCGCCGACCCGCGGGTGGGCGCGATCTCCGGCAACACCAAGGTGGCGAACCGGCGGCGGCTGCTCGGTCGCTGGCAGCACCTGGAGTACGTGATCGGCTTCAACCTCGACCGCCGGATGTACGACGTGCTGCGGTGCATGCCCACCATCCCCGGCGCGATCGGGGCATTCCGCCGCCGCGTGCTGCTCGATGTCGGCGGGGTCCCGTCGGACACCCTCGCCGAGGACACCGACCTGACGATGAAGGTGCTCCGGGCCGGGTGGCGGGTGACGTACGAGGAGCGGGCGATCGCCTGGACGGAGGCCCCCTCCTCGCTGCGCCAGCTCTGGCGGCAGCGCTACCGCTGGTGCTACGGCACCTTGCAGGCGATGTGGAAGCACCGCCACTCGCTCCGGGAGGCGGGCGGTGGCGGCAAGCTGGGCCGGCGCGGCCTGCCGTACCTGACGCTGTTCCAGATCGTGTTGCCGCTGGCCGCGCCGGCCGTGGACGTGTTCGCCCTGTACGGCCTGATCTTCCTGCCCTGGTCGAAGCTGGTGCTGGCGTGGCTGGGCCTGCTTCTGCTCCAGGGCGGCACCGCCGCGTACGCGCTGCGGCTGGACCGGGAACGCCTCGGTCCGCTCTGGACGCTGCCGTTCCAGCAGGTCGTCTACCGCCAGGTGATGTACCTCGTGGTGGTGCAGTCGGTGGTCACCGCGGTGATCGGGAACCGGTTGCGCTGGCAGCGGATGGTCCGCACCGGTGAGGCCGCCGCCCTGGTCCGGGGGTAAGGAGGGGCCCCCTGTTAACGCATTCGGTATAGCAGGGGCCCCCTCTTAACACCTCGGCGTCGGCTCAGCCGGGGTGGAAGAGGCCGGCCGACCACGAGACCGCCAGCCCGATGACGGCGGAGCAGCAGCAGACCAGCAGGGCGGCGGCGACAATCGCGAGGATCACCCAGGCGGGCCCGCGCCGGGCCGCTCCGGTCGGGGGTACGGGTGCCTCGGCCCGCTCCTCGTCGCCGGCGTCGCTCACCCGGGCAGTCTAGGTGCCAGCTCGTGCGCCGCCCCGGCAAGATCGTGCTCGATCCAGGAAATAGGCCCCTTCGGGCCTCGCGAAGGCCACTCTTTCCAGGATCGAGTGCTGCCCGCCCGTGCGTTGTCCGCCCGAGTGCTGTCCGCCCGTGCGTTGTCCGCCCGTGCGTTGTCCGCCCGAGTGCTGTCCGCCCGTGCGTTGTCCGCCCGTGCGTTGTCCGCCCGTGCGTTGTCCGCCCGTGCGCTGCCCGCCCGGCCCGAGACGTCGCCCGCCCCGCACCGACCGGGACGGGCCGACCGGGACGGGCCGACCGGGGTCGGGCGGGGCAGGATGGGCCGATGGAGCTGGTCTCGATCGCCGACGTCCGAGCCGCCGCCGCCGACCTCGCCGGCGCGGTGGTGCGTACCCCGCTCGTGCCGGCGCCGTGGGACGACGGCCTGTGGCTCAAGCCGGAGAGCCTGCAACCGGTGGGGTCGTTCAAGTTGCGCGGCGCGACCCACGCGGTGGCCCGGCTCGACCCGGCGGCCCGGTCCCGGGGCGTGGTCACCCACTCCTCGGGCAACCACGGCCAGGCCCTGGCGTACGCGGCCCGGACCTTCGGCGTGCCGTGCACGGTGGTGGTGCCGGAGGGCGCGCCGCGGGTCAAGGTGGACCGGATGCGGGCGCTGGGCGCCGAGGTACGGCTGGTGCCGCCGGCCCGGCGACTGGCCGAGGCGGAGCGGGTCGTCGCGGCGACCGGGGCGACGCTGGTGCCGCCCTTCGACGACCGGCGGATCATCGCCGGGCAGGGGACGGTGGGGCTGGAGATCGTCGCGGACCTGCCGGACGTGGACGTGGTGCTGGTGCCGGTCGGTGGCGGCGGCCTCTCCTCCGGGGTGGCCACGGCGGTCGCCGCCCTGCGCCCGTCGGCGGTGGTGATCGGGGTGGAGCCGGCGCTGGCCGCCGATGCCCGCGAGTCGCTGGCCGCCGGCGAGGTGGTGGTCTGGGACGTGGCGCGGACCTACCGGACCAGCGCCGACGGGCTGCGCACCAACCTGTCCGAGCTCACCCTCGCCCACCTGCGGGAACGGCTCGACCGCATCGTCACCGTCGGCGAGGAGGAGATCGCCGCGGCGATGGGTCGGTTGGCCCGCGAGGCACGGCTGGTGGCCGAGCCGAGTGGCGCGGTGGCGCTGGCCGCCCGGTTGTTCCACGCGGGGGAGCTGCCGCCGGGACGTACGGTCGCGGTGGTCTCCGGTGGCAACGTCGAGCCGGCGGTGCTGGCCTCGGCGCTCAACGCCCCGGGGTGTTAACAGGGGCCCCCTGCTATACAAAATGCGTTAACAGGGGGCCCTTCCTTACACCCGGTCGAGGGTCCAGGCGTTGATGAAGGCTTCCTCGCGCCAGGCGTCGTAGCGGCCGCTGGGGCCGCCGTGGCCGGCGCCCATCTCGGTCTTGAGCAGGTAGTCGCCCTGCGGCGCGACGGCGCGCAGCCGGGCGATCCACTTGGCCGGCTCGTGGTAGAGCACCCGGGTGTCGTTCAGGCTGGTCACCGCGAGGATGGCCGGGTAGTCGACGGCCGTCACGTTCTCGTACGGCGTGTACGACTTCATGTACGCGTACACCTCGGGGTCGTCGAGCGGGTTGCCCCACTCCTCCCATTCGGTGACGGTCAGCGGCAGCGACGGGTCGAGGATCGTGGTGAGGGCGTCCACGAAGGGCACCTGCGCGACGATCCCGGCGAACGCGTCGGGGGCCAGGTTGGCCACCGCGCCCATCAGCAGGCCGCCGGCCGACGCGCCCCGGGCGACCAGCCGGTCGCTCGCCGTCCAGCCGGCCTTGACCAGGTGCCGGGCGCAGGCCACGAAGTCGGTGAAGGTGTTCTTCTTGGCCAGCAGCTTGCCCTGGTCGTACCAGCGCCGGCCCAGCTCGCCGCCGCCGCGGATGTGCGCGACGGCGAAAACGACGCCCCGGTCCAGCAGCGACAGCCGGGCGATGGAGAACCAGGGGTCCATGCTTGCCTCGTACGAGCCGTAGCCGTAGAGGACGGCGGGGGCGGTGCCGTCGCGCGGGGTGCCCCGGCGGCAGACCAGCGAGATGGGCACCCGGGTGCCGTCGTCGGCGACGGCCCAGTCCCGGTGCTGCTCGTAGTCGGCCGGGTCGTACGGTCGACCGTCCGGCCCGGGGCGGACCGGCCGCTGCCGGCGCAGCACCAGCTCCCGGGTGACCAGGTCGTAGTCGTAGACGGAGTCGGGGGTGACCAGCGAGGTGTAGCGCAGCCGGACCGAGCCGGTGCGGTATTCCGGGTTGGCGTCCAGCCCGACGCTGTAGATCGGCTCGGGGAAGTCGATGTCCCAGCCGTCGCCGCCGCCGACAGGCAGCACCCGCAGCCCGGTCAGCCCGTTGGCGCGCAGGGAGACGACCAGGTAGTTCTCGAACGCGTCGACGGCCTCCAGCCGGGTGCCGGGGGAGTGCGCGATCAGCGGCACCCATTCGCCCGGCGCGTCGGCCGAGGTCCAGGCCAGGGCGAAGTCCTCGGCGCCGTCGTTGTGCAGGATCAGGAAGCGGTGGCCGTGGTGCTCCACCGCGTACTCGACGCCCTGCCGGCGCGGGGCGATCACCGCGGGTTCGCCGGTGGGGTTGCCGGCCGGGATGACCCGGACCTCGCTGGTGATCTTGCTGTGGATGTCGATGAGGATGAACCGCTCGGAGCGGGTCAGCTCGACGCCGACCCAGAACCGCTCGTCGTCCTCGGCGTGGACCACCACGTCCTCGCTCGACGGGGTGCCCACGGTGTGCCGCCACACCCGGTTGGGGCGCCACGTCTCGTCGACGGTGACATAGCAGAGCACCGACGCGTCGGTGGACCAGGCGGTGCCGTAGAAGGAGTCGGGCACCTCGTCGGGGAGCAGCTCACCGGTGCTCAGGTCCTTGATCCGCAGGGTGAACCGCTCGTCGCCGGTGAAGTCGGTGGAGTATGCCAGCCAGCGGCCGTCGGGGCTGACGTCGAACGCGCCGAGCGCGAAGAAGTCGTGGCCCTCGGCGAGCAGGTTGCCGTCGAGCAGCACCTCCTCGCCGTCGAGGGGCGCGCCGTCGGTGCTCATCGGCGGGTCCGTCTCGCCGTCGCGGACCGCCCGGCGGCAGTGCACGCCGTACTGCTGGCCCTCGACCGTGCGGGTGTAGTACCAGTGGCCGCCCTTGCGGGTGGGCACCGAGAGGTCCGTCTCCTGGGTGCGCCGCCGGGTCTCCTCGAACAGCTCCTCGCGCAGCGCCGCCAGGTGCGCGGTGCGGGCCTCGGTGTACGCGTTCTCGGCGGTGAGGTGGGCGATGGTCGCCGGGTCGTCCTTGGCGGCGAGCCAGGCGTACTCGTCGACGACCGTGTCGCCGTGGTGGGTGCGCTCGGTGGGGACGCGCCTGGCGACCGGCGCCGGGCCGGCGTGGTCGGGAGTCTCGGTGGTCACGGCGCCACGTTACCGGCCGCCCGCCGCCGCCGATCCAGCGTCGGCCGCCGCCACGTTTCGTTCGAACATGTGTACGATAGCCGCCATGGCGGCTGCAGCGAGTTCGACCGGCGCGATGGAGATCACCCGAAAGTTGACCGAGATCTGTGGCCCGCCGTTCGCCCGCTTCGCCGGGGCGGCCGACGAGGTCGCCGGCCGGTCCGCGCGCTGGGTGGCGGTGCCCGGCGCGCCCGCCGCCGCGGCCGAGGTGTTGCGGCTGGCCGCCCGGCACGACCTGACCGTGGTGCCCCGGGGCGCCGGCACCAAGATCGACTGGGGTGCGGCGCCGGCCCGGGTCGACATCATGCTCGACACCGGCCGGCTCGCCGGGCTCGGGCACCAGTCCACCGGCTCGCCGGTGACCGAGATCGGCGCCGGCACGCCGCTGCGCGCGGTGCAGTCCGCCCTGGAGCGCACCGGCCGGCGGCTCCCGCTCGACCCGCCGTCGCCGGGCGCCACCCTGGGCGGGGTGCTCGCCGCCGACGAGGCCGGCCCGTTGCGGCTGCGGCACGGCACCGCCTGCGAGCAACTGGTCGGCCTGCGCTGGCTGAACGCCGACGGCGAGCTGGTCGGGGCCGGCGCGGCCGAGGCGACCGGCGGCGCGCCACCGGTCGGGCTGGAGCTGGGCCGGCTGCTCTGCGGTTCCCAGGGCGGGCTGGGGGTGCTCGTCTCGGCCACCCTGCGGGTGCAGGCCCTGCCGGCCAGCCGGGTCTGGGTGTCCCGTCCGGTGTGGACGCCGCTGGAGGTGCACGACCTGGTCCGGGCGGTCCTCGCCGCCCGCCTCGACCCGGCGGCGATCGAGCTGGATCTCCCCACGGCCGGCTCCCGGGCCCGGCGACCGGTGCACCCGTCCCGCGCCGCCGCGATGGCCAACCACCCGTCGGCGGCCGGCCGGCGGCGGGACCCGGCCGCCGCCCGGGGCGGCGCCGGCACGCTGGCCGTGCTCCTGGAGGGCGGCCCGGCCGAGGTCACCGAGCGCGCCGAGCGGCTGGTCGCCCTGGTCGAGGGGGACGCGACCGTGGCCCACTCGGCCCCGGACTGGTGGCGGCGCTACCCGTTCGCCCCGGGCGACACCGCGCTGCGGGTCGAGGTGCCGATCGGCGACCTGCACGCCGCGGTCTACGCGCTCCGCGACGCCGCCGGCGGGCCCGTCCCGGTGCGTGGCTCGGCCGGCCTGGGCGTGGTGCACGCGGCCCTGCCCGGTTCGCTGCCCGCCGAGCGGGTCGGCGCGATCCTCGCCGCCGTGCGGGGGGTGCTGCTGGCCCGCCGGGGCCGGTGCGTGGTGCTCTCGGCGCCGCCGGCGGTCCGGCAGGCCGTCGACGTGTGGGGCGAGGCGGCGGTGATCCCCCGGCTGCGCGCCGCGAAGGAGCACCTCGACCCGCACCGCCGGTTGGCCCCCGGGCGGCTGCCGGGCGGCCTGTAGCCAGGCCCTGTCCTGGACCGCCCGGGGTCGGCGGTCTCCGCGAGGCTGAACATGCCCGTGAGGGAGGCTGAACATGCCCGTCAGGGCAGTCACCCGGCGAGTCGGGTGACTGCTCTCAGAGCGCGTCGTTGCGCAGCACCAGCACCGCGATGTCGTCCCGGGGCGCCTCCACCGAGAAGTTGATCGCGGTGGCCCGGAGCCGGGCGGCGATCACGTCGGCGGAATATCCGGCCAGCGGGGCGGCGGCGTCGCGCAGCCGGTCGGTGCCGAACAGCTCCCGGCCGCGCCGCCGCTCGGTCACCCCGTCGGTATAGAACACCAGCGCGTCGCCCGGGTCGAGCGGGAAGTCGAGGGTCGGGGTGGCGATCGAGTCGAGCAGGCCGAGCGCGGTGCCGCCGGTGCCGGTGAAGGCCGCGCCACCCCCGCCGCGCAGCAGCACCGGCCGGTCGTGGCCGGCCAGGTGCAGCGAGACGTCGAGCTGGTCGCCCTCGCCGGGGGCGACCGCCGCCAGCGCCAGCGTGCAGTAGCGCCCGCCACCGCGTTCCACCAGGGTCTCGTTGAGCCGGGTGAGCACCTCGGGCAGCGGCTTGCCGTCGCCGGCCAGCACCCGGATCACGTCCCGGACCAGCCCGGTGACGGCCGCCGCCTGCACGCCCTTGCCGGAGACGTCACCGATCACCACCAGCCACCGGCCGTCCGGCAGCGGCAGCACGTCGTAGAAGTCGCCGCCGACCTCGGCGTCGTCGCCGGTCGGCACGTACTCGGCGGCGAAGCCGATCCCCTCGATCACCGGCAGCACCGGCGGCAGCAGGGACTTCTGCAGGGTCTGCGCGACCCGCCGGCGCTCGGCGTGGATCCGGGCGTTCTCGATGGCCAGCGCGGCGCGGCGGGCCACGTCCTCCAGCACGGCGATCTCGTCCGGGTCGTGCCGGTGCCGCTGGTGCCGGCCCACCGCGAGGGTGCCGAGCCGCTGGCCGCGGGCGATCAGCGGGACGGCGAAGCCCTCCATCGGCGCGCCCAGCGGCATCTGGGCGGCGCTGCGGGACGCCTCCCGCAGCCGGGCGTGCACCGAGTCCGGGCCGGTGGCGCGCAACGCCTGGTCCAGCTGGGGCAGCACCGACTCGTCGGCGTGGGTGGCCGCGGCGAGCTTGAGCCGGCCCCACTCGTCGGTGGTGTGCACCGCGCACCACTGCCCGAGCCGGGGCACCACCAGCTGCGGGATGAGCGCCATGGTCAGCTCGACGTCCAGCGACTGGGCCAGCAGCTCGCTGGCCTCGGCCAGGAAGGTGAGCCAGGCCTGCCGCCGGACGTCCGCCCGGCGCAGCCGGTCGTTCTCCAGGTGCAGGGAGAGCCGCTCGCCGACCAGCATGGCGAGCGGCTGCGCGTACGCGCTCGGCGCCGCGTCCAGCTCCAGCTCGCCGGCGTACGGCCGGTGCACGGCCAGCCGGACCCGGAGCAGCTCGTTGCCGGGGCGGGGCTGCCGGCCGTACCGGGCCAGCGTCTGGGTGCCCTGCCCGTCGCCCCGGTCCAGCCGGACCGTGCCACCGGCCGCGCCCACCATCTCGGCGAGCCGACCGAGCAGGTCGGCGGCGAAGTCGGGCAGCGGATCGTCGGCGTACGGGTCGGGGCTGGCCTGCATCAGCTCGTGCATCGCGGCCGCGCTGGGCGTCGAGCTCTCCACCTGCCCGCCGTTCCCGCTCCCGGGCCGGAAATGCGCCACGGTGTCGGCCGGGCGGGGGTCGGACCGGTCGAGTCGGAACCACACCCCCTTGCCGGTCGGCTGGTACGTGGTCCCCCAGCGGCTGGCGAAGTGGTCGACCAGGAGCAGCCCCCGGCCGCGCTCGGCCACCTCGCCGATCTCGGCGGAGTCGTTGCGCACCCCGACGACCAGCTCCTCCACCGGCCCACCGGCGAAGTCACTGACCGTGACGGTCAGCCCGACGCCGTCCGCGAGGACCTCGATGTCCAGCTCGGTCCGGGCGTGCTCGACCGCGTTGGTGGACAGCTCGGTGGTGAGCAGCAGCGCCTCGTTGAGCAGCTCGTCGAGGTGCGCCTCGGTCAGCACGGAGCGGACCAGGGCGCGCGCGGCGGCGGGCGTACGCCGGTCGGCGGGGAGGCGGACGCGCCGCACGTGCTCCTCCGGGCCGTTCCTCTGCGCGGCCCCCGGCTCCGCTGGCATCCCCGTATCCTCCACCGTCGCCCGCCCGGTGCCAACCCGCCCGCGCCGGCCGGTCGGCGGGCCCGGCGTGCCGCCGCCGCGCGTGTCCCCGCCTGCGGCATGTTGGGCTATCACGGCCAGGTGATGGCCCAAAGTGCGGCATGTCGCACCTCGCCGGCCCCGCCGTGCGGCGGGCCGGCGAGCGCCGGCGCGGTCCCGGTGAGCAGGGCGGACGGGCGACCCGCCGGGCGTGGCGAGCCGGCGGCCGGCCTGGCATGGACGCGGGCGCGGGCACAATGATGGGATGGCCTGCGGTCTGGCCCGACCCGGGAGCCCCGAGCTGAGCGAGGAATGATGACCACGGCGAAACATTCGGTAGCCGCGGATTCGTCCGCTTCAGACCACGAGGTGATGCTCGCGGAGTTGGCGCAGGCCCTGCGCCGGGTGCGCGGTGGCGACCTGAAGGTCCGGTTGCCGCGCCGGGCGGGCGCGGCCGGGGAGGTCGCGGACGCCTTTAACGAGGTGGTCGCGCTCCAGGAGCGGCAGCACCTCGACCTGCGCCGGATCAGCCGGATCGTGGGTCGGGACGGCCGGCTGACCGAACGCCTCGACGAGGAGGGGCTGGAGGGCGCGTGGGCGGAGGGGCAGCGGGCGATCAACTCGCTGATCGACGACCTGGGCCGGCCGACCACCGAGATCGCCCGGGTGATCGTGGCGGTCGCCGACGGCGACCTCTCCCAGCACATGGCGCTGGAGATCGACGGTCGCCCGCTGCGCGGTGAGTACCTGCGCATCGGCCGCACCGTGAACACCATGGTCGGGCAGCTCTCCTCCTTCTCCAACGAGGTGACCCGGGTGGCCCGGGAGGTGGGCACCGAGGGCAAGCTGGGCGGTCAGGCGGACGTGCGCGGGGTGGCCGGCACCTGGAAGGACCTCACCGACTCGGTGAACACCATGGCGTCGAACCTGACCGGCCAGGTGCGGTCGATCTCGCAGGTGGCGACGGCGGTGGCCCGGGGCGACCTGAGCCAGAAGATCACCGTGGGCGCCCGGGGCGAGGTCGCCGAGCTGGCCGACACGATGAACTCGCTTACCGACACCCTGCGCCTCTTCGCCGAGCAGGTCACCCGGGTGGCCCGCGAGGTGGGCACCGAGGGCAAGCTGGGCGGCCAGGCGGACGTGCCGAACGTGGCCGGCACCTGGAAGGACCTGACCGACAGCGTCAACTCGATGGCGTCGAACCTGACCGCCCAGGTGCGCAACATCGCGCAGGTCTCCACGGCGGTCGCCCGGGGTGACCTGTCGCAGAAGATCACGGTGGCCGCGCAGGGTGAGATCCTGGAGCTGAAGGACACCGTCAACACGATGGTCGACCAGCTCTCGTCGTTCGCCGACGAGGTGACCCGGGTGGCCCGCGAGGTGGGCATCGAGGGCAAGCTGGGCGGTCAGGCCCAGGTCCGCGGGGTGTCCGGCACCTGGCGCGACCTCACCGAGAACGTCAACCAGCTCGCCGGCAACCTGACCAGCCAGGTACGCAACATCTCCCAGGTCTCCACCGCCGTGGCGAAGGGTGACCTGAGCCAGAAGATCACCGTGGACGCGCAGGGCGAGATCCTGGAGCTGAAGAACACCGTCAACACGATGGTGGACCAGCTCTCGTCGTTCGCCGACGAGGTGACCCGGGTGGCCCGCGAGGTGGGCACCGAGGGCAAGCTGGGCGGTCAGGCCCAGGTGAAGGGGGTCTCCGGCACCTGGCGGGACCTCACCGACAACGTGAACTCGATGGCGTCGAACCTGACGTCGCAGGTGCGCAACATCGCCTCGGTGACCACGGCGGTGGCCAAGGGTGACCTGTCGCAGAAGATCACGGTGGATGCCCGGGGCGAGATCCTGGAGCTGAAGTCGACGGTGAACACGATGGTCGACCAGTTGTCGTCGTTCGCCGACGAGGTGACCCGGGTGGCCCGCGAGGTGGGTACGGAGGGCAAGCTCGGCGGCCAGGCCCAGGTGCGCGGCGTGGCCGGCACCTGGCGCGACCTGACCGACAACGTCAACTCGATGGCCTCGAACCTGACCGCCCAGGTGCGCAACATCGCGCAGGTCTCCACCGCGGTGGCCAAGGGTGACCTGTCGCAGAAGATCACGGTGGATGCCCGGGGCGAGATCCTGGAGCTGAAGTCGACGGTGAACACGATGGTCGACCAGCTGTCGTCGTTCGCCGACGAGGTGACCCGGGTGGCCCGCGAGGTGGGTACGGAGGGCAAGCTGGGCGGTCAGGCCCAGGTGAAGGGGGTCTCGGGCACCTGGCGGGACCTGACCGGCAACGTGAACTCGATGGCGTCGAACCTGACGTCGCAGGTGCGCAACATCGCCTCGGTGACCACGGCGGTGGCCAAGGGTGACCTGAGCCAGAAGATCACCGTGGACGCGCAGGGCGAGATCCTGGAGCTGAAGAACACCGTCAACACGATGGTCGACCAGCTCTCGTCGTTCGCCGACGAGGTGACCCGGGTGGCCCGCGAGGTCGGCATCGAGGGCAAGCTGGGCGGTCAGGCCCAGGTGAAGGGGGTCTCCGGCACCTGGCGGGACCTCACCGAGAACGTCAACCAGCTCGCCTCGACGCTGACCACCCAGCTGCGCGCGATCTCCCAGGTGTCCACCTCGGTGACCCGGGGCGACCTGACCCAGCGGATCGCGGTGAAGGCGCAGGGCGAGGTCGCCGAGCTGAAGGACAACATCAACCAGATGATCGTCACCCTCCGGGAGACGACAAAGAAGAACGCCGAGCAGGGCTGGCTGGACTCCAACCTGGCCCGCATCGGCGGCCTGCTCCAGGGCCAGCGGGACCTGGGCGAGGTGTGCCGCATGATCATGATGGAGGTGACCCCGCTGGTCGACGCGCAGCTCGGCGCGTTCTTCCTGGCGGACAGCTCCGACGGCAGCGTGCGGCTGCGGCTCACCGCCTCCTACGGGTACGTGGCCCGCGGCCACGACGTCACGTTCGGGCCGGGTGAGGGGCTGGTCGGGCAGGCCGCGCTCTCCCGCCGGACCATCCGGGTCAAGGCCCAGCCGGACGGCCGGCTGGTGCTGCGCTCCGGGCTGGCCGAGACGCCCCCGGCGGACCTGGTGGTGCTGCCGGTGCTCTTCGAGGGGGAGCTGCTCGGCGTGATCGAGTTCGCCGGGGTGGCCACCTTCTCCGAGCTGCACCTGTCCTTCCTGGAGCGGCTGGTGCTGACCATCGGCGTCGCGGTCAACACCATCCAGGCCAACCGGCGCACCGAGGAACTGCTGGCCCAGTCGCAGCGGCTCGCGCACGAGTTGCAGGAGCAGTCGGCCGAGTTGCAGCGCACCAACGCCGAGCTGGAGGACAAGGCCCAACTGCTCTCCGAGCAGAAGGGCAACATCGAGACCAAGAACCGGGAGATCGAGCTGGCCCGGCTCGGCCTGGAGGAGAAGGCCCAGCAGCTCACCCGGGCCTCGGCGTACAAGTCGGAGTTCCTGGCCAACATGAGCCACGAGCTGCGTACGCCGCTGAACTCGCTGCTGCTGCTGGCCCGGCTGCTGGCCGAGAACTCGGAGCGCAACCTCACGCCGAAGCAGATCGAGTTCGCCCGGACCATCCACGGCGCCGGCTCGGACCTGCTCTCCCTGATCGACGACATCCTGGACCTGTCCAAGATCGAGGCCGGCCGGATGGACGTCGAGCCGACCGACGTGCGGTTCGACGAGATCCGCGGCTACGTCGAGCAGGCGTTCGTCCCGCAGGCCGAGGAGAAGGGCCTGGACCTTCAGGTACGGCTGGCCCCGGAGCTGCCGCCGGCGTTGGTCACCGACGCGCAGCGGTTGCAGCAGATCCTGCGCAACCTGCTCTCCAACGCGGTGAAGTTCACCGACCAGGGCGCGGTGACCCTGCGGATCGCGCCGGCACCGCCGCACGCGGTCTTCGACGTGCCGGCGCTGATCAACGCCCGGCAGGTCATCGCGTTCACCGTGATCGACACCGGTATCGGCATCTCCGACGACAAGCTGTCGCTGATCTTCGAGGCGTTCCAGCAGGCCGACGGCACCACCAGCCGCCGGTACGGGGGCACCGGGCTGGGGCTGTCCATCAGCCGGGACCTGGCCCGCCTCCTCGGCGGCACGATCGCGGTCACCTCCGAACCCGGCCAGGGCTCGACGTTCACCCTGTTCGTACCCGACGTGTTGGCCCCGGACGCGGTGGTGGCGCCGCAGCCGCCGTCCCCGCAGCGGGCCGGTCTGCCGTCGTCGTTGCTGATGCCGCCGGTGGAGCTGCTGCACGAGCGGCCGGAGGCGCCGGCCACCCGGCAGCTCGACGGGGCGACCGTGCTGATCGTGGACGACGACGTGCGGAACGTGTTCGCGCTGACCTCCGCATTGGAACTGCACGGTATGACCGTGTTGTACTCGGACAACGGGGCGGACGGCGTTCGCCTGCTGGCCGAGCATCCGGAGGTGGACATCGTGTTGATGGACGCGATGATGCCGGACCAGGACGGCTACGAGACCACCCGGCAGATCCGGCGCAACCACCGCTTCGCCGACCTGCCGATCGTCTTCCTCACCGCGAAGGCGATGCCCGGCGACCGCGAGTCCGCGCTCGCGGCCGGTGGCAGCGACTACATCACCAAGCCGGTGGACCTGGACGAGCTGATCGAGCTGATGTCGTCCTGGATCCGCGGCGCCCGAGGCGAGGAGCATTCGTGACGCAGACCGCGAAGGCGCTGCTGGTGGACGACCGCCGGGAGAACCTGATGGCCCTGGAGGCGATCCTCCAGGGGCTGCCCGTGCAGTCGGTGGCCGTGGAGAGCGGTGAGGCGGCGCTGAAGCAGTTGCTCGTCGACGACTTCGCGGTGATCCTGCTGGACGCGCAGATGCCGGACATGGACGGCTTCGAGACCGCGAGCCACATCAAGCGCCGGGAGCGGACCCGGCACGTGCCGATCATCTTCCTCACCGCCGCCGACCGGGACGCCCAGCTCGCGCTGCGCGGGTACGCGGTGGGCGCCGTCGACTACCTGACCAAGCCCTTCGACCCGTGGGTGCTGCGGGCCAAGGTCTCCGTCTTCGTCGAGCTGTGGGTGAAGAGCCGGCAGTTGGCGATGCAGTCGGATCTGGTCCGCGAGCGTGAGACGCAGTGGCGCACCCTCACCGACGCGGTGGACGAGGCCACCGCGCTGCTGCGCTCGGGTGACCCGGACGGCGCCGACCGGGCGGTCGAGCTGCTGGAGCAGGCCCGCTGGGGGTCCACTCCCTAGCGAGTCGCGCGGCGGGCGCGCCAGCGCTCGCCGAGGGAGTCCAGTTCCTCCTGGACGAAGACGAAGAAGTCCCGCATCTCGGCCACCCGCTCGCGGCCCGGGCCGGTGCCGTCCAGCGCGCTCACCCCGGCCGCGGCGATGTCGATGAAGTTCTTGTAGAGGCCGGTCTTGGTGATGGTGGCCTCGTACCACGGGTTGTCCGGCACCCGGTAGCGGTCCCGGCGGGAGCCCTTGACCGGCTCCCGGACCAGCATGCCGAACTGGGTGAGGTAGCGCACCGCGCCGGAGACCGCGGCGGCACTGACCCCGAGGCGTTCGCCGATCTCGGCGGCGGTCAACGGCTCGTCCGCGCTCATCACGGTGAACAGCACCCGGGCGGCCATCCGGGGGAAGCCGACGTCGGCGAACGCCATCGCCATCCGTTCGACGAAGAGGTGGACCTCCTCCTCGTTCCGGCTGGGACGGGTGGCCTCGGTCATGTGTCGGAACTCCTCTGCGCGCCGGTCCGGAACCCGATCGTGCCTCACACAACACTGTCTTCACAAGTTTGTGAAACAAGCGTAGCTTCTGATGTATGGAAACTCCCATTGCGGTGGCCGGCCTGGTCAAGACCTTCGGCCGGATCAGGGCACTGGACGGGCTCGACCTGACCGTCCGCGCCGGCGAGGTGCACGGCTTCCTGGGCCCCAACGGCTCCGGCAAGTCCACCACCATCCGGGTGCTGCTCGGCCTGCTGCGGGCGGACGCGGGGACCGTCCGGCTGCTCGGCGGCGACCCCTGGCGGGACGCGGTGCCGCTGCACCGCCGGCTGGCGTACGTGCCGGGTGACGTGACCCTCTGGCCCAACCTCTCCGGCGGTGAGGTGATCGACCTGCTCGGCCGGATGCGCGGCGGCCTCGACCCGAAGCGCCGGGCCGAGCTGCTGGACTCCTTCGAGCTGGACCCGCGCAAGAAGGGCCGCACCTACTCCAAGGGCAACCGGCAGAAGGTCGGCCTGGTCGCCGCCCTCGCCTCCGACGTCGAGCTGCTCATCCTCGACGAGCCGACCTCGGGCCTGGACCCGCTGATGGAGGAGGTCTTCCAGCACTGGGTCGGCCGGGCCAAGCGGGACGGCCGCACCGTGCTGCTCTCCAGCCACATCCTGGCCGAGGTGGAGGCGCTCTGCGACCGGGTGACGATCATCCGCAACGGCCGGGCGGTGGAGAGCGGCACCCTGACCGAGCTGCGCCACCTGCACCGGACCGCGATCGACGCCGAGCTCACCGGCGCGGTGGACGGTCTCGGCGACCTGCCCGGCGTGCACGACCTGCGGGTGCAGGGGCAGCGGGTGCGCTTCGACGTCGACACCGCGGCCCTGGACGCCGCGCTGCGCCGCCTCACCGAGCTGGGCGTACGCAGCCTGGTCAGCCAGCCGCCCACGCTGGAGGAGCTCTTCCTGCGGCACTACGAGTCGACCGGCGAGCCGGCGGAGGCGACCCGATGAGCACGCTGACCGGCACCCGCCACCTGACCCGGCTGATCCTGCGCCGGGACCGGATCCTGCTGCCGCTCTGGGTGCTGGTCCTCGCGGTGCTGCCGATGACGTACGCGACCAGCTTCTTCGAGCTCTTTCCGACCGCCGCCGAGCGGGCCGCGTACGCCACCGGCACCGGGCGGAACCCGTCGATCGTCGCGCTGCTCGGCCCGCTGTACGGGGAGAGCGTCGGCGCGCTGACCGCCCAGCGGGGCGGCTTCCTGCTGGCGATCGTCGCGCTGGCCGCCCTGCTCACCGTCGTCCGGCACACCCGCACCGAGGAGGAGGCCGGGCGGCGGGAACTGCTCGCCGGCAACGTGCTCGGCCGGTACGCCGGCCTCACCGCCGCCCTGCTCGTGACGTACGCGGCCAGCCTGCTGCTCGGCCTGCTCACCGCCGCCGGCCTGGTGGCGGCCGGGCTGCCGGCCGCTGGCAGCCTGGCGTACGGGCTGGCCACCGCGCTGACCGGCGTCGTGTTCGCCACCCTGGGCGGGCTGGCCGCCCAGCTCACCGAGAGCGCCGGTGGCGCGCGGGGGATCGGGATCGGCGTGCTCGGGCTGGCCTTCGCGCTGCGGCTCGCCGGGGACGCCGGCGGCCGGGAGTGGCTGAGCTGGCTCTCCCCGCTCGGCTGGGCACCCCGGGTCCGGCCGTACGAGGGGGACCGCTGGTGGGTGCTGGCGCTGCCGGTCGCCGCCTCGGCGCTGCTGGCGGCCGTCGCGTACCCGCTGTCGGTGCGCCGGGACCTGGGCGCCGGGCTGCTGCCCTCGCGGCTCGGCCCGGCCACCGGGGGACGGGGCCTGTCCGGGTCGTTCGGGCTGGCCTGGCGGCTGCACCGGGGGCAGATCCTCTGGTGGTCGGTCGGCTTCGGCCTGCTCGGGTTGATCCTCGGCGGCGCGGCCGAGGCGGCCGGCCGGTCGGTCGAGGGCAACCCGCGGCTGGAGGAGATCCTGGCCCAGCTCGGGGGCGCGTCCGGGCTGGCCGACGCGTACCTCGGGGCGACCCTGGGGCTGACCGGGATGGCCGCCGCCGGTTACGGCATCCAGGCGGCGCTGCGGATGCGTACGGAGGAGACCGCCGGGCGGGCCGAGCCGCTGCTGGCGACGGGCACCCACCGTTCCACCTGGCTGCTCTCCCACCTGCTGTTCGCGCTGCTCGGCCCGGCGGTGGTGCTGCTGGTCACCGGCCTGGCCACCGGCCTGGCGTACGGGATCAGCGTCGGCGACGTGCCCCGCGAGCTGCCCCGGATGCTCGGGGCCGGCCTGGCGCAGCTACCCGCGGCCTGGGTGCTGGCCGGCCTGGCGGTGCTGCTGTTCGGGCTGCTGCCCCGGCTGGCCCCGCTGGCCTGGGCGGCGCTGGCGGCCGTCGTGCTGCTCGGTCAGCTCGGCCCGGTGTTGAAGCTGGACCAGTGGCTGCTGGACCTCTCCCCGTTCACCCACACGCCGCAGGTGCTGCGTCCCGACTGGAGCGCCACCCCGCTCGCCGTGCTGGCGGCCCTGGCCCTGCTGCTGGCGCTGGCCGGCCTGGCCGGCTTCCGGCGGCGGGACGTGCCCGCCGGCTGACCGGGAGCGGGTCAGGGTGCGGTCTCGTTGCGGATCATCAGGGCGCTGCGCAGGCCGGTGATGTCCAGGACCCGGAGGAGGAAGTCGCCGACGTTGCTGAGGACCAGCAGGCTCTGGGCGTGGCTGGCCTTGCGGCTGAGCACGACGAGGGTGCCGAGGCCCTGCGAGTCGCAGAAGGTGACCCCGCCCAGGTCGAGCACCACGCGGGGCGGCGGATCCGCCAGCGCCTCGTTGACGACGGTGCTGAGTTGGGCGGCCGTGAGCATGTCGATCTCACCGACGAGGCGAAGGACAACCT
Source organism: Micromonospora sp. PLK6-60 (assembly GCF_019890675.1). Classification (GTDB taxonomy): domain Bacteria; phylum Actinomycetota; class Actinomycetes; order Mycobacteriales; family Micromonosporaceae; genus Micromonospora. The sequence goes on along the minus strand of NZ_JAIOAA010000003.1, from coordinate 571,508 downwards.
CATCGCCAGTGCGGTGTACGGTGATGGACAGTTCGGCACGATCCACCCGGTCAGCCTATCGCGATCTCGCCGGTGCGGCCCGTCGAGGCGATGGGCGTCGCGGCGTGAGTCGGCCCGGCCTGCGTGAGCCGGGTAACCCCGCTGCCGGGGTGCCTGCCGATTCGCCGTCCGGCGCTGACACAATGGCGGCATCGTGACCGACACCTTTTCCGCCGGATCCGGCCGCTACCCGGCCGACGCGCCGGCCTCCGAGGCCCTGTTCGACCGCGCCAAGGCCATCGTGCCGGGCGGGGTGAACTCCCCCGTGCGCGCCTTCCGTGCCGTCGGCGGCACCCCGCGCTTCATGGTCCGGGGGGAGGGTCCCTGGCTGTACGACGCCGACGGTCGCCGCTACGTCGACCTGGTCTGCTCCTGGGGCCCGCTGATCCTCGGCCACGCCCACCCGCAGGTGGTCGAGGCGCTGCGCGAGGCCGCCGGGCTCGGCACCAGCTTCGGCACCCCCACCCCGGGCGAGGTGGAGCTGGCCGCCGAGATCGTCGCGCGTACCCCGGTCGAGCAGGTGCGGCTGGTCAACTCGGGCACCGAGGCGACCATGTCGGCGATCCGGCTGGCCCGCGGCTTCACCGGCCGCGCCAAGATCGTCAAGTTCGCCGGCTGCTACCACGGGCACTCGGACGCGCTGCTCGCCGCCGCCGGCTCCGGGGTGGCCACCCTCGGCCTGCCCGACTCGCCCGGCGTCACCGGCGCGGCGGCCGGCGACACCATCGTGCTGCCCTACAACGACCTGCGCGCGGTCGAGGAGGTGTTCGCCGCCGAGGGCCGGCACATCGCCGCGATCATCACCGAGGCGGCGGCCGGCAACATGGGCGTGGTCGCCCCGCGCGCCGGCTTCAACCAGCAGCTCGCGGCGATCGCCCACGCACACGGCGCGCTGCTCATCGTCGACGAGGTGATGACCGGGTTCCGGGTCTCCCGCGCCGGGTGGCACGGCCTCGACGCCGCCGACGCCGACCTGTGGACGTACGGGAAGGTGATGGGTGGCGGGCTGCCCGCCGCGGCCTTCGGCGGGCGCGCGGAGATCATGGCGAAGCTGGCCCCGGCCGGTCCGGTCTACCAGGCCGGCACGCTCTCCGGTAACCCGCTGGCCTGCGCGGCCGGCCTGGCCACCCTGCGGCTGGCCGACGACGCGCTCTACCGCAAGCTGGACGACACGGCCGCCGTGGTGGGCAAGCTGGCCGGCGACGCGCTGGCCGCCGCCGGGGTCCCGCACCGCCTGTCGTACGCGGGCAACATGTTCTCGATCTTCTTCACCGACGCCGACGTGGTCGACTACGACAGCGCCCGCACTCAGCAGGTGCCCGCGTTCAAGGCGTTCTTCCACGCCATGCTCGCCGCCGGCGTCTACCTGCCGCCGAGCGCGTTCGAGTCGTGGTTCGTGTCGGCGGCGATCGACGACGCCGCCCTGGAGCAGATCGCCGCGGCCCTGCCGGAAGCGGCGAGCGCGGCGGCAGCAGCGGGGGGAACTCATGGCTGAGACGGTGGTGCACGTGCTGCGGCACGGCGAGGTCTACAACCCGCAGGGCATCCTCTACGGCCGGCTGCCCGGTTTCCGCCTCTCCGAGCTCGGCGTGCAGATGGCCAAGGCGGCGGCGCAGGCCCTCGCCGACAAGACCGTGGTGCACGTGGTGGCCAGCCCGCTGGAGCGCGCCCAGCAGACCGCCGAACCGATCGCCGCCCAGTTCGGGCTCTCGGTCGGGGTGGACGAGCGGCTGATCGAGAGCGCCAACTGGTTCGAGGGCAAGAAGGTCTCCCCGGGCGACGGCGGGTTCCGCGACCCGCGCAACTGGTGGGTGCTGCGCGACCCGGTCACCCCGTCCTGGGGCGAGGCCTACCAGGTCATCGCGGAGCGGATGTTCGCCGCCCTGCACGCCGCCCGGGTGGCCGCCGAGGGTCGGGAGGCGGTGCTGGTCTCGCACCAGCTGCCGATCTGGACCCTGCGCCGCTACGTCGAGCGCAAGCGGCTCTGGCACGACCCGCGCCGTCGGCAGTGCGGGCTGGCCAGCCTCACCTCGTTCCACTTCGACGGCGCCAAGATCGCCGGCATCGGCTACTCCGAGCCGGCCGCCCACCTGATCGCCATCTCGCCGACCGCCCGGACGGCCAAGGGGGCCTGATGCGCGCCCGGAGGCCGATCGCCGCCCTGCTCACCGCCGTCGCCCTGGCGGCGGCGCTGGCCGGTTGCGGCTCCGGGAGCCAGGAGAGCCGCTGCGCGAACTCCGACGGCATCGTGCAGTGCGCCCCCGACCAGCGCGCCGCGGCCCCGGAGATCGCCGGCGACCTGCTCGACGGCACCGGCCGGTACGACGTGTCCCAGGCCCGCGGCCAGGTGGTGGTGCTCAACTTCTGGGGTTCCTGGTGCCCGCCCTGCCGCGCGGAGGCCGACGACCTGGAGGGGACCTACCAGGCGACGAAGGCGACCGGGGTGACCTTCCTCGGCATCAACGTGCAGGACAGCCGGGACAAGGCGATCGCCTTCGAGGAGGGCCGGGTCACCTACCCGAGCCTGTTCGACCCGGCCAGCCGGTTGGCGCTGGCGTTGAACATCCCGCCGAACACCATCCCGGCGACGGTGATCCTCGACCGGGAGGGCCGGGTCGCCACGGTGATCCGGGCGGCGGTGCGGCAGGAGGGCCTCCAGCCCCTGGTGGAGAGGGTCGCCGCCGAGCAGCCGCCCGCCGACGGTTCCCGCTGATGGGTGAGACCTTCCGCCAACTCGCCCTCTCCGGCCCGCTGCTGCTGGCCGTCGGCGCGGCGGCGCTCGCCGGGCTGGTCAGCTTCCTCTCCCCGTGCGTGCTGCCGCTGATGCCCGGCTACCTGTCGTACGTGACCGGGCTGGCGGGTGCCGAGCTTGAAAGTGCAAGGAAGGGCCCCCTGTTAACGCCTCCGGTAGAGCAGGGGCCCCCTGTTAACACCTCTGCCGACCGGGCGAGCGGCGGGCTGGCCGTGGCCGCGCCGCCGGCCGCCCGGCGGGTGGTCGCGGTGAAGGGCCGGGTGCTCGCCGGCACGCTGCTGTTCATCGCCGGCTTCACCTTCGTCTTCACCTCCACCGCGATCCTCTTCGCCAGCTTCGGCCGGGTCTTCTTCGACCACGAGCGGACGCTGGAGATCGTCATCGGCGCACTCGTCGTCCTGCTCGGCCTCGGCTACCTCGGGGTGATCCCCGGCATGCAGCGGGAGTTCCGGATCAACCGGCTCCCCGCCGCCGGCCTGCTCGGCGCGCCGGTGCTGGGCGCGGTGTTCGCGCTCAGCTGGCTGCCCTGCACCGGCCCCACCCTCGGCGCGGTGCTCGGCATGGCCACCGCCGGCGGGCAGACCGACCGGGCGGTGGTGCTGGCGGTGGCGTACTGCCTCGGGCTGGGGCTACCGTTCGTCGTCTTCGGGCTGGGCTTCCACCGCCTGCTCGGGGTGTTCCGCGCCGTCCGGCGCAACAGCCGCTGGGTCACCCGGATCGGCGGCGCCCTGCTGATCCTGATCGGCCTGGCGCTGGTCACCGGGGGCTGGCAGAACTTCGTGATCTGGTTGCAGACCAGCGTGGGTACGGGTGAGGTGAGCATCTGATGACGCCCGTGGACGACCGACCGGCGGCCCCGCCCGCTCCGGCGCCGCGTCGGCGGGTCAATCCGGTGCTGGCCCTGCTGCGCAACTCCTGGCGGCAGCTCACCAGCATGCGTACGGCGTTGATGTTGCTCTTCCTGCTCGCCGTCGCGGCCATCCCCGGCTCGGTGCTGCCGCAGCGCGGGGTCAACCCGGAGCGGGTCGACCAGTACTTCGTCGACCACCCGGAGTGGGCCCCCCGGCTGGACCGGATCGGCGCGTTCGAGGTCTTCGGTTCGGTCTGGTTCTCCGCGATCTACCTGCTGCTCTTCGTCTCGCTGGTCGGCTGCATCACGCCCCGGATGCGCGACCACGTGCGGGCGCTGCGGGCCCGCCCGCCGGCCGCGCCGAAGCGGCTGGAGCGGCTGCCGCAGCACGCGGTGCTGGCGGCGCCGGCCGCCGCCGACCCGGCGGCGATCGCCGCGGTGCTGCGCCGCCGCCGCTGGCGGACCGAGGTACGCGGCAACGAGGTCTCCGCCGAGAAGGGCTACCTCAAGGAGACCGGCAACCTGCTCTTCCACACCTCGCTGGTCGCGGTGCTGCTCGGGGTGGCGCTCAACTCCTGGTACGGCTGGCACGGCAACCGCCTGCTGGTGGCCGGCGAGGACAACGCCTTCTGCAACACCCGCCAGCAGTACGCCGAGGCGAAGCTCGGCCCCCGGGTGGACAGCGCGGACCTGCCGCCGTTCTGCCTGACGCTGGAGCGGTTCGAGGCCCGGTTCCTGGAGTCCGGCCAGCCCGAGTTCTTCAACGCCACCGTCTCCGTCGAGGAGCAGGGGAAGGCCGCCCGCGCCGCCGACTTCTCGGTGAACTCGCCGCTGCGGCTCGACGGCGCCAACGTCTACCTGCTCGGCCACGGGTACGCCCCGGTGATCCGGTACACCGACCGGTTCGGCCGCAGCCAGACCAGCACGGTGCCGTTCCTGACCACCGGCGACATGGGGCTGACCAGCGAGGGGCTGGCCGCGTTCCCGGACGCCAACGTCGACCCGAAGACCGGTCGCCGGGACCCGAACCTCCAGATGGCGTTCACCGGTCTCTACCTGCCCACCGCGCCGGACTCCCCGCCGTTCGTCCGCTCGCAGTATCCGACCGAGCGGAACCCGGCGCTCAACCTGATCGCGTACCGGGGGAACCTCGGCCTGGACGCGGGCATCCCCGGCTCGGTCTACAAGCTGGACCAGCGGCAGGTCGACGCGGGCCGGGTCAAGCAGGTCGGGGACAAGCTGCTCCGGCGGGGGGAGAGCTGGAAGCTGGACGACGGCACCACCGTCGAGTTCCTGGGCACCGAGCGGTACGTCACCCTCTCCGTCCGGAAGGACCCCGGCTCGACGCTGCTGCTGGTCAGCAGCGGGACGCTGCTGCTCGGGCTGATGGGCTCGCTGTTCGGCCGGCGGCGTCGGGTGTGGTTCCGGGTGGTCCCGGCCGGTGGCGACCCCGGCAACGGATCTCCGACGAGCGGTAGTAGTTTGGTGGAGGCCGGCGGACTGCCGCGTACCGACAATCCCGGGTTCGCCGACGAGTTCACGCAGCTCGTGACGGCGGTACGCGGGGACGCGAAGCCGGCCGGGAGCCGAGAAGGGGCCGAGTGATGTCCGCACTCTCCGACCAGCTGGTCACGTTCGCGATCCTGGCGTACCTGGTGGCCATGATCAGCCACGCCGTCGAGTACGCCCTCGGCGACGCCCGGCGCCGCACGGCCGCCGCGGCGCCCGCCCGCGAGCTGGTCGGCGCCGGGGTGGGGGCCACCGGCGAGGTCGAGCCGCCGGCCGCGGACGACGCGCCGCCGGTGCGGGACCGGGTGGCCGAGCGCGGCCGGTTGGCCGGCCGGATCGCCGTGGCGGTCACCGCGCTGGCCGCCGCGCTGCACCTGGGCGCGCTGGTCACCCGCGGGGTCGCGGCCGACCGGATGCCGTGGGGCAACATGTACGAGTTCGTGCTCACGGTGACCTGGATCGGCGTCGCGGCCTGGCTGGCGGTGCTGGTCAAGCGCCCCGGGCTGCGGCAGCTCGGGCTGTTCCTGACCCTGGTGCAGGTGCTGCTGCTGGCCTTCGCGGAGCTGAAGCTCTACACCGAGGTGGTGCCGCTGGTGCCGGCGCTGAACTCGTACTGGTTCATCATCCACGTGTCGACGATCGTCTTCTCCTCCGGCATCTTCCTGCTGGGCGTGGTGCCGGCGGTCGCCTTCCTGATGCGCAACGGGTACGAGCAGGGCCGGCGGAGCTTCCCGTACACCCTGGCCAAGCGGCTGCCGGCGGCGGCCGCGCTGGAGCGGTTGACCTTCGGCCTGCACGCCTTCTCCTTCCCGATCTTCACCTTCGCGGTGATCGCCGGGGCGATCTGGGCGGAGGCGGCCTGGGGTCGGGCCTGGGGCTGGGACCCGAAGGAGACCTGGGCGTTCATCTCCTGGGTGGTGTACGCGGGCTACCTGCACGCCCGGGCCACCCCGAGCGTGCGGCGCAACGTGGCCACCTGGATCGCCGTGCTCGGCTTCCTCACCGTGCTGATGAACCTGTTCGGGGTGAACTTCTTCTTCACCGGCCTGCACTCGTACGCGGGGATCTGACCCCGGCCGGTGGGTTGACTGACCCCACCGGCCGGACCCGTACCGGTCAGTGGCAGCTGCCGGTGCCGGAGTCGGTGAAGGTCCCACCGGCCACCGGCAGGAACTGCCAGGTGTAGCTGCTCGGGGAGAGGGTCAGCCGGAGCACCCCGAAGGTGTTCCCGTTCTTGACCTGACTGTTCGCGGCGGGCGAGGGGAACGTGCTGCGCAACGGTCGGCCTCCGGTGCCCACCACCCATTCCCGGATGCCCCGGGTCGGGTCGGCGACCCCGGCCGGGTTCTGCGGGGCGAACCGTTCGTACTGGTGGTTGTGGCCGTTGATGACGATCTCGGCACCGGCGTCGTAGAGCGCCTGGAAGAGCGGCCGGACGTTGGACGACGTCCGGCCGGCGGAGCTGAACAGCGGGTGATGGTACTGCGCCAGCGTGCAGCGGGCCGGGTGCGTGGCCAGGTCCGCGCGCAGCCAGCGCTCCTGGGGTGAGCCAGCCTGGCAGCCGCCCACCTGCGAGCAGTTGGAGTTCAGCACGATGATGTGCCAGCCGGCCTTGTCGAAGGAGTAGTAGCCCTTGCCGGGCGGCAGGACCGACCCGAAGTAGTTGAAGGTGGGGGTGGCTCCGGCGGTGATGTAGTCGTGGTTACCGAGGATGGGCTTCGTGCGGTCCTTGAACCGGCCCCAGGTCGGGCCGTAGCAGTTGGCAAGCTGCGCCGCCGTTCCGCTGTCGGTGAGGTCGCCGCCGGCCATCACGGTGCCGGGCTCGCGGGCGATGATCTGCGCGGTCTGCTCCGCGCCGGTGGTGGAGCAGGCGGAGATGTCTCCGGCGTTGAGCAGCACGTTGTCGCCCGTGTTCGGGGAACCGGTCCCGACGATCAGCTGCGGGGCGAGGGGACCGGACTCTCGGCTGTCGTAGAAGGCGCCGTCCGGGTTGCTGGACGAGAGGGAGAAGGCGACGACGCCGTTGCCGGTGACGGCACCGGTGATGGTGAGCTCGTACCAGGTGTTGCTGTGTACCTTGCCGATCGAGCCGAGCGGAGCGCCGATCGACGCCGGCCGGCTGGCGTAGGTGAGCGTGTTCTCCGACCAGCCGGTGCCGACCTGCTGGACGGTGCCGCCGGCCGGGCTGGGCGCGTTGGCGGTGGTCTGGACGTGCAGCCGGAGCCGGACGCTGGTGACCGGCTCGGTCAGTTGGGTGACCGCGAACTGCAGGTACGAGATCCGGGTCGGGGCGGCACCGACCACCAGAGAGTTGGCGCTGTTGAAGTTCGTGCCCGGGCTCGACGAGCTGACAAACGTGTCCTGGCTGGGGAGGAAGGTCCGGGTGGTGGTCGCCGCCGCCGCCGGCGGTGCGCCACCGAGCAGACCGACCGCGAGGACGAGGGCGGTCAACACGCCCTGGGAAGCGCGTCGGTTCATGGGATCTCCGTTCCGGCGACTCACCTGTGCCGCTTGCTGGGCACGGCGGGACGCTCGTGGTGGGCACCCAGTGAACGCAGCGCGCCGTCACCGGAGTGTGATCGCCGTGCGACCCGCCGTGACGCCAGCGGTCGGCGGGCGTCCCGGTGCCACCGGCGCGGGAGCGACGGTCAGCTCGCCCGCGCGCGGTGGGTCGCAGCCCGGCCGGTGAGCACCCCGTCGACCTGGAGCGTGACCTGGTAGGCGATCTCCGGGATGTCGGCCAGGTCGACCCGGTCGGCGCGCAGAGCCAGCTGGGCGTGCAGCTCGCGGGCCACCGCGTCGCGGATCTGCTGGAGCAGGGGCGAGAGGCCGTCCGGATCGCCGGACACGTACGCGTCACTCATGCCGCCAATCGTTCGCCTCGACCGCGCGCGTGTCATCCCGCCCCGCGCAGGATGTAGAACTACACCTCTTGAAACTGTGGTTCTACGAAATGTGTCAGGTGCCGAACCAGCCGGGCACGTCGAGGCGGAAGACGTCGGCGGCGGTGACCCGGCGCAGGTCGTCCTCCAGCGCGGCGACCCGGTCCGCGCCCAGGGTGGCGCACCACCTGTCGCGCAGGTCGTCGAAGATCACCGCCGATCGGCGCAGCCCGTCGAGGCCGCGCGGGGTCGTACGGACCAGCTTGCGGCGGGCGTCGCGGGGGTCGTCGGTGCGTTCCAGGTAGCCGAGGGCGACCAGTCGGTCCACCGTCTTGCCCGCCGCCTGCTTGGAGACGCCGAGGCGGTGGCCCAGGTCGGAGGCGGTGGTGCCGGCGGTGCCGACGGCCTGGAGGACGAAGCCGTGCAGCGGACGCAGCTCCGGGTGCCCCTGCCGGGCCAGCTCCGCGTGCAGGTCGTCGATCAGGGTACGGAAGCCGGCCAGCAGCAGCAGCGGCAGCGCGAAGCCGGGGCGGTCAGGTGTTGCCATGTTCGACAACCTGGTTTACGGTTTGGTCAACCACATTGACTATCGTATCCGAGAGGGGTCGGCATGTCCCGACCGGCGTTCACCGCACACACCCCCGACACCGCGCCGGCCGCCGCCCGGCCGGTCATCGCCGGCGTCGCGCGCCACCTCGGCCACCTGCCCGCCGCCGTGGGCCTGATGGCCGAGTCACCCGAGCTGCTCAAGGGCTTCCTCGCCGCCAACGCGCTCTTCGAAGCCACCGCCCTCGACCCGGTCGAGCGGGAGGTGGTCGTGCTCACCGTCGCCACCCGCAACTGCTGCCACCTCTGCGTCGCCATGCACACCGCCACGCTCACCCGGCACGGCGCCGCGCCCGAGCTGATCCGCGCCCTGCGGGCCGGCGAGCCGCTGCCGGAGCCCCGGCTGGCGGCGCTGCGCCGGTTCACCGTCGCCGTGCTCGACCACCGGGGCGCGGTCCCCGACGCCGAGCTGGACGCCTTCCTCGCCGCCGGTTGGCGGCCCCGGCACGCGCTGGACGTGGTGCTCGGCGTCGGTACCTACACCATCTCGACCTTCGCCAACCGGCTCACCGACGCCCCCCTCGACGAGCCCCTGATCCCGTACGCCTGGACGCCGGGCGCCGCCGGCAGCGTGCTGCCGGCGGCGTGACGCCCGCGTGGGGTGCCGGTGGCCTGCTGCGGCGGCGTGCTGCCCGCGTGGCCTGTGGCGGCGTGACGCCCGCGCGCTGCCGGCGGTGTGGGCGAGGGGTGGCGTCAGTCGCGCAGGAAGGGCAGCAGCAGGCGGGTCAGCTCCGCCGGGCGCTCCTCGAAGAGCCAGTGACCGCTGTCCTCGACCACCCGGCCGTCGACCGTGTCGGCGTACCGGCGTACCTGGTCGGCCACCTGCCCGCCGAGGCTGGCCCCGGCGCCGACGGCGAGCACCGGCATCGGCAGCGGCTTCGTCCGGTACGTCGCGTTGTCCGTGATGTCCTGGGCGAAGGCCCGGAAGTAGCCGAAGCTGGCCCGCAGGTGAGCTGGGTCGCGCAGGTGCCGGGCGTACTCCTCGATGTCGTCCGCGCCGATGCTGCCCTTGTTGACCATGATCGAGTCGGTGAAGCGGTCCACCCAGAGTGACTCCCGGCCGGTGACCAGCTCCTCGGGCAGGCCGTTGGCGAGGTTGAAGAAGCCGAAGTTCCACACCGCCGGCCCGGCGGCGGTCAACGCGGGAAACGTGTAGACGCTCTCGTCCGGAATCGGCGCCTCGGTCAGCACCAGCCGCGCGACCTCGTCGGGGTGGGCGGCCGCGTAGGCGTACGCGACCATGGTTCCCACGTCGTGACCGACCAGCCGGATGTCGCCGGTCAGGCCGAGGCCGGCCAGCAGGCCGTGCAGGTCGGCGGCGACGGTCTTCTTGTCGTACCCGCCGGCCGGGGCGTCGCTGTCGCCGAAGCCGCGCAGGTCGGGGGCGACCACCTGGTGCGACCGGGCCAGCTCGGGCAGCAGGTGCCGCCACATCCGCCAGCACTGCGGGTAGCCGTGCAGCAGCACCACGGTCGGTCCCTGGCCGCCCCGGACGTAGTTGATCGCCACGTCACCGACCTGGGCCCGCTGCTCGGTGAATCCCGCCGGCACCCGTTCGTCGCCCACGCCATCCCCTTTCCCACGCTGGGGCGCTCGACTACCCGGCTGGCCTCCGTCCATGCCGCTGGGGTGTTAACAGGGGGCCCCGCCTCTACCGAATGCGTTAACAAGGGCCCCTTCCTTGCACCTCAGTGCGGTGGGGGAGGATGGTTGCATGGCTCGTGGGTTTCCGTACACCGATCTCAAGGACTTCCTCGCGGCCCTGGAGGGTGCCGGTGAGCTGCGGCGGGTGAGCGCCCCGGTCGACCCCACGCTGGAGATCAGCGAGATCGTCACCCGGACCGTCCGCGCCGACGGGCCGGCGCTGCTCTTTGAGCGGCCCACCCGGGGCGAGATGCCGGTGGCGATCAACCTGTTCGGCACCGAGAAGCGGATGGCGATGGCGCTCGGCGTCGAGTCGCTTGACGAGATCGGCGCGCGGATCGGTGAGATGCTCAAGCCGGAGCTGCCGCAGGGCTTCGCCGGCATGATGGGCGGGCTCGGCAAGGTCATGCAGCTCAAGTCCATGCCGCCGAAGAAGGTCCGGACCGCCCCCTGCCAGCAGGTGGTCTACCGGGGCGACGACGTCGACCTGGACCGGCTGCCGGGGTTGCAGGTCTGGCCGGGCGACGGCGGGATCTTCCACAACTTCGGGCTGACCCACACCAAGCACCCGGAGACCGGCAAGCGCAACCTCGGTCTCTACCGGCTCCAGCAGCACGGCCGGAACACGCTCGGCATGCACTGGCAGATCCACAAGAATTCCACCGCGCACCACGCGGTCGCCGAGCGGCTCGGCCAGCGGCTGCCGGTGGCGGTGGCGATCGGCGCCGACCCGGCGGTCGCCTACGCCGCCAGCGCGCCGCTCCCCGCCGACATCGACGAATACCTGTTCGCCGGCTTCCTGCGCGGCGAGCGGGTGGAGATGGTCGACTGCCTGACCGTTCCGTTGCAGGTGCCGGCGCACGCGCAGGTCGTGCTGGAGGGCTACCTGGAGCCGGGTGAGCGGCTGCCGGAGGGGCCGTTCGGCGACCACACCGGCTTCTACACGCCGGTCGAGCCGTTCCCGGTGCTGCACATCGAGGCCATGACCACCCAGCGCGACCCGGTCTACCACTCGATCGTCACCTCCCAGCCGCCGCAGGAGGACCACGGCCTCGGCAAGGCCACCGAGCGGATCTTCGCGCCGCTGCTGCGCTTCCTGATCCCGGACATCGTCGACTACGACCTGCCCGCCGCCGGCGTCTTCCACAACTGCGCGATCGTGTCGATCCGCAAGCGCTACCCGAAGCACGCGCAGAAGGTGATGAACGCGATCTGGGGCGCGCACATGATGTCGCTGACCAAGCTCATCGTGATCGTCGACGAGGACTGCGACGTGCACGACTACAACGAGGTAGCGTTCCGGGCCTTCGGCAACGTCGACTACGCCCGGGACCTGCTCCTCACCGAGGGCCCGGTGGACCACCTCGACCACGCCTCGTACCAGCAGTTCTGGGGTGGCAAGGCGGGTGTCGACGCGACCCGCAAGCTGCCCGAGGAGGGCTACACCCGGGGCTGGCCGGAGGAGATGACCATGTCGCCCGAGGTGGTCTCGCTTGTCGACAAGCGCTGGAAGGAGTACGGGATCTGATGGCGACCGCCGTCGAGGAGCGACCCGGACGCGTCACGTCCTTCCTCAAGCTCGTCGCGATCGAGCACTCGGTCTTCGCGTTGCCGTTCGCGTACCTGTCGGCGCTGACCGCGATGCAGGTCAACGGCGGGCGGGTGCGCTGGCTCGACCTGCTGCTGATCACCGTGGCGATGGTCGGCGCGCGGACGTTCGCGATGGCCGCCAACCGGATCCTCGACCGGCGGATCGACGCCCGGAACCCGCGTACGGCGAACCGGGAGCTGGTCACCGGGGCGGTGAGCGTCCGGACGGCGTGGACCGGCGCGGCCGTCGCGCTTGTGGTCTTCCTCGCCGCCGCCGCGCTGCTCAACCCGCTCTGCCTGGCGCTGGCGCCGCTCGCGGTGATCCCGCTGGTGGTCTACCCGTACGGCAAGCGGTTCACCAACTGGCCGCACGCCATCCTGGCGATCGCCCAGGCGGTCGGCCCGGTCGGCGCCTGGCTGGCGGTCACCGGCACCCTCCACGGCTCCTGGCCGGCCTGGCTGCTCGGCGCGGCCGTCGGCCTGTGGATCGGCGGCTTCGACCTGATCTACGCCTGCCAGGACTCGGAGATCGACCGGGAGATCGGGGTGCACAGCGTCCCGGCCCGCTACGGCCGGCGCTTCGCGCTGCACGCCTCGACGTTCGCGCACGTGGTGACGTTCGCGCTGTTCATCTGGTTCGGCGCGCTGGTCGGCTTCGGCTGGCTGTGGTGGATCGGGCTGGCGCTCACCGCCGTGGCCTTCGGCTACCAGCACCTGGTGGTCAGCCCGACCGACCTGAGCAAGGTCAACCGGGCCTTCTTCACCGCCAACGGCTTCGTCGGCATCGCGCTGTTCGTCTTCGCCCTGCTCGACCTGGTGCTCCGCCTCGGTCTGCGAGCGTGAGCCGGTGCGCGAACCATGGGTGGTGGGAGTGTCCGGGGCGTCCGGGACGCCGTACGCCGCAGCGGTCCTCCGCGGGCTGCTCGACGCCGGGCAGCCCGTCGACCTGATCGTGTCCCGGGCGGCGCGGCTGACGATCCTGGACGAGACCGGGCGGCCGTTCCGCGACGGGCACTGGGCCGAGGACCTTGCCGGCTGGCTCGGCCGGGACCTGGCCGACGCGGACCTGCGGCACTGGCCCGCCGGGGACCTCGCGGCCGGCCCGAGCAGCGGCTCCTACCGGGTACGCGGGATGGCGGTGGTCCCGGCGAGCACCGCGGCCTGCGCCGGGATCGCCATCGGGCTCTCCAAGGATCTGCTGCAACGGTCGGCGGAGGTCAACCTCAAGGAACGCCGGCCGGTGGTGGTGGTGCCCCGGGAGACCCCGGTGACCCGCAGCCACCTGGAGCACCTGATCGCGTTGCACGACGCCGGCGCGGTGGTGCTGCCGGCCAGCCCCGGCTTCTACGGCGCCGGCGCCGCCGCCTCGGCCCCGCAACTTGTCGACTTCGTGGCCGGCAAGGTGCTCGACGCCCTCGGCGTGCCGCACACCCTGTTCCGCCGGTGGTCAGGACAGCTGGGAGCGGACCGGTCCTGAGCCCGGTCCGCGTACCCTCGGCACCACTCAGTACATGCCGGCGTTGGCCGGGCCAGGGCCGGTCGAGGCGGTCGGGCCCGCATTTCGCGGCTTGCCCATCTCCTCCGCCTCGTCCAGCATGCCCTCCCCCTCAAGCAGGGCCCGCACCTCGGATTCCCGAAACCGGCGATGCCCGCCTGGAGTCCGGATGCTGCCTATCCGGCCGGCCGCCGCCCATCTCGTCACAGTTTTCGGGTCCACCCGAAACAGCGCAGCGACCTCACCCGGTGTCAGCAGGCGATCTCCAGTGTCCACAGCCCCCTCCTCGCGTCGACGAAGCCCCCGGCTGAACACACTGCCCCCGGCCGGTGCGAGCCCAGAGCCGTCATGAGGGACGTATGGCAATTACAGCACCAGCGACCTGGCCTGTCCGCCAAACGCGAAAAAAGCACTGAGTGGGAAGTTAGTAAATGGTACCGGCGGCGGGGTCCCCTGACTGCGAGTCTGCGAACTGTTACCTGCTGTCATGTCCAACGGACGCCGAGCGCCGGGCGTTACGCCGGGGCAGATAGGGTCACCGTCCGTGGACGCCATCGACCTGAGCCTCGTGGAGCTGCTCCGCGGCAACGCCCGTCTGTCGTACGCCGAGCTGGCCCGGCAGGTCGGGCTCTCCGCTCCGGCCGTGCACGAGCGGGTCGGCAAGCTGGAGTCCAGCGGCGTGATCCGGGCGTACCGGGCCGAGGTCGAGCCGGAGGCGATCGGGCTCGGGGTCACCGCGCTGATCGGCATCGTCGAGGACTCCACCGCCGACACCGACGACGTGCTGGAGGCGTTCCGGCAGATGCCGGAGATCGAGTCCTGCTATTTCATGGCCGGCGTGGAGTCGTTCCTGCTGAAGGCGCGGGTCGGCACGATCGCCGAGCTCGAACAGCTGATCGTGCGGTTGAACCGGACGGCCGGGGTGGCCTCCACCCGGACCGGGATCGCGCTGTCGACGAAGTGGGAGAACCGCCCCCAACCCCTCGCACCCCCCACCCCCTGACCGTCCCCTGACCGCCCCGGCCGGGGCCCACGTGGCCGCGGTCGCCGATGGACCCCGCGGTCGCGGATGGTCGGCTCGCGGCATCACCGTGCTCGGCGACCCGCCGAGGGGGCTGTTTCGGGCGGGCTGGCCCGGGGCCACCCGGCCTGCGGGCACGAGGCCGGCAGGTACCTCATCCACGCCCTACCAACTTGACCTCACAAACGAATCAACGACCCCGCTCTTTGCCGCAGGTCGGCGCTACGGAGCCACCGAATGATTCGTCTACGGCATCAAGTTGGTAGGGCGTGGAACGCACCCATGCGGGGTGTGGTGTCGGCGTGTCGATGCGTCCGGTCGCCTGCGGCCTCGCGGGGCGCGACGTGTCGGGCGTCCGGTCGCCGCCCGCGTCCGGGTCGTTGTCGGGGTGTCGGCGGCTGTAGAGGGGCCGGCTTGCGGCATGTCGCGGTGTCCGGGGGCGGGGAGGTGCCGGCTGCGACGTGTCGCGGTGTCCTCGGCCGGGAAGGGGCCGGCTTGCAGCGTGTTGGGGTGTCCGGGCGGGGAGGGGTGGGCTCTGGCGTGGCCGAGGTCGCGGCGATATCGTGCGCCGATGACGTGGCCGGCACGGGGAGCAGCGCGGGAGGTGGCCGTGGTGACCGGGGCGGCCGGTGGGCTCGGCCGGGCCATCGCCGCCGCGCTGCACGCGGACGGGTGGCGCGTACTCCTGACCGACCTGGACCCCGACGCGGCCCGCGCCGCCGCCGCACCGCTGGGCGGCTGGTCCCGGGCGCTCGACGTGCGGGACGAGGCGGCCTGCGCCGAGGTGGCCGCGACGGCGGCCGACACCCCGGGCGGGCTCGGGCTGTGGGTGAACAACGCCGGCATCCTGGTCACCGGGGCCTCCTGGACGCACGACGCGGCGACCCGGCGGCGGGTGGTCGAGGTGAACGCGCTCGGCGCGATGAACGGCACCATGGCCGCGCTGGACGTGCTGCGCCCGCGCGGTCGCGGGCACGTGCTCAACGTGGTGTCGCTGGCCGGGCTGGTCGCCGCCCCCGGCGAGACGGTCTACGCCGCCAGCAAGCACGCGCTGCTGGCCTTCAGCGTCGGCACCCTCGCCGACCTGCGGCTGGCCGGCCTGCGGGACGTACACGTGTCGTGCCTGTGCCCGGACGGGATCTGGACGCCGATGCTGCACGACCGGCTGGACGACCCCGGGGCGGTGGCCTCGTTCACCGGCGCGATGCTCAGCCCCGAGCGGGTGGCCGCGCGGGCCGCCCGGCTGGCCCGGCGCCCCCGCCCGGTGGTCACCCTGCCCCGGTGGCGGGGCGTGCAGGTACGCCTTCTCGACGCCTTCCCCCGGGCCGCGCTGGGCCTGCTGCCGGTGGTCCGGGCGGCCGGGCTGGCCGGCCAGCGGCGGCAGCGCCGCCGGGTCGGGCCGGAGCCGAGCTGAGCTCACTTGTAACGTTGCCGGCGTGACACATCTGGACCGGTGCGACGAGGCCAGCCGGACGTGGGTGACCGAGGCGATCGCCACGGTCGAGGCCGACGCCAACCGGTCCGCCGACACCCATCTGCTGCCCTTCCCGCTGCCCCGGGCCTGGGGGATCGACCTCTATCTCAAGGACGAGTCGGTGCACCCCACCGGCTCGCTGAAGCACCGGCTGGCCCGCTCGCTCTTCCTCTACGGGCTCTGCAACGGCTGGATCGGCCCGGAGACGACAATCGTCGAGGCGTCCTCCGGCTCCACCGCGGTCTCCGAGGCGTACTTCGCCCGGATGCTCGGGCTGCCGTTCATCGCGGTGATGCCCGCGTCCACCTCGCCCGAGAAGATCACCCAGATCGAGTTCCACGGCGGCCGCTGCCACCTGGTCGACGACCCGGCCCGGGTGGTCATCGAGGCCCGCTGGCTGGCCGAGGACACCGGCGGGCACTTCATGGACCAGTTCACCTACGCCGAGCGGGCCACCGACTGGCGGGGCAACAACAACATCGCCGAGTCGATCTATGCCCAGCTCGCCCTGGAACGGCATCCCGTGCCGGCCTGGGTGGTGGTGGGCGCGGGCACCGGCGGCACCAGCGCCACCATCGGCCGGTACGCCCGCTACCGGCGGCTGGCCACCAAGCTGTGCGTGGTCGACCCGGAGCACTCCGCGTTCTATCCGGCCTGGCAGGCCGCCGACTGGTCGGTCCGGACCGGCCGGGGCTCGCGGATCGAGGGCATCGGCCGGCCGACCGTCGAGGCGTCCTTCCTGCCCTCGGTGGTGGACCGGATGGTGCAGGTGCCCGACGCGGCGTCGCTGGCCGCGATGCGGGCCGGGTCCCGGATCCTCGGCCGCCGGGTCGGCGGCTCCACCGGCACCAACCTCTGGGGCGCGTTCGGGCTGATCGCGGAGCTGCTGACCGCCGGCCGGACCGGTTCGGTGGTGACGCTGATCTGCGACGCCGGGGAGCGCTACGGCGACACCTACTATTCCGACGAGTGGGTGGCCGGGAAGGGGCTGGACCTCGCCCCGCACCTCGCCACCATCGACCGGTTCCTGACCACCGGCGCCTGGCCCGCCTAGACCCTGTCCTGGCGCGGGGTCAGCGCGGGTCGACCCGCTCCGCCAGCCCCGGGTACCGCACCACGAAACCGTCCGGGTCGACCTCCAGGTCGGCGGTGAAGGAGTCGCTGGCGTAGCGCACCCGACCCGGGCCGAGCGAGGTGTAGACCTGCTCGGCGGGAATCACCGCCAGGCCAGGCAGCAGCACCCAGGCGGCCGTGATCGGGTGTGCCTGGTCGGCGGGGAGGCGGCTCAGCCCGAGCCGGCGGATCGGCAGCGTGTTGGTAAGCGGGGAGCCACCCAGGTCGACGTCGAGCGCCTCGGCCAGCCGGTCCGGGTCGTCCGTGCCGGGCAGGCCGGCCGGCGGATGCCCGGCCGCCCGCAGCGCCGCGTCCAGGTCGCCCTCCTCACCGGTCCGCACCCGCCACCCGTCCCCGGCCCGCTCCAGGCGTACGCTCCGCGCCCAGCCGGCGCCCTCCGCGTCGACCTCCAGCCGGCTGGTCGACCAGTCCGGCGCGACGGTCAGCCGGTAACGGCAGGTGTACGGGATCGGGTCCACGGCCAGCGCCGTGCCCTGGGCGGTCAGCCCCGGGCCGTCGTCGAACACGACGTGCTCCGAGCCGGCGGTGTCGGTCCGGGACCAGAAGAGCGACTTCGGCATGCTCGGCACGTTACGCGACGGAACCGACACCGGCAGCGGATGCGCGAACGCCGCCGCCGAGCGGGTGCTCGACGGCGGCGTTCGCGGTGTGCCCCTCGGGGGCCGGGTCGTCAGTGGGTGCGGGCTGGCGGGCGGCCACCGAAGCCGCGCCGGTCGTCCCGCGGCCGGTCGTCGCGGCCCCGCCCCTCGGGCCGGAACCCGCCCCGGCGCTCGGCCGACCGGAAGTCACCCTGGTCGCCGTAGCGCCGCTCGCCGTGGCCGCCCTGGTCGCCGTAGCGCCGCTCGGCCGGCGGGCGGTCCTCGCGGCGGCGGTCGCCGAAGCCCCGTCCGGCGTCGGGCCGGTCGTCGTGCCGCCGCTCACCGAAGCGCCGGTCGTCGCGGGCCGGCTGGCCGCCGAAGCGCCGGTCGTCGCGGCCGTGCTGGTCGCCGTAGCGCCGGTCGTCGCGGGCCGGCCGCTCACCGAACCGGCGGTCGTCGCGGCCGTGCTGGTCGCCGAAGCGGCGGTCGTCGCGGCGCTCGCCCCGGTCGACGTGCCGGTCGCCGCCGAAGCGGCGCTCGCCGCCGGCCCGACCGCCGAAGCGGCGGTCACCGCGTCCGTCCCGGTCGGCGGAACCGCGCGGGCCGCCGCGGCGCGGCTCCGGCTCGTCCCGTACCGGCACCCCGCTCGGCTCGCGCGCGCCGGTCAGCTCGGCCAGCGCCGCGTCGCCGGCCCGGACCCGGAGCTCGGCCGGCTCGACGCCCGCCCGCTCCAGCATGGCCAGCGTGGTGCGGCGCTGCTTCGGCAGCACCAGCGTGGCCACCGCGCCGGACTCGCCGGCCCGGGCGGTACGCCCCGCCCGGTGCAGGTAGTCCTTCGGGTCCTTCGGCGGGTCCACGTGCAGCACCAGGGAAACCCCGTCGACGTGGATGCCGCGGGCCGCGACGTCCGTGGCGACCAGCACGCTCGTCCGGCCCTCGCGGAACTCGGCCAGGGTGCGGGTGCGCATCCGCTGGGTCTTGCCGCCGTGCAACCCGCCGGCCCGGACGCCGACCGCCGCGAGCTGGTCGACCAGCCGGTCCACCCCCAACTGGGTACGGGCGAAGACCATCGTCCGGCCGTCCCGCGCGGCGATCGAGGCGACGACGGAGAACTTGTCATGCGGCGGGATCAGCAGCACGTGGTGGTCCATGGTGGACACCGACGCGGTGGAGGGGGCGGTGGAGTGGGTGACCGGGTCGGTCATGAACCGCCGGACCAACGCGTCCACGTCCCCGTCGAGGGTGGCCGAGAAGAGCAGCCGCTGGCTGTCCGCCGGCGTCTTCGCCAGCAGCTCGGTGACCTCGGGCAGGAAGCCCATGTCGGCCATCTGGTCGGCCTCGTCGAGCACGGTCACCTCGACGTCGTCCAGGCGGCACACGCCACGGGCGATCAGGTCGCCGAGCCGGCCCGGGGTGGCGACCACGATCTCGACCCCGCGCCGCAGCGCGTCGATCTGCCGGTCGTACGGCACCCCACCGACGGCGGTCTTGAGGAAGATGCCCACGGCCTTGCCCAGCGGCAGCAGCGCGTCGTTGACCTGCATGGCCAGCTCACGGGTGGGCACCAGCACCAGGGCGCGCGGGTGCAGCGGCCGGGCCCGGTTGCGGTCGGCCAGCCGGGCGATGATCGGCAGCCCGAAGGCCAGGGTCTTGCCGGAGCCGGTCTGGCCCCGGCCGAGGACGTCCCGGCCGGCGAGCGCGTCCGGCAGGGTGGCCCGCTGGATCTCGAACGGCGTGGTGATGCCCTGCCGGGCGAGCGCGCGGACCAGCTGGTCGGGCAGGCCGAGAGCGGCGAAGTCCGGGGTGCCGGCGGGCTCGGTGGAGGTGTCGAGGGCGGACGGGAACGTGCCGGGGTCAGCGAAGGTGGTCAACAAAAGCCTTTCGAGCGGGCGGGGCGCATCTTCGCGATGGCCCGCCGCGCTGAACGCCGCTGATTCGCCCGCAAGATCGCCCATGGGCGCGGCAGAACGCGCGCCAGGTCAGTGATCCCGACAAGTGTACGGCGATCGGGCCGCTCCGCCCACGCCTGTGGCCGGTAGTGGGCGGGCTCACCCGGCCCGAGGCGCGGCTCACCCGGCCGGCGGCGCGGCTCACCCGGCCCGAGGCGCGGCTCCTCATCCCGGCTGGCGGCGTGGCTCACCCGGCCCGAGGCGCGGCTCCTCATCCCGGCTGGCGGCGCGGCTCACCCGGCCCGAGGCACGGGTCAGCCGGAGAGCAGGTTGCCGAACAGCCCGTCCAGCGCGTCGTTGGCGAGCACGATCACGAGCACGCTGATCGCCACCAGCAGGGCCAGCGCGGCGGCCAGCACGACGACCACCCGTACCGTCCGGGAGCGGGTGGTCGTCGGCTCCTCGGCCCAGCCCTGGGCCAGGATGTGCCCGGTCAGCGACCCGGAGTTCTCCACCGGGTTGCCGGCCGGGAAGGAGACCGTCGCGAATCCCGGCCCCTCGGTGCCCCCGTACCCCGTGGTGGCCAGGTCCGGACCGCCGCGGTAGGCCCGACCGGTGGGCGCGGCGGCGGCCGGGGACCACGCCGGTCCGCCGGCAGCCCCGGCAGCCCCGGCGGGTCCGGCCGGCCGGTCGGACCGGCTGGCCGGCTCCGCCCGGCGGTCGGCCGGCTTGGTCGGCGGCGGCCAGGCGGGCAGCGCCGGAGCCGGCACCACCGGCGGGGCGGCCGGCGCTGGGGGTGCCGACGGCGCTGGGGGTGCCGACGGCGCTGGGGGTGCGACGGCCGGTGGTGCTGGTGGTGCGGCGGCCCGTGCCGCCGGCGGAGCCGGGCGTGCGGCGGCCCGTGCCGCCGGCGGAGCCGGGCGTGCGACGGCGGGCGGGGCCGGGCGTGCGGCGGCGGGTGGGGCCGGCACGGAGGCGGTACCCCGGGGTGCGGCCATCGCGGGCGGCGGCGGGAACGGCGGTGCCGGCATCGGCCCGGGCGGACCCGGCGGTCCGGGGATCGGCGGCCCCGGCGGCGGCACCGGAGGGCCGGGCACCGGGGGGATCGGACCGGGCGGCGTGGGTCCAGGGCGGGGCGGGGCGGGAACCGGCACCGGAGGCGGCACGGGCGTCGGCGCGGGCGTGGGTGCGGGTTCCGGCCCGGGCACGGGCGTGGGCGCTGGTTCCGGCCCCGGCACCGGGCTGGGCGCGGGTTCCGGCTCCGGGGTGGGCGGCGTCGGCGGCTGGGCCGGCTCGGGCGGCTGGGCGGGCTCCGGCGGTTCGGGGTTCACCGGGCCCGACCGGTAGACGGTGGCCTGGCCGCCGTGCGCGGCGGCCGGCGCGGCCTCGGTGGCGGCGACCCGGTTGAGGCCGGGAACCGAGGCGGTGGCCCGGGCCGCGCCACCGGCGGCGGGGAGCCGCCGCTGCTCCGGCAGGTGCGCGGCGGCCGGCTCCGATACGGCGGCCGGCTCCGAAGCGGCGGTCGATCCCGGCAGGGCGTCCGGTTGCGCGGCGGCCTTCGGTTCCAAGACCGGGTTCGGTTTCGAGGCAGCATTCGGTTCCGAGGCAGCATTCGGTTCCGAGGCAGCATTCGGTTCCGAGGCAGCATTCGGTTCCGAGGCAGCATTCGGTTCCGAGGCAGCATTCGGTTCCGAGGCGGCGTTCGGTTTCGGGGCCGCGTCCGGCTCCGAGGTGGTGTCCGGTGTCGTGGCTGCGTTCGGTTTCGGGGCGGTGGTCGCCACGGATGCGGCGGGCGGCTCAAGTGCGGCGCTCGCCTCGGGTGCGATGCCCGACTCGGGTGCGGCGGCAGACTGACTCGGCGCGACCGCCCGGGGCGCGGGCGCGGGTGCCGGGGTGGCGGGCGCGGCGTTGGCGGGCCCGGGGCCCGTGCTGCTCGCCGGCGGGGCTGACGAGGGCGGCCCGGCCTTCTCGAAGGCGGACCAGCTGCCGGCCGTCGCCACCGAGGCGCCGGGTCGGCGCCGGTCCAGCGGGGGCGCCCCGGACGGCGCGGCTGCCGGCGTGCCGGCCCGGTACGTGGTGGCGGTCGCCCGCCCGCTCGGCACGGCGTCGCCCTCGACCGGCGCCGCGGCGGTGGCCACGGTGACCCGGCCCCGGGCCGGCGCACCCGCCGCACCGCCGCTGATCGGCGTGGCGCTGACCGGAACGGCACTCACCGGACGGGCGGCGGCCTCGTCCGTAGCCGGGCTGCCGGGCTCCACGACGGACGGATCCTCGCCCGTGGCACGGGTCGCGCCCGCCCCGGCCGGTACGGGCGGCGGAGTCCCGCCCGGAACCTGTTGCTCACCCATGCTCGACCTCCGCGCCCACGCCCGCTCGGGACCGGGGATGCCGATCCGCGAGTGCCTGATTGTCACCGTGCCACATTCCGGCCCGACCGCACAGTCGGAGCGGACGGTTGCGGTCAGTTGCCGGGGCTGCTGCTGGTCGACGTGCTGGCGGAAGAGCTGGTGGAGGCGTCCGCGGACGAGCTGGTGGACGCGTCCGCCGAAGTGCTGCCCTCGGGGTCGGCGCTGCCGCCGTCCGGGTTGGGCGCGTC
The DNA here is from genome assembly GCF_019890675.1 of Micromonospora sp. PLK6-60. Lineage (GTDB taxonomy): Bacteria > Actinomycetota > Actinomycetes > Mycobacteriales > Micromonosporaceae > Micromonospora. Next base: position 549,449 of record NZ_JAIOAA010000003.1, on the reverse strand, counting down.
GCTGGTCGTCGCCGGCTCGGTGGGGGCGGTGGTTTCGGTGGGTTCGGGCGCGGACGTGGTGGGCGGCGGTGTGGTGGTCGGGGGCGTCGTGGTGGGCGGCGGGGTGGTGGTGGGTGGCGTGGTCGGCGTACCGCTCGGGCTCGGCGTGGCCGACTTGGTGGGCGTCGGCCTCGGCGTGGTGCCGCCGGTCGGCTTCGGAGTCGGGCTGGTGGTGCCGCCCGGCTTCGGCGAGGCGCTCGGCGTCGGTGTCGGCGTGGGCGCGGCTCCGCCGGTGGGCACCGGCTGCGGGATCGTGGTGGGGGCGGCCGGTCCGGGGACGGCGCCGACCACCCGGGTGGCGGCGTAGAGGCGGGACCAGCGGACCGTCGAGATCTTGACGACGTCGCCCGTCCGGGGCGCCTCGACCATCTTGCCGCCGCCGATGTACATCGCCATGTGGTGGATGGTCGTCCAGCTGCTGCCCGAGGCGAAGAAGAGCAGGTCACCGGGGAGCAGGGCGGACGGGTCGACGGTGCGGGTCCGGGTGGCGTAGTACTGGTCGCGGGCGACCCGGGGCAGGCCGTAGTAGCCCGCCGAGCGGTACGCGGCCCAGACCAGCCCGGAGCAGTCGAACGTGTCCGGCCCCTCCGCCGCCCAGACGTACGGGTCGCCGAGCTGGGCGAGCGCGTAGCGGACGGCGGCCAGCGCCTGCGGGTGGGCGGTCATCCCGACCGCGTTGCGGCCGACCCCGTTCGGGCCGGTCAGGTAGCCCGACCCGATCCGCTGGTCGACGGCCTCCTGCTGCTGCTCGATCCGGTTCAGCTGGAGCGCGTTGTCCCGGCGCAGCGTGACCAGCCGGGTCTCCTGGCTGCGCAGCGACTGCTGGGTGCCGGCGAACCGCGCCGCGATGTCCCGGTCCCGCGCCTGCGCGGCCTGGTACGCCTGGTTGGCCACCTCCTCGGCGGCCCGGGCCCGGGTCAGGTCGCCGGTCACCCGGGTCTTCGACGGCTCTCCCCGCTGACCCTGGTTGATCCGCTGGAGCTGGCTGAGCTCCTCGAGGTTGCGGGCGAAGTCGCCGGGCGGCAGCGCGGCGGCGGCCTTGAACGCGCTGGCGGCACTGCGGTCCGCCTGCTCCTGGGCCTGGGCCAGCGCCGCCCGCGCGGCGGTGAGGTCACGCTCGGCGGTGGCGAGCTGGGTGGCCGTCTCGGCGCGCTGCTGGCGCAGGGTGAGCAGCTCGTCGCCGAGCTGCCCGACCTGGGCGTCGACCGCGTTGATCAGGGCCATCAGCGGGCCGTCGGTGGGGCTGGTGGTGGTCGGCACGGCCGGCCGGTCGGTGGCCGGCGGCACCGGTGCGCCGGTGCCGGGCAGGAACAGCGAGCCGGTGACCAGCGGGCGGGACCCGGTGTCGGGCACGGTGTCCGGCAGCGGCGGCTCCGCGTACGCGGGGCTGGCGATCGCCGCGGCGACGACCGCGCCGAGCAGCGCCGCCCACAGGCGCGGGCGCAGTATCGGCGAGATCACCGGGCTCCTGCGTCGTTGCCGTGCCCTGCGCCCGCTGTCGCTCATTCCGCTCCCCGCCCGGCCCCGCCGCCGCGCAGCCGGGCGCGGTGGTCGGGAGCTGTCAGTGTGTGTCGTCCCCCACCATGTCTTACCTCACCAGGGCAAAGATGTCGATGTGCGGAGGGTGACGGTGGGCTGAAGAACGGGTGAGCCAGGTCGCTGCCCGCGCCCGGCCCGCCGGTCCGTCGGGGATCCGACGTAGGCTCGACCGGGACCGCAGGTGGAAGGGACGTGGCTTTCGATGGACGCCGGACTCAAGCGCGAGCTCGAAGCGAAGGTGTACGCCGGGGAGCGGCTGACCCGGGAGGACGGGGTCGCCCTCTACGAGAGCGACGACCTCTCCTGGCTCGGGCGGCTGGCCCACCACCGGCGCACCGAGCTGAACGGTGACCGGGTGATGTTCAACGTCAACCGGCACCTCAACCTGACAAACGTCTGCTCCGCGTCGTGCGCGTACTGCTCGTTCCAGCGCAAGCCGGGCGAGAAGGACGCCTACACGATGCGCATCGACGAGGCGGTCCGCAAGGCCAAGGAGATGGAGGACGAGCAGCTCACCGAGCTGCACATCGTCAACGGCCTGCACCCGACGCTGCCCTGGCGCTACTACCCCAAGGTGCTGCGCGAGCTGAAGGCCGCGCTGCCGAAGGTCAACCTGAAGGCGTTCACCGCGACCGAGGTGCAGTGGTTCGAGAAGATCAGCGGGCTGAGCGCCGACGAGATCCTCGACGAGCTGATGGACGCCGGCCTGGAGTCGCTGACCGGCGGCGGCGCGGAGATCTTCGACTGGGAGGTCCGGCAGCACATCGTCGACCACGCCTGCCACTGGGAGGACTGGTCGCGGATCCACCGGCTGGCCCACTCGAAGGGCATGAAGACCCCGTCGACCATGCTCTACGGCCACATCGAGGAGCCCCGGCACCGGGTCGACCACGTGCTGCGGCTGCGCGAGTTGCAGGACGAGACGGGCGGCTTTCAGGTCTTCATCCCGCTGCGCTACCAGCACGACTTCGTCGACTCGGCGGACGGCAAGGTCCGTAACCGGATCCAGGCCCGCACCACGATGGCCTCGCCGGCCGAGTCGCTCAAGACCTTCGCGGTCTCCCGGCTGCTCTTCGACAACGTGCCGCACGTGAAGTGCTTCTGGGTGATGCACGGCCTCTCGGTGGCCCAGCTCTCGCTGAACTTCGGGGTGGACGACCTGGACGGCTCCGTCGTGGAATACAAGATCACCCACGACGCCGACTCGTACGGCACGCCGAACACCATGCACCGGGACGACCTGCTGCACCTGATCTGGGACGCCGGCTTCCGCCCGGTCGAGCGGAACACCCGCTACGAGACCGTCCGGGAATACGACGCGGCGCCGACGCTGGCGCAGCGGCGGGCCGAGCCGCAGCAGGTCTGGGCCTGAGCGGGCCCGGTCAACCCCTGTTCACCTGCCGGCCGTCCGGCGCGTGACTGATGGTGTCCGGATGGTCCGGCGGCCGGCATAGACCGTCCGTGTGCTCCGAAAACTCGCTGCCCATCTGTTGACCGTGCTGAGCCTGGCCGCGCTGGGCCCGGCGGCCGGTGCCGTCCTGGCCACCCCGGCGCAGGCCGCCCCGCTCGGCGGGGTACGGCTCTCGGCCACCACCGGCACCGTGGACGCCACGCCCGTGTTCGCCGCCGCCACCGCCTCGGCGCCCTGCCCACGCGGCTTCGGCCGTAACGCACAGCTGCGGGTCGGGCCGCCGGGCGGGCCGTACAGCAACCTGGCTCGGCCGCTGGTCGGCGGCGGATACGACCGCCAACCGGTCACCGCCCGGCCCAACCGGTCGTTCGCGATTGCCCTGGGCGGCGCGCCGGTCGACGGCGAGTGGTGGGTCGTCGTCGAGTGCGTCAGCGATACCCAGGGGGTGCATCCCGACCGGTTCGTCACCCCGATCACCGTCTCCGGCCGCCAGTGGCGGGCCGGTCGTCCCGCCGGGGCGCCGGCCGCGACGGCACGCTCCACCAACGGCCCGCTGGTCGTACCCGGCTCCACCGGAGCGGCGGGCGCGCCGCCCGTCGGTCCGGCGCCGGCCACCACCGGCCCCGGGCCGACCGCCAGCGGGGTGGGGGCCACGGGCGGCCCGAGCGTCCCCGCCGCGGCCGCCGCGGCCGGGCCGGAGCCCAGCGCGGCGGCGCCGCGGCTGGCCGGCAACAGCGGGGTGGGGGTCGCCTCGCTGGCCAACGTCTGGTGGATCGTCGCGGTGCTCGGCGCGCTGGCCCTGGTCGGCGCCACCTGGCTCACCACCCGGCGTTCGCCCGGTGCCCCGCGCGGCCCGCGCCGCTGACCGATTCCCCACCGCCGGCCGGTGGCGTCCACACCGGACGCTTCCGGCCGGCGCGTCCGTGTTACCGCCACGAAACCGGCGAAGCGGTCCCCGGTCCCCCCTCTGGCCAGCGGAGGTATCCGAATGGTGGATGCCCCGGTACCCGCTGTTCACATGCTGCACGTCTGGCGTGAGCGGATGACGCCGCACCGAGTCACCGACGCCTCCGACGCTGATCGGCGTCAGGTCCTGGGGAAGCGGCAGCAGGTGCGCGCCGGACGCGCACGATCAGGGAAGGGATCCAGGTGCAGCATTCACGATTCGTGTTTCTCGCCGCGCCGATGCCCGGGCCGCAGCAGGGGCAGTTGGTCGATGGCATCCGTTGGCTGCTCGTCTCGTCGAACAACCGGCCGCTGGGCCGCGGTACGGCCTACCACGAGGTCTACGCGCAGTGCCGGGAATCGGTGCTCGAACTCCAGGCCAACGCGGCGCGGATCGTGGCCCAGGAGGGCACCGTGCCGGCCAGCGGCCAATGGGTCTGGCGCGTCCAGCTGGACGACGTGCCGGTCGCCCTGTCCAGCCGGTCGTACCTGCGGGCGCGGGAGTGCAGCTACAACCTGGAGCGCTTCCTGGAGGCGCTGCCGCACGCCGAGGTGGCGGACGGCACCCGCACCGTGCGCCGGGACCGGCGGCGCGCGGCCGAGCCGGTCAGCGCGGTGGCCGAGCCGGCCGTCGTACGGCTGATCCCGCCGGCGCGGCTGACCTACCGGCTCCCCACCAGGTTGACCCCGCGGAAGCGAGACGCAGGCTGATGACCGTTGTCGTGACACCGTCCGACGCGCCGGCGGCCGGTGCGCCGGCCGACGCCCCGCGGCGGGTACGCCAGCGCCGAACCCCGACGGACCTGGTCTTCCGCGGCGTGATCCGGTTCGGCGGGATCGTCGTGCTGCTGATCATGTTGCTGGTCGGGATCTTCCTGACCCTGCGCGCCGTGCCCGCCCTGCGCACCATGGGCTGGCGGTTCCTCACCGCGCAGGAGTGGGACCCGGTCGGCGGCAACTTCGGCGTCGCCGGTGTGCTGATCGGCACCCTGCTGATCGCCGCCGTGGCGATCGTCATCGCGGTGCCGCTGGCCACCGGCACCGCGCTGTACATCGCCGAGTACGCCCCGCGCCGGATCGCCCCGATGCTTGTCAACCTGGTCGACCTGATGGCCGCGGTGCCCAGCGTGGTGTACGGGATCTGGGGCCTCTACCTGTTGCAACCACACCTGCTGGTGGTCGGTGAGCAGGGCGAGGGGTTGCCCCGCTGGCTCGCCACCTACCTCGGCTGGTTCCCGCTGTTCCGGGTCGACGGCTACGACCCGCGCGACCCACTGGGCAGCAACAGCGCGCTGACCAGCTCCACGTTCATCGCCGGGATCATCGTGGCGATGATGGTCACCCCGATCATCTCCTCGGTGATGCGGGAGGTCTTCTCCCAGGCCCCGGTCGGTGAGCGGGAGGGCGCGTTCGCCCTGGGCGCGACCCGCTGGGGCATGATCCGCTCGGTGGTGCTCCCGTTCGGCCGGGGCGGGATGATCGGCGGCACCATGCTCGGCCTGGGCCGAGCGCTCGGCGAGACGATCGGCGTCTATCTGGTCATCTCGTTCGTCTTCGTGATCCAGCCGCACATCCTGCAGAGTGGCGGCGGCTCGATCTCCTCCCTGATCGCCCTCCGCTACGCCGAGTCCAACCCGATCGGCATCGCCGGCCTGATGGCCGCCGGGTTGGTGCTGTTCGGGATGACCCTGCTGGTCAACTTCGGCGCCGGCCTGATCATCAACCGCAGCCGCTCCGGCGCGGCCAGCGACGCCTGAGGAACCGCTGATGACGCCGAGACACGCAGCCCTGACCGCCGAGCCGGACGTCGCGCCGGTCACCGCGCCGCCGCCTGCCACCACCATCCCGGTACGCCCGGACCGCCCCGCGACCGGCGAACGTCGACGGACCCTCACCACGGTCCGCAACACCGACGTCTTCGCCGTACTCGGCGCGGCGGTGGCCGCGGTCGGGACGACCTCGCTGCTCTTCGCCCAGCTCGCCCCGTTCGACGGCGCGCTCGGCTTCGTGGTGGTGGCGTACCTGCTCTTCCTGGCCTTCCACCTGGCGCTGGTCTCGCTGGACGAGGCCGGCCCGGTGGTCTGGGACCGGTTGGCCGGGGTGCTGGTGCACAGCCTGGCGGTCGCCATGCTGGTGGCGCTGGTGGTGGTGGTCGGCTTCACCCTCTATCGCGGCCGGGACGCGCTCGGCCACCTCAACTTCTATCTGGAGGACATGCGGGTGGCCGGCCCGCTGGACCCGCTGACGGTGGGCGGCATCCGGCACGCGGTCATCGGCACCCTGGAGCAGATCGCCATCGCGCTGGCGATCACCATCCCGCTCGGGCTGCTCTGCGCGGTCTTCCTCAGCGAACTGCCCGGGGCGTTCAGCCGGTTCGTCCGGATCATCGTGGAGGCGATGACCGCGCTGCCGTCCATCGTGGCCGGCCTGTTCATCTACGCGACGCTGATCCTGGCGCTGGGCCGGATGAAGTCAGGGCTGGCCGCCGCGCTGGCGCTGAGCGTGATGATGCTGCCGATCATCATCCGGGCGGCGGACGTGGTGCTGCGGCTGGTCCCCGGCACCCTGCGCGAGGCCAGCCTGGCGCTGGGCGCCTCCCAGTGGCGGACCATCTGGCACGTCGTGCTGCCCACCGCCCGCTCCGGAGCGATGACCGCGATCATCCTGGGCACCGCGCGGGGCATCGGCGAGACCTCCCCGGTGCTGCTCACGGCCGGCTTCACCCAGTTCACCAACGCGAACCCGCTGCAGGCCAACCAGGTCTCGTTGCCGCTGTTCACCTTCGACTCGATCCGGCGCCCGGACGAGACCATGATCGCCCGCGGGTTCGGCGCGGCGGCCGTACTGCTGGCCCTGGTCCTGCTGCTGTTCGTGCTGGCCCGGCTGCTCGGCGGCCGGGCGCCCGGCCAGCTCAGCCGGGGTCAGCGCCGCCGCCGCGCGCTGGCCTCGCGGCGCGACGCGCTGCGCTTCGCCGCCCGCGACCGGGCCCGGCCCGCCGGCGGGCGCCGCACCGATCCCCGGACCGCCACCCCCGGCGGAGACCCCGACCCATCCGATGCGACCACGAGGTAGGACATGTTGACACCGCGGATCCGCCGTCGCCGACCGACGACGTCCCGCCTGGCCCGGCTGGCCGCCGCCGCGGCCGTCGTGGCGATGGTGCTGAGCGTGTCGCCGCCCGCGCAGGCATCCGGCCGGCTGGTGCCGATCGTCGGGATCGGCTCCACCTGGAGCGCCAACGCGATCAGCACCTGGGCGCGCAACGTGCAGGCCCAGAACATCCAGGTCGAGTACGAGGCCGCCGGCTCCACCCAGGGCCGGGTGCAGTTCCGGGAGGGCAAGGCGCACTTCGGTGTCTCGGAGATCCCGTACGGGATGCGGGACATCTTCAACGGCACCGACAGCAAGGGTTCCCGGCAGTCGGCGTACATGCCGATCGTCGCCGGTGGCACCGCCTTCATGTACAACCTGAAGATCGGCGGCCGGCGGGTGACCAACCTGCGGCTCTCCGGCGACGTGCTCGCGAAGATCTTCACCGGCGTGATCCGCAAGTGGAACGACCCGGCGATCAGGGCGGACAACCCGGGGCTGACCCTGCCGTCCCGCTCGATCGTGCCGGTGGTCCGCCAGGACGGCTCCGGCACCACCGCGCAGTTCACCCTCTGGATGAGCAAGCAGCATCCGCAGGTGTGGGACGCGTACTGCGCGAAGTTCAACAAGCCGGCGCCGTGCGGGATCACCTCGATCTTCCCGCGCCGGGCCGGTGACGGCACGGTCGGCGCCAACGGCTCCGACGGGGTCTCCGGCTACGTCCGGCAGGAGAACGCCGAGGGCGCCATCACGTACGTCGAGTACTCGTACGCGATCAACGCGAAGTTCCCGGTGGTCAAGGTGCTCAACGCCGGCGGCTACTACGTGGAGCCGACGGCCGACAACGTCGCGGTGGCGCTGACCAGGGCGCGGATCAACACCAACAAGAGCTCCGACGACTACCTGACCCAGATCCTCGACGACGTGTACGGCTCCGCCGACCCGCGGACCTATCCGCTCTCGTCGTACTCGTACATGATCATTCCGACGAAGCTCGAGTACAACCTGACCACCGACGCCGGGTTCACCCTCAGCCAGTTCTCCTACTACTTCCTCTGCGAGGGGCAACGCCAGGCCGAGGTGCTGGGCTATTCGCCGCTGCCGATCAACCTGGTCAAGGCCGGGATGGAACAGGTCCAGAAGATCCCCGGCCACGGCACTGTCGACATCGCCGCGAAGCTGCGGACCTGCAACAACCCGACCGTGTCGCCGGACGGCGGCAACGCGCTGGCCAAGAACGCCCCGCAGCCCTCGCCCTGTGACCGCCGCGGCAACACCCAGAGCAGCGCCGGCACGGCCGGGGCTCGCCAGGACACCCCGGTCCTCCCGGCGGCCCGCTGCACCGGCACGGGCGCGCCCGCCGGGGGCGGCAACACCGGTGGCGGCAACACCGGCGGTGGGAGCACCGGCGGCGGCAACACCGGCGGCAACACCGGCGGCGGGGCCACCGGCGGGGGCACGCCGAGCGGCGGCGCCACCGGAGGCACTGGCACGCCCGGGGCCACCCCGACGGCCGGAGCCCCCGGCCTGCCGGGCGTACCCGACGGCGGCACCGCCCCGCAGGTCGACCCGGACACCGGCGAGGTCGTCGCGGCCGGCGGCGCCGGGGTGGCCGGCGGTGAGCAGGTCGCCGCGGTGCCGGTGGCGCTGGACGGCGAGGGCGGCTGGCGGCTCCGGCACACCACCATGCTGCTCGCGGCCCTGCTGCTGGTCGTCCTGATCGTCGGCCCGCCGCTGGTCTCCCAGGCGCTGGCCAACCGGCGTCGCGACGACCACCGGGGCGACCGGTGAGCGCCCGCCGACGCTGGGCGGCCCGCGCCGCGCTGCTGCTGGCCGTCGCCGCGCTGCTGCCGGTGCCGCCGGCCGCCGCGCCGGCCCGGGCCGAGGAGACCGGCGGCTCGGCGGTGACCGTGCCGGGCGTCAAGGTGGCCGGCGGCGAGGACTTCAGCGCGCTCGCGGTGACCGTCGACCAGACCCGCGACCTGGTCAACCAGGCCGTGGTGGTCAGTTGGACCGGCGGCACCCCCACCCCCCGCGACCGGGTGCTGGGGGTGGACTTCCTCCAGGTGATGCAGTGCTACGGCGACCCGTACGCGGCCGACGACCCGGACGGGCTGGCGTTCCGGGAGACCTGCCAGTTCGGCGCCAAGGTGGACACCCCGGTCATGCCGTCCGACGTGCCCGCCGCCGCGGCGGCCAACGCCAACTCGCGGGAACTGCGCATCGACTCACCCGACTATCCGGCCAAGGACCCGAAGGAGACGCTGCCGGAGGACGCCCGGATGGTGCCGTTCCGGCCGGTGTCCTGCCCGGTCGGCGCGACCGGCTGCGAGCGTCCGCGCACCCCCGACGGCAGCGCGGCACAGCCGTTCCCGCAGATCACCGACCCGCAGACCGGTGCCGAGCGGGAGGCGTACCCGGACGAGGTGCTGGCCGGCTACTTCAACAAGTCGGTGACGAACGAGTACCCGTACGCGCTCACCGCCGCGGACGGCACCGGACGGATCTCCTTCGAGGTGCAGAACTCCTCCCTCGCCCCGGACCTCGGCTGCGGTGACCCCTACACCGACGCGCAGGGGGCCCGACAGCCGTCCCGGCCGTGCTGGCTGGTGATCGTGCCGCGCGGGCACCGGCACCCGTACACCGGGGCGGACGTGTCGGCCGACGACGCGCCGCAGGGCTCCCCGCTGATGGTCCGCAACTGGCAGTACCGGATGGTGGTGCCGTTGGCGTTCGAGCCGGTCAAGGGCTACTGCTCGGCCGACCAGGCGGAACGCATCACCGCCGGCACCGAGCTGGCGGCCGAGGCCGCGTCCGCCTGGCGACCGGCGCTCTGCGCCACCGCGAACGGGCCGTCGATCAGCTACTCGCCGATCGGCGACGACGAGGCGGCCCGGCAGCTGCTCACCCCGTCGGCCAACGCGCCCGGCCTGATCTACAGCTCCGACCCGGTGCCGACCACCGCCGACGATCCGGTGCTGGTGCACGCCCCGGTCACCCTCTCCGGGGTGGTAATCGCGATGAACATCGACGTCAACCTGGAGAACGTGCCGCTGCCCGAGGAGGTCGCCCGGCTGCGCGGCACGGCGGTACGCGACCTGAAGCTCACCCCACGCCTGGTGGCGAAGCTGCTCACCCAGTCGTACCGCCGGGACGTCCCCGGTGGCGGCGGCAAGGCGCTGGAGAAGAACTACGACAGCATCAAGCGGGACCCGGAGTTCCTCGACCTGAACCCGGTCTTCGCCGACTGGGACCGTCGGGCCGCCGTCACCCTCAACGGCCTGATGGTGCCGAACGGCAGCTCGGTGGCCGCCCGCGCGCTCTGGCAGTGGATCCTCTCCGACCGGGCGGCCAAGGCGTGGCTCAGCGGGATCCCCGACGGCGACATGGTGGTCAACCCGGCGTACGGGTCGCTGTTCGGCGGGGAGGCGCCCGACTACTTCCCGAAGGCGGACCGCTCCTGCTACGAGGAACGGGAGGGCGCCGAGCTCTACCAGCTCTGCTCGCAGGAACTGCGGCCGTACACCGGCGGCTTCGGGCCGGGCGCGGCGAGGACGCTGCGCGGCGACACCGGCGCGTTCGGGCAGTCGCTGAACCGGAACGTGACCCCGCCCCGCTTCGAGAAGCTGCCCCGGGAACAGCCGGGCTTCCGGTTCACCATGTCGGTCACCGATTCCGCCTCGGCGGCCCGGTACGGGCTGTTCACCGCCCAGCTCTGCAAGGCCACCCAGAACGCCGACGGCAGGTGGACCCCGGACGACTGCCGGGCCCCGTCGACGCCGGCGATCAGCGCGGCGGTCGCCACGGCCGGGCCGAGCCAGGTGGCCGGGGTGTCGGTGATCGATCCGGCGACGGCCTGGGCGACCGCGGGGGCGTACCCGTTGTCGCTGCTGACCTACGCGGTCGCGGACACCACAGACCCGATCGACGCGCGGCGCGACTACGCGCGGTTGCTCCGGCACGCGGCCGGTGACGGGCAGCGGCCGGGTGCCGCGCGGGGCCTGCTCCCCGAGGGGTACGTGCCGCTGCCGGCGGCGTTGCGGGCGATGACCGAGGCCGCCGCGGCCCGGCTGGAGCGGCCGGCCCCGGCCACCTCGTCGCCGGTGCCCTCGGCGCCGATCGCGGCGCCCGCGACCTCCGCCCCCGGCGGCGCCACGGGCGGCGGCTCGCCGCCCCCGGCCATCGGTGCGCCGGCGCCACCACTGCCACCGCCGCCGGCGACCGGCACCGTTCCGTCGAGCAACGCGCCGGTGCCCGGCAGCCAGGCGGCCTCTCCGCAGCCGTCCACCCAGCAGGCCGGGAACCGCACGCCGGGCAGCCCGGTCGGTGGCCTCCGCTACGCGATCATCGTGATCTTCGCGGTCGGCCTGGTCGGTGGGGTGGCCGGACCGATCCTGCGTCGATTCGCCGGCCGATTCGCGTCCCCGGGCGGGCCGGAATGAATACGCGTGCGAAATCCCGACTGTTTGTCGGCTGCCGTTCATCCGGCCTGAATGTTGGCGAGAGACCGATCTCCGAAACGTTTGTCCGGGCGCGGTTTCAATGGCCGTGGAAATGTCGAGACGATGACTCCGGCTTGCCCGCCGATCGGGTGAGCGGAATTGTCATGCCCCGCAGAAAGGGAGCAGCATGAAGGTCAGATCCATCAGCAGGGTGGCCGCGGCCGGTTTCGCCGCCGTGGTCGCCACCGGCCTGGTGGCCGCGCCGGCCGGGGCCGACCCCTCGCCGGTCACCGAGTACCGGACGCTGGCCGGTGTCGGCTCGGACACCACCCAGGACGTGATGAACGGTCTGGGCAACGTGATCACCAGCGGTGGCAACAAGGTCATCGCCTCCTGGGACGCCCGGGGCACCAACAACGTCAAGACCCGGGCCGCGAACTGCGACTTCCCCCGGCCGAACGGGTCCAGCAACGGCCGCCGGGCGCTGCGCGCCGCCGAGGGCGAGGACATCGGCCAGGGCGGCCCGGGCTTCTGGTCGAACACCAACGTGGTGAACTGCGTCGACTTCGCCCGCTCGTCGAGCTACGGCGGCGGCAGCGTGCCGTCGAGCACCGGCAACTACACCTACATTTCGTTCGGGGTGGACGCGGTGACGCTGGCCCGCAACGTCAACGGCGACCTGCCGGTGAACGTGTCCTTCGCCCAGGTGCAGCGGGTGTACCGCTGCTTCGACCGGAACATCGCCGGCAACCCGGTGAGCCCGGTGATGCTCCAGTCCGGCTCGGGCACCTGGGACTTCTGGTCCAGCAAGGTCGGCATCACCGAGGTGGAGATCAACCTCGGCGACTACCCGTGCCTGGCCGCCGACACCGACAGCAACCCGGCCACCCCGGCGGTGCCGGTGATCGCCCGGGCCCAGGAGCACGACGGCACGGTCCTCGACGGCTTCCCGACCCGGGTGGTGCCCTTCTCGGCCGGCCAGTTCATCGCCCAGGGCAACGCCACGAAGATCGCCAGCCTGACCGGCGTGACCGTCGCCGACCGGCGCGGCGAGGCCGCCCTGAACGGCATCCGCCCCACCGGCGGCACCCTCCAGCAGCCGGTCGTCGGCGGCGTACTCAACATCAACTTCCCGCTGCGCCGGGACGTCTACAACATCGTCCCGACCGCGGACCTGACCCAGCCGCTCATCCAGTCCACCTTCGTGGGCGCCGGCTCGGCCGTCTGCTCGGCCACCGTCAACGACGGCGGCACCGCGCGGAAGGTCGTGGAGCTCTTCGGCTTCGGCATCCGCCCCACCCTGGTCTCGCCGCTCGAGGCCAACTGCGGTTACACCAACCTCCGGTTCGCCAACTGACGATCCGGTCACGCCGGCCCGGGTGTCCGAACGGCACCCGGGCCGCCCGCCCGACCTCGGGCGGGACCCCACCCGGCGTCCCACCGACGCCGCCCGAGCAGCAGAGGACGTAGATGAGCAGGCCCGGCATCGCCCGCGTCGCGGCGGCAGCGGTACTCGCACTCTCCGTGTGCACCCTCGTCGCCGGGGTGGTACTGACGTTCAGCGGACCGGCCCGGGCCGCGTCGCTGGGCGGCGTCACCCTCTCCCAGACCACCGGCAGCGTGACCGACAACCCCATGTTCACCAGTGCCACCACTGCCGCCTGCCCGGAGGGCTACGGCGAGAACGCGGCCCTGCGGATCGGCCGGCCCGACACCAAGCCGTACAAGAACCTGGCGGTCGCCCTGGGCGGCGGCGACTACGACAAGGCCCCGATCACGGTCAACCCGAACCGGTCCTTCGCCACGGCGGCGGGCGCCACGCCCGAGGCCGGCACCTGGTGGGTCGTGCTCCAGTGCTACAGCCTCACCAAGGGTGAGCACCCGGACCTGTTCCACACCCCGATCCTGGTCTGTGGCAGCACCTGGACGACCGCGGCCACCTGCTCCACCGCGGTCGCCACCAGCACCATGCTGACCGCCGCGCCGACCGGCACCGTGGACGCCGGCACCGAGGTGACGCTGACCGCGAGCGTCGCGCCCACCGCCGCCGGCACCGTGCTGTTCCGCCGGACCACCGCGGCGGAGACGGTCGACGTGGGCAGCGCCCCGGTCAGCGGCGGCAGCGCCGTGCTGAAGACCACCGACCTGCCCGGTCCCGCCGGCAACGAGGCGGAGAAGGTTCACCTGCTGACCGCCACCTTCCAGCCGGCCGACCCGGCCGGCTACCTGCCGTCCACCTCGGAGCCGGTCGAGCTGACCGTGGTGCCCGCCGGCGCGGTCACCGTGACGCTGGCGGCGGACAAGCCGAGCCCGCAGGCACCCGGCAGCGCGCTGACCCTGACCGCCACGGTGGCCGCCCGAGCGGCCGGCGACACCCTGCCGGCCGGCTCGGTGGAGTTCGTCCGGTTCCCGACCGGCGAGGTGACCGGCGAGGTGTCGATCGCCATCGCGGACGTGATCGAGGGCGCCGCGACGCTCGCCGTGCCGGACCTGCCCAAGGGCGGCCACGACCTGAAGGCGCTGTTCGTGCCGGCGCCGGGCAGCCGCTGGACCGCCGCGGAGTCGGCTCGGCTGCCGTTCGTCATCGGCACGCCGCAGTCGACCGCCACCACCCTGGCGGTCCGCCCGACCGGGCCGAAACCGCAGGGCACCGAGCTCACCCTGACCGCGACGGTCACCCCGGCCGCCGCCGCGGGCAGCGTGCAGTTCCTCGACGGTACGGCCGCGCTCGGCGGCGCCCAGCCGCTCACCGCCGGCACGGCGACCCTGAAGACGACCCAGCTGATCGCGGGCGGTCACACGCTGACCGCGGTCTTCACCCCGACACAGCCGGCGGACTTCGCCGCGTCGACGTCCGCGCCGGTGGCCTACCAGATCACCGAGCCCCAGCAGCAGGACGAGCTGACCGTGGTCGACGAGGAAGGCACCACGCTGGGCACGAACCCGACGCTGCGGCCGGGCCAGCGGGTCACCGTGACCGCCCGGGGCTTCGCCGGCGCCGAGCGGGTCACCGTGTCGCTCAACGACGACGCGCCGAAGACGGTCGACGCGGTCGACGGGACGGTCACCTACCGGCTGACCGTGCCGACCGACGCGCCCGACGGCGCCGCCCGGCTGACCCTCGCCGGCGCCGCCCACCGGGTCGTCTTCGACTTCGTGGTGGCCGGCGACGACGGCGACGGGGACGGGGATGGCGACGGGGATGGCGACGGGGATGGCGACGGCGACGGCGACGGGAACGGCACCGGCGACGGCGGCAGCGGTGGCGGCGGTGGCGGCGGTGGCGGTGGCGGCGGTGGCGGTGGCGGTGGTTCCGGCGGAGGTCGGTTGCCCACCACCGGCGTCTCCCTGATCGGCATCGGCCTGACCGGCATCACCCTGGTCGGCGTCGGCGGCGGCGCCCTGCTGCTCGGCCGGCGGCGGCGCGAGCCGGCCCCGGTGATCTGGCCGGACGAGCAGCTCAGCACCTGATCCATCCACCGTCGCCCGGCGGCGGTCTCGCGACGAGGGAAGAGAACCATGTCGACGCTCACCATCGAGCCGGACCGGCCCCGGTCGGCTCCACCGGAACCGGCCCCGCGCGCCATGCCGGGCCTCCAGGTGCCCGGCACGGCGCTGAGCATCCTCGCCGCGCTGGCCCTCAGCCTGGTCTGCCACCTCACCCTGGTCTCCCAACTCGCCTACGAACGGGACCAGCAGACCGCCTTCGCCGAGTTGCGGGGGGAACTCGCCCGGGGCACCGCCCCGGTGGGCCAGTTCCGGACCGACTTCGACGACTCGCCGGAGGGGACGGAACGGCTGGTCGGCCCCGGTACCCCGGTGGCGATGCTGACCATCCCCCGGGTCGGCCTGCGGGCCGTGGTGCGCGAGGGCACCGACGGCGGCGTGTTGCGGGCCGGCCCGGGCCACCGGCGGGACACCGTCCTGCCGGGGCAGGCCGGGACCAGCGTGATCATGGGGCGCCGGGCCGCGTACGGGGGGCCGTTCCGCGACCTCGACCTGCTGGTGCCCGGCGACGTGGTCACCGCGACCACCGGCCAGGGCACCCACACGTACGTGGTGACCGGGCTGCGCCGGCCGGGCGACCGGGCACCCGAGCCGGCGCCCGGGCAGGGCCGGCTCACCCTGATCACCGCGCTGGGCACCGAGTTCATGCCGACCGACGTGCTGCGGGTGGACGCCAACCTGGTCAGCGAGGTGCAGCCCACCCCGGCCCGGCGCTTCGGCGCGTCCGCGCTGCCCGCCGCCGAGCAGGCGATGGCCACCGACCCGGACGCCTGGACCCCGGTGCTGCTGTGGGGGCAGGCGCTGCTGCTGGCCGCGCTCGCCCTCACCTGGCTGCGCAGCCGCTGGGGGCGGTGGCAGAGCTGGATCGTCGGCCTGCCAGTCCTGCTCGCCATCGGCGTGGCCACCGCCGACCAGGCCATCCGCCTCCTGCCCAACCTGCTCTGACCGGCCCCGGCACGGCAGCCGACCGGCGTTCCACGTGGAAGGACGCAACGTGACAAAGCTCGACACCCAGACCGGGCATCCCGGCGGGCCGGCCGACCGGGGGGACACCCTGCTCGACCTGCCCCGTACGCCGGCCGGCAGCGACCTGGCCAGCCTGGACGCCCGGTCCATCTCCGCCTGGTTCGGTGACCACAAGGTGCTGGACCGGGTGTCGCTGACCATGCCCGCCGGGCAGGTGACCGCCCTGATCGGCCCGTCCGGCTGCGGCAAGTCGACCTTCCTGCGGATCCTCAACCGGATGCACGAGCTGGTCCCGTCGGCGTCGCTCGCCGGTGAGGTGCTGCTCGACGGCCGCGACCTGTACGCCCCGGCCCGGCGGATCACCGACGCCCGGCGCCAGGTGGGGATGGTCTTCCAGAAGCCGAACCCGTTCCCGGCCATGTCCATCTACGACAACGTGCTGGCCGGTCTCAAGCTCACCGGCACCAGGGCGTCCCGGGGCACCCGGGACGCCCTGGTCGAGGAGACGCTGACCAAGGCGGGCCTGTGGAAGGAGGTCCGGGACCGGCTGCGGCAGCCCGGCGGCGCCCTCTCCGGCGGCCAGCAGCAGCGGCTGTGCATCGCGCGGTCGCTGGCCGTCCGTCCCCGGGTGCTGCTGATGGACGAGCCGTGCTCGGCGTTGGACCCGACCTCGACCCGCCGGATCGAGGAGACGATCGCGGAACTCGCGGTCGAGGTGACGATCGTCATCGTCACGCACAACATGCAACAGGCGGCCCGGGTCTCCGACCAGTGCGCGTTCTTTCTGGCCGCGCAGGGAACGCCCGGGGCGATCGTCGAGTACGGCCCGACGAAATCGATGTTCGACAACCCACAGGATCAGCGCACGTACGACTACGTGAATGGCCGATTCGGCTAGCCGTCAGTCACGTCGAACCGTCCATTCGGCCGACGGGGAAACACCGGAAATTCGCTTTGCGCACGTTCGGCGGAGACATTCGCCTGCCTGCCGGGACACAGCCCGTGTGGAGCCTGATCGCGGCCGGTCCGTGGGGACCGGACCGGGCTTCACCCTCACGAGAGGAAGTGATTCATGAACAAGCGTGTGCTCGCCCGCGCCGGAGCCTTCGCCGGCTCCGTCATGCTGGCCGCCGGCCTGGTGGTCGGGGTCAGCGCTCCGGCGCAGGCAGCTTCGCTGGGTGAGGTGTCCCTGTCGCAGACCAGCGGCAGCGTCACCGACACCCCGATCTTCGCCAGCGCCACCACGGCGGCCTGCCCGACCGGGTACGGCGAGAACGCCAACCTGCGCATCGGCCGGCCGGGTGGCCCGTACTCGAACCTGGCCGTCGCGCTCGGCGGCGGCGGTTACGACCAGGCGCCGATCACCATCAACCCGAACCGCTCGTTCTCCACCGCCATCGGGGGCGCCCCGGCCGCGGGTGAGTGGTGGGTCGTCATGGAGTGCTACAGCCTCACCGAGGGTCGTAACGCCGACGAGTTCCGCACCTCCATCACCGTCACCGGCAACACCTGGCGGGTGCCGGTGGCCGAGAACACCACCACCTCGCTCGCCGTCTCCCCGGCCAGCCCGGTGTCCCAGGGCACCGAGGTCACCCTCACCGCGACGGTCGCGCCGGCCGCCGCCACCGGCACCGTCGAGTTCCGGCGGGGCAGCTCGGTGCTCGGCACCGCGCCGGTGACCAACGGCACGGCGACCTTCGCCACCACCGCCCTGCCGGTGGGCACCTTCGCGCTGTCGGCGGCGTTCACCCCGGCCGACGCCACCGCCTTCAAGCCGTCCGCCTCGACGGCGACCTCCTTCCAGATCACCGCCGCCCAGGGCGCCATCACCGCGCCCGTGGAGATCATCGCCGACGTCGAGGCGGGCGCCTTCAGCCTCGCCGTGGCGAGCCCGACCGCCACGCTGACCGGCGGCACCGTCGGTGGCACCGCCACCGGCGCGCTGCCCACCGCCACCGTCACCGACCTGCGGGGCACCAACGTCGGCTGGGACCTCACCGGCCAGCTGGAGGACTTCACCCTCGGCGCCGACACCATCGCCAGCAGCAAGCTGAGCTGGAACCCCAGCGCCGCCAAGACCAGCGGCTCGGGTGCGGTGACGGCCGGTGCCGCCGCCGACCTGGGCGACACCCGCACCCTCTGCTCCGCCGCTCCCAACGCCAGCGCCGGCACCTTCACCTGCGGCGCCGGCCTGCGCCTGTCGATCCCGGACGACGTCGCGCCGGGCGAGTACTCCGCGACCCTGACCCTGACCCTGGCCTGACGGCCGGTCTTCCCGGGTGACCTGCCCGGGAAGCAGTGGCGGAGGCGTCACCGGTGTCCAGCCGGGGCGTCTCCGCCGCGTCCGTGCCCGCGTACCCCTCCCGGGAGCCGACATGACCCACCACGCCAACCCCGCACGACGCGTCCGGGCCCTGTTCGTCACCGGCCTGGTCCTGCTCGGCACGCTCCTCGTGCCGCCACCGGCCGCCGCGGTGACCGCCGGGCCGCCGGCCGCCGCCGCCCCGCCCGCCGCCGACGACCCGACCTGGACGATGGTGCCGTCCAGCCCCACCGGGCCCAAGGGCCGCCGGCAGTTCGACTACGAGTTGGCCCCGAAGGAGCAGATCACCGACTGGTTCTCGGTGAGCAACCTCAGCACGCGGCCGATCCGGGTGGACCTCTACCCGACCGACGCGTTCACCGCGCTCGACGGCGGGTTCGCGCTGCTGCCGCGCCGCCAGGCGCCCAGCGGGGTCGGCGCCTGGATCCGGCTGCCCAGGGCCAGCACCACCCTGGCCCCCGGCAAGCGGGCCGACATGTCCTTCCGGCTGGCGGTGCCGGCCGGCACCGCGCCGGGTGACCACGTCGGGGGCATCATCGCCTCGGTCACCGAGCAGCAGGTCGGCGAGGACGGCCAGCGGGTCGAGGTCGAACGGCGGATCGCCGCCCGGGTCTACCTTCGGGTGGCCGGACCGCTCCGGCCGGCCGCCGGGGTCACCGGCGTGCAGGTCGACTACGACAACCCGATCGTGCCGCTGCCCGGCGGACGGATGGCGGTCACCTACCGGATCACCAACACCGGCAACGTGCGGCTGTCCGGCAAGGCCCGGGTCCAGGTCAGTGGGCCGCTCGGCGTACGGCTGGCCACCGGGGACCTGATCGACCTGGCCGAGGTGCTGCCGGACTCCGAGATCCGGCTCCGGCAGGAGTTCGACCACGTCGTACCGGCCGGACCGCTCACCGCCACCGTGGTGCTCAACGCCACCACGACCAAGGGGCCGCTGCCGTCGCTCACCGGCACCGGCTCGACGGTCGCCGTGCCGTGGGCGCTGCTCGGACTGCTGGTCCTGGTGCTCGCCGTGGTGGCGTACCGGCTGTGGCTGCGCCGCTCCCGCCGACTGGTGACGGCACTCGACGCGCCGGCCGCGCCAGCCCGGCAGCCCGAGCGGGTCGGCCGGTGAGCGCTGGCCGGGTCACCAGCGTGGCCACCCGCCGCCTGCTCGGCGCGGTCACCACCGCCGTGGCGGCCCTGGCCGCGGTGCCGTTGCTCGCCCTGGGGTCACCCGCCGGGGCGGCCGTCACCGCGCCGGCACCGGCGGGCAGCACCAAGGCCACGGTCCGGATCGGCGTCTCGATCGGTCCCAAGCCAGGCGCCACCCCGTCCGCGACGCCCGGCGACCCGTCGCCGACGCCCGGCACCCCGTCGCCCACCCCCGGCGACCCGTCGCCGGCCCCCGGCACCCCCGACCCGACCGGCCCGGGCACCCCGATGCCGACCGGTTCGGCGGGCACCCCGCCGGGAGGTGGCGGTGGGGTGCTGCCGCGTACCGGGGTGGCCGTGGGCGGCTTCCTGCTGGCCGGTGGCGCGCTGGTCGGCGCCGGGGTGGCGCTGCGCTGGGCGGCGCGCCGGCGGGCCGTGGCCGAGGGCTGGCTGAGCCGCACCGGCGGCTGACGGCCCTGCCAGGGCGGGGGCGGGGCCTCGCGTACCCTCGTACCGTCATGAGTGAGCAGCGAAGCGCCTTCCCCCGCCGGGACGCCGAGGGACGCGTCCTCACCCTGGGCGACCTGCTCGGGATCAGCCTCGCCGGCTGGCTGATCGGCATGCTGGCGCTGGTGCTCTTCGACTGGGCCTTCGCCGGGCTGGGCGCCGGCTCGTTCGGGCACACCAACGGCTGGCTGGCGGTCATCCTGCCGGCCTGGCTGTTCTGGGACGACTTCCGGGCCTGGGAGTTCGGCGCGGCCCGGGTGGTCGCGGCGCTGGTCGCCGCGGCGCTCGCGGTGGTCGCCGGGCTGCTGCTGGCCGGGCTGGCCGGCGGCCTGGCGCCGCTGGCCACCGGCGGGCTCGCCGCGGCCGGGTTCACCGTGGTGTACGCGGTGCTCTGGTTCCGCGGTGTGCACTGGCTGGCCCGACGGACCGGCTGAACACGTGCCCGGCGCTGTGCCGGGCGGAACGAACGGAGTGGTGGAACGTGAGCGCGGCGGTCAAGTACACGCTGGGCCGGATCGGGCTGTTCGTCGCCGTGCTGGCGGCCCTCTGGTTCGTCGACATGAACATGTTCCTGCGGCTGATGGTGGCGCTGGTGTTCTCCGCCGCGCTCTCGTTCTTCCTGCTGCGTGGCTGGCGGGACGAGATGGCCGGTGAGATGGCCGAGTCGGCGGCCCGCCGCCGGGCGGACAAGGAGCGGTTGCGCTCCGCGCTGGCCGGCGACGACCAGCCGGCCGGGAACGAGCCCGAGGACCGCCGAAGCTGACCCCCGGCGTGGGGTGTTAATAGGGGGCCCCTCCTATGCAAAATGCGTTAACAAGGGCCCCCTCCTTTCACCTCACCAGTTGGTGGAGCCGGGGACGTGCGGCCAGGGCCGGTTGGTGGGCTTGATCAGGTAGGCGATGCCGCCGGAGCCGCCGGCCACCGTGCCGTTGGCCCGGTAGCGCTTGGTGCGCAGCCAGATCTGCTCGAACTGCTCGCGCTGGTACACGTTGCGCACCTCGGCGTTCGACGACGAGGCGGGGTCGTTGACGATCACGTCCCCGTCGGCGGTGAAGCCGACCACCACGAACAGGTGGCCGGAGGTGCCGTAGTTCGAGCCGTCCAGCTCCTCGGCCAGGAAGGACTGCGAGGTGACGACGGGGATGCCGGCCTTGATGAACCGTTCCACCTCGTCCAGCGAGTGCAGCCGGGTCACCTTGGCGTCGATGCCCGGGAAGCTGGCCGCGTACGCGGTGTTGAACGGCCAGTTGCCGGCGCCCTCGTACTCGTAGTCCCAGGTCATCCGGGCGGCGTGGGCGACCTGCGGGTCGGTGTAGCCGGGGGTGACCCAGGCCAGGTCGGCGGGGCTGGGGCCGCGCCCGTAGTACTCCAGGACCATGGTGGTCGAGGTGGGGCTGCACCAGACCTGGCCGCCGCCGCCCCACTCCGGGTAGTTGCCCCGGTGGATCATCTGGGAGCGGGCCGGCACGGGCAGTTCGGTGCCCCAGGCGATGCCGCCCTTGCTGGGCGTGACGGTGAACCGGTCCGGCACGTTGGAGCTCATCGCGCCGAGCATCCGGACCCGGGGCGAGGCGGTCTGCCCGGGCGCCCGGTAGAGGGTCAGCCGCAGCTGGTACGAGCGCAGCAGCACGCCGGCCTCGGCGTCGTCGATGGCGAAGGTGTCGGTCCAGATGCTCGACCAGGGGTCGCCCTGGCCATCCAGGGTGGCCCGCTTGACGTCCTGGTCGCCGGAGGCCCAGCGGCCCAGCACGAACCAGGGGGTCTGCGCGCCGGTGTTGTACGTCCCGTGCAGCTCCACCTGGATCCAGGTGCCGGCCGGGGTGTCCGCGTTCCAGGAGGCGACCAGCTCGGTGGCGTCGAAGCCGATCTGCCGCTCGGGCGAGGTCCAGGTGGCGTACTCCCAGGTGCGGGTGGTGCCGCTGTGTTCGTCGGTGAACTCGGTGGTGCCGGCCGGGCGGCCGATGGTGATCCCGGTGCGGTGGCCGGGGACGGCGTACGTGCCGCGGTGCTCACCGGTACGCCAGTCGGGGTGGCTGGACCAGTCCTGGTAGGTGATCTGCTCGTCGTGCCCGGCCACCGGCAGGTTGTTGCCGGCGTGGGCCGGCACGGTGGTGGCGAGCAGGGTGAGCGCGGTCAGGCCGGCGAGGGTCGCCGTGCGCATCGGGTTCGTGACCATGGCAGCTCCACAGGCTGAGGCATTCTTGCCGTTCACTGTCGCGCCCGGAGGGAACTTTCGCCAGAGGTTCGGGCGAGGAAAATTGTTGCCGAAGTGAGGATCCGGTCGGGATGCCCCCAGACAGTGATGGATATTGATCTGGCGAGGGGTCTCCTGGTGGAGTGTGCGCACAACGGGATCTCCCGTACCCCGAGGAGGTTTTCCATGGCCCTCCGCACGTCCACCCTTCGCCGGCGGCTGGCGCTGCTCGTCGTCGCCGGGCTCGGCGTCGTCAGTGTCGCCGCCACCCCCGCCGCCGCGCGGCCCGCGTCGGACCGGTCCGCCGAACCGGCCGCCGTCGGCTACCGCGTCATCGGTCCGCGCACCCTCGCCGACCGGGACGCCGTCGCCCGGACCGGCGCGTCCGTCGACTTCGTCGAGCACGGCAAGCTGCACGTCTCGGCCACCCGGGCCGAGGCCGCCGCCATCGCCCGCCTCGGCTTCACCCTGGAGCGGGAGGCCACGCCGGACCGGCGGGCCGACGGCGACGTCGGCACCCTCGCCTTCCCGCCGGCCGATTCCAACTACCACGACTACGCCGAGCTGACCGCCGTGGTGAACCAGGCGGTCGCCGACCACCCGGCCATCGCCCGAAAGATCAGCATCGGCACCTCGTACGAGGGCCGCGACCTGATGGCGGTGAAGATCTCCGACAACGTCGGCACCGACGAGAACGAGCCGGAGATCCTCTTCAACGCCCAGCAGCACGCCCGCGAGCACCTGACCGTCGAGATGGCGATCTACCTGCTCAACCTCTTCACCGACAGCTACGGCAGCGACTCCCGGATCACCAACATCGTGAACTCCCGGGAGATCTGGATCGTGCCCACCGTCAACCCGGACGGCAGCGAGTACGACATCGCCACCGGCTCGTACCGGTCGTGGCGGAAGAACCGGCAGCCCAACAGCGGCTCCTCGAACGTGGGCACCGACCTGAACCGGAACTGGTCGTACCAGTGGGGCTGCTGCGGCGGCTCGTCCGGCACCACCTCGTCGGACACCTACCGCGGCCCGTCCGCCTTCTCCGCCCCGGAGACGTCTGCGCTGCGCAACTTCGTCAACAGCCGGGTGGTCGGCGGGGTGCAGCAGATCAAGGCGAACATCGACTTCCACACCTACTCGCAGCTGGTGCTCTGGCCGTACGGCTACACCTACAGCGACACCGCCACCGGCATGAACGCCGACCAGAACAGCACCTTCGCCACCATCGGCCGGCAGATGGCGGCCACCAACAGCTACACCCCGGAGCAGTCCAGCGACCTCTACATCGCCGACGGCACCAGCATCGACTGGATGTGGGGGGTGCACGGCATCTGGGCGTACACCTTCGAGATGTACCCGGGCTCGGCCAGCGGCGGCGGCTTCTACCCGCCCGACGAGGTGATCCCCGCGCAGACCTCCCGCAACCGGGAGGCGGTGCTGATCCTCTCCGAGTACGCCGACTGCCCGTACCGGGCGATCGGCAAGCAGGCGCAGTACTGCGGCACCGGCGGCGGCAGCACGGTCTGGTCGGACACCTTCGAGACGGCGACCGGCTGGACGATCAACCCGGCCGGCACCGACACCGCCACCTCCGGCCAGTTCGAACGCGGCGCCGCGCAGGCCACCACCTCGTCGGGGGCCAAGCAGCTCACCCCGTACGCGGGCAGCAACGACCTGGTCACCGGCCGGCTGGCCGGCACCGCGGCGGGTGACTACGACGTCGACGGCGGGGTGACCAGCGCCCGGTCACCCGCGGTGACCCTGCCCTCGACCGGCACCCTCACCCTGTCGCTGGCCTGGTATCTGGCGCACGGGTCGAACTCGTCGTCGGCCGACTACTTCCGGGTCAGCGTGCTGCACAACGGTGGCACCACCACCCTGCTCAACGTCGCCGGGGCGGCCACCAACCGCAACGGCGCCTGGACCGTGTCGAACCTCAACCTCACCCCGTACGCCGGCCAGTCCGTCCGGATCCAGGTCGAGGCGGCCGACGCGTCCACCGCCAGCCTGGTCGAGGCGGCTGTGGACAACGTCACCATCACCAGTTCGTAACCCCGAGGCGGGGCCCCGGCCCGCCCCCACCGGGGCCCCGCCACCCCCTGTCGGTCTCCGGGCGTGCGCTACCGTGCTACCGACCGTTCCGCAGCGAAGCCGGTGAGAAACCGGCGCTGTCCCGCAACTGTGATGTCCCATCGCACCGGCCCTGGCCGGCGGCGGTGCGGACGAGCCAGGTCGCCTGCGGCGCGGTCGCGACACGCGCTCTCGAGGAAGGGCGCCTCGCGGACGGGCGGCCTCAGCAGTCCTGTCGGCGAAGCACCACGCTCCTCGACCGACAGGAGGACCGATGTCCAGACGTACCCCCCGGGTGCTCACCGCCCTGCTCGCGGCCGCCGCGCTGACCCTCGGCGGCTGCGCCGAGAAGGCCGCCGACCCCACCCCCGCGGCCGGCGGCGACGCCCCCGCCGCCAGCTTCCCCGCCACCGTCGGCGACCTGACCCTGGAGAAGCGGCCCGAGAAGATCGTCTCGCTGTCGCCGACGGCGACCGAGATGCTCTTCGCGATCGGCGCCGGCCCGCAGGTCACCGCCGTCGACGACCAGTCGAACTACCCGGCCGAGGCGCCGAAGAGCGACCTCTCCGCGTTCCAGCCCAACGCCGAGGCGATCGCCGGCAAGGCCCCCGACCTGGTGGTGCTCTCCGACGACCGGAACAAGATCGTCGACCAGCTCGCCAAGCTGAAGATCCCGGTCTTCCAGACCCCGGCGGCCAAGACGCTTGACGACACCTACCAGCAGCTCACCGACCTGGGCACGATCACTGGCCACCCGACCGAGGCCGCCGACCTCACCCAGCGGATGAAGGACGACATCGCCAAGCTGGTCAAGGACCTGCCGCAGCGGTCGGCGAAGCTGACCTACTTCCACGAGCTGGGCCCCGAGCTCTACACCGCCACCAGCAACACCTTCATCGGCTCGCTCTACACCCTGGCCGGCCTGGAGAACATCGCCGACCCGTCGGACGCCGACGGCAAGGCGGCCGGCTACCCGCAGCTGTCCCAGGAAGTGATCGTCAAGGCCGACCCCGACCTGATCTTCCTGGCCGACACGAAGTGCTGCCAGCAGACGCCGGCGGCGGTCCAGGCCCGCAGCGGCTGGGCCGGCCTCAGCGCGGTCAAGAACAACCAGGTCGTCCCGCTCGACGACGACATCGCCTCGCGCTGGGGCCCGCGCGTCGTCGACCACGTCCGGGCGATCGTCGACGCGGTCGCCAAGGTGCCGGCGTGACGGCCCACCGGTGACCACCGTGACACCCGTCCGGCCGGCCGGGACGCGCCCCGCCGCGCCCCGGCCGGCCGGGCTGCGCCCGCGCTGGCTCGCCGTCGGGGTCGGCGCGGTGCTGGTCGCGCTGCTCGCCGGCGTCTCGCTGGGCCCGGTCAGCCTGCCGCCCGGCAGCGTCGCCGTCGAGCTGCTCAACCTGCTGCCCGGGGTGCACCTGGACAGCGGGCTGACCGCGAGCGAGGCCGTCATCGTCACCGAGCTGCGGCTGCCCCGGGCGGTGCTCGGGCTGCTGGTCGGTGCGCTGCTGGCGCTGGCCGGCGGCGCGTACCAGGGGGTGTTCCGCAACCCGCTGGCCGACCCGTACCTGCTGGGCGTGGCGGCCGGCGCCGGGCTGGCGGTGACCGTCGCGATCGTCCTCGGGGCCAACGCCGAGGGGTTCACCGGGATGTCGCTGACCGTCCCGCTGGCCGCCTTCGCCGGCTCCCTCGGGGCGGTGGCGCTGACCTACCTGCTCGGGGCGGCCGGCGGCCGGGACCGCTCGCCGGCCACGCTGATCCTGGCCGGGGTGGCGGTCTCCGCCTTCCTCTCCGCCGGCCAGACCTACCTGCTGCAACGGCACGCCGACACCATCCAGCCGGTCTACTCCTGGCTGCTCGGCCGGCTGGCCACCGCCGGCTGGTCCGACGTCCGGCTGGTGCTGCCGTACTTCCTGATCACCGCCGTGGTGGTGCTGCTGCACCGGCGGGAGCTGGACGTGCTCTCCCTCGGCGACGACGAGGCCACCAGCCTCGGCCTGCACCCGCAACGCTCCCGCTACCTGCTGATCGCCGCCGCCTCGCTGGGCACCGCCGCGGCGGTCTCCGCCTCCGGGCTTATCGGCTTCGTCGGCATCATCGTGCCGCACACCGTACGGATGCTGGCCGGCTCCAGCTACCGGGTGGTGCTGCCGCTGTCCATGCTCTTCGGCGGCGCCTTCCTGGCGCTCACCGACGTGGTGGCCCGGACCGCCGCCGCCCCGCAGGAGATCCCCATCGGCGTGGTCACCGCGCTGCTCGGCGGCCCGTTCTTCGTGCTGGTCCTGCGCACCGCCCGGCGGGTGTTCCCGTGACCGCCGCCGTCGAGGTGCGGGACCTGCGGGTGACCCTGGACGGCGCGCCGATCCTGGCCGGGGTCGACCTCACCGTCGCGGCCGGCGAATGGGTCACCGTGATCGGCCCGAACGGCGCCGGCAAGTCGACCCTGCTGCGCGCCGTCGGCGGCCTGCTGCCCGCCGGAGCCGCGGTCTCCCTCTTCGGTACGCCGCTGCGGGCCCTGAAACCGCGCGAGCGGGCCCGAGTGGTGGCCACCGTCGCCCAGTCCCCGGCGGTGCCCGCCGGCATGTCGGTGCTGGACTACGTCCTGCTCGGGCGCACCCCGTACATCCCGCCGCTGGGCCGGGAGTCGGCCGCCGACCTGGCCGCCGTGCACGACGTGCTGGACCGGCTGGACCTGGCCGCCTTCCACGGCCGGGAGCTGGCCACCCTCTCCGGCGGCGAGCGGCAGCGGGTCTTCCTGGCCCGGGCGCTCGCCCAGGGCGCCACCCTGCTGCTGCTCGACGAGCCGACCAGCGCGCTGGACATCGGCCACCAGCAGGAGGTGCTGGAGCTGGTCGACCAACTCCGCCGGGAGCACGGCCTGACCGTGCTCGCCACCATGCACGACCTCTCCGTCGCCGGCGAGTACGCCGACCGGCTGGTGCTGCTCGCCGCCGGGCGGGTGGTCGCGGCCGGCCCGCCGGCCGAGGTGCTCACCGAGGAACTGCTCGCCAGCCACTACCGGGCGCACGTCCGGGTCGTGCGCGGCGAGCACGGGCCGTTGGTGGTGCCGGTGCGGCCGAGGTAGAAGGAGGGTGCCCTTGTTAACGCATTCTGTATAGGAAGGGCCCCCTGTTAACACTTCCGCCGCGCCCGCCGGGCGAGGTGCGGGGTCAGCGGGTGAGGGCGGTGACCGAGAAGAGCGCGCCGGTCGGGTCGCGCAGCGCGGCGGTACGGCCGCGCGCCGTGTCCCGGGGCGGGACCAGGATCGTGCCGCCCAGCTCGGCGGCGCGGGCCGCGCTGGCGTCCGCGTCGGTAACCGCGAAGAACACCGACCAGTACGCCGGCAGGTCGTCCGGGTAGCCGTCGCCGAGCGGCGGCATCATCCCGGCCACGATGCGTGCCCCGCACCGCCAGCGGGTGTACTCGGTCCCGTCCGCCGGCTGACTCTCCGGATGCCAGCCGAAGACCAGCTCGTAGAAGACCTTCGCGCCCTCCGGATCGGGGCTGACCAGCTCGTTCCAGCACATCGCCCCGGGGGCGTCGAACAGCTCAGCCCCGCGCATCCGCATCGGCTGCCAGACGCTGAACACCGCGCCCGCCGGGTCGGTGAACACCCCCATCCGGCCCTGGTCGAAGACGTCGAACGGGGCGATCAGCACCTGACCGCCGGCCGCCTCGACCCGGGTGGCCGCCAGGTCGGCGTCGTCGGTGGCGACGTACGTCGACCAGATCGGCACCTGGTCGGCGGTGGCCGGCGGGCCGGCCCCGGCGACGGCCCGGCCGTTGCGGAGAAACGTGGTGTAGCCGCCCGCCTCCGGTTGCGGCGCCACCCGCCCGGTCCAGTCGAACAGCTCGGAGTAGAAGCGGGTCGTGCCGGCCAGGTCGGGGGTGGCCAGGTCGGCCCAGCAGGGCGTGCCGGGCTCGATGGCGCTCACGATTACCCCTTTCGGCCGAGGGCGGCCCGGACGGCACGCCCTGCCGGCATCGTGGCATCGCCGGCAGGTCGGGCGCGGAGGAATCGGACAAAAGGTCAGGTGAATCGGCGGCCCTCGTCCCGCCGGTACGCCCACCCGGCCAGCCCGGCCAGCGCCACGATCCAACCGCCGAGCATGCCGAGCGCCACCGGGTCGGGACGCCAGTCGGTGACCGCCGTCCACATCAGCTCCACCGCGCCCCGGCTGGGCAGGTACGGCGCGATCACCTTGACGAACCCGGGCGCGTCGTCCGGCGCGGAGAGCAGCCCGCCGCCGAATGCCAGCGGGAAGAAGATCACCTGCGCCACCACGATCGCCGCCTTGCTCGGCAGCGAGTAGCCGATCGCGAGCCCGAGCAGCGTGAACGGCACCGACACCACGGCGACGCCGAGCGCGCCGAGCAGGAACTGCGCCGCGCTCACCCGGGCCGCGGTGGCCACCGCCGCGATCACCACCACCGGCAGCATCGCCAGGTAGGTAAGCGCCAGGCCGGCCAGGATCCGGCCGGCCAGCCGCGGGCCGGGCCCGGCCGGCAGGGTCCGGGTGTACGGGTTCCACGGCTGGTCGCGGTCCTCGGCCACCCCGATGCCGTACTGGAAGACGTTGGCGCTGAGCACCGCGAAGGTGACCATCGCGGCGGTGGCGTAGGTGGCGCCGACCGGATCGTCCCCGGCGAACGGCACCACGAAGAAGAGCATCGCCGCGGCGGGGAAGAACATGCTGCCGACCACCGCGATCGGGACCCGGAGGATCTCCAGCAACTGGTAGCGGGCGTGGAGCAGGGTGAGCCGCACGTCGAATCTCCTCAGGCGGTGGCGGTGGCGGTGGACGGCGTCGGGTCGCCCTCGGTGATGGCGAGGAACGCCTCCTCCAGCGACGTGGGCCGCACCTCCAGGTCGCGGAACGCCACCCCGGCGGCGACCAGGTCGCGGACCAGCTGGTCGGCGTCGGTGGTGAGCAGGTGGGTACGCCCGTCGGTCCGCGTCGCGCTGACCACCCCGGGCAGTTCCGGCAGCTGGTCGGCGGTCAGGCTGACCCGGCGTACGCCCACCATGCCGCGGACCGCGTCCACCGTGTCGTCGGCGAGCACCCGACCCCGGCCGATCACCACCACCCGCTGCGCCAGTGCCTCCACCTCCTCCAGGTAGTGGCTGCTGAGCAGCACGGTCCCGCCCTCGGCGTGGAACGCGCGGACGGCCTCCCACAGGGTGTGCCGGGCCGCCACGTCCAGGCCGGTCGTCGGCTCGTCGAGGACCACCAGGCGGGGCCGGCCGACGAAGGCCAGCGCCACCGCGAGCCGGCGACGCTGGCCACCGGAGAGCCCGCCGGTCTGCCGGCGTACCTGGTCGGCGAGGTCGAACCGGTCGAGCAGCTCGGCGCGGGGCACCGGGTCGGGGAAGTGCGCGGCGACGAAGTCGACCACCTCGCCGACCCGCAGCGTGCCGGGCAGCCCGGTCTCCTGCGGGGTGACCCCCAGGGCGCGCCGCGACGCCGCGTCGCGCGGGTCCCCGCCGAACAACTCGACCCGGCCGGCGGACGGCTTGCGCAGGCCGACCAGCAGGTTGATCAGGGTGCTCTTGCCGGCGCCGTTCGGCCCGAGCAGGCCGACCACCTCGCCGGCCCGGACCGCCAGGTCGACCCCGTCCAGGGCGATGACGTCGCCGTACCGGCGGGTGACCTGCTCGGCGCGCGCGAGGATCATGGCGGCTCCCTGCGGGGTTGCGGTCCGTCGAGTGTGCCGCCCACCGTTGTAGCGCCCCACCGCCACCCGCAGCCGTCCGCGCCACCGGCGAGGGGTGTTAGGAGGGGGCCCTTCCTATACAGAATGCGTTAACAAGGGCACCCTCCTTTCACCCGAGCGGGGTGGGGAGGGGGGTGGTGTGCAGCACGGTGAGGCGGGAGACCGCCCGGGTCAGCACCACGTACAGCCGGTGCAGCCCGCGCGGCTCGGCGGCCACGATCGCGGCCGGCTCGACGACCACCACGTGGTCGTACTCCAGGCCCTTCACCAGTGTCGCCGGCACCACGGTGACCCGCGCCGCGGCCTCGACGTCGTCGGCGGTCGCGGTCGCCACGCCCGCGTCGGCGAGCGCCGCCCGGAGTCGGTCCACCTCGTCGTCCGCGGCGATCACCCCCACCGAGCCGTCGTGCGCCAGCGCCGCCCGGACCTCGGCCACCGTGGCCGCCGCCAACTCCTCGACGGTACGCACGTCAAGCGTCCCGTCGTGGCGCAGCGACTCGGCCGGGGGTACGTCCACGGCGAGCGCCGGCAGCAGCCGGTTCGCGAACGCCACCACGACGGCCGGCACCCGGAAGCCGACGCTGAGCGGGACCACCACCGCGTCCGGCTTGCCCAGGTGGGCCAGGGTCTCCCGCCAGTCCCGGGCGGCCCACGGGGCGGTGCCCTGGGCCAGGTCGCCGAGCAGCGTGATCGAGCCGTGCTCGCTGCGCCGGGCGATGGCCCGGCACTGCATGGGGGAGAGGTCCTGCGCCTCGTCCACCACCACGTGCCCGAAGCCGCCCGGCCGCTCGATCAGCCCGGCCGCCTCGTCGATCAGCACCGCGTCGGCGGCCGTCCACCGGGTCGCCTTCGGGGTGCGGCCGAGCGCGGTGCCCCGCGTCGCCCGACCCCGCCGGGCCGCCGCCCGGTCGCCCACCGCCCGGCCGCCGGTCGCCTGGTCGCCCGCCGCCTGGTTGTCCGCCGCTCGGTCGCCCGGGGCGGCGGCGCCGCGCAGCAGCGCCTGCTCCTCGGCGGTGAGCAGCCCGTCGGCCGCCGCGGCGAGGAAGTCGGCGTCGGCCCAGAGCAGGTGCAGCAGCCCGTCCGGGGTGAGCGCCGGCCAGACCGCGTCGAGGAACGTGGTCACCGGCTTGGCCTTGCCCATCCGGCGCAGCCAGGCGTCGCTCGGGGACTCCGCCCGCCGCGCCTCGGCCTGGCGTTGCAGCAGCCCCACCACCCGGGCCCGGACCCGTTCGCGGCCGGTGGCGTAGGGCAGGCCCTCGGCACGGGTCTCCTCGACCAGCCGGTGCAGCGGGTCCAGGCCGATCCGCCAGCGGAACGAGCCGTCCGACACCATGATCGGCTCGGTGGGGGCGGCGATGTGCGCGTCGACCGCCCGGCGCAGCAGCTCGGCCATCCGTACGTCGTGCTTGAGCGCCGCCACCGCCGGATCCTCGACCGCGCGGACCGGCACCCGGGCGATCAGGTCCTCCACCGTCGCCTGCTCGACCTCGACCTCGCCGAGCGCGGGCAGCACCGCCGCGATGTAGGACAGGAACGCCCGGTTCGGCCCGACGATCAGCACCCCGGACCGGCGCAGCCGTTCCCGGTGCAGATAGAGCAGGTACGCGGCCCGGTGCAGCCCGACCGCCGTCTTGCCGGTGCCCGGCGCGCCCTGCACGCAGATCGAGTCGGCCAGCTCGGCCCGGACCAGCTCGTCCTGCTCCGGCTGGATGGTGGCGACGATGTCCCGCATCGGCCCCACCCGGGGCCGCTCGATCTCGGCGGTGAGGATCCGGCTGGCGGTGCCCAGCTCCTCGCCCCGGTCCAGGTGCTCGTCCTCGAAACTGGTCAGCACCCCGGTGCTGAAGCCGAACCGGCGCCGGACGGCGACGCCCTGCGGGTCCCGGGCGCTGGCCCGGTAGAACGACCGGGAGACCGGGGCCCGCCAGTCCAGCACCAGTGGCTCGCCCAGGTCGTCGGTGACGTGCCGCCGCCCGACGTGGTACTCCCGCCCGGCGTGGTCCGGATCATGCGCGCCGAAGTCCAGCCGGCCGAAGAAGAGCGGGGTGGTCGGATCGTCGGCCAGCTCCTCGACCCGCCGGGCCATGTGCCGGCCGAGCTGTTCGGCGGTGTACGCGTCGCCGGCCACCTTGTCGCCGGTGGCGAAGAGGGCCTCGGCCCGCTCGCGCATCCGGCGCAGGGCGGCGCGGGAGGCGGCCAGGTGGGCGCGTTCGGCCTGGAGGTCGGTGTCGAGATCGGTTGGGGACACGATGAATCCTCACGGATGGCTCGCTGCTCGCTCGCGTCTCCGGGGCGGATGGCCGGCGCCCGGCGCGGGACGTCCGCTGCGGTGCTGTCTCACCCCGGCCGTCAGGCGGTCGTCAACGTTAGTCGACGGCGCTCCGTGCTTCCACAGAATTTCGCGGTGGCGCGGCGGGGGCGGGATCATGGGGGTATGACGGAGGCGCGTGGGGAGTCGCGCCGGGTGACGATCAGCGACCCGCGGGTGATGCGCGCGCTGGCCCATCCGGCCCGGATCTCGATCATGGATTATCTGAGCACGCTCGACGGCGGCGCGACCGCCACCGAGTGCGCGGAGATCGTCGGCCTGTCGCCGAGCGCGACCAGCTACCACCTGCGGGAGCTGGCCAGGTCGGGGCTGGTCGAGCAGGCGGCCAGCCGGGGGGACGCGCGGGAGCGGGTCTGGCGCAGCGCCGGCCGGGGCTTTGTCGTCGACGCCGGCCAGGCGGCCGGCCCGGAGGCGCGCGCCGCCGAGGTGGCGTTGGTCGAGGCGCACCTGGCCCGGGACGCCGAGCGGACCCGGGAGTGGTTCCGGCGCGCCAGTGACGAGTCGCCCGAGTGGTACCAGGCGACGCTGTTCAGCGACACCGTCCTGCTGCTCACGGCCGCCGAGTTGGCCGAGTTGAACGAGCGGGTGCTGGCGCTGTTCGCCCCGTACCGCCAGCGGGACCGGCGCGGTGCCGCTCCGGCGGGGGCGCGCCCGGTGGCCGCCCAGTACAAGGTGCTGCCGCTGCCGTAGGTCTTGTGTCGATCAGTTGTGAAGGATTATTTTCGAAGTATGTCCTTCACAACTGACGGCTCGCGCTGGTCCGACGTGTGGATCGCCGCGATCACCCGCGGCACCACGATCTGCGGCGAGTTCCTCGCCGCCACCGCCCTCGCGCTGGCCCTCCAGGGCGCGGGCGCCGGCGGGCTCGCCGTCTCCGGACTGCTCCTCGCCGCCACCCTCCCGCTGGTGCTGCTCGCGCCGCTGACCGGGCGGCTCGCCGACCGGTGGGACAGTCGCACGCTGCTGATCACGGTGGGCGTACTCCAGTCCGGGATCTGCCTGCTGCTCGCGTACGCCGAACACCCGGTCCTCATCGTGGCCCTGGTCGGCCTGCTCGCCTGCGGCCTGGCGGTGACCCAGCCCTGCCTGGCGGCGCTGCTGCCGACCATGGTCCGGCGGGCGGACCTGCCCCGGGCCAGCGCGATCCACCAGACCGCGGTCTCACTCGGCGCGCTCGGCGGACCGGCGCTCGCCGGCCTGCTGGTCGGCCAGTTCGGCACCCGGGTGCCGCTGCTGCTGGACGCCGTGAGCTACCTGGCCCTGGTCGGCGCGGGCCTGCTGCTGCGCACCCGCCGGGGCGGCCGGCGGCCCGCCGCCACCGGCACCACGACGGGTGGCCCGGCGCCGGCGTGGCGGCTGCGCCGGGACCCGCTGATGCTGGCCATGGTGGTCACCACCGCATCGGTGATCACCGCGATCGGCGGCATCAACGTGGTCGAGGTGTTCTTCATCCGCGAGACGCTGTCCTCCTCGACCACCATGTACGGCCTGGTCGGCGCGGCCTGGATGGCGGGCATGCTGCCGGGGAGCTGGCTCGCCGCCCGGCTGGCCGGCCGGCTCAGCGACGACGGCGCGCTGGTCTACGGGGTGCTCACCACCCTGGGCGGCTGCGCGCTGATGGTGGTGTGCGCCGCGTTCGTCCCGGCGGCCGGGTTCCTGATCCCGCTCTGGCTGGTCGGCGGGGCGGCGAACGGCGGCGACAACGTCTTCGCCAACCTGCTCACCGCCCGGCGGGTGCCGGAGGCGGCGCGCGGTCGGGCGTACGCGGTGAACGGCGCGGCGGTGCAGGGCGGCTCGATGACCGGCTACCTGATCGGCGGCGCGCTGCTGACCGTGTTGCCGCCCCGGCCGGTGATCGCCGGCCTCGGGGTGGCCGGCCTGCTGGTGGTGGCGACGTTCGTGCCGTTCGTCGTGCGGGCCGTCCGGCGGGCCGGGGGACTCCCGACCGGTCGGGCGGCGCGGGTGTCGGAGCGGGCGGTGGCCCCGGCGGGAGCCCCCGGGATCCCGGCGGTGCGGGACGGGGCGGATGCGGAGTTCGCCACTCGGTGGACCGCCCGGTGAGCCGGCGCCTCCCGGCAGGGATACGGTCGGGCCATGGTCGATCGCGTCGCGCGCCCCCGGGTCGGGCACATCCAGTTCCTGAACTGCCTGCCGATCTACTGGGGGCTGATGCGCTCCGGTGCGCTCATCGACGTCGACCTGCACAAGGACTCGCCGGACCGGCTGAGCGCGGCGCTGGTCGCCGGCGATCTGGACATCGGCCCCATCTCCCACGTGGAATACCTGCGGCACGCCGACGAGCTGCTGCTCCTGCCCGACCTGGCCGTCGGCAGCGACGGGCCGGTGCTCTCGGTAAACGTGGTCTCCACGAAGCCGCTGGCCGAGCTGGACGGCGCCCGGGTGGCGCTGGGCTCGACCTCGCGTACCGGGGTGCTGCTCGCGCAGTTGCTGCTGGCCGAGCGGTACGGGGTGCGGCCGGAGTACTTCCGCTGCCCGCCCGACCTGACCCAGATGCTGCTGGAGGCGGATGCCGGGGTGCTGATCGGCGACGTCGCGCTGCGCGCGCTCTACGAGGCGCCCCGCCGTGGGCTGGCGGTCACCGACCTCGGGCAGGCCTGGCGGGACTGGACCGGGCTGCCCATGGTCTTCGCCGTCTGGGCGGTCCGCCGGGACTTCGCCGCCGCCCACCCGGGCCTGGTCAAGGAGGTGCACGAGGCGTTCCTGCGCTCCCGTGACCTCTGCCTCGCCGAGCTGGACCAGGTGGCCGAGGCGGCCGCCCGCTGGGAGCCGTTCGACGCGGCGACGCTGGCCACCTACTTCCGGACGCTGGACTTCTCGCTCGGCGAGCGCCAGGTGGCCGGGCTGCGCGAGTTCGCCCGCCGGGCCGCCGCGATGGGCGAGGTCCCGGCGCTGCCCGAGGGCGGCCCGAAGTTCTTCGCCGGCTGACCGCCCGATTCCGCCGGGTCGGGCTCACCCCGCTGGCCCGGATCGTCTCCACCGGCCGCAGCCGGCCGGGCACCCGGTCGTCGGGGCGCAGACCGCCGCGGGACCGGTCGGGGCTCAGACCGCCGGGCGAAGCAGGGCCTTGGTGATGCGCTGGCAGTTCTGCATGCCGTAGTCGTAGCCCAGGCCGATCGGGTAGCGGACCATCACGCCCATCGTCCAGGTGTCGCCGATGGCCAGGCAGTTGATGTGGATCTCCTGCTCGCGCTGCCGGTCGATCCAGCCGTTCTTGATCGCGATGGTCTTCCGCTCGGCGGCCGGGAACGCCTTGCGGATGCCGAAGTCGCCGGGGGCGTTGACCTGCCGCATCTCGTTGAGCAGCCACTTGGTCCACTTCGGCCCGGCGGCCCGGCCGTCGGAGATGCAAAGCCCCATCCGGGCGGTGTCGCGGGGCGAGAGGTTGGTCCGGCTCCAGCCGCCGTCGGCGGCCGGCTTGCTGTCGGTCAGGCCGCAGGTCGAGATCAGTCGCTTGATCGACGGGCTCCGTCCGACCAGGTTGTAGAACTGCTCGGCGCGGGTGTTGTCGCTGTCCCGGATGACCAGTCGGGCGTCGGCGAGCCGGGCGTCGCTCGGCGTCTTGCCCTGCTCGGCGGTGCGGCGCAGGTAGTCGGCCACGATCCACGACTTGATCATCGAGGCGGTGGTGCTGGTCTGCGCCATGTTCTTCGAACCGATGATGGCGCCGGTACGGGTGTCCAGCACGCTCCACGAGTACCAGCCCTTGATGCCGAGGCTGGCCAGCGAGCGGGCCTGGAACGGCAGCGGCTCCAGCGACGGGGTGGGCGACGGCGTCGGCGAGGGGCGCGAGCTGCGGTTGGTGGGCGCCCCGGTGGACCGGTCCGGCGTCGAGCCGGACCAGCTCGGCGCGGCGGCGGTGGCGAGCGGGGAGCCGGGCATCAGCCGCAGCGAGACCAGCGCCACCCCGACCAGAGTGATGACGACCGCCACGAACAGCAGCGGTGAGTTCCGGTTGCGCCGCCGGGGGGCGCGCCGGGTGCCGGCCATCAGAGCTTCCCGGCCGGGGTGGGCGACGCCGTCGGTGTGGCGGCCGGCTGCGCGGCCACCAACTGGGTGGCCACGCTGGCGCAGACCTTCGCGCCGTACGTCAGGCCCTGTTCGGTCGGGTACCGCATCATCACTGCGAGGCTCCACTTGTCGGTCACGGCGAGGCAGTTGACGTGCCAGTTGCCGTCGTACTGCAACGGGGTCCAGCCGTTCTTGATGCTGACCCGGGTCCGATCGGTGATCGACGGGGGCAACCCGTCGATGATGCCCCATCGACCACCACCGAAACGCTTCTGCTGGTCCGCCACCGAGCCGCGGACCTTCGACATCTCGTCCAGCACGAATCCGGTCCACTTCGGCCCGGCGGCCCGGCCGCCGGCGACGCAGTCGCCGAGGCGTACCGCGTCGCGGGGGGACATCTGGGTGAAGCTCCACCAACCGAGGTAGCCGCGCACGGTGCCGGGGTGGGTGTCGGTCAGCCCGCAGGTGGAGATCATCCGGTCGATGGTGGCGGCGCCGCCGGCCGCCTTGTAGAGGGCGTTGGCCGCGTCGTCGTTGCTGTCCCGGATCGCGGTGACCACGTTCTGCCGCATCTCCTCGGGCGGCTCCTGGTCGCCGAGCCCGCGCAGGTAGTCCGAGGCGAACCAGATTTTGATCATCGACTCGGTGGAGCTGGTCGACGTCATGTTCGTCGCGCCGGAGATCCCGCCGGACGTGCGGTCCAGCAGCGCCCAGGAGAAGAACTCGCCGTCGAAGTCCACCGCGACCGGGCCGGCGGCCAGGGTGGCCGGGCCGGTCACCGTGCTCTGCGGCACGGCCACCCGGTCCGCGGCGCCGTTG
Organism: Micromonospora sp. PLK6-60; assembly: GCF_019890675.1. GTDB lineage: Bacteria > Actinomycetota > Actinomycetes > Mycobacteriales > Micromonosporaceae > Micromonospora. The sequence continues at coordinate 512,378 of NZ_JAIOAA010000003.1, read as the reverse complement.
CCGGTGACGACGTCGTCGCCGACCAGCCGGGCGTACGCGGTGGGAGCCACCGCGACGCCGCCCGCGAGCAGGGCGGCCGCGGCCAGCGCCAGGGTCATGCGAGGTCGCATGAGCGGGTGAACTCCAGATGTCGGGGCCGGGGGGACCGGCGGCTGTGGCGAATCTGCGGCCTGACCGGCCGGGGGACGCGGCCTTCGCCGGGCTGGCGATCGTCAGGTGCCGATCGTTCTGGGCCGAAAGTCTACGTCCGGACGGGCGACGCGCCAGTGTCCGACGCGCCTGGGAGGGCCCGGAGCACGGGAAAAAGAGCGGCTTTGCCGCGCTTGGGAGGATTCATCTTTGAAAAGTGGTCGAGGTCACAGCGGCCGGCCGCTCCGGAGCCCCGCGGGGTTCCCGGCCTCCCAGCGGTTCCGGTCACCGGAATCCTGTTACACGCCTCTGGCGTGCCGATCGTCGAGCTGTAACACTGTCTGCATGTATGGCAACGACTTCTCCGCCCCGGACGACCCGCCCGGCGGCGGCCTGCTCGGTGAGGTCGAGGCCGCCGAGGCGGCGCTGCGCGAGGCGGCGGCCCGGGCCCGGCGCTCCGGGGCCGCCCCCGGCGAGGACCTCGACGCCTACTTCGCCGACGTGATCGAGGCGGACCAGAAGATCGAGCCGCGCGACTGGATGCCGGACGACTACCGCCGCACGCTCATCCGGCAGATCGCCCAGCACGCGCACTCCGAGATCATCGGCATGCAGCCGGAGGGCAACTGGATCAGCCGGGCCCCGTCGCTGAAGCGCAAGGCGATCCTGCTGGCCAAGGTGCAGGACGAGGCCGGTCACGGCCTCTACCTGTACGCCGCCGCGGAGACCCTCGGCATCGACCGCGACGAGCTGGTCGAGCTGCTGCTGTCCGGCCGGCAGAAGTACAGCTCGATCTTCAACTACCCCACCCTCACCTGGGCCGACGTGGGCGCGATCGGCTGGCTGGTGGACGGCGCCGCGATCGTCAACCAGGTGCCGCTCTGCCGCTGCTCGTACGGGCCGTACGCGCGGGCGATGATCCGGGTCTGCAAGGAGGAGTCGTTCCACCAGCGGCAGGGCTACGAGATCCTGCACACCCTGGCGCACGGCACCGAGGGCCAGAAGGCGATGGCGCAGGACGCGGTGGACCGCTGGTGGTACCCGTCGCTGGCGATGTTCGGCCCGCCGGACGCCGACTCGACCCACTCGGCGAAGTCGATGGCCTGGAAGATCAAGCGCTTCTCCAACGACGAGCTGCGCCAGCGCTTCGTGGACATGTGCGTCGGCCAGGCCGAGGTGCTCGGGCTGACCCTGCCCGATCCCGACCTGCGCTGGAACGACGAGCGGCAGGCGTACGACTACACCCAGCCCGACTACGACGAGCTGATGCAGGTGATCAAGGGCAACGGCCCGTGCAACCGGCAGCGGATGGAGCACCGGCGCCGCGCCCACACCGAGGGCGCCTGGGTCCGGGAGGCCGCCGCGGCGTACGCCGCCAAGCGGGCGGAGAAGAAGGAGAAGGTCGCCGCATGAGCAAGGAAACCTCGCCGCTCTGGGAGGTCTTCGTCCGGGCCCGGCGCGGGCTGTCGCACACCCACGTGGGCAGCCTGCACGCCCCCGACGCCGAGCTGGCGCTGCGCAACGCCCGGGACGTCTACACCCGCCGCCAGGAGGGCGTGTCGATCTGGGTGGTGCCGGCGAGCGCGATCACCGCGTCCAGCCCGGACGAGAAGGACGCCTTCTTCGACCCGGCCGCCGACAAGGTCTACCGGCACCCGACGTTCTACGAGGTTCCGGACGGGGTGGCCCACCTGTGACCGGGACGCACTTCGAGTTCGCCCTCGGCCTCGGCGACGACGCGTTGATCGCGGCGCAGCGGCTCGGCGAGTGGACCTCCCGCGCGCCGGAGATGGAGGAGGACATCGCGCTGGCCAACATCGCCCTCGACCAGCTCGGCGCGGCCCGCCTGCTGCTCACGTACGCGGGTGAGCTGGAGGGCGCCGGCCGGGACGAGGACGCGCTGGCGTACCTGCGCGACGACCGGCAGTTCCGCAACTGCCTGCTGGTCGAGCTGCCCAACGGCGACTTCGCGGTCACCATGGCCAAGCTGTTCTTCCTGTCGGCGTACCAGCTGCCGCTCTACGCCGCGTTGGCCGGGTGCGCCGACGAGCGGCTGGCCGCGATCGGGGCGAAGGCCCGCAAGGAGTCGGCGTACCACCTGGACCACGCCGCGCTCTGGGTGAAGCGGCTCGGCGACGGCACCGAGGAGTCGCACCGGCGCATGCAGGCCGCGGTGGACGAGGTCTGGCCGTACGTGCACGAGCTGTTCGCGGCGGACCCGGCGGCGCCGGTCGACCCGGCCACCCTGCGGGCCGACTTCGACGCCACCGTCGCCGACGTGCTGGACGAGGCGACGCTGACCCGGCCGGCCGACGGCTGGGCGCCGGGCGGCGGCCGGGCCGGCGTGCACACCGAGCACCTGTCGTTCCTGCTCGCCGAGATGCAGGTGCTGCACCGGGCCCACCCCGGAGCGCGCTGGTGACCGACGCCAGGGACGCCGTGGCGGCGGTGGTGGACCCGGAGATCCGGGTCATCACCATCGACGAGCTGGGCATCCTGCGGTCGGTCGACGAGGACCCGGCCACCGGCCGGGTGGTCGTGACCATCACCCCCACCTACACCGGCTGCCCGGCGATGGACGTGATCCGCGCCGACATCCGCCGGGCGCTCGCCGCGGCCGGTCACCCGGAGGCGGAGGTACGCACGGTCTACAGCCCGGCCTGGAGCACCGACTGGATCTCCGAGACCGGCCGGGCCAAGCTGACCGCCGCCGGCATCGCCCCACCCGCCCCGGCGCGGGTCGGCACCGTGGTGCCGCTGACCCTCGCGGTGCGCTGCCCGCGCTGCGGCTCGCCCGAGACCGAGCAGGTCAGCCGCTTCGGCTCCACCGCGTGCAAGGCGCTGTGGCGCTGCCGCTCCTGCTTCGAACCCTTCGACCATGTGAAGGCGCTGTGACTGTCACCATCACCCGCCCGGTCCGTCGCCGGCCGGCCTTCCACCCGCTGAGCGTGACGGCCGTCGACCGGTTGACCGACGACGCCGTCGCCATCACCTTCGCCGTGCCCGAGGAGCTGCGGGGGACCTTCGCGTTCTCCGCCGGTCAGCACCTGACCGTGCGGCTCCCCGGCTCCGGCGGGGCGAACGGGGAGGACGTGCGGCGGTCGTACTCGATCTGCTCGACCCCCGGCGACCTGGCCCGGCACGGCCGGCTGCGGATCGGGGTGCGGGAGATTCCCGGCGGTGCCTTCTCCGCGTTCGCCTGCGGCGCGCTGCGGCACGGCGACACCGTGGAGGTGCTGCCGCCGCTGGGGCACTTCACCACCGCGTTCGCGCCGGACCGGGCCCGGCGCTACGGCGCGGTGGTCGCCGGTTCCGGCATCACCCCGGTGCTGTCGCTGGTCGCGACCGCGCTGGCCGTCGAGCCGGCCAGCACCTTCACCCTGGTGTACGGCAACCGCACGGCGAACACGGTGATGTTCGCCGAGGAGCTGGCCGACCTGAAGGACCGGTACCCGACCCGGCTGCACCTGGTGCACGTGCTCTCCCGGGAGCAGGGCGAGTCGCCGCTGCTCAGCGGGCGGATCGACGCCGACCGGCTGACCCGGCTGCTGGAGACGGTGGTGCCCGGGGACGCCGTCGAGGAATGGTTCCTCTGCGGCCCGTACGCGATGGTGCTGGACGTCAAGGCGGTGCTGACCGCGCGCGGGCTGCCGGAGTCGGCGGTGCGCACCGAGCTGTTCCACGTCGACGCGCCGCCGGAGCCGGTGCGCCGTCCCGGCGACGAGCCCGGGTCCGGCGCCGAGGTGACGATCGTGCTGGACGGACGGTCGTCGACCTTCACCATGGGCCCGGACGAGCGGGTGCTGGACGCCGCGCTGAAGGTCCGCGGCGAGCTGCCGTACGCCTGCAAGGGCGGGGTCTGCTCGACCTGCAAGGCCAAGGTGGTGGTGGGCGAGGTCACGATGGCCCGCAACTACGCGCTGGAGCCGGACGAGGTCGCGGCGGGCTACGTGCTGACCTGCCAGTCCAGCCCGACCACCGACAGGCTGACGGTCGACTACGACGCGTGACTCCGGGGCCCGTTGGGCGCGGACGTGACTCCAGGTGATCGCCGGGCTGGCCCCGACCACCCCCATCGCCGCCTTTGCTCTGCTGCCGCGGAGGCAACACGTGGCCTGAGCAGGAATTCCTGGGATGGTCCGGCGGGATCGAGGCGGGGACACGTCCTACCGCGGGTGACTGTTGCGGATGAGGCAGCAGAGCAAAGGTTGGCGGGTGAGGGTGAGCCGCGGCGTCGACGTGACGGAGGGTGTCGGCCGCCTCCGCCCCACGCCGGAGACGTCACATCGGGGTGGCCGCTCGTCGTCCGGACGGGACGGCCGACGTAGGCTCGGGGGCGTGACGGTGAGCCGGGAGATCGACGACATCCTGCAGCGCGGCGCGGACGGCGGGCGGATCACGCCCGAGGAGGCCCTGCTGCTCTACACCGAGGCGCCCTTCCACGCCCTGGGCGAGGCGGCCGACGCGGTGCGCCGACGGCGCTACCCGGACAACGTCGTCACCTACCTGATCGACCGCAACATCAACTACACGAACGTCTGCGTGACGGCGTGCAAGTTCTGCGCCTTCTACCGCGCGCCCAAGCACAAGGAGGGGTGGACCCACCCCACCGAGGAGATCCTGCGGCGCTGCGGCGAGGCGGTCGAGCTGGGCGCCACCCAGGTCATGCTCCAGGGCGGGCACCACCCCGACTACGGCGTGGAGTACTACGAGGAGCTCTTCTCCTCGGTCAAGAAGGCCTACCCGCAGCTGGCCATCCACTCGATCGGCCCGAGCGAGATCCTGCACATGGCCAAGGTCTCCGGGGTGAGCCTGGACGAGGCCATCGCCCGGATCAAGGCCGCCGGGCTGGACTCGATCGCCGGCGCCGGCGCCGAGATGCTGCCCGAGCGCCCGCGCAAGGCGATCGCCCCGCTCAAGGAGTCCGGCGAGCGGTGGCTGGAGGTCATGGAGCTGGCCCACCGGCAGGGGGTCGAGTCGACCGCCACCATGATGATGGGCACCGGCGAGACCGCCGCCGAGCGGATCGAGCACCTGCGGATGATCCGCGACGTGCAGGACCGCACCCAGGGCTTCCGGGCGTTCATCCCGTGGACGTACCAGCCGGAGAACAACCACCTCAAGGGGCGCACCCAGGCCACCACCCTGGAATACCTGCGGCTGGTCGCGGTGGCCCGGCTCTTCTTCGAGACCGTGCCTCACCTGCAGGCGTCCTGGCTGACCACCGGCAAGGACGTCGGCCAGCTCGCCCTGCACATGGGCGTGGACGACCTGGGCTCGATCATGCTGGAGGAGAACGTCATCTCCTCGGCCGGCGCCCGGCACCGCTCCAACCTGCACGAGCTGATCGGCATGATCCGCACCGCCGGCCGGATTTCGGCCCAGCGGGACACGCTCTACCACCGGCTGGCCGTGCACTGGACCCCGGCCGACGACCCGAGCGACGAGCGGGTGGTCTCGCACTTCTCGTCGATCGCCCTGCCCGGCGGCGGAGTCGGCCGGTCGCTGCCCCTGGTCGAGGCCAACTGACCCGCGAGCCACGGGGCATCGCCCGAGGTCGAAACCCGTTATCGTCCCGTCGGTACGTTTCCGTACCCACCTACCGACGGGGACCGAATGAACCGCGCCCACAGACTTCTGCGTACCGCGGCGGCGGCGCTGCTCGCCGCCGGCGGGCTGCTCGTGCCGGCGGCGCCGGCGCAGGCCGCCGGCACCGCGACCGACCTTGAGGTGGTCAGCTTCTCCGGCGGCCGGCTGACCGTCGACACCTACGTCAAGACCGGATTCGCCCGGATCCGCAACAACGGTCCCGGTACGCCGTCGCGTCTGGTGGTCACCCTGGACCGCAGCCAGGTCCCCTTCCAGTACCTGATGGTCCAGCCCGCCTGGCCGGACTGCACGTCCAACCAGTACGGCACGGTGGTGACCTGCCCGGTGCCCCAGGACCAGATCCCGGGTCCGGGCGGCACCCTCGAGTTCCCGTTCGTCGTGGGTCGGATGGACTTCGATTCGGTGACCGCGTACGCCGAGTTCACCCTCAGCGTCGCCGCACCGGAGGACACCACGCCCGGCAACAACTCGGCGACCTTCGGGGTCGAGGTCAGCGAGGAGAGCGGGGTGGACCTCGGCGTCCTCGCGCCGGACGTCACCCGGCAACTCACCTGGCCCAGCACGCCGGAGCAGGACGCCGAGGCCCCGCCGCTCAAGCCGGGCACCGAGACCCTGGTGTACGCGGACATCGTCAACCAGGGCAACCGGGTGGCCGGCGGGCTCGGCGTCGCGGTCCGCCTCCCCGAGGGGGTCACCTTCACCGACAACCTCAAGGAGTGCACCTACACGCCCGACCGGCGTACCGCCGAGTGCCGCTCGGCCCTGCCGCAGCTCGCCCCGCGCGAGGGGGTGGTCGGTGTCTTCCCGGTCAAGGTCTCGGCGGAGGTGCCGGTGCCGGCCCGGCTCACCGGCGGTCAGGTGGCCGTCTGGGCGCTGGATGAGCTGCCGGCCGATCGGGGCGGCCTCAGCCGGTCGACGCTTCCCGGCTACCTGCGCGCGCTCGACGCCGAGGAGGTGCGGGACTTCGACCCCACCGACAACACCGACGACTTCGCGGTGCTGCTCGCCAAGCCGAAGCCGGCCACCCCCAGCCCCAGCCCGAAGCCGAGCGACACCGGGGCGCCGACGCCCGCGCCCACCCCGAGCCACGGCGACGGTCAGGGCGGTGGCACCGGCGGTGCCGACGGCGGCCTGCCGGTGACCGGCGCGCCGGCCGTGCTGATCGGGGTCGTCGGGGCCGGGGTGCTGCTCGCCGGTGGGGTGCTGCTGCTGCTCGCCCGCCGACGCCGGGTGGTGCTGGTCAGCCCGGGCGACGAGGATTCGACGACCTGACACCGAGGGGGCCGACCGGTCGGTCCCGGCGGCCGAACGGGGGAGCGCCCACGCCGACCAGGGCGGGCAATTCCGCCAATCGCGACATCACCGACCCGCCGCTGGTCACAGCCCGGGAAAGATCGAGCGTGGAGGCTGGTGTGCGGGTCCGGCGGCCGCTAACGTCGCGGCTCGTAGCGCTCCTCACCTCGGCCTCGGCGGGGTGTTGACCAGGGGAGGAGCGGCGGAGGCTCGTCCTCCATCGGCCCAGGAGGGCCGTTCACATAACGCACGGCAGTCGGGAGCGGGACGATCTCGTCCCGCTCCCGCTGTGTCCGCGGACACAGCGACATGCCGCGAGTCGGCCCCTGCCCGGCCGCGGACACCGCGACATGCCGCAGGTCGGCCCCTCCGCGATCGTGGGCGAAACCCCGGCGGGGGTCCTGGCATGGCGGGGCGGCCTTCGATAGCGTCCGTCGGGTTCCGCAACTTCCCGTCCCTTACCCCGGGGGATCGATGATCTTCAGCAAGTGCTCGTCCCTGGCCCGGGCCGGTGCCGCAACCCTGCTGGCCGTGGGTGGCCTGGCCGCCGCGGCCCCGGCCGCGACGGCCGCGCCGCCGGCCCCGCCCGCCCGGCCGGGGTCCGCCGCCCCGGAGTCCACGCAGGTCGCCGACCTGGCCCTGGTGCCGCTCAGCACCCGGCTGGCCCAGGGGGTCCAGGAGGCTCGGGCCAAGCCGTTCAAGTTCACCGTGGACAACACCCGGGGCGGGGCCACCGCCCGGGGCGTGACGTACACCGTCGACGTCAGCAACCTCAACCGGGACCGGGTCGGCTACCTGGTCGACCCGGACTGCGCGGCGGACCGCGGCCGGGACAGCTTCACCTGCCCGATCGGCGACGTGGCCGCCGGCACCAGCGAGGACTTCGGCATCCCGCTGTTCAGCACCGGCGGCCGGGGCGGCGCCGGCAGCCTCACCGTGACTGTCGCCTCGGCCACCGATCCCGAGTTGGGCGACAACACCGTCGACCTCGACGTCACGGTGACGGAGCCGGGTCACGACCTGATCGCCTGGGCCCAGGACGTCCACGCGGACACCGAGGTCGACGGCGACGACGCCGGGGAGCGCAACCTGAAGGGGGTCCGGCCCGGCGAGACGGCGCCGCTGGACTGGCTGGTGCACAACGCCGGCAGCCGCCCGACGACCGGTGTCTTCTACGGCATCACGCTGCCCGCCGGGGCCACCTTCGCCCAGTTGCCGCCGGGCTGCGTGCGGCAGGAGATCGAGGGGCTGGCCCAGGCGCTCTGCGAGGACGCCGGAGTCGTGCTCGGGCCGGGTCAGGTGTACACGGACACGGTCCGGGTGACGGTCGACGCCCGGGTGGAGGATCCGGTGCTGCGGATCGGCAACCTCTTCGCGGTGGGCCTGGACCGGGCGGCGGCGGCCGGCCGGGCCCGGCAGGCGCCGCGGGGCGTCACCGAGGCCCAGCGCCGGGCGCTGGCCGAGGTCGACGAGGGCGACGACAGCGCGGTCTTCGACGTCTTCGTCGACCTGTCCGCCCCGCCCTCGCCCGATCCGACCGGTCAGCCCACCCCGTCGCCGACGGTGGCCCCGACCGGCGAGCCGACCGGGGAGCCGACGGTGGCCCCGACCGGGGAGCCGGACGGGTCGCCGACGGCGGCCCCGCCCGCCCCGCCCACCGCGTCGCCGGGCGTCGGCGGACCGGCCGCGCCGGGCGACGGCGGTGGGGACGGCGGTGGCCGGACCGGCGGCGGGTTGGCCCTCACCGGTGCGAAGGTCGGTCTGATCGGCGGCGTCGGGGCGGGCGTGCTGCTCGTGGGCGCCGCGCTGCTGGTGCTCACGCGTCGCCGCCGGACCGTGCCGGTCGCGCCCGGCGACGAGCGGCCCGCCGACTGAGCGTGCCCGGTCACGAGGGGGCGCGGTGCTGTCACCGCGCCCCCTCGCCGGTCCGGGGGGCGGCGACCCGACCGGCGTACGGGCGCGGTCGGCTGGCAGAGTGGAGGGGTGAGCCGTACCCCGCAGGGCCAGCGCGCTGGCCTGGACAAGCAGCCGCACGAGGTCGCCGCGATGTTCGACGGCGTGGCGGCTCGCTACGACCTGACCAACACCGTGCTCTCCTTCGGCCAGGACCGCTTCTGGCGGCGGGCCACCCGGGCGGCCCTCGGGCTGCGTCCGGGGGAGCGGGTGCTGGACGTGGGGGCCGGCACCGGGGTCTCGACCGAGGAGCTGGCGCACTCCGGGGCGTACGCGGTCGGTGCGGACCTCTCCCTCGGCATGCTGCACGCCGGCAAGCGGTCCCGTCCGGCGGTCCCGCTGCTGGCCGGGGACGCGCTGCGGTTGCCGTTCGCCGACGCCAGCTTCGACGCGGTGACCATCTCCTTCGCGCTGCGCAACGTGACCGACACCGACGCGGCGCTGCGCGAGCTGGCCCGGGTGACCCGGCCGGGCGGGCGGCTGGTGGTGTGCGAGTTCAGCACCCCGGTCAACCCCGCGTTCCGCACGGTCTACCTGTCGTACCTGATGCGGTCGCTGCCCGCGGTGGCCCGGACGGTGTCCAGCAACCCGGACGCGTACGTCTATCTCGCCGAGTCGATCCGGGCCTGGCCGGACCAGGTGGGGCTGGCCGCGCGGATCCAGCGGGCCGGGTGGGGCCGGGTGGCCTGGCGGAACCTGACCGGCGGGGTGGTGGCGCTGCACCGGGCCGTCCGCGACTGACGGTCGGGTTCCGGCGCAAGTACGGCATATGGAGGAATAGTCCACTTTGCCCACGTAAGCTCGGGCGCATGACCCGAGCAGAGGCCGAAGCGACGGACCAGGACGCCGCGGAACTCATCGCCCAGCTCCGCGCGCTGGCCGGCGCGGACCCGGCCGACGTCCGGCAGGTCGTCGCCGAGGTGCTGGCGGCGCTGGACCGGGCGGCCGGCGGCGCGCTGCGTGAGCACCTGCCGGAGGCGATCCGCGCCGACGCGGGGCTGGACGTGGCGCGGCGCGGCTGACGCCCCCAGTGGATGCTCACCGGCTGTCACCTCGGTGAGTTAGGCACCCCTAACCCGGCTTCCGTATGACGCCGGTCATAGACTCCAACCCGATCGGCTTGTGAACCATTTCACGAGCATGCGGGAGGAGGCGCAGATGACCGCGGTGGAGAACGACGCCGACGTGATCGTCGTGGGCGCCGGTCCCGGAGGATCGGCTACCGCGTACCACCTGGCGCGGCACGGCGTACGCGTGCTGCTGCTGGAGAAGACCGAGTTCCCCCGGGAGAAGGTCTGCGGCGACGGGCTGACCCCGCGCGCCGTGCGCCAGCTCGTCCGGATGGGCGTGGACACCTCGCCCGAGGCCGGCTGGCTGCACAACAAGGGCCTGCGGGTGATCGGCGGCGGGGTACGCCTGGAACTGGACTGGCCGGATCTGGCCAGCTTCCCGAACTACGGCCTGGTCCGCACCCGGCTGGACTTCGACGACCTGCTCGCCCAGCGCGCCGTCGCGGCCGGGGCGAAGCTGCGGACCGGCGTGAACGTGCTGGGCCCGGTGCTCGGCGCCGACGACCGGGTGATCGGCGTGCAGGCCGAGGTGGGTCCGGACAAGGAGCCGGCCACCTTCCACGCCCCGCTGGTGGTCGCCGCGGACGGCGTCTCCGGCCGCTTCCCGCTCGCCCTCGGGCTGGCCAAGCGGGAGGACCGGCCCATCGGGGTGGCGGTCCGCCGCTACTACCGGTCGCCGGCCAAGCACGACGACGACTACCTGGAGTCGTGGCTGGAGCTGCGGGCCAAGGACAGCGACGCGCTGCTGCCCGGCTACGGCTGGATCTTCGGGCTCGGCGACGGCCGGGTGAACGTCGGCCTCGGCGTGCTCAACTCCTCCGCCGCCTTCGGCAAGACGAACTACCGGCGGCTGCTCACCGACTGGCTGGCCAACACCCCGGAGGACTGGGGGATGACCGACGAGGCCAACGCGGAGGGCCCGATCCTCGGTGCCGCGCTGCCGATGGGCTTCAACCGGGTCCCGCACTACACCCGGGGGGTGCTGCTGGTCGGCGACTCGGGCGGCATGGTCAACCCGTTCAACGGCGAGGGCATCGCGTACGCGATGGAGTCCGGCGAGCTGGCCGCGGAGGTCGCGGTGCAGGCGCTCGCCCGGCCGGCCGGCGCCGACCGGGAGCGGGCGCTGCTGGCGTACCCGCAGGAGCTGAAGGCGCGCTTCGGTGGCTACTACCGGCTCGGCGGGATCTTCGTGAAGCTGATCGGCCGCCCGGAGGTCATGCGGATGGCCACCAAGCACGGCATGCCGCACCCGATGCTGATGCGCTTCGTGCTCAAGCTGCTGGCCAACCTGACCGACCCGCGCGGCGGGGACGCGATGGACCGGGTCATCAACGCGATGACGAAGGCGGCCCCGGCCGTGTGATGCCCACCGACCAGCGGTTCCGGGGGCGACGGCGCCCCCGGCCCGACAGAGATCGACCCCCCGCCGGCCGAGGTCACGAGGGACGTGAATAGTGTGATTTTCGCCAACCGTCGAGGTCAGGGAAGGACGAGCAGGAGACAACGATGACGCTCTCGCCTTACGCACCGATCATCGGGCTGTTCGCCCTCGCCGCGGCGTTCGCGCTGTTCTCCGTGGCCGCCGCCCGCTTCGCCGGTCCCCGCCGGTACAACAAGGCCAAGCTCGAGGCGTACGAGTGTGGCATCGAGCCGAGCCCGCAGCCGGTCGGCGGCGGCCGGTTCCCGATCAAGTTCTACCTGACGGCGATGCTCTTCATCGTCTTCGACATCGAGATCATCTTCCTCTACCCCTGGGCGGTCTCCTTCGACGCCCTGCCGATCTTCGGCTTCGTGGAGATGGTCCTGTTCATCGTCGCGGTCTTCGTCGCGTACGCCTATGTGTGGCGGCGCGGCGGCCTGGACTGGGACTGAGGGAGGTACGTCAGATGGGCATCGAGGAGAAGCTCCCCGCCGGCGTCCTGCTCACCTCCGTGGAGAAGCTGGTCAACTGGTCGCGGAAGTCGTCCGTCTGGGGCGCCACCTTCGGCCTGGCCTGCTGCGCCATCGAGATGATGGCCGCCGGTGGTCCGCACTACGACATGGGCCGCTGGGGCATGGAGGTGTTCCGCGCCTCGCCGCGGCAGGCGGACCTGATGATCGTGGCCGGCCGGGTCAGCCAGAAGATGGCCCCGGTGCTGCGCCAGATCTACGACCAGATGGCGGAGCCCCGCTGGGTGCTCTCGATGGGCGTCTGCGCCAGCAGCGGCGGCATGTTCAACAACTACGCCATCGTGCAGGGCGTCGACCACGTGGTGCCGGTGGACATGTACCTTCCGGGCTGCCCGCCCCGGCCGGAGATGCTGATCGACGCGATCCTCAAGCTGCGCGAGAAGATCATGTACGAGCCGCTGGGCGCGAACGGCCGCAAGATGCTGGCGGCCCGCCAGGAGCGCGGCGACGTGCCGGTGGTCCCGTACGGCTCGATGCCGTCGTCGTACCGCAGTGACAAGGCCCGGCGGGCCGAGTGGACGAAGGCGGTCCGCGAGGGGCGCGAGGAGCAGCTGCGGATCGAGAACTGGATGAAGGCGCAGAACCACCTCCACCCGCACGGGGGCATCAAGTGACTGAGGGCAACCAGAACACCGGTGGGGTGCCGGTACCGGTCAACCCCGCCGGCGCGAGCACCGGCGCACCGGCCGAGTACCCGCCGGCCAGCCCGGCCGGTCGCGGCATGTTCGGCATCCACGGCACCGGCGACGTCTCCGGCTTCGGCGGCCTGGTCCGCCAGCGCAAGCCGATCGAGGAGACCTCCCGGCCGTACGGCGGCTACTTCGACGAGGTCCGCGACGCGCTGGAGGAGGCGTACCCGGAGTTCGGCGACGCGATCGAGAAGGTCGTCGTCGACCGGGGCGAGCTGACCATCCACGTCCGGCCGGAGCGGATCGCCGAGGTCTGCCAGGTGATGCGGGACGACATGGCGCTCCGCTTCGAGCTCTGCTCCTCGGTTTCCGGGGTCGACTACCTCGGTGCCGACGAGCGGCGGCTGCACGTGGTCTACCAGCTCACCTCGATGACCTACCGCCGCCAGGTCCGGCTGGAGGCCGCCGTCTCCGTCGAGAACCCGCACCTGCCGAGCGTCACCGCCGTCTACCCGACCGCCGACTGGCAGGAGCGGGAGGCGTACGACATGTTCGGCGTCGTCTTCGACGGCCATCCCGCCCTGACCCGGATCCTGATGCCGGACGACTGGGAGGGGCACCCGCAGCGCAAGGACTACCCGCTGGGCGGCGTCCCGGTGGAGTACAAGGGCGCCGAGATCCCGCCGCCGGACCGGAGGAGGTCCTACCAGTGACCACGTCCAACTACGCCACCGAGCGTGAGACCACCGAGGGCAAGGTCTTCACCGTCACGGGTGGGGACTGGGACGAGGTCGTCTCCGGTACCGACCCGATCAACGACGAGCGGATCGTCGTCAACATGGGTCCGCAGCACCCGTCCACGCACGGCGTGCTCCGGCTGGTCCTGGAGCTGGAGGGCGAGACGGTCCGCGAGGTCCGCTCGGTCGTCGGCTACCTGCACACCGGCATCGAGAAGAACCTCGAATACCGCAACTGGGTCCAGGGCTCGACCTTCGTGACCCGGATGGACTACCTGGCCCCGATCTTCAACGAGACGGCGTACGCGCTGGCCGTGGAGAAGTTGCTCGGCATCACCGACGACATCACCGAGCGGGCCACCACCATCCGGGTGCTGATGATGGAGCTGAACCGGATCTCCTCGCACCTGGTCTGGCTGGCCACCACCGGCATGGAGCTCGGCGCGATCTCGATCATGCTCTACGGCTTCCGCGAGCGGGAGTACATCCTCGACATCTTCGAGAGCATCACCGGCCTGCGGATGAACCACGCGTACGTCCGTCCGGGCGGCGTGGCGCAGGACGTGCCGGACGACGCGATCGTCAAGATCCGCAAGTTCCTGGCGATGATGCCGAAGCGGCTCAAGGAGTACGAGGACCTGCTCTCCGGGCAGCCGATCTGGGTCGAGCGGACGCGCAACGTCGCGGTGCTGGACGTCACCGCCTGCCTGGCGCTGGGCGTCACCGGCCCGGTGCTGCGCTCCGCCGGGCTGGCCTGGGACCTGCGCAAGACCATGCCGTACTGCGGCTACGAGACGTACGAGTTCGACGTGCCGACCCACCCCGACGGCGACGTCTGGGGTCGCTACCAGGTCCGGCTCGCCGAGATCCGGGAGTCGCTGAAGCTGGTCGAGCAGGCGCTGGACCGGTTGAAGCCGGGGCCGGTGATGGTCTCCGACAAGAAGATCGCCTGGCCGGCGCAGCTGGCCATCGGCGTGGACGGCATGGGCAACTCGCTGGAGCACGTCGCCAAGATCATGGGCCAGTCGATGGAGTCGCTGATCCACCACTTCAAGCTCGTCACCGAGGGCTTCCGGGTCCCGCCGGGCCAGGTGTACGTCGGCATCGAGGCGCCCCGCGGTGAGCTGGGCGTGCACGCGGTCTCCGACGGCGGCACCCGGCCGTACCGGGTGCACTACCGGGAGCCGAGCTTCGTCAACCTCCAGGCCCTCCCGGCGATGGCCGAGGGCGGCCTGATCGCCGACGTGATCGCCGGCGGCGCCTCGCTGGACCCCGTGATGGGTGGTTGTGACCGATGACTGTGTTCACTGACGAAACCCGGACCCGGGCGCGGGAGATCATCGCCCGGTACCCGGCCGACCGGTCCCGCTCGGCGCTGCTGCCGCTGCTGCACCTGGTCCAGGCCGAGGAGGGGTATGTCTCCCCGGCCGGCGTCGAGTTCTGCGCCGAGGTGCTCGGCCTGAACAAGGCACAGGTCGGCGCGGTGGCCACCTTCTACACCATGTACAAGCGCAAGCCGACCGGTGACTACCTGGTCAGCGTCTGCACCAACACCATGTGCGACGTGCTCGGCGGCCAGGCGGTCTACGACGCCCTCGCCGAGCACCTGGGGGTCGGGCACGAGGAGACCACCGCGGACGGGAAGATCACCCTGGAGCACGCCGAGTGCCTGGCGGCGTGCGACTACGGCCCGGTGATGACCGTCAACTACGACTTCTTCGACAACGTCGAGCCGCAGGGCGCGCTCGGCGTGGTGGAGGAGCTGCGCGCGGGTGGCCGGCCGATGCCGACCCGGGGCGCGCGGCTCTGCACGCTGAAGGAGATGGCGATCCAGCTGGCCGGCTTCGCCGACGAGCGGGACGGCGCGGTCGCCGACGGCGGGCCGGGCGAGCCCAGCCTGCGCGGCCTGCGCCTGGCCGAGCAGCACGGCATCTCGGTGCCGGGCTACGACCCGAACACCCCGATCCGCAGCAAGGCCGAGGCCGACCGGGCCGCCGCCGAGGCGAAGGCGAAGGCCGAGGCCGCGAAGCCGGCACCCGAGCCCGCCAAGCCCGAGCCCGCCAAGCCCGAGCCCGCGGCCGGCAACGCGGGCGTCGGCGAGCCGGCCCGGCCCGAGGCGGCCACCGGCAGCACGGCGCCCGACGTCAAGGCGCCGGACGACAAGTCGCCGCAGGTGCGTACCGCGGAGACCCGGCACCCGGACGCGAGCACCGCGGTGCCGGACGCGCCCGGCACCAAGGTGCCGACCGACTCGGTGCCGCCCGCCCCGCGCGACGCGCAGAAGGCGGAGGCGGCCGGCGTGGCGGCGAACCCGACGGCCGGTGACGGCAAGGCGGCCGGCGACGAGGCCGGGGCGCAGGAGCGCAACCTCAAGGAAGCGGAGGCCGGGACCGGCGCGAACGGCGCGGGCTCGGCGGTCGCGAGCGAAACGGGGGTCCAGAAGTGACCACTCCTCGGCCGGAGACCCTGGCCAAGCTGACCCCGGTGCTGACCAAGCGCTGGCTGTCGCCGGACGCCTGGCAGCTCCGCACCTACGAGAAGCTGGACGGCTACGCCGCCCTGCGCAAGGCGCTCAAGGCGCACCCGGACGACCTGATCCAGCTGATCAAGGACTCCGGGCTGCGCGGCCGCGGCGGCGCCGGCTTCCCCACCGGTCTCAAGTGGGGCTTCATCCCGCAGGGCGACGGCAAGCCGCACTACCTGGTGGTGAACGCCGACGAGGGCGAGCCGGGCACCTGCAAGGACCTGCCGCTGATGACCCACGACCCGCACTCGCTGGTCGAGGGGGTCATCATCGCCTCGTACGCGATCCGGGCCAACCGCGCCTACATCTACATCCGTGGCGAGGCCGTGCACGCCGCCCGCCGGCTGCGCAGCGCGGTCGCCGAGGCGTACGCCAAGGGCTACCTCGGCCGGAACATCCTCGGCTCGAACTTCGACCTGGAGCTGGTGGTGCACTCCGGCGCCGGGGCGTACATCTGCGGTGAGGAGACCGCGCTGCTGGACTCGCTGGAGGGCTTCCGGGGCCAGCCCCGGCTGCGCCCGCCGTTCCCGGCGACCCACGGCCTGTACGCCAGCCCCACGGTGGTCAACAACGTCGGCACCATCGCCAGCGTGCCGCCGATCGTGCTGGGCGGCGCGGACTGGTGGAAGACCATGGGGACGGAGAAGTCCTCCGGCCCGATGATCTACTCGCTCTCCGGCCGGATCGCCCACCCGGGCCAGTACGAGGCCTCGATGGGCATCACCCTGCGCGAGCTGATCGAGCTGGCCGGCGGGATGAAGCCCGGGCACGAGCTGAAGTTCTGGACCCCGGGCGGCTCGTCGACGCCGCTGCTCACCGCCGAGCACCTGGACGTGCCGCTGGACTTCGAGGGGGTGGCGGCGGCCGGCTCGATCCTGGGCACCACGGCCACCCAGATCTTCTCCGACCAGGACTGCCCGGTCTACGCGACCTATCGGTGGCTGGAGTTCTACCACCACGAGTCGTGCGGCAAGTGCACCCCGTGCCGGGAGGGCAACTACTGGATGGTCCGGGTCTACCGGCGGATCCTCGCCGGCCAGGGCACCCACGAGGACCTGGACACCCTGCTCGACACCTGCGACAACATCCTCGGCCGCTCGTTCTGCGGTCTGGGTGACGGTGCGACCAGCTCGGTGACCTCCTCGCTGCAGTACTTCAAGCAGGACTACCTCGACTACATCGAGGGACGTACCGCTCCGAAGCTCTCCGACAAGCAGCTGGTTGGAGCCCACTGATGACGGACGTAGCCAAGCAGACCGAGACGGTCACGCTGACCATCGACGGCGTCGAGGTCACCGCGCCCAAGGGCGCGCTGCTGATCCGGGTCGCCGAGCAGCTCGGCACCGAGATCCCACGGTTCTGCGACCACCCGCTGCTGGCCCCGGCCGGCGCCTGCCGGCAGTGCCTGGTGGAGGTGGAGGGCCAGCGCAAGCCGGTCGCCTCCTGCACCCAGCCGGTCGCCGACGGCATGGTGGTCCGCACCCAGCTCACCTCCCCGGTCGCCAAGAAGGCGCAGGAGGGGGTCATGGAGCTGCTGCTGATGAACCACCCGCTCGACTGCCCGATGTGTGACAAGGGCGGCGAGTGCCCGCTGCAGAACCAGGCGATGTCCACCGGCCGGACGGACTCGCGGTTCCACGAGCACAAGCGGGAATATCCCAAGCCGCTGCCGATCAGCACCCAGGTGCTGCTGGACCGCGAGCGCTGCGTGCTCTGCCAGCGCTGCACCCGGTTCTCCGAGGAGATCGCCGGCGACAAGTTCATCGACCTGATGGGCCGGTCGTCCGCCGAGGAGATCAACATCTACCGGGACGACGCGTACGGGGAGGAGGGCGACGAGGGGGACGTCCCGTTCAACTCGTACTTCTCCGGCAACACCGTGCAGATCTGCCCGGTCGGCGCGCTGACCGGCACCCAGTACCGGTTCCGGGCCCGCCCGTTCGACCTGGTCTCCAGCCCCAGCGTCTGCGAGCACTGCTCGGCCGGGTGCGCCCAGCGCACCGACTGGCGGCGCGGCAAGGTGCTGCGCCGGCTGGCCGGCGACGACCCGGCGGTGAACGAGGAGTGGAACTGCGACAAGGGGCGGTGGGCCTTCCAGTACACCCGCGCCTTCGACCGGATCACCACCCCGCTGGTCCGCGACGAGCGCACCGGTGAGCTGCGCGAGGCGTCCTGGAGCGAGGCGCTGACCCGCGCCGCCGAGGGGCTGCGGGCGGCCCGGGACGGCGGTCGGGGCAGCGCGGTGCTCACCGGCGGCCGGCTGACCGTCGAGGACGCCTACGCGTACGCCAAGTTCGCCCGGGTGGCGCTGCACACCAACGACATCGACTTCCGGGCCCGGCCGGTCTCCCGCGAGGAGGCCGACTTCCTGGCCAGCAACGTCGCCGGGGTCACCGACGTCACCTACGCCGACGTCGAGAACGCCCCGGCCGTGGTGCTGGTCGGCCTGGAGCCGGAGGAGGAGTGCCCGATCCTCTTCCTGCGGCTGCGCAAGGCGTACCTGAAGAAGACCCTGAAGGTGTACGCCATCGCGCCGTTCGCCAGCCGTGGCCTGGAGAAGCTCGGCGCCAAGCTCGCCCGGGTCATCCCGGGCGAGGAGGCGCAGGTCCTGGCCGAGCACGAGACGGTGACCGAGGCGCTCAGCGCCCCCGGCGCGATCCTCGTCGTCGGCGAGCGGCTGGCCGGCGTGCCCGGCGGCCTCTCCGCGGCGGCCGGCATCGCCCGGCGTACCGGGGCCAAGCTGGCCTGGGTGCCGCGGCGCGCGGGCGACCGCGGCGCGGTCGACGCGGGCTGCCTGCCCAACCTCCTGCCCGGCGGCCGGCTGGTCACCGAGCCCGCGGCGCGGGCCGAGCTGGGCGAGGCGTGGGACATCCCGGCCGGGGTGATCCCGAGCCAGGCCGGCCGGGACACCGACGGCATCCTCACCGCCGCCGCCAACGGCCAGCTCGACGCGCTGGTGGTGGCCGGCGTCGACCCGGCCGACCTGGCCGACCCGCGGCTGGCCGAGGCGGCCCTGGACGCGGTGCCGTTCCTGGTCAGCCTGGAACTGCGGATGACCGCGGTGGCCCGCCGGGCGGACGTGGTCCTGCCGGTCGCGCCGGTGGCCGAGAAGGCCGGCAGCTTCCTGGACTGGGAGGGCCGGCTGCGGCCGTTCGACGCGGTGCTGAAGACCGCCGCGATGACCGACGGGCGGGTGCTGGACGCGATCGCCGCGCAGCTCGACGTGCGGCTCGGCACCGGTGACGTGATGAGCGTCCGCCGGGAGCTGGGCGGGCTGCCGCCGACCCGGATGGACCGGCCGAGCGCGCCGGACGTCGAGCCGGCCGCCGTCGCGCAGCCCGGCCCCGGCGAGGCCGTGCTCGCCACCTGGCACCAGCTGCTCGACCTGGGCAGCCTCACCGACGGCGACGAGTACCTGCTCGGCACCGCCCGCCCGCCGGTGGTCCGGCTGGGCAAGGGCACCGCGGAGGCGCTCGGTGTCGCCGACGGTGACCCGGTGACGGTGGGCACCGAGCGGGGGGCGCTGACCCTGCCCGCGGCGATCACCGAGATGCCGGACGGGGTGGTCTGGCTGCCCACGAACTCACCCGGTTCGACCCTCCGGCGCAGCCTCGGCGCGGCGTCCGGCGCGGTCGTACGGATCTCGACCGCCGCCGTCGCGGCGGACGCGACCGGCGAGCCGGGTCCGCTCCTCAACACCGGGAGTGTTGTCCAGTGAACATGTACCTCGCGGCGCAGGACCCGACGCTTGCCGACTTCGGCAAGGATCCGTGGTGGCTGGTCCTCATCAAGATCGTGTTCGCCTTCGTCTTCGGCCTGCTGGCCACGCTGCTCGGCGTCTGGTTCGAGCGGCGGGTGGTCGGCTTCATGCAGGTCCGGCCCGGCCCGAACCAGGTCGGCCCGTTCGGCCTGCTGCAGACCCTCGCCGACGGGCTGAAGATGGCCTTCAAGGAGGACATCCTCCCGAAGGCCGCGGACAAGGTCGTCTACTTCTTCGCGCCGGTCATCTCGGTGGTCTGCGCGGTCACCGCGCTCTCCGTCATCCCGTTCGGCCCGATGGTGAGCATCTTCGGCCACCGGACGCCGTTGCAGGTGACCGACGTGTCGGTGGCGGTGCTGGTGCTGCTGGCCTGCTCCTCGCTGGCCGTCTACGGCATCGTGCTCGGCGGCTGGGCCTCCGGCTCGACCTACCCGCTGCTGGGCGGCCTGCGCTCCAGCGCCCAGATGATCTCGTACGAGGTCGCGATGGGGTTGAGCATCGTGGCGGTCTTCATGACCGCCGGCACGATGTCCACCAGCGGGATCGTCGCCAAGCAGGGGGACGCCACCCGGCTGACCGTGCTCGGCACCGAGATCCCGGCCCCGGGCTGGTACGCGATCCTGCTGCTGCCGAGCTTCATCATCTTCTTCATCGCCATCGTCGGTGAGACGAACCGGGCCCCGTTCGACCTGCCCGAGGCGGAGTCCGAGCTGGTCGCCGGCTTCATGACGGAATACAGCTCGCTGAAGTTCGCGCTCTTCATGCTCTCCGAGTACGTCGCCATGGTGACCATGTCCGCGGTCACCGTGACGCTCTTCCTCGGCGGCTGGCGCGCGCCCTGGCCGATCACCATCTGGGAGGGCGCCAACTCCGGTTGGTGGCCGATGCTGTGGTTCTTCGGCAAGGTGATCGCGCTGGTCTTCGTCTTCGTGTGGCTTCGCGGCACGCTGCCCCGGCTGCGCTACGACCAGTTCATGCGGCTGGGCTGGAAGGTCCTGCTGCCGATCAACCTGGTCTGGATCCTGGTGCTCGCCGGGCTGCGCTCGATCGAGGACTGGGAGTCCCGGGACCGGCTGCTCGTCACCGCCATCGGCGCCGGCGTGCTGCTGCTGGCCACGCTGCTGTGGCCGAGCCGGAAGAAGGCGCCGAAGCCGACGGTGCAGGAGCAGGTCAACAACCGGCCGCACGGCAGCTACCCGCTGCCCCCGATGGACCTGCAGGTTCCACCGAGCCCGCGCACCAAGCGCGTGGTCGCCGAGCGGGAGCCGGCCAACGTCGCCGCCGGCCCGGACTCCAGGGAGGTGTGACGTGGGCGCGATCACCGGAACGTTCAAGGGCTTCGGGGTCACCTTCTCGCACATGTTCAAGAAGGTCGTCACCACCGACTACCCGTTCAAGCCGCCGACGCCGGCCCCCCGGTACCACGGGCGGCACATCCTCAACCGGCACCCGGACGGGCTGGAGAAGTGCATCGGCTGCGAGCTGTGCGCCTGGGCCTGCCCGGCGGACGCGATCTACGTGGAGGGTGGCGACAACACCGACGAGCAGCGCTTCTCGCCGGGTGAGCGGTACGCCAGCGTCTACCAGATCAACTACGCCCGGTGCATCTTCTGCGGGCTCTGCATCGAGGCCTGCCCGACCCGTTCGCTCACCATGAGCAACGAGTACGAGCTGGCCCGGGACAACCGGCAGGACCTGATCTTCACCAAGGAGCAGCTGCTCGCGCCGCTGCTGCCCGGGATGGAGCAGCCGCCGCACCCGATGTTCCTCGGTGACAGCGAGAAGGACTACTACGTCGGGTCGCTGACCAACCCGGGGACCTCGGCCGGCGCCGAGCGCTCCACGATGACCCCGGGCAGCGGGTACCGGGTCGAGGAGCACCCCGGGGTGACCTTCCCCGGCGCCGAGCAGGCCGCCCAGCGGGCCGCCGCGGGCAAGGGAGAGGAAGCATGACCACGCAGACGGTGCTCGCCGCCGCGGCGACATCGGTGTCCACCGGCGAGGCGGTGACCTTCTGGATCCTCGCCCCGCTCGCCCTGCTCGGCGCGATCGGGATGATCGTCGCCCGCAACGCCGTGCACTCGGCGCTCTGGCTGGTGCTCACCATGCTCTGCCTGGGCGTGTTCTACGTGCTCCAGGCCGGGCCGTTCATCGGCATGGTGCAGATCATCGTCTACACCGGCGCGATCATGATGCTGTTCCTGTTCGTGCTGATGCTGGTCGGCCGGGACGCGTCGGACTCGCTGATCGAGACGCTGCGCGGGCAGCGGATCGCCGCGATCGTGCTCGGGCTCGGCTTCGCCGGCCTGGTCGGCGGCGGCCTCTACCGCGCGCTGGAGGGCGTACAGGCGGTCGGCCTGGACGAGGCGAACGCCGAGGGGAACGTGCAGGGCATCGCCCGGCTGCTGTTCACCAAGTACGTCCTCGCCTTCGAACTGACCTCCGCCCTGCTGATCACGGCGGCGGTCGGCGCGATGGTGCTGGCGCACGTCGAGCGGCGCAAGGAGGACCGGATGGACCAGGTCGCCACCATGAAGGCCCGGTTCCGCCCCGGCAACTACCCCGGCCCGAAGCCCGGCCCGGGCGTCTTCGCCACCTCGTCCTCGGTGGCCACCCCGGCCCGCCTGCCCGACGGCCGGCTGACCGAGCGCAGCACCCCGGACATCCTGCCGGTGCGCGAGCTGACCGCCGAGGAGACCACACTGAAGGGGACCGAGCGGTGAGCGCGAGGAGTGCAGCGGAGCGGAGCCCCGCAGTCGCGAACGAAAGGCGGGCTCAGCGGTGACTCCCGACTACTACCTGGTGCTCGCCGCGGTGCTGTTCACCATCGGCGCGGCCGGGGTGCTGATCCGGCGCAACGCGATCGTGCTGTTCATGTGCGTCGAGCTGATGCTCAACGCCGCCAACCTCACGCTTGTCACCTTCAGCCGGATCAACGGCGACCTGAACGGCCAGATCATGGCGTTCTTCGTGATGGTGGTGGCGGCGGCGGAGGTCGTGGTCGGCCTCGCGATCATCATGTCGATCTTCCGGACTCGGCGCTCGGCGAGCGTCGACGACGCCAACCTGCTGAAGTACTAAGGGGCCCCAGTGGAACAGACTGTGGAATACGCGCAGGCCACGGGGCTGCTCGGCAGCGTCTGGCTGCTGGTCGCGATCCCGCTGGTCAGCGCGGCGATCCTGCTGCTGCTCGGCCGGCGCGCCGACCGGTGGGGGCACTGGCTCGGGGTGGGCGCGGTCGGCGCCGCCTTCGTGCTCGGCCTCACCTACTTCTTCCAGCTGCGCGGCCTGGAAAACAAGTCCGTCGAGCGCAGCCTCTGGCAGTTCATCGTGGTCGGCGACCTCAAGGTGGACTTCGGGTTGCTCTTCGACCCGCTGGCCGCGGTCTTCGTCCTGCTGATCACCGGGGTGGGTTTCCTGATCCACCTGTACGCGGTGGAGTACATGGCGCACGACGAGGGCCGGCGCCGGTTCTTCGGGTACTTCAACCTGTTCGTCGCGGCCATGCTGCTGCTGGTGCTCGGCAACAACTACGTGATGCTCTACTTCGGCTGGGAGGGCGTCGGTCTGGCGTCGTACCTGCTGATCTCCTTCTGGTACGAGCGGCCGAGCGCCGCCACCGCCGGCAAGAAGGCGTTCCTGATGAACCGGGTCGGCGACGCCGGCCTGGCGATCGGCATCTTCATCATGTTCGCCACCCTGGGCACCACCCAGTACGACGAGGTGTTCAACGGGATCAGCGGGCTGGCCGGCGGCACGGTGCTGGTGCTGGGCCTGCTCCTGCTGCTCGGGGCCACCGGTAAGTCCGGCCAGTTCCCGCTCCAGGCGTGGCTGCCGGACGCCATGGAGGGCCCGACCCCGGTGTCGGCGCTCATCCACGCGGCCACCATGGTCACCGCGGGCGTCTACCTGATCGCCCGGTCCAACCCGATCTTCTCGGCCAACGCGACGCTCCAGCTCGTGGTGGTCAGCGTCGGTGCGCTCACCCTGCTGATCGGCTGCGTCATCGGCGCGGCCAAGGACGACATCAAGCGGGTGCTGGCCTGGTCGACGGTGAGCCAGATCGGTTACATGTTCCTCGGCGTCGGCCTGGGCGGCGCGGCGTACGCGCTGGCCATCGTGCACCTGCTGGCGCACGGCTTCTTCAAGGCCAACATGTTCCTGGGCGCCGGCTCGGTGATGCACGGGATGAACGACCAGGTGGACATCCGCCGCTTCGGCAACCTGTCGAAGTACATGAAGGTCACCTGGCTGACCTTCATGATGGGCTGGCTGGCCATCATCGGCATGTTCCCCTTCTCCGGCTTCTTCTCCAAGGAGCCGATCATCGTGGCCGCGTTCGAGCGGGAGGGCTGGACGGCCTGGCTGTTCGGCCTGGCGGCGCTGCTCGGCGCCGGGCTCACCGCGTTCTACATGACCCGGCTGTTCGTGCTCACCTTCCACGGCCCGGCCCGCTGGACCGAGGACATCGAGCACCCGCACGAGTCGCCGAAGCTGATGACCATCCCGCTGATCCTGCTGGCGATCGGTTCGGTCGGCGCGGGTGCGCTCATGGCGGGCCCGGTGCCCAAGTGGCTGGAGGCCACGGCAGGGCTGGGCGGCCAGGAGGCGGCGCACGAGGCGGTGCTCTCGCACGCCGTGATCACCGTGCTCTCGCTGCTGGTCACCGTGCTCGGCGCGGGGCTGGCCTGGATGCTGTTCCGCAACGGCACCGCCACCGCGCCGCAGCCGGCCGGGGTGCTGGTCACCGCGGCCCGGCGCAACCTCTACACCGACGCCGTCAACGAGGCGGTCTTCGAGAAGCCGGGCATCTTCCTCACCCGGGCGCTCGTCTACCTCGACAACCGGGGCGTGGACGGGCTGGTCAACGGCCTCGCCGCGGGGGTCGGCGGTGGTTCGGGCCGGCTCCGGCGGCTGCAGACCGGCTTCGTCCGGTCGTACGCGACCTCCATCCTGGCCGGCGCGCTGCTGGTGGTGGCGGCGTTCCTGGCGGTGCAGGCGGGGTGGCTGGCGTGATCGACCTCTTTACGGCCGCCCCCGCCGGCGGACCGCGCAGTCACGACGGAGGTAAGGCCGCATAATGTCCAACTTCCCGTTCCTCTCGGTGCTGACCGTGCTGCCGCTGGTCGGTGCCCTGGTCGTGGCCCTGCTGCCGCGGCGCAACCCGGACCTGGCCAAGCTGGTGGCGTTCGGCTGGTCGCTGCTGGTGCTGGTGCTGTCGGTGGTCATGTGGATCGCCTTCTCCGCCGGCGGCGACCGGTTCCAGTTCCGCGAGTCGTACCCGTGGATTCCGACCTGGGGCGTCCGGTTCACCTTCGCGGCGGACGGCATCGCGCTGGTCATGCTGATGCTGATCGCGATCCTGGTGCCGCTGGTGATCCTGGCGTCCTGGCACGACGCCGAGTCGTCCAAGCGCTCGGTGCCGGTCTACTTCGCCCTGCTGCTCGTCCTCGAGTGCACGATGATCGGCGTCTTCGCCGCCGCCGACGTCTTCCTGTTCTATGTGTTCTTCGAGGTCATGCTCGTCCCGATGTAC
This sequence comes from Micromonospora sp. PLK6-60, assembly GCF_019890675.1. Classification (GTDB taxonomy): domain Bacteria; phylum Actinomycetota; class Actinomycetes; order Mycobacteriales; family Micromonosporaceae; genus Micromonospora. The sequence goes on along the minus strand of NZ_JAIOAA010000003.1, from coordinate 487,187 downwards.
TTCCTCATCGGCAGCTACGGCGGCCACCAGCGGCAGTACGCGGCGGTGAAGTTCTTCCTCTACTCGCTGGTCGGCGGCCTGTTCATGCTGGCCGCGGTGATCGGCCTCTGGGTGGTCGGCGGCCGCACCTTCGACTGGGCCGAGCTGGTCAACGCGGACATCTCCACCGGCACCGCCCGCTGGCTGTTCCTCGGCTTCTTCATCGCGTTCGCCATCAAGGCGCCGTTCTTCCCGTTCCACACCTGGCTGCCGGACGCCGGTGGCGCGGCCCCGGCCGGCGCGGCGGCGCTGCTGGTCGGCGTGCTGGACAAGGTCGGCACCTTCGGCATCCTGCGCTACTGCCTGCCGCTGTTCCCGGAGGCGGCCCGCTGGTTCGCACCGTGGGCGCTGGCGCTCGGCGTGATCGGCATCATCTACGCCGCGTTGCTGGCGGTCGGCCAGAACGACCTGAAGCGGCTGGTGTCGTACACCTCGATCGCGCACTTCGGCTTCATCGGGGTGGGCATCTTCGCCTTCACCACCCAGGCCGGCACCGGCGCGGTGCTCTACATGCTCAACCACGGGCTGGCCACCGGTCTGCTCTTCCTGGTGGTGGGCATGCTGATCGCCCGGCGCGGCTCGGCGATGATCAGCGACTTCGGCGGCGCGGGCAAGCTGGTGCCGCTGCTGGCCGGCGTGCTCTTCTTCGCCGGTCTGGCGTCGCTGGCGCTGCCCGGCACCGCGCCGTTCATCTCCGAGTTCCTGGTGCTGATCGGCACCTTCACGGTCAACAAGCCGGTCGCGGTGATCGCCACGCTGGGCATCATCCTGGCCGCCGCGTACGTGCTGTGGATGGTGCAGCGCACCACCCAGGGCACGCTGAACCCGGCGCTGACCGAGGTCGAGGGGATGCGCCGCGACCTGAACCTGCGCGAGAAGCTGGTGGTCGCGCCGCTGATCGCACTGATCGTGCTGCTCGGCTTCTATCCGAAGCCGGTCACCGACGTGATCAACCCCGCCGTCCAGGCGACCATGCAGGACGTCGGCAAGACCGACCCGGCTCCCGAGGTCGGCAGCGTCCAGGAGGCCCAGCGGTGAGCGCGAGGAGTGAACGAGCGGAGCGAGTGAGCCCCGCAGTCGCGAACGAAAGGTCGGTACAGTGACCGAGCTGAAGTTGCCGTCGATCGAGTACGGCGCGATCGCCCCGATCCTGATCATGCTGGGTGCGGCGTTGCTCGGCGTGCTGGTCGAGGCGTTCGTGCCCCGGCGGCTCCGGCACTGGACGCAGCTGCTGCTCGCCCTGGCGGCGGTCTTCGCCGCGCTGGCCATGGTGGTCGTCCACGCCGACACCCGGCTGGTCACGATCGGCGGGGCGATCGCGGTGGACGGGCCGACCCTGTTCCTCCAGGGCGCGATCCTGATCCTGGCCGCGATGGCGCTGCTGCTGATCGGCGAGCGGTCGGTGGAGCGGGGCGGATACTTCGTGGCCCAGGCCGCGGTCACCGCCGAGTCGGCCGACGACCGCCGGCAGGCGGAGGGCGCGAGTGGCGCCACCGAGGTCTACCCGCTGACCACCTTCGCCATCGGCGGCATGCTGATCTTCGTGTCGGCGAACGACCTGCTGACCATGTTCATCGCGCTCGAGGTCTTCTCGCTGCCGCTGTACCTGCTCTGCGCGCTGGCCCGTCGCCGCCGGCTGCTGAGCCAGGAGGCGTCGATGAAGTACTTCCTGCTCGGCGCGTACGCATCGGCGTTCTTCCTGTTCGGCGTGGCCCTGGTGTACGGCTTCACCGCCGGCACCCCGGGCCGGTCGGCCGGCGTCGACTTCGCCACCGTGCACGCGGCGGTCAGCGGCTCGCCGGCCAGCCCGCTGCTGCTCTTCGCCGGCATCGCGCTGCTCTCCATCGGCCTGCTCTTCAAGGCCGCCGCGGCGCCGTTCCACGTCTGGACGCCGGACGTCTACCAGGGCGCGCCGACCCCGGTGACCGGCTTCATGGCCGCCTGCACCAAGGTCGCCGCGTTCGGCGCGCTGCTGCGGGTGTTCCACGTCGCGTTCGGCGGGGCGGCCTGGGACTTCACCCCGGTGATCGGCGCGGTGGCGGTGCTGACGATGCTGGTCGGCGCGGTGCTCGCGGTGACCCAGACCGACATCAAGCGGCTGCTGGCGTACTCGTCGATCGCGAACGCCGGTTACCTGCTGGTGGGCGTGCTCGCGCCGAGCAAGGACGGGCTCTCCGGCACGATGTTCTATCTGGTCGCGTACGGCTTCTCGGTGCTCGCCGCGTTCGCGGTGGTGACCCTGGTCCGGGACGCCGACGGGGAGGCCACCCACCTGTCCCGCTGGGCGGGGCTGGGCCGGCGTTCGCCGTTCTTCGCGGGGATCTTCACCTTCATCCTGCTCGCCTTCGCCGGTATCCCGCTGACCAGCGGTTTCACCAGCAAGTTCGCGATCTTCGCCCCGGCGCTGGACGCGAACCAGGCGTGGCTGGTGGTGGCCGGCGTGCTGACCAGCATGGTGCTGGCCTTCCCGTACCTGCGGGTGGTGGTGATGATGTGGCTCTCCGAGCCGGGCGAGTCCACCCCGACGGTCGCCGTGCCGGGTGGGCTGACCGCCGCCGCGCTCATGATCGGCGTGGCCGCCACGCTGGTCCTCGGCGTGGCGCCGGCGCCGCTGCTGGACCTGGCGAGCGGTGCCGCCGAATTCGTCCGATGACGGACGTCCGCGAGGCCGGGGGCCGGTACGCCGATGGCGTGCCGGCCCCCGGCCCGTCCGCCCCGTCCGAAGCCAGGTCGAACGGGTGTGGCATGGTTGATGACGTGGCGAATCCGGCTGGCGAGCGTTCAGGTGCCACCGGCTCCGGCGAGGGACGGAGCCCGGTGGCCAGGGGTCAGTTCGGCGCGCTCGGGCTGCACCTCGCCGACCCGGCCGTCGAGCGGTCCGTGCTGGGCCTGCTGGAGGCCGTCGAGGGCCAACTGCGGGCGAGCGTGGCCAGCGCCGACCCGCTGGTCACCGAGGCCTCGCGGCACCTGATGGAGGCCGGCGGGAAGCGGTTCCGGCCGCTGCTGGTCGCCCTGGGCGCGCAGTTCGGCGACCCGTCCGCCGCGCAGGTGGTGCCCGCCGCGGTGGTGATGGAGCTCACCCACCTGGCCACCCTCTACCACGACGACGTGATGGACGAGGCGGCGGTGCGCCGGGGCGCCACCAGCGCCAACTCCCGCTGGACCAACTCGGTGGCGATCCTGGTCGGCGACTACCTCTTCGCCCGGGCCGCGGACATCGCGGCCGAGCTGGGCCCCGAGGCCGTGCGGCTCCAGGCCCGCACCTTCGCCCGGCTGGTGCACGGCCAGATCGCCGAGACCGTCGGGCCGCGGGACACCGACCCGGTCGCCCACTACCTGCACGTGATCGCCGAGAAGACCGGTTCGCTGATCGCCACCTCGATCCGGTTCGGCGGCATGTTCGGCGGAGCTTCCCCCGCGCACGTCGAGGCCCTGGCCGGCTACGGCGAGACGATCGGGGTGGCCTTCCAGCTCTCCGACGACCTGCTCGACATCGCCTCCGAGTCGATGCAGTCCGGCAAGACGCCCGGCACCGACCTGCGGGAGGGCGTGCCGACCCTGCCGGTGCTCTACGCCCTGGCCTCGGACGACGCCGACGCGGCGGGGGTACGGCTGCGGGAGCTGCTGGCGACCGGCCCGCTGGTCGACGACGCGCTGCACGCCGAGGCGCTCGGCCTGCTCCGCGAGTCCCCGGCCCTCAAGCGCGCCCGCGAAACCGTCCGCAGCTACGCCGAGGACGCCCGCGCCCAACTGGCCCCGCTCCCACCCGGCCCGTCCCGCCGCGCCCTCGAATCCCTCTGCGACTACATCGCCGACCGCACCAGCTGACCCCTCATGCGTTGATCATGAAGTTTGCGTCAGGCCACACCGGTGCGGCCGACGCAAACTTCATGATCAACGCCGCTGGTCGGGGGGTCAGCGCGTGAGGAGGCGGTTGGCCGTGAGCATGAGGGTGGCGGCCAGGAGCATGGCGGCGGCGGCTAGCAGCCACATCGTGGGGTAGTCGAGGTGGGTGGCGGCGGCGCCCAGGCCGAGCGGGCCGAGGCAGCCGCCCGCGTACACCCCGGTCTGGGTGATCGAGGTGGCGGCGGCCGGGGCCTGCGGGTGGAGCTTGACCACCGCGAAGTTCATCAGCCCGGGCCAGGCCCAGCCCAGCCCGAAGCCGAGCACCACGCCGGCCACCAGCGGCACCGGGCCGGCCACCGCGAGCAGCCCCAGGCCGACCGCGCCGACCACCAGCATGCCGGCGATCAGCGCCACGTGCCCCTCGGCCCGCCGGTCGGCCAACCAGCCGGCGCCGACCCGGGCGGCCACGCAGACCGCACTGCCCAGGGTGAGGGTGAGGCCGGCCAGCCCGGGCGCGAGGCCCCGGGCGACCGACGAGTCGACCACGAAGGTGCCCAGCGCGTTCGCGGCTGCCGCGGCCAGGGTGGCGGCGGCCCCGACCACCAGCAGGGGCAGGGTCGCCCGGCCGCCGGCCCCCCGGGTGGCCCGGCGGGTGTTCGCCGGTCGGGCCCCGGCCGGTACGGCCGGCAGCGCGGCCAGGGCGGCCCCGGCGGCGGCGACGAACGCCCAGCGCCAGCCGACGGTCAGCGCGACGGCCGGCACGGCGGCCCCGGCCAGCAGGGTGGAGACCGGGATGGCGGCCTGCTTCACCCCGAACGACAGCCCCTGCCGGCGGGCCGGCACACGCTCGGCCAAGGCGGCGTTGCTGGCCAGTTGGCCCAGCGCGTTGGCGGCGGCGCTGAGCCCGAGCAGGACCACCAGGACCGGGTACGACCGGGCCAGCCCCGCCACCGCCAGCAGCGCCCCGGCGGAGAGCAGGATGCCGGCGCGGGCCACCGGCGCCGGACCGAACCGCTCCACCAGCCGTCCCGAGGGCACCGAGGCGAGCGCGCTGATCCCGAAGTAGATCGAGACGGCCAGCCCCAGGCCGGTGGGATTGAAGCGCAGTTCCCGGCCCATCTGCACGGCCAGGCCACCGACCAGGAAGACCGGGAGGACGCAGGCGATGGTGACGGCGGTGGCGCCGGCGGCGGCCCGTACCGGGCGGGGTGGCGCGGACCGGGGCGGGGCGGCGAGAGCGGTGTCGGTCATGATTCGGCAAACCTACGCCGCCCGTCGCGGACAACGCATCGTGTCCGTCGCCGCACGCGCTGTGGGCGACGATCTGGCATCCTCGACCCGAACAGGCATTTCGCACGGGGCCCGCATTTCATATGGTGTAAGTCCCCGGCGGCGGAGGTGGTTGTGCGCGACCCCTTGGCGGAACCTTCGGACCTGATCCGGAGTGTGTCCCGCGCGCTACGCGTGCTCGAGTCGGTCGGCCGCGCGCCCAGAGGGCTCACCGTGAAGCAGATCGCCCGGCGCTGTGAGCTGACCGTCGCCACCACCTACCACCTGGTCCGCACCCTGGCCTACGAGGGCTACGTGATCCGCCGGGAGGACGGCACGTACATCGTCGGGATGGAGATCGCCGACCGCTACCGCGAGCTGGTCACCGCGTTCCGGGGGCCGGCCCCGGTCGGGGAGTCGCTGCGCCGGGCCGCCGGGGAGACCGGCTACAGCCACTTCCTCGGCCGCTTCGTGGGCGGGCAGGTGGCGATCACCGCGACCGCCGAGGGGCCCCGCTCGCCGTACCTGGAGGATCTGGTCCCCGGCTTCGACGAGGGCGCGCACGCCACCGCGCTGGGCAAGGCCCTGCTCGCCACCCTCACCCCCGACCAGCGGCTGCGCTACCTGCGGGAGTACGGCATGCGGCCGTTCACCACCGCCACCCTGACCGCCGCCGACGCCTTCGAGGCGGACCTGGCGGCGGGCGACCGGCGCGGCATGCAGTTGGAGCTGGGGCAGTTCCGGCAGGGCGTGGCCTGCGCCGCGGTGCTGGTCACCCCGGACAAGGACCTGGAACGCCGGCTGGTGCTCGCCTGCGCGCTGCCGGCCGGCGAGATGATGACCTCCGCCCGGGTGGTCCGGGCGAAGCTGCTCACCGTCGCGCGCAGCGTCGCCGACGCGGTCGCCGCGGAGAACTGACGCCGCGGTCGCGGCACCCCGCGGCGCGCCGCCCGTGACACGCCCGCCCGGTCGGCGGTGGCCCGGCGCGGGTGGGCCGAAGACGCGCCGCCGGGCGGCGCGGCACCCCACGGCGCGGCACCGGGCGGCCGGAGACGCCGGAACGCCGAGGGGCCCTTCCCCCGGCTGGGAAAGGGCCCCGGGCGGCGGTCCAGCGCCGGACCGCCGAGGAGGGTCAGCTGCCGATCGGGCCGCCGTCGAGCCGCCAGGCGACCACCACGCCCGGCTTGGCGTAGTCGCCGTCCGGCCAGGTCGAGGCCGGCTTCTCCACCGACGCGCCGGTGATCTCGCCGGGGTGCTGCACGGCCACGAAGACCGAGCGGTTGTCCCCGGTGATGAACGGGCCGCAGGTCTCCGCGCCCAGCGGCACGGTGAGGAACTGCTTCAGGTGGCCCCGCTCCGGGCCGTCCACGGCGGTGGCGAAGAGTCCGTCGTTGCTGCCCAGCGCGTTGCCGTCGGTCGAGATCCAGAGGTTGCCGGTGGCGTCGAAGGCGACGTTGTCCGGGCAGGAGATGGGGGAGACCCTGGTCTTGTCGTACCCGGCGAAGTGGGTGGCCGGGTCGGCCGGGTCGCCGCAGACGATCGGCAGCGACCAGCCGAACGACTCGGCGGTGTTGTCGCCCCGGTCCTCGACCAGTTCGAGGATCTGCCCGTGCCGGTTGGCGGTGCGCGGGTTGGCCTCGTCGGCCTTCGGGTTGCTGCCGACGCCCCGGTTGCTGTTGTTGGTCAGCGCCACGTACACCTTGCCGGTGAGCAGGCTCGGCTCGACGTCCTCCGGCCGGTCCATCTTGGTCGCGCCCACCTTGTCCCCGGCGAGCCGGGTGAAGGTGAGCACCTCGGCGGCGGTCATCCCGTCCACGTACGAGCGGTTGCCGCTGACCAGCTTGATCCACTCGCCGCGCCCGTCGAACGCGCCGTCGGAGGGCAGCTTGCCGCTGCCGTCGATCTCGGCGGCGCTGTTCCCGGCCAGCCGGGCGACGTAGAGCGTGCCGGACTCCAGCAGGGTCAGGTTGTGCCGGCGGGCCACCGCCGAGTTGCCCGGCAGGAACTTCTTGTCCGAGACGAACTTGTACAGGTAGTCGAACCGCTCGTCGTCACCCATGTACGCCACGACGTGGCCGTTCTTCGCCACGATGACGTTCGCGCCCTCGTGCTTGAACCGGCCCAGCGCGGTGTGCTTGCGCGGCTTGCTGTCCGGGTCGAAGGGGTCGATCTCGACGATCCACCCGAAGCGGTGCGCCTCGTTGGGGTGCTTCGCCAGGTCGAAGCGCTCGTCGGCCCGCTCCCACTTGCGGCTGCCGCTCGGGTAGCGCACGTCGGTGGGGATGCCGTACCGGGAAAGCTTCGGCTTCAGCTCGGCGGGCGCGCCGTCGCCGCCGACGAAGTACTGGTTGAAGTTCTCCTCGCCGGAGAGCACCGTGCCCCACGGGGTGACCCCGCCCGCGCAGTTGTTCAACGTGCCGATCACCGTACGGCCCTTGGGGTCGGCGGCGGTGCGCAGCCAGTCCGCGCCGGCGGCCGGGCCGGTCAGCTCGAACTTCGTGGCCAGGGCGGTGACCCGCCGGTTGTAGCGGCGGCCGTTGCGGACCGGCCGCCACTGCCCGGTGCTCTCCACCCGCTCCAGCTCCACCACGGACATGCCGTGCGCGGCCATCGCCACCCGCAGCTGCTCCACGGAGAGCGCGTCCAGGCCGGTGAAGCCGGGGAACATCAGGTCCTCGTTGGTGTACTCGTGGTTGACCACGAGCAGCGCCCGCTTCCGGTCGATCGGCAGCACCCCGACGAAGTCGTTGTTGTAGCCGAACTGCCGGGCCTGCGCGGCGGCGGTCTGGTCGTGCAGGTCGAACGCCGGGGCACCGGGGACGACCGGGTCGCCCCACTTGATGACCACGGCGTGGTCGTAGCCGTTCGGCACCACCAGGTTGTCGAGCTTGTTCGGCGGGATCGGGCTGAAGGTCAGCGCACCGGTGCCGACCCCGCCCGGACCGGCCGGGCCGCCCTGCGGCGCGGCGGGCGCCGCGCCGGCCGGAGCGGCGCCGGCCAGCGCACCGGCGGCGGCGCCACCGAAGCCCAGGACCAGGGCGCCGACCGCGCCGGCCCGGACCACCCCGCGCCGGGAGACCTCCGCGTCGACCAGGTCGCCGAAGTACGGGTTGTCGGAGGAGTTCGGTACCGGGTGGTCGCAGGCGTTGCCGCACCGGTACAGACAGGTCATCGCGTCGCGGCTGCCGTGCCGGCGGTTGGTGCCGAGCAGCGGGAGCAGCCGGGGACGGTCGCTCATGGGCAGTGGCCTCCTGAGAAGACGTGGTGAGCACGCCGGGTTCACCCGCGCGCGTACCGGCCGGACGCTGCCAGGGTGCGGTGAGCGGGGACCGGCGGGTGCGTGAACCGGGCGTGAACACCTGCGCCGCGAGCTGCGGATGAACCGAACGGCGTCGCCGTACGTATGCAGGAGCGGACCCCACCGCCGGACTCGCCGCCGAGAGCGAGGGAGACCGCCATCAGCGACCACGACGCCCAGCTGCTGCGCGCGCTGCACGACGAGCACGCGGAGGCGCTCTTCGGCTACGCCCTGCGGCTGGTCAACGGGGACCGGCCGCGGGCCGAGGACCTGGTGCAGGAGACGTTGCTGCGGGCCTGGCGGCACCCGGAGTCGCTGGACCCGCGGCGCGGCTCGGTGCGCGCCTGGCTCTTCACCACCGCCCGGAACCTGGCCATCGACGCCTGGCGCCGCCGGTCCAACCGGCCCGGCGAGGTGTTCACCGACCAGCTGCCCGACCAGCCGGGCGTGGTCGACGAGGCGGAACGCGCGGTGGAGGCGTGGACCGTCGCGGAGGCGCTGAGCCGGCTCAGTCCCACCCACCGGGACGTGCTGGTGGAATGCTTCTACCAGGGACGGTCGGTGGCCGAGGCCGCCGCCCGGCTCGGCGTGCCGCCGGGCACCGTGAAGTCCCGCACCCACTACGCCCTGCGTTCGTTGCGGCTGGTCCTGGCCGAGATGGGGGTGACCGGATGACCCGCTGCGAGTTCGCGCACGACGACGGCGCGTACGTGCTGGGCGCCCTGACCCCCGGCGAGCGGGCCGCCTATGAGCGGCACCTGACCCGCTGCGCGGCCTGCCGGGAGGCGGTCGCCGAGATCGCCGTGCTGCCGGGGCTGCTGGGCCGGCTCGACGCGGCGGCGCTGGCGGAGTTCCTGCCGGCGGCGGAGGACACGAGGGTGCCCGCGCTGCTCGCCGCCGCGTCCGAGCGCCGGCGCCGGGAGCGGTCCGGCATCCGCCGCCGGTACGCGCTGACCGGGCTGGTCGCCGCGGCGCTGGCGCTGGTGGCCGGGGTGACCGTGGCCGGCCTGCTGCCCCCGGCGGCGTCGCCGCCGGCCGCCGCGCCGGTGCGGATGGTGGCGATGACGCCGGTGGCGGCGGGGGCGCCGGTGCGCGCCGAGATCGGGCTGACCGGCACCCGGTGGGGCACCGAGGTCACCATGCGCTGCGGGTACGACGCCACCGCCGGCTACCACAAGGCGTACGCCTTCCGGCTGGTGGCGCACGGCCCGGACGGCCAGACCGAGCAGCTCGGGTCGTGGCTGGCCGCTCCCGGCGACGACCTGCGCCTGTCCGGCGCGACCCGGTTCACCGGCGCGGAGCTGGTCCGCCTGGAGCTGACCCGGGCGGACGGCACGCCGGTGCTCGCCTACGACGTGGACTGACCGGGGTCAGCGGGCGGCGGGCACCGGGGCCGGTACGCGGCGGGCGTCGGCCCGGGTGCGCCGGGCGTGGCGGACCGCGTCGGCGGTGAAGACGATCAGCGCCACCCAGACCAGGGCGAAGCCGGCCAGCCGGGCGGGCGGCATCGGCTCGTGGAAGATCAGCACGCCGCAGCCGAGCTGGAGGATCGGCGCCAGGTACTGGATCATGCCCAGGCTGCTCAGCGGCAGCCGGTTCGCCGCGCCGGCGAAGAGCAGCAGCGGGATCGCGGTGGCCGCCCCGGCCAGCACCAGCAGCCCGGTGTGCGCCGCGGAGACGTGCCCGAAGGTCGCGTCGCCGCGCTGCGCCAGCCAGCCCAGGTAGGCCAGCGCCGGCAGGGCCAGCGCCGCCGACTCGACGAAGAGGCCCTCCGTGGCGGGCAGCCCGAGCCGCTTCTTGACCAGCCCGTACCCGGCGAAGCTGAAGGCTAGGGTGAGCGCCAGGTAGGGCAGCCGGCCGTAGTCGACGGTCAGCACCAGCACCGCCACCAGCCCGACGCCGAGCGCCGCCCACTGCCCGGGGCGCAGCCGCTCGTGCAGCACGAACACCCCGAGCAGCACCACCACGAGGGGGTTGATGAAGTAGCCGAGCGCGGTCTCCACCACCCGGTCGGAGTTGACCCCGTAGATGTAGGTACCCCAGTTGATGCCGATCAGCACGGCGGCCGCGCCGATCCCGGCCAGCGCCCGGGGCCGGCGGGCCAGCGCGCGCAGGAAGCCGATGTTGCGGGCGGCGGCGAGCAGCAGCGCCACGAAGAGCACCGACCAGACCACCCGGTGGGCGAGGATCTCCACCGGCCCGGCCGGGCGCAGCAGCTTCAGGTAGAGCGGGAAGAAACCCCAGAGCAGGTACGCGCCGACGCCGTACAGGTAGCCGAGACGGAGCTGGTTCACGCCTCCACCGTAAGTGGCGAATCGGGGTTTTGCTCCTTTCCGGTGAGGTGACTCACCGGAGCTTTCTCGCGCTGGTCCAGCTCCAGGTAGCGGTCCGCGACGATCGGGCCGAAGCCGAGCTTCGCGTACACCCCGTGGGCGTCGACGGTGGCCAGCAGGATCCGCCGTACGCCCAGGGTGGCGAGGTGGTCGCGGGCCGCCGCGGCGAGCCAGCTGCCCAGCCCGTGGCCCCGCTCGGCGCGGTCCACGTAGACGTCGCAGAGCCAGGCGAAGGTGGCCCCGTCGGTGACCACCCGGGCGACCGCCACCTGCCCGCCGTCGCCGGGCCGGTAGACGCCGAACCCGACGGAGCCGGCGAAGGCCCGCTCGACCGTCGCCCGGTCCCGCCCGAGCGCCCAGTACGCGTCGGTGCTGAGCCAGTGGTGCACCAGATCGAGATCGAGGCGGCCGGGGTCGGTGCTGAGCTGGTAGCCGTCGGCGCGGGTCAGGGTGAGCACGCCGATCACGCTAGCGCCGCCGTCCCCCACCCTCGCCGGCCAATTCCCGATCGCTGGACCGGCGGCTCCGGCCGGCCGCCCCCGCCCGGGGACGGCCGGCCGGGCCGGTGCTCAGTCGCGGTCCAGCACCGCGCCGAGGATCCAGGTGACCAGGCTGACGAAGAGCGCGCCGAGCACCGCGGCCGGCCAGAAGCCGTCCACGTGGAACGGCAGCCCGGCCTGTCCGGCGATCCAGCTGGTGAGCAGGAAGAGCAGGCCGTTCACCACCAGCGCGATCAATCCGAGGGTGAGCAGGTAGAAGCCGCAGCCGACGGTCTTGATGATCGGCTGGAGGACGGCGTTGACCACACCGAAGATCACCGCGACGAGCACCAGGGCGGTGACGGTCTCGGTGGCCGACGAGGAGTCCAGCGAGATGCCGGGGATGAGCAACGTGGCCAGCCAGAAGGCGAACGCCGTCGCCGCCAGCCGGATCAGAATTCCCTTCAGAAAACCCATGGCCGGCATCGTGCCACGGACCTTGCCGGAAAGGAGGGGGCCCCTGTTAACGCATTTTGTATAGGAGGGGCCCCCTCTTAACACCGCTGGGCGACCGGCCGGCGTGGGGCCGATCAGCGCCGGGCCGGTCAGCGTCGGACCGGTCGGCCGATCACCTGGGACTCGATCGGGGTCGGGGAGAGCAGCGCCCAGCGCAGCGCCCGCCGGTTCACCACCGCGACCATGTCCTCCCGGATCCGGGTCAGCCACTCCGCCGAGCCGCCCAGGCCGAGCGCCGTGCCGGCCAGCCCCGCCTCCGCCGAGGTCAGCGGTTGCAGCACCGCCAGGTCGGCCCGGGCCAGCGCGTCGACGTCCGCCGCGGTCAGCTCGTCGCGGACGACCAGGGTGGACCGCCACGGCGGACCGGGCGCCGGCTCGGCCGGCACCGGCCCCACGTCCAGCACCAGCAGCAGCGGCCGCAGGGACGTGCCGGCAGCGTCGCCCACCGGGCGCCCGGGCGGCAGCACCGGGATCGCGCCGGCCGGCGCGGCGACGCCCCGGACGAACGGCTCCCAGGCCCGGGGCCGAGCGGTCTGCACCACCACCGCGGCGCCGAGCGCCATCGCGCGGACGGTCAGCAGCTGCGCCGCGCGCAGCCCGCCGACCAGCATCACCCGGGTCGCCTCCGGCCGGAACAACCGCACGGTCACCGCGCCGCCGTGCCGGTTGGCGCCGACCATCAACCCGGCGTCGTCCACCGTCAGCTCCGCCGGGCCGTCCGCGCCGTCCGGGCCGGGAGCGCCGGGCAGGGCGGCCAGCGGGAGCGTGGCGGCCAACCCGGCCAGCTGTTCGCCGTCGAGCCGGCGCACCCCCGCACCGAGCGCCTCGGCGGAGAGCCGCACCGACTGCACGGCGGCGGCCAGCTGCGCCGAGGTCGGGCCGGCCAGCCGTACGGTGATCCCGCTGGGCGCCGGGCCCGCCTCGGCGCCGGTGCCCGGCCCGGCGCAGATCGACACGGTGGTGGCGGTGGCCGGCGTCGCCAGCAGCCGGGACACCAGGTGCGCCCAGGTCGGCGCGGCCGACGGCCGTACCCGCAGACTGCACTGCAACAGCTCGCCGGTGCGTACCGCCTGCCACGACTCTCGGGCCGGCCGGGCGTCGTCGAGGTGGGCGAACTCCGCGACGGCGCGCAGCACGGCGGCTTCGCCCAGCGGGCGGGCGGTCGACGGTCCGAGCCGCCGGGCGATCCGGCGGACCGTGCCGGAGAGGGCCCGGCGCAGATCCTCGTCCGACCAGCCGTCGACCCGCAGCACCCGGACCGCGAGCACCGCCCGGGTCCACCCGGCCAGCCGCCCGTCGGTGAGCTGCCGGTAGGACGTGCCGGCGGTGCCGCCGGCGACCGACGGACCGGGTGCCGGCGCCGCGACCAGCAGGAGCTGGACGCAGACCGGCGGGCCGTCCGGCGGGGCCGCGGGCAGCAGCGCCGCCGGTGCCGGCAGCGCCCGGGGGCCGCCGCCCAGCAGGTCGCCCGGGTCGCCCACCTCCAGCACGGCGGTCAACCCGGTCGGGTCGTCCAGCACCGCGGCCGGCCCGCCGGCCAGCTCCACCGGGTGGACGACCGCGCCCGGGGCGACCAGGTCGAGCAGGCCGGCCGGTCCGTCCGCCCGGGCCAGGGTCCGCCGCCGGAGCAGGTGGCTCAGGCCCACCGCGAGCCACTCGAAGAGCCAGCGACCGCGCCACCGCCCGGCGACGGCGGCGGTCAGCAGCCCGGCGGTGACGCCGGCCGCCACCAGGACCGCGCCGCCCCGGCCGACGACCGCCAGCGGCAGGGCGACCGCCACCTGCCCGACAGCGACCTGGCCGGCGCGCAGCCGCGGCCGGCGCCGCCGGCCGGCCGGCATCCACAGTGGTGGCAGGGGCTGCCGCGCCGGTGCCGGTGCCGGTCCCCCGGCCATGGTCGCCGTCACCGTGTCTCCTCCGCTCCCGCCGGGCAGGGTGGTGGGGCCGGCGGCGGGGTCGGTGGGTGCCGCCCGCGCCGCGCCGCCCCGGTGCGGCCCATCGTAGGGCCGCGAGGGTCACCGCGGGGACACGCATTGTCCACAGGAGAGCCCACGGGGGTAGCAGAAAGGCGACAGGACGGCTACCGTCAGCGACGAGTTTCGGCGACCGGCCGGCGGCCGGGCGCCGGCGACGGCCGGCGACCCTCCGGTCAGGACGGTGGCCGCGAGGACAACTACCGAGAGATGAGGTGACGGATGGCCGAGACCCAGGCGGAAGCAGTGGTCATGCAGCAGACCGCCGCGAAGTTCGAGCAGGTGGACCAGTCACTGCAGAGCATGCTCAGCAGCCTGATGGCCGAGCTGGAGGTGTTGCAGCAGGCCTGGCGGGGCGCGGGCGGACGCTCGTTCGAGCAGGTCAAGCAGCAGTGGTCGCAGGACCAGGCCGCGTTGCACCGGGCGCTGCGGGAGACCGCCACCGCCATCCGCACCGCCGGCCGGCAGTACGACGTCTCCGACAGCGAGGCGTCGGGCCGGGTCGCCGCCACCAATCGCGGCGGCATCCAGCTGCCGCTCTGACCGTACGGGGAGGGAACACCGATGAACGACGGCGTGCTGGTCGTCAACTTCGCCGCGCTCCAACAGGCCGGCGCGGACATCCAGAAGGCGTTGAATACCCTGGACAGCCAGCTCGGGCAGCTGGAACGGGACGCCGCGCCACTCGTGGCGAGCTGGTCCGGCGAGGCCCGTCAGGCGTACGAGCAGCGGCAGGCCCGCTGGCGCTCGGCCTCGCAGGATCTCCAGGCCATGCTGCGGGACATCAAGCTCGCGGTGGACGACTCCGCGTCCGACTATCTCGACACCGAGAAGCGGAACGCCAATCTCTTCCAGTGAACGTCGTGCGGCGGCGCGGGGCGGGTGCGCGCCCGGCGCCGCCGCGCACCGCCCGGTGGCGGAGCGAGCGGTGGCGGGGCGGCGGGCACCGGAGGTGGTGCGGCCGCCGGTGTCGCCGGGTCGGCTCAGGCCGACCCGGCGGGTCGCCAGCGGCGGCGGGCGCCCCGGGGCAGCACCACGGCCAGCAGCACCACCGCCAGCACGGCCGCCCCGGCGACCAGTGCCACCAGCACCGCGCGGTGCCGCGCGGTCTCCCGGCGCTCCCGTTGCGCCGTCGCCGCCGGGTCGGCTCGGTCGAGCGGCAGCGCGCCGGCGGCACCGGCCGGCCGGGCCGGCCCGGGGCCGGTCTCGGTGACCGCCCGGTACGGGTTCAACACCCCGGCGCCGTAGCCGCCCCGCCGGCCGTCGCCCGGGGCCGGGTCGGCGGTGGCCAGGATCCGCCGGGTCACCTGCGCCGCGCTCCAGTCCGGGTGATATTCCCGCAGCAGCGCGGCGGTGGCCGCCACGAAGGGCGCGGCATAGCTTGTTCCCTCCGCCACCAGGTGACCCTGACCGGGGGCGGCGGTCAGCACCTCGCCACCCGGGGCGACCAGGTCGACGTACGAGCCGGTCTGGGAGAACGCCGACCGGGAGCCGTCGGCCCCGATCGCGCCCACCCCGAGCACCCCCTCGTACGCCGCCGGGTAGGGCCGGGGGTCCCCGCTGTCGTGCAGGTTGCCGGCGGCGGCCACCAGCACCACGTCCCGGTCCCGGGCGTGGTCGACCGCGGCCCGCACCGCCGGGTGGTCGGCGTAGAGCACGACGGAGAGGTTCAGCACGTCCGCGCCGTGGTCCACCGCCCAGCGGATGGCGCGGGCGAACTCGGCCGCGCCGACCGTACGCCCCGCCTCCCGTCCGTCGACCACCTGCTGCTCACTGACCCGCACCGGCAGGATGCGGGCGTCCGGCGCCAACCCCCGGAAGGCCACCCCGGCGACCGGCCCGGCGGCGATGACGCTCGCCACCCCGGTGCCGTGCCCGGCGCAGTCCCGCCGGCCGTCGCCGCCGGAGTCCAGCAGGTCGGTGCCGGCCAGCACCCGGCCGGCGAGCTGCGGGTGCCGCCCGTCGACCCCGGAGTCGACCACGGCCACGGTCACCCCGGCGCCGGTGGCGAGCGGCGCGAGCCGCTCCGGGGCGTACCGTTGCTGTGGCCACGGCCGATCGGTGACCGTGCGGGCCGGGGCGAGTGGGTTGGCGCAGGCGGGCGGAGCGGCCGGCGCGGCGCTGGCCGGCGCGGCGGCCAGCGAGGCGGCCAGGGCGGCGGTGAGAACCGGGCGGGCAACGGGCCGGGGCATCGACGGCCTCCGTATCGTGTGGGCTCCGGGACGGGATGTTATCGCCTCCCCGGCCGCCCGGCGCACCGCCGCCGGCCAGCCATTGTGATCTTGTTACTACCTTGTAGGTTGTACGCGATGCCGTTGGCCTTTTCGTGGGAGGAGAGGTGGCCGTGACCGACTGGGAGCCGGCTACCGAGGCCGAAGCGGCGATGCGGGACGCGTTGCGCGGCAACGACCAGGAGCTCTACTTCCGCATCCTTGCCCGCACCGACCTCCTGCTGCCGGTGTCCGGTCTGACCGCCGCCGGGGAGACCGCCGGCTGGGGCACCTGGACCACCGGCGGGCGGACCCACGTCCTCGGGTTCACCTCGCCGGCTGCGCTGCGCGCCTGCCTCGGCGGGAGCGCCGGCCCCACCCGCCGGGCCGCCTACGCGGACCTGGCCGAGGAGTGGCCGAACCACGAGTGGTGGCTGGCGGTCAATCCGGGCCTGCCCATCGAGGGCTATCTGCCGTCCTGGTTCGTGTCGCAGCTCGCCCGGGGCGATGTCCGGCTGCCCGGCCGCACCATGGGCGCGCGGGCCCGGCTGGAGCGGGTGGAGTCACTGGCCCGGGCGCGGGCGAACGCCACCGCGCCGGACCGGAACGCCACCGCGCCGGACCGGAACGCCACCGCGCCGGACCGGAACGCCACCGCACCGGACCGGAACGCCACCGCGCCGGACCGGAACGCCACCGCGCCGGAGCGGGAGGCCGCCGGGTCCCCGCCGGCGCCCGCGTACCGCCCGCCGGTCGAGCCCGCCGAGGTGCCACCGCGACCCGCCGCCGACCCCGGGCCGCGACCCGGTCCGGAGAGCCGGGTCACCCAGTCGGACGGGCGGGCCGAGCCGGCGTCGATCGCGGCGGCGACCAACGGCTGGCCGACCCCGCCGACCGGCCGGTCGTTCTTCGAGCCGGCCGCCCCGAGGCGCGGCGCCGACGAGCCCCGCCGGCCAGGTGAGCGGGCCGTGCCACCGTCCCGACTCGGCCGGGGTGGCCAGCCCTTCCCCCGCCGCCGGCCGCTGGACGAGCCGGTGCCCGCCCGCCCCGCCGGGGACGCCGGCGAGGAACCCACCCAGCGGTTCCGGGTCGGCGGTCCCGACGAGGCGCTCACCCAGGCGCTGCCGAGGCGGGGGCCGGGGTCCGCGGACGACGCGACCCGGGCGTTCCGGCTGGCCCCGCCGCACCCCGATCCGACGGTCCCGCTGCCGCACCGGGCCGAACCGGCACCCGACGAGGTGACCCAGGCCCTGCGGCTCGCCGGGGCGGCCGACCGGCCGGCGCGGCCACTGAGCCGCCGGGAGCCGGGCATCGAGGATCAGACCCAGCGGCTGACCGGCACCTCCCCGGCGTACGGGCCGGCGGCCGGCGACGACCCGCCGAGCATCGCCGAGCCGGTCTCCAGCCCGCCGGCCCCGCGCCGCACCTTCACCCCGATCGTCATAGAGGGCACGGTCATCGAGTCCCGCGACCTCGGCGGCCCGGAGCAGGCGGCACCGCCCGCCGATCGCCCGTTCCGGTCCGCGGCGCCCGGCCGCTTCGCCGCCCCGCCCGTACCCGACCCGGCGCGGCCCGCCGAGCCGCCGACGGTCCCGGTGCCGCCCACGGTCCCCGTGCCGCCCACCGTCGCGGTGCCGCCCACGGTTCCGGTGCCGCCGACCGTTGCGATGCCGTCCACGGTTGCGGTGCCGCCGACGGCGGCGGGGCAGGCCGGGCCGGCGACGGGGGAGGCGTCGCCCGTCACGCGGCCGGTCCGCTCCCCGGCACCCGAGCCGGCACCGTCCCGACCGCCCGCCGAGCCCGTCCAGTCGCAGCCCGTTCAGCCCCAGCCTGTCCAGCCCCAGCCCGTTCAGCCGCAGCCCGTCTCGCCGGCGGCCGGGCCGGTCCCGCCGCCGTACCCGACGCAGGGCGCCGGACCGGGGCGCCCGGCGCCCGACCCGCCCGCCGGGCCGGCCACGACCGGGCCGGTGGCGGCCGACGCCCCGGCGGCACCGCCGGCCGCCGGCTTCCTGCCGGCCAACGACGTCGAGGAGGAGCTGTACGCCGCGGCCGGCGCCGGCAACACCGACAGTTTCCTCTCCACCCTGCTGCTGGCCCGGGTGCTGCTGCCGGCCGCACCGGACTCCGCGCCCGGCAGCCGGCCGGGTGACCCCGGCTTCGTCTGGCGGACCGCGCAGGTGGACGGTGAGCCGCACGTGGTGGTCTACACCTCGACCGAGCGGATGGCCGAGGACGGCGCCCGGGCGGTCGACACGGTGCTGGTCCGCTTCGTGCAGCTGATCCGCCGCTGGCCCGACCGCGACTGGTCGTTCGCGGTCAACCCGGGCACCCCGGTGGGGGCCAAACTGCCCGGCGAGCAGATCCTCGGGCTGGCCAACTGGGCTGCCGACGTCGGGCTGGGCGACGACCCGGAGACCGAGCCCGAGCCGGCGGCGGCCGAGTCGCCGGCCAGCCGGCCCCGGGTCGCCCCACCGGTGGCCGACCCGACCCGCCCGGTGGTGATGCAGAAGGCGGTCGCGCCGTCGCAGCTCGCCTACTACCTGGAGCGGGGCTACGACCGGGTCTCCGGCTTCGTGCACCGGGCCACCGAGCTGGCCCACCTGCATACTCCGGCCGAACTGTACGACGCGCTCGGGCTCGGCCACCCCGACTCGCCCTTCGACCGGGCCGCCGAGGACATCTACGTGCTCCGCTGGCCGGCGCACCGGCCCAGTCTCTACCGCATCCCGTACGGCGGGCAGCACGAGGCGGCGATGCGCGCCATGGAGGGCTGGGTCATCGAACGCCCGCCGTTCCGGGGCAACGGTTTCGCCCCGGGGGAGAGCACCGACGTGGTGGCCGAGTTCAAGGTGGACAGCGCCCGGCTGCCGCACGGCGCGCAACTGTGGCGGATCGGGGCGGACGGCAACGAGCAGGTGGTCGCCGTGCTGGACGCCGACGCGGTGCGCTGGCGACGGGTCGGTGAGGACTGATGCGCGACGGCTACGTGGCCCGCTGGCAGGGCCGCGAATACCAGGCCAGCCCGGACGGCGACGACGTGCGGCTGTACCAACCCGGCCCGGGCGACGGGTTCGACGAGGTCCGGCCCGGCCGGTACGTGCGGGTGGTGCCGGCCGGCGAGGTCGAGGACCTGGCGTACGTCCGGACCACCTGCACCTGGCAGGGGCAGCCGTTCATCGTGCTGGGCGAACACGACGGCTGGCTGCGGGTGGAATACACCGGCGGTCGCTGGCCGGTGGCCCGGGCGATGGGCCTGGAGGTCTTCGACTTCGGCGTCTACCAGGGTTGGGCCCCCGCCGCGGAGGTCGCGGACCTGCGCGAGCAGCGGGTCTGAGTCAGGACTTCGTCCACCGCAGGATCTCGCCCAGCACCAGGTCACGCGCCTCGACGTGCGGGAAGTGCCCCACCCCGTCCAGCAGCCGCCACTCGTAGGGCGCGGTGACGTACCGGCCGGAGCCCTGGGCGGTGCGCGGCAGGGTGGCCACATCCGCCGCGCCGTGCAGGTGCAGCGTCGGCGTGACCAGGGGCTTCTGCATCAGCCGGACGAACCGGTAGCCGTGCAGCCGCAGCACCGATCGGAACGCCCACCGGTAGCCCTCCAGCGCGCAGAAGGCGGCCTGCGGGATCCGCATCGCGGTCCGGCAGGCCTGGGCGTACGCCTCGAACTCCGGCCCGTCGACCCAGGCCGGCCCGCCCCAGCGGCGCAGCACGGCCGTCACCTCGGCGGCGTCGTCCCGGGTCAGCACGTGCTCGTAGCGGGGGAGCTGGAACTTCAGGGTGGGCGTGGAGGCGGCGAACTGCCCGCGCGGGTCGGCGAAGATGGCCGCCCGCAGCCGCAGCGGGTGCGGGGCGCCCAACACCACCAGCCGCCGGACCAGGGTCGGGTGGAACGAGGCGACGGTCCACGCGATCATGCCGCCGGCGCCGGTGCCGACCACCGTGGCGGAGCGTTCGCCGAGCGCCCGGATCAGGCCGGCCACGTCGGCGGCGAGGGTGTAGCCGTCGTACCCCCGGGGTGGTTTGTCGCTGGCGCCGTAACCGCGCAGGTCGACCGCGACGGCGCGGAAGCCGGCATCGGCGACGGCCGGCAGCATCTCGTGCCAGGCCCACCAGTATTCCGGGAAGCCGTGCAGGAAGAGCACCATCGGCCCGGTGCCGGCCTCCACCACGTGGAAGCGGCTGCCGTTGGCGCCGACGAACCGGTGCGTCCACGGCCCTTCGGTCAGGACGCAGGACTCGTCGACGGCTCCGCCGCGCTGCTCGGTCATGGGCCCAGCCTAGGACCCGGTGCCCAGCACCCGGCCCGGCCCGTCGGCTCGGGGCGACGGCCGCCCGGTGAGCCGACCGTCAGATCGGCCCCGCCCCGACGGCCCGACGCGCCGCGCGGGCGGCCCGGCATGCCGCAACCGGGTCCGCCACGCCGCGCGGATGGCCCGGAATGCCGCAACCTGGTCGTCCACGCCGCGCGGGCGGCCCGGCATGCCGCAACCGGGTCCGCCACGCCGCGCGGATGGCCCGGAATGCCGCAACCTGGTCGTCCACGCCGCGCGGGCGGCCCGGAGTGCCGCAACCCGGCCGAGGCGCCGGGCGGACCTGGGGCGCGGCGTCGACCGCCCCCGGCGTTCAGCCGGTGACGATCCGCAGGGGGATGCCGGGGCCGCAGTCGACGCCGTCGGTGCGCGGGGCGACCCGCAGCGTGACGAACGCGCCGATGGGCAGCTCTCCGGCGTCCGGGCCGTGCAGCGCGTACTCCCGGTCGTTCTCGTCGACCAGCCCGTAGCAGGGACCGCTGCCACCACGGACGATCCGGCCGGCGATCAGGTCCCGTGGGCGGTTGTCGGTGGGTTTGCGCGGCGGCGCGCTGGGCCGGCCCAGGGTGGGCAGGTCGGTGGCCGAGAGCGGGGGCCGGCCGGCGGGCGGCACCGGACTTCCCGCCGTCCCGGCCGGTGGCGTCGGGGCTCGGCCTTCCGCCGTCCCGGCCGACGGCGTCGGGCCTTGCGCCGTCCCGGCCGACGGCGTCGATTCCGGCTGGCCGGCCCGGTCCGCCTGCGTGCTGGCCTGGTCGTCGGGCATGCCAACTCCGTCCCCGGCCGTGGCGCAGCCGGTGAGAGGGACGAGCAGTGCCAGCAGGAGACCGGCGGGCACCACCACGGTACGGGGCTTCACACCGGTCCGACTCCCGTGGCGGCCGGTCGGTTCCCGCCGGAACAGGGCGATGCCCCGGGCAGGTGACCTGCCCGGGGCATCGTGTGGGAGATGGAGCGCTGACCCTTGGGGTCAGGAGATGCGGATCTTGATCGAGGTGCCCTTCTGCTCGAGCACCTTGATCTTGACCCCGTTCTTCGGCACCTTCACACCGTGGTTCGGCAGCTCCGGGAACCAGTACTGCTTGCTGTCGTCGAACAGCGGAGCGGCGCCCTGGCCACGGATGTACTGCGGCTGGCTGTTCACGTGGAGGGTGAACGAGTCCGCCTTCTTGAGGCTGAACGGCGCGTCGTAGACCTGGACCCGGGCCCGCCAGGGCTGACCGGTCAGGTTGTAGATCGGCCGCGGCCGCGAGTCGATGTACAGGTTGCGGCCCTCACCCGGGTGACCGTTCGGGTTCGCCTTCGACTTCGGGGCGGTGTTGTTGTCCGGCCAGCGCAGGTTCCAGTACGAGATCAGCAGACCCTCCTGGTACGCGTAGTGGTCCACGTAGTCCGGGCGGGTGTTCGCGTAGCCGAAGTAGTACGGGCCGGTCTTCAGGTACTGGTCGTACGAGACGTACGACCGGTTGCCGGCGATGTAGTAGTTGTCGAACATGCGGGTGTAGGTCTCCTCGACGGCGCTGAAGCCGTCGAAGGTCCAGCCGTTCGCACCACTCTCGGCGCCGTCGCTGAAGATCGTCTGCCCGTCGGCGGTCACGGTGATGGCGTCACCGTAGAAGCCGCCCTCGGAGACCGCGCCGTCGGTCTGGTACCGCAGCCGGAACTGCACCACCTTGCCGGCGACGGAGTCGAGCGGGATGTTGACGTCGACCCACTTGCCGTCGGTGTAGCCGTCCAGGGCGTAGCGCCCGGGCGAGATCTCCTTGAACGGGTTGCCGTTGGCCGTGCCGGGCAGCGGGGCCCAGCTCTGGCCACCGTCGGTCGAAGCCTCGAAGAAGAGGTAGTCGAAGTCCTCCTCGATGCTGTAACGACCCTTCATGGTCAGCGCGGCGCTGCTCTTCCCGGTGAGGTCGATGGTCCGCGTCATGGTGTTGTTGGCAGCGTCCTCGTCGCCCGAGAAGTACTGCTTGCTGCCCTCGAACGGCGTGCCGGCCTCGAACGTGTACTCCCGCTGCGGGAGCACCACCACGGCGCCCTGCGCCTTGGCGGAGTTGTACTCCTGCGGGCCCAGCTCCAGGGTCCGCTTCTGGCCCGCGACGACCACCTCGTAGTCGAGCCAGCCGAGCTGGAGCTTGTTCCAGGCGCCGAGGTCGCCGCCCCGCTCACCGATGCCGCCGTCGTTCTTGGCGCCGAGCCGGCTCTGGGCCATCAGGGTCCAGTGCTCGTTGTTGTTGTCGGCGCTGATGCCCACGTTGTAGTCGTCCGGCAGACCGAGGTCGTGGCCGTACTCGTGGTAGAAGACGCTCCGGCCACCGTTCTCCGGCTGGATGGTGTAGTCACCGATCCAGACGCCGGTGTTGCCGATCTCGGTGCCGCCGCCCGGGTTGTCCGCCGGGCCGGTGTTGCCGATGTCGGAGGCGTAGGCGTACCAGCGGTGGCTCCAGATGGCGTCCTCACCCTGGTGCGGGTCGCCGTCGGCCTCGTCACCGCCGGCGTGGACGATCTGGAAGTGGTCGATGTAGCCGTCCGGCTCGTTGAAGTCGCCGTCGCCGTCGAAGTCGTACCGGTCCCACTGGTCCATGGCCCGCACGTCGGCGGCGATGTCCGCGTCGCTGCGGCCCTGGGCCTTCTGGTCGGCGACCCACTGGTTGGCGGCGTCCCGGACCAGCGCCCAGGTGTTGCTGCAGACGTTGCTGGTGCAGGGGTAGCCGCCGGAGCGGCCGTACCGGGCCTCGTTGTACTTGACCTTGACCCAGTTGGTGACCTCGCCGTCGACGCTGTAGCGGCCGGAGGACTGGGCCTCGTAGTACTGCTTCAGCGACTCGTCGCCCTGGCCGGTGCCGAAGTACAGCTTGCGGTAGTGGTCCGCGTTGTAGTCCGGCTGCCAGACGGTGGAGTTGTCCACCGCCCGGTTGGGCTGGGGGATCTTGTTGTGCAGCGGTCCGTCGAACGTGGTCGGGCCCGGGGTGTCCGGGTCGGTGTCCTGGTCCGGGTAGTTGGGGTGCCGCTCATCGCCGAACTCGGCGAGGATCACGAAGATCTGGTCGGTCCGCTTGCGGGAGAGCTCGACGTACTGGTCCTGGGCCGGGCCCTTGCCGGCCTTCGTGCTCTTGGCCGACCTGCCAGCCTTGGCGCCCTTGGCGGCCTTCTGGCCGACCTTGACGACGGTGCTGCCGTTGATCTTCTGAGCCTTGGAGCGCCCGGAGAGGACGGAGCTGAGCCCCTCCTGGCGAAGCGCGCGCCGCTTCTCCTCCAGCGGGTTGGGCAGGTCATGGTCGATCTGAGCGGGCTCGGCGACCGCCGGGGCGGCGGCCGGCAGCTTCGGCGTCGGTGCGGCACTGGCGGATGAGGCCGCCACCAGTCCGGTCGCCGTCAGCGAGAGCCCGAGCAGACCCACTGCGACTTTGCGCACGTGGTACCTCCGGTGTGAGGGAACCGGCCCAACGGGGGTTGCGGGCCGGTACGAGTCCCGTAACTGGGACCAATGGTGAACATAGACACTCCTGTGGCGGGTGGGAAGACTGCTGCGTCGATTTGTGGCAACTGATTGTTGGAGACGCTTTCACCCGTCACATCCGTGACCGCCCGGCCTCCCGACACGCGGAAGGGGCCGGTGGCGTCGCCGCCACCGGCCCCTTCGCTGTGCTGCTACCCGATCAGTTGGTGACCTTGACGACCATGTCGCTGGTCGGGGTGGTGCCCTGCTCCAGGATCTCGATGCGGGTGCCGCTGCCGGCCACCTTCACCGAGTTCTGCGGGTTGCCCGCGTTCCAGTACTTGCCGCTGCCGTTGTCGCTGAAGATCGGCTGCGGCTCGAGCGCCGGCACGGTGACCGCCACGCCGTTCTTGTGGAAGATCTGCGCCGGCTTGGTGAACTTGCTGAACGTCGCGTCGTAGCCGCCACGGCGGTTGGTGATGGTGCCCTGGCCGCCAACATTGATCTTGTCCGGGCGGACGTCGACCGGGAGGTTGAAGCCGTAGCCCGGGTGCTGCGACGTGTTGTTGTCGCCGTAGGCGTAGTTCACGTACCAGACCAGCATGCCGGGCTGGTTCGAGAAGCGCTCGACGAAGTCCGGCTTGGTGTTGGCCCAGCCGAAGTTGTACCCACCGGTCCGCAGCGTGTCATCGTAACCGAAGTAGGTCCGGTTCTCGGCGATGTAGAAGCGGGGGTAGGTGTTGGTCACCGAGCCGGTGATCCGGGTGAAGCCCTTGACCGACCAGTCCGCCGACAGCGTCTCCGCGTCGTCGGTCCAGGCGACCGTCCCGTTCTTGACCAGCTGGATGTTGTCCAGGAACGGGCCGGCCAGGTGCACGCCGCCGTCGGTGGCGTAGCGGTAGCGGAACGTCACCGTCTTGCCGGCGTACGCCGACAGGTCGTAGCTCAGGTCGACCCAGGCGCCGCTGGTGGAGCCGTCCACCCCGGTCTCGCCCTCATCGACGAGCGAGTTGGTCAGGGCGGCCCAGGTGGCGCCGCCGTCGGTGGACACCTCGGCGTAGAGGAAGTCGTAGTCCTCCTCGATGTCCCACTGGGCCTTCGCGGTGATCGACGCGGAGGTCGACCCGGTCAGGTCCAGGGTCCGGCGGAGCGTACTGTTCAGGTCGTCCGCGCTGCCGCCCCACCACTCGTACGACCCGCCGAACGGCGTGTTGTAGTTCGTGGTCTGGGTCTGCGAGGGCAGGTTGACCACGATGGCCTGGGCCTTCGGCCCGTCGCTGTCGCCCGCCGGCCCGAGCGTCACCTGGGTGGTGCCGCTCTTCTGCTCGACGGTCGAGTAGTTCAGCCAGCCGAGGAACAGCTTCGACCACGGGTCCATGTAGCCCGGGGTCGACCCGATGTCGTCGGTGCCGTGGCTCAGCCACGAACCCGAGGCCATCAGGCTCCAGAAGCCGACGCCGTTGTCGCCGCCGGCGGTGTCGTACAGGTCCGGCAGGCCGAGGTCGTGGCCGTACTCGTGGGCGAAGACGCCCAGGCCACCGTTCTCCGGCTCCGTGGTGTAGTCACGGATCCACATCCCGGTGTCGCCGATCTGCACGCCACCGGCGAGGTTGCCGGCCGGACCGGCCTTGCCCTCGAGGTTAGGGAACGCGGCCCAGCGGTGCGACCAGATGGCGTCCTCGCCCTGGGCGCCGCCGCCGGCCTCCTCGCCCTCGCCGGCGTGCACCGCCTGGAAGTGGTCGATGTAGCCGTCGGGCTCGTTGAAGTTGCCGTCGCCGTCGTAGTCGTACCGGTCCCACTTGTCGAACTGGGCCAGGTAGTCCTTGATCTGCTGCGGCGTCTTGCCGGCCTTGACCTGGGCGTCGTACCAGGACGTGGCGCTGTCCTTGACGAAGTTCCAGTAGCCGTCGGCCTCGGAGATCTTGTTGCTGCCGTACCGCGCCTCGTTGAACGGCACGGTGACCCAGTCGCTGACGTCGCCGCCGACCGTGTACCGGCCGCCGGACTGCTTCAGGTAGAAGTCCCGCATCGACTCGTCGGCACCGTAGAACATGTCCAGGTAGTGCTCGCGGTGGAAGTCGGAGCGCCACAGGGTGCTGTTGTCGTCGGTGGGGCTGCCGTCCCAGTTGCGGTCCGGCTCGGGGATCTGGTTGACCACCGGGCCGGGGGTGCCGCCGGTGCGCGGGTCGGTCTTGTCGCCGAAGTTGACAAGCATCGTGAAGATGGGGTCGGTCTTCGGCGCCTGCTGGTACTCGACGAACAGGTCGTCCTTGACCTGGATGACCTTCGAGCCGTTGCGCGTCTGAAGCTTGGCCTTGCCCTTGAGCAGGTCAGAGATGGCCTGCTTCCGGACCTCCCGGTGCTGATCCGCCTTCGGGTCCGGGAGGTTGTCCTTGCCGACCTTCGCCTTGTCGGCGCGCGAGGGCTCCGCCGAGGGGGTTGCGGCGGATGCCGGCGCGGTGACGACGCCGGCCGCCAGCAGCGCGGCCGCAGCCGAGGCCAGGCCCGCTGTGACTTGTCTCCTCAAAGGTCCTCCTCCTTTGTGGAATCTGTTACATGACGATGTCGAACTACGTCGACGGATGTCATGTGATTCGTCACTGACGATTGCACGGCGTTTGGCCGTTGTCACTGGGCAAGCAGCCGATTTTCTGGCAATTTTTTCCGGCAAAATTGGGCGAAAGCCTCGGCAGCGTAGTGAGATTCTCAGCTTGTTGTCAGGCAAAGATCACCGATTGTGATCGCGATTATGAGGTCCCCAAAGGGGAGCGCGGCAGGGCCGAAAATTGTCACACGCGACACGATGGGGCGGGCCCGGCCGGGCCCGCCCCATCGTCGTCCGCAGTGGCCGGTGTCAGTCCTCGCCCTTGCCGCTCTGCATGCCGGAGGAGATCAGCTCCATCACCGACGAGTCCTGGAGCGTGGTGACGTCACCGAGCGAGCGGTTCTCCGCGACGTCCCGCAGCAGCCGCCGCATGATCTTGCCGGAGCGGGTCTTGGGCAGCTCCGGCACCAGCATGATCTGCCGCGGCTTGGCGATCGGGCCGAGCGTCTTCGCCACGTGGTTGCGCAGGTCGGTGATGAGCTGCTCGCCGGCGTCGCCGGAGGTCTCCGCGCTGCCCCGCGGGATGGCGAACGCGACGATCGCCTGGCCGGTGGTCGGGTCGGTCGCGCCGACCACCGCCGCCTCCGCCACCGAGGGGTGGCTCACCAGGGCCGACTCCACCTCCGTGGTGGAGATGTTGTGCCCCGACACCAGCATCACGTCGTCCACCCGGCCGAGCAGCCAGATGTGCCCGTCGTCGTCCTTCTTCGCGCCGTCGCCGGCGAAGTAGATCCAGCCGTCGCCGCCGGTGTTGCCGGCGCCCGCGCCGAACCGGGACCAGTACGTCTCCAGGAACCGGTTGTCGTCGCCCCAGACGGTACGCAGCATCGACGGCCACGGCTCCTTGAGCACCAGGTAGCCGCCGCCACCGTTGGGCACCGACTGGCCCTGGTCGTCGACCACGTCGGCGACGATGCCGGGCAGCGGCGTCATCGCCGAGCCGGGCTTGGCCGCGGTCACCCCGGGCAACGGCGAGATCATGATCGCGCCGGTCTCGGTCTGCCACCAGGTGTCGACGATCGGCAGCTCGCCCCGGCCGACGTGCTGCCGGTACCACATCCACGCCTCGGGGTTGATCGGCTCACCGACGCTGCCCAGCAGCCGCAGCGAGGACATGTCGTAACCGGCCGGGATCTCCTCGCCCCACTTCATCATGGTGCGGATCAGGGTCGGCGCGGTGTAGAGGATGGTGACCTGGTACTTGTCGACGATCTCCCAGAACCGGCCCTTGTGCGGCGTGTCCGGGGTGCCCTCGTACATGACCTGGGTGGCGCCGTTGGAGAGCGGACCGTAGACGATGTAGGAGTGGCCGGTCACCCAGCCGATGTCGGCGGTGCACCAGTAGACGTCGGTCTCCGGCTTCAGGTCGAACACCGCGTGCGTGGTGTACGACGCCTGGGTCAGGTAGCCGCCGGTGGTGTGCAGGATGCCCTTCGGGCGGGCGGTGGTGCCGCTGGTGTAGAGGATGAACAGCGGGTGCTCGGCGTCGAACGGCTGCGCGACGTGCTCCGGCGCGGCGGTCTCCACCGTCTCGTGCCACCAGTGGTCCTTGTCCGACCAGGCGACGTCCTCCCCGGTGCGGCGGACGACCAGCACGTGCTCGATCGTCGGACAGTTCGCCACCGCCTCGTCGACGGTCGGCTTGAGCGCCGACGGCTTGCCCCGGCGGAAGCCGCCGTCCGCGGTGATCACCACCTTGGCGCTGGCGTCCTGGATCCGGTTGGTCAGCGCGTCGGCGGAGAAGCCGCCGAAGACCACGCTGTGCGTCGCGCCGATCCGGGCGCAGGCCAGCATCGCCGCCGCCGCCTCGGGGATCATCGGCAGATAGATCGCCACCCGGTCGCCGGCCACCACGCCCAGGTCGGTCAGCGCGTTGGCCGCCTGGCAGGTCAGCTTGTGCAGGTCGGCGTAGGTGAGGGTGCGGGTGTCGCCCGGCTCGCCCTCCCAGTGGATCGCCACCTTGTCACCCCGGCCGGCCTCCACGTGCCGGTCCAGGCAGTTGTACGCCACGTTCAGCTGCCCGCCGACGAACCACTTCGCGAAGGGCGCGTTCGACCAGTCGAGCACCTGGTCCCACGGCTTGGCCCAGGCCAGCCGGCCGGCCTGGCGCTCCCAGAAGGCGAGCCGGTCCCCGGCCGCCTCCTCGTACGCGTCGGCGGCGACGTTGGCGTTGGCCGCGAGCTCGGTCGGGGGCGGGAACTGCCGCGTCTCGTTCAGCAGGTTGGCCAATGCCTCGCTCATCCAGTGACTCCCTCGTCGCGTGACCTGCGTCTCCTACCCGGCGAGGTTATCCCCGCCCCCCGCCCCCCGCGACAAGTCGCCCCCCGCCCACGCGCCCAGCGGCCCGCGCCGCGCGCCGAGATGCAAGCACGGGCCCCCTGTTAACGCCTCCGGTATAGGAGGGGCCCCTTGTTAACACCCGCTTACCCGTGGCGGGGATCGCGATCGGGGCGACTGCCGGGCGGCGGCGCCGGGCGGGTCGCTAGCGTGGCCGGGTGACCACCGATCCGCTCGCCCCGCTGCTGGAACTCGCCGACATCGCACCCGCCGTCGAGCGCGCCCGCGACCGGGTCGACCAGGCGATGCGGCACCGCGCCCTGCGCCGCCACGGCGGCCAGGTCGCCGCCGAGGTCAGCCTCCGGTCCGCGGTGGCCAGCGCAGCCCTGGAGGGGTACGTCCACGAGCGCGAGGCGGTCCGCGCCGGCACCGTCACCGAGCCGGTGCTCCAGGGCGCGCTGCGGGTGGCCGGCGCGCTGCCCGGGCTGGTCGAGCTCTGGCCGAGGGCGCCCCGGCAGGCGCTGGCCAAGCTGCACGTGCTCGCCGCCCGGGACGTCGTACCCGAGCCGGAGCTGGGGCGGCCGGTGGCCGACGCGGTCGTCGCGGCCCGGCTCGACGGCCTGGCCGCGCTGATCGCCGGCGGCACCCAGGTCTCCCCGCTGGTGCTGGCGGCCGTGGTGCACGGCGAGTTGCTCAACCTCCGGCCGTTCGCCGGCCCGTCCGGCGTGGTGGCCCGGGCCGCCGCCCGGCTGGTGCTGATGTCGCGGGGGGTCGACCCGCGCGGCCTGGTCGCGGTGGACGTCGGGCACCGCGAGCGGGAACCGGAGTACGTCGGCGCGGCCGGGGCCTTCGCCACCGGCACCCCGGACGGGCTGCGCTCCTGGCTGCGGCACTACCTGACGGCGGTCGAGGTGGGCGCGGACCAGCTCACCGCCATCGGGGACGACCTGCTCGCCGCCTGAGCGGGCTCAGTCCCGGCGGACCGCCCGGTTGACCTTCGCCCGCAGCGCCCGCCGGGCGATCGGGCCGAGGTCGTCGACGATCTCGATGAGCACGGCGAGCTGGTCCAGCGCGGCCAGCGCCTGCTGCGCGCCGGGCCGGTCCACCCCGTCGTACAGCTCCAGCCCGACGAAGGCGGCGGCGACCGCCCGGGCCAGCCCCGGCACGTCGGCGATCTCGGCGAACGGGGAGCCGGCCAGCAGCCGCCGCAGCACCGGCTCGATCTCGTCCACCCACAGCTGCAACGCGCCGGCCGTCGGGGCGGCCAGCCGCTCGTCGGTCTGCGCGCCGGCCAGCAGCTGGGCCAGGAACGACACGTTGCCCAGCTGCCGCTCCTCCTCGTGCAGGGCCCGCCCCACCGCGAGCAGCTCGCGCAGCGACCGTGCCCCGGCGAGCCGGTCGGACCAGTGCGCGACCCGCTCGGCGGTGCCCGCCCGGCAGGCCGCGGCGAGCAGGTCGTCCACGCTGCCGAAGTGGTAGAAGACCAGCGCCTGGTTCACCCCGGCGGCGGCGGCGATGGTGCGGGCAGAGACCCCGGCGATGCCGTGCTGCCGGATGGCGACCAGGGTGCCGTCGAGCAGACGCTGCTTGGTGTCGGACATCCTGCTCCTCGCGGGGTCGCCGGGTGCGGCGCAGCGATCATCGCATCGGTCACCAGTTGCGCGAACCAGGTCACCCCGGGCAGCCGCAGCGTCCAGCCGACCAGGGCCCAGCCGAGGCCGAGGTGTTCCAGGGCACGGGCGACGGCGGCCACCCCCCGTTCCCGGTGACCGTCGCCGCCCGCGTACTCGGCCCGCCACAGCACCCGGTGGTGCGCGGTGGCGGAGACGACGGTGAGTCCCACCGGATCCCGGCGGGCCAGGAACCGCCAGGTCGCCGCGCACGGCCCGCAGTCGTCGTCGAGCCACAGCACGGCGGGGTCGCCCGCGACGTACGGCCGGCGGCGCGGCCACCAGTCGCGGACCCGGCGGCGGTAGTCCCGCCACGGCCCGCCGTGCCGCCGCGCCAGGTCGTGCCGCTCGTGCGGGCCGGCCACCGCCGCGCCGAAGGCGGCGGCGGACACCGCGGCGGCGGCCAGGGTGAGACTGCCGGTCACCGCCGCGGTGAGCAGCAGCAGCGCCACCGCGCTGCACTGCATGGGGTTGGCCAGATAGGCGTACGGCCCGGTGGTCACCAGGCGCGGCGGCGGATCCCAGGGGTACGGGGTGCCGCCGCCCCGCGTGACGAACTCGCGTACGGCGGCGAGGGCCGGCGTGGCGACCAGCAGTGCGACCTGCGCGAGCACCAGCAGCCAGGTCCCGGACAGCCCGGTCAGCCGGGCCCACGAGCCGTCGCCCAGCGCGAAGGCCACCGTGGGCACGAACCAGAGCAGCAGCGCGGCGAAGAGGCCGAGCTGGAGCACCGCCCGCAGGGGCAGGTGCCGGCGGTCCGCGCCGAGCCGGCCGAGCAACTGCGCCGGCAGGGCCACGCCGAGCAGGCCCACCACCTCACCCACCAGCCAGTACGGCCCGAGCCGCACCAGTGGTCCCAGCGCCGGCATCGCCACCACGTCGACCCAGAGCAGCAGGCCGAGCGCGACCGGCAGGGGCAGCACCCGGCGCAGCAGCACCGGCAGCGGTCCCCAGAGCGCCGCCCAGCCCAGCCACAGATCCACCGGTACGCCCCGGAACGCGCCGTCGACCGGGGCGTACGCCCACCAGCCGGCCGGCCGGGCCAGCTCGTTGAGCGCGGCGACGCCGATCGCGGCGGCCACGAAGGCCAGCAGCGCGGCCCCCCGGGTGGCCCGGTCGCGATCCAGTCGGGTGGTCCGGTCGTGGTCCAGCCGGGCGGCACGCCGGGTGGTCCGGTCGTGGTCCAGTCGGGCGGCGGCCAGCACGGCGAGCACGGGGACGGCCAGGCTCAGGTAGCGGGCGGTGGTCATCGCAGCGTCATCATGTCCAGCAGATGGCCGACGCCGGCGTCGAGCAGGGCGTCCTGGAGGGGCCCGAAGTACCAGGACGGGTCGAGGCCCCGGCGGTAGTCGACCCGGATCCGGACCTCGGTGTGGCCCGGGTCGACGGCCCGCCAGCGCAGGTCCGCCCGCTCGAAGGCGAGCCAGCGGCCGGTGATCGAGGTGTTCTCGACGAACCCGAAGCTCACGTGTCCTGGCTCGTTGGCGCGTACCTCGGCGAGCAGGTGGCCGCCGGGGCCGTGCGCGCTGCCGTGGTAGCCGAACAGCCACCGGTCGCCCGGGTCGAGCCCGTCCCCGGAGACCTGCCCCGGGGCGGGCACCCCGAGCAGGCGCAGCGGCACCGACCGGACCGGCACCGGGCGGGGGCCGGTGGCGAGGCGGTCGGCCACCTGGTCGGCGGGGAGCGCCACGACCCGGACCACCTCGACGGACTGCTCCGGGGCGAGCCGGGGCGCGAGACCGCTGCCCTCCAGGCCGGGCAGGAGCAGCAGCGGCACGAGCAGCGCCGAGTAGGTCCGGGGCACGTCGCGCAGCGCGCGGAACAGCGCCGTGGTGCCGTGCGCCACCGCGTACACCAGCGGGGCGGCGAGGATCACGCAGACCGCGCCCTCGTGCAGCACGACGGCCGCCAGCAGCAGGGCGATCGTGGTGGCCGCGAAGACCCGGCCGTGGGTGGTGCGACCGGGCCGGCCGGCGGCCAGCGCCGCCGCGAGCAGCACCGGCAGCGCGACGAAGAGCAGCGCGCTGTCGGCCCGCCCCTGCCGTACGGCGGACCCGAAGACCACCGCCCCGAAGATCAGGATCAGGCCCGCCAGCACCAGGTTGGCGTGGTTGCGGCCGACGGACTCCTCCGCCGGTTCCTCGGCTGCGCCCGGCTCGGTCATTCTTGCCCTCCTCGCCTCTTGAGCGGTCGCTCAAACGCGAGGATAGGCGTTTTTGAGCGACCGCTCAAGAGGCGCGTACCCCGCCCCCGCAACCTCCGAGGCCCCGCCACCTCCGCCACCTCCCACGCCTCCGACGCCCTGGCCCCTCCGACAGCGGCATGCGGCATGTCGGCCTGTCCGGGCTGGTGGATAGGCCGGAATGCGGCGTGTCGGGGTGTCGGGGCTGGTGGCTGGGCCGGGGGACGGTGTTGAACGTGTGGGCGCTGGTGGCGCCCGTATCCGGCATGCGGGCCGGTCCGGGTGGGTGGATAGGCCGGGCTGCGGCGTGTCGGGGCTGCTGGCTGAGCCGGGGTGCGGTGTTGAGCGTGTGGGCGCTGGGCGCTGGTGGGCGGCCGCATGCGGCATGTCGGCCGGTCCGGGTGGGTGGATGGGCCGGGCTGCGGCGTGTTGGGTGGCGAGGCTGGCGGATGGGGCCGGAGCGCGGCGGGTCGGACTGGTCCCGCCGGGGGCGCGGGTATGTCTGGTGGTGGTGTGGGTCAGGCGGCGGAGGCGGAGCGGGTGCGCCGGTGCCGGCCGTACCAGGCGATGCCGATGGCCACGCCGACCCCGACACCGAGCGCCGCGGCGGCGACCGGCACGGCGGGCCGCTCTCGCAGCCGCCGGCCCAGCGGGATCGGGTGCCGGAACTCCAGCACCGGCCAGGCGTTCTCCGCCGCGAGCTTGCGCAGCGACCGGTCCGGGTTCACCACCGTGGGATGGCCGACGCACTCCAGCAGCGGCCGGTCACTGTACGAGTCGGAGTACGCATAGCAGTCGCTGAGGTCGTAGCCCCGCTCGACGGCCAGCTCGCCGACCGCGTCGACCTTGCTCGGCCCGGCGGCGTAGAACTCCACCTCACCGCTGTACCGGCCGTCCACCACCGCCATCCTGGTGGCGATCACGTCGGTGACGCCGAGCAGCTCGCCGATCGGGCGGACCATCTCCTCACCCGAGGCGGAGACCAGCACGACGTCCCGTCCGGCGGCCTGGTGCTCCTCGATCAGGGCCGCCGCCTCGGCGTACACGTAGGGGTTGATCAGCTCGTGCAGCGTCTCCGCGACGATCTGGCGGACCTGTTCCACCTGCCAGCCCTTGCAGAGCGCGGCCAGGTAGTCCCGGGTTCGGGCCATGGTCTGCTCGTCGGTGCCGCCCAGCCGGAACATCAGCTGCGCGTACGCCGACTTCACGACGTCCCGTCGGGTGATCAGGCCGTCCCGGTAGAACGGCCGACCGAATGCCAAGGCGCTCGACTTGGCGATGACGGTCTTGTCCAGATCGAAGAAAGCGGCACTTCGGCCCACGGCGCGAAAGTCTAGCCCGATGGTCTAGGGTCGGCGGGTGCCCGGGGTCCGGAGTGGGAATCGATCTCCGGGTCGACCCCGGCCAACCCACCCATCGTGATGCCCGTCACACTCAGGGTCGACGAAATTTCGCGGTGAGTAGGGCTGGCAGCACTCGACGTGTGCACGTTGCTCAGGCATGCTAGTGCTCACGACTACTGTTCACGTCTGGCAACGAGAACGGCCCTCGGCGGTTGCACCCCCCGCAGCCGTCGAGTGGTTCGGCTCAATCCCCCCCGGAGCCGAACCTCCGACGACCCCCGTCACCCCCCGACGGGGGTCGTCCCTATCTGCCGCCAGCAGGGCAGTGCCCGGCCCCGATGACTACCTTCGATATGTCCCACGCGGCGGCGGGTGTCTGCCGGGACAGTCGGGACTCCATTGAGGGCAGGTGTCCCATGCGCCCGGCGATCCGGGTCGACCATCCTCGGGCTGATTTCGGCTCCGAGGAGGCATCTCCCGTGCACAGCGAAAAATTCCGATCCCGTCAGGCGGTGGCGATAGTGGCCAGCCTGACGCTCGTGGCGAGCTTGGCGGTCACCCTCGCCGACTTCGCCCGGTCCGAGGTGAAGGCGGCACCGGACTCCACGATCACCACCGACTACCGCAAGGACACCTATCTCTCCAAGGACCAGGTGAAACTCCTCGACGCCCTCGACGCGAAGTCGACGGTCCGGCTACGTGCGGAGAGCTGGCCGCAGGCCCGCACCGTGGCCCGGCTTGAGCTGCAGACCCCGAGCGGCCTGGATGCCAAGGCGTCCCTCACCGAGCACGCCACCGCGTTCGTCCAGCAGAACCTGGCGCTGTGGAACCTCGGCGACATACGCGACACCCGGGTCACTCGGGTGGTCAGCGCCGGCGAGTGCTCGACGGTGACGTTCAGCCGCGTCGCCGCCGACAAGTTGGTGGTCGCCAACGCCACGATGTCGGTTGTGCTCACCCGCGACGGCGTCATCCGGGGCGTGGCGGGCCAGCTGACGGGGGAGAAGCTGGGCGACGTCAACGCGACCAGGCTCGACGCCGCCAAGGCTGTCGAGGTCGTCCGGGCCTACCAGGCCGCCCGGGGACACGACGACGCGGACGTGGCGGTGCTGCCGACGCCGACGCCTGTCGTCATCGACCCGTTCTTCCTGACCGGTGGGGCGCACTCGCCACGGATGGGCTGGCTCTTCGGCACCCCGGCGTGGCTGGAACCCGCCAAGGAGGTTCCCGCCGGCATGCAGTTGGTCGACCAGAGCACCGCGACCGTGGCCGCCACCGGGCCCGGCCTGACGTTGACCGACAAGTCGGTGGCGGGCTGCCAGTTCATCAACCCCGTCGCGTGGTTGCAGCGGGTCGCCGTCGACCCCACCACCGGTACGCCCGCCTGGGTGGGCCTGGGTCACCTGGGCGTCGCGACGCAGGGCGCCACGGCGATCGAACGGGCCCGCGATCTGCTGGCCAAGCCGCTGTTCGCGCAGCTCTATGGCACGCTGCGGCCGAGCCAGCACCTGCGGGCGCCGCAACAGTTCGCGGATGTCGGCGGACGGGTCAGCGTCCGCTTCCAGGAGTATTACGCGGGCTTCCCGGTGGAGGGCGCCTACCTCACAGTCACCCTCTCCGCGGACGGTCGCGCCGAGTCGATCAGTGCCCGGTTCGTCACGTTCCCCACCGCGTACCCGGAGGCGACGGTGACCCCGGCGTACGCCGTGGCGGCCGCCAACCTGAAATACCGGGGCGTCGTCTGCCGGTGGCAGCAGAGCTGCCAGACCCAGTTGACCAACTGGTTGTCGGCGAACCCGCCGGTGACCCCGCTGGTGATCCTGTCGGCGGACCTGTTCGCCGGCACCACCCTGAGGCCGGGCGAGGAGCGGCTGGTCTACCGGGTGGCGCTGCCCGGCCGCGTCTCGTACGTCGATGCCCGCGGCGGCGGCAACGAGGTGTTCGCCGTCGACTCGCACGCCAACGCCGTGCCCTACACGATCCTCAACGGGCAGCAGGGTGACCGCGCGGAGATCACCAAGGCGCCGGGCACCCCGGCAACGACACCGGGAACTCATCTCGTCCCCGCCAACACGATGCACCCGGATTCGCTGGCGGTGTCGGGGTTCCTCAACCTGACCGACGCGTTCTACACCGCTCTGGGCCGCAACAGCTTCGACGACCAGGGCTCGCAGGTGAAGGCACGGGTCGGGCTGCCCTACGACGGCAACGCCGTCTGGTGCGGGCGTACCCCGCAGGAGACCAACCTGCCGCGGCAGACCGCGGACCCGGACCTGTACGACTGGCTCGACTGCCTGGATATCCGGATGCACCTCGGCACCAAGATCACGTCGCTGGACATCGTGGCGCACGAGTTCACCCACGGCGTCGTGGAGAGCAGCACCGGGTTCCTCGCCACCGGTGAGCCAGGCGCCCTCGGTGAGCACTACGCGGACCTCATGGGCAACCTGGTGGAGAACGACGCCAACGACTGGCGCATCGCCGAGGACTCCCCGGGCGGCGCGGTACGCGACATGCGCACCCCGCGGGCGTTCGGCCACCCGGACCACGTGGCGGCGCTCAACTCGGGCTGCTGGCTGTGCACCCACGAGATGGCCGGGGTGCCCAACAGCGCCGCCGTGATGAGCACTGACGGCAACGTGCCGGGCGTCAGCAGTCCGGGTATCGGGCGGCCCGCGATGACCGAGCTCGCCTACGCCACCCTCGTCGGCGGCCGCCTGGGCCCGGCGGCGGACTTCCTCAACCACCGGGTCGAGACCCTGGCCACCTGCAATGACGCCGTGGGCACCGGGCTGCGCGGGATCACATTCACGGTCCCGATGTGCGAGCACATCGCCAGGGCGTTCGACGCCGTGGGGGTCGTCGCGTTCGAGGACATCGGCTGGCAGGTGCAAGCCCTCGGCACGCTGCAGTACACGGTGAACGGCGGGCTGACCCTCTATCGCGGCTGCACGATCGCCGGGCAGACCCTGGTGGGCAAGGACCTGTCGACCGGGCAGGTGGTGACGTCGAACATCGCGGGCGGGCTGAGCATCAGCTTCGCCGGCGAGTGGGACGCACGCGTGGTGTCGCGAGCGGCCGCAGGCGACCCGATGGCGCGCGAGGCGGTGATCGAGATCTTCGTGCCGTGGCAGGACGGGGACGGCCGGGTCATCGTCGACCTCGTCGAGACGTACAACAAGCCGCCGGGAGTCACCGACGACCAGTGCCGGACGCCGCCGGAGCCGGTGCACCGCCGGAGGGTCTACAGCACCCAGAAGTTCGCGCACTGGCCGGTGATCTTCGACGGTGCCCGCGGCCACACGGTGATCAACGCGTTCCAGTCGCTGCCCGCCGGGTGCCGGGTCGAGCGGGTCACCGGCCTGCTCTACTGGCGGACCAACGGCTCCGGCGGGCACACCACGCCCGCGCCGCCGTCGACCACCACGTACGGCGACGGGATCCGCGGCTTCACCATCGGCCGCACCAACCCGGACCAGCCGCGGGACCTCGCGGCGAGCCTGCACTGGTGGCACATCGGCACCGGCGGGATCTTCCTGCGGGTGGCGTACGACATCTGGGAGCCGGACGGCGTCGACTGCCTGACCGCCGGCATCCAGGCCAACCCGTAACCCCACCGGCCGTCGTGGCCCGATAGGTCGTCGTGGCCGCCCAGGCGAATGCCGGGGCGGCCACGACGCGTACCAGAAGTCCCGTCAGGGGCGGCCGAGACCCGCCTCGCGGGCCCGGCGGGCCGCGGCGTGGCGGTCGGCCACGTGGAGCTTGGTGAAGATGTTCGACACGTGGTTGCGTACCGTCTTCGGGCTGAGATAGAGCCGCGCGGCGATTGTCGCGTTCGCCTCCCCGTCGGCCAGGTGAGCCAGGATCTCCCGCTCGCGGTCGGTGAGCCCGGGCAGCGCCGCCGTGACCGAGACGGCCGGGCGCGCGGTGAAGTACTCGACCAGACGCGCCGCGATACTCGGCCCGAACACCGCCCCGCCGGACGCCACCGAGCGGATCGCGGCCACCACCTCGTCCGGCGTCGCGCCCTTGAGCAGGTAGCCGCGGGCCCCCGCGCGCAGCGCCGCGAACACCGACTCGTCGTCGCCGTGCATCGTCAGCATCAGCACCCCGACCTCCGGCGCCTGCGTCCCGATCTCGCGGACCACCGCCACCCCCGACAGGTCGGGCATGTCCAGGTCCAGCACGGCCACGTCCGGACGCCGGGCCACCACCTGCCGCACCGCCTCCGTCCCCGACGTCACCGCCGCGACGCAGTCCAGCCCCGGGTAGGCCGCCAACAACTGCCGCATCCCGGCCAGGAAAATCGGGTGGTCGTCGGCGACCAGCACACCCAGGGGCGTCACCGGATCTTGCTCAGGCAAGCTACCCTCCTGACCGGGATTCGGGGACCTGCATCACCATGCGTTCGCCGCCGTCCCGGCGTCAATGGGTCGGCCGTCCCGGGACAGCACCTCTGGAGACCGATGACAGCCGTGGTCGAGCCCTCCGCCCGCGCCAGCCGCGCCTGGATCGCCCGCATGGTCCTCGCCATCCTCGTCACGCTCCTCGCCCTGGGCTGGCTGTGGGCGGCCCGGGCCGGGCACCCCTCCGACGGCACCTCCACCAACACCGACTCCCGCGCCTGGCACACCGACGGCCTCGTCCTCGACGTCGCCGTAGGCGACCGCACCGGGCTGCGCGCCGGAGACGTCGTCGTCGCGATCGCCGGTCGCCCCCTCGCCGCCGGATCCCTCGCCGACCAGCCGACCCGCATCGGCGACACCGTCGTCTACACCGTGGACCGGGACGGGCGTCGGATCGACGTGCCCGTCACCCTCACCGACTACCCGTTCCCACGGCTCGCCGCCCGCAACGCCTACACCCTGCCGTACATCCTCTTCCTGGTCCTGCTGCCCGCGTTTCTGGTCGCCCGGCGTCCGCGCGACCCGGCCGCCGTCACCCTCTACCTGGTCGCGGTGCTGCAATTCATCGGGTACGCCTCGCACATGTACGGCACCCAGGCCATCGAGATCGCCACCGGCCGGCTCTGGGTCACCACCGCGGCGGAGGTGGTCAACTGTGTCCTCTGGGCGTGCCTGCTCCACTTCGCCATCTCGTTCCCGCGAACCTGGCCCCTGCTGCGCCGCCGGCCGTGGCTGATCGCCCTCGGCTACGCCCTGCCCTTCCTCGCCTACGGCACGGCCCTCGCCACGAGCCTGCCCGCCGAGCGGGGGCTGCGGCACACCTGGACCCTCATCGGCGTCTCCGTGCCCGCCGCCCGGTTCTTCCCCGTACTCGTGCTCGCCGCGGTGGTCGCCAGCTACGTCCTCGCCCGCGACCCGTTGTCCCGGCAGCGGATGCGCCTGGTCAGCTACGGTCTCGCCGTCCTCGCCGGGGGCTATCTCCTGCTCGGCAAGCTTCCCGAACAGCTCCTCGGGCACCCGCTCATCCCGTGGCAATACCTCACCGTCGTCTGGATCCCCGCCCAACTGCTCCTCGCCGCCGCCGTCCTGCGCTACCGGCTCTGGGACATCCAGCTCATCCTGCGCCGGTCCCTCGTCCACGGCCTCGTCACCGTCACCCTCATCGGCGGCTACCTCGGTGCCGCCGCCCTGCTCAGCCGTGCCCTGCACGCTCGCCTCGAAGTCGTACCCGTCCTGCTCGTCGTGGTCGTCGCCATCTCCTTCAGCGCCGCCCGATCCGGGCTACGCCGCGTCGTCAGCCGCCTCGTCTACGGTCAGCGGGAAGACCCCTACGAGGTCATCCGCCAGCTCGGGCAGCGGCTGGAATCGGCGCATTCCGCCGAGGCCGCGTTGCACCAGCTCGTCGCGACCCTCGTCCGCGCGCTGCGCCTGACCCACGCCGCCATCGAGGTACCCGGGCTCGCGCTGCCGTCCAGCAGCCACGGCGTGCCCGGACCCACCGCCACCCGCCTCGACCTCGTCCACGACGGCGAGCCCATCGGCCGCCTCGTCCTCGACCCGGGCCCCGACCGGGAACCCTTCGGCCCCGCCGACCGCCGCCTCCTCGGCGGCCTCGCCCGCCAGGTCAGCTCCACCGCCTACAGCCTGCTGCTGGCAGCCCGGCTGCAGCGAGCGCTCGAAGGCACCGTCACCGTGCTGGAGGAGGAACGCCGCCGGCTGCGCCGAGAGATCCACGACGGCCTCGGCCCCACCCTCGCCTCCGCCGCCATGCGCCTCGAACTCGGCCGCTCCCTCATCGGCACCGACCCGGCCGCCGCCGAACGCATCCTCGCCGACCTCGCCGAAATCCACCGGGCCGTCCTCGGGGACATCCGGCAGCTCATCGACGGCCTCCGCCCCACCGTCCTCGACCACCTCGGACTCCCCGCCGCCCTGCGCGAACTCGTCGACCGGCTCACCGGCGGCATGCGTACCCAGCTCGACTGCGCGATCGGCGCCGACCCGATCCCGGCGGCGGTGGAGGTCGCCGCCTACCGAATCGTCTCCGAGGCGCTCACCAATGTCGTCCGGCACGCCGCCGCCGAGAACTGTTCCGTGTCGGTGTGGCGGGACGGGGACCTGCACATCGAGGTCACCGACGACGGGCGGGGCATCGCGCCGGACTACCGGCCGGGAATGGGCATGACGAGCATCCGCGAACGCTGCCTGGAACTCGGCGGCCGGGCCACCATCACCGCCGCCACCCCCGCCGGCACCGTCGTCCGTTGCCGGCTGCCCATCGCCGTACCCACGCCCGCCCCGGCCTGACCCTGGGGAGGCAAGGCGGGGGCCCTTGTTGACGCATTCGGTAGAGGAGGGGGCCCCGCTTGACCGTCCCGGGCGGCGGCGATCGTCGCCGTACCGGCCCGCTGAGGCGGGTCGACGTGGTGGAGGGCTGTTCGGGTCGCATAGCAGATCCACTGCGATCGCGGTCGTTGTCCACAGCGCTCCCGGTTGTCCACAGGCGACGGCGCCGGGGCGGCGCGGGCGGGGCGTTCCGGAGGAGTGTCTGGCCCAGCACCCGAGCCCGAGCGCTGGAGACCACGATGCCACCCCGTACCCTGCCGTCCCGTCCGCGACTGCCGCTGCTGGTGACCGCCGACGGCGACCTCCTCGACGAGCTGCTCCGCCTCGCCGCGGCGGGCGGCACCGAGGTGGAGCTAGCCGCCGACCCGGCGGCGGCCCGGGCCCGGTGGTTGCCCGCGCCCCTGGTGCTGGTCGGCAGCGACCAGGCGCCGGCCTGCCTGCGGGCCAGACTGCCGCGCCGGCCCGGGGTCGTCCTGGTCGGCCGGTCCGGTGAGATCGAACCGGGCTGGGAGGTCGCCGAGCTGATCGGCGCCGAGCACGTGGCGACGTTGCCGGCTGCGGAACCGTGGCTGGTCGACCGGTTCGCCGAGTGCGGGCCGGACCGCACCGGCCCCGGCCCGGCGCGGATCGTCGCGGTGCTCGGCGGGCGGGGTGGCGCCGGCGCCAGCGTGCTGGCCGGCGGGCTGGCCGTGACCGCCGCCCGCGCCCGGCTGCGCACCCTCCTGGTCGACGCCGACCCGCTCGGCGGCGGCCTCGACCTCGTCCTCGGCTGGGAGCAACTGGACGGGCTGCGCTGGCCGGCGCTTACCGACGCCGACGGGCGGGTCGACGCGCCGGCCCTGGTCCGGGCCCTGCCCAGCCGCGGCGATCTCGTGGTGCTCTCCTGGGATCGGGGTGACCTGCTGCCCCTGCCCGCGCCGGCGATGGCGGCGACGGTGGACGCCGCCCGCCGGGGTCGGGACTTCGTGGTGATCGACCTGCCCCGGCAGCTCGACGACGCCGCGGTGATCGCCCTCCAGGCCGCGGAGCGGGTGTTCCTCGTCGTACCGGCCGAGTTGCGGGCCACCGCGGCGGCCGCCCGGGTCGCGGCGGCGGCGGCACCCCATTGCGCCGACCTCTCCGCGATCGTGCGCGGCCCGGCGCCGGGCCGGTTGAAGGCGGCCGAGGTGGCGCGCGCCCTCGGCCTGCCGCTGGCCGGCACGCTGCGCCCCGAGCCCGGGCTGTGCCGGGGGCTGGAACGCGGCGAGGCGCCGGCGGCGGCCGGCCGTGGCCCGCTCGCCGCCCTCTGCCAGCGGCTGGTGGCGGAGCTGACCGGCGCGACCGGGCAGGGTGCGGCATGACCGACCAGGCCCGCCCCGAGGAACTGGCGATCCGTGTCCGGCGCCGCTTCGCCGCGGCGGCCACCCCGGTCACCCCGGCGGCGGTCGTCTCCGCCGTACGCGCCGACCCGACGGCCGCCGTCCTCGGCGACACCGCCGTGTTGCGGATCGCCGACCGGGTGCACGACGACCTCGTCGGCGCGGGGCCGCTCGCCGCGTTGCTGGCCGACCCCGAGGTCACCGACGTGCTGGTCAACGGCGTGCGGGTCTGGGTCGACCGGGGGCACGGCCTGCACCAGATCGCGGTGCCGCTCGGCGGGGTGGACGACGTCCGGCGGCTGGCCCAGCGACTGGCGGCGAGCGCCGGGCGCCGGCTGGACGACGGTTCACCGTACGTCGACGCCCGGCTCGCCGACGGCACCCGGCTGCACGCCGTGCTGCCGCCGGTGGCGACCGACGGGCCGTACCTGTCCCTGCGTACCTTCCGGCAACGGCCGTTCACCCTCGCCGAGCTGGTGCAGCACGGCACGGTGCCCCGGCCGCTGGCCCCGGTGCTCGCCGCGATCGTGGCGGCCCGCCTGGCATACCTGGTCGTCGGCGGCACCGGCTCCGGCAAGACCACGCTGCTCAACACGATGCTCGGGCTGGTGCCGTCGACCGAGCGCATCGTGCTGGTCGAGGACGCCGCCGAGCTGCGGCCGGTGCACCCGCACGTGGTGGGCCTGCAAGCGCGTACCTCCAACGTGGAGGGCTCCGGGGCGGTGCGGCTCGGTGACCTCGTCCGGCAGGCGTTGCGGATGCGGCCCGACCGGCTGGTGGTGGGCGAGTGCCGGGGCGCCGAGGTGGTCGACCTGCTGGCCGCGCTGAACACCGGCCACGACGGCGGCGCCGGGACGCTGCACGCGAACGCACCCGCCGACGTGCCGGCCCGGCTGGAGGCGCTCGGCCTGCTCGGCGGGCTGCCCCGGGCGGCGCTGCACGCCCAGGTCGCCGCCGCCCTCCAGGTGGTGCTCCAGGTCCGCCGGGGCGGCAGCGGGCGGGTGCTGGAGTCGGTCTGCCTGCTGCTGCCCGAGGGGCCCGATCGGCTGGTGACCGCCGTACCTGCCTGGGTCCGGGGCCGTGGGCTGGGGTTGGCCGGGCGGGCGCTCGGGTCGTTGCTGCACGAGCGCGGGGTGACCGTGCCGCCTGTGCTCTGCTCGGCCTGGCCCGAATCGGCGGCCCCGGCATGACCCCGGCACTCTGGTCGGCGGCCCTCCTGCTGGTCGCCGCGGCGCTGACCGTCGCCTGGCCGGTACGCGCCGGCCGGGCCCGACGCCGGGTCGTGCTCGGCACCGCCCCGACCGTTGGGTCCCAGACGACCGTTGCGGGCGAGGCGCGGCGTTCCGGTGCGGCGAGCGTGTCCGGTCTCCTCGGCGATGTCGCCGCGCCCGACCTCGCAGAACACGGCCGTGCTCACCACGGCGGCACCCACCGCGGCCCTTCCGGTGTCGGCGCGGCCGGACGCGGTGCTCCGCCGGGTGAGCCGTCCGCCGCGCGACCGGCGGCCCATCTGGTCGGCGGACGGTCGACCGGCCCTGGCCGATCGGTGCCTCGCCCGATTCCCGCCGGCGGCCCGCCCGGCCGGCACGACCCGCGCCGCCCCGCCGGTCCCTACCGGCCCGGGGCCGCCCTCCCGTCGGACGGCCACGGCTCCACCTGGCGTGCCCTCGCGGGCCGGGCGGGGCGCTCCGCGCCGCGCCCAGGGTGGCTGCCGATCGGGCGTAGCGGGCGGCGCCCGGGGTGGCTGCCGATCGGGCGTTCCGATGCGACCGGCCCGCCGGCCGGCACGAGCCGACTGAGGGTCCTGGTGGTCCTGGCCGGGGCCGTGACGGGCGGCATCGTGGCCGGGCCGGTGGCGGCGGTGGTCACGGCCGGTTACGGGACGCTGGGTGCCCGAGCGTGGCGCCGCCGTCACACCGTCCGCCACGCCGAGCGGGCCCGGCGACGCCGCCTCGACCAGCTCTGCGCCCTGGCCGCCGACCTCCGGGCCGGGCTGCCCGTGTCGGCGGCGGCCGACGGCACCGGCCTGCTCGACTCCACCGAGGACGGCCCGCGCAGCGCCGACTTCCCGCCCGCCCCCGGCGCGATCGCCACCTGGAACGAGCCGACCGGCGGGCGGCCGGCGACTCCGGCGGCGGCGCCGGACCGGCTGCACCGGCTGGCGCTGGCCGCCGTACGGCTCGCCGACCGGACCGGGGCGCCGCTGGCCGAACTGGTGGAGCGGATCGAGGCGGACGCCCGGGCCACCGACCGGGGGCTGGCCGGCGCGTCGGCCCAGGCGGCCGGCGCGCGGGCCACCGCCTGGCTGCTCGCCGCGCTGCCGGTCGGCGGCATCGGGCTCGGCTACGGCATCGGCGTCGACCCGGTCGCCGTGCTGCTGCACACCCCGCTCGGTGGTGGCTGCGCGGTGGCCGCGATGGTCCTCCAGATCGTCGGGCTGCTCTGGGCGGAACGCCTCGGCGCCGTGCCGGGCGGGGCGCGCTGATGCCCCGGGAGGCGCTGGTCGCGGGCTGCCTGATCGTCGCGGCCCTGCTGCTCGCCATAGTCGGCGGACCGGCGCGGCGGTCGGCGCACCGGCTGCGGTGGGTCGGCGCGG
This sequence comes from Micromonospora sp. PLK6-60, assembly GCF_019890675.1. Classification (GTDB taxonomy): domain Bacteria; phylum Actinomycetota; class Actinomycetes; order Mycobacteriales; family Micromonosporaceae; genus Micromonospora. The sequence goes on along the minus strand of NZ_JAIOAA010000003.1, from coordinate 442,698 downwards.
CCGGACCGGAGGCCCGGTCGGTCAGTGCGGCCGGACCGGAGCCGCGGTCGCTCAGTGCGGCCGGACCGGAGTCCCGGTCGGTCGGCGCGGCTGGGCCGGGCGCCCGGTCGGGCTGGCGGGCGGTACGCGGTGACCCGATCCGGCTCGGCGCCGGGCTGGCCGGGGTGGCGGTCCTGGTGGTCGTCGGTGGCTGGCCGGGACTGTTCGGCGGCGCTCTCGTTGCGGCCGTCGCGGATCGCCTGCTGCGCCGGATCGAGCCACGGGCGGCCCGGGACCGCCGGCTGCGGGAGGTGGCGGACCTGCCGCTCGCCGCCGATCTGCTGGCGGCGACGCTGCGGGCCGGGGCCCCGGTGGACCGTTCGGTGCTGGCCGTCGCCGAGGCCCTGGGCGGTCCGCTCGCCGACCGGCTCGGGCGGGTCGGCCGGACCCTGCTGCTCGGTGGCGAGCCGGGCGAGGCATGGGCCCACCTGAGCCCGGTGGCCGGGGCCGAGCGGCTGGTCACCGCCGCGGTGCGGTCGTCGAGCAGCGGGGCCGCCCTGGCCGGCGCGCTCACCCGGCTCGCCGACGACCTGCGGGCCGACCGGGCCACCGCCGCCGAGGCGTCGGCCCGGCGCGCGGGCGTGCTGATCGTGCTGCCGCTGGGGCTCTGCTTCCTGCCGGCCTTCATTCTCGCCGGCCTGGTGCCGGTGGTCGTCGCCGTCCTCGGCGACGTGCTCTGAAAACCAACGAGGGGAGAACGGCAATGCGCAAACTCGTCGCCCGCCTGCGCGGGGACGCCGGGATGAACACCGCCGAGTACGCGGTCGGCACGCTCGCCGCGGTGGCCTTCGCGGGCATCCTGCTGAAGGTGCTCACGTCGGGCAACGTGCAGTCGGCGTTGACCGCGGTCATCGACCGCGCGCTCAAGTGAGCGGGCGCCGGCGGGCCGGCCGGGACCGGGGTTCGTTCACGGCCGAACTGGCGGCCGGTCTGCCGGCGCTGACCCTGTTGCTGCTCACCGGACTGACCGCGATGGACGCGGTCGCCACCAAGGCGGGCTGCCTGGCCGCGGCCCGGGACGCGGCGCTGGCCGCGTCCCGGGGCGAGGCCGGTGCCGCGGCGGTTGCCGGCACCGCACCGCGCGGGGCGCAGGTGCGGGTCGCGGTGGACGGAGACCGGGTGACCGCCACCGTCCGCGCCCCGGTCCGGGCGCTCGGTGCCCGGCTGCCGCGACTCACGGTGGCGGCCAGCGCGGTCGCCGCCGTCGAGCCTGGCCTACCCGAGGCGCGGCCATGACCGGCCGGTGCCCCACCATCGACGCCGGACACGAGGAATGCGGCGCACGAGACGGCACCGACCGTCAGATCGGGCACGGCGCACCTGCCGCCGCCGCCGAGCGGGGTGGCGCGACGGTCTACCTCCTCGCTGTCGGGCTGGTCTTCGTCGTGTTCGGCCTCTTCGGCGCGACGGTCGGTGCCGCCCGGACGGCGCGGCAGCAGGCCCGGGTCGCGGCCGATCTCGGCGCGCTGGCCGGAGCCGGCCGGGCGGTCGGGGGCAGCGACCTGGCCTGCGCTGCGGCGGCCGAGATCACCCGGGCGAACGGCGCGCGGCTGGCCGCCTGCCGGCTCGACGGCCTGGACGTGCTGGTGACCGCCGAGATCACGGTGACCGCGCTGCCGGGGCTGGTGCGGGTGGTCAGCGTGACCTCCCGCGCCGGGCCGGTGCGCGGTTGACCGTCGGCCGGATGACCTGCGCCGACCTACGCAGGTGGGTTGCATCGGCTGGTCGCTCATCCAACCGGTGCCGGAGTCAACTACCCAGGTGCGGGGAGCCGAGTTCCTTCCGCAGTTGGCGGACCAGGTTCTGGAAGGCTGTTTCCGCCACCGCATGCTGAGCCGGGTCAGAGTCGGGGCCGAGACGGCGGAGCGCCTCTGCGACGTCATTCGCCAGTGACACCGTCTTGGCGCTGCACAAGAGGGTGAGAGTGGAACGGGCGACTTGCATCGTCTTCCGCCACTCTCGTCGGTCGTCCTGATCCATGCCGCGCTCGCCCACCGTCCGAAACTTGTTGAGCAGGTACCGCGTGCTGGTGACGTAGTCGACAGCTCCTCGAAGCGTCTGATCGCGGAGCCAGTGCCGACGCTCGCGCTGGGCCTGGAGCAATGCGCCAATGGCCACAACGACGAGGCTGGCGAGGGCGCCGAAGCCCGCCGCAGCAAGGTTCCCCATGGGCGTCGAGGCTACGGAACCATCGAAGTTCGGGCGAGACCAAACCGGACGGAACGGCTCACCGTTCGTAGCAGACGATAAGTCGCCAAGATCTACCGCGGGTGGGTTCACGGGGAAGGCGGGCGGGGGCGCGTACCTCGGGTGGTACGCGCCCCCCGGGCCTGATCAGCGGCCCTGGAGCGCGTCCAGGCCGATCGCCATGGCGATCACCAGTCGGCGGTCGACCTGCGGGTGCTGGATCTCGACCACGTACCGGTCGCGCAGGCCCCACTTCTTGATCACCGAGAAGACCGGCTGGCCGTTGGCGGTGAAGTCGAAGTGGTATGGCAGCCAGGACAGCGAGTCGACGAAGCGCCGCAGCAGGGCCACCGGCATGCTCCGCTCCTGGCCGGTGATCTGCGGCAGACCAGCCTGCTCGACGTGCCACGTCGAGCGGAGCAGGGACTGGGCGAAGTCCTTGCGGAACAGCCCGATCGGCTGCCCCGCGTGGTCGGTCACGTCGTACGTGGCGCCGAGGTCGAGCCGCTGGCGGGCCTTGAACCCGAGCAGCGGGGTCTGCTTCGAGTCGTCGGTGTAGATGGTCACCTGCTCCTTGAAGGCGAGGCGCTTCTGCTGGGCGAACGCCAGCAGCCCGCCCTCCGAGCCGTCCGGCGCGACGCTGTGGACCTCGTACTGGTTGACCATCATCCGGATCCGCTGCCGGACGTGGAACTGCTGCTGTTGCTGAAGGGCGTCGAGCTGCATGAAGTCTCCAATTCAAGGGGGTCGGGCCGGAGTCTCGCACAGCTGGCCCGTCAGCGTCCGACCTCCATGGTGGCCTTCATCGCCCAACCGTTCAGCACCTGGTGGATCCGGCGCAGGTGTTCCTCGATCTCGGCGAGCCGTTCCGCCTGGGCGAGCGAGGCCAGCGCCGCGCCGAGCGATATCAACTGGTCGGGGGTGAGTTTCTCCTGGTCGATGGCGTAGAGCAGGTCGACGGTCTCGGCGATGGTGTCGGCCACGGCTCCTCCTGCGGCAACGGGAACGGCGAATACGGCTGGTGGTCGAGCGCCGGCGAGTCAACGATGACTTCCTATGGAAGCGCTCCCATGTATCAATGCCCCGCCCGCACGGCGCTCATGCATGTCTTGTCCGCCGACCGGTCCCGGGTGGGCCCCCACGTGCGGCAGGTGGGGGTGTGCCGGGCGAGGGAGAGCCCAAAGTGCGGGATTTGGGCGTGCGTCAGGCGGGTGGGGCCGAGGTGCGGGAGGTGGCGGTATGTCGGGCGAGGGAGGGCCCGACGTGCGGGAGATGGGGGTGTGCCGGCGGAGGCAAGATCAACCCCCGGATCGCACGTCCCCGGCGGGCACGTCGCCGCTCCGGTCACCCTGCTGGGGCAGCGCCGGCACGGTCGGATCATCAGCCGGGAGCGGGTCCGCCTCGGCCGGGGGCAGGTTCGCCAGCACCACGTCGAGCACCTTGAGCGCGTCCGGTTTGGACAGCGGGTTGTTGCCGTTGCCGCACTTCGGGGACTGCACGCAGGACGGGCAGCCGGTCTCGCACCCGCACTCGGCGATCGCGTCCCGGGTGGCCCGCAGCCAGGCCGCCGCCGTCCGGTACGCCCGCTCGGCGAAGCCCGCGCCGCCCGGATGCCCGTCGTAGACGAAGACCGTCGGCGCCTCGGTGTCCGGGTGGATCGCGGTGGAGAGCCCGCCGATGTCCCACCGGTCGCAGGTGGCCATCAGCGGCAGCAGCCCGATCGCCGCGTGCTCGGCGGCGTGCAGCGCGCCCGGGATGTCGGCCGTCTGCACCCCGGCGCGCGCCAGCGACTCCGGCGACACGGTGAACCACACCGCGACCGTCCGCAGCTCCCGGGTCGGCAGGTCCAGCGGCCGGGTGTCGATCACCTCGCCCGAGGCGATCCGCCGCCGCTGGTACGACACCACCTGGCTGGTCACGTCGACCTCGCCGAGGAATAGCCCGACCGGCCCGGCGTCGGTGTACGAGCGCACCGAGGCCACCGACAGCGAGATGACGTCCCGGGCGTGGGTGGACCAGTCCGGCTCCTCGGCGTGCACCAGCGCGCAGCCGTCGGCCAGGTCCAGCGAGTCGACCACGTACGAGACGCCCTGGTGCAGGTAGACGGCGCCGGAGTGGACGAGGAAGTGCGACGAGCCGCCGTCGACGGTGCCGAGCAGCCGCCCGGTGGACGCCTCCACCACGCAGACCGGCGCGCCGTCGGAACCGCGCAGGTCCACCTCGGGGCGTTCCCGGTGCCGCCAGTACCAGCCGGTGGGCCGCTGCCGCAGTGCGCCCGCCTCGACCAGCGACTCGACCGCCTCCTTGGCCCCCTCGCCGAAGAGTTCCAGGTCGGCGGGGGTCAGCGGGGCCTCGGCCGCGGCGCAGGCCAGCTGCGGGGCGAGCACGTACGGGTTGGCCGGGTCGAGCACGGTCGCCTCGACCGGCCGGCCGAACAGCGCCTCGGGGTGGTGCACCAGGTAGGTGTCCAGCGGGTCGTCCCGGGCCACCAGCACGGCGAGGGCCTCCCCGCCGGAGCGGCCGGCTCGGCCCGCCTGCTGCCACAGCGACGCCCGGGTGCCCGGCCAGCCGCAGATCAGCACCGCGTCCAGCCCGACCAGGTCGACCCCCAGCTCCAGTGCGTTCGTTGAGGCGAGCCCGAGCAGGTCGCCGCGGAGCAGGGCCCGTTCCAGCTCCCGCCGCTCCTCCCGCAGGTAACCGGCCCGGTAGGCGGCCACCCGCTCACCCAGGCCGGGCACCGCCTCGTCCAGCCCGCGCCGGGCGCTCGCCGCGACCACCTCGGCGCCCTTGCGGGAGCGGACGAAGGCGAGCGTGCGTACCCCCTCGGCGACCGTGTCGGCGAGCAGGTCGGCGGTCTCCCGCAGCGCCGAGCGGCGGACCGGCGCCAGGTCCGCGGCCTGGTCCTCGGCGGCGGCCGGCAGCAGCGGCGGCTCCCAGAGCGCGAAGGTCACCCCGCCGCGCGGCGAGCTGTCCTCGGTGACGGCGGTGACCGGCAGGCCGGTGAGCCGGCCGGCGGTGGTCGCCGGGTCGCCGGAGGTGGCCGAGGCCAGTACGAACGTCGGCCCGGCGGGCAGCCCGGGGCGGCTGGGCCGGCCGTACTTCGCGCACTGCCGCCGCAGCCGGCGCAGCACGTGCGCCACGTGCGAGCCGAACACCCCCCGGTAGGTGTGGCACTCGTCGACCACCACGTGGGTCAGCCGGCGCAGGAAGCCCGACCACTGGGCGTGCCCGGGCAGGATGCCGTGGTGCAGCATGTCCGGGTTGGTCAGCACGAACCGGGAGTGCCGCCGGATCCACTCCCGCTCGGCCCGGGGGGTGTCGCCGTCGTAGCAGGCCGGGCGGACGTCCTCCAGTTCCAGCGCGGCGACCGCCCGCAGCTGGTCGGCGGCGAGCGCCTTGGTGGGGGCCAGGTAGAGCACCGTCGCCCGCGGGTCGGCCAGCAGGGTGGCCAGCGCCGGGAGCTGGTAGGCCAGCGACTTGCCCGAGGCGGTGCCGGTGGCGACGACGACGTGCCGGCCGGCGTACGCCAGCTCCGCCGCCTCGGCCTGGTGCCGCCACGGCGCGGTGACGCCGCGCCGGGCGAACGCCGCCCGCAGCTCCGCCGGGGCCCACGCCGGCCACGGCGCGGTCGTGCCCGCCCGGGCGGGCACCCGCTCGACGTGGGTGACCGGGTCGGTGGTCGTCCGGGCGCGCAGCCGGCGCAGCAGGTCGGCCGGCGCCCGCCCGGTGCCCGGGTCCGCGGCCGACGGCTGCCGGTCGGCGCGCGGCGCCGGGGGCGCCGGGCGGGGGCTGTCGTCGGTCACGTCCTGCACTCTCGCACTGGTTCGGGGTGAAGCCCGGGGCCGGTGGGTATGGGTTGCCTCTGCCGGTGACCTTCGGGTTCGTCTGGTGGAAGGTGGTTAGATGCCCAGGAGAGTTTACGGCTCTTGCGAGGGAGGGACCGATGGAGCTGTCGCTGGCGACCCGCACCGTGGGCGAGCACACCGTGCTCGAGGTCGGCGGTGAGGTGGACGTCTACACGGCCCCCCGCCTGCGCGAACGACTCCTTGAGTTGATCGACGGCGGGGCCCGCCACGTGGTGGTGGACCTCGGCCGGGTGGACTTCCTCGACTCCACCGGCCTCGGCGTGCTGGTCGGCGCGCTCAAGCGGCTGCGCACCGTCGGTGGCACGTTCGCGCTCGTCTGCGACAAGGAGCCGCTGCTCAAGATCTTCCGGATCACCGCCCTGGACCAGGTCTTCCCGCTGCACGCCACGGTCGACGCGGCGGTCGCCGCCGGCCCGGCGGCATGATGGCCACGGTCAAGCTCTCCTTCTCGCCCGCCCCGGTGCACGTGCGCACCGCCCGGCTGGTCGGCGTGGCGGTCGCCCGCCGCGCCGGCGTACGGGAGGACCTGCTGGACGAGGTGCGGCTGGCCATCGGTGAGGCGTGCACCCGCGCGGTGGCCCTGCACCGGCAGTACCACGTGCCCGATCCGGTGCTGGTGGAGATGGACGACACCGGCTCCTACACGGTGCGGGTGATCGACCGGGCGCCGATCGAGGCGAGCATCGGGCTGACCGCGCTGAACGCCGACCAGTTGGCCAACGAGTCGCTCGACGAGGACGACCTCACCACCGGCGTCGGCTTCGCCCTGCTCGCCGGGTTCGTCGAGGATCTCCAGGTGCGCCCGGTGCCGGAGGGCGTCGGCACCGAGGTCCGGATGGTGTGGCCGACCGGTCGCTGACCCACCCCGCAACCACCGCCGGCCGACGCCGGCGCGCCACGAGGCCGTGTCCCGCAACCGGGGCGCGGCCTCGTCGTGCTGGCCGCCTTCTATATCAGATAACTCCTCATAACACAGCGATGAAGATCATCGGGACACGGTGCCACCTCGGTGTGACCTCCAACACTGCGGAGGGCTACAGTACCCGGGTTGTCAGCAAGTGATCCGTTCCCGCAGCCAGCGGGAACGGGTGTTCATCGCTGGTCCGCCGGGGTGGGTTGGCGCGCGCTTGCGAGTCCACATCCAAGGCGTCGGCCCGTGCGTCTCCACGGATCGACGCGAGTGTTCGGTTACAGGAGGACACAGATGTCCGGGACCTTGGCCGCCGACGGCGGCGGGCTGTCCCTTACCGGAGCCAACGTGACGTACGTCGTCATCGCCGCGGTCATCGCGCTGGTGGCACTCGTCTTCGCCGCCGCCCTCACCAGGGCGGTACTGGCAGCCGGCAAGGGCACCACCAACATGCAGGAGATCTCCGGGGCCGTCCAGGAGGGCGCCTCGGCCTACCTGCTCCGCCAGTTCAGGACGCTGGCGATCTTCGTCGTCGTCGCCGTCGTACTGCTCTTCCTGCTGCCGGTGCACGACACCGACGGCAGCGAGATCGCGGTGAAGATCGGCCGGTCGGCCTTCTTCGTGGTGGGCGCCCTGTTCAGCGCGTTCATCGGTGGTGCCGGCATGTGGCTGGCCACCCGCGCCAACCTGCGGGTCGCCGCGGCGGCCCGGGAGCGCGAAGGTGGCCGTGAGGGCGCCATGAAGATCGCGTTCCGCACCGGCGGCGTGGTCGGCTTCCTCACCGTCGGCCTCGGCCTGTTCGGCGCCGCGCTGGTCGTGCTGCTCTTCAAGGGCGACGCGCCGACGGTGCTGGAGGGCTTCGGCTTCGGCGCCGCGCTGCTCGCCATGTTCATGCGGGTCGGCGGCGGCATCTTCACCAAGGCCGCCGACGTCGGCGCCGACCTGGTCGGCAAGGTCGAGCAGGGCATCCCCGAGGACGACCCGCGCAACGCCGCCACCATCGCCGACAACGTCGGCGACAACGTCGGCGACTGCGCCGGCATGGCCGCCGACCTCTTCGAGTCGTACGCGGTCACGCTGGTCGCCGCGCTGATCCTCGGCCGGGCCGCGTTCGGCGAGACCGGCCTGGTCTTCCCGCTGATCATCTCCACCATCGGGGTGCTGGTCGCGATCGTCGGCGTCTTCATCACCCGGCTGCGCACCAGCGACCGCAACGGCCTGACCGCGATCAACCGGGCCTTCTACCTCTCCGCGCTGATCGCCGCGGTGCTGGTGGCGATCGCCGCCTTCGCGTACCTGCCGGCGACCTTCGACGAGCTGGAGGGCGGGCTGACCGGCATCGACCGCGACCCGCGGCTGGTAGCCATCGGCGCGGTCGTGATCGGCATCGTGCTGGCCGCCGCGATCCAGGCGCTGACCGGCTACTTCACCGAGACCAACAAGCGTCCGGTGCAGGACATCGGCAAGAGCTCGCAGACCGGCGCGGCCACCGTCATCCTCGCCGGCATCAGCGTCGGCCTGGAGTCGGCGGTCTACTCGGCGCTGCTGATCGGCGCCGGCGTGTTCGGCGCGTTCCTGCTCGGCGGCAGCTCGATCACGCTCTCCCTGTTCGCGGTGGCGCTGGCCGGCACCGGCCTGCTCACCACGGTCGGCGTGATCGTGGCGATGGACACCTTCGGCCCGATCTCCGACAACGCCCAGGGCGTGGCGGAGATGTCCGGCGACATCGACGAGCACGGCGCGCGCACGCTGACCGAGCTGGACGCGGTCGGCAACACCACCAAGGCGATCACCAAGGGCATCGCGATCGCCACCGCGGTGCTGGCCGCGACCGCGCTGTTCGGCTCGTACACCGACACGCTCCAGTCGGCGGTCGCCGGCGCCCGCGGGCTGGACGTCACCGACCCGGCGGTCGGCAACGAGATCATCAACTTCCTCAACGTGGCGAACCCGCGCAACCTGGTCGGCCTGATCATCGGCGCGGCGGTGGTGTTCCTCTTCTCCGGCCTGGCCATCAACGCGGTCTCCCGCTCGGCCGGCGCCGTGGTGATGGAGGTCCGCCGGCAGTTCCGCGAGCTGCCCGGCATCATGGACGGCACCCAGCGCCCGGAGTACGGCAAGGTCGTCGACATCTGCACCCGGGACGCGCAGCGCGAGCTGATGACCCCCGGTCTGCTCGCCATCCTCGCCCCGATCGCGGTCGGCTTCGGCCTCGGTCCCGGCGCGCTGGCGGCGTACCTGGCCGGCGCGATCGGCGCGGGCACGCTGATGGCGGTGTTCCTGGCCAACTCCGGTGGCGCCTGGGACAACGGCAAGAAGCTGGTGGAGGACGGCGCGTACGGCGGCAAGGGCTCCGACGCGCACGCCGCCACGGTCATCGGCGACACCGTCGGCGACCCGTTCAAGGACACCGCCGGCCCGGCGATCAACCCGCTGATCAAGGTGATGAACCTGGTCTCGCTGCTGATCGCGCCCGCCGTGGTGGCGTGGAACGTCGGCGACGACGCGAACACCCCGCTGCGGGTGGCGGTCGCCGTGGTGGCCACGCTGATCATCGTCGCGGCGGTGGTGTTCAGCAAGCGCAAGGGCGTGGCGATGAGCGACTCCGACTCCGGGGTGGACACCCCGGATCAGCGGCCGGAGACGATCAACGCCTGAGTCCCGTACGACGGTCACGGTTCCCGGTCGGCGCCCGCCGGCCGGGAACCGTGCCGTCCGGCCCGGACCCGGCAAACCTGACCGGTGGCGGTTCCCCCGTCAGGCCGTACGCTGCAACGCATGCGTACGTGCCGGGCGTCTGCCGCCGGGAAGCTCACGGTGGTCCTGGCCACGCTCCTGCTCACGGTCGGCGCCTGCGGAGGTGGGCCCAGCCCCCGGGCCTGGGCCGCGTCGGTCTGCCAGGCGCTCGCCCCGTGGCGGGCGGAGATCAGCAAGCTGACCAGTGGGACCCAGCAGCAGATGACCGCGCAGACCACCCCGGCGCAGGCCCGGGAGAACCTGGTCCGGCTCTTCGACGGTGCCCACCAGGCGAGCGAGGACGCCCGCCGGCAGGTGGTGGAGGCCGGCGTCCCGGAGATCCCCGGCGGCGAGGAGATCTCCGCCGGCTTCCGGGCCTCGCTGACCCGGATGCGGGACGCGTACGGCCGGGCCCGCGACACCGTCCGCGGCCTGGACACCACCCGGCCCGCTGCCTTCTACGACGGGGTGCAGGCCGCGGTGGAGAACCTGAGCAAGGAGTACGACGCGAGCGCGCTGGACACCAGCCGGCTCCGATCCAAAGAGCTCAAGGCCGCCTTCGACGAGGTTCCGGAGTGTCGCTGACCCCACCCGACTCGCCCCCCGACCCGGGCCGCCAGCTGTCGCTGTTCGGCACCGAGGCCGCCGATCCGTCCGTCGCCGACCTGGCCGGCCTGCTCGCCGGGCCGGGGGAGGTGGTCCGGATGGGCGGCACGGCGCGGCTGTCGGTGGCGGTGGACGCGGGCTGGCGGGTGCACGTGCTGGTGGCGGAGCTGGCCGCGCGAGGGCTGTCGGCGACCTGGGAGACGGCCGGCGCGGAGGAGACCGGGCAGCGGCGGCACATCGTGCGCACCGCGTACGCGAGCACGCTGGCGCCGCTGGCGCTGGCCTGGACGCGCGGCGGGGTGAAGCGGCCACCGGCGGGCTTCCACCTCAACGGCCGCCGGCTGCGGATCTGGCTCGCCGCGGCCGGCCGGGCCGACCCGTCGGGCTTCCTGCTCCGGCTCGGCCCGGTCGACGAGGAGTGCTGGCCGCCGGTGCGGCGGGCGCTGGCCGCGGTCGGCCTGGCCGGGGCGCTGCTGGACGCCGACGCGGGCGGCCCGGCGTACCGGATCTCCGGCCGGCGGCGGCTCGCCCGGCTGGCGGAGCTGGTGGGCGACCGGCCGACCGCCGCGCCCCCGGCCGACTGGCCGGCGCGCCCGCCCGCCGGCCGGTGACCGCGGTCCGATACGTCCAGCGCGGATCGCCCGTGATCGCGGCAACCGGTGCCGGCCAGGTGTCCGATCATGGACAGCTGGCGCGGTGGTCCCGGCCGGAAAACGGCCTGATCTGCCCCCCACCGACGGTGCGGCGTCGTCACAGTCACCACTGTCCGGCCTACCCACGGTGTACGGTGGCGCCGTCCGGCACAACCGCCGGCGCGGCCGGCCCGTGGGGCGCCGCACCGGACGTTCGCCGCCCGTGACAACCGGAAACCGGACGGCGCGTTACGTTGGACATCCACCATCGGCGGTGGTCTGCCGGTGCAACGCGGCCCGAAACGGGCATTGAGTAGGAGTGAGGTCGGAGAGAGACGTGCCGAGCAAAGCTGCAACCACCCGTCTGGTCATCGTCGAGTCACCGGCGAAGGCCAAGACGATCTCGGGCTATCTCGGCCCGGGGTACGTCGTGGAGGCCAGCTTCGGCCACGTCCGGGACCTCCCACGCAACGCCGCCGACGTGCCGGCCAAGTACAAGGGCGAGCCGTGGGCCCGGCTCGGGGTGGACGTCGACAACGGCTTCCACGCCCTCTACGTGGTCTCCGCCGACCGCCGCCAGCAGATCAGCAAGCTGGTGAAGCTGGCCAAGGAGGTCGACGAGATCTTCCTGGCGACGGACGAGGACCGCGAGGGCGAGGCCATCGCCTGGCACCTGGTCGAGACGCTCAAGCCCAAGGTGCCGGTCAAGCGGATGGTCTTCCACGAGATCACCAAGCCGGCCATCCAGGCCGCGGTGGCCAACCCGCGCGAGATCGACCGGGACCTGGTCGACGCGCAGGAGGCCCGGCGCATCCTGGACCGGCTGTACGGCTACGAGGTCTCCCCGGTGCTGTGGAAGAAGGTCATGCCGAGGCTCTCGGCGGGCCGGGTGCAGTCCGTGGCGACCCGGATCGTGGTCGAGCGGGAGCGCCAGCGGATGGCCTTCCGCACCGCCGAATACTGGGACATCCTGGCCACCCTGGCGGTGGCGAACGCGGGCGAGGGCCCGCGCACCTTCAACGCCACCCTGGTCGCGCTGAACGGCGACCGGATCGCCACCGGCAAGGACTTCGAGCCGACCACCGGCCGGGTGAAGCCCGGCGCCGGTGTGGTGCACCTCGACGAGGGCGGGGCCCGGGGCCTCGCCGCCCGCCTGGCGGACCGGCCGTTCACGGTCACCCGGGTCGAGGAGAAGCCCTACCGTCGCCGCCCGTACGCGCCGTTCATCACCTCCACCCTCCAGCAGGAGGCGGCCCGCAAGCTGCGCTTCTCGTCGCAGCAGACGATGCGCACCGCGCAGCGGCTGTACGAGAACGGCTACATCACCTATATGCGTACCGACTCGGTGAACCTGTCGGAGACCGCCATCGCGGCGGCCCGCCGGCAGATCGTCGAGCTGTACGGCGAGCGCAGCGTGCCGCCGGAGCCGCGCCGGTACACCGGCAAGGTGAAGAACGCGCAGGAGGCGCACGAGGCGATCCGCCCGGCGGGGGACAACTTCCGCACCCCGGGCGACGTGGCCAAGGAGCTCTCCGGCGAGGAATACAGGCTCTACGAGCTGATCTGGCGGCGGACCATCGCCTCGCAGATGACCGACGCGGTCGGGTCCAGCGTCTCGGTGCGCATCCGGGCGGTCTCCACCGCCCAGGAGGAGGCCGACTTCGGCGCCACCGGCAAGACCATCACCGACCCGGGCTTCCTGCGGGCGTACGTCGAGTCCAGCGACGACGAGAACGCCGAGGCCGAGGACGCCGAGCGGCGGCTGCCCACCCTGGTCAAGGACCAGCCGCTGACCGCCGACGAGCTGGCCGCGCAGGGGCACCACACCCAGCCGCCGTCGCGCTACACCGAGGCGTCGCTGGTCAAGGCGCTGGAGGAGCTGGGCATCGGCCGCCCGTCGACGTACGCGTCGATCATGCAGACCATCCAGGACCGGGGGTACGTCTTCAAGCGCGGCCAGGCGATGATCCCGTCGTTCCTGGCGTTCGCGGTGATCGGGCTGATGGAGCGGCACTACCCCCGCCTGATCGACTACGACTTCACCGCCAGCATGGAGAACGAGCTGGACGAGATCGCCGGCGGCGACCACGCGGCGGTCGACTTCCTCACCTCGTTCTACTTCGGCAGCGCCAACGGCACCGGCGACCAGGCGATCGCGCACGCCGGTGGGCTCAAGAAGCTGGTGACCGAGAACCTGAGCGAGATCGACGCGCGCAGCGTCAACTCGATCCCGCTGCACACCGACGACGAGGGTCGCGAGGTGGTGGTGCGGGTCGGCCGGTACGGGCCGTACCTGCAGCGGGCGCTCCCCGGCGAGCAGCCCACGCCGTCGGGTGAGGGCGAGGAGGGCGGCGGCCAGGGCGACCGGGCGCCGATCCCCGAGGGCCTGGCGCCGGACGAGCTGACCCCGGAAAAGGTGCACGAGCTGTTCCTCGGCGGCGGGGGCGAGCGCAAGCTCGGCGACGACCCGGCCACCGGCGAGCCGATCCTGCTCAAGTCCGGCCGGTTCGGGCCGTACGTGGCCAGCGGGGAGCGCAAGTCGTCGCTGCTGAAGTCGCAGTCGCCCGACGAGCTCACCCTCGAACAGGCGTTGAAGCTGCTCAGCCTGCCCCGGGTGGTCGGCGTCGGCCCGGACGGCGCCGAGGTGGTGGCCAAGAACGGCCGCTACGGCCCGTATGTGCAGCTGGGCGAGGAGTCCAGGTCGCTGGAGTCCGAGGAGAAGCTCTTCACCGTCACGCTGGACGAGGCGTTGGCCCTGCTGGCCGCACCGAAGACCCGCCAGCGCCGGGCCGCCGCGCCGCCGCTGCGCGAGATGGGCGCCGACCCGCTGACCGAGAAGCCGCTGGTCATCAAGGACGGGCGGTTCGGCCCGTACGTCACCGACGGGGAGTTCAACGCCTCGCTGCGGCGCGGGCAGACCCCGGAGGAGCTGACCCTGGCGCAGGCCTCGGAGATGCTCGCCGAGAAGCGGGCGAAGGGGCCGGCGCCGAAGAAGAAGGCCACGAAGAAGGCGGCACCGGCCAAGAAGACGGCCGCGGCGAAGAAGACGACCGCCGCCAAGAAGACGGCCACGAAGGCGACGGCGGCGAAGAAGACCGCGGCCGCGAAGTCCACCGCGACCAAGAAGGCGACCACCGCCAAGGCCACCCCGGCCAAGAAGGCCGCCCCGCGCAAGGCCACCGCCGCCACCGAGTCCGACTGAGCCCGCTCTCCCGCCCCCGCGAGGCGGCGGGTTGCGGCGTGTCGCGCTGTCCTGCCGGCGTGAGGCAGCGCTATGCGGCATGTCGTGCTGTCCCGCCGCCCCGAGACCGCGAAATGCGGCACGTCGTGCTGAGCCCGCCGCCGCGAGGCCGACGTCGCGAGGCCGACGTCGCGAGGCCGACCGCCGCGAGATGGGAGTGGAGTGGCCGTTGCGCGACAGCGGTGAAGACGACCGCCCGCCTTCGGGTGAAATAACCGAAACGAGGGCCACCGGCGGTCCACCGCTCACCTAACGTGGGCCAGATGCTCGTGTCCGTGCTGCCCCGCCGGGCGCTGCTCGCCGTCGGGGCGGCCCTCGCCCTGCTGCTCGCCGTGGTGGCGGGGTGGCAGCTGCTCCGCCCGGCTGACCACGCTCCGCCAGGTGCCGCACCGGAGCCGCCGGTCCAGTCGACCGCCGGCCGGTCGGTCGCACCGGAACCGCCGGCCCGTCGGACGCTGCGGCTGGTCGCCGCCGGTGACGTACTGGTCCATCCTCCGGTCACCGAGCAGGCCCGCCGGGACGCCGGCCCGGCCGGCGGGCTCGACTTCGCCCCCATGTTCGCGGGCGTGGCGCCGGTGGTGCGCGGGGCCGACCTGGCGCTCTGTCACCTGGAGACCCCGCTGGCCGAACCGGCGGGCCCGTTCTCCGGCTACCCGTCGTTCAACGCGCCGCCGCAGGTGCTCGACGGGGTGCGGTCGGCGGGCTTCGACGGCTGCTCGACCGCCTCGAACCACACCCTGGACCAGGGCGCCGACGGGGTGACCCGGACGATCCGGGCGCTCGACGCGGCCGGCCTCGGGCACACCGGGAGCGCGCGCAGCGCCGCCGAGGCGGCCACCCCGCGGATCTACCGGGTCGGCGAGGTGCGGGTGGCGCACCTGGCGTACAGCTTGAACTTCAACGGCCTGGAGCGCCCGGCCGGCCGGGAGTGGCTGGCCAACCTGATCGACCCGCCGCAGATCCTGGCCGCCGCCCGCCGGGCGCGGGCCGCCGGCGCGGACATCGTCGTGCTCAGCCTGCACTGGGGTACGGAGTACGCGCACCAGCCCGACGCCGACCAGCGCGACTGGGCCCGGCAGTTGATCGCCTCGCCCGACGTGGACCTGATCCTGGGCCACCACGCCCACGCGGTGCAGCCGTTCCAGCGGTTCGGCGACAAGTGGGTGGTCTTCGGGATGGGCAACCAGTTGGCCCGGCACGCCGAGCCGGTCGCCGACAACCGGGAGGGGGTGATGGCCCGGGCCACCTTCACCGAGGTGGCGCCCGGCCGCTGGCGGGTGACCCGGATGGAGGCGCTGCCCACCTGGACCGACCTCACGCCCCGGCTGCGCCTGGTCGACCTGACCGCGGCGCTCGCCGACCCGGGCACGGCGCCGGCCGCCCGCCGGGACTACCAGGCCGCGTACGACCGGGTGCTGGGGTATGTGGGGGCCGGTCAGGCGGTGCTGCCGGAGGGCGCGCCGCCGAGCACCCGGTCCAGGTAGCCGTTGCCGAACACCCGCGCCGGGTCGAGCCGGTCGCGCAGCGCCAGGAAGTCGGCGAACCTCGGGTACGCGGGGGCCAGCGACGCCGCGTCCCGCCAGTGCAGTTTGCCCCAGTGCGGCCGGCCGCCCAGCTCCGTCGCCACCCGCTCGAACGCCCGGAAGTACGGCTCGTACGGCATGCCGACGTACTGGTGCACGGCGAGGTAGACCGAGTCCCGCCCGTAGCCGTGCGAGAGCCAGATGTCGTCGGCGGCGGTGAACCGCACCTCGACCGGGAAGAGCACCTTGAACGGCAGCCCGTCCACGATCCGCCGCAGGGCGGCCAGCGCCTCGGGCAGGGCGGCGCGCGGCAGGCCGTACTCCATCTCCACGAAGCGGACCCGGCGCGGGGTGCAGAAGACCGCGTCGGAGCGGCCGGTGTAGCTGCGCTCGGTGAGCGCCCGGGCGGAGACCGCGCTGATGGCGGGGGCCAGCGCCGGCACGGCGCGGCCCAGCCGGCAGGCGCCCGCGAAGACGGTGTTGGCGAGGAAGTCGTCGTCCAGCCAGCCGCGCCAGCGGGGCAGTGGCCGGTCGTCGGCGGGCACCCGGTCGTTGGTCTTGACCTGCACCCGGTCGGTGTACGGGAACCAGTAGAACTCGACGTGGTCGTGCTCCGCCACCAGCGTCGGCAGTTCGGCCAGCACGGCGGCCAGCGGCGCCGGCCGCTCGTGCGCCCGCAGCACGAAGGCGTCCACGCAGCGCAGGGTGACCTCGACCAGCACGCCGAGCGCGCCCAGGCCGACCCGGGCGGCGGCGAGCACGTCGGGGTGCTGGTCGGCGGTGCAGCGCAGCACCTCACCGGTGCCGGTGACCAGCGTCAACGCCTCGACGAAGGTGGACAGGCAGCCGTAGCCGGCGCCGGTGCCGTGGGTGCCGGTGGAGATCGCCCCGGCGACCGTCTGGGCGTCGATGTCGCCCAAATTGGGTAGGGCGAGGCCGTGTTCGGCGAGCAGCGCGTTGAGCGTTCGCAGGGTCATCCCGGCGGGTACGGTGACCAGCCGGGCGGATCGTTCCACCCGGATGTCGGTGCGCAGGGCGCCGAGCTCCAGCTGCCGGCCCTCGGGCCGGGCGATCGAGGTGAAGGAGTGCCCGCTGCCCACCGCTCGGATCCGCTCCCCCGCCGCGCCGGCCGACCGGACTGCCTCGGCGACGGCCTCCACCGTGGCCGGGCGCAGCACGGCGCTGGGGTCGGCGTGCTGGTTGCCGGCCCAGTTCGACCAGGCGGTGGTGGGCGGCGCGGTGGCGGCCATCAACCCTCCTCGAAATGAATATGAACTGACTTCATATCAGGAACGTTGTGCCTGGTAAATACCGCAATCGGGGTCCGATCGTTAGTACCGGTAGTCACGGACTCGTGACGTGCAGATATGTTCATCCGTCGAAGGGGGGTGGCGTCGAGTGTCCACACCAGCCGCCACGACCGGACCGCTGCGCCGCGTTCCGGTGCAGGGTCGAAGTGTGGCGCGCGTCCAGCGGATGCTGGACGCCTGCGCCGAGCTCGTCGACGAGGTCGGGTACGAGGGACTGACCACGACGTTGCTCGCCGAGCGGGCCGAGGTGGCGATCGGGTCGGTCTATCAGTTCTTTCCGGACAAGCGGGCGATCGTCCAGGCGTTGACCCTGCGCACCATGGAGTCCTACCTCCAGCGGCTCGACGAGCGGTTCGCCTCCGACGACCTGACCCACTGGTGGGACGGCGTCGACGCGGGCATCGACGAGTACATCACCATGCACCGCACCGTTCCCGGGTTCCGTACCCTGCACTTCGGCGACGTGGTCGACCTGCACCTGCTCGACGAGCAGCGGGACAACAACGGCGTGATCGCCGACCAGTTGGCCCGGGTGCTGACCGAGCGGTTCGGCCTGCGTGACGTACCCGACCTCCGGTTCTATCTGGAGATCGCCGTCGAGGCGGCCGACGCCCTGATCAAGCTGGCGTTCCGGCGCAGGCCCGAGGGCGACGACCGGGTCCTGATCGAGGCGAAGGCGCTGATCCGGGAATACCTCTACCGCCAGGTCGACACCAGGACCGAGGCCGGCCAGTCCAGCTGAGCCGGTCCGCCACCGGCCGGCGCCGGCGGCGACGCCCGGGGTGCGACCGGGCAGGGCCACGGCGGCGGGCGCCCGAGGTGCGCCGGGAGCCCCGCCGCCGCTCACAGATAGGCGTGACCCTCACCCCGGTAGGTGGGCGCGGTCGCCACGACGGCGTCGCCGTCGACCAGATGCAGCTCGTTGACGTGCTCGCAGAGCTCGCCGGCCTTGGCGTGGCGGAACCAGACCCGGTCGCCGACCCGCAGGTCGGCCGCGGCCCGCCCGGCCAGCGGGGTCTGCACCTCGCCGGCCCCCTCGGCGCCGAGCAGCCGCAGCCCCGCCGGCAGCCACGGCCGGGGGAGCCGGCTCTGGGCCGCCGGGCCGGAGGCGATCCAGCCGCCGCCCAGCACCGTGGCCAGGCCCGGCCCCGGGCGCCGGACCACCGCGCAGGCGAAGAACGCGGCCGGCGTCGGCCGCCAGGCCCGGTAGGCGTCGAACAGGGTCGGCCCGTACAGGCCCGATCCCGCGGTGACCTCGGTGACCGCGGGATCCGCGCTGGTCGCGGCCAGGCTGCCGGTGCCGCCGCCGTTGACGAACTCCAGGTCGGCGTGTTCGCGTACCGCGGCCACCGCCGCGCCCCGGCGGGCCAGCAGTTCCCGGTACGAGCCACGCTGGGCGAGCCGGATCGCGGTCCCGTACGCCGCCCGGCCGGGCGGGGCGTCGCCCAGGCCGGCGATCTGTGCCTCGTACGCCATCAGGCCGACCAGCCGGAAGCCCGGCCGGCCGGCGACGGCGGCGGCCAGCGCGCCGGCGGCCCGGGCGCTGTGCACCGGGGAGCGGCGCACACCCACGTGCACCCGCCCGCGCAGCGGTCGCCAGGAGGCGTCGAGTTCGAGGCAGATCCGCAGCGCCGGACGCCGTCCCGGGGGGCGGACGGTGTCGATCAGATCGAGCTGCTCGGTGCCGTCGACCATCAGCGTCACCGCGCCGGCCAGCGCCGGGTCGGCGGCCAGCCGGGCGAGCGCGCCCCGGTCGGCGGTCGGGTACGCCACCAGCACGTCGTCGCTCACCCCGGCCTCGACCAGCCGGAGCGCCTCGGGCAGCGTGAAGGCCATCACGCCGCGCCAGCCCGGCCGGGCCAGCGCGCGGGCGATCAGCTCGCGGCACCGCAGCGACTTGCTGGCGATCCGGATCGGCTTGCCACCGGCGCGCTCGGCCAGCGCCGTGGCGTTGGCGTCGAAGGCGGCCAGGTCGACCACCGCGTACGGCGGGTCGAGGTGGGCGGTCGCGGCGTCCAGGCGCCGCCGGAGTTGCTCGGTGTGGGTCACCACGTCTGCACGCTAACTGTCGGGGAGTGAATGCGAAATACCCTCGTATCTGTCCCGGGACTGCGCCGGCCGGACATGGCCTAGGCTCGGCGAGCAGGATGTCGCGGGCGGGGACCATCGCGGCCGCGGGACTAGAGTGTTCCACCGGGGGAGCCCAACGTTGGGCCGGCACGTGGAGGTACGGCCATCGAAAGCCAGCAGAACGGCGAGTCGTCCGGCGTGTCGCCGTCCGGCCCGCAGCCCGCGGGGTCCGCCGGCCGACCGCCGGCGGACGACCACGCCCGCCCGGACCTCGACGACACCTCGGCCGGCGCCGAGGCCCGGCAGCCCGGCGGGGGCAGCGCCCAGGCCGACCGCTCGGGGGCCAGCGCGATCCGCTCCGTGCTGCGCATCCGGCCGTTCCGCCGGCTCTGGATCGTGCTCGGCGTGGCCTCCTTCGGCGACTGGCTCGGCCTGCTCGCCACCTCCGTCTTCGCCGCCGCGCAGGTCTCCGGCAGCACCGCCCAGGGCGCCGCGTTCGGTGGCGTGATCGCGATCCGGCTGCTGCCCGCCCTGCTGCTCGGCCCGGTGGCCGGTGTCTTCGCCGACCGGTTCGACCGGCGGTGGACCATGGTCATCTGCGACCTGCTGCGGTTCGTGCTCTTCGCGTCCATCCCGCTCTACGCCCTCACCGGCGCCCCGGGCGGCCTGGTGGTCGGCTGGGCCGCGATCGCCACCTTCCTGATCGAGACGATCACCCTGCTCTGGATCCCGGCCAAGGAGGCCGCGGTCCCGAACCTGATCCCGCGCCCCCGGCTGGAAGCGGCCAACCAGCTCACCCTGATCACCACGTACGGGCTGACCCCGGTGGCCGCCGCCATCGGGCTGGCCGTGCTGGACCGCAGCGTGCGGGGTGCCACCGGCGGCGAGATGCCCGGCTGGGCCGAGCCGGCCCAGCTCGCGCTCTGGTTCAACGCCTTCTCCCGGCTGGCCACCGCGCTGGTGGTGGCCCTCGGGATCAAGGAGATCAGTCACGCCCAGCGTGGCGAGGCGGAGCGCACCGAGCAGAGCATGTTCCGCCAGTTCGCCGAGGGCTGGCGATACATCGGCCAGACCCCGCTGGTGCGCGGCCTGGTGCTCGGCATCTTCGGCGCGTTCGCCGGCGGCGGCATCGTGATCGGCACGGCGAAGTTCTTCGCCGCCTCGCTCGGCGCCGGTGACGCCGCGTTCTACCTGCTCTTCGGCGCGATCTTCGTCGGCCTGGCGCTCGGCATCGGGCTCGGTCCGATGATCGTGCGGGACATGTCCCGCCGCCGCTGGTTCGGCATGAGCATCGTGCTGGCCAGCGCCTCGGTGCTGGTGCTCGCCTTCGCCATCCACCTGTCCATGGCGATGCTCGGCGCGATCCTGGTCGGCGCGGGCGCCGGGATGGCCTTCCTCGCCGGCACCACGCTGCTCGGCGGCGAGGTCGCCGACGAGGTGCGCGGCCGGGTCTTCGCGGTGGTGCAGATCGGCACCCGGCTGGTGCTGATCCTGGCCCTGGCGCTCAGCAGCGTGCTGGTCGGCGTCGGCGGTTCGCGCCAGCTCACCATCGCCGACCTCGGCATCTCCGTCTCCTCCACCCGGCTGCTGCTGCTGGTCGCCGGTGCGGCCGGCATCTTCGCCGGGATCAGCGCGTTCGGCCAGATGGACGACAAGAAGGGCGTGCCGGTCCTGGCCGACCTCTGGGGCTCGATCCGGGGCCGCCCGCTGATGCCGGCCGAGCCGTTCGTCTCCGCCGGGCTCTTCGTGGTCTTCGAGGGCGGCGAGGGCGCCGGCAAGTCCACCCAGCTCGAGGCGCTCGCCGAGCGGCTGCGCGGGCTGCGCCGCGAGGTGGTGGTGACCCGCGAGCCCGGTGCCACCACGGTCGGCGCGCGGATCCGCTCGATGGTGCTGGAAAATGCCGGTGCCGAGGCGCCCTCGCCCCGGGCCGAGGCGCTGCTCTACGCCGCCGACCGGGCCCACCACGTGGCCACCGTGGTGCGGCCGGCGCTGATCCGGGGCGCGGTCGTGATCAGCGACCGGTACGTCGACTCGTCCCTGGCCTACCAGGGCGCGGGCCGTACGCTGCCGGTCGACGAGGTCTCCTGGCTCTCCTCGTGGGCCACCGGTGGGCTCAAGCCCGACCTGGTGGTGCTCCTCGACGTCGAGCCGCGCACCGGGCTGTCCCGGGTCGCGGCCCGCAACCAGGGCGCCGACCGGCTGGAGGCCGAGTCGCTCGCCTTCCACGAGCGGGTCCGGTACGCCTTCCTCGACCTGGCCGCCAACGACCCGAAGCGCTACCTGGTGCTGGACGCGGCCCGCCCGGCCGAGGAGATCGCCGAGCTGGTCGCCCGCCGGGTGGACGAGTTCCTGGCCGACCCGGCCGGCATCGTGCACCCGCGCCCCGCCCAGGGCCCGGACACCTCGGTGCAGCCGGAGTTATCCGACGCGGAGCTGGTGACGCTGGAGCGCCGGACCTGATGCCGGACGTCTTCGCCGACCTGGTCGGTCAGGACGAGGCGGTCGACACGCTGCGCCGGGCCGCCGCGTCGGCCGCCGCCGTGCTGCGCGCCGCCACGCCCGCCACCGACCCGGCCGGCGAGGATCGGGCCGGCGACCCCGGCGCCGGGATGACCCACGCGTGGATCTTCACCGGTCCGCCCGGCTCCGGCCGCTCGGTCGCCGCGCGGGCCTTCGCCGCCGCGCTCCAGTGCGTGCACGGCACCGGCTGCGGCGAGTGCGCCGGCTGCCACACCACCCTCACCGGCACCCACGCCGACGTCCGGCTGGTGGTGCCGGAGGGGCTCTCCATCGGGGTGAACGAGATGCGCGCGCTGGTGCTGCGCGCGGCCAGCACCCCGGCCGGCGGCCGGTGGCAGATCGTGATCATCGAGGACGCCGACCGGCTCACCGAGGCGGCCGGCAACGCGCTGCTCAAGGCGGTCGAGGAGCCGCCACCACGGACGGTGTTCCTGCTCTGCGCCCCGTCCACCCACCCGGACGACGTCTCGGTGACCATCCGGTCGCGGTGCCGGCTCGTACCCCTGCGGCAGCCGCCGGCCGCCGCGGTGGCCGAGGTGCTGGTCCGGCGGGACGGGATCGCCCCGGACGTGGCGGCCTGGGCGGCAGCCGCCGCCCAGGGCCACGTCGGGCGGGCCCGGCGGCTGGCCCGTGACCCGGAGGCGCGCAAGCGCCGGGACGCGGTGCTGGCGGTGCCGCGCCGGCTCACCGGGGTGGGCGCCGCCTTCGACGCGGCGTCCGCGCTGATCGAGGCGGCCGAGGCGGAGGCCGTCGCGTCGGTCGCCGAGGCCGACGAGGCGGAACGGGCGGCGTTGCAGACCGCGCTCGGCGCGGGCGGCACCGGGCGCGGTGCGGCCGGCGCGGCCCGGGGCGCGGCTGGCCAGCTCAAGGAGCTGGAACGGCGGCAGAAGTCGCGGGCCACCCGCGCCCAGCGGGACGCCTTGGACCGGGCCCTGGTCGACCTGGCCGGCTTCTACCGGGACGCGCTGACCACGGCGCTGCGCGCGCCGGTCGCACCGGTGCACACCGACACCGCCGCCGTGGCCGCCGCCGGGGCGCAGAAGTGGGCGGCCGAGGGGGTGCTGCGCCGGCTGGAGGCCGTGCTGGAGTGCCGGTCGGCGATCGAGGCGAACGTCAAGCCGAGGATCGCGGTGGAGGCCATGATGCTCGCCCTCTGGCGCGGCTGAGCGACGCGGGGGCGCTGTCCACAGGCATCGACAGCCTCGATTCGGGTGCGGTACGGTCCGGTGACGCCACGGTGATCGTGGCGGGACGCTCAGTGAGGGCCTGCCGGGAGGAGTCCGCCGATGCCGCGCGGGGAGATCGACGAGGCCTGGATCGAGGAGGCGGTGCGGCGCTACCGCCGCATCGAGTCCCTGCAGGCCGAGTTCGACCAGGCGGTGTCCACCGTGGAGGTCACCGTTCGCTCGCCCGACGGGCTGGTCGAGGTGGTGGTGACCGCCGGCGGCCGGATCACCGACGTCCGGTTCCTCGGCCCGCTGCACTCCCGCAGTCCCAGGGACGTGGCCGGCTCGGTGCAGGCCGCGGTGACCGCCGCAGCGGACGCCGCCCAGTGGGCCCGGGAAAAGCTGCACAACGAGACCTTCGCCGTCTACCGGCCGCTCGCGGGGGCCTGAGATGGAGTCTCTGCGCGCCCTCGCCGCGCGGCTCGACGAGGCGAGCGACACCCTGACCACGCTGGCGCACACCGTCACCGCCGCCGACCCGGCCCACCCGGTCTTCGGCGCGGACGCGCCCGGCCGGCCCGGCGAGATCGGGCGGGCCCTGCACCGGCGCTGGGCCGAGGCCACCGGCGACCGGTCCCGGGAGGCGGCGGCCGCCGCGGCCCGGCTGGCCGCCGCCGCAGCCGCTGTCCGGGCCGCCGCCGACCGCTACGCCGACACCGACGACGCCGCCCGCCGCCGGCTGACCAGGGAGGCCTGATGGACGCCCTGGACCGGCTCGCCGAACCCGGGCTGGACCTGCTGCGCCGGGTCGACGTCCTGCTCGCCGCCGGCGCGCCGGAGGGGCACCCGGTCTGGCCGCTGCTGCGCCGGATGCAGGTGCTCCCCGGCGACGCGCTGCGCGCCTTCCTCGACCTGCACCCGGCGCCGCTGGCCTCCGCCGGCGACGCGGTGCGCCGACTCGTCCAGGGATACGACGACGCGTGCGCCGCGCTCACCGATCCGGGCCTCTGGTCCGGCCCGGCCGCGGCCCACTACCACCAGGCCCGGACGACCCTGCTGCGCCACCTCGACGAGGGGCCGGAGAGCCTGGTCGGCCGGATGGAGGCGACCGCGGGCTACGCCGACGCGCTCGCCGAGTGGGTGACCGGCAGCCGGCTGGCGGTGGCCCGGGCGCTGGCCGAGGTGCTCGGCTGCACCGAGGCGGTGGCGGTCGTCGCGGCGACCCGACCGGTCGGTGCCGGAGCGTTTCCGCACGGCGCCCCGGGGGGTGCCTTTCCCGATGGCGCCGGGGCCGCCGGTCGCGCCGGGGTGGCCGAGGCCGCGGTGATCGCCACCCGGGTGCTGGCGGTGCTCAGCGTCGCCTACGACGGGGCCGAGACGCTGCTGCGGCAGTGGTCGCCGAGTCTGGCCGAGTCGACCTGGCGGCCGGTGGCGGAGGCCGGTCCGCGCTGGGGCGGCGCCGGCACCCGGATCGGCCGCTGACGCGCCCGGCGCCGGTGCCGGGCGCCGGGCGGGCCGGTGGCCCCGCACGGCACACGGCGCCGCGCTCGGGTCCGGTGCGAAGCCGGCTCCCGGGGCGACGCCGTGGCCTTACCTGCACCCCCCGCAGGTCTTCCTCCACTCAACGCCCCGAGCCGGCCGTTGTCCCGGTCGGCAGCCCGGATTCAGCCGTCCGGGCGAGGCAGGACCGCACGACGGGGCCGATGCCGGTAGCCGGGTCGACAGACGTCAACCGTCGCGCGCGGTGACCACCCGGCGACGGCCGGCGCGCCGGGACGGTCCCGGCGACGTAGGGTGAGGCCATGGGCATGCTCTGCGCGGTCAGCTTCAACCGGTACGGGCGCCTCTACTACCTCGACCCGGGCGAGCTGCGCCCCCAGGTGGGCGACAAGGTACTGGTGCCCACCGACGAAGGGCCGGAGGTGGCCGAGTGCGTCTGGGCCGCCCAGTGGGTCACCGAGGACACCGACGGCTTCCCCAAGCTGGCCGGCCTGGCGCAGGAGGACGACCTGCACCGGGACGAGCAGCTGCGCCGGCGCAAGGCGGACGCCAAGGTCGCCGCGAAGCGGCTGATCCGGGAGCACGGCCTGCCGATGAAGGTGGTGGCCGTCGACCACGTCCTCGGCGCGGTCGAGGGCGGCGGCGGGGAACGGACCACCATCTACTTCACCGCCCCGCACCGGGTCGACTTCCGCTCCCTGGTCCGCGACCTGGGCGCGACCCTGCACTGCCGGGTGGAGCTGCGCCAGCTCTCGGCCCGCGACTCGGCCCGGGTGCAGGGCGGCATCGGCTCCTGCGGGCGGGACCTGTGCTGCGCCACCTTCCTCAAGGACTTCGAGCCGGTCACCATCCGGATGGCCAAGGACCAGGACCTGCCGCTCAACCCGTTGCGGATCTCCGGCGCCTGCGGCCGGCTGATGTGCTGCCTCAAGTACGAACATCCGCTGTACCAGCGCTTCCAGGAGTCCGCGCCGGCGATCGGCAGCCGGGTCGGCACTCCGGAGGGCGACGGCAAGGTGGTCGGCCACAGCGTCCCGAGGGACACGGTGACGGTGCGCCTGGACGCCGACGGCTCCCGCTGCGCCTGCTCCCGCGCCTCCGTCTGCGCCCCCCGCCAGGCCCACGACCAGCACTACCCCCGCTGACCCCCGGGCCCTCCCGCGCCCCTCACCCGGGCGCGCAGGGTGCGGCCGTGGCGCGTCGAGGCAGCACTTTCCCCGAAGTTGCTGCCTCCCAGCCGGTCGAGGCAGCAGTTTCCCTGAAGTTGCTGCCTCCCCGTGGGTCGTGGCCGCGCTTTCCCTGAAGTTGCTGCCCCCGCCGGTCGTGTCAGCACTTTCCCCGAAGTTGCTGCCTCGCTTCCGGTCAGGCGGTCGGGCGGTCAGGTGAGGGTGATGGGGGGTTCGGCGAGGTGGGGGGTCAGCGGGGTCTTGGGGAGTAGCCACGGGGCGTGGGGGGTCTGGTCGGGGTTGACCTGCCAGTCGCGGGAGACCCGGTCCACGGCCACCGGATAGATGGTGAGCGTGCCGTCCGGGTCGATGCGCAGGCGGAGGAAGGCCTTCGCGTCCTCGATCCCCTGGCCGGCGAAGAGCTCGTTGACGTTCACCCCGAACGAACCGGCCACCAGCAGGTACACCGCCACCAGCTCGGCGGCGACCAGGCCGAGCACCGGCCCGTACAGGACCGCGGCGGCGACCGCCGGCAGCGGCCAGGGCCACTCGTAGAACGGCAGCTTCAGCCAGGCCCAGGTGCCGGCGGCGGCCAGCGCCAGGTGCGCCAGGCCGTGGCTGACGCCGAGGATCCAGTGCCGGGCGTGCCGCTTCCCGCCGGCACTGGGCGGCTTGGCGAAGAAGGCCGCCCCGAGCAGCGTCACCACCAACATGATCATCAACGGTACGCTGAACAGCCGCTGCTCGCTGGTGCCCGCCCGGTTGGTGACCACGCCCGCCATCGCCAGCATCAGCAGCGTGTGCAGCGTGCCGAGCAGGGTGGCGAAGCCCGGGTTGCGCAACGGCAGCCGCCCGAGGATCCCCCAGCCGTAGCGCCGGGAGCGGGCCCGGTCGGGATAGCAGGCCGCCAGGTCGTACGGGCGGGTGCGGCTGGCCCGGCGGGCGAGGGTGTCCCGCGGCGGCACCTCGATCCGCTCCGGCAGCTCGTGCGTCGGATAGAGGTACGCGCCACCGCCGCCACAGGTGATCAGCTGCCGCTCCGGGCCGGCGTACCGGGCGTAGTGGTGCAGGTCGCCGGAGAGCAGCAGCCGTACCTGCGCCCCGGTCGGGGTGATGATCGTCCGGATGAAGTAGTCGACGGAGTCGTACGCGGTGGGGTGGTCGGCGGCCTTGACCCAGGTCGGTGCCGGCACCGCCACGATCACCCGGCTCTGCGGGGTCAGCTTGCGGGCCACCTCGTCGAAGTAGCTGAGCTGCGGGTCGTCCAGGTACGAGCCGGACTGGTCGTCCAGGCCGATCAGCCACCAGTCCGCGGGCAGCTGCACCGCGAAGTACGAGCGGGACTGCCCGGTGGTCCAGCCGCCGAAGTTGCGGTCCCGGGAGCGGACGAAGAGCCGCAGGAAGGCGGTCAGCCCGTCGTACCAGTCGTGGTTGCCCGGCACCGCGAACAGCGTCGGCCGCTCGGGCGGCGCCACCGGCAGGGCGGCCTGGTACGGCCCCTTGCATCGGTCCTCGTACGCCTCGTACGCGGCCGACGGGTAGACCTGGTCGCCGCCCATCACCAGGGTCTGCGCCCGGGGCAGCCGGTGGCCGTCCACGGTCAGCTCCGGCTGCGCCAGCAGGTAGGCGATCGAGTAGGTGGCGTTGAACCCGTCACCCAGGTCGGCCACGTAGTCCAACCACAGCCCGCCGTCCGGCCCCACCTGCCGGCTGATCCGGGCGTCGAGCGCGTTCTGCAGCTCCCGCTTGTCCAGGTACGCCCCGAACAGCATGGCCAGCAGCGTACGGATGCCGGTGCTGATCAGCAGGAACGGCGCCAGCCACGGCACCGGCTTGCGCGGCGTGAAGCCGAGCTCCAGCGGATCGGTGCTGCGGGGCCGGCGGGCGGCCCGGGGCGCCTCGACGTCCGGCCGCCCCGGGCCGGGCGCGGCGTCGGGCTGGTCGGGACTGCCGTCCGGTGCGCGATCGTCGGTCACCCGCGGCAGCGTACGCCGGGCGGAACGCGAACGGTGTCCGGCCAACGACTGGACCGGCCGCGTTGTCCGGATCGGCCGGGCGGGGGATCCCGTTCGGTGGCGGCGGCGGTGTGCCGTACACTTGACGATCGTTGCCGCCTTAGCTCAGTCGGCTAGAGCGACGCACTCGTAATGCGTAGGTCGACGGTTCGATTCCGTCAGGCGGCTCCACGGAAAGGCCCAGGTCACCGGCTTGATCGCCGATCATGACCTGGGCCTTTTGCCTGCCATTGCGAGGCTGAGCAGCCAAGCGAGCAGCCAACCTCATTCACCCGACCACAGCGCCCCCTCCAGCCGTGACGCAGCTTCCCGCGCGACCTCGGGGGCCACGTGCGCGTAGATGTTGAGGGTGACGCTGATCTGGGAGTGACCGAGGATCTCCATGACCACGCGGGCGGGCACGCCCTGGGCGAGAAGGACGCTCGCCGCCGTGTGCCGCAAGTCGTGAAGACGAACCTGCCGGAGGCCAGTCCGCCGGATGATCTCCCGAAATGACCGGTAGTCGTTACGCGGGTGGATAGGCGTACCAACGGCCGTGGCGAAGACCAGGCCCGGATCGGCCCAGCTATCGGCATCGAACCGTTCCGTTGCCTGCCGTTCGTGGTGCCGACGCAGCGCCGCCAGCACCGTCGGTGGCAGCGGGAGTGTCCGACGAGACCGGGCAGTCTTCGTCTCGACGAAGACCAGGCCGCCCGTATCGGGGTCGCGTTGCAACTGCCCCCGTACCCGCAGGGTGCCGGCGGCCAGGTCGATGTCGTCCCACCGCAGTCCCAAGACCTCGCCTTGACGGAGCCCGAGCGCAATCCCGATGAGCCAGCGGGCTTCTAACCGCAGTCCCTCGACAGCCCGGAGGAAGCGCCGCGCCTCCGCCAGCGGGTCTGTGGATCTAAAGGTGTTTCCGGCCTGACCCGCCGGGCGTTGTGCCTGGTGAGGAGGGTGCCGTGATGACCGCGACTGAATGACCAGACCGGACGTAAGAAGCGGCCTGAGCCGTCGGCGGAGGCGAAGGCCGCCGCGGAGCTGGTCCGGGCCGCTAAGGAACAGGGCCTGTCGCTGACCGGGCCAGATGGGCTTCTGAAGCAGTTGACCAAGACGGTCCTGGAGACCGCGTTGAACGAGGAGATGACCGAGCACCTCGGCTACGACAAACACGATCCGGCCGGTGCTGGGTCGGGCAACATCCGTAACGGCAGCCGGTCGAAGACGGTCCTGACCGACGCCAACGGTCCGGTGCAGATCGACGTGCCGCGGGACCGGGCTGGCACGTTCGAGCCGCGGATTGTCCGTAAGCGGCAGCGCCGGCTGTCGGGGGTCGACGAGGTCGTGTTGTCGTTGTACGCCAAAGGCCTCACGACCGGGGAGATCTGCGCGCACTTCGCCGAGATCTACGGCGCTTCGGTGTCAAAGGAGACGATCTCGCGGATCACTGACAAGGTGATCGAGGAGATGACTGACTGGTCCCACCGGCCCCTCGACGAGGTTTATGCTGCGGTGTTCATCGATGCCATCGTGGTCAAGGTCCGCGACGGGCAGGTCGCGAACCGGCCGTTCTACGCCGCGATCGGGGTCACCCTCGACGGGGAGAAGGACATCCTCGGACTGTGGGCCGGCGCCGGCGGTGAGGGCGCCAAGTTCTGGATGAGCGTGCTAACCGACCTGCGTAACCGAGGCGTCAAGGACGTGTTCTTCCTCGTCTGCGACGGACTGAAAGGCAGCCTGCCCGAGGTGGTCACGAACGTGTGGCCCCAGACCGTGGTGCAGACCTGCATCATCCACCTGATCCGCAACACGTTCCGGCTCACCTCACGGCGGTACTGGGACGAACTGAAACGCGACATCAAGCCGATCTACACCGCCGTCAACGCGGACGCGGCCAGGGCCGCGTTCGACGACCTGACCGACAAGTGGCGCAGCCGGTATCCGGCCGTGATTCGCCTGTGGGACAACGCCTGGGCGGAGTTCATCCCGTTCCTCGCCTACGACCTGGAAATCCGCAAAGTCATCTGCTCCACCAACGCGATCGAGTCGCTCAACGCCCGCTACCGGCGGGCGGTCAAGGCCCGCGGCCACTTCCCCAACGAGCAGGCCGCGTTGAAGTGTCTGTACCTGGTGACCCGCTCCCTGGACCCCACCGGAGCAGGAAGAACCCGATGGACGATGCGCTGGAAACCCGCCCTGAACGCCTTCGCCATCACCTTCAGCGACCGCTTCCCCGGCGCTGAATCCTACTAACCAAGATCGCCGGAAACACCCTTAGCGAGACAGGCCCGCCCAAGTTGCAGTGTAAGCAGGTGTCGACGACCGATCGCGCTGGTGGCGGGACAGCGGCTCTATGTTCGGCTTCGACTCAACGAGGTGCGGGCAGCGGTGACCCCTCTGTCACGTCCATGTCGAGTCCGTGCGCGGCGACGTATGCGTTCACGATCTCGGTAGCGAGTCGTCCCCTTACGCCGACCGGCAGCCCTTGAGCTCGGGCCCACGCACGGATCGTTGGGCCGGGAGCCGGCAGGGCGGAGCCTGTCGCAGTGGCGGCGGTCGGCGCGGTCGGCGAGGGAACAGTTTTCGCGGGGGCGTGAGTTGTGGCCTCGGTCTTGGCTGGCTGGATGTAGTGAACCAGTTCGGCGAAGACGTCTGGAGTCACGATCCGCGTCTTGAGCTCGCGGGCTGCCTGTGCCTTGGTCGTGTACGGATCCACCCCGTCGGTGACGAGAACGACGGTCTTGCGGGACACGGAGCCGGTTACGCGGAGGCCCGCGGCTTGCGCTCGGCCTTCCAGACGAGCCCGCAGCAGCTCGTCGCAACCGGTGAAGGCGACGCCCTGGCCGATGCGCAACGGTTCGCCGTGCGGCCACGAATTTGGCAGGGGCAGGCAGCCTTTCCCGCGTTGCTCGGCGAGGGCGCTGCGAGCTTCGTCGAGAACGGCCTTGACGATCCCGTCGGTGAATCCGAGGGCCTGGGCGGCAGCGAGCAACTCTTGACGTTCGTCGCGAGTGACCTTGCCGTCTTCGATGGCCTTGTGCGACAGCGCCAAGAGGAAGCCGCGGTGAGCCGCATCGACCTGCTCCCGCGTCAGCGCGTAGGTATTAGCGAGGCCCGCGAGGGAAGCTGCCTCGTCGTCCGTCAAGACCCCGTCTTCCAATACCTCCGCCAGCAGCTCCAGGTAACCCGCTGTGCTGGTGGGTGCGCCTTCTTCCATTGCTGATGACAAGGGCAGGTCGTCGAGAAGAGCGGCAAGTGCGCCAGCCTGGGCCGGGACGGGTGTAGGGCCAACCGGGCGTCGCAGGGTCATGTTGATGGCTTGCCGCGGGATCACCGGCCATGTGACTTGGGTTGCGCGCGTGGGCAGGTGTAGATGGTCGGGTTCCGGTGGGCGACCGAAGTTCCGATCGAGATAAGACATGAGCAGGGTGGCCGTTGCGCGAGCATCCCCGAGTGCCGAGTGAGCGTTGTCGAGCCGGATTCCAGTGGCCCAGCAGCAGTCGGACAGGCGCCGACGGTCTAGACGTGGGAGGTAGGTCCAGCTCGCTTCCAAGGTGCAGAGGTGTGGACAGGCGGGCATAGTCCAACCTGCGCGCTCGTACTCATTGCCAAGGAACCCGAGGTCGAACCGGGCGTTGTGAGCGACCAGCGCGCGGCCGGTCAGGCGGGCATTCATCTCGCCGATAAGTTCGGCGAACCGAGGAGCCCTCCTGACCTCTGCCGCAGTGATCCCATGGATCCTGGTGGCACCTACAGGGCCATCCGGGTTCACGAGAGTCGTCCACTCGTCCACTACCCGACCGAACGGATCGGTAGTGATGACCGCGACCTCGACCAGGCGATCTCTAGAAGCCACCAAGCCGGTGGTCTCGACGTCGACAACAGCGAAGCCACCTACGGGTGGGGCGAAGGCAGCAGTGGGCTGGTGAGCATCCGAGGGCTGCCTTTGCAGGGGCGGCGGGTTGGGGGTGCTCAGTCGTCCACGAATTCGGTCCAAGATCCCCACGGCAACCCCCGCCTCCAGCGCGAAGCCGTATGGTCCGACAGCAGGTCGCAGGCTGCAAGCAGGATCAGCACCTTCGTCGGCTTTCGGACAGATGCCGTGGCCGAAAGGAGTAGGTGGCGGAGCGACCCGGGAATTCATGGAAGACGAGCCAGCAAGATCATCGGGCACACGCCGGGCACAACTGAGGCCGGCAAGGGCTGTCAGCCGACGTAAGGCAACAACAACTCTCGCCCTAGTCAGCCGGCCGATCCGTCCGATGTTCAGGGCAGCCCCGGCCTGCCGACTACCTCCGCCCCACCGGCTGGGCCGGGCGTGGGACTGCTCGACTCGGGGCGGGATCGCACCGCCCTGCGCTAGCCGCCTGAAAATGGCCAGCACGGCGAGTAGCCCGATGATCCTGGCGGCCGCTTCGCCGTCCAGTGGGCACGATAGCCGACCTCATTGATGACGGTGGGTGTCTCGGCGCCCTATCTCGCTCCGGCTAGGTGAGGTGCGGCCAGCCGTTTGCAGCAGGCGCTGCGCCCCGGGGTCAAGCTCCGCCGGCGAACGGCATCAAACGGCGCCCTGGATCGATAGAAACACCGAGATGGCAGGGCCAGCAGCTGACGACGCGCCTCCTCACGAAAAACCAATTGCCATCGCGGCCGGGCAGCAGCCCATCGTGCGGAAAGCAAAATTCGCCTCTAGGGACTCGGAGCCTTTACATCTAGCAGGAGGGGAGGAAGACCCATGCGCGCAGTGAGACTATGCACTTGCTCACGAACGTAGGGATGAACGAGGTCGAGAACGCCTCCCATGCCGAATTTCTGCAACTCTTCATCGGTCAATGAGGGGTCGCTAAAGTCGAACACCGCGCTCATAGTCAAGGCTGCCCGAAACGCTACCGACTTCCCGTCTGCGGAAAGCGCCTGCAGTTGGTACGTTACGTGATAAACCGCTGCTGAGTCGCCAAGGCGAACCATGGTTGGCAAAATCTCCGATTCAACGGAGAGAGGCAAACGAGGGCTAGGCGTTACCAAATCGCCTTCGATATTCCGAAGGCGAAGGTCCACGATCGACGCGACGTTTGCTACCTTGTCCGCATCGGATGGTCGATCGGCGGGTGACTTCGACATCTCAGCCAGCAACGGAGGGTAGCGCAGACATGGGGGAATGGCTTAGGCAAAGCTGGTCCAAGTCGCCTCTCGTAAGAAAGTTGTCCTCGCCTGGCGCCCGCACTGAGACAGGCTCAACATTAAGGCGGCGGACTGAGATGTCTTGCTCATGGCCGTCTGACTCACGCTGGTTTTGAATCACGGCAATCCACAGGTCATCCGCCTCGTGCATGATACGCATTTCTTGAGCAGACGTGCCGTATGCTAAATCTCTGGCCTTCCAGGAGTACAAAATTACCCACGGCCCCATTGAGAGGTGAACACGAAGCTCAAAGCCCAGAGCTCTAGCGAGCCGCTGAAGAGTCGAGAGACGCGGATCCTTCTGGCCCTGTTCAATGTCGGAGATCGCCGACTGCGACGTTTCCATGATCCGCGCGATATCTGCCTGGCTCATCTGCTTGTAACGTCTTGCCCAGGCAAAAGTCTTGAAAAGCGTTCGCCGGCGCCGCGCATCTTCGTACTCAGCGCGGGCGTCCGGATCGTTCAGCAGCTCGCGATCAAGCGCCTCCTGCAATGCCAACGCTTGTTCGAACAGGTCGGCCCGCCGGCGGGCGCTGCGCTTGGAGACGTCTCTGTCCCGGTGGCCCTCGTTGTTGGTCATCGTGAGTCTCCTCCGTCCCAGCTCGCCTGGACCCCGAGCCGGCATCGGTTAACACCGATGATGACAGGCGTCGGTCGCCTAGGGGAAGGGGTCGCCATCAAACTTAACTCACCTCTCCCTGGAGCGGATCAGCCACTCGGTCAGTCGATCTTGCGCTATCTCTAGTTCCCGATGAGGAACTTCTCCTCGTTGGACCGCCGCAAACGCGCGAAGTCCCCATGCCGCCAGTCGACTTCGGTGCGCTGTGGCGTAGAGCACGCCGTAGGTCCTGGTCCTGCCTGTGAGCCAGTACACGTGGATCGGGTGCTCTACTTCGTCCCCCTCGCGGAGGTCTTCGAACATGTAGGCACGCACGAGATCAACAAAGCCGCCTCGTGCGTCAGGGCCTAAGTCATGTAGCTCACCTTTGAGCGACTGATGCGGAGGTGGAGGCTCGTAGCAGCTCCAAGGGCGCAACACCGTATGCGACCTCCAGGTAACGGCCCGTTGCAGACACCATAGTGGAACTTCAAGTATCTGAATACTTGACCTCTCGGCGAGACGTGCACCTCAGACGGCAGGGTCGGCTGTGATCTCATTCAAAAGTTTCGCCATATGAAACTTGCGCACTACCGCGTGTCGAAACTCTCACTATAATCTGCCCATCCCTACAAAAAGGCGCAGGTAGCCTTGGGCACAGCTCCTAGCTCGCTCTTGAGATGGCCGGCTGGAGTAAGTGACGGCACCCGGCGGCTACCGGGTGCCGTTACGCGTAAAGTGATGGGATTGGGTCCTGGCCAGTGCCGATGCTGGGCGCCGAGGTGGACCAGGCCCTCGCCAGCCCACCTCGGACGCGTTGTCAGCAGGCGCGCAGCACCGCC
The DNA here is from genome assembly GCF_019890675.1 of Micromonospora sp. PLK6-60. Classification (GTDB taxonomy): domain Bacteria; phylum Actinomycetota; class Actinomycetes; order Mycobacteriales; family Micromonosporaceae; genus Micromonospora. The sequence continues at coordinate 408,611 of NZ_JAIOAA010000003.1, read as the reverse complement.
GCGAGACCGCCCAGCAGGGGAACCCCGACCGTCAAGTAGCGGAGCACGAGGCCGTGCGGGAAAGACTTCCGGTTCTTCTGCCGCCGTTCGAGCTCGCGCTCCGGCTGGCTCCGCTGCTTGCCGCTGCGGCGAGCGTGTCGGCTAGGCGACTCTTCTGAGCGAGTGGCCCGCTTCTGCTCGGGGGCGCCCTGGACGGAGCGGCGCCGGTTGGGCTCCTTCTTGGCCTGGTTGGGAGTGGCCGGGTTGCTCGGGTTCGCCGCCGGCTTGCAGGACGTGGAGCGGCGCCGGTTGGGGTCCTTCTTGGCCTGGTTGGGAGTGGCCGGGTCGCTCGGGTTCACCGCCGGCATGCCCGCGGCGGGGGAGCGCCGCTTGTTCGCCTTCTTCGTTCGACGAGGGGTTCGCTCCTTGGTCCCGTCCGGCTGGACGTTGCGCGCCTGCATCGGGATCGAAACCGGGCTGAAGAGGCGAGCGTTGGTGGGGGTGGGCTCGTCGCCCGAGTACTGGAGGTGCTTCATCGCGTCTCCTGATCGTTCTCTGAGATGGCCGGCTGTCGTAAGTGACGGCACCAGGTTGTGGCTGAGGGGCCTCATCGGTCTGCACCTGCGGCTACAAGTGCGCTTTGACCTGCCCCTTCGTCAGCCCTCCTATGTTTTAACTGTGATTACCGATGAACGTGAGACTACCAGCGGGCTACGTCTGTCCTGTCTTCGACACCCGTCGGCGTGTCTGAGACGCCTGTCACCTTCTGAGGCGTAGCATTGAGTGTTTGCCCTGCCACCCAGAGCGACAGGGCGTGCCGCATGTGATCTTGTTTGGGCGCGAGACGCGCTGGGCGGAGAAGATCACGCGGCCCTCCAGGCGGGAACCGATCGCCCCAACTGGGCGGTCCAGGCTGTCGCCTGTGTCTCCTTGTTCTTGAACTCGAGCGAGCCAAACTTGGGGAGCGACTCTGGCCCCTCCGATCTTGCTGTCTCCGCGAGGTCTCGCACCTGGTCGGACACTGCCAGCACGATCGGCCGAGTGGTGGTCGCAAGCTGGCGCCGCATGGTTTCCGAGCCGAGCATGCGAACGGCAAAGGTCAGATCTCGCCCGATATACCCTCGCCCGTCGTAGGACGTCAACCCCACATGAAGGGCGAGGCGGAGCCGCAGGACCAGGCGAGAGGGCCGACCACGGTTGTAGTCATCGAGAAGCGACGTCAGGCGCGGTACGACCTGCGTCAGTACCTCCAGGGGTCTGCACGACATGATTACGAGAGCCCCGTCGCCACGATCGAGGATGTCCGCAGCGGAGTGCAGGCCGCCGTCTTCAAGCGCCCTGTCGAGGATGTGCATCAGCTCGGCCCGCAGGGCTTCTTGTGTCGCGAGGTCGCGGTCCTCGCGATGAAACTCCTCGATGTCCAGGCCAAAGATCGTGTAGGTGCCGCGCTTGTACATGGGGTCCCTCCCTCCGGTGGCCGGCAGGACACCGGGACCCCAATGGTACTACGACCCCTTACTAGTGTGAAGAAGTACCAAAACCCGTGGCCTTCTTACGTGCTGCCGGCGGATATGGCTCGGAGGGCAGCAGCATCATCGATCGTGATGGCTCGTCTGGCCGTCGTGATCATCCCCTTGGACCGGAAATCCCTCAGAACCTTGGCAACTGCCTCACGGGAGGCTCCCACGTAGCCCGCAAGCTCGGTCTGTGAGATGTCGGGGACCATGTACTTCTCGGCCTCAGAGTGGGCCGACGCCGGGGATCTGACGGCAAGCTCCAGCAGCGTCGCCGCCACCCTGGCCGCGACAGTCAGGGTAGCTAGATCCACTCGGCCGTGATCCGAGTCGCGCAGCCTTTGGACCACCTGCTGAAGCAGGAATCGCATGACGCGGGGGTGTGTGTCCAGGAAGTCGTTGAAGGTGTCGTCGCTAACGATTGCTGCTTGCACAGGCGTCACGGCTACCACAGTTGCCGACCTGGGCCGGTGGTCGAGCGGGGCCATCTCGCCCACGACCTCGCCGGGCCCCCGGGTGGCTAGTACCACTTCCTGGCCATGTGGGCCAGTAGAGACCACCTTGACCTGGCCGTGTCTGATTAACACAGCGTGGGTGGTGGTGTCGCCCTCGGCAAAAAGGACAGTTCCAGGCGCCAAGTCAACCGGGATCCCGAGCCGCTCCAGCTCAGCTATCTCGTCTCTACTGAGAGCCGCGCGAAGCTGAGCCACCTGGGAGTCCACCACGCCCGGATTTTACCCATGCCAACACGTAAATCTAGGCGCAGGACTAGGCGCCAACAGCTCGGAGTTGTCGCTCTCCGTCATGGGCAGCTGACAGCAGCTATTTACATCAACGGCGGCGACCAAGGTCAGACGCGCGGCTCTCACTGCAACCGGCTCGTAAGCGAGAGGGCGGGACCGGGGATGGACGACGGCTGCGACGGTGAGTGCCGCCAGTAGCGGGCAAGCGGTTAGGGGCTGCCGTCACCCACTTGTGGTCATACCCTGACCAGATGCCACAAGATCCAGACCATGTCCACCTGTACCGGTTGTTAGCGATGCTTCCAGGGCCAGACGATCAAGACTTCTGGGAAGTCGTTGCCAGGGCCAACGGCGTAGACCTGCACTACATCTACGAGAAGATGGGCCACTTGGCCCACTACCGCCGAGATCCAGCGCCTGCGAACAACCCTGGCTACACGATCGCAACCTTCTGCACCTATCTGATCATGTTCTTCGGTGGAGAGAAGCCGGAGATCTGGCGGCGGATCGCCGGTTCACTGTTCAACGTCGGTGACAATCAAGGCGGTCTCGGCGCGAGGTTCGTTGCCGACCTGACCGATACGGCTTGGCGCCTGACCGCACGCTACCGGCCCACGAACGATGCCCGTCTAGGTAACTGGTCCATGGCCCAGGTGCGTTACCCATCGGTGAAGGACTAGCACCGGGTTATGCCGATGCGCAAGAGGGCGTCGATGAGGCGAGCAGCCAATTGAGCAGCCAAGCCGGCGAGCATGGGCGGACGATCACGGACCCGGGCATCCAGTCAGCCACAGCAGCGCCGCTCGGAACAGGGGCCGGCGACCGACTTGTAATGCGTAGGTCGACGGTTCGATTCCGTCAGGCGGCTCGGTATGAAGCCCAGGTCGATGACCTGGGCTTTGCCGTTTCCGAGGTCGACGCCGCCGGGCGCTGATCGAGGGCCGGCGGCCGGTGCTGGTGGCCCCTGGTGCACGAGCCCTACCATGAGCCGATGATCGAGCAGGGTCGGCGACGCGTTCCGGTGCCGGTCGCCGCCGCCTCCGTGGTCCTGCTCGTGGCGGCCGCCTTCTCGGCGTCGAGGATGTTCAATGGTTCCTCCGTCGCGGCCGGGTTGGTCGGGGTGCTTCTGCTCCTGGCGTTGGCCTACGGCCTGTGGCGTGGCAGCGGGCGCGCCCGGTTCTGGGCAACCGTGCTCGCGACGGCCACCGCGGGGTACGGCGTGATCACGGTCAGCAAGGCTGACGCGTCCGGGTTGCTGCAGATCCTCGGTGCCTGCGTCGTCGTCGGTCTGTTGCTGGTGCCCGCGGCGTCCCGGCGGTGGTTTCACGCGTCGCCGACCGAGGATTAGCGCCGACCGGCCTCACATCCGGGCTTTCAGCACGTCGACCTCGCAGCCCGGCGCGGCCGGGTCGAAGCCGTGCTCGGCCAGCCAGCGGATCGCCAGCAGGCTTCGCATCGACCACCACGCGCGGATCACGTCGAGGTCGACGTCGGTGCCGTAGCCGGCGAGGACGTGACCGAGCCGCTCCTCGTGCCCGAGCGTCAGGATGGCGAGGTCGTACAGGGCGTCGCCCCAGCCTGCCTCGGACCAGTCGAGCACGCCGGTGATCTCGTCGTCCTCGACGAACACATGGGTGAGCTGCAGGTCGCCGTGCATGAACACCGGCGTCCACGGCCGGAGCGCGGCCTCGGCGACCCGGCGATTGCGGGCGACCAGGTCGGCGGCGAGGAGTCCGTTCGTGACGAGCCACTCGCACTCACTGTCGAGGCGGGGCGCCAACCCGTCGAGGTGGCGGCCCTGCCAGGGTGGCAGCGGGGCGTCGTGCAGCTTCCGTACGGCGGCACCCGCCGCGGCCCACGCGGCCGGCGACGCGGTCGACGGCTCGCCGAGGCGGCCGAGTGCCGTCCCCGGCAGGGCGGCGAGCGCGAGCGCGGGCGGCTTTCGCCACAGCACCTCCGGCGTCGGGATCGGCGCGATGGCCATCGCCTCGACCTCGACGTCCAGGCGCGTCTGATCGGCGTCGACCTTCAGGAACACGTCACCGACGCGCAGGGTCGCGCGCTCGTTGTGGGCGACGACGACCTCAACCTCCTCCACGCCGGCCATTATGGCGGGGACGACCAGCGATGTCGCCGGGTTTATTCGCGTGCGACCGCACGGTCCTGCGGCCCGCTTCCGGATGGCCCGATGGGGCCACACCGAGTGGCGAGCGAGGCATCAGGCGTCCGTCCGGCTGCCGTCACCAGCGGTCTCGACTCGGTTGGCCACCCCGGTAGGCGCGTCGTGCGCCGGTAGTGCCGGTGGCCCCGGGTTGCCACAGTGGACCTGTGCCGGCGGCCGTCTCGCCGGCGGGGAGGGGCGGCCGGTGGAGACGGTGGGGCCGGGCCCCGTAGCCCGCGGAAGCCGCGACATGAAGTCCGGCGATGACAGGTCGTTCGGGTGGTGGTATTTCCAGCACGTGTCCGACGAATTCGCCATCGTGGTGACGGTTCAGGCGACCAACATTCTCGGCGGTGGCAGGGGTTCGCCGAGGATGTCGGTCCATTTCTACGACGTCGGTGGGACGGCACGGGAAAGCTGGGCCGTCCCGATCGACCGGATCTCGCTCGCCGAAGACGGGCGTCTGTCGGTCGATGACATCGTCGCGGAGCAGGAGGACGGCCTCCGGATACGTGTCGGCACCGCCGCCCTGTCGCTCGACATCCGAATGGGCAGGTCCTGCGGCCCGTGGGGGCCCGTGGACGGTGAGATCGCCAGCAGCCACGGGGGCGCGAGGTCTGCCAGGTGGCAGGTACGGCTGCCACATGGACCGTCCCGGGCGTGGATCGCGTTCGCGGGGGCTGAGCACCGGGCCGCGGGTCACGCCTACCATGACCGGAACTGGGGCACCCTGCCGATGTCCGAGGCGTTTCGCCGCTGGAGTTGGGCGACGGTGGTCATAGCTGACTCAACCCTGGTGGCCGCGCGCCTGGTGCACTCCTCCGGGGAGGTGCGAACCCACTCCAACGGGCGATGGGAGGAGTTGGCGGAATGGCTGGCCAGGTCCGAGGCCCAAGGTGCCGCGCACAGTGCTGACGCCGAGGGTGCGCGCCACTTCCGGGAGGCGTTCGGCTACGACGGCTACGCCCGACCAGCCCGCCTGGTCAAGGCGAAGTCATATGTGGAGCCCGCGGCCAGCGCGGAATACCATCGATGGCTGCTTGTCGGCACCGATCAGGGGCGAGCCCGGATATGCGGAGTAGCGGAGTCCGCGGTGTTGCAGGGGTCGAGTGAGGAGCGTCCTTGAAGGCGTGGATCATCCAGTACGGCGTGCAGATCTTCTTCGGCCTCGCCACGGTGACGCTGAGCATCATCACGATCCGGCAGAAGGTGAAAGAAAACCGGGTGAAGCTCGACCAGCTGGCGGGCGGCGACCGGAAGGCGACCCTGTTCCTCACCCGCGACCCACTGGTCAAGGCATTGGGCGCGATGTATAAGGACACTCGGCCGGGAGATACGATCTGGGGCCAGTGCGTCGGCTGTGACCACTACACCGAAGCGGTGCGGGACGCCGTCCTGAAGGCGGCCGGGCAGGGGGTGTCCTTCCGGATCATCGTGAACAGGTACGCTCCCACGCTGGCGGAATTCAGAAGCATCTTCGACCCGATCGCCTCCGCTCACCTCGTCGAAGGTGGTGACAATGCCATCCGGATCCAGGGTCTGAGTGACCGGCTGGTCGTCGTGAGCATCCCGGAGATGACCGCCTACACCGGCCTGCAGATCCGTGACCCGTACGTGATCGGCATTTTCAAAGACTGGTTCGACCGCCGATTCCAGGCTCTGCAGTCGACGACTGCGCCCTGAGCGACGGCCGTCTCGGCCGATTCCTGGCCGGTCGGCCGGTCTGCCCCGGGAATGCGTGACGTCCGGTCAGGCGGCCATCCGCACCGGTAGCAGCGCGAGAACGACGGTCGCGGCGACCGCGAGCAGGATGCGCAGCGGACGAAGACCTCGCCACCAGGGGACCACCCAGAGCAGCAGCCACAGCCCGCCCGCGATCGCCACGTGCCCGCCGATCACCCGGAGGGTGGTCTCCTCACACCTGTTGTCGGCCAGCGCCTGCTGACACAGCGCCGGCGAGTGGGGGGAGGGGTGAAGGAGGCTTGCCAGGAGCCCGGCGGCGCAGGCCAGCACCGGGGCCGCCACCAGGGTGAGCAGCGGCGTCACCACCCATCCGGCGAGATCCCGGCGCCGGTCCGGTAGCCATCTCATCGCCAGGAGCCTACGACCGGGCGACCGGCGGCGGGGGGCGCTCGGGAGCCGCCTGAAGCATCAGACGGCCGCGAGCAGCCCGTCGAGCGGCCGGGGCAGGACGTCCCGGTCGACTGCCGCCTCGACCAGCAGCCGGATGTAGCGCTGGTGGCGGCGCGAGCTGCTGCGCAGGAAGCGGTGCAGCTGCGCTTCGGGATCGCGGCCGCCCCAGGCGGGCTGGCTCTGGAACGAGCGGAACGAGCGGAGGTCGCCCCGCGCGTCGAGGACCGCCTCCACGCCCGGTACGCCCAGGGCGCGGATCAGCTCGTCCTCCAGATCCTTGACGCAGACGTGGAACCCGAGGCGCTCCAGGTCGGCGCGGGTACGGGGCGAACCGACCCGGGCCGTCGCCAGGCCGCGCCGGAAGATCTCCTCCTCGAGCAGGTCGCAGAGGCCGCCGAGTCGTACCCGGTCGCCGAGGGGTGCCAGCCTGGTCAGGAAGCGGCCGATCGCGTGCGCCCCACCCATCGGCACGATGACGACCCGGTCCGCCGCGAGGTCCCGGCCCCGGCCCGCCGCGGCCGCCTCCAGGGCGATCTGGTCGCTGATGCCCTCGACGAGCACCACCGCCGCGGCGGACTCGACCCTCGCCAGGGCATGTGCCGTCGCCCGGAGCGAGGCGGCGTTGCCCCCTCGCTGGCCGTCGACCGCCCCTCGGGGGAAGAGGTCAGCTCTGCCGGACGTGGCCATGACCGTAATCATCGGCGATGCGCCTGCGGGCGGACCAGGGATTTAGGCCCCGTCCTGCCGATCGTGTCGGCCCGCCCGGGTCCCGCCGGCGGCGGGATGGAGCCGGGCCCGTCCGGTTGCCGGCGGGCGGCAGCGGACCCAGGATGGCGGAATGTCGGAGACCACCCTGCGGGTGCTCACGCTGAACACGCTCGCGCCGTTCTTCGCCGACTGGCCACGCCGCCGGTCGGTGCTGGTCGAGGGGCTGCGCGCGTTGCGGCCGGACGTGGTGGCGTTGCAGGAGGTGGCCGGCGGCGGGGAGTTGGACGAGGCCGGCGACCTGCTCGGGCCGGAGCATCACCTGGTGCCGCACCCGGGCCGGTCGGCCGACGGGGTCGGCGCCGTGCTGGCCAGCCGGTGGCCGATGCGTACCCTCGGGGTGCTGGACCTGCACGTGGCGCCGCGCACCGCCGCCCTGCCGTGGAGTGCCGCCGTCGTGGTGGAGGTGGCGGCGCCGCCGCCGCTGGGCCCGGTGATCGTCGCCCACCACAAGCCGACCTGGCAGTACGACGCCGAGCACGAGCGGGAGTTGCAGGCGGTGCGCACGGCCCGCTACCTCGAGGAGGTCGTCGCCGAGCGGCGACCCGAACGGCTCGACCCGCACGGTCCGGACGCCGAGCCGCACGTGGTGGTGCTGGGCGACTTTGACGCGGCACCCGACGCGGCCAGCGTCCGGTTCTGGACCGGCCGGCAGTCGCTGGCCGGCGTCAGCGTCTGCTACCAGGACTGCTGGGCGGCGGTCCGGGGCGACGAGCCGGGGCACACCTTCTCGCCGGACAACCCGCTGGTCCGGTCGGGGCTGATGCCGCTGGACCGGGGCCGTCGGATCGACTATGTGCTGGTCCGGTGCGGTGCGCACGGGCCGACCCTCGACGTGGCGGACTGCCGGCGGGTCTTCGCCGAGCCGGTCGACGAGGTGTGGGCCAGCGACCATTTCGGAGTCCTCACCGACCTGCGACTCCCGCCGCACCCGCCGGGCGTCTGGGCCGCGCCGACGGTGGCGCGTTGACGGTTGGGCCGCGCCGGACGGGCGGCTGGGCCGCGCCGGCCGTGGCGCGTTAACAGGGGGCCCCTGCTATACCGCAGGCGTTAATAAGGGCACCCTCCTTGCATGCGCGCATAGAGTGCGCGGATGTTCGCGATCACGCTGCACGACCGAGCCGAGCTGCGCCCCCTGGAGCCGTGGCAGGCCGAGGAGTTCCTCGCCCACCTGGACCGGGCCCGGGCCACCGTGGACCCCTGGATCCCGTGGGCCAGCCGGAGCACCGACCTCGACTCGGCCCGCGCCACCCTCCAGCGGTACGCCGACCTCGCCGCCCGCGACGCCGGCCGGCTGTACGGCATCTGGCTCGACGGCACCCTCGTCGGCGGGGTCATGTTCGTCGCCTTCGACGTCGCCGGCGGCAACTGCGAGATCGGCTGCTGGGCGGAGCCCGCCGGGCAGGGCCGGGGCCTGGTCACCCGGGCGGCGGCGCGGCTGGTCGACTGGGCGGTCCGGGTGCGGGGCATCCACCGGGTCGAGTGGCACTGCCGTCCGGAGAACACCGCCAGCAGCAACGTCGCCCGCCGGCTCGGCATGCGCCTCGACGGCACGCTCCGCGAGCAGTTCCACTACCAGGGCGTACGCCACGACACCGAGATCTGGTCGCTGCTTGCTCCCGAGTGGACGGGCCCGCGCTGACCCGCCTCGGGAGCGACGGAACGGTACCGTCCCAACGGCCAGGTCGGACACTGGCCGTTCGGTGCTGGCCTGGTGGGATCGATGCCTGGCAAACTGCGGTCATCCGTCGGCCCCACCGGGCCGGCGAGGCACATGAGCCCATCCCGGGCCCGCCCTATACGGGGGTTTTTCTTGGCACTCCGCCGTTCGGCGGTGGCCGCGCTCGCCATGGCTCTCGCGGGGACGATGCTCCCCGCGATGTCCGCCGCCCAGGCCGCGCCGTCACCCGACCAGAAGCTCGACAGCAAGCAGTCACCGCGCCAGGAGCGCCCCGGCAAGGGGGCGCAGCGCGCGTACGATCCGCACGCGGTCCTCGTGAAGTTCAAGCCGGGCGCCGCCCGGTCGGCGAAGGACAAGGCGCTGTCCCGCCGGTCCGCCCGGATCGCCTCCGAGGTGGGGCGCACCGGTTATGTGAAGGTGGAGACCGACGGGTCGGCCACCGAGCTGCTGGCCGCGCTGGGCAAGGACCCGGCCGTCGCCAGCGTCTCGCTGGACTACCAGCGGCAGGCCACCGCCAACCCGAACGACCCGGGCTACTACTACGGCGACCAGAATTACCTGAAGTCGCTGCGGCTGCCGCAGGCGTGGGACGTCAGCAAGGGCTCCACCGCCCAGGTCATCGCCGTGCTGGACTCCGGCGTGCGGACCACGCACGAGGACCTGACGGGCCGGACCGTGCCCGGCTACAACGCGATCACGAACTCGACCACGACCGCGAGTTTCCAGGACGACTTCGGTCACGGCACGCTGGTGGCCGGAATCGCGGCGGCGAACACCAACAACAGCAAGGGCATCGCCGGCGCCGCCTGGACCGCCCGGGTCATGCCGGTCAAGGTCCTGAACAACCAGGGCAGCGGCAACGACTCGAACATCGCGCGGGGCATCATCTGGGCCACCGACAAGGGCGCCAAGGTGATCAACCTGTCGCTGGGCGGTCCGGGCGACAGCCCGGTGCTGCACGACGCGGTGAAGTACGCCTACAGCAAGGGTGTGGTGGTGATCGCCGCCGCCGGCAACGCCGGCGACGACACGCCGCAGTACCCGGCGGCGTACCCGGAGGTCCTGGCGGTGGCCGCCGTCGACCACGGCAGCCGGCTCACCGACTTCAGCTCCTCCGGCGACTGGGTCGACGTCTCGGCCACCGGCTGGGACGTCGTCTCCACCGGGTACGACGCGAACAACTCCTACTGGTTCGAACTCCCCGGCACGTCGTTCTCCGCGCCGCTGGTGTCCGGCATCGCGGCGCTGGTACGCGCCAAGTACCCGACGTTCAAGCCGGCCGACGTGATGAACCGGCTGCGGTGGAGCGCCCGGGACGCCGGCCCGCGCGGCATCGACCCCTACTACGGCTACGGCCTGGTCGACGCGTACGCCGCGGTGGGCGGACGGTGGGCCCCGGAGCTGACCGCGCCGTCGGTGGGGGACACCAACGACACCCCGGCCCGGGCGACCGCGCTGGGCACCTCGGCGACCGGCACGATCGGCATCGAGGGTGACATCGACTGGTACCGGTTCTCGCTGGCCGCCCCGCAGATGTGGGTCGGCCGGGTCAACCCGCCGGCCGTCGTGGACACGGTGGCCCAGAGCACCGACCCGGTGCTGGCGCTCTACGACGCCGACCTGAAGCTGATCAACGAGGTCGACACCTACGGCCCCGGCGACCTGGAGACCATCGCGGCCACCCTGGACGCGGGCACCTACTACCTGTCGGTGCGCAACTACAACGGATCGCGGGACGCCCGCGCCTACTCCCTCACCACCTCAACCGGCGAGCCCGGTGTGGTCACCCCGGGCGGCGAGCAGCTCTGGGTGCGGGACGTGACGCCGGCCCCGTTCGTCGGCGGGCAGGCGCTCACCACCGCCCCGAAGGTCACCTTCGCCCGCCCGGTGGCGCCGGATTCGGTAAACGCCGGCACCGTCAAGCTGGTCAGCGGCAAGACCGGCTCGACCGTGGCGACCACCGCCACGCTCAACGGGTCCACCGTGACGCTGGTGCCGACGAAGCCGCTGCTGGACAACACCCCGTACCGGATCGTGGTCAAGGGGGTGCGGGACACCTCCGGCGCGACCCAGGCGGAGGCGTACTCCAGCATCTTCAAGACCGTCGACAACGCACCGGGCGCGGTCACCGCGCTGACCGCGAAGGGCGTCTACCGTGGGGTCGCCCTGAGCTGGACGCTGCCGGCGCTCACCGACCTGGACCAGGTGATCGTCCGGATGGCGGCGGGGACCACCCCGCCGACCTCGCCCACCGCCGGCACCTCGGTGTACGCCGGCACGGGCAGCTCGGTCACGGCGTCGAACCTGACCGCCGGCACCTCGTACGCGTTCGCGGTGTGGGTGAAGGACCGCAGCGGCCGGCTCAGCCCGGTGGCGACCGCCCGGGCGACCGGGACGACGGCGAGCATCACCAGCAGCGTCACGTCGCTGACGTTCGGCAAGACCGTGCAGGTCTCCGGCAAGGTGCTGCGCAAGGACAACGGCGCGGCGATCGCCGGTGTGCCGGTCGAGCTGATGGCCCGGCGCAAGGGCACGTCGACGTTCACCCGGGTGGCGACGGTGACGTCGAACAGCGTCGGCTACGTGGCGTTCACGCACAAGCCGTCCTGGTCGGTCGACTACATGTGGACGTACCGGGGTTCCGGTGGGTTCATCGGGGCGCCCAGTGCGGTGCGGTCGGTGTCGGTGGCGCCGGTGGTGTACGCGAACCTGTCGAAGACGTCGTTCCCGCTGGGTGGCACGGTGGCCCTGTCGGGGAGTGTCGCGCCGGGTCACGCGGGCCAGACGGTGTATCTCCAGCGCCTGGTCTCCGGGGTGTGGAAGACCCAGACCAGCAAGGCGTTGTCGTCGACGAGCGGGTACTCGTTCTCGATCAAGCCGACGGCCCGGGGCACGTACTCCTACCGGGTGTACAAGCCGGGTGACTCGGACCACGCGACGGCGTACAGCCCGTCGCGCAGCTTCAAGGTCTCCTGAGCGGTCGGCACGCCGATCGGCCCCTGCCACGCCCGGCAGGGGCCGATCGGGCTCGGGCCGGTCAGAACCGCTGACCCGGCTCGGTGCCGGTCGGGTGGCCGGTCGGCTCGGTCACCGGGACCACCTCGGTCTCGGTCACCACGTACTCGGGCTCGCCGGTCGCCGTACGGTCGCTGTCCTGGTCCCCGTCGGCGCGGTGCCGGGCGGCCGCGGCGGCGGCGATGCCCGCGCCGGCCACGGCGGCGCCGGCCGCCACCGCCGGGCCGGACACCCCGGCCTTGCCGCTGTCCCCCCGGGAGGCCGCCGCGGCGTCGATGCCGGGCGTGCCCGGGGCCAGCCCGTCGTCCACCGCACCGCGCCAGGCGCCGGTCTCGGCGCCCCGGCCCTCGATGAAGGTACGGAACTTCTCCAGGTCGGACTCGGCCTGCTTCGCCACCAGGTGCAGCGCGTCGCCGGCCTTCTCGACCAGCCCCTCCGGCTCGTACTCCAGGGAGAGCCGGACCGCGGTGCGGTCCGCGCCGACCGGCTCGAAGTAGACCGCGCCGGCGTTCGTGGCGCCCTCGGTGGCCGCCCAGGCCACCTTGCGGTCCGGCACCTGCTCCAGGATCCGCGCGTCCCACTCGCGCTTGACGCCGCCGATCTGGGCGACCCAGTGCAGCCGCTTGTCGTCGAGCTGGCGCACCTCCTTGACCCCGCCCATGAACCGGGGGAACTCCTCGAACTGGGTCCACTGGTGGTACGCGGTGCGGACCGGGACCCGTACCTCGAGGTTTTCTCGACCTTGGTGGTCATCGCGATGTCCTCCCTCGTCACGGCCGGCGCGTCAGCCGTCCTCGCGGTCGGGGCTCTCCAGCCGGAAGAAGTTGCTCTGCCGGCCGTCGGAGCGTTCCTCCTGGTAGATGAAGTTGAGCCGCCGCGCGTCGAAGGCGCGGAACCACTCGTCCCAGCTGATCTCGGTGAGCCGGCTCTCCCGGCCGTTGGCCGGGAAGTCGAGGCGCAGCACGCCCGCGTGCCCGTCGTGCTCGCTGCCCTCGACCGTGCACGGCACGCCCTTGCGCGCCTCGGCCCAGCGGCGGATCACGTCGTGGTCGGTGGTGACCAGGCTGCGGCCGGGGCGCTCCGGCTCGTCGTCGGTGGAGGTGATCTCCTGCGAGTACCGCACCGAGCTGGAGGTGTGCGCGCCGGTCCGCGCGCCGCCGCCGGCCTTGCCGCCGCCCCGTGCCGAGCCCGCGCCGGCCTTGCCGGAGTGTTCCTCGCGCAGGCTCTTGACCAGGGCCTTCACCAGCGCGTCGTGCTGCATGTCGCGGGTTCCGCGGACGCCCCGGGAGCGCAGCCGCTCGCGCAGCTCGTCGACCTTCAGCCGGGCGATCTCGCTCTCGTCGACGTCGGGGGTGTTCGGGGTCTGGTTGCCGGGCGGGTTCTTGGTCGCGGTCGTGCCGCGTCCCTTGCCGTCATGGGTAGCCAATGATCCTCATCCTTCCCTCGGCCAGTGGTTCAGGGGTGCCGCGCAGCGCGCGGTGGGCCGTTCAGAGGAATCAGTACCCTCGGCCGCCGGCTGAAACGTCCGGCCGGGGGTGGCCGGGACGGATCAGGCGTACAGGGTCTTCAGATAGTCCGGACCGTAGTGCCGCTCCAGGTCGGCGAGGCTCTCCGCGGGCGTCTCGACCTCCTTGACCAGCCGTGGGCGCGGCGGCAGCGCCTCCGGCCGCCAGGTCTCCGGCCGCCACAGCTCGGCGCGGAGGAACGCCTTCGCGCAGTGATAGAAGATCTGCTCGACGGTCACCTCCACGGCCAGCACCGGGCGGTGCCCCTTGACCACCATCCGGTCGAACCACGGCGCGTCCCGCACCAGCCGGGCCCGGCCGTTGATGCGCAGCGTGTCGGTGCGCCCCGGGATCAGGAAGATCAGCCCGACGTGCGGGTTGTCCAGGATGTTGCGGTAGCCGTCGGCGCGCCGGTTGCCCGGCCGCTCCGGAACGGCGATCGTCCGCTCGTCGAGCACCTGCACGAAGCCGGCCGGGTCGCCCTTCGGTGAGACGTCGCAGCTGCCGTCCGCGCCGGCGGTGGCGACCAGGCAGAACGGCGACGCGGCCAGCCACTGTCGGTCCCGCTCGTGCAACACGGTGCGCTCCTTGGCCAGCGAGCGGGGCATCGGCGCCCCCAGCAGCTCGCGCAGCTCCTCGGGCGAGGTGATCTCCACCGTCACGTGAACCTCCCTGCGGCCGTTGACCATGGTGGCGAGCCGGCCGGGTGCCGGACGGCGCCGGGATCAGCCTAGGAGAGCGCGTCGAGCGCGAGGTTTGCCCATGGACCGCACGGGTACCGCCTCACTCGCAGCGCGCCCGGATGTGAAAACCGTGGAGGCGGGGATGGAGAGCCGACTGAAGGTGCTGGGCCATCCCGTGCATCCCATGCTGGTGATGTTCCCGGTGGCCCTCTTCGTCACCGGGACGATCTTCGACATCGTCGACACCGTCGGCGGCCCCGACTTCCTCGCCGAGGTGGCGTACTGGAACATCACCGTCGGCCTGATCGGCGGCCTGCTGGCCGCCGTGGCCGGCGCGTTCGACCTGCTGGCCATCCCGGCCGGCACCCGCGCCAAGCGGGTCGGGGTCAGCCACGCCGCCGCCAACCTCGCGGTCATCCTGCTCTTCGCCGCCGTCTGGGTGGTCCGGCTCAACGCCGAGTCCCGGGCGGCGGGTGGCGCGCTGATCGCGATCGAGGTGGTCGGCCTGGCACTGCTGGGCATCAGCGCGTGGCTCGGCGGGGAACTGGTCGACCGGCTCGGCGTCGGCGTCGATCGCGACGCCCATCTGGACGCGCCCAGTTCACTGCGGCCCCCGGCCGCCCAGCGGAGCGGAGACGTGCGATGACGGAGCAGAGTGGAGCCGGCTTCGGCCGTGGTTGGCGCGGCCGGCAGCAGGGCTGGGACCCGATGGGCGAGTTGCAGTCGCTGCGGTCCGAGCTGAGCCGGCTGGTCGGCGGCGGGCGGGGCAGCTCCCCGGACGTCGAGCTGACCGAGTCCGGGGACGGCTGGGAGGTGATCGTCCGGCTGCCCGGGGTGGCACCGGAGGAGGTCGCCGTCGAGCTGGACGACCGGGAGCTGTGCGTACGGGCCCGGTCGGAGGCCGAGGTCAACGCCGAACAGGGCATCCCCGGCGGCTTCGAGACCCGCGGCTTCGAATACCGGATCGACCTGCCGTCCCGGGTCGACCCGGACGCCATCGACGCGGTGATGGACCACGGCCTGCTCCGGGTCCACCTGCCCCGGGCCCGCCGGGCCGCCCCGCGCACCATCACCGTCGGGCGCACCGGCCCGCGTGCCAACGGGCGCGCCCCGATCGCCGACCCGGCCGCCGACCGGGAACTGCACCACCCCGACACCACCGCCGACGAGATCGACCGGCCGTAGCCCGCATGGTCAGCCCGTCCCTGCTCGGCCCGGTCGCCGAGCCCGTGCCCGACGTCGCGCGGATCGCCGTGCTGCGCGCCAACGCGCTGGGTGACTTCATCTTCACCCTGCCGGCGCTGGAGTCGCTGCGGGCCGCGTACCCGGCGGCGGAGATCGTGCTGCTCGGCGCGCCGTGGCACGCGAAGCTCTGGCGCGACCGCCCCGGCCCGGTGGACCGGGTCCTGGTGGTGCCTCCGGCGCCCGGGATCCGGGCGCCGGAGGCGGGCGAGGCGGAGGACGGGCTGGCCGACTTCCTGGCCGCGGCCCGCGAGGAACGCTTCGACCTGGCGTTGCAGCTGCACGGCGGTGGGGGCAACTCCAATCCGGTGGTGGCCGGGCTCGGCGCCCGGGTCACCGCCGGGCTGCGGGCCGAGGACGCGCCGCCGCTGGACCGGTGGATCCGGTACGTCTACTACCAGCACGAGGTGATCCGCTACCTGGAGGCGGTGGCCCTGGTCGGCGCCCCGGCGACCACCGTCATCCCGGCGCTGGCCGTCACCGACGCCGACCGCGCGGAGGCCCGGCGGGTGCTCGGCGCGCCGGAGCGGCCCCGGATCGCGCTGCACCCCGGGGCCTCCGACACCCGCCGGCGCTGGCCCCCGGAACGCTTCGGCGAGGTGGCCCGGGCGCTGGCCGGCGACGGGTACGAGGTGCTGGTCACCGGCACGCCGAGTGAGCAGGAGACGGTGGACCGGGTGGTCGCCTCGGCCGGGGTGCCGGTGCGCGCCGAGGTCGGCACGCTCAGCCTGGGCGGGCTGGCCGCCTGCTACGCCGACTGCGCGCTGGTGATCTCCAACGACACCGGGCCGCTGCACCTGGCCGGCGCGGTGGGCACCAGCACCATCGGCATCTACTGGCTGGGCAACCTGATCAACGGCGCCACCCCGCTACGGGCCCGGCACCGGCCGATCGCGTCCTGGACGACCCGCTGCCCGGTGTGCGGCGTCGACTGCACCCGCGACATCTATCCGCACCGACCGGGGGAGAGCGGCTGCGCGCACCGCGACTCGTTCGTCACCGACGTCCCCGTCGCCGAGGTCCTCGAAGCCGCCGCCGACCTGCGGTAAGGAGGGTGCCCTTGTTAACGCCTCCGGTAGAGGCGGGGCCCCCTGTTAACACCCCGCCGGGGCGCCGGCCAGGTGGGCCGCGCCGGTCGGTGGGCCGCGCCGGTCAGGTGGGCCGTGCCGGTCGGTGGGCTGTGCCGGTCAGGCCGGCTGCGGGGCGTCGGAGTCGGCGAGGACGACCTCCCACGCCTCCACCTCCCGCTCGGTGACCGTGGTCGGCGACTCCAGGTGGTATGCCCCGCTCGGCACCACGCCCGCGCCGCCGTACCGGGCCATCACCGCGAGCTGGGCCGCGACGTCCTCGCCCTGGTGCCGCTCGGGCAGCCGGCGCCAGAAGCCGAAGCCGCCCGCGTCGACCAGCTTCGCCCGGTCGTAGAGCACACAGCCGCCGATCCAGGAGACCTTGTACGCCCGCCACGTGCCCGCCGGCAGGTCGAGCTTCTCGGTGACGTGCAGCAGGTTCGCCGCCGGGTGCAGGGCGGCCCGGTGCCACTCGGCCGTGCCGGGGCGGACCCGCTCCGGCACCGGGGGACCGTCCCACTCCTCGTAGTGCCCGTGCGTCTCCGGGCGTACATCCTCGGCGTACGACAGGCCGTGCACCGCGTTGCCCACGAAACCGCAGCCCAGCTCCTCGATCGCGGTGACCAGCCGGCGCAGCGTGCCCGGTTCCAGCCACACGTCGTCGTCGAGGCAGAGCACGTACCGGGCCGTCGAGGCGTCCAGCAGGTAGGCCCGGTGCTCGGCCAGCCCGCGCCGGGGCAGCCGCCGGGTCAACAGCACCGGGTGCCCCCGGTGGCGCAGCGCCCGGACCATGGTGGCCGCCGCCGGGTGCGCGTACGCGGGCTCGCCGTCGGACTGGTCGCTGACCACCACGCCGAACCCGGGCACCCCGTCCTGGGCGGCCAGCCCGGAGAGGGTGACCGCCAGCTCGGCGGGACGGTTGCGGGTGGGGATCAGCACGTCCAGCGAGCGCGGCGCACGGAACCGGTCGGGGGCGTCGGGGTCGAGCGGTCGGTTCACGGTCGGCGCCTGCCCGTCACCGGTGCGGTGACCCCGTCGCGGTCGGCGGGCGCCTCGTGGCGCTGGACGCCGTCGCGGCGGGCGAGGTCGCCGTGCCGGTGGACGCCGTCGCGGTGGGCGGCGTCCTCGCGGCGGGCGGCGCCGTCGAGCTGGACGTCGTCGCGGCGGGCGGGGCCGTCGGCCAGTGGGGTGTGCGCGCGGATCCGGTCGATGATGGCGGAGGTGGACCGGTCCGGCACGTAGCCGAGGGTGCGGACCTGCCCGCCGAGCCGGCGGACCAGCGGCGCCTCGGGCACCATCTCCGGCGGGTAGTCGCCGCCCTTGACGTACACGTCGGGCCGGACGGCCTCGATCAGCGCGGCCGGTGAGTCCTCCTCGAAGACCACCACGTGATCCACGCAGGACAGCGCGGCGAGCATGGTGGCCCGGTCCTCCACCGGGTTCACCGGCCGGTCGGGGCCCTTGAGGCGGCGGACGCTGCCGTCCGAGTTGACCGCCACCACCAGCAGGTCGCCCAGCGCCCGGGCCTGCTCCAGATAGCGCACGTGGCCCGGGTGCAGCACGTCGAAGCAGCCGTTGGTGAAGACGATCGACCGCCCGCCGGCGCGCTGCTCGGCGACCAGCCTGCCCAGCTCGTCCGCGTCCACCACGACCGGGCTGTCCGGGTCGCCGCCGGGCGCGCCGAGCGCGTCGAGCAGATCCTCCCGGCGGCACACGCAGGTGCCGGTGTCGGCGACCGTGACGGTGGCCGCCAGCTGGGCGAGCTGGGCGGCGGTCGGCAGCGGCGCCTCGGCCGCCAGGGCCAGCGTCATCGCCGCGAGGTACGCGTCGCCCGCGCCGACCGCGTGACTCGCCGGCACCGGGGTGCTGTGGCTGCGCCGGGGCGTACCCTCGGCGTCGCCGACCACCGCGCCCTCGGTGTCGAGGGTGACCGCCACGACGTCGGCGCCGGTGTGCGCGCGCAGCTCGGCGAGGCGGGCCTCGGCCAGCACCGCCCGGTCCACGCCGTCCCCGGCGGCGGTGTTCACGGTGACCCCGGTGCCGGTGACGCTGAGCCCGTCCCCGGTCATCGCCACCCGGTCCTCCGCCGGGGTCGGTTCACCGGTCGGGGCGCCCGACCGGTGGCCGTTCGCCGCCGGCGTGGTCCACGGCCCGTTCGGGTCGACCCGTCCCGCGTCGGGCACGAACCGTTCGGCGGGCGCCGCGCCGACGCTCAGCTCGGACGGGCCGTCGTCGTCCCGGTCCGACCCGGGGTGGTTCAGGTGCAGGCCGGTGCCGGGGTGCCCGTCCGCCCGGGCGCCGAAGCCGACGGCGGCGGCCCGGGCCAGCAGCCGGGTGGCCTCGGCGAAGCTCGGGGTGACCACGGTCGGCGACAGGCCGTGCCAGTCGGCCAGGTCGTGCGCGTCGAGCGCGACGGTGGCGTACCGGTCGCGGTTGGCGACCAGCCAGGCGCGCACCACCTCGGGCAGGGCACCCAGCCCGTAGTCGCAGACCACCAGGGTGGGCGGGGCCCCGCCGGCGGCGGCGCGCAGCTCCTCGGTCGCGCACTCCAGGGCGGTGATCAGCCGGGCCACGCCGTCGGCGTCGAGCGGGTCGTCCGGGTCGCCGGAGTCTTCGCGGAGCAGGATCTGGTTGCCGGCGAGCATCCGGCGCTTGACCGGGGTGGGCCGGCCGGGCTGGCCGACCGTGCGGTCCCAGACGCCGGCCCGGTCCAGGCAGTCGTGCAGTTCGTCGCCGGCCACGTCCGCCCCGACCGGCGCCACCAGCACCGCCCGGCCGCCGAGCGCGGCGACGTTCACCGCCGTGTTGGCCGCCCCACCGGCGGCGGAGATGCGCCGGCGCAGGGTGAGCACCGGGGCCGGCGCCTCGCGGCAGAGCCGGTCGGACTCCGCGAACCGCCACTCGTCGAGCATCGCGTCGCCTACCACCAGGACGGCACGCTCCCGCCAGCTCTCCACGACGGTGGCGAGCCGGCGCTGTTCCGCTGCTGCTCCTGCCATGCCCTCCGGGGTCCCCGGGAGCGGTCGGGTCAAACCTGCGCGGGATCGACCGGCGTCGGGACGGATCGGGCAGCGCGCGCGTGCCGGACCGAGGCCCGCGGCGGGGTGGCGGCGCCCACCCCGAGTGGGGCGTTTCGGGCAACCCGCGCCGGGAACGATTCCAGGATCACCCCGGAGAGGAGTACGCACATGGCAACGACCCTGCAAGGCAAGCGCATCGCCTTCCTCGCGGCCGACGGCGTCGAGGAGGTCGAGTACGTCCAGCCGCGCGAGGCGGTCGAGCAGGCCGGAGCGGCGGTGGAGCTGGTCTCGCTGAAGCCCGGCTCGATCCAGTCGTTCAACCACCTGGACCAGTCGAAGACGTACGACGTCGACGTGACCGCGGCGCAGGCGGACGCCGGGGCGTACGACGCCCTGGTGCTGCCGGGCGGCGTGGCGAATCCGGACTTCCTGCGCACCGACCCGGACGCGGTGCGATTCGTCCGGTCGTTCTTCGACGCCGGCAAGCCGGTCGGCGTGATCTGCCACGGCCCGTGGACGCTGATCGAGGCGGGTGTGGTCCGTGGCCGGCGGATGACCTCCTGGCCCAGCCTGCGCACCGACCTGACCAACGCCGGGGCGAGCTGGGTGGACGAGGAGTGCGTGACCGACAACGGGCTGGTCAGCAGCCGCAAGCCGGACGACCTGCCGGCGTTCTGCGCCAAGATCGTCGAGGAGTTCGGCGAAGGGAAGCACCCGGCCCGGTGATCGGGTGTGCCGGCGGCGTCGTGGCGCAACCCACGACGCCGCCGGCTCACGTTCCGGGAGATTCGGGTCCGGAGGGACGCATGTTCCCGCCCATGCGGGAAAGAAGGCCGGATGACCGTCCACGCCGGCACCCCCGTGCTCAATGCCCGCCAGATCCGCCTGCTGATGTTCGGTCTGATGACCGGCATGCTGCTGGCCGCGCTCGACCAGACCATCGTCGGTACGGCGTTGCCGACCATCGTGGGCGAGTTGGGCGGTATCGACCACTATTCGTGGGTGGTGACCGCGTACCTGCTCGCCTCCACCGCCTCCACCCCGCTGTACGGCAAGATGGCCGACCTGTACGGGCGGCGGCCGGTCTTCCTCTTCTCGATCGGTACGTTCCTGGTCGGCTCGCTGCTGGCCGGCCTGTCGCAGGACATGACCCAGCTGATCGTCACCCGGGGCGTGCAGGGCATCGGCGCGGGTGGCCTGATGACGCTGGCCTTCACCATCATCTCGGACGTGGTGTCGCCCCGGGAGCGGGGCCGCTACCAGGGGTTGTTCGGCGCGGTCTTCGGCCTGTCGTCGGTGGCCGGCCCGCTGGTGGGCGGCTACTTCGCGGAGACCAACTGGCGGTGGATCTTCTATATCAACGTGCCGCTGGCGATCCTGGCGATCGTGGTCTGCTACCACGTGATGCGGTTGATCCCGTTCCAGCGCCGGGAGCACGCCATCGACTGGCTGGGCGCGGCGCTGCTGGTGGCCGGGGTGAGCTGCGTGCTGCTGGCGTTGAGCTGGGGCGGCACCACCTACCCGTGGGGCTCCGGGCTGATCCTCGGGCTGTTCGTCGCGGGCGCGGTGCTGGGCACGCTCTTCGTGCTCCAGGAGGCCCGGGTCGCCGAGCCGATCCTGCCGCTGCGGCTGTTCCGCAGCGCCACCTTCGCGCTGGCCAACGCGGCGGGCTTCGTGCTCGGTCTGGTGATGTTCGGGTCGATCATCTTCATCCCGCTCTACCTCCAGATCGTCAAGGGCGCCTCGCCGACCCGCAGCGGTCTGCTGATGCTGCCGATGATGGCCGGCATCATCGTCACCTCGATCCTCACCGGCCGGGCGATGAGCCGGATCGGCCGGTACAAGTGGTTCCCGGTGGCCGGTTCCGCGGTGCTGGTCGCGGGGATGCTGCTGTTCCGGCAACTCCAGGTCGACACCTCGCTCTGGCTGGCGTTCGGCTACATGGTGGTGATCGGCGTCGGGCTGGGGCTGTGCATGCAGTCGCTGATCCTGGCCGTGCAGAACGCGGTGGCCCCCCGGGACCTGGGCGCGGGCACCTCGTCGGCGACGTTCTTCCGCTCGCTGGGCGGCTCGTTCGGCGTGGCCATCCTCGGCGCGCTGCTGTCGTCCCAGCTCAGCGGCCAGCTCGCGGACCGGCTGCCGGCGGCCATCGGGCAGCTCCCGCCGGACCAGCGGGCCGCCGTGGCCGCCGCCGGCGGGACCAACATCTCGATCAACGACCCGGCCACCATCCTCGCCCTGCCCGGCCCGGTCCGGGCCGCGATCCAGGCGTCCTTCGTCGAGTCGCTGCACCTGGTCTTCCTGACCACCGGCCTGATCGCCATCCTGGCCGTGCTGGTCACCCTGGCCCTGCCGAACCGCGAGCTGCGCGGTGCCGGTCCGCAGGGCGCCACCGGCGGCGCCGACCCGCTGGGCGGCAA
Source organism: Micromonospora sp. PLK6-60 (assembly GCF_019890675.1). Lineage (GTDB taxonomy): Bacteria > Actinomycetota > Actinomycetes > Mycobacteriales > Micromonosporaceae > Micromonospora. The sequence goes on along the minus strand of NZ_JAIOAA010000003.1, from coordinate 386,683 downwards.
GGCCGCCGCGCCGGGCGGTAAGCCGCTGCCCAAGGAGTCGAAGGACGAGGCCGCCGCCGAGATGGAGGCCAAGTCGCAGACCATGCTGTGAGGCCGCCGGGTGCCCGGCCCGGGTGCCCGGCCCGGGTGCCGGGTCCGGGCCCGGGTCCGGGTCCGGCGGCAGTTTCCGGGAAGTTGTTGCCTCCGCCGGCCGGTAGGCAGCAGCTTCCCTGATGTTGCGCGGATCTTGTGCCGGTCAGGGCCCGGTGAGCAGGCCGAGGATCAGCGCCAGCGGCGGCCAGGCCGCGCGACCCCGGCGCACCACGGCGTACGCGCGCAGCAGCGCCGCCGGCTCGGTGAGCGGCAGCAGGCGTACGCCGGGCGCGGTGGGCTGGTCGGCGGGGAGCAGCCCCACCCCGAGCCCGGCGACGATCAGATCCTGGACCAGTTCGAGGCTGTCCGCCCGGTGGGTGACCCGGGGTTCGAAGCCGGCCATCGAGGCGATGGTGCGGACCACCACCTCGTCGGCGGTGTTGCGCGAGTTGACGATCCAGTCGGTCGCCCGGAACCGGTCGAGGACCGTCGGCGAGTCGCCCGCCGGGGGCGTCGGTGTGCCGGCCGGGACACCGAGGTGCCAGGCCGCCGACCAGAGCGGGGTGGCCGCCAGCGTCGCGTCGGCGGGGGCCGGGGCCAGGGTGTAGTCGTAGGTCAGCGCGAGATCGACCTCGTCGGCCGCGAGCAGCGCGTACGCCTCGGCCGGCTCGTGCTCGTGGATGCTCAGGTGGACCCGGGGGTGGTCGGCGGCGAGCCGGGTGGTGAGCGGCAGCAGCGAGCGCCGGACGGCGGTGGCGAAGCCGGCGACGCGTACGGTGCCGGCCGGTTCGGCGTGCGGGTCCAGGTCGAGCCGGGCGGCGTCGACGGCGGCCAGGATGGTCACCGCGTGCTCGGCGAGCCGGCGGCCGGCGGGGGTGAGTCGGACCCGGCGCCCGTGCGGCTCGACCAGCTCGACGCCCACCTCCCGGGCCAGCACGGCGAGCTGCTGGGACACCGTCGAGGTGGTGACGTGCAGCTCGTCGGCGACCTGGCGCATCGAGCCGAGCCGGGCCAGTTCGCGCAGCAGGCGCAGGCGACGCAGGTCCATCCGGCCATTGTTCACTCTCACCGAACGGATCGTCCAGAAATAGCACGTGGACGCGAACGGTCGGCGGTGGCTCTACTGGTGGCATGACGAGTTCCACCCCCGCCCGGTCGGGCACCGCCATGGCCGTCGCCTCGATGATCTGCGTCCAGCTCGGGCTGGCCGCCTCGGTCGGGCTGTTCGACCGGGTCGGCCCGGAGGGTGCCGCCTGGCTGCGGCTGGCCTGGGCCGGGGTGCTGCTCGCGGTCCTGGTCCGGCCGCGTCCGTCGGCGTTCAGCCGGTCCGCCCTGCGGGCCTGCGTGGCGCTCGGCGTGGTGACGGCCGGGGTCACCCTGCTCTTCATGGCGGCGGTGGCCCGGCTGCCGCTGGGCACCGCCAGCGCGCTGGAGTTCCTCGGGCCGCTCGGCGTGGCGGTGGCCCGCGGCCGGGGCGGCGCGAAGCTCTGGCCGGCGCTCGCGGCGGCCGGGGTGCTGCTGCTCACCGAGCCGTGGCACGGCGGCATCGACCCGGTCGGGGCGGCGTACGCGCTCGGCGCGGCGGTCTGCTGGGCGGCGTACATCCTGCTCACCCAGCGGGTGGGCGACGAGGTCTCCGGGGTGCGCGGCCTGGCCGTGTCGATGCCGGTGGCCGCCGTGGTCGCCACCGGCGTCGCCGGCCCGTCGGTGCTCGGCGAGCTGACCTGGCAGGTGCTCCTGGCCGGGCTGGGGCTGGCCCTGCTGCTGCCGGTGATCCCGTTCGTGCTCGAACTGCTCGCGCTGCGCCGGCTCACCGTCGCCGCGTTCGGCACCCTGATGGCGTTGGAACCGGCGATCGCCCTGGTCGTCGGGCTGGCCGCGCTGGGCCAGGTGCCCGGGCCGGGGGCGGTGGCCGGCATCGCGTTCGTGGTGGTCGCGGGGATCGGCGCCGAGCGCTCCGGCGCCCGGCCGCCGGCCGACCGCCCCACGCTGCCGCCCGGCGGGACGTCCGGGCCTGCGCAGCCGGTGCCGGAGGAGTCGGAGGCCGCGGCCGGGACGAGGTGTTAACAGGGGGCCCCTGCTATGCAGAATGCGTTAACAGGGGACCCTTCCTTACCTGCCTACTTGAGGATGAGGCGGTTGGTCTGCTCGAAGACGTCCAGGTCGGCGAGGGTTTCCAGCACGCTGGCGGAGAGCGGCGTGGGCAGCGCGTCCCGGTGGAAGAAGCCGGCGTCCACGGTCTCGTCGGTGAACCGGGCCAGCTCCCCGTCCCACTCCTCCACCCGGAAGGCGGTGGTGAAGATCTGGTAGGTGTGGCCGTACATGTTGGTGTGGGTCCGGTCCGGGCCGGTGTAGAGGGCGAACGCGGCGACCCGCAGCGCCCGGAGGCCGGTCTCCTCCCGGACCTCGCGGACCGCGCAGTCGGCGATCGACTCGCCCAGTTCCATCGCGCCGGCCGGCAGGGCCCACTGGTTGTTGTCCGAGCGCTGGATCAGCAGCACCCGGGCCGCGTTGTCGCGGACCACGGCGCGGGCGCCGACGAACATCAGCGTGCGGTCACCGGCCAGGGCGCGCAGTTGCCCGACGTACGAGTCGGCCCAGGAGATGCTCACCCGGCCCAACTTACGGGGGTTCCGCTGGTGTGACCGGCGACACTAGCTTGTTACCCATGCGTAGCACGATGATGGACGCCCCCCTCCAGATCGCCCGGATCCTCGACCACGGCTCCACCGTGCACGGCACGGCGGAGGTGGTCACCTGGACCGGCGCCGAGCCCCGCAGGATGTCGTACGCCGAGGTGGGCCGCCAGGCCGCCCGGCTGGCCCACGCGCTCCGCGAGGAGCTGGGCGTGACCGGCGACGAGCGCGTCGCCACCTTCATGTGGAACAACGCCGAGCACCTGGTGGCGTACTTCGCCGTGCCGAGCATGGGCGCGGTGCTGCACACCCTCAACCTGCGGCTCTTTCCCGACCAGGTGAGCTACATCGCCAACCATGCCGAGGACCGGGTGGTGATCGTCGACTCGACGCTGATCCCGCTGCTGGCGAAGGCCATCGGCGCGATGACCACGGTGCGGCACGTGGTGGTGGTCGGCGGCGGCGACCCGGCGCCGCTGCTGGCCGCGACCGGTGACCGGGTGGCCGTACACCGGTGGGAGGAGCTGCTGGCCGGGCGGCCGGACCGCTACGACTGGCCGGAGGTGGACGAGCGGGACGCGGCCGCGCTCTGCTACACCTCCGGGACCACCGGCAACCCCAAGGGGGTCGCCTACTCGCACCGTTCGATCTACCTGCACTCGTTGCAGATCTGCATGCCGGAGGGCTTCGGGCTCGGGCCGACCGACCGGGAGCTGGCCATCGTGCCGATGTTCCACGCGATGTCCTGGGGTCTGCCGTACGCGGCGTTCCTCTCCGGCGCGTCGCTGATCATGCCGGACCGGTTCCTCCAGGCCGAGCCGATCGCCGCGATGATCGCCGCCGAGCGGCCCACCCTGGCCGGGGCGGTGCCGACCATCTGGACCGACCTGCTCAGCTACCTGGACGCCCACGACGTGGACACCTCCTCGCTGACGGAGGTCATCGTCGGCGGCTCGGCGTGCCCGCCGGCGCTGATGCACGCGTTCTCCGAGCGGCACGGCATCGAGGTGGTGCACGCCTGGGGGATGACCGAGATGTCGCCGCTCGGCTCGGTCTCCCGGCCGCCGGCCGGGGCGACCGGCGAGGAGGCCTGGCGCTACCGGTACACCCAGGGCCGGGTGCCGGCCGGCGTGCAGGCCCGGATCGTCGGCCCGCTGGGCGAGCCGCTGCCCGCCGACGGGACGTCCGTCGGCGAGCTGGAGGTCCGCGGCCCGTGGGTGGCCGCACGGTACGTCGGCGACGACGCCCCGGACGCCGAGAAGTTCCGCGACGGCTGGCTGCGGACCGGGGACGTCGGCACGCTCTCGCCGGACGGCTTCATCACCCTCACCGACCGGGCCAAGGACGTGATCAAGTCCGGTGGCGAGTGGATCTCCTCGGTGGAGCTGGAGAACGCGTTGATGGCCCACCCGGACGTGGTGGAGGCCTGCGTGGTGGGGGTGCCGGACGAGCGCTGGGGTGAGCGTCCACTCGCCACGGTGGTGCTCCGGGAGGGCGCCGAGGTGGGCGCGGAGCAGCTGCGTGACTTCCTCGCCGGCTCGGTGGCCCGGTGGCAGTTGCCCGAGCGTTGGGCGGTCATCGACGCGGTGCCGAAGACCAGCGTCGGCAAGTTCGACAAGAAGGTGGTCCGGTCCCGGTACGCCGAGGGTGACCTGACCGTACGGGAGCTCGCCGCGCCGTGACGACGGCGGTGTAACACTTTTCGCGCGGGGGTCGCCTGAATGGTCAGGGACGTGGTTCTGCAGGACATCCCTCCCCAGAGGCGGCCCCGGCGTTCGCACCGCGCCGGGGCCGCCCGCTTCTGGCGGGTTGGCCCCGCACCGTCATTCTTGCGAAACTTGTTCGCCTCTGTCCCGGTGACGGGGAAATCCGGTTGCGTCCGTCCGGCTCACGACTCGCTGGTGGTGATCAGGACCTTGCCGACCACCGAGTTCTGCACCGCCTCGTGCGCCGCCCGCGTGGCGGACAGCGGGTGGTGGTGCAGCGGCAGGCCGGCCTCCTCGCCGACCCGCACCGCGCCCTGGGCGACCGCCGCCGCCACGTCCACCACGGCCTGCGCCTTGGCCGCCTTCGGCTCGGTGTAGACCAGCACGAACTGCCAGCGGGCGTTCGGCACCATCATCGGCCGGATCGGGATGGTCACCTCGTCGCCGCCGTCGTCGGCGTACACACAGACCGCGCCGCCGGTGCGCAGCAGTTGGGCGTCGGCCGCCGCGTTGCGGGCCGCGGAGACCTCGACGATCGTGTGCACCCCGTCGGGGGCGATCTTGCGGACCTCCTCGACCACGTCCTGCTCCCGGTAGTTGACCACGAAGTCGGCCCCGGCCGCCGCCGCGAGCTGCGCCTTCTCCGGGCTGCTCACCGTGGCGACCACGCAGGCGTCCGCCCACCGGGCGAGCTGGATCGCCGCGTTGCCCACCGCGCCCGCCCCGCCCTGCACCAGCACCGTGTGGTCGGCCAGCGCCCCGGCGTGCAGCCTGTCCGGCATGAACTCGCCGACGGTCAGGCACCGGTGCGCGGTGAGGAACGGGATGCCCAGGCAGGCGCCCAGGTCGAAGGAGGCGTCGCCGAGGCGTACCGCCTGCCGCACCGGCACCACTGTGTACTCGGCGGCGGTGCCCCAGGGCCGCTGCCAGGCGGCCTCCCACAGCCACACCCGCTCGCCGATCCAGTCCTGGTCGACCCCGCCGCCGACCGCCTCGACCACCCCGGCGCCGTCCTGCCCGGGGGTCTGCCACCCCGCCGGCAGCGGCCACGCCTGGCGGGCCTTCCAGTCGGTCGGGTTCACCCCGGCGACGGCCATCCGGATCAGCAGCTCGCCCGGGCCCGGCTCGGGCACCGGCCGGTCGACCAGTTGGAGCACCGACGCAGCACCGGTCTGCTCGTACACGATCGCCTTCATCGCCGGTCTCCTCACCTCGACGGCCGGTGGCTCCCCTACCCGGGTCGGCCCTGATCATTCCGATCCGGGCACCCGCCGAAAATCTACAACCGTCAGGCCGTCGGCTTGAGCACCACCTTCGACCAGCCCTCCTCCCGCCGGTCGAACCGCTGGTACGCCTCCGGCGCGGCGTCCAGCGGCACCTCCTTGCTCACCACGAAGCTCGGCGTCGCCCGCCCCGCCATGATCAGGTTGCGCAGGTACTCGTTGTAGGTCTTCACGTTGGCCTGACCGGTCCCCATCCGCAGGCCCTTCTCGAAGAACTTGCCGACCTTGAACAGCAGCTCACCGTGGGCCGAGTGCGGGTCCGGCGCGCCCGGGTCCTCGGCCAGGTAGAGCCCGACCACGCCGATCGCCCCGGTCGGCCGGACCACCTCGACCAGGCTGTTGAGCACCGCCGCCGGCTGCTCCTCGCCGCTGGCCGCCGACGCCTGGTAGCCCACCGCGTCCACGCCGTGGTCGGTGCCCACCCCGTCGGTCTGCTCCATGATCTGCTCCACCGGGTCGCCCCTGCCGAAGTCGACCGGGATCGCGCCGATCGACTCGGCGAGCCGCAGCCGGTCCGGCACCCGGTCCACCACGAACACCTCGGCGGCGCCCTTCAGGATCGCCGAGTAGGCGGCCATCAGCCCCACCGGACCGCCGCCCATCACGGTGATGTTCTCGCCGGGGCGCAGCCCGGTCATCGCCACCCCGTGGTAGCCGGTCGGGAAGATGTCGGCGAGCATCGCGTAGTCGTTCTCGTGTTCGGTGCCGGGCGGCAGGCGCAGGCAGTTGAAGTCGGCGAACGGCACCCGCAGGTATTCTGCCTGCCCACCCCGGTAGGGGCCCATCGACACGTAGCCGTACGCGCCGCCGGCGAAGCCCGGGTTCACCGTCAGGCAGAAGCCGGTCTTCTGCTCGCGGCAGTTGCGGCAGAACCCGCACGCCACGTTGAACGGCATGGAGACCCGGTCGCCCTTCTTGATGTGCACCACGCCCGGCCCGACCTCGACCACCGTGCCCATGTTCTCGTGGCCGAAGACGATGCCCGGCTCGGCCTTCGTCCGCCCCTCGTACATGTGCAGGTCGGACCCGCAGATCGCGGTTGTTGTGATCTTGACGATGACGTCGTTCGGGTCCTCGATCCGCGGATCCTCGACCTGGTCGACGGTGACCTCGTGCGGCCCCTGATACACCACTGCCCTCATGTCACCGACCGTAGGCGGGTCGGGACCGCCGGGGAGGCGGTTCAGCCGAGCCGCTCCACCACGTCCGGGGTGAGCGCGCCGATCGCGGGCAGCACCACGGCGGCCAGCGCCGCCGCGTCCGGGTCCAGCGGATACGAGCCGTGCGGCACGGCCACCACCCGCATCCCGGCGGCGGCCGCCGACCGCACCCCGTTCGACGAGTCCTCCACCGCCACGCAGCGGGCCGGGTCGACCGCCAGCCGGGCCGCCACCGCCAGGTAGACGTCCGGCGCCGGCTTGCCCCGCGCGGTCTGCTCCGTCGACAGCGTCGCGCCGAAGGCGTCGGCCAGGCCGGTGGCCTCCAACGCCGCCCCGATCAGCCGGGTCGGCGACGAACTGGCCAGACCCAGCGGCCACCGCGCGGCCAACCGGCGGACCACCGCGTCGGCGTCGTCGATCAGCGGTACGTGGGCCGCGTACCGGCGGGACATCTCGGTCACCACCTCGGTGGCCACCCGCTCGGCGCCCCGGTCGACGCCCAGCTCACCGCTGAGGTAGGCCGACCACTCGGCGGTGCTCATCCCCATCAGCCGGCGCTGGGTGTCCGGCAGCCACCGGCCGCCGTGCTCCGCCACGTACGCCCGGCGCACCTGCTCCCAGACCGGCTCGGAGTCCACGATCACGCCGTCCAGGTCGAAGATCACCGCATCCGCCATCCGCCCATCCTGCCCGACGGGACGGGACGGGCCGGCGCCGGATCAGCGGGCCGCCGTCGCCGCGCCGCTCGGGTCGGGGCGCTGGGCGGGCAGCCCGATCGGGGCCTGCGGCGGGATGATGCTCAGGCACCGGCTGCTGATCGGCTCCAACAGCTCCCGCAGCCGGGCCGTACGCTCCGCGCCCAGCGCCCGCCACGGCCCGATCGCGGCCCGGTCGGTGGCCTCCTCGACAGCCCGGAAGGCCGCCGTCGCGGACGCGGTGGGCGACCGGTCGGCGGCCAGCCAACCCTTCTCGACCAGGCGCTCCTCGGCGGCGTCCCACTCCTCGTCGGTCCAGCCCCGGGCCGACTGGTGGAACTGCCGGTACTGGTCCGTCCGGCACCGCCAGGCGACCACCTCGAGCGGGTCCAGCCCGGTGCCGACCAGCGCCGCGACGTGCCCGTCGCCCCGGTGCTCGCGCAGCGTGGTGGCGGCCTGCCAGAGCCGGGCCAGCGGGTATTCCCCGCGGGGCAGCGCGGCGTTGACCGCGCCCAGCACCCGCCCGGCGGTCGTCACCCGGCCGGCGGCCTCCTCCAGCAGGTCGGCCGCCTCGACCAGGTGCGCCTCGGGCAGCTCGTAGGTGAACTCGGCGAGCGCCTGCACGGCCCCGGTGAGCCGGGCCCGCAGCGCCTCCGCCGGGGTGGCCAGCCGCCACACCGAGGGCAGCGCCCGGGCCACCATGTCGGGCGCGAAGCTGAAGAACGCGGCGACCACCGGGGCGGCCGGCACCGGGCCCAGCGGGGCGGCCCGCCCGGCGAAGTAGCCCCGCCAGTAGCCGCGCAGCCCCACCGCCTCGTAGGCGGCCCGGGCCCGCGGGTGGAAATAGGTCACCGCGTGGACCGGCTCGAAGTGGGTCCACATGGTCCGGGCCAGGCCCGGGTCGTCGTCCAGCGCCGGCACGTGCACCTCCGCGTCGGTGTGACAGGCACCGCGGCCGGCGTACCGACCACGGTGCCTGTGAACCTAGTGCCGCTGGGTGACGGTTAGGAAGCCCGATGTGAGCTACTGGGCAGCGAGCACGTCAACGACGAAGCGCAGCGGGCCGGCCGGGCGCCCACCGGAGGAGTCGTTGCCGTACGCCAGCTCGGCCGGGATGTCGAGCTGCACCCGGCTGCCCACCGGCACCCCGACCAGGCCCTCGTCCCAGCCCTTGATGACCTGGCCGACGCCGATCGGGAAGCTGACCGGCTGGCCGCCGTTCCAGGAGGCGTCGAACTCCTTGCCATCCTTGTAGAACACGCCGACGTAGTTGGTGGTGATGGTCTGGCCGGCCTTCACCTCCGGGCCCTTGCCCTTGACCAGCGGGGTGACGGTCAGCTTGCTCAGCTCACCCTTGCCGGCGGCCACCGTCGGCTTCTTGGCCAGCGCGGGGTCGGTGCCCGGCGGCAGCTGGCCGGGGGCCGGCTGGTCGGCCGGCTGGTCCGCGGGCTGGTCGGCCGGCGCGCTGGCGGACGCCGAGGTGCTGGCCGTGGGCTGCTTGTCGTCGTCGCCGCCGTCGGCCAGCCAGACGATGCCGCCGATCAGGGCCACCACGGCGATCACACCGGCGGCGGCGCCCAGCATCGCCTGCCGGCGGCGCTTCGCCTCGGCGGCCTTCTTCGCCGCCAGCTGGGCGGCCAGCCGCCGCTCCCGCTTGGTGCCCGGGTCGTTCCGCACCTGTTCGCTCACGTCGTCGACTCCCTGCCGGTGAGGTGGATGGGCCCGGGCGGCCGACGCCGGGGCCAGCGCACACGGTACCCGCCCGCACAGCCCTCCCCTAGTGCAAGGAGGGGCCCCCTGTTAACGCATTCGGTAGAGGAGGGGGCCCCTATTAACACCTGTGGCTGGTGGGGAAGTCGTGCCCGGGGGGCCGTGGAGGGGAGTCGTGACCGCTGTGCCGGACGAGGTCAGGCGGTCTTGCGGGGGGCGGTCTTCTTGGCCGCCTTCTTCGCCGGCGCCTTGGCGGCCTTCTTTTCGGCGGTCTTCTTGGCCGGCTCCGCCTTCTTCGCCGTCGACGTCTTCTGCGCCGTGGCCTTCTTCTCGGCCGTCTTCTTGGCCGGGGCCTTCTTCGCCGGCTCGGCCTTCTTGGCCGCCTTCTTCTGCGCCGAGCGGGCCGCCGAGATCGGGGTGGGTTCGGCCCCGCCGCCGGTCGGCTCGCCCCGGGCCGCCCGGGCCCGGTCCACCGACGCCCGCAGGGCGGCCATCAGGTCCACCGCGGCGGCCGGCGCGGCCTCTTCCTCCTCCGGCTGGACCACCTCCCGGCCCTCGACCTTGGCGTCGATGACCTCCTGCAACGCCGCCCGGTAGTCGTCGGTGAAGGCGTCCGGCTCGAACTCGCCGGCCATCGAGTCGATAAGCGAGCTGGCCATCGCCAGCTCCGGGGGCCGCACCTTCAGGTCCTCGTCCAGGAAGCCGAAATCGGGGGTACGGATCTCGTCCGGCCAGAGCATCGTGTTGAGCAGCAGCACGCCCTCGCGTACCCGCAGGGTGGCGAGCTGCTCCCGCTGGCGCAGCGCCACCTTGACGATCGCCACCCGCTCGGAGTCGGCCAGCGCGTCCCGCAGCAACACGTACGGCTTGGCGGCCGTGCCCTCCGGTTCGAGGAAGTACGCCTTGTTGTAGAGGATCGGGTCGACCTGCTCGGCGGGAACGAACTCCAGCACGTCGATCGCGTGCGAGGTGGACAGCGGCAGGTCGGCGAAGTCCTCGTCGGTCAGGATGACCATCTCGCCGCCGCCGATGTCGTAGCCCTTGGCGATGTCGTCGTAGGTGACCTCCTCGCCGCAGACCGAGCAGGTGCGCTTGTACCGGATGCGGCCGCCGTCCTCGCGGTGCACCTGATGGAACCGGATGTCCTTCTCCTCGGTCGCCGAGTAGACCTTCACCCCGATCGACACCAGGCCGAACGACACCGCCCCCTTCCAGATCGCCCGCATCCCCGCGCTCCTCTCCCCGGTTCTGACCAGAATCGCAAATGATCGAACGGGACGCACGCCCTTCCGCCGGCAACTACAGTCAGGAGGTGTCCGGCGCGCCGTTGAAGCCGATGCTCGCGATGACCGGGCAGCTCCCGGCCGGCGCCGGCTGGGCGTTCGAGTTCAAGTGGGACGGCATCCGCGCGCTCGCCGACATCTCCCACGGCGACCGGCACTTCTACGCCCGGTCCGGCGTCGAGATCACCACCGCGTACCCGGAACTGCTCAACCTGGCCGAGCAGGTCGACGACGCGCTGCTCGACGGCGAGGTGGTCCTCTTCACCGACGGCCAGCCCTCGTTCACCGCGCTGGCCGAGCGGATGCACGTGCGCAACGCGGCGAAGGCGGCCCGGCTGGCGGCGAGCGTACCGGTCACGTACATGATCTTCGACCTGTTGCGGCTGCGCGGCCGGGACCTGACCGCGCTGCCCTACCACCAGCGGCGGGCCGAGCTGGAGGCGCTCGGGCTCGGCGCCGCCCGGTGGGCGGTCCCGCCGGCCTTCGGCGACGGCCCGGCCACCTACCAGGCGGCGGGGGAGCACGGCCTGGAGGGGGTGATGGCCAAGCGGGTCGACTCGGCCTACCGGCCGGGGGTCCGCTCGCCGGACTGGGTGAAGGTCAAGCTGGAGGTCACCGGGGACTTCGTGGTGGGTGGCTGGCGACCCGGCGCGCGCAAGATCGGCGGGCTGCTGGTCGGGGTGCCCGCGCCGGACGGCCGGCTGGTCTACCGGGGGCGGGTCGGCGGCGGGATCGGCGCGGCCATCGAGCGGGAGCTGCTGCGCGAGCTGGAGCCGCTGCGCGCCGGCGGGTCGCCGTTCGCCGGGGACGTGCCGCGCGAGGATGCCCGGGGGGCGATCTGGGTAACGCCCCGGGTGGTGGTGGAGGTGAAGTACGGGCAGCGCACCCCCGACGGGCGGCTGCGTTTCCCGCGGATCCTGCGACTGCGCCCGGACAAACCGGCGGAGGAGGTCGTCGACGGTGCCTGAGCGGTTGAAGGTGGAGGTCGAGGGGCGCGGGTTGGAGCTGTCCAACCTGGACAAGGTGCTCTATCCGAAGGCCGGCTTCACCAAGGGCGAGGTGATCGACTACTACACCCGGATCGCCCCGGTGCTGCTGCCGCACCTGAGGGACCGGCCGCTGACCCGGATCCGGTTTCCGAACGGCACCGACGGCGGGTCGTTCTTCGAGAAGAACGCCCCGGCCGCGACCCCCAGATGGGTACGCACCGAGACGCTGCCCGCCCCCGGCTCCACCAAGGGCCGGGAGACCATCGACTACGTGGTCTGCGACGAGCTGCCCACCCTGGTCTGGCTGGCCAACCTCGCCGCCCTGGAGCTGCACACGCCGCAGTGGAAGGTCGGCGCGCACCCGGACCTGATGGTGGTCGACCTGGACCCGGGCGCCCCGGCGGCGCTGCGGCAGTGCTGCCAGGTGGCCCTGCTGATGCGGGACCGGCTGGCGCTCGACGGCATCGACTCCTACCCGAAGACGTCGGGCAAGAAGGGGATGCAGCTCTGCTGCCCGATCGCGGGGACGCAGGACGCCGACGACGTCTCGGCGTACGCGAAGCGGATCGCGCAGGAGCTGGAGCAGGAACACCCGAAGCTGATCGTGTCGAAGATGGCGAAGAACCTGCGGCCGGGGAAGGTCTTCATCGACTGGAGCCAGAACAACGCGGCGAAGACGACGGTGGCGCCGTACTCGCTGCGGGCGCAGGCGGTGCCGTCGGTCTCCACCCCGTTGACCTGGGACGAGGTCTCCGCCGGGGCGGCCGGCAAGCGGCCGGCGACAAAGCCGTACACGGCCGGTGAGGTGCTCAAGCGGGTGGCGGCCGACGGTGACCTCCTGGCCCCGCTGCTGGCCGGCGGTCCGGAGCTGCCCGCCGGCTGAGCCGGGCGGTGGTCGAACCCGGATGGCTTAGGCTCGGCGGATGGCCGTTCATCCGCCCGCGCCCGTGCCGGCCGCCGCGCCGACCGGCACCGACGAGCCGCTGCTGACCTACGTCGACGACGCCACCGGCGAGCGCACCGCGCTGACCGCGCCGCAGCTCGGCGAGTGGGCGGCCCGCAGCGCCGCGCTGCTGCGGGACGGCTGCGGCCTCGGTCCCGGCAGTCGGGTGGCGGTGCTGCTGCCGCCGCACTGGCGTACCGCCGCGATCCTGGTCGGCGCCTGGTCGGTCGGGATGGCCGTGTCGTTCCGGCCGCGGGCCACCGCCGGGTTGCCGGTGCTCGAACCGGGCGCCGACCGGCCGTACGACGCGGTGTTCGTGACCCCGCAGCGGCTGGACGACTGGCTGGAGGACGTGCCCGACGGGGTGCACCGCTACCTGGTCGGCACCCGGCCGGGGCCGCTGGCCGAGGTGCCGGTGGGCTGGCTGGACTGGTCGACGGAGGTGCTCCGGCACGCCGACACCCCGCCCGACCACGCCGCCGTCGATCCGGCCGGTCCGGCCACCCCGGACGGCACCAGCTACGGCGCCTGGCGGCGGCTCGCCGGGGAGGTGGCCGCGCAGCTCGACCTGCGGCCCGGCGACCGGCTGCTGGTCGACGCCGCCGAGCACGAGCAGCCGCTGAAGTGGCTGCTCGCCCCGCTCGCCGCGGGTGCCTCGGTGGTCGTCTGCGCCGGCCTCGACCGGAGCCGCCGGGACGCGCTGGCCGCCACCGAGCGGATCACCCGCGTCCTCTGATCACTGCTGCCCGCCGGGACTGCTGCCCGCCGGGGCTGCTGCCCGCCGGGGCTGCTGCCCGCGCGGCGGAGGGGTGGGTCGACCATCGATGGATGGTGGGTAGAGTGTCCGGCTGTCCGGTAATTGATCTTCAAGGAGGCCGGCGATCGTGGCCGACAGGTCGACCACTCCGTCCGCCGAAGGCCGCCCGATCTGGCTGATCACGGTCTGCGGGCTGGGGCTGACGTCGATGATCTGCGCGCTGATCTTCTCCCGGGGGCTCGGCCGAGCACCGGAGGCCGCGGAGCCGGCGGCGGCCGGCACGTCCCTTCCGGCGGTGCTGGACGTCCCAGTGGAGAGGCAGGAGACCCCGTCGCCGCCGGCAGCCTCCGCCACGCCGAGCAGCTCCGCCGCCGCGCCCACCGGCACCCCGTCGGTCACGCGCACCCCCACCCCGTCCGGAACGGCCGCCGCCACCGGGTCGGCCGCCGCCACCGGCAGGCCCACCGCCAGGCCCAGCGTGACCCGGTCGGCCACCTCGACCGCCAAGCCGACGCCGTCGCCGACGCCGGCGCCGGGTCCGGTCCTGCTCGGGCCGGCGGACGGGCCGGGCGTGACCGGCCTGGTCCAGCGGTACTGCGAACGGCACGGCGGCGGCTCGGCGAGTGCCCAGCGCGACGGCGGGTGGCGGTGCACCCGCTTCCTCTCCAGCTCCACCGTCGAGATGGACGTGGCCTGCCAGGAGGCGTACGAGCCGGACGCGTTCGCGCGCACGTCGGACGCGGGCGATCCGTACGCCTGGCGGTGCTATCGCTGACCCACCCGGACCTGCCTGGGCGGCGTGGCCCGGCGCGGCCCGGCGCGGCGCGGCGCGGCCCGGCCCGGCTTGGGATGGTTGGTCGGGAGGCTACCAACTTGATGACGTGAACGAATCAGTCCGAGCAGGCGCTCCCGCGCCGCAGGTGGCTGACCTGCGGGAGCCGAATTCCTGCGGGCGCCGTTGACGGGCGGGTGATTCGTTCACGTCATCAAGTTCGTAGTCTCCGCACGGCACCTCGCCCGTCGGCGGCCTTTCGCGCCCGGCGCGGACACCGAGCTGGCAGCACGGGGGCAGTCGCGGGGTCGGTACCGGGGCGGCGTGGGGCCGGCCAAGGGGGGCTGTTGCCGAGGCCAGCGGCGTGTTCTGATACCGGGACGAGGATGTCACCGACCCTCGTCGCGGCGGCCCGGAGCATCCCCTCGGCCGCCTACCCCCAATGCGTGAAAGGTGTAACCATGCGCAGAAAACCCGCGTACCAACTGGCGGTGCTGACCGCCGCCGCAGCCACGTTCCTGACGGCCGGTGGGACGTACGGGGCGGTGGGCGCGTCGGCCTCCGCGACCGCCTCGCCCGGTGTCGAGGCGTGTGCGCCCGGAGCTGAGGCGCACACCGTGGCCCGGGTCAAGGAGGGCGCCACCGCCCAGGAGCCGGAGCTGTACTCGAAGAACGAGGCGAACGCGTACGGCGTACTCAAGGACGCCCCGCGCCTGCCCAACGGCAGCGTCACCGTCCCCACCGTGTTCCACATGGTCTCCGACCACCCGCTCACCGCGGCCGAGACGACCCGGTGGAACACGCTGATCGCGGCGCAGATGAAGGTGCTCAACGACTCCTTCTCCGGCAAGACGGCGGCGGACGCCTCCGACACCCCGTTCCGGTTCGACCTGGTCGACACCACCTGGACGGTGAACAGCGCCTGGTACACGGTCGTGCCGGGCAAGAACGAGCGGGACATGAAGAAGGCGCTGTACACCGGCGACGCCCGCACCCTCAACGTGTACGCGGCGAACATCGGCGGCGGCCTGCTCGGCTGGGCGTACTTCCCGAAGGGTTACAACAACGGCCGCGACTTCATCGACGGCGTGGTGATGCTCGACGAGTCGATGCCGGGCGGCACGGCCGGCAAGTACGCCGAGGGTGACACGCTGACCCACGAGGTCGGGCACTGGCTGATGCTGGAGCACACCTTCGCGCACGGCTGCTCCGCCTCCGGCGACTTCGTCGCGGACACCCCGCGTGAGGCGCACCCGCAGTTCAACTGCCCGGTCGGCGCGGACAGCTGCACCGCGCCGGGCCTGGACCCGATCCACAACTTCATGGACTACACGCAGGACTCCTGCATGAACATGTTCACCCCGGGCCAGGCGGAGCGGATGAGCGACGCCTGGGTCGCCTTCCGCGCCGGCGGCGGCAAGCAGTAAGCGAGCCACTGCGGCGCAGGTGACGGGGTTGACGGGCCACTGCCCGTCAACCCCGTCGGCGTCAGGGCCGCCGCTCAGTCGAACGCGGCGGCGAACATGCCGGGCTGGTAGGAACCGCCCTTCTGGTGCACGATCACCGCGAGCCGGTTGGCCGCGTTGATCAGCGCGACCAGGCAGACCAGCGCGGCGACCTGGTCGTCGTCGTAGTGCTTGCGCACCTGCGCCCACGTCTCGTCGGAGACCCCCTGGGCGGCGTCGGCGAGCCGGGTGCCCTCCTCGGCGAGCGCCAGCGCGGCCTGCTCCGCCTCGGTGAAGACCGTCGACTCGCGCCAGGCGGCGACCAGGTGCAGACGGACCGGGTCCTCGCCGCCGGCCACCGCCTCCTTGACGTGCATGTCGATGCACCAGCCGCAGCCGTTGAGCTGGCTGGCCCGCAGCGACACCAGCTCCTGCGTCGACTTCGGCAGCGGCGACTGCTGGATCGCCAGCCCGGCGTTGGCGAACCGCTTGAAGAACTTCATGGCGGTCTCGTTGTCGAACATGTTGAATCGGGCGTCCATGATCCGTCCCTTACTCGTGGTGGCCTGGAACGAACACGAGATGCCGGCGGCCCGACCGCTGTGACGGCACGCTGGACGTGACGCCCGCCACCGCCACCCGCTGTCACAGATCCGCCGTACCCGGCATCTGATGGGGTCGAGAGCGAACGGGAGGCACCCATGGACCCGGCCACCGAGGCGTTCCTGCGCCACCGCAACCTGCTCTTCACCGTCGCGTACGAAATGCTCGGCTCGGCCGCCGACGCGGAGGACGTCCTCCAGGAGACCTGGTTGCGGTGGTCGGGGGTCGACCTCGACGAGGTACGCGACCAGCGCGCCTACCTGGTCCGCATCGCCACCCGGCAGGCGCTGAGCCGGCTGCGGACGCTGGGCCGCCGCAAGGAGTCGTACGTCGGCTCCTGGCTGCCGGAGCCGCTGCTCACCACCCCCGACGTGGCCGACGACGTGGCCCTGGCCGACAGCGTCTCGATGGCGATGCTGCTGGTGCTGGAGACCCTCGCGCCGATCGAGCGGGCAGTGTTTGTGCTGCGCGAGGTGTTCGACGTCGGATACGACGAGATCGCCGAGGCGGTCGACAAGAGCCAACCGGCCGTACGCCAGATCGCCCACCGGGCCCGCCAGCACGTCGCGGCCCGCCGGCCCCGGCAGGTGGTGTCCCCCGCCGAGACCCGGGACGCGCTGGACGCGTTCCGGCGGGCGGTGGAGACCGGCGACCTGCAAAGCCTGCTCGACATCCTCGCCGGGGACGCCGTCCTGCTGGCCGACGGCGGCGGGATCAAGCAGGCGGTGCCGCGGCCCATCGTCGGCGGCGACAAGGTGGCCCGCCTGCTGACCGCCGGCTGGGGCCGGGTCGGCGACCGGGCGTCGATCGAGCCGGCCGAGGTCAACGGCCACCCGGCGCTGATCGTCCGGCTCGATGGGGAACTGGACACGGTCTTCGCGGTGCACCTGGCCGGGGGCCGCATCACCGGCCTGTACGCCGTCCGCAACCCGGAGAAGCTCTCCCACATGGGCCAGGAGACCCTGCTGCGCCGCTGACCCGGCGCGCGTCGTGCCCTCCGCGCAAGATCGCGCTCGCTCTTCGGGCGAGGTCGCGCTCGCTCTCCGCGCGAGGCCGCGCCCGCTCTTCGCGCAAGATCGTGCTCGAACAGGGAAGTAGTGGCCTTCCAGGCGCTCGGAGGCCACTATTTCCTGGATCGAGCGCGATCTTGCCGGGCGTCGCTGGGTCAGCGGCGGCCGAGCCAGGGAGCGCGACGAGCGCACGTCGTGGTGTGGTCCGCCGGCAACGCGCACCGGCCCCGGCCGTCGGGCAACGGCCGATCGCAGAACACCCAATGGCGTACGCACTGCTGGTCCTCGGCCGACACGGTCACCCCGCCCGGCTCGACCCGGGCGCTGAGCTGCGCCAGGACCCGCGCGGCGGTACGCGCGAAGATCCGCGCCCGGTGCAGGTCCGGCGCGGTGACCCCCAGGTGGATCACCCAACGCTCGGTCATCGGTAGCGACGGTTCGCCGGCTGGGCGCTCTGCCAGTCCCGCAGGGCGTTCTTGATGCGTACGTTCTCCTCCTGCACCGCGACCAGGGCGGTCTGCGCGACGGCCAGGTCGTCGGCGACCCGGTGCAGGAAGGCGCGGATCTCGGCCGGGTCGAGACCGTGCCGGCGGACGTTGAAGCAGCGCTCCCGCACCTGCCAGGGACGGAGTGGGGCTCTGTTCGTCGCGCTCGTCGGTGCTGGTTGCGGCGCGTCGGGCCGGCGGGTCAGCCGGCGGAGCAGGTTGCGCACGAGGTGACCGCCCTTCGTGGAGGTCGCGGATTGGGGGAGGTCTCCGCCGCTGCGACCGGCGGAGACCGCCCCTTGCTGCCGCCCGGTGGGCAGGGCGGCAGGGCCGCGCCGGGGGAGCGCGGAGGGTGTGGTCTCGACGGCGATGAGACCGGTACGAGAGGCGCCAACCGACCGCAGCAGCACCGCATCACCGAGAGCGACGGTACCGGCACCTATCACCTCTATCAAAGCTCTCTTACCTGTCGAATCTCGCTGCGGCTCCCGCCTGCTGCTCCTACGTCAGTTATTGCCGCTGTTTCACCTGTTGCTCGAAACTGGGAGGGCCAACCGACTGCAAGGGGCCTCCACGTGCCGATTCCGCCGACCATGAACGAGTTGATCAAGGATCTGCTGAGGCGGATCGATGAGGGCGAGTTCCGGCCCGGGTCGCAGATTCCGTCCACACAGCAGCTGTCCGACCACTATGACGTGTCGGTGTCGACGATTCACCGGGCGGTGGCGACGCTCCGGGAGCAGGGTGTGTTGGTCGGGCGGCCAGGTCGCGGCGTCTTCGTCGCGGAGTCGACCCAGCGCTGAGTGTGACGAGGTGAACCGTCCCGCCTGACCGCCGGGCGACGACAGCGGGGGAGCGAAAACGGGTACGCGGGACGTCGCCACCCTTCTATATGCTCTGCCACCTCGATGGCGATGCACGCCATCGCGTGGGGAGAGTGGATACGTCCGTGCGCGTACGAAAAATGCTGGCCGCGTCACTAGGGATCATGGTGGGCGCCGGCCTGGTCGGCGTCACCGCCGTGCCGGCACAGGCATACGAGGACCGAGACGTGAGCAGGTCCGGCTGGGCCTACACCGACTCCCAACAGCCGAACCGGTCGTTCGTCAACCCTACTGGTGACGCGCCGATCGGCGCCTGGGCGGATGCCGCCGGCATCAAGCACAAGTCCCGGTCCTACTTCACCTTTGACATCTCGCGCTTCGGTGGCGCCGTCATCCACAAGGCGGATCTGGTCATCGCGGAGCGGTCGGCGGCCGACTGCGCGTCGGCCCAGCCGGTGGAGCTGTGGCGCACCGACCCGATCAAGCCGACCACCAGCTGGGAGTCCGCGCCACGTCACCGTGAGCTGCTCGGCACCGTCCAGGCCGGCGGGGAGGCGACCTGCCCAGGATATCTGACCTGGGACATCATGCCGGCGCTCCAGAAGCTGGCCAATCGGAAGGAGTCGACCCTCACCGTTGAGGTCCGGGTGCCGCACGGGTACGAAGGCAAGCTCTCCCACGGCCGCAAGCTGCGACCGACCCCGCTCATCCACGTTGAGGCCAACCACGCGCCCACGGTCACCCGGATCGGGCTGGAGATCCCCTCCTGGGCGTGCGGCACCACGGAGAAGCCGCAACCCGTCGGGCCGCGCAACTACAACCTGATGATCAGCGGGGCGGACGCTGATATCACCGATCCCACCCTCAACGGTCAGTTCGCCGTCTGGCCTGTCGGCCAGGAGGACCAGCGTTCCGAGCAGTTCGGGCCGAGCTACGGCGGCGGCACCGTCTCCAAGCTCGACTGGGACATGTCGCGGTACCCGGACGGCACCGTGGTGGCCTGGACCGCCCGCGCCTACGACGGGTACGACTACTCCGCGTGGGCCAAGACTTGCTACGTGCGGATCGACGCGCAGCGGCCGGCCACCCCCGTGGTCACCTCGGCGAGGTACCCGGCGGACGGCCAACCGCATGGTGGCACCGGAGTGCCGGGCACGTTCACCTTCTCCGCGAACGGTTCGCCGGACGTGGTGGGCTACTACTGGGGACGCTACGGCCAGACGTACAACTACCTTCCCGCACCCGCACCGGGCGCGGACGCCACGCTGGAATTCACGCCGGCCTCGTTCTTCGAGTCGCTGAGCGTGCGCAGTGTGGACGCCGCGTCCAACTCCTCCGAAGTGACCAGCTACGAGTTCCGCGTCAACTCGACGGCACCGCAGGTGCGGGTGACGGTGGGTGGGGTCGGCCTGCCCAGCCGGCTGGCGATCTCGACAAACATCGAAGGGGTCACCGAGTTCGGCTACACGATCGGTGACGGCGACGAGGTCCGCGTGCCCGCCGACACCGACGGCACGACGGACGTTCCGGTGGTCTTCACGGCGACCGGCACCACCAGACTCCAGGTGCGCAGCTACTCCGGTAGCGAGTTCGTCGGCGCGTACACGCAGAACGTCCTGGTCGACGACACCCCGGTCGTGGAGTCGGCCGACTTCGCGTTCCCGGACCACGACGGCGTGGTGGACCGTCCGGGCAGCTTCACCTTCCGGCCCGGCCGCACCGGCGTGGTCGCCTACGAGTACGCGTTCCGGTACGACGAGATGCAGCGCGTCGACGCGGCGGCGGACGGCAGCGCGGTGCTGCGCTGGACGCCGACCGAGCCGGGCTGGCACACGCTGAACGTGCGCAGCATCAGTGCCGACGGCACCGTCTCGGAAGTCGAGCAATACCAGTTCAGCGTCACCGATCCCAAGCCGATCGTCTACTCCAACACCTACAACGAGTACGGCGCGTCCGGCGGCGTGGGCATCGCCGGTGAGTTCGGCTTCGACACCGCGATGCCGGACGTGGACGTCTACCTCTATCGGCTCAACGACGGGCCCGAGCAGACCGTCGACCCGGACTACAGCTCGGCCCGGGTGACGCTGACGCCGGACCGCGCGGGCCGCAACACCCTGACGGTGCGTACGCGTTTCCTGGACGGCTCCTTCTCGCCGACGCGCACCTACACCTTCGAGGTCAGCGACGCGCCGGTGGTGACGTCCGGCGACTACCCCCAGAACGGTGAGGGTGGCCAGCCCGGCCAGGCGGGCCGGTTCACCTTCAAACCGGGCCGCTCCGACGTGGCGGAGTACCGCTACACGCTGGAGTACAGCGGCGAGGAGCAGGTGGTGGCCGCCGGCGCGGACGGCACGGCCACCGTCGAGATCACTCCGACCCATCCCGGGTACACGCTGTTGACGGTCACCAGCCGGGCGGCCGACGGCACGGCCAGCGCCGAGCGGCAGTACTACTTCCGGGTCCGCGACCCGCACGTCAGCGTCTACAGCGGGTACGACGAGTACAGCCCGCGTGGTGGGATCGGCGCGGTCGGCACGTTCCGGGTCTCCACCGAGATCAGCGAGGTGATGACCTTCGAGTACCAGCTCAACGGCGGTGCCTGGCAGAGCGTGCCGAAGGCCACCGACTCAACGGTGACCGACATCTCGATGACCATGGACCGCAACGGCGCGAACGTCTTCTCGGTGCGGGGCCGCACCGCGGCGGGCGAGTACACGCCGCAGACGGACTACCCGTTCCTGGTCGGCACGGC
This sequence comes from Micromonospora sp. PLK6-60, assembly GCF_019890675.1. Taxonomy (GTDB): domain Bacteria; phylum Actinomycetota; class Actinomycetes; order Mycobacteriales; family Micromonosporaceae; genus Micromonospora. The sequence goes on along the minus strand of NZ_JAIOAA010000003.1, from coordinate 365,558 downwards.
ACCGCTGGTCTCGTCGGACACCTACCCGGCCGGTCAGTGGGCCGGTGGCGTCGGCGTGCCCGGGGACTTCACCTTTGCCCAGGGCACGCCGGGCGTGGTGGAGTTCGAGTACACGGTCGAGGGCGGGGAGCCGGCGACGGTGGCGGCGAACGCCGCCGGGGTCGCCACCGTGACCTGGACGCCGACCTCGGTCAGCTCGCACACCATGACGGTGCGGGGACGCACCGCCGACGGGGTGTGGACCGACCCGACGAGCTACTACTTCCTGGTCGACTTCTCCTGACCGGCCGCTGACCCGGTGGGCCGCCTCGTTCGGGGCGGCCCACCGGGTCACGTGGGCGAGCGTGGCTCAAGCGGCGGCGACCCCGTGTTCCTGCTTGACTGCGACCTTCCCGCCCTTGCGGATCTTGCCGGCACCGCCCGCCGCGCCCTTCTTGGGCGCCAGCTGCGACACGCGCTGCGGGGAAATGCCGAGGAGCGCACCCGCGTCCCTGACCGTGTAGCCCTTGGCCAGGAGTGCGCGGGCGGCGGCGACGGTCGCCTCTTCGGCGGACTCTTCGGCCTTACGCAGTGCGCTGCGCGCCTTGCGGGCGCGGGTCACCTCTTGTGGCAGGTCGGGTTGCACATCCACGTCGAAACTGTCGGGCTTCACGTCGAGCATGAGCGCGATGGCTTCACGTGCCATCCCGTCGACCTGGTCGAGACGGCGAGCCTGCGAGAAAACACCCTTGATCTCTGGCACGGTGATCGCCCACCAGTCACCCGAGCGCACGCACCTCGCGGTGTATTTCATCGAAGCCGGCCCCCTTCTACCTCAACCCCAGGCTGCGCAGGATACCTCGCGCTGTCAGCTCGTTGATCTCCTTGTGTCGCGGTACCACCACGTTCTGCTGGCCGTACCTGTAGATCGTGTGGCTGCCGCCTTCGCGGACCTTTTCAAAGGTCACGCCCGCATCGGCAGCCGCCTTGCTGATCTGGTTGATTAGGTCGACCCGCTTCACCCGGCAAGTCTAGGATACTAGATGCAACAAGTAGAGCACCCTAGACTTGAGTGTCGCCCGCCCGCAGGCTCAAGGAGGCACGGTGCAGCCCGGTGCCCGTCCCGAGATCACCCACTACACGTACCGCGTCACCTGGTCCACCGATGACCGGGAGTTCGTCGCGACCTGCGCCGAATTCCCCTCCCTCTCCTGGCTGGCACCCTCGCAGATCGAGGCGCTGCACGGGCTCGAAGCCATGTTGAGCGGCGTGACTGCCGACATTCAGGAGCCGGGCGAGCAGGTGCCCCACCGCTGATTCGTTTACGACATCAAGTTGGTAGGCAACGAAACAGCCCCCAGTCCGGGCGCTGACCTGGTGGGCTGCCGCCATGTGGGGGCGAACCGCCGGCGCTCGCCCAGCCCAGCCGGCCCAGCCCAGCCCGGCCGGCGCTGAACGCCTGCGGCGCGCGCAGATCCGGCCCTGCATGCGGGATGTGGCGGTGTCAGGCGACCCGGCCACCGTCACATCCCGCAAACCGGCCCATCAAGACGCGCGTCAGTCGAAGGACGGCAGCGACGGCCCGAGCACGTCGTCGGCGTCAACGATCGTGTACGCGTACCCCTGCTCCGCCAGGAAGCGCTGCCTATGCGCCGCGTACTCGGTGTCGATCGTGTCCCGGGAGACGACCGTGTAGAAGTGTGCCTGCCGCCCGTCGGCCTTCGGCCGCAGCACCCGCCCGAGCCGCTGGGCCTCCTCCTGCCGTGACCCGAACGTGCCGGACACCTGGATCGCCACCGCCGCCTCCGGCAGGTCGATCGAGAAGTTCCCGACCTTCGAGATGACGAGGGTCCGCACCTCACCGGACCGGAACGCGTCGAAGAGCCGCTCGCGCTCCTTGTTCGTCGTCGACCCCTGCACGATCGGCGCGTCCAGATACTCGCCGAGCTGGTGCAACTGGTCGAGGAAACCACCGATCACGAGCACCTGCTCGGAAGGATGCCGCTCCACGAGAGCACGCACCACCGGTAGCTTGGTCCGGGCCGTCGCCGCCATCCGGTAGCGCTCCTCGGCCTCCGCCGTCGCGTACGACATCCGCTCCGCGTCGGTGAGCGTCACCCGGACCTCGGTGCACTCGGCGGGGGCGATCCAGCCCTGCTGCTCGATGTCCTTCCACGGCGCGTCGTACCGCTTCGGGCCGATCAGGGAGAACACGTCGCCCTCCCTGCCGTCCTCGCGTACCAGGGTGGCGGTGAGGCCCAGCCGGCGGCGGGCCTGGAGGTCCGCGGTGAAGCGGAAGATCGGCGCGGGCAGCAGGTGCACCTCGTCATAGACGACCAGGCCCCAGTCGCGGGCGCCGAACAGGTCCAGGTGGGTGAACGCGCCGCCGCGCCGCGAGGTGAGCACCTGGTACGTGGCGATGGTGACCGGCCGGATCTCCTTGCGCTCGCCCGAGTATTCGCCGATCTCCTCCTCGGTCAGCGAGGTGCGGGCGATCAGCTCCCGCTTCCACTGCCGGCCCGCCACCGTGTTCGTCACCAGGATCAGCGTGGTGGCCTTCGCCTCGGCCATCGCCGCCGCCCCGACCAGCGTCTTGCCGGCGCCGCAGGGCAGCACCACCACGCCCGACCCGCCGGCCCAGAACGCTTCCACCGCCTCCCGCTGGTAGGACCGCAGGGTGAACGGCTTGCCGCCGTCCTTGCCGGCCTCGGCCAGCTCGATCGGGTGCGCCTCGCCGTCGACGTAACCGGCCAGGTCCTCCGCCGGCCAGCCCAGCTTCAGCAGCGCCTGCTTCAACCGGCCGCGCTCCGACGGGTGCACCTGGATGGTGTCGTCGTCGATCTTGTTGCCGAGCATGCCGGCGAGCTTCTTGCTCTTCGCCACCTCGACCAGCACCACCCGGTCCAGGGCGCGCAGCACCAGGCCGTGCGCCGGGTCGTTGGCGAGCTGGAGCCGGCCGTACCGGTCCATGGTCTCGGCCACGTCGACCAGCAGCGCGTGCGGCACCGGGTAGCGGGAATACTTGATCAGGGAGTCGACCACGCCCTCGGCGTCGTGGCCGGCGGCCCGGGCGTTCCACAGCCCCAGCGGGGTCAGCCGGTAGGTGTGCACGTGCTCGGGGGAGCGCTCCAGCTCGGCGAAGGGCGCGATGGCCATCCGGCACGCCTGCGCGTCGGGGTGGTCGATCTCCAGCAGCAGGGTCTTGTCCGACTGCACGATCAGTGGTCCACCGCTCACGCCAGTGTCCTCTCCCTCACCCGGGCCGGCCCCACGGGTGCAGGGTGAACCTGCCCGAGGCCGACCATCCAGTGTTGCACGCGCGCCAACCGACCCGAGAAAAATGCCCGCCGGACGCAACCGGCACGGCATTCAGAAACGTCTTGCAGAGGGGCGGATGTGTCGGTCGTGGGTGAGGCGCCGGCACCGTCCCCGGCCAGGGGAGGTTCGCCGGTCGGAGCCCGGCGGGCGCGCGTTCGAGGCATCGGGGGCGAGCGCGCGGCGGGGCTCGCCGGCGGACCGTCGCCCTTCTCACTCTGGTGATCAGGTGTCACTCTGGAACCTGGGGCACGATCCACGGGGTGGGGAGGCACGGCATGACCGTCGAGCGGGAGGTGCTCTCCGACAGCGAGCAGCCGGCAGAGGTGCCCACGGCCGTCCTGGTCGGGTACGTGCTCGCCGGGGTCGGTGTCTTCGGCTGGTTCCTTTTCGGCTGGCTGGTGCAGCAACAGGGCTTCATCGCCTCGGTCGGCGAGTCGGCCGGCGCCGCGTTCGCGCTGCTGCTCGGCGTCTCGGTGATCGCCTCGATCCGGCGCGGCGGACGCTGACCAGCGGTCAGTCCTCCAGCACCGCGGCGGTGATCCGGTGCAGGGCGAAGGTGTGCAGCATCTCCGTGCGCTCGTCCTCCGCCCGCAGGTAGCCGGCGCCCATCGACACCGGCCGGACCAGCCGGGACGCGGTCGCCCCGTGCGCGTCGACGTAACCGACCCAGACCAGCGCCTTGTCCCGCACCGCCTGCTGGAGCACGGCCAGGGCCTCGGAATGACCGTGCACCGGGGCCGGCCCGCTGGGCGGGGCGCCGCGCACCACGGCCGGCGCCCGCCGGGCCGCCCGCGCCGCCGCGTCGCCGCGCCGGATCTGCTCCACCACGCCCAGCAGCCGCGGCATCGGCAGCCGCGGCGTCGCCAGCGGGTCCACCGCCCGGGTCGACACCGGCGTCCGGGCCGGCGCCCGCCGGATCTTCGGCCGGGTCAGCACCGTCGCGCCGCCGGCATCCTCCGGCACCGGCGCGTACCCGGCGTCGCGCAGCGCGACAAGCATCCGGTTGACCTGGTACGGCGTCATCAGCACCGTCGGGGCCAGCCGGCGGAACGCCAGCGACTCCAGCCGCCGGTCCGCCAGCACCTCGGTGAGCAGCGCCTCGTCGTCGCTGCGCACGTACCCGCCGGCCGAGCCGACCCGCAGCCCGCCGTGCTTGCGGGCCACGTCGTCCACCAGATAGGCCAGGCCCTGCGGCACCGGGGTGCGGGACCGGCGGCGGAACAGCGCGTGCAGGTCGTCCGCCGAGTAGCCGGCGTCCAAGGCCCGCCGCACGCTGGCCGGGGTCACCCGGTAGACGCTCGCCCCGCCCGCCGACTCGTGCTCGGCCACCACGTCCAGCTCACCGGCCAACGCCGGGTCGGGCGGACCGGGCACCACCACCGTCAGGTCGGCCTGCACCAACACGTGATCCACCGGGGCGGGCAGCAGCGCGTCCAGGGCGCGTACCGCCGTGGACGGGTCGCCCGACTCCGCCTCGGAGAGCAGCCCCAGCGGGTCGCCCCCGGCCCGCTCGTCGGCCTCGGTGACGTCGGCCAGCAGCAGCCGCCCGTACGAGGTGAGCGCGCCCAGGCCGGTCACCCCGAGCTGGGCGGCCTCGGCCAGCACCTCCCGGTGCGCCGCCTCCCGCCCCCGGGCCCGCCGCGGCGCCCGCCACTCCAGGAGGGCCAGCGTCTCGTCCGGGGTGGGCGCGGTGGCCGGCTCCAGGTCGGCCAGCACCCCGAGCACCGCCCGGCGGGACGCGGGCGCCCCGGCCCGTTCCGCCTCGGCGGAGAGCACCGGGATCGGCCGGTCCCGGTCGTCGCGCTGCCCCACCAGGCCCGGCTGCCGGGTCATGGTCAGCCACGCCCGGGCCAGCTGCTCCCAGCGCTGGGCCAGCGACAGCGCCCGCCACACCTCGTACCCGCCGGTGGGCAGCACCTGCTGGTCACCGCCGTAGCGGGCGGTCGCGGAACCGGTCAGGTCCAGCTCGCCGAGCAGGCCCGCCGCGTACGCCACCTCGAACAGCAGCGCGGTGGTCGGATCGTCCAGCCCGAGCACCCGGGCCAGCCGGCGCAGGTCACGCACCCCGACGCCGCCCGAGCGGAGCACCGGCGCGGGCTCGGCGGCCAGGGTCTCCAGCAGCGCCTCGGTGTGCCGGACCACCTCCATGGTCTGCCCGGCCCCCGCCGAGTCGACGGCCTTCGCCTCCCGCGGCGGGCCGGACACCGGGGGCGGGGTGGTGCTGATCGGGCCGAGCGGGCCGGTCTCCCGGCGCAGCAGCAGGCCCACCTCGCGGGGCAGTTCCACCGTGCCGCCGCCCTTGCCGCTGGACACCCGCACCAGCAGCCGGTGCTCGACCAGCCAGCGGACCGGGGAGCCGGTGGGCGCGCCGCCGTTGGTGACATCCGGCGGCAACGCGTCCTCCGCCCCGACGGCGGGGGCCTGCAACGACCCCGGGGGCACGCTGCCCACCGGCGGCCCGGCCGCGAGCCGGTCCAGGACCGCCCGGGCCGAGGCGGGAGCGGCGAGCAGCGTACGCCGCAGCTTCGCCGGGTCCGCGCAGACGGCGGCCGAGCGCGGGTCCAGCTCCGCCGCCGGTCGGCCCAGCCCCGCCGGGTACGGGGACACCTCGTCGACGCCCCCCACCACCCGCAGCTCGTGCTCCGGGCCGTACAGCAGGAAGAGCGCGCGCAGCCGGCCCAGCGCGCCGCGGATCGCGGCCGGGGCCGGCGGGCGGGCCCCGCCACCCGCCATCGCGAGGATCGCCTCGGCGGTGGTGGTGCCGGCGTCCGGATCGCGGGTCAGCCGCGCGGCGTCCAGGATCTGAAGGGTGAACTGGTCCAGCCCGTCCAGGGCACGCGCCACGGAGACCCGGGACTGGGCCCGGATGGCCAGCGCGGAGACGTCGGCGGGCACCGGCACGACGAGATCCGGCCGCAGCTGGAGCAGCGCGGCCAGCGAGTCGTCGGGCAGGGACCGCAGGTGGTCGGCGAGTGAGGTGGTCATCGTCGTTCCACGCTAGCCCGCAGGGGCGACGTCCCGCCGCTCGGACGTCCGGCTCGGTCCGGGTTGGGCGGGTACGTTCGCCACATGCCCCCACTGATGGTCGGTTTCGACCTCGACATGACCCTGGTCGACTCGCGTCCCGGCATCGCCGCCGCGTACCGGGCGCTGACCGCCCGCACCGGCGTGCCCGTGGACGCCGACCTGGCGGTGTCCCGGCTCGGGCCGCCGCTGCGCACCGAGATCGCCCACTGGTTCCCGCCGGAGCGGGTCGAGGAGGCGGTCCGCGCGTACCGCGAGCTCTACCCGGCGTACGCGATCACGCCGACGCTGCCGATGCCCGGCGCGGTCGAGGCGATCGCCGCGGTGCACGAGCGCGGCGGCCGGGTCATGGTGGTCACCTCGAAGATCGGCCGGCTGGCGAAGCTGCACCTGGACCACCTGGGCCTGGCGGTGGACGAGCTGGCCGGCGACCTGTTCGCCGAGGAGAAGGCGACCGCGCTGCGGGAGCACGGGGCGACCCTGTACGTCGGGGACCACGTGGCCGACATGGCGGCGGCCGGCGCGGCCGGGATCCCCGGGATCGGGGTGGCGACCGGCCCCTGCGCGGGCGACGAACTGCGGGCCGCCGGGGCGCGGCTGGTGCTCGATGATCTCGTCGGATTCCCAGCGGCACTCGACCGGATCATCCGGCTAGCCTTGGAGCAGTAGTCGTTCGAGCGAAGCAGGGGTTCTCAGGTGCCTACGGGTCGAGTGAAGTGGTACGACACGGCCAAGGGATACGGGTTCGTCACCAGTGACGAGGGTGGCGACGTGTTCCTGCCCAAGGCCGCGCTGCCGGCGGGTGTCACCGACCTCAAGGGTGGTCAGCGGATCGAGTTCGGTGTGGTGGAGAGCCGGCGAGGTTCCCAGGCGATGAGCGTACGGCTGCTGGAGGCGCCGCCGTCGGTGGCCGAGGCGCGCCGGCGACCCGCCGACGAGCTGCACGGCCTGGTCGAAGACATGATCAAGGTGTTGGAGGCGAAGGTCCAGCCGGACCTGCGTCGCGGCCGGTTCCCGGACCGGAAGACCGCGCAGAAGGTCGCTCAGCTGGTCCACGCGGTGGCGCGCGAGCTGGAGGTCTGAGGGACGAGCCCGGCGTCGGCGGCCCGGCCCAGCAGCGCCTCCACGGCGGCGAAGCCGGCCTCTCCCAGGTCGGCGGTGAACTCGTTGACGTAGAGGCCGATGTGCCGGTCCACCACGTCGGGCTCCATCTCCTGGGCGTGCGTGAGCACGTACTCCCGGCTGGCCCCAGGGTCGGCCCACGCCTGCCGGACGGACTCCCGGATCCAGCCGGCGGCCGCCACCGGGTCGACCGCGCCCTTGCGGGCCAGGATCGCGCCGAGCGGGATCGGCAGCCCGGTGTCGCCCTCCCACCACTCGCCGAGGTCGACCAGGGCGGTCAGCCCGTGCCGCGGGTAGGTGAACCGCGCCTCGTGGATCACCAGCCCCGCGTCGTACCGGCCGGCGGCCACCCCCGGCATGATCTCGTGGAACGGCACCACCTCGATCCGCGCCGGCGGCCGGTCCGCCGCCCAGAGCCGGAACAGCAGGTACGCCGTGGTCCGCTCGCCCGGCACCGCCACCGTCGCGCCGGACAGGTCGGTCCGGTCGCCGCGGGTGAGCACCAGCGGGCCGCAGCCCCGGCCCAGCGCCCCGCCGCAGGGCAGCAGGTGGTAGTCGTCCAGCAGCCAGGGCAGCGCCGCGTAGCTCACCTTGACCAGGTCGAACGCCCCCCGCTCGGCGGCGGTGTTGGTGACGTCCACGTCGGCGTAGGTGACCTCCACCGCCGGCGCGCCGGGCACCCGCCCGTGCACCAGGGCGTCGAAGACGAACGTGTCGTTCGGGCAGGGCGAGATCGCGAGGGAGAGCGCCACGACCCCACCGTAGCCCCGCCCCCGCCCCTGGCTCCGCCCCGCCCACCGACCGTGACCCACGCCTCCGCCGGCGGTCCGCGCTGCCGCTGGCCGTCTTCGCTGCTGCCTGTTGGCCTGCGGTGGTGGTGGGCGTGCGGTGGTGGTGGGCGTGCGGTGGTGGTGGGCCTGGGCCGATGGTTGGGGCCGGTGGTTGGGGCCGGTGGTTGGCCTGGGCCGGTGGTCGGGTGGCGGTGGCGGCTGGTTGCTGATCCGGCACCGGTCGATCGCCTGCCGGCGGGTGCTGGTGTCGGAGGCGATGGCCCGGACGAACCGGAACGAGGTGTGGGGCCAGCTGCCTCGGCGGGTCGTCCCGGGGCCACCGGGGGCCGTTTCAATGCCTACCAACTTGATGTCACAGACGAATCAGGGCGGGGACGGATTGCGGGATGTCGGGGTTTCATTCCCGGTATTTGATTCGTTTACGTCATCAAGTTGGTAGGCGCTGAAACGCACCCGCCGTCCCCAGGCCCACCGCTTTTCCACAGGGTTTTCCACAGGCGGACGATGGCTGTTGAGCGGGGCGCCGGTAGGGCAGACGATGTGGGGCATGACCAAGTCGGGGGAGGTGGCATGGTTGGGCGCCACGTCGAAGGAGGTGGCCGGGCTGGGCGCCACGTCGAAGGAGGCGGTGGGCCTGGGCGCCACGTCGGGGGAGATGGCCGGCCTGGGCGCCACGTCGGGGGAGGCGATCGACCTGGGCGCGACGCTGCGGGCGTTGCGCCGCCGGGCCGACCTGAGCCAGCGCGAGCTGGCCGCACGGTCCGGGATCCCGCAGGGGACCATCGCCCGGATCGAGTCGGGGCAGGCGACCGACCCGCGCTTCCGCACCGTCGAACGACTCGCACGGGCCGTGAACGCCCAGCTGACCGTCTCGCTGCCGGCAGGTGACACCTCGGCCGGTGACGCCCCAGCCGGTGACACCTCGGCCGGTGACACCTCGGCCGGTGACAACCCGGCCGGCGACGCCCCGGCCGGTGACAACCCGGCCGGTGACACTCCAGCCGGCGTCGGCTCGGCCGCGCTGGCGGTCGGGGCCGACGGCCCACGGGACGCGGCCGGGCGGCACTGCCCGGCGCACCTCGACGGGCGGGAGGTCCGCGAACCACGGGACTGGCCGGGCGCGTGGTGGGCCGGCTGGTACGACCTGCCCGAGCCGCTCTGGCCCCTCAAGCTGCCGGCCGCGACGTGGCGGCTGGACCGGCGCGAGCGGGATCGCCGACGCCGGGGCGCGGCAGTGCGCCGCCGGGTGCAGATCCGCCGCCCGGCCTGCCGTCGACGTCGTGGCGGTTAGTCGCGGAACTGCCCAACGGCGAGCTGGTCGGCGAGCTGCGGGCCCACGAGCGCAGCCTCGACCTGGCGCTCGGGTACGACCTGGGTGGGCAACGGGAGATCGTGCTGGACGGCGTGCTGGTCGCCGCCGAACACCGGTGGCTCGGCATCGGCCGGCGGCTGCTGGGGGCCCTGGCGGACGAGATGCGCCGGGCCGGTGTGGTGGAGGCGCGGGCGGTCGCCGAGTGGGGCAGCGGGTTCCTCTACGCCTGTGGCTGGGAGCAGGAGGCTTCGCGGCCGATCGCCTTCCGGCTCGCGCTGCCGAAGGATCAGCTCAGTGCAGTGCCTGGGCGGCCTCGGTGAGGGCGGCGATGGCCTCCCGCATTCGCCAGGCGTCCCGGTCCCGGGGGCCGATCGGGTTGGAGATCGTCCTCAGCTCACCGAAGGGCAGCCCGGCCTGCATGGCGGCGACCGCCACGCCGTACCCCTCCATGGCCTCGGCCACCGCGTCGGGGTGACGGACGGCGAGGGCCTGGGTGCTGGCGGCGGTGCCGGTGACGGTGCCGACGGTCAGTACCGCGCCCACGATCGCCGCCGGTAGCGCCTGCCGCAGCTCGGCCAGCAGCGCTGCGTCGGCGTCCACCGACGGGCCGCCGCCCAGCCACTCCGGTGGCATGCCCAGCTCGTCGACCGGGATGAAGCCCTCCGGCGACTCGGCGCCCAGGTCTGCGGCGACGCTGCGGGTGCCCAGCACCGTGCCGCCGACGGGCACCCGGTCGGCGAAGCCGCCGCCCACGCCGGCGCTGAGCACCGCCCGGAACGGGTGGCCGGCCGCCTCGGCCAGGGTGAGCAGTCGGGCGGTGGCCGCGGCGGCCACGGCCGGCCCCACCCCGACCGGGCGCACGGTCACCGTCGGGTCGGTGAGCCCGGCCCGGACCGCCTCGGCCTCCACCGGCACGGCGGTCACCACCAGCAGTCTCGTCACGACACCGGTCCGGGTGAGCCGCGCCGTTCCTCGTCGTCCGCCCCGCCGGCCCGGGGCACCGCCGACGACGGCCGGTAGACGTGGTAGCCGGGCGGGGCCAGCCCGTCGTAGCCGGTGGGGGCCGGCGAGGTGGGCGCCGCCCGACGGGCGGCCTCGGTGGCGTCGTCGGTCTCGTCCGCGGGATACCTGTCGTCGGGTTCGCCGGCACGAGGGTCACGGCCGGCGACGCCGCTGCGGCGGGCATTGCCGGGCTCGGTGGTCTCGGCGCGGTCGGCGCCGGTCGGCTGATCCTGTTCGGCGTCCTGTTCGGCGTGGCGGTCCCGCTCCGCGCGCCGGTCCTGCTCGGCGAGGCGGTCCTGCTCGTCGTCGTCGAGGGGGCGACCGACCAGGCGTTCGGCGCGGAGCCGGCGGGCGACCAGGAGGCCGCGGAGGGCGGCGAGGACCGCGACCCCGGCCGCGACGAGGACGCCGACCCGGCCGGCGAACGGGACCAGGCCCAGCGCGCCGCCGGCCACGAAGGCGAGCATCAGCGCCGTCTCGGAATGGGCGAAGGAACTGGCCCGCAGCCGCTCCGGGATGCGCTCCTGGATCGAGGCGTCCACGGTCAGCTTGGCGATCCCGCTGAACAGGGCGGTCACCAGGCAGAGCACCGCCACCATGGGCAGCGAGAACTTCAGCGTGGCGAGCACGCCCACCCCGGCCACGATGATCAACGCGCTGGACTGGATGGCGACCGGGCGGTGGATGCGCAGCCGGGTGCCGATCGCGGTGGCCAGGAAGCCGCCCACCGCCAGCGCCCCGCCGACCACGCCCAGCGCGACCTGCGGGCCGAGCTCCCGGCCCCAGAAGACCGTGGTCAGGTCGCCGGCCTTGATCGCGAAGGCGAGGAAGAGCAGCAGGAAGCCGTACATGCCGCGCAGGGTGGCGGAGCCGATCAGGGTGGCGATCACCAGCCGGCCGGCGGGGCGGCCCCGGCCCAGTGGCCGTTCCCGGTCCCGGCCGCGCAGCGCGCGCAGCGGCTGGGGCACCCGCTCCGGCGGCTCCGAGTCCGCCTTCGGCGGCAGCCGCAGCGCGATCACCATGCCGACCAGGAAGATCACCGAGGCGACCCGCAGCGGCCACTGCGGGCCGAACCAGAAGGCGGCCAGGCCGAGCGGCGCCATCAGCGCGCCCGCCACCGTCCCGTAGACGCTGGCCCGCGCGCCTACCTGGGACAGGCCGATGCCCTCGGGCAGCAGCCGGGGCACCGCCGCGGACCGGGCCACCCCGTACGCCCGGGACAGCGCCAGCACCCCGAAGGCGGCCGGGTACAGGCCGAAGCTGTCCAGATAGTCGGAGATCAGCCAGGCCAGGAAGGCCCGGCCGAGCATGGTGGCCGCCAGCGCGTACCGGCGGCCGTGCCGGAAGTGGTCGAGCAGCGGGCCGACCACCGGCGCCAGCATGGCGAACGGCACCATCGTCACCAGCAGGTAGAGCGCCACCTTGTTGCGCGCCTCGCCGAGCGGCACGTCGAAGAAGATCGTGCCGGCCAGCCCGATCGCGATGAGCGTGTCGCCGGCGCAGGAGAGCGCGTGCAGGTCGAAGAGGCGGACCATGCCGACCTCGTTGCCGGCGCTGCGGGCCCGGGCCGAGCCGGCCCGCCGGGTCATCCACCGGCCGCCGCTGACCGAGCCGCGCAACAGCAGGCGTACGGCCCGGATGCCGGTGCCCACGGTCCGCCCGAGTGCGGATCGCTCGGGGCGGGAGAACAGCGGCATGTGTTCCATCCTCGCCCATCCGATCCGGGAACGCCGCAGCACCGGCGCAGAAGCCTCCCGGGGAGTCCCTCTGTCGGGCTCCGCCGGGCATGGGGAACAATGGACCGGTGACCAGGCCCGCCTCCACCCGCGCCCGTCTCGACCAGGTGTGCGCCGCTGCCGTCGAGGTGGCCCGCGCCGCGATCACCGACGTGGAGCCCGCCGACGTCGGCGACCACCTCCAGGCCGTGGCCGAGGGGGACCGCCTCGTCACCCACTACTTCGAGTGCCGGCTGGCCGGCTACCGCGGCTGGCGCTGGGCGGTCACCGTGACCCGGGTGCCGCGCAGCCGCACGGTCACCATCTGCGAGACGGTCCTGCTACCCGGCCCCGACGCGATGCTCGCCCCGGGCTGGGTGCCCTGGCAGGAGCGGCTCAAGCCGGGCGACCTGGGCCCGGGCGACCTGCTGGTCACCCCCGCCGACGACGACCGGCTCGCCCCCGGCTACCTGCTCTCCGACGACCCGGCGGTCGAGGAGACCGCCTGGGAGCTGGGCCTGGGCCGGCCCCGGGTGATGTCCCGGGAGGGGCGGGCCGAGGCGGCCCAGCGCTGGTACGACGGCGACCACGGCCCCGCCGCGCCGATCTCGACCGCGGCGCCCGCCGCCGCCCGCTGCGGCACCTGCGGCTTCTATCTGCCGCTGGCCGGTCAGCTGCGGCAGGCGTTCGGGGCCTGCGGCAACTTCTACGCCCCCGACGACGGCCGGGTGGTCAGCGCCGACCACGGGTGCGGCGCCCACTCGGAGACGCTGACCGAGACGCCGGAGACGCCGGTCGACGAGTTGCCGACGGTCTACGACGACAGCGCGGTCGAGGCGGTCACGGTGAGCCGGGCTCCCGGGTCCGTCGAGTCGGCCGAGCCGGCGGAGCCGTACGGTCACCCGTGACGTCGGTGGTCCGGGCCGCGCGGGGCCGGCGGAGCTGAGTCGGTGCCGGCCGGGGTGGCGCGAGCCGCGCTGAGTCGGTGCCGGCCGGGGTGGCGCGAGCCGCGCTGAGTCGAGTCGGTGCCGGCCGGGGTGGCGCGGGCCGGCGGAGCTGAGTCAGCTCTGGCCGGCGGCGGCCCGGCGGCGACGCCGGTGGGCGTCGTGGCGCATCATTGTCGCGAGACCGGGGAAGCCCCACAGAAAACCGGCCAGGCAGGTCCAGAGCCAGTTCTGGTGGCCGTTCGCGGTCAGCCAGTCGCGGAAGAAGAGCAGCAGGACCAGCCCGGCCACCGCCCAGGCGACCAGCCCGACGACGGCGAACGGCACCATCGGCGGGTCGAGCGGCTCCGGCCGCGGCGGCTGCTGCTGAGGCACGGACAAAAGCGTACGCGATCAACTTTCCCTGCCCGCCACTGATCTGGGACGATGCGCGCGTCCAACCGAAGATCACCTGCGAGGGACCAGATGTCCATAGCGCCGCCGGACAACGGCACCGCACCCGATCCCGCCCAACCCCGCTCCGGTTTCGACCGGTTCTTCGAGATCACCTCCCGCGGCTCGACGATGAGCCGGGAGGTGCGGGGTGGCCTCGCGACCTTCTTCACGATGGCGTACATCGTGGTGCTCAATCCCCTGATCCTGGGCGGTGCCGTCGACGGGGACGGCAAGCAGCTCGCGATCCCCGCGCTGGCCGCGGCCACCGCCCTGGTGGCGGGTCTGATGACGATCCTGATGGGCGTCGTCGGCCGGTTCCCGATGGCGCTCGCCGCCGGCCTCGGCGTCAACGCGCTGGTGGCCTTCGAGATCGCCCCCGAGATGACCTGGGCCGACGCCATGGGCCTGGTGGTGATCGAGGGTGTGCTCATCGCGATCCTGGTGCTGACCGGGCTGCGTACCGCGGTGTTCCGCTCGGTGCCGACCCAGCTCAAGACCGCCATCGGCGTGGGTATCGGCCTCTTCCTGACCATCATCGGCCTGGTGGACGCGGGCTTCGTCCGCCGGGTGCCGGACGCGGCGAACACCACCGTGCCGGTCGGCCTGGGCATCAACGGCAAGATCGTCAGTTGGCCGATGCTGGTCTTCGTGGTCGGCCTGCTGGTCACCATCGTGCTGGTGGTCCGCCGGGTGCGCGGCGCGATCCTGATCGGCATCCTGGCCTCGACCGTGCTGGCGATCATCGTGGAGGCGATCACCAAGGTCGGCCCGTCCTTCGTCAACGGCCAGCCGAACCCGAAGGGCTGGTCGCTGAACGTGCCGGCGCTGCCGGAGAAGGTGGTCGACATCCCCGACCTCTCCCTGCTCGGCAACTTCAACGTGCTGGGCTCGTGGAGTCGGGTCGGCTGGCTGGTCCCGCTGATGTTCGTCTTCACCCTGATGATCACCGATTTCTTCGACACCATGGGCACCATGGTCGCGATCGGTCAGGAGGGGGACATGCTCGACGAGCAAGGCACCCCGCCGCGGGCGAAGGAGATCCTGCTGGTCGACTCGATCGCCGCCGCCGCGGGTGGCGCGGCCTCGGTGTCGAGCAACACGTCGTACATCGAGAGTGCCGCGGGGGTCGCGGAGGGCGCCCGGACCGGCGTGGCCAACCTGGTCACCGGCGCCCTGTTCCTGCTGGCGATGTTCCTGGCGCCGCTGGCGGTGGTGGTGCCGTTCGAGGCGGCGTCCACCGCGCTGGTGGTGGTCGGCTTCCTGATGATGACCGCGGTGCGGACCATCGACTGGACCGACTACGAGATCGCCATCCCGGCGTTCCTCACCATCGTGCTGATGCCGTTCACCTACTCGATCTCCAACGGCATCGGCGCGGGCATCATCACGTACGTGCTGGTGAAGCTCGCCAAGGGCAAGGCCCGCGAGGTCCACCCGCTGCTCTACTTCGTGGCCCTGCTGTTCGTGCTGTACTTCCTGCGCGGGCCGATCGAGTCCGCGGTGCTCTGACGATCCTGAGCCCGGGCCGGGTGCCGCCTCGGCCACCCGGCCCGGAGCAGGACAAACTTCTCGTGAGCGTGGTCATATCGCATGTCGTTAGCCATGCTCATTAGGTAGGCTAACGACTGTGACGGAGCGGACGGTGACGGCGGAACGCGTGCCACCGGCGCAGCTGGCCCCCCAGTTGCGAGATGCGATCACCCGGCTCAACCGGCGGGTCCGACAGGCCCGCCCGGTGGGCGACCTGACGGTCACCCAGCTCTCCGCGCTCACCAGCCTCAAGCTGGCGGGCGCGCTGACACCCCGGGAGCTGGCCGACGTCGAACGGGTGCAACCGCCCACGATGACCAGGATCGTCGCGAAGCTGGAGGAGCGCGGCCTCGTGCGGCGCACCCCCCATCCGACCGACGGTCGCCAGGTCATCCTGGCGGCCACCGAGGGCGGACGGGCCGTGCTCGACCAGTTCGAGCGGGTCCGCGACGAGTGGCTGGCCAGCCGGCTGGCCGCCCTCGACGAGGAGGACCGGGACACGCTGCGGCGAGCCGCCGAGATCCTTTCGCGGATCGCCCGCGACTGACCGCGCCACCGGGTCCGCGCCGTCCACCGTGGATGACGCGTACCCGAGGAGGCGCACCAAGAGTGCAGGCGAAGCTGAGCACGATGTTCCAGTCCCTACGAGTCCGCAACTACCGGCTCTTCGCCACCGGACAGCTGATCAAACTGATCGGCGTCTGGATGATGTTCATCGCCCAGGACTGGCTCGTCCTCGACCTCTCCGGCAACTCGGCCACCGCCCTCGGCGTGGTCACCGCCCTCCAGTTCACCCCGGTGCTGCTGCTCACCCTGCTCTCCGGCCGCCTCGCCGACCGGTACGACAAGCGCCTGCTGCTCTTCGTCGCCAACGCCTTCTGGACGGTGCTGTCGCTCGCCATGGCCACCCTGGTGATCACCGGGCTGGTGCAGCTCTGGCACGTGTTCGCCTTCGCCGCCCTGCTCGGCACCGCCAACGCCGTGGAGACCCCGGTCCGGCAGGCGTTCGTCAGCGAACTGGTCGGCACCCCCCTGCTGCCCAACGCACTCTCGCTCAACGCGGCCACCTTCAACTCCGCGCGGATCGTCGGACCGGCGCTGGCCGGCCTGGCCATCGCCGCCTTCGACGTCGGCCCGGTCTTCCTGGTCACCGCGGTCAGCTCGCTCGCCCCGCTGGTCAACGTGATCCGGATGCGCCCGGCGGAGCTGCACCGCAAGGAGCTGCCGCCTGTCGCCGAGCGCGACCAGGCCAAGGTGATCGACGGCCTGCGGTACGTCTGGCGCCGGCCCGACCTGCTGCTGCCAATGGTGATGATCTCCATCATCGCCACCTCGCTGTTCAACTTCCAGCTCACCCTCGCCGCGCTGGCCAAGACCGTGTTCAACACCGGGGCCGCCTCGTTCGGCCTGTTCAGCAGCGCGCTGGCGGTCGGCGCGCTGGCCGGCGCGCTGGCCGGCACCGGGCGGCGCAGCCGGCCCACCGTCTGGGTGGTGCTCGGCGCCGCCGTCGCCTGCTCGGCGTTCGGCACCCTGGTCGGGCTGGCCTCGGCGTACTGGCTGGTGGTGGCCCTGCTGCTGCCCACCGGCTTCTTCATGGTCTACTTCGCCCAGGCGGCCAACCAGCGGATCCAGCTCGGCGTCGACGCGGCCTTCCGGGGCCGGGTGATGGCGCTCTGGGTGCTGGTCTTCCTCGGCACCAACCCGATCGGCGCACCGGTGATCGGCTGGCTCGCCGAGACCTACGGCGCCGGCGCCAGCATCTGGATCGGCGGCCTGATCTCGCTGGCCACCGCCCTGCTCGCGCTCACCTGGCAACTGCGCCGCTCCGGCGCCCGGCTGCGGTTCCGGGTGCTTCCGATGCCCCGGTTCTACGTGGTCTCCGCCCCGGAGTGCTGACCCGGACGCCCCGCCCCGGCCGCACGCCAGGGGCCGTGTTGGGTCAGACCGGAATGTGGTTGGCGACGACCTGGGCCCAGCGCCGGTAGCCGGCCGCCGAAAGATGAAATCGGTCCGTCGCGAAGAAATGCGGCGGTGGGATTTCGGCCATCGTGACCCAGGTCGTGCACGGGCGCGTCCGGCAGATGCCGCGCGAGACCTCGTCGAGTGCCTCCGCACGCGCGGTCAGCACCCGGCCGAGGGTCGGGGGGACCGAGGGAAACAGTGCGAACGGCGGAACGCCGGCCACGATCACGTGGCCGGAGCGCTCCATGAGATCGTCGACGATGGCCGCCAGGTCCGCGGCCCATTCGTCGGGGTGGCGGCCGCCCATGACGTCGTTGCCGCCGGCCAGGAGGACAGCCGCATCGAGATCCTCGCCGATCTGCGACAGCAGCCGGTAGCGGATTCGGCGCGCGGTGGCGCCGAACTGGCCGACCACCTGCCACTGCACAGGCCGCAGCGTGCGCGCGGTCAGCTCACGGGCGAGCCACCCGGTGAAACTCTCGTCATGGTTGTCGACCCCACACCCGGCCGCCGTGGAGTCGCCGAGAACGGCGACGCGCAAGGGCTGGCGCGCCGTGGTGGTTCCGACCGTGCCGGTGGTCGGCCCGGCGGCCGGCGGGGCGATCTTGATCGTGGCCTTGAGCCACAAGCCCTGCATCGTGGCAATCGGCAGGTCCAATACTCTCATCGTGGGCTTGACATCCCGCCGCCGACCTTGGCAGCCACGATCCGGGACGCCGCCTTGCGTAGCAGGCCGGGCACGAGCTGGCGATGCAGGACCGACAGCGGCGACCAGACCAGGTGCGCCAGCCACCGGTCGTAACGTAGAAACGTTCCCAGCGCCACGCTGTCACCGGTTGCTTGGACGACCAGGTTGGCAGCCAGGAACCACGAGGTGGCCTCAAGTCGGACGCAGTCATCAGCCCGTTCACCGATCTGCCAGCCGGCGACGGTGTCCGCCGACCCGGTCCGGCGCAGCCGCAGGCCCAGCAGGCCCCGCCACAGAAACAGTTCGATGGCGTCGGGCTTGTCGCCGAACATCGCCCGGGCCCAGCGTTCCGCCGTCGCGGCGGCGTCGGTCGGCAGCACGAAGTAGTCGGCGTAGTCGATCCGGGACAGCGTGCTGAGGGTACGCACTGACGCGGGCAGACGTTCGACCCCGACGGTGCTGAGGGCTGCGCCTACGCTCATGCGGGCAGCTCCATTCCTAATATACGGTGCCGTATATTGTTACTGTAGCAGTCATATACGGTGGCGTACACAACGGAGCGAGGTGAGGCGCAGTGGCTGCCACCCGCACGCCCCGCGACAGGTGGATCGAGGAGGGCCTGCTGGTCTTGGCCGAGGGCGGGCCGGACGCCGTCCGGGTCGAGGTGCTCGCGAAGCGGCTCGGCGTCACCAAGGGCGGTTTCTACGGCTTCTTCGACGACCGTGATGCGCTGCTGCGCGCGATGCTCGACGTGTGGGAGCGCGAGAGCACGGACGAGGTGATCGCACGCGTCCAGCGTGAGGGTGGCGACCCGCGCAGCCAGATCCAGCGGGCCGGGATGCTCACGTTTTCGAGTAGTCGGTTGCTGCCGATCGACCTCGCGATCCGCACCTGGGCTCGGCACGACGAGGCGGTCGCCGAGCGGCTGCGCGCGGTGGACAACCGACGGATGGCGCTGCTGCGCCAGCTGATCGGGGCCTTCTGCACCGACCCGGAGGAGATCGAGGCCCGCGCCCTGCTCGCCTCCTGCCTGGCGATCGGTGTGCACTTCCTGGCCGCCGATCACGAGCAGCGCACCCGGGGTGACGTCGCGCAGCACGCGGTCGACCTGTTGTTCGACCGCCCGCCCCGCCCCACGGCGGCCGAAACTGTGGCGCGCAAACCCTGACGGGTCGTCCGAGGATTGGGTAAGGAGTGGCAAAATTGCCGGACGCTAACACGGCGATTCGGCTTATACCCCCTGTGAGCGTCATAACCAGCCTGGTGCCGCCGGCCTGCCTTGTTTGATATTTGTGCGAACCGGTGGCACGGCCAGTCACGGCTGGCTGATCGGATTCGGTCCGGTGCGCCGGATCCGCGAGGATCCGGCCGACGACCGGCGTTGCGGATAACGGCAATCCGGTGGCGGCGGCTCCGCCGGGGCCTTAGCGTCGAGGCGTGGGTGACCCCGATGCGGTGACGCTGGCCCTGGCGTTCGTCGCCGTCGCGTGCGTGCCCGCGCTCATCGCCGCGCTGTTCTGCGCCGACGAGATCGTCGACCGGGTCGCCTGCGGCTGGTCCGAGTGGCGCGAGGCACGCCGGGAACGGCGCACCATCGCCCGGCTCGACCGGGCCATCGAGGCCGACGCGCTCACCCGGGACATCGACCTCACCGAGTTCGACCGGGACGGCCGCCGGTCGCTGCAACAGGTCGCCGCCGACCTGCGCCGCCTCGGCCGGCACCGGAGGGCCGCCACCGGCCGGTCCGTGGTCTGGCACGGCGCCGTCATCGAGGCGTACGACGAGCGGCTGCGAGCCGCCTGCCGCGCCCTCGACCTCACCGAACACCTCGGCGAGCTGACCGGGGTCGACCGGGAGATCGAACGGCTCCGGGTCGAGGGCGAGCTGCACGCCGCCGGGCTGACCCTGCCCGCCGCCCGCCCCGAACACCGGCTGCGGCACCGCTGACCGGTGCGGCTCTTCGTCGCCGTCTATCCGCCGCCCGAGGCGATCGACCAGCTCACCGCGCGGGTGGCCCGGCTGCGGGTGGGTGCGGCCGCCGCCGCCGGGATCAACGTACGGCTGGCCGACCCGGCCAACGCCCACCTCACCCTGGCCTTCCTCGGCGAGGTCGAGGAGAGCCGGCTGGTCGAGGTGGAGAGCGTCCTCGGGCGCGCGGTGCAGACCTTCCGGGCCGGCCGGGGCAGCGCGCCCCGGCTGCGGCTCGGCGGCGGCGGCCGGTTCGGGCGGGGCCGGTTCACCATCCTCTGGGTCGACCTGCGCGGTGACGTGGCGGAACTGTCCATCCTGGCCCGGCTGATCCGGTCCGGGCTGCGCCGGGCCCGGCTGCCGCACGACGAGAAGCCCTTCCGGCCGCACCTGACCATCGCCCGCCCCGGCGACCGGATCGACGCCGCCGACGTCGAGGCCGACCGGGTGGCGCTCGACGACTACCTCGGCCCGGACTGGCCGGCCGGCGAGCTGGTGCTGGTCCGCAGCCACCCCGGCCCCCGCCCGACGTACCACCGGCTGGCCGCCTGGCCGCTGTAGCCCGGTTTCTCAGCGGGCCGGCTGGCTGCTGTAGCCCGGGTTCCTCAGCGGGCCGGCTGGACCAGGCCGCTCTCGTACGCCACCACCACGAGCTGCGCCCGGTCCCGGGCCGGCACCTTCATCAGCAGCCGGCTGACGTGCGTCTTCACCGTGGCCAGGCTCAGCCGCAGGTGCGCGGCGATCTCCGCGTTGGACAGTCCCCGGGCGACCAGCACGAGCACCTCCCGCTCCCGCTCGGTGACCCCGGCCAGGGTCCGGGGCAGCGGGCGGCCCGGCTCGGGACGGCTGGCGAACTCGGCGATCAGCCGGCGGGTGACCGTCGGCGCGAGCAGCGCCTCCCCGGCCGCCACCAGCCGTACGGCGGCGATCAGCTCGTCCGGCCGGGTGTCCTTCAGCAGGAACCCGCTGGCCCCGGCGCGCAGCGCGCCGTAGACGTATTCGTCCAGGTCGAAGGTGGTCAGGATGAGCACCCGGGTGCCCGCCGTCGCCGGCGCGGCGCAGATCCGCCGGGTCGCCTCGATGCCGTCCAGCTCCGGCATCCGGACGTCCATCAACACCACGTCCGGCCGCTCCCGGTGGGCCGCCGCCACGGCCTCCGCGCCGGTGCCGGCCTCGCCGACCACCGTCAACCCCGCCGTCACCTCGATCAGCAGCCGGAAGCTGGCCCGCAGCAGGGCCTGGTCGTCGGCGATGAGCACCCGCACCGGGCCGTCGCCGGTCACGCCGGCTCCCCGTACGGCAGCCGGGCCCGGACCTGGAAGCCGCCGTCGGGCCCCGGACCGGCGGCGAACTCGCCCCGGTAGAGCGCCACTCGTTCCCGCATCCCGACCAGCCCCTGCCCGCCCGCCGGGACGCCCGCCTTCGGACGGCCGTCGTCGGTGACGGTGAGGCACAGCTCGCCAGGGGCCGCGCGCACCTCCACCCGGCAGCGGGCCGAACCGGCGTGCCGCAGCACGTTGGTCAGCGCCTCCTGGACGATCCGGTACGCCGACAACCCGACCCCCTCCGGCACCGTCCCGTCACCGCGTACGTCCAGCTCGACCGGCACCCCGGCGGACCGGGTCCGCTCGACCAGCGCCGGCAGGTCGGCCAGGCCCGGGGTGGGGGCGAGCGGGGCCTCCAGGCGCAGCGAGGCCAGCACCCGCCGCAGGTCGGCCAGCGCGCCCCGGCTGGTCGCCTCGATCACCCGCAGCGCCTCCCGGACCTCCTGCGGGCGTTCCTCCGCCACGTGGTCGGCGACCATCGCCTTGACCGCGATCAGGCCCATGCTGTGCGCGACCACGTCGTGCATCTCCCGGGCGATGCGTAACCGCTCCTCCCGGACCGCCCGCTCCGCGGCCTGCTCGACGGTGCGCGCCGCGTACGCCCGGCGTTCCCGCACCGTCCAGCCCACCGCCCAGCTCGCGCCGAGCACCAGCGCGGCGAAGGCGACCTCCAAGCCGCCCGGGCCGAACGGCGAATTCACCGAGACGGCCAGCGCGACCGCGATCACCAGCAGGCCGCCGGCGAGCACCGGCAGGGACCGGCGCGCGGGCAACCGGCCGCCGACCGTGTAGAGCACCGTGCCGACCGCGACCAGCGGCCCGGCGCTCGCATAGTCCGGCACCAGGTCCGTGGCCAGGGCCAGCGCGGCCACCGCGAACGCGGCCACGGCGGCCGGCACCGGCCAGAGCCGGCGGATGGCCACCGGCGCGCCCAGGGCCACCCCGACCGCCACCGACACCCAGGCCGGCTCGTGCGGCCCGGTCGCCGGCGGCTGCGGCACCTCGACGGCGGCGTACCAGCCGAGCACGGCGACCGCCACGGCGAACAGCCCGTCGACCACCAGCGACTGGCCGGGGGTGAGGTGGCGCAGTAGCAGCGGTGGCGCGGTGGCGGTCACCCGTCCACGCTAGCCAGCCGGGCGCGCCGGGTCGTCCCCCCGGCGGCCGTCATCCTCGAGACCTATCCGCGCCGCCCGGCTACCGCTCCCGGACGACCCGGCGATGACCGCGCCGGCCTGACGCTTTCCCCGGCGCCGGCCGGCACCGTGGACGCCATGGTCACCCCAGCAGTCTCCCTTGCGGACGTACGCAGGAGCTACCGCGACGGCGCCCACCGGGTGGACGCCCTGGCCGGCGTCACCGTGGACTTCCCGCCGGGCAGCTTCACCGCGATCATGGGCCCGTCCGGCTCCGGCAAGTCCACCCTGCTGCACTGCGCCGCCGGCCTCGACCGGCCCACCAGCGGCACGGTCACCGTCGGTGGCACCGACCTCGGCACCCTGGACGAGACCGCGCTGACCCGGCTGCGCCGGGACCGGGTGGGCTTCGTGTTCCAGGCGTTCAACCTGGTCTCCGCGCTGACCGCGGCGCAGAACGTCACGCTGCCGGCGCGGCTCGCCGGCCGTTCGGTGTCACCCGCCGCGCTGGCCGCCGCGCTCGACGCGGTCGGGCTCACCGACCGGGCCGGGCACCGGCCCAGCCAGCTCTCCGGCGGTGAGCAGCAGCGGGTGGCGATCGCCCGCGCGCTGTTCAGCCGGCCCGCGGTCCTCTTCGCCGACGAGCCGACCGGCGCGCTGGACAGCCGTACCTCCCGGCAGGTGCTGCGACTGCTGCGCGACCTGGTCGACGAGCACGGCCAGACGATCGTCATGGTCACCCACGACCCGCTCGCCGCGACCACCGCCGACGAGGTGCTGATGCTGGCCGACGGCCGGCTGGTCGACCGGCTCACCGAGGTCACCGCCGAGTCGATCGCCGCCCGGATGGCCGCGCTGGAGCTGTCGTGCTGACCCGGGAGCGGCTCGGCGCGCTGGTCTCGGTGCTGCTCGGCGTCGCCGTCGTGACGGTCAGCCTGCTGCTGCTCGGCTCGCACGTGCCCCGGGTGCCGGAGCGCTTCGTCGCGGCCGGGGTGGTGGTGCGCAGCCCCGCCCCCGACGACGTTGCCAGCACCTTCCCGCAGACCCGGCCCTGGTCGCCGGAGGAGACGTCCGCGCTGGTCAACCGGCTGGCCGCCGTATCGGGGGTGGTCACGGCGGTGCCGGACCGCGACTTCTACGGCCAGCCGGTGATCGCCGGGCGGCCGGTGCCCGACCAGGTACGCGGCCAGGGCTGGGCCGGTGCCGCGCTGGCCGGGCACCGGCTCACCGCCGGCTCACCGCCGGTCGGCGAGCGCGACGTGGTGGTGGGTCGGGCGCTCGGCGTGCCCGTGGGTGGGCGGTTGACCGTGCTCACCGCCGCCGGCCCGGCGAGCTGGACGGTCAGTGGCCT
The DNA here is from genome assembly GCF_019890675.1 of Micromonospora sp. PLK6-60. GTDB lineage: Bacteria > Actinomycetota > Actinomycetes > Mycobacteriales > Micromonosporaceae > Micromonospora. Next base: position 341,956 of record NZ_JAIOAA010000003.1, on the reverse strand, counting down.
GGTCGACCCGCCGGCCCTCTACGTGGCGGACCCGACGGCCGCCCGGCTGGCCCCCGGGGTGCGGGCCATCGGCCTGCTCGGCCGCCCGGACATCGGGGCGGTGACCGCGGCCGTCGGCACCGCCGGCACCGTGCTCACCGGCCCGGCCCGGGGTGCGCTGGAACCCCGGGCGGATGCCCGCACCCGCTGGATCGGCCTCCAGGTGCTCACCGCGATGGCGGCCCTGTCCGCCTTCGCCGGCGTCTTCGTGGTGGCGTCCACCTTCGCCTTCGTGGTCAACCAGCGCCGCCGGCAGTTCGGCCTGCTGCGCGCGGTCGGGGCCACCCCGCGTCAGGTCCGCCGGCTGGTGCACCGGGAGGCGCTCGCCGTGGGCGCCGCCGCCTCCGCCGCCGGGGTGCTGCTCGGGGCGCTGGCCGCCGTGCCGCTGGCCCGGGTGCTTGTCGACGCCGGGCTCGAACCGGCCGGCTTCACGGTCCGCTGGCAGGTGTGGCCGCCGCTGGCGGCGTTCGCGGCCGGCCCGGTGGTGGCCCTGCTCGGCAGCGCGGTCGCGGCCCGCCGGGCCGGCCGGATCCCGCCGCTGGCGGCGCTGCGCGAGGCGGCGGTGGAGACCCGGCCGATGACCCGGGCGCGGTGGGCCACCGGGCTGGCCGTCGCCGCGGCCGCCGGTGCGGCGGGACTGGCCACCGCCACCACCGACGACGTACGCGGGATGGCCACCACCTCGCTGCTCGGCGCGATGGCGCTGATCGTGGCCGCGACGCTGCTCGGCCCGGCGGTGCTGCCCGCCCTGGTCCGGGCCCTGCTCTGGCCGTTGCGCGGGGTCACCGGCACGCTGGTGCGGGAGAACGCGCTGACCGCGGTGCGACGGACCGCCTCCACGGCGGCGCCGGTGCTGCTCACCGTCAGCTTCGCCGTCTTCATCACCGGAAACGTGCAGACCACCGCCGGCGCGTACGCCGCCGCCCGGGACGCGGCGGTACGGGCGCCGGCCGTGCTGGTGCCGGACGGCACCCCCGGCCTGGCCGACGCGGCGGTGACCGGCACGGGCGGCGCGGCCCTGCTCCCCACCGAGGTGCACGTCGACCGGGTGGCCGTGCCGGCGGTCGGCCTGGAACCGGCGGCCTACCGGGCGGCGGTCCGCGACCCGGGGACGGCCGCCGGCTCCCCGGCGGCGCTGGCCGGGGACACGGTGGCGCTCAGCCGGTCCACCGCGCAGCGGTTCGGCTGGCGGCCGGGCGGCGTCGCGCCGGTGACCTTCGCCGACGGCCGGCGGGTCGCGCTGCGGGTGGTGGCCGTGCTGGAGGACGGCGCCCCGGCGGGGCTCGTGCTGCCCCGGGACACGGTCCGGGCGCACGACCCGTCGGCGCTCACCTCGGCGGTGTTCCTGCCGGAGCGCCCGGCCGGTGCGTCGGCGATCGGGGCCCGGGTGGTGGACGCGGCGAGCTGGGCCCGGCAGGCCGACGCCGAGGAGGACCGGCTGGTGTGGATCTTCACGGTGCTGCTGGTGGGCGTCTCCGCCGGCTACGGCGCCGTGGCGGTGGCCGGCACGCTGCTGATGGCCACCGCCCGCCGGGCCGCCGACCTGCGCCAACTCCGGCTCGTCGGGGCCACCCGCCGGCAGGTGCTGCTGACCGTGGCCACCGAGTCGGTGCTGGTGGTGGCGGTCGGCGCCCTGCTCGGCGGGGTGGTCGCCTGGCTCGCCCTCCAAGGCTCGATGGGCGCGTTGCGCGAACAGGCCGGTGCCCCGGTCGCGCTGGTGGTGCCGTGGCCGGTCGTGTCGGCGGTGGTCGCCGCCTGTCTGCTGCTGGCCCTGGCCGCCACCGTCCTGCCGGCCCGCTCCCTGGCCCGCTGACGCGCCCGCCCGGCGTCCCGCGCCCGCCCGCCGGGAGCGCCGCGGGACGCCGGGCGGGCGCCGACGGCCAGGTGGCGGACTACCAGGCCCACGCCTCCGGGCCCGGGCCGCCGTTGCCGACCGGCGGGAACAGCTCGTCCAGCCGGCCCAGGGTCGCCTCGTCCAGCGACACGTCGAGGGCGCCCAGGTTGCGGTCCAGTTGGTCGCGGGTGCGCGGGCCGACGATCGGGGCGGTCACCCCGGGCCGGGAGAGCAGCCAGGCCAGCGCCACGTCCGCCGGGTCGTGGCCGAGGTCCGCGCAGAGCTTCTCGTACGCCTCGATGGTCGGTCGGTGTGCGGCCAGCGCGTCGGCCGACCGGCCGGATGCCCCGCGCGCCGCGCCGCCGGAGGCCATCTTGCGGATCACCCCGGAGAGCAGCCCGCCGTGCAGCGGCGACCAGGGGATGATGCCCAGCCCGTAGTGCTGCGCGGCGGGGATCACCTCCAGCTCGACGTGCCGGGTCATCAGGTTGTAGATGCTCTGCTCGGAGACCAGGCCGAGGAAGTTGCGCCGCGCCGCGGCGGCCTGCGCCTGGGCGAGGTGCCAGCCGGCGAAGTTGGACGAGCCGACGTAGAGCACCTTGCCCTGCGCGACAAGCGTCTCCATCGCCTGCCAGATCTCCTCCCACGGCGTGGTCCGCGAGACGTGGTGCATCTGGTAGAGGTCGATGGTGTCGGTGCGCAGTCGGCGCAGCGACTCCTCACAGGCCCGGATGATGTGCCGGGCGGAGAGCCCCTGGTCGTTGGGCCAGTCGCTCATCTTGCCGTACACCTTGGTGGCCAGCACGACCTTGTCGCGCCGGCCGCCGCCCTGGTCGAACCAGCGGCCGATGATCTGCTCGGTGACGCCCTCGCCGAGCTGCCAGCCGTAGACGTTGGCGGTGTCGAAGAAGTTGATGCCGTGTTCCAGCGCCCGATCCATGATGGCGAAGCTGTCCGGCTCGCTGGTCTGCGGGCCGAAGTTCATCGTGCCCAGGCAGAGCCGGCTGACCGACAGACCGGTACGCCCCAGATTCGTGTACTCCATGCCTTCACCCTGGCACGTGGGCACTTCGAGTGACCAACGAACTCCGGCCGGCGTCGAGGACGCCGGCCGGAGTGTGTCGGATCAGCTCGGTCAGGATGACTCGCGGGCGGCCGGACCGCTGCCGAAGAGCACGTCGTCCCAGCTCGGCAGCCGCTTGCGCGGCTTACCGGCGGCGTCCGTCGACTCGCTGCCGGTGCCACCGGCGGCGGCCGCCGCCCCCGGGCCCGTCCGGCGCGGCCGGAGCACGGCCAGCGACGGCACGGCCGGGACCTCCTTCGGCGCGTCCGAGTCGTCGTCGAACGCCGACCCGGGACCGCCGCCGAGCAGCGCCGCGGCGCCACCGCCGACGGCCCGCTGCCGGGGCGCGTCCGGGTTGCCGAGCGCGGCCGGGCTGCGGGTGTCGAGACCCCGACCGGACGAGCCGCCGAGCGGCCGGTCCAGCGAGGCGAGCAGGGCGTCCCGCCCGGCCCGGATCGGATCCCGGCCGGGACGCGGCTCGCCGCTCGCCGCGGGCAGGCCGTGCCCACCCCGGCTCGGCTCGCCCCGGGACGGGCCGGGCAGCGCGTGACCGCCCCGCTCCGGCGCCGGCTCCTGGCCGAGGATCGGCGTGGGCCGCTCGGCGCACAGGTATTGCGCCATGTCGTCGTGCGGGGTGACGTGCTGACGGCTCTTGTCCAGATCCCAGACCGCCTGCGCGGTGGCCTTGCCGGACGGCCAGGTGGCGATGATCCGCCAGGTCCCGTCGTCCCGCCGGTAGGCGTCCCAGGAGATCTTCTCGGTGTCGATGCCGTGCTGGGCCAGCCGGCCGTTGACCACCTCGGACAGCGGCGTCGGCTTCTCCGCGCCCTTGAGCCGGGAGCGGCGGGCGTGCTGGGCGAGCATGGCCCGCTCCTGGAGCACCGGGCCGGCGTAGCGGAGCACCCTGTCGACCGGCACGCCGGCGATCCGGGCCACGTCCTCGGCGGACTCGCCCGAGCGGATCTTGGCCTGGATGTCCCGGGGCGACAGCGACGGCGCCGGATCGGTGGCGGCGGGCACCACGGCCAGCGGCGGCGCGCCGGGCTCGGCGTGCATCGCCGAGGCGATCCGTTCGTCGATCGGGAGGGCGAGCAGGCGGCCGACCTCGTCGGCGAGCACCAGGGCCTGGCCGTCCTCGGAGAGGGCGACGAAGCGTACTGGGCGCATAACGTTGCCTCCGTCCCGCTTCGCTGGCCGTCACGCCACGAGCCGGCCACCCGGGCGTCTCGCACCACCGTACGCTCATCTTCGACAAGGTGGGGGATGTGACACCCGGCATGTCGGGACTGAGCTGCGGCGATGATCACGGTGGGTGGTCGCCGGCGCGCCGGCGACCACCCACCGTCACAAGGTGATCAGAGTCGCTCGACCACGTGGTCGATGGACGCGGTCAGCGCCTCCACGTCGGCCGGCTCGACCGCCGGGAAGAGCGCCACCCGCAGCTGGTTGCGGCCCAGCTTCCGGTACGGCTCGGTGTCGACGATGCCGTTGGCGCGCAGCACCTTGGCCACCGCCGCGGCGTCCACCCCCTCGGCGAAGTCGATGGTGGCGACCACGTTGGAGCGCAGCGCCGGGTCGGCCACGAACGGGGTGGCGAACGACGAGCGCTCCGCCCAGCCGTACACGATGCCGGCGCTCTCCGCGGTGCGCTTGGCCGCCCAGGCCAGGCCGCCCTGGGAGTTCATCCAGTCGGTCTGCTCCGCGGCCAGGAAGATGGTGGCCAGTGCCGGGGTGTTGTACGTCTGCTCCAGCCGCGAGTTGTCGATCGCGGTGACCAGGTCGAGGAAGGCCGGGATGTAGCGGCCGGACCCCTTGATCTCGGTGGCCCGCTCCAGCGCGGCCGGCGACATCAGGGCCAGCCAGAGGCCGCCGTCGGAGCCGAAGCACTTCTGCGGGGCGAAGTAGTAGACGTCGGTCTCGCCGACGTTGACGTCCAGCCCGCCGGCGCCGGAGGTGGCGTCGACCAGCAGCAGCGAGCCCTCGTCGGCGCCCGGCACCCGGCTGATCGGCACGGCCACGCCGGTGGAGGTCTCGTTGTGCGGGGTGGCGTAGACGTCCACGCCCGCCTCGGCGACCAGGGCCGGGGCGGTGCCCGGCTCGGACTTGCGGACGGTCGGCTCGCCGAGGAACGGGGCGTCCTTGACCGACTTGGCGAACTTCGCGCCGAACTCGCCGAAGCTGGCGAACTGGGCCCGGTCGCGGACCAGCCCGAAGGTGGCCACCTCCCAGAAGGCGGTGGTGCCGCCGTTGCCGATGACCACCTCGTAGCCCTCCGGGAGGGCGAAGAACTCCGCGATGCCCCGGCGCAGCCGGGCGACCTGGTCGCGGACCGTCTGCTGCCGGTGCGAGGTGCCCAGGTAGCTGGTGGCGACGTCGGCGAGCGCGGAGACCGCCGCCGGACGGACCTTGGACGGCCCGCAGCCGAAGCGCCCGTCGGCGGGCTTGATGTCGTCGGGAATCCGGATGGTCGGTGCGTCAGCCACGGTTGTCTCGATCCTCTCCGCAGGGGCGGGGACGGGCCCTGATGCGGGCACGGATCGACGGCGGGACGCGCGCACCGGGCGCACGGCGGCCGGGATCCGAGCCCGGTCCGGCGGCACTGCCGAGCCCCCATCCTCGCACCCACCACGCCCGCACCGGCCGCCAGCCCACCATCGCGCGATGAGGGATGCGCCACAGGTGGAAGGAGGGTGCCCTTGTTAACGCCTCCTGCATAGCAGGGGCCCCCTGTTAACGCTCGTCCTGCCGCCGCCCGGCATCATCGGGGGCCAGTGGGGGCGGCACCGGGGGAGGGGCCATGGCCGGTCGTGCGGGCGGGGCCGGCCGCCGGGCGCGCCGTAGCCGCCAGGCCCGCCGATCCGGCCCGGCCGCCGGCCCCACCCGCCGGGTACGCCCCCGCGACCTCCGCCGCGCGCGGGCGCGCCGGTTCCGGCTCGCCTGGGGTACGGCGGTCAGCCGCTGGCTCGCCCTGCTCCTCGGCGCCGGCTTCACCGTCGTACTCCTGGTCGTCGCCGCCGTGGAGGCGGACCGGGACCGGCATCTGCTCGCCGCCGACCGGACGGCGCGGGCGACCGTGCTGGCGCACGACGGCAAGGAGGACCGGGTGGCGTTCACCACCGACGGCGGCCGGCGGGTGGAGGCGGTGACCGGCACGTACAGCGGCACCCAGGTCGGGGACGTGATCACGGTGCGGTACCACCCGGCCGACCCGGCCAGCTACGTGATCGACACCCGGGTCCACTTCTGGCCGTTCGTGCTGCCGGTGATCGTGCTGATCGGCGCCGGTTGGCTGGCCGTGGTCAGCTGGCTCTCCTGGCGGGGCGGCTGGCCCTGACCGCGTACGCGGTCGGCGGGTGTTAACAGGGGCCCCCTGCTATGCAGAATGCGTTAACAGGGGGCCCCTCCTTACACCTCAGACGCCGTGGGGGACGGCGCCCCAGCCCTCGACCTCCTGCGGGCGGCGGGGGCCGGGGCCGACGTACCGGGCCGACGGGCGGACCAGCCGCTGGAGCTTCTTCTGCTCCAGGATGTGCGCCGACCAGCCGCCCATCCGGGCGCAGGTGAACATCGAGGTGAACATGTGCGCGGGCACCTCGGCGAAGTCCAGCACCACGGCCGACCAGAACTCGACGTTGGTGGCGAGCACCCGGTCGGGGCGGCGGGCCTGCAACTCGGCCAGGGCGGCCTTCTCCAGCGCCTCGGCGACCTCGAAGCGGGGCGCGCCCAGCTCCTTGGCGGTGCGCCGGAGCACCCGGGCGCGCGGGTCCTCGGCCCGGTAGACCCGGTGGCCGAAGCCCATCAGCCGCTCGCCCCGGTCGAGCACGCTGCGGACGTACCCCTCGGCGTCGCCGCTGCGCTCGACGGCCTCCAGCATGGTCAGCACCCGGGAGGGGGCGCCGCCGTGCAGCGGGCCGGAGAGCGCGCCGATGCCCGACGAGATGCAGGCCGCGGCGTCCGCGCCGGTGGAGGCGACGATCCGGGCGGTGAAGGTGGAGGCGTTCAGGCCGTGCTCGGCGGCCGAGATGAAGTATGCGTCGACGGCCTTGACGTGCCGCGGGTCCGGCTCGCCCCGCCAGCGCTTCATGAACCGCTCGACGATGGTGGTCGCCTTGTCGATCTCCTTCTGCGGTACGGCCGGCAGGCCGAGGCCACGGGCCGACTGGGCGACGAAGGAGAGCGCGGTGACCGATACCCGGGCCAGGTCCTCGCGGGCCTGCTCGTCGGAGATGTCGAGGAGCTGGTTGAGCCCCCAGTACGGGGCGAGCATGGCGACCGCCGACTGCACGTCGACCCGGATGTCACCGGAGTGCACGGGCACCGGGAACGGCTCGGCCGGCGGCAGGCCCGGGCCGAACCGGCCGTCGACCAGCAGCGCCCAGACGTTGCCGAAGGAGACCTGGCCGATCAGATCCTCGATGTCCACGCCCCGGTAGCGCAGCGAACCGCCCTCGCGATCCGGTTCGGCGATCTCGGTCTCGAAGGCGACCACGCCCTCCAGCCCCGGTTTGAAGTCGGCCATCTCGGTTCTCCTGGCTTCTGGCTCGGTGGGCCCGCCGTGCGCTCGTCCCCACCCGGCACCTTAAGCGACCCTCAGGGATGTGTTCGTGCCATCTTGCCTGCTGGGTAACCGAGCGCGCGACCCAGCGCGACTGTGCCGCACGCGACATCCGGTGGGACTGGACGGCGGGCGGCCCTGGGTGAGACTGGTCGGTGCGGCCTGGTCAGGACGGGGACGGCCGGTCGGCGAGAGGGAGCGAGTTGTGACAGGCGACACACCAGGGCCGGCGGGCATGCGCAACGAGTACGCCGACCAGGGTCTTTCCGAGGCCGACCTGGCCCCGGACTGGCCCACCCAGTTCGGCCGCTGGTTCAGCGACGCGGTGGCCGCCGGGCTGCCCGAGCCGAACGCGATGGTGCTCGGCACCGCCGACGCCGCCGGCCGGCCGAGCGGCCGCACCGTGCTGCTCAAGGGGTACGACGCGGCGGGCTTCGTGCTCTTCACCAACCACGGCTCGCGCAAGGGGGTCGAGGCGCTGGCCAACCCCTGGGCGAGCCTGGTCTTTCCGTGGTTCCCGATGCAGCGGCAGGTGGTGGTGGCCGGCCGGATCGCGCCGGTCGACCGGGCCGAGACCGAGGCGTACTTCGCCAGCCGGCCGCGCGGCTCGCAGCTCGGCGCGTGGGCCAGCGCCCAGTCCTCGGTGCTGCCGGACCGGGCCGCGCTGGACGAGGCGTACCGGGCGGTGGTGGAGCGGTTCGCCGGCGTCGACCCGCTGCCGGCCCCGCCGCACTGGGGCGGGTTCCGGGTGCGGCCGGAGACGGTGGAGTTCTGGCAGGGGCGGGCCAGCCGGCTGCACGACCGGCTGCGGTTCCGGCGGGACGGGGACGGCTGGGCCGTCGAGCGGCTGGCCCCGTGACGGCGGTCGAGAAGGCCCGGCCGCGTGGGGCGGGCCGCTGGGCGATCGACGTACGCCCGCTGCGGGTGCCCGCGTTCCGCCGGCTGTGGCTCGGCAACACGGTGGCCATGTTCGGCTTCCAGTTCACCACCGTGGCCGTACCGGTGGAGATGTACGAGCTGACCCGCGACTCGCTCTGGGTCGGCATGCTGGGTGTCGCCGCCTTCGTACCGTTGCTGGTCTTCGGGCTCTGGGGCGGCGCGGTGGCCGACGCCCGGGACCGGCGTCGGGTGCTGCTGGGCGGCTCGGCGCTGCTCTGGTTCTCGGTGCTGGCCCTGCTCGGCCAGGCGCTGCTCGGGGTGGGCAGCCCGGTGCTGCTGCTGGCGCTGGTCGCGGTGCACTCGGTGGCGTTCGCGGTCAGCTCGCCGGCCCGGTCGGCGATCCTGCCCCGGCTGCTCCCGGCCGAGTTGGTGCCGGCCGCCACCACGCTGAACTACACCACCTTCACCGCCGCATCGGTCTTCGGTCCGCTCGCCGCCGGCCTGGTCTTCGCCGTCGCCGGCACCGGGACCGGCCTGCCGCTGGCGTACGCGATGGACGCCGTGCTCTTCACCGGCCTGGTGGTGGCGACCGTCCGGCTGCCGGCGATGCCGCCGGCGCCGCCCGCCGAGGGCGAGCTGAGCCGGGGCGGGCTGGCCGGCATCGTGGACGGGTTCCGCTATCTGGTCACCACGCCGATCCTGATGCTCTCCTTCGTGATCGACCTGATCGCGATGATCCTGGCCATGCCCCGCGCGCTCTTCCCGGAGATCGCCGACGAGCGATTCGGCGGTGGGGCGGCGGTCGGCTGGCTGTTCAGCGCGATCGCCATCGGGGCGATGCTCGGCGGGCTGACCAGCGGCTGGATCGGCCGGCTGCGCCGGCAGGGGCTGGCCCTGGTGGTGGCCGTGCTGGGCTGGAGCGCGGCGATCGCGGTGGCCGGGCTGGCGCACCGGCTCTGGCTGATGGTGGTGCTGCTCGCGGTGGCGGGCGCCGCCGACCTGGTCAGCGCGGTGCTGCGGCAGTCGATCCTGCTGGTGCACGCGCCGGACCGGATGCGCGGCCGGCTCCAGGGGGTGAACACGGTGGTGGTGGCGGGCGGGCCACGCCTGGGCGATCTGCGCGCCGGCACCGCGGCGGCGTTCGGCGGGGCCGGGTTCGCCTGGGTCAGCGGCGGGCTGATCGCCGGGGCGTTGACGCTGCTGCTCGCGGCGGCCTTCCCGACCCTGCGCCGCTACCGGTCCGTCCGGGCCGCCGACCGCGACTGAGCCGCCGACGTTAGGAGGGGGCCCTTGTTAACGTGCCCGCGTTAACAAGGGCCCCCTCCTTACACTGAGCGCATGGACAATTCGCCGCGCCCGCCGTCCGGGACACAGTGGACCATCTCCGCCGCCGGGCACGAGGCGGTCATCGTCGAGGTGGGCGGCGGGGTCCGCACGTACCAGTACGACGGCGTCGACCGCCTCGACGGGTACGACATCGACGAGATCTCCCCCGGCTTCGCCGGTCACCCGCTGGCCCCCTGGCCGAACCGGATCCGGGACGGGGCGTACACCTTCGGCGGGCGGTCGTTGCAGCTCGACCTGACCGAGCCGCCCCGGCACAACGCCATCCACGGGCTGGTCGCCTGGGTGCCCTGGCGGGCCGTCGAGGAGGCCGCCGACGCGGTGACCGTGGAGTACGAGCTGCCGCCGACCCCGGGCTACCCGTGGGCGCTGCGGCTGCGTACCCGGTGGAGCGTGGGCGCGGACGGGCTGCGGGCCGACCACGAGGCGACGAACCTCTCCGCCGAGCCGGCGCCGTTCGGCTTCTCCGTGCACCCGTACCTGCGGGTGCCCGAGGTGCCGGTGGAGGAGATCTCGATGCGGGTGCCGGGGCGGACCCGGCTGCTGCTGGACTCCCGGCTGCTGCCGATCGGCGCCACCGAGGTGGCCGGCACCGAGTACGACTACACCGAGCCCCGCCGGATCGGCGACGCGGTGCTGGACATGGCCTTCGGCCAGGTGGAGCGGGACGACGACGGCGGCTCGGCGGTGCAGTTGGCCGGGCCGGGCGGCGCCGGCGCGGTGGAGATCTGGGCGGACCGGGAGTTCGGCTGGTGGCAGGTCTTCACCGGGGACACGCTGACCGGCCCGCGCTACCGCCGGTCGATCGCGGTGGAGCCGATGACCTGCCCGGCGGACGCGTTCCGCTCCGGCAAGGACCTGATCGTGCTGGCCCCCGAGCAGACCTGGCGGGGCAGCTGGGGCGTGCGGCCGATGGCGGCCTGAGGCGTGGAGTTCGCCGAGGTGGTCCGGCGGCGCCGGATGGTGCGCAACTACGACCCGGACCGCCCGGTCCCGCCGGAGGTGGTGGACCGGTTGCTGGCGCACGCGGTCCGGGCGCCGTCGGCCGGCTTCGCGCAGGGCTGGGGCTTCCTGGTGCTGGAGGAGCCGGCGGACCGGGACCGGTTCTGGGCCGCCGCGACGCCGGAGGGCGGGGGCCGGGAGCGCTGGCTGGCCGGGATGCGCCGGGCCCCGCTGATCGTGGTGCCGCACGCCAACCGCGCCGCCTACCTGGAGCGGTACGCCGAGCCGGACAAGGGCTGGGCGGACCGCTCGACCGAGCGCTGGCCGGTGCCCTACTGGTTTGTCGACACCGGCTTCGCCGCCCTGCTGATGCTGCTCACCGCCGTGGACGAGGGGCTGGGGGCGTGCTTCTTCGGCGTTCCGCCGCAGCGGATCGAGGCGTACCGGGAGGCGTTCGGCGTGCCGGCGGAATATCAGCCGATCGGCGCGGTCACCGTCGGCTACCGTGCACCGGACCACCGGTCACCGTCGCTGCGGCGGGGGCGCCGCCCGGTGGACGAGGTGGTCCACCGGGGGCGGTGGAGCTGACCCGTCCCGCTCGGCGGATTCGAACGGCGTCCGGTGGGGTACCGACGGTGACGAAAGCGACATGAGGGAGCAAAAAACGGTGTGGCGAGGGCGGTTACGCTGGCACGGTCATCGGTGCCGCGCCGTGCGGCACCACGGCGCGACCCGGCTCCGCGCCGTGGGTCGGTCCGTACGCGGGGAGGGGAGCGTGCCGTGATTTTCCGAGCGGTCCGGGACGGGCGTCCCTACCCGGAGCACAACTACACCCTCAAGCAGTGGGCGGAGATCCCGCCGCGCCCGCTGCGGCTGGATCAGCTGATCACCACCAAGCGGGAGTTGGCGCTGGACAAGCTGCTCGCCGAGGACTCGACCTTCTACGGCGACCTCTTCCCGCACGTGGTGCAGTGGAACGGCGGCCTCTACCTGGAGGACGGCCTGCACCGGGCGCTGCGGGCGGCGTTGCAGCAGCGCAACCAGATCCACGCCCGGGTGCTGGTGCTCGGCGCGGCGGCGGAGTGACCCCGCGCTGAGGCTTCGTTAAGGTGAGCCGCATGAGCCCTCTGGACCTGCTGGACATCGACGCGTCGCTGGGCGAGGAGGAGCGCCAGATCCGGTCCGTCGTGCGCCGGCTGGTCGACGACCGGGTACGCCCGCACGTCGCCGGCTGGTACGAGAGCGGCCAGGTCCCGGCGCGCGAACTGGCCGTGGAGTTCGGCAAGCTCGGCCTGCTCGGCATGCACCTGACCGGATACGGCTGCGCCGGCGCGTCCGCCGTCGCCTACGGGCTGGCCTGCCTGGAGCTGGAGGCCGGCGACTCCGGCGTCCGCTCGCTGGTCTCGGTGCAGGGCTCGCTGGCCATGTACGCGATCTGGCGGTACGGCAGCGAGGAGCAGAAGCAGCGCTGGCTGCCCGCCATGGCGGCCGGCGAGGCGATCGGCTGCTTCGGGCTGACCGAGCCGGACCACGGCTCCGACCCGGCCTCGATGGCCACCCGGGCCCGCCGGGACGGCGACGACTGGATCCTCACCGGCGGCAAGATGTGGATCACCAACGCGCCGATCGCCGACGTCGCGGTGATCTGGGCCCGCACCGACGAGGGGGTACGCGGCTTCGCCGTACCCATGGACACGCCGGGGGTGGCGGCGCGCGAGATCCGGCACAAGATGTCCCTGCGCGCGTCGGTGACCGGCGAGATCACCCTGGACGACGTGCGGCTGCCGGCCGACGCCCGGCTGCCCGAGGCGGTCGGCCTGAAGGCGCCGCTGGGCTGCCTCACCGAGGCCCGGCACGGCATCGTCTGGGGCGCGCTCGGCGCGGCCCGCGACTGCCTGGAGACCGCTTTGTCGTACGCGGGCACCCGCACCCAGTTCGGCCGGCCGATCGCCGGCTTCCAGCTCACCCAGGCGAAGTTCGCCGACATGGCGGTGGAGTGGAACAAGGGCCTGCTGCTGGCGCTGCACCTGGGCCGGCTGGCCGACGCCGGCACGCTGCGCCCGGCGCAGGTCAGCGTGGGCAAGCTGAACAACGTCCGGGAGGCCCTGGAGATCGCCCGGCAGTGCCGGACGATCCTCGGCGCGAACGGCGTCTCCGCCGAATACCCGGTCATGCGGCACGCCAACAACCTGGAGAGCGTGCTCACCTACGAGGGCACCTCCGAGATCCACCAGCTGGTCATCGGGCAGACCCTCACCGGCCTGTCCGCGTTCGCCTGACCTGCGGATTCACCCGTTCGGGTCGCTCGCCGCGCGGGTGTCGCACGGTGGCCTTACCGTCATCTTCAGTCGATGTGTCTGACGAGGACGGTGAGGGCGATGGCCCGCGACGGTGAGATCAACGAGCCGACCAGGGAGTTTCCGGAATATCCGACCGGCACCGCCCTGACCGGCCGGCTGGACGGTCCGGGTGAGCCCCCGGCCGGTGGGCCCGGCGGTCCGGACGCGCCGCCGCCGGGCCCGCGCGGCCCGGGGGCGCCCACCCGGGGGCTGCTCTGGGTGCTCGGCGCGGCGGCGCTGGTGATGGTGGCGCTGATCGCCACCCAGGCGACCGGCCTCTTCCCGAGCTTCCGTAACCCGTTCGCCGAGCAGCAGACCGACCGCAGCCAACCGCCGCTGCTGAAGTCGATCCAGGACCTGAGCCGCTACGTCGCGGCGGAGGGCAACTTCCAGGTGGTGGTGGACACCCAGAAGGACCGGGCCAACGTGCCCGACTTCCTGCTCAACGAGCGCACCCTCTTCGTCGGGGCCGGCAGCGTCGAGGCGTACGTCGACTTCGCCAAGATCTCCGAGGGGGCGATCACCGAGTCGGCCGACAAGAAGTCGGTGGAGATCAAGCTGCCCGCGCCGCAGCTCGGCGAGACCAACCTCGACCTGGACAAGAGCTACGTCTTCGCCGAGCAGCGCGGCCTGCTCAACCGCCTCGGCGACCTGGTCGGCAACGACCCCAACCGGCAGCAGCAGGTCTACAAGCTCGCCGAGGACCGGATCTCCAAGGCGGCGCGGGACAGCGGGCTGGCCCAACGCGCCGAGGAGAACACCCGCAAGATGCTCGAGGGGCTGCTGCGCTCCCTCGGCTACGAGAAGGTCACCGTCACCTACACCGCCCCCTGACGGCCGGCCGGAACGGCACCGCCCGCCCCCGAAAGCTGCGGGGCGGGCGGCGCGGGCGGGACGACGCCGCCCGTCCGATGGCCCGTGGGGGCCTGCGGGGCGGGCGGCGCGGCACGCAGGTCAGTAGCGGGCGGCGTAGCGCTCCTCGTTGGGCATCAGCACCCAGAGCACCAGGTAGACGATGACCTGCGTGCCGGGCAGCAGCAGGGACAGCACGAACAGCAGCCGGATCAGGTTGGCCGACATGCCGAAGCGGAGGGCCAGGCCGGCGCAGACACCGGCAAGCACGCGCCCCTGGCGGGGCCGGAACAGTTTGCGACTCATCGTCGTACTCCCACTCTGCGGCGATCCGCCGCGCTGAGCTCAACGGTAGGCAGCGGCGGCCACCTCGCCCTCCGTCTCCGGGCGGATCCGGTGGCCCCGTACCCGTAGGGAAGTACCCGGGCGGGCCCGATCCGACGCCTGCCGCCCGCTCGCCCGTCGCGGCCGGGCCGTCGGCCGCGGCGGGGCGTGCCGGGCGGCCCGGGCGGGTACCGGGACCGGGGAGGTAGGCTCGCCGGTCGGGCCGGCCACACCCCGGACGGCTCCGACACCGCCCCGACCAGGGCGGTCGTGACCCGGGCCGGTTTCCGCACGACGGGGACGGCGGCGAGGAAAGTGCACCCATGATCAGTGTTTTCGACCTCTTCAGCGTCGGCATCGGGCCGTCGAGCTCACACACCGTGGGCCCGATGCGCGCCGCCCGGACCTTCGTGGCCGGCCTCAAGGCCGACGGGCTGCTCAGCGGCACCGCGCGGGTCCGCGCCGAGCTGTTCGGCTCGCTGGGCGCCACCGGGCACGGCCACGGCAGCGACCGGGCGGTGCTGCTCGGGCTGGAGGGCGAGGCGCCGGAGACCGTCGACACCGACTCCGTCGGCCCGCGGGTGGCCCGGATCCGCGCCGAGCGGCGGTTGGTTCTGCTCGGCGCGGAGGAGATCGACTTCGACCCGGACCGGGACCTGGTGCTGCACCGCCGCCGCTCGCTGCCGTACCACCCGAACGGGATGACCTTCGCGGCGTACGACGGGACCGGCGCCGAGCTGCGCGTCCGGACGTACTACTCGGTGGGTGGCGGTTTCGTGGTCGACGAGGCGGCGGCCGGCGCGGACCGGATCAAGCCGGACACCACTGCGGTCCGGCACCCGTTCTACACCGGCGCCGAGCTGCTCGACGTGACCTCCGCGACCGGGCTGTCGATCAGCGAGGTGATGCTGGCCAACGAGCGGTCCTGGCGGACCGAGGGCGAGATCCGGGCCGGCCTGCTGGAGATCTGGCGGGTGATGCGGGAGTGCGTCGCGCAGGGCTGCGCGCGCGACGGGGTGCTCCCCGGCGGGCTGAAGGTCCGCCGGCGCGCCGCCGAGCTGCACCGGAGCCTGACGGCGGAGGTCGACTCGACCGACCCGCTGCGGGCGATGGACTGGGTGACGCTGTTCGCCCTGGCGGTCAACGAGGAGAACGCGGCCGGCGGGCGGGTGGTCACCGCGCCGACCAACGGCGCGGCCGGGATCATTCCGGCGGTCCTGCACTACTACACCCGGTTCGTCCCGGGCGCCTCCGACGACGGGGTGGTGCGCTTCCTGCTGGCCGCCGGCGCGATCGGCGTGCTGTTCAAGGAGAACGCCTCGATCTCCGGCGCCGAGGTCGGCTGCCAGGGCGAGGTCGGCTCGGCCTGCTCGATGGCCGCCGCAGGGCTGGCCGAGGCGCTGGGCGGCACGCCGGAGCAGGTGGAGAACGCCGCCGAGATCGGCATGGAGCACAACCTCGGGCTGACCTGCGACCCGGTCGGCGGGCTGGTGCAGATCCCGTGCATCGAGCGCAACGCGGTGGCGAGCATCAAGGCGATCACCGCCGCCCGGCTGGCGCTGCGCGGCGACGGGGTGCACCACGTGTCGCTGGACAAGGTCATCAAGACCATGCGGGAGACCGGCGCCGACATGAAGATCAAATACAAGGAGACCGCGCGGGGCGGCCTCGCGGTTAACGTGATCGAGTGCTGACCCTCCGTAGATAGAACGCCCTGATCAGCCCGCTTGTCGTACGCTCACGCCGCGCGTTCAGGTAACAACTCCGTCACCTGTGGAACATGGCACGTTTACCCGATGTGCGGATCCAATGATCCTGGTCACAGTCAATCGCGGGTTCGGTCGACAAGGTGCGGGGAGGGGCAGCGGCGTGACCACCGTGGCGCTCAAGGATGTCACCAAGGTGTTCCAGGACGGAACGCTGGCGGTTGACACCGTCAATCTCGACGTCAACGACGGCGAGTTCATGGTGCTGCTCGGCCCTTCGGGCTGCGGCAAGTCGACAGTGCTGCGGATGGTCGCCGGGCTGGAGGATCCGACGGCCGGGGCGGTCATGCTCAACGGCGAGGTCGCCAACGACCTGCCGCCGCGGGACCGCGGCATCGCCATGGTCTTCCAGGACTTCGCCCTCTATCCACACATGACGGTGGGGGACAACATCGGCTTCCCGTTGCGGCTGGCCGGAGTCGAGCCCAACCCGCGCGGCGAGCGGATCCAGGACGTGGCCGCCGCGCTCGGCATCGGGGACGTGCTCGGCCGCAAGCCCAGCCAGCTCTCCGGCGGGCAGCGCCAGCGGGTCGCGATGGGCCGGGCGATCGTGCGGCGCCCCGGCCTGTTCCTGATGGACGAGCCGCTGTCCAACCTGGACAGCGGGCTCCGCGCCGAGCTGCGGGCGGAGATCTCCGGCCTGACCCGCGAGCTGGGGGTGACCACCATCTACGTCACCCACGACCAGGCCGAGGCGCTGACCATGGCCGACCGGGTCGCCATCATGCGCAAGGGCGTGCTCCAGGACGTCGGCACCCCCACCCAGGTCTACGGCCGGCCGGCCACCCTCTACGTCGCCGCCTTCCTCGGCAGCCCCCGGATGAACCTGCTGGAGGCGTCCGTCTACGTGCACCTGGACCGGTACGTCACGCTCACCCTCGGCGAGCAGGCGCTCTACCTGCCCTGGGACGACATCCGCAGCCGCGCCGTGGCGCATTACCACGGCGAGCGGATCGTGGTCGGGATGCGGGCCGAGGCGCTCACCCCGGTCGCCCCGGACGCCCCGGGCGACGTGCTCCAGGGCCGGATCCGCTACCTGGAGCACCACGGTCACGAGTCGCTGGCCTTCCTCGACATCGGCGCCACCGCGGTGATGGTCGACGAGATGGCCGGCACGGCGGAGGAGGGCGCGCCCGGCCAGCGTGGCCTGCGCCGCTTCGGGCAGGTGATGCAGCGGCTCGCCGGCCGGCCGGTGGAACCCGGGACGGAGGCGGCGCCGGTGACCGGCGGCCGGACCAGCGTGCTGCCCGACCCGGGGCGGCACCACCGCCGCCCGGCCGAACTGGCGGTCCGGCTGGCCCCGTACCCGGCGGTGTCGGCGGGGCACTCGCTGGCCATCCAGGTCCGGATGGACGCGCTGCACTTCTTCGACGAGCGCGGCGACCGCATCGACGTCGGCTGGCGCTGAGGTGCAAGGAGGGTGCCCTTATTAACGCCTCCGGTATAGGAAGGGCCCCCTGTTAACACCCGTCGGTTGGCGCGGGTGGCGGGCGGCGGTGCGCGCCCCAGGCGACGAAGCGCGCGAACATGTCGGTGGGCGACGGCGCGTCGGCGGCGTTGAGCCGGTAGAGGTCGCGCGTGGCCTCGTAGAGCAGCCCGCACAGATAGATCGACAGGCCGATCCGGTTGTCCGCGTACTCCGGTGAGCTGCGCCGGCTGCGTGCCGAGGCCGGGCTGACCCAGGAGGCGCTGGGCGAGCGGGTGAGCTATTCGGCCTCGCTGGTGGCGGCCGTCGAGCAGTGCCGCCGCCCGCCGCGCGCCGAGTTCACCGAGCGCTGCGACGAGGTGCTGAACGGCGGCGGCCTGCTGGTCCGCATCCGGGACGCGCTGGTGCAGGAGGCGCTGATGCCGTGGTTCCGCGAGTGGGTGTCCATCGAGCAGGAGGCAACCGCGCTGCGTAGTTTCGAGCCGCTGGTCGTCCCGGGCCTGTTGCAGACCGAGGCGTACGCCCGCGCGCTGTATGAGGGCGCCGCGCAGCTCGTCGGCGAGGCGATCGAGCAGCCGCTGGCGGCCCGGCTGGCCCGGCAGGCGGTGCTGGACCGGCCCGCGCCGCCGCAGTTCGTGGTGGTGCTCGACCACTCGGTGCTGGCCCGCCCGGTCGGCGGCCCGAAGGTGATGCGCGAGCAGTTGGAACACCTCATCGAGATCGGCCGCCGGCCCCGGGTGCACCTGCACCTGGTGCCGGAGACGGTCGGCGCCTATCCGGGGCTCAACGGCGCATTCGTGCTCGCCACCCCGCCCGACGGCGACGACCTGGGCTACCTGGATAACCAGTTGCACGGCTCCATCGTGGAGCGGACGGTGGACATAAACTCGCTGCGGCAGACCTGGGAGTCCGTCCGCGCGGAGGCGATGCCGCACGGGGCGACCCTGGCGGCGATCTCGGAGGCGGCGAAACGATGGAGCTGACCGGCGCGACCTGGCGCACGAGCACCCGCAGCAGCGGCAATCAGGGCAACTGTGTCGAGGTGGCGGACAACCTGCCCGACGTGGTGGGGGTCCGCGACAGCAAGGACCGGCAGGGGCCGGTGCTGACCTTCACGCCGGCGAGCTGGGCGGCGTTCGTCGCGCACACCAAGCGCGCCGGGTAGGACATGGGGCGCTGCGTCCCGAACGGTAAGTGCGGATCACCGGCATGTCCCAATGTCTCTTACTTGGGGTCACGCCTGCCGAATTTCGGGCTCAATGTCTCTTATCAAGAGACATTGAGACACCGGATCGCCGCCGACGTGGCCCGTGACCGCAGACTGCTTCGCCTTGCCCACTAGGTTACCGCCGAGTAGCGTTCGGTCATGACCATCGACTCTCGCCAGGTGGCGGCCGGTCTCCTCGAAGCGGTGCCGTTCGCCCGTACGCTCGGAATCGAATTCGTCGAGGTCGCGCCCGAAGCCGACGGCGGCGTCCGGGCCGTGGTCCGGCTCCCCGACGACTCGGCGCACCACAACCACGTGGGCGGCCCGCACGCCGGGGCCATGTTCACGCTGGGGGAGACCGCCTCCGGCGCGGTGGTGCTGGCCGCCTTCGGGCAGGTGCTCGACCGGGCCGTACCGCTGGCCGTGACCGCGACCATCAGCTACCGCAAGGTGGCGATGGGGCCGGTGCTGGCCACCGCCCGGCTCGGCCGCGCCCCCGCCGAGGTGCTGGCCGAGCTGGACGCCGGGCAGCGGCCCGAGTTCCCGGTCGAGGTGGAGATCGGCACCGAGGACGGCACCGTCACCTCGGCGCTCACCGTCACCTGGACGCTACGCCCGAACCGCTGACCGGCCTCGCCGGCCCATCCGGCTCGCGCGATCGGCCCACTTGCGGCACATGGGGCCATCCCAGCCGCCCGATGGGCCAACTTGCGGCACGTGGGGCCGTCCTGGCCGCCTGCCGGGCCGGCCTGCGGTACGTGGGGCCGTCGCGGCGCCCGAGGGGCCTCTTGCGGCACGTGGGGCCGTCCTGGCCGCCTGACGGGCCGGCTTGCGGCACGTGGGGCCGTCGCGGCACCCGACGGGCCCTCTTGCGGCACGTGGGGCCGTCCCGGCCGCCCGAGGGGCCGGCTTGCGGCATGTGGGGCGGTCCAGGCCGCCGGTGGGGCCGTCCCGGCCGCCCGAGGGGCCGGCTTGCGGTACGTCGGCCTGTCCCGGGCACGCGGCTGCCTGACACGCCGGCGATTCGCGTTTGCCTGGTGATCCGCCTGGATAGATTCAGGCAATGCTGGGCCTACCCGCGCACGTGACCGCCTGTCTCTTCGACCTGGACGGTGTGCTGACGCAGACCGCCAAGGTGCACAACGCCGCCTGGGCCGAGACGTTCGACGCGTTCCTGCGGCAACGGTCGGCGGAAACCGGCGAGCCGTTCCGCCCGTTCGACCCCGGGCCCGACTACAACCATTACGTGGACGGCAGACCGCGCGCCGACGGGGTGCGCTCATTCCTGGCCTCACGTGGCATCACGCTGCCCGAGGGCTCGCCGGACGACCCGCCGGAGGCGGACACCGTCAACGGCCTCGGCAACCGCAAGAACGTCGTCCTGCTCCAGCGGATCGAGCACGACGGGGTCGAGGCGTACGCCGGCTCGGTGCGCTACCTGGAGGCGGCGACCCGGGCCGGGTTGCGCCGGGCGGTCGTTTCGGCCAGCGCCAACTGCGCCGCCGTGGTGCACGCCGCGGGGCTGGACCACTGGCTGGAGGCGCGGGTCGACGGGGTGGTCGCCCGCGAGCGCGGGCTGCGCGGCAAGCCGCACCCGGACACCTTCCTTGCCGGCGCGCAGCTGCTCGGCGTCGACCCGGCGCACGCCGCCGTCTTCGAGGACGCCCTGGCCGGGGTGGCGGCCGGCCGCGCCGGCGACTTCGGGTACGTGGTCGGGGTGGACCGGGTCGGCCAGGCGGAGGCGCTGCGCGAGCACGGCGCGGACGTGGTGGTCACCGACCTCGCCGAGCTGCTAAACGGGGCGGCGCGGTGATCCGGGAACGGGCCTATCCCGTCGAGCCGTGGCACGTCCGGGAGACCCGGCTCGACATGGACGTGCTGGCCCAGTCCGAGTCGGTCTTCGCGCTCTCCAACGGGCACGTCGGGCTGCGCGGCAACCTCGACGAGGGCGAGCCGCACGGCCTGCCCGGCACCTACCTGAACTCCTTCTACGAGCTGCGCCCGCTGCCGTACGCCGAGGCGGGCTTCGGCTTCCCCGAGTCCGGCCAGACCATCGTCAACGTCACCAACGGCAAGCTGATCCGGCTGCTGGTCGACGACGAGCCGCTCGACGTCCGGTACGGCGAACTCGTCTCCCACGAGCGGATCCTCGACCTGCGCGCCGGCACCCTGCACCGGGAGCTGCACTGGCGCTCCCCGGCGGGCCGGGACGTCAAGGTACGCAGCACCCGGCTGGTGTCGTTCACCCAGCGCTCGGTGGCCGCCATCCACTACGAGGTGGAGGCGGTCGACGGCCCGCTGCGGCTGATCCTCCAGTCCGAACTGGTGGCCAACGAGACCCTGCCGGCGCAGAGCCGGGACCCGCGGGTCGCGGCGGTGCTGGAGTCGCCGTTGCAGGCCGAGGAGGAGCTGACCACCGACGACGGTGGGCTGCTGATCCACCACACCAAGGTCAGCGGCCTGCGGGTGGCCGCCGCGATGGCGCACGACGTGCACGGCCCGGAGCGCACCACCATCGAGTCCGAGGGGTACGAGGACTGGGTGCGGACCACCGTCGGCTGCGTGCTCAAGCCCGGCGAGAAGCTGCGGGTGGTCAAATACCTCACGTACGGCTGGTCCAGCCGGCGGTCGCTGCCGGCGCTGCGCGACCAGGTCGGCGCGGCGCTGGCCGCGGCCCGGCTGGACGGCTGGGACGGGCTGCGCCGGGCCCAGCGGGAATACCTGGACACCTTCTGGGACGCCGCCGACGTGCGGGTGGAGGGCGACCCGGAGGTGCAGCAGGCCGTCCGGTTCGGGCTGTTCCACGTGCTCCAGGCCGGCGCCCGGGCGGAGCGCCGGCCGATCTCCGCCAAGGGCCTGACCGGGCCCGGGTACGACGGTCACGCGTTCTGGGACACCGAGATGTTCGTGCTGCCGGTGCTCACCTACACCCAGCCCACGGCGGCCCGGGACGCGCTGTACTGGCGATATTCGATCCTCGACCAGGCGCAGGAACGGGCCCGGACGTTGAACCTGCACGGCGCGGCGTTCCCCTGGCGGACCATCGAGGGGCCGGAGTCCTCGGCATACTGGCCGGCCGGCACCGCCGCGTTCCACGTGGCCGCCGACGTCGCCGACGCCCTGCGGCGATACCTGCTGGTCACCGCCGACGAGGGGCTGGAACGGGAGATCGGCCTGGAGCTGCTGGTGGAGACCGCCCGGCTGTGGCGGTCGCTGGGCCACCACGACCGGTGGGGCCGGTTCCACATCGACGGGGTGACCGGGCCGGACGAATACACCGCCGTGAAGAACGACAACATCTACACCAACCTGATGGCCCAGCGGAACCTGCTCACCGCCGCCGACCTGGCCATGCGTCACCGGGACCAGGCGCTCGACCTGGGGGTGAGCGAGGAGGAGGCCGCCGCGTGGCGGGACGCGGCGCACTCCATGCACATCCCGTACGACGAGGGCCTCGACGTGCACCAGCAGGTGGAGGGCTTCACCCGGTTGCAGGAGTGGGACTTCGAGGGCACGCCGGCCGAGAAATACCCACTGCTGCTGCACTACCCGTACTTCGACCTCTACCGCAAGCAGGTGGTCAAGCAGGCCGACCTGGTGCTGGCCATGCACTGGCGGGGGGACGCCTTCACCCCCGAGCAGAAGGTCCGCAACTTCAACTACTACGAGCGCCGGACGGTCCGTGACTCGTCGCTGTCCGCCTGCACTCAGGCGGTGATGGCGGCCGAGGTGGGCCACCCGGAGCTGGCCCACCGCTATCTGCGCGAGGCCGCGCTGATGGACCTGCACGACCTCAACGAAAACACCCGCGACGGGGTGCACATGGCGTCTCTGGCCGGGGCGTGGATCGCCCTGGTGGCGGGCTTCGGCGGGCTGCGCGACCACGACGGCACCCTGTCGTTCTCACCCCGGCTCTCCAGCCGGCTGAGCCGGTTGGAGTTCTCGTTGCAGTGGCGGTCCATGCGGCTGCGGGTCGACGTGCGGCCGCACCAGACGACGTACGCGCTGCGCAACGGCGGGCCGGACACGGTCATCGAACTGCGCCACCACGGCGAGACCATCCGGGTCACCAGCGCCCAGCCGGTCACCGTGCCCGTGCCGCCGGCCGCGCCGTCCGGCCCGTCGCCGGAACAGCCACCCGGCCGGGAACCGCTGCTGCGGCTCCCGGAGAACCGGGTCTGACGGCGGGCCACCGTCCGGCCCACCCCGACGTGCAGTTCGGGCCGGCGGCGCCGGCCGGTCAGAACTGGCGGCCGTTGGACGGGCGGCCCGCGGCGTCGCGCGGGGCCGTCGTCCGCGGATCGTCGGCGGTACGCGCCTGCGCCGCCTCGTCCGCCCAGTCGCGGCTGCGTTCGGCGTCCTGTTCGCGGCGTTCCGGCTCGGCGGTCTGGCGTCGGGACCTGTCGTGCTGCTGAGCCATGGCGATCCTCGCGATCGTCTCGGGGCGCGGCTGCGCCGTTCGGTACCGTCGCCTTCCCGATCGGCCCCCCGACAAACGACCGGCGTCAGCCGGCGAGGTGCCGGCGCAGCACCTCCCGGAACTGGTTCTTCGGGCGGGCGCCGACGACCCGGTCGACCACCTCACCGGCCCGGAACACCAGCAGCGTCGGTATCGAAAGCACGGCGTACGCCCGGGTGGTGCCCGGGTTCTCGTCGGTGTTGAGGGCGGTGAAGCGCATCGCCCCGTCGAACTCCACCGCCAGTTCGGTGAGCGTCCGGGAGATCGCGCGGCAGGGTGGGCACCACTCCGCCCAGAAGTCGACAAGCACCGGCCGGTCGGCGGCCAGCACGGTGGCCGCGAAGGTGTCGTCGGTGACCGTGGTCAGTCCGGTCGTCGCCGAGTTCTGAGGCATCGTTCCTCCCGATAGGTGATGGCGCGGGCGAGCTGTTCCCGCAACTGCTGGCGGACGCCGCCGAGGCGGTCGAGGTAGGCGTCCACCTCGGCGAGCTTGCGCCGCAGCACGGCCACCGAGTCCGGGCAGACGTCCCCGGAGCTGTGCCCGGCCCGCAGGCAGGCCACGAACGGGCGGATGTCGGCCAGGTCGAAGCCGACCGCGAGCAGGGCCCGGATCTCGTGCACCACCCGCAGCTCGGCCTCGTCGTACACCCGGTAGCCGTTGGCGGAGCGACGCGGCCGGACCAGCCCGTGCGTCTCGTAGTAGCGCAGCGTCCGGGTGCTGGTGCCGGCCCGCGCCGCCAGTTCGCCGATCAGCATCGGACCTCCTCGTGGCGTTCCGGAGCCGACGGTAGACCTTGCCGCCGGTGTCAAGGCAACAGGTGAGCCGGGCGGTCCCCGGGGTATGCGGTGCGGGTCGGGCGTACGCCCGAAAGTTGCGGAGGTCGGAGATGGAGACGCGGGAGGCGCTGATCCCGGTGGCCGGGGACGGGCTCCCCGCGGACCTGGTGATCCCGGACGACCCGGTGGGCGTGGTGCTCTTCGCGCACGGCAGCGGCAGCTCCCGGCACAGCCCGCGCAACACGGCGGTGGCCCGGACGCTGCACGAGCGGGCCCTGGCCACCGTGCTGGTGGACCTGTTGACCGAGGAGGAGGACCGGGTGGACGCCCGGACCGCCGAGCTGCGGTTCGACATCCCGATGCTCGGCGACCGGCTCTCCGCGATCATCGACTGGATGTGCGGCGCGTCGGAGGTCGCGCCACTGCCGGTGGGTCTCTTCGGCGCCAGCACCGGAGCCGCCGCCGCGCTGGTGGCCGCGGCCGCCCGTCCGGACCGGGTGGGCGCGGTGGTGTCCCGGGGCGGCCGGCCGGATCTCGCCGGCGCCGCCCTGCCCCGGGTGAAGGCGCCGACGCTGCTGCTGGTCGGCGGGTTGGACGAGCAGGTGATCACGCTCAACGAGCAGGCGATGACCCAGCTGAGCGACGCCGCGGAGCTGCGGATCATCGCTGGCGCGACGCACCTCTTCGAAGAGCCGGGCACCCTGGAGCGGGTGGCCGCCGACGCGGCCGCCTGGTTCGCCCTGCACCTGCCGCGCTGACGCCCGCCGCCCGGCCGGCGCCCCCGCCGCGGCAGCGCCCGCCGCAGCCGTCCCCGTCCCCGCCGCCCCCGCTGCAGCCGCGCTCGCCGCAGGTCCGTCGCCGCAGGTGCGCCCGCCGCAGCCGCGCCCGCCGCAGGTGTTAAGCGGGGGCCCCTGCTATGCAGATTGCGTTAATAGGGTGCCCCTGCTTCGCGGTGGCGCTGGACGGTGTCGACGATGCGGTAGGCGACGGCGGCGATCGGCACCGAGACGAAGGCACCGGCGATGCCGGCGATCAGCGTGCCGGCGGTGACCACCACGAGGACGACCGCCGGGTGCAACTGCACCTGCCGCTTCATGATCAGCGGCTCCAGCAGGTTGCCCTCGATCTGCTGTACGGCGATGACCGCGGCCAGCACCAGCAGCGCGGTGGTGGGGCCCTTGGCAGCGAGGGCGACCAGCACCGCCACCGCGCCGGCCACCGTCGCACCGATGATCGGCACGAAACCGCCGAGGAAGGTGATCAGCGCCAGCGGCAGGGCCAGCGGCACACCGAGCAGCACCAGGGCCAGGCCGATCCCGATCGCGTCGATCGCCGCGATGATCATCGTGCCCCGGCTGTACGAGCCGAGCGTCCGCCAGCCCACCCGGCCCGCCTCAGCCGCCGTCGACCGGTTCGGGCCGGTCATCCGGCGCAGCACCCAGTGCCACATCGACCGGCCGTCCTTGAGCATGAAGAAGAGCAGCACCAGAGCGAGCAGCACGGAACCGACCACCTCGGCGGCGGTCCGCGCCCCGCCCACCGGGTCCGGCGCGCTGCCGCTCAACCCGTCGCGGACCTGCCGCACCAGCTTGTCCAGCTGGGCGTCGGTGACCGGCAGCGTCGAGGTGACGAACTCCCGGCTGCGCTGCAATCCCTCGTCGAGCTGCTGGGTCAGCTCGCCGAACTGGCTGGCGGTCAGGTTCCACACCAGCACGCCCACCCCGACCAGGATGCCCAGCAGCAGCAGGACGGTGAGCAGCGCGGCGAGGGCCGCCGGCACGCGCCACCGGCGCAGCCGGACCAGCACCGGGTCGAGCAGGGCGGCGAGGAAGAGCGTCACCGCCACCGCCACCGCCAGCGGGGCCAGCAGCACGGCGACCCGGCCCAGCACCCAGAGGGCGAACACCACCACCAGGACGCAGGCGCCCCACGTCACCGCCGTCCGGACCAGCCAGGGCAGTCCCGCCCAGGCCTGCCGGGGGCCCGCCGGACGCTCAGCGCCCGCCGTCGTCGCGGGCGATCGCCCGTCACCGTCATCGACCACGTCGACCCTCCTAGGTGTCGGCGGGCTCCGTACCCCATGCCGACGCCCGCGACACCCGCCCGGCGCACGGTCCGTCGTGGCGGCGGCCCGGCGAGGGCGTTTGCCGGGTGGGGGCGGGGGAACGCAGCAACCAGGACCGAATGAGGGAGATGCGACATGAGTGACTTCATGGACCGGGCCAAGGACTTCGCCGACCAGCACGACAAGCAGGTCGACCAGGGCATCGAGAAGGCCGGCGAGCAGGCCGACCGGCGCACCGGCGGCAAGTACGACCAGCAGATCGACAAGGGCGTGGACATGGCCCAGCGACGCACCGGCGAGGGCGACACCGGTAACCGGTGACGCGTACGTGAGGGGTCCCGGGCCGTTCCCATGGCCCGGGACCGTCCGTCCGCGCCCCCGTTGCCGCTCAGCCGGGGTAGCGCGCCCCGTTGACGTTGACGCGCAGCGAGTAGAGCGAACTGGAAGCGCAGATGTAGAGGTGGTTGCGCTTCGGGCCGCCGAAGGTGAAGTTGGCGACCACCTCCGGCAGGTGCAGCTTGCCGAGCAGTGTCCCGTCCGGGTCGAAGCAGTGCAGGCCGTCGTGCGCGGCGACCCAGACCCGCCCGGCGTCGTCGAGGCGTACGCCGTCGAATGAGCCGGCGTCGCAGGTGGCGAAGACCTCCCCGTCGCGCAGTGTGCCGCCCTCGGTCACGGCGAAGCGGCGTAGGTGCTTGGCCCGGGTGTCCACCACGTACAACCGCGACTCGTCCGGGCTGAAGGCGAGCCCGTTGGGCTGCCCGAAGTCGTCGGCGACCAGCCGTACCTCCCCGTCGTGCGGGTCGACCCGGTAGACGTGGTTGCCGCCGATCTCGCTCTCGGCGCGGTGCCCCTCGTAGTCGCTGTCGATGCCGTAGCTGGGGTCGGTGAACCAGATCGACCCGTCGGAGTGCTCGACCACGTCGTTCGGGCTGTTCAGCCGGCGACCCCGACAGCGCTCGGCCAGCACCGTGTCGCGGCCGTCGGGCTCGGTGCGGGTGACCCGCCGGTTGCCCTGCTCGCAACTGACCAGCCGGCCGCGCCGGTCCACGGTGTGCCCGTTGGCGTAGCCGGCGGGCTGGCGGAACACGCCGACCGCCCCGGTCGTCTCGTCCCAGCGCAGCAGGCGGTCGTTGGGGATGTCGCTGAAGACGAGGTGCCGCCCGGCCGGGAACCAGGCCGGCCCCTCCAGCCAGCGTCCGCCGGTCCACAGGCGCTCCACCCACTCGTCGCCGTTCACCCGCCGGAACCGCTCGTCCGCCACTTCGAACCTGGTCCTGAACCGATCCATGCTGACCGCCCTCACCGCTGATTGTGGTTCGGAGATAAGCTAACATTGCCAAACAAGAATCAGTCGTTGGGGTTGTTGGCCGAATCGGAGGGGGCGACCATGGATGACCTGGACCGGGGGTTGCTGGCCGCGCTGCAACGGGACGCGACCCAGTCGTACGCGGCCCTCGCCGCCGCCGTGGGGCTCTCGACCGCGGCCGCCCACGACCGCGTACGCAAGCTGCGCGAACAGGGGATCATCCGGCGGACCACGGTCGACGTGGACCCGGCCGCCGTCGGTCGCGGCGTGCTCGCGTTCGTGCTGGTGGAGGCGAACGCCTGGATGGGGGACCGGCCCACTCGGGAAGCCCTCGTCGCGCTGGACGAGGTCGAGGAGGCGCACGTGATCGCCGGCCCCGCCTCGCTCCTGGTGAAGATCCGGGTGGGCACCACCGAGCAGCTACAAGCCAGCCTGCGCCGGCTGTTCGAGGTGGACGGCGTCACCGGCACGCAGACCGTGGTGGTGCTGGAGTCGTTCTTCGAACGGCCCCCGCATCCGTACCCGGCAGGTGAGCCGGCCACCCGGTGAGCGACGACGCCCGCCCCGGGCCAATCGTCACCCGTCGGCGGCGGGGAGGCTGCCCAGCAGGCGGGTCACCGCGATCTCGATGACCACCCGGTGCGGGTTGGGCCGTGGCTGCCGGTACCGCTCGGCGTACCGGCGTTCGGCCTCGGCCACCGCCGCCGGATCCGTGCCCAGCGCCGCCCGCCCCTCCACGGTCAGCCACCACCGCCCGTCGACCTGGCAGACCGCGACCGGTGCCCCGTCGCCGCCGGCCGCCGCCACGTGCCGCGCCTTGGCCGAGCCGGCCGACGTGATCACCCGGGCCAGCCCGGCGGCGGCGTCGAAGGTGACCCCGACCGGCACCACGTGCGGGGTGCCGTCCGCCCGTAGCGTGGTCAGCGTGCCGAGGTGCCGCGCCCGGAAGAACGCGGTGACCCGGGGGTCGTCTGCCGCCAGCCGGTGATCGCCCGCCATGTCCCGTCCCCCGTCCGTCCGCCGGATCTCCGAATCGGACCGATCATGGCACGGGCCGCCGGAGCCGGCCCGGTTCCGGCGGGGACCCGGGGCGCTCGGGCAGGCCACGATCGGCGCGGCGTTGACGGGCCAGCCGGGTCAGATAGATCAGGGCGGCGGCGAGCACGCCCAGGTCGTCCAGGTAGATCGGGTCCGGCAGCACGTCCACCGGGAAGATGGCGTAGATCAGCGCGCCGTAGAAGGCGACCTTGCCGCCGACCCCCAGTGTGCCGAGCATCCGCCGGGTGCGGACCACCCGGATCGCCAGCAGCACCGCGCCCACCAGGGCCGCGACCAGCACGATCCCGGCGAGTACGAGCAGCGGCCAGGTCGGGCGGTCCATGTCCGCCACGGTAACCGAGCCACGACCCGCCCGCCGGGTCCACCCGCATCGCGCGGTCCGGTGGCCGGCTTCGGCCATCCGCAGGCGAGGGGAACCCGACCAGGGCCGCCGGCCGGGCCGCACGCGCCGAGGCCCGGCGGTTCAGAAGGCCGGGACGGCCGCCCGACCGGTGGCCACCGGGGGCAGCTCCCGGGTGTTGTCCACGCCGGCCCGCCGGGCCGCCGGCGCGGCGTCACCGCTGGTCTCGGCCGTCGGCCGGAGGTCGGCGAGGAGCGACACCGACTCGACCTCCGGGGTACGCCCGGCCGCTCGCCGTGCCTCCTCGCGGAGGCTGCGCGCTGCGGTCGCGGCCAGCTCGGCCGCCCGCCAGGCCCGCTGCTCCCGCTCGTGCGCCGCCCGGTGCCGGTCGAGCAGGTTGTCCCGGACGGCCCGCCGCAGCACCAGTTCCTGCTCCACCGGGTGCAGCCGCGGGTCCCAGCCGTTGCGGTGCGCCAGGGCGTCGTCGAGCTGCGCCGCCGAGAGCTCCCCGCGCTCGAACGTCGCCCGGGCGGTGCGGTGCAGGAAGCGCTCACGGTCGGCGTACTCCGCGGGAGTGCGGACGGTACGCGGCAGCGGCATGCCCGCCGCAGCGTCGAGCCGGCGCACGACCGCCTCCGCCTCCTGGTAGGCCTGCCAGGCCGACTCGACCTCGTCCTGGGCGGTCACCCACTCGGCCCGCCGGCGCTCGGCGGTGCCGGTCGCCCCCTCCGCCGCCACCGCGATCTCCTCGGCGTAGCGGTTCTGTTCCCGCTGCTCCTCGGCGAACTCCAGGTCGGTCGGCAGCACGGCCTGCCGGATCCGGCCACCGACGGCCGAGCGGAAGCGGGACGGTCGGACGACCAGCCCGGCCACGGCGACCGCGGGGATCACGAGCAGGGCCAACCAGATGACGGCGGCCTGGGGGACGTCGAGCAGGACGGAGGAGAGCACGTTCTGCATCAGCAGCACCTCACGGTGAAGAAGTTCTGACGGACGGTCGGATACCCGCCGGGCGGGCGCGGAACACGCGGCGGCGCGGCGGGTTCCGGCCCGGGTGGGTCCGCCCGATGCGGTTCGGGGCGTGTCCCGGCTGGCTGGCCGCCGCTCAGCGGCGGGGCGGGCCTCGCCGGCCGACAGCGCCGCGGGCGGGGTCGACCGGCGACACCACCGTCGCCGACGCGGGCGCCATCCCGGCCGGCGCGGGCACGCCAGCCGCCGGGGCAGCGGTCGGCGCCACGACGAGGTGCCACGACCCCGCGGTCGGGTCGCCGGTGGCCGGTCCCCGGTGCGCGCCGGCCCGGCCGGGTGCGGTCGGCCCGAGGAGTGCGCCGGCCGGGTCGCCGGTGACGCGGTCTGCGCCGGCCCGGTGGGGCACGGCGGTCGGCATGAGGTGCCCGCCCACCGGGTCGCCGGTGGCCGCCGCGACGGCTGCGGACGGGGCGAACGCCGGCCCGGGAACCGCCGGGATCGCGAACCCGTCGCCGACCCGGCCGCCCGGCGCGGCGGCGGGACCGTGGCTGGCGACCGGGGCGCCCACCGGCGTGGCGAGGGCAGCGGGCCGGGCGGGGGCGACGATCGGGGCGGCCATCGACGTGGCGAGGGCATCGGCCCGGACGGGGGCGACGATCGGCGTGGCCGGGGCATCGGTCGGGGCGGCGGCGTGCGCCGGGGCGCCGAGGCCGGCGGCGAGGACCAGCGCGGCGACCGCGAGCCGGGTGAGGCTGCGCAACGAGCGGAGCGTCGCCGGCCAGCTGGGGCGGGCGATCGCTACGGGCAGCACCGTTCCAAACTAGCCTCCACCCCGGTGGTCCGCAGCTCCACGCGGCCGGCGGATAGCGTGACCGCCCTCACCACGTGCGATGTGGACGGCCCGCCCCCGACGTCGGGGACGGGCCGTCGATCGCCGTTCTCGCGGCGGGTCAGCGCTCCGTGCCGAGCACCGGCGGCGTGCCGCCGTCGCCGTCCTGCCAGACCATCTCGTCCTCGGTCAGCCAGGTGAGCCGCTCGTCGGACTCGTGCTCGTCGTGCTGGCCGCGGCCGCCGAGCACGCCCGGCCGGGTCGAACCGGAGCGGCTGCCGCCGGCCATGCCGGAGCGGTTGCCGCCGGCCGCGCCCGAGCGGTTGGCCTCACCGGGGGCGCCGCCCGCCGTCCGGCCGGACGCCAGGCGACCGGTGCCGGCGGCGGAACGGTTGTCGGCGCCGACCCCGCCGGCGCCGGACCGGATGGCCCCCGTCGCCGCGGCGCGGCCCGAGCTGGCCAGCGCGCCGGTGCCGACCGCGCCCCCGACCGCCGTGGCCCCCGCCCCGAGCAGCAGGCCGCTGCTGCTGCCGCCACCGCCCCCGGTCGAGCCGGCTCCGGCGGGCGGGCCGCCGGCCAGCAGACCGGAACCGTCGGTGGGCTGGGCGCCGGCGAGCGAGGTGCCGGTCGGCACGCCGCCGACCGCGCCGACCGCGCCGGCCGGGTCGAGCGGGTCGACGCGCGAGCCGATCACGCCGGGCGTGGCCGTGCCGCCGGAGCCGGCCCCGGCACCGTCACCGGCGCCGCCGGTGGCGGAGAGCTTGCTGACCGAGCCGCTCGGGGAGGTGCCGGCGGAGCGCTTCGCGCCGGAGCCGCTGCCGAGGCGAGGCCCACCGGAGACCGAGCCGACGCCACCGACGCTCGCCGACCCGGCGTCGGACCGGACGAGGTTGCCCGGCATCTCCGGGTGCGGCGGCGGGGGCGGAAGCATCCGGCCGAAGGCGGAGGTGTCGTAGCTGGCGGCCAGGTTGGCCACCACCTGCACCATCCGCTGCCGGGCCCGCTCCTGCTCCTCCTTGTCCTGCTGGTGGCCCATCAGGCCGCCGATCGCGGCGCCCGCGACGCCGAAGACCAGGCCGCCCTTGACCGCGCCGGAGATCGTCTTGTCGTGGTCGTCGGTCGCCTCCGGGCTCTCCGCGACCTGCTGCGCCTTGGTCAGGCTGTCCGCCATCAGGGACAGGGCGCGCTGCACGTCGGCCATGCCGTCGGAGAGGGCCCGCGAGTAGTCGGCCACCAGCCCGACCCGGGCCTGGAACTCGGCGGACGCCGTGCCGGTCCAGCTGTTGGCCAGCTTGTTGAGGTCGGCGCCCAACTCCTGGGCGAGCCCGTCGACGATGTCCTTGGTGGCGGTCCACTGGGCGGCCAGGCCGTCGATCTGGGCGGGCTGGCCGGCGTGCACGCCGTCGTAGAGCGCCTCGTGGCTGGCGTGCTGGTAGCGGCTGGTGTACTCAGACACGCGGATCCTCCCCGGCCCGGCCCAGTGCCTCGTCGATGCCGCTGAGCGCGTTGGCGATCTGCGCGGCGTTGGCCGCGTTGCGCTCCTCGGTCGTCCGATAGTTGTCCATGATGGTGGCGGTCGCCGAGCGCACGGCGGAAACCGCCAGCCGGAGCCGGTCGAGCTGCGCCCGGTAGTCGGCCAGGACGGCCGCGTACCGCTGGGCGTTGTCGGTGGCGTCGGCGAACCGGCCGAGGGCCGGCGACCGGCCCGCCCCGGCGCCGAGCTTCCGGACGGCGGCCTCGGCTTCGGCCAGCCGGCCCGCCAACCGTTGGTGAAAGTCCTCAAGGGACAGTACGTCGACTGTCGTCCGCCCGCTCATGACTACATCCCCGTAGTGATCGTCGATACCGTTGGCCACGCTCAGGTTAGTCGACGGCGGCCAGCCCGTGCGACCCGCAAACGGTCGCACGACGACGGTCGACCGGCGCGGATCCGGCTACTGGCCGGCGCCCGACGGGCTGGTCGACGGCGCGGGGGTGGGCGAGGCGCCGCCGTCGCCCGCGTCGCGGCGGCCGGCCGGCTCGAAGTAGGTCTGCGCGCCCTCCCGGCTCAGCGCCGGCCCGGTCGGCACCAGGGCGAGCAGTGACGCGGGCACGGCCAGCGGCTCGACCCCCGCATACCCCAACGCCTCCACCGCCCCGGCGCCCAGCGGATAGCGCACCCCCTGGGAGCTGATCAGATAGACCGTCGCGCCGGCCTGGTCGCCGCCCTCCCCGGAGCCGGCCGCGCCCCGCACCAGCACGCCCTTGCCGCCCGGCAGGGTCACCTGGTCCGCGGTGCGCACCGCGTCCCGCCAGCTCTGCCGAACCGCCCGGGAGTCCGCGGTGACCGTCGCCGTCAGCTCGGCGGGCGGGCGGTCGAACGCGGTGACCGTCGTGGTGGGCGGACCACCCGCCGGACCCGGCCCGTAGCTCGCGCAGATCACCGTCTCGCCCGTCCGGGCCGGTTGGGTGGTGGGCATCCGCTGCGGCATGCCGTCCGCCTCCAGCGGCTTGCGGACCAGCATCTGCCCGACCCGGTCCGGCGGGATGTCGGTGATCCGACCGCCGCCGCCGAGCAGGAGCAGCGCGGTGACGTCGCCGATCGAGACCAGGCCCTCCCGGGTCAGTACGTAGTGCCGGCCGGCGGCGCGGAACACCTGGCCGATCTCGGCCGGCCCGTCGCCGACCACGAGCCCGCTGCGCTCGCCGTCCCCCTCGATCCGGGGCGCCCGCAGCGCCGGCCCGGCCGGCACCGCGTTGAGCAGTTGCTCCCCCACCTCCAGGGTGGTCGAGCCGGTCATCCCGAGGGCGGCGATCGAGGCGTCGCCGTCGGTCACCCGCAGCCGGGCGTTCCCGGTCAGCAGGTACCGCTCACCGCGGGCGGTGACCAGCATCGCCCGGTCGGTCAGCGGGGTCCCGCCGGGCAGCGGCCGGTCGATCACCAGCTGGGTGGTGGTCCGGCGCTGGTCGTTCGGATCCGGCACGTCGCACACCGACCAGGGCAGGCCGACCAGCGCCTTCCGGTCGGGCAGGTCGTCCGGGGCACCCACGATGCCGACCGCCCGACCGCGCGGCCGGTCCTCGATGGAGGCCCGGGACATGGTGCGCACCTCGGGGTCGGGCTCGTTGAGGATCAGCCGCGCCGAGGCGTAGTTGAGGGTGGGGTGCAGCCTGCCCTCGACGAAGACGTACGTCGCGCCGGTCTCCCGTTCGATCACCAGGGTGTCCGGCTCCAGCGGGGCGGCGTTGCTGGTCAACTGCCCGTACGCGCCGACGCCGCCGAGCACGACGGCGGCGGCGATCACGCTGCCGAACACCGCCATGCCGAGCCGGCGCATCGGCAGGTTGTTGGTCTCCGGATCGCCGGAGAGCAGCGCCGAGACGATCCGGCGGGTGACGAACCGGTACGCCTGCACCTGATCGCGGCGGGTCCGCATGAGTAACCTCCGGCGGGGACGGGTCCGCGACGCTCAGGTCTCATCCTCGCCGCGGGCTTCCCTACGATAAGGGGCCGTCGGTGGGTCATCGGGACCCCCGCCCGTCCCGCCCCGGCGGATTGTCCGCCCGTCCAGAAAGGACGCCACCGATGACGCAGGTCCAGGCGCCGCCCGGTCGTACGGCCACGGCCACCGCCACCGCCGGATCCGGTGACCTTCCGGCACCGGCCGCGGACCGGCGGCCCCGCGGCCGGCTCGGCGCGGTCGCGGTCGGTCAGCTGGTGGTGGTCGAGCTGTGCGCCCTCGCCACCTGGCTGGCGTACGGCGGCCCGACCTGGCTGGTGGCGGTGGTCGGCGCGGTGGCCGCGCTGGTCGTGATCGCCACCTTCGCCCGCCGCGGCGGCCGCTGGTGGTACGAGGATCTCCTGCTACGCCGGGCGTTGCGGCGGCGGCGGGGCAGCGCCCGCGCCGCGGTGGCCGGCGGCACCGACGATCCCCGGGTGGCCGCGCTGGCTCCCGAGCTGAGCGTCGTCGAGCTGACCGACCGGGGCACCCGGCTGGGCATCGGCCAGGACGGGCAGGGCTTCTTCGCCGCGGTGGCGCTCACCGGCCGGCCGGACACGGACTCCGGATCGGTCGAGGCGTCGGCGGTGGACCGGGTGCTGGCGGTGCTCGCCGAGTTCAGCGGACCGGTCTCGCTGGCCCAGGTCGTCTCGCACACCCTGGTCTGGTACCCGGCGCCCGGCGCCCCGCCGGCCGCGCACCGGACCGTCTGGGTGGCGCTGCGGCTCTCCGTCGCCGACGCCCGGGCCGAGACGGTCAGCCGTGGCGGGGGGATGCGCGGCGTGCACCGTACCGTCGCGGCGGGCATCGGGCGGCTGGGCAAGGCGCTCAACGCCGCCGGCCTCCCGCACCGGGTGCTCGGCCGGGACGAGCTGCGGGCGGCGGTGATCTCCGCGGCCGGCCTGGATCTTGCCCCGCAGCCGCCGGCCGAGACCTGGGAGGGCCTGCGCGGCGGTGGGTGGACGCAGCGGTGCCTGGCCCTGCGGACCCGGCCCGCCGCCCCGCTCGGCGCGGTGGTCGACGCGGTCACCGCCACCTCCGCGCCGTCGCACACCGTGGCCGCCACGGTGCGCCCGGGGGCCCGCCGGATCCACCCGCTGCTGCGGGTGGCGGCCACCGACAACCACGTGGAAGCGCTGGTCAAGGCGGTACGGGACGTGGTGCGCCGGGCCGGCGCGCCGACCCGGCCGCTGGACGGGCAGCACGCGCCGGGCGTCTACGCCACCGCGCCGGTGGCCGCCCCCTCGCCGGCGGCGCGCTCGTGACGCCGCCCCGGCGCGGGCGGGCCGGTCACGGGCGCAGGTTGACGATCCAGCCGTAGAGGCCGCACACCCAGACGGTGAGCGGCACCAGCGAGATGATCACGAGGATCTCGATGATGTCGAGCGCCCGGCCCCAGAGCGGGGAGATCCGCTTGCCGGCCACGGTGAGGCCGTAGATCAGGCTGATCACCGCGACGAGCAGCAACCCGCCGAGCACCACGCCGAGCCGCACCGCCAGCCCGCCGGCGAAGAAGGTGGCCGCCCCGGCCAGTACCAGCCCGGCGGTGCCGGCGAGCAGCACCGGGGTGCGCTGGGCGCGGCCGAGGAAGGGCCGGGCGCGCAGCAGCGACAGCACCCCCAGCACCAGGCAGAGCAGCACCGCGGGCAGCCGGCCGTCCACCGCGAGGAACACCTCGCCGCCGAGCACCAGCAGGAAGACCGTCCACAGCAGACCGGTCAGGAAACCGTCGGCGCGGTCGCTGAGCCGCAGCACCCGCCGTCCGTCGACGCTCTCCGCGTCGGACTTCAGGTCGTCCGGGCCGGTGGGGATGGACGGCACGGGCAGCCGGGCCAGCCGGTAGGCGGCCATCGGCAGCATCGGCAGGGTGCCGAAGGCCACGGTGGCCACGATCGCCCCCGCGGCCGCCGGCGTCGCGCCGAACGCCAGGCAGATCACCGCGCCGAACGCCACCGCCGCGCCGACCGAGGTGGCGCCGACGAAGAGCGGCAGCCGGTCACCGACCGCCAGCGCGGCGAGCGCGCCGAAGACCGCCACCGCGGTCCCGGCGAGCAGGACGTGCGGGCTCGCCAGCTCGCCCAACCCTCGGTCGCCGGCCAGCACCAGCAGGCCGCCGATGGCGGCGTACCCGGTGCCGGCCAGGCCGAGCACCGCGCCGGTGCGGCTGTCCCCGCTGGCCCGGGACAGCACCGCGGCGCTGACCAGCAGGGCGACCGCGACGAGCAGGGCGGCCAGCGCGCCGGGCAGTTGGGGCGGCCCGGCCAGCAGCGTCGCCGCGGCGCCGGCGGCCAGCGTCACCCCGGCGAGCAGCACCGAGAACGTCCGGGTGGTGCCGACCTGCCAGGCGCCGGGACGCTGGTTGGTGCCGGTGGCCACCGCGTCCACCACGTCGTCGAAGACGATCTCGGGTGCGGCCGAGGAGCGCGGGTTGAAATAGAGCACCTCGCCGTCGCGGACGCCGAGCTGGGTGGCCGTACGGCCGCCGTCGAGCGGCGGGCCGCCCAGCCGGGACAGCCGCCACCCGCCGTGCCGGACGCCCTCGTCGGCCAGGTCCTCGCCCGCGTAGCGGAGCAGGGTCGGCAGCAGATCGGCCAGCGGCACGTCCGACGGCAGGGCCAGGTCCATCCTGGTCCGCGGGGCCACGATGGTGATCCGGCTCAGCCCGCCGGTCGCGGTCTTGGTCGCCAC
Organism: Micromonospora sp. PLK6-60; assembly: GCF_019890675.1. Taxonomy (GTDB): domain Bacteria; phylum Actinomycetota; class Actinomycetes; order Mycobacteriales; family Micromonosporaceae; genus Micromonospora. The sequence continues at coordinate 305,415 of NZ_JAIOAA010000003.1, read as the reverse complement.
AGTGGCCTCCTCGTGCTCGCCTACGATCCACCCCGGCCGGCGGCGTCCCCCTACACGGGTCCACGACGCCCACGGGAGATTACCTACGATGACGGGCGCACAGGTTGCCCACCCGACGACTCGGGCGAGTTTGGCAGACCACGAGCAGGGCCGCTTCTGGGGAGGAGACAGCCGTGAGCACGGTGGTGTTCCGTCGGCTTCCGCGTCAACCGGGACCCGCGCTGCCCCGCGGCGAGCTGCTGCTGGAGTCGCCGCCCGAGCTGCCCGAGCCGCAGCCGCGCAGCATGGCCCAGGTGCTGATGATCCTGCCCATGCTCTGCGGGGTGGGCGCGATGGCGTTCCTCTACGCCGGCCGGGGCGGCGGCATGATGACGTACGTCGCCGGTGGTCTGTTCGGCGTCTCGATGCTCGGCATGGCGCTCGGCACCATGGTCGGCAGCGGCGGCAACGACAAGGCCGAGCTGAACGCCGAGCGGCGCGACTACATGCGATACCTGGCCCAGATGCGCAAGCGCACCCGGCGCGCGGCCGAGCAGCAGCGCGCCGCGATGGCGTGGCGGCACCCCGAGCCGGACGCGCTCTGGTCGATCGCCGCGTCCCGCCGGCTCTGGGAGCGGCGGATCACCGAGGACGACTTCGGTGAGGCCCGGATCGCGCTCGGCCCGCAGCGCCTCGCGGTGGAGATCGTCACGCCGGAGACCAAGCCGGTGGAGGACCTGGAGCCGATGAGCGCGATCGCGCTGCGGCGCTTCGTCCGGGCCCACTCCACCGTGCCGGAGCTGCCCACCGCCCTGTCGCTGCGGGCGTTCAGCCGGATCGTGCTGCGCGGCGACCGGGAGCCGGTGCTCGACCTCACCCGGGCGGCCCTCGGCCAGTTGGCCACCTTCCACGCCCCCGACGACCTGGTCGTGGTGGTCGTCGCCGCGCCGGACCGGCAGGCGGCCTGGGACTGGGTGAAGTGGCTGCCGCACGCCCAGCACCCCGCCCGCACCGACGCCGCCGGCGCGCGGCGGCTGGTCTTCGCCAGCCTCGCCGAGGCCGAGGGGGCGCTCGCCGACGAGCTGGCCGGTCGCCCCCGGTTCGCCCCGGAGGCGAAGCCGCTCACCACCGCGCCGCACCTGGTCGTGGTGGTGGACGGGGGCGAGATCGCGCCGACCTGCCAGCTGATGGGGCAGGGGCTGCTGGGCGCCACGGTCATCGACCTCTCCGGCACCGTGCCGCGCGACGCCGGTCGCTGGCTGCTCTGCCTCGACACCGGCGACGGCAGCTCGCTGGAACTGGTGCGGGGCAGCTCCACCAGCCGGCTGGGCCGGCCGGACCGGCTGGACGCGGCGGCCGCCGAGGGGCTGGCCCGGCAGATCGCGCCGTACCGGCTGTCGCAGCAGCAGACCATCAGCGAGGAGCCGCTCGCGCGCAGCATGGAGCTGCCCGACCTGCTCGGCGCCGGGGACGCCGCCGCGGTCGACGTACGCCAGACCTGGCAGCCGCGCAGCCAGCGGGACCGGCTGCGCATCCCGCTCGGCGTCGGGCCGGACGGCAACGTGGTCGAGCTGGACTTCAAGGAGTCCGCGCACGAGGGCATGGGCCCGCACGGCCTGGTCATCGGCGCGACCGGTTCCGGCAAGAGCGAGCTGCTGCGTACGGTGGTCGCCGCGCTGGCGGTGACCCACTCGTCCGAGGAGCTGAACTTCGTCCTGGTCGACTTCAAGGGCGGCGCCACCTTCGCCTCGCTGGACGCGCTGCCGCACACCAGCGCGGTGATCACCAACCTCTCCGACGAGCTGCCGCTGGTCGACCGGATGCGCGACGCCCTGGCCGGCGAGATGAACCGCCGCCAGGAGGTGCTGCGGGCGGCCGGCAACTACGTCTCCCGGTACGACTACGAGAAGGCCCGGGCGGCCGGCGAGCCGCTCGAACCGATGCCCAGCCTGCTCATCATCTGTGACGAGTTCAGCGAGCTGCTGGCGGCGAAGCCCGACTTCATCGACCTGTTCGTCATGATCGGCCGGCTGGGCCGGTCGCTCGGCGTGCACCTGCTGCTCGCCTCGCAGCGGCTGGAGGAGGGCAAGCTGCGTGGCCTGGACACCCACCTGTCGTACCGGATCGGTCTGCGGACCTTCTCGGCGGTGGAGAGCCGGATCGTGCTCGGCGTGCCGGACGCGTACGAGCTGCCCAGCGCCCCCGGGCACGGTTACCTGAAGTCGGACACCAGCACCATGCTCCGGTTCCGGGCGGCGTACGTGTCCGGCCCGTACCGGCCGCCGGGGCAGACCGCCGCGGTGACCCGGGCCGCCGTGCAGCGCCGGATCGTGCCGTACGGCCTGGACTTCGTGCCGGTGCAGGCGACCGAGACGCCGGTGGAGGCGGCGCCGGAGCCCGAGCAGGCGGCCGACGGCAAGGCGGTCGCGATGCTCGACGTGCTGATCGACCGGATCAAGGGGCAGGGGCGGCCGGCACACCAGGTCTGGCTGCCGCCGCTGGCCGAGCCGCCGGGCCTGGCGGAGCTGCTGCCGCCGCTGGCCGTGCACCCGCAGTTCGGGCTCTGCACCGCGAGCTGGCCGGGGCGGGGCCGGCTCACCGTGCCGGTCGGCGTGGTGGACCGCCCGTACGAGCAGCGCCGCGACCCGATGATGGTGGAGCTGGCCGGGGCGGGCGGCAACGTGGTCATCGTCGGCGCGGCGCTCAGCGGCAAGAGCACCATGCTCCGGTCGTTGATCGCGTCGTTGGCGCTCACCCACACCCCGCGCGAGGCGCAGTTCTTCTGCCTCGACTTCGGCGGTGGTGCGCTGCGCAGCCTGGAGGGGCTGCCGCACGTGTCCGGAGTGGCCGGCCGGCGCGACTCGGAGGCGGTGCGCCGGACGGTGGCCGAGGTGGTGGCGATCCTGGACGACCGGGAGGCCCGCTTCGCCCAGCACGGCATCGACTCGGTGGCCAGCTACCGCCGGCGCCGGGCCGCCGGTGAGTTCGCGGACGACCCGTTCGGCGACGTCTTCCTGGTGGTGGACGGCTGGAACACCCTGCGCCAGGAGTACGAGGAGCTGGAGCAGACCATCACCACGGTCGCCAACCGGGGGCTCGGTTTCGGTCTGCACGTGGTGGTGACGGCCTCCCGCTGGGCGGAGATCCGGATCAACATGCGCGACCTGCTCGGCACCAAGCTGGAGCTGCGGCTCGGCGACCCGGCCGAGTCGGAGATCGACCGCCGGGCGGCGACGAACGTGCCGGAGAAGTCCCCCGGCCGGGGCCTGACCCGCGACAAGCTGCACTTCCTGACCGCGGTGTCGCGGATCGACGGCAAGCGGGACATCGACGACCTCACCGAGGCGTCGGTGGCGCTGGCCCGGCACGTGGCGGAGAACTGGCCGGGCCGGCCGGCGCCGAAGGTCCGGCTGCTGCCGCGCCGGCTGCCGGTCACCGAACTGGCCCGGCTCGTGGACCGGTCCGTGCCGGGGCTGCCGATCGGGGTCAACGAGGCGGCGCTGGCGCCGGTCTACCTCGACCTGGCCAACGAGCCGCACCTCACGGTCTTCGGCGACGCCGAGTGCGGCAAGACCAACGTGCTGCGGTTGATCGCCCGGCAGATCGTGGACCGGTACACCCCGGCGCAGGCCCGGCTGGTCATCGCCGACTACCGGCGCGGCCTGCTCGGCGCGGTGGAGGGCGATCACCTGCTCGACTACGCGCCCTCCAACCAGGTGTTCAGCAAGGGCCTCGCCTCCATCCGCAGCGCCCTGCAGAACCGGCTGCCGGGACCGGACGTCACCACCGCCCAGCTGCGCGACCGCAGCTGGTGGAAGGGCCCCGAGCTGTACATCCTGGTCGACGACTACGACCTGGTCGCCTCCGGCGGCAACAACCCGCTCAGTGTCCTGCACGAGCTGCTGCCGCAGGCCCGGGACATCGGCCTGCATCTGATCATCACGCGCCGGGTCGGTGGCGTCGCCCGGGCCCTGTACGAGCCGGTCCTGCAACGCCTGCGGGAGCTGGACTCGCCGGGCCTGCTGATGTCCGGCAACCGGGAGGAGGGAGCGATCTTCGGCACCCTGCGGCCCAGCCCGCAGCCGCCCGGCCGGGGCGTCCTGGTCCGCCGGCGCGACGGTCAGCAGCTGATCCAGACGGCCTGGGTCGAGCCGGTCTGAGGCCGGGGTGGCGCCGTCCCTTGACGGCTGCGTGTCCACTGTGTCGACTGGTGGAAAACGTGGTGCCGGACAGTGCCTGATACGGGGCTGCGGGCGCTGGACGCGGTGGGCTACCGTCTCCTACGGAGTGTCCGTCGGTGGGGTGTTGGCCTTGCCGCGGGGGAGGGCGCGGCAGTTCCGCCGCCACAACGATGACGGAAGGGTGTGAAGCATGGCGTTCGAGGTCGAAGCAGGGACTCTGCATCAAGCCGCGAGTGACGTGCGCTCCACGCGCAGCGAGGTCGACGGCGAGCTGAAGAAGCTGTGGAACGTGGTCGACGACCTGGCGATGGCTTGGAAGGGCCAGGCGAGCACTGGGTTCCAGTCGCTCATGACCCGCTGGAGCGAGGACACGACCAAGCTGCTGACGGCGATGGACAGCATCGCCGATCTGCTCGACAAGTCGGGTACGACGCACCAGGTCAACGACGAAGAGCAGCAGCAGATGCTGGACAAGTTCCACTCTGCTCTCAACCCGTGATCGGCAACCAGGAGCAGAGGAGGGAATCGGCATGATCAAGGTTGACTACGCGGTCCTCGAGGCCAGCAACCAGCAGATGCAGACCATCTCGCGGACCATCGACGAGAAGCTGGACACGCTGCGGTCGATGCTCAGCAAGCTCCAGTGGGACGGCCAGGACCGGGCCGCCTACGAGCAGCACCAGGCCCAGTGGGACGCCGCCGTTCGGGACATCAACCGGATCCTGAACGAGATCGGTGGCGCCGTCGGCGTGGCACGCGAGAACTACGTCAGCACCGAGATGAGCAACGCCAAGGTGTGGGGCTGAGATAATCGCCCGCGCGGCTCCGGTCCGGTTCGACCGGGCCGGAGCCGCGTCGCGTTGTCAGCCAGCCGAGGTGGGGGTGTCATGGTCACGGGGAAGCGTGTGCGGAGGGTGCTGCGGTCGGCCGCCGCGCTGGTGACGGTGGCCGTGGCGGCCGCGCTGCTGGTGGCGCCCGCACCCGCCCAGGCCTATCCCGTACGCGAGCAGCAGTGGTATCTGGAAAGCCTGCGGATTCCCGAGGCGCACAAGCTGACCCGCGGTCGCGGCGTGACGGTGGCGGTGGTCGACAGCGGTGTGCACGCCGCGCACCCCGACCTGAAGGGGCAACTGCTGCCCGGCCGCAGCTTCTATCCCGGCGGTCAGGCGAACGGGTGGTCCGACGCCGATCGGGAGAAGGGCCACGGCACCGCGGTGGCCGGGATCATCGCCGGGCGGGGCGGCGGCGGTGGGACCCGCGAGGTCGGCATCGCCCCGGAGGCGCGGATCCTGCCGGTGTCGTTGGGCCCGAACACCGCTCAATGGGACGTGCTCGCCGGCATCCGCTGGGCGGTGGACCAGGGCGCGGATGTGATCAACCTGTCGCTCGCCGGCTCCGGCAAACGTGCCGACGACGCCAAGGCGATCGAATACGCGCTGAGCAAGAACGTCGTCGTGGTGGCCGGCGCCGGCAACCGGAGCCAGGGCTTCGACGAGGTGGGCACTCCGGCCAACGTGCCCGGGGTGATCGCGGTGAGCGGTACGGATCGGTCCGGTAAGGCCTGGTCCGGGTCGGCGACCGGGCCCGAGGTGGTCGTGGCGGCGCCCGCGGTCAGCCTCATCGCCCCGCTGCCACCCGGCGTGAACGGAAGCGCCTACGGCATGACCCAGGGCACCAGCTTCGCCACCGCGATCGTCTCGGGCGCCGTCGCGCTGATCCGGGCCCGCTACCCGAAGCTGGACGCGGCCAACGTGGTCAACCGGCTGATCAGCACCGCCCGGGACGAGGGCGCCTCGGGCCGCGACCCTGAATTCGGCTTCGGCTCGCTCGACGTGCTCCGGGCGCTGACCGCGTCGGTGCCCACGGTGGAGGCGAATCCGCTGCTCGGCCCGGCGGCCGGTGGCGCGGAGCCGCCGGGCGAGGGGGCGACCCGCGGCACCGACCCGAAGGATGACGAGCCGGCGGTGTCGTTCGGGGTGGTCGACGGTTGGGGCGCCGCCGTCCAGGTGGGACTCTGCCTGCTGGCGGTGCTGCTGGCGGTCGCCGTGGTGGTGGCGCTGGTGGTGGTGAACCGCCGTGCGAAGCGCCGGAAGGCGGCGGCCGGACCACCCCCGTCCGGCCCGCCCGGCTACCCCGGCGGCTACGGTCCGCCCGGCACACCGGGCCATCCCGGCGGCTACGGGCCATCCGGCGCTCCGGGTCAGCCCGGCGGTTACGGTCCGCCCGGCGCATCGGGCCATCCCGGCGGCTACGGGTCGCCCGGTCAACCCACGGGTTACGGGTCGCCCGGTCAGCCCGGTGGTTACGGGCCGCCCGGTGGGCAGCACCCGTACCAGCCCCGGCCGGTCGGCCAGCCGGTGCCGCCGTACCCGCCGGGTGTGGGGCCGGGTGGGCCGGTGCCACCCGGGCCGCCGCCGACGGACCAGCAGCAGCGTTGAGATGGACTTCTGAGCACCGGGTCCGGGGAGGACACCAATGAGCGACGAGAACAGCGGCGGCCCCGACCGGGTCGACGTGCGGATGCCGATCCCGATGCCGATCCACCCGATGATGCCCGGGGCGCAGATCCGCGGCGTCAGCTTCGACCGGATCGGCACCGACCAGGCGCACGTGTCGGACGAGCTGTCCGGCGGCGGCGTCCGGACGGAGTGGGACGCGGCCAGCTTCGACTCCGCGGCGGAGTGGCTGGAGGAGCACGGCCGGTACGTGCGGGGTCTCTGCACCAAGATGCACGTGATCGTGGAGCGGCTGGGCCAGGGCGGCGGCAAGGGGCCGCTCGGCGGGTATCCGGCCGCCGGGGAGCTGCTCGGCCAGCACCGGGCCGTCTATGACAACACGAAGCGGAGCCTGAGCAAGCTGGCGGACGACCTCTACGCGGCGGCTGAGGCGCTGCGCGCGGTCAAGCGCAACTACGAGACCGCCGAGGAAGCCAACGCCATGTCGGCCCAGCGGATGAACGAGATCCTCTCCAACAGCGCGCGCGGCGCGGAGAGCTAGGGCGGGGGAGCGGGGAGATGAGTGGCAAGAGCTGGGAGGACATGGCCCGGGAGGTCCTGGTCGAGGGCAACCCGGCCGAGGTCCGCGGTGCCGCGCTGGACTGGCAGGAGGTGCTCCGCAACGTCGGGGAGGTCCAGACCAGCCTGAAGACGAACATCGGCGACCTCGGCAAGACCTGGAAGGGCCCGGCGTACGACGCCTTCAAGGGGCACATCGACCGGCTGGGCAAGGACATCGACGGCATCGTCGACGCGGTCAGCGACCCGGGCTCGGGACGGGTCGGGATCGTGCCCACCCTGGAGACCGCCGCCGCCCAGATCGAGAAGGCGCAGGCCGAGATGCCCATCCCGGCGTCCTGCGTCGGCGACGTGCTGGCCGCCCGCAACGGCGAGATCACCCTCGGGGTCGGGCTCTTCGAGACCAGGGTCAAGGCGGACGTGCTGGGTAGCGCGCCCGTCGAGCAGCTGGGCCGGCTGACCGACTGGGTAACCGGCTGGTTCTCCGACCAGGAGGGCGACGCCCGCAAGGTCTACAACACCCTGGACGACGGCATCCGGGAGACGGGGGAGAACGGCCCCAACGGCGGATGGGTCAAGGTCGGCGACCCGCCGCCGCCCCCGCCGCCGCCGAACCTCGACCGGGGCGGTGGTGGCGGAGGCGGCATCGGGTCGGTGCCGGGCCTCGGCGACACGCCCGGCACGGGCGGCATCTCCGGCAGCAAGGTCCCGGGCATCGGCAGCGGGCCGGGCATCGGCTCGGGCGGCGGCTACGGGTCCGGCTCCGGGGTGCCCGGCATCGGCTCGGGCGCGCACCCCGACCTGAGCACCGGCGGTGGCTACTCCCCGGGTACGGGCACCGGCTACGCCCCTGGCGGGCCCGGCACCGGTGGTGTCGGCACGGGCGGGGTCGGCGCGGGCGGTGGCGGCTACAGCACCGGCCTGGCGGGCGCCGCACCGACGACCGCGGGCCCGGGTGGCGGGCTCGGTGGTGGCGGCCTGAGCGCGGGGCTGGGCGGCGGTGGTGGTGGCGGGCTCTCCGGCGGCGGTGCCGGTGGTGGCGCGCTCGCCGGTGGTCTCGGCAAGCCGGTCAACCCGGGTCTCCCGCCGATGATGGGCGGCGCCGCCGCCGGCGCGGGCGGCCGGAACGCCGGTGGCCGGGGCGCCGGTGGCCGGCTCGGCGCCGGCAAGGCGGGCGGGGGCATGGGGCCCGCGATGGGCGGCATGGCCGGCGGCGGCGGTGGCCGGGGTGCGGCCGGCGCCGGACGCGGTGCGGCCGGCGCGGCCGGTGCGGGTGCCCGGGGCGCCGGTGCCCGGGGCGGGATGGCCGGCGTGGGCGGCGGCAGCGGCGCCGGCTACGGCGAGGAGGAGTTGCCGCGCAACTCCTGGCTGGAGGAGGACGACGACGTGTGGGGCGGGGACGGCGGGGCAGCCCCCGGCGTGCTGCGCTGAGCCGCGACGGCGACGAGGGCCACCGGTCGATCCCGGCCGGTGGCCCTCGGCCGTGTCGCACCAGGACCGGCCGACCGCTCGCGGGGACAACCGCCGGCAACGCCCGGCGGCCAGCCGCCCGTGTCGCCGGTCCCCGGCGGGACGCCGGTCAGCCGGCCGAGCCGGTCTCCGGGGAGTTCGGGCGCCGCCCGGGCCGCCACCCGCGTCGGCGCCCGTGCGCCAGGACCGGCCGGGAGACGAGCAGGAGCACCGCGAACAGCAGGCCGGCCAGCCCGATCCAGAGGGCCAGCGTGCGCTGCCGGTCCAGTGGGTCGTCCCCGCCGGGCGGGGCCGGCATCGCCCCGAGCGGCGGGTCGTTGCGGCTGCCGAGCAGGTTCGTCACCGCCCGGTACGGGTTCACTACGCCGTACCCCAGCTCGGGGCTCTTGCCCTCCGGCGGGCTGTCGGCCGTCCGGACCAGCCGGGTGGCGACCTGCTCGGGGGTGAGGTCGGGGCGGGCGGCCAGGAGCAGCGCGACGACGCCGGAGACGTACGCGGCGGCGAAGCTGGTGCCACCGGCGGCCTGGGGCAGGTAGCCGTCGCCCTGCGGGGCCGGGCCGATGAGGTTCAGCCCGGGGGCGGCCACGTCCACGTGTTCTCCGCTGACGGAGGTTTCCACGTGGGCGCCCTCCTCGTCGACCCCGGCGACCGCGATGACCCCCGGGTAGCTCGCCGGGAACACCGGCCCGTTCTGCTGTTGCTGCTCGTTGGTGTTGCCCGCGGCGGCGACCACGACGACGTTCTTCTTCAGCGCGTACCCGATGGCCTGCTCCAGCTCCGGGGCGGGCTCGGTGACCAGCGACAGGTTGATCACGTCGGCGTCGTGGTCCGCGGCCCAGCGGATCGCCTCGGCGATCTGGCCGGGCAGCGCCGGGTCCCGGGTCTCCTGCTTGTTGGGCAGCACCCGCAGCGGCAGGATCCGGGCCTCGGGGGCGATCCCGCTGAACGGCGACCCGGTGTCCGACCGGCCGGCGATGATGCCGGCCACGGTGGTGCCATGCCCCTCCTCGTCGCAGCGCCCCTGCCGTGCCGGGAGGCCGCTGAAGTCGCGGCCCTCCTTGACGCGCCCCTGGAGCACGGGGTGGCTGGCCGAGACACCGGAGTCGATCACCGCGACGGTGACCTGCTCGCCCCGGGTGATCGGCCACACCGACTCCGGCTTCAGCCGGCGCAACGGCCACGGACGCTCGGTGGGGCCGGGGCCGCCGGTCGGACCGCACGCCGGCGCTGCGGCGGCGACCGGCACGGGCGCGACCACGATCGTGCCGAGCAGGGCCAGCGCCAGTCCACAACGGACGGCCCGGCCCCGGAGGCTACGGGATCCGTCCCCGGCACCCCGGGCCGCCGGTCGCCCACCCGATCGGAAGCTCTCGCGCACGGGGTGAGATTACCGCCGGTGGACCGGCGGCGTGGGCACGGGAGCGGCGGTGCGGTCCGGTCCGATGTGGCCGGAGCCCGGTCAGTGCCGCGCGGTGCCCTCGTCGGCGGGCCCGGGAGTGAAGAGGGCGAGCAGGTCGCCGACCTGGCGGTCGGCCTCGGCCGGGTGGCGGAAGTGGCCGGTCGGGTCGACGGTGTACTCGTTGCGCCGGCCGACCCGGGTGCGCTGGAGGTAGCCCCCGGCCTCCAGGTCCGCGACGATCGCCTGGGCGGCGCGTTCGGTCACCCCGACCTGGTCGGCGACGTCGCGCAGCCGGGCGGTGGGGTTACGCGCGATGGCGAGCAGGACGTGCGCGTGGTTTGTCAGGAAAGTCCAGTTCCGGGTGCTCCCGTGCCCGTCAGCCGTGGTCGCCATACCGGCCATGGTATGACCTTGGGCCCAGGTCGGCGCAGTGACGGCCCCGTGGCTGACCCGGCGCCCGCCACGCCGTGACACCTGAAATCCATATCACGAAATCTTGACGGGCTTTCCCGCCGCGTGTGACGGTGGTGCCGGCCGTACCGCCGGCCGACCCACCCGCGTACGTGAGGGACGAGGTGAGGCGAATGCCGTGGAGCAGTCCGCAGCGCGCGCTCGACGAGCTGCGCGCCGGCAACCGGCGGTTCGTCGCCGGGGCGCCGCGCCACCCCAACCAGGACGCCGACCGCCGTGCCGCGGTCGCCGCCGGCCAGGATCCGTTCGCGGTGATCGTGGGCTGCTCCGACTCCCGCCTGGCCGCTGAGATCATCTTCGACCGGGGCCTGGGCGACCTCTTCGTGGTCCGGACCGCCGGGCACACCGCCGGCCCCGAGGTGCTGGGCAGCGTCGAGTACGCCGTGACCGTCCTCAACACGCCGCTGGTGGTGGTGCTCGGCCACGACTCCTGCGGCGCGGTCCAGGCCGCCCGCGAGGCGGTCCGCACCGGCACGCCACCCCCCGGGCACCTGGGCGCGGTGGTCGACGCCGTGCTGCCCAGCCTGCGGCAGGCGGCCGACCGGGGCGTCGAGGACATCGACGCGATCGTGGACATCCACATCGCCCAGACCGTCGAGGCCCTGGTGTCGAAGTCCGCCGCGCTGGCCGCGGCGGTGGCGGCGGGCCGGTGCGCGGTGGTCGGCATGTCGTACCGGCTGGGCGCCGGCGAGGTGCGGACGGTGGCCGAGGCGCCGGCCGGCGCGGCGGCCCGGGCGCCCGCCCAGGCCCGGCCGGTCGACCCGGTCGCGCCCCCGGCCGGCTGAGGCTGGACCCAGGGCCCTGGCGCGTCGCCGGGACGGGCCCCTGTCGCGCCGACCGCGCGTCGCCGGGGCGGGCCCTGTCGCCCGAACGCGCGTCGCCGGGCCGGCTTCGACCGCGCCCGACCGCACACCGAAGCCCGGAGACGGCGCGGGCCGCCCCGCACGAGGCGGGACGGCCCGGGGGCGCGGGGGGCACTACAGCAGGGACACGTGCACGTGGTCGGTGTGGTTGGACGGGCCGCTGTACGAACGCCAGCCCGTCGCCGGGAACCAGATCTGCCGGTTCCAGATCACGTAGTAGATGCCGAGCCGGTCCGCGTTGCGCAGCAGGAAGGCGGCGAGGTTGTTGCCGTACGTCCGGGTGTCCTTGTTGTGCCACGGGCTGAAGCCGCTGTTCTGCAACGACCAGTCGCACGCCCGGCCCTTCGGGTGCTCCCACGGCCCGCCGGAGCGGTAGCAGCCCACGAACCGGTCGAAGCCGGCCCGCTTGACCTCCTTGTACATGTGCAGCGTGCGCGGCGTGACGCAGCCCGAGGTGGTGGGATCGGACTCGCTGCACGACTCGCGACGCCAGTCCCCGTCGGACGTCCGGCCGGGGGCGACCCGGGCGACCGGCGAGGTCTCCGAGACGAGGCCGCCGGTGAAGCCCTTGCCGCCGACCAGGTCCAGCGACTTCTCCGCCTCGGCTTTGCGCTTGGCGATGATGGCCGTCTGCCGCTGCTGCTCGCGTACCTCGACGTCGAGGGCCTGCTTGGCCGCCTCGGCCTGCCGCTTGGCCGCGGTGACCTCGGCCAGCTTCTGCTCGTTCACCATGTTGATCTCGTCGAGCACCGCGGCGCGCTTCACGAAGGAGGTCGGGCTGTTGCTGTCCAGCAGGACGGCCATCGCGCCCACCCGCCCGGTCCGGTACGACTGCGCGGCGATCTTGCCCACCTGCGGGGTGAGCCGGTCCAGTTCGCTCTGCGCGCGGCGGACCTCGAGGGCGAGCGCGAGCTGGCGCTGCTTGGACTTCGCCAGCTTGGCCTTGGCCTGGAAGTAGCCCCGGTTGGTCTGCTCCAGCACGTCGTTGAGCAGCGGAGGGTCGTTGTCCTCCTCGTGCCCGGACGGCTTGGGGGTGTTCGGGGCGGCCGTCGCCGGGAGGGGCCCGGTGACGATGGCGAGTGCGGTGAGCACGGCCACCACCGGTGTCAACCAGCGGCGCAGGGGTGCCGTCACAGTGTTCCCTTCCTTCGACCGCCGACCGGGTTAGCTGACGGATTCGGGACGGAAGTTGCCCCGGCCGCTGGCGCGGCTTCACCCCAGGTACCTGGTTCCCCGGCTCGCCGAGCGGCGATTGGGCGGTGGCACCGCAGGCGCCGCTGCGCGCCTTCGGCGGTGACCGGCAGCGAGGTTACCCGAGAGCCGGGTCGGTGAGCTACGTCCGGAACCCGACCAAAGCCGTATTTTCGGAGACCTGTGCGGTAACCAGTGACACGTTTGACATGGGTGGCGGCGTGGTCGGTCACGCTCTGCAGTGTCACCATGCGTCGTCCGTGCTCCTTTCCGGATCGGACCACCGGCCGGGGGCCGTGGTGGTGGTCGATGTGCGTGGCGCGCTGAGCGCCTCCAGCGCGTCGTCGTGGTCGGCCGGCGGGCGGGCCGGGGGCGCGACCGGTGCCGGCCCGCCGGTGCGCCGGCCGGCGGTGGTGACGAGCGCGGCCAGACCGGTGGTGAGCGGCACGGCGGCGACCAGCCCCAGCGTGGCCACCGCGCTGCGGACGATCTCCTGGGCCAGGAACTCGCTGGTGAGGAGCTGGCCCACCGGCCGGGAATCGGCCACCAGCAGGAGCAGCAACGGCAACGAGGCGCCCGCGTACGCCAGCACGATGGTGTTGACCACGGAGGCGATGTGCGCCCGGCCGACCCGGGTGGCCGCCCGGTAGAGCTGCCGGCGGGACAGCTCCGGGTTGGCGTGCGCCAGCTCGGTGACGGTGGCCGCCTGGGTGATGGTCACGTCGTCGAGCACGCCGAGTGAGCCGATGACGATCCCGGCGAGCAGCAGGCCGTGCAGGTCCACGTCCTGTTGGAACATGGACAGCGTGGTGGCGTCCTCGCTGCCGTACCCGGTCAGGTGGGTGGCCGCGGTGGCCACCGCGCCGAGGACGCCGGTCAGCACCAGGCTGCCCAGGGTGCCGAGCACGGCGACCGACGTCTGCGCGGTGACCCCGTGGGTGAGGTACAGCACCACGAACATGATCAACGCCGAGCCGATGACCGCGACCAGCAGCGGCGACCGGCCGGCGCCGATCCCGGGCAGCACGAAGGTCAGCAGGATGGCGAAGCTCGCGGCGAGACCGCCCAGCGCGGCCAGCCCACGCCACCGCCCGAACGCGACGATGGCGGCGGCGAAGACCACCACCAGCCAGACCAGCGGCGTACCGCGCTGGTGTTCGGCGATGTCGTAGCGGCTCGCCTGTGGATCGGTCGGGTCGGTGAGCTGGACCAGGATGATCTCGTCGCCCGCGCGCACCGCCGGCGCGCCGGGGCCGTCCGGCACCGGGGTCTGCACCTCCCGACCGGCGTCCGGCCCCTGCGCCACCCGCACGGTGACCGTGCCGCAGCGGCGCTGCCCGCCGTCCGGGCCGCCCTCGGGCGAATCCGGGGTCGGCGGGCAGGCTTCGCTGACCACCCGGGTGACCGTGCCGTGGTAGCGGGGCAGCTCGGCGGCGGGCTCACCGCCCGGCGTGTCGCGGGGCCAGAGCACCACCGCGGCGATCACGGTGAGCAGGAACAGCGGGACCACGGTCGCCACGAGGATCCGCCGCACGCCCGGTGGGGCGGGCGGGGCGGTACGCGGGTGGTCGGCGCCCATGCTGAGTCTCCTGACGATCCGGTGCTGGGTACGGGCCGACGGTCCGGGCGGTTCAACCGCCACGGAGGAACGCCCGGATGGTAACCAGGCGCGTGGTCCGACCGCAGGTCGCGGGGTCGCCGTAGCTCGGGTCGGGCGGCGGGTCAGCCCCGCTTCATCAGCCGGCCGACCGCCGCCATCATCTCGGTGGCCATCTCGTCGGCCCGCCCCTCGACCGCGCCCTCGTGCATGCAGTGCCGGGCGTGCCCGTCGAGCAGCCCCAGGCCGACCTTGTCCAGCGCGGCCTGGATGGCGGAGATCTGGGTGAGCACGTCGATGCAGTAGCGGTCGTCCTCGACCATCTTCTCGATGCCGCGGACCTGGCCCTCGATGCGGCGCAGCCGCGCGAGCAGTTGGTCCTTGCTGGCGGTGTAGCCCCGGGTCGGGGTGGTCGGTGCGGTCATGCCGACCAGGATAGCGTACCCCTCGGGGGTATGGTACGGTCCGGCTGTCCGGTAGATACCCCAAGGGGGTAGGCGTACCGGAGGGCGTGCCGGGCATCTCCCGGGCCGCTACCCCTGGGGGGTATATGGTGGGAGCGACGGAAGGAACGACGATGATCACCAACACGTATCAGGTGCAGGGCATGACCTGCGGGCACTGCGTCAACGCGGTGAACACCGAGCTGCGCGCGATCCCGGGCGTCGACGACGTCCAGGTGGACCTGGCCTCCGGCCAGGTCACCGTCACCAGCGAGCACCCGTTGGACCCGGACACCGTCCGTGCCGCCGTCGACGAGGCCGGGTACGACCTCGTCGGGGCGTGACGGTTCCGGCGACCCGAAGGAACCGAGGGCCACGATGAACACGGCGACCAAGCTGAGCGGCTTCGCCCTCGGCCTCGCGGCGGTGTTCGGCGCGGCGTACGGGGCCGGTCAGCTGACCGACCCCGTCACCCCCGCCGCCGAGACCCGCCACGACCCGACCGACTCCGGCGGCGGCCACGACTCCGGCGGCCACGACTCCGGTGGTGCCACCACCGACAACCACCTCCCCGGCGGGCTGCTCGTCTCCGACCGGGGCTACACGATGCAACCGGTGAGCGCCCCGGCCGGGGAGTTCGCCTTCCGGATCGCCGGCCCCGACGGCCGGCCGGTCACCCGCTACGACGTGGCGCACGACAAGCGGATGCACCTGATCGTCGCCCGCCGCGACCTCTCCGGCTTCCGGCATGTGCACCCGGAGCTGGCCGGCGACGGCACCTGGCGGGTCGCCTCGCCGCTGGCCGGGCCCGGCGTCTGGCGGGCCTTCGCCGACTTCACGCCCACCGGCGCCGAGCCGCTGACGCTCGGCGTCGACGTCACCGTCGCCGGCGCCCTGGCGCCCCGGCCGTTGCCGGCCCCGGCCACCACGGCCACCGTCGACGGCTACACGGTCACCCTGAGCGGCACACCGCAGCCGGGCCGCACCAGCGAGTTGACCGTGCGGGTCAGCCGGGACGGGCAGCCGGTCACCGACCTCCAGCCCTACCTGGGCGCGTACGGTCACCTCGTCGCGTTGCGCCAGGGCGACCTGGCGTACCTGCACGTGCACCCGCACGGCGAGCCCGGCGACGGCCGGACCCCGGCCGGACCGGAGGTGACCTTCTCCGCCGAGGTGCCCTCGGCCGGCACCTACCGGCTCTACCTGGACTTCCGGCACGGCGACGCGGTGCACACCGCGGAGTTCACCGTGGTGGCCGGCGACCCGGGCACCCCGGCGACCGACGCGCCGCCCGCCCCCGCGCCGACCCCCGAAGCCGGACACGGCAGCCCGGGCCACGGGCACAACTGACGCCGAGGAGGTGCCGCGATGAACACGACCGCGAAGTCCCTGCCGGTCGCCCCGAACGTGATCGAGCTGGCGATCGGCGGGATGACCTGCGCGTCCTGCGCCGCCCGGATCGAGAAGAAGCTCAACCGGATGGACGGCGTGCAGGCGTCGGTCAACTACGCCACCGAGAAGGCCACCGTCCGGTACTCCGACGAGGTCACCCCGGACGCGCTGATCGCCACGGTGGAGCAGACCGGCTACACCGCCGTGCTACCGCCGCCGCCCACCCCGGCCGGGGCGGCCGGGTCGACCGCCGCACCGGTGGACGAGCTGCGCGGCCTGCGTACCCGGCTGTGGGTGTCGGTGGCGCTGACCGTGCCGGTGGTCCTGCTGGCGATGGTGCCGGCCTGGCAGTTCGACTACTGGCAGTGGCTGTCGCTGACGCTGGCCGCCCCGGTGGTGGTCTACGGCGGCCTGCCGTTCCACCGCGCCGCGTGGGTCAACCTCCGGCACGGCGCGGCCACCATGGACACCCTGGTCTCGCTCGGCACCGTGGCGGCGTTCGGCTGGTCGGTGTGGGCGCTCTTCCTCGGCGACGCGGGGATGCCGGGGATGACCCACCCGTTCAGCTTCGCCATCGTCTCCGACGGCGGCGCCGGCAACATCTATCTGGAGGCCGCCGCCGGGGTGACCACGTTCATCCTGGCCGGCCGCTACTTCGAGGCCCGGTCCAAGCGGACCGCCGGTGCCGCGCTGCGGGCCCTGCTGGAGCTGGGCGCCAAGGACGTCGCGGTGCTGCGCGGCGGCGTGGAGACCCGGATCCCGGTCGACCAGCTCGCGGTGGGGGACCGGTTCGTGGTGCGCCCCGGCGAGAAGGTCGCCACCGACGGCGTGGTCGACGAGGGCACCTCGGCGATCGACGCCAGCATGCTGACCGGCGAGTCGGTGCCGGTCGAGGTCGGGCCGGGCGACACCGTGGTCGGCGCCACCGTCAACGCCGGCGGCCGGCTGGTGGTCACCGCCACCCGGGTCGGCGCGGACACCCAGCTCGCCCAGATGGCGAAGCTGGTGGAGGAGGCGCAGACCGGCAAGGCCGCCGTGCAGCGCCTCGCCGACCGGATCTCCGGCGTCTTCGTGCCGATCGTCATCGCGCTGGCCGCCGGCACGCTCGGGTGGTGGCTGGGCACCGGGTCCGGCCCGACCGCCGCGTTCACCGCGGCCGTCGCCGTGCTGATCATCGCCTGCCCGTGCGCCCTGGGGCTGGCCACGCCGACCGCGCTGCTGGTCGGCACCGGCCGGGGCGCCCAGCTCGGCATCCTGATCAAGGGCCCGGAGGTGCTGGAGTCGACCCGCCGGGCCGACACCGTGGTGCTGGACAAGACCGGCACCGTCACCACCGGGAAGATGACCCTGGTCGACGTGCTCCCCGCCACCGGCGAGGACCGGGTCGAGCTGCTCCGGCTGGCCGGCGCGGTGGAGGCCGGCTCCGAGCACCCGATCGCCCGGGCCGTCGCGGCGGGCGCCGCCGACGCGGGCGAGCTGCCGCCGGTCACCGGCTTCGCCAACGCCGAGGGGCTCGGCGTCACCGGTCGGGTGGCCGGCCGGGAGGTGGCCGTCGGCCGGCTCCGGCTGCTGCGGGAGCGGGGTCTGGACGTACCCGACGAGGTCGCGCGGGCGGTGACCGACGCGCAGGGCGCCGGGCGGACGGCCGTGGTGGCCGGCTGGGACGGCCGGGCCCGGGGCGTCCTCGCGGTGGCCGACGTGGTCAAGCCGACCAGCCGGGCGGCGGTCGACGGGCTGCGCCGGCTGGGCCTGACCCCGGTCCTGCTCACCGGCGACAACGCCACCGTGGCCGAGGCGGTCGGCGCCGAGCTGCGCATCGACCGGGTGATCGCCGAGGTGCTGCCGGCGGAGAAGGTGGACGTGGTCAAGCGGCTCCAGGCCGAGGGGCGGACGGTCGCCATGGTCGGTGACGGGGTCAACGACGCCGCCGCGCTGGCCCAGGCCGACCTGGGCCTGGCGATGGGCACCGGCACCGACGTGGCGATCGAGGCGTCCGACCTGACCCTGGTCCGGGGCGACCTGACCGCGGCGGTGGACGCCATCCGGCTCTCCCGGCGCACCCTGACGGTCATCAAGGGCAACCTGTTCTGGGCGTTCGCCTACAACGTGGCCGCCCTGCCGCTGGCCGCCGCCGGTCTGCTCAACCCGATGATCGCCGGCGCGGCGATGGCGTTCTCGTCGGTCTTCGTGGTGGCCAACAGCCTCCGGCTGCGCCGCTTCCGGCCGGTGGCCGATGACACTGTGTGAGGAATTGGGCGAGGTTGGGGTTTTCCGGCTCGGGCCCCGGGGTACCTCAGGCATGTAGCGAAAGCGCCGAAGAGGAGGCTCGACATGGGGTTCGACGACAAGATCGACAACACCGCCGAGAACACCGCGGGCAAGGTCAAGGAGGGCGTCGGCCGGGCGACCGACGACGAGCGCCTCGAGGCCGAGGGCCGCAACGACCAGGCCAGCGCCAAGCTCAAGCAGGCCGGCGAGAAGATCAAGGACGCCTTCAAGAGCTGACCGTACGCCTCGTCGACACCGGACCGGCCGCTGGCCGGTCCGGTGTCGCGCGTCCGGCGTCCCGGCGCACCCGACCTGGCCGGTAGCGCATCGGAGTTGATCGAATGATGACGCGGGCCGGTGCGGGTGCGGAGCGTGATCGGGTTACCGTCGCCAGGGACGTGTCCCACCCGGCGGCCGGCTCGTTGCCAGGACGACACCCCGCCACGGACCGCTGAGGTGTGGCGCGGGTGCGGGAGAGCCGGGCCGCACTCCACGCCGACCCGTGCCGTCCCCGGACGGCCGACGACCGAACGGGGAAGTCGATGACCCGCACCTCGACCAGCGCCCTCGCCCTGGCGGCGGTCGCCGCCCTCACCGCCGGCTGCCAGGGCACCGCCGACACACCGGCGAGCGCGCCGACCGGCGCCACGGCCAGCGCGGCGGAGGCCACCGGCACCCCGACCGTCGCGCCGAGCCCCAGCGCCTCGCCGCGCCCGGTCACCGCCGTCAACACCGCCGAGGTCTGCCGCAAGGTCGACCAGCTGATCATCGAGGGCAGTAGGCGGATCGCCGCCGACTCGGCCGCCGCGACCAAGAACGAGCTGACCCCGGAGCAGGTCGAGGCGCAGCTCAAGGAGAACCTCGCCGGGCTGGCCGACGACGTACGCGGCCAGGCCGGGAAGGCACGGAACCCGGAGATCAGGGCGCTGCTCACCGACACCGCGAAGCGGATCGACGCCGGCGCTCAGTCCACCGACCCGGTCAAGTGGATGAGCGCCACCTTCGTGGCGATCCCCCCACGGCTGATGAAGGAGTGCCGGGCCTGACCCGCCGGGTGATCCTCATCGGCCGGTGGTCAGCCGGGCGGCCCGCAGCTCCAGGTAGCGCCGCTCCGGCAGGCTGGTGGTCCCCCGCGCCGCCGCCAGGTACGCCGCCCGCGCCGGACCGCGCTCCCCGGCCAGCTCCAGCAGGTGCCCCCGGACGGCGGCCAGCCGGTGATGGCCGGCGGTGCGCTCGTCGGCGTCCAGCGGCGCCAGCAGGGCCAGTCCGGCGCGCGGACCGTCCACCATGGCCACCGCCACCGCCCGGTTCAGGGTGACCATCGGGTTGGGCGCCAGCACGCCCAGCAGGCGGTAGAGCGCGACGATCTGCCGCCAGTCGGTCTCCGCCGCCGACCCGGCCTCGGCGTGCACCGCGGCGATCGCCGCCTGGATCTGGTACGGCCCGGGCGGCGACCAGGTCAGCGCCTCGGCCACCAGGGCCGCCCCCTCGGCGATCGCCGCCCGGTCCCAGCGAGCGCGGTCCTGCTCGGCCAGCGGCACCAGCTCACCCGCCGGCCCGGTACGCGCCGCCCGGTGCGCGTCGGTGAGCAGCATCAACGCCAGCAGCCCGGTCACCTCGCCGTCGTCCGGCAGCAGCCGGCGCAGCTCCCGGGCCAGCCGGATCGCCTCCCCGGTCAGCTCCGAGCGGCGCAGGTGCGGGCCGCTGGACGCGGTGTAGCCCTCGTTGAAGATCAGATAGAGCACCTGCCGCACCGCGCGCAGCCGCTCGTCCCGCTCGGCCGGCCCGGGCAGGGTGAACCGGGCACCGGCCGCCTCGATCCGCTGCTTGGCCCGGCGGATCCGCTGGCTCATCGTCGCCTCCGGCACCAGGAACGCCCGGGCGATCTCGGCGGTGCTCAACCCGCCCACCGCCCGCAGCGTCAGGGCGATCTGCGCGGGTGGGTTCAGGGCCGGATGGCAGCAGAGGAAGAGCAGCCGCAGGGTGTCGTCGCCGGCCGGGGCCTCCTCGTCCGGCGGCGGGGCGACCGCCGCGTACGCCGGCTCCCGAACGGCCACCGCGACCTCGCGCTCCCGGCGGGCGCGCTCGCTGCGCCACTCGTCGGTGAGCCGCCGGCCGGCGACGGTGACCAGCCAGGACCGGGGGTGCTCCGGCACCCCCTCGGCCGGCCACCGGGTCGCGGCGGCCAGCAGCGCCTCCTGCACCGCGTCCTCGGCGGCGTGGAACTGGCCGTGCCGGCGGACGAGGATGCCGAGAACCTGCGGCGCGAGCCCACGCAGCAGGTCCTCGACGGCCCCGGGTGAGCTCACATCTCCGCCCCGGCCTCGTCCATCACCGGTCGGACCTCCAGCACCCCGATGCCGCGCCGGACGTCCGGCCAGCCGGCGGCGATCTCGGCGGCCCGCTCCGGCGTATCGCAGTCGACCATCAGGTAGCCGGCGAACTGCTCCTTGCTCTCCAGGAACGGGCCGTCGGTGACCTCCGGCCGGCCGCCGACGAGCCGGGCGGTCCGGGTCTGCGACGGGTCGGCCAGCGCCTGCCCGCCGACCAGCTCACCCGAGGCGGTCAGCTCCTTCATGACCTCGTCGACCTCGCCCCAGATCTCGTTGCGCTCCTGCTCGGACAGGCTCTCCACGAAACCCGGACGGTTCCAGATCAGCAGCATGTACTTCACGACGGCACTCCTCGCGTACGGGGCCACCCGGTCGTGGCGCCTCTCGGTGAGTGGTCGGAACCGGGGCGGCGTTCCCGACATCATCGCGGAGGAAATCGCCGCCGCTCGTCGCGCGCGCCGGTCAGCGGCGGCCGCGTACCGGACGGCGGGCGGCGTCCGGGCGCAGCGAGGCCCGGTCGGCGGCGGCGGTGCCGGACGACCAGCCCTCCGCGTCCCGCACCGTGAGCCGGCCCCGGGTGGTGCCGGGAAAGAGGGTGTCCAGCCGCTGCCGGACCGCGTCCGACCGGGCGGCCAGCACCGGCAGCAGCCGGTCGGCGCCGGCCTCGGTGGCGGCCCGGTTCGCCGCCTCGGCGGCCTCCCGCAGCCGCTCGCCGATGCGCAGCGCGAACGCGTTGAGGAACGACTCGTCGTACGCCTTCGTGCGGCGGCTGCCGCCGGTCGAACGCCGCTCGCCGCGCCCGCGCAGCATCGCCGCGGTCGCCTGCACCAGCAGCGAGGTGTAGAGCAACTCGACGGCGGCCAGGTCGGCCGGATAGCCGAGCACGGTGGCGAAGCCCAGGTCGTCGGACCAGACCGACTCGCACCGGTTCGCCGCCGCCACCTCCTGCACCAGCAGGGCCTTCGCCCCCGGATAGGGCGCCTCGGTGGCCAGCCGGAGCCCGCCGGGCTGGCCGGGCCGCTCGGCGGTGTCGTCGAGCAGCGCCTGGTCGATGCTGTGCCGGGCCATCAGCTCCTGCGCCTTGCCGGTCAACGCCTCCGCCTCCGCCGGGAAGGTGGTCGACTCGGCCTTGGCCAGCAGCGCGCGTACCCGGTCCAGCATCGGCGAGCCGGTCCGTGGGGCGCCGGCCCGGGTGGCCCCCGCCGGGGCGCCGGGCGGCGGGCGCAGCACCGCGATCGGTGGCAGCGACTCCAGCAGCACCAGGGCGTCCACCGCGTCCCGCAGCGCGGTGATCCGGTCCACGCCGGCGCCGCCGGCCCACCGGTCCAGCCAGTCGCCGTCCGGCGGCCCGCCCCAGCCGGCGAGCTGCTCGTCGAACCAGCCCGGCACCGGGCCGGGCAGCTCGGCGCGCTGGGCGACGGCCGCGTCCCGGACCAGTCGCGCGGCCCGCGGGTCGAGCCGCCGGGCGGCGATCCGGTCCAGGTCGACCGGTTGCCAGCCACGCGGCCACAGCCGGCCGACCACGCCGGTCAGCCGGGCCCGCAGCGCCGACCGCACCGCGTCGGGCTCGCCGACCACCAGCCGGTCCAGGGCCCGCTCCGCGGCGCGTACGTCCGCGGCACGCGCCGCCGTCACGGCCTCGCGGACCAGAACGTCACCGTCCGGCACGACTGTCCCCTTCGCGGTGCTCCTCGCGTCGGCCCGGCGGGCCGCTCACCGGCGGAACGGTACCGCCGCCGGCCCGACCACCGCCCCCGTACCGGCCGCCCGGGGGCGGCGAGGTGGCGCAACTCTCCCGTCCGGCGGCGGTCCGGCCGGCCGGGGGAATACTGGACGGATGGAGAGCGCCCGGCCCCGCCTGCTGCTGGTCGAGGACGACCGCGCGCTGACCGCGCTGCTGGCCGACCTGCTGACCGAGGAGGGGTACGCCGTCGACGTGGCCGGGGACGGGCACCGCGGCCTGCATCTGGCGCTGACCCGGGACTACCAGGTGCTGGTGGTGGACCGGGGGCTGCCCGCCCTGGACGGGTTGGAACTGGTGGCCCGGTTGCGCGGGCGCGGGATGACCTGCCCGGTGCTGCTGCTCACCGCCCGGGGCGCGGTGCAGGACCGGGTCGCCGGGCTGGACGCCGGGGCGGAGGACTACCTGGTCAAGCCCTTCGAGGTGACCGAGTTGCTGGCCCGGCTGCGGGCGCTGCGCCGGCGGCACCCGGAGTCGGCGGGCTGGCTGCCGGTGGGGCATCGGCGGCTGGACGTGGCGAACCGGCGGGTGTGTGACGGCGGCGCGGAGATCCCGCTCTCCGCCCGGGAGTTCGCCGTGCTGCACGCCCTGGCCGGCCGCCCGACGTAGGTGTTCACCCGGGCCGAACTGCTCAGCGCCGCCTTCGACCGGGCGGACGCCCCCGGCACCGTCGACGCCTGCGTGCACCACCTGCGCCGCAAGCTCGGCCGGCAGGTGGTCCGTACCGTGCACGGCCTGGGCTACCGGCTCGGCGCGGAGTGAGGCCGGGTTGGACGAGGCTCGGCTGATCCGTGCCCGCCGGCGCAGCGTGGCCCAGACGGTGGCCGCGATCGCCGCGGTGCTGCTGCTGGTCGGCGGGCTGACGTTCGTCCTCACCGGCCGGGCGGGGTCCCGGGCGCTCGACGCGGAGTTGCGCCAGGTCCTCACCCAGGCGGAGGACGTGGATGACCCGCCGCCCGGCGACCACCTGGCCCGGCTGCCCGCGGGCGGGGGTGCGCCGGAGATCACCCCGGGCGCGCCACCGGAGGTGGTCCGGGTCCTCGACGGCGCGGTCCGGCGGTCGCCGGCCCGGTACGACACCGACGCGGGCGACGACCGGCCGGTCCGGGTGCTGATCGCCCGGCGGGCCGACGGCAGCGTCTGGGCGGTCGCCGCCGACCTGCGCCCGCTGCGCGACGAGCGGCGGCAGCTGGCCGGTGCCCTGCTGCTGGCCGGGGCCGCCGGGCTGGCCGGCGCGCTGGCCGTGGCGGCGCTGCTGGCCCGGCGGGCGGTGGCGCCGCTGGCCACCGCGCTCACCCTGCAACGCCGGTTCGTCGCGGACGCCTCGCACGAGCTGCGCACCCCGCTCACCGTGCTGCACACCCGGGCGCAACTACTGGCCCGCCGGGCCCGCGCCCGGCCGGCCGGGGCGCTCGCCGACGAGTTGGCACAGCTGGTGGCGGACACCCGGGCGCTGGGCGACGTGGTGGAGGACCTGCTCGTCTCCGCCGCCGCCGAGCAGCAGCCGCTGCCGGAGACGGTGGTGGACCTGGCCGAGGTGGCCCGGGCGGTGGTGGCCGGCATGCGCGGCTACGCGGCCGAGCGGGACGTCGAGCTGCTCGTCGAGACGGCCGACGCGGCCCCGGTACGCGGTGCCGGCACGGCCCTGCGTCGGGCGCTGACCGCCCTGGTCGACAACGCGATCGGGCACGTACCGGCCGGCGGTTGGGTGCGGGTGGCGGTGCGCCGGGAGGACGGCCTGGTCCGGGCCCGGGTCGCCGACAACGGGGTGGGGCTCGACCCCGCCGACGCGGAGCGGCTCTTCGCCCGGTTCGCGCACGGCACGTCCGGCGCGGGCCGCCGCTTCGGCCTCGGCCTGGCGCTGGTGCAGCACGTGGCGCGGGCGCACCGGGGCACCGTCGAGGTGGCCGGCGCGCCGGGCGAGGGCGCGACCTTCACGCTGGCGCTGCCCGCCGCCTGACCGGCCGTGGCACTGTGCCGCCGTGCCGCCGTGCCGCCGTGGTGCTGTGCCGCCGTGGTGCTGTGGCGTTGTTCGGCCGTGGGGCCGTGGCGGGCCGAGCGGCGTCGGGTCGCGACCGCCCGGGGCCGGCCGGCCAAGAAATTCGCAAGAAACGGCGGCCAGGGTGGGTGGCGGACAACCACCGGACCGAGGAGTCATCCGTGTTCGACACCGTCAACGGACTGCCGCTGCATCCGCTCGTGGTGCACGCCGTCGTCGTACTCCTGCCGCTGGCCGCGCTCGGCGTGCTCGCGCTCGCGGTCCGCCCGGCCTGGCGCGGCCGGTTCGGGGTCCTGGTCGTGGCGGTCGCCGCCCTCGCCACCGCCGCGATCCCGCTGGCCACCGAGAGCGGGGAGAGCCTGGAGCACCGGGTGGGCGACCCCGGCCGGCACGCCGAGCTCGGTGACACCCTGCTCTGGTACGCCCTGCCGCTGCTGGTCGTGGCGCTGGGGCTGGTCCTGCTGCATCGCCGGGCCGTCCGCAGGGGTGACGGGCGGCGCCCGGCGACGCTGGGCGTGGTGGTCGCCGTGCTGGCGGTGGTGGTCGCGGCGGCGAACCTGGTGCAGGTCTACCGGGTGGGCGAGTCGGGCGCGAAGGCGGTCTGGGGCGACACCCCCGCGGCGCAGCAGCGCCCCGGCGGCGGGGACGACTGACCCGGCGGCTCAGGGGCGGGGGAAGGTGGCCCAGATATGCTTCGAGGTGTCGGTGGCGTACCAGCCGACATCGAGGGAGAACGCGCGGGCGAGTTGCAGGCCCCGGCCGCCGGAGCCGAGCGGCCGGGTGTCGGCCATCTCCGGCGTGGTGGACAGGTCGTGGTCGGCGACGTCGAGCACGAAGCAATCCGCCGCCTCCAGCAGCCGGACCGTGGTCGGTGGCAGGCCGTGCACCAGCGCGTTGGTGGCCAGCTCGGTGGCGACCAGGACGACCTGCTCGGGGATGTGGTCCAGCTCCTCGCCCTCCTTGAGCACGCGGCCGGTCAGCGCCTTGTGCAGGGAGGCGCGCAGGCCGCGCAGCTCCGCCCCGCTGGTCAGCTCCCAGCGCTGGATCTCGGTGGCTGCCGGCGGGGGCGGCGACGTCCGCAGTTCACCCATGATCTGTTCTTACCCCTCGTGGTCGCCCGCCACACCGGTACCCGGACCCGGGTGCGCACGTTCCGTCACCCCGGTCCGGGGCCGCCCCCGGCGGGGTAGGCGCGGGTCTCGGCGGCCTTGACCGCCGCCCAGACCGCCTGACCGGGCACCAGACGCAGCTGCGCCGCGGCGGCCGGCGTGACGTCGGCCGCCACCCCGAGCGGGCCGTCGAGCTGGATCCGCAGGTTGTCGCCGTGCCGCTGGACCCCGACCACGGTGGCCGGCCAGGTGTTGCGCGGGCTGCCGTCGGGCCGCCCGGCGTGCAGCGCGACGGCGGCCGGCGGGAAGGCGACGAAGGCGTCCCCGGTCACCCGGTCGGCCGTGGTCAGGGCCAGCCCCGCCCCGACCCGGACGGTGTGCCCCTCGCCCCGGCCCCGGTGCAGGTTGAGCCCGACCAGATGGGCGACGTAGTCGGTGCGCGGCCGGGCGGTCACGGTGGCGGCGTCGCCCTCCTGCACCACCCGGCCCGCCTCGACGATCACCAGCCGGTCGGCCAGCACCAGCGCGTCGAGCGGGTCGTGGGTGACCAGCAGCGCGGCGTTGCGGTGTGCGGTGAGGTGCCGGTGCAGTTCGGTACGCGTCTCCAGCCGGGTCCGCGCGTCCAGCGCGGCGAGCGGCTCGTCGAGCAGCAGCAGCGCCGGGTCGACGGCGAGCGCCCGGGCCAGCGCCACCCGCTGCGCCTGGCCGCCGGAGAGCTGGCGGGGCCGGCGGCGGGCGTACCCGTCGAGGCCCACCCGGTCCAGCCAGTCCGCCGCCCGGGCCCGCGCGGCCCGCCGGTCCAGCCCGTGCCGGCGCGGGCCGAAGGCCACGTTGTCGAGCGCGTTCAGGTGCGGGAAGAGCAGGTGGTCCTGGAACACCACGCCGATCCGGCGGCGCTCCGGCGGGACGAAGAGGCGCCGGTCGGGCCGGTCCAGGTCCACCCCGGCCACGGTGACGTGGCCGGCGGTGAGCGGATGCAGCCCGGCCAGCACCCGCAGCGCGGTGGTCTTGCCGGCGCCGTTCGGGCCGAGCAGCGCGACCACCTCGCCGGCGGCGATCCGCAGCCGCACGTCCAGCTCGAAGGCGTGCTGGTCGGCGACCAGGTGGGCGTCGAGCAGCGGCCGGTCGGCGCTCACCGGCCGGCCATCCGGCGGTTGCTCGGCGGCGCTCACGGGCCGGCCATCCGGCGGTCGCTCGGCGGCCCTCGTGGGCCGGTGGCCGCGCGGTTGCTCGGCGGCGCTCACGGGCCGGTGACCCAGCGGTCGCGGAGCGCGGCCAGGATGCCCACCGACACGGTGAGCAGGATCAGGCTCAGCACGACGGCGGCCTGCAGATCGGTCTCCAGGGCCAGATAGACGGCGAGCGGCATGGTCTGGGTCCGGCCCGGATAGTTGCCGGCGAAGGTGATGGTGGCGCCGAACTCGCCAAGCGCCCGGGCCCAGCAGAGCACCGCCCCCGCGACGACCCCGGGAGCCACCAGGGGCAGGGTGACGTGGGTGAAGGTGGTCCAGCGGCCGGCGCCGAGGGTCGCGGCGGCCTCCTCGTACCGGCGGTCGGCGCCGCGCAGCGCGCCCTCCACGGCGATGACCAGGAACGGCATCGCCACGAACGACTCGGCGACTACCACCCCGGTGGTGCTGAACGGCAGGGTGATCCCGAACGTGGCGTCCAGCCAGCCGCCGAGCAGGCCGCGCCGGCCGAAGACCAGCAGCAGCGCCACGCCGCCGACCACGGGCGGCAGCACCAGCGGGACGGTGACCAGCGCCCGGACCAGTCGCCGGCCGGGGAAGTCGACCCGGGCCAGCAGCCAGGCCAGCGGCACCCCGAGCAGCAGGCAGAGCAGGGTGGCCAGGGTCGCGGTCTGCACGGACAGGCGCAGCGCGGTGAGCACGCCCGGTGCGGTGAGCCGCTGCGGCAGCGTCGTCCACGGCGCCCGGGCCAGCAGCCCGACCAGCGGCAGGACCAGGAAGAGCAGGCCCAGCCCGGCCGGCACCAGCAGCGCGAGGGGCAGCCGCCCGGCCGCCGCCCGCCGCCGGGCCGCGTCGGACCGCCGGACGGTGCCGGGCGCGACGGTCATCCGACCGGGGGCGGCTGGAAACCGGCGTCGGTGAGGACCGCCCGGCCGGCGTCGGAGCGGACGTACGCGACGAACGCCCGCGCCCCGGCCGGGTTTCCGGCGGCCGTCAGCA
This sequence comes from Micromonospora sp. PLK6-60, assembly GCF_019890675.1. Classification (GTDB taxonomy): domain Bacteria; phylum Actinomycetota; class Actinomycetes; order Mycobacteriales; family Micromonosporaceae; genus Micromonospora. The sequence goes on along the minus strand of NZ_JAIOAA010000003.1, from coordinate 277,776 downwards.
CCACGATCGGGTAGTCGTTGACCGCGCCGGCCGACTCGGGGAACTCCACCGCGGTCAGCTCGGGGGTGGCCCGCACGTCGGTGCGGTAGACCAGGGCGGCGTCGACCTCGCCCAGCTTCACCTTGGCCAGCGCGCCCTTGACGTCCTGCTCCAGGGTGACCGGGGTGAGGCGTACGCCGCTGTTGTCGAGGGCCTTGCCGGCCGCCTCGCCGCACGGCACCTGCGGGGCGCAGAGCGCCACCTTGGTGCCCGGTCGGATCAGGTCGGCCAGCCCGGTGACCCGCTCCGGGTTCTCCTTCGGCACGGCGATCACCAGCTGGTTGCGGACGAAGACGGCCGGCTCCCCGGCGGCGTCGCCCGCCTCGGTCACCGTACGCATCGGGCCGGGCGCGGCCGAGGCGAACACGTCGGCCGGCGCGCCCTGGGTGATCTGGGTGGCCAGCGCCGAGCTGCCGGCGAAGTTGAAGGTGACCCGGGTGCCCGGGTGTGCGGCCTCGAACTGCCGGCCCAGCGTGCCGAACGACTCGGTCAGCGACGCCGCGGCGAACACCGTGACGGTGCCCCGGACGGTGTCGGTGTCGGCGCCGGACGACGGGTCGTCGGCGCCCCCGCAGCCGGCCAGGGCCAGCACGGCGAGGGCGGCCACGGCGGCCGGCAGCCTACGGGGAGGTCTCATCAGCCGCTCCTCTGCTGACCGGGGGTCGGGGCGCGCTCCACCACCACGGTGGTCGACTTGATCACGGCGACGGCCACCGAGCCGACCCGCAGGTCCAGCTCGTCCACCGCCTCGCGGCTCATCAGGGACACCACCCGGAACGGGCCGGCCTGGATGTCGACCTGCGCCATCACCGTGTCCTTGACGACGGCGGTGACGATGCCGCGCAGCCGGTTGCGGGCCGAGGACCGCCCGGTGCCCTCCGGGTCGGCCGCGCCGGCCCGGACGAAGGCGGCCAGGTCGGCCCCGCCGATCACCCGGTGCCCGTGGTCGTCCCGGCTGGCCGGGAGGCGGCCGGCGTCGACCCAGCGCCGCACCGTGTCGGTGCTGACGCCCAGCAGCTCGGCGGCCTCGCCGATCCGGAATGCGGACACTCCGCCAGCCTAGTGCTTGCATCTGCCCGCGTAAAAGGCGCTCCCAGCTCGCACTTGCGGCTGGGATGTAAGGAGGGGCCCCTTATTAACAGACGTCTGTTAATAAGGGGCCCCTCCTTACATCCTGGCGCGGTGTGGGGGCGGGTGCCTACGGTGTCCCCGTGGTGAGCGGGCCGGCGGTGCGACCGTGGTTGGTGGACGGTGCGCTGGTGCTCGCGGTGTTCGCCGCCGCCGAGCTGGCCATCGCGACCGGGCACGAGGTCGAGGCCACCCCCCGCGACTGGCTCGCCTACGCGCTCGGGTTGGCGATGGCCGCGCCGCTGCTGCTGCGCCGGCGCTACCCGCTGATCGTGCTCTACCTGGTCACGCTGGCCCTGTTGCTCTTCTACGCGCTGGGCTACCCGGGCTTCCCGCCGGCGTTGGTGCTCGCCGCGCCGCTGTACTTCGCCACTCTCGCCGGCCACCTGTGGCCGGTGATCCCGGTGCCGGTGTTCTTCCTCGCCGTCGGCGGCGCGGTGAGCGTCCACCACGGGTTTCCGCCGCTGGAGTTGGTCGCCCTCTTCCTGCCCCAGGCCGCCGTCCTGGCGGTGGCGATGCTGCTGGGCGCCCTGGTCCGCAGCCGCCGGGCGTACGCCGCCGAGGTGCGGCACCGGCTGGCGCAGGGGGAGCGGGAACGCGAACTGGAGGCGGAACGGCGGGTGGCCGAGGAGCGGTTGCGGATCGCCCGGGAGGTGCACGACACGGTGGGGCACGCCATCGCCACCATCACCGTGCAGTCTGCGGCGGCGTTGCACCTGCTCGACCGGGATCCGGCGCGGGCCAGGGAGGCGCTGACCGCGATCCGGGGCACCGGCAAGGCGGCCCTGGCCGAGCTGCGCACCACCCTGGAGGTGCTGCGCGGGGACGCGGACACCCCGGCCGCCGACCGGGACGTGGGCCTGCACCGGCTGCCCGACCTGCTGGCAGCGGTCCGCGCCGCCGGCCTGCGGATCGAGTTCGACAGCGACGCGGACGGGCTGCGGCTGGCCGATCCGGTCGACCACGCGGCGTACCGGATCCTCCAGGAGTCGCTGACCAACGTGCTGCGGCACGCCGGGCCGCAGGCCCGCGCGGAGGTTCGGCTGCGCGCCGCGCCGGAGACGTTGACCATCGAGGTCGGCGACGACGGGGTGGGCGGGGGCGCGGCCGGCGGCGGGCGCGGGCTGGCCGGGATGCGGGAGCGCGCGCGGGCGCTGGGCGGGAGCTTCGACGCGGGCCCCGGCCCGGACGGCGGCTTCCGGGTACGGGCCGCACTGCCGAGGGGGACGACGTGATCCGGGTACTGCTCGCCGACGACCAGGGTCTGGTCCGGGCCGGGCTGCGCGCGTTGCTGGACTCCGCCGGCGACCTGGCGGTGGTGGGCGAGGCGGCCAACGGCGGGACGGCCGTCGCACTGGCCCGGGAGCTGCGGCCGGACGTGGTGCTGATGGACATCCGGATGCCGGACGTGGACGGGGTGACCGCCACCCGGCGGATCACCGAGGACCCGCGGCTGTCCGCGGTGCGGGTGGTGATGCTGACGACCTTCGTCGAGGAGGAGGACGTCTTCGCCGCGTTGCGCTCGGGTGCGAGCGGGTTCCTGGTGAAGGACGCCGAGCCGGAGGAACTGGTGCAGGCGGTCCGGGTCGTCGCCCGCGGGGACGCCCTGCTCTCGCCCGCGGTCACCCGGGCGGTGATCCGGCGTTCGGTGGGCGCCGCGGCCCGACCGACCGGGCCGCGCCGGGAGCCACCGGAGGTCGCCGCGCTGACCGCCCGGGAGCGGGAGGTGGTCCGGCTGGTCGCGGAGGGGTTGAGCAACGACGACATCGCCGCCCGGCTGGTGGTCAGCCCGCTGACCGCGAAGACGCACGTCTCCCGGGCGATGACCAAGGTCGGGGCCCGGGACCGCGCCCAACTGGTGGTGGTCGCGTACCAGAGCGGGCTGGCCACCGCCGACGGCTACTCCCCGGGGAGTACGTCCCGGTAGTAGCCGGCCGGGTCGGGTGCCTGCGCCGGCAGGACGCCCGGAGCCCGTACCCGGACGAGCATCGGCGTCATGGAAACGTCCTGGCTCTCCCGGCTCGCCGCCCTCTGTCACCGGCGCCGGCTCACCGTGCTCGCCGGTTGGCTCGTCGTGGCGGTGGCCGGGGTCCTCCTGGCCGCCCAGTACGGCGGTCCCACCTCCGACGACTTCAACACCGGGGCGACCCAGTCCGGCGTCGCCCAACGGCTGGTCGAGGAGCACTTCCCCGAGTTCACCAACGACGCGGTCACCCTCGCCGTACGCTCCGACGCCCCGGTCGACGACCCGGCGGTGCGGGAGCGGGTGACCCGGGTGGTCGAGGCGCTCGGCTCGGCCGAGCACGTGGCCGCGGTCACCTCCCCGTACGACGGGCCGGGGCAGATCTCGGCCGACCGGCACACCGCGTACGCCGTGGCGGCCCTGACCGTGCCCAGCGGTGAGATGCCGGTGGCCGAGACCGCGAAGCTGCTGGACACCATACGGGCGGCCACCGGGGACGGGGTGACCTTCGCACTCGCCGGCGGGGCCGTCGACGCGGTGGAGACGCCCGGTGGCGGGCCGGCCGACGCGGTGGGGCTGGCCGTCGCGGCGGTGGTGCTGCTGCTGGCGTTCGGCTCGGTCTTCGCGATGGCGGTGCCGATCGTCACCGCCGTCTTCGGGATCGCGGTCGGCCTGTCGGCGATGCAGCTGCTGCAACACCTGTTCCCCACGCCCGGCTTCGCCGCCGTGCTGGCCACCATGATCGGGCTGGGCGTGGGCATCGACTACGCGCTGTTCATCGTGACCCGCTACCGGGAGGCGCTGGCCACCGGCCGTACTCCCGCCGAGGCGGTGGTGGCGGCGGCCGGCACGGCCGGTCGGGCGGTGCTCTTCGCGGGCGGCACGGTGGTGGTGGGTCTGTGCGGCCTGCTCCTGACCGACCTGGGCTTCCTGCGCGGCGTCGCGGTCGGCTCGGCGGTCACCGTGGCGGTCACCATGCTCGCCGCGGTGACCCTGCTGCCGGCGCTGCTCGGCCTGCTCGGGCACCGGATCGACCGGCTCTCGGTGCACCGGCGGGCGGCTTCGGCCAACCCGTGGTCGGCCCGCTGGGCCGGGGCGGTCGGCCGGCACCCCGTGCCGGCGACGCTGCTGGCCGCGCTGGCGCTGCTGGTGCTGGCCGCGCCGGCGCTGGGCCTGCGGCTGGGCAGCCCGGACGCCAGCACCCAGCCCCGGGACACCAGCGCCTACCAGGCGCACCGCCTGCTCGCCGAGGGTTTCGGCGCCGGCTTCGACGCGACGCTCTCGGTGGTGGTCCGGCTGCCCGAGGGCGATCCGGCGCGGGTCGCCGCGCGGATCACCGGGCAACCCGGGGTGGCGTCGGTGAGCCCGGCGCGGCGCAGCGCGGACGGGGCGGTGGCCGTCCTCGCCGTCCAACCGACCACCGGCACCCAGGACCCGGCCACCATCGACCTGGTGCACCGGCTGCGCGCGGCGGTCGCCGGCCAACCGGCGTACGTGGGCGGCGCGGCCGCCGCCACCATCGACTTCGCCGAGCTGACCCGGGACCGGCTGCCCGTGGTGATCGTGGTGGTCGTCGGGTTGTCCCTGCTGCTGCTCCTGGTGATCTTCCGGTCGGTGCTGCTCGCCCTGAAGGCCGGCCTGCTCAACCTGCTCTCCATCGGCGCCTCGTTCGGGGTGCTGGTCGCCGTGGTGCAGTGGGGTTGGCTGGGTGAGGTGCTCAACTTCCCGACCGCGATGCCGGTGACCGCCTGGGTGCCGCTGATCATGTTCCCGCTGCTGTTCGGGCTCTCCATGGACTACGAGGTCTTCCTGGTCTCCCGGATCCGGGAGGCGTACGACGTGATGGGCGACACCCGGCGGGCGGTCCAGGCGGGGTTGGCGGGCAGCGCCCGGGTGATCAGCGCCGCCGCGGCCATCATGATCGCGGTGTTCCTCTCGGTGATGCTCGGCGCCGACCTCGGGGTCAAGCAGCTCGGCCTCGGCCTGGCCGTGGCGGTGTTCGTGGACGCGACGATCGTCCGGCTGGTGCTGCTGCCGGCGTCGATGGAGCTGCTCGGCCGGTTCAACTGGTGGCTGCCCGGCTGGCTGGACCGGGCACTGCCGGCCGTACGCCTGGAGGGCGCCCCGGCGCCCGCACCGGAGCTGAGCTGACCGGCTGAAAGGAGGGGGCCCTTATTAACAGACGTCTGTTAATAAGGGCCCCCTCCTTTCAGGGGTTCCCACCAGGCGCGGTTCTCCCGGTACCAGCGGACGGTGTCGGCGAGGCCGGCGTCGAAGGGGACCCGCGGCGCGTACCCCAGCTCTTCGCTGATCTTGGTGCTGTCCAGCGAGTAGCGGCGGTCGTGGCCCTTGCGGTCCGCCACCCGCCGGACCCGGTCCCAGTCGGCGCCGCACGCGGCGAGCAGCCGCCCGGTGAGCTCCCGGTTGGTCAGCTCGATGCTGCCGCCGACGTGGTAGACCTCGCCGGGGCGCCCCCGCTCCAGCACCAGCTGCACACCCCGGCAGTGGTCGTCGACGTGCACCCAGTCCCGCACGTGCTCGCCGTCGCCGTAGAGCGGCACCTGCCGGCCGTCGAGCAGGTCGGTCACGAAGCGCGGGATCAGCTTCTCGGGGAACTGGTAGGGCCCGTAGTTGTTGGCGCAGCGGGTGATCACCACGTCCAGGCCGTGGGTCCGGTGCGCGGCGCGGACCAGCAGGTCCCCGCCGGCCTTCGAGGCCGCGTACGGGGAGTTCGGGGCGAGCGGTTGGGTCTCCCGCCAGGAACCGGCGTCGATCGAGCCGTACACCTCGTCGGTGGAGACGTGCACGAACCGGCCGATCCGGTGCCGTACCGCCGCGTCGAGCAGGCACTGGGTGCCCAGCACGTTGGTGCTGACGAACGGCGTCGCGTCGATGATCGACCGGTCGACGTGCGACTCGGCCGCGAAGTGCACGACCACGTCGTGGCCGGGGAGGAGGTCGTCCAGCAGCGCGGTGTCGCGGATGTCGCCCCGGACGAAGGTCAGCCCCGGCCGGTCGGCGACCGGGGCCAGGTTCTCCCGGCAGCCGGCGTAGGAGAGCGCGTCTAGCGCGGTCACCCGGGCGTCCCGGCAGCCCGGGTAGCCCCCGGTCAACAGGGTACGGACGTAGTGGGACCCGATGAACCCGGCGGCGCCGGTGACGAGGACTCGCACACGCCGGAGCCTAGGTCATCCGCGGGCCCGCCGATCCCATCCCAACTGGTGGTCGGCTTTTGACCCTGGCCAGGCGCTCGGCCACTATTGGCCCAGAATGTAGACACGTAATCCACACTGTGAGATGAGGACCGTGGCCGAGAGAACGCTTGTCGAACGCATCTGGGCGGAGCACGTGATCGAGGGTGCCGGTGAGGAACTGATCTTCATCGACATGCACCTGATCCACGAGATCACCTCTCCTCAGGCGTTCGAGGGGCTTCGCGAGTCGGGGCGGCCGGTCCGCCGGCCCGACCTGACCGTGGCCACCGCCGACCACGACGTGCCGACCAGCAGCCGGCAGGTCCCGCTCGCCGACGAGATCGGCCGGCGGCAGCTCATGCTCCAGATCCGCAACTGCCGCGAGTTCGGCATCGAGCTGCACCCGATGAACAGCCTCGGCCAGGGCATCGTGCACGTCATCGGGCCGCACATGGGCCTCACCTTGCCCGGCATGACCATCGTCTGCGGCGACAGCCACACCGCCACCCACGGCGCCTTCGGCGCGGTGGCCTTCGGCATCGGCACCAGCCAGGTGGAGCACGTGCTGGCCACCCAGACGCTGCGGATGGCCAAGCCCAAGAGCATGCTGGTCCGGCTGACCGGCACCATCTCGCCGCAGGCCACCGCGAAGGACGTGGCGCTGGCGGTGATCCGCGCGATCGGCACCGACGGCGGCACCGGCCACCTGATCGAGTTCCAGGGCCCGGTGATCGACGCGATGAGCATGGAGGGCCGGATGACCCTCTGCAACATGGCGATCGAGGCCGGCGCCCGCAGCGGCCTGATCGCGCCGGACGAGACCACCTTCGCGTACCTCCAGGGACGGGAGCGGGTGCCCGCCGGGGCGGACTGGGAGCGGGCGAAGGCCGAGTGGGCCACCTACCGCAGCGCCCCGGACGCCGTCTTCGACACGGTGGTCGAGCTCGACCTGGACGGGCTGGGCCCGCAGGTGACCTGGGGGACCAACCCGGGGCAGACCATCGACATCGACGGCGCGGTGCCGGACCCGTCCACCATCACCGACCCGGGGGCCCGGGACGCCGCCACCCGCGCGCTGGACTACATGGGGTTGCGGCCGGGTCAGCGGATCGCCGACATCCCGATCCGGACGGTCTTCATCGGCTCCTGCACCAACGGCCGGCTGGAGGACCTGCGGGCCGCCGCCGACGTGGTCAAGGGCCGGGCGGTCGCCGAGGGGATCACCGCGCTGGTGGTGCCGGGCTCGGAGCAGATCAAGCGGCAGGCCGAGGCCGAGGGGCTGGACGCGGTCTTCACCGCCGCCGGCTTCCAGTGGCGCAACCCGGGCTGCTCGATGTGCATCGCCATGAACGGCGACGTGGTGGAGCCGGGCACCCACGCGGCCTCCACCTCCAACCGCAACTTCGAGGGGCGGCAGGGCCCGGGCGCCCGTACCCATCTCGTCTCGCCGCGGGTCGCGGCCGCCACCGCCATCTCCGGCCGTCTCACCGCCGCCGCGGTCGACTGAGAGGGGACCTCGTCATGGACAAGATCGAGACCATCACCGGCACCGCCGTGCCGCTGGACGCCTCCGACGTCGACACCGACCAGATCATCCCCGCCGTGTGGATGAAGCGGGTCGAGCGCACCGGCTTCCAGGACGGCCTGTTCCAGAAGTGGCGCCGCGACCCCGGCTTCGTGCTCAACCAGCCGGAGCGCGAGGGCGCCACGATCCTTGTCGCCGGCCCCAACTTCGGCTGCGGGTCGTCCCGCGAGCACGCGCCGTGGGCGCTGCGCGACTACGGCTTCAAGGCGATCATCGCGCCGAGCTTCGCCGACATCTTCCGCAACAACCTGCCCAACATCGGCCTGGTGCCGGTCACCCTGGACCCGTCGTCCTGCCGGCGGGTGCTGGACGCGGTGACCAAGGACGCCAGCGCGCCGGTCACGGTCGACCTGCTCGCCCGGACGGTCACCTGCGCGGCGGCCGGGGTGGTCGACGTCCCGTTCGAGATCGAGGAGGGGGCGCGGTACCGGCTGACCAACGGCAAGGACCTGATCGACCTCGCGCTCGACCTCGACGAGCAGATCCGCCGGCACGAGGAGCGCCGCCCGTTCTGGATGCCCCGCACCAACGGCCAGGTCGAGTCCCCGTTCGAACTCTCCGGCGTCGAGCAGTAGCACAGCCATCCGCCCCCGACCGGGGCAGTCAGCACGAGAAGCGAGGTTGATCTTTCATGACCACCACCGTGGCCCGGGTACAGTGGCCGGGCTCCGCGCCGGACGAGGCCGTGCACGCGCTGGCCGCCGAGGGCGGGCTGGTCGTGGCCGCGACGAAGGTCGGCTACATCCTGATGACCACCGACGGCGCCGGCCTGGAGCGCAAGTTCGACGCCAAGCAGCGCCGCCGGGACAAGCCGGGCGTGGTGCTCTGCGCCGACCTGGCGCAGCTCCAGGAGCTGGCCGTGCTCAACGACGAGATCCTGCGCTTCTACACCACCCACTGGGAGCAGGACGTCCTGCTCGGCTGCATCCTGCCGTGGCGGGAGGAGGCCAAGGCGCTGATCCCCGACCCGACGGCGCACGAGCTGGTGATGGACTCCCGGGGCACCAGCTGCTTCGTGATCCGGTTCGGGCGGCCGGCCGAGCAGCTGGTGGAGCGGATGTGGGCGTCGCGCACGCTCACCTTCGCCAGCTCCGCCAACCCGTCCGGGGTGGGCAACAAGGGCCGGGTCGACGGGATCGGCGCGCGGATCGAGGGGGAGGCGGACTTCATCCTCGCCGCCGACGACTACGTCGCCTCCATCCAGCCCGACAAGGACGAGCACAGCCGGCACGAGCAGGGCGTGATGGTCTCCATGGTGGACTCCGCCGGGGAGCTGGTGCCGGAGCAGCACGGCCAGCGGTCGGTCACCCCCTGCCCGGTGCTGATCCGCCGCGGCCTGGACTGCGACCGCATCATGGAAAACCTGGCCCAGACCTTCCCGTCCTGGGACTACCGCCACGGCCAGTACTACTGAGGTGTAAGGAGGGGCCCCTTATTAACAGACGTCTGTTAATAAGGGGCCCCTCCTTACACCCGCGCCGGGTCAGCGGCGGAGTAGCGCGAACACGCCCCAGCCGAGCAGTTCCCGCCGGAAGCGGACGTGCCGCAGCGGGTCCTCGGTCAGCTCCCGACGCAGCTCCCCGGCGAGTTCGTCGTCGGGGTTGGCGTCCAGCCAGCGGCGCAGGTTGAGCCAGTGCGCCGCCGCGTACCGGTCCCAGCTGTCCTGGTCGGCGAGGACCATCTCGACCAGGTCCCAGCCGAGGTCGCCGAAGAGCGCGACCAGGCCGGGCAGGTCGTGGAAGTCCTCCCTCGACTCGGCGTGGCACGCCCGCACGGCGTCCTCGTCCGGCGGTTCCCGCCGCCAGTAGGGCTCGCCGACCAGCGCCATGCCGCCGGGGCGCAGACTCCGGGCCAGGATCTCCAGCGTGCCGGGGACACCCCCGCCGATCCAGGTGGCGCCGACGCAGGCGGCCACGTCGACCGGCGATTCGGGTACGAACACCGCGGCGTCGCCGTGCGCGAACCGGACCCGGTCGGCGACGCCGAGTTCGGCGGCGCGCTCCCGGGCGGCGGCGGTGAAGGCGGTGCTGATGTCCACGCCGGTGCCGACGACGCCGTGGTCGCGGGCCCAGGTGCAGAGCAGTTCGCCCTTGCCGCTGCACAGGTCGAGGATCGAGGTGCCGGGCCGGAGCTTGAGCGCGCGGCCCAGCGTGGCCAGCTTGCCGGCGTCGTACGGGTTGAGGATGCGCAGGTCGCCCTCGCGGATGACGAAGCTACGTGGCAGGTCCAAGGCGGTCACTCCAGGTGGTGGATGCGGCTGTCGGGAAGGGCTGATGCTGGTCGGCTCGGCTCAGCACGCTCGGCAGCGGCACAAAAACACCCTCTTCGGTTCGCCGGAGTGACGGTGTGCCCAGGGTAGGGATCCGGGGGCGGTCGGGCCACCGGTATTCCCGGCGTGGCCGGTCCACATCGCCAACGCGTCGGCGGTGTCGCCGGCGCGGATATCTGCTGTGGTCTATGTCACGTTAGCGTCGGCGCACGCCGGCGCCGTCCCGCGCCGGCGGGACGGAGGACGCCATGACCACACCGCGGAAGACCACCACCACGCTCGTCGCGGCCCTGCTCCTGCTGCTGTCCCTCGCGGTGCCCGCCCGCGCCGCCGCCACGCCGTACACCAAGGCGCCGGTCGCCGGCTCGCTCGGCACCTACAACATCTCCGGGGTGTATGTCGCCGGGGTCTCCTCCGGCGGCTACCTGGCCACCCAGCTCCAGGTGGCGTACTCGGCGCGGATCCGCGGCGCGGCTATCTTCGCCGCCGGGCCGTACTACTGCGCGCAGAACAACGTCACCCAGGCGCTCTACGGCTGCGGGGACAACATCTACCCCACCTACGTGCCCACCCTGGAGAGCTACACCCGCACCTGGGCGTCGTACGGGTGGATCGACGGCACCGGCAACCTCTCCGGCCAGCCGGTGTACGTGTACCACGGCGGCAACGACAGGACGGTGCAGAAGTCCGTCACCGACGACCTGGTCCGCTACTACCAGGACTTCGGCGCCAGCGTCCGCTACGACAGCGGCAGCGCGGCCGGGCACGCGTGGGTCACCCCGTACGGCACGGTCGGTTGCACGTCGACCGCCTCGCCGTACCTGAACGACTGCGGCACTGACCCGCAGAACGCCCTGCTCGGCAAGCTCTTCGGCGCGGTCTCCGCGCCGAACACCGGCCCGCTCGGCGGCACGCTGGTCCGGTTCGGCCAGAACACCTTCGCCACCAACGGCTGGGCGAACGGGCTGAGCATGGACGCCAACGGCTTCGCGTACGTGCCGGCGTCCTGCGCCGCCGGGCAGAGCTGCCGGCTGCTGGTCGCCCTGCACGGCTGCGCCCAGGGCTATGCCCGGGTCGGCACCGCCTTCGTCGACCGGGCCAACCTCAACCAGTACGCCGACACCAACCGCACGATCGTGCTCTACCCGCAGGCGATCGCCACGGCGGTGAATCCGAACGGCTGCTGGGACTGGTGGGGCTACCTGGGCGCCACCAACTACCCGATCAAGGGCGGCGCGCAGGTGGAGACCATCATGAACATGGTCCGCCGGTTGGGTGGCTGAGCCCGCCGGGTACTGCTCGGAGTGACCGAGCCGTCCCGTCCGCCCAGGCAGGGTGGCCACGAGAGGAGAGCTGATGATCTTCATTACCGCGAAGTTCCGGGTCCGGCCGGAGGATGCCGACCGCTGGCCCGAGATCGCCGGCGACTTCACCCGGGCCACTCGCGCCGAGCCGGGCTGCCTCTGGTTCGACTGGTCCCGCAGCCTCGACGACCCCACCGAGTACGTGCTGGTGGAGGCGTTCCGGGACGACGAGGCCGGTGCCGCGCACGTGCAGTCCACGCACTTCCGCGAGGCCCAGCGGACGCTCCCGCCGCACCTGGCGGAGACGCCCCGGATCGTCAACGTGACGGTGCCGCAGGACGGCTGGTCGGAACTCGGCGAGATGGCGGTGCCCCCGCAGGGCTGAGCGGCCGGGCCGCCCCGGCCGGTTCCCTGGGTTTTCGGGGCCGTCCGGGGCGGTCCGTCCGTGTCGTGCGGGTCGCCCCAGAGTGGCTCGTGCGGGTCGCCCCGGGGTGGCCTGGGCACGTCGTCCGGGCTCCCTGAGGCCGGGCCAACCCGGTCGATTCATCCGTGCTGGGCGCCGCCGCTCTGCACTCCCTGGGACCGCGCCACCCCCGGTCGGCCCACCCCCGGTCGGCCCACCCGTGCTGGCGCCTTTGCTCTGCTGCCCCGGAGGCAACGGAAACGCCCGGAAAGTGTTGCGCGCGGGGCAGCAGAGCAAAGCGTGCGAGAGGGGTCCGGTGTCTCGAGCCCGGGCCATGGCCGGGCGTAGCGCGACCCGGGCCGCCGCCGTGCTCGTGCGAGAGGGGTCCGGTGTCCCAAGCCGGGCCACGGTCGCGGCGGGTGGCCGTCAGGCCCTCCGCTCGTGCCGCAGCCCGTCCAGGTGATCGGCCAGCAGCGCCCGGACCCGTTCCGGCGGCATCAGGTCGGGGTGCAGTAGGGCGTGCAGGGTGAGCCCGTCCAGCAGGGCGTGCAGCCGGGCCGTCTCCAGGTCCGGCTCGCGACCCGGGGCGACGAGCCCGTCGGCGGCGAGCGCGCCGATGGCCGAGGCGCAGACGCGCCGGACGCCGTCGTCGGCCTCCCGCATCAGCGTCCCGGTCTCCGGGTCGGTCCGGGTGCGCGCGGCGAGCATCAGCCAGACCTCGGCCTCGCGGGTGCGCTGCCGGTCCAGCGGGAGCACCTCCTCCAGCAGTTGCCGCACCGCCTCGCGGACCGAGCCGGGCCAGCTGCGGGCGGTCAGCCGCTCGGTCGCCCGGGCGATCACGTGCTCCATGGCGAAGGCGAGCAGTTCCCCCTGGGTGGCGAAGTAGTGCCGCAGCGCGCCGGGTGACCAGCCGGCCTCGGCGGCGACGCTGCGGACGGTGGCCGCCGCGACGCCGTCGCGGTAGACGACCTGCCAGAGCGCCTCGGCGAGTTCGGCGCGGCGTTCGTCCCGGTTGACGATCTTGGGCACCCGATCCTCCGGCGGTGGGCGTGACAGCCGTTGCTACGGTTATCGCACAGCGTACTAAAAAGGGGTGGTCATGCTGGTCGGACTGATCGTCGCCTGTGAGGTGGCTTTCTGGGTACTGCTGCTCGCCGGGCTCGTCGCGCGCTACCCGCTGCGCCGGCCGCGAGTGGGTGCCGCGCTGCTGATCGCGGTGCCCCTGGTCGACCTGGTGCTGCTCGGCGCGACGGTGGTCGATCTGTACGGCGGCGCGACCGCCACCTTCGCGCACGGCCTCGCCGCCGCGTACCTCGGCTTCTCGGTCGCCTTCGGTCACTCGATGGTGCGCTGGGCCGACCAGCGGTTCGCCCACCGGTTCGCCGGCGGGCCGCCGCCGGTCCGGCCGCCGCGGTACGGCCTGGCCCGGGCCAGGTACGAGTGGCGGGAGTGGGGCAAGGGCATGCTCGGCTGGGCGGTGGCCTGCGGGCTGCTGCTGGCCGCCATCCTGCTGGTCGGCGACGCTGAGCGGACCCGGGAACTGGAGTCCTGGATCGGCCGGCTCAGCCTGGTCATGGCCGGTTGGCTGATCTTCTGGCCGGTCGCGTACACGGTGTTCCCCAAGCGCCGGCCACCCGGCGTCGCCGCCGGGTGATCGGCCCGACGGCCGCCGGGGGTCCCTGCCGGACACCTCGCAGTGCAGGGTGGCGCCAGGGGCCTTCAGCGTGTCGGACTCCACAGTGTCACCTGTCATCGGATGGCCGCTCCGACAACTGATCGTCACCGCGACCGGACGGGCAGGTCGGGCTGCCCGGGAAGGGCTCGGCGGTGGCCTTCGCGTGGTAGCGGGCCGGTAGCCCCCCGTGGTTACGATCTTGCCCGCACCTGCTCTCTACCACCAGGGGGGACCACTTGAAGAGAAGGCTGATCGGGCTCGTCTCCGCGCTCGCGGTAACGGTCGGCGGGTCGCTGGCCGCCGCCGCCCCGGCGCACGCCGCCACCCCGGCCGTCATGATCACCAAGGTCTACTACGACTCCCCGGGCAAGGACACCGGAGCCAACAGCAGCCTGAACGCCGAATACGTCCAGCTGACCAACAAGCGCCGCACCGCCGTCAACCTGAAGGGCTGGACGCTGCGGGACAAGGCCAACCACACGTACAAGTTCGCCACGGACCTCCGGCTCCCCGCCGGCAAGAGCGTGGTCGTGCACACCGGAAAGGGCCGTAACACCAGCGCCCACCGCTACTGGGGCCGCTCCTGGTACGTCTGGAACAACACCGGTGACAAGGCGTTCCTGCGCAACGCGTCCGGTGGTCTCGTGGACAGCTGCACCTGGACCAAGAAAGGTAACGGCTACACGTCCTGCTGATCCGGCTCGGCCGCTGACGGCTGACCCGGTGCCGGCCGCTGAGGTGTTAAGCGGGGCCCCTTCCTATACCGAAAGCGTTAAGAAGGGGCCCCGCCTTTCACGCGGTCAGCTTCGCAGGGTCCACTTCTGGTTGGCGCCGTTGAGGCACTGCCAGAGCTGGATCCGGGTGCCGTTGGTCGTGCCGAACGCGCTGGCCTCCAGGCACAACCCGGACTGCGCGCCGGTGATCGAGCCGTCGGCGTTCAGGTTCCACTGCTGGTTGGCCTGGCCGTTGCAGTCCCAGATGATTACGGCGGTGCCGTTGGCGGTGCCCTGGCCGGAGGCGTCCAGGCACTTGTTGCCGTACACCGTCAGTTGCTTGCCCGCGGTGTAGCTGAAGCGCTGGTTGGTGCCGCCGTGGCAGTCCCAGAGCTGAACCTGGGTGCCGTTGGTGGTGGTGGAGCCGGGCACGTCGACGCACCGGCCGGATTGGCCGCCGACGATCTGGATGTTCTGGTTCGTCGGCGGCCCACCGCCGCCGGGCGGCAGCAGCGTGACCGTGGAGGTGTCGTTGATGTTCGCGTGCGACACGGTGACCGTCGTGCCGTTGTTCGCCAGGCTCACCACGCTGTCGCGGACCGTGACCGGGCCGGACACCGCCCCGCCGTTGTTGTGGGGGATGTTCTGCACCACCACCCGGACCTGGTTGTTCACCACGATCCCGGTGGTGGTGTCCAGGCGTTGGAGGTTGACTGTGACGTTGCCGGTGGTCGAGTTGCCGCCGACGAGGATCTTCGCGGAGCCGGTGTCGCGGGTGGCGAACGCGTCGTAGGAGGCGCTCGGGGTGACCGCGGCGATCTGGCCGGTCATCGAGCCGTAGTACTGGTAGGCCCACCATTCGCCCTTGGGCTGGTACTGCCCGGCGGAGTTGCGGGTGAGTAGGCTGGCCAGGTCGTTGTGCAGGTTCTGACCACCGGCCCAGTTCGCCCGCAGCCCGTCCGCGCCGGCGCGTTCCAGCCGGGCCAGGTACCACGCCCCGCCGGCCGGGTTCTGCTGGTTGGCCGCGCCGTACTCGTTGATCTGGTGCGGTCGCGGGTGCGCGATGCCCCGCGCGTCGAGCGTCTGGTTGGCGGTGGCCACGTTCGCCACCGGGTCGCCGGGCAGCGAGTGCCAGCTGAAGATGTCCGGCACCACGTTGTTGGCCTTCACGTAGTCCAGGAACTGGGTCCACCAACCACTTGTCGACGGCACGCACGCGCAGCTCGGCCCGACGATCAGCATGCCGGGGAACGCCGCGCGGATCCGCTGGTAGGTGCGTCGCCACAGCTCGAAGTACTGCGACTGGGGCCGGTTCCAGAACAGGCTGATGTTCGGCTCGTTCCAGATGTCCCACTGCACGGTGATCCCCGACGAGCGCACGTCGGCGAAGAGCCGGTCCAGGAAACGGTCGTAGTCGCTCCAGTCGCCGTTGTCACCGGGGTAGCGGCTGATCGAGGCGCCGTCGGCGCCCCACAGGTCGTGGTCGAGCAACACGAACGTGCCGCCCAGCGCGGCGGTCCGTCTCGCCTGCGCCACGGTGGCGTTCCACCGGCGGTCGTACCCACCGCCGACCCAGCCCTGGCCGGGTAGTTGCGCGCCGCCGGCACGCATCGCCCGGAACCGTACGTCCCGGAAGAAGCTGTCCGGCGGATTCTGGCCGTTCTCGGTCATCCCGTAGATCCAGCCCGATCCCCGGTAGGTCGGCGTACCCAGCGAGGCGGAGAAGTTGACGGTGAGCGACTCGTCGGCGGCCCGCGCGGGGGACGGGACGGCTGCGAGCGAGCAGGCGACGGCGAGGGCACCGGCGGCGATCCGGGCGGCGAGGCCACGGATCCGTGGTGCCCGGGCGTGGGGGAGGTTCACTGCGACTCCTTCGGCAGTGTGGTGGGGCTGCGGAGGACGCCCTAGCGAATCGATTCGCCGGGCAGCCTAGGCGTCGATGTCCATGGATGTCAACGCCGTGACCAGCTCGTCAAGATTCGGTATCGGCAAGCAGGGATCCATCGTCTTGACCGCATACATTCATCGGCTTATCTTCGGTCGAACCGATTCGCCAGATCGCTTCCCGAGAGGGGCCAACCCATGACGACATCCGGATGGCGGCGGGGCGTGGCCGGCGTCGCCCTCACCGCGCTCACGGCCGTCGGCGCCGTCACCGGCTGCTCCGCGGCCGACGGGCCGGCGGGCGGCGCCGGTGGCGCGTACACCGTCTGGGACCCGTACCCGCAGTTCGCCGGCGGGTCCGACTGGGAGAAGCTGCTCCAGAGCTGCGGCGCTGACGCGGGCGTGACCGTGCGCCGCACCGGCTACGACACCACGGACCTGACAAACAAGGCGTTGCTGGCGGCGCAGCAGGGCAACTCACCCGACGTGCTGATCGTCGACAACCCGGTGATCTCGACGCTCGCCCAGGCCGGCGCGCTGACCTCCGCGGACGAGACCAAGCTGGACACGTCGGCCTCCGCGCCCAACCTGCTCGGCGCCGGCCAACTCGACGGCAAGGCGTACGGCGTCCCGATCGGGGCGAACACGCTCGCGCTCTGGTACAACAAGGACCTGCTGGGCCAGGCCGGGGTGGACGTCGCGTCGATCAAAGACTGGCCGTCGCTGACCGCCGCGCTCGCGAAGGTCAAGGGCGCCGGCAAGAAGGGCATCACCTTCTCGGCGATCGGCACCGAGGAGGGCAGCTTCCAGTTCCTGCCCTGGTTCTGGGGTGCCGGCGCCCAACTGACCGCGCTGGACTCGCCACCGGCGGTGTCCGCGTTGACGCTCTGGACGGACTGGCTGACCCGGGGGTACGCGCCGAACTCCGTCATCAACAACACCCAGACGACCAGTTGGCAGGAGTTCGCCGGCGGTGACTACGCGTTCGCCGAGAACGGCACCTGGCAGCGGGCGAACGCCGAGAAGCTCGACTTCGCGTACGGCATCATCCCGGTGCCGGCCAGCGCCGGCGGCACCGCGCCGGCCCCCACCGGCGGCGAGTTCGTCGCCCTCCCGGTGCAGCGCGACACCGGCCGGTACGACGTCTCGACAAAGCTGGTGACCTGCCTGACCAGCCCGGACAACCTCCTGAAGACGGACACCACACTGTCGTACGTCGCCCCGGTGGCGGCGGTGCAGCAGACGCAGGTCACGGCGGATCCGGAGCTGAAGGTGTGGGTCGACGCGGTGAACGCCGCCAAGGGCCGCACCGGCGACAACCTCGGCACGAAGTACCCGAAGATCCCCGAGCAGCTGTGGACGGCCGTGCAGGGCGCGCTGAGCGGTGCGAAGTCGCCCCAGGCGGCGCTCTCCGCCGCCCAGGACGCGGCCGCCGCCGCCACCCGGTAGACCCGGCCGGACGCGCCGCAAATGAGCAGCACCCGCGGCGGTCGGTGGACGGCGTGGGCGTTCCTGGCCCCGGTGACCGTCTACCTGCTGGCCTGCTACGCCTACCCGCTCTACCGCAACGTCGAGCTGAGCCTGCGGCGCTACACCGTCCGGTCGTTCGTCTCCGGCGGCGCCCCGTTCGCCGGGCTGGACAACTACCGGGACGTGGTGACCCACCCGACCTTCGGGCCGGCGCTGGCGCACACGGCCGTCTTCACGGCGGTGTCACTGCTGTGCCAGTTCACCCTCGGACTGGCGCTCGCGGTCTTCTTCCACCGGCACTTCCCGCTGTCGCGGACGCTGCGGGCGCTGTTTCTCGTACCGTGGCTGCTGCCGCTCATCGTCTCGGCCTCGACCTGGTCGTGGCTGCTCAACAGCGAGGCCGGCGTGGTCAACGCCGCGCTCGGCGCGTTGGGCCTCGATCCGGTCAACTGGCTCACGTCTCCGCGCTGGTCGCTGGTCTCGGTCATCGTCGCGAACATCTGGATCGGCATCCCGTTCAACCTGGTCGTCCTGCACAGCGGCCTCCAGGCGATCCCGACCGACGTGTACGAGGCCGCGGCGCTGGACGGGGCGAGCGGGTCGCAACGGTTCTGGCGGATCACCTTCCCGTTGTTGCGCCCGGTGTCGGCGATCACGCTGCTGCTCGGGCTGATCTACACGCTGAAGGTCTTCGACATCATCTGGATCATGACCCGGGGCGGGCCGACGGATTCGTCCACGACGTTCGCCACCTGGTCCTACCGGCTCGGGTTCGGCAGCCTGCTGCCGGAGTTCGGCCCGGGCGCCGCGGTCGGCAACCTGCTGATCGTCGTCGCCCTCATCGGCGGGTTGAGCTACGTCCGGGCACAGCGGAGGCAGCGGTGGTGACGCGAGGACCGGCCCGGGCCGCCTGGTGGCGGACCGGCCTGGGCGTGGTGTTCACCGCGCTGATGCTGTTCCCGGTCTACTGGATGGTCAACGTCTCGTTCACCCGCGAGGGCGACCTGCGGGCCGACCCGCCGCACCTGTTCCCGGTCGACGGCACCGTCGACGGCTACCGGGTGGTGCTGCGCGAGCAGCTGCCCTACCTCGGCACCAGCCTGCTCGTCGGGCTCGGCACCGTGGCGCTGACCGTGGCCCTCGCCGCGCCCGCGGGATACGCGCTTGCCAAGTTGCGTCCGGTCGGCGGCGGTGCGTTGAGCTTCGTGCTGCTGATCGCGCAGATGGTCCCCGGGATCATCATGGCGATGGGGTTCTACGCCATTTACCTCCGGCTCGGGGTGCTCAACTCGGCGGCCGGGCTGGTGCTGGCCGACTCCACAATCGCCGTACCGTTCGGGGTGTTGATCTTCACGGCGTTCATGTCCGGCATCCCCGACGAGGTGTTGCAGGCCGCGCTCGTGGACGGCGCCGGCCGGTGGCGGACGTTCCGGTCGGTGGTCCTGCCGCTGAGCCGTGGTTCGATCATCACGGTGTCCCTGTTCGCCTTCCTCTGGGCCTGGTCGGACTTTCTCTTCGCATCCACCCTGGACGCCGGCGGCGCCAGCCGGCCGATCACCCTCGGCATCTACCGCTACATCGGCAACAACAACCAGGAGTGGAACGCGATCATGGCCACCGCCGTGGTCGCCTCCGTCCCCGCCACCGTCCTGCTGATCGTGGCCCAGCGGTACGTCGCCGCGGGCGTGACGGCCGGCGCGGTCAAGGACTGAGCCACCCGCACGACAGAAAGGCAGCCCTCCGATGACCGTCGCCCCCACCGGTCCGGCCTTCTCCGTCCGGGAGATCCCGTTCAGCCAGCACGGTTCCTGGCTCAGCGTCTCCCCGGTGGTCGCCGAGAACAGCTACGCCGAGGACCTGCACCTGATCTCGCACCGCAACGGCATGCACCCGGTGCTGCGGTTCACCCCGTCCGGCGACGCCACGGTGACGGCCCGGCCGGCGCTGCTGGGCTGGCACGACCGGGCCGGCCGGGTCGAGCTGACCTTCGCCAGCCCGGACACGGTGCGGCTGCGGGGCCGCGGCGCCGGATTGCGGATCACGGCTGCCGCCGCCACCCTCACCCCCTTCAGCGGGACCTACCTCTACGCCGACCCGGTTGCCTCCGCATCCGTGTTCACCTCCTACGAGACCGGCCGCCGATACCGGGTCACCGTGCTCACCGGCACCGCCGAGACGAGCGGCACGCAGGCCCTCGGCACCGCCGAACGGGGCCTGGTCCTGCCCGCGGACCAGGCGTGGGAGATCGCGATCGAGGAGTACGCGACGGCCCGGGGGCCGTACCTGTCGAGCGCGGACTTCGACGGTCTGGTGCACGCCGGTCGGGCCGACTTCGCGGCGTTCGTCGAGGCGGTGGCGCCCTGGCGCGACGCGGAGACGCCGGCCGCCGAGCTGGCCGCGTACGTGCTGTGGTCGGCCACGGTGGCGCCGGCCGGCTTCGTCACCCGCCCCGCCACCCTGATGTCGAAGCACTGGATGAACAAGGTGTGGAGCTGGGACCACTGCTTCAACGCGCTCGCCCTCGCGGCGGGGCACGCCGACCTCGCCTGGCACCAGTTCCACCTGCCCTTCGACCACCAGGACCCGGCCGGCGCGCTGCCGGACTCGGTGACGCACTCGGAGATCCTGCACAACTTCGTCAAGCCGCCCATCCACGGCTGGGCGTTGCGGCAGTTGCGGCGGCGGTCGGGCCGGGCGGTGCCCCGCGACGAGCTGGCCGAGGTCTATCAGCGGCTGGCCCGCTGGACCACGTTCTGGCTGGAGCACCGGCGGGTGCCCGGCCGGCGGCTGCCGCATTACCAGCACGGCAACGACAGCGGTTGGGACAACGCCACCACCTTCGACGACGGCCGGGTGGTCGAGGCGCCCGACCTGGCCGCGTTCCTGGTGACGCAGCTGGCGTACCTCGCGGAGCTGGCCACCGAACTGGACCGTCCGGACGAGGCGACGCGGTGGGCCGACGTTGCCGGCGAGGTGCGCGACGCGCTGCTGGGGGAGCTGTGGACCGGTGAGCGGTTCACCGCGCGCGACCCGTGGACCGGGCGGACCAGATCCAGCACCAGCCTGCTCGACCTCATGCCCGTCGTGCTCGGTGCGGAACTCCCGGCGCACGTCGCGGCCACCCTCGCCCGGCGCGTGGAGACCCACCTCACCGAGCACGGCCTGGCCACCGAGCCGCTGGACTCACCGCACCACCTGGCCGACGGCTACTGGCGGGGTCCGATCTGGGCCCCGGCCACCGTCCTGGTCGAGGACGGGTTGCGCCGGGCCGGGCACACCGGGCTGGCCGACGAGATCAGCCGGCGGTTCCGGATCCTGTGCGAACGGTCGGGCTTCGCCGAGAACTTCGACGCCAAGACCGGCGCGGGTCTGCGGGACCGCGCGTACACCTGGACCGCGAGCGGCTACCTGCTGCTCGCCGGCGACCACCGCCGCCGGCGGGCCGCGCGGGAATGACCGACCCGACGGTACGCCGTCAGCGGGCGGCGCGGGGCGCGGGCACCGGGCCGGTGCTGGCGCGCAGTGAGATCGGTGGCCGGTAGAGCCGGTGCCGGGGCGCGGTGGCGGGCGCGGCGATCCGCTCCAGCAGGAGCGCCACCGCCGCCGCGCCCATGTCGACGATCGGCACGTCCGCCGCGGTCAGCGACGGCCGGAAGTTCTCGGCCCAGTGCCGGGCGGCGACCCCGGTGAGGGAGAAGTCGCGCGGCACCACGAGCCCGGCGCTCTCCAGCGCCCGCTGCATGCCGGGCAGGGCCGCCTCGTTGACGGTGGCCACGGCGGTGACCTCGGGGTGGGTCGCCAGCAGTTCCTCGACGCACGCCTCGCCGGCCGAGACGTCGTCGCCGCAGCAGACGTCGACGCCGACCAGGCCGCGCTCCGCCGTCGCCTCGGCGAAGCCGGCGGACGCGCGGTTGCCGGGACCGTAGCCGGCGGCGACGAGTTCGGCCGACCGGTTGACCAGGGCCACGTGCCGGTGCCCCAGGTCGGCCAGGTGGTGCACGCAGCTGGCGATGAGGCCGCCGTAGTCCACGTCCACCCAGCTCATCCCCTGCGGCTGGGCGGTACGGCCGATGGTCACGAACGGCAGGCCGGTCTGCTCCAGCCGGCTCACCCGCTCGTCGGTGAGGCGGATCTCCATCAGGACCACGCCGTCGACGCGGCGGCCGGTGACGATGCGTTCGAACGACCGGTCGTGGTCGCCACCGGACGGCGACAGCAGAACGTCCAGGTCGACCCGCGCGGCGGCCTCGACCACGCTGGCGACGAAGCCGAGCTGCATGTCGGTGAGGCGCCGGCTCGCGGGCGGGATGACCAGGCCGAGGGTGCGGGTGCGGCCCTCCTTGAGGGCGCGCGCGCTGGCGTTGGGTCGGTAGTCCAACTCGTCGATGACGGCCTGGATGCGCTGCCGGGTGGCCGCCGAGACCGGTCGCTTGCCGCTCAACACGTACGACACGGTGCTGCGGGACACCCCGGCACGCCGGGCGATCTCACCGATGTTCATCCCGCTCCCGGCAACGGTCGTCGAATCGGTTCATCCGTACGCCCGGATCATAGCGCCGGCCCGCGACTGTTAACGCTCACCGCGCTCCCGCCGTGGTCGGACCCGGAAGTTTCCGGTTGGCGGGGCGAGAGTTTCGGTGCCCAGCTTCTCCTTCGTGAGCAGCTCAGAGCGGTCTGATCCGGACGGGGTCGCCGCCGAAGCGGACGGTGGTGACCGGTTGTTCCGCAACATCAGCGGTTGAATACGTTATCGATAAACTGCTATCTTTCGGCGCGGGAGCGAAGGGCACGCTCCCGGTCACCGGCAACGCGCCGACGAGGGCCACCCACCCTCCCGCCGCCGGCGACCAGTCCGGGCCGCCGTGCCGATGCCCGCCGACCGCAGATCGCCGCCGGAGGACCTCGTTCCTCGCAGGCCCGCTTCTCCCTGTCTTCCCGCAGGCGAAATCCGCACGCGCGGCACCAGCACCGGTCCACCACCACTGGCAAGGAGGCAAGCAACAGTGAAACGTACACAGCTTCTCTCGGTCTTCGCCGCCGCGGCCGTGCTCGTCGCGACGGCGGCCGGCGGCGTGCTGAGCGGCGGCCTCGGCGGCGCGGCGGCAGCCGCGACGAACGGCACCCTCGCGGCGACCGCGGGCTGCGGCAAGGCCCCCACGCTCACCAGCGGAACCCGCACGATCTCCAGCGGCGGACAGAACCGCAGCTACATCCTGCGGATCCCGGACGGGTACGACCGCAACCGCCAGTACCGGCTGGTCTTCGGCTTCCACTGGCTGAACGGTTCGGCGAACAACGTCGCCTCGGCCGGCTACTACGGGCTCCTGCCGCTGTCGAACAACAGCACGATCTTCGTCGCGCCGCAGGGCATCGACAACGGCTGGGCCAACACCAACGGCCGGGACCTGACCCTCTTCGACGACATCTCCCGGCAGGTCGAGAACGACCTCTGTGTCGACACGACCCAGCGGTTCGCGCTCGGTTGGAGCTACGGCGGGGCGATGAGCTACGCGGTGGCCTGCGCCCGGCCCACCGTCATCCGGGCGGTCACCGTCATCTCCGGCGCCAACCTCAGCGGCTGCAACGGCGGCACCCAGCCCGTGGCCTACTTCGGCATCCACGGCATCTACGACAGCGTGCTGAACATCTCCATGGGCCGGTCGCTGCGCGACACCTTCGTCCGGAACAACGGCTGCACCGCGCAGAGCCCGCGCGAGCCGAGCCGGGGCAGCCTGACCCACATCACCACCGCCTACACCGGCTGCCGCGCCGGTTACCCCGTGCAGTGGGCCGCCTTCGACGGCGACCACACCCCCAGCCCGGTCGACGGGTCGTCCAGCCCCAACGACTCCAGGACCTGGACCTCGGGGGAGATCTGGCGGTTCTTCAGCCAGTTCGAGTCCACCACCCCGCCGACGACCACCCCGCCGACCAGCACGCCCACGGCCACGCCGACGACCACGCCGACGGCCACGCCCACGGTCACGCCGACGACCCCGCCCCCGCCGACCGGCGGCTGCGCCGCCACCTACAGCACGGTCAACACCTGGCCCGGTGGCTTCCAGGGTGAGGTCACCGTGACCAACCGGTCCACCGCCGCGATCAACGGCTGGACCGTACGGCTGACCCTGGCCAGCGGCCAGGCCATCAGCAGCCTCTGGAACGGCGTCAACACGGGCACCACCGGCACCGTCAGCGTCCAGAACGCCCCCTACAACGGCGCGTTGGGCGCGAACGCCTCGACCACCTTCGGGTTCACCGCCACCGGCAACGGCGCCACCGCGCCCGGCAACCTCACCTGCACCAGTTCCTGAGCCGACCGGGCCCGGAGCCACCCGGCTCCGGGCCCGCCGGGCTTCAGCGTCGTCCGTCGCCGGGCGGCGCGACGGATTCGCGCATCCGTACGGGCATCGGCACCCGGTACGTGCGGTCGTCCGGCTCGGCGCCCTGGTGCCGCCGTTCGATCTCCGCGAACAGGACGTCGACGCTCTTCCGGCCGAGGTCGTAGTGGGGCAGGGCCACGGTGGTGAGCCGCGGGCGGGTCCAGGCGGCGATGGGGTGGTCGTCGAAGGACACGACGGACACGTCGGTGGGCACCTTCAGGGCGTGGTCGTCGAGCGCCTGGTAGGCGCCCAGAGCCAGCCGGTCGTTCAGGCAGATGAGCGCGCGCGGCCGCTCCCGCTCGAGTAGCTCCCGGGTCGCCTGGTACCCGTACTCCGGCAGCCAGTCGGCGCAGACCCGACCGCTGGCGAGGGCGACGCCGGCCGCGGCGAGCGCCTCGTGGATCCCGGTCAGCCGCTCGATGCCCGCGAGCGCCTCGGGGGGCACGTCCCGCGGGCCCGGCCCGGCGCCGATCGCGTGGATGCCCTCCCGGTGTCCGGCGTCCAGCAGGATGCGCGCCGCGGCCCGACCCGCTTCGACCTCGTCGGGCAGCACCGCGGGGAGGGCGGCGGCCCGCTCGGGTACGGCGTTCAGCAGCACGGCCGGACCGGTCAGGAGCGCGGCCGGGACCTCGACGGCGCGGGTGAACATCGAGGCGAGGATGATGCCGTCCACCCGGCGGTCGTGCATGGCCTGGAGCAGCCCTTGTTCGAGGTCGGCCTCGCCCTCGGTCTCGCCGATGAACAGCATCACGCCGCGTTCCCGGGCCGCCTCCAGCGCACCTTTGATCATGTCCCCGGCGAGGCGGGACGTCGCGACCGTGTCGGACACGAAGCCGATCGTCTGGGTCCGGCCCGTACGCAGGCCGACCGAGACGATGTTGCGGCGGTACTGCAACTCCTCCGCCGACTCGACGACGCGCCGTTCGACGCTCTGCGAGATCCGCATCTCGCGCCCGCGCCCGGACAGCACGAGCGACGCCGTGGTCGGGGAGACGTCCGCATGCCTGGCGACGTCGGCCAGGGTGACCCGTCGTGGGCTCACCGGACCTCCCACTTCATGAATCGGAAACGTCCTTGACATCGGAAGGTGTTCCCGGTCACACTACCCCCCGTCATGCTAATTCGATTTAGCCGCGCACTCGGTCCATCGAGTGCCGAACGGGTCATCACCCGACAGTCGGGGAGTCGGCGGTGGCCCACGGGCCCGCAGAGGAGAACTGTCAGATGAGGAAGGCGATCGAAAGGCGCAGCCTCAGCAGGCGTGCGATTTCGTTGCTCGCGTTCATGTCACTCGGTGCCGGTGCCATCGTCTCCGCGCCGGCCGCCGTCGCGGCCGAGGCCGCGATCGCGGAAGGCGCGACCGTCACGGCGGACACCAGTTCGCCGACCGGCTACACGGTCACATTCGTCTACCGCAACGCCGACGCCACGCAGGTCCGCCTGGCCGGCGACCTGACCCTGCTCGACGTCGCCACCGGCACCACCCGGTACCAGCCGGAAGCCTGGCAGCCGGGGCGGTACCACTCCGGCGGCACCGAGTTCCTCCGGGACATGACCAGGGATTCGAACGGCTACTGGTCGGTCTCGCTCCCGCTGCACGCCGGAGCGCTCAGCTACTGGTACCGGGTCTGGGACCCGACCAAGGGCTGGGCGAACAAGCGCATCTGGGACCCCGCCTCGACGAACCCCCGTCCCCCGGGCGAGTCGTCGTTCCGGGTCCGCAACAACGACGTCCTCGACGCCGTGTACGTGCCGTACGCCGAGAAGCAGAACGACCCGGTGCTCAAGGCGCGCGGGGAGTACGAGCTGCCGATCGCGGACCCCGCGAAGCGCGGCACCGTCACCTACATCCCCTACACCACGATCCTCGGCGACAGCGGCCACTACCTCGGCGTCTACCTGCCGGCCGGCTACGACCCCAACCGGGCGGAGCCGTACAAGGTCGCGTACCTCGCGCACGGCATCTTCGGTGACGAGACCGACTTCATGGTCCCGGCGAACGTCCCGAACATCCTGGACAACATGACGGCCAAGGGCGAGATCGAGCCCACCGTGGTGGTTACCATGGGGAACCACTTCACCGGCACCAGCCTCGGCTTCGCCTCCTACAACCAGACCAACGCCGCCAACAACCTGGTCCAGACGATCCTGCCGCTGATCGAGAAGAACTACCACGTCTCGACCAAGCGCGAGGGACGCGCCTACGCCGGGTTCTCCTACGGCGGCATGACCGGCGCCCACGTCATCCGCGGTTACCCGACCACGTTCGGCTTCTTCGGACACTTCTCCGGTAACCCGGCCCTCACCACTCAGGACTACGACAATGTCGCGGCCGCGGTCGGGGACGACGACCTGTTCGTGTTCCTCGGCAACGGGGTCTTCGAGGGCAACCTCAACGCCCAGAACACCATCGCGAACAACTTCCGGGCCCGTGGCTACACCGCCGCGACCACCCAGGTTCCCGGCGCGCACGACGGGATGACCGCGGGCCAGCTGTTCACGATCTTCGCCCGGGACTACCTGTGGTCGGGCGTCGACTCCGTGTCGGTGACGCCCGCGACCGCGGAGCTGACGAAGGGCTGGAACTGGGTCCGGCAGTTCAGCGCCAAGGTGACCACCAACGAGGGCGTGAGCCCGGCGGTGACCTGGTCGGTCAAGGGGGCGACCTCGGCGGACACCACCATCTCCACCGACGGTCGGCTCTCGGTGGCCGCCACGGAGCAGGCGTCGACGCTCACCGTCGTGGCGACGTCGGTGGTCGACCCGACCAAGTCCGGCTCGGCAACCGTCACCCTGACGGACCCGGGCACGGCGAGGACCGTGGTGAAGGCGAACGCCGCGCCGGCGTCGGTCGTCCGTGGTGACACGTTCACCCTGAACGTCGACGTGCGGGCCCAGACCCAGCACCAGAAGGCTCCGACGGTGACCGGCGAGATCGCCGTCACCTTCGGCGGCAGCACGCAGGTGGTGGCGCTGACCGACGGCGCGGCCGTCGTCGAGCTGCCGACGGCCGGGCTGAAGGCCGGGGGTTACCCGGTCCACGTCGCCTACTCCGGTGACTCGACCTACGCCCCCGACGCCGCGGAGCACCAGCAGCTGCGGGTCCGGTAACCAGTAGGAATGACGGGCCGGCGACCTTGTGTCGCCGGCCCGTCACTCGTCCGGCACCCGCTCAGCGTCGTTCGACGAGGAAGGTCTGGGCCGGAGTGCTGGCGCAGTCGGTCTGGATGAGCTGCACCCCCGCGTCCCGCCGCTCCTCGAAGACCCCGATGCAGTACGCCTTTCCCGGCAGCGAGCGCAGCCGGTAACCGCCGGTGACCGGCTCGAAGGTGAAGTGCTGAACCGGCCGCCCCGCGCCGCAGGCGTCGCCGGCCAGCAGGAGGCCGGCCACCCGACCGTCGTCGTCGATCGTCGCGCAACCGGGGCCGTACTCGGGATGGTCGAGCGTGATCCGGTATGCCGTGCCGGACACCTTCTCGATCGCGATCGGGGGCGACGCCGAGGCGCAGGAGTGCTGGCCCAACACGATCCGACCGGACGCCTTGTAGAGCTCCGGTCCTTCGCCCACGCACAGGCCCGAGAGGGCGACCCGTAGCCGTACCGGACCGGTGGGCAGGCCGGCGGGTGGCCCGGCAGGCGCCGACCGGCCGGTCGCCGGCGTCGTCGGCGGCGACGTACTCGTGCTCGTGCTTGCGCTCGTGCTCGGCCTGGCCGACGCCGTGGGGGCTGCGGAGCGGGACCGAGCCGGGGATCGGGACGGGGACGGGACGCTGGAGGGCACCACCGCCGGCAGGGTCTCGGGGTCGGCCTCGTCGAGCGGTGACTCCGCCGGACCGCCCGACCCCGCGGTGTTGCCGGGCGAGTCGCGCAGGGCGCGGGCCACCACCGCCACCGCGATGGCGGCCATCACCAGCACGAGTACGCCGGAGAGCACCCGACTCGCCCAGCCGGTCCGATACATGATCGGCGGGATCAGCCAACGGTGACCGGCCGGTCGGGGTACGTCCTCCGCCGGGTCGTGCCGGTGCACGCCGACCCACCGCTCGTCCGTCCGCTCCGCGGTCACGCTCGCCAACCGGCCGGCCGACGACGGTTGGTCCGGCTCCCCGGCACCCGGCTCCGTCGGCCCCTCGGTGGCGCCCGGATCGTGCGGCTCGGGCCCCAGGACGCCGGTGCCCGGGTGCTGCGGCGGCTCGGGCCGGAGGCCGCCGGTGTCCGGCGAGGGGACGGGCGACTCCGGGTCGGACAGCGGCACCGACCGCAGCACCGACGCCAGGACGGGCAGGCGCTCCGCGTCCGTCCGCGGGTCGGGGGACCGGCCGTCCTCGTCCGCCGGGCCCCGGCCGGCTGCCGGCTGCTCAGGCGGGCCAGGCGGCTGCTCGTCGGCTGTCGACCCGGGCGGGCCCCCGTCGGTTACCGGCTCGGGCGGCGCAGGCGGCTGCTCGTCGGCTGTCGGCCCGGGCGGGCCCCCGTCGGTTACCGGCTCGGGCGGGGCAGGCGGCTGCCCGTCGGTGAACCGGTGGGGGCCGTCGCCGGCCTCCGGCGCCCGCGCCGACTGGACCGCGAGCCGCTTCCGGGTGGCGAGCCACGACGCGGCGGTGGCCTGGTCCAGGCCGCAGGCCCGGACGAAGGCGGTCACCAGCGCCTCCCGGGGCAGGGCGCTGCGCCCCAGCACGGCGGCGATCGTGCTGTGCGGCAGCACCTCGCCGAACGCGTCCGCCCGGCGCTGCAACTCGCGGAAGGTGTAGCCGGACCACTCCTTCAGCGCCCGCATCGCCGCGACGAACTCCACCGGCGAGGTCGCGGCGAAGGGATCCGGGGCCGACCCGGATCTAGGCTGGACGCCGCCGGCGCCGTCGTCCATCGCGTGGCCCTCCGTCAGTCCACTACGGACAGCAGTGGTGTCGGCACGCGAGATTACACCCCGCAGCCAATGCGCGGGTGCCGGCTGGTGGGTGCGGCGGGACGCCTGCCCGCCACGAACGTGGCGGGCAGCTGTCCCGCCCGGCGAGGCCGGGCGGGACAGCTGCCGACTCTGTGCTGGTGGGATGCCCACGTCAGCGGACCACCACCCACTCGCCGGCCGAGTTCTTGCGGTAGACGCGGCTCTCCAGGCCGATGTACTTCGACGCCGCACCGCCGCCCACCTTCGCGGTGCCGGTCTGGACACAGTCGGGGTGACCGCCCCGGATCTTGACCCTGCCGATCTTCTTGTGCACCTCGAACAGGTACTCGTCGTAGACCGGGGTGACCCGCAGCTGGTACTTGCCCGGCTTCGGCTGGGTGTAGCTGAAGCTGACCCACACCGCCTGCTGCCGCTCGACGTTGAACCCGACCGCCGCCGAAACGACCGACTTCGACAGGCCGAACGTCGCGGAGACGGAATTGTGGACCCGGGTCTCATGTTGCAGCGTGATCACGCTGCCCTTGGCGTTTCCGGTGGCCTGCCAGTTCGCGCCACGCGGCCAGGTCCTGCTCGTACCGACATACCGCGTGTTCCGCACGACCTGGCCGGGCAGCACGCACCGGTCGCCGACGTCGGAGTTGACCGTGCCCTTCGCCGTCGAGGTCGCCGAGTGTCCGGCCGGGGCGGCGGAGGCGATCGCCGACGCGGCGGTCGCTCCGCCACCGACGACCACCGCGGCGACGACGAGTGGGATGAGCTTCGACTTCAGAATTTCCCGAACGGAATGCATGACCACCTCACGGTTGTGGCTGATCGGATGGATGTCGGCGTCGGGCCCGGAACGCCTCGGCAATGAGCACATACGACCGACCGTTGTTCCGCCCAGCCGAAACGGCGTTCGGAACTGATCCGGACAAGGGGCCGCCTCGCCATTCCGTACGGGACTGTCTCGCGCCGGTGTTCCGGACCTTCCCGTACGGCGGCGGGCCTTTCGAGACACCGGCCGAACAGGTGCACTCGTCGCGCAATCCCAACCCTGAGGAGTGGACCATGCTGAAACCGCACGACGATTCCGCGCCCACGCGCACCGTCCCGCCATCGCGACCAGATCCGCGGCACCACACCCGTGGACCCGGCCGGCGAGGCATTCTCGGGCTCCTGCTCGCCCTGACGTTCATCGGCGGCGCACTCGTCGGACTGACCGGCCTCGCCGGCGCCACGGCCGGCGGCGGCTGCTCCGGGAGCATCGCCGAGAAGGCGGTGTGCCAGGCCAGGGCGCAGAAGGGCGACCCGTACGTCTGGGGCGGCAAGGGGCCGAGGGTCTTCGACTGCTCCGGTCTCACCCACTACGCGTACCGAAGGGCCGGGCTGGACTGGCGCTATCGCACCGCGGCCGGACAGTACAGCTACGGGGTGCGCACGGGTCGGACCGTCTCCACCAGCGAGCTGCGTCCCGGCGACCTGCTCTTCTTCGACTGGGACGGCGGCGAGATCGACCATGTCGGCATCTACGCCGGGAACGGCAGGATGCTCCACGCGTCCAGCGGACGAGGGAAGGTCGTCGAGACCAGGCTGAACGGGTACTACCGCAGCCACCTGCTCAGGTCGGCGGTGCGTCCCGCACCCGGTTCGGCGGGATCGGACGACGGAGCGGAACGCAAGCGCACCACCGAGCCGACTTCGAAGCCGACGCGCAGCACCGAGCCCGACCAGATTCCGGTCGTGGTCCTTCCGTTCACCGGCTGACCCCGATCGGAGCCGACATGATGACCAAGCGAATCACCCAGCTGCTTCCGCTGCTGTTCGCCGCCGTGCTGATCGCGGGGGCCCTCGTGATCGCCGGCGGCTTCGCGAACGCGGCGCCCGTCTGCACCGATGCGGTCAGCCCGACCGACGACCGAACCCCCGCGGAACAGGAACCCGACGCGGGACAGGACGGGGACGGCCAGGCCGGCGACGGTGGCAGCGACCAGGAGGCCGACGGCGACGAGGGTGCCGACGGCGACGAGGACGAGGACGCGGGCGGTGACGAGGACGCGGGCGGTGACGAGGACGGCGGCACCGCCGGTGACGAGGACGCGGGCGGTGACCAGGACAGCGACGGTGACCAGGATGCGGGCGGCGACGGTGATTGTGCCGGCGACGACGGGACAGCCGATGCCGACGAGGACCCGGCTGACGAGGGCGGTGTGTCTGACGACTGCCTCGACACGGAACCCGTGGAGCAGCGGGTCGTCTCCGTCGTGCCCACCGGGGTGACCGACCAGCCTGGCGCCGTCGAGCCGAGCGAGCCGACGGCGGACGTCAACGGGGAGAGCGTGCCCTGCGAACGGCCCTGACCCGGTGACCCGTCCCGGGGTGGTCCTCGACATCGGGTGGACCACCCCGGGACGACCCGTGCCAGCCGCCGGCCCGCCAACTCGACCCGTTCGGGCCGGCGCACGCAGTTCCAGGTGAAAAACGGGATCGGTTCCCGCGGGCTTGACGCCTGCGGGTTATTTCATTCTCATCCCCGTGAACTCCCGATCGCCGCCATCAGAGCGGCTCGGAGCTGCGGGCACGGGCCGTGTCCCGTCCGAGGCAGGCCCGATACGGGACAAGGCATTGGCGTGCCGATTCGGGACACGGGCGCGAGCACGTCCCGGTCCGTCCCGTACGGCTTGACGTGTTGGGTAGCGCCTTTCGAACGGCTCTAGTGGTGATCGCAGCCCGGGAACTGCATTCATCCGAACCGAGAAATCGCGAAGGGAATCACCAGAATGAGTCACGACGTACCGACCGCGAACCCGCGTATGTGGGGTCGCCGCACCAATATTCTGTTGCTCGCGGTCGCCTTCACCGTGGTGGCGGGTCTGCTCGCCGGGATCGCCGGGATCTCCGCGGCGAAGTCGCGCGGTGGCCTGCCGGCCGACGTGGTCCGGGCCCTGGACAACGTGCAGCGGACGGGAGAGATGTCCGCAAAGGACCGCGCCGCACTGCGCAAGCACCGGTCGGTCGCCGCTCAGGTGATCGACCCTGCGAAGACCCGAATCGTCGACGTGTCGACCGGTGACACCGACGCGGGGACGGCCTCGCTCGCGGCCGGGGCGCTGACGGCCAACGCCGTAGCGGCCAAGAAGGCCGGTTGCCACCGGGCCGACCGGTACATCTCCTACCGGACGGTGCTCGGCGCCAAGGCGTTCGACTGGCACAAGGTGCTGCACTACTGCTGGTCCAAGAAGGGGAAGGTCACCATCAAGGAGCGCCGGCACTACATCAAGAACAACGACGGTTTCAACTTCGACCGTGGTCTGGTCAGCAACACGCAGAGCGGCAAGGGCACCGCGCACTACGCCTCGACCATGCAGGGCAGGGTCGAGAACTGCGTCACGAAGTACGGGTGCATCTCGGTCAAGAACCCGTACATCCGGTTCGTGGTGAACGGCAAGAAGGGTCTGCCGTACCAGATCTGGATGCGCAAGTAGTCCGCTGATACCGGTGGCCGGCGGGTCCGTGTGCAGCGGACCCGCCGGCCACCGGCGTGCCGGCGCGGGACAGCGCCCGGGGGATCAGCCGGGGGTGCGGCCGACCGCTCGCGACGGCCCCCGATCGCGGTGCGCGACCGCCCAGAGCGCCGCCGTGCCGAGCAGCGCCGCGGCGGGGGCGACCGCCAGGCCGTAGCGGGTGCCGGCCGACACCAGCGGGCCGGCGAGCGCGGAGCCGGCGGCGCTGCCCACCACGAACGCCGTGCTCACCCAGGCGAACGCCTCGGCCACCGTGCCGGGCGCGGCCAGCCGCTCGGCGGTGAGGAAGACGGCGGTCAGCACCGGCGGCAGCGCCAGCCCGCTGACGGCGAGCAGGCCGGCCATCGGGGCCGGGCCGGGCGCCAGCAGCAGCGGCAGGTAGCCGACCGTGAGCGCGGCGGCGAGCAGCGGCAGCCGGCCCGGGCCGCCCGGCCGGGCCCGGGTGTAACACAGGCCGCCGACGAGCGCCCCGGTCGCCTGCGCCGCCAGCAGCCAGCCGCTGAGCCGCCGGTCGCCGGCCGACTCGGCGTAGCCGGTCACCGCCACCGCGATGCTGCCGACCGCCGCGCCGACGCCGACCACGCCGAGCATCATCACCCCGAACCGGGGTACGCGCAGCGGCCCGGCCCAGTGCCGGACCGCGGCCACCCCGCGCCAGGCCCGGGCGGCGGGACTGAGCGCGTACATCGCGGTGCCGGCGAGCTGCACCACGGCGGCGGCGAGCAGCCCGGCGGCCGGCCCACCGACCGTCACCGCGAGCAGGGTGACCAGCGGTCCCACCACGAAGATCACTTCTTGGACGGCGATGTCCACCGTGTACGCCGTGGGCACCGTGGCCGGCGGCAGCAGGGCCGGCCAGAGCGTACGCAGGCACGCCTCCAGCGGCGGGGTGCCGAACCCGGCGAGCGCCGCCCCGGTGACCGCGGCGGCCAGGTTTCCGCCGGTGAGCGCCACCGTGCCGAAGCCGAGGCCGGAGACGAGCGCCGCCGCCCAGAGCACCGGTGGCTGCCGCCAACGGTCCACCGCCCGGGCGAGCAGCGGGGTGCCCACCGCCATGCCGGCGGTGTACGCGGCCACCAGCAGGCCGGCGGCGGCCAGGCTCATCGACTGGCGGGCGAAGAGCAGCAACGCCAGCGGGCCGCTGGCGGTGGGCAGCCGGCCGATCTGGCTGCCGATGAGGACCCGGGTGACCTGCGGCGCGCGCAGCACCGCCCGGATCGAGGTGTCGACGGACATGGGACATCGCTCCCGGAGTGAGGAAAACGGGCGAGGAGGCGTCGGGTGCGTCGGGCGCCTCAGGGAGCGAAGTCGGACCGCTCGTGGTCGTCGCCGTAGAGCGGGAGGGAGGGCGTGATCCACTGCGCGTACGCGGCCGCCGTGGCATGCACCGGGATCACCTGCCGACGGTAACCCAACCGGGGTGGCAGTGGTGACCCGGTCGATGGGTCGCCGTGGGCATCCGGCGGGCCGGCCGCGGCGCCGGTGGGGACGGTGGGGGCCGCCGCGACGGCGTGTTGCGGCGGCCCCCGGATCGGTCAGGGCGTGCTGAGGTCGAAGCGGTTGACGGTGACCGAACCGCCGAGCGACGAGGTGGCGTAGTTGAAGATGCCGTACCGGTAGCCCATGAAGAACGGCCAGTCATTGTTGAGGGTGTACGCCGGCCCGAGCGAGGTGAAGGTGACCCCGTCGGTGCTGTAGGAGAACCTCGCCTGCCGGCCGGTGCCGGGTCTGACGTCCGCGTTGACGCGCAGCCAGATCCGGCCGCCGGACACCGCCGCGCTGGCCCGTTCGGTGCCGGTGCTCGTGGTGTTCCAGTTGCTGTCCATGGACAGGCCGTCGACCATCGAGACCCGGGTCTGGCCGCCGTCGCGGCGCACCCCGATCCAGGCCGAGAGATGTCTCAGCATGGCCAGGCCGGACCGGTCACCGTCGCGCATTGTCGAGTAGTCCAGTTGGATCGTCGCGGTGGACGTCGGCCCCTGGATCCGGTGCGTCAACGTGTTGCGGGCCGCGTACAGGTCGTTGGTGACGGTGGCGGTCTGCAACCGCAGGCCGTTGTTGACCGAGAACTTCGTGGGGTCCGGGTTGTGGTTCCATTCCCAGCGCGGGTCGAGCGTCGGACCGGCGAAGGTGTCCGGGCCGATCATCGACTTGACCTGGCGCGGTGGCCGCGGCACGTTCGGGTACGGGTAGCTGGCGCCCCAGCCGCCGTTCACGGTCTGGACGCTGGGCCAGCCGTCCGAACTCCAGTTGATCGGCGCCATCACCGGGATCCGGCCGCCGGGGTACGCGTCGACGAACGCCATGTAGTACCAGGCGCCGTTCTGGGTCTGCACCAGGCCGCCCTGGTGCGGGATGCCGGCGCCGGAGACCGGGGTCGGCATGTTGAGCAGCACCTGCCGCATCTCGTACGGCCCCCACGGGCTGGTCGAGCGCAGCACGTACTGGCCGTTGGCCGGCCTGGTGACCCAGATGTAGTAGTAGTTGCCGCGCTTGTAGAACCGCGAGCCCTCCAGCGTCCCGACGCTCGACGGCGTGGTGAACACCTGCTGGGCGCGGACCTGACTGGTGCCGTCCGCCGACAACTGGGCCACGCTGAGGGTGCTGTTGCCGTACGCCACGTACATCGTGTCGTTGTCGTCGATGAGTAGCCCGGCGTCGTAGTAGCAGTTGTTGATCCGGGCCTTCTTCTGCCAGGTGCCGTCGACCGCCGACGCGGTGTAGACGTACGTCCGGTTGAACTCCACGCAGCCGAGCCAGTAATAGGTGCTGTTGCTCCTGCGGTAGTTGAACGCCGAGGCCCAGATGCCCTTGACGTAGGCCCGGCTCCCGCTCAGGTTGTAGTTGTTCGAGTCGAAGTCCAGGTTCGGCACCGCGTGCCCGGCGTACTCCCAGTTAACCAGGTCGTACGAGCGCAGGATCGGCGCGCCGGGGGAGTAGTGCATGGTGGAGGCCGTGTAGTAGTACACGTCGCCCACCCGGATGATGTCGCCGTCGGCGAAGTCCTGCCACACGATCGGGTTGGGGTACGTCGACGACGGTGGCCACGGCCCGTCGGTGGGTGGTGGTGGGCTGGTCGGTGAGGTCGTCGGTGACGGGGGCACCGGGGACGGCGTGTCGGTGACCGGCGGCGTGGCCGTCGGCGGGGTGTCCCCGCAGGTGACGCCGTTGAGGGCGAAGGTGGTCGGCACCGGGTTGCTGCCGGTCCAACTGCCGTTGAAGCCGAACGACACGCTGGCGTTCGTACCGATCGCGCCGTTGTAGCTGGCGTTGGTGACGGTGACGTTGGCCCCGGACTGGGTGTAGCTGCCGTTCCACAACTGCTGGATGGTCTGGCCGGCGCCGTAGGTCCAGGTCAGCCGCCAGCCGTTGACCGGGTCGCCCAGATTGGTGATGTCCACGTTGGCGCCGAAGCCACCCGACCACGAGTTGGTGATCGTGTAGGTGACCCGGCAGCCGCTCGCGGCCTGGGCGGACGTGGCGACTATCGCGGCGCCGGTCGTGCTGATCAGGGCGGCCAGCGTGCCGGCCAGCCAGAGTCGTCTGATGCGGTGCACGGCTTTCCTCCGATGCGGGCAGGTGGAACGTGGGTGGTGGGGGCGCGGGAAGGTGCGGTGGGGGTGCGCAGCGGCGCGACGCCCGACGTCCGCTGCGGCGCGCGGCGCCGGCGGTTGGCCCGGACGGGTCGACGGCGGGAAGGGCGGAAGACGTGCCGGTCTCCGGTTGCCCTCGCGGCTCGGCGATCCCGTTGCGGAGCGTGCCCTTCGCTCCGTCGTCGGGAAACTAGCATGTTATCGTTAACATCTTCAATGGGTGAACGTCGATGGATGCATCCACTGAACGCCGCGTTCGCGGTGCCGCGGCCTGGGAGCCGGCGGACCGCTGGGCCGGTGCGCGGGCGACGAGTCCCACGCCCGTGCAACCTTCCGGTCGGCTGGCGCCGTTCTACCTCCGTCACAAGGAGGCAGTCGACGTGAAAGCCGAAGACGAGCAAGCATTCCGCGAGTTCGTGACGTCACAGATGGCGTCGTTGCGCAAGCTCGCGTACCTGACCTGCGGCGACTGGCACACGGCGGAGGACGCCGTGGCCAACGCGCTGGTCAAGCTCTATCCCCGGTGGCGGAAGTTGGACCGGCCCGACCTCTATGTCAAGACCATGGTCTACCGGGCCGCGATCGACGAGACCCGGCGGCCCTGGCGGCGCGAGCGATCGGCCGGCGACGCCATGCCGGACGTCGCACAGCAGGACCCGGCCGCGGCGGCCGACGAGCGGATGCGCCTACGCGCGGCGCTCGACGCGGTGCCGGCCCGGCAGCGGGCCGCCGTCGTACTCCGGCACTACCTGGGTCTGAGCCTGGAGGACACCGCCCGCGTCCTCGACTGCACGGTGGGCACAGCCAAGAGTCAGGTCTCCCGCGGCCTGACGAAGCTGCGCGAGTCACTCGCTGACGAACACATCAATCTCACTGGCAAACCGATGGAGGAGTGGACACATGCAGTTGCCTGATCTGGTGGACGCCGTGACGGCCGACGAGCCGCCGATGACCCGAACCGCCGACGACATCATCGCGGCGGGGCGGCGGGCCGACCGACGCCGCCGGGCCGGGTTCGCGTCGGCCGGCGCGGCCGGTCTGGTCGTGGTCGCGGTCGCCGGCGCGTTCGCGCTGCCGACCCTGAGCACCGAGCCGAACACCCCGGTCACGCCGGCCCCGGCCGGCGCGACGACGGCCGGGACCGCCCCGCCGCCGTTCACCTTCACCTTCCGCGGGTACGACGCCGGCACGCTGCACGTGCAGGACCCGATCGCCACGTCCACCGCGTACCAGATCGCCTCCGTCTATTCCGACAACCACACCTCCAACGACAAGCCGGTCACGGCGGAGGAGGCCGAGGCGCAAAGCGACAGCGTCGAGCGGAAGAGGAACGGGAAGGCCGCCGGGGGGAAACCGAGCCTGTGGGCCTATCTGACCGTCTACCGACCGGGCGCCTTCGACCCCGCCGGGATCAAGGACGGCAGGAACGTCACCGTGGCCGGGCGCAGGGGCGTGCAGGCGACGCTGCCGGTCGGCCTGGACCCGCAGCGCCCAATGGACGCGGGTAACAAGCTGTTCGCCTGGGAGTACGCCGACAATGCCTGGGCGGCCGTCACGTCCTTCTCCAGCGACCGGGCCACCCCGAGCTTCGAGGACCTGGGCGGCCTCGTCGAGGGCCTCAAGCCCAGCCCGCCGAGGCCGGCCCGGGTGCCGTTCACGGTGGGCTACGTGCCAGACGGCTACCTGCCGCTGCAGACCGGCACGCACGCCATGCCCGGGCTCAGCGGCATCGCCACCGCCCGGGCCGGTGACTACGGCGGCGCGACGTACACCCGGCCGGGCCTGCCCACCTCGGGCCTGACCGCGCCGTACGACGCCGTCGAGGGCACCATCAGGGACGGCTTCCACATCTTCGTCACGCCGAGCACCAGCGCGAACCAGTCGCCGGAGGCCGGCACGACGAAGTGCCACCAGGTGGACAAGCGGCGCGCCCGGGAGGTCGGTGTCCCGATCGGCGACTTCTGCAACATCTGGAGCGCCGACGGAAAGATGCTCCTCCAGGTCAGTGCCACGGGGTTCGACAACACCCTGCCGCAGGCCGAGCTGTTGAAGATCGCCAAGGGGATCACGGTCGCCGACGTCGACGACGAGTCGACCTGGACCCCCGCCGCCGACGCCCTGCGGCCGTAACGGCCAGGATCGGACGCCACGGCCCAAGGCTCGGGCTGATCGCCACGGCGACCACGGCACTGTCGACTCGGCAGCGCCGGTCGCCGTGGCGACACCCGGCCGACGTCCGGTCGGGTTCCCGGCGTCGTGGCCCGGGTCGGCGCCGAGAGTCAGCCGTCGGCCTGCGCGGGCACCCGAGGTCCGCGCCCCGCGGTACTGCTGTCCGGAAAGGCGAGCGCGTCGAAGAACTTGTCCGACTCCGCGCCTTCCTGGCGGGCGGCAGTCGGCGAGCCAGCCCGAAAAACGCGGCCCGCAAGGCATCGACGTGTCTACACATCTTGGCAGCGGCGTGCGCCTCCGCTACCGTCCATGGGAACGCTCCCATGAACTTAGACACATCTATGTGATCAGGAGGAAACACGTCGTGGCTATCCTCTCCTCGCTCCGGCGCAGATCGGCGGCCGTCAGCGTGGCGGCCGTCGCGGGCGCCACCGCCGTCGGCGTCTGCCTCGCCGTCGGCAGCGCCTCCGCCGGCACGCTGTCCGGATCGCTCTACCGCGACCCGAGTTCGGCCGTGGTCCGCTGGGTCGCCGCCAACCCCGGCGACTCGCGTACGGCCGTCATCCGCGACAAGATCGCGAGTCAGCCGCAGGCCCGCTGGTTCGCCAACTTCAACCCGTCGACCGTGCAGTCCGAGGTCTCCGGGTTCGTCGGCGCCGCCAACGCGGCGCAGCAGATCCCGGTGCTCTCGGTGTACGAGATCACCAACCGGGACTGCGGTGGGGCCAGCGCCGGTGGGGCGCCGGACCTCAACCAGTACCAGACGTGGGTGTCCAACTTCGCCAGAGGGCTCGGCAACCAGACCGTCATCATCATCCTGGAAACCGACTCGCTCGCCCTGCTGACCTGCCTGAGCAGCGGCGAGATCAGCGCCCGCAACCAGGCGATCACGACGGCCACCCGGACCATCAAGGCGGGCAACCCCAACGCCAAGGTCTACCTCGACGGCGGCCACTCCACCTGGAACAGCGCGAACGAGACGGCCAACCGGCTCCGGGCGGCCGGCGTGCAGTACGCCGACGGCTTCTTCACCAACGTGTCGAACTTCAACTCCACCTCCAGCGAGGCGAACTTCGGCCGGGCGGTCATCTCCGCCCTCAACGGCATGGGCATCTCGGGCAAGCGCCAGGTCATCGACACCAGCCGCAACGGGGGCGCCAGCGGGGACTGGTGCGCCGACGACAACACCGACCGGCGCATCGGGACGTACCCGACGACCAACACCGGCGACGCCAACATCGACGCGTACCTCTGGGTGAAGCCGCCGGGGGAGGCGGACGGCTGCCGCTACACGGCCGGATCGTTCCAGCCCGACCTGGCCTACAGCCTGGCCAACGGCGCGCCCAATCCGCCCACCACCACGCCGCCGACCTCGGCCCCGCCGACCTCGGCCCCGCCGACGACGGCTCCGCCGACCACGGCTCCCCCCACCACCCCGCCGCCGACCGGTAACGGCTGCACCGCGTCGGTCGCGCTCAACCAGTGGTCCGGCGGCTTCACCGCGAGCGTGAACGTCACCGCCGGCTCCGCCGCCATCAACGGCTGGACCGTGACCATCACGCTGCCCGGCGGCACCGCGATCACCGGCACCTGGAACGCCCAGGCCAGCGGCTCCAGCGGGACCGTCCGGTTCACCAACGTGGGCTACAACGGACAGGTCGCCGCCGGCCAGACGACCAACTTCGGCTTCCAGGGCACCGGTAACGGCCCCGGCGCGACGGCCACCTGCGCGGCCGCCTGACCCCACCCGACGCTGCGGCCCGGCGCGGAGGATCACCCTCCGCGCCGGGCCGTTCCCGTCCTGCGGTACGGGCTGGACCTGGCACCCGTGACCATCGTCAATGGAATGACAGAGCCGGAAAGGAGCCGCCATGGACCCGCTGAGGAGGACCGCGCTGGTCGCGGGCGCGTGCTACGTGCTCACCTTCGTCTCGATCCCGACCGTCGCCCTGTACGGTCCGGTGCGCGAGGCGGACTACATCCTCAGCGCCACGTCGGACACTCCGGTCGTCATCGGTGGCATCCTCGAGGTGATCGTCGCCCTCGCCTGCATCGGTACGGCCCTCGTGCTGTACCCGGTGGTCAGGCGGCAGGGCGAGGCGCGGGCGCTGGGCTTCGTCGGTGCCCGGGTGCTCGAAGCGGCCGGCATCTTCATCGGCGTCGCGAGCCTGCTGACAGTCGTGGCGTTGCGCCGGGCCGGGGCCGGCGCGGACACGGCGGTCACCGGCCAGGCGCTGGTCGCCTTCTACGACTCGGTCTTCCTGCTCAGCCAGGGCTTCCTCCCGGCCGTGAACGCCCTGCTGCTGGGTTCCCTGCTCTACCAGTCACGCCTGGTGCCGCGGGTGCTTCCGGTGCTCGGACTCGTCGGGGCGCCCCTGCTCGTCGTCTCCGACGTCGGCACCCTGTTCGGCCTCTGGGACCGGCTGTCGCCGGTGGCGGCGGTCGCGGCCCTCCCCATCGCGGTGTGGGAGTTCTCGCTGGGTGTCTATCTGATCGTCAAGGGCTTCCGGCCCTCCCCGGTCACCGCGGAACTGGTCACCGTCCCCCGGCCCGTCGCAGCGCGGTGACGTCCCCGGACCGGCCCGCGCCCAGCGGGAAGCGGTAAACGACGCATCGGCAGCGGTCGGCCGACGGTGCGCGGACAATGGGGGAATGAAGCGAGAGGTACGCCTGATGCGGTTGACCGGGACGCGCGCCGACGGCGCGGTGGCGACCGGGGCTCGGGCCGCGGGGGCCGCGTCGGCCGGTGCCCTCGCCGTCGGGGCGCTGGCCGTCGGGGCCGTGGCCGTCGGGGCGCTGGTCATCGGGCGGCTGGCTGTTCGCCGGGCGGTCGTACGGGAGCTGCGCGTCGGTCGGTTGGAGATCGATGAGCTGGTGGTGCACAGCCGACCCGACGTCGAGGAATGATCCGAGCGGGCTGTCTCCCCGCATTCGTGGCGGGCGGACTGCGGGTCCACGGTGTCAGGACCCGGCGCAGCACCTCATCCTGCTCGTAGCCGACGCGCCGCCCCCACGGTCGTGCCGGCCCGGCAGACCGTCACCGTCGACCGTGACGCCGACAACCCGGGTCAGTGGATGACCCACTGCCACAACGCCTATCACGCCGGGGCCGGCATGATGATCAATTTGGCGTACGTGTCCTGACGGGTGCGGTGGCCGGACCTGTCCGGCCACCGCGCCACACCGTCAGATCCTCGCCAGAATGTCCTTCATCGTGTCGATCTCGGTCTGCTGGGTGGTGCTGATCCGCCCGGCGAGCTCCTTGGCGTCGCTGTTGGCGCCCTGGGCGGCCTCGGTCCGGGCCATGGTGATCGCGCCCTCGTGGTGGGCGATCATCATGGTGAGGAACTGCCGGTCGAAGTCGCGGCCCGAGGCCGCCGCCAGCCGGGTCATGTCGGCGTCGGACATCATGCCCGGCATGCCGTGATCCATTCTCGGCATCCCGGAGCCGGTCGGGCTGGCGCTGCCGCCGTGGTTCATCCCCGGCATTCCGCTGCCGCCCTGGCTCATCCCCGGCATGGCGCTGCCGCCGTGGTCCATGCCCGGCATGCCGCTGCCGGGCACGGCGGTGGACGTCCCGGTGGGCGTCGGCGCGCCCCAGGCGGTCAGCCAGCCGCTCAGCGTGGCGATCTCCGGCGCCTGGGCGTCCTTGATCTGGGCGGCGAGCTGCTTGACCTGCGGGTCGGTGGCCCTTGTGGCGGCCAGGTCGGCCATGGCCACGGCCTGCTGGTGGTGCGGGATCATCATCTGCGCGAACATCACGTCCGCCGCGTTGTGCGCCGCGACCGAGGTGCTGTCGGCCGGGACGGTGGCGGTGGGCGAGCCGTGTCCGCCGCCGGTCGCGCTGTGGTCGTCGCTGCTGCCGCAGCCGACCAGGAAGGCGGCGGCGGTGAGGCTCACGCCGGCCACGAGGGCACGGCGCAGGAAGGTTCGGGACATGACGAAGTAAGCCTTTCGGAATCGGTGAACATGCGCGGAAGCGGGCGCGGGGGGCACCAGAGTCCCCGTCGCGAGGGCGTTCCTAAATGCGCAGCACCGACACCGCGGTGACACGTTGGCCCATCGGGGACCACGCCGGCGGGCCACGGGAAACCGCCACGGACGGCTGGCGGCGGTCCCGGGGCATGGCGCCCGTTCGGCGCAGAAGCAGGGCAGCCGTCAGCGCCAGCGAAACCCCGAACGCGCCGACGACCGCCAGGCACACGGCCCACCCGGGCATGTGCCCCGGCGCACCGCTCGGCGCGGCGTCCAGCCCGGCGCACTGGCCCCCGGCACACCCATGAGGGACGGCCACGTCCATCGCGGCAATCGCCGTCGTCAGGACCGCTCCCGGCGGCGTCTCCGCATGCGTGCTCGCAGGCACGGCCGACCCGTGGTGCTGGCCGGTCATGGCAGGCTGGTGGCCCAGACTGTGCATCGCCGTGAGCCCGATCAGGGTGGCGGTCAGCAGCACGAGGCGGACGAGCCATCCGCCTCGTGCTGCCGACATACCGGTCACGGCCACAACGCTACCGGCCGCCTGCCGGCTCGCGTCGCGAACCTGGTCACCCCGTCTCCTGCGGGCGCAGCCGCACCCGGCGCAGCAGTTGGGCGTTGAGCGCCACCACGATCGTCGACGCGGACATGAGCACGGCCCCGACGGCAGGGCTGAGCGTCACCCCGGCCCAGGCCAGCGCCCCGGCAGCCAAGGGAAGGGCAACCACGTTGTAGCCGGCGGCCCAGGCGAGGTTCTGGATCATCTTGCGGTAGGAGGCCCGGGACAGGGTGATCACCCCGGTCACCCCGCGTGGATCCGACGAGGCCAGAACCACTCCGGCGGACTCGATGGCCACGTCGGTGCCGGCGCCGATGGCGATGCCCACGTCGGCGCGGGCCAGGGCCGGGGCGTCGTTGACCCCGTCGCCGACCATCGCCACCCGCAGGCCCCGCTTCTGCAGGTCCGCCACGGCGTCGTCCTTGTCGGCGGGCAGCACCTCCGCGTACACCTCGTCCTCGCCGGCCCGGAAGCCGAGGTCGGCGGCGACCGCCTCGGCGACCGGCCGGGCGTCCCCCGTGATCATTACGATCTTGCGCACGCCCTGGGCGCGCAGGTCGGCGATGGCCTGCCGAGCCTCCGGGCGAACCTCGTCGGCCAGCGCGAGGGCCCCGACCACGGCGCCCCCGTCGCCGTCCATCCGCAGCAGGTGCAGCACCGCCGATCCCCGGCCGGCCCATTCCCGGGTACGGGCGGTCAGTTCCTCGGACACCGTCGCGCCCATCTCGCGTAGCAGC
The DNA here is from genome assembly GCF_019890675.1 of Micromonospora sp. PLK6-60. GTDB lineage: Bacteria > Actinomycetota > Actinomycetes > Mycobacteriales > Micromonosporaceae > Micromonospora. The sequence continues at coordinate 234,324 of NZ_JAIOAA010000003.1, read as the reverse complement.
GTCGGGCCGCCGACGGCGTACGTGACCCCGTCGACCTCGGCCTGCACGCCCCGGCCGGTCAGCGACCGGAACCCGGACGCCCGGCGGGACAGCTGTCGCTGCCGTGCGGCGGCGACGATCGCCCGGGCCAGCGGATGCTCGCTGTCCGCCTCGACCGCGCCCGCGATGGCGAGCACCTCGTCGTCGCCGGTACCGGCGGTACCGGCCACCCCGGTCACGACGTGCTCGCCGCGGGTCAGGGTGCCGGTCTTGTCGAACAGGACCGCGTCCACGGTACGCATCCGCTCCAATGCGAGTCGGTCCTTGACCAGGATGCCGCCCTTGGCCGCCACGGCGGTGGACAGGGCGATCACCAGGGGGATGGCCAGGCCGAGGGCGTGTGGGCAGGCGATCACCAGCACGGTCACGGTGCGTACCACCGCCTCGCCGAGGTTTCCGACGAGGGTCCAGACGGCCAGGGTGACCACGGCGGTGGCGGTGGCGATGTAGAACAGCCAGGCGGCGAACCGGTCGGCGAGCACCTGCGCCCGGCCGCTGGACTGCTGCGCCTGCGCGACCAGCCGCTGGATCCCCGCCAGTGCGGTGTCCTCGCCGACGGCGTCGACCCGGACCCGGATCGCCGCGTCGGTGGCGACCGTGCCCGCCACCACCCGGTCGTCGACGCCCTTCGCCACCGGCCTGGACTCACCGGTGATCATCGACTCGTCCAGCTCGGCGCCGCCGTCAACGATCTTCCCGTCGGCCGGCACCCGGGCGCCGGGTCGGACCAGCACCACGTCACCGACGCGCAGGTCGGACACCGACACCGGCTGCGGCTGGCCGCCCTCGTCGACGCGTTCGGCGTCGTCGGGCAGCAGCGCGGCCAGCGCGGAGAGCGCCCCCTGGGCCTGCCCGATGGCCTTCATCTCCTGCCAGTGCCCGAGCAGCATGATGGTGACCAGCGCGGCCAACTCCCACCAGAAGTCCAGGTCGAACGCGCCCAGCGCGGTGGCCAGCGACGCCACGTACGCCACCGTGATCGCCATCGCGATCAGCAACATCATGCCCGGCGCCCGGTCCCGTACCTCTCGGACCGCGCCCTGCAGGAACGGCCAGCCGCCGTACACGAAGACGACGGTTCCCAACACCGGCCCGACCAGCTCCATGCCGGGAAAGTCCAGGCGATAGCCGAACCAGTCCATCACCATGTGACTGGTGACGACGATCGGCACGGTGAGGACCAGGGCCAGCCAGAACTTGCGGCGGAACACCTCCGGGTCGTGCCCGGCGTGCTTGTCGTGCCCACCATGCCCGGCGTGCTGCGCCGTCGGGTGACTCTCCTGCTCAGAGGTCTCTTGGGACATCTCGCCACCTTCCTTCGCCACCACCATATACCCCCTTGGGGTATCAGTCGGTATGTCGTGGCTCACCGCCGTCACCGGGGGTGACTGTCTGGGTGTATGCCGCACGTGGTGGTGTCCGAGAAGATCCCTAACAACCAGCAGGCCATTTCCGGCATCGCCGGGTGGCTCGGCAAACGCCGCAAGCCGATCCGCTGGGCCGTCGACCCTGCGCGGCGGACCCGCGTCGCTGCTGCTGACGATCCTGTTTGACCGGGGCCCGACGTCCGCTACGTCGGCGGCACGGTCACCTCGCGTACCGCATCCGGGTCGGCCGGCAGATCGGCCACCGCCTGCACGCCGAAGCCGACCTTGTCGTCGACGCGAACCGGACCCTGATCGTCGCGCACGAGATCGCCGCCGCCGCCGAACACCAAATGACCCACGCCGTGCCCCGGCTCACCACCGCCACCGTCCACACCGACCCGCACAGCCATCCCGGCGCGGAAAACTGCCACAGTGCACTGACCGGCATGGCGCGGAGTCTGTCGCCGAACGGCAGCGTGGCGGTTCCGGTGTAGAGGACGATCCCGGCGATGAAGTCGTCGCCGAGGCGGTCGGCGAGTCGGCGCAGCCCCTCGGAAGTCTTCGGGTCCGACGGTGCTGGCTGCTTTGACTTCCGGCGGGTGGCCGTGGGCAGTCCGGCGCTCATCGACGAGTTCACTCCCGCCGCCGACCCGGCCGCGGCCCACGCCACGGCGGTGGCCGCCGAACTGCAACTGGCCGGTCACACCGCCGTGGTGGTGTTCGCCGACGGCCAGCCCATCGGGGTGCTCGCGCTGGCCGACCGCATCCGCGCCGAGGCCGCCCGCACGCAGCTTCCTGGTGGGCCGCGTCACGTTGTTCAGTACCGATCGGTGCAGAAGTGCTACGGTGGTTCCGTACCGATCGGTGCAGAAAAGGGAAGGGAAACAAAATGTCCGAGTTCGACATCCGGGACTTCTACCAGCGCTATGTCGATGTGATCAACGCGCATCAGTGGGACCGCGTGGGGGAGTTCATGGACGAGACCGTTCTCTTCCACGGTCAGACCGTGACGCGCGAGCAGGGGATCGCCAACTTCGAGAGCCTCACGGAGGCCATCCTCGACCTTCGGTGGGAGGTCAAGGACCTCGTCATCGCCGGTGACATCATCGGCACTCACGCCATCCTCCGCGGTACCCCGGTGAAGGAATGGCTCGGGGTGGCCCCGAACGGCAAGCCAATTGAGGTGCACGAAATCACGGTCTACAAGGTCAGCGACGGCAAGTTCGTCCAGATGTCCAACGTTTGGGACATCGAGGCCATCCGGAAGCAACTGTCGACCTGAATCGCGAGCGCTCCCACCGCTACGCCGCCAAGCCCAGGAGCCCGGGAAGTCCCGGGCTCCTGGGCTTGGCCCGTATCGCCAGCACTCGCTGGGCGGTCGAGGACCTGAGCGTGGCCGGGCTGCCATCGTGCCGAACTACTGGTCCACACCGCCGGCATGACCGAGTACGACAGCGCCGCCAGACTCACCGCCCACGCCGGCTCGGCACCCGTCTCCCGTGACTCCGCAACGGTCTCAGGCGACCATCGGCAGCCCCGCCGCTTTCACCGGAGACTACGGCCGCATTCTGTGGATGGCCGCCTTCACCGCCGCCCGAGAATGCCCCACGCGTACCTACTACGAAAAGAACCGCCGCCAAGCCATTCTCGCGCGTCGACGCGACCCTGGTTCCGCCGGCCACTCCACCCTGCCCGCCAAGATCGCCCGGAGTCACCTGGAGACTCGAGCTTTGGTCCTGGAGCATCACGCAGGCTGGCTGGTGGATCAACGGCGAGCGTGGGGGGTCTGTGGATCTAACGGCACCTCTCTGTGTCAAGGCGTTGGCAGCGGAGAGGTCTCCAACGAGACAGCCCCAGCGTGGGCGTGAAAACGGCGTGAAGAATCGCCGGTTCGCCGTGATGGTCGCGTGATAGCCCCTGTCGTGAAAGGGCGGGCGGCGGTGTGATTGCCCGGCACGGCCGGGGGTCGGCCGTGACGAGCTGGTCCGGAATGAGGAGTCAGACGTGTCTGACCTGGTGTTCGTGGCATTGACGGTGGCGCTGTTCGCAGCGCTCGCCCTGCTGGTGAGGGGTGTGGAGAAGCGGTGAGCGCCGTCAACGCCGTCGGTCTGGTGCTGGCGATCGCCCTGGCCGTGTTCCTGGTGATCGCCCTGTTGTTCCCGGAGCGGTTCTGATGACCACGACGACGGCCGGGGTGCTGTTCGTGCTGTCGCTGGTGGTGGTGCTGGTCGCCGTCTACCGGCCGTTCGGCGATTACCTGTACCGGGTGGTCTCCGACACCCAGTCGACCCGCGTTGAGCGGGGGATCTACCGCCTGGCGGGGGTGAACCCGGCCGTCGGGCAGTCCTGGGGCGTGTACGCCCGCGCCGTGCTGGCCTTCTCCGCCGTCTCGATCCTGTTCCTTTACGCGTTCCAGCGGCTGCAGAACCACCTGTGGCTGTCGCTCGGCTTCGACCCGGTGGTGCCGCACGGCGCGTGGAACACCGCCGTGTCCTTCGTGACCAACACCAACTGGCAGTGGTACTCGGGCGAGTCGACCATGGGCCACCTCGTGCAGATGGCCGGCCTGGCGGTGCAGAACTTCCTCTCCGCCGCCGTCGGCATCGCGGTCGCGGTGGCGCTGGTCCGCGGGTTCGCCCGCAGCCGCACCGGCGAGCTGGGCAACTTCTGGGTCGACCTGACCCGGATCACCCTGCGGATCCTGCTGCCGGTCGCCGTGCTCGGCGCGGTCGTCCTCATGGCCGGCGGGGTGGTGCAGAACCTCTCCGGCGGCACCGACGTGACCACCCTGACCGGCGGTACGCAGCACCTCACCGGCGGCCCGGTGGCCAGCCAGGAGGTCATCAAGGAGCTGGGCACCAACGGCGGCGGCTTCTACAACGCCAACAGCGCCCACCCCTACGAGAACCCCACAACCTGGACGAACTGGATCGAGATCTTCCTGATCCTGCTGATCCCGTTCAGCCTGCCCCGGGTCTTCGGCCGGATGGTCGGGCAGCACCGGCAGGGCTACGCCATCGCCGCGGTCATGGCGATCCTCGCCCTGGCCAGCATCACCCTGACCAACGTGTTCGAGCTGGCCGGCAACGGCACGGTGCCGCAGGCGGTCGGCGCGGCCCTGGAGGGCAAGGAGGTGCGGTTCGACGTGTCGAACTCGGCCACCTTCGCCGCCGCCACCACCCTCACGTCGACCGGCGCGGTCAACTCGTTTCACGACTCCTACACGCCGCTGGGCGGGATGATGACGCTGGGCAACATGATGCTCGGTGAGGTCGCCCCCGGCGGCGTCGGCTCCGGCCTCTACGGACTACTGATCCTCGCGGTGATCACGGTGTTCGTCGCCGGCCTGATGGTCGGCCGGACCCCCGAGTACGTGGGCAAGAAGATCAGCTCGCGCGAGATCAAGGTCGCGTCGCTGTACTTCCTGGTCACCCCGGCGCTGGTGCTGGCCGGCACGGCGGCGGCGTTCGCCACCGGCAACAACGCGACCGCGCTGAACGCGGGCCCGCACGGCCTGTCGGAGGTGCTCTACGCGTTCACCTCGGCGAGCAACAACAACGGCTCCGCGTTCGCCGGCATCACCGTCAACACGCCGTGGTGGAACACCGCGCTGGGGCTGTGCATGCTGCTCGGCCGGTTCCTGCCGATCATCCTCGTCCTCGCGCTGGCCGGCTCCCTCGCCCGCCAACAACCCACCCCCGCCTCCGAGGGCACCCTGCCCACCCACCGGCCGTTGTTCGTCGGCATGGTCGTCGGCGTCACGGTGATCCTCGTGGCGCTGACCTTCCTGCCCGCGCTCGCCCTCGGCCCCCTGGCAGAGGGGCTGTGACCACCATGAGAGACAACGACATGACCACCTCCACGCCGGCACCGCACGGTACGGCGGACGCCCCCACCGCCGGCACACCCGCCACCCACGGCAACCGCGGCGGAGGTCTGCTCGACCCGAGGCAACTCGCCCGCTCCCTGCCGGATGCGCTGCGCAAGCTCGACCCGCGCACCCTGTGGCGCAACCCGGTCATGCTGATCGTCGAGACCGGCGCCGCCTTCACCACCGTCCTCACCGTGGCCGACCCGTCCGTGTTCGCCGTCGCGATCACCGTCTGGCTGTGGCTGACCGTGCTCTTCGCCAACCTCGCCGAGGCCGTCGCCGAGGGCCGGGGCAAGGCCCAGGCGGCCGCCCTGCGCCGCGCGAAGACCGACACGGTCGCCACCCGCGCCCTCGACTGGACCGCGGGCGCCGCCCCCGGCACCTACCGCACCGAGAGCGTGCCCGCCCCGCAGCTGCGGCAGGGCGACATCGTCGTGGTCGAGGCCGGGGAGGTCATCCCCGGCGACGGGGACGTGGTCGAGGGCATCGCCAGCGTCGACGAGTCCGCCATCACCGGCGAGTCCGCCCCGGTCATCCGCGAGTCCGGCGGCGACCGCAGTGCCGTCACCGGCGGCACCAAGGTCCTCTCCGACCGTATCGTCGTCAAGATCACGCAGAAGCCCGGGGAGAGCTTCATCGACCGGATGATCAACCTGGTGGAGGGCGCCAACCGGCAGAAAACCCCGAACGAGATCGCGCTGAACATCCTGCTCGCCGCGCTCACGATCATCTTCCTGCTGGCCGTGGTCACCCTTCAGCCCCTCGCGATCTTCGCCAAGAACTTCCAGGCCGCCGCGCCGGACACCGCTGCCGTCACCGGCGGCGGTGTCACCGGCATCGTGCTGGTCTCGCTGCTGGTCTGCCTGATCCCCACCACCATCGGCGCGCTGCTGTCCGCGATCGGCATCGCCGGCATGGACCGCCTGGTGCAGCGCAACGTCCTGGCCACCAGCGGCCGGGCGGTCGAGGCCGCGGGCGACGTCAACACCCTGCTGCTCGACAAGACCGGCACCATCACCCTCGGCAACCGGCAGGCCGCCGAGTTCGTCCCCGTCGACGGCATGACGGCCGTGCAGGTGGCCGACGCGGCGCAGCTGTCCAGCCTCGCCGACGAGACCCCCGAGGGCCGCTCCATCGTGGTGCTCGCCAAGAACGACTTCGGCCTGCGGGAACGCGAGCCCGGCCTCATCCCGCACGCCACGTTCGTGCCGTTCGCCGCGCAGACCCGGATGAGCGGCGTCGACCTCACTGCGGGCGACGGCCCGGCGCGGCGCGTGCGCAAGGGCGCCGCCGCCGCGGTGATGAAGTGGGTACGCGACAACGGCGGCCACCCCACCGAGCAGGTCGGCCAGATCGTCGACGAGATCAGCGGCGTCGGCGGCACCCCCCTGGTGGTGGCCGACCACCTCGACGGGCAGCCGGCCCGCGCCCTCGGTGTCATCCACCTCAAGGACGTCGTCAAGGCCGGCATGCGGGAGCGGTTCGACGAGATGCGCGCCATGGGCATCCGGACCGTGATGATCACCGGGGACAACCCGCGGACCGCGAAGGCGATCGCCGACGAGGCCGGCGTGGACGACTTCCTCGCCGAGGCCACCCCGGAGGACAAGCTCGCCCTCATCCGCAAGGAGCAGGAGGGCGGCCGGCTCGTCGCGATGACCGGCGACGGCACCAACGACGCCCCCGCCCTCGCGCAGGCCGACGTCGGCGTGGCCATGAACACCGGCACGTCGGCCGCCAAGGAGGCCGGCAACATGGTCGACCTCGACTCCGACCCGACCAAACTCATCGAGATCGTGGAGATTGGCAAGCAACTGCTGATCACCCGCGGCGCCCTGACGACCTTCTCGATCTCCAACGACATCGCGAAGTACTTCGCGATCATCCCGGCCATCTTCGCCGGCATCTACCCCGGCCTGGACACGCTCAACGTGATGCGGCTGGCCAGCCCGGCCTCGGCGATCCTGTCCGCGGTCATCTTCAACGCCCTGGTCATCATCGCGCTGATTCCGCTGGCCCTGCGCGGGGTCCGTTACCGGCCCGCCGCCGCGTCGACGCTGCTCGGCCGCAACCTGCTCATCTACGGCCTCGGCGGCGTGATCGTGCCGTTCGTCGGCATCAAGCTCATCGACCTGCTCATCCAGCTCATCCCCGGGATCTCGTGATGCGCCTACCCACCTGGCTCGCCCAGCACCTCGCCGCCCTGCGTACGCTGCTCGTGTTCACCGTCCTGCTCGGCCTCGCCTACCCCCTGGCCCTGGTCGCCGTCGGCCGGATCCCCGGCCTCGCCGACCGCGCCGACGGGTCGCTACTGACCGCGGACGGCCGCCCGGTCGGCAGCGCCCTGATCGGGCAGTCGTTCACCGACGCGGCCGGCAATCCCGTCGGTCGCTACTTCCAGTCCCGCCCCTCCGCCGCCAGCGACGGCTACGACCCCACCGCCAGCGGCGCCAGCAACCTTGGCCCGCAGGACATCGTCGACACGATCGCCACCGACCCCGACGACTCCCGGCAGAGCCTGCTCACCCAGGTCTGCCAGCGCAGCGCCGCCGTCGGCCAGCTCAACGGCGTCGACGGTCGCCGCCCCTACTGCACCCCGGACGGAGTCGGGGCCGTCCTGGCGGTGTTCCGCCGCGACGGCCTGACCGGCCCGGCCACCCGGGTGGTCAGCGTCAACCAGAGCGCACCCGCCGCCCCCTTCCTCGCCGACTACGAGGGCGTGCCGGTGGAACTGGCCACGCCCGGCGAGGACTACCGGGCCGCCGGCGCCACCATCGTCCCCATCCGCGGCGACGCACCGGCGCAGCCGGTGGTGCCTGCCGACGCGGTCACCGCCAGCGGCAGCGGCCTCGACCCGCACATCTCCCCGGCGTACGCGGAGATCCAGATCGCGCGGGTGGCGCGCGAGCGCGGCGCGGACCCCACCGCGGTCCGGCGTCTCGTCGAGCAGCACACCACCGGCCGGGCGCTCGGCTTCATGGGCGCTCCCGCGGTGAACGTGCTGGAACTCAACCTCGCCCTGGACGCGGAGTTCCCGACACGCTGACCTCACGGCATCCGGGCTGGAACGCTGGCATCGTCCAGCCCGGGTACTGCGAGGCTGTTCAGAGGAGGCTGACCGTGCCACGAGGGGAACTGCGCATCTACCTCGGTGCCGCGCCCGGCGTCGGCAAGACCTACGCCATGCTCGAGGAGGCGCAGCGCCGCGCCGAACGCGGCACCGACGTGGTCATCGGCCTCGTCGAGACCCACGGCCGCCCGCACACCGCCGCCATGATCGGCACCCTGGAGGTCGTGCCGCGCCGCACGATCGCCTACCGGGGCGCCGAGTTCACCGAGATGGACCTCGACGCGGTGCTCGCCCGCCGGCCCGAGATCGCCGTGGTCGACGAACTCGCCCACACCAACGTTCCTGGCTCCCGCCACGACAAGCGCTGGCAGGACGTGTGGGAACTCCTCGACGCCGGCATGAGCGTGCTCACCACCGTCAACATCCAGCACCTGGAGTCGCTCAACGACGTCGTCGCCCAGATCACCGGCACCACCCAACGTGAGACCGTCCCCGACGCCGTCGTGCGCGTCGCCGAACAGGTCGAGCTGGTCGACATGACCCCGGAGGCGCTGCGCCGCCGGATGGCGCACGGCAACATCTACCGACCCGACAAGATCGACGCCGCGCTCGGCAACTACTTCCGCGTCGGCAACCTCACCGCCCTGCGCGAACTCGCCCTGCTCTGGCTCGCCGACAAGGTCGACGCCCAACTCGACGCCTACCGCGCCCAACAGGGCATCTCCGCCACCTGGGAAGCCCGCGAACGCGTAGTCGTCGCCCTCACCGGCGGACCCGAGGGCGAGACGCTGATCCGCCGCGCGGCCCGCATCGCCGCCCGCGGCAAGGGCGCGGACCTGCTCGCCGTCCACGTGGCCCGCAGCGACGGCCTCGCCGGCGCTGACCCCGCCCAACTCGCCCGGCAACGGATCCTCGTCGAAAGCCTCGGCGGCACCTACCACCACGTTCTCGGCACCGACATCCCCGCAGCCCTGCTCGACTTCGCCCGCGGCGTAAACGCCACCCAACTCGTCCTCGGCGCCAGCCGCCGCGGCCGCTTCGCGCAGCTGTTCTCCCGCGGTGTCGGCGTCACCACCACCGCGCTGTCCGGTCCCATCGACGTCCACCTGGTCACCCACCCCGAGGCCGGACGCGGCCGCCGCACCGCGACGGTGCCCGCCGCCCTGTCCCGCCGTCGCCGGCTGCTCGGCTTCGCGCTCACTGTTCTCGGCATGCCAGGCCTGACGGCGCTGCTCACGGCGCTGCCCGATCTCACCCTCACCAACGACATCCTGATCTTCCTCACCGCCGTCGTCGGCGTCGCCCTGATCGGCGGACTCTGGCCGGCGCTGCTCGCCGCCCTCGCCGGCTCCCTCCTGCTGAACTGGTACTTCACCCCGCCATTCCACACGCTGACCATCGCCGAAGCCGACAACCTGCTCGCCCTCGGCGTCTTCGTCGGCGTCGCACTCGCCGTCAGCTGGGTCGTTGACGTGGCCGCCCGACGCACCCGCGAGGCCGCCCGCGCCTCCGCCGACGCCCAGACCCTCGCCACCGTCGCCGGCAGCGTGCTCGGCGGCGAACGACCGCTGCCCGCCCTACTCGACCGGCTCCGGGAAACCTTCGCGCTGCGGTCGGTCAGCGTGCTCGAAGCGACCGAGACCGCCGGCGGCCGGCCGGACCGGACCCGCGACGAAGCCGCCTGGCGGGTCGTCGCCAGCGTCGGCGACACCCCCGCGACCCACCCGGGCGCTGGCGAGACCGCCGTGCCCGTCGACGACCGGCTCACCGTCGTACTCTCCGGTCGCCGGCTCCAAGCCGCCGACCGGCGGATCGTCGAGGCGTTCGCCGCGCAGGCCGCCGTCGCGCTCCGCCAGGAACGACTCGCCGAACAGGCCGCCGCCGCCCGCCCGCTCGCCGAGGCCGACCGGATGCGCACCGCACTGCTCGCCGCGGTCAGCCACGACCTGCGCACCCCCCTCGCCTCGGCCAAGGCCGCCGTGTCCAGCCTGCGCAGTCACGACGTCGACTTCGACCCCGACGACCAAGCCGAACTACTCGCCACCGCCGACGAGTCCCTCGACCGGCTCGGCCAACTGGTCGCCAACCTGCTCGACATGAGCCGGCTACAGGCCGGCGCCCTCGGCGTTCACCCCGTACCCATCGGACTCGAGGACGCCGTACCCCTGGCCCTGGACGAACTCGGCCCACCCGCCGCCGACGTGCGCACCGACATCCCCGCCGACCTGCCCGCCGCCACCGCCGACCCCGGCCTGCTGCAACGCGTCCTGGTCAACCTCGTCGCCAACGCCGTACGGCACAGTCCACCCGGGCAGCCGCCCATCGTCACCGCCAGCGCCCACTTCGGCCAGGTCGAGGTCCGCGTCATCGACACCGGCCCCGGCCTCCCCGAAGACCAGTGGGAACACGTCTTCCTGCCCTTCCAACGCCTCGGCGACCGCGACACCACCACCGGCGTCGGCCTCGGCCTCGCCCTGTCCCGCGGACTCGCCGAGGCCATGAACGGCAGCATCACCCCCGAGACCACCCCCGGCGGGGGACTCACCATGGTCCTGCGGCTTCCCGCCGCCACCCCCACCGACCGCACGAAGGGCCCGCAGGAATGACCCGAATCCTGGTGGTCGACGACGAACCGCAGATCCTGCGCGCCCTGCGCATCAACCTGCGCGCCCGCGGTTACGACGTCGACGTCGCCGCCACCGGCGCCGCCGCCCTCAAGACCGCCGCCAGCCACCCGCCCGACCTCGTCGTGCTCGACCTCGGCCTGCCCGACCTCGACGGCGTCGACGTCATCCGCGGACTCCGCGGCTGGACCACCGTCCCGATCATCGTCCTCTCCGGCCGCGCCGGCAGCGACGACAAGGTCACCGCCCTCGACGCCGGCGCCGACGACTACGTCACCAAACCCTTCGGCATCAACGAACTCCTCGCCCGCATCCGCGCCGTCACCCGCCGGCTGTCCACCGCCCCGCTCGACCCCGCGGCGAGCACGGTGCGAGTCGGCCGCCACACGGTCAACCTCGCCGACCGAACCGTCACCCGCGACGACGGCACCGAGGTCCGGCTCACCCCCATCCAGTGGAGCGTGCTCGAGAAGCTGCTGCGCCACCCCGGCAAGCTGATCACCCAGCGCCAACTGCTGCAGGAGGTCTGGGGCCCGGAGTACCACGACGAGACCGGCTACCTGCGCCAGTACATGGCCCAACTACGCCGCAAGCTCGAGGACAACCCGGCCAGGCCACAGCACCTCATCACCGAACCAGGCATGGGCTACCGCTTCCGCCCCTGACAATTCGCAGCCGGCCGGCCGTTGGCCGCTAGAGCAGGCGGCGCGGCACACCATGATCTTGCATGATGTGCCCGGTGTGTGCTCTCCAGCGGATGCCAACCCGGGTCAACCGGTGTCAGCGCGGGTCGCCGCGGCCAACCGCTGGTCGCAAGCCGGGGTTAGTGTGCTCGGGGTGTGGTCCTGGGCTGGGTGAACAGGGGTGCCGGTGACGTGGGCGAACGCGGGCCGCTCCCTGCCACCCCAGGTGAAGGCGCAGCTCGCTAGACTGGGCCCTCGCGCCCCCGTAGCTCAGGGGATAGAGCATCGGTTTCCTAAACCGTGTGTCGCAGGTTCGAATCCTGCCGGGGGCACCTCAAGGCCAGCACAACGGCCGCCGATCTGTGGCGGGTTGCCCACTGAGTTCCGAGAACGCGTCAGCGGCTCTCGTCCAGCGTGCCGACGCGCAACTGAACCTGGTCGCCCTGCCATTCCTCCCGAGACCCGGGTGGCGGCATCTCCACGCCGGCAATGCCGGCGGGGGCGGAAAACTCCCCACGAAGGCGATGGATCAGCTCCTGGGCTTCCTGGCGCGTCGACGGAGAGTTGTGCGGATCGTCGATGCTCAGGCCGAGTACGGCCGCACCGTCGTCGGTGCACGTGATCATCGCCCAGGCGTAGTCGGGGCTGCGCAGGTACAGCGTGAACGCGTCACGGCCGCTCCACCGGAGGTCGGCCAGGGCCGCGGCATCGGCGTCGGTCGCTGTGCCGGTGACGTAGCTGCGCAGGAAAGCGGACAGGCGGGCCTCGCCGGGGTCGTCGGTGTCGACATAGCGGTCGAGGAATGCCCGGAGGATCTCGGGGGAGAGCTGCGGTATCCAGACGTAGATGTCCCAGCAGAGGGCCACCCGCCAACCGTAGGCGGGCGACGGGCTGGCGTCGATCGACGATACTCACGGCGTGATCGACAAGGACCCCCACACCCCTCGGCTGCCGCGCGTCCCGCATCCGGCCGACAGCCCGGCGTTGCCCACCTACATGCTCATCTTCTTCGTGCTCGGCCTTGCCGGGTTCGCCGCGCACGGCCTGGGGGACGGCCGGGAAGCGCTGATCATCGCGATCATCGTCTCGGCGGTGTTCTTCGCGTGCTTCCTGATCCTGTTCGCGGTCTACTGGACCGGCTACCTGCTGAAGGGGCACGCCGTCTGGCAGGCCGAGCGCCGGGCCGGGGCGGACGGGGCAGCCGGCGACCAGTAGCCGGCGCCCGAGCGATGCCAGCCGCGACGCGTCGTGCGGATAACGTCCGGCGCATGGAGGTTTTCCTGCTCTGGCATGTGCGCCACGCGTGGTCGGCCGACGGGCGGCCGGTGACGCATCGCGACGAAGCCGGCGAGTTGGTCTGGGACGAGGCGGAAGGTGACGACCTCAAACTGCTCGGCGTCTATTCGTCGGCGGCGCGAGCGGAGGCGCGGGCGCGGCGGGCCAGGGCGTTGCCCGGCTTCCGTGCGGAACCCGACTGCTTCTATATCGGGAGCTACACCCTCGACCAGGACGAGTGGAGGGAAGGCTTCGGATGAGCGAAGGCTGCGCAGCAAAAAAGCAGGGAGAAATCCCTGCCACTCTTAACGTATAGCGCGACCGGGGGCTTGTGGCAAGCCCCCGGTCCTGGCGCACAATCGTCGGCCGAAGCGCAGAATCTACGCAAATGGGGGACGCGAGATGCGCGTGTTGCCGACGTACGACATGACCGAGGGTGCGTTCGACCTTCCCGACCACCTCGCCGCCAAGGCCGACCCGGCGTTGATCGCCGCCGACGAGCGGCACTTCGCGGCCATCGCGGAGAGCCTTCGGCGATCGATCGACGAGCTCTCCGACCAGCTCGACGACGTACGCCGGCAGGCCGGCGGCAAGGGTCGCCGGGCGCTGGACCGGGACCAGGAGGTCCGCCGGCTGACCACCCGGCTGCGTACCCTGCGTCGGTTCGGGTTGGACCTGTGCCTCGGGCGGATGGTCGCCGACGGCGAGGAGCCCGGGTACGTGGGCCGGCTCGGCCTCACCGACGGCGCGGGTCGCCGGCTGCTGCTCGACTGGCGTTCTCCGGCGGCCGAGCCGTTCTTCGGCGCGACGCACGCCAACCCGATGGGCCTGGCCAGCCGCCGCCGGTACCGCTGGACCCGGGGCCGGATCAGCGACTACTGGGACGAGGTGTTCACCGCGGACGGGCTGGCCGGGCACGCCGCGCTCGACGACCAGTCCGCCTTCATCGCCAGCCTGGGCGGTTCCCGGTCGCACCGGATGCGGGACGTGCTCGGCACCATCCAGGCCGACCAGGACGCGATCATCCGCGCCGGTTCGAAGGGCGCGCTCGTCGTCGACGGCGGTCCGGGCACGGGGAAGACCGTCGTCGCCCTGCACCGCACCGCGTACCTGCTCTATGCCGATCCGCGGCTCGGCCACCGGCGGGGTGGGGTGCTGTTCGTCGGCCCGCACCAGCCCTACCTGGCGTACGTCTCCGACGTCCTGCCCAGTCTCGGCGAGGAGGACGTGCAGATCTGCACCCTGCGCGACCTCGTCCCGGAGGGGGCCGCGGCGGGGGTGGAGGCCGACCCGGAGGTGGCCCGGCTGAAGTCCTCCGCGGAGCTGGTGCGGGCCGTCGAGGCGGCGGTCCGGTTCTACGAGGAGCCGCCGACCAGGGGCATGACGGTGCCGACCGACGACGCGGACATCCGGCTGAGCGCCGACGACTGGGCCGAGGCGTTCCGGGCGCCGGGGCCGGGCACCCCGCACAACGAGGCGCGCGACGAGATCTGGGCGGAGCTGATCGCCATCCTGGTCGACAAGTACGCCGGCGACGAGCCGGCGGAGCTGGTCCGCCGGTCGCTGTTGCGCAACCGTGAGCTGGCCGCCGCGTTCCACCGGGCCTGGCCGCTGCTCGACCCGACCGACCTCGTCGCCGACCTCTGGTCGGTCCCCGCCTATCTGCACCGGTGCGCTCCCTGGCTCACGGTCGACGAGATCCGGAAGCTGCGCCGCGACGACCCCCGGGCCTGGACGGTGGCCGACCTGCCGCTGCTGGACGCCGCGCGCCAGCTGCTCGGCGACCCGGAGGCGTCCGCCCGCCGCCGCCGGCAGGAGGCCGCCGTCGCCGCCGAACGCGACCGGATGGCCACGGTCGTCGCCGACCTGATCGAGGCCGACGTGTACGACGACGGGGAGGGGGTGCTGACCATGCTGCACGGTCAGGACCTGCGGGACGCCCTGGTCGACGAGGATGCGCTGCGCGACGCCGATCCCGACCGGCTCGCCGGCCCGTTCGCGCACATCGTGGTGGACGAGGCCCAGGAGTTGACCGACGCGCAGTGGCAGATGCTGCTGCTGCGCTGCCCGTCGCGCAGCTTCACCATCGTCGGCGACCGCGCGCAGGCCCGGCAGGGGTTCCCGGAGTCGTGGCGGGAACGGCTCGAACGGGTCGGGTTCGACCGGATCGCCCTGGCCTCCCTGGGCATCAACTACCGGACGCCGAAGCAGGTAATGGCGGCGGCCGAGCCGGTCATCCGGGCCGTGCTGCCGGACGCCAACGTGCCGACGTCCATCCGCGACGGTGACGCGCCCGTCCGCCACGGGTCCGCGGCGGAGCTGGGCGCGGTCCTCGACGGCTGGCTCGCCGCGCACCCGGAGGGGACGGCCTGTGTCATCGGTGATCCGACGTTCCGCGAGACGGCCCGGGTCCGCTCGCTGACCCCCGAGCTGGCGAAGGGGCTCGAGTTCGACCTGGTCGTCCTCGTCGATCCGGAGGCGTTCGGCTCGGGCGTCGAGGGCGCGGTCGACCGCTACGTCGCGATGACCCGGGCCACCCGGCAACTCGTCGTCCTCACCACCTCCTGAGCTGGCGGCCGGCCGTCGAAGTTCCGGAACCGGCGCACCCTGGCGCGAGCGGGTGCGGATGGGGTAGGAACAGGACGTCCGCGTCGGAGAGCGCTCTCTCAGCTCCCCGGTGCCTCGTACCCACCACCATGAACAGGCAGGCAGATGAGATCACTGGACCCCTCCCGCCGCCGCTTCCTCACCCTCGCCGCGTCGACCGCCTCGCTGACCGCCCTGGGCCTCCCGGCCACCGCGGCCGCCGCCCGGCCCGGCGCCACCGACCGCGACCCCGACTTCGGCCCGAACGTCTTCGTGTACGACCCGAGCACCCCGACCGCCGAGATCCAGGCGACCCTGGACCGCCTCTTCAGCAGCCAGTTCCGCAACGAGATGGGCGGCGAGCGGTACGCCGTCCTGTTCAAGCCCGGCCGGTACGAGGTCGACGCCCGGCTCGGCTACTACACGACGGTGGCCGGCCTGGGCCGGCACCCCGACGACGTGGAGATCCACGGCGCGGTCCGCGTCGTCGGCCAGCCCGACCCGAACTCGCCGGCCGGCATCTCCGCGCTCACCAACTTCTGGCGCTCGGCGGAGAACTTGTCGATCAGCCCCACCGACTGGTCGAACCAGTGGGCGGTCTCCCAGGCCGCCCCGATGCGCCGCGTGCACGTCAAGGGCATCCTCTGGCTGGAGCCGGGCAATGGCGGCTACTCCAGCGGCGGCTTCATCGCCGACTCCAAGGTGGACGGCATCACCATCAACGGCTCCCAGCAGCAGTGGCTGACCCGGGACAGCGAACTCGGCGGCGACTGGACGAACGGGGTGTGGAACCAGGTCTTCTCCGGGGTGCTCGGCGCCCCCGCACAGGGCTTCCCCGACCCGCCGTACACCACCCTGCCGACCAGCCCGGTGACCCGGGAGAAGCCGTACCTCTTCGTGGACGCCGCCGGCCGGTGGCGGGTCGCCGTGCCCGGCCTGCGCCGGGACACCGCCGGCACCACCTGGGCCGGCGGGGCCGGGACGGTCCGGTCGCTGCCGCTGAGCGACTTCTACCTGGCCCGGCCCACGGACAGCGCCAAACGGATCAACCAGGAGCTGTCCCGCCCCGGCCGGCACCTGCTGCTCACCCCCGGCGTCTACCACCTGGACCGGGCACTGCGGGTCAAGCACCCGGACACCGTCGTGCTCGGCCTCGGCATGCCCAGCCTGGCCCCCACCACCGGGGACGCCGCGCTGCGCGTCGAGGACGTGCCCGGGGTCCGGATCGCCGGGGTGCTGGTCGACGCCGGACCGGTCGAGTCCGCGGTGCTGGTCGAGGTCGGCCGGGCGCACGGGCGGCGGATCCCCGCCGGCAACCCGACCTCGCTGCACGACGTCTTCTTCCGGATCGGCGGCCCGTGGGTCGGCCGGGCCCGGACCAGCCTGGTCGTCAACAGCGACCACACCATCGTGGACAACATCTGGGCGTGGCGCGGCGACCACGGCAACGGCATCGGCTGGGACGCCAACACCGCCGCCACCGGCGTGGTGGTCAACGGCGACGACGTGACCGCGTACGGGCTCTTCGTCGAGCACTACCAGCGCTATCAGACGGTGTGGAACGGCGAGCGCGGGCGGACGATCTTCTATCAGAGTGAGCTGCCCTACGACCCGCCGAGCCAGGCCGCCTGGTCCGGCCCGACCGGCCGGGGCTGGGCCTCGTACCGGGTCGCCGACCACGTGCGCCAGCACGAGGCGTGGGGTCTCGGCGTCTACTCGTACTTCAACCAGGGGGTCGACATCCGCTGCGACCGGGCGATCGAGGTGCCCCGCCGGGCGGGGGTCCGGCTGCACGACATGATCACCGTCTTCCTCGACGGCAGCGGCGGCATCGAACGTACCGTCAACGACGTCGGCACCCCGGTGGTCGGCTCGTACGGCACCAGCCCGGTGGTCAGCTACCCCTGACGGGCGCGGGGCGTGGCCGGCGGGGCTTCCCGCCGGCCACGCCCGGTTCCGGCCGCCCCCGTGTCGGCCGGCCGGTCAGCGGCCGATCTGGTCGGCCGAGCTGATCACCTGGTCGATCAGGCCGTACTCGCGGGCCTGCTCGGCGGTGAACCAGCGGTCCCGGTCCGAGTCGCGCTGGATCTCCTCGAAGGTGCGGCCGCTGTGCTGGGCGATCAGCTCCTGCATGGTCCGCTTGACGTACAGCATGTTCTCGGCCTGGATGGTGATGTCCGCGACCGTGCCGCCGAAGCCGCCGGACGGCTGGTGCATCATGATCCGCGAGTGGGGCAGCGCGAACCGTTTGCCCGCCGCGCCCGCGCAGAGCAGGAACTGCCCCATCGACCCGGCCAGCCCGAGCGCCAGGGTCGCCACGTCGTTCTTCACGTAGCGCATGGTGTCGTAGACGGCCATCCCCGCGGTGACCGAGCCGCCCGGCGAGTTGATGTAGAGCGTGATGTCCCGGTCGCTGTCCTCCGCCGCGAGCAGCAGGATCTGCGCGCAGATCTGGTTCGCCGACTGGTCGGTGACCTCGGTGCCGAGGAAGACGATGCGTTCCCGCAGCAGCCGCTCGAAGACCTGGTCGCCGAAGGACGGCTGGCCGTCGTTGAGCATCCGCACGCCGTACTCGATCATCATGGCGACCACCCTCCGCGCCGGTGGGCGACCTGCACCGCCCGGGGACCGGCCCCTCCAGCCTGCGGCGCGCGACGGCCGCGGTCCCAGCGGTTCTGCCGGCGGCAGATCCGCCGTGGGCAGAATCGCGCCGGCTACCCGACGGTCAGCCGCCGCCGGCGGGCCCGGGCCCGCCGGCGCGCCAGCACCCCGGAGGTACGCGGGCCGGAGCGCCCGGTCGGCGCGGAGGCGGTCAGCCACACCCGCAGCCCGGCCCCGCCCACCGGCGAGCCGAGCCGCACCGCCGGCGGGGCACCGAGCGGGTCCCCGAGGCGGGGCAGCGCGGCCACCACGTGCGGCAGCACGGCGCCCACCTGCGGCGCCCGCCCGGCCGGGCGGGTGGAGTGCGGCCGGGGCGTCGCGGCCTGGAAGCCGACCGGCGGGCCGGCGACCGGCTGGTGCCCGACCGAGCGGGTGGGGTGCGGCCGGGGCGTCCCGGCCTGGAAGCCGACCGGCGGGCCGGCGGCCGGGCGGGTGGGGTGTGGCCGGAGCGTCCCGGCCTGGAAGCCGATCGGCACGCCGACGACCGGCTGGTGCCCGGCCGGCATCGCGTCCGGCCGGCGGCCGGCCGGGGACGTCGCGCCGACGGTCGGCCGGCCGCCGGCCCGGGGCTGGGGGCGGGCCGCGCCGACCCAGGGCTGGGAGTGTGCCGCGCCGGACCGGGGCGCGGCCGGGATGCGCGGCTCCACCCGGCGCAGGTCGTTGCGGGCCTCCTCGAGCAGGTCGGAGAGGCTGATCCCGAGGGCACGGCAGATCGCGGCGAGCACCTCGGAGGAGGCCTCCTTGCGGCCGCGTTCGACCTCGGAGAGGTAGGGCAGGGAGACGCCCGCGGCCTCGGCCACCTCGCGCAGCGTGCGGCGCTGCCGCAGCCGGATCCGCCGCAGCACCCCGCCGATCACCCGTCGCAGCAACGACATGCGGACCTCGCTCTCGCGCCTCGACCTCGCGGACCTTCCCATCATGCCCTGCGGCGGGCGGCCGTGTCGGCCCCCGGTCGGCGACCCCGCCGTGCGGATTCCCCGGCACCGGCTATGTTGTGCTCGTGCAGGTGACGGCGGCGGATGGGACCCGAGGGTGATCCATTTTCCCGCGCAACGGCGGGGGCCGCTGAGCGCGCTGAGTCTGCGCCTGCTCGCCGCCCTGGGCCTGGTGTTCCTCGTGGTCGGCGCGGTCTGGATCGGCCGGGACGGCTACCGCGACGTCAACGAGGACGGCCTGACCCTACTGGACTGCTTCTACTACGCGGTGGTGTCGCTCTCCACCACCGGGTACGGCGACATCACCCCGGCGTCCCAGTCGGCTCGGCTGACGAACGTCCTGCTGATCACGCCCGCCCGGGTGATCTTCCTGATCATCCTGGTCGGCACCACCCTGGAAGTGCTGACCGAGCAGTACCGGACCGGCCGTCGCCTGTCGCGGTGGAGGAGAACCGTGAAGGACCACGTCATCATCTGCGGCTACGGCACCAAGGGCCGCAGCGCGGTCACCGCCCTGCTGGAGAACGGCCTGGACAAGTCCCGGATCGTGGTGGTGGAGCGCAACGGCGCGGCGCTGCGGCAGGCGACCTCGGCCGGACTGGTGGCGATCGAGGGCTCGGCGACCCGCTCCACGGTGCTGGAGGAGGCGCACGTCCGCACCGCCAAGGCGGTGATCATCGCGACCGACAGCGACGACGCGTCGGTGCTGGTGGCGCTGACCGTCCGGCAGCTCACCGCCGGCCAGGTCCGGATCATCGCGGCGGTCCGCGAGGCGGAGAACGCCCCGCTGCTGCGGCAGAGCGGCGCGCACCACGTGATCGTCTCCTCGGCCACCGCGGGCCGGCTGCTCGGCCTCTCCACCTCCGCGCCGCCCCTGATCGACGTGGTGGAGGACCTGCTCACGCCCGGGCAGGGCATGGCGCTGGCGATGCGCTCGGCCGAACGGCACGAGGTGGGCAAGTCCCCCCGCGAACTGGAGTCGCTGGTGATCGCGCTGGTCCGGCGGGGCAAGGTGGTCACCCTGGCGGACCGGGCCGGCGCGGTCGTCGAGACCGGCGACATGCTGGTCCACGTCCGCGACGACCGCCCCACGGCGTCCACCGCCCCCACCTCGTCCCCCCGCGCCTGACGTCCTGCGCGTCTGACGTCCTGCGCGTCTGACGTCCTGCGCGTCTGTGCCTCGGGCTCGGGCGAGATGCCGCATGTCGGGCCGTCCCGGGCCTCCGGTCAGGCCGGGCTGCGGCATGTCGGGCCATCCGGGCCTGGGCTCGGGCGGGTTGCGGCATCCGGGGCCGTCCGCGCGTCGGGTGGGGGCGGGTTGCGGCATCTCGGGCCGTCCGCGGGTCGGATGAGTCCCCGGCGCTGCTGTCCGCACCGGCCGGCCGGCGATGGTGGCACCGAGCGGCGGCTATGTGCCGCTCATTCGAGCGGGAGCTGCCGGCCGGCGGCGGTGGGTCCGGTGGGCGCCTACCAACTTGATGTCGTAAACGAATCAAACGGCCGTCCAGCGCGACATGATTGCCCGTTTTGCCCGCTGCGGTGATTCGTTCACGACATCAAGTTGGTAGGCGGCCGAGGGGCACACCCCACGACCGACGGTGCACTCACGGTGACCGCGCGTCCGCGCTGACTGCGCACCCGCGCTGACCGGCACCCGCGCACTCACGCCGACGGCGCACTCAGGCCGACCGCGCACCCGCGCTGACTGCGCACTCACGCTGACTGCGCACTCGCGCCGACCGCGCATCCGCGCCGACCGCGCATCCACGGTGACCGGGCGCACCCGCTCCGACCCCGCCGACCACGCACCCGCGCCGACCGGGCGCACCCGCGCCGCCCGACCGCGACGTCGTGTCGGGTCGGGCGGCGGTCGGGTCAGTTGATGGTCCAGGTGTCGCCGGTGGCGAGCAGGGCGGCGAGTTGCTGCTCGGGGGTGTCGCTGACCTTGGCCTTCGCGGTGGCCACCTGCTCCTGCACCACGCCGTCGTAGGACGGGCGGTCGACGTTGCGGAACACCCCGATCGGGGTGTTGCGCAGGTCCAGCCCGGGCAGCCGGGACAGCGCGAAGGCGTACGCCGGGTCGTTGACCGTGGCGTCGTGCACCACGATCTCCTCCGCCGGGGTGGCCGCCGTCTCCCGGACCTCCAGCCCGAAGCCGCCCGGCGGGTGGACGACGCAGAACTGGCCGTCCTTACCGAAGGTGATGGGCTGCCCGTGCTCCAGCCGGATCAGGAAGTCGTCCCGGGTGGCCGGCTCCTTCAGCGTCTCGAACGCGCCGTCGTTGAAGATGTTGCAGTTCTGGTAGATCTCCACGAACGCCGAGCCCTGGTGCTCGGCGGCGGCCCGCAGCACCGACTGGAGGTGCTTGCGGTCCGAGTCGATGGTGCGGCCGACGAAGGTCGCCTCCGCGCCCAGCGCCAGCGAGAGCGGGTTGAACGGGGCGTCCGCCGAGCCGACCGGGGTCGACTTGGTGATCTTTCCGACCTCGGAGGTGGGCGAGTACTGCCCCTTGGTCAGGCCGTAGATGCGGTTGTTGAAGAGCAGGATCTTCAGGTTGACGTTGCGGCGCAGCGCGTGGATCAGGTGGTTGCCGCCGATCGACAGCGCGTCGCCGTCACCGGTGACCACCCAGACCGACAGATCCGGCCGGGACACCGACAGGCCGGTGGCGATCGCCGGCGCGCGGCCGTGGATCGAGTGCATCCCATACGTGTTCATGTAGTACGGGAAGCGCGACGAGCAGCCGATCCCGGAGACGAAGACGATGTTCTCCCGCGGGATGTTCAGCTCGGGCATGAACTGCTGGACGGCGGCCAGGATCGCGTAGTCGCCGCAGCCGGGGCACCAGCGCACCTCCTGGTCGGACTTGAAGTCCTTGGCGGTGAGCTTGAGGGCGACGGGCTCAGACATTCTTCAGGACCTCTTCCAGCATCGTCTCCAGCTCGGCGGCGGTGAACGGCAGGCCGCGGACCTGGTTGTAGCCGATCGCGTCGACCAGGTACCGCGCCCGGATCACGTGGGCGAGCTGGCCGAGGTTCATCTCGGGGATGACTACCCGGTCGTAGGAGCGCAGCACCTCGCCGAGGTTGGCCGGCATCGGGGCCAGGTGGCGCAGGTGCGCCTGGGCGACGGAGAGCCCGCGCTGGCGCAGCCCCCGGCAGGCGGCCCCGATCGGCCCGTACGTGGAGCCCCAGCCGAGCACCAGCAGCCGGGCGTCGCCGTCCGGGTCCTCCACCTCGATGTCCGGCACCGGGATGGTCTCGATCCGGGCCGCCCGGGTGCGCACCATGAAGTCGTGGTTCGCCGGGTCGTACGAGATGTCGCCGGTCTTGTCGGCCTTTTCCAGGCCCCCGATCCGGTGCTCCAGGCCGGGCGTGCCGGGGACGGCCCACGGCCGGGCCAGGGTCTCCGGGTCGCGCAGGTAGGGCAGGAAGGTGCCGTCGGAGCCGTTGGGCTCGCTGGCGAACTCGACCCGCAGGTCGGGCAGGGACGCCACGTCGGGCAGCAGCCACGGCTCGGAGCCGCTGGCGATGTAGTTGTCCGACAGCAGGATCACCGGGGTGCGGTAGGTCAGCGCGATCCGGGCCGCCTCGATGGCCGCGTGGAAGCAGTCCGAAGGCGACTTCGGCGCGATCACCGCGACCGGCGCCTCGCCGTGCCGGCCGTACAGGGCCAGGTTCAGGTCGGCCTGCTCGGTCTTGGTGGGCATGCCGGTGGACGGCCCGGCCCGCTGCACGTCCACGATGACCAGCGGCAGCTCCAGCGCCACGGCGAGCGAGATGGTCTCGCTCTTGAGCGCCACGCCCGGACCGCTGGTGGTGGTGACCCCGAGCGAACCGCCGTACGAGGCGCCGAGGGCGGCGCCCACCGCGGCGATCTCGTCCTCGGCCTGCATCGTGATCACGCCGAACTTCTTGTGCTTGCTCAGCTCGTGCAGGATGTCCGACGCCGGGGTGATCGGGTAGGCCCCGAGGAAGACCGGCAGCCCGGAGCGGACCCCGGCGGCGACCAGGCCCAGCGACAGGGCGGCGTTGCCGGTGATGTTCCGGTAGGTGCCCGACTGCATCTTGGCCGGCTTGACCTCGTACCGGACGGCGAAGTCCTCGGTGGTCTCGCCGAAGTTCCAGCCCGCCTTGAAGGCGGCCACGTTCGCGGCCACCAGCTCGGGCCGGGCGGCGAACTTACGCTCCAGGAACCGGAGGGTGGACTCGTACGGCCGGGAGTACATCCAGGAGAGCAGGCCGAGGGCGAACATGTTCTTGGCCCGCTCGGCGTCCTTCTTGGACACCTCCTGCTCGGCCAGCGCCCCGACCGTCATCGAGGTCAGGGCCACCGGGTGCACCACGTAGCCGGCGAGCGAGTCGTCGTCCAGCGGGCTGCTCGCGTATCCCACCTTGGCCAGGTTGCGCCGGGTGAACTCGTCGGTGTTGACGATGATGTCCGCGCCGCGCGGCAGGTCGGCCAGGTTGGCCTTGAGCGCGGCCGGGTTCATCGCCACCAGCACGTTGGGCGCGTCGCCGGGGGTGAGGATGTCGTAGTCGGCGAAGTGCACCTGGAAGCTGGACACGCCGGGCAGGGTCCCGGCGGGGGCGCGGATCTCCGCGGGGAAGTTCGGCAACGTGGAGATGTCGTTGCCCAGCTGCGCGGTCTCGGAGGTGAACCGGTCGCCGGTCAACTGCATGCCGTCGCCGGAGTCGCCGGCGAACCGGATGACCACCCGGTCCAGTTGACGGATCTGCTTGGTCACTGTGCCACCTTCGTTCGCGACTGCGGGGCTCGCAAGACCGGCTCACTCCTGGCGCTCACGCCTGCACCTCGTTTCGTCCAGCGCCTTCGCGGAGGCGGCTGAACATGATGGTGACCCCGCCGTGCCCGGCCACGTGACCTCCCTGACGCGCCGCTGCGCCCGGCCCACGGATGGCTGGCCCGGCCCGCTTGGTTTCTCACTCAGAGCCTACGTCGGATGGGTGGGTCGACTCCGCCGGAGGCCCGACGAATGGGACAGGATCGCACGATGGAATATGCCAATTCACGACGTTTGCGGCCACCCGCCGTAATCGAGATCACGGTCGGGTGGCGCGCCCCCGGTCAGTCGGTGGAACCCGGGGCCGGCGCGGCCGGTGGGTCGGCGAACCGCCGGCGCAGCGACGAGGTGGCCAGCCCGAGGGCGAGGATCACCAGCAGGCCGGAGACGGTGACCAGCAGGACGGCGGTGTGCCGTACCGACAGGCCACCCCCGTCGCCGCCACGCTGCCCGGCCGCGGCCAGCACGCCCTGCGAGCCGGTCGGCGCGACGGTGGCGACCGGCGGCGTGGTCAGCGCCGCCGCGGCGGTGATCCGGAAACTCATCTGCATCTTCCGGGACGGCCCGTTGCGCGGGTCGAGCAGGCCGGAGACCGCGCCGGCCAGCGGGCTCTGCCGCTGCGCCGCCGTGGTCGCGGCCACGACGAACCGCAGCTCGGCGCTGCGGCCGGCGGCCACCACCCCGACGTCACACCCGGTACGCCCGTCCGGCTGCGCCGTGCAGCCGGCCGGCAGGTCCGGCACGCTCACCCCGGCGGGCAGGGCCAGCTCGACCCGACCCCGGGCGTCGACCTGGCCGGTGTTGCCCAGCCGGACGGCGAGCGGGCTCGGTGCGCCGGTGATGTCGAAGGCGAGCGGGTCGGCGTGCAGCGAGATGCCGGGCACCGGCGGGCCGGGCGGGAAGAGCACCGCGAAGCCCTCGTCGTCGGCGGCCGTGCCGCTCGCCGAGGGGGAGTAGGCGTTGACCCGGACCGAGCCGCTGAGCGGCATCCGGCGCCAGGCGTCGCCGTCGACCCGTACCCGGACCTGGGCGCTGAATCGCGCGCCGGGCGCGGCCGTCCACTCCCCGCAGCGGTAGCCGCGGGTGCCCACCGGGGCGCAGCCGGGGGTGCCGGCGTCGGCCAGTCCCGGCGGCAGCGTGTAGCCGAGCCGGACCTGCTCGGTGACCGTGCCGGTGTTGGCCACGGTGACCAGCAGGGTGGCCGGCGTGCTGCGGGCGTTCCAGTACGTGTCGGCCAGCACCAGGTCCTCGGTGGTCACCCGGACCCCCAGCTCGCCGCGCGGCGGTTGCGCCGGCGGCGGCGGGCCGGCGGGCGGCGCGGCCGGCGGCGGGGGCGGCGGGGGCGGGGGCACCGGGGCCTTCGCGGTCGGCGAGGTGGTGGACGGCGACGGTCGGGCCGGTGCGGGGGCGGTGGTGGTCGGCGCCGGGGCGGTGGTGGTGGGCGCCGGCGGGGTGGTCGCCGGGGGCGGGCTCACCGTGGGCGGGGCGCTGGTCGGCACCGGGTCGGTGGTGGCCGTCGGCTCCGGGGTCGGGTCGTCGCCCGGTTCGGCGGTCGGTTCGGGGAGCACCACGCCCGGGCCGGTGGCCGTGACGGCCGCGCCGTGGACCGGGCCGGCGGTCGCGGGGCCGGCCAGCGCGGCGGCGGCCAGCACGCCGGCGGCGAGGGCGGCCGCGAGCGCCGATCCGGTGCGCCGACCGGCGCGGCGGACCCGGCGTACGTCGTGGCGCGCCATCTGACCTCCGTGACTCTGGGTGAAGATGTTCATCGTCTGCAACAGTTGCCTTGGTGCACTAGTACCCCCGTGGAAACAAATCCGTAACAGCCTCGGACCGCTGCGCGTTCCGGGGCGGTAGGCTGACTCATCGTGACCGGTTACCTGGGCTCTTACCTGACGCTCGGGCTGTTGCTGCTCGCCGGCGTCGCCTTCTTCGGCATAGCGTTCTCGGCCAATCGGTTGTTACGTCCTGCCCGACCGGCCGATCCCGTCGGCAAGCGGGCGACCTACGAATGCGGCCTCGACCCGGTCGGCGGCGACTGGGCTCAGGTGCAGATCCGTTACTACGTGTACGCCTTCTTCTACGTGCTGTTCGCGGTGGAGGCGGTCTTCCTCTTCCCCTGGGCGGTGGTCTTCGACCGGCCCGGCTTCGGCCTGGTGACCGTGGTCGAGATGGCGGTCTTCGTGGGCGTACTGGCCCTCGGCATCCTCTACGCGTGGCGCAAGAACGTGCTCCGCTGGAGCTGACCCGGGTTGGGTTAGGAGGGGGCCCCTGTTATCGCCTACGCGATAGGAAGGGGCCCCGCCCAACAGGTGTGGGCGCGCTCAGGCGAGGCCGCGCCGGGTGGCCGCCGGCGGCCGGTCGCCGCGGATCGAGGCCACCATGTCGAGCACCCGCCGGGTCGGCGCCACCTGGTGGGCGCGGAACACCCGGGCGCCCAGCCACGCCGAGACCGCCGTCGCGGCGAGCGTGCCCTCCAGCCGCTCGGCCACCGGCAGGTCCAGCGTCTCGCCGATGAAGTCCTTGTTGGAGAGGGCGACGAGCAGCGGCCATCCGGTGCCGGTCAGCTCGTCCAGCCGGCGGGTGATCTCCAGCGAGTGCCGGGTGTTCTTGCCGAAGTCGTGTGCCGGGTCGATCAGGATGCCGTCCCGCCGTACGCCGAGCGAGACCGCGCGTTCGGCGAGCCCGGTCACGGTGGTCACCACGTCGGCCACCACGTCGTCGAAGGCGGCCCGGTGCGGCCGGGTCCGCGGCGCCAGCCCGCCGGCGTGCGAGCAGACCAGCCCCGCGCCGGTGCGCGCGGCCACCCGGGCGAGCGCCGGGTCGGCCCCGGACCAGGTGTCGTTGAGCAGGTCCGCGCCGGCGGCGACCGCCTCGACCGCCACCTCGGCCCGCCAGGTGTCGATGGAGATGACCACGTCGGGGAAGGCGGCCCGGACGGCGGCGATGGTGTCCACGGTCCGGTCGATCTCCTCGGCCACGTCGACCTGTTCGCCCGGGCCGGCCTTCACCCCGCCGATGTCGATGATGTCGGCGCCCTCGGTCACCGCCCGCTCGACGGCCCGCAGCGCACTGTCCGCGGCGAACGTCGCGCCCCGGTCGAAGAAGGAATCCGGGGTGCGGTTGACGATCGCCATCACCACCAGCTCGCCGGGGGCGAAGGTCCGCCCACCCAGCCGCAGCGCCCCGGCCATGCCCCGCCTCCCGCCTGCCCGTCCGCCGGCGGCCACCCGGCCGGCGCCCCCGACGCTAACCGGTCCGCCGACGCCGCGCGCCGCCGGGCGGTTCCGGTGGCCGGACGGCACGAGCCGGTACCGGAGCGGGTGTGGGGGTCGCTCCGGCGCGATCGGCATGCCACGATTCACTCCATGGGTCAGGTTCTGCTCCTTCTGGTCGTCGCGCTGACCGTGGCGGCGGTGGTGTTCGGGGTGACCGTGCTGGTCTCCGGCCGCGATCCCGGCTTGGCGCCGGTCGAGCCGGATGGGCGCGCGATCCCGCTGCCGGGCACCCGCCCGCTGCGCGAGTCGGACGTCGGCGAGGTCCGCTTCGACACCGCGCTGCGGGGCTATCGGATGGCCCAGGTCGACCAGGCGCTACGCCGGGCGGCGTACGACATCGGCTACAAGTCGGAACTGATCGACGTGCTGGAGGCCGAGGTCAAGGCGCTGCGCGAGGGGCGCACCGAGGACGCCGACGCGCTCCGGCAGGCCCGCGATCAGGCGGCCGAGGCGGGCGCGGCCGAGCCGGACTCGACCCCCGCTGAAGCGGTCGGCACGGGCGTGATCGAGCTGGGCACGGTGGACGGCCCCGGCCGGACCGCCGTCGGGACCGGCGAGGGCGAGACCGGCGCCCCGGCCACCAGCGAGGAGCCCACCACCAGGGACGCGACCGGCGGCGCGCCGGCCAGCACCGCGCCCGCCAGCACCGCGCCGACCGATGCCGGGCCGACCACGACCGGAACGGCCGCCGAGCGGGCCGACGCCGACCGGGCGAGCGCTATGGGCCCGGTCGAGGGCGCGAGCGGCACGGGCCCGGCCGAGGGGGAGCCGACCAGGGCGACCGGCCCGAGCGGGGCGACCGCTGCCGCCGGCCCCGCCGAGGGTGAGTCGTCCGGAGCCCCGGACGACGCTCCCGAGTCGCCCGGGCGGTCCGGCGAGACGGTCCGGTCGGAGTCGGTGTGACCGGCCCGGAGGGCGGGGACGGCCTGCGCGAGGCCGCCCGGCCCGGGGCCGGCGAGGTGACCGCGACGGTGATCGTCGACGCCCCGGCCGAGCGGGTCTTCGCCGCGTTGACCGCCTGGGAGCGGCAGTCCGACTGGATCCCGTTCACCACCGTGCGGGTGGTCGAGGGGGACGGCGGCGAGGGCAGCCTGGTCGAGGCGGTGACCGCGGTCGGGCCCGCCGTCCTGCGGGACGAGATGCGGGTGGTCCGGGTGGACGCCCCGTACGAGGTCGGCGTGGTGCACTGCGGCCGGATGCTGCGTGGCCCGGGGGTGCTGCGCTGCACCCCGATGGCGCGGGACCGGACCCAGGTGGTCTGGCACGAGTGGTTCCACCTGCCGGGCGGCGCGGCCGGCCGGGTGGCCTGGCCGGTGCTCTGGCCGGGTTCGAAGTTCGGCCTGACCCAGGCGCTGCGGAAGTTCGGCCGCCTGGTGGAGCAGGGCCGCCTGCCCTGACCCGGGCGCGTCCCCGGCGTCGATGAGGACCTGCGGGCGGTCCGGGCTGTCGGTGGGGCCGCCTACCGTATAGGGCGTGACTGACCTGGTGATCGGCCCGGACGGGCGGGCGCGCTGCGCGTGGGGGGCGAGCACCCCCGACTACGCGGCCTACCACGACGAGGAGTGGAGCCGGCCGCTGCACGGCGACGACGCGCTCTACGAGCGGCTGACGCTGGAGGCGTTCCAGTCGGGGCTGTCCTGGCTGACCATCCTGCGCAAGCGGCCGGCCTTCCGGCTGGCCTTCGACGAGTTCCGGATCGAGGCGGTGGCTGGCTACGGCGAGGCGGACGTCGCCCGGCTGCTGGCCGACGCGGGGATCGTCCGCAACCGGGCCAAGATCGAGGCGGCGGTGGCCAACGCCCGGGCCGCGCTGGAGCTGCCCGGCGGGCTCTCCGCCCTGCTCTGGTCGTACGCGCCGCCGGCCCGGCCGGCCCGGCCGGAGTCGTTCGCGGCGGTGCCGGCGCTCACCCCCGAGTCCACCGCGCTGGCCAAGGCCCTGAAGAAGCGCGGTTTCCGCTTCGTCGGCCCGACCACCGCGTACGCGTTGATGCAGGCCACCGGGATGGTCGACGACCACCTGGCCGGCTGTCACGTGCCGGCGCCGGTGCCGAGCCGGGCGTGATCCCGGCGGCGTCGGGCCGACGTGCCGGGCGGGTCGACCGCCGGGCGTGATGGGATTGCGGGCATGACCGACACCGACCACCGGACCACCGGTACGACGGACCCGGACGGCGCCGACCCGACCGGCGCGGGTGCCTGGGCGGTGCTGCTGCCCCCCGGCCGGTACGAAGCGGAGCGGCTCGTCCACCACGACGTGCTGGAGCTGACCGGCCTGGCCGAGGCGGCCCTGCCCCGGCCCGGCGACCGGGTCGCGGTGCTGGCCGACGAGCCGCCCCGGCTGGTGGCCCTGGGCCGGGTGGGCCCGGCCGGCGGGGCGGGGCGCGCGGCCCCGGAGGATCCGGAGGACCCGGATTCCGCGCCGGGCCCGGTGGAGCTGGTGGTGACGTACACCCGGCGGGCCTTCGACGCGCCGGTGCCGATCGACGACCTGCCGCTGGCCGGCCCGGTCAGCGCGCTGGACGAGGTGACCTTCCGGCGGCTGGCCGACCGGCTGGGTCCGCCGCCGCGCCGCCGGTCCTGGCTGGTCAGCCTGGACCTGCCGATCGAGGCGGCCACCCCGGCCGAGGCGGTCGGCCTGTTCTGGTCGTACGTCCAGGAGTTGGGCCCGCGCGAGCTGCCGGCCTTCGTCTCCCCGGCCGGCGACGAGCTGGCCATGCAGGCGTTCGTGCTCGGCGAGGCGGCCAACCAGGATCCCGAAGAGGACGACTGAGCCGCCGGCGCCCGGTTACCGTGCGGGTGACGGCCGGCGGCCACCGGCCCGCGCCGAGGGGGGTCCGATGCGGTTCCAGGACAAGGTCGTGTTCGTCACCGGGGGCGCCTCCGGGCTCGGTGCCGCCACGGCCCGCCGGTTCGCCGCCGAGGGCGCCAAGGTGGTGGTCGCGGACATCAACCGGGACGGGGCCGAGCAGGTCGCGGCCGAGCTGCCGGACGGCTGGGCGGTCGGGGTGGACACCGGCGAGGCGGCCTCGGTGGAGCAGGGCGTCGCGGACGCGATGCAGCGGTACGGCCGGCTCGACGTGATCTTCAACAACGCGGGCATCGACGGGCAGCAGCAGCCGCTGCACGAGATGGACGTGGCGAACTGGGAGCGGGTCCGCCGGATCAACGGCGACGGCGTCTTCCACGTGCTCAGATACGGCATCGCGGCGATGCTGCGCGGCGGCGGGGGCGCGGTGGTGAACACCTCGTCGACCACCGCGCTGGCCGCCCAGGAGAACATCTCCCCGTACACCTTCACCAAGGCCGGCATCGTGGGTCTGACCCGCTCCGCGGCGATCGAGTACGCGGCCCGCGGCATCCGGGTCAACGCGGTCGCGCCCACGGTGGTGATGACCCCGCTGGTCGAGCACTTCATCGACAGCGCCCCCGACCCGGGGCAGATGCGCCGGCAGATGGAGGCGTTCAACCCGAAGCCCGGCATCCCCACCCCGGACGACGTGGCCGGGGTGGTGCTCTTCCTCGCCTCGGACGACGCGGCCTGGATCACCGGCCACACCATCCCCATCGACGGCGGCTACGTCGCCCGCTGACCGGGCCCGCTGCCCGTCAGCGGCCCTCGAAGACCGGCTTCTGCTTGTTGACGAAGGCCATCGTGGCGGCCCGGTGGTCGGCGGTGCCGCCGCAGATCGCCTGGGCCTGTGCCTCGGCGGCCAGCGCGTCGGCGAGGGTGCCGGCGTCGGCGATGGAGAGCTGCCGCTTGATCGCCCCGTACGCGACGGTCGGGCCGGCGGCGAGCCGGGCGGCCAGTTCCTGCGCGGCCGGCAGCACCCGCTCGTCGTCGTCGACGAGCGTGTTCAGCAGGCCCAGCCGGCAGGCCTCGTCGGCGGAGATCGGCTCGGCGAGCATCAGCAGCTCGACGGCCTTGGCGTGGCCGACCAGCCGGGGCAGCGTCCAGGAGGCGCCGGTGTCGGCGGCCAGCCCGACCCCGGCGAACGCCATCAGGAAGCGGGTCTTCGGGCCGCCGATCCGGAAGTCGGCCAGGAAGGCCAGCGAGGCGCCGGCGCCGGCGGCCATCCCCCGGACCGCCGCGACCACCGGCTTGGGCAGGTTCGCCAGCCGGGCCGCGATCGGGTTGTAGTGGGCGCGCACGGTGTCCAGCGGGTTCGCGTCGCCGGCCTCCAGGGTCTGCACGTGCTCGCGCAGGTCCTGCCCCGCGCTGAACGAGCCGCCCGCGCCGGTGAGCACCACGGCCCGGCAGGAGCGGTCGGCCTCCAGTTCGGCCAGGGTGTCCCGGAGGGCCTCCTTGAGCGCCACGTCGAGCGAGTTCAGCGCCGTGGGGCGGTTGAGGGTCAGGGTCACCACGGCGTCGGTGCGGTCGACGAGCAGCGGCTCGGTCACGTTCTAACGACCCTTCTGTCGGGCGGTCCGGTTGGCGGCGTCGAGGCACTGCTCGACGTAGCGGTCGGCGGCCGGCCGGAGCCGGGCCGCGTGCCGGTCGAAGAAGCTGGCCGCGGCGGTGCCGGGCCAGCGCTCGGGCAGCAGCGCCGGGGGCAGCTGCGGGTCCCGGAAGAGGAAGGTACGCCATGCGTGCACCAGCCGGAACCGGGCGGCGTACGCCTCCTCGTCGCCGCTGCGCACGGTCACCCCGGACAGCAGCGGGCGCTGCTCGGCGACGAACCGCTCGTAGGCCTGCCCGATCTCGGCCAGGTCCCAGGCCCGGCGGACCACGCCCATCGCCCCCGCGGTGCCGGCGTGGTGGGCGGCGTTGAACCGCTCGTAGCGCACCCCGGCCTCGGTGAGCAGCAGGTCCACGTCCTCGCCGGGGCGGGTGGCCACCCAGGTCTGCTCGTCGAGGGTGCCGTAGCCGAGGTAGCTCAGGTTGGCGGCGAGTCGCTGCCGCTCCCGGCGGGTGGTGGGGGCCTGGAGGACCAGGAGGTCGAACCGGCCGTCCCAGCTGACCCGTCCGGTCCGGTAGATCCGGGCGGCCGCCTCGTCGAGTCGTCGGGCGGCTTTCGGTGTGATCGAATATCCGGGTCCGGAGGCCAGCCGGAGCGGGTCGAGCCAGCCCTGGCGGACCATCCGGGAGACCGCGGTGCGCACCGCCGGAGGGGCGATCCCGAGCGGCGACAGCAGTTTGACCAGGGCGGCGACCGGTGCGCGGCCACCCCTCGGCCGGAGGTGGTCGCCGTACAGGTCGAAGAGTGCCGACCGTGCCTGCATGACCGCACATTGTGACAGGCCTTCTCAAGATAAGCTAGATGCTGTTACATCAATGCAGCTTCAGTTTGGGTCCGGCGGTGTTCATCAGGGAAAATCGTTGGTCGACACCCCCGCGAAGGCTGCGGTGGTTTATGGCGAAGAGGCTGTGGGGCAACCCACCGACCCTGGTGTAGGTCTGAGGGGAGACAACATGGCGGCGATGAAGCCGCGGACGGGCGACGGTCCGCTGGAAGTCACCAAGGAGGGCCGCGGCATCGTCATGCGGGTCCCGCTGGAGGGTGGTGGCCGGCTCGTCGTCGAGATGACTCCCGACGAGGCCACCGCGCTCGGCGACGCGTTGAAGGCAGCCGCCGGCTGATCGACGGCGCGTACCGGGCGGCGACTGTGTCCGGGCGATTCGTCAATCCCTGAGCCACCGGCCTCCGCCGGTGGCTCAGGGCCTTCGCACCCTGGGGCCGGGCCAGAGCTGCCCGCCCATGATCTTTTCGGAGGTACGGTCCAGCGTGCTGGCGATCCGTCTGACCACCGGGCCGGAGCGGCTCGACACCCTCGTCCTGCCCGTCCGACCGGGCGGGCCGGCCGACGCCGGAGCCTCCGCCGAGCTGGTGCCGACCGCGTCGGCGCTCCCGGACGACGTGCTGGCCGAGGCCGCCGCGCTGGCCCCGGTCGCCCGGCTCACCGGCCGGGCCGGGCAGACCCGGGAACACCTGCGCCCCACCCGTACGCCGGAGCGGCTGCTGCTGCTCGGCGTCGGCGACGGCGACGAGCAGGGGTGGCGGGTGGCGGGCGCGGCGCTGGCCCGGGCCGCCAAGGCCGAGCCGCGGCTCGCCGTGGCGCTGCCCGACGACGCCCCGGCCGCGGTCCGGGGCCTGGTCGAGGGGCTGCTGCTCGGCTCGTACCGGTTCCGGCTGACCGAGGCCGGCGAGGCCCCGGCGCTGCGCGAGGTCGACCTGCTGGTGACCGACGTCGAGGCGTACCGGGAGGTGGTCGAGCTGGCCCGGACGACCGCCGAGAACACCCGGCTGGCCCGGGACCTGACCAACATGCCCTCCTCGGTGAAGAACCCGCAGTGGTTCACCGCCCAGGTGGAGGCCGCCGCGGCCGGCACGCCCGACCTGCACCTGCGGGTACGCGGCCCCGAGGAGCTGGCCGCCGAGGGCTTCGGCGGCATCCTGGCGGTGGGCGGCGGTTCGGCCAGCGGCCCCCGCCTCGTCGAGCTGGACTGGCGACCGGCCGGCGCGAAGCGGCACGTCGTCCTGGTCGGCAAGGGCATCACCTTCGACACCGGCGGCATCTCGATCAAGCCGCGGGACGCGATGAAGCTGATGCGCAAGGACATGGCCGGCGCCGCCGCCGTGATCGGCGCCACCCTGGGCGCCGCCGCGCTGGGCCTGCCGGTGCGGGTCACCACGCTGGCGCCGCTGGCCGAGAACATGGTCAGCGGGTCCGCCTTCCGCCCGGGCGACATCATCCGCCACTACGGCGGGCTGACCAGCGAGAGCACCAACTCCGACGCCGAGGGCCGGCTGGTGCTCGCCGACGCCCTCGCGTACGCGGTCGCCGAGCTGCGCCCCGACCTGCTGGTCGACCTGGCCACCCTGACCGGGGCCAACGCGGTGGCGCTGGGCAAGCGCACCGGCGCGCTCTACAGCGACAACGACGAGCTGGCCGACGAGCTGCTGGCCGCGATCGCCGCGGCCGGCGAGTCGGCCTGGCGGATGCCGCTGGCCGCCGACTACGTCGAGCACCTCGGCAGCGACCTGGCCGACCTGCACAGCTCGCCCGCCGGCGCCAGCTCGGTGACCGCCGCGCTCTTCCTCCGCGAGTTCACCGGCGACCTGCGCGAGCGCTGGGTGCACGTGGACATGTCCGCGCCGTCCTGGGCCGAGGGCGACGACGCCGAGCTGACCAAGGGCGCGACCGGGTGGGGCGTACGCGGCCTGCTGCGCTGGCTGGCCACGCTCGACTGAGCGACGCCAGCGGCCCGCGTTCCGGCGCGCGAGCGCCCCACCTGCGGCGTGGTGGGCTCAGCAGCGCACCGCGGCCAGCAGGCCGTGGCCGACGGGGAGCAGCGCGGGCACCCAGTGCTCGGACTCCCGGATCGCCTTGATCGTCTCGCGGACGGTCACCGTCGCCACGTCGCGGGCGGCGGGATCGCCGATCCGGCCGCCGGCGAGCGCGCCGTTGAGGGCGAGCACCCCGCCCGGGCGCAGCAGCCGCAGCGCGGCGTCCACGCAGGCGCTGAACCCGGTCACCTCCGCGTCCACGAAGACCAGGTCGTACGCCCCGTCGGCGAGGCGGGGCAGCACGTCCAGCGCCCGTCCGGTGATGATCCGGGTCCGGCCGGACGGGAAGCCGGCCTCCACGAAGATGCGGCGGGCGATCCGCTGGTGCTCCACCTCGACGTCGATGGTGGTCAGCACCCCGTCGGCGCGCATGCCGCGCAGCAGCCAGACGCCGCTGACCCCGGTGCCGGTGCCGATCTCCACCACCGCCCGGGCGTTGCCGGCGGCGGCCAGCAGCCGCAGCGCGGCCCCGGCGCCCGGGGTGACCGCGTCGACGCCCACCTCGTGGGCCAGGCTGCGCGCGGTGCGCAGCACCAGGTCCTCGGTGACGTACGTCTCGGCGAACTGCAACACCTGGGCCATCGAGCTGCCGGAATTGGCGACCGTGGCGATGGGACACCTCCGGGCGGCGGGAGTGGTGCGAGGGGCGGGTTGGCGGTATGAGCCTAGAGGCGAGGCCGTTCGGGCGCAGCCGCGCGTCCGCCGTCGGCGATCACGGTCGGCAACCGGTGACTCGACGCGCGCCATCCGTGCAATCCTGGATGCGGTGTCCCGATGGTCGCGGCGGGTTCGGTTCCGGCCCCCGCCGCGTCGGACGGGACCCGGGAACGAGTGGGAGGGCACCGACGTGACCGACGGGTGGGACTGGCGCCGGCCCGGTGATACCCGGGCGCCGGCGGGACAGCCGGGACCCGGGACGCCACCGGCCGGCACGCCGGCGTCGACGGGCGCCCGGGGCGACGCGCCGTCACCGTGGTGGTCCGACGCCCTGGCCGACCCGTGGCGGGACCCGTACGCCCCGACGGCGGTGGTCGTCCCGGCCCCCGGCCCGGACGGCGCGGCCGAGCCGGAGCCGGTCACCGACCCGGACGCCGGGGGCCGGCCGAGGCTGCGGCTGCTGCTGCTCATCCCGCTGATCACCGCGCTGCTCGCCGGCGCCCTGGGCGGGGCACTGGGCTACGCCTTCGCGGTGCACGGCGGGGCCGGCCGGGGGGCCACCCTGGGCGCTCCGGCCGAGGCGCCGGCGCTGGCCCAGCGCAAGCCGGAGTCGCTGGCCGGGGTGGCCGAGCGGGTGCTGCCCAGCGTGGTGACCGTCCGGGTGACCAGCCTCGGCGGCACCAGCGAGGGCTCCGGCTTCATCGTCAGCCCGGAGGGGCACGTGATCACGAACGACCACGTGGTCTCCGGCAGCGTCGGCAAGGCGTCGGTGATCTTCAACGACGGCAGCTCGGCGCCGGCCACCGTGGTGGGGCAGGATCCGGAGTCCGACATCGCGGTGATCAAGGTTTCCCGGACCGGGCTGAAGCCGGTGGAGTTCGGCGACTCCGACTCGCTGGCGGTCGGTGACCCGGTGCTGGCGATCGGCTCGCCGCTGTCGCTGGCCAACACGGTCACCGCCGGCATCGTCAGCGCCCTGGACCGCACCATGCAGGCGGGGGAGCCGGGCGGGCCGACCCGCTACTACGCGGCGATCCAGACCGACGCGGCGGTCAACCACGGCAACTCCGGCGGCCCGCTGGTCGACGGGGCGGGCCGGGTGGTCGGGGTGAACTCCACCATCAAGTCGCTGGTCGCCGACGGGCAGGAGGCGGGCAACATCGGTCTCGCCTTCGCCATCCCGATCAACCAGGCGAAGCGGATCACCCAGGACATCATCGGCACCGGCAAGGCCCGCCGTACGGTGATCGGCGCCCAGGTCGGCGGCCCGAACGCGGGCACCGGCGACGGCGTCCGGTTGCAGCAGGTGGAGCCGTCCGGGCCGGCGGCCGGGGCGGGCCTGCGGGCCGGCGACGTGGTCCTGCGACTCAACGGCCGGCCGATGAGCGAGCCGACCGACCTGATCGCATTGGTACGCAAGTTCGCGCCGGGTTCGGTGGTGACGGTCGAGTACCGGCGGGGCGCCAACCGGCAGAACACCTCGGTGACCCTCGCCGCAGATGCCAAGTGAGCACCCCGCACCTCTTGCCGGACCGGCCTCCCAGGTGCGTAGTCTTTGCCTGACGCCGACGAGGAGGCCCAGCCGTGTTCGAGAACCTGAACTGGTGGGAGATCGGTACGCTGCTGCTCCTGGCACTGCTGATCTTCGGTGACCGGCTGCCTCAGGTGATCTCCGAAGGGCTGCGAATGGTGCGCAACCTGCGCAACATGGCGCAGAACGCCACCGGCGACCTGAGCCGCGAGCTGGGCACCGACATCCAGCTGGAGGATCTGCACCCGAAGGCGTTCATCCGCAAGCACCTGCTCAGCGAGGAGGACGAGCAGGCGATCCGGAAGCCGCTCCAGGGCGTCTACGACAACCTCCGGGCCGACGTGACGGGCGTGCACAACGACCTGAAGGACGTCGCCTCCGCCGCCGACATCAGGTCGACCAACGGGCGGTCGGTCACTGCCACCGGTGACGTGGCCGCCGCGGCGCCCGCCCCGGCGCCCCGCTCGCACGCATACGACGACGACGCCACCTGATCCCTCGCCTCGCCTCAGCCCGGCATGCGGCACCCCGCGCCGTCCGGCCGGTGGGTCGGGCCGAGTCGCGGCATCCGGGGCCGTCCGCGCCGAGGGTCAGGCCACTTCGCGGCATCTCGGGTCCGGCGCCTCGCGTCAGCCCGGCATGCGGCATCCCGGGCCGTCGGGGCGGCGGGTCAGGCCGACACACCGCATCCCGGGGCATCCCGGCGGCCGGTCAGCGCCGGGACGCGGGATGAGCGGGCGCGGATGCGGGGTATGGGTCAGCGGCCGGCCGGCTTGAGCCCCAGCGGCTTGCCGAGCAGCGACTCGCGGCGTACCGCCAGCCGGTCGGCGACGGTGTCCAGCGCCCGGGCGGCGGCGGCGTCCGGCTGGGCGAGCACGATCGGGAGGCCGGCGTCGCCGCCCTCGCGGACCCGGGTGTCCAGCGGGATCTGGCCCAGCAGCGGCACCTGCGCGCCGATGGTCCGGCTCAGCGAGTCGGCGACGGCCTGGCCGCCACCGGCACCGAAGACCTCCATCCGGGACCCGTCGGGCAGCTCCATCCAGGACATGTTCTCGATGACGCCGACCACCCGCTGGTGGGTCTGCAGGGCGATCGCGCCGGCCCGCTCGGCCACCTCGGCGGCGGCGGCCTGCGGGGTGGTGACCACCAGGATCTCGGCGTTGGGCAGCAGCTGCGCCACCGAGATGGCGATGTCGCCGGTGCCCGGGGGCAGGTCGAGCAGGAGGACGTCCAGGTCGCCCCAGTAGACGTCGGCGAGGAACTGCTGGAGGGCGCGGTGCAGCATCGGGCCGCGCCACACCACGGCGGCGTTGCCCGGGGTGAACATGCCGATCGAGATCACCTTCACGCCGTGCGCCTGCGGCGGCATGATCATGTCTTCGACCCGGGTCGGTGCCCCCTCGGCGCCGAGCATCCGGGGCACCGAGTGGCCGTAGATGTCGGCGTCGACCACGCCGACGGCGAGCCCCCGGGCGGCCAGCGCGGCGGCCAGGTTGACCGTGACGCTGGACTTGCCGACGCCACCCTTGCCGCTGGCCACCGCGTACACCCGGGTCCGCGAGCCGGGCTGGGCGAACGGGATGACCGGCTCGGCGGTGCCACCGCCGCGCAGCTTGGACTGGAGCTCCTGGCGCTGCTCCGGGCTCATCACGCCGAAGTCGATCTCGACACCCGTCACGCCCGGTACGCCGCCCACGGCGGCGGTGATGTCGGCGCGCAGCTTGTCCTTCAGCGGGCAGCCGGCCACGGTGAGCAGCAGCTCGACGCGGACGACACCGTCGTCGCCGATCGCGGCGGAGCGGACCATGCCCAGCTCGGTGATCGGCCGGCGGATCTCCGGGTCGTTGACGGTGGCCAGGGCGGCCTGGATCGCGTCGGAGATGGTGCTGACGGGTGCTGACATGCCCGCAATGCTACGTCGGTGGGGATCGCGTCCCCGCGACGGTGTGAGCGAATCGATGCCCGTCCCGCAACCGCCCGGACCGGGACGATCGGTACGTCCGGCCCGGCCGCTCAGCGCTCCGACCGGCCGTCCCGCACGTAGTCGCTGTCGAGATCGTCGCGGGGCTCGCCGAGCGGCTCGTCACCCCGCATGCTCCGGTCCTGCTGGCGCCGTTCCAGCTTGTGCCGCCGCTCGGCGGCCTCGTCCAGCTCCTCGGCCAGCCGGGCCAGCTCGGAGCGGAGGAAGTCCCGGGTGGCGACCTCGCCCATGGCGATGCGCAGCGCGGCGATCTCCCGGGCCAGGTATTCCGTGTCCGCCTTCTGCATGGTCGCCTGCCGGCGGTCCTCGTCCAGCGCCACCCGGTCCCGGTCCGTCTGGCGGTTCTGCGCGAGCAGGATCAGCGGCGCCGCGTAGGACGCCTGCAGGGAGAGCACCAGGGTCAGGAACGTGAACGTGTACGGGTCGAACCGCAGGTCCGCCGGGGCGAGCGTGTTCCACAGGAACCAGGCCGCGAGGACCAGGGTCATGTAGACGAGGAAGTTCGCCGTACCCATGCCCCGGGCGATGCCCTCGGCCCACCTGCCGAAGGTCTCCCGGTCGATCCGGGGCAGCCGGACGCCGCGGGGCTCGCGCGGCTGGTCGAGCCGCTCCGCCCGTCGCTGGTCAGCCATCGGCGCCGTCCAGCGTGTCCTGGGTGGCGGCCGGGGCCGGCCCGGCGTCGCGGTCCCGCCAGTCCCGCGGCAGCGAGTGGTCCAGCACGTCGTCCACCGTCACCGCGCCCACCAGCCGGTTGTTCCGGTCGATCACCGGCATCGCGACCAGGTCGTAGGTGGCCATCCGGCGGGTGATCTCCGGCAGCGGGGTGCCGGGCCGCAGCGGGTCTATGTCGTTGGCCACCAGGCCGCCGAGCAGGTCGGCCGGGGGATCCCGGAGCAGCCGCTGGAAGTGCACCATGCCGAGGTAGCGCCCGGTCGGCGTGGTCATCGGGGCGCGGGTCACGAACACCTGCGCGGCCACCGCCGGGGAGAGCTGTGGTTCCCGGATCCGGGCCAGCGCCTCGGCGACGGTGGCGTCCGGGGGCAGGATCACCGGCTCCGACGTCATCACGCTGCCGGCCGTGCCGGCGCTGTATTTCAGCAGCTGGCGGACCGGGTCGGCCTCGTCGGGCTCCATCAGGTCGAGCAGTACGTCCTGCTCGGGCGGGGGCAGCTCGTTGAGCAGGTCGGCGGCGTCGTCCGGGTCCATCTCCTCGAGCACGTCGGCGGCCCGTTCCCGGTCCAGCGCGGCGAGGATCTCCACCTGGTCGTGCTCGGGCAGCTCGCTCAGCACGTCCGCCAGCCGCTCGTCGTCGAGCGCCGCGGCGACCTCGTTGCGGCGGTCGTCGGGCAGGTCCTGCAGGGCGTTGGCCAGGTCGGCCGGGCGCATGTCCTCCAGCACGGCGAGCAGGTTGGCGGTGCCCCGGCCCTCGCCGACGTCGCTCAGCCCGCCCACCCGGTCCCACTCGACCTGGTGCAGGTGGCCGCGCCGGCCCAGCCGGCCGGTCTGCTCGCGGACCGCCACCCGGGTCAGCGACCACTCGCCACCGCGGCTGCACTCCATCGCCACGTCGACCACCGCGCCCGGTTGGCCGCCCTCCAACCGGACCCGGCGGTCCAGCAGCTCCTGGAGGACCAGCAGCTCGTTCGGGCGCTTCTCGAACCG
Source organism: Micromonospora sp. PLK6-60 (assembly GCF_019890675.1). Taxonomy (GTDB): domain Bacteria; phylum Actinomycetota; class Actinomycetes; order Mycobacteriales; family Micromonosporaceae; genus Micromonospora. Next base: position 194,018 of record NZ_JAIOAA010000003.1, on the reverse strand, counting down.
GCGCAGGTTGAGCGTGCCGCTGCCGAGCACCACCGCGTCGGAGTCGATGGAGGTGATCCGGTTGATGGAGAGGAAGATGCGCCGGCGCATCGGCATCTCGGCCACCAGGCCGACGACCTCCGGCGGTCGCTGGGTCGCCCGGATCCGTGCCACCGCGTCACGGACCCGACCCACCTGGTCGCCGTTCGGATCGAAAACGGCCACTCCGGCGAGTCGGGCGATGTAGACCCGGGTCGGCGTGCTCACGGGCACCAGCCTAAGCGCCTAGTGTTTATCAACATGTCGACCCTGTCCTACGAGATCGTGGACGTCTTCACCGACCGCCCGTACGCGGGGAACCCGCTGGCGGTGGTGTTCGGCGCCGAAGGGCTGGCCACCGAGCAGATGCAGGCGCTCGCGGTGGAGTTCAACCTCTCCGAGACGGTGTTCGTGCTGCCGCCCACGCAGGTCGGCGCCACCTACCGGGCGCGGATCTTCACCCCGGTCGCGGAGCTGCCCTTCGCCGGGCACCCCAGCGTCGGCGCGGCGGTCACCGCCAGCCGGCGCGGGATGTTCGCGGCGGGCCGGGTCGCCCAGGAGTGCGGCGCCGGCGTCCTGCCGATCGAGGTCACCGCGACCGGGGCGACGCTCACCGGCGGCACGCCCACCCTCGGCCCGGAGCTGGACCCGGAGCCGCTGCTGGAGATGGCCGGCCTGGACGCCGCCGACCACGCCGGGCCGGCGCCCCGGGTGGCCGGGTGCGGGCTGGAGTTCCCGTACCTGCCGGTGCGGCCGGACGCGGTGGCCCGGGCCCGGGTGAACGCGGCGGCGGCGGAGCGGTACGGCGTGGAGCACGTCAGCGTCTTCTCCTGGGACGCCGCCGCGCAAACGGCCCACGCCCGGATCTTCGTGCCCGGTCTGGGGGTGCCCGAGGATCCGGCGACCGGTTCGGCCGCCCTCGGTCTCGGGGTGTGGCTCGTCGCCAGCGGGCTGCTGCCCGGTGACGGCACCCACCCGTACACCGTGCGGCAGGGCATCGAGATCCACCGCCCGTCGGTGCTGGCCTGCACGGTGACCACGAGCGGCGGCGCGGCGGTCGGGGCGACCGTCGCCGGCCAGGTGATGGCGGTGGCCCGCGGCGAGATCCTGATCCCACCCTTCGTCGGCTGACCACCCGGCCCGGTCCGGCTGTCCGGGCGGGCCGGGGTGCGAGAGGATGCCCGCATGACGGACGAGGTGCAGGCCCGGGAGAGCACGCCGCTGGTCGACGAGGCGGCGAAGAAGGCCGCCGTCGCCTGGGTGAGCGTCACCGACGGGCCGGCGCTGGCGCTGTGGTGCATGCCGCTGGAGGGTGACCTCTTCGTGGTCAGCGGCCCCGGCGAGCAGTCCGCCCCCGGGCTGGCCGACGCCACCGAGGCCCGGGTCACCCTGCGCGGCGACCACGGCGGCCGGATCGTCACCTGGCCGGCCCGGGTGACCCGGGTGACACCCGGCAGTGCGGGCTGGGAGACGGCCGCGCCGCTGGTGGCCGCCAAGCGGCTGAACGCGCCGGGGGCCATCGCTGACCTGGTCGCCCGGTGGGCCGCCGACGGTTGCGCGCTGAACCGGCTCAGCCCGGCCGGCCCGCCGGCAGCGGGCGCCGACCTGCCGGCCGGGTCGCTGGCCGAGCCGCCGCGCGGCGCGCCGGTGGTGCGGGTGACCCGCCGGCCGTTCCGGTTGCACCGCGTCCGTCGGCGCTGACCGGCGCCCGGTCGACCAGCTCCACCACCCCGGGCAGCGCGGTCACCGCCGGGCCGGCCCAGTCCGGCTCGGGGTCGAAGACCAGGTGCCGGGCGAGGTCCGGGGCGGCCAGCCGGACGGCGGTCAGCCCCACCCGCGCCGCGCCGCTCAGCTCGCGGCTGCCGCCGTCACCGACGTAGAGGCAGTGCTCGGGGGCCACGCCCAGCCGCCGGCAGGCGGTCAGGTAGAGCTCGGGATCCGGCTTGCACCGCCCGACCCGCACCGAGAACACCCGCGCGTCGAGCAGCGGCGCGACCGGCAGCTCGGGCAGGAACGCTGGCAGCTCGTGGGTGCAGTCGCTGACCAGGGCGGTGCGTACGCCCCGGCGGCGCAGCGCCGCCAGCACCGGCACCGCCTCGGGCCGCAGCCGGGTGTCGGCGCGTACCGCGCGGTGGCGGGAGGCGAGCGCCGCGCGCAGCGCCTCCGCCGAGGGGCGCACGCCGAGCTGGTCGCACACCCAGCGCAGGGTCGCCTCGGCCCCGCCCAGCGACCCGCTGGCCCGCTGGTAGTAGCTGCGGTCGAGCACCTCGGTGAGCCGTTCCCCCGGGCAGCCCAGCAACTCGGCGGTGAGCCGGTGCCCCCGGCCGCGGGGGGAGGGACAGGTCAGCGTGCCGAAGAAGTCGAACAGCACCGCCTGGTACCTGGGCATGGGGAGACGCCTCCAGGGCGGTCGAGGGGTCAGCGGGCGCGCGGACCTTCATGATCGTAACCAGTTGCTGACCATCCGTGGTGCCCGCCGGACGTGTGAGGATTGCTCACCGTGCAGCCATCCCCACCCCGCCCGCCACTCGATCCGCTGACCGGCGCCGCCGTCGCGCTCGCCGTGGTCGCGGTCTCCTCCTCCGGACCGTTGATCGCCTTCGCCGCCGCGCCCGCCCTGGCGATCGCGTTCTGGCGGAACGCGCTCGCCGTCGCGGTGCTCGGGCCCTTCTCGCTGCTCGGGAGGCGGGCGGAGTTCCGCCGGCTGACCGTCGGCGCCGGCCGGCGGGAGGGCTGGTTCTGCGTACTCTCCGGGGTGGCGCTCGCCGCGCACTTCGCCACCTGGATGCCGGCGGTGCAGCTCACCTCGGTCGCCACCGCGACCGCGCTGGTCGCCACCCAGCCGGTGTGGCAGGGGTTGATCGCCCGCGGGCAGGGGCGGCGGCTGCCGGCGGTGGTCTGGGCCGGCATCGCGGTGGCGGTGGTCGGCGCGGCGCTCGCCACCGGCGCCGACGTCACCGTCTCGGGTCGGGCGGTCGCCGGTGACCTGCTCGCGGTGGCCGGCGGGATGTTCGCCGCGGTCTACACGGCGTTCGGTGAGCGGGCCCGGGGGTCGCTCAGCACCACCACCTACACCACCGTCTGCTACGGGGTCTGCGGGGCGGTCCTGCTGGTCGTCTGCCTGGTCGCCGGGCTGCCGCTGACCGGGTACGACGGCGGCACCTGGCTGGCCATCCTGGGGCTGGTGGCCGGCGCCCAACTGCTCGGCCACTCGATGTTCAACTACGCCCTGCACCGGATCTCGGCCACCACGGTCAGCGTGCTGATCCTGCTGGAGGTGCCCGGGGCGGCCCTGATCGCCTGGTGGTGGCTGGGGCAGGCGCCCCGCCCGCAGGCCCTGCCCGGGCTGGCGCTGCTGCTGGTCGGGGTGGCCGTGGTGGTGATCGGCGGCGCCCGCGCCGCCCGCCGGGCAAGGAGGGGCCCCTTGTTAACAGACGTCTGTTAACAAGGGGCCCCTCCTTGCATTTCGGCCACCCGGCGGCGCTGCTTCCGTGACAGTGCAGGAGGGGAGCGTTGCGGGAAGGGGCGCTGATGCAGCCGGACGAGGCCGGGGGCGGCACCGCCGTCACCCCGTCGGCCGAGTTCCCACCGCTGCGCCCCGACGAGGTCGCCACGCTGCGCCGGATCGGCGCCCGCTGGCAGCCGGACCGGCCGGCCGGGGGGCTGCCCGTCGACCCGACCCTGGACCGGTACCGGGGCCGGCCGGCCCCCACCCGGTTCGGCCGGCTGGCCCCGATCGAGATGTTCGCCGGGCAGCCCGGCGAGCTGGTCGCCACCCCGCCGGCCCACGAGCCGCGTTCCCGGCCGGCCCGCGCCGTGTCCCGGCTGCGCCGGGTGGTGCTCGGCCCGCCGCTGCGCAGCTCCGCCGTGCTCTACGAGCGGATGCGCAAGCTGGTGGCCCTGCCGATCCTCTCCTCCGACCTGCTCAGCTCGGTGGCGTACGGGCCGGAGGCGATGCTGACCGTGCTGGTGCTGGCCGGGAGCGGGGCGCTGGGCCTGTCGCTGCCGCTGGCCGCCGCGCTGGTGCTGTTGATGATCGCGGTCGGGCTGTCGTACCGGCAGACCATCCCGGCCTACCCGCACGGCGCCGGTTCGTACATCGTGGCCTCGGACAACCTGGGCGTCACGCCGGGGCTGACCGCCGCCGCCGGGCTGATGCTCGACTACGTGCTGACCGTGTCCGTGTCGGTGGCCGCCGGGGTGCACGCGGTCACCTCCGCGCTGCCCGCGCTGGCGCCGTTCAACGTACCGCTCGGGGTGCTGGTGATCCTGGTGCTGCTCGCCGGCAACCTGCGCGGGGTGCGCACCGCCGGCAACATCTTCGTGCTGCCCACGTACGCCTTCGTGGTCGCGGTCCTGGCGTTGCTCGTGGTCGGCTGGTGGCACGCGGCCGGGCGGGGGTTCGCGCCGGTGCCCCCGCCGCCGGTGCCGGCGGCCGAGGGGCTGGGCCTGCTGCTGGTGCTGCGCGCGTTCGCCTCCGGGGCGGTGTCGATGACCGGCATCGAGGCGGTCTCCAACGCGGTGCCGGCGTTCCGCCCCACCGAGTGGCGCAACGCCCGGACCACGCTCGGCTGGATGGTGGCCATGCTGGTGGTCCTCTTCGCCGGGCTGACCGTGCTGATCCACCTGGACGGCCTGGTGCCCCGGCCGGAGGAGACCCTGCTGTCCCAGTTGGGCCGGCTCACCTTCCCGGCCGGCCCCTGGTACCCGCTGCTCCAGGCGAGCACCGCGCTGATCCTGCTGCTGGCGGCGAACACCGCCTTCAACGACTTTCCCCGGCTGCTCTTCTTCATGGCCCGCGACGGCCACGCCCCACGCCGCTTCCTGCACATGGGGGACCGGTTGGCGTTCAGTAACGGGCTGGTCGCGCTGGCCACCGCGGCGACTGTCGTCTTCGTCGCGTTCGGCGGGCACACCGCGTCGCTGATCCCCCTCTACGCGGTGGGGGTGTTCCTCGCCTTCACCCTGTCGCAGAGCGGGATGGTGGTGCACTGGCGGCGGCACCGGGGGCGGGGCTGGCGGCGCCGGCTGGGGCTCAACGCGGTCGGGGCGGTGCTCTCCGGGCTGGTGCTGCTGACCGCCGCCGTCGCCAAGTTCGCCGAGGGCGCCTGGGTGGTGGTGGTCGCGGTGCCGCTGCTGGTGCTGCTCTTCCACCGGGTGCACCGGCACTACGCCCGGCTGCACCGGGCGCTGGCCCTGCACCCGCCGACCGCGGGCCCGCCGGCCGGGCCCGCGGTCGCGCCCACCCCCGGGTCCGCCGAGGGCGAGGAACTGCCCCAGCAGGTACGCCACCTGGTGGTGGTGCCGATGGCCCGGCTGAACCGGGCCTCGCTGCGGGCCCTGGCGTACGCGGCCTCGCTCGGCCAGCCGACGCTGGCGGTGCACGTCGCCCCGGAGGACGCCGAGGCGGAGCGGTTCCGCGAGCAGTGGCGGGCGTGGGGCGACCACGTGCGGCTGGAGACCATCGTCTCCCCGTACCGGGCGGTGATCGGGCCGCTGGCGCACTACCTGGAGGCGTTGCACGCCGCCGGGCCGGAGCTGACGCTGACCGTGATCGTGCCGGAGGTGGTGACCCGCCGCCGCCGGCACCGGCCGTTGCACAGCCGCGCCGAGCAGCGGCTGCGGGACGCCCTGCGGGCGCTGCCGGGCGTGGTGGTGACCAGCGTCCCGGTGCACCTCACCGAGTGAGGAACGGGGCGAAGTGCTCCTCGACCAGGTCGGTCACCGCCACTGCGTCCCGGCTGCCGTCCACCTCGATCACCCGTACGCCCAGCTCCCGGGCCCGGGCCACGGCGTCGGCGGCGACCAGCTCGTCGCGGGCCAGCCGGCTGCGTACCGCCCGCTCGGGGTCGCTGACCCCGTCGTGTCGGGCGGTGGCCCGGGGCAGCCGCTCGCGCTGGTACGCCCGGAACTCCGGCGTGGGCACCAGCACCACCACCTGACGGCTCGACTCGACCAGCGGGACCACCAGCTCGGGACGCAGCCCCCAACCCTCGGCGATCACCCGCCGGCCGGTGACCAGCGCGCTGAGGTCGTCCAGCACCCACTCGAAGCGGCGCGGGAAGCCGGCCAGGGTCTCGGCGGCCATCCGGGCGGGGTCGGTGTGCACCCAGGCGGCGTCCGGGTCGGGGCCGGCGGGCGGCTCGGCCCGGCGGACCCGGTCGGCGATCCGCCGGTCGTCGTGCCCCCGGGCGTCGTGCCGGTCGTAGAGGTACGCGGTCAGCCCGTGCCGCAGGGCCAGGGTCACCGCGACCGTGGTCTTGCCGGCCCACTGGGCGCCGCCGATCCACAGCGCCCGGCGGGCGGTGGCCATCGCGTCGAATTCCATGCCTCGACCATGGGTGCCCACCGCGCCAAGATCAAGTCTTGTTCTCGCCGGCCCACCGTGATGAAGTGAGGGAGCGGGATCAGACCTCGCGTACTTCCAGCACCCGGGTGGTCGGCGCGTCGTCGCCGAGCGCGCCGCGCAGCGCGACCCGCTCCGGGTCGACCAGGAACGCGTCGTAGCCGGCCCGGTCGGCGAACCGGATCACGTGCACCTCGTTGCCGTCGTCGGTGCGCAGCCGCCGTTCCAGCTCCCCGCGGTGCCGCCCGAGCAGGGCCAGCACCGCGTCCTCGTAGCGCCGGCCCGCCTCGACCGCGCCGCCGGCCATCTCGACCAGGGCGACCAGCAGCACCCCGGCGTTCCCCGTCGTCATGGCGGGAAGTATGCCAGCGGGGCGGGCCGCCGGGGGCCCGTCAGCCGTCGATGCCCACGGCCTCGGCGCTGGCCGTCCAGAGCCGGGCGGCCAGTCCCGGGTCGGCCGCCTTGCGCAGCGGCCGGCGCGGCCGGCGGTCGGCGTAGTAGCCGCCGTCGACCAGCCGGTCCGGGTCCTGGTTGGCCAGCCAGACCAGCGTTTCGGCGCCCTTCTCCGGGCTGCGGAACGGCAGGAACCGCATGCCGATCGCGACCAGCCGGCTGTCCGCCCCGAACCGGGTCCGCACCACGCCGGGATGGAAGGAGTACGCGGGGACGTCCGGCCAGCGCCGGGCGGCCTCGGCGGCGAACAGGATGTTTGCCTGCTTGCTGGTCCCGTACGCGCGCATCGGCCGGTAGTGGCGCAGCGCGGCGTTCAGGTCGGCGGGGTCGAGCCGGCCGCTGCGGTGGGCGCCGGAGGCGGTCACGACCAGCCGGCCGACCCGGTCGGCGAGCAGGTTGCTCAGCAGGAACGGGGCCAGGTGGTTGGCCTGGATGGACAGCTCGAAGCCGTCGACGGTGGTGACCGGTTGCAGCACGATCGCGCCGGCGTTGTTGGCCAGCACGTCGATCCGGTCGTACGCGGCGCGCAGCCGCTCCGCCAGCCGCCGCACGTCGTCCAGCACGGCGAAGTCGGCCCGGAACAGCTCGGGTCGCTCGCCGGAGGCGTCGCGTACCCGGTCGCCGGCGGCCTGTAGGCGGGCCGGGTCCCGGCCGACCAGCACCACCCGGTCGCCCCGCCGGGCCAGGTCGACGGCGGCGGCCAGCCCGATGCCGGAGCTGGCCCCGGTCACCACCACGATCCGGCGCCCAGTGAGATCTTCCACAGGTCCATTCACCCCGGTCACGGCACGAGGTTACCGTGGCGTCAACAAGCCTTTGTGATCGTTAAGGTCCGTCATCTTCGCCGGCGTGCCCGCCGGACGCTGGAAGGAGCGCATCCATGGCCGCAGTCGGTCGCCCCCGCCGGTCCTGCCTCGCGGTACCCGGCTCCAGCGTCAAGATGCTCGGCAAGGCTCAGGGGCTCCCGGCCGACCAGGTCTTCCTCGACCTGGAGGACGCGGTCGCCCCGCTGGCCAAGCCGGACGCCCGCAAGAACATCGTGGCCACGCTCAACGAGGGTGACTGGGCCGGCAAGACCCGGGTGGTCCGGGTCAACGACCTGACCACGCCGTGGACCTACCGGGACGTCATCGAGGTGGTCGAGGGCGCGGGGGCCAACCTCGACTGCATCATGCTGCCGAAGGTGCAGAACGCCGGCCAGGTGCAGTGGCTGGACCTGACCCTCACCCAGCTCGAGAAGACCCTCGGCCTGGAGGTCGGGCGGATCGGCATCGAGGCGCAGATCGAGAACGCCGTCGGCCTGGTGAACGTCGACGAGATCGCGGCCGCCTCGCCGCGGGTCGAGACCATCATCTTCGGCCCGGCCGACTTCATGGCCTCGATCAACATGAAGTCGCTGGTGGTCGGCGCGTTGATCCCGGACTACCCGGGTGACCCCTACCACTACATCCTGATGCGGATCCTGATGGCCGCCCGGATGCACGACAAGCAGGCCATCGACGGGCCGTTCCTGCAGATCCGGGACGTCGACGCGTTCCGCGAGGTGGCAAAGCGGTCCGCCGCGCTCGGCTTCGACGGCAAGTGGGTGCTGCACCCCGGCCAGATCGACGCCGCGAACGAGATCTACTCGCCGGCCCAGGCCGACTACGACCACGCCGAGCTGATCCTCGACGCGTACGAGCACTACACCTCGGAGGCGGGCGGCCGGCTCGGCGCGGTGATGCTCGGCGACGAGATGATCGACGAGGCGTCCCGGAAGATGGCCCTGGTGATCTCTGCCAAGGGTCGCGCGGCCGGGATGACGCGCACCTCGACCTTCACCCCGCCGGCGGAGTGAGCGGCGGCGGGCCGTCCCGCGCCGGGGCGGCCCGTACCCGCGTCAGTAGCCGGTGCTGGACGAGGAGCCCTGGCTCGCCGCGAAGATGATCAGGCCCACGATGACGACGGTCGCCAGCACCGCGATGACGGTGGCGATCCAGCCGACCACGATGCCGGCGGTCGCGAAGCCCTCGCCGCCCTCGCCCCGCTCCCGGATCTGCCGGCGGGAGACGTAGCCGAGGGCCAGGCCGACGATGCCGACGTAGCCGCCGAGGCCGTACGCGCAGAGGCCGAGCGCGCCGATGATCGACACCACCATCGAGGCGATGGCCAGGCCGTTCTGCGGCGGGCCGGGCCGGTAACCGGGCGGCGGGTAGCCGGCCGGCGGATATCCGTACGGCGCGCCGCCGGGCGGCGGGTAGCCGGGGGCGGCGTACGGGTCGCCCGCCTGGAGCCCCGCATACGGGTCGACCGGGCCGGCCTGGGCCGGCACCGGGCTCCCGCCGAGCGGCAGGGTCGGGTCGGCCGGGGGCGTCGACTGCGGAGCGGGCGCGGCGGGGTCGTGCCAACCACCGGACGGCGGGGGATAGCTCATGCGGGTTCTCTTCCGTTCAGCTCGGGATGCGCGGTCAGGGTAGCCAGCGCGGACCAGATCGGGGCACCCGCTTCCCGGGTGCCTCGTTGCCCGCAGCGGCCGTAGGCGGCAGGATCTCGGCATGGCACATGACGCGCGGGGCGCCGACCGGGGTCGACCGAGACGGGACGTCAGCCGGCCCGGGGTGGCCCGGCGCAGCCGGCTCGCGGCCGGCGCCACGGTGGCGAGCCGCGACGAGCAGGTGCCGCTGCCCGAGCCGGTGACCACCCGGCTCGACGGCCGGGTCGCGCTGGTGACCGGGGCCGGCAGCCCGGACGGCATCGGGTACGCGATCGCCCGCCGGCTGGCCGACCTGGGCGCCCGGGTCGCGATCGTCTCGACCACCCGGCGGATCCACGACCGGGCCGGCGAGCTGGGCGTGACCGGGTTCGTCGCCGATCTGACCGACGAATCGGAGGTGGGCGCGCTGGCCGACGCGGTGACCGAGCAGCTCGGCGACGTCGAGGTGCTGGTCAACAACGCCGGGCTGGCCAGCCGGGCGAGCCCGGAGGTGCTCCGGCCGGTGGCCCAGCTCAGCTACGACGAGTGGCGCGGCGAGATCGACCGGAACCTGACCACCGCGTTCCTGTGCAGCCGGGCGTTCATCGGCGGGATGGCCGAGCGCGGCTGGGGTCGGGTGGTCAACCTCGCCGCCACCGCCGGCGCGGTGAACGCCCTGCCCACCGAGGCGGCGTACGCGGCGGCGAAGGCGGGCGTGGTCGGGCTGACCCGGGCGCTGGCGATGGAGATGGTCGCCGACGGGGTGACCGTGAACGCGGTCGCCCCCGGCACCATCCACACCGCCGCCTCGACCCTGGCCGAGCTGAAGCAGGGCCACGGCACCCCGGTCGGCCGCCCCGGCACGCCGGACGAGGTGGCCGCGGCGGTGGCCTTCCTCTGCTCACCGGCCGCGTCGTACATCACCGGGCAGCTGCTGGTGGTGGACGGCGGCAACAGCGTCCGCGAGTCGCAGTTCCGGTGAGCCGCCGGGGTCGGTGGCGGTGGCTCGGGGGCTCGGTAGTCGTGGCCCGGGTGCGAGCCGGCGGTCAGTAGCCGTGGCCCGGGTTGGAGCCGGCCCAGAAGGCGAACGCGATCCAGCCGCAGCAGGCCAGCAGGCCCAGCGCGGTGAAGACGTACCCGAGGATGAGCCCCCAGGTGGCGAGCTGGTCGCCCTCCTCGCCGGTCTGCCGGATCTGCCGCTTGGCGAGGTAACCCAGGACGATCCCGGCCGGCGAGAAGACGAAGGCGAAGACCAGCGACAGGATCGCCAGCACGTTCGTGCCGCGCGCCGGCCCGCCCCAGCCGGGCGGACCGTAGTGCCCGGGCGCCCCGTGATACCCGTGCGGCCCGGCCGGCCCGTGCGGCCCGGGCGGGGGCCCGTAGTCCCCGGGTGGCCCGGGCTGCCCGGCCCGGGGGCCGTACTCCCCGGGTGGCCCGTAGGACGGCGGCTGCTCGCCGGCCGGCGGGCCCCATGCCGGCGGCTCCCCGGCGGGCCGCTCGTACGGCGACGGCGGCTGGTCGGGCTCTCCCGGTGGTGGTGGATGTGCCATCGCGTTCACCCCTCCGCCGCAGGTCAGAGACGTTCTCTCTTGCGGACGCTACCGGCAGCGGTGAACCTTTTCACAGCGGTTGTGTGGACCGGTCACCTTGGCCTCGCCGGGCGCGGGGCCGATACTGACCGAGCGTTCAGTTACCCCCGAGTAATGCGCCGATCCCCGGAGGCTGAGATGGCCCGACTCGCCCAGACGCCCGGCCTGACCGACGTGCAGCGGTCGATCCTGGAAACCGTGCGGGAGTTCGCCGACAAGGAGATCATCCCGCACGCCCAGCGGCTGGAGCACGCGGACGAGTACCCCACCGACATCCTCGACGGGATGCGCGAGATGGGGCTGTTCGGGCTCACCATCGCCGAGGAGCACGGCGGGCTGGGCGAGTCGCTGCTGACCTACGCGCTGGTGGTCGAGGAGTTGTCCCGGGGCTGGATGTCGATCTCCGGCATCGTCAACACGCACTTCATCGTGGCGTACCTGATCTCCCAGCACGGCTCGGCCGAGCAGCAGGCCCGGCTGCTGCCGAAGATGGCCACCGGCGAGGTGCGCGGCGCGTTCTCGATGTCGGAGCCCGAGTGCGGGTCGGACGTCTCGGCGATCAAGTCGAAGGCGGTCCGCGACGGCGACGACTACGTGCTCAACGGCCAGAAGATGTGGCTGACCAACGGGGCGTACTCGTCGGTGGTGGCCACCCTGGTCAAGACCGACACCGGGGCCGACTCGGTCTACGGCAACATGAGCACCTTCCTGCTGGAGAAGGAGCCCGGCTTCGGCGAGACCGCGCCCGGCCTGACCATCCCCGGCAAGATCGACAAGATGGGCTACAAGGGCGTCGAGACCACCGAGATGGTGCTCGACGGCGTCACCGTGCCCGCCTCCGCCGTGCTCGGCGGCGCGGAGCAGGTCGGCCGCGGCTTCTACCAGATGATGGACGGCATCGAGGTCGGCCGGGTCAACGTGGCCGCCCGCGCCTGCGGCATCTCCCTCCGGGCGTTCGAGCTGGCCGTCGCGTACGCCCAGCAGCGCAAGACCTTCGGCCAGCCGCTCGCGAAGCACCAGGCGATCGCCTTCAAGCTCGCCGAGATGGGCACCAAGATCGAGGCCGCGCACGCCCTCATGGTCAACGCCGCCCGGCTCAAGGACGCCGGCCAGCGCAACGATGTCGAGGCCGGCATGGCCAAGCTGCTCGCCTCGGAATACTGCGCCGAGGTGGTCCAGGAGGCGTTCCGCATCCACGGCGGCTACGGCTACTCCAAGGAGTACGAGATCGAGCGGCTGATGCGCGAGGCGCCGTTCCTGCTCATCGGCGAGGGCACCTCGGAGATCCAGAAGACCATCATCTCCCGCGGCCTCCTCAAGGAGTACAAGCTGTAAGGAGGGGCCCCCTGTTAACGCATTCTGTATAGGCGGGGCCCCCGCTTAACACCCGTCACCCGGCCGGCTCGGGTGCGGTCACCGGCAGGCCGACCGCCAGTGTCTCGGGCCGGTGCCGGAAGTGTTCGATCGCCGCGACCAGCCGCTCCTCGGGCACCGCGGTGTCCCGGCCGCCGACCACCGGCGCCGGGTCGGTCGACCGCCAGGTGGCCGGTCGCAGCCGCACCCCGTCGATCCGGCCGTCGCTGCGGTGCGGCACGACCAGGTCGATGTTCGTCCACCCGTACGCCCGGCGGCCGTGCCGGATGCCGCTGGCGGTGAGCGCGAGCCGCCCGGTGAAGCGCACCGCGCCGTAGCCGGCCCGGCCTGCCAGCACCGCCGCGGACGCGACCAGCAGCGCCCGCCCGGCAGCGCCCCACCACTCTTCGTTCGGCAGGACCGTGGCCAGCGCCCCCGCGATGGCGACCGTCACCAGCGCGTCTCCCAGCAGGTCGACCCAGCCGGCGAGCGACCGGCGGGCGACCAGGCCGGCTTCCACCGCGTCCCGGCCCGCCACCCGGTTGTGCCACCGCAGCCGGCCGTCGCGTCGCGGCCGCCACCGCTTCGACAGCAGGTGCAGCCCGGTCACCACCCAGACGGCGAAACCGAGATCGTGCGGCTCCGCCGCCACCAGCCGGAACAACCCGGCGGCCAGCAACGCCGCCACCGCCGCGCCGACCGCGCCGGCGAGCAGCCGCCGGCCCCACAGGCCGTCGCCGAGGGACGGTAGGCGGCCGGGCCGCGACTGAGACATGCGCGCAGGGTACGGCCGCTCCGCTACCGCCCGGCGGTAAGGAGGGGCCCCCTGTTAACGCATTCTGTATAGGCGGGGCCCCCGCTTAACACCCGTCAGCCGCCGAGCGCCGCCGCCAGTCGGCGCTGTTCCTCGGCGTCGCCGATCCCGGCACGGCGCTCCGGGTGCGCCCGGTAGTAGCGGATCGCGGCGGCCAGGTAGGCCGGCGACACGTCGAAGTCCCCGGTCCGCAACCAGAGCTCGTCGCGCCGCCGCAACAGCCGCCCCTCGACCAGTTCCGGCTGTTCGAGGAAGAGCCGCACCGCCCGGTCGTGCTCCATGGCGTGGATCGGCATGGCCGGGTCCAGCGCGGCCCACGGCACCCGCACCGGCCGTACCCACTGCCGGGCGACGATCCCGGCGGCGGTGAGCGCGATCCGGGGAGTGCGCCGCCACTGGGCGGCCACCAGGTTGGCCAGCACCGCGAGCACCGCGCCGCCCAGCAACCACCCGACCGGGTCGCGCCGCCAGTCCCCTTCGTACTGGAGCAGTTGGTAGGGCAGCCACGCGGTGACCACCAGCGGCAGGCTGAGCACGCCGCGGGGTGGCGCGTACAGCTCGCCGGGGCCGACCCGCAGCTCGCGCCGGCCGGAAGGCCGGAAGGCGGTGACGCTCAGGCCGGCGAGCAGGCCCAACGCCGCGAGCACCACCGGCAGCGGGCCCGTCGGCTGACGCCGCACCAGCAGCCCGCCGACGACGCCGAGCGCCAGCGCGGTGAGCAGCGCGATCCGCTGCCGCCGCAACGCCCCGTCCGCCGTACGCATGCCGGCAGGGTACGCGAGCGGCGCACCGGCGGACCGGCGGTGATTCAGCGGTACTGACGGGCCGGCAGGTGCCGGCGTGCCCGGGCGACCAGCGCCGCCGGGTCGTCCGCGTAGAGCCGGATCTCGCGCACCGGACGGCTCGGCCCGGCGGGCAGCGGGACCTGGATCGGTGCACCGAGGACGACGTCCACGCTGGTCTGGCTGCCGGCGCAGATGTGCAGGACGTCGTCCTCGACCTGGATGGTGCGGCTGGAGGGCAGCGAACGGTAGCGGGCGCCGACCGTGGCGACGGCCGACCAGGGCAGCGTGACGTCGACCGAGGTGCCGTTGCGGATCCGCAGCCCGTCCGCGCCGAGCAGGTGGGGATGCAGGCGCAGGCTGGCGAAGAGCCCGATCATCCACAGCACACCCCAGACGCCCAGCGCCAGCGCGGCGTACCGGACCCAGGTCCAGGGCACGGTGTGCCGCAGGATCAAATCCAGGATCGGAATCTCGATCACGGAGAGGCCGATGAAGACACCGAGAATCGGGCTCACCACCCCCACGTAGCTGAACGCCTCCGCGCCGGGTGGCGGTGCCACGGGCCGGCGGAGCACCAGGCGCGCCAGGCTCCGCCACATGCCTGTTTCGTACGCCACCGCGCGGCGCCACCGGGACGGCGTCGCTTGATCCATCGCTCACCTCGCCCCGCTCGTTTTGCGATGCAAGTGCAATGTAAAACGTTCACCGGCAGCATGTCAATGCAGTCGCAATGTGACCGACGGCGGGCCCCTACCGGCCCGACATCGCGCGTAAACCGTCACGGACCTCGCGCGCCAGGTCGTACTCCTCGTCGAGCCCGGTCTGCAGCCGGCTGAGGTGGGCGTACCGGTGCACCGCCTCGTCGGCGGCGGCCAGGGCGGCCGGCAGCTCCACCCGGAGGATCGACCGGACCATGGCGAAGCTCCGCACGGCCTGGGCGGCCTCCGGGCTGTCCCGCCCCGCCTCGTCCAGCGCGCGGTACCGCTCCACCGCCTCCGCGCTGCTGGCCAACGCCTCCGCACGCCGGCCGGCCTCCGCCGCGACGAGGCCGAGATTCATGAGCGCGAGGGCGAGGCCCGGCCCGTAGACGGCGGGGTTGGTGGCGACCACGCGGCGGCGGATCTCCACCGACTCCCGCAGGAACGCGAGGGCCTTGCGGCGGCGGCCCCGCGCGACCAGGTGGGTCGAGTGGTTGCTCAGCGCCACGGCCAGGTCGGGCAGGTGCGCCCCCGGATTGCGGGCGGCGACCCGGCGCCAGGCGGCAAGCGCCTCACTGCTTGCCCGCTCCGCCTCCGCCGGGCGGCCCGCCCTGTCGAACGCGACGTCCAGATTGGACAGGCCCGAGGCCAGTGCCACCTCGAACGCGGCCGGGTCACCTCGACTGAGGCGACGTCGGATCCGTACGCATTCCTCGGCCGCGCCGAGCGCCTCGTCCGTCCGGCCGACGATCATCAGGTGTGCGGCCAGATTGTTCAGCGAGCTGGCGAGGTCGGGCTCGAAGGCGGCGGGCTCGGCGGCGGCCAGCCGGCGGCGGATCCGGACGGCGGCGGTGGTGGCGTCGAGGGCGTCGGTGCGGCGCCTGAGCGCCGAGTGGACCCGGCCGAGATTGTGCAGCGCGTTGCCCAGCCCGGGCTCGTGCGCGGCCGGATTGCTCTCGGCGAGCCGCCGCCGGATCCGGACCAGCTCCTCGATCGCCGACGCGGCCTCGGCATGACGACCCAGCTTCATCAGCTGGGCGGCGAGGTTGTTGAGCGAGGTGGCGTAGTCGGGCAGGAAGGCGCCGGGCTCCGCCTCGACCAGCCGGCGACGCAGCCGTACCGATTCGGTCGTCGCGGCGAGCGCCTCCTCCCGACGCCCGAGAGCGGAGAGCGCCGCGCCGAGGTGGTACGTGGCATCCGCGAGGCCGCGCGGCGCCAACGGGGCGTCGGGGTCGAGCCGACCCAGGATGCCCACCGCCTCGCCGATCGGGGCCAGCGCCTCGTCCGGCCGGCCCGATCGGACCAACAACGCGCCCAACGTGCTCAGCGAGTTGGCCAGCCCCTCCGCGGTGCGGCCCGGATCACCCGCGGCCAGGCCGCGTCGCAACCGGACCGACTCCGTCGCGGCGGTCACCGCCTCCGGCAGCCGCCCCAGCTCCGCCAGCCGGCCGGCGAGGGCGTTCAGCAGGACGGCCAGGGAGGAACGGGACGTGGTGTCGTCCGCCCGGATCCGGTCTCGGCAGACGGCCACGGCCTGCTCGGTGACCGCCAGCGCCTCCTCCCGCAGGCCGGCCGCGCTCAGCCGGGCGGCGAGCTGCTCCCGCAGTTCGACCTGGGTGCCGGGGTCGACCGTACGAGCGAGCCGGTGCCGGGTGAGGCGACGCGCGACGGCCGCCATCGCCGGATCCAGCTCGACGTCGCGTCCGTCCGGGAAGAGTTCCTCGATCCGTTCCAGCAGGTCGAGATCGGCCTCCTCCGCCTCGGCCAGCAGGATCAGGGCGGCGTTGCCCGCCTCGACCGCCAGCCGGGGACGGCGCCGCAGCAGCGGGTGCAGGTGCGCACGGCCGACGTGCGGCCAGCGGGCGGCGCCGGCCGCGAGGAACGTCACCGCCCGGACGACCTGAGCCGTGGGCCGATCCCCGGCGCCGAGCCGATCGAGAAGGTCCGGGGTGACCGGGCCGGCCCACTCCTGGGCGGGGTAGTCCGCCGCATGCCCGGGCAGCGTCAGCGCCAGGAAGTCCTCGGCGAGCCGGTCCGGATAGAGCGGCTCCAGCACCATGTCCCGGCCCGCCTGCTCCGGCGGGTAGCAGACCGCGTGGTCGGCGACGATCCGCTCGGGCTCCGGGTCCCACCCGAGGCCGGCCAGGAGCTGGGTGGCGACGGGGCGAGCGGTCGGCCCGGCGAGTGCCGCGGTGAATACCATCCGGTTCATCAGCGGTGGCCGAGTGCGGAACGTCCGGTCGGCGCCGTCCTGCCACCGGGCGGCCCAGTGCAGATGCTCCCGGTCCAGCAGATAGAGCGTCAGGCCGGCGAGGTCGGGCGGCGCTCGGCGACCGGTCGCGTGCGCGTCCACCGCGACCAGCGCCGCCATGTGCACCGCCAGGGTGAGCCCGAGGTCGGGGTGGTCCAGGGAACCGGGCGGGCGGATCGGATCGGGGTCGGTGCCGTACACGGACGCGAAGCTGTCCCGGGCGGCGTCGAACATCTCCACGCGCGACGACCGGTCCTCGGGCAGCGGCGCGAGCTGCTGCTGCGAGGTGGCGGCCCGGTGGTTGGCCACCGTGGCCCGCACGGTCGGCCAGGCATCGGCCGTCCGAGCCAGCAGCAGCACCCGGGTCGGCAGCTCCGAGCGGTGCAGCATGGCGTTGCTCAGCAACCAGGTCAGGTGGCTCAGCGGCCATCGGTCGGCGTAGTCGACGACCAGCAGCAACCCCGGCCGGTCGTCCGTGCTGAGGTCCTGGCTGCCGGGCGGTGGTAGCACCGTGCCGGGCCCGTGCGTGGCGGTGACGACCCGCCAACCGTGCCCCGCCGACCGGTCGGCGAACTCGGCCGCCAGGCGGGTCTTGCCCTGGCCGCCCGCGCCGTGCAGCCAACGGACCGCCAGCCGCGGCCCGTCCTCCCGCCACCGGAGCAGCTCCGCCAGCTCGTCGGACCGGCCGGTGAAGGGTACGACCGCCAGCCGGGCGTTGAGCATCCGACTGGGCGCCTCCCGCAGCCATCGCGGATCCGCCGGCGGCACGCCCCGCCAATTCTCCAGCAGATACAGCGGCACACCGTCGCCGAACACGTGGATGTCGGCGCCGATGACGCCGTACGCGAATCCCGCGGTGGCCGTGACGATCTGCGTGGGTCTCGACGAGGGGCCGTCCGGCGGGTTCACCGGCCGGTCTCCGGTGGACGCACCGACCCGTGGTTGTGGATGTCACCACCTACCGTGCCCTGCGCGACCGACCCGGTGCCGGAGGCGGTGACGTGCTGGACCACCGTCGGCGTCCCGGGCCGCCCGGCCTGCGCCGCCTCCGCCCACGCGCGTAGCTCCCGAGCCACTTCCGGGTGCTCCATCAGCAGGTCGGTGAGCCGGGTCTGCCACGTCGCCGCCAGCCGCTCGCGCAGGACGTCCCGTTCGGTGGGGACGGCACGGCTGATCTCCGTAGCGTCCTCGTCGAGCTGGCGGAGCACGACCTCCCGCCGTCGGGCTCCGGCCCGGTCGAACAACCGGCCGAGGCCGTCCCGGGCGCCGGTCCAGAGGTCGGTGCCTGCCGCGCCCATGGCGGCGGCACCGCCCGCCGCGGCCAGCGCGGTGATCCATTCCGCGACCAACGGAAACCTCCGTCAGAGATCATCGATGCGGTCCGTCGTTACCGGGTTACCACACGGTGATCGATTCGCCAAGCGCGCGGACGGCCGCGGAGGCGCTCAGCCGACCCGGGTCAGGCCGCCGGCCGCCCGCTCGACGATCAGGCACCGGTCCTCGACGTAGTCGATCCCCGCCTCCTCGGCGATCCGGCGCGCCTCCGCCGAGACGATGCCGAGCTGCAGCCAGACGGCGGGCGCGCCGATCTGCACCGCCTGCCGGACCACCTCGACCGCGTCCCGCGCCGGCCGGAACACATCCACCAGGTCCACCGGGTGCGGGATGTCGGCCAGCGTCGGGTACGCCTTCTCGCCGAACAGCTCGTCGACCGTCGGGTTCACCGGGATGATCCGCCAGCCGTGCCGCTGCATCTCCAGGGGCACCCGGTGCGCGGCTTTGCCCGGGTCGCGGGACGCGCCCACGACGGCGATCACGGCGGAGTCGGCGAGGATCTCGCGAGCGCTACGCATCCCCCGAGCGTATCCCGGGTGCAAGGAAGGGGCCCTTGTTAACGCTTCCGGTAGAGCAGGGGCCCCCGCTTAACACTTTCGGTCCGGGTCAGGCCGCCTCGTCGAGCAGTTGTCGCAGCCGCGCGTACTCCTCGTCGGTGCCGATGGCCGCCCGCTCCGTGGGGCGGGTCGTGTAGTGCCGCAGTACGGCGGCCAGCTCGGTCGGCGCCACGTCCAGCTCGGTCACCGCCACGGCCTCCCGGTTCCGGCCCCAACCCCGGACCCGGAGCAGCTCCGGCCGGTTGACCGGCAGCGAGATGATCCCGGTGCCACGGGGCGAGCCGACCCGACCGGCCGGGTCCAGCGCCGCCCAGGGCACGAAGATCTCGCGCTCCAGGTGCCGGTGGGTGATGCCCTCCGGTGTCACCTCCACGCCGGGCGCCCGCCGCCAGCAGATCGCGGCGAAGCCCACCGCGACGGTCCCGAACAGCGCCACCAGCGCCGGCAACGAGGTCCGTAGCGCGGTGTCGACCGCCTGGTACGTCGCGAAGCCGACCAGCAGGGGCGCGAAGCCGACGCCGGCGCGGGGCGGCACATAGAAGGCGTGCTCCCGTACGTCGACCCGGAGCCGTCCGCGGCCCGGCCGGGCGCGGAACAGGCGCACCGCCGCACCGAGCAGGAGCACGAGCGGCAGCAGGCCCAGCAGGCGGGCCGGCCCGCCCGTGGCATATCCCCAGTGGGCCAGCGGGGCGACCAACGCGCCGACGACGAGGGCGGACACCACCATGATGCGTTGCCGGCGGCGCGCCGCCGCGATGCTCTCCCGCACGCCCGACACCGTAGGCGAAGCGGACCACTACAGCAGGGTGAGCTGCTCCGCCGCCGGCGGTGCGGGCTCGTCGTCGAGCCGTCGGTTGTCGCCCACCTCGGCCCGGTGCAGCCCGTGCCGGCGGGCCGCCATTCGCACCCGCGCGGTCAGCTCCCGCTGGTACGCCTGCGGCGCGTATGACCCGGCGCGGTAGAGCTCGCGGTAGCGGGGGACCAGGTGCGGGAACTCCCGGGCCAGCCAGTGCGCGTACCACTCGCGGGCGCCGGGGCGCAGGTGCAGCGCCAGCGGGGTCACGCTCGACGCCCCGGCCGTGGCGATCGCGGACACGGTGGCCTCGATCGACTCGTCGTTGTCGCTCAGGCCCGGCAGGATCGGCGCCATCAGCACGCCCACCTCGAAACCGGCGTCGGCGAAGGCGCGGACCGCGTCCAGCCGTCGCCCCGGGCTGGGCGTGCCCGGCTCCACGGACCGCCACAGCGCCTCGTCGACGAAACCCACCGAGAACGAGACGCCGACCCGGGCCACCTCGGCGGCCCGGCGCAGCAGCGGCAGGTCGCGCAGGATCAGCGTGCCCTTGGTGAGGATGGAGAACGGGTTGGCGAAGTCGCGCAGCGCCTCGATGATCGGCGGCATCAGCCGGTAGCGTCCCTCGGCGCGCTGGTAGCAGTCCACGTTGGTGCCCATCGCGATGTGCGCGCCGCGCCAGCGCGGCGCGGCCAGCTCGCGGCGGACCAACTCACCGGCGTTGACCTTGACGATCACCTTCCGGTCGAAGTCCTCCCCGGCGTTCAGGTCGAGGTAGGTGTGAGTGTTCCTCGCGAAACAGTAAACGCATTGATGGGAACAGCCCCGATATGGGTTTATCGTCCACTGGAACGGCACCCGGGACTCGCCGGGCACCCGGTTGATGATCGACTTGGCGCGCACCTCGTAGAAGGTCATCCCGGCGAAGCCGGGGGTGTCGAAGGTGCGCACGGTCGCGCCGGGCAGCGCCAGCGGCAGGGGTGGCGTCGCTGGCGCTGACCCGTCGGGATGCCCCTCGTCCGGGGGAGCGGAGAGGTTCTCCCAGCGCATGACCCCCATTCGAACACGTGTACGACATGAGTGCAAGTGACGCGCCGGACACCGGGCCCCGTGGCGCACCCGGCGGGTGGAGGATGGACCCATGGAGTCGACCTTCGTCTACGACGGCGACTGCGCCTTCTGCACCCGCTGCGCGCAGTTCATCGAGCGCCGGATCCCCACCACCGCCCGGGTGGTGCCCTGGCAGTTCGCCGACCTCGCCGCGCTGGGCCTGACCGAGGCGGAGTGCGAGGATGCGGTGCAGTGGGTCGGCGCCGACGGGTCCCGGGCTGCCGGCCCGGACGCCATCGCGAAGCTGCTCGGCGGCAGCGGCCGGCTCTGGCGGGTGGCCGGTGCGGGGCTGGGCCTCCCGCCGGTCCGGCTGGCCGCCTGGCCGGCGTACCGCTGGGTGGCCCGCAACCGGCACCGGCTGCCCGGCGGCACGGCCACCTGCGCGCTGCCGCAGGAGGCCCGGGAGCGGCTGTACGGCCCGACCGGCCAGCCCGCCCCCGACGCCTGACCGCGGCCCGGGTCCACCCCGCGCCCCTCAGGGCGTGACCGGACCCTCCGCGCACGTCACGGCGCGGCGGGGCCGACCGCCGGCGCCGGCCCGCTGAGCGCCTCCGGCTCCTCGGACCGGATGGCACCGGCCGGGGCGGCCACGCCTGCGGGTACGACCGCGCCGGCGGCGGGCTGCCGGCCGAGCAGCCCGCGCAGCCACCACACCGGACGGACCCGCTCCAGCGGCAGGAAGCTGGTCATCGCCACCAGGTGCGGGGCGAACGAGATGGTGATGGTGGCCATGGTGACCGCGTGGAACGAGTAGAAGAACCCGACGGTGGTCAGCCGCCAGCGCTCGGGCACCAGGAACACCACGGGGCTGAGCAGTTCGAAGGCGACGATGCCGAACTGGGCCAGGATCAGCAGGTGCGGCACCTGGGCGATCAGGTCGGCGAGGTCGGTGCCCCGGCGGATGATCGCGCGGGCCAGCGTCGAGCCGGTCAGCCAGTCCAGCCCGCCGAAGCGCAGCTTGGCCCAGGCGGCGAGGAAGTACGTACAGATCACGGCGAGCTGGGTGACCCGCAACGCCCAGCCGGCCGCCTCGCTGCGGGTCGGGTCGCCGTGTCGGGCCCGCCCGACCGTGGCCAGCGCGGCCAGCGCCACCAGCAGGCCGAACCGGTCGTGGTCGACCTTGCCGTAGCTCATCGCGATGATCATCCACTCGAGGTAGAGCGCGAAGACGCTCCAGCCGAGCAGCCGGGGGGCCCGGCCGGTGGCGGCCAGCAGCGCGAGCGCCAGCAGCACCCAGAAGATCACCGTGACCAGGGTTGGGGTGGGGGTGGGCAGATGCAGCAGCCGGCCGACGAGCAGCGGCCGGTACAGCTCGCCCGGCACGCTGGCGTGGGTGCGCACCCAGGGGGTGAAGAAGAGCAGGTCGCCGACGACGAAGAGGTGGATCAGGGTACGGAAGGCGGCGAGCCGGCCGAGCGGGACCGGCTCGGTCAGCCAGCGGGTCAGCCGGCTCACCGGATCTCCCAGCGGGCCACCGTCTCGTCGACGTACCTGCCGGTGGGGCGACCGTCGGAGATGCCGTGCCAGCGCACCACGATGCGTACCTCGGTCAGCGCCGGGCCGTCGGGGTGCCGTTCGGTGTACGCGTTCGCGACCTCGCTGAGCAGCTCCGGGTCGTTGCTGTAGCGGCTCTGCTGGCCCTCGATCTCGGCCCGCCGGATGCCGGTCGCGGCCTGGCCCAGCTCGATCACCCGGCCGGTGCGGTCGACCCCCTCGACCCGGGTGTCCGGGGCGGGCTCGTCGGGCGGGTTGCTGGTGGCGTACATCCGGAATGGCCCGAACGGGAAGTCGTCGTCGGAACCCCAGAGCGTGCCGGCGAGCACCACCGCGAGACCGACCGCGGTCGCACCCAGCCGAACCGCGCGCCCACGGCTGGTCAAGGTCTCCATCGGTTCGTGACGATACGGGATGACACCCCCCGAAGGGGGTCCTTCCGTCGTCCATTCGTCGCTGTCCGTGTCGCCAGTTCGGCGGTCCCCGCCCCGGGGCGTACGACGACTCCGGCCGGGTCCCGTGCGGGACCCGGCCGGGGTGTGTCGTTTCGGCTCAGTGCTTGTGTTCGGCCAGCTTCTTGCGGACGTCGTCCATGTCGAGTGCCTCGACCTGCTCGATCAGGTTCTCCAGCGCCGACTCGGGCAGGGCGCCCGGCTGGGCGAAGACGATCACACCGTCCCGGATCGCCATGATCGTGGGGATCGAGCGGATGTCGAACTTCGCGCCGAGTTCCTGCTGGGCCTCGGTGTCGACCTTGCCGAAGACGATCTGCGGATGCTTCTCCGAGGAACGCTCGTATACCGGAGCGAACCGCTTGCACGGGCCGCACCAGTCGGCCCAGAAGTCGACGAGCACGATCCCGTCGCGCTCGGTCACCTCGTCGAAGTTGGCCGTGGTCAACTCAACGGTAGCCATTGCAATCTCCGATCACCGCTTATCACCTACGTCCGGTGGAACGAGGTCCGGTCTCTCGGAATTCCCGGTGGGCGGTGGGCAAAACACCGGCCCTGGCCGGCCCGCTGCCGCATCGAGGATGGTCTGTGGAACCGGCCCCCTGCGGATCGCATGTGCAGCTCGCACTTGCGTGACCAACGGTGATGGGAGCGATTCCATAGAGATCGTCCGATTATCCGGCTACGAATCGGTAACTTCCACTCTGACAAGGCGCTATCAGGCTCATGGAGATCGCTCAGACGACAAAATCAAGTAACGGAGAGTAATGTAACAAAAAGGTAAATGTGATGTCGCTCTCTATCGATCCCGGGCCACGTACGGCAGAATCTTGAGCATCAGAGCGTGGGCGGCGGGTGCCGGGGAGGGCCCCGCCGCTCATTGCGTCTCCACCCGGATGCCCCGATGTCTCGCGGCGGCGCGGCCGGTGTGACTTTTCCGCCCCGCCAGCGCCCCCGGCATCGCCTTAACAAGCGGTAAGGCATGCTGTGCCGAACTCCATCGCCGCCCGTCGAAGGGGACCAGGATGCAGTTCGGCCGCTACTACGAGGAGTTCGAGGTCGGCGCGGTCTACCGGCACTGGCCGGGCAAGACCGTCACCGAGTACGACGACCACCTCTTCTGCCTGCTCACCATGAACCACCACCCGCTGCACATGGACGCCCACTACGCCGAGTCGGCGAGCCAGTTCAAGCGCAACGTGGTGGTCGGCAACTACATCTACTCCCTGCTGCTCGGCATGTCGGTGCCGGACGTCAGCGGCAAGGCGATCGCCAACCTGGAGATCGAGTCGCTGCGCCACGTCGCGCCGACCTTCCACGGCGACACCATCTACGGCGAGACCACCGTGCTGGACAAGCGCGAGTCCGCCTCGAAGCCCGACCGGGGAGTGGTCGCGGTGGAGACCCGCGGCTACAACCAGGACGGCACGCTGGTCTGCGTCTTCCGACGCAAGGTAATGGTCCCGAAACGGGAGTACGCGGCGGCGGCCGTCCCGGACGGCGTGGACCCGGAGCGGCCCAGCTTCCCCCAGCCCCGCTGAGCCACGCGTCGCGGCCAGGGTCCCGTCCTGCCCGGTGTCTGTCGCGGGAACGGGGCCCGTTCCGCCTTTCGGGGCATATGCTGACGCCGGAGGTTCCCATGAGCCACTCCCGCGCCGGAGAGCCGCCCGCCGCCGGCCGCCGTGCCGCTCCGCTGACCACCGCCGTCTACTCCGCCGCCGAGTGGGAGTTGCTGACCAGCCTGCCCGGCCGGGTGCTGGTCGCCGCCGCGGCACCCGGGCCGGGCCGCCCGCCGCGGGGGGTGGCCGCCGGCCTCGCCGGCCTCGACGCGGTGGCCGCCGGCCGGGCCTTCGACAGCGATCTGGTCCGCGCCGTGGTCGCCGCCATCTACGCCCGGCACGACGGGACCCAGCCGTCGGTCGAGCGCCTCGCCGACGTGGTGGACCTGCTGGCCGCCTGCCGCGCGGCCGTCCGCGTGCTGAGCCGCCGGGCGGACCCGGCCGACTCGGCCGCCTACCGGCAGTGGGTGCAGTCGGTGGCCGCGCGGGTCTGCCGCACCGGCGACGGAACGATCCCCGCCGACCGGCGCCTGCTCGACCGGCTCGCCGACGCGCTGAGCCTGCGCTGAGCCCGGCCGCCGGCAACCCTCGCGCGGACCGTACGCTCTGGAAACCGTGACCGACGACCAGTTCGACGTGGGGGTGGGCCCCTGGCCCGGCGACCCGCCCGACGACCCCCGGTACGACCCGGAGCTGCTCGCGGCGGGCGACCGGCGCAACGTGGTCGACCGCTACCGGTACTGGCGTCGGGAGGCCGTGGTGGCCGACCTGGACCGCCGCCGGCACGACTTCCACGTGGCGATCGAGAACTGGCAGCACGACTTCAACATCGGCACCGTGGTCCGCAACGCCAACGCCTTCCTCGCCGCCGAGGTGCACATCGTGGGGCGGCGGCGGTGGAACCGGCGCGGGGCCATGGTGACCGACCGCTACCAGCACGTCCGGCACCACCCGACGATCGAGGAGTTCGTCGCCTGGGCGGCGGGGGAGCGGCTGGCGGTGGTCGGGATCGACAACCTGCCCGGCTCGAAGCCGCTGGAGAGCAGCGTGCTGCCGCGCCGCTGCGTGCTGCTCTTCGGTCAGGAGGGGCCGGGGCTGTCCGAGCCGGCCCGGGCGGCCTGCGCCGAACTCTTCTCCATCGCCCAGTACGGCTCGACGCGCTCGATCAACGCCGGGGTGGCCAGCGGCATCGCCATGCACGCCTGGGTCCGCGCGTACGCCGGACCGCCGCCGGACTGAGTCGGCCCGCTCCGCTTGACGGGCGGGCGGGCCGGGGTGACCGTGGGGTGGTGACTGTCGCGGTGAGTTGTCCGAGGTGCGGTGGCCCGGTGCGGCCGCCGGACCTGATGCACAGTGGCTCGCGCTGTGCCCGCTGCGGACCGGTCCCCCCGCTGCACGTGCCCGAGCACATCGGCCCGGACATCGTGGCGAGCGTGGTGGAGCGGATCAGCGGCGCAGACGAGCCGGACGGGCCCCGCCCGCCGCTCTGGTGCCCGTGGCCGCTGCCTCCGAGCTGGACCCTGACCGGGGTGGCCTGGGCGGGGGACGAGGGCGCCGGGGTGCGGGCCACGGCGGTGGCCTGCGCCGGCCCGGCGCCGCTCGGCGGTGGGCCGGCCGACCTGGTCTTCGTCGCCGAG
The DNA here is from genome assembly GCF_019890675.1 of Micromonospora sp. PLK6-60. Classification (GTDB taxonomy): domain Bacteria; phylum Actinomycetota; class Actinomycetes; order Mycobacteriales; family Micromonosporaceae; genus Micromonospora. The sequence continues at coordinate 168,322 of NZ_JAIOAA010000003.1, read as the reverse complement.
GAACCGGGCGTGGGGCTGGGCAGCCGGTTCGCCGGCACGGCCGGCCCGGACCCGGGTCCGGAGCTGGCGGAGGCGCTGGCCGAACCCGGGCGCGGCCACCCGGAACGGGTGGCCCACGCGAAGATCCGGGTCGCCGGCCATCCCACTCCACTTTGGCCGGTGAATTCCTCCACGAATCGAAGCGCGTACGCCGGCGAGGCTCGGGGAATGTGGCTCCATGCGATAGCCTGGCCGGCGAGCGCGGGTCACCTCCTCGCGGAAGAGGTCATGCTGCACGACCTTGCCGAGTGGACTCCGCCCGAGCTCGTGTACGGCGCACCATCTCCGTACCTGCACGGCGCGGCCTGAGGGCCGAACCGGGCGCGTCGGGGTCGATACGCAGATATTCACTGTACGAGACGATGCTGATACTCTGGGTGCCGCTGCGGTAAACGGACCCGGCGCCGCGCGAGAGGATGGCCCGCCATGGTCAAGAAGGTCCTCACCTGGGCCGGAATCGCATTCTTGATCTTCTTCGTCGCCTATCGACCCAACTCGGCGGCGGACGTGTTCAAGTCCCTCGGGGGCGGCATCATGGACATCGCCCAGGGCTTCGGCGACTTCTTCACCAGCCTCGTGGCCTAGCCGCCGATGGGAAGCCCCTCCGGACCACCGTTCGATCCCGACGACCCCGACCGGGAGCGCCGGGAGCGCGACACGGAGCCGATCCCGCGGCACCGCCCGGACGACGGGCCGGGCTACGGGTCGGGAGCCGGGCTGTCCGACGGCGCCTCCTTCTCGGACGACGTCGGCTACGGGCCGGGGCCGGGCTACGCGGGCGAGGGCCGCACCTGGGCCCGGGACCCGGACGAGCCGCCGGTCATCTCCGAGGAGGAGCTGGCCGGTCTGCGGGTGGACGCGTCCGGGATGCCGCTCGGCCCCCGCCGGGTGCTGCCCCTGGAGGACGAGCCCAGTTCCCTGGTTGCCCGCTACCTCTTCCCCACCGAGCGCTACCGGGGCGAGTGGAAGCGGCACTGGATCCACCTCACCACGCCGATCCTCATCGGCATCGGGGCGACCTTCGTCCTGGGCTACCTCTCCGGCTTCCTGGCCGGGCAGGACGTCGGGGCGCTCACCACGGTCGCGGTGCTGCTCTGGTTCGCGGTGATGGGCTGGGTGGCCTGGCGGGTCGCCGACTGGTGGTACGACCGGTTCATCCTGACCAACAAGCGGGTGATGGTGGTCAACGGCATCGTCACCCGCCGGGTCGCGATGATGCCACTGGTCCGGGTCACCGACATGAAATACGAGCAGTCCCCGACCGGCCGGGCGCTCAACTACGGCACCTTCGTGCTGGAGTCCGCCGGCCAGGAGCAGGCGCTGCGCGAGGTCAAGAACCTGCCCAACCCCAACGAGCTCTACCTGCGCGTGGTCGAGGAGATGTACGAGCCGCAGGCCGTCGAGGCGCGGCTGGGCAAGGAAGCGGACGAGGCCAAGGCCGACGACGGGGCGTGAAACTTTCCGACCGATGATCGGAGCAGTTCCACACCTTTTGCCGTCGACCCGGGCCGCCCGGCCGTGGCAGCCTTCCTCCAGGTACGGGGGCGAGGAGGTGAGCGGTGGCGGCGAGGGACCCGCTGGAGGAGGAGTTCCGCGAGTTCGTCGCGGCGCGCTCACCGGCCCTGCTGCGGACCGCCTACCTGCTCGCCGGTGACTGGGCGACGGCCGAGGACCTGCTGCAGACGGCGCTGACCAAGACCTACCTGGCCTGGAAGCGGCTCGGCGGGATCGAGGCCATCGAGCCGTACGCGCGGCGGGTGCTGGTCAACACGTCGACCAGCTGGTGGCGGCGGCGCTGGCACGGCGAACGCCCGACCGACGTGCTGCCCGAGCGGGCCGGCATCGACGAGATCGAGCAGCAGCTCGACCGGGACGTCCTCTGGCGGCACCTGACCGCCCTGCCGGCCCGGCAGCGCGCCGTGCTGGTGCTCCGCTTCTACGAGGACATGTCGGAGGCGCAGACCGCGGCCCTGCTGGAGATCTCCACGGGCACCGTCAAGAGCCAGACCTCCCGGGCCCTCGCCACCCTGCGTCGCCGCCTCGGCGAGTCCGCGGCGGCTGAGCTGGCCGAGCGGGAGTCGGCGGCACCGGCCGGCACCGCCCGCCGTACCCCCGAACGGTCGGCGCCGCCCACGGTCGGCCCGGACCCGCGTAGCCCCGAGCGGTCGGCGCCGCCGGCGGCCCGGCCGGACCCGCGTAGCCCCGAGCGGTCGGCGTCCCAAGCGGTCCGGCCGGCGAGCACGGCCCCGGCGCCCGTGCCGGCGTCCACCGTCCCGCCGCGCCCGGCCGGCCCCATCCGGAGGGCGGCCCCGGCGGGCCCGGCCCGGAGCGCGGCCCTGGCCGGCGGGACGGCGACCCCCTCCACGGTCGGCGCGGCCCGGGAGCTCCCGTGAACACCGGCCGCCCCGACGCCGACAACCGGACGGTCCCGCCGGAGCGTTCTACAGCCGTGGGGCAGGACGAGCTGGAGCGGGCGCTGCGGGAGATGCTCTCCCGGCAGGCGGGTGAGCGGCGGGCGCCCGGCGCCGCCGACCACGCCGACCTGGCCATCCGCCGCGCCAACCGGGGACGGCGGCGGCGCACGTTCGCCGGGACCGCGCTGGCCGCCGTCGCCACCGTCCTGGGCTCGGTGGGGCTGGGCCAGTTCGGCGGGCTGGCCGGCGGTCCGGCCGCGCCGGTCGTGGTGCTGGCCGACCCGGATCTCACCGCCGCGCCGACCTCGGCCGCCCCCCGTTCGACGGAGGCCGGCGGCACCGTCCGCGCCGAGGTCGACCTGATCATCGCGGGCAGTCTGCACGCGCGGGGCGGCTGGCGGGTGGACCTGGCCGGGCTCGGGCCGGTCGACCGGGCGCAGCGGGTGGCCGGCACCGACAGTTGGCTGGTGGCGGGCGCCCGGACGCTGGCCGGCCGGACGCTGTGGCTGGTACGCCGGGACACGCCCCCGCAGGTGCTGCTGGCCGGCGCCGAGTCGATCGTCTTCGCCCCCGACGGGCGGTACGTCGCCTGGCGGGAGGGGTCCCAGTTGGCCACCGCCATGCTGGTCGGCCACCGGCTGGTGGCGGTCAGCCGGGTCCCCGCGCCGGTCCGCGCGGCACCGGCCGGCTTCGTCGGCAACGCGGTCCTGGTCAGGTGGGACGAACGTGCCCCGGGCGTCACGGTGTGGCGCCCCGGCACCGGCCCGCTGACGGCCGGCGCGGACCGGCGCACCATCGCCGTCTACGGGGTGCTGCCGGACGGCCGGGTGGTCGGTCAGGTCGCGTCCGACCCGGGCGACCGGGCCTGCCTGGCGCTGCTCGACCCGAGCCGCGACCTGGCCCCGGTCCGCACCGACTGCGAGCTGAGGCTGCGCGCCGACGGGCGGGGCGGGGTGTCGCCGGACGGCCGCTGGCTGCTGGTGAACGGCGTGAAGGACGGCGCCGCCGGGGCGTACCTGGTGGACCTGGCCGCCCTCGGCCGGGTCGTCGCCCGACCTGCCGGCCCTGAGGTCACCGGCGACGTCGCCTGGGCGTCGCCGCAGGCCGCGGTGTACGTCGCCGGCGAAGGCGCGCTGAAACGGTTCCAGGTCGACGGGGTGCTCGCCGGCGAGCAGGCCACCGGTGACGTGGCCGCCGTGGCGCCGGCCGACCGTCCGGTGGTGGTGCCCGGCGAGGGCGGCTGACCGCCCGGTAGCGTCGGCCGATGACCCCGCGCATCGACCTGCACACGCACTCGACCGCCAGCGACGGCACGCTCACCCCGGCCGAGCTGGTCCGGGCCGCCGCCGACGCCGGGCTGGACGTCGTCGCGCTCACCGACCACGACACCACCGCCGGCTGGGACGCCGCGGCGCGGGCCCTGCCACCCGGCCGCACCCTGATCCGGGGTGCGGAGCTGTCCTGCCGGTGGCACGGGGCGGAGCCGGCGGTGCCGCTGCACCTGCTGGCGTACCTGTTCGACCCGGCGGAGCCGGAACTCGTCGCCGAGCTGGCCCGGGTCCGGCAGGCCCGGCGGGAGCGCGGGGAGCGCATCGTCCGGCTGCTCCAGGCCGACGGGATCGAGGTGAGCTGGCCGGAGATCCTCGCCGGGGCGGCCGGCGGGACGGTGGGCCGCCCGCACATCGCCGCCGCGCTGATCCGGGCCGGGCTGGTCGCCACCACCACCGAGGCGTTCGGGCCGGACTGGCTGGGCGAGCGGTACCGGCTGCCCAAGGACGACATCGACGTGTTCCGGGCGGTGGCGCTGGTCCGGGCCGCCGGCGGGGTGCCGGTCTTCGCCCACCCGCGGGCCACCCGGCGCGGCCGGATCGTGCCCGACGAGCTGATCGCCGAGCTGGCCGCCGCCGGGCTGGCCGGCCTGGAGGCCGACCACGAGGACCACTCCCCGGCCGAGCGGGCGCACGTGCGCGGGCTCGCCGCCGAGCTGGGCCTGCTGGTGACCGGCTCGTCGGACTTCCACGGCAGCCACAAGACGGTCCGGCTGGGCGCGCACACCACCGACCAGGAGGCGTACGAGCGGATCCTCGCCGAGGCCAGCGGGGTGACGCCGGTCATCTCGACCTGATCGAGCGGCACCCGCGCCGCTACCGTGTCCGGGTGGATGTCAAGCTCTTCGTCGAGGTCTTCGTGACCCTGTTGGTCATCGTCGACCCGCCGGGCATGATGCCCATCTTCCTCGCGCTGACCGGGCCGCTGGCCGCCCGGGACCGGAACCGGGCCGCGTGGCAGGCCGTGGCGCTCGCGCTCGGCGTGATCGTGATCTTCGCGGTGGCCGGCCAGACCCTGCTGGCCTACCTGCACGTCGACCTGCCCGCGTTGCAGGCCGCCGGCGGCCTGCTGCTGGTGCTTGTCGCGCTGGAACTGCTGACCGGCAAGGCCGACGACCCGAGCCAGCAGGTGACGTCGAACATCGCGCTGGTGCCGCTCGGCACGCCGCTGCTGGCCGGCCCGGGCGCGATCGTGGCGACCATGCTCTTCGTGCAGCGGGCCGACGGGCTCGGCGACTACTCGGCGATCGGCGCCGCCATCATCGCGGTGATGGTCGCGGTCTGGGTGGTGCTGCGCTTCTCCGGCGGCATCGTGAAGGTGCTGCGGCCCGGCGGCATCGAGGTGCTGACCCGGATCGCCGGCCTGCTGCTGGCCGCGATCGCGGTGCAGCTCATCGCCGACGCGGTCGCCGCCTTCGTGACCCAGTACATCAACACGGCCTGACGCCTCGGCGGGCCCGACCGGCCGGTGTCGGACCGGGGTGGCAGGATCGGCGGCGTGCGAGGATCCTCCCCTTCCGGGCGACCCACCGCCGGCACCCGGGCGCCCCGGCCCCGGGCCGAGCAGCCCGAGCAGCTCGGCTTCGAGGGCATGCCGGAGCGGCTGTTCGTCTGCACCCCGAGCAAACTCGGCGCGTACGAGGACTGCCCCCGCCGCTACCGCTACGCCTACGTCGACCGGCCCGCCCCGCCCAAGGGGCCGACGTGGGCGCACAACTCGCTCGGCGCCAGCGTGCACACCGCCCTGAAGAACTGGTATGCGCTGCCCGCCGACCGGCGCCGCCCCGAGGCGCTGCCGGCCCTGCTCAAGGGCACCTGGGTCCGCGAGGGCTACCGCGACGACGAGCAGGAGCGGGCGGCCTACCGGCGGGCGCTGGGCTGGCTGGAGTCCTACGTGGCGACCCTCGACCCGGCCGAGGATCCGCTCGGCGTCGAGCGGGTGGTGGCGGTCAAGACCGGGGTGCTGGCCTTCAACGGGCGCGCCGACCGGATCGACTCCCGCCCGGGCCCCGACGGGCCGGAGCTGGTGATCGTCGACTACAAGACCGGCCGCACCGGGCTGGACGCCGACGACGCGCGGGGCTCGCAGGCGCTGGCGCTCTACGCGTACGCGGCCGAGCGGACGTTCCGCCGGCCCTGCCGGCGGGTCGAGCTGCACCACCTGCCGACCGGCACGGTCGCCGGGCACGAGCACACCGCAGACTCGCTGGCCCGGCAGCTCGACCGGGCCGAGGCGACCGCGCGGGACATCATGGCCGCCGAGCGGGCGGTCGCCGAGGGCGCCGACCCCGACGAGTCCTTCCCGACCGTCGCGGGGCCGCGCTGCGGCTGGTGCGACTACCGCCGCAGCTGCCCCACCGGCGCCCAGACTCCCGGCAAGGAGCCCTGGTCGGCGGTCGCCGCCGCGACCTGACGGTCAGGCGGCGGCGGAGAGGCGGGCCGCCCGGGCCTTGGCGGCCTGCTGGAGCGGGCCCTCGCGATAGCGGCGGGGCAGGGCGGCCAGGGCGAGCCGGAGCGCGCGGACGCTGAGGTCCGCCGAGAGCGCGGTGGTCGGCAGCCCGAGCCCGCCGTACATCCGGCGGGCCCAGGCCGGCAGCAGCGCCAGGGCGGTGCCGGCGATCCCGAGGTACGCCCAGCGGGGCGGCCCCAGGTGCAGGCCGAGCTTGACCGGCAGGCTGACCTTCCACGGGATCGGCGGCGCGGTCAGGAAGAGCGCGGTCTCCGCCGCCTCCTTCGTCATCCGCAGCTCGGGCCGGACCCGGCGGTAGTAGTCGGCCACCTCGGCGGCGGTGCCCGGCACGTCGCCCGGGTCCAGGCCGACCAGGGCGGCCGAGCGCCGCTGCTCGGTGTAGTAGCGGTCCACCTCGGCGCCGGTGAGCGCAACCCCGGCGCGGCGGGCGGTGCTGAGGAACGACTCGACCTCGGTGACGTGCACCCAGCGCAGCAGGTCCGGCTCGTCGACCCGGAACACCTCGCCGGTGACCGGGTCGGTGGCCCGCAGCCGGGCGTGCAGCGCGCGTAGCCGGCGGCCGGCCGCCTCGACCTCGGCGGTGGTGCCGTACACGGTGGTGCCCACGTACTCGGCGGTGCGGACCAGCCGGCCCCACGCGTCGCGCCGGTAGTTGCTGTTCTGGGCCACCCCGGCCATCGCCCGGGGGTGCAGGGCCTGGAGATAGAGCGAGCGGAGGCCGGCGACGATCAGGATCGGTTCCTCGTGCAGCTTCCACGTGACCGATCCGGGACCGAACAGGCCGAGGTCATCGGAGTCCACCGACCAAGCGTGCCACGCCCCGCCGGCGCCGGCCCCCGGGAGCTGAACCGATCCGAGGGCCGGAGCGTGTAATCGGTCGACGGGGCACATCCGTCGTACGCTGCTCTTCGCGCCACCGCGCGTCGACCATCGGAGGTGCTGGTGTTCAGGGAGATTGCCGGTCTGCCCGGCCACGTGCTGATCGTGCACGCCGTGGTGGTGCTGGTGCCGTTGCTGGCGCTGCTCTCGGTGGCGTACGGGGTGCTGCCCCGCTGGCGGTCCCGGCTGGGCTGGGCGGTGGCCGCGCTGGCCGTGCTGAGCCCGATCTTCGCCTTCGTGGCCACCGAGTCCGGCGAGGCGTTCCAGGAGGTGCTGGAGGAGCGCGGCTACCCGGCCGACGCCCTTCAGAAGATCCACGAGCACGCCGAGTACGGCGAGGACCTGCGCCTGTACGTGGTCGGGTTGGCCGTCGCCGCGCTGGTGCTGCTGGTGCTGACCAGCGGCCACCCCCGGGTGCCCCGGCTGCCCGGGTTCGTCGTGCCGGCGGTGACCGTGGTGGTGATCGTGCTGGCGGCCCTGTCGCTGCTCTACGCCTACTGGACCGGGGACTCCGGCGCCCAGTCGGTCTGGGGCAACACGCTCTAGACCCCGGGCGGTGGCCCGTCCGCGCGCCGGGGTCAGCCGCGCAGGAACGCCCGGGAGCAGAGCAGGCAGAGCAGCGCGAGCAGCACCACGCCGGCCGCCGCGCCCAGCACCCAGGTGACCCGCTGGGCCTGCTGCTCGTCGGCGTCGATCGCCGCCATGTCCTGCGGTGGCAGCCGCCGGGGCGGGGTGCCCTGCACGTGCACCGGCGGTCGCCAGTCGGGCGGGGGTGGGGTGGTCGCGGGCGGCCCGGCGTACCCGCCCGGCCCGGTGCCGGGGCCCGCCGGCCCGCCGGTCGCCGCGCCGGGGGTGCCGGCGGCGGTCGGGTCCGGCCGCCGCCAGTAGTCGTCGTCGGGGCTGGCGCCGCTGGGGGTCGTCACGCCGTCCGACGCTACCAACGCCGCCCCCGCACCGCCCGATCCGCGCCGCCGCCGCCCCCTGGGAGGGGCCGAGGTGCGGCATGCGGGGGTGTAGACGCGCCGCGAAGGGCGCGGGTGCGGAATGTCGGGGTGTAGGCGCACCGCGCCGGGCGAGGCGCGGGCTAGGCTTGCTCCTCGTGAGCCCCGAACACTCCGGTACGCCGGTCCGCGGCGACGACCATCCTGCCGTCGCCCACGGCGACGACGACCGCGTCGTCGACTTGGGCGACGACTTCGTGGTGCTGCCCGAGCAGACGGCCGACGACACCGACCGGGGCTGGGGCGAGCGGGCCGGCGGCAACGACGACTGGTTGCTGGCCGAGCGCCCGCCGCACTGGGACTAGGGCCTGTTTCGCGAGGCCGGCCAGTCCTTGTCAAACGCGGACTGAGCCGGTCAACCGCGCACCACGACGGCGAAGCGGCTGCCCTCCGGCTGGCCGACGGCGCGCCGGGCCTGCTCCGGGGTGAGCGCGAGATAGAGCGCCGAGGAGCCGTCCGCCACGTCCGCGCCCACCACGTCGAGCACCCGGGCGCCGGCCGCGACCAGCACCGTCTCGGCGGTCCGCCCGCCGGCGGGCACCACCAGCAGATCCACCCGGGCGCCCGGCCGGAGCACCGCCAGCGCGGCCGGCTCGGCCAACCGGACCGGTACGCCCACCGCGCCGGGCGGCAACGGCAGCGCGCCGCCGGGGGACAGTGGTGCTCCGGTGGCCGGTGCGCCGCCGGTGGTGGCGGGGGCCGCCGGTCGCACCCTGGTGGCGGTGGGTGGGCAGCCGGCCGGTGTCTTCAGCACCGCCGCCGCCAGCCCGAGCAGGGCGGCCACCAGCGCGATCCGCACCAGGGTGCCGCCCCGGGGCAGCCGTGGGCGGCGGGCCGGACGCAGCGGATCCGCTTTGCCGCCCATGCCGTCCTCCCGCCCGCGCCGCCCATCGGGAGCGCCGCTGCCCCGGTGGCAGGTTAGGGGCGCAGCGGCCGGTGGGGCGCGGCACGGCGCCGGCCTGTGGACAACCGGGGCGGCCTGTGGACAACGCCCGCGCCGCCCGGCGATCTGCTATGCACGCCGAGGGCCGGGCGGGCGGTTGTCCGTCTGCTTCGCGCCCGTCGAGCGCCCGGGCGGCGAGGGCGGTCAGACAGCGGCGGTCAGACAGCGGCGGTCAGGAGCCGGCGGTGCTGGCGGCCGGGGCCTTACCGGTCGAGCCGCCGCCGGACGAGCCGCCCGAGGACGAGCCGGAGCCGCCGGTGGACGGGCTCGACGAGCCGCCGCCCGAGGCGCCGGACGACGTCGAGGAGCCGCCGGACGAGTCCGACTTGGCCCCGCCGGTGGCCGGGGTGCCCTTGCTCTCCGAGCCGGACGAGCGGGAGTCCGTCCGATAGAAGCCGGAGCCCTTGAACACCACCCCGACCGAGTTGAAGACCTTGCGCAGCCGCCCCTCACACGCCGGGCACTCGGTCAGCGGGTCGTCCGAGAACGACTGCACCGCCTCGAGCTGGTGGCCGCACGTCGTGCAGGCGTACTGGTACGTGGGCACGTTCTCCTCCGGATCGTGGATCGGCTGCTTGGCACTCGCACTATTCGAGTGCCAATGTTGCGTCATCGGACCCGGGTTCGTCCAGCGGAAGTGCCGGGAGCGACACCGGACCGGGTGCCAGCGGGCGCAGCCCGCCCGTCGGGGTGATCACCGCCCGCACCGGGCGGTCGTGCGGCTCGCCGGGCACCCACTCGACCAGTTCACCGTCGTGCAGCAGGGCCACGGTGAGCGCCGCCGCCGGCACCCGGGCCAGCGCCCGGTCGTAGGAGCCGCCGCCGCGGCCCAGCCGGATCCCGCGCCGGTCCACCGCCAGCGCCGGCACCACCACCAGCCGCGCCGTCGAGACCGCCGCGACGCCGAGCCGGGGACCGGCCGGCTCGCGCAGCCCGCGGCCCGCCGCCACCAGCGAGCCGGCACCGGTGTACCGGGCCCAGTCCAGGTCCAGGTCGTCGCGGAGCACCGGCAGCAGCAACTCGGCCCCCGCCGGCAGCGCCGCCCGCAGCACCGCCGGCAGGTCCGGCCCGCCGGGCTCCGAGCCGACCGGGACGTACGCCGTCATCCGCGCCGGCCGCAGCCGGCGGACCAGGGCGGCCAGGGCGACCTGCACCCGCGCGGCGGCGGCGGTCCGGTGCGCCGGGTCCAGCCGGTGGCGGTGGGCGAGCCTGTCGACCCGCGCCCGCCGCTTCGCCTCGTGGGCCGGTTCCGCTCCATCAGAAAAATCCGGCACGCAACACTCCTGACGCAACGTGGGCCTACCGGTCGCCCTGTGTCAGCATCGCAGCATCGGGCGGAACTTCCGGGGGGAAGCGTGACGCTACGCGGGCGACTGACCGCCGCCTTCCTCGCGGTGGTGCTCGGCCCGGTGCTGCTCGGTGCCTTCTTCATCGGGTCCACGCTGACCGCCCTGGACCGGAGCCGGGCCACCGAGCGGCTGGGCCTCGCCGCGGCGGCCGCCCGGACCTCCGTGGACGCCCTCTGCCAGCAACTGCGGGCCGCCGCCGACGCGGTCGCCCTGCACGCCGACCCGGCCGGCCGCTCCGCCGCGGCGGAGCAGTTGGTCGGCCGGGGGCTGGCCGCCGCCGTGACGGTCACCGACGTGACCGGCCGGACCACGTACGCCACCGCGGGCGCGCCCCCGACACCCTGGCGGGACTGCGCGGGCGGCCCGGCCGCCACCGACGGGGTGCCGGCGCTCGCCGCCCGGGTGGAGCTGCGCGACCGGGCCGGCGCCGCGCTCGGCACGGTGGCCGCCGCCCAGCCGGTCGACGCCGGGTTCCTGGCCCGGCTGGGCGCGGCGACCGGGGCGGGGGTCACCCTGCTCGACGGCGGCCCCGGCCGGGCCGCGCGGACCACCGAGCCCCCCGACGTACGCGACGCGGTGCTCGCCGCCGCGCCGGCCACGGTCGGGGACCGGGTCGTCGAGACCACCGACGGCCGGTACGTGCGCCGGGTCGGCCCGTCCGCCGACCAGCCGCTACCGCTGGTGCTCTCGGTGCCCGGCGAACGCCCGCCGGGCCTGTGGGCCGCGCTGGCCGGTGCGGTGTTGCTCGCCGCCCTGCTGGCCGTGCTGGTGGCCGGGCGGCTGGCCCGGGTCACCACCCGGCCGCTGGTCGAGCTGGCCGGCGCGGTGGACCGGGTGGCGCGCGGCGACCTGACCGCCCGGGTGCCGGTGCGCACCCGCGACGAGCTCGGCCGGCTGGCCGGCGCGTTCAACCGGATGGCCCGGGAGACCGGCACCTACGTGGCGGCGCTGACCAGCAGCCGGGACCAGCTGCGCGGGCACCTGGGGGTGCTCGGCGACACCCTGGCCAGCACCCACGACCTGCAACGGATCCTGCGGCTGATCCTGCACAGCGCGATCGCCGCCACCGGCGCCCGGGCCGGCGCGGTGCTGCTGCTCGACGGCGGCGGGGAGCTGGTCGGGCAGTGCGCCGAGGGCCTGGACGGGCGGTGGCTGCGGGCCGAGCCGGCCGCGCTGCGGGTGCCGGTGGGCGCCGGGGTGCTCGGCGCGGTCGCCGCCACCGGGGTGCCCCGGCGCGGCCGGTGGGAGCCGGACGCCGCGTCCGCCGGGGAGCCGCGCTGTGCGACGTACGTGGCGGTGCCGTTCGCCGCACCGGGCGGGACGGACCCGGTGGGCCGGGGCGGCGCGGACCCGGCGGGCCACCCACCGGAGGGCGGCCCGGGTGGGACGCTCGGCGTGCTGGCCCTCTACGACCGGCTCGGCGGCGAGGAGTTCGACGACGACGACCTGGGCACGCTGCGCACCTTCGCCGGGCACGCGGCGGTGGCGGTGGACAACGTGCGGGTCCACGAGGAGGCCCAGCGGCTCTCCCTCACCGACCCGTTGACCGGCCTGTGGAACCGCCGCTACCTGCGCGAGTCGCTGCGGCGGGAGGTGGAGCGGGCCAGCCGGTTCGGCCGGATGCTCAGCGTCCTCGCGCTGGACCTGGACCGGTTCAAGGCGGTCAACGACACCTGGGGGCACGCGGCCGGTGACACGGTGCTGGCCGAGTTCGCCCGCCGGGTACGCGGCGAGATCCGCGAGGTGGACCTGGCCTTCCGGCAGGGCGGCGAGGAGTTCGTGCTGCTGCTGCCGGAGACCGACGCCCGGGGCGCGGCGATCGTCGCCGAGCGGCTCGGGGCGGTGGTCCGGGACCGCCCGGTCCCGGTCGACGGGCAGTCCGGCGCGCCGGTGCCGGTGCCGGTGACCGTCTCCATCGGCATCGCCGTCTATCCGGACCACGCCACCACGGGCCAGCGGGTGCTGGCCGCCGCGGACGACGCGCTCTACGCCGCCAAGGCGGCCGGCCGGGACACCTACCGGGTGGCGGAGCCGCGGCCCCGACCGCTGACCGAGGAGATCGCCGTGCCGGCGGGGGCGGCGAGCCCGGCGGACGGCCTGCCCCGGGCCGGTGCGGCCGAACCCGGTACGGCCCGCAGCGATCCCGCCCACGCGGCGCCGGCGCCGTCACCGGGCGGCGCGTCTTCCGGTCCTCACCCGCCGCGGCAGAGCCGTGGCCGATAGTCTCGCGACATGTCGGAGCACTCAGCGAACCCCTCAGCGGCCACCGGCCGTCCCCGTGCGGTCAAGGCCGTCATCCCGGCCGCCGGGCTGGCCACCCGGTTCCTCCCGGCCACCAAGGCGGTGCCGAAGGAGCTGCTGCCGGTGGTCGACCGGCCGGTCCTGCAGTACATCGTCGAGGAGGCCACCCAGGCCGGCATCACCGACGTGCTGCTGATCACCGGCCGGGGCAAGACGTCGATGGTGGACCACTTCGACCGCCGCCCCGACCTGGAGGAGCGGCTCGCCAAGAAGCCGGAGCTGCTGGCCGAGGTCAAGCGCACCGAGGAACTGGCCGCGATCTACACCTGCCGGCAGCCGGAGCAGCTCGGCCTGGGCCACGCCGTCGGGTACGCCGAGTCGCACGTCGGCGACGCGCCCTTCGCGGTGCTGCTGGGTGACGAGTTCGTCAAGCCGGCCGAGCCGCTGCTGCCGGCCATGTTGGAGCTACAGGCCCGCACCGGCGGTGTGGTGCTCGCGTTCTTCGAGGTCGACCCCGCCGAGACCAGCCGTTACGGCATCGCCTCGGTCGAGCCGGCCGAGTCGGAATACGCCGACATCGCCGAGGTCGTCAAGGTCACCGGGATGGTGGAGAAGCCCAGCCCGGAGGAGGCGCCCAGCAACCTGGCCGTCCTCGGCCGGTACGTGCTCCCGGGGCGGATCTTCGACGCGATCCGGCGCACCGAGCCGGGCAGCGGCGGCGAGATCCAGCTCACCGACGCGATGGAGCTGCTGCGCACCGAGGGGGTCCCGGTGCACGCCATCGTCTACCGGGGCACCCGCTACGACACCGGCATGCCGCTCGGCTACCTGCAGACCGTGGTGCAGATCGCCGCCGAGCGCGAGGACCTGGGCGCCGAGTTCCGCAAGTGGCTCGCCGAGTTCGTCAACTCCGACGCGTCCGGCGGTGCCAATACATGACCGCGACGGCCGACGCCGAGGCGGCCGCGAACGAGTTGACGCCGCTCGCCGACTACCTGGGCAGTGTGCTGCGCAGGTTACGCGCGCTGCCTCCGCTCGACCTCGACCTCACCCAGGCGTACGGCAACGTCCTCGCCGAGGACGTCGTCGCGCCGCACTCGTTTCCCGCCTTCGACCAGGCGGCGGTGGACGGGTACGCGGCCCGCTGGGAGGACATCTCCGGGGGGAGCCGGGGGCCCGGCTACGTCCCGGCCCCCTCCGGAGCGCCCGGCGGGCGCAGCATCCGGCTCAACGTGGTCGGCGACCTGGGCGCGGCGAGCTGGCGGCCGGTCCGGCTCACCCCCGGCTCGTGCTTCTCGGTGGCCGCCGGGGCGCCGCTGCCGGCCGGCGCCGACGTGGTCGTCCCGGTGGAGTGGACCGACCAGGGCATGGCCGCGGTGGAGATCTTCCGCGCCCCCAAGCGGGGGTACGGCCTGCGCCGCGCCGGTGAGGAGTTGTCCGCCGGCACCCTGCTCGCCCGCGCCGGCACGTACGTGTCGCCGGCGCTGGTGGCCGTTCTCGCCGCCACCGGCATCGGCCACGTGGTGGTCCGGCCCAGCCCGCGGGTGGTCATCGTGGCCACCGGCGACGAACTCGTCGACGTGGGCCGGGGCAGCCAGCCCGGCCAGGTGGTGGACGCCAACTCGCACGCGCTGACCGCCGCCGCCGCCGAGGTGGGCGCGCTGGCCTACCGGGTGGGGATCTGCGACGACGACCCGGAGGGGCTGCGCGGCCTGCTGGAGGACCAGACCCTGCGGGCCGACCTGATCATCACCACCGGCGGCACCGGCACCGGCCCGGGCGACATGGTCCGCCGGATCCTGTCCCGCCGGGAGGGCACCCGCGCCGGGCCGGTGACCTTCACCGAGGTGGCCCTCTATCCCGGTACGGCCCTCGGATTCGGTACGGTCGGCGCCGAGGAGGTGCCGGTGGTCTGTCTTCCCGGTGATCCCGGTGCGGCGCTGATCGGCTTCGAGGTGCTGGCCCGGCCGGCGATCAACCTGCTGGCCGGCGCGGAACCGGTGTTCCGCCCCAGCGTGCGGGCGCACCTGCTGGAGACCATCACCTCGCCCGTCGGGCTGCGCGAGTTCCGGCCCGCCCACGTGGCCGAGCGGCGCGGCGGCGGCTACACCGTCCAGCCGCTGCCCGGCGGCCCGTTCACGCTGTCCGGGTTGGCCGAGGCGAACGGGCTGATGGTGCTCGGCGAGCGGGTCAACACGGCGGCGGCCGGTTCCACGGTGGACGTGCTCCTGCTGGACCGTCGCCGGTGAGCGCGAGGAGTGAGCTTGCGAGCCCCGCAGTCGTGAGCGGAAGGCCCGCTCGGTGAGTGTGTTGCGGCGGCCGCCGGGGTGGCCGGTGGTGCTCGCCGACGGGCCGGTGCTGCTGCGCCCGTACCGGCGGTCGGACGCGGCGGCCTGGTCGGAGGTGCGCCGGGCCAACGAGGCGTGGCTCTCCCCCTGGGAGTCGCACCTGCCGGGCACCTGGGCCGAGATGAACTCGCCGGCCGCGTTCCGCTACGTCCGGCGGGACCAGCACCGTTCGGCGCGTACCGGCGAGGGGATGCCGTTCGCGGTCTGCCTGCGCGAGGGCGGGCGGGAGCGGTTGGTCGGGCACCTGAACGTGGGCAGCATCGTGCGCCGCGCGTTCTGCTCCGGATACGTCGGCTACTGGGTGGACTCCCGGGTCGCCGGCCGGGGCGTCATCCCGACCGCGATGGCGCTCGCCGTCGACCACGCGTTCGGCCCGGGCGGGCTGCACCGGGTCGAGGTGAACATCCGGCCGGAGAACGGTCCGTCCCGGCGGGTGGTGGAGAAGCTGGGCTTCCGCGAGGAGTCGTACCACGTGCGGTACATGCACATCGACGGCGCCTGGCGTGACCACATCGGATACGCGATGACCAGCGAGGAAATCGCCGCCGAGGGCGGCCTGCTGGCCCGCTGGCACCGGGTACGCCACGGCGGGGCGTGACGCGTTCCCGCACGCCACGCCCGGCGCGGCGCGCTGCCAACCGGGTCGGTGGCCCGTAACCTCAAGTAACTGCAAGCTATGGCAAGCGCTGCCTGCCCGTACGATCTGCGCCGTAAACGACGGTCAGTGGAAGAAGTTGCGGCCGAGTGGTGCTCGCCCCGAATTTCGGTGACGGGAGGGGTGAGGGTGCCGACCTCGGTGCTCCTCGCCGTCCTCGCCGCCGCCGGTCTGCTCGCCCTCGCTCCGGCGCTGGTCCGCCGGTACGACGCCACCGAGCGGCTGGTGGCGGAGCGGGCGCAGTCGACGGCGCGGGTGCTCCAGCGCCGCCGGCGGCGCCGTACTGTCCCGGGTCGCCGGCCGGTCAATCCGTCGCGTACCCTTGTCGTCACACTCAGTGAAGATGCCGCCACCGGCGGTCTCTCCGCGCCGGTCTCGGGGCCGCCGGCCCCGCGCCGGCCGAGCCGGCTGCGGGCGGTGCCGACGGACGACCGGCGGTCCCGTCGACGGAACCCGCCGCGGCGGCGTCCGCACACCCCGGCGATCTACCGCCGGCGGCGGGTGCTGGCCGCGCTGCTGCTGCTCAACTTCGTCGAGCTGATCGGCGTGATCGCCGTCGGGCCCGGCTTCTGGATCAGCGTGACGGTCACCGGCACCCTGCTGCTGGTCTACGTCGGCCACCTGCGCAGCCGGGCACTGACCGAGCGGCGCCGGCGGCGGGCGCAGGCCCGGGAGGCCGCCTGGCTGGCCGCCCGACAGGCCGAGGTGCGCCGCGAACAGGCCCGCCGCGCCGCCGCCCGCCGGGAGGCGCAGCGCCGGCTGGCCGCCCAGCGCGAGGCGGTCCGGCGTACGGCGATGGGGCTGGACCGGCCGACGGACCTGCCGGCGGCGGCCAACGGCGGCTCGGTCTCCTACCGCCGGGCCGGCGGCCTGCGCGGGCGGGCCTACGAGGCCGGCCGGGGCTCGCACAGCGCCTGAGCCTCGGCGAGCCCCTCCGGCGGGCAAGATCCGGCATTCGGTGGGGCGATTCGCACGGCGGGTCGGTGACCTGTTAGCCTTGTCGCCGGCCCGCCCGGTGAAAGCCGGGTGGGACCGACGCTGGTACGCCAGCGGAGGGGCTGTGGCGCAGACCGGTAGCGCACCTCGTTCGCATCGAGGGGGTCAGGGGTTCAAATCCCCTCAGCTCCACCAGTAACACCGGTGAGCAGCGGCAACGCTGCTCACAAGATCGGCAAGTGCATTTCCGGTACATATCAGCGCTGCTCCGGGGTCTACGGGGAGCGCTGGCGCTTGCTGCTCGCGTCGCGCAGCGCGCTGCTGATGGTGTTGCGGCGATCTTTCTTCGGCCACCAGTGGACGTAGGTCTGCCAGAGGTCGGACCAGCGTTGGTTCCGGATCGACCGCCCCAAACGTGGGCGACACGTCCGGCTAGACGATCTTTAGACAACGAGGTCGGTAACTGAGGTACCACAGCTCGTACCCGAGCTACGATCAGCCGTGGCGCATGTCAACCCTGACCCGGACGTAGTTGTAGCGCTGGAGGCGGCCTTTCCACGGCATCTCCGCGCAGAGGTAGAGAACGTGTTGGGCGTGCTGCCGCCAGCGAAGTACCAGCCGGCGTGGTCCTTTCACGTGCTTGTAGCCGGCGAGCCAGTGGCGATCCCGTACCGCATCTACCCAGACGAGCCGTCACCGGACGCGCAGGCAGCACTGCCGCCAACCGAGCGCGCGATCGTCGACTGCCTGTACACCCGGCACCACGACGGCCGGGTGCGGCAGAACCATCTGGAACGGGTGGTCGGCCTGACCGAGCCCTGGGTGGCGCCATTTGTGGTGCAACTGGTCGGCGAGTACGTGGACGAGATCCTGCTCGTCATTCAACGTGATCTCGCCCCATCATTGACTACCCCTGGCAACTCCGCAGGCAGGGTCTACGGACGATTCGTCGCCGAGAATCCGGCCTTCCTAGCGCTCACGGGCCAGCGAGTGGCCAGTTACTGGAGTTGCTACTACCGGCAGCGCTACCCGGCGCTAACCGACTACCCCGGCCACGCCCTCATCGCGGCTTTGCGCACCGCGGGCCGCCGGTGCAGGGCAGCAGTCAGCGGAGTGTCACCCAGGTCCGGCTAACGATCTGTCACGCAGGTCCCGAGACCGGACATGACCCAAGGAGTGCTGTCGGGCTCCACTTGATGCATTTACGGATTGCTGTCACTTGCTCCGTGACACGTCCGGCTAGAAGATCTTGGTTGGTTCCTTGTCTCAGGATACTGGTGTTCAGTCCCAGAAGTTGAACAGCAGCTCGCCGACTGTGGTCGGTTCTCAGTAGGAGATCTGGTCGTGTTCGTGCGGGCTGAGGGCGCTCAGGTCGACCTGTGACAGGGAGGTCTGTAGCTGCTCGGTGGTGAGGGCCTGGGCGTCGGTCAGGTTGGTGAGGGCGGCCGCGAGGTCGGGGTGGTCGACGAACGTCAGCATGACGTCGCCGTCGGTGTGGGGGTGGGCGAAGGCGATGAACGGCAGGGTGGTGTGCCGTAGCACCGCGATGTGATGCTGGCCGTCGGCGATATCGACCGTGTGGAAGTTGGGCGTGACACCAGCGGGATTGACGCCGGTGACGGTGGCGTCAACCGCGCGGGCGGCGTGGTGACAGACGGCGGTGAAGGCCCTGAGATCCGCTTGGGCGCCGGGTGGCGGGTTGAAGCCGGTGGCTCCGGGCGGCAGCTTCATGGTCGGGCTCCGTGGTTGTCGCGGTCGGTGCAGGCTATCCGACGTTGTCGTGGAGGCTCGGGTTTGCGGACCTTGAACGGGGCGATGGGCTTGGTGCTCGTGCGAGGTACTTCGGTCAGGAGTTGGTCGCCGTCGTGGACGCCGCCGTCGGCGAGGAGCTGACGCAGTGGATATAAGGATTCAAATCCCCTCAGCTCCACCCAGCAAAAAGGCCGTTTCCCGTGGTGGGAAACGGCCTTTTTCAATCTTGTTCAGCGGCGGCGCGTCCGCACGGTGGCCACCCCGACGGGCCGCCACCGTGCCGGTCGTCGCCGATCACCCGCCGGCGTCAGTCGAACAGCCGGTCGAGCGCTTCCTGTTCGAGGTCGCGCCAGCGCTGGACGTCCTTCAGCGCCTTGGCGATCTCCTTCTCGTCGAGGTGGTGGGCGCCCTCCTCGCGGATGGACGCGACGCTGAACGGCCTGCCGACCGACGGCGAGGTCCGCTCCAGCGCCTCCAGCACCCGTACCACGCCCACCACGCCGTACTCGACGGTGCGCGCGGTCATCCGGAAGTGGGACAGCAGCGCGCCGGCCTGCTGGGCCATGGGCGCGCCGGAGCCGATGGCGTGGAAACCCACGTCCTCGTAGCGGCCGATGAGCCCGTTGGGGTTGATCTCCACGACCCACGGCCCGCCCTGGCTGAAGCCGGCCGCGAGCAGGTACGCCGACACCCCGCCGCCGCCGTCCTCGCCGGGCACGTCCGGGATGTAGTTCTCGTAGTGCTTCTTGAAGACGGGCAGGACGCGCTCCTGCAACTCGCCGCCGATGTCGGGTGCTTCGAGGATGGCGGTGGCCGAGTCCTGGAGGAGGGGGCGCAGGTCGTTGAGTACCCCCCGCGCGCCGCTGCCGCCCCAGGCGGCGCAGGAGCCCAGCGGGTGCAGCTTCTGGGCGGGGAAGCTCAGACCGCGGTCGCTCTCGGTGATCTGGGAGTCCGCGCCGATCACCACCCCGTCGCTGCAGACGACGGCGAGTACGACGGTCATGGGGGCCTCCTGGGCAGGGGTATGGGGTCGGGCGCGAGGTACCCGGCATCCCGCTCGCCTACACCCCGACGGGTGTCGGCCCCTTCGCTGCCCGGAATGAGAGTCCGCTTCTGCCTGCCCAGGAGGGGACTCCCGCGCGCCGGCGATGATCGCGGGAAGGAAGGGCGTTGGCGATCCCGTCTGTCAACGTATCGTTGACAGGTGATCCCTGAGGTAGCTCAGTTGGCCGAACTCGGCGACGCCCGGGCCCGCCTGGACGAGCGGGAACTCGACCTCATCGACCGGGCGCGCCATGCGGGCGCCACCTGGGCCGAGATAGCCGCCGCGCTGGGCCTGGGCAGCCGGCAGGCCGCCGAGCAGCGCCGCCAACGCCTCGCGGCGGCCCGCCGGTCGAGACGACGGCAGCTCGATCTCGGCTACTCCGGCCGGATCGCGGTGCTGCGCGGGGTGCTCGCCGATCTCCAGCGGTGGTGCGACGCGGACGGCGGGTGGGACGGCCGGTTCCCGCGGGCGGCGCTGGTGCGCCGTACGACCGCGCTGGCCCTCGACGCCGCGCCGGGTTCGCTGTACGCGTTGGCGGCGCACCTCGCCGAAGACCTGGCCGACGCCGGGCGGGAGCGGCTGCCCCTGCCGGTGCGGGCGGTGGCCGATCGACTGGCGACGGCACTGTCAACAGAAGATTGACGCAGTCTCCGCCGTATTGCCGTCGATGCGCTCAGGATCCGAGGATATGAGTCGTCCCGGCTCAACTGTGGAGGACTCGTGCGTCGCAACCGTCGACTGTTCGTGGCGATCTCGCTGGTGTCCGGCTTCGGGAGCAGCGCCATGTCGCTGGTGTCCGGCATCTGGATCCTCGACCTCACCGGTTCCAGTGGCCTCGCCGCGCTCGCCCAGCTCTGCGTCTACGCCCCCGTGCTCGCCGGGCCATGGCTCGGCGGCGTGCTCGACCGGGCACCCCGGCGACCGCTGATCATCGGGGTCAACCTCGCGCTCGCCGCCGCCCTGTCGACCCTGTTCGCCGTACGAGGGCCGGGCGACGCGTGGCTGATCTTCGCCGTCTCGTTCGCGTACGGCGTCAGCTACGTGATGATCGACGCGGGTGAGACGGCACTACTGCCGTCCGCGCTCTCCGCCGCCGAACTGGCCGATGTCAACGGGTGGCGGTCCAGCGCCCAGGAGGGCATGAAGCTGGTCGCCCCGCTGGCCGGCGCGGGCCTCTACGCGTGGCGCGGTGCCCACCCGGTCGTCGCGATCAGCGCGCTCATGCCGATCCTGGTCGCCGGCCTGTATGCCGCCCTGCGGCTGGCCCGGCAGCCGCCCGCACCACCGGTCGAGCGGCGGCACGACCTGCGCGCCGGGCTCGTCGCCGTGTTCGAGCGGCCCGCGATCCGGGTGCCCGTCCTGCTCGCCGCCGTCTCGATCTCGATGTCCGGCTTCGCGACCGCCGGCTTCTACGCGGTGGTCACCAGAGAACTGAACCTGCCGGCGACGTTCCTCGGCGTGCTGGTCAGCGCCCAGGGCCTCGGGTCCATCCTCGGTGGAATGATCGTCGGCCGCCTCATCACCCGGCGGGGCGCGACCGCCGTCGCGGTGGCCGGTACGGTCCTGTTCGCCGCCGGCTGCCTGGGCCGCTGCCTGCCCTGGTGGCCCAGCACCGTCGCCGCGTCGGTGGTGGCGGGGGTCGGCCTGCCCTGGGCGCTGGTCGCGGCGGTCACCGCGATCCAGACGCGTACCCCGGCGGAGTTGCTCGGGCGGGTTACCGGAACAGCCAACACCGTGATGTTCGGACCCATCGCCCTCGCCATCCCGCTCGGCGCCGCGGCCGTCCAACTCGGCAGCGCCACGCCGCTGATCGCCGCCGCCGCGTTCTGCCTCACCGCAGCGGCCGTCGCCGCCCGCCGGCCGATCCCGCCGGAGCGAGAAGAACCGGCGATCTGTAGCCCCCAGGTCTCTACACGGAGGTAGCGGGTCGCCACCTGTCGGCCATCGTCGAACAGGCGACCGACCCGGTCTCGATAACGGTCGAGACGCGGATCGTGGACGGCTTGGCCGGTCGGGCGTAGCGGCATGCCGCCATGATCCCCACTCGCGCGGCGGTCAGCGCACCCACCGGCCGGGTGGCGAGTCAGCAGACGAAGGTGCCGTCCTGATTCATGATCTCGTCTCGGCTCAGCGGTGCCCAGGCGGCAAATCCCCGTAGGGTGAGCCAATGATCACCTGCGTGGTGCACTACACCATCGACCCCGGGCAGATCGAGGCGTTCGAACGCTTCGCGCGGGAGTGGATGCGGCTGGTCGCCCGGCACGGCGGCATGCACCACGGCTACTTCCTGCCCGCCGAGGGGGCCAGCGACCGGGCGGAGGCGCTGTTCAGCTTCGAGAGCCTGGCCGCGTACGAGCGCTACCGGGCCCGGTTCGGCACCGATCCGGAGTTCGTCGCCGCCGACCGGATCCGCGACGAGTCGGGCTGCGTGCTCCGTTACGAGCGCACCTTCATGCGCCCCCTCCTGCCCACCGACTGACCCCTGCACTGCGGGTTCGCAGATCTTGGACACTTACCGTTCGCGCGGAACGGTAAGTGTCCAAGATCGCGGGTGACCTTGCGGTGGGCAGTGGGGGGCGGTGGGGAAATGCGTTGTCAGGGGCGCGGCGGGGGCGCAGGGTGGCGGCGTGGTGATGCATGAGGACCAGGTGGAGCTGACCGGGGAGATGGCCCGGCGGCTCGTCGACGACCAGTTCCCGCAGTGGCGGCACCTGCCGCTGCGCGCGGTCGAGTCCGACGGCACGGTGAACGCGATTTTCCGGCTCGGCGACGAGCTGGCCGCGCGCTTCCCGCTGCGGGCCATGGACCCGGCCGAGGCGCTGGCGTGGCTGGCCGCGGAGGCCGACGCGGCCCGGGAGTTCGCCGGGTGCCCGGTGCCGGCGCCGGTGCCGGTCGCGCTGGGCGCCCCCGGGCACGGCTTCCCACTGCCATGGAGCGTGCAGACCTGGCTGCCCGGCCGGGTCGCCACCCTGGACGACCCAGGCGGCTCGTTCGCGTTCGCCCAGGATCTCGCCGACCTCATCGCCGCCCTGCGGGCGGCCGACACCCGGGGCCGCCGGTTCTCCGGCGGTGGCCGGGGCGGGAACCTGCCGGATCACGACGAGTGGATGGAGACCTGCTTCCGGCAGAGCGAAGGGCTGCTCGACGTCGCCCGGCTGCGCCGGCTGTGGGGCGAGCTCCGGACGCTGCCGCGCACCGCACCGGACGTCATGTCCCACACGGACCTGATCCCGGGGAACGTGCTGGTGCGCGACGGGCGGCTCGTCGGCGTACTCGACACCGGCGGGTTCGGGCCGGCGGACCCGGCGCTGGATCTCGTCGCCGGCTGGCACCTGCTCGACGGGCCGCCCCGCGCGGCGCTCCGCCGGGCCCTGGGCTGCGGCGACGTGGAGTGGGGGCGCGGGATGGGCTGGGCGTTCCAGCAGGCGATGGGGCTGGTCTGGTATTACGCCGAGACCAACCCGCCGATGAGCCGGCTGGGCCGACGCACCCTGGACCGACTGCTGACCGAGAGCTGACCCAACCCCGAAACGGCACGCGTCGGCCCCCCGCGCCGAGCGTCGGCAGCCCCGCGCGGCGCGTCGGTCGGCCCGCGCCGGGCGTCAGCGGGCCCGGACCGCGCCGGAGTTCCGGTCCGCCATCAGGCCGGCGGTGTCGACGGCCTCGAAGTCGCTGCCGCGCAGGTTCTTCAGTACCCGCAGCGCCGAGTTGGACCAGCGCTCGTCCGGCGCCCCGGACAGGTACCAGGGGGAGCCGTTGTCCGCGACGATCACGCCGTACCGCTGCATCGCCTCGGCGATGATCCGGGCCTGCCGGGGCATCGCCGAGGTGTCCACACTCGCCTTCAACCGGAGGCGCAGGCCCATCGGCGGCAGCGCCGGGTCCGACGAGGCGGACGCCGCGTGCCGGGCCGGCCAGACGTAGCTGTCGCGGGAGCGCGGGACGGTGATGCGGACCGCGTGGCCGATCCGCCCGGCGGCGACCTCCTCGTAGCGGACCAGGCCGGCGAAGACGGACAACCCGGCGGCGTCCGCCGAGGTCCAGCCGGCCGGGCGCAGCCGGTTGGAGCGCAGGTCGAAGACCGCCCCGGAGCCGGCCCGCCAGCCACCGCCCGCCGGGCGCGCGGCGAACAGCTCGTACACCTTGCAGGCCGCCGGGTCGTGCACGATGACGTGCCGGTCACCGGTGCCGTCGGGGCCACCCTCCACCGTGGCGTCGGCCGGGATCGGGTACGGGCCGGGGTCGCTCTCGTCGGCGTACTCGAAGCTGACCGGGACCCTGCGCTGGCCCGACCGGACGACGGTGACCGGGATGCCGATCGGGGCGCCCTCCCACCGGCCCGCGCCGAAGTCCGGGTGCATCGGTGCGGCCGCGCCGATGCTGTTCACGTACGTCGCCGACGAGCGGTGCACCGGCAGCTTCGACACGTCCGCCCGCCACACGCTGTCGGCGGGGAACCCCGCGCACGCCGCGCGGGCCGGGCCGGCGGACGGGGTGCGGCGCGGGCTCGGGGTGGCCGACGGCTGCGCCGGGCGTGGGGTGCGGCTCGGCGCGGCACCGGACGGCGGTGCGGTCGCGGTCGCCGGACCGGGCGCGGCCGGCGAGGGCGTCGCCGGCCCGGCCACGAAGGTGGGGGATTCGCCGCTCGCGCAGGCGGCGAGCCCGAGGACCGCCGCGACAGCGGCGAGGCGCAACGGCACGGTACGGGACGGGAACACGCGCAGAATCTAGTGGCATCCGCCGACGTCCGGTAGCCGCCGGCGTCCCGCCCGTCCACCGCACCACCGTCGACCCGCCGGGTCCGCCCGGTAATCGTCGGGCGGCCCGCGACAAGTACCGGGTGAGAGTCCGAGAGGTGGAGGTGCGGTGGGCGAACGTGAGCAACGGCTGAGTCAGCTCTTTCGGAGACACGCCGACGATCTGTACGCGTACGCGTCCTGGCGAGTGGGTCGGCACGAGGCCGCCGACGTGGTGAGTGAGGTGTTCCTGGTGGCCTGCCGGTCGCTCGACCGGGTACGGGCCGGACAGGAGCGCGGCTGGCTCTTCGGGGTCGCCCGCAACACGGTGCTGGCGCGCCGCCGGCGGGGTGCCGCGGCGGCGGCCTTCGAGGACCAGCTCGACAGCGGGGAGCGGGAGGCCGGCGTGGACCGGCTGGCCGAGGACGTGGCGACCCGGGACCAGGTCCGGCGGGCGCTGGGACGGCTGCGGGACGCCGACCGGGAGCTGCTGGTCACCACGGTGTGGTTCGACCTGAGTCCCACGGAGGCCGCCCGGGCGCTCGGCATCACCCGGGCGGCCTACGCCGTGCGGCTGCACCGGGCCCGGCGCCGCTTCCGGGAGGCGTACCAGTGCGCCGAGCCGGCGGAGTCGCCGCCCGCGCCGCGCGTCCACCCCGTCCTGAGCAGGCCGTCACAGTGAAGGAGCTTCCGATGAAGGTTGACGATCTCGTACGTAGCGCGCGACCGCTCGACGCGGCCGGCTGGTCGGCCGGCCGCGAAGGGCAGCAGGTGCTCGAATCGGTGCTGCGCGCGCCGCTGGCCGGGCCGGCGCGGCCGACGCGGCGTACGGCGCGCTGGTCGCTCGTCGGCACCGGGGTGATCGGGGCCGCCGCCGCGGTGACCCTGGTGATTCCCGCGTTGTCGGCCGCGCCGCCGCAACCGCCGAGCGGACCCCCGGCCGTCGCCGGTCCCGCCACCGGCGGACCGGCCGGCTCCGCGCGCTCGGCGCCGGAGATCCTGTTGGCGGCGGCCACCCGCGCGGAGGCGGCCCCGGAGAGCGGTAGGTACTGGCGGGTGCGGAAGCTGTTGGTCCTGCCCAACATCCGGGTCGACGGCTACCAACTGGCGGCACGCCGCGTGATCGAGACGTGGGACCCGGGTGCCGCCACGGACGACGGATGGAACGGCTACCGCGACCTGGGGGTGAAGCCGGCCACCGAGGCCGACGAGCGGAAGTGGAAGGCGGCGGGGTCGCCCACCGAATGGAACCTCGGGCCGGGGGACACCGTCACCGGACGGGACCAGATCCTCTCCACGAAGCCGGCCGCCGGAGAGCTGTCGCGCAACACCGAACCGGTCAGCTACCTGCTCGACCTGGGCGGTCTGCGGCTCGCCCAGGTGCGGGAGCTGCCCGACGACCCGGCGCGGCTGCGCGCGTGGGTGGACCAGCAGGTACGGAAGGCGCGGCTCGCCTCGGCCGGCCCGGACGCCGAGCGTGCCGCGTTCGGCGTGCTCAGCCAGCTCTTGCTCGAAGTGCCGGCACCGCCGAAGGTGCGGGCCGCGGCGTTCCGGGCGCTGGCGGACATCCCCGGGCTGCGCGCCGTCGGGACGGTGCGGGACCAGGCCGGCCGGACGGGAATCGGACTGGAGTACACCGAGACGAGCCCGGCCTACTACCGCAGCCGGATGATCATCGACCCGGACACCCATCTGGTGCGGGCGGTCGAGGAGGAATCGGGCCGGACCGCCGGGGAGAAGCTCAAGCGGCGCGACAGCGTGATCCTCGCGGCCGAGTGGTCGGACGCGAAGCCCCAGGCGCCCGGTCTCCGCTGAGGCCCGGGTAGCTGAGCCATGGGATCGGGTCCGCTCGCCGATCGGGCGGGCGGACCCGATCGCGCGCCAAGCTAGCCGCGTCGGGACACGCCGGGATAGGCGGTCGCCACGGTGGCCCGGGCCGGATCGGTCCGGCGGCCAGGAGCGGCCGGCGAGGCGGTCGTCCGGCGGCCGTCGGTCGCGGGCCACGGGCGCGGCGCGGGCCGGGCGGCCGGGCCGGGGCGACCGGGGGCAGCCGACCGCTCCCGCGCCCGCCGCGCGAGGTGGTCCACCAGCGCCGCGCGCACCCGGGTCAACACCGGCCGGTACGCCTCGTGGCCCGGCGTGTCGGCCAGCGCCACGTCGGCCGGGTCGAACCCGGCCCAGCTGACGAAGGCGGTGAAGCTGACGTCGGGGGCGGCCACCCGTGCGGGAAGCTCGGCCAACGGAAGACCCTCGCCGTCACACAGCACCAGTTGGTGGCCGAACCTCGCCCGCCACTCGACGATCTCGAGCGTCGGATCTCCGCACGGGCCGGGGTGATCCAGTGGGAGCTCCCACCGGTGCCTGCTCAGCTCGAAGACCATCAAGAACCGCCTGCCTTGGCGCGTATGTGCCGGTATGTCGGTTTCTCATACCAGTCGACACCGCGCCGGGCCCGCCCCCGATAGCCACCCCTGTCACCCGATCGGGTGACACCGTCGCCGGCTCGGTCAGGCGACCGGGCGGCCCGCCGAGAGCCACCACGAGTCGTCGATGGCGAGCCGGCCGGTGTCGAAGAGGTCCCGCTCGAACGAGACCGGGTCGACCGCAGCGGGTGGCTCGTCCATCAGGCCGACCACCTCGTCGGGCAGCCGCAGGTGGTGCGCCTCGACGTAGTGCGCGAGACCCTCCGGCCAGACGAAGTGCCGCCCGTCGGTCAGCTCGGCCGAACCGTTCGGCTCACCGCAGAGCCGGCACCGGGCGGTCCCCGTGGTGGTCATGCAGGTCGTGCCCGCCCGCAGGTACGCCACCACCCGCTCCCGGGCTGCCGGGTCCGCATCGCGGTCCACGAACGCCGCCGGATCCGGCCAATCCTCCTGCCCGGGACCGGTCCAGTAGCCGATCAGGCGCAGCACCTTCTTGTCCGCGTCGTCGTCCACGCCGCCATGGTCGCAGGAACCTCACCTTCGGCGGCAGAAGCCGCCCGGCGCGTTGCGGGTCATCCGTACGGGCCGGGCGGCGGCACACTGGGCGGTGAACCTATCCAGGGAGGTCCGGTGGCCGGGTCGCAGGTGTTCTGGCTGGACGACAACTACGACCGGGAACACGCCCCGGACGGGCGCAGCCGGTACGCCGCCGAGGTGCGCCGCCGGCTCGACGAGTTCACCGGCACCTGGGGCGACTTCGCCCCGATCGGCTTCGCGGTGGCCGCCTGGCGGGTCGCCACCGAGCTGTCCCCGGGCTACGTCCGATGGCACCGGCGGGTCACCTCGGCGGCGCTGCGGCGCAGCCCCTGGGACGGCACGCTTACCTGCCAGGTGTCGCTGGTGGCGCCGTGGCCGGCGGAGCTGACCCACACCCGGCAGTGGTGCCGCGACCGGGGCTGGCGGGACTGGCCGCAGCTCTTCGGCCAGTACGCGCCCCCGTCCGAACAGGATCTGACCCGGGCACCCCACCTGCGGGCGTCGCTGCTGGTGGAGGCGCCGATTCCGTTCACCGACCTGCCTCCGGCGCCCGAGGGGCCCGGCGACGCCCCGGAAGCCGCCGCCCGCCGCGCCCTCACCGTGCTGGTCCGCGAGCTGAACGAGCTGCTGGGTCCGATGATCGGGCAGCTGGAGGCGGGCGTGCCGGCCGACTCGTGAGCCCTCGCCTCAGTCGTGTCGCAGGACGGCGGCGGTGCGGACCAGGCCGTCCGCCACGGTGAAGCGCCCGGTCAGCACGGCCGGTGGGCGCAGCGCCGCAGCGGCGTCCAGCCGGGCCGGGGCGATCCGGGCGGTGAAGGTGCCCGCCGCCGGGTCCAGCTCCACCCGGGCGTCGAGGAAGTCCAACCAGTCCCGCACGATCGGGTGCCACACCTTGTAGACGGTCTCCTTGGCGCTGAAGATCACCATCTGCCAGCAGGTGCCGGCGGGCAGCCGGGCACAGTGGTCCTCCTCCTCGGGCAGGCAGATCACCCGGCGTACCTCCGGGCTCAGGGTCTTGTGTCGCTCGGCGTCCAGGCCCACGGACCGGACGTCGGCGGAGCGCGCCGCCGCGGCGGCGCAGTAGTCCCGGGTGTGGGTGATCGCGCCGACCACCCCCGCCGGCCAGACCGGCGAGCGGTCGGCCGCCGCCGGCACGGCCGCCGGCGGAAGGCCCAGCGTGGCCATCGCCCGCCGGGCGCAGACCCGCCCGGCGGTGAAGTCCCGCCGCCGGCTCGCCACCGCCCGCTCGCCGAGGCAGGCCCGCTCGTCCGGCAGCAGCTCGCCGGCCCAGTCCGCCGGGCCGGCCACTGCCACGGCGACCGCCGGCGGCAACAGGTCACGCATCGCCGGCACTCCTCGGCCGCGCCCGTGCCTGGTCCCGCCGAGCGGTCCGCCGGGCCGGGATCCGGCCGGCGGTCAGGGTGGGGAGGGCCATGGCAGGTGAACGTACCGCATCCGTGTAACGCCAGAGCGTTGCGCGGCGCTTCCTGGTCGACATCGCTGGTTCGCATCCACTGTCGAGGGTGACGGCGCCCGCTGGGCCGGCCGTCGCCGAGCGCGGGCGAAGGGGAGTTGCATGACCGCAGGCGCGGAACCACCCGGCCGTTGGCCCGACGAGCACGTCCCGGTGACACCCGGGTGGACCTGTGATTCCTGCGGCGAGGACTGGCCCTGCCCGCCGAAGCGCGAGCGACTGCTGCGCGAGTACGAAATCGACCGCGCCTCGCTCAGCGTCTACCTGGGTTCCTGTCTGGCGGCCGCGACCGAGGACCTGCGCGGCGCGCCGGCGCCGGCGCTGCGGAGCCGCTTCATCGGCTGGGTGCCGCGCGGCCCGCGCGGCGCCTGACGGCATCGTTCGCACCGCCGGGGCGGATGGGGCCGCTCGGGTCGCCGGTCGCCGGCTCGCGGTCGTCGGCTCGCGGTCGCCGGACGACGCCGCGGCGTTGGCCGGGGTCGCGCGTTGCCGGCGGGTCCCGCGTGGTCGCGTTGCCGGCGGTTGCCGGCGGGTCCCGCGTGGTCGCGTTGCCGGCGGTTGCCGGCGGGTCGCGCGTCGCCACCGGCTGCCCGCGCGAGCGTGATACCTCAGAGTCATAAAAATACCTCTGAGGTATCACGCTCGTGGGGGTCTCCGCCGGCTACCTGATCACGGACCGTGACCAGCGCCGGTCAAGGGCCGTGCTGGTCAAGGGCCGTGCTGGTCAAGGGCCGTGCTGGTCAGGGGGCCGTGCTGGTCAGGGGCGGCGCGGGCGGCGGGTCAGCGCGAATCCGACCACTCCGGCCACCGCGGCGAGGATCCCGCCGACCGTCGTCCAGACCCAGCGCGAGCCCGGCTCGGGCAGCCAGCCGGTGAGGCCGCTGCCGCCGTCGTCGGCGAGCGGGGCCGGGGTCGGTTCGGCGGTCAACACCCGGCCGGCCCGGTTGTCGGCGGTCAGCGGCACCTTCAGCTCGCCGTCCTCGGCCGACGACCCGCCGTCGCCGGTGGCGGAGAGCAGCAGCTCCACGTCGACCGGCAGGCCGAGGTCGGGTTCCGGCAGGTTCACCACGGACAGCCGCACGTAGTAGGTGCCGGGCAACGGGTCGGCCGACCACGCCTCGGCCCAGGGCCGCACCTCGGGCAGCCGGCAGCCGAGGGCGACGCTGTCCGTGGCGGCGGCGACCGTCGGGGTCTGCGCCCCGGCGGTGCAGGCCTGCCGGCGGCGCAGCCCGTCGAAGACGTCCACCGACCAGGTGGACGGGCCGGTGCGTGGCCGGGGGAAGGAGACCGTGGCGGTGATCTCGTGCACCTGGCCGGCCCCGGCGGTGAACGACCAGTAGAGGTGGTCGCCGGTGGACGCGCCGACCCGGACCGGCTGGCCGGCGGTGATCGGGGTGGCGGTCAGGAACGCCGTGCCGGCCTTGGTGACGGTCTCGGCGCCGGGCGAGGGGGTGGGCGCGGCGCCGGCCGCGGTGGCCGGCAGCGCCAGGCCACCGGCGGCGACCAACGCCGCCGCGGCGATCGACAGGGTACGCATCCTCAGTTCTCCCTCCAGGTGGCGACCCACCAGCGGGTGAGCAGGCCGGTGAGCAGCCCGGTGAGCAGCCCGGCCACGGTCAGCAGGGCGAGCAGCAACCAGCCCCGGCCCAGGTCCGGCCCGGTCGGAGCCGGTGAGGCGGCGACCACGCCGATGGTCAGCTCGACCGGCATGCCCGGCTTGGCCTCGGTACCCGAGCGGGGGGCGAACGCGTTGCTGACCACCAGGCAGACGACGTCCGGCTCGATCAGGGTGCCCGCGCTCGGTCGCGGCGACGGCGCGGCGGACGGGTCGGACCAGCGCAGCCCGGCGGAGATCACGTCGGTGCGGCCGCTGCCGGCGTCCACGCCCCGGACCAGTTCCCGGCCGTCGCCGGTGGTGGCCCGCAGCAGGACGCCGTAGTCGGGGCGTACCGGGCGGTCGAGGGCCACGCTGACCGAGGCGCGCAGTTCCTGGCCGGGCGGCACCGGCACCCGGTACCAGCGGTGCGCGGAGAACTCCTGCCGGTCGGTGTAGACGCCGGGGGAGAGCAGCGGGGCCCCGGCGCAGCCGTCGGCGCCGTCGACCACGGTCGGTGCGGCGGTGTACGTGTCCTTGGCCCGGTCGACGAGCTGCTTGATCCGGCCGGTCAGCTCCTCGGCGCTCTCCGCCGCGGTGTACGTGCCGCCGGTCGCGCCGGCGATGCAGAGCAGCTGCCGGCGTACCTTCGCGTCCGGCGCCAGGCCGAGGGTGTCCACCACCAGCCGGGTGCCCTGGGCGGCCAGTTCCCGGGCCACGTCGCAGGGGTCGGGCGGGGCGCAGGTGTCCTCGCCGTCGGTGATCAGCACGATCCGCCGGGCGGTGCTGCCGGTGCCGAGATCTCGCGCGGCGGAGCGCAGCGCCAGGCCGACCGGGGTGAAACCGGTCGGGCGCAGGGTGGCCACCGCCGCCTTGGCCTGCGTACGGTCCACCGGGCCGACCGGCACGATCTGCTGGGTGTCCAGGCAGCCCTGCTTCTTGTCCTTGCCCCGGTAGGTGGCGCCGAGGACCCGGATGCCGAGCTGGGTCTCCTCCGGCAGCGCGTCGACCACCTCGTTGAACGCCTGCTGCGCCACCGAGATCCGGCTCCGGCCGTCGATGTCCCGGGCCCGCATCGAGCCGCTGACGTCGAGCACCAGTTCGACCTTCGGTGGTTCCGCCGCCGGCTCGGTGGTGTCGTCGGCCGTCGCGGGCCGGGGGCCGGTCAGCACCGTCGCGGCCAGCAGTCCGAGAAGGACGGCTGTTGATCTTCTTTTGTTGATCACCGGGCGAAGTGTAGTGAGATCCACTTTGGATGATCACCGGGGGCGGACGGTCGCCGCCGGCACCGGAGGGTGGCCGACGGGTGGCGCAGGGTCAGTTGCCGGTCGTAAACCTCTTGACGCCCGATGTATGCGTCAGAAATCTGACTTAACTTGACCCGTTGTGCCGGTGCTGCATCCGTGGTTAAGCTTTTCGTGCGCGCCCCAATCGCCCGCTTCCCCCGTGGCAGGCGATCGGGGCGCGCGTCTTTGTCTCTGCCCTGCGTCCGCTCCCCCGGGAGCGGTCAGATCCAGCGGCCGTCCAGCCACATCCGCGCCGACCACCCGTCGTACGGCAACGGCTGCCCCACGAAGATCGGGTAGAAGTACGCGAAGCAGAGCGCCACCAGCAGCAGGTACGCCCCGACGATCACCCCGCCCACCAGCCGGCGGTCGTAGCCGTCCTCGATCGAGGCGGCCGGCGCGCCGGCCGGCGAGATGATCGCGCCGAGCACGTAGACCACCGCCAGCACCAGGAACGGCAGCACCGGCGCGGCGTAGAACGAGAACATCGTCCGGCCGTCCAGCGCGAACCAGAACCAGGGCAGCAGCCCGGCCGCCACCGGAAGCAGGATCGCGCCGGCCCGCCAGTCCCGGCGCGCCGCGCCCAGCCAGGCCAGCCCGGCCAGCGCCGGCAGGAACGACCACCAGAGCAGCGGCGTGCCGAGCAGCAGCACCTCCTCCGCGCAGCTCGCGGCCCCGCAGTTGGGGGGCTGGATCCAGTGGAACGCCACCGGCCGGCCCAGCAGCAACCACTGCCACGGCCACGACTGGTACTTGTGCGGGTCGTCCAACTGCTTGTGGAACCCGTACGCGGCCTCGTGGTATTTCCAGAGGTTGTACAGCGGGTTGTCGCTCAGCCCGCTGTTCGGGTAGCGGGCGGCGTCCCGGTAGTAGCCGATGTCGGTCAGCAGCCAACCCGACCAGGTGGCGACGTAGGTCAGCACCATCAGCACGCCGGCCAGGGCCAGCCAGGGCAGCTCGTCCAGCAGGGCGTCCCGCCACGGGCGGCGTACCCCGGCCGAGCGGCGGACGCCGACCTCCCAGAGGATCACCAGCAGGGCGAACGCCGGGACGAAGTACAGCGCGCTCCACTTCACCGCGCAGGCGCAGCCGAGCAGCACCCCGGCGGCCAGTCGCCACCACGGCCAGTCGCGCCAGCCGCCCGCCGGTCGGCCCGCCCGCCCGGGGGTGGCCGGATCCAGCCCGCCGTCCAGCGCCCGCGTCCAGCGGCGGCGACGGGCGTCCCGGTCGAGCACCAGCGCACCGAACGCGGCCAGCACGAACAGCAGCAGGAAGATGTCGAGGATGGCGGTGCGGGACAGCACCAGGTGGAAGCCGTCCAGGGCGAGCAGCAGCCCGGCGGCGCAGCCGAGCATGGTGGACCGGAACAGCCGCCGGCCGATGCGGACCAGCAGCAGCACCGACAGCGTGCCGGCGATCGCCGCGGAGACCCGCCAGCCGAACTCCGGGGCGGTGGTCAGCAGGTGCCCCGGCGCCGAGACGCCGCTCTCCGCGTCCTGGTAGCCGAAAGCCCACTCGCCGAGCCCGATCAGCCACTTGCCCAGCGGCGGGTGGACCACGTACGACG
Organism: Micromonospora sp. PLK6-60; assembly: GCF_019890675.1. GTDB lineage: Bacteria > Actinomycetota > Actinomycetes > Mycobacteriales > Micromonosporaceae > Micromonospora. The sequence goes on along the minus strand of NZ_JAIOAA010000003.1, from coordinate 135,305 downwards.
GGCCGTTGTCCTTGTAGCTCCACTCGACGCCCTTGTCGACCAGGCCCCAGGCGTCCTTGGCGTAGTACGTCTCGTCGAACACCTTGCCCGGCGGGTGGCTGAGCCGCAGGAAACGCAGGATCGCCGCGATCGCCACCACCACCCCGGTGGCCAACCAGGAGTGCAGGGAGAGGCCCGCCTCGACGGTGGCCAGCCGGCGGCGCACCACGGCGGGGACGCCACCACCGCCCGCCTCCGGCGGCCGCCCGGCCCCGGTGTCGCCCGCCGTCGGCTCCCCGGCCGGCTCCGTGCTCACGCTCTGCGCTGTCGACGCACTCGTCACCCGGCGATCGTAGGCTGCGGAGGTGCCCGGTGGCGTACGTCGTCCCCGAAGCCGGGACTGATCTCGACGAAGGAGTGCCGCCAGTGGGTGCTATGTCCGAAACCGGCCGCCTGATCCTGCTCGGCGCGCCGCTCGGCAACCCCGCCGACGCCTCCGCCCGGTTCCGGGAGGTGCTCGCCGCCGCCGACGTGGTCGCCGCCGAGGACACCCGGCGGCTCACCCGGCTGGCCCGGGACCTGGACGTGTCGGTGCCCGGCCGGATCGTCTCCTACTTCGAGGGCAACGAGGAGCGGCGTACCCCCGAACTGGTCGACGTGCTGGCCGCCGGCTACACGGTCGCGCTGGTCACCGACGGCGGCATGCCCAGCGTCTCCGACCCCGGCTACCGCCTGGTCCGGGCGGCCCTCGACGCCGGCCTCCCGGTCACCGCGGCGCCCGGCCCGAGCGCGGTGACCACCGCGCTGGCCCTGTCCGGCCTGCCCTGCGACCGGTTCTGCTTCGAGGGGTTCCTGCCCCGCACCCCCGGCGGCCGGCGGTCCCGGCTGAGCGCCCTCGCCGCCGAGGAACGCACCCTGGTCTTCTTCGAGGCCCCGCACCGGATCACCGGGGCGCTGGCCGACCTGGCCGCCGCCTTCGGCGCGGACCGCCCGGCCGCGCTCTGCCGCGAGCTGACCAAGACGTACGAGGAGGTCGTCCGCCGGCCGCTCGGTGAGCTGGCCGAGTGGGCCGCGGCCGGTGCGCCGCGCGGCGAGATCACCCTGGTGGTCGCCGGGGCGTCCGCGACGCCGGCACAGCGGCCGGACGACGACGCGTTGCGGGCCGCGGTGGCCGAGCGGGAGGCCGCCGGGCTGTCCCGGCGGGACGCCATCACCGAGGTCGCCGCCGGCTACGGGCTGCGCCGCCGCGAGGTCTACGGATTGGTGCACGAGGGGTAAGGAGGGGCCCCTTGTTAACGCATTCGGTATAGGAGGGGCCCCCTGCAATCACCCCGCGGACCGGGTCACCAGGCGGCGGCGAGGAAGCCGGCGGAGATCAGCACCGGCCCGCCGACGGCGGCGGCCACCGCCCAGCGCCGGGCCCGCGCGTCGGGCAGCCGGGTGGCGCCGGTCCACCGGGCGATCCCGGCGCCGCAGGCCAGCACCAGCAGCAGCCCGAGCAGCCAGCGCAGGTGCCGCCCGGCGCCCCGATCGGCGTACGCGGTGTCGCCGTCCGCGCCGGTCATCCGGGCCGGCAGCGTGGCGCCGGTGGTGGCCCGCTCCCGGGGCACCCCGCTGACCCGGACCCCGTGCACGATGAACCGCTCGCCCTCGGCGGTGAAGATCCCCCGGCAGCGCTGGCTCAACCCGGCCCCGGTGCAGCTGCCGATCACCACCGTGCCCTCGGTGGCGTGCCCCACCGCCAGCCAGAACGGCCCGGCGCTGACCCAGCCGAAGAACGCCGCGACCAGGCTCAACGTCACCAGGACGGCCAGCCCGCGCAGCGGGTCCGGCGGCCGGGCGGCCCGGGCGCCGCGACCACCGGCGGGTGCGCGTCGCCGGCTGGTCGCCGGCTCGGCGCGCAGCGGGGTGCCGTCCCAGTGCACCTCCTCGATCGGGGCCCAGAACAGGCCGTCGTCCTGGTCGGCCGGCGCGTCGCCGGCGTCCCGCCCGCGCCGCCGCCAGCGGGGCTGCCGGACCGGCACCCGGCGGGGCAGCGCGTCCACCGGCGCGCCGGTGGTGGGCTCGACCTGCACCTCGTCCTCGGCCGCCGCCGTACCGTCGGGTGGTGCCGGCGCCGCGCCCGGCCGTGGCTGCGGCGCGACGGCCCCGCCCCGCGACGATCGCCCGGGGGTACGCCGCGGCGGCGCGGCCCCCTCCACGGCTCCGGTGTGCGGTTCGTCGCGGCCGGCTGCCGCTGGTCTGCCAGTCACGCCGTTCATTGGACACCGGTGGATGGGAGCGGACGGGCAGCTCAGTCCGCGTGTCGGCGACAAATCGGACGGGCTGCCACCGACCGGCCGTGGCGCGCACCCTATTGGTTCGCCGGGGACCGGTGCCGGTCATTAGGCTTGCTGCTCATGAGTCACGTTCTCGCCGCGGTCGCCTGGCCCTACGCCAACGGCCCGCGCCACATCGGCCACGTATCCGGATTCGGCGTTCCCTCCGACGTCTTCGCCCGGTACATGCGGATGGCCGGCCACGACGTGCTCATGGTCTCCGGCACCGACGAGCACGGCACCCCGATCCAGGTGCAGGCCGACGCCGAGGGGGTCACCCCGCGCGAGCTGGCCGACCGGTACAACCGGGTGATCGCCGAGGACCTGCGGGCGCTGGGCCTGTCGTACGACCTGTTCACCCGGACCACCACCCGCAACCACTACGCGGTGGTGCAGGAGCTGTTCACCGGGCTGTACCGCAACGGCTACATCGTCCCCAAGGTCACCACCGGGGCGATCTCCCCGTCCACCGGCCGGACCCTGCCCGACCGCTACATCGAGGGCACCTGCCCGATCTGCGGCTACGACAGCGCCCGTGGCGACCAGTGCGACAACTGCGGCAACCAGCTGGACCCGATTGACCTGATCAACCCCAAGTCGAAGATCAACGGGGAGACCCCGGAGTTCGTCGAGACCGAGCACTTCTTCCTGGACCTGCCCGCCCTGGCCGACGCGCTGCGGCAGTGGCTGGACACCCGGGAGGGGTGGCGCCCCAACGTGCTGCGGTTCTCCAGGAACCTGCTCGACGACCTCCAGCCCCGGGCCATCACCCGGGACCTGGAATGGGGCGTGCCGATCCCCCTCGACGGCTGGCAGGACCGGTCGGACAAGCGGATCTACGTCTGGTTCGACGCGGTCATCGGCTACCTCTCCGCCTCCATCGAGTGGGCCCGCCGCACCGGCGACCCGGAGGCGTGGCGCAGGTGGTGGTCGGCCGACGGGGAGGGCAAGGACGCCCGGGGCTACTACTTCATGGGCAAGGACAACATCGTCTTCCACTCGGTGATCTGGCCGGCGCTGCTCGGCGGATACTCCGGCGCGGGCTCCCGGGACGGCGAGCCGGGTGAGCTGGGCCGGCTGAACCTGCCCACCGAGGTGGTCTCCAGCGAATACCTGACCATGGAGGGACGGAAGTTCTCCTCCTCCCGCAAGGTGGTCATCTACGTCCGTGACTTCCTGGAGCGGTACGACGCCGACGCGCTGCGCTACTTCATCGCGGTCGCCGGGCCGGAGAGCAACGACACCGACTTCACCTGGGCCGAATTCCTCCGCCGCAACAACGACGAGCTGGTCGCCGGCTGGGGCAACCTGGTCAACCGGTCGGTCTCGATGGCGGCGAAGAACTTCGGGGCCATCCCGCCGGTCGACCCGGCCGGGCTGACCGAGGCCGACGAGGCGCTGCTCGCGGTGGCCCGCGCCGGCTTCGCCACCGTCGGCGACCTGATCGCCCGGCACCGGCAGAAGCAGGCCATCGGCGAGGCGATGCGGGTGGTCGCCGAGGCCAACAAGTACCTGTCGGAGCAGGCGCCCTGGAAGCTCAAGGGCGAGGACGACAAGCCCCGGATGGGCACCATCCTGCACGTCGCCCTCCAGGTGGTCAGCGACGCCAACACGCTGCTCACCCCGTTCCTGCCGCACTCCGCGCAGCGGATCCACGAGCTGCTCGGCGGCACCGGCGTGCACGCCCCGATGCCGGTGCTGGAGGAGGTCGAGGACCTCGACGGCGGGCCCGGGTATCCGGTGTTGACCGGCGACTACACCGTCGGCGCGCGCTGGGAGTCCGTACCGGTCGAGGCGGGCCGGCCGCTGGCCGCGCCCAAGCCGGTGTTCCGCAAGCTCGACCCGTCCATCGTCGACGAGGAGCTGGCCCGACTGGCCGGCTGACGTTGGTTGTTAGGAGGGGGCCCTTGTTATCGCGTACGCGATAACAAGGGCCCCCTCCCAGCGCAGCGCCGCGCCGCCGGACGTCCGGTCAGGCGCGGGCCATCGACGGTGCGCCGATGAACTGCATCAGCGCCTGGTTCACCTCGGTCGGGTGCGTCCACGGGATGCCGTGCGGCGCGCCCTTGAGGGTGACCAGCCGGACGTCGGCCAGCATGTTCTGCAACCGCTGACCCGTCTTCGGGTACGGCAGCACGTTGTCCTTGTCGCCCTGGATGATCAGCACCGGTATGTCGATGTTCGGCAGGTCGCCCCGGAAGTCGGTGAGCCAGGCGTCCACGCTGTCGTGGGTGCCCTTCGCCGACGCCTGCGCCCCGATCTGCCAGTGCGCGTGGTACGCCTCGTCGCTGACCAGCTTGCCCCGGTTCTCGCTGGCGTTGAAGAACGCGTCGCAGAACTGGGTCAGGTAGGCGAACCGGTCCTGGAGGATGGCCTGCTGGAAACCGTCGAAGAGGTCCTTCGGCACGCCCTCCGGATTGTCCGGCGTCTGCAGCAGGTACGGCGCGATCGGGGCCATCAGCACCGCCCGGTCCACCCGGTTCGAGCCGTACGCGCCCAGATAGCGGGTGATCTCCCCGGTGCCCATCGAGTGCCCGACCAGGATCGCGTTGCGCAGGTCGAGCTCCGTCATCAGCACGTCGAGGTCGGCCGCGAAGGTGTCGTAGTCGTACCCCATGGCCGGCTGCGCGGAGGCGCCGAAGCCCCGCCGGTCGTACGTGATCACCCGGTAGCCGGCGGCCAGCAGCGGGCCGCTCATCTTCTCCCAGGTCGCGCCGTTGAACGGGAAACCGTGGATCAGCACGATCGGCTGACCGGAGCCGTGGTCCTCGTAGTACAGGTCGATCGGCGCGGAGTTCTCCGTGCCGACGGTGATGAAGGGCATGGCCTCTCCCGGATCCGTGTCGAAGTCGGACCCCGCGGCTTTCCCGCGTCACGCCCCGTTAACCGCCCCGTACGGCAGGTCGACCACCCGGTCGTCGGCCAGCTCGGCGGCCGGCGCCCACGCCTCGTACACGCCCCGTTCGTGGCACTGCGCGGCGGTTGCCGCCACCGAGTCCGGATCCGGCCGGCGCAGCCGCAGCCGCAGCCAGCCCGCCTCCTCCCGCAGCACCAGGCACGGCACGCCCCGCCAGGTCGCGTACCGCAGCCGGCGGGCCGCCGCGTCCACCGGGTAGCGCGCCGCCCGGGTCATCGCCAGCACCCGGAACCCGTCCGGCTGGTCGGCCACCGCCTCGAACTCGTCGCCGCCGTAGCGGCCGACCAGTTGGGTCGAGCGGGGCGCGTCCCCGGTCGGCACGTACTCCTGGTCCGGCGGGAGTCCGGGCACCGCGGCGAGCAGGTGCCGCCACTGCGGGCCGGCCATCCGCAGCCAGCCCCGCTGCTCCGCCTGGTAGCGGTAGAGCACCACCTCGACCCCCTCCGCCGGGTAGGCCAGCAGGGTGGCGTTCGCCGGCATCGGCAGGTCGGCGAAGTCCCGGGTGACGAACTCCGGGATCAGCTGGACGCTGCTCGGGACGAACCCGGTGCCCAGCACCGGCGGACCGAGCCGGTCCCGGGGCGGCAGCGCGGTCAGACCGCGATGCGCCGGGCCCGCCGGCACGTCGTAGTCGGCCGGGTCCGCGGCCCGCCAGCGCAGCGCGTACGCCACGTCCTGGCCGTCCCGGCCGACCGGCCCGTCGGCCCGCAGCACCGCCAGCGCGGCGGGCGTACGCAGGTGCGCGACGTCGTGTTCCCGGTAGCAGAAGCCGTGCGGCAACCACCCCCGGACGTGACCGGCGAGCTGGCGGGCGGAGAGCACCTGCACCATCCGGGTGCCGGGCCGGATCACCGCGGACCCGCGTACCGCCGCCAGGGTCGGGTCGCCGGCCGCCGCCGGCTGCTGGCTGAGCTGCTGCACCTGCGGCCAGCCCCGCTCCCGGTGCAGCGGCAGCATCAGCGGCGCCTCGGGCTCCTCGACCGGGGGCGTCGCCCCGTGCACCACGGTCACCTCGGTGACGTGCGCGAACCGCCGCCACGGGTGGGGCGCGCCCGGGCGGGGCGCCCACTCGAAGCCGGCCACCTCGCCAGCGCTGAACAGCTCGTACGCCGCGCCCCGGGCGATCTCCTCCGCCGGGTACACCGCGCCGTCGTACGTCACGCGCAGCCCGGTCCGCTCCGCGGCGGCGTCGCTGGCCTGGGGAGTGACGGTCACCGTGCGGACGCTAGGCGTGACACGTGCCCGGCAGGTGAACGGCCGGTCACGGGCGGGGAACGCGGTATGTGATGCTGGCGACGATGAGTGAGCAGACCGAGTCCCGCAAGCAGCGCGCCGCCCGCCGGGCCGGCGAGTTCCCGCCCGCCCCGGAGGCGCTGCCCCGCCCGGTGCTGGACAGCCACACCCACCTCGACATCACGGTCAGCGAGGCCGGCGTCCCCGGCGGCGGGCCGAGCGACGATCCGGTGGCCACCGCCGTCGAGGTGGCGGCCGGGGTGGGCGTGGACCGGCTGGTGCAGGTCGGGGTGGACGTCGAGTCGTCCCGGTGGGGGGCCGACGTCGCCGAGAAGTACGCCGCCGTACTGGCCACCGTGGCGCTGCACCCGAACGAGGCGCCCCGGCTGGCGGACCTGGACGAGGCGCTGCGCGAGATCGAGACGCTCGCCGCCCGGGACCGGGTGCGCGGCGTCGGCGAGACCGGGATGGACTTCTTCCGTACCGGCGACGAGGGGCGGGCCGCGCAGGAGGAGAGCTTCCGCGCGCACATCGCCATCGCCAAGCGGTACGGCAAGGCCCTGGTGATCCACGACCGGGACGCCCACGCCGACGTGCTGCGCGTCCTCGACGACGAGGGTGCGCCGGAGACCGTGGTGCTGCACTGCTTCTCCGGCGACGCCGACTTCGCCGCCGAGTGCGTCCGCCGGGGCTACCTGCTCAGCTTCGCCGGCACCGTCACCTTCGGCAGCGCCGCGGCGCTGCGCGAGGCCGCCGCGCTCACCCCGCTCGACCAGATCCTGGTGGAGACCGACGCCCCGTACCTGACGCCGATGCCGCACCGGGGCCGGCCCAACGCGTCGTACCTGATCCCGCTGACCGTGCGGTCGCTGGCCGCGACCACGGGCGCGGACCTGGACGAGCTCTGCGCGGCGATCTCCGCCAACGGTGACCGTGCGTTCGGCCCCTGGTGATTGGGGTGTAAGGAGGGGCCCCTTGTTAACAGACGTCTGTTAACAAGGGGCCCCTCCTTACACCGCAGCCGGGGCGCATACGCTACGGGGCGTGACCGATCTCCTCGGCCCGGCGGAGATCCGGGAACTCGCCGCGCGCCTCGGCGTCGCCCCGACCAAGAAGCTCGGCCAGAACTTCGTGCACGACCCGAACACCGTCCGCCGGATCGTCACCGCCGCCGGCCTGAGCCCGGACGACGTGGCGCTGGAGGTCGGTCCCGGCCTCGGCTCGCTCACCCTGGCCCTGCTGCCGGCCGCGGCGCACGTGCACGCCGTGGAACTCGATTCGAAGCTGGCCGCCGCGTTGCCGTCCACCGCCGCCCGGTTCGCCGGCGCCGACGCCGCCCGGCTCACCGTGCACCACGCCGACGCGCTGCGGGTACGCGCCGCCGACCTGGCCGGCCCCGCGCCGACCGCGCTGGTGGCGAATCTGCCGTACAACGTCGCGGTGCCCGTCGTGCTGCACCTGCTGGCCGAGCTGCCGACGCTGCGGCACGGCCTGGTGATGGTGCAGAAGGAGGTCGCCGACCGGCTGGTCGCCGGTCCCGGTTCCAAGGTGTACGGCGTCCCCTCGGTCAAGCTCGCCTGGTACGCCCGGTCCCGGGCCGCCGGCAAGGTGCCGCCGAACGTCTTCTGGCCGGTGCCGAACGTCGACTCCGGGCTGGTCGCCTTCACCCGCCGCGAACCGCCCCGCCCCGACGTGGCCCGGCGGGCCGTCTTCGCGGTGGTCGACGCGGCGTTCGCCCAGCGGCGCAAGACCCTGCGCGCGGCCCTGGCCGGCTGGGCCGGCGGCGCCGACCGGGCCGCCGCCGCGCTCACCGCCGCCGGGGTCGACCCCGGCGCCCGGGGTGAGTCGCTCACCGTCGAGCAGTTCGCCGCCGTCGCCGCGTCGGCCCCCGCCGCCGCGCCCACCCCGCAGTAGGCTGTGGCCGTGCCCGCCGAGGAGGTATACGAGTGAGCGCGCGGATCGAGCCGAATCCGGTGCCCGGCTACCCGTACGACCTGGTCGACGTCCGGGACGTCGCCCCGTGACCGAGGCCTGGCGACCGGAGGACGACCAGCCGCGCGGGGCCAGTGGGCCGGTCCGCGTCCGGGTGCCCGCGAAGATCAACCTGCATCTCGGGGTGGGTCCGCTGCGCCGCGACGGCTACCACGAGCTGAACACCGTCTACCACGCGATCTCGCTGCACGACGAGCTGACCGCCCGCCGGGGCGACACCCTGACCCTGACCATGGAGGGCGAGGGCACCGGCGAGCTGGCCCTGGACGACTCCAACCTGGTGCTGCGGGCCGCCCACGCCCTCGCCGGTTACGCCGGTGTCCCGCCGTACGCCCGGCTGCACCTGCGCAAGCAGATCCCGCTGGCCGGCGGGCTGGCCGGCGGCAGCGCCGACGCCGCCGCCGCGCTGGTGGCCTGCGACGCGCTCTGGGGCACCGGGCTGTCCCGCGACGAGCTGGCCGGGATCGCCGCCGACCTCGGCTCCGACGTGCCCTTCCTGATCCACGGCGGCACCGCGCTGGGCACCGGCCGTGGCGAGGCGGTCAGCCCGGTGCTGGCCCGCCCCACCACCTGGCACTGGGTGGTCGCGGTCGCCGAGGGGGGCCTGTCCACCCCGGAGGTCTACCGGGAGCTCGACCGGCTCCGCGACGCCGGCACCGCCGGCGCCCCGCTGGGCAGCACCGACGCCCTGCTCGCCGCCCTCCGGCAGCGGGACCCGGCGGTCCTGGCCGCGGCCCTCGGCAACGACATGCAGGCCGCCGCGCTCTCCCTGCGCCCCGCCCTCGGCGCCACCCTGAAGGCCGGCGAGGCGGCCGGCGCGCTCGCCGGCATCGTCTCCGGTTCCGGCCCCACCTGCGTCTTCCTGGCCGCCGGGGAGTCCGACGCGCAGCGGATCGCCACCGAGCTGGCGGCGGCCGGGGTGTGCCGGGCGGCCCGGGCCGCCCACGGCCCGGTGCCCGGGGCGCGGGTGGTCTGACCGGCCGGCCCGTCCCGCCCGCGCCGGACGGGCCCGCGAGGCGGGGCGGCCGGAGCCGCGTACCCTTGGAAGCCTCAGGCGTCCCGTGCCCGCCGGCACCGGGACGCCTTGATCATGGAGGGTGGGTGGGGTCGTGGCGAACATCGTCAACCTGGACCGGGTGTCCAAGGGGTACGGGGCCGCCGGGCCGCTGCTCACCGACGTCTCGCTCGGCCTCGACGACGCCGACCGGATCGGCGTGGTCGGCCTCAACGGCGCCGGCAAGTCCACCCTGCTGCGGCTGCTCACCAAGCAGGAGGAGCCGGACGACGGCCGGGTCACCCACCGCCGGGACCTGCGGGTCCTCTGGCTGCCGCAGAGCCTGACCCTCGCCGCCGACGCGACCGTCCGGGACGTCGTGCTCGGCACCGCCTGGCTCGGCGAGAGCATGGGCGCCGAGCACGAGTGGGCCGGCGACGCCGGCGTCCGGGCCATCCTCGACGGCCTCGGCATGCCCCACCTCGGCCTCGACGCGGCGGTCGGCCCGATGTCCGGCGGTGAGCGCCGCCGGGTCGCCCTGGCCGCGCTGCTGGTCCGCGACGCGGACCTGCTCATCCTCGACGAGCCCACCAACCACCTCGACGTCGGCGGCGTCGACTGGCTGGCCCGGCACCTGGTCACCCGCAAGGGCGCGCTGGTCGTGGTCACCCACGACCGGTGGTTCCTCGACGCCGTCTGCACCACCACCTGGGAGGTCGCCGACCAGACCGTCCGGGCCTACGAGGGCGGCTTCGCCGCGTGGACGCTGGCCCGCGCCGAGCGGCAGCGGGTCGCCGCCGCCACCGAGGCCCGCCGGCAGAACCTGCTCCGCAAGGAGATCGCCTGGCTGCGCCGCGGCCCGCCGGCCCGTACCTCCAAGCCGAAGTTCCGCATCGACGCCGCCAACGCGCTGATCGACGACGTGCCGCCGCCGCGCGACACCATGTCGTTGCAGCGGATGGCCACCGCCCGGCTCGGCAAGCAGGTGTACGACCTGGCGGACGTGCGGTTGCACGCCGGGCCGAAGGAGATCCTGCACGACACGACCTGGCAGGTCGGCCCCGGTGACCGGATCGCCATCCTCGGCCGCAACGGCGCCGGCAAGACGACGTTGCTGCGGATGCTGGCCGGGGTGACCCGGCCCGACGGCGGCCGGTTCCACACCGGTTCCACGGTCAAGCCGGCGTTCCTCTCCCAGGAACTCGCCGAGCTGCCCGGGCACCTGCGCGTCCTGGAGGCCGTCGAGGAGGTCGCCCGCCGGGTGCAGCTCGGCGACCGGGAGATCTCCGCCGCCCAGCTCGCCGAGGTGTTCGGCTTCGACGACCGGCGGCTCTGGACCCCGGTCAGCGACCTGTCCGGCGGGGAGCGCCGCCGACTCCAGATGCTGCGGCTGCTCGCCGGCGAGCCGAACGTGCTCCTCTTCGACGAGCCCACCAACGACCTGGACACCGACACCCTGGCCGCGCTGGAGGACCTGCTCGACTCCTGGCCCGGCACCGTCATCGTGGCCAGCCACGACCGGTACCTGATCGAGCGGGTGACCGAGTCCGCGTACGGGATGTTCGGCGACGGCCGGCTGGTGCACCTGCCCGGCGGGGTCGACGAATACCTGGCCCGCGCCGCCGCGGCCGGTGGCCCGGCGCCCGCCGACCTCACCCCCGCCGCGGCCGGGCCCGGTCCGGAGGGCATGTCCGCCGCCGAGGTACGCGTCGCGCGCAAGGAGCTCGGCAAGCTGGAACGGCAGGTCGCCAAGCTGGAGCAGAAGGAGGCGGCCCTGCTCGAACAGCTCGCCACCCACGCCACCGACTACGCCAAGGTGGCGGAGCTGGACGCCCGGCTGAAGGAACTGCGGGCCGAGCGGGAGCGGACCGAGGAGGCGTGGCTCGGCCTCGCCGAGCAACTGCCGGAGGGCTGACCAGCGCTCCGGTGGGGGGTGTGCGGCGTCACAGCCCGGCATGCGGGAGAATTGCCGCCGACCCCTCACTCGAACGGTCTTGGAGACGCAGACATGGCCCACACCCCCGTCAACCACCCCGCGCGGCCGATCTACCGGGCGATCGGCGGGCTCGTTGGTCTGTACTTCGTGGTCTTCGGAGTGCTCGGCGCGGTCGTCAGCCTCGGCAACGACTTCTTCGCCCAGGATGACACCAAGGCCCTCGGCCAGGGCACGAATCTCGCCTTTTCCCTGGTCAGCATCCTGATCGGCGCGGCCGTGCTGGCCGGCACCGCGCTCGGCCGCAACCGCGACGTCGTGATCAACGGCTACCTGGCGTACGCCCTGATGGTGATCAGCCTGGGCGGGCTGGCGTTCGTACGGACCGACGCGAACATCTTCAACTTCAGCATCGCCACCGTGATCGTGACGATGACCCTCGCCCTGGTGCTGCTGATGGTCAGCATGTACGGCAAGGTCGGCACGGACGACGAGCACGAGGCGTGGCAGAAGGCCCGGCTGGTGCTCTGACCCTGGCCCGCCTCTCGGACCCGACCCCGCACCCGGGGTCGGGTCCACTGCGTCCGGTGGCGTGTTCGGCGGACACCGGCAGGTGAGCTGGGGGAGAATCCCCCGGAAAGGGTCATCGTCGGACGGAGGCGGTCATGGCGCACTTTCCGGTGAACCACCCCGCGCGCCCGGTCTACCGGGTCCTCGCCGGGCTCGTCGGCCTCTACATCCTGGTCTTCGGGGTGTACGGCACCGTGGCGACCTGGGGGAAGCCGCTGTTCGACCGGGGCGACACCTATGCCCTCGGACTCCGCACCAACCTGGCCTTCGCGCTGGTGTCGGTGGTCTTCGGCGTGGTGCTGCTGATCGGCGCGTCCCGGCGCACCAACCTCGGCCACGTCATGAACCTGACCGCCGGGGTGGTCTTCATGGTCACCGGCCTGCTCATGATGGCCGTGTTGCAGACCAGCGCCAACTTCCTCAACTTCTCGATGTCCACGGTCATCGTCTCGCTGCTGTTCGGGCTGGTGCTGCTCGCCACCGGCCTCTACGACCGGATCGGCCCGGCCGACCACGCCGCCGCGGAGGCGCGACACCGGCGGCCCACCATCGCCGGCAACCGCTGACCGGCCTCACTGCCCCCGGGCGGTGATCAGCCCCGGCTTCGCCTCCAGGTGGGACAGGCCGTTCCAGGCCAGGTTGACCAGGTGCGCGGCCACCGTCTCCTTGCGCGGCCGGCGCACCTCCAGCCACCAGCGGCCGGTCAACGCGACCATGCCCACCAGCGCCTGCGAATAGAGCTCGGCCAGCTTCGGGTCGTACCCCCGGCTGGAGAACTCCGCGCCCAGGATGTGCTCCACCCGGTGCGCCACGTCGTTCATCACGCTGCTGAAGCTGCCCGAGGCGGACATCACCGGCGACTCCCGGACCAGCACCCGGAACCCGCTGGTCTCCTCCTCGATGTAGCCCAGCAGCGCCAGCGCCGCCTGCTCCAGCAACTCCCGGGGGTGGCCGGCGGTCAGCGCCGTGGCGATCCGCTCCAACAGGGCCCGGACCTCCCGGTCCACCACCACGGCGTACAGCCCCTCCTTGCCGCCGAAGTGCTCGTAGACCACCGGCTTGGAGACCTTGGCCCGGGATGCCACCTCCTCGATCGAGGTGGCATCGAAGCCGCGCTCGGCGAAGAGTTGGCGGCCGATCGCGATCAACTGCTCCCGGCGCTGCCCCGCCGACATCCGTACCCGGGACGATTTCGCCGCGGGGGCGCTGCGCCGTCGCATGGTGCTGGGCTCACTGCCGGGTACGTCGGTCATCCGATCCATCCTGCCACGCAGTGCGACGAGGGCGTTGTCCGGTTTTCGGTGCCTCCACTGTCGTACGTACGTACTACGTTTCGGGCATGGCGGAGTTCACCGGTGAGGACGTGCGGCGGTTGCGCGCCGAAGAAGGGCTCTCCGTCGCGCAGATCCGGGCTCGCACCGGCCTGAGCCGGAATCGTGTCTACGAGATGCTGCGTGGCGTCCCGCCGCCGGACTGGACCCGCCGGCCGAGAGCCAAGGACGGGCTTCGGGAGGCTGCGGTGCAGTTGCGCCGGGAGGGCTGTTCGGTCCCGGTGATCGCGTCGCGGGTGGGCGTGTCCCGGTCGACGGCATACCAGTGGGTGAAGCACCTCCCGCTCGACACCGACGGCCCGGCGGCGGCCCGGCGGCGAGAGCATGCGAAAGCGATGACGGACGCGCGGTGGGCGGCGCACCGGGTCGCGCGGGACGCCGCTCGCGCGAAGATGCACGCCGAGGCGGGCGAGGTTGTCGGTGGCTCGCTGGACGAGCGGGACCTGTTGCTGCTGGGCGCGGCCCTCTACTGGTGTGAGGGGAGCAAGTCGAAGCCGTGGCGACGTGACGACCACGTCCGGTTCATCAACAGCGACCCTGGCCTGCTCGCACTGTTTCTGCGCTTCCTGGAGACCTGTGGCATCGGGCGCGACGCGGTCACCTACCGGGTCTCGATCCATGAGACCGCCGATGCCGACGCCGCGGTGCGATGGTGGGCACGAACGCTGGAGCTGCCGGTGCAGCGGTTCAACCGCTCGAACATCAAGCGGCACAAGCCGACCACATCGCGGCGCAACACGGGCGAGGGTTACCACGGCTGCCTGATGATCGACGTGCCGCGTAGCCGTGAGCTCTATTGGCGAATCGAAGGTATGATCGCCGGGCTGTTCCGGATCGCCGGGAGCGGTCATGTCTGGCCGGCGCCGGAGTAAAGCCGGGCGGTGGGGTGTGGGGTAACGGCAACCCGCAGGCCTTTGGAGCCTTGAGCTCCTGGTTCGAATCCAGGCACCCCAGCTCGGCCCGCCGCCGTTGGCGGGCATGATGCCGCCATTTGTGTGGGTGCATGCGGATCGCAGCGGCCGCGTGGTTAGCATGACCGCGAGACCTGTCCGCCATCCCCGACGGGAGCCTGCGTCGTGTCCCAGCCCCACCTCCGCACCGTTGTCGTGCTCGCCGCCGGTGAGGGCAAGCGGATGAAGTCCGCCCTGCCGAAGGTGCTGCACCCGCTGCTCGGCCGTACCCTGATCGGCCACGTGCTGAGCGCGGCGGCGCCGCTGGCCGCGGAGCGCACGGTGGTGGTGGTCGGTCACCGCGCCGAGCAGGTGCGGGAGCACCTGACCGAGGTCGCCCCGCAGGCGACCCCGGTGCTCCAGGAGCGGCAGCTCGGCACCGGGCACGCGGTCCGGATCGCGCTGGAGGCGGTCCCGGAGGCGGGCGGCACGGTGGTGGTGCTCAACGGCGACGTGCCGCTGCTGCGCGCCGAGACCGTCGCCGCGCTTGTCGACACGCACGAGGGCACCGGCGCGGCGGCGACCGTGCTGGCGGCCGAGGTGCCGGACCCGGCCGGGCTGGGGCGGATCGTCCGCGACGGCGCGGGCCGGCTGGAGCGGATCGTCGAGGAGCGCGACGCCACCCCGGAGCAGCGGGGCCTGCGCGAGATCAACGCCGGCATCTACGCCTTCGACGCGGCCCGGCTGCGCGAGGCGCTGGGCAAGCTCTCCACCGACAACGACCAGGGCGAGGAATACCTGACCGACGTCTTCGAGCTGTTCGTGTCGGCGGGCGAGCCGGTGGCGGTGCACGTGGCCGGCGACCACACCGAGACGCTGGGCTGCAACGACCGGGTCGAGCTGGCCGGGCTGCGCCGGCTGCTGCGGGACCGGGTGAACGAGGCGTGGATGCGCACCGGGGTGACGGTGCTGGACCCGGCGACCACCTGGATCGACGTGACGGTGACCGTCGAGCGGGACGCGGTGATCGACCAGAACACCCAGCTCCAGGGCGCCACGGTGGTGGGCGCGGGTGCGCTGGTGGGGCCGGACGTGACGCTGGTGGACACCACGGTGGGCGAGGGCGCCAGCGTGGTGCGCAGCCACGCGGTGGGCGCCGAGGTCGGCCCGCAGGCCAGCGTCGGCCCGTACGCCTACCTGCGGCCGGAGTCGCGGCTGGCCCGCAAGGCCAAGGTGGGTACGTTCGTGGAGACCAAGAAGGCCACCATCGGCGAGGGTTCCAAGGTGCCGCACCTGTCGTACGTGGGTGACGCGACGATCGGCGCGCAGAGCAACATCGGCGCGGCCACGGTCTTCGTCAACTACGACGGCGTGCGCAAGCACCACACCACGATCGGTAGTCACGCCCGCACCGGCGCGGACAACATGTTCGTGGCGCCGGTGGAGGTGGGCGACGGGGCGTACACCGCGGCTGGCTCGGTGATCATCGCGGACGTGCCGCCGGGCGCGATGGCGGTGGCCCGGGGTCAGCAGCGCAACGTCGAGGGTTGGGTGCTGCGCAAGCGGCCCGGGACGCCGGCCGCGGAGGCGGCCCGGCGGGCCGGTGAGAATGCGTCGGACCCGGCCGGTGCCGCAAGCGAAGGTGACTGAATCCACGGGGGGCCGTGGGCCCTGGGTGGACCGGTGAACGCGGGGGATACTGCAACCGAACAGCCCCCGGCCCCACCGCCGCCGGGAACCACCGACATACGGGAGCAGACGGGCCCATGGGCAGCATCGTCGCCGAAAACCGCAAGAGCCTGATGCTCTTCTCCGGACGCGGCTTTCCGGAGTTGGCCAAGGAGATCGGCGAGGTGCTCGGCGTGGCGCCGACCCCCGCCGACGCGTACGAGTTCGCCAACGGTGAGATCTTCGTGCGTTACCGGGACTCGGTGCGCGGTTCGGACGCCTTCGTGGTGCAGTCCGTCACGCACGGGGTGAACACCTGGGTCATGGAGACCCTGATCATGATCGACGCGCTGAAGCGGGGTTCCGCGAAGCGGATCACCGTGGTGCTGCCGTTCTACCCGTACGCCCGGCAGGACAAGAAGCACCGCGGCCGGGAGCCGATCTCGGCGCGGCTGATCGCCGACCTGCTGAAGACCGCGGGGGCGAACCGGATCCTCACCGTCGACCTGCACACCGCGCAGATCCAGGGTTTCTTCGACGGCCCGGTGGACCACCTCTTCGCGATGGACGTGCTGGCCGAGTACGTGGAGCGCAAGTACGCCGGCCGGCCGATGACGGTGGTGGCGCCGGACTCCGGCCGGGTGCGGGTGGCGGAGCGGTGGACCGACCGGCTGGGCGGCTGCCCGCTGGCGTTCATCCACAAGACCCGGGATCCGTTGAAGCCGAACCAGGTGGTGGCGAACCGGGTGGTCGGTGAGGTCGAGGGCCGGGTCTGCCTGATCGTCGACGACATGATCGACACCGGTGGCACGATCAGCAAGGCGGCGGACATCCTGAAGGAGTCCGGCGCCGCCGAGATCGTGGTCGCCTCGACCCACGCCCTGCTGTCGGACCCGGCGACCGAGCGGCTGAAGAACAGCCCGATCAGCGAGGTGGTGGTCACCAACACGCTGCCGTTGCCGCCGGAGAAGCAGCTCGACAAGCTCACCGTGTTGTCCATCGCGCCGCTGCTGGCCCGGGCCATCCGTGAGGTCTTCGACGACGGTTCGGTGACCACCCTGTTCGGTGGCCTGAGCTGACCGTCGCGCGCGTCCCCCGGTCCGTCGAGGTGAGGGCCGGGGGTGGCGCGTGGGCCGGAAACGGCTCGGGTAGACTGGTGCGGTTGCCACGGCGAGGGTGCCCGGCGGGTCGCTGAAAAGCGCCGCCCGGAGGCGCCGTCATCGACGCGGTGCTCCGGGCAGTCGTTCATGACGCATGAGCCCCAGCGAGCCCCTCGCCCCAGCACCGCCAGTCGACAAGCCGCCGCAGCGAAGCATCAGGAGTTTCCCCGTGTCCGAGGTAAAGATCAGCGCCGAGCCCCGTACCGAGTTCGGCAAGGGTGGTGCCCGTCGTACCCGCCGGGCCGGCAAGGTGCCCGCCGTGCTGTACGGCCACGGCGAGAAGCCCAAGCACATCGCGCTTCCGGCCCGGGAGTTCGCGGCCGCGATCCGTAACGGTGGCGCCAACCAGCTCCTCGCGATCGAGGTCAGCGACGGCACCCAGGTGCTGGCGCTGCCGAAGGCGATCCAGCGGGACCCGATCAAGGACAGCTTCGAGCACGTCGACCTGCTGCTGGTCCGCCGGGGCGAGAAGGTCACCGTCGACGTTCCGGTGCAGCTGACCGGCGAGGCCGCCCGCGACACCCTGATCGTGCACGACCACGACACCCTGTCGGTCACCGCCGACGCGACCAAGGTGCCGGACCACCTGGAGGCCTCGATCGAGGGCCTGGAGGCCGGCAGCCAGGTGACCGCCGCTGACGTGGAGCTGCCGGCCGGTGTCGAGCTGGCCGCCGACGCGGACCTGACGGTCGCCGCGGTGACCGCCGCCCCGACCGCCGAGCAGCTCGAGGCGACCCTGCCCGAGGTCGAGACCGCCGAGGAGGAGGTCGAGGCCGGGGTCGGCGAGGAGACCGCGGAGTCGTCCGAGGGTGCCGAGGAGGGTGCTCCGGCCGCCGCCGGCGGCGAGGAGAGCGCCGAGGCCAAGACCGAGGCCTGATCGGTTCGCAATCGTGTGACAGGCGTCCCCGAGTGCCTCGGGGGCGCCTGTCGTCGTATCGCCCACCCGCCGCCGGGTGGCGGCGCCCGCCGGTGGGCGCGGCGCGGCCGGGCGGTGACACGCGAAAGGAACGGGTGTGACGGACGAGTCGGTGCCGTGGCTGGTGGTCGGCCTGGGCAACCCGGGCCGGGAGTACGCCGGCAACCGGCACAACGTCGGCTTCCTGGTGGCCGACCTGCTGGCCGCCCGGGTGAGCGCGCGGTTCGGCCGGCACAAGCGGGCGGTGGCCGAGGTCGCCGAGGGGCGGCTCGGGTTCGGCGGGCCGCGGCTGGTGCTGGCCAAGCCGTTGACCTACATGAACCTCTCGGGCGGTCCGGTGGCCGCGCTGGCGCAGTTCTACAAGGTGCCGGTGGGCCGGGTGGTCGCGGTCCACGACGAGCTGGACATTCCGTACGGGCAGGTGCGGGTGAAGTGCGGCGGCGGCGAGGGCGGGCACAACGGCCTGCGCTCGATGTCGCGCTCGCTGGGCAGCAAGGAGTACGTCCGGGTGCGGTTCGGGGTCGGCCGGCCGCCGGGGCGGCAGGATCCGGCGGACTTCGTGCTCTCGGACTTCTCCACGGTCGAGCGCAAGGAGCTGGAGTTCCTGGTCGACCGGGCGGCGGACGTGGTGGAGTCGGTGATCACCCGCGGGGTGGAGCCGACCCAGAACGCGTACCACGGCGGGTGAGCCGGGCGGGGCGCGGCCGGGCGGGCCGCGCCGGCCGGTAGATTTGGCCCCTTCTGGCGGGGCGGGCGACGACGCCCGTGGCGAGGCGACGGGAGTGGTGATGGGCAGTCCGCCGATGATCGACGGTGGGTTCGCACGGTGGCTCGCCGCCCGGGCCGGGCAGGCGCTGCTCGGGCTGCGGGAGGAGATGGGCTTCGCCGACGCCGGCGCGCTCAAGGCCGCCGGCGACAAGATCTCGCACGACCTGATCCGTACGGAGTTGGCCCGCTGGCGCCCGGGGGACGCGGTGCTCTCCGAGGAGGACGAGGGTTCCCGGCTGGCCTGGACGGCGGAGGTGGCGCCGGCGGCGGTGTCCCGGCTGACCGCGGATCGGGTGTGGATCGTGGACCCGCTGGACGGCACCCGGGAGTTCGCCGAGGCGGGGCGTTCGGACTGGGCGGTGCACGTGGCGCTCTGGGCGCGCAACGCGTCGCCGTCGCACGGTCTGGTGGCGGGCGCGGTGGCGTTGCCGGCGCAGCACCGGGTGCTGGGCACCGACCACCCGCCGGCGTATCCGCCGTTGACGGTGGAGGCGGCGACGTCGGGGGGCGCGCGGGTCGTCCGGCTGGCGGCGAGCCGGTCCCGCCCGCCGGTCTTCCTGACCGATCTGGCCGAGGACGTCGGGGCGCACCTGGTGCCGATGGGCTCGGCCGGGGCGAAGATCGCGGCCGTGGTGACCGGTGAGGTCGACGCGTACATCCACGCCGGCGGGCAGTACGAGTGGGACTCGGCGGCGCCGGTGGCTGTGGCGACGGCCACCGGGCTGCACGCTTCCCGGATCGACGGTTCTGCGCTGAAATACAACGAGGCCGACCCGCGCCTGCCGGATCTGCTGGTCTGCCGGAAGGATCTCGCGAGTCGGTTGCTTGCAGCGTTGCAGCGGCACTCCGGGTAGCCTGAGGCGCACTTCTTGACGAGTCCGACCGGAAAGGTCTGGATCCCATGAGTGGTTCCGAGCGAATCGAGCACCTCCCGTGACCGCCCCCGCATACCGGGTCTCCCACCTGGACGCGCTGGAGGCGGAGAGCATCTTCGTGATGCGCGAGGTGGTCGCCGAGATGGAGCGGCCCGTGCTGCTTTTCTCCGGCGGCAAGGACTCGATCGTGATGCTCCGGCTGGCGCAGAAGGCGTTCGCCCCGGCGAACATCCCGTTCCCGGTGATGCACGTGGACACCGGGCACAACTTCCCCGAGGTTCTGGAATACCGCGACCGGCGGGTGGCCGAGCTGGGCCTGCAGCTGATCGTGGCGAGCGTGCCGGAGGCGCTGTCGGCCGGGCTGGTCCGCGAGTCGGCCGACGGGATGCGCAACCGGATCCAGACCCCGGTGCTGCTCGACGCGGTGGAGCGGCACCGCTTCGACGCGCTCTTCGGCGGCGCCCGGCGCGACGAGGAGAAGGCCCGGGCCAAGGAGCGGGTGTTCAGCTTCCGGGACGAGTTCGGCCAGTGGGATCCGAAGAACCAGCGGCCGGAGCTGTGGTCGCTCTACAACGGCCGGCACCACCCGGGCGAGTCGATCCGGGTCTTCCCGCTGTCCAACTGGACGGAGTTGGACGTCTGGCACTACATCGCCCGGGAGCGGATCCCGCTGCCGTCGATCTACTACGCGCACGAGCGTGAGGTGATCGAGCGCGAGGGCATGCTCTACGCGGTGAACGAGTTCTTCCGGCCGCGGGCCGGTGAGGAGCGGTTCAAGGCGCGGGTGCGGTACCGGACGGTGGGCGACGCGTCCTGCACCGCCGCGGTGCGCTCCGACGCGGACACGGTCGAGCTGGTCATCGAGGAGGTCGCCGCCACCCGGATCACCGAGCGTGGCGCGACCCGCGGCGACGACCGGGTCAGCGAGGCCGCCATGGAGGACCGCAAGCGGGAGGGCTACTTCTGATGAGCGTGCAGACCCTGTCCCCGGCGGCCGGCGCCGAGGCCCGGCCGATGGACCTGCTGCGGTTCGCCACGGCGGGCAGCGTGGACGACGGCAAGTCGACCCTGATCGGCCGGCTGCTCTACGACACCAAGTCGCTCTTCACCGACCAGCTCGCCGCGGTCGAGGCGGTCAGCGCGGCCCGCGGTGACGAGTACACCAACCTGGCGCTGCTCACCGACGGCCTGCGGGCGGAGCGGGAGCAGGGCATCACCATCGACGTGGCGTACCGCTACTTCGCCACCCCGCGGCGGAAGTTCATCATCGCCGACACCCCGGGGCACATCCAGTACACCCGCAACATGGTCACCGGCGCCTCCACCGCGGACCTGGCGCTGATCCTGGTGGACGCCCGCAAGGGCCTGGTGGAGCAGTCCCGCCGGCACGCCTTCCTCTGCTCGCTGCTGCGGGTGCCGCACCTGGTCCTGTGCGTGAACAAGATGGACCTGGTGGACTGGTCGCAGGAGGTGTTCGAGCGGATCGCGGACGAGTTCACCGCGTTCGCGGCGAAGCTCGACGCGCCCGACCTGACCGTCATCCCGATCTCCGCGCTGCGGGGCGACAACATCGTGTCCCGGTCGGAGAACATGCCGTGGTACGAGGGCCCGTCGCTGCTGCACCACCTGGAGCGGGTGCACATCGCCTCGGACCGCAACCTGGTCGACGTCCGCTTCCCGGTGCAGTACGTGATCCGGCCGCAGTCCACCACCGTCACCGACTACCGGGGCTACGCGGGGCAGGTGGCCTCCGGGGTGCTCAAGCCCGGCGACGAGGTGATGGTGCTGCCGTCCGGGTTCACCAGCCGGATCGCCGCGGTGGAAACCGCCGACGGCCCGGTGGACGAGGCGTTCCCGCCGATGTCGGTGACGGTCCGGCTGACCGACGAGATCGACATCTCCCGGGGCGACATGATCTGCCGGCCGAACAACGCACCGGCCGTCGCGCAGGACATCGAGGCGATGGTCTGCTGGATGGACGAGACCCGGCCGCTCCAGGTCGGCGGCAAGTACGCGATCAAGCACACCACCCGCTCGGCGCGGGCGATCGTGCGTGGGCTGCACTACCGGTTGGACATCAACACCCTGCACCGGGACGAGGCGCCCGGCGAGCTGAGGCTCAACGAGATCGGCCGGGTGCGGCTGCGGACCACGGTCCCGCTGCTGGCCGACGAATACCGGCGTAACCGGACCACCGGCGGCTTCGTCATCATCGACGAGGCCACCAACCGCACGGTCGGCGCCGGCATGATCGTCGAGGCCGGCTAGATGTAAGGAGGGGCCCCTTATTAACAGACGTCTGTTAATAAGGGGCCCCTCCTTACACCTCAGTCGAGGCGGTGGGCGCCGCCGGCGGGGAGCACGGTGAGGGTGCCGGGGGCGGCGAAGCCGCGCTCGGCGTACGCGTCGGCGACGGCGGTCGCCACCCGCTCGGCGGCGGCCGCCTCGACCAGGGCGAGCACGCAGCCGCCGAAGCCGCCGCCGGTCATCCGGGCGCCGAGCGCCCCGGCGGCCAGCGCCGCCTCGACCGCGGTGTCGATCTCCGGGACGGTGATCTCGAAGTCGTCCCGCATCGAGGCGTGCGAGGCGGTGAGCAGCGGGCCGATCTCGGCTACCCGGCCGGCGCGCAGCAGCTCGACGGTGTCCAGCACCCGCTGGTCCTCGGTGACCACGTGCCGGACCCGGCGCCGGGTCTCGTCGTCGTCGAGGCGGGCCAGCGCGGCGTCGAGGTCGGCGGTGGCGACGTCCCGCAGGGCGGGCACCCCGAGCCGGGCGGCGGCGCGCTCGCAGGACGCCCGGCGGGCGGCGTACTCGCCGTCGGCGTGCCGGTGCGGGGCCCGGCTGTCGATCACCAGCACGGCCAGTCCGGCCGCGTCGAGGTCGAAAGGGATCTGCTCGACCTCCTCGGTGCGGCAGTCGAGGAAGAGGGCGTGCCCTTTCCGGCAGCGGATCACCGCGGACTGGTCCATGATCCCGGTGGGCGCGCCGACGTAGTCGTTCTCGGCCCGCTGGGCGAGCCGGGGCCACCGGTCGGCGGGCAGGTCCAGCCCGCCCAACTCGACCAGGGCGGCGAGCACGGCCGACTCGACGGCCGCCGAGGAGGAGAGCCCGGAGCCGACCGGCACGTCGGAGGCGATGGCCAGCCGGGCGCCGGGCACCTGGTGGCCGGCGGCGCGCAGCGCCCAGACCACGCCGGCCACGTAGGCGGCCCAGCCGGTGACCCGGCCGGGCGCGTCCGCCTCGGCCGGCCCGAACTCCACCGGGTCGGCGGAGAGCTCCGAGCGGACCGTCCAGCGCGCGTCGTCGCGCGCCGCCGCGGCGACCACGGTACGCAGCGGCAGCGCGAAGGGCAGCACGAAGCCGTCGTTGTAGTCGGTGTGCTCGCCGATCAGGTTCACCCGGCCGGGTGCCGCCCAGCGGCCCGCCGGTGCGGTGCCGTACGTCTGGTGGAAGCCGGCGGAGGCGCGGGCCGCTACGTCGGTCAACGCTGCTCCAGCCGGTGGTCGCGGTAGAACGTCCAGGCGTCGCCGACCATGTCGTGCAGGGTCGGCTTCTCCGGCACCCAGCCCAGTTCCTCGCGGGCCAGCGCGGCGGAGGCGACCAGCTCGGCCGGGTCGCCCTCGCGGCGGGGGGCGATCTCCACCGGCACCGGCGCGCCGGTGACCTCGCGGACCACCTCGACCACCTGCCGGTTGGTGAAGCCGTTGCCGTTGCCCAGGTTGTAGATGCGGTGCCGGCCCGGCACGGCGGCGGTCAGCGCGAGCAGGTGGGCCCGGGCCAGGTCCTCGACGTGGATGTAGTCGCGCACGCAGGTGCCGTCGGCGGTGGGGTAGTCGTCGCCGAAGAGCTGGAGTTTCTCCCGCCGGCCGGCGGCGACCTCCAGCGCGATCGGGATCAGGTGGGTCTCCGGGTCGTGCCGTTCGCCGATCGCCCGGCCACCGCGCAGGTACGCCCCGGCCACGTTGAAGTAGCGCAGCGAGACGGCGGCCAGGTCGTGCCCGATCGCCTCGGAGGTGAGCGCCATGTCGACCGCGAGCTTGGTGGCGCCGTACGTGTTGGTGGGGGCCTTGACCGCGGTCTCCGGGATGGGCAGTTCGACCGGGTTGCCGTAGACGGCGGCGGTGGAGGAGAAGACCAGCCGGGGTACGCCCGCGGCGCGGACGGCGTCGATCAGCGCGAGCGAGCCGACGGTGTTGTTCCGCCAGTACAGCTCCGGCTTCACCATGGACTCGCCGGCGGCGATGAGGGCGGCGAAGTGCAGCACGCCGTCGAAGCCGGCGTCGGGGGTGAGCACCCGGGCCGCGTCGTGCACGGGCAGGTCGACGTGGGTCGCCTCGGGCGCGAGCGCCACCCGGTGCCCGGTGCGCAGGTCGTCGAGGACGACCACCTCGTGGCCGTGGTCGAGCAGCATCCGGGTCACCACGCTGCCGATATAGCCGGCGCCGCCGGTGACGAGCAGCTTCACGTCGGTCCTCCTGCCTGGCGGCGCGTCCGGCGACCGTCCGTGATCATCCTATGGTCGCCCGGGCCGCCCGGCCCGGTGAGCCGCCGCGGCCATTCCATCATGAAACAACGGATTCGAACAGAGCCGAACATTCCGGTGCCGCCACGCCGGCCCGTCGCCGCCGACCGCCGGTGCGGCGGGGCGTCGATGTCTACCATCCAAGTCATGCGGGAAGCCGCGCATCCCGACCCCCGGCGTCGACCGTCGAGGCGGGTTCGCCGCGAACCGGGCCGGGTGGCCCGGACCGTCGCCCGGCTCGTCGTGCGCGCCGCCGACGGGGCCACCCGCCTGGTCACCGACCTGCTGGGGGCCAGCCCGACCGCCGGCCGGGAGCGGATCAGCGAGGCCGAGCTGCGCGACCTGGTCGCCGCGAACACCGTGCTGGACCCGGTGGAGCGCCGGATCATCGACGAGGTGCTGGAGGCCGGGGCGAGCCTGGTCCGCGAGGTGATGATGCCCCGCACCGAGGTGGTCTTCCTGGCCGCCGAGCTGACCATCGCCGAGGCGGCCCGGCTGGTCCGGGCCGAGACGCACACCCGCTACCCGGTGGTGGACGGCACCCACGACGACGTGGTCGGCTTCGTGCACCTGCGGGACGTGCTGCTCCGCCCGGACGGCGACCGGTGCCTCACGGTGGGGGAGCTGACCCGGGAGGTGAAGCGGCTGCCCGGCAGCAAGCGGGTGCTCCCCGCGCTCAACGAGATGCGCCGGGAGGGCCATCACCTCGCCGTGGTGGTCGACGAGTACGGCGGCACCGCCGGCATCGTCACCTGCGAGGACCTGATCGAGGAACTGGTCGGGGAGATCCGCGACGAGCACGACGACCCGTCCGACCCGGTGCTCGACGGCCTGCCCGCCGTGGTGGACGGCCGGCTCAACCTCGCCGACTTCGCCGAGCGTACCGGCGTCCCGCTGCCCTCCGGCCCGTACGAGACGGTGGGCGGGTTCGTGATGGCGGCGCTGGGCCGGCTGCCGGTCGCCGGGGACGAGGTGCCGGTGCCGGCCGGACCGGGCCGGGTGGCGGCCGGCGCCCCGGACGAGCCGGCCGAGGGCTGGCTGTTGCGGGTGCTGGCCCTGGACGGGCGCCGGGTGTCCCGGCTGGCGGTCTCGGCGGTGCGACTGCCCGGGCAGCGGCGCGAGGCGCGGCAGCCGCCCGGGGCGGTACCGGCGCGGGCCCGACCCGCCGGCCCGTCATGACGTACGCCAGGTCTTGCTGACAGAATTGCCGCCATGTCCGACGTACCCGCCCGCCCGCGCGTCTTCTCCGGCATCCAGCCGACGGCCGACTCGTTCCACCTCGGCAACTATCTGGGCGCGTTGCGGCACTGGGTGGCCCTGCAGGACAGCCACGACGCGTTCTACTGCGTGGTCGACCTGCACGCGATCACCGCCGGGCACGACCCGAAGGTGCTCCGCCAGCGCAGCCGGGTGGCCGCCGCGCAGCTGTTCGCGCTGGGGCTCGACCCGGAGCGCAGCACCCTGTTCGTGCAGTCGCAGGTGCCCGAGCACCCGCAGCTGGCCTGGGTGCTCGGCTGCATCACCGGCTTCGGCGAGGCCAGCCGGATGACCCAGTTCAAGGACAAGTCGCAGCGCCACGGCAGCGAGCGGGCCAGCGTCGGCCTGTTCACGTACCCGATCCTGCAGGCCGCGGACATCCTGCTCTACCAGGCGAACGCGGTGCCGGTCGGTGAGGACCAGCGCCAGCATCTGGAGCTCTCCCGCGACCTGGCGCAGCGGTTCAACTCGCAGTTCGGCAGGACCTTCACGGTGCCGGCGCCGCACATCGTCAAGGACACCGCGAAGATCACCGACCTGCAGGACCCGACGGCCAAGATGTCGAAGTCGTCCTCCTCGCCGGCCGGCATCATCGACCTGCTGGAGGATCCGTCCCGCTCGGCCAAGAAGATCCGGTCGGCGGTGACCGACACCGGCCGGGAGATCGTCTTCGACGCGGAGACCAAGCCGGGCGTGTCCAACCTGCTGACGATCTACTCGGCGCTGGGCGGCCGGAGCATCGACGACCTGGTCGCCGCGTACGACGGCAAGGGCTACGGCGACCTGAAGAAGGACCTCGGCGAGGTGGTGCGGGAGTTCGTCACCCCGATCCAGGCCCGCACCAAGGGTTACCTGGACGACCCGGCCCAGTTGGACAAGCTGCTCGCCGCCGGCGCCGAGAAGGCCCGGGCGGTGGCCGCGCCGACCCTGCACGACGTGTACGAGCGGGTCGGCTTCCTCCCGCCGGTGCGCTTCGAGTAGCGGCCCCGGCGACGGAGATGGGTGACCAGTGAGGGCTTCAGGGGTGGCGCGGAGCGTGGAGCGCGGCGGTGGAGCGCCGGTGGCCGGGGACACCATCCAGATCGGGATCGCGGTGGACATCCCCGAACCGTGGGGCGGGATGCTCACCCAGCGCCGGGTCGAGGCCGGTGACCCGCAGGCCGTGCCGGCGCACGTGACGCTGCTCGGGCCGACCGAGATCCCGGTCGCGGCGCTGCCGGCGGTCGAGGCGTACCTGGCCCGGGTCGCCGCGGCCCACCTGCCGTTCCCGCTGCACCTGCGGGGCACCGGCACGTTCCGGCCGGTCACCCAGGTGGTGTTCGTGGCGGTGGCGGCGGGGATCAGCGAGTGCGAGTTGCTGGCCGCCGCCATCAACGCCGCGCCGGAGCTGCACCGCGAGGCCCGCTTCCCGTACCACCCGCACGTGACGGTGGCGCAGGACGTCGCGCCCGAGGCGCTGGACAAGGCGTACGAGGACCTGGCCGACTTCTCCGCGCTCTTCGAGGTGGAGGCGTTCACCCTCTTCTCGCACAGCGGGCAGGCCAGGTGGCAGCCGCGCCGCGACTTCCGCCTCGGCGGCTGAGCCCGCCGTCGTGAACGTGCTCGGCCGCATCGAGGCGGGCCTCAACCGCCGGGTGGACGCCACCCGGGAACGCCTGCCGGGCTTCGACCATCTGTGGCGGGCCGGCACCCTGTACGCGGACGTGCTGGGCGGGCGGCTGGCGGCGGCGATCGCCTACTACGGCTTCTTCGCGGTCTTCGCGCTTGCCCTGGTGGCGTACTGGATCTTCGGGACGATCCTCGAGGACAACGACGAGGTCAGCGACGCGGCGGAGCACTTCCTCCGGGAGAATCTGCCCTTCCTCGACCCGCAGCAGATCGCGCAGAGCAGCAACACCATCGGGGTGGTCGGCCTGGTCATCCTGGTCTTCACCGGGATCGGCTGGGTGGAGGCGATCCGCTCCTCGCAGCGGCTGATGTACGGCCTCAACCAGCAACCGGGCAACCTGGTGGTCCGGCGGCTGGTGGACCTGGGCGTGCTGCTGGTGGTCTTCGTGATGCTGGGCATCTCGGTGGCCGCCGTCGACGCGCTGGGGTCGCTGCTGCGCTTCCTGCTGCGCAGCACCGGCTCGGTCGGCCTGACCACGGTCAGCGCGGTGCTCAGCGTGCTGATCAACGCGGTGCTGGCCACGGCCCTGCTGGTGGCCGTGCCGAGGCTGCGGATGAGCCGCCGCCGGCTGCGGCCGGTGGTGCTGCTGGTGGCGGTCGGCATCACCCTGCTGAACACGGTGGGGCGCTACTACGTGGTGCGCACCGAGCGGAACCCGGCGTACACCGTGGTGGCGACCGCGGTCGGCCTGCTGCTCTACCTGTACCTGCTCAACCAGCTGGTGCTCTTCGGCGCGGCGCTCGCCGCCACCAGCCGGTACGGCCGGGTGGTGGACCTGGCCGACGGGACCGCGGCCGACGAGGTGGACGTGGAGGTCGACGAGGAGCTCGACGAGGGGCGCGACCCGGGGACGCCGGGAGGGGCGGGTTGACGTGCGGATCGTGATCGACGCGGGCTCGGCGGTGCCGCCGTACGAGCAGGTGCGCGGGCAGCTCGCCGGGCAGATCGGCACGGGCCGGCTGGCGGTGGGCACCCGGCTGCCGGCCGTCCGGCAGCTCGCCGCCGAACTCGGGCTGGCGGTGAACACCGTGGCGCGGGCGTACCGGGAGTTGGAGGCGGCCGGGCTGGTCGAGACCCGGGGTCGGCACGGCACGGTGGTGGCCCCCGGCCGGGACGACGCGACCGACCGGCTCCAGGCCGCCGCCGTCGGGTACGCCGCCGAGGCGGTCCGGCTGGGCGTGCCGGCGGACCGGGCGGTGGCCCTGGTACGGGCCGCGCTGGCCGCCGCCCGGCCGGAGTGACCTGATCCGGACAATCGAGGAAAAAGATGAATAGGGGCAAATGCCGCCCAGGCCGGTGAGCCGACCGCGCATGATGATCCCGTGGGCGCTCTCGTGACGCTGGACCTGCCGGACGACTCCCCGATGCTCGGCCTGCCGTGGATCATCACGTTCGGCCCGTTGACCGAGGCGGACGAGTGGGAGCCGGTGGTCTGCGGGCCGTACGAGCGGGCGCACGCGCTGGCCCTCGCCGAGGCGGTGGTGGCCGAGGAGCAGCTGATGGCGGTGGTCGAGCCGCTGCTGCCGGCGCTGTCGGCGGAGGAGATCCGCGGTGAGATCGCGGCCGCGCAGATCGCCGCCGAGGACGAAGCGGCCCGGGCCGAGGAGTCCGACCTCTACGGCGACTTCGAGGACGTGATCGACGAGGAGTTGGAGCGGGCCGCCGAGCAGCAGCCGGTGCCCCAGCCGTCGCCCGCGCCGAGCCGGGACGAGCTGCGCGCCGGCCTGGCCCGGATCGCTGCGCAGCTCACCGCGAAGGACTGAGCCCGGGGCGGGCGGTGGCCCGACGGTGGTCGAGCGGTGGCCTGACGCTGGTCGGGCGGTGGCCTGACGCTGGTCGGGCGGTGGCCTGACGGTGGTCGGGCGGTGGCTTGCGCTGGCCCGGCGGTTGGGCCGGAGCTGTCCGCCTCGCCGGTGACTCGGCGTCGTGTCCGTTGGCGCGCACTGAGCGTATTCATCAAGCGACCGACACCCACCCCTCTCGCCGCCTTTGCTCTGCTGCCGCAGCCGCAACACCGCGTCTGAGCAGCGGTTACCCGTGGCTGCGCCATCATGTGTCGATCACGGCGAGTAGCTGTTGCCGGGAGGGAAGCAGAGCAAAGGTGGCGGGGAGGGAGGTCGCTGGCAGGCGGGCGGACACGGAGGGTGAGCGCGGGGGTATGCCCCGCGGTGCCGCATCCGCTCCCCGGCGAGCTGCCCCAAAGGCCGTCGGCGGGGGTCAGGTGGGTGCGCTGTGCCTGCGCCACGTGGGCGGTCGGGCCGTCCGGTGACCCGCGCGGGGCGGCCTCGACGTCCGCGGTGGACGGCGGCGCCCCGGGAGGCGGACCTCCCGAGGCGCCGACGCCACCTCACCCCCCACCACAAGGGGTCGGTTGCCCAGTCGCCCGTCGGCGCGGAGCACAACGGACGACCAGGTCATCAGCGGGTTACCCGGCTCAGCGCCGTTCGAACCACGCAGCCGCGTCCACCGGCAGGACGTGCCCGTCGCCCCGCTCGGTGAGGTCGGCGCTGGCCACGACCGGCCGGCCGTGGCCGGCGATCGTCACCTCCGCGCCACTGATGTTGACCACGCAGGTCAGCACCGCGTCGCCCGCGGACCGGCGGAAGGCCAGCACGCCGGGCTCGGTCTCCAACCAGGTGATCGGGCCGGTGCCGGCCAGCGCCGGGTGCTCGTGCCGGATCCGCAGGGCGGCGCGGTAGAGCTCCAGCGTCGAGCCCGGCGCGCCGGTCTGCGCGGCCACCGACAGCGCCCGCCAGGTCGCGGGGGCCGGCAGCCAGCTCAGCTCGCTGCCGGCCGGCCCGAAGCCGTACGGGGCCAGCTCGCCGCTCCACGGGATGGGCACCCGGCAGCCGTCCCGGCTCTCCCCGGTGCGCAGGAACGACGGGTCCTGGCGCAGCTCGTCGGGGAGGTCCAGCACCTCCGGCAGGCCCAGCTCCTCGCCCTGGTAGACGTAGGCCGCCCCGGGCAGGGAGAGCATCAGCAGGGTGGCGGCGCGGGCCCGGCGCAGGCCGATCTCGCCGTCGCCGTACCGGGTGACGTGCCGCTGCCGGTCGTGGTTGGACAGCACCCAGGTGGTCGGGGCGCCGACGATTGCCGACTCGGCCAGCGCGGTGTCGACCACCTTGCGGAACGAGTCCGCCGACCAGGTGGCGTCCAGGAAGTCGAAGCTGAACGCCTGGTGCAGCTCGTCGGGGCCGATGTAACGGGCCAGCCGCTGCGGGGTCTCCGCCCACGCCTCGGCGACCGCCATCCGGCCGCCGGGGTAGCTGTCGAGGATAGGCCGCCAGGCGCGGTAGATGTCGTGCACCTCGTCCTGGTCGAAGTACGGCAGCCGGCCCTTGCCCAGCAGCTCGGACTGGCGCTGGCCGGTGGTCATCGAGTTGAAGCCGACGTCCGGCAGCCCTTCGGCCTTGATCATCCCGTGCGCCACGTCGATCCGGAAGCCGTCGACGCCCCGGTCGAGCCAGAACCGCAACACGTCCTCGAACTCGGCGCGCACCTCGGGGTGACGCCAGTTGAGGTCCGGCTGGGCCGGGTCGAACAGGTGCAGGTACCACTGGCCGTCGGGCAGGCGGGTCCACGCCGGGCCGCCGAAGATGCTCTCCCAGTCGTTGGGCGGCAGCTCGCCGTGCTCGCCCTGGCCGTCGGCGAAGAGATACCGGGCGCGCTCGGCGGAGCCCGGGGCGGCGGCCAGCGCGGCCTGGAACCACGGGTGCTGGCTGGAGGTGTGGTTGGGCACCAGGTCGACGATGATCCGCAGGCCCAGCGCGTGCGCGTCGCCGATCATGGCGTCGAAGTCGGCCAGCGAACCGAAGAGTGGGTCGACGTCCCGGTAGTCGGCCACGTCGTAGCCGGCGTCGACCTGGGGAGAGGTGAAGAAGGGGGTGAGCCAGAGCGCGTCCACCCCGAGGTCGCGCAGGTACGGCAGGCGCTCCCGGATGCCCGGGATGTCGCCGACGCCGTCACCGTTGGCATCGGCGAAGCTGCGCACGTAGACCTGGTAGACGACCGCGGTACGCCACCAGTCGTCGTCGGAGGTCAGCGGCTCGGCGTTGCTGGCGGCGGTCATCGGTGACGATCCCCGTTCTGTGGCGGGACGGCGGCGACCCGCGCCGGCGTCCGCGCGGGTGTCAGAGCAGAATGCCGGCCCACCCCTGCAAGAGTCAAGCAGAGCTTGCGCAAGAAATGACGCGCGGGCCGGCCCTCAGGCCGGGACGACCACCGCGGGCGGCGCCGGCTGCTGCCGGCCGGGGCGGTCGGCCCCCGCCGTCGCGCCGGCCACCGCGGTCGAGCCGCGCACCACCAGCTCGGGGCGGAACGAATACTCGGAGTGCGGCGCGGCGTGCCCGTTGATCTCGTCGACCAGGGCCCGCACGGCGGCCACCGCCATCGCGGCCACCGGCTGGCGCATGGTGGTCAGCGGCGGCTCGGTGAACGCCATCAGCGGGGAGTCGTCGTAGCCGACGACGGAGAGGTCCGCCGGCACCGACAGGCCGCGCTGCCGGGCGGCCCGGATCGCGCCCAGGGCCATCAGGTCGGAGCCGCAGACGAGCCCGGTGACCCCGCGCTCCAGCAGCCGTCCGGCCGCCGCCTCGCCGCCCTCCACCCCGAACAGGGTCAGCTCGGCGAGCGAGTCGAGCTCGGCCGCCGGCAGCCCGGACAGCCGGGTCATCGCCGCGCGCCAGCCGGCCACCTTGCGCTGCACCGGCACGAACCGGTCCGGACCGGTGATCAGGCCGATCCGCCGGTGCCCGAGGGCGACCAGATGGGCCACGGCCAGCTCGGCCGCCTCCCGGTCGTCGCAGGAGACGAAGGGCGCGGCGATGCCCGGGGCGTACCCGTTGATCATGACGATCGGCAGCGGGCGGCCGATCAACGCGCGGTAGCGGTCGTGGTTCGCCGCGGTGTCGGCGTGCAGGCCGGAGACGAAGACGATCCCGGAGACCTGCCGGTCCAGCAGCATCTCGACGTACTCGTCCTCGGTGACTCCGCCGGCGGTCTGGGTGCAGAGCACCGGGGTGAACCCGCTCTGGGCCAGGGTCGACTCGATGACCTGGGCGAACGCCGGGAAGATGGGGTTCTCCAGCTCCGGGACGACCAGGCCGACCAGGCCGGCGCTGCGCTTGCGCAGCCGGGCCGGGCGCTCGTAGCCGAGCACGTCGAGGGCGGTCAGTACGGCCTGCCGGGTCTCCGGGGCCACCCCGGGGCGGTCGTTGAGCACCCGCGACACCGTGGCCTCGCTGACTTCGGCCTGTTGGGCGATGTCGGACAGTCGAGCGCGCATGGCGGCACTTTAGCTCACTGGCAACTTCTTGCGTACACTCCTGCAAGCCCTTCCATTCCCTGCAACCTCTTGCTAACGTGCGCGCAACATGCGAGAGCAGCGGCGCGGCAATCAGCGCCGGTTGGCAAGAACTTTCAGGATTCCCCACTGGCGACCGCCCTTCCCCCGGCGAGCCGCCATGACGACAGGAGTACCGATGCGCATCCGTACCACGGGTGTGGTCGCCGTTCTCGGCCTGGCGCTCGCCGCCTCGGGCTGTGGCGGCGACAACAAGAGCAGCGACGAGCCGGCCGCCAGCGCCTCTCCCAAGGCCGCCGCCGGTGGCAAGCTCGTGATCTGGGCCGATGACAAGCGGACCGCTGCCCTCAAGCCGTTCACGGAGAAGTTCGGCCAGGAGAACGGCGTCACCGTCGAGGTGCAGGCCGTCCCGAACGAGGACCTCCAGAACAACTTCGTGACGGTGTCCAGCCAGGGCGGCGGCCCGGACGTGGTGATCGGCGCGCACGACTGGATCGGCAACCTGGTCCAGAACGGCGCCATCGACCCGGTGCAGCTCGCCGACGAGCAGAAGGCCGCCTTCAACGAGACCGCCATCAAGGCCGTCACGTTCAACGGCCAGGTCTACGGTGTGCCCTACGCCCAGGAGAACCTGGCGCTGATCCGCAACACCGACCTGGCCCCCGAGGCGCCGAAGACGATCGAGGACCTGGTCGCCACCGGCAAGCAGCTCAAGGCGCAGAAGAAGGTCACCGAGACGCTCTGCCTGCAGGTCGGTCAGAAGGGCGACGCGTACCACATCTACCCGCTGTACGCCTCGGCCGGCGGCTACCTCTTCGGCACGACCGCGAACGGCGACTACGACCCCAAGGACCTCGGCGTGGGCAAGCCGGAGTCGATCGCCGCGTTCAAGAAGATCGCCGCGCTCGGCGAGAAGGGCGAGGGCGTGCTCAAGCGCTCGATCGCCGACACCAACTCGACCGCCACCTTCACCGGCAAGAAGTGCGCCTTCCTGGTCTCCGGGCCGTGGGCCACCGCCGACGTGAAGAAGGCCGGCATCAAGTACGACATCTCCGCCGTCCCCGGCTTCGCCGGTGGCAAGCCGGCCGCGCCGTTCGTGGGCGTCCAGTCCTTCTACGTGGCGGCCAAGGGCAAGAACAAGGCACTCGCCCAGGAGTTCGTCGCCAACTACGTCACCAAGCCGGAGCTGGCCGTGGCGCTGTACCAGGCCGACCCGCGCCCGCCGGCGCTGACCGCCGCGCTGGACCAGGTCAAGGGCAGCGACCCGGACCTGGCCAAGTTCGTCGAGGCCGGCAAGAACGGCCAGGTGCTCCCGGCGATCCCGGCCATGGCCGCGATCTGGGACCCGTTCGGTAAGGCCGAGGCCGCCGTCATCGGCGGTGCCGACCCGGCCAGCACGGTCACCGCCGCCGGCAAGACGATCGCCGGTTCGATCAAGTAATGAGCACACCGCTGTCCGGCCCGGGGTCTGTCCAGCAGACCCCGGGCCGGGGGCCCGTTCGCACCGGGTCCCCGCGCTCGTCCCGTACCGCGCGGAACCACGCGCCGATCACCGCGGCCGGCCTCGCCGCGAAGGTGATCCTGCTCGGCCTGGTGGCCGGGATCGCGATCTGGGCGGCCTTCCCGCTCGTGCAGGCCGAGCAGTGGATCGGGCTGGCGGTGCTGGTGCTGACCACCGCCGCGCTGTTCTACCTGTACGTGGGCCGCCGGCACGTCCCGGCGAAGTACCTCGTCCCGGGCACGCTCTTCCTGATCGCCTTCCAGATCGTGCCGGTGCTCTACACCGCGAGCACGGCCTTCACCAACTTCGGCGACGGCCACCGCGGCAGCAAGGATGACGCGGTCGTCGCCATCCAGAGCGCCTCGGTGAAGCAGGTCCCCGGCTCCACCCAGTACCCGCTGTCGGTCGCCACCAAGGGCGACCCGACCACCGGCCCGCTGGTCTTCCTGATCACCGACCCGAAGACCGACACGGTCTCCGTCGGTGACGCCGACGGCCTGCGGCCACTCGACCCCGGCGCGGCCACGGTTGCCCCCGGCGGAAAGGTCACCGCGGCCGACGGCTACACCGTGCTGAACTTCGGCCAGGCCAGCGCCCGCAGCAAGGACATCACCGACCTGGTGGTGCCGACCGCCGGCGGCGCGCTGCGCTCGTCCGGCCTGTCCCGGGCGTACGAGGGCAAGGCCGTCCGGGCGTACGACGCGGGTTGTGACTGCGTCAAGGACAGCGAGAGCGGCAAGACCTGGACGGCCGACGAGGAGGTCGGCGCGTTCGTCGCCGCCGACGGCGACCGCCTGGCCCAGGGCTGGCAGGTGAACGTCGGCCTGGCCAACTTCACCCGGGTGCTCACCGACGAGCGGATCTCCGGGCCGTTCCTCGGCACGCTGATCTGGAACTTCGCCTTCGCGATCGGTTCCACCGGCGGCACGTTCATCCTCGGCATGCTGATCGCCCTCGCGCTGCACTCGCCCCGGGTCCGGGGCACCAACCTCTACCGGATGCTGCTGATCCTGCCCTACGCCATGCCGTCGTTCGCGATGCTGCTGGTCTGGCGGGACATGTTCAACACCGACTTCGGTCTGATCAACAACATGTTCGGGCTCGGCGTCGACTGGTTCGGTCAGGGCTGGTCGGCCCGCGCGGCGGTCATCCTGGTGCAGCTCTGGCTCGGCTACCCGTACATGTTCCTGGTGGCCACCGGCGCGCTCCAGGCCATCCCGCGCGAGCTGACCGAGGCCACCTCGGTCGACGGGGCGTCGCCCTGGCAGTCGTTCAGGGCGGTCACCCTGCCGCTGCTGCTGGTCGCGCTCTCGCCGCTGCTGATCTCGTCGTTCGCGTTCAACTTCAACAACTTCAACGCGATCTACCTGACCACCGAGGGGGCGCCGTTCCCGGCGGACAACCCCAGCAACGGCGCCACCGACCTGCTGATCACCTACACCTACCGGCTGGCGTTCGGTGGGCAGGCCGCGCAGTTCGGCTTCGCGGCGGCGATCTCGCTGTTCATCTTCGCCATCGTCGCGGTGGTGTCGGCGGTCAGCTTCCGGCGGACCCGCCAACAGGAGGAGGTCTACGCATGAGCACGCCTACCGGCGCCACCGTCACGGCGGACGCGAGCGGTCCGGCGGCGGTCAACCGCAACGCGCGCCGGCGGAAGAACCGCTGGTTCGCCCAGGTCGGTTGGCGGCACCTGGTCGGCCTGCTGGGCGTGCTGTTCAGTCTCTTCCCGTTGGTGTTCGTCGTCTCGGCGGCGCTCAATCCGCTCGGCACCCTCTCCTCCACCGCCCTGGTGCCGACCGGTGGGGTGTCGTTCGGCAACTTCTCCGAGTTGTTCGCGCGCACCGGGTTCGCCCACTGGTTCCTGAACTCGCTGCTCATCGCCGGCGGAGCCTCGTTCGCCTCGGTCTTCCTCTCCGCGCTCGCGGCGTACGCCTTCTCCCGGATGCGGTTCCGGGGGCGGCGGGTGGGGCTGCTCTCGCTGCTGCTGATCCAGATGTTCCCGCAGTTCCTGGCGATCGTGGCGATCTTCCTGATCTTCGGCACGGTCACCGACCTGTGGCCGGCCATCGGCTTCAACACCCCGTGGGGCCTGCTACTGCTCTATATGGGCGGCGCGCTGGGCGTGAACACCTGGCTGATGAAGGGCTTCTTCGACACGCTGCCCCGGGAGCTGGACGAGTCGGCCACCATGGACGGTGCGTCGCACGCCCAGGTCTTCTTCAGGATCATGCTTCCGTTGGTGGCGCCGATCCTCGCGGTGACCGGGCTGCTCGCCTTCATCAACACCATCAACGAGTTCCTGATGGCGAGCGTCTTCCTCACCGACACCGACGCCAAGACCCTCGCGGTCGGCATGCGGACCATGCTGCAGGGCGCCGAGCGGAACACCAATTTCGGCATCTTCGCGGCCGGCACCCTGCTCACCGCGATTCCCACCGTGCTGGTGTTCCAGTTCCTGCAACGCTTCATCGTCTCCGGCCTCACCTCCGGCGCCGTCAAGGGCTGAAAGGAGGGGGCCCTTGTTAACGCTTCCGGTAGAGCAGGGGCCCCTTCTTAACACCTAACGCAGCAGCGCGCGGACGCCGGCCAGGTAGGTCGCACGGTCCGGCGAGCCGGTGAGGATGCGCTGGGTGAAGTAGCCGGGCACCAGGCCGAACAGCGCCGCGCCGACCGCCGCCGGGTCGGCGTCCGCGGGCAGCTCGCCGGTGTCGCGGGCCCGGTGGGCGGCGGCCACGAAATGGCCGCGCAGCCGGGTGTACGTGGCCGCGACGAACTCGGCCAGCACCGGGTCCCGCTGCGCCTCGCTCCAGACCTGGAGGGCCAGCGGCAGCACGCCGTCCGGGCCGAGCTGGGTGTCGACGAAGGTCAGGGCGCGGTCCAGCACCCCGGCCAGCGGCAGCGGCGGATCGGCCGCGGCCAGCTCGGCGAAGGTCGCGTCGGCGGTGCCGACCACCGCCTGGGCGATGGCGGTGATCAGGTCGTTCTTGCTGGGGAAGTAGCGGTAGACCGCGCCGACCGAGAGGCCGGCCTCCTTGATCACGTCCTGCATCGAGGTGTGGTGGAACCCGTCGCGCACGAAGCAGCGCCGGGCCGCGTCGAGGATCTGCTGGCGGCGGGCGGCGAGGTGCTGCTCGGAGACGCGTGGCACGACACACATGCTAAAGCGAACGTTCGTTCTTGACGAAGGAACGAGAGGTGGCGCACTCTCAGTTCAAAAGAACGAACATTCGTTTTAAGGAGATGACGATGCTGCGGTCGCGTTCGCCCTGGACCCTCGCCGCCCTGCTCGCCGCGCTGGCGGTGGCCGTGCAGGCGCTGCTCGTACCCCTGTTCGCGGCGCCCGCCGCGCGGCTGGCGCCGCGCGACCTGCCGGTCGCCGTGGCCGGTCCGGCGCCGGCCGCCGCCGAGCTGTCCGGCCGGCTGGCCGCCGCCCGGCCCGGCGCCTTCGCGCTCCGCACGCTGCCGGACGCGGCGGCGGCCGACCGGGCGCTGCGCGACCGGCAGGTGTACGCCGCCTTCGTCCTCGGCCCCGACGGCCTCGCCCTGCACACCGCGCCGGCGGCCAGCCCGACCGTCGCCGCGCTGCTCACCGAGGCGTCGGCCCAGTTCGGGGGCGACCGTCCGGTGCCCGTGGTGCCGGTGGTGCCGGCCGCGCCGGACGACCCGCGTGGCGCCGGCTTCGCCGCGGGCTTCCTCCCGCTCGCGCTGACCAGCCTGCTGGTCGGGGTGCTGCTCACCCTGCTGGTGGCCGGCCGGCGGGCCCGACTGGCCGGGTTGGTCGGGTACGCGGTCCTGGCCGCCGGCGCCGGCACCCTCGTGCTGCACGACTGGTTGGGCGTGCTGGCCGGGGACCGGCTCCGGGAGGCCGCCGCGATCGGGCTGTTCGCGCTCGCCGCCGCCGCGACCGTGGCCGGCCTCGGCGCGCTGCTCGGCACCCCCGGCCTGGGCCTGGGTGCGCTGCTGGTCTTCCTGGTCGGCAACCCGCTCGCCGGGGTGGCCGCCGCGCCGGAGCTGCTGCCGCAGCCGTGGGGTGAGGTGGGGCAGTGGCTGCCGGTCGGTGCCGGCGCCACCCTGCTGCGCTCGGCGTCCTTCTTCGCCGGGGCCGGCGCCGGTCACGCCCTGGCCGTGCTGACCGGGTACGCGGTCGTCGGCCTCGCGCTGGTGGTGGCCGGGCGGCGGGCCCCGGTGGCCGTCGCCGCTCCCGCGCCGGTCCGCCCGCCGGCCGAGATCACGGTATGACGGCAGCTCGGCGGGCCGCCTACTACAAAGCGTCGTTGATGGGGGAGGATGGCCCGCGTGGAAGCTCTTCGACTCATCCTTCTCTACGTCCATCTGATCGGCTTCGCGCTGCTGCTCGGCGGCGGGATCGCCCAGTACGTCACCGGCCGGCTGCGGATCAACGCGGCCATGCTCTGGGGTGCGGTGATCCAGATCCTCACCGGTGTCGGCCTGTCCGCCCCGCTGCGGGACGGCGACGAGCCGGCGCCGGCAAAACTTGTTACCAAGTTGGTGCTCGCCCTGCTGATCTTCGTCATGGTCTTCTTCTCCCGTAAGCGGGAGTCGGTCAACCGGGGGCACTTCCTCGCGATCATCGGGTTGACGCTGGTCAACGCGGCGGTGGCGGTGTTCTGGCGGTAACCCGCCGAGCTGCGGAAACGGCCGCCGAAAAGGACGTTCCGGACGTCCGGCAGCCATCCGGCAAACGCGAGAAGTGATCTGGCCCACCCAAGGGTTACGTAGGGATAACAGGCGCTCAACAGTCGTGCACGATTGTCGGCCGGTGGGTGGGCGCGGGCGTACGCTCCCGTCCGTAACGTGGGACAGCCGGCGGCCGCATAGTGCAGGCCGGCTCAAGGGCTGCCACCGCACAAGCGCGGTGTGCAATGGGAAGGAGACGTCTTGCGCACTGTGCGTGGGATGCGGATCGCCTCCGCCTTCGTGGCGGGTGGGCTCGTGCTCGGCGCTGCCGCGTGCGGCGAGGCGCCGAAGGACGACAACGCCGGCAGCACCGGCGGCAAGAAGTACAACGCCTGCATGGTGACCGACGTCGGCGGCATCGACGACAAGTCGTTCAACACCTCGGCGTGGGCCGGCCTCAAGGAGGCCGAGAAGGCCAACGGGGACATCACCACCAAGTACGTCGCGTCGAAGGCCGAGGCGGACTACGAGGTCAACCTCAACGGCTACGTCAACCAGAAGTGCGACTTCATCCTGGCCGTCGGTGGCCTGATGGAGGGCGCGACCAAGAAGGCCGCGGAGACGCACAAGGACCAGCAGTTCGGCATCGTCGACGCCAACCCGGGTGTGGACAACATCTACCCGATGCAGTTCGACACCGCCCAGGCCGCCTTCCAGGCCGGCTACCTGGCGGCCGGGATGAGCAAGACCGGCAAGGTCGGCACCTACGGCGGTCTGCCGATCCCGCCGGTGACGATCTTCATGGACGGCTTCGCCGACGGCGTCGCGTACTACAACGAGGCCAAGGGCAAGAACGTCCAGGTCCTCGGTTGGAACAAGGACACCCAGAAGGGCTCCTTCACCAACGACTTCGGCAAGCAGGACGAGGGCAAGAAGGTCTCCGACACCCTGGTCGCCCAGGGCGCGGACATCATCATGCCGGTCGCCGGTGGCGCCGGCCTCGGCACCACCGCCGCGGCCCAGGCCTCCAACGGCAAGTACTCGGTCATCTGGGTGGACGCCGACGGCTGTGAGGCCACCCAGAACTGCCCGGTCATGCTGACCACGGTCGTCAAGAACATCAAGGACGCTGTGAAGGAGGCCGTACTCAAGGCCGCCGGTGGCGAGAAGCTCGAGGCCAAGCCCGGCTTCGTCGGCGACCTGGCCAACAACGGCGTCTCGATCGCCCCGTACCACGAGTTCGACAGCAAGGTCCCGGCCGAGCTGAAGGCCGAGGTCGAGAAGATCAAGGCGGACATCGCCGCCGGCACCATCAAGGTCACCTCGAAGGCCCAGCCGACCAAGTGACCGCTCCGCCGCCCCCCGCGATGGGATCATCAGCGAGGGCCGGCGGGCACCAGTTGTGACGATCCGGCCGCCCCGGCCCGCGCGGGAGACCTCGCGGCACCGGGGCGGCCGGTTCACCTTCCATTCCCCCAGCACCCACCCGTCGCGGTGGCCGGCGGAGCAGCCGCTACGCTGCACCATCCGCTCGCACTCCAGGAGGTTGCGCTGAGACTCGAACTGCGCGGCATCACCAAGCGGTTCGGTGATCTGGTCGCCAACGACCACATCGACCTGACGGTGGAGCCTGGAGAGATCCACGCCCTGCTCGGCGAGAACGGCGCCGGCAAGTCCACCCTGATGAACGTCCTGTACGGGCTCTACCAGCCCGACGAGGGCGAGATCCTGGTCGACGGCGCGCCGCTGAAGCTGAAGGGCCCGTCGGACGCGATCGCGGCCGGGATCGGCATGGTGCACCAGCACTTCATGCTGGTGCCGGTGTTCACCGTGGCGGAGAACGTCATGCTCGGCGCCGAGCAGGTCAAGGGCGGCATCGCCGGCTTCCTCGACCGCCGCCGGGCCCGCCGCGAGGTGGCCGAGGTCTCCGAGCGGTACAACCTGCGGGTCGACCCGGACGCGGTGATCGAGGACCTGCCGGTCGGCATCCAGCAACGGGTGGAGATCGTCAAGGCGCTCACCCGCGACGTCGACCTGCTGATCCTGGACGAGCCGACCGCGGTGCTCACCCCGCAGGAGACCGAGGAACTGCTGACGGTCATGCGGTCACTCAAGGCGGCCGGCAAGTCGATCGTCTTCATCACCCACAAGCTCGGCGAGGTCAAGGCCATCGCCGACCGGATCACCGTGATCCGGCGCGGGAAGACCGTCGGCACCGCCTCCCCCGACGCGAGCCGGGACGAGCTGGCCGCGCTGATGGTGGGCCGCAACGTGCGGCTGACCGTGGACAAGAAGCCGGCCACCCCGGGCAAGCCGATCCTGGAGCTCGCCGGGCTGGTCGTCGACGACGACCGGGGCGTACGCGCGGTGGACGGCATCGACCTCACCGTGCACGCGGGCGAGGTGCTCGGCGTCGCGGGCGTGCAGGGCAACGGCCAGACCGAGCTGATCGAGGCGATCATGGGCCTGCGCCCGGTGCTCGCCGGCACGGTCACGCTCGACGGCGCGGCCGTGCACGGCTGGCCCACCAAGAAGGTGCTCCGCGCCGGGGTCGGCTACGTGCCCGAGGACCGCAGCGTCGACGGCCTGGTCAAGGAGTTCTCCGTGGCGGAGAACCTGGTGCTGGACATCTACGACCGGCCGCCGTTCGGCAAGGGCCTGTCGCTGAAGCCGGACGCCATCGCAAAGTCGGCGAAGGAGCGGATCGAGCAGTTCGACGTCCGTACCTCGTCGGCGGACGCGGCGGTGGGCACGCTCTCCGGCGGCAACCAGCAGAAGGTGATCGTGGCCCGGGAGCTGTCCCGGCCGCTGAAGCTCTTCATCGCCGCCCAGCCCACCCGGGGCGTGGACGTCGGCTCGATCGAGTTCATCCACAGCCGGGTCATCCGGGAACGGGACATCGGCACCGCCGTCATGGTGGTCTCCAGTGAGCTGGACGAGGTGATCGGGCTGGCCGACCGGATCGCGGTGATGTACCGCGGCCGGATCATCGGCATCGTCGGCCCGGACACCCCCCGCGAGGAGATCGGCCTGCTGATGGCCGGCATCACCCCCGACTCGCCCGGCGACGCGGACGCGTCGACCGCGGGTGACGCGACCGACGCCGCCCCCGCCGGTGGCACCGGCCCGACCAGCGAGCCCGGCGACGTCCCGCCGGCCGCCGCGGGCCCAGGCAGCAAGGACGAGGCATGACGACGAATCCACCCGCGGGCTCGCCGGACAAGGAGCCGGCGACCGAGGCGCAGGCGGAGCAGAACGCGGTGGGCAACGCCGACCAGGCCACCGCCCCGACGGCCACCGCGCGGAAGCCCGACGAGGCCGAGGCGCGGCCCTCGCTGGGGCGTACCTTCCTGGAGAACCTCTGGGCGGCCAACACCGTCACGGTCACCGTGCTGGCGCTGGTGCTGGCGATGGCCATCGGCGCCATCCTGATCATCGTCTCCGACCCGGAGGTGCTGGCCACCTACGGCTACATCACCGCCCGGCCGGCGGACGCGCTGAACGCCAGCTGGTCGGTGGTCAGCGAGGCGTACGCGAACCTGTTCAAGGGCGCGGTCTTCGACCCGCAGGCCTTCTCCGACTGGCTCAACGGCGAGGCCGGCTGGCAGGCGGTGCTCGGGCCGCTCTCGGAGACACTCACCTACACCGCGCCGCTGGCGTTCACCGGCCTGTCGGTGGCGCTGGCGTTCCGCGGCGGCCTGTTCAACATCGGCGCCCAGGGCCAGGCCATCATCGGCGTCGTCCTCGCCGCGCTGGCCGGCTTCCTGCTGCCGCTGCCGCCGGTGCTGCACCTGCTGGTGGCCGTGCTCGCCGGTGCCGTCGGCGGCGCGCTCTGGGGTTTCATCCCGGGCATCCTCAAGGCGCGCACCGGCGCCCACGAGGTGATCAACACGATCATGCTCAACTACGTGGCGATCTACTTCCTGTCCTGGATCATCGTGCAGAGCTGGGTGCAGAATGCGGACCGCGCCGACGCCATCAGCCGGGCGGTGGACTCCTCCGCCCAGCTGCCCCGGCTGCTCGGCAGCGGGCTGCGGGTGCACGCCGGCATCCTGCTCGCGGTGCTGGCCACCTGGTTCGTGGCCTGGCTGCTCAACCGCTCCACGTTCGGCTTCGAACTGCGCGCGGTCGGCGCCAACCCGGACGCCGCCCGCACCGCGGGCATCAGCGTGACCCGGACGTACGTGCTGATCATGGTGATCGCCGGCGCGCTGGCCGGTCTCGGCGGCGCCAACATGGTGCTCGGCTCCACCGCCGACGCGCTCACCCCGCAGGTGGTCGCGCAGATCGGCTTCGACGGCATCCTGGTCGCCCTGCTCGGGCGGGTGAAGCCCTGGGGCGTGCTGCTGGCGGCGCTGCTCTTCGGGGCGCTGCAGGCCGGCGGCAACCGGATGCAGTCGTACTCGGGCATCTCGCTGGAGCTGGTCACCGTGCTCCAGGCGCTGATCGTCATCTTCATCGCCGCACCGGCCCTGGTAAAGGCGATCTTCCGGCTCCGGGCCGCGCGCGCGGCGCGGCTGCAGACGAGCCTGGCGAAGGGCTGGTGACCGATGTCCACCATGGCTGTCCCTGACATCGCCGTCGCCCCCGTGGAGACCGGCTTCTGGACCCGCGACCGCAAGGTCGGCGCGCTGCTGCTGGCCCTGGGTCTGCTCGCGGCCGGCCTGTTCGGCTCGCTCGCCACCGGCGAGCAGGCCCGGTTCACGCTCAGCGAGGACGCGGCCGGCGCCGCGCTGGAGATCAACGGCACGGTCGGCGCGATCCTGTTCGGGATCATCGGTGCGGCGGCCGGCGCCGCCCTGCTCGCCGGGGTGCCGAAGCGCTGGTTCACCCTGCTGCTCGGCGTCGGCATCCTCGGCTTCGTGCTGAGCTTCCTGTGCTGGCAGGTCTCCGCCGCCCCCGCCGGGCAGAACTTCATGCCGCTGGTCAACATCGTGCGGGGCACCTTCTTCCTGGCCCTACCGCTGATCTTCGGCGCGCTGGCCGGGGTGCTCTGCGAGCGCTCCGGCGTGGTCAACGTCGCGATCGAGGGCCAGCTGCTGATGGGCGCCTTCTCCGGCGCCCTGTTCGGCAGCATCACCGGCAACGTCTGGGTCGGGCTGGTCGCCGCGGCGATCGGCGGCGCGTTCATCTCGCTGCTGCTGGCCGTCTTCGCCATCCGTTACCTGGTAGACCAGGTGGTGATCGGCGTGGTGCTCAACCTGCTCGCGGTCGGCGTCACCGGCTTCCTCTACGAGCGGCTGATGCAGACCGACGCGCAGAAATACAACAGCGCGCCCCGGTTCGGCAGCTGGGACATTCCGCTGCTCAAGGACATCCCGGTGCTCGGGCCGGCACTGTTCCGCGGCAACATCTTCCTCTACCTGGGCCTGCTGCTGGTGCTGGTGATCCACATCGCGCTGTTCCGGACCCGGTGGGGCCTGCGGACCC
Organism: Micromonospora sp. PLK6-60; assembly: GCF_019890675.1. Taxonomy (GTDB): domain Bacteria; phylum Actinomycetota; class Actinomycetes; order Mycobacteriales; family Micromonosporaceae; genus Micromonospora. Next base: position 91,442 of record NZ_JAIOAA010000003.1, on the reverse strand, counting down.
GCTCGGTGGGTGAGCACCCGACCGCCGCCGACACCCTCGGCGTCCGGGTGCTGGCCGTGCGCTACCGCAACGTGCTGCTGGCCGGAGTGGTCGCCGGCATCGGTGGCGCCTCCTACACGCTGGCGCTCTACTCGTTCACCAAGAACATGATCGGCGGTAAGGGCTTCATCGCCCTGGCCGCGCTGATCTTCGGCCGGTGGAGCCCGACCGGGGCGCTGCTCGCGGCGCTCTTCTTCGGCTTCGCCGACCAGCTCGCCACGTATCTGGGCGCGATCGGCAGCAGCATCCCCAGCCAGTTCCTGGCCATGCTGCCGTACCTGGCGACGATCCTGGCGGTGGCCGGGCTGGTCGGTCGGGTGCGCGCCCCGGCCGCCGACGGCAAGCCGTACATCAAGGGCTGACGGTCCGCGACGCACGTGCCCGGCGGGATCGGACCCCGCCGGGCACCGTCGTCTCCGGGCCGCTGCCCGACCGATCAGCGTGAATTGGGCAGAATGGGAGACGTGATGGAGATCGACTGGGAGCGGCTGCGGGCCGCCGCCACCGAGGTGATGCGGCACGCGTACGTCCCGTACTCCAAGTTCCCGGTGGGGGCGGCGGCGCTGGTCGACGACGGTCGGGTGGTGGTCGGCTGCAACGTGGAGAACGCCGCGTACGGGGTGGTGCTCTGCGCCGAGTGCGGCGTGGTCTCCTCGCTGCACGCCACCGGCGGCGGCCGGATCGTCGCGCTCTCCTGCGTCGACGCCACCGGCGAGCCGCTGATGCCGTGCGGCCGGTGCCGGCAGCTGCTCTGGGAGCAGGGCGGCCCGGAATGCCTGATCGAGGCCAGGGGCGGCCCGCTGCGGATGGCCGAGCTGCTGCCGCACGCCTTCGACGTGGCCGACCTGGAGGCGGTGACCGGCGAGGCGCCGGTGCCGGTGGTGCCGGACCGGCTGGCCGCCTGGCGCGGCCGGGGCACCGTGTTCGTGCACCCCGACCTCTCCGCCGGGCAGCAGGTCTGGACGGCGTACTGGGAACGGTCGGCGGGCGACGACGCCGGGGCCGAGACCGGGGTGCTGGAGGAGGGGCCGAGCTGGGACGACCCGGCCGAGGCGATCACCTGGGGGCTGGCGCGGACGCCGCGGGTGGTGGTGGTGGACGCGTCGGGCACGATCTTCTGGGCCGGTGAGGGGGAGCCTCCGTTGGAGATCCCGGTTCGTTGGTCTGGTGCTTGAGCGTTGGGGCTCGGGCCGACCGTCCCCGGCTCCGGGCGGTCAGGCTTGATCCCTCCGCCGGGGACGGTCGGCCCGAGCCCGTCGTGGTCAGGACCGTCGGTCCGTGCGGCGATCGTGCCTGATGTTGATATCTGAGCTATTGATGGGAACTCGACGGTGAGTGGATTTGCGGCGGTTGATGTCATTCGGGCGAAGCGCGACGGGGGTGTGCTGAGCGACGCCCAGATCGACTGGGTGGTCGACGCGTACACCCGGGGGCTGGTGGCAGACGAGCAGATGGCCGCGCTGGCCATGGCGATCCTGCTGCGCGGCATGAGCGCGCAAGAGATCGCCCGGTGGACCGCCGCGATGATCGCCAGCGGCGAGCGGCTGGACCTGTCCCCGGTGTCCCGGCCGACCGTCGACAAGCACTCCACCGGCGGCGTCGGCGACAAGATCACCCTGCCGTTGACCCCGCTGGTCGCGGCCTGCGGTGCGGCGGTGCCGCAGCTGAGCGGTCGCGGCCTCGGGCACACCGGCGGCACGCTGGACAAGCTGGAGTCCGTGCCCGGCTGGCGGGCCGCGCTGAGCAACGTCGAGTTCATCGCCCAGCTGCGCGACGTGGGCGCGGTGATCTGCGCGGCCGGCGAGGGCCTCGCCCCGGCCGACCGCAAGCTGTACGCGCTGCGCGACGTCACCGGCACCGTCGAGGCGATCCCGCTGATCGCCAGCTCGATCATGAGCAAGAAGATCGCCGAGGGCACCGGGGCGCTGGTGCTCGACGTCAAGGTCGGCACCGGCGCCTTCATGAAGAACGTCGACGACGCCCGCGAGCTGGCCCGGACCATGGTCGAGCTGGGCGGCGCGCACGGCGTGCGGACGGTGGCCCTGCTCACCGACATGTCCACCCCGCTCGGCCTGACCATCGGCAACGCCGTCGAGGTGACCGAGTCGGTCGAGGTGCTGGCCGGCGGGGGACCGGCCGACGTGGTGGAGCTGACCCTGGCGCTGGCCCGGGAGATGCTGGCCGCGGCCGGCCTGCCGGACGCCGACCCGGCGGCGGCGCTGCGCGACGGGCGGGCCATGGACTCGTGGCGGCGGATGATCCGCGCCCAGGGCGGCGACCCGGACGCCCCGCTGCCGACCGCGCCCGAGGTCGAGGTCGTCCGGGCCGAGTCGGACGGCTTCGTCGCAGCGATCGACGCGTACGCCATGGGGGTGGCCGCCTGGCGGCTCGGCGCCGGCCGGGCCCGCAAGGAGGACCCGGTGAGCATCCCGGCCGGGGTGGTGCTGCACAAGCGCCCGGGCGACCCGGTACGCGCCGGCGACCCGCTCTACGAGCTGCGCGCCGAGGACGCCGGCCGGATCCCCGCCGCGCTTGCCGACGCGGCGCGCGCGGTCACCGTCGCGCCGGCCGCGCCGGAGCGCAAGCCCCTGGTCATCGAGCGGGTCGGCTGACCCGCCCGGCCGGCACCGGGCGCACCGGGGGCGGGCCGCCCGTACGCCATCAACGCGTGGCCCCACCGGCGGGTCGCGGGCGATGCGGGCGAGCAACGGCCGCCGCCCGGCGGCCTTCGGGCGGGTGGGCCGGGGTGCCCGGGGCGTTCGCCCGGCGGCCTTCGGGCGGGTGGGCCGGGGTGCCCCGGGCGTTCGCCCGGCGGCCCCGGTAGTACCCGGGGCGGGCTGCCGGTTGCCCCGGGAAGCCGCTATTCTCCCTGGCCAGGGGGACCGACCGGCGCCGCGCCGACGCGAGCAGACAGGACCGACCGTGCTAGTACCCGCCCCCGACCCGCGGGCCGTCCGTGAGGCGAGCCTGGAGGAACTCGTCCGGCTGGGCCTGCCGCTGCCGCCCGGCCAGTTCCCGCTGGTGTGGGAGCCGGGTGACGAGATCGAGCTGCGCCCGACCCGGGAGATCGAGGCCCGGATCGCGGTGTTGCAGCTGATCATGGCCCGCTGCTTCGGGATGCCACCGCAGGCGGCGGTGAACTGGTTGCTCCACTCGCACCTGATGGAGATGGTCACCCCGCCCGAGTGGGAGTTCGTGATGGGCGGCAAGGGCGACCATCGCTCGTTCGTGCTGCACCACGACGCGCTCTTCTCGCTGGCCTGGGTCCTCGGGCTGACCAAGCTGCTCGACCCGACGGTCCCGGTGGACGAGCGGTTGGTCGAGCGGCTGCCGAACATCGCCGCGGGGGAGACCTTCGACCACTGGCGGGCCCGGATCCTGGCCGCCCCGCAGCATCCCGCCGACGCCGCCGCCCTGCTCGACCTGCACTACTGCCTGGACTGGGCGTACCTGGAGCTGGAGGAGGCGGGCCGGCCGGTGCCCGGACTGGTCGACGCGAACGCCATCGGCCAGCGGCGGTGGGCGCTGGAGTGGGCGGTGATGCTGCGCGGGCCGTACCACGACGAGCCGCCGGGCTGGGAAGAGGTCGACCTCTCCACCTGACCGGCCCGGTGCCGGCCCGGGCGTGTCGCGGGCCGGGGCGCGACATCTCTTCGGCCGTGATACCTCACAGGTATTTTGATGACTCTGAGGTATCACGCTCGTTCCGCTGCCCGCTGCCCGCTGCCCGGTGCCCGGTGCCCGGCGGCCGATCCCCGAGGCCCTTGCTGGCCGCTCGGGCCCGCGGCGGTGTGTGCTGGGATGCTCCAGGCGGGCCGGGCTGGGCCGGGCCGGTCGACGGGGGCCAGGCGGGGGCGCGGCCGGTCGGGCGGGGGCGCGGTCAGCCGGTGGCGTGCGGGCGGTGCACGCCGAGCCGGACCGCGAGGGTCGCGGTGACCGGCTCGGGCAGCGCGGCGATCCGCTCGGCGAGCCGGGCCGGGTCGGCGTGCCAGGCGCTCGGGCCCATCCCGACCAGGGTGGCGACCTCGGTGCGGGTGAGGTCGAGCCGGGCCCGGTGCACGGTGGACGACTCCTCGGTGAAGTGCCCACCCAGGCTGCCGGCCACCCGGTCGGCCTTGGCCGGGTCGACCCGGAGCAGGTCGAGCGGGCCGACCAGTTCGGCGAGGTGCTCCCCGGCCGGGGTGACCACCAGCAGCGCGCCGGTCGGGTCGAGCACCCGGTGGAACTCCGCGCCGTTGCGCGGCGCGAAGACGTTGAGCAGGACCGTGGTGGACCCGTCGGCCAGCGGTAGGCGCTGCCACGTGTCGGCGAGCGCGGCGGCGGCCCGGGGGTGGGCCCGGGCCGCGCGGCGCAGCGCCGGCTTGGCGACGTCGAGCGCCAGCCCGACGGCGTCGGGGAGGGCCGCCAGCACCGCCGCCAGATACCAGCCGGTGCCCGCGCCGGCGTCCACCACCAGCGGATGCCCGCTCGACCCCGTGTTACCCGGCCGGTGCAGCACCTGCCGGGCGGCGTCGGCCAGGGCCGTGGCGACCGGGGCGTAGTGGCCGGCGGCGAGGAAGTCGGCGCGGGCCGCGACCATCTCCGCGCTGTCCCCGGCGTGCGGGGTCCGGCCGGCGAGCAGGTTGACGTACCCCTGGCGGGCGAAGTCGAAGCTGTGCCGGCGCGGGCAGCGCAGCGCCCGGGCGGTGCCGGCGGTGGCCTCGGCCAGCGGGTCGCCGCAGACCGGGCAGCGCAGGCGGTCCAGGATGCGCGGGTCCATGGTCAGCCCTCCGGCCAATGGGTCGGCGCCGCGGCGGGCCCGGTGCGCCGGGCGGCGAGGTGGTCGACCACCCGTTGGCTCAGCGCGCCGAGCGCCTCGATCTCCGCCGGGGTGAGCAGGTCGATCAGGTGCCGGCGGACGGCCGCGACGTGGCCGGGCGCGGCCGTCTCGACGGCCCGGCGGCCGGCCGGGGTGAGCGCGACGATCGAGCCACGGCCGTCGGTCGCGCACTCCAGCCGGGTGACCAGGCCGCGCTGTTGCATCCGGGAGATGTGGTGGGAGAGCCGGCTGCGCGACCAGAGCATCCGGTCGGCCAGCTCGCTGAGCCGCAGCCGCTGCTCCGGCGTCTCCGAGAGGTCGGAGAGCACGTCGTAGTCCGGCTCGGAGAGGCCGGCGTCCTGCATCAGCTCCCGGCCCAGCTCCAGGTCGAGCAGGCGGCGCATCCGGCGGTAGCCGCGCCAGGCGCGGTCCTCCCGCTCGTCCAGCCACCGTGGTCCCTCCATACCCCGATCCTAGCGGGGTGATTGACATGTCATCGACATGCGCCCTAGGTTGAATGACATGTCAACCAGCGAGCGGCTGTGGGAACTCTTCGGCGAGCGGGGGCGCGGCGTGCTGGTCACGCTGCGCCGGGACGGCCGCCCGCAGCTGTCGAACCTCGACTTCCTCGCCGAGCCGGGGCTGATCCGCTGCTCCACCACCGGCGACCGGGCGAAGGTGCGCAACCTGCGCCGCGACCCCCGGGCCAGCTTCCACGTCACCACCGCCGACGGCGGGGCGTACGCGGTGGCCGAGGGCACGGTGACGCTCACCCCGCCGGCCGCGGCGCCCGACGACGCCACGGTCGAGGAACTGGTCGAGGTCTACCGGCGGATCCGCGGCGAGCACCCGGACTGGGCGGATTACCGGGCGGTCATGGTGGCCGACGGCCGGCTGGTGCTCCGCCTCACCGTCGAGCGGGTCTACGGCTGGCGGCCGTGACCGACGGTCCCGGGCCGGACCCGGACCGCCGCTGACCAGGGGGTGGCCTAGGGTCTGAGCATGGTCGCAATCTCGTACGAGGACATCGTCAAGGTTCCGAAGGCGTTGCTGCACGATCACCTCGACGGTGGCCTCCGCCCCGCGACGATCGTCGAGCTGGCCGCGGAGGTCGGCCACGAACTGCCCACCACCGACGTGGCGGAGCTGGGCCGCTGGTTCGTCGAGGCGGCCAACTCCGGCTCGCTGGAGCGCTACCTGGAGACCTTCGCGCACACCGTCGCGGTGATGCAGACCCCCGACGCGCTGCGCCGGGTGGCCCGCGAGTGCGCCCTGGACCTGGCCACCGACGGGGTGGTCTACGCCGAGGTGCGGTTCGCCCCCGAGCAGCACCTGGAGCGGGACCTCTCACTGGACGAGGTGGTGGAGGCGGTGCTGGCCGGTTTCGTCGAAGGCAGCGAGCAGGCCGCCGCGCAGGGGCACCCGATCCGGGTCGGCACGCTGCTCACCGCCATGCGGCACGCGGCCCGCTCGCAGGAGATCGCCGAGCTCGCGGTCCGGCACCGGGACGCCGGGGTGGTCGGCTTCGACATCGCCGGCGCGGAGGCGGGTTTCCCGCCCACCCGGCACCTGGACGCGTTCGAATACCTCCAGCGGGAGAACTTCCACTTCACCATCCACGCCGGCGAGGCGTTCGGGCTGCCGTCGATCTGGCAGGCGATCCAGTGGTGCGGGGCGGACCGGCTCGGGCACGGGGTGCGGATCGTGGACGACGTCACCGCGGGTGATCCGCCGGTGCTCGGCCGGCTGGCCGCGTACGTGCGGGACAAGCGGATCCCGCTGGAGCTGTGCCCGTCGTCGAACGTGCAGACCGGTGCCGCCGCCTCGATCGCGGACCACCCGATCGGGCTGCTGCGCGACCTCCGGTTCCGGGTGACGGTCAACACCGACAACCGGCTGATGAGCGGGACCTCGATGTCCCGGGAGATGGCGCTGCTGGTGGAGGCCTTCGGCTATGGCTGGAAGGAACTCCAGTGGTTCACCATCAACGCGATGAAGAGCGCCTTCATCCCGTTCGACGAGCGCCTGAGGATCATCGACGAGGTGATCAAGCCGGCGTACGCCAAGCTGCTGACCTGATCAGTGCGGGCGCGGGTGGCCGGGCAGCAGCGCGGCCACCCGCCGGAGCACCTCGCGGGCCCGGGCCGCCTCGGCGCCCAGCCCGGTCTGCCGGGCCAGCACCGCCGGCTCCTCGCGCAGCAGCGCCACGCCGCGCCGGACCAGCACCCGGGGCGCCTTGCGCTGCTCGGTGAGGTCGCGGGCCAGGCGGCGGAGGAAGGTCGCCGCCCGGGGGCGCCGCAGCGCGTACGCCCCGGCGAGCAGTCCGCGGCGCTGGCACTCCGCCACGATCTCGGCGGCGAAGATCCCTTCGGCCATGAAAATCGGCGATCCGGTCACATCGAATGGCCGATTGGCCACCCGGCGGTCCGCGCCGATCGCATAAACCGGCACTTCGGTCTTGCCGTCGCGGGCGAGTCGGGCAATGGTTTCCACCGCCGCCTCGGCGTCCCAGGACAGGGGTGATTCCCAGTCCACGCGGCCGTTCCGACGTGGCAACGTAGGGTCATCGCCGTCCTTGTAGAAGTCGTCCAGGCACAGCACCGGAAGTCCGGTTCGTTGCGCGATGTACGACTTTCCGGAGCCGGATGGCCCGGCCAGTAGGACGACGCGGTGCGGGTGTTCCATTACTTTCGGTCACTCCGGCCAGACGGATTGCGAGCAAATTGCGTCAACATCTCACCACACCCGGAGAGAGGGACAACCTGGGCTTTCTCTTTGCGAGGCGGCGTGATGGAATCTCGGGGGTCCGACCCGCCGGGTCGGTCGCTGGGCGGTGCCCGAGGCAACGTTCGGCAGTTGTGATCGCGAGGGCGGTGACGTGAGCAAACGGCCAAAGACGGCGAGCTCCTTCCTGTCGCGGCTGCGTCGGCCGGCCGGCCGACTTCGCGACATGCCGATCTGGTCCAAGCTCGGTCTCATCATGATCGTGCCGACCATCGCCACGGTCGTCGTGGGCACCAGTGGTCTCGTCGACCACCTGGAGACGCTCAACAACGCGAACCGGGCCGGTGACCTGGCCAACCTCGCCAGCTACTCCGGTGACCTGGTCAACAGCCTCCAGGACGAGCGCACCGCGGCCGTCCTGTTCCTCGGCGCCGAGAAGGGGCAGGCCAAGGAGCAGTACCGCGAGGCGTACAACCGGGTCAACAGCCGGGTCGACCAGGCGAAGACGCCTTACTCCCAGCAGCGCCTCGAGATCGACAACCTGCCGGCGAGCTTCGAGAACCTCCTCGATCGGATCGACCAGAACCTCAAGGACCTCCCCGGCACCCGCAGCCAGGTCTACAACGGCCGGCTCCCGCTGACCGGGACGGTGCAGACGTACGAGGGCCTGATCAACGACCTGCTCGACATCCGCGACTCGGCCACCCAGCTCGCCGGGGACAACGACCTGAGCGAGCGGATGCGGGCCGCCGCGGCGACCGCCCGCGCCAAGGAGTTCCTCTCCCTGCGCCGGGTCGTGGTGCACCGCGCGCTGATCCAGGGCTCGCTCACCCCGGTCCTGCGCACCGACTACATCGCCACCAACACCGGCCAGCAGCAGGCCCTGCAGAGCTTCCGCGCGGTCGCCAACGACCAGGAGAAGGAGTTCTTCCAGCAGACCGTCTCCGGCTCCGACCAGCGCCAGGCCGACAGCTACAACGGCTGGATCAACGGCAAATACACCGAGAGCATGGCCGACGCGCCGTTCGGTCCGGACCAGTGGGACGCGGCCATGGTGGCCAACTCCCGGCTGATCCGCACCGTGGAGGCGAAGCTGGACGGCGACGTGGTCCGCCAGGCCGACGCGCTCCGTTCCGACGTGCAGCGCCAGGTGTTCCTGGAGACCGGCCTGCTGCTCAGCATGCTGCTGCTGGCCATCCTCTTCGCGTACCTGGTCGCCCGCTCGATGGCCCGCTCGCTGCGCGACCTGCGACAGGGTGCGCTCTCCATCGCCCAGTTCGGGTTGCCCCAGGCGGTGGCCCGGCTGCGCGACCCGCAGCTGGCCAGCCAGCACTCCCCGGCCCAGCTGGCGAACCAGATCGCCGAGCCGCTGCCGGTGCGGAGCAAGGACGAGTTCGGCCAGGTGACCGAGGCGTTCAACGCGGTCCACCTGGAGGCCGTGCGGACCGCGGCCGAGCAGGCCGCCCTGCGGTCGTCCGTCGCGACGATGTTCGTCAACCTCGCCCGCCGCTCGCAGATCCTGGTCGACCGGCTGATCGGTCACCTCGACCGGCTGGAGCGCGGCGAGGAGGACCCGGACCGGCTGGCCGAGCTGTTCCAGCTCGACCACCTGGCCACCCGGATGCGCCGCAACGACGAGAACCTGCTGGTGCTCGCCGGCGCCGACTCCACCCGCGTCCAGCGTGAGCCGGCCGCCCTGATCGACGTGCTCCGCGCCGCGCAGTCCGAGGTCGAGCACTACACCCGGATCGAGTTCGGCTCGATCGACCGGGACATCGAGGTGGCCGCGCACGCGGTCAACGACCTCGTGCACCTGGTCGCCGAGCTGTTCGACAACGCCACCGCCTTCTCCCCGCCGGACTCCCAGGTCATGGTCGAGGCCCGGCGGATCGGTGACCGCGCCACCCTCTACGTGGAGGACCGGGGCATCGGCGTCAGCGCCGAGCAGCTGCACGAGCTCAACGAGCGGCTCGCCACGCCGCCCCAGGTGGACGTGGCCGTCTCCCGGATGATGGGCCTGGTCGTGGTCGCCCGGCTGGCCTCCCGGCACGGCGTCAAGGTCGAGCTGAAGCCCGGCGTGGAGCGGGGCACGGTGGCCGAGGTCGGCCTGCCGGGCTCGGTGCTGGTGCCGCGGGCGCTCGCCGGCCGCGGGCAGCCCGGGGCGCTCCCGGCGGGCAGCCCGGCCCCGCAGTCGTCCGGCCCGGCCCCGGCCTTCGGCGCGCTCCAGGCACTCGGCAACCTGCCGGCCCACCCCACCTCGCCGCCGTCGGGCAACCAGCTCACGCTGGGCGGCCGGTCGGTCGAGCCGACCCCGCGCAACGGCGCACCGGCCTCCGCCGGGCCGCTGCCGGCCTGGTCCGACCTGACCGGCGCCAGCGGGACGACCGGCGGTGACACCTACGGGCCGCGCACCAACGGCAACGGCCAGTCGATCGACCCGCTGCCGCAGCGCCGCTCCGGCGACCCCGACCCGGCGGTCACCGGCCAGCTGCCGCCCATCCCGCGTCAGCTGCCCAGCAGCCCGGAGGCGCGGCCGTACGGCCCACCGCCGGTCTCGGCGCCGCCGGTTCCGCCGGTGTCCGCTCCGCCGGTGCCCGGCCTGCCGACGTCCGGTCAGCCGCTGCCCGGCCGGCCCGTCTCGGCGGCGCCGACGTCCGGTCAGCCGCTGCCCAGCCGTCCGGTGTCCGCGGCGCCGTCGTCCGGTCAGCCGCTCCCGACCCGGCCCGTCTCGGCGGCGCCGGCCGCCGGTCAGGCGCTGCCCAGCCGTCCGGTGTCGGCGGCGCCGACCGCCGGTCAGCCGCTGCCGACCCGCCCCGGCGCACCCGACTACGCCGCGGCCGGCCGGCCGGCCTCCGCGCCGCCGTCGCCCGCCCGCCCGTCGGCGACTCCGGCCACGCCGGCGCCGCCGGTGTGGCCGCCGGTCGCCAACCCGGAGCGCGAGGCAGCCGCTCCGCCGGTGCCCGAGCGGGTCGCCGCCAAGCTCGACATGGCCGCCGAGTCGCGCCCCGGCGCTCCGGCCACGGGCCGCCCGGCGGTGGCCGCCCCGGCCGGCGCCCGCCCGACCACGCCGCAGCAGGGTGCGAACCGGCAGCGGTACGCGGACGAGACGATGGAGCTGCCGATCTTCCGGGAGCTCGAGTCGGCCTGGTTCCGTACCCGCCGGCCGGGCCCGGAGGAGGCGGCCCAGGCCGCCGGTGGCAACGGCGCCCCGACGCAGCAGTTCGCCGCGGTCGACGCCACCGGCCGGCCCGTCCAGAAGACCGCAACCGGGACGACAGGTACGACACCGATGGCAAACACGCCGACGGGCGGAGGCGCGCCGCGGGCCACCGGCCCGAGCAACGGGGGTGTCCGTCCGGGCTTCGCCGAGAGCATGCCGACCCGGCGGCCGGGCCCCCCGCCCGGCGGATGGCAGACCGCCGCCGACGACGGCTGGCGGGCGGCCTCGGCGGCCAACGAGGTGCCGGTGGCCGAGACCACCCAGAAGGGCCTGCCGAAGCGCAAGCCGATGGCACAGTTGGTGCCCGGTGCCGTGGAGAAGCCCGCGGCGGCCGTGCAGAAGCGGACGCCGGAGGGCGTACGCGGCCTGTTGTCGGCCTACCATCGAGGTGTGCAGCGCGGCCGGACCAACCCGTCGGACAGCAACCCGACCAACCCGGAGGGGACTCCGGGTGGGCAGCAATCCTCGCAGTCTGGCTCAGGCCCGGTGGCCGGGAGCGGGCAGAAGGAGCAACAACGATGACAACTACGCAGGATCTCGGTTGGCTGCTGGCCAACTTCGCCGACCGGGTGCCCGGTGTGGCGCACGCGGTCGCCGTCTCCGCGGACGGTCTGCTCCTCGCGTCGTCACGAGACCTGCCGCGGGACCGGGCCGACCAGCTGGCCGCCATCGCGTCCGGCCTGGTCAGCCTCACGCAGGGCGCCGCCCGCTGCTTCGAGGGCGGCGCGGTGCTGCAGACCGTGGTCGAGATGGACAATGGCTTCCTGTTCCTGATGTCCATCTCGGACGGCTCCTCGTTCGCCGTGCTGGCCGCGCGCAGCTGCGACGTCGGCCAGGTCGGCTACGAGATGGCGCTGCTGGTGGACCGGGTGGGTGAGGCGCTGACGCCGGCGCCCCGCACGGCCGTGGGGATGATGGGCTGAACGTCGCGCTGACCGCCCGGTCAGCCGGAGCAACAACGACACAACGACGGGTTCCACCGGTGCGAGCCGGCACGGGGTACGAAGGAGGTGAGCGGCGACATGGCCGATCGTGACGAACCGACCGGCGCGTTGGTCCGTCCATACGCCGTGACCCGTGGTCGTACCCGTCCCCGGCTCGACATCGCCCTGGAGGCGCTCGTCGAGACGACGGTGCGAGGTCGAGCCGCTGCCAACGGCAATGGCGGGCAAGGCCGTGAGCACCAGTACATTGCCGCGTTGTGTGACGGACGTGTGCAGTCGCTCGCCGAGATCGCGGCGAGGATGCAGCTTCCGCTCGGCGTGGCCCGGGTGCTCATCGCCGACATGGCGACGGATGGCCTGGTCGCGGTCCACGAGCCGACCATTTTGGACGACTCCGACGACGCGGTGGGCACTGAACTGCTGGAGAGGGTGCTGAGTGGACTTCGCAGGCTCTGACATGTCGCACCGGCCGCCGGCCCCGAGCGGGCGCGTGACGTCGGCGAAGATTGTTATCGCCGGTGGGTTCGGCGTCGGCAAGACGACGCTCGTCGGCTCGGTCTCGGAGATCACACCGCTGACCACCGAGGCCATCATGACCTCGGCCGGTGTGGGCGTCGACGACACCCGGCAGGTGCCGGGCAAGACGACGACCACGGTGGCGATGGACTTCGGCCGTATCTCGATCGACCGGGACCTGATCCTGTACCTGTTCGGTACGCCCGGTCAGACGCGGTTCTGGTTCATGTGGGACGAACTGGTGCGCGGCGCGATCGGCGCGGTGGTGCTGGTGGACACCCCGCCGGCTGGCCGACTGCTTCGCCGCGATCGACTTCTTCGAGCATCGGCGGCTGCCGTACCTGGTGGCCATCAACTGCTTCGACGGGATGCAGTACCACGACCCGCAGGACGTCCGGGAGGCCCTCGCGATCTCCAGCGACGTGCCGGTGGTGGCCTGCGACGCGCGCAACCGGGAGTCCACCAAGCACGTGCTGATCTCGCTTGTCGAGTACGTGCTGACCATGCGGCGCTCGCGCGCCGTGGCGCCCGCCTGAGTTGACCGCGTACGCGCCCGGCGTCGGCCTCCGGCCGACACCGGGCGCGTCGTGCTGTCCACGTACGGGCGGAGGGTAGCGCCCGGCCGGCCCCGCGCTCCGGTGTGGACCGGCGGTCGCCGTCCACACCGGAGGGACGGTGGTCAGGAGATCCGGGTCCAGGCGCCCTGGCTGACCTGGTAGACGCCGAGCGAGTCGCGTTCCATGCCGCTGTGCCGGTTGGGGGAGAAGGCGTACGCCCCGGCCATCCCCTCGGACACCTGGGTACGCAGGTACGCCTTGATCCGTCCATGGTCGACGGTGCCGGAGGTGCGGGCCGCGTCGGTGATCAGGGTCAGCGCGTCCGAGGCGTACGGGGCGAAGCCGTTGAAGCCGCCGTACAGCTGGATGTAGCGGAAGGTGAAGTCCCGGCGGGCCAGCGCGCCGGTGGTGGTGTTGGTGAGGGTGGAGCCGCCCAGCGACATCGGGTGCACGGCGTAGGCGCCCTCGACGAAGCTGGCGTTGCGGGCGTCGAGGGTGTCGTCGTTTACCGCCGCCGGATCGAGATAGAGCGGCCCCCGGTAGCCCACGATGCGCAGCGACCGCGCCGCCTCACCGGTGTCCGGGGCGTGCGACCAGAGGACGACCGCCTTCGGCTCCCCGTCGGCGATCTCGCGCAGCACCGGCCGGAAGTCGCCACCGGTGCGGGGCAGCCGGGCGACCGTGACCAGCTCCACGCCGGCCTTTTTGGCCGCCTGCTTCATGGCCTTGACGCCGGAGTCGCCGTGCAGCCCGTACCCGGCGACCAGCACCACCCGCCGGTGCTTGCGCTCGACGAGCAGCCGTACCAGGCGTTGGGCGATGTCCTGGGTGTCCGGGGTGACCTTGTAGACGAAGGTGCGCTTCGCCAGCGGCAGCACGAGCCCGTCGCCGTACGCCAGCGAGATGAACGGGATCCGGATCTCCTGCGCCTGGGCGATGATGCCCATCGACGTCTCGGCCAGCGTGCCGCCGAGCAGGGCGTGCACGTTCTCCTGCTCGGCCAGCTCGCGGGCCTGCTGCGCGGCGGTACGCGGGTCACTGGCGTTGTCCCGCAGCAGGAGGCGCACCTTGCGGCGCATGTTGCCCACCTGGACGCCGTCGACGTTCAACCCCTCGAGGGTGATCCGCAGGGCGCGTTCCTGGAGGGTGCCCAGCGCGGCGCCCCGCCCGCTCAGCTCCAGGCTGGCGCCGACCACGATCTCCTGTTCGGCGGGGGCCCGGCTGCCGCCGGTCCGCGGCTGACCCTGCTCGCCCTGGCCGCAGCCACTCAGCAGCAGGCCGCCGGCCGTGGCCGCGAGCAGCCCCCGACGGGTCAACGTGGACGGATTTCTACCCGGTGTCGCCATCGCAGTCGCCTTCCCAGCCCGGCGTCCCTGCCGTGGCTGTTCCGCCGGAAATGCTCCCGGCCGGCCTCACCCGTCGTCAACTTGTCCGGGTGTGGGCAGGAACACGCAGGTGGAAGGCGGTTACTCGGCGGTCAGGAACGGTAACCGGCCGAGCGGAACTCGTACTCCCGGTCGTCGTCCCGGTCGCCGGTGTCCCGGCTGAAGTCCCAGCCGCCGGCGGCTTCGCGGCCCGGCCGGCCGCCCACCGCGAAACCGCCGATCTCCTGTCCCCGGCGCCAGCCGCGGAAGTAGCCGGTGGTGTTCTCGGCGAGGCTCGCCGCGTCCCGGACGATCCGCAGTGGCCGTTCCTCGCGCAGCGGTGAGCCGGGCACCAGGTTGGCCTGGGGGACCCGCTTGGGCAGCCCGGCCTGGGTGGCGTCGCCCACCGACGGGCGGGCGGCCTGCTCGGCCGCCTGCCAGCCGCTGTCCATGGTGGAGGTCCAGTCCAGGTCGGCGTCGTCGTCGTGCCCGACGAACCAGGCGGACTTGGCGGCGGCGAAGATGAGCAGGTCGCCGTCGCCCTCGTCGGAGACCGGCGGGGGCCGGAACTCGGCCGGCGCCGGGCGGTGCTCCGGCTGCCGGGGAGCGACCGGCGGGGCGGGCGGGCGGGACGCGCCCGCGTCGACCAGCCGCAGCGGCGGGGTCTCCAGGCGCGGGTCGGTCGGCGGGTTCGGCTCGCCGCGCAGCGCCCGGTCCGCCAGCGGCGGGGGCTCCACCAGCCGCAGCATCGGCGGCTCCTGCGGGAGGTCGTCGGCCAGCCACGGCGGGGTCACCCGGCTGCGGGTCGAGCCCGGGTCGGTCGGCGCGTCGACCTGACGCCCCTCCCGGTACTGGTTGTCGGCGGCGCTGTCGGCCAGGTCGTCGGTGGGGTTGACCAGCGGCCAGTTGGCCCGGGAGCCGGGCGGGGCCGGCGGCTCCTGGCCGGGCCGCGGGGTGGGCACCGGGATGCTCAGGTCGGTGGCGCTGAACCCGCCGGTCGGCGGCTCGGCCGGGGTGGTCTTGGGGCGCGGCGGGATCACCGTGCGCTGCCGCTCGGCCCGCGCGCTGTTGATGGCCGCGGTGGTGAGCGTGGGCCGGAACGGCTCGCCCGCCTCGGCCGGCGGGACCTTGCCGCGCTGAGCCGGGGCGATCGGGGTGATGCCCGGCGGCGGGGGCGGCGGTGCGGAGACCGGCCGGTTGGTCGGGCCGTCCACCCGGCGGGCGGCCGGTGCGGCGGGCTCGACCCGGGCGGGCGGCCCGGAGATCGGCGCACCCGGCCCGGCGGCCGGGGTGACGGGTGCCGGCGCCACCGGCGGCGGCGCGACCGGCGCGGGCGCCACCGGGGGTGGGCCGAGCGGACGCGGCATGGCCGGCGCGCCGGTGGGGGCGGCCGGCTCCGGACGGCTGCGCCGGCCGCCGGACGGGACCGGCGCCGGGCCGCCGCCGTGCAGGGCGCGCAGGGCGGAGTTGGCCGGGGGCAGCTCGCCCACCGGGTCGCCACGCCGGGCGGCGGCCCGCCGGCCGGGCGCCGGGGCGACCCGCTCGTCGAGGGCGCCGACGAGGGCCTCACAGCCCGCGTCGCATGCGCGTACCGAGGCGACGGCCTGGCGGACGGTCTCCGCGACGGCGGCGGTGAGGGAGCGGTTCACGGTGGCCCGGCGGGGGGTCTCCGTGATGGCGACGCGCAGGGCGGTCACCGCCTCGTTGATCTCGGCGGCCCGGGCCACGCCGTCGGCGGCCAGGTTGGCCACCA
Organism: Micromonospora sp. PLK6-60; assembly: GCF_019890675.1. GTDB lineage: Bacteria > Actinomycetota > Actinomycetes > Mycobacteriales > Micromonosporaceae > Micromonospora. Next base: position 75,527 of record NZ_JAIOAA010000003.1, on the reverse strand, counting down.
CGGTGTCGGCGGAGAACTCCCGCCCGGGCGCGACCTGACCGGCCAGCATGCCGGGCTCGGGCAGCGCGTCGAGCACGGCCAGCGAGACCGGCTCCGCCGGGTCCGGGTACGCGCGCAGCGCGGCCGGGTAGAGCTCGCGCAGCACCTCGCGCAGCGCGACGGCGGCGGAGTGGCGACCGCTGGCCAGCGCGGCGTGCGCGGCGAGGACCTGCTTGTATCCGGCGAGGTCGCGCGGGGCGGGGAGGGTCACCGCGGAGAGCGCGCCGGCCTGCAGGGCGCGGGCCAGACCGACGGCCCGGCGCTCGGCGGGCGGCGACTGCATCTCCTCCAGGGACTCGTCGTCGGCGAACCGCTCGGCGAAGTCGTCCACCAGGTCGTCGTCCGCCAGCGCCAGCGGGCGGCCGGCGGCGCTGAGCAGAGCGGTGACGGTGTGGTCGTCGCTGTCCGCGGCGATCGCCGCCCCGCTCGGCCCGCCCGACCGTTCGACGAGCAGGGCGACCAGCCGGGCGTAGCCCGTCGCGTCATCCCCGAGCTCGCAGACATGAAGCAGACGGCCTGCGTCGTCGACCACAGCGGACGTCAGCGTCGCGCCGGCCGAAGCCGGTCGGTCGGCCGGATCCGCCGAGGCCAGACCGCAGTAAACGCGCACGAGCGCCACGGCGTCGTCCTCCTCCCGGAACACACGTGTTCCTCCGCCAGAGACTGATGCTCCCCGGTGCGGCTCAGTCGCGCCAGTCCACAACGGCAGAGATCTTGCCGACAATGGTGCGCCAACCCAGGCTTGCGGTTTGTGCCCCGATTTTCTTCAGTCGGCGGCGGCCGAGAAAACCACCGACTCCGCCGTTGACAGAGGCCCGCAGCGCCTCGTCGAGGTCGTCCAGGCTGGAGCCGGCGGAGAGCATGTCCAGCACGGCGGGTAGCCGCAGCCCGTACGCCACGTCACGGGCGACCTCGCCGGCCTCGATCAGCAGCGCGGGATCCCAGGTGTCGTGGCCGCCGCGCAGGTTCTCCACGACCAGGTCCAGCTCGTAGGTGTCCTCGTCGAGCGGGGCGATGTCGGCCGGCTCGACCCGTTCGGACAATTCATTCCAGCTGTCCAGTTGGGACAGGTCATTGGGCGCGCCGGAACGGACGAAACTCACCAGGGATTCCGGCGTCTTGAACACCAGCAGGCGGCCCCGGTGGCTCAGGAAGACCGGCACCTCCTCGTCGCCGGCGTCCTCGTCGGCGTCCTCGTCCTCGGTCTCCTCGTCGGAGTCCTCGTCGTCGCCGGTCCGTCCGGACTCCGGCTTCTCCTCCTCGACCTCGGCGAACTCCTTGGCGAGGTCCTCGTCGAGGATCACCACCTCGTCGGAGTCCTCGTCCTCGGCCGTGGCGGCCTGGCGGCGGGCGAGGAACGGGTCGTCCTCGTCGCGTTCGGTCACGTCCGTCGGGGTGAGCTCCCGCGCCGGCCGGTACGCGCGCAGCGTGAAGCCGGTGCCGGCGGGCAGGGCGATCTCGATCGGGTCGATCCGCAGCTCGTCCCAGAGCGAACGGTCCCGGTCCGTGGCCTCGGCCGTCGCCTCGGCGACGTCGGAATCGACCGACCCCTCGGTCTCGTCGAGCTCGGGCTCGTCGGCGTCGGGCCGTTGGGGCGACTGGCGGGCCACGCTGACCTCCGTGTGCGTCGGGTTGCCCACTCGCCGGCGCTGCGGCCGCCGAGTGACTATGGGCACATACCCTAGTGGTCGCGTCCGGGGAAGCGGAGCCGCACCCCGGTAGCGCTCCCGCCTGCCGACAAGTAGCGTTGCTACCTATGAAGGCCCAGGCGCTGCACGGACACCTCGATGCGCTGCTGCTCGCCGTGCTGGAGCGGGGCGCGCTGCACGGCTACGCGATCATCGAGGCGCTGCGCGTGCGCAGCGGCGGTGCGCTGGACCTGCCGACCGGCACCATCTATCCGGCCCTGCGCCGGCTGGAACGCGCCGGATACGTGGCGAGTTCGTGGAGCACGGTGAACGGCCGGGAGCGCCGCACGTACCAGCTGACCGACGCGGGCGGCCGGGCGCTGGCCGGCGAGCGGACCGGCTGGCGGGAGTTCAGCTCCACCGTCGGCCGCTTCCTCGGCCCCGACCAACCACCGGCCCCGGCCTGATCCGTGGCCGGCCCGGCGTGACCACCCGCGGTGCGCCGCCGTTCGGGCCCGGTCAGCGGGTGGCGAGCAGCCAGGTGCGGGCCGCGCGGCCCAGGCTGAACCAGGCCGCCCCGCCGGCGACCAGCCCGACGATCATCGGGGGCCAGGTCAGCGCGGCGTCCCAGAGGTTCAGCGACCAGGCGTACAGCGCGCAGCCGGTCACCGCGCCCACCGCGAGCAGACCGGTCATGCCCAGGCCCGCCAGCCGCGCGGCCGGCGGCAGCCCGGGACGGCCCCGCCGGGCGGCCCCGGCGAGCGCCAGCAGGCCGACCACCGCGAGCAGCGCCACGCCGGCCCAGATCCAGTTCACCGAGGCGGAGAGGAGCAGGTAGCCGGCCGGCGGTCGCGGGCCGTCCTGGCTCCAGCTCGACCCCTGCCAGGTGAGGTCGCCGGCGACGATGAGCACCGCGGCGACCACCAGCCCGCGTACGGCCAGGCCGCGCAGCGCGCCCGCGGCCAGCTCGGCCTGGTACGCCGGGACCAGCTCGGCCGGGCTGCCGAACTCGTCGACCGCCCGGCGCTCGGCGTCCGGCCCCGACAGCCCGTCCGCCTGGTACGCCTCGACCGCGTCCCACAGCGCGTGCCGGGCCTCGGTGAGCAGCTCCGCCTTCGACCGGGCGGGGCCGTGCAGCCGGACGTCCAGATTCCGCAGGTGGGCCTCCACCTGGGCCCCGTCAACGCCACGCATGCGCCCACCCTGCCACGAGCGGGGCCGGCGTGGGGTCCGGGAAATCCCCGGTGCCGTCCCTCAACCGGGCTCAGGGGCGGAGCGCCAGGTAGCCCCGTTCGGCCGCCTCCTGGAGCAGCCACTGGTCCCGGTACCAACCGGCGGCGGCGGCGAGGTCGGCGTGCCGGCCGCGCTGGATCACCCGCCCGGCGTCCAGCACCACGATCTCGTCGAAGCCGGCCAGGCCGCTGAGCCGGTGGCTGATCAGCAGCACCGAGTGCCCGGCCGGGGTGGCGTCCAGCACCGAGGCGAGCACGGCGTCGGCGGCGGCCGGGTCCAGCCCCTCGGTCGGCTCGTCCAGCACCAGCACACCGGGCGCGGCCAGCACCGCCCGGGCCAGCGCGAGCCGTTGCCGCTGCCCGCCGGAGAGCTGCCCGCCCTCCTCACCCACCACGGTGTCCCAGCCGTGCGGCTGGGCGCGTACCCAGTCGAGCAGGCCGGCGGCGCGGGCCGCGGCGGTCAGCTCCTCGTCGGTGGCGTCGGGGCGGCCGAGCAGCAGGTTCTCCCGCACGGTGGCGTGGAAGACGTACGCCTCGGCGAGCAGGCCGCCGACCGCCCGGGGCAGCTCCTCGGCGGCGTACCCGGACAGCTCGGCGCCGTCCAGCGTGACCCGGCCGGCAGCCGGGGTGACGGCGCCGGTCACCACGGCGGTCAGGGTGCTCTTGCCGGCGCCGCTCGGGCCCACCACGGCCACCCGCCGCCCGGCCGGCAGGTCGAGGTCCACCCCGTCGAGGGCGGGGGCGGCGCCCGCCCGGTACCGGACCGTCACCCCGGCCAGCCGGAGGTGGTGCGGACCGCCGCCGACGGCGGCCCCGGTCTCCCCGGGTGCCGGCGCGGCCCCGGGTGCGGCGGGCTGCCCGGGCGCGGGCGGTGCGGTCGCCGTGGGCGCGGCGGTCTCCCCGGACACCGGCGCGGTGAGCAGCGCGGCGACCCGGTCCAGGCCGGCCCGGAGCAGGGTGTGCTGGCGGGCGGCGCCGACCAGGGCCAGGGCGATCTCGACGGCGGCGAGGGTGCCGACGGCGAGCACGCCGATCAGCACGCCGCCCACCCCGGCGCGCAGCGCCACCAGCACCACCGCGCCGGCCGTGAGGCCGGCGAGCAGCACCCCGGCGGCGTCCACCGCGAAGCCGGTCGCGGCGAGCCGCCGTTCCAGCCGGGCGAGCCGGTCGGCGCGGCCCCGGGCCGTCCGCAGCGCCGCCCCGGTCGCGCCGAACGCGGCCAGGTCGGCGGCGCCGTGGGTGAGGTCGACCGCGTCCCCGGCGAGCGCGCCGCGCAGCGGGGCCACCTCGTCGGCGCTGCGCCGGGTCAACCGGGTCGCCAGCAGCGGCAGCACGACGCCGGCGAGCAGCAGCCCGGCGGCGAGCACCCCGGCCGCCGGCCCGGACACCAGCGCCGTCCCGGCGACCGCGAGCACCCCGACCAGCGCGGCGGCGGCTCCCGGCACGAGCACCCGGAGCAGCAGATCCTGCACGGCCTCCACGTCGGAGACCAGCCGGCTGAGCGTGTCCCCGGTGCGCCGGGCCGGCCCCCGCTCGGCGGCCAGCGTGGCGAACACCCGGGCCCGCACGTCGGTGATCAGGCGAAGCACGGCGTCGTGCCCGGCCAGCCGCTCGGTGTAGCGGAACACGCCCCGGCCGATCGCCAGCGCCCGGACCGCGACGATGGCCACGGTCAGCCGGTCCAGCGGGGGCTGCCCGGCGGCGCTCATCAGCAGCCAGGTGGCGGTGGCCATCAGGGCCAGCCCGGCCAGCTCGGTGGCGGTGGCGAGCAGCCCCGCGCCGACCAGCCGGCCCAGGTAGGGCCGGGCCAACCGGAGCACCGCCCGCTCCGCGGACGCCCGCCCGGTCCCGGCCGCGCCCTGCCCGGTGCCGGGCCCGGTCACGGCCGCACCCCGGCCGGGGTCAGCTCGGTGAGCCGGCCGTCCTCGATCCGGATGATCCGGTCGGCGTCGGTCAGCAGCGCCGGCCGGTGCGCCACCAGCAGCGCGGTGCGCCCCGCGACCAGCCGCCGGGTGGCGGCCAGCACGACCGCCTCGCTGGCCGAGTCCAGCCGGGCGGTCGGCTCGTCCAGCAGCACCACCGGGGCGTCCCGCAGGAAGGCCCGGGCCAGGGCCACCCGCTGCCGCTGGCCGCTGGACAGGCCGTGCCCGCGCTCCCCGAGCACCGTGTCCAGCCCGTCGGGCAGGGCGTTGACCACCTCGTCCAGCGCCGCGTCGCGGACCGCCCCGGCGAGCGCGGACGGCGGGGTGTCCGGCGCGCCGAGGGTGATGTTGTCGGCGAGCGAGGCGGCGAAGAGGTGGGCCCGCTGCGGCACCCAGGCCAGCCGGCGCCGCCAGGCGTCCGGGTCGACGCCGGCCAGGTCCACCCCGTCCACGGTGACCCGGCCGCTGGTCGGGGTGACGAAGCCCAGCAGCAGGCCGAGCAGGGTGCTCTTGCCGGCGCCGCTGGGGCCGATGACGGCGATCCGCTCGCCGGGGCGGATGGTCAGCGTGACGTCGCGCAGGGCGGTGGTCCGCTCGTACTCGACGGTCACCGCCTCGAACCGGATCTCGCCGCGGCCGGTGGGCGCGGGGGCCGGCGGGCCGGGTCGCGCGGCGGCCGGGGTTTCGGTGACGGTGAGCGCCTCGTCCAGCGCGGTCAGCCCCTCCATGCTGGCGTGGAACCGGCTGCCGGCCGCCCGCAGCGGCAGGTACGCCTCGGGGGTGAGCAGCAGCACCAGCAGCGCGGTGGAGAGGGTGAGGCCACCGCCGAGCAGCCGGATGCCGACCGGGACCGCGACCAGCGCCACCGACAGGGTGGCGACCAGCTCCAGCACCAGCGCGGAGAGGAAGGCGATGCGCAGCGTACGCATGGTGGCGGCGCGGTGCCCGTCGGCCATCCGGCGGACCACCTCGACCTGGTTGCGGGCCCGGCCGAAGGCGCGCAGCGTGGCCAGCCCGGCCACCATGTCCAGGAAGTGCCCGCCGAGCAGGGCCAGCCGTCGCCACTGCCGTGCGGTGGCCGCCTGCGCCTGCCAGCCGAGCAGGGCACCGAAGATCGGGATCAGCGGGAGGGTGAGCGCGATGATCAGCGCCGAGCTCCAGTCGGCCAGCCCGACCCGGGCCAGCACGGCCAGCGGGACGGTGACGCTGAGCACCAGCTGCGGCAGGTAGCCGGTGAAGTAGGCGTCCAGTGCGTCCAGCCCACGTCCGGCCAGCGTGGCGAGCTGCCCGGCCCGCTGCCCGGCGACCCAGGCCGGCCCGTGCGCCCCCACCGCGCCGAGCAGCTCGACCCGCAGGGCGGCCTTCACCGTCGCCGCCGCCCGCGCCGCCACCGTGCCCTGGGCCCAGGTGAGCGCCCCCCGGGCCGCCACCGCGGCGAGGAAACCGGCAAGCGCCGGCCGGTCCAGCCGCCCGTCGATCGCGGTCGCCAGCAGCGCGGCCAGCGCGGTCGCCTGCCCGACGATGACCAGCGCGGTCAGCCCGCCCAGTGCGGCGAGCACGGCGAGGTCGCGCCGGGCCGCGGGGACCCGGCGCAGCAGACGCGGGTCGAACGGGCGGCGGTTCACCAGTACACCGGTGCCCTGCCGTCGATCCGTCCCCGGAAAACCCACCAGCACATCGCCTGGAAGCCTAGTAGGGCCGGCACGAGCGGCAGCACGAGCCAGCCCAGCAGCCGCAGGGTGGGGGTGCTGGCCGCCGCGTCGGCCACGGTCAGCCCGGCCGCCGGGTCGGTGCCGGAGACCAGCGCGTAGGGCCACCGGGCCGCCCCGACCAGGAGCACCGGCAGGGCCAGCGCCGCGCAGGTGGCGGCGAAGGCCCACCCCGGCCGCCGCCGGGCGAGCGCCGCGCGGGCCACCAGCAGCGCCGCGACCAGCGCCGACGGCAGGAGTACGGCGGCGACCGGCTGCTGCGCGGCGGCGCGTACCCGATCGGAGAGCAGGCCGACGACGGTGGCCGTGCCGACCGCGGCGAGGGCCACCGGAACCAGCCGGCGGGCCAGCCGCGCGGTCGCCGCCCCGGCGGCGGGCGGCAGCCGGAGGGTGAGGAACGTCGCACCGTGCAGCGCGACCAGCGCGGCCATGGCGAGCCCGGCGGCGGCGACGAACGGGGTGAACAGGTGACCGACCCCGGTGACGTGGCCGTCGGCGGTCAGCGGCAGCCCCTGGAGCAGCCCGCCGAGCAGGGCGCCCCAGCCGAGCGCGGCGAGCAGGCTGCCGACCACCACCACCCGGTCCCAGCCGGCCCGGGCACCGGCCGTGGCCGGGCGGCTGCGCAGCTGGACCCCGGCGGTCACCAGGATCACCCCGGCCAGCGCGCCGACCACGGCCGGGTAGTAGCCGGAGAGCAGCTCGCCCTCCAACGTGGGGAAGGCGCCGAAGAGGATGCCGACCGCTGCCACCAGCCACACCTCGTTGCCGAGGAAGAACGGGCCGAGCGCGGTGAGCGCGTCGCGCCGGGCGGCGGGGGTGCCGCCCCGGGCGAGCAGCAGGCCGACGCCGTAGTCGAGGCCGCCCAGCACGAAATAGCTGGCGAAGAAGAGGCCGAGCAGGGCGTACCAGGCGAGTTCCACGGTGGTCTCCCTCAGGCGAGCACGGGTTGGCGGGGGGTGTCGTCGGCCTCCGGCGCGGGCGGTCGGCCCAGGGCCGGGTCGGCGGCGCCGCGGGCGGCGGCCCGGGCGAGCAGCACCCAGTTGGTGACGGCGAGCGCGCCGAGCAGCAGGCTGAAGCCGATCAGCGAGGCGAGCATCACGCCCGCGGGTACGGCGGAGACGGCCCGCTCGGTGGGGAGCAGCCCGTACGCGACCCAGGGCTGGCGGCCCACCTCGCGGGCGAGCCAGCCGAGGATCACCGTGCCGAAGGGCAGCGGCAGGGCGAGCAGGAGCAGCCAGAGCGGGAACCGCCAGCGGATGATCAGATCCCGCCAGAGCAGCGGCAGCAGCAGCCAGAGGCAGCCCAGGCCGAACCCGATCAGGATCATGAAGCCCAGCCCGACGCTGGCGAGCGTCGGCGGCGTGTAGTCGCCGGGGCCGAACTGGGCGGTCCACTCGGCGATCTGCGCGTCCCGCTCGGGGCCGCCGCCGAACTTGGCCGGCTGCACCTGCCCGACCGGCCCGAACTGGGCGAAGCCGAAGCCCTGGACCAGCGAGATGGAGAGCGCGGAGACGACCAGCCCGATCCGCAGCGAGGTGCGGAAGAGCAGGAAGTCGGGGGTGCGCCGGAGCAGGTGCCCGGCGCTGACCGCGGCCATCAGCATCCCGCCGGTGAGCAGCGACGCGGCGACCACGTGCCCGAAGGCCATGCCGAGGGTGGGGTTGGTCAGCAGCGCGGAGAAGTCGGTGAGGTGGGCGATCCCGTCGCGGACCTGGTAGCCGACCGGGTGCTGCAACCAGGCGTTGGCCACCATGATCCAGAAGGCCGAGGCGTACGCGGTAAGCGCGACCCCGCACAGCAGCGCGAGGTGCACCCCACGGCGCAGCCGGTGCCAACCGAAGATCCACATGCCGAGGAACGTGGACTCCAGGAAGAACGCCACAAGCGTCTCGATGGCGAGCGGGGCGCCGAAGACGTTGCCGACGTAGCGCGACAGGCCGCTCCAGTTCAGGCCGAACTGGAACTCCATCACGATCCCGCTGGCGATGCCGAGCACGTAGTTGATCACGTAGAGCTGGCCCCAGAACCGGGTGAGCCGCTCCCACTTGGGGTTGCCGGTGAGGAACCAGGCGGTCTGCAACCCGACCAGCAGGGTGACCAGCCCCAGGGTGACCACGACGAAGAGGAAGTGGATCGAGGTGGTGGTGGCGAACTGCAGGCGCGCGAGGAGCAGGGTGTCCATGACCGCTCTCCAGGGGTTGGCTCGCTTGTCATAGCGATCCTACACGTAGCGTTTCTACCTATCGGGCCGCCGTCGTGCACGAGACACCCGGGGCCCGGGGTCAGCTGAGGAAGAGCGAGATCGGCAGCGCGACCAGGGTGCTGGCGACGGCCAGCGCGGTCGCCCCGATCAGCCGCGGCGGCCGGTCGGCCACCAGCAGGCGCTGCACCCGTACGTCGAGGTCGCGGTCGCCGACGCCGAGCGCGCCGTGCGGGGTGATCCGGTTGTCGCAGGCGGCGAAGCGGCGCAGCGCACCGGCCAGCGGCGCCTCGGCGTGCAGCTCGCGGGCCTTGTCGTCGGCGCGCATCTCGACCAGCAGGGCCACCCGCTCGTACGCGTCGGCGACCCAGCCGAACCAGGGCAGCGCCCGGCGCAGCGCGGTGAACGGCAGCAGCACCAGGTCGTGCCGCTCCTGGGCGTGCGCCCGCTCGTGGGTGAGCACCGCCGCCAGCTCCGCCCGGTCGAGCAGGCTGAGCGTGCCCGCGCTGACCACCACCCGGGGCCGCACCCCCGGCAGGCAGTACGCCGCCGCGCTCGGATGGTCGAGCACCAGCGCCCCGGGCACGGTCGGGTCCTGGCGGGCCACCAGGGTCAGCAGGTCCCGGTGCCGGCGCTGGGCCCGGACCGTGCCGTGGACGCTGCGCACGGTCGTGGTGAGCAGCACCGCGCCGATGCCGAAGCCGACCCCGACCCCGACCAGGTGCGCCACGCCCAGCCCGGGGGGCAGGGCGCCGTGCGCCAGGTCGTCGGCGAGGGCGACCAGCGCGCTGCCGGTGGGCCGGTCGTACGCGGCCAGGCCGAGCGCCATCGGCAGGCCCATCGCGGACAGGCCGAGCGCCAACCCGACCGCCTGCCAGCAGAGGATCGCCACCCGGGGCGCCCGCCAGGTCCAGGTGGCGGAGAGGAACTGCGCGGTCAGCCAGCAGGCCAGGATGGTCGCGGCGAAGTGCACGGCGTACGCCATGGCGGCCGCCCTACCGGTCCGTCGCCTCGTCGGCGGCGCGCGCCCGGCCGGCGCGCGGGTCCTCGATCCGGTCGGTCAGCCCGGCCGCGCCATCGGCCTCGTCGCCCAGCGCCGCGCGCAGCACGTCGGCCTCCGTGCCGGTCACCGAGCGGGCGAAGCGGACCAGCGCCGCGTCCCGGCTGCCGCCGAGATCCAACGCGTCGAGCATCAGCTGGGCGATGTGCGCCTCGCGGCTGGCCGCAGCCCGGTAACGCCAGGCCCGCCCCTCGCGCTCGCGCTGCACCATGCCCTTGCCGGCGAGCCGGTCCAGCACGGTCATCACCGTGGTGTACGCCAGCTCCCGCCCGCGCAGGGCGTCGGCGACCTCGCGCACGGTCACCCCGTCCGACGTGCCGGGCACCGAGTCCCACAGCACGTCCATCACCGCACGCTCAAGCTCCCCCAACCGAGTCACCCCCCAATCCTACCCCCCGTAGTAGACCCCACCCCGTCCCGCCCGAAGGACCGGACGCCGCCCGTCCCGGGGCCAACCCTGACCCCGGAGGGGCCAACTACATGGAAAGAGTGGCCTCCGCCCTGGCGGAGACCACTCTTTCCATGAAGCTGCGCGGATCTTGCGCCGGTAAGGACGCTCGTCAGAGAAGGGACGCCGGCACCGGCAGCCCGCAGGCAGGAGGACCCGACGCTGGGCGTACACCAGCAAGCCGTAACCCCCGCGCGGACCAGGCCCACCGAGGGTTTCGGGGGAGCCCCGCCCGCGGAGGGATCAAGCCTGACCGCCCGGAGTGGGTGGGGCTCCCCCGGAAATCCCCACAACGAGCAGCTCAAACACCCTTCGGGTGCCAGACGGTCTTCGTCTCCAGCAGGACCGTCATCCGGGTCACCCCGGGATCAGCCGACCAGTCGTGGTCGGCCGGCGCGGGGCGGAGGACCCGCTTGAGGTTCTCCGCCGCCTTGACCTCCAGCTCGGTCGCCAGCTCGGCGTCGGTCACCCCGGTCAGGTCGATGGCGTTGACGTCCATGTGACTGGCCAGCGTCGGCACGGTCTCGGTCAGCTTGCCGGTGAGGATGTTGACCACCCCGCCCGGCAGGTCGGAGGTGGCCAGCACCTCGGCCAGGGTCACCGCCGCGAGCGGGGCGGCCGGGGAGGCGGCCACCACCACGGTGTTGCCGGTGACGATCGCCGGGGCGATCACGCTGACCAGGCCGAGCAGCGCCGGCGCCTCGGGGGCCACCACGGCCACCACGCCGGTCGGCTCCGGGGCGGACAGGTTGAAGTACGGCCCGGCGACCGGGTTCGCCCCGCCGTAGACCTGCGGGAGCTTGTCGGACCAGCCCGCGTACCAGACCCAGCGGTCGATCGCCGCGTCGACCTCGTCGGCCGGCACGCCCAGCGCCACGAACTGCTCGCGCCGGCCCTCCAGCATCTCGGCGACCCGGTAGAGGATCTGCCCGCGGTTGTACGCGGTCGCCCCGGCCCAGCCCTTGACGGCGGCGCGGGCGGCGACCACGGCGTCCCGCGCGTCCTTGCGGGAGGCCAGGGAGACGTTGGAGTCCTGCACGAGATACGACCGTCCCGACTCGCTGCGCGGGAACTTCCCGCCGATGAAGAGCTTGTACGTCTTGCGTACCGCGACCCGCTCAGACATTGAGGTACGCCTCCAGCCCCTGCCGGCCGCCCTCGCGACCGTAGCCCGACTCCTTGTAGCCGCCGAACGGCGAGGTCGGGTCGAACTTGTTGAACGTGTTGGCCCAGACCACGCCGGCACGCAGCCGGTCGGCCATCCACAGGATCCGGGAGCCCTTGTCGGTCCAGATCCCGGCCGACAGCCCGTACGGGGTGTTGTTGGCCTTCTCGACGGCCTCGGCCGGGGTGCGGAAGGTCAGCACGGAGAGCACCGGGCCGAAGATCTCCTCCCGGGCGATCCGGTGTGCCTGGGTGACCCCGGTGAAGATGGTCGGCGCGAACCAGAATCCCCGCTCGGGCAGCTCGCAGGCGGGCGACCAGCGCTCGGCGCCCTCGGCGGCCCCGGCGTCCGACAGCTCGGTGATCCGGGCCAGCTGGGCGGCCGAGTTGATCGCGCCGATGTCGGTGTTCTTGTCCAGCGGGTCGCCGACCCGCAGCCGGGCCATCCGCCGCTTCAGCGACTCCAGCACCTGCTCGGCGACGGACTCCTGGACCAGCAGCCGGGAGCCGGCGCAGCAGACGTGCCCCTGGTTGAAGAAGATGCCGTTGACGATGCCCTCGACGGCCTGGTCGACCGGGGCGTCGTCGAAGACGATGTTGGCGGCCTTGCCGCCCAGCTCCAGGGTGAGCTTCTTGCGGGTGCCGGCGACCGCGCGGGCGATGGCCTTGCCGACGCCGGTGGAGCCGGTGAAGGCGACCTTGTCCACGCCCGGGTGCTCGACCAGCGTGCGGCCGGTCTCGCCCGCACCGGTGACGATGTTGACGACGCCGGCCGGCAGGTCGGCCTGCTGGCAGATCTCGGCGAAGAGCAGCGCGGTCAGCGGGGTGGTCTCGGCCGGCTTCAGCACCACCGTGTTGCCCGCCGCGAGGGCGGGGGCGATCTTCCAGGCCAGCATCAGCAGCGGGAAGTTCCACGGGATGACCTGCGCGGCCACCCCGAGCGCCTTCGGGTTCGCACCGAAGCCGGCGTGCTCCAGCTTGTCGGCCCAGCCGGCGTAGTAGAAGAAGTGCGCGGCGACCAGCGGCAGGTCGACGTCCCGGGACTCCCGGATCGGCTTGCCGTTGTCAAGCGACTCCAGCACGGCCAGCTCGCGGGAGCGCTCCTGGATGAGCCGGGCGATCCGGAACAGGTACTTGGCCCGGTCCCGGCCCGGCATCGGGCCCCAGACCTGCTCGTACGCCCGGCGGGCGGCGCGGACCGCGCGGTCGACGTCCGCGCTGCCGCCCTCGGCGACCTCGGCGAGGACCTCCTCGGAGGCGGGGTTGATCGACTTGAAGCTGCCGCCGTCGGTCGGGTCGACGAACTCGCCGTCGACGAACAGGCCGTAGGAGGGCCGGAGGTCGACGATGGCGCGCGACTCGGGGGCGGGGGCGTATTCGAACATCGCGCTCAGTCCAGGGTGAAGTAGTCGGGGCCGGCGTAGACGCCGGTCGTCAGCTTGGTGCGCTGCATCAGCAGGTCGTTCAGCAGGCTGGACGCGCCGAACCGGAACCAGTCCGGGTCCAGCCAGTCCGGGCCGACGGTCTCGTTGACCATGACCAGGTACTTGATCGCGTCCTTGGTGTTCTTGATGCCGCCGGCCGGCTTCACGCCGACCTGCCGGCCGGTGGCGGCGCGGAAGTCGCGAACCGCCTCCAGCATCACCAGGGTCACCGGCAGGGTGGCCGCGACCGGGACCTTGCCGGTGGAGGTCTTGATGAAGTCGCCGCCGGCCAGCATGGCCAGCCAGGAGGCGCGCCGCACGTTGTCGTAGGTGGCCAGCTCGCCGGTCTCCAGGATCACCTTGAGGTGGGCGTCCCCGCACGCCTCCTTGGTGGCGACGATCTCGTCGTAGACCTCCGAGTAGCGCCCGGCCAGGAACGCGCCCCGGTTGATCACCATGTCGATCTCGTCGGCACCCGCCTCGACGGCCGCCCGGACGTCGGTCAGCTTGATCTCCAGCGGGGCCTGGCCCGACGGGAAGGCGGTCGCCACGCTGGCCAGGTGCACACCACTACCGGCCAGCACCTCGGCCACGTACGGGACCATCGCCGGGTAGACGCAGACCGCGCCGACGTGCGGGCAGGACGGGTCGGCCGGGTCGGGGCGCAGCGCCTTGGCGGCCAGCGCCCGTACCTTGCCGGGGGTGTCGGCCCCTTCCAGGGTGGTCAGGTCGACCATCCGGATCGCCAGGTCGATGGCCTCGGCCTTGGCGGTGGTCTTGATGGAGCGGGTGCCGAGCTGTGCCGCCCGCTGCTCCGCGCCGACCTGGTCCACGCCCGGTAGGCCGTGGAGGAAGGTCCGCAGAGCGGTCTCGGATCGTCCCAGCTCGGAGAGGTCCGACCGGGCCGACGTCGCTGTCGCCGTCATGCCCCGAATAGTACGCACCCGCGAGTCATGTGATCTTGGTCACCGACGGCCGGACGTGAGCGTCACACGTGAGCGGCGTCGCTGGTCACCGAGCACCTGCCGTCTTCGGGGGCCGGGACCGGTAGGTTGAGCGATCGTGGACGTACACGTCATTGACCACCCGCTCGCCCAGGCGCGGCTGACCGCCATGCGGGATGCCCGGACCGACTCGCCGTCGTTCCGGGCCGCGCTGCGCGAACTCACCACCATGCTGGTGTACGAGGCCGCGCGCTCCTTCCCCGTCGAGAAGTACCCGATCGACACCCCGGTCACCGCCACCGAGGGCACCCGGCTGGCGAACCCGCCGCTGCTGGTGCCGGTGCTGCGGGCCGGTCTCGGCATGGCCGACGCCGCCCTCGGCCTGCTGCCCGAGTCGTCGATGGGCTTCGTCGGCCTGGCCCGGGACGAGGAGACGTTCGAGCCGCGGGCGTACATGGAGTCGCTGCCCCGCGACCTGAGCGGCCTGCCGGTGCTGGTGCTCGACCCGATGCTGGCCACCGGCGGCTCGCTGGAGCACTGCTGCCGGCTGCTCGCCGACCGGGGCTGCACCGAGATCACCGTGCTCTGCGTGCTGGCCGCCCCGGTCGGCATCGAGCGCCTGGAGCGTTCCGGCCTGCCGCTGCGCCTGGTCACGGCGAGCATCGACGAGGGCCTGAACGACAAGATGTTCATCGTCCCCGGCCTCGGTGACGCGGGCGACCGCCAGTTCGGCGGCATGCCCCGCTTCTGACCACGCCCGTCCGCGCGCCGATCATGGAGTTGTGGTACGTCGCAAAGGGTGCCGAACGGCAGGAACCCGGCGCCACACGTCCATGATCGGCCGACGGCGGGCGCGTTGCGGGGCCGGTGGGGGCGGGGAGGGGCTAGCGTTTCGGGCCATGAGTGGTGTCACGCTCGCCGAAGAGTTGCTGCTTCTTGCCTACGACGACGAGACCGGCAAGGCGACCATGCCCCGGATCAGTCTCGACCTGGGCATGGCCGCGGCCGTCCTGGTGGAACTGGCCCTGGCCAACCGGATCGCGTACGCCGACGGCAACCTGGCGGTGACCGACCCGACGCCGACCGGTGAGCCGGTGACCGACCAGGTGCTGGCGAAGATCGCGGCGGACACCCCGCACACCCCGTCGTCCTGGGTGCAGCGGCTGCGCCACGGCCTGCGCGACCGGATCCTCGGCGACCTGTGCGAGCGGGGCGTGGTCCGGGACGTCGACGAGACCGAACTCGGCTTCATCCACGTGCACCGCTACCCGGTCACCGACCCCTCGGTGGAGGTCGACATCCGGCGCCGGCTGGCCGCGGCGCTGACCAGCGGCCAGCTCCCCGACGAGCGGACCGCCGCGCTGGCCACCCTGGTCGCGGTGCTGCGGATGGAGCCGGCGCTCGGCCTCACCGGCGAGGCCGCGGCGGACGCCCGGCGCCGGCTGGAGGAGATCGCCACGAACGCCGGCTTCGCCGGCACGGTCAGCCTGGACGACTCGGTGGTCCGGCCCTCGATCAGCCTGGTGGTCTCCGCGCTGGCCCACGCCGTCGACGCCGCCCTCGGCAAGCGCCCGGAGTAAGGACAGGTGTAAGGAAGGGCCCCCTATTAACGCATTTTGTATAGGAGGGGCCCCTTGTTAACACCCCAGGTGTTAACAAGGGGCCCCTCCTAACCGACGGGCTGGGTCACTCCAGGCCGAGCGCCGCCGCGATCTCGGTGCGCAGCGCAGCGACGGCCGCGCGCGCCCGGCCCCGGGCCGCGGCGACGTCGCCGTCCGCGACCGGCTCCACCACCTCCAGGTACGCCTTGAGCTTCGGCTCGGTGCCGGAGGGCCGGATCACCACCCGGGCCGCCGGCGTACGCAGGATCACCACGTCGGCGTCGGGCAGCAGGTCCCGGGTCTCGGTGACCGGCTCGCCGAGCAGCGTGGTCGGGGTGGCCGCCCGGACCCGGGTCATCATCTCGGCGATCACGCGCAGGTCGTCGACGCGTACCGAGAGCTGGTCGGTGAGGTGCACGCCGAACTCGGCGGCCAGCTCGTCCAGCCGGTCGGTCAGCGTGCGCCCGTGCGCCTTCAGCTCGGCGGCCAGCTCGGCGACGGTCAGCGCGGCGGTGATGCCGTCCTTGTCCCGGACGTGCTCCGGGGCCACGCAGTAGCCGAGCGCCTCCTCGTAGCCGAAGACCAGCGGCTGGGCGCCGCCGCCGGCCCGGACGATCCACTTGAACCCGGTGAGCGTCTCGTCGTACGGCAGGCCCCGGGCTTCGCACATGGCCCGGAGCAGCGACGAGGACACGATGGTGGTGGCGTACAGGCCGCGCACCCCGCGCCGCATCAGGTGGTCGGCGAGCAGCGCGCCCACCTCGTCGCCGCGCAGCATCCGCCAGCCCGGCCCGGCGCTTCCCGGCCCGGCCACCTCACCCGCCACCGGGGCGCCGGCGTCGCGTACCGCCACCGCGCAGCGGTCCGCGTCCGGGTCGTTGGCGATCGCCAGGTCCGCGCCGGTCCGTTCGGCGAGCGCCACCAGCCGGTCCACCGCCCCCGGCTCCTCCGGGTTGGGGAAGGACACGGTGGGGAAGGCCGGGTCCGGCTCGGCCTGGTCGGGCACCACGCCGGGCACCGGGAAGCCGGCGCGGGCGAAGGCGGCGGTGAGCACGCTGGCGCCCACCCCGTGCAGCGGGGTGTACGCCACCGAGAGGTCCCGCGGCCCGCCGGGCGCGACCACCGCGGCGGCCCGTTCCACGTACGAGACCGCCAGGTCGTCGCCGAGCACCTGGCCGGGCGGGCCGAGCGGCACCTGGGCCAGCGGGCCAACCGCCCGGATGGCGGTCTCGATGCCGGCGTCGGCCGGCGGCACGATCTGCGCACCCGCGCCCAGCTCACCGCCGAGCCCGGTGCCCAGGTAGACCTTGTAGCCGTTGTCCTGCGGCGGGTTGTGGCTGGCGGTCACCATCACCCCGGCCGCCGCGTCCAGCCGCCGGACCGCGTACGCGAGCACGGGGGTGGGCAGCGGGCGGGGCAGCAACAGCGCCGGGCGGCCCGCGCCGGTGGCGACCTGGGCGGTCCGCTCGGCGAACTCGCGGGAACCGTGCCGGGCGTCGTACCCGATCACCAGCGGACCGGTCGCGCCCTCGGCGGCGAGCCAGGCGACCAGGCCGGCGGCGGCCTGGGTGACCACCGCCAGGTTCATCCCGTTCGGCCCGGCGCGCAGCGGGCCGCGCAGCCCGGCGGTGCCGAAGGTCAGCGGCCCGGCGAACCGGTCGGCCAGCTCCGCACCGCTGGCCGGGAGCCGGTCGAGCACCGCGCGCAGCTCGTCCCGGCTGGCCGGGTCGGGGTCGTCGTCGAGCCAACGCCCGGCCTGCTCGCGAAGGTCGTCGATGTCAGTAGGGTCCGCCGTCATGCCTTTTGATAGCACGACGGCGGATCACCACCGCACCTCGCCCTGGCTCAGTTGGCCGCGGTGAGCTGCCACGACTTTGCCATCGCGTCGAAGATCGGCTTGCTCGCGGCGAACTTCGGGTCGTTGGCGGAGAGGTAGAAGGAGTAGGCCTTGCCCCCGCTCACCGTGCCGCGCCAGATGCCGTGCCGCATCGTCTCGCCCTCGCCGCAGGTGTATTCCAGCTCGGCCGCCGGCCGGCCGGCCAGCTCCTTCTCGGTGATCGAGAGTTCCTTGTACGGCTTGGCGCAGGACTTGTTCTTGGTCAGGTTGCGGGACGCGCCCTCCGCCCAGCCGACCGGGTTGCTGCCGCCCCACTTCTCGGCGATGATGCGCACCTTGCGCTTGCTGTCCGCCGGGTCCACGAAGTCGACGTAGACGCCGCCGGTCTGCCGCTGCCAGCCCTTCGGCACCTTGACGGTGACGCCCTTGACCGAGACTTCCTGCAGCTCGACGCCCGGGTCGGCCGCCGGGTCCTCCTCGATCGGGATCGCCTGCGGGCTGGCGGGCGGCTTGTCGTCGCCGCCGGCGGAGAGCGCGATCACCGCGATCAGCAGCACCGCCAGGCCGCCGGCCGCGGCGAGCTGCACCTTGCGCGGCCAGCCCTTGACCGTGTCGACCAGTTTGCCGCCGGCGGCCTTGAGCTTGTCCGCCGCGCCCGCCCCGCCAGCGGCGGCGGTGGCCGGCGCGGCGGTCCACGGCTGGCCGGTGCCCGGCACCGACCACTGGTTGCCGCCGTAACCGGCGGCCACCGGCTGGGTGGCGTCCAGATACCCGGCGCCGACCCGCTGGGTGGCGTCGGGGTGGCCCGCGCCGATCCCCGGGTGGCCCGCGCCGATCCGCTGGGTGGCGTCGGGGTGACCGCCGATCCGCTGGGTGGCGTCCGGGTGGCCGGTACTGATGCGCTGGGTGGCGTCGGCCTGGCCCGCGCCGATCCGCTGGGTGGCGTCCGCAGCGCCCCAGCCGGCGGCCGGCGGCGGCATCGCGCCGGTGGGGGTGTGCAGCGGGCCGGCCAGCGCGTCGGCGCTGGTGTCCTCCAGGCCGGCACCGATGGCCGGGGCGGGGCGTTCGCCGCGGCGCAGCGAGGACAGCCGGTCGGTCAGCGACTCACCCGGGCCGATCATCGCCCGGCCGCCGATCTGGCCGGTCGGCTTCGGCTCCGGCCGGGCCGCGGGCGGCGGCGTGGTCGCCCGCGGCACCGGCACCACCGAGTACGGGTCGGTGACCGAGTTGACCGCCACCGCGTTGCTGGCCAGCGCCCCGCCCAGCAGCTCCCGCAGCATCGCCCGGGCGGTGTGCACGTCGAGCCGGCGGGCCGGGTCCTTCTCCAGCAGCCCCATCAGCACCCGGGTGAGCGGGCCGCTGCGCTGCGGCGTGGCGGGCGGGTCCTCCACCACGGCGTGCATGGTCTCGATCGGGTCGCCCTTGTCGAACGGGGGCCGCCCCTCCACCGCGGTGAACAGCGTCACGCCCAGCGAGAACAGGTCGCTCGGCGGCCCGAAGTCCTGGCCCATCGCCCGCTCGGGGGAGATGAAGTGCGGCGAGCCGAGGACCATGCCGGGGGTGGTGAGCTGCACGTCGGTCGGCATCCGGGCCACCCCGAAGTCGGTGAGCACGCAGCGACCGTCGGAGCAGATCAGCACGTTGGCGGGCTTGACGTCGCGGTGCAGCACACCGATCGAGTGCGCCACCTCCAGCGCGCCGAGCAGCGCCACGCCGATCTTGGCGACGGTGCGGGGCGCCACCGGCCCGTCCTCGATCACCATGTCGGCGAGGCTGCGCGCGTCCAGCAGCTCCATCACGATCCACGGCCGGCCACCCTCGGTGACCACGTCGTACACCTGGACCACGGCCGGGTGCTGGATGGCCGCGGCGGCCCGGGCCTCGCGCAGGGTGCGTTCGTACATCGCGTCGCGGTCGCTCGGGGCCAGCCCCGGCGGGAGCACGACCTCCTTGACCGCCACGTCGCGCCGCAGCAGGGTGTCGGTGGCACGCCAGACCGTGCCCATGCCGCCGTTGCCCACCGCGGAGCGCAGTTCGTAGCGCCCACCGATGGTGGTGCCGGGTGCCGCGCGTCCGTTGGGGGGACTGACCGGTCCGCCGCTCCACGTCGGGATCTGAGTCACTGAAAAGCCACCGGGGGATATCGAGGGGGCTGGGACACAACCCCCCTATCTTGCTGGTTCCGACGCCCGATGCGAAACCCGACGCGGCCGACGATTACCTACTCGACCGTACGCGCACGCGTACTCACCAGGCTTCCCGCTGCTGATGTGCGGTATCCCTCACCCGTCGATGTCTGGCCGCGTCCTACCATCCGAGGATGAGCGAACGGCGTCCGAGCGAGTCCGGTTTCCCCATCAAGGCCGTCTACACGGCGGCCGACCTGCCGGGGGAGCTGGAGTCCCGCCTGGGCGCGCCCGGGGAGTTCCCGTACACGCGCGGGGTCTACCCGACCATGTACACCTCCCGGCCGTGGACCATGCGGCAGTACGCCGGGTTCGGTACCGCCACCGAGTCCAACGCGCGTTACCACCAGTTGTTGCGGGCCGGGACGATGGGACTGTCGGTCGCCTTCGACCTGCCCACCCAGATGGGGTACGACTCCGACGACCCGATCGCGCACGGCGAGGTCGGCAAGGTCGGCGTCGCCATCGACTCCATCGAGGACATGCGGCTGCTCTTCGACGGCATCCCGCTGGACAAGGTCTCCACCTCGATGACCATCAACGCGCCCGGCTCGGTGCTGCTGCTGCTCTACCAGCTCGTCGCCGAGGAGAACGGGGTGCCGGGCACGGCGCTCAACGGCACCATCCAGAACGACATCCTGAAGGAGTACATCGCCCGGGGGACGTACATCTTCCCGCCCAAGCCGTCGCTGCGGCTGGTGGCCGACACCTTCGCGTACTGCCGCGCCGAGGTGCCGAAGTGGAACACCATCTCCATCTCCGGCTACCACATGGCCGAGGCCGGCGCGTCCCCCGCGCAGGAGATCGCGTTCACCCTGGCCAACGGCGTGGAGTACGTTCGCGCGGCGCTCGCCGCCGGGCTGGCGGTGGACGACTTCGCGCCCCGGCTGTCGTTCTTCTTCGTCGCCCGGACCACGCTGCTGGAGGAGGTGGCGAAGTTCCGCGCCGCCCGGCGGATCTGGGCCCGGCTGATGCGCGACGACTTCGGCGCGAAGGATCCGAAGTCGATGATGCTGCGGTTCCACACCCAGACGGCGGGCGTGCAGCTCACCGCCCAGCAGCCCGAGGTGAACCTGGTCCGGGTGGCGATCCAGGGGCTCGGCGCGGTGCTCGGCGGCACCCAGTCGCTGCACACCAACAGCTTCGACGAGGCGATCGCCCTGCCCACCGAGAAGGCCGCCCGGCTGGCGCTGCGCACCCAGCAGGTGCTGGCGTACGAGACGGACCTGACCGACACCGTGGACCCGTTCGCCGGGTCGTACGTGGTGGAGGCGATGACCGCCGAGCTCGAGGCGGCGGCGAACGACCTGATGGACCGGGTCTTCGACCACGGCTCCGCGGTGGACGCCATCGAGGCCGGCTTCCAGAAGCGGGAGATCGAGCAGTCCGCGTACCGGATCGCGCAGGAGATCGACTCGGGCGAGCGGGTGGTGGTGGGGCTCAACCGCTTCGCCATCGACGAGGAGGAGCCGTACGAGCCGCTGCGGGTGGACCCGACGATCGAGGCGGCCCAGGCGGAGCGGCTGGCGAAGCTGCGCGCCGACCGGGACAACGGGGCGGTCGAGCGGGCGCTTGCGGAGCTGCGGGCCGCGGCCGAGGGGGACGTCAACGTGTTGCACCCGATGAAGGCGGCGCTGCGGGCCCGGGCCACGGTCGGTGAGGTCTGCGGCACGCTCCGCGACACCTGGGGCGTCTACCGCCCGTCCGATCGGTTCTGACCTCTTCCGTCGTGCCGAGTGGGTGCCGGGTCGATCCGGCGCAGGCGTGTGGCCGGAAGAATTCGGGTAACCCGAACGGGTGACGGGAACGGACAGCGTGTCCGGTCGCGCGTGGTGCGCCCATGTCACCCTCGGGAGCCGCCCGACTGCTCAGCGTTGTCGGGGAATTGTCGGAGCGGCGGTTAATTGAACCGACGAATGCGACAATTCGGAACAGCGGCGCTGGTGCCGACGGGGATTTCGTAGCCGCTGAGCCGGTTACGCGTTGTAGGAGGTGGGGGGCAGATGACGGCGTTCGACCGCGATCTACCTGCTGTCCCGCAGATATTCGACCGCCCCCACCAGGGCATAAGTGACGCTGTGCGGTCCGATCACTACCGTAGTGAGGTTGCGCAGCGTCACCGTCGGAGGTCTAGGCTGTCTGCTGTCCTCCCCGAAGATCCATCCATTTCTAGTGATCGAGAATTCGACGTGACGAGTGCGTTGACGCTGCCCGCGGGCAGCCAGCTGGCGTCGTCCTGGCCGGAGGCGCCGTCCGGGTCCCAGCCCCTGCCCTTCGAGCTCGACCATCTGCTCGCGCTCCGGGAGCCAGGGCTCATCGCCACCCGGCGTCACATCCACTCGCACCCGGAACTCTCCGGCCACGAGTTCGAGACCGCCGCGCTGATCGCGCGGGAGCTCTCCCTGGCCGGGCTGACCCCCCGGATGCTGCCCAAGGGCAACGGGGTCATCTGCGACATCGACGGCCGCCCCGACGGGCCGGTGATCGCGCTGCGCGCCGACATCGACGCGCTGCCGCTGACCGACGTCAAGGACGTGCCGTACCGCTCCACGGTGGACGGCGTCTGCCACGCCTGCGGGCACGACGTGCACACGGCGGTGCTGCTCGGCGTCGGCATGCTGCTCGCCCAGCTCGCCGACACCGGCCGGCTGGACGGCCGGGTCCGGCTCATCTTCCAGCCGGCCGAGGAGATCCTGCCCTGCGGCTCGCTGGAGGTCATCGAGGCCGGCGGCCTGGACGACGTGGCGCAGATCTTCGCCCTGCACTGCGATCCCAACCAGCCGGTCGGCAAGGTCGGCCTGCGGGTCGGTCCGATCACCGCCGCCGCCGACAACGTGACCGTGCGGCTGACCGGCCCGGGCGGGCACACCGCCCGCCCGCACCTGACCGTCGACCTGGTCGACGCGCTGGGCCGGCTGATCACCGAGGTGCCCGCGCTGGTGAGCCGGCGGGTGCCGGCCAACAGCGGGCTGCTGCTGGTGTTCGGCCACGCGTCGGCCGGCACCCGCTACAACGTCATCCCCTCCGAGGCGTGCGCCTCCGGCACCCTGCGGGTGATGGACCGCGACACCTGGGAGCAGGCGCCGAAGATCGTCGCCCAGGTGGTCCGGGACGTGATCGCGCCGACCGGCGCCACGGTGGACCTGGAATACCTGCGCGGCCGGCCGCCGGTCTGCAACGACGGCCGGGCCATCGGAGTGCTCACCGCGGCCACCGCCGCCGCGCTCGGGCCGGAGGGGGTCGCCGAGACCCCGCAGAGCATGGGCGGCGAGGACTTCTCCTGGTATCTGGAGCACGTCCCCGGCGCCCTCGCCCGGCTCGGGGTGGGCCGCTCCGGCCCCAACGTCGACCTGCACCGCGCCTCGTTCGACGTGGACGAGCGGGCCATCGCGGTCGGCGTACGCGTCATGGTGCAGACCGCGCTGCGGGCACTGGCTGAGGTGCGCTGACCGGCGGCTGCGGTCCGGCCGGCGGCCCGGCCCGGCGCCGCCGCCGGCGCAGCCCCGCGAACAGCAACCCCAGCGGTACGCCGAGCACGACCAGCCAGGGCAGCAGCGCGCCCAGGACGGTGAGCAGCACCCCCAGCGAGGCGAGCAGGGCGTGCCAGCCGTCGCGCAGCCCGGACAGGAAGCCGGCCTCGCTCTTCGCCGCCGGTGGGGCGTCGGCCCGCACGAAGGCCACCGTGACGGTGGACAGGGCGGTCAGGTCGGCCAGCCGCCGCTTCTTCGCCTCCAGCGACGCCAGGTCGGCCTCCCGCCGGGCCAGCTCGCCCTCCAGCGTCACCAGATCGCTGATGGTGGTGGCCCGGGCGAGCAGCTTCCGGGCACTCTCCACCCGGGCCCGCTGGCTGGCGATCCGGGCGTCCAGGTCGACGGTCTCCTCGGTGACGTCCTCCGTGCGTACCTCCCGGGAGTCCTGCTTGCCCAGCGCGGCCAGCTGGTCGACGACCCGGGTGAACTTCTCCGCCGGCACCCGCAGTTGCAGCTCCGCCCGGGTGTCGGTGTCCCGGCTCTGCCGCTGGTCGCCGCCGACGAACCCGCCGGCCGCCGTGGCGATGCTCACCGCCTGCCCGGCGGCGAAGTCCACGTCCTCCACCCGGACCTGCATCGTTCCGGTGTAGATGATGGCCCGCTGGTCCACCCGCAGGTCCGGCGCGCCGCCCCCCTTCGCCTGGTCGGCGGCCGGCCCACCGACCTCCGGCGCCGCCCCGGCCCGGGCGTCCCCGCGGGCGGGAGCCTCCGCCGGGACCGCCGCCCCGTCGGCCGCGCCGCTGTTCCCCTCGTCGCTCGCGCCGGCGCCGCAGCCGCCGAGCAGCAGGGCGACCAGACCCGCCGCCAGCCCGGCCCGCGCCGCCCGGCGTCGTCCGCTCCGTCCGTCCATCTCCACTCCTTCCCCGTGGCCCCGGTCGGGGCGATAGGTCGGACGCGGCGCGGTACGGCCCCGGTTCCGGCAGACTGCGCAGAGGACGTCACGATTCGGTAATCGAGGAGGCGCGGTGCACCTCACCAAGTACGCCCATTCCTGCCTGCGGATCGAGCACGACGGGGGAGTGCTGGTCATCGACCCCGGCACGTTCAGCGACCCGGTGGCGCTGGACGGGGCGGACGCGGTGCTGATCACGCACGAGCACCCGGACCACGTCGACGTGGCGGCGGTCGGCCGCCAGCTCGACCGCCGGCCGTTCGTCATCCACGGACCCCCGTCGCTCGCCGGCGTGCTGGGCGACGCGGCGTCGGCGCTGAGCCCGGTCGAGGCCGGCGCGTCGTTCACCGCGGCGGGCGTGCCGATCCGGGCGTACGGCGGGCGGCACGCGGTCATCCATCCCGACATCCCGGTGGTGGAGAACCTCGGCTACCTGGTGAACGACGTCGTGTACCACCCGGGCGACGCCCTGGAGGTGCCGGCGGACGTCGAGGTGGACACCCTCTTCGCGCCCATCCACGCGCCCTGGTCGAAGTTCTCCGAGGTGGTCGACTTCATCCGGGCGGTCGCCCCGCGCAAGGTGTACGCGCTGCACGACGGCCTGCTCAACGACCGGGGCTACGCGGTGCTCGACCGGCAGTACGCCGCACTGTCCAGGAGCGACTACCAGCGGCTCGCCCCGGGCACCTCGCTGGACGTCTGAGGTCATGCCCGGCCCCTCCCGTGAGCTGGTCGAGCGGCTCTACGCCGAGCCGCCCGACCGGTTCGTCACCGCCCGGGACGCGGCCGTCGCCGAGGCGCGCCAGGCCGGTGACCGGACCGCCGCCCGGGAGATCGCCCGGCTGCGCCGGCCGACCGTGGCGGCCTGGCTGGTCAACCTGCTCGCCCTGCGCCGGCCGGAGCTGGTGGCCGACCTGGTGCGGCTCGCCGAGTCGCTGCGCTCGGCGCAGCGGGAACTGCGCGGCCCCCGGCTGCGGGAACTCTCCGCCCAGCGACGGGCGGTGGTCGGCGCGCTGGTGGCCGAGGTGCGCGCGCTGGCCGCCGACGCCGGCGCGCCGCCGGCCGGCAAGCTGCCGCTGGGCGAGGTGGAGGCCACCCTGAACGCGGCGCTCTCCGACGCCGACGTCGCCGAGCAGGTCCGCTCGGGACGGCTGCTGCGGGCGGCCCACTACGCCGGGTTCGGCGAGGTGCCGCGCCCGCAGCTGCGCCTGGTCACCGGCGCCGAGGAGGAGGAACCACCGCCCCCGCGGGCGGCGACCCGGGCCGAGCCGGCACCGGCCGGGCCGGCGCAGGACCGGGCGGCCGAACGGGCCGAGCGGGCGGCCGCCGCGGAACGGGCGAAACGGCGCCGGGCCCTGGACCGGGAGCTGGACCGGGCCCGCGGCGACCTGGCGCGGGCCGAGGCGGAGCTGACCGGCGCGGCGACGGCCGAGCAGGACGGCGCGGAGCTGCTCGCCGACCTGGAGGCGGAGCTGGCCGAACTGGAGCGCCGCCGGGCCGCCGCCGAACAGGACCTGAGCCGGGCCAAGCTGGCCCGCCGGGCCGCCGAACGGGGCGTGACGGCGGCCCGCCGCCGGGCCGGCGAGGTCGAGGCGGCGCTGGAGGAGTTGACGGCCGAAGAGGGGACTGCCGGCGACCGGGCCGACCGGGCACACTGATCGCGATGGATGACGAGGGTGGGCGGGCGGCCGGATGACCCCGGAGCAGATCGCCGCCGCCAGCAAGCCGGCGGTGCTGGAGCTGGGTGACCTGTTCAGTCGCTGCCCGGCCACGCTGCGGCGGGCCCGGTTGCTGGGCATCTCCGGGTGGGCCTTCTACATCACCAGCCGGGCCGGCGCGCTCGGTGACGTGCGGGCCGAGACGGTGGCCGCCGCGCTGGGCTTCATCGCCCCCGACGCGGTCGCCGACGGCTGGGACGCGGCGGCGCGTACGGTCCGGCCGGTCGAGGTGGCCGCGGCAAACCTCGCCGAGTGCTGCCGCTGGGGCGACCAGCAGCTCGGCCTGCTGCCCGGGGCGGCCCGGCTGGCCGAGCTGCTGCACCGGATCGCCGGTGCCGCCGACGCGACCGGGATGCCGCTGTTCGCCGCGTGGCGGGCCATGCCGGTGCCGCAGGGCGGGGCGGGCGCCCAGGCGGGCGTCGGGCTGCTGCTGCTCCGCGAGCACTTCGCGGGGGCGTACCTGCTGGCGGTGCGGGCCGCCGGGCTGACCCCGGTGGAGGCGGTGCTGGCCGGGCCGGAGGGGGAGGCCGGCGCGGCGGCCTGCGGCTGGCCGCCGCCGTACCCGCCGATCGGGCCGCTGGTCCGGCGCCGGCTCTGGGCGGAGGCGGTGACCGACCGGCTGGCCGCCACCGCGTTCCGCTCCCTCGGCCCCGGTGAAGGTGCCGAGCTGCTGGAGCTGCTGGCCGGCGCCCGGGCCCACCTGCGCCGGTCCGGCCTCGCGGCCTGACCGTCACCGATGGTGCGGGCCGGAATCGGGTGGCGCGGGCGACGGGTCGGCTGACAGGATCCGGCCGTGACGCTCCCCGCCGGCTGGACGGCCCGCCGACCGACCCTCGACGACGTACCGGCGATCCTGCGGGTGGTGCATGCCGCCGACACGTTCGCCATCGGGTATCCGGACTTCTCCGCCGAGGACGTGGTCGAGTGCCTGACCGCCCCGCACGTCGACCCGGCCGCGGACAGCTGGCTGGGCCTGGACCCGGCGGGCGACGTGGTCGCCTGGGCGATCCTGGACAACCCGACCGGGGTGGGGCGCGAGTTCGTCGAGGTGTACGTCGACCCGGAGCGCGGCCGGGAGCTGCGCGAACCGCTGCTGCGCCGGCAGCTGGCCCGGGTCGCCGAGCGGGCCGCCGGGCGCGGCCTGCCGGAGCTGACGGTGCGCTGCGCCGCCTGCCCGCCGGAGGAGCGGTGGCGGCGGATCCTGGCCGACGCCGGCTTCACCTTCGCCAGGCGGTACGTGCGGATGAGCCGCCCGCTGCCCGCCGACCCGCCGGTCATCCCGCCCGGCGTGCTGGTCCGGCCGGTCCGTCCCGACGACGAGGACGACCTGCGCACCTTCCACCGGATCTACGAGACCGCCTTCGCCGACACCCTCGACCACGACCCCCGGGACTTCGCCACCTGGCGGGAGCGGATCGGCCCGGACCCCTCCTGGGACGAGTGGTTCGTCGCCGAGGTGGACGGCGAGCCGGCCGGCGTGCTGCGCTCCTCCGACCAGGGCGCCGACCGCGACGAGGGCTGGGTCAAGAGCCTGGCCGTGCTGCCCGGGCACCGGGGTCGTGGGGTGGGCCGGGCCCTGCT
Organism: Micromonospora sp. PLK6-60; assembly: GCF_019890675.1. Classification (GTDB taxonomy): domain Bacteria; phylum Actinomycetota; class Actinomycetes; order Mycobacteriales; family Micromonosporaceae; genus Micromonospora. The sequence continues at coordinate 48,412 of NZ_JAIOAA010000003.1, read as the reverse complement.
GGGGCACGCCTTCGCCCGGTACGCGGTCAAGGGGCGGACCACCGCCGGGCTGGGCGTGGACCTGGCCAACCCGACGGCCGCGCTGTCGCTGTACCGCTCGGTGGGGCTACGGGAGACCTCGACGGTCGACATGTACGAGCTGGTGGTGCCGGCCGGTGTGTGATGCGCGACGCCGGTCGGGCCCGGTGGACGGGCGGTCCCGGCGGGGGCGCAGACTGGGCGGGTGGGATGCGCGCTACGCGGACGCCGTGCCGGTGGGGCGGGACCGCAGCTCGGTGACGTAGTCGTCCGGCGCGCCCGCCTTCTGCGCCGCGTTCGCGATCTCGGAGAGATACCACGCGGTGGGCAGGCCGCCCTCGTACCCGTCGAAGACGTAGACCCAGGCCGTCACGTCCCCGTCCAGCGTCGAGACCCGGACGGTGAGCTTGCGGTACGTCCCGGCGGTCACCCCCTCGATCTCGTCGAGCTGGGCGGCGTCGTACGGGTGGATGTCGTACAGCGCCACGAAGACCCGGTCGCCGGGCGACTCGACCACCGTGCTGACCGCGCCCTCCCAGCCGATCACGTCCTCGCCGGCGAAGGTCAACCGCCAGCCCTCCAGCCAGCCGGTGCCCACCATCGGCGAATGCGGACAGTAGGCGCGCATCCGGGCGGGATCGAGGTTTGAGCCGTAGGCGGCGTAATGACGCACGGCGATGACGATAGCCCGGCGGACGGGTGGGGGAGAATACGACGGTGCGTGTCGGACGTGTCCGGGAGAAGAAAGTCACTGTGAACACTGACGAGGGGCGAGCGCTGTGAGCCAGATCGTGATCATCGGCGGGGGGCCGGCCGGGTACGAGGCGGCGCTGGTCGCCGCCCAGCTGGACGCCGATGTCACCGTCGTGGAGGCCGAGGGGGCCGGCGGGGCCTGCGTGCTCTCCGACTGCGTCCCGTCCAAGACCTTCATCGCCAGCTCCGAGGTGGTCACCGGTTACCGGGACACCGAGGAGTTCGGCATCGACTCGGACGGGCTGGAGGCGGTGACCGTCGACGCCCGGGCGGTGCACGAGCGGGTGAAGCGGCTGGCGCTGGCGCAGTCGGCCGACATCCACGCCAAGCTGACCAAGGCTGGCGTGACCTTCGTGGCCGGCAACGCCCGGCTCGGCGAGGACAAGCTCGGCCACACCCACCAGGTGGTCGTCACCCCGGCCGACGGCGCCGCCGAATACCCGATCGACGCGACCACCGTGCTGATCGCCACCGGCGCCACGCCGCGCCAGCTCCCCACCGCCGTGCCGGACGGCGAGCGCATCCTGACCTGGCGCCAGGTGTACGACCTGCCGGAGCTGCCCGAGCACCTGATCGTGGTGGGCTCCGGCGTGACCGGCGCGGAGTTCGCCAGCGCCTACCTGGCGATGGGGGTGGAGGTCACCCTGGTCTCCAGCCGCGACCGGGTGATGCCGCACGAGGACGCCGACGCCGCGATGGCGATCGAGCGGGTCTTCCGCAACCGGGGCATGAGCATCCTGAACAATTCCCGCGCCGACGCGGTCCGCCGGACCGCCGACGGCGTCGAGGTCGTGCTCTCCGACGGTCGGATCGCGTACGGTTCGCACGCGTTGATCGCGGTCGGCTCCATCCCGAACACCGCCGGGCTCGGCCTCGCCGAATACGGCGTCGAGCTGGCCCGGGGCGGTTACGTCGCGGTGGACCGGGTGTCCCGGACCAACGTGCCGGGCGTCTACGCCGCCGGCGACTGCACCGGGGTGCTGCCGCTGGCCAGCGTTGCCGCGATGCAGGGCCGGATCGCGATGTGGCACGCGCTGGGCGAGGCGGTCCGTCCGCTGCGGCTGCGGACCGTGGCGGCGAACGTCTTCACCGACCCGGAGCTGGCCACCGTCGGCGTCTCGCAGGACGAGGTGGACGCCGGCAAGACCCCCGCCCGCCAGGTGATGCTGCCGCTGTCCGGCAACGCCCGGGCGAAGATGGACGACCTGGCCGACGGCTTCGTCAAGCTCTTCTGCCGCCCCGCCAGTGGCCAGGTCATCGGTGGTGTGGTGGTGGCGCCCAAGGCCAGCGAGCTGATCCTGCCGATCACCATGGCGGTGGAGAACAACCTCACCGTCAACGAGCTGGCCCAGACGATCACCATCTATCCGAGCCTCTCCGGCTCCATCACCGAGGCGGCCCGCCAGCTCATGCTGCACGAGTTGGAGTGAGCCGACGCCGGCCGGAGCAGCCGGACCGCGACGACGGTGAGCAGGCCGACCTCGGCGAGGATCAGCAGGCGTTCGACCAGGCCGAGCAGCACCCGGTCACCCGGGTAGGCGGACCAGATCATGGCGCCGGCCAGCACCAGGCTGGCCAGGGTCAGGGCGCGCAACCAGCCGGCGGTGCGGCCGCCCACGCCGCCGGCGAGCAGCCAGCCGGCCAGCGGCAGGGCGAGGAAGGCCACCACCGAGGCGTACCGGTGGACGTAGGCGGCGGTGTCCATCGGCAGGCCGGGCGGGTTGGTCGGCACCACGGCCGAGGTGAGCAGGCCGGCGGCCCACGCACCGAGCAGCGGCCCGGCCGCCCGGTGGGCACCTGAGCGGCGCAGCGCCGGCAGCAGCACGGCGCTGGCGGCGGCGAGCAGCACCATCGCCACGTCCAGGACGCCGCCCCGGTCGGAGACGGCGAAGTCGCTGACGGTCAGCGACCAGGGACTCAGGTCGTCGTTCACCTCAAGGTGAGCGAGCACGGCGAGCACCGCCGCCACGGCGATCCCGCCGAGGGCCAGCAGGCCCGTCGTCCGGTTTCCAGGCATGCCTCAGCCTGTCGCCGGGAGCACCCGAAACGGATCCGGGACCGCCACCGACATCGATCCGGGGGAGGTCCCCTACGTTGACCCCGATCAGCGGAAGTCGGCCGCGTGGTCGGCGACCCATTCGGCGTACGACCGGGCGGGGTGCCCGGTGACCGTCTCGACGGTGTCGGTGACCGCCTCCGGTTCGGCGACGAAGCCGGCCCAGCCGGCCAGCGCCAGGTCGGCGAACGCGGCGTCGCCGAAGGACGCCGTCAGCGCCCGGCGGGCCTCCTCCACCGGCTGCTCCGACCAGCGCAGCTCGCGGCCGAGCACCCGGCCGATGGCGTGCACCTGTTCCTCCTGGGTGAGGGTGGTCGGCCCGCTGATCAGGTGCCGGGCCCCGAGGTGGTCGTCGGTGGTGAGCGCCGCGACGGCGACCTCGGCCAGGTCACGCTCGTGCACCAGCGAGCGGGCCGCCGCGCCGTACGGCCAGCGCACCACGTCCCCCGCGCGGATCTGCCCGGCCCAGCCCAGGGTGTTCGCGGCGAAGCCCACCGGGCGCAGGAAGGTCCACGGCGCCCCGGACTCCTCGACCGCCCGCTCGACGATCCCCCAGAACGTCTCCGGGTATTCGGCGCCGGGCGCGGAGAGGTAGACGATCCGGGCGCCCCGCGCGGCGATCAGCCGGGCGACCTCGGGGGCCCGCGCGCGGGCCGCCGCCGGGTCGGTGAACGGCCAGATCAGGAACACCGCGCGCACGCCGGTCAGGTGCGGGGCGAGGGACGCCGGGTCGGCCAGGTCGGCCGCCACCACCTGCACCCCGTCCGGCAGTTCGGCCGTCGCCGGCCGGCGGCTCACCGCGCGTACCCGCTCGCCCCGCGCCGCCAGCAGCGACACCACCTCGCGCCCCACCGTGCCGGTCGCCCCCGTCACCAGGATCATCCGCGCCTCCGCCGTCACCGGAGCGCCGCTCGCCCCGACCCGGCACCGACGCTAGGAGCTGAAGCGCGGTTGAGGTCAACCGCCGGGGACCGGGCAATCTTCCCCAGCGCCCCGGTCACCGTCTGTCATGGCAGCGGAGGCAGGGTGACCGAATGAGCGTGATACCTCTCAGGAATATTTATGACTCACAGGTATCAGGCTCATGCGCGTCACCGCCCTGCCCCGGCGCCGCGTCGGCTGTCAGTCCTCGGCGGACCCGGTGCGGGCGGCGCGGGTGCCGATCAGGGTCATCGCCCACCCGGCGGCGGCGAACCCGCCCGCCGCGACCGCCGCGATCGCGGTAAGCCGCCAGGCGGACTGGGTAAGCGCCGTGCCGCCGAGGTGACCGACCAGCGCCCCGTAGGTCGCCCAGCCGAGCGCCGCGGCGGCCTCGTAGCAGAGGAACAGCCGGTACGGGTAGCGCCGGCGGCCGGCGGAGAAGCAGGCCGCCATCCGGCCGCCGGGGACGAACCGGCAGAGCAGGATCACCATCGGGCCCGGCCGGCGCAGCCCCCGGGTGACCCGGTCGGCGACCCGCCGGGCCCGGTTCGGCGTACCGGGCCGGGGCAGCCGGCGGTCGGGCGCGCGGCGACCGAGCAGATAGCAGGCCAGGTCACCGGTGAACACGCCGAGCGCGCCGACGACGATGGTGGTCGGCAGGTCCAGCCACCCGTACACGGTGAGCGCACCACCGGTGATCATGACGACCTGGGTAGGCACGATCGGCACGAACGCGTCCACCAGCAGCAGGGCGAGCAGCACCAGGTAGGCCGCCGTCGGCGACGCCACGTCACTGAGTAGTTGGGGCACTGCCACCTCGCCGGATCCGGCTGACCTTTTCCATCGAGCCTGCGCGACCGCCCCGGGCCGCCGTACACGGGGCCGGTCGCCGGTGACCACGGACACGGCCGCGCCACCGGGTGTCGACGACCCAGGTCGTCGGGAGGTGACCGGAATGCTGTTTCCCGACGCGGGCCGGAGCGGGCGGCGGATCGGCGATCGTGCGCGTACCGTGGTGACTCGCGTGGCCATGCGCGCCGGGTCCCCCGTTCCTGGCGAGGTGGCCGCCGAGGGTCGCCGGCAGGTCCCGTGCCGGCGGCCCGCCCCAAGCTCCTTGATATTCGGGTGCGCGGGACGAGCGCCCGCGGCTACCGTCGCGGCATGCGCAGCGCGGTGGTGACCACGACGCCGGGAATCCCCGGCGCGCCGCACTGACGTTTCCGTCGACGAGGCCCCGGGGCGAACCGCCCCGGGGCCTCGCGGCGTGCCGGGCCAGTTCGCCTCCGGGTCGTACCCGATCAAGGAGAGCGACATGACCGACCACCGTAGGCTCGGCCGGGAGCTGGAGCTGTTCGTCTCCGACCCGCTGGCGGGCGCCGGCCTGCCGATCTGGCTGCCGGCCGGCGCCGCCGCCCGGCACGCCGTCGAGGAGTACGTCCGGGAGTTGGAACGCCGGGCCGGCTACCGGCACGTCTACTCGCCGCCACTGGGCCGGCGGGAGCTGTTCGAACGCTCCGGGCACCTGAGCCACTTCGCCGACGACATGTTCCCGCCGATGCGGCTCGGCGCCGACGACGAGTTCGTGCTCCGCCCGGCGCTCTGCCCGCACCACGCGCTGGTGTTCGCGGCGCGCGGCCGGTCGTACCGGGAGCTGCCGCTGCGCGTCGCCGAGATCGGCGGGATGTACCGGGCGGAGCGGTCCGGGGTGCTCGGCGGGCTGTCCCGGGTCCGGGCCATCTCGCTGAACGACGCGCACAACTTCTGCGCGCTGGAACAGGTCGGCGACGAGGTACGCGAGATCCTGCGGCTGATCCGCGAGGCGCACGCCGCGCTCGGCGTCCGGCCGGCGGGGTTCCGGCTGTCGCTGCGCGGCCCGGGGGAGAAGTACGTCGGCGACGACGCGCAGTGGGCGCGGGCCGAGGAACTGCTCCGGGACGCCCTGGACGGGGCCGACTTCGTCGAGGGGCCCGGCGAGGCGGCGTTCTACGGTCCGAAGATCGACATACAGGTCGTGGACCCGGCCGGCCGCGAGTCGACCATCTCCACCATCCAGCTCGACTTCGACAAGCCGGAGCGGTTCGACCTGTCCTACACCGACGCGGACGGGCGCCGGAAACGGCCGGTGATGGTGCACCGCAGCCTGGTCGGCAGCCTGGAGCGGCTCTTCGCGTACCTGATCGAGGAGCACGCGGGTGCCTTCCCCGCCTGGTACGCCCCGGTCCAGTTGGTGCTGCTGCCGGTCGACGACGGCCAGGCGGACGCCGCCGTCGAGTTGGCCCGCCGAGCGGAGGCGGCCGGGCTGCGGGTCGAGGTGGACCGGGGCGGCTCGCTGGGCGCCCGGGTCCGGGACGCGGCCCGCCGCCGGGTGCCGTACGCCGGGGTGCTCGGCCCGCGCGAGGCCACCGCCGGCGCGGTCGCGCTGCGGCTGCGCGACGGCCGGGCGTTGGACCCGCGGCCCGTCGCCGACGCCCTCGCCCTGATCGCCCGGGTGGTCGCCACCCGCTCGCCGGACCTGCTGCCCGAGTCCTGACCCCACGACGTCCCCTAGGCCCGGCTGGGCTGGGGGGCGGTGGGGAGGGCGGGCTCCTCCTCGACGGTGGGGGCGGTGAACTGCGACTGGTAGAGGCGGTGGTACGCGCCACCCAGGGCGAGCAGTTCGTCGTGCGTGCCCTGCTCGACGATCCGGCCGTGCTCCATCATCAGGATCAGGTCGGCGTCCCGGATGGTGGAGAGCCGGTGGGCGATGACGAAGCTGGTCCGGTCCGACCGCAGGGCGGCCATCGCCCGCTGGAGCAGCACCTCGGTACGGGTGTCCACGGAGCTGGTCGCCTCGTCGAGGATCAGCAGCGAGGGCTCCGCCAGGAACGCCCGGGCGATGGTGATGAGCTGCTTCTCGCCGGCGCTGACGTTGCTGCCCTCCTCGTCGATCACGGTGTCGTACCCGTCGGGGAGGCTGCGGACGAAGCGGTCCACGAAGGTGGCCCGGGCGGCGGCGAGGATCTCCTCCTCGGTCGCCCCCGGCCGCCCGTACGCGATGTTGTCCCGGATGGTGCCGCCGAAGAGCCAGGTGTCCTGGAGCACCATGCCGATCCGGCCGCGCAGCTCGTCCCGGGGCATCGCGGTGATGTCCACCCCGTCCAGGGTGATCCGGCCGGCGTCCAGCTCGTAGAACCGCATGATCAGGTTGACCAGGGTGGTCTTGCCCGCCCCCGTCGGGCCGACCACGGCGACCGTGTGCCCGGGCTCGGCGACCAGCGACAGGTCGTCGATCAGCGGCTTGTCCGGGTCGTAGCGGAAGCTGACGTGCTCGAACTCGACCCGGCCGGCGACCCGGGGCGGCCCGGCCCGGTCCGGGGCCTGCTCCTCGGCGTCGAGCACCTCGAAGACCCGTTCCGCCGAGGCCACCCCGGACTGGAGCAGGTTCGCCATCGAGGCGACCTGGGTGAGCGGCTGGGTGAACTGCCGCGAGTACTGGATGAACGCCTGCACGTCGCCGAGGCTCATCGTCCCGGACGCCACCCGCAGCCCGCCCACCACCGCGATGGCGACGTAGCTGAGGTTCCCGACGAACATCATCGCCGGCATGATCAGCCCGGAGATGAACTGGGCGCTGAAGCTGGCCCGGTACAGCTCCTCGTTCTTGGCGTGGAAGGCCGCCTCCACCTCCTGCTGCCGGCCGAAGACCTTGACCAGCTCGTGGCCGGTGTACGCCTCCTCGATCTGCGCGTTCAGCTCGCCGGTGTGCCGCCACTGGGCCATGAACCGGTGCTGCGAACGCTTCGCGATGGCCCGGGTCACCAGCACCGACGCCGGCACCGCGACCAGCGCGACCAACGCCAGCACGGGCGAGATCCAGAACATCATGGCGAGTACGCCGACCACGGTGAGCAGCGACGTGACCAGCTGGCTCAGCGTCTGCTGGAGGGTCTGCGAGATGTTGTCGATGTCGTTGGTGACCCGGCTGAGCAGCTCGCCCCGGGGCTGCCGGTCGAAGTACGGCAGCGGCAGCCGGTTCAACTTGTCCTGCACGTCGGCGCGCAGCCGCAGCACGGTGCGCTGCACCACCGTGTTGAGCAGCCAGCCCTGCCACCAGGCGAGCAGGCTGGCCAGCAGATAGAGGCCGAGGGCGAACAGCAGCACCCGGCCCAGCGCGGTGAAGTCGATGCCCACCCCGGGCACCACATCCATCCGGGCCAGCATGTCGGCGAAGTTGTCGTTGCCGGCCGCCCGGGCCGCGGTGACCGCCTGCTCCGCGGTGCTGCCGGCGGGCAGCTGCCGGCCGATCACCCCGGCGAAGATCAGGTCGGTGGCGTGGCCGAGGATCTTCGGCCCGATCACCGCGGCCGTCACGCTGGCCACGGCCAGCAGCAGCACGGCCGACAGCCGGACCCGGTGCGGCCGGAGCCGGCCCAGCAGCCGCCGGGCGGACGGCCCGAAGTTCATCGACTTCTCCGCCGGCATGGCGGCGCCCATCCACGGCGGGCCACCGCCGCCGCGCCGACCGGCGGCGGGCAGCCGCTGCGGCGTCCGCCCGTCGCCGGCCGGCTTCTGATCGGGTACGCGCGGCGCGCTGCTCACGCGGTGCCTCCATTCGTTCGCGACTGCGGGGCTCGCAACCCCGGCTTGCTCCTCGCGCTCACGCGGTCACCTCCGCGGTTTGCTGGGACGCCACGATCTCGGCGTACGTGGGGCAGGTCGCCAGGAGTTCGGCGTGCCGGCCGATGCCGACCACGCCGCCGTCCTCAAGCACGATGATCTGGTCGGCGTCGACGATCGTGGAGACCCGCTGCGCCACGATCACCACGGTGGCGTCCGCGGTGACCGGCCGCAGCGCGGCCCGCAGCCGGGCGTCGGTGCCGAGGTCCAGCGCGGAGAACGAGTCGTCGAACAGGTAGATCTCGGGCTGGCGGACCAGCGCGCGGGCGATCGCCAGGCGCTGCCGCTGACCGCCGGAGACGTTGGTGCCGCCCTGCGCGATCGGCGCGTCCAGCCCGCCCGGCATCTCCGCGACGAAGTCGCGGGCCTGGGCGATCTCCAGCGCCGCCCACAGCTCCGCGTCGGTGGCGTCCGGGTTGCCGTACCGGAGGTTGCTGGCCACCGTGCCGCTGAACAGGTACGGCCGTTGCGGCACCAGCCCGATCCGGCGCCACACCTCGTTCGGCTCCAGCAGCCGCACGTCCACCCCGTCGACAAGCACCGCGCCGGCGGTCGGGTCGACCAGCCGGGGGATCAGCGTGAGCAGGGTGGTCTTCCCGGCCCCGGTCGCGCCCACGATGGCCGTGGTCCGGCCCGGCTCGGCCCGGAACGAGATGTCGTGCAGCACCGGTGCGCTCGCCCCCGGATACTGGAAGGCGACCCGGCGCAGTTCCAACTCGGCGCGTCTGGTCGTGGCGAGCATCGGTTCGGCCGGCGGGACCACCGACGACTCCGTGTCCAGCACCTCGACGATCCGTTCGGCGCAGACCGCGGCGCGCGGCACCATCATCAGCATGAAGGTGGCCATCATGACGGCCATCAGGATCTGCATCAGATATTGCAGGAACGCGGTGAGCGCGCCGATCTGGATCTCGCGGGCGTCCACCCGCTGCGCCCCGAACCAGAGCACCGCGACGCTGGAGACGTTCAACACCAGCATCACCACCGGGAAGATCAACGCCATCAGCCGGCCGGTGCGCAGGGCGGTCGCGGTCAGGTCGGCGTTCGCCCGACCGAACCGTTCCGTCTCGTACGGCTCGCGGACGAAGGCCCGGACCACCCGGATGCCGGTGATCTGCTCGCGCAGCACCCGGTTGACGGTGTCGATCCGGGTCTGCATCTGCCGGAAGCCCGGCACCATCCGCCGGATGATCGCGCCCAGCGCGACGGCCAGCACCGGCACGCAGACCAGCATCAGCCAGGAGAGGCCGACGTCCTCGCGCAACGCCATCACCACCCCGCCGACGCTCATGATCGGCGCGGCCACCAGCATGGTGCAGCTCATCAGCACGAGCATCTGCACCTGCTGCACGTCGTTGGTGTTGCGGGTGATCAGCGAGGGGGCGCCGAACCGGGCCACCTCCCGGGCGGAGAAGCTGTTGACCTGCGCGAAGATCCCCGCCCGGGTGTCCCGGCCGAAGCTCATCGCGACTCGGGCGCCGAGGAAGACCGCGGCCACCGAGCCGGCGATCTGGACCAGGCTGACCAGCAGCATCCACCCGCCGGTACGCATGATGTAGTCGGTGTCGCCCAGCGCCACGCCCTGGTCGATGATGTCGGCGTTCAGGCTGGGCAGGTAGAGCGAGGCCATGGTGCCGATGAACTGGAACAGCACCACGGCGGCCAGCGGCCCGCGGTACGGGCGCAGCCCGCCGCGCAGCAGACGGATCAGCACGTACGGCCTCCTGGTCGGGGCTCCTCGGGTTCCTGGGTCGATGGGTTCAACCGGCCGCCCTCCCCGTCGGACATGGTGGTAATCAGTTCCGTGAGGAACTCCCGGATCACCTCCCGCTTCGCCGGGTCGGCGTCGACGGAGGTCAGCGGCGGATCGCTGCGCATGACGGCGAGCACCGCCTCGGCGTGCTCCCGGCCCTTGTCGGTGAGCGCGAGCTGCACGGTGCGCCGGTCGGCGGTGTCCCGGCGGCGCTCCACGAAACCGTCCCGTTCCAGGGTGTCGACGATGCCGGTGAGGGTGGCGGGCCGGACGAAACAGTGCTCGGCGACCTCCCGGTGGGTGCTGTCGCCCGCCCGGGCCAGGAGCATCAGCACCCGCATCCCGGCCGCGGAGAGCCCGTGGCGCTCCGCCAGGTACCGCCCCCAGTACTGCTCGACGAGGTGGCCGGCGATCCCGATCAGCCGGCCCAGGGGCGCGTGGCCCAGCACGTCCGGGAAGCGCACCAGTGGTTCCATCTGCACGGCCTCACGTTAGCCCCCGAACCGTCAGGGCCCAAACTAATTTAAGGAAGGGCCCCCTATTAACGCCTGCTGCATAGCAGGGGCCCCCGCTTAACACCCGACCCGGCCCGGCTTCACACCCGACCCGGCCCCGCTCGACACGCGACCGTGCCGGCGTACGGTCAGGCGCGCCCCTCCTGGCAGCCCGACCCGCCGCAGGTCGGGCGGTGGCGTGGCCTGGACTGGCCGATGTCCCGCGGGTTGGGCGGTGGCGTGGCTCGGACTGGTCGATGTGCCGCAGGCCGCAGGTCGGGGCGGTGGCGCGGCCTTCGACAGGCCCGATGTGCCGCAACGCGGGGCATTGGCGTGGCCTGAACAGGCCGATGTGCCGCAGGCCGGGCGGTCGCGTGGCTCGGATAGGCCGATGTGCCGCGAGGCGGGCGGTGGCGCGGGCTGCCCACGCCGATGTGCCGTGCGCCTCCCGGGCCGTCGGCGGGCAAGCTACCAACTTGATGTCGTAAACGAATCAGGGTGGCGGCGGAATCCCGCAATCGGGGTGCTTCTCCCCGTGCGGTGACTCGTTTACGACATCAAGTTCGTAGGCTGCTCGACGCACCCCGGACGTCGGCCGAGGCAGTGGGCGGGCGCGCGAGCCGCCACGCCGAGCCCAGCCACGCCGAGCCCAGCCACGCCGAGCCCAGCCACGCCGAGCCCAGCCACGCCGAGCCGGCCACGCCGCCCGGCGCCACACCGTAAGCCGTCACCAGCTGGTCGGCAGCGGCATGCCCTCGGTGTAGCCAGCGGTGCTCTGCACCCCGACCAGCGCCCGGTCGTGGAACTCCTCCAGGTTGCGGGCGCCGGCGTAGGTGAAGGCGCTGCGCACCCCCGAGATGATCTCGTCGATCAGGTCCTCGACGCCGGGACGGGCCGGGTCCAGGTACATCCTGGCCGAGGAGATGCCCTCCTCGAAGATCGCCTTGCGGGCCCGGTCGAAGGCGCTGTCCTCGGCGGTCCGGGCGCTGACCGCCCGGGACGAGGCCATCCCGAAGCTCTCCTTGTACCGCCGGCCGTCCGGCTCGGTGTACAGGTCACCGGGGGACTCGTAGGTGCCGGCGAACCAGGAGCCGATCATCACGTTGGAGGCACCGGCGGCCAGCGCCAGCGCGACGTCCCGCGGGTGCCGTACGCCGCCGTCGGCCCAGACGTGCCGGCCGAGCGCCCGCGCGGCGGCGGCGCAGTCGAGCACGGCCGAGAACTGCGGCCGGCCGACGCCGGTCATCATCCGGGTGGTGCACATCGCGCCGGGGCCCACGCCCACCTTGATGATGTCCGCGCCCGCCGCCACCAGATCGCGTACGCCGTCGGCGGTCACCACGTTGCCGGCCGCCACCGGGACCGCCGGGTCGAGTGCGCGCACCGCCCGCAGCGCGGTCAGCATCCGCTCCTGGTGGCCGTGCGCGGTGTCCACGACCAGGGTGTCCACCCCGGCCTCCAGCAGCGCGGACGCCTTGCCGGTCACGTCCCCGTTGATGCCCACCGCGGCGGCGATGCGCAGCCGCCCCCGGTCGTCCACGGCCGGCTTGTAGAGCGTGGCCCGCAGCGCGCCCTGCCGGGTCAGCACCCCGACCAGCCGCCCCTCGGCGTCCACCACCGGGGCGAGCCGGCGCCGGCCCGCGGAGAGCCGGTCGAAGCCGGTACGCGGGTCCGCGTCCGCCGGCACGGTGTGCAGCTCGGTCGACATGACGTGCCGCAGCTGGGCGAACCGGTCCACCCCCACGGTGTCCGCCTCGGTGACCACGCCGATCGGCCGGCCGTCGGAGTCCACCACGACGACCGCGCCGTGCGCGCGCTTGGGCAGCAGGTGGATCGCGTCACCCACGGTGTCGGTCGGGCCGAGGGTGATGGCGGTGTCGTGCACCAGGTGCCGCCGCTTGACCCAGGCGACGACGTTGGCCACCACCTCGATCGGGATGTCCTGCGGGATGACCGTGACGGCACCCCGGCGGGCCACGGTCTCGGCCATCCGCCGGCCGGCCACCGCCGTCATGTTCGCCACCACCAGCGGGATGGTGGTGCCGGTGCCGTCGGCCGAGGCCAGGTCGACGTCGAGCCGCGAGGCCACCTCGGAGCGGGCCGGGGCCATGAAGACGTCGTTGTAGGTCAGGTCGTGCGCGGGGACCGCGCCATGAAGGAACCGCACCTGAACATCATTCCTGCTCGGGCCGGCTCCCGCCCCCGCTGGTGGCCCAAACCACCGCCCCCGCGACGAGCCCGGGGTGTTAATAAGGGGCCCCTGCTATGCAAAATGCGTTAACAGGGTGCCCCTCCTTACCCCCTCAGGCGATGGTGCAGATGGCGGCGCCGGCGCTGATCACCGCGCCCACCTCCGCCGCGAGCCCGCTCACCGTCCCGCCCTTGTGGGCGTGCAACGGCTGCTCCATCTTCATCGCCTCCAGCACCACCACCAGGTCGCCCTCGGCGACGGTGTCCCCGTCCGCCACGGCGATCTTGACGATGGTGCCCTGCATCGGGGAGGTGAGCGCGTCGCCGCTGGGCGCCGCGCCGGCCTTGGCGCCGCCGCCCCGGCGGCCCGGCTTCTTCGCGGCGGGCGCGGCGGTGGCCGTACCCGCGCCGAGGCCGGCCGGCAGCGTCACCTCCAGCCGCTTGCCGCCCACCTCCACCACGACGGTCTCCCGCTCGGCCGGGCCCTCGCCGGTGCCGGCGGGGGCGGTGAAGGCCGGGACGGTGTTGTCGAACTCGGTCTCGATCCACCGGGTGTGCACGGTGAACGGCTCGGCGGTGAACGCCTCGTCCCGGACCACCAGGCGGTGGAACGGCAGCGCGGTGGCCATGCCGTCGACGACCATCTCGTCAAGCGCCCGGCGGGCCCGCTCGATCGCCTCGGTACGCGTCTCGCCGACGATGATCACCTTGGCGAGCAGCGAGTCGAAGTTGCCGCCGATCACGTCGCCGGCCGAGATGCCGGTGTCCACCCGTACGCCCGGGCCGCTGGGCAGCCGCAGCGCGGTGACGGTCCCCGGGGCGGGCAGGAAGTTGCGGCCCGGGTCCTCACCGTTGATCCGGAACTCGATGGCGTGCCCGCGCGGGGTCGGATCCTCGGTGAAGCGCAGCTTCTCACCGTCGGCGATCCGGAACTGCTCCCGGACCAGGTCGATGCCGGCGGTCTCCTCGGTGACCGGGTGCTCGACCTGAAGCCGGGTGTTGACCTCCAGGAAGGAGATGGTGCCGTCCGCGCCGACCAGGTATTCGACGGTGCCGGCGCCGTGGTAGCCGGCCTCCCGGCAGATCGCCTTGGCGCTGTCGTGGATCTGGGCGCGCTGCGCGTCGGTGAGGAACGGCGCGGGGGCCTCCTCGACCAGCTTCTGGTGCCGGCGCTGCAACGAGCAGTCCCGGGTGCCGACCACGATCACGTTGCCGTGCTGGTCGGCCAGCACCTGCGCCTCGACGTGGCGGGGCTGGTCGAGGTAGCGCTCGACGAAGCACTCACCCCGGCCGAACGCGGCGACCGCCTCGCGGGTGGCCGACTCGAACAGGTGCGGGATCTCCTCCATGGTGCGGGCCACCTTGAGGCCGCGACCGCCACCGCCGAAGGCCGCCTTGATGGCGACCGGCAGGCCGTGGTCGACGGCGAAGGCCATCACCTCGTCGGCGTTGTTGACCGGGTCCGGGGTGCCGGGGACCAGGGGCGCGCCGGCGCGCTGGGCGATGTGCCGGGCGGTCACCTTGTCACCGAGGTCGCGGATCGCCTGCGGGGTCGGGCCGACCCAGGTGAGGCCGGCGTCGATGACCGCCTGGGCGAAGTCGGCGTTCTCGGAGAGGAAGCCGTAACCGGGGTGCACCGCGTCGGCGCCGGCCTGCGCGGCCACCTCGATCAGCTTGTCGATCCGCAGGTAGCTGTCGGCGGCGGTGTCGCCGCCGAGGGCGTACGCCTCGTCGGCCAGGGTGGCGTGCAGCGCGTCCCGGTCGGAGTCTGCGTAGACGGCGACGCTGGCCAGGCCGGCGTCGCGGCAGGCGCGGATGACGCGTACGGCGATCTCGCCGCGGTTGGCGATGAGTACCTTGCGCACCTTGTGGCTCCTCCCCGGGGTGGATAGCCGGGAGTGTATCGGCCGGTCTGCTGGCCCTAACGATCGCTCAGTGTGGGATGTGGCACTGTCGCGCCATCGCCTAGTCAAACTTGCTTATTACGCTTGTGTGATGTCGGCAACGCGGATGATGATTCTCGGTCTGGTCAGGTGGATGCAGCCGGTGCACGGCTACGACGTGCGCCGCGAGCTGCTGAGCTGGAGCGCCGACAAGTGGGCCAACGTGCAACCGGGATCGATCTATCACGCGCTGCGCAAGCTGGCCGACGAGGGGCTGCTCCGCGAGGTCTCCACCGAGCAGGTGGGTGCCCGTCCCGCCCGCACCACGTACGAGGTGACGGCCAAGGGGGAAGAGGAGTTCGAGACCCTGCTGCGCGCGCAGTGGTGGCAGCTCAACGAGGGGTCGGATCCGTTCGCCGCGGCGTTCTCCTTCCTGCCCGCGCTGCCCCGCGAGGAGGCGGCGGCGGCGCTGCGCAACCGGGCGAACCTGCTGCGGGCCGGCATCGAGTCGATGCGCGCCTCGCTGGAGTCGGAGTGGGTGCGCAAGACCAAGCCGGTGCACGTGGGGTGGATGTTCGAGCTCTGGTCGGCCCGGGCCGAGGCGGACATGGCCTGGTGCGAGCGGATCGCCGAGCGGATCGAGTCGGGAGTGTCGTACCTGCCCGCTGGAATGGAGCGCGCCGAGGGCTGGTCCGGGTGGCGGGACGGCGCCGCCCCCGACGGTGTTCCGTCGGGAGCCACAGACGCGGATTAATCAACGTTGACCATAAGAGCTATATCGCGATAACCTCTTCCGCGAGCCGCGCGGGAGAGGTGCGTCCCCGTCGCGGGGGATCGGCGGCCGGTGACTCCGGCCCGGACGACCAGGAGCAGACATGATCGAGACCAGGGGGTTGCGGAAGTCGTTCCGCTCCCGGGCGGGTCGCGAGACGAAGACCGTGGACGCGGTCCGGGGGGTGAACCTGGAGGTCGCCGAGGGGGAGATCTTCGGCTTCCTCGGCCCCAACGGCGCCGGCAAGACCACCACCCTGCGGATGCTCGCCACCCTCATCGAGCCGGACGGCGGCGAGGCCACCATCGCCGGCGCCGACCTGCGCACCGACCCGGCCGAGGTGCGCCGCCGGATCGGCTACGTGGCCCAGGGCGGCAGCACCTGGGACGAGTCCACCGCCCGGGAGGAGCTGGTGCTCCAGGCCCGGATGTACGGCATCGGCAAGGCCGAGGCGCACCGCCGCGCCGCCCGCGCCCTGGACGCCTTCCAACTCACCGAGTACGCCGACCGCAAGTGCAAGACGTACTCCGGCGGCCAGCGCCGCCGGGTCGAGATCGCGCTCGGCATCATCCACGAGCCGAAGATCGTCTTCCTGGACGAGCCGACCACCGGCCTCGACCCGCAGAGCCGCGCCCACATGTGGGACGAGATCCGCCGGCTGCGCGCCGAGGGGATGACCGTCTTCATCACCACCCACTACCTCGACGAGGCCGACGCGCTCTGCGACCGGATCGCGATCATGGATCACGGCGAGGTGGTCGCCGAGGGGACCCCGGCCGCGCTCAAGCGGGAGATCTCCGGCGAGGTGGTGCTCGTCGGCCTCGACGCCGGGAGCACCCCCCAGGCCGCCGAGCTGCTCGACACCGCCGCGTACGTCAACAAGCTGGAGACCATCGACACCGGTGGCCTGCGGCTCTTCGTCGACGAGGGCGCCACCGCCATCCCGCAGATCCTGCGCCGGCTCGACCAGGGCGGGATCGAGCTCAGCTCCATCGAGCTGCACCGCCCCAGCCTCGACGACGTCTTCCTCACCAAGACCGGCCGCTCGCTGCGCGAGTCCTGACCCCCGGAGAAGCTGTCATGAAACTCGCCCGCGACACCTGGCTCATCTTCCGGCGGCAGACCCAACTGCTGCTGCGCAACCCGGTCTGGATCTTCGTCGGTGTCTTCCAGCCGGTGATGTACCTGCTGCTCTTCGCCCCGCTGCTCAAGCCGGCGCTGAACGCGTCGACCCAGGCCGCCGCGTACAAGATCTTCGTGCCCGGCCTGCTGGTGCTGCTGGCCATCTTCGGCGGCCTGTTCCAGGGCTTCGGCCTGATCGCCGAGCTGCGCGCCGGGATCATCGAGCGGTCCCGGGTCACCCCGGTCAGCCGGCTCGCCCTGCTGCTCGGCCGCTCCCTGCGGGACGTGGTCTCGCTCCTCGCGCAGGCGGTCATCATCACCCTGCTGGCGCTCCTGTTCGACCTGCGCGTCTCGCTCGGCTACCTGCTCCTGGCGTACCTGATGCTGGCGCTGATCGCGCTGATGACCTCGGCCGTCTCCTACGGCGTCGCGCTCAAGGTCAAGAGCGAGGACGCGCTCGCCCCGCTGATGAACACCGTCGCCCAGCCGGTGCTGCTGCTCTCCGGCATCCTGCTGCCGCTCACATTCGCCCCTGGCTGGCTCCAGGGCGTCGCCAAGTGGAACCCGTTCTCCTGGGCGGTCGACGGGGTGCGGGCCCTCTTCGTCGGTGAACTCGGCAACGACAAGGTCTGGCAGGGGTTGGCCATCATCACGGTGCTCGCGGTGGCCGGCGTCTTCTGGGCGGCCCGCCAGTTCGCGCGCAGCGTCCGCTGAAAGGAGCGCGCAGCGTCCGCTGATAGGAGGGTGCCCTTGTTAACGCCTCCGGTAGAGCAGGGGCCCCCTCTTAACACCGCGAGCCGGGCTGGTCAGACCAGCCCGACCTCGCGATCCTCGGCCGGCGAAGGAGCACCGGCCCGCCCGGCCCGGTTGTCGACCCTGGTCATGACGGCCCGGGCGTACAGGGCGACGCCGGCCAGGATGCTGACCACGGCGATCGGCACTCCGAAGACCGGCCGCACGTACATCGCCAGGAACCAGGACCTGACCTGGACGTCGGACAGGATGAAGACCAGCGGAAGGATCCCCTGGGGCACCAGCAGGATCGAGCCGAGGCCCCAACTCAGCCCCTCGGCCGTGCCGCCCTTCCTGGCCACGTCCGTGCCGCCGGCGTTGCGGACCGCGGCGGGCCGTCCGGTGCGCATGGTGTGTAGCAGGTCGGACCCGTTCTCGCTGAGCTTCCGGACCGCTAGGCCGCCCAGCACCCAGGCGACGGCGACGCCGGTCAGCACGCCGACCGGCAGCCCGGCCCAGGTCAGCCACGGCTGGTCGAACCGGGTGCCGAGATAGACCACGGCGAGCGCGGGCGCCGGCGGCACCAGCCCGACCCAGAACAGCACATTGGACTGGCCCGTGGTGTCGGCGCGCTCAAGCGGGTTGCTCGGCCGCTTGTGGGCGTCAGGGCCCGGGACCATGCCGAACACCGACGAATAGATGATCAGGCCGGCGCCGCCGCCGAGCAGCGCGGGCACCGCCGCGGCCACCCACGGCCAGGTCCAGGTGGAACCGCTCCACCAGGTGAACGCGACGCTCAGGGCGATGACCGGCGGCGTGAAGACGATCAGGTACGCCCACTGCCGGCCCCGCACGTCGGCGCGCTCGGTGCCGGTCGTCATCGTCTGCCAGAGCGCGGTGCCGTCCTGGCCGTAGAGGTTGCCGGCCGAGGTGATCGCGAAGAGCGCGAGCGCCGGGCCGGCCCAGGGCAGCAGGAGTCGGGCGTCGAAGGTCAACGGCAGCAGTACGGTGCCCAGCGCCCAGGCGATCGGCACCACCGCGGTGGTGGTCCGCAACGGGTCACGCCACCAGGTGCGCAGCTCCTTGCGGACGACCGCGCCGGTCGTACCGTCGAGCGGGCCGCCGCCCACCGGGGCGCGGCCGGCGCTGCCCCGGATGGTGGCCCGGGCCCGGCGCGGGTTGCCCAACTCGACCGACCAGACGAGCAACAGCAGCACGCAGAGCACGGCCAGGCCGACCGGCGCGGCGACCGCGAGCAGCCAGTCCCCGCGGCCCGCGGCGTCCACCGCCACCACGCCCCAGCTCGACGGGATCGCCCGCAGCGTGACGGTGGTCGCGTGGGAGAACCCGGTCTCGAGGATGTCGGAATACATCACGGCCACGACGATCATCCAGCCGGACTGGGTGAGCACGAGCATCGCCGCGAACAGCACCCCGGTGATCGCCGCGCCCGCCCGGGACGCCGCGACGACGCCGAACAGCGCATAGACCACCCGGGACAGCAGCACCACGAAGATCAGTTGCAGGGCCGCGACCGGCACCGCCAGCAACGCCGGGACGAGACCCAGCCGGGCCCCGTACGTGATCAGGCCGACGAATCCCAGCGCGGTGACCGCGGTGGTGATCCCGACGAACGCCGCCCCCAGCAGTCCCACCGCGAGCCGGCGGCGCGGCACCGGCAGCAGCGTGAAGTGGTCGGCCCGCAACACCGCCGAGCCGCCCCACAGCGGACCGATCAGCCAGCCGAGCGTCCACATGCCGAAGACGCCGGCCAGCAGGTCGCCCAGCACGTCGGAGTTGGGCAGCTCGACCAGGGAGAGCCAGATGGTGGCGGCCGCGAACAGCAGGCCGAAGACCGCGCCGACAAGCATCCACGCGGCCCGGCCACCGGTCATCGAGTTCCTGATGATCGACAGCTTCATCCGGATCAGGACGCCAGCCACGACAGTCCCTTCCGGGTGTGCTCGTCGCCGCGGACCAGCCGGACGAACGTCTGCTCCAGGGTGGTGTCGCCGCGTACCTCGGCCAGCGGACCGGCCGCCACGACCCTGCCGCCGGCCATGATGGCCACGGTGTCGCACAGCTGCTCGACCAGCGGCATCACGTGGCTGGAGAGCACCACCGAGCCACCGCCGGCCACGAACCCGTTCAGGATCGCCTTGAGGGCCGCCGCGGACACCGGGTCGACCGCCTCGAACGGCTCGTCCAGCACCAGCAGTCGGGGCCCGTGCAGCAGCGCCGTCGCCAGCCCGATCTTCTTGCGCATGCCGGTCGAGTAGTCGACCACCAGGGTGCGCTCGGCCCCGCCGAGCTCCATCACGTCGAGCAGCTCCTGGACCCGGCCGGCCAGCACGCCGGCCTCGATGCCGCGCAACTGCCCGATGTACGTCAGCAGCTCGCGTCCGGTCAGCCGCTCCGGCATCGACAGCCCGTCGGGCAGCACGCCCAGCAGCGCCTTCGCCCCGACCGGGTCGGACCACACGTCCACCCCGAACACCCGCGAGGTGCCCTCGTCCGGGCGTAGCAGCCCGACTGCCATGGACAAGGACGTCGTCTTGCCCGCCCCGTTGGGCCCGACCAGTCCGAAGAACGAGCCCTGCGGCACCACGAGATCGACATGGTCGACCGCCGTGTTCGCGCCGAACGCCTTGTGCAAGCCGGACAGTCGCAACGCCGCCGGCCGGTCATCCCCATCAGGACTTTCCGCGCCGGCGTGCCGAGCGGTCGCTTGCTCCATGATTCCCCTCGATGTCACTAGGTGCCGGCGGGCCCCGCCTGCCCCGACCCGCGCTCCGGACGGCGGCGCCGACAACAGGGTTGAGCCACTGCTTCCTCCCGCTGTGCAGGGGAAGTGCGGCATGCCGTGGCTGACGAAGGAGTCGCGGCGTGGGGGCTCACCGGCCACGCGCAGGTCGGGCAGGCGTTTCGCGATCGCCCGGAACGCCGCCCCGGCCTCGACCCGCGCCAGCGGCGTTCCGAGGCAGTAGTGGCTGCCGACCGATGAGGACAGGGTATCGGCGGCGCTCGTCCGGGTGTGCCCCAGCGGCGGGCGTCAGCGGACGCGGGCCAGGGTGAGGCCGTCGGCGATCGGCAGCATCACCGTGTCCACCCGCACGTCGGCCAGCACCGCGTCGTTGAACGCGGCGATCGCCCGGTCGGCGGCGTCCTCCGGGGCGATCACCCGACCGCCGCGCAGGGTGTTGTCGACCGCGATCACGCCACCGGCCCGCATCCGGGGCACCAGCTCGTCCCAGTAGACCGGGTAGCCGATCTTGTCAGCGTCGATGAATGCCAGGTCGAGATGCCGTTCCCGGGGCAGCTCGCGCAGCGTCTCGCCGGCCGGCCCGATGCGCAGCTCGATCCGGTCGGCCACGCCGGCCCGGGACCAGTAGCGACGGGCGATGGCGGTGTAATCCTCGGAGACGTCGAAGCAGGTCAACCGGCCGTCGGCGGGCAACCCGCGGGCGATCGCCAGCGCGGACAGCCCGGTGAAGGTGCCCACCTCCACCGCCCGCCGCGCGCCGAGCATCCGGGTCAGGAAGGTGAGGAAACCGGCCTGCTCCGGCGCCACCTGCATGCCGGCCTGCCCCGGCAGCGCGGCCACGGTCTCCGCCACCAGGTCTCGGACCACCTCGTCCGGCGCGGAGCCGTGCGCGACCAGGTACGCGTGCAGGTCGTCGGTGAGCGGGAGCGACTTGCGGGTCATGACCGCACGTTAACCCAGCGGCTCGACCGACTGGCCGCCCGGCGCGACCTTCGTCCACAGATCGGTGACGCGCAGGTCCAGCTCGCCGAGAAGGGTACGCAGCAGCGGCAGGCTGAGGCCGACCACCGTGCCCGGGTCGCCCTCGATCCCGGTGAGGAACGCCCCACCCAGCCCGTCGATGGTGAACGCGCCGGCCACCGCCAGGGGCTCGCCCGTACCCACGTACGCGGCGATCTCCTCGTCGCTGATGTCCGCGAAGTGCACGGTCGTCGAGGCGACCGCCTCCGCCCGCGCCTGCTGCGTCACGTCGATCAGGCAGTGCCCGGTGTGCAGCACCCCGCTGCGGCCCCGCATCCGTACCCAGCGCCGGGTCGCGTCCGCCGCGTCGTCCGGCTTGCCGAGGATCTCCCCGTCGAAGGCGAGCACCGAGTCGCAGCCGAGCACCAACGTGCGCTCGTCCGCGCTCGGCCGGAGCCGACCCAGCACCGCCTCGGCCTTCAGCCGGGCCAGCTCCAGGCACAGATCCTCGGCCCGGTCGCTGACCACCTGGGACTCGTCCACCCCGCTGACCAGCACGTCCGGCTCGATGCCGGCGGCCTGAAGCAGCTTGCGGCGGGCGGGACTCTGCGAAGCGAGCACGAGGCGCAGCGGCATGGAGTTCGACACCCCGCCGACGCTACCGGCTGATCCGGGGCGGCGGGTCGTCGGCACGGCGACGGCGTCGCACGAGGGCCCAGGCGCCACCGGCCGCGACCAGGACACCAAGCGTGGCCAGCCCACGTACGGTCGCACCACCGTCGCCCTGATCGCCGGTCGGCGTCGGAGCGGCGGCCGCCGTCGTGGTCGCGACGCCGGCCGACGTGGCCGGCGCGCCGCTCGTCGGGCGGGCACCCCGTGTGGGTACGTCCGCGGTGAGCGCCGCCACCGGGTCGACCACCCCGAAGCCGTACTGGTCGTCCCGGCCCGGCGGGCCCTTGTCGACGGCGGTGGCGGTGAGCCGGTGTGCGACCTCGTCGGCGGACAGGTTCGGGTATTTCGACCGGATCAGCGCCGCTACGCCAGCGACGATCGCGGTGGCACTCGACGTGCCGGTCCCCTTGGAGTACTTGCCATCGATGCTCGTGCTGACGATGTCGACGGCTGGGGCCGCGATGTCGATCTCCGATCCGGTAACCGAGACGTCCGCATGTTGGCCTTTTTGATCCACGCCAGCGACAGCGATCACGCCGTCGTATGCCGCTGGATAACCGACGCGGCTATCGTCTGGCCGATTGCCAGCTCCAGCTATGATGACGATATTTGCTGAGATAGCTTCTCCAACCGCTTCCTCTAATTCAGGGGTCGCACCGGTGGCGCCGGAAACGCTTATTATGCTGGCGCGGTGAGCAGCAGCCCATCTTATCGCGGATGCAAGGGTGGCGCTGTTTCCCTGCCTTGCTGTCGGGATTCCGTAAATGGGAATTATCTTGGCCTCAGGCGCAATACCGAGAGCTCCTCGGGTGCTGCCGCGCCCATGCGCTGCTATCAGGCCAGCCATTGATGTTCCATGACTGTCTCGGTCTTCACGGCCGTCGCCATGTCCTCCTGGAATGAGATCCGTGCCGGGTAGCAGGTTGCGGATTAGGTCGGGGTGGGGGTCGACGCCGGTGTCGGGGACTGCCACCGTAACGCCCGCGCCTTTACTAATCTTGTTTGCCTCGTCGGTTCCGAGATAACGAAGGTGCCACTGGTCGTACCGGACGCGGGCGGCTCCGTCCGTGTCTGGCGCCGCAGTAGCTGGGACTACTACTACTAACGAGTTAATTACGGAGAAGGCGAGAAGGACGAAGAAAGCCCGGCCCCGTCGCCGCCTCACCGGTTAAAGCCGATGGCCGGGCCCGGATCGATTGGTCCCTCGTCATGTGAGGGCCGAACCACCGGAGCTACACCCTCTTGGACTTCCCACGGATTATCGGGATCCCAGTGCTGTGGCCCTCCGTGGTCGTCGTCGCGGCGACTGGACCGCCCTGTGCCTACTCCACCTTGGGCGTAAGCGGCTCCATGTAGACCCAGGGGTCTGCCACCGACGCGCCGATCCTCAGTGCTGCCGTGTGCTGCGCCCAGAGCGCCGCCGAGTGGCGGCATCCCGTGTTGCATCCCCTGCTGGCCGCCGCGTACGGCGCCAGGCCGAGAGCCTGCTGCGCCAGACGGGGCGGTTCCGGCGCCGCCGCCTCCTATAACACCGCCGACGGGATTCACCCGGCGTTGAGGCTCGCCGCTCGATGATTGGATCCGACTTGTCGGTGGGCTGCCGCCGATCATGCCGCTGGCAGGCAACGATCTAGGCGGGCTGGTTGGGGCAGTATGCCCGGAATTGATCCCGCCATTAAATCCACGACCGGGCGTTTGGGGCTGGCCGAGATGAGACCCTGAACTGCTAGCGCGTCCGTTCGAACGGGTGATTGGTGGAAGCGCCGGAGGTAGGCCTGTGCCAGGAGAAGTGCCGGCAGGCGTGGGAGGTGGCACGACCGGAATGTTCGGGTTGAGTTGCGAAGCCGTCGGGGAACTTGCACCGCCAAGGATCGGCCCTGGGCCTGCGATGGGTGAGGCCCCGAGCGTTGGGCCCGTGTGGGCATGCTTGGTGCCGCCGAGCACTGGGCTGACGATTGACGACTTTGCTGGGATTTGAGGGGAGGGCAACACCGGCTGACGCAATGAGGTGCTCGCTCCGACCGTGGGTGTCGGTGCAGGAACTATCGGTGGAATTATCGGGGCGGGGGAATTTGCATACAGGTCGGAGGTCTCATGTTGGATCGGCCCCCAGGACTTTGGAGGCGGCTGTCGAAGTGCCACTTGGGCCTGCTGGAGTTCCCCGCTGAGGCCGTACATGATGCCGCGCGCCTGCACATCCAGCCGGTTCAGCTCCGTCTCGGTCACCGGTGCGTCGGGCAGTCGGCTGCCCATCAGTGCCTTCGGGTCGCGGACCGTCTCCTCGTACGCCTGCTTGCGCCTGAGCTTGTCGACGTACTCGTCGAAGACGGGCCGCAGTGTCCGGCGGGCGTCGTCGATGGCGCGGGTGGCGGCGGAGAGGGCGGTGAGGTTGGCGGAGGCGGCGTCGTGGGTGCGGCGTACCCGGTCGATCAGCCCGTCGAGTTCGGCCAGGTACGCCCCGGAGGCGGCGCTGGTCTCCGGCGGCCACGCCTGGGCCAGCCCGTCGCGGTAGGTCTGCAATCGGCTCAGGTGCAGTTGGGCGAGGTCGCAGACCTTTGCCCAGCCGGAGACCTGCCGCCAGTGGTTGGCGGTGTCGTGGTCCTCGACGAGGGACCACATGCTCAGCACGTCCATCGACTGCCAGTCGGTGAGGCCGGCCCGCCCGCTGCCACCACGTTCGATCATCAGAGCACCGCCCCGCGGTTGTCCGTCCGGTCGGGGTTGTCGAGCACGAGGCCGGGGCCGGGGCGGGCGGTGGACGGGTCGGCGAGGGCGCGTTCCACGTCGGCCACCCGGGCGGCGGAGAAGGCGTCGGCGCCGGTGTACGCGGCGGCGACCTTGCCCGCGGCGGCGGCCAGGTGGCCGGTGGCGTCCCGGACGTCGAAGATCATGTCGGCGGTGGCCTGTTGGGTCTCGTGGTGCGCGCGCAGGAACTGCACCAGTTCCTGAAAGACGTCGTACGGGTTGGGGATCGGCGCGGTCATGTCGTCGGCGATGTACGACAGGTGCGGCCCGTAGTTCTGCCGCACCTCCGCCTCGAGACGCTCGGCGAACTCGCGGAGTTGGCGGATGTCGGCCTCGATGCCGCCGTAGCCGTGCAACCAGGACGCTGGGCGGTCCTCCTGAGGGATCATCCGCACTCCCTAACCGTCACGGCTCCGTTTCCCTGAGTGAGGTTAACGGCTGTGAGCCAGCGCCGGCAGCCCCGCCGGCGCCCGGGAAGCGGCGTACGCCAGGTTGGTCAGCGGGGGAGGCCGGCGGCGCGCCACGCGCCGCGGCCGGCGGCGAGCGCCGCGCCGGTGGGCCGCGCGCTGCGGGCCCAGAGCGACGCCGGCGCCGGCGCGGCCGGGGCCACCGGGCGTGAGCGGGCGGCGATGACACCCACCAGCGCGGCCAACTCCTCGGCGGTCGGCACGCCGCGGACGACCCGGAACAGCGGCTCATCGGCAGACATGACGCCAGCGTACGCGTCAAGAAGTTGACCTTCGCCGCAGAGTGGCGTGCCGGCGGTGTGTCATCGGGCCCGGCCGGGTACCGTCTCCTGCGATGTCGAACGCGCTTCCCCAACTTGTCGCCGACCGGTACCGGCTCATCTCGCCGCTCGGCCAGGGCGGCATGGGCAGGGTGTGGAAGGCGCGCGACGAGGTGCTGCACCGCGACGTGGCGATCAAGGAACTCGTCCCGCCGCCCAGCCTCACCGACGACGAGCGCCGTGAGATGCGCGAACGGTCGTTGCGGGAGGCCCGGGCCATCGCCCGGCTCAACCACATCAACGTGGTCCGCATCTTCGACGTGCTGCGCACCGACGGCGACCCGTGGATCGTCATGGAGTACGTGGCGTCGAAGTCGTTGCAGGACACCCTCGCCGAGGACGGCCCAGTGTCCCCGGCCCGCGCGGTGGAGATCGGGCTCGGGGTGCTCGGCGCGCTGAAGGCGGCGCACAAGGCCGGGGTGATGCACCGCGACATCAAGCCGGGCAACGTGCTGCTCGGCAACGACGGCCGGGTGGTGCTTACCGACTTCGGGCTGGCCACCATCCCCGGCGACCCGAACGTGACCCGCACGGGCATGGTGCTCGGCTCGCCCGCGTACATCGCCCCGGAGCGGGCGAAGGACGGCACCGCCGGCCCGGAGGCGGACCTGTGGTCACTGGGGGCCACCCTCTACGCGGCGGTGGAGGGCAAGTCCCCGTACGCCCGGCCGTCGGCGATCGCCACGCTGGCCGCCCTGGCCACCGAGCCGATGCCGCCGCCGAAGAACGCCGGCCCGCTGAAGCCGGTGCTGAACGGGCTGCTGCGCAAGGACCCGACCGAGCGGATCACCGCCGAGGTGGCGGAGCGGCTGCTGCGCCGGGCCGGCGGCAAGCGGGCCAAGAGCATCTCGCTGCTGGACGGCGTACGCCGGCCGGGGCCGAACGGTCCGCGCGAGCCGCGCTCCCGGGTGGTGCCGGCGCCGCGGCCGGCCGAGACCTCGTCGGACGAGCAGATCACGCCGCCGCCCACCCCGCGCAGCCGGCCGAACGCCGCCGCTGCGGCGGCGGGCGCGGTCGCGGCGGGTTCGGCGGCGTCGGCGGGCGAGGACGCCACCGCGAAGGTGCCGGCCCCGGTCGACGCCGAGCCGACGGCGAAGGTCGAGACCCCGGCGCCGGCCAGCACGGACGCCGACCCGACCGCCCGGGTCGACCCGCCGCCGGCCAAGGAGCGCCGCGCCCCGGTGAACCCCACCTCGGTGATGCCGGCGCAGGCGGACCCGGCGGCCGGCCGGGCGACCGTGGTGCCCGGCACGAAGCCGGACCACAAGCGGCGCAATCTGCTGATCGGCGCGCTGGTCGCGGTGCTGCTGATCGGCCTGGTGGTGCTGGTGCCGCTGCTCAACTCCGGCGACGGCAAGAAGGAGACGCCGCAGACCGGCGCGACCGGGGGCGGCTCGGCCGCGCCGGGCGGGCCGGGCGGGTCGTCGGTGGCGCCGTCCGGGGAGACCTCCAGCGCGGCGCCCGCGCCCGCGCCGCCCACCACCGACCCCACCAGCGCGGCGCCGAGCGCCACCCCGTCCGCGCAGCCCTCCTCGCCGAACGCCCCGGCCCTGCCCGCGGGGTGGACGCTGAAGACCGACGGGCCCGGCTACGCCGTGCCGCTGCCGCCCGGCTGGAGCGGCGGGCGGACCGGATCCGACACGGCGGTCTACCGGGGACCCAACGGGGTGGGCAAGCTGCTCGTCCAGTGGACGCCCGATCCGAAGGACGACGCGGTCGCCGATTGGCGGCGCATCGAGCCGTACCGGAAGGACAAGGTCAAGAACTACCAGTTGATCGGCATCGAGCGGTGCACCTACTACCGCACCTGCGCCGACTGGGACTGGTACCAGACCGACAACGGCACCCGGATCCACGTGCGCAACCGCGGCTTCGTCACGGCGTCCGACCGGGGCTACGCCCTGCGCTGGGAGATCCCGGAGGCGCAGTGGGACGCGAAGCTGGCCGACTGGGCCCAGATCGTCCGGCACTTCAAGCCCGACCGGCGCAACTGACCGGCGCTGCGAATTTCGTTCGCATGACCTTCCGTCGGGCGGGGTATCCCTTCCGCACGACGGAAGGGAGGTACGACATGGGTCACCGACGCAAGGACGCCCGCCCCCGACTGGCACTGTGGATGCTCGTCGCCCTCGGCGACGCGGTGCTGCTGCTGGTCAGCGCGGGTCTGTCGGTCCTGATCGCGCTGCTCGCGGTCGTGTTCCTCACCGTCGCCGGGGTGACCGCCTGGCGGCTGACGCGCCGCGCCGCCCCGGTGCGCCGCGAGCGGATCCCCGCGCCGGTCACCGTGCCCGGCGTGACGCGACGGAGGGCCTGAGGCCGGACGTGAGGGTGGCGGCAGCCGGACCGGTTGGCGATCGTTGAGCGCCAGGTGATCCCGCTGCCGCCGACCCGGGCGGCCCCGCTCGTCAGGTGTTGTTCGCCAGCGCGATCAGCCGGCTGCGGTCGCCGTTCCAGTAGTTGCGGTCGACGTTGCCGCTGATCCCGGAGACGCTGCCGGTGCTGGTGTACTGCCAGAAGCTCCACACGGAGGCGCCGGCCGGCAGGGTGCCGGGCGTGCTCGACCAGCGGGCCAGCCAGAGCGGGTGGTTGGCCCACGGGCCGGTCCAGCTGCCGGTGCACTGGTTCCACCAGCTGGTGGTGGTGTAGATGACCGCGTACCGGCCGGTGCGGGACCGGTAGGTGTTCAGGAAGTCCTGGATCCAGTTGCGCATGCCGGTGGTGCTCAGGCCGTAGCAGGTGCCGCCGCTGTACGGGTTCGCCTCGATGTCCAGCGCGGCGGGCAGGGTGCGGCTGTCCGCCGACCAGGCGCCGCCGTTGCTGGCCAGGTAGCCGGCCTGGGTGGCGCCGGAGGAGATGTTCGGCCGGGCGAAGTGGTACGCCCCGCGGATCACCCCGGCGTTGTAGGCGTTGACGTAGTTCGTGTTGAAGTTCGGGTCCTTGTAGCTGGTCCCCTCGGTGGCCTTGATGAAGGCGAACTCGATGCCCGCGTTGCGGACGCTGGTCCAGTTGATCGTGCCCTGGTAGCGCGAGACGTCGACGCCGGCCACCGTGGCGGCGGCGGCCGGGCCGCTGGTCGCGACGAGCGCCGCGGCGGCGGTGGCGAGAACGGTCAGGCCGGCCGCGAGCAGCCGGCGCACGGAGATTCTGGTACGGGTCATGGATGCCTCCAGAGACGCCGATCAATTGACAGACATCTTTGAAGGTTAATGCCCAAGATCGCAAGAGTCACTGAACAAATTTTCACCCAACCCGTGCTGGAGACCCGGGACCGACGGGCGGTGATTCAGCGCAGCGAGGCGGGATCGAGCTGCCAACGGAACGGCTCCGTCAGCGCCAGCGTCTCGCCGGCCTTGGCCACCCGGTCCTCGACGTAGTGCCCGCCGTCCAGCCGGTACAGCCGCAGCGCGAGGCCCTCGCCCTCCTGCTCGACCAGCAGATACCACGGGATGCGGGCGATCGCGTACAGCTGCATCTTCAGCACCCGATCCGCGGCGCCGTTCCCGGGCGAGACGATCTCTCCGACGAGCGCGATCCGATCCGCGTCGAGGAACACGCCATCGTCGTCGGCATCGGTGACGACAAGGTCCGGGATCACGATCCGGTCGACGCCGAGCCGCACGTTGATGGCGTCGTAGACGAAGAGGCCGGCCGGCTCCGCCGCCTGTTCGACGCTGTTCGCCAGTCGTCGCGCCACCCGCTGGTGTCGTCGGCTCGGAGCAGGGCTCACGATCAGGCTCCCGTCGAGCAGTTCGATGCGGTCGCGGCTCTCACCCAGCGCGAGGTAGTCGGCCTCGGTCCAGAGGCCCACGTGCGACCCGAAGGGCTCCAGGGGGGCTGCGCTCACCGACCTCACCTCCGCTCCGGCGCCTCGCCCGATCAGTTTCACACCCTACGGTCCGCCGGCCCTGAACCGACACTCGATCAGCGAGTAGGCTCCCGGCCCATGTTCTCGATCGACGGCCTGAGCACCCTGTGGGACAAGCTGTTCAGCGCGCAGCCCGACCCGCCCCCGCTGCTGGTCCTGGTCACCGCCGTCCTCGCGCTGGCCGTGGTCGCCACCCGGCTGCCCTGGCGGATCGCCCGCAACGCCATCACCATCGCCCACGAGGGCGGGCACGCGCTGGCGGCGCTGCTCACCGGCCGCCGGCTGCACGGCATCCGGCTGCACTCGGACACCTCGGGACTGACCCTGTCCGCCGGCCGGCCCAGCGGCCCCGGGATGATCCTCACCCTGCTCACCGGGTACCTCGCCCCGTCGCTGGTCGGCCTGGCCGGCGCCTGGCTGCTCGCCGGCAACCGGATCACCCTGCTGCTCTGGGTGGCGGTCGCGTTGCTGCTGGCCATGCTGGTGCTGATCCGCAACGTGTACGGGGTGCTCTCGCTGCTGGTCACCGGCGGCGCGGTGCTCGCCGTCTCCTGGTACGCCACCCCGCAGGTGCAGGCCGCGTTCGCCTGGACCGGCGTCTGGTTCCTGCTGCTCGGCGGCGTACGACCGGTGTTCGAGTTGCAGAGCCTGCGCGGCCGCGGCCGGATGCCGGCCTCCGACGCCGACCAGCTCGCCGGGCTCACCCCGTTCCCGGCGCTCTTCTGGGTCGGGGTGTTCGGAGTGGTCAATGTGGCCGTGCTCGTCGTCGGCGCGCTGCTGCTGGCCGGCCCGATCCTCACCGACGCCGGCCTGATCGGCTGACCCCGGGCACCGACCTCGCCAGAACTGCCGTCGCCCGGCCGTCACGGACCGACCCGGCGAGGCAGAATCGGGGCATGCGGTACGTGATCATCGGGGCGGGCGCGGTCGGCGGCACCATCGGCGTACGGCTGGGGGAGGCCGGGCGTGACGTGACGCTGGTGGCCCGCGGCGCGCACCTGGACGCCATCCGGACGCGCGGCCTGACCCTGCGTACGCCCGACGGCGCGGTGACCTGGCGCGGCCCGGCCGCCGACGGGCCGGGGCAGACCTCGCTGCCGGCCGACACGGTGCTGGTGCTGACCGTCAAGTCGCAGGACACGGCGGCGGCGCTGGCCGCCTGGGTGGACGCGCCGGTCGCCGGGGGCGGCACCGCCGGCGAAAGGCTGCCGTTGTGCACCGCGCAGAACGGGGTGGCCAACGAGCGGGCCGCGCTGCGGCTGTTCGCCGCGGTGCACCCGGTCTGCGTCTGGCTGCCGGCCACCCACCTGGAGCCGGGCGTGGTGGTCGCCAACGGGCACCCGCACCCGGGCATGCTGCATCTGGGCCGCTACCCGACCGGCTCGGACGGGACCACCCGGGCTGTCGCCGCCGACCTGACCGCCGCCGGGTTCGTCGCGCCGGTCCGGGACGACGTGATGCGCTGGAAGTACGGCAAGCTGCTCAGCAACCTCGGCAACGGCCTCCAGGCACTGCTCGGCCCGGACGTCCCGGAGCGGCTCGTCGAGCGGGTACGGGCCGAGGGGGAGGCGGTCCTGGCCGCGGCCGGCATCGCGCACACCACCCCGGACGAGGAGGCCGCCGAGCGCGGCGACCTGGTCCGGCACCGCCGGGTCGACGGCGCGGAACGGGCCGGCGGCTCGACCTGGCAGAGCCTGGCCCGGGGCGCCGGCTCGGCCGAGGCCGACCACCTCAACGGGGAGGTCGTGCTGCTGGGCCGGCTGCACGGCGTACCGGCTCCGGTCAACGCCGCCGTGCAGCGTGCCGTCCGCCGGGCGGTCCGGGAGCGGATCCCGGCCGGCGGCTTCCCGCCGGCGGAACTGGAGAAAATGCTCGACTGACCGGCAACCCCGGCCACCTCGCCAGGCGTGTCCCCTGCGAAGACGGGGAGGTGCAGGTGCCCGACAGCGACGGCTTCGACGAGTTCTACCGGGGCAGCCGACAACGGCTGCTCGGCTTTCTCTACGTGCTCACCGGCGACCTGGCCGAGGCGCAGGACGCCGCCCAGGAGGCGTACGTCCGGGCCTGGCAGCGCTGGTCGACGGTCCAGGGGTACGACGACCCGGAGGCCTGGCTGCGGGTGGTGGCGAGCCGGATCGCGGTGAGCCGCTGGCGCAGCCTGCGCAGCCGGGCCCGGGCGTACCTGCGGCACGGCGCGCCGGAGAACGTGCCGGCCCCGAGCACCGAGACGGTGGAGGTGGTGGCCGCGCTGCGCCGGCTGCCCGAGGCGCAGCGCACCGCCCTCGCGCTGCACTACCTGCTCGGCCTGCCCGTCGCCGAGGTGGCCCGGGAGACGGCGGCACCGGTGGGCACGGTCAAGGCGCGGCTGTCGCGGGGGCGGGTCGCCCTCGCCGGCCTGCTCACGGTGCCGGAGCTGGAGGAGGCAGCGGATGCGTGACGAGGCGGCCTTTGTGGAGCGGTTGCAGCGGGAGCTGCGGGAGGTCTCCTGGCCGGAGCCGGCCGAGCTGCGGGCCCGGGCCCGGCGTCGCAGCCGGCGTACGGCCGGGATGGCGGCGGTGGCAGTGCTGGCGGTCGCCTCGGCCGCCGTCGTGCTGCCACCCCGGGCCGGGGTGCCGGAGCTGCCGCCCGTCGCTCCCGGGCCGGCGGTCCACCAGCGGACGGAGATTCCGGTGGAGGCCGTCCTGGTGCCGGCCGACCTGCCGGCCCGGACGGACCTACGGCTCGACGAGGTGGGGCTGGGGGAGCCGGTCCGAGCCGACGAGGTGCTCCGGACCTGCGCGCAGGCCCAGGGGGCGCCGGCGGACGAGACCGTCTCCCGCTACTCCCGGTCGCAGAGCCTGATCGGCGCCGACGAGCGCGACGGCGCCGCCTACCGGCGTGCGATGCTGAGCCAGGTGGTCTACCGCCTGGACGGCGACCCGAACCGGGTCTTCGACGAGCTGGACCGGTTGGTGGGCGCCTGCCGCTCGTGGACCGAGACGACCCAGGTACAGCAGGGGGAACAGGCGCCGGTCACCGCCCGGCTCACCCACCACTGGACGGTGGCCCGGCGGGACTTCGCCGGTGACCAGGCGGTCCTGATCCAGCACACCTACTCGCAGCCGGTGGACCCGGTGACCGACAAGCCGGTGGGCGTTCCGCCGGGGGCCCAGGCCACGCTGGTGGTCCGGGTCGGTGACCTGGTCAGCGTGCTGGTGCCGGCGCAGGGCCTGCCCCCGTGGGCGTCGGGCACCGACCTCTCCGACGCCCAGCTGGTTGACGTGGCCAGGGCCGCGGCCCGGCGGATGTGCGTCGCCGCCAACCCGGGCTGCTGACCCGGGACGCCCTCCCGCCGGCCCGGCGGGAGGGCGTCCCGACGGGCCGCTACAGCGGGATGTTGCCGTGCTTCTTCGGCGGCAGGGTCTCCCGCTTGGTGCGCAGCACCCGCAGGGCCCGGACGATCTGGGTACGGGTCTCGTGCGGCGGGATCACCGAGTCGACGTAACCGCGCTCGGCCGCGATGTACGGGTTGGCCAGGGTGTCCTCGTACTCGGCGATCTTCTCGGCCCGGACCGCGGCCGGATCATCGGCGGCGGCCAGCTCCTGCCGGTAGAGGATGTTCACCGCGCCCTGCGCGCCCATCACCGCGATCTGCGCGGTCGGCCAGGCGAAGTTCAGGTCCGCCCCGAGGTGCTTCGAGCCCATCACGTCGTACGCCCCGCCGTACGCCTTGCGGGTGATCACGGTGACCTTCGGGACGGTGGCCTCGGCGTACGCGTAGATGAGCTTGGCGCCGCGGCGGATGATGCCGTCCCACTCCTGCCCGGTGCCGGGCAGGAAGCCGGGCACGTCCACGAAGGTCAGCACCGGGATGTTGAAGGCGTCGCAGGTGCGCACGAACCGGGCGGCCTTCTCCGACGCGGCGATGTCCAGCGTGCCGGCGAAGTGCATCGGCTGGTTGGCCACCACGCCCACCGGGCGGCCCTCCACCCGGCCGAAGCCGACCACCATGTTCTGCGCGTAGAGCGGCTGCACCTCCAGGAACTCCCCGTCGTCGAGCACGTGCTCGATGACCCGGTGCATGTCGTACGGCTGGTTGGCCGAGTCCGGGATCAGGGTGTCCAGCTCCCGGTCCTCGGCCGAGATCTCGAGGTCGGCCGGGGCCTCGTACACCACCGGCTCGTCGAGGTTGTTCGACGGCAGGTGGGACAGCAGCGCCTTCACGTACTCGACGGCGTCCTCCTCGTCGGTGGCGAGGTAGTGCGCGTTGCCGCTGCGGGCGTTGTGGGTACGCGCGCCGCCCAGCTCCTCCATCGCCACGTCCTCGCCGGTGACCGTCTTGATCACGTCGGGACCGGTGATGAACATGTGCGAGGTCTGGTCGACCATCACGGTGAAGTCGGTGACCGCCGGGGAGTAGACCGCCCCGCCCGCGCACGGGCCCATGATCAGCGAGATCTGCGGGATGACGCCGCTGGCGCGTACGTTGCGGAAGAAGATCTCGCCGTACAGGCCGAGCGAGGCCACCCCCTCCTGGATCCGGGCGCCGCCGGAGTCGTTGATGCCGACCACCGGGCAACCGATCTTCATGGCCAGGTCCATCACCTTGACGATCTTCTCGCCGAAGACCTCGCCGAGGGAGCCGCCGAAGACCGTGAAGTCCTGGGCGAAGACGCAGACCTGCCGGCCGTCGACGGTGCCGTAGCCGGTCACCACCCCGTCGCCGTACGGGCGGGTCTTCTCCAGGCCGAAGTTGGTGGAGCGGTGCCGGGCGAACTCGTCCAGCTCGACGAAGGAGCCCTCGTCGAGCAGCATCTCGATCCGCTCCCGGGCGGTCTTCTTGCCCCTGGCGTGCTGCTTCTCGACCGCGCGCGCCGATCCGGCGTGCACCGCCTCGTCGACCCGGCGCTCCAGGTCCGCCAGCTTGCCCGCGGTGCTGTGGATGTTGGTCCCGGTCTCGGTAGTCACCCAGGGAATATAACGATGGTTCAGGACCGGGCCGCTGTGCAGTTCGCCTCACCGCTCCCGCCGGTGTGGTGCGCCGCCCCGCGCCGGGCGCTTCGGGACCGGTGTCAACCGGGGGCCCCTGCTATACCGGAGGCGTTAACCGGGGGCCCCTCCTTGCCCGCCAGTAGGCTGGCGGGATGCCCGGTTCGCCGTACACCGACCTGGACCGCCCGCCGCTGTCGGCGGCCCGGCTGGCGCGCGCGCTCGCCGGCCCGCACGGGCCGTGGCGCCGGCTGGAGCTGCGCGCCGAGACCGGGTCGACGAATGCCGACGTGACGGCGGCCGCGCAGGCGGGCGAGCCGGCAGGGCTGGTGGTGGTCGCCGAGCGGCAGACCAGCGGCCGGGGCCGGCGCGGCCGGGTCTGGCAGTCGCCGCCCCGGGCCGGCATCGCGGCCAGCGTCCTGCTCCGGCCCGGCGAGGCCGACGCCGAGCGCGGCTGGTCACCGGTCTCCCCGGTGGCGTACGGCTGGCTGCCGCTGCTGGCCGGGGTGGCCCTGGTCGAGTCGGTGGCCCGGCTGGCCGAGCTGGAGGCCGGCCTGAAGTGGCCGAACGACCTGCTGATCGGCGACGCGAAGTGCGCCGGGGTGCTGGCCGAGTCGGTGCCCGGCGCGACGCCGGCCCAGCCACCGGCGATCGTGCTGGGGATCGGGCTCAACGTGACGCTGCGCGCCGACGAGCTGCCGGAGAACCCGACCGGCCTGCCGGCCACCTCGCTGCTGCTGGCCGGCGCCGCGGCGACCGACCGGGATCCGCTGCTGCGCGCGCTGCTGCGCGGGCTGGCCGACTGGTACGACCGGTGGCGGGCGGCCGGCGGGGACGCCGTCGCCTGCGGGCTGCGCGACGCCTACCTGGCCGCCTGCGCGACGGTCGGCCGGCAGGTGCGGGTGCTGCTGCCGGACGGCTCGCAGTTCCACGGGACCGCCACCGGCGTCGACCCGGACGGGCTGCTGGTGGTGAGCGGGCCGGCCGGGGAGCGCCGGCTGGCCGCCGGCGACGTCCTGCACCTGCGGTGAAAGGAGGGTGCCCTTGTTAACGCCTGCGGTAGAGCAGGGGCCCCTTGTTAACACCCTCCGGTACGCCCGCGCGGCCGATCCCCGGAAGCGGCGCTGACCCGTTACGGTCACCCCGTCCTGTTCTGCGAGGAGGTTCCCGTGGCGTTCCCCGAAGACGTGCTCACCGAGGACGAGCACGTCGTGCTGCACCTGCACCCGCACTGGAAGGCGCTGCTGCGGCCGATCCTGGTGCTGGTGCTCGCCGTCGCCGCGGTGGTGGCGGGCTGGGTCCTGCTGCCCGAGAGCGACGGCGGCACGATCGCGCTCTACGCGGTCGCGGCGGTCTGCCTGCTGCTGGTGCTCTGGCTCGCGCTCTGGCCGTTTTTGGTCTGGCGCACTACCCACTACCTGTTCACCAACGAGCGGGTGCTGCTCCAGCAGGGCGTGCTCTCCCGGGAGCGGCGGGACCTGCCGCTCACCCGGATCAACGACCACTCGATGAACCAGCGGTTCGTGGAGCGGCTGCTGGGCTGCGGCACGCTGACCATCGAGTCCGCGGGCGAGCGCGGCCAGTCGGTGCTGCGGGACGTGCCCCGGGTGGACCGGGTGCAGACCCGGCTCTACGAGCTGGTCGAGGCCCATCACGACAAGCATTCACTGGGTGACGGCGAGATGCGGGACATCCTCGCCGACATGCGCGAGGGCCGGCCGCTGCGCGACCCCTCGGCCTAGGCCCTGTCCTGTCGATCATGTCGGTGCGAGGCGCGGTCCAGGCGGCGGTCCGGCAAGGCGGCGGTTCGTCCGGATACCGGTGTTGTATCCGGACGAACCGACAACGCCGCCGGTCGCCGTCTGGGCCCGCCGCAGCCCGGCAATGATCGGCAGGACAGGGCCTAGAAGAACGGCACCCGCCCGGGCTCGCCGGCCCGGGCGCGGGGCCGATCAGGGGCGGCGTGAGCGCTGGGTGCCGGAGTGCAGCTCGGCGGCGAACTCGGCCTCCAGGCCCCCGACGGTACGGCCGAGGCCGGCGTCGAGTGGCGCCGTCCGCGCCTGGGGTTGCTTGAACACCGGGTCGGCGGGGGAGCGGTCCGACCGGTGCCGCTCCGCCTCCTCCAGCTCGGTGACCGACTCGGCCAGCTCGGCCACCGGGTCCATCTCGGCCATGGTGTCCCACTCGTCCCGTGGGACGTCGTGCCAGGTCTGCTCGGCGTGCGCCGGGACGGGCTGGAAGACGAACGTCCGGTAGGACCAGAAGCGGAACAGGGTGGCCAGCAGGACACCCGCCGTCTTCGCCACGTTCAGCGCCAGCAGGCTGTGGATGCCGAGGCCGTACTTCGCTGCGGCCAGCACGCCCAGCTCGATCACCAGACCGGTGGCATTGAAGAGGAAGAAAAGGACGTACTCCCGCTTCATGGCCGATTTCGGACGATCCCGGTACGTCCAGTGCCGATTCATCAGGTACGACGTGATCGTGGCCACGATGGTGGCGATCACCGTCGCCTTGAGTTGCCCGTCCCGAAAAACGGTGAGTGCGAGCGCATTGAACACCGCGTAATTGATAACGGTGTTGATGCCGCCGACGATGCCGAATTTCAGCGCCTCGTGGATGAACTTCTGCCATCTCTCGGGCAGCAGACGGACCAGACGCATGCGGAACACCTTAGGGCAGTGGGCGGGGCCGGAACGGCCCGGCGGGACGAGGTGGGCGGCAGGTCACGCCCCGGAGTCACGGTCGGGACGGGAAGCCGGAGCAGACTGTGTTCCCGCCTCCACGAAGACGAACCGTCGGTACGACCAGAACCGGAACAGCGTGCCGAGCCCGGTGCCGACGACGAAGCTGGCGATGTTGTCGGCCAGGGCGGTGCGGAAGACCCCCGGCCAGATGCTGCCGAGCCCGTAGCGGCTCAGGGCGAGGCAGGCCACGGCGATGCCCAGGCCGACCGCGTTGAAGAAGAAGAACAGCGCGTACTCCCGAGCCGGGTGGGAGCGCTGCCGGTGCCGCCAGGTCCAGAACCGGTTGCCGAGGAAGGCGAAGGTGGCGGCGACGACCGTGGAGATGGTCTTCGCCGTCAACTGCTCGACGCCGTGACGGGCGGTCAGGTAGTTGAAGAGTGCGAAGTCGATGAGGAAGGCGATCCCGCCCACGGTGGCGAACTTGCTCAGCTCGCGGACGAGGTGACCGAACCGGTCGATCAGCGTGCCGATCAGACCCGGGCGGGTCTGCGGGGTGGCTGGTTGCTCCCCGGTCATCGTGGCGGCCACGCGGAGAGCCTACCGGTTGGCGGCTCTTTCGGCGGGCAGCAACAGCGAACGCCCGGCCCGGCTCGGCGGTTCCACCCCCGACCGTCGCGGCGGCGTCGACCGGGCCACGGCGGTGGCCGTGAGGGCAGCGTAACGGATTGTGAAGAAGTTGCGGATCCGTTCGCCGAATCGTCCCCCGACGGCGGCGGTGCGGATTCCACTCCGTCCCGTCCGGTTGGTACGCGGGGGGCCCGGCCACCGGCGCGATCGGCGAACGTTGCCGGGAAGATTTGCGTGAAACTGCGCGCGAAAGCGGGTATCAGATCGCGATGCCGCAGCGTGACCGCACCTTGTGCAGTTCTTCACAACCAGTCCCACTGACTGGCGGCGCAGCCCGGTTTACGCTGAGCCCAATCCCAGGTTTCCACGACGGCGAGGCCTCACTCGCCAGTACTCGTGCATCCCATAGATCGGTCAGCGTCGACCACAAGGAGATGTGACATGGTTGCTCCGGCTGCTGTTCGGGGTATCGATCAGGCCCCGACGTCCCACCCCAAACTGCTCGCCTGGGTACGTGAGGTCGCGGAACTGACCACCCCCGACCGGGTGGTCTGGGTGGACGGGTCCGATGAGGAGTGGCGTCGGCTGACCGACGAACTCGTCGAGAACGGCACCCTGATCCGGCTGAACCCGGAGAAGAAGCCCAACTCGTTCTACGCGCGGACGGACCCGTCCGACGTGGCCCGGGTGGAGGACCGCACCTATATCTGCTCCGTCGACGAGGCGGACGCCGGCCCCACCAACAACTGGATGGCGCCGGCCGAGATGAAGCGGACCATGACGGACCTCTACCGCGGCTCGATGCGGGGTCGGACGATGTACGTCATCCCGTTCGTCATGGGCCCGGCCGAGGCCGAGAGGCCCATGTTCGGCGTCGAGATCACGGACAGCGGGTACGTGGTCGCCTCGATGCGGATCATGACCCGGATGGGTGCCAAGGTCCTGGAGGCGATGGGCGACGACGCGGACTTCGTGCACGCCCTGCACTCCATCGGCGCCCCGCTCGCGCCCGGCCAGCAGGACGTGCCGTGGCCGTGCAACGAGACCAAGTACATCTCCCACTTCCCGGAGACCCGGGAGATCTGGTCGTTCGGCTCGGGCTATGGCGGCAACTCCCTGCTCGGTAAGAAGTGCTACTCCCTGCGGATCGCCAGCGTGATGGGGCGGGACGAGGGTTGGCTCGCCGAGCACATGCTGATCCTCAAGATCACCTCGCCGGAGGGCAAGGTCTACCACGTGGCCGGCGCCTTCCCGTCGGCCTGCGGCAAGACCAACCTCGCCATGCTGGAGCCGACCATCCCGGGCTGGAAGGTCGAGACCATCGGCGACGACATCGCCTGGATGCGGTTCGGCCCGGACGGTCGCCTCTACGCGGTCAACCCCGAGTACGGCCTCTTCGGCGTCGCGCCCGGCACCGGCTGGAAGACCAACGCCAACGCGATGCGCACCATCGAGCGCGGCAACTCGGTCTTCACCAACGTCGGCCTGACCGACGACGGGGATGTCTGGTGGGAGGGCATGGGCGAGCCGCCGGCCCACCTCACCGACTGGAAGGGCCGGGACTGGACGCCGGAGAGCGATGAACTCTCCTCGCACCCCAACAGCCGGTTCTGCACCCCGATCACCCAGTGCCCGATCCTGGCCGAGGACTACTACGACCCGAACGGGGTGCCGATCGACGCCATCCTGTTCGGTGGCCGGCGCCGGGACACCGTCCCGCTGGTCACGGAGGCCCGCGACTGGGTGCACGGCGTCTACATGGGCGCCACGCTCTCCTCGGAGACCACCGCTGCGGCCTCCGGCGCGGTCGGCGTGGTCCGCCGTGACCCGATGGCGATGCTGCCGTTCATCGGCTACCACGCCGGCGACTACTTCCGGCACTGGATCGAGATGGGCAAGGGCGCCGACGGTGACGAGGCCAAGCTGCCGAAGATCTACTACGTCAACTGGTTCCGTAAGGATCCCGAGGGCAACTTCCTCTGGCCGGGCTTCGGGGAGAACTCCCGGGTGCTCAAGTGGGTAATCGAGCGG
Source organism: Micromonospora sp. PLK6-60 (assembly GCF_019890675.1). GTDB lineage: Bacteria > Actinomycetota > Actinomycetes > Mycobacteriales > Micromonosporaceae > Micromonospora. Next base: position 8,959 of record NZ_JAIOAA010000003.1, on the reverse strand, counting down.
CTGGAGGGCCGGGCCGAGGCCGTCGAGACGCCGATCGGCATGGTCCCCGCCCAGGACGCGCTCGACGTCGAGGGCCTGGACATGACCCCGGAGGACGTCCGGATCGCGCTCAAGGTCGACCCGGCGGAGTGGCGCAACGAGCTGCCGCTGGTCACCGAGTGGTTCGAGAAGTTCGGCGACAAGCTGCCCGGCGTGCTCTGGGCCGAGCTGGACGCGCTGCGCGCCCGGCTGGACGCGGAGCCGCAGCGGTAGGTGTGAGCGTTGCCCGTACCGGGCAACATCGGGTGCCATGAGGACGGCCGCCGAACCTGTCGAGGTCCGGCGGCCGTCCGCCGTCCGGGCGCTGAGCACCCTGCTGGCCGTCACGGCGGCGGCCACCGTCGTGGTCGAGCTGCTCAACTGGTGGTACGCGCCGGAGCAGGAGTTCGGCCTGGCGGTACGGACCGGTTGGGCGATGCTCCGCTCGGTGGCTTTCCTGGTGCTGATCGGGCACGTCAACCGGGGCCGGACGGTGGCCAAGCCGTTCGGCCTGATCCTGGCGGTCACCACCGTCTTCGCGGTGGGCCGGCTGGTGGTGCCCCGGCAGGGGGTGCCGCCGCTGCCCGGCCTGCTCGGCTTCGGGCTGCTCACCGCGCTCTGCGTGGCGGTGGTGGGGCTGCTGTACCGGTCGGACGCGGTGGGCGGGTACCTGGTCCGGCACCGCAAGGGCCTGGTCCTGGAGCACGGCGCGATCTCCTGGCGGGAGGTGGCGCCGAAGCGGCCCGCGGTCACCGGCTGGCTGCTCACCGCCCGGGTCGCCGCCTTCACCTACAGCCCGCTGATGCTGGTGCCGGCGCTGGTCGCCGGCGGGTCCATCCTGGACGGCGGGCTCAGCGCCGTGCCGGCGGTGCTGGGCTGGTTCGTCGCCGGCATCGTGGTCAGCTACGTGGTGCTCTTCGCCACCGCGTTCCTCATGCGGCACCGCCCCTGGGCCCGCAAACTGCTGGTCGTCACCACCGTCGCCGTCCTGGCCGTGGACCTCCCCCTCTGCTGGTGGCTGCTCGACGTCGACGGCCTGATCCGCGACGGCGCCCCCCTGCTCTCCGCCGCCCTCCTCTGCCTCTGGTCCCTCCACCGCGCCCCGCGCACCCCCTGACCCGTTGATCATGAAGTTTGCGTCGTCCATGGCCGGATTTCCGACGCAAACTTCATGATCAACGAAGGGGGGCTGGGTGCGGGGGAGGGGAAAATAGGGGCGTGTGGGATGTGGTGGTGGTGGGGGCGGGGCCGGCGGGGGCCGCGGCGGCGTTGGCGGCGCGGCGGGCGGGGGCGCCGCGGGTGTTGCTGCTGGATCGGTACGACTTTCCCCGGGACAAGGCGTGTGGGGACGGGATCGCGGCGCACGCGGTGGACGTGCTCGGTGAGCTGGGGGTGACCGGGGTGGTCGACGGGTACGCCCCGGTGCCGGCGCTGCGGCTGGTCGGGCCCGGCGGCGGGGTGGTGGCCCGGGAGTTGCCCCGGCCGGCGTACACGGTGCCCCGCGAGGTCTTCGACGCCCGGCTGGTGGCCGCGGCGGTGGCGGCCGGGGCGGAACTGCGCCGGCACACCGTGCGCCACCTCGACGTCCGCGCCGACCGGGTGGTGCTGGACGGCCAGGTCAGCGGCCGGGCGGTGGTCGGCGCGGACGGGGCGGGCTCGGTGGTCCGCCGGGCGCTCGGCCACCCGGTGAACCCGGACCGGCACCTGGCGCTGGCCATCCGGGGGTACGCTCCGGCCCGTCCCGGCCCGCCCGAGCAGCTCATCGTCACCTCGGCCGCGCGCTGGCCGGCGTACGCCTGGTCCTTTCCGATCGGCGACGGGCGGGCGAACGTCGGGTACGGGGAGGTGTTGCGCGGCGAGCCGCTGACCCGGGCCCACCTGCTGGACCGGCTGGCCGCGCTGCTGCCGGAGACCGACCCGGCGGCGGCGACCGGGCTGCGCGCGCACCACCTGCCGCTGTCGACCTGGCGGCCGGCCCCCGGTCGGGGCCGGCTGGTGCTGGCCGGTGACGCCCTGTCCCTGATCAACCCGTTCACCGGCGAGGGGATCTTCTACGCGCTGCTCTCCGGCGCGCTGGCCGGCGCGGCGGCCGCCGGGTCGCCGGAGCGGGCCGGCGCGCGCTACACCGCCGACCTGCGCCGCCGCCTCGGCCGGCACCTGCGGCACAGCTCGACCGCCGCCTGGCTGGCCCGGCGCCGGCCGGTGGTGGACGCGGCGGTCCGCGCCGCCCGGCGGGACCCGCGGGTGTACGCCACGGTGGTCGAGCTGGGGCTCGGCGACGGCCGCCTGGACGCGCGGACCCTCGCGATGATCGGCGTCGGTCTCTCGGCGTGGGATCGGCCACCGCGACACTGATCTTTCCGATCGGTCGCTACCCTGCAAGGTGATGACTCTGCGGAATCTCCTCTACTCCGTTTACGAGCGGCGCCTGACGGCGAAGCTCGCGGGCAAGCCGGTGCCCCGGCACGTCGGTGTCATGTGCGACGGCAACCGCCGGTGGGCGCGGGAGATGGGCTTCGTCGACCCCAACGACGGCCACCGGATGGGCGCCGAGCGGATCAAGGAGCTGCTGCGCTGGTGCGACGCGGCCGGGGTCGGCCACGTCACGCTCTGGCTGCTCTCCACCGACAACCTCTCCCGCCCGGCCGAGGAGCTCAACCCGCTGCTGCAGATCATCGAGGATCTGAGCACCGAGCTGGCCGAGGAGGGCAACCCCTGGCGGCTGCGGATGGTCGGCGCGTTGGACGTGCTGCCCGCCCAGCTGGCGCAGGCCCTGAAGGCCGCCGAGGAGCGCACCCGGGACCGGGCCGGCGGCGCCCAGGTCAACATCGCCGTCGGGTACGGCGGGCGGCGCGAGATCGCCGACGCGGTGCGGTCGCTGCTGCTGGAGCACGTGGCGGCCGGCGGCACCGTCGAGGAGCTGGCCAACTCGATCGACGTCGACCACATCTCCGAGCACCTCTACACCAAGGGCCTGCCGGACCCGGATCTGATCATCCGGACCAGCGGCGAGCAGCGCCTCTCCGGCTTCATGCTCTGGCAGTCGGTGCACTCGGAATACTACTTCTGCGAGCTCAACTGGCCCGACTTCCGCCGCGTCGACTTCCTGCGTGCGCTGCGCTCCTACGCCACCCGGCAACGCCGCTTCGGGGTCTGATCCCGCCGGGCACCGGCGACGGTCCCGGCCGCCGGGCCGGTGGCACAGTCAGGTCAGGTCAGGTGCGGGAGGGCGGCGGTCAGGAAGTCGCCGAGCGCGGCGGGGGAGTCGATGGTGAGGTCGGCCGCCTCGGCCACCTCGTGACCCGTCTCCGGGTTCGCCACCGCGACGCAGACGCCCACGAAGCGGGGATCCGCCGCGGCCCGGGCGCGCAACGCGGCGAAGGCCTTGATGTCGGAGACGTCGTCGCCGAAATACCAGGCGCCGCCCGCGTCCCGGACGACCTCGCCGATGACCATGCCCTTGTCGCGGTCGACCGGCGGCTTGATCTCCAGCACCATCCGGCCGGCCTGGCACTTGAGGCCCAGCCGGTCGGCCTGCTCCCGCCCCCACCGCTCCACCTCCGGCCCGAGCTGCGGCGAGGTGCGCCAGTGCAGCGCGACGGAGAGTCGCTTGAACTCGACGAGCGTGCCGGCGGGCAGCTCGGCCCGGGCCTGGTCGGCCAGCTCGGACATGGTGGGCACCCAGGGCAGCGCGGCCGGCTCGGTCACCGTCTCGCCGCCGGAGTGGCTGTGCTCCAGCCCGTACAGGCCGTAGAGGTCGACGCCGTGCAGGCCGCCGAGCTGCTCGCGGAGGAACTCCACCGGGCGGGCCGAGACGATGGCCACCCGGCGGACGACCGGCGCCAGCGCCTCGATCGCGGCGAGCACCTTCGGCGCGGGGCGCACGGCGGTGGGGTCGTCGTCGACCGGGGCGAGGGTGCCGTCGAAGTCGAAGAACAGAACTGTCTCACTGGCCCTCGCGCCGGTGGCGCGCCAGGCCTGCTCGGCGTCCAACGGGGTCTTCGGCTGCTGGTTGCCCAGATTCAACGGCGGCACGCGCGAAAGCGTACCCCGGGGGCGGTCGCCCGCTCGTGGCCGAGAGGTGACGCTCAACCGTCCGGGGGATCAGCGTTCGGCGGCTCCCCGGCCGCGCCGATCGAGCGGTACGACGGCCGCATCGGGGCCGTGGGTGAGCAGGTAGCCCTCCACGAAGCCGGCGTTGCGGTCGCCGGTGTGCGCCTCGATCTCGTTCAGCCGGGCCACCAGGAACTCGGTGAGCGCGGTGACCCGGTCGTTGAGCCGGTCGTGCAGCTCGGCGAGGACGGCCAGGACGACCGCCGTGCCGGCGGTGGTGAGGGCGAAGAGATTGACGAGCAGGGGAACCTGCTCGCCGTCGACCGCGACGATCACCACGTTGGCGGTCACGGCGGAGGTCAGGCACACCACCGCGACCACGACTGCCCACCATTTCAGGGTCATGGACAGACCCCTCCTTCTGTCCCGCAGGGCTGGGTTCGGCCTTGTCCCGTCCCCCCGCCGATGACGAGCCCAAGCAGTACAGACAGGACGCTAGCGTGCCGGGTCCGTCCCGGAAGGGAAACGATGGAGGCTGACCAGGCGTTCTTTCGCCATCTGGAGAACTAGCCCGCTTGTTTCCGTCGATTTCGGACATCGACGGGGAGGGATGGGCGATATGCGAGATAACGAATGGTTTCTCGGATGTGGAACTTCTCCGCGTCCGAGACTCCCGGATCGACCAAACGGCGCAGCAGCGCGGCGACGTCCGGGTCCATCTCCGGGGTGACCGGGTCGGCGGCGGCCGGGGCGGTGCGGTCCCAGCCGAGCGCGCCGAAGGCGGCGGCCGGGTTGAGCCCGAGCCCCTCACAGAACGCGACCACCCGTTCCGCCTCCGGGTCGCTGGCCCAGTCGCCGCGGACCCACCGGTTGATGGTCTGCCGGGAGACGCCGGTGCGGCGGGACACCTCGGTGCCGCTCCATGCCCGGGTCGCCCGGGCGTCGTCGAGCGCCCGGCGGACGAAGGTGGCGAAGGCGATCTTCCGCGCGTTGTTCGTCTCGGTCACCCCGTGACGGTACGGCCGGGTGGCCGTCGAGGGTGGACCCGGCGCGCTGCCGTCTCGCCTGTGAGACGACTTCAACTCTGTGCCGGTAAACGACTTATTGCCTGCTCTGAGGGGTGTCACCCGGGCAGATTAGCTGCCGTCACGGACCGCGGTAACCGGACGAAAAGCTGATACTGTCACGTTCATGGGACAATCTACGGTGTGTCACGTGCATGAGACGATCAGTGCTCACATGCGTCACTCCTTCGCCGCACGGGGGGTGTGGTGACCGAACTCGCTACCCGTGCCCAGGCCTTCCGCCTGATCGCCGACGGAGTGGCCGCCGGCCTGAGCGCGCCCTGGCGCCTCTACCTCGCCCGCGGCTGCCGCTACCTGTCGCTGAGCGTCGCCGACCGGGGCGAGTGGGACGCCTGGCGCACCCATCTCGGCTGCCCCGAGCTGAGCGTCCGGGTGTACGACGCCGGCGGCGAGATCCGGCGCTCCTCGGTGGCCGAGGTCGTCCTGGACGGCTGCCGGATCAGCGTCGAACTGGTGGAGGAGGTGACCACCGCCGACCTGGAGCGGCTGCTGGTGGTCGACCCCAGCCGGGCAGAGCCGGAGGACCGATGACCCCCTCCGTCATCCCGCGACCCGCCGGAGTCGCGGGATGAGCCCCTTCCTCGCCGTCGTCCTGGTCCTCGTGCTCGCCTCGACCAGCTACGCGGCCGGCCGGCTGCACGGCCAGCTCAGCTACCGCATCGGCTACCGGTTCGGCTACCGCCAGGGCTACTTCGACGGCGACCGGGGGGCCTGGAACCGCCGCCGGCGGGACGCCCAGGCGGCGATCGCCTCGGCGCTGTCGGCCTCCGCCGCCCGCTCGGGCGGTGCCGGGAGCCGGCAGGGCACCACCTACACCGGCTCGTCGTTCACCGCCCCCGCGGTGACCGGCCGACACCCGACCGGCACCCTGGTCCGGCGCCGGGGCTGAGGCCCCACCACTGGACGCGGTGCGCCGTCCGCGGCGGACGCGCACCGTCGGGGCCGGCGTCAGACCGGTGACGCCGGGCCTCGCCGGCCGGGATGCGCGCAGGGGGCATGCATCCCGGCCGGACCGCCGCCCGTACGCCGCCTCGGCCGGGCCCGGTGGGAAACACCGCCTGACCCGCCCGTCGGGTGAGATCCAGTTCGGGTACTAGCCGCCGCGCCCGCGCGCCGCTAGCGTCTACTCATGGCGCGGGGTTCCCCCGGGCCAGCCGGCCAGCCCGGACCTGCGACCTCGCGCACGGGGCCCGCATCCGACCCCGTGTCCACCGGGCACCGGACGAGGCGGACTCGGGTGGCCGGGTGCCCACCCGCGGAGCAGGCCTGTGACGACTCGCCGTACCGCTACCGGGGCCGACCAGACCCCGGCCGCGACTGCCACGACCCGCCGGACCACCCGGAGCCGCCGGGCGGCGGCCGCCCCCGCCGACACCGAGGAGCCCCGACCATCGGGCCAGGTCTTCGTCCTGGACACCTCGGTCCTGCTCTCCGATCCCGCGGCGTTCCACCGTTTCGCCGAGCACGAGGTGGTGCTGCCGCTGGTGGTGATCTCCGAGCTGGAGGGGAAGCGGCACCACCCCGAGCTGGGCTGGTTCGCCCGGCAGGCGCTGCGCATGCTGGACGAGCTGCGGGTGACGCACGGCCGGCTGGACCGCCCGCTGCCCGCCAACGAGCAGGGCGGCACGCTGCGGGTGGAGCTCAACCACACCGACGACGGGGTGTTGCCGCCCGGCTTCCGCAACGAGTCGAACGACGCCCGGATCCTGTCCGTGGCGCTCAACCTCGCCGCCGAGGGGCGGGAGGTGACCCTGGTCAGCAAGGACATGCCGCTGCGGGTGAAGGCCGCCTCGGTCGGGCTGCGCGCGGACGAATATCGGCACGGCCAGGCCAGCGACCCCACCTGGACCGGGATGGCCGAGCTGGAGCTGGCCGAGGAACAGATCGGGCAGCTGTACGCGGGCGAGACCCTCGACCTGGACGCCGCGGCGGGGCTGCCCTGCCACACCGGCCTGGTGCTGCACTCGGCCCGGGGCTCGGCGCTCGGCCGGGTGCTGCCCGACAAGACGGTGCGGCTGGTTCGCGGCGACCGGGAGGCGTTCGGCGTGCACGGCCGCTCGGCCGAGCAGCGGATCGCGCTGGACCTGCTGCTCGACGAGTCGATCGGGATCGTCTCGCTCGGCGGCCGGGCCGGCACCGGCAAGTCCGCGCTGGCGCTCTGCGCCGGTCTGGAGGCGGTGATGGAGCGCCGCCGGCACAAGAAGGTGGTCGTCTTCCGGCCGCTGTACGCGGTCGGCGGTCAGGAGCTGGGCTACCTGCCCGGTTCGGAGTCGGAGAAGATGTCGCCCTGGGCGCAGGCCGTCTTCGACACCCTCGGCGCGGTGGTGCACGAGAACGTGCTGGAGGAGGTCACCGCGCGCGGGCTGCTGGAGGTGCTGCCGCTTACCCACATCCGGGGCCGGAGCCTGCACGACGCCTTCGTCATCGTCGACGAGGCCCAGTCGCTGGAGCGCGGGGTGCTGCTCACCGTGCTCTCCCGGATCGGCCAGGGCTCCCGGGTGGTGCTCACCCACGACGTGGCGCAGCGGGACAACCTGCGGGTCGGCCGGCACGACGGGGTGACCGCGGTGATCGAGACGCTGAAGGGTCATCCGCTGTTCGCGCACGTCACCCTCACCCGTTCGGAGCGTTCTCCGATCGCCGCGATGGTCACGGATCTGCTGGAGGACATTCCGTAGCCGGGCCGCCGAGCCGGCGGTTCTGGTCGTTTACGTCCGCATTCGCTTTGTGGTGCAGATCACAAATTGAGTCGCCGGTTTCCCATCAGCCTCACCGTGCGCGATGGTTTCCATCGAGCGCCCACGCACCAGGAAGATCGTTGAGGATCGCTCGCCCCACGGCGAGCGGCATCGGCGACCGCCAGTGCGTCGGCTGCGACCGGCTTTGAGGTCGGGGCGCTCGCGGCGCGGACGGGCCGGCACCGGCCACCTCGCCGCGTCCTTGCCCCCGACGAAGGGACCACTTCGTGAGTCGGCTGTGGAGCCGGTTCGGCGCCCGCACGGCCGCTGTCGCGCTGCTCTCCGTGGGCGTAGCCGGCGGCTTCTATCTGGGTGAAGACCGGGAAGTCCAGCAGCAGGGCCTGACCGCGCAGGTCGGGTTCCAGGTCGACCGGGCCGAATACCGCTACCAGCAGGAGCGGCAGGCCGATCACCGGGTCGACGCCGCCAAGCAGCGGGCCGCCGAGTACCAGGCCCGGCTGCGCGCCGCCGCGGCGGCCAAGGAGGCCGCGGAGCGGGCCCGGCAGGCCGAACGCGCCGCCGCGTCCCGGAAGAAGGAGCGCGAGGAGGCCGCGGCCCGCAAGAAGGCCGAGGAGGAGGCCGCCAAGAAGGCGAGCAAGCCGTACGACGGCCCGATCCCCGCCTCCTGCAACGAGTACAGCGGCAACCGGAAGATCGGCTGCGCGCTGATGATCCAGGACGGCTTCGGCATCGACCAGTTCCCGTGCCTGGACAAGCTCTGGACCAAGGAGAGCGGCTGGAACCCGAAGGCACACAACTCCAGCTCGGGGGCGCACGGCATCCCGCAGGCGGTCCCGGGCAGCAAGATGGCCACGGTGGGTGACGACTGGGAGACCAACCCGGCCACCCAGATCAAGTGGGGCCTCGGCTACATCGAGGGCCGCTACGACAACCCGTGCGGCGCCTGGAGCCACTCGCAGAACTCCGGCTGGTACTGATCATCACCGATTGACGTCGACGGCGGGGGGGGGGGGCGCCCCCCCCCCCCGCCGCCGTCTCGCCCCGCGCACGGGTGGCGGTTGCCCCGGATAGCTGATAGCTCTTGGAGGGTGACCACAGGCGGGG
>NZ_JAIOAA010000029.1 GCF_019890675.1 Micromonospora sp. PLK6-60 | reverse complement strand
TGGACATCGTGCTGTCCCTTCCTGACTCTTTGCCAGGGCGGGGCGCGCGCCGTCGCGCCGGATGCCGTTGCGGGGTGGGGTGCCGGGCTCGCGGACGGGGCCGTCCACGGTCCGTCCGGACCATCCGTCGAGGGCGTACCGCGCCGTCGGGACACCTCGACGAAACATGTTCGCGTTGGCGGCGACATTAACGCTTCTCGATCCGCTTGTCTATGGCTTCTGCCCCGACGGCGCGAACTTCCGCTCATCCTGATGAAAGTCAGGCCCGGTCGGCCGCGTACCGGATGCCGCCGAGCAGGTGCGCCCGGAAGTCCGGCTCCGCGTACGACTCCCGGGTGTGGCCGCCACCGGTGTAGAAGGACCGCCCGCCCGCGTACTCCCGGTACCAGGCGTGCGGGTGGTCACCACCCATCCCCGCCCCGCTGTACGACGACTCGTCCAGGCTGGCCAGCACGTGCGCGGTGGCCCGGGCGTTGGTGCGATAGTCGTACCACTCGTCGGTGCGGACCCAGGTCGGGCCGAGGTGCGCGGTGGCCGGGTGGTCCCGGTCCTCCACCCGGATGGTGGCCCGCTGCACCTCCGGGTGCCGGGCGAACCGGGCGCCGACCAGCTCGCCGTAGAACGGCCAGTCGTACTCGGTGTCGGCCGCCGCGTGCACCCCGACGAACCCGCCGCCGCCGGAGACGTACGCCTCGAACGCCGCCCGCTGGGCCGGGTCGAGCACGTTGCCGCTGGTGTTGAGGAAGACCACCGCCGCGTACCGGCCCAGGTCGCCGGTGAACGCGGCGGCGTCCTCGGTGGACGTCACCGCGAAGCCGTGCGCCGCGCCCAGCTCCCGGATCGCCTGGATCCCCGCCGGGATCGAGTCGTGCCGGTAGCCGGCCGTCTTCGAGAAGACCAGCACCTGGTAACCGCCGTCGCCGGACCCGCCCGGGCCGGGGGTGGCCGCCGGCTCCGGGCGGTCCGGCCCGGTGCAGGCGGCCGCGGCGAGCACCACCGTGGCCGTGCCGAGCAGGGTACGGAGGAATCTCATGATCTGGTCAACTCCTGACTGCCACCGGTCACGCCGTACGGTCCACCGCCTGCGCGGCCAGCGCCGCCAGAGCGGCCCGCGCCGGCTCCGCCACCGGCAGGCGGTCCAGCGCCGCCTGGGCGGCGTCGGCGCGGACCCGGATCATCTGCTCGATCTGCTCCCGCGCCCCGGTCCCCTCGATTATCTTCCGCAGCTCGGCGGCGCCCTCGGCGTCCAGCTCGGCGTTGCCGAACAACTCCCGCAACCGGGCCGCCTGGGCCCGGTCGGCGGCGTCCCGGGCCAGCGCCATCATCACCGTCGGCTTGCCCTCCCGCAGGTCGTCCAGGATGGACTTGCCGGTCACCGCCGGATCGCCGAAGACCCCGAGCACGTCGTCGCGAAGCTGGAACGCGTCACCCAGCGGATCGCCGAACTCGACCAGGGCGTCCAACAGGGACGGGTCCGCCCCGGCCAGCGCCGCCCCGATCTGCATCGGCCGGGTCACCGTGTACCGGGCGGCCTTCATCCGGATCACCGTCAGCGCGCTGGCCACCGAGCCGTCGCCCACCCCGGAGACCAGGTCGAGGTACTCCCCCGCGATCACCTCCGTGCGCATCAGCGCGAACCAGGCGTACCCCCGGTGCACGTCGTCGGTGCTCAGGCCGCAGTCGTGGAACATCTGGTCCGACCAGGCGGCGCAGAGATCCCCGCAGAGCAGGGCGGTGTTGCGCCCGTACGCCTCCGGGTCGCCGCGCCAGGACGAGCGGGCGTGCAGGTCGGCGAAGATCCGGTGCACCGAGGGCTCCCCCCGGCGGCGGTCGCTGCCGTCGAGGATGTCGTCGTGGATCAGCGCGAAGGCGTGGAACAGCTCCAGCGCCGCCGAGGCCACCACGATCGGGGTCTCGTCCCGGCCACCGGCGGCCCGCCAGCCCCAGTAGCAGAACAGCGGGCGCAGCCGCTTGCCGCCGGCCAGCACGAAGCGGTACAGCGCGGTGAACACGCCCCGGGGCGCGCCGTCCGGCCAGTCCGGGCCCTGCCGGTCGAGGAACGCGGCGAGTTCCGCGTCGAACCGGGCCCGCAGCCGGGCGGCGTCCGCCGGGGCGACGGTCACCGTCACCGCGCGCCCGTCGGCAGTCCGGACAGCTCCAGCAGCAGCGCCTTGACCTCGGTCGCCGCCACCCGCTCCCGGGCCGCGGACGGGTCGGAGCAGAGCAGCACCGGACCGTCCGCCGGGTCGGCCGGCAGCCGCCCGTGCGAGCCGCGTACCGCCCGGGCGCCGGCGTCCAGCCCGATCGCGCTCATCAGGTAGCGCATGCCGAGCTTCTTGCGGGCCAGCGCCACCGCCGCCCGGCGCTTCGCCGCACCGGGAGCGGCCGGGTCGAAGAACAGCTCCGCCGGGTCGTAGCCCGGTTTGCGGTGGATCTCGACCAGCCGGGCGAAGTCGGGGGCCCGCGCGTCGTCCAGCCAGTAGTAGTAGGTGAACCAGGCGTCCGGCTCGGCCACCAGCACCAGGTCGCCGGCCCGGTCGTGGTCCAGCCCGTACCGGGCCTTGCCGTCGGCGTCGAGCACCTCGGCCACCCCGGGCAGGGCGGCGCAGAGCTTCGCCACCGCCGGCAGGTCCGCCGGGTCCTTCACGTACACGTGGGCGACCTGGTGGTCGGCGACGGCGAACGCCCGCGACGTCCACGGGTCGAGGTATTCCATGCCCTGCTGGGTGTGCACCCGCAGCAGCCCCTCGGCGCGCAGCAGCCGGTTGACGTCCACCGGCCGGGAGACCTCGGTGATGCCGTACTCGGAGAGCACCAGCACCGTCGCGTCCCGGGCCCGCGCGGCGTCCAGCAGCGGCCCGAGCACCCCGTCCAGCTCGGCCGCGGCGGCGGCCGCCTGCGGCGCGGACGGGCCGAAGCGTTGCAGGTCGTAGTCCAGGTGCGGGAGGTAGACCAGGGTCAGGTCCGGGGACTTGTCGGCCATGATCTGCTCGGCCGCCCGGGCGATCCACCGCGACGAGGTGATCCCCGCGCCCGGCCCCCAGTAGGTGAACAGCGGGAAGGTGCCGAGCTTGCCGGTCAGCTCGTCGTGCAGCTCCGGCGGGTCGGTGTAGCAGTCCGGGTCCTTGCGCCCGTCGGCGTGGTAGACCGGGCGCGGGGTGACCGTCCAGTCGACGTCGGCGCCCATCGCGTACCACCAGCAGACGTTCGCCACCGTGTAGTCCGGCCGGTGCCGGCGGGCGGCCTGCCACACCTTCTCCCCGCCCATCAGCGCGTGGTGCTGCCGCCACAGCAGCACCTCGCCGAGGTCGCGGAAGTACCAGCCGTTGCCGACGATGCCGTGCCCGCTGGGCGGCTCGCCGGTGAGGAAGGTGGCCTGCGCCGAGCAGGTGACCGCCGGCAGCACGGTGCCCAGCTCGGCGGTGAAACCGCCGTCGGCGACCGCGCGCAGCCGGGGCATGTGGGCCAGCAGCCGGGGGGTCAGCCCGACCACGTTCAGCACCACCAGTGGGCGGCTCATCGGTGTACCCCCGATCCGGTCGGCACGGCGGCGGTCGTCGGCGTCAGGCCGACGGCGACCAGCTCGTCGCGGGCGAAGGCCAGCTCGGCGGCGATGCCGGCGGCCAGGTCGGCGTCGGTGCGCGGCCGCCGCTCGGCGGGCAGCACCCCCCAGGTGTACGTCTCGACGTCCAGGTGGTCGCAGCCGGCGGCGGGGCCGGCGAAGAGCCCGGTCAGGGCCGCCCGCAGCACCGGCACGGTCGAGGTCAGCGGTGGTTCGGGTGGGGCGTGCAACGGCACGTGGTAGTGCACCCGCCAGGCCCCGGGCAGCCGCGCGGCCAGCGCCGCGTCCAGGTCGTCGGCGGCGTACGCCGGGTCGGCCGGGTCGGCGGCGCCGGCGCACCCGGCGGCGCGGGTCTGGTGCAGGAAGCGGGGCTCCACCCAGCGGTGCAGCGCGCCCCGGGCGGCGGCCGGGTCGGCTGCCTCGACGGCGGCCGAGACCTGCACCTTGACCACCGGCAGCCCGGCGTCGCGCAGCCGGGCCAGCGCCGCCGCCGGCTCCTCCCAGGCGCAGGCGAGGTGGGCCAGGTCGAGGCAGATGCCCAACCGGCTCACGTCCACCCCGGACAACAGGGTGGCGGCCTGCGCGGTGGACTCCACCACGCAGCCCGGCTCCGGTTCGAAGCCGACCCGGACGGTGCGGCCGGTCTCCCGCTCCACCGTGGCCAGTCCGTCGGCGAGCTGGTCCAGCCGGTGCCGCGCCGCGTCGGCGCGGGCCGGGTCCCACGGGTCCCGCCAGGCCAGCGGCAGGGTGGAGACCGAGCCGCGGGCCGCGTCGTCGGGCAGCAGGTCGGCCAGCACCCGGGCCAGGTGCAGGGTGTACGCCAGCCGGTCCGGGGTGGTCCAGTCCGGGTGGTAGACGTCGCCCTTGACCACCGGCGCCTGGAACGCCGCGTACGGGAAGCCGTTGAGGGTGACCACCTCCAGGCCGCGCACGGTCAGCTCGTGGCGCAGCCGGCGGGTCAGCGCCGGGTCGGCGGCCAGCTCGGCGGCGACCGGGGCGGCCAGCCAGAGGCCGAGCCCGAGCAGGTCGGCGCCGAGGTGCTCGCGCACCGGCCGGGCGTACGTGTCGAGCTGGGCGAGCACGCCGGCCAGGTCCTCGGCCGGGTGGACGTTCGTGCAGTAGCCAAGATGGACGGTGCTGCCGTCGGCGTGCCGGAGCCGCATCACTCACCCCCGCGCAGGATCGAGTTGCCGGCGAAGGTGGCCGGATGGTCCACCCCGGTCAGGTCCAGCCGCCCGGACTGGCCGTAGAACTCCACCGGGTTGCGCCACAGCACCCGGTCGACGTCGTCGTCGGTGAACCCGGCGAGCAGCATCGCCTCCCCGGTGGCCCGGGTGAGCAGCGGGTCGGAGTGCCCCCAGTCGGCGGCCGAGTTGACCAGCATCCGCTCGGTGCCGTACGTCTTGAGCAGCTCCACCATCCGGGGCGGGGACATCTTGGTCTCCGGATAGATGGAGAAGCCGAGCCAGCAGCCGGTGTCCCGGACCAGCTTCACGGTCACCTCGTTGAGGTGGTCGAGCACCACCCGGCCTGGTTCGATGCCGGACTCGGCGACCACGGCGAGGCTGCGCTCGACCCCGCGCGCCTTGTCCCGGTGCGGGCTGTGCACCAGCGCCGGCAGGTCGTGCGCGACGGCGAGGGCGAGCTGCGCGGCGAACGCCTCGTCCTCCTCCGGGGTCATCGAGTCGTAGCCGATCTCGCCGACCGCGACCACGCCGTCCTTGTCCAGGTAGCGGGGCAGCAGGTCGAGCACCGGCCGGCAGCGCGGGTCGTTGGCCTCCTTCGGGTTCAGCGCGATGGTGGCGTGGTGCCGCACGTCGAACTGCCCGGCGCGGAACGGCTCCCAGCCGATCAGCGAGTCGAAGTAGTCGGTGAAGCTCGCCGGGCTGGTCCGCGGCTGGCCGAGCCAGAACGCCGGTTCCACCACCGCGCGCACCCCGGCCGCGGCCATCCGCTGGTAGTCGTCGGTGGTCCGGGACGTCATGTGGATGTGCGGGTCGAAGATGCGCATCAGGCCTCCCTGGGGCTGAGCTGGTCCGGTGCGGTGGCCCGGCCGGTCGGCGCGGCCGGGACGCCGAGCCGGTCGAGCAGTGCGGTGGCGTCGGCGGGCATGGCGCGGCCGGCGGCGGCCCGTTCGGCGGCCAGCCCGGCGAGCATGACGGCCAGTTCGCCGTCGGCCCGTTCGTCGAGGTCGGCGACCGCCGCGAGGGGCACGCCCATGAAGACGCACTTGAGCACCCCCTGCCGCCAGGCGGCCTGGTCCAGGTGCTGGGCGTAGGGGCCGAGGGCGGCGGCGACCAGCCGGGTGTCGTTGGTGCGCAGCGCGTCGAGCAGCAGCGGCACGCCGGCCGGGCCGACCGGCAGCAGCGGCAGCGCGCGCAGCACGGCCCGCTTCTCGGCGGCGTCGCCGGCGGAGTAGAGCGCGGTGACGGTCGCCGCGTGCTCGGCGCGCAGGGCGGTCAGCAGCAGCACCCGGGCCGCCTCGTCGGCGGTCCAGCCCGGCGGGTCGGGCAGCGGGCCGCGACCGCACCGCCGGCCGGCGGCGGCGAAGAACCGCGGGATCTCGCCGGGGTCGGCCGCGACGCGGCGCAGCGCCGTGTCCAGCCACTCCTGATCGGGTACGCCGTCCAGCGCGGCGCGCAGTCGGTCCGGTGTCATGCCGTCTCCCCTCTGAGCCGGGTGGCTGGTGGCCAGGCCGCCGGGTGTGGTCAGTCGCCGCCTTTGCTCTGCTTCCCCCCGGGCGACAGTGCGGGCCCGGAAGTGTCGCCTCCGTTGGAGCAGAGCAAAGCGGCCGGGTCGGGTGTCTGCGGTGCGACCGGCGCACGGTCGTCCGGGCGCGCCGACGCCGAGCGGGCGGCGGCGCGCAGGAAGTCCAGCGACGCCGCGGCGACGGCCGGGGCGGCGTGCGAGTGGCGGGGCAGTTCCACGGCGACCAGCCCCCGGTAACCGACCTCGGCCAGCGCCGCCAGCACCGGCGGGAAGTCGATCTCACCGGTGCCGAACTCCAGGTGCTCGTGCACACCCCGGCGCATGTCGTCGATCTGCACGTTGACCAGGTGTGCGCCGACCTGGCGTACGCAGTCGGGCACCGGCGCGGGCTCCAGGCACCGGCAGTGTCCGATGTCGAGGGTGAGCCCGAAGGCGGAGGGTTCGCCGAGGGCGGCGCGCAGCCGGCGCCAGTCGGCGATGTCGGCCACCAGCATCCCCGGCTCCGGCTCGAAGCCGAGCGGCACGCCGGCCGCCGTGGCCGCCGCGCAGACCGTGTCGCAGCCGGTGACCAGGCGGTCCCAGGCCCGCTCCGGCGGTACGCCGTCGGGGCGTACGCCGGACCAGAAGGAGACCGCCTCGGCGCCCAGGTCCGCCCCGACCGCCACCGCCCGGCGCAGGAACTCGATCCGGCGGGCCGGCTCGTCGTGCAGCAGGGTCGGCGCGTGCTTGTGCCACGGGTCGAGCAGGTAGCGGGCCCCGGTCTCGATCACCACGGCCAGGCCGAGGGCGTCCAGCCGGCGGCGTACGGCGGCCACCCGGGCGGCCAGCCCCGGCGCGAACGGGTCGAGGTGGTCGTGGTCCAGGGTGAGCGCGACGCCCCGGTAGCCGAGGTCGGCCAGCACCGCGAGGGCGTCGTCGAGCCGGTGGTTGGCGAAGCCGTTGGTGCCGTACCCGAGGCGCAGCTCCGTCGGGTCCAGCGGGGTCGGGGCGGTCATGTCGGGGACACCAGACGGGCCAGCCGGCGGCCCAGCGGGGCGGCCGCCGCGACCGCCAGCCCGAGCACCCGCGCCCCGGCCCGGGCGGTCAGCGCGCCCTGCAACGCGGGCAGGCCGGTGATCCCGGCGCCGACGGCGGCCCGGACGGCGCCCGGGGACGGGTCGGTGAGCACCCGCGTCTGGGCGCCGCCGTAGCGGGTGGCGTACCCGGCGGCCAGCGCCGCCGGCACCACGGCCGGCCGCGGGCCGACCGCGGCGGCGGCGACCAGGGCCGTGCCGGCCAGGGTTGCCCGCGGCAACCGTCGGTCCGCCCCGGTCACCTCCCGGCGGGACAGCTCGGTGACGGTCCAGGTGTGCGCGGCCACGGTGAGCGCCGCCGGCACCGCCCGGACCAGCCGGCCGGCGGTCGCGCCGAGCAGCACGTCCAGCCCGCGGCAGGCGGCCATCACCACCGGGCCGGCCGCGGTGTTCTTGGCGGCCAGGTCGTATCCCCAGACGGTGGCGGCCAGCGGCACCGCGACGGCGGCCGCCCGACGGCCACCCGCGGCGGCGGCCAGCGCCACCCCGGCGACGGTGAGACCGGCGGCGACGCCGAACGCCTCGCTCGGGCTGATCCGGCCGCTCGGGATCGGCCGCTCCGGCCGCTCGACCGCGTCCAGCCGCCGGTCGGCCCAGTCGTTGGCGGCCATCCCGCCCCAGTAGAGCAGCACCGAGGCGCCGGCCAGGACGGGCGTACGGCGGCCCAGCGTGCCCGCGGCGGCGGCCCCGGCCACCACGTCCCCGGGCACCGACAGCCCGGCCGGCGCGCGGACCAGCTCCACGAGGTCAGCCACGCGGCCCATCGGCACCTCCCGCGTGCAGCCGGTGGGCGAAGTCCCGCAGCCGGGCCCACTGCTCGGCCAGCGAGTGGGTGGGCGCGCCCAGCGGGTCCTTGAAGAAGAACGCCAGCTCGGGCAGGGGTCCACTGTGGCCGGCGGCGTGCGCGGCGGCGGTGAGCCGGGCCAGGTCCAGCACCAGCGGCGCGGCCAACGCCGAGTCGCAGCCGTGCCAGGTGAACTCCATCCGCATCCGGGTGCCGAGGAACCCGGCGAAGGTGACCAGGTCCCAGGCGGTCTTGAAGTCGCCGAGGTCCTCGACGTACTCGATCCGGGTGTGTCCCTGCGGGACGTAGCCCAGCGTCTCGCCGAGCACCCGCTGCTTGCTCTCCACCTTGGCCGCGTTGGCGGCCGGCTCGGCCAGGGTGGCGCCGTCGCCACCGCCGAGCAGGTTCACCCCGGACCAGGAGCGCACGGCCAGGTTGCGCATCGCGAACATCGGCGCGAGCACCGACTTGACCAGGGTCTCCCCGGTCTTGCCGTCGTGCCCCGCGTAGGGCAGGGCGTGCCGCGCGGCGAGCTGCGCCAGCGCGGGCAGCCGGGCCCCGGTCGACGGGGTGAAGTCGACGTAGGCCGCGCCGGCGGTGAACGCCGCGTAGGCGGCCAGCGAGCTGGCCGGCAGCACCTCGTCCGGCCCGGCCAGCGCGGCCCGCAGCGCGTCGAGGTCGGCGTGGGCCGGGTGCGGCGCGGCGACCGGCTCGGTGGCCGAGACGTTCACCACCACCAGCCGCTCCAGCGCGTGCCGCTCCCGGAAGGCGGTCAGCTCCCGGACCAGGGTGTCGGCCCGGTCGGCCTGGCTCCCGCCGGTCGGGGCGGGCCGCAGGTCGTCCTCCACCGCGGCCAGCCGGTCGGTCAGCGCGGCGACCAGCCGCGCCGGCACCACCTGCGCGTCGGCCAGCGACTCGGCCCGCTTCGTCAGCGGCGTGCACACCAGGTCGTGCCCGCCGAAGACCAGGTCGGCGAAGGCCGGCAGGGCGGGGCCCCGCAGCTCGGGCAGCTCGGTGACGCAACCGGTCGGGTCGGCCAGGCCGGCCCGCAGGGCGAGCGCCCCGACGATGCTGGTGGTCGCGACCGAGCCGCGCGCTCCCACCAGCCAGACACCCGTACGCATGATGCTCCTTCCCGGTGCCCGTCGTGGCCGGCGGTGCTCGCCGGCCGACGGTGCGGACCAGCCGTGGTCGACGCGGGATGGCCCCGCTCGCCCCCGCCCGTGGTGGGCGGCCCGACGCCGATGTCGGCGGCACCGGCCCGGGCGTTCCGGGCGGCCGGGGGCGGGCGGGGCCGACAGGCAGGGTCGGTCGGCGTCCGGCCCTGCCTCCCCCGCGTCGGTCCTGTCCGGTCGTCCGCTGCGGCCGGGGAATCCCGGTCCGGCCGCACCGGACGACCGTCCTGCTTCGTGCGCCACCGGGCACGTCGGCGCCGGTCGCACGCCCTCCGGGTCCGGCCTCGTCCCGGCCGCGGGGCGCAACCGCGGCCGGCCCTCGCCGGTCGAACCCGGGGAGCCGTCGGGCGACGGTGAAGGGTGGCCACCGTCGCGAACTGGGCGGCGCGGCGGGTGCCGCGACCGCGGGTCGGGATGCCGGCGGACCGGCACCGGGCTTCGGTGGTACCGGCGGGGGTGCCGGCACCCGGGGGTGGGTGGTGCCGGCGGGGGTGCCGGCACCGGGGGGTCGGTGGTGCCGGCGGAGGCCCGCACCGGGGGGTCGGTGGCGGCGCCGGCGGGTGCCGGCGCCGCCGTGGCTCAGGCGGCCACCGGGGCGAGCTCGGGGTCCACCACGGTCCAGCTGGAGCCCTGCTCCGCCGAGCGGGCCACCGCGTCCAGCACCAGCTGGACCTGAAGCGCGTCCTCGAAGGACGGCTGCGGGTCCGCGCCGGTGGCGACCGCCTCGACGAAGTCGCGCATCTGGTGGGTGAAGGAGTGCTCGTAGCCGATGATGTGGCCCGGCGGCCACCACGCCGACAGGTACGGGTGCTCGGGCTCGGTCACCAGGATCCGGGTGAAGCCCTGCTCCGTGGCGGACTGGGTGCCGTCCAGGAACTCCAGCTCGTTCAGCCGTTCCAGGTCGAACACCACGCTGCCCAGCGAACCGTTGATCTCCACCCGGAGCGCGTTCTTGCGGCCGGTGGCGAACCGGGTCGCCTCGTACGTGGCCAGCGCGCCGCCGTCGAGCCGGGCGACGAAGACCGCCGCGTCGTCGACGGTGACCGCACCGGTGGCCGGGCCGTGCCCGTCGGCGGAGCCGTGCCCGTCGACGTGCGCGGCCAGGCCGCTGGAGCCGCCCGGCAGCGGCCGTTCCTTGACGAAGGTCTCGGTGATCGCGCTGACCCCGGTGATCCGCTGGCCGGTGACGTACTGGGTGAAATCGATGATGTGCGCACCGATGTCACCCAGCGCGCCGGAGCCCGCCTTGTCCTTCTGCAACCGCCACACCAGCGGGAACTGCGGATCCACGATCCAGTCCTGCAGGTACGTCGCGCGGACGTGCCGGATCTGTCCGAGCCGGCCGGCGGCGACCAACTGCCGCATCATGGTCACCGCGGGCACCCGGCGGTAGTTGAACCCGCACATCGAACGCACCCCGGCGCCCCGGGCGGTGGCCGCCGCGGCGGCCATCGCCCGAGCCTCGTCGACCGTGTTGGCCAGCGGCTTCTCGCAGAGCACGTGCTTTCCCGCGGCCAGCGCGGCGAGCGCGATCTCGGCGTGGCTGTCCCCCGGTGTGCAGATGTCGACGACGTCGATCTCGTCGGACGTCACCAGCTTCCGCCAGTCGGTGGTCCAGCCGTCCCAGCCGAGCCGGTCGGCGGCCTCGGCCACCTTCTGCGGATCCCGGCCGCAGATCGACGACATCCGGACCCGCGCCGGCAGGTCGTACACCCGGTTCACGGTGCGCCACGCCTGCGAGTGCGCGGCACCCATGAACGCGTAGCCGACCATGCCGACCCGCAGTTGTCTGTTGTCAGTGGACAAGGGAGGTCTCCCAACCGTGTGTCAGAACCCGAGCTTCAGGTAGTCGCTCGCGTTCTCCTTCGTGATCGTCTCGGAGGCCAGCACGATCTCCTTGGGCACCTGCAGCTCCACCAGGTCGGACATGCCCCGGCCCTGGCCGATGAGGCGGGCCAGCGAGATGGCCGAGGAGGCCATCGACGGGCTGTAGGTGACCGTCGCCTTCAGCACCGTGTTGTCGGCCTGGATGTCCTCCATGGCCTTCTTCGAGCCGGCGCCGCCGACCATGAAGAACTCCTTGCGGTTGGCCTGGTTGACGGCGGCGAGCACGCCGATGCCCTGGTCGTCGTCGTGGTTCCAGATCGCGTCGATCTTGGGCAGGGCCTGGAACAGGCCGGTGGCGGCCTGCTGACCGGAGTCGGCGGTGAACTCGGCGGCCCGCCGGTTGGCCACCTTCAGCCCGTTCTGGGCGAGGGTGTCGGCGAAGCCCTTCGAGCGCTCCTGGGTCAGCTCCAGCGAGTCGATGCCGGCGATCTCGCCGATCACCGGGTTGCTCACGCCCTTGGCCTTGAGCTGCTCGACGATGAAGGTGGCGGCGGCCACCCCCATGCCGTAGTTGTCGCCCTTGATCTGGAGCCGGTAGGCCTTCGCGTCCGGGAACGCCCGGTCCAGGTTGACCACCGGGATGCCGGCCTTCATCGCCTCCAGGCCGAACGCGTTGAGCTCCTTGCCGTCGTGCGGCAGCAGGACGATGACGTCCGGCTTCTGGGAGAGCAGGGTGGACAGCGCCGCCCGCTGGGCCGCCGCGTCCGCGCCGGCCTCCACCGACTTGAACTCCACGTCGGAGTACGCCCCGGCCTGCGCCTTGGCGTTGTTGGTGATGGCGGCGATCCAGCCGTGGTCGGCGGCCGGGGCGGAGAAGCCGATGGTCACCTTCTTGCCCGGCTCACTGTTGCCGCCGGACTCGTTCGCGGCGGCCTTCGTCTGCGCCTCGGTGGGCTTCTCCTCGTTGCTGGTGCAGCCGACGAGCAGGGCGCCGGCGCCGAGCGCCGCCCCGCCGAAGAGCAGTCGACGGCGGGACAGGTCGCGGCCGTGGGATGTCATGTCGACCTCCTGATAATTACGGGTGGGGGGAGAAAAGGGTGTGTTCGGCTCGGCCACCGTCGATGGGTCCAGGTGGCCGCCGGTGCAGTGGTGATCGGGTACGGACGGGGTGGGGCGGACGGCGCCGGTGGGCGCCGTCAGGCGGTGCTGGCCCGCTTGCGGCCGAAGCGGGTGCCCAGGTTGCCGAATTGCACCTGCTGGATCAGGACGGCTGCCACGATGATGCCGCCCTTGACCATGTTCTGCGCCTCCGTGGAGAGGCCGTTGATGGCGAAGAGGTTGGTGATGGTGGAGAAGATGATGACCCCGAGCAGGGAACCGACGATGGTGCCCCGCCCGCCGCTGAGCAACGTGCCACCGATGATGGCGGCGGCGATCGCGTCCAGCTCGTACAGGTTGGCCATCGCCGCCTGGGCGGAGTTGGCCTGCGCGGTCAGCATGATCGCGGCGATACCGCAGCACAGGCCGGAGAGCGCGTAGAGCAGCAGGGTGTGCAGCCGTACGTTGATGCCGGCGAGCCGGGCGGCCTCGGCGTTGCCGCCGACGGCGACCGTGCGCCGGCCGAAGGTGGTCCGGTTGAGCAGCACCCAGCCCGCGATGACCACCGCGGCCAGGATGTAGACCAGCAGCGGGATGCCGAGCAGGCTGGTGCTGGCGATGCCGTTGATGAACTGGTTGTCGGAGACCTGCGTCTGCTTGTCGGAAATCTCCGCGGCGAGCCCTCGGGCGGCCACCATCATGGCCAGCGTGGCGATGAACGGCACCAGTTTCCCGTACGAGATGAGCAGGCCGTTGACCACGCCGACCGCCAGCCCGACGACGAGCGCACTGAAGATCATGCCGCCGGCGCCGTAGCTCTGGGTGGCGACCGTGGTGCACCAGACCCCGGCCAGCGCGACGATCGCGCCGACCGACAGGTCGATGCCGCCACCGATGATCACGAAGGTCATCCCGACGGTGACCACGCCGACCACCGAGGCGAGCTTGAGGATGGTGAGGGTGTTGCCCCACACCCAGCTGGCGTTGCCGTACAGGTCGGGCCGGGTGGCGATGCCGATCACCACGAGCACGACCAGGGTGGCGAGCAGGCCCAGGTTGCGCCGGGCGCCCTCGCCGCCCTCGCCGCTCCAGAACGGGATCCGGCCTCGGTTCGGAGCCTTGGCCGTGGCGGCGTGCCCGGCCGCCGCCTCGGTCTGCGCCGGGTCCACCGGCGGCGACTGGGCCGGCAACGCCGCCCGGTCGGGCGCGGCCTTGGTGCTGTCGGTCGTCATGCCGGTGCGCCTTCCATCAGGGACCCCGCCATGACGAGGTCGAGGACGGTGTTCTCGTCAAGTTCGTCGGCCGGGGCCTCGCGGACCACCCGGCCCTCCCGCATCACCAGCACCCGGTCGGCCAGGCCGAGCACCTCGGGCACCTCGCTGGAGACCAGCAGCACCCCGACGCCCCGCGCGGCCAACTGCCGGATGACCTGGTAGAGCTCGGCCCGCGCGCCCACGTCCACGCCCCGGGTGGGCTCGTCCAGCAGCAGCAGCCGGGTGTCGCCGAGCAGCCAGCGCCCGACCACCACCTTCTGCTGGTTGCCGCCGGAGAGGGTGCCGACCGCGCGGCGGACGTCGCGGGGCCGCAGCTCCAGGTTGTCGGCGATCCGGCCGGCCTCGTCGCGTTCCCGCCCGGCGTTGGTGAAGCCGAGCCGGGAGTACCGGCCGAAGGTGGCAAGCGTGACGTTGCGGTAGATCGGCTCGCCCAGCAGCAGCGCCTGGCTCTTGCGCTCCTCCGGGGCCATCCCCATGCCGGCCTTCACCGCCGCGCCCACACTGCCGGCGCGCAACGCCCGGCCGTCCATCCGGACCGTGCCGGACTCGGCGCGGCGGGCGCCGTAGATCGTCTCCAGCAGCTCCGAGCGGCCGGAGCCGACCAGCCCCGCGATGCCGACGATCTCCCCGGCCCGGACGTTGAGCGAGACGTCGGCGAACTCACCGGCCCGGGTCAGCCCGTCCACCGTGAGCAGTTCCTCGCCCGCCGGCTCGTCGACCGGCCGGTCCGGGAAGACGTACTCGATGGAGCGGCCGGTCATCCGGGACACCAGGTCGCGGGTGGGGGTGTCGCGGGCCGGCAGGTTCGCCGCGGTGGTCCGGCCGTCCTTGAGTACGGTCACCCGGTCGCCGATCTCGCGGATCTCCTCCAGCCGGTGGGAGATGTAGATGACGGCGATGCCCTGCGCGGTCAGCTCCCGGATGATCCGGAAGAGGTTGTCCACCTCGTCGTGGGCCAGCACCGCGCTCGGCTCGTCCATGATGATCAGCCGGGCCTCGTGCGACAGCGCGCGGGCCATGCTGACCACCTGCTTGCCGGCGGCGGGCAGGTGCCGCACCAGCCGGCCGGGCGGGATCTCCCCGTGGCCCAGCCGGGCCAGGATGCCCCGGGTCCGGCGGGCCATGTGACCCCGACGGACGAAACCCAGCCGGCGCGGCTCGTGACCGAGGAAGGCGTTCTCCGCCACCGACAGGTCGTCCACCAGGTCGAGTTCCTGATAGATGGTGGCGATCCCGGCGCGCATCGCGGCCTGCGGGTTGGCGAACGCGGCCGGCTCACCGCGCCACATCACCTCGCCCGAGTCCGGGCGGTGCACCCCGGCGAGCACCTTGATCAGGGTGGACTTGCCGGCGCCGTTCTGGCCGAGCAGGCAGTGCACCTCGCCGGCCCGCACCTCCAGCTGCACCCCGTCCAGCGCCCGTACGCCGGGGAAGGTCTTGACCACGTCGGTGAGCCGCAGCACCACCTCCCCGGCGACCGTGTCGGCCGGCGCCTCCACCAGCGGCCGGGCGCCGCCGTCGGGCGCCCGCTCCGCGGCGTGCCGGCCGGCGGCCTCGTGCTCCGGCGCGACCTGCCGGTCGGCGGCGGCCTCCTGGTCCGGGGCCGCGTGCCGGCCGGCGGTGGGCTGGTCGGCGGCCCTGTCGTCGTGGTGGTCGTTGGTGGCGGCCTCGCCGCGGTGGTCCGGCGTGGTGGGGCCGGTGGCGGTGGGGTCGCGGTCGTCGGCGGCGCTCATGATGCCTCCCCGAAGGCGACGTCGCTGGCGAGAACGGCGGCACCGGTGACGCCGGCCCGGCCACCGAGTTCGGACAGGACCACCGGCAGGTTCCCGGTGGCCAGGGGCAGCGATCGGCGGTAGACCACGCTGCGGATCTCGGCCAGCAGGATGTGCCCGAGCTGGGCCAACCCGCCGCCGATCACGATCATCGAGGGGTTGGTGAAGCTGACCAGGCCGGCCAGCACCCCACCGACCCGGCGGCCGCCGTCGCGGATGAGCTGGATGCAGGTGACGTCGCCCTCACCGGCGCCCTCGGCGACGTCCAGGGCGGTCAGCTCGGCCCGCCCGGCCAGCCGTTCGGCCAGCGCCGGGGAGAGGCCGCTGCGGGCGGCGGCGGTCGCCTCCTTGGCCAGCGCGCCCCCGCTGAACAGCGCCTCCAGGCAGCCGACGTTGCCGCACGAGCACATCGGGCCGTTGGCGTCGACCTGGATGTGGCCGATGTCGCCGGCGCACCCGTCGGTGCCCCGGTAGACGTCGCCGCTGAGGTAGATGCCGCAGCCGATGCCGGTGCCGATCTTCACGAAGAGGAAGTCGTCCACCGAGTGCGCCACCCCGCCGTGCCGCTCGCCGATGGCCATGATGTTCACGTCGTTGTCGACCACCGCCGGGCAGCCGTGCTCCCGGGTGAGCAGCTCACGCACCGGGAACCGGTCCCAGCCCGGCATGATCGGCGGGGACACCGGCACCCCGTCGCGGAAGCTCACCGGCCCCGGCACGCCGACACCGACCGCGTCGAGGCGCTCGTACGCCCCATCCACCTTGGCCTTGTGCAGCAGCTCGTTGACCCGCTGGAGGATCACCTTCGGGCCGGAGCGGATGTCGGCCGCCTCCGCGTACGCGGCGATCGGCTCCAGCCGCCCGTTCACCACCTCGACGTCGATCGAGCTGGCGCCCAGGTCGACGGCGGCGAAGCGCAGGTGCGGGCTCAGCTCGACCAGGGTCGAGCGACGCCCGCCCCGGGAGGCCGCGAGCCCCGCCTCGGCCACGTAGCCGAGGCTGACCAGCCGTTCCAGCTCGGCGAGCAGGCGCGGACGGGGCATGGCCAGGCGGTCACCCAGCTCCGCCCGGGACACCGCCCCCTCGTCGCGGAGCAGCCGCAACAGCCGTACGTGCAGGGGGTCCTCGGTACGCACCGCACCCACCTCCGCATCGAACTCGTCACATCGAAGCAATGTCGATGTGTTGTGCTCGACACAGTAAAAGGCTTCCGCGCCGCCTGTCCAGAGCTTCAACCGTTCCGACGCCAACTTTTGTACTAACGAACAAAAGCTAAGAGTTGATCAAGGAAAGGTCGGCGCCCCCGCCGCGCCCCCACGCCCCCGCCCATCCGCCCTGCTCATGGACGGCCTCCCGCCTCGCCGCCTCGCCGCCTCGCCGGGACGGGTGGGGACAACTTCCCCGAAGTAGTCCCCATCCGACCGGGCGGAGGCAACAACTTCCCAGAAGTAGGTGCCTCCTCGGCGCGGCAGCACGGGCGAGCGGCAACAGTCGACGTGGGCGCCTCGCCCACGTCCCGTCCCCTCGCCGCTCGCCCCAGGTGGGCCCCTCCAGGCGGGGCCGGGCAGCCGGGCCGGCGCCGGGGCCGGGCAGGTGGGCCGGGGCCGGGCAGGTGGCCGAGCCCGGGGCAGGCGGGGTTGGGCAGGCGAGGTCGGGCCGGGTCGAGCCCGGGGCAGACGGGGTTGGGCAGCAACTTCAGGGAAGTAGTCCCCTCGGCGGCGAGGGCAGGCAACAACTTCCCCGAAGTAGTGGCTACCAGCCGGGGCACCGGACAAGCAGCACCCACCCCGACGAAGTCCCGCAGAGCCCGGCACCAGACAACGCACCCCCACCGCCTCCGGGCACGCCCGGCCAGGCAGCAACTTCACCGAAGTAGTCCCCTCCGAGGCCAGGGCAGGCAACAACATCCCCGAAGTAGTGGCTACCAGCCGGGGCACCGGACAAGCAGCACCCACCCCGACGAAGTCCCGCAGAGCCCGGCACCAGACAACGCACCCCCACCGCCTCCGGGCACGCCCGGCCAGGCAGCAACTTCACCGAAGTAGTCCCCTCCGAGGCCAGGGCAGGCAACAACATCCCC
Source organism: Micromonospora sp. PLK6-60 (assembly GCF_019890675.1). Taxonomy (GTDB): domain Bacteria; phylum Actinomycetota; class Actinomycetes; order Mycobacteriales; family Micromonosporaceae; genus Micromonospora. The sequence continues at coordinate 17,161 of NZ_JAIOAA010000029.1, read as the reverse complement.
GAAGTAGTGGCTACCAGCCGGGGCACCGGACAAGCAGCACCCACCCCGACGAAGTCCCGCAGAGCCCGGCACCAGACAACGCACCCCCACCGCCTCCGGGCACGCCCGGCCAGGCAGCAACTTCACCGAAGTAGTCCCCTCCGAGGCGAGGGGAGACAACAACATCCCCGAAGTAGGCCCCTCGGGGGCGGGCGGGGCGGGGAACAACATCTACTGGCCCGGCGCTCGGCGACGGAGACGAAGACGGGCACGGGCACGGGCACGGACTCGGGCACGGACTCGGGCACGGACTCGGGCTCGGGCACGGGCACGGACTCGGGCACGGGGACAGGGGCGCGGATGGAGACGGGTGCGGATGGAGACGGGTGCGGGTGAAGACGGGGCGCGGACGTGGATCGCCCCGCCGCGGGGAGAGGTGCGGCGGGGCGATCGGGTCGGGCTGGGGTCAGCGGCCGGTGGCGGCGTTGCGCTTCTTGCGGAGTTTGCGGTCGTCGCGCAGCTCGACGTAGGGCTCCTCGTCTGCGGGGTGGCCGGCGGAGATGGCCCGGCCCCGCTCCAGTTCGGCGTCGAACTCCGCGCCGAGCAGGATCGCGATGTTGCTCAGCCAGAGCCAGACCAGGAAGACGATCACACCGGCGACCGCGCCGTACGTCTTGTTGTACGAACCGAAGTTGCTCACGTAGAGGGCGAACAGGCCGGACACGACCAGCCAGATCACCACGGCCAGCACGCCACCGGGGCTGACCCAGCGGAAGCCGCCGTGCCGGGCGTTGGGCGAGGCCCAGTAGAGGATCGCGAACATCAGGCTGACCAGGATCAGCAGCACCGGCCACTTGGCGATGTTCCAGACGGTGACCGCCGCGCCGCCGGCCCCGATCGCCTGGCCGGCCTGTTCGGCGAGGCTACCGGTGAACACGACGATGACCGCGCTGGCCAGCAGCAGCACGCCGATGACGGCGGTGACCCCGATCCGGGTCGGCAGGGTCTTCCAGATGGGCCGGCCCTCCGGCACGTCGTAGATCGAGTTGGACGCCCGCATGAAGGCGGCGACGTAGCCGGAGGCGGACCAGAAGGCGGCGAGCAGACCGACGATCGCGGCGATGCTGGCCAGCCCGCCGGAGGCGCCCGCCTGCTCGATCGCACCCTCGATGATCCGGCGGATGTTCTCCTCGGGTACGGCCTGGTTGACGGTGTCCTTCACGCCCTCCGTGGCCCGCTCGCCGAGCAGGCCGAGCACCGAGATCAGCACCAGCAGGCCGGGGAAGATCGAGAGCACGCCGTAGTAGGTAAGCGCCGCCGCCCAGTCGGTCAGGCTGTCCTCCTGGAACTCCTTGACGGTCCGGCGCAGTGCCGCCTTCCAGCCGGAGCCGGGCAGCTCGGTCGGGCTGTCCGGCCCGTCGTCCGGCCCGACCGGCCCGACGTGCCCCCGGTTCCGGCCCGTCCGCCTCGGGTCGTCGTGGGCCCGCCCGACGCGGGACGCGTCGTCCTGGTCCCGCCCGACGCGGGACGCGTCGTCGTGGCGCCGGCCGTGCTGGGGCTCGGTCGCGGTCGTGCTGCCGGGCTCGTCCCGGTCGCGCCCGTCGCGGGCGGGAGACTCGTCGGAGGCCATCGCCCCTCCCTCGTGGTCGGCGTCGTCCCCCTGCACTTGCCCCGACGGGACCGCCGGCTAACGCATCACCGGCAGCCTGACTGGCACTTCAGCGATAGAGCATCCGTTGCATCCGGCGACCGGCCACCGCCAGCCCCACCCCGAGCACGACCATCAGGTAGAGCACGTCGAGCAGCCAGAACCAGCCTCCCTCACCGAGGGTGATCCCCCGGATCAGGTGCACCGACCGGTAGAGCGGGGTCAGCTCCACGACCCAGCGCAGCACCGCCGGGTACGCCTCGGCCGGCACGAACGTGCCGGAGAAGAGGAAGAGGGTGAACTGGGCCGAGCCGAGCAGGTCGAAATCCTGCCAGCTGCGCATCAGCGTGGCGATGGTCATGCCCAGCGCGCCGAAGGCGAAGCCGACGAGCACGGCGGCCGGCAGCGCGACGACGGCCCGACCGGCGGTGGTCAGTCCCATCGCCACCATCACCACCAGGAACGCCGCCGAGTAGGCGCTGCCCCGCACCATTGCCCAGGCCAGCTCGCCGAGGGCGATCTCGAACGGCCGGACCGGCGTGGCGATCATCCCGTCGTACAGCTTGAGGTATTTCATCTTGCCGAAGAAGTTGAACGTGGTCTCGGCCAGCGCCCCGGTCATCGCCGACGAGGCGAGCATGGCCGGGGCGACGAACGCGGCGTACGACACCACGGTGCCGCCGGGCAGCGTCAGGTCACCGACCAGCGCGCCGACGCCGACACCGATGCTGAACAGGTAGAGCAGCGGCTCGACGAAGCCGGAGAGCAGCAGCAGCCAGTAGGCCGGGCGCAGGGTCGCCACGTTCCGCTCGACCACCGACATGGACCGGCGGGAGGCCGCCGGGACGTCGAGCAGCCGGGGCAGGGCGAGAGCGAGCACGGGGACCCTTCCTAGACGACGAGCCGGCGACGGAAGCTGCGGTAGGCCAGCAGCCAGCCGGCCGCCGCCCACCCGGCGAGGTAGAGCAGGTGACCGGCCACCGACCACTGCGGCGCCACGCCGAGGGTGGCGGCCCGGCACAGGTCGACGCCGTGCCAGAGCGGCGTCAGGTATGCCAGCCAGCGCAGCGCCCCGGGCAACTGATCGACCGGGAAGAACACCCCGGCGAACAGCGTCATCGGGATCACCGCGAAGCGGAACAGCATGGCCAGCCAGCTGTCGCTGTCGACCGCGGAGGCGTACGCGAAAGTGGGGGTGGCGACGGCCAGCGTGAGCAGCGCGACCACCGGGAGCACGGCGAGCGCCCAGGGCGAGCGCAGCGCGCCGAACAGCGCGGTCACCAGCAGGAACGCGCCGGCGGTGGTGAGCACCCGGAACAGCACGAAGGCGAGGTGCCCGGCGAGCAGGTCACCGATGCGCAGCGGCGCGGCGATCTGAGCGAAGTAGGTCTTGATCCACTGGAAGTTGCTGAACACCGGCCAGGTCGACTCGCCGACCGCCACCTGGAGCGCGGTGGACGCGATCAGGCCGGGCACCAGCCAGTCGAGGTAGCGCACGCCACCGACGCCCTGGTCGATGTAGGCCCCCACGCCGAAGCCGAAGCCGACCACGGTCAGCACCGGCAGCAGGAACGACGAGAACACCCCCGCCCGCCAGGTGCGCCGGTAGCCCACCAGGTAGTGCGCCAGCACCGCCAGCGCCGGCACCCTGGGCAGCGCCGGCCGGGCCCGCTCGGCCACGCTCACGTGCCCACCCCCGTCCGCCTCACTCGGCCTTCCTACCCCAGGGGTACGACAGGCCGCCGGCAACCCTACGACCGGGGCGCGGGGGATGTCGCGCCGATTTCACGCCGACGTCGATCCTCGCCGCGCGCTCCCCCTGGCGGCCCGCGAAATCCCGGAACTCCATTGGGATCTCCTCTTCGGGCATGGCTACCTGTCGGCCTCCGCTATCCGACTTGCCAGCGCATCAGTTCTGGCTTGTGCAGTGGACCTGCGATATGAGGCCATCGCGCTCATCGGGATGTTGCCCGGCTCGTCTTCGGGGCCAGGCGCAACCTCAATCAATGGCCCGTAGATCGGAATTCCGAATCGGGAGTCCACATTCTCACAAGAGATCGAGACGACCGATGACCACGGTATCCACTCGTCCCGCCCCAGGCTGCGCAAGCGCAGTCCGCCCTCGTCAACGACAACCCCGAGACGAAACGTCCGCCACAGGGCGACGAGCGATCCGACAACGATCACCGCATACAACACGGTACCCACATGGTCACGTTGCGCCAGTGTGCCGTCGGCTCCGCCGAAGGACAGCAGCGACACCAGCAGGAAAAGCCCCCATGACGCCGCCAACGCGGTTATCTGCCCCCAACTCCGGTAGACCTGTCGCTTCACGGCGAACCCGCCCTACCCATCATGGCCATCCAAAGTCCCTGCCTCCGCGACCTTCCGCCGCTGACAGCGGCACCGTATTCTCGGTGACCGGCCGCAGCAAGGGGTGAGATGGGCACAACCACGGGGCGTCTCACCGCCCGCCCGTCGGTCGTGCGCGACCTGCTGCTCGTTGCGGCCATGACCGCCCGCGCGAATGTCATAAGCGTGCTCGTGCTGCTGGCGGTGCTGGCCGCCATGGTGGTCTTCCGCGAGTGGGTGCCGTTCCTCTGGTTCGGGCTCCCGATAACCGCGGTCCCGCTGATCATCATGCTCGCGCAGCGTCCACGACTCCGGGGGCACGCCGTGCGGCCGGCCGAGGAGCCGGAGCTGGCCACCCTGGTACGGCAGGTCGCCGAGCGACTCGGCTTCCGCTCTCCGCTGCTCCTGCGGATCGTCGCCGAGCCGGACGCCAACGTCCTGCTGACCAAGACAGCGGGGTTCCGCACCTACACCGTTTTCGTCGGTCTGCCGCTGCTGCGCCAGCTCAGCACCGCCGAGCTGGCCGCACTCCTGGCCCGCGAGTTCGCTCGGGAGCAGCACGTCGGCGATTGGCGGACCCGCATGCTGTTCCGCGCCCGATACTCGCTGGTGGAGAGCGTCATCGACCGCCGCTTCCGGGCTCCGGCCGTCCTGGTTGTCCGGCTGCTGCGGGCCAGCCAGGCCCGGCTCTGGCCGGCGGCCCTGGTCGCGGACGCCGAGGCCACCGCCGTCGCCGGCACCCAGGCCATGCGCGACGCCCTCACCAAGCTCGGTGTCGCCGCCGCGGCTTTCGACCTGCTCGGCACCACCTGGCTGGAGGTGCTGGGCGAGGACGGCAGCTATCCGGAGGACCTGTACGAGGCCCTCGACGCGGCGATCGACGACCCGCACGTCGCGGCCCGCCTGACGGCCGTCGCCAACGACGAGAACGACCCGATGGCCATCGAGGTCGAGCCCCCGCTGGGCGTCCGTCTCGCCGCGTTGCCCGAGCATCTCGGTTACGGCTGGGACGCGACCGCGCCGGTGGCACTGCGCGACGCCGACGCGCTGCGGCGCTGGTGCGTACGGGAGGTGACCGGCTCGGCCGGGCGTCGGCCGGTTCGACTCCTCGACCTCCCGCCGGAGCGTTTCGAGGCGAACCTTGAGGATGATGCCGCGCATCTCATGCAGGTGACGGGGCAGGATTCCGCAGCCGGGGCGGTGAGGGCCGCGGCCGACGCGGTGGCGGACGGCACCTGGATGCGGCTGGCCCGGGCGCTCGACCCGGAGACGGGCAAGGTGCCGCCGCCGATGCGGGCTCCCGCCTCCCGCGCCGCCCTGACCTGGTACGTCGGCGGGGTGATCAGTGGCCTGTTGCTGGCGGCCGGGTGGACGCGGGCCAGCCGATGGACGGTCACCGTGCTGGTCGACCCCGCCGGTGCGCCGCTCGACGTGGAGGAGTTGGTGGAGCAGGCGGTGGACAGCGGCGACCCGACCCGGATCCGGGAGTTGCTCGCCGACCTCCCCGAGCGGGCGGCGCGATGAGTCCACCACGGCCGGCGCTCCGGGTCGGGTTGCTGGCGCTCGCCGCCACGGCGCTCGCGTTCGCCGTCATCGCGGGCGTCCTCGGCTGGCAGGCGTACCGGTACGCAGGCGCGCACGAACGCGCCACCGCCGTCGCCGAGGGCACCGTCGTCGAGGACGGCATCGGGGACGTCGGCGACATCCGGGTGCGGTGGGTGGACGAGGCCGGCCGGGAGCACGTGCAGCGCTTCGGGATCTACGACACCGACCGGTACACCACGGGTGAGCCGTTCCCGGTCGCCTACGACCCGGCCGAGCCCGCGCCGCGCGGCTTCCCGGTCGACCCCGAGGAGACCAGCGAGGAGGACGACCTGGTGATGCCGATCGTGCTCGCCGGGCTCGGGACCGTCCTCTTCGCGCTGGCCTGGACGGTGCGCGGCCTGCTGTTCCGACGCGCCGCACGCCGCCCCGGCCGCCTCATGGCCGCGTCGGTGCTCGCCGGTGACCGACCGGACGGCCCGCCGCTCACCGTCGGTAGCACCACCTGGATCGTGTTGGCCGATGACCGGCGCCGCGACCCCGACCGGTGGCAGCGGGTCATGTGGCACCCGGCCGTGGACTCGGTGCGCGGCACGGTCCCGGTGACGGTCCACGGTGATGTCTCGACGAACCGCCGGGTGGTCGTCGAGTTGCCGGGCCGGGTCCGGCTGGTGCCGATCGGCCGGCTACGCCACGAGCCGCCGAAGCGGGTGGTGCTGGAGGATCGCGCCGACGTGGGCGGCGGCCTGGACGACTTTGTCATCCTCCCGGCCGGGGCGTCGCTGCCCCGGGCCCGGCGGTGGTGGTCGCGGGCGGTCCTGTTCGCCCTGGTGGGCGCGGCGCTCGGCGGCGGGTGGGGCATCCTGGTCGTCGGCGGCCTGGCCGGACCGCTGGCCGCCGCCGCGGGCGCGGCGCTGCTGGTCAACGTCTGGGCGCTCGCCGGCGCCGAGCCCTGAGCCAGCGGCCCTGCCGCCTGCGGTTCAGCAAGCGGTGTCCCGCTCAGCGGAGCCCCGTTGGCGCCGGACCATCGCATCGCGCACCGCTGTCACGAAGAAACAGCACACGCCGGCCAGCACCGGAACGATGGCCCACGAACGCCAACTGTCCTCGGCGAGTACGTCCGGCATCCGGACGCCGGTGCACAGCAGCATCAGACTCGCGAGAAGTAGCCGAGTCCAGGGGTTGGCGGCTTTCACCCGACGTTCCCGCTCCGCGCGACGCAGGCCAGCCCTTCCTTGTCGCCGATCCTCACCGCGAGGCACCTCCGCGCCGCACCATGAACGGCCCGGCCGCCATTGCGAAGCCAATCGGCAACGACGTGACGAGCCCCCGCAGCCACTCGTTCTCCACCGTTTCGGACAATCGGTAGGCGACGTAGGTGACGAGGATGACCGATGCGGCGAACGCCACCAGCCCGATGAAGCTGACCTTCCGCTTGCTCGCTTTCCCCTCCACCCCGACATCCCAGCAGTCGGTGACCTCGCTCGTCCAGGACCGACGGGCGGTGCTGTCGCGGCGGTTTCCCGTCGGCATCCGAGTCAGCGCCGAAATCTTGGCGACTTACCGTTAGCAGCGAACGGCAACTCGCCAAGATTCAATTTCCGCCGCGATCGGGTGACAGGTGGGTCTAGGCGTGCGGTAGCGGCCAGGGGAGGATCCGACTCGTCGAGGTGGGTTAGTGCCGCGCGGCGAGGCGCGCGACGAACGCCCGCCAGGCGTCGGGCCCGAAGGCCAGCGCCGGACCCCCCGGATCCTTCGAATCACGTACGGCCACCACACCGGGCAGGTTGTCGGCCACCTCGACACAGTTGCCGCCACTGCCGTTGCTACGGATGCTCTTGCGCCAATGGGCGCCGCTCAGGTCCATGTCTCCGCCACTTCCGCCATCAGGTCGAGGGACTGCCGCTGTGATAGTGCCTCACCACGGATCGACTCCCACACCTCGACCATCTGCCGCGTGTAGTCCGTTCGGTCGATCACCTGCCCGTGACGGTGCCCCTCCTGATAGACCACGTCCTCTCCGGCGGGCGAGGTGGCGATCACGAAGGGACCGTCGAGCCCAGCGTAGGCCCCGGCGGTCAGCGGCACGACCTGGATTCGGACCCGGGGCAACGTCGAGCCGAGCTTCACCAGGTGGCACACCTGCTCGCGCATCACCTCCGGCCCGCCGATGCAGCGGCGCAACACGTATTCGTCGATGACCGCGGTGAGGAGCGGGGGCCGGTCCCGAGCGAGCACCGGCTGACGATCGAGGCGGGTCGCCACCTGCTGCTCGATCTCGCCGGCCGCGAACAGCCCGACCCCGGTCAGGATGGCGCGGGCGTAGCTGTCGGTCTGCAGCAGGCCGGGCACATAGATCGGCTCGAACGTGCGCAGCGCCGTTGCTTCCTGCTCGATGCCGGCCCAGTCGCGGAACCACGGCACCACCGTCTCCCGGCTGATCCGCCGCTGGATCCGTTCGAACCGGCCGTCCGTGCCGAATACCGCGTCACAACGCCGGGCAAAGTCGAGGCTGGGCCGGCGTTCGCAGGTCTCCACCTTGGCCACCAGCGCGGCCGAATAGCTCAGCGTCTCCGCCAGCGCCGTCTGGGACATGCCGCTGGCCGCCCGGGCGAGCCGCAACTCCTCGGCGAAGTGCTCCAGCATGGACGAGCTTTCCACGGACAGCCTCCGTACATCCTCGTACCGCCTGGGGTCGACCAGCGGACGCGCTGGTCGTCGGCGCGCAAGACCTCCCACCGTAATCGAGTCCTCAGCAGACTGTCACGCAGCGGAACCGCTCACGGGATCTCGACGGCGGGCGGAACCAGGCCGGGAGCGCCCGTACGGCAGTGGTCGGCGGGCGCTTCCCCACTCGACGGAGGCTCACTCATGCGCATCAGGTTCTGGCGGTGCCGCCGCCCGGCGTCGCCTGCCCGGCTCCCCCGGCGTACGCCCAACGAACGTCCGACGTGGGCGACCGCCCCGACGGAGGTGTTCCCGGTCGACCGGCCGGGGCGACCGGGGCGGCTGGCCCGGGCGCAGGAGTGGCGGGCCGGCGGGGGCCGGCAAACGGGCGGACCGGAGAATCTGCGTTGATGCCGCGTTATCGGCCACACGTGGCGGCCCGCCCGTCGTGGCGCTGCCGGGTGTGCGGTGCCGCCTGGCCCTGTTCGTCGGCGAAGCTGGCGCTGCTTGGCGAGTACCGGGAGAGCCGCACCACCCTGCTGATCTATCTCGGCACCCTGCTGGCGGAGGCGCTGACCGACCTCGCCGACCACCCCACCCCCGCCGCGCTGGCCGACCGCTTCCTCGCCTGGGCCAAACCCCGCGACACCTGAACCAGCCCCGCAACACCTGAGCCATGATCGTTGGCAGCTGAGCAGCACGACACGCCGGGCGGAGCACTGCTGAGCTGCCAACGATCAGGCACGCCCACCCCACGCTCCCACGATCAGACGCGACCGCCCCAACGGCGACGGTCAGTCGATCAGGGTGCGGCCGGTGAGTTGGAGGAAGACGTCCTCCAGGCTGCTGCGCCGCACCAGCACGCTGGCCGGGGTCAGCCCGAGTGCGGTCACCTCGTCGACCGCGGCGTCGCCGTCGGGCACATAGAGCAGGATGCGGTCGGGCAGCACCTCCACCCGCTGGGCCAGGCCGTCGAGCTTGCCGGCGAACGCCTCCTGCGACTCGGCGGCGAAGCGCAGCTCGACCACCTCCCGGGTCGAGTGCTGCTCGATCAGCGCCCGGGGGGATCCCTCGGCGACGATCCGGCCGCCGTCCATCACCACCAGCCGGTCGCAGAGCTGCTCGGCCTCGTCCATGTAGTGCGTGGTGAGCACCAGCGTGACGCCCTGCCGCTTCAGCCGGAACAGCCGCTCCCAGACCAGGTGCCGGGCCTGCGGGTCGAGGCCGGTGGTCGGCTCGTCGAGCAGCACGATGTCGGGCTCGTTGACCAGCGCCCGGGCGATGGTGAGCCGGCGCTTCATCCCGCCGGAGAGCGGGTCGACCTTGCTGTCGGCCCGCTCGCCGAGCTGCACGAAGTCGAGCAGGTCGGCGGCCCGCTGCCGGGCCACCCGCCGGGGGATGCCGAAATAGCGGGCGTACGTCGTGAGGTTTTCCCGGACGGTCAGCTCGGGGTCGAGGCTGTCGACCTGCGGGCAGACGCCCAGCCGGGCCCGGATGGCCGGCCCGTCGCGGACCGGGTCCATCCCGAGGATGCGCAGGTCGCCCCCGGTGGGCGGGGAGATGCAGCCGATCATCCGCATGGTCGACGACTTGCCGGCGCCGTTGGGCCCGAGGAAGCCGAACGCCTCGCCGGGCCGCACCTCGACGTCGATGCCGGCCACGGCGGTGAAGTCGCCGAACCGTTTCACCAGCCCGCGGGCCTGGATGAGGGGTTGATCAGTGCTCACCCGACGACCCTAGCCCCGGGATCCGACACATTCGACCGGATTCGGCGGCCCCCGGAGCGGTCACGCTGAGTAGTCACATCACCAAGAGTCACCGGCCGTCGCACGGACTGTCCACGGTGGGTCCGCCGTGCCGCGCGGCGCACCCCGACTCAACTGGACATAACCGCCGGCCTGCGCCCCGGCTGCGGATAATTGTCAACGACAAATCAAGAAACCCGACATCCAATCGCCTCGGGAGGCCACTCCGCAGCGTGATGGAACCCGATCACCAATCACGGAAAGCAATGATGCGCGGCAATGTTTCCCGGCGTTCGTATTCGGCGTATCGTGCCCCCTCGTGCGGGCCGTACGCGTTTCATACGGGCCCTGACCACCCTCGGCGCGAGCTGACCAGACGGCGTCGGGCCCGGGCCTCCCCGCCCGGGCCCGCCGCTCCCACACCGATCGGGAGATCCCGTGCCGCTCCCCGGCCCCGCCCGCGTACGCCGGCCCGACCGGCCCGCCGACCGGTTGTGGTCGGTGGGTACGCAGCTCCTCGCGCCGATCCTGGTGGCCACCATCGGGCTGGTGGTGCTCGGCGCCACCCAGACCCGGGCCGCGCTCTCCGCCTCCGCCGACGCCGACCGGGCCCGGGTGCTGGCCGGCACCGCCACCGCCACCGTCCGGCTGGTGCACGAGCTGGAACGCGAGCTCGGCGAGACCGCCGCCCTGCGCCAGCGCGGGGGTGCCGCCGGCCGGCCGCTGGTGGACGCCCAGCGACGCCGGGTGGACGCCGCCGGCGACCGTTACCGGGCGGCCAGCCGGTCCGCCCGCACGGCCGCGCCGGACCTGGAACGGGTGCTCCGCGACGCCGACGGGCACCTGGGCCAGCTCGACCCGACCCGGGCGCTCGCGGTGGGCGCCGGCAGCGCCGACCCGGCGTACGTGGCGTTGGTCGACGCGCTGCTCGCGGTCGCCGACGCGCTACCCGCCCAGGTACGCGACACCGAGCTGGCCAACGGGGCGCGCGAGGTGGCGGCGGTGGCCGCCCAGGAGCACCTGGCCGCGCTGGAGCGGGACCTGCTCCGTACCGTCTTCATCCGCGGCGAACTGGCCGACGGCGAGCTGGTCCGGCTCGGCCAGCTGCGCGGCGCGCGCGAGCAGCGGCAGGCCGAGTTCTCCCGGATCGCCACCGCGCCGGCCGCCGCGGCCTGGCGCCGGCTGATCACCGGCGCGGACGTGGCCGGCGCGCAGCGGATGCGGGACAGCGCCCTCGCCGCCGAGACGGAACCGGCCGCGCTGCGCACCGACGGCGACGTCTGGTACGTCGCGCAGAGCGGCGTCATCCGCCGCTACAACCTGCTCGGCCGGGACCTCTCCGAGAGGCTGGACCGGCAGGCGGCCGGCCTGGCCCGCGACGCCCGGCGGCGGGCCCTGCTCACCGCGGGCGGCACCTCGGCGGTGGTGGTGGCCTCGCTGGCCGCCGCCGCGCTGCTCGCGGTCCGCACCAGCCGCCGGCTGCGCCGGCTGCGGGTCGCGGCACTCACCATGGCCCACCGCGAGCTGCCGGACCGGATCACCGCCATCGCCGCCGGTGACGGGGCGCCGGGCGACGGGCCGGCCACCCGGCTGACCGCCGGCATCAGTCAGGGCCGGGACGAGGTGGCGCAGGTCGCGGCGGCGTTCGACACGGTGAACCGGGCCGCTCTGCGGCTGGCCGGCGAGCAGGCCGAGCTGCGGATGGACGTGACCCGGATGGCCGAGGCGCTGGCCCGCCGGATCCGTACGCTGATCACCCGCCAGCTGCGGCTGCTCGACGAGTTCGAGCGGGACGAGACCGACCCGGACGCGCTGGCCCGGCTGTTCGCGCTGGACCACCTCGCCGCGCGGATGCGCCGCAACGGCGAAAACCTGCTGGTCCTGGCCGGCGGCGAGCCGGGCCGGCTGGACGAGGGCGGGCACCTGCTCGCCGACGTGGTGCGGGCCGCCGCCTCGGAGATCGAGGACTACCCCCGGGTGGAGATCGACGTGCCGGCCGTCGCGGTGCACGGCCCGGCGGTCGGCAACCTGGCCCACCTGATCGCCGAGCTGCTGGAGAACGCCACCGCCTACTCCGCCCCGCACACCCCCGTGCAGGTCGACGGCCGGCGGACCGTCGACGGCATCACCCTGCGCGTGCACGACCAGGGCATCGGCATCGGCGAGAGCCGGCTCGCCGAGATCAACGAACGGCTGCGGGCGCCGGCGACGCTCTCCAGCGCCGCGGCCGGCAGCATGGGCCTGCACGTGGTGGCGCACCTGGCCGCCCGGCTCGGGGTGCGGGTGCGGCTGCACCGCACCGGCGCCGGCACGGTGGCCCAGGTGGACGTACCCGAATCCCTGCTCACCAGGACGGAGTCGGCGCGCCCACCGGCGGCCCGGGGGATCGCCCGGCCGACGGCCGGGCCCACCGGGCCGGCCGCCGCGCCACCCGCGCTCTGGCCGGTGCGGCCCGCGGCGAAGACCGGGGCCGGCCTCCCCCGACGGGTACGCGACGGGGAGCGCGCGACCGCCGCGTACCCGGCTCCCCCACCGGCCGCCCGGCCGGACCTGCTCGACCCCGAGGTGGTGCGGTCCCGGCTCTCCGCCCTCGCCGAGGGGGTGGCCACCGCGAAGCGACGTAACCAGCGGACGACCCCGAACGGGAGACCCGAATGACCCCACCGCCGCACTCCGGCCTGGACTGGCTGCTGGAGAACTTCGCCGGGCAGGTGCCCGACGTCTCGCACGCGCTCGCGGTCTCCGGCGACGGGCTGCGCCTCGCCACCTCCCCGGCCCTCTCCCCCGACCAGGCGGACCAGCTCGCCGCCGTGATCAGCGGCCTGGCCAGCCTCACCGCCGGCGCCGCCCGGCTGATGTCGACCGGCCGGGTACGCCAGCAGATCGTCGACATGGACGGCGGGGTGCTGCTGGTGATGGCGGTCGGTGAGCGGGCCCTGCTCGGGGTGCTCGCCGCGCCCGGCTGCGACCTGGGCCAGATCGGTTACGAGACGGCCACCCTGGTCCAGCGGGTGGCGGAGGCGCTCGAACCGGCGGTCCGCGGGTGACCAGCCGGCCGCTGCGGGCGCTGGCCGCCCTGCTGGTGACCGTGCTGGCCGGCGCCGGTTGCGGCGCGCCCGAGGCACCACCCCGGGCCTGGCACGACGGTCGGATCTTCCTCGCCACCGGCAACACCACCGGCGTCTACTACCAGCTCGGCGGCGGTTACGCGGACGTGATCAGCCGGCACCTGCCCGGGTACGAGGCGCGGGCCGAGCCGACCGGCGCCTCGGTGGAGAACGTCACCCGGCTCGCCGGCGGGGACATGGAGATCGCGTTCAGCCTCGCCGACACCGCCGCCGACGCGGTGGCCGGGCGGGGCGTGTTCACCCAGCCGCAGCCGGTCCGGGCGCTGGCCCGGGTCTACCGCAACTTCACCCACGTGATCGTCCGGGCCGACGCCCAGGTCACCGACCTGGCCGGGCTGCGCGGCCGGCGGGTCTCCACCGGCTCGCCCGGATCGGGCACCGACATCATCGCCGGCCGGTTGCTCACCGCCGCCGGGCTGGACCCCGATCGGGACGTGCGCCGGGTGACGCTGTCCCTGCCGGAGACGGCGAAGCGGATGCGGGCCGGCACGCTGGACGCGATGTTCTTCTCCGGCGGCCTGCCCACCCCCGGCATCGCCGACCTGCTGGGCGACGCTCCCGGCACGTTCGTCCTGCTGCCCGTCGCCGACCTGCTGGAACCGCTGGCCGCCCGGTACGGCTCGGTCTACACCACCGCCGAGCTGCCCGCCCAGACGTACGGGACGCCCGCCGGCACCCCCACGGTCACCGTCGCGAACGTGATCCTGGTGCCCGCCGACATGCCGGAGCAGCTGGCGTACGACCTGACCCGGCTGCTCTTCGCCCACCAGGGGGAGCTGGCCGGGGTGCACCCGGAGGGGGGCAACTTCAACCAGCAGACCGCCTCCGGCACCGACCCGATCCCGCTGCACCCCGGGGCGGCGCGCTTCTACCAGGGCGGCTGAACTGTCCCCTGGCACCTCCCGGCGGCGGGCCGACGGGTGGGCGACAGGCGACGCGTGGGCGACGGGTAGCGGCGCGCGATGGGTGGGCCGTGACCAAATTGAGCGTGATACCTCTGAGTCATATTGATACCTCAGAGGTATCACGCTCGTTCGGATGTTCGTCGCCGCGTCGGTGACCGAGCGCCACCGCGTCAGTGATCGAGCGTCGCCGACCCCTCGGCGGCCGAGCCCGGGACCAGAGCCGGCTCAGGTCCGATCACCGGCCGCGGACATGACGGGCGGCGGGCGGCGGGCGGCCGGTCAGACGTCGGCCGGGGCGGTCGCGGCCCGGGCGGCGGCGACCAGCGCGTCGGTCTCGGCGCGGACGTCGGCGTCGTCCGCGCTGGTGCCCGGGTCGTAGCGGATGGTCCAACTGAGACCGTCCACGCCGGCCACCCGGCGGGCCGCGATCCGGCCGGAGCCGCCGGGCAGCACGTGCTGGCGGGTGTACGCCACCGAGCGGGTCACCCGGGCCCGCACCTGGTTCGGCACGTCACCGGGGTCGACCAGCAGGTAGGTCTCGGCGGGGCCGTCGGCGACGACCAGGTAGCCGTCCCGCTCGGCGACCGGCACGGCCGGGGTGACGGTGAGCTCGCGGCCGGACCAGGTGGCCTTGAGGATGTCGTGCCAGCCGATCCGGTGCGGCCGGCCGGGCAGCCAGAGGCCGCGGTTGCTGGCCACCACCACGCCGTCGCCCTCGCCGTTGCCGGCGGCGGCCCAGGCCAGCACCCGCTCGTCGGCCTCCAGGGGCGGCCGGACGGCCGGCGGCAGCTTCGGTTTGCGGTTGAACAGTCCCATCACAGTCCTCCCGCGGCCTGCTCACGCAGCGCCCGCGCGTGCTGCTCCAGCGACAGCAGTTCCCCGAAGAGCGCGAAGTACTCGTCCTTCTGGTTCACCGGGTTGATTCGCTGGATCTTCGACTTCAGGTCGCGGATCCGGCCGGTCACCGAGCCCCACTGGAGGCGGGCCATGGTGATCGAGACGTAGCGCGGGTCGGGCTCGCCGTCGATCCGCAGCGGCTCCACCGCCAGCTCGCCGACCAGGGCCCGGGCGGCCAGGTCGTCGCAGGCGTCGCGGACCGACTCGATCCACACCGCGCCGCCGGCCGCCGTCGCGGCCCCACCGGCCGCCCCGACGGCGGCCCGCACCGCCGCGTGGACGGGGTGGCGGTATTCGGTGGCCTCCACCGCGTCGAACATCGGGCCGGCCAGCACCGGCTCCTGGAGGGCCAGCTTCAGCGCCTCCCGCTCGACCATCGAGCGTGGACTGTCCACCGTGGGCTCCGCCGGGCCGGCGGTCCGGGCTTGACCGGCGGCCTCGCGCCGCCCCGCGCCGGCCGGGCCGGCGGCAGCGGCGTTGAGCACGGCCCGCTGCACCGGCTCGATCTCCATGCCCAGGTCACCGGCGAGCTTGCGGATGTATTCCGGCCGCTTCTCCCGGTCCTTGAGCTTGGCGACCAGCGGGGCGGCCCGGCGCATCGCCTCCACCCGACCGTCGACCGTGTCCAGGTCGAAGCGGTTGATCACGTGGCGCAGCGCGAAGTCGACAAGCGGCTCCCGGCGGGCGACCAGGTCGCGTACCGCCAGGTCGCCCTTGGCCAGCCGCAGGTCGCACGGGTCCATGTTGTCGGGGCTGACCGCGATGAACGTACGCCCCACGAAGCGCTGATCGTCCTCGAAGGCGCGCAGCGCCGCCATCTGCCCGGCGGCGTCCCCGTCGAAGGTGAAGATGACCTCGCCGGCCCGCTCGTCGCTGTCGAAGAGCACCCGGCGCAGCACGGAGATGTGGTCCGCGCCGAACGCCGTGCCGCAGGTCGCCACGGCGGTCGGCACGCCCGCCAGGTGGCAGGCCATCACGTCGGTGTAGCCCTCGACGACGACCACCTTGCCCTGCTTGGCGATGTCCCGCTTGGCCAGGTCGATGCCGTAGAGGACGTGCGACTTCTTGTAGATCGGCGTCTCGGGAGTGTTCAGGTATTTCGGGCCGTCGTCGTCGTCGAAGAGCTTGCGCGCGCCGAACCCGATCACGTCCCCGGTGATGTCCCGGATCGGCCACATCAACCGGCGGCGGAACCGGTCGATCAGCGAACCGGACCGGGCCGGGCGGGACAGCCCGGCGGTGACCAGCTCGTCGTGGCTGAAGCCCTGCTGGCGCAGGTGCTTGGTGAGCAGGTCCCAGCCGTCCGGGGCGAACCCGCAGCCGTACCGCTGGGCGGCGGTGCGGTCGAAGCCGCGCCGGGCCAGGAACTCCCGGGCCGGACGGGCGCCGGCCGTGGTGAGCTGCGCCTGGTAGAACTCCACCGCGGCGGCGTGCGCGGCGACCAGCCGCTGCTTCTGCCCCTGCTGGGGGCGGGCGGCCCGGGGGGCGCCCTGGTCGCCCTCGACATACCGCAGCTGGATGCCGGCCCGGGCGGCGAGCCGCTCCACCGACTCGACGAAGCTCAGGTGCTCGGCGTCCATCAGGAACTTGATCGCGTCGCCGCCGGCGCCGCAGCCGAAGCAATACCAGACGTTGCGCGCCGGCGAGACGTTGAACGACGGGCTCTTCTCGTCGTGGAAGGGGCAGAGCCCCTTGAGGTTGCCGCCGCCGGCCGACTTGAGGGTCACCGTGTCGGAGATCACCTCGGCGATGGAGGTGCGTTCCCGGACCAGCGCGATGTCCTCGTCCCGGATCCGCCCAGCCATGGCCCACCCCCTTCCGCCCCTCCATCCTGCCTTGTGCCGGCGACGGTTTCCGCTCCGGGTGGCCGCCGCCACGCCCGCCCCCGGACGGCGAGCGCGGCGGCCCGGCGCCGGGCGGCCCTCAGGCGAGCGCGGCGGCCCGGCAGTCGGCCGCCGCTCAGGCGAGCGCGGCGGCCCGGCGCTGGGCCGCGCTCAGGCGAGCGCGGCGCAGACCGTGGTGACCGCCGGGGCCAGCCCGGGGTCGCCGCAGTCGGTGGCCGCCGGCGTGCGTGCCACGACCTTCCAGAGCCGCTGGTCGAGCCGCAGGAACACCTGGTTGCCACCGGGCCGGGTGGTCGACTCGCCAGCGATGGCGAACAGCCGCGCCGAGCCGTTGCGGCAACCCAGCACCTCGACCTGCGTCACCGTCGGCGCGCCGAGCGCGGCGGCGGTGGCCTCGAGCAGCACCGGGGGACGGCACGCCGGGTCCGAGTCGGTGGTCGCCCCGGCGGCGAGC
>NZ_JAIOAA010000028.1 GCF_019890675.1 Micromonospora sp. PLK6-60 | reverse complement strand
GCGCCCACCGGGGAGCGGGCCGTGCTGTCGGTGATCCGACCGCCGGACGTGCTCGGCGAGGTCTCCCTGCTGGACGCCTCGACCCGCTCGGCGTCGGCCGAGGCCATCGAGGACTGCGCCGCGCTGGCGCTGTCCCGGCCCGCCTTCATGGAGCTGGTGCACTCCAACCCGCGCATCCTGGACGCGGTGATGCGCTCGCTGGGCGGGTTGATCCGGCGGCTGACCGAGCAGAACGCCGACCACGTCTTCCTCGACCTGCCCGGCCGGGTGGCCAAGACGCTGGTCCGGCTGGCCGGCGAGAGCCAGGCGCCGATGATCACCATCGAGCTCAACCAGAGCCAGCTCGCCGAGATGGCCGGCGGCTCCCGACAGAGCGTCAACCAGGCCATCGGCTCGTTCGCCAACCGGGGCTGGCTGCGTACGGAGGGGCGCCGGATCGTGGTCACCGACGTGGCCGCGTTGCGCCGCCGGGCGGGAATGAACGACCGCTGAGACGGCGCGTGGCCGGGGCGTCGAACGCCCCGGCCACGTGTTAGCTGTCCCGCGTCAGCTCACGGCTTGGTGCTGGTCGGGCCGATCCACCCGTCGGTCCCGTCCTTGCTGCCGCCGCCCTTGGGCCCCTCGCTGACGATGCCCTGGGCCTGCAGGGCGGCCAGGGTGGCCGCGTCCACGTCGATGGACTCGCCCGCGGAGTGGTTGACCCCGTCGGCGTCGGTCCAGTCACTCTCCAGCTTCACGTACACCATGATGTTTCCCCCTTGATCGCGGTCCTCGTCGTCCGGCGGCATGAATCTAATCCGCGACGGCTCGACCTGACTGCCCGGATGACTGTCCACAAGCCAACAGCCCGGTACCCGACAGGTCACCGGACCGCGATACTCGGTCTGGACGCCGCGGGGGGCGGCGTCCGGCCAGGACCGGCCCCAGGACCCACCACCGGAGGGTGTCATCTCCGCCCAGTGTGACCGTTGTGGACGTACCGCCGCCGACGGCGACCGCTTCTGCGGGGGCTGCGGCGCGGAACTGGGCGCGGTCTGCCCGCACTGCCTGCGGCCCCTCGCCGCCGACGTGGCGTTCTGCACCTCGTGCGGATCGCCCCGGGCCGGCGCCCGGCAGCCGTTCGCGGCGCCCCAGGAGGACCGGCGCCGGATCAGCGTGCTCTTCGTCGACCTGATCGACTTCACCCCGTACGTGGAACGGGCCGACCCGGAGCAGGTCCGCGCCATGCAGACCGGCTTCTTCTCCACCGCGAAGCGGGTCGTCGGGCAGTACGGCGGGGTGGTCGAGAAGTACATCGGCGACGCCGTGATGGCGCTCTTCGGCGCCCCGGTGGCCACCGAGACCGACGCGCTGCGCTGCGTACGGGCCGGGCTGGAGCTGCAACGGGTGCTCACCCGGTTCGCGCCCAGCGGCGCCGACGAGCTGCGCTTCCGGGTGGGCGTGGCCACCGGGGAGGCGCTTGTCGACGTGGCCGCCGCCCGCGACGGCGGGCAGGCGATCGTGGCCGGTGACGTGGTGAACACCGCCTCCCGGACGCAGTCGGTGGCCCCGCCCGGCGGGGTGCTGGTCTGCGGCGCCACCCACGCCCTCACCAAGGACGCCATCCGGTACGAGGAGCAGCCGCCGGTCACCCTGCGCGGGCGCTCCACCCCGACCGAGGTGTGGCTGGCCCTGGCCCCGGTGCGCCGGCAGCCCACCGACCGGGAGCCGGACACCACCCCGCTGATCGACCGCGAGCACGAGCTGGGGCTGCTGGTCAACGCGTTGCACCGGTCGCTGCGCGACCGGCTGCCGCAGGTGGTGACCGTCTTCGGGCGGGCCGGGCTGGGCAAGAGCCGGCTGGTCCGGGAGCTGCACCGGCACGCCGGCCGGCTGGTCGACGAGCCGCTGACCTGGCGGACCGGGCGGTGCCCGCCGTTCGGCGAGAACGTCACCTACGCCGCGCTGGCCGACATCGTGAAGACCGAGGCCGGCATCCTCGACACCGACCCGGCGGCCACCGCCGGGCAGCGGCTGACCGCCGCGGTCGGCGAGCTGGTCGGGCCGGGCGAGCGGGACCGGATCGTGCCCGCGCTGCGCCCGCTGGTCGGGTTGGCCGGCGCCACCCTGCCCGCCGAGGAGGCCGAGTCGGCGTGGCGGCGCTTCCTGCTGGCCCTGGCGGCCCGCCGCCCGACCGTGCTGGTCTTCGAGGACCTGCACTGGGCCGACGACGCGATGCTGCGCTTCGTCGAGCTGCTCGGCGCCGCCGCCCGGGACGTGCCGCTGCTGCTGCTCTGCACGGCCCGGCCGGAGCTGATCGACCGGGACCCGAGCTGGGCCGGCATCATCACCGGCTCGGTCACCATCACCCTGCCCCCGCTGCGGGACACCGGCATCGCCTCGCTCTACGCGCACATGTTCGGCCAGGCGGCGTTCACCGCGGACATGCTCAACCCGCTGATCGAGGTGGCCGGCGGTAACCCGCTCTACGCCCACGAGTACGTGCGGATGCTGATCGAGCAGGGCGCGCTGCGCCAGTCCGGCCGCGGCTGGTCGCTGGAGAAGCACCTGGAGCTGCCGATGCCGGAGAGCGTGCACTCGGTCATCGCCAACCGGGTCGACCTGCTCGACGCCAAGGACCGCGCGGTCCTGCTGGCCGCCTCGGTGGTCGGGGTGCAGTTCTGGCCGGGGGCGGTGGCCGCCGCGCTGGGCCAGTCGGTCGAGTCGGTGGAGCGGGCGCTGCGCCGGCTGGAGCAGCGCGACTTCGTGCACGAGCAGGGCGCCTCGACGATGGCGGGGCAGCCGGAGTACCGGTTCCGGCACGTGCTGGTCCGGGACGTCTGCTACCAGCGGCTGCCGCGCACCGAGCGGGTGGCCCGGCACGAGCGGACCGCCGACTGGCTGGACGCGCTGTCGCAGAGCCGGGACACCGACCTGGCCGAGGTACTGGCCCACCACCGGTGGGCGGCCCACGAGATCGCCCGCACGCTGGGCACCGAGACCACCCGCTACGCCGCCCCGGCGCGCGCCGCACTGCACCGGGCGGCCCGCCGGGCGTACGCCCTGCACGGGTTGGACGCCGCCGCCGCGCACGCCGGGCGGGCGCTGGGCCTGGCCGACGACAGCGACCCGGTCGGCCGGTTGCAGCTGGAGCTGCTGAGCACGGAGATCTCGTTCTACCGGGACGGCAACGCGTTCCTCTCCGGCGGCGGGCCGGAGCAGTTGCACGCGCTGGCCGACCGGCTGCTCGCCCACGGCGACGACGCCTGCTCCGCGCGGGCCTGGACGATGCTCGGTCAGGCGGCCTGGCTGCGCGCCGACCGGACCGACGCGGTGGCCTGCCTCAACCGGGCGGTGGCGCTGTTCGAGCCGCTGCCGGACAGCCAGCAGAAGGCGGACGCGCACGCCGAGCTGGGCCGGCTGCACATGCTCAACTACGAGCGCGACGAGGCGGTCGCCGCGGCGGAGACGGCCGCCGCGATCGGCGCCCGGCTGGGGCTGGTCGAGGTCAACGTCAACGCGCGGATCACCGCGGCGACCGCCCGCTACCAGGCCGGCGACCGGTCCGGGCTGGACGAGCTGCACGCCCTGGTCGAGACCGCCCGGACCCAGCAGCTTTACGCGCTTCCCCGCGCCCTGCAGAACCTGATGTTCGCGCTGAACGAGGAGGGCGAGTGGCGGCGCTCCGACGCGCTGCTGGCCACCGTGCCGGGCGTGAAGGGCAGCGGGCAGACGCTGGCCACCAGCTACTCGGGCGAGGCGGTCCGGGCGTACTTCGACGGTGACTTCGCCCGGCTGATCGCCGCCGCGGACGCGTTCGTCGACACCCCGACGGGCGGCTGGGACATGAAGGTCCGCGGCATGCGCTCCTGCCTGCTGCTGCTGCGCGGCCAGCCGGTGCCGCCGGCGGCCCGGCCCGCCCCCGGGCAACGCGGGGACGGCGGCGCGGAGGTGGTCCGGCACCGCGACGACGTGTCCGCCGCGCTGGCCAGCGCCCGGGGCGGCGGCTTCCACCGGCCGCACTGGACCATGCTCGGCATGGCCGCGCTGTGCCGGGCGTTGCAGGGCCGGACGGACGAGGCGGCGGTACTGATCGACGAGCTGGCCGACTCGTGGTCGGCGGTGCCGGCCCTGGCCAGCGGGGAGTGGATCGCCGCGGCGGCGTACGCGGCGACCCTCGCCGGCCGGGACGCGGCGGTGCGGGTCCGCGCGATGCTGGACCGGGTGGGGCACCGGACGCCCTGGTCGGAGGCGGCGTTGCGGACGGTGACCGGGGCGGTCGCGGCGGCGGACGGCGACCATCGGCGGGCCGGCGAGCTGTACCTGGCCGGGGCGGACATCTACGCCCGGATCCCGGACGTCACCGACCGGATGCTGGCCCTCGCGCTGGCGGTGGCCGAGCTGGACCGGGCCGGGGACAACGCCGCGGTCGCCGGCCCGCTGGCCGAGGTACGCGCCTTCGCGCAGCGCAACGACGCGCCGGGGCTGCTGGCCCTGGCCCGGCGGCCGGTCCCGGACGCCGGGCCGGCCCTGGCCTGCTGACCCGTCAGGCGGGCACGGGCTGCTTCAGCTTCTGCGCGTACGTGTCGACGTACTCCCGGCCGGAGAGTTCCATCAGCTCGTACATGATCTCGTCGGTGACGGCCCGCTCGACGAACCGGTCGCCGGCCATCCCGGCGTAGCGGGAGAAGTCCAGCGGCCGGCCGAACCGGATCCGGACCCGGCCGAGGTTGGGGATCAGCTGGCCGGTCGGCTGGATCTCGTCGGAGTTGAGCAGCACCATCGGCACCACCGGGGCGCCGCTCTCCAGGGCCAGCCGGGCCACCCCGGTCTTGCCCCGGTAGAGCCGCCCGTCGGGCGAGCGGGTGCCCTCCGGGTAGATGCCCGCGATCCCGCCGGCGCGCAGCACCTCGAGCTGGGTGTCCAGGGCGGCCCGGGCGGCCCGGCCGCCGGAGCGGTCCACCGGGATGGCGCCCGACCCGACGAAGAACATCTTGGTGAGCCACCCCTTGATGCCCTTACCGAGGAAATATTCCGCTTTGGCGATGAATGTGACTTTTCGCTTGACGATCAGCGGGGTGAAGATCGAGTCGGAGAAGGAGAGGTGGTTGCTGGCCAGGATGACCGGCCCGGTGTCGGGGATGTGCTCCCGGCCCTCCACCTGCGGGCGGAAGACCAGCCTCAGCAGCGGGCCGAGGATGATGTACTTCAGCAGCCAGTACAGCACCGGCGTCCTTCCAGCACGGGTTCGGCGAGCGGAACCGTCGATGTCGAGCGTACGAACCGGGAGCGGCACGCCACAACGCACTCCCGGAACCGGCCCGGGACGTGTCACGATTCAAGGCACGGCGTACGGGCGCCGGGGCGCGAGCGGACGCACCGCCAGGTGCGATGAGGAGGGTGTCCGGTGTCAGCGGGTGGGCCCCGCCGGGGGCGGCGGGACAACGGCCTCGACGCGAGCGAGTACGCCGTCGCGGGTGACGTGGATCCCCGGGTCGGTGAGCACCTGCTCGACGTGCTGGCCGCCGGCGGCATCGCCGCGTACCTGCAACCCTCCGCCGACCTCAACCCGGTCACCCGGACCACCACCGTGCCGCCCCGGCCCGTCGACCGGCTCTACGTCGACCGGTCCCACCTCACCACCGCCCGGGACTACCTGACCCAGCTCGCCGACGAGGGCGAACCCGCGGCCCGCGACGCCGAGCCGGACGTGGACGCCGAGTGGGCCCGCATCGTCGCCGGGTTCCACACCGCGCCGACCGCCGGCGCCCACCCCTGGCCCGCGGCCGAGGACGTGGACGACGACCCGGTGGAGCGCCCGGGCCCGGCCGCCGGCCCGGCCGGCCGCACCGGCGCCGACGACGCCCCCGGGCCCACCGCCACCGACGTGCGCCGGCTGCCGTACGCGGCCGACGTGTCCGGGATCTCGGTGGGCCGGGACCGGCCCGACGAGCCCTCCCTGCTGGACGGGCTGGACACCTTCGGCGCCGACCTGCCCGGCGACGAGGAGGAGGGCTACACGCCCCCACCCCCGCCCCCACTGCCCCGGGTGTCGAAGTACGCCGTGGTGGGGGTGCTCTGCATCCTGGTGGGCTTCGTCTTCTTCCTCCGCCCCACGCTGCTGCCGATCGACTCGTCGGTGGTCACCCTGCTCGGCTTCACCGGCATCCTGGCCGGCTTCGTCACGCTGATCTGGCGGCTGCGTCCCGGCGACGAGGACCGCGACCCGGACGACGGCGCGGTCGTGTGACCCGCCCGCCCGCATGGCGGGACGGGCGGCGACACGCGTGGGGCGTAACAGTGGTGTAACTTACGGTCAGTAGGAATACGGCTGTACGTCACTTCCCCCACTGACTGCCCGGTTGTTCCTCGCTCGCGGTGGTCAGCCCCTGCTGATCGGAATGCCCGAGATGCGACAGAATTCGCTCGTGGTGGTGGCCAACCGCCTCCCCATCGACGACGGAGTGGCCCCGGACGGCGCCTGCGAGTGGCGCCGCAGCCCCGGCGGCCTCGTCAGCGCACTGCACCCGCTGCTGCGGCACACCCCGGCGACCTGGGTGGGCTGGGCCGGCGGCACCGGCCCGGCGCCCGTCCTGCCCGACGTGGACGGGGTCCGGATGCGCAGCGTGGCGCTCAGCGCGGAGGACTTCCGGGACCACTACGAGGGCTTCGCCAACGCCACCCTCTGGCCGCTCTACCACGACGCCGTCGAGCAGCCGGAATACCACCGGCGCTGGTGGGAGGCATACCAACGGGTCAACCAGCGGTTCGCCGAGGCGACCGCCGAGGTGGCCGAGCCGGGCGCCGTGGTCTGGGTGCAGGACTACCACCTCCAACTGGTCCCCGGCCTGCTCCGCGAGCTCCGGCCCGACCTGCGGATCGGCTTCTTCCTGCACGTGCCGTTCCCGCCCCCGGAGCTGTTCATGCAGCTGCCCCGGCGGGCCGAGCTGCTGCGCGGGATGCTCGGCGCCGACCTGGTCGGCTTCCAGCGCGCCCAGGCCGCGCACAACTTCGCCCAGCTGGTGGCCAAGGTGCTGGAGCTGCCCGCCACCGACCGGCGGATCGGCGTCGGCGACCGGGTGGTCCGCATCGGCGCGTTCCCGGTCTCCATCGACACCGCCGAGATGGCGGCGCTCGCCGCCCGGCCCGAGGTGGCCGAACGGGCCGCCCGGCTGCGCCGGGACCTGGGCGGACCCGAGCACGTCATCCTCAGCGTCGACCGGATGGACTACACCAAGGGCATCGAGCAGCGGCTCAAGGCGTACAGCGAGCTGATCTCCGGCGGGCACATCAAGGTCCGCGACACGGTGCTGGTCCAGGTCGCGGTGCCCAGCCGGGAGCGGGTCGGGCAGTACCAGATCCTCCGCGACCGGGTGGAGCGCGAGGTCGGGCGGATCAACGGCGAGTTCGGCCGGGTCGGCGAGCCCGCCATCCACTACCTCACCCAGCCCTTCGACCGCTCCGAGCTGGCCGCGCTCTATCGGATCGCCGACGTGATGGCGGTGACCCCGCTGCGCGACGGGATGAACCTGGTCGCCAAGGAATACGTCGCCGCCCGGGTCGACGACTCCGGCGCGCTGCTGCTCAGCGAGTTCGCCGGGGCCGCCGCCGAGCTGCCCCAGGCGTACCTGGTCAACCCGCACGACCTCGAAGGGCTGAAGCAGGGGCTGCTGGCCGCGTTGCAGGCCGACCCGGCGGACCTCGCCGACCGGATGCGCGCGATGCGCGACCACCTGCACCGCTACGACATCCGCGCCTGGGCCCGCTCCTACCTCAGCGCGCTGGACGAGAGCGGGGCGCTGACCGCCCGGCTGCGCACCGACTGACCGGCCGGCGCTCCGCCGGCCGGGCCTGTCCGAACGTTCCGGCCGCTGCCGGCGGGCCCGGTCGGGGCACCCGGGGGACGGCCGCGGGCGGCACCCCCGCGCCGCGCTCGGCTCGGCCCTTGGGGCGAGGTCTGTAGCGGCAGTCCCGGGCGTGTCATCGCCGGGGTCGGGCGGGTGCGTTCCGTGCCCTACCAACTTGATGTCGTGAACGAATCATTGGCTGGCTCGGTTGCGCCCACTTCCGGCAACGAGCGGGGTCGGTGATTCGTTTGTGAGGTCAAGTTGGTAGGGCGCGGACAGGGGCCAGGCCGGGCGGCTGTCCAGCGTCGGTTCTGAGGCTGGCCGCAGGCGTGCCGATCTGAAGAGCTGAGGTCAACCCCGCAGGGTGCGAGCCCCGTGACGCCAGCAACCAGCCCGCAGACGTCGGGCATCGGGGCCAAAGACCACAGGGTCCGGCGGGCGGGTCCGGTCGCGAGGGCCGGGCGGTGCCCGCGTACGGGCCGCCCGGCGGCGCGAGGTGGCGGCGGGACCGGTCAGGCGCGGACCGGTCAGGCGCGGGACCGGTCAGGCGCGGACCGGTCAGGCGCGGACCGGTCAGGCGCGGGACGGGCCGGCCGCCGGCTCCTTCTCCAGCCAGTCGAGGATCGCGTCCACCGGCTCACGCCACCGCGCGTCGAGCATCATGTCGTGGCCCAGGCCGGGAAAGAGCAGCGGCGCCGACTCGTACCGGCGGGCCGCCCGGTTCAGTGCGGACACCGGGACCACCCGGTCGTCCGGGCTGCCCAGCACCAGCACCGGTGGGCGGCCCACCGCCGCCTCCGGCTCGTCCGGGTTCAGCAGCGCCCACTGCGCGCGCCGCGACGCCCCGCCCAGCCGGGCCGCGTACCGGCGGGCGTCGGCGTCCGGCAGCTCCCGGCTGAACAGCTGCCGGGGGGCCAGCCGCAGCCGGCCGCCGAAGACCGCCGGCAGGGTACCGGCCGGGTTGCGGCGCAGCGCCGCGCCGAACGTCGGCCAGCCGCCCAGCACCGGCGCCACCAGCACCGCCGCCCGGGCCGGGTAGCGGGCCAGCGCGTGCGCCACCACCAGGGCGCCGGCGCCGTGCCCCACCAGCACCGCCCGCCGTGGCAGGTCCGCGGCCACCTGGACCACGTCGTGCACGTACGCCCGCAGCGTCGCGTCCGGCGCCGGCTCGCTGTCGCCGTGGCCGCGCAGGCTCACCGCGTACGCCGGGAAGCCCCGGCCGGAGGTGTGCCCCAGCCAGTGCTCGGCGAACGCCCACGCGCCGTGGCCGAAACCGGGCACGAAGAGCAGCGGCGGACGGCCCTCGTCCAGCTCGGGGACGGCGGCCAGCACCTCCCGGCGGGCCGGGCGGACCGGCCGGGCCCACTCCCACGACCGCATCACCCGCTCCGTCACCGGACCCACCTTTCGTTCGCGACTGCGGGACTTCGCTGCGCTGCGTTCCTCGCGCTCACCGGCCGCCCGCCTCCAGCTCGCGCAACGCGCGTTCCAGCGCGCGCAGGTAGTCGGCGTGGCCCACCTCGAACCAGTGCCGGCTGCTGTCCTTGACCGCCCCGGAGTAGCGCTCCCCCGCCCCGGCGGTGACCCGCTGGGCGAACGCGGCGGCCCGCTCCGGGCAGGCCAGCCGGGCCCGCAGCAGCCGGGCGAAGAGCACCGCCTGCCAGTGCGACAGGGGGAAGATGCCGGAGTCGGGCTGCACCAGGCCGACCACGGCGAGGGTCGGGTGGCCGGGCACGAACGCGTTGAGCCACAGCCGGGGCCGTCCCTCCGCCCCCTCGTCGCCGAGCAGCTTCGGGTCGAGGAACTCGAACCGCGGCAGGTAGCCGGTGGCGAACACGACCAGCTCCGGGTCGATCCGCCGGCCGTCGGTCAGCTCCACCGTCCGGTCGTGGAACCGGGCCACGTCCGGCACCGGGGCGATCTCGCCATGCCCGACGTAGTAGACCAGCTGGCTGTTGGCGATCGGGTGGGTCTCGTAGACCCGGTGGTCCGGCGCGGGCAACCCGAACCGGGTGAGGTCGCCGACGGTCAGCCGCAGGGTGAGGTGGTAGAGCCACTGGCGCACCCGCAGCGGCACCCGCAGCGCCAGCAGGGTGTCGTTTACCTGGTCGGCGGGGCGGCCGAGGACATACTTCGGGGCGTACCAGTAGCCGCGGCGGGTGGAGTGCCAGCAGTGCGACGCCTGCTGGGCCGCCTCGACCGCGATGTCGCAGCCGGTGTTGCCCGCGCCGACCACCAGCACCCGCTTGCCGCGCAGCTGCGCCGGGTCCTGGTAGGACGAGGCGTGCATGACCTCGCCCCGGAACTCTTCGAGCCCCTCGTAGCGGGGCAGCTTCGGCGACCAGTTGTGCCCGTTGGCCACCACCACCGCGGCGTACCGGGAGGTCCGCTCGGGGCCGTACCCGCCGGTGCTGCGGGTGGTCACGTCCCACCGCTGTCCCTCGGCCGGTTCGACCCGCACCACCTCGGTGCCGAACCAGATGTGCTGGCGCAGGTCGAAGTGGTCGGCGTACCGCTCGAAGTAGGACAGCAGCTGGCTGTGGTGCGGGTAGTCCGGCCAGGAGTCCGGCATCGGGAAGTCCGGGAACTGGGTGAACGGCCGCGACGAGATCAGGTGGGTGCTGGCGTACACCGGGCTGCGGTCGTGCCGCCAGTTCCACGCGCCGCCGACGCCGGTCTCCCGCTCGTAGCAGTCGACGCCGAAGCCGTGCTCACGCAGGTTCTTCACGGCGGTGAGGCCGCTCGCGCCGGCGCCGATGACGCAGACCGTGTCGCCCCGGTCGGAGACCGGACGGCCGTCGCGGGTCGGGGCGAGCGGGGCCGGTTGCGGTCCGGACCGGTCGTGCTCGGGGGAGGGGGACACCGGATTCTCCTTCGTACGGCACGAGCGCCGGGGTCGCTGCGAAATCCTGCCCAGATCCGCCCCGGTTGTCCAGCCCCGTCCCGCCGCGCCGGTCAGCCGGCGACCGGCAGCAGCAGGTCGACCAGGATCGGGAAGTGGTCGCTGGCCCGCCGGGTCTGCGGCGTGTCGACCACGTCGTAGTCGACCACGGCGATCCCCGGGTCGACGAAGAGGGCGTCGATGCGGCGGCGCGGGTTCGCGCACGAGTACGTGTGCCGGTCCGCCCGGTCCATCGCCACCGCGGTGTCGGTCAGCCCGTCCGCCACGGTCCGCCAGGCCGGGCCGCCCGGCCCCTCGTTCAGGTCGGCGCCGGCCACCACCGGCAGCGTGGCCGCGGCCAGCTCCCGCTTGAACGCCGCCGCCTGCGCCGGCCGCTCGGCCGGGTCGGTGGACAGGTGCGAGCCGGCCAGCAGGAACCGGGCGCCGCCGACCTCGCACTCGGCGTACGCCGCGCCGCGCAGGTGCCGGCCGGGGGTCAGCGGGTACCGGGTGCACCGGGTCGACCGCACCCGCACCCGCAGGCTGCACAGCAGCAGGTTGCCCAGCGACGGCAGCCCGCCGGCGGCGACCGTGAGGCCGAACGAGGCGGCCAGCGAGGCCGACTTCTGCCGCCAGCGGAACCGGCGCGGTCCCTCCTGCACGATCACCACGTCCGGCCGGGCCGTCCGGACCACCTCGGCCAGCGCGGCCGTGTCGTCGCGCTGGGTGTGGATGTTGTACGACACGACGCGCAGCGGCACGCCCTGGTCGTGGGTCACCGGCGCCACCCCTACAGCCGGCGGGCGAGGTCGGCCGCGCCGATCACGCCGGCGCTGTTGCCCAGCTCGGCCGGGCGGATCTCGGCGACCGGCAGCCGGCTGCGCTGGGCCAGCGCCTCGGTGAACGAGCGGCGGGT
The DNA here is from genome assembly GCF_019890675.1 of Micromonospora sp. PLK6-60. Taxonomy (GTDB): domain Bacteria; phylum Actinomycetota; class Actinomycetes; order Mycobacteriales; family Micromonosporaceae; genus Micromonospora. The sequence goes on along the minus strand of NZ_JAIOAA010000028.1, from coordinate 37,762 downwards.
CGGGCCCATCAGCAGGTCACCGGCGTCCACCACGCCACCGCCGACCACCAGGACCTGCGGGTCGAGGATCTGGGCCATGTCCGCCAGGCTGGTGCCGAGCCAGCGGCCGACCTGGGCGAACGCCTCCGCGGAGACCGGGTCGCCGCCCTGCGCCGCGGTGGTCACCATCGGGCCGGTGATCGCGTCGGCCTCCCCGCCGGCGAGGTCCAGCAGGGCGACGGCGCGCTGCGGCTCCTGGCGGGCGGCGGCCCGGGCGAAGCGGACCAGCGCGCTGCCGCTGGCGTACTGCTCGATGCAGCCGAGCCGGCCGCAGCCACACTGGTGGCCGTCCGGGACGGTGAGCATGTGGCCCAGCTCGGCGGCGATGCCGTTGGCGCCGCGGACCAGCTCGCCGCCGAGCACGATCCCGCCGCCGACGCCGGTGCCGATGGTGAACATCACCATCGAGTCGTCGGCGTCGCGGGCGGCGCCGTGCCGGAACTCGGCCCAGGCCGCGACATTGCCGTCGTTCTCCACGATGACCGGCTTGCCGACGGCGCCGCTGACGTACTCGCGCAGCGGCTCGTCCCGCCAGGCCAGGTTCGGCGCGAACAGCACGGTGGAGCGACTGGCGTCGATCCAGCCGGCGGCGCCGATACCGACCGCCTCGACGGCGTGGTTGGCGGCCAGCTCGGTGACCACCTCGATGATGACGTCGCGGGTCTTCGCCACGTCGTCGGCGGGGGTGTCCCGTCGGACCTGCACGAGGACCGTGCCGGTGTCGTCCACGACACCGCCGGCCACCTTCGTGCCACCGACGTCGACTCCGATGGTCAGCGTCACCGCTGCCACTCCCCTCTGCTGTGCTGCCCGGCCTCGGCCGAGCCGGCCGTACGATGCCGGATGTCCGGTGGTCAGGCCTCGTCGCCTGGCGCGTCCCCGCCCGCCTCGCCGGACGCCCGCGAGGCGGGCACCACGGGACGGTCGGCCGGCGACCGGTCGGTCACCGGCGCGTCGGGCCCGTCGGCGGGCGGTACGGGGGCACCCGGGTCGGCCGAGCCCTCCCCCCGGGTGGCGGCGGACCACACGTCCTGCTCGGGTGCCGGCTGAGAATCATGCCCGGTCCGGGTGGCCTCGCGCCACACATGATCCCCATCGGCGTCACCGGGGGTGGCGCGGGCCCGGTCGTCCGGGGTCGGGGACGGGGCGCCGGCGGAGCCGAAGGCGCGCAGCAGGCTGGCCACCCCGGCGGCCAGATCGCCCGCGCCGGTGGCGAGCCGCTCGGCGAATTCCGGACTCGGGTCGCGTACCGCGGCGATACCCCGGCAGATCGGGCACACGCAGCATTCCGGGGCGCCGGTGGCGAATCCGCCGCCCGCCGGCCGGGCGGTCGGCCCGGGACCGGGGACGGACCGCTCTCCGGTGTGATTGAGGACACCCGAGATGATCCCACCCAGCGAGCCCCAGCCGGCCGCAGCGGCACCGGCGGCGGGTGGCCGGGTCATCGCCAGCAGCGCGGCGACCAGCCGTTCCGCCTCTTCCCGGGCCGAGCCCGGCTCCGTACCCCCCATGGTCGGTTCCTCCAAGGTGGCGACCGGGCCGCCGGTGGTCGGGTCAGTGCGCCGCACCGGGTGTTTCTACCCGGCGCTTGAGCTGCTTCAACGCGGCGTCCATGATCATCTTTTCGGCCTTGCGGCGGAACATGCCCAGCATGCCGACGGCGAGTTCCACCTCCAGCGTGTACGTCACGGTCGTGCCGCCGTCCGGGTTGCCGACCAGGTCGTACGACCCGCGCTGGGAGCGCTGCATCCGCGACGGCTCGACCAGGTGCCACTCGATCCGGGACAGGTCCTCGGCGTACTCGTAGGCGAGCACGTACTCGTCGGCCATCACCCCGGCGTCGATGGTGAACCGCACCTGGCTGGCGTAGCCGTCCTCGTACTCCTCGACGACCTCCGCCCGGCGGATCGCGTCGGTCCACTCCGGGTAGCTCGGGAAGTCGCAGATGACCGCCGCCACCCGGTCCGGTGACGCGCCGATGATGATCGACTGGGTGGAGCTGTCCGCCATGGGGGGAGGCTACCCGGACCGGGCCGGCGGCACCGCGCTCCACCCCGGTCAGGTCGGACAGGTAGGTTTCCAGCAAGCCGACCCACGGTGGCGGCGTCCCGGCCAGTGCGAGCACGAGGGAGTGCAGGTGCGCGAGTTCTCCGTTCCGCCGATCGTCACCGTCGGCGACGCGGCCAACCTGACCGACCCGGTCTGGGACAACGCCGAGGCCGCGCCGGACGCGGTGCAGTTCGTCCGGCCCGGGCCCGACGGCGGCCGGGAGGACGTGACCTGCCGGCAGTTCCGCGACGAGGTGGTCGCGGTCGCCCGCGGCCTGGTCGCGGCCGGCGTCAACCCGGGTGACCGGGTCGCGCTGATGAGCCGCACCCGCTACGAGTGGACCCTGGTCGACTACGCCATCTGGGCGGCCGGCGCGGTGACCGTGCCGATCTACGAGACCTCCAGCGCCGAGCAGGCCGCCTGGATCCTGGCCGACTCCGGGGCCGTCGCCGTGGTGGTGGAGACCACCGCCCACGCCACCCTGGTGGCCGGAATCCGCGAGCGGCTGCCCGAGCTGCGCGACGTCTGGCAGATCGAGCTGGGCGCGGTGGGCGAGCTGGTCACGGCCGGCGAGGCCGTCGACCCCGCCGAGATCGAGGTACGCCGCAAGCAGGTCCGCGCCGCCGACATCGCCACCATCATCTACACCAGTGGCACCACCGGCCGCCCCAAGGGCTGCGTGCTCACCCACCGCAACATGTACGCGGACGTCGCCAACGCGGTGCCGGTGCTGCCCAACCTCTTCGGCCCGGGCGCCTCCACCCTGCTCTTCCTCCCGCTGGCGCACTCCTTCGCCCGGCTCATCCAGGTCGGCGTGGTGCAGGCCCGCGCCACGATGATGCACTGCGCGGACACCAAGAACCTGGTCGCCGAGCTCCAGGACTTCCGGCCGACCTTCGTGCTGTCGGTGCCCCGGGTGTTCGAGAAGGTCTACAACGGCGCGCGGCAGAAGGCCGAGGCGGCGGGCAAGGGCAAGATCTTCGACCGGGCCGAGGCGGTGGCGGTCGCGTACAGCGAGGCGCTGGAGACCTCCGCCGGGCCGGGCCTGGGCCTGCGCGCCCAGCACGCCCTCTTCGACAAGCTCGTCTACCGCAAGCTGCGGGCCGCGCTCGGCGGCCGCTGCCAGGACGCGATCTCCGGCGGCGCCCCGCTCGGCGCCCGGCTCGGGCACTTCTTCCGCGGCGTCGGGGTGACCATCTGCGAGGGGTACGGCCTGACCGAGACCTCCCCCGCCGCCGCGGCCAACCTGCCCACCGCCACCCGGATCGGCACGGTGGGCCGGCCGCTGCCCGGGGTCACCGTCCGGATCGCCGACGACGGCGAGATCCTGATCGCCGGCGACCTGGTCTTCCAGGGCTACTGGAACAACGAGGCGGCCACCGCCGAGGCGCTCGACGGCGGCTGGTTCCGCACCGGCGACCTGGGCCGGCTCGACGACGACGGCTACCTGAGCATCACCGGCCGGAAGAAGGAGATCATCGTGACCGCGGGCGGCAAGAACGTCGCCCCGGCCGTGCTGGAGGACCAGGTCCGGGCGCACCCGCTGGTCAGCCAGTGCCTGGTGGTCGGCGACCGGCAGCCGTTCGTCGCCGCCCTGGTCACCATCGACGAGGAGGCCCTGCCCGACTGGCTGGCCGCGCAGGGCCGGACCGGGGCCACGGTGGCCGAGCTGCGCGAGGACGAGGCGCTGCGGGCCGAGATCCAGCGCGCGATCGACCGGGCCAACGAGTCGGTCTCCAAGGCCGAGGCGATCAAGGTGTTCCGCGTCCTGCCCCGGGACTTCACCGAGGCCACCGGCGAGCTGACCCCGTCGATGAAGGTCAAGCGGCAGGTCGTGCACGAGACGTACGCGGCGGAGATCGCCGAGATCTACCGCGGCTGACTACGATCCGTCACGTGCCCGCCTCGACTCCCGGTCAACCGCTGACCCATCCCCTCGCCGCCGCCGCGCGGCTGGTGATGCTCGCGCTGGTCGCCGTGCTCACCTACGTCGCCACCCGCGACCCCGCCCAGCTCTGGTGGATCGCCCTGCTCGCCGTCGCCGGGCTGCCCGCCGTGCTGGCCCCGCAGCACCCCCGGCTCGGCCCGCTCAGCCGGGTCGCCGAGGTGGTGGTGCTCGGCCTGGCCGCCAGCCAGATCGCCGCCGTCGCCGACATCGGCGGCCCGATCGACGGCATCGGCGCCTCCGCCGTCCTGCCGTACCTCGCCGTGCCGGTGACGGTGACCGCGCTGCGCCGCGCCTTCCGCGAGGGCGCCGGCCTGCTCGCCGTCGCCGCGGTGACGCTGCTGGTCAGTGGGGCGCTCACCGTGGTCGACGGTGGCCGTCAGCTGGGCCAGCCCGGTTACCTGGCGGTCTGCGCGCAGTGGCTGGTCCTGGCCGGGCTCGGCCTCTACGCCGCCCGCAGCCTGCACCGGGTGATGCGGGTGAGCGGCGAGGGCAAGCCCCAGCCGTACGCCGAGGCGACCCGGCTGCTGACCCAGCTGCGCACGGTCGCCCGGCAGCTGCCCGGGGCCACCCTCGACCCCGGCGGCATCTCCGAGCACCTGCTGGAGGAGCTGCGGCTGGCCGCGCCCACCGAGCGGGGCGCGGTGCTCTCCGCCAGCGGCGGCGGGCGGCTGGTGGTGCTCGCCCAGATCGGCGCCGAGCGGGTCGACTGGGAGACGACGCTCGACGCGGACTCCGCGATCGCCGACGCCTGGGCCAGCCAGCAGCCGCACACCGCGAGCCGGTCGCAGGCCCGCTCGCACCGCGGCGGCGACGTGTCGGCGCTGATCGTGCCGCTGGTCGCCGGGGTGCGCACGGTCGGCCTGGTGGTGCTGGAGACCGACGTCGCGCAGGCGTACCCGGCGCCGGTGATGTCCCGGGTGACCGCGCTGACCGGCCCGGCGGCGCTGCGACTGGAGGCGGCGCTGCTCTTCGACGAGGTGCGCTCGCTGGCCACCAACGAGGAGCGGCAGCGGCTGGCCCGGGAGATCCACGACGGGGTCGCCCAGGAGCTGGTGATGGTCGGCTACGGCATCGACAACGCGCTGGCGTACGTCGACGAGGACCCGAAGGAGACCGCCGAGGCGCTGCGCACCCTGCGCCACGAGGTGACCCGGGTGATCACCGAGCTGCGGCTGAGCCTGTTCGAGCTGCGCAGCGAGGTGGACCGGCACGGCGGCCTGGCCGCCGCCATCGCCGAGTACGCCCGTACCGTCGGCGCCTCCGGCGGGCTGCGGGTGCACCTGTCGCTGGACGAGTCGACCGCCCGGCTGCCCGCCGCGACCGAGGCCGAGTTGCTGCGCATCGCGCAGGAGGCGGTGACCAACGCGCGCAAGCACGCCGGCGCCTCGAACCTCTGGGTCACCTGTGAGGTGGACCCCCCGTACGCCCAGATCGAAGTGTCGGATGACGGTCACGGCATCGGTGACCAGCGGCCCGACGGGCACTATGGTCTTGCGATCATGGCGGAGAGGGCGGAACGTATCCGGGGCCGGTTGGAGATCAGGCCGCGGCGACCCAGCGGCACGACGGTGGCGGTGGTGGTCGGCTCCTCGCCCCGGCGCGATAAGGTGCGCGGCAGCGCCGCAGCAGCAGAAGGGGAGTAACCCGAGGATGACCACTAGCCCGACACCGGCCACCCGTACCAAGGTCCTCCTTGTCGACGATCACGATCTCATCCGTAAGGGGCTGCGGCACGCGTTCGAGCGAGACCGGCAGTTCGAGGTCGTCGGCGAGGCGGCCACCGCGGCGGAGGGCGTGCGACAGGCCGGTGCCCTGCAGCCCGACGTGGTGATCATGGACCTGCGCCTGCCCGACGGCAGTGGCCTGGAGGCCACCCGCGCGCTGCGCAAGTCCAGCGCGACGATGGGCATCGTGGTGCTCACCATGTATGCCGGCGACGACCAGCTCTTCGGCGCCCTGGAGGCCGGGGCGAGCGCGTTCGTGCCGAAGACCGCGCCGGCCGACGAGGTCGTCGCCGCCGCCCGGCACGCCGCCTCCTCCCCGAGCGCGTTCACCGCCGCCGACCTGGCCGAGGCGATGAAGCGGCGGCTGGCGCCGTCCGGCCCGCAGCTCTCCCCACGGGAGGGTCAGGTGCTGCGGCTGCTCGCCGACGGCATGAGCGTCGCCGGCATCGCCAAGCAGCTCTTCGTCAGCGAGTCGACCGCCAAGACGCACATCTCCAAGCTCTACGAGAAGCTCGGCGCCGCCAACCGGGCCCAGGCCCTGATGACCGCGCTGCGACTCGGCCTGCTCGAGGCACCGGACGCGCCGAAGTTCTGACCGCCGCACCACGCGCCGACCGGGAGGTCCGTGCCCTCGCCGGGGTGACCCCGCCGGGCGCGGGCCTCTCGTGCGTCCCCGACCACCCGCCTGGTTGATCATGCACCGGCCCAGGTGAGGCGATAAAGGACGGACCGCCTCTTCTCACCCGGGCGGGAGAGGGGCACAATACGCCGGGTGACCCACAGGGCACACCATATCTCGCGTTGTCCACCAAAAGGGGTAACGGCATGCAGCGGCCGGACTGGGCTCCCGACACCATCGACATCGAGCGCCCCAGCGTCGCCCGCATGTACGACTACTACCTCGGCGGCTCGCACAACTTCGCCCCCGACCGGGCGGCGGCCCGGGCGATGATGACCGCCGTGCCGGACGCCCCGCTGATGGCCCAGGCCAACCGCGCGTTCCTGCGCCGGGTGGTGCAGTTCCTCGCCGAGTCGGGCGTGCGGCAGTTCCTCGACATCGGCTCCGGCATCCCGACCGTCGGCAACGTGCACGAGATCGCCCAGCGGGTCGCCCCCGACTCCCGGGTGGTGTACGTGGACGTCGACCCGGTGGCCGTCGCGCACAGCCGGGAGATCCTCGACGGCAACGACCGGGCCGCCGTCATCCAGGAGGACCTGCGCCGGCCCGAGGCGATCCTCGGCCACCCCGAGGTCACCCGGCTGCTCGACTTCTCCCAGCCGGTCGCCGTGATGGTCGTGGCCGTGCTGCACTTCATCGCCCCCGAGGACCGGCCGGAGCTGATCCTGGGCCGGCTGCGCGACGCCCTGGCGCCCGGCAGCTACCTGACCCTGTCCCAGGCCAGCGACGAGGGGCGGGGCGGCACCGGCGAGCGGGCCGAGGCGGAGCGGGTCTACCGGCGCACCGACAGCCAGCTCTGGATCCGCGGCCGCGCCGAGCTGGTCGACCTCTTCGCCGGCTTCGAGCTGGTCGAGCCGGGGGTCGTCTGGGTGCCGCAGTGGCGACCCGAGTCACCGGAGAGCGCCGAGGACGCCGAACGGTCCGTGTTCATGGGCGGGGTGGGGCGGGTCGGTGACTGAGTCGGCGCAGACCGGCCGGTCCTGCCCCGGGGTCTTCGCCCGGGCCTGGGCCAAGGCGGTGTCGGGCACCAGCTACCTGCCGATGACCCAGGCGCAGCTGGAGGCGACGCTGCACGACCTCACCGGGCGGCTGGCCGAGGCGTTCCTCGCCGAGCCGTTCGACCAGCGCATCGGCCAGCAGGTCGGCGGGGAGCTGGTCGCCGCGCACATCGCCTCGGCCGAGGGGCTGGGGCGTACGGTCGAGGTCATCCAGCTGCGGCTGGTGCGCGACCTCGGGCTGGTCACCGACGACGCCGACGACCGGATGGCCCGCCTGCTGGCCACCGTCGCCACCGGGTACGCCCGGGCGCTGCGCGACCGCACCCTCGACGAGCAGGAGGCCATCCGGCGGGCCGCGATGGTGGCCCGGGCGCACGCCGAGCGGGCGCTGCGGGACAGCGAGGCCCGCTTCCGGTACCAGGCCAACCACGACCCGCTCACCGGGCTGCCCAACCGCACCCTGCTCACCGAGCGGCTGGCCGCCGCGATCGCGCGGCCCGGCGACGGCGCCGACCGGGTCGGCGTCTGCGTCCTCGACCTGGACCGGTTCAAGGTGGTCAACGACTCGCTGGGCCACCAGATCGGCGACCTGCTGCTGATCACCGTCGGCGAGCGGCTGCGCCGCAGCGTGGGCGAGCACCTGGTCGCCCGGCTCGGCGCCGACGAGTTCGCCATCCTGGTCGAACGCACCGGCCGCACCGAGGACGTGATCCGGGTGGCCGAGGCGGCGCTGGCCGCGGTGTGCGAACCGGCCGTGGTGGCCGGGCACGAGCTGACCGTCTCGGCCAGCATCGGCATCGTGGAGCAGCCGGTGCGCGGCACCACCCCCGGCGAGCTGATGCGGGCCGCCGGCAGCACGCTGCACTGGGCCAAGGCGGCGGGCGGGGCCCGCTGGTCGGTCTTCGACGCCGAGCGCAACCAGCGGGAGCTGGACCGGTACGCGCTCTCCGCGGCCATCCCGGCGGCGCTGGAGCGCGGCGAGTTCCTGCTCGACTACCAGCCGCTGACCGCGCTGGCGGACGGCACCATGCGGGGCATGGAGGCGCTGGTCCGCTGGCGGCACCCGGAGCGCGGGCTGTTGCGCCCGGACGCCTTCATCGGGCTGGCCGAGGAGACCGGGCAGATCGTCCCGCTGGGCGGCTGGGTGCTGGCCGAGGCGTGCCGGCAGGCCCGGGACTGGCCGGCCGGTCGCGGTGGCGCCCCGTTCGTCAGCGTGAACCTGGCCGTGCAGCAGGTCCGCCGCCCGGGGCTGGTGGACGAGGTCGGTGAGCTGCTGCGCCGCACCGGCCTGCCGCCGGAACGGCTCCAGCTGGAGATCACCGAGAGCACCATGATGAGCACCGTCGAGGAGCCGGTACGCGCGCTGCGGGTGCTGGCCGACCGGGGCGTACGGATCGCCATCGACGACTTCGGCACCGGCTACTGCAACCTGGCGTACCTGCGCGGGCTGCCGGTGACCGAGCTGAAGGTGGCCGGCGAGTTCGTCAGCGGGCTGCGCGCGCCGGCCGACGACCCGGCCGGCCGCACCGACGAACGGATCCTCGCCTCGCTGGTCTCCCTCGCCCACGCGCTGGACGTGACGGTGACCGCCGAGGGCGTGGAGACCGCCGAGCAGGCCGACCGGCTGCGGGCGATGGGCTGCGACGCCGCGCAGGGCTGGTATTTCGGCCGGCCGGGGCCGGCGGAGCAGCACCTGGGCCGCTCCCCCGCCCTCACCGGCACCACCGCCTGACCCGTCAGGCCCGGGCCGGCACCTGCCGGCCGTCGTCCCCGTTCAGGTACGTCAGCACGGCCAGCACCCGGCGGTTGTCGTCGGTGGACGGCGGCATCCGCAGCTTGCTGAAGATGTTGTTGATGTGCTTGCTGACCGCCTTCTCGGTGACGAAGAGCCGGCCGGCGATCGCCGCGTTCGACCGGCCCTCGGCCATCAACCCCAGCACCTCCCGCTCCCGCGCGGTCAGCTCCCCCAGCGGCTCCGCGCCGGCCCGGCTGGCCAGCAGCTGGGCGACCACCTCCGGGTCCATCACCGTGCCGCCGGCGGCCACCCGGCGCACCGCGTCCACGAACTGCTCCACGTGCGACACCCGGTCCTTGAGCAGGTAACCCACCCCGCCCTGCCGGTCGGTGAGCAGCTCCCGGGCGTAGAGCTGCTCGACGTGCTGGGAGAGCACGAGGATCGGCAGCCCGGGCAGCTCGGTCCGGGCCCGGATCGCCGCCTGCAGGCCCTCGTCGGTGAAGGTCGGCGGCAGCCGTACGTCGAGCACCGCGACGTCCGGGCGGTGCGCGGTCAGCGCGGGCAGCACCGACGGTCCGTTGTCGACGGCGGCGACCACCTCGAACCCGAACGCCTCCAGGATCCGGATCAGCCCGTCCCGGAGGAGGGCGAGGTCCTCGGCGATGACAACTCGCACGGCAGCTCCATGCTGATGACGGTGGGTCCACCTTCCGGACTGGTCACCACCATCGTTCCATCGAAGGCTGCCAGCCGTCGCCCCACACCCGCCAGGCCGCTGCCCGCCACCGGGTCCGCGCCACCCCGGCCGTCGTCACCGACCTCGACCGTCAGCCGCCCGTCCGCGTGGCCGAGCCGGATCCAGGCCCGGGTGGCCCCGCTGTGCTTCGTCACGTTCGCCAGCCCCTCCGCCACCGCGAAGTACGCCGCCGACTCCACCGGGGCCAGCGGCCGGCCCGGCAGGTCGACCGTCACCTCCACCGGCAGCGGCACGGCCAGCGCCAGCGCCCGCACCGCACCGTCGAGCCCCCGCTCGGCGAGCACCGGCGGGTGGATGCCGCGCACCAGCCCGCGCAGCTCGGCCAGCGCCTGCCCGCTGCTCTCCCGGGCCTCGGCCAGCAGCCGCCGGACGGCGTCCGGGTCGCGCTGCACCAGCTGCTCGGCCAGGCCGATGCTCATGCTCAGCGCGACCAGCCGGGCCTGCGCCCCGTCGTGCAGGTCCCGCTCGATCCGGCGCAGCTCGGCGGCCTGGGCGTCCACCGTCTCGGCCCGGGTGACGGTGAGTTCGCGGACCCGCAACGCCAGCTCGGCGGTGCGGGTCGGCGGCAGCAGCAGGCCGGCGAAGGCCAGGTGCAGCCAGACCAGCCAACGCCCGGCGGCCAGCCCGGCGAACAGGAACAACACGCCCAGGGGGAGGCAGAGCAGCGCCTGGACGAGATTGCCGAGCGGCCAGAACGGGCCGTAACCGTACTCGACACCGGCGGCGTACAACGCCAGCGGGACGCCGAGCACGCCCTCCAGGCCGTACAGCGGCACGGCGAACGCGGCCAGGCACACGCCGCCGGTGGCCGCCCCGGGCAGCAACCAGGCCAGGTCCCGCCAGGTGGCCGGGTCTGCGACCACCCAACGGAACCGCTGCCAGGTGCCGAACTGCGCGCCGGCGGGCGCCGGCGGGTACGGGTCCGCCAGCTCCACCCCGCCCCAGCGGGCCAGCCGGCGGTGCGCCCCGGCCACCACCCGGACGCCGGCGGTGACCACCGGGAAGAGCGCGAACCCGACGCCGAAGACCGGGATGAGCAGCAGCGACGCCAGCGACAGCACGAACAGCGCCACGTGCGTGGTCAACGACAGCAGGGCGGTCAGCAACCCCTGCCCGGCGGTGACCACGCCGGGCCGGACCCACTCGCGGAAGATGCCGCGTACCGAGCTGTCCACGGGCCCATTCTCCGGCACCGCCGCCAGGCGAGCGGTGGTGCTGGCACCACCCCGCTCGGCGGGGTGCCACCCCTGCCCGGGCGGGCGGCGGGCCGAAGGATCGACGGCAGGACGGGGACGTGGCTCCCCGCCACCGATCGATCGAAGGGAACCCGAGATGTCCTGGCAACGACTGGCCGGCGTGCCGTCCGGCCGCCGCGGCAGGTACGCCGCGCTCGCCCTCTGGCTGGTGCTGCTCGCGGTGGCCGGCCCGCTCGCCCTGCGGCTCGGCGAGGTGCAGGACAACTCGACGCTCGGCGCGCTGCCGGCCGGGGCCGAGAGCAGCCGGGCCGCGCAGCGGGCCGAGGCCGCCTTCCCGGAGTCGCGGCGGCAACTGGCCATCGCCGTGTACGTCCGCGACAGCGGCCTCACCGCCGCCGACCGGGCCCGGGTCGACGCCGACCGCGCCGAATTCGCCCGGTACGCCGAGGGCGGCGCGGTGTCGCCGCCGGTGCCCGGCGCGGACGGCAAGGCCCTGCTCTTCTCGCTCCCGGTCAGCACCGACGACGACGCCCGCGCCGAGGCGGTCGGCGCGATGAAGGACCGGCTGGTCGACGGCGCGCCGCCGGGCCTGCGCACGGCGCTGACCGGCGACGCCGCCGCCGAGCACGACGTGTTCGACGCGTTCGGCGGGATGGACGTGGCGCTGCTGCTGGCCACCGCGGGCACCGTCGCCCTGCTCCTGCTGATCACCTACCGCAGTCCGGTGCTGTGGCTGATCCCGCTGCTCGTCGTCGGGGTCGCCAACCAGCTCGCCGGGGCGGCGGTCTACCTGCTGGCGCGCTACGCCGACCTGGCAGTCGACTTCCAGAGCCGGAACATCCTCACCGTGCTGGTCTTCGGCGTCGGCGTGGACTACGCCCTGCTGCTGATCGCCCGCTACCGGGAGGAGCTGCGCCGGCACGCCGACCGGCACGCCGCGATGGCGGTGGCGCTGCGCCGCTCGTACGGCGCGGTGTGCGCCTCGGCGGCGACCGTGGCGATCGGGCTGCTCTGCCTGCTCGCCGCGGACCTGCCCGCCACCCGCGGCCTGGGGCCGGTCGGCGCGATCGGCATCGGCGCGGCGCTGCTGGCCATGACCACCCTGCTGCCGGCGGTGCTGGTGCTGTTCGGACGGTGGCTGTTCTGGCCGTTCGTGCCCCGGTACTCCGCCGCCGCCGCGGACCGCGACCACGCCGCCGACCACGGCGTCTGGCGCCGGATCGCCGGCCTGGTCGGCGGTCGGCCGCGCGCGGTCTGGGTGGGCACCGCCGCCGCGCTGGTCGCGCTGGGCCTCGGCATCGGCAACCTCAGCCTCGGCCTGCCCGACGACGAGTCGTTCACCACCGAGGTCGGCTCGGTCGCCGGGCAGCGGCTGATCGCCGCGCACTACCCGCAGGGCATGGCCGCGCCCGCCGAGCTGCTGGCCGCCGCCGGCGCCGCCGACCAGGTGGTGGCCGCCGCCCGCGCGGTGCCCGGGGTCGCCGAGGTGGGCCGGCCGCAACGCTCCGCCGACGGCCACTGGGTACGCGTCCCCGCGGTGCTCGCCGGAGCGCCGGACAGCGCGGCGGCCCGGGACACGGTGGACCGGCTGCGCGCCGCGGTGCACCGGCTGCCCGACGCGCAGGCCCTGGTCGGCGGCCGGACCGCGACCCTGGTCGACGAGCAGCGCACGGTCACCCGGGACACCCGGCTGATCATCCCGCTGGTGCTCGCCGTCGTGCTGGTGATCCTGGTGCTGCTGCTGCGGTCGCTGATCGCCCCGCTGCTGCTGATGGCCAGCGTGGTGCTGTCGTACGTGGCCGCGATGGGCGCCGCCGGCCTGCTGCTGGACGCGCTGGGCCACCCGCACCTGTTCGTGAGCATCCCGTTGCAGGCGTTCCTGTTCCTGGTGGCGCTCGGGGTGGACTACACCATCTTCCTGATGACCCGGGCCCGGGAGGAGGCGGCGGTGATCGGCCACCGGGCGGGGATGCTCCGGGCGCTGACCGTCACCGGCGGCGTGATCACCAGCGCTGGCCTGGTGCTCGCGGCCACCTTCGGCGCGCTGCTGGTGCTGCCGCTGGTGCCGTCGGTGCAGACCGGCGTCATCGTGGCGGTCGGCATCCTGCTGGACACCCTGCTGGTCCGCAGCCTGCTGGTCCCGGCGCTGACCCTGGACCTGGGGGCGCGTACCTGGTGGCCGGGGCGGCTGTCCCGCCCGACCCAGCCCACCACCCCGCCCGAGCCCGTCCTGGCCATCGCCTGACCCATCCCGGTGCCACGCCGGGTGGCCGCTTGCAAGATCGCGCTCGAACGTGGAAGTAGTGGCCTCAGCTCCGCGCCGAGGCCACTACTTCCCGGGCAGAGCGCGATCTTCGCGCAGAGCGCCTGGCAATCACCCGGCGAGCAGGTCGGCCATCCGCCGCGCCTGCGTCTCCCAGCGCCACTCCCGCTCGACCCAGGCCCGCCCGGCCGCGCCGAGCTGGCGGGCCAGGTCGCGGTCGGCCAGCAGGGTGGCCACCCGGTCGGCGAGCTGGGCGACGTCCCGGCCGCGCACGACGTATCCGGTCTCGCCCTCGCGGACCGCGTCCGGGGCGCCCCCGGAGTCACCCGCGACCACCGGCAGGCCGGTGGCGGACGCCTCCAGGTAGACGATGCCGAGCCCCTCGACGTCCAGCCCCCGGTTGCGGGTCCGGCAGGGCATCGCGTAGACGTCACCGGCCGCGTAGTGCATCGGCAGCTCGGCGGTGGGGACCGAGCCGGTGAACACCACGTCCCGCTCGACACCCACCTGCCGGGCCAGCTTCTCCAGCGCCGCCCGGTGCGGCCCGCCGCCGACCACCAGCAGCGCGGCGTCCGGCACCCGGCGGCGGATCTCCGGCATCGCCCGGATCAGCATGTCCTGTCCCTTGCGCGGCACCAGCCGGGACACGCAGACCACCACCGGGCGGTCGGCCAGCCCCAGCCGGACCCGGACCGGCTCGCCGTCCACCGACGGGTGGTAGGTGTCGGTGTCCACGCCGGGGGCCAGCCGGCGCAGGTCGGTGAGCCCGTGCAGGGCCCGGTCCAGCCGCACCCGGGTGTATTCCCCGAGGTAGGTCACCACGTCCGCGCCGCGGCCGATGCGGCGCAGCAGGGCGCGGGCGCCGGGCAGCGCCGCCCAACCCACCTCGTGCCCGTGGGTCAGCGCCACCACCCGCCCGATCCCGGCCCGGCGCCGCAGCCCGGCCGCGAGCAACCCCAGCGGAGCGGCGGCCCCGAACCACACCGTGTCGCAGCCGTACGACCGGGCCAGGGCGGTCGCCCGCCGGGCCACCAGCGGGGTGGGCAGCAGCACCCGGGTCCGCTCGCGGACCACCTCGAAGGGCTGGTCGGCGTCGAACTTCTCCGCCCCGCGCCAGCTCGAGGCGTAGACCACCACGGAACCGGCGGGCTGCCGGACGGCGAGGTTGTGCACGAAGGACTGGATCCCCCCGGGGCGGGGTGGGAAGTCGTTGGTGATCAGCAACGTCCGGGTCATCGGCCGGTCTCCCTGGCGTAGGCGCGGGCAGCGGCCATCCGCTCCACGGTGGACGGGTGCGAGGCCGACCACAGGTATTCCCAGCGGGGCGGGTCGGGATCGGCCAGGTTCACCCCGGCCAGTCGGCGCTGCATCGCCTCGAAGGTGGCCGGGTCGCCGGTCAACGTCAGGGCGTGCGCGTCGGCCCGCGCCTCGACCAGCCGGGACACCAGCGCCTGGGCCGGCGCGGCGACCAGCCCGGCGACCGTGACCAGGGCCAGCAGCAGGGGGAACGCGCGCGGCTCGGCGATCGAGTCGACACCGGCCAGCCGCAGCAGTGCCGACCAGGAGCCGAGCAGGTACAGCGCGACCACGGCGGCCGCCGCGCCCAGCGCGCCGAGCAGCGTGCCGGCCCACACGTCGCGGTCCTTCGCGTGGCCCAGCTCGTGCGCCACCACGCTTGTCACCTCGGCCGGGGTGGCCTCCCGCAGCAGGGTGTCGTAGACCACCACCCGGCGGGTCGGCCCGAGCCCGGAGACGTACGCGTTGACCGCCCGGGTGCGCCGGGACGCGTCGGCGACCAGCACGTCGCGGACCGGCACCCCGTCCCGGGCGGCCATGCTCATCAGTTCCTGGCGCAGCGGGCCGGGCTCCATCGGGGTGAACCGGTTGAACACCGGCTCCACCAGCACCGGCAGCACGAAGGAGAGCAGCACCACCAGGCCGGCCGCGCCGGCCGCGCCGAACGCCCACCACCAGCGCGGGGCCAGCCGGGTCACGGTGTAGAAGCCGAGCAGGGCGACCGCGGCGATGACCGCGCTGACCGCGTACGACTTGAGCAGGTCGACGGCCCAGCCGCTCCAGCCGTGGGTGCTCAGCCCGTACCGGCTGAGCACGCTCTGCCGCCAGGCGGAGAAGGGCAGGGTGAGCAGGTCGGCGACGAGCACCACGGCCAGCCCGCCGAGCACCGCCCGGGCCACCCAGTGGTCGCCGAACGGGCGGCCGGCCGCCTCGACCAGGCGCGCGCCCAGCGGGGTCAGCCCGAGCGCCAGGGCCACCAGCAGGCCGACGGCGAGCGCGCCGTAGCCGCCGGGGCGCAGCGCGGCGTGGAAGGCGCGGCCCCGGGCCACCTGCTCGGCGGGGAGCGTGCGCAGCGCGGCGAGCTGGTCGGCCCGCGGCGCCGGTGGGCGCGCCCAGGGGATCAGCAGGGCCGCGGCGAGCAGCAGCCCGGCGACCAGGGCGGCGAGGGTCAGCAGCGCCCAGCCGCGCGGGGTCATCCGCGCGCCCGACGTCGGGCGGCGCCGGCCGCGCACCGTACGCCCGTCATGTCACCGCTCCTCCCGCCGAGAGCGCCCATCCTATTGCCCGCGCCGGACGGCACGGCGGGGGTGCGGGGCGAACGGCTCAGGCGACTCGGCGGCTTCGCCTCGGCCGGCGACCAGCCGCGCGGGTCGTAACCTCCAGCACTTCCACTTCGAAGCCGGCCCGCGTGAAGACCTCGACGGCGTGGTGTTCGGCGGGGTCGAGCCGGGCCGCCGGCGAGTCCGTGTCGAGCAGGGCGGTCACCAGACAGCCGGAGCAGCCGGCCCCCCGGATCCCGCACCCGTCGCAGTCGATCAGCATCCTGCCTCCTGACAGCTGTGCGGCGGTGGCGGGCGCCGGGACGGGCGTCGCGAGCACCCGGCCACCGTCGGTCAGGTCGGACACTAGCCCCCGGGTACGACAGAACCGGACAACCAGTGATCAACAGCGACATGCGGCACCTGGCGGTGTCGTTACCCGGTGCCACTCCCCCGGACAGCGCCAGCCGCGACAACGCCACCCTCCCCGACCCGACACCCCGACACGCCGCAAGACGGCCCCACCCCTGCCCGGGATACCGCCAGTCGCGGCAAAACGCCCTTCCCACCCGGGGCCGACACCCCGAGGGACCGGCCTCGGCCGGTCAGGAGCGGGACAGCCGGCGCAACAGTGAGTCGGCGCCCAGCGGGTAGGCGCCGTGTCGGCGCACCCCGTCGGCGACCTCCCGGTCGGAGGAGACCACCACCAGCGGGCGGCCGGCCGGCTCGGCCCGCACCAGCCGCCGGATCAGCTCGTCGGCGGTCTCGCCCTTGCGGGAGAAGAGCACCCGCACCCCCCGGGGCGTCGGCGGCAGCCCGTGCATCCGCTCGGCGCCGTCGAAGACGACGGTCACCTCGTCGCCGGTCTGCGCGGCGATCCCGCCGAGCCCGGCGATCAGGCGTTTGCGCTGCTGTTCCAGGGACATCTCACCGAACCCGCGCTTGGTGACGTTGTAGCCGTCCACCACCAGGTGGGCCTTCGGCAGCGCGAGCAACTGGTCCAGCCGGGCCGGGTCGTCGGTGTCCCGGGCGCGGGTGGCGGGGCCGGTCGCCCCGGTCGTCCCGGCCGCGCTGTCGGCGAACGCGTCGGCGACGAAATCCGCCGGCATCCGGTCGACCGGGTCCAGCGCCAACTCCCGGCGCAGCCCGACCGCCGCCTGCCCGATGGTCTCCAGCAGCAGCCACAGCTTCGCCTCGTCGACCGAACGGGCCTCCTTGGCGCTGGCCCGGGCCACCCCCGCCGCCGCCTCCGCCTCGGCCAGCCGGGTCCGGACCCGGCGCAGCTCCGCGTCGGCGTCGGCCGCCGCCCGCGCGGCCCGGCCCCGCTCGGTGGCCAGCAGCTCGCCGGCCTTGCGCTCCCGGGCCTGGATCTCGCGCAGGGTACGGGCGACCTGCCGGGACTCCTCGCGCAGCTGCCCCAACTCCTCGCGGACCCGGGCCAGCTCGTCGCGGAGCTTCTCCGCCTCGACCCGGGCCACCGCCCGATCGTGCTCGGCGCGGGTGGCCCGCTGCTCGGCCTCCCGGACCAGCTCGGCGACGACCGCGCTGTCCGCCTCGGCGCGCACCGCGGCGCCGCTGGCCTCGATCAGGTCCCGCCAGCCCCGGGGCCGGGCCAGGTAGGCCAGGGCGGCCACCTCGACCGGGTCGGCGGCGGCGGGCGCGGTGCCCTCGACCACGGCGGCGCCCAGGTCGCCCGCGTCGGCCAGCACCCGGGCGGTGACCCGCTGGCGGAACAGCGGGTCGGCGGTGAGCTGCGCGGCGATCATCGGCGCGCCCAGCCGGGCACGCCGGTTGGGGGCGAACTTCGCCACCCGGCGCAGCGGCACCGGCACCTCGTCCACGGGCAGCCCGGGCAGCACCGTCGCGGTGAGCGTCACGATCCGCTGCCGGACCGGCTCGGGCAGGACCGGCTCCGGCTCGGCCGGCCCGGAGTCCTCACCGGCACCCGGCACGGCGACGGCCGACTCCTCCACGGGGAGTCGATCGTCGTGCGGGTCGGTGAGGGGCATGTGGCAAGTCTCCCACCGCGGGCGGGCCCACCGCCTGGTGAGTGAGCCGATCTCTCATCCTAGACCGGTGGTGACGCCTGAGGCCGTTGGGACGGGAGTGTCGGACCGGGGCGTTACGGTGCCGGCCGTGGCGGGACAGGAGTACGTCCAGGCGGCGCTGGCCGGCCTGGACCCGACGGTGAACGGGGTGGACCCGGCGCTGCCGTTGCACGCGACCACCTTCGTGGTGGTCGACCTGGAGACCACCGGCGGCGCGCCGGACGGTGGCGGGATCACCGAGATCGGCGCGGTGAAGGTGCGCGGCGGCGAGCAGTTGGGGGTGCTCGGCACCCTGGTCAACCCGGGCGTCCCGATTCCGCCGTTCATCACCGTGCTGACCGGGATCACCCAGGCCATGCTGCTGCCCGCGCCGCCGATCGAGGAGGTGCTGCCGAGCTTCCTGGAGTTCCTCTCCGACGCGGTGCTGGTCGCCCACAACGCCCCGTACGACGTGGGCTTCCTCAAGGCGGCCTGCGCGAAGCACGGCTACCGGTGGCCCAACCCCCGGGTGCTGGACACCGCGGCGCTGGCCCGCCGGGCGCTGCTGCGCGACGAGGTGCCCAACCGCAAGCTGGGCACCCTGGCGGCCTACTTCCGCACCGCCACCCAGCCGACCCACCGGGCGCTGGACGACGCCAAGGCCACCGTGGACGTGCTGCACGGGCTGATCGGCCGGCTCGGCGGGCACCGGGTGCACACGATCGGCGAGGCGATCGAGTTCGCCCGGGCGGTCACCCCGACCCAGCGCCGCAAGCGGCACCTGGCCGAGGGGCTGCCGAAGGTGCCCGGGGTCTACATCTTCCGGGCCGCCGACGACCGCCCGCTCTACGTCGGCACCTCCGGCGACATCGCCACCCGGGTGCGCAGCTACTTCACCGCCGGGGAGAAGCGGGCCCGGATATCCGAGATGCTCGCCGCCGCCGAGCGGGTCGAGGCGGTCGAGTGCGCCCACTCGCTGGAGGCGGAGGTCCGCGAGCTGCGGCTGATCGCGGCGCACGCGCCGCCCTACAACCGCCGGTCGAAGTTCCCGGAGCGGATGGTCTGGCTGAAGCTCACCGACGAGGCGTACCCCCGGCTGTCGGTGGTGCGCAGCCTCTCCCCCACCGACGCGGCATACCTGGGGCCGTTCCGCTCCAAGCAGGCCGCCGAGCTGGCCGCCGCCGGGTTCCACGACGCGGTGCCGCTGCGCCAGTGCACGCAGAAGCTCTCCCGGCGCACCACCGCGCCGGCCTGCGCGCTGGCCGAGCTGGGTCGCTGCCCCGCGCCCTGCGAGCACCGGATCTCCCCGGAGGAGTACGACGAGGCCGCGGCGGCCCCGTTCCGCACCGCCACCGCGAGCGACCCGCAACCGGTGGTGGACGCGCTGCTGGCCCGGATCGACGCGCTCTCCGCCGGGCAGCGCTACGAGGAGGCGGCGGTGGTGCGCACCCGGCTGGTGGCGGTGCTCCGGGCCACCGTACGCATGCAGCGGCTGGCCGGGCTGACCGGCATCGCCGAGCTGGCGGCCGCCCGCCGGGCCCCGCACGGCGGCTGGGAGCTGGCCCTGGTGCGGCACGGCCGGCTGGCCGGCGCGGGCGTCTCCCCGCCCGGCGTCCATCCGCGACCGACCATCCAGGCGATCCGGGCCACCGCCGAGACGGTGCTGCCGGGGCACGGGCCGGTGCCGCGGGCCACGGCCGAGGAGACCGAGCGGATCCTGTCCTGGTTGGAGCGCCCGGAGACCCGGCTGGTGGAGATGTCCTCCGGATGGTCCTCTCCGATCGCCGGTGCGGCCCGCTTCCGTGACCTGCTGCACAAGGCGGAGAACGCCTCGTCCGCCCAACTCTCGACCGAACGCTCATGAGCAAGTGACCGATCGGACCACCTCGACTCACTTACTCTGTTAGAGGAGTGCAGTCCTGCCCGATTCGTGGGCCTGCTTCCGGTTGCCGATTTCGGCGGCCGTGGAGCCCGGGGTGGAGGAGGTGTCCCAGGTGGACGTCGACGCCGGACGCGGCGCCGCCCTGGGGGGCGCCCTACCGACCCAGCCGGGCGAGCTGCCGCTGGCCCGCCGACTGCGCTCGCTGCTGACCTGGCCGACCACCGACAACGACCCGGTCGCCCACCTGGTCCGCACCCACCGCGGCATCCACGCCAACGCCGACGCCTCGGTGCTGCGCCGGGCATACACGATCGCCGACAACATGCACCGCGGCCAGTTCCGCAAGAGCGGCGAGCCGTACATCACCCACCCGCTCGCGGTCGCCGAGATCTGCGCCGAGCTGGGCATGGACACCACCACCCTGGTCGCGGCGCTGCTGCACGACACGGTCGAGGACACCCGCTACACGTTGCAGGCGCTGGCCGAGGACTTCGGGCCGGAGGTCGCCCACCTGGTCGACGGGGTGACCAAGTTCGACAAGGCGTTCTACGGCAAGGCCGCCGAGGCGGAGACGGTCCGCAAGATGATCGTCGCGGCCGGCAAGGACGTCCGGGTGCTGATCATCAAGCTGGCCGACCGGCTGCACAACATGCGTACCCTCGGCGTCCGCTCCGCCGCCTCCCGGGAGCGGATCGCCCGCAAGACCCAGGAGGTGCTGGTCCCGCTCTGCGACCGGCTCGGCATCCAGACCCTCAAGCGCGAGCTGGACGACGTGGTGCTGCTGCACCTGGAGCCGGACGAGCACGCCCGGCTCGCCCGGTTCGTGCACGACCGGCCCGGCTGGGACGGCTACCTCGACGACGTGGTGGCCCGAGCCAGGGTGGCGCTGCGCCGCAGCCGGGTCGACGCGGAGGTCGCGCCCCGGCCCCGGCACCTCTACTCGATCTGGAAGGACACCGTCGCGGGCGACCACACCGCCCCGTACGATCTGCCCCGCATCGTGATCGTGGTGGACGGCCCGGCCACCGACTGCTACGCCGCGCTCGGCGCGGTGCACGGGCTGTGGCGTCCGGTCCCCGGCCGGTTCAAGGACTTCATCGCCTCCCCCAAGAACAACCTCTACCGGTCGCTGCACACCAGCGTCCGCGGCCCGCAGGACCGCACCGTCGAGGTGCTGATCCGCACCGACGAGATGCACCGGTCCGCCGAGTACGGCGTCGCCGCCCACTACCGCTTTCCGCGGGCGGCCGGGCGCGCCGCGGACCGGGCCGACGAGCTGGCCTGGCTGCGCCGGGTGCTGGACTGGGAGCAGGAGACGGTCGACCCGACCCAGTTCATGGAGTCGCTGCGCTGCGACCTGGCCGAGGCGCAGATCCAGGTGGTGGCGGACGGCCGGCAGGTGGTGCTCCCGGCCGGCGCCAGCCCGGTCGACCTGGCGTACGAGCTGGGCACCGAGCGCGGTGACCACTGCCTGGCCGCCCGGATCAACGGCCGGCTCGCCCCGCTCTCCTCGGAACTGGAGGAGGGCGACGTGGTGGAGATCTTCACCGAGAGCGACGCGGAGAGCGGCTTCGAGGCCGACGCCGCGCCCCGGGGCCCGCGCCGCGAGTGGCTGGGCTTCGTCAAGTCCCCGCACGCCCAGATGCAGATCAACCGCTGGTTCGCCGAGCACACCGAGCCCGGCATCTCCATCGCCGACAAGGTACGCCTCGGCCGGGCCACCATCGGGCTGGCGCTGCGCAAGCACGACCGGGGGCTGGCCAGCGACCTGCCGCTGCTGCGGCTCTCCGAGGAGCTGGGCTACCCCGACCTGGAGACCATGCTGGTGGCGGTCTTCGACCGGACGGTCGAGCCGGACACCGTGGTACGCCAGCTCATCGACCTGGTGGACCACCGCCAGTGACCCGGTCGCAGGGCGAGCGCCTGCGGGGCACGGCCGCCCACTAGCCTGGAAACATGATCCCCCGCTCGCGTGCCACCGGCCGGGCCGTCGCGTACCAACTCTTCTACCGGTTGCCGGTGCCGCTGCGGCGCCGCCTGGTCCGCCTGGTCGTGCCGAAGTACATCGTCGGGGCGGTCGCCCTGGTCCGCGACTCGGAGGCCACCGACGGCGCCGGCCGCCTGTTGCTGCTGCGCCAGCCGCCCGGCTACAGCTGGACGCTCCCCGCCGGCCTGCTCCAGCGGGGCGAGGCCCCGGTGGTGGGCGCGGCCCGGGAGCTGTTCGAGGAGAGCGGCATCCGGCTCGACCCGGCGCGGCTACGGCCCGCCGTGCCGAACGCGGTGGTGCACGCGCAGGGCTGGGTGGACGTGGTGTTCGAGACGGAGGTGCCGGCCTCGACCACCGAACTGGTGGTCGACGGCGCGGAGGTGTTCGAGGCGGCCTGGCACCCGCTGGACGACCTGCCCCGGCTGAGCCGGGCCACCGCCCGGCTCCTCGGCCACTACGGCATCGGCCCGGAGCGGACGCCGCCGGCCGGCGGCACCCCGACGTGACCGGCGGGCGCTCCGACGCCCGCCCCGGCGCGACGGACGCGGCCTCCGGCGGTCGTGGGATGACGACCGCCCACGGCGCGGCGGGGCCGGGCTGGCGGACGGCCGTGCCGGTCTGCGCGGTGGTGCTGGCCGCCGGCGAGGGCACCCGGCTGCGGCCGCTGACCGAGCGGCTGCCCAAGGCGCTCTGCCCGGTGGGCAACGTCCCGCTGCTCGACCGGGCCCTGGACCGGCTGGCCGGGCTGGGTCTGACCGGCCCCGATCGGGTCGCGGTGAACGCGTGCTACCTGGGTGGGCAGGTGGTCGCCCACGTCGGGCGGCGCGCCCACCTCTCCGTCGAGCCGGGCGACCCGCTGGGCACCGCCGGTGGCCTGGGCAACCTGCGGGACTGGATCGCCGGCCGGGGGGTGCTGGTCGGCAACGCCGACGCCTACCTGGCGGACCCGCAGGCGCCGCCCGGGCCGGACCTGGCCGCGCTGCTGGACGGCTGGGACGGGCGCGGCGTACGCCTGCTCGGCCAGCCGGCGGCGGACCGGTCGGAGCCCGGGACGTTCGACGGACACCGGTTCGTCGGCTTCTCGCTGCTGCCGTGGCACCGGGTCGGCGAGCTGCCGGCCACCTTCGGTGACCTGGTCCGCGCGGTGTGGCGGCCGGCGGAGGCCGCCGGCGAGCTGACCGTGGTGCGGTACCCCGGCACCTTCTACGACACCGGGACCCCGGCGGACTACCTGGCGGCCAACCTACACGCCGCCGGTGACGGCAGCCTGGTGGACGGGACCGCCACGGTTACCGGCCGGGTGGAGCGCGCGGTCGTCGGCGCCGGCGCGGTCATGCGCGGCCAGGTCACCCGCGCGGTGCTCTGGCCGGGGGCCACGGTCGGGCCGCGGGAGCGGTTGACCGACGCGATCCGCGCCGACGGCGGGCTGACCGTCCCGGCGGGTCCGATCCGGGCGGCCGGGGCCGCCGTGCCGGGCGAAACCTCTAGCATGGGCGACGACGCCGACGAACGGAGAAATGTCCCGTGATCACCGCGATCGTGCTGATCGACTGTGCCACCGACTCGATCCCCGAGGTGGCCGAGAACCTGGCCAACCTGCCCGGCGTCAGCGAGGTCTACTCGGTGGCCGGCCACGTCGACCTGATCGCCATGGTCCGGGTCCGCGAGTTCGAGCAGATCGCCGAGATCATCGCCGGCAGCATCTCCAAGGTCCCCGGCGTGCTCAACACCGAGTCGCACATCGCGTTCCGCGCCTACTCCCAGCACGACCTGGAGGAGGCGTTCGCCATCGGGCTGGCCAGCGCGGACTGACCGGTGGCCGGTCCGCCCCGGACGGGCGGACCGGCCACCGTCGGCCGTACGACGTCAGCTCTGGCTCGGAGCCGGCGTGCCGGTGTTGCCGCCACCCGGGGCCGGCGACTCGGTCGGGCCACCCGGGGCCGGCGACTCGGTGCCACCCGGAGCCGGGGACTCGGTGCCACCCGGAGCCGGCGAGGCCGAGCCGCTGGCGGTGGCCTGCGGGACCGGGATGCCCAGCTGCTGGGCCAGGGCCACCAGGGCGTCGTAGTGCGCCTGGAGGACCGGCAGCGCGTCCTGCGCCAGCTGGACCACGGACTGGTCGGAGCCCTGCGAGATCTCGGTCTGCGTGGCCTGGATCGCCTGCACGTGGCCGGCCAGCTCGGCGGTCACCCACGCCTTGTCGAACTCGGCGCCGCTGAGGTTCTTCAGCTTGTTGATCACCTTCTGCTGATCAGCGGTCGGCTTGTTCGGCAGCTTGACGTTCAACTGCTGCGCGGTGCTCTTCACCGTCTGGTCCAACTGGGTGTGGTCGGTCACGAACTGGGCACCCAGGTCCTTGACCTGCTGGTTCTGGCCCTTCTGCTTGGCCAGGTTGCCGCTCTCGACTTCGGCCAGGTTGACCTGGTGCAGCGCCTGCAGGTACTGGGTGTCCTGCGTCGACGGCTGCGCCGAGGCCTGCGCCGCCGCCGCGGGCGCCAGCCCGACCAGCACCAGTGCGGCCAGCACTCCCAGGCGTTTGATACCCAACATGTTCCCCCCCTTGTTCCGTTGGACCGCACGGATACCCGACTGGCCGGGGATATTCCTGCGATCCCGCCCGTGCCCGAGGTCCGGATGTCCGGTCGGGGCAGCGGTGACGAGGGGTGCGTGACCGGACGGGCGGTGGCTCTCGGGCCGACTTACGGCCTGCCCCGCCACCCCGTCAGGCCGACTTGCGGCACCCCGGCCTGACCGGCCGCCCCATCGGGCCGACTTGCGGCACCCCGGCCGGACCGGCCGCCCGAAAAGGGGCGTGGCGCCCGCCGGAGATCCGGCGGGCGCCACGAGGTGCTGCGTGTGGGGCGGTCAGCGGCGGCTCTCGCCGCTGCCGATCTCCTCCCGCTCGGCGCGGGGCTCGACCGGCGGGTGCCCCGGCGAGACCGGCGCCTCGGCCGGCTTCTCGATCGGGTAGAAGAAGCCCCGGATGGCGGGCCCGAGGGCGCCGAGCCGGTTCATCTTCTTCGGCACCACCCAGCCGACGTACTCCAACTCGCCGTGCCCGTCGTGGTCGGCCGCGGTCAGCGGCTGGTGCACCTCGACGAACCGACCGTCCGGCAGCCGCCGGATGATGCCGGTCTCCACGCCGTGCGCCAGCACCTCACGGTCGTGCTGCTGCAGGCCCAGGCAGATCCGGTAGGTCAGGTAGTAGGCCAGCGGCGGCAGGAGCAACAGGCCGATCCGGCCACCCCAGGTCATCGCGTTCAAGCTGATGTGGAACTTGTCGGCGATGACGTCGTTGGCGCCCGACAGGGTCAGCACCAGGTAGAACGTCACGGCCATCGCGCCGGCGCCCGTCCGGGCCGGAACGTCGCGGGGCCGCTGGAGCAGGTTGTGGTGCCGGTAGTCCTTGAGGTGCCGGGCCTCCAGGAACGGATAGAACAGGGAGATCATCACCAGGATGCCCGGGAGCACCACGGTGGGCCAGAACAGCGGCGGAATCACGTATCCGTCGCCGATCGGGATGTTGATCTCCCAGGCCGGCATGAGCCGCGTCGAGCCGTCGAGGAACATGACGTACCAGTCAGGCTGGCTGGCGGCCGAGACCACCCACGCCTCGTACGGTCCGAAATACCAGATCGGGTTGATCTGGAACAGGCCACCCATCAGCGCGATCACGCCGAAGACGACCATGAAGAAGCCGCCCTGCTTGAGCGCGTAGCGCGGGAACATCCGCTCGCCGACCACGTTCTCGTTGGTCCGGCCGGGGCCGGGCCACTGGGTGTGCTTCTGCTTGAAGACCAGGCCCAGGTGGACGCTGATCAGGGCGACCAGCAGAGCGGGGATGAGCAGCACGTGGGCGATGAAGAACCGGCTGATGATGATCGTGCCCGGGAACTCCCCGCCGAAGATCGACGAGGTGAGCCAGGAGCCGATCACCGGGATCGACAGCATGATCGCCGAGGCGATCCGCAGGCCGGTGCCGGAGAGGCCGTCGTCCGGCAGCGAGTAGCCGGTGAAGCCGGCCAGGAAGCCGACCCAGAACAGCAGCGAGCCGATGATCCAGTTGGTCTCGCGCGGCTTGCGGAACGCGCCGGTGAAGAAGATCCGCAGCATGTGCACCACGATCGCGGCCATGAACAGCAGCGCCGACCAGTGGTGCATCTGCCGCATGATCAGACCACCGCGGACATCGAACGAGATGTCCAGGCTGGAGGCGTACGCGGCCGACATCGGGGTGCCCCGCAGCGGGGCGTAGCTGCCGTTGTAGACCACCTCGGTCATCGCCGGCTCGAAGAAGAAGGTCAGGAAGACCCCGGTCAGCAGCAGCACGATGAACGAGAAGAGCGCGATCTCGCCGAGCAGGAAGGACCAGTGGTCGGGGAAGACCTTGTTCAGCAGCTTGCGCAGCGGGGTGGCCGCCTGGAAGCGGTCGTCCAAAGCACCGGCGGCCTTGCCCGGCACCGCTGCTACGTCAATCTTTCGGCGCTTCATGGCCGCTCCCAGAAGTCGGGACCGATGGTTTCGGTGTAGTCGGACCTCGCCACGAAGAAGCCCTCCTCGTCCACCTCGATCGGCAGCTGCGGCAGCCGCCGGCTGGCCGGGCCAAAGATCGGCTTGGCGTTGTCGGTGATGAGGAACTGGGACTGGTGGCAGGGGCAGAGCAGCCGGTTGGTCTGCTGCTCGTACAGGCTGGCCGGGCAGCCGGCGTGCGTGCAGATCTTGGAGTATGCCGCGTAGTTGCCCCACATGTAGTCGCCGTGGCCCACCCGCTCGTTGGCGGCGCGGGACTTCTCCGCGTCGTCCTCGCGCAGGTGGATCAGCAGCGTCGGCGAGTCGGCGTGCTTGTTGCTGACGCCGTGGTCGATGCCGGGGAAGACCGTGAGCTGGCCGCCGGCGCTGACATCCGACGGGCGGATCGGCCGGCCGTCCTCGCGGACCAGCCGGATCTTCTCGCCGCCCTCGCCCGGCGCGAAGCCGGTGGTGAACATCTGGTTGTTCTTGTGCGGGTTGGAGATCAGCCCACCGATCAGCGGAGCCGCGGCGACCGCGCCGACCGGCAGCAGACCGAGCACCGCGGAGAAGCCGAGCAGCGGCCGGCGCCGCACGCCCATCTCGTCGGCCAGGTAGAGCATGGTCTCGCCGGTGATCTTCCGGTCCTCCGGCGGGCCCGGCTGGTCGTGCCGGTCCTGGATCGAGACCTCCTTGGGCAGCAGCTTCTTGCCCCAGGTGAGGATGCCGAAGCCGATGCCCAGCAGGGCCAGGCCCAGGGTCAGACCGAGCAGCGGGGTGTAGAGCTTGTCGCCACCCCGGCCGGCCTCCCACTGCCACGGCCACCAGATGTAGATCACCAGGAAGGCGGTGGCGGCCACGCCGGTCAGCAGGAACATCGCGGCGACCAGCCGGACCAGCCGGCGCTCGGCCTTGGTGCCCGGGACGAGCTGCTCCTCGTAGTGGACGATCTCGATGTCGTCCCGCCGCGCGCCCTCCCGCACGATGTCGAACCGGGAGAGCCGGGGGTCGTTCACGTCGAGCGGCTCCCGGCCCTGCGGGGCGTGCTCGGTGTGGGTGCTCATGCCGTCACCTCGCTACGGGTGGCGCCGGGGGTCGGCGCCACAGCACTGATGCCAATGATGTGCTCGGTCACGACTTGCCCGCAATCCACAGGCTCGTGAAGACCAGCGCGACGATGCCGACCAGGAAGATCGCCAGGCCCTCGGTGGAGGGGCCGTAGCGACCGAGGTTGAACCCACCCTGGTCCTGGTTGTGCTTGAGGGTCTCCTGGATGTAGGCGATGATGTCCGCCTTCTGCTCCGGAGTGATCTGGTTGTCGCCGAAGACCGGCATGTTCTGCGGGCCGCTCAGCATGGCGGCGTAGATCTGCCGGTCGCTGGCCGGCGCGAGGCTCGGCGCGTACTTGCCGGAGGAGAGCGCGCCGCCACCACCGGCGAAGGCGTGGCACTGCGAGCAGTTGATCCGGAACAGCTCGCCACCGGCGGCCATGTCGGCGTTGCGGTGCAGGTTGTTGCCCTCGGGCACCTGCGGGCCGCCGCCGAGCTCCTGGATGTACTGGCCGAGCTGGCGCACCTGCTCGTCGGTGAAGGACGGCGGCTTGCGCATGGCCTGCGCCTCCTGGCGGGCCATCGGCATGCGGCCGGAGCTCACCTGGAACTCGACCGAGGCGGAGCCGACACCGATCAGGCTCGGACCACGACCCTCGACGCCCTGCGCGTTGCGACCGTGGCAGGTCACGCAGCTCACGTCGAACAGCGCCTTGCCGTCGGCGGCGGCGCCGGTCAGCGGCGGGTTTTCCTGCGCCTGCACACCGGGGGCGAAGGCGGTGTAGGCGCCGCCGGCCAGCGTCAGCGCGGCGATCAGCCGGACCGCGGCGCCCAGCCGGCGGCGGCCCCTGCTGCGCGCCGCGGGCCGCCCGCGCAGCCGCGCGAGCAGACCGCGTCGGCGGTCGTTGTCAGAAGTCATGACCTGTGTCCTTAACCGGTTGGACCTTGTCTCAGGGGACGAAGCAGCGGCGCGGTACGTGACGCGCCAAGATCACTGAAGCCAGTAGATCATGGCGTAGAGCCCGATCCACACCACGTCGACGAAGTGCCAGTAGTACGACACGACGATCGCCGAGGTGGCCTGCGCCGGGGTGAACCGGCCCATGGTGGTGCGGATCATGAAGATGATGAAGGCGACGAGACCGCCGGTCACGTGCAGGCCGTGGAAGCCGGTGGTCAGGTAGAACATCGACCCGTACCCGTCTCCGTTGATCTTCACGCCCTCGTGCACCAGCGTCCGGTACTCGTTCGCCTGGCCGAGCACGAAGATCAGGCCCATCACGAAAGTGATCGTGAACCAGCGCCGCAGGGCGTGGACGTCACCCTTCTCGGCCGCGAAGACACCGAGCTGGCAGGTCACCGAGGACAACACCAGGATCACCGTGAAGGTGGTCGCGTAGGGGATGTTGAGTACCTCGGTGTGCTTCTCCCACTGCTCCGGCGCCGCCGCGCGGATCGAGAAGTACATCGCGAACAGCGCCGCGAAGAACATGAGTTCGCTGGAGAGCCACACGATCGTCCCGACGCTGACCATGTTGGGCCGCGTCAGGGAGTGGATCCGGCTCTTGTCAATGGCTGGGGCCGCAGTCACGCGGTCATTATTGCCCTTGACCGGCGCGAGCGATCAGCGGGGTGGCAAACCGGCGCCATCCGTGGCCCGATCGTGGGGGTCCGGTTCGCCTGGCCTAGCCTGAAAAGCGTGCTGCACGTCGATTCGATCTTCGCCGCCACCTCGGCCGGGACCACGCCGCTGGCCGCCGAGACGCCGCCGCCGTTCACCATCGCCCGGGTCTTCACCGAGGTCGAGGTGGACAACTGGCTGACCCTGGGGCTGGTGCTCGCCGCCGGACTCTACCTCTACGGGGTGCACCGGCTGCGGCTGCGCGGCGACCACTGGCCGGTCCTGCGGACGGTGTTCTTCCTCGGCCCGGGGCTCGGCGGCATCGCGGCGGTCACCCTCAGCGGGCTCGGCGCGTACGACACCACGCTGCTCTCGGTGCACATGGTGCAGCACATGGTGCTCTCCATGATCGCGCCGATCTTCCTCGCCCTCGGCGCGCCGGTCACCCTGGCCCTGCGCACCCTGCCGGTACGCCCGCGCAAGCGGCTGCTGGCGGTCGTGCACAGCCGGCTCGCCCGGATCTACACCTTCCCGCTGGTGGCCTTCGCCATCTTCGTGGTGAACCCGTTCGTGCTCTACTTCACCGACCTCTACCGGTTCACCCTGGAGCACGGCTGGGCGCACGAGCTGGTGCACGCGCACTTCATCGCCACCGGCTGCGTGTTCTTCTGGCCGTTGCTCGGCCTGGACCCGCTGCCGGGCCGCTGGCCGTACCCGGGTCGGGCCCTGCTGATGCTGCTGTCGGTGCCGTTCCACACGGTGCTCGGGCTGACCATCATGCAGAGCACCACGCTCTTCGGCGGCGACTGGTACCCGTCGCTGGGGTTGACCTGGGCGGACCCGTGGGACGACCAGCGGCTCGCCGGCGGCATCCTGTGGGCCGGCGGGGAGTTCGTCAGTGTGACGATGCTCGCGGTGCTGGTCGTGCAGTGGATCCGCCAGTCCGAGCGGGAGGCCCGCCGGCTGGACCGCGAGCTGGACCGGCAGGAGGCCCGGCAGCGGGCCGCCGAGGCGGCCGAGGCGGAGGCACCCGCCGCGCCCGGCACACCGGCCTGACGGCCGCGCCCTGCCCGCCCGCGTCCCCGCCTCGCCGCGTCCCGCCCGCCCGGGCGCAGCCCGACCTGCCGCAACCCGGGGCTTCCCGGCGCGCAGACAGCCCGACCCGCCGCACACCGCGCTCGCCCGCCCACCCGCGCCGCAGGGGACCGGGGCGGGGCGTCGTGCTCGTCACACCGACCGCTAGGATCGGCGGGCAGCTACGAGGTGGGAGCCAGCCAGCGATGAGCGATCGTCTTTGCACCGTCCTGCTCTACAGCGACGACCCGGAGGTCCGGGACCGGATGCGACTGGCCGTCGGCACCCGGCCGGCCCCCGGCCTCCAGATCGAGTTCGCCGAGGCGTCCACCTACGCCGAATGCATCCGGCTGGTCGACGACTACGAGATCGACCTGCTGCTGCTCGACGGCGAGGCCAGCCCCGGCGGCGGCCTCGGCATCGCCCGCCAGATCAAGGACGACCGGGACGACGCCCCGCCCACCTGCGTGGTGATCGCCCGGGCCGCCGACCGCTGGCTCGCCGCGTACGCCCAGGCCGACGCCACCCTCGTGCACCCGCTCGACCCGGTGACCACGGGCACCACCGTCGCGGGGCTGCTGCGGGCCCACACCCCGGCCTGACCGCACCCGGCCGCGCCACCCGGCAGCGTCGCCGGTACGCGCGCACACCGAGCGAGCCGGTCGACCCGCGCCGGCCGCCGACCCACCACCGCATCCACGCCCGCTCGGGAGGCCCACCATGGGCGAACGGACCTGGCCGCACCTGCTCAACGCGCTGCTGCGCCGCGAGGAGCTCTCCACCGCGGACACCGCGTGGGCGATGGACGAGATCATGACCGGCGCGGCCGGTGGGGCGCAGATCGCCGCCTTCGCGGTGGCGCTGCGGGCCAAGGGCGAGACCCCGGCCGAGCTGGCCGGCCTGGTCGAGGCGATGCTCGGCCGGGCGGTCGAGGTACGCCTGCCCGAGGAGCTGCGCGGCAGCGCGCTGGACGTGGTCGGCACCGGGGGTGACCTCGCCCACACGGTGAACATCTCCACGATGACCGCCCTGGTGGTGGCGGGGGCCGGGGTCCGGGTGGTCAAGCACGGCAACCGGGCGGCCTCCTCGCTCTGCGGCACGGCGGATCTGCTGGAGTTCCTCGGCGTGCCGCTGGACCTGGACCCGGAGCAGGTGGCCCGGTGCGTGACCGAGGCGGGCATCGGGTTCTGCTTCGCGGCCCGCTTCCACCCCGGCATGCGGCACGCCGGCCCGGTCCGGCGGGAGATCGGCGTACCCACCGCGTTCAACTTCCTCGGCCCGCTGACCAACCCGGCCCGGCCCCGGGCCGGCGCCGTGGGCTGTTTCGACCTGCGGATGGCCCCGGTGATGGCGCAGGTGTTCGCGGACCGCGGCGACTCGGTGGTGGTGATGCGCGGCGAGGACGGCCTCGACGAGTTCAGCACCGCGGCGCCCACCCGGGTCTGGCTGGCCCAGCAGGGCACCGTGAGGGAGGCGGTGCTGGACGCGACGGAGCTCGGGGTACCCCGGGCCACCCTCGGTGACCTGCGGGGCGGGGACGCCGCGTACAACGCCGCGGTGGCCCGCCGGCTGCTGGCCGGGGAAACCGGGCCGGTCCGGGACGCGGTGCTGGTGAACTCGGCGGTGGCGCTGGCCACCCAGGGTCCGCTGGACGGCGACCTGACCGCCGTGCTCCGGGCCGGGCTGGACCGGGCCGCCGAGTCGATCGACTCGGGCGCCGCGGCCGCCGTGCTGGACCGGTGGGTCGACGTGGCCCGGTCGGCCTGAGCCCCGGCCGCCCCGGCTGCTGAGCCCCCGCCCTTGCTGGACCCGGCCGGGCCGTCCGCCCTCGTGTGGACCCCGGCCAGGCCGTCCGCCCCTGCTGAGCTGGGCTGGGGCCGCGCCGGCCGGCGTCGTCGCCGAGGCTGTCGGACCCCCGTGCCAAACTACAGGCGAGTAGTTCCCACCGGCTCGTCCGCCAGCCGCCTGTCCGCCAGCCGGCTGTGCGACGGCCACCGGCTCCGCGCCGGCCAGCGGCCGAGCAACCGGCCACCGGACGCCGCACCCGCGGCGGGAGCCCCGGGCCGCCGGCCGGCGGGAGCCCGGCAGCGAGAGGAGACGCCCGTGTCGGACCGCGAACTGCACTGCGAAACCTGCGAGGGCGTGCAGTCGTTCGAGACGCCGCCCTGCGTTGACGGTCACGGGGCCGACTGCCCCGAGCTGATCTGCACCGGCTGCGGCAGCGCGGTGTTGATCGCCACGTTCACCTTCCCCGCGCCCCGGCTGGCCGACCGGCGCCGGGCGCGCCGTTCCGCCCCGCACCGCCGGGCCGCCTGAGCCGGCACCCGACCGGAGGAGGACAGCCCGACGCGGCCGTACGCCAGCCGCCCAGCACGACGAAGGCCCGCCTCCCGAACGGGAGGCGGGCCTTCGTGACGGTACGTGTCGGCTCAGTGCTCGGCGGTGCGCCGGGTGCCGGTGTAGTACTCGAAGAGCAGGCCGCAGGCGCCGAAGACGACCGCCACCAGGCCGAGGCCCACCAGCCACAGCTGCCAGAAGACCAGGCCGAGACCGGCGATCGCGGCGGCCAGGGCCAGGCCGAACGGCCAGTAGCTGCCCGGGCTGAAGAAGCCGATCTCACCCGCGCCGTCGGCGATCTCGCCGTCGGGCCGGTCCTCCGGCCGCAGGTCGATGCGGCGGGAGACGAACCAGAAGAAGCCGCCGCACATCGTGCAGAGCAGGAACGACAGCAGCAGCGCGGTGGTGCCGACCCACTCGATGTGGCCGCCGGAGTCGCCGGCGGTCCAGGCGCCGTAGAGGATGGTCGCGAAGAGGAGGAAGCCCGCGATCGTCAGGAAGATGCGCCATTCGGTCTTCATGCCCGCCCCCTCACTTGCCCGCGCCGGCGGTGGCGGCGTCCGGGTTGAAGTTAGCCGTGCTGCGCCGGGTGTCGAACGGCTTGGTGGTCTGGGCGTACGGCTCCTCGCCGATCGACTCCAGCGCCTCCTGCGTCGACTTGCCGGACTTCTTCGCCGCCAGGAACTGGTCGTACTTCTCCGGCGAGACGACCCGCAGCTCGAAGTTCATGAAGGCGTGGTAGCTGCCGCACAGCTCGGCGCAGCGGCCGACGTACGCGCCCTCCTGGTCGAGGCTGGAGACCTCGAAGACGTTGCGGACGCTGCCCGGGAAGACGTCCCGCTTGAACAGCAGCTCCGGCACCCAGAACGAGTGGATGACGTCGCGGCTGGTCTCCTCGAACCGGATCGAGCGGCCGGTCGGCAGGACCAGCACCGGGATCACCTCGCTGGTGCCGAGCACCGAGGCCTCCGTGTTGGCGTCCCGGCCCTGGCCGTCGCGGTAGTTGAACTGCCAGTTCCACTTGAAGGCGACGACCTCGACCGTGACGTCCGGGTTCTTCGTGGTCCGCACGACGTCCGTCTGCACGATCGCGGTGTAGTAGAAGAGCACCGACACGATCAGGATCGGAGCGATCGTGTAGAGGAACTCCATCGGCAGGTTGTACCGGGTCTGCACCGGCAGCTCGTTGCCCCGCTTGCGGTAGCGCACCACGCACCAGAAGATCAGGCCCCAGACGAACACGCCGACCGCGAGCGCCGCGATGCAGGACGCGATCCACAGGTCGTACATCCGGTTGGCCTCGGGCGTGATGCCACCCTGCGGCCAGCCGAAGCCGCCGAACGCCTTGCCGACGTCACAGCCGGTCAGCAGGACCAGCAGCGCCGCGCCACCCAGGCCGAGCCCGGCGAGCCGACCGGCACCCCGCCCCCGGCGCGCGCTGTGCCGCACGGCCGACGGCCGTACCTCCGAACTCCTTGCGACCACCTGGTCCTGCCTCCCTAGCGCGCCGTGGTGGTGGATTTCCCTCGACACCACGGCAAAGGCGTCACCGACGGTCGCAGATTACTCGACCATGACCGGCTGGACCGTGTTGGGGTCACTGTCCGCCCCCATCGGGGGATCTTGGCCGCACCCGGGCGATAGCGTGGGGACCTGTGAACGCTTCCCCCGTCTATCTCGACGCGGCCACCGCCGTACCGCTGCACCCGGTGGCCCGGCAGGCGCTGCTGGCGGCCCTCGACGACGGCTGGGCCGACCCGGGCAAGCTGTACGCGCCGGCCCGGCGGGCCCGCCAACTGCTCGACGCCGCCCGGGAGGCCACCGCGCAGGTCCTCGGCGTACGCCCCGACGAGTTGTCCTTCACCCCCAGCGGCACCGCCGCCGCGCACTCCGCCGTCCTCGGCGGGCTGGCCGGGCGGCGGCGGGCCGGCGACACGCTGGTGCACTCGGCGATCGAGCACTCCGCGGTGCTGCACGCCGCGCAGCGGCACGTGGCGGCCGGCGGCGCGGCGGTGCCGGTGCCGGTGGACCGGGTGGGCCGGCTCGACCTGGCCGCCTGGTCGGCGGCGGTCCGCTCCCCCGGCGTGGCGCTCGCCACGCTGATCGGCGCCAGCCACGAGGTGGGCACCGTGCAGCCGGTGCCGGCCGCCGCCGAGGTGTGCGCCGAGGCGGGGGTGCCGCTGTACGTGGACGCCGCACAGTTGGTGGGCCGGGTGCCGCTGCCGGCCGGCTGGTCGGTGTTGACGGCCAGCGCGCACAAGTGGGGCGGTCCGCCCGGGGTGGGGCTGCTGGTGGTGCGCAAGGGCACCCGCTGGGAGTCGCCGTGGCCGGCCGACGAGCGGGAGTCGGGGCGTACCCCGGGGGTGTTGAACCTGCCGGCGGTGGTGGCGGCGGCGGCGAGCCTGCGCGCGGCGGCGGCCGACGCGGCGGCCGAGGCGGTCCGGCTGGCGCCGCTGGTGGACCGGATCCGGGCCCGGGTGGCGGCCGAGGTGCCGGACGTGGAGGTGGTGGGCGATCCGGTGGACCGGCTGCCCCACCTGGTGACGTTCTCCTGCCTGTACGTGGACGGCGAGGCGCTGCTGCACGCGCTGGACCGGCGGGGGTTCGCCGTCTCCTCCGGCTCCTCCTGCACCTCCTCGACGCTGCGCCCGTCGCACGTGCTGGAGGCGATGGGGGTGCTCTCGCACGGCAACGTCCGGGTGTCGCTGCACCGCGACACCACCGAGGCAAACGTGGACCGGTTCCTCGCCGAGCTGCCCGGGATCGTCGCCGACCTGCGCGCCGAGGCGGGGGTGAGCGGGCTGTGAGCGAACCCGACGAGGTGCTGGACTGCCGGGGGCAGCGCTGCCCGCTGCCGGTGATCAACCTGGCCCGGCGGCTGCCCGGCCTGCCGGTGGGCGCGGTGGTCCGGGTGCTCGCCGACGATCCGGCGGCGGCGGTGGACATCCCGGCCTGGTGCCGGATGCGCGGGCAGGAGTTCCTCGGCGCGCACCCGGACGGCCCGGCGTACGACGTGCGCAGGGTGGGGTAGTAAGGAGGGGCCCCTTGTTAACGCCTCCGGTAGAGGAGGGGCCCCTTATTAACACCCCGGGCTCAGCGGAGGTAGGCGAGGATCCCCGGCAGGGGGTCGGTGTCGACGGCGGTGTCCACCACCAGCCGGGGCCCGACGTACGGCTCGTACTCCGCCCGGCGGATCAGCGTCTGGTCCCAGGTGGGATGGTGCTCGCCCGGCGGCCGGGCCTCGACCCGACGGCGGTGCTCCGCCTCGTCACCGCAGTGCACCTCGATCACCCGCAGCGGCACCCCGGCGCGCTCGGCCAGGTCGTGCCAGAGCCCCCGGGCGCTGGCCACCGGGTTGACCGCGTCGACCACCACGCTCAGGCCCAGCCCGAGCTGCACCTCGGCCAGCCCGGCGACGGCGCCGTACGCCGCCATGCCGGGCACGTCGCCGACCAGCCCGTACCGGGCCATCGCCCGCTCCACCGGGTCCACCGGCAGCACCGGGGCGGACAGCGCCGCGCCGACCCGGGTGGCGAGCGTGCTCTTGCCCACCCCGGGCAGTCCGGCGAAGGCCACGAGCAACGGGCCGCCGCCGGTGGGCGCGGTGCTCACCTCGGCCGCGAGGCCGCTCACGGCAGCAGGTGCGGCCGCACGTCCTCGGCGGCGGCGTCACCGTACGACTCGGCGAGCCGCTTGACGAACAGGTCGCGGCGCACCTCGTACTCCTGGCCGCCGAAGTTCTCCAGCACCAGGGTGGCGAGCAGGCAGCCGACCTGGGCGGCCCGCTCCAGGCTGACGCCCCAGTTGAGCGCGGCGAAGAAGCCGGCCCGGAAGCCGTCGCCGACGCCGGTCGGGTCGACGGCCTGGATCTCCCGGGCGATCGGCACGTGGATGGTGCCGACCTCCCGGCCGGCGATCTCCACGCCCTGCTTGCCCAGCGTGGTCACCCGGATCCGGACCCGGTCCAGCAGTTGGGCGTCGGTCAGCCCCGCCTTGCTCAGCAGCAGCGACTTCTCGTACTCGTTGGTCATCAGGTAGTCGGCGCCGTCGACCAGGCCGAGCACGTCGGCGCCGTCCATCCGGGCGAGCTGCTGCGACGGGTCGGCGACGAAGGAGTAGCCCCGCTCCCGGCACTCCCCCGAGTGCCGGATCATCGCCGCCGGGTCGTTCGCGCTGACCAGCACCAGGTCCAGCCCGCCGAGCCGCTGGGCGACCGGGGCCAGCTCGATGTTGCGGGCCTCGCTCATCGCGCCGGCGTAGAACGAGGCGATCTGGCACATGTCGGTGTCCGTGGTGCAGACGAAGCGGGCCGTGTGCGCCACCTCGCTGACGTGCACCGAGTCGCAGTCGACCCCGTGCCGCTCCAGCCAGGACCGGTAGTCGGCGAAGTCGGCGCCGACCGCGCCGAGCAGCACCGGCCGCAGGCCCAGCTGGGCCATGCCGAAGGCGATGTTGGCGGCGGTCCCGCCCCGCCGCAGCACCAGCTCGTCGACGAGGAAGGACAGCGACACCTTGTCCAGCTGGTCGGCGAGGAGCTGGTCGGCGAAGCGCCCGGGGAAGCTCATCAGGTGGTCTGTCGCGATCGAGCCGGTCACGGCGATCTTCATGTCAACCCTCGTGGTCGGGAGCAGGGCGCGGTCAGCCTACCGGTCCGGCGGGGACACCCGTCACGGGTCGGTGCGGAACCGGTCGCCAGGCGCACATCGAGACGTCACCGCCCGGACACCCGAAAGAGTACGACAAAAACGGCGAACCGCCCCAAGTCGGGGCGATTCGCCGTTTCGGGTCACCTCGCGGCGTCGGCCCGTCGGGCCCGGCCGCGGCCGGCGCGACTCAGCTGAACGAGTCGCCGCAGGCGCAGGAGTTGCCGGCGTTCGGGTTGTCGATGGTGAAGCCCTGGGCGTCGATCCGGTCGGCGAAGTCGATCGTCGCGCCGGCCAGGTAGGGGGCGCTCATCCGGTCGACGACGACCTCGACGCCGCCGAAGTCGGTGACGACGTCACCGTCGAGCGACCGCTCGTCGAAGAAGAGCTGGTATCGCAGGCCGGAGCAGCCGCCCGGCTGCACCGCGACCCGGAGCCGCAGGTCGTCGCGGCCCTCCTGCTCGATCAGGGCCTTGACCTTCTGCGCCGCGACGTCGGTGAGGACGACGGAAGTAGGGGCCTGGGCCTCGGTCGACTCGGTCTGCGCTGGCGTGGTCACGTGGAAATCTCCCTGCGCGGTATAGGTCCGGACGCACTGGCCAACATCGCGGCTGGTCCAGTGATTCCCGATGTGGTCCAGATCCGATCGTACGCCGCCCCGCCGCCGGCCACCCGGCTGGCGTGGCGGCC
>NZ_JAIOAA010000027.1 GCF_019890675.1 Micromonospora sp. PLK6-60 | reverse complement strand
CAACCGGGCCCCCGCCGGCACCCGGTCGCCGATCCCCGCCCGCCGGTAGCAGGAATCCACCAGATACTGCAGACCACCCCGCCGCAACGGCTCACCCCGCCGGTCCACCAGCAGCGGGGAGTCCGGCCGCACGCTACGCCCCCCGAACCGCCGCGCGCGGCTGTCCAGATACGCCCGCAGCACCCCGTCCAACTCCGGCTCCACCGGCACCACCCGCGGCCGACCACCCTTGCCCGCCACATCCACCCGCCGCTCACCGGTCCGGCCCCCGAACGAGCCGACCCGCAGCGCCAGCAGCTCCGACAGGCGCAACCCGGCGCACAACGCCAGCGCCAGCACCGCCACGTCCCGCTCCGGCCACGGGTCCCGCTGCCGACCGTCGGCCCGGGCGACTGCGGCCAACAGTTGCTCCGGCGTGTCCTCGCCGCGCAGCGGCTTGGGGGAGGGCAGTGGCGCCCGGGGCCGACCCACCGCGGGCATCGGGTTGCCCGCCACCACCTGCTCGGCCACCAGGAACATGAAGAACGCGTTCCAGCTCGACCAGGCCCGGTGCACCGACGCGGCCGCCCGGGTGGCGGCGAAGCGGGCGAACGCCGCCCGCAGCGCCCGGGGGGAGAGGGCGCCCACGGGCAGGGCGGCCAGGGGGAGGGGAGGGGTGTGGTCGCGCGCCAGCAGCTCGGCCACCGCCCGCAGGTCCCGCCGGTAGGCCGCGAGGGTGTGCGGGGAGGGCTTGCTGGTGGCCCGGGCGGTCAGGAACTCTCCGATGAGCGCTTCGACCCGTTCGTCCCGTTTGTCATGCATAAGGGATATTATGCATGACTTTCGCGTTCCGGACAGGTGGGAAGTCGGGGGAGAGATGGCCCCACGACGTCGGACCCGACCCGTACGCTGCGTCCAACGTCGCGAGCCGAGCCGGGCGGGAGAGCCGATGATCACCGATGCCACCCTCGTCCGCATCGGCCAGGGAGTGGCGCTGCATCACCATCGCGGCCAGCCGGACGCCGCTCGGGAGTTGTTCACCCAGATCTGGCACGAGATCGGCGGCGAGCGGGGGGACCCCCTGCACATCTGCGTCCTCGCGCACGCGATGGCCGACGTGCAGGACGACGTGCACCAGGAACTGCTCTGGGACCAGCGCGCGCTCGCGGCGGCCGACCTGCTCACCGAGGACCGGGTGGCGGCAGCCGGGGTGGCCCTGCCGGTCGCCGGCCTGTATCCGTCGCTGCACCTCAACCTGGCCGAGTGCTACCGCAAGCTCGACGATCCCGGCCGCGCCCGCGCGCATCTCCAGCGCGCCCGGGAGACCATCGGCGCGCTCGGCGACGACGAGTACGGGCGGCTGATCAAGGGCGGCCTGGAGCGGCTGACCCGAGCGCTGGCCACCGAGTAGACACCCCTCCCGAAGGGAGATCCGGATAACGTCTACTTGACATAATGTGCATTATCGAATCTCCGGATTGAGTACGGCGACTCATCCGTCGTGGCGCATCCGACCAGCATGCTCGTGGTCATGGCTGCTCCTCGTCCGGGCGCGTGCGCCACGGTGGCACTCCTGCTGCTCATGCTGACGGCCTGCCAGTCGGACGCGCCCACGCCCGAGGAGGCGACCCGGGCGGCGAACTCGGCCGCCGCCCGTGCCGCGAGCGCCGCGAGCGCCGCGGAGATCGGCGGCACGCTCTCGGCCGCGACCAGGGCCGCGCCGCTGCGGCTGGTCGCCACGTCGACAAGCGACATCTGTCACGCCGGCGCCGCCAAGGGCATGTGGCCGCACGACGACTACCGCCTCAGTTGCGGTTTCAGCGAGATCAGGTATTTCGGGGCCGACGGCGACCTGCTGTCGGTCCTGCGCGCGGTGGATCGGCGCGCCAAGGCCGCCGGGTTGATGCCGGACACCACCTCGACCATCGAGGACGTCGAGCGGTACTACGCGGCGAACGGCAAGACCGACGACGGGCTGCGGCTGCCCCTGCCCAGCCTGGGCTACCTCGTGCCGGGACGCGGCTTCACGGTGCGGATCGGGTGGCCGGACGCCGCCCCGCTGGACAACCCGCCGGTGCCGGACCTCGCCTGGCCGATCGTCTTCGTGGCCGCCCACTCTGTCGACGTCGACGCGGTGCGGCGCGACCTGCGGCGGCGGCACCAGCAGCTCGTCACCATCTCCTCGGGGATCACCTACCACGAAGTCCCCTGGCCTTCCTGACGAGTCGCCGACCGTACGCGCGGAGTGACTTTCCTCTCACGTTAGGTGCACAAACGGGTTGATGGGATTACCGTTCGGCTCATTTTTCCGGCCACCGGGCGCGGATGAGGTTTAGCGCCTCCCTTCGAAGGGGGCAAGGAACGGAAACGTTTCTCGGCATCTCCGGAGAGGAAGCAGCCTCATGCTTTCCGCGCTTGATCGGCGGCACACCGTCGCGCCGCCTGGTTACAGTCGCTGGCTGATCCCGCCGGCGGCCCTGGCGATCCACCTCTGCATCGGGCAGGTCTACGCGACAAGCGTGTACAAGAACTCGCTGATCGCGCACTTCGACGCCAGCCAGACGGCGATCGGGGTCATCTTCAGCATCGCGATCGTGATGCTGGGGCTGTCCGCCGCGGTGGCCGGCACGTGGGTGGAGGCCAACGGTCCGCGTAAGGCGATGTTCGTCTCGGCCTGCTTCTGGGCGGCCGGCTTCCTGGTGGGTTCGCTGGGCATCGCGACGAAGCAGCTGTGGCTGCTCTACCTGGGTTACGGGCTGCTCGGCGGGATCGGGCTGGGCATCGGGTACATCTCCCCCGTCTCCACGTTGATCAAGTGGTTCCCGGACCGGCCGGGTCTGGCGACCGGTTTGGCGATCATGGGGTTCGGTGGTGGGGCGATGGTGGCCTCTCCCCTGTCCCGGCAGCTGCTGTCGTTCTACGACTCCGGCTACGACCCGTCGAACGCGGGGTCGGTGGCGTCGGGAAACGCGCTGGTGTGGCTGTTCGTGACGCTGGGCATCGGCTACTTCCTGATCATGATGTTCGGGGTGTTCAACGTGCGGGTGCCGGCGGACGACTGGCGTCCGGCCGGCTTCGACCCGGCGCGGGTGGCGGCGAAGCCCCTGGTGACCACGGCGAACGTGTCGGCGGCGAACGCGTTGCGGACCCGGGCGTTCTGGTTGCTGTGGGTGGTGCTGTTCTGCAACGTGACGGCGGGCATCGGCATCCTGGAGCAGGCCAGCCCGATGATCCAGGACTTCTTCCGGTCCACCGGCGGCACCTCGGCGGTGACGGTGGCGGCGGCCGGTGGGTTCGTGGGCCTGCTGTCGCTGTTCAACATGGCGGGCCGGTTCGTGTGGTCGTCGACGTCGGACGTGATCGGCCGCAAGCCGATCTACCTGGTGTACCTGGGCGTCGGGATGGTCCTGTACGCGCTGCTGGCGCTGTTCGGGCAGACCGCGACGGCGCTGTTCGTGCTGCTGGCGTGCGTGATCCTGTCGTTCTACGGCGGTGGGTTCGCCACCATCCCGGCGTACCTGCGGGATCTGTTCGGCACGTACCAGGTGGGTGCGATCCACGGGCGGTTGCTGACGGCGTGGTCGGCGGCCGGCGTGGCCGGGCCGCTGATCGTCAACGCGTTCCTGGACGCGCAGGGCAAGCCGGGGACGTTGACGGCGGCGGCGTACCGGCCGGCGCTGTTCACGATGGTCGGTGTGTTGGCGGTGGGTTTCCTGGCGAACCTGCTGGTGCGGCCGGTGCCGGAGCGGTTCCACGAGCCGGCCGGTGAGGGTGACGACGTGGCCGGTGGGGAGCAGGTTTCGGAGAGGAGCGGTTCGCGATGAGTGGTGAGGCCCCGCGCGGTGGGCAGCAGGCACGCCTGGTCGTGTCGTGGTTGGTGGTGTCGGTGCTGCTCGGTTACGGGGTGGTGCAGACGTTGATCACGGCGGCGAAGTTGTTCACCCACTGAGGTGGGTGGTGGGAAGGGGCGTCGGCGGTGGCCGGCGCCCCTTTTTCGTCGGCTACAGGCCGCCGGCGATGCGCAGGACGGCGCCGGTGGTGTAGGTGGCCTCCGGGCTGAGCAGCCAGGCGATGGCGGCGGCGACCTCGTCGGGTTCGCCGGCGCGGCCGAGCGGGATGCGGCCGGCGGCGGTGTCGGGCCGGTCGGGTACGCCGGAGACGGCGTGGATGTCGGTGCGGATGATGCCGGGGGCGACGGCGTTGACCCGGATGCCGTGCGGGGCGAGCTCCTTGGCGAGGCCGACGGTGAGGGTGTCGGTGGCGGCCTTGGCGGCGGCGTAGTGGATGTACTCCCCCGGGCTGCCGAGGGTGGCGGCGGCGGAGGAGACGTTGACGATGGCGGCGCCGTGGCGCATCCGGCGGACGGCCTGCTGGGCGCAGAGGACGTAGCCGATGAGGTTGACGTCGACGACGCGGCGCAGGTCGGTGACGGTGAGGTCGGTGAACGGTCCGATGGGGCTGGTGACGCCGGCGTTGTTGACCAGGCCGGTGAGGGGGCCGAGGTCGTCGGCGGCGGCGAAGAGCCGCTGGACCTGGTCGGGTTCGCAGGTGTCGGCGGCGACGGCGACGGCGCGCCGGCCGGTGGCCCGCACGTCGGCCGCGACGGTGGCGGCGGCGTCGTGGTCGCTGCGGTAGCCGAGGACGAGGTCGTGGCCGGCGGCGGCGAGGCGGCGGGCGGTGGCCGCGCCGATGCCGCGGCCGGCGCCGGTGATGACGGTGACAGGGCTCAATGGACTGCTCCCCCGGTGCGTTTCTGCTGGCGACGCTACCGTTTGCCGGGCGCGGCGGTCGACGGAGAGGAGCGTCACATGGAGCGGGCGTTGGTGCTGGGTGGCGGTGGGGTGACCGGGGTGGCCTGGGAGTGGGGGCTGATCGCGGGGCTGGCGGAGCGGGGTGTGGCGCTGGCGGGCGCGGATCTGGTGGTGGGCACGTCGGCGGGGTCGGTGGTGGGGGCGCAGTTGCGCTCGGGTGAGCCGGTGTCGCGGTGGTACGAGGCGGAGATGGCCGGTGGTGGCGCGCCGGAGGCGTCGGCGCGGTTCGGGTGGGGGCAGGTGGCGCGGCTGGTGTGGGCGGGTGGGCGGACGCGGGACGGGCGGCGGGCGCGGGCGCGGATCGGGGCGTTGGCGTTGGCGGCGCGTACGGAGCCGGAGGCGGCGCGGCGGGCGGTGATCGCGGCGCGGTTGCCGGGTGCGGAGTGGCCGGCGGGGCGGTTGCGGGTGACGGCGGTGGAGGCGTCCTCGGGTGAGTTCGTGGTGTTCGACGCGGGCAGCGGGGTGTCGCTGGTGGATGCGGTGGGGGCCAGTTGCGCGGTGCCGGGGGTGTGGCCGCCGGTGACGATCGGTGGGCGCCGGTACGTCGACGGTGGGGTGCGGTCGTTGGTGAACGCGGATCTGGCGGCGGGTGCGCGGCGGGTGGTCGTGGTGGCGCCGGTGACGCGGGCGTTCGGGCCGATGCCGAGGTTGTCGGCGCAGGTGGCCGGGTTGCGGGCGGCGGGTGCGCGGGTGGTGGTGGTGTGTCCGGACCGGGCGGCGCGGGTGGCTATCGGCCGTAAC
This sequence comes from Micromonospora sp. PLK6-60, assembly GCF_019890675.1. Classification (GTDB taxonomy): domain Bacteria; phylum Actinomycetota; class Actinomycetes; order Mycobacteriales; family Micromonosporaceae; genus Micromonospora. Next base: position 44,124 of record NZ_JAIOAA010000027.1, on the reverse strand, counting down.
GTGCTGGATCAGGGGCGGCGGGCCGGTGCGGCGCGGGCGGGGTTCGCGCAGGCGGATGCGGTGTGTGCGGCGGTGGCGGCGGTGTGGGGTTAGGCCCTGTCCTGTCGATCATGTCGGTGCGAGGCGCGGTCCAGGCGGCGGTCCGGCAAGGCGGCGGTTCGTCCGGATACCGGTGTTGTATCCGCACGAACCGACAACGCCGCCGGTCGCCGTCTGGGCCCGCCGCAGCCCGGCAATGATCGGCAGGACAGGGCCTAGGCCGCTGGCCTACGCTCGGCGCGTCGGTGGCTCGGGTGGAGGTGCGCGGTGGGTGTGAGCGTGGGTGATGTGGTGGCGGATTTCGTGCTGCCGGACGAGACGGGTGCGCCGCGGCGGTTGTCGGAGTTCTGTGCCGCCGGGCCGGTGGTGGTGTTCTTCTATCCGGCGGCGTTGACGCGGGGGTGCACGGCGGAGAGTTGTCATTTCCGGGATCTGGCGGCGGAGTTCGCGGCGGTGGGGGCGCAGCGGGTGGGGATCAGCCGGGATCCGGTGGCGCGGCAGGCGGAGTTCCGCCGCCGGCACGGCTTCGACTTTCCGCTGTTGTCGGACGTCGACGGGGTGGTCGCGGCGGCGTTCGGGGTGCGGCGGCGGTTGCCGTTGGGTGCATTGGACACGCGGCGGATGACGTTCGTGATCGGTGCGGACCGGCGGGTGATCGAGGTGATCCACAGTGAGGTCGGCATGAACGCGCACGCTGATCGGGCGTTGCGGGCGCTCGGGGGTTGATCTTCCGGGTGTCGGTGCGGGCTGGTATCAAGGCAGGCATCAGACACGGGTATGGAAGAGGGCTGTGATGGCGGGCCAGGGTTTGTCCGATGAGGATGTGCGGAGCTTCCGGGAGGCGTTGGCTGCCGGCCGTAAGCCGAAGGTGGTGTTCACCGCGTCGGCGGGGCAGGTCGCCGGCCAGGTGGGTCAGGTGGTGGAGCTGACGGACCCGGCGGTTTCCGACGAGTTCGTGGTGGTGCGGTTCGGGCGTGACGAGTTGCCGTTCTCCCCCGCCGATGTGGCGGTCGCGCCGAAGGGGGCGGGGCGTCGGGTGGCGGAGCCGAAGCCGGCGCCCGAGCCGGAGTCGCCGGCGGCGGCTGCGGAGCCGGAGTTCGTGTTGGACCGGCCGCGGGTGCCGGCGCCGCGTCGGGAGGAGCCGGCGGTGCCGCAGCAGCAGGTGGATAAGCCGGCGCCGCGGCGGGTGGCGAAGGCGGCCCGGCCGAAGGGCCCGGCGGGGCTGACGGTGACCCTGGCGTATGCCGACGGTGAGTGGACGGTGGCGGCGCAGCAGGGCAGCAAGGCGTTGGCGAAGCCGTATGTGGTGAAGCCGGCGGAGGCGTTGCGGATGGTGGCGTTGGTCGACGTGGCCGGGGTGCGGGAGGCGGTGGAGCAGATCCTGGCGGCCGAGCGGGCGGAGGCGGAGCAGCAGGCGGAGAAGTTGCGCGCCGAGTTGGCGGAGATCGAGGCCCGGTTGGCGGAGCTGCGCGAGGCGGGCTAGCGGGGGTTATCGGGGCTGCTGGTGGTGGTCGAGCAGGGCGGTGAGCAGCCGGGTCAGCTCGGCGCGTTCGGGGCCGGACAGGGGTGCCAGCAGGGTGGTCTGGACGTGGTCGAGGGCCTGTTCCATGCGGTGCAGTTCGCGGCGGCCGGCCGGGGTGAGGGTGATGACGTTGCGGCGTCGGTCGTCGGGGTCGGGGTCGCGGCGGATGAGGTCCCGGGTGGCGAGTTCGTTGAGGGCGGCCACCACGTCGCTGCGGTCGATGCCGCAGCGTCGGCCGAGGTCGGCCTGGCTGGCGGGGCCGCCTTCGTGTAGGGCGGCGAGCAGGCGGTAGTGGTAGCCGCGGGCGGCGACGGCGCCGAGGCCGTCGGCGACGAGGCGGCCGGCGTGGGCGGCGGTCTGGGTGAGCAGCCAGCTGGGGGTGGTGCGCAGTCGTGCCGGGGGCTGGGTGCCGGGGTCCATGGGGCGGACGCTACCAGAAACCGTTGGCAGCACCCACGAACCCTGCTACGTTGGCGTCACCAACGTTGGTGTTGCCAACAGAACGGGAGTCGACGGTGTCCGTACTCAACGGCCAGGTCATCGGCCAGGCCCACCACGCCACCCGAGCGGTCCTCGAACGCGAGCTGACCGGCCTCGGGATCACCTTCCACCAGTCGGTCGCGCTCAACCTCCTCGCCGCCGAGGGCGGAGCCGCACCCCGGGCCGAGCTCGCCCGGCGGATCACCGCGGCGTTGAAGGTCCCCGAGGCGGCGGCCCTGGCCGCGCTCGACGACACGGTCGCCGCCGGCCTGCTGCGTGCGCTGCCCGCCGGCGGCGCCGGTCTGGCCCTCACCGACGCCGGCCGGGCCCGGCAGCAGCACCTGGCCGGCGTCGTCGCCGCGCTCACCGCCCGCCTGTACGGCGACATCGACCCCGACGACCTGGCGGTGGCCGGGCGGGTGCTCACCCTCATCCGGCAGCGGGCCGACGCCGAGCTGGCCGGCTGAACGCCGGGCGGGGCCGATGATGTCACCGGCCCCGCCCGGCGCTCAGTGCTGCGGGATGTTCGCCACCCCGATCCGCTTGCGGAACACCCAGTAGGTCCAGCCCTGGTAGGCCAGCACGATCGGGGTGAACACCACCGCCACCCAGGTCATGATCTTCAAGGTGTACGGGGTGGAGGCGGCGTTGGTGGCGGTCAGCGTGCCGGCCGGGTCCAGGGTGGAGGGCAGCACGGTGGGGAACAGCGCGGCGAACAGGGTGGCCACGGCCAGGGCGATGGCCACCGCGGTGCCGGTGAACGCCCAGCCCTCCCGGCGTACCCGGGCGGCGGCCAGGCCGGCGAGCAGCGCGAGCGCGGCGCCGGCGGCGAGCACGACGGCGGCGGCGCTTGCGCGGATGGTCAGCGTCCAGGCCAGGAAGGCCACCGCGACCACGGCGGTGCCGGCGCCGAGGCGCACGGCCAGGGCGCCGGCGCGCTCGCGGATGTCGCCGGTGGTCTTGAGGGCGAGGAACACCGCGCCGTGGGTGAGGAACAGCGCCGTGGTGGTCAGGCCGCCGAGCAGGGCGTACGGGTGGAGCAGGTCGAGCAGGCCGCCGACGTACTCGTGGTCGGCGTCCAGCGGCACGCCGCGCAGGATGTTGGCGAAGGCGACGCCCCACAGGATCGCCGGGACCAGGGAGCCGACGAAGATGGCGGCGTCCCAGCGGCGCTTCCAGGACGCCTCGGGGCGCTTGTGCCGGTATTCGAAGGCCACCCCACGGGCGATCAGGGCGAGCAGGATCAGCAGCAGCGGCAGGTAGAAGCCGGAGAAGAGGGTGGCGTACCACTCGGGGAAGGCGGCGAACATGGCGCCGCCGGCGGTGATCAGCCAGACCTCGTTGCCGTCCCAGACCGGGCCGATGGTGTTGATCAGGACGCGGCGTTGCCGGTCGTCGCGGCCGAGCACGGGCAGCAGCATGCCGACGCCGAAGTCGAAGCCTTCGAGGATGAAATAGCCGGTGAACAGCACGGCGACGAGGAGAAACCAGATGGTGGTCAGGTCCACGATGGGCTCCGGGGCTCAGTAGGCGAAGGCGAGCGGGCGCTCGGCGTCGTCGGTGTCGTCGTCGTGGGCGGGGCTCGGGTCGAGCTCGGGCACGCCGGCGCGGGCGTAGCGGACCAGCAGCTTGAACTCGATCACGGCGAGGGTGGCGTAGATCAGGGTGAACGCGGTGAACGAGGTGAGCACCTCGGCCAGCGACACGCTGCGCGAGACGCCGTTGCGGGTGAGCATCTCGCCGAAGACGATCCACGGCTGGCGGCCCATCTCGGTGAAGATCCAGCCGAAGGAGTTCGCCAGCAGCGGCAGCACGGGCAGCACCAGGCCGGCGCGCAGCAGCCAGCGGCTGGTCGGGGTGCGGCCCTTGCGCTGGCTCCAGAGCACCAGCAGGGCGATGGCGGCGGCGGCCAGCCCGAAGCCGATCATCATCCGGAAGCTCCAGTAGGTGACCGGGATGATCGGGGTGTAGCTGCCGGGACCGTACTGGCTGGCGTACTGGGCCTGTAGGTCGTTGATGCCGTGCACGGTGCCGTTGGGGTCGCCGGTGCCCAGGTAGGACAGCAGGTGCGGGATCTTGATGGCGAACAGCTCCCGGCTGCCGTCGAGGCTGCCGATGGTGAGCACGGAGAACGAGGCGGGGCTCTCGGTGGTGTAGAGACCCTCGGCGGCGGCCATCTTCATCGGCTGCACCTGGGTCATGATCTTGCCCTGGATGTCGCCGGTGATCAGTACGGCGGCGGTGGAGACCATGACCACCCAGGCGCCGAACTTCGTGGCGAAGCGGTACGCGCCGGTGTCGGCGCTGTCGCGGTTGCGCATCACGTGCCACAGGCCGACGGTGAGCACCAGCGAGCCGGCGACCAGGAACGAGCCGGCCAGGGTGTGCGGGAAGGTGATCAGGGCGACCTTGTTGGTGAGCACGGCGACGAAGTCGGTCAGTTCGGCCCGGCCGCTGTCCGGGTTGATCCGGAAGCCGACCGGGTTCTGCATGAACGAGTTCGCGGCGAGGATGAAGTACGCGGACAGGTTGGTGCCGATCGCGGCGGCCCAGATGCTGGCCAGGTGCAGGCGCCGGGGCAGCCGGTCCCAGCCGAAGATCCACAAGCCGATGAAGGTCGACTCGAGGAAGAACGCGACCAGGGCCTCGATGGCAAGGGGGGCGCCGAAGATGTCGCCGACGAAGCGGGAGTAGTCGCTCCAGTTCATGCCGAACTGGAACTCCTGCACGATGCCGGTGACCACGCCCATCGCGAAGTTGATCAGGAAGAGCTTGCCGTAGAACTTGGTCAGCTTGAGGTAGCGCTCGTTGCCGGTGCGGTGCCACAGCGTCTGCAGGATCGCCACCAGCACGGACAGGCCGATGGTCAGCGGCACGAAAAGGAAGTGGTAGACGGTGGTGACACCGAACTGCCAGCGGGCGACGTCCAACGCGTCCACCTGGAACCCCCAGCTCTGCATACTACGAGACGTAGTAAATACTACTGCGCGTCGTAGAGGATTCGGCAGGGGCGACCGGCCCGAACCTGCCCGGGACCAATGACCCTGATCACCTCCGCCACCCGACCCGGGATCGGGTCACCCGCTCCCCCACCGTCGTGCGACCATCCACCCCTGATGGAGACCACCGGATGGCGCCCTCCCCTGCTGTGGCGCGCCGCGCAACTGCTCGCCCGGGGCGTCGTCGGCGCGCTCGGCCGCCTCGAGGTCACCGGCGACGTGCCGGCCGAGCTGCGCCGCGGCCCGCTGATCCTGGCCGCCAACCACATCAGCCCCTTCGACCCCGTGGTCCTCGCCGCGGCCTGCCAGACCCGCGGCGTCGCCCCGCGGATCATGGCCACCGGCGGGCTGTTCCGCGCCCCGGTGATCGGGGGGTTGATGCGCCACGCCGGGCACCTGCGCGTCGACCGCGGCACCGCCGCCGTGCACCAGGCCCTCGAGCAGGCCGCCACGGCCGTCGCCGCCGGATCCGTCGTGCTGGTCTATCCCGAGGGGCGCATCGGCCTGGACCCCGGCATGTGGCCCGAACGCGGCAAGACCGGCGCCGCCCGGCTCGCGTTCGCCAGCGGGGCCGCCGTGGTGCCGGTGAGCCAGTGGGGCTCGCACGAGGTGCTGCCCTACCGGGCACCCAGGGGCATGCTGCGCGGCCTGGCCCGGGCGGTGGCGCGCCGACCGGTGATCCGGGTGCACTTCGGCACCCCGGTCCTGCTGCGCGACCTGCACCGCACCACCCCCGGGGCGGCCCGGCGAGCCACCGACCGGATCATCGACGCGCTCACCGAGGATCTGGTCCCGCTGCGCCCCGACGAGCCGGACCGGCCCCGGCACGTCGACCCGGGCCGCCCCACCGACACCAGCCGGGCGCACCGCCGCCGTCCCCTTGGCTGAACCGCCGGGTCAGCGCCGGGGAGCGGCGCGCAGCCGGTCGTCGAGGGCGGCGAGGTCCGGGACGAACCAGACGTGCCCACCCCGGTTGGACTCGTGCACCAGCGCCCGCAGCGCGGCGCTGCCCGCCAGCTGCGCAGTGATGTCGCCGACGACGACCAGGCGCAGCCGGTAGTTGACGAACTTCTGCATGATCTCGCCGGCGAACCGGCTGCCGAGGGTGAAGAACGCGGGGTCGAGCCGGCTCGCCGGCACCGCCACCACCTCGGCGCCGAGGAACGCCGCGCCGATCAGGTCCAGCGCGTCGGCCTCGGTGGCCAGCGGTGGGCCCTGCGGATCACACATCAGCACCGGCACGCCGGCGCGGTCCTGCAGCTCGTCAGCCATCCGTCTTCTCCCCCGTCAGCAGCGCGCCCCCGCCGGTGAGCAGGGCGTCGAGCAGGTGCAGCAGTTCGGCGGTGTCGGCCGCGTCGCCGAGCACGACGATGCGCAGCCGGCCCCGCTCCGGTTCGTGGACGGTCTGCACCCGCAGCGGGCGCCGCGGATCGCGGGCGCTGTTCGCGGCGGCCAGCACCAGCGTGCCCAGCCGGTCGGCGGTGGCCCGGTCGACGCCGTCGACCTGCACGATGCTGGAGACCTCCACCGCCGGAGCGGCCGGCGGCGCCGGTGGCCGGCCGGTCAGCGCGTCCAGGTCGGCGCGGGTGATGCGGTACTGCTTGCCGATCCGGGTCGCCCGCAGCCGCCCGGACCGGATGTAGCCGCGCACGGTGCGCGGATGCAGGTCGAGCAGGGCCGCCGCCCGCTCCACCGAGTACACATCATCACTCATCAGCGCTCATCCTAGTCATGTTATGGAGTGTTAGGGAAGGTTGGGGTGTGCGGCGGTGTCGGATGATCGCCGGCCGGCCACCCGCCGGCCATCCGCGCGGGGCATACTGCGCTGCGTGCTGACCGGCAGCGGCTACCTCGACTCCCCGGGGCCCCTGGCGTTCGCCCACCGCGGCGGCGCCGCCGACGGCGACGAGAACACCGCCGAGGCGTTCGCCCGGGCCGTCGCCCTGGGCTACCGGTACGTCGAGACCGACGTGCACGGCACCGCCGACGGGGTGGCCGTGGTGTTCCACGACGCCACCCTGCGCCGGGTCACCGGCGAACCGGGCCGCATCGCCGACCTGCGCTGGGCCGACCTGGCCTCGGTACGCGTCGGCGGCGCCGCCGTGGTGCCCCGCCTCGCCGACGTGCTGGACGCCTGGCCGCGGGTCCGGTTCAACATCGACGTCAAGGCCGACGGCGGGATCGAACCCACCGTCGAGACCGTCCGGCGCACCGGCGCCGCCCAGCGGGTCCTGCTCGCCTCGTTCAGCGACGCCCGGCTGGCCCGGCTGCGGGCGCTGACCGGGGGGCGGATCGCCACCGGTCTCGGCATGCGCGGGGTGGCCCGACTGCGGCTGGCCTCGCTGCACGGCCGGCCGCTGCGCCTGCCCCCGTCGGTGGTCGCCGCGCAGGTGCCCGTCCGCTACGGGCGGGTGCCGGTGGTGGACCGCCGGTTCCTCGACCACGCCCACCGGCTCGGCCTGCACGTGCACGTGTGGACCATCGACGAGCCCACCCAGATGCACCACTTACTTGATCTCGGTGTGGATGGCATCATGACCGATCACGTCGGCGTGCTGCGCGACGTCTACCGCAGCCGCGGCCACTGGGCCGCCTGAACCTCCGAGGACCCCGATGGCCGATACGGTCACCCCCGCCGTCGCCGAGCCCGCCCCGCCGGGCAGCACCCGCCGCGAGCGCACCGGCTGGTATTTCTACGACTGGGCGAACTCGGCGTTCCAGACCACCGTGATCACGGTGTTCCTCGGGCCGTTCCTGACCACCGTCACGAAGCTGGCCGCCGGCTGCGAGCTGGGCGCCGACGGCTGCTCGGGATACGTGCACCCGCTGGGCATCCGGGTCGCCGCCGGCTCGTTCTACCCGTACCTGATCTCGCTGTCGGTGCTGCTCACCGTGTTCGTGCTGCCGGTGGTCGGGGCGATCGCCGACCGGTCGGCGCACAAGAAGCGGCTGCTGGCCCTGGCCGCGTTCACCGGCGCCGGCGCCACCACCGCCTTCGTGTTCGTCACCGGCGACCGGTACCTGCTCGGCGGGGCGCTGTTCATGATCGCCAACATCGCCTTCGGCGCCGCGATCGTCGTCTACAACTCGTTCCTGCCGCAACTCGGCGGCCCCGACGACCGCGACGCCATCTCCAGCCGCGGCTGGGCCATCGGCTACCTCGGCGGTGGTCTGCTGCTCGCCCTGAACCTGGTCGCGGTGCAGTCGCTCGGCGAGGAGGGCAACCCGCAGCGCACCCTGGACCTGGCCCGCTGGTCCATCGTGTCCGCCGGGCTGTGGTGGGCGGCGTTCACCCTGGTGCCGCTGCGCTGGCTGCGGGAGCGCCCGAGCGTCGAGGCGCTGCGCGGCGGCGGCAACGTGCTCACCGACGGGTTCCGGCAACTCGGCCGCACCCTGCGGGAGATCAAGGCGTACCCGCTGACGCTGTTCTTCCTGCTGGCGTTCCTGGTCTACAACGACGGCATCCAGACCGTGATCACCCTGGCCAGCCAGTACGGCACCGAGGAGCTGCGGCTGGAGCAGAGCACCCTGATCGTGACGATCCTGCTGGTGCAGTTCCTCGCCTTCGGCGGCGCGCTCGCCCTCGGCGCCCTGGCCCGGCGCATCGGGGCGTGGAAGACGGTGCTGCTGTCGCTGGTGCTGTGGACCGGGGTGATCGTCGGCGCGTTCCGGCTGCCCGCCGAGGCGCCGCTGCCGTTCATGATCCTGGGCGGCTGCATCGGCCTGGTCCTCGGCGGCAGCCAGGCGCTGAGCCGCTCGCTGTTCAGCCAGCTCATCCCCGCCGGCAAGGAGGGCGAGTACTACGGCTTCTACGAGATCAGCGACAAGGGCACCAGCTGGCTCGGGCCACTCGCCTTCGGGTTGGTGTTCCAGCTCACCTCGTCGTACCGGGTGGGCCTGGTCTCACTGCTGATCTTCTTCGTGGTCGGGTTCGCGCTGCTGGCCGCCGTGCCGATGCGCCGGGCCATCCTCGCCGCCGGCAACACCCCACCCCGGGTGCTGTAAGCACCGGCCCGATCGGGCAACGCCGATGGGCTAGGCTGCCCCGACGTGACCGACGACGCTGCCGCCCTGACCTGCCTGGCCCGGCCCCTCCCGGGCCCCGGCGACGACCCCACCGGCGGCTGCGCGGCCGCCCGCGGCGTCGACGGCCGGCCGCTGCACGCCGCGGCGCTGAAGTTCTTCTGGGGGCCGATGGACTGCGGCAAGTCCACCATGGCCCTGCAGATGAACTACAACCACGCCCGGCAGGGCCGCCGTGGCCTGGTCACCACCCGCATCGACCGGTCACTCGGCCCGCAGGTCACCACCCGCATCGGGCTGGCCCACTCCGCCATCGAGGTCACCGACGCCCTCGACCTGCGCGACCTGGTCCGCGACGCGTGGGCCGAGGGGGTCCGCGTCGACTATCTGATCTGCGACGAGGCGTCCTTCTACGACCTGGCGCACGTCGAGCAGATGGCCGAGCTGGTCGACAACTTCGACGTCGACGTGTACGCCTTCGGCCTGGCCACCGACTTCCGCTCCTGCCTGTTCCCCGCCGCCCAGCGGCTGTTCGAGCTCGCCGACGAGGTGGCCCGCATCCAGGTCGAGGTGCTCTGCTGGTGCGGCCGGGAGGGGCTGCTCAACGCCCGGGTGGTCGACGGGCGGGTGGTCCGCGAGGGCGCGCAGGTGGTCATCGGCGACACCGTCGACACCGCCGACGTGCGCTACCAGGTGCTGTGCCGGCGGCACTACCGCTCCGGCGACCTCGGCCCGCGCGCCTGAGCGGCGGGCTCAGAACGGGTCGCCGCAGACCCGCCAGGTGCCGTCCTCCGGCACCACCGGCAGCTTCCGCTCCTCGGCGGTGCCACCCTCGCGGGTCAGCCGCACCGCCACCTCACCGCGCGGCCGGCCCGACCGGGTCGTCACCGACACGCCGGTGATCTCGTAGGCGCTGACCCGCGGCGGGGTACGCACCCAACTGTCGAAGCCGACCGGGCTCCACCGGCTGCGCGCCGCTTTGCACAGCCGCTCGTACGCCCGGTCGGTGTCGCCGCCCGCGACGCCCCGGAAGAACTCGTCGGCGGCCTCCCGGACCGGCCCGTTGGCGCCGAGCACCACCTGCGCGTTCCACGCCGCCAGGCCGGCCACCCCGACCAGGCACAGCCCGAGCGACCAGCCCGCCAGGACCAGGCCGGCGCGCACCGGGCGCCGCCGCCGGTACGGCCGCGCCCACCCCCGCTCACCGCCCATCACCTTCCGACGGTAGAGAACCGGTGGACCGGCGCGCAGGAAGTTGCGCCCCCTGTCGCCGCCGGGAGCGGATCGTCTACGGTCGGCGCATCCACCCCGCGAGGAGCCGCCGATGACCCGCTACGTGCAGCCGGTACCCGCCCCCGACGACCCGTACGCCGGTGACCCGCTGCTGCGGTCCTGGCTGGAGCGGCAGCTCGGCCCGGCCGGCCACGCCGCCGCCAAGGACCGGCTCGCCGACCTGGCCGCCGACGTGACCGGGCCGCTGCGGGCCGCGCACGCCGACGCCGAGGCGCACCCGCCCACCCTGCACCGCTACGACCCGTGGGGCGCCCGCGTCGACCGGATCGACACCGCCGCCGGCTGGCGGGCCCAGCGGGCCGCCGCCGCCCGGCACGCCGTGGTCGCCCTGCCCTACCTGGAGTCCGCGCGCGGCACCTGGGGAGCCGCCGCCCGGGTCGTGCAACACGCGCTGCTGCACCTGTACGCCCCCGAGTCGGCCACCTTCTCCTGCCCGGTGGCCATGGCCGACGGCGCCGCCGCGCTGCTCAGCCTCCCCGACGTCGACCCCGGGGTGCGCGACGCGTGGCTGCCCCGGCTGGTCGCCACCGACCCCGACACGGCGGCGGTCAGCGGCCAGTGGATGACCGAGTCGACCGGCGGTTCGGACCTGTCCCGCTCCGGCACGGTCGCCCGGCCCGCCGCCGACGGTTCCTGGCGGCTCACCGGCGAGAAGTGGTTCTGCTCGGCCGCCGATGCGCCGGTGGCGGTGGCCCTGGCCCGCCCGGAGGGCGCCGGCCGGGGCAGCCGGGTCCTCGCGCCGTTCCTGGTGCCCCGGTACGCCGCCGACTCACCCCTGGCCGGGGCGACCCTGCCCGCCGACGCGCCCGCCCCCGGGGTGACCGTGCACCGGCTCAAGGACAAGCTGGGCACCCGCGCCCTGCCCACCGCCGAGATCGGGCTGCGCGACGCGTACGCGCTGCCGCTGGGCGACCCGGCCGTGCCGGGGCTGGTGCGGGCGATGACCCTGGTGGTGGTGACCCGGGTGCACAACGCCTCGGCCGCCGCGTCCGGGATGCGCCGCGGCCTGGCCTACGCCCGGGCGTACGCGCAGGCCCGGCAGGTCGCCGGTGGCCCGCTCGCCGACAACCCGCTGCACCGGGCCACCCTCGGCACCCTCGCCGTCGACGCGGCCGGCGCGTTCGTGCTGGCCGGGCACGCGTTCGCGCTGCTCGGCCGGGTGGAGGTCGGCGCCGACCCGGACGCCGCCACCGAGCTGCGCATCGTCGCCCCGCTGGCCAAGCTGGCCACCGGCCGGCTGGCGGTGGCCTCGGCCAGCGAGTACGTCGAGGCGTTCGGCGGGGCCGGCTACGTGGAGGACACCGGCGTGCCCCGGCTGCTGCGCGACGCGCAGGTGCTGCCGATCTGGGAAGGCACCACAAACGTGCTCGCCCTGGACGTGCTGCGCGCCGTCGCCCGGGAGGACGCCGGCGCCCCGCTGCTGGCCCGGGTCGCCGCCGCCGCCGAGCTGGCCCGGCCGCTGTCCCCCGCGCTGGCCGACACCCTGGCCGCGGTCACCGACGAGCTGCGCGGCACCCTCACCCAGGTCACCGCCGACCCGCAGGCCGTCGCGGTGGTCGCGGGCGCCCGCGACCTGGCGCTGCGGCTGGCGTACGCGCTGACCACCGCCCTGCTGGTGGAGCACGCCGCGTGGGGCGACGAGCAGGCGGCGGTGGCCGCCCGGCTGTGGGCCCGCCGGTGGCTGCGCCGCGAGGACGTCGCCGCCGACGCGCACCACCACCTCGACCTGCTCTGCTGAGCGGGTGCCGGCCGCCGGGAAGTGTCGGACCCGGCGGCCAGAATGCCGGCATGACAGCGCACGCCGACCTCATCATGGTCAACCTCGACAGTTCCGACCCGGCCGCCCACGCCCGGTTCTACGCCGACGTGCTCGGCTGGGAGGTGACCCACGCCGAGTCCGAGTACGCGATGATCAGCAGGGACGGCTTCTCGGTCGGGTTCGGGCTGGTGCCCGGCTTCACCCCGCCGGCCTGGCCGGACGAGTCCGCCGGCAAGCGCTACCACCTCGACCTGCACGTCGACGACCTGGCCGTGGCCGAGAAGGAGTTCGTCGCGGCCGGCGCCGCCAAGCCGGACTTCCAGCCCGGCGGCGAGCGGTGGACGGTGCTGATCGACCCGATCGGCCAGCCGTTCTGCATCTCCCCACGCCCGCAGGGCTGACCGCGCTCGACGGCCCGGCGTGGCCGGACTCCGCCGCCGGTCCGCCGACCAGCGGCAGGGCCCCGGCTACGCCGGGCGCACATCACACCCGGCCCCGGCCGCCGCCGGTTGCGCGTCACCTGGCCCCGGGTGCCGCCGGGCGCGTGACCTGATCCCGGCCGACGCCGCGGGGCGTAGGTCACCTGATCCCGGCCGCCGCCGGGCGCCGGTCACGCCGGGTCGGGCCCGCTCAGCGCAGCGGGCCCCGGGCGACGGCGGCCCGCATCTCGTCCGGTTCGCCGGCCGCGACGAACTCCAACCACCACGTCGCCCCCGCCTGCGCGACCTGGTGCAGGTAGGCCCGCTCGGCGCGCTCGTCGTCGCGGCGCCGCCGCCCACCGATCGCCACGTCGAACGGCGCCCCGTCCGCCCGGCTCGCCGGCAACGCCGCCGCCAGGGCGTGCACCTCGTCCGGGGTGAAGTCGGCCCAGCCGGCGGTGTCGGTGAGCTTGTAGGGGACGATCCCGTCGGCCCGGGCGGCGCGGCGCAGCACCGCTTTGGCCTGGGTGCTGCCGCCCACCCAGACCGGCACCCGGTGCGCCTGCACGGCGGCCGGCCGCAGCGCGACCCCGTCGGCGCGGTAGTGCTCGCCGTGGTGCCGCATCCGCTCCCCGGCGAGCAGGCCGAGCAGCACGTCCAGCCCCTCGTCGAGCATCGCCGCCCGGGTCCGCAGGTCGGTGGCCTCGCCGAACGCCGCCCACCCCGGGTCGCCCGGGTCGCCCACCCCGACCGCGACGGTGGCCCGGCCGGCGCACAGATGATCCAGGGTGAGCAGCTCGCGGGCCAGCTTCGCCGGACGCCGCCGGGGCAGCCCGGTGACCGTGGTGCCCAGCCGGACCCGGCTGGTCCGGGCGGCGATCGTGGCCAGCAGCAGCCACGGGTCGAACGTCGGCGGGTCCTGCCCCCGGTGATAGACCAGATAGTCCTCGAAGAACACCCCGTCCCAACCGGCCCGCTCGGCCGCCACGCCCAGCTCGACGAGGAGCCCGGCGGTGACGCCGGGGCCACCGCAGCAGATCTGCAGTCCGTGTCTCATCCGGGCACGGTAGAGCGCCGGTGCGACATCCGCCGGCTTCCCGACCTCGGTCAGCCGCGCCGGCGCGCCCGCGCGGCCCACAGCACGTACGCCGGGTCCCGGTCCAGGTTGTGCCGGTCCCGGTCGTAGCGGCGGGTGGTGCGCGGGTCGGCGTGGCCCATGGCGTCCTGCACGTCCTCCAACGGCACCCCCTCCGCCCGGGCGGAGGTGGCGAAGGCGTGCCGCAGCGAGTGCGGGGACAGCTTCGCCCAGGCCGGGATCCCGGCGACCCGGGCCAACCGGCGCACCAGCCGGAACACCGAGTGCCGGTCCAGCCGGGCGCCGCTGGCGGTGACCAGCAGCGGCCCGGACAACTGCGCCACGGGCACGCCCTGCGCGGCGGCCCGGGCGGCCAGGTAGGCGTCCACGGCGTACGCGGTGGACGGGGTGAGCGCCCGCCGCCGGGGCCGCCCGCCCTTGCCGACGAATCGCACGCTGCGGTGCCCCCGCTCGGCGCCCAGGTCGTCGAGGTTCAGCGAGATCAGCTCCCCGACCCGCAGCCCGAGGTCGGCGAGCAGCGCGACGGCGGCCCGGTTGCGGTCGGCGGTCGGCCCGGTGTCCGCCTCGGCCGCGGCGAGCAGCGCGTCGACCTCCTCGGGGGCGAGCCCCACGGTGGCCGAATGGTCCCGGTCGACGCGGGGCCGGTCGGCGGCGACGACCGGGTTGCCGTCCAGCGCGCGCAGCTTGACCAGGAAGTCGTACCAGCTGGACAGGGCGGACAGCCGGCGGGCCACGGTGGCCGGGGTGAGCGGCCGGCCGCTGCGCACGGCCACGGTGGACTCCAGCTCGCGGGCGTAGGAGTTGACGTCGAGGAAGCTCGCCCGCAGCGGGTCCAGGTCCCGGCCGGCGCACCAGGTCAGCCAGGTCGCGATGTCCCGCCGGTATGCCTCGCGGGTGTGCTCGGACAGCCGCCGGTTGCGCAGCCACGCCTCGGTGAAGTCGGTGGGGCTGCCGGGCAGGGCCGGCCCGGCCGACGTTCGGAGCAGCACCGGGGCTTCGCTTCGCGACATGCGAGGAAGCTTCTCAGACCGGGCGGGCGTCGTGTGTCGTACGCGCCGGGGCGCGGTCGCCCGGCGCCCGCCGGTTCAGGATTCCTCCTGGGCGCTCCACACCGTGGCCTTCGCGGTCACCTGGAAGGAGTCGTCCGGGTAGCGCACGATCGTGATCCTGGCGATGCGTTCCTTGCTGGTCCGCAGGCACCCGGTCTGCCCGCGTGGGATGCGCATCCATTCGTCGCCGTGCGTGGCGAGGCGTTCGAGGCACTGCTGCCGGCTGGGCAGGCCCGGCCCCGGCCACAGGGCGAGGTACCCGTTCTCGGCGTGCAGCTTGCCGTCCTCGGCGGCCGAGATCCGCTCCAGGTCGGAGTCGAAGACGGGCCAGTTCATCTGCACCGTCGGCGGCACCCGGTCGAGGTCGATGCCGTCGTCGTCGAACCGCACCTCGGCGTTCCACTGGACGTCGTCGACCGCCGGGGTGCCGGTCGGGTCGGCCGACGCCGCGCCGGTCGACGACGGATCGGCCGATGGCGGATCGGCCGATGGCGGATCGGTCGACGGCGAGGTCGTGGGGGTGGCCGGGGAGATCGCCGGCGACGTCTCGACCGGACCTGCGGCGGGCGGGCTGGCCGGCGGCCCGCTGTCGTCGTGCTGCCCGACCACGCCGTAGACCGTCGCCCCCGCCGCGATCAGAGCGGCGACCAGGCCGATGAGGGCGCCCAGCACGGCCCCTCGGCCGCTGCCGTCGAGCTGCTGGTGGTAGTGGCGGCTGAGCCGTCCGCGCAGGGTCCGCCGCTCGGCGGACGGGTCGCCGGCACGGTCACGCGGGGCTGCCACCTGATGACTCCTCGGCGTCGGCATCGACCGTCCACTGTATTGGACAGCCGCCCGCGCCGGGTGCCTGCGCGAGGCACCCGGCGCGGCGTCGGCGGGAACGCGGCGACCGGACGGCTCAGGCGTTGATCTGCTTGCGGTGGCCGTTGCCGCTGGCGGTGACGCTGATCCGGCGGGGCTTGGCGCGCTCGGCGATCGGAATGCGCAGCGTCAGCACCCCGTTGTCGTAGCCCGCCTCCAGCTTGTCGGTGTCCAGGGTGTCGCCGAGGAAGAGCTGGCGACTGAAGGTGCCCATCGGTCGCTCGGCGGCCACCAGTTCGACCTTGTCGCCCGCGGGCCGCCGGCGCTCGGCGCGCACGGTCAGCACGTTGCGCTCGACGGTGCAGTCGATGCTGTCCGGGTCGACGCCGGGCAGGTCGAAGGCGGCGTAGAACCACTCGCCGTCGCGGTAGGCGTCCATGTGCATCACGGCGGGGCGGCTGGTGGTGCCGAAGAACTGCTCGGCGAGGCGGTCGATCTCGCGGAACGGGTCGGTACGCATCAACATCGTTGCCTCCTCGGTTCTCCTGGTCCGAAGGTCTTAGCGGGATCCTGTGTTGAGTCGGGGTGACTCAACTTCCCGATTCCGTTTTAGCGCGCCGCGCGGGGCTCGTCAAGCCGAGGCCTCCCACACCTTCTCGAAGCAGTGCTGCCGTCAGCGGGGCGACTTCTCGGCCAGCAGCATCACCCGGCGCAGCAGGTCCGACAGCAGGCGCCGCTCGTCGGGGTCCAGCGCGCCGAGCAGCCGGTGCTCCTCCGCGCCCTGCACGTCCAGCGCCGCCCGCCACGCCGCGCGCCCGGCGTCGGTGAGCTCCACGTCGACCCGGCGTCGGTCCACCGTGGAGGGGATGCGGCGCACGAAGCCCCGCCGCACCAGCGCGTCGACCCGGGCGGTCACCGAGGCCGGCGCCATCCGCAGGTCGTCGGCGATCTCCGACGGGGCCGCCCGGCCCGCCCGGCCCGCCAGCACGTGCAGGGTGTCGTACTCGTGGGCCGGCAGGTCATGGTCGGCCAGGGCCCGCTCCTTGACCGCGCGCAGGTGTCGGGTCAGGTGGATCATGCGCACCACCGCCCCCTCCACGTCCAGGTCCAGGTCGGGCAGGACGGGCAGCCAGCGCTGCACGTGCGCGTCGGCGCGGTCGCGATCGGTCACCCCGACAGCGTACGTCGACATCGAAATATTCGTTGACGAAAGGTTCGACGTCGAAATAGATTGCGCCGGTGACCCACCCGCTGCGCCAGCCCGCGTTCCGTCTGCTCTTCGTCGGCCGTACCGTGTCGGCGGTCGGCGACGCGGTCGTGCCCATCGCCCTCGCCCTCGCCGTGCTGCGCGCCACCGGCTCCACCGCCGCCCTGGCCCTGGTGCTCAGCTGCGCGATGGTGCCCAAACTGCTGCTGCTGCCCCTCGGCGGGGTCGCCGCCGACCGGTTCGACGCCCGCCGCGTCGCCATCGCCGCCGACCTGCTGCGCGGCGCCGCCCAGCTCGTCGTCGGCGTGGAACTGCTCGGCGGCGCCCCCGCCCTGACCCACCTCGCGGTCGCCTCCGCCGTCACCGGCGCCGCGTCGGCGTTCGCCGTCCCGACCGCCTCGCCGCTGGTCGCCGGCACCGTCGAACCCGACGGCCGGCAACGGGCCAACGCCCTGCTCGGCGCCACCGTCAACGCCAGCCGCCTCGGCGGACCCGCCCTGGCCGGCCTGCTCATCTGGACCGTCGGCCCCGGCTGGGCGTTCGTCCTCGACGCCGCCTCGTTCGCGCTCAGCGCCGCGCTGCTGTCGATCACCCCGGTCCGCCAGGTCCCCGCGCCGAGCCGGTCGCTGCGCGCCGACCTCGCGCTGGGCTGGCGGGAGGTACGCAGCCGCGACTGGTACTGGACCACGCTGATCGCCCACGGGGTGTGGAACTTCGCCGCCGCCGTGCTGCTCACCTTGGGCCCGGTGATCGCCGTGCGGCGCCTCGGCGGCGAAGGGGCCTGGGTGCTGCTGCAACAGGCCGGCGGGGTGGGGCTGCTGGCCGGTTCACTGCTGGCCACCCGGGCCCGCCCGGCCCGGCCGGTACTGGTCGGCAACCTCGCCCTCGCCGGCTACGCCGCGCCGCTGCTACTGCTCGGCCTCGCCGCCCCCGCACCGCTGACGATCGTCGCGTACGGCCTGGCGCTGACCGCACTGGGCTTCCTCAACCCGGTCTGGGAGACCGTGGTGCAGGAACGCGTTCCCCCGCACGCGCTGGCCAGGGTCAGCTCCTACGACTGGCTGGCGTCGATGGGCGCGGTGCCGCTCGGCTACGCCGTGGCCCCGCTGGCCGCGGACGCCTGGGGCACCCCGGCGCCGCTGCTGGTGGCCGCCGCGCTCGTCGCGGTCGCCTGCGCCGGCACCGCCGCCGTCCCCGGCGTACGGCGGCTCACCTGGGCCGCCCGGCCGGCGCCCGCACGGGCGGAACCGGCCGGGACGACCCGCTGACCTACAGGGCGTGCCCGGTGGTGGCGTCCACGTGCCCGGGCACCTCGTCGTGCCGGTCGCCCACGCTGGACGTGCCGGACGGCTCGAACATCAGGATCGCCGCGCCGTCCGGCGCGAACGGCCGGTGCTCGACCCCGCGCGGCACCACGAACACCGCACCGCGGGGCAGCACCACCTCCCGCTGCGCGCCGTCCGCGCCGTCGCGCAACGCGATGCGCAGCTCCCCGTCGAGCACCAGGAAGAACTCGTCGGTGTGGTCGTGGCTGTGCCAGACGTGCTCACCGGCCACCTTGGCGATGCGCACGTCGTAGTCGTTGACGGTGGTGACGATGCGGGGACTCCACAGCTGGTCGAAGCGCGCCAGGGCGGCGGCCAGCTCGATCGGCTCAGCGTTCATCCACCCATCCTCGCCCACCGGTCACAGTCGACGGTGCATCACGTGCAGCCCGACCCGGCCCAGACTCGGGTGGGCGAACGCCTCCGGCACCGTGCCGACCACCGCGAAGCCGAGCCGCCGGTACAGCTGCACCGCCGCGGTGTTGCTCGCCACCACCGCGTTGAACTGCATCGCGGCGTACCCCCGGCCCCGCGCCCAGTCCAGGGCGTACTCGCACAGCGCCCGGCCCACGCCGCGACCCCGCGCGGGCGCGGCCACCATGAAGCTGGCGGTGGCCACGTGCGCGCCCGGGCCCGGCCGGTTGGTGCCCATCTTCGCGGTGCCGAGGATCCGCCCGTCCTCCTCGGCCACCACGGTCAGCCCGGGCGGCCGCTCCACCCACACCTCGCGCAGCACCTCCGCCGGCCACGCCGGGTCGTACGGGAAGGTGTCCCCGGCGGCGACCACCTCCGCGACGATCGGCCGGACCTGCGCCCAGTCGTCCTCGGTGCACTCACGGATCCGCATCCCGCGGACGGTAGCCGGGCGGACCACCCCCGGCGAGCCGATTTCGGGCTCCCGCAGCCGGCGAGCACCCGCGATGATGGACCGATGAGCGGGACCGCCGTGGACGTCCAGCGCCCCGACCCGACGCCCGCGCCGCCTGATCCGCCACCGCCCGGCCCGCGCAGCGCCGGGCCGTGGCTGCTCGGCGGCGCCCTCAGCGTGCTGCTGCTGCTGCTCGCCGGCCGGTACGGCTACCACCGCGACGAGCTGTACTTCCTGCTCGCCGGGCGGCACCTCGACTGGGGCTACGTCGACCAGGGCCCGCTCGTGCCCGCCCTCGCCCGGCTGGCGGACACCGTCGCGCCGGGCAACCTGGTGGTGCTGCGCACCCCGTCGGCGCTGATCGCCGGCGCGGCGGTGGTGCTGGTCGCGGCCATCGCCCGCCAGTTCGGCGCCGGCCGGGGCGGGCAACTGTTCGCCGGGTTCCTCGCCGCCGGCGCGGGCATCGTGCTGAACCCGGGGCACCTGCTCAGCACCACCACGGTGGACCTGCTGGTGTGGCTGGTCGCCGCATGGTGCGCGGTGCGGATGCTGCGCACCGGCGACGGCCGGTGGGCGCTGGCCGTCGGGCTGGCGCTCGGTGTCGGCATGCTCAACAAGCCGCTGCCCGCCCTGCTCGGCGTGGGCCTGCTCGCCGGGGTGGCGATCGCCGGGCCGCGCCGGCTGCTGCGCGACCCCTGGGTGTACGCCGGGACGGCCGTCGCCGCCCTGCTCGCCGCGCCCTACCTGGTGTGGCAGGCCGCCCACGGCTTCCCGCAACTCGGGGTGGCCGCCACCATCGCCGACGGGGACAGCTCGTACAGCGGACGGCTGGAGGGCCTCCTCCTGCACCTGGTCATCATCAGCCCGCTCGCGGTGCCGATCTGGATCGCCGGGCTGGTGGCGCTGCTGCGCCGGCCCGGCTGGCGGGCGTACCGGGCGCTCGGCTGGGCCTGGCTGGTGGTGTTCGCGCTGGTCGTGGCCGGCGGCGGAAAGGGCTACTACGACGCGCCGCTGCTGCTGGTGCTCACCGCCGCCGGCGCGGTGGTGACCGTCGAGTGGGCCGCCCGGCGCGCCCCGTACGCCCGGCGGGCGCTGCTGGCCGCCGGCGGCGCGGTCATGGCGGTGTCCAGCGCGGTGCTGCTGCTGCCCACCCTGCCGGCGGACCGGCTGCCCGGGTTCGTGGTCGCCGCCAACTACGACGCCGGGGAGACCATCGGCTGGCCGGCGTTCGCCGACTCGGTGGCCGAGGTGCACCGCGCCCTGCCGGCCGCCGAGCGGGCCCGGGCGGTGGTGCTCACCGGCAACTACGGCGAGGCGGGCGCGCTGGCCCGGTACGGGCCGGCCCGGGGGCTGCCGCGGGCGTACTCGGGGCACAACAGCATGGCCGCGTTCGGCCGACCGCCCGACGACGCCGACGTCGTCGTCGCCGTCGGCTGGGAACGCCCGGACCGGCTGCGGGCCTGGTTCGCCGAGGTGACCGAGGCCGGCCGGGTGGACCTGCGGGTCGACGTCGACAACGACGAGAACGGGATGCCGATCTTCGTCTGCCGGGGCCTGCCCCGGCCCTGGTCGCAGATCTGGCAGTCCGAGGTCCGCCACGCCTCCTGATCAAGCCCGGCACGGGACGGGGGCCATACTTGGGCCATGCTCTGGGGTGTCAGCGGACCGCTGTTCCTGCTCGACTACGTGGTCGCGGTCGCCGTGGCCCTCACCGTCACCCTCGCCGTACGGGCGCTGACCGGCCGCCGCCCCTCGGGCCCGGCGCCGGACGTCGTCGAGCTGGCATACCTCAACGACCGGGCGGTGCTGGCCTGTCAGGTCGCCGTGGCGACGCTGCGCCGCGCGGGCGTGGTACGCCGCGGCGAGCTGGCCACCCTGCTGGTGGACGGGCCACCGCCGGCCGGGTCGGCCCCGCTGGTGCGCGCCCTGCACACCGCGCTGCGCCGGCCGCAGACCTGGGCGGCCGTGCTCGCCGACCCCGGCGTCGGCCGGGCCCTGCGCCGGCTGGTCGGCCGGCTGGTCCGCGACGGCTGGCTGCTCACCCCGGCCCAGCGGCGACGCATCGCCGCCGGCACCGTGCCGCTGTTCCTGGTCGCCGCCGTCGGGCTGACCCGGCTGGTGGACAGCGCCGTGGAGGGACGCGACGCCGGCGGACCCGCCTCCGTGGCGGGCCTGCTGCTGTGCTGCCTGGCCACCGCCGTGGGCGGGTGGTGGCTGTGCGAGGTGCCGGAGACCGGCGCGGCGGCCCGCCGGCTGCTGCGCCGGCAGCGGCGGGCACACGCCGAGCTGTCCCCGGAGCGGCGGCCGGCCTACGGCGAGCGGGACACCGGGGAGCTGCTGGCCGCCATGGCGGTGTTCGGGCCACGCCCGCTGCTGGCCGTCGACCCCCGCTTCGCCGTGCAGGTGGGCGTCGACCCGGAACGCACCCGCCCCAGCACCCCGCCGACGCTCGCCCGCCGCTGACCGGGCCGGGTCAGCCCGCCGGCAGCTCCCGGCCCCGCTGGCGCACCCCGGCCCCGCCGTACGGGTAGTCGGCGACCGGCGGGGCGCTCGCCTCGTCCAGCAGCCGGGTGTCCTCGGCGTCCAGCCGCAGGTCGGCGGCGCTCAGGTTGTCGTCGAGCTGGTCGGTGGTGCGGGCGCCCAGGATCACCGAGGTGACCGCCGGCCGGTCCGCCAGCCAGGCCAGCGCCACCGCCGACATCGACACCCCACGACGGTCGGCCACCGCACGCACCGCGTCGATCACCCGCCACGTCCGCTCCTGGGCGTTGCGCCCCGCGTACGCCTCGACGCCACGCTCCGGGTCCTCGCCCAACCGGGTGGCGCCGGTGGGCGGGGTGTCCCGCCGGTACTTGCCGGTCAACCAGCCGCCGCCCAGCGGCGACCAGGGCAGGATCCCGATCCCCTCGTTCTCGCACACCGGCACGATCTCGAACTCGATCTCCCGCACCAGCAGGTTGTACTGCGGCTGCAACGTCACCACCGGGGTCAGCCCGAGATGCTGGGTGAGCAGGGCGGCCTTCTGCAACTGCCAGCCGGTGAAGTTGCTGACCCCGGCGTAGCGGATCTTGCCGGCGCGGACCGCGTCGTCGAAGAAGCGCAACGTCTCCGGCAGCGGGGTAAGCGGGTCCCACGCGTGCGCCTGGTACAGGTCGACCGCCTCCACCCCGAGCCGGCGCAGGCTGGCGTCCAGCGCCCGGGTCAGGTGCACCCGGGACAGCCCGGCGCCGTTGTGGCCCGGCCCCATCGGGAACCGGCCCTTGGTGGCGATCACCAGGGTGTCGCGCAGCTCGGGCCGCTTGCGCAGCCACCGGCCGACGATCTCCTCCGAGACGCCGGCCGAATACACGTCGGCGGTGTCGACGAACGTGCCGCCGGCCGCCACGAACCGGTCGAGCTGGGCGAAGGTGCCCGCCTCGTCGGTCTCCGCGCCGAAGGTCATCGTGCCCAGACACAGGGTCGACACCACCGTGCCGGTGCTGCCGAGGGTGCGGTAACGCATGCGATCCTCCCAGGTCGTCGAGGGCGAATGGCCGATCCTGCCACCTCACCGCGGACCGCGCAGCGGCACCCGCGCCACTGCGGCCCGCCGGCGGATGCGGCAGAGTGGGTGTCCCGCAGACCGCACGACCGGGAGGACGGTGAGGCGTGGACGGCCCGACCGGGGTGGTGTTTCCTGACACCGGTGGCACGCGCAGCACGACCGCGCTGGGCCGGGCCGTGGTGGCCGACGCCCTGCGCGCCGTGGACCCGGTGGGTGCCCGCGCCGCCGAACACGAGACCAACTGGCGGCACGGCTACCTCGGCCACTTCCGCCGGCTCGTCGAGGCCGGCCTGCTGTCCCGCGACGCGGCGCTGACCATCGCCCGCGACGGGCTCGACTCCCTGCACACCCGGATGCGGTACCTGCCCGCCGACGGCCCCGAGGTGGCCCTGGACCAGGCGTGCGAGCTGCCCGACGAGGAGCCGCTGGCCACCGCCACCGTCACCGGCGCCGGCGAGGTGCGCCGCGAACTGGCCCTGCCGTACCGGGGGCAGCGGCTGCGCGGCGACGACCTGCGCCGCCGCCTCGACGCCTGGGTGGACGCCGGTGTCATCGAACCCAGCTGCGCCCAGGCGGTGCGCGCCGTGCAGGCCAACCCGGACTGGCTGGACCTGCGCGACCAGCGAATCGTGGTGCTCGGCGCGGGCGCCGAGATGGGACCGCTGCCGTCGGTGCTGCGCTGGGGCGGCGAGGTCGTCGCCGTCGACCTGCCCCGACCGGAGATCTGGCGCCGCCTGCTGCGCACCGCCCACCGCTACGGCGGCCGCCTGCACCTGCCGGTGCGGCCCGGCACCCCCACCGACGACGACGCGGCGCTGGCCGCCGGGGCCGGCGCCGACCTGCTGCACCGCCTCCCCCAGGCCGCCGCCTGGCTGCGCGACCTGGACGGACGGCTGGTGCTCGGCAACTACGTCTACGCCGACGGCGCCACCAACGTCCGGGTGGCCACCGCCGTCGACGCGCTCACCGTCCACCTGGCCGGGCACCGCCCGGACGTCGCGCTGGCCTTCCTCGCCACCCCCACCGACGTGTACGCGGTGCCCGGCGAGGCCGTCGCCCACGCCGAACGCGGCTACGCCGACCGGGGGCTGGCCCGGCGGTCGCTGCGGCTGCTCTCCGGCGGTCGGCTGCTGCACCGCAACTACCCGCCGCAGGCCGACCCCGGGATCAACGACAGTCTCGTCCCCCAGCAGGGCCCGAACTACGCCCTCGCCAAGCGGCTGCAACGCTGGCGCGCCGCGGTGGCCCGCGACGCCGGCAGCACCGTGTCGTTCACCGTGGCCCCGCCGACGCGTACCCGCTCGGTGCTGCGCAACCGGGCCCTGGCCGCCGCGTACGCCGGGGCGCACCGCTTCGGCATCGAGGTGTTCGAGCCGGCCACCAGCAACACCCTGATGGCCGCCCTGCTCGTGCACGACCTGCGCACCGGCGGCGGTCCCGCCCAGCCGCACCCGTGGCGGGACGAGGCGTACGCCGCGGCGCACGGCGGCCTGTGGCGCGTCCCGTACGCCCCGCGCAGCGCGCTGGGCCTGGCCGTGCTGCTCGGCCTGGGTGGCGCCCGGACCTGAGCCGGGTCAGGTTTCCTTGTCTCGGCCGCCGGGAAGGCACCCGCATGGCCGAGACCTTCGCAGACCAGGACCTGACCACCCTGCGGTCCATCGCGCGTGGTGCCGGCATACCGGACACCGAGCGCATGCCGCACGACGCCCTCGTGGACATGTTGCGCCGCGCCGGGCTGGCCGAACCGGACGGCCGGCCCGTCGACACCAGCGGCGACGCCTCCGGTAGGTACCACGCCGCCGGGGTCGGACGCCGCGAGTCCGCCGGTGGGGCGGGCGCCGAGACCGGCTCGCCCGACCAGCCGACCGAGGACCCGGCCGGGCTGGCCGGACTGCCCCGCAGCAGCCTGACGCTGGGCGACGAGAGCACCGGCGGCCGGGCCGCCCAGGAGGCCATTGGCGCCCGACCGGGCGAATCCGGCACCGAGATCGACGACCGGACCCAGGACGCCCGCGGCGTGCAGGGCGAGATCCGCGACCCCGCCGGGCTGGCCGGACTGCCCCGCAGCAGCCTGACGCTGGGCGACGAGAGCACCGGCGGCCGGGCCGCCGAGGAGGCGATCGGCGCCCGACCCGGCGAGTCCGACACCGAGATCGACGACCGCACCGAACGCTGACCGCACCCGAGCGCCGCCCCGGACGTACGCCGTCCGGGGCGGCGGCTCGCCCGCCCCGACCCGCTAGCGAACCGACGGCGTCGACCGGCCGGCTGCCGCCCGACCGGCCGTGACCGGCCGTCGGGGGCTCGCTGTCAGGTGCCGGGCCAGCGCCAGCCCGGCGCACGCCGCCAGCACCCCGCACACCCCCAGCCAGCCGAACTGGGCGTACCCGCGGGCGCCCAGCCAGGAGCCCACACCGCCACCGAGGTAGGCGCAGCTCATGTACGCGGTGTTGACCCGGCTCCGGGCGTCGGGGCGCAGCCGGTAGTTGCGTACCTGGTTGGCGACCATCCCGGACTGCATGGCGACGTCGAGCAGCAAGGTGCCCAGCACCAGCGCGGCGAGCCCCACCGTCCCGCCCAGCCCGGCGACCGTCAGCACGGTGGCCGACGCGACGGTCGCGAGGACACAGACCAGGTTCACCACGTCACTGCCCCGCCGGTCCACCTGCCGCCCAGCGGCCGGGGTGCAGAGCATGGTCGCCGCGTTGACCAGGGCGAGCATGCCGACCGCCGGTGCGCCCAGGCCGTACGCCGGGCCGGTCAGCAGCAGCGCGACGGTCGCCCAGACCGCCGAGAACCCGGCGAAGACCGTCGCCTGGTAGAAGCAGGAGCGGCGCAGCTCCGGCTCGGTACGCAGCAGCCGAAACGGCGCCGCCAGCAGCGCCGGATAGCGCTGCCCGGACGGCGGCCGGGTCGCGGGCAGCGCGACGGCCAGCACCACCGCGACGAGCAGTACGGCTGCCGCGGCCGTCAGGTAGGGGGCCCGCCAGCCCCAGTGGTCGCCGATGGTGCCGGCGGCGGTGCGCGACAGCAGCATGCCGCCGATCGAGCCGCCCAGCAGGGTGCCGCTGACCACTCCCCGCCGCTCCTCGGCCACCAGGCCGGCCGCCATCGGACCGATCAGCGGGGCGACCACGGTGGCGACCCCGACGAGGGCGTTCGCGGCGACGAGCAGCGGCAGCGCGGGCGCGACGCTCGCCGCGAGCAGCCCCGACCCGGTGACGACGAGCAGGGCGACGATCAGCGGACGGTGCGGAAGCCGGTCACCGAGCGGCACCAGGAAGAAGATCCCCGCGGCGTAGCCGAACTGCACCGCCGTCACCACCGAGGCGGCCGAATCCGGGCTCACCCGCAGACCGGCGGCGATCAATGGACCGATCGTCTGCGGGAAGTAGATGTTCCCCACGGCGACCCCGCAGGTGACGGTGAGCAGTAGCAGCAGCCGGCGGCTCACGGGCCTACCGTCGCGGTGGCGCCGTCGGGCACGTCAGTCCACCGGCCCGCCGGCCACGTACACGACCTGACCGGAGACGAAGCCCGCTTCGGGGCTCACCAGGTACGACGCGGTGTGGGCGACGTCCTCCGGCCGGCCCACCCGGCCGACCGGGATGGACCGCACCGCGCGGCGCTGGAACTCGGCGAAGTCGAGGCCGAGCCGCCGGGCGGAGGCCCTGGTCATGTCGCTGACGACGAAGCCGGGCGCGATGGCGTTGGCCGTCACGCCGTGCGGCCCGAGTTGCCGGGCGAGGGACTTGGTGAAGCCGATCAGGCCGGCCTTCGCGCTGCCGTAGTCGACCCGATCGGCGTCGCCGACCGCGGAGATGCTGGACATGTTGACGACGCGTCCCCAACCCGCGTCGATCAGGTACGGGCAGACGGCGCGGGTGACGAGGAACGGCCCCCGCAGGTCGACCCCGATGACCCGGTCCCACTGCGCCGTGCTCATCTCGACCAGCGGGGTACTCGGACCGATCCCGGCGTTGTTGACCAGTACGGTGGGTGGGCCCAGCTCGGCCACGACGCGTGCCACCGCGGCGGTCACCGCTGCCTCGTCGGCGACATCGGCGCCGACGGCCATCGCCGAGCCGCCGTCGGCGGCGATGCTGTCGAGCGTGCCCGCGCAGTCCTCCTCGGACAGGTCGAGCACCGCGACCGCGAGGCCGTCGCGGGCCAGCCGCCGGGCCACCGCCGCACCGATACCGCCGGCCCCACCCGTGACGATCGCCGTGCGTCGCCCGTCGGTCCGGCCCGTCATGCCGATCTCCTGTGTCATGTCAGGAAGTCCACGGCAGGAGGCCACGCCGACCAAACGAGGTAGCCTACGGCTTAATGATCAGCTTCGAGCTCGGCGTCGAGGACCTCGCGGACACCCGGTTCGCGGTCTCCCCGATCCACGAGACCGTCCTCAGCCTGCGGGTGCTGCGCGAAGCCGGCCTCCACGCGCTGCACCTGCCGTGGCGCAGAGCCGTGCTCGGCAGACTCGACGGGGTCGACACCGACCTGCTGCTCTCGCTGGTCGGGCCCGACCGGGCCGTGCCGGACTTCCTCACCGGCCGCCCGACCAGCTTCGCCCCCACGCTGACCGAGGAACTCGCCCTCGCGCGCGCGGTACCGGCCGACGTCGTACGCCGTGACATCCTGGCGGTGTACGCCCGGGGCCGGCTGCCGGACGTCCTGCGGGTGCTCACCGCGGCCGACGACGAACCGGTCGTCGCCCTCCGCGACGCCGTCTGCGAACACCTGCACCGCTACTGGGACGCGGCCATCAGGCCGACCTGGCCACAGATTCGCCTCGTGCTGGAAGCCGACATGACCTACCGCGCCCGGCAACTGGCCGTGGGCGGCGCGCGCCTGCTCTTCGCCGACATGCACCCCAACCTGCGCTGGCACGACGGCGTGCTGCACATCGACAAGATGATCGGCCAGCACCACATCCTGGCGTCGGGCCGGGGGCTGCTGCTGGTGCCGTCCGTGTTCGCGCACAAACCCGCCCCACCGGTCAGCCGGGTCGAACCACCGGTGCTGGCCTACCCGTGCCGTGGCGTGGCGACACTGTGGGCTCCGGCGCCGACCCCCGACCCCACCGCCCTCACGGCGCTGCTCGGCCCGCCCCGAGCGCGCCTGCTCGGCCTCCTCGCCGAGCCGCTGCCGACCGTGGAGATCGCCCGCCGGCTCACCGTGACGCCCAGCGCCGTTTCCCAACACCTGCGGGTGCTGCACGCGACGGGTCTGGTCACCCGCACCCGGGACGGACGGCACGTGCTGTACCGCCGCAGCCCGCTCGGCGACCAGCTGGCCGGTACCGCCGTGTCGCGTCCGTAGGCTCACAGCGTGCTGTCGCAGATCCAGGGCCTGTCCCGCCACTTCACCGAGGAGACCCTCCGCGGCTACCTGCTCGACCGCTCGACGCGGCAGGACGACGGCTGCCTCCTCGTGCGCGGGTACGGCAGCCGCCGCGGCGTCCACCAGAAGGTCGCCGGTCGGGCATGGGCGCACATCGCCGCGTACGTCGTCCTCGTCGGCGGCTACGACCCCGACCTGGACGTCGACCACGTGTGCGGCGCGGCGGACTGCATCGAGCCGACCCACCTGCGGCAGGTCAGCCGGGCGGAGAACTGCCGCGGCCGGACCCAGCGGCCCCGGTGCCGCAACGGGCACGAGCGGGAGATCGACCCGGACAGCGGCCGGTACCGCAAGGTGTGCCGGGAGTGCGGCCGGCAGGCGCAGCAGCGCT
Organism: Micromonospora sp. PLK6-60; assembly: GCF_019890675.1. Lineage (GTDB taxonomy): Bacteria > Actinomycetota > Actinomycetes > Mycobacteriales > Micromonosporaceae > Micromonospora. Next base: position 15,966 of record NZ_JAIOAA010000027.1, on the reverse strand, counting down.
GGCGGGAACGCCAGGCGGCGCAGGTCGCCCAGGCCCGTGCCGGCTACGGCCGCACGGTTTCCGGCTGAGCGCTCACGGTCGCCCGGTGTGGTGCGCGCCTGACCCGACACCATCCACAGAAGCAGGAGTTACACCAGCCTAAGGGCTTACGCGCAATAACGGTCATTATGATGTAGCGGAGCTTTGCCCCCTTTGTCCCTCAGATTTTCTGTATTGGCATTGTCGATAATTCGTTAATGTGCCTACACGCGGACGCCGGAGTCGGAAGGTGGTGTCGCGCGGATGCAGCAGCGGCTGCACCGTCAGGAGGCGGTCGAGGCGAGAATGTGGGCGAGTTCGGCTGGGGCCGACAACATCGGCCAATGCCCCGTCGACAGGTCGAAACGCCGCCACGGCGGCTGGTTGAGGAACGCCAACATCGGCACCCCGGCGTCCAGCAGGTTCGCGAAGTCGTGGCAAGCGACCAGGACGCGGTCGACGTCCGGGCCGGGTTCGGCCGCGACGGCGAGCCGCTGCGCGAAGGTGCCGAACGGCTGGCAGGTGGCACCTGCGCGCAGCAGCTCCCGCTTGTTCTCGTCGAGTCCGTCGAGGCTGCTGGACAAGCCCAGGACAGCAAGGGGCGGCATCGGCAGCCGCCACCCGTCGCCGAACTCTGCCACCTGCCGGCGCAGCTGGTCGACAGCCTCGGCCGGCATGAGGTCGAGCATGCACATGCCCGCGGCGAACGGGGCGCTGTCCACGTAGATCACCCGCTCCAGCCGTTCGCCAAGGCGCCCGGCGGCACCGGTGACGGGAGCAGCCGCGTAGCTGTGCGCAACCAGAGTGACCTGGCGCAGACCGTGTCGCTCGACGAAGTCGGTGATGTCCGCGATATGGGTTTCCAGGTCCGTCTCCGGGGTGCCCCGGTCGGCGTACTCGGCGAGACCGGTCAGCGTCAGCGGCAGCGCCGTATGCCCGCGCTCACGCAGCGCCTGCGCGGTGTCTTCCCAGGCCCACGCGCCGAGCCAGGCGCCGGGAACAAGTACGAAGGTAGCCATGTGATCTCCCTGAAGTGAGGTGCCGGGCAAGCGTAGGATCAATACAGGACAACTTCCGCCCTGAAATGTCGAGTGATCCATGTCGCATCCCCTCACCCGTGTCCTGACCCTGCTGGAACTCCTCCAGTCGCACCGGCGGCTTCCCGGCTCCGAGCTGGCCGATCGGCTCGGCACCGACGTCCGCACCGTGCGCCGGTACGCCGCGCAGCTGCGCGAACTTGGCATCCCGGTAGAGGCCGAACGAGGACGCCACGGCGGCTACCGGCTGGCCCGCGGCTACCGGATGCCACCCTTGGTGCTCACCAACGACGAGGCCCTCGCCGTCGTCGTGGGCCTGCTTGCCGCTGAGCGGCTGGGCATGAGCATGGCCACCCCCGCGAATTCGGGCGCACTGGCCAAGATCGAACGCGTCCTACCGGACAGCCTGCGGGAGCCGCTGGCCGCCATGCGAGAGACCTTGTCCTTCACGACGAACGCGGTGACCGCCCAGGCACCCGAGACGGGTGTGCTGCTGGCCCTGGCCCAGGCGTCGCGTGCCCGCACCACCGTCGGCATCAGCTACCTGTCCTGGCACCAGGACCAGACCGAACGTGACCTCGATCCCTACGGCGTCGTCTTCCATCGTGGCCGCTGGTACGCCGTCGGCCGCGACCACCGGCACGACGGCCTACGGACCTTCCGCATCGACCGCATCGCATCAGTCACGACCCGCACGCAGACCTTCACCGCCCCCGACGACTTCGACCCGGTCACCCACCTGACCTCGGCACTGGCCCATGTGCCCTACCAGTGGGACGTCGAGGTTCTCATCCAGGGCCCGCTGGACGACATCGCCCGCCGACTGCCCCGCTCCGCCGTGACACTCACCGCAGACACCGCCGGTGTCCTGATGCGCGCAAGGGCTGAGCGCCTGGACGGAATGGCCCACCTGCTCGCCTCCCTGGAATGGCCCTTCACCATCCACCGACCCGACGAACTACGGCAAGCCCTGAAGAACCTGGCAGAGCAGCTCACCGCAGCCGCAGCGCGAGCACCGGGACAACCGTCGTAGGCGTTGTTCCTGGTCTGGAAACCACGGACGCGCCCCGGTCAGGGCCGGAGCCAGCGATCGAACCACGCGCGGGTCCGGTGCATGACGTCGAGTTGGTGGGCGCGTTCCCGGATCGAGTGGCCCTCCCTCGGGTAGATCACGAACTCGTGCTCGACGTCGAAGTGGCGCAGCGCCCGGTGCAGGTACACGGCCTGTCCGACGGGGACGTTGCTGTCCTCGGCGCCGTGCAGGATGAGCACCGGAGTGCGGATGCGGCAGGCGAAGGAGATCGGGCTGACCGCGTCATGTGGGTGCGGGCCGACGCCGGACCAGCCGGTGCTGCCGCCGAGCGCGGCCTCAAACTGGCCGTTCTCCCCGACCGCGGCGAGCATGCCCCAGTCGGTGACGCCGGCGCCGACCAGCGCGGCGCGGAACCGGCCGGTCTGACCGATGGCCCAGGCGGACATGAAGCCGCCGTGGCTCCAGCCGGCGATGCCCAGCCGGTGGGGATCGGCGATGCCCTGGGCGATGAGCAGGTCGATGCCGGTCTGGATGTCGGTCCACTCCTCCTGACCGACCCGGCCGGCGACGCTGGCGGCGAACTCGTGGCCGTGGCCCTGACCACCGCGCGGGTTGGGCAGGAACACCGCGTAGCCGGCGGCGGCCAGCCACTGCGCGCTGGGAAACCAGAACAGCTGGCAGCGGTCGGCGTGGCGCTCGTACGGACCGCCGTGCACGATGGTGACCAGGGGGAACGGGCCCTCGGACGCGGTTCGTCCGACCGGCAGCACGAACAGGCCGGCCAGGTCGAGGCCGTCGGCGGCGGAGTAGGCCAACGGTTGTTGCGTGCCGAGGGCGATGCCGTGCAGTTCCGGGCGGGTGTCGGTGAGCCTTCGCAGCGGCCCGGTCGGCGGACCGACGTACACGTTCGTGGGTTGGTACCGGGTGCCGGTCAGGGCCGCGACGACCGCGCCGGTCGAGGTCGTGGTGAGGTCGTCGAGGCGTCCTGGACGCCGCGACAGAATCGTGGGGCCGGCGGGATCGAGCCGGGCCACCGCCGTGTGCAGGCCGTCGGCGAAGACGACAAGGGGGGCGGCGTCGGTCTGGCACAGCTCGGTGGGGCACATCGGGAGACCAGCGGTGCGGTTGCGCCGGACGCGGCTGCCCAGGGCCAGGTCGAACACGGCGGTGCCGGCCTGCAGCAGCGGCGGGGTGAGCGCGAGATAGCCGAGATGCCAACCGTCCTCGGCCGGCCACCAGGTCAGCGCGCGGGCGTCGACCTCGACCGGCCCGAGGTCCTCGGCGATGCCGGTCGCGGCGTCGAACAGGTGCAGCCGGCTGGTGCGGGGGCCGTAGTCGCTGTCGGCGCTGGCCTGGGTGAGCACGGCGAGCGGGCCGCCGTCGGGCCGCTGCCGCAGTTCCACCACGTGCCGGTCGCCGAACACCGCCGGCGTGGTGATCCGGCCGGTGCGCAGGTCGAGCAGGCGCACCCGGGCACGCGGCTCGCGCTCGCCGACGACGATGGCGTCGTCGCGGTCCCGGGTCCGGCGGGTGTCCCGCTCGGTGGGTTCATCCTCGGCGAGCAGCGCGACCAGATGCGGGTCGGCCAGTGGCAGGTGGTCGATGATGCCGGCGCGCCAGCTGGTCAACGCGGTCACCGTGGCGTCGGCGACGGTGAGCCTGTGCACCTGCGGGGTGCCGCGGTGGGCGCGGTCGGACAGGAAGAACAGCGTCGCCGAGTCCGCCGACCAGCGCGGCCGGGACTCCGTCGCGGTGTCGCCGGTCGCCCGGCGCGACGCGCCGGCGGCCTCGATGTCGGCGAGCCAGATCTCGGTGTCGAGGTGGTCACCGATCCGGCTGCTGGGGGCGAGCACGTAGCAGAGCAGACGCCCGTTGCGGGCGAGCACCGGGGTCCGCGGGTCACGACCATCGACCACGGACTCGGCGGTCAGAACTGTCATGCGATCAGTCTGCAACAGCCCCGGCCCGTCGCCGGGGTGGCCGGGCGGCCCGTTCGGGACACCCGGCCACCCCGGCGCTAGTTCCCGGCCGTCACCGTGAAGGTGAATCCGGCGATCGTCGGACGGCGCAACGAGATGTCGCACTTGATCCGGCGCAGTACCTCGCTCCTGCTCAGGCCGAGCCCGTGCGCGATGAGTCGTCCCGGGCGCACCGGCACCGGCTCCTCGAAGGCGACCTCCACCTGCAGCGGCCAGGCCTCGTCGAGCGGTGGCGGCGGCGGGGCGTCCAGCCGCCACGCCCCCGTCCAGTCCAACGCGAAACGGTTGCGGCGGGCGAGCAGTGGATCCATCAACCGGGACGCCACCAGGTCCGGGTCGTTGGTGTGATAGCCGTGCAGCGCGGCCGGGTCGAAGGAGCCGACCGGCATCCGCTCGTGCACGGTGAGCTTGATCGTCCGATCGCAGGACACGCAGCGGACCAACAGCCACACGTCCAGCAGCTTGCCGTTGGCGTTGACGCGGAATCTGCCGTCGCCGGTGGTGGCCGACGCCGCCCCGCAGTCCGCGCACCGCAACGACAGCAGCGGCAACCTCGTCCGACGAACGACCCAGGGCAGCACGATATGAGGTGATGAAGACATGAGTTCTCGAGACCTGATCTCTCTAGACCTGACACGAGGCCGATTACGCGCGACCTCGGACGCCGCATGACCGGGCGCCCCAGGGCAGCCCGGCAGAACCGACGGCAGCGTCGGTTACCGATGCGCGGAAGAAGGTGTCAGGTCTAGAGAGCAGGCGGGGTCACGTGGTCAGTCCTCTGTCCTCACGGCGACGGGCTGCCGGCAACCTACGGGAACGCGGAAGGCCGGTTCAACCGCTTTCCGACCGGCACGTCAGTGCTGCCGGCCCCGGCCGGACGCGCCCGACCGAGGCGGCTGGCGGGAGACACCAGGATTCGCTCGCCGTCGATAGGGTGACCAGATGGGAGAGGACGAACGACTCCGGCACTCCTCGTCGTTCGGCCCGGCCGCGACCGCGTACGCCGAACACCGCCCCGACTACGCGCGGACCGCGGTGCGCTGGGCGCTGACGCCCGCGCCCGGCCCGCGCGTGCTCGATCTCGGCGCGGGCACCGGCAAACTCACCGCCACGCTGGTCGCGGCGGGCGCGGACGTCACCGCGGTCGAGCCGGACCCGGCGATGCTGGCCGAGCTGCGCCGTGCCCTGCCGGACGTCCGTGCCCTGCCGGGCAGCGCCGAGCGCATCCCGCTGCCGGACGGGTCCGTCGACGCCGTGCTGGCCGGCAACGCCATGCACTGGTTCGACATGGCCGTCGCCGGCCCGGAGATCGCCCGGGTCCTCGCGCCCGGTGGCATCCTGGCCGGCCTGTGGAACGTCCTGGACGACCGGGTCGACTGGGTCGCCGCGCTGGCCCGGATCAGCGGGAGCGCGGCCGTCGGCCCACGGGACACCCCGGCCAGCTGGCGCGCCGAGACGGCCGACCTGCACCTGCCCAGGACCGGCGCAGCGCCACGGTTCGGCTCGCCCGAGCAGGCCGAGTTCCCGCACGGGCAGCGCCGCACCGCCGACTCCCTGGTGGCGACGCTCGCCACCAGGGCGGGGATGCTGGTCATGCCGGAACAGGACCGCCAGGCCACGTTCGCCCGGATCCGCGCCTTCCTGGCCAGCCGGCCGGAGACCACGGACGGCGAGTTCACCCTGCCGATGGCGACCTGCGTGTTACGCGTCCGGCGACGCTGAGCAACGGGCGTCACGCCACACGTGACGTGGCGTGGCCGCTGCCGAGCGCACCGGCGAGCAGTGCGCTCGGCAGCGGCGGTAGAACGCCGGCCATGCCCACCCCCATGTCGCCGAAGCCGATCGATGGTTGGCGGACCCTGGCACGGCGCCGTCCACGGTGGACGCTCCTGGCCGTCCCGGGTGCCGCATCCCGCGAATTCCCGGACGGCGTCCCGCTACTAGACGGCGCATAGTACCGGCCGTATTATGTGACGCATGATAGTGGCCGGCGGTTCGGACGACGGGGGCGAGCGGCAGGCCCAACTGCTGCGCGGCTGCCTGGACATGTGCCTGTTGGCGCTGCTCGCTGTCGAGCCGGCGCACGGCTACGAACTCGTACGCCGGCTCGACAGCGCCGGCTTCGGCACGGTCAGCTACGGCACGGTCTATCCGTTGATCACCCGGCTGCACCGCTCCGGGCTGGTGGCCAACGCGCTGCACCCCAGTCCCAGCGGCCCACCCCGCAAGGTCTACCGCCTCACCGACGCCGGCCAGGCCCGGCTGCACGCCTGGCGCGACCAGTGGACCCAGTTCGCCGACGTGGTGAACGCGACCCTCGCCACCCGCCCACCGAACCCAGGAGACGAACATGAGCACGTCGACGTCGGCCGTTGACGGCCTCCTCGCCGCCGCAGACCGGGAATGGCGCGCGCTCGGCATCCACCGCCGCGACCGGGCGGGCCTCGCCGCCGACCTGCGCGCCGAACTCGAGGCCGCCGCCGCGGACGGGCTCGACCCGGCCGAACTCCTCGACGCCGACCCCGCCCAGTTCGCCAAGCGGATCGCCGAGGAGACCGGCGTCGACCGGGTCCCGGCCCGCTACGGTCAGGTGCTCGGCGTGGCCACGGCAGGCGCGCTGGTCGCCCTCATCGTGGGCCTCGTCGTCGCCAACGGCCTGCACGAGCTGTTCGTGGCGGCGTTCGACCTGCCCCGGGGCGTACGCGTGCCGGTGTTGCTCGCCGCCGGCGTCTTCTACGGCGGCGTCGCGGCGTTCATCGTGGCCGGCGTGGTCCTCGCCCTGCGCGTCGCCCTGCGCGGTCTGCCCCGCGTCCGGCACACCGCGAACCGGGCGGCGCTGCTGGTGCCGCCCGCGCTGGTCGCCGGGACGGCTGCCGCGGTGGGGGTCAACGCGGTGCTCGACGACCCGTTCACCCCGCTGGCGATCGGCGCCGAGGCCGCCATCGTCCTCGCCGCGTTCCTGGCCGCGGTGGCGCTGGCCCGCCACTGGTCGGTGACGGCACCGACCGGCTGAACAGCGGCCGGGCCGCGTCACCGGTCGGCTCGCCGCCACGGCAGCCGCCACCGCCGGCGCGGCCGGGCCGGCGGGCTGGGGGCGCTGGCGGTCGCCGGGGCCACCGGCGCCGACCGCCGCGCGTGCCACTGCCGCACCACCGCCTCGACGTTGACCGGGCGGACCACCACCCGAGGCCCCGTCGGGGTGCGCAGCCAGTCGACGATCTGCCGGTTCAGGTCCGCGACGAACGCCCGTACCGACTCCTCGGTGGGCAGGTCCCGCACCTCGTCGGGGAGCTGCTCGATCTTGCGGCGCAGTTGCAGCGGAGTGGGCAGCAGCAGGTCGGTGGGGAGCTTCTCCCGCTCCAGGAAGCTCTTGATCCACCACGCCTCGTCGTACGGCTCGTTGCCGCCCGGGATCGGCTTGCCCATGCCGGGCAGGTTGTCGAACTCGCCGCGCTCCTGCGCCGAGCGGATCTGCGCCTCGACGGCGGCCTCCCAGCTGCTGGTCACCCCGTCACCTCCCGCGATCCACCGTATCCGCCCCGGCCCGCGACGGTGCAGCGTCCGCCCGGCGGCCGGCATTCCCCGGGGCGTACATTGCCCGCAGGACCCGGCGAGGAGGCAGCGGTGCGCGACTGGCTGATCGGCCTGGCGGTGGCGGTGGCCTGCCTGCTCGCGAGCTGGGCGCTGCTGGTGCTGCTGGCCCGCCGGCTGCCGCCCGGCGTGCTGCGCGATCTCGCCGCGTTCATCCCCGACTGTCTGACCACCGTCCGCCGGCTGCGCCGCGACCCGCGGGTGCCGCGCCGGGCGAAGGTGGCGATCGTGTTCGCCGGGCTCTGGCTGGCCAGCCCGATCGACCTGATCCCCGAGTTCCTGCCGGTGATCGGCCCGCTCGACGACATCGTGGTGGTGGCCCTCGCGCTGCGCTACGCGGGCCGGCAGGTGCCCCGCGAGGTGCTGCTCGCCGCCTGGCCCGGCGAGCCCCGGCTGCTGCTGCGCCTGCTGGGCGCGCCGCCCGGCGGTCCGGTCGCCCGATAGCCGGGCGGCCCGGGATCAGCCGCCGCGGCGGACGTGCCGGTGCCCGTCGCGGGGAAACGGCGGCCGGGCGGGCAGCACCTCCGCGAAGGCGTACCCGCTCTTCTCGGCCACCCGGCACGACGCCGGGTTGTCGATCTGGTGCAGCAGCTCCAACCGGGCGAGGCCACCGGCGGCGAAGCGGGTGAAGGCCCAGGCGCTGACCGCGTCGACCGCGCGCGGCGCCACCGCCCGACCCCGGGCGGCGGCGGCCGTCCAGTAACCCACCTCGGCGTACGGCCGGCCGGGCAGGACGTCCTTGAGGACCACGTTCGCCACCAGCCGCTCCCCGTCGGCGGTCGCCTCCAGCACGGCGAAGCTGAACCGGCGGCCGGCGGCCCAGCCCTGCCGGCTGCGCCGCAGGAACGCCCGGGCCTGCGCGGGTGTGGTCACCGGGTACCGGGTCCAGCTGCGCAGCACCGGGTCCCGGTAGGCGTCCAACAGCGCGTCCCGGTCGCCGTCGCGCCAGGGTCGCAGCAGCAGCCCCGGCGCGGTCGAGGTCGGCGCGGCCCGCAACACGATCGGCACGGCGTCAGTGTCACCCGTGCGGGCCGCTCGTGGCGACCCCGCCCCGCCGAAGCACACCGACGTGAGCGCCGTCACCGCCGTGGCGGGCGGCGGGGCGTAGGGTCCGGTCCAGGACGGCACGGGGAGGTCGGATGGTCACGCTCGCGGCGGTGGTGGGGATCGCACTGGTGGCGTTGGGGCTGGTGCTGACGCCCGGCCCGAACATGGTGTACCTGGTGTCCCGGTCGGTCACCCAGGGCCGGCGGGCCGGGCTGGTGTCACTGCTCGGGGTGGCCGCCGGTTTCCTGGTCTACCTGGCCGCGGCGACCGCCGGGATCGCCACGGTGTTCGTGCTGGTCCCGCCGCTGTACACGGCGGTGAAGCTGGCCGGGGCGGCGTATCTGCTGTGGCTGGCCTGGCGCACGCTGCGCCCGGGCGGGCAGTCGGCGTTCACCCCGGCGCCGTTGCCGCCGGACCGGCCGCGGCGGCTGTTCACCATGGGCCTGGTGACCAACCTGCTCAACCCGAAGATCGCCATCCTGTACGTGTCGCTGCTGCCGCAGTTCGTCGACCCGGCGCGCGGGCACGTGGCGACGCAGAGCCTGCTGCTGGGGTTGACCCAGATCGGCGTGGCGCTGACCCTGAACACGTTGATCGTGCTGACCGCCGGTTCGGTGTCGGCGTTCCTGACCCGGCGGCCGGCCTGGGCCCGGGTCCAGCGGTACGTGATGGGCAGCGTGCTCGCCGGTCTGGCCGTACGCATCGCGGCCGACCGTTCCCGCGCGGCGGTGGCGACCGGCTGACCGTCCACTGCGGAGGCCGGCGGGCGGATCCCCTTTCCCAGTAGGCGAATCCGGGAGTTCGTTCGCGCCTTGACCGCCCTGCGGTCGCCCCATAGCCTGCGCTCGACGATCTTTGCGGCATCCGGCCTCAGGTCGTCGAGGAGGCGACATGGGATTCAGCAGGCGGCTGTCCGTGGTGGGTGCGGCCATCGTCGGCGTCCTGGTCCTGTCCGGACAGCCGGCCCAGGCGGCCTACTTCAACACGTACACCACTCTGGCCACCCTGCCCGACACGAGCGGTGCCACCGGGGTGCAGGGCTTCGCCGCCGGGGCCACCTACCTCTACTCGGTCAAGGCCCGGACGGCCAACGACCTCTCCGTCATCTATCGCGTCCACAAGACCACCGGCGCGCGGGTGCAGATGACCAACGGCACCAACAACACGTCGACCAACACCTGGCTCGGCCACGGCAACGACATCACGATCGTCGACATCGACGGACAGCACCACATGTTCATCGTCACGATGAACGAGACCGGCGCGCAGCTGGTGAAGCTTCGCTACGAGGGCACCACCTACTACTACGTCGGGTCATACCAGGTGCACCTCGACGGGGCCCCGTTGACGGTGTCCGGCATCAACCGGGTCTCGGTCACCGGCACCACGATCACGTTCATGTTCAAGAAGGGCAGGACGATCTACAACGGCAGCCTGCCGCTGCGCGCCAACTCCGGGACCATCAACCTGACCAAGGCGTTCACCCTGCAGGTCGAGGGCGCCCTCGTCAACGGCGCCGTGGTGCCGGACCTGGCGGACTTCACCAACCAGGGGTTCTTCTACGACGAGAACCGGCGGGTCCTCTACAACCCGCTGACCAAGGACAACCGCAGCATCGTGCTCGTCTACCGGGACGTGTCGCCGGCGACGACAGGGACCGCGCCCGCCGCCACCGACCTCTCCTTCCGCATCACGTCCTCGGCGTATCCCGTCAAGTTCGAGATCGAAGGCGTGGGGCTCAGCGACGGCAAGCTGTACTTCAACACCAACCGGCAGAGCGCCAGCGGGACCTCCGACGGGGTCCACGTGTTCGACGGTTACGTCGCGTCCTGACGCGCGCAGCGGAGGGCGCGCGGTGGCCCGGCGATCGCGCCACCGCGCGCCCCCCGCCCGCCGCTGTCCGCGGTCAGAGCGCGTCGGGCTGCCGCAGCGCCGGGTGCTTCTCACCGGGCGCGGCGTGCCAGGCGCGGGCGTCCTCGGCGGCGGTGGTGTCCAGCCGCAGCCGCGACCAGTCGTCCAGCTCGGGCAGCGCGTCCGGGGCGAACCAGCCGACCTCCAGTGACTCGTCGCCGTCGGCGGTCGGGCTGCCACCGACCGGGCGGCAGCGGAACCACACGTTGAGGTATTCGCAGACGTCCCCGTTGGGATAGACGACGGGGTGGGTGGCCACCCCACCGAGCCGCTCGATCTGCACCCGGACGCCGGTCTCCTCGAACACCTCGCGCAGCAGGGCGTCGGCCGGCTGCTCCCCCGGCTCGATCGTGCCCGCCGGCACCGACCAGCGGCCGTTGTCACCGCGGCGCACCAGCAGCACCCGCCCGGCCGCGTCGCGGACCACCCCGCTGACCCCGGGCAGCAGGATCAGGTCGTGTCCGACGTGGGCGCGCAGCGTGGCGACGTACGGGGGGACAGGCATCGACGGATGCTATCCGATCATGTCGCGGTGCCGGCGCACCATGCCCGCGGCCAGCGGGGCCGCGTCGAGGTCACCGGCGGCGATCCGGGCGGCGACGGTACGCCGTACGAGCCGGTCGGCCAGCGCCGGGGCGTGTCGGGCCAGCGCCATCTCCAGCCGTCCCCGCCGGGTGGTGGCCACGTCCCGGGGTGCCCGCCGGGCGGTGGCGGCGCGCAGGATGGCCGCCACCACGCCGGCCACCGGCTCCAGCCGGGACACCCCCTGCAGGGACAGCCCGGCGTCGGCGGTGCTGTCGTGGATGGGCGAGGCGACCATGCTCGGGTAGACGACGCTGACCCCGACGTGGCTGCCGACCTCGTGGCGCAGCGCGTCGGCGTAGGCGACCAGCGCCCGCTTGCTCACCCCGTACGCGGCGGCCAGCGGCAGCGGCAGCAGGGCCATCCGGCTGGCCACGAAGACCACCCGGCCACGGGCGGGCACCAGGTCGGGCAGGGCCGCGGCGGTGACCCGCCAGGCGCCGAGCAGGTTCACCTCGAGCTGTTGGCGGACCACCTCGTCGGGCGGCAGCTCGGCCGGGGCGGGACCGCCCACGCCGGCGTTGTTCACCAGCAGGTCGAGCCCGCCGAGGCGGTCCACCGCCGCCCGTATGGCGGGGCCGACGGCGGCGGGGTCGGTCAGGTCGGCGCCGACCACCGGCGCGCCGGCGGCGGTGCCCGGGTGCCGGTCCAGCCCGACGACCCGCGCGTCGGCGGCCCGCAGCGCGGCGCACAGCTCCCGGCCGAAGGTGCCCCGGGCGCCGGTGACCAGCACCCGCCGGCCGGCCAGGCGCGGCGACGCGGTCACGGCCGCACCGCCGGGAAGGTCACGCCCCGCCCCCGGGCGGCCCGCCGGGCGCCGGCGGTCACCTCCCGGGCCAGTTGGGCGAGGTACGCGTCGAAGTCGACCCGCATGGCCGGGCGCCGCTGCCCCCAGCGGGCGGTGGCGGCGCGCAGCTCGGCGCGGATGTCGGCGTGCTGGGCGGCCGGGTCGGGCAGCGCGTACCGGCCGGCGAGGTGTGCGGCGACCAGCCGGGCCTGCGCCTCCAGCAGCGGGAACGCCGCGCCGGTGGACTGCATCAGCCCGACCAGGGCCAGCCCGGGCAGGTCGGGGTGGAAGACGTGCCGGTACAGCGGCAGGGCCTCCGGGTCGCCGCCGAGCAGCGCCGGGTCGAGGAACGGCAGCTCGACCCGGTATCCGGTGCACCAGATCACCAGGTCGACGTCGTCGGCGCGCCCGTCGGTGAAGGTGACCCGGTGACCGTCGAAGCCGGCGACGGCGGGGCGGGCCTCGATCTCGCCGTGGGTGAGCCGGGTCAGCAGCCCGTCGGAGAGGGTCGGGTGGTCCTGGAGGAAGCCGTGCGCCGGGGCGGGTAGCCCGTAGCGGGTGGGCGGGCCGACGGTGGCGGTGAGCATCCGCTGGCTGATCCGCTGGCGCAGCCGCCAGGGCAGCCGGCGGGCGAGGGCCCCGTTGAGGGTGTCCGACGGCCGGCCGAGCAGGTACTTGGGCACGATCCAGACGCCGCGGCGCAGCGACAGCAGGGTCCGGCTGGCCGCGTACGAGGAGTCGACGGCGATGTCCATCGCGGAGTTGCCGCCGCCGACGACCAGCACCCGGCGCCCGGCGAGTTGCTCCGGCCCCCGGTAGGCGTGGCTGTGCAGCTGCTCGGCGGCGCACCGGCCGGGCACGTCGGCCGGTGGTTTCGGCACCCGGTTGTGGCCGTTGGCCACCACCACCGCGTCGGTGGCGACCTCGACCGGCCCGTCGGGCCCGGTGGCGCGCACCGTCCACCGGCCGTCGCCGGTCGGGGCGACGTGCTCGACGGTGTGCCGCAGTCGCACCGCCGCGCGCAGCCCGAACCGGTCGGCGTAGTCGGCGAGCCACCCGGCGACCCGTTCGTGGTCGGGGTAGTCGGGCCAGTGCGCCGGCATCGGGTGGTCGGCGAACTCGGTGCGGCCCTTGCTGGTGTTCAGGTGCAGCGTCCGGTACGCCGGCGACCCGGCCGAACCGTAGACCCACAGCCCACCGACGGTGTCGCCGGACTCGAAGCAGACCGCGTCGACGCCCGCGTCGGCGAGGGCCTTGCAGGTGGCCAGCCCGGCCGCGCCCGCCCCGATCACCGCCGCCGTCGGCCGTGCCATCGTCACCACTCCCCCGGGTTAATCCAACGCTCGTCGGATAATTGCCGGTGGCCGGCGCCGCGTCAAGGGCCGGCCGGCCCGTACAGCCCGTCGAGCAGGCGGTGCAGGAAGGCCCGGAACTCCCGGCGCTGGCGGGCCGGCGACCCGACTCCCGCGGCGAGGGCCACCACGTGCCCGTGCACCGCCCAGACCAGGCTGCGCACCGTCACGTACGGCGTCGGCTCGACCAGCGCGCCGGCCGCCGCGGCGGCGTCGAGCAGGTCGGCGACCAGCCGGTACAGCGGGGCGGCGTACCGCTGGTCCAGCTCGGCGTGCCGCTGCGGCTCCAGCCAGCGGCGCAGCCACAACGCGGTGGTCTCCGGCCGGTCCTCCAGGAAGTCCACGAACACGTCGACCAGGTCGTGCAGGGCGGCGCGGGCGGCGGCCGGCCCAGCTTCGAGGGCGGCCCGGGCCCGACCGGCCGCCGCCTCCAGGGCGGCCCGCTCGGCGGCGAACACCCGGGCGAAACAGGCGTCGTAGAGCTGCGCCTTCGTACCCGTGTGGTGCGAGACCGTGGCCACGTCCACCCCGGCGGCGGCGGCGACCTCGCGCAGCGAGACGGCGTCGAAGCCGTGCCGGGCGAACAGCGCGGTCGCCGCGGCCAGCACCACCTCCCGGGTGGGTCGGCTCTCGTCGCGGCGGGGCCGGCCGGGGCGCCGGCGGGGCATGGTCATGGCCGCCATTCTGCCCCTACAATCCAGCAACCGTTGGATTGCTGGGCGGCGTGCCCGGAAAGAGGAGGCGGCGATGACCGGGTCCGACGCACGGCCGCATACCCTGCCCCGGGGGCCGCTGCTCGGCTTCGCCACCGGGTCGCTCGGCATGGGCGTCTGGGTGACCGTGCCCGGCCTGCTGCTGCTCTACTTCCTCACCGACGTGCTGGCCGTGACCCCCTGGCTGGCCGGGCTGGCGCTGCTGCTGCCCAAGGTCGCCGACGTGCTGCTGCACCCGTGGATCGGGCACCGCTGCGACGTGGAGCAGACCCGCCGGGGCGACCGGCGGCGGCTGCTGCTGATCGGCTGCGCGCTGCCGGTCGCCTTCGTCACGCTGTTCGCCGTGCCGGGCGGGCTCACCGGCGCGGGCGCGGCCGGCTGGGTGGCGCTGGCCTTCGTCGCCGGCAACCTGCTCTTCGCCGCCTACCAGGTGCCGTACCTGGCCACCCCGGCCGACCTGCGGATCGGCTACCACGAGCGGACCCGGCTGATGGCCTTCCGGATGGTGGTGCTGACCCTGGGCATCCTCGCCTCCGGGCTGCTGGCGCCGCTGCTGGCCGGCGGGGACGCGGCCGACCGGGACGGCTACCGGCGGATGGGCGTCCTGCTCGCCGCCGGGATGCTGGTCACCATGCTGGTCGGGGTCGCCGGGATCGGCCGGCTGCGGCGGGCCGCGGCCGCACCGGCGGCCGGGCACGGCGGCGGCTGGCGGGCCCTCGCCGCGACCCTGCGCGACCGGCAGTTCCGCCCGCTGGTCGCCGCCTACCTGGCCATGTCCACCACCACCCACCTGGTGCTGGCCGGGGTGCCCTACTACGCCCGCTACGAGTTGGGCCGCCCGGCACTGACCACGGTGCTGGTGGCCGCCTTCGTCGCCCCGGCGCTGCTGGTCACCCCCGGCTGGCTGGCGGTCGCCCGGCGGGTCGGCAAGCAGCGGGCGCTGCTGACCGCGCAGGGCGCCTTCGCGGCCGGCTCGCTGGTGCTGGCGGTGGGCCGCCCGGCCGGGCTGCCGGTGCTGGTGGCGGCCGTGGCGGTGCTCGGCGTCGCGTTCGCCGGCATGCAACTGCTGCCGTTCGCGATGGTGCCGGACGTGATCCGCGCGGGCACCGGCGCCGCCGGCACCTACACCGGGGTGTGGACGGCCACCGAGGCCACCGGGGCGGCACTGGGCCCGTGGGCGTACTCGCTCTGCCTCGCCGCCGGCGGCTTCGTCGCCTCCACCGCCGGCCAGGACGTCGCGCAGCCCGACTCGGCGCTGGCCGCCATCCGATGGGGTTTCGGGCTGCTGCCGGCGGCGGCGATGCTGCTGGCGCTGCTGCAACGCCGCTACACGCTGGACGCGACGGCCCGCCCGGCCGCCGCCGGGGACCCGGCCCGGCACTAAACTCTCGCCTCGATGGACGCCGACACCGCCCCCGACGCCGAGACCCGCCCCTGCGCGCACTGTGGAGCGCCGGTGCCGCAGCGGGCCGGCGCGGGCCGGCCGTTCCGCTACTGCCGGGACAACGACGGGGCGTGCCAGCGCGCCTCGCGCAACACCCGGATGCGCCACCGCAACGCGCCGGGCCTGCCCGGGCAGGTGGCCCGCACCTGGGAGGCGGTGGACCGGCTCGACCAGGTGGTGGCGAGCCTGACCGAGGCGCTGCACGCCGAGCTGTCCCCGGTCGGGGTGGAGCGGCAGCTCGCCCAGCTGCGCGCGGAGGCGGCCGCGCAGGTGGCGCAGGCGCACACCGACCGCGACGAGGCCCGCGGCGACGCCGAGACGGCCACCGCGCAGGCGGCCCAGGCCCGGCAGCAGGCCCGGGACGCGGCGGCGCAGCGGGACGCGGCGCTCGCCCGGGCCGCGGCGGCCGAGACCGGGGCCGCCGAGGCGCGGCGGCAGGCCGAGCAGGCGGTCGCCGACCGGGACGCGGCCC
>NZ_JAIOAA010000026.1 GCF_019890675.1 Micromonospora sp. PLK6-60 | reverse complement strand
CAGGCAGGGGTGGCCGGGGATCGGGCAGCGGGCCGCCCGGGTGTCCCGGCAGGGTGCCCCGGCGTCGCCGAGCCGGACGGCGGGCACCCGGTAGGGGCCCCACTGTCCGTACGGGACGGTGGGGGCGAACAGGCTGACCACCGGCACGCCGAGCGCCGCGGCCACGTGCGCCGGCCCGGTGTTGCCGACGACCAGCGCGCCCGCCCCGGCGAGCACCCCGGCGAGGTCGGCCAGCCCGGTACGGCCACCCAGGTCGACGCCCGCGTCGCCGGCCACCCGGGCGGTCAGCTCCCGCTCGTCCGGGCCGCCGGTGACCACCACCCGGTACCCGCCGGCGGTGAGCACCCGGACGATCCGGGCGGCCAGCTCGGGCGGGCAGGCCCGCGCCTGGACGGTGGAACCGGGATGCACCACCAGGTAGCCCGGGCCGCCCAGCTCGCGCGGCGGCGGCGGCACGGCATCCGCCCGCAGCCGCAGCCCCGGCCCGTCGTCGGCGGGGAGGGTGAAGCCGGTGGCGGCGGTGAGGGAGAGGGCGCGTTCGGGTTCGGGTACGCCGGGTGGGACGCGGTGGCGGGTGTCGAGGAGGCTGCCGGGGTAGTCGTCGCTGATGGCGGCGATGCGGGGAACGCCGGCCATGCGTAGCAGTAGGGCCAGGGGTAGGGGTGACTGGTGGTAGCTGGTGAAGATGACAGCTTCGTCGGCGCCGATGGTGGCGAGTTGTCGGGTGAGGGCGTGCATGTCGTCGGGGTTGACGGGGGCGGGGTCACCGTCGATCCAGGGCAGGGGCCATTCGATGATGTGGTCGATGCCGGGGAGCAGGTTGGCGGCGGCGCGTCCTTGGGGGCCGCAGAGTAGGACGACGCGGTGGGCGTGGGCGGCGACGGCGCGGATGGCGGGGCCGGTGACGAGGACGTCGCCGGCGGAGTCGCTGCGGGCGACGAGGACGGTGCCGGTACGGCGGGGCCGGGTGGGGTGCAGGGCGTGCATGCGGCGCAGGATCTCGTCGGCGGCGGCGGGCAGATCCCGGGCGACGGTGGGCGCGGCGTCGATCTCCTCGGGGCGGGTCACCGCCGTCGGCACCAGGATGGCGCTCGCACCGGCCGCACCGGCCGCGATCACGTCCGCACCGATGTCGCCCACCAGCACACACCGCGCCGGCACGGTGCCCAGCGCGCCGGCCGCCGCGTACACCATGCCCGGCGCGGGTTTGCGGCACCGGCAGCCGGCCCGGTCGTCGTGCGGGCAGACCTGCCAGTCGTCGAACGGGCCGAGCAACTCCTCGACCCGCGCGTTGACCCGGGCCAGGTCGGCCGCGCCGAACAGCCCCCGGGCCAGCCCGGACTGGTTGGTCACCACGCCCAGCCGCAACCCGGCCGCCCGCAACCGGTCCAGCGCCTCGCGCACCCCCGGCAACGGCCGTACCTTCTCCGGATCGCCGTTGTAGGGCACGTCCTCCACCAGCGTGCCGTCGCGATCCAGCAGCACCGCGTCGAACAGGAGCCCCGGGGGCGACGCCGCCCCGGCGGGGCGGGCGGACGACGGGAAGGGCCGGTCGAAGCCCGGGTCGACCCGGGCTGACCTGCGCTGATCCTCCTGGTCCCGTCGCACGGGCGGCGGGTTCCCGGGGCCAGGAGGAGTAAACGTGGTCCCCGGCGGCGGCGACAGAGCGACGCCGACCCGCAGGACGGCACTGGGTCGGTCCGGCGTTACCCGCCGCCCCGGAGAAGCTAACCCGGTCGTTCCGTTACCGGCGTCCGGACGGGGGGTATGAGGTGTCCGTGGCGATTGTGGAGAAAGTAATCGACGCCTCCCCCGAGCAGGTGTTCAAGGTCCTCGCCGATGGGTGGACGTACAGCGACTGGGTGGTGGGCACGGCCCACGTCCGGGACGTCGACGACGACTGGCCCCGGGTGGGCGCCCAGCTGCACCACCGGGCCGGGCCGTGGCCGTTCTCCCTCCAGGACGCCTCCACGGTCCTGCTCAGCGACGCGCCGCACCGGCTGGTGCTGCGGGCCGGGCTCTGGCCGGCGGGCGAGGCGATCGTCTCGTTCGCGCTGGAACCGGCCGGCCCCGGCGCCACCCGGGTACGCCTCGGCGAGGACTTCGCGGCCGGGCCGCTGCGCTGGGTCCGCAACAAGCTCAACGACCTGGTGCTGCACCAGCGGAACAAGGAGACGTTGAACCGGCTCGCCGACATCGCGACCCGGCAGAAGTCGGACGAATGACCCAACCGGGCCACGGCGCCACGTCCCACGCCGCACGCTGACGGCGGCCGCCCCGCCCGCCGTGCGGGGAGCCTCGACACGCGCCGTGTCGCCACTGGCTACCCTCTCAGGGAAACCTTTTGGCGAACCGAGGAAGTCGTGATGATCGAACCCGTGCAGTTGCCCTCGCCGTGGCGGGACGCGCGCCTGACCGTCGTCGTGCCGACGTACAACGAGGCGGGCAACCTCCCGGCGCTGGTCGAGCGGCTCCTGGCGCTCCCGCTGCCCGGGCTCAAGGTGCTGGTCGCCGACGACAACTCGCCGGACGGCACGGGTGAGGTGGCCGACAAGCTGGCCATCGAGCACCCGGAGCGGATCCAGGTGGTGCACCGCGCCGGCAAGGAGGGCCTCGGCCGGGCGTACGTCGACGGGATCGGCCGCGCCCTCGACGGCGGCGCGGAGTACGTCGCGCAGATGGACGCCGACCTGTCGCACCCGCCGGAGGCGCTGCCCGGCATGCTCGGCGCGCTGCTCTCCACCCAGGCCAGCGTGGTGATCGGCTCCCGGTACGTGCCCGGTGGCGAGCTGGACGAGAACTGGCCGCTCTACCGCCGCGCGCTCAGCGGCTGGGCCAACCTCTACGTGCACACCCTGCTGCGGGTGCGGATCCGCGACCTGACCGCCGGCTTCAAGATCTGGCGCGCGGACGCGCTGCGCGACATCGGGCTGGACCGGGTCCAGTCCAACGGCTACAGCTTCCAGGTGGAGATGCACTACCTGGCCACCAAGCTCGGGCACACCATCCTCGAGGTGCCGATCCGGTTCGAGGAGCGGCGCGACGGCGCGTCGAAGATGACCACCGCCACCAAGGTGGAGAGCGCGCTGATGCCGTTCATGCTGCGCAGCCGGCACCGCAACCTGCCGCGCTGAGACCTGCCGCCCCTCCGGCCCGGGCACCGTTCGTCACGTCGGGTGACGACCGCGCCCGGGCCGCCTGCCGTCTCGGCTTCCTTTGCTCTGCTGCCGCCCCGGCAACACCTCACTGAGCTGCCCTTCTGCCGGCGTCCGTCGGGCCGTGCGGGCCGACGTCGGCACGCAACGTGACGGTGTTGCGCCGGCGGCAGCAGAGCAAAGGCGCGCCAGCGGGTGTCGGCCAAGGCGGCCGCACGACGCGACACCAGGGACGGCCAGGGCGGCCGGGAGGGCCAGGGCGGCGCGGCGCGCGGGCAAGGGACGGGCTTCGGCGAGCGGACGTGCCAGGCGAGCGCCGAGCCGGCGCGGTGGCGAGCGACGTGGCCGGCCGGTCAGCGGTAGACGGCGCGGTGCGCCGCGCCGATGACGCCCGCGTAGAGGCCGCCGGTGACGGCCCGGTCCCGGGCCAGGGCCGCGCGGGCGGCGTTCGCGCCGGGCGCGCCGTGCACGCCGCCGCCCGGGTGGGCCGAGGCGCTGGCCAGGTAGAGCCGGTCGACCGGGGTGTCCGCGCGCCCCAGGCCGGGGACGGGCCGCAGGAACAGCTGCTGGTACGCGGCGGCGGTGCCACCGCCCAGCGCCCCGCCGACCAGGCTCGGTTCCGCCGCCTCCAGGTCGGCCGGCCCGGCCACGTGCCGGCCGACGACCAGCGAGCGGAACCCGGGGGCGGCGGCCTCCAGCACGTCCTCCATCCGGGCCACGTGCGCGACGACCTCCTCGGCCCGCCAGCTCCGGCGGAACGGCAGGTGGGTGTAGGACCAGAGCGACTCGGTGCCGGGCGGCGAGTGGCTCGGGTCGGCCACCGACATCTGGCCCACCAGCAGGAACGGGTCGGCCGGCACCTCACCCCGGGCCAGCGTGGCGGCATAGCTGGTCAGCCCGTTCAGATCGGCGCCCAGGTGCACCGTGCCGGCGGTGGCGAGGGCCGGGTTGGTCCACGGCACCGGCGCCGAGAGCGCCCAGTCGACCTTGAGCGTGGAACCGTCCCACCGGAAGTGGGCCAGGTCCTCCACCAGCCGGGGCGGCAGCGCGGCGGCCCCGACCAGGTCCAGGTAGAGCGCGGGGGCCGGCACGTCGGCCAGCACGGCGCGCCGGGCCCGCCAGTGACTGCCGCCGACGGTGCGCACGCCCATCGCCCGACCCCGGGCGGTGAGCACCCGGTCCACCCGGGCGCCGTAGAGGATCCGGCCGCCCCGGGCGACCAGCCGGGCCACCAGCGCGTCGGTGATCTTCTGCGCCCCGCCGACCGGCACCGGCCAGCCGACCTGCTGACCGAGCATGGCCAGCAGCCAGCCGTACACCCCGGAGCCGGCCTCCTCGGGGGAGAGGTCGGTGTGCAGCGCGCAGCCGGCCAGCAGCACCGGCCCGCCCTCGCCCTCGAAGAGCTCGCCGCCGAGCTTGCGGACCGGCACGAGCAGCCGGCGGGCCAGCCGCAGCGCGCCGGCCACCCGTAGCCGCCCCAGCAGCGTCAGGCCGCCGCGGACCGGCGGGAACGGGGTGGTGATCAGGTCCAGCATCGGCCCGGCCACGGTCTGCCATTCGGCGTACGCCTGCTCCCAGCGCTTCCCGTCGCCCGGGGCGAACTCCTCCAGCGAGGCCGCGGTGGTGGCCAGGTCCCGGTTGAGCACGGCGGCCCGGCCGTCGGGCAGCAGGTGGGCCAGCACGTCCGGGGCCTCGGTCCAGGTCAGCCCGTGCCGGTCCAGGTCGAGCGCGCCCAGCACCGGCGAGGCGTAGCCCAGCGGGTAGAAGGAGCTGTAGAGGTCGCTGAGGTAACCCGAGGCGGTCACCTGGGCGGAGCGCACCGCCCCGCCGGGCGCCTCGGTCGCCTCCAGCACCAGCACGTCCCAACCCGCGTCGGCCAGCAGGTTGGCGGCCACCAGGCCGTTGTGGCCCGCTCCGATGACGACCGCGTCGGCGGCCTCGGTCGAGGTCATCCGATCCGCCTACCCGGCCGGTTACCGGGCGAAACGCGTTTGCCTCGCCGGGACCGGGGCATCCACCGCCACATGTACAGGGTTGAACAGCTCATCGGTGGAGTGTGGGGCGCGGGCGGCGAAGGGGGCGAGTTGGTCGTGCACGACCCGGCCGACGGCTCCCCGGTCAGCACCGTCCCGGTGGCGACGGCGGACGAGGTGGCCAAGGCGGTGGAGGCGGCGCGCGGCGCCGCCGCGGACTGGGCGGCGACCCCGGCCGCGGAACGGGCGGCGGCGCTGCACCGCGCGGCGGGCGCGCTCGCGGACGCCGCCGACGAGGTGGCGGCGGCGGTGACCGCGGAGATGGGCAAGCCGCTGGGCGACGCCCGGGGCGGGGTCGAGGCGGGCGTCGGCACGCTGCGACAGTACGCCGAACTGGGTCCGCTGCGCGGCGGCCGGACCCTGCACGGCGGCGGCGACGCGATCGACTTCATGGCGCCCGAGCCGCGCGGCGTGGTCGCCGCGATCACCCCGTGGAACGATCCGGTGGCGGTCTCCTGCGGGCTGCTCGGCGCCGCCCTGGTCACCGGCAACGTGGTGCTCTACAAGCCGAGCGAGCGCACCCCGGCCACCGGCTGGCTGCTCGCCCGGATCCTGGACGGGGCGCTGCCCACCGGGGTGCTCTCCCTGCTGACCGGGGGCGGCGAGGTGGGCGCGGCGCTCGCCGGGCAGCCGGTCGACGTGGTCGCCCACGTCGGCTCGACGGCCACCGGCCGGGCGATCGCCGTGGCGTGCGCCCGCACCGGCGCGAAGGCGCTGCTGGAGAACGGCGGCAGCGACCCGTTGATCGTCGACGCGGGGGTCGACCCGGTGTGGGCGGCCGAGCAGGCGGCGATCGGCAGCTTCGCCAACGCCGGGCAGATCTGCGTGGCGGTGGAGCGGATCTACACGCACCGGGACGTGGCGGAGGACTTCGTCGAGGCGCTGGTCGAGCGGGCCGGCGCGCTGACCGTGGGTCCGGGGCGGGACGCGGCCACCGAGCTGGGCCCGCTGGTCGACCGGCGGCACCGCGACCACGTGCACGGGCAGGTCACCGCCGCGGTGGCCGAGGGGGCCCGGCTGCGCATCGGCGGCACGCTGCCGGAGGGCGCGGGGGCGTTCTACCCGGCCACGGTGGTGGCGGACTGCCGGCAGGAGATGGCGCTGGTCCGGGAGGAGACGTTCGGGCCGGTCGCCCCGGTGGTGGTGGTCGACTCGTTCAGCGAGGCGCTGCGCTGCGCCGCGGACTCGCCGTACGGGCTGGCGGCCACGGTGCTCACCGGCTCGATGAGTCACGCCCAGCGGGCCTGGCGGGAGCTGCCGGTGGGCACGGTCAAGGTCAACGCGGTGTTCGGCGGCGCGCCGGGTGGTGCCGCGCAGCCACGCCGCGGCAGCGGCCAGGGCTTCGGGTACGGCCCGGAGCTGCTGGACGAGTTCAGCACCGTCAAGGCGGTGCACCTCCAGGCGCCGGGCGGCGGCCACTGGTGACGGGTACGCCGGAGCCCGGGACCGCGCGGGTCCCGGGCTCCGGTGCGTCGTACCGCTGGCTGCTCAGCGCCCGCCGCGGGCCTTGCTCTGCTCGCGGGCCTTGGTGGTCTGCCGGTTGTTCGCCTTCTGGATCGCCTTGACCAGTTCCGGCTTGGTCATCCGGGACCGGCCCGGCACGTCCAGCTTCTTCGCCACCTCCATCAGGTGGTCCTTCGGGGCGTTGGCGTCCACCCCGCCGGCCGTGAAGGCCCGCCGGGCGGGACCGCCACCGGCGGCCTGCTGGTCGCTGGGGCCCTTGCGGCCCTTCGGCTCCCAGTGGTCACCGACCTTCTCGAACTCGTGCTTCACCGCCGCGAAGGCGGTGCGGTGCGCCCGCTCCCCCTCGCCGTACGTCTCGACGGCCGAATCGTGCGTCTTCTCCCAGGTCCGCTGCGCCTTCTCCGGGGAGCGCCGCAACGTGCTGGGCAGTACCTCGCGCCCGGGCATGTCGTCCTCCTCCGCGTCGATCCTTCCCGTTGACGGTTCCCCCGGCCGGCACCGGCAAACTCCCGCGCCGGGTTTGTCGATTTCCGGCCCCGGGTACCGCCGAACGCGAGCCGGATGCCCTGTCGTCCGGCCGCCGGGTGACAGGGGGCGGTCATGGCAGCGACGACGGAGCCGACCGCGACGCCCGGCCCGGCCCGGCGGCGGCTCCCCCACCGGGTACGCCAGCTGAGCTGGCCGACCTGGCGCGGGGTGCTGACCCGCAGCGGCCGCAGCTTCGTCAAGGACAACTGCGCCGACTGGGCCGCCGCGCTTACCTACTACGGGGTGCTGGCCCTCTTCCCGTCCACCATCGTGGTGGTCGCCCTGGTCGGCCTGGTCTCCGACGGGGAGCGCACCGTCGACACCGTGCTGGACCTGGCCCGGGACATCGGCGCGGGCTCGGTGGTCGGCAACGACAGCTTCGTGACCGTGGTACGCGGGGTGGTCGAGCAGCGCAGCGGCGCGAAGGTGCTGCTGAGCTTCGGTCTGCTCGGCGCGCTCTGGTCGGCGTCCAACTTCATCGGCGCGTTCACCCGGGCCTCCAACGCCATCTACGGGGTCGAGGAGGGCCGGCCGGTCTACCGGCTGCGGCCGATCCAGATCGGTCTGGCCGCGCTCTCCCTGCTGTTGCTCGCGGTGGTGGCGACCGGGCTGATCGTCAGCGGCCCGGTGGCCGACGCGGTGGGTGACCTGATCGGCGCGGGCGGCCTGGCCCGCACGGTGTGGGGCGTGGCGAAGTGGCCGGCGCTGGCGATGGTGGTGATGGTGCTGCTGTCGCTGCTGTTCTGGGTCGCGCCGAACGTGCGCCAGCCCCGGTTCCGCTGGCTCACCCCCGGTGGCGCGGTGGCCCTGGTCTCCTGGGTGCTGGTCTCCTTCGGCTTCGGCCTGTACGTCGCCAACTTCGGCTCGTACGACGTGACCTACGGCAGCCTGGGCGCGGTGATCGCCTTCCTGGTCTGGCTCTATCTCTCCAACTGCGCGCTGATGCTGGGGGTGCAGATCAACGCGGAGTTGCAGCGGGGGCGGGTGTTGCAGAGCGGGGCGGGCGATCCCGGCGAGCCGATCCTGCCGGCCCGGGCGCCGGCCGATTCGTGACGGGTTTCCTCCCGGTTCGGGGTCCGATGACCGGCCCGGCCGGCCGTCCCCGGTTTACCGGCGGCCCGCTCGGGCATGTCTGACGGCATGGAACGAGGCAACAGCAAGCACTCGCCCAGGGTCGACGACAACATGGCCCAGGACGTCGAGGGTCTGGTGCAGGGGCCGGGTACCGGCGGCTCCCGGGTCGAGGAGTTCCGCCAGCCGGAGCCTGCCGGGGAGGACCAGCCGGAGCCGAAGACCGTCCCGCGCGGCGCGCTGCGCAGCGGCAACCCGCAGGGGATGAGCTCGGACGACGTGGAGGCGCGCAGTCGCCTCGGCCGGTTCATCACGATGACCGCCCTGCCCGGGGACCGGGAGGCGTTGCTGGCCAACGCGCGGGAGAACCAGGCGCCGGCGGACATCGTCGACGCGCTGGGACGCCTGCCGGAGGGCACCCGTTACCAGACGATCTCCGAGGTGTGGGCCGCACTCGGGCACAGAAACGAGACGACCCGCTGGTGAGGGTGGGCCGGCCCACGGCCACCCCGTGCCGCCAGCGGTCAGAGGAGGAACCTGCATGAGTGGCGTTGTCGAGCACGTGGACGTCGCGGTCCCGATCCGGACGGCGTACGACCAGTGGACCCAGTTCGAGGAGTTCCCCCACTTCATGGAGGGCGTGCAGGAGGTCCGGCAGCTCTCCGACACCATGACCCACTGGACGGTCGAGATCGCCGGGGTGAAGCGCGAGTTCGACGCCGAGATCACCGAGCAGCTGCCCGACGAGCGGGTGGCCTGGAAGTCCACCGGCGGCACCCAGCAGGCCGGCGTGGTGACCTTCCACCGGCTGGACGAGGGCCACACCCGGGTCACGCTCCAGATGGACTTCGAGCCGCACGGCGTGGTCGAGCAGGCCGGCGACAAGCTCGGCGTGGTCGACCGCCGGACCAAGGGCGACCTGGACCGCTTCAAGCAGTTCATCGAGCGGCGCGGCCAGGAGACGGGCGCCTGGCGTGGCTCGGTCGACCGTCCCACCCCCTGACCCTCTCCCCCATCACCCAACCGCGCACGACGGCCGCCGGTCCCCGGCGGCCGTCGTCGCGTGCGCGGCCCGTTTGCCCGCCCGCCGCCCGGGTACCGGACTCAGATGACGGACAACGACAGGGTGTGGCGCGACGAGCAGCAGACCCCGCTGGGCGAGTTGGACCGGGCCATCGCCCGCTCGACGATCGACGGGCAGGCCGACGACGCGACCGGCAACGACGCCGGCGAGGAGGCCGCCTTCGGGCACGGCCCCGAGCCGGTGGACCGCGGCGCCGGGCCGGCGGCCGAGCGGCGTGAGATGACCGACACCGAACGGGCGTACCGCCCGTCGACCACCGGACGGACCGGCCCCGACACCATGTGACGTTCCCGCCACCGCCGATCCGGCCCGCCGGGCTCACCTCGGCGCCGCGGACCGGTCCCCGCCCGGCGATGGCCCGCCCTGCGGCATCCGGGCCGATCCCCGCTCGTGGATGGCCCACTCTGCGGCATCCGGGCCGCAGCCGACCGGCGAGGGCTCAGCCGGCAGGCCAGGTTCAGCCGGCAGGCCAGGTTCAGCCGGTGGCCGGGCGGGTCGGGGGCCGGCCGGCCAGCAGGTGCAGCAGCAGGAGCAGCACCGCCAGCCCGGTCATGGCCGGCCCGAGCAGCGTCACCGAGGTGTGGCTGAACAGCACGCCGAGCCCGGACGGGATCAGCGCGGCACCGATGCCGGCCGCGCCGATCTGCAGCCCGATGGTGCGGTCGGCGTGCGCGGCGCCGACCCGCTCGGCGGTGGTGAGGGTGAGCAACGGGAAGACCGGCGCGGCGGCGAAGCCGACGACGAACAGGCCGGCCGCGGTGAGCCACCCGGGGCCGGGCAGCGCGACGAGCAGGGCGCCGGCCGCCATCCCGACCAGGCTGGCCCGCAGCACCTGGGCGGTGCCCAGCCGTTCGGCGACCACCCCCTGCACCACCCGGCCGACGAAGAGGCTCCCCCAGTAGCCGGAGACGCAGAGCCCGGCGGTGGCCGGCGCCAGGCCGCGCCCCTCGGTGAGCAGCAGGAACGCCCACAGGCCGGTGCTGACCTCGATGGCCACGTACACCGCGAACGCCAGTCCGCCGAGCCAGACGGCCGGCAGCCGCAGCGTGTCCCGGACCCGCACCGGCGCGGAAACGGTGGCGGGCGCGGGCGCGGCGGTGACCACGCCGGTCGCGGCCGGCCCGTCGGAGCCGGCCGGCCCGTCAGCGGCGGTCGGGGCGCTGGTGGCGGCCGGGCCGTGGGTGGGGACGGGGGTGGCGGGGGTCGCCAGACCTGGGGCGGGACTGTCGCCGACCTGCCCGCCGGGCCCGGCCGGCGCCGGTGTCCGGGCCAGCCAGGCGCGTACGGTCAGCGCGAACGCCGCGGCGAGGGCCAGTTGCGCGGCGGCGACCAGCCCGTACCCCCAGCGCCAGCCGAGCCCGGCCCCGATCACCGCGGTCATGATCAGTGGGCCGATCGCCACCCCGAGCCCGAAGCAGGCGTGCATCCAGTTCATGTGTCGGGGGCCGAAGGCCCCGGCCGCGTACGCGTTCAGGCCGGCGTCGACCGCGCCCGAGCCGAGCCCGAGCACCAGCGCGCAGCCGGTCATCAGGGCGATCCCCGGCGAGGTGGCGTACCCGGTGAGGGCGAGGCTGGCCAGCAGGGTGCTGACCGCGAGCAGCCGGCCCACGCCGAGCCGGGCGAGCGAGAACCCGGCCAGCACGCTCGACGTGAGGTACCCGACGGTGCCCACCGTGATCAACAGGCCGACCGTCTCGGTGGGCAGCGCGAACGTGGTGCGGATGGACGGCCAGCCGACGCCGAGCAGGCCGTCGGGCAGGCCGAGGCTGACGAAGGCGAGGTAGGCCAGCAGGAGCAGCCCGGCGCGCGGTCGGGCGGGCGTGGTGACGGACACGCAAGACCCTAACGCCGGCCCCACCGAGAACAGCAAGCGGCGGCACCGACCACCCCCGAAGCGGCAAAAACTGCGGGACGGTCGTCCGAAAAAGCGGACAGGTCATCCAGAATCGGCGCGACGGGCTCCGGCATCCCGGGGCGTCGCGTAAGACTTTCGGAATGCAACAGGGCTCCGGCATCCTCAACCCTCGTCAGCGTCGCCTGGCCTGGCTCGGCTTCCTGCTCGCCGCACTCCAGGCGCCCGTCGCCGCCTGGCTGGTCTCCGACGACTCGTGGCTGTTCAGCGTCTGCGTCGCACTGATGGTGGCCACGGTGATCATCGTCGACGACGCGAAGCGCCGCCAGCCGGAGAGCGCGGGCGGGGTCGACTAGGCCCCGTCGCCGGGGCGCGCCTCGTGCCCCGGGCGGCCCCGGGTGCGCCGCCGCTCCTTCATCTCCGCCTCGTACAGGTGCCGTCGCCCGCCGACGAGTTCGTCGCGGGCCTGCCGGTCCAGTTCGCGGAAGAGCGCGTGGTAGCCGTCGTCGAACTCCTCGACGAGCTGGAACGTCCACCGGCCCGCGATCACGTTGCGGCCCAGCAGCTCCTGGGAGATCCGGTCGGCGATCCCGGGGTGCCCGGCGTCGTCGAACCGCCGCACCGCGTCGTCGAGCAGCAGGTCGGCGTGCCCGACCAACTGGTGCAGCGCGTAGAGGTGGCCGCGGGCCCGCTCCGCCGTCTCCAGCGCCTCGCTGAGCTTGCCCAGGGCCGCGACCGTCTCGTCGCTGACGCCGGCGGGCCGCCGGTGCGCGGCGTCCGGACCGTCCCCGTACTGTCCCATCCGTGCCTCCCGGTACCCGCCGCGCCGGATCGCGCCCGGCTCCCTTTTGCCCAGCCGGCTCCGGATCAATCCCGGCGGACGAGGTCCGGCCGCCGGCCGGGCCGAGGGCGGACCGGCCGTGCGGAGGACGCCGGCGGGGTTACCCGGCCGTTAACCTGACTCCTCATGCGAGTGCCGTATCCCCGGGTGACGACCGGTACCGCCGGGCACGCGGCCCGGTCCACCCTCACGCTGCTCACCGCCTCGGTCGGCGCCACCGGCCTCGCCGCGGCCGCCGCCCGGCCGGGCCTGCTGGCCCTGGTCGACCAGCACGCCGCGGCCGTCCGGGACAGCCTCGACGGCGACCGCCGGCCGTTGACCCCGGCGGCCCTGGCCGGCTACGCCGAAGGGGTACGCGCCGCCGCCCTGGAGCACGGCTGGCGCCCGCCCGCCGACACCGCGACCGCCTGGGCCGAGCCGGACTGGACCCTCACCCGGCTGCTGGCGATCTGCGCGCTGACCCGCTCGCTGGACCCGCGACACCTCGCCTGAGCGTGGGCAGGGCGGAGGGCGCCCGCGACCACTCGCGGACACCCTCCGGGTCGCACCCGACCGGTCAGCCGTTGGGCCGACCGAACTGCTGGGTCTCGTCGCCCGAGGACCGGTACGTGCCCTGCTGGCCGCCCCGGCCGCCGGTCATCGACGTCTCCGGCATCACCTGGGTCGGCTGGCCACCCCGGTCGGCCATCTGGCGCTCGTAGTCGCCGCGCCCGGCGCCCTGCCCGGCCCGCTGCTCGCGCATCGCCCGGGACTCCGCCTCGAGGCGGTTGAGCCAGCCACCCCAGCGTTCCTGCATCGGCTTCACCAGGCCACCGCCGAGGCCGACGATCAGGATGCCGGCCACCGTGGCGAGCACCGCGACCAGCACCGGCGTGGTCACCGTGGTGGCGATGCCCACCTGGTTCAGCGCGGCGATCACACCGAGCGCCAGGATGAAGATCGCCGTCAGGTCGGCCAGCACCCGGCCGTACGACAGTCCGCCGAGGGCGCCGGTGACCAGGTCCCGCACCGCGTTGGCGATGGCGGCGGCGACGACCACGATGACGATCGCGATGAACGCCCGCGGCAGCCACGAGATCACGCCCCGGATCAGGTCGCTGATCGCGTTGGGTCCCCACACCCCGAAGGCGAACTGCAGGGTGAACAGCAGGACGGCGTAGTACGCCAGCCTGGCCAGGATGTCGCTGGCGTCGTACTTGGTGCGTTCCAACGCGCGTCTGATGCCGCCGCGTTCCACGGCCCGGTCGAAGCCGACCCGTTCGAGCGCCGCGTCCACGATCTTGAGGACGGCTCGGGCGATGAGCCAACCCACCACGAGGATCACGATGAATGCGATGGCCCTCGGGATGAAGAGCAGTACCGACTTCCAGAACTCGGTCAGGGCGTAGCCGATGTCGGCCTGCCCGATCGCGAGGGTTTTCGGCATGATGTCCCTCCTGTCGCATGGATTAGCGCCGCCCGCTTACCCCCTTGCTCCGGTGGCACGCCGCGACGGGCACCCAGAATTTCCCGACATCTCCCGCGAAAGCCGCCCTGACCTGCGACAACAGGGCAGCCGGAGCCGGCCGGCCGGCATGATCGCAACGGGGTACGCACGCTGCGGATAGGCTGCGGACATGCCAGGCACGGTCGGGCGAGTACCCACGCCATCCACTCCCGTTCCGCCGCAGCCCCCCACGGGCGCCGGCGCCGCGGGGGCGGTGCTCGGCCACCCCTGGGCCCGGACTCCGCTCGGCCCGCTCGAGAGCTGGGACCCGGCGATCCGGGCCGTGGTCGACGTGCTCCTCGCCGCGCCGGTGCCCATGTGCCTGCTCTACGGCGACGACTTCCTGATGCTCTACAACGACCGGTACGCCGAGGTGATCGGCCCCCGCCATCCCGGCGCGATCGGCCGGCCCGCGGCGGAGGTGTTCGGGGAGGTGTGGCACAGCGCCGGGGCGGGCGAGGTGGTCGAGCGCAGCTACCGCCGCGGTGAGCCGTTCCTGGAGCGGGAGGCCGTGCTGCCGATCCACCGCGACCTGGGCGCTCCCGGCGGGGCGACCTTCACCCGCTGCCACTCCCCCGTCACCGACAGCGCGGGGCGGGTCGCCGGGGTGCTCACCGTCCTGGTGCAGACCGGTCAGGTCACCCAGCAGTTGCAGAGCGTCAGCGACTTCGCCGCCGCCCTCGCCGGCACGCTCACCCTCGACGACGTGGCCCGGGTGACCCTGCGCTACGCGCTGGGCTCCTTCGACGCCGACCGGGTCTCCTTCGTGATCGACGAGGGCACCAACTGGCGTACGGTCCGGCGGGTCCGGGGTGAGCTGCTCGACGAGGCCGACGAGCGGCTGCCGCCGCTGTGGCGCCGGGCCGTCGCCGACTCGTCCGCGCCGGTGGTCGCCACCGCCCGCAGCGGGGTGCCGTTCCTGGTCACCGACGGCCAGCCGCTGCGGGAGGCCGCCGTGGACCGGCACGACCAGAAGATCCGGGCCCTGGCCGCCCTGCCGCTGCGCTCCGGGGTGATCCGGGGTGCCCTGGCGATCGGCTACCAGACGCCGCACACCTGGACCGGCACCGAGCGGGCGCTGCTGGCCGCCGTGGTCGAGCTGGTCGGCCAGGCCGCCGAGCGGGCCCGCCGGTTCGAGACCCAGCACGGCACCGCCCAACTGCTGCAACGCAGCATGCTGCCGGAACACCTGCCGGCCCTGCCCCGGTTGCGCGTCGCCGCCCGCTACGACCCCGGCGTCGACGGCAACGCCGCGGGCGGGGACTTCTACGACGCGTTCACCCTGCCCACCGGCGGGCTGGGCGTGGTGCTCGGCGACGTGGCCGGCCACGACGTGCAGGCCGCCGCCCGGATGGGCCAGGTACGCGCCGCGCTGCGCGCGCTGGCGCTCACCGACCCGCGACCGGACGCCGTGCTCGGCGGGCTGGACCGGCTGGTCGGCAGCCTGGCCGCCGAGGCCGGCACGGAGGAGCTCTTCGTCACCGTGGTCTTCGGGCTGATCGACCTGGAGCGGCAGCAGGTGACGCTGGCCAGCGCCGGGCACCCGGCGCCGCTGATCCGCCGCGC
Source organism: Micromonospora sp. PLK6-60 (assembly GCF_019890675.1). Taxonomy (GTDB): domain Bacteria; phylum Actinomycetota; class Actinomycetes; order Mycobacteriales; family Micromonosporaceae; genus Micromonospora. The sequence continues at coordinate 41,694 of NZ_JAIOAA010000026.1, read as the reverse complement.
CGAGCCGGACGGCTCCGCCACCGCCACGTACGTCGACCTGCCCCCCGGCCCGCCGCTGGGCCTCGGCGGCCGACCCCGCACCGTCACCGTGCCCTTCCCCGCCGGGGACAGCCTGCTGATGTTCAGCGACGGGGTGGTCGAGCGTCGCTGGCAGGGGCTGTCGGCCGGGCTGGACGGGCTGGCGGCGGCGGTCGCCGGCGCCGGCAGCGGCGATCCGCGGGCGCTCTGCGCGGTGGCCAGCGCGGCGGTGCCCGGGGCCACCGAGGACGACGTGGCGGTGCTCGCGGTGGAGCACGCGCTGCGGCCGAGCCGGTCGGCGAGCATGGAGGTGCCCGCCGAGCCGACCGCGCCCAGCCGGGTGCGGCACTGGCTGACCGCACAGCTCACCGAGTGGCAGGTGCCCGAGCAGGTGATCGGTGCGGCGGTGCTGTGCACCAGTGAGCTGACCACCAACGCGCTGCTGCACGCCGGCACCGCCGCCCGGGTGGAGATCGACCTCAGCCCGGAACGGCTGCTGGTCTCGGTCGCCGACTCGGGCACCCGGGGCCAGGTCACCCGAGCCCGGACCGACACGCTGAGCAGCCGGGGACGGGGGCTGGGGCTGATCGAGGAGTTGAGCGACGCCTGGGGCACCGACCCCACGGTGCGCGGCTCGACCGTCTGGTTCGAGATCCTCGTTCCGCCGGCCCCGCCAGGCGTCGGGGGCGGGCTGCCCGGGTAGGAGGAGCACCATGCCCGATCCGAAGCGCAGCGGTGTCCTCTTCGACGTCGACGGAACCCTGGTCGATACCACGTACCTGCACACGGTCGCCTGGTGGGAGGCGCTCCGCCAGGCCGAGCACCGGGTGCCGATGGCGGTCATCCACCGGTCCATCGGGATGGGGTCGGACAAGCTCCTCGACCACCTGCTCGGCGCCGAGCGCGACCGGGACGACGACGAGCGGCTGCGCGACGCCCACGACAGCCTCTTCGCCGGCTGGTTCGAGCGGCTGGCGCCGCTGCCCCGCGCCGCCGACCTGCTGCGCGCCTGCGCCGCCCGCGGCCTGCGGGTGGTGCTGGCCACCTCGGCGGCCGAGCACGAGGTGGCGGCGCTGCGTCGGACCCTGGACGCCGACGACGTGCTGGACACGGTGACCTCCTCCGCCGACGCGAAGGAGAGCAAGCCCGCGCCGGACATCCTGACCGCCGCCCTGGACCAGGCCGGGCTGGACCCGGCCGAGGTGGTCTTCGTCGGCGACTCGGTGTGGGACGTGGCGGCCGCCGGCAAGCTGGACATCCCCTGCATCGGGCTGGCCTGCGGCGGCACCAGCCGGGGTGAGCTGGCCGGCGCCGGCGCCGTGGCCGTGTACGACGACCCGGCGGCCCTGCTGGCCGGGCTGGCCGAGAGCCCCATCGGCGCGCTGCGCTGAGCGGCCCCCGCCGCCGACCCGGACCACCACGCTCAGCGGCCCCGCCGCCGACCCGGACCGCCATGCTCAGCGGCCCCGCCGCCGACCCGGACCGCCATGCTCAGCGGCCCCGCCGCCGACCCGGACAACCACGCTTAGCGCGGCCCGCCACGGGGCAAGGTGTGACACCACTTCCCCCGAGCCTCGGCGGAGTTCGAAAGGCGGTGTCGTGGAACCGGTAGATGTGGCGCTCGCGGTGTTCGGCGTCGGCGCGCTCCTCGCGGGAATCCTGCCCCGGGTGCTGGAACGCCGGCCGCTGTCCATGCCGATCGCCTTCCTCGGGTTGGGCATGCTGGTCTTCCTCCTTCCCGTGGGGCTGCCGGTGCCCGACCCCCTGCGGTTCAACTCGCTGGCCACCCACCTCACCGAGATCGGGGTGATCGTCGCCCTGATGGGCGCGGGCCTGAAGATCGACCGGCCGCTGAGCTGGCGTCGCTGGTCGTCCACCTGGCGGCTGCTGGCCATCGCCATGCCGCTGTGCATCGCGGCGGTGACGCTGCTCGGCTGGTGGTGGGCGGGCCTGGTGCCGGCCACCGCGCTGCTGCTGGGCGCCGCGCTCGCCCCCACCGATCCGGTGCTCGCCTCCGACGTGCAGGTCGGCGAGCCGACCGACGTGGAGGACTCCGAGGACGAGGTGCGCTTCGCCCTCACCTCCGAAGCCGGGCTCAACGACGGGTTGGCCTTCCCCTTCGTCTACGCGGCCATCGCGATCGCCAGCACCGGCCTCGCCCCGGCGGGCTGGTTCGCCGAGTGGTTCGGGGTGGACGTGCTCTACAAGCTCGCCGTCGGGGTGGGCGGGGGCCTGCTGGTCGGCTGGCTGCTCGGCAAGCTGTTCTTCCGCGCGCCGAGCCAGCTCCGCCTGGCCCGGCACGCCGAGGGCTTCCTGGCGCTGGCCGCCACCTTCCTGGCGTACGGGCTGGTCGAGGTGATCGGCGGGTACGGCTTCCTGGCCGTGTTCGTGGCCGCCCGGGCGATCCGGTCGGCGGAACGGACCCACGAGTTCCACGCGGTGCTGCACGACTTCGCCGAGCAGACCGAGCGGCTGCTCACCGTGATGCTGCTGCTGCTCTTCGGCGGGGCCCTGGTCGGCGGGCTGCTCGCCCCGCTGACCTGGCCGGCGGCCGCCGTCGGGCTGGCCCTGATCTTCGTGGTCCGGCCGCTGGCCGGGTGGCTGTCGCTGCGCGGCGCGCCCGGGCGACCCGCCGAGCACTGGGTGATCTCGCTGTTCGGCATCCGCGGCGTCGGCTCGTTCTACTACCTGGCGTACGCCACCACCAAGGCGGACTTCCCGCAGGCCGAGCTGGTCTGGGCCACCCTCGGCCTGGTGGTGCTGGTGTCCGTGGTGATGCACGGGATCGCCGCCACCCCGGTGATGCAGCTGCTGGACCGGGCGGGCGAACGCACCGCCGAGGCGGCGGAACCCGGCGACCCCCGCACCCCCGCCCCCGCCGCAGCAACGGGCTGAGGTGAAAGGAGGGGCCCCTTATTAACAGACGTCTGTTAATAAGGGGCCCCTCCTTTCACCCGAGCCGGGCGGCGAGGCTGCGGCCGAGGTCGCGCCCCGACCGCCAGGCGGCCTGCACCCGGGACCGGCCGCCGAAGGCGTCCCCGGCCAGCCCGATGCCGTCGTCGTCCAGGTGGTGGGTGCGGTCCGTCGGGCCCGCCACCGGCCGGGCGTACGTCCAGCGGTGCACGTGCACCAGCTCCGCCGGCTCGGGCAGGCCGAGCAGGTCGCGGACCGCCTCCTCGATCGCCGGCCCGGCCGCGGTGGGCTGGGTGAGGTGCCGGCCGGCGAACTCCGCGGTGGTGTGCGCGACCAGCACGGGCGCGTCGTCGCCCCGCCGGTCGCCGTCGTCGCAGACCAGGGCGAGCAGTGGGTGGTCGTTGACGAACGCGCCGCGGAAGTCGGCCCAGGCGCGGCCCGGGAAGCGCAGCACCGCGCTGAGCGCCGGCGCCCACCGCTGCGCCTGCACGGCCCGGGTGGCCTCGGCCAGCGCCGGGTCCAGCAGCAGCGCCGCCTGCGGGCCGGGCATCGCCAGCGCCACCGCCGCGCACCGCCGGCCGTCGACGGCCGGCCCGGGCTCGACGCCGAGCACCAGCCGGTCGACGGTCACCGGCAGCTCCCCGGCCAGGTGCTCGACGAGGGAGCGCAGCCCACGCGGCGCCGCCCAGCGCACCGGCCCGGGCACCTCGCGACGGCCGTCCGGGCCGTACGCGACGAAGGTGTCGGTCCACTCCCGGGCCAGCCCGGCCGCCCGCCAGCGGTCGACCACCGCGGCGAAGTCGGGATCGTCGACGGTGAAGTAGGCCGCGCCCAGGTCGGCGGGGCGGCCGTCGAAGCGCCGGCTGGCCATCCGGCCGCCCGCCACCCGCCCGCGTTCCCGCAGCTCGACCGGCACCCCGGCCCGGGTCAGCTCCGTCGCGCACGCCACGCCGGCGATACCGGCCCCGACCACCACCACACCCGCGTCCACCCGGTGATCGTATGCGTGGCGCCGGGCATGGAGGCGACATCGCCGGGGTACTGGACACCTGTTCGAAGAGAGGATGGATGATGACCGACCGCAACCAGCGCAACGCCAGCCCGCAGGGCGCCATCAAGGACCCGGACGAGTGGGTGACCGGCGAGGAGCCGCCGACCGCGGCCCAGGAGTCGTACCTGCACACCCTGGCCCGGGAGGCCGGCGAGGAGGTGCCGGACGGGCTGACCAAGGCCGAGGCCGCCAAGCGGATCGAGGAGCTGCAGGCGGAGACCGGCCGGGGTCAGTGAGACCCGCGCGGGGGCAGGCGGTGCAGTTCGACCTCGTCGAGCCGCCCCGCCGCCACCCGCGCGGTCAGGTACGTGGCGTACGGCTGGGCCCGCCGGTCGGTGGGCGAGCCGGGGTTGAGCAGCCGCAGACCGCCCGGCGCGACGCTGTCCCACGGGATGTGCGAGTGGCCGAAGACCAGCAGGTCGCAGTCCGGGAACCGGGCGGCGCACCGCTGCTCCCGGCGCTGCTTCGGCCCGGTCTCGTGCACCACGGCGACGCGCAGCCCGCCCAGCTCGACCCGGGCCACCTCGGGCAACCGGGCGCGCAGCGGCGGGCCGTCGTTGTTGCCGTACACCCCGACCAGCCGGCGCGCCCGGGCCTGCACGGCGTCCAGCAGCGCGACGTCCACCCAGTCGCCGGCGTGCAGCACCACGTCCGCCGCGTCGATCGCGGTCCAGAGCGGCTCGGGCAGGTCCCGGGCGCGCAGCGGGACGTGCGTGTCGGCGGTGACCACGAGGCGCATGCCCCCATCCTGCCCGCCCGGCCGCGCCCGCGTCACCGCGCGGCCATGCCCCTGGCCTCCCGGCCGCGACCTGCGGCATCTGGTGCCGTCCCCGCGCCGGGAAGCACCACCTTGCCGCATCCCGCGCCGCCGCCGCCCGGCCGCGCCCGCATCACCGCGCGGCCGTGCCCTCTGGCCTCGCGGCCGCGACCTGCGGCACCTGGTGCCATCCCCGCGCCGGGAAGCACCACCTTGCCGCATCCCGCGCCACCGCCGCCCGGCGCGAGGGCCGGGCCCGCCCGGCGTGAGGCCGTGGGACGGGCGTGTCAGGCGCCCTGGCCCTGGTTCTGCATCAGCCCGCCGTCCATGAAGTACGTCGACCCGGTGACGTAGTCCGCGTCGTCGCTGGCCAGGAAGACGGCCAACTTGGCGATCTCCGCCGGCTGCGCGGCCCGCTTCCAGGGGATGCTCTGCACCTGCTCCTCCAGGTACTTCGGGTCGTCGATCGCGCGCTGGTTGAACGGGGTGAGCACCATCCCCGGGCCGATGTTGTTGACGTTCATCCGCATCGGCGCGACCTCCAGCGCCAGGCTCTTGGCCAGCTCCAGCATGGCGCCCTTGCTGGCGTCGTAGTCCGCGCCGCCGGCCCGGGCCACCTCCTGGTGGATGGAGGTGATGTTGATCAGCCGGCCGCCGCCGCCCTGCTCCCGGCGGTGCCGGACGAAGCGGCGCGAGCAGAAGAACATGCCGTAGACGTTGGTCCGGATGCACCGGTCCCAGGTTTCGGTGTCCAGGTCGGCCACCGGGATGCCGGAGGCGTCCACCCCGGCGTCGTTGATCAGGATGTCCAGCCGGTCGAACTCGGCGAGCGCCTCGTCGAACATCGCCTCGACCTGGTGCTCCACGCTGATGTCCCCCTGCACCACCACCGCGCGCCGGCCGGCCTTCTCGATCTCGGCCCGGGTGTGGTTCGCACCCGCGTGGTCGTGCAGGTAGTGCACCACCACGTCGGCGCCCTCCCGCCCGAACTCGATCGCGGTGGCCTGCCCGATCCCGGAGTCCGATCCGGTGATCAGGGCCGTCTTCCCGTCGAGTCGTCCGGTCATCGGCGTGCTCCCTTCGTCGCCGCCGCGCCGGTCGGCACGGCGGGTGCCGCGGTGGGCCGTCCCGCCCGCTCCGCGGCCTCGGTGAGCCGGCCCGCGGCGTTGATCAGCCCGATGTGCGAGAAGGCCTGGGGGAAGTTGCCGAGTTGCTCGCCGGTGGCCTGGTCGATCTGCTCGGCGTAGAGCCCCAGGTCGTTGACCCGGGCGGCGAGCTGGTCGAACAGCGCCTCGGCCCGGTCCAGTTCACCGGCCAGCGCCAGGCAGCTGACCAGCCAGAACGAGCAGATGACGAAGCCGGCGGGGTCGCCGGCCCAGCGTCGCAGCAGGCCGTCGTGGCCCAGCCGGCGCTCGATCAGGTCCATGGTCGCGCGCATCCGCGGGTCGTCCGCGGGCAGGAACCCCACCAGCGGCATGCCCAGCACCGACGCGTCGAGCTGGTCGGAGTCGAACGCCCCGGTGTACGCCCCGACCCGGTCGTTCCAACCCCGGTCGAGCACCGCCGCGCGCACCTCGTCGCGGGCGGCCGCCCAGCGGGCCACGTCGGACGGGTCACCGAGCCGCGGTCCGAAGCGGACGGCCCGGTCCAGCGCGGTCCAGCACTGCACCTTCGAGGACACGTAGTGTCGCTCGGCGTCCCGCGCCTCCCACATGCCGGCGTCCGGGCGGCGCCAGTCGACGGCGGCCCGGTCGGCCATCCCGCGCAGCAGCTCGCGCACCTCCGGCGCCATCGGGTCCAGGTAGTGCCGCATCAGCCAGGCCGCGTCGAGGATCTCGCCCAGCACGTCCGTCTGCCGCTGGGTCCAGGCGTCGTTGCCGACCAGGACCGGCCGGCTGCCGGCGTACCCGGGCAGGTGGCGCAGGGCGTGTTCGGTGAGGTCGCGCTCGCCCTGTACGCCGTACATGATGGGCACCGGCTCGTCGCCGATCACGCCCATCGCCCGGGACACCCAGGAGAACTGCCGGTTCGCCTCGTCCGGGCAGGCCGCCCGCCAGAGCGCCTGGAGGGTGAGGCTGAAGTCGCGTACCCAGACGAAGCGGTAGTCGTAGTTGCGGTCGCCGCCCAGCTGCTCGGGCAGCGAGGTGGTGGCCGCCGCGACGACCGCGCCGCTCGGCCCGTAGGTCATCCCCTGCACCACCATGGCGCTGCGCCGCACCTGGTCACGGTGCCGGCCGCGGTAGTCGTGCAGCGCGGCCCAGGACCGCCAGCCGGTCACCGTCTCGGCCACCGCCCGGCCCGCGTCGGGCAGCGCGGGTTCGCCGCCGCCGTAGGTGGGCGCGAACCCGAGGGTGAAGCCGTACGTCTCGCCGGCCCGGACGGTGAACTCGGCGCTCGCCGCGCCACCGGCGCAGTCCAGCGGCGCGTCGCCGCGCAGCGCCAGCCGGTCCGCGCCGGCGGTGGCCCGGACCACTCCCCCGTCCTCGGTCAGCAGCGCGGTGACCTGGCCGTACTCGAAGCGCGGCCGGTACTCCAGCCGGACCGGCACCGCGCCGGAGAGGCCCGACACCACCCGGACCAGCACCCCGGGCGACCGGACTCCGACGTCGTGCCCCCGCGCCCCGGGCTCCAGCGCCAGGGCGTCGGTCACCGCGACCGACCCCTGCGGGGTGTCGAAGACGGTACGCAGCACCAGCGTGTCGTCCAGGTAGGAGCGTTCGGTGCGGAAGTCGCCCGCCGGCCGGATCGACCAGTGTCCGGCGTCGTCGCCGAGCAGCCGGCCGAAGACCGAGGCCGCGTCGAACCGGCCCGGGCACCACCAGTTCACCGACCCGGCCCGGTCGACCAGCGCCGCGCTGCGGCCGTCGGCCAGGAAACCGTGCTCGCTGATCCGTCCGCTCTGCACGGCAGGGGTTACCCGCGGCCGCCCGGGAGCATTCGCGCAGCGGGCCGGCGGATCACTCGCCGGTGGCGGGTTACCCCTGCGCGTCGGCCGGGAACCCGGGCAGCTGACGAAGGAGGATGCTCATGACCAGACCCTCTACCCCGACCGCCGCGTGGCGTCCCGGGATGCCGGGCGGCGACAACCTCCCGTCCGGTCCGGCGGGACGGCCGGCCGCGCCCAGCGGTGACGGCCACGGCCCGCAGGCCGGCCCGCCGACCGTGACCATCGGCTCGTACCCGGACTATCCGTCCGCTCAGCGGGTGGTGGACTATCTGGCCGACAACCGGTTCCCGGTGGAACGGACGTCGATCGTCGGCACCAACCTCACCTTGGTGGAGACGGTGCTGGGCCGGATGACCACCGGCCGGGCGGCGGCCGTCGGCGCCGGCACCGGCGCCTGGTTCGGGCTCTTCATCGGCCTGCTGTTCGGCATCTTCACCGCCGGCAACTGGATCGCGGTGATCCTGGTCGGGCTGGTGATCGGTGCCATCTGGGGCGCCGTGTTCGGCGCGGTCGCGCACGCCATCACCGGCGGCCGGCGCGACTTCACCTCGGCCAGCTCGCTACGGGCCGGCCAGTACGCGGTGACCGTCGAGACGGACCTGGCCGACCAGGCCCGGCAGCTGCTGGGGCGGATGCACCTGACGCCCACCGGCGCGACGGCCCGCTGAGGCCCCGTACGGCTACGCCCCCGGCGCGGTTCGCGCCGGGGGCGTCGGCGTCGTCAGCCGGGCCAACTCAGCTCGCCGGCCCGGATCGGCACGTCGACCTGGTTCTCGGGCGGCGCGAGCGGGCAGGCCCACCGGTCGTCGTAGGCGCAGGACGGGTTGTAGAGGTAGTTGCCGTCCAGCCGCACCCGGTTGCCGGGCAGCACGGTCAGGCCCCGCCCGAAGGTGCCCTTGACGGTGTCGGTGAGGTACCGGCCGCCGCCGTACGTCTCCCGCCCGCTGGTGCCGTCGCGCACCGGCACGAACAGCCCACCCCCGTACGCCTCGATCCACCACAGGCTGAGCTCGCCCCACGGGGTCTGCGCCACCGCGACCCGCCGGTAGCGCACCGTCCCGTCGGGCCCGCCGGTGTCGCCGCTCAGCTCACCGGCGGCGGGGCGCAGTGGCGCCTCCACCACGGCGTCCGGGTTCGGCGGGAACCAGGGCAGGCCGGTGAAGCCGGCCCGCCGAGCCGGCGGCAGCGGGCTGCTCGGGTGGCTGGCAAACAGCTCGTCGCGGGCCGCGCGGAAGCCGGCCAGGTCCCGGTCGGAGAGGTAGAGCCGGGCCACCCGCTCCCGCCAGTCGAGCAGGTCGAGATCATCCACCCGTCGACCCTAGGCCATCGCTAGCCGCGAGGTGGCGGGTCGGTGGCGAGCCGGGCGTGCAGGTGTTCGTCGTAGCGCCGGCCGTCGCCGAACCGGAAGGACTCGCGCAGCACCCCCTCGGCGGCGTACCCGGCCCGCTCGGCGACCCGGCAGGACGCGACATTGGGTACGGCGTGCAACAGCTCGACGCGGTGCAGGCCGAGCCGGGCGAAACCCCACCCGGTGAGCGCGGTGACCGCCTTCGCGGCGACGCCCCGGCCGCGCGCCGGGGCCGCGGTCCAGTAGCCGATCTCGGCGTCCTCGCCCCGGATGCGGTGCAGCGACACCGCACCGAGCAGGGTGCCGACGGCGGCGTCGGTGACCGCCAGGGAGAGCGCGCTCTGCTCGTCGGGGTCGCTTCGCCGGCGGATCCACTCGGCGGCGCCCGCCTCATCGGTGACGCCCTGCGGGTTCCACTGGGCGATCGCCGGGTCGGCGAGCGCGGCCAGCACGGCCGGGGCATCGGTGGGCTGCCAGGGGCGCAGGGCCAGGCCGGGGGCGGTGAGTTCGACGTGCTCCACGGCACGGGAGTCTCGCACGCCGGCGCTCCGGGCGCCGCTCCTTACCCGGAGCGGAGCCACTTCAAATTCGAAGGAATACGTCGGACCTACCGCTGGTTGTGCAGCTCGCCTGCCGGCTGCGGCGGTTGTTAAATTTTGAAGGAGTGCTATCGTGGTGACGTGACCGAGAGCCTGGACCGCGCGCGGATGGCCTGCTGGCGGGCGTACATCGAGTCGAGCCAGCGGCTGTTCACCCAGCTGGAGGACGATCTGCGCGCCGACAGCGAGCTGAGCTTCGCCGACTACCACGTGCTGGTGCTCCTCTCCGAGGCGCCCGGCCAGCGGCTGCGGATGGGTGAGCTGGCCGACCGGCTGGTCTTCTCGCCGAGCCGGCTGACGTACCAGATCACCTCGATGCAGAAGCGCGGCCTGGTGGCCCGGGAAAGCTGCCCGGGAGACCGCCGGGGCAGCGAGGCGGTGCTCACCGCCGCCGGCCTGCTGACGCTGCGCGAGGCCGCGCCGCACCACCTGCGCTCCGTGCGCAGCCACCTGATGGACGACCTCGACGACGCCGAGGTCGCATGCCTCACCCGGGTCTTCGCACGGCTCGGCCGGCGCCTGCACGCCGACCGCGACGCGTCGTCCACCCCGGCCGACCACTAGAAGGAGCCCTCGATGCCCGCGATCACCGTCGACGACGTCCTCGTCCTGCCCCGCCTGCCGCGCCTCGACGAGTCCACCAGCTACCGGCCGGTCCGCCGGCTGACCACCGCGCCCAGCGGCTACGAGGGCGAGGGCTTCCCGGTGCGCCGGGCCTTCGCCGGGGTGCCGATGAGCGAGCTGGACCCGTTCATCCACCTCGACCAGATGGGTGAGGTCGACTACGCCCCGGGCGAGCCGAAGGGCACCTCGTGGCACCCGCACCGCGGCTTCGAGACGGTGACCTACATGATCGACGGGATCATGGACCATCAGGACTCGCAGGGCGGCGGCGGCACCATCACCGACGGCGACACCCAGTGGATGACCGCCGGCAGCGGCCTGCTGCACATCGAGGCGCCGCCGGAGCACCTGGTGGTCAGCGGCGGGCTGTTCCACGGCCTCCAGCTCTGGGTGAACCTGCCCCGGGTGGCCAAGCTGATCCCGCCGCGTTACCAGGACATCCGGGGCCGGGAGTCGGCGCTGCTCAGCACGCCCGACGGCGGCGCGCTGATCCGGGTGATCGCCGGTGAGGTGGCCGGGCACCGGGGGCCGGGTTCGACCCACACCCCGATCACCATCGCGCACGTGACGGTGCAGCCCGGCGCCGAGCTCAGCCTGCCCTGGCGGGCCGACTTCAACGCCCTGGTCTACGTGCTGGCCGGGCGGGGCACGGTCGGCACCGACCGCCGCCCGATCCACACCGGCCAGCTCGCGGTGCACGGTCCGGGCGACGCGCTGCGGGTCACCGCGGCCGACCGCCAGGACGCCAACACCCCCGCGCTGGAGCTCTACATCATGGGCGGGCAGCCCATCCGGGAGCCGGTGGCGCACTACGGGCCGTTCGTGATGAACACCCGCGCCGAGCTGATCCAGGCCGTGGAGGACTTCCAGGCCGGCCGGCTCGGGGTGGTCCCGACGGAGCGGATGCCGCACACCGACGCCTGAGGCACGCGTACGGCGGGGGCGTCCCGGGGTTCACCCGGGGCGCCCGTGCCGCGCTCAGGACACGGCGAAGATGCCGGCGATACCCAGGAGCACCATCACCAACACCGCCACCAGCGCACCCCGTTCACCCTCCACCGCCTGCGGGCGGTGCTCGGTCACGGTGTTCGTCGTCTCGGCGGGCATGGGGTGGCCTCCTCGGTTGTCGTTCGTTCTCGGTCACCCGCGCGGTCACGTCGGCGTACGCCGGAGGTGCGCGACCGTCGCGGTGGTCATACCGTGAGGACGTCGTCGACCTCGGGAGGGCTGGAACGTGGCGCTGCGGGACTGGTTCCTCACCGCGCGGGAACGCGCCAACCCGGTCTCGGAGTTACCCGTCTGGACGACCGGAAACCTTGCCGAGCCGTTAATTCACGGCGCCGCGTACTTCGACCGCCTGGTCAGTGCGGTATCCGCGCTCGGCCCCGGCGACCACCTCTTCTTCACCGACTGGCGCGGCGACCCGGACGAGCGGCTGCGCCCCGACGGCCCGACCGTGGCCCAGCTGTTCGCCCAGGCCGCCCAGCGCGGCGTGGTGGTCAAGGGGCTGATCTGGCGCTCCCACCTCGACGCGCTCTCCTACAGCGAGGCGGAGAATCGCGGCCTCAGCGAGACGCTCCGCGCCGCCGGCGCGGAGGTGCTGCTCGACCAGCGGGTCCGCCGCGGCGGTTCGCACCACCAGAAGCTGGTCGTGCTGCGCCACCCCGACGCCCCGGAGCGGGACGTCGCCTTCGCCGGCGGGATCGACCTGTGCCACAGCCGCCGGGACGACGCCGACCACGCCGGTGACCCGCAACCGGTGCTGATGTCGCCCCGGTACGGGCCGCACCCACCCTGGCACGACGTGCAGCTGGCGTTGCGCGGGCCGGTGGTCGGCGCGCTGGACACCACGTTCCGCGAGCGCTGGACCGACCCGATGCCGCTGGACTCGGAAAATCCGCTGGCGTATGTGCGGGACCGGCTGCGCGGCGCCGACCTGAGTCCCGACCCGCTGCCCGCGCAGCCGGCCGATCCGCCGCCCTGCGGCCCGCACGCCGTCCAGGTGCTGCGCACCTACCCGGCGGTACGCCCGCGCTACTCCTTCGCCCCGGACGGCGAACGGACGGTGGCCCGCGGCTACACCAAGGCGGTCCGCCGGGCCCGGCGGCTGATCTACCTGGAGGACCAGTACCTCTGGTCGACCGAGGTGGCCGAGCTGTTCGCCGAGGCGCTGCGGGCGAACCCGGAGCTGCACCTGGTGGCTGTCGTCCCTCGCCACCCGGACGTGGACGGCCGGCTGGCGCTGCCACCGAACATGGTCGGCCGGGAGCAGGCCCTGTCGCTCTGCCACCGGGCGGCGCCGGACCGGGTGCACGTCTTCGACGTGGAGAACCACGACGGCGGCCCGGTCTACGTGCACGCCAAGGTGTGCGTGGTGGACGACGTCTGGGCCAGCGTGGGCAGCGACAACTTCAACCGGCGCTCGTGGACCCACGACAGCGAGCTGTCCTGCGCGGTGCTCGACGAGACCCGCGACGAGCGCGCGCCCGCCGACCCGGCCGGGCGGGGCGACGGGGCCCGGGTCTTCGCCCGGGAGCTGCGCCTGCGGCTGTGGCGCGAGCACCTGGACCGGGACCCGGACGGCGACGAGGACCACGACCTGCTCGACCCGGCCAAGGCGGTCGAGGCGATCACCTCGGCGGCCGAGGCGTTGCAGCGGTGGCACGACGGCGGGCGGGTCGGCCCCCGCCCGCCGGGCCGGCTGCGCCCGCACCGACCCGAGCGGCTGCCCTGGTACACCCGGGCCTGGGCGCTACCGGTCTACCGGCTGGTCTACGACCCGGACGGCCGGCCACTGCGGGCCCGGCGCGCCGGCACGTTCTGAGCCGCCGCCCACCGCCGGCGCCACGTCGTACGGCCAGTGCGGTCCCGGCCCGTTCCGCAGCCGCCCGGGACCGGGGCCGCCGAAACCGGGGCCGGCCGACACCTCCGAGCGGTGCCCGACCGGCGGCCGGTCCGGCCCGGCGGGCTCGCCGCGCGGCCGCCCCGCCGCAGGTTCGTCCCGTTCGGCGCGCCGGGGCCGGGGCGGGTCGGCGACCGGCTCCTCCGGCAGCGGCCACGAGGTGAGCCCGCCCGGATGGGCGAACGAGGAGCGCGGGGCGTAGAACCCCCAGGCGATGGTCAGCGGGTTGGCCGGGCGCAGCGCGTACGCCGGGTGCCCGGGGTCGAGGAACTCCACCGACTCGATCTCGAACGGGGCCACCGGCTCCGCGATGAACGGGTAGACGGCGCTGACCACCTCGCCGTCGCGGCGGGTGAGGAAGCGGTGATGGCCGCTGTGGATCTGGTGACCGGTGTCCCCCACCCGGCAGCGGGCGCGGATCAGCGGCTGGCCGGCCGCCTCGGTGACCGACGCCAACTCCTCGCCCCGCACCTCGATGGTGGTCCGGCCGGGCGCCGCCGGTGCGCCGCGGGCGGCGGCGTAGTCGCTGATCAGCGGGCTGGAGGCCAGGTAGTGGGTCCACCAGCCGCCGGGGTGCCCGCCGGGGGCGTCCAGCCCGGCCAGGGTGACGCCCAGGTAGGTCAGCGAGTACGGCCCGAGCCCCGAGGACTGGGTCGCGTCGTCCACCACGTACTGGTTCATGAAGACCTGGCGGTCCGGGCGGGGGTGCAGCCCGGCCGGCACCAGGGCGGCCACCGCGTCGGGGTCCGCCGGCAGCCAGCTGACGTAGAGCGTGCGGCACTGCACCACGAGCTGGGGTGCGGCGGGGTCGAGCACAGGACCTCCAACCAGGGATACCTCACGGACGCTACGGCTGGTCCCGCCGGCGGGACAACGACGGATAAGCGACAGTCGACGCCGGTTGTCGGGTTCCTTCTTGCCCGATCGGCCGGCCCGCTCCTCCGCCCGGGTCACCCGGATCGTCGATCGGTGGGCCCCCCGGTGGCCCGCAGGTACCGGTAATCGTGATCACAAACCGTGGACGTATGACCGATTCACGGCTTATCGCGAGGAAAATTACTTAAGGACATCGTACTTTCGGCTAGATTTCTGCGAGACGATCAGGCTAAGGTGAGTCCCGAACGGACCAACTCAAGCTAAACCGAAGCGTCACGTCTTTTTTATCCGCGGACGAGGTGCAGGGAGGACCACCCATGACCGCGCCGACCACTGCGCAGACTGCAACCGCCGTACCGACGACCACCGAGAAGCTGGACCCGCGGGCGCTCACCGACAGCGCCGCGGACCTGCTGAACGCGATGGCCGCCCTGCCGGCGAACCACCCTTCCCGCGCCGCCATGCGCGACAAGGCGATCGAGGCCTGGCTGCCGCTCGCCAACCACCTCGCCCACCGCTACAGCGGCCGGGGCGAGCCGACCGACGACCTGGCGCAGACCGCCGCCGTCGGCCTGATCAAGGCGATCGACAAGTTCGACCCGTCGCGCGGCGTCGACTTCGCCGGTTACGCCATCCCGACCATCATCGGCGAGCTCAAGCGGCACTTCCGCGACCGCACCTGGGACATCCGGGTGCCGCGTCGCCTCCAGGAGCTGCGGCTGGCCATCTCCGACGCCAACAGCTCGCTGCTGCAGACCCTGGGCCGCTCCCCGACGGTCGCCGACATCGCCGCCCACCTCAAGCTCACCGAGGAAGAGGTTCTGGAGGGCCTGGAAGGCGCCCGCGCCTACAACGCGGTGTCGCTGTCCACTCCGACCGGCGACGGCGACCGGGCCACCGAGCTGGGCGACATGCTCGGCGGCGAGGACAACGAGTTCGAGCTGGCCGAGCTGCGGGTCGCCCTCGGCCCGGCGCTGGCCACGCTGGACGAGCGCGAGCAGAAGATCCTCACGCTGCGCTTCTACGGCAACCTGACCCAGTCGCAGATCGCCGAGCAGATCGGCGTCTCGCAGATGCACGTGTCGCGGCTGCTCGCCCGGGCGCTGACGAAGCTGCGGGGGCAGCTCGACGGCACGTACTGAGCCTGTCAGGGGGTGGTGCGATGGCCGGGCCGGCGGGCCCGGCCATCGCCGTGTCCGCCCTCGGTCCGCAGCCGGCTCAGCGCAGCACCAACAGGTCCAGCGAGTCCACCACAGGCGCCTCGGGCGCCCGGTCCGCCGCCGCCCGCAGGCGCGCCACCCCCCGGTCGTAGTCCGCGTCGTCGAGCAGCAGCAGCGGGGTGTGCGCGGCGCGGCGCAGCCCCACGGCGGCGGCCCCCAGCGACGGCGCGGTGACCTGCGGCACCGACTCCAGCGCGACCGGCGCGAACCCCGCTTCGCCGAAGGCGGCGCAGATGTCGGCCACCGACGGATAGCTCTCCACCACGCGCAGCGCCTCCGGGAACCACCGGAACAGGCTGATTCCGCCACCCCGGCCGGCGAAGACGGACCGGATCAGCACCGGCGCCCCCGGCCGCAGGGTCCGGCGCAGTTCGGCGGCGACCGCCGGGAGATCCGGCAGGTGATGGATCACCGTCGAGATCCACGCGCCGTCCAGGCTGGCCGCCGCGACCGGCAGCGCCTCCGCGCGCCCCGCCACCAGCACCGGGTACGCGCACCGCGCCCGCATCGCCGCCGCCGGCTCGACCGCCAGCACCTCCGCGCCGTACCACTGCCGGAAGGCGGCGGACCAGGTGCCGGTGCCCGCCCCGAGGTCGAGCAGGCGCAGGCCGGCCCGCGCGGGCAGGTGCCGGGCCACGGCGGCCCGCCAGGCGGCCAGCCCGTCCAGGTTGAGTTGCCGGCCGGCGGCGAAGGCGGCCGAGTTCTTCTCGTCGTACGCGATGCGCCCCATCGGCTCAGCCAACGCGATCATTCGACACATCTCAATATGATGCCCAACACCCCCGCACCCCGGCCGGGGCGGCGGTGCGAGAGTGGGGGCGTGCTCTCCGACGTACCCCTGGATCTGCCCGTGCGGGCGGCGCTGCCGCCGCTGGTCGCGGCCCTGCGCGCGACGGGCGCGGCCGTCCTGGTGGCCCCGCCGGGCACCGGCAAGACCACCCTCGCGCCGCTCGCCGTCGCCGACGAGGTCGCCGGCCGGGTGCTGGTCGCGCAGCCCCGCCGGGTGGCGGCCCGGGCGGCGGCGCACCGGATGGCCGCGCTGCTCGGTGAGCGGGTCGGCGGCCGGATCGGGTACGCGGTGCGTGGCGAGCGGCGCACCGGGCCGGACACCCGGATCGAGGTGGTCACCACCGGCCTGCTGCTGCGCCGCCTGCAACACGACCCCGAGCTGCCCGGCGTGGCCGCGGTGCTGCTCGACGAGGTGCACGAGCGGCAACTCGACGCCGACCTGACGCTCGCCTTCGCGGTGGAGGCGCGGGCGGCCCTGCGCCCCGACCTGTGGCTGCTGGCCATGTCCGCCACCCCGGACGCGGAGCGCTTCGCCGCCCTGCTCACCGGCGACGCCGGGACGCCGGACCACGGCGGCACCGCCGGGACGCCGGACCACGGCGGCGGGGCACCGATCATCCGGGCCAGCGCCGCCCTGCACCCGGTGACCCGGATCTGGGCGCCACCGCCGCGGCCGGTGCTCGCCCCGGGCCCCACCCGGGTCGCCCCCGCCCTGCTCGACCACGTCGCCGACACGGTCCGCCGGGCACTGCGCGAACGCGACGGGGACCTGCTGGTCTTCCTGCCCGGAGCCGGGGAGATCGCCGGCGTCACCCGCCGGCTGGCCGACCTGCGCGACCGGATCGCCCTGACGCCCCTGCACGGGCGGATGCCCGGCGCCGACCAGGACGCGGCGCTGCGGCCCGGCCCCCGGCGGCGGGTGGTGCTGGCCACCGCCGTCGCGGAGAGCAGCCTCACCGTGCCCGGCGTCCGGGTGGTGGTGGACGCCGGACTCGCTCGGCTGCCCCGGATGGACCTGGCCCGGGGCCTGGGCGCCCTGGTCACCGTGCCGGTCTCCCGGGCCGCGGCCACCCAACGCGCCGGCCGGGCCGGGCGGGAGGCGCCCGGTTACGTCTACCGGTGCTGGTCCGAGGCCACCCACCAGCGGCTGGCGCCGCACCCCGAGCCGGAGATCTCCACCGCCGACCTGACCGGCTTCGCGCTGGAGCTGGCCGCCTGGGGCGACCCCGACGGAGTGGGACTGGCCCTGCCCGACCCGCCCCCGGCGGCCGCCATGACCGTCGCCCGGGAGACCCTGGCCAGCCTCGGCGCGGTGGACGCCGACGGCCGGATCACCGGCCGGGGCCGGGCCATCGCGGCGGCGGGCGCGCATCCCCGGCTGGCCCGGGCGCTGCTGGACGGGGCGCCACGGGTGGGCGCGGACCGGGCCGCCGAGGTGGTCGCCCTGCTGGCCGAGGAGAGCGTGACCGGGCCGGGCGACGACCTGCCGGCGGCCTGGCGGCGGCTGCGCGCCGGGGCCGACGCGGGCGCCACCGCCCGCTGGCGGGCCGAGGTACGCCGGCTGCGTGCCTCCCTGCCCACCCCGGCCGACGCCTCCCGGCCCGCCACCCGTCCGGCCGAGCCCACCCCGCCCGACGACCCGCATCCGACCCGGCGCACCCCGTCCGGCGGCGCTCCGCCGAACACCCGTTCCGGGCCGTCCGGTGGCGACCGGCTGCCCGACGACCTGGCCGCCGGGCTGTTGGTCGGGCTGGCGTACCCGGAGCGGCTGGCCCGGGCCCGCCGGACCGGCGGCGGGTCCTACCTGATGGCCGGCGGTACCGCCGCGGAGCTGGCACCCGGATCGGGGCTGACCGGCTCCGGCTGGCTGGCCGTCGCGGTCGCCGACCGCTCCCCCGGCGCGCCCACCGCCCGGGTCCGGTCGGCCGCCCCGGTGGACGAGGCGACCGCCCGCGAGGCCGCCGCCGCGCTGCTCACCGAGGACCGGGAGATCGGCTGGGCGGACGGCGACGTGGTGGCCCGCGAGGTGGTCCGGCTCGGCGCGATCGAACTGGTCGAACGCCCGCTGCGCCGGCCGGAGCCGGACCGGCTGGCCGCCGCGCTGCTGGCCGGGCTCCGGCGGGAGGGACTGGCACTGCTCGGCTGGACCCCGGCGGCGCACGCGCTGCGCGACCGGCTGGCCTTCTGCCGGCACGCGCTGGGCGACGACTGGCCGGACGTCGGCGACGACGCGCTGCTCGCCGCCGCGCCGGACTGGCTGGGACCGGAGCTGGCCCGAGCCCGACGCCGGGCCGACCTGGGCCGGATCGACGTGGCCGGTGCGCTGCGCCGGCTGCTGCCCTGGCACCTCGCCGGCCGACTGGACGAGGTGGCCCCGGAGCGGCTGACGGTGCCGAGCGGCTCCCGGATCCGGGTGGACTACACCGACCCCGCCGCTCCGGTGCTCGCGGTGAAGCTCCAGGAGACCTTCGGCTGGGCGACCGCGCCCCGGATCGGCGACGGACGGGTCCCGGTGCTGCTGCACCTGCTCTCCCCCGCCGGTCGGCCGGCCGCCGTCACGGCCGACCTGGCCTCCTTCTGGCGCACCGGCTATCCGCAGGTCCGGGCCGAGCTGCGCGGCCGGTATCCCCGTCATCCGTGGCCGGAGGACCCGACCAGCGCCCCACCCACCCGGCGCGCCACCCCCCGCCGCCGGTAAGGAGGGGCCCCTGTTAACGCATTCTGCATAGCAGGGGCCCCCTGTTAACACCTGGCGGCCGGGATCAGTCCTCGTCGGTGACGTCGGCGATCAGCACCGTGATGTTGTCCGGGCCGCCGGCGCGCAGCGCCAGCTCGATCAGCTGGCGGGCGCACCCGTCCCGGTCGGCCGCGCCGCCGAGCACCTCGCTCAGCGTGTCCGGCCGGACCACGTTGGAGAGGCCGTCGCTGCACAGCAGCCAGCGGTCGCCCGCCCGGGGGACCATCGTGGCGTACGCCGGGGAGACCTCGTCGCCCTGCAACGCCTGGGTGACCACGGCCCGGCGGGGGTGGCTGCCGGCCTCCTCGGGGCTTATCACGCCCTGGTCGACAAGCATCTGCACGAAGGTGTCGTCCCGGGTGACCTGCTTGAGCACACCCTCGCGGTACAGGTAGGCCCGGGAGTCGCCGACGTGCGCCAGGGCCAGGCAGCTGCCGGTACGGGCGAACAGCAGCGCGGTCAGGGTGGTGCCCATGCCCTGCCGTTCCGGGTCCTCGGTCACCGCCTGCCGGATCCGGGTGGTGGCCAGCTGGATGCCGCTCTGCAGCGCCTCCACCAGGGCGTGTTCGGGGGTTTCGACGTCCAGTGGCCCGACCGAGTCGATAGCGATCCGGCTGGCGAGGTCACCGGCGGCCATGCCGCCCATGCCGTCGGCGACGGCGACGAGCCAGGCGCCGGCGTGGTAGGCGTCCTGGTTTCCGCTGCGGATCAGCCCACGGTCGCTCGCCCCCACGGAACGAAGCTTCAGGGTCATGGCACGCAGCCTGCCAGGCCGAGGGCCGGATTGTCTCTAGGAGATCGGGACGACGGCGCGTCGCGCGGCGAATCTCACGTCGGGCCGACCCGGCAGCTCATTCAGCCAGATCAATTGACATGCGGGTTACCCGCTGGAAGCATCGGGCTGAAAAGTGGGAGCGCTCCCAGCACTCGTGGGAGTTTCCCCTGGTCAACCGCACCGGAACCTCACCACCGGAGGAATCCCCGTGACGCCATCCACCCGTCGCCGACGCCGCCACGCGGCGCTCGCCGCGGCGACCGCCCTCGCCCTCACCGGCGCGGGCGCCGCCCCGGCGTACGCCGAGGTGCCGCCCGACGCCCCCGAACAGATCAGCAACGGCGACTTTAGCGCCGGCGTCAGCCCGTGGTTCTCCTACGGCACCGGCCAGCTCGGGGTGACCGACGGCTGGCTGTGCACCACCGTCGCCGCCGGCACCGCCAACCCCTGGGACGCCGGCATCGGCCAGGACGGCGTCCGGCTGCTCGCCGGCGCCGAATACACCCTCTCCTTCGACGTACGGGCCACCCCGGGCGCCGGGGTCAAGGCGGTGCTCCAGCAGGGCAGTGCCCCGTACACCGGGTATTTCACCGCCGACGTGGCCGCCGGCACGACGGTGCAGCACGTGGAGCGGACCTTCACCGCGCCCACCGAGAACCCGTCCGCGCAGTTGATCTTCCAGATCGGCGGGAGCGCCGCCGCGCAGACCTTCTGCCTGGACAACGTGTCGCTGCGCGGCGGCGAGCCCGCCCCGCCGTACGAGCCGGACACCGGGCCGCCGGTGCGGGTCAACCAGGTCGGCTACCTGCCCGGCGGCCCGAAGCACGCGACCGTGGTGACCGAGGCGACCGAACCGCTGGCCTGGCAGCTGCGCTCGGCCGCGGGCGCGGTGGTGGCCGCCGGCAGCAGCACCCCGCGCGGCGTGGACGCCGCCTCCGGGGAGAACACGCAGACCGTCGACTTCTCCGCCTTCCGCACCCCGGGCACCGGCTACACGCTGGTGGTCGACGGCGCGGCCAGCCACCCGTTCGACATCTCCGGGACGCTCTACGACGGGCTGCGCGCCGACGCTCTCCAGTTCTTCTACGCCCAGCGCAGCGGCACCCCGATCGACGGTGACCTGATCGGCGCCGAGTACGCCCGCCCGGCCGGCCACCTCGGCGTGGCGCCCAACAAGGGCGACACCGACGTGCCCTGCCAGCCCGGGGTGTGCGACTACCGGCTGGACGTGCGCGGCGGCTGGTACGACGCGGGCGACCACGGCAAGTACGTGGTCAACGGCGGCATCGCCACCTACCAGCTGCTGAACGCGTTCGAGCGGACCAAGACCGCGGAGACCGCCGACGGCGGCGCGGCGCTCGGCGACTCGACGTTGCGGGTGCCCGAGCGCGGCAACCAGGTGCCGGACATCCTCGACGAGGCGCGCTGGGAGCTGGACTTCCTGCTGCGCATGCAGGTGCCGGCCGGCAAGCCGCTGGCCGGGATGGTGCACCACAAGATCCACGACCAGAACTGGACCGGCCTGCCGCTCGCCCCGCAGGACGACCCGCAGCCGCGCGAGCTGCACCCGCCGTCCACCGCGGCCACCCTCAACCTGGCCGCCGTCGCCGCCCAGTGCGGCCGGCTCTACGCCCCGTACGACGCGGCGTTCGCCAAGCGCTGCCGGGACGCGGCGCGCACCGCGTACGCGGCGGCCAAGGCGCACCCGGCGATCTACGCCAGCCCGACCGACGGCAACGGCGGCGGCGCGTACGACGACAGCGACGTCACCGACGAGTTCTACTGGGCGGCCGTCGAGCTGTACCTGACCACCGGGGAGAAGGCGTACCTGACGGACCTGACCGCCTCGCCCCGGCACACCGCCGATGTGTTCGACGCCGCCGGCGCGTTCGGCTGGCAGAGCGTGGCCGCGGTGGGCCGGCTCGACCTGGCCACCGTGCCGAGCAACCTGCCGGCCGCCGAGAAGGCCCGGGTCCGCGCGTCGGTCACCGCCGCCGCCGACCGCTACCTGGCCGCGCTCACCGACCAGGCGTACGGGCTGCCGCTGCCCGGCACCCCCGCGGCGTACGTGTGGGGCAGCAACAGCAACGTGATCAACAACGTGATCGTGCTGGCCACCGCGTTCGACCTGACCCGGAACGCGAAGTACCGGGACGGGGCGGTGCAGGGCGCGGACTACCTGTTCGGCCGCAACGCGCTGAACATGTCGTACGTGACCGGCTGGGGTGAGCAGCACGCCCGCAACCAGCACAGCCGGATCTTCGCCCACCAGCTCGACCCGGCGTCGCCGAACCCGCCGGCCGGCTCGCTCGCCGGTGGCCCGAACGCCGCCCTCCAGGACCCGTTCGCCGCACAGCTGCTGGCCGGCTGCGCGCCGATGTTCTGCTACGTGGACGACATCAACTCGTACGCGACGAACGAGGTGGCGATCAACTGGAACTCGGCGCTGGCCTGGCTGGCGTCCTTCCTCGCCGACCAGGGCGACGCGGGCGCGGTGCCCGCGCCGAGCTGCGCGGTCAGCTACACCACCCACGGCAGCTGGCCGGCGGGCTTCACCACCCAGGTGACCGTACGCAACACCGGCAGCTCCGCGGTGAACGGCTGGTCGCTGCGGTGGGCGTTCCTCACCGACCAGAAGGTGACCCACTCCTGGTCGGCGGAGGTCGCCCAGGCCGGCGCGACGGTCACCGCGAAGAACCTGCCGTGGAACGCGAAGATCGCGCCCGGGGGCTCGATCACGTTCGGCCTGAACGGCTCGACGTCCTTCGGCCCCAACCCGGATCCGGGTCTGGTCACCCTCAACGGCCGGGCCTGCACCCTGTCCTGACCCGCCCGCTCGATCACGCTGCCCGCATGATCGCGCTCGCACCCCGCGCATGATCACGCTCGGTCCCTGAAATAGGGGCCTTCCGGTTGCCGGAAGGCCCCTATTTCCATGTTCGAGCGTGATCATGACCGTCGACCCCGGGGCGAGCGCCCAGGTGAGGAAGCGCGCGATCATGACCGCCTACCCCCGGGGCATGGGCCCAGGCGACGAAGCGGGCGGTCATGACCGCCGGCTCCGGGGGCGCGGGCCCAGGTGAGGAAGCGGGCGGTCAGCTCCGCCGGATCGGGCTGGCCGCCGAGCTGGGCGAGCTGCCCGGCGGCCTCGCTCATCACCGTCGCCAGGTACACCAGCAGCGCCGTCCGGTCGTCGCGGTACTCGGCCAGCAACGCCAGCCGCGCCGGCTGGCACGGCCAGTGCGCGCCGCACGCCCGGCACCGCCACAACGGCCGCATGGGTACGTGCGGACGCGCCGGCCGGGACGGCGGGGCGGGTTCACGACTGCTCACGGCGGCCTCCTCGTCGTACGGCTGGGGCCACCCGGCCGGGCGGGCCGGGAGCGACCGGCGGTCCCGCCCACGACGGCGGTTTCGCTGCTGGAAACCCTGCCGCGCGTCGCGCGACGGCCACACCGCGTGACGATAGGGTCGGCGGACGTCCGGAACGTCCCTCGTGGAGGCAGGCATGAACGACGCGCTGCGGATCGCCATGGCGGAGGCCGGCGAGACCGCCGAATCGCTCGCCGGCCACGTCGGGGTGGACCCGAAGACGGCCGCCCGCTGGGTGACTCCGGGTCGGGTACCGCACCCCCGGCACCGGGCGGCGGTCTGCGCCACGCTCGGCCGGGAGGTTGGCGAGCTGTGGCCGGACGTGGTCAGGCCCCGCGAGCCGGTCTGGTTCCTGCCCTGGGCCGAGGTGGAACGCCGCGCCGACACCCTCCGCTCGTTCCAGCCGACCGTCGTGCCCGGCCTGCTGCAGACCGAGGCGTACGCACACGCGGTGCTGAGCTGCGGCCCGCTCGCCGGCGACGAGGTGGAGGGCTACGTGGCCGCCCGGCTGGCCCGGCAGGCCGACGTGTTCGGCCGGCCCCGGCCGCCGCTCACCGTCTTTGTCATCGACGAGGTGGCGCTGCTGCGGGGCGACCCGGAGATCATGCGCCCGCAGCTCGACCACCTGGTGGCCATGGCCCGGCGCCCGAAGGTGCTGCTGCACGTGGTGCCGCTGAGCGCCGGCTTCCACCCCGGCCAGGCCGGCCCGCTCGTGCTGGCCACCACCGACACCGGCGAAGATCTCGCCTACCTCGACGACCAGGCCGCCGGTCGCACCACCAAGGACATTGCCGCCCTCCGGCAGGTCTGGGACACTCTCAGGTCGGTGGCGTTGCCACGCGACCAGACCATCGAGTTCCTGACGAGGCGAGAATGGCTGAGCTGACCGGCGCCCGGTGGCGCACCAGCACCCGCAGCAGTTCCAACGGCGGTGACTGCGTCGAGGTCGCCGACAACCTGCCCGGCGTGGTCGCCGTCCGCGACTCCAAGGACCGCGACGGCGGCACCCTCACCTTCGCGCCGGCGGCGTGGCGGACGTTCGTCGACGGCGTACGGTCGGCGCGCTGACCACGGCGGCTAGCCGCCGCCGCGACGGCGGGCCTGATAGATCGACACGGTCGCCAGCAGGACCAACGCGATGCCGCCGACGACTCTCGACGTACGCTCCAGGGTCGTCAGCTCCGGGCTGTCGACCAGCGGGCCCAGCACCACCACCGAGAGCAGCAGGAACACTGTCGCCACTCGCAGTTCCAGATTGCGGAAAGAGTTGTCAGGCGCCACTGCTGATCCGGATCACTCGTCCTGCGCGGTTTCCATGAGCCCTTCATAAGTCGGTTGACCGCCAGGGCGAAACCTCATTCTTTGTCAGTGCTCTTGCCCGGTCACGCATACTGTAGTGAATGGCCAGGCCGACAAGCACCGCCAAAAGTCCGAAGAAGAATGCTGTCGCCACGAGCGCTCGTGAGGTTGTCGACCACCCGTGAGTCAGCGCCTGAAAGAGAATGGTGCCCGCCAGGCCGACGACAAAGATGGTCAACGCCAGCTTGATCTGATACTTCATCGGATGCTCTCGCTACCACCGTCGGCTTCACCGATCGCTGTCTGGTCGCCCGTCGCAAAAGAGCTGCCGCAAACCGGGTCGGATCCAACTGGATCCGACCCGGTTTGCTCCACCGGTGCCCGTTGCCGGCCTAGCTATTTGATGGGCGAGCGGCAATTCCTGCGGCAATCAGGAGCGCCGAACTTACTGAGAGGAAGACACCGACCGTACGCGAAGTGCCAGTATTTCCGCGCGCGATATCGATCACCACACTGACAAGCGATCCAGCGAGCAGGACGCAGCCGAGAGCGATTGCCTGCTCGGGAAAGGCTCTAGAAAGTGACTGTACTCGACCTTTGCGTTGTCGATGCCATGCCCACGCCAGCGCCAGCACTACAAGGCAAGCGGGCGCCATCGCGACAATCCTGATCGCGGGATATAGGACCACCGCCAACATGATGGCCACTACGAGTACCGCGAGCCAGAGCAAGAATCTGGCCCTGCGCACGGACGAATTAGCTCCTGAGCCGCTAGGCACCGCCTCTGTAGCCTCCCCTTGCTATAACGCCAAACACAGTGCCTACTGCTGCACCGATCATGCAGTTGAAGGCAAGGCCGTCCGCACTGACGTTTCCCCGCTGTGATATTGCATTCGAAACCATTCCACCAACACATCCACTAATAGCGCCCGCTGCAAGCACAGGAAGACCGGCCGAGGCCAAACCGAACCCCAACAAGCCACCGACAATGCCGCCCAATAGTAGCGACTGTCCGTCCAGCTCATCGCCCTCACTCATCATGCCGGTCGGATCGGTGTAGGTAACAGGATTCGCGCCGGCGTACGCGTACCGGTTGCCGCTTCTGGGGTTGCCGATGAAGCTGAGGTTGTCCTGTTGGGTGAAGCGGCCCTGCACCGGGTTGTACCAGCGCTGCCCGAACTTCGTGAAGCCCGACGTCGAGTCGTACGTGCCGCTGGCGTACCGGATCAGGTTGGTCTGGCCGAGGTTGTATTCGTCGGCCGTGGTCGCGGTGCCGTAAGGGTCGTAGCGGTAGGTGGCCGCGACGGTGCCGTTGGCCTTGACGATCGCCACCACCGAGCCGAGCCCGTCCAGCACGTACGCGTTGTCGGTGCTCCCGGTGCGCAGGCCCAGCGGGGTGCCGAGACCGTCGCGCTCGACGTACGTCGTCGAGCCGTTGGCCGTCCAGGATTGCAGCCACGGCATGCCGTGCTGGTCCTCCAGGCCGTTCTGGATGGTGGTGCTACCGGCGTGGGTCAGCTCGACCTGGTCGGTGCCGGCGTAGGCGTAGGTGCCGGCGTTCGCGCCGGTCATCTGCTTGACCGAGTTGTAGGTCATCGGGTTGACCGTCGGGCTGCTGGCCCGGGTCTGGTTACCGCGACCGTCATAGGTGTTGTAGGTGCTGGTGATCTGGTTGGCGCTGTTGTAGGTCAGCGACTGGGTGCTGGCGCCGTCGACCTTGACGCCGGTGCGGTTGCCGTTGCTGTCGTACGTGTAGTCGTAGGTCTTGCCGTGGTAGTTGGTGGCCTTGGTCAGCCGGTTGGCCTTGTCGTAGCTGAACTGGCTGATCGCGGCGCTCACCTCGTCCTTCTGCCACTGCCGCAGACCGGTGTCGTTCGCCTTCGCCGTCGAGCACGGCTGGCCGGCGGTGTACTTCGCGTAGCAGTACGTCACGTCGAAGACCGTGGCCGGGCTCGCCGAGTTGCGGGTGGCGGTGATCCGGGTAGGCCGGTTCGACTTGTCGTACGTCGTCTGGGTCCGCAACGCCCAACTGCTGTTGGCGTCGTTCGTCCCGAAGTAGGTGTGGGTGCGGTTGCCGTCCTTGTCGTACAGGAAGTTGTAGCGGGTGCCCGCCGCAGTGTCCATCCGCACCAACCAGTTACGCGAGTTGTAGTAGTACCGCGTCGTGCCGCGACCGTCGGTCAACTGCTCGAGGTTGCCCACCGGGTCCGGCACGTACTTCAGGATGCCACCGCCGGGGTTGCTCCGCTCGCGCACCCGGTTCAGCGGATCGTAGGACCAGGTGGTGGTGCCGGTCGCGTCGACGCGGGTGAGCAGGTTGCCGGTCCCGCCGTAGTCGAACGTCACCGACGGCTGGGTGCCACAGCCGGAGTAGTCGATCTGCGAGACCCGGTCGTCCTGCGTGTAGGTGTAGGTGGTGGTGCAGCCGTCGTTGACGGTCTTGATCCGGCCGTACGGGTCGTAGGTGAACGTCTTCACCGCGAGGCCGTTGCCGGTCGGCGGGGTCACCTTCGTCAACTGCCTGCTGGTGTCGTACGTGTAGCTGGTGGGGTTGCCGGTGTTCGCCGGGTCCGTGGAGGTCTTGACCGTGCCGTCGTCGTTGTAGTCCACCTCCGCCTTGGCGGCCATCGCGTCAGCGGTGGAGGTCTGGTTGCCCGCGCCGTTGTAGGTGTAGGCGGAGCTGTTGCCCTGACTGTCGATGGAGGACGACGGTTGGAAATTCGCCGTCGGGTTGGTCGTCGTGGCCGCGTTGCCGTAGGTGGCGGAGGCGCTCGCACCGGTCGCGGACTCCGACTTGGTCAGCGACTGCCCCGAGTTCGCGCCGTGTGTGTTGGCGGTGGTGCCCTGCTCACGGCTGACCGACGAGGCCACGTCGCTGAACGGCGTGTAGGTCTTGCTCTGGCTGTTGCCGGCCGGGTCGGTCGCCTTGGTGACCCGCTTCTCGGCGTTCAGGTCGTAGGTGGTGTGCGGCACCGCGGAGACCGGCTGGGAGATGTCCTGCCGGGCATCCGCCACCAAGGTCTGCGACGACGTCGGATACGCCAACCGGGTGGTCGAGCCCCGCATGGTCGCGTTGTCGTGGACCTGGGTGAACGAGGTGACCCGGTGCTGGCCGTCGTAGGTGATGGTGACGAAGGTGTCGTCCTTTGTGGTGATCTTCGTGAGGTCACCGGCGCCGTTGTACTCGAACATCACCTTGCGCCAGGTCGCCGACTGGATCGTCTGCAACCGCCCCGAACTGTCGTAGGCGTACGACGCCTCCCGCCAGCTGCCGTCGCTGCCGGTCTGCCGGTACTTGCCGATCTTGTTGTCGGTCCAGGTCGCCGCCGCGGTGCGGGCCGAGGTGGGACCACGGTCCGAGGTGATCGTGGTCATCCTGCCGGACGCGTACGCGACGTCGGTGACGTTGCCGTTGCGGTCCTCGGTCTTGTCGAGCAGACCGTCGGAACCGAAGTAGAGCTTCTTGCCGCTGCCGTGCTCGGTCAGCTTCCAGCCGCTGCCGTCGTGTGCCAGCGTGGCCTTGAACTCCCCAGGAGACGAGTAGCCCGATCCGGAGGCGGTGAACTTACCCACCACGGCGTCGGCGGCGGCATAGGTGACCGAGCCGTCGTCGGCTGGGTAGAGCTTCACATCCTGGCCAGCTCGGGTACGCCAGCCCGGCCCGTGTGCGCCGGCAGACAGCCCGCTGCCCAGCAGCAGGCTGTTGAACGTGGCACCGATGGTCACGTCCTCCGCGACCCCAGGCAGCATCAGCTCCGTGCTGCGCAGCATCAGGTTGCCGGAGCCGACGTTGATCCTCGCCTCCAAGCGGTCACTCAAGGAGAACGACAACTCGGTAGCGTTCCGCACCGGCCCGGTGCCCTTCGGCACCGACGGCGCCGCCCCGTCGGCAGTAGCGGTCCGTGCCGCGCTGCCGCTCTCGGGCGTGTCGAACAACCACACCTCCGACGTCGACTTCGGCGACAGGACCGGCTCGCCGACCCCATCCCGTCCCGCGGGACGGGGTGCCGCCACCGCCGCGGCGTTCACGCCGGGAACCGCCAGCACCGAGGCAGCCAGCAGCGCGCAGGCTATCCCTCCGGTCACTTTTCGTTGACCCATCTAATCTCCCTTATACGACTCCGGCGGACCTGTTTCCGCCGGACAACTGCCATACCCGAATCGCCCACTGCGGGGCAGGCGAAATCAGCGCCGCCGCGAGGCGGACGCGGACAGAATCAGCCGTCAGACAGGCAAGGAACGTCGTGCGAACAGTTGGTTTCGGTCGAATCCGCGCTAGCCCGAAGCTCGGCCAGCACGGCCAGATCACGGTTGACCCGATCGACGGCCCGGGTGAACGCCGAGACCGCCAACACCACGAAATAGAAGAGGACGGCGGCCACTACCAAGGCCGCCGTCATCGCGCCGCCGTTACCGCGGGCGAACACACACACGTCACCACCGGACCAGCTCCCCCGCAGGTAATTGCCGGGCGGCAATTACCTGACGCAAATTATCTGCTGGCTGGCGACGAGTCAATGGCCATAACCGTCAGCGAGGAGTTTTACTCACGAAAGCTCGTGAATTGGACACGACTGTGACTGTCCGAACACAGCAAAGGGTGGTCTCCCCTCGGGTCGGGGAGACCACCCTTTCCACCGATCGGGCGCTTTCGGGCGCCCGCCCGAGATCCGGCCGTCAGCTCCGGGCGGCCGGTCGCCGGGTCAGCACCAGGCGAACAGCTCCGGGTTGGTGTGGTGCAGCTTCACCACCTGGCCCAGCGACAGGTACGACCCGGCCGGCAGGGCGGCGAAGATCGGCCCGTTCACCGGGTCGGCCAACGTGGAGTAGTCGATCTTCCGCTGCGCGGCGGCCTGGAGCAGGCCCAGGCTCTTCAACGTGCCGAGTCCGGCCTGCGCGCAGGCCGCCCCGGCGTTGACCGGCGCGGCCGAGGCCGGGGCGGCGACGGCGAGGCTGGCGACGAACGCGGCGGCGACCGCGCCGGCGTACCCGATCTTCCTCATGGTGGCTGTCCTTCCGTACGGGTTGACGGGTGGTGTTCCATGAGGGACTTCGCCGACCGGATCCACGGCGGATGCAGCCGGCACGACATTTACCGCCGGCACGGGTGGGCTCTTCCTCGGCCGCCCGCTGTCCGCCTCCGGGGACACGCGTGGTGACGGCGGCTCACCACTCCCCTAGCCTGCACTCATGGCCATCCCCCTGCCGGCGGGCGAGTTCCGCGCGTACCTGTTCGACTGCGACGGCACCATCGCCGACTCGATGCCGCTGCACTACACGGCGTGGTGCGCCGCGCTGGGCGAGTGGGGCTGCGAGTTCCCCGAGGAGCTGTTCTACGCCTGGGGCGGCCGGCCGATCACCGACATCGTCGCCACCCTCAACGAGCGGTACGGGCTGGCCATGCCGGTCGACGCGGTGGTCCGTCGCCAGGAGGCGCTGTACGAGGCCGCCCTGCCGAAACTGACCGCCGTGCCCGAGGTGCTGGCGCACATTGAGGCCGACCACGGGCGGGTCCCGTTCGCGGTGGTCTCCGGCAGCACCCGGGCCGGCGTGACCGCCTCGCTGAGCACGCTGGGCCTGCTCGACCGCTTCGACGTGCTGGTCTGCGCCGGGGACTACCCCCGGCCCAAGCCCGCCCCGGACGCGTTCCTGCTGGCCGCGCGGCAACTCGGGGTGGACCCATTGGACTGCCTGGTGTTCGAGGACACCGAGCTGGGCATCCGGGCCGCCACGGCGGCGGGGATGGCGTCGGTGCGGGTGCCGGCCCGTGGGAGCGGGCGACCGTCGGCTGAGCCCGCCGGGCGGCGCGGTGGCGACGCTGGTCCGCGAGGTTCCTGCCGCCGCGCCGGACGCGGCGGGGCCGTCGGCCGGTGGTGCGGGGTCAACCGGACGCTGAAGTCGGCGGCGCGGGCGGGACGGGCCGCAGCGGGTGGGACGCGCCGCGCCGGGCCAGAGTGGCAGCATGTCGACCATGACCGACAAGCCAACCATCGCCCTGCGGCCCGGCGGACCGGCCGACGCGCCGGCCGTGCTGCGCCTGCTCGACGACGCGACCACCTGGCTGGTGGCGCGCGGCCGCACCGGCCAGTGGGGCACCGAGCTCGCGTCGACCAACCCGCGCCGGGTCGCCCAGGCCGACGAGTACGCCGCTGGCGGCGGGCTGTGGCTGGCCGAACTCGACGGCCGGCCGGTCGGCGCGCTGGTGGTCGGCCCGGCCATGGCGTACGTGCCGCCGGCCAGCGAGCCGGAGCTGTACGTGAACCTGCTGGTCAGCGACCGGGCGCACGCCGGGCTGGGGATCGGCGCGCGGCTGCTGGCGCAGGCCGCCGAGTTGGCCCGGGAGCGGGGCGTCGGGCTGCTGCGGGTGGACTGCTACGCCGGCGACGACCGGGCGCTGGTGCGGTTCTACGAGCGCTGCGGCTTCACCGCCACCGACCCGTTCACCGTCGAGCGGCCGGGCCACGAACCCTGGCCGGGCCAGGTGCTCGCCCGCCGGCTGGACTGAGTCGAGCCGATCATCCGGCGGAACGCAGTTTCGGCAGCACCTCGGCGCCGAAGGCGTCGATGAACGCCCGCTGCTCCTGCCCGACGTGGTGCAGGGCGATCTGGTCGAAGCCCAGCGCCAGGTACTCCTCCAGCCAGCCCACGTGCCGGCCCAGGTCGGCGGAGACGTTGACGGTGGAGGTGACCTTCTCCATCGGCACCTGCTCGCTGACCACGTCGAAGTGCTCGGCGGTGTCCAGGTCCCAGCAGATCGGCGGCGGGAAGACGTTGCTGCGCCACTGCTCGTACGCGATGGACTCGGCCTCGGCCTGCTCGGGCGCCCAGCTGACGTGCACCTGGAGGTGCAGCGGGCCGCGCCCGCCGGCCTCCCGGTACGCCTCGATCATCTGCTTCAGGTGCGGGATCGGCGCGTTGACGGTGATCAGCCCGTCCGCCCAGTCGGCGACCCAGCGGGCCGTCTCGACGCTGACCGCCGCGCCGATCAGCGCGGGCGGCTCCTCGGGCCGGGTCCACAGCCTCGCCCGGTCCACCCGGACCAGGCCGTCGTGGCTGACCTCCTCGCCGGCCAGCAGCGCCCGGATCACGTCGACGCACTCGCGCAGCCGGGCGTTGCGCAGCTCCTTGCGGGGCCAGGCGTCGCCGGTGATGTGCTCGTTGCTGGCCTCGCCGGAGCCCAGCGCGGCCCAGAACCGGCCCGGGTACATCGCGCCGAGGGTGCCGATCGCCTGGGCGATGATCGCCGGGTGGTACCGCTGCCCGGGGGCGTTGACCACGCCGAAGGAGAGGTTGGTGGCCTGGAGGGCGGCGCCGAGCCAGGACCAGGCGAAGCCGGACTGGCCCTGCCGGGTGCTCCACGGGGAGAAGTGGTCCGAGGACATGGCGGCGCCGAAGCCGGCCCGCTCGGCGTGGATCACCGCCTCCAGCAGCTTGGCGGGGTGGATCTGCTCATGGGACGCGTGAAAGCCGAACACCGTCATGGGCGGAATTCCTACCCACGCCGGCCCGGATGTAAGCAGGGGCCCCCTGTTAACGCATTCTGCATAGCAGGGGGCCCCGCTTAACAGCCGCTGGCGGCTGAGCGCCGCTATTCGGCGTGCGCGCCGGCACCCGCGCCGGCCTCACCCGCGCCGATCCACACCGTCTTGGTGTTGCAGAACTCCCGCATGCCCACGGCGGACAGCTCTCGGCCGTACCCGGAGTTCTTCACCCCGCCGAAGGGCAGCTCCGGATAGGACGTGGTCATGCCGTTGATGAAGACGTTGCCGGCGTCCAGGTCGGTGGCGAACCGCTCCTGCTCGGCCGGGTCCTCGGTCCAGGCGTTGGAGCCCAGGCCGAAGTTGGTGCCGTTGGCGATCTCGATCGCCTCGTCGTAGGAGGCCGCCCGGTAGAGGCCGGCGACCGGGCCGAAGACCTCCTCGGACCACATCCGCATCCCGGGCTTCAGGTCGGTGACCACCGTCGGCGGATAGAACCAGCCGTCGCCGGCCGGCTTCTCGCCGCCGCAGAGCACGGTCGCGCCGTTGTCGACGGCGTCCTGCACCTGGGCGTGCACGTCGTCCCGGCCGCGCTCGCTGGCCAGCGGGCCGACGTCGGTGCCGGAGTCCATCGGGTCGCCGACGCGCAGCGCGGACATCCGGGCGGCGAACTTCTCGGCGAAGGCGTCGAAGACGTCGGTGTGCACGATGAACCGCTTGGCCGCGATGCAGGACTGGCCGTTGTTCTGGCAGCGGGCGGTGGTGGCCACCTCGGCGGCCTTGTCCAGGTCGGCCGAGGGCATCACCACGAACGGGTCGCTGCCGCCCAGTTCCAGCACGGTCTTCTTCAGCTCCCGGCCGGCGCTGGCCGCGATGGAACGCCCGGCGGCCTCGCTGCCGGTCAGGGTGGCGGCCCGCACCCGCGGGTCGGCGAGGATCCGGTCCACCACGTCGGAGCCCACCAGCAGGGTGCTGAAGGCGCCCTCCGGGAAGCCCGCCCGGCGGAACAGATCCTCCAGGTAGAGCGCGGTCTGCGGCACGTTGGAGGCGTGCTTGAGCAGGCCGGTGTTGCCGGCCATCAACGCGGGCGCGGCGAACCGCATCACCTGCCACAGCGGGAAGTTCCACGGCATCACCGCGAGCACCGGGCCGATCGGCTGGTAGCGGACGAAGGCCCGCGTCGCCTTCACCGCCGGCGCGTCGGCCGGCTCGTCGGCCAGCATCCGCTCCGCGTTGGCGGCGTAGAACCGGCAGGCGGTGGCGCACTTGGTCACCTCGGCCTGCGCGGCCGCGTACGTCTTGCCCATCTCGGTGGTCATCAGCCGGGCGGTGGCGTCGCGCTCGGCGTCGAGCAGGTCGGCGGCGGCGGTCAGCCACCGGGCGCGCTGGGCGAAGCTGGTGTCGCGCAACTGCCGGAACGCCAGGTCCGCCCGCTCGATCGCGGCGTCGACCTGCTCGTCCGACATCGGGTCGTACGTCTTGAGCACCTGTCCGGTGGCGGGATTGGTGGTGGCGATGGGCATGTCTCGTACTCCTGTCACTCGAAGAGTGAGTGCTTCGTGCCCGGCTCCTCGCGGCGGCGGGCCGCGCGGCGGCGCTGGATGACCACCAGGTCGACCGCCGCGACCACGGCGAACAGCGCGCAGACGACGCCCAGCCACACCACCTCCGCCCGGAACGCCAGTACGGCGAAGAGCGTCATGGTGACCAGACCGAACGCCGCCAGCGCCAGGCGCAGGTTCAGCGCGCTGTACGCGTGGCCGACGGTGCCCCGGGCCCGCCGGGGTTGCGATCTCGTCATTCCTTCGGGCTACCCCGGCACCGACCGCCCTAACCGGGCACGGCCGACGATTCGCCGGACGCCACCCCGGTCGTGAGCCCGGCCACCGGCCGGTATGGCACGCCCGGTGCGTTGCGTTACACCCCGTCGTCGCGCCGGGGGGTCACCGGCGGCGGGCGGGAAGGATGAGGGACATGACCACGACCCAGGCGGCGCCGGTGACCGTCGCGATCGCCCGACGGGCCGACCCGGCGCGCGCCCACGAGATGATCGCCTGGATGCGGGCGGGCAGCGCGCTGGCGGAGAGCTTCCCCGGCTTCCTCGGGGTGGGCTGGGTGCGCAGCGCTCCCGGCTCGCCGGACTGGCACATGCTCTACCGGTTCGCCGACGACGAGACGCTGCGCCGCTGGGAGGAGTCGCCGCAGCGGACCTGGTGGCTGACCTCCGCGCAGGGCATGGTCGAGCACACCCGCGTCGAGCGGCGTACCGGCATCGAGGGGTGGTTCGACCCGCCGGCGGACCGGGCGGTGGAGGCGCCGGTCGGCACCGCAGCGGCAACCCCGGCCGCTCCGCCGCGGTGGAAGCAGGCGGTGACGATCTGGCTGGCGTTCTTCCCGCTCAGCCTGACGGCGACCCTGCTCACCGCCCGGTTCATCGCCGACGTGCCGCTGGCGGTCCGTACGCTGATCATGACGCTCTGCCTCACCCCGCTGATGACCTATCTGGTGCTGCCCCGGATCACCCGGGCGCTGCACTGGTGGCTGCACGGCCAGCCGGCGCCGTGGCGAACCCGTTAGCACAGTTCATCGATCCATGGGCATGATTGCCTGAAACCCGACAGCAGTCCTCCGATCCCCCGCGCCGAGCGCATAGAGTTACCGCGCCGTTGCGCTGCGCCGTCGAAACTGGGGTGGTCATGCCTCGACGCTGGGTCGCCGCCGTCGCCTGCCTGGCCGCCCTGGTGGCGCTGGCCTGCGAGGGCGGCCAGGCGGCTCCCCGGCCGACCCGGGACAACCCGCGTCCCGGCCTGCCGGCCGCGATGGCCGCGCTCGGCGACTCGATCACCGCCGGTTTCGGGTCCTGCCTGGTGCTCACCGCGTGCGAGCGGAACTCCTGGTCCACCGGGGACGGCCTGCGGGTGGACAGCCACTACCAACGGCTGGAGGAACTCGACCCGGCGCTGCGCGGCCGGGCCCGCAACCACGCCGCGCCGGGCGCCCGGGCCGCGGCGCTCGCCGGCCAGGCCGAGGCGGCGGTACGCGACCGCGCCGACTACGTCACCGTGCTGATCGGGGCCAACGACGCCTGCCGGGGCCGGATCGACCAGATGACCCCCGTCGCCACGTTCCGCGACGAGGTGGACCGCGGCCTGCGGGTGCTGCGCAAGGGCCGGCCGAAGGCGCGGGTGCTGGTGGTCAGCATCCCGGACCTGCACCGGCTCTGGCAGATCGGGCACACCGAGCCCCGGGCGGTCCGGGCCTGGCGGTACGGCGTCTGCCCCGCCCTGCTGGCCGACCCCACCTCGACCGCGCCCACGGCGGTGGCCCGCCGAGCGAGCTTCCGGCAGCGGATCGACGCCTACAACACGCAGTTGCGGGCGGCCTGCAAGGCGTACGGGTCGCGCTGCCGGTACGACGGCGGCGCGGTGCACCGGGTGCGGTTCTCGCTGGACCTGGTCAACCGGCTGGACTGGTTCCACCCCAACGCGGCGGGCCAGCGCCGCCTCGCCGAGGTCTCCTGGCCCACCGCCGGCTACGCCGACTGAGCCCGCCCGCCACGCCGGCCGAGCCCGCACCGCACGCCTGACGCTCAACGCCGGGCCGGTCGCCGCACGCCGAGCCCACACCGCACGCCAAGCCCTCAGCGCCGGCGGGTCGCCGCAGGCCGGCCCGGCGGGGCGGGCCGGTCAGGACGAGCGGGGCTCGGGGACGGTGGGCGGGGTGCGGTAGTGACTGCGGGAGCGGTCGGCGAGCGCCTTGGTGGCGGACGAGTTGGCCCAGGTGCCGAGGACGATCGCGGCGCCGGGGACCACCTTGGCGGCCACCCGCTTGACGGCGCGCACCCCGGCCATCTGCGCCAGCCGTACGCCCAGCCGGAGCATGGCCCGGCCCAGCGGGGTCTGCCCGCCCGCGCCGAAGAGGGCACCGGCGCGCTCCCGCCCGGCGGCCACGCCGAGGGCGAGTCGGGCGCTCTCCGCCACCTTGTGCACCTTCTGCAACACCAGCAGGTCGGTGGCCCGGTCCGGGTGCTCCGGATCCACCCCGTACGCCGCCGCGATGTGCAGCACCATCCGGGCCTGGGTCCAGGCCAGCACGCCCACGTCGATCACCGCGCCGGGCAGGCCGGCGGCGCCGGACACCGCGCCGGAGAGCCGGGCCCGGTTGACGAACCGTCGGACGGCCTGCTCGGCCAGCTCCTCGGCGGACGCCCCGGGCCGATCGGCGCGGGCCCGGTCGGCCCAGCGCGCGGCCTCCGGTCCGAGCCGGCGCACCGCCTCCAGGGCCAGGTGCTCCGGGGCGTACTGCGGATCCTCGCGCATCCGGTCCCAGAGCGTCGCGGGCGGCGCCTCAGCGCCGTCCCCGCCGCCGGGAAGTGGCTGGCCGGGCACGGGCGGCGTGGGGGTGGGCGGCCCGTCCAGGGGCGTGGGGTCGGTCACGGTTGCTCCCGGAGGTCGAGGGGCGGCGGGGCCGCGGCGGTCGGCGTCAGCGCCGGCGGCCGTTCAGCCGGGTGGCCAGCCGGCGCAGCTTGGCCTGGTTCTCCGGCCGGCCCAGCTCGCGCCGGCCGCGCTCGACGAGTTGCTGCCCGCGGGGCGAGCGCAGGAACGCGCTGATCCGCCGCACCAGTGCTGACATGTCGACCTCCGGTGGGTTGCTTGTCCTCAGATGTACCCCAGCGGGTCCACCGGCAAGCATCCACAGTGGCGCGCGGGTCAGACCGCCGTCGGGTAGATCGCCCGGACCACCTCGTCGGCCGCCCACTCCCACTGCGCGTAGGCGTCGGGGAACGCGGAGACCTGGACGGTCTGGGCCGCGATGGTCAGCGGCAGGTCCTGCCAGCCCGGGATCTCCAGCAGTACGGCGAGGAACGCCTGGGTGGCGTACTCGGGGTCCATCAACTGTTCGACCGTGCCCCAGCCGCTGCTGGGCCGCTGCTGGAACAGGCCGACCGAGTCGTGGTCCCAGCCGATCGCCTCGTACGCGTAGTTCTGCGACTCGGGCAGCACGCCACTGGCGTAGTTGAGCAGGGTGCTCTCCTGCATCGCGGTGGCCACCGCGATCACCATCGCCCGCCGCGGCACGCCCATCTTCTTCGCGGCCCGCACGATGTGCTTGGCGTTGGCCATCTGGGTCCGGTCCAGGCCGGCCACCGGGGCCGCGTCCACCAGGACCGGCTTCGGCCTGGGCTTCGGCTTGGGCTTGGGCTTCGGCTTGGCCTTGGGCTTGACCGGCTTCTTGGCCGCCGGCTTCTTGCTGGGCGACGCGGCGGGAGTGGGGGTGGCGCCGGCCGACGGCGCGGCGGTGGGCGGCACGACGACCTCGGCCCGCTCCAGGCCGCGCGAGGCCGGCTCGGCGGCGGCCCGCTCCGCCAGGTCGGCCTGCTCGGCGACCCCGACCACCCGGTTCACCGTGTCGGTGAGGCCGCCGCCGAACTGGACGAAGCTGGCCGCCCCGAGGCAGCAGACCACGCCGGTGGCCAGGGCCACCCGGGCCCGCGTCCGGCCTCGGGCGGGCGTCGCGGCGGCGAGGTTAGCCGGGTCGGCCGGACGGGTACGGGAGAAGCGGCGGCCGAGGAGCCGGCCAGGGCGGGGGTCACGGGAAGCGCCGGTCCGATCGGACGAGGGGGTGTCGTCCGATTGGCCAGTCGTACCTTCGGGGGCGAACTGGTCGTCGAGGGTGCCGTCGTCACGCATCCGACGAGGCTAGGCGGCGATCCGCATGATCACGCTCGGTGATCACG
Organism: Micromonospora sp. PLK6-60; assembly: GCF_019890675.1. Lineage (GTDB taxonomy): Bacteria > Actinomycetota > Actinomycetes > Mycobacteriales > Micromonosporaceae > Micromonospora. The sequence goes on along the minus strand of NZ_JAIOAA010000026.1, from coordinate 4,252 downwards.
TGGCGGTGGTCACAATCAACCCCCCGCTACCAGGGCAAACGCGACCGGCGGCGGCGGGCGGCGGCGATACCACGCGCAACGGGCCCATCGGTCACGCCGGACGGGCCGCAGGGCCGCGGGCAGGAAGCACGCAGCCGGCCACCGCCCCCGGCAAGATCGGCCACCTCCACCGTACGGCCGAGCCGGCGATGGGGTGGTCAGCCGATGGTACGTCGTCCCACCGCCCGCGAGCCGGCCGTTCGCCACCCCCCGGCCGGTGATTCCTCGCCGGATGGAATGGATCAGGATTACGGGTGGTTCCCCGAACCGGGTGCCGTTCCCTCGCGGCGCCCGTACGCGCGTTCCCCAGGAGGTCCCTACCGGTGCTCGACCCACACGAGCTCTACCAGCTCTCCGACGATCTGCCCGATCTCGGCCAGCCCGTGCTGATCCAGGCCCTGACCGGCTTCGTCGACGCGGGCAACGCCACCCGGCTGGCCCGGGAGCAGCTGCTCAGCTCCCTGGAGGCGCGCCCGATCGCCACCTTCGACGTGGACCAGCTCTTCGACTACCGCTCCCGCCGCCCGGTGATGACCTTCGTCGAGGACCACTGGGAGCACTACGACGCGCCGGAGCTCGCGCTGCATGTGCTGCACGACGACGACGAGACCCCGTTCCTGCTGCTCACCGGCCCGGAGCCGGACCTGCAGTGGGAGCGGTTCACCGCCGCCGTCGCCGGCCTCGCCGCGCGGCTGGACGTCCGGCTCACCGTCGGGCTCAACTCGATCCCGATGGCCGTGCCGCACACCCGGCCCACCGGGGTCACCGCGCACGCCACCCGCCCGGAGCTGATCGCCGGCTACGAACCGTGGCTGCAGCGGGTCCAGGTGCCGGGCAGCGTCGGTCACCTGCTGGAGTTCCGGCTCGGCGAGCAGGGCCGCGACGCGCTCGGCTTCGCCGCCCACGTGCCGCACTACGTGGCCCAGGCCGAGTACCCGGCCGCCGCGGAGATGCTGCTCAGCTCCGTGTCCCGCAGCACCGGCCTGCTGCTGCCGCACGACGGGCTGCGCGCGGCCGCCGAGGTGGTCCGGGTCGAGATCGACCGGCAGGTCGCCCAGACCGACGACGCCGCCCAACTGGTGCAGGCCCTGGAGGAGCAGTACGACGCGTTCGCCCGCGGGCGCGGCGAGAAGAACCTGCTCGCCGCCGAGACCGGGCCGCTGCCCACCGCCGACGAGCTCGGCGCCGAACTGGAACGCTTCCTCGCCGAGCAGACCCGCCCGAACGACACCCCGGGCAGCTGACAGCGGTAAGGAGGGGCCCCTTGTTAACAGACGTCTGTTAACAAGGGGCCCCTCCTTACCTCCCGCCGGGCGGTGCGGGCGGCGATGCGGCAGGCTTGGCACCATGCGCCTGGCGACGTGGAACGTGAACTCGGTGAAGGCCCGCCTGCCCCGGCTGCTGGAGTGGCTCGACGCCACCGCGCCGGACGTGGTCTGCCTCCAGGAGACCAAGTGCCCCGACGGCGCGTTCCCGGTCGCCGAGGTGGGCGAGCTGGGCTACACGGCGGCCAGCCACAGCGACGGCCGGTGGAACGGGGTGGCGATCCTGTCCCGGGTCGGGCTCTCCGACGTGACCGTCGGATTCGCCGGCGAGCCCGGGTTCCCCGAGCCGGAGGCCCGCGCCATCTCCGCCACCTGCGACGGGCTGCGGGTCTGGTCGGTGTACGTGCCGAACGGCCGGGCGCCGGACGATCCGCACTACGCGTACAAGCTGGCCTGGTTCGCGGCGCTGCGCGACGCGCTGGAGCCGGAACTGGCCGGCCCGCTGCCGGTGGCCGTCTGCGGCGATTTCAACGTCGCCCCCACCGACGCTGACGTGTGGGACCCGGCGGTGTTCCGGAACTCCACCCACGTCACCCCGGCCGAGCGGGCCGCCCTCGCCGCGCTGCGCGACCTCGGCCTCGACGACGTGGTGCCCACGCCGATGAAGGGACCGCACCCGTACACCTACTGGGACTACCGGGCCGGCATGTTCCACCAGAACAAGGGCATGCGGATCGACCTGGTGTACGCCTCGGCCCCGGTCACCCGCGCGGTCCGCTCCGCGTACGTCGACCGGGAGGCCCGCAAGGGCAAGGGGCCCTCCGACCACGCGCCGATCGTGGTCGACGCCGATCTGGTGCCGGCCGTCGAGCCGCTCTGAGCGGCCCCGTACGGTCCGGAGCCGGTCGAGTCTAGGGTGGGAACCATGGCAGTCGTGAAGATCAACGCGATCGACGTCCCGCCCGGAGCCGGCGAGGAGCTGGAGCGCCGGTTCGCCGCCCGGGCCGGCGCGGTGGAGAACTCCCCCGGCTTCCTCGGCTTCGAGCTGCTGCGTCCGGTGGCCGGTGAGAGCCGGTACTTCGTCTACACCCGCTGGGAGAGCGAGGAGGCGTACCGGGCCTGGGCGGACGGGCCGTCCCGCGCGGCGCACGCCGGCGGCGAGGGCGGCGAGCAGCGGCGACCGGTGGCGTCCGGGGCGACGCTGCTGGAGTTCGAGGTGGTCCAGCAGGTCGCCGGCAAGGGCTGAGCCGCTTCCGTACGCCCCGGCAGCGCGCGGCCGACGGCGCCCCGAGCGGTCAGGGTCGCCGGCTGCTCACCAGCGAGGCGAACGCGATCACGTTGTCCGCGTAGCCGGTGCCGCCGCCGACCCAGGCCCCACCGCAGGTGATCAGGCGCAGGCCGGGCGGTCCCTGGTCGCCGTACACCCGGCCGGCGGGGAACTGGTTCTTCTGGAAGTACTCCACCGAGTCGACCTGGAAGACGACGACGCTGCGGTCGGACCGGGTCACCTCGATCCGGTCCCCCTTCTTGAGCCGGCGCAGGTCGTAGAAGACCGACGGCCCGCTCTTGGTGTCCACGTGACCGACGATGATCGCCCGGCCCGGCTCGCCGGGGGTGGGCCCGCGGTCGTACCAGCCGGTCTCGTTGTGCCGGCTCAGCGGCGGGACCGCGATGCTGCCGTCCGGCGCCTGCCCGACCGCCCCGACCGGCGCGGCCACCTTGATCGCCGGCACGGAGAGCCGGATCGGTCGGCTCGCCGGCAACCCGGCCGGTTCGTCGCGTACCGGCGCTTTGGCCCGCTCGGCCGCCCCGTTACTGGTCAGCCGATCGAACGGACCGGCGGTACGGCCCAGCCCGGCGCCCGTCGCGAAGATCCCGAACAGCACGAGCAGCACCGCCAGCGGCCCGGTCCACGGCCGGCGCCGGTCCCGACCCGGCCGGGCGGCGGCGACCGGGGGCGGACCGCCGGGCGGTGTGGCGGCGCCGGCCCGTCCGGTGGCGACCGGCCGCAGCACCGCGACCGGGCGGCCTCGCGAGGCGGCGACCGGCGGGGTGGGGATCGCCTGCCAGCCGGCGACCCAGCGGGCCGCCCGGGACGAGGTCCCGCCCGACCGGCCGGGGCCGTACGTCGGCCGGTCCGACCGTGGTCCATCCGGCGGCTGTCCGGGGCCCGCCGACTGCCCGGGCCGGTTCGGCGCGGCCGGCTGCCCGGGCCGGTTCGACGTGGGCGGCTGCCCGGGATGGTTCGACGTGGGCGGCTGCCGGAGGCCGGCCGGCCGGCCGGGAGCGGTCGGCGCGGTCGGCTGCCGGGGACCGGCCGCTGCGGGCGGCGACCCGGGATCGCTCGGAGCGGACGGCTGGTCGGGGCGGACCCGGGCAGCCGGCGGGTCGGGGATGGCCGGCGGGTCGGCGTGCCAGAAGAACGGGAATTCATCGTCCCGGGTTGCCGGCTGCGGCTCGTCCGGAACAAGAGCCGCCCCGTTCGGCGACGCGGGCACCTGCGGGCCGACGGACTCCGCGTCGAGCGCGGACCAGGTCGGCTCGGGCCCGGGTCGCGTCGCGTCAGCCCTGGACCGGGTCGGCTCGGGCCCGGGTCGCGCCGGGTCGACCTCGGGCCGGGCCGGAGCGGGCTGCGGTCGGAAGGTCCGTGGGGTGGCCCGCCGAGCCTGCGGTGGCTCTGGTTCCCAGATGGGCGCCGGTAGCTCCAGCTCCCGCTCGGGCGGCGGCCCGGCAGACGGGCGCGCCTCGCCCACCGGGGCCGGCTCGTCGGGGGTTCCCGGACGGCGCCGGCGCGAGCCGTACAGCCGGCCGGTCGGTCGGCCGGCGACCCGGTGACCGGGATCCGGCGGCCGGCCGACGGGCCCGGCGGGAGCCGTCGTCGACGCGGCGGGAGCCGTCGTCGGCCCGGCGGGGGGCCGCGGCGGCCCCGCGGCCCCCGGGGGGGGCCC
>NZ_JAIOAA010000025.1 GCF_019890675.1 Micromonospora sp. PLK6-60 | reverse complement strand
GCCCGCCACGAGCTGCGCACGCTGCGCGACGAGCGGGACGCCGACCGGCAGCGGGCCGCCGACCTGACCGGGGAACGCGACGCGGCCCGGGCCGACGCCCGGCGGGCCACCGCCGCGGCGGCGGAGGCCGTGGCCCGGGCCCAGCGGGCGGTCGAGGAGGCCGACCGGGCGCGTACCGAGGCCGAGGCCGCCACCCGGCGGGCCGAGCAGGCCGACGCGGCGGCCGAGGCGGCGCGGCGCGACGGGGACCTGGCCCGCGACGCCGCGCGGGCAGCCCGGGAGGAGGCCGCCGCGGCGGCGGCCCGGGCCCGCGAGGAGGCCGCCGCCCGTCAGGCGCTCGCCGCCGACCTGGCCGAGGAGCGCCGCGCCGGCGCCGCCGTGGCGGCCCGGCTGGCCGAGTCGGAGGTACGGCTGCGCGCCGCCGAGGCGGACCGGGACGCCGCCGCGCGGCGCGCCACCCAGCTGGCCGACCAGGTCAGCGACCTGGCCGCGGCGTTGGCCCGGCTGTCCACGCCGGCCCGGACCGACTGACGCCGCCGGTCAGTGGATGCCGGCCATCAGCCGGCGGATGTGCCGGGCGGCCATCACCGCGGCCAGGCCCAGCACCACCGACGCCAGCCCGAAGGTGAGGAAGTACGTCGGCGCGGCCCAGGTCTCGGCGAGCCGGGCCACCTGCCCGCCGATCGCGTCGCCGACGGCGGTGGCCAGGAACCACAGGCCCATCATCTGGCTGGCGTACTTGACCGGGGCCAGCTTGCTGGTGGCGGAGAGCCCGACCGGGCTCAGCGACAGCTCACCGGCGACCTGCACGGCGTAGACGGCGACCAGCCACCACGGGGAGACCAGGTCCCCGCCGACGGCGAGCTTGGCGGCGGCGGCCATCAGCACGAACGACAGGCCGTTGAGGATCAGGCCGACGGCGAACTTCACCGGGGTGGAGACCCGGTGGCCCAGCTTCAGCCACAGCGCGGCGGCCAGCGGCGCCCCGATGATGATGAGGATGGGGTTGACGGCCTGGAGCCAGGAGGCCGGGAAGGTGAAGCCGAAGACGTCCCGGTCGGTCCGGTCCGCGGCGAAGATGTTCAACACCGAGCCGGCCTGGTCGTAGATCATCCAGAACGCGGCGGCGAACACGAACAGCCACAGGTACGCCTTCATCCGGCTGCGCTCGGTGTCGCTGATCTCCCGGTCGACGAGGATCCGCGCGAAGTAGCCGACGGTGATCACCACGATGGCGGCGGTGAGCAGGTTGACCACGGTGTTGACGGTGAACAGGCCGGCCAGCGCGAGGGCCGCCAGGACGAGCAGGAGCACCACCACGCCGATGGCGATCCGGTGGAGCGCGCGGCGGCGGTCCGCGCCGAGCAGCGGGTCGGCGGGGCGATCGCCGGCGTCGCCGAGGTTGCGCCGGCCGAGCACGTACTGGATCACGCCGAAGGTCATGCCGATCGCGGCGGCGCCGAAGCCCAGGTGCCAGTTGATCTTCTCGCCGAGGAAGCCGCAGATCAGCGGGGCGATGAACGCGCCCAGGTTGATGCCCATGTAGAAGATCGAGAAGCCGGCGTCGCGGCGCGGGGAGTCGCGGTCGTACAGGCCGCCGACCATGGTGGAGATGTTGGGCTTGAGCAGGCCGGTGCCGAGCACGATCAGCGTCATGCCGGCGAAGACGCTCCAGCCGGTGGGGATCGCCATCACGTAGTGGCCGCAGGCGATGACCACGCCACCCCACAGCACGCTGCGCCGGGCCCCGAGCAGGCGGTCGGCGACCCAGCCGCCGGGCAGCGCCATCAGGTACACCATGGCGTTGTACGTGCCGTACACCGCGTTGGCGGTGGACTCGCGCAGGCCCAGGCCGGCGTCGGCGGCCGACGCGGTGAGATACAGCACCAGGATGGCCCGCATGCCGTAGAAGCTGAACCGCTCCCACATCTCGGTGAGGAAGAGCGTGGACAGGGCCCGCGGATGACCGAAGAACGTGCGTCCCCCCGGCGGTCGGCGCTCCACCGGCGTGTCACTGGCCATCGTCACCTCCGTGCGCGTGCGGCGGGCTAGCATCCCCGATAGCAGGCAAAACACTCCACCGTTTCAGCCCGGCCGGGGACGACCCCGCCGGGCGGCCGTCGTGGGCGGCTACCCTTGCAGGGGCCCGTCGGCGCGGACACCCGCCGCGGCGGGAATGGCCGGGCGGAGACGCGCCGTTGTAACACCGAGAAGACAGCACCACGGACGAGGGGAAGTCGATCATGGGCGAGCGTATGCTGCGCGGTAGCCGGCTGGGCGCGGTCAGCTACGAATCCGACCGCAACACGGAGCTCGCGCCGCGTCAGACCCGCGAGTACCTGTGCGCCAAGGGCCACCAGTTCGAGGTGCCGTTCGCCGTCGACGCCGAGGTCCCGACGACCTGGGAATGCAAGTTCGACGGCAGCGTCGCCCGGCTGGTCGACGGCACCGAGCCGGAGCAGAAGAAGGCCAAGCCGCCGCGTACCCACTGGGACATGCTGCTGGAGCGCCGCTCCATCGCCGAGCTGGAGGACATCCTCGCCGAGCGGCTGCAGGAGGTCCGCACCCGGCGCGGTCGCGCCTGACACACCGCGGCACACCGACGACGAACGCCCCCGGGAGCCACTCCCGGGGGCGTTCGGCGTGTGCGGTCAGGGCCGGTGTTCGACGATCTCGCCCTCGATGGCCCGGCCGGGTTCCGGCGCCGGCTGCCCGGTCTGCGCGGTCTGCGCGGTGTCGGCCGGTTGCGGGGCGCCCTGGCGCACCCGCACCACCCGCGGCCCGAACAGGTCACCGGCGGTCATCGACGACACCCGCCGCTCCGCCGCCCGCCGCACCCCGCCGCGCGCCAGCCGCCGCACCGGCGGCACCAGCAACACCAGCCCCACCACGCCGCTGAACAGGCCCGGCACGGCCAGCAGCAGCGCGCCGAGCAGCCCGACGAGACCGTCGGTGACCCGCTCGCCGGGGGGCTGACCGGCCTGCGCCGCGGCCCGGAAGCCCCGCCAGGCCCGCATCCCCTCCCGGCGCAGCAGCACCAGGCCCAGCAGCGACGCGGCGAACACCAGCAGCATGGCCGAACCGAACCCGATCGCCCGGCCCACCCCGACGAACACCGCCAGTTCCAGGATCACCACCAGCAGCAGAGCCACCGGCACGTACCTCAACCCTCGACGCATGTCACCTCATCTGCCGTACGGCCGTGACTTCCAGCATGACACGTCCCCGCTCACGGCCACCGCGCCCGCGGATCGCCGGCCCGCCGCCCGCGTACCGCGGCGCGCCGGTCCTGCACCGCCCAGCCGGTGATCCGCCACAACGCCTCCGCCACGATCACCGGGCTCATCTTGCTGTCGCCGTGTTCCCGCTCGGCGAACGTGATCGGCACCTCCACGATCCGCACCCCCGCCCGGTGGGCCAGCCGGGACAGCTCCACCTGGAACGAGTAGCCCTGCGAGCACACCGACGCCAGGTCCAGCGCCGCCAACGCCGCCGTCCGGTACACCCGGTAGCCGCCGGTGGCGTCGCTGACCGGCACGCCCAGCGCCAGCCGCGCGTACAGGTTGCCGCAGCGCGACAGCAGCAGCCGCCGCAGCGGCCAGTTGACCACCCGGGCGCCGCGGGTCCACCGGGAGCCGATCACCACGTCGGCGTCGCGGGCGGCGGCCAGCAGCGCCGGCAGGTCCTCCGGGGCGTGCGAGCCGTCGGCGTCCATCTCCACCACCGCGTCGTAGCCGCGCTCCCGCGCCCAGGCGAAACCGGCCAGGTAGGCCGCGCCGAGCCCCTGCTTGCCCGCCCGGTGCAGCACCCGCACCCGGTCGTCGGTGTCGGCGAGGGCGTCGGCGATGCGCCCGGTGCCGTCGGGGCTGTTGTCGTCGACGACGAGCACCTCCACCGCCGGGGCGGCCTGCCGGACCCGGGCGACGACGTCGGTGACGTTGGCCGCCTCGTTGTAGGTCGGGATGACCACCAGCACCCGGCCCAGCCCCGGATGGCCGGGGCCCGGCGCCCGCGTGTCGATCGCCCCGCTCACCGCTCCTCCGCATCCGCCGGCCACCGCGCCGGCCTGGCTCGCGCCCCCGCCGGCCGGTCAGGCCCGCGACCGGCGGCGCAGCATCCCCGCGCCCAGCAGGGCCACGACCGCGAGGCCCGTCAACGCCACCTCCGGCCACACCCCCACCACCGTGGCCGGGGTACGGCCGTCGCCCAGGCGCAGCTGCCGCACCACCACCGCCGCGGTGTTGAACCCGGTGGCCCCGGATACCCGGCCGTCGGGGTCGACGAACCCGGACACCCCGACCGTCGAGGCCATCAACGCGGCGCGACCGTGCTCGACGGCCCGCAACCGGACCATCGCCAGCTGCTGGCGGGCCTCGGCCACGTCGAAGGTGGCGTTGTTGGTCTGCACCACCAGCAGCTGCGCGCCGCCGGTGACGGTGTCCCGCACGATGCCGTCGTAGGCGACCTCGAAGCAGATCACGTCGCCGAGCACCGCCGGCCCGGCCTGCAGCACCCCGGGGGTGGTCCCGGGCACGAAGTCCATCCGCACCCGGTCGACCTGCGAGCTGACCATGCGGGCCAGGTCGCGCAGCGGCACGTACTCGGCGAACGGCACCGGGTGCCGCTTGGTGTAGAGCTGCGCCAGGTCGGGGCCGGTGCCGGGGCGCCACAGCAGGCCGGCGTTGCGGACCTGCCCGGCGCCGGGCCCGAGCAGCACCGCCCCGACCAGCACCGGCGCGCCGATCGCGTCGGCGGCCGCGGAGATCCGGGCGCCGGCCTCCGGGTTGCGCAGCGGGTCGATGTCGCTGGAGTTCTCCGGCCACACCACCAGGTCGGGACGGCGCTCGGCGCCGGCGGCGACCCGGTCGGCCAGCGCCAGGGTCGCGTCGACGTGGTTGTTCAGCACGGCCTGCCGCTGGGCGTTGAAGTCCAGCCCGAGCCGGGGCACGTTGCCCTGCACGATGGCCACCGTCACCCGGTCGCCGGCGCCGCGCACCCCGGTGGGCACGGCCAGGCCGGCGCCGAGCACGGCCAGGACCGCCACCACCCCCGCCGCCATCGGCCGCCGGGCCGCCAGCGCCGCCGGCCGGGACCAGGGCCGCCAGGCCAGGAAGAGCAGCAGCCCGCCGAGCAGCGCCACCGCGAAGGTGACCAGCGGGGCGCCGCCCAGCGCGGCCAGCGGCAGCAGCGGCGACCCGTCCTGGCTGAACGCCAGCCGCCCCCAGGGGAACCCGCCGAACGGGGTGCGGTCGCGCAGCGCCTCCTGCCCGACCCACAGCACCCCGGTCAGCACCGGCCAGCCGGCCCGCCACCGGTCGGCCAGCGGCGACACCCAGCCGGTGGCGGCGCCCAGCAACGCCAGATAGCCCGCCTGCAACAGGGACAACAGCAGCCACGGCAGGTAGCCGGTGTGCAGGTTGGTCCACTCCAGCATCGGCGCGAACAGCGCCACCCCGGTCAGGAAGCCCAGCCCGGCCCCGGCCCGCATCCGCCGGCGGTGCGCGGCGGCGCCGAGCATCGCCACCCCGACCGGGGCCAGCGGCCACACCCCGTACGGGGGGAACGCGGCCAGCAGCACCAGCCCGGCGGCCACCGCCAGCGGCACGGCCACCCGCAGCGGCAACGGCCGCGGCCCGCCCGCGCCGGGCGGCCCGGACGGGGCGCGGGTCTCTTCCCGGTCGAGCGTCGTCACCGGCACCTCACCACGATCACGGGCCGAAGGCTACCCGGCGGGACCGGCCGGGTGCCGGTGACCGGTCCGGGTTCAGCTGGCGACCGGGGACTCGCTCAGCTGACCGTCGCGTACCTCCACCACCCGGTCGACCGCGCGCAGGTGGGTCCGGTCGTGGGTGACCAGCACGGTGGCGGTGCCGCGCTGGCGGGTGAGCCGGGTGATCAGGTCGACCACTGCGGCGCCGCGTTCGTGGTCGAGCGCGCTGGTGGGCTCGTCGACGAGCAGCACGGTGGGCTCGTTCATCAGGGCCCGGGCGACCGCGACGCGTTGGCGTTGACCGCCGGAGAGCTGGTGCGGGCGGCGGCTGGCCTGCTCGGCGAGGCCGACGGCGTCGAGCAGGTCCATCGCCCGGGGGCGGGCCCGGGCCGGCGACCGCCCGTCGAGGTGGGCCATGACCTGAAGTTGCTCGACGGTGGTGAGGGCGGGCAGCAGGTTCGGCTGCTGGAACACGATGCCGATCGTGCGACGTCGCAGGTCGGTGCGGGCGGCGGGGGTCAGCCCGCCGGTGGGGGTGCCGTCGACCGTCACGGTGCCGGAGTCGGGGGTGACCAGGGTGGCGGCGACGGCCAGCAGGCTGGACTTGCCGGACCCGGAGGGGCCGACCACGGCGGTGAGGTTGCCGGTGGGCACGTCGAGGCTGACGTGGTCGAGGGCGGTCAGCCGGCCCGCCCCGTCCGGGTAGCTGAGGGTGACGTCGGTCAGGCGCAGGCTCATCGGGCGCTCCCCAGGGCGGTCAGCGGGTCGACGGAGGTGATGCGGCGCACGGACAGAGCGGCCCCGAGCGCGCCGAGGGCGATCGTCACGGCGGCGGGAAGCAGCACCGTGGCGGCGGTGAGCTGGAACGGCACGGCGGAGGCCACCAGCGCGCCCAGCCCGGCGGCGACGGCGGCACCCGTCGCGGTGCCGGCGACGAGCAGGGCGACGGCCTGCCCGAGCGCGTCGCGCAGCAGGTAGCCGGTGCTGGCGCCGAGCGCCTTGAGCACGGCGATGTCGGCGCCGCGCTGGATGGTCCACACGCTGAAGAAGGCCCCGACGACAAGCGCGGCGATGGCGAACAGGGAACCGCGCATCAGTTGCAGGGAGCCGTTCTCCGAGCGGTAGGAGCCGATGGCCGACAGCGAGTCACCGGTGCTGACCGTACGGGTGCCGGCGGCGGCGTCCACCGCCCCCACGTCGACGGCGGAGGTGGTGGTCAGGGCGATGACGGTGGCGGTCGGGCCGCCGGTAGCGGGCGTCAGCGCCCGCCAGGTGTCCAGCGTGCTCCAGACCACCGGCAGGTGGCTGTAGGAGGCGTCGCCGGTGACCGTGGCCACCCTCAGCGCCCGTCCGGCCAGGGTGACGCCGTCCCCGGCCCGTACGCCCAGCTCGTCGGCGGCGGGCCGGGACAGCACCAGCGTGCCGTCGTCGACGGCCGCCGGCGCCAGGGTGGATCCGGGCGGTACGCCGAAGGCGCTCACCGTGACGGCACGGCCGCCGGCGGTGGCTCGGGTGGTGGTGAGGCCCAACGGCTCGGCGCGGCGCACGCCGGGGGCCTGCGCCCACTGCCGCCACTGCCGCTCGGTGACCGTGGAGTCGGCGTACGACAGGTCGTGGCCGGCTGCGGGCGCGGCGAAGGCGATCCGGTCGGCGGACAGCCCGGTGATCGCGGAGACGTTCTCCCGGGCCAGCCCGGCGGTGAGCCCGGACAACAACCCGACCAGGGCACTGATGAGCGCGACGACGCTCGCCATCAGGGCGAATCGCCCTCGGGCGAAGGTCAGGTCAGCGCGTGCGAGGAACACGACGGGCGGCCCTTTCGACGGTGGAGGCGGATGTCTCCACGGTCCCCGCCACCGCCGCGAGCGGCATCTGGCCGTGGAGGGAACTTCCCCGGCCGAACGACGGTGGCGGCGTTGCATCCTTCGACAGAGGGCACCGGCCGCGACGACGCCTAGGCTGGAAGGACTGTGAACACCTTCGCCGCCACTTTCCGCGCCCTGGCCTGGTGCCTGCATCTGCTGGTCGCCGGCTTGCTCGGGCTGGTCGCCGCCCGGGCGGTGGTCGACGCCGCGCCGCACGCCACCGCGGTGGTGGCCGTGGCGGCGATGCTGGGGCTGACGTACGCGGCGGGTGGCCTGCTACGCCGCGGCGGGGCCGTGCGGGGATGGTTGGCGGCGGTGGCGGCGCTCTGGCTGCTGCTGCTGGTCCTCTCCGCCGACGCGGTGTGGCTGGCCTTCCCGCTGTACTTCCTGGGCCTGCATCTGCTGGCCCGCCGGGCGGCCCTGCTGGCGGTGGCGGCCACCGCGGCGACCGCGGTGGCCGCGTTCGCCGCGCACCGCGGCTCGTTCTCCCCGGCGGTGGTGGTGGGCCCGGCGCTGGGCGCGCTGGTCGCGGTGGCGGTGGCGCGGGGCTACCAGGTCCTGTACCGAGAGAGCGAGCGGCGACGCCGGTTGATCGAGGAGCTGACCGCGACCCGCGCGGACCTGGCCGCGGAGCAGCACCGCGCCGGTGTGCTGGCCGAGCGGGAACGGCTGGCGCGGGAGATCCACGACACGCTCGCCCAAGGGCTGTCCAGCATCCAGTTGCTGCTGCGAGCGGCCGGGCGTGACCTGCCCGACGGCCGGGCCGCCGGCTACGTAGAGCAGGCGCGCCAGGCCGCGGCGGACAACCTGGCCGAGGCCCGCCGGTTCGTCACCGCGCTCACCCCGCCGCCGCTGGAGGGGACGACGCTGGCGGGCGCCCTGGACCGGCTCTGCGTCACCACCGCCGCCCAGCACCGGCTCGACGCCCGGTTCCGGGTCACCGGGGACCCGGTGGCGCTGTCGACCCCGTACGAGGTGGCGCTGCTGCGGGTAGCCCAGTCCGCGCTGGCCAACACGGTTCAGCACGGGCACGCCGGCACCGTCCAGGTGACCCTCGACTACGGCGACGCCGCGGTCGCCGTAGTGGTCGCCGACGACGGCGCCGGCTTCGACCTCCGGCGGTCGCCATCCGGTCCGAGGAACGGGTTCGGACTGGCCGGGATGCGGGCCCGGGTGGGGGACCTGGGCGGCACCCTCAGCGTCGTGTCCGCCCCTGGGCAGGGCACCACGCTGACCGCCCGGCTGCCGGTGGCTGGCCCGGCCGTTGACGCGGGGGCGGGGTCGTGACGCCTGCGCCGATCCGGCTGCTGCTGGCCGACGACCACCCGGTGGTGCGGGCCGGGCTGCGCGCGGTGTTGGAGTCTGAGCCGGACCTGCTGGTGGTGGCCGAGGCCGCCACCGGCGAGCAGGCCGTGGCCCGCGCCGCCATGGGCGACATCGACGTGGTGCTGATGGACTTGCGCTTCGGCCCCGGGATGACCGGCGCGCAGGCCACCGCGGCGATCACCGCCGGCGCGGGGGCCGCCCGGGTGTTGATCGTCACCACCTACGACTCCGACGCCGACACGTTGCCCGCCATTGAGGCCGGCGCGAGCGGCTATCTGCTCAAGGACGCCCTGCCCGAGGATCTGGGCGCCGCCGTGCGCGCGGCGGCGGCCGGGCGTACGGTCCTGGCGCCCATGGTCGCGGACCGGCTGATGCACCGGCTGCGCTCCCCCGCCACCGCGCTGACCCACCGCGAGATCGAGGTCCTCGCCCTGGTCGCCGAGGGACTGTCGAACCGGGCCGTCGGCGGCCGGCTGCGGCTCACCGAGGGCACCGTGAAGTCCCACCTGGCGCGGATCTTCACCAAGCTGGGCGTGGACTCGCGGACCGGCGCGGTGGCGGCGGCGACCCGGCTCGGCCTGATCCGCCGCTGACGGCGTTCAGCGGCGCCGAGCCACCAGCACGGCGTCGCGTACGGTGGCGGTCCGCCCGTCGTGATCGGTGATCTCACGGGGCCGGTCCTGCGCGGTCACCGCCCACCCGAGCGGGTCGAGGACGCCGGCGACCTGCGCGGCGGTGAACATCAGCTCCGGCAGGTGCGGGCGGCGCACGGTGGTGCGCAGGTCGGCCGGGTGGTGTCCGACGATGAGCAGGATGCCGCCGGGGGCGACGGCGTCGGCCAACCGCGCCCACAACCGGCGCTGCTGCTCGGCGGGCAGGTGCACGTACTGGGCGGTGACCAGGTCGTAGCCGGCGCCGGGCAGCGGGTCGTGTCGCAGGTCGGCCTGCGCGAAGGTGACCCGGTCGGCGACCCCGGCGTCGGCGGCCTGCGCGGCGGCCCGTTGCAGGGCGACCGAGGAGAGGTCCACGGCGGTGACCTGCCAGCCCCGCCCGGCCAGCCAGATCGCGTCGGCCCCCTCGCCGCAGCCGACGTCGAGGGCCCGGCCGGGGGTGAGGTCGGCGGCCTCGGCGACCAGCTGCGGGTTGGGCCGGCCGCTCCACACGTGCGACCGGGACCGGTAGCGCTGCTCCCAGGCGTCCCGCTCGTGCATGGTGGCGCGCAGCTCGCGGTGCGCCCGCACGGCGGCGCGGGTGTCGTCGGCGATCAGGTCGGCGTTGACGGCGGCCCCGGCGGTGAGCCCGGCCGCCGCCGCGACGGCCACCTGGGCGCGTACGTCGGTGACGTTGCCGGCCACCCACACCCCGGGCACGGCGGTGGCGCCGTCGGGGTCGGCGGGGATCCGGGTGCCGACGACGTGCCCGCCCAGCTCCACGTCGACCGGGTGCAGGCCGAGGGAGGACAGCACCCCGGCGCGGGCGACCAGCCGGGTGGTGACGGCGAGGGCGTCGAGCGCGACGACGTCCCCGTCGGCGAGCCGCACCCCGGCCAGCGCGCCGTCGTGGGTTTCCAGGGCGGTGACCGGGCCGTCGACGACGGCGATGCCGCGGGCGGCGAGCTGCTCGGCCTGCTCGGCGTCGGGGGCCGGCGCGCCGTGGCGCAGCAGGATCACGTGTGGGCTCCACTGCCGCCACAGCTGCGCCTGGTGCACCCCGAGCGGGCCGGTGGCCAGCACCCCGATGCGCTGGTCGCGGACCTCCCAGCCGTGGCAGTACGGGCAGTGCAGCACCTCGCGCCCCCAGCGCTCCGCCAGGCCGGGCACGTCGGGCAGCTCGTCGACCAGGCCGGTGGTGACCAGCAGCCGGCGGGCGGACACGGCCCGCCCGTCGTGCAGCCGTACCCGGAATCCGTCGCCGTCGGCGGTGGCGGCGGTGGCGGTGGCGTCGACCAGCTCGGCGCCGTAGCGGGCGGCCTCGGCCCGGCCGGCGGCGAGCAGCCGCGCCGGGGCTGTCCCGTCGTGCCCGAGGTGGTGGTGCACCCCGGCGGCGGGGGCGTTGCGGGGCTGCCCCGCGTCCACCACGAGCACGCTGCGCCGGGCCCGGGTCAGGGCCACCGCGCCGGCCAGCCCGGCCGGGCCGCCACCGATCACCACCACGTCGTACCGTTCGTCCACGTCGTCGCCTCCGTCGCTCGTCGTCGCCGCCCACGGTGCACCCGCCCCGGCCCGACCGGCAAGTACTGTTGCCGGTATGGCAAACGAGGAGTCGGCGGTGCTGGCCGCGGTCGGGCCCCGGCTGCGGGCGTTGCGCCGCCGCCGCGGCACCACCCTGGCCCAGTTGTCGGCGGAGACGGGCATCTCGGTGAGCACCCTGTCCCGGCTGGAGTCCGGGGGCCGCCGCCCCACCCTGGAGCTGCTGCTGCCGCTGGCCCGCGCGCACCAGGTGCCGCTGGACGACCTGGTCGGCGCCCCGCCGGTGGACGACCCGCGGGTGCGGGCCCGGCCGATCGTGCGGCACGGGGTGACGTACCTGCCACTGACCCGCCGCCCCGGCGGGGTGCGCGCCTTCAAACAGGTGTTCCCGCCGCACACCCCGGCCGAGGTGACCCCCCAGACCCACGAGGGCCACGAGTGGCTGTACGTGCTGTCCGGGCGGATCCGGCTGCTGCTGGGCGAGCACGACCTGCTGCTGACCGAGGGTGAGGTCGCCGAGTTCGACACCCGGGTGCCGCACGCCGTCGCCAATCCGGACCCCCGGCCGGCGGAGGTGCTGAGCCTGTTCGGGCCGCAGGGCGAGCGGCTGCACGTGCGGGCCCGCCCGGCCGGGGGTTGAGGGTCAGGCCGGTGCGGGGCCGGGGAAGCAGCCCAGGAACCGGGCGGCGACGTCGCGGTCGCCGTGCAGTTCCAGGTCACCGGCGGCCACGGCGTCGTCGACCGGCCGGCCGCCGAAGAGCACCGCGAGCAGCGTCGGCACGTCGGCGCGTACGCCGGCGGCGGGCCGCGCGGCGGTGCCGCGGGTGATGTGCACGCCGTCCGGGCCGACCTCGACGTCGAACCGGTCGGCGGCCACCCGCAGGTCGACGTGGGCGTGCAGGCCACCGGCGCGGCCCGGGTCGTAGGTGGTGCGCAGCGCGAGCATCAGCGCGTCCACGCTGAGCTGGCCGGTCGGCGGCAACGGTTGGCGGCTGCCCCAGGTCCCCAGCGCCAGCAGGGTGTCCTCCAGGTCCCGTCCGCGCGGGGTGAGTTCGTACACCCGGGCGCCGGCCGGCGGGCCGAGCAGCCGGCGGGTCACCACCCCGGCCTGCTCCAACTCCCGCAGCCGCTGGGAGAGCACGTTCTGGCTGAGGGTGGGCAGGGCGCGGCTGAGGTCGGAGAAGCGTTTCGGGCCGAGCAGCAACTCCCGCACGACCAGCAGCGCCCACCGTTCGCCGACGGCCGACAGCGCCCGGGCCACGCCGCAGAAGTCGCCGTAGGAACGCACCGGCCCACTCTAGCGAGGCTGCTTGCCCACCCGAAGTGGTTGCTCCTAATCTAGGAGCAACCGAGTCGAGGGGACACCATGACCGTGACCTACGTGCTGGTGCCGGGCGCCGGCGGCACCGGCGAGGAGTGGCACCTGCTCGCCGGCGAACTGCGCCGGCGGGGCCGGCAGGCCGTGCCCGTGGTGCTGCCCGGCGCCGACGAACACGCCGGCCTGCCCGCGTACGTCGACCTCGTCCGCGCCGCCGTCGACGAGCACCCCGACGTGACACTGGTGGCCCAGTCCCTCGGCGCGTTCACCGCCGCGCTGGTCGCCGACCACCCGGCGGTGCGGCTGCTGGTGCTGGTCAACCCGATGATCCCCGCCCCCGGCGAGACCGCCGGCGACTGGTGGGAGACCACCGGCCACGCCGAGGCCCGCGCCGTCCACGCCGCCGCCCAGGGCCGCGACCCGCACGCCGGCGTGGACCTGGCGGTCGACTTCTTCCACGACGTGCCCGGCGAGGTGGCTGGACGGCTGCTCGCCACCGAGGCACCCGAGTCGGCGGCGGTGTTCACCAGCGCGAATCCGCTGCGCCGCTGGCCGGACGTGCCGACCCGGGTGGTGTCCGGCCGCGACGACCGGTTCTTCCCGCTGGCGTTCCAGCAGCGGCTGGCCCGGCAACGCCTGGGCGTGGAACCGGACGTGCTGCCCGGCGGGCACCTGCTGCCGCTGAGCCAGCCGACGCTGCTCGCCGACCAGTTGGAGGCGTACCGCGCCGGGTGACCGGCCCGGACAAACGAAATCGGGGCGCGGCTTCCGCCGCGCCCCGATGCTCCCAGGCCCTCCCCGGCCGGTGGGGCGAGGATGCGGCACGGGCGACCTTCGGACCGACCGGACGGTGACTGGCTGCCCCCGCCGGGCCGTTGTCTACTGGCCGTGCACCTCACCCTGCCCGTACACCGGTTACCGCGGCCGGTTCGCGCCGCCCCGCCGACCCCCGCCCGCTGGACCTGGCCGCCGCGGCCCACGCACATGTCGCACCGTGCGTCGGGTCACTCGGCCAGCGGGCGAGAGGACGAAGCGAACAACAGCCGCTTCCCGTAGTAGGACTCAAAGACGGTACGTGCCGACCCCCCGGCCCTGTCAACCCACCCGGGCCTGTCGCGGCCGGCCCCGGCGTGTCGCGCCCGGGCCGGCTCACCCCGCGCCGAGGTGGTGGCGCAGCAACGCCGCCGCCGCGCCCGGCTGCTCCTGCGCCAGCAGCCCCGCGGCGGCCAGCACGTACTCGGTGTCGACCACCGGCCGGGCGTGCCGGGGCACCGCCCACCCACCGGCGTGGTCGGCCAGCACCGCCGCCAGCACGTGCCCGGCGTCGGCCGGGTCGGCGTGGCGCAGCACCCCACCGGAGCCGACCACCAGCCGCACGTCCCGCAGATCCCGGCCGGCCCGCTCACCGGTGGCCCCACCGCGCGCGTGCCGGCGCACCGCCACCGTCGCGGCGAGGGCGGCGATGCGCCGCTCGGCGGCCCGGTCGTCGGCGCCGGCGGGCAGGAACCCCGGGTCGGCGGCGCGGACCGCCGCCGCCGCCGTCAACCCGTCGCGCTCACCGTCGGCCAGCAGCCGTTCCTCCGCCGCGGCCCGCACCACCCCCGGCGCGCTCCACCGCATCCCCAGGTCCCCCTCGACGGTGCGGGCCCGCCACAGCGTGCCGGCGACCTCCCGACCGGGACCGCTGTCGCGTTCGTCGGGGGTGAGCACCGAGTACACGTCGGTGGTGGCGCCACCGACGTCGACCACCACCAGGTCACCGCCGAGGGTGTCGGCGAGGACCTCCACCCCGGTCAGCACCGCGTCGGGGGTGGCCGCGCGCACCAGCCGCGCGAACCGGCCGCCCCGCGACAGCCGCTTGCCGCCGATGACGTGCCGCAGGAACACCTCCCGGATCGCCGCCCGCGCCGCCGCCGGGGCGAGCACCCCGATGCGGGGCAGCACGTTGGCGCAGGCCGTCACCGGCACCCCCGCCCCGGCGAGCAGGGCAGACAGGTCGTCGCGGGCGTCAGCGTTGCCCGCGAGGACCACCGGCACCCGCCAGCGGGCCTTCGCCAGCCGGGTCGCGTTGTGGGTGAGGGTGTCGGCGTCACCGCCGTCGGTGCCGCCGACCAGCAGCACCACGTCCGGCCGGGCGGCCCGCAACGCGGCCAGCTCCGCCGCACCCAACCGGCCGGCGGCCACGTGCACCACGTCGGCCCCGGCGGACAGGCCGACCCGCCGGCCGGCCTGCGCGGTGACCAGCGGCTCGTAGCCGATCACCGCCAGCCGCAGCCCACCACCGGCCGACGAGCACACATACCAGGGGGCGTGGTCGGCGGGCAGGCCGGCGGTGGCCGCCCCGACCGCCGCGTCCAGGCCGTGCAGCACATCGGTGCCCACGGTGGTCGGCGCGGCCGCCGCGGCGACCAGCCGGCCGCCGTCGGTGTCCACCACCGCCACCTTCGTGTACGTCGACCCGACATCGGCGCAGACGGCGAGGCTCACGCAGATCCGTCCTTCGTGCGCGGGGCCTGCGGACCCGGCCCGCTCCTCGCGCTCACGGGGAGCCGTCCTCTGTTCGCGACCGCGGGGCACGCGGACCCGGCCCGCTCCTCGCGCTCACGAAGCCGCGGGGACGACCACGGTGCCGGTCGCGGTGACCGCCACCACCGGCTCGGCCAGCACCTCCGCCGCCGACTCACCCCTGTCGGGCCGGCCCCGACACACCACCGTCGCGGCGAAGTCGATGGTGCGGCTGCGGGTGCCCACCCGGGTCACCGTCGCCGTCACCTCCAGCACATCACCGGCCTTCATCGGCGCCCGGAACTGCACATCCGAATACGAGGCGAACAACCCCTCGTCGCCGTCGGTGCGGATGCACACCTCCGTCGCCACATCCCCGAACAACCCCAGCGCGTACGCCCCGTCCACCAGGTTCCCCGCGTAGTGGGCGTGGGAGTACGGCACATACCGGCGGT
Organism: Micromonospora sp. PLK6-60; assembly: GCF_019890675.1. Lineage (GTDB taxonomy): Bacteria > Actinomycetota > Actinomycetes > Mycobacteriales > Micromonosporaceae > Micromonospora. The sequence goes on along the minus strand of NZ_JAIOAA010000025.1, from coordinate 42,105 downwards.
GGACGACCGTCAAACCCACCCGTGCGTCGCTCATGCGGCCGCCTTCCTGCTCGTGACCAACGCGTGGACCAGGTAGCTGGCCACCTCACCCGGGGTGGTGCCCCGACCGAAGATCCGGTCCACCCCCAACTCACCGGTCATCGTCTCGTCGAACCGGGGACCCCCGACGATCAGCAGCGGCCGCTTCCCGGCCGGCATCGCCTCCCGGAACGCCGCCGACATCTCCCGGGTGTTGTGCAGGTGCGCGTCGCGCTGCGTCACCACCTGCGACACCAGCACCGCGTCGGCCTTCTCCACCCGGGCCGCCTCCACCAGCTCCGGCACGCTGACCTGCGCACCCAGGTTGGTGACCTTCAACTCCCGGTAGTACTCCAGGCCCTTCTCCCCGGCGATGCCCTTGACGTTGAGGATCGCGTCGATGCCCACGGTGTGCGCGTCGGTGCCGATGCACGCCCCCACCACCGACAGCTTGCGCCGCAACCGCTGCTTCACCACCGCGTTGACCTCCTTGGCCGACAGCAGCGGAAAGTCGCGTTCCACCACCTGCACCGCCGCCAGGTCCACCAGATGGTTCACCCGCCCGTACACCACGAAGAAGGTGAACCCGTCGCCCATCGGCTTGGCGTGCACCAGCATCGCCGGGTCGATGCCCATCTTGTTGGCCAGCTGGATCGCCGCGCCCTCGGCCCGCTTGTCGTGCGGCACCGGCAGGGTGAACGACACCTGCACCATGCCGTCACCGGTGGTGTCCCCGTACGGCCGCACGATCGTCTTCTCCGCCGCCGCGGTCATGCCGCCGCCTCCAGGATCTCGGTGGCCGGGTTGTAGTAGTCGTCCTCGTGCGCCGCGACCCCGTCGAGGCCCTTGCCCCGGTCCGCGGGCCGCTTCATGATCCCGAAGGTGCCCTCCGCGATCGCGGTCAGCAGCGACTGCTCCCCGATGCGTTCGAGGAGGTCGACCGCCTCACCGAGGACCCGGTTGGCGCGCTGCTGGATGAACCCGCCCGGCGCCGGCACGAAGTCCTCGTGCAACCCACCGGCCGCGCCCAGCACGTAGCGGACGTTCTGCAGGGCGATGTCCCGGTCCGACAGCCACGGCGTCACCACCGCCTCCGTCATCATCCCCACCAGCAGGATCCCCTGCCCGGTCATCGTGCCCACCAGGTTGAAGAACCCGTCGAGCAGGTTGCCCCGGAACACGTCCCCGGTCATGTGCTTCGTCGGCGGCATCCACTTCAACGGCGCGTCCGGGAACAACTCCCGCGCCAACAGCGCGTGCGCCAACTCCAACCGGAACGACTCCGGCACATCTGGGTTGATCTCGAACGCGTGCCCCAACCCCAACAGCTCGTCGGTCAACCCCGCCTCGTGCGCGAAGTACTCGTTGAGCAGCTGCGACACCGTCACCGTGTGCGCCTCGTCCACCGCGTCGGCGGTGGTCAGGTAGTTGTCCTCACCGGTGTTGATGATGATCCCCGCCCGCGCGTGCACCTGCCGCGAGAACCGCTGGTCCACGAACGTACGGATCGGGTTGATGTCGCGGAACAGAATCCCGTACATCGAGTCGTTGAGCATCATGTCCAGACGCTCCAGACCCGCCAGGGTCGCCATCTCCGGCATGCACAGCCCCGACGCGTAGTTCGTCAACCGCACGTACCGGCCCAACTCCTTCGACGAGGAGTCCAACGCCGCCCGCATCAGCCGGAAGTTCTCCTGCGTCGCGTACGTCCCGGCGAAACCCTCCCGGGTCGCCCCCTCCGGCACGTAGTCCAGCAGCGACTGCCCCGTCGACCGGATCACCGCGATCACGTCCGCGCCGGCCCGCGCCGCCGCCTGCGCCTGCGGGATGTCCTCGTAGATGTCCCCGGTCGCCACGATCAGATAGATCCACGGCCGCTGCTTCGGATCCCCGTACCGCTTCACCAGCCGGTCCCGCTCGGCCCGGCGCCGGTCGACCTGCCGGACCCCCGCCGCCACCGCCCTACGGGCCGCCTTCCGCGCGGCCGTGGCGGCCTTCCCGGCCGGCTGCTGGAACCGCACCGACCCCGCCGCGGCCTTCTGCGCCAGCAACGTCACATCCGCGATGCCCTCCCGGGCCAGCGCGTCGAACACCGGCGCGGCCACCCCGTGCCCCAACCCGACGTCCGCCACCACCGCGTCCACCAGCCGGTTCACCCACGGAATACCGTCCGGGTCCGCACCGGACACCCCGGCCAACCGCAGCACCGCCCGCTCCACCGACACCGTGGTGTGGCTGCGCGCCAACTCCACCACCGGCCGGCCGGCCCGCCGCGCCAACTCCCGCGCCCGTGCCACCAGCACCGGATCCAGGTCAAGCTTCCCGCTCACGAAACGCCTTCCTCATAAATGACCTCACCGCGCAGCACCGTCGCCCGGCACACCGGCAACGGCGTCGGATCGTCCGCGCCCCGCAACTCCGGATCCTCGGCCAACAGCACCGGCAAACCCCGCTCCACCCCGGCCGGCGTCGACCACACCGCGAACGTCGCCGGCGCACCCAACGCGATGACCCCCTCCGCGTCCAGGTGCACCGCCCGCCACCCGCCCCGGGTGTGCGCGGCGAACGCCGACCGCACCCCCATCCGCTGCGCCGGATTGTGATGCGCCGCCGCCGCCCGCACCGAACCCCACGGGTCCAGCGGCGTCACCGGCGAATCCGACCCGAACGCCAACGCCACCCCCACCGAGTGCATCGCACCCATCGGGTTCGACTCCCACGACCGGGACAACCCCAGCCGCGACTCGTACATCCGGCCCGCGCCACCCCACAACCGGTCGAACGCCGGCTGCATCGACGCCACGATCCCGTACTCCACGAACCCGGCGATCAACCGCTTGTTCATGATCTCCGCGTGCTCGATGCGGTGTCGGGCCGCCCGCAGCCGATCCACACCCAGCTTCTCCGCCGCCCCCGCGAACCCCGCCAGCACCGTCGAGATCGCCGCGTCCCCGATCGCGTGGAAACCACCCTGCATGCCGTGCGCCGCACAGTCCAACAGATGGTCACGCACCTGCTCGGCGCTCAGGTACCCGTGCCCGCACCCACCCGGCTCACCGTCCAGGTACGCCGCCGACACGTGCGCCGTCCGCGACCCCAACGCCCCGTCGGCGAACAGGTCACCACCGGCACCCACCGCGCCCAACTCCCGCGCCCGCGCCGCACCGAGCAACTCACCCCAGTACCCGTACACCTCGGGCACCCCGTCCCCGGAGATCCCCAACAGGCCGGTGAAATCCTCCTCGTCCGAGATGTCCGGCCCACCGCACTCGTGCACCGCCGCGATCCCCAACGACGCCGCGTGCGCCAGCGCCACCCGCTGCGCCGCCACCCGCTGCGCCCGCGTCACCGACCCCTGCGCCGCCGCCCGCACCACATGGTGCGCGTCGCGCCGCAACCACCCCGACGCGTCGAAACCGGGCGCGGCCGCCGCCTCCGGACACGCCGCCAGCAACGCCCGCGACACCAACGCCGAGTGGATCGACGCCTGCGACAGGTACACCCGCCGGCCAGCCGCCGCCCGGTCCAGCGCGTCCGCGTCCGGCAACGCCCGATCCGACCAGCCCGACTCGTCCCAGCCGTGCCCCAGCACCACCGCGTCGGCCGGCAGCCGCCCGGCGAACGCCGACACCGCCGCCAGCAACTCCCCCGCCGACCGCACCCCCGACAGGTCCAGCCCCGACAACACCAGACCGGTGTCCGTGGCGTGCACGTGCGCGTCCACGAACGCCGGCGTCACCAGCGCCCCGTCCAGCTCCACCACCCGGTCGGCGGCCGGCGCGTCCGCGCCGGCACCCAACCAGGCGATCCGGCCGTCGCGCACCAGCAACGCCGTCGCGCTCGGATCCGCCGGACAGTGCAGCACTCCGCCGCGGTACAAGGTCGAGGGGTTCGTCATGGCCTCAGTCTGCCGCCAACCGGGACTCGAACAGCGCACGGACCCCCGGCTCCGACCGCAGCAGCGCCAACGCCAGCTCCGCGTGACCCGGCACGTACCCGTTGCCCACCAGCATCGTCACGTCCGCCGCCAGACCCTCCGCGCCCAACGCCGCCGCCGCGAAACTCGTCGCCATCGAGAAGAACACCACCGTGCCGCCGTCCGCCGTGGCCAGCACCGCCCCGTGCTCGCAGCCCGGCACGTCCACGCACACCACGGTCACGTCCGCCGGCGCGCCCAACGCGCTGGTCACCGCCGTCGACAACGCCACCGGATCCCGGGCGTCGGCCAACGCGACCTGGTCGGCCAGGCCCGCCGCGAGCAGCGCGTCGCGCTCCGCGGCCACCGGCACCACCCCGACCGTACGGCCCGCGCCCGCCCGCCGCGCCGCGGCCAGCGACAGCGACCCGCTCTTGCCGGCCCCACCGATCACCGCCACGCCCACCGGGCGCGGGTCACCGTCGCGGTCCCGCCGCGCCACCTGCTCGGCCACCACCCGCGCCGTCAACGCCGGCGCCCCGCACACGTCCAGCACCGCGAGGGACAGCTCCGGGTGAAGGTCCGCCGGCAGCACCGCGGCGATGGACCGGGCGAACAGGATGGCGTACCCGTCGCACGGCACCTGCTCGCTGCGCCCGTCCCAGCGGGCCAGCCCGTCGGTGACGGTCAGCGGGGTCAGGGTCAGCGACACCAGCGTCGCCACCCGGTCGCCGGGGCGCAGCCCCAGCGGGGACCGCCGCCCCGCCTCCTCCACGGTGCCGATCAGCATGCCGCCGGACCCGGTCACCGGGTTCTGCATCTTGCCCCGGGTGGAGATGATCTCCAGCACCTCGGCGCGGACCTTCTCCCCGTCGCCGCCGTGCTTCTCCGACAGCTGCCGGAAGCTCGCCGCGTCCAGATTCAGCCGTTCCACCCGGATCCGCACCTCGTTCGGGGCGATCCGGGGGTCGGCGTCCAGCCGCCACGCCGCCTGCGGCAGCACCCCCGACGGTTCCACGACGCGGTGCAGTCCCACCGGTGACGTCACGCCGACCTCCCCCTGTTCAGCCGCTCGAAGCCCCGGTCAGGACTCGCATCGCGGGAAAACTTACGGCAGACTAATTTCTTCACCGGATATTTTCCAGTAGCCTTCGGGGCCGCTGATCGAGTCGAGCCACCACCGAGGAGGGGCCGTGACCCAGACCCAACCGGTTGAGACCATCCCTCAACCCCGCCACTCCCCGGTCGCCACGCCGACCGCCGGGCAGCCCTACGAATACCGCCGCAGCCCCCTGGTCGAACCTGACTGGACCCGCTTCCCCGGCTGGCGCCACGTCACCCGCGAACAGTGGGAGAGCGCCCAGTGGCAGCGCGTCAACTGCGTCAAGAACATCAAGCAGCTCCGCGCCGTGCTCGGCGACACCGTCGACGAGACCTTCTACGCCGACCTGGAGGCCGACCAGAAGGCCCTGGCAACCATGTCCATGCTGGTGCCACCGCAGATGGTCAACACCATGGTGCCGTTCGCGCCGATGAGCACCGAGGCGCTGCTCGCCGACCCCATCCGGCGCTACATGATCCCCGTCGCCTCCGACCGGCGCACCGACTGGCCGTCGCACCCCTACGCCAGCCGCGACAGCCTGCACGAGCACGACATGTGGGTCGCCGAGGGTCTCACCCACCGCTACCCCACCAAGGTCCTCGCCGAACTGCTCTCCACCTGCCCGCAGTACTGCGGCCACTGCACCCGGATGGACCTGGTCGGCAACTCCACCCCCGCCGTCGACAAGCTCAAGCTCACCCTCAAGCCGGTCGACCGCTACGACGCCCACATCGCCTACCTCAAGGCCCACCCCGGCGTCCGCGACGTGGTCGTCTCCGGCGGCGACGTGGCCAACGTGCCCTGGAAGAACCTCGAGTCGTACCTGATGCGGCTGCTCGACATCGAGACCATCCGCGACATCCGGCTCGCCACCAAGGCCCTCATGGGCCTGCCCCAGCACTGGCTCCAGCCCGACGTCGTCGAGGGCCTGGAACGGGTCGCCCGCACCGCCGCCCGCCGCGGCGTCAACCTGGCCATCCACACCCACGTCAACCACGCCCAGTCGCTGACCCCGCTGGTCGCCAAGGCCGCCCAGACCGCCCTCGACGTCGGCGTACGCGACGTGCGCAACCAGGGCGTGCTCATGCGCGGCGTCAACGCCACCAGCGAGGACCTGCTCGACCTCTGCTTCGGCCTCCAGGGCGAGGCGGGCATCCTGCCGTACTACTTCTACATGTGCGACATGATCCCCAACGCCGAGCACTGGCGGGTCCCGGTCTGGCACGCCCAGCAACTCCAGCACGACATCATGGGCTACCTGCCCGGCTACGCCACCCCGCGGATCGTCTGCGACGTCCCCTTCGTCGGCAAGCGCTGGGTGCACATGCTCACCGAGTACGACCGCGACCGCGGCATCTCCTACTGGACCAAGAACTACCGCACCTCGATCGAGTCCGCCGACCTGGCCGCGCTGGACAAGCGCTACGCCTACTACGACCCGATCGACACCCTGCCCGAGGCCGGCCAGCAGTGGTGGACCGCCCACCGCGACGACTGACCCGCGACACCACCGGCGCCCCGCGACCAGCCCCGGTCGCGGGGCGCCGCCGTGTCGTCAGCTCGCCCGCGGCGCGTACATGATCACCGCCACGCCCAGCAGGCAGATCAACGCGCCGGTCACGTCCCAGCGGTCCGGGCGGAACCCGTCCACCACCATCCCCCAGGCCAGCGACCCCGCCACGAACACACCCCCGTACGCGGCCAGGATCCGGCCGAAGTTCGGATCCGGCTGGAACGTCGCCACGAACCCGTACGCTCCCAACGCCAGCACCCCGCCGGCGATCCACCACAGGCCACGGTGCTCCCGCCAGCCCTGCCAGACCAGCCAGGCACCGCCGATCTCCGCCAGCGCGGCCAGCACGAACAACACCAGGGAACGCAACACCGTCACGCCGCGACCCTAACCGCCCCCGCGCGGGCCCCGCCGCTGCCTGCCGCCCGCCGTGCGCTTGCACGGCGGGCGCGGATGGGACGATCTGCGGCACGTCGGGCCTTCCCGGGACGCCCAAAGGCCGACCTGCGGCATCTCGGGTTGCCGAGCCGGCCCACCGCCTGCGCCAGCGGCACAACCGGGCACGACGCGGGGGCCGCCGGATCGTCCGGCGGCCCCCGCGTACCGGGTCACTTCGAGAACGACTCCCGGGCGTCGCGCCCGGCGTCCTTGACGTGTTCGCCGGCCTCCCGCGCCCGGGCGGTGCTCTGCTGGGTGGCGCCCTCGGCCCGCATGCGCTCGTTGTCGGTCATGTCGCCGATCCGCTCCTTGGCGGCGCCGGTCAGCTCGTCGGCCTTGTTCTTGGCCTTGCCGGTGAAGCTCATCTCGCCTCCTCGTGGTGCGACTCCCTCGTCGGTTGCCCGGCGGTGTCGGCCACAAACGCTGAGGTGGTGGCCACATCGCGTAAGGCATCCTAGGAAGATAGGTATGTCGGTCGCCCGGCCGGGCCCGCCGGGCCGTGGTTGACTGGGCCGGTGAACGAGATCGTGCTGGTACGACACGGCGAAACCACCTGGAGCGCCAGCCACCGGCACACCTCGGACACCGATCTGCCGCTGACCCCCGACGGCGAGCGGCAGGCCCGCGCCCTCGGCGGGGTCCTCACCGGCCGCCGCTTCGTCCGGGTCCTCTCCAGCCCCCGGCAGCGGGCCCGGCACACCGCGCAGCTCGCCGGCCTCACCGTCGACGACGTGGACGACGACCTGGCCGAATGGCACTACGGCGAGTACGAGGGCCGCACCACGGCGGACATCCACGAGGACCGTCCGCAGTGGAACCTGTGGACCGACGGCTGCCCCGGCGGGGAGTCGCCGGAGCAGATCGGCGCCCGCGTCGACCGGCTGCTCGCCCGGATCACCCCGCTGCTGACCCAGGGCAGCGTCGCGCTGGTCGGGCACGGGCACGGCCTGCGCGTGGTCGGCGCCCGCTGGATCGACCTGCCGCCCTCCGGCGGCGGCCGGCTGCGGCTGGACACCGCCACGATCTCCGTCCTCGGGTACGAGCACGGCCGGCCGGTGATCATGCGCTGGAACGGCCGCTGAGTCGTCGCCGAGGGCGGCGGGCGGCGTTCCAGGCGTCGGCCGTAGGCCCGCTGCCCTGTCCGGCCGAAACCGTAGCCCGCCGTGAGTGCCAGTGGCGTACCTTCGCCCCGCATCGCCCGTTCGGTTACCCGCGGCCGACGATCGACCATTTCCATGTGCGGCCGTCCGTTCTGGACAGCTACGAAGGACGCATGACCAACGAGGTGACCATTCCCCTGCTGCCCTGCGCGTCGATCGACGACATCGTCGCCTTCTACACGGTGCTCGGTTTCCACACCACGTACCAGCAGCGCAAGCCCAACCCGGCCGTGGGGTTGCAACGTGAGGATCTGAATCTGCAGTTCTTCGAGATCCCGGGGTTCGATCCGGCCCAGTCCTACGGTTCGTGCATCGTGCTGACCTCGGACACGGGGCAGCTGTACCGGGCTTTCGCGGCGGGAATGCGCGCCGCGTACGGCAAGGTGCTGGTCTCTGGGACGCCGCGGATGACCCGGCCCCGGGCGCGGAAGAACGCCGACGGGCTGAGCGGCTTCAGCGTCATCGATCCCGGCGGCAACTGGATCCGCGTCTTCCAGAACGCCCCGGCCTCCCCCGCGCCGGCGCCGACCGGGCGGCTGGGCAAGGCGATGGCGAACGCCGTCGTGCAGTCCGACTCCAGAGGGGACGCCCGACAGGCGGCTCGGATTCTCGACAGCGCGTTGGCCCGTCCCGAGCCAGCTGACGACCCGGTCGCGCTGGTGGAAGTGCTCGTCTACCGCGCCGAGGTAGCGATGGCCCTGAGCGATCCGGCCACGGCGGCCGAGATGCTGGCCCGCGTCGACCGGGTCGCGTTGAGCCCGGACGAAGCCACCCGAGCCGCCGCTGCCTACGAGGCCGCCACCGACCTGGCGGCAGCGCTGTCCTAGGGGCCGCGTACCGGCGGGCAGCCGCGCGGCCCGGACCGCGCCGGCTGCCCGCCGCCGCTACTCGGTGAAGGCGGTCCAGGAGACGGCTCGGTCCAACCGGCCGGCGGCCAGATCGTCGACGCGGATCAGGAACCGCCCGCGGTAGAGCTGTCGGCCGGTGACGAACTGGATCAGCGGGATCCACTCGCCGGCCACCCGCTGCAGTTCCTCCTCCACCAGGAAGTTCTCCTCCTTCGACGAGGAGACGACGAGATCACCGGCCTTCTTCCGCGCCCGCAGGTTCGCCTCCGCGATGAGGAACTCGGGCGTGACGTAGACATGACCGGCCATCTCGCCGACCTCCCAGCCGTAGCCGCCGAGCTGGAACTCGGTGGACCTGACGGCCGGCCAGAGCTCGTCGACCAGGGCGCACAGCCCGCTGCGGTGCGGCAGGGCGCGCGCCGACTGCCGCTGGAAGTCGGACAGGCCGGGCTCGTCGTCCTCGTCCTGGTCGAGCCAGCCCGGCAGGCTGGCCTGGACCACCGCGTACAGCTCGTGCTCCGAGCCGAGGAACCGGTCGGGGTCCGTGCGCGGGGAGTTCTCCGGCACCTCCGCCGGCACGGTCGGCGTGCCGGCCGGCAGGTGGATGATCCGCGCGTACTCCTGCTCCTTGGCATGGTCGTCGACCTCGTAGGCGGCGACCTCGTGATCCAGGAAGACCAACAGCGACCCGTCGACCGGCAGCGGCAGGCCGGCGACCCTCGGCAGAGCCGCACAGTCGAAGGTCGCGACGAAGGGCAGCAGCAGCCCTCCGGGGCTGGACGGCCACGGCAGGTCAGCCGGGAGCCGGGGCCGTCCACCGGCCCGGCCCACCACGACATCGGCCGCCGGCCCGGTCGGTGGGTTCGTCGAGCGCCCGACGTCCGCGCCGTCGCGCCCGGGTCGCGCCGCGATGGTGAAGCGGAGGAGACGAGCGAAGGCGTCGATCTCGTCCGCGGCGAAACCCCGCGCCGTCGCCACCTGATGGAACTGTAGGTAGTGGTCCACCCGGAGAGAGTGCCAGACCGTCGACACCTGCCGCCGACGTGGTACGCCCATGGCAGTGGCCAACGACGTCCCGCGGCGTTGCGGTTTCGCCCGGACGCTGTCGGGGACCTACGCCTTCGGCGGCCGGTGCTCGTACGGCGTGGAGAGCACCACCGTCGTGCGGGTGGTGACGTTCGCCGAGATGCGGATCTCCTGCAACACCCGCTCCAGGTCGGCCGGGCCGGCGACCCGCACCAGCAGCAGGTAGAAGTCCTCCCCCGCCACCGAGTAACAGGAGTCGATCTCCGGCAGGTGGGCCAGCCGCTCCGGCGCGTCGTCCGGTTGGGACGGATCGAACGGCCGGATCGCCACGAACGCGGTCAACGGCAGGTCCAGCGCCTCGAACGACACCCGCGCCGCGTACCCCTTGATCACTCCACGTTGCTCCAGCCGGCGGACCCGCTGGTGCACGGCGGAGACCGACAGCCCCACCTTCTCCGCCAGGTCGGTGTACGACAGCCGACCGTCCCCGGTCAGCGCGGCGACGATGGCCCGGTCGATCTCCTCCACGGCGTGCAACCTACCGGGAAAAGCCCGCCGGTGCGACGACGGTCCCACCCACCGTCACTCCGAGCGGGCGGTGCGGTCACGCACCGCGTCGGCGGCGAAGTTCAACACCTCGGCCATGTCCTCCTCGTCCAGGAAGGGCAGGTCGGTGAGGATGTCCGTGACGGACATGCCCTCGGCCATCATCGCCAGCAGCGTGGCCACCGGAATCCGGGACTGCCGGACGCAGGGCGCGCCGCCCATCACCTCGGGGTCGACGGTGATCCTCGGGAACGTCACCGGCCCAGGCTAGCGGGCGGCGCCGACCGCTCAGTCCTTGGCCAGGGCGCGGGAGATGACCAGTCGCTGGATCTGGTTGGTGCCCTCCACGATCTGGAGCACCTTCGCCTCCCGCATGTACCGCTCCACCGGGTGGTCGGCGACGTAGCCGGCGCCACCGAGCACCTGCACCGCGTCGGTGGTCACCCGCATCGCCATGTCGGTGGCGAACAGCTTCGCCTTCGCCGCCTCGATGGAGTACGGCCGGCCGGCGTCGCGCAGCCGCGCGGCGGCCAGCACCAGGGCGCGGGCGGCGGAGATCTGGGTCGCCGCGTCGGCCAGGCTGAAGCCCAGCCCCTGGAAGTCGATGATGGCCCGGCCGAACTGCTGCCGCTGGGTGGCGTACCCGACGGCGTAGTCGAGGGCGGCCTGGGCCAGGCCGACGGCGCAGGCGGCGATGCCGAGCCGGCCGGAGTCCAGGGCGGACATGGCGATGGTGAAGCCGGCCCCCTCCCCGCCGATCAGCCGGCCGGCGGGCACCCGGGCGTCGTCGAAGGCGATCTGCGCCACCGGGGAGGCGTGCAGGCCCATGGTGCGCTCGGCGGCCTGCGGGTGGAGGCCCGGGGTGTTCCGGTCGGCGAGCAGGCAGGAGATGCCCTTCGGGCCGGGGCCGCCGGTGCGGCAGAAGATGTTGTAGAAGTCGGCGACCCGGGCGTGGGTGATCCACGCCTTGGTGCCGGTCACCACGTAGTCGTCGCCGTCGCGTACGGCCTTCGTGGTCAGCGCCGCCGCGTCGGAGCCGCCCTGCGGCTCGGACAGGCAGTACGCGCCGAGCAGCTCGCCGCCGATCATGTCCGGCAGCAGCTTGCGCTGCTCGTCGGTGCCGAACTGCGCCACCGGATAGCAGGACAGCGTGTGCACGCTGACCGCCTCGGCCACGGCCAGCCAGCGGCTGGCCAGGATCTCCAGCACCTGGAGGTACACCTCGTACGGCTGGGCGGCGCCGCCGTGCTCCTCGGCGTACGGCAGGCCGAGCAGGCCGGCCCGGCCCAGGGTGCGCAGCACCTCCCGGGGGAACTCGGCCCGCTGCTCGAACGCGGCGGCTTTCGGGGCGAGTTCGCGGTCGGCGAGTTCGGTGGCGAGGTCCAGCAGGTCGTGGGCCTCGTCGGTGGGGAGGATCCGGTCGACGTTCATAGCGCGATGAGCTCCGTGGGGGTGGTGTTGAGCCGTGCCACGCCGTCCGGGGTGCAGACGACGATGTCCTCGATGCGGGCGCCGTGCCGGCCCGCCAGGTAGATGCCGGGTTCGATGGAGAAGGCCATCCCGGCCTCGATCGGCCGGGGGTTGCCGGCCACCACGTACGGCTCCTCGTGGCCGTCCAGGCCGATGCCGTGCCCGGTGCGGTGCAGGAACGCGGCGCCGTAACCGGCGGCGGCGATCAGGTCCCGGCCGACCGCGTCGAGCGCCTCGGCGGTGATCCCGGGCCGGACGGCGGCCACCGCGGCCCGCTGGGCCTCCCGCAGCACCGCGTAGTAGTCGGCGAACTCGGCCGGCGGCCGGCCGGCGGCGACGTAGGTGCGGGTGCAGTCGGAGCGGTAGCCCGACGGCATGGTGCCGCCGATGTCGACCACCACCGGCTCGCCGGCGCCGATCGGCCGGTCGGAGGTGCCGTGGTGCGGGCTGGCCCCGTTCGGGCCGGCGGCGACGATGACGAAGTCGACGCTCACGTGACCGGCGGCCCGGATCGCCGCCGCGATGTCGGTGGCCACCTCGGCCTCGGTGCGGCCGGGGCGCAGCCACTGCCCCATCCGCTCGTGCACCGCGTCGATCGCCGCGCCGGCCTCGGCCAGGGCGGCCACCTCGGCCGGGGACTTGCGGATGCGCAGCTCCCGCAGCACCTCGGAGGCGAGCCGCTGGGTGGCGTCGGGCAGCGCGGCGCGCAGGCCGAGCACCTGCTCGGCCCACATCCGGTCGGCCAGCCCGACCGCGCCGACCGGCCCGCCGAGGGCGGCGGTGACCAGCGGGTACGGGTCGGTGCCGTCGGCGTGGTCGACGATGCGCAGGCCGGTGCCCGGGGCGGGTGACGCCTCGGCGGCCGGCCGTTCCAGGGCCGGCACGATCAGGGTGGGCTCACCCTCGGCGGGCAGCACCAGGCAGGTCAGCCGCTCCCCCGCGTGGGCGTCGTAGCCGGTGAGGTAGCGCAGGTCCGACCCCGGGGTCAGCAGCAGGGCGTCCAGGCCGGCGGCGGCGGTGGCGCGGCGCGCGGCGGCCAGCCGGTCGGCCGGGTAGAGCTCGTCGGTTCCCACCCCGTCAGCTTAACGGTCGTTTGGGTCGTCGTGGGAGCCCGGCGGGCGGCCGCGGTCACCACCCCTAGGGCATCCTAGGACACAGGGTCGGCCGCCGGCGCGGGACCCTGACCGGCGGCCGCCCGGCGGACCAGTCGCCGGGCCTCGTCCGGCGGCACGCCGGTGGCGCGCAGCAGGTCGTTGGCCACGGTGCGCAGCTGGGACACCACGATGGTGCCGGAGAACCCCAGCTCCTGCCGGCACGCCACCCCCGCCTCCCGCACCGCCCGCAACACCCGCTCCCGGGCCCCTTCGGGCGTACGGGCGGAGAGGAACTCCCGGTGCAGGACGCGCACCGCCTCGCCGAAGTGCTCCACGGCGGCCGGCAGGTCCGGCGGCACCGGCTCACCGTCCCGCAGCGTGGTGCCGATCCGGCGCACCAGCGAGCGGCTGTTGCGGAACGCCCGGTCCATGTGCCCCACCCCCCGCTGGTACGCGGCCAGGCGGCGCCGGCTGCGCCAGCGCACCGGGGAGAACCGGACCACCTCGTTCGCGGCGTGCACCACCTCACCGAGGCGCCGCAGGTCCGGCTCAGTGGCGCGCATCCGGTCCAGCACCCGCTCGGCCGCGGCCGGGTCAGCGTGCGCCAGCGCCTCGGCCGCGGCCGTCATCTGCCCGGCGAAGGCGTCCAGGGTGGGCCCGGCCACCCGGCGTACGGTGCGCAGCGGGTTCAGCGGGGCGAGCACGAAGACCACGAGCAGGCCCACCAGCCCGCCGACCAGCGCGTTGAGGGTCCGGGGCAGCTCCAGGTCCGGGGCGGTCGGGGTGAGCGTGGCGATCAGGACGGCGGTACCGCCGGCCTGCGTCATCAGCGCCCCGCTGCCCCGAGCCACCACCGCCACGGTGATCGCCAGGAAGACGATCACTCCCGTCTGCCACGCTCCCGTCCCCACCACGATGATCAGCAGGTCGCCGACGAGGATGCCGAGCACCACCCCCGCGATCAGCTCCCCCGTGCGGCGGGCCCGGTTGCCCAGCGCCGCGGCGATCACACCCACCGCCGCGGCCGGCGCGAAGGTCGGCTCGGCGTTGCCCAGCACGCGCTGGGCGACCACCCAGGACAGGGCGGCGGCCAGCCCGGCCTGCGCCGCCACGATCAGGTACAGCTGCAGGCGCCGGTAGCCGGCGTGGCCGGCCGCCCGCACCCGGCGGGGCAGGCGGGCCGGCGCGATGCTCATGGGCCGGGATACCCGGGCCGCCGGGCGACGAACGTCAGGCCGGGTGGGCCATCGTGCCGGTCAGCGCCACCACGCCGGGCAGCCGGGTGTCCTGGCGCAGGAACTGCACCACCACCGGCACCGGGGAACGCAGCAGGCAGCCGTACGGCCGGTCCAGCCGGACCGCCTCCGGGTCGATCAGGTCGTTGATCCGCACGTGCCGGATCCGGCGGGCGCCCACCGCCAGCCGGTACGGCCCCACCGGCTCCTGGTCCTCGTAGAAGACCTCCAGGCTCACCTCGGCGTCCCGCTCGGTGGCGTTGAGCAGGCAGAGCTGGTCGAACCCGGTGAAGGCCGGCTCCGGCCCGTGCCCGGGGAACGGCACGTGCCCGCCCGGCACCACCCAGGTCCGCGCGCCGATCTCCATCACCCCTCCGCCAACAGCCGGGCCAGGTCGGGCGAGAGGAACACCCCGTCCGGGTCGAGCCGCCGGCGAGTGGCCCGGAAGTCGTCCCAGCGCGGATAGAGCGGACGCAGGTCGCGCGCGGTCAGCCAGTGCTTCTTGCCCCAGTGCGGCCGGCCGCCGTACTGCCGGAAGACCGCCTCCATGTCCCGGAAGTACTCCTCATACGGCAGCGAGGTGTTCTGCAGGCAGGCGATGGTGGTGGTCGGCCGGCCGTACGCGTTGCTCAGCCAGATGTCGTCCGGGGCGATGCTGCGCACCAGCACCCGCCAGCCGGCGATCCGCCGGTGCCGGTCCCGGATCCGGCGGCGGACCTCGGCGAAGCAGGCGGGGAACGCCTCGGACGGGAGCATGTACTCGATCTCCTCGAACCTCAGCTCCCGGTGCTGCGGGATGGTGCGGTGGGTCGGACCGACTCGGTGCTCCCGCCAGCCGGCCGAGCTGGGCACCCGGGCACCCTCCCACGGCCGGCCGTCGGGCTCCTGGTCGACCCGGTTCATCACCCGCACCTGGGTCTGGTCGCTGCGGGGATACCAGTAGAAGTCCATGTTGCGGTTGCTGTGCTGCAACTCGGCCAGGTGGTCCAGGGTCCACTCCAGGTCGGCGCACCAGGAGCGGCGCCGCAGCTCGTACCGGGGCTGCACGTCCAGGGTGATCCGGGGCGACGACCCACGGGTGCTGTCCACCATCGACCGGATCCGGCGGGACCTCACCGTCGGCCCGGCCCTGATCCGCCGGTACCGGGCCGACGACGGGCTGCCCGGCGAGGAGGGGGCGTTCCTGCTCTGCTGCTACGAGCTGGTCTCCGCGCTCGCCGTCGCCGGCCGCCGGGACGAGGCCCGGCGGCTGTTCGATCAGCTCGCCGGGTACGCCGGAGAGCTCGGGCTGTATCCGGAACAGCGGGCCCCGGACGGCACGGCGCTGGGCAACCACCCGCAGGCCTTCACCCACCTGGCGCTGATCGAGGCGGCGCTCAACCTGGACGCCGGTGCGGACCGGGAGGCCCTGCACGCCTGGGCCGAGCGCGGCGCCTGATCCCCGACCGCGGCCGTCCCGGACCGTCGGGCCCGGTCGCCGGGACCCGCGCCGGCGCAACCACCAAAAGGCATCGACGCTGGTCAGCGCCGGTGGGCCCGCGCGCGGCCGAGGTCGAGATCGGACAACGGGACGTACGGCCACGCCAGAGGCTTTTTTGAGATCTTGAACTTAGCCATGTTTCGTTACCCGCGTGTTATTGACGTGACCCACGGCACTTCGGTTGACTGCCACCGGAACCGCTACCGCAACCGGTTCCGGACCGTCCACCACCGACCCGCACCGGGGAGCGTCACGTGCCGATCACCATCGCCGACGTCGCCACCCGGGCGGGGGTGAGCAAGACGACCGTCTCCCGGGTGCTCAACGGCAAGGGCGAGGTGGACCACCGGACGGCGGACCGGGTCCGCGCGGTCATCACCGACCTGGGCTACGTGCCCAGCGCCCGCGCGGTCAACCTGGCCCGCGGCCGGACCCGGGTGGTCGGCATGCTGGTGCCCGCGCTGACCTGGCCGTGGATGGGCGAGGTGCTCCAGGGCGCGATCGACGTGGTCGAGGCCGAGGCGTACGGCCTGCTGCTGTTCACCTGCAACCGCGGCGACGAGTCGATGCGCCGCTTCGCCTCCCAGGTCTCGGCCCGGTCCTTCGACGGCCTGCTCGTGGTCGAGCCCGAGGGCACGCTGGACTACATCACCGGGCTGCACCGGCGCGGCCTGCCGGTCATCCTCATCGACGACCGGGGCCAGCAGCCCGGCTTCCCGTCGGTGCGCACCACCAACACCGACGGCGCGCACGCCGCCGCCGCGCACCTGCTGGGGCTGGGCCGCCACCGACCTCTGATGATCACCGGGCCGCTCCGGTTCGGCTGCACCCGGGAACGCTCGGCCGGCTTCCTGCGCGCCTACGCCGAGGCGGGTCGCCCCGTCCCGGCCGACCACCAGGTGACGGGCGACTTCACCTTCGAATGCGGCCGGGACGCCGTACGCCGGCTGCTGCACGCCGGGGTGCCGTTCGACGCCGTCTTCGCGCACAACGACCTCTCCGCCGCCGGCGCGCTCCAGGCGCTGCGCGACGCCGGCCGCGGCGTCCCGCAGGACGTGGCGGTGGTCGGCTTCGACGACCTGCCGCTCGCCGGGCACACCCACCCGCCGCTGACCTCGGTGCGCCAACCGCTGCGGGAGATGGGCGCGGCCGCCGCCCGGCTGCTCATCGCCCACCTCACCGGCACACCGCTGCCCGACACCCCGACCGTCATCCCGACCAGCTTCGCCGCCCGCGCCTCCACCCGCGTCACCTGACCGCCGCCCCGGCGACCACGCCGGCGGGCACCCCGCCCACCGGCGGCACCACCGCACACCCTCCATCCACCACATCCCGCCCGAGGACATGCGGGAGCACCGAGGGAGACCTCCATGAGAAGACGGCACCTGCTCGCCGTCGCGCTGGCCGGCGCGATGGTCACCACCACCGCCGCGTGCGGCGACAGCCCGAACGCCAACAAGGGCAACGGCCAGGCCGCGACCGTGCTGAACGTCGGCATGCCCAACGGCCCGCAGGCCGAGAACAACAACCCGTTCCTCACCACCTCGGCCGCGGCGTCGCTGGGCTACCGCTGGCAGATCTACGAGCCGCTGATGATGTGGAACCCGGTCAAGCCGGCCGAGCCGTTCAAGCCGTGGCTGGCCACCAAGGCCGAGTGGTCCACCGACTACAAGTCGGTGAAGGTCACCGTCCGCGACGACGCCACCTGGTCCGACGGGCAGAAGCTCACCGCCGAGGACGTCGCGTTCACCTACAACCTGGTCCAGAAGTACCCGGCGCTCAACGACCAGGGCGTGCCGTACACGGGCGCCACGGCGAGCGGCAACGACGTCACGATCACCATGTCCAGCCCGCAGTTCGTCAACCAGCAGAAGGTGCTCTGGCGGGTGCCGATCGTGCCGAAGCACCTCTGGGAGAAGATCAGCGACCCGACCACCGACCCGGTGAAGCAGCCGGTCGGCAGCGGCCCCTACACGCTCAAGTCGTTCACCCCGGCCACCACCACGCTGACCGTGCGCGACAGTGGCTACTGGCAGGACGCGCCGAAGGTCAAGGAGCTGCGCTTCACCTCGTACACCGACAACAGCGCGCAGACCACCGCGCTGGCCAACGGCGAGTCGGAGTGGAGCTTCGTCTTCATCCCCAACTACCAGGCCGTGTTCGTGGCCAAGGACCAGCAGCACCACAAGGTGTGGGCGCCGCCGGTGCTGGGCATCCACGGCCTCTACCTGAACACCACGAAGAAGCCGTTCGACGACCCGACGCTGCGCAGGGCGATGAACATGGTCGTCGACCGGGCCGACATCTTCACCACCGCCGAGGCGGCGTACTTCCACCCCGAGGTCAAGAGCGTGACCGGCCTGCCCAGCCCGGCGGGTGACTCGTTCCTCGCGCCGGAGTACCGGGGCCAGGAGCACAAGGTCGACGTCGAGGGCGCCAAGGCGCTGCTCACCGGCGCCGGCTACCAGCTCGACGGCACCACGCTGAAGGACAAGGCCGGCAAGCCGGTCACCATCAAGCTGACCGACCCGGCCGGCTGGTCCGACTACCAGACCAGCCTGGAGATCGTGAAGGACAACCTGTCGAAGATCGGCATCGCGGCGACCATCGACAAGGCCAACCAGGACGCCTGGTTCCGCAACGTGGAGCAGGGCAACTTCGAGGCCACCTTCCGGTGGACCGAGAGCGGCGCCACGCCGTACGACATCTACCGAACGATCATGGACGGCCGGGTGCTCAAGCCGATCGGCACCGCCTCACCCGCCGGCAACTTCGGCCGCTTCAACGACAAGGCGGCGACCGACGCCCTGGTCTCGTACGCCAACGCGACCGACGACGCCACCCGCGCCACGGCCATGGGCACGCTGCAGAAGATCTTCGTCGAGCAGATGCCGATGATCCCGGTCGGCGCGGACAACATCGGCGGCGCGTACAGCACGAAGAACTGGACCGGCTGGCCGGACGACGCCAATCCGTACGGCGCCCTGCAACCCACCCAGCCCAACGCGCTGGACGTGGTGCTGCACCTCACGCCGACCGCCGGCTGACCCGGCCGCCGCCTCCCCGGCCGGCCGCCGCCGGCCGGGGAGGCGGGCCCGCCCCTCACCCCGGCAACCCAGACAGGAATTCGGCATGACGACGACCGAGAGCGCCCCGGCGCCGGTCGACGAGGTGGTGCTGGAGGCCGTCGGCCTGACCAAGCACTTCCCCGTCCGCCGGCGGCTGCGTGACCTCCTCTCCCGGACCCCGGCGGTGGTGCACGCCGTCGACGACGTCTCGATCGCGCTGCGCCGCGGCCGGGTGACCGCGCTGGTCGGCGAGTCCGGCTCCGGCAAGTCCACGGTGGCCCGGCTGCTGGCCCAGCTCTACCCGCGCACCGGCGGCGACATCCGGCTGCACGGCGCCTCGACCCGGGTCCGCGGCGGCCGGCGCTTCCGGGCGTACGTCCGGCGGGTGCAGTTGATCCTGCAGGACCCGTTCGCCTCGCTGAACCCGGTGCACACCGTCCGCTACCACCTGACCCGCTCGCTGCGCATCCACGGCAACGCCGGGTCCGGCCCGGAGGAGCTGGAGCGGGCGCTGGCCGACCTGCTCACCCGGGTCAGCCTCACCCCGCCGGAGCGCTACCTCGACGCGTTCCCGCACGAACTCTCCGGCGGCCAGCGCCAGCGCGTCGCCATCGCCCGGGCGCTCGGCGCCGACCCCGAGGTGCTGCTGGCCGACGAGCCGGTCTCCATGCTGGACGTCTCGATCCGCCTCGGCGTGCTCAACCTGCTCCAGGACCTCAAGGACCGGCTCAACCTGGCCGTCCTCTACATCACCCACGACATCGCCTCGGCCCGCTACTTCGCCGACGAGACGATCGTGATGTACGCCGGGCGGATGGTCGAGGGCGGCGACAGCGAGACGGTCACCCAGCGGCCGGCCCACCCGTACACCCGGTTGTTGACCGACTCGGCGCCGGACCCGGAACGGATCACCGGCGCGGGCGGCGTCGCGCCGGGCCGGCGGGACCACGGGGAGCCGCCGAGCCTGATCCGGCCGCCGGCCGGCTGCCGGTTCCACCCGCGCTGCCCGCACGCCATGCCCCGGTGCGCCGCCGAGCTGCCGCCACCGATCCCGGTCGACGACAGCCCCGGGCACTGGGCGGCGTGCTGGCTGTTCGACCCGGCAGGCGTCGCGGCCGGGGCCGAGGAGGTGGCCCGGTGAGGTTCCTGCTGCAACGGGTGGCCTTCTACCTGTTCACCGCGTGGGCGGCGATCACGCTCAACTTCTTCATCCCGCGGCTGGTGCCGGGCGACCCGGTGCAGTCGCTGATCTCCCGCAACCAGGGCCGGATCAGCGCCGACGCGATCGCGTCGCTGCGGGTGCTGTTCGGGCTGGACTCCGACCGCAACCTGTGGGAGCAGTACGTCGCCTACTGGGGTCAGCTCCTGCACGGCGACCTGGGGCTGTCGTTCACCTTCTTCCCGGCGCCGGTGTCGCAGGTGATCGGCGACAGCCTGCCCTGGACGGTCGGCCTGGTCGGGGTCACCACGGTCGTCAGCTTCCTGCTCGGCACCGCGCTCGGCGTGGGCGCCGGCTGGCGGCGCGGCTCGTGGATCGACGGGCTGCTGCCGGCCACCACGTTCCTCTCCTCGATCCCCTACTTCTGGCTGGGCCTGGTCGCGATCGCGCTGTTCGCCGGGCCGGGCAGCTTCTTCCCCTCCTCCGGCGGCTACGAGCCGGGGCTGGTGCCCGCGTTCGACGCGTACTTCCTGCCGAGCGCGCTCCAGCACAGCATCCTGCCCGCGGCGACCATCCTGGTCTCCTCGATGAGCGGCTGGATCCTCAGCATGCGCAACATGATGGTCACCGTCGCCAGCGAGGACTACATCACCGTCGCGCACGCCAAGGGGCTCTCCGAACGCCGGGTGGCGCTCAGCTACGCCGCCCGCAATGCGCTGCTGCCCAACGTCTCCGGCTTCGCGCTGTCGCTCGGGTTCATCGTCGGCGGCACCCTGCTCGTGGAGATCGTCTTCTCCTACCCGGGCCTGGGGTTCCAGCTCTTCCAGGCGGTCGGCGCCAAGGACTACCCGCTGATGCAGGGCATCTTCCTGATCATCACCATCTCGGTGCTGGTGGCGAACCTGCTCGCCGACGTGGCGTACCTGCTCCTCGACCCGCGGACCCGAAAGAGCTGAGCCGATGACAATCTCCCCGTCGAGCATCGAGCAGGTCATCCCCGGCCAGGGCGCGATGGCCCAGCCGTCGGCCCGGGCGCGGCGCCGCCGGTTCCGCTTCGTGGCCAACCCCAAGGCCGCCACCGGGCTGGTCGTCCTCGGGGTCTACGCGCTGCTGGCGGTCATCGGACCGTGGATCGCGCCGTACGACCCGGACGCGCGCGGCGCCGACGTGCTCCAGGCGCCCTCGGCCCGGCACTGGTTCGGCACCACCCACCTCGGGCAGGACATCTTCAGCCAGATCCTGGTCGGCGCGCGCAGCGTGATGGTGGTGGGCCTGATCGCCGGTGTGCTGGCCACCATCCTGTCCATCCTGATCGGCGTCACCGCCGGCTACCTGGGCGGCGCGGCCGACGAGGGCCTGTCCGCGGTGTCCAACGTGTTCCTGGTGATCCCCGCGCTGCCGCTGATCATCATCGTCACGTCGCTGGTGGACCGCGCCAGCGACCTGCTGGTCGCGCTGATCATCGGCCTCACCTCGTGGGCGTGGGGCGCCCGGGTGCTGCGCGCCCAGACGCTGTCGCTGCGCCGCCGCGACTACGTCGAGGCCGCCCGGGCCACCGGCGAGCGGACCTGGCGGATCATCGGCTTCGAGATCCTGCCCAACCTGACCGCGATCATCGCCTCCGGCTTCGTCGGCACGGTGATCTTCGCGGTGATGTCGGAGATCACCCTCGCGTTCATCGGCATCTCCTCGGTCAGCTCCTGGAACTGGGGCACCATCCTGTTCTGGGCGCAGGGCCAGCAGGCGCTCGCCCAGGGCGCCTGGTGGTGGTTCGTCCCGGCCGGACTGGCCATCGCGCTGCTCGGCACCGCGCTCGCGCTGATCAACTTCGGCATCGACGAGTTCGTCAGCCCCCGGCTGCGCACCGGCGGCCGCACCCGGATCCGCACCGCCGACGGCCGCACCGTGCGGATGCGGGTCGGCTTCACCCCGGTGCTGGCCCCAACCACCGCCGCCGTGCCGATGCAGGACACCCGGAAGGACGTCACCCCATGAGCGACCAGGTGCTGGAGATCCGGGGGCTCAGCGTCGACTACGGGATCGGTGCGGACGCGGTGCACGCGGTCCGCGACGTGGACCTGACGCTGCACCGCGGCGAGGTGCTCGGCCTGGCCGGGGAGAGCGGCAGCGGCAAGTCCACCCTGGCGTACGGGCTGACCCGGCTGCTGCCCCCGCCCGGCGTGGTCAGCGGCGGCCAGGTGATCTACCACCCGGTCGACGGCCCGCCGGTCGACGTGCTGACGCTCAGCCCGGCCCGGCTGCGCGAGTTCCGCTGGGCGCAGACGTCGATCGTGTTCCAGGGGGCGATGAACTCCCTCAACCCGGTGCACAAGGTCTCCACCCAACTGCTCGACGTGATCAAGGCGCACGAGCCGCGGAGCACCGCCGCCGGCCGGCGGGCCCGCGCCCGGGACCTGCTGCGGCTGGTCGGCATCGCCGCCGACCGGCTGGACAGCTACCCGCACCAGCTCTCCGGCGGGATGCGGCAACGCGTCATGATCGCGATGGCGCTGGCGCTGGAGCCGCAACTGGTCATCATGGACGAGCCGACCACCGCGCTGGACGTGGTGATGCAGCGCCAGATCCTCGGGCAGCTCGCCGAGCTGCGCGAACGGCTCGGCTTCGCGGTGCTGTTCATCACCCACGACCTGTCGCTGCTGGTGGAGTTCTCCGACCGGATCGCCATCATGTACGGCGGCCGGATCGTCGAGGAGGCGCCCGCCGCCCGGCTGTACGCCGCGCCGCTGCACCCGTACACCGAGGGGTTGCTGCACTCGTTCCCGGCGCTGCGCGGGCCGCGCCGCGAGCTGGCCGGCATTCCCGGCTCCCCGCCGGACCTGCGCGCCATGCCGGCCGGTTGCGCGTTCCACCCGCGCTGCCCGAAGGCGTTCGCGCCGTGCGACGAGCGGGTGCCGGTGCTGGGACCGCCCGAGGGCGGCGATCCGACCCGGGCCGTCGCGTGCTGGCTGCACCCGCCCGTCGCACCGCTGTCCCGCTGACCCGCCCGAGCCCACCCGCTACCGCGAGGAGAACCATGGACACCGACCGCACCAGCTCGACGCTCGGTCAGGCCGACCCGATCGACACGCTGCCGCCGACCTTCCGCTGGGGCGTGGCCACCTCGGCGTACCAGATCGAGGGGGCGGTGGCCGAGGACGGCCGGACGCCGTCCATCTGGGACACCTTCTGCCGGGTCCCGGGGGCGGTGGCCAACGGGGACACCGGCGACCTGGCCTGCGACCACTACCACCGGATGCCGCAGGACGTCGCGCTCATCGCCGACCTGGGGCTGGACACCTACCGGTTCTCGGTGGCCTGGCCCCGGGTGCAGCCGGGCGGACGGGGCCCGGCCAACCCGGCCGGGCTGGCCTTCTACGACCGGCTGGTCGACGAGCTGCTCGGCCGGGGCGTCGACCCGTGGGTGACGCTCTACCACTGGGACCTGCCGCAGGAGCTGGAGGACGCCGGCGGCTGGCCGGCGCGGGACACCGCGTACCGGTTCGCCGACTACGCCGAGCTGGTCATGGCCCGGCTCGGCGACCGGGTGCGGACCTGGACCACGCTCAACGAGCCGTGGTGCTCGGCGATGCTCGGGTACGCCTACGGCGCGCACGCCCCCGGCCGGCGCGACCTGGGCGACGGCATCGCCGCCGCGCACCACCTGCTGCTCGGCCACGGTCTGGCGGTGCCGCGGCTACGGGCGGCGGCGCCGGCCCCGATCGAGGTGGGCATCACGGTCAACCTGGCCACCGCGGACCCGGCCACCGACAGCCCGGCCGACCGGGACGCCGCCCGGGCCGCGGACGGGCTGGGCAACCGGTGGTACCTGGACCCGCTGATCCACGGCCGCTACCCGGAGGACGTGCTGGCCGACCTCGCCCAGGCGGGGGTGCGCGTCCCGGTCGAGGACGGCGACCTGGCGGTCGTCGCCGCCCCGATCGACGTGCTCGGGGTGAACTTCTACTTCGGTCAGCAGCTCTCCGGCGTGGACGAGCGGGGACGCGACCGCGACGACGAGGGCCGGCCGGTGCGCCGGGTGCTCCGGCGTGACCTGCCGCGCACCGCGATGGACTGGGAGATCACGCCGGACTCGTTCACCGACCTGCTGGTGCGGCTGCACCGGGACTACCCGGGCGTGCCCCTGGTGATCACCGAGAACGGCGCGGCGTTCGACGACCGGCCGGACGCCGACGGCTTCGTCGCCGACGACGACCGGGTGGCGTACCTGACCGCGCACCTGCGCGCGGTGGCCCGGGCCCGCCAGGCCGGGGCGGACGTGCGCGGCTACTTCGCCTGGTCGCTGCTGGACAACTTCGAATGGGCGTACGGCTACGACAAGCGCTTCGGCATCATCCGGGTCGACTACGACACCCAGCGACGCACCCCGAAGCGCAGCGCGCTGTGGTACCGGGACACGGTGCGGCGGATCCGGGGCGGGCGCTAACCCGTCCGTCGGGCGGCGGGCCCGGCCGGCTCACCGGGCCGGCGTCCGCCGTGGGCCGGGCAGCCGGGCGCCGGGCCCGCCGCCGTCGCCGAGCAGCCGGGCCATCGGCAGGGTGGCCGCGCCCATCGCGACCGCGTCCGGCCCGAGCCGGCACAGCTCGATCGAGGTCTGCGCGTACGGCTGGCGCAGGGCGTGCCGCGCGGTGGCCGCCCGGATCGCCGGCAGGTGGCGCTCGCCCAGCGCCAGCCCGGCCCAGCCGCCGAGTACCACCCGCTCGGGGTTGAACAGGTTGACCAGGTTCGCCACCCCGGCGCCGAGGTAGCCGACCGTCTCGTCGAGCACCCGGGCGGCCGTGCGGGAGGAGGAGCGCAGCAGCTCGCCGAAGGCGGTCTCCTCGTCGGCGCCGGGCGCCGGGCGGCCCCGGTTGGCCTGCCGGAACCGGTCCAGCACCCCCTCCGCCCCGACGTAGGCCTCCAGGCAGCCGCGGTTGCCGCAGCGGCAGGGGCGACCGCCGTACACGATGGTGGTGTGGCCCCACTCCCCGGCGCTGCTGTGCGCGCCGCGGTAGCCGACCCCGTCGGCAACCACGCAGGCGCCGACGCCGGAGCCGACCAGGGCGATCACCGCGTGCCGGGCGCCCCGGCCGGCGCCGAACCACATCTCGGCCTGGCCGAGGGTCTTCGCGCCGTTGTCCACGTGGATCGGGACGTCGGTGCCGGCGCGCAGCACGGCCCCCAGCGGCACCCCGTCCCAGCCGAGGGTCTGGGCGTGCACGACGGCGTCCACGGTCCGCTCGACGGTCCCGGAGACGGCGACGCCGAAGCCGAGCACCGCGGCCGGGTCGACCCCGGCCTGCTCGGTCACCGCGGCCAGGCCGTGCAGCAGGTGCGCGGCCACGTCGTCCGGGTCCGGCTCCGCGCCGGGGATCGGGTACTCCGCCTTGGCCAGCGCGGTCATCGACAGGTCGAAGAGCTCGACCTGCACCCGGGTCTCCCCCACGTCCGCGCCGACCAGGTAGCCGTGCCCGGGCGCGACCCGCAGCAGCACCCGGGGCCGGCCGCCGTCGGACTCGACCGAGCCGGCCTCCTCGACCAGCCCTTCGGCGATCATCTCGCCGACCAGGTTGCTCACGCTGGCCGCGCTCAGCGCGGTGGTCTGCCCCAGCTCGTGGCGGCTGAGCGGGCCGTCCAGCCAGATCCGGGTGAGCAGCACCGCACGGTTGGCCCGGCGCATGTCGCGCACGGTGGTGCGCCTGGCGTCCATGTCGCCCGCCCCTTCCGTCCGCCGCCGGTGCTCACCACAGCGGCGCGTCGGAGCGGTCACCCGGCCCGTCGACCACGTGCACGGCGGCCTCCTCGGCGCTGGCGCCGCCGCCGTCGATGCCGACGTCGGCGGCGACCGAGTCCGCCTCGACGTCCTCGCCGAACCCGTCGTTGCCGTCGACCAGCCGCCCGGCCCGCGACTCGCGGTCGTAGCCGCGCGGGGTCAGCTCGTCCTCGTCGGCGTAGGCGCCGTCGTCGCCGGCGGCGAGGTCCGGCTCCTCCTCCGCGAGGCGCTGGGCCAGGGACTCCCCCGCGTGCTGCTCCGCCGGGGTGGTGCCGAAGCGGTTGACGCCGGACCAGTGGTCGCTCGCGGCGATCCCGGTGTCCAGCGGGTCACCGACGCCGTCGTCAAGGGTGTCGGTGGCGTCCAGGACGCCGTCGTCCTCGATGTCGTCGTACTGCTGGACCTCGAAGTTGTCGGTGCTCATCTCCAGCCCCCCTCAGTCGTGGCGCGAGCCGTCCGCATGCTACCCACCGCACCCGACGAACGCCGAGGCCGAGGGACGCGCGGGCACCGCCGGCGTCACCGCCGCATGATCCAGACGGGCAGCGGGCCGGCCGACACCTCGCGCGCCACCTCCCAGCCGGCCCGACGGTAGACCTCGACGTTGGCCGGGTTGCTCGTCTCCAGCACCGCCGGCAGCCCGTCCGCGGCGGCCCGGCGCAGCCCGTGCGCCATCAACGCGTGGCCCCACCGGCGGCCGGCGTGCGCGGGGTGGGTGCCCAGCACGCCGAGATACCAGAACGGGCCGGGCGGCAGCGCGGCGTGCACCGCGTCGTCGTACGCGTCGACCCGGGCCCGCACGTCGGCGGGCAGTTCGTCGGCGAGCGACCCGGCCGCCGGTTCGTGAGGCGCCGCCGGGTCGTCCCACAGGGCCAGCGACGCGCCCCGCTCGATGGTCCAGATCGTGCCCCGGCCCACCCGCCTGTCGAAGAGCCGGCCGAAGAACGCGGCGGCGTAGCGGGGATAGCTGGTGTCGTCCGGGAACAGGTGCCGCAGCACGTGGTCGGCGGCGAACGCGGCGACCAGCGACTCCAGCGCGCGGGCGCGGTCCGCCGGGGTGGCGACGGTGATCTCGGGGGCGGTGATCTCGGAGGTGGTCACGACCTCCGACGATATACCGGGCTGGCCCGGGGACGTGGCCCCCGGACACCGGCCCGGGCCGGTCGACCGGCGGGTGCCGCCGGCCCGGCCCGGGTGATTGGATGGGCGACATGGCGAACCCGGTGATCCTGACCGTCGACGACGATCCGGTGGTGTCCCGGGCGGTGGCCCGGGACGTCCGGCGCCGCTACGGCGACCGCTACCGCGTGGTCCGGGCGAGCTCCGGGCCGGAGGCGCTGGAGGCGCTGCGCGAGGTCAAGCTGCGCGGCGAGCAGGCGGCGCTGCTGCTGGCCGACCACCGGATGCCGGAGATGACCGGCATCGAGTTCCTCGAGGCCGCGATGGACCTGTTCCCCGCCGCGCGCCGGGTGCTGCTGACCGCGTACGCGGACACCGAGGCCGCCATCGAGGCGATCAACGTGGTGGACCTCGACCACTACCTGCTCAAGCCGTGGCACCCGCCGGAGGAGCAGCTCTACCCGGTGCTGGACGGGCTGCTCGACGCCTGGGCGGCCAGCCCGGACGCGGCGCTCGCCGAGATCCGGGTGGTGGGGCACCGCTGGTCCGCGCCGTCGTTCACGGTACGCGACTTCCTGGCCCGCAACCTGGTGCCGTTCCGGTGGCTGCCGGCCGAGGAGCCGGAGGGGGCCCGGCTGCTCGACGCGGCCGGCGCGACCGAGGCGGACCTGCCGGTGGTGGTGACCACCGAGGGCAAGGCCATGGTGCAGCCGAGCCAGGCGGAGCTGGCCACCCTGGCCGGGCTGACCGTGCTGCCGGCGACCGACTTCTACGACCTGGTGGTGGTCGGCGGCGGCCCGGCCGGGCTCGGCTCGGCGGTGTACGGCGCGTCCGAGGGGCTGCGCACGGTGCTGGTGGAGCGTCGGGCCACCGGCGGGCAGGCCGGGCAGAGCAGCCGGATCGAGAACTACCTCGGCTTCCCCGACGGGGTGTCCGGCGCCCAGCTCACCGACCGGGCCCGGCGGCAGGCCACCAAGTTCGGCGCCGAGCTGCTGAGCACCCGCGAGGTGGTCGGGCTGGACGTCGCCGGCTCGGCCCGGCTGCTGCGCTTCGACGACGGCAGCGAGATCGGCGCGCACACGGTGGTGCTGGCGACCGGGGTGTCGTACCGGCTGCTCGACGCGCCCGGGCTGGCCGACCTCACCGGTCGGGGCGTCTTCTACGGCAGCACCGCCACCGAGGCGCCCAGCTGCGTCGACCACGAGGTCTACATCGTCGGCGGGGCGAACTCCGCCGGCCAGGCCGCGGTGCACTTCTCCCGCTACGCCACCCGGGTGCACCTGCTGATCCGGGGCGCCGACCTGACCGGCTCGATGTCGCGCTACCTGATCGACCAGCTGGACCGGATCGACTCGATCGTGGTGCACCCGCACACCACCGTGGTCGGCGCCGACGGCGAGGAGCACCTGCGCCGGCTCACCCTCTGCGACGCCCGCACCGGGGCCACCCGCACCGTCGACACGTCCTGGCTGTTCATCTTCATCGGAGCGGAGCCGCGTACGGACTGGCTGGACGGGCGGCTGGTCCGGGACCGGCGGGGCTTCATCGTCACCGGGCCGGACCTGCTGGCCGACGGCCGCCGCCCGGCCGGCTGGACGCTGCCCCGCGACCCCTACCACCTGGAGACCAGCGTGCCCGGCGTGTTCGCCGCGGGGGACGTGCGCGCCCAGTCGGTCAAGCGGGTCGCGTCGGCGGTCGGCGAGGGGGCGATGGCCGTCTCGCTCGTGCACCGCTACCTGGAGGCCCAGTGAACCCGCCCGAGCGGCTGACCCCGGCCGAGCTGCGCACCCTGTTCCTGTTCGAGGCGCTCGACGACGACCAGCTCGGCTGGCTGGCCGAGCACGGCCGGGTCGAGCGGCGCGCCGCCGGCACCCTGGTCTACGGCGAGGGCGAGGCCGCCACCTGCCTCTTCGTGCTGCTGGCCGGCGCGGTCACGCTGCAACGCCGGGTACGCGGCGACGACGTGGAGATCACCCGGACCGACCAGCGCGGCGTGTACGGCGGCGCCACCCAGGCGTACCTGGCCGACCGGGGCGAGCACGTCTACCGCCACTCGATGCACGCGGTGACCGACGCGGACTTCTTCGTGCTGCCCGCGGAGCGCTTCGCGTACGCCGTGCGGTCCTGGTTCCCGATGGCGATGCACCTGCTGGAGGGGCTGTTCATCGGCATGCGGGACACCCAGACGATCGTCGGCGAGCGGGAACGGCTGCTGGCCCTCGGCTCGCTCTCGGCCGGGCTCACCCACGAGCTGAACAATCCGGCCGCCGCCGCGGTCCGGGCCACCTCGGTGCTGCGCGACCGGGTCGCCGGGATGCGGCACAAGCTCGCCATGGTCGCCGACGGCCGGCTGGACGGGCGGGCGCTGCGCCTGCTGGTGGAGTTGCAGGAGGAGGCGGTGACCCGGGTGGCGACCGCGCCGAAGCTGTCCCCGATGGCCGCCGCCGACGCCGAGGACGAGGTGGCCGACTGGCTGGACGAGCAGGACATCGCCGGCGGGTGGGAGCTGGCCCCGACGCTTGTCGGCGGCGGGGTGGACGCCGAGTGGCTGGCCAAGCTGGAGCCCGCGGTCGGCCCGGCCAACCTGGAGGCGGCGGTGCGCTGGCTGACCTACACGGTCGACTCCGAGCAGCTGATGCGGGAGATCGACGAGGCGGTGGGCCGGATCGCGACGCTGGTCGGCGCGGCCAAGCAGTATTCGCAACTCGACCGGGCGCCGTTCCAGGTGGTCGACGTGCACGACCTGCTCGACGCCACCCTGGTGATGTTCAAGGCGAAGGTGCCCGGCGGGGTCCGGGTGGTCCGGGAGTACGACCGCGAGCTGCCGCCGCTGCCGGCGTACGCGGCCGAGCTGAACCAGGTCTGGACCAACCTGATCGACAACGCGCTGGGCGCGATGGGCGAGCGGGGGGTGCTGACGCTGCGCACCGCGCGGGCCGGGGACATGCTGGTGGTCGAGGTCGCGGACACCGGGCCGGGCATCCCGCCGGAGGTCCGGCCGCGCATCTTCGAGCCGTTCTTCACCACCAAGCCGGTCGGCGAGGGCACCGGCCTGGGGTTGGACATCTCCTACCGGATCGTGGTGCACAAGCACCACGGCGACCTGCGGGTGGAGTCGGCGCCGGGGGCGACCGTCTTCCGGGTGCTGCTGCCGCTGTCCAACGACGGCTGACCTTCCGGGGACCACCGGTTGCACGGGATGGACGATCAATCTACGCTCGCCCATGGGAGCGCTCCCGCGCCCCGCCGCGCCGAACCCCGGGCAGGTTCGCGTCCGGCCGGGCCGTCCACCGTCACCCCACCAGATTGGGACGATCCCCGATGACCCCTGTCCCCCGCCCGACCCGGCGCACGCTCCTCGCGGCCTCCGCCGTCGGCGCGCTCACGCTGGCCGCCACCGCGCTCCTGCCGGCGGTGCAGGCGCAGGCCGCCACCGGCTGCGCCGTCACCTACACCAGCAACGAATGGCAGGGCGGGTTCACCGCCACCGTCACCATCAAGAACCTGGGCGACCCGGTCAACGGGTGGACCCTCGGCTTCAGCTTCCCCACCGCCGGCCAGCGGGTCGGGCAGGGCTGGTCGGCGACGTACCAGCAGACCGGCACCGCGGTCACCGCCCGCAACGTGGACTACAACGGCGTGCTCGGCACCGGCGCCAGCACCAGCATCGGCTTCAACGGCACCTGGACCGGCGCCAACCCGGCGCCCACCGCGTTCACCCTCAACGGCACGGCCTGCACCGGGTCGACCACCCCGACCAGCACGCCGCCGACGAGCACGCCGCCGACCAGCACGCCGCCGCCCCCGACCGGCAGCACCCCGGTCGCCGTCAACGGCCAGCTGCGGGTCTGCGGGGTCAACCTCTGCAACCAGTACGGCAGGCCGATCCAGCTGCGCGGCATGAGCACCCACGGCCTGCAGTGGTTCGCCCAGTGCTACCCCGACGCCTCGCTGGACGCCCTCGCCAACGACTGGCGGGCCGACCTGCTGCGCATCTCGATGTACGTGCAGGAGCAGGGCTACGAGACCGACCCGGCCGGCTTCACCAACCGGGTAAACACGCTCGTCGACAAGGCCGAGGCACGCGGCATGTACGCCCTGATCGACTTCCACACGCTGACCCCCGGCGACCCGATGTTCAACCTCGACCGGGCCAAGACCTTCTTCGCACAGGTCAGCGCGCGCAACGCCGCCAAGAAGAACGTGATCTACGAGATCACCAACGAGCCGAACGGCGTGAGCTGGTCCACCATCAGGAACTACGCCGAGCAGGTGATCCCGGTGATCCGGGCGAACGACCCGGACGCGGTGGTCATCGTCGGCACCCGGGGCTGGTCCTCGCTGGGCGTCTCCGAGGGCGGCAACTCCGACGAGATCGTCGCCAACCCGGTCCGGGCCGACAACATCATGTACGCGTTCCACTTCTACGCCGCGTCGCACCGGGACAACTACCGCACCGAGGTGCAGCGGGCCGCGGCACGGCTGCCGCTGTTCGTCACCGAGTTCGGCACGGTCACCTACACCGGTGACGGCGCCGTCGACACGGCCAGCAGCACCGCCTGGCTCGACCTGCTCGACCGGTTGAAGATCAGCTACGCCAACTGGACGTACTCCGACGCGGCCGAGGGCAGCGCCGCCTTCAAGCCGGGCACCTGCTACGCCGGGACGTTCGCCGGCACCTCGGTGCTCACCCCCTCCGGGGTGTTCATGCGCGAGCGCATCCGTACCCCGGACAACTTCCCCACCAGCTGATCCGCCGTGGCGCGCCGGGGCGGACCGCCCCGGCGCGTCGGCGCCGCCGGCGGGTCAGCGCCGGCTCTGGCAGGGCACGCAGAGGGTCGCGTGCGGCAGGATCTCCAGCCGCTCGGCGGGGATCCGGCTGGCGCACCGCTCGCAACTGCCGTAGCTGCCGTCGGCCATCCGGCGCAACGCGTCCCCGATCTGGGCCAGGTTCCGCCGGGTGGCCGAGAGCAGCGCGTCGCGGGTGTGCGCCTCGCCCGGGTCGCCGGTGTCGGCGGTCAGCTCGGTCAGCCGGGCGGTCTGCGTCTCGAACTCGGTGGCCAGCGCCGCCCGTAGCGCGCCGTAGCGGTCCGGGTCGACGGGAGGTCGGATGTCGGTGCTCATCGTGAAGATCCTTTCGGGAAAAAGAAAAAGGGCCGAAGCTGCGTGAGCTTCGCCCTGGTGGCCGCGTCGGGTGGGTAGGAAGGATCCCGGGGGGCCACGGCCGGTGGGGAGGGGACTCGGCCGCCGGTGGCCGGGCACGGCGGGGCCGGCCGCCGTCGCGAGGACGGCGGCGCGCAGCGCAAGCCCGGCCGGGTACATGGGCCCACCATAGGCCAGCCGGCCGGCGGAACCAACGCCTTTCGCCCCCGGCCGGTGCGCCCGGGGCGGCGTCGGGGCGGACCGGCTACCGTACCGGCGGCGCGGGTCGTCCGCGCCGTGGGCACCGGGGAGGGGCGGATGCGGCTGCACGTGGGCTGCGCGATGTGGCACCACCGGGCCTGGCCGGGAGGATCCCTGCCGGCCCGGGAGCGGCTGCGCGCGTACGCCGGATGGTGCACCGCCGTCGAGGGCAACACCACCTTCTACGCGACGCCGACCCGGGAGACGGTGGCCTCCTGGGCGGAGCAGACCGACCCGGACTTCCGGTTCGTGCTCAAGCTGCCGAAGGTCGTCACCCACCAGCACCGCCTCGCCGGCGGCGACGAGGCGCTGCGGGTGTTCCTGGACGCGATCGAGCCGCTCGGGCGGCGGGCGCACGCCCTGTGGATCCAGCTGCCGGCGTCGTTCGGCCCCACCGACGTGCCGGCCCTCGCCGGCTTCCTGCGCCGGCTGCCCGCCGCCCACCGGTACGCCGTGGAGGTGCGCCACCCCGCGTTCTTCGCCGACCCCGGCGAGGTGCGCGCGCTGGAGCGGACGCTCGGCACGGTCGGCGCGGAGTGGATCCCGTTCGACACCACCGCGTTCTTCGCCACCCCGCCGCGCAGTGACGCGGAACGGGACGCCTGGTTGAAGAAGCCCCGAACCCCGCTGCGCACCCGCGCGCTGACCGACCGGCCGGTCGTCCGGTACCTCGGCCGGGACGACCCGGCGCGCACGGTCGAGGGCTGGCAGCCGTGGCTCGACGTGGTGACCGGCTGGCTGCGCGAGGGGCGCTCCCCGACGTTCTTCGTGCACACGCCGGACAACGCCGACGCGCCGGACCTCGCCCGCCGGTTCCACCAGCAGGTCCGGGCCCGGCTGCCCGACGTCGCGCCGCTGCCCGAACCGGCCCCGCTCGGGCCGGCGACCCTGTTCTGACGGCCGGGACCGCCGCCCGCCGGGCGACCGATCCGTGACGGCATAGGGAATCACCCGATTACCGCACCGGCGCGCCGCCCTAGCGTCGGAGCCATGGCCCGTCACCCGCTCGCGCCGGCCCGCACCGGCGCACCCACCGCCCACGGCCGCGTCCCGTGGACCGCCCGGCGCCGGCTCGCGCCGCTGCTGCTGCTCGCCCTGCTCGTGCCCGCCGCCTGCGCCGGCCCGACCGACACCCCGGCCGGGGATCGGGACGCCGCCGTGGACTCCGACGGCGGGGGCGACGCCCCGGCCGCTCCCCCGCCGGCCTGCCCGTTCACCGCCGAGCAGGCATCCGAACTGGCCGGCCTGGCCCTGACCGACCAGGGCAACTGCCTGTTCGGCGACGGTCGCGGGGTGGCCAGCCTCACCATCACCACCGCGTCCCGGCTGGCCGGCGAGGCCACCTGGGACTACCAGCACGAGCAGGCCGGCAAGCGGTACGAGCGGGTCACCGACGTCGACCGGGGCGTCCGGGCGTACGTGGCCGCGAAGGACATCGAGGGCGAGGCCGTCATGATCACCGAGAAGGGCAGCTACACCGTCACCATGAGCAGCTTCAGCACCGACGTCGCCGGCTACGAGCAACGGCTGCGCCGGCTGCTCGAGGCGATCCCGAGCTGAGCGGGGGCCGGACATGCGTACCACGTGCCTCGCGGCCCTCGGGCTGGCCGCGCTCGTCCTGGCCGGCGGCTGCGGCAGCCCCGACCCGGGGACACCCGCGGCCGACCCGCCCGCCGCGCCCGCCTCCGTCGACCCGCTGGGCGTCGAGCCGAGCGCCGCCGAGCCGACCGAGGCGACCGAGGCGCCGGTCGCCGAGCTGCCCGACGCGTGCGGGCTGGTCTCCAAGGCGGAGGCGGAGAAACTGGCCAGCGCCAAGCTGAACGACGCGGTGCCGGTGCGTGACACCTGCACCTACACCGGCCCGGTGAGCGGCCCGACCGCCCAGGTCGAGGTGTACGTCGGCGACGGCGTGAAGAAGTACCTCGACATCGAGCGCGAGCTCAAGCACGAGATCCGGCCGCTGCCGGGGCTGGGCGACGAGGCGCACCTCACCGGGGACTCGTTCTTCATCCGCAAGGCCGACGTCTGGGTGGCGGTCCGGTTGACCCGGCTCGTCGACCCCGCGGAGAACCGCCGGCCGTTGGAGACCCTGGCCCGTACCGTCGCCGGCCGGTTGTGAGGGCCGCGGTGCCGCGCCGCCGGGCCCGCGCCCTGCTCGCCGTCGCGCTGGCGGTCGTCGTCGCGCTCGCCGGCTGCGAGCGGCCGCCGGCCGCCGAACGCTCCGGCGGCGCGGCGGCCACCAGCGCGGCGGACCTGAGGTACGGGGCCGCCCCCGCCGTCGACCCGGACGTCACGCTGCAACCCGACGTGGTCCTCGTCGGCGGCGGCGGTCGCAGTGTCCGGTCGGTCACCGCCGACGGGCTCACCTGGCGCATCGACGGGCGGGCCCGCAACGCCGACCAGCTCGCCCCCGGCAAGGTCATGTTCGTCACCGGGCGCGGGGTGGGCCGGGTGCTGGACATCACCGAGGACGGCGGTGACCTGCTGGTGCTGATCGGCCCGGTGGACATCACCGAGGTCATCCGGGACGGCACCTTCGCCAGGCAGGGGGTCACCCTCGACGATCCGGTGGTCTACCTGGCGGGTGACCCGTCCTGGGCCGAGGCCCCGCCGGCGACGCCGAGCAGTTTCGGCCGCAGCCGCCCGATGCGCGCCCCGCTGCTGGCACCGGGCGCCCAGCCGGTACAGCCACCACCCGCCCGCGACGGCAAGGCGACCACCAGGGCCCAGGGCTACCGGGTCTTCTCCAGCTGCTGCACCAACGGGGTGGGCGCCCACTTCACCTACGACGACGGCGGCGTACGCCTGCTCGGCACGGTCACGCTCCTCTTCCAACGCCCCGACGCCGCCTTCCACCTGGCCATCGGCGCCGGCACGGTGACCCGGGCCGAGCTGGAGATCAGCGGCGGTTTCGGCATCAAGGTCGACTTCGAGGGCGGGATCCAGGACGGCAGGAACCACAGGAAGACCTTCCCCATCGCCGCCGACTTCTCCTTCCCGATCGGGCAGATCGCCGGGATCCCGCTGTCGTTCACGGTCAGCCAGACCCTGGAGGTCGCCACCGCCTTCGGGGCCAAGCTCGGCACCGTCAAGGGCGGCGGGGAGTACTCGCTGGCCGGCAAGCTCGGCTTCGGCTACGCCAACGGCACGTTCGGCCCCCGGGTCACCAAGCAGTTCCAGCGCCGCGACAGCCTGCTCAACTCGCTCACCGGGCGGCCCGTCGGCGTGATGGGGCTGGTCGTCCGGCACGGCGTCCGGTTCACCGTCGGCATCTCCGCCTTCCTGTTCAGCGCCGGTGTCTTCGTCGAGCTGACCACCTCCTACGGCGCCACGCTCGGGTCGGCGCTGGGCGCCGCGTACGCGCAGTGCCGGGGCGTGGGCATCGGGGTGCACGCCACGTTCGGCATCGGCTTCCGCATCCTCGAACCCGTGGTGAAGGTGATCAACCAGTTCCTCAGCCTGCTGCAACCCTCCCGCGCGCCGGTCATCCCACCCGTACCGGCGGAGAGCGGTCCGAAGTGGAGCAAGGAGATCTACCGCAACGAGGAGATCATCCCGAAGGTCCCGGCCTGCGGACACCCGCCGACGTGAACCGGCGGGTCACTGGGCGCGCTGGCGCGCGCGTGCCACCATGCCGCCATGAGTGCCACCCTGGTGGGCCGCGACGCGACCGTCGAGCAGGCGTGGCGGGCGCTGGCCGGCCGGTCCCCGGTGATCGTCGAGGGGCCCAGCGGCATCGGCAAGACGGCGCTGTGGCGGGCGCTGGTCGCCCGGGCCGAGCAGGCCGGCTGGCTCGTGCTGGTCGCCGCGCCGACCGAGGCCGAGGCCGTGCTGCCGTACGCCGCGCTCGCCGACCTGCTGCGACCGCTGGCCGCCCGGGTGCCGGCGCTGCCGCTGCCGCAGCGGGTCGCCGCCGAGGTGGTGCTGCTGGCCACCCGGGCCGACGAGCCGGTCGACGAGCGGGCCGTCGGCGCCGCGACCCGGGCGCTGCTCGACGCGGCGGCCGGCGGCGACGTCCCGGTGCTGCTCACCGTCGACGACCCGTGCTGGCTCGACCCGCCGAGCGAACGGGCGTTGCGGTTCGCGCTGCGCCGGCTCACCCGCCGGCCCCGGGTGCTGATCACCCACCGCACGCACGGCGACGACCCGGCCGACGCCCCGCTCCTGCTCGACGACGACCACCTCGCCGGGCCACCCCGCCGGGTCGCCGTGCCGCCGCTCGGCGCGGGGGCGCTGCACCACATCGTCCGGGCCCGGCTCGGCGGCACGCTCAGCCGGCCGCTGCTCGCCCGCATCGCCCGCGACGCCGGCGGCAATCCGCTGCTCGCCATCGAGCTGGCCCGGGCGGTGCTGCGGCTGCCCCGCACGCCGTCGCCGGGCGAGGACCTGCCGGTGCCGTCGTCGATGCGGCAGCTGCTCGCCGGCACCCTGGACGCGCTGCCCGCCGGCAGCCGGGACGCGGTCCGCCTGGCCGCGCTGCTGACCGTGCCCACCGTGGCGGACCTCGCCCGGGCCGGGGTGAGCGCGGACGCCTTCGACGCGGCCGAGGAGGCCGGCCTGCTCAGCGTCGGCCCGCGCCGGATCGGTTTCACCCACCCGCTGTACGCGGCCGCCGTGCGGGAGGGCGTCCCGGCGGGCGTGCGGCAGCGGCTGCACCGGATCCTGGCCGACGCCGTGGCCGACCCGGACGAACGGGCCCGCCAGCTCGCCCGGTGCACCGCCGCCCCGGACGCCGCGGTCGCCACCGAACTCGCCGCGGCGGCGGCCCGCCAACGCGCCCGCGGCGCGCCCGCCGTCGCCGCCGCGTGGTACGAGCGGGCCGCCGACCTCACCCCGGCGCAGGCGACGGCGGACCGGGACCGGCGGCTGCTCGACGCGGTGCAGTGTCACCTCGACAGCGGCGACTACGCGGCGGCCGGCGCGGGTGCCGACGCCGCGGCCACCCGGCTGGCCGGGCCGGCGCTCGCCGAGGCGCTGCTGCTGCGGGCCACGGTCGCCTGGTGCGTCGACGACCTGCCCGGCGCGGTGCGGACGGCCGAGCGGGCCCTCGCCGCCGCCGGCGACGACACCCAGTTGGCCGGCCGGGTCCACGCCCACCTGACCCTGTTCCACGACGCGCCGGAACCCGCCCGCCGGCACGCCGAGGCGGCCATCGCCCACCTGTCGGACCGGGCGGACGAGCGGCCCCTGCTGGCCGCGGCGCTGCTGCTGCTCTTCTTCCACGAGGTACGCGCCGGCCGGCCGGCCCGCACCGAGCTGCTCGACCGGGGGCTGGCGCTGGAGGCCGGCGAGCCGTCCTGGCTCGCCGGTTCGATCCCGGCGATCTGGTGGCGGGCCACCGACGAGCACGGCCGGGCCCGCGACCGGTTGCACGACATGCTGGACCGGGCGGTGGCCCGCGGCGACGAGCCGTGGCAGCACGAGGTGCTCACCCACCTGGGCGAGGCGGAGCTGCTGGCCGGCCGGTTCACCACCGCCGGCGAGCACATCGCGGCGGCCCGGGAGCTGGGCGAGCAGCTCGGCACCGGGCTGGTCGGCGAGACCTGGCTGGCCGGCCTGCTGGACGCCTACCGGGGTCGGCTCGCCGAGGCCGGCGCGGTGGCCGAGGGTGGCCTGCGTCGCGCCGCGGAACTCGACGACGCCTGGAGCCGGCGGATCCATCTCCAGCTGGCCGGGTTCGTCGCCCTGTCCGCCGGCCGGATGAGCGAGGCCGCCGAGGCATACGGCGCGCTGGCGGCGGAGCTGGACGGGTCGCGCATCGCCGAACCGCTGGCCCAACGCTTCGAGCCGGACTGGATCGAGGCGTGCGTCGGCGCCGGGGACCTGGACACCGCCCGCGCCGCCCTGGCCCGACTCGCCCGCCGCCACGATCGGCTGCCCCGGCCCTGGACCATCCTCGGGCTGGCCCGCAGCCGGGTGCTGGTGGTCGCCGCGGCGGGCGCGGACCCGGTGGCGGAGCTGGCCGAGCTGGCCGCCGCCCGGGCCCGGGTGCCGGCCGACGTACTGCCCCTGGACCGGGCCCGCTGCCTGCTGGTCGCGGGCCGGGCGCACCGGCGGGCCCGGCGGCGGCGGGAGGCCGGCGCCGCGCTGTCCGCCGCCGCCGCCGAGTTCACCGGCATCGGCGCCGTCGCCTTCGCCGACCGGGCGCAGGCGGAGCTGGCCCGGATCGGTCGCCGGGCTCCGGCGCCGACCGCCCTCACCCCGACCGAGGAACGGGTGGCCCGGCTCGCCGCGCAGGGGCGCACCAACCGGGCCATCGCCGACACGTTGTTCATCAGCCCGAAGACGGTCGAGGCGAACCTCGCCCGGGTCTACCGCAAGCTGTGCATCTCCAGCCGGGCCGAGCTGGGCGCCGCCATGGGCCGGCCGCCCGGTCCGGTGCCCGGCTGAGGCGGGCCCTCAGTCGTCCCGTTTCCAGGTCACGGTCGGTTGGCCCGCCCGGCACCGGGCGTCGACCTCGATCCGGCCCCCAGGCCCGGCGAAGACCACCCGCGCGTGGTCGTCCGGCTCGGTGTCCTCCCGCGCCACCCGGAACCCCTGGGCCGGCGACGTGGTCAGCCGCACGATCGAGCCGGCGCAGGTGACGATCACCGTGCCACCCGGGGTGGCGCGCACCGTACGGGCCGCCGCCGCGCTCGGGACGGCGGACGACGACGCGGCGCTCGGCGTGGCGGCGGGCGACGCCGT
Source organism: Micromonospora sp. PLK6-60 (assembly GCF_019890675.1). Lineage (GTDB taxonomy): Bacteria > Actinomycetota > Actinomycetes > Mycobacteriales > Micromonosporaceae > Micromonospora. The sequence goes on along the minus strand of NZ_JAIOAA010000025.1, from coordinate 3,053 downwards.
GGCGGCGGGCGTGCCGGCCGGCGCCGGGGACCCGGTGGCCGCCGCCAGGTCCCGCGCCACCTGGTCCGCGCCGACCACGTGCCCCGACTTGCCGGCCCCGATCCCGTCGCCGATCACCCGGACGGCGGCCAGCCCGGCGCCGGTGGCCGCCACGGCGGCGACCAGCCACCCCACGGTCACGAACAGACTTCGACGACCCATCCCCCGACTATGCCCGGCCGGTGGTTAAGCCGGGCACCCGGCAACGCTAAGGCCGGGTTAAGGGGCCTGCCGCGCGGGGCGGGGTGGCGCTAGCGTTGCCGGCGTGGCCCGCCTGCTGCTCATCGAGGACGACCCGGCGATCCGTACGACGCTGATCCGGGCCCTGCGCGAGCGGGGACACGCGGTGGCCGCCGCCGGGACGGCGATGGCGGGCCTGCAGTCGGTCCTCGACGACCGTCCCGACCTGGTGCTGCTCGACCTCGGCCTGCCCGACCGCGACGGCGTGGAGCTGCTCCGGATGGTCCGGGCGGTCAGCCCGGTCCCGGTCATCATCGCCACGGCCCGCGACGCCGACCGGGACGTCGTGCTCGGCCTCGACGCCGGCGCCGACGACTACCTCGTCAAGCCCTTCACCGCCGCGCAGCTCGACGCCCGGATCCGGGCCGTGCTGCGCCGCGGCGGCGGGCCGCCGCAGCCGGCGGTGCTGGTCGTCGGTGACCTGCGGGTCGACCCGGCGGCCCGGCTGGCCAGCCTGGCCGACGAGCCGCTGGACCTGACGCCCCGCGAGTTCGACCTGTTGCACTACCTGGCCCGGCGGCCCGGGCAGGTGGTGACCAAGCGCGAGCTGCTGACCGAGGTCTGGCAGGTGCCGTACGGCGGCGCCGACAAGACCGTCGACGTGCACCTGTCCTGGCTGCGCCGCAAACTCGGCGAGACCGCCCGGGAGCCGCGCTACCTGCAGACCGTGCGCGGCGTCGGGGTACGACTCGGCGCGCCCCGGTGAGGCGGCGGCTGACCCTGCTGGTGGCGGCCACCATGTGCCTGGTGCTGCTGGCCTTCCTGGTGCCGCTGGCGGTGCTGCTGCGCCGGGTGGCCGAGGAGCGGGCCCTGGTGGCCGCCACCACCGAGGCGCAGAGCCTGATCGCCCTGGTCGGTGCGGCCGACCCGGGCGGTCTCGGGCTGAGCGCCGAGCAGCTGGCGGCGACCTCGGGCCGGCCGATGACCGTGTTCCTGCCGGACGGCACGGTGCTCGGCACGCCCGCCGACCGCTCCCCCGCGGTCCGGCTGGCCGCGACGGCGGGCCGCAGCCTGACCGTGGCCGGCCCGGACGGCGCCGAGATCGTGGTGGCGGTACGGGGACGGTCCGACGGCACCGCGGTGATCCGCACCTTCGTGCCGCGCGCCGAGCTGACCCGCGGCGTGGCCCGCGCCTGGCTGGTGCTGGCCGGCCTCGGCGTCGTCCTGCTCCTGCTCGGGCTCGCCGTCGCCGACCGGCTGGCCCGGGCGCTGATCGCCCCGATCACCGAGCTGTCGGCGGTCTCGCACCGGCTGGCCGGGGCGGAGCTGACCGCCCGGGCCCGGCCGGCCGGGCCACCGGAGCTGCGCGAGGTGGCCGGCGCGCTCAACCACCTCGCCGACCGCATCCAGCAGTTGTTGCAGGACGAACGCGAACAGGTGGCGGACCTGTCGCACCGGCTCCGTACCCCGCTGACGTCGCTGCGGCTGGAGGCGGAGTCGTTGACCGACCCGGCCGAGGCGGCCCGGGTGGGCGCCCGGGTGGACGCGCTGGAACGCGCGGTGAGCGGGCTGATCCGGCAGGCGAGGTGGCGCCGCGACGGCGACGCGGAGACCGGCTGCGACGCCGCGGCGGTGGTCGGCGACCGGGTGGCGTTCTGGTCCGTGCTGGCCGAGGACACCGGCCGCGCGGTGCGGCTGGACCTGTCCCCCGGGCCGCTGCCGGTGCGCGCGCGGGCCGACGAGCTGACCGCCGCGGTGGACGCGTTGCTGGGCAACGTCTTCGCACACACCCCGGACGGCACCGCCTTCGCCGTCGCCCTCCGGCCCCGGCCCGGGGGCGGCGCGACGCTGCTGGTCACCGACCACGGTCCGGGCGTGCCGGGCCTGACCGGGAGCGACCCGGGCGGGTCCACGCCGGCCGACGGGAGCACCGACGACGGGCCGGTGCGCCGCGGCGCCAGCTCCGCCGGCTCCACCGGTCTCGGGCTGGACATCGCCCGGCGCGCCGGGCTGGCCAGCGGGGGCGGGTTGTCCCTCGCGCCCCGCCCCGGCGGCGGCCTGCGGGTGACCCTCGAACTCGGCCCGCCGCGCGCCTTTACCTCCACTTAGGGTCCGCACAGCGCGCCGCTATCCCGGATCGCGCGAACCTCAGGTCACCAACGACCGCAGGAGGTTCACGATGACCAGGACCGCACTCGTACTGCTGGCCACCGGCGCGGTGGCCGCGGTGACCGGCACCGCGCTCGGCATCGCCGCGGCCGACACCGCCCCGTCGCCGACGGACCGGCCGGCGACGGTCGCGTCGGGCGACGATCGGACCGGCCGCCCCGACGACAACCCGACGCGCGGTGACGAGACCCCGGGCCGCCCCGACGACCGCCGCACGAGCGACGACGACGCCGGCCGCCCGGACGACGACCCGACGCGCCGGGACCGGACCGCGACGCGGACCGCCCGCCCGGCCGGTGACGTGCCGGCCGGCGCCTCGGCGCAGCGGGACCGGGCGGTGCGGGTCGCGCTGGCCCGGACCGGCGGCGGTCGGGTCGTCACGGTCGAGGCCGAGACCGAGCACGGCCGCGCGGTGTGGAGCGTGCGGATCGTCCGGGACGACGCCCGGCTGCGGGTGGACGTGGACGCGGCGACCGGGCGGGTGGTGCGGGCCCCGGCCGGGACGGCGACCGTCCGGGACGACGACGCGACCGGGCGGGACGACCACGCCGGCCGAGCCGACGACGACCGCCGGGGCGACGACCGCCGCCGCGGGGCCGACGACGCGGGCCGAGTTGCAGCAGGCGCTGCCCCGCTGACCGCGCGGGCGGTGGCGTGCCGTTGGC
>NZ_JAIOAA010000024.1 GCF_019890675.1 Micromonospora sp. PLK6-60 | reverse complement strand
GCCGCCGGCCGGCGTCCGGCGGTGACGGTCGGCTACGACCGGGGGCGCACCAGACCCGACTCGTACGCCAGCACCACGGCCGGCACCCGGTCAAGCGTGCGCGCACCGACCCCGGGCGCGCCCGCCCCCCATCGCGCCCGGGACGGGCCCCGGGTCACTCGTCGGCGCCCGCGTCCCACCGTCCCCGGGACGGGTGCGGGGTCACTCGTCGGCGCCCGGCGCCGCCGGCCCGGAGCGGGCGTCGGTGAGCGGGTCGGCGGGCGCGGCCACCGGGAACGGCGGCGGGGTGCCACCGAACGTGGGGCAGAGCGCCTGGTGGCTGCACCAGTCACAGAGCCGACTCGGCCGGGGCCGGAAATCCTGCCGGGCCGTGGCCTGCTCGATGGCCCGCCAGAGCGCCACCACCGTGCGCTCGAAGCGCAGCAGCTCGTCCGCGTCCGGAGAGTAGTCGCAGACCTCGGCGTCCTTCAGGTAGAGCAGCCGCAGCACCCGCGGCACCACGCCACGGGTGCGCCACAGCACCAGGGCGTAGAACTTCAACTGGAACAGCGCCCGCGCCTCGAACGCCTCCCGGGGCGCGCCGCCGGTCTTGTAGTCGACCACCCGCAGCGCGCCGTCCGGTGCCACGTCCAGCCGGTCCAGGTAGCCGCGGATCAGCAGCTCGTCGTCGACCACCGCGGAGATCAGGCTCTCCCGCTCGGCCGGCTCCAGCCGGCGCGGGTCCTCCACCGCGAAGTAGCCCTCCAGCAGCGCCGCCGCCGCGCGCAGGAACTCGGCGGTGGCGGCCTCGTCGCCCGCGTCGAACAGCCCGGCCAACTCGGGCTCCTCGGTGACCAGCCGGTCCCACTGCGGGGCCACCAGGTCGCCGGCCGCCGCCGGGGTGCGCGCCGCCGCCGGCAGGTCGAACAGCCGCTCCAGCACCGCGTGCACCAGCGTGCCCCGGGCCTGCTCCACCGACGGCCGCTCGGGCAGCCGGTCGATGCTGCGGAAGCGGTAGAGCAGCGGGCAGGTCTTGAAATCCGCGGCCCGCGACGGCGACAGCGAGGCCCGCACCGTGGGCGGCAGCGCCGCGCCCGACCCGCCGGGGGTGGGAGCTTCCTGTCCGTCGATCACCGGTTGCGCCGTCATGCCCGGAAGGTTAGGGCACCGGTGTGACAGCCGCGCCGTCGCCGCACCGGAGCATGATCCGTCCCGCGTAGCATCGACCCGGTGGACCAGCAGACCCGGCCAGCGCGCCGACCCGGGCGGCGCCGCAGCCTGACCGTGGGGCGGGTGTTCGGGGTGCCCCTGCACCTCGACGCGTCGATGCTGCTGCTCACCCTGGTGGTCACCGTGATCTACGCCGAGTTCGCCCGGGACCGGCTCGGCCTGCCCCCGCTCGGCGGCTACCTGATCGGGCTCGGCTTCGTGGTGTCCCTGCTCGGCTCCGTGCTGCTGCACGAGCTCGGCCACGCGCTCACCGCCCGCCGGCACGGCATCGGCGTCCGCGGGATCACCCTGGAACTGCTCGGCGGCTACACCGAGATGGACCGGGACGCCCCGAGCGCCCGGGTCGACCTCCAGGTGTCCCTGGCCGGGCCGGCGGTCTCCGCCGTGCTCGGGCTGCTCGCCGTCGGCGCCACCCTGGCCCTGCCCCCGCACACCCTGGCCCACCAGTTGGCGCTGCAACTGGCCCTGAGCAACGTCGTCGTCGCGCTGTTCAACATCCTGCCCGGGCTGCCGCTGGACGGCGGCCGGGCGCTGCGGGCCGCCGTCTGGGCGCTCACCCGCGACCGGCACCGGGCCACCGAGATCGCCGGCTGGGTCGGCCGGGCCGTCGCGGTCGGCACCGCGGTCCTGGTCGTGCTGCTCACCCTGGCCCGGATCCTCGTCCCGCTCGCGCTGCCACTGATGCTGCTCGTGGTGTTCACGCTCTGGCGCGGCGCCGGCCAGTCCATCCGCTACGCCCGGATCAGCCGCCGCTTCCCCCTGGTCGACCTGCGCCGGCTCGCCCGGCCGGTGCTGGCCGTGCCCACCGGCACCCCGCTCGCCGAGGCGCAGCGCCGGCGCGACGCGTACTCCCCGCCCGGCGCGGCGGTCGGCGTGGCCGACGGCGCCGGACGCACCGTCGCCCTGCTCGACCCGGTCCGGGCCGGCCGGGTGCCCGCCGAACGCCGCCCCTGGGTGGCGGTCGACGAGGTGTCCCGGCCGCTGACCCAGCTACCCGTCCTGCCGGTCGGCCTGGACGGCGAACAGGTGATGGAGATCGTGCAGACCCACCCGGGCGCGCAGTACGTGGTGACCGCAGGCGAAGATGTCGTCGGCGTTCTGCACATCGCGGATCTGGCGCAGCTCCTGGAACCCAAACGGAAGATGAACACGTGACCGCACATCCCTCCACCGTCCCGGCCGATCCTCCCGTGCACCGGGGGCCGTTCCGGCCGGGTGACCGGGTGCAGCTGACCGACCCGAAGGGCCGGATGCACACCGTGACGCTGGAGCCCGGCAAGGAGTTCCACACCCACCGCGGGATCCTCAAGCACGACACCCTGATCGGGCTCCCCGACGGCAGCGTCGTCACCACCGCCGGCGGCGGCACCGCCTTCCTGGCCCTGCGGCCGCTGCTGTCGGACTATGTGCTGTCCATGCCGCGCGGCGCGCAGGTCATCTACCCGAAGGACTCGGCGCAGATCGTCGCCATGGGCGACATCTTCCCCGGCGCGAAGGTGCTCGAGGCCGGCGCCGGCTCCGGCGCGCTGAGCTGCTCGCTGCTGCGCGCCGTCGGGGTCGGGGGCGAGCTGCACTCCTGGGAGGTGCGCGACGACTTCGCCCAGATCGCCCGGCGCAACGTCGAGGCGTTCTTCAACGGCCCGCACCCGGCCTGGCACCTCACCGTCGGCGACGTCGCGCAGTGCGCGGAGACCGGCTTCGACCGGATCATCCTCGACATGCTCACCCCCTGGGAGACCCTCGACATGGTCGAGCGGGCGCTGCTGCCCGGCGGCGTGTTCATCGGGTACGTCGCCACCACCCCGCAGCTGTCCGAGCTGGTGGAGGCGCTGCGCGAGCGCGGCGGCTGGACCGAGCCCCGGGCCTGGGAGTCGCTGGTGCGCGACTGGCACGCCGAGGGCCTCGCGGTCCGGCCCGACCACCGCATGATCGCGCACACCGCGTTCCTGGTCTCCGCGCGCAAGCTCGCCCCCGGCGTCACCGCCCCGCCGCGGCGGCGCAAGCCGAGCAAGGGCACCGAGGCGTACGCGCAACGGCGGCAGGCGCTGCGCGAGGCCGAGGCGGCCCGGCAGGCCGCCGCCGGCGCGGAGGGCGGCGCGGCGGAGCCTGAGCAGCGGTGATCCCGCCGGGGTGGCGGGACGGGACGAACCGGGCGACGGAGCCGGGCCGCCCCGCCACCCGGACGGTGTGCCGGGCGGGTGCAGGCGCCCGCGCGCGCGGGCGTATCGTTCCGCCGGGCGTGGACCGGCCTTGGGGAGGCGGTGGCATGGACGGGTGCAACGGCGTCCGGCGCGGTGGGGTGGGGCCCCGCCGGCGGACCGACCGGTCGGGGGCGGTTGCGTGAGCCGACCCGGCTTCAACGGTGACGTGCCCGCCGTCTTTCCCGACTGGTCGCCGTACCAGGATTTGGAGTCCGCCGCCCGGGCCTACCTGCGCGACCCGGACGTCGCCCTGGAGGCCCTCGGTGGGGTGCTGCGCGGCGCCTCGGTGCTCGGCTTCACCCTGGAACGCTTCGTCAACGAGGTGAACGGGGTCTGGCAGGAGGTCGTCGTCTGCGACGGCAGCCGGCTGGTGCTCTGGCACGGCGAGGACGTCCCGCCGGGGGAGGGGCCGCCGGGTTCGATGACCTCGTCGCTGCGGGTGGTGCCGGTCTCCACCGTCACCGAGGTGGGCTGCCGGCGGCGGCTCACCCGGGCCGAGAACGGCGAGATCCGGGTCGACAGCATCGACGTCTACCTGCTGCTCAGCTCGCTGGACGAGGCGCCGCCGGGCGACGAGATCGCGGCCGCGCCGCGGCACGACGCGCTGCGCTTCGGCAAGACCCTCGACGACGGTGGCGCCGGGCAGATCGCCCGGCTGGAGGAGTTCGCCCGGCTGGTCGCCTCGGTGGTCGGCCGGCCGGTGCTCTGACGGGTGACGCCAGGTGTTGGGAATTGTGCGCAACGTCACTCAGGTGACGGCGCGGCTCACTCCTCGTCGGCCTCCGGGCCGGCCACCTCGACCCCGTCGCCGGCGCGCACCACGTGGATGCACTCGCCCGGGCACTCCTTCGCCGAGTCGATCACCTCGAGCCGCAGGTGCTCCGGCACGTCGACCCGGCTGCCCGGGGCCAGCCGCAGCTCCCCGTCGGCGCCCTTGACGTACGCCAGGCCGTCGACGTCGAACTCGAAGACCTCCGGCGCGTACTGCACGCAGAGGCCGTCGCCCGTGCAGAGATCCTGGTCCACCCAGACCTGAAGCTGGTCCGTCGCGACCTGCGCCACCGCTGCACCCCCCATGTTCTCCCGTCCCACGCCCCGACGGTACCCGAACGCCCGGACCGGCCCCTTCCGGCGTCCCTTGGCGATCAAGGTTCGGTGACGAGGGCGTTGCGTGGGACCGAATCGCCCTCACAGCGGCTAGTGTTAGGCAAGAACGTTCAAGCCCCCGGGGAGGTGGGACGTGGCACGCAGCGACGACGCGGACTCGCGCGCCGCACGGTGGGAGAAGGAGGCCCACGATCTCTCCACGCAGGTCGCGTTCCTTCAAGAGGAACTCGCTCTGGTGCGGCGCAAGCTGACCGAAAGCCCCCGACACGTCCGGCAGCTCGAAGAGCGGCTGGCCGCCACCCAGGCGCAGTTGGCGCGGCTGACCGAGAACAACGAACGGCTCGTGAGCACCCTCAAGGAGGCTCGCGCGCAGATCGTGACGCTCAAGGAGGAGATCGACCGCCTCGCGCAGCCACCGAGTGGTTACGGCGTCTTCCTGGCCAAGCACGACGACGGCACCGTGGACGTCTTCACCGGCGGCCGCAAGCTCCGGGTCGCCGTCTCGCCCTCGCTCGACACCGACGAGCTGCGGCGCGGCCAGGAGGTTCTGCTCAACGACGCGCTCAACATCGTCGACGCGTTCGGCTACGAGCGGGTCGGCGAGGTGGTGATGCTCAAGGAGGTGCTGGCGGGCCCCGACGGCGCACCGGGCGACCGGGCGCTGGTGGTCTCGCACTCCGACGAGGAGCGCATCGTCCACCTGGCCGAAACCCTGATCGGCAGCCCGATCCGGGCCGGCGACTCGCTGATGATCGAGCCCCGCTCGGCGTACGCGTACGAGCGGATCCCGAAGAGCGAGGTCGAGGAACTGGTCCTGGAGGAGGTGCCCGACGTCGACTACTCCGACATCGGTGGCCTGCACTCCCAGATCGAGCAGATCCGCGACGCGGTGGAACTGCCCTTCCTGCACGCCGACCTGTTCCGCGAGCACCAGCTCCGGCCGCCGAAGGGCATCCTGCTCTACGGCCCGCCCGGCTGCGGCAAGACGCTCATCGCCAAGGCGGTGGCCAACTCGCTGGCCAAGAAGATCGCCGAGCGGGAGGGCAAGGAGCGGCACACCAGCTTCTTCCTCAACATCAAGGGCCCGGAGCTGCTCAACAAGTACGTCGGCGAGACCGAGCGGCACATCCGGCTGATCTTCCAGCGGGCCCGGGAAAAGGCCGGCGAGGGCACGCCGGTGATCGTGTTCTTCGACGAGATGGACTCGGTCTTCCGCACCCGCGGCTCCGGCGTCTCCTCCGACGTGGAGAACACCATCGTCCCGCAGCTGCTCAGCGAGATCGACGGCGTCGAGGGGCTGGAGAACGTCATCGTGATCGGCGCCTCCAACCGGGAGGACATGATCGACCCGGCCATCCTGCGCCCCGGCCGGCTCGACGTGAAGATCAAGATCGAGCGTCCGGACGCCGAGGCGGCCAAGGACATCTTCTCGAAATACATCCTCTCCGGCCTGCCGCTGCACCCCGACGACCTCACCGAGCACGGCAACGACCCGCAGTCCACGGTGGCGGCGATGATCGACGCCGTGGTGCTGCGGATGTACTCGGAGACCGAGGAGAACCGCTTCCTCGAGGTCACCTACGCCAACGGCGACAAGGAAGTCCTCTACTTCAAGGACTTCAACTCCGGCGCGATGATCCAGAACATCGTCGACCGGGGCAAGAAGATGGCCATCAAGGAGTTCCTCACCTCGGGCCGCAAGGGGCTGCGGTTGCAGCACCTGCTCGACGCCTGCGTCGACGAGTTCCGCGAGAACGAGGACCTGCCCAACACCACAAACCCCGACGACTGGGCCCGCATCTCCGGCAAGAAGGGCGAACGGATCGTCTACATCCGCACGCTCGTCTCCGGCGGCAAGGGCGCCGAGGCCGGCCGGTCCATCGAGACCGCCAGCAACACCGGCCAGTACCTGTAACGAACGCACCACGGAGGCCCGCGGCACCCGCCGCGGGCCTCCGCGCGTCCCGGCCCGCGCGGCGACACCACCGGCCCGCGCCGCCGCCACACCCCCATCCGCCGTCCCGGCGACTACGCTCGACATGACGGGGGGACCGGGACGGCGAGCAGAGCGGTAGGTCGGATGAGCGTCAGACGGATCATGGGCACCGAGGTCGAGTACGGCATCTCCGTGCCGACCCAGGCCGGTGCCAACCCGATGGTCACCTCCTCGCAGGTGGTCAACGCCTACGGGGCCCGCCCGGAACTCAACCGGGGGGGCCGGGCCCGCTGGGACTACGAGGAGGAGTCGCCGCTGCGCGACGCCCGCGGCTTCACCTACTCCGGCGCCGCGTACGACCCGGCGGAGGCGCTCGCCGACGAGGACCTCGGGCTGGCCAACGTCATACTGACCAACGGCGCCCGGCTCTACGTCGACCACGCCCACCCCGAATACTCCACCCCCGAGGTGACCAACCCCCTCGACGTGGTGCGCTGGGACAAGGCGGGGGAGCGGGTGATGGCCGAGGCCGCCCGCCGGGCCGCCACCATCCCCGGCACCCAGCCCATCCACCTCTACAAGAACAACACCGACAACAAGGGCGCCAGCTACGGCTCCCACGAGAACTACCTGATGCGGCGGCAGACCCCGTTCGCCGACATCGTGGCGTACCTGACGCCGTTCTTCGTCACCCGGCAGATCGTCTGCGGGGCCGGCCGGGTCGGCATCGGGCAGGACGGCGGCTCCAGCGGCTTCCAGATCTCCCAGCGCGCCGACTTCTTCGAGGTCGAGGTCGGCCTGGAGACCACCCTCAAGCGGCCGATCATCAACACCCGGGACGAGCCGCACGCCGACGCCGACAAGTACCGCCGGCTGCACGTCATCATCGGCGACGCCAACCTGTCGGAGGTCTCCACCTACCTCAAGGTCGGCACCACCGCGCTGATCCTCACCATGATCGAGGAGAAGGCGCTCGGCCCCGACCTGGGCATCGCCGACCCGGTCAGCGAGCTGCGCGCGGTCAGCCACGACCCGTCGCTGGCGCACCGGATGCGGCTGCGCGACGGCCGCCGGCTGACCGCCCTGGACCTCCAGTGGGCATACCTGGAACGGGCCCGCTCCTTCGTGGAGGACCGGTACGGCGCCGACGTGGACCCGCAGACCGCCGACGTGCTGGACCGCTGGGAGAGCGTGCTGGACCGGCTCGGTCGTGACCCGTTCGAGTGCGCCGACGAGCTCGACTGGGTGGCCAAGCTGCGGCTGCTGGAGGGCTACCGGGAGCGGGAGAAGCTCGGCTGGGGCTCGCACAAGCTCCAGCTGGTCGACCTCCAGTATTCCGACGTCCGCCCGGAGAAGGGCCTCTACCACCGGCTGGTCTCCCGCGGCTCGATGAAGACCCTGCTCACCGACGAGCAGACCCGCACCGCGATGACCGAGCCGCCGGCCGACACCCGGGCCTACTTCCGGGGACGCTGCCTGGCCCAGTACGCCTCCGAGGTGGTCGCCGCGAGCTGGGACTCGGTCATCTTCGACGTGGGCCGCGAGTCGCTGGTCCGGGTGCCGATGATGGAGCCGGAGCGGGGCACCCGCGCGCACGTCGGGGAGCTGTTCGACCGGTGCGCGAGCGCCAAGGACCTGCTGGAGGCGCTGACCGGCGGGTGACCGCCGTACCCGGTGAGCCCGCCGTGCGCCGCGACCCGGCGCGCGGCGGGCTTTTCGTCGCTCCCGCGAGGTAAGTTCATCGCAGGGCGATCGTGGAGGAGGACCTGATGGCGCAAGAGGGCGGCCAGACCCAGTCCGGCAAGTCGACCCAGGGCGAGGAGGTCGAGGAGGCCACCGCGCAGGCCAACCCCGAGGTGGCCGAGCGGCACGCCGAGATCACCGAGGACGTCGACGACCTGCTTGACGAAATCGACTCGGTCCTGGAGGAGAACGCAGAAGAGTTCGTGAGGGGTTACGTACAAAAAGGAGGTCAGTGATCATTCCGGGGCAATTCAGACATGGCGCCTCGTTCGGGTGATCAGGATGGCCGCCGCCGTTGCCGCGACTGCGGGGAATGGAAGCTGCTCGAGGAGTTCTGCGCGAGCAGCAAGCGTCCCAGCGGTCGTGGCAGCTACTGCAAGCCGTGCTTCAACACGCGTTCTAAGGCCAGCTACGCCAAGCGGGTGAAGACCCAGTACAACCGTGAGGTGAAGCGTGCCCGGGAAGTCCCTGATGGGCACCGCTTCTGCGCGGATTGTGGAACCGTCAAGCCCGTGGCTGACTTCCCCCGCAACCGCTCCGACAGCAGTGGGTACGCCACCTACTGCAAGCCCTGCCACAACACCCGCACGCGGGAAACCAAGCAGCGGCTCTACGGCGGCAACCGTGAATACCACCTGCGCCAGCGCTACGGCGTCGGGCAGAAGGAGTTCGACGAGCTTCTCGCCGAGCAGGGCGGGGTCTGCGCCATCTGTGGCGGCGAAGATCCTCAACATCTGGACCACGATCATCGCACCGGGTGGGTGCGCGGGATACTCTGCTTCAACTGTAACGGCGGTCTTGGCCAGTTCCGGGACAGCCCCACGGCCCTGGCCAGGGCGATCACGTACCTGAGAGGAACCACGTGGCAGCGGCTTTTGATCCATCCGGGCGTCTACCAGATGTGTTCACCAACGCGGGGACGTCCTCCTTCACCACGTTCCTGAGCCGGGTGGCCCCCGAGATGCTTCCCGGCCGCCGGCCGCTGCCGCCGGGCATGGCCGCCGACCTGGCGCCGCACGCCACCACGATCGTGGCCATCTCGGCCGCCGGCGGCGTGGTGATGGCCGGCGACCGGCGCGCCACGATGGGAAACCTGATCGCCCAGCGCGACATCGAGAAGGTGCACCCGGCCGACGCGTACTCGCTGGTCGGCATCGCGGGCACCGCGGGCATCGGCATCGAGCTGATGCGACTGTTCCAGGTGGAGCTGGAGCACTACGAGAAGATCGAGGGCGCGATGCTCTCCCTCGACGGCAAGGCCAACCGGCTCGCCTCGATGATCCGCGGCAACCTGGGCGCGGCGATGCAGGGCCTGGCCGTGGTCCCGCTCTTCGCCGGCTTCGACCTGGCCGCCGCCGACCCGAACCGGGCCGGCCGGATCTTCAGCTTCGACGTCACCGGCGGCCCGTACGAGGAGACCGGCTACGACGCGATCGGCTCGGGTTCGCTGTTCGCCAAGTCGGCGCTGAAGAAGCGCTTCCGCGCCGGCCTGTCGGTCGACGACGCGGTCAAGCTGGCGGTCGAGGCGCTCTACGACGCGGCCGACGACGACACCGCGACCGGTGGGCCGGACCTGACCCGCCGGATCTACCCGGTGGTGATGACGGCGACCGCCGAGGGCACGCACCGGCTCACCGACGCCGAGACGGCGGCGATCGCCGAGGCCGTGGTGGCCGGCCGGATGGAGAACCCGGGCGGCTGAGCCGCCCCGCCCCGCAGCACCCCAGCAGTCGTCAGCACAGCGCCCTGAAGGAGAACCGCCGCCGTGGCCATGCAGTTCTACGCCTCGCCCGAGCAGATCATGCGCGACCGCTCCGAGCTGGCCCGCAAGGGCATCGCCCGGGGTCGGAGCGCGGTGGTCCTGAGCTATGCCGACGGGGTGCTCTTCGTCGCGGAGAACCTCTCCAGCGCCCTGCACAAGGTCAGCGAGATCTACGACCGGATCGGCTTCGCCGCCGTCGGCCGGTACAACGAGTTCGAGAACCTGCGCCGGGCGGGGGTGCGGATGGCCGACCTGAACGGCCTGAGCTACGACCGGCGGGACGTGACCGGCCGGGCGCTGGCCAACGCGTTCGCGCAGACCCTGGGGGCGATCTTCACCGAGCAGTCGAAGCCGTTCGAGGTGGAGATCTGCGTGGCCGAGGTGGGCGCCACCGCGGACGACGACGAGCTTTACCGGCTCACCTACGACGGCTCGGTCAACGACGAGCCGGGCCGGATGGCGATGGGCGGTCAGGCGGACGCGATCGCCGGGGTGCTCAAGTCGCAGCACCGGCCGGACATGTCGCTGGGTGAGGCGGTCAAGGTGGCGGTGGCCGCGCTGGGCAGCGTGGGCGGGGAGGGCGGCGCCTCCCGGACCATCGCCGCGAATCAGCTGGAGGTGGCGGTGCTGGACCGGCGCCGGGTGGGGCGTACGTTCCGGCGGATCACCGGCGCGGCGCTGACCGCGCTGCTGGAGGGCGACCAGGCGGCGGACGCCGCGCCGGCGCCCGGGGTGGCGAAGACCCCGACGACGCCGACGGAGGAGGCGCACAAGCCGACCACGTCGGCCGGCTCGGCGGACCTGGAGGGCCAGCAGGCCGACCAGCCGGAGGGCTAGGTGCTCCTGGGGCGGGCGCGCAGCCCGCCCCAGAGCAGCAGGATGCAGCCGGTGATCAGCACCGGTTCGAGGGCGAAGGCGGCGGCCAGTCCGTGCCGGTCGGCCAGGCTGCCGAGCAGGTAGGGGGCGGCGGCGGCGAACAGGCCGAGGACGAGCTGGGAGCGGGCGTTGGCCTGGTCCTCGCGGCCGGGGGCGGCGTCGAGGGTGAGCGCGAGCGCCAGCGGATAGAGGTTCGCGATGCCCACCCCGCACAGGAACAGCCCGACGATGGCGACGGTGGGCTGGTCGGTGAGCCAGAACAGCGCGAAGCTGCCGGCGGTGCCCACGAGCGAGGCGTAGAGAAGGGTGACGCTGCGCCCGGGGCGGCGGGTGAGCGCCGCGCCCAGCAGCCGTCCGATCAGGATGCCGAGTAGGTTGCCGCTCAGCGCGGTGCTGGCCGCGGCCGCGGTCAGGCCGGTGTCGAGGAGCAGTTGGGGCGCGAAGTACACCAGGCAGAACTCGATCGCCGAGCTGGCCGCGGTGAGCAGGGCGAACAGCCAGCAGGCCAGCGGCAGCCGGCCGGCTCGGCCGGCCGCGCGCCGGCGCGGTGTCGTCGGTAGCGGCTGGCGCCGGTAGCGCAGGAACAGCACGGCGAGGACGGCGGCGGGCAGGGCGAAGGTGACGCGCCAGCCGACCGCGGTGGCCGCCAGCGCGCCGAGGACCAGTGGGGCGACCACCGCGGACGCGCCGGCGCCGATGTTGGCCTCGGTCAGGGCCCGGTCCCGGCGAGGGCCGTGCCGGTCGGACAGGGTCGCCTGGAGCACGGCGAGCAGCATCGTGCCGGCCAGCCCCAGCACCCCGGCGCCGAGCAGGGTGACGGGCACGTTGCCGCCGAGGGTGAACAGGGCGGCGCCGATGGCGCTGACCAGCGCGGCGCACCACAGCAGGGTGCCTCTGGCCAGGCGGCGGGCCGCCCACGGGAATCCGATGCCGGTCAGCACCGCGCCGGCCGACCAGAGCACCGAGTAGCCGCCGAGCAGCGAGTAGGAGAAGCCCAGCTCGTCGCGGAGCAGGGTGAGTGCCGGCCCGAAGGCGTACAGCCAGAAGGTGAAGCAGCCCAGCGCCGCGTACGAGAGCAGGGTCGGCGCGTCCCGGACGAAGGCGGCCGGCCGGGGTGGTTCTCCGCCCGGGCCACCGGGTGGCGCCGGGGCTGGCGTGGGAAGGGCCTTCCGGCGCTCTGTGTATCGATACACAAGTAGAGTGTGCGCCATGGACCGCCCCGCCCACAACCCGAGGCGGCGCCCGACGATGGGCGACGTGGCCCGCGCCGCCGGGGTGTCGCCGATGACCGTCTCCTACGCGTACTCCCAGCCCGGCCGGGTCTCTTCCGAGGCCACGGCGAAGGTGCGGGCGGCGGCCCAGCGGCTCGGTTATCCCGGGCCGCACCCGGCGGCCCGCTCGCTGCGTCGGGGGCGGGTGGGCTCGCTCGGTGTGGTGCTCGGCGAGCGGCTGAGCTACGCCTTCGACGATCCGCAGGCGGCCCGCTTCCTCGCGGGGGTCTCCGACGTGTGCGCCGCCGAGGGCGTCGGCCTGACCCTCGTACCGATCACCGGCGCGCCGTCCGACGCCTGGCGGGTCGCCCAGGCCGCCGTGGACGGCTTCGTCGTCTGGACCACCAGCGACGACGATCCGGTGCTGGACGCCGTCGCCGACACCGGCCTGCCCGCGGTGGTCCACGCCGGCCCGGACCGGCCGGGGATGGCCGTGATCGGCATCGACGACCGCGCCGCGGCCGCCGCGATCGGAGCGGTGGCGTTCGCGGCGGCCCGGCGTCCGCTGGTGCTCGGCTTCCCGCTCGACCGCGCTCGCGCCCGCCGGCTGCTCACCGGCGACGAGGTGCCGGACGTCCGGTTCCCGGTCACCCGCCGGCGCTGGGAGGGTTTCCGGGACGCGTGGACGCGCGCGGGCCACCCGGCCGCGCGGCTGCGACTGGCCGTGTGCCCGGTCAACCGCGGCGCCGAGGGCGAGTCCTTCGCCGGTGAGCTGCTCCGGGGGGACGACCCGCCGGACGCCATCGCCGCGATGAGCGACGAGCTCGCCCTCGGGGCGCTGCGCGCCGCGGCCGGCGCCGGCCTGCGGGTGCCCGACGACCTGGCCGTGACCGGCTGGGACGACAGCGACCCGGCCGCGCCCGCCGGGCTGACCACGCTGGCGCAGTCCCTGCGCGAGCAGGGCGCGCACTGCGCCCGTACGGCGCTCGGACTCGACCCGACGCCCGCGCCGCGACACGAGTGGCGGGTCGTGGCGCGGACGACCGCCCGGCCGCCCGAGCTGACCCGCGGGCGGCCGGGCGGATGACGAGGAGGCGCATACCGCCCTGGGGTGGCGGCGGGCGCCTCGGGATGCGCCGACATGCCGCAGGGTGCCCGGCGGGGTGGCGGATGCGCCGACATGCCGCAGGTGGTGCGTGTCCCGGGGGTGGACCGCGGCGCTTCGGGTGATCGAGCACTGCCCATCCGGCTCCTCGGGCGGCTAGTGTCACATCATGGAGCGGCGAATCTTCGGCCTCGAGACCGAGTACGGCGTCACCTGCACCTACCGCGGGCAGCGCCGGCTTTCCCCCGACGAGGTCGCGCGGTACCTGTTCCGGCGGGTGGTGTCGTGGGGCCGGTCGAGCAACGTGTTCCTGCGCAACGGCGCCCGGCTCTATCTGGACGTCGGCTCCCACCCGGAGTACGCGACCCCCGAGTGCGACTCGGTCACCGACCTGGTCGCCCACGACCGGGCGGGGGAGCGGATCCTGGAGGGCCTGCTGGTCGACGCGGAGAAGCGGCTGCACGACGAGGGCATCGCCGGTGAGATCTACCTGTTCAAGAACAACACCGACTCGGCCGGCAACTCGTACGGCTGCCACGAGAACTACCTGGTGTCCCGGCACGGGGAGTTCGGCCGGCTGGCCGACGTGCTGATCCCGTTCCTGGTCACCCGGCAGCTGATCTGCGGGGCGGGCAAGGTGTTGCAGACGCCGCGCGGGGCGGTCTACTGCCTCTCCCAGCGGGCGGAGCACATCTGGGAGGGGGTGTCGTCGGCGACCACCCGGAGCCGGCCGATCATCAACACCCGGGACGAGCCGCACGCCGACGCGGAGCGGTACCGCCGGCTGCACGTGATCGTCGGTGACTCGAACATGAACGAGGTCACCACGCTGCTGAAGGTGGGCAGCGCGGACATCGTGCTGCGGATGATCGAGGCCGGGGTGGTGATGCGGGACCTGACGCTGGAGAACCCGATCCGGGCGATCCGCGAGGTGTCGCACGACATCACCGGCCGGCGCAAGGTGCGGCTGGCCTCCGGCAAGGAGGTCAGCGCCCTGGAGATCCAGCAGGAATACCTGGCCAAGGCGACCGAGTTCGTGGAGCGCCGGGGCGGGGACCAGACCGGCAAGCGGGTGGTGGAGCTGTGGGGCCGGGTGCTGCGGGCGGTAGAGACCGGTGACCTGGATCCGGTGGCCCGGGAGATCGACTGGGTGACCAAGCTGAAGCTGATCGAGCGGTACCAGCGCAAGCACGACCTGCCGCTGTCGCACCCGCGGGTGGCGCAGATGGACCTGGCCTACCACGACCTGCGCCGGGGGCGCGGGCTCTACGGGCTGCTGGAGCGGCGCGGCGAGGTGGACCGGATCGCCACCGATCCGGAGATCTTCGAGGCGAAGGAGACCCCGCCGCAGACCACCCGGGCGCGGCTGCGCGGTGAGTTCATCCGGCACGCGCAGGAGAAGCGGCGGGACTTCACCGTCGACTGGGTGCACCTGAAGCTGAACGACCAGGCGCAGCGCACGGTGCTCTGCAAGGACCCGTTCCGGGCGTACGACGAGCGGGTGGAGCGGTTGATCGCCAGCATGTGACGCTCGGCCGCCGGCTGGTGCGAGGCACCGGCCGGCGGCCGACCGGTAGGCTGGCGGCGCGATGAACACTTCCGAATCCTCCGACCGCGACCGCGGCGCCGAGAAGGCCAACTGGATCGACCGGCGGCGGGAGAAGATCCGCGCCGAGGTCGAACGCAACCGGCGTGGCGAGTACACCGTGCCCACCTGGGTGTTGGCGGCGGCGCTGGTGTTGATCGTCGGCGGCTGGCTGGCGTTGATCCTCTTCGTGGGCTGAGCCGCCGGGGGCCGGCGCCGCTCGGCCGCCCGGTGCCGCCGGGGCGCCTGGCGTCAGTTGTACGGCATGCTCGGGAACCAGCCGATGCCGAAGTGGGCGGGCACCCGCAGGTCCCAGTAGACGACGGTGAACACACCCAGGGCGACCAGCAGCGCGCCGGCGACCAGGGTGGCCCGGCGGGGCTGGGCGATCCAGCGCAGGAACCCGCCCCGGCTGACGACCACCGCGAGCGCGATGAGCAGGGTGACCAGCAGGATGTTGCCCAGCGACTGGAGGGTGAAGGCGAGCGCCCCGTACAGCGGGTTGCCGGTCTCGGCGGCCCAGTGGAAGAGCTTGTTGAACAGCGGGTAGGGGCGCCCGACGAGGAAGCCGCCGACCAGCGCGCCCATCAGCACCACCCGGGCGACGGGCCGGCCGGCGAGGACGTCGGGGAGCAGCCCGAGGGTGGCCAGGCCGAGGTAGGTCAGGACCAGCCCGATGACGCCGAACACCACGAACGACTGGATGAGCCGGACCGGCACGCCGTCGACCACCTCGGTGGACAGCTGCGGCAGCCGGTCGCCGAGGAGTACGCCGATCGCGCCGTAGCCGGCGGAGACCGTGACCATGCCCAGGGCGAGCCAGCCGACCGGCCGGAGCAGGGACCGCAGGGCGGCGCCGGTGCCGTGGGCGCCGGTGGCGCCGGAGACCTGGCTCATCGGTCCGATCGAGGCGGCCATCGCGATGTTGCAGGCGGTGAAGGTGCCGGCGAAGCCGGAGACGAACGCGAAGAGCAGGCCGGCGAGGGTGCCGCCGATCGCGGTGCCCTTGGCGTCGTGGCCGAGCACCGTGTTCGCCACGTTGTCGCCGATGACCGAGTCGACCAGTTCGAACGACCAGAGGACGGCGAGCAGGATGCCGGCGGCGGCGCTGAGCAGCGCCACCCGGCCGGGGTGCGCGGGCCGGTGGTCGGGGGTGCCGACCGGGTGCTGGGTCTGGGGGAGTTCGCGCAGTGCCATGACGCCTCGCATTCGCAGACGGCCGCACCGGGTCGCGGTGGTCGGGGCCGGCGGCGGTGCCGGTCGCGGCGGTCCGGGCCGGTGCGGACGGGTTCCGGGTACCTGCTTCAGGATCCGGCGGCGCTCGGCGGCGGCACGTCTCCGAGGGTGCGCAGGTCGGCCCGGGGTGCGCACGACGGAAGGTGCGCCCGACCGGGGGCGGATGGGAGCGTCGAACCGGCGATCGTGCGACGACCGGAGGGTGCCGTGACCGCACATATCGATCTTGGTCTGGACGAGCGGGTCCACCCGGGCATCAACGGGCCGATGCGGTTCCGCCCGGAGACCGCCCGGCCGCTGAACGACCTCGCGGAGGTGCTGCTGCGCGCCCCGCACCCGACGCTGACGGCGGGTGAGCGGGAGCTGATCGCCGCGTACGTGTCGGGCCTGAACGAGTGCACCTTCTGCTGTTCGTCGCACTCGGCGTTCGCCGCCGCGCAACTGCCGGCGGGGATGTCCCTGGTGGAGCAGGTCCGCCGGGACGTCGACTCCGCGCCGGTGAGCGGGAAGCTGCGGGCGTTGCTGCGGATCGCGGCGGCGGTGCGGCGCGACGGCCGGGAGGTCACCACCGAGCTGGTCGAGGCGGCCCGGGACGCGGGCGCCACCGACCTGGAGATCCACGACGCGGTGCTGATCGCCGCCGCGTTCTGCATGTTCAACCGCTACGTCGACGGTCTGGGCACCTGGGCGCCCCGCGACCCGCAGGTGTACGCGCGGGCCGCCGACCGCATCGTCGCGCACGGCTACCGGGCGGACTGAGTCCGGTCAGCCGAGCAGGCGTACCGCGTGCCGGCCGGCGGCGGCCGCGGCCAGGAAGTAGGCGTGGTCGGCGTCGAGCCCGCGACCCATGGTGGACAGCCTGACCGGGCTGGCCCGCAGCGCCGCGTCGAGGCCGTCGGTGGGCACGGTGACGACGGTGTGCCGGGCGGCGAGCGGGACCAGCGCCGCGTGCACCTGCGCGGCGAGCGCCGGGTCCAGGCCGTCGGGCACCACCAGGTCCGCCGCCGCCAGCGCCACCCGCCCGTACGCGGTGAGGCTGTGGTGGGACACGCCGCGGTGCCGGGGTCGGGGGTCGGCGTCCGAGACGCGCAGCGAGCCGACCGGTCGGCCGCCCAGCGTGGCGACGGCGTTGACCGCCTCCCCGACGGCCACCCCGGAGAACCCCCACCGGGTGCCGGTGCCCAGGTTGCCCGGCCCCTGGGCGACGATCGCCAGGTCGGCGCGCAGCACGTGCCGGGCGGCGAGCAGGCCGCTGTGCAGGGTGCTCGCCTCCAGGTCGCCGCCGAAGGCCTGCCCCACGCTGATCGTGCCGGCGAGGTGACCGGCGAGCCCGGCGAGGGTGCGGGAGAACCAGGCGGGCAACGCCCCGCCGTCGGTGAGCAGGTAGGCCACCCGCGCGTCGGGCGCGTCGGCCCGGATCCCGGCGAGCACCGCCGGCAGGGCCGAGTGCAGGTCGGCGGTGACCACCGGCATGCCGCCGACGTCCTCCGCCGCGGCGAGCAGGTCGTGGTGCGGGGAGGCTTCCTCGTCCACCCCGAGCAGGATCGGCTGCAACGGGGTGTAGCGGGCCTTGACCAGGTGGCCGGCGTCGCGGGTGTCGCCGGCCTGCGGCGGGTCCGCCGGCAGCCGGTCGGGCAGGGCCACCACCAGGGCGTACCCGCCGGTGCCGAGGCCCATCAGCAGGGCGCCGGCGTTGAGCAGCACCCGGTCGCCGGGCTGCGGCTCGCCGACCAGGGCCGGGTAGGCCAGGGCGCGCACGGCGGTCGAGTCGGCCAGGGTGACGTCGAGTTCCACCGCGCCGGCCCACCGCCGCCGTACCGCCGTGACCGCACCGGCCCGCCATCGCACCATGACCGGCACGCTATCCGCGCCGGTGCCGCCGCCGTCGCCCGGGTCCGCCCGCGCCGTCACGGCTCGTCGGTGGATTCCTGGGTACGCCGGGCGTGGCGCCCGTCGAGGCGGGTCAGCGAGCGGGTGGGATCGAGGAAGACGTACGCCACCTCCGGGTAGCGGGCGGTCAGCCGCCGTTCGGCCTCGTCGGCGGCGGCCTCGATGTCGGCGCCGGTGGCCTCGTCCAGGAAGTCGACCTTCGCGGCGACCAGGATGTCCTGCGGGCCGAGCTGCATGGTCATCAGCGTGTCGATCCGGTCGACGGTGGGCAGGCCGGCCAGGTCCCGTTCGATCTCGCGGTGTACCCGTTCGGGGACCGCCCGGCCGACCAGCAGCGAGATGTTGCTCCGGGCCAGGATGACGGCGACCACCAGCAGCAGCACGCCGATCAGGATGGAGGCGAGCCCGTCGTAGAGCTCGTCGCCGGTGAGCTGGGACAGGCCGAGTCCGACGCCGGCCAGCAGCAGGCCGATCAGCGCGGCGCTGTCCTCCAGGAAGACCGCCTTGACGGTGGTGTCGGCGGTCAGCCGGAGGAACCGGCGGGGGGTGGTCATCCAGCGCCGGGACTCACGCCGGATCTGGCGGGTGGCCCGGGTCAGCGACACCGCCTCGATGACGAAGGAGATCGCCAGTACCACGTACGAGGCGAGGTAGTTGCCGCTGTGCTTGTGCACGAGGATGGTGGTGACGCCGTGGGTGATGGCGAAGCCGGCGCCCGCGACGAAGGTGAACACCGCGGCCAGGAACGCCCAGACGTAGCTCTCCTTGCCGTAGCCGAACGGATGGCGGGTGTCGGCCGGCCGGGCGCCGCGGCGCAGCGCCAGGAAGAGCAGCACCTCGGTGGTGGTGTCGGCGACCGAGTGGGCGGCTTCGGAGAGCATCGCGGCGGAGCCGGAGATCAGGCCGGCGACCAGCTTGGCCACGGCGATGGCGAGGTTGGCCGTGCCGGCCACCACCACCGTGCCCACGCTCTCGCTCTTCGCTTCGGCTTCCGACGGCATGCGGATCACCCTAAGACCGCGACCGCGTCCCCCGTGGGGTGTCTCCGGGTGTGGCGCACGGCGCGGCACGCCCGCCGGGGTACCCGTGCCGGCCGTGCGGGCTGCTAGCGTCTACCCGTGTCGCGGACCCGCACCGAACGCCTGGTCAACCTGGTGATCTGCCTGCTGTCCACGCGACGGTTCCTGACCGCCGCGCAGATCGCCGCGACCGTGCCCGGGTACGAGCACGACCCGGACGACGCGAAGGACCACGAGGCGTTCCAGCGCAAGTTCGAGCGGGACAAGGCCGAGCTGCGTGAGCTGGGCGTGCCGCTGGAGACCGGGACGGCGAGCGTGTTCGACGCCGAGCCCGGCTACCGGATCGCCCCCCGGGAATACGCGCTGCCCGACATCCCGCTCGAACCGGACGAGGCCGCCGCGGTCGGCATCGCCGCCCGGCTGTGGCAGCACGCCGGCCTGGCCGCCGCCGCCTCCTCGGGGTTGGCCAAGCTGCGCGCCGCGGGGGTCGACGTGGACCCGCAGGCCACCCTGGGGCTGGAGCCGATGGTGACGGTCGACCCGGCGTTCGCGCCGCTGACCGCCGCCGCCCGGGATCGGCGGGAGGTCACCTTCGACTATCGGGTGCCGGACCGGGACGCCCCGACCCGACGCCGGTTGCAGCCGTGGGGCGTGGTCTGCTGGCGGGGCCGGTGGTATGTGGTCGGCCACGACCTGGACCGGGCGGCCACCCGCTGCTTCCGGCTGTCCCGGGTGGTCGGGGCGGTCCGGCCCAGCGGCGCGCCGGACAGCTACCGGCCGCCCGCCGACGTCGACCTGATCAGCCACGTCGCCCGCTGGTCCGGGCCGGTCGAGCGGACCGGCCGGGCCACCGTGCTGGTCGCGCCGGGCCGGGCGGCCGGGCTGCGCCGCTGGGCGGTGCGCGCCGACACCGGGCCGGACGGTGACCGGCTGGTCCTGCCGTACGCCGACGCGGACTACCTGGCCGGCCAGATCGTCGGGTACGGCCCGGAGGTGCGGGTGCTCGACCCGCCGGAGGTGCGGGAGGCGGTCATCCAGCGGCTCAAGGAGATCGCCACCCGGCACGACGACCTGGCGGTGGCCGGGGGTGCCCGGTGACCCGCCCGGCCGTGGCGCGCGGCTCCCGCGCCTCGGCGGACCGGCTGGCCCGGCTGCTCAACCTGGTGCCCTACCTGCTGGCCCGGCCGGGGATCGAGATCGCCGAGGCGGCCGGTGACCTGGGCGTCACCGAGCGGCAGCTGCGCGAGGATCTGGAACTGCTCTGGGTGTGCGGGCTGCCCGGTTACGGGCCGGGTGACCTGATCGACATGGCGTTCGACGGCGACCGGGTGACGATCACCTACGACGCCGGGATCGACCGGCCGCTGCGGCTCACCCCCGACGAGGCGCTGGCCCTGGTGGTGGCGCTGCGGATGCTCGCCGAGACGCCCGGGGTGGCCAACCGGGAGGCCGTCGAGCGGGCCCTGGCCAAGATCGAGGACGCGGCGGGCGACCTGGCCGGCGCGCCGGTGGAGGTGCGGCTGCCGGGCGACTCCGCCCGGGTCCGCGAGCTGCGCGCCGCCGTGGAGCGCGGCCGGGCGCTGCGGATCACCTATTACACGGCGGCCCGGGACGAGACCACCGAACGGGTCATCGACCCGCTGCGGATGCTGATGGTCGGCGGCCGGGCGTACGTGGAGGCGTGGTGCCGCCGGGCCGAGGCGGTGCGGTTGTTCCGGGCCGACCGGGTCGACGCGGTGGTGGAGCTGGACGACCCGGCCGTGGTGCCGCCGCAGGCCCGCCCGCAGGATCTCACCGACGGGGTGTTCCGCCCGTCACCGGACCTGCCGCTGATCACCCTGCGGATCGGCCGGGGGGAGCGGTGGATCACCGAGTACTACCCGTGCGAGCGGGTGGTGGCCGACGGCGAGCAGTGGCTGGTGTCGCTGCGGGTGACCGACCTGGGGTGGGCGCGGCGGTTCGTGGTCGGGCTGGGCCCGGAGGTGACCGTGGTCGCCCCGGCCGAGCTGGCCGAGCAGGTCCGCGCGCAGGCGGTGGCCGCGCTGGAGGCGTATGCGACGCCGCCGACCCCCGCCGACCCGGCGGTGGCCGCGCGCACCCAGTAGGCTGGCCGCCGTGGTGAAGTGGATCGTGCTCGCGCTGGTGCTGGTCCCGCTCGTCGTGCTGGCCCTGTCGGCCCGGCCCGTGCTGGGGCGGCTGCCGCGGCTGCGGCGGGCGGCGGTGGCCCTGCAACGCCGGCAGGCCGAGGCCGAGGCACTGCGGGAGGCCGCCGAGGTGCTCACCGAGCGCGCCGAGGCGCTCCAGCGGCGGGCGGAGACGGCGCAGCAGCGGGTGGAGCTGATCAAGGCCAAGCGGGGCGAGTGATCGATCGCGGTCGGTCGACCCCGGGTTCAGCTGCGGGTTCGCCGCCCGGTTCGGGCCCGGACGATCCCGGTAGGTGGTTGACGGGACACTCGACGGTGGTCAAGACTTCACCGGCCGGGACCCATCAGCGGCGGACCGGCGGGTGGCAACGGCCCTCGACGCACGTACGATGGGCTGCGACCGACCCTTCGACACAGAGCGACTGGAGCTTCCCATGGGTGCCCTCAAGCCGTGGCACATCGCCGTACTCGTGGTCGTGCTGATCCTGCTCTTCGGCGCGAAGCGGCTCCCCGACGCGGCCCGCTCGCTGGGCCGTTCGCTGCGGATCATCAAGGCGGAGACCAAGAGCCTGCAGGACGACGACCGCGACCTGGCGGAGAAGGCCGACGCCCAGTCCGGCTACCAGCCGCTGCCGCCCCAGCAGCAGTACGCGCAGCCCCAGCCGGGCTACGCCCAGCCGCAGCAGCAGCCCTACGCCCAGCAGCCGTACGCCCAGCCGCAGCAGCAGCCGGTCGCCCCGCCGGTCGACCCGGTGCAGCGCGTCCGCGACAACTGACCGAAGGGCCCCGCCACCGTGGCCTTCGCCCTCCGCAAACGCGGCCCGAGCAACTTCGAACGGGCCTCCGACGGCTCGATGACGCTCATCGAGCACATCCGTGAGCTGCGCAACCGGCTCTTCCGTGCCTCGCTGGCGATCCTGGTCGGCTTCGGCTTCGGCATCTGGCTGGCGACGCCGGTCCGCAAGCTGCTCTCCGAGCCCTACTGTGACCTGCCGCAGGCACAGGACCCGGAGACGGGCGTGTGCAAGTTCGTCCAGCTCGGCGTGGCGGACGTCTTCCTGCTGAACCTCAAGATCGGCCTCTGGGTGGGGTTGATCATCGCGGCGCCGATCTGGCTCTACCAGCTCTGGGCGTTCATCGCCCCCGGCCTGCACCGGCACGAGCGGCGCTACGCGTACGTCTTCACCGCCCTGGCCGCGCCGCTGTTCGCGGCCGGCGCGGTGCTGGCCTTCTTCGTCACCACCAAGGGCCTGGAGTTCCTGCTCAACATCTCCGGTGACGACATCGCCACCACCCTCGAGGTCACCCGTTACATCTCCTTCGTCACCAACCTGATCCTGCTGTTCGGGGTGGCGTTCGAGTTCCCGCTGATCGTGCTGATGCTCAACTTCGTCGGGCTGGTCAGCGCGAAGCGGCTGCTGGGCTGGTGGCGGATCGCGGTCTTCGTGTTCTTCGCCTTCTCCGCCGTGGTCACGCCCACGCCGGACCCGTTCGGCATGACCGCCCTGGCGATCTGCCTCTGCGCGCTCTACTTCGCCGCGGTCGGGGTGGCGTTCCTCAACGACCGCCGCCGGGGCCGAGGCAAGGAGATCTACTCCGACCTGGCCGACGACGAGGTGTCCCCGCTGGACCTGACCCCGGAGCCGGTCGAGGCCGGCCAGCGCGTCGACGGCGTCACCCCGGTCGACGCCCCCGACCCGGTCGCCGCCCCGGCCCCCATCGAACGCCGCTACGACGACATGACCTGACCGCCCCGGCCCCGACCCGCCGAACGCCGCCCCGCCTCCGGGGCGGCGTTCGCCGTTCCCGCCACCTCTCCCACCCACCCCGCCTTCCACCCGCGTTGATCAAGGGGTTTGCGTCACCCGAGAGCTCGGATTCCGACGCAAACCCCTTGATCAACGCGGGCAGGCGCGGGGCCGGGGTGCGGGGAGGGGTGGACCCGGGGGGTGGGGGAGAGCGGGGGTGGGGGGCGGCCTAGGCTGGGCGGCATCGTTCGTGGACGGACACAAAGGAGCGTCGGTGACGAACCCCTCCACCAGCGCCGGCACCGCCGGCCTGGACACCAGCGTCGCGCACTCGGCCCGGCTGTGGAACTACCTGCTCGGCGGCAAGGACAACTTCGCCGCCGACCGGGAGGCCGCGGAGCAGGTCCTCGCCCTCATGCCGGAGCTGGTCCAGTCGGCCCGGTTCAACCGTGAGTTCCTCGGCCGGGCGGTCCGCCACCTGGCCGGCGAGTGCGGCATCCGCCAGTTCCTGGACATCGGCACCGGCCTGCCGACGGCCAACAACACCCACCAGGTCGCCCAGGCCGCCGCGCCGGAGTCCCGGGTGGTGTACGTCGACAACGACCCGATGGTGCTGGTGCACGCCCGCGCCCTGCTCACCAGCAGCCCGGAGGGGGCCACCGACTACATCGAGGCCGACCTGCGCGACCCGGAGCGGATCCTGGCCGAGGCGGCCCGCACCCTCGACTTCGACCAGCCGATGGCGATCATGCTGCTGGGCATCCTCAACTTCGTGGTCGACGACGACGAGGCCACCGCGATCGTCCGGCGGCTGGTGGCGGCGATGCCCGCCGGCAGCTACCTGGTCGTCTCGCACCCGACCCGCGAGGTGAACCCGGAGGCGGTGGACCGGGCGGTGCAGATGTGGAACGCCGGCGGTTCGGCGCCGATGGCCGTGCGCACCCCGGCGGAGATCGCCCGCTTCCTCGACGGGCTGGAGCTGCTCGAACCGGGCCTGGTGACCTGCTCCCGGTGGCGGCCGGACGGCAACGACACCACCCCCACCTCGGAATACTCCGCGGTCGGCCGCAAGATCGGCTGACCGCCGCCGGGCCGCCCCGCCCGCCGCCGTGCGGGTGGGGCGGGGTCAGGGCCGACGGTGTCCCGCGCCCGCCCGCCCGCCGTGTGCGGGTGGGGCGGGTCGGGCCGACGGCATCGCGCGCCCGCCCGCCGCCGCACGGATGGGGCGGGGTCAGGCCGACGGCGTCGCGCGCATCTCGCGGACCGCGTCCCCGGCATAGAGGCAGGCGGCCCGGTGGTCGCCGGCGACGACCTCCAGCGCCGGGTCGGTCTGCGCGCAGGTGTCCCGGGCGCTCGGGCAGCGGGTGCGGAACCGGCAGCCGCTCGGCGGGTCGACCGGGCTGGGAATGTCGCCGGTCAGGATGATCCGTCGCCGGTGTCGTTCCTCCGCCGGGTCGGCCACCGGCACCGCCGACAGCAGCGCCGCAGTGTACGGGTGCGCCGGCTCGCGGTAGATCTGCGTCGGATCGCCGGTCTCCACGATCCGCCCCAGGTACATCACCGCCACCCGGTCGCTCATGTGCTCCACGGCGGCCAGGTCGTGCGAGATGAACAGGTAGGTGAGCCCGAGTTCCCGTTGCAGCCGGCGCAGCAGGTTCATGATCTGCGCCTGCACGCTCAGGTCCAGCGAGGCGATCGGCTCGTCGAGGACGACCAGGTCCGGCTCGCCGGCCAGCGCCCGGGCGATGCCGACCCGCTGCCGCTGCCCGCCGGAGAGCTCGTGCGGGTGCCGCTCGCCGAGCTCGGGGCGCAGGCCCACCAGGTCCAGCAGCTCGGCGACCCGGCGGCGGCGGGCGTCCGCCCCGTCGACCAGCCGGTGCACCACCAGCGGCTCGGCGACGCTGGCCGCCACGGTGTGCCGCGGGTCCAGCGACGCCTGCGGGTCCTGGAACAC
This sequence comes from Micromonospora sp. PLK6-60, assembly GCF_019890675.1. Taxonomy (GTDB): domain Bacteria; phylum Actinomycetota; class Actinomycetes; order Mycobacteriales; family Micromonosporaceae; genus Micromonospora. The sequence continues at coordinate 34,570 of NZ_JAIOAA010000024.1, read as the reverse complement.
CATCGCCACCCGCCGGCGTACGGTGCGCAGCCGGCGCCGCGACCAGCCGGTCACGTCCTCCCCGGCCACCCGGACCCGGCCGGAGGTGGGGTCGACCAGCCGCAGCAGGGCCAGCCCGGTGGTGGACTTGCCGCTGCCGGACTCGCCGACCAGGCCGAGCGTCTCGCCCCGGCGTACCTGCAGCGACACCCCGTCGACGGCGCGCACCGGAGCGCTGCCGGCGGCCGGGAACCACACCCGCAGGTCGTCGAGCTCGGCGAGCACGTCGGCGCTCATCGGTCCTCCCCGGTCGGCGGCGACGGGTAGAAGGTGCGGACCCGGTGCGCCGGGCCCACCTCGGTCAGCGGCGGCAGTTCGTGCTCGCAGCGGGCGTCGCCGCGCACCGGGCAGCGCGGCCAGAACGCGCAGCCGGCCGGCAGGTCCAGCGGGCTCGGCGGCGAGCCCTGGATGGCCGGCAGGTCGGCGTCGCGGTGGCCGGGCCGGGGCCGGGCGGCCAGCAACGCCCGGGTGTACGGGTGGCCGGGGGCGGCGAAGACGTCGTCGACCGGGCCGTGTTCGACGATCCGGCCGCCGTACATCACCGCCACCGTGTCGGCGACCCCGGCTACCACCCCGAGGTCGTGGGTGATCCAGACGACCGCGGTGCCCATCCGCTCCTGGAGGCCGGCGACCAGCTCGACGATCTGGGCCTGGGTGGTCACGTCCAGGGCGGTGGTCGGCTCGTCGGCGATCAGCAGCGCCGGGTCGCAGGCCAGCGCCATCGCGATCACCACCCGCTGGCGCATGCCGCCGGAGAACTGGTGCGGGTACTCGTCCACCCGCCGCGCCGCGGACGGGATGCCGACCAGCTCCAGCAGCTCCACCGCCCGGTCGCGGGCCTGCCGGCGGGTCAGCCCGAGGTGCTCCTCGGCCGCCTCGGTGACCTGCCGGCCGACGGTGAGCACCGGGTTCAGCGAGGTCGACGGGTCCTGGAAGACGAACCCGACGTGCCGCCCGCGCAGCACCCGGCGCCGCTGCGGCGGCAGCGCGGTCAGGTCCTCGCCGAGCAGGCGGACCCGGCCGGTCACCCGGGCGGTGCGCGGGGCCAGGCCGGTGGCCGCCAGCACGCTCATCGTCTTGCCGCTGCCGGACTCGCCCACCAGGGCCAGCGTGCGGCCGGGCGCGACGGACCAGTCGACGCCGGCGACCGCGCGGGCCGGCCCACGGCGGGTGCCGAGGGTGACGGTCAGGTCCTCGACCGCCAGCACGGGCTCTGCGGTCACGCGGTGCTCCTCCTCGCCTCGCCGAGGGTCAGCTGCCGGGGGTCTAGCACGTCGCGCAGCGCGTCGCCGACCAGGTTGAACGCGAGCACGGTGAGGAAGATCGCCGCGCCGGGGAAGAAGCCGAGCCACCACGCCTCGGTGACGAAGCCACGACCGTCGAAGAGCATCCGGCCCCAGGCCGGCGCCGGGGGCTGCACCCCGAGGCCGAGGAAGGACAGCGCCGCCTCGGAGAGGATGGCGAAGGCCAGCGACAGCGAGGTCTGCACGATCAGCGGCGCGGCGATGTTGGGCAGCACGTGCCGGCGGATGATCCGCAGGTCGGAGGCGCCGATGGAGACCGCGGCCCGGACGAAGACCTGCTCCCGGACCGACAGCACGCCGGCCCGGGTGACCCGGGCGAAGATCGGCGTGTAGACCACCCCGATGGCGATCATCGCGGTGAGCAGCCCGGGGCCGAGGACGGCGACGATCGCCACCGCCAGCAGCAGCACCGGGAACGCGAACAGCACGTCCATGCCGCGCATCAGGACGTTGTCGACCCAGCCCTGGTAGTAGCCGGCGATCAGCCCGATGGTCGCGCCCACCAGCAGCGCGATGCCGACGCTTACCACGCCCACCTGCAGCGACACCCGGGCCGCGACCAGCACCCGGCTCAGCACGTCCCGGCCCAACTCGTCGGTGCCGAACGGGTGCGCCCAGCTGGGCGGATGCAGCATCTGGTCGACGTCGACGTCGTTGACCCCGGCCGGGGCGAGCCACTGCCCGGCCACCCCGACCACCACGAGCAGCAGCAGCACCGCGGCCCCGGCCACGGCGGGCGGGTCGTGCCGCAGCGCCGAGAGCGCGCGCCGGGTCCGGCTGTCGGCGCTCATCGGACCCGGATCCGCGGGTCGAGGCGGGCGTAGAGGATGTCCACCAGCAGGTTCATCACCAGGAACAGCGCGGCCACCAGCAGCACCGCGCCCTGGAGTACGGGATAGTCGCGGGCCTGCACGGCGTCGTAGGTGAGCCGGCCGATGCCCGGCCAGGCGAACAGCACCTCGACCACGATCACCCCGCCGAGCAGGCTGGCGAGCTGGACCGCGACCACGGTGACCACCGGGATCAGCGCGTTGCGCAGCACGTGCCGCAGCACCACCACCCGGCCGCGCAGCCCCTTCGCCTCGGCGGTGCGGACGTGGTCGGCGGAGAGCACCTCCAGCACCGAGGAGCGGATGAAGCGGGTGAGGATGGACGCGGTGACCAGCCCGATCGTGGCGGCGGGCAGCAGCACGTGGGACAGCCAGCCGGCCGGGTCGTCGGTCAACGCCACGTAGCCCGACGGCGGCAGCCAGCCGAGCACCCCGGCGAAGAGCAGGATGCCCATGATGCCCATCCAGAAGTCCGGCACCGAGACGCCGAACTGGCTGAACACCCGGGCGGCGTGGTCCAGCGCGGAGCCGTTGCGCACCGCGGCGAGCACCCCGAGGGGGAGCGCGATCAGCACCGCGATGAGCACGGCGGTCAGCGCCAGCGACAGCGTCGCCGGGAGCCGTTCCAGCACGATGGTGGTGACCGGCTGGCCGCTGCGGAAGCTCACCCCGAGGTCGCCGGTCAGGGCGTTACCGACGTAGCTGAGGTACTGGGTGAGCAGCGGCCGGTCCAGCCCGGCGCGGGAGCGCAACGCCTCGTACGTCTGCGGGTCGAACCGGGTGCCCAGCGCCACCCGCACCGGGTCGCCGGGGACCAGTTGCAGCAGCAGGAAGACCACCAGCGTCACGCCGAGCAGGACGACGGCCGATTGGAGCAGGCGACGCAGGATGAAGCGGCTCACTTGGCGAGAGCGACGTCGCGGAAGCGGATCGCCCGGTCGGTGCGGGCCTGATAGCCGGTGACCTTCTTCGACCAGCCCTGCACCACGTCCGGGTTGTACAGGTAGATGTAGCTGGCGTCGTCGACGACCTGCTTGGCCACCTGGTCGTACGCCTGCTTGCGGGCGGCCTGGTCGGTCTCGGTGCGGGCCTGGTCGAGGAGCTTGTCCACGGCCGGGTTGCGGTACTTCTGGAAGTTGAAGGTGCCCCCGCTGTGGTGCTGGGCGTAGTAGAACTCGTCCGGGTCGATGTTGCCCAGCCAGCCCAGCATGAACGCGTCGAAGTTGCCCTTGCCCTGCTCGTCGAGCCACTGGGCGAAGTCGAGGGTACGGATGCGTACCGTGATCCCGACCTCCTTGAGCTGGGCGGCGATGACCTGCGCGGCGCTGACCGTCTCCGGGTACTCGCTGGTCACCATCAGCTCCATGGTCAGCCCGGTGACCCCGGCCTGGCCGAGCAGCTGCTTCGCCTGCGCCGGGTCGTGCCGGTACGGCGCGTACTCGTAGTACCAGGCGCTGCCCTTGGGGATGGCGGTCTGGTTGGTGGTGGCCAGCCCGAACTTGGCCGCCTTGGTGATCGCGGCCGGGTCCAGCGCGAAGGCGACGGCCCGCCGCACGTTCACGTCGCTGTACGGCTTGCGGGCCTGGTTGAGGGTGAGGTACCAGTAGTCGCTCGACGGGGTGGTCTGCACCTCGAGGTCGCCACCGTCCTTCAGCGACGGCACCTGCTGCGGCGGCAGGTTGTCGGTCCACTGCACCTCGCCGCCGCGCAGGTTCTGCAGGGCCACGGTGGGGTCCTTGACGAAGGTGAAGGTGACCCCGTCCAGCTTCGGCTTGTCACCCCAGTAGTTGTCGTTGCGGACCAGCTTGACGCTGTCGCCGGAGGTGTACGCCGAGACCGCGAACGGGCCGCTGCCCACCGGCTTGGTCTTGACCGCCCCGGATTCGATGTTGGCCTTCTGCACGATGGCGACGCCCTTGAAACCGCCGAGGTTGGCCAGCAGGTTCGGGGTGGGCGCGCTGAGCGTGACGACCACGGTCTTCGGGTCGGGCGCGGCCACCGACTTCACCGAGGCGAACCGGTAGGCGTTGTTCAGCTTCTCGCCGACGATCCGGTCGAAGGAGTATTTCACGTCCTGCGAGGTCAGCGGGGAGCCGTCGGAGAACTTGACCCCCTCGCGCAGGGTGAACGTCCAGGTGAGCTGGTCGTCGCTGGTCTTCCACTCGGTGGCCAGCGCCGGCTTCATCTCCAGGTTCTCGTCCGGCTCGACGAGGGTGTCGTAGACGTTCTCCAGCACCTGGAAGCTGTAGTAGGCCGAGGTCTTGTGGGGGTCGAGCTGGTCCGGTTCGCCGCCGATCGCGGCGGTGAGCACCCCGCCCGCGCCGCCGGTGGCACCGCCACCGTCCACGTCGACACCCTTGCCCGCGCTGCACCCGCCGGCCGCGACGAGGACGACGGCGAGCGTGGCGCCGGCCAGCCTGGATCCGAAATTAGACACGGTCCCCCTCCGATGCCTTGACCCGAACGATTCGGCAATCTTGGTGGGCTGCCCGGACGGTGTCAATCAATCGGTGGAAAAGCCGTCCTCTATCCGGGATGGTGCGTACCGGAGCTGTCCGCTAGCGATCAGAGCGGCCAGGGCGGTGGTGAGGCCGGATGGCTGTGGACCGGGTGCGGGGTGCCCCTGCGGTGACCGTTTCCACCGGCGGCGGCGGGAGCGCCGTCGGCCCGCGCCCGGCCGCTACGCGGCGGGCCGGCGGTGGGCCCGGGGCAGCGGGGTGCCGCGCCGCTGCTCGCCGCCGGCCGGGCGGTCGCGCCGCACGTCGGTGCCGGCCAGCTCCCGGGCCCGCTGCGCGTGGCGCAGCGGCGGGCAGGGGTACGCCTCACCGGCGCAGAGCAGGTTGCGGCAGCCGTCGCGCCCGTCGGGCTGGTGGGCGGCGGCGACGTCCTCGGCCAGCCGCCACAGCAGCGGGTCGGTCACGCCGCCCGGCAGCGGACGGGACTGGCTGGGGCGGTTACGGATGGCCATCGGGTCGCTCCTCCGGTCGACTCACTCCAGCATTTCCCACCAGCGGTGCGGTAAACGACACTTCGGAGGGTGACCTCGGTGACAGCGCCACGTCACGGCGGGCCCCGTCCGCGAAATTTCCGGCGGGGCGGTCCGGATCGGCGGGGGCCGTTCGTCACCCTGGTGACAGCACCGAGACCGAGGAGCGAATTCCATGAAGTACCTGATGTTCGTCTGCACCGACACCGCGCCGGACACCGATCCCACGCCCGAGCCCGACATCCACCGCTGGGTCGCGGAGAACGACAGCCGGGGCCGGCGGCTGACCGGGAACGTGCTGGCGCCCGTCGCCGCCGCCACCACGGTCCGGGTGCGCAACGGTGAGCTGCTGCTCTCCGACGGCCCGTTCGCCGAGACCAAGGAGGTGATCGTGGGCTTCGACCTGCTCGACTGCGCCGACCTGGACGAGGCCGTCGAGGTCGCCCGCGCCCACCCGATGGCCCGCCAGGGGCGGCTGGAGCTGCGCCCGTTCGCCGAGCTGCCGGACCAGCAGCCCGCGTGACCGGCACCCGCCCGACCGCGACGGCCGGCGCGGCCGTCGCGGCGGCGGGCGTCGAGGCGTACCCCCGGATCGTCGCCACGCTGATCCGGGTGACCGGCGACTGGACGCTGGCCGAGGACTGCGCCCAGGAGGCGCTGGCCACGGCGTTGGAACGGTGGCCGCGCGACGGGGTGCCGGCCAACCCGGGCGGCTGGCTGATGACGGTCGCCCGCAACCGGGCGCTGGACGTGCTGCGCCGCGCCTCGGTGGAGCGGCGCAAACTGCGCGAGCTGGCGGTGCTCGCCCTGACCGACCCCGGCGACGAGCCGGCCACGGAGGGAGCGGACCTGGTGGACGACCGGCTGCGTCTCGTCTTCACCTGCTGCCATCCGGCGCTGAGCCTGCCGGACCGGGTCGCGCTGACCCTGCGGACCGTGCTGGGCGTGCCCACCGCCGACATCGCCCGCGCGTTCCTGGTCAGCGAGTCCACGATGACCCGGCGGCTCACCCGGGCCAAGGCCCGGATCGCCGCGGCCGGCATCCCGTACCGGGTGCCGAGCGGGCCGGCGCTCGACGAGCGGCTGCCGGGCGTGCTCGCCGTGTTCTACCTGCTCTTCACCCGGGGCTACGACGCCGACGGCGAGCCGGCGTTCGCCGAGGAGGCGATCCGGTCGGCCCGGCTGCTGGTCCGGTTGATGCCGGCGCGTTCCGAGGTCGCCGCGCTGCTGGCGTTGTTCCTGTTGCAACACTCCCGGCGGGACGCCCGGTGCGCCCCCGACGGCGGCCTGCTCACGCTGGACCGGCAGGACCGCGACCGCTGGGACCGGGTGGCGATCACCGAGGCGCTGCGGATCCTCGACGGCGTCACCGGCGACGGCCCGTACGCCTGGCAGGCCCGCATCGCCGCCTGCCACGCCACCGCGCCCAGCGCCGCGGCGACCGACTGGCCGGCCATCGCCGCCGGGTACGACGCGCTGCTCGGGCGGCAGCCGTCGCCGGTGGTCGCGCTGAATCGCGCGGTGGCGCACGGTCACGCGTACGGGGCGGCGGCGGGGTTGCGGCTGCTCACCGAGGCGCGGGCCGGCGGCGGGCTGGACGGCAATCCGCTGGCGATCGCGGCCGAGGCGCACCTGACCGCGCGGCACGGCGACACCGGCCGGGCCGCCGCGCTGTTCCGGCAGGCCGCCGCGGCGACGCCGTCGGCCACCGAACGGGCGGCGCTGCTGGAGCGGGCCCGGGAGGTGGCGTCCTGACCGTTCCGGGGTCGACCGGCGCCGCCCGGATAGGCTCGGTGCCCATGCGGACCAAGCGGGAGCTGGGGGCGGCCATCGCGCGACAGCGGCGGGCCGCGCTGGTGGTCAACGCCCACTCCCGGCGGGGCCGGCGGCTCTACGAGAGCGCCCGCGCCCGGCTGGTCACGGCCGGCTTCACCCTGGTCGCCGACCACCCGGTCGACCGGCCCGGCGAGCTGCCGGCCCGCCTCGCCCAGGCCGCCGACTCCGGTGCCGACCTGCTGGTCGCCGGGGGCGGCGACGGCACCCTCGGCACCGCGGCCCGGCTGCTCGCCCACCGGGACATCGCGCTGGGCCTGCTGCCGTTGGGCACCACGAACAACTTCGCCCGGACGGTGGGCGTCCCGCTCGACCTGGACGCCGCGGTCGCGGTGCTCACCGTTGGCACGGTGATCGACGTCGACCTCGGCCTGGTGGGGGAGCTGCGCTTCGCCAACCACGTCGGGGTGGGCCTCTCCGCCGACGTCATGCTGCGCACGCCGGCCCGGTTGAAGCGGCTCACCGGCCGGGTCGCGTACCCGGTCACCGCGCTGGCGCTGCTGGCCGGGCACCGCCCGCTGCGGGTCACGCTGCGCGCCGAGGGGGTGGTCCGGGAGCTGCGGACTCATCAGCTCTACGTGGCCAACGGCGGGTTCCAGGCGGGCCGGCCGATCACCGCCGACGCCAACGCCGACGACCGGCTGCTGGTGGCGTACCCGGTCGGGGGGTCGACCCGGCGCGGCCTGCTGCGGGAGACCGCCCGCAACGCGCTGACCGGGCACCGGCGCAGCCTCGGCGACGAGCCGTTCCTCGCGGTGGGAGAGCTGCTGGTGGAGACCGACCGACCGGCGCAGGTCGAGGTGGACGGCGAGCTGTGCGGCACCACCCCGATCCGGGTCGGCCTCGACGCCAACGCCCTGCGGGTGATGGCCCCCGCCGGCACGCCGGACCGCTGACGCCCGGCCACGGGCCGGGCGGCACGACGGGGCTCCCGACCGCACTCGGTCGGGAGCCCCGTCGCCGCTCGGATCAGACCGCCCCGGTGTCCGGCAGCGCCAGCCACCACGGGTTCTCCCGGGCCCACCGCACGGTGCGCTCCAGGCCGGTCCGTAGCGGCACCTCGCACTTCCAGTCCAGCAGGGTGCGGGCCTTGGTGGTGTCCGGGATCCGGCGGGGCAGGTCCTCGTACCGGCTGCCCAGCGAGGCCTGGGTGTCCACCGGGGCGACGGCGGTGCTGCCGGTGAACTCGCCCACCAGCTCCACCAGTTCGCCGACCGTGTTCTCCACCATGCTGCCGATGTTGAACGACTCGCCGACCGCCGCGGGGACGGTCGCCGCGGCGAGCGTGCCGGCGACGGCGTCATCGATGTAGGTGAAGCAGCGGGTCTGCCGCCCCTGGTCGTACACCACCACCGGCCGGCCGTTCAGCGCCCGGTGCACCGACCGGCTGACCACGTACGCCGGCCGCTGGCGGGGGCCGTAGACGTTGAAGTACCGGACGATGGTGGCCGCCAGGCCGTGCTGCCGGGCGAAGGCGTAGGTCAGGTGCTCGGCGAGCGCCTTGCTCGTCGCGTACGTCCACCGGTCGGCGGAGGTGGCACCGAGCACCCGGTCGTCCTCCTCCCGCCACGGCACCGCCGGGTTCTTGCCGAACAGCTCGCTGGTGCTGGCGAGCACCACCTTGGCGCCCGCCCGGCAGGCGAGGTCGAGCACGTTGCGGGTGCCGGTGAAGTTGATGTCGATCACGTCCAGCGGCCGGGCCAGATACTGGTCGACGCCGACCACGGCGGCCAGGTGGTAGACCACGTCGACGCCGGGGGTGATCGCGTCGGCCAGCCGCGCGGCGTCGCGGACGTCACCCTCCACGAGGCGGGCGTGCGCGGTGGCCGGGTCCCGGCCGACCTGCGGCGCCGGGCCGTCGAAGACGGTGACGTGGTCGCCGCGCGTCAACAGCCGTTCCACCAGGTGGCTGCCGATGAAGCCGTGGCCCCCGGTGACCACCACCCGCGCGCTCACCGGCCGATCCCGCGGTAGCGGTAACCGGCCGCACGCAGCTCGGCGATCTTCTTCTTCGGGTAGTACGCCCGCCCGTCGAATACCAGACAGGGCCGCGCCACCGGCAGGGCGCCGAAGTCGATGCCGGCGAACGGCCGGTGGTACGCCAGGACGGCGAGGCAGTCGGCGTCGCGTACCGCTTTGTCCAGGTCCTCGACCGGTCGCAGGCCGAACAGCTTCTCGGCCTCGTCCGGGTCGACCAGCGGATCGTGCAGGCGAACCTCGCAGCCGGCCTCCTGCAGCGCCGACACGGCCGGTGCCACGGGGGTGGCCCGCAGGTCGCCGGTGTTGTTCTTGAACGAGAGGCCGAGTACGGCGACCGTCGCGCCCCGGGCCGGCCGGCCGGCGGCGGCCAGTTCGTCCAGGATCAGTTTGGCGGTGTAGGCGGGCATGTCCGCGTTCACCCGCCGGCCGGCCGGGGCGGTCAGGATCTCCACGCCTCGCTGTTGGGCGGCATGCCAGACCATCCACGGGTCCTTGGTCAGGCACGAGCCGCCAACTCCGACGCTGGGGGTGAGGATGTTGACGGACCCATTGCCCTTCGGTATGCCGTTCGCGGCGGCTATCACGTCCAGCACGTCGACGTCGAACAGGGCGCTGAACTTGGCCAGCTCGTTCGCGAGCGCGATGTTCAGGTCGATCCACCAGTTGTCGGCGAGCTTGACGATCTCCGCGGCCTCCAGCGACTGCATCGGGATCACCTGGACGCCGAGTGCGCGCTGCCAGAACCGTGCGGCGTCGCGGGTGCTGTCCGCGTCCAGCCCGCCGGCGACGATGGGGAAGGTCCGCAGCTCGCGCAGCGCGGTGCCCTCGGCCAGCCGTTCCGGGGTGAACGCCAGCTGGAAGTCCACGCCGGCGGTGGCCCCACCAGCCTCCAGCAGCGGCCTGACCAGCTGTCGGGTGGTGCCCGGCGGGACCGTGCTCTTGAGCACCACCAGCTGACCCGGCCGCAACCAGCGGCTCAGTTCGACGCACGCACCGCGCAGCTGCTCGTCGGCGAGGGAGCCGTCCTCGCGGACCGGCGTGCCGACGGTGACCAGGACGACGTCGGTCTCGGCGACCGTGGCGTAGTCACTGCTCACCCGGAGCCGGCCGCCGGTGATGCCAGCGCGGACCAGGCTCGCGAGGTCGGGCTCCTCGAATCGGCAGTGTCCGTCGCGCAGCTCGTCAACGAGGTGCGGGTCGACGTCCACGCCGACCACCTCGAAGCCGCGGTCGGCCAGGACGGCCGCGATGCAGGACCCGACGTACCCGAGCCCGATCACCGCCACGCGGGGATCTCGTCGGTCGGACAGAACTTCCATCAACGCTCCAATCGGGGAAGCCGGCCCGGATTCGGGACCGGCTGGTCGGCGGTAGCCCTGACGATTCCCCGGCCGACGGGACGACGGGGCAGCCCGCCGATGGGACCGGGAGGACGCCGAGATGGGCGTCCGGCTTGTCAGTCGGTCAGCTCGCCGACCACCCGGTACAACTGGTCCGCGTACGCAGGGTGACGGGTGATGTTGCGGGCACCCCGCCGGCTCGGCCGCCACCGGCCGGGCCGGCCGGTGGCGGCCGGCGCCCGCTCCGTCGGCGGGCGGGGGCCGGTGGCGTCAGGAACCGGGTCGGGTGCAGTCCGCGTACTCGGCCGCGGTCACCGCGACGGCTCCGCACCAGTAGGCATGGAACGTCGACGGGGTGATGCCACCGATCCCACTGCCCGAGTTGTAGAAGTCGATGTACTTGTCGCGGAGGTCCGCGTTCTGGTTCAGCTCGATCTGGAGCTGAGCCAGATTGCTGGCGTCGAATCCGGCGAGCCCGTAGGTCTGGTTGAAGGAGTACTCCAGGTTCCAGGTCGGCGTGCTGGCCTGCAGGTCGAAGGCGTAGGCGGTGTAGTCCGCGACGCCGCCGCGTGCGGTCACCGCCAGGACGTAGTAGGCCGGGTTGTTGTTGAAGAGCGGGCTGATCGACGGCACCACCATCGCGGGCACCGGCTGTTGCCCGGTGGCCAGGCGGTAGGTGCTCATGTGCAGGTGTCCGGTGACGGTGAGCTGCCACTGCCGGCCGTGCAGGATGCCCAACAGGCGCGCCTGGTCGTCCGCGTTCATCAGCCCGACCGGTTGCCCGGCGCTCAGGGTGCCGAACACGTCGATGCCGAAGGGGATGTGGGTGACCAGCCAGGCTCGCTCGTCCCTCGGCAGGTGCTGCGCGGTGTCGGCGAGCCACTGGAGCGTTTCGGCGGCCGGGTCCTCGCCCGGCACCCCGCACCGGTTCTGGTACCGGGACGACAGGTAGACGTCGTTGAGGACGACCGCCTGCCCTCCGGTGGGCAGTTCCGCCTGGTAGGAGCCGAGCTGCGGGAAGCTCTTGGCGAAGGAGGGCGACCGACCGGCCCGGTTGACGAGCGGTTCCCAGGCCTCGGCGAAGTTGCGCAGGAACTCGCTGTGCGGGGTGAGTTCGTAGTCCCCGCACGTCGTGTCGTTGTTGCCGAGGGTGACGAGGAACTGCGAGTACGGGAAGACGCGGTCGAACGTGTCGGCGAGGAAGTCGACCGTGCTGTCGGCGAACCTGTCGTAGCCCTGCTGGGTCTTGTCCGTCGCGAGCGCGAAGTATCGGTCCTTGAAGTTGTGGCTCAGGAAGTCACCGGAGATGACCACAGCGGGCGGGTACGCGACGGTGCTGCGCATGGCCGTGAGGGCCGAGGCCAGCAGCGCGTAGTTGGTGTCGCTGCCGTATCCGCTCGGCTGCTGCGGCACCTGCGCGAGGATGCCGCCCCACTGGTCCGGCGGCGTGGCGGCCAGTTGGTCGACCTGGGTGGTGGTGAGACCGGCGAAGGGGTCGAAGTGCACGTCGCTGAGGGCCAGCCAGGAGCTCGTCGGCCGCTCGCAACGCTGCGTCCACTCGGTCGGCTGGTCCCCGCAGGTCGTGGTCGAGGCGTGGGCCGCGGGGTTGCCGGCGCCCGCCCCGCCGAGGGCGATGCCGATCGCGGCAACGACCGCGGCCAGACGTCGTCTTCCTGTTGTCACGGCTCCTCCTGGAAACTCGACGGGTGAGATAAAATCACCTTATGTCCGGTCGAATGCCGCGACGTGGAGAAAGTTCACCTTTGCCCTTTCGGGTGCCCGCGGGTCGGACCGCTCAACCCACCGACGATCGGCGCAGCGGCGCTGGTGAGGGGACGCGCCGTGCCGTACGGTGCTCGCCGTGACCGCGCACGATCATGCTCCGTCCGGCCCGGTGGCCGTGCTCGCCAACCCGACGGCCGGCCGGGGTCGACACCGTGGCCTGCTGCCCGCGCTGCTCGACCGGCTCGGTGCCGCCGGGCGGCCGGTGGAGCTGCTCTCGGCGGCCACCCCGGACGAGGCGGAGGCGGCCTGCCGGTCCGCGGTCGCCGCCGGGGCCGGGGCGCTGGTGGCGGTCGGCGGCGACGGCACGGTCCACCGGGCGTTGCAGGCGGTCGCCGGCACCGCCGTCGGATTCGGCCCGGTGCCGGCGGGCACCGGAAACGACTTCGCCGTCGACACCGGGTTCCCGGCCGACCCGCTCGCCGCGGCCGGGGTGATCGCCGCAGCGCTGCGCGAGGGCCGCAGCCGGCCCGTCGATCTGGCCCGGATGACCGGGCCCGGCGGGGCCGAGCGCTGGTACGGGGCGGTGCTCGCGGCCGGCTTCGACGCGATCGTCAACGAGCGGGCCAACCGGATGCGCCGTCCGCGCGGTCCCCGCCGGTACGACCTGGCGATCCTGGTGGAGCTGGCCCGGCTGCGGCCCCGCCGCTACACCCTGCGCCTGGACGGCGTGGCGCAGCAGTTCGACGCGGTGCTGGTGGCGGTCGGCAACTGCGCCAGCTACGGCGGTGGCATGCGGATCTGCCCGGACGCCGACCCCACCGACGGGCTGCTCGACGTGGTGGTCGGCGGACGGTTCGACCGGCGCACGCTGATGCGGGTGAAGCCGCGCATCTACCAGGGCACCCACGTGACGCACCCGCTGGTGCGCAGCTACCGGGCCCGGACGGTGGAACTGGCCGCCGAGGGCATCACCACGTACGCCGACGGCGAGCGGGCGCTGGACCTGCCGGTCCGGATCACCGCGGTGCCGGCGGCGGTGCGCCTGCTGCGCTGAGCGTCGGCGGCTCGTCGTCGGGCCGCCGCCGGGCCGGCGCGCCGGCCTGGACCGCGCCGATGCTGGCGGCGATCACCAACCCGATGGCGATCAGCTCGCGCGGATGCAGCGCCTGGCCGAGCACCAGCCAACCGGCCAGCGCGGCGATCGCCGGGCCGAGGCTCATCAGCACCGCGAAGGTGGCGGTGGGCAGCCGCCGCAGCGCCAGCAGCTCCAGGGTGTACGGCAGCACCGAGGCGAGCAGCGCCAGCCCGGCGCCGAGGCCGAGCACCGCCGGGTGCCACAGCCGGGCGCCGGCGTCGAGCAACCCGACCGGCAGGGTGATCACGGCCGCCATCGCCAGCGCCAGGGCCAGCCCGTCGGCGCGGGGGAACCGCCCGCCGACCCGGGCCGAGCAGACGATGTACGCCGCCCACAGCGCGCCGGCGCCCAGTGCCAGCCCGGCGCCCACCGGGTCGAGCCGTTCGAAGCCGCCCTGCCCGAGCAGTGCCACCCCGGCCAGCGCCAGCCCGGCCCAGGCCCAGGCGAGCCGGCGGCGGGCGGCGAACACCGACAGGGCCAGCGGGCCGAGCACCTCCAGGGTCACCGCCGGTCCGAGCGGGATCCGCTCGATGGCGTGGTAGAACACCGAGTTCATGCCGGCCAGGGCGAAGCCGAAGGCGGTCACCGCGGCCCAGTCGGCGCGGCCGTACCCGCGCAGCCGGGGCCGGCACACCAGCACCAGCACCGCGGCGCCGAGGGCGAGCCGCAGGGTCACCGCGCCGGACACCCCGGTGCGGGGAAACAGCAGCGCGGCCACGGCCGAGCCGAACTGCACCGACAGCGCCCCGCCGAGCACCAGCCCGATGGCCCCCAGCCGCCCGGTCACCGGCCCCGTGCCGTCCGGTGCCCGGGGGGCCCGTCCGGCCGGATGGGCGTCGGCGCCGGACGCCGGTGGGGGCGGGACGGTACGGGTCACCCTGCGAGGCTAGGTCATGCCCCGGGCCGGCGTGGGTACGCCGGCCCGGGGCCCCGGGTCACTCGCTGCGCGCGGTCTCCGGGCCGGTGACGCGTGCCAGCAGCGGCAGGGTGGCCGCGATGATGCCGAGGCAGGCCAGCAGGCCGGCGACCACCAGCGCGTAGAAGCCCGGGCCCGGCGGGGTGAGCGCGTACTGCATCTGGCCCCTGAGGAACAGGTGCGCGGCGAGCAGGCCCATGCCGGTGGCGAGCGCGGCGACGGCGAGCATCGGCACGGCGGTCTCCAACGCCACCACCCGGCGCAGCACTCCCACCGGCGCGCCGGCCAGGCGCAGCAGGCTGAACGGGCGTTTGCGTTCCTGCAGGCCGCCGACCACGGCGACGGCGAGGCTGCAGCCGGCCAGCACGAGACTGACGACGATGACCACGTCGGCCAGTTGTCGCCAGCCCCGCAGCAGGTTGGCGAAGTCCACCTCGAAGTCGCCGGGCACGTGCGGGGCCACCCAGAAGGTCGGGTAGGCCGCTTCGAGGACGGTCCGCGCGCGTTCCCGGGCCGCGGCCGAGCCGTCGGTGCCGACGACGATCGACTCCACCGGCAACCCGGTCAGCTCGTCGCCGCGGACGGACGAGGACGTCCACACCCGGTCGGCGGAGGCCGAGGCGCGGAAGGGGATGAAGTCCACCGGCACCTCGGCCACGGTGGCGCCCGCGGCGCACCGGCCGTACACCGGGGGGATGTCGGCGCAGGCGACGACGCTGGCGTAGTAGTGCGGCTCCTCGACTTTGCGGGTCACGGTGGTGCTCCGTACGCCGGGGATGGCCCACAGCTCGGCCAGCAGCGGGGCGGGCACCGACGTGGTCTCCGCGCCGAGCACGGTGGTCAGGGTGGCGGCGTCGAGCGAGCCGATCGGCGCGGGGCCGCGCTCGGCGACGATGGTGGTGATGACGCCGGTGGCGGTGCTGGTGACGAAGAGGGCGAGCATGATGCCGCTGATCGCCCGGAAGCCGGCTTTCGGGTTGTCGGCCAGGCGGCGCGCGGCGATCAGCGTGCCGGGGCGGCGGGCGCGGGCCGCCAGCAGCCGGGCGCCGGCCATCGTCAGCCACGGGCCGGCCACCACCAGTCCGGCCATCACCAGCAGCAGCGTGGGCAGGTACACCGCGGTCTGGCCGTCGGCCGTCTCGGGTCTGCGGCCGATGGCGAACGCCAGCCCGCCGAGCCCGAGCGCGAGCGGGATCAGCCGGTACGCGCGCGGCGGCCGGGGGGTGACCCGCCGGGTCACGCCCAGCGGGGAGATCTGCACCCGGCGCAGCGAGACGTGCGCGGCCAGCGCCGCCCCGGCCGGCACGCCGAGCGCCACCACCAGGGCGTCGATCGGGCGCAGCGACAGGTCGGCGGGGAAGTATGGCATCCCGGTGAACGGGATGTCGGCCAGCGCGCCACGGCCGGCGAGGAACAGGGCGAAGCCGAGGGCGGTGCCGACGGCGGCCGCGGCGGCGGCCTCGATCGCGGCGATCGCCGAGATCTGCCGGGGCGTCGCGCCGACCAGGCGCATGGCGGCGAAGCGCTGTTCCCGGCGGGCGGCGCCGAGCCGGGTGGCGGTGCCGATGAAGATCAGCACCGGGAAGAGCAGCCCGCCGGCGACCACGCCGAGGATCAGGTCCACCACGCTGTCGGGCAGCGCGGGGGCGCTGGCGGTGACGTCGGTGAGCTGCCGGGCGTCGGGCAGCGCGGCGACCTCGGCGGGGCGGCCGCCGACGATGACGAGCAGGAAGTCCGGCGAGGGGAGGGCGGCCGGGCCGACGGTGCCGGCGTCCCGCCCGGCGTACCGGGCGGCGAGCTGGTCGGCCGGGTAGGCGTCCAGCAGTTGTCGCAACGCCGGTGAGGCGTAGTACTCGCCCGGCCCGGGGGTGCGTGGGACGCCGACCGGGGTGGGCGCGTCCGGGCCGGTGGCGGCGACGTCGACCCGGACGATCTGCCGGCCGTGGAAGTAGTCCTGGCGGGTCGACCACCACAGCGGATCGGCGTCCGCACCCGTGCTGGCGACGGGGTGCAGCGCGGCGTACCGGGTGAGCTGGGCGTTCGTCGCGTTGACCCCGGCCAGGGCGGCGAGCAGGATGCCGGCGCCCAACGCGACCGCGGCGGCGATGGCGACCAGCCGGACGAGCGCCTCGCGGCCGCCGGCCACCGCCAGGCGCAGCCCCAGGCGGATCACGAGCCGATCCTGTCCGGCGCGTTGACCCGCCCGTCCCGGACGATGACCTCCCGGTCGGCGTACGCGGCGACGCGCGGCTCGTGGGTGACCAGCACGACCGTGGTGCCCTGCTCGCGGGCGACGGCGACCAGCAGGTCCATCACCTGCTCGCCGGTGAGCGAGTCGAGCGCGCCGGTCGGCTCGTCGGCGAAGAGCACCTCCGGCCGGGTGACCAGGGCCCGGGCCAGGGCGACCCGTTGGGCCTCGCCGCCGGAGAGCTCACCGGAGCGGCGGTCGGGCTTGCCGGCCAGGCCGAGCCGCTCGAACCAGCCGTGCGCCCGGCGCAGCGCCGGCGCCCGCCGTTCGCCGCCGAGCAGCAGCGGCAGGGCGACGTTCTCCGCGGCGGTGAGCTCGGGGACCAGTTGGCCGAACTGGAACACGAAGCCGAACCGGCTGCGGCGCAGGGTGCTGCGCGTGGTCTCGTTCATCGTGTCCAGCCGCGTCCCGCCGAAGCGGATCTCGCCGGAGTCCGGCACGAGGATGCCGGCGAGGCAGTGCAGCAGGGTCGACTTGCCGGAGCCGCTGGGGCCCATCACGGCGAGGATCTCGCCGGCCTCGACGGCGAGGGTCGCGCCGCGCAGGGCCGGGGTGTTGCCGAAGGAGAACCGCACGTCGCGCGCCTCGATCAACACGGTCATGGCCGTACCGTCCGCTTCAGCGCGTCCAGCCGGGCGGCGGTCGTCTCGATCCAGCGCAGGTCCGCCTCCAGGTGGTACAACCCGTGGTCGGCCAGCAGCGCGTCGACCAGGCCGCCGCCGCGTTTGAGCTCGGTGAGCTCCCGCATGCGCTGCAGGTGGGAGCGGCGCTGCGCGTCCAGGTATTCGCCGGCGGGGCGGTCCAGCATCAGCGCGAGCACCACCTTGGCGAAGAGCACGGTCTGCAGGTGCGGCTCGGGCTCGACCGGCTGGGTGAGCCACTGGTCGACCTCGGTCGCGCCCCGGTCGGTGATCACGTAGCGCTTGCGGTCGGGCCCGGCGCCGGGCTCGACGTCGCTGATCACCACCTTGCCGTCGCGGGCCAGCCGGCTCAGCGTCGAGTAGACCTGGCCGTACGGCAGGGGCCGGCCGCGCCCGAAGAAGGAGTCGTAGTCGCGCTTCAGGTCGTAGCCGTGGCTGGGCTGCCGTTCCAGCAGGCCGAGGAGGGTAAGCGGAACACTCATGCGAGCAAACTACACCGGGTGTATACCCCGAGTGAATAGCTGGCGGCTCGGAAGCGGTAGGTCGTGCGGCGTGGGTCAGGACCCGGCGGGACGTGGGCTGCCGGTGAGGCGGTCCAGCCACTCGGCGAGCAGCGCCCGCTCGGCGGGGCTCAGGTCGGTGGCGAGGGCGGGCAGCGCGGCGCGCAGCGCCACGGCGTGGCGGACCCCCTGGTCGGAACGGTGGGCGCGGGCCAGCGCGCTGTCCGTGCAGACCGCGGCGAGGACCGCCTCCCGGGTGGCGGCCGACAGCTCGGGGTCCCGGTCCGCCGGCGCGGACTGGATGAGGCTGAGGGTGACCCCGCAGGCGGCGGCCTCGACCATGGCCGCGGCGCGGTCCACCCCCACCCGGAGCCGGCCGGCCCGCGCCACCCGGGTGACCAGTTGGTGCAGGATCTCGGCGGCCACCCGGGCCGCGGTCGGCCGGACCCCGGGGCGCGGATCGCCGTACATCAGCGCGTGGAAGGCGGGGTTGGCCACGCCGAACCCCACGTGCATGTCCCATCCCCTGGCGCAGCCCGTCGACCGGGTCGAGGGCCGGCTCCCGGGCCGCCTCGGCGTGCAGGTGCGCGGCGAAGCCGAAGCTGGCCGCCGCGTCGAGCAGCCCCCGCATGTCACCGAACTGCCGGTAGATGGTCGGCGCCTGGACGCCGGCCGCCCGGCTCACCGCCCGGGTGGAGACCGCGTCACGGCCCCCCTCGGCGAGCAGCGCCGCGGCGGCCCGCACGATCCGGTCCCGGGGTGCGGCGTCCATGAAGATCACGATATCAGCGCTACCCGGACCCGGTTAGCGCCGCTGGCTAACGCGAGTATCACCCGAGCGTTAGCACCGATAAGTGCTGGTCAGCCGCCCAGGGCCAGGTCGAGCACCGCGCCCAGGCCGTTGCGCCGGCCGGCGTCCGCGCAGGGCAGCACCAGCGCCGCGCAGCCGGCGTGCACCGCGCCGGCGTCGGCCGGCGTGTCACCCACCATCAGCGCGTGCTCCGGGTCGACGCCGAGCAGGCCACAGGCCCGCAGGAAGATCCCCGGGTCCGGCTTGCAGCGACCCACCTCGTACGACAGGGCGTAGGCGTCGACCAGGTCGGCCAGGCCCCAGGCGGCGAAGAAGGGACGGATGTCGAAGCCGATGTTGCTGACCACCGCCACCTTCACCCCGGCGCCCCGCAGCTCCTTCAGCACCGCCTCGACGTCCGGGTACGGCACCCAGCCCTCCGGCGCCAGCACCCGCTCGTAGAGCGCCTCGGCCAGCCCGTCGATGCCGGCGTCGACGGTCTCCGCCAGCCCGGTGTACGCGCCCCGGTGGGCGTACTCGTAGAGGTCCCGGTCGGCCCAGAGCTCGGCCAGCCCGGGCGGCACCCGGGCGGGCGGCGGCCCACCGGCGCGCCCGGCGGTGACCAGCCGGTCGGCAAGCACGGTGGCCCGGCCGCGCTCCAGGCTCACCCCGCAGCTCGCCGCGGCGGCGGTGACCCAGGCGAGCGGGTCCTCCACCTGGGCCAGGGTGCCGTGGAAGTCGAGCAGCACCGCCGCCACGGGGCGACGGGGCACCCGCGGGCGGACGGCGTCCTCGGCGTCCGCCGCAGCGGGCTTCTGAGTGGGTTGCGCATGGTCCGGCACGCCGTGCACCCTACCGACCGCCTCGGACGCCCTGACCGGACGCCTTGGTCGGTGCCGTCCCGGCGCACGCCGTAATCTTGGGAGCATGTCGAGTCCCGCCGAGCGGTACGCCGCGGCGCGCCGCCGGGCCGCGTACGCCGCCGAGTTTCCGGCACTGGACGAGTTCGCCCGTGACCTCGGGTTCGACCTCGACGACTTCCAACGGGAGGCCTGTCAGTCCCTGGAGCGGGGCAGCGGGGTGCTGGTCTGCGCCCCGACCGGCGCCGGCAAGACCGTGGTCGGCGAGTTCGCCGTACACCTGGCGCTGCGCGGCACGCCCGACCAGCCGTCGGTGGCCGACGGCGGCCCGGCCGGCACCACCCGGCGCAAGTGCTTCTACACCACGCCGATCAAGGCACTGTCCAACCAGAAGTACCACGACCTGGTCGACCGGTACGGCGCCGAGCAGGTCGGCCTGCTCACCGGCGACAACGCGATCAACGGCGACGCGCCCGTGGTGGTGATGACCACCGAGGTGCTGCGCAACATGCTCTACGCCGGCTCCAGCACCCTCGACGGACTGGCCTACGTGGTGATGGACGAGGTGCACTACCTCGCCGACCGGTTCCGTGGCGGGGTCTGGGAAGAGGTGATCATCCACCTGCCCGCCTCGGTCACCCTGGTCTCGCTGTCGGCCACCGTCTCCAACGCCGAGGAGTTCGCCGACTGGCTGGTCACCGTGCGCGGCGAGACCGCGGTCGTGGTCAGCGAGCACCGGCCGGTGCCGCTGTGGCAGCACATGCTGGTCGGCAAGCGGATGTTCGACCTGTTCCACGACGCCGACGCGGCCCGCAAGCACGACGTGCACCCTGAGCTGCTGCGCTACACCCGGGACACGCTGCGCCGCCTGGAGCTGGGCGAGGGCCGCAGCGCCGGGCCCGGCGGTGGCCGGCGCGGCCCCCGCTGGCGGGGTCCGATGCGCCCGGACATCGTCGACCGGCTCGACCGGGAGGGGCTGCTCCCGGCGATCCTGTTCATCTTCAGCCGGGCCGGCTGCGACGCCGCCGTGCAGCAGTGCCTCGCCGCCGGGCTGCGGCTGACCTCCCCCGAGGAGCGGGCCGAGATCCGCCGGGTGGTGGAGTCGCGGGTCACCGCCATCCCCGGTGAGGACCTGTCGGTGCTCGGCTACTGGGAGTGGCTCGACGGCCTGGAGCGCGGTCTGGCCGCGCACCACGCCGGCATGCTGCCGGCCTTCAAGGAGGTCGTCGAGGAGCTGTTCGTCCGCGGCCTGGTCAAGGCGGTCTTCGCCACCGAGACCCTCGCGCTCGGCATCAACATGCCGGCCCGCTGCGTGGTGCTGGAACGCCTGGTGAAATACAACGGCGAGGCGCACGTCGACCTCACCCCGGGGGAATACACGCAGCTCACCGGCCGGGCCGGGCGGCGCGGCATCGACGTCGAGGGGCACGCCGTGGTGGTCTGGTCGCCGGAGACCGACCCCCGGCACGTGGCCGGTCTTGCCTCCACCCGCACCTACCCGCTGCGCTCCAGCTTCCGGCCGTCGTACAACATGGCGGTCAACCTGGTCGGCACGGTCGGCGCGGAGCCGGCCCGGGCGCTGCTGGAGTCGTCGTTCGCGCAGTTCCAGGCGGACCGGTCGGTGGTCGGCCTGGCCCGGCAGGTGCAGCGCAACACCGAGACCATCGACGCGTACGGCGCCGAGGCCGCCTGCCACCACGGCGACTTCGACGAGTACTTCGCGCTGCGGGTGGCGATCGCCGACCGGGAGCGGGCCATCGCCCGGCAGGGGCAGACCCAGCGCAAGGCCGCCGCCGTCGCCTCCCTGGAACGGCTGCGGGTCGGTGACGTGATCCGGGTGCCGTCCGGCCGGCGGGCCGGCCTGGCGGTGGTGCTCGACCCGGCCACCGGCGGTTTCGGCGAGCCCCGTCCGCTGGTGCTCACCCAGGACCGGTGGGCCGGCCGGGTCAGCCCCGGTGACTTCACCAGCCCGGCCGAGGTGCTCACCCGGATCCGGGTGCCGAAGCACTTCAACCACCGCTCCCCGGCCGCCCGCCGGGACCTGGCCGCGGCGGTCAGCGGCACCGGCCTGGACCGGCACGGTGGCCGCCGGGGCGGCCGGTCCCGGCAGGCCGCCGGCGAGGATCACCGGCTCAGCCAGCTCCGCTCCGAGCTGCGCCGGCATCCCTGCCACGACTGCCCGGACCGGGAGGAGCACGCCCGCTGGGCGGAGCGGCGCCGCCGGCTGGAACGCGACACCGAGGAGCTGCGTCAGCGGGTGGCCGGGCGGACCGGCTCGCTCGCCCGCACCTTCGACCGGATCGTCGCGCTGCTCACCGCCCGGGGCTACCTCGCCACCGGCGGCGACGTCACCGACGCCGGGCGGATGCTGGGCCGGATCTGGACCGAGGCGGACCTGCTGGTCGCCGAGTGCCTGCGCCGGGGCGTCTGGGACGGGCTCTCCCCGGCCGAGCTGGCCGCCGCCGTGTCGGTGGTGGTCTTCGAGGCCCGCCGCGACGTCGACGAGCGGGCGTCGCTGCCGCGCGGCCCGGTCGCCGAGGCGGTAGACGAGACGCTCAAGCTGTGGGGCGAGATCGAGGCCGAGGAGGCCGAGCACGGCCTGGCGGTCACCCGGGAGCCGGATCTCGGCTTCGCCTGGCCCATCTACCGGTGGGCCAGGGGAGAGGCGCTGGCCAAGGTGCTGGCCAGCGGCCACCAGGTCGACGGTGAGATGCCGGCCGGCGACTTCGTCCGGTGGGCCCGCCAGGTGGTCGACCTGCTCGGTCAGCTCGCCGACTCCGGTGGCGCCTCGACCGAGCTGCGGTCCACCGCGCGGCAGGCGATCGCCACCGTCAACCGGGGCGTGCTGGCCTACCACGCCCGCTGACCACCCACGGGGTGCCCCGGGACGCCCACGCGCGGGCCCGGAGCCGGACCTACCTCATGCGCGCCCTACCAACTTGACCTCACAAACGAATCACCGACCCCGCTCATTGCCGCGAACGGGCGCGACCGAGCCACCGAATGATTCGTCTACGACATCAAGTTGGTAGGACGCGGAACGCACCCCGCACGGCCCGGTGGCCTACCACGGCCGCTGACCACCCAGGCTGGTGCTGGCCCACCACGGCCGCTAACTCCGCCATGGGGTGGTGCTGGCCCACCATGCTGCTGACCAGGCACGTCGCCGCAAGTTGTTGATGGAGGCAACTTCCGGCATAGGCCGCCGCGCGCCTTGCGAACGGGGCGAACCGGACGAACCCGCTCTTGTGGACGGCGTCAGGGCTCCATAGTTTGTTCAGCGGATGGACAAAATTAGGGAGTGCGCGCCCCGGCTCCGCGTCCGCCGTACCCGGCGGCCGTGGCGTCGCCGTCGAGCGGATCCTCGACCGCCCGACCAGCGTTCCCCCGGCGGCCGGCGGCGGCGCCGGTCCCCGTTGTCCCACTCTCCCCGTCCCAGTTCGGCGCGCCGGGGCACGACGGCGCGCACCGACCGGAAGGAGGCCGTCGACCCGAGACGCGGCGTCAGCCCACGGGCGACGCACCGCACCCACCACACCGAACAAGGAGAGTCATGAAGGCATCGTCACGAGCGCTCGCCGTGCTCGCGCTCATCGTCGGCCTGGTCGCCCCGGTCGCCCCGGCGGCGGCGGAGACCGCGCAGTACCAGGTCCTCGTCTTCTCGAAGACCACCGGCTACCGGCACGGCTCCATCCCCGCCGGCATCGCCGCCATCGAGAAGCTGGGCCAGCAGAACGGCTTCGGCGTCGACACCACCGAGGACGACGGGCAGTTCACCGACGCGAACCTGGCCAAGTACGACGCGGTCATCTTCCTGTCGACCACCGGCGACCCGGTGACCTCGCCCGCGGCGAAGGCCGCGTTCGAGCGCTACATCCAGGGCGGCGGCGGCTACCTCGGCGTGCACGCCGCCTCGGACAGCGGCTACAGCTGGTCCTGGTACGGCGGCCTCGTCGGCGCGTACTTCCGGGACCACCCGGCCATCCAGCCGGCGCTGGTCCGCGTCGTCGGACAGGGCACCGAGGTCACCCGGGGGCTGCCGAACAAGTGGTGGCGCACCGACGAGTGGTACAACTTCCAGACCAGTCCGCGCGGCTCGGTCCGGGTGCTGGCCAGGATCGACGAGTCCACCTACCAGCCGGTCGGCTACACCGGCGGATCCATGGGCGAGGACCACCCGATGGTCTGGTGCCACCGCTACGACGGTGGGCGCTCCGTGTACACGGCCCTCGGTCACACCGACGCCTCGTACACCGAGCCGCTCTTCCTGAAGCACCTGCTCGGCGGGATCAAGATGGCGGCCGGTCAGGCCAAGTTCAACTGCGACCCGAACTGACCACCGTGGTGGCCGGGGCCCGACCGAGGGCCCCGGCCACCCGCCCCGGGTCGGCGGGCGGGCCGGATGATCACTTTCGGTCACGACGGTCCCGTTGACGGGATCGCGCAGAGTCACTGCGGTGACACCGCGGGAAGTGTCCCGGGGGTGCCGTCGCGCCTGCTCACGGGCTGTCCGATCATTGTCCGGGCGGGCCTGTCCCGGGCCGCACGAGGGATAGGGGAGCGCCGAGGTGGCGGAGATCAATCACTTTGAGTACGGATGGATCACGCCGGCGCTCAGCTACGCGCTGTCGGTGCTCGGTTCCTTCCTCGGCCTGGTCTGCGCCGGCCGGATCCGCAGCGCCGCAACGGCCGGCCAGCGTGCCTGGTGGGGCCTGCTCGCCGCCTGGGCCATCGGCGGCACCGCCATCTGGGCGATGCACTTCATGGCGATGCTGGGCTTCGCCGTCGCCGGCACCCGGATCCGCTACGACATCCCGCTCACCGCGGCCAGCACGGTGATCGCCGTGGTCGCCGTCGGCATCGGGCTGGCCATCGTGGGCACCGGCCGCCTCGGCGCGCGCCGGGTGCTGATCGGCGGGCTGTTCACCGGCAGCGGCGTGGCGGCCATGCACTACACCGGCATGGCGGCGATGCGGCTGGACGGCAGCCTCGGCTACGACCCGACCCGGGTGGCGCTGTCCATCGTCATCGCCGTGGTCGCCGCGACCGTCGCGCTCTGGCTGTCGATGACCGTCCGCCGGGCCCTGGCCCTGGCCGCCTCCGCCCTGGTCATGGGGGTGGCCGTCAACGGCATGCACTTCACCGGGATGAGTGCCCTGTCGGTGCACCTGCACGCCCGGCGCGGGGAGCTGACCGGCACCGAGGTCAGCGGTCTGCTGGTGCCGATCGTGCTCGCGGTGATCTTCGGCGTGGTCGGGCTGATCTACGCCCTGCTGGCCGCGCCGACCGACGAGGACCGGGCCGGCTTCGCCTACGTCGATGGCCGGCACGGACCCGACGGCCCCGCCGACGCCGCCCCGGAGCCGGCGGCCGACCCGGTGGGGCTGCGCGCCCGGTCGACGCTGGCCCAACCGGGCAGCACCTTCCCGTCGCGGCGGAAGTGACCGGCCGGCGGCGCCGCGACCCGGTCGCGCTCAGGCACGCGCGCCGGCGAGCGCGTCGACCAGGCGGCGGGTGGAACCGGCCAGGTTCCACCGCTCGGCCAGCTCCAGCAGCCGCTCCGGATCGGCCGGCGCGGTGGGCAGGTCGGTGGTGAGCGCCGGCAGCGGCACGTCCAGCGCGACGCGGACCACCTTCGGCGCCACGGCCAGGTAGTCCCGGGCGGCGACCAGCTTGGTGCGCAGGCCCGGGGCGAAGCCGGCGCCCGGGTCGTCGAGGGCGGCCAGGATGCCGTCCAGGCTGCCGTACCTGTCGATCAGCCGGGCGGCGGTCTTCTCCCCGACCCCGGCCACCCCGGGCAGCCCGTCGCTCGGGTCGCCGCGCAGGGCGGCGAAGTCGGCGTACCGGTCGGCGGGCACGCCGTAGCGGGCGCGCACCGCCGCGTCGTCGCAGTCGTCCAGCTTGGCCACGCCTCGACCGACGTAGAGCAGCCGCACCCCACGGGCGTCGTCGACCAGCTGGAACAGGTCCCGGTCGCCGGAGACCACCTCCACCGGGCCGGGCTGGGTGACCGACAGGGTGCCCAGCACGTCGTCGGCCTCGTAGCCGGCCGCGCCCACCACGGTGATGCCGACCGCCGCCAGCACCTCCAGGATCATCGGCACCTGCGGGGAGAGCGTGTCCGGCACCACCTCGCCGCCCGCCGGCGCCACCCGGTGCGCCTTGTACGACGGCAGCAGCTCCACCCGCCACTGCGGCCGCCAGTCGTGGTCCAGCGCGCAGACCATCCGGTCGGGCCGGCGAGTGCGGATCAGTTGGGCGAGCATGTCGAGGAAACCGCGCACGGCGTTCACCGGCTGGCCGTCACCGGTCCGGGCGGCCGACTCCGGAATGCCGAAGTAGGCCCGGAAGTAGAGGCTGGGGGAGTCGATCAGCAGGATCGGGGCTCGCTGGGTCACGCGGACAGCCTGGCACAACCGACCGACAACCGGGGTACGCGACTCAGCGGCGGTCGTCGTCGTAGCCGGTCGCCCGCCGGGCTGGGCCGCACTCGGTACGACACCGAACCACCCGCGAGGGGGCGGGCGGCGTGGGCGGGAATCGGCTGGTCCGGCCCGGCGGGACGGGGCAGGATGCCGGCATGGCGTTCGTTCCCGGGCTGACGCTGGCCCGCCGGTTCCACCACGAGGTGGTCGCCCCGCTGCTGGCCGAGCGCCGGCCCGACCTGCGGTACGCCGCCGGGCTGCTCGACGGTGGCTCGGAGCTGCTCGGCCTGGACACCCCGCGCTCCACCGACCACGACTGGGGTCCGCGCACCCAGCTCTTCGTCGCCGACGAAGACGAGGTCGCGCCGCTGCGGGCGGTCCTCGACGCCGGGCTGCCGGCCGAGTTCCTGGGCTGGCCGACCCGGTTCTCCGGCGGCCCGACCACCCGCCTGGGCACGGTGGACGCCGACGGCGACCGGCACGGGGTGACCGTCGACGAGCTGGGCGGCTGGCTGCGGGACAAGCTCGGCCTCGACCCCCGCGGAGGGCTGGCCGCCGTGGACTGGCTCGGGCTGCCCACCCAGCGGCTGGCCGAGCTGAGCGGCGGGGCGGTCTTCCACGACGGGCTCGGCGGCGCGCTGACCGCCGTCCGGGACCGGCTGGCCTGGTATCCCGACGACGTCTGGCGGTACGTGCTGGCCGCCGGTTGGGGCCGGGTCGGCCAGGCCGAACACCTGGTGGGACGCTGCGCCGAGGTGGGCGACGAGCTGGGCAGCCGGGTGGTGGCCGCCGGGCTGGCCCGGGACCTGATGCGGCTCGGCCTGCTGGCGCACCGCCGGTGGCCGCCGTACGACAAGTGGCTCGGCAGCGTGTTCCGCCGGCTGCCGGCGGCGGACCCGGCGGTCGACGCGCTGGCCCGGGCGCTCGGGCCGGGTGACTGGGCCGAGCGGCAGGACGGCCTGGTCCGGGCCCTGGAGATCGTCGCGGCCTGGACCAACGACACCGGGTTGGCCCGGCCCGTCGCGCCCACCGCCCGCCCGTTCCACGGCCGGCCCTTCCTCGTGCTGCATGCCGGCCGGTTCGTCACCGCGCTGCGCGCGGCGATCACCGACCCGGTGCTGCGGGACCGGCCACCGGTCGGCGCCGTCGACCAGTACCTGCACAGCGTCGACGTGCTCGCCGACCCGGCGGGGTTGCGCCGGATCGCGGCGGCGGTCCACCCGGACTGACGGCGCGGCCGGCACCACGCCCCTGTCGCGCCCCGCCGGGACCGACGGCGCGGGCCCGGCGGGAAACGCCGATCCCCCGGGCATCGTGGCGATGCCCGGGGGACCGGGTTCGGGCCGGCCGGTCCGTGGACCGGCGGTCAGCCCGCTGTCACAGGCGCGCGCACTGGCCGCTGGCCGGGCCGCTCACCTTGTTCGGCCGGCCGTCGTTGGCCGGGGCGGGGGTGTTGCCGGAGCAGGCGAGCGGGCCGCCGATGGTGTTCGCCGCGACGACGACCGGCTGGCTGCCGGTGTTGCCGGTGAGGGTGACCGGGCCGCTGATCGTGACCGTGTCGACCGACACCCCGCCGGTGCTGGCGGTGACCGACAGCGGGCCGCCCACCTTGCCCTTGACGATCTTCAGTGCGCCGGTGGCGCCGGAGACCGTGACCGGGCCGGACACCGTCGCGCCGGCGAGGTCGAGCAGCACCGGGCGGGTGGCGTAGAGCGGGCCGCCGATGGTGCCGCCGGTGACCACCAGCGACGCCCCCGGGTTGACCGTGACGGAGCCGCCGATGGTGGCGTTCTCCAGGCAGGTCAGGCCCGCGGTGACCACCAGCGGCTTGGCGTAGTTGCCGGTGATCGTGGTGGTGCACTGCGGTCCGGCCTGCCCGATCGCCGAGCGCGGCTGGGTGTCCGCGGTGACCGGCGAGTTCGCCGCGAAGTAGCTCACCAGCATGGTGAGGTCGTTGTCACCGGTGGTCGCCCGGTTGGTGCCCTGGCCGAGGGTGGTGAAGTTGTCGCCACCGGAGGCGAGGAACGAGTTGACCGTCACCCGGTAGCTGCCCGCCGGGTCCAGCGCCGTGCCGTTGAGCTTGACCGAGGTGATCCGCGAGCCCTTCGGCGCGTCGGGGTTGTAGGTGTAGCTGAACCCCTTCGAGACCCCCAGCCACAGCACCGGACGGGACGCCCCGTCGGGCTGCCACTGCTCCTCCAGCACCTGCTTGATCTGGGCGCCGGTGTAGGTCTTGGTGACCACGTCGTTGGCGAACGGCTGCACGGCGAAGGCGTCGGCGTAGGTCACCGTGCCGTCGGTGCGGTAGAGCAGGTCGGCCCGCAGGCCACCGGGATTCATGAACGCGATCTGCGCCCCACCCCGGCCGGCGTCGGAGGTGCCGGCGAGCTGCACGTCGGCGATGAAGTTGCCAAGCGCCGACTCCTTGCCCCGGTCCTCGTTGCCGTTGGTGTAGGCCCGCTTGATGTCCGCGGTGATCGCCCCGAGCTTCTGCTTGCCCAGCTCGGCGGCCTTGACCTTCGCGGCGGCCACGATGTCGGCCACCGCCGGGTGCTGCGGCGCGCCGACCACGTCGACCAGTGTGGCGTCGGCGGCGGTCACCGAGCGCGAGTTCGGGTCGAAGGTCAGGTTGACCTTGCCCAGCCGCAGGCCGTAGTCCTCGGCCTGGACCACCGGCCGCAGCTTGTCCGACCCGGGCACCGGCACCTTGAAGGCGTACGGCTGGTGGGTGTGACCGCTGAAGATGGCGTCGATGGTGGCGTCGACCCGGGTGAACTTGCCGAAGACCGGGTCGTTGGCCAGCGCCTCGGCAGAGCTGATGTTCTCCGTCGCGGCGCCCTCGTGCGCGAGCAGCACCACCACGTCGGCCTCGCCGTTGTCCGGGTTGCCGTCCTTGAGCTGGCCGGCGACCAGGTTGGCCTCGGCCACCGGGTCACGGAAGGTCAGGCCGGCGATGCCGTCCGGGCTGACCAGCGACGCGGTCTGCTCGGTCACCACGCCGACGAAGCCGACCTTGATCCCACCGACGGTGCTCACCGAGTACGCCGGCAGCGCCCGGTCGGCGCCCCGGTAGACGTTGGCGCCCAGGTACGGGAAGTCGGCCCGGTCGGACACCCGGCCGGTCAGGTCGGCGATGCCCTTGTCGAACTCGTGGTTGCCCACCGCCGAGGCGACCAGGCCGGCCGCGTTCAGCGCGTCGATCGTCGGGTTGTCCCCGTCGATCGCGGAGATGAAGGTGGACGCGCCGATGTTGTCACCGGCCGAGACGAACGCGGTGTTCGGGTTCTGCGCCCGCAGCTGGCCGACCAGGCCGGCGAGCTGGGCGGCGCCGCCGGCCGGCTGACCACCGACGGTGGCCGGGGACTCCAGCCGGCCGTGGAAGTCGTTGATGCCCAGCAGCTGGAGGTTGACCGGCTTGGCGCTGGTGCTCAGGCCCACCACGACCGGGTTGTGGTCGCTGGCCCGGTACGGGTTCGGGTCGTAGAAGGCGGCCAGCCCGTCGTACTGGAAGGCGAACGACTCGACGGCGTTGATCTGCCAGACGTCGACGCCGGTCACCCGCGACGCCAGCGACGGCGAGGCGAGGGCGTGGTCGAGCGAGCCGGACTCGCCACCGAAGACGTAGGTGGCCTTGCCGGTGTCGTTGAGGTCCTTGTACTGCTTGTCGTAGAGGACCTGCATCGGGTCCTCCTGGGTGTACGCGTTGAAGTCACCCAGCAGCAGCACGTCGTCGGTGCCGCTGTCGGCCTTGACCCGGTCGACGAAGGCGGTCAGCGCCCGGGCCTGCCGGACCCGGTCGCCGTTCCAGGAGCCCTGGCCGTCCCCGGTGTCGGCGTTGTCGCCGGTGCCGGTGCCGCTCTTGGACTTCAGGTGGTTGACCACCACGGTGAAGGTGAGCTTGCCCGCGGTGAACGTCTGCGCGATCGGCTCGCGGGCGTTGAACCAGACGCTCTCGTCGTTGACCGACCGCGCCGGGCCCTGCGGGGCGACCTTGGCCGGCTTGAAGATGATCGCCGTGGTGATGAAGTCCTGCTCGGCCGCGCTGGGCAGCTCCGCCGGGGTGCGGACGTAGTCCCAGGTCCCCGCGCCGTCCTTGGCGTTCAGGGCGGTGACCAGGCGCTTGAGCGCCTGCTGCGGGTCGTTCGCGTCGAACCGGACCGAGTTCTCGATCTCCTCGAGACCCACCACGTCGGCGCCCAGCGCGCTGATCGCCGCGACGATCTTCGCCTCCTGCTTGGCCAGCCCGGCCTCGTTCGCCGCGCCGCGGGCGTCGCCACCGAAGTGGACGAAGTAGTTGAGCACGTTGAAGCTGGCCACCCGGATGTCGCCGCCCACGTTCGCCGGCGTCGCGGTCCGCGGGTTGGTGGCCTTGAAGGTGGTCCGGCCGACCGTCGGGGTGTCCGCGCTGACCGGCGTGGTCGGCTGCAGGCGCCACTCGCTGAAGCCGTACGAGAGCACGACCGGCCCGAACGCCTCGACCGAGTCGCCGACCCGCAGCGGGTTCTCCTTGGACAGGTACGGCGGCAGCAGCCCGGCGGTGGACAGGTTGGTGGTCTTGCCGTCGTCGAGCAGGATCCGGCGCAGCTTGTTGTCGGCGATCACCTGCTTGGCCGCGTCCGAGCCCGGGCGGGCCAGGTCGGTCGCGTTGGGGGCCGGGCGGTCACCGGCGGCGAGCACGACCTCGCCGTAGCGGTTGGTGTTGTACACCTCGGAGACGGTGTGCTGCCCGAGCGGCGCCACCAGCATCGACTCGACCGACTCGCGGGCGTCGTCGGCCAGCGGCAGGCCGACCGGGACCGGGGCGGGCAGGGTCGCGTCGTGCGCGCAGATCTGCACGTCCGCCTTGGCGGCGATGGTGAGCTGGGTGAGGCCGTTGTACTCGTTCGGGGTGCCGCTGACCCGGACCCGGTCACCGACCGTGACCGACGGGTGGTTCGCGGTGTTCGTGGTGAGGTAGACGAAGATGCCGTCGGAGGCGGTGCCGGCGGCCACCGGGCGGTCGCCACCGCTGCCGGCGGTCTGCACGTAGACGCCGTTGTAGCCACCGGTGCGGTGGTCGGCGGTCACGATGCCCTCAACGGTGACCCGGGTGTTCGGCAGCGGCGTCGCGCCGCCGGTGCCCTGCACCTCGGCGATGGTGCGGTCGACGGTGACGGTGCAGCCGACCGGCTCCGGCTCGGGGTCCGGGTCGGGCCCGGGGGTGGCGTTGCGGGCGCCGAAGGTGTGCGGCGCCGGGGCGTTCCACTTGCCGTTGATCTTCTGCAGCGACTGGCCGACCGGGGTGGTGGTGGTCTCCTCGACCCCGATGTCCGTGCCGGTCATCCCGTTGGCCGGGCCGCCGACCGCGGTGAAGGTCCCCTCGTAGGTGAGGAACTCGGCGACCGACCCGGTGGGGGAGACCAGCGCGACGCCGTCGGGGGAGCCGTTCTGGATGCCGTCGGTCGGGTAGTTGGCGACGACCACGCCGGCGGCCGGCACCGTGCCGCTCAGGGTCCGGGTGTTGTACGCCGCGCCGTTCGCGCCGTTGTAGAGGACGATCTGCCAGCCGGTCAGGTCGAAGTCGACCGGCGCCTCGATCTCGATCGCCTCGCCGGTGTCGGTCCCGGCGTTGTCGTAGTGGATCTCACTGATGGCGGGGAGCGTGTCCGCTGGGTCGGCGTACGCGGTGGCGCCGCTGGTCAGGGCGAGCAGGCCGCTGGTGAGCAGCGCACCCGCCACGGTCAGTGATCTTCTGGTTCTGCGCATGAAGCTGAGCCTCCGAGGGGGGTTCGACCGCTGGAGGATAAGCGAGCACGGTGTCCGGTGGTGAGCCGTCGGATGTACGGAAAGGAATGGTCGACCGGGCAGCCGGCGACGCTGATCGACGCGACGGCCCCGGCGTCGACCTGCCGCGTCACGCTGTCGACGGGTGCCCGGCCGGTCGCCGGAGCGCTCGGCGGGCACCCGTGATCACCGAACGTGACCGGCCCGGGTCACGCCGCCGGCTGCGGCGTGACCCGGGCCCGACCCGGTCGAGGGGTCAGCTGATGAACCTGAAGTAGGCCCGGTGCTGGTATCCGTCGTCGAGGGTGAGGACGAACTCGCGGCAGGTGCCGGCCCAGGCGGGGTCGGTCTTCCACGGGTAGTTGTACTGGCCGTTGGCGTTGGCGCTCAGGCCGGCGCCGCCCGGGTTGCGGGCCGCCACGGGGGTCGGACGCGGGGTGATCGACCCGTCGGGGTTGACGGTGCGCAGGGTGTCGCAGTCGACCAGGCGGGAGTAGGGCGAGCCGCTGGCCAGGATGTCCAGGCCGCGGTTGGTGGCGAGGGTGAACTTCATCGGTACGGCGTCCCCGGCGACGACGGTGTTGAGGGCCGGCTGGGCCGCCCGCCCGACGAAGTCACCGCGGCAGGACGGGTGGGTGTCGAACGCCTCGCTGTTGTCGTTCCGGCCGGTGGTGCCCTGCACCGCGCTGTAGCCCAGGCCGCGGCGGGCGAAGGAGCCCCAGAGGATGCAGGCGTTCTGCCCACCGGTCAGGGCGGCGTCGGCGGCGATGATCGCGTTGCGGCCGGTGACGAAGCCGGGGCCGCAGCCCTGCATCTTCAACCCGTCGATCACCAGTTGCATCGCGAGGTTGTTCCCGCCGGTGTGCCACGCCTGGTAGAGGTTCGGGTTGAAACCGTGCCGGTCGACGAGGTTCCAGGTCACGTCCCACAGGACGGCGGCCCAGCCGTGGCCGATGCCGTGCGGCGCGGCCAGCGAGGTGCCGTCCAGCCAGCCGCCGGTCTTGATGCTGTCGTAGGTGAACGGCTGGATCTCCATGTTCCGCGAGTACGGCCGCGGCCGGATGCCACCGCCGACCCGGCTGTCCTGGAACAGCGGGTACTGGCCGTAGCCGCGGGCGTTCTCCGGGTCGTCGATGGCGGGGTTGAGCAGCGAGGTGATCGCGAGGAAGTCGCTCCAGCCCTCACCCATCTGCTCGTCGCCGGTGAGGCAGTTGACAGTCGGGCCGCCGGTGAGCCGGTTGGAGACCCCGTGGCCGTACTCGTGGAAGATCGTCTCCGAGCGGAACGAGGCGTCCCGCATCGCCGGCCGGTCGAGGTTGCGGTGCACCCGGCCGGCGGCCGGCAGCGCCGCCCGGAGGCCGGCCCCGTCGGCCTGGCTCACCATCACCGCGGGGATGCCGACGGCCGGGCTCATCGAGCCGCTCATCACCACCGGGGCGCCGGCCACGTTGTTCACCACCACCACGGCGGTGGCGCCCGCCCGCTCGGCGTTGCTCACCTGGACGTGGTAGTTGCAGGCGCTGGTGCGGTCGACCACCGCGATCGCGCCGGCCGGCAGCCGGTAGTCGGTGCAGCCGTCGCCGGCCGCCCCGACGCCGTCGTCGACCGACACCACCTGGCCGGCGAAGCCGGCGCTGGTCGGCGCGGGGGTGAACCGCGCGTACTCCGCCTCGTAGGTGCGGCCGTCGACGGTGACCGCGTTGGGCAGGCCGAACTGGTTGCCCGGCCAGAGGAACATCTGCATCCGGGGCCGCCCGCCGTCCAGCGCCGGGGTGGAGAAGTTGGCGTTGTTCTGCCCCGAGCCGTCGTGCGCCTCGCACTGCACGTCGTCGCCGCCGGTCCCGCCCCGGCCGTAGTTGTTGACCTGGAAGTTGCCGGACGCCTCGTCGAAGCCGTACCGGTAGGTCAGGTCGTGCACCACGTTGCACCAGTAGAACTGGTTCACCACCGCGGCCTGGGTGTAGGTCTGCGGGTGCTCGTTCAGGTCGGCCGGGAAGTCGAAGCTGAGGCCCGCGCCGCCGTCGGCCGCGCTGCCCGGGTCGACCTGGTTGTTGGCGTCCCGGTCGGTGTAGGCGTGCGCGTTGTTGCCCCGGGTGGTGGTGTGCTCGGCGCCGGCGGCGCCGTCGGTGTCGTGCCAGCCGTACGGCGAGGCGTCCCCGTCGGCGGGCTTGGTCACCACCGTCTGTGGGCCGTCGTTCGGGTCGCCCTTGGGGAACTCGAACACCCGGTAGCTCGACCCGTCCTGGACCGGGTTCGGCGGCCGGACGCTCGCGGCGGCCGGTGCCGGAGCGGCGGCGGCCGCCGCCGGTGCCGTCCGGCGGCCCAGCGTGCTGGCCAGGTCGGCCGGGCTGTCCTGGTCGGTCCAGTCGTCGGCGGCGAGCAGCTCGCCGCTCTCGGCGTCGACGGTGGCGTTCCACAGGTGCACGTCGCTGGCGTCGTCGATCACCAGCTGCCAGGCCGGGCGCAGGCCGTCGTCGGTGGGCTGCCAGCCGAGCTTGGCGGGGATGGGCTGGTCGGAGATGCCGCCGCCGGAGACGACGGTGCGCTGGGCCGGGCCGGTCGTGCGGCTGAGCACCCGGGGGCCCTGCGGGTCGGCCAGGTCGAGCGCGTCGGCGGCGGCCCGCACCGCGTCGACCGCGTCGAGGGACGGGGTGGCCGTGGCCGCGCCGGTCAGCCCGGGGACCAGGGTGTCGCCGACGAAGACGACGCTGCCGTCGCGGGCCACGCTGACGGTGGCGGTGGCGCCGAAGACCTCCCGGTCCTGGTGGCGCTGCGCCAGGTTGACGTGGGTCACTCCGCTGTGCTTGCTGGTGTAGCTGGAGGCGACCGTGAGGTCGGCGAGGTCCGCGGCGCGGACCCCGTACTCGGCCGGGTGGGCCCGCAGGTAGCGGGTGGCGATCTCCGCGGGGCTGCCCTGGTTCGGGCCGGTGAGGAAGCGGCCGAGGGGTTCGGGTTGCTCGTCGGGCGCGGCCCAACCGGGCCGGGCGGTGAACGGCCCGAGGGCCACGACGAGGCCGGTGGCCATCAGCACCGCGGCGACGCGTCGGCCACGCGAATTCGAGGGGGATGTCTGCACGGGGGGTTTCCCTTCGCTGTACGGACGCGGCGGGTCTCGCCTCGAACGGGTCCGCGACACCACCGGAGGGAGTGTCCGTGGTCGGGACGCTCCCTCCGGGGCTATCCGGTGTCGCGGTCAGGGATCAGCTGATGAACTTGAAATAGCTGCGGTACTGGAATCCGTTGTCGAGGGTCAGC
>NZ_JAIOAA010000023.1 GCF_019890675.1 Micromonospora sp. PLK6-60 | reverse complement strand
GGGGCCGGGGGGGCGGGGGGGGACGCCGCCCGCCGCTGATCCCGCACCGGCCGCCGCACTGGCGATCACGGCGACCCGGCGTAGGGTCGGTGCCATGGCCACGCCACAGACTCCCTACGAGGCGGTGCTGCACGCCGCCCGCGACGTGACCAGGCTGGACTGCGCCCTCGACGCGGAGATGCTCGGCACCGCGCTGCTCGGCAGCGTGTACGCGGTCGCCGAGCACGACCGCGACACCGCGCTGCGCGAGTTCGTCGCGGGCTTCCTGGTCGCCACCGCGCGGCGGCGCAGCGCCGCCGCGGCCACCATCCGCTCGGTCTTCGCCGCGCTGGTCCCCGACGCCGAGGGGGCCGCCCGGGTCCGGGCCGGCGCGCTGGCGCCCGCCTGGGCCGGCCAGCTCGGCCGGGTCCGGCTCACCGGCGCCTGGTGCTACGGCGATGTGTACGGCGACCAGACCTCCTGGTTGGCCACCTTCGCCTACGACGACGAGGAGGGCGGCCCGGAGCACGCGCTGGTGGCCCTGGTCGACCACAACATCGGCATCGCGAAGGACATCTTCGTCGGCGGTCCCGCCGGCCGGGTGGTCGAGCAGGCCCGGGAGCTCTGCACCGCCGACGAGCTGACCTGGTTCCGTGAGGAGGACCCGGCCCGGATGCGGGCGGAGGTCTCCCGCCACCTGGCCGTCACCGACGACCTGGAGGAACTGCCGGCCGAGGGCTCCCTCGCCACCGACCGGGCCCTGGCCGGCGCCCGGCTGGCGCTGCTGCCGGCGGGGCCGGTGCCCGCGCTGCCGGTGCCGCCGGAGGTCGACCGGACGGCGCTGGTCCGCGCCTTCCTCGCCGCGCCCGAGGCGGCCCGGTTCGGGCTGGACGCGGTGGACGGCGACGACCTGGCCTCGCTGCACTTCTGCCTCAGCCTGCTGCTGGACCACGCGGCGAGCTTCCCCGACGCGGACCCGCTGCGGTGGAGCCCGATGGTCGCCGAGCTGTTCCTGCTGGACTGGGTGCACCGCCGGGCGGTGCTGGACATGGACGACGCCGCCCTGCTGCCCCGGGTGCTGCGCGCCTGGGCGGCGTACGCGGCCCGGCTGCGGGGGCTGCCGGCGCGGGCGGCGGCCGACACCGACCGGGCGATCGAGGAGCTGGTGCCGGAGTTCGCCCGCCTCTACAGCACCGGCGAGCGG
This sequence comes from Micromonospora sp. PLK6-60, assembly GCF_019890675.1. Taxonomy (GTDB): domain Bacteria; phylum Actinomycetota; class Actinomycetes; order Mycobacteriales; family Micromonosporaceae; genus Micromonospora. Next base: position 67,464 of record NZ_JAIOAA010000023.1, on the reverse strand, counting down.
CGCAGCCCGGCCACCGCCGCCGTGGCCCAGCTGATGGCCGACGGGGTCGACCCCGACGATCCGGCCGCGCTGAACGCCTGGATCGAGGCGAACCGCGACCGCCTCAGCGACTGAGGTGCAAGGAGGGGCCCTCTGTTAACGCATTTTGTATAGCAGGGACCCCCTCCTAACACCTGAGCCGTCCGCTCAGGGTTCGACGAGGCTGAGGTGGCGGGGGGCCACGTCGACCGTGAGCCGCTGGCCCCAGGCGAGGGAGAGGCGGTCGGCCTCCAGGCCGTCGGCGAACGCGACCAGACCGTCGGACTCGGCGACGATCTCCAGCCGATCGGCCCGGTCCAGCCGGCCGGCGGTGAGGCTCACCCCGGTCACCGGGGACGGCCACGCCTCCCGGACGTACCAGCAGAGCGCCCCCTCCTCCGGGGCGGGCGGGCGCGGCGCACCCGGACGGTCCCGCGCGATGGACGCGCACCAGCCGGTCGCCCCCGTACCGCTGCCGACCACCACCCCGGAGGAGGAGTGCCGTTCCCGCCGTGCCCGCCCCGCCACGGGCACGGTGAGCTGGTAGCGGGCGGACTGGTGGGCGGCGTGCCCGACGTACACCTCGTTGAGGCCGACCAGTTCCTGCCCGTCGTCGAGCGCGGCCCGGACCATGGTCCGGGCCCGGGTCGGGGCGGCGCCCGCGACCACCGCCGGCAGCAGCCCGGCGAGCTGGCCGGCGGTGAACCGGACCAGCACGCCGGCGTTGCGGCCGGGCTCCGGGTCGACCCCGATCACCGGCTGCCGGTCCAGGTACTTCGCCACGTTGGCGACCAGCCCGTCCGGCCCGACCGCGACCACCACGTCCTCCGGTCCGAAGAGGAACCGGGGCAGGTCGGCGCGGTCCACCGCGCCGCGCCGCCAGTCGGCCGGGACGGCGGCGCCGACCGTGGTCAGCGCCGCCTGGAGGGCGTCGTGCCGGTCGACGACCTCCGCCAGGTCCCGGCCCCGCTCGCGCAGGTACCAGGCCGCGGCCGCCCGGGTGCCGTGCCGGGCCAGCAGCTCGTCCAGCTCGCTGCGCCGGCTCACCACGACCATCCGGGGGGCCAGGGTCGCGCTCATCGCGCGGCCGTGGGCCCGGCCAGCCGGGCCAGCAGGTCGGTCACCACGTCGGGGGTGACGGTGAGCTGCCCGATCTGCGGGAGCCGGCCGGCGATCTCCCGGACGGTCAGGGCCCGCAGCACCTCCGGCGGCAGTTCCGCGTACGCGGCCAGCTTCGCCGCCTCCGCCTCGGCCTCCGCGTGCCCGACCACCCGTACGCCCTCGGCCCGGCCGGTGGCGAGCACGCGCTCCTTCTCCCCCTCGGCCGCGGCGAGCACCCGGGCCCGCTCCGCCGCCGCCGCGTTGGCGACCTTCTCCCGCTCCGCCTTGCCCTGCGCCGCGGCCAGTTCGGCGGCGGCGTCCAGCTCGGCCCGGCGGCGGCTGTTCGCCCCGTGCTGCTCGACCAGTTGCTGCTCCCGCCGGGCCAGCTCGATCTTGTTCTGCAGCTCGTTCTCGGCGATCGAGCGTTCCTGCTCGACGGCCTGCGCGCGGCGGGCGTAGGTGGCCCGGTCGGCCTCGACCTGGACCGCCTCCCGGGTGGGCGTCTGCAGGGCCCGCTCCAGCTCGGGCTCGGGACGGATGGCGACCACCCGGGCGCTGACCACCGCCACGCCCAGCTCGGCCAGGCGCGGCTCGTCGCCGAGCGCGGTGGCGACCGCCTCGCGGACCGGCGCGACGGTGGTCAGCGCCTCGGCGAGCGGCACCCGGGCCAGCAGGTCGAGCGCCGGCTGCTGGGCCAGCTCGGCGAGCAGGGTGGCCACCTGGTCGAGCGGCCGGGACCGGGCCTTGCCGGTGCGCGGGTCGATGGAGAAGTCGAGCCGGTCGGCCGCGCGGGCCGGGTCGGCCACCCGGTAGGTCACCGTCGCCTGCACGGTGATGTCGGCGAAGTCGCCGGTGCGGGCGTGGAACAGCAACGGCAGCTCCCGGTCGTCCACCGGCACCTCGCTGAGCACCGCGTTCAACGGCCGGTACCAGAACGAGAGCCCGACACCCGCCTGCCGGACCCGGCCGCCGACCCCGAGCCGTACCCAGGTGGTCGGCGTGCCCCGCAGGTGGCGCAGGAACAGTCGCCGCGAAACGTCGGCCATGATGGTCACCCTCCCCTGTTTTTCGTCATCACGACGATAAACGCTCTGGTACCTTATCGTCAAGGTGGTGATAAAGAGATGGCCGAGTACCCGCCGTTCGCGGTGACCGTCGACCTGGTGGTGCTGACCGTCCGCGCCGACGAGTTGGCCGTGCTGCTGGTCCGCCGGGGCGTCCCGCCGTACGAGGGAGCGTGGGCGCTGCCCGGCGGCTTCGTCGGCGCCGACGAGGACCTGCCCGACGCGGCCGTCCGCGAGCTGGCCGAGGAGACCGGCCTACCCGAGCCCGCCGGGCACCTCGAACAGCTCGGCACGTACGGCCGGCCGGGCCGGGACCCGCGCGGCCGGGTGGTGACCGTGGCCTGGCTCGCGCTGCTGCCCGACCTGCCGGCCCCGGTCGCCGGCACCGACGCGGCCGCCGCCGAGTGGGTCCCCGTCGCCGGGCTCGGCCGGCGGCGACTCGCCTTCGACCACGACCGGATCCTGGCCGACGGGCTGGAACGCGCCCGGGCCAAGCTGGAGTACACCCCGCTCGCCACGGCCTTCTGCCCGGCCGAGTTCACCGTGGCGCAGTTGCGCACGGTCTACGAGACGGTCTGGGGCACCCACCTCGACCCGCGCAACTTCCACCGCAAGGTCACCGGCACCCCGGGCTTCGTGACGCCGGTCGGCCGGTCCACCGAGGGCGATCGGGGCCGGCCGGCGCAGCTCTTCCGGCGCGGCCCGGCCACCCTGCTGCACCCGCCGATGCTCCGCCAGCAGCGCTGAGCCCGCCGCCGGCAGGGAGCGCTGCCACACCGCATCCCGGCCGCTCAGCGGCTTTCGGCCGCCGCCGGAGAGGCGGCCGTTCCGACCGCGCGCCGGCTGGCGTCCGGCGCGGGCGCGGCGGACCGGGACGGCCGGACCGGGGCGGCGGAGCGCTGCGGGGACGGGCTCGGCACGGCCGTCGGCGGGGCGTCCGTCGGGGTGGGGCGCGGCGCGGGCGTCCGGTCGGGGTCGCCACCGGTGACCGTCGGGGACGGGTCGGCGGGCGACGGCGGGTCACCGGGCCCGGTGGTGGTCGGCGCGGGGTCCGCGCCGGGTTCGGAGGCCGTCGCGCTCGGCTCGGCGGTGCCGCTCGGCTCGGCGGTGGCGGTCGGCTCGGCGGTCGCGGTCGGCTCCACGGTGCCGGTCGGCTCGGGCGTCGGCGGGGCGGACGGGGTGGGCGACGGCTTCGTGGGCCGGGGCGGCCGGCTCGGCGAGGGAGCCGGCGCGGGTCGGGTCGGCGGCGGGACGGTCGACCGGCTCGGCGACGGGAGCGGCGCCCGGCCGGCCGGCGGCGCGGCCGGTGGCACCACCCGCCGTGATTCGGGCACGACGGGCGGCAGCCCGGCGGGGACGGCGGGCGCCGGTGGCAGGAACGGCGGCAGTAACGGGACCGAGCCGGTCGGCACCGCCGGCACGGTCCGGCTGGGTGCGGGCCGGGGCGGCTGACCCGTGGCGGGCGGCTGGATCACCACCGGCCCGACGGACGGGGTCGGCAGGAACGGGGTGCCGTGGTCCGGCAGTGCCGTCCCGCCGACCGTCGCCGAGCCGGCGCTGAAGGCGGCGAGGATCGGCATCGACGCGGTGCCGGCGAGCAGGGCCACGGTGAGCAGGTAGCCGCGGGCGGGGACGGCGGAACCGGGGGCGCGGTGCGCGCCGATCATCCGGCGGTAGCCCGGACCGGTGCGGTGCCGGCCGAGTCGGGGGACACCCGGACCGTCAGCTGGCTCGGACACCGGCACACTCCTCGTCGTCGGTAGGGAGGCCACGCCGGACGGGAAACTCGGACATACGCCCCAAAAACCCCGCCTGCCACCACAGCTTGACCCAGTGACCGTCAGTTCACCAGCCACCACCGCGTGTCGACACACAAAATGTCCGTCGGCGTGGAAGGTCCACGCCAGACCAGCGGAAAGAGCCTCCGGACAAAGGCCGTGACGGGGGTGAAGCAGACAGAAGACCGACTGGTGGCCGGGCCATATTGTGGGACCGCTCACCTCCTCTGCAATCATTCAGGCACGACGGCAACGCAGCCGCGACCTCCGCGCACCCCGCGGCAGGCGTGGACGAGCGCCGGCGCTCCCGAACCGGGTTCGCCCCGACGAACCCGGCTCACGCCGCGCGGCAACCCTCACCGGGGCTAGGCGCGGCCGCCAGGAACCAACCCGGCACCTGCCGGGTCGGTGCAGCACTTGCGCGGACCGGGTCACCCCCGACGCCGGCGCAGACACGACAGGGAGAGACGGATGGCAAAGGGCGACCCCGGGGTCACCAGCCGCGGCCGGCGGGCCGCACCCCGCTCCAAGCAAGCTGCCGGTGACCCGGAACTCGTACAGCTGCTGACGCCCGAGGGCGAGCGGATCGAGAGCGCGACCGGCCCGGACGGGACGGAATACCGCGTCGACTTCACCGACGAGGAGTACCGCGGGCTCTACCGGGACCTCGTCCTGGTCCGCAAGCTCGACGCCGAGGCGACCGCGCTCCAGCGCCAGGGCGAGCTGGGCCTCTGGGCCAGCCTGCTGGGCCAGGAGGCGGCGCAGGTCGGTTCCGGCCGCGCGCTGCGGGCCCAGGACATGGCCTTCCCGACCTACCGGGAGCACGGCGTCCTCTACTGCCGGGGCATCGACCCGATCATGCCGCTGGGCCTGTTCCGCGGCGTCGACCAGGGCGGCTGGGACCCGAACGAGTTCAAGTTCAACATGTACACGATCGTCATCGGGGCGCAGACCCTGCACGCGACCGGGTACGCGATGGGCGTCGCCATGGACGGCAAGACCGGCGGCGAGGACGGCGAGGCGGTGATCGCCTACTTCGGCGACGGCGCCACCAGCCAGGGCGACGTCAACGAGGCGTTCGTCTGGGCCAGCGTCTTCAACGCCCCGCTGGTCTTCTTCTGCCAGAACAACCAGTACGCCATCTCCGAGCCGCTGGAGCGGCAGACCCGCGTCCCGCTGTACCGCCGGGCCGGCGGCTTCGGCTTCCCCGGCGTCCGGGTGGACGGCAACGACGTGCTCGCCTCGTACGCGGTGACCCGGCACGCGCTGGACAACGCGCGCAACGGCCAGGGCCCGAGCCTGATCGAGGCGTACACCTACCGGATGGGCGCGCACACCACCTCCGACGACCCGACCCGGTACCGGATCGCCAGCGAGGTCGAGGCCTGGCAGGCCAAGGACCCGATCGCCCGGATGAAGGCGTTCCTGGACCGGCAGCAGATCGCCGACGCGGACTTCTTCGCGTCCGTCGACGAGCAGGCCCGCGCCGAGTCGGTGCACCTGCGCGAGCGGGTGCTCAACCTGCCCGACCCGCAGCCGGTCAGCATGTTCGACCACGTCTACCCCACCGGGTCGCCGGAGCTCGACGAGCAGCGGGCCCAGTTCTCGCAGTACCTGGAGTCGTTCGAGGGGAGCGCCCACTGATGGCCACGGAGACGCTCACCCTCGGCAAGGCCCTCACCGCCGGCCTGCGCCGGGCCCTGGAGAACGACCCGAAGGTCGTCATCATGGGCGAGGACGTCGGCAAGCTCGGCGGCGTCTTCCGGATCACCGACGGCCTGCAGAAGGACTTCGGCGACCAGCGGGTGATCGACACCCCGCTGGCCGAGTCCGGCATCATCGGCACCGCGGTCGGCCTGGCCATCCGCGGCTACCGGCCGATCTGCGAGATCCAGTTCGACGGCTTCGTCTACCCGGCGTACGACCAGATCGTGTCGCAGGTGGCGAAGATGCACTACCGCTCGCAGGGCAAGGTCCGGATCCCGATGGTCATCCGGATCCCGTACGGCGGCGGCATCGGCGCGGTCGAGCACCACTCCGAGTCGCCCGAGGCGTACTTCGCGCACACCGCCGGCCTGAAGGTGGTGACCTGCGCGAACCCGCAGGACGCGTACGTGATGATCCAGCAGGCGATCGCCTCGGACGACCCGATCGTCTTCCTGGAGCCGAAGCGGCGCTACTGGGAGAAGGGCCCGGTCGAGCTGGACGCCCCGCTCGCCGACGCGTACCCGCTGCACTCCGCGCGGGTCGCCCGCGCCGGCACCGACGCCACCGTGCTGGCGTACGGGCCGATGGTGCGTACCGCGCTGGACGCGGCCACCGCTGCCGCCGAGGACGGCCGGGAGCTGGAGGTCATCGACCTGCGCACGCTCTCCCCGCTGGACCTGACCGCCGCGTACGAGTCGGTGCGGCGCACCGGCCGCTGCGTGGTCGTCCACGAGGCCCCGGGCAACCTGGGCCTGGGCTCGGAGATCGCCGCCCGGATCACCGAGGAGTGCTTCTACTCCCTGGAGTCCCCGGTGCTGCGGGTGACCGGCTTCGACACCCCCTACCCGGCCTCCCGGGTGGAGGAGGAGTACCTGCCCGACCTCGACCGGGTGCTCGACGCCGTCGACCGCACCTTCGGCTGGTGAGCGGCATGTCGCGGATCAAGGAGTTCAACCTCCCCGACCTGGGCGAGGGCCTGACCGAGGGCGAGATCCTCGCCTGGCTGGTCAAGGAGGGCGACGTCATCGAGCTGAACCAGCCGATCGTCGAGGTGGAGACGGCCAAGGCGGCCGTCGAGATCCCGGCGAAGTGGGCCGGCCAGGTGCGGTCGATCTTCCACCCGGAGGGCAGCACGATCGAGGTCGGCACGCCGATCATCGCGATCGACACCGACCCGGGCGCCGGGCCGATCGAGGAGTCGACGACCGGCGCGCCGGACGCCGCGCTGCCCACCCCGTCGGCGGCCTCGCTGGCGGCGGTCGAGATCGCGCCCGAGGAGGGCATGGTCGAGCCGGGCCTGATCGGCGGGGCCGCCCCGGGCGGGCGCACGGCCGTCCTGGTCGGCTACGGCCCGCGCACCACCGCGGCCAAGCGCCGCCCCCGCAAGGCAGCCGCCCCAACCCAAACCACCCCACCCCCGCCCACCCCGCCCCAGGCCACCCCGCCCCAGGCCACCCCGCCCACCCCGCCCACGCCCCCCACGCCCGTCGATCATGGAGTTGTGGCGGGGGGCAGAACGCCCGCAACCACCGCGATTCCGGCACCACAGGTCCATGATCGACGCAACGGGGGCGGCCCGGTGTTGGCCAAGCCGCCGGTGCGCAAGCTGGCCAAGGATCTTGGGGTCGATCTGGGCGCGCTGAGCGGGTCGGGGCCGCTGGGCTCGATCACCCGGGAGGACGTACAGCGGGCGGCGAGCGGGACCCCGGCGGCGGCCGAGCCGCTGACGGTGGTCGCGCCGGTCACGGCCTCGGCGGCCTTCGGCGCGGACCGCGAGCAGCGGATCCCGGTCAAGGGGGTACGCAAGCTCACCGCCGAGAACATGGCCCGCTCGGCGTTCACCGCCCCGCACGTGACGGAGTTCCTGACCGTCGACGTGACCCGGGCGATGAAGGCGCTGGACCGGCTCCGCGAGCGGCGGGAGTGGCGCGACGTGCGGGTCTCGCCGCTGCTGCTGGTGGCGAAGGCGGTGCTGCTGGCGGTCAAGCGGCACCCGATGGTCAACTCGACCTGGGCCGGCGACGAGATCGTGGTGAAGGACTACGTCAACCTGGGCATCGCGGCGGCCACCGAGCGCGGCCTGATCGTGCCGAACATCAAGGACGCCGGCCGGCTGTCGCTGCGCGAACTGGCGGACGCGATGACCGGTCTGGTGCAGACCGCGAAGTCGGGGAAGACCTCCCCGGCGGACATGTCCGGCGGCACGCTGACCATCACCAACGTCGGTGTCTTCGGCGTCGACACCGGTACGCCGATCCTGCCCCCGGGCGAGTCGGCGATCCTGGCCTTCGGCGCGGTCCGCGAGATGCCGTGGGTGCACAAGGGCAAGGTCAAGCCGCGCCAGGTCACCACGCTCGGCCTCTCCTTCGACCACCGGATCATCGACGGTGAGCTGGGGTCGAAGTTCCTGCGCGACGTCGGCGACTTCCTCGCCGACCCGGAGGCGGCGCTGCTCGCCTGGACCTGACGGGTCCACCGCTCCGGCAACGGCCGGTGTGTCACGGGTGAACGCCCGGCACACCGGCCGTTGCCGTTGGGCGAAGAAAACCTCGGCGCAACACCCCTCTTGACCTACGATCCTTAGGCACGTGGCTCAGCTCACCTAATAATCGATGGCGATCGGCGGCTCGGTGCGCTTAAATAGAGACATCAAGGGGCTGACAACCGAATAAGCCAGGAGGAGAGAACCACCATGAGCATGATCCAGCGCATCCGCACCCGCCGTGACGCCAACCGCCGGGCCCGTGCCATCGAGCACGCGCTGCGTTCCGCCAACTCGCCCGCGGTCCGCGAGGAACTGATCGCGATCGCCCAGCGTCACATGAGCTGACGCCACACACTTTTCTCCCTCCTCCAGATCGACGACCCGCCCGGCCGCACCGGGCGGGTCGTCGGCGTTTCACCCGGGATTCCACCCTGGCGCACCGACCGGTACGGTGGGGCTCGGCCGCCACCCCGCCGCCGGACGGAGCACACCGAGCGGATAGATGCCGCTCGACACCGACCGGTGACCCGGAGTGACGACCCGATGGTCCCCGGACGGTCCGCGCGGCCACCGGATACGGTGCGGGGAGCCCGCACGGCCGGAACCGCCGGCGACGCCGGTGCCATGCCGACCCGACCGGGCGGCATCGGTGGCCGACATGTGATGGAGGAGGCGCACCCATGACGTCCGAGGGCCCGCACCGCCCCGGCCAGGAGCCGGACGAGGTGTCGCCGGGCGCCGGCGGACCGGCGCCGTACGGCGATCGCCCCGCGCAGCAGAACTCTCCCTACGGGTCCGCGCCAGACCTGGGCTGGGCACCTCCACCCCCGGGCAACCAGCCGCAGTCGCCGGCCCCGGCCTGGGCCGCGCAGAACGACCAGCCTCCCGCCACCGCGAGTTGGGGCTCGGCCTCGGTTCCGGCCGCCGCGCCGGCCCAGCCCGGCACCTGGGGGCCCGCCGGTGGCACCTCCCAGGCCGCCTGGGCCAGCCAGCAGGAGCAGACCGGCGCCTGGGCGGCCGGTGGCCCGCCGGCCGCCGACCAGGGTCAGCCGGGTTGGGCGCAGCAGGCCGAGCCGGCCCCGCCCGCCTGGCCCCAGACCCAGCCCGCCGCCCGCGGCGCGGCCCAGGTGCCGTCGCCCGCCAACCCGGCCCCCGGCACCTGGACCGGGCCGGACGACGCCGCCCAGTCCGGCGGCTGGCCGGCCACCTCCGAGGACCCGGCCCGCTCCGGCGGCTGGCCGGCGCCCACCCCGCAGGCCGAGCCGGCACAGTCGGGCGCCTGGGAGCAGCCGGCCGGCGCGCAGGACGACGCCGCCCGCTCCGGCGGCTGGCCCGCCGAGGCCCGACAGGACGACGCCGCCCGCTCCGGCGGCTGGCCGGCGCCCACCCCGCAGGCCGAACCGGCGCAACCGGGCGGCTGGAACGCCGCCCCCGACGAGGCGGCCCGCTCCGGCGGCTGGCCGGGCGCCACCAGCCAGGACGACCCGGCCCGGTCCGGCGGCTGGGAGCAGCCCGCCGAGGCCCGGCAGGACGACGCCGCCCGCTCCGGCGGCTGGCCCGCCGAGGCGCGGCAGGACGACCAACCGGCGTGGGGGCAGCCGGCCGAGGTGGCCCCGGCCGCCTGGCCGCAGGCCCAACCCGCCGCCCGCGGCGCCGCCCAGGTGCCGCAGCCCGCGCCGGACGCCGGGTCGGACGACCCGGAGCGGTCCGGCGGTTGGCGCCCCAACGACGAGCGCGACGAGGCCGCCACCTCCGGCGGCTGGGCGGCCGGGCAGGAAGATCCGGCCCGCTCCGGCGGCTGGACCGGCAACGCCGCTCCCGACTCCGGCGGCCGTTGGCCGGCCGACGCCCGCGACGAGGACCCGCGCTCGGGTGACTGGTCCACCGACGCCCGCGAACAGGACCCGGCGCGATCCGGCGGTTGGACCGCCGACGCCCGCGATGAGGAGCCGGCCCGGTCCGGCGGCTGGTCCGCCGACGCCCACGAACAGGACCCGGCGCGGTCCGGCGGCTGGGCCGCCGACGCCCGGCAGGACGACGCCGGCCGCTCCGGCGGCTGGGACGGCGCGGCGCAGGACGACTCGGCGACCTCGGGCGGCTGGGCCGCCGGGTCACCGCCGGCCGAGCGCCCCGAAGCCACCGGCTGGACGCAGCCGGAACCGACGTCCGCGCCGCCGGTCCGGGCCGCCGCGGCGGTCGCCGGCAACGACGGTCCACCCGCCTGGGGCGGACCGGCCGGGGACGGCGGCGGGCAGTGGGGCGCCGAGCGGCCCGCCCAGCCCACCGCCGCGGAGGTCGAGCCGTGGGCCCCCGGTGCGGCATGGGGCCGCCAGGAGGCCGAGCCGGCCGCCGACAACGGGTGGGAGGCACGCCGGGCCGACGAGCCGCCGGCCTACCAGCCGGGACCGGCACCGGGCATCTCCGCCGCCAACGCGGTGCCGTTGCCGCCGCAGGAGCAGCGGGTGCCGGGGGCGAGCCTCGCCGCCGCGCCGCCGGCCGACTACCAGCAGCCCGCCCAGTACAACCCCTTCGAGCAGCCCGGCCGCGACGACGCCGGCCCGGGCCACCCGAACGACCAGGCCGGCTGGCCCGGCCAGGAGCTGTCCCGGGACGAGCCGCAGTCTCCCGCCGCCCCGGTGGTGCCGGGTCCGCGTACCTCGCCGGAGGCCGGCTCGGCCGGCCGGGCCTCGGTGCCCGGGCCGGAGGGTGGCGCGTCGGCCAGCGCCTCCGGCAGCGCCTCGGTGCCGATGGCCAGCCGAGTGCTGCCGCCGGCCGACGATCCGCTGCCGGGCGGCACCCCGCCGCCGCAGCCCCGGGTGTACGGCCGGCCCGCCCGTCCGGAGCCGGACGACGAGCCGGGGCAGGGCGAGTCGGGCCACGAGCACGGTGGGCAGCCGCGCTTCGACGACCAGGCCCGGCCGCCGGCCGCACGGGCGTACGCCGCCGCGGCGGCCGTGCCGGCCGGACCGCCCGCCCCGCCGGCCTTCCCGCCCGGCATGCCGAGCTTCACCGACCCGGCCGGCGACAACCGGCCGGTGAACGGGGTACGCCCGCACGCCGACGAGCGCCCCGGTGACCCGTACCGGGCCGCCGCGCCGGTCGACGGCACCCAGCCGTACGGCCAGCCGCCGGTCGGGGACCAGCAGCACCACCAGGGGGGTTTCCCGCCCGCCTTCCCCGGCGCGCAGCAGCCCGGCCCGGCCTGGGGCGCCCCGCCCGAGCCCGAGCAGGGGCGGTTCGACTCGTTCAAGCCGGAAGCCGCCGAGGCGCAGCCGGAGCAGCCCGCCCCCAAGGTGCGCAACGGCCGGGTGCTGGCCCTGGTGCTGCTGGCCGCGGCGCTGATCCTCGCGGTCCCGCTCGGCCTGCTCGCCCTGCTCGGCAAGATCGGCGGGGACGACGCCCCGAAGCCGGCGTCCTTCAACCCGGCCGTCGGCTCCTGCGTCAAGCAGTCCGGCTCGGGTGCCGCGACCGCGGACTGCGCCGACGCCGACGCGTTCAAGGTGGTGGCGCGGGTCGCCAGCAAGGACAAGTGCGCCGACCCGGGCCAGCCGCACGTGGTGCTGCCCGGCGAGGGCGCCGACCGGGTGCTCTGCCTGAAGAAGGCCGCCGCCAAATAGTTCCACCTCCCGACGGCGGGGTCACGGAGTTCCGTGGCCCCGCCGTCGGCGTTCCGGCTGTGATCGAGACCGCTGCCGTGCCGGGTCGCGCGGGGCGGTCCGTCCGGCAGACTGAGGACATGAGCGCACGAGTACGGGCACCCGAGCTGCGCGGTCGGGGCTGGCTGAACACCGGCGGGCGGGACCTGAAGCTTTCCGACCTGCGCGGAAAGATCCTTCTGCTCGATTTTTGGACCTTCTGCTGCATCAACTGCCTGCACGTGCTCGACGAGCTGCGCCCGCTGGAGGAGAAGTACGGCGACGTGCTGGTCGTCGTCGGCGTGCACTCGCCCAAGTTCGAGCACGAGAAGGACCCGGCGGCGCTGGCCGCCGCCGTGGAGCGGTACGGCGTGCACCACCCCGTCCTCGACGATCCCGAGCTGGACATGTGGCAGCAGTACGCCGCCAAGGCCTGGCCGACCCTGTCGGTGGTGGATCCGGAGGGCTACGTGGTGGCCACCATGGCCGGCGAGGGGCACGCCGAGGGGCTGGCCCGGCTGATCGACGAGCTGATCGAGACGCACCAGGCCAAGGGCACGCTGCACCGGGGCGACGGCCCGTACGTCCCGCCGGCGGAACCGGACACGGCGCTGCGCTTCCCGGGCAAGGCCGTGCTGCTCGACGGCGGCAACCTGCTGGTCTCCGACTCGGCCCGGCACTCCCTGGCGGAGCTGGCGCCGGACGGCGAGCGGCTGGTCCGCCGGATCGGCTCCGGCGCCCGGGGGCGCGCCGACGGCCCGGCCGAGGCGGCCACCTTCGCCGAGCCGCAGGGGCTCTGCCTGCTGCCCCGGCACGCCGCCGAGGTGGCCGGCTACGACCTGGTCGTCGCGGACACCGTCAACCACCTGCTGCGCGGGGTGAAGCTCGCCACCGGCGAGGTGGTCACCGTGGCCGGCACCGGCCGGCAGTGGCGGTCCACCGTCGACGACCACGCGCACGACGCGCTCTCCGTCGACCTCTCCTCCCCCTGGGACCTGGCCTGGTACGACGACAGGGTCGTCGTCGCGATGGCCGGCATCCACCAGCTCTGGTGGTTCGACCCGATCAAGCGGACCGCCGGGATGTACGCCGGCACCACTGTGGAGGCGCTGCGCGACGGTCCGCTGGCCGAGGTGTGGATGGCCCAGCCGTCCGGGCTGTCGGTAAGCGCCGACGGCACCCGGCTCTGGGTCGCCGACAGCGAGACCAGCGCCGTCCGGTACGTCGAGAACGGGACGATGTTCACGGCCGTCGGGCAGGGGCTGTTCGACTTCGGTCACGTCGACGGGCCGGCCGACCGGGCGCTGCTCCAGCACCCGCTCGGGGTCTGCGCGCTGCCCGACGGTTCGGTGCTGATCGCGGACACCTACAACGGTGCGGTGCGCCGCTACGATCCCGGGACCGAGCAGGTCGGCACGGTGGCGGACGGCCTGGCCGAGCCGAGCGACCTGGTGCTCACCGACGACGGCGGGGTGCTGGTGGTCGAGTCGGCCGCCCACCGGCTCACCCGGCTGGCCCCGGGGGCGCTGGACGCCGCCGGCGCCAGCACCGTGGACGGGCCCCGGCACAAGCTGGAGCGCAAGCCCACCGACGTGGCGGCGGGCGAGCTGACCCTGGACGTCATCTTCACCCCGGCGCCCGGCCAGAAGCTGGACGACACGTACGGCCCGTCCACCCGGCTGGTGGTCTCGGCCTCGCCGCCGGAGCTGCTGCGGGAGGGGGCCGGGACGACCACCGACCTGTCCCGCCGGCTGGTCATCGACGGCTCGGTGCCCTCGGGGGTGCTCCAGGTGACCGCCCAGGCGGCCACCTGCGACGCGGACGTCGAGCACGCCGCCTGCCACCTGACCCGGCAGGACTGGGGGGTGCCGGTGCGGGTGGTCGACGGTGGGGCGACCCGGGTGCCGCTGGTGCTGCGGGGCATGGACGCCTGACGGCCGGTCGGGCCCGGGATCCGGGCCCGGCTCAGGCGAACGGCTTCGGGGTGACGCCCGCGTCGAGCAGTGCCGCGCGGACCAGCTCCGCCGCGGCCACCGCGCCGGGGCTGTCTCCGTGCAGGCAGACCGACTCGACCTGGCAGGGGATCACGCTGCCGTCGACCGCCACCACGGTGTGCTCGGTGGCCATCCGGACCGCCCGGACGGCCACCTCCTCCGGGTCGGCGACCAGCGCGCCGGGGGCGGTCCGGGGCACCAGCGAGCCGTTGGGCAGGTAGCCCCGGTCGGCGAAGCCCTCGGCGACCACCCGCAGGCCGGCGCCGACCGCGAGCTGCGCCAGCGTCGAGCCGGGCGCGCAGAGGATCGGCAGTTCCTCGTCGTACCCGCTGACCGCGGCGACCAGGGCCGCCGCCTGCGACTCGTCCACCGCCGCCGCGTGGTAGAGGGCACCGTGCGGCTTCAGGTAGCGGACCCGGGTGCGGGCCAGCCGGCAGAACGCGTCCAGGGCGCCGAGCTGGTAGGTGACCTCGTCGCGCAGGTCGGTGAAGGCGTACGCGATGTGCCGGCGGCCGAAGCCGGCCAGGTCCCGGTAGCCGACCTGGGCGCCGACGGCCACTCCCCGCTCGGCCGCGGCGGCGCTGACCCGGCGCATGGTGGACGGGTCGCCGCCGTGGAACCCGCAGGCCACGTTCGCCGAGGTGATCAGGTCCAGCAGCGCCTCGTCGTCACCGAGCCGCCAGATGCCGAAGCCCTCGCCGAGGTCAGCGTTCAGGTCCATGGAACCTCACCGTAGTCCCCGGCCGGGCCTGCGCGAGCGCTGTCACGTCCGCGACCACCCCGATGACCGGGTAGCCGCCGGTGGTCGGGTGGTCGGCCAGGAAGACCAGCGGCCGACCGTCCGCCGGGACCTGCACCGCGCCGAGCACCAGGCCCTCGCTGGGCAGCTCGCCGCCGACCGCGCGGGGCAGCGCGGGACCTTCCAGGCGTACGCCGATCCGGTTGCTGAGCGGACCGACGGTGTACGGGCTGTGCAGCAGCCGGTGCACGGCGGCCGGGGTGAACCAGTCGTCGCGGGGGCCGAGGCGCAGCCGCAGCCGGAGCTCCGCCGGCGGCGTCCAGCCCGGCGTGACGTCCACCGGCGCGGGGCCGCCGGCGGGCGGGCCGAGGGCCAGCCGGTCGCCGTCGCGGACCGGGGGCGGGCCGAGCCCGGAGAGGGTGTCGGCGGAGCGGCTGCCGAGCACCGGCTCGACGGCGATCCCGCCCGCCACGGCCAGCCAGCTGCGCAGCCCGGCCCGGGGCGGCCCGATCCGCAGCACCGCGCCGGCGGGCACGGAGAGCGGCCGGCCGACGTCCGCCGGCCGGTCGTCCACCCACAGTTCGGTGTCCGCGCCGGTCACCGCCACCGTGGTCGCGGAGGTGAAGCGCAGCACGCAGCCGCCGAGGGTGACCTCCAGGCCGGCGGCCGGCTCGGGATTGCCGACCAGCCGGTTCGCCAGCCGCAGCGCGGCCGGGTCGAGCGCGCCCGACCGGGGTACGCCGAGGTGCGCCCAGCCGGGGCGGCCCTGGTCCTGCACGGTGGTCAGCGCGCCGGCCCGGAGCACCTCGACGGCGGCGGACCGGCTCATGCCGGCACCAGCCGGACCCGGGTGCCGGGGGTGAGCCGGGCGGGCGGGTCGGCGTGCACGTCGAACAGCGGCAGCGTGGTCCGGCCGACCAGCAGCCAGCCGCCCGGTGAGGCGCTCGGATAGATGCCCGCGTACGGGCCGGCGAGCGCCACCGAGCCGGCCGGCACCCGGGGTCGGGGGGTGGCCAGCCGGGGCACGGCCAGCTCCGCCGGCAGCCCGGTGAGGTAGCCGAAGCCGGGCGCGAACCCGCAGAACGCCACCCGGAAGTCGGTACGCCGCAGCCGCCGCACCACCTCCGGCACCGGCACCCCCCAGTGCCCGGCGACGACGGGCAGGTCCGCGCCGTCGTACACGGTGGGGACCTCGACCTCGCCGACGGTCGGCGTGGCGGTCGGCGGCGCCGGCGTCCAGCCGGCGACGAGCCGGGCCACCGCGGCCGGGTCCACCCCGTCGAGCAGGACGGTACGCGCGGCCGGGACGATTTCCTCGGCGCTCAGCTCGCCGGCCGCCCGGCGCCGGCACAGCTCGGCCCGCCACCCCTCCACCTGGTCGGGGTCGTCGCATTCGAGCAGCAGCGCGTACGCGCCGACGGGCCGGATCCGCACCCCGCCATGGTGGCCGATCCGGGGGCGGTCCGGGAATCCCCGGCACCGTGAGCGCACACACTACTTGCAAGTAACCTACGGTGTCGTAACCTGTCTAGGTGACCACCTCTGCGCCGCTGCGGCTCAAGCCGGTCGACATCGGTAAACCGCGGATGCGCGGCTGGCTGCACACGTACGCGTTCTTCGTCGCCCTCGCCTGCGGCATCGTGCTCTGCGCGATCGCCGCCACCCGTCCCGGCTGGGCCCCGCTGGTCAGCTGCCTGATCTACAGCGTGACCGTGTGCGGGCTCTTCGGCACCAGCGCGCTCTACCACCGCCGGGTGTGGTCCGAGCGCGGCTACCAGATCATGCGCCGGCTGGACCACTCGATGATCTTCGTGTTCATCGCCGGCACGTACACGCCGCTCTGCGCGCTGCTGCTCGACCGCGGGCCGGCCACCCTCATGCTGGCCGTGGTCTGGGGCGGCGCGCTGGCCGGGGTGGCGGTGAAGCTGATCTGGCCGCACGCCCCCCGCTGGGTCTCCGCGCCGCTCTACCTCGCCCTCGGCTGGGTGTCGGTGGCGATGCTGCCGCAGATCCTGCGCGGCGGCGGGGTCACCGCCCTGGTGCTGCTCGCGGTCGGCGGCGCGCTCTACAGCGTGGGTGCGGTGTTCTACGCCCTACGCAAGCCGAACCCCTGGCCGACCGTCTTCGGCCACCACGAGTTCTTCCACGCCTGCACCCTGATCGCCGCGATCTGCCACCACATCGCGATCTATTTCGCGCTGTTCGCCTGAGGCCCGCCGGCCCGGCCCCGTCCGGCCCCGGGCACAGGCAGGGGGCCCCGCGCCGTTGCGGAGCCCCCCACGTCCCTGGGCGAGAGCGCGCTCAGACCGTACGGCCCGGGCGGCGAACCTCGCGGTACTCCTCGCGGACCACCCGGTCGTCCTGCACCGGCACCACCGGGTCGGCGACCACCCGCTCGCGCACCGGCGCGGCGACCACGGCGCGCCGGCGGTTCCAGAAGTAGAGGGTGGTCAGCAGCCCGACCAGGCCGGCGAGCATCAGCACCCAGCCGACCACGTTGACGTTGAGCCATCCCAGGTCGGCGTCGATGGCGAACGCGAAGATCGCGCCCAGCGCGATCAGGAAGATGCTGGCACCGATGCCCATGACGTCGCCTCCTTGGCGTTCAGCTGGCGTTTCCTACCGCCGCGGCCATGGATGAGGTAGCGGCACGCATCGACATACCCAGGCGCTGTGATCGCCAATCAGGCAAGCTGTGGCCATGACGGACCGGACAGCCGGGGAGCGGAGCCTGGTGCTCCTGCGGCACGCCAAGGCCGAACCGCCCGATTCCTCGCCCGACGCGGAGCGCCGGCTCAGCGCGCGCGGACACGCCGACGCTGCCGCCGCCGGAGCCTGGCTGGCCCGGCACGGCCTGCTGCCCGACGTGGTGCTCTGCTCGCCGGCCCGGCGCACCCGGCAGACCTGGCACGACGTCGCGCTGGGCATGACCGGCTCGCCGCCGGAGGGCGGCCCGGCGGGCTCGGCCCCGGCGGTGCGCTACGAGGCCGCCGCGTACGAGGCCGGCCCCGAGGACCTGCTGGCCCTGCTCCGGACGGTCGACCCGGCGGCCCGCACCGTGCTGCTGGTCGCCCACAACCCGGGCATCTCGCTGCTCTCCGCCCTGCTCGACCCGGAACGGGCCGATCCGGACGGCCTGCGCACCACCGACCTGGTGATCCACCGCCCGACCTCCCCCTGGCCGGACCTCACCCCCGGCGCCGCCCCCATCACCACCCGCCACACCGCCCGCGGCTGAGGTGTAAGGAGGGGCCCCCTGTTAACGCATTTAGTAGAGCAGGGGCCCCCGCTTAACACTTCCGGCGGCTCAGGAGGGCGGAGCGGTCGGCCCCACCGGGCCGGACCCGTGCCGTGGCCGGCTCAGGAGGGCGGTCGGCCCCACCGGGCCTGGCCCGCGCGGTGGCCGACTCAGGAGGGTGGGGCGGTCGGCGGCGGCGGGTCCGGTGGCGGCGGCATCATCGCCGTCGGGTGGGAGAGCCGGTTCTCCTCCACGATCAGCGTGCGTGCCCGCTTGCGCCGGTCCTGCCAGAACCACAGCGTGGTGAGCAGGACCGCCAGCCCGGCCAGGATGAACACCCAGCCGACCGCGCGCAGGTCCAGCCACCAGACGTTGGCCCGGATGGCGAAGGTCATGATCGCGCCGAGCGCGATGAGAAAGATGGCGCTGCCAATGCCCATGTGCGCTGCACTCCCCCGTGCGGTGGCCCTTGGGCGTGCCCCTGACGTGTCCGTGACGGTTACCCGCCAGGCGGCACGCCTACCCGACCCGGCCCGCGCAATTCGGCCCGCGCAATTCGGCCCGTCACCGCTCCGCCCCCCACCGCTCCGCTGTCATCTTCGACAGGGGGCCCGCCATGATCCGCGCTGAATCCTGGTTGTAGTGGCCTTGTAGGCGCAGCGAGACCACTACAACCAGGATTCAGCGCGATCTTGCAGGCGGACACCAGCGGCCGGCGAGCGCATGCTCGCCGGCCGCTGTGGGTCAGACTGGGATGATCGCCCCAAAGGGATCAGAAGGCCTCTTCTGGGAGGTCCATCAGGTCGAGGTCGGTGCCTTCGATGATCCGCCGGTCGGAGCCGATGCGGGGCAGCACCTCGCGGGCGAAGAACCGGGCGGCGGCCACCTTGCCGGTGTAGAACGCCTTGTCGGCGGCGGACACCTCGCCGGCCAGGGCCTTCAGCGCGACGTCCGCCTGCTTCTGCAGCAGCCAGCCGACCACCACGTCGCCGAGGGCGAGCAGGAAGCGACGGCTGCTCAGGCCGACCTTGTAGAGCGCCCGGGCGTCGCCGGCCTGGGCCTCGCCCAGCCAGCCGGTCATCACGCCGAGGATGTTCTGCACCTCGGCGAGCGCCTTGCCGAGCGCCTGCCGCTCCTCCTTGAGCTGGCCGTTGCCCGCCTCGGAGGCGATGTGCTCCTGGATCTCGCCGGCGACCGCCAGCAGGGCCTTGCCGTTGTCCCGGACGATCTTCCGGAAGATCAGGTCGAGGCTCTGGATCGCGGTGGTGCCCTCGTACAGGGTGTCGATCTTGGCGTCCCGGACGTACTGCTCCAGCGGGTAGTCCTGGAGGAAGCCGGAGCCGCCGTACGTCTGCAGCGACTCGTGGCCGAGCAGCTCGTACGCCCGCTCGGAGCCGACGCCCTTGACCAGCGGAAGCAGCAGGTCGTTTACCCGCTTGGCCAGCTTGGTGGCCTTCTCGTCGCCGGCCGCCTCGGCGATGGCGACCTTGTCCTGCCAGCCGGCGGTGTAGCAGACCAGCGCCCGCAGCCCCTCGGCGTACGACTTCTGGAGCATGAGGGAACGGCGCACGTCGGGGTGGTGGGTGATGGTCACCCGCGGCGCGGTCTTGTCGGCCTGCTGGATCAGGTCGGCGCCCTGCACCCGGTTCTTGGCGTACTCCAGGGCGTTCAGGTAGCCGGTGGAGAGGGTGGCGATCGCCTTGGTGCCGACCATCATCCGGGCGTACTCGATGATCATGAACATCTGCCGGATGCCGTCGTGCTTCTCGCCCAGCAGCCAGCCCTTGGCCGGTACGCCGTGCTCGCCGAAGGTCACCTCGCAAGTGTTGGAGACCTTCAGGCCCATCTTGTGCTCGACGTTTGTGGCGTAGACGCCGTTGCGCTCGCCCAGCTCACCGGTCTCGGCGTCGAAGTGGTACTTCGGCACCACGAACAGGGACAGGCCCTTGGTGCCGGGGCCGCCGGCGCCCTCGACGCCGACCGGGCGGGCCAGCACGTAGTGCACGATGTTGTCGCTCAGGTCGTGCTCACCGGAGGTGATGAAGCGCTTGACGCCCTCGATGTGCCACGAGCCGTCCGGCTGCTGCACGGCCCGGGTGCGCCCCGCGCCGACGTCCGAGCCGGCGTCCGGCTCGGTCAGCACCATGGTCGAGCCCCACTGCTTGTCGATGAAGAGCCGGGCCCACTTCTGCTGCTCCTCGGTGCCCTCCACGTGCAGCACGTGCGCGAAGGACGGGCCGGAGGCGTACATCCAGACCGGGGCGTTGGCGCCGAGCACCAGCTCGGCCAGCGACCACCAGAGGGCGCGCGGGGCGTTCGTGCCGCCGAGGGCCTCGGGCAGGTCGAGCCGCCAGAACTCGGAGTCCATGAACGCGCGGTAGGACTTCTTGAACGACTCCGGCAGCGGCGCGGTGTGCGTCGCGGGGTCGAAGACCGGCGGGTTGCGGTCGCTGTCCAGGTAGCTGGCGGCCAGGTCCTCGCGGGCCAGGCGGTCGACCTCGGAGAGGAAGCTACGGGCGGTGTCGACATCCAGGTCCGTGTACGGCTCGTGGCCGAACGTCCGGTCCGCCCCGAAGACCTCGAACAGGTTGAACTCGAGGTCCCGAACGTTGCTCTTGTAGTGGGTCATGCTCGCTGGCCCCGCTTCCGGACAGGTGTTACCGATCAGTAACCCAGACTGTATTACTCACCGGTAGGCAGCGACAACCCGATCACCGAAGTGATGGCAATTACACACCTGCGGTTCGCCGGACGGCGTCCCCGCCGCCATCACGCCTCCGCCGCGCCGACCTCCCAGCTCGGGACGGCCGCCGGGGTGGCGGCACGCGAGCCGGTGTATTCCATCAGGACCAGCGCGATGTCGTCGTCGAGCCGGCCGTGCACCCACTCGACCAGCGCGGTCTCCAGGGAGGCCAGCCCGTCGGCGACCGTGCCGTGGCCGAGCAGCCGCCAGGCCCGGTCGGCGGTCGGGAAGAACTCGCCGTCCCGGCGGGCCTCGCCGAGGCCGTCGGTGAACAGCAGCAGCCGGTCACCCGGCTCCAGCCGCTCGACCCGGGGCCGGACCACCGGCATGAAGCCCAACGGCGGGGCCGGGGCCGGCGGCTCCAGCGGGATGACCGCCCCGCGGCGCAACAGCAGCGGCGGCGGGTGGCCGCAGTTGACGATGGTGAGCGTCCCGCCCCGCTCCTCGACCAGCGCGGCGGTGACGAAGTCCTCGTCGCCGACGTTGCGGGCCACCGCCCGGTCCAGGTCGGTGACCACCGCCCGCAGGTCGGAGCGCTCGTACGCCACGTGCCGGTAGGAGCCGAGCACGATGCTGGCCAGCCGGACCGCGTCCAGCCCCTTGCCGCGTACGTCACCGATGATCATGCGGACGCCGTACGGGGTGTCCATCGCCTCGTACAGGTCGCCGCCGATCTCGGCGGTGGCGGTGGAGGAGATGTATCGGGCGGCCACCGCCAGCGAGCCGACCCGGGGGCCGAACGGGCGCAGCACCGCCTGCTGGGCCACCGTGGCCAGTTTGGACAGCTGGGCGATCTGCTCGGCCTGGCGCTGGCGTACCGCGGCGACCCCGGCGGCGACCGCGGTGGCCAGCGCGATGCCGGCCACGTTGATCGCGGTGACCAGTGACATCTCCGGCTCGGCCAGGGCGAAGCCGGCACCGGTGAGGGTGGCCGCCGCGCCCACGCCGAGCACCACCCGCCAGGACGCCAGCGCGGCGGCCAGGAACGGGGTGGCCACCATCAGCGCGACGTAGTGCACCGGGCGGCCGTCGGCCGCCTCGACGGCGGAGACGATCGCGAGCAGCCCGAGGGCCGCGCCGAGGCCGGCGCGGGATCCGGGGGTCAGCGGGCTACCGCCCGACCGAAGGGGCTGCATGCGTACACCGGACAGCATGCCTGAAGAAAATGAACCGTGGCATGAACCTGCCCTGACGTCCGAGCGTGTTCTGGCCGACGGGACCAGGCCGGCCGCCGGTCGACGCCCGCCCCGCCGATCAGCCGAGCACCTCGTACTTCACGGTCAGCTCGCCGAGGTCGACCGAGGCGATCGCCGCGAACGCGGCGCGGGACAGGTCGATGCAGCGCCCGTCGATGTACGGGCCGCGGTCGTTGATCCGTACGGTGACCGACTTGCCGTTGTCCGGGTTGGTGACCCGGACCTTGGTGTTGAACGGCAGGGTCTTGTGCGCGGCGGTCAGCGCGCTCGGGTCGAAGGTCTCGCCGTTCGCCGTCATCTGCCCCTCGTCGTAGAACGACGCGCCGCAGGTGCCGCTGTCGACCACGGCCGCCGTCTTCTTCGCGGCGGTCGGCTTCGGGCTGGCGGTCCGGGTCGCGGTCGGCTTCGGGCTGGCCGTCCGGGCCTTGCCCCGCGACGCCGCCTGCGCGGACCGGGTGGCCTTCGGAGTGGCGGTCGCGGTGGCGCTCGGCGATGGGCTGGCGCTCGGCGAGACGGTGGGGCTGGGCGAGAGGGTGGGGCTGAGCGAGGGGCTCGGTGCGGCCGAGGTGCTGGCCGGCGGGGCGGCGTCGAGCACGGGCGGGGTGGTCGCCTCGCCGGCGGTCAGCTGGACGGCACCGACGGTCCCACCGACCGCGAGCGCGACACCGACCGCCGCGGTGGCGGCGATACCGCTCGGCGAGGAGAAGAAGCGGTTGCGCAGGGTGTGCCTACCCGTCACTGACCTGGTCCTTTCGTCGATCGGGTGAACCGAGATCGGACCGTAACGAGAGAAGTACTTCCGAAGTCAACGTGATCATGGTGGTATAGCCCGATTTACAGCTATACGTGTAGCCGATCATCCGAGTCGAGGTGGGCCGGTCGGGCCGCGTCGCGCCGGCCGCCCGCCGTGCCGCAGGATGGGGCCGTGCCCGCTGAGCTGAGCGAACGCCTCGTCGCGTTGTTCCGCTGGATCGACCCCGGCCCGACCAGCGACCACCTGGTCAGCGACGTCGCCGGCTGGTGGCGCGACCCCGAGGTGCTGGCCGGGCTCGGGCCGGCGCTGGTGGCGCCGTTCCGGGCCGCCCGGCCGACGGTGGTCGTCGCCCCGGCGGTGACCGGGCTGATCCTCGGCCCACTGGCGGCCACCGCGCTCGGCGTGGGCTTCGCGCCGGCCTACAAGGCCGGCGACGGCCGGCTGCCCGCCGGGCCGGTGAGCTGGGCGCAGAGCCGGCCGGACTTCCGGGGGCGCCGGGTCCGGCTGGGCGTACGCGACCACGACCTGCGCCCCGGCGACCGGGTGCTGGTCGTTGACGACTGGCTGACCACCGGCGCCCAGGTCCGCGCCACGCACGCCATCTGCGCCGCCCGGGGCGCCGAGGTGCTGGGCACCGCCGTGGTGGTCCGCGACTGCCCGCCGGAGACCGCCGCCGAGCTGCGGCTGCACGCCCTGCTCGACGCCGCGCGGCTGCCCACCCGGGCCACCCATTGACCTCCACGAAGGTTGAGGTTTCACGATGGGGGCATGGACACGGGGATTCTGGACGAGGCGTACCGGCGGCTGCACCACACCGGGCCGGAGTTCGAGGGCTGGCTCTCCAACCACGGGCCGATGGCGGTGGAGGCGCTGGTGCGGCACGGGCACGACGGCCGGGTGCACCGCTGGCTCGACGCGTACCTGAAGCGGCTCGACGACGCGCCACGCGGCCTGCGGCCAATCGACGACTGGCGGGCGGCGCTCGGCGACCCGAAGCGGGCCGGTGACTGGCTCGGCTACTTCGCGCGCGAACTGCGCGAACGGCCCTGGCGCGAGGTGCTCGGCACCTGGTGGCCCCGGCTGCTGCCGGGCATCGCCGCCGGTGCCACGCACGGCGTGATCCGGGTCGGCCACGCCGTCCGCGCCCTCCTCGACGGCGGGGACGGCGCGAGCCCGGACCGGCGCACCGAACTGGCCCAGGCGCTCGGCTACTGGGCCGCCCGCTGGCAACCGGTGCCGGGCGCCGGGCCGCTCACCGGCCGGACGGACCTGGTCGACGCGCTGGACTCGCTGCCCCGGCTGCCCGACCGGACCGGCGGCATCGGCGACCGGCTGGGCCGGCTGCCCGACGTACCCCACTGGTCGCACGCCCTAACGGCCCCGCGCCCGGCGCGGACCCCGGCCGACGCGCAGCGGGGGCTGACCGCGCTGGTGCACCGGGCGAGCCTGGACTACCTGCGGTTCGGCCACGAGAACCCGGTGATGCTGGTGCACGCGGTCACCGCGCCCACCGCGGTGCTGCGGACCCTGCCGGCCCTCGACCCGGCGCGGTGGGCGGCGAGCCTCGCCGCGGCCTGGTCGGCCACCGCCGCCGTCACCGCGGTGTACGCGCCGGCGCACCCGTCCGGCGCGCCCGCCGTGCGGCCGGCCGACCCGGCCGAGGTGTTCGCCCGCGCCGCCCGGCACGGCGACGAGCACGTGGTCAAGCTCGCCGACGCGGTCCTCGACTCGCACGCGGCCACCGGGGACGCCCGGGTCCTCGCCGCCGCCGGCTACGCCGGGCAGCTGATCTGAGGGTGCAAGGAAGGTGCCCTTGTTAACGCCTACGGTAGAGAAGGGTGCCCTTCTCACCACCCCGGTCGGCGCGCGGTCAGGGGGTGCGCAGCTCCGGCAGCAGCCGGGTCGCCACGTCCGCCAGGACCTCCTCGTCACCCGCGTACCAACTGCTGGCCCGGGGCCAGTGGGTGATGACGTCGGTGAAGCCGAGGGCCGCCGCCCGGGCCACCTGCTCGGCGAAGAAGTCGGCGCTGCTCAGCGAGAACTCCGGCGCGGAGTCCAGCGACAGGTAACGGTCCAGGCTGGCCGGGTCGCGGCCGGCCTCGCCGAGCGTCCGGTCCAGCCGGCCGCACAGCTCGCCGACGCCGTCCCACCAGCTCGTCAGGTCGTCCCCGCCGGTGCCGGTGGTCACCCAGCCCTGGCCGAACCGGGTGGCCAGCCGCATCGACCGGGGACCGTTGGCGGCGACCACGAACGGCACCCGGGGCCGCTGCACGCAGCCGGGGTTGTTGCGGGCGTCCACGGCGGCGAACCAGTCGCCCCGCCAGGTCGTCCCGTCCTCGCGCAGCACCAGGTCGAGCAGCTCGGTGAACTCGCCGAACCGGTCCACCCGCTGCCGCGGCGGCAGCGTCTCGCCGCCGAGCACCGCCGAGTCGAAGCCGATCCCGCCGGCGCCGAGGCCGAGCAGCACCCGGCCGTCGGAGATGTCATCCAGGGCGGTGAGCTGCCGGGCGAAGGCCACCGGGTGCCGGAAGTTCGGCGAGGCGACCAGCGTGCCGATCCGGATCCGCGAGGTCACCGTGGCCGCCGCGGTGAGGGTGACCATCGAGTCGAACCACGGCCCGTCGACCAGGTCCCGCCAGCCCAGGTGGTCGTACGTCCAGGCGTGGTCGAAACCCCACTCCTCGACCTGCCGCCACCGCCGCTGCGCCTGCGCCCACCGCTGGTCGGGCAGGATCACGATGCCAATCCGCATGATCGCCAGCCTAGTCGGGGCGGGTGGGGGGTGAGGTTGGGGCGTCATGCCGTGAACTGCGGTATCCCAGGCGGCGGTTGGCGCGTCTTGCCGCGAGTCGGCTCCCTCCGGCTGGCGGGCGAGGTCTGGTCAGGTTGGGCGGGCCTCCAGCACTGCCAGGTCCCGTTCCGCGTAGCGGCGGTGCGCGCAGCACTCCGTCATCAGCACCCGCAGGCACTCACCGACCGGGTGCGACTCGGTGCCCCAGACCGGGGCCAGCTCCGCCGTGCAGACCCGGTCCAGCTCCGCGTCGGTGAGGTCCGCGACCACCCGGCCCGTGCGGGCCATCCGGTCCGCGTGCAGCGCCAGCACCTCCGCGTACGCCGGCCGAGCGGTCAGGTCCACGCCGATCTCCGCGGCGCGGCCGCTCGGATAGTCCGTCGGTGGCAGGGCCAGCCGGTGGTGCGGCACCGCCTCGCCGAGGATCATCCGACCCACCCAGGTGTCGGCGGCGAAGACCAGGTGGCGCAGCGTCTCCACCAGCGACCACTCGTCGTCCACCCGCTCGTGCCGGGCCGGCTCCGGCAGGCGCTCGGCGCGGGCGATGGTCTCCGCCCAGAGCCGCTCCACCAGCGCCCACATCGCCCGGTGGTCGTCGGCCGACCGGACCGCCCGCAACCGCACCCGCTCCGGGTGCCGCCGGTCCAGCTCCGCCGACACGTACGCGGTGACGTCGACGTCGTCGACCACCACCCGCCCGGCGGTGCCGTTGAACCCGGAGACCCGCAGGTCCGCGATCTCCGAGCTGACGATCCGGACGCCGGTCAGGTCACAGTCGCGGAAGGTGGCGCCGGTGAGGTCGGCGGCCCGGAAGGCAGCGCCCCGGAACTGGTCGGTGTCGGCGTACTCGGTGCCCATCGCGTCATCATGCTCGGCCGGTCCGACAGTTCGGGGAGCACCCGGTGAGCGCCGTCCCACTACAGTGGCCACTCGCGAACCGGCCCGCGCCGCCCCGCCGGGACCGGGCGCGGATCGGGGGCGTCATGAAGAACTGGTACGACTCCTGGCTCGGCGCCGCGTCGCTGGGCGGGCTCGCCCTGCTGGTCGGCGGCGCCTGTCACCTGCTCGGCTGGTGGGATGCCGCGCAGCAGGCCTACGCGGTGGCTTCGGCGGCGCTCCTCGTGCGGCTGGCCGTGCTGTTCGGGCGACACCTCCGGGGACGCCGGAACAGTCAGCGGCCGGGCTCGCGGCGCGTCGTGGCGGCCTGGTTCGCCGGCGCGCTGCTGGCGTTCGTGGCCATGTTCCCGGTTCTGGGGCAGACGGGCGACGACCTGGGGGGCGTGCTCGTGCTGCTGGCGGTGGCGGTGGTCTTCCTCGGCTGTCTGGGTCTCGCGCTGGTCGAGGCGCAGCGCGTCGAGCGCGACCGCCCCACCTCGCACTGATCCCGCCCCGTCATCCGGGCGATCGCCGGCCGTCCCGCGGTCGGCGGGACGGCCGGGGACTTGGCCTCGGGAACTACGGTGGGCGCCGACCGGTGGACGAGCCCGCCTGTCGATGCGCGGAGGTGATGACGGTGGCGCAGCGTTACTGGCGACCCGACCGGTTCACGATCAAGGTGCTCAATCCGCTCGTCCGGGCGGCGGGCGGAACCACCCTTGAGGTGGCCGGGCGCCGGACCGGCAGAATCCAGCGGATTCCGGTCAACCTGCTGGAGCACGGCGGCGGGCGGTACGTGGTGGCGATGCGGGGCAACACCGAGTGGACCCGCAACCTGCGGGCCGCGGGCCGGTGCGCGATCCGCCGGGGACTGCGCCGCGCCACATATCACGCGACCGAGCTGCCGCTCGACGAGCGGCAGCTGGTCGTGGACGCGTACCGCGCCAAGTGGCCCGGGCAGTCCCGGCGCTTCTTCGACCGGTTGCCCGACGTGGCGGACCATCCGGTGTTCCGGCTCGACGCCGACGGCTGACCGGGACTGAAAACCTAGATGGCGAGGTCGCCGTAGGTCGGGGCGCCGGACGCCTCGTACGTCAGTTGCAGCGTGCCGTTGGGGTGGGCGACCGACTCGGTGAGCCGGAGGGCGGCGGGCACGGCGCCCTCCGCGAACACCCGCTTTCCGCTGCCGAGCACCACCGGATAGAGCCACAGGTTGAGCCGGTCGACGAGGCCGTGCCGCAGCAGCGTCTGCACCAGGTCCAGGCTGCCGATCACGTGCAGCTCGTCGTGGCGGTCCTTCAGCGCGGCGACGCCCTCGGCGAGGTCACCGGCGACCAGCGTCGAACCCGCCCACTCGAGCGGCTCGGCCAGGGTGCGGCTGGCCACGTACTTGGGCACCCGGTTCAACAGGCCGGTGAAGGGCATCTCCTCGGGTGCCTTCGGCCAGTAGGCGGCGAAGATCTCGTAGGTCTTCCGGCCCAGCAGCAGCGCGTCCATGCTGGTGGCCTGCGCGAACATGGCCGAGCCGGACGCCTCGTCCAGCAGCGGCACCTGCCACCCGCCGTGCCGGAACCCGCCTTCGCGGTCCTCGTCCGGCTCCCCCGGCGCCTGTGCCACGCCGTCCAGCGTCACGAACTCCGTCACGACCAGCTTGCCCATCGGATGCTCCCTCAGATTCTGAACCGTCCCCCGACAGACCGCGCCGCGGTCGAATAGTCATCGGTGGGATCCGGCCGATCCGCGGTGACCCGACACCCCGCCACCACCGCACCGCCGCGAGCGTGACGGGTCTGCGCACCGGGCAGAACACCTAGCTAGGCCCCGCGGTCCTCGATCAGGCGGCACATGACCTCGATGTCGCCGGAACGGATCATTTCGTCAACCGCTGCCACCATGGCACCGACACCGGGCTCCGGAACGATCACCTGATCCGAGCACCGGAAGTAGCGACCGCCATCGACTTCGCCGGTGTCGGCGACAACATGTCCGTACATGTCGTCCGACAAGCCGTGCGTCTCGCGCACCCCGTGCGTCACCATCACGCGCACTGTGGCTCCCGGCCTGTTCACGCCACATCGCGCTGGCTGACTCGACGGGGGACAATGCGCGGGGGCCGGGATGGCTATCGTGCGCCGGTGACCGCTGGTGCCGAGCGTCCCTTGCTCTTCCTCGACGTGGACGGACCGCTCATCCCGATCGGCGGGGGGCCGCCGCGGGACTCCGGCGGGTGGACGGCCGGGGCCGACGTCACCGACCAGTGGGACGAGCCGGTCAACCCCCTCCTGTCGAGGCTCGATCCGACGCACGGTGCGCGGCTCAGCAGACTCGGATGCGAGCTGGTCTGGGCCACCACCTGGATGGCCGACGCTAACGAGGACGTCGCACCACGCATCGGCCTACCGGAACTGCCCGTCGTCGACTGGCCCGATGAGGACGAGGAACCGCCGGTCCGGCGGCTGCACTGGAAGACCAGGGGCCTGGTCGCGTGGGCGGCCGGACGGCCCTTCGTGTGGGTCGACGACGAGATCAGCGACGTCGACCGAGCCTGGGTGGCCGCCAACCACCCTGGACCCGCGCTTCTCCACCGCGTGGACCCACGGGTCGGGCTCACCGATTCCGACTTCGCCGCCATCGAGCGATGGCTTCAGCGCGCGGGGCAGGCCTCGGGCCGGTAGCGGGCACGGCCGGCGCACCCGAACCCGATCCGCATGAGGCCGGTGTTGACGACTTCTAGCACATGCCAATACTCTTTGGCATGTGCCGAGGAACGCTCTGCAGATCGCTGCCCTGACTGGTGACGAGCTGGTGCAGGTGCTTGCGACGCTCGCCAGCCCGCACCGCATGCGCGTCCTCGCTGCGTTGTCCACGGGCCGCAACTACGTCAGTCGGCTGGCCCGGGACCTCGGCATCAGCAGGGCCCTGCTCCAGGTGCACCTCAAACGCCTGGAAAAGGCCGGGCTGGTGACGGCTCATCTTGAGCTGTCGGAGGACGGCAAGGCGATGAAGTTCTACGAGGTGACGCCGTTCGTGCTGCACCTGACCCCGCAAGCGCTGGTTGTCGCGGCCAGAACACTCACGGACACCACCGACGGCGGTGACGCCACGGTGAACATCGGAGAGGAACGAAAGTAGATGTCAGACCGCATCATTGAGGAGATCGCCATCGTCCTGGTGGTCGGCGCCGTGGGGGTCGCCGTCATATGGCAGCTCGGAGTCAGCCGGCGGGCCAGAGCCGCATTGGCTCGCGACACCGATTACCGGAAGATCGCCGAACGCGCCGTCGCGGCACAAGAGGCAACCGACGGCCGGTTGGCCGATGTCACCGGGCGGCTGACCGAAATGAACCTACGGGTGGCCGCGATAGAGCGAGTCCTCAAGGACGCCGAATGACCACGGCGGCGGCACGCCCCCGCCGTCTGGATGCCCGACCCGCCACATCAGGGCGCCTGACGAACCTTGCTCTCGCCGTGGCACCCGTCGGTGTCCTTGCCGGCTGGACCCTCATGCGGCTGGGTGCAAGCCACAGCACCGGTGTGGGCTGGGCATTGGCGCACTCGGTATGGCTCATCAGCTATGCCCTGTTCGGGATCGTCGTGGTCGAGCTGTACCGACGGATACGAGCGCAACCCAGCGGTGGCAAGGTCGTTGCCGTCCTCACCGCGGCTGTCGCGATGGCCGGCATCTCGGCCATCGCCGGTCAGATGATTGTGGATCTGGTTGTTGGTCTTGCCGCCGCCGATCGGACGCACATGCACGAGCTGTTCCAACGGGCGTTCGCTGTTCCCGGAGTGCAGCCGGTGCTGTACGAGGTCGGACCGATATTCCTCATCATCGGTCTTGCTGCTCTGTTCACCCACTTGGCGGTCATGCGCCGGGTCTCGGTGCGGACCGCCGCCCTGGCCCTGATCGGCATCATTCTGATCGGGCTGGAGGGGGCCGCCGAGGGGGTGGTGCGACTGCTGCTCATGCCGGCAGGCGCCGGCTGTCTCGCGCTGGCTCTGAACGAAATCAGGCGTACGTCAACGCACGGCCACGCTGGGCCCGCCGAGTAGGCGGGGTCCACGGTCGAGCGACCCGGAGCTCTCCTCGGTCGCCGACGTGAAGATGCGATGCCCTCGCGGGTCCGGAACGGCACCCGCCCTCCTCGATCGCGGCCCGGACGGGCTCCAGCACCCGGGACGGCTCTGCCCGAGCAGCATGATCTACCAGCACGCCACCTCC
The DNA here is from genome assembly GCF_019890675.1 of Micromonospora sp. PLK6-60. GTDB lineage: Bacteria > Actinomycetota > Actinomycetes > Mycobacteriales > Micromonosporaceae > Micromonospora. Next base: position 37,124 of record NZ_JAIOAA010000023.1, on the reverse strand, counting down.
ACGGCGGATCGGGCCATCGCCCAGGCGGTGAGGGCCGAGCGCGGGAAGGCCGAGAAGCCGGCGGCGGGTTCCTCGGACAAGGCCACGGCCAGGGGCAGGTAGCCGGGCAAGAAGCGTGGTCAGTGGCCAGTCGGACGCTGCTGTCCTCAGCAACGACGACGGCCCTGGCTGGGACTTGCGTCCTGACCAGGGCCGTTCACGTGGAGCGGGTGACGGGAATCGAACCCGCACTGTCAGCTTGGGAATCGGATTGATCCACACGTTGGGTAGCCCCATCGCCCAATAGAGGAACACGGAGCGTTCGGGTTGTAGCCGGCACGATGCCGGCCATAGCTCGTGTTGACCTCTGCATCGGGCACGGATCGGGCACGCGATCGAGGACGGCTGTCGTCCCGGGTGAGAGGCTGAGCGCATGCGGCTGAACAAGGAGATGGCAGCGCGGCTTGCCGATGCACGTCTAGCTGAATGGCGACGCGTCGGCTACGACGAGTGGCGCGCGATGCTCGAAGACAAGGAGCTACGCCAGGTCGTCGGCGAGGACGGCAAGCGGTACAGCGTGGTCAGCTACGCCCTTGATGACGGCGAGGGGCGTGTCCGCATGGCGGTGGCCGTGGATGACGGGGGCTGGTCGGCGTTCGTGCCGTTGGTGCGCGATCAGCTAATGAATCCAGATGGCACTTTCGTCGAGTGACCTCTTCGGTGTGAAGGAACGACCATGGCATGCTTGAGCTGCACCTCGTCATGCCGTGAGCTGCACGAACAGTCCACAAACGTCCACGGTCGTCCGCCGTTGTCGCGCCCGGTCGTCACCCAATTAGTCACCCACCCCGCGCCCAAGGCGTCTTAGTCGTCGAGCGAGGGGCTGCACCTCGCGGACCCAGAGTTGCCAGCCGCTGTCCGTCTTGCGGCGCTGGCTCGCAGTCACCATCCGGATCGTCGATATTTGCGGTTTGGCGGCTTGTTGTCATAGCCTACGCTCTGTGCATGGAAGCTGCACTCATCGCTATCGTTGTAGCGGCGCTCGGCTACGCAGGGACCTACATTACGAATCTCAATCTTTCCCGACGTAATGAAACACTTGCACGCATTACTCGCCAGTTGAGTGAACTCTACGGGCCACTTCTGGCCTACACCGAATCAAACGGCCGACTCTTTGTTGCATGGGAGAGCAGCCTTCGCGCTGACAAGTTATCACCTTACGGTCGAAACCGTAATCCATCAGACGAAGAGTTGGCCGAACTACGACTTTGGATGCAATCCGCATTTATCCCGAACGTACGCAAGGCCCGCGATGTAGTAATTCAAAAGGCTGACTTGTTAATTGAATCAGAGATGCCTGAGGTTCTGCTCGAATTCTGCGCTCACGTGGGAGCGTATGACATGATCATGAAGCGATGGGAAGCTGGCGATCATTCGAACCATTGGCCGGTTATCCGCTATCCGCGCGAATTAAACAAGTATGCTAGGTCTTCCTTCCGCACTTTGAAAGAGCGACAGGTTGCCCTTCTCGGTTACCAGTCCCGGAGGTTGATCCCGGGCGCATCATTCCGCCGTTCGGCTCGTGTCAAAAAGCTAGAGCCAGCGGCAGCAAGCGCCACGCCCTTGCAAGCTTCGGCTCCGCCGCGAGTCCCGAACCAAGGCGCGCCGGATGATCGGGGCTGACTCCTTGACCCCCAGGCAACCAACAGCGCTCGCCGACCTGCATTGCCGGGAGAATCTAGCTGCGACAACCGTCCCCGGGAGTCTGTAGACGTCCTTCGCCGCTCGTACCCGTCGTCACTCAGATAGTCACCCATGGCAGACAGCGAGAGAAGTCCGTCATTCACCCTTGCTGACCCTCTCGCCGGCCACGCAGCGGCACGTCTCGGGCTCGTCCTACGGCTGCCAGCGTTTTGCCGCGCAACTGATTCGGGCGTCGGCGGGCGTTCTGGTGGTGGGCGCTCAGCGCGCTCTCGGCTCGTACCTGGCCGAATGGATCGATCACCGTCCGGGGCTGCGCCCAAGGACTCTCGATCTCTACCGCTGTTCGGACCACCCAAGACCGATGCCGGCATCCGGACCGTCACCATTCCCGACGCTGTCCGCCGCGACATCCGCGCACACCTGGACGACTTCGTCGACGAGGACCAGGACGCGCTCATCTTCACCGGCGCGAAGGGTGCCGTCCTGCGCCGCTCCAACTTCCAGACCGCCTGCAAGTGGCGCGAGTCGGCGGCTGCGGCCGGCCTGCCCGGCTTCCACTTCCACGACCTGCGGCACACCGGCAACACCCTGGCGTCCCGGACCGGGGCAAGCTTGGCCGACCTGATGGCCCGGATGGGCCACGCCTCGACCCGCGCCGCGATGATCTACCAGCACACCGCCCGGGAGCGCGACGAGCACATCGCTGACGCACTCAGCTCACAGATCAAGCAGAGCAGAGATCGGGCACGTAGCGGGCACGGCCAGCGCAAGAAGCGGTAGCAACGAACGAGGCCCCAGCCAGGAAACCTGTCCTGAGCTGGGGCCTCAGGTTGGAGCGGGTGACGGGAATCGAACCCGCACTGTCAGCTTGGGAAGCTGATGTTCTGCCATTGAACTACACCCGCAGGCGGCACCACTGTACCTGAGGTCATCACCCCCGTGCACCCAGGCACCCCCGACACGTCGACCGCCAGTTAACGATCTTGAAACCGACGGCCAACCTCGGTCGCCGAAAAGTTTCCTCGCGGCAACATATAGCCATTCTCAAATCGTTCTATCGGTTGTAACGTCTCACCCACATTTCAGCCCCGGCGCGACACACCCCCGGTCGCGCCGCCAGAAAGAGGTGGGCCCATGGGACTCCGTCCCAACCTGTTGACCCGGCGTACCGCCGGTGTCGCGACGACGACCCTGGCGCTGCTGCTCAGCACCGCCGCGGTGGGCGTCGTCCCCGCTGCTTCGGCCTTCTCGGCCGCCCCCGACAACGCCTGCGCGGAGCCCGCCGGGGCGCACTCGGACCACGCCGACGCCCGGGTCAAGAAGGGCGGTTCGGCGAAGCTCGACCCCAACGAGCTGACCGCCGCGCAGCTCCGTGACCGCGAGGCCGACTTCGCCGCCGCCCTGCGCGAGCGGGCCAACACCCGCCTCGGCGCGAACGCCGTCGCCCCGCTCGCCACCGTGACCATCCCGGTCGTGGTGCACGTGATCCAGAAGGACAGCACCCGGGCCGGCGGCAACATCCCCGACTCCATGATCACCTCGCAGATCAACGTGCTGAACCAGGCGTACGGTGGCGGCACCGGCGGCGCGGCCACCGCGTTCGGCTTCCAGCTGCAGAAGATCAACCGGGTCACCAACTCGTCGTGGTACCAGATCACGCAGGGCTCCTCGGCCGAGCGGCAGATGAAGACCAGCCTGCGCACCGGCGGCAAGAACACCCTCAACGTCTACCTGGGCCAGCTGAGCAACAGCCTGCTCGGCTGGGCCACCTTCCCGAAGCGCACCCTCGACAGCATGGACGGCGTGGTCGTGCTGAACGAGTCGCTGCCGGGCGGCACCGCGACCAACTACAACCAGGGTGACACCGGCACCCACGAGGTCGGCCACTGGCTGAACCTCTACCACACCTTCCAGGGCGGCTGCTCCGGCTCCGGCGACAGCGTCAGTGACACCCCGGCGGAGTCGTCGCCGGCGTACCAGTGCCCGACCGGGCGGGACACCTGCAGCGCCCCCGGCCTGGACCCGATCACCAACTTCATGGACTACACCTACGACTCCTGCATGTACCAGTTCACGCCGGGTCAGGCGGCGCGCATGCTGAGCGCGTGGAACGCCTACCGCGCGGCGTAACAGCCCCCAACACCACGAAAGGTGCCGGCTCCGTCGACGGAGCCGGCACCTTTCGCGTACGCCTGGTCAGGCCGCCGACCGGCGGGTGTCGAACCCGTGCCGTCCGCCGCGACGACCCTCCGCCGCGACCGGCCGGTGGACCGGCTGGCCGGCGGTGGCGTACGGGTCGAGCCACACCTGCACCGCGGGGCGGCCGGACGCCGGCGCACCCTGCTCACGCCGGGTGAGCATCGCGACGTCGACGGTGAACTCGAAGAGCCGCCAGTCGACCTGAGCGGCGGCCCGACCGGCGAGGGCCACCCGGGCCACCCGCCCCGGATCGGTCACCGGACGGGCCCGACCCGCCAGGTACGCCTCGTCGTCGGTCTCCTCCGGCGGGAAGGAGTGCAGGGCGTAGCGACCGTCGCGTTCGAGGTCACGCCGCTTCGGCGAGTTGATGACGAAACAGAACAGCCCCTCCTCGGTGATCACCGGGGCGACCGGGTGGACGCGGGGCCCGCCGTCGGCGCGGACGGTGGCCAGGTAGCCGAAGCCCGACCCGTACTGCTGGAAGAGCCGGCGGATGCCGGCGGCCAGGTGGGGCTCGTCGGTGGCGAATTCGGACCAGGAAGCCATGCCGCCATCCTATCGAACAGATGTTCGAACGACAGTCCGACACGCGATCCGACACGCCTGTCAGTCCGGCCGATCGCTAAGGTGGTGCGATGCTGCTCTCGGACCGTGACCTGGTCAGCGAGATCAAGGCGGGCACGCTCGCGTTGGATCCGTTCGAGCCCACGCTGGTGCAACCGTCCAGCATCGACGTACGCCTGGACCGGCTCTTCCGGGTCTTCAACAACCACCTGTACACCCACATCGACCCGTCGACCCGGCAGGACGACCTGACGTCCCCGGTCGAGGTGCCGGACGGCGAGCCGTACGTGCTGCACCCCGGCGAGTTCGTGCTCGCCTCCACGCTGGAGGTGGTCACCCTCGGCGACCAGCTCGCCGGCCGGCTGGAGGGCAAGTCGAGCCTGGGCCGGCTCGGCCTGCTCACCCACTCCACGGCCGGGTTCATCGACCCCGGCTTCTCCGGTCACGTCACGCTGGAGCTGTCCAACGTGGCCAACCTGCCGATCACCCTCTGGCCGGGCATGAAGATCGGTCAGCTGTGCATCTTCCGGCTCTCGTCGCCGGCCGAGCACCCGTACGGCTCGGAGGTGTACGGCTCGCGGTACCAGGGGCAGCGCGGCCCGACGCCGAGCCGTTCCTGGCAGCAGTGGCGCACCTGGCCGACCCGCTGACCCGTTCACCCACGCAGTCGCGCACCCGCGCGCTCGCCCGGCGAGGCCGCGCCTGGGCGGGGTGAGGCGTTAACAGGGGCCCCCTCCTATACAGAATGCGTTAAGAAGGGGCCCCTCCTTACACGTCAGCCGGGGCGGCCGTAGCTGTTCACCGGGCCGTCGTCGACCCGCTTCATCTTGATCGGCATGCCGGCCTGGGAGGCGTGCACCACCCAGCCACCGCCGACGTACATGCCGACGTGGTGCAGGTCGGAGTAGTAGAAGACCAGGTCGCCGGGGCGCAGGTCGGCCTTGCTGACCCGGGCGGTGACCTGGCGCTGCTGGCGGGCGTTGTGCGGCAGCGAGACCCCGGCCTTCGCCCAGGCGGCGAGCATCAGCCCCGAGCAGTCGTACGAGTTGGGCCCCTCGGCGCCCCAGACGTACGGCTTGCCGATCTGCGCGCAGGCGAACTTGACCACGGCGCCGGCGTCGCCACCGGGCCAGACGGCCGGGCAGGGGGCGGGGCGCAGTGGCCCGCCGCCGCCGTTGCCGTACACCTGAAGGCGCAGCTGCTGCAGCCGGTCGATCTCGGCGTTGATCTGCCGCTTCTTCGCGGCGAGCTGGGCTTCGGTGCGGCTGAGCTGGACGATCAGCTCGTCCAGCGACCGCTTCTGCGCGGCCAGCTCGTCGCGCAGCTCCGCCACGCCGCGGATCTGCCGCTGCTGCCGGTCGGCGAACCGGTCGAGCAGTTCCAGGCCGTCGACCAGTTGGCCCGGCGACCGGCTGCCCAGCAGCGCGTTGACGGTGGAGACGTTGTCACCCTTGTACGCCTCGGCGGCCAGCCCGCTGACCTGGTCCATGGCCAGGTCCACCTGGAGCTGGAGGGGTTCGATCCGCTTGGCGAGCGCCGCTGCCTGGCGGCGCTTGCCGGCCAGGCCGGCGCGGGTGGCGTTGTGCTGTTCGATGATCGGTTCGAGCCGGTTCCAGTCCTGGTCGATCCGGCGTTCGATCTCGGTCACTGACGGTTCGGCGTGGGCCGCCGTGGCGCCACCGGTCAGGACGACGGCGACGCCGACCAGGGCGGCGACTGCTGTGGTGAAGCGGGACCACTGGGTACGCGGCGCGACCGTCGGCTGGCCGGGGACCGGCCGGACCGACAGCGGCCGCGGGGCATGGAGTGCCACCGGGGCTCCGTACTCCTTCACGTCGACCGCCTACCGGGTTAGCTGACGGGTTCGGGCGGGAAGGGGTCGCCCTACCGCAGTGGCTGCGGATTCACCCCGGCGTACCTGGGTCCCCGGCTCGCCCGGAGGCGACTTGGCGGTGTCCGACCGTCACCTCCCGGGTTGGGTGGTGAACCTACCGGTCGACGATTTCCCAGAGTAGGGATCGCCGTCGCCGGGGCGCAACTCGCCCGGCCGTGACACTCCGTACGTGAATCGGCCGTCACGACGGTTCACGGATGAAGGTTTTTTTCGTATTTGATTCACTGTCGGAAAGCTATTGACCAGAGCCCGGGCGGGGAGTGAGGGTGGAAACGCAGTGACCCCCATCCCTGTCTGGAGGTTCGATGCCGCTCTCACCCCCACCGTCGGGCAGACGGATACTGCTGGCCGCCGCCGTCGCGGCGGCCGCCGTGGTCGCCACCACCGGCCCGGTCGCCGCCGAGCCGTCCCGCGCCGAGCGCACCGACCGGCAGCAGCAGTACGCCGCCGCGGCCGACGAGTACGGTGTGCCGCGCAGCGTCCTGCTCGCCGTGTCCTACCTGGAGTCCCGCTGGGACACCCACCCGGGCGAGCCGAGCACCAGCGGCGGTTACGGGCCGATGCACCTGACCGACGCCGCGCAGGTCGCCTCGACCCCGTCCAGCGCGCACGTGGACGCCGACGAGGACCCGCGCGGCGACGAGTTCCGCCCCCTCACCCTGGACCCGGCCGTCGCCGCCACCCCCGCCGGCGACGTGCTGCCCCGGGCCGCCCTGCAGACCGTCGACGCCGCCGCCGCGCTCACCGGCCTCCCGGTGCGGACGCTGCGGACCGACGCCGCCGCGAACATCCGGGGCGGGGCGGCGCTGCTCGCCTCGTACCAGAAGAGGCTGGGCGGGCCCGTCGGGGCCGGCAGCGACCCGGCGGCCTGGTACGGCGCGGTGGCCCGCTACTCCGGCGCGGACACCTCCGACGCCGCGGCGGCCTTCGCCGACGAGGTGTACGACCAGCTCGGCCAGGGTGCCAGCCGGACCACCGACGACGGCCAGCGGGTCACCCTCGCCGCCACGGCGGTGACCCCGGACCGGTCCGGGCTACCCCGGCTCGGCCTGCGCCGCGCCGAGCGGCCCGACGGGCTGGAGTGCCCGGTGCGGCTCGCCTGCGAGTGGATCCCCGCGCCGTACGCCGAGTACGTCGACGAGGACGGCAACGTCGACTACGGCAACCACGACATCGGCAACCGGCCGGCCCAGCAGAAGATCGAATACATCATCATCCACGACACCGAGGGCTACTTCGGCCCCAGCGTCGACCTGGTCAAGCGGGCCGACTACCTGGGCTGGCACTACACGCTGCGCTCGGTGGACGGCTACGTCGCCCAGCACATCAAGGCCAAGGACGTCGGCTGGCAGGCCGGCAACTGGTACGTCAACGCCAAGTCCATCGGCATCGAGCACGAGGGCTTCGCCGGCCACGGCACCTGGTACACCGAGGCGATGTACCGCAGCTCGGCCAAGCTGGTCCGGCACCTGGCGCTGCGGTTCCAGATCCCGCTGGACCGCCAGCACATCCTGGGCCACGACAACGTCCCCGGCATCCTGCCGGGCAACGTCGCCGGGATGCACTGGGACCCGGGCCCGTACTGGGACTGGTCGCACTACTTCGACCTGATGAAGGCGCCGTTCCGGGGCACCGGCACGCCGCGCACCGGCCTGGTCACCATCGACCCGGACTACGCCACCAACCGGCCGGCGTTCTACGGCTGCAACCAGCAGCCGCCGGGCGTCCCGGTCCCGCCACCGCCGGCCGAGCCGTGCCCGCTGCGCGGCTCCTCCTCGGTCCTGCTGCGCACCGCACCGAGGGCGGACGCGCCGCTGGTCAACGACATCGGGCTGCGCCCGGACGGCACCCCCAACACCATGTACGTCTCCGACCACGGCGCCCGCGCCTCGGCCGGCCAGACGTACGCCCTCGCCGGCGTCCAGGGTGACTGGACGGCGATCTGGTACCTCGGCCAGCGGGCCTGGTTCCACAACCCGGCCTCGGCGCCGACGGCGAAGTGGGCGACCGGCTTCGTGGTCACCCCCAAGCCCGGGAAGACCACCATCCCGGTGTACGGGCGGGCCTACCCGGAGCGGGCGGCCTACCCCGCCACCATCCCGTACCAGGCCGTCACGCCGTTGCAGTACACGTTCCCGGCCGGCCAGCGGTACGCGCTCGGCGGGGTGCTGCCGGGCGAGTACTACCGGGCGGTCTCGTTCGACGGCTCGGCGCCCGGCGACCGCACCGTCGTCCGGGGCGCCAACCGGTACGTCCAGCTCCAGTTCGGCCACCGGGTGATGTACGCGAACCTGGCCGACGTGCAGATCCTGCCGGCCGCGGTCGGCGCGCCGCGGTAGCACCGCGACAGCGACGAGGGGCCCCGACGCCAACGCGTCGGGGCCCCTCGAACGTGGCGAGCCGGTCAGGTGACCCGGCGGAAGCCGGCGATCGGCTGGTTGTTGATGCTGCTGACCTGGACCGGTTTCCCGGTGCGTGGCGCGTGCACCATGATGCCGTTGCCCAGATAGAGCCCGACGTGGTGCAGGTCACTGTAGAAGAAGACCAGGTCGCCCGGGCGGGCCTCGGAGCGGGACACCGAACGGCCCTCGTTCCACTGCGCGCCGGTGAAGTGGGTCAGGCTGATCCCCGCCGCCTTGTACGCGTACTGGGTCAGGCCCGAGCAGTCGAAGGAGTTCGGGCCGGTGGCCCCCCAGACGTACGGGTCGCCGACCTGCTGGCAGGCCACCCGGATCGCGGTCCGGGCCGCCGCGGAGACCACCCCGTTGATGGTGGGACAGCCCGAGACGCTGACCGTGGTCTTCGGCATGGACGCCTTCAGCCGCTTGATCTCGGCGTCGATCTTCTTCTTGCGGGCGGCCAGCTCGGCCTCCTGCTCGACCTGCGACGCGATAAGCGTGTCGAGCTTCTGCTTCTGCGCGTTGTACTTGTCGCGGACGGCGAGCACGCCGGCGATCTGCTTGCGCTCGTGGGCGGCGAGCCGGTCGAGCATGGTGAGCTGCTCGGCGAGCTGACCCGGCCGGGTGTCCACCAGCAGGGCACCGATGTCGGTCGCCGGGCCGGACATGTAGTGCCGGGAGGCCAGCTGACCGACCCGGCCCATCGCCAGCTCGGATTCCAGCGCCAGCGGCTGGATCTTCTTCGCCAGATCCGCCGACTTCTTGCGGTTGACCCGCAGCTTGGACCGGACCTCGTTGTACTTCTCGATGGTCGGTTCGAGCTGCTCCCACTGCTTGTCGATCGCGGCCTCGATCTCATCCACCGAGGGCTCGGCGTGCGCGGGCGCGGTCAGCGCTCCGGCGCCGACCAGCGCCGCCGCGAGCAGCACGATCAGACGGTGTGTGACACGTCGCGCGCGACCGGGACCGCCGGGGCGGACAGGCGCGGGACGATGAGGGGGCATGGTCGCCACCGGCACCGACTCCTTTTGACGAAATCCGCCGGGCGCCTCGCGCGGGGTGGGGATCGAGGCCGACTACCGCAGCGGTCGGTGCCCCACATTAGGGAAGCGGACGAGCGGAATCAAGACGAGGCATTACGGGGTCAGCGTTACGCAACGGCTTGCGCACAAACGGTATTCATTCATTAATGAACGATGGCAATGAATACCGGGCGTCACGGGTACGGCGCGCTGGCGAGCGGTGGTGATCCGACGACGGCGGCGGCACCGGACTCCGGTGCCGCCGCCGTCGTGGTGCACGGTTCGGGGGTACGACCTCAGCCGGCGACCGGCTCGCTCTCCTTCTCGTCGCCCGGGGCCCCCGCGGGCCGGACCGAGCGGAGCAGCACGCTCGCCACGTCGACGACCTCGACCTGCTCACCGGCGCCCTTGCCGTTGACCCCGTCGTTCAGCATCGTCGAGCAGAACGGGCAGCCGACGGCGACCGTCTTCGCCCCGGTGGCCATGGCCTCCTCGACCCGGTCCACGTTGATCCGCTTGCCGATCTTCTCCTCCATCCACATCCGGGCGCCGCCGGCACCGCAGCAGAAGGAGCGCTCGCTGTTGCGCGGCATCTCGATCAGGTCGCCCTGGATGGAGTCGCCGAGGACCTCGCGCGGCGGGGCGAAGACCCGGTTGTGCCGGCCCAGGTAGCAGGGGTCGTGGTAGGTGACACCGCCGTCGACCGGCTGCACCGGGGTGAGCTTGCCCGTGGCGACCAGGTGGGCCAGCAACTGGGTGTGGTGCACCACCTCGAACTCGCCGCCCAGCTGGCCGTACTCGTTGCCCAGGGTGTTGAAGCAGTGCGGGCAGGTGGCCACGATCTTGCGCTTGGCCTTCTCCCGGCCCTCGAACGCCTCGTTCAGGGTCTCCACGTTCTGCTGGGCGAGCATCTGGAAGACGAACTCGTTGCCGATCCGCCGGGCCGGGTCACCGGAACAGGTCTCGCCCTCGCCGAGGATGGCGAACTTCACGCCGGCCTCGTGCAGCAGCGTGGCGACCGCGCGGGTGGTCTTCTTGGCCCGGTCCTCGAACGCGCCGGCGCAGCCGACCCAGAACAGGTACTCGAAGTCGTCCGCCTCGCCGACCCGGGGCACCTCGAACTCCAGGCCCTTGGTCCAGTCCTCGCGGGTGTTCTGCGGGGCGCCCCACGGGTTGCCCTTGTTCTCCAGGTTGCGCAGCATCACGCCGGCCTCGGACGGGAAGCTCGACTCGATCAGCACCTGGTAGCGGCGCATGTCGACGATGTGGTCCACGTGCTCGATGTCCACCGGGCACTGCTCGACGCAGGCGCCGCAGGTGGTGCAGGACCAGAGCACGTCCGGGTCGATCACGCCGCCCTCCTCGGCGGTGCCGATCAGCGGCCGGTCGGCCTCGGCCATGGCCAGCACGTCCACGCCGGCCAACTGCTCCTGCGTGCCCTTCTCCTCGCCGGTCAGGTCCTTGCCCCCGCCGGCCAGCAGGTACGGCGCCTTGGCGTACGCGTGGTCGCGCAGGCTCAGCACCAGCAGCTTCGGCGACAGCGGCTTGCCGGTGTTCCAGGCCGGGCACTGCGACTGGCAGCGGCCACACTCGGTGCAGGTGCTGAAGTCGAGCAGGCCCTTCCAGGTGAACTGCTCGACCTGGGCGACGCCGAACTGGTCCTTCTCGGGGTCGGCCTCCTCGAAGTCGAGCGGCTTGCCCTGGCTGGTCATCGGGCGCAGCGGGCCCAGCCCGGAGCCGGCCGGCTTCGCCGGGTCGCGCTTGAAGAAGATGTTGGGGAAGGCCAGGAAGCGGTGCCAGGCCACGCCCATGGTGACGTTCAGCGAGATCACGATGAGCCAGGTCATCGAGATGGCGATCTTGATGAGGGCGGCCACGCTGACCCCGGCCGACCAGGCCGGGAGCGCGGCACCGACCGCGTGACTCAGCGGGGTGGCCCAGACCGGGTACTCGAAGTGGTCGGTGGCGACCTTGAAGCCGCGGATCACGAAACCGAAGATCAGGACCAGCAGCACGACCCACTCGACGAAGTAGCCCTGCCACATGGTCGAGCCGGTGAACCGGGACAGGCCGCCGGGGCGGGTCGGCCGGTTGCGCAGCCGGATCGCCATCAGCACCAGGATGCCGGCCAGGCCCAGGATGCCGATCCACTCGGTGACCAGGCCGAAGACCGTCCAGTGCCCGATGATCGGCAAACCGCCGCCGGGCGTGACCACCTCGAAGTACGCCTCGAGCACCAGCAGCGACAGCACGATGAAGCCGACCATCACGAACCAGTGGGCGGCCCCGACCACGCTCCACTTCAGCATGCGGGTGTGGCCGGCGGTCTCCACCAGCATCTTCGTCGTGCGGGCGCCCTTGTCCCCGAACCGCTCGGGCGCGGGCTGCCCGAGCCGGATGACGGCCGTCATCTTCATGACCGCGCGTACCGCAAGCCACACCGCAACGGCGGTGATGGCGGCCGCGAGGATCGTGGTGACGATCTGGACGCTGCCCATCGAGTTGGCCTCCCGGTCTGCTGCCTGTCAGTGCAGCCTACGCGCAAGGTTACTCAACAGTAACGTGAGTCTTCTCGCACCGGCCACGCCGCCCTGCGCACACCTTAGGGGCACCGGGCCCGCCGCGCCGGGCTGGGGCGGCGTGGCGTGACCTCGTCCACCGTCGTACCGGAGGTGGACGAGCGGGAACGTACGGCCCACGGCCCGGCCCCGGGTCGGGACCGGGCCGCGACGGCACGGGTACGGCGCGACGCGAGGGCCGCCGGGGCGGCCGCTCAGCGGGTCAGCGCCAGCGGGAGAGCAGGATCAGCGAGGCGACCATCGCGCCGAACCCGACCGCGAGGTTCCAGTAACCCCACGACATCACCGGGTACTCCTGCTCGGAGAGGTAATACACCACCAGCCAGCCGATGCCGGCGACGATCAGCGCGACCGCCGTGACGGGCAGCCAGACCGGGCTAGGCTTGCGCGTCGCCGCCGTTGCCGTGGGACGGACGTCCGTCGGCGGGGTGTACACCTTCTTCTTGCGGACCTGAGACTTGGGCACGACGCTCTCCAGAGGGGGTGACGACCTCGTCCGGCCTGACAACCGGGCGCGGGGGCGACGGTCCATGGCCAATAATGTTCGACAGCTAGCGTAGTCCCGAAGGCCCGCTCAGGCCACGAATGGGGTCAGTCCGGTCCGCGGAGTGACCGAAAAGGGCGGAACTGTCGCGGCCGACGCACCGGTCCGCGACGTGGCGGGCCGACACCAGACGACGCGGAAGGAACGCCCCGGTGGAGTACACATCCGGCGCCGCCTCCTGGCAGAAGGTCATCCGACGGGCGGTCGCCGGCCTGCTGCCCCGGCGGGGACGCCAGCGCCGCCCCGGCTGGTCCGTCGGCGTCCCGCTGATCGCCGCCGCCGCCGGTCTGCTCTTCACCACCACCGCCACCACCGCCGGCGGGACCGCCCTGCGCGAGGACCGCCGGCCGGAGCTCAACCAGCTCATCGAGGAGCGGCGCACCCAGGTCGAGGGGAACGAGCGCCGGGCCGCGCGGCTGCGCGCCGAGGTGGAGAGCGAGACCGCCGTCCTGGCGGACACCGACGCGCCGATCCGGGCCCAGCAGGACCGGGCGAAGGGGAGCGAGCAGGCCGCGGGCCTCACCGCGCTCGCCGGCCCGGGGATCACGATCGAGCTGAACGACGCGCCGCCGCCGGGCGCCCAGCCGCTACCCAAAGGGGTGAGCTACGACGACCTGGTCATCCACCAGGGCGACGTCCAGGCGGTGGTCAACGCGCTCTGGGCGGGTGGTGCCGAGGCGATGTCAATCATGAACGTCCGCGTGCTCAGCACCAGCGCGGTACGCTGCGTCGGTAACACCCTGCTGCTGCACGGCCGGGTGTACTCCCCACCATTCAAGATCGTAGCAATCGGCGATCCCGCTGCCCTTCAGCGGTCCCTCGCCAGCTCCAAGGGAGTCCGTTGGTTCATGGACGCGGTTGACGCCTACCACCTGGGCTACAAGGAAGACGTGTCCACGGTCACCGTGCCGGCGTTCGAGGACTCCACCGCGCTCCGCTCGGCCAAGGTGCCCCGGTGAACCAGGGCCCGGACGAGCGGCGCGACGGTCGACACCGTGACCCGAGCGACGACCCGACGGCCTTCATTCCCAAGATCGACCGACCGGCCGCGCCGCCCGATCCGCCCCGGGTGGAGCTGCCCTGGCCGGACCGGAAGCTCACGCCCCGCCCGGCCGCCCCGGTGCCCGGGCCGGACCGCTTCCCGGATGGCGAGCGCCGCCCGGCCCGACCCGGCCCGGCCGCCGGCCCACCACCCGGCCGCCCGCCGGCGCCCCCGGCGTGGCGGGGCGAACCAGAGCACCGGCCCGCATCACCGCCGGACGCGCCACGGCACGCCCCACCCACCCCCGGACCGAACGCCGCCGGACCGCCTTCCGCCGGGCCGCCCGTTACCACGCCGCCCCCCGCCGGCCGGCCGGCCGACGACCCGCGCAACGCCGGGTGGCAGCGCCCGGGGACCGGCGGCGAGCACGCCCACCCGCCACCGGACCCGTCCGGGCAACCCTGGACGGCCCAACGCCGGTCGGAATCACCCGCGACGCCCGTGAACGGGGCAGCCGCCGCGCCGGGGGCGACCGCCCCCGCCGCCAGCGCCTGGTCCGACCGCTCCGCGCCCACCGACGCCAGGCCCGACCGGGCCGCACCCGCCGCCGACTGGCCCGACCGCGCCTTCACCGCTGACGCCAGGTCCGACCGCGCCGCGCCCGCCGCCGACTGGTCCGACCGCGCCGCGCCCGCCGGCCCGAACGGCGTACCCGGCCGTGCTTCCGGCTCGGCGGCGCCGGGCGGCCCGGCCGCGCCGGCCGGCGACGCGCCCACCGCCTTCATCCCCAAGGTCGACTCACGCCGCACGCCGGCCGCCGACCACGCCGACGCCGCCTTCCGCCCGACCGCCTCGGGCGGGCTGCCCTGGGGCGACGGCCGCCCCGAGCCGGCCGACCCGGGTGCCACCGCGGTGATCCCGGCGGTGACCGGGCGTCCGCCCGCCGGAACGCCGGGGCTGGACTCCACCGCGCTGATGGGTGCGGTGCCGCGCCCACCGGCCCGGGACGACCCGACCAGCGACGAGCCGCCCGGCGAGCCGCCCCGACCCCGGCGTGGCGAGCAGGTGGTCCAACTCCGCGCCCAGCAGACCGGCGAGGGCTACAAGAGCGTCTACTCCGAGCTGACCCGGCCGTCGTTCGCGTCCCGGCTGCGGACCGGGGTCCGGTTCACCGGAGAACTCCTGATCACCTTCGGCCTGGTGGTGCTGCTCTTCGCGGGCTACGAAATCTGGGGCAAGTCGGTCATCGTCGACGCCCACCAGCAGGATCTGAGCAGCGAACTCGCCGAGGCGTGGGCGCCGAGCGACGACCCGACCGTCGCCCCCAGCCGCGGGCCCACGCCGAAGCCCGCACCGGTGGTGCAGGGCAAGCCGATCGCCGGGCTCTACATCCCCAGTCTCGACAAGCACTGGGTCGTGGTGGAGGGCGTCGAGCAGAAGGACATCCGGTACGCCCCGGGCCACTACCCGAAGAGTGCGATGCCGGGCGAGGTGGGCAACTTCTCGGTCGCCGGGCACCGCAACCGGGCCACCTTCTGGCGGCTGGACGAGCTGAACGAGGGCGACGACATCGTCGTCGAGGGCAAGGACACCTGGTACGTCTACAAGGTCTACAAGACCAGGATCGTCCGGCCGGACCAGGTCGAGGTGGTGGCGCCGGTGCCGATGGCGCCCGGCACCAAGCCCAAGGAGAAGCTGCTCACCCTGACCACCTGCAACCCGAAGTTCGACAACTACCAGCGGCTGATCGTCCACGCGAAGCTGGACCACGACCTGCCCAAGTCGGCCGGGCGTCCGCCCGAGCTGGGGAGCTGACCCATGTACGCCTGGATCTGGCGCAAACTGCCCTTCGGGCTCGCCGGCAAGCTGACCGGCTCGGTGCTGCTCGCCGCTGCCGCGTTGGCGCTGCTCTGGTTCGTGGTCTTCCCGTGGGCGGAGCCCCTGCTGCCGTTCGACGACGTGCAGGTCACCCAGGACTCGGGCGTACCCGACGGCGGTGGTGACTCCGGGGTGACCACCGAGACCGGCAACCCCGGCGACCCGGGCGACGGGCACGAGCTGCCGTACGACACCGACCAGAACAACACCCCGCCCCCCTCTCCCCGCAGGTGAGTCGATGCGCGTACTGGTGATCGACAACTACGACTCGTTCGTCTTCAACATCGTGCAGTACCTCGGCCAGCTCGGCGCCGAGTGCGAGGTCCGCCGCAACGACGAGATCGACCTGGCCGAGGTGGGCCGGGTCGGCGCCGCCGGTGTGCTGCTCTCGCCCGGGCCGGGCAGCCCGGACCGCGCCGGGATCTGCCTCGACGTGATCCGGGAGTACGGCGACACCCTGCCCATCTTCGGCGTCTGCCTCGGTCACCAGGCGATCGGAGAGGCGTTCGGCGGGACGGTCACCCGGGCCCCGGAGCTGCTGCACGGCAAGACCTCCGAGGTGCGGCACGAGTCGGCGGGCGTGCTCGCCGGGCTGCCCGACCCGTTCACCGCCACCCGCTACCACTCCCTCGCCGTGTTGCCCGAGACGCTGCCCGACGAGATCGAGGTGACCGGCTGGACCGGTTCCGGCGTGGTGATGGCGATGCGGCACCGGTCGCTGCCCATCGAGGGCGTGCAGTTCCACCCGGAGTCGGTGCTCACCGAGGGCGGCCACCTGATGCTGGCGAACTGGCTGGCCGCGTGCGGTCACCCGGAGGCGCTGGAGCGGGCCCCGGAGCTGGCCGCCGAGGTGGACGCCCGCCGGCGGGCCGCCTTCGCCTCCGCCTGACACCACCGGCACGCCCCCGGGCGGTCAGCCGCGCAGCGCGTCCCGCACCGCGGGGTCGGCCGGCGAGCGGACCTCGGGGGGCCGCCGGCGCAGCGCGTCCCACGCCGCCTTGCCGCTGGCGAAGTAGTCCCGGGCCGCCTTGCCGACGAGCAGTGCCGACCCGCAGCCGGGACAGCGGGCGGCCACCCCGTCGGCGTCGAGGCCCACGTGCCGGCACAGCGTCACCGCCCGGGAGAGGTGGTACGACTGGGTCACGATCAGGGCCCGCTCGATGCCGTACACGTCCCGGGCGCGTACGCAGCTGTCGTAGGTGTCCAGGCCGTGCGGGTCGGCCACGACGCGCTCCCGGTCGACCCCCAGCCGCTCGGTCAGGTAGGCGGTCATCACCGTCGTCTCGTCACCGGAGGCGCCGCCCCCGTCACCCGACACCAGGATCACCCGGGCCCGCCCGCTGCGGACCAGCTCGGCGGCGGTCTCCAGGCGACCGGTGAGCCGGTCACCCGGCCGGCTCCGGTCGGCGGCCACCGCCGTGCCCAGGACGAGCACCACGTCGGCGGTGGGCGCCGCGGCCTCGGGGTACAGGTGCCCGCGAGCGCCGAGCGTCGTCCACAGCCACGGCAGGCTGGCGAGGAGCAGCCCGGCGAGGCCGCAGACGCCCACCCGGGTCAGCAGCCGCCGCCACCGGTTCGCCCGGCGCGGCGGCTCGGAGTCCCGGTCCACCAGCGGCGCGCCGGCTACTCGGGCAACCGGGCCGGCGGGGTGGTCGGCGGCAGCGGGAACCCGCCGCCGCCGCCCGTCTCGGTCGCCGTCGGGGTCGGATCGGGGCTGCCGGTCGGCTCGTCGGTCGGCGTGGGTTCGGTGGTCGGCTCCGGCTGGGACACCGTGATGGTGATCTCGGTGTTCACCGGCTTGCGGTCGTTCGCCTTCGGGTTCTGCTCGGTCACCTTGCCGGCCTGGTCCGCCGGGACGTTCTTGCCCAGTTCCACGCTCACGTTGGTGAAGCCCGCCTCGCGCAGCCGCTCCTTCGCCTGGTCCTCGGTCAGGCCGACGACCTTGGGGACCCGCACGATGTTGCCCTTGGACACCTCGACGGTCACCGTGCT
The DNA here is from genome assembly GCF_019890675.1 of Micromonospora sp. PLK6-60. Taxonomy (GTDB): domain Bacteria; phylum Actinomycetota; class Actinomycetes; order Mycobacteriales; family Micromonosporaceae; genus Micromonospora. The sequence goes on along the minus strand of NZ_JAIOAA010000023.1, from coordinate 19,388 downwards.
GCCCTCGGGCGCCTTGGTGCCGGCCTCCGGCGAGACGTTGACGACCTGGCCCTCCCGCTCGGAGCTGCTGACGTCCTTCCGGTCCGGCTTCAGACCCAGGCCCTTGAGTTGCTGCTCGGCGTTCTCCCAGGTCGAGCCCTTGAGCGGTGGGATGGTCACCTCGGCCGGGCCGCCGCAGATCGTCAGGGTCACGTCCCGCCCGGGTTCGAGCTGCCCGCCGGTCGGCTCCTGGCTCACCACCGCGCCCTTCTTGCAGGTGGTGTTGCGGACCGGGTCGTCGCTGACCTTCGGGGTCAGCTTGGCGGCCTCGATCTCCGCGACGGCCGCGGCCTGCGCCTTGCCGACCACGTTGGGCACGGTGGCCAGCTCGGGCTTCTCCTCACCCGTCGGCCAGAGCAGCGCGGCGACCAGCGCGATCACCGCGAGCACGCCCAGCGCGGCGAAGACCGCGATCACCCAGGAGGACGACTTCCGCTTGCGCGGGTCGCCCACCCGGGCCGGGATCTGCCGGGTCGCACCGGCCGGGTAGCCCACCGCCGCGCCGGCCGGCGCGAGCTGGGTGGTCTCGTCCTGGTGCGGCATCACCGGGGTGGCCATCACCGGCCGGCCGGCGGCGGCGCGGAGCAGGTCCGCCCGCATCTCGCCGGCGCTCTGGTAGCGGTTCAGCGGGTTCTTCGACAGCGCCTTGAGCACGATCGCGTCGACCGCCGGGTTGACGTCCGGGTTGATGTCGCTCGGCGTCGGCGGCGCCTCCCGCACGTGCTGGTACGCCACGCTGACCGGACTGTCGCCGACGAACGGCGGGTGCCCGCAGAGCAGCTCGAACAGCACGCAGCCGGCCGCGTACACGTCGGAGCGGGCGTCGACCGCCTCGCCGCGGGCCTGCTCGGGGGAGAGATATTGCGCGGTGCCGATGACCGCGCTGGTCTGGGTCATCGTGGTGGCGCCGCTGGCCAGCGCCCGGGCGATGCCGAAGTCCATCACCTTGACCTGGCCGGTCTGGGTGAGCATCACGTTGCCCGGCTTGATGTCCCGGTGGATGATGCCGTGCCGGTGGCTGAACTCCAGCGCCGCGCACATGTCGGCGCAGATCTCCAGCGCCCGGCGCGGCTGGAGCCGGCCCTCGGCGCCGAGGACCTCCTTGAGGGTCCGCCCGTTGACGAACTCCATCACGATGAACGGCAGCGTCTCACCGGTCGGGCCGGTCTCCTCGCCGGTGTCGTACACGGCGACGATCGCGGGGTGGTTCAGCGAGGCGGCGTTCTGCGCCTCGCGGCGGAACCGCATCTGGAAGGTGGCGTCCCGGGCCAGGTCGGCGCGGAGCATCTTGATCGCGACGTCCCGGCCCAGCCGGAGGTCACGACCCCGGTGCACCTCCGCCATGCCGCCGTAGCCGAGCAGCTCGCCGACCTGGTACCGGCCACCGAGCAGGCGGGCCTGCGCTGTCATCGCGTCTGTCGTCCTTCGCTCGTCGTCTCGCCGCCACCCGGCCGGGTCAGTTCCCCCCGACGGTACGACGTCCGGAACGGATCGTCGGCTCCGTCATCGTTCAGCGCGCCGGACAGCACGGTCGACCGCGTGGGTGGACCGGACGGACCGGGCAGCGCAGTGTTGCGCAGCTTGTAGGAAATCACGCCGGAGCAAAGCAGGACCAGCGTGAGCATCAGGATGACGAGCACCGCCCGGCCCGACCTGGACCGGCGCGGAGCCGGCGCCGGGACGGGCTGCCGGGCGTACCCGAGGGCCCGGTCGGGACGGGCCGGGGCCGGCGGCGGCACGGTCGCCGCCCCCCGGGGGTACGCCGGCTGCGACGTCGGCGGACGCGGTGGGGCGGGCCGGGCCGCGACCGGCGGGCGGGGCGGTCCCGGCGGTACGGCGGAGGCCGGCGGGCGGGGCTGGGCCGGTGACACCGGCGCGGCCGGCCGGTGTTGCTGCCCGGGCGACACCGGCGCGGGCGGGCGGTGCTGCTGGCGGGGCGGCGGCACCTGCGCCCGGGCCTGCGGGGCGGCCGGCGAGGACGGCGCGGCCGAGACCGGCCGGGCGTGCCCGGCGGCGCGGGTCTGCTGGGAGAGCACCGCCTTGGCCTGGCGGGCGACCCCGGCCAGCGTGGCGGCGCTCGGCCAGCGGCCGGCCGGATCCTTGGCCAGCGCCCGCTCCACGATCGACCGCACCTGCGGCGGGATGTCGCCGGGCAACGGCCGGGGCGTTTCCCGCACGTGCTTCATGGCGATCTCGAGTGGATTGTCCCCCTCGAACGGGCGCCGGCCGGCCAGGCACTGGTAGGCGACCACGCCCAGGGCGTACACGTCCGACGCCGGGGTGGCCACCGCGCCGGTCGCCTGCTCCGGGGAGATGTACGAGGCGGTGCCGAGCACCGACCCCGCGGCGGTCAACTGCCCCACCAGGTCGGAGCGGGCGATGCCGAAATCGGTAAGCACCAGCGTGCCGTTCGGCCGGACCAGCAGGTTTCCCGGCTTCACGTCCCGGTGCACGATGCCCTTGGTGTGCGCCGCGTGCAACGCCTCGGCGGCCTGGGCGACGAGCGCCATGGTCCGGGCCGGGGTGAGCCGCCCCACCCGGGAGAGCGTCGAGGAGAGCGCGTCACCCTCCACGTACTCCATGACCAGGAACGCCATCTGCTGGTCGCTGCCGTAGTCGTAGATGTCCACCACGCCCGGGTGGTTGACGGTGGCCATGGTCCGGGCCTCGCCGCGGAACCGCTCGGCGAAGCCGGGCTCGTCCAGCAGGGCCGGCAGCAGCGTCTTCACCGCGACCGTACGCCCGAGCACCTGGTCGGTGGCCCGCCAGACGTCGCCCATGCCGCCGCTGGCGATCCGCTCGTCGAGACGGTAGCGGTTGCCGAGCAGGACGCCGGGGCTGAGCATCAGCGGCCACCACCGTCGGCGATGGCCGCCTTCATGATCTGCGCGGAGATCCGGGCCGCCTCGGCGCTGCCGCCCTTGCCGGCGTTCTCCAGCATCACGCAGACCGCCGAGATCGGGGTGCCGTTGCGGTCCAGGGCGAAGCCGATGAACCAGCCGTGGTCCGGGTCGTTCGGGCCGGACTGGGCGGTACCGGTCTTGCCGCCGACCGTGTAGCCGTCGATGGCGGCCTTGCGGCCGCTGCCATCGGTGACCACGCTCTGCATCATCTCCCGCAGGTCGGCGGCGACCGGGGCGCTGACCGGCTGGCGCAGCTCGCGCGGCTGGGCCGTGTAGAAGCTGGTGGTGCGGTCCGGCGCCAGCAGCTGCTTGACCAGGTAGGGCCGCATCTGCTTGCCGTCGTTGGCGACGGCCGCCGCGATCAGCGCCCCCTCCAGCGGGGTCATCCGCACGTCGCGCTGGCCGATCGAGGACTGCGCCAGCGCGGGCACGTCCGTGTCCTGGATGTCGCCGGTCCGGCTCGGCGCCACCTGGTGACCGCCCTTGCCGAGCTGGCCGACGGTGAGGTCCTCCTGCTCGAAGCCGAACTGCCGGGCCTTCTCCTTCAGCTTGTCGGCGCCCAGCCGCACCCCAAGCTTGGCGAAGCCGGTGTTGCACGAATCCTGGACCGCCTTCTTCAGGGTGACCTGACTCTCCGGGCAGATCGACGGGGCGGCATTCTTGATCGAGCTGCCCGACGTCGGCGGGGTGTAGAGCCGGCCGGCCGGGATCATCGTCTCCTTGGTGATCCCGTTCTCCAGCGCCGCTGCGGCCACCACCACCTTGAAGGTCGAGCCGGGCGGCAGGGTCTCCGCCAGGGCCCGGTTGGCCAACGGCCGCTGCGGGTCGTCCTTCAGCTCGTTGTACGCCGCCGAGGCCGCCGCGGTGTCGTGGCTGGCCAGCGGGTTCGGGTCGAAGCTGGGCATGGAGACCAACGCCTGCACCGCACCGCTACGCGGGTCGATCGCGATCGCCGCGCCGCGCTTGGCGCCCACCTCGTTGCCGCGCAGCTGGGCGTACGCCACGTCCTGCGCGCGCTTGGAGATGGTGAGCAGCACGTTGCCGCCGCCGCTCTCCTCGCCGGTGAACATGTCCTTCACCCGGTTGGCGATCAACTGGTCGCTGGTCCCGGCGAGGAAGTCGTTCTCGCTGCGCTCGATGCCGGTGTCACCGATGTTGACCGGCTTGTAGCCGAGCACGTGGGCGTACTTGTCCTTGCCCGGATAGGTGCGCACGAACTGCAGCCGGCCGCCGGTCTCCTTGCTGACCGCGAACGCGGTGCCGCCGGCCTCGATGTTGCCGCGCTTGCGCTTGTATTCGGCGACCTGGACCCGGCCGTTGTAGTCGCTGTTGCGGTAGTCGTCGGCCTTGTAGGCCTGGATCCAGTTCAGGTTGGCGAAGAGCAGGCCGAACAGGACCATGACGACGACACCGACGCGGCGCAGTGGGGCGTTCACGGGCGGATCACCTCCGTGGGCGCGCCGTGCAACTGCTCCGGCGGGGTGCCGGACGGCCGGGCGGCGACGCCGCCCGCGCTCACCGGCCGGCGCGCGCCGTCGGAGACCCGCAGCAACACCGCGATGAGCAGCCAGTTCGCCATCAGCGACGAACCGCCGGCGGACAGGAACGGAGTGGTCTGACCGGTCAGCGGGATGAGCTTGCTGATCCCGCCGATGATCACGAAGACCTGGAGGCCCAGGGTGAAGGCCAGACCACCGGCGAGCAGCTTGCCGAAGGAGTCGCGCACCTCCAGCGCCGCCCGCAGGCCCCGCTCCACGATCAGCAGGTAGGTGACCAGCAGCGCGGAGAGACCGAACAGGCCGATCTCCTCCCCGATGCCGGCGAAGATGAAGTCGGTCTGCACCTCCGGCAGCAGGGTCGGCTGGCCGCCGCCGGGTCCGGCCCCGAACAGGCCGCCCGTGCCCAGCGTGAGCAGACCCTGGACCAACTGGTAGCCCCGGTCGTACGGCTCGGCGAACGGGTCCAGCCAGATCTGCGCCCGGTCGTAGAAGTTGGCGAACGGGCCGCCGACGGAAGCGCCCAGCAGGTAGGCCAGGTAGGCCCCGCCGAAGAACAGCAGCAGGCCGATGAGCAGCCAGCTCACCCGCTCGGTGGCGATGTAGAGCGTCACCACGAACATGCCGAAGTAGAGCAGCGAGGTGCCCAGGTCCTTCTCGAAGACCAGGACCAGGAGGCTGATCATCCAGACCACGAGCACCGGCCCGAGGTCCCGGCCGCGCGGGAAGTCGATGCCGAGCACCCGGCGGCTGGCCAGCGAGAGCACCTCCCGCTTGCGGACCAGGTAGTAGGCGAAGAAGGCCAGCAGGGCCAGCTTGGCGAACTCACCGGGCTGGATGGAGAAGCCGCCGACCCGGATCCACAGCTTCGCGCCGTTGATCTCCGAGAACCGGCCGGGCAGCACCGCCGGGATCATCACCAGCACGATGCCGGCGAGCCCCAGGGTGTACGCGTACCGGGACACCGAGCGGTGGTCCCGCATCAGCGCCAGCAGCCCGGCGGCCAGGATCACCGAGGCGAGCGTCCAGGCGAGCTGCCGCCCGCCGGTGCCGGCGAAGATCGCCAGGTCCGCCCGCTCGGCGGGGGTCGCCCGGGCCAGGTCGTACCGGCGGAGGAAGCCGACCCCGATGCCGTTGAGCAGGGCCACCGCGGGCAGCAGCGCCGGGTCGGCGAACGGTGCCAGCCACCGGATCACCAGGTGCAGGCCGACGAAGACCAGACCCAGCGCGGCGGCCGGGATCCAGAAGTCGGGGGTGACGGTGTCGAGCACGTTCGCCTCGACGGTCGCCCCGTACGCCGCCACCAGCACCATCGCCAGCAGCAGCAGGGACAGCTCGGAGTTGCGCCGGGACCGGGCCAGGCGTACGCCGAGCTGCTCGCCCGCGGTGGCGGGCGAGGTTGCCGGGGTGGCCGCAGCGGTCACGGAACGGTCCTTGAGGTCGAGCCGACGCTCACTCGGGCGACCGGCAGCCGGCCGGGTCGTTGACCGGCGGCACGGCGTCGGACGGCGGAGCGTCGGGCGTGGTGGTGGGAGCCGGGGTCGGCGTGACCGCCGGCGGGCTGACGGGGCGGGTCGCCGCCGGGCTCACCGGTGGGGCCGGCGCCACCGGCGACACCGTCGGCGCCGGTGTGCTGACCGCCGTGGCCGCCGGGCTGGGCGGACAGATCGGCTTCAGGTTCGGGTTCGCCGGGTCGTCGGCGGTCAGGTCCGCCAGCCGGCGCAGCGCGTCCGCCTCGCTCTTGGCCTGAATGCCCTGCTTGACCTGCTCCTGAGCGGCCAGGGTGAGGTCGTCCAGGCGGGCCGGGCTGACCGAGTCGATGCTGGACAGGTCGAGCCCGGCGACCTGGCCGGGCACCCCGCGGAAGACCGCCAGGTAGCCGTCCTCCGTCGCGCCGACGTAATACTGACGCTGGGTGTAGCTCCAGCCGGCGAAGAGGCCGCCGCCGAGGATGACCAGCAGGGCGGCCAGCATCGCGGCGGTACGCACCGGACGGCGGCGGGGCCGCTCCGGCTCGTCGTCCCGCCCGCTGGCGGGCTCCTCCTCCGGCGCGGCCGGCCGCGGCGCCTGCAGCGCCGAGGCGCGGGCCGCCGGGGTCGAGACGTCGGCCGCGGTGGCCATGCCACGGTCGCGCGCGGCGGCGCCGCCGACGATGGGGCTCGCCTCGACGATGTCGTGGTCGGTGGCGTCCGCGATGATCACGGTGATGTTGTCCGGCCCGCCGCCGCGCAGGGCCAGCTGGACCAGCCGTTCCACGCACTGCTGCGGGTCCGGGTATTCACGCAGGGTCTCGCCGATGGTGTCCGCGCTGACCACGCCGGAGAGGCCGTCGCTGCAGATCAGGTAGCGGTCACCCGGCAGCACCTGGCGGACGCTGTATTCCGGGTCGATGTCGCGGCCGTCCAGGGCCCGGGTGAGCAGCGACCGCTGCGGGTGGCTGCTCGCCTCCTCGGCGCTGATCCGGCCCTCGTCGACAAGCATCTGGACGTAGGTGTCGTCCTTGGTGATCTGCGCGAACTCGCCGTTGCGGAGCAGATAGGCGCGCGAGTCGCCGATGTGGACCATGCCCAGCTTGGTGCCGGAGAAGAGGGTCGCGGTCAGCGTGGTGCCCATCCCCTCCAGCTGCGGGTTGGCGTCCACGGTGTCGCGGAGTTGTTGGTTGGCGGTGCCCACGGCCGAACGCAGCGCGTCGACGAGGGCGTCACCGGGGACGTCCTCGTCGAGCGGTGCCATGGCACCGATGACGATGTTGCTGGCGACGTCACCGGCGGCCATGCCGCCCATGCCGTCGGCGACGGCGAGAAGCCGCGGCCCGGCGTAGACGGAATCCTGGTTACCGTCTCGGATCAGACCGCGGTCGCTGTGGGCCGCATAGCGCAGGGTCAGAGTCATGGCCGTAATTCGAGGGAAGTGCGGCCGATCCGGATCGGCACGCCGAGGGGGACGGGGGTCGGTCCGGTGACCTTAGCGCGATCGAGATACGTGCCGTTAGTCGAGCCGAGGTCCTCGACGAACCACTGCCCTTCCCGGGGCACCAGCCGGGCGTGCCGCGCGGAGGCGTAGTCGTCGGTGATGACCAGGGTGGAATCCTCCGCGCGACCGATCGTGATCTGCGCCTCACCCAACGTGATCCGGGTGCCGGCCAGCTGACCTGCGGTGACCACCAGCTGGTGGGCGGCCCTGCCCCGCTTCACCTTGGCCGGCTTGGCCGCCGGCCCGGTCGGAGCGCCCACTCCCCGCGGCGCGGCCACGAGCCGGCTCGACCGGGCGCCCGCGAAGAGGTCCCGGCGGATGACGCCGACCACCGTGAACACGAAGATCCACAGCAGGATGAGGAACCCGAACCGGGCGACGGTGATGACGAGTTCCGGCAAGACGGCTCAGCCGTCCACGCGGAAGGTCAGCGTCGTCGTACCGAGCTGGATCATGTCGCCGGGGTTGAGCGCGACGGCCGAGACCCGCTGGCCGTTGACCATCGTGCCGTTGGTGGACCCCAGATCGGTCAGCACCACCTGGCCGCCGTCGAAGTCCAGCCGGGCGTGTCGGCGCGAGATGCCCACGTCCGGCAGGCGCAGGTTGGCCTGGTCACCCCGGCCGATCACGGTCGAGCCCATCTGCAGCGGGTAGGTCCGGCCGTCGCCGGAGACCAGCCGGACGTTGCGCGCGCCGCCGTGGCCGGGCGGCGGGCCGTAGCCGCCACCCTGGTCATAGGTGGGGTACGCGGGCGGGCCGGCGTCGTAGCCCGGCGCGGAGACCGGGGCGACCTCCCCACCGGTGTAGACCTCGGCGGTGACCCGGAACATGCCGGTGTCCAGCCCCTCGCCGCGCTCGATCTCGACGATCACGTCGCCGTAGACGGTCCAGGCCTGCTCGCCGATGAACTCCGCCTGCGACTGGGCCAGCTCCTGGGCCAGCGCGGCGGCGTACGGCGCCAGCCGACTGTGGTCGTACGGCGAGAGATCGATCACGTAGCGGTTGGGCACCAACGTGCGCCCACCGGCCAGGATCGCCTTGTGCGCCTCGGCCTCCCGCTGCATGGCGTTGAGGATCTCCACGGGGTGGACCACCCCTTTGAAGACCTTGGCGAAGGCCCCCTCAACCAGGCCTTCCAGACGCTTCTCGAAGCGTTGCAGCACGCTCACCGGCTCCTCCTCGGGTCCCGAGGACATGATGCTATCCGGCCGGCGCGCGCGCAGCTCACACGCCGCTCGGCGCCCCGGCGCCAACCCGTTCGGTAGGGCCATGTTCCTCGTGCTACTCTTTCGACCGCCACAGACGGTAACCCGTCGTGGCGCGACCTCGGACAGCGTAATGTGTCCGGGCCACCTGCCGAAAACGGCGGGGCCGGGGCGGGTTACAGTGATCCAGGCAAGCCACGGGGATGTGGCGGAATGGCAGACGCGCACGGTTCAGGTCCGTGTGTCCGAAAGGACGTGGGGGTTCAACTCCCCCCATCCCCACCAGAGTGACGAGGGCTCCGCAGCTTGATGCGGGGCCCTCGTCGCATATCGGGGCGTATCGGATCTCACGCTATGCTCCGATGGTTCCCTGCCTCCGACATCCGCAGGAGTGGCGTGTGACTGTCGCGTTGGTGACCGGATCCGGCGGTCTGATCGGCTCCGAGGCGGTCCGGCACTTCGCCGGGCTCGGCCTCGACGTGGTCGGCATCGACAACGACATGCGCCGGTACTTCTTCGGCGCGGACGGCTCGACCGCGTGGAGCCTGGACCGGCTCTCCGCCGACCTGGGGAACGCGTACACCCACTTCGCGGTGGACATCCGGGATCGGGACGGCCTGGAGCAGGTCTTCAAGAAGTACGGCTCGGACATCGCCGTGGTGATCCACAGCGCGGCCCAGCCCAGTCACGACTGGGCGGCCAAGGAGCCGTTCACCGACTTCGACGTGAACGCCGGCGGCACGCTGAACGTGCTGGAGAACACCCGGCGGCACGCCATCGAGGCGCCCTTCATCCACTGCTCGACCAACAAGGTCTACGGCGACCGGCCGAACAGCCTCCCGCTGCTGGAGCTGGAGACCCGCTACGAGCTGCCCGAGGATCATCCGTTCTTCCCGGGCATCACCGAGGAGATGTCGATCGACGCCTCGCTGCACTCGGTCTTCGGGGCCTCGAAGGTGGCCGCCGACGTGATGGTGCAGGAGTACGGCCGGTACTTCGACATGCGTACGGCCTGTTTCCGGGGCGGCACGCTGACCGGCCCGGCGCACTCGGCGGCGGAGCTGCACGGCTTCCTGGCGTACCTGATGCGCTGCGTGATGGAGGGCCGCACGTACAACCTCTTCGGCTACAAGGGCAAGATGGTCCGCGACGCGATCCACTCGCACGACGTGTTGACCGCCTTCGAGGCGTTCTTCCGGGCGCCGCGCTCGGCCGAGGTCTACAACCTGGGCGGTGGCCGGCATTCCAACACCTCGCACATCGAGGCGTTCCGGATCGCCGAGGAGATCACCGGCCGGGAGGCGAAGGTCAACTATGTCGAGCGCAACCGCACCGGCGACCACCAGTGGTACGTGAGCAGCATGGCCCGGTTCGAGGAGCACTACCCGGACTGGAAGATCACCTACGACGTGCCGATGATCCTGCGGGAGATCTACGAGGCCAACGCCGACAAGTGGGTGCCGGAGGCATGACCGGCGGCGGCAAGCGGAACGTCCTCGGCGTCCTGGTCGACGCCACCGACTACGCGACGGCGACCGAGCAGGTCGTGGCCGCGGCCCGGGACCGCCGACCGCTGGCGCTGACCGCGCTGGCCGTGCACGGCGTGATGACCGGGGTGCTCGACCCGGCCCACAACGCCCGGCTCAACTCCTTCGACGTGGTCACCCCGGACGGCCAGCCGGTCCGCTGGGCGCTCAACCTGCTGCACCACGCCGGCCTGACCGACCGGGTCTACGGGCCGACCCTCACCCTGCACGTGCTGCGCCGCTTCGCCGAGGAGGGCCTGCCGGTCTACCTGTACGGCTCGACCGAGGAGACCCTGGCCCGGCTGATCCCGGCGCTGGAGCAGATGTTCCCGGCGCTGAAGATCGCCGGGGTCGAGCCGTCGAAGTTCCGCGGCGTGCAGCCGGGCGAGGACGCCGAGATCGCCGACCGGATCCGCGCCAGTGGGGCCCGGCTCGTCCTGGTCGGGCTGGGCTGCCCGCGCCAGGAGGTCTTCGCGTACGCCATGCGGCCGCTGCTGGACATGCCGCTGATGGCGGTCGGCGCGGCCTTCGACTACCACGCCGGCCTGCTCCGCAACCCGCCGCCGTGGATGCAGCGGGTCGGGCTGGAGTGGCTGTGGCGGCTGGGCCTGGAGCCGAAGCGGCTCTGGCGGCGGTACATCATCCTCAACCCCGCCTACCTGAGCCGGCTGATGGCGCAGAAGACCGGCCTGTGGAAGGCCGTCCCGCCGCCGCCGGCCACCGAGCGACCGGCCGGCTTCGCGGTCTGACCCCACGACGACATCCGGCGGCCACCCGTGGGTGACCGCCGGACGCCGGTGGGAAGGTTGGCTCAGGAGACGTTCACCGCCGTGTCGTCGATGACGAACGACGTCTGCAGGGACAGGTCCTCCACGCCGGTGAACCGGATCTGCACGGTCTGGCCGGCGTAGCCGCCCAGGTCGAAGCTGCGCTGCGCGTAGCCGGTGTTCTTGTTCAGGTTCGAGTAGGTCGCCAGGGTGGCCAGCACCGTGCCGCCGCTGTTGAGCACCTGCACCCGCAGGGTGTCGTACGCGGTGGTGCTGGTCGTCTCCGCGGTGTCGATGTGCAGCCAGAAGGACAGGCCGTACGAGGTGCAGCCGGCCGGCAGTGACACCGACTGGGACAGGGTGTTCGTGCTGGAGGTGCCGTAGCCGTTCAGCCAGGCGTTCCAGCTGCCCGAGCGGGGCGGCTGGCCGGACGAGCCCCACTGCCCGATCACGCCGGAGCTGGCGCTCCACCCGGTGTTGCCGGACTCGAAGCCCGGGTTGGCCAGCTTCTGGCCGGCCCCGGTGCAGCCGCCGCCGGAGCTGGTCACGGTCAGCGTGTACGTCGCCGTCCGGGTGCCGGACGCCGCCGTGCCGGTGACCGTCACGGTGTACGTGCCGGCCGGGGTGCTGGTGGAGGTGGTGACGGTCATGGTGGACGAGCCGCCGGAGGTGACCGTGGCGGGGTTGAACGAGGCGCTCGCGCCGCTGGGCAGGCCGCTGGCGGTGAGGCTGACCGACTGGGCCGAGCCGTTGGTGGTGGCGGTGGCGACGGTGGCGGTGACCGAGCCACCCGCCACGGTGGAGCCGGCGGTGGGCGACACCGAGACCGAGAAGTCGTTCGTCGGCGGCGGGGTGCCGTCGTTGACCACGTAGAGCAGCTTGTTCGGCGAGCCGGTCCCCGGGTTGGTGACCACGTTGCTGGTGGCGTTGTTCACCAGGTAGTCCCGCACCTGCTGCGGGGTCCAGGAGGGGTTGGCGGAGGCGACCAGGGCGGCGGCCCCGACCACGTGCGGCGTGGCCATCGACGTGCCGCTGATCGTGTTGGTGGCGGTGTCGCTGCTGTTCCAGGCCGAGGTGATCGACGAGCCGGGCGCGAAGATGTCCAGGCAGGTACCGATGTTGGAGAAGGACGACCGGGCGTCGGTGTTGGTCGTCGAGCCGACGGTGATCGCCTCCGCGGTCCGGGCCGGCGAGGTGTTGCAGGCGTTGGCGCCCGAGTCGTTGCCGGCGGCCAGGCCGTAGGTGACGCCGGAGTTGATCGAGTTACGGACCGCGGTGTCCACGCTGGTGTTCGCGCCGCCGCCGAGGCTCATGTTGGCCACCGCCGGCTTCACCGCGTTGGCGGTCACCCAGTCGACGCCGGAGATCACCCCGGCGTTGGTGCCGCTGCCGGAGCAGTTGAGCACCTTCACCGCGACCAGCCGGACGCCCTTGGCCACGCCGTACGCCGAACCGCCGACGGTGCCGGCGACGTGCGTGCCGTGGCCGTTGCAGTCGGTGTTGTTGGTGTCGACGGTGTTGGTGCCCCAGCTCGCCCGACCACCGAAGTCGCTGTGGGTGGTCCGGATCCCGGTGTCGATGATGTACGCCCGCACGTTGGTGGCGGTGTTCGGGTAGGTGTAGGAGCTGTTCAGCGGCAGGTTGCGCTGGTCGATCCGGTCCAGCCCCCAGGACGGCGGGTTGGTCTGGGTGCCCGCGACCGAGACGGTGTGGTTCTGCTCGACGTACGCCACGGCCGGGTCGGCGGCGATCCGGGCGGCGGCCCGGGCGTCGACCCGGACCTCGAAGCCGCGCAGCGCGGCGCCCCAGGTGCGGGCCACGGCGCCGCCGTGCCGGCCGGTCACCTGGCGGGCGGTGTCGGCCACCTTCGCGGGCGCGAGGGTGGCGTCCCTGAGGACCACGATGTAACTGTCCGCCACCGCGTTCGGGCCGCCGGCGGCCCGGATGGGGCCGACCGGTTCGGCCGCCATCGCGGGGGTACCCACCGCGATCATCGACAGCGTGGCGATTCCGACGAGCACGGACCTGCGGGAAAGGGCCATTTCCGTACCTCCCTCCGACCGGCGCGCCGTCCTGCGCCGCGGAGAGCAGCGGGATCGACGCTGACCAATCGAGGTGAGGCTAGATCAGGGCCCACCGCTGTTACACATGTCGAAAGTTCCATCACACCGGCGTTATGGCCCCCTACGGGGCCTGCGGGGAAGAACCGGGGTTCCTGCCGGATTCGGTGGACGTCGAAATGGGCAAGGCTGAGTTCATGCCTGAGCATCTCGCCGTACTGCTGCCGATCGCCGGCGCCTGGGTGGCCGCCGGGGTGGTGGCGGAGCGCCTGCCGACACCGGACCTGGCCCGAGTCCTGCGCCAGCGTACCGCCTGGTTGCTCGGGCTGACGCTGACCGGCCTCGGGCTGACCGCGGGGGTCCTCGCCGCCGGCCTGCAGAGCCCGGGCGGGACACCGTACGACCAGGCCACCGCCGGGTTGGCGCTGGCGGTGCTGCCGGCCCTCGCGGTGGCGATCTGCACCGTCCGCCGGGTACGCCGGCTGCGGGCCGGCGCCGGCGCCCTCGCCGGCGCACCCGGCACCCCCGCCCCGCACGGCCTGCGGGCCGCCGCGGCGCATCCGCTGATCGTGCTGCCGGTGCAGCTCACCGCCCTGGCCACGGTGCCGGCGGTGCTCTCCGCCAGCGGCCTCGACCTGTTCACCGGGCCCGGCGTGACCGGCGCGGCGGTGACCGTCGGCGTGCTCGGCGCCCTCGCCATCGGCGTGCGGCACGCGCTGCGGCACAGCCGGCTCGCCGAGCGGGTGGCGCCGGCCGAGTCGACCTCAGCGCGGGCGGCCAGCCCCCTGCACGTATAGCAGTTCCAGGATCGCCCGGGTCGCCTCGAACCACCGGTCCAGCCAGCCGGGCGGCGGCACGCTCCCGCGCGGCGGCAGCTCCAGCAGCAACCCGCGCAGCAACGGATGGTCGGCGAGCGCGTCCGGCGACTCCAGCGGCCAGCCACCCGACGGGAAGGACGGCTCGGTGAGCGGGTTCGGGTCCAGCGACGGCAGGGAGAGCGGCGCTCCCTGATCCGCGGTGACGGCCTCCCGGCCGCCGGCCTCCGCCTCGGTGGAGACCACCTCGGTGAGCACCGTGTCCCGACGGGCGCCGCGGTACTTGCCACCGAACCGTTCCGGCTTGCCCGGCCCGCCGGTGAGATTGTCCGATCCGATCGTCGTCATGCGTCTCGCCTGCCTCGCTCGGTTGTGGATCGCGGCGTCGGATCGACCGGCACCGTATCGAGGGGTTCAACGAGTAGGGGCGGAAGTGGCGACGGCCGGGCGGACCGGCCACCGACCGGCGAAAAGGGGCGCGCCCCGGGGCCGGCCACACTGCCGGCCCGGGGCGCGCCCCCGACACCCGATCGCCCGGTCAGTCCCGGGCGAACCCGCCGCTCCTGGCCCCGGCGACGAAGGACCGCCAGTCGCCCGGCGCGAAGACCAGGGCAGGGCCGCGCCGGTCCTTGGAGTCCCGGACGCCGACCACCCCGGGCACGTAGGCGACCTCCACGCAGTTGTCGCAGTTCGGCCCGCTCTTCGAACTCTTGAACCAGCTCGCCTCCGCCAGTTTCACGGAGTGCCCCTTGGTCGCCATTTCCACAACGGCTCCTTCACCAGTTTCGCGATGTGTGTGACGGACTCCTCCGGGCGAATCGCCGCTGCTCGAACGTGATCGAAGATGAAGTTGTACTTCTGCAGTTCGTCGCTCTTCTCGAGGAAGAGCCCACCCGTGGCGTTCTCCGCGTACACGACATCGGGATCACTCTGTTCGGGGAAGCTGAGGATGGTGAACGTGCCGTCCATGCCGGCGTGCGCCCCCACCTCGAACGGCAGGATCTGGAGCGTCACGTTCGGCAGTTCGGCCACTTCCACCAGGCGTTGGAGCTGGCCACGCATCACCGCGTCGCCGCCCACCGGCCGGCTCAGCACCGCCTCATCGAGCACCACCCACAGATCGACCGGATCGTCCTGCGTCAACAACGACTGTCGACCCAGGCGGACTCGCACACGTTGTGCGACCTGATCCGTGGTGAAATCCGGCCGGGCGGCCCTGATCATCGCGCCCGCGTACGCCTCGGTCTGCAGCAGGCCCGGCACCACCTGGTGCTCGTACGCCCGGACCGAGCTGGCCGCGGCCTCCAGCCCGACGTACGCCCCGACCAGCACCGTGCTGTACGGGTGCCACCAGCCCTTCTGCCGCGCCTCCCGGGCGATCTGCACCAGTTCGTCGCTCTCGGCACCGACCACCCCGTAGATCCGGAGCATGTCCCGCACGTCCCGGGGCGTGGCCGTGGTGTGGCCGGTCTCGATCCGGGACACCTTCGAGGCGGAGCACTCCAGCTGCTCGGCGACCGCCTCTATCGTGATGCCGGCCGACTCCCGCTGCCGGCGCAGCTCGGCGCCGAGCCGGCGGCGCCGGATGGTGGGGCTTCGCCGCTCGCTCACCAGGCCACCCCGCGGGCCGTCGATCCGGGTCGCTGGTTCCTCCCGCTCACCGGGCACCTCCGGTCGGTCGCGCGTCCGGTCACGCCCGCCAGGGCGCGACCGTCGAGCGGCGGGCGATCGTTCGCGGCAGGGGGGTGGTGCCGGTCGTCGACCGGCCGCGACGGGCGAAACCGGCGTCCAGTGTGCCGTCCCAAGGTCCACGTCTTCAAGCATCGTTTTGCGTGCTCGACTCACGTATCGGCAAAAGTCGACGTGCAACTTGCATGTCGCACGACGCTGATGCAATCTGTCCGTATGCCTCGGGTCACTCACCGTTCCGGCCCGCAGCCGGAGGAGTGCCGCCCCGCCCCCACGGGACGGCACCGGTGCACCCCCGAGACACGGCACCACCGACCAGACCTGCTCCGGGCGAAGAGACCTCGCCGCTGCACGCCAGTTGACTGCGGCGGCGGGAGCGGCACCGAGGGCAGCCGGGTGATGGTCGGGTGGCGGCGCGCCACCAGCGCGTACGGCCCGGCCACCGCCACCCACCAGCCGGTCCACGAGGCACGACCCCGGGCACCGGGCCCGAAGTGAGACGTCCCCCCGATCCAGCTCTTGCCGGCTCGACGGCCGGCCGATCCTTCCCAGGAGCCCATGTGCTTCCCCGCGCCGGTGACGTACTGCACGTGACGCGAACAGCCAGTGTCCAGTTCCTCAAACCGATCATGTTCCGGGTGATCCGAGTGCACGACTGGCCGACCTACGACGGCTGGGTGTGGCTCGACGGCTACGAGTTGAACGCTTCGGGGGACGCGGTCAACCGACGGTCGATCTATGTCCAGGCGGCCGGTCTGCGCCAGCTCCGGTCCGCCCCGGCGCCCCGGCCGCACACCGTACGGCAGCGCCGGCCGGTCACCCGGACCCCGGTCCGGGTGGGTTAGCCACCCGTTACCAGGTCGGGGGGCGTACCGCCGCCATAGAATCGGTACGCCCACCCCGGCAATTTCCACCCCGCGCGCGTCCCGGACCCTGAACCTGGGATGGCCATGGCACACCTGCCCGCCGCGCGGCGGCACCACAGGTCCCGTATCGCCTACGCATTCGGACTGCTGGCTCTGGTCGGCGCTGTCGCCATCCTCGTGGTGGCGGTGCGGTACCCGGCCGAGTCGGCCACCCGGTTGAGCGCCCCGGTACCGGCGCCCGAGATCACCGTCCCCGGCGAGGAGGGGTCGCCGGGGACGGACCCCGGCTGGGTCGGCGGCCCGTGGGAAGCGCAGGCCGCCGGTGCCGACGCCACCCGGCCGCCCGACGTCCCGGCGGCCGGCCCGACCGACGGCACGCTGACCGAGGCGCGGGGCCGCCCGAGCGGCCCGGCGGACTACCCGGACGCGGCCCGCCGCTCGCTGTTCTGGTCCGGCGTGCTCGGTCTGGCCATCTCGCTGGCCGGCCTGGGCCTGGTGGGGACCCGCCGCCGGGGCTGGTAACCGATCATCCGGTGGCCCGCCGGGATGACCGCCGGCGCGCCGAATGACGTCAGCCGGTGGTGGTGGTGGCCTCCGGCGACGGCGGTGCGCCCGTGGTGGGGGCGGTGGTCGTCGGCTCCGTCCGCGGCTCGGCCACCACCAGCGTCACCTCGCTGTCCGCCGGCACCCGCTCGCCCGCCTCCGGGTCGGTCTCGAGCACCGTGCCGGGCGGGCGGTCCGACTCCCGGGTCCGCGTCCGGTGCTCCAGGCCGATCCGGTCGAGCAGCCGTTCGGCGGTCTCCTGCGGCAGGCCGACCAGGGGCGGCACCCGGACCCGGTCGGCGGCGGTGCTCGGTGGGGTGCTCGCCGGCCGGGTGCTCGGCGCGGTCGTCGTCGGGGCCGCGGTCGTCGGCGCGGCGGTCGGCACCGGCGAGGGGGACTGCTGCGGGCCGGTGCCGGTCTGCTGCCCGCGCAGCAGCAACCACACCCCCGCCCCGATCAGGGCGACCAGCAGCAAGGCGAGGATGCCCACCAGGATCGGCGTCCACCAGCGCCGCCCGCCGGGTTCCGGGGCGTACCACTCGGTGGCGGACTCGCGGTATTCCCCCGGCCGGGTCACCGGCACCTCGGCCCGGCCGGACCAGACGGCCGGCTCCGGTGGCAGCGGCGCGGTGCTCCCGGGAGACGCCCCGGCCGCGGCCCGCCCGGTGGTACGCCCCTCGACGGGCGGCAGTGCCCGGGTCCGGTCGATCGGCTCCCCAGCGCCCGCGCCCCCGGGCAGCAACCGGGTGTCGTCGGCCGCGGCCGGCTCGCCGCCCGGCCGGGGCAGCGGTCGAGTGCTGTCGTCGGCGGGGACCGGCTCGCCCGGCCGGGGCAGCGGCCGGGTGCTGTCGTCGGCGTCCCCGGCGGATGGCTGGTCACGACGGTCGCTCATCGCACGTCCTTTCCCACCGGGGCGGGCGCCCGTTGATCCAACGTAACCGCCCGGGTCAGCATCGGCAGGGATCAGCGCGCGGCGATCCGCCCGCCCGCCCGGGGCGGATCCTCGCCCGGGCGCCGTCGCGGGACCGACCCGGCCGCCTCACCGGGCGTGACGGCCGTCCGCCACGACTCGCCGCGCCGGTGCCGGGCCGTTACGCTGCCCCGCATGGCCAGACAGGGCTGGACGGGAGCGGTCGCCACCTCGATCGCAGTGGCGGCCGGTGCGGGCGCCGCACAACTGGGCTTCGGCTACGGCCTGGGCATCATCAACTGGTCGCCGCCGGAGGACGCCGGCGCGCGAGAGGCGGCCTGGGTCGCCAGCCTGATCTGGGCGACCTGGATCGCGGCCAGCTCGGTGATCGCGGGCGCGGTCTGCGGCCAGCGGCTGTCCACCCGCGACGGTGCCGACCGGACGGCCGGTGGCTCGCTCCGGCACTGGACGCTGGCCGCGGCCGGCGCGGTCGGCTCGCTGATCACCGTGCTGCTGGTGGCGGTGCCGGCGCGGGACGCCTCGGTGGCCGACACCTCCTCGCCACAGACCATCGCCGCCGGCTACGCCGCGCTCGGCGTGCTGGTCGGCCTGCTGACCGCGGCGTGGCTGCTGCACACCCGCGCCGCCGCCACGAACGTGCTCGCCACGGCGGGCTGGCTCTGGCTGCTCGCGGTGGCGTCCGTGGTGGACGGAGTGCTCGCCGGCCGCGGCCTGACCACCGCGCAGCTCGGCATCTGGCAGTTCAGTGGGGACCGGGCCGACTTCTGGATCCGGGAGTACTTCTACTGGCCGGGGGCGCTGCTCGCGATGGTCGCAGCACTGGCGATCGGCATGCTGGCCGCCCGTGGCGGCGCCCGGCGAGCCGACCGGCGGGTCGGGACCGCGGTGTCCGGGGCGGCCGGCCCGCTGCTGGTGGCGGTGGCCTACTTCCTGGCGGTGCCGAGGCTCACCACGATCGGCCGGGAACAGGTGTCGGCGCACCTCACCGCCCCGTACACGGTGATCGCCGGCCTGGCCGGCTCGGTCCTGGTGGCCGCGCTCGCCCAGCGGGCGGAGCGCCGGTCCGCCGCCGTCGGCGGCGCGGTCGTGCCCCGGCAACGCATCGGCGACGAACCCGTGGATACGGCCGCATTGGCGGAGGCCGCCGACGGCCCCGCATCGGCGACGCCGACGCCGGGTACGGCCGACCCGCTCACGCCGACGGACCGGCCCTCCCCGGCCGCCGACCGGCCGGTGGGCTCCCCGGCCGCCGCGGCGAGCCGGCCGCCCGGGCGGCGGGGCCGCGCGGCGGTCGCCACCGCGGAGCCGGCCGGCGCGGACGGGACGGTGAGCGGCGACCCGCGGACCGAGGACGCCACACCACGGGCCACCCCGCCCCGGCGCGGCAGCGCCGGCGCACGCGGCGGCCCGGCCGGGACGGGCGGCGCGGTGGGCCGGGCCGCCGCGGCGAACCCCACCGGTACGGCGAGCCCGGCCGGTCCGGCCGACGCGCCGAGCCCGGTCGACGACCCGGACGGCACCGGGGACGCCGCCCCGGCGACCCCGAAGAACCGGTCCGGGCGGCGCAACCGCTAG
>NZ_JAIOAA010000022.1 GCF_019890675.1 Micromonospora sp. PLK6-60 | reverse complement strand
ACCACCCTCCACCTAATTCGCCGCGCCAGGGCGCGACGTAACACCATGGGCACCGATGGGATGAGACCTTGTTGGTGCTGCTGCCGGTAGATCAGACCGGCGCCGGGCGATAGATCGCACCTCGGTCGATTACCGGAGTAAGAATGTCGTCCTCGAGGTAGTAGTCAGCTTCGCCCTCGGCCGGTGGTAGCCGGCGCGGCGCGATACCCGGGTAGCCCAGGGCAGCGCGGACGTCCGGGTTCATGAAGTAGGCGCCGGAGACGGCGAATGTGAACGCGTCAAAGACGTCGCGGTGGTGGAGCCGCAGCTCTCCGAGTGCCTCGTCGGGCGTTCCGGGGGTCGCTAGTGCGTGCTTGACCGCGCTGGCCAGGTCCGCGCTCGCAGCCAGCGCCCGGTTGATCCACTGGCCGGCCACGTCCGCGTCACTGGCGGACGGGAGGCCCGATCCGCCGGGGATCAAGAGGTCGGCGAGCGCGGCGAGGCGCGCCCGCGACGCGTCGCCAAGTTCTGTGGAAAATTCGAGGTCAGTCACGACGCCACCTCCTGGTCCCGGGCGTTGGATGCGATGTGGCTGGCAGTACGTTTTGCCAGGGCGCAGATCGTTGCCGTGGGGTTGACGCCGGTCGAGGTCGTGAACACGCTGGCATCGATGATGTAGAGGTTCGGCACGTCGTGCGTACGACCGAAGCGGTCGACGACCGAGGTGGCGGGGTCGTCGCCCATCTTGGCGGTACCGGTGTTGTGCCCGGTCATGAGGTTGCGGCCGGCGACCCAGGCCTTCGTCGCGCCGGCGGCCTCATGCGCATCCAGAGTCCTGGCCAGGTTGAAGTCGACAATCTTGCGGGTGTTGTCGGAGACCCGGTAGTGCACCTTCGCGGCCGGCAGTCCGTCCGAGTCGGTGAGTGAGGGGTGCAATGAGACGAGGTTCGACTCCTCCGGCAGGTCCTCTGGGACAACGTGCCACTGCAGCATGCGGACGAATGACTTCATCCTGTCGGCCGAGCCTTCGCCCCAGAGATCCTCACCGTTGAGACTCCGCGGATCGGTCCACTTTTCGGTCGCTTCGAGGGGTCCGGCGATGGGCAGCAGCGCCCACTTCGCGCCACGGACAAAGCCGCGCGAAGGGTCCGACTCGTAGAACTGCATCGAGCCGATGTGCTCGCCGGCCGGTCCCAGCCAGTTCTCCAGGTCGTCTTCGTAGACGCCGACGGATGCCGCGTACGGGTGCAGCATCAGCCGCTTTCCGACCAGCCCGGAGGAGTTGGCCAGGCCGTCCGGAAAGCGGTGGGACGCGGACATCAGCAGCAGCCGGGGAGTTCCGATACCGCCGGCCGCCATGATGACAAGGGAAGCGGGTTGGAAGTGCTCGCGACCGTCCCGTAGGTAGACCGCTCCGTTGGCACGACCGCGCTCGTCCAGCGTCACTCGGGCGACCCGGGCGCGGGTGACCACCTGCGCCCCGAGCCCCACCGCGTCCCGCAGGTGCGTCACGTCCGTCGAGGACTTGGCGCCCTCCGGGCAGCCCATCCGGCAGACGCCGTAGCGGACGCACTGACCTTCCTTGCTGTGCGGGCGGTTGAGCGTGGGGATGGAGTTGGTGCCGGGCCACCAGTGCCATCCGAGCCGGTTCATCCCCTCGGCCATCGTCCGGCCGGTCTGGTGGATCGGTGCGGCCGGCAGCGGCGGCTCGAACCCTGGCGGGTAGGCGGGGTTGCCGGCGAGACCGGACACCCGCATCTCCCGCTCGACGGCCTGGTAGTACGGCAGGAGCTCGTCGTACGTCAGGGGCCAGTCATCGGCCACGCCGTCGAGAGTGCGCACGCGGAAGTCCGACGGCAGGGCACGGGCCCAGATGCCGCCGTAGAGCACGCTCGTGCCACCGACGCCGTTGTACATCCACAGGGGCAGGTCCGACTCGCTGTGGTCCACCGGGTAGTCCTCGCGCCGACCGCGAACGTTCGGGTCCGGATGCCAGTCCTTCGAGCCGGCCAGCTCGTACTCGGGCTTGTTTCCCGGCAGGTTTCCGGGATCCACCCAACCGCCCTGCTCAAGGCAGACGACCTTGAACCCAGCCTCCGCCAGATGACGAGCCGCGACTCCCGCCGAAGTCCCCGCTCCGATGATCAGGACATCTGCGTGATCACTTTTGGAACCCACACCAACCCACTCCCGTGCGGCTTCGCGGCCTTCCTGAGTCGAAGACCATCGAAAGGCTGCCCGCCCGGTGAACGGGCGAGCGTTGCTTGCGATTCGTTGGGAACTGTTGCAACTCGTTGGGCTGCTGTCAAGCCCCACCATGGCGGTTCTCAGCAACCGCCACGGGCTCGACGTAGGGCCGGGAAGCCGGCCGTCGACGCGTCAGCACCGACCGCGCTGGCCAGCTGACGACAGGCCGACCAAACCGCGCCTGACCAGCAGCAATGTCCGACTCCACCCACGAGCTGGCGGATCGGCGCCTCGCTGCGCCGTCGTCAGCCCCACGACTGCTCCGTCATGGATCGGAAGGCAACCTCGAGCATGCGGTAGTGCCGAGGTCGGGTGAGCGCGAAGAGGACCATCTCCGCCACGTCCTCGGGCCGCATCATGTCGGCCAGTTCCGGCATGTCCGGGGTACGCAGGCCGCGCCCCATCCCGAAATCGGTCGCCACGCCGCCCGGACAGACGCTGCAGCAGCGGATGCCGCTCTCGCGCAACTCATGGTCCAGCGACCGGGTGAACCCGACCGCGGCGAACTTGGTCGCCACGTACGCGGCCTCGTCGGGCAGCCCACGTCGGCCGGCCTCGGACGCCACGGTGATGATGTCGGCGGCGCCGCGGGCGCGCAGGTGCGGCAGTGCGGCACGGACGGTGTGGAACAGGCCCCGGATGTTGACGTCGACCATCTCGTCGAGTTCGGCCAGGGGCGTCTGTTCGAAGTCGCCCCACGATCCGACGCCGGCGTTCGCGACCACGATATCCAGGTGCCCGAAGCGCGCCACGGTCTCGGCGACCGCCGCCTCCACCTGCGCCGGGTCCCGCACGTCACATGACATCGTCACGCAGTCGGCGAGCCCCGGGTCGGGCGCGCTGCGCGAAGCGAGGCCCAGCTTGACCTTCCGAGCGGCCAGCGCGTGCGCCACCGCCGCGCCGATACCACTGCTGGCCCCCGTGACGAAGGCGACCTTTCCCGCAAGGACCGTCATTTTCCGGCTCGCTTTCCACGACTGCCGGCGGACGCGGAGCCCGCCGGGACAACGGCATCTCGAACTACGGCCGGACCGCCCAGGCCCACGGCTCCACGCCGGTGGTGACCGGTCCCCCGGCGTCGGCGGCGGCGTGGATCGCCAGCGCCAGCAGGTGGTCCTGGCACGCGTCGGCGAGCGGATAGGGCGGCGGCGCCACGCCCCGGCGCCACTGGCCGGTCCGCTCCAGGCAGGTGCCGATCGCGATCTCCTCGTCGGAGAGGCGGGCGCCGGAGTACGGGTTGCGGTACAGCACCCGACCCGACCAGCTCAACGTATCGAGGTCGGCCCCCTCGAGATTGCCGTCCAGCCCGGTGTGCCGGCGCACGATCGGGGCGCTCACCGGCATGCCGTTCTCCGTGCTCCACGTGACCTCGTTGCCGACCACCTCGCCGTGGCTGCCCCGCACGATCACGTGCCGGCGGCGCCAGGGGTTGAACCACTGCCCCTCGCTGAAGTCGTACACGCCGCTGCGGCCCGCCATCTCCAGCACCGCGAGCGTATGAGCTGCCGGGCGCACCTCCGGCGTGGCCGGCCAGCCACCCCGGTCGGGGCCCTCCAGCAGCGGGCCGACTGTGCGCACCGCGCTCACCCGCGCCGGCTCCGCCGCCACCCCGAGCAGGATCCGCAACAACGCGGTGGCGTGGTAATCGTGCGTCCAGGACACCTGCGCGGAGGTGACCTTGCCCAGCACGCCGTCTGCGATCAGCGTCCGCAGCGCGACAACCACCGGCAGGTACGGGTGCTGCTCGGCGACCTGGACCAGGTCACTGGCGCCGACGGCAGCCCAGAGCCGGCGCAGTCCGTCGGCGTCGGGGGCCGGCGGGGTTTCCGACAGCACCGCGGTGTCGAGCGCGACCAGCGAGGAGACCACCTCGGGGTTGGCCTCCCTCGGCACCGACGTGACGACGACCTCGGGCGCCGCGGCGGCGACCAGTTCCTCAACACTGCGGTACGTCGGGATGCCCCACCGCTGCTCCAGCCGGGCGCCGACGTCCGGGCGGCGGGTCACCGCGCCGACGCACTGGAAGCGCTCGGGAACCTGGCGGGCCAGGCGCAGGTAGAAGTCGGCGCGCCAGCCGTGGCCGACGATGCCGTAGCGGACCGGACCCCCGGTGGCGGCGGACATGGTTGGGCTCCCTCGCTGTCGAACTGTCAGGGGACGAGGACGGCGCGTGCCCGGATCTTCCCGGCCTTCAGCATCTCCAACACCTCGTTCGCCTCGGCGAGCGGGAAGTCGGCGTGGACGGAGCGCAGCTTGCCGGCGGCGGCGAGATTGAGGACCTCGCGCATCTGCTGTCGGTTGCCCAGCACGGAGCCGACGACGGTCCGCTCGTCGCCGATGTCCAGCAGGCCGACGTTCTGGGCGACGCCGAGGACGATCCGCCCGCCGGGCTTGACGATCCGCATCGCCTCCGCCACGGACGCGTCGGACGGCGCGAAGACGATCGCGGCGTCCACCGCGTTGTCGGAGAGGTTGCTGCCGCCGGAGCCCTTGGGGCTGAAGGACTTGGAAGCGCCGAGCTCCTCGGCGACCGCCTGGTGCACCGCGCTGCGGGTCACCGCGTACACGTCGGCACCGGTGAGGGCGGCCATCTGGATGACCATGTGGCCCACACCCCCGACGCCGAGGACAGCGACCTTCTGCCCGGGCGTCAGATGCGCCTTCGCCACCGAGCCGTACGCGGTGATGCCGGGGCAGAAGAGTGGCGCGGCCTCCTCGAAGGAGAGGTTGTCCGGAAGCGGGTAGGCGTATGCCGACTCCGCCAGCATGTACTCGGCGTAGCCACCGTCGAGGGTCTCCCCGGTGATCTGCCGCTGCCGGCACAGCTGCTCGCGGCCGGAAAAGCAGTACTGGCACACCCCGCAGGTCTTCCAGATCGGCTGCACACCGACCCGGTCCCCGACGGCGAGGTGGGTGACCGCCGAGCCGACCGCCGAGACCGTGCCCACGACCTCGTGGCCGGGGATGATCGGAAACGAGGCGGGCGTGTTGGGCAGCCAGTCGCCTTCGACCATGTGCAGGTTGGAACGGCAGACACCGCAGGCGCCGACCTTGATGAGGATCTGGGTAGCCGACGGCGCAGGCTCGGCCACCTCGCGCAGCTGGAGCGGCTTGCTCTCGATCGGTCCGGCCTGTTCGAGCAACGCTGCCTTCATTACCTGCTTCTTCCTGTGCGGGGGGGGTCGTCGGGCGTTGCCCGGAGAGACGATCGTGGGGTGCTGCCCGGCCCTTGAGCGACGCGCCGCTCAAGGGCCGGGTGGGGGTCAGACCGAGGGAGGCGTGAGCAGGCCCCGCTCGATGAGCTTCTCGATGTTGCCGGCGCGGCGGACGTCCTCGCGGGCGAGCCAACCCTCCTGCGGCAGCTTCTCGACGTACTGGTTCTTCTCGTAGATCGGCTTCTCGTAGATCGCCGCGTACTGCTCGGTGCGCAGATCCTTGAACCAGTTCATGACACCGTTCGCCGCGCGGGCGCGGCGCAGCGCCTCGATGTCGATGACGTAGCTGACGAACGAGTCGCCGGGGATCAGGCCCTCCTGGCGGGCGACCACATGGCCCTTGCTGTCCACGATCATCGACCGGCCGCCGAACAGGTCGAACATGTGCCCGTCGTCGTTCATCTGCGGGCCCAGGTTCGGCGAGACCACGTAGGTCTGGTTGAACATGGCGTGGGCGCGGTTCTGCAGCTCCCACATGCCCTGGCTGACCTGCGGGTCGATCAGCGTGGCGCGGATGATGATCTCCGCGCCGTTCATCGCCAGACCGCGCGAGGTCTCCGGGTAGGCGCCCTCGTGGCAGATGATGTAGCCGATGTTGCCGATCTCGGTCTTGGCGACCGGGAAGATGGCGTCCAGGGCGTTGCCGTTGCCCTTCTTGGCCACCCACTCGTCGTAGATGTCGTGCGGGTTGGTGGTGCCCAGCGCGCCACCCTCGTACGCGTCACTGGTGGACTTGGCCCGCTTGTAGATGACCTCGCCCTCAGGGCTGATGATGAACGCCACGTTGAACAGGTGACCCGGGAAATCCTCGTCGGTCACGAACAGCAGTTCGGCGGCGATGTAGGTGTTCAACTCGCGGGCCTTCGCCGCCAGGACGTCGGTCTCGGGGCCGGGAACGGTCGTGGCGAAGGCCTCGTGGGCCTCCCGGTTGCCGGCCTTGAAGTTCTCCGGCATGCCCTGGATGGCCATCTCGGGCAGCACGACCAGCTTGACCGGCGCGCCCTCGGTCGCCGCGGTCCGGACCGCCATCTCCATGAAGTTGCAGATGCGCTTGGCGCTCTCGACGGCGTCCTCACGCTTCTTCATCGTGACGATGCGCGGAGAGATCGCCACCACTGCATACGGGTCAACCACAGTCAAACTCCTCTTGACTCATGCGCTGGACGGAACGCCGCCCGGCTGATCGCTTGTGCAGGTGACCGGCACCGCGATCGGAATGCGGAGCCCTGGTCGGGGCTGAAGACGAGCCACAGATGACGCCCCTGAACGTCGTCATCAGGTCCATCCGAGAGCTAGGTAATCGATGTCACGGCTAAGACAACCGTAAGCAGTCCCTTTATGACTGTCAAGCGCAGAAAAAAGCCCACTTATAAGGATCAGTACCGAAAAAGGGCATGCGACATCCGCCGCAAAGCACCTGCTCACGGAGCCTCAGGATCAGCGGAAAAAGTCCCTCGGTCGCGCCGGTTCGGGTCCTCGACACCGTCTCTACCCGTGGTCGGCCGACAAGTACGAGTGCCTGGTGGCTGGCGAATTTTCCTTCCTGCTCGACGCCGGGCAGACACGTCTCGACGAGGCCGCCGTTCATGTGTTCTGCGGTCAACGCCTCGAATTGCCCGCGCGGGGCGCCACCCGGAGGGCGAAGGGATCATCGATCGGTGGAACGACGTCCACCAGTGCCGGCTTGCTGGGCGCGACGATCTCGCCCGACCCGCGGGTCACCAGACGCAGCGGAATGACGGTCTTGACCGGATCGCCGCACGTCCCGTCCAGCCGGGCGAAGAGCCGCTCCACGGCCAGTGTGCCGAGCAGCTCGGGCGAGTGCTCCAAGACGGTGATCGCCGGCGAGAGGACATCGGCCAGCGCGAAGTCCCCGAAGGACACCACCGCGATGTCGGTGCGGGCCCTGTCGTGCAGGACCTTGACCACGCCCAGGGACGTCTCGGAACGGGCGCTGAAGATCGCGGTCGGCGGCTCGTCGAGGTCGAGGAACTGGCTGGTGCGCGCCCTGGCGGCGCGTGCCTCGGCGCAGTCCGTGGCGACGATCTCCCCGACGACGGGAAGTCCGGACTCGGTGAGGGCGTCCACGTAACCGGCGTACCGGTTGCGGGAGGTCTCGATCTCCAGATCGTCACTGACGAACGCGATCCGCTCGTGGCCGTGGCGGATCAGGTGACGTACCGCGGTACGCGCGCCGCCGCGGTCGTCGAAGACGACGACATCCGCCGGAAAGTTCTTGGGATGGCGATCGACGAAGACCACGGGCGTGCTGGTGGCCGCGAGGTACGACAGGTCCGCCGTGTGCGGCGTGATGATCAGCCCCGCGACGCGCCGCTGCTGGAGGGTGTCGACGATCGTCGCCTCACGGTTCGGCAGCCGCCGGTTGCTCGCGACGATCACGTTCAGACCGCGACGTAGCGCCGCGAGCTCGATCTCGCTGATGACGGCGGCGAAGAACGGGTCAGCGATCGACTCGACGATGACGCCGATCGTGTCGTCCACACCGCGGCGCAGCGACCTGGCGAGCAGGTCGACGCGGTAACCCAGCCGCACCACCGCCTCCTCGACGCGCTGTCGCGTCTCCACGGACACCCGTGGATCCCCGTTGATCACCCGCGAGGCCGTCTTCGCGCTGGTGCCGGCGGCCAGGGCGACATCGCTGAGCCGCACGACCTTCTTCGTCATGACAGTCCATCGCATTCTCGTCGCCGCGGCGACGCCGCCAGGGCCACCCCATCGCCGGAATCAGGGTTGATCAACCTGCTCGTCGTCCTCTCGTTTTCTCGAGGCGGGAATATCGAGGTCAGGGCGCTCATCCGAGCAAGCCGGCGTGGACGGACTCGGCCGCTCCTCACGTGGCTACCGCTCTGAATTCTAGGCCGCCGGGCGGGCATGCGGAACGCCGAACGACATCACGGTCTGTCGTTGTCACGTTGCCGCGCCGCCCGTCTGCCGCAGCTGCGGAATGAGCTCCGACCAGTCGTGGTCCCGCAGGTAGTAGTCGCGCAAGCTGTAGGTGCCGTCCATGGTGTCCTTGAGCGACTCGGGACCCGGGAACCCGATCACCGTCCAGCCGACCCGGCCGCGGTTACCGCCGTAGACCGGATCACCGTAGAAGCCCTGCCGGGTGTGCGCCACCAGGGCGTCGAAGAACGACAACCCGTCGTCGAACGCGTACACCTGAACCGTGGGACTCGCGCCGTCGGCGTCGCGCGCCACCGGCGCCGGCTTCGGAGCGCCGGAGATTCGCTCCAGGATGATGTCCTGCTGGTCGTCGGAGAGGGATACGAAGTCCGGCCCGAAACTCTGCCTGGCGATGGCGTCGAGCTCGCGCACGCCCCGGCGGTAGGTCTCCTGCATGTCGGCGATCCGGCCCCGCCAGGCGTCGGCCAGTTTCCCGCTCATCCGCAGGAATCCGCTGCCGTCCGCGGCGGCGTACACATAATCTATACCGGACAGAAAGCGGTCGATGAACCGGACGACGTGCGCTTCGCGCGCGCCCGGATCGTGATCCGTGGGGATGATCCGTGCGGTCGCGGCCTCGATGGTGTCCCACTCGTGGTCCGTGAAAAAGAGCCGGTCCACCGCGTCAGGATCCACGGGGGCGAGGACGGTCGGCCAATCGGCCATCGATGTCATTGTCTCCTCCTCAGCTCGCTGCCACCTGCTGCGGCCCACGCCGAGCCTGCGGCAATCGCTCCCGCCGGCCCTTGGCGTGCGTCTGGGCGATGTAGTCGGCGCACCGCCACGCGTTGGCCATGATGGTCAGGGTCGGGTTCACGCCGGTCGCGGTCGGGAAGGCCGCGCCGTCGAGAACGTAGAGATTGTCGACGTCGTGCGCCTGGCACCACTCATTGAGAACAGTGTTGGCGGGATCCGTGCCCATCCGCACGGTCCCGTGCTGGTGACAGGTGTTGCCACTGGCCCGGCCCCGCTCGAGGTACACCGGGATCGTCTTCCAGGCGCCAGCCGCCTCGAGGATCTCGACGTTCTTGTCGACCTGCCATTTCGCCAGGGCAATGTCGTTAGGGTGCGCCTTGTGGGTGATCCGGGCCGCCGGCAGGCCCCACGCGTCCTTGACGTCGGGGTCGAGGTCGACCCGGTTCGACGCCACCGGAAGGTCATGCAGGGTGTGGCCGATCTTCATCGCATGGTTGTAGAAGTCGCGGTCGGCGTCCTTGGCGGCGCTGCCCCACGCCGGCCGGCCAGGGAAGTTCCAGTTGACCGGCTGGCCGACGTGTGACGCGCCGATCAGCGCGCCGCCGATGTGCCCACGGTCGTAGTCGGTCTCGTAGAACTGGAAGGAGCCGCCACTGATGTAGTTGCCGGGGAACCCGTACAGCGGCTGCTCGTCGTTGAAGAGACCGACCGCGAACAGGTACTCATGGAAGGTGGCGTTGCGCCCGACCTGCCCGCTGCCGTTGGCGAGGCCGTCGGGAAACTGCCGTGACCTCGACATGAGCATCAGGCGTGCCGACTCGACCGCGCCGAGGCAGAGCAGGACCAGTTTGGCGTCCTGCTCGACTTCCCGGCCGAGGGCGTCGATGTAGACGACACCACGGGCGCGACCGTCGGGCCGGACCGTCACCTCGCGCACGTAGCACTCCGACCGCAGGTCGAGGTTGCCGGTCGCGAGCGCCTCCGGCACGAACGTGTCCAGCGTCGACGAGCGCATCCCACTCGGGTCGCCGTACCCGTTCCAAAAGCTGGTCCAGTTGGACGGCGTACGCCCTCGGTACGGCTGGCTGACCAGCGCCTGCGGGATCGGCATCGCGTTGATGCCCAGCTTCTTGCACGCCTCGTAGAAACGCTTGGCGGCCGGGGTCGGGGGCACTGGCGGCGTGGGGTACGGCGTACTGCGGTACGGCTCGTGCGCGTCCGCGCCGTCCAGGCCCGCGCAGCCGAAGGCCCACTCCACCTTGGACAGATACGGCTCGAGGTCGTCGTAGGTGATCGGCCAGTCAGCGAGGCTGGCCCCCTCGATGTCACCGTGCAGGCTGCGCATCATGAAGTCCGACGGGCGGGGGCGCGGCAGCCAGCCGGCCCAGTGGACCGTGCCGCCGCCGACCATCTGCGGCACCATCGAGAACGGCGTCGGCACGGCCGTCTCGTTCTCGTCCGTCCGCACGGTGCGGGGGTTGACCCTCGGATCCGACCACAGGTAGGTGCGGTTGAGAAACTTGACCTCGTCACCGGAGAAGTGCTCGCGCGACCGCAGCCACGGCCCCCGCTCCAGGCCGACCACGTTCAATCCGGCCTCGCACAGCACCTTCGCGGCGGTGCCCCCGGACGCGCCCATGCCGACGACAACGACATCAACCGGGTCGGGTTTCTTTGCGTACTCCATGCCGCTGACCTCTCCACCGGGGCGGGTCGGGGCATCCGCCCCGGCCCGCTGGCCATCTCAGGCGCTCTGTACCGCCAACTTCCGCGAGCTGCGGGCCTGGTACACCTTGTCCAGGACCACAGCGAGCACCAGGATCGTGCCCTTGATCAGGTACTGGTTGAACGATGGAACGTTCATCATGTCCAGGCCGGTGTTGATCTCACTGACCAGGATCGCGGCCAGGACGGTGCCGAGGATCGAGCCCCGGCCGCCGGCCAGACTGGTGCCACCGATGACGGCGACCATGATGACCTCGAGCTCGTAGCCGGTCGCCGCCAGCGGCGAGGCCGACGACAGGCGACCGGTCAGGATCAGGCCGCCGAGACCCGCCAACAACCCGCTGATCGCGAACACGATCACGATCGTGCGGCGCACGTTGATTCCCGCCAGCCGCGCGTTCTCGGCGTTCCCGCCGAGGACGAACAGGCTGCGGCCGAAGGCGGTCGCCTTGAGCACGAACGCGATCAGCGCGGCGAGGACGAGGAAGAGAACCGTGATGGCCGGGACCGGGCCGTAGTTGGTGAGGCCGAACCAGTCGAACAGCGGGTCGGAGAACGTGATCCCCGCCGTGTTCGAACTGCCGATCGCCCACGCGATCATCACGTAGGTGAGGCCACGCGCCACGCTCATCATGCCCAGCGTGACCGCGAACGGCGCGAGCTTCAGCAGTGAGATCAGCAGCCCGCTGAGCGCGCCGAGCAGCCCCGTCACCACCAGGGCGATCAACACCGAGAGGGCGGCCGGGAGCTTGACCGGGTTGGCGGCCGTGAAGGCGGTGCCGAGCAGCCCGGCGCCGATCGCGCCGCCGAGCGCCATCATCGATCCGACCGACAGGTCGATACCGCCGATGGACCCGGTGCTGATGATGACGATCGTCAAGCCCAGCCCGACGATGCCGAACATCGACGCGCCGCGCAGCAGGTTCTCGACGCTGCCGGCGGACAGGAACTCCGGCGACTGGCTGGTGAACACCGCCGCCAGTAGGACGATCAGGACCACCAGCGCCAACTGCTGTCCCTGCAGCGGCAGGCGGCGGATCCCGGCCGTGCCCGATTCACGTTGACGCCCTGGAGTCCGTGCTAGCAACGACGACATCTACCTGTTCCTGTCTTCTGCGCGGGGCAACCGGTGCGGCCTCGATCTCCTCATGTCCGCCTCCGGCGCCGGGCGATCCCGTCGAGGCTGATCGCCAGCAGCAGAACCAGCCCAGTGACGACGTACTGAACCTGCGTCGAGGCCCCGAACAGGTTGAGCGCGTTCTGGATCACGCCGACGGTGAAGACACCGATGAGGCTGCCGACGACCGAGCCCCGACCACCCACCAGGCTGGTCCCGCCGATCACGACCCCGGAGATCGCGATCAGCTCGAACCCCGTGCCGTTGACCGTGGTGGCGCTGGCGAGCCGCGACGTCAGGATGATCCCGGCCAGGCCGGCGAGGAAACCCAGCAGGGTGTACACCATGATCTTCGTCCGCTCGACCTTCAGGCCGCTGAGCCGGGCCGCTTCCGGGTTGCCGCCGATGGCGTAGATCGCGCGGCCGACCGTCGTGCGCCGGGAGATCCACCACAGCGCGACGACGACGACCGCGAACAGCCAGACCGGCGTCGGGATCCCGAGCAGTGCGCCCTGCCCGATGAACGCGAAGTCGTCCGGCATGGGCTGGAAGTTGACCGGGTACCCGCCGGTGAACAGGTACAGCAGACCCTTGACGAAAATCATCGAACCCAGGGTCGCCATGAACGGCTCGATCTTCGTCTTGGTGATGATCAGACCGTTGACGAAGCCGATCAGGCTGCCGACGGCGAGTCCGACGAGGACGGCGAGCGGCACCGGCAGCTTGAAGGCGGTGACGAACTCTGAGTTGCTGGCGGAGTTGGCCACCAGCGACGCGGTGACCGCCCCGACCAGGCCGACGGTGGAGCCGACCGACAGGTCGATGCCGCCGGTGATGATCACGAGGGTCATGCCCGCGGCGATGATGCCGGTGATGGCCACCACCCGGGCGATATCGAGGAAGTTGGAGAACGACAGGAACGCCGGCGAGACCAGGCTGAGGGCGATCACCAGACCCACCAGCACGACGCCGCTGGCGATGTTCTCCACCTGGATGTTCAGTCGAGCCAGGCCGCGCTTCGGCGCTTCGACAACCTGGCGGTCCATCTGCGCGGTGGAAGTCACGCCTTCGACCCTTCTTTCGTTGGCTCGAGCCCCGAGGCGTACATCACGATCGCCTCCTCGCTGAAGTCCTTCCGCGCGAGCTCGCCGGCGATCCGCCCCTCGTGCATGACGAGGATGCGGTCGCTCATGCCCATCACCTCGGGAAGGTCAGACGAGATCATGATGATCGTCGCGCCCTCCCCGGCGAGCTCGTTGAGCAGGCCGTGGATGGCGGCCCGGGCACCGACGTCGACGCCGCGGGTGGGCTCGTCCACGATGAGAATCCTGGAGCCCGCGAACAGCCACTTCGCCAGCACCACCTTCTGCTGGTTACCGCCGCTCAGGCGGCCGGTCTCCTGCTCGGCACGGGGTGGGTAGACCTGCAGGTCCTGAATCAGCCGCTTCGCCTCCTGCTTCTCACCGCCCCGGTTGAGCTGGCCGAACCGGCTCACCTTCGACATGCGGGCGAGGCTGATGTTGTGCGCGTTGCTCATCGACAGGACCGCCCCCTGGAGCTTGCGGTCCTCGGGCACCAGGCCGATGCCGTGCCGGATGGCGGCGCCCGGCGAGTCGACCGTGACCTTCTCGCCGTTGACGAAGATCTCGCCGGCGGTGATCGAGTCGGCGCCGAAGATCGCCCGGGCCAACTCGGTCCGGCCGGAGCCGACGAGGCCCGCGATGCCGAGAATCTCGCCCTGGTGGGCGGCTAGGCTGACGTCGTTGAGCTTCACGGTCGACAGGCCCGATACGCGGAGCGTCTCGCGCCCGCGCTCGTGCTCGGTCTTCGGGAAGAGCTCGGAGAGCTCCCGCCCCACCATCATCGTGGCGAGCGAGTGGGAGGAGGTCGTCCTGGCGTCGACGGTGCTCACGATCTTGCCGTCGCGCAGGATGGTGGCCCGATCGCAGATCTCGGCGACCTCGTGCAGCCGGTGCGAGACGTAGACGACCGAGACGCCGTCGGCCTTCAACGCCCGCATCAGGGTGAACAGCCGCTCGATCTCCGCCTCGGTGAGCGATGCGGTCGGCTCGTCCATGGTGATGATCCGGGCGTTCATCGAGAGCGCCTTGGCGATCTCGACCAGTTCCTGCTCGGCCGTACCGAGGCGGCCGACGATCGTACGCGGATCGATCTTCACCGCGAGCCGTTCGAGGATCTCCCCGGCCTGCTTGTAGCAGGCCGCCCAGTCGACCAGCCAGGGTGCGCCCCTACGCCGGGGCAGCCGCCCGAGGAAGACGTTCTCGGCGACGGTGAGGTACGGCAGGACACTCAGTTCCTGGTGGATGAACGCCAGGCCCGCGTCCTGCGCCTGCTTCGGCCCGGCGAACTCGGCCGGCTCGCCGTCGATGTGGATCGAGCCGGCGTCGCGCTCGATCACCCCGTTGAGGATGTTCAGCAGCGTCGACTTGCCGGCGCCGTTCTCGCCCAGCAGCCCCAGTACCTCGCCGCGTCCGACTGAGAGGTCGACGCCGTGGAGCACCTGGACGTTGCCGAACGACTTGGTTATGCCCTCCATACGCAGGAGGGGCTGTGAAGTCGATGAAGCGACCATGGCACGCCCCCTTTCTCGTACTCCCGTTAGCGATCGGCCGGTAAGGGGCCCTTTCCACTCACCGCGGGTCGGCGGTGAGTGGAAAGGGCAGATTCCGCTACGAAGAACCGGTCTATTACCAGCCGACAAACATCGGGTCCTTCATGTTGCTGGGGTCGACGCCGAAGAAGTCCGGCTTCACCCACGGCATACCCTCGTACTCGACGAGAGCGGCCTTGCGGCCCTCGAACTCCTGGTTCGCGAAGTCGGGCTTCTCGCCCTTGAGCTGCTGGGCCATCAGCCGGGTGCCGATGACGCCTTCGTCCTTGGGGAAGAAGATGCCGTCGTAGTCGATGTCACCCTTGCGCAGCAGGTCCAAGGCGTTCTTGTCACCGTCACAGCTGATGATCTTGAGCCCGTCCCGACGGCCGGTGTTCTTGATCGCCTGGATGCCGCCGAACAGCATCTCGTCGGCCATGTAGTAGATGGCGTCGAGTTGACCCTCGGGGAAGCGCTGGAGGATGGCTTCGGTCACCTGCTGACCACCACTGCGGGTGAAGTTGCCGTCCGCCTTGTAGACCACCTCGATGCCCGGGTTCTGGGCGATCACCTTGTAGAACGCACCACCTCGGTCGACCGTGGAGCCGGCCCCCGCGGTGCCCTCGACGACCGCGATCTTGCCCTTGCCGTTCAGCGCCTTGACCACCTGCTCGCCGCCGACGGTGCCGGACTTGACCATGTCCCAGCTGACCAGGAAGTCCCACTTGATACCGGAGCCCTTGGTCTCCATGCGCCGGTCGACGATCGCGAACGGCACCTTCGCCGCGTTGACCTTCTTCACCGCGGGAATCATCGGGTCGGAGACCGCGGGCGTCAGGATGATCCCGTCGACCTTCTGCGCCAGGAAGTTGTTGATCTGCTGCGTCTGGATGGCCGGGTCGTTCTTGCCGTCCGCGAGGATGACCTTCACGCCCTGCTTGGCGGCTTCCTCTTTGATCCCTTCCATCATCAACTGATAGACGGGGTGGTCGAAGTAGGCCACCGACCAGCCGATCGTGATCTCCTTGTCGGAGCCGCCGCCCGCCTTCGTCCCGGAGGCGCAGGCCCCCACGAGCAAGGCGGCGGCCGCGACGAGGGCCAAAGACGCGCGTCGCGTCGCCTTCGCGTTGAAAACTCGCATATGCGTACGTCCCTTTCAATTCCGAGGTACCGCTTGGTGCAGGAATGACCTGCCGGCCGTTGATGTGCGCCGCGCGAGCGCCCCGGTCGAGCCGGGAGGTGCGGCGGCGAAAGCCTGCTGGGTCCGTCACCGGGATAGGCCGCGGAGGGCTTTTCGACCGGCGTCGGTCCGGTTTCTGCTGCACGGATGCCGCGTGGGTGGCTGTGTTCGAACACCGGCGAGGTAATCGATGTCACAGCTGCGAATAAGCTAGGGAGCGTTAACCCGCATGTCAACTCTCTTCCAACCTTGGGCTCCACAGTGGCTTCGTCCGCCACGAATCCGCGAAGCGACACAGCGTCAGGGTCAATAAAGGGGTCACCCGAGCGGGAAGCTCATGATCTTCCCGCCCTGGTCACCACGGGGCACACGTCTGACGACGGTGGCCGCCCGGCACCGATCCGCAGGGCGCGCGGCTTGGCGGCCCTGGAACGGTCCCGGACATCGTGACGGCTCGGCGAGCTGGTCGGACCGCGGATCAGCGGCCGACCGTTCCGGACCGGCTGGTTCGCCTGGTCCGGGGCATTCCGACCTCGTCATCGTGAGGCGTAGGGTAATCGATGTCACAAGGTGGTTAGAACCTAGACACGCGCGTGAAACATGTCAAGGGCCGACGGATCACGGATCCGGCGCCCCGTCGCCGCCCCTGCTCGGGGGCCCGACAGTCAGGGGCGACTCTGCGCCAACGTGCTGTCCACGTCGTTGAGCAGGGACAACATCTGCTGAACGACTGCGGAGATCTGGATGCGCGCCGGCGCGAGGTACTTGCGGGGGTCCACCAGCTTCGGCTCCGTCAGCGTCTCCCGCACCGCCCCGGTGAAGACCACGTTCAGGATCGTCCCGATGTTCACCTTCACGATGCCGGCGGCCACCGCACTGCGCAGCTCCTGATCGGCAGCACCGGACGAGCCGTGCAGTACCAGCGGCACCGGGACGGCGTCGCGGAGCTGGGCGACCAGCTCATGGTCGAGTCGGGCGGTGCGGGTGGTCATCGCGTGCGAACTGCCGACCGCGACAGCGAGAGAGTCCACGCCGGTAGCGGCGACGAACGCGGCGGCCTCGCCCGGATCGGTGCGGACACCAGGTGCGTGCGCCCCGTCCTTGCCGCCCACCTTGCCCAGCTCCGCTTCCAGGTGCAGACCACGCTCGTGGGCCCAGTCGGCAGCGGCTCGCGTCGCGCCGACGTTGGCGTCGTAGTCGAGGTGGGATGCGTCGAACATGACGGAACTGAACCCCGCGTCGGCCGCCTGGTGCAGCAATGCCGTGTTCTCGACGTGGTCGAGATGCAGGGACACCGGCACCGCGGCCTGTGCGGCGACCGCCGCCGCGGCCGCGGCAATCGGCGCGAGTTGACCGCGGTGGAACTTCACCGCGTTCTCGCTGATCTGCAGGATCACCGGCGTGCCGGCCTGCTCCGCGCCGGTCACGATGCCCTCGGCATGTTCGAGGGTGATGACGTTGAACGCGCCCACTCCGATCCGCCGGGTGCGGGCTTCATCGATGATGACCTGGGTGGCGACTAGCGGCATCTGCTGCCTCCGGGATGATGGCCGGACGTGACCGGCGTGGGATGACAAAGCGCGGACGACAACATCCGGGGTCCAGGACTCGGCCCGTCGCGCTCTTGACAGAATTCCAACGAAACGCAACGCTATCCATCGAAACGCAACGGCGCAATCGTTCACAAGTCGAGGAGACGTCATGATCCCGATGCTCGTCGGCTTGGACGTCGGCACCACCAGCAGCAAGGCGGTGGTGTTCACCGCGGCCGGCCAGCCAGTCGCTCAGGGCCGCTCCGTGACGCCGTGGACCACTACCGCGCACGGCGCCGAGATGGACCCGACCGCCGTACTCGACTCGGCCCGCGAGGCTCTGGCGAACGCCCTGGCCGAAGCGCCGGACGGCACCGTGGTGGCGGTCGGGGTGACCAGTATGGGCGAGTCCGGCGTGCTGCTGGACGGCCGGGGCGCGCCGCTGGGTCCGGTCATCGCGTGGCACGACACCCGCGACCGGGCCGAGGTCGACGACCTCGGGACGACCGTGGGCGCCGGCCCGTTCGCCCGGCACACCGGCCTGCCGCTGCGCGGACAGTGGTCGCTGACCAAGCACAGGTGGCTGCTCAACCATCATCCGCAGCTCCGCGACGCCACCCGCCGGCTCAATATCGCCGAGTGGGTGGTACGCGGACTCGGCGGCGAGGAGTCGGCGGAGCAGTCACTGGCTTCACGCACCGGCTGGCTCGAGTTGAGCACGCGCACCTGGTGGTCCGACGCGCTCGACTGGTCGGGAGCGACGCGGGCCCTGATGCCCGAGCTCGTCACGGCCGGCACCCCGCTCGGTCGCATCACCGCCGAGACCGGACTCCCCCGCCTGACCGGCGCGGTCCTGACCGTGGTCGGCCACGACCACCAGGCGGCCACCGTCGGCGTCGGCGCTTCGGGGCCCGGAGACGAGCTGGACTCGTGCGGTACGGCGGAGGCACTGATCCGGACCGTGCCCATCGGGCTCGACGCCGCGGCCGTCGAGAAGCTGGCCAGCGCCGGGATCACCACGGGCTGGCACGTGCTGGCCGATCGGTGGTGCTTGCTGGGCGGCACCCAGGGCGGGTTGGCCCTGCAGCGGATCCTGACGCTGCTCGGGCGGACGTCCCAGGACTTGCCCGACCTCGACCGCGAGGCGCTGGCGCGCGACGAGCCGCAGATGACAATCAGCGGAGTCGACGAGGACGTGTTGACCATATCGGGTGTCGGCAGCGGTATGTCTCCGGCACACCTGTGGCGTGCCGCGCTCGAGGCGGTCACCGCACAGGCCGCGTATGTGCACTCGTCGATGTCGGCGGTGGTCGGCGACCACCACACACTGGTGGTGACCGGCGGTTGGGCGCGCAGTCAGGCGCTGCTGGAGGTGAAGCGACGGGTTCTCGGCCAGCTACGCAGCCCCGCGGTCGACGAGGCCGGCGCCCGCGGTGCCGCGCTTTTCGCGGGACTGGCCGCCGGTCTCTACGACAATCCCGCCGAATTTCCGGCGCTCGACTGAGTACCCCCGCCATCCACACGCGCGGTTCGCGCCCGGGCGTCATCACGAGAAGGCGGCGCGCGGCGCAGTGCGGTGGCGGTCAGCGGCGATGACAGAGGAGCAGATGCCATGAGTACGACGTACGGCCCCGCTGACGGGGCGTTGCGGCGCGCCGGGACCGTTCGCGGTGCCGATCGTCACGCCGCCCATGGGGACATGCCCGGTCATCGACCATCCCGCCATCGCGCCGCCGATCCCGGCGTGTCCGGTCACGCGCTGACCAACTCCGGAGCACGGAGCTTCTCGTGACCTCCGCGGGGAACCCACCCGACAACTCGAGCCCGGCCCGCCGCGCACCGTACTCGGCAGAACGCAAGCAAGCGATCATGACGGAGCTGCGCTTGGCGGGACGGATCGACGCGGCCGAAATCTCGGCCCGGCTGAACGTCACCAAGGAGACAGTCCGCAAGGACCTGGTCGGCCTGGAACGGCAAGGGTTGCTGCGCCGCGTGCACGGCGGCGCCGTCCCGGTCGGCCAACTGTCGTACGAACCGGCCGTTGTCACCCGCACCTACTACTCCGAGGAGAAGACGCGCATCGCCGCCGCGGCGCTGGCGCACCTGCCCGCGGCGGGCGCGGTCCTGATCGACGCCGGGTCGACCACCGCACGGCTAGCCGAGATGTTCCCGTCAGACCGGGAACTGACCGTCTACACCAACACCCTTCCCATCGCACTGGCCCTGATCGACCGGCCACTGCTCACGGTCGTCACCCTCGGCGGGCGGGTCCGCCCGCTGACTCTGGCCGAGGTGGACGACTGGGCCGCCCGCGCGCTGGCCGAGATCAACGTCGATGTTGCGTTCCTGGGCGCCAACGCCATCTCCGTGCAACGGGGGCTGACCACCCCCGACCCGGCCGAGGCCGCCGTCAAGCGGCTCATGCTCGCCAGCGCCCGCCGGCGCATCCTGCTCGCCGACCACAGCAAGGTCGGCGGCGTAAGTCTCTGCAAACACGCCGAGCTGTCCGACATTGACCTGCTCATCACCGACACGGGCCTGCCCGATCCCGACCTGAAAGCGCTCCAGGCCGCTGGCTTGGAGGTGGAGCTGACATGATCATCACTCTCACACCGAATCCCAGCGTCGACCGGACCGTCTTCATCGACTCGCTCCCGCGCGGCACCGTCATCCGCAGCGGCCGCAGCCGCAACGAGCCCAGCGGCAAGGGCGTCAACGTGGCGCTGGCCCTGCGCGCACACGGCCATGAGGTCATCGCCGTGCTGCCGGTGGGCGGCTCGACCGGCATGCAACTCAGCGAGATGCTGCGCGCCGCCGACGTCGCACACCACACCGTCCCGATCACCGGCGCGGTCCGCAGCAACATCAGCCTCGTCGAGCCGGACGGCACTGTCACGAAGGTCAACGAGCGCGGCCCCGCGCTCAACGCCGCGGAGATCGAGACGCTGGTCGCCGCCGCGCTCAAGCACACGCACGACGCGACATGGCTGGCCGCATGCGGCAGCCTCCCAGCCGGCGTCCCCACGGACCTCTACGCCCGGCTCACCACCGACGCACACCGCAACGGCGTCCGCACCGCCATCGACAGTTCCGGTCCCGCCCTACGCGCGGCCCTTGCCGCCGGTCCCGACCTCGTCAAGCCCAACGCCCACGAACTGGCCGAGGTCAGCGGGCGCAACCTGCACACGATCGGAGACGTCGTCGACGCCGCCGAGTTGCTACGCGCGCAGGGCGCACGCGCCGTGCTGGCCAGCCTCGGCCCCGACGGAGCCGTGCTGCTCAACGACCAGGGCGCCTTGCACGCGGAGGCAACCGTGGCAAAGGTCGTCAGCGCCGTTGGCGCCGGCGATGCGTTGCTGGCCGGCTTCCTGTCCGCTGGCGGCAGTGGGCGCGACGCCCTACAGGTCGCGATGGCCTGGGCGGCCGCCGCGGTCCAGCACGAAGGAACACTCTTCTCGGTCACCGATGCCGACTGCACGGTCAGGATCAACGAGAACGTCTCGCGTAGCCGTCGCCTGGCCGAGCCGGTCATGCAGGGAGGATGACACGAGTATGTCATCCTCACCGTCGGCCGGGCTGGTCGGCTCACCCCGTCGCGGTCCCCACCAACACAGGCAGCGCCTACACCCAGCCGGGCGGGGGCCCTTTCGGACCCGCAGGTCACCTTCGACGGCGCCTCGCCGTGGTGGCCTGTTCGGGATCGGGCCCAGCCGACTCACACCCGATCAGCTCGAGAGGGCGGAGCGCGAACGTACGACGGGCGGCGGCGACCGGTGAGGTGTGCAGCCGGTCGCCGCCGTCCGTCCGGACGGTGACTCAGCGGATCTTGGCCATGACGTACGCCTCCCAGCTGGTGGTGAAGTCCGGGTACGAGACGCCGAGCACGTCCGGCAGCGCGTCCTTGAGTTCCTTGCCCCGATAGTGCGCGGCGACCACCTCGAACGCCTTCCGCTCGCCGTACTTCTCGACGATGTAGCCGATCGCCGAATGACCGCACCAGTAGGAGAGGTTGGCACTCTCACCGTTCGCCATGTTGAACTCCGGCTTCAGCGAGACCGAATAACCGGATCGCAGGGACTGCTTGGCCGACGCCGTGCGAGGGCTGGCCGTCCACGGCTTCCGCTCATTGCCCAGGTATTCGGCGAAGCCCTCGACCACCCATGATTCCCGGGGCACGACGGAATCCGGCTGTTGGGCGGCGAGCGCGGTGACCAGCGAGTGGGCGAGCTCGTGCCGGAAGATCTCCCCAGGCCCGCTGCGCTCGCTCGGGCGGAAGAAGGGGCTGGCGAGGTCGATGACCACGCGGCTGCCCCCGGTATCGGGTGCTTTCTCGTCCGTCGACGCGTCGATGTCCTGGTAACGGGGGACTCCCCAGGAGAATCCCGCCTCCGGTGGCGGCTCCTTGGCCACCCGGTAGAGCGAACCCAGGTCCTTCTTGCCCTTCACCAGAGAGATGACGAAACCCTGGGGGATTTCGCCGGACACCCCACCGGCTCGCCACGCGTCGAGGTTCGCCGCTGCGGCCCGCTCGGCCTGCGGGGCGTACCGCCGCGCCTGCGACTTCAGCGACGCGTTCACGATGAACAGCGTGTGCTCGGTGCGCTCGACGTGGATGTCGCGCCACTTGTCCCAGGGGGCGGGGTAGTAGGTGGCGGCTCCCCAGTCGGAGGTGTTCCCCTTGACCGCGGTGACCTTGAGCGGGGCGCCCTTCTCGGTTCGGGCGATCGTCCAGTCGTACTGCTCGTCCACCGGGTGCAGGTCGAATCCGTCGATCTTGTGTACGAACGCCACCCGCTGGGTGAAGCTCGCCCCGGTGCCGAGCGGCTTGACGGCCGACCCGCCGCCGAGCCGCTTGAAGGTGGCCTCGGCGAACGGCACCTTGACCAGGTTGCGGAACAGGGACCGCTGCTGGTTCACCAGCTTCGCGTACGCCGGATCGAACGTCGCGAGAAACGCCTTCTCGTCGCGGTCCTTGAGCGCCTTGGTCTGCCCCGCCAGCAGCGCGTCGACCTCCTGCTGCTTGATGGGATTGAGCGCCTCCTCCGCGGCGGCATACTTGGCGTCCCGCTTGGCCTGCTGCTCCGCCAGGTAATCCTGGGCCACGACCACCGTGACCGTGAGGAGCAGGAGGACAGTCACCACCGAGCCGAGGATGATCCACAGTCTGCGCTGCGACTTCCTAGCCGTCGGCTGGGCGCCCGGCGGAGGTGTCCCGGGTGGGCCGTACAACCCGGATGGCGCCGCCTGGGGCGGAGGTCCGTATGGACCGGGTGCGGGATGACCCACCGGAGGCGGAACGGCGTAGCCGGAAGGGGGTCCCTCGGTCATGGGTGGAATCCTCGCTCGAGTCCGTCGCACCGCAGGGACCAGCCGCGACCATCGCCCCCGCGATCAATTCGGAGCCATTATGGCCACTGCCGCTTCCGAAATCTGCCCCGTCCGGCGCCGCAGATGGCCGATGGCCAGCACTCCGAAATGGACGCCGCACGCCGGTCTCGCGTCGGCGAGCCCAATCACCGAGGCGATCCGGTGCCGCCGCCCAGCGGGAGTTGGCGCGATGCAGCGGGTGCCGCCGCCCGGGCTGCCGCCGGGCTGGGGGCAGCGAGGGCGGCCTCGGCGATCTGGCGGCACTCGTCCAGGGTGTGCGCGGCCAGGGACTCCCGCACCGCCGGGATGCTGCGGGGTGCCATGGACAGGCTGGTGATGCCCAGGCCTGCCAATACCAGGGCGAAATCGGGATCCGCGGCGGACTCTCCACACACACCAACTGGCTTGCCCACCTCGACGCCGGCCGCCGCGCAGGAGGCGAGGAGCGCGATCAGCGCGGGCTGCCACGGGTCGAGCAGGTCGGCGAGGTCGCCGCACATGCGGTCAGCGGCGAACGTGTACTGGCTCAGGTCGTTGGTGCCGATGCTGAGGAAGTCCGCGTGGCACAGCATCTGGCTGGCACGCAGGGCCGCGGCCGGCACCTCGATCATCACGCCGGCGGTTGGCAGGCCGTGCTCGCGGCAGGACTCGGTGAACGCGGCCGCCTCCGCCGCCGTGGCGACCATCGGCGCCATCACCCACACGTCGGCGTCCGCCGCCGCAGCCGCCGTCGCGATCGCGGCCAGCTGCGTGGTGAGCACGGCGGGCGTCTGCCGCGCGACCCGCAGACCGCGGACGCCCAGCGCCGGGTTGGGTTCATCGGCCAGACGCAGGAACGGCAGCGGCTTGTCGGCGCCGGCGTCGAGGGTACGCACGACGATCTTGCGGCCGGGCAGCGCGGCGAAGACGTCGCGATACGCGGCAACCTGCTCTTCGTGCGACGGCGGGTCGTTGCGGTCGAGGTAGAGCAGCTCGGTGCGGAACAGGCCGACGCCTTCCACCTCGCCGGTGAGGTCGCGGGCGGAGCCGATGTTGGCCAGGAGCGCGATGGGATGGCCGTCTGCGGTCCGCCCCGGGCCCTGGGAGCGGGCGCGGCGTTCGATCTCCGCGAGTCGGGCCGCGTTGACAGTGGTCACCGTCTCGGTGGAGACGCCGGCCACCACGACGCCGCTCGCGCCGTCGAGAGTGGCCAGCGCGCCGTCGGTCACGTCCAGGATGCCCGCGCAGCGGACCACGGCCGGGATGCCGAGTGTCCGGGCCAGGATCGCGGTGTGGCTGGTCGGGCCGCCCTCGGCCGTGACCAGACCCAGCACCAGGGCCGTTTCGAGGCCGGCGGTGTCGGCGGGCGCCAGGTCACGGGCGATGAGCAGGTACGGGTGGCCGGGGTTGGGCACGCCCGGCATCGGCAGCCCCAGGCACGCGGCGACGAGGCGGTCCCGCAGGTCGTCCAGGTCGCTGACCCGCTCGGCGAGGTACCCGCCCGCGGCTTCGAAGGCGGCCCGATGCACGGCGAGCACGTCGGTGATCG
The DNA here is from genome assembly GCF_019890675.1 of Micromonospora sp. PLK6-60. Classification (GTDB taxonomy): domain Bacteria; phylum Actinomycetota; class Actinomycetes; order Mycobacteriales; family Micromonosporaceae; genus Micromonospora. The sequence goes on along the minus strand of NZ_JAIOAA010000022.1, from coordinate 49,552 downwards.
CGTGCGGCGCGTCCGCACCGCCGTCGATGGCAACGTCGGCCGCGTCGATGAGCGTCTCGTCCTGCACCATCATCACCTGAGCGCGCAGGACCTCGGCGGCGGTCGCGTCCCGGGCGGTGTCGGCGCGACGGGCCAGGTCGGCGGCGACGGCGAGGACGGCGGCCCGCACGGCCGCCTTCTCGGCCCCGGGATCAAAGGTCTGCGCCAACGGCGGCAGGGCCGGAGGCGGGGCCAGCCGGTATACCGGCCCCGCCGCAGCACCGGGGCTGGCCCCGATCCCCCGAAGTTCACGCATCGGCGGCGTCCAGATCACGTTCGAGGAGGTCAGCCAGGGTGTCGACGGCGTCCTGTGCGCCGTCGCCGTCGGCCTCCAGGGTGACCTCGGTGCCTTTCTTGGCGCCGAGCGACAGCACGGCGAGCATGCTGCGGGCCGGCACGGGTTTCTTGTCTCCGGTGCGGATGGTGACCAGCATCGGCTGCTTCGCCGCTTCGGCGACGAACAGCGCCGCCGGGCGGGCGTGCAGCCCGCTGGCGGAGCCGACGAGGACTGTTCGGGTGGGCAACGGATCCTCCTACGGCTCGATCGTCACCTTGATCGCTTCGCCGCGCGCCACGATGCCGAAGGCGTCGAGGGCGCGGTCGAGCGGCAGGCGGTGGGTGATGAGGTCGGCGACCGGGACGGCGCCGTTGGCGATGAGTCGCAGCGCTTCCTTGTTGTGCTCGGGGCTGGAGCCGTTGGCACCGACGATGGTCAGTTCGCGGTAGTGCACGAGGTTGGAGTCCAGGGAGATGACCGGCTTGTCCTTCGGCAGGCCGCCGAAGAAGCTGATCCGGCCCTGCCGCGCGGACATCTGCACCGCCTGCTCCTGGGCGGCGCCGGCAGCCGTGGCGGTGATGACGACGTCGGCACCGCGCCCCTCGGTGACCTTGAGCACCGCGTCGACGACGTCGGTCTCGGCGCCGCAGATCGCCGCGTCCGGCTGGACCAGGTTGGCGGCCAGATCGAGGCGTTCGCGGTTGAGGTCGACGAGGAACACCCGGGCCGCGCCGCGCGCCCGGGCCAGGCGGACATGCAGGCAGCCGATCGGCCCGGCACCCACGACGACCACGTCGTCGCCCTCCCCCACACCGGCGAGGTTCTGGCCGTTGAGGACGCAGGCGAGGGGTTCGGCGACGGACGCCTCGGCGAAGCTGAGTCCGTCGGGGATCCGGTTGAGCCCGTCAACGACGAGGACGTTGTGCGGCACGACCAGGTACTCGGCGAACCCGCCGTCGAAGTGGTATCCCATCGACACCTGGTTGGGGCAGACGGTCATCCGGCCGCGCCGGCACTCGGCGCACGTACCGCAGGGAATCGCGGCGATGACCTGGACCCGGTCCCCCGGCCGCCAGCCGGGAACGTCGGCACCGACTTCGGTGATCTCGCCGGCGATCTCGTGGCCCATGACGCGCGGCGGGGCGATGTGGTGGTGGCCGAAGCGGGAGATCTTCACGTCGGTGCCGCAGGTGGAGCATGCGCGGACGCGGATCTTCACGTCGGCGGGGCCCGGCGTGGGCTCGGGCGCGTCCTCGATGCGGACGTCACCGGGTGCGTGGAATCGGACAACCTTCACGAGGGGTTCCCTTCGAGGATAGCGATCACGTCATCGGCGCTCGTCGACTCTCGTAGCCGCTGCGCCTGCGCCGGGTCCATCAGCACCGAGGCGAGTTGGGCCAGGATGTCCACGTGCCCGTCGCCGGCCGCGGCGATGGCGACGCAGACCCGCACGTCGAAGCCGTCCCAGTCGACGCCGTCCGGGAAGCGCAGCACCGCGAGGGCGTCGCGCTGGACCGACTCCTTGCTGTTCAGCGTGCCGTGCGGGATGGCGACGCCCTCCCCGATGTACGTGGAGACGCTCCGCTCGCGGGCGAGCATCGCGTCCACGTACGCCGGGGCGACCGCGCCGACCTCGACGAGTACCGCGCCGCAGCGGCTGATCGCCTCGTCTCGCGATCCGGCCCGCTCGTCGAGCCGGATCGCGTCACGGGCCAGCAGTTCAGCCACTCAGCTCACCGCCACGCTGCACCGCGTGCACGACTCTGGTGACGGCCGGGTCGCCGAGGAACACCTGGATCGGCACGATCACCTTGTCGGGCGCGCTGACCCTGGCTCGCGAGGCGAGCCCCTGGTGGCAGATGACCACGTCGGCGTCCGCCGGGATCGAGTTGACCGGTGTGTGCTCGACTGTCACCGCGCTCTTCGCCAGTTGCCGTCGAAGTTGGCTGGCCAGCATCACGCTGCTGCCCATGCCGGCGTCGCAGGCGACGACTACCTTCTTGATCTCGGTGCCGTTGATGGTGGGCATCTGCTTCACACCTCCTGCTTCGCCGACTTGTCGAGGGTCTCGTCGGGGTCGACGACCCTTTCCTCGGCTGGGCCGACAGCCCTCTCCTCGTCCGGGCCGACAGCGTCCGCTGCGGGCTCGCCGCGACCGAAGCCGAGCAGGGCCGAGGCGACCGCGAAGGTGACGGCGGCGGCGATCACGACGCCGAGAACGACCCCGAAGTGGCCGCCCTTGGGAGTGACCGCGAGGTAGGCGAAGATGCTGCCCGGCGAGGGGGTGGCGACCAGGCCCGCACCGGTGATGACGAAGGTGCCGACGCCGGCCGCACCCCCGGCGATCATGGCGAGGATCAGCTTCGGCTTCATCAGCACGTACGGGAAGTAGATCTCGTGGATGCCTCCGAAGAACTGCACGATGATCGCGGCCGGGGCGCTGGGGCGCAGCGCGCGCGGGCCGAAGACCATGAAGGCGAGCAGCAGACCGAGGCCGGGGCCGGGGTTCGACTCGATCATGAACAGGATCGACTTGCCCTTGTCGGCGGCCTCGGCGATGCCCAGCGGGCCGAATACGCCGTGGTTGATGGCGTTGTTGAGGAAGAGCACCTTGGCGGGTTCGACGAGCACCGAGGTCAGCGGCAGCAGGTCCTTGCCGACGAGCCAGTCGACGCCCGCGCCGGCCTGCTTGGTGAGCCATTCGACCACCGGGCCGATGCCGTAGACGCCGCCGATGGCCATCGCGGCGCCGATGATGCCGGCGCTGAAGTTGTCGACGAGCATCTCGAAGCCGGGGCGGATCTTGTTCTCCACCAGGCCGTCGAACAGCTTGAGGAGATAGGCCGTGAGCGGCCCAATGATCATCGCGCCGAGGATCATCGGCACGTCCGCGCCGACGACGAGGCCCATGGTCGCCACCGCGCCCACGACGGCCCCGCGCTGGCCGTGGACCAGCCGGCCGCCGGTGTAGCCGATGAGCACCGGTAGCAGGATGCTGATGATCGGGCCGACCAGTTCCGCCAGGGTCTTGTTGGGCAGCCAGCCGGTCGGAATGAACAGTGCGGTGATCAGGCCCCAGGCGATGAACGCGCCGATGTTGGGCATGACCATCGCGGCCAGGTAGCCGCCGAGGCGTTGCACGGTGGCTTTGGGGCCCTGGCCCTTTACTTCTGGTGTGTAGGGAGAGGAGGTCACGGGGGCATCTCCTTCATGAGGGGCGGTCCAGACAGCCGCAGGGGGAAGAAGGTCGTCCGGCTAGGTGTGGATGGTGACGTCGTGGCGGAACAGGTCCGCCGGCCCGGGCATCCGGCTGCCGGGCAGGCTCACCGCGGCGGCGCCCCAGGCCAGGCCCTCAGCGAGGGCGGCGGCACCCTGCGCCCCCGCGGCGAGGAACCCGGCGAGCAGCGCGTCGCCGGCACCGACGGTGCTACGGGGTCGGGCGACCGGACAGGTGCCGGTGCGGACCCCTTCGGCGTCGACCAGGACAGCGCCGTCAGCGCCGAGGCTGGCCACGACGGTGCCGGCTCCCCAGGCCCGCAGGGTGTGGGCGGCATCGACCACATCGTCGAGGTCCTTCAGCGGGGCGCCGACCACGTCGGCCAGTTCGTCGCGGTTGGGTTTGAGCAGGGTCGCCCCGGCCAGGGCGGCCTCGCGCAGCGCAGGACCGCTGGTGTCGACGGCGACTCTGACGCCGGCAGCGCGCAGCTTCCGGCACAACTGGGCGTACGCGTCGGCGGGCAGGCCGGGTGGGACGCTGCCGCACAGCACGACCCAGTCGGCACCGGTGGCGCGGGCGAGCACACGGTCGGTCACCTCGTCGAACTCGGCGCGGCACAGGACCGGGCCAGGTTCGTTGATCTTGGTGACCGTGCCGTCGGGCTCGGCCAGGGTGATGTTGGAACGGGTCCGTCCGGAGATCGACACGGCGAGGACCTCCACACCCTCGGCCTCGAGTAGGCGGATGAGCTGGTTGCCCTCGTCACCGCCGGACGGCAACACCGCCACCGAAGGCACCCCGTTGGCCAGCAGGGCACGGGATACGTTGACGCCCTTGCCGCCGGGGTCGAGGTGAGCGGTGGCGGCCCGGATGACCTCGCCCCGGGTGAGGGAGTCGACCTCCACGGCCCGGTCGAGGCTGGGGTTGAGGGTGACGGTGACGATCATGCGCGTACCACCCGGACACCCGCGGACTCCAGGTCACCGACCAGATCGACGTCGGCACGGCTGTCCGTGATGAGCAGATCGACGTCGGCCAGCTCAGCGAACCGGGCCAGATAGTCGTTGCCGAGCTTGGTGTGATCGGCGACCACCACCGTACGGCGGGCCGCACCGACCATCGCCCGCTTCACCGCCGCCTCGGACGGGTCCGGAGTGGTCAATCCACGCTCGACCGAGATGCCGTTGGTCCCGACGAAAGCGACGTCGACGTAGAGGTCCGCCAACGGCCTCAGCGCCCAGTCGTCGACTGTCGCCAGGGTCTTTCCTCGGACCCGTCCGCCCAACAGCAGGACGTTGAGGTTGGCATAGGTGCCGAGGGTCGTGGCGATGACCGGCGAGTTGACCACGACGGTCAACTCCCGGTCCACCGGCAGAAGCTGTGCCAGCCGGGCGGTCGTGGTGCCGGCATCGAGGATGATCGCGCCCTCGTCCGGCACCTCGCTCAGGGCGAGCTTGGCGATGCGCTCCTTCTCCTCGATGAGCACCGCGTCCCGCGCCGCCAGCGCGGGCTCGAACCCGAGCCGTTCGACCGGAATCGCTCCACCGTGAACCCGACGCAGCACCCCGGCCCGCTCCAGGATGGTGAGATCACGGCGGATGGTCTCCGACGTCACGTTGAGCCCGTCGGCCAGGCCGGCCACCTCGACCCGGCCCACATCCCGGGCGATGCGAAGGATCTCCTGCTGTCGTTCTTCGGCGTACATCTTGTTGTTTCACCGCCGTTTCTTTTTGCTTGTGCTTTGTTTACGCCCGGCTTCAGGGAAAGTCAAGAGATGAACCACAGAAAGCCACACCGGCCGGTACCGGAGCAGGAGGCGTGGGATCCAGCCGGAGCAAGGGTCTCGGTCCTTGATCGGGTGCGGTGGACGACGTCACCGAGCTACTGAGACAGCGGAGAACCGCACGCGGATCAGCATCAGGGTCGGCTTGGCCTTCGCCGCCAGCGGCAGCCACCGCGGCCGCCGCTGGCGGCCGCGGCGTGGCATCCAGACATTCGTCAGCCCCAAGCCCACATCCGTCCGGACGGAGGCGCAATGAAAGGAGTACGCGCTGGGGAACGACCTGGTGCCACGGACCGGGCGACCGGGCGACCGCCCGTCCCTGCTGCCTACCGGTCGCGCACCGTACGGCCGGCCTTTCCATGCGGCGTCAGTTCACTGGGGCCCTCCTGGCGGCGCGAGAAGGTCCGCAGCGAGAGCTTGTCATCTGCCTGCGCCCAGGAGAGCGGGTTCAGGGTCGCACTCGCCCGTAGGTGGCTCGGGGTCGTGGTGTTTGGCCAGCTTGCTGGGTCACCACATCCATCGACCCACATCGACAGTCAGGGCGGTGACCAGCACCGAGCGGACGATCATGGTGTCCAGCAGCACGCCGAACGCCACGGCGAACCCCAACTGCGCCGCGAACACCAACGGCAGCGATCCCAGCGCCGCGAAAGTACCGGCCAGCACCAGACCCGCCGAGGTGATCACACCGCCGGTGGCGGACAGTCCAGTCCGCGCGCCGTGTCGGGGGCCGTGCAGCTGTGACTCTTCCCGTACCCGGGTGACCAGGAAGATGTTTTAGTCGATGCCTAGTGCGACCAGGAAGACGAACACCAGGCGGGAGGTTCGCGTCCGCCCCGGCGAAGTCGAACATATGGTTGAACATCGCTGCCAGTGGCTGCTACGGGCGCGGAACAGGGTGGCATCACGCGGCCGGGTGGTTGAGGCCGCACAGGATCGGCGTGGACCCCGCCCCGTCGGGCACCTGCAGGGGTCGCCGTCTCATCCCGTCCAGTGGCACGGATTGGCGACTCCGGCACACGGACCCTCAGCCTCCGCAGCGCATTGGCCGCACGGCGACTGATCAGGCGGTCGTCCACGTGAAATTCCCCACGGCGGCGACGGCGAGGACGAGGAAGACCACGGGAAACGCGATGTTGTGGAACACCCGCGCGCGGACGTGCGCCAGGATCGCGCCGACGAAGAACAGGACGAGGCCGAGGGCTGCGGCCAATCCGAAGGGGCGTACGCCGAGAAGGCCGAGCACCAGACCGATGACGCCGGCCCCCTCGACCACCGCGAGGTACGGGATCCACCGCGCGGACAGCCCGACCTCGGCGCAGTTGCGCAGCACGAAGTCCGCCCTGATCACCTTGGCGGTCACCTCGATGGCGTTGGCGAGGGCGCAGAGGATGGTCGCGCCGACCAGGACGCCCTCCAGTACGGCGATCATGACGCGCGCCGGCGAAATCGAGCGATCATTAAGCTCACAGGTGCCCCCATGTGCACGGCTCATCGGGTTGTGGTCTCCCGCCCCTTCTGACGGACGGCACGCAGGGAAGGTGACCAGACGTGGAACTCGTCGAACACTTCGAGGCCTCGAGGGCCCGACCGATGTCGTTGGCCTATCGCATCGTCGGCTCGCACCACGATGCCGAAGACGCGGTGCAGGCCGCCTGGCTGCGCGCGCGGCCGCGCGAATGAAGCCTGGGTCCAGTCGGTAGGGATGGCGCCGGCCGGACGGTTCGCCGGAGCTGATCAGGCCTGCATCGGCGAGCTGACCGAGGTGCTTGGCCACCGCCTGGCGGCTCACCGGCAACCGTCGCGCCAGATCGGTGACGGTTGCCGGCCCGGCACGGACGAGTTCTTCCCCGTTGGTGCCGCAGTGCCCTGCGGTGGTCACCCACGACCAGCTGCCCGGTGGCCTCGTCGAAGTATGTGCTTCCCGAGCCCTCCGGGTAGCCGGCCGCCATCGCCCTGAGCCGGTGGAACTGCCGGTTCATCGCCTCGGTGTCGACGCCTGCGGCGAAGCCGACGGTGGTGAGTCCCTTCCCTTCCGATGCGGACGGTTTGCCTGGGCGGCTGACGTCGTGTCCACGACGGCTACGAGTACGCAACTCACGAGCCAGTACGTCTGCGCAAGGGGCCTCCTGGTTGACGATGCGAACGAATGCGTGAACGTGAATACCGTGGCGTAGCGCGCTTGCAGAACGCTTGCAGCCCGCATGCGGTGCTGCGTCGTGGGTCAGAAGATGTTCATGGCGATGCCGTTGGTCAACGAGGTCGCGCCCTGCACACCGTCGATCTTGATCGGGTTGCCGGAGACGTGCTTCACGAAGATCCGCATGATGAAGGTCCGGGTTCCGCAGGTCGGATCGATCGGGACACCGGTCAGGGCGAAGTTCGCGACGTAGTGGTGCGCGTCGTCCCGGATCGTCTTGCGGGAGGTCGCGGTGCTCGTCGTGCGGCAGGTGTGGGCGGTCGGATCGAGCTGGATGAACTCGAAACGCGTGTCGACCACCGCGTTCGTCCCGCGCGGCTGCTCGTACGCGTCGATAGCGCTCTTGCACGACGCGGTACCCGTGTAGCACGTCGTCAACTCCAGCGTCGCCAGCGCCTGTACGGACGTTGCGCCGGCGGCGGCGTTCCACTTGTGGACCGGCGTGCCGTCGTCGTAGAAAACCCAGGCCGTGGACGTGCCGGCGCCGATGTAGGTACAGGTGCTCGACGTTCCGGTGCTGCTGCACGCCGGGTTCTGCCACCACCGCGCACCCACCTGGTCGGTGTCGCTGACCTCAAGCCACGTGTCGGTCGCCACGGCGGTCAGGTAGTAGCCGTCGAGCGAGGTGGAGGCCGTGTACCCATACATTCCGCAGGTGTAGGTTCCCGCCGTTGGTGCGGTGAAGAGCAGGTCGGCGTAGATCGGCAGATGCCCGGGCCTGGCGTAGTAGGTGGTGTCCGAGCCCTCGTGGTTACGCGAGGACGTCGAGGTAATGCCGATGACGGCGCCGGCCGAGTTGACGCACTTGAGGGTGTTGTTCATCGACACGATCTGCGTCACACTGCTGGTCGCCTGGAGGCGTCCGCGCACATGCCGCGACTCCCCGGCCGCGAGGGTGACCGTTCTGCTCAACAGTCGCTCCTCGACCCTCGAATGGAAACTGTTCGCGCTGGTCAGCGTCACCCTGGTCACTGGCCCGTCGTCGGCCCGCGCGGCGGTCGCCGCGGACGTGGCGATGAACAGTGCGGTCACGAGCACGCTGAGGAATTTTCGCATGCATTGAGTCCTATCAGTGAAACGAGTTTTCCGCCCACCGTCACGTGACACGCTTGCAAAAACCTTGCACTTGCCCAGCCTGACCCCTTGGCTGTCCACTGTCGATTCATGTGGGCATAGTGGCGAACGGCGGGCAATCGGAAAGGTTCCATAGTGGAGTTCAGGATCCTTGGCGCGGTCGAGGCATGCGCTGGAAACCCGCCCTGAACGCCTTCGAGGTGGCCTTCGAAGGCAGCCTCACCACAGGCCGCAAGTAGCCCTCAACAACCCGAGTTACACCGTTCTCTTCCGCCGCTGCCTCAGCTCACCCTGACTGACAGGGGGCGGGTGGCGTCCGACAAGACGGACGGAGAAATATGACACAAGGCGTCAGGTTTTGGGGCGAGCATGGTTTCACCGGTCGGCGCCGATGGTGGGCGTGGACCGGACACCACGGATAGATACAGACAGACAAGGACCTCCATGCGCGAAACCCCAGAAGATCTCACAGAGCTTCAGGCCCTCCTTGACGCTTCCCTCTCCCGCTCCGCCTCGCACCTCCGCTCGATCATCAACACCGAGCGCACTCTGACCGCGGAGCAGCTCACCCGGATCCTCACCGGCATGTGCACCCTTGCCCTGTCCACCGTGACGGCGAAGGGCGAGCCGCGAATCAGCGGTGTGGACGGGCACTTCCTGCACGGCAAGTGGTACTTCGGCACGGCGCGCGGCGCCGTCAAGGCGCGCCATCTCGCGGCACGGCCAGCAGCCAGCGCCGCGCACATGCGCGGTGAGGACCTGGGCGTGTTCACGCACGGCAAGGTGGAGATCCTCAACCCACACGACGGGGAGCCGGCCGCGGACTGGCCGGACGTGCTGGCGTACTTGAAGGACTTCTACGGCCACGACTTCTTCGACTGGGACAACGACGTGGTCTATTACCGGCTGCATCCGCACTGGATGACTGTCTACGCCCCCGACATCGCAAAGCTCACTGCAGCCTCCCAGTCCTGACCCCAGCACGGGCCACGTTGGGGGGGGAACCGGCCACAAGCGAAAGGGCGGACGAAGGTTGACTGCATTGACACGGGACGGCGCGAGCACGGGAGGCGAGACCATCGACGTGGTGGGCGCTCGCACCAACAATCTGCGGGACGTGTCCGTGAGTATCCCCAAGGGGCAGCTCGTCGCCTTCACCGGAGTGAGCGGCAGCGGCAAGACCTCGCTGGCCATCGACACCCTGCACAACGAGGCCCAGCTGCGGTATCTGGAAGGGCTTTCGCCGTTCGTGCGGCAGTACATCACCCAACGCAATCGGCCGAAGGTCGACCGGATCCTGGGCCTCGGTGCGACGCTCGCGGTCGACCAGCGCCGTCTGAACCGCAACCCCCGCTCCACGGTCGCGACGATCACCGGCATCGACGGGCACCTGGGGCTGCTGTACTCGCGCCTTCCGGGCATCGACGCAGACCCGGCGGCCGACAGTGGGGACGGGCATCTGACGACCGCCCACTTCGACCGCAACAGCCCGGAAGGGAGCTGTGCGGACTGCCACGGGGTGGGCGGACGCTGGCAGGCGCAGGAGGACCTGGTCATCACTCACCCGGATCGTCCGCTCTTCGAGGGGGCCTCGCCCTGGTACGCGAAGTGGCGGTCGGGGGAGCACGCGTTCGTACCGGCGCTTGCCGAGAAGCGGGGCGTGGACCTCGGCCGGTCGTGGCAGTCGCTGCCTGAGGAGTTCCGTCACTGCGTGCTGTACGGCACGGGTGACGAGAAGATCGAGGCGACCGTCGACATGACGAACAAGAATGAGACGGCCCTGGTGACCTACACCTCGAGCCAGCCGCTGCGGGGCGCGCTCGCCGAGGTGGAACGGGTATTCGTGAACGCCCAGACGTCCAGCGCCAAGCAGCGCTACCTGCCGTACATGCGCAAGCAGCCCTGCGGCACCTGCGGCGGCAGCGGGTACGACCAGGTGGCCCGGTCCGTGCGGTTCGGCGGGCTGACGTATCCCGACCTGCTCGAGGTGGAAGTACGGGAGGTGCGCCGCTGGGCGAAGCGCGTCGCGGACGACCTGGGCGCGCGGCAGCGCGAGGTGGGTGAGGCGCTGCTGCAGGACCTCGAGCGCAGGCTCGGCATCCTTGACCGGCTCGGCCTGGCCCATCTCCAGCTGTCCCGCAGCGCGGCGACGCTGTCCGGGGGTGAGTTGCAGCGGACCCGGCTCGCCGCGCAGCTCAGCACCGAGCTGAGCGGCATCATCTTCGTTCTGGACGAGCCCGGGACGGGACTGCATCCGGCGGACAAGGCGCAGCTGCTCGACGTCGCCCTGGAGCTGCGCGAGGCTGGCAACACGGTGCTCCTCGTCGAGCACGACCCTGAGCTGATCGCCCGGGCCGACTGGGTGATCGATCTGGGGCCCGGCGCGGGCCGCTTCGGGGGTGAGATCCTAGTGTCGGGGCCTCCCGCCGACGTGGTCGCCCATCCGACGTCGCTGACTGGCCGATATCTGGCCGGTGAAGGGCCGCAGCTGCACCGGACCCGCCGCCAGGCCACGGATGACACCGGCTGGGTGGAGCTGCACGGTCTGCGTGCACACAACGTGACCGCGGATCTGGTGCGTTTCCCCGCCGGTCGGCTCACCTGCCTGACCGGGGTGAGTGGCAGCGGCAAGAGCAGCCTACTCGGCGCGCTCGGGGCGAGCGTGGCGGCGGCCCTGACCGGAACGGCGACCGACACGGTGCGGAAGGTGACCGGCCTCGATGGGTTCAGCTGGGTCGCCGTCGTCGATCAGGAACCGCTCGGGCGGACGCCGCGGTCCAACCCGGCAACGTACAGCAAGGCGTTCGACATTATCCGCAAGCTGTTCGCCGAGACCGGCATGGCGCGTGGGCGCGGGGTGAGTGCGTCCTGGTTCAGCTTCAACACCGCGGGTGGCGGGCGCTGCGAGACGTGCACCGGCTATGGCCGCAAGCTGGTCGACATGCACTTCCTGCCCGATGTGTGGGTGGTCTGCGACGCGTGCGAGGGCCGGCGCTACCAGCCGGAGGCTTTGGCGATCAGGTATCAGGGGTTGGCCATCGATCAGGTGCTGGAGTTGACCGTAGCCGAGGCCGTGGAGCAGTTCTCCGAGCCAGGGCAGCTCGCAAAGACTCTCGGTGCCCTGAACCAGGTGGGGCTTGGCTATCTCCAACTCGGCCAGAGCGCCACAGAGTTGTCCGGCGGCGAGGCGCAGCGGCTGAAGCTGGCAGCCGCGATCCAGCGCGGCGCTGCGAGCCGCAAGGCCGGCATCGTCGTTCTCGACGAGCCTGTCTCGGGCCTGCACCCGTCTGACATCCAGCGTCTGGTGGATGCGCTCGATGTGTTGCTCGACTCGGGCAACACGGTCGTCGTGGCCGAACATCACATTCCTCTCGCCGCGTCGGCGGACTGGGTGATCGACCTGGGTCCGGGAGCTGGTCCGGACGGGGGTGCGGTGCTCGCCGAGGGCACCCCGGACGCCGTCGCGAGGGCGGACACCCCGACCGCCGGTTTCCTCCGGCGGTACGCGGCGGGCCGGCCGCTGCTGCAGGTGCGGGAGAACAGGCACAACCCTGCGCCGTCGCCGCCCGTGAGTCGGTGACGGGGGCCGTCAGCCGGAGGCAATGCGGAACACCGGCCACCCGATCTCGGTCCGCCACCGTTCGGCGTGCCCCGTGTCGCGCGGTCCGACGAGGTACGTCTCGTGGACGGGCCCATCGACACCCAGGGCGTGGGAGGCGACCCAGGCACCCAGCCGGCCGTAGGTGACGTCGATGTCGTCGTGTGGCCCCCGGTGGACCGTGACGGCGAGGTCGGCGGGTGGAAACTCGACAACCTCGATCCGGCCACTCGCGCGTGGGCTGCGGACCGGCCGGAAGACCGTCATGAGGCCGATGCCGTCGGTGAACAGTTCGTTGGCGTACCGCCCGCCGGGGGGCCCGGTGCGCTCGGTCGGCGGGAAGGACTCGTCCAGCTCGGTCATCGCCAGGTCGAACCAGGCGAGCGCGTTCTCCTGTTCGACCTGGGCGCGGATGGCGACCGCGGTCCGAGCGGGGACGGAACGCAGTTCGATCTCGGGTGCGGCCGCGTCCGGACGCAGCAGCTGGCGTAGCGACACGACGGCGGCTCGCGTGCGGTCCAGCTCGGCCTCGAGGCGCCGTAGGTGGCCCGCGATGAGCTCGGTGCGCCGTTCCGGGTCGTCGGTGGCGAGGATCGACTTGACCTCGGCCAGGGGCACGTCGAGCTGGCGGAGCCGGTGGATGACCTGCGCGGTCGCGATCTGATCGGGTTGGTAGTACCGGTAACTCGTGTACGGGTCGACGGTGGCCGGCGCCAACAGCCCGGCCTCGTGGTACCGGCGCAGGGTTCGCACGCTCAGGTGACTCATGGTGGCGAACTCGCCGATGGTCAAGCCTTTTCGCATCATCACCGCGCCCGTCTCGCACCAGGCGTGCAATTCATCGTTCCGTACGCCGGGGCGCCGGACTCGCACAACCGGTCGAGTCCGGCTCCGATCCCGATGCCGCGATCGCGCCGAACAGCCCCATGATGACAGCGGCGCCATGTCGCGGAGCAGGCTTCCACCGAGCGATACCGGGCTTACGGTTCGATCGTGAGCCGGGTGATCAGGTTTCCGGCCAGGACGAACCGGTAGCGCAGGTCCGCGGCGCCGCCCGGGAAGTCACCCTCCAGGTGCTGCGCCACGTCGAACCGCCCCGCACCGACCCGGTGAGCATCGACGAACTCCGTGGTGTACGTGTACTCACTTCCCCCGTTGACCAGCCAGTTCCGGATCTCCGCCGTACCCCGGTGGCTACGGCCCTCATCCGTCACCACCGCGTCCGCGGCGAACGCGCCGACGGCGGCGTCCGCCTCCCGGGCCTGATGCGCGGAAAGGAACCCCGTGATCACCGCCGGCAGATCGTCCCAGTTCACCGCGGTTGCCCGCTTCGAGTTCATCTCCATGCCCCCACCCTCAGGTCTCCCTCCGGGGGAGGGTCAAGGCGTCGTGAAATCGAGAGTACCGGAGATCACCGTCACGGTCCGCAATCTTTGACCCTCTCCCGGGGGGAAAGCCGAACCTTGCCGGAAAGGCCCGTGACCCGACGAAAGGGAAGGCGACATGAACACCTGGTTCATCACCGGCGGTACGCCGGGCGGATTTGGCATCGCGTACGCCGAGGCGGCGCTGCGCAACGGCGATCGGGTGGCGCTGACGGTGCGACGACCCGACGAGCTCGACGCCTGGGCGGAGCCGTACGGCGACCGGGTCCTCGTCCTGTCCGTGGACGTCACCGACGACAAGCAGGTCCAGCAGGCCGTGCGGGCCGCCGAGGAGCACTTCGGCGGCATCGACGTGCTGGTCAACAATGCCGGCCGAGGCTGGACCGGCTCGATCGAGGGAATGGCCGAGACCGACGTGCGCCGGATGTTCGAACTGAACTTCTTCGCGGTGCTGTCGGTCATCCGCGCGGTCCTGCCCGGCATGCGGGCCCGCGGTACGGGGTGGATCATCAACATGTCCTCGGTGGCGGGGCTGCGCGGGGTGGAGGGATTCGGCTACTACAGCGCCAGCAAGTTCGCGCTGGAGGGGGTCACCGAGGTCCTCCGCGGGGAGCTCGCGCCGCTGGGCATCCGGGTGATGGCGGTGGAGCCGGGTGCCTTCCGGACCCGCGCCTACGCCGGCTTCTCGAACGAGCCCGTCGAGGAGACCATCCCGGCCTACCGGCCCGTGCTCGAGCAGGTTCGTGCCGCCATGATGGAACAACACGGTCGTCAGCCGGGTGACCCCGAGCGCGGGGTTCGCGCGGTGATGGCAGCCATGGCCCACGACACACCTCCTCATCGTCTCGTTCTCGGCGGTCAGGGGTTCGACTCGGCGATCGACGCGCTGGAGGCCACGCTCCGCGACCTTCGGTCCTCCGAGGCGCTGTCCCGGGGCGCCGACTTTCCCTCGGCCTGACGAACCGGCGGGCCGGGTGCCCCCTCGCGCCCGGCCGCCGGGGCTGGGGGCGCCGCAGACTGCTTCGAGACGACCACCCTGACCGGCGCCAGGCTGTACGTCCTGACGGTGATCGAACACGCCAGCCGCCGGATCCGGATCCGCGGCGCCGACTCGGCCTCCATGCCGTTGCGCAGGGACTTGAGGACCGGGTTCAGGCCTTCGCCGGCAACAGGATCGCGGAGGGGTGAGCGCCATCGTGCAGGATCTCGAGGTGGGTGACGTGGGCGGTCGTGGCGGTCGCGACCGGCTCGTCCCCGCCGAGGTTGCGGGCGAACCGGGGAAACGCCCCGGCGGACACCTGAACGCGCAGGCGGTGACCGCGCCGGAAGACGTACGCGGTGGGTGACAGCTCCACGGTCGCCTCGGTCGTGCCGTCGGGCCGAACGGTGACCAGGTCGTCGCACACGTTGATCGACTTGCCGCGCTCGTCGACGTCGCACAGCCGGACGAACAGGTCGTTGCTGGGCCGGTCGGCGCGCAGCCACACCTGCGCCGTGACCTGCCCGACGACCTCCAGGTCGGACTCGAGCACCGGTGAGGTGAAGGTCAGCACGTCCGCCCGCTTCTCCAGCGACCGGTTGTCCTTGGGGCCGGGACCGTTACCGTCCAGCTTCGGCCCGCCCACCGACGGGGTCGGGTCGTTCGGGTCGTAGGTGAGGGTGCTCGGCGGCGAGGCCGGGCTCACATCCCGCTCCAGCGCGCCGCCGGAGCGCAGGTGCCAGCGCTGCTGCGGGTACCCCGCCGGCGGCCACTGGTCGAAGTCACGCCACTGCTTGACGCCCATCACGAACAACCGCACCGGTGCCCGGTCGGCCGGCTGCTCGCCGCGCGCGACCGCCGCCCGTTACCTTTTTGATCGTCCCCAGCCGGGGACTCTCGGTCGCTCGAGCCGCCGAGCTGCACGGCTCGGCGGCGCGGGGATGGTGCCGTCAGTACGAGTCGTGGCCGCCGCAGTCGCAGCCGCAGCCTTGGATT
The DNA here is from genome assembly GCF_019890675.1 of Micromonospora sp. PLK6-60. GTDB lineage: Bacteria > Actinomycetota > Actinomycetes > Mycobacteriales > Micromonosporaceae > Micromonospora. The sequence goes on along the minus strand of NZ_JAIOAA010000022.1, from coordinate 34,004 downwards.
TGCGGCGGTGGAGCGTGAGAGTCATGACCACCACGACCAACGCTCCGACGATCAGCCCGAGGATCGCGCTGGCCACCGTGTTGACGAGCCAGCCGACGAGCCCGCCGAGAACACCCGTGGCGTTGTGGGCCTCGGCCTCCACGTGGTGCACGGCCTCGTACAGGAAGTGCAGGTTCAGCTCGTTCGTACCTAGCAGCAGGATGTGCCCGCCCACCCACAGCATCGCCGCAGTGCCGACTACCGTCAGCACGGTGAGAACCACCGGCATCGCCCTCACTAGAGCGCGGCCGAACGTGGCGACGGCGCCGGAACGTTGCGACAGGCGCAGCCCGGCGTCGTCCATCTTCACGATCAGGGCCACCACGCCGTACACCAGGACGGTTATGACGACGGCGACGACAGCCAGGATCGCCAGGCGGGACCAGAACGCCTCATCGATCACCTCGTTAAGGGTGATGACCATGATCTCCGCCGAAAGGATCAGGTCGGTTCGTACCGCCCCGGACACCAGTGTCGTCTCGTCCTGCACCGTTTCCTCGCCCGCGCCGTCGGCATCGTGATGGGCGATCTTGGCCCACACCTTCTCCGCGCCTTCGTAACAGAGGTAGGCGCCGCCGAGCATGAGGATCGGAGTGAGCAGCCAGGGCACGAACTGACTGAGCAGCAGCACCGCCGGCAGGATGATAAAGAACTTGTTGCGCAGCGACCCCAGGGCAATGCGCTTGATAATCGGCAACTCGCGCTCTGCCGCCAGGCTCCGCACGTACTGCGGCGTGACGGCAGCATCGTCGACGACGACACCCGCAGCCTTGGTGCCGGCCTTCGCGGCGGCCGCCCCGATGTCATCGATCGACGCTGCAGCGGCACGGGCCAGGGCCGCCACGTCATCCAGCAGGGCTACGAGTCCACTGGCCAAGGGAGGGTCCTTCCAGGGTTGCGCAGAGTTCGAACTGGCCCATTCTCGCTCAGGTCCCTGTGCGCGGGCACGCCACCGCCCGGTCGTATATCGGGCGAGAGACAGTGCACCCGTCTGCTCCCATCCGCTCCCCCTCCCCCGGCCGCATACGCCTGCAGAGGCCGAGGACGAAGCCCTTTGGGGCTACCGGTGCGGCTTCGTCAACGAACACACGATCGTCGCGAGCACCATCGAAAGCAGTGCGGAGACCCGGCACTGGCTGATCGACACGGCATCCGGCAACATCCTCGGCCAGATGGAGTATCCGAAGCCCGTTTCGGAAGACCCGATGGCCCTCGGCGACGGCACCTGGCTCACCTGCGGCGAGGACCCCTTCCAACTCTCCCTATGGAGCCTTCAATGAGAGCCGCTGTGAAGGCGCTCACACGGAAGACGGCTCCGTGCGCAAGCACACGCAAGACCTCAGGTTGGGGCGTAGGCCGTTGGGCGCCGTTCGGTGCCGTTGAGTGCGGTTGAACACCGTTCAGTGCACCCGACTGCTCCCACCGTGCTCCCCCACTGGGATCCACACGGTCAGCCCGGGACGGTCTGCCTGAAGCAGGACCAGCCGCCCCGACGGCACGCAGCGAACGATCCGACGTTGGGTACGGACGGTGACGAACACCTGCGGACGCCGCGCTTTGTCAGCGGCTACTTGACGGTCAGATAAGGCCGGCGGCCTAGGTTCGCCCGGCTGGCCGCGCGGGACAGCGTGGTGGGAACGTCGCGTGGCAGGATTCGCTGGATCGCCGAGCGGTGCCCCTGGAAGGATCAGCGATTTGAGCGCGACGGCCTCCGCCGTGGACACCCGGATCTACCGCCAACCATCCGGACTGGCCGATGGCAACCTGGCCCTCGCCACGTCGGCGCCGGATCGGGTCGACGAACAGACCTTCTTCGCCGGTTTTGTGCGTACGCCGCGGGTGGTCGCCGGTGGCCTGCTGGCGCTGGCCGACATCGCGGGCGCGGACTTCCGGCCGGTCCGCAGCAGCACGGCCGGGCGTGACCCGGTGGTCACCGGCGACGGCGAGCGGCTGCGGTTCGAGGCGCTGTCGACGTGCGGTGGTTTGTACGGCCGGCTGGACCTGGCCGCCGCCGAGCTCGACGGTGCGACGGTCGGCCGCGGCACCACCAACGTGGACATCAACCCTGAGCTGTACGAGGCGCTGACCCGGGTCGGCGGCGAGGACCCGTTGCGCCTGTCGGTGGGCGAGGACGAGCTCGCCGTGTCGACGCTCGACGGAAAGGTCGTCGAGAAGCGGGTGCCACTGCCGGCGCGCTGGTTGCGCGGGCTGGCCGAGGTGGCGGCGCACGCGCTGCCGATGGATCCACGGCTGGAGATCCGCGCCGGGCGTGCGGTCGCGCTGCTGGCCGAGATGTCGGCGCGCACCGGCCGGCAGGCGCGCTGGCTGGTGCCGGCCGGGTCCGGGTGGCGGTCCACCACTCGGCCGTTGTCCGGCGCCGTCTGCGTGGCCGACGGATTCCGGCTGTCGGTGCTGCGGCCGCTCCTTCCCCTGGCGCGGACAGTGACCCTCTACGCACCGCCGGTCAGTGGCGCGCCCGCCGAGGTGAGTGGCTGGGTGCTGGACTTCGGCACGGCCCGGTTCACGCTGCTGCTGTCGACCGCCGTCAGGCAGGGCTTCGCCGGCGACGGTCAGTTGCTGGCCGACCTCGGGTCCGGGTCCGCCGTCGCTGACGCCGACGCACTGGATGCGCTGCTGGCCGTCGACCCGGTCATCGATCGCGCGTCGGTCGCCGCGCGTACCGGGTGGGATGCCGGACGGGCCACGTCCGCCCTCGCCGCGCTGGCCACCGCGGGCCAGGTCGGGTACGACGTCGCCGAGGCGTCGTCGTTCCACCGCCCGCTGCCGTACCGGGCCGATCTGGTTGCCGCGCTGCACCCTCGGCTTGCCGCGGCCCGGCTGCTGACGACGACGGGCGGGGTGGTGGTGAGCGCAGCGGGCATCGAAGTGACCTCCGGCGAGTCCACGTATCTCGTCCATCGGCGCGGTGAGGAGTACGCCTGCACCTGCGCCTGGTGGGTCGAGCACCAAGGCCGGCGGGGACCGTGCAAGCACGTCGTGGCGGCGATGATCTTCGGGCAGACGGGAGAGCAGCGTGGGTGACCTCTGGCGCGACGTGTGCGCACGGATCGACGACGCGGACTTCGACGCGCTCGCCGACCTGCTCGCCGGTCTGGACGCCGACAGACGGGCAGCGCTGCTGCCGTCGCTGGAGGCGCACACCCCGACCCGCGCCGTCCCGGAGCCGGTCGTCCCGCCACCGCCGGAGCCCGAGCCCGAGCCCGAACTGCCCACCTCTGGCACCTTCGTCGTCGGGTTCGTCCTCTCCGCGGACGACGGCCCGCCGCCCCGCGACTTCGAGGGCATCCGGGCGCACGTAGCCCGCCAGCGGTTGCGCGACCGCGAGCGCCGGTGGGCGAGCAACAAGCGGCAGCTCGAGTGGGAGGCAGCCCGCCTGGCCACCCGGCTGACCGAGCGCCGCCAGCAGGCTCTGGCGATGGCCGTCGTGGCGTGCATGCCGACGGCGACAGACGCGGTCCGACGCCTGCACCGTCCGTGGGGCGCCGGCCCGTGGCTGCGGGTGGTGCCCGAGATGGTGCCCGGTCTGCTGCGCGTGCGCGGCGCGACCTGGGGGGCTGCCCTGGCCCGCGGCATGGCGCGGCGCGCCGGATCCCGCAGTCGGTTCACCCCGTGGCCGTTCACCGAGGCGCTCATGCGGGCCGTGGGCGCCGAGCCACCGGACACCCCCGGCGCCGTCGCACGGTACGTGGAGATGTGGCGCCCTTCGCTCGCCTCCTTCCTGGCCGCCGACCCGTGGTTCGATCACGTACTGCCGTACCTCTTCGACGACGACCGGGTCGCCACCGCGTTCGTCACCAGCGTGGCCCGCCGTGACTGGCCGCCGGCGCTGATGGAGTTGACGGCCAGCGGGCGGATCGACCGCGAGGTGCTCGTCCGGGGCTGCCTACGCCGCCTGCGTGCCGGCGGGCGCAAGGGACTGCTGCAGCCGTACTTCGACCTGCTCAAGCAGCTGTCGCCGGGCACCGACGAGCTGGCCAGGCACCGACAGGAGCTGACCGGCCTGCTGACGGCAGAGATGTCGACGGTTGCCAACTTCGCGTACACCTCCCTGCAGGCGCTGCATCGGGCGTCCGCGCTGGATCAGGTCACGCTGGCGGAGATCACCCAGAGCATGCTGGCCCGCCAGGAGAAGAAGCTGGTCCGGGCACACCTTGCCTGGCTGCACAGGCTTCCGCTGGAGGACCTGCTGGAGGGGTTGGTCGTCGGGCTACACCATCCGGTGCCCGAGCTCGCCGAACGCACCGCCGACCTGGTCCAGGGGCGGCTGTCAACCCTGTCGGAAGCAGCGCGCGAGCGGTTGCGGGCCGAGGTGCCCGCACTGGACGGTGTGGTCGCGCAACGACTCGCCGCGCTACTCGGCGCCGCGCCCCCCGCCCCCGCGCCCGCCCCTACCCTCGTCGCGGAGACGCCGGCCGAGATGCCGCCGCCGCTGGATCTCGGCCCGCTGGCCGGGGAGCTGGCGATCCTGCTGCGCCGGGGCGACGACGATCCGATCCGGCACGAGCTGGTGCTCGACGGGCTGGTGCGGGCGGCACGCGGCGACCGGGCCGAGGCCGCTCGGGTGCTGGAGCCGCTGATTCCGCAATGGCCCGGGCTCTGGCCGGCCCTGGTCGCCGCCGCCATCGAGCGGGACGCGCCCCCCGACCGGGGGTGGTACCACACGTCGTACCGCCCGGAACCGCATCCGATGACGGTCTTCGTGGAACGCCGTCTCACCGAGCTCACCGCGCTGCTGGTCAGTGCCCCGCCGGTGGCGCTGCTGGCCACGCCGGACACTGTCGCCGGACACGTCGACCCGGCCCGGGTTCTCCGCCTGCTGCAGGAGGCGGAACGCGACGGCTGGCAGCCCGGCGAGGCCGACCTGACGCAGGCCATCCTGCGCCTGCCGCGCGAGGTGGACGTTGCCGTCCAGACGGCCGCCACCCGCCTGGTCTCGCCGGCGGGGCGCCGGTTCGCCGACTGGCTGGCCACCGGACCCGAACCGAAGACGTGGGTCGAGGAGACCGGCGGTCGGCGGATCGCCATGCTGGACCCGGCGGGCCTGCCGGCCCAGCTCGCCGATCCGCGCGGCGCCTCCGCACGGGCCAGGCCCCCCTCGCTGGTCGGCACCCTGGACCTGTGGCCGATGATCGCACCGTCCCACCGTGAGGCGATCGCCGCGCACCTTCAGCCCCACGTCGCCGCCAGGGTGGATCAGGGCAACGCCGGCATGGGTTTCCTCACCGGTTTGGCAGCGGCCGACGGCCCGGCCGGTCCGGCAATGTCCTTGACGATGGCGTACGCGCTCGCCAATCACCGGCAGACCGTGCGGCTGGCGGCCGCCGACGCGCTCATCACCCTCGCCGCGCGCCCGGACTGGGACAGCACCGGCGTCGGCGCGGAGGTCGGCACCCTCGCCGCCACGAACCGGATCGTGCTGCAGCGGGTCGTCCAGCCCCTGGCCGAGGCGCTCAAGGCCGGTGCCCGCGATGCGGTCTGGCAGGTGACGTCGGCGGCGCTGCGGATCCTCCTGCCCGCCGGACCGCGCGGGGGTCTGCCCGATCTCGTCGACCTCGCCGCCAGCGCCGTTCCCGACGGCGGCCACCCGGCGGACCTGCCGGGCCTGACCGCGCTGGCCGCCAAGCCCGGCCGCAGCCGCCTCGCCGTGACCGCCCGTCGGCTCGCCGCGCTCATGGCGACCTGACCTCTTGGGGATCGGACGCTTGAGCTGGCTGCAGAACGGCACCGGCAGGTGCGGTGCTTCGAGGATCGGAAGACGGGTGCGAGCGAGGCCGTATCGGCGGTGGTCAACGGTGGGCCAGGTGTGCCCGACCCAGGTCACGCAACCGCGCGTGAACACCGTCGTACGCGGTCACCCCGCCCAAGTAGCGCCGGGCCACCCGGGCCAGCATCGTGTAGTTCGGGTCGCAGACGTTACCCACCGGCGCTTCACCGGCCTGGCTGACCAACTGGTACGCGTCGAGCTGGTCCAACCCCGTCAGCTCGGCCGTCCAGGTGACCAGGTCGTGTTGGCTGATCCGGTACGCGTCCTCCAGCGGCCGGGCCGAGCCGGTGCTCATCAGCGCGTCGTCGGACTCCAGTCGCGGCCACGGCGTCGACACGCCCTGCACCAGGTCGAGAATCAGCGTGGTGTTCATCGCCGCCTCGACCCCGGTGCCGCACACCTCGCCGTGGCCCTGCCGGCAGTGACCGTCGCCCACCGCGAACAGCGCGCCGGGCACGTTGACCCCGAAGTACGCGGTCACGCCGGCCCGCAGTTCGGGTGAGTCCATGTTGCCGCCGTGGGCGTCTGGCACGATCGTCATCCGCGACTCGAACGCCGCCGGCGCCACCCCCATGGTCCCGTGCATCGGGTCCAGCGGCAGCGCCACCGTGTAGTCGCCGCGCCGGGCCCGGTACGTCACGGTGCCGGCGGCGACGTCGACGTCGTACATCCAGACCAGCTCGTCGAGCGGAGGGTGCAGCGTGGCCGTGGTGTGCGTGCCGGTCAACGCGCCGAAGTGCGGGAAGGTGCTGGAGACCGCCCAGTCCCGGGCCGGTTCGATGGCCACCACGTGCACCGCGAGCGTGTCCCCCGGTTCGGCACCCTCGACGTGGATCGGCCCGGTCACCGGGTTGAGGTAGGGGAACTCGCACACCCGTGAGGGCAGGTCGTCGATGCCACGCACCCGGCCGCCGTAGCAGTCCTCGGTGTACAGCTCGACGACGGTGCCGGGCCGGACCCGCAGGACCGGCTCCCGGCCGCCGAAGGTGTACGACATCTCCGCCGGCTCGGGCCGGTAGGTGACGACCTCGGTCATGGCAACTCCTCGTCGCGGTCGGTGGTCGAAGCCGAGCACCTGTGCTGCTACCGGGGCGTTGATCACGACCTGCAGCAGGATGGCGAACCCGCACCATACCGATGACGCGCAGGCTTGTCGGCCGCAGCCGGGACGCGCAGACTTGGCGGATGCGCCCGGGGATGGCAGACGGTCGTCTACCAGCGCTCCGGCGTGCCGTGACGCATCCGGTTGTCTGGTCGGTGCCGGCGATGGCGCTGTTGGTGCTCGTGGCCATGCCGTTCAACGACGCGTTCTACGGTTTCTGGGTCAACTACGACGCGCAGGGTGACGCACAGCAGTACGAGCTGCTCCACACCACGCGCATCTTCCAGTACACCTCCGGCGTCCTCTGCGGACAAGTGTTGGCATTGCTGGCCGGCGCCGCCCTCGCCAGCCGCAACACACAGACCAGGGCGCTGGTAGTGGCGGTCCCGCTCGCGCTGCTTCTGGCCGGCATGGCCGTCGCGGTCGCCTACCCGCTCGCCCGCGCACGCGAGGGCGTCTACTTCACGGCCCCGGCACTCGATGACCCGATCCTGGTGCGGGTCCTCCTGTGCGAGATGGCCGCCTACCCGCTCTACGCCGCTGCCGGCGTCGGCCTCGGCGCGCTGCTCCGGGAGCGCCTGCGGCGACCCGCGACGCGCTGGCCGCTCGTGCTCCTACTCCTGCTCGGCTGGTTCGCCGCCACCCTGGTCGGGCTGCTGCAGGACGACCGGTTCGACGCGCCGTACGCGCTGTTGTGGGCCGTCCCACCGATCGCGGCCGGCACGGCGATCGCGCTGGCCGGACTGTCGACGGATGTCTGGTCCGTACCGCCCGTGCCGGTGGGTGACTGGGGGCGCGGCGCCAGCGCCGCCCTGCTGGTTAGCGCCGCCGCTTACGCCCTGGGGTTGAACCTGCTGGCCCGCTGGGCCGGTCGCCGGCTAGAGCCTGGTCGAGGTCGGTCACCACCATCACGCCCATCCTGGTAAGGCTCGTCGCGGTCGCTGTGCTCCTACCGTCGCTCATACGGCTGAAGCTGCCGGGCTTCGAAGCCGACCTTCAGCCAGGGCTGGGACAAATCACATCCGGGCCGACCGGCGAGGTAGTGATCCGGCCGGGCAACCTCGCAATCAGCACCGATCCTGTCGGCCACGCGCCGAATCATCGTCGTTCGGAGGGACGACGGCATCCGGACATCCATCATTGTCATCAGGGATGACCTGCAACTGACGCCCTGCAGGACGAGCGGCTGGCGAAAATTGGGGCTCATGTCAGCGGGACGTTCTCCGTGCCCTCCCCGACGGCCCGCATGCCGACGGCGGCGAGAAGGCACGCGGTGGTGACAGCGGCGAGTAGAAGGTGGTAGCCGCCGTGCGGTAGGAGCGTGGCGGCAAACAGGGGTGCGGCTGCTTTGGCGGTGGTCACGGGGGCGGTGAGTCGCCCGGCGATGGTGGCGTAGGCGGTGGTGCCGTAGCGGGCGGCAAGGAGTGCCGGGGTGGCGAGGCTGGCAATACCGAACCCGAGCCCGAAGCCGGTGACGGTGACGATTGCTCCGACGCGGGAACCGGCGGCGAGGGGCATGGCCAAGACGGCGACGGCTTGGATGGTGAAGACCGCGGCCACGATGGTGGTGACCGGCAGTCGGCGTCGGGCGCCGGTGAGGACGAGTCGGCCGGTGACGGACAGGACGCCGAGGAGGCCCGCTGCGGTGGCGGCGAAGGTGGCGGGGCGTCCGCGGCTGATGAGGTAGCCGATCAGGTGGACCCCGATGATGCTGGTGGCTGCGCCGTGGGCGATCAGGGCGGCGGCGAGGATCCAGAATCGAGGGTCGCGCGAGGCGGCGCGCGCCGCGATACGTCGCAGGGTGGGGTCCGGTCGCGGCGCGGGGCTGAGGACCGAGGCGTGCGGGGGTTTCCGGATGGTGAGGGCGTGCAGCGGCACCGTCACGACGCCGTGGACAACGGCGAGTGTGAGGAGCGCGTCGCGCCAGCCGAGGTGCGCGACGAGCAGGCCGGTGAGTGGCATGAAGATGGTGCTGGCGAACCCCGCCACGACGGTGACGGCGAGCAGCGCGGTGGGCCGTCGGTCGGGGGTGAACCAGGAGACGATGACGGCGAAGGCGGGTTCGTAGAGGACCATCGCGCCGGTGATCCCGATGCCGATCATGACGGAGTAGAGCTGTCCGATGGTGTGGACCTGGGACCAGGCGATCAGGAGTGCGGTGGCGGTGATCGAGCCGATGGTCATGAGGCCGCGTCCGCCGTGCCGGTCGAGCCACCTGCCGACGGGGATGGCCATCAGCGCGCCGGTGAGGACGCTGGCCGTGAGGGCGCCGGTGACAGCCGTGGTGGAGGCGTTGAGGCTGGCGGCCATTGGGCCGAGCAGGACCGCGTAGGCGTAGTAGAGGGTGCCGTAGCCGATGGTGGAAGTGATGGCGAGGGCGGCGACGATGCGCCACCCGCGGCGCCCGCCGACCGTGGGCTCGGCGGGCGCCACCGTGGTGGTGGTCATCAGCTGGCGCAGCAGCCGCCGGCCTGGCCGCTGGTCGGGGTGTCGAGGCTGATCAGGTTGAGCGGCGCGGAGAGCAGGCCGCCGGAGATGCCGGTGGCGAGCCCCTTGGCGGCCGGCTCCGGGGTGGGGCCGCAGCAGCTGTCGGTACCGGTGGAGTCGGCGGGGTTGCTGTTGCAGACGCCGGTTTCGGGCAGGTCGAGTTGGACGTCGCGGGCGGCGTCCCAGTCCCCGGCGAGGGCGGCGACGACGGAGCGGACCTGCTCGTAGCCGGTGGCCATGAGGAAGGTGGGCGCGCGGCCGTAGCTCTTCATGCCGACGGCGTAGTAGCCGGACTCGGGGTGGGCGAGTTCGTCGGCGCCGTGCGGGGGCACGGTGCCGCAGGAGTGTTCGTTCGGGTCGATCAGCGGGGCGAGGGCGCGGGTGGCGCCCATGATCGGATCGAGGTCCAGGCGCAGCTCGGCGGCGATGGAGTGGTCGGGGCGGAAGCCGGTGGCGGCGACGATGCGGTCCACGGTGATGGACTCGTCGGTGCCGTCGGCGTGGCGGACGACCACGGCGACGCGGCCGTCGGTCGGGGTGAGCGCGTGCACGGAGAAGCCGGTGAGCAGCCGAATGCGGCCGGCGTCGACGTGGTCACGCAGCCGAGAGCCGAGCGCACCACGGGCGGGTAGGGCGTCGGCGTCGCCGCCGCCGTAGGTGCGGGCCGGGCTGGCTGAGCGGATCGCCCAGGTCACGTCGGTGCCCGGCTCGGCGGCGGCCAGTTCGGCCAGGGAGAGCAGGGTGTTCGCGGCAGAGTGGCCGCCGCCGACGACGAGAGTGTGCCGGCCGGCGAACCGGTCCCGGTCGGCGCCGAGCACGTCGGGCAGGGCGTGATCGAGGAAGGCTGCCGCGTCCTTTTCGCCGCGGGCGGGCAGGCCGGAGGCGCCAAGGACGTTGGGGGTGCCCCAGGTGCCGGAGGCGTCGATGACCGCGCGGGCCAGCAGCTCGTCGCCGTCGGCGAGGCGGATCAGGAACGGTGTCTGTTCGCGGCCGGCGGTGCGCAGCCGGTCCAGGCCGAGGCGGCTGATCGCCTCCACCCGGGCGCCGTAGCGCAGGTGCGGCTTGAGCTGCGGCAGCTCCGCGAGAGGCTGGAGGTACTCGGCGACCAGCTCCGCGCCGGTGGGCAGGGTGTCCTCGGCCGGGGCGACCCAGCCGGCCTCGTCGAGCAGTCGGCGGGCGGCCGGGTCGACGTTGTAGCGCCAGGGGGAGAACACCCGCACGTGCCCCCACTGCCGCACCGCCGCGCCTGCGGTGTCGCTGGACTCCAGCACAAGGAAGGGCAGGCCACGCTCGTGCAGGTGGGCGGCGGCGGCCAGGCCCACCGGACCCGCGCCGATCACCACGACGGGCAGCTCGTCCAGGACGGTCATCGGAAAACTCCTCTGTGTTGAAAATCGTCGAATCAAGAAGGTGCAGGGGTGCTGAGGCATGCGGTGTCGAACGGGTTCAGATGGCGGGGCTGCGGCGCTCGAGCAGCACCACGTCGCGCCACCGGCCGTGGTGCCGGCCGACCCGCTCGCGGACGCCGATGACGCGGAACCCGGCCCGCTGGTGCAGGGCGAGGCTTGCGGTGTTCTCCGGGAAGACGCCGGACTGGATGGTCCAGATGCCGGCGGCGTCGGTGGAGGCGATCAGCGCGTCGAGCAGCAGCCGGGCCACGCCACGCCGTTGGGCGGCGGGGTCGACGTAGACGGAGTGCTCGACCACCCCGGCGTAGACCGCCCGGCTCGACGTCGGCGACACCGCCACCCACCCGACCACGATGTCGTCCGCGTCGACAGCCACGAGGCGGTGATCAGGCAGCTTGCCCTCGTCGAATGCCGCCCAGGTCGGGGCGACGGTCTCGAAGCTGGCGTTCCCACCGTCGAGGCCGGCTTGGTAGATGGCGAGGACACGATCGGCGTCGTCCGAGGTCATCGGGCGGACGGTGATGTCGACCATCAGCAGGCTCCCTTCGGGTTGGGGGCCGGGCGGCCCATGACCACGTCGGCGGCGGAGGGGAAGCAGCCGACGCAGGCGTCGTTGATGCGGTAGTGACGGGCGGTGCCGACCGGCTCGACGAGCACGAACCGCACCTCGGTGAGGATCTTCAGGTGTTGGGAGACGGTGGACTGGGCGAGCCCGACGGCGACGACGATCTCCCCCACGCTCATCGGCCGGGCGTGTCGGGCGAGGTACTCGACGATCTGCACCCGGGTCGGGTCTGCCAGGGCCCGGAACCACGAGGCGTAGGTCTGCGCGGTGTCCCGGTCGAGGAGGTCGCCCACCATCACTCCATCTATCGTTTATCGCCGATTTGCGATGGAAGTGTAGCGGGTGCCGCTGCGGCGAGGTGAGCGGTCGCGACAACGAGGCGGGCGATGGCGCTGAGAGTGGCGGGGTCGACCTTGTCGGGGGTGTCAGCGGGGCTGTGGTAGCCGCCCATGCCGGCACCGATCCCGACTGTGGCGAAACCGGCACCGCCGTAGCGGCGGTTGTCCGACGCCACCGGGCCCGCCGTCAGGGGGATGGCGGTGTGGCGCCCGGCCTGGTCGAGCAGGGCGAGGAGACGGTGGGCAGGGCCGCCGGCCTCCACTGCGGCCGCCCCCTCCAGGCGGCCGGCGCCGTCGACGTTGATGACCAGCGGCGCGACACCTGCGGCGCGGAGTTGACTGGCGTGGTGGGCGGAGCCGAGAGCGCCGACCTCCTCCCCGTCGAGCAGTGCCACGGACAGTCCCGCACCCGCCGGGAGCGCGGTGGCGAGAACGCGGGCGGCTTCGAGGACCACGGCGACGCCGGTGGCGTTGTCCGAGGCGCCGGGCAGGCGGAGCCCAGGGTGGTCGCCAACGCCGTCGTAGTGCGCGGTCAGCAGCAGGTCGGCGCCGGCCGGGACGGGCAGCCGCAGGCGGGCGTGGATGTTGGCGCCGGTGACGTCGTCGCGGCGCAGCGGCGTGGTGCCGGCCAGCCAGCTGGCTGCTGTGGTGGCGGCGGTGAGCACGGCGTGGTGGGTGCCCGGGTCGAGGGTCAGCACCGGCAGTGGCCCCGGGTCCGGGCCGGCGAGCATGGTGAACTGCCAGCCCTCGGCGTCGACCGGGCGGCGGACCAGCAACCCGGCGGCGCCGTTGGTGTCGCGGTAGGCGTCGAACAGGCTCATGTCGGCCGGCACGACCAGCCACCGCCCCGTCGGGTCGTCCTTGCCGGCGACGCCGAGGGTGCCCCGACGGATGTCCGGCGTGTCGGCGGAGGCCGGGTGGATCGCGACCTGCCGTCCGAACACCAACTCGTCGGTGCGGCCCCCATCGCCCCAGGTGACCGTCGGCGCTTCATATACCTGCGGCACGGCGCGGACCGGGAACTCCTCGGTGTGGACGTCGGCGCCAAGGGCGGTGAACTGGTCGACGAGCCAGGCGCGGGCCGCGGCCCCGCCCGTCGAGCCGACCCGCCGGCCGGCTAGTGGGTCGGAGGCGAGGGTGGCGATGGTGGCGGTCATCCGGTCGGCGCTGACCTGCTCGAGCAGGTCTGCGAGGTTGCTTGAGCTGGTCATGAGCAGCAGCCCTGTCCCGTGACGACGGCGTCGGCCTTCGCCTCGGTGCCACAGCACGAGCCAGCCGCCTGGGCGGCCTGCCGGGTCCCGCAGCACAGGTCACCGCTGGCGGTTTCGCCGGCCGGCGGGAGGATGCCGCCGACGGCCTGGGCCGGGCTGCCGCAGCAGGCGCCGGAGCCGGTGATCTGCAGGGCCGCGGCGGGGTCGCCGGTGAAACCGCCGGCGGTGGAGGTGTTCTCGCTCATGTCGGTCATCTCCTCAACGGGGGCTGATCAGCGTGTAGACGGCGGCGCGGGTGGTGTCGTAGCGGTGCTCGGCGCGCTGGGCAGGGGTGGACACCTGGGCGCAGGAGTCGCAGAAGCGGACACCGGGCAGGGATCTGCGCGAGCGGCGGGTGGAGCCGAACATGCTCGTCCTCACTTCCTCGGAACGCCTGTCTTGACGTCCGTCGAATCAGACACTTGCACGCTGATTAGAGAGATGTCAACCTAGAGGAATGTCGAAGCAACAGGCGCCGCTCCCCGTCGTCGATCTGAACGCCGACGCGCCGTGCTGCCCTCCGCTGGCGCAGCGTCGGGTTCCGGCCGAGACGGCCGTGGTGCTCGCGCCCGCATTCAAGGCCCTTGGCGACCCGGTGCGGCTGCAGCTGATGTCGATGATCGCCTCCGCCGAGGACGGGGAGGCGTGCGTGTGCGACCTGACGCCGGCGTTCGACCTGACCGGGCCGACGATCTCGCACCACCTGAAGACGTTGCGCGAGGCGGGCCTGGTCGACGCCGAGCGGCGCGGCACGTGGGTCTACTACCGGGCTCGACCGCAGATCCTGCGCCAGCTCGCCGCGCTGCTGTCGATCGAGCCGGTGGCCGCGGCCAAGGCCTGACCTCGCCCCCCCATCGCCGTCAACCGCCGGCACCATCCGTAGCTCGATCGGCAGGTACGGGCGGCGTCGGACGCTGGGCACTCGAGGCCGTGTGGCGTGCCTGATGCGACGGACGCGGACGCCGGTCCACGCGTGCGGAAGGTTGCCATGACGTGCGCGGCGCCACGTCCGACGCCGCGCACGGTGTTCGAGGCGAAGGATCGCTGGAAGTCCAGCCCCAGGTAGCCCAGGCCGGACGCCCAGACTGGCTCGGCGAGATCCAGGCCCTCACCAGCCCGGCTTGACTCAGCAACTTTACTCAACGATAGTTGACTCAATGAACGCTGAGCGTTTTTCCCTCGACGGGCGGGCCCGCATCCACGCCGCCCTCGGTGACCCGGCACGCCTGGCGATCGTCGACGCGCTCACCTTGGGCGACGCCTCCCCCGGGGAGATCGCCCACACGCTCGACATGCCGACGAACCTGGTCGCCCACCACGTCAAGGTCCTCACCGACGCCGGCCTGGTCATCAAGGGCCGCTCCGAGGGCGACCGACGCCGCACCTACCTTCGGCTCCGCCCCGAGGCGTTGGCCGCTCTCGTCACCCCCCGGCTGGCCGGCGTGGGCCGGGTGGTGTTCGTGTGCACCCACAACTCGGCCCGCTCGCAGCTGGCCGCCGCGCTGTGGAAGCAGCGCGCCCACGGCGACGTCGCCTCCGCCGGCACGAAGCCCGCCACCCGGGTGCACCCCCGCGCGGTGGCCGTGGCCCACCGCCACCACCTCGACCTCGACCCGACCGGCACCGCCCACGTCGTCGATGTCGTCCGTCGCGACGACCTGGTGATCGCCGTCTGTGACAACGCCCATGAGGAACTGACCGGCCCGCTCCGCCCCCGCCTGCACTGGTCGGTCCCGGACCCGGTGCGCGTGGACACCGACGAGGCGTTCGAGGCCGCCTACGCCGACCTGGCCGACCGCGTCGACCGGCTCGCCCCCGCCGTCCTGCCCGGAGGTCCCCGATGACCGACACCACCGCGCACCCCCACCAGGAGATCATCCTCGACCAGCAGGTCGCCCTGCACACCGCCGCGACCCGGCTCAGGGTGGAGTTCCGACGGCAGCTACGGCACCGAGACCATCGAGCGGTTCCTGCGCAGCAGTTACGACCAGTTCGCCACCGCCGCCAGCATCGCGAATTACCTGCCGCTGCTCGCCGAGCGATTCGCCCGCCAGCGGCTACGGGCTCTCGCCCGGGTCGAGGGTCACCACCGCGACGGGCGCCGGCCTCGATGTGGCCGACGTGCGGCCGATCCGCGACGACATCGAGCGCCGGGTCCGTCGCCTGCTCGACGAACTGAACGTCCCCGCCACCCGATAACCAACCGCCCGTCGATCCGCCGACAGCAACATCATGGGAGAGAACAGACTGATGACCATCGCACTTCGGCGGCGCCTGCTGGCCGAGTTCGTCGGCACCGCCCTGCTGGTCACCGCCGTGGTCGGCTCCGGCATCATGGCCGCCACCCTCTCCCCCGGCGACGTGGGCGTGCAGCTGCTGGAGAACTCCATCGCCACGGCGTTCGCTCTCGGCGCGCTGATCCTGATCTTCGGCCCGGTGTCCGGCGCGCACTTCAACCCGGTCGTCTCCGCCGCCGACTGGTTCCTCGGCCGACGCACCGGCACTGGCCTCACCGCCCGGGACCTGGGCGGTTACGTCGTGGCCCAGGTGCTGGGCGCGATCGCCGGGTCCGTGCTGGCGAACCTGATGTTCGACCTCGCCGCCGTCGACCTCTCCGGCAAGGACCGCGCCGCCGGTCACCTCTGGCTGGGTGAAGTTGTCGCCACCACCGGCCTGATCCTGCTGATCTTCGCCCTCGCCCGCTCCGGCCGCGCCGCGGTCGCACCCGCCGCCGTCGGCGCCTACATCGGCGCCGCCTACTGGTTCACCTCATCGACCTCGTTCGCCAACCCGGCCGTCACCATCGGCCGCGCGTTCACCGACACCTTCGCCGGCATCGCCCCCACCTCCGTACCCGGATTCGTCCTCGCGCAGCTCGTCGGCCTCGCCGTCGGTGTCGGCCTGCTCGCCGCCCTCTACCCCGACGCCGGCACCGCCGCCGACCAGGTCGTCGTCCCCACCGACGACGCCGCCGTCAGCCGCCGCTCGTGACAACCCCGCATCCACCGGGCACCAGCGGCGCCCGGGCCGATCCGGGCTTCGTCAACCACCGACAACGGCTCGGCCGCTACCGGACGCTCGACCGCGCCAGCGACCCGATCCACCTGGTCCCCAACCCCGATCACACGCCGGTCAACCGGCCCGCGCACCACATGGAAGGCACCCGATGAGCGACAAGCCCAGCGTCCTGTTCGTCTGCGTCCACAACGCCGGCCGCTCCCAGATGGCCGCCGGCTGGCTGCGCCACCTCGCCGGCGACACCGTCGAGGTCCGCTCCGCCGGCTCCGCCCCCGCCGACACCGTCAACCCCGCCGCCGTCGAGGCCATGCGCGAGGTCGGCATCGACATCACCGACCAGACCCCCAAACTCCTCGAGTACGCCACCGCAGAGTCCTCCGACGTCATCGTCACCATGGGCTGCGGCGACGCCTGCCCCGTCTTCCCCGGCAAGCGCTACGAGGACTGGAAGCTCGAGGACCCCGCCGGCAGGGGCGTCGACGCCGTGCGCCCGATCCGCGATGAGATCCGCACCCGCGTGGAGAAGCTCCTCACCGAGCTGCGCCCCACCGCCTAATGGGAGCTGTCGGGTCAGCCGTTGGCAGACTCGATGCCCGGTAGCCGCGGGCACGTCCGAGCGCTCCGGTGCGGACTTCCGTGAGCTGGTCAGCCGACTGCCGTCCCGGCGGAACGGATCACCGCGTCGAGCCAGCGTAGCTGCCGCCGGACGTGGACGGCCTCCCCGCCCTCGTGGCCGTTGAACGGGTACGTATGCATCTCCCGTAGCGGCGCGACCGACCCGCTGGCGGCGGCGTACTGGTTGTAGGCGGCGAAGCCGGTGCTCGGTGGGCAGACCTCGTCCCGCAGGCCGATCCCGAAGTGCGCCGGGGCGCTGGCCCGCCGGGCGAAGGCGACCCCGTCCACATAGGAGAGCGTGCGCCGGACCGCCTCCTCGGCCTCGCGGTGCACCGCCAGGTACCGGGCGATCTCGCCGTAGGGGGAGGCCTCGGTCAGTTCGATGGCGCGCTGGATGTCGCACAGGAACGGGGCGGTGACCAGGAGCGCGGCGAGGCCGTCGACGAGGCCCGCCGCCGCGAGCGCGAGTCCACCGCCCTGGCTGTTGCCCACCGCGGCGATGCGGGCCGGGTCCACCCCGGGCAGGACGCGGACGGCGTCGATCGCGCGGACCGCGTCGGTGATGAGGCGGCGGTAGTGGTAGTCGTCCGGGGACAGGATCCCCCGCGTGGCGGGGCTGGGCCCGCCGGGTGCGTCGTGCGGGTCCGGGGTGTCGCCGCGGCTGAACAGGCCGGCCTGTCCCCGGTTGTCGACCAGCAGGTGGGCGTAACCGGCCACCGGCCAGGTGAGCCGCTCGCCCGGCAGGCCCCGGCCCCGTCCGTAGCCGGGGTACTCCACCACGGCCGGCAGCGGCGTGGATACGCCCGCCGGACGGGTGTACCAGGCCCGGACCGGTTCGCCGGCGTACCCGGCGAACGTCACGTCCCACACGTCGACCAGCCGCAGGTCGGTGGGTTCGGGACGGATGCCGACGAGCACCGGGGGGGCCGCGGCGGCGGTGAGGGTGGCGCGCCAGAACCGGTCGAAGTCGGCGGGCTCGGCAACGGCCGGTGTGTAGCGGCGGAGCCGGTCGAGGGTGACATCGATCGATGCTCTTGACACGCAGATAACGATACCCATAAATTTCCGAAAGGCTTACGACGTATTACCGGAAAGTTCCGGCCGACGGTCAGGCGGGAGGACGAGCTTGGCAGCCCCGACCCCGCGCAGTCGTCGTACGCCCTGGCGGCGGGCCCTGCGCCGGGACTGGCAGCTCTACTCGCTCGCCGTCCTGCCGCTGCTGTTCTTCCTGACGTTCCGCTACCTTCCGATGCTCGGCAACGTGATCGCGTTCCGGCGCTTCCAGCCGGGCGGCAGCATCTTCGGCGAGTACTGGACCGGCCTGCGGTACTTCCGGTTGTTCTTCACCGACCCCACCTTCTGGAGCGTGTTCACCAACACGCTCGTGCTGGGCGCGCTGACCCTGCTGTTCTGCTTCCCGCTGCCGATCGTGCTGGCGCTGCTGCTCAACGAGGTGCGCAACCGCGCCCTCAAGCGGTTCGTCCAGTCGGTGTCCTACCTGCCGCACTTCCTGTCGATCGTGATCGTGGCCGCCATGGTCCTCCAGTTGCTGTCGGTGGACGGCACGGTGAACCAGCTGGTGCGCGCCGTGGGCGGCGAGCCGGTCCCGTTCATGCAGCAGGCCGGATGGTTCCGGACGATCTACGTCTCCTCCGAGGTCTGGCAGACCGTCGGCTGGGGCACCATCCTCTACCTCGCCGCGCTCACCACAGTCGACGGCGACCTGTACGAGGCGGCCCGTATCGACGGCGCCAACCGGTGGCGGCAGACCTGGCACGTCACGCTGCCGGGCATCCGGCCGACGATGGTGACCCTGCTGATCCTCAACATCGGCACCTTCATGGCCGTCGGTTTCGAGAAGATCCTGCTGCTGTACAACCCGCTCACCTACCCGACGGCGGACGTGATCTCGACCTACCTGTACCGGGTGGGCATCGTCTCCGGGAACCTCAGCTACGCCGCCGCGATCGGCCTGTTCGAGTCCGTGATCGGGCTGACGCTGGTGCTGTCGGCGAACGCGATCTCCCGGCGCACGGTGGGGACGAGCCTGTGGTGAGCACGCAGACCCGTACGCGGGCGCCGGCGACCCGGCCCCGTGGCCCCCGCCCCACCCGGGGCTACCGGCTCTTCCAGGTCGTCAACGCCGTCGTGCTGACCGGAGTCGTGGTGGTGACCCTGTATCCGTTCCTCACCATCGTGGCCCGCTCGCTCAGCGACAACGCGTACATCGTCGCGGGTGAGGTGAACCTGGTGCCGCGGGGGTTCAACCTCACCGCGTACCGCGTGGTGACGTCGGACCCGACCTTCTGGATCAGCTACCGCAACACCGTCTTCTACACGGTGGTCGCCACGCTCATCTCCGTCGTGCTCACCACCTGCTACGCGTACGTGCTGTCGAAGCGGCACCTGCGGGGCCGGACCGCGCTGGTCGGGATCGCCGTGTTCACCATGTTCTTCACCGGCGGCCTGATCCCCAACTACGTCCTGGTCACCAGCCTGGGGCTGAAGAACACCGTGTGGGCGATCGCCCTGCCCAACGCCATAAACGTGTTCAACCTGCTGGTGATGAAGGCGTTCTTCGAGAGCCTGCCGGTCGAGTTGGAGGAGGCCGCCGCCGTCGACGGGCTGAACACGTACGGCACGCTGCTGCGGATCGTCCTGCCGCTGTCGAAGGCGATGGTCGCCACGATGGTGCTGTTCTACGCGGTCTCGTTCTGGAACTCCTGGTTCGCCGCGTTCCTTTACCTGGACCGTCAGGACCTGCTCCCGGTGACCGTCTACCTGCGCAACCTCATCGCGGGCGCGACCGACGCCACGCAGACCGGCGGCGGCCTCGGCAGCGCCGGCGACGTCGTCCAGTCCGCCGCCACCATCCAGTCCGTGACGATCGTGCTGACGATCCTGCCGATCCTCGCGGTCTATCCCTTCATCCAGCGGTACTTCGTCTCCGGGATCATGCTCGGCGCCGTGAAGGGATAGCCGCCCCCGCACCGCCCCCACCACCGGAAGGAAGAATCCATGGCCAAGCTGTCCCGGCGCCAGGTGCTGCTCGCCACCGGCGCGGCCGCCGTCGTCTCCCTGGCGGGTTGCGGCGACGACACCCCGGACAAGAAGGACCTCGACCGCAACCGTGCGGGCGCGATGGAGAAGTACGGCGTCGGGGACCAGTTCAAGGCCACCGAGCCGGTCACGTTCTCGATCCTCTACAACAACCACCCGAACTACCCGCTCAAGCCGGAGTGGCTGTTCTGGACCGAGCTGGCCGGGCGGACGAACGTCAAGCTGGACCCGGTCGCCGTGCCGCTGAGCGACTACGAGCAGAAGCGCAGCGTGCTGGTCGGATCCGGCGACGCTCCGCTGATCATCCCGAAGACCTACCACCCGCAGGAGAACTCGTACGTCTCGTCCGGCGCCATCCTTCCGGTCAGCGACTACCTCGACCTGATGCCGCACTTCAAGGACAAGATCGAGCGGTGGAACCTCAAGCCGGAGATGGACACGCTCCGGCAGGAGGACGGGAAGTTCTACCTGCTGCCCGGCCTGCACGAGAAGCCCTGGCAGGACTACACGCTCGCGGTCCGCACCGACGTGCTGGAGCAGTTGAAGATCCCGTCCCCGACCACCTGGGACGAGGTGTACGCCATGCTCAAGGCGATGAAGGCGGCCCACCCGGACGTCATCCCGTTCTCCGACCGGTTCGGCAAGCCCAACCCGGCCGGCAACCTGCTGAACATGCTCGCCCTGGCGCACGGCCTGCCCGGCGCCGGCTGGAACTACCAGCCGACGAGCTGGGACGCCGGGGCCGGGAAGTACGTCTTCACCGGCGCCTCGGACGGCTACCGGCAGGTGGTGGAGTATCTCCACAAGCTGGTCGCCGAGGGGTTGCTCGACCCGGAGACGTTCACCCAGACCGACGACCAGGCCCGGCAGAAGCTCGCCAGCGGCAAGTCGTTCGTGATCAGCACGAACGCGCAGACCCTGGTGAACGACTACCGCCCGGACATCGCGAAGATCAACCCAAACGCCCGGCTCGGCAAGATTCTCTTCCCGGTCGGGCCGGCCGGCCCGGTCAACCCGGCGAGCCGGCTGGAGAACGGCGTGATGATCTCCAGCAAGGCCCGGGAGGGCAAGAACTTCGTGGCCATGATGCAGTTCGTCGACTGGCTCTGGTATTCCGACGCCGGCCAGGAGTTCGCCAAGTGGGGCGTCGAGGGAACCACGTACACCAAGGACGCCTCGGGCAAGCGCACCCTCGCCCCCGACGTCAACGTCATCGGGCTCAACCCCAAGGGCAGCAAGCATCTGCAGAAGGACTTCGGCTTCTACAACGGCGTCTTCGCCTACGGCGGCAAGCTCGACCTGGTGCAGTCGTTCTTCTCGCCCGAGGAGCTGGAGTTCCAGCAGGAGATGAACGCCCGCAAGCCCGCACCCTGGGTGACTCCGCCACCCGCGCCGCTCAGCGACGCCGAGCGCGAGCAGACGACGCTGTGGGCGACCGCGCTGCAGGACCACGTCACCCAGAACACGCTGAAGTTCGCCCTCGGCCAGCGGCCGCTGAGCGAGTGGGACGCGTACGTCTCGGAGCTGAAGGGCAAGAACGCGCAGGCCTACACCGACCTGGTCAACAAGGCGTACGAGCGGTACCGCAAGAGCCACGGCTGAGCGGCGATGCGCGGCACCGTTCCCGAGCAGCCCGTCGGCCGGCTGACCGACGCCTGGCGTACCTGCGTCGGCACCGGCCGGTTCGACCTGGCCCTGCGACGCGACTATCAGGACTCGCTGGCGCTGGTGCAGCGGGACATCGGCTTCCGGCACATCCGCGGGCACGGGCTGCTCAGCGACGGCGTCGGCGTGCACCGCCCCTACGAACACCGGGGCGAGCGCCGGGTGCGGCACGTCTTCACCTACGTCGACCAGGTCGTCGACGCCTATCTCGCCGCGGGCATCCGGCCCTTCGTGGAGCTGGGGTTCATGCCCTCGGCGCTCGCCTCCGGCGACCAGACGGTGTTCTGGTGGCGGGGCAACGTGACGCCGCCCCGGTCGTACACCGAATGGGGTGACCTGGTGCGCGCCACGGTGGCCCACCTGGTCGACCGGTACGGCCTCGACGAGGTACGCGGCTGGCCCATCGAGGTGTGGAACGAGCCCAACCTGACGGCGTTCTGGTCCGGCGCCGACCAGGACGCCTACCACCGCCTGTACGAGGTGTCGGCGCACGCCGTCAAGGACGTCGACGCGGCGCTCCAGGTCGGCGGTCCGGCCCTCTCCCCCGGCGCCGACGAGTGGCTGAAGCCGTTCGCCGAGTTCGTCACCGACCGCGACGTGCCTGTCGACTTCGTCAGCCGGCACGCATACACCTCCGGCCCGGCCCGGCACCTGCCGTTCGGCACCCGGCAGACCCTCGCTCCGGCCGCGGAACTGCTGGAGCAGTTCGCCGCGCCCCGCCGGCACCTGGCCGGCACCGCGCTGGCCGGCCACCCGGTGCACATCACCGAGTTCAACTCCTCCTACCGGCCGGACAACCCGATCCACGACACGGCCTTCCACGCCGCCTACCTCGCTCCGGTGCTGGCCGGCGGCGGGGACCTGGTCGACTCCTTCTCCTACTGGACCTTCAGCGACGTGTTCGAGGAGGAGGGGGTGCCCACCGCGCCGCTGCACGGCGGCTTCGGCCTGCTCACCCACCGGCAGATCAAGAAACCCACCTACCACCTGTACGCGTTCATGGCCCGGCTCGGCGACGAGGTGCTCGCGCGCGGACCGGACCACCTCGTCACCCGGCACCCCGACGGCCGGGTCGCGGTGCTGGCCTGGGCCCCTGTCGACGTCACCGGCCGGGAACCGGCACCCGAGCGGCACACCCTGTCGCTGTCGGTTCCGATCGGCCCGCCGGGCACCACGTCGGCGTTCCTGCTCCGCTCGTCGGTGAGCGAGGACGCCGGCAACGTCTGGGCGGCCTGGCGGGAGATGGGCAGCCCGCACTCGCCCCGGCCCCGGCAGCTCGACGCGATGCGGGAGGCCGCCGAGCCGGCCCGTACCCACCGCGCCCTGCCGGTCGCGGCCGGGCGGGCCGACCTCGACCTCGTCCTCACCCGGCACGAGGTGACCCTCGCCGAGCTGACCCCGGTGGTGGACGAGACCCCGCCATGGTGGGACGACAGCCTGCTCGACCCGCCCGGGGACCGACGGTGAGCCGCGCGGCCGGCGGGCTGCGGGAGTTCGGCGACGGACCGTTGGCACGCGCCGCCGCGAGGGTCCACACCCTGCTCGTGGTCGAACTGCTGCTCCTGGTGAGCGTGCTGCCCGGCCTGGCCGTGCTCGTGCTGCTCGACCGCGACAGCAGCAACCTCCCGCTGGTCGCGGTCGCCGCGCTGCCGGTCGGCCCGGCGGTCTCGGCCGCCCTGTACACGCTGCGGCACCAACGCCCCGACCTGACCGATCTCCGGCCCGCCGCCACGTTCCTCCGGGCCTACCGGGCCAACCTGCCGGGCGTGCTGCGCGTCTGGGCGCCGACGCTGCTGTGGCTGGTGGTCATCGCGGTCAACCTGGCGAACCTGCCCGCCGCCGCCGTCCCCGGCTGGTGGGCCGTGCCGCTGGTCGTGGTCGGGGCGGGGGTGATCCTGGTCGGGCTCAACGCGCTGGTGATCGTCTCCCTGTTCACCTTCCGCACCCGCGACGTGCTCCGGCTCGCCGTCTACTACGTGGCGCGCAAGCCCGGCGTCACGTTCGGCAACGTCGTGCTGCTGGCCGCCGTCGCCGGTGTCACCGCGGTGTTCTCCGAGGCGGTGCTCGCCCTGCTGGCCGCGCTCCTGGCGCTGGCGCTGCTGCGGATCGGCGACCCGATGATCGACGACATCCGGGCGGAGTTCACCACATGAGCGTTCCGGTCACCGGCCGGGCGTCGGCCGACGCCGGCGAGTCGGCATGGCACTCCGCCTGGCTGCCGCCCGCGGCGTTCCGCGAACTCGGCTCCCGCGCGGTACTGGTGCACGGCGACGGGCCCGTGGTCGGCACCGTCTTCGACGAGGTGAGCCGGGCCTGCGCCCGGTACGGCGGACAGCTCCGGCACGGTCCACCGTGGCCGGTCGACGCCGACCTGGTGCTGGCCCTGCGCGGGGTCGGCCCGGTGCCGAACGCGTCAGCGGAGGCGGCCCTGCTCGGTGCGACACCGGCGGCGAACGGCACGGGCGACCCATCCCTCGGCGACGAGGGGTACCTGCTGGCGCGGGTGAACGGCGTGACGGTGGTCCTGGCCGACGCGCCGGCCGGCCTGCTGTACGGGTTGTTCCACGTGGTCCGGCTCGGCGCGGCGGCCTTCGACGACAACCTTCCGGCGCGTCGGTACCGGCCGACGCTGCACCGGCGGATGCTCGACCACTGGGACAACGTGGCCGTACACCCGGTCTCTGGCCAGGTCGAGCGGGGCTACGCCGGCGGCTCCCTGTTCTGGCGCGACGGTGCCGCCCGGCACGAGCCCGCCCGGCTCCGGGACTACGGACGCCTGCTCGCCGCCTGCGGCGTCAACGCGATCGCCGTGAACAACGTCAACGTGCACGACACCGAGGCACGACTGCTGACCGACCGGCTCGGCGACGTCGCGGAGATCGCCGAGGGGCTCCGCCCGTACGGCATCCGGGTGCATCTGTCGGTGACCTTCGCCGCCCCGGTGGTCCTCGGCGGCCTGCCCACCGCCGACCCGCTGGACGAGCGGGTACGGGCCTGGTGGGCCGCCGCCACCCGGCGGGTCTACCAGCGGATCCCCGACTTCGGCGGCTACCTGGTGAAGGCCGACTCCGAGGGCCGGCCCGGCCCGTTCGCATACGGGCGCGACCACGCCGACGGCGCGAACCTGCTCGCCGAGGCGCTCGCCCCCCACGGAGGCGTGGTGCACTGGCGGGCGTTCGTCTACGACCACCGCCAGGACTGGCGGGACCGGTCGACCGACCGGGCCCGGGCCGCCCACGACCACTTCGCACCCCTCGACGGGCGATTCAGCGACAACGTGATCCTCCAGGTGAAGTTCGGTCCGATGGACTTTCAGCCACGCGAACCGGTGTCCCCGGTGCTCGCCGCGATGCCGGCCACCCGGCTGGCGGTGGAGTTGCAGGCGACGCAGGAGTACACCGGCCAGCAGCAGCACGTCTGCTACCTCGGACCGTGGTGGAGCGAGGTGCTGCGGTTCCAGCCCTGGGGCGCGGCCGGCGGCACGATCACCGACGTCGCGGCCGGCCGGGCAGGCACCGGTGGCGGCCTGGTCGCCGTGGCCAACGTAGGCGACGACCCGTTCTGGACCGGGCACCCGCTGGCCCAGGCCAACCTGTACGCCTTCGGCCGGCTCGCCTGGGACCCGCTGCTGGATCCCGGCGCGATCCTCGACGAGTGGATCGACCTGACGTGGCTGCCGGTGACCACCGGTGATCCGGAGGCGGTGCGTCGGACGATGCACGCGATCATGGACGACTCCTGGCGCACCTACGAGCGCTACACCGCCCCGCTCGGCGTCGGCTTCATGGTGCGGCCCGGCCATCACTACGGCCCGGACGTGGACGGCTACGAGTACACCCCGTGGGGCACGTACCACTTCGCCGACCGCGACGGCGTCGGAGTGGACCGGACCCGGGCGACCGGGACCGGCTTCACCGGCCAATACCCGCCGCCGTGGTCGGAGGTGTACGAGTCACGCGAGCGCTGCCCCGACGAACTGCTGTTGTTCTTCCATCACGTCCCCTACCGGCACGTGCTGCACAGTGGCCGCACCGTGATCCAGCACATCTACGACACGCACTTCGCCGGGGTCGAGGAGGTGGCGGCGATGCGGGAGCGGTGGCGGCTCGTCGCCGGGGCGATCGATCCGGCCGTCCACGAGCGGGTCGCCGAGCGCCTCGACGAGCAGCTCCGCAGCGCCGTCGAGTGGCGGGACCAGATCAACACCTACTTCTTCCGCAAGTCCGGGGTGCCGGACGCCCACGGTCGCCGCATCCACTGAACCGGCGCGCTCACCAGGGGTGCACGGTGCCGTCCGCCAGCCGGTTCACCGGCAGGTAGGCCGGTGCGTACGGATAGCGGGCCGCGGCCTGTTCGTCGATGTCCACCCCGAGCCCCGGGGTCTCGGCCGGATGCAGGTAGCCGCCGTCGAAGCGGTAGCCGTGCGGAAACACCTCATCGGTCGCCTCCGTGTGCCGCATGTACTCCTGCAGGCCGAAGTTGGGGATGGCGAGGTCCAGGTGCAGCGCGGCGGCCATGCAGACCGGTGAGAGGTCGGTGGCGCCGTGCGAACCGCTGCGGACGTGGTGCAACGCGGCGAGGTCGAAGATGCGTCGCAGGTGGGTGATCCCGCCGGCGTGGACCACAGTGGTGCGGACGTAGTCGATGAGTTGTTCCCGGATGAGCTGGGCGGCGTCCCAGATGCTGCTGAAGACCTCGCCGACGGCGATCGGCGTGGTGGTGTGCCGGCGGATGAGCCGGAACGCCTCCGGCAGATCCGCCGGGACGGGATCCTCCATCCAGGTCAACGCGTACGGCTCCAGGCTCTTGCCGAGCCGCGCCGCCTCGATCGGGGTGAGCCGGTGGTGGACGTCGTGCAGCAGGCGCAGGGTGGGGCCGAACTCCTCGCGGACCCGGGCGAACACGCTCGGCACGTGGGCCAGGTAGGCCTCCGTCGACCAGGTCGTCTCGGTCGGCAGCGCGGCGTCGGCGGGTTCGTAGAACATCTTGTCGGCGCTGACGCCGTACGTCCGGGGCAGGCCGGGCACGCCGCACTGCACCCGCACAGCGCGGTAGCCGAGGTCGACGAAGCGGGCGACCTCCGTCAGCACCTCGTCGACGGTTTCGCCGTTGGCATGGCCGTACACGGTCACGCCCTCGCGGGACCGGCCACCGAGCAACTGGTAGACCGGCAGCCCGGCGACCTTGCCCTTGATGTCCCACAGTGCGGTGTCCACGGCGGCGATGGCGCTCATCGTGACCGGCCCGCGCCGCCAGTACGACCCCTGGTAGAGGTACTGCCAGGTGTCCTCGATCCGGGCCGGGTCCCGCCCGATCAGCAGCGGTACGACGTGGTCGCTCAGATAGGACGCGACGGACAGTTCCCGGCCGTTGAGAGTGGCGTCGCCGACGCCGGTGACCCCCTCGTCGGTGACGACCTTCAGAGTGACGAAGTTCCGGCCGGGACATGACACGATGACCCGGGCATCGACGATTCTCATCGGGTCTCCCCTGCGGTCGGCGCGTTCGTCACCACAGAATTATCCACCATCATTGATCGATGGGGGTGCCGGTGAGGGCCGGGGCGGTCACGCTCAGTACCCCCGAGAAGTTCCGCCGCCAGGCCGCGCGGCATCCACCAGATGTAGCCGGCTCTCCGCTGCGGGGCGACGCCGCGCTGAGGCTCGCCGCTGGGGGCGGTGCGGCCGCCAACGGGTCAAGCGGCTCATCCGCGACGCCGGCCTGCAGGGCGTCACCGACGCCGTCGCAAGGGCTGTGCCGTGCGGGACCGCCCGACCCAGGCGCCGCTGCGGCACCTCGCGGCGGCTACCGGTGGCGCTTCGCGAAGCGGGCGTGGACCTGAGCGGCGGGCGGCCTTCGCCCGGTCCAGGACGGACCACCTCGCCGTAGGTCGCGGCGGCGATGCCCGGCGATCAGCGCAAAGTGGTGCCGCGCTGGGCCACGACGATCGCATCGTGCCTGCGCACCAAGGCGTCCACGTTCGCCGACCGGCTTGCCGCCGATGGTGTAGGCCTGCGGCCAGGGCGGTGGGGTGAACGCCCGCCTGCGGTGGCGGACCTTCCGCGCCGGGGCGACGACCCGAACGGGCACGGGTACGCCGAGCAGCGGGTCGAAGCCGACCAGGGCCAGGATGCCCCGGTCGAGGAAGTCGCACCCCGGGTGCCGCACCGGCTCCTCAAGGCGGTCTCGGGCGGTCGCGGGGTGGCCCGCGAGTCCGCGGATGACGACGGTGTGGTTGCTGCTCACGCGACCGGTCCTCATTTCGAACGTGCCAGGGGTCTACCGCAGGCCCATGGCGGCGACGTGCTGCTCGGCAGCGTTCGCTGCGGGAAGGCGCGCCCTGTCCCGGGCATAGACCCCTCCGGCGCGGACCAGGAACTCCGCCTCCACCAGGTAGCGCCGCACACTCACATGGTCGACGGATGAGCCTTCGCACCAGCGCCGCAGCCGGTCGTCGACCTCACGCTCGCAGTAGGCGGCGTCGGCGTCGAACGAGACCTCGGTGAGGTGCTCGAGCAACGCCCGTCGCTTCGACTGCCCAGCGGGCATCGACACGAGCCGACCGTCGCGGACGAAGGGTCGCAGAGGCCGCGGCAGGTCGGCCTCCGTCACGACGGCGCCGTCGTCGGCCACCACGGCCCGCAGCTTCTCGTACGCCGGACGCAGCCCGGCACCATCGGACTCGACCAGCCCCGCCTCCTGCAACCGACGCCCCGCCACGGCCGCCTCACGCGGCGACAGTCCGGTGGCCTCGGCGATGTCCGCGGTCGACCGGGCGCCCAGCACGACGGCGGCAAAAGCCCGCAGGCGGCGGGGATCGGCGATCGACCGAAGGATCACGTCGGCACTCATGAACGGGACGCTAACGGTTTCGGATCAAGCCGTCACCCGCTTATCGCCGGCCGCCCGGAGGGCACCGCGCGGCTGAGGGACTGGCAACCCGGCATCTGGCTATCCGCATAGCGGTAGCCAGGGCATCATGGACAACGAGTAGAACTCCGGGGTGACGATAACCGGACATCCATGGCTGTCATCAAATACGACCTGAAACTGGCGCCCCGGTAGGGAGCGACAACCGGCTGGCGATGCCGTTGGGATTCGGTTCGTGTGCCAGGACGGTAGATCTCACGAGCTCGCTTCAGCCATGCCTAATCGATTGAGTCGCTTCGATACACCAGACGTCCAACTGCTCGGATACCTGCGCGCACAGCCCTTCGTCGTCGGTGAGGACTGCGGCTTCCCTGAGCAGGTCACGGGAGCGGGCAGAGGCGTTGGCTGAGCCAATGACAGCGTAGGTCGCGCCGCCCTCGAACTATCTATATGTGGACGCCTGCAAGTGGGCCGCACGCGACCGGCGGCACGGGCTACCAGCCCCGTAGCGCGACGTCGCGTCCCGGCCACCGCCGGCGTAGCCGCCGGTCGTGGCTGGCGACGACGACCGCCCCGGGTCCGGTGCCAAGCGCCTCCTCCAGCTCGTCGCGAAGCAGCGGGGACAGGTGGTTGGTCGGCTTCGAGGGCCGTGACATCGGCCTTCACGGCGCCGGCCACGCCGAGGTGACGCGGCGAGCGGCGTCGGGGCACACCACGTCGGACCGCAAGCCGCCATCGCCACTGAGGGCGGCTGGCGCGGGCGATGTCGGCAGCGGTGCCGGCTCCGGTACCGCGACCGCAGCGAGGTAGGTACGAGTGCCTTGACGAACTACTCGCCGGGTTGGCGGGACGCGGGCGGCCGGCGTGACCATCTCCCCGGCGTGCCGCTACCGGAGCGGCGAGCAGCCACAGCCGCGGGTCGGCGACGCCTGGCGACTCGGCTACGAGACGGGCAGACCGGCGAGCGCGTGAGGGCGGAGAGCGCCTGCGGCCGCGGCACAGGGTTGAGCTGGTCTCCGGTCGTGGTGTCGACTTGTGGCCCTGGCCTGGAAGAAGAACCTCCGCGTGCCGGCCGGGTCGGTTGGGAAGGTATCGACCAGCCGCCTGGCTGTGTCGTTCCCCCTCCGGGTGGGCGAGAGTGGCAAAACGTCCCCATTGGCGAGTGGTGAACGATGGCTACCCGAGACACCGGTCCCACGTCGATCATTGCCCCAGATTGACATGAGTCATTCTCACCTCCGGGTGGAGCGCCCGGGCGCGGAGGGGAGCCGTCGGCACCGGCAGCCGGGCGTACCGTTCGGCCCGGCTCCGCGTCCCCGGAGGATCGCCATGCCCAGACCCGTACTCCGTGCCCGGCTCGCGGCGTTCAGCGCCGCCGCCCTGACCGCGAGCGTCCTGACGGTCACCCCGCCGTCACCGGCGCTGGCCGCCACCACGTTCACCGCCAACGACTACTGCCTCGGCCAGTGCGCCGACATCCTGCCGCCCGGGCAGAACGGCAACGCCACCCTCGCCGGCATCCTGGCCCACCAGGCGCTCGGCACCCGGCCGGCGCACTCCAGCGACCAGCTCGACGAGTACGCGAACCTGGTCTACAACTACGCCGGGCTGACCGACGAGCAGATCGCCCAGTTCTACAACGACTCCTCGTTCGGCGTGCCCGCCGCCCAGGTGGAGAGCACCGTCTCGCCACGGGCGGACGTCACCATCGTGCGGGACAGGACCACCGGCGTCCCGCACGTCACCGGCACCACCCGCGCCGGCACCATGTTCGGCGCCGGCTACGCCGGGGCCCAGGACCGGCTCTGGGTGATGGACCTACTGCGGCATGTCGGACGCGGAAACGTCAGCTCGTTCGCCGGGGGCGCGCCCGGCAACCGGGAGTTGGAGCAGAGCGTCTGGGCCAACTCGCCCTACACGGAGGCGGACCTCCAGGCCCAGGTGGACGCGCTGCGCACCAAGGGTGCCCGGGGTCAGCAGCTCTACACCGACGTGGTGGACTACATCGCCGGCATCAACGCCTACATCGACAAGTCCATCGCCGACGACAACTACCCCGGCGAGTACGTGCTCGCCGGCGCCGGCAAGCCGAAGCACTTCACCATGACCGACCTGATCGCCACCGCCGGCGTGATCGGCGGCCTCTTCGGCGGCGGTGGCGGCAGCGAGATCCAGTCCGCGCTGGTCCGGGTCGCCGCCCGGGCGAAGTACGGCGCCACCGAGGGCGACTTGGTCTGGGCGGCGTTCCGCTCCCAGAACGATCCGGAGACCGTGCTCACCCTGCACGATGGGCAGAGCTTCCCGTACGGTGCCACGCCGCCCGGGGCGACCAGCGCGGTGCTCCCCGACGCCGGCAGCGTGAC
Source organism: Micromonospora sp. PLK6-60 (assembly GCF_019890675.1). Classification (GTDB taxonomy): domain Bacteria; phylum Actinomycetota; class Actinomycetes; order Mycobacteriales; family Micromonosporaceae; genus Micromonospora. The sequence goes on along the minus strand of NZ_JAIOAA010000022.1, from coordinate 3,438 downwards.
GGCCGAGCCCCTTGCCTACGACGCCACCGGCGGGGCCACCGCCCGCACCGGGACCAGCGCCGCCACCAAGGAGTTGCTCGGCGGCCTGACCAACCTGCGCGCGCACGGCATGTCCAACGCGGTCGTGGTCTCCGGCCGGCACACCACCACCGGCAACCCGGTCGCCGTGTTCGGCCCGCAGACCGGCTACTTCGCCCCGCAACTGCTGATGCTCCAGGAGTTGCAGGGTCCGGGGATCAGCGCCCGTGGCGCGGCGTTCGCCGGGCTGAACCTCTACGTCCTGCTCGGCCGTGGCCAGGACTACGCGTGGAGCGCCACGTCGGCCTCCCAGGACCTCACCGACACGTACGCGGTGCCGCTGTGCACCACCGACGGCAGCGCGCCGACGCTGCGCACCAACAGCTACCTCTACCACGGGCAGTGCCTGGCCATGGAGGTGCTGGAGCGGCGCAACTCCTGGTCGCCGACGCTGGCCGACTCCACCCCGGCCGGCTCCTACACGCTGCGCGCGCTGCGCACGAAGTACGGGCTGGTCGCGTACCGGGGGCTGGTGAACGGGCAGCCGACCGCGTTCACGAAGCTGCGCTCCACCTACCGGCACGAGGCCGACTCGGCGATCGGCTTCCAGGCCTTCAACGATCCGTCGGCGATGGGCAGCGCGGCGGCATTCCAGGCCGCCGCGGCCAGCGTCGGCTACGCGTTCAACTGGTTCTACGTCAACTCGACCGAGGCGGCGTACTACAACTCCGGCGCGAACCCGGCCCGCTCGTCGGTCACCGACCCGAACCTGCCGGCGAAGGCCGAGCCGGCGTACGAGTGGGTCGGCTGGAACCCGGACACCAACGACGCCACCTACGCTCCGGCCTCGGCGCACCCGCAGTCGGTGAACCAGGACTACTACGTCAGCTGGAACAACAAGCAGGCGCGGGACTTCGGCGCGGCCGACGGCAACTTCAGCTTCGGCTCCGTACACCGGGGTCAGCTGCTCGACGGCCCGGTGCGCGCCGCGATCGCCCAGCGCAAGCTCGGCCGCGCCGACGTCGTCAAGATCATGGCGGATGCGGCGGTGACCGACCTGCGCGGTCAGCAGGTACTTCCCGACCTGCTGCGGGTGCTCGACGGCGCGGCGGTCACCGACCCGGCGCTGGTCGACGCGATCGGCAAGCTGCGGGCCTGGCAGCAGGCCGGCGCGCGGCGGGTGGAGACCGCGCCCGGCTCGAAGGTCTACCAGCACGCCGACGCCATCCGGATCTTTGACGCCTGGTGGCCGCTGCTGGCCTCGGCGGAGTTCCGCCCCGGTCTCGGGCCGGACCTCTACGCCGCGCTGGTCGACGCCATCGAGGTCAACGAAGCCCCGTCGGGCGGCCAGAACGGCGGGCGTGACGGCGCGGTGAGCTGGGCTCCGCAGGGGCAGGCGCACAAGGGTTCGTCGTTCCAGTACGGCTGGTGGGGCTACGTCGACAAGGACCTGCGCACCGTGCTCGGCGACCCGGTGGCCGGCGGGCTCGGCCGGGCGTACTGCGGCAACGGCAACCTCACGGCGTGCCGGACGGCGCTGCTCGGCGCGCTCGGCCAGGCCGCCGCGGCGCCGGCCAGCACGGTCTACCCGGGCGACAAGTCGTGCGGCGCGGGTGACCAGTGGTGCGCCGACTCGATCGCCCAGTCCGGCCTCGGCGGGATCACCCACCCGTTGATCGCCTGGCAGAACCGCCCCACCTACCAGCAGGTGGTCTCGTTCCCGGCGCGCCGGGGCGACGACGTCACCAACCTGGCCCAGGGTCGCCCGGCCAGCGCGTCGAGCACCCAGTTCCTGACCAGCTACACCCCGGACAAGGCGGTCGACGGCAGCCTGTCCAGCCGGTGGGCCAGCAGCTACAACGACAACCAGTGGCTGCGGGTGGACCTCGGCACGGCCCGCACCGTGAGCCGGGCGGTGCTGCGCTGGGAATCCGCGTACGCCACCGCGTACCGGATCGAGGTCTCCGGCGACGGCAACTCCTGGACGCCGGTGTTCGCCACCGCCACCGGCAACGGCGGCGTCGACAACGCCACCTTCGCCCCGGTCACCGCCCGTTACGTCCGGATGTACGGGGTCAAGCGCGCCTCGTCGTACGGGTTCTCGCTCTACGAGTTCGAGCTCTACGGAAGGTGACCTCGCCCGCGGGCCGGCGGGACCATCCGCCGCGCCCGCGGGCCGGGGACCGCCGGTCATTCAGCCCGCCGACACCGCACGCGAGTACGGCTCAACGCACTCCGCCCGGGCTCGGGGCGGCCGCCACCACGATGGTCACGGGCGTGCCGAGCTCGGCGGTGCGGGAAACGGTGCAGAGCCGGGTCGTGCGACTGCCGCAGCGACCGGGGCAGCAGCCCGTGGCTGCGCATGAGCCGCTCGACGCGTTTGCGGCCGCACCGCACCCCGGCGGCAGAGGTCTACCGCGCCCTCGGGTTGCACCTGTGCTACACCCCGGAAACACAAACGGTGCGGGCAAGTGTTGACCTTGCCGCGCACCGTTGGGATTCAGTTCGTGTCCGAGGGGGGACTTGAACCCCCACGCCCTATACGGGCACTAGCACCTCAAGCTAGCGCGTCTGCCATTCCGCCACCCGGACCTGCTCGTCCAGCCTACCCTGCCGGCCTCGGTGCTCTCGCACCCGTCGACCGGCCCCGGTGGGCCGCACTGCGGCAATACTTTACACGCCGGAGATGGATCATGCACATCGCCGTACCCGCACCCCGCATGGAGATCGTTTCCGCAGCTCATCGCCGTATCGGCATCGACGCTCGTGCACCAGCAAGGCACGGGACGTCAGGGCGGGTGGCGCCCGGACCGGGACTACCGGCAGCATTGTCAGGGTGTCCCATCCCTCCCCCCTCGCCGCCGCCCAGCACCAGGCCCTCGCCCTGCGCTCCGGAGGTGATCTCGGCAGCGCCCGTCGCCTGCTCACCGACGCCGTGACGGCGGCCCGGCCGAGCTACGGCGAGGACCACCGGGACGTGCTGGGCAGCACCCATCTGCTGGCCCGGCTGCACCGCGAGGCCGGGGACCCGGCCGCCGCCCGGCGCGTGCTGGAGGAGGCGTACGCCGCCGCGGAGCGCCGCTGGCCCGCCACCGACCCGCTGATGCTGGCGATCTCGTTCGAGCTGGCCTCGGTGGCCGAGGAACTGGGCAACCGGCACGAGGCGCGCCGGAACTACTCGCGGGTGGCCAGTGCCGGGCCGGCGGTGCTCGGCGCCGAGCACCCGGCGGTGCAGGCCGCCCAGCGGTACCTCGGCGGCCCGCCGGCCGCACCCCAGCCGGCGGCGCCGCAACCGCCGCACACCGCCCTGTCCGGCCCGACCGTGCAGCTGGCGAACGTGCCCGGCCCACGCCCGCAGCCCGGGCCGCTCCCGCCGCCACCATCGATCCCTGCCGCACCGGTCGCCGCGCCGCAGCAGCC
>NZ_JAIOAA010000021.1 GCF_019890675.1 Micromonospora sp. PLK6-60 | reverse complement strand
GTGCCGCACCAGCCCGGCGAGCGGCTGCCGGTGGTGCGCCCGACGGCCGAGCCGGAGTTCGCCGCCGACCGACCGGTCGCGGAGCCGGAGCGGGCCGCCCGGCGGCTGCCGGCGGAACCGCCGGCCCGCGAGATGGCCGCGCCGACCGGCCGGGAGGTCGAGGCGCCGACCGGGCGCGCGGTGACGCCCCCGCGCCAACGCACCCCCGCCACCCGGGACGACAAGCCGGTACGCCCGGTCCGGGTCAAGGCCCCGAAGATCAAGTTCGGGGATCGCGACCCCTCGGTCGAGCTGGCCATCACCGAGATCGCCGGCCACCTCACCTTCACCCCCAACACCGTCACCGCCTGGTACTGGCTGCCGGAGGTGCGCTGGGCGTTCCGCCCGGACGCCGAGCGGGAGGCGCTGCTCGCCGCCATCTCCGAGCAGTACGCCGGGCTCGCCGGCTTCCGGCTGCACCTGCGCCGGACCACCCGGCCGTTCCCGGCCGACGAGTGGGCCCGCACCGTCGACGCGCACACCGCCGCGCCGCTGCCCGACGTGCCGGGCACCGCCGGCTGGGCCGACCACCTGGTCGCCGCGCAGCGCCACCTGATGGCGGTCAACCACGCCGAGGGCCAGACGTACCTGGGGGTGACCTTCGCCCGCCGGTCGCTCGGCGACTCGCTCACCGAGCGGCTGCTGCGCACCTTCGGCCGGGGCACCGCCGAGGGCGAACGGCGGCGGCTCGGGCGCACCGTCGAGCAGTTCGACGAGGTGCTGGGCGCGTTCGGCATGCGCGGCCGGCGGGTCACCGCGCAGGAGCTGGAGTGGCTGCTCTACCGCTCGGTGGCGCTCTGCATGGCGCCGCCCGGCACCCTCTCCCCGGTGACCGACGGCCGGTGGGAACGCGGTGACCTGCTCGCCCTCACCGAGCAGATCGAGCGCTACCGCACCCCGTACGGCTCGACGGTCAAGCTGGTCAACCGGATGACCGGCGAGGAACGGCACGTCGCCGTGCTGGCCGTGGGCCGGATGGAGCCGCTGGAGATCCCCGAGCGGCACGAGCCCTGGCTGCACTTCCACGAGCGGCTGCCGTGGCCGATGGAGATCTCCACGCGGGTCGACATCCTCGGCTCCGGCGACTCCTTCCGCAACCTCGAACACCGGCTCCGGATGATCCGCTCCCAGCAGCTCGACTACGCCGAGCACGGCATCGACGCGCCACCGGAGCTGGAGCGCCTGGCCAAGCGCGCCCTGGTCATCGGGGACGAGATGACCACCGGCCTGCCGGTGGACTCGGCCCGGGCGCACGGCTGGCACCGGATCGCTGTCGGCGGCCGGACCAGGGAGGAGTGCCTGGAGCGGGCCCGCCGGCTGGTCCAGCTCTACTCCCGGGAGCTGCGGATCTCCTTGCAGCACCCGAAGAACCAGGACTGGCTGGCCCGCGAGTTCATCCCGGGCGAGCCGATCGCCAACACCGGCTACGTCCGCCGGATGCCGGTGCCGCTGCTCGCGGCGGCGCTGCCGCAGGCCGCCTCCACAGTGGGCGACCGGCGCGGCGACCTGATCGGCCGGACGGCGGGCACCTGCCGGCGACCGGTCTTCCTCGACCTGCACTTCCCGATGGAGGTACGCGAGCGCTCCGGTCTCGCGGTCTTCGTCGCCGAGCCCGGCGGTGGCAAGTCCACCCTGCTCGGCGCGCTCGGCTACCTGGCCGCCCGGCGCGGCGTCCAGGTGACCCTGCTGGACCCGTCCGGCCCGCTGGCCCGGCTCTGCGCGATGCCCGAGCTGCGGCCGTATTCGCGGGTGCTCAACCTGACCGGCTCCGAGCACGGCACCCTGGCACCGTATTCACTCATCCCGACGCCGCTGCGCAGCGAGTTCGGCAGCGGCGCCACCGGCGACCGGGAGTTCGAGATCGCGGTCTCCAACGCCCGGGCCGAGCGGCGGATGCTGGTGCAGGACATCTGCATGATGCTGGTGCCGCCGCAGGTGGCCCGGGAGGCGTCCACCGCCACCCTGTTCCGGCACGCGGTACGCCAGGTGCCCGCCGAGGAGACGTCCACCCTGGACGACGTGGTGAGCTGCCTGCAGGGGCTGGACGACGACGCCGGCAAGGAGCTGGCGAACCTGCTGCTCGACACCGCCGAGATGCCGCTGGCCATGCTCTTCTTCGGCCGGCCCCCGGAGGGCCTGCTGGGCGCGGACGCGGCGCTGACCGTGATCACCATGGCCGGCCTGCGACTGCCCGACCTCAAGATCGAGCGCGAGTACTGGTCGGCCGAGGAGGCCCTCGCCCTGCCGATGCTGCACACCGCCCACCGGCTGGCCGTGCGCCGCTGCTACGGCGGCTCCATGTCGTCCCGGAAGCTGGTCGGGCTGGACGAGGCGCACTTCATGGAGGGCTGGCGGTCCGGCCGGTCGTTCCTGGTCCGCCTCGCCCGCGACTCCCGCAAGTGGAACCTGGCCGCCCTGGTCGCCTCGCAGAACCCCCGCGACATCCTCGGCCTCGACGTGCAGAACCTCGTCTCCACCGTCTTCGTCGGGCGGATCGCCGAGGACAGCGAGATCGCCTCCGAGGCGCTGCGGCTGCTGCGCGTGCCGGTCAACGACGGGTACGAGGCCACCCTCGCCTCACTCTCCGCGGCTGACGCCGGCTCCTCCGCCCGGCTCGGCTTCCGCGAGTTCGTGATGCGGGACGTCGACGCCCGGGTGCAGAAGGTCCGGGTCGACGTCTCGTACGTCGAGGGCCTGCTCGAACACCTCGACACCACTCCCGCGGCGGCGGCTCAGGCCGCCGGCGCACTGCCGACTCTCCTGCCTGACCTGGAGGCGTGACATGGCGAGGGCCCGGGCACGGATCGCGGCGCTCCTGCTCGCGCTCGGCGTACTCGCCGTGGCCACCGTCGGGTGGCCGGTGTTCGGCGAGACACCCGCGTCCGCCGCGCCGACCACCGCCCGGGCCGCCGCAGCAGCGGCGGAACTGTGCACCACCAAGGAGTGGCAGGCCGACTTCCGCGCCTGCGTGGCGAGGCTCAAGGCGGTCGGCGACGACGAGGTGAAGTGTCGCAACGCGCCGGTGCCCGGTGCGCCGGACTCCGGGCTCGCCGGCTGGTTCGCCGCCCGGCCGGACTCCTCCAAGCTGCCCGGCCCGAAGGGGCTGTACAGCGACTACGGCTACGCCGGATACAGCTACATCACGTACGACATCGAGGGCGGCTGTGCCTCCTCCGTCCTGCACCCCGACTACCGCTTCACCACGATGGTGGCCAACGGCGAGTTCATGTTCGCCAACGCGATCATCGGAGCGTCCAACGCGCTGCGCGAGCGCGCCTGGGACCCACGGACGATGTGGGGTTGGGCGGATCCGCTGGTGGAGAAGGCCACCAAGGCCGTCTACAAGAAGGTGTTCAGCGTCTTCGGGATCATCACCATCTGCGTGGTGGGTCTCTATCTGCTCTGGCGGTCCCGCCAGTCGGACATGAGCAACGCGATGACCACCGCCGGGTGGGCGATCCTGGTGATGGTGGGGGTGACCGCCCTGGCCGCCTGGCCGGTCAAGTCGGCGAACATCGCCGACGGCACCCTGATCACCACCCTCGGCGTGGTGCACGACGCGGTGGGCCCGGCGTCGAAGGACGTTCCGCCGGACAAGTGCGCGCTACCGAACCCGAACGCCTGCATCGACAAGCGTCCGCCGGCGGTTCGGGCCAGCGACACCGCCACCGAGACGATGCTCTACCGGAACTGGCTGCGCGGTGTGCTCGGCTCCGCGGACAGCGAGACCGCCAAGAAGTACGGTGCCGCACTTTACGACGCGAAGTCGCTGACCTGGGATGAGGCGGCGTCCCTCCGGGCGAATCCCGCGACTCGCGATGTCGTCATCAAGGCCAAGCAGCAGCAGTGGGCGAAGGTAGCCGCGCAGATCAAGTCCGAAGATCCGGAGGCTTACGAATATCTCCAGGGCGTCCGGGACATGGACCGGGTGGGCGCCGGCTTCATCGCGGTGCTCGCCTCGCTGCTCTTCGCGATGTTCGACCTGACCGCGTCGCTGCTGGTGCTGCTGGGCTTCCTGATCTTCCGGTGGGCGGTGATCGCCGCGCCGATCCTCGGCACGATCGGTCTGCTGCGACCGGCGAGCGCCGGGCTCCGCCGGCTGGGCAACGCGGTGGTCGCCGCCGTGTTCAACATCGCCATCTTCGGCACCGGCGCCGCCATCTACCTGTTCGCGGTGGATCTCATCATGAGCACGCCGACCCTGGCCGGCTGGCTCCAGGTGGTGCTGGTCTGGCTCTGCGGCGTGGTCGGCTGGCTGCTGCTGCGCCCGTACCGGCGCATCACCCAGCTCGGCGGCAAGGACAGCAGCGAGGCGGTGGGTTCGGCCGGCTCGTGGCACCGGAGGTTCTTCCGGGACGTCCGGGTCGCCGCCCGCCTCGACGTGGTGGAGCCCGGCGGCACCGCCGAGCCTGCGGTCGGCCGGCAACGCCGACCGGCACCGGAACAGACCTCCCTGCGCCCGGAGGCCCGCCGGGAGGATCCGGTGCACAGCGCGACCAGCCCGCCGGAGCAGCAGCAGCGACCGGACGGCCGGGAGCGCGTTGACGAGCGGCCCGAGACCGAGCGGCGACCGGACCGACCGGCTCCTCCGCAGCCCCGCCGCCGGCAGCCGGCCACCTGGACCGAGCCGGATGTGCCGGAGGAGGCACCCTCGTTCGCCATCTACCGGCCCGGCTCGACGGAGCGCACACCCGCCGCGCCGCCAACCCGCCGGATCCGGTCCGAGGCGCGGTGACGGCGATGCGGCGGGCGCTGGAGTTCCTGTTCACCCGGGCGTTGCGGTCCCGGATCGGCGTCGCGCTCGCCCTCGCGGTGGTGGTGTTCGGCATCATCGGCGCCGCCCGCCTCGTCGCCGGGCCCACCGACTCGCCCGCCGGGGTGACCGGTGGGCCCCGGCAGCCGATCAGCACGGTCGATCCGGAGACCGGTGACGACGGCGCCACGTCCGTCGCCGAGCCCCCGCCGCCCCGGACCAGTCCCGGCGCGTTGACCCCGGAGCGCACCGCGGAACGGTTCGCCACCGCCTGGCTCGGCGCCGGACCGGACGCGGACCAGTGGCAGGCGGCGATGCGCCCGCTCTCGACGGCCGCGCTCACCGAGAAACTGCGCGGGGCCGATCCCGCGGGCGTACCCGCGGAGCGGGTCACCGGCGCGCCCACGCTGCTGCCCCGAACCGAGACCACCGTCGAGGTGACCGTTCCCCTCGATCTCGGGCGACTCCGGCTCACGCTGGTGGGTCCGGAGGGGCGTTGGCTGGTGGACGAGGTGGACTGGGAGCGGCAATGAGCGACCTGAGCGGCATCGTCGGCCCCACCCGGCGCACCCTGCGACGCGGCGTCGTCGCCGGCGCGCTGACCGCGCTGCTCGCGCTGCTCTGCTGCGTCGGCGGCGCCGGGGCGTTCCTGCTCACCGAGCTCGGCGACGAGAAGCAGGACGAGCCGACGACGGCCGCCGCCCTCGGCTGCACCCAGGCGCACGACGTGAACGTCACCGGCCGGATGCCCCGGTTCGCGGAGTACGGCGAGGAGCAGCTGCGCAACGCCGCCGTGATCATCAAGGTCGGCCAGGACATGGACGTGCCCGCCCGGGGTTGGGTGATCGCGATCGCCACCGCCATGCAGGAGTCCGCGCTGCGCAACCTGGGCCACCTGGGCCGGCGCAACGACCACGACTCGGTGGGCCTGTTCCAGCAACGCCCCAGCCAGGGCTGGGGCACCCCCGCCCAGTTGCGGGACCCGGTCTACGCGTCCCGCAAGTTCTACGCCAAGATGCTGCGGGTCCCGCGTTGGGAGCACCGGCCGTTGACGGACGTCGCCCAGACCGTGCAGGTCAGCGCGTTCCCCGACGCCTACGCCAAGCACGAGGACCTGGCCGGCCGGATCGTCAACGCGCTGGCCGGCGGAGCGGCCCGGACGGTACTGATCGCCGGGCAGGCCCGCTGCGACGCGGCGGCCGGCGCCCGGATCGCCGCCTCCGGCTGGACGGCCCCGCTTCCCGGCGGGGTGGTGTCCGGCTTCCGTACCGCGGCCCGGCCGGCACACAACGGGGTCGACCTCGCGGCCGACAAGGAGACGCCGATCCACGCCGTGACGAGCGGTCGGGTGCTGGTCGCCCGGTGCGACCCGGACCGCCAGGGACGGCGGGACTGCAACGTGGACGGTTACCCGGGCAAGGGCGGCTGCGGCTGGTTCGTCGACATCCTGCACGCCGGCGGTTACATCACCCGCTACTGCCACATGATCCGGCGCCCGCTGGTGCAGCCGGGACAGCTGGTGGCGGCCGGACAGGAGATCGGTCGCAGCGGCAGCAGCGGCAACTCGTCCGGCCCGCACCTGCACTTCGAAGTGCACGTGGACGCGGACCGCTCCAAGCGCGGGGCCATCAACCCGGTGCCGTTCATGCGGGAACGGGGCGCCCCGCTCTCCGGCAAGGCATGAGAGTCTCCACGGCATGACCGGCCCCCTTCCCGACCCGTTCGCCGGCCAGCCGGACTGGGCGCCGCTGCCACCCCGCCCCGTCGAGATCGTGCCGGCCACCGCCCGGGTCGACCTGCGCGGGCAGCGGGTGCTGGTCGGTCTGCCCGGACTGGGCTGGCGCGGGGACCTGCGGGCCGACGACCGGGTGGTCCAGGGGAGCCGCACCTACGTGCCGATCATCCCGGAGCACGAGTGGTACCGCGCCGAGGCCGAGCAGGTGGAGGTGTTCGCACCCCTGGTGCCGGTCGAACGGGTCTGGGTGGAGACGATCGGCCAGCGGCCACCGAGCACCGAAGGGCCGTCCACCGCCGGGCCTCGGCTGGTCTCGCTCGACGGTCCGTCGCACCGCGTGCCGACACCGGTGTTCGAGGCCGACGCGGTCACCGGGCGCCGAGTGGTGCACGTGGTCGACTCGATCGAGCACCGCGACCTGCGGGCGGTCACCGAGACCTACTCCGGCGCGGAGGGTGACATCTGCGTCCGGGTCACGCCGGAGCTGGAGTGGTACCGCTGGGCCTGGCGCGGCCAGCCACCGAGCACCCTGGAGGTGCCGGTCCACCTGCTCTGGCTGGAGTAGCCGCCCGTTAGCCGGCTCGCTGTGCGCCACACACAGCCCAGCCGTCCTGCTGCCTCGTCTCGAACCGCCAGCTCTGCCGATCGCTCTGGGAGACGCCGTCGACCATGGCGGAGATGATGAGGTCGACCTCGACAACGGCGTCATCCCCCGACTGCTGGGCGTTCAACGGTCCCCAGCGCACCGAGATCGTCGTATTGAACTTCTCTTCCCGCGCGACGAGGTCATCCCGAAGCTCGCGTAGGCCGTCCAGTTCGGTCCGTCCGTCACAGACAAACCCCTGCGCCTTGGTGTCGTTACGGTCTCCCAGATATGCCTGGATGTAGTTGGCCACCACCACGTCCGGGGCGCTGCGGTCCGGTGTCGTCGCGCGGTGGTACAGCACGAACCCCGCCACCACACCACCGACGCAGAGCAGTGCGAGCACCCCGGCGACCACCGTCAGAACGGTGCGCAGCCGGCGCGGCGGCCGGGCCGGCTGCGGCGCCGCCGGAGGCGGAGCCAACTGCTCCGGCGGGGTCCGCTGCGCCGGTACGCGGGAGACCTGGGAACCGGCGGGGGGCTGCACTGATTCCACCCCTTGAGGCTATCGGCTGGGCGCCTCGTACCCAATGCCCCAGATGCTGCGGATCGTGACCGGACAACCCCGGCAGGTGAGAGTTCACCCTGATTTGGGACGGGATCGGCGCAGCGCCGACGCGCATCCCGGAGGAGGGGGCCGCCCTGGGTTACGGTCTCTGCTCGGGGAGGGTTGCCAGCCTCGGGATGAGGGGGTGGAGCGGTGGCCGGTCCGAAGGCTCGCATCAACCGCGCCGCCGCACTGCACCGGCGAGCCGCGGCCACCGCGGCGGCTGCGGCCACCGCGCTGGACGAGACCCGTCCCGCCCCGGCCGACCAGCGCCGGCAGTACGAGATCGCCGACCGGCTGCGTACGGTGGCGGCGCTGGTGGCGCCCGGCTGGTCGGGCGCACCGCTGGACACCCTCGACCCGGCGGCCGTGGCCGGTGACGGCCCGCCGGCCTTCGTCCGGGTCGGCACGGCGGCCCCGCTGGACGACGCCCGCTTTCCGGCCCTGGTTCCGCTGCTCGGCACCGGTCACCTCACCGTCGACGCCGACGCCGGGGATCCCCGGGTCGCCGGGCTGCTCCGCAGCGTGCTGCTGCGCCTGCTGGCCGCCACCCCGGCGGGCTGCCTGCTGGTCCGCGCGGTGGACGCGGACGCCGGTGCCGCGACGGGCAGCGCTGGGGCCACTTTCGCCGACTTCGTCGATCTGGTAGACGCCGGCCTGATGCCACCCCCGGCGGTGGACGTGGCCGGGCTGCGGGCCGTGTTGACGGAGGCCGAGCAGTGGGTGGCGCCGGGCGGCGGGCGGGCGCGCCGGCACGACCGGACCCTGCTGCTGGTGATCGCCCACCTGCCGGCGTCGGCCGGTCCGGACGACCTGGCGCGGATCGAGGCGCTCGCCGCGCAGGGCCGACAGGCGGGCCTACACCTGATCGTGGCCGGCTGGCCACCGCCCGGCCCGTACGCCGCCCGGGAGCCGCTGCCGCAGTCCACCGCGCTCTTTCTGCGTAACGCCTACGCGCTGCTCGGTGATCCGCCGAGCGGTTCCCTCGCCGGGCCGGGCGCGGCGGCGCCGGGCGGGTTGAACTCGCCGGTCTTCCTCGACGACGAGCCGCCGCCCGAACTGCTGGCGGCGGTCTGCCGGCGGCTCGCCGACCAGGTCGAGGCGGGTTCCCGACTGGACCTGGCCGACCTGCTGCCCGATCCGGACGGCGAGCTGTGGGAGTCGAGTTCGGCGGACGGCGCGTCGACCACGGTCGGCGACGCTGGTGGCCGGCCGGTGCGCATCGGCTTCACCGAGCTGACCCCGCACTGGTTGGTCAGTGGCCGCTCGGCCGCCGTCCGCGCCGCCTTCCTGACCAATGCGCTGCTCGGGTTGACCGCCCGCTACTCCCCCGCCGAGCTGGAGCTGTATCTGGTCGACCTCGACGAGGACGAGTCCTTCGTGGAGTTCCTGCAGACCGAGCGGGACCGGTCCTGGGTGCCGCAGGTCCGGGCCGCCGCGATGGGCGCCGACCGGGAGTACGTGCTCGACCTGCTCGACCTGCTCAGCGCGGAGGTGCGCAGCCGGGAGGAGGCGGGCCACCGGGCGGGCGGCCAGCGCTTCACCGAGCTGCGCCAGCACCAGCGCCTGCCCCGGTTGGTCTGCGTGATCGACAGCGTGTCGCGGCTGTTCGCGGTGCGGGACCGGATCGCCACCGAGGCGGCGGCGAAACTGGACGCGCTCGCCCGCGCCGCGCGGTCGTACGGGGTGCACCTGGTCCTGGCCGGCGAGGGTGATCTGGGGATGGCCGGCCCGACCACCCGGGACTCGGTGCTCGGGCAGTTCCCGGTGCGGGTGGCGCTGCCCGGTGGGGGCGCGGTGCTGGAGCCGACCAACGACGCCGCGGCCGGCCTGCCCCTGGGCAGCGCGGTGGTCAACACCGCCGGCGGCCTGGGCGGCCCGCGGGGCGCGACCCGGGGGCATGAGCGGATGGTCCGGTTCCCGGATCCGCACGACGATCCGGAGACGGTGGCCGCGCTGCGGCACCGACTCTGGTCGGCCCGGCCCGAGGGCACGTCCCCGCCGGTGGTCTTCGCCGGGTACGCCCGGCCGCTGCTGCGCAACGACCCGCTGCACCGGGCCGCCCTGGCCGGGCAGCCGTGCACCCCGGCGGCGCTGCTGGGCCGGGCGGTCGACGTACGCCGGAGCACGGTGGCGGTGCCGCTGGGCCCGGTGGCCGGCCGGAACCTGGCGGTGCTCGGACCGGGCGCGGACGCGGCGGAGCTGCTGGTGACGGCCGTCCGGAGCGTCGCCGCGCAGCATCGTCCCGGGACCGCCCGGTTCCTGGTCGCGGCGGCCGCCGAGGGCGCGGCCGGAGCCGCCGAGGCGCTGGTCGCCGAGTTGGCCGCCCGGCACCGGGTGACCCGGGTGGACGTCGCCGACCTGCTCACCGCCGCCGACCACCAGCCCGGCCACCCCGCCGCCGGCCCCGAGCCGGCCACGCCCTGCGCCGACCCGACCGGCGAGCCGACGGCGGCCGGCCCGAGCGGTGCCGGCGCACCGGCGGTGACCGGGCCGACCGGGTTCGACAGCGGACCGGCCACGACCACGCCGGCCGGGGTCGACAGCGAAGCAGAGAAGGCCGGGGGCGAACCGATCGCCGGGGTGACCTACCTGGTGGTCTTCGGGGTGGACTCGGCGCCCACCGGGGCGCTGCCCGCCGAGCGGCTGCGCGTGGTGCTGCGCGACGGGCCTCCGGCCGGCACCCACCTGCTCGGCTGGTGGCGGACGGTGCCGACGTTCGCGGCCCTGGCGGAGGCCGACGGCGAGGTGGAGAAGCTGGCCGCGGTCGCGGTGGTGGGCACGCCCGGCGCGCAGTTGGCGTCGGTGTTCGGCCGGCCGGTGGACTGGCGTCCGCGGCCGGACCGGGCGGTGCTCTGGGACGGCCCGGGCGAGCACGGCGTCGTGCTGGTGCCGTTCGCGGCCGAGGAGGGGACGGCATGAGGGTGCTGCGGGGCCAGGCCGCGCCGGGGCAGCGCACCGGCACGGAGCCGGCCGTGCCGGGCCAGGTAACCGTCGAGGAGCCGGCGGCCGATCCGGCGCTGGCGGCCTGGTCGGAGTACGTCGCCGCGGCCCGCCAGCTCGACGGGGTACGCCGGGCCGCGTCGACCGCCGCCGCCGAGCAGGCCCGGGCGGTGCAGGCCGCCCGGGACGAGCTGTCCGGGGTGGACGCCCGGCTGGCGGCGCAGCAGTCGCGGCTGCGTGAGCTGGGCGTACCCGCGATGTCGCTGGCCCCGTCGCCGCCGGAGCTGACCGAGGCGGCCCGGTCGATGGTGGGCGGCCCGGCGGCGGTGCTGGCGGCGCTGCGGGCCGCCGAGGGCTGGGCGGACGCGGCCGATCAGACGCTGGCCGCCCGGGGGCCGCTGCGGCCCGCGTCGTGGCCGGCGCGACCCCGCAACCTGCTGGTGTACGGGCCGCTGGCGCTGCTCGTACCCCTGCTCCAGCTGATCCTCTTCGTGACCACCGGCACCGGCGCGGCGAGCATCGCGGCGCTGGTGTGCGGGTTGCCGATGCCGGCGGTCGCCTTCATGGTGGGCTGGCTCGCCACCGGACGGCTCTTCCCGGCGGGCCCGGACGGGCGGGTGGACCGCACCCCCCGGTTCGGGGCGCTGGTCTGCCTGGTGCCGGCGGTAACGACCACGGCCGGGATCGTGCTGGCGATGCTGGCGGGCTGAGCCCGGCGGCGGCGCCCGCGTTCAGGCCGTGCGGAAGGCCGGCACCACTCAGCGGTGCAGGATCAGCGACATCGCCTCGGCGCGGGACTTGGCGTCCTGCTGGAGGATGCCGCGTACCGCCGAGGTGATGGTCTGCGCGCCGGACTTCTGGATGCCACGCATCGCCATGCACATGTGCTCGCACTCGAGCACCACGATGACGCCGCGCGGCGCCAGCCTGGTCATCAGCAGGTCGGCGATCTGCGCGGTGAGCCGCTCCTGGACCTGCGGCCGGCGGGCGAAGACCTCGACCAGCCGGGCCAGCTTGGACAGGCCGGTGATCCGGCCGTCGGGGCCGGGGATGTAACCGATGTGCGCGCTGCCCCGGAACGGCAGCAGGTGGTGCTCGCAGAGGCTCATCACGTCGATGTCCCGGACCAGCACGAGTTCCTCGTGGTTGGCCTCGAAGGTGGTGCTGAGCACCTGCGCCGGGTCGACCCGCAGGCCGGCGAAGAGTTCGGCGTACGCGCGGGCCACCCGGGCCGGGGTCTGCACGAGCCCGTCACGGTCGGGGTTCTCCCCGACCGCGATGAGGATCTCGCGGACGGCCTTCTCGATCCGGGCCAGGTCGACGGTGTCCTCGACCGGACGGCCGGTGAGCCGGCCGCTGATCAGCCGGGCGGCGACGTAGTCCAGCTCGTCGCTGTCGGGCTCGGTGGACGAAGCGGCCAGCCCCGAATTCTCGGGGCTGGCCGCGTCAGGCGTACTCAGTGGGAACCGTCCGAGTTGTGCGCGGGGCTGACGGTGGCGCCGTCGGCCTGGGCCTGCGCCTTGAGCTTCTCCTTCTCGGCCGGGGTGAGCACCGGCGGCTCGGTGGAGGGCTGGCGCTTGCCGAAGCCGTTGTACGGGGCCAGCGGCGGGCGCTTCACCACCCGGGCGCAGATCCGGGCCATGTCGGCGGTGGAGAGGGTCTCCTTCTCCATCAGCTCCAGGACCATGTTGTCCAGCACGTCCCGGTATTCCACCAGGATCTCCCAGGCCTCGTCGTGGGCCAGTTCGATAAGTGCCCGCATCTCGCCGTCGATCTCGGCGGCCACCGAGTCCGAGTAGTCCCGCTCGTGGCCCATGTTGCGGCCGAGGAACGGCTCGTCCCCGCTGGTGCCGTACTTGATCGCGCCGAGCTTGGAGCTCATGCCGTACTGCGTGATCATCGCGCGGGCCAGCTGGGTGGCCTTCTCGATGTCGTTGCCGGCGCCGGTGGTCGGCTCGTGGAAGACCAGCTCCTCGGCGGCCCGGCCGCCCAGCGCGTACGCCAGGGTGTCGATCATCTCGGCCCGGGTCTGGGTGTACTTGTCCTCGGTGGGGAGCACCAGCGTGTGCCCCAGCGAGCGGCCCCGGGACAGGATGGTCACCTTGTGCACCGGCGCGGCGTGCGGCAGCGCCCAGGCGACCAGCGCGTGGCCACCCTCGTGGTACGCGGTGATCTTCTTCTCCTGGTCGCTCATCACCCGGGTCCGGCGCTGCGGACCGGCGATCACCCGGTCGATCGACTCCTCCAGGGAGTCGTTGGTGATCGCCCGCTGTTCCTTGCGGGCGGTGAGCAGCGCGGCCTCGTTGATCACGTTGGCCAGGTCGGCGCCGCTGAAGCCCGGGGTACGCCGGGCGACCGAGTCGAGGTCGACGTCGGGCGTGAACGGCTTGCCCTTGGCGTGCACCCGCAGGATGGCCTTGCGGCCCTCCATGTCGGGGGCGTCCACCGGGATCTGCCGGTCGAACCGGCCCGGGCGCAGCAGCGCCGGGTCGAGGATGTCCGGCCGGTTGGTGGCGGCGATCAGGATGACCCCGCCCTTGGTGTCGAAGCCATCCATCTCGACCAGCAGCTGGTTGAGGGTCTGCTCGCGCTCGTCGTGGCCGCCGCCCATGCCGGCGCCACGGTGCCGGCCCACGGCGTCGATCTCGTCGACGAAGACGATCGCCGGGGCGTTCGCCTTGGCCTGCTCGAAGAGGTCGCGGACCCGGCTGGCGCCGACACCGACGAACATCTCCACGAAGTCGGAGCCGGAGATGGAGTAGAACGGCACGCCGGCCTCGCCGGCCACGGCCCGGGCGAGCAGGGTCTTACCGGTTCCGGGCGGGCCGAAGAGCAGCACGCCCTTGGGGATCTTGGCACCGAGGGCCTGGTACTTCGCCGGGTTCTGGAGGAAGTCCTTGATCTCGTGGAGCTCCTCGACGGCCTCCTCGGCCCCGGCCACGTCCGCGAAGGTGGTCTTCGGCGTGTCCTTGGTGATCATCTTCGCCTTGGACTTGCCGAAGTTGAGCACCCGCGAGCCGCCGCCCTGCATCTGCGACATGAAGAACAGCAGCAGAAGCACCAGCAGCGCGATCGGGAGGAGGTTGACCAGCAGGCTCACCCAGATGCTGTCCGACGACACCTTGGTGTCGATCGGACCGGTGATCCGGTCGGCCGCCTTGGCCTCACGCACCTCGTTCCAGACCTGGCCGCCCACCTCGTACGGGAACTGGGCCTCGATCCGGTCGGTATCGGTGTCGCCGAACTTGGCCTTGTCCTTCAGGTCGATCTGGAGCGTCTGCTCCTTGTCCTGGAAGACGACCTTTTCGATGCCACCCTTGTTGAGCTGGTCCAGCGCCACGGACGTGTCCACCCGGTGGTAGCTGGGTCCAGCGGTGAACAGCTGACTGAGCACAACGGCGCCGAGGATGACCAGGATGATCCAGACCACCGGTCGGCGGAAGAAACGCGTACGTTCCATGCTGTCGTCGGGCGCCGAGACGCCCGCATCCTCCTGATCGACGTCCTGACCGTCTCCAATGATGTCGCCGCCGTCGGCGGCGTCGTGGCCGCCGTGCGGGCCGGCCTCGACCCCGGGGCGCGAAACTGCCGCGCCGCGGTCATTCGACGGTACACCGTCAGTGCCGGATGTGAGCTTGCGAGCCCAGCACTTACGCGTACGGCGAACCGGGGTTTGGGCCGGCGTGACGCGGACACCGCGCCCGGCCACCCGTCCGCACGGTCGGACGGTGCGAGGGGCCGGACGTGGCGAGATACCTCCACGCCACCGGCCTACACCGTAGTCCGAACAGCTGAGAGCCCGCTGAACGTCCGCTTGACGTGGCGCTCAGGCGCGGGCGTAGACCTCGGGCTTCAGCACGCCGACGTAGGGCACCTCGCGGTAGCGCTCGCCGAAGTCGAGGCCGTAGCCGACGACGAACTCGGTGGGGATGTCGAAGCCGACGTACTTCACCGGCACCTGCACCTTGACCGCGTCGGGCTTGCGGAACAGCGCCACCACCTCGACGCTCGCCGCGCTGCGCGACTCCAGGTAGCGCAGCAGCCAGGAGAGGGTCAGCCCGGAGTCGACGATGTCCTCGACGACCACCACGTGCCGGCCGGCGATGTCGCGGTCCAGGTCCTTGAGGATCCGGACCACGCCGGAGGAGGTGGTGCCCTGGCCGTACGAGGAGACGGCCATGAACTCCAGCTCGGCGGGGGGGCCCTGCCGGCCGAGCGCGCGGGCGAAGTCGGCCATGAACATGACCGCGCCCTTGAGCACGCAGACGAGCAGCAGCCCGTCGACGTCCGCGTAGTCCGCGGAGACCTGCTTGGCCAGCTCCGCGGTCTTCTCGCGGATCTGTGCCTCGGAAATGATCACGTGGTCGATGTCGGCGTCGTACCAGGAGCCGTCAGCCATGGCCCTAGCCTGCCGTACGCCCGCGGGCTCCCGTCGGCGGGGCCGGCTCTTCGGCGCGGCCCCGCCCGGGGATCTTCGGCGCGTACGGTGCGAATCACCTCAGCAGGTGCTCGACCGCCAGCGGCGGCCGTCGTCGGTGGGCTTCCAGTCGGCCGAGTCGTGGCTGTCGACGGTGAGGCCGGCGCTGGAGGCGGCGGCGAGGAGGACCAGAAAGAGCAGGAGCAGCAGGAAGGCCATGGCGGCGCTCGCTTTCACTGGGTATCGGATGATTTCGCCGCCGGTGCGCACCGGACTGAACCCAGTTTCCGCCGCTCCCGCCGGGGCCGACAGTGGCAGGAATGACATAGGGCATCGATTTTCTGCCACCTGCCGGGTTACCCTCGTCACATGCTCAGTTCGGTGGCCGTCCTCGCGCTCGATCACGTCGCCGCGTTCGAGCTGGGGGTGCTCGCCGAGGTCTTCGGCACCGACCGGACGGCCGACGGCTTCCCCGGCTACCGCTTCGCGGTGTGCAGCCCGGACGGCGGCCCGGTCCGCACCGCGTCCGGCTTCCAGCTGGTGCCCACCCACGACCTGGCCCCCGTCGAGGACGCCGACCTGGTCGCCGTGCCCGCGCACAGCCGGGGCTGCCCGGTCCCCGAGCCGGTGCTGACCGCCCTGCGCCGGGCCGCCGACCGGGGCGCCTGGCTGCTCAGCGTCTGCTCCGGGGCGTTCCTGCTCGGCGCGGCCGGGCTGCTCGACGACCGGGACTGCACCACCCACTGGCGGCACACCGACGAACTGCAACGGCAGCACCCCCGGGCCCGGGTCAGCTGCAACTCGCTCTACGTCCAGGACGGTCGGCTGCTCACCAGCGCCGGCACCGCCGCCGGCATCGACGCGTGCCTGCACCTGGTCCGGCAGGCACACGGCTCCGAGGTGGCGACCCGGCTGGCCCGCCGGATGGTCGTCCCCCCGCACCGCGACGGCGGCCAGGCCCAGTACGTCGAGGCGCCGATCCCCCGGGCACCCGAGGCAGCCACCCTCGAACCGGTGCTGGCCTGGCTGATGGGGCACCTGGACCGGCCGGTCACGGTGGAGGAACTCGCCGGCCGGGCCGGGATGGCCCCGCGCACCTTCGCCCGCCGGTTCCGGGCGGAGACCGGCACCACGCCGCACGACTGGGTGACCAACCAGCGGGTGCTGCTCGCCCGGCAACTGCTGGAGGAGACCGCGTTGACCGTGGAGGAGGTCGCCGGCCGGGCCGGCTTCGGCGACGCCGCCGGCCTGCGGCACCACTTCACCCGGCGGGTCGGCACCACCCCGCTGGCCTACCGCACCACCTTCCGGGCCCGGGTCGGGGCGGTCTGACCCGGGGCCGGCTCAGAAGCCCTGCGCCGCGCCGTCGACGCGGGACTCCGAACCCGCCACGTACCCGCCGTCGGGCCGCCGCAGGATCGCCTGGCCGTACCCGAAGACGGCCGGCTCCGCCGCCACCGTGACCTGGTGGCCCCGGGCCCGCAGCCCGGCGACCAGCTCCCCGCCCAGCTCCGGCTCGACCAGCACCGCGCGGCCGGCGTGCCAGTACCAGCGCGGCGCGTCCAGCGCCGCCTGCGGGTCCAGCCCACCGTCGAGCAGCGCCGAGACCAACTGCACGTGCCCCTGCGGCTGCATGTGCCCGCCCATCACCCCGAACGGCCCCACCGGCACGCCGTCGCGGGACAAGAAGCCCGGGATGATCGTGTGGAACGGCCGTTTCGCCGGCCCCACCACGTTGGGATGGCCGGGATCGAGCCGGAAGCCGAGGCCCCGGTTCTGCAGGGCGAAGCCGTACCCGGGCAGCACCACCCGGGAACCGAACGCCAGGTAGGTCGACTGGATCAGGCTGACCATCATCCCGCCCGGGTCGGCCGCGCAGAGATAGACGGTGCCGCCCCGCTCCGGGTCACCGGCCGCCGGGGCGCCGGCCCGCCCGGTCACCAGCGCCCGCCGCGCCACCGGGTAACCGGGGTCGAGCAGCGCCGCGGTGGGCACCGCCGCCCGCTGCGGGTCGGCGACGTACGCGTGCGCGTCGGCGAAGCCGAGCTTGACCGCCTCGATCTGCCAGTGCAGCCACTCCACCGGGGACAGCGCCGCCGGGTCCACCCCGTCCAGCACACCCAGTGCGAGCAACGCGGCCAGCCCCTGCCCGTTCGGCGGCAGCTCCCACACCTGGTGGTCGCGGTAGCCCACCGCCAGCGGCTCCACCCAGGTCGAGGTGTGCGCGGCCAGGTCGTCGCCGGTGAGCAGCCCGCCCGTCCGGGCGGCGTACGCGTCCAGCTCGGCGGCGATCCGGCCGTGGTAGAAGTCCGCCGCCCGGGTCGCCGCGATCCGGCGCAGCGTCCGCGCCGCGTCCGGGTTGCGCCACCGCTGACCCGCCCGCGGCGCCGCGCCGTGGACGGTGAACACCCGGCCGAACTCGGCGAACTCCTCGCCCGCCGGGTCGCCGGGTGCGGCGAGCGCCCGGGCCCAGGCGGCGGCGACGCCGGGCGACACCGGGTGGCCGTGCTCGGCGTATCCGATCGCGTCGGTGAACAGGTCGGCGAAGGGCAGCGAGCCGAACCGCTCGTGCAGGTCCCGCCAGCCGGCCGGCGCGCCGGGCACGGTCACCGGCAGCCAACCGCGGGCGGGCAGCGCCGGCCCGGTGGCCTGCCCGCCGCCGAGCGCGTCCACCGGGGCGACCTCCCGACGCCCGGTGGCGGCGTGCACCACCTCCCGAGTCAGTCCGGCCGGCGAGCGGCCGGAGCCGTTCAACCCGTGCAGCCGCTCGCCGTCCCACACCATGGCGAACAGGTCGCCGCCGATGTCGTTCGACGGGGGTTGCAACACGGTCAGCGCGATCGCGATGGCCAGCGCCGCGTCGACGGCGTTGCCGCCGCGCCGCAGCACCGCCAGGCCGGTGGCCGCGGCGAGCGGGTGGCTGGTCGCCACCGCGCCGCGCGGGGCGTGCAGCGCCATCCGGGGGTACGCCATCCGCCATGTCTACCGCGTGCCGCGGCTCCCGGTCGACGGCCGGCCGGGTACCTCCACCCAGCGCGCGGCGGCCTCGAAGGTGTCGTCCGGGGTCGCGTTGAAGGCGATCGCCGCGTCCGGAGCATGCTGGTGCACCAGGTTGACCACCTGCTCGAACAGATCCAGCTGGTGGCGTACCCCTCCGCCGATCACGACGCACTCCCAGTGCCGCGCGCGGAGGGCGGCGGTGACCACCGTCGGGACGTCGTCGCTGCCGTCGAGACCGACCAGGCAGAACTCCGCCCCCACGCGGTGCTCCCGGAACCGGTTCCGGCCAGCCTCGATGGCCGCCGCCACCGGCGCGGGGTCCCACGGCCCGGGCACCCGGTGCGGATCGAGCCCGATCACGAGCACGCGGGGCGCCGGGGTGTCCATGCCCGTGAGGCTACGCCGGATCGGCGCCGGCATCCGCCCCGCGCGCCACGGACAGGCAGCCCGTGCGGCGGGCCACCCGCAGGCCGCCGGGCAGGTGCACGGCGCCCTGGCCGTGCCAGTCGGTCACCAGGGCGTCCAGCGCGCCGACGTGCCGGTGCGACAGCGCGGCCGGGGGCGCGCCCAGCTCGCGGGCCCAGGCGTGCAGCACCCGGGTGCGTACCGCCGGCGGCAGCTCGGCGAGCGCCACCACCGACAGCCCGCCCCCGTCGGCCCGGGCGGTCGCCAGGGCGGTGGCGGCCAACTCGTCGAGCGCCGCGGTGTCCGCCGCGACCAGCCGGGCCGTACGGGCCAGGTTCGCCACCACCCCCGGCCCGAGCACCCGCGCCAGCTGCGGCAGCAGGTCATGCCGGACCCGGGACCGGGTGTACGCCGGGTCGGCGTTGTGCGGGTCGTCCCAGGGCACCAGCCCGAGCGCGGCGCACGCCGCCCGGGTCTGTTCCCGGCCCACGTCCAGCAGCGGGCGCAGCAGCGGCACCCCGGACAGCTCCCGGCGCTCCGGCATCCCGGCCAGGCCGCGCGGGCCGGCGCCCCGGGCCAGCGCCAGCAGCACCGTCTCCGCCTGATCGTCCCGGGTGTGGCCGGTGAGCAGGGCGACCGCCCGGTGCTCCCGGGCGGCGGCGACCAACGCCTGGTAACGGGCCTCGCGGGCGGCCGCCTCGGGGCCGCCCGGCCGGCCGGCGACGGTCACCGGCACCGCCTCGACCGGGTCCAGCCCGGCGCCGGTGGCCCACTTGGCGACCTCGGCGGCCCGCTCGGCGGAGCCGGGTTGCAGGCCGTGGTCGACGGTGACCAGGCCGGGTCGCAGCCCGAGCCGGGGCGCGACGAAGACGGTGGCGGCGGCGAGCGCCAACGAGTCCGCCCCACCCGAGCACGCCACCAGGACGGTCCCGCCGGCCGGCAGGCCGGCCAGCGACCGGCGGACGGCGACCCGGACCGCGGCGACCGGCGGGGCGAGGGCGGCCACGGGCGTACGGCTCAGTCGGCGGCCGGGATGCCGCCGGCCGGACCGTGCACGCGGGCCACCCAGGCGTCCGGGTCGCCCAACTCCTCCAGCCGGGGCAGGGTCAGCGGCGAGTCGAAGACCTTGTTGAAGCCGGCCATGCCGACCCGGTCCACCACCCCGTGCACGAACTTGCGGCCCTCGGCGTACTGGCGCATCTTGACCTCGATGCCGAGCAGCCGGCGGATCGCCTTCTCCAGCGGGTTGCCCGACTCCCGGCGGCGGTTGAACGCGGCGCGGATCGACTCGACGCTCGGGATCACCTGCGGGCCGACGCCGTCCATCACGAACTCGGCGTGCCCCTCCAGCAGCGTCATCAACGCGGTGAGCCGGTCCAGCACGGCCCGCTGCGCCGGGGTCTGCACGATGTCCAGCACGCTGGTGCGGCTCTCCGGGTCCTTCACCGCGTCGGAGAGGGTGGCCACGCCCCGGCGCAGCCGCTCCAGCAGGTGCTCACTGCTCTGCGAGGCGTCGACGAACGCCTGCACCTCGCCCAGGAAGTAGGCCCGCATCCAGGGCACCGAGGTGAACTGGGTCCGGTGGGTGACCTCGTGCAGGCAGACCCAGAGCCGGAAGTCCCGCGGGTCGGCGCCGAGCTTCCGCTCCACCTCGACGATGTTCGGCGCGACCAGCAGCAACTGGCCGGGGTCGCCGGAGAAGACCTCGTACTGGCCGAGCACCCGGCCGGACAGGTACGCCAGCACGGTGCCGGCCTGCACCCCGGTCAGCCGCGAGCCGATCGCCTCGGTCACCGGGCCGGGCAGCTTGTCCTTGGAGAGCCGGCTGACCAGCGGGCTGATCACCTCGCGCAGCCCGGCGATGTTGGCCGCCGCCCAGTCCCGCCGGTCGACCACCCGCACCGGCGGGTGCGCCACCTGCGAGCGCAGCCCCGTGTAGTCGGCGACGTGCCCGGCCGCCTCGTCGGTCAGCCGCCGCAGGTCGGCGACGACCTCGGTGGCCTCGGCGTACGAGACCCGGGGGCCCGACTTGCTCAGGGCCCCCGCCGTCGCGGCCGCCAGATCCCAGTCCACGAACTGCGCCATGACCCCACGGTACCCGCGCGGCGACACCCCACCCGTCCTCCGCCGTTCCCGCTGCCCCGGGGCCGCCGGGTCAGCGACATCCGCAGGTGGCCAGGGCGGAGGTGATCCGGTCCAACGCCTGGCGGGTGTCGTCGAGGGAACCGACGGTCTGGTCGGTGAGCACGGCGAAGGTGAGCAGCCGGCCGTCGGCCGTGGTGACCAGGCCGGCGATCGCGTGCACCCCGGTCAGCGTGCCGGTCTTCGCCCGGACCACCCCGGCGCCGGCGCTGGTGGCCGCCCCCTGGTAGCGCTCGTCCAGGGTGCCCGACCAGGCGGCGACCGGCAGGCCACCGAAGATCGCGCCCAGCTCCGGATGGCGCCCGTTGCCGGCCAGGGTGAGCAGCTCGGTCAGCAGCGACGGGCTGATCCGGTTCTTCCGGGACAGGCCGCTACCGTCCGAGAGGTCCAGCTCGCCGGCGGGCAGGCCCAGCTCACCGGCGACCGCGTCCATCGCCGCCCCGGCGCCGGCGAAGCTGGCCGGCTTGCCCTTGGCCAGCGCGACCTGGCGGGCCAGCGCCTCGGCGATCACGTTGTCGCTGTCGCTGATCATGATGTCGACCAGCCGGATGACCGGCAGCGACTCGACCTTGCCCAACTCGGAGCCGGGGGCCGCGCTGTCGGCGGCGGGGCTGGCCGGGGCGGCCGGGGCCGTACCCTTGCCGACCTTCTCCGCGGGCACGCCGAGCAGCTTGGCGAAGGCCCGGCCGGCGAGCAGGTCCGGCGCCGGCGAGCGCTCCGCGGCGTGGTTGGTCTCCTCGTGGTGCTTACGGGCGTAGACCGGGTCGACCCGGGCGCCGTCGGTCATCAGGGCGGTGATCCGGGCGCCGAACCCGCCGACCGGGATGTCGTCGTCCCAGCCCGCCGCGAGCACCGGCCCGGGAAAGAGCGTCGAGTCGACGGTGACCTTCGTCGGCGCGGTGCCGCCCAGCGCCTCCCGTACCTGCTTGGCGAGGTTGTCCAGGCGGGCCGCGCCCGGATAGAAGCCGTTGCCGTCCACGGCCAGCGTCGGGTCGCCGCCGCCGACGAGCACCACCTCGCCCGGCGCCGCCCCGGCCACCGCCCGGGTCGGAATCCGGTACGCCGGCCCGCGCGCTTCCAGCACGGTCACCGCGGTCACCAACTTGGTCACCGACGCGGGCACCGTGGGGGCGTCCTCGCCCTTGGCGTACAGCGACTTTCCGGTGGCCACGTCGGCCACCGACACGTTCACCCGGCTGCCGAGCGCGGGCTGACCCACCAGCGCGGCGAGCGCGGCGCGTACCCCGGCCGGGGTCGGCTCCGGGGCGTTCGGGTCGAACGCGGCGAGCACCGCCTGCGGGTCCGGTTCGGGCGGCACCGGGCTCGCCGTCGGCTCCGGGGCGCCCTCGCCCAGCCAGCCGGCGACCGGGCCGGGACGGGCCACGAAGAGCCCCGCCCCGGCGAGGACGAGCAGCAGCACGGTGGCGAGCACGGCCAGCGGCAGCGCCCGGCGCCGGCGGGCCGGCGGCTGCGCGGCGCCGGGCGGCGCGACGACCGCGGTCCCGGCCGCCGGGGTACCGCCCGCCGCCGACCGCGGCGGGTCCAGGGTTGGGAAGCGGTCGTCGGGTCGACGGCCGGCGGGGTTGCCCCGGCCGGCCGGGGCGGGACTGACCGGGGCGGCGCCGGTCGGGGCGGGGCTGACCGGGGTCGCACCGGGTCCCCCCGACCGTCCGTAGCCGCCGGCCGGGGCACCGTAGCCGCCACCGGCGGGCGAACCGTAGCCGCCGCCGGACGGGGAGCCGTAGGTGCCGCCGGACGCCGCACCATAGGTGCCCCCGGGCGGCGATCCATGGCTGCCGCCAGGCGGGGACCCGGCGGTGCCGCCGGTGGGAGACCCGTAGGTGCCGCCGGACGGGGAACCGTAGGTGCCGCCGGAGGGCGCACCGTGGGGGCCGGTCGGCGCGCCGTAGCTGCCGGCGGGCGGTGCGGGGTAACCGTCGGGGCCGGCCTGGCCGGCCGCCGGAGCGCCGCCGTACACGGTGCCGGCGCCACGGCCGGGGCCGCCGGAGGCCGGGCGGGGGCGCGCCGGGGGCGGCGCGTCCCGATTCGGGAAGCGGCCATCGCGGTCACCGGAGCCGGGTCCGTCGAACCGCCGCCCGTCAACCCCCTCCGGGCGGTAGTGTGAATCTTCCCTCCCCACGACCCCCTCCTCCCCCGCACGAAAGCACCTTGGGTGACACTACTTCGGTCCGAACACTATGCGGCGGCCGGAGCCGGCGGGATTACATTCACCCGTCCGGGAGCGGCGCCACTGGTTCCGTTAGCCAGCGTGGGCAAACGAGGGAGCGTGGAAGATGGATTTCGACGTCACGGTTGAGATCCCCAAGGGTCACCGCAACAAGTACGAGGTGGACCACGCGACCGGCCGGATCCGGCTGGACCGCACCCTCTTCACGTCCACGCAGTACCCGGCCGACTACGGCTTCATCGAGGGCACCCTGGGCGAGGACGGCGACCCGCTGGACGCCCTGGTGCTGGTCCCCGAGCCGACCTTCCCCGGCTGCCTGATCCGCTGCCGCACCATCGGCATGTTCCGGATGACGGACGAGAAGGGCGGCGACGACAAGGTGCTCTGCGTCCCCTACGAGGACCCGCGCCAGGAGCACCTGCGCGACATCCACCACCTCGGCGAGTTCGACCGGCTGGAGATCCAGCACTTCTTCGAGGTGTACAAGGACCTGGAGCCGGGCAAGTCGGTCGAGGGCGCCACCTGGGTCGGCCGGGTCGAGGCCGAGGCCGAGATCGCCGCGTCGTACCGGCGCGCCAGGGAGGCCGAGGAGCGCGGCGAGACGCTGCACTGAGCCACGGACGTCACCGGGCCCGGGTCGCACGCCGACCCGGGCCCGGTCCGTCCGCGATCAACCGAGCAGGCCGCGGGCCCGGTCGTAGAGGTCCAGCACCGCGCAGGCCACCGGCACCACGGAGACCACCAGCGCGGTGTCGGCCAGGTCGGCCACCCGACCGACGTACGGCGACACCGGCCGCCGGGCGTACGTGCTGCCGGCGGCCACGGTGACCAGCGCCAACGCCAGCCCCCCGACGGCCAGGACGAGCCGCCCGCCGGGGCCGGCTCCGGCGGCGAGCACCCCACCGAGGACGGCGAACCCGGCCAGGCCGGCGGTGACCGGTGGCACCCGGTGCCGCACCGCGACGAAAAGCCGCGAACGCAGCAGCAGCACCGCCGCCACCACCCCGACCAGCAGCCGGCCGGCCAGGCCACCCGCGCTGGTCAGCACCGCCACGGCGGCGACCGCGAGCACGGCGTGCCCCAGCAGCATCCCGGTCAGCATCTCCTCGGTCCGGGCCACCGCCGCGTGTACCCGCCCCCGGTCCGGCAGGTCCCGCGTCCCGGTGGAGTCGTCCGGCTCGCCGGACGGCAGGGTGACCGGCGGCAGCGGTACCTTGCCCAGCCGGATGGCCAGCAGCGGCATCGCCCCGAGCGCGAAGACCAGCAGGCAGAGCAGCACCGCCGCGGTCCCCGCCGCGTCGAGCGCCAGCCCACCGGCCCCGGCGAGCGCGCCCACCAGGCCGACCGTCGCGCCGGCCACGAAGACCCGCAGCCGGCTGGCCACCCCGATCAACCCGAGCACCGCGACCAGCAGCAGCGTCACCGAGCCGGCGAGCAACTCGGCGGCGCCGAGCCAGGCCAGCGGCCCGAACGGGCCGACCCGGTCGCCGGAGCCGACTGCGAGCGCCCCGGCCGCCGCGGCCCACGGCAGCGCGTAGCCGCCGAGGGTGGCGCCGGCCGGACCGTCCGCGTACGCCCGGGAGGCGGCCGTGCCGGCGAGGGTGAGCAGCAGCGCCACCGCCGCCGCGACGGGCGCCCCGGCGGGCTGCCGCGGCCCGGCGGCGAGCACGGCGAGCAGCCCGACGGCGAGCGGGACGGCCGCCCCGACCAGGGTGGCGGCCCGGGTGGCCGGGGCCGACCACGCGCTGCCCCGGCGGCGCGCGCCGTCGGCGATCGCCTCGGCCACGTCGTCGTACTCCAGCTCGGGCCACTGCGCGCGGGCCGGCACCAGGTGCAGCACCTCGCCGTCGCGCACCCCCTGCGGCAGCAGCGCCTGCGCGCCGGCCAGCACCGCGCCGTCGGCCCGGCGCAGCACCCAGCCGCCGTGCCGTTCACCGTCGTCGGCGAGCCCCTCACCGGCATGCCGCAGCACCTCCGGCAGCAGCTCGGCCAGGGGTGTCTGCTCGGGTAGGGCCACGTCCACCCGCCGCTGGGGCGCGCTGATGGTGACCCGGGCCAACCCCGTTGTCATCCAGTTGTCTCCATATCGCGGTAACGGTGGCTGCGCGGACGACAGGACTTTACCTACCATGAGCCAGGCTCGGGTTACCGAGAGCTACCCAGGAGGTCGCGTGTCCACCGTCGTCATCAAGCGGCCGCCCCGCCGGCCGGCACCGGAGATCCCGGCCGGCGAGCTGCCCGTCGACGCGCCGCCGGAGATCCCCTCGGTGACCGGCGGGCGGTGGCAGCAGGCGCTGATGGTGCTGCCCATGCTGGGCGGGACGGTGGCCATGGCGATGATGTTCGGCCGGGGCGGCGGCGCCTACTCGTACGTGGTGGGCGGGATGTTCGGCCTCTCCTCGCTGGCGATGCTGGTGACCTCGTGGGGCAGCGCCGCCGGGACGCCGCGCCGGTCGGAGATGATGGCCGCCCGCCGGGAATACCTGCGACACCTCACCGCGCTGCGCCGTCGGGTCCGGCAGACCGCCGGCCGGCAGCGCGCCGGGCTCTACTACCGGCACCCCGACCCGGGCCGGTTGTGGTCCACCGTGCACAGCCACCGGGTGTGGGAACGCCGCCCGGACGACCCCGACTTCGCGGTGGTCCGGGTGGGCGTCGGCCCGCAGACCCTGGCCACCCCGCTGGTCCCGCCGGTCACCCGGCCGCTGGAGGAGCTGGAACCGATGACCGCCGGCGCGTTGCGCCGGTTCCTCGACGCGTACTCGGTGGTGCCGGAGCTGCCGGTGGCGCTGTCGCTGCGCAGCTTCGCCCGGGTCTTCGTCCGCGACGGCGGCGCCCGGCCCGGCGGCGGCGGTGCCTCCGCCCCGGCGCTGGCCCGGGCGATGCTCACCCAGCTCGCCGTCTTCCACGCCCCGGACGAGCTGCTCGTCGCGGTCTGCGCCGGGCCGGAGCGGCGGGCCCGGTGGGAGTGGGTGAAGTGGCTGCCGCACGCCCACCACCCCACCCGCACCGACGCCCTCGGGCCGGTGCGCCTGGTCACCAGCTCCGCCGCCGAGCTGGAGCGGCTGCTCGACGACGTGCTGGCGAGCCGGTCCCGGTTCAGCCCGGCCGGCCCGGCCACCGACGGCCCGCACGTGGTGGTGGTCCTCGACGGCGGCGACCTGACCGGGGCGACCGAGCTGACCGGGGACGGCGGCATCGACGCCGTCACGGTCGTCGACCTGGACACCCCACCGCCCCGGCTGCTCGACCGGTACGCGCTGCTGTTGGAGTTGCGCGGCGAGCGGCTGCACTCGTCCTCCGCGGACGGCCACGCCGAGGTGGGCACCGCCGACCGGCTGGACCTGGTCGAGGCGGAGGCGGTGGCCCGCCGGCTGGCGCCGCTGCGGCTGGCCGCCGCGGTCCGCGGCGCGGACGGCCCGGCCGGCGCCGAGCCGGGCCTGCCGGAGCTGCTCGGCCTCGGCGACCCGGAGAGCTTCACCGCCGAGCAGGGCTGGCGTCCCCGGTCCGCGCGGGACCGGCTGCGGGTGCCGATCGGGGTGGGCGCCGACGGCGGTGCCGTCGAGCTGGACCTGAAGGAATCCGCCCAGGACGGGATGGGCCCGCACGGTCTGCTGATCGGCGCGACCGGCTCCGGTAAGTCGGAGCTGCTACGCGCGCTGGTGCTCGGGCTGGCCGCCACGCACAGCTCCGAGCAGCTCAACTTCGTCCTGGTCGACTTCAAGGGCGGCGCCACCTTCGCCAGCTTCGACCGGCTGCCGCACACCGCCGCGGTGATCACCAACCTGGCCGACGCGCTGCCGCTGGTGGACCGGATGGTCGACGCGATAAACGGTGAGGTGCTCCGCCGGCAGGAGCTGCTGCGCCGGGCCGGCAACTACGCCAGCCTGCGCGACTACGAGCGGGCCCGGGCCGCCGGCACCCCGCTCGCCCCGTTGCCGTCCCTGCTGCTGATCTGTGACGAGTTCTCCGAGCTGCTCGCCGCCAAGCCGGATTTCATCGAGCTGTTCGTCCAGATCGGACGGGTGGGCCGGTCGCTCGGCATGCACCTGCTGCTGGCCTCGCAGCGGCTGGAGGAGGGCCGGCTGCGCGGGTTGGACACCCACCTGTCCTACCGGATCGGGCTGCGGACGTTCTCCGCCCTGGAGTCCCGCACGGTGCTCGGCGTGCCGGACGCCCACGAGCTGCCCCGCTCACCGGGGCACGGCTACCTGCGATTCGGCACCGACCCGCTGATCCGGTTCAAGGCGACGTACGTCTCCGGGCCGGTCCGCCGACCGGTCGGGGCCGGCGCCGGCCCGGCCGGTACGCCCCGACTGCTCGCCTTCACCACCCACCACGTCCCGCCGCCCGAGCCGGTCGGCCCGGCCGAGCTCACCGCCGGCCCGGCGGACGGGGCGACCCTGCTCGACACGCTTGTCGACCGGCTGGCCGGGCAGGGGCCACCCGCGCACCAGGTCTGGCTGCCCCCGCTGGGCCCGGCGCCCACCCTGGACGACCTGCTCGGCCCGGTGGCGGCCGACCCGGTCCGCGGGCTCACCGTGGGCAACCCCGAGCTGCACGGCGCCCTCCAGGTGCCGGTGGCGCTGGTGGACCGGCCGCTCGAACAGCGGCGGGACCTGTTCTGGCTGGCCCTGGAGGGCGCCGCCGGGCACGTGGCCGTGGTCGGCGCGCCGCAGCGCGGAAAGTCCACCCTGCTGCGCACGCTGGTCTGCGCGCTGGCGCTCACCCACACCCCGGCCGAGGCGCAGGTCTACTGCCTCGACTTCGGCGGCGGTGGGCTGGGCACCCTGCGCGGCCTGCCGCACGTGGGCGGGGTGGCCGGCCGGCGTGACCCGACCACGGTGCGCCGCACGGTCGGCGAGGTCGCCGCCGTGCTCGCCGGGCGGGAACGCCGCTTCGCGGAGCTGGGCGTGGAGTCGATGGCGGCCTGGCGACGGCGGCGGGCGGCGCCGGGCGCGGCCGACCCGTACGGCGACGTCTTCCTCGTTGTCGACGGCTGGAGCACCCTGCGCGGCGAGTACGACGACCTGGAGCCCCTGATCACCGACCTGGCCACCCGTGGCCTGTCCTACGGGGTGCACGTGGTGGCCAGCGCGGTGCGCTGGACGGACTTCCGGCCGGCCATCCGGGACCTGTTCGGCTCCCGGGTCGAGCTGCGCCTCGGCGACCCGTCCGACTCACAGGTCGCCAACCGGCAGGCGGCGGCGAACGTCCCGGACGAGTCGGGGCGCGGGGTGACCGCGGAGAAGCTGCACTTCCTGACCGCGCTGCCCCGGGTGACCGGTCTCGGTGCGGAGCCGGCGGACCTGGTCGACGCGGTCGCCGCCGCCTGGTCCGGGCCGGTGGCGCCGCCGGTGCGGCTGCTGCCGCCGGTGCTGCTCTACGCCGAGCTGGACCTGTCGGCGTCGGCCGGGCTCCGGCTGCCGGTCGGCATCGCGGAGGCGGACCTGCGCCCGGTTGAGCTGGACTTCGCCGCCGAGCCGCACTTCCTCGTCTTCGGCGACGCGGAGTGCGGCAAGTCGTCCTTCCTGCGCGCCCTGGCCACCTCGATCGTCACCCGGTTCACCCCGGACCAGGCCCGGGTGATCCTGGTCGACTACCGGCGCGCGCTGATGGAGTTGCAGGAGCTGCCGCACGTGATCGGCTACGGCAGCGCGGCGGCCTACACCACCGACCTGATCGAGTCGGCGGCCGGCTACCTGCAACGCCGCATCGCCGGGCCGGAGGTGACCCCGGCACAACTGCGGGACCGGTCCTGGTGGTCCGGGCCGGAGCTGTTCGTGTTGGTCGACGACTACGACCTGGTCGCCAACGGCCCGGCCAACCCGCTGCGGTCCCTGGAGGAATACCTCCCCCAGGCCCGGGACGTGGGCCTGCACCTGGTGCTCGCCCGCCGGGCCGGTGGCGCGGGCCGCGCCCAGTACGAGCCGATCGTGCAGCGGCTGCGGGAACTGGCCACCGCCGGGCTGGTGATGGACGGCAGCCCCGAGGAGGGCCAGTTGGTCGGGTCGGTCCGCCCCGGACCGCTGCCGCCGGGCCGGGGTCGGCTGGTCACCCGCCGCGACGGCGTACGGCTGGTGCAACTGGCACACCTCCCGCCCGGATGACCGGTGTCCCGGGATTTCCCCGTCGCGGGCGGGAAACCCGGTAATCTCTCCCAGCATGTGTCCGTCGCGATGATTGGCTGAGAATGTGACCAGTCTTCGGCACCGCCGCCCGACGGCGCCCCGGCGTCCCGCCGCGCGGACGCTGCTCGGGGCGCTGGCCGTGGTCTCGCTGGCCGGCACGCCCACCGCGGCGCAGGCGGCGCCGCACCGGTCCGCTCCGGAGGGGTGGCGGGTGGCCGCGCCGGTCGCGGCGACGGCCTCCCGGGAGGGCGTCACGGCACCGTTCGCCGTCGCCCCGGTGGACAACCCGCGCCGGCTCGACCAGATCCGCGACGAGCAGTGGCAGCTCGACGAACTCCGGGCGGAGACGGCCTGGCGCACCTCGACCGGCAAGGGCGTCACGGTCGCCGTCATCGACTCCGGGGTGGACGGATCGCACCCGGACCTGGCCGGCCAGGTGCTGCCCGGCATCGATCTGGTCGCCCCGGGCGGCGCCGAGCCGGACCCGGTCGGCCACGGCACCACCGTGGCCGGGCTGATCGCCGGTCGCCGGGACGACGAGCGCGGGGTGGTCGGCCTCGCCCCGGACGCGAAGATCCTCCCGGTGCGGGTGCTGGACGAGGAGAACCGCTACGACG
This sequence comes from Micromonospora sp. PLK6-60, assembly GCF_019890675.1. Classification (GTDB taxonomy): domain Bacteria; phylum Actinomycetota; class Actinomycetes; order Mycobacteriales; family Micromonosporaceae; genus Micromonospora. The sequence continues at coordinate 47,689 of NZ_JAIOAA010000021.1, read as the reverse complement.
ACGCGATGATCGTGGCGAAGGGGGTCCGCTGGGCGGTCGACAACGGCGCCCGGGTGATCAACCTGTCCCTGGGCGGCAGCGGCAACAGCCCCGCCCTCGCCGCGGCGATCGACTACGCCTTCGCCCGGGACGTCGTGGTGGTCGCCTGCACCGGCAACGTCGCCACCTCCACCTCCCCCGACGTCTGGTACCCGGCCCGCGAGCCGGGCGTGCTGGCCGTGGCCGGCCTGGAACGGGACAGCGCGAACCTCTGGTCCGGGTCGATCACCGGCCAGGAGACGGTGCTGGCCGCGCCCGCGACCCAACTGGTCGGCGCGCGCCCCCCGGACGCCTACTGGCGGGTGCAGGGCACCAGCTTCGCCTCGCCGCTGGTGGCCGCCACCGCCGCTCTGGTCCGCGCACGCTACCCGGAGATGTCCGCCGGCGACGTGGTCAACCGGCTGCTGCAGACCGCCCGGGACCTCGGGCCGCTCGGCCGCGACGACCGGTTCGGCTACGGCCTGGTGGACCCGGTCGCGGCGCTCACCACCGAGGTCCCGAAGGTGGGCCGCAACCCGCTCGACAACAACGAGACCCCGGCGGTCGTCGGCTTCGGCGCGGCCCCCGGCTCCGCGCAGGACGTGCGGGCCGCGGGCTCCGGGTCCGACCCGCTCGGTTTCGCCGCGCCGCGACAGCGGGCCGGTTGGACGATCCACGCGGGCGGTGGCGGGAACGGCGCCGACCCGGAGCGACTCTGGACCGGCCTGGCCCTCTTCGTCGCCCTGGTCACCGGGTCCGCGCTGATCGTCCGTCGCTTCCGGCAGTGGGGTGGGTGACCGACCCGTCCCGGACTCGGCCGCAGGCCACGGCCCGCCGACCGGCCACGAGCCACCGACCGGCCACGGCCCGCCGACCGGCGCCGAGCCGGGGCAGGCCTTAGCCGACGCTCGACTGGGTAGCACCTCCGACATGTCCGCGCCCCGATCGCACACCACCACACCGGCCCCGTCGTGGCGGCGCCGTCGGCTCGACCGGCAGCACTCCCTGGGCCTGCGCCTCACCCTGGCCGCGACCGCCGCGTTCCTGGTCCTGGTGCCGTTCGCCCTGCTGATGCTGCTGGTGCTGACCGCCTGGCCACCCCTGCACGACCTGGACCGGTCGGTCACCGACGCCCTGCACGGCTACGCCCTCACCCACCCCGGTTGGGTGCGGGCGATGAGCTGGTGGACGGACGTGTTCGGGCCGACGCCGCTGCGGCTCGTCGCGCTCGTCGGGGTGCTCTGGCTGCTGTGGCGGCGGGCCCGCCGGCTCGCCCTCTGGGTGGTCACCACGATGACCGTCGGCGCGTTGCTCGGGGCCGTGCTGAAGCTCCTGGTCGGCCGGCACCGCCCGGAACTGCTCGACCCGGTGGCCCGGGCCGCCGGCTGGTCGTTCCCCTCCGGGCACGCGCTCAACGCCACCCTGTTCGCCGGGGTGCTGCTGCTGGTCCTCCTGCCGTACGCCCGCGACCGGTGGTGGGCGAAGCTGGCGCTCTGGACGGTGGCCCTGCTGATCGCCGTGGCCACCGGCTTCAGCCGGATCGCCCTGGGGGTGCACTGGGCCAGCGACGTGCTCGGCGGTTGGCTGCTCGGGGTGGCGGTGATCGTGGCGACGGCGTCGGCCTTCACCACCTGGCGGCGGCAGGTCGGCCGGCGGCCGGTACGGACGGCCCGGGAGGGCGTCGAACCGGAACTCGCCGACAGCCCGAACGCCACCGGCGGCCGGGACGTGGCGTAGTTACCCACCCCCCGGGGTAAAGGGCGGCTCATGTCCGATGTCGCGGTCCACGTCGCCCGGCGGGTGTTGCTGCCGATCGCCCTGCTGCTCGCCACGATGGTGGGGCTGGGGCTGCTGGTCACCAAGGTCCTCACCCGGAGCTGGCCGTTCACCGTCGAGGACGCGGTGAACCGGGAGCTGGCCGGCGACCGGACCGGCGGCTGGAACGACGTGTCGCTGGTGTTCAGCACGCTGGCCAGCACCCAACTGATCGTGGTGGTCACCGTGCTGGTGGCGCTGGTGCTGCGGCTGGTGTTGCACCGCTGGCGGGAGCCGCTCTTCCTGTGTGCCGCGGTCAGCGCCCAGGCGCTGGTGTTCCTGCTGACCACCATCGCCATCGACCGGAAGCGGCCGACCGTCTCGCACATGGATGTGTCCCCGCCGACCTCCAGCTTCCCGTCCGGGCACACCTCGGCGGCGGTCGCCCTCTATGTCGGCATCGCGCTGCTGCTGGCGCTGCGGGCCAAGAGCACCGTGGCAAAGGTGGCCTGCTGGTCGCTGCTGCTGGTGCCGATCGGGGTGGCGCTGACCCGGATGTACCGCGGCATGCACCACCCCAGCGACGTGGTCGCCTCGTTCCTCAACGGCGGCACCTGTGTGGTGATCATGGCGCGCGCGGTCCTGGATCGCAGCGTGAAGTGGGGTCGGGCGAAGCTGCCGTCGATCGGCCGGCCGGACGGCGACGTCGCCGAGGCCCCCGCCCCCGCCGGCAGCTGACCCCACCCCTGGGGCGCGATCCCCAGCAGCGCGCCCCAGGCGCACGCCTCCCAGCTACACGCCCCTCAGGACGCACGACCCCGAGACGCACGACCCCAGGTTGCGGCGAGTGGGCGCTTCAACGCGCGGGGAAAGGCCGGATTGCGGCGAACCGCGCCCACGGCCCGACCCCAACGGGCGCACCAACCCCCGAGCACAACGGGGCCCGGGACGGTCAGGTGCAGTCGCCGGTCGCCACCGCCCGGGTGCGCTCCGCGCCGGCCAGCGCCACCGGGCGGGCCTCGGCGGCGGTCACCGCGAAGCCGGTGTTCGGGTCGTCCGCCGCCGCCGCGAAGATCACCCCGAGCACCAGCCCGTTGGAGGCCACCAGCGGGCCACCGGAGTTGCCGCTGCGCACCAGCGCCCGGATGGTGTATATCTCCCGGGTGACGTCCCCCGAGGCGTAGATGTCCGGGCCGGTGATCCGGTCCACGTCCCGGATCCGGGCCGGGCGGGCGTCGTACGGGCCGTCGAGCGGGAACCCGAGGACGATGGCGTCGGCCCCGACGCCGGCCTGACCGGCGGCGAACCGCAGGGACGGCCCGGGCAACCCCGGCACGCGCAGCACGGCCAGGTCACGGTCGGGGTCGTAGACGACCACCTCACCGTCGTACCGGTCGCCACGCAGCTCCACCGCGACGGACCGGGTGCCCGCCACCACGTGCGCGTTGGTCATCACCCGGTCGTCGGCGTACACGAAACCGGAGCCCTCGATCCGGCGCGAGCAGCTGGGCGCGGAGCCGAGCACCTTGACCACCGCGCGCTGGCTGTTCGCCACCACCTCGGAGCCGGCCAGCGTCGGGTCCGGCGGGGAGACCTGCCGGGCCTGGGTGCGGCCGAGGCCCTTGAAGACCTCGGGGAAGCCGTTGGTGTCGACGGTGTCGCGCAGCGCGGTGGAGAGCTGCTGCACCTGGTCGGGCAGCACCCGGTCGACCACGTTGAGCAGGGCGCTGTTCTTGACCGAGGCGGCCAGCCAGGGCACCGACGACGAGCCGAGCGGCACCGCCACCAGCCACGCCACGATCATGACCGCGAAGAGCGAGACGAACGCCCCGCCGATGTCGTCGATGGTCTTGCCGGTGGCGCCGGTGATCGCGGCGCGCAGGTTGGAACCGAGCCAGCCAGCCAGCGCCTGGCCGATCACCGCCAGGCCGAAGACGGCCACCAGGGAGACCAGCACCCGGGTGCCGGTGTCCGCGAACTGCCGGGCGATCAGCGGGCCGACCTGGAGGCCGAGCAGCGCCCCGAGGAAGAAACCCGAGAACGACAGCGCTCCGATGACGAAGCCCTGCCGGTATCCGCTGATCGCGAACACGAGCATGAGCAGCAGCAGGACGAGATCCACGGCGGACACGGATCAAGGGTACGGGGAGCCCGCCCGGGCCGCGCCCACCGCTTGCCGAACGTGACCGTCAGGTCAGCGGGCCGGCCATCTCGTCGACCTCGTCGGTGCCCGCGGAGGGCGCCGGGGTGGCCCCGACCGGCGGCAGGTCGATCACCCGGTCCCGGGGCCACGGGCGGGCCCAGCCGCCCATCTCGAGCAGGGTGGCGATCACCCCGGCCGTGAAGCCCCAGACCAGCATCCCGCGCGCCGAGAAGGCGGGACCGATCCAGCCGCTGGGGTGCCGGACCCGCATCCGGTTCTCCGGGTCGACCAGCTCGGCGATCGGCAACCGGGCGACGTGCGCCACCTCCGCCGGCTCCCGGGGGTGCACCGGGTGCGGCGCGTGCCACCAGGCGAGCACCGGGGTGACCACGAAGTCGCTGACCGGGATCCAGAGCTTGGGCAGCTCGGCCAGGACGGTGACGCTGGCCGGGTCGAGGTCGACCTCCTCGTTCGCCTCGCGCAGCGCGGTGGCCGGGGCGTCGGCGTCCTCCGGGTCGGCCGCGCCACCGGGGAAGGCTGGCTGGCCGGCGTGGTTGCGCAGGGTGGCGGCGCGCTGGAGGACCAGCAGGTCGGGGCCGGCCGTCGGCTCCTCGCCGAGCAGCACCAGCACCGCGCTTTCCCGGCCGCCCTGCTCGGGCGTGGTCAGCTGGGTGAAGTCCTCGGCGCGGGCGGTGCCGAGCCGGCGCAGCAGCGGGTCGATCCAGGGTGGTGGGGTACGGGTCACGCGGCCACCCGTACCCCGAGGTGGCGGGTGACCAACTCGGCGAGGCGGGTGTCGTCGAGCGCACCGGAGGTGTCGACGTGCCGGACCCGGCCGTCGGCGCCGACGAACACGGTCAGCGGGATGGCGTTGCGCCGCAGCTCCCGCTGCACCGCGTCGCCCTGGTCGACCAGCATCGGGAACCGTACGCCGAAGTCCTCGCCGATGGACTGGGCGCCGGCGCGGCGGTCCCGGCTGTTCACGCCGAGCACGTGCAGCCGGCCGGCGGTGCGCTCGCTGAGCCGCTGGAAGGCGGGCAGCTCGGCCCGGCAGGGCGGGCACCAGGAGGCCCAGACGTTGACCACGGCCGGCCCGGTCACGTCCCGCAGCGCCACCTGCGCGCCGCCGGTGAAGCAGGGAAGGCTCAGGTCGGGCAGCGGCTCGCCCGTCCCGGCCCCACCGTCCGGCAGCACGGCCCCACCCGACGGCGTGCCGACGACCGGCGCCGCCCCAGCACCAGCACCGGCACCGGCACCGGCACCGGCCGACGGTGCCCCGGCCGCACCCGACGGCACGGCCCCACCCGACGGCACGGCCCCACCCGACGGCACCGCCCCGGCCGACGGCCCCGGGGGCGTGGTGCCCGTCGGCTCGGCGGGCCCGGTCGGGGCCGGCGGGGCGGTCAGCCCGGCGCAGTCGGCGAACGGTGACGGCCGCTCGGCCCGGGCGGACGGCCCGGCCGGTTGGTCCGGCTCGGTGGCGGTGCAGCCGGCCAGCAGCAGCACCGGGACGAGCAGCGTGACGAGCGTGCGGTTCACGGCACCTCCGCCACGACCGCCTGCTGCGGCACCAGCGCCGGGTCGACGCCCGCGGCGGCCGCCAGGTCCCGGGCCCGGGGGCCCTTCAGCAGCTTCGCGGCCAGCGCCGGCTCGGTCGGCCCGGTGCCGTACGACGGGCAGAGCTTGGCCAGCGTGCAGGCCCCGCAGGCGGGCTTGCGGGCGTGGCAGACCCGCCGGCCGTGAAAGATGATCCGGTGCGAGAGCATGGTCCACTCCCGCTTCGGGAAGAGCGCGCCGATCTCGTGCTCGATCTTGACGGGGTCGGTCTGCGTGGTCAGCCCCCAGCGCCCGACGAGCCGCTGGAAGTGGGTGTCGACGGTGATGCCCGGAACCCCGAACGCGTTGCCGAGGATCACGTTGGCGGTCTTGCGGCCGATGCCGGGCAGGGTCACCAGGTCGGCGAGCTTGCCGGGCACCTGCCCGTCGTACCGCTCGACGAGGGCCTGACCGAGCTTGATCAGCGAGTCGGTCTTGTTGCGGTAGAAGCCGGTCGGCCGGATCAGCTCCTCCAGCTCGGTCCGGTCCGCCCCGGCGTAGTCGGCGGCGCTCGGGTAGCGGACGAAGAGCTTGGGGGTGACCTCGTTGACCTTCTTGTCGGTGCACTGGGCCGAGAGGATGGTCGCGACGGCCAGCTCCAGCGGGCTGGAGTGGTCGAGCTCGCAGTGCGCGTCGGGGTGCGCCTCGGTCAGTGCCCGGCCGATCCGCCGGGCGCGGCGGGTACGGCCGAGGGCCGTCTCGGAGCTGATGGTCACGCCGGCCAGCCTACGTCGCCGGTACGACCGTCGGCCCCGGCCCCACGCCCGTGGGGACGCGCTCAGCCGGCCGCCGGTGGGCTGATCTTCCCGGCCGAGGTGAACCGGGGGCCGGTGTCCGGGAAGTCCTTCCCGCTGAGTTCCTTGACCAGGCCGAGCCCCTGGCCGGCGTCGTCCGTCACCGGCTTGCCGGTGGAGTTCATCCGGGTGGAGGTGAAGGAGCCGCCGGCGAAGCTGCCGTCCGGGCGCAGCGACACCTTGAGCACGCCGCCCCAGCCCAGCCGGCCGTCGCTGCGCAGCGACTTCCCGCCGCCGGCGAAGTTGCCGAGGCTGTACGCGATCAGCCGGCCCTGGTAGAACTCCATCCCGCGCAGCACGTGCGGTCCGTGCCCGACGATCAGGTCGGCGCCCGCGTCGATCATGGCGTGCGAGAACCGCACCGGATCGCCCCGGTTCTCCCCGAGGTACGTCTCGGTGCCCGGCTTGACCCGGGTCTTGTCCGACCCCTCCGCGCCCATGTGCACCTGCACCACGACCAGATCGGCCATCCCGGCCGCCTTCTTGATCACCTGCTGGGCGGCGTCGATGTCGACCAGGCTGTTCGACCAGACGTACGAGGAGAAGCCGGCCACCGCGACCTTGACGCCCTGCACGTCCACCACGGTGATCTGGTCGGGCGCGCCGGTGTGCTCGAGCCCGTGCTCCTCCAGGGCGCGCTGGGTGTTGGCGTAGCCGCGCTCCCCGTAGTCGTACCCGTGGTTGTTGGCCTGGTTGAGCAGGTGGAAGCCGGCGTCGCGCAGGTGCGCGGCGTAGCCGGGGGGCGCCCGGAACTGGTAGCAGTTGGTCGGGTTGGGACCGCACTTGCCGGTGCCGGTGTCCTCGGTGAGCGGTTCCTCCAGGTTGCCCATCACCAGGTCGGCCTTGAGGGCCTTGGCGACGTCGTCGAAGAAGCCCTTCCCGCCGTTGGCCGGCAGCCGGGACGGCGCGTTGCCCATGATGATGTCGCCGGTCGCGGCGAGCGAGATCGCCTTCTCCGGCTCCTGGCCGGCCGACTCGGCCGGGGACTGCGTCGGCGCGGCGGAGCCGGCCGACCGGGTCGCCCCGGGGCCGGGCTGCCAGACGGACTCCGACGGCGGGTCGTCGCCGCAGCCGGCGGCGAGCAGCGCGACGACGAGCACGGTCAGCGCGGCGGTCAGCCGGCGGCGGGAGCGGAGGCGGGCGGTTGCGGGCATCGCCCGCGACCCTACCGGCCGGGCCGGACGGTGACGACGACCGAACGGCCGGAAGTTCACCGCGTCACCCGCTCCGACCAGGGCACCACCGGGCCGGCGCCGCCGTCGCGCACGGCGGCGTGCACGGCCCGGGCCAGCCGGGCGCCCCAGGCCGAGCGGGGCCCGCCGTACGGGGCGGCCGGCCCGTCGGCGGGGCAGCAGACGGTGACCGCGTCGGTGGGGGTGCCGGTGCCGGGCAGGCCGAGGTCGGCGATCGCCTGGACCTTCGCCTCGGTCACCGTGGCCACCGCGTTCACCAGCGCCGCCGCGCCGAGCCGCACCGGGACGTACCCGATGATGTTGACCGTGCCGACCCGCTGCCCGGGCGCCGCCGGCGTGGGCGCGGCGGCGGGGACCGGGGTGCCCAGCCCGACGGTCGCCCAGACCCGGACGCCGCCGTCGGCGCGGGCCACCACCTCGGCGACGTCCACCCCGGTCAACAGGCCCACCCCGGGTCCGTCCAGGCCGAGCCGGTCGGCCAGCTCGGCCAGGTGGTCGGCCGGGTCGTCCCGGGCGTACGACATGGGCACTGTCGCGTTGACCACCCAGCGGCGCGGGCCGAGGCCACCGCCGAGCGGGGCGCTGCTGACCGTCAGCAGCGGCCGGGCGGCCCGCCAGACGAGCAGGGGGACGTCGTCCCGGCCGTCCTCGGCACGGGTGGTCAGCACGGGGTCGTCGAGCACGGGGAGACCCTACGGCGGCGGGCCGGCTCCCCCGATCGGGTGGCGATCGTACTGCTGGTTCGAGTCGCGGCGGTTACGCCCAACGATCAAGTTTCCAGGGGTGCGCCTCTGATTCCAGCTCACGTGCGCCTAGACTTGGCGACGCGCGAGGGGATCAGCGGACGGCGGACCCGGGCCGACGGACGGCACGCGTAGGCGGAGGTGCGCGATGGACGAGGTACTGGCCCGCAGCGGGATCTTCCAGGGCGTCGACCCGGAGGCTGCCGAGGCGCTCGCCAAGGAGATGGAGACGATCGAGGTCCGCAAGGGCGAGGTCGTCTTCAACGAGGGCGAGCCCGGCGACAGTCTCTACATCCTCCTGTCCGGCAAGATCAAGGTTGGTCGCCGGGCGGCGGACGGCCGGCAGAACCTGATCGCCGTGATGGGGCCGTCGGACATGGTCGGCGAGCTGTCGCTCTTCGACCCCGGCCCGCGGACGGCGACCGCCACCGCGGTGACCGACACCCGGCTGGTCCGGCTGCGCAAGCAGGCGCTGCGGCCCTGGCTCAACAACCGGCCGGAGATCGCCGAGCAGCTGCTCCGGGTGCTGGCCCGCCGGCTGCGCCGGACCAACGACTCGCTGGCCGACCTGATCTTCACCGACGTGCCCGGCCGGGTCGCCAAGAACCTGCTCCAGATGGCCGGCCGGTTCGGCACCCGCGACGGCGGCGTGCTGCGGGTGACCCACGACCTGACCCAGGAGGAGATCGCCCAGCTGGTCGGCGCCTCCCGGGAGACCGTCAACAAGGCCCTCGCCGACTTCGCGTCGCGCGGCTGGCTGCGGCTGGACGGCAAGAGCATCATCATCCTCGACCCGGAGCGCCTGGCCCGCCGCGCCCGCGTCTGACCGATCCCGGACAGCCTCCCGGCCCGGCCCGCCGTCGTGCGGTCCGGGCCGGTCCCGTTCGCGCCGCCGCCCTGGCCACCCGCTCCGCAGCCGCCGGCCGCCCAGAAGCAGGCCGGGACGAACATCGCCCTGCGCGGGCCGGTGGACGGCGGGCCCGGCGGTGTCTGCCGACGGCAGAAGGTCTGGACCCGGCAGGACACGGCCGGTCAGGGTGGCAGGATGATCGAACGAGTCGCCGTCCTCTCCGACATCCACGGTGCGCTGCCGGCGCTGGAGGCCGTACTGGCCGAGCCGGACGTGGCCGCCGCCGACCTGATCGTGCTCACCGGGGACATCGCGGACGGCCCGCAACCGGTCGAGGTGCTGGACCTGCTCGTCTCGCTCGGTGACCGGGCCTGCTGGGTGGGCGGCAACGGCGAGCGGGATCTGGTCGCGGCCCGAGCCGGCCGACCGGCCTCCTACGACGTCTCGAACTGGGCCGCCGCGCAGCTCCGCGACGACCAGGTGGCCCGGCTGGCGGGGCTGCCGCTGACCGTCACGCTGGACGTCGCCGGCCTCGGCCCGACGCTCTTCTGCCATGCCACGCCCCGCGACGACGAGGAGGTCGTCCTGGTCGACTCCCGGCCGCAGCGCTGGGCCGAGGTGTTCGCCGGGGTGCCGGCCGAGGTCCGCACGGTGGTCTGCGGGCACACCCACATGCCGTTCAGCCGGCTGGTCGACCGCCGGCTGGTGGTCAACCCGGGCAGCGTCGGGATGCCGTACGGCAGCTCGGGCGCCTGCTGGGCGCTGCTCGGCCCCGGCGTGCAGCTGCGCCGCACCGAGTTCGACGTGCCCGCCGCCTGCGCCCGGATCACCGCCGAGTCCGGCTTTCCGGACGCCGCCGCCTGGGCCGACGAGTACGTCCGCTCCCGGCACAGCGACCTGGACGCGCTCACCGCCTTCGCCCCGCGCGACGGCCGTCCCACCTGACTCAGCCGGGGCCGGAGACGCCGAACTCTGCATCGACCTCCACCCGGCATCGATCCGTGCCCCGATCGTGATCGAGTGCCGCACCGGCTGCCTACGCTGACGGCTCATGACACCCGCCCCGCCGGTCACCGTGGGGCCGGCAGCGCCTCGCCGCCGGTGGCTCATCGTCGCGGCCTGCGCCGCGACACGTTCGGCTGACGGTCACGAGAAAAAGTCAGTCTTGACTGTTTGTTTCGGCGGCGGCAGGCTGTCCCCGTGCCCGCCGCATCGACCCGCGTCCCGCAGCAGGAGCGCAGCCGCGCCACCCAGGCCCGGCTGCTGGAGGCGACCGTCGACTGCCTGATCGAGCACGGCTGGGCCGGCACCAGCACCACGGTGGTCGCCGCCCGCGCCGGGGTCTCCCGCGGCGCGCAGCTGCACCACTACCCCACCAAGACCGCCCTGGTCACCGCCGCCGTCGACCACCTGGCCGAACGCCGGGCCGCCGAGCTGCGGGCCGAGGCCGACGCGGTTCCCGCCGGCCCGCGCCGACTCGACCGGGTGATCGACCTGTTGGCCGCCGCCTTCACCGGGCCACTCTTCGTCGCCGCCCTCGAGCTCTGGGTGGCCGCCCGCACCGACGCCGAGCTGCGCGCCGCGCTGGTGCCGCTGGAGGCGCGGGTCGGCCGGGAGATGCACCGGCTCACCGTCGAGCTGCTCGGCGTGGACGAGCGCCGCCCGGGCGTCCGGGAGGCCGTCCAGGCCACCCTCGACCTGATGCGCGGGCTGGGCGTGGCGAACCTGCTCAGCGACGACTCGGCCCGGCGCACCGCGCTGCTCGCCACCTGGAAACACCAGCTGTCCACCCTGCTCACCCCCGACGAGGCCGCGCGCCGCCCCGGCCGCGCCGACGCCGACGGACGGCACTGACCCTGACCGGCCCACCCCGCCCGGAGGCACGATGGTCGACCACACCGCACTGCTCACCGAGCTGGCCGCCGAGTCGGCACAGCTCGACGCCCTGGTCGCGGCGCTGCCGGCACCGGCGTGGGACCGACCGACACCCGCTCCCGGCTGGACGGTGGCACACCAGATCGCGCACCTCGCCTGGACCGACCACGTGAGCCGGTTGGCCGCCACCGACGCCGAGGCGTTCTACGCCACCGTGGCCGCCGCCCCCGACCCGGCCCGGCTGGTCGACGACGGGGCCGCATCCTTCCTGGCCCCGCCGGCCGAGCTGCTGACCCGTTGGCGGGCCGGGCGCGACGCCCTGGCGACCGCGCTCGCCGCCGTGCCGGCCACCGAGAAGCTGCCCTGGTTCGGCACCCGGATGTCCGCCGCCTCGATGGCCACCGCCCGGCTCATGGAGACCTGGGCGCACGGCGAGGACGTGGCCGACACGCTCGGCGTGCGGCGTACCCCGACCGACCGGCTGCGGCACGTGGCGCACCTCGGCTTCCGTACCCTCGGGCACGGCTTCGCCGCCCACGGCCGGGCCGTGCCGGCGGTGCCGGTCCGGGTCGAGCTGGCCGCACCCGACGGCGGGACCTGGACGTTCGGGCCGGCGGAGGCCGCCGACCGGGTCACCGGCCCGGCGCTGGACTTCTGCCTGCTGGTCACCCAGCGCCGGCACCGCGGCGACCTGGCCCTGGTCGCCACCGGCCCGATCGCCGACGAGTGGCTGGACGTGGCCCAGGCGTTCGCCGGCCCACCCGGCGGCAAGCGGGAGCCGGCGGGCCGCGAGGTGACCGCGTGAGCGAGGCGGGTCCCGACGGCGCGCGGCCGGTGACGGCGGGTGACCCGCCGGGCGTGTTGCGGGTGGGGAACGCCTCCGGCTTCTACGGCGACCGGTTCGCCGCCTGGCGGGAGATGCTCGACGGCGGTGAGCTGGACGTGCTCACCGGCGACTACCTGGCCGAGCTGACCATGCTGATCCTCGGCCGGGACCGGCTGCGCGACCCCTCCCTGGGCTACGCGAAGACGTTCCTGCGCCAGGCCGAGGGCTGCCTCGGCACCGCGCTGGACCGGGGCGTGAAGATCGTGACCAACGCCGGCGGCCTCAACCCCGCCGGCCTGGCCGCCGCGATCGGCGCGCTCGCCGACCGACTCGGCCTGACCGTGCGGATCGGGTACGTCGAGGGCGACGCGCTCGACCGGCCGGACGCGTTGACCGCCAACGCCTACCTGGGGGCGTTCGGCATCGCCGCCTGCCTCGACGCCGGGGCGGACGTGGTGGTGACCGGCCGGGTCACCGACGCCTCGCTGGCGGTCGGGCCGGCCATCGCCCGGTTCGGTTGGGGGCGGGACGACCTGGACGCGCTGGCCGGCGCGACCGTGGCCGGGCACCTGATCGAGTGCGGCGCGCAGGTCACCGGCGGCAACTTCAGCTTCTTCACCGAACTGCCCGACGGCGGCCACCGGCCCGGCTTCCCGATCGCCGAGCTGCACCCGGACGGCTCGTCGGTGCTCACCAAGCATCCGGGCACCGGCGGCGCGGTGACCGTCGAGACGGTCACCGCCCAACTGCTGTACGAGGTGGGCGGCCCCGACTACCTCGGCCCGGACGTCGTCGCCCGGCTGGACACCGTCGAGCTGACCGCCGACGGGCCGGACCGGGTCCGGGTGAGCGGGGTACGGGGCGCCCCACCGCCGGACACCCTCAAGGTCGGGGTGAACAACCTGGGCGGCTTCCGCAACTCGATGACCTTCGTGCTGTGCGGGCTGGACATCCCGGCCAAGGCGGCACTGGTCAGGGGGCAGCTCGAGGCGGCGGTCGGCCCGGCCGGGCTGGAGTTCACGCTGGCCCGGACCGACCATCCGGACGCCGCCGACACCGAGGCGGCCAGCGCGCTGCTGCACGTACACCTGCGCGACGGGGACAAGGCGCGGGCCGGGCGGGCGTTCTCGGCGGCGGCGGTGGAGCTGGCGCTGGCCTCCTACCCGGGCTGCACGCTAACCACCCTGCCGGGCGACGCCACCCCGTACGGGGTGTTCACCGCCGACGCCGTGCCGCAGGGCGCGGTCGGGCACGTGGCGGTGCTGCCGTCCGGCGAGCGCGTCACGATCGCCCCGCCGCCGGTGACCGGTTTGCCGGCGGCCCCGGTACCACGGAATGCGTTGACCGGGGGCCTCTCCTCGCACCCCACCCGGCGCGGGCCGCTGGGTGAGCTGGTCGGGGCGCGCTCGGGGGACAAGGGTGGGGACGCGAACCTCGGCGTCTGGGCCCGCACCGACCAGACCTGGGCCTGGCTGCGCGGCTGGCTCACCGTCGAGCGGCTGGCCGAGCTGCTGCCGGAGACCGCCCCGCTGACCGTCGAGCGGTACGAGCTGCCGAACCTGCGGGCGGTCAACTTCGTCATCCGAGGGCTGCTCGGCCAGGGGGTGGCCGCCTCCACCCGGTTCGACCCGCAGGCCAAGGCGCTGGGCGAGCTGCTCCGCTCGCGGGTGGTCGACCTGCCGGCGGAGGTGCCGGCGTGACCATCGTGGACACTCCCGAGCGCCGGCAGCTGCGCGAGCTGACCCGCGCCTTCGTGACCCGGGAGGTGCTGCCGCACCTGGACGACTGGGAGCGGGCCGGCGAGGTGCCCCGGGCGCTGCACCAGACCGCCGCCAAGATCGGGCTGCTCGGCATCGGCTTCCCGGAGCGGTTCGGCGGCAGCGGTGGCGACCTGCTCGACTCGATCGTGGTCACCGAGGAGATCATCCGCTCGGGCGGCTCGTCCGGGCTGATCGCCGCGCTGTTCACGCACGGCATCGCGCTGCCGCACATGATCGCCGCCGGCGACGAGTCGCTTGTCGACAGGTACGTCCGGCCCACGCTGGCCGGCACCATGATCGGCGCGCTGGCGATCACCGAGCCGGACGGCGGCTCCGACGTGGCCGGCATCCGCACCTACGCCCGGCGGGACGGCGACCACTACGTGGTGAACGGGGCGAAGACGTACATCACCAGTGGCCTGCGGGCCGACTTCGTCACCACCGCGGTGTGCGCCGAGTTCCCCGGTTCGGCCGAGCTCAGCCTGCTGGTGATCGAGAAGGGTACGCCCGGCTTCACCGTGGGGCGGCGGCTGGAGAAGCTGGGCTGGCACTGCTCGGACACCGCCGAGCTGTCCTTCGTCGACGTACGGGTGCCGGTGGCGAACCGGATCGGCCCCGAGGACACCGGCTTCCTCGCCATCATGCAGCAGTTCGGCACCGAGCGCCTCTCCCTGGCCACGCAGGCGTATGCCACCGCGCAACGCTGCGTCGAGCTGACCATCCGCTGGTGCCGGGACCGGTCCACGTTCGGTCGTCCGCTCGCCGGCCGGCAGCTGATCCGGCACCGGCTGGCCGAGATGCACACCCGCGCCGAGGCGGCCCGGGCGTACGTGCACGACGTGGCGGAACGGGTCGCCGCGGGCCAGCCGGTGGTGACCGAGGTGGCGATGGCGAAGAACGTCGCGGTCGCCGCCTGCGACTGGGTGGTCGACCAGGCGCTGCAACTGCACGGCGGCTTCGGCTACCTGCGCGACGCCGAGGTCGAGCGGCACTACCGGGACGCCCGGATCCTCGGCATCGGCGGCGGCACCACCGAGATCATGAACGAGATCATCGCGAAGGGCATGGGCCTGTGACTGTTCTCCAGAGCGCGCTCGACCCGTCCGCACCCGCGTTCACGGCCAACCGGGAGGCGCTGCGGGAACGTCTCGCCGAGCTGGAGGCCGCGCTCGACCAGGCCCGCGCCGGTGGCGGCGAGAAGTACGTGACCCGGCACCACAAGCGCGGCAAGCTGCTGCCCCGGGAGCGGATCGAGCTGCTGCTCGACCCGGACAGCCCGTTTTTGGAGCTGTCCCCGGTGGCCGCGTACGGCACAGACTTCCCGGTCGGGGCCAGCACGGTGACCGGCATCGGCGTGGTCGAGGGGGTGGAGTGCCTGGTCATCGCCAACGACCCGACGGTACGCGGCGGCGCGATCAACCCGTGGTCGCTGGCGAAGACCCGGCGGGCCGGTGAGATCGCGCTGGCCAACCGGCTGCCGATGGTGAACCTGGTCGAGTCGGCCGGCGCGGACCTGCCCACCCAGGCGGAGATCTTCATCCCGGGCGGCCGGGTGTTCCGCGACCTGACCCGGCTCTCGGCCGAGCGGATCCCCACGGTCAGCGTGGTCTTCGGCAACGCCACCGCCGGGGGCGCGTACGTGCCCGGGATGTCCGACTACACGATCATGATCCGGGACCGGTCGCAGGTGTACCTGGCCGGGCCGCCGCTGGTGAAGATGGCCACCGGCGAGATCACCGACGACGAGTCGCTGGGCGGCGCGGCGATGCACGCCACGACGTCGGGTCTGGCCGACTTCCTCGCCGCCGACGAGCGGGACGGCATCCGGCTGGCCCGGCAGTGCGTACGCCGGCTCAACTGGCGCAAGCAGGGCCCGCCACCACGCAACCCGCTCCCGCAGCCACCGAGGTACGACCCGGAGGAGCTGCTCGGCATCGCCAGCGCCGACCTCAAGGTGCCGTTCGACCCGCGCGAGGTGCTGGCCCGGGTGCTGGACGGCAGCGAGTTCGACGAGTTCAAGCCGGCGTACGGCACCGCGCTGGTCACCGGCTGGGGCGAGCTGCACGGGTGGCCGGTCGGCGTGCTGGCCAACGCCCGGGGCGTGCTGTTCAGCGAGGAGGCGCAGAAGGCGGCCCAGTTCATCCAGCTCGCCAACGCCGCCGACACCCCGCTGGTCTTCCTGCAGAACACCACCGGCTACATGGTCGGCACCGAGTACGAGCAGCGCGGCATCATCAAGCACGGCGCCCTGATGATCAACGCGGTGTCGAACTCGAAGGTGCCGCACCTGACGGTCAACCTGGGCGCCTCGTACGGGGCCGGCAACTACGGCATGTGCGGCCGGGCGTACGAGCCGAGGTTCCTGTTCACCTGGCCGAACGCCAAGTCGGCGGTGATGGGGCCGGCGCAGTTGGCCGGCGTGCTGTCGATCGTCGCCCGGCAGGCCGCCGCCGCCCGGGGCCGGGACTACGACGAGGACTCCGACGCGGCCATGCGGATGATGGTCGAGCAGCAGATCGAGTCGCAGTCCGGTGCGCTGTTCCTCTCGGGCCGGCTCTACGACGACGGGGTGATCGACCCGCGGGACACCCGTACCGTCCTCGGGCTCTGCCTGTCGGCGATCCACAACGGACCGGTGAAGGGCGCCGACGGCTTCGGCGTCTTCCGGATGTAGGAGCTGCTGTGATCTCACGACTGCTGGTCGCCAACCGGGGGGAGATCGCCCGCCGGATCTTCGCCACCTGTCGCACGCTCGGCATCACCACGATCGCCGTGTACTCCGACGCGGACGCCGACGCGCCCTACGCCGCCGAGGCGGACGTGGCCACCCGCCTGCCGGGGCACACGCCCGCCGAGACGTACCTGGACATGGTGCAGATCCTGCGCGCGGCCCGCCGCACCGGCGCGGACGCCGTGCACCCGGGCTACGGCTTCCTGGCCGAGAACGCCGAGTTCGCCATGCGGGTCGGCGACCCCGACCACGCCGGGCTGACCTGGGTCGGGCCCCCGGCGAAGGCGATCGCCGCGATGGGCGACAAGATGGCCGCCAAGGCGCTGCTCGCCGACGTCGGCGTGCCGATGCTGCCGACCTGGACCGACGCCGACCAGGTGACCGACTTCCCGGTGCTGGTGAAGGCGTCCGCCGGGGGCGGCGGGCGGGGCATGCGGGTGGTCCGGGACGCCGCCGGCCTGGCCGAGGCCGTGGCCTCCGCGCGCCGCGAGGCGGCTGCGGCGTTCGGCGACGGCACGGTCTTCATCGAGCGGTACGTCGAGCGCGGCCGGCACGTCGAGGTGCAGATCTTCGGCGACACCCACGGCACGGTGCTGGCCCTCGGCGAGCGGGACTGCTCGATCCAGCGCCGGCACCAGAAGATCGTCGAGGAGGCCCCGGCGGTCCTCGACCCGGGCCTGCGGGAACGGCTGCACGCGGCGGCGGTGGCCGCCGGCCGGGCCGTCGAGTACGTCGGCGCGGGCACTGTCGAGTTCCTGCTCGCACCGGACGGCGAGTTCTACTTCCTGGAGATGAACACCCGCCTCCAGGTGGAGCACCCGGTCACCGAGGCGGTCACCGGGCTGGACCTGGTCCGGTGGCAACTGCTGGTCGCCGAGGGCGAGCCGCTGCCGCTGGCGGCGACCCCGCCGGTCGACGGGCACGCGATCGAGGTACGCCTCTGCGCCGAGGACCCCGCGCAGGGCTTCCGCCCGGCCACCGGCACCCTGCACCGGTTCGCGGTCCCGCAGCTGGCCGGCGAGTTCACTCCGACGAAGGGCCTGCGGTTGGACTCGGGGGTGGTGGACGGCTCGACGGTGAGCGTCCACTACGACTCGATGCTCGCCAAGCTGATCGCCTGGGCGCCCACCCGCGCCGAGGCGGCCCGGGCCCTCGCGGGTGCGCTGGCCCGCGCCGAGTTGCACGGGGTGGCCACCAACCGGGACCTGCTGGTCCGGACGTTGCGCAGTCGGGAGTTCGGCGCGGCGGACGTCGACACCGGCTTCCTGGACCGGCACCCGGAGGTGTTCGCCCCGCTGGTCTCGGCCGACCTGCTGCCGGTGACGGCACTGGCCGCCGCGCTCGCCTCGGCCGCCGCGCGCCGGGCGGCCGCCCCGGTGCTCGCCGGGCTGCCCTCCGGCTGGCGGAACGTGCCCGCGTTCCCGCAGGTCGCCCGCTTCGCGGCAGCGGACGGCGGCGAGATCGAGGTGCGCTACCGGCTGGACCGCGACGGCGCGCTGGCCGAGTGGTCGAGCACAGGTGAAAGGAGGGGCCCCCTGTTAACGCCTCCGGTAGAGGAGGGTGCCCCTCTTAACAGCGAGCCGACGTGTGCGGACGACCCGCCGGCGGTGACGCTGGTGACGACCGCCCCGGATCGCGTCGTGCTCGACGTCGACGGGGTGCGGCGCTCGTTCCGCGTACACCGGGTGGGGTCGGCGGTCTTCGTGGACGGCCCGGCGGGGGCGGCGAGCCTCACCGAGCTGCCCCGGTTCCCGCTGCCCACCGCGGAGCTGGCGGCCGGGTCGCTGCTCGCGCCGCTGCCCGGCGCGGTGGCCCGGGTGCACGTCGAGGTCGGCCAGCGGGTCGCCGCCGGTGACCTGCTGCTGACCCTGGAAGCGATGAAGCTCGAACACCCCGTGCTCGCCCCCGCCGACGGCGTGGTCGCCGCGCTGCCCGTGCCGGCCGGCGGTCAGGTCGAGACGGGCGCCGTCCTGGCCGTGGTCGACCCCGAGGAGGACCCGCAGTGAACTTCGACCTCACCCCCGAGCAGGACCAGCTCCGCGACGCCGTCCGCACGCTGGGGCGCAGGTACGGCCACTCCTACTTCGTCGAGAAGGCGAAGTCGGGGGAACACACCACCGAGCTGTGGCACGAAGCCGGCCGGCTCGGCTACCTCGGGGTCAACATCCCCACCGAGTACGGCGGCGGGGGCGGCGGCATCACCGAGCTGGCCATCGTCTGCGAGGAGCTGGCCGCGGCCGGCTGCCCGCTGCTGCTCCTGGTCGTCTCCCCCGCCATCGCCGCCACGGTGATCAACAAACACGGTACGGAGGAGCAGCGCAAGCGGCACCTGCCCGGTCTCGCCGACGGCTCCCAGAAGATCGTCTTCGCGATCACCGAACCGGACGCCGGCTCGAACTTCCACCGGCTCGGCACGGTGGCCCGCCGCGACGGCGACGACTGGCTGCTCACCGGCCGCAAGTGCTACATCTCCGGCCTCGACGAGGCGGGCCACGTGCTGGTGGTGGCCCGCGTCGCTGTCGAAGACGTCAGTGCTGGCGCAGGGGACGCCGCTGGGCAGAAGTTGAAGCCGGCGCTGTTCGTCGTGCCCACCGACGCGCCCGGGCTGACGACGTCCAAACTGGACATGGAGATCCTCTCCCCGGAGAACCAGTTCCTGCTCTATCTGGACGACGTCCGGCTGCCCGCCGACGCGCTGGTCGGCGAGTCGCTGGACGCCGGCCTGCCGGCGCTGTTCGCCGGGCTGAACCCGGAGCGGATCACGGTGGCCGCGATGAGCGCCGGCACCGGCCGCTACGCCATCGAGCGGGCCTCGGAGTACACGGCGACCCGGAAGGTCTGGGCCGGGCGTTCGATCGGCTCCCACCAGGGCGTGGCGCATCCGCTGGCGCACGCGGCCGTGCAGGTGGAACTGGCCCGGCTGATGATCCACAAGGCGGCCACGCTCTACGACGCCGGGCGGGACCTGGAGGCCGGCGTCGCCGGCAACATGGCCAAGTACGCCGCCGCCGAGGCCGCCGCGCTCGCCGTGGACACCGCCGTGCAGGCACTCGGCGGGGCCGGCATGACCACCGAGTACGGGGTGGCGACGCTGCTCGGCGGGGTCCGGGCCGGCCGGATCGCCCCGGTCAGCCGGGAGATGATCCTCAACTTCGTCGCCCAGCACGTCCTCGGCCAGGACAAGTCGTACTGAGCCGGGCGGCTGCGGGCCGGTGAGGTGTCGCCAGCCCTCAGCCGACCGCCCGGCAGGCGGCGTCGATCCGGTGCACCGGGCGCACCCGCCGGCCCAGCCCCTCCAACAGCGAGTCGTCGACGTGGAAGTCATGGATGCGCAGCCGGTGCCGGGGCAGTTCCTCCTCGCCCGGGCAGAGCACCTGCGCGCGTACCTGGTCGGTCGGGACGTACCGGACGCCACCGCGGTCCTGGAGCAGCACCATGCTCACGTCGTCAGTGGTCACCACGTGCCCGCGGATGTCCTCGGTGACGCCCGGCGCGGACTCCACCGTGGTGACGGTCAGCGGCAGGACCGGCGTGCTGATCACCGGCAACGCCGCCCAGACCAGGGTGGCCAGTACGGCCGCCTCGGTGATCGAGGCGAGCGGCCGGATCACCGCCCCGGGCAGCGGGCCGGTGATCCAGAGCGCGAGCAGCGGCGGGGCGGCGAGCAGCGCCACCGCCAGCCACTCCCGCTGCCGAGCGGCGTCCACCAGCGTCGGGGCGAGCAACCAGGCGTACCCGACCAGCAGCCCGGCCAGGATGAGCAGCCGGGGGATCCGTCGCTCGTGCAGCCGCGCCGGGGTCAACTGGAAGGCGGCCACGAACGCCGGCACCAGCAGCGGCAGATAGAGCAGCTGCCAGGTGATCAGCGCGAGCAGGAAGCTGGCCACCGCGAACCACGCCGGGGTGACGTCCACCCAGCGGGCGAGCAGCGGGCGGCGGACGGTGGCCGGCATCCGCTCCACGCTCACCCGCAGCACCGCACCGAGCGCGAAGGTCGCCACCAGGCCGGTGGAGAGCAGCCGCGCCGCCGTGGTGAGGAAACCGGCGAGCAGGTTCACCGTGCCGACGTTCGCCACCAGCAGCAGCGTGGTCTGCAGCTCACCGCCGGCCTCCACGCCGAGCCGGAGTACGGAGAAGATCGCCGGCACGCCCACCACCGCCGACCAGAAGGACTGGCTGGCCCGGGCGCGCCGTTCCGCCGGATCGCGTACGGCCGGCGGCGGCGTGGCGGGCCGGGCCTCTTCGGTGACGGCGGCGCTCACCTCACCGGCGCCTTGTCGTCGAAGTCGACAAGCTTCGGCACGTTCAGCGGCTGCGGCTGCGACTTGTCCGCCTTCAGCCACGGCCCGAGGGTCCGGTTGTACGCCGTCAGCCAGGGACTACTGAGCCCGCTGCGTCCCTGGAGGTAGCTCTTCTGCAGGGCGAAGGCGACCAGGTCGCGCAGCGCCGGATCGCCGATCGGCACACCGACGCCGAGCAGTTCGCTGGTGCCGAAGGGCATGTCGACGATCTCGAACTCCTTCGGGTACAGCGAGAGGAAGCCGGCGAGGATGGTCTCGTCCGTGCTGACCGCGTCGTACCTGCCCTCGCGGATGCCCCGGACGCAGTCGCCGACCTCCTTGACCACGTACGCCTTGACGTCGTGCTTCTCCAGCTCGGCCTCGGTGGTGGAGCCCCCGCTGGTGCAGATCCGGTACTCGGGCCGGCGGAGGTCCTCGATCGTCCTGATCCGGTTCTTGAGGCGCACCGGCACCATCACCTCCTGGGTGGTGACGAAGTACGGCCCGGCGAAGCTGACCAGCTTCTCGCGCTCCTCGGTCATCGAGAAGCTGGACACCACCAGGTCGACCACGCCACCCTGCAACGCCGGAATCCGGTCCTCGGTCGCCAGCGACACCCACTCGATCCGCTGGTCCCCGGCGAAGCCGAGGAAGGCCGCGAGGTAGCGGGCGATCTCCACATCGAATCCGCCGTGTACGCCGTTGCGCAGTTCCCCCATCAACGGCTCGGTGGTCGCCACCCCAATCTTGATCTTCGGCTGTCCGTCGATGTGCGACTCGCGGAGCTTGTCCAGTACCGACGGCAACGGCGGATCCTTGCGGTTGTCGCAGCCGGCCGCCGCCGCAAGGGTGAGGGTCAGGGCCACTGCCAGCGTGGTGGCGACCGACCGGAGGCGGTGGCGGGCGGTGACGTCGCTCATCGGGTTACCTCGCTGAGGGGAGGACCGGCGGGACACCGAGGGTAACGACGCCCGTCCATCTCCGTGGTGGTGGCGCCGAGGCGCTGTGCACCGCCCGCCTCCCACCGATGCGCGGATTGACAGTTTGCACCGCCGCGAGATGCTTGACGGGTGAGGCGATTCCCGAGGAACGACGCGCGGACCCGAGCGATCGCCGCGGCACTGGCGGCGGCGGCCCTGCTGGTCGCCCTCGCCGTCGGGCGTCCACGCGGCGTCCTGGCAGTGGTGCTGGCGCTGCTGGCGCTGCTCTGCGCCATGGTGGCGGGCGTCTCGGTGGCGGCCGCCCGGCAGGGCGACGACCGGGACCCGGTCCCGCCGGAGCCGCCCCGGCAACCGGGCGGCGGGCCGTACCGGATGGACGCCGACACCCTGGAGACCCTGGACCACCCGGAGGCGATCCGGGCGCTGCGCGAGCGCTACCGCCGGATCGACGGCCTCAGCGACCGGTGAGCGTCGGCGAGTCGAGCGCGTCCACACCCCGCCCGGCCAGGCAACGGAAGGTCCGGTCGGCGCCCGTGTCGTCGGGCGGCAGCACCTCGAGGCGCCAGCCCGTCGGGTAGCGGATGCCGCTGGTCAGCCGGAAGGTCTCCGGGCCGCACACCCGGCGCACCCGCGGGTCGGCGCTGATCGTGGCGTGGGACGCGCCGACCAGCGCGGCCGGCAGTTCACCCAGGGCGTACGTCTCCCAGGTGTGCCGGCCGTCGCAGGGCAGCCGGGTCGCCTCGGCCTGGCTGCCGCGCACCCGCACCGGGCCGAAGCACTCCAGGCTCGGGGTGCAGACGGCCCCGGCGGGCAGCTCGGCGCCGGACGGCCCGCAGCCGGGCAGCGCCCACCGGGCCGCCGCCGGGCTGGTCGCCCCGGTGCCGCCCGGGGTCGGCGCGGTCACCGGCGGGGCGCCGCCCGCCATCCAGGCGCCGGCACTGGCGGACGCGGCCAGCGCGAGCACCCCGACCGAGCCGAGGAACCAGCGCCGCCGCCAGCGGCGGCCGGTGGTCGGCTCGGTGGGATGGTCCGCGCCGGGCGTCGCCGGAGCGCCCCGGCCGGAGCCGGTCTCCCCGGACCTGGCCGGGCCGGACCGGGCCGCGCCGCCGCTGACCGGGGCGCCACTGATCGGCGCGCCGCTGACCGGGGTGGCCGGGCCGCCGAGTGGCAGGGCCGCCAGCCGGTCGCGCAACTCCACCGCGGACGGCCGGTCGCCCGGCTCGTTGGCCATCCCGGCGCGGAGCACGTCGATGAGCTCGTCCGGCACCCCGGGCAGCCCCGGAATCGGCTGGTGGAACATCTCCAGCACGGTGACCAGGCTGGGGTTGCGCTCGGACTGCCAGCGCGGCGGCCGGCCGTGCATCACCGCGTAGAGCGTCGCGCAGAGCGCGTAGACGTCGACGGCCGGCGACGGCGGGCTGTGGCTGAACATCTCCGGCGGGGCGTACGCGGGGGTGAGCACCTCCAGGGTCACCGAGGCGTCGCGCACCTCGGCGAGCACCGCCAGGCCGAAGTCGGCGAGCACCGCCGAGTTGAACTGCGAGTGGAGGATGTTGGCCGGCTTGACGTCCCGGTGCAGCACCCCCGCCGCGTGCGAGTGGGCGAGCGCGTCGGCGATCTTCACCCCGAGGTCGCGGGCCTCCACGGCGTCCAGCGGCGAGGTGCGCATCCGCTCGGCGTACGAGCCGTCGCAGAGCTCCATGATCAGGTAGGGGTGCTGGTCGACGGTGACCCCGACGTCGAAGAGGTCGACCACGTGCGGGTGCGAGGACATCCGGCCGGCGGCGCGCGCCTCGCGCAGGAAGCGGGCCTGGTCACGGTCGCTGTCCAGGGTGCGGTTCTCCACCTTGACCGCGACCTCGCGCCCCACGGAGATCTGCGTGGCCCGGTAGACGGTCGCGTAACCGCCCCGGGCAAAAATCTCCAGATCGGTCAGACCGGGCACTATGGGTGCCCGGAGGGCGCCGGACGGGGTGTCGGTCACAGCTTCGAAAATACCCAATGACCCGGCCCGCTCAGTGGGCCGCGTCCGCCGCCGGGACGGGACCCGCCCCGGTGGTGGCCGCCCCGGACACCGACCCGGACACCGACCGCCGATCGTCCCACCACAATCCGACCGCGGTCGCCACCGCGCCCAAACCCTCCCAGGCGGCCACCGCGAAGAACCGGTCCGGCGCCACGTCCGCCAGCACCGCGATACTGAACACGGTGAACGTGACCAGCCGGAAGACCACGGTGAACCGGAAGAAGGCCCGCCACTCGGTCACCGTCGCCAGCAGGTAGTAGACCCCCATGTTGAACGAGGCCATCGAGGACGCCATCAGGAAGGTGCCCGTGTAGTCCCCGGCGCCGCGCTCGGCCGGCACCGCGAAGCCGAGCATCCGCAACTGGGTCTCCGGCCAGATCAGTCCGAGCGCGCCGAGCACCACCGCCAGCACACCGAACACCGCGATCGTCCACCCCGCACCGGATCGCGGCAGCCTCATTCGTCCTCCCCCGGCCCCGGGCCGCCATCGTGGACGGCCGCTGTCGACCCCGACACGCTAGCGGTCACTACCGACACCCACATCCCCTCAACCGCCAAACCTCCCCCCGTACCCGCCGCGCCCGACGGCGGCCCGACCCCGCCCGGCCCGACCCCGCCCGACCCGACCCCGCGCCGCCCGACGCCGCCCGGCCGCACCGGCGCGACCACGACCCGGTGCGGTCACTGCGCCGGCCCCACCCGGCCCGGCCCGGCAGCAACTTCAGGGAAGTTGTCCCCTCCCCACCCGACCGAGGCAACAACTTCCACGAAGTTGCCCCCTCACGGCCCACCGACGAGGGGCGGGACGCGAGGGGGCGGGACCGCGAGGGTGGCGGGGCGGGGCGGGGTGTGGGAGGGGTGGCGGCGCGCGGGGGTCAGACGGGGGCGGGGGTGAGGCGGGCGAGTAGGGCGTCGGCGGCGGGTCGCTCGCCGGCCTGCTCGGTGGCGTACGCCAGCCGGACCGCCTCCTCGGCGCTGGCCAGCGCCTCCGCCGGCCGGCCGCAGGCGGCCAACGCCTCGGCCAGCACGCTGGCCGCGATCACCTGGCTGCGGACGTCCTCGGCCGGCGCCTCGACCGCTCGGCGGGCCCAGTCCAGCGCCTGTTCCCGCTGGCCGTGGGCGAGCAGCGCGGACGCGTACCGGGCCATCGTCTGGCGGCGGGAGAAGAGCAGCGAGGGCGCGTGCGCGGCGGCGGTGGCCACCGGGGCGAGCAGCCCGACGGCGGTGGCCGGATCACCGGCGGCCAGCCGGGCGGTGGCCAGCAGCACCCGGGGGCCGACCTGGGCCGGCGCCTGCGGGTTGTGCGGCTCGACGGCGGTCAGCACGGCCCGGGCGTCCCGCTCGGCAGCCTCATGGTCGCCCATGTCCAGGGCCACGAAGCCGCGCAGCGTGCCGGCCATCCCGGTCAGCAGCGGGTGGGAGGTGCGCTGCGCGTACGACATGGCGTCGGTGAGCAGGTCCGCCGCGTGTTCCGGCTCGCCCAGCCCGCGCGCCACCACCCCGCGGACCACCAGGGCGAAGCCGCGCCCCCAGTCGTCGGAGACCGCGGCGAACTCCCGGTACGCCCGCCGCGCCTCCCGGTCCGCGTCGCCCAGTTCGCCCAGCTCGGCGGTGGCGAACGCCTGCACCGCGCGCAGCGTGCCGACCGCCCATGCCTCGCCGACCCGCTCGCCGAAGGGCAGGAACACCTGCGCCATCCGGCACGCCTCCTTCAGCCGGCCGGCGAGCAGCCGGGCGAACGCCGTGGTGCCGCGCAGCCAGGCCCGCCCGTACGGGTCCTTCAGCTCGGCGAAGAGCCGGGCCGCCCGGCCGAGCACCGCGTCGGTGCCGGCGAAGTCGCCCCGGGTGGTGGTCACCCAGGCCAGGTTCTGCAACGACCAGGCCTGCCCGCGCGGATCCTGGTGCGCCAGGCTGACCTGGTACGAGGCCGCCAGTCGGCTGCTCGCCTGGCCGAGCCGGCCGGCGATGAAGTCGGCCATCCCGAGCCGGCGCATCGCCGAGGCCCGCAGGTTGGGCAGCTCGCCGTCGGTGGCCACCTGCAATGCCTCCTGCCAGCAGGAGACCGCCCGGCCCTGGTCACCGAGGGTCTGCTGGGCCTGCCCGGCGAGCAGCAACGCGCTGGCCCGGGTGCCCGGATCGCTGGTGTTGGCGGCGATCTTCTCGGCGAAGGCGAGCGCGTCGGCGGGGCGGCCGATCTGGAGCAGCGCCCGGGCGTGCACCACCCGGTCGGCCGCCGGTACGCCGTCGCGGGCCAGTTCGGCGGCGCGTTCGGCGTACTCGACGGCGAGTGCCGGCTCACCGGCCTGCAGGGACCGGCGGGCCGCCCGGCCCAGCGCGGTCACGCCCAGCGGGGTGACCGTACGGGCCGGCGCGTCCGGCCGCAGCTTCACCGCGTCGGCCAGCGCCGCCGCCCGTTCCACGTGCTCGGCGACGAAGTCGTCGCGGGCCGCGTCGGTGAGGCCGCCCGGTGCGGTCGTCTCGCCGCCGCCGTCCGGGCCGACCGCCCAGCGGGCCAGCGCGGCGTGCCGCTCGGCCAGCTCGGCCTTGCTCACCCCGGCGTAGGCGGCCTCCCGCATCAGCGGGGTGGCGAACGCGTAGCCGGATCGGGTGCGGTGCAGCATGCGGCGTTGCAGCAGTTCCTCGACGGCCCGGTCGGCTTCGACGGCGGCCACCGCCGCCGGCCGGCCGTCCCGCCCGGTCCGCTGCTCGCGCAGCGCCTCCAGCGCGCCGTTCGGCACGGTGTCGCCGACCACCGCCGCGTCGCGCAGCACCGAGCGGGCGTCCGGCGGCAGCGCGTCGATCCGGGCGGCGAGCACCGCCGCGAGGTCGCGGGAGAGCAGCCGGCTGCCGAGCGAGCCGGGGGCCAGCCGCCAGCCGCCGGAGGTGCCCCGGCCCGGCCCGACGGTCAGCGCCCCGCGTTCCATCAGCAGGGTGACCAGCTCGGCCAGGTAGAACGGGTTGCCCTGGGCGGTGGCGAGCAGCCGGTCGGTGTCGGGCTGCGGCAGCTTCCCGCCGGCCAGGTAGCTGGTCAGCAGCCGGGCCGCGTCCGCGCCGCGCAGCGGCGGCAGCGCGTGCACCTCGGCGTCGGCGACCCGGGTCAGCGCGCCGGCGGTGCGCACCAGCTCGGGCCGGCCGAGCAGCAGCACGAGGACCGGCCCGGTGAGCCGGGACAGGGTCACCCCGAGCGCGTCGATGGTCTCCGCGGTGGCGTCGTGCAGGTCGTCCACCACGACCACCAGCGGGGCCTCGGTGGCGAGCCCGTTGAGCAGCCCGGCGACCGCGTTCGGCACCGCCTCGGCGTCCGGTGGCGGGGCGGTGGCGCTCCACTCGCCGTTGTCGGTGCCGTGCGCGGCGGGCAGTTCGGCGTACCCGAGCAGGGCGAGCAGCTGGTCGGTGGCGAGCGGGACCGGTTCGGTGCGCAGCCGGGCGAGCCGTTGGGCGAGGCGGCGCAGCCGCTCCTCCACGGCCGGCCGGGTGAGCGCGGTGGCCGGGTCGCTGGGCAGGCCGGTGGCGGCCCGGACCAGGTCGGCGAGGGGGGCGAGCCGGCGCCGTTCGCCGAAGGCGGCGCAGCGTACGGAGAGCACCCGGGCCCCGGTGTGCGCGGCGAACCGGCCGGCGCCCACGTCGTACCCGGCGGCGAGGCGTTCCACCTCGGCGGCGTACCGGGACTTGCCGATGCCCGCCTCGGCGGTCATCAGCAGCACCCGCGGCTCACCCCGGTCGATCACCTCGGCGAGCCGGCCGGCGACCCGGCCGATCTCGGTTTCCCGGCCCACGTAGGGCGCCTCGTCGCCGAGGCCGGACCGGGTGCCCGGGGCGTCCAGGAGCCCGAGCAGCTCGTACGCCTCGACCGGTTCCCGCTTGCCCTTGAGCCGCAGCGGGCGCAGCGCCCGCCAGGAGGCGACGTGCCGGGTGGCGGCGGAGGTGCGCGCGCCGGCGTAGACGGCGCCGACGGCGGCGGCGTCGGCCAGCCGGGCGGCGGTGTTCACCGTGTCGCCGATGACCGTGTATTCGATGGCGGCCTGGATGCCGGCGATCACGTCCCCGGTGTTCAGGCCGACCCGCAGGCCCAGTGGCGCGCCGCCGCCGCGCTCGTCGTCGAGCACCCGGCGGACCGCCCGTTGCATGGACAGCGCGGCGCGCACCGCGCGCTCGGCGTCGTCCTCGTGGGCGACCGGCGCGCCGAAGACCGCCATGATCCCGTCGCCGGTGAGCTTGTCGACGTGCCCGCCGAAGGTCTTGACCGCGCCGGCGAGGGCGGCGAGCACCCGGTCGGTGACCGCGCCGACCCGTTCCGGGTCGAGGTCCTCGGACCAGGAGGTGAAGTCGGAGAGGTCGCCGAAGAGCACGGTGACCACCCGCCGCTCGGCGGCGGGCAGCGTCGCGGCGGCCGGCAGCGCCGCCCCGCAGTTGTGGCAGAACCGGGCGCCGGGCACCGCCACCGTTCCGCACACCGGGCAGGTCACGGCTGCTCCACCCCGAGGTGTTCGAGCTGGGCCCGGACCGACCACTCGGCCGCCCACCACAGGGAGCGGTCGACGTCGGCGTAGACCACCGCGACCACCTCCGGCGCGGTGGTCGCCCCGGCGGCGACCGCGGCCCGGACCTGGTCCAGCCGGGCCCGCCGGTGGGCCAGGTAGTAGTCGGCGGCGGCGCCGCAGTCGGCCAGCGCCGGGCCGTGCCCGGGCAGCGCCGGGATCCCGGTGTACGTCGAGAGCAGTTCCAGGCTCGACAGGTAGTCCCCGAGGTGCCCGTCGGGGTGGGCGACCACGGTGGTGCCCCGGCCGAGGATGGTGTCCCCGGTGAGCACCACCCGCTCGTCGCCGTGCTCGACCAGGAAGCAGACCGAGTCGGCGGTGTGCCCGGGGGTGTCGAGCAGGTGGATCTCCAGCCCTTCGATGCCGAAGTGCTCGCCCGGCTCGTTCAGCGGCTCACCGCCGATGGTGTGCGCCGGGTCGACGGCCAGCACGTGCGCGCCGCCGAGCAGCTCACTCAGGCGCGGAGCGCCCTCGGTGTGGTCCGGATGGCCGTGGGTGATCAGCACGAACCCGACCGGCCCGTGCGCCGCGATCGCGGCCAGGTGCGCCTCGTCGGCCGGGCCGGGGTCGACGACGACCGCGTGCTCCGCGCCGAGGGCGCGCAGCACCCAGGTGTTGGTGCCGTCGAGCGTCATCGGCCCGGGATTCGGCGCGCGCAGCAGCGTCACCCAGGCCGGCAGCTCGTCCGCGAGCGCACCGACCGCCCCCGTCACATGCCCGCCCATGGCTGCGATCGTACGACCCCCGCCGCCACTCCCCGCGATCTTGCAGGTTCGGCCTGGGTTTTGTGGCCGTTCACGGCTTTCGACCGGGCGGAAACCGCAAGATCGCGGGGTGGAGCGGGGTGGGTCAGGCGACCTCGACGATGACCTCGACCTCGACGGGGGCGTCGAGGGGGAGCTCGGCGACCCCGACGGCGCTGCGGGCGTGCCGGCCGGCCTCACCGAAGACCGCCCCGAACAGGTCGGACGCGCCGTTGATCACGCCGGGCTGGCCGGTGAACCCGGCCGCGCTCGCCACGAAGCCGGTCAGCTTCACCACCTTGACCACGTTCTCCAGGCCGACCAGGGAGTCGATCGCGGCCAGCGCGTTCAGCGCGCACCGCTGCGCCAGGTCCTTCGCCTGGTCGGCGGAGACGCCCGCGCCGACCTTGCCGGTGGCGAGCAGCTTGCCCTCGGCCATCGGCAGCTGGCCGGAGACGTAGACGTGCTGCCCCGACTGCACGGCCGGCACGTAGCTGGCCACCGGGGGCACCACCTCGGGCAGGGCCAGGCCGAGTTCCGCGAGCTTCGCGTGCGGTCCGTTGCTCATGCTGGTCAGCCCTTCGGGCGCTTCAGGTACGCGACGAGCTGCTCCGGGTTCGGCCCGGGCACCACGGAGACCAGCTCCCAGCCGTCCTCACCCCAGTTGTCGAGGATCTGCTTGGTGGCGTGGACCAGCAGCGGAACGGTGGCGTATTCCCACTTCTGCATCGGTGGAAGGCTCCCTTGCCTGACGTGGACTGTTCGGGCAACAGCCTACGGTCCGGCGGTCGGGCGGGGCGCGGGACGCTGCTCCGGAGCCGCCGGCAGCTCACCGCAGGGGCCCTCGTGGCCGTACCGCTGGGGGCAGCGGCTGCGGTCGGGCAGCAGCAGGTCGCAGAAGACCCGGTGCCGGTTGTTCTGGTCGTCGGCGGTCGAGACGGTGGTCTCCCCGGCGTCCAGCTCGGGCAGGAAGCCGAGCGACACCGCCACCGTGCTGGCCAGCGCGGTAGCGGTCGCCAGGTCGGCGACCCGGATCGGCAGGTGGATGACGTATCCGGGCTCCTCCTCGTCCCGGCCGCGCCCGGCCGGCCGGGACAGCGGTCGCAACGCCTCGGCGGCCGGCTCCGCGCACCGGCGGTACGACCGCTCGTTGACCGGGATCGCCACCCCCTCCACCGTCGCACCCCGGCGGGCCCGGCCGCTCACCGGGAACTGGGCTCGAGGGATGTTTTCCGCGTCGCGCATGCGCTGCCTCCGGCCGTCGTACCTGGTCAAGTGGCTTTCCGGTGCGGACTCTCTGCCCGACCGGCCCCCGCGCCGGCCAAGAACCTAGGTCCGAATGTCGACAGCTACAACGGGACTCGCACGAATGGTCACTTCGAGTCACATATACGACACATCCCGGGTTGGGAACGGGATCGCGTCCACCGGCCCGGCCGTGACCCACCGAGCCATCCATCGACCGATTACCCTTCCGGGCGACGGGCGTCGAGGGCGCGCCCGGCACGGTCGACCACGCGTCGCCGCCTCAGGGGTGTGGCGGCGGCGCCGGACCCCGGGGGAACGACATGACCCACCCACCCAGCGGTGGCGCCGACAAGCCGTCGGACGCCGGCGGGTCGCCGCAGCACGCGGCGACGGGCCAGCCGCCCCGGCGCCGGCGACCGCGCAGCCTGCTGATCGCCTCGCTCGCGCTGGTCGGCGCCCTGCTGCTCTGCGGGGGCGGCGGGACGGTCGCGTTCCTGGCCCTGCGCGACACCGAGGACGGCACCGGCGCCAGCGAGCCGGCGGTCGCCGTCGACGACTTCCTCACCGCCGTCTACCAGCAGCGCAGCGTCAGCAAGGCGAGCGCCCTGGTCTGCTCGTCGAGCCGGGACGAGCGGAAGATCGCCGCCAAGATCGCCGAGGTGGAGCGGTACGTCGAGACGTACCGCGAGCCCCGCTTCCGGTGGACCACGCCGACGGTGGCGAACGAGACCGGTGACCGGGCCACGGTCACCACCAAGGTGAGCGTGAGCACGGCCGACGAGCGGGTGGCCGAGCAGGACCTGCGGTTCACCGTGGTCCGCCGGACCGGATGGTGGGTCTGCGAGGTTTCCTGACCCGCCCGGCTGGATAGGCTCGACGGGTGCGAGCAGGGAAGCAGCCGGCCGACCCGGCCGGTACGGGATGGCCGGCGCGGTTGCACGTGGTGACCGGCAAGGGCGGGACCGGCAAGACCAGCGTCGCCGCGGCCCTGGCCGTGGCGCTGGCCGCCGACGGCCGGCGCACCCTGCTGGTCGAGGTGGAGGGGCGGCAGGGCATCGCCCAGCTGTTCGGCGTCGACCCGCTGCCGTACGAGGAGCGCCACCTCACCGACGCCCCCGGCGGCGGCGAGGTACGGGCCCTGGCGGTGGACGCCGAGGAGGCCCTCCTGGAATACCTCGACATGTTCTACAAGCTGGGCGCGGCGGGGCGGGCGTTGCGCCGGTTCGGTGCCATCGACTTCGCCACCACCATCGCCCCGGGCCTGCGCGACGTGCTGCTCACCGGCAAGGTTAAGGAGGCGACCACGCGCACCGCCGGCCAGCGCCGGGCGTACGACGCCGTGGTGCTGGACGCCCCGCCGACCGGGCGGATCGGCCGGTTCCTCAACGTCACCGCGGAGACGGCCCGGCTCGCGAAGGTCGGCCCGATCAAGAGCCAGAGCGAGGGAGTCTCCGCGCTGCTGCGGTCCCCGATGACCGCGGTGCACGTGGTGACGCTGCTGGAGGAGATGCCGGTCCAGGAGACCGTGGACTCGATCGCCGAGCTGACCTCACTCGGCTTCCCGGTCGGCCGGGTGATCGTCAACGGGGCCCGACCCGCGCTGCCCGCCGGCCGGGCGGTGACCACCGCGGAGCTGCGCCAGGGGCTGCTCGCCGCCGGCCTGCCGGCGGACCGGGCCACCGTGCGGGGGCTGCACCAGGAGGCGGCGGACCAGGTCGTCCGCCGGGAGCTGGAGGAGACGCTCCGGGCCGAGTTGGTGGAGCTGGGCCGCCCGCTGACCGAGCTGCCGCTGCTGCCCGACGGGGTGGACCGGGCCGGGCTGGCCCGGCTGGCCGAGGCGCTCGTCCGGGCGGATTGACTCACACCTCCGGTCGGCACGGGCGCGCGTCGGCAGGCGGCCCGATACGCTCGATTGGTGCCTTCCGAAGACGCGGCGCCGCAGCTGGACGTCGACCAGATCCTCGCCGACCCGGGCGTGCGGATAGTCGTCTGCTGCGGCGCGGGCGGGGTGGGCAAGACCACCACCGCCGCGGCCCTCGCGCTGCGCGCGGCCGAGCGGCACGGCCGGCGTACGGTCGTGCTGACCATCGACCCGGCCCGCCGGCTGGCACAGTCGCTGGGCCTGAGCGAGCTGGACAACACCCCGCGCCAGGTCAAGGGGATCGACGTCGAGGGCAGCGGCGGTGAGCTGCACGCCATGATGCTGGACATGAAGCGCACCTTCGACGACGTGGTGCTCCAGCACACCGACCCGGCGAAGGCGGCGGAGATCTTCGCCAACCCCTTCTACCAGGCCATGAGCTCCACCTTCGCCGGCACCCAGGAATACATGGCGATGGAGAAGCTCGGCCAGCTGCACGCCCGGGGCGAGTGGGACCTGATCGTGGTGGACACCCCGCCGTCCCGCTCGGCGCTGGACTTCCTGGACGCGCCGGCCCGGCTCTCCCGCTTCCTGGACGGCCGGATGCTGCGGCTGCTGCTCGCCCCGGCGCGCTCCGGCGGGCGGAGCATGTTCAGCTTCGTCACCGCCTCGTTCGGGATGTTCTCCAAGGTGGTGCAGAAGGTGATCGGCGCCCAGCTGCTCACCGACCTGTCGGGCTTCGTCGCCGCGCTGGACTCGATGTTCGGCGGGTTCCGGCAGCGGGCCGAGCAGACGTACCGCATCCTCCAGGCGCGGGAGACGGCCTTCCTGCTGGTCGCGGCGCCGGAGCCGGACGCGGTCCGGGAGGCGGCATACTTCGCCGGCCGGCTGCGCTCCGAGCGGATGCCGCTGGCCGGTCTGGTGCTCAACCGGGTGCACCAGCCGGCGGCGCCGGCGCTCGGCGCGGACGACAGCCTGGCCGCGGCGGAGCGGCTGGAGCGGGCCGGCGGGCACGCCGGCACGGCCGAGGTGCTGCGGGCGCACGCCGCGCTGGCCCAGCAGGCCGAGCGGGAGCAGCGGGTGGCGGCCCGGTTCAGCGCGGAGTTCCCCGGGGTGCCGACGGTGTCGGTGCCGGCGCAGCCCGCCGACGTGCACGACGTCGACGGGCTGCGGACGATCGGCGCGGCGATCAGCGACCGCTGACCGGGCGTCAGCCGGCGGTGACCAGGACCTTGTCCTTGCCGCTCTTGTCCTTGGCGTTCTTCTTCATGGCGGCCTCGAACATCTTCCGCCAGCTGGCGACCTGCGGGTGCCGGCGCAACAGCGCCCGCCGCTCGCGTTCGGTCATGCCACCCCACACGCCGAACTCGATGCGGTTGTCCAGCGCGTCGGCCAGGCACTCGTACCGAACTGGGCAGCTGCGGCAGATCCTCTTCGCCACGTTCTGTTCGGCGCCCTGTACGAACAATGCGTCCGGGTCCCCGTTCTGACACGCCGCCAGTGACGGCCAGTCAGCGATCATGCCCATTTGTACACGTCCCCCCTTGCAGTACCTACCGACTTCGCGCGCGACCAGCCGTCGTATCCCCCCGGCCGTCCGGCCCGTCCTTCCCCAAGGAGGGCATCCGGACGACATCTGGCTGTCGCCGCCATCATCATGCTCTGTAGTCGCCTGATTACGCAACGTTGTCGGCGAAATCCATCATTCCGGACAGTCCCGGCTTCCCGGGCTTTCGCCGGCCGCATACCCCGCCGGAGTCGGTGAAAACGCTGCGCGACTCCTCGGTCGAGAGGAGACTCGGCGCCAGGTCACACGCAACCACGCACCGGGGGTCGTGCGTTTAGCACAACGAGAGCGGCGCGCGCAGGAAATGGGGAAAGTACGCCCGCGCGCCCCTCGTTACCTGTTCGCGTACCCTGTCGAGGTGACCTGGATGCGGAAACGTGACCACAACATCTTTGCCAACGCCGCATCGCTGATCATCTGTGGCCTACTGGCCGGCGTGGTGGTCGCGGCGGCCGCCTTCCCCGCGGTGGCGATGTCCGGGCTGGCCGCCAAGGCCGGCGCCGAGACGTTCGCCGCGCTGCCGCGCGAGCTCACCGTGGCGCAGGCGCCGCAGATCAGCTACCTGCTGGCCAAGGACGGCAAGACGCCGCTGGCGACGATGTACGACGAGAACCGGCGCAACACGAGGCTGGCCGACATCTCGCCGTACATGCGCAACGCGATCATCGCGGCGGAGGACCACGACTTCTACAAGCACAACGGCGTCGACCTCAACGGCGTCGCCCGGGCGTTCGTCAACAACCAGTCCGGCACCAACGGCCGGCAGGGCGCCTCCACCCTGACCATGCAGTACGTCCGGCTGGCCATCGCCTACTCGGCGACCCACCCGGCGGACGTGGTCGCGGCCACCGAGGACACCGGCGGCCGGAAGCTGCGCGAGATGCGCTACGCCCTCCAGATCGACAAGGAGCTCTCCAAGGACGAGATCCTGGAGCGCTACCTGAACATCGCCTCGTTCGGCAACGGCGCGTACGGCATCTACGCCGCCAGCCAGGTCTACTTCGGCAAGCCGCCGAGCAAGCTCAAGATCGAGGAAGCGGCGATGCTGGCCGGCATGGTGAAGGCGCCGACCACCAACGACCCCACCACCAAGGCCGGCTACCCGCTCGCCCTGGACCGGCGCGACTACGTCATCCGCAACATGGTGACCACCAAGGCCATCACCCAGGCCGAGGCGGACAAGGCGCTCGCCACCAAGATGGTGGTGAAGGACAAGCGCACCCCCAACGGCTGCGTCTCCACCAACAAGAAGGGCTGGGGCTTCTTCTGCGACTACTTCTACCGCTGGTGGATGCAGCAGGAGACCTTCGGCTCCACCACGTACGACCGTGAGCGGCGGCTGAAGAGCGGCGGCTACACCATCACCACCACGCTCGACCCGCAGGCGCAGGACGGCGCCGACCGGGCGGTGCGCCGGGCCAAGGGCATCAACGCCAAGGAGGCCGCGATGGTGGCCGTGGTGGAGCCGGGCACCGGCCGGGTCCGCGCGCTGGCGGTGAACCGGGTCTTCAAGATCGACGACCCGAAGCGCCCGCAGAACAAGCCGAACAGCGACCCGGTGAAGCGCAAGAAGGGGATCAAGGGCAACTACCCCAACACGGTGGTGCCCCTGCTCAGCGGCGGCGGCGACATCAAGGGCTACCAGGCCGGCTCGACTTTCAAGATCTTCACGGTGGTGGCCGCGCTGGAGAAGGGCTACCCGCTCAGCTACACCATCAACGCGCAGCACCAGTTCAAGTCGAACTACATCATCCAGAAGGGCAGCAAGGCCGCCTGCCCGGGCACGCACTTCTACTGCCCCAAGAACTCCAGCCCCAGCATGACCGGCATCCAGACCATGTGGAGCGGCTTCGGCAAGTCGGTGAACACCTTCTTCGTCGACCTTGAGCAGCGGGTCGGCGCGGAGAACGTGGTCAAGGTGGCGCAGCGGCTCGGCATCAGCTTCCGGGACAGCGACGACGCGCGGCGGGCGACCAAGGAGGGCGGCGTCAACCAGTGGGGCGCGTTCACCCTGGGCGTCTCGCAGACCACCCCGCTGGAGCTGGCCAACGCGTACGCCACCCTGGCCGCCGACGGCAAATACTGCGCGCCGATTCCGGTGCAGGAGATCAAGGGCCCGGACGGCAAGAAGCTCGACATCGCCAACCCGAACTGTGAGCAGCGGTTCAGCCCGCAGGTGGCCCGGGCGGCCGTCGACGCGGCCCGCTGCCCGGTGGGGGACAGCTCCTCGACATCGAAGTGCAACGGCGGCACCGCGCGCGAGACCAAGGGCATCGTCAACGCGCCGGTGGCCGGCAAGTCCGGCACCACCGACTCGGACAAGACGGCCGCCCTGGTCGCGATGACCAAGCAGTACGCGGTGGCCGGCATCATGGCCGACCCGGACTTCCCGCAGACCAACGTCAAGATGGGTCACAAGGAGCCGTGGGGCATCAACCCGCCGGTCATGGAGACCCTGCGGGACGCGATGAAGGGCAAGCCACGGATCAACTTCACCCCGCCCAACGGGAAGATCATCAACGGTGATCAGAAGTCCATACCGGGGGTGACCTGCCTGTCCATCGACGCGGCGAAGTCCAAGCTCCGCGACGCCGGCTTCGACCCGGTGGTCGCCAGCACCCCGGTCTCGTCCGACTGCCCGAAGAACACCGCAGCCGGCACCACCCCGTCGGGCAAGACCATCAAGGGTGGCGTGGTCAGCATCGAGGTCAGCGCCGGTGCGCCGGCCGCCCCGCCGCCGACCGGCGGCGCCACGCCGACGGTGCCGACGCCGCCGGGGGGACCGACCAAACCCGGCCGGCCACGCGGCTGAGACCCCGGACGACGACAACGGGCGGGCACCCTTCGCGGGGTGCCCGCCCGTTTCGCGTACGCGCTGACTAGAGACCGAGCTGTCGGCGTACCTCGGCGGCGACGCGACCACCCTCGGCCCGGCCGGCCACCGCGGCCTGGGCCGCCTTCATGGCCGGGCCCATCTGCGCCTTGCCGGTGAAGCCGCCCGCGGACAGCGCCCCCGCGACCAGCTCGGCCAGCTCGTCGTCGGAGAGCTGCTTGGGCAGGTAGCGCTCCAGCACCTCGCCCTCCGCCGTCTCCTTGCCCGCCTGCTCGGCCCGGCCGGCGTCGGCGAAGGCGGTCGCGGCCTCCCGCCGCTTCTTCGCCTCCTTGGTCAGCACCGCGAGCACCTCGTCGTCGCTGAGCTCGCGCTTCTCCTTCCCGGCGACCTCGGCGTTGCCCACGGCGGCGAGCGCCATCCGCAGCGTGGACGTGGTCAGCTCGTCGCGCGCCTTCAAGGCGGCGCGCATGTCCGTGGTGAGGCGGTCCTTCAGCGTGCTCATGGACGGTCAAACTACCCTGATCGGCATGCGAAAGCGCACACTATTCCGCCTCGCGACCTCCGTCACGGCGCTGGGCGCCGCCACGCTGGCCTACGCGTCCCTGATCGAGCGCAACATGTTCACCCTGCGCCGGTACGACGTGCCGGTGCTGCCCGCCGACGCGGAGCCGCTGCGCATCCTCCACCTGTCGGACCTGCACATGATGCCCGACCAGCGGCGCAAGCAGGACTGGGTGGCCTCGCTGGCCGCCCTGGACCCGGATCTGGTGGTGGTCACCGGGGACAACATGGCCCACCCCGGCGCGGTGCCCGGCGTGCTGCGCGCGTTGCACCCGCTGCTCGACTTCCCCGGCGCCTTCGTCTTCGGTTCCAACGACTACACCGGGCCGGTGTGGAAGAACCCGTTCACCTACTTCCTGCCCGACCGGGAGTACACCGAGGGCGTGGAGCTGCCCTACGAGGAGCTGCGGGCGGTGCTCACCGGCGCCGGCTGGGCGGACCTGAACAACGCGCGCACCACCGTCAAGGCCGGCGGGCGGGCCGTCGAGCTGGCCGGCGTCGACGACCCGCACGTCGAGCGGGACGACTACGACGCGGTGGCCGGACCGGTGTCGGCCGAGGCGGACGTCACCATCGCGCTCAGCCACTCCCCGGAGCCGGCCGTGCTGGACCGGATGGCCGCCGACGGCTTCGGGCTGCTGCTCGCCGGGCACACCCACGGCGGGCAGGTGTGCGTGCCGGGCTACGGGGCGCTGGTGACCAACTGCGGGCTGCCCCGCTCGATGGCCAAGGGGCTGCACCGCTGGCCCGGCTCGGACGCCTGGCTGCACGTTTCGGCAGGTCTCGGCACCCACCCGACCGCGCCGATCCGGTTCGCCTGCCCGCCGGAGGCGAGCGTGCTCACCCTGATCCCGCGCTGAGCGGCTTTGTCCCGGTGCTCGGCCTCAGGCCGCCTGCCGGGGTCGCCCGACCGGCCTCCCCGGGGTCCGCTTCGGCGCCTACCAACTTGATGACGTAAACGAATCAGGGGTGGCGGGCGCCGAGGGGGTACCGAGTTTGACCATCAGAGCGGGTGGGCTACTATTTGTCGGCACGCCTCGGGGTGTGGCGCAGCTTGGTAGCGCGCTTCGTTCGGGACGAAGAGGTCGTCGGTTCGAATCCGGCCACCCCGACCAGAGGTGAGAGGGCACATCCGATCGACGGATGTGCCCTCTCGTGCATCCTGGATGAGCGCGCGTCAGGCTTCGTCGAGGACCGGTCGGGCTTGATCCAGAGCCGGGGGCTCAGGACGCGGCCGGCGGGATCGGAGGGCGCGGCAGTGAGGTACGTCATCATCGAGCGCACCAGTGACGGCATGTCGCTGGATCCCGAGGCGTACCTCCGGCAGTTGCCGGCGCTTGCCGACTCCCTGCCCGAGGGAGCACGTCGGTTCGCCGCCGACCCCGGCCACTACAACTTCTTCGGCCGGCGGTGCGTGAAGGACCTGAAGCCGGCGCGCCTGTCGTCCGGCGAGGTGGACGGCAGCCGCTGGCTTGAGCTGCAACTGCGGCACAATTGCTGGAAGCACGAGGAGGATCTGACGATCCGCTACCGCGGCGTGCAGAGCCTCACGGTGGAGCCGGCTGCCCGGGGGCTGGACGTGGCCCAGCTCGGCGACGTGATGCTGGACGAGACACTGCCGCACGAGCACGGATGCCGACACGAGATCGTCTGCCTCGCCGGCAGGCTGATCGTCACGAGCCAGGACCTGGACGCGACCTGGCTCCCCGCCGACTGTCCGGAGCATGAACCGAGTCGATGAGCTCGTCGCTGCAGCCCGGCTCCCCGGCGGAGGGCGCGCAGCCTGCGCGCCGCTCCCCGCGACGCCACGTCCGATTACCGCCGGACTCCCCGCCCGCGACCCGGCAGGCTCGACGGCATGCCAACCACGAACCCGGCTCTCACCAGCGGCCCGGTGACCTTCGACCCCTGGTACGCCTTCGCCGAGGGCGGACCGGTGCACCGGGGCCGGTTGCCGTTCCCACCGGCGGACCCGGCCCCGTTCGAGGTCGCCCGCTGGTCGGTGGCCCCGGGAACCGCCAACGACCTGGACGTGCACCGGTCCCGTGAACTGTGGATCGTGGTGTCCGGGACCGGCACGTTGACCTGGGCCGACCGGAGCACCGCGCTGCGCGCCGGTGACGTGGTGGCGTTCGACAGCGAGGTGCCGCACCAGCTCCGCAACGCCGGCCCGGACAAGTTCCACGCCGTCTCGGTCTTCTGGTTGCCGCAGCACGGCTGATCGGGGGGCGCGGGTCAGGCGCCCGCGACCTCGTCGACGAAACCGGCGACCGTACGGGAGAACAGGTCCGGTCGTTCCAGCTGCCAGAGGTGTCCCACGTCCGGCACCACCTCCAGCCGGGCCTGCGGGATGCCGGCGGCCAGTTGCCGCGCGCCGGGCAGGTTGACCCGGTCCCGCGAGCCGCACAGCACCAGCGTCGGCACCGCCACCTGGGGCAGCCGGGGCCGCAGGTCGGTACGGGCCAGCTCGCGCAGCGCGGCCAGGTAGGTGCGCCGGCCGGTGGTGCGGAAGTCCTCGGCGGCCTCGGTGAGGGTCCGTTGCCGCTGCGGCGGCGGCATCCAGGTGATGGTCGGGGCGAGCACGCGTACGGCGGAGCGCACGATGACCCGCTCGGGGGTGACCGCGGCGACCGCGCGTTGCACCGCCAGCGCGGCCACCGGACCGGGGACGCCCCCGGAGAGCACCAGGCTGCGGACCCCCTCCGGCCGGGCCAGGCAGGTGAGCACCGCCACCGTCGCGGAGAGCGACAGGCCGACCAGGTGCACCGGACCGGGCGTACGGTCCAGCAGGGCACCGAGGTCGGCGACGGCCCGGTCGAAGCTGAACGGGCCCGGGTTGTCGCCGTGCCCCGGCAGGTCGGGCGTCAGCACCGCGTACCGCTCGCCGAGCGCCTCGACCTGGCGGTGCCACACCCGGCTGGTGGCGCAGAGGGACGGCAGCAGCACGATCGTCTCCATGGCTCCTGGGTAGCAGGGGCGTGCCACCCCCCGAAACGGTCGCCCGGGGCCACCCTTCCGATCATGGGGGACCCCGTAACGGTCGGAAGGAGAAAGGTCACGGGCGGTTGATCGACTTTTCCTGGCAGGCTTAGCGCATGTCCGCCCTGACCCGCCCCCGCCTCGCCGACTGGAGCACGGTCGCGCCCGTACTCGCGGTGCTGATCCTCGTTCTCACCTGGGGTCGGGAACTTCCCGGTTATCTGGTTCCGGTGGTCGCCGCCCTGCTCGCCGGCGCGGTGCTCGCGGCGGTCCACCACGCCGAGGTGGTCGCCCACAAGGTGGGCGAGCCGTTCGGGTCGCTGGTGCTCGCGGTCGCCGTGACGGTCATCGAGGTGGCCCTGATCGTGACCCTGATGATCAGCGGTGGGAAGGAGACCCAGTCGCTGGCCCGGGACACCGTGTTCGCCGCCGTGATGATCACCTGCAACGGCATCCTCGGCCTGTCCCTGCTGCTCGGGGCGCTGCGGCAACGGGTGGCGGTGTTCAACCCGGAGGGCACCGGTGGGGCGCTGGCCACGGTGGCCACCCTGGCGACGCTGAGCCTGGTGGTGCCGACCTTCACCACCAGCCGGACCGGCCCGGAGTTCTCCCCGCCCCAGCTCGCCTTCGCCGCCGTCGCGTCGCTGGCGCTGTACGGGTTGTTCGTGATGGTGCAGACCGGCCGGCACCGCGACTACTTCCTGCCGGTCAACGCCGAGGGCGGTCCGGTCGACGCCGACGGCGACGGGCACGCCGACCCGCCGACCAACCGGGCCGCCCTGTTCAGCCTGATCCTGCTGCTGGTGGCGCTGGTGGCGGTGGTGGGCGACGCCAAGACGGTCTCCCCGGCGATCGAGGCGGGCGTCCAGGCGGCCAACCTGCCCCAGTCGTTCGTCGGCGTGATCATCGCCCTGCTGGTGCTGCTGCCGGAGACGCTGGCCGCCGCCCGCGCGGCCCGCCGCAACCGGGTGCAGATCAGCCTCAACCTGGCGCTCGGCTCGGCGATGGCGAGCATCGGTCTGACCATCCCGGCGATCGCGCTGCTGTCGATCTGGCTGGAGGGGCCGCTGCTGCTCGGCCTGGGCGGCACCCAGATGGCGCTGCTCGCGCTGACCGTGGTGGCCGGCGTGTTGACCGTGGTCCCGGGCCGGGCGACCCTGCTCCAGGGCGGGGTGCATCTGGTGCTGATGGCCGCCTTCGTGTTCCTCGCCGCCAGCCCGTGACCGCCGGACCTCTCGCACCGGCCACAATGGAGGCTGTCGAGGGAAGCCGCGCGGGACAGCGCGACCGAACGTCGAGGAGGCCAGATGGCCCGGATCTTGTTGACGTCGATGCCGTTCGCGGGGCATGTCGGACCGCTGTCGGCGCTCACCGCCGAGCTGCGCCGGCGCGGGCACCGGGTGGTCGCCCACTCGGGGCACAAATACCGTGACCGGTTCGTCGGCGCGGGTGCCGAGTGGACGTCGTGGCGCGCCGCGCGGGATTTCGACGACAGCGACCTGGCCGCCACGTTTCCCGAGGTCGGCGACGGCAAAGGCATGCGCGGCGGCAAGGCCAACGTCGAGCAGGTGCTGCTCGGCACCGCTGCCGGCCAGGCACGGGACCTGCTCGACGTGGCCCACCGGGAGCCGTTCGACCTGATCGTCGCCGACCAGCTCGCCTTCGGCGGGGCGCTCGCCGGGGAACGGCTCGGCCTGCCGTGGGTGTCGGTGGCGGTGACCCCCCTGACCATCCCGAGCCGGGACCTGGCCCCGTCGGGCCTGCCGTTCCCGCCGTCCGGCAGCCCGGTGGCCCGGGTCCGGGACGCCGTGCTGCGCCACCTGGTGCGGCTCGCGCAGCGCCGGTTCATCAACCCGCGCCTGGACCGGGCGCGCGCCGAGGTGGGGCTCGGGCCGGCGCCGGCCGCCGGCCTGGAGGGCCTGTACTCGCCGTACCTGGTGCTGGCGCAGGGGGTGCCGGGGCTGGAGTATCCCCGTAGCGACCTGCCCGGGCAGGTGCGGTTCGTCGGGCGGCTCGCCCCGCCGCCGGGGCCGGCCGCGACGCGGGAGCTGCCGTCCTGGTGGCCGGAGTTGGCGGCGGCGCGGGCCGCCGGCCGGCCCGTCGTGCACGTCACCCAGGGCACCCTCGACGTCGACCCCGCCGACCTGCTCCGGCCGGCGATCGACGGGCTGGCCGGGCATCCGGCGTTGGTGGTGGCGACCACCGGTCGCACGTCGGCCGCCACCCTGGGTGGGCTGCCGGACAACGCCCGCGTCGCGCCCTTCCTGCCGCACGACCTGCTGCTCCCGCTGGTCGACGTGATGGTCACCAACGGCGGCTGGGGTGGGGTGCTCGGCGCGGTGCAGGCCGGGGTGCCGCTGGTGGTGGCCGGTGACTCGCTGGACAAGCCGGAGGTCGCCCGGCGGGTCGCCTGGTCGGGCGTCGGGCTCGACCTCCGCACCGGCCGGCCCGCCGCGGCCAAGGTCCGGGGCGCGGTCGAGCGGGTGCTGGGCGAGCAGCGGTTCCGGGCCCGGGCCGGTGAGCTGGGCGCCGCGCTCACCGCCGCCGGCGGTCCGGCGGCGGCCGGCGATCTGATCGAGAACCTGCTGGCCGGCGCGGCGGAGCCGAGCCCGCGGTGACGGTCGGCGCCGACCGGATTCAGTCGTGCAGCTCGGTGCGGGCGACCTCGGCGAAGGCCGCGTCCAGGTAGCCGTCCAGCGGGCGGCCCGACGCGGCGAGCAGGTCGGCCACCAGCAGCGGCGCGTGCCGGGCGATCGCGGCCGGGTCGGGCGGGGCGTCGTCGTCGCCCGGGTCGTACACGCCGAGGGCGGAGGCGAGCAGCACCAGCACCACGTGCGGGTCGACGTCCGCCCGCCACTGCGCGGCGCCCCGGACGCAGCGTTCCAGCACCCGCCGCACGTCGTCGCCGGCCAGACCGTCGGGGTTGGTTTCCTCCAGCAGCAGCCGTACCACCGCGCCGAGGACCAGACCGGCGCGGTCGGTGGCGGCGAGCCGGGCGACCGCCGGTTCGTACGCCGCGGTGTCCCGGGTTCGCGCGGCGGCCACCGCCTCCTCGGCGGAGACCGCGATCTCGCGGGCCGGGGCGGGCAGGTGGCGCCAGGTCACGGTCACCGGTCCAGCATTCCAGACCGCACCGACGGTCCGTGTGCTCGGTCACGTCGCGGTCGGCGACAGCGTACGCCCGCCGTAATGGGGTCGCGGCCTGTCACACCGTACGAAGAGAATCCGAGCCATGCTGCGTCGCGCCCTGCCCCGCCGTCCGGAAGCCCGCCGGATCCTGGTCGGCACCCTGCTCTCGGCGATCGGCCGGGGCCTGACCCTGCCGTTCCTCTTCATCTACCTGACCGACGTGCGCGGTCTCTCCGACCCACGGGCCGGGCTGGTCATCGGTTGGTACGGCGCGGTCACCCTGGCCCTGTCGCCGCTGGGCGGCACGCTTATCGACCGGTTCGGCGCGCGCCGGGTGGTGCTGCCCTGCCTGCTGATCGAGGCGGCGGGCACCGGCGCGCTGGCGCTTGTCGACTCGACGGCGTCGGCGTTCCTGGTGGCCACGGTGATGGCGGTGGGCGGCTCGGCGATCTGGTCGGGCCAGAACACCATCCTCGCCTCGCTCACCGACGCTGGCGAGCGGCAGCGGGTGTACGGGTTGAACTTCGCCCTGCTCAACCTCGGCATCGGCATCGGCGGGCTGACCTCCGGGGCGATCGTGGACATCGCCCGGCCGGCCACCTTCCAGCTCATCTACCTGCTGGACGCGGTGACCTACCTGGTGCCGGCGCTGATCCTGCTGAGCCTGCCCGGGGTCGGTCACCGGCTGGTCGCCGCCGGGGCGACCGACGGGCAGGCTTCCGCGGGCGGCTACCTGACCGTGCTGCGGGACCGCCCGTTCCGCCGGCTGGTGATCTTCGGCCTGGTCCTGACCACCTGCGGGTACGCGCAGGTCGAGGTCGGCTTCACCGCGTTCGCCATCCGGGTGGCCGAGGTCAGTCCCCGGGTGGTGGCCTGGGGGCTGGCCGCCAACACCATGATGATCGTGCTGGCCCAGCTGCTGGTGCTCCGGCACCTCGAGGGGCGCAGCCGCACCGGGGCGCTGGCCGCCGTGGGCGGGTTCTTCGCGGCGGCCTGGCTGGTGCTCGGCGTGGCCGGCCTGGTCGGGCCGGAGCACGCGCTGCTCGCTGCCCTCGCGGTGGTGGCCTGCGCGATGATCTTCGGGTTCGGCGAGACGATGCTCTCGCCGGTGATGCCGGCGCTGACCAACGCGCTCGCCACCGACGAGCTGCGCGGCCGGTACAACGCGATGAGCTCGATGATCTTCGGCATCAGCGGCGTGATCGGCCCGGTGACCGCCGGCCCGCTGATCGGCGCGGCGGACGGCAAGATCTGGGTGGCGCTGGTGGTCGGCGGCTGCCTGGCCGCCTCACTGCTGGCCCTGTCGCTGCGTCCGATGCTCACCGCGGCCCAGGACGGCCGGGCACCCGCCCGCACGCCCGACCCGACCCCCGTCGCCTGACCTCACCCGGCCCGCCCCGGTCGGGGCCGCCGGGGACGGGCCGACCTGCCGCATCCCGCGGCCTCCCGCCCCGGGACAGGCCGACCTGCCGCACATCGCGGCCTCCCCGTCCGGGGACAGGCCGACATGCCGCAAGTCGCGGCCTCCCCGCCCCGGGACAGGCCGACATGCCGCACATCGCGGCCCCCGCCCCGGGACAGGCCAACATGCCGCAAGTCGCGGCCTCCCCGGCCCGGGACGCGCCCACATGCCGCACGTCGCGGCGCCCTCGGCCCAAGCCGACACGCCGACATGCCGCACGTCGCGGCATCCTCGGCCGGGATACGCCGCATCCCGCGACCCGGCCGGCGCCAGCCGCGGACGTCGGCCGGGACAGCGGACGCGGACGTGGAACGGGCCCCGGAGCGGGTGCTCCGGGGCCCGTTCGGGCGTTGCGGTGGATCAGGCGGCCGGAACCTCGGCCGTGGTGCGGATCCGGTCCAGGGCCGGCGCCGAGATCGGGGACTTCTCGGTCAGGTACGCCACGAAGGCGTCCAGGTCGATCGCCCCGGTGAC
Source organism: Micromonospora sp. PLK6-60 (assembly GCF_019890675.1). GTDB lineage: Bacteria > Actinomycetota > Actinomycetes > Mycobacteriales > Micromonosporaceae > Micromonospora. Next base: position 2,763 of record NZ_JAIOAA010000021.1, on the reverse strand, counting down.
CGCGTTCTTCCCGCCGGTGAGGACGGTGAAGCCGTCACCACCGCCGGAGAGGAAGTTGTTCACCGTGATCCGGTAGGTGGCGTCGGCGGTGACCGCGGCGCCGCCGATGGTGAGGCTGCCGCGCACGATCCGGGTGCCCGAGCACGGGTCGGCGGTGGTGCCGTTGGTGCCGTTCAGGTCGACCACGTAGCGGACGGTCGACGACGGCAGCAGGGTCGGGCCCGCGGTGAACTGCTGCTCCAGCATGCAGTAGAGCTGCGCCCCGGTCAGGTCCAGCGTCACCAGGTTGTTGGCGAACGGCTGGACGGTGAAGGCCTCCTCGTAGGTGACCGGGCCGGCGTCGAGGTCGGCCCGGACGCCGCCCGGGTTCATGAAGGCGGCGACCGCGCCCTGCTCGTCGTCGGTGGCGGCGAGCTGCGCGTCGGCGATCACGTTGCCCAGCGCGGACTCACCGCAGGACCCCTTGATCACCTTGTAGTCGCAGGGCGCGGTGCCGATCAGCACCTCGGGGGTCTTGGTGATCGCCTCGGTGGTCTGGCCGACCACCTTGGTGGCGACCGGGCCGAGCGCCGTCTTGTAGTGGTTGATCAGCGTGGTCTGCGCCGGGTCCTTGGCCACGTCCCGGGTGACGACGACGTTGTTCGCCGTGGCGGTGAGCACGTCGCCGGTCTTGCGGTCGATGGACAGGTCGATGTCGGTGACCAGGCGGCCGAACGAGCTGGCGCTGGTCACCAGCTTGCCGTTGACCTCGCAGTTGTACGCCTGGTGGGTGTGCCCGCTGACCACCGCGTCGATGGCCGGGTCCATCCGGTTGACGATGTCCACGATCGGGCCGGAGAAGCCCGCGCAGCCGTTGATGTCGGAACCGGTGGTCTGCACGCCACCCTCGTGCAGCAGCACGACGATGCTCTGCACACCCTGGGCCTGCAGGACGCGGGCGTACTTGTTGGCGGTCTCCGCCTCGTCGGCGAAGGTGAGGCCGGCGACGCCCTGCTGGCTGACGATCTCCGGGGTGCCCTCCAGGGTCATCCCGATGAAGCCGACCTTGACGCCGTCGATCTTCTTGACCGCGTACGGCGGCAGCAGCGGCTTGCCGGTCTCGGTCTTGAAGGCGTTCGCGGAGAGGTACTGGAACTCGGCGCCCTTGTACGGGGTGCCGTCGGCGCAGCCGTCGACCGGGTGGCAGCCGCCGTTCTGGATCCGGAGCAGCTCGGCGGCGCCCTCGTCGAACTCGTGGTTGCCGACGCTGGCGAAGTCCAGCCCGGCCAGGTTGAGCGACTCGATGGTGGGCTCGTCGTGGAAGGCGGCGGAGAGCAGCGGCGAGGCGCCGATCAGGTCACCGGCGGCGACCGTGATCGTGTGCTTCTGCTCCTTCTTGGAGTCGCCGCGCAGCTTGGCGAGCTGGGTGGCCAGGTACTCGACACCACCGGCGGGCACCCCGTTGATGACGCCGCTGCTGCTGGCGCTGTTCGGGGGCTCCAGGTTGCCGTGCAGGTCGTTGATGGCGAGCAGCTTGACGTCGACCGGCTTCGGGCCGGCCTCCGCCTGGTCGGGGGCGGCGGTGACGGCGCCGAGCGCGGTCACGGCGAGCGCGGTCAGGCCGATGGTGGCCCGACGCATCCCGGGGATGGACATGGAACTCCTCGTGAGATTCGGCGCACATGCCCGGGCGGGTGCCGCGCCGGGCGGGGGGACGCCGGTGACAGGGGTCGATCACGGGCTGGCAGCGGTGGGGGTCACGACGCTGCCCGGGACAGCCTCTCATCCGTACCGCGATCGGTCGACACGAGCAGCACAGCAGGGTCAGGGAGCCCGCTCCAGTCCTCCCGACGTTTCCGACATGACGGGCAGATGAATTCCGTCCCCCAGCCGGCGTACGCCGGATAGGCCCGATCGGACGAGCCGACGCCGACCGGACGGCCGACGCCTCGTCGCCCGCTCTCGGGCGGGGAGACCGAGATCAGCGGCCACAATCGATCCGAGATGAGCAATATTCACATGGTTTATCACCCACGCCGGGGGTACCGACATCCAGGCAAGGCAACCAGAGAGGAAGGAAATTTCATGCGAGCAACTCGCTTCGGCACCACTCTCGTCGCCCTCGGCACCGGTGCCGCCCTGTTCCTCGGCAGCACCGGCGTGGCGCAGGCCGCCCCGGCCAGCAAGCCGGCGCAGGCCGCGGCCGCGGCACCCTCCGCGTCGGCGGTGACCACCCCGGTCACCGGTAGCTTCACCGACGCGCTCGGTGGCACCGGCACCTTCGCCGGCAGTTTCACGCCGACCCGGTTCGTCAACCAGAACGGTCAGCTCGCCGCCATCGGCACGCTCACCGGCACCCTGACGAATTCGGCCGGCGCGTCGCTCGGCACGGTGACGGAGCTGATCACCGTGCCCGTGGCCGCCATCAACGGCACCTGCGACATCCTCAACCTGGACCTCGGGCCGCTGGACCTGAACCTGCTCGGCCTGCGGGTCCAGCTCAACGAGATCAACCTCGACATCACCGCCGTCCAGGGCGCGGGCAACCTGCTCGGCAACCTGCTCTGTGCGGTCGCCGGGCTGCTCGACGGCCCGACCGGCGGCCTGGGTGGCGTGCTCAACGGTCTGGTCGCGCTGCTCAACCGGATCCTGAACGCTCTGTAAGGGCACCGGATCAGCCCTGCTGGCGGGGGCGGCCCCCCCCGCCCCCCCCCCCCCCCCCCCCCCCCCGCCGGCCCCCCCCCCCCCCCCCCCCCCCCGCCGGCACCCCGGGCAGCCCCGCCC
>NZ_JAIOAA010000020.1 GCF_019890675.1 Micromonospora sp. PLK6-60 | reverse complement strand
ACGGCGTACTGCGCGGCGAAGTTCGGGGTGGTCGGCTTCACCCGAGCCCTCGCCGCCGAACTCGCCGGCACCGTCGGCGTCACCCTGCTCATCCCCGGCGGCATGCGCACCGCCTTCTTCGACGACCGCGACGCCCAATACAAACCCGGACCCGACGCCAACCTCAACGACCCCGCCGACACCGCCACCGCCGTCATGTTCGCGTTGTCCCAACCACCCGGCTGCTCCGTACGCGAACTGGTCGTCTGCGCCGAACAGGAAACCTCCTACCCGTGATCCTCGTACTGCGCGCGCTCGGCGTCGGGGACCTCGCCACCGCCGTCCCCGCGCTACGCGCCCTACGCACCGCGTACCCCGACCAGGAACTGGTCCTGGCCGCACCCCACTGGCTCGCCCCACTGGTCGACCTCGTCGGCGGGGTGGACCGCCAGATCCACACCGACGACCTCGGCCCACTCGACCAGCCCGCCCCACCACCGCACCTCGCCGTCAACCTGCACGGCCGCGGACCCCAGTCCCACCGGATGCTCGCCGCCACCCGACCCGACCGGCTGCTCGCCTTCACCAACCCCGACGCCGACCACCACGACGGCCCGCCCTGGTGGGCCAACGAACACGAGGTGGACCGCTGGTGCCGACTGCTCGGCTGGTACGGCATCCCCGCCGACCGCACAAACCTGGCGCTGCACCGGCCCGCGCGGGGCGGCCAGCCGGCCGGGGTGACCGTCCTGCACCCGGGCAGCAAGATCGAGGCGAAGCGGTGGCCGGCGGAGCGGTTCGCCGCGCTGGCTCGGGCACTGGCCGACCGGGGGCACCGGGTGGTGGTCACCGGCTCGCCGGACGAGCGGGCGCTCGCGGTCCGGGTGGCGGCCGGGGCGGGGCTGCCGGCGGACGCGGTGCTCGCCGGCCGTACCGATCTCGGCGCGCTGGCCGCCCTGGTGGCCCACGCCCGGCTGGTGGTCAGCGGCGACACCGGGGTGGCGCACCTGGCGACCGGCTACGCCACCCCGTCGGTGGTGCTGTTCGGGCCGGTCCCGCCGGCCCGCTGGGGGCCGCCCCCGGAGCGGGCCCGGCATCGGGTGCTGTGGGGCGGTGACCAGGAATGGAGCCGGTCCGGCGGGGTAGCAGGCCCGGCGACGATGGCGGCGATTCCGCTGGACGCGGTGCTCGCCGCCGTGGCCGACGTGGAACGGGTGGTGCGGGTCTCCGGTGCGGTTGCGGCGTAGCGATCCGGGCCGGCCGGGGTACGGCCGCCGGCGGCGGGGCGAGGGCTGGCGGTACGTCGACCAGGCCGGGGCGCCGCTGCGCGACCCGGCGGAGATCGCCCGGCTGGACGGGCTGGTGATCCCGCCGGCCTGGCAGGACGTGTGGATCTCGCCGTACCCGAACGGGCACATCCAGGCGATCGGCGTGGACGCCGCCGGTCGCCGGCAGTACGTCTACCACCCCCAGTGGCGGCGCAAGCGGGACGAGGCGAAGTTCGACCACGTGCTGGAGGTGGCGCGCCGGTTGCCGAAGCTGCGCGAACGGGTCGCCGGCGACCTGGACGGCCGGGGCCTCAACCGGCTCCGGGTGCTGGCCACGGTGGCGAGGCTGCTCGACATGGGCATGTTCCGGGTCGGCAACGACCAGTACGCGGTCGGCGACGAGGCCACCTACGGGGTCTCCACGCTGCGCCCGGAGCACGCCCGGTCGCGGGGCGGCTGCGTGGTCCTGGAGTTCCCCGCCAAGGGCGGCGTGGAGCAGGTACGGCGGATCGAGGACGCGGAGCTGTGCCGGGTGCTGATGAACCTGCGGCGTCGGCGCCGCCGGGAGGATCGCCTCTTCGGCTACTGGGACGGCCGGGCGTGGCGGGACGTGCGCAGCGACGAGGTGAACGACTACCTGCGCGACGCCAGCGGCGGCGAGATGACCGCCAAGGACTTCCGCACCTGGCACGCCACGGTGCGGGCCGCGACCGAGTTGGCGGCGGCGGGACCGGCCGGCTCGGCGACCGGCCGGAAGAAGGCGGTGGCGGCGGTGATGCGGACGGTGGCCGAACTGCTGGGCAACACCCCGACGGTGGCCCGGACGTCGTACGTCGATCCGCGGGTGGTGGATTTGTTCCACGACGGCGTGGTGGCGGAGATCGCGGCCGGGACGCCCCGGGAGGACGCCGAGCGGCGGGTGCTGGCCCTGTTGGAGGACGCCTGACCGGCCCCGCCGGGGAACCTGGGGGATCGGCGGCGGGGCCGGAGTCGGCAGCGGCCGCTGGCTGGTCGGCCGGTCGGTGGCGTCACCGCGCCGAGGCCGCCCGCGGCCGTGGCCGCGGGCGCCTCGCCACGCCCCCGATACGCGGGGCCGCACCGGTCACCCGGCCTCGGCCCGTATTGATTATCGCCGGCCGGAGTTGACCGTGGACGCCACGAGGTTGACGATCCGCGCCGGCCCCGCCGCACGCCCGTCACCTCGCCGGTGGTCGACACGTTTCCCGCCGGTGGCCGGGGGACCAGCCGCCGTCGGCGGCCAGCGGGGGATCAGCGCCGGTGCCCGTGCCGCCAGGCCCGGGGGCTCATCCCGTACGCGGCGCGGAAGGCGCGGCTGAAGTGGGCCTGGTCGGTGAAGCCCCAGCGGCGGGCGATGGTCCCGACGGGCTGGTCGGCGAGCAGCGGGTCGGCGAGGTCGCGCCGGCACCGGTCCAGCCGGCGCCGCCGGATGTGCCCGGCGACGCTGTCCTCGGACTCGGCGAAGAGCCGGTGCAGCGTACGGAGGGAGACGTGGTGGGCGTCGGCCACGGTGCGCGGGGACAACGAACGGTCGCCGAGGTGGCGGTCCACGAATTCCCGGATCCGGGTCAGCGTGACCTGCTGCCGCACCTCGGCCGGCAGGGAGCTCTCGCTGTCGAGCTGCCGGGCCAGCAGGCTGGCGACCAGGCTGATCGTGACGTCGGCGAGGTACGGCGCCTCGGCCGGATGGAACTGCTCGGGGTGGCGGTTGACCCGGTGCAGGTGCTGGGCCAGCAGCGCGCCGGTGCCCTCGGTGCCGGAGATCCGGATGCCGGAGAGGCGGTCCACCCGGTTCTCGTCGAGGGGGAGCAGGCTGCGCGGGATGGAGGCGGTGATCGAGGCGGCCGGGAACCGGCCGCCCTGGCCACCCATGTGGCGTACCTCGTGTGGCCGTCCCCAGTCGATGAAGGTCATGTCGCCGGCGGCCACGGCGGTGTTCCGCCGCCGGGCGCCGACCGTGGTGTCGCCGGCCAGGACCAGGCCGACCTGGTAGATCTCCGGGTCGGTCTGCCGGATCAGCCGGGGGGTGCGCCAGCAGGTCAGCGACTGGTAGCGGAACCGGACCAGGCCCACCGGGCCGAGGTCGACCGTGCGGGCGTCGCCCTGGAAGTCGTGGGCGTGCTCACTGTGGAACGAGAGCGGGGTGGACACCCGGCCGGTCATCGCCTGCCAGAACGGCCAGCGGTCGGCGGGCGCCAGCGGCATGGTGTCCAGTGTCTCGGTGGCTAGTCCGCTCATCGTCCCTCCCTTCACGCGCCGGCCTCCATTCTCACCCGGCGCCGTCGGCGCGCTCAGCGCGGTGTGCTCCGGCCGCGCTCGTCGATCAGCGCGGCCACCCCGTCGAGCACCCGCTCCAGGCCGAAGACGAACTCCTCGTCGGGGTCGTCCGCGCGGTCCAGCGCGCCGGCCGCCAGCAGCCGGTTCAGCGCGGGGAACCGGTGCGGGTCGGCGACCCGGGCGACCAGGGCCCGGTAGCTGGGCATCAGCTCCTCGGACGCGACGCCGGCCGCCCGGGTTCCCTCGGCGATCTGGGCGGTCAGCAGGGACTCGTTGCGGACGTAGCCGGTGAGCAGCAGGATCGCCGACAGCTTCTCGTGTTCGGCCAGGGCGGTGTCGGCCAGACAGCGCAGGCCGTCCTCCAGCCAGGCCAGCGAGTTGGGGGTCAGCGGCGGCCCGGCGATCGGCACCCGCAGGATCCACGGGTGCCGGCGCAGCACGCCGCGGTCGGCCCAGGCCCAGCGGGCCAGCCCCGCCCGCCAGTCCGGGCCGTCGTCCGCGGCCCCGGGCGGTGCCCCGTACGCCGCGTCGACCATCAGGGTGAGCAGTTCGTCCTTCGCGCCGACGTACCGGTAGAGGGCCATGGTGCCGGCGCCGAGTTCCCTGGCGACCCGGCCCATCGAGACGGCGACCAGCCCTTCGGCGTCGGCGATCCGCACCCCGGCCTCGACGATCCGGGCGAGGGTGAGCCCGGGGCGGGGGCCCTTCGGTGGGCGGCCCCGCAGCCCCCAGGCGGCCTCGATGGCCGGGGGCAGCGCCGGTGCCTGACTGTCCGTCGTCGCGTCCACATCTCCTCCTTGCCCGCCATCATATTTCTGCGTATGGTCTACGCAATGAAGCGTATGGCATACGCAGAAGGGTGCGGATCATGACGGACATGGGGGTCGCGCCGGGACGGGCCGGCCGGCGGGAATGGGCCGGGTTCGGCGTGCTGATGTTGCCGCTGCTGCTGGTCTCGATGGACGTGTCGGTGCTCTACTTCGCCGTCCCGGCCATCACCGAGCAGCTGCGGCCCACGGCCACCCAGCAGCTCTGGATCTTCGACAGCTACGGGTTCATGCTCGCCGGCCTGCTGATCACGATGGGCGCGCTCGGTGACCGGATCGGGCGGCGCCGCCTGCTGCTGATCGGTGCCCTCGCGTTCGGCGCGGCGTCGCTGCTGGCCGCGTACGCCGACAGCGCCACCACCCTGATCGCCGCCCGGGCGCTGCTCGGCGTGGGCGGGGCGACGCTGATGCCGTCCACGCTGGCCCTGGTCCGCAACATGTTCGGCGACGAGCGGCAGCGGGGCACCGCGGTCGGCATCTGGACCGCCGTGCTGACCGGCGGGGTGGCCGTCGGGCCGGTGCTCAGCGGCCTGTTGCTGGAGCACTTCTGGTGGGGCTCGATCTTCCTGATCAACATCCCGGCGATGCTGCTGCTCCTGCTCCTCGTCCCGCTGCTGGTGCCGGAGTTCCGCAACCCGGCCGCCGGCCCGTTCGACCTGTTCGGCGCGGTGCTCTCGCTGGCCGCGCTGCTGCCGGTGATCTACGCGGTCAAGGAGATCGCCCGGGACGGCTGGTCACCCCCGCGCGGCGCCGCCATCGTGGCCGGGGTGCTGGTCGGCGCGGCCTTCGTGCACCGGCTGCGGACCCGGCCGCACCCGATGATCGACCCGGCGCTGTTCCGCCGGCGGGCCTTCGGCGGCGCGCTCGGGGTCAACCTGCTGGTGATGTTCGGCCTGGTCGGCTTCGCCATCTTCACCACCCAGCACCTGCAGTCGGTGCTCGGCCTCAGCCCGCTGCGCGCGGCGCTGTGGAGCGTGCTGCCGGCGCTGGTGGTCGGCGGCGTCGCCCCGGCCGCCACCGCGCTGGCCCGGCGGATCGAGCGGGCCTGGCTGATCGCGGCCGGCTTCGTCGTCGCTGCGGGCGGCTTCGCTCTGCTGACCCGGGTGACGCCACAGTCGCCGCTGTGGCTGCTGCTGCTCGGCGCGGCCGTCTGCGCGGCCGGCGCGATGCTGGTGATGCCCCTGGTCACCGAGCTGGTGCTGGGCGCCGCGCCGGCGGAGCGGGCCGGGGTGGCCTCGGCGCTGACCGAGTCCAGCAGCGAGCTGGGCGGGGCGCTCGGCATGGCCGTGCTGGGCAGCGTCGGCGCGGCCGTCTACCACCGCGAGGTGGTGCACGGGTTGCCCGCCGGCCTGCCCGACGAGACGGTCCGGGCGGCCCGGGAGACGTTGGGCGGCGCGCTGGCGGCGGCCGAGGGGCTGCCGTCGGGCACGGCCGACGCCGTGCTGCGGGCCGCCCGCGCGGCGTTCGTCGACGGGCTGCACCTCGCCGCGGTGGTGGCCGCGCTGATGATGCTGCTGGCCGCGGCGCTCGCGGTGGCCGTGCTGCGCGGCGCCCGGGTGCCGGCGGCGGAGCCGCCCGCCGGCCGGGCCCCCACCGGGACGGACGCGCTGGCGCCGGCGGGCCCACCCGCCGCCTGACCCGGGCCGCCTCCCGCCCGGCGGACGCAGGGAAACGCGCGTGATACCGCAGCGGGCATGTGCTGCCGCTGCGGTATCACGCGCGATGAACGCCCGGTGGGATCAGTCGTTGAGCACCTGGGAGAGCCGGTCGCGGAACCGCCGCTCGGAGTCGCTGACCACGTCGCCACCGATGCCGAGGAGGCCGCCGGTCGAGGCCGCGCCGACCACCTGCTCGGCGATCTCCACCAGCCAGTGCCGGTACGCCCCGCCCTGGCCCTCGTCCACCTTCGCCGCCAACAGGGCGGCGGCCTCGCCGGCCCGGGCCAACACGTCGTCGATCATGGCCGCCGGGTCCGGCGGCGAGATCACCGGCAGCTCCGCGCCCGCCTCCGGGTCGCCGACCCGGGAGATGACCTCACCGGCGACCGCGGCGACCAGCGGGCTGGCCGACTCCCGGCCGGCGGAGATGGTCTCCATCCCGGCGGCGTTCTCGGCCATCGTCCGGCGGGTGCCGTCGGATTCCGCGGCGCTCGCGGCGGTCACCACCGCCTGCGGCAGGCCGACCAGCAGCCCCCACTCCTCGTCGGAGAAGCCGAACCCGGTGTACGCCGGCTGCTCGATCACGGCAAAGCCTCCTCAGCACAGATGTCACGGTCAGCTGGCCCGGCCGGACGGCCGACCCGGCTCAGGCTAGTCCAGCGTCAGCAGGCCCTGTTCGGACACCACGCGCACGGACAGCGTCTTGTAGCCCACCTCGTCGAAGAGCACCGTCATCCGGTCCTCCTCGTAGTTGAGCACCAGGCCGGCACCCCACTCCGGGTGCCGGACCTGGCTGTGCACCGGGAACGGTCCGACCGCGCCGTCGTCGGCGGTGCTCGTCCCGGCGTGGCAGTTGTCGCAGTGCCCGCACACCTGGCTCATCTGCTCACCGAAGTAGGCCAGCAGGGCCTGCCCGCGGCAGCCGGTGGTCTCGGCGAAGGCGCGCATCATGTCCGTACGGGACCGGGTGACCGCCTGCTGGCGCTCCGCCTCGGCCAGGGCCGCCCGCGCCGAGTCGGCGGGCGTCGGGGCGTACCGGGGGGCGCCGATGCGCTGCTTCGCGCGGGGCTCGGCGGCACCCACCTGCTCCAGCAGCGACAGGTACTGGCCGAGCTTGCGTGGGCCCAGCCCGGTCAGCTCGCGCAGCTCCTTCTTGTTCCGGGGCTGCTTGCGCAGCACCGCCGCGAGCTCCTGGAGCTCCTGCTGGTCGGGCAGCCCGCCGGAGAAGTAGCGCTGCAGGCCGACGTCCTCGGCGCGCCAGAGCAGCAGCACCCGGGCCTGCTCGCCGTCGCGTCCGGCCCGGCCGATCTCCTGGAAGTAGCTGTCCGGGGAGTCGGGCAGGGCCATGTGCACCACCCAGGCGATGTTCGGCTTGTCGATGCCCATGCCGAACGCGGAGGTGGCCACCATGATCGGGACGCGGTCGGCGAGGAACGCCTCGTGCAGCTCGTGGCGGGCCGCGGTGGGCATGCCGCCGTGGAAGAACTGCGCCGGGAAGCCGGCGTCGGTGAGCTTGCCGGCCAGCTCCTCGGCGGCCCGCCGGGTGGGCACGTAGATGATGCCCGGCCGCCCGTCCTCGCGCAGCAGCGTGGTCAGCCGGCGCCACCGGTAGTCGTCGGTCGGGCAGTATGCCACCTCGAGGAAGAGGTTGGGCCGGTCCAGCCCGGAGACCACCACCTCGGCGTCGCGCAGCCGCAGCCGGGAGATGATGTCGTCGCGTACGGGCGGTGAGGCGGTCGCGGTCAGCGCCACCACCGGCGGCCGGCCGAGGCCCTCGATGAGGTGACCGAGGGCCAGGTAGTCCGGCCGGAAGTCGTGCCCCCAGGCCGAGATGCAGTGCGCCTCGTCGATCGCGACAAGCGCCGGCTTCAGCTCGCGTACCTCGGCCATCCGGTCCGGATTGCTCAGCGCCTCCGGGGTGATGAAGAGGAACTCGGCCCGCCCGTCGCGGATCTCGGCGATCGCCTGCGCCTGCTGCGCGGCGGTCTCGTCCGAACTGATCCGCACCGCCCGCAGCTCGGGACGCTGCCGCTCGTTGAGCGCGGCGATCTGGTCCTGCTGGAGGGCGAGCAGCGGGGAGATGACCACCGTGGGTCCGGGGATCAGGCTGGCCGGGATCTGGTAGATCGCCGACTTGCCGGCGCCGGTGGGCAGCACCACCAGCGCGTCGCGTCGCTTCATCACCGCCCGCATGGCGGCGAGCTGGTTGGGCCGCAGCGTGGTCCAGCCGAAGAGGTTCTTCGCGGCGCGGCGCAGTGTCGTGGCGTTCGTGGACAGCTTCATCAGTGGGCGCAGGTACCCGAGGGCCGACCGGACGAAACCGGCATTGACCGCGGCGATTCGCGGGGGCATTATGAGTGAGCGTTCATGAACAAGCGTTCATCACGGAGGGTCGCATGGAGACGCTGGTCAACGCCCACCAGGCCGAGGCGTGGAACGGCTACGAGGGGCGGCACTGGGCCGACCACCAGGACCGCTACGACGCGGTCAACGCCGGGTTCAACGAGCTCCTGCTCGCCGCCGTACGCCCCGGCGACCGGGTGCTCGACGTCGGCTGCGGCACCGGCCAGCTGACCCGGCTGGCCGCCCGGGCCGGCCACGCCGTCGGCGTCGACCTCTCCGCGCCGATGCTCGACCGGGCCCGGGCCACGGCGGTCGAGGAGGGCGTGTCGACTGTGGAGTTCGTCCGGGCCGACGCCCAGGTGCACCCGTTCCCGGCCGCCGCCTACGACGTCGCGCTGAGCCGCTTCGGGGTGATGTTCTTCGCCGATCCGGTCGCCGCCTTCGGCAACATCGGTCGGGCGCTGCGGCCGGGCGGCCGGCTCGCGTTCGTCTGCCTCGACGACTTCCACCGCGGGGACCTCGGCGCGGTGCTCGGCGCCCTCGCCGCGCAGCTGCCGCCGTCGGGCACCGACGGGACCGGCGCCGCCGAGCCGCTCTCGCTGGCCGATCCGGCGGTCGTCGCGCGGGTGCTCACCGCCGCCGGCTTCACCGGCATCGAGTGCGTCCCGGTGCAGGCGGTGGCGCACTGGGGCCGGGACGCGGTGGACGCCGGCCGCTTCCTGGCCGGCTGGGGCCCGATCCGCCACCAACTCGACCGGGTCGACCCGGCCACCGCGGCCCGGGCCCGCGCCGCGCTGGTCGAAGCCCTCCGGCCCTACCAGCACCCCGACGCCGTACGCCTGCGCGCCACAGCCTGGCTGGTAACCGCCCGGATGCAAGGAGGGGCCCCTTGTTAACGCCTCCGGTAGAGCAGGGGCCCCTTGTTAACACCGCTGGCCGGTGGACGGATCCTCCGGCGAACAGCCTTGCCTAGGATGCCGATGATGTCCCCGAGAAGAGCGGCCGCGCTGCGCGGTGGCGGCGAGCAGAGCCTGCGGGCGCACCTGATCGCCGCCGCCGGCCGGCTCGTCGCGCAACGCGGCACCGCCGGGCTCACCGTCCGCGACATCGCCCGGGAGGCCGGCGTGGCCGACGGCGTGCTCTACAACCACTTCGCCGACAAGGAGGAGCTGCTCGCGTACGCGTTGGACGCGCACCTGCGGGCCGTCGAGGCGGGGCAGCAGGACGCGCCGCCGCGGGCGGGGGAGCGGACCGTCGAGGCGAACCTGCGGGCGTACGTCGATCGCGCGCTGGCGCTGCACGCGGCGATCCTGCCGGCGTTCGCCGGCCTGCCCACCCAGCCGAAGTTGCTGGCCCGCCTCGGTGACCTGCCCACTCCGCTCGGGGGCGGGCAGTGGCTGCGCGAGGAACTGGCCGACTACGTCCGCGCGGAACGGGCGCTCGGCCGGATGGCAGCCACGGCCAGTCCGGAGGCCGTCGCCACGCTGGTCGTCGGGGTCTGCCACGACCTGATCCTGGGCCGGCTGCTCGACCCGGCCGGCGCGCCGCCGGAGCCCGCCCCCGAGCTGGTGGACGCGCTGGTCGCCACGCTGCTGCACGGCGTCCTGCCCGGCCCGCCGGCCGCCGGCCTGCCCGGCCCGCCGGCCGCCGGCCTGCCCGGCCCGCCACCCGCCGGCCTGCCCGGCCCGCCACCCGCCGGCCTGCCGGTCGCCGGGCCGGGCGGCGCCACGTGTTAACAGGGGGCCCTTCCGCTACCGAATGCGTTAACAAGGTGCCCTTCCTTGCACCGTCAGCGGAGGTGGGGGAGCACCTCGCGGCGGTAGAGGTCGAACAGGCCGGCCCAGTTCGGGCCGGTGTTGGCCACGTACACCTCGTCGAAGCCGGCCTTGGCGTACTTGTCGATCATCTCCAGGTGCGCGTCGGCGCTGTTGCCGCAGACGAAGGACTCCTTCATCATCTCCGGCCGCACCAGCTGCGCGGCCTGCTCGAAGTGGCGCGGCGAGGGGAGCACCTGGGACAGCTCGCCCGGCACCCCGGCGTTGGGCCACTTCTCGTACGCGATCCGCACGCCCTCCTCCTCGCTGTCGGCGTACGCCGCCTTGAAGCCGGCCTGGCACGGCTTGTCGCCGCCGCCGTTGTCCCGGAAGCGGCGCACCATGTCACCGTCGGGCATGGTGCTGACGTAGCCGTCGCCGATCCGGGCGGCCAGGTCGATCGCCTTCGGCCCGAAGCCGGAGACGTACACCTTCGGCGGGGTCTCCGGCAGCGTGTAGAGCCGGGCGTGGTCGACGGTGTAGTGCCGGCCGCGGTGGTTGACGAAGCCCCCCGCCCACAGCTCGCGCATCACCTCGACCGCCTCCTCCAGCATCTGCAGCCGCACGTCGGCCTGCGGCCAGGCGTCGCCGAAGATGTGCTCGTTGAGCGCCTCGCCCGAGCCGACGCCGAGCACGAACCGCCCGGAGTGCAGGACCGCGCTGGTCGCCGCCGCCTGGGCCAGCACCGCCGGGTGGATGCGGACCGTCGGGCAGGTCACCGCGGTGGTCACCGGCAGCGTGCAGACCTGGCTCAGCGCCCCGATGGTGGACCAGACGAAGGGGCTCTGGCCCTGGGCGTCCACCCAGGGGTGGTAGTGGTCGGAGATCCACAGTGCCTCGAACCCGGCCTGTTCGGCGCCACGGGCCTGCGCCAGCAGCTCCGCCGGGGTGTACTCCTCGCTGGACAGGAAGTAGCCGATCCTCATCTCATGTTCCCCTCGTCGCGTCCGCGTGCCGGACCCGAAGGGCGGTACCCCGTCGGGTCGGCTCGAACCGCCGCCGGGGATCAGCGCTTGAACATCGCCCGGATGGCGATCAGCAGGAACAGGCCGCCCACCACCAGGCCGAGCAGGCGTACGCCGGGGATGTCGGCTGCGCTGGTGGCGTCGGCGAGCAGCGGGGATGCCATGCCCGCACTCTTTCACGCCGGCCCTGCCGACGAAACAGTAAGGTTTCTTGACTGTTAGCCGGCCCGGGTGTGACCATGGCAGGCACGTGCCCGCCACCGGCGGGTGACGGACGGTGGCCGGCGAGCGTACGGGGACGGTGGGCGATGGACGATGCGGTGACCGCTCGGTACGCGGGGACGGGGACGGCGTGAGCTTCCCGGAACGCGAGCTGGCCCGGCTGGCCGCCACCGTCCTGCAACCCGGGTTCGTCGGCACCACCCCGCCGCCCTGGGTCCGGCGCTGGCTCGCCGACGGGCTCGGCGCGGTGGTGCTCTTCGCCCGCAACGTGGTCGACCCGGCACAGCTCGCCGCGCTGACCGCCGCGCTGCGCGCCGAACGTCCCGACGTGATCGTGGCCATCGACGAGGAGGCCGGGGACGTCACCCGGATCGAGTCGGCCCGGGGCAGCTCCCGCCCGGGCAACCTGGCCCTCGGCGCGGTGGACGATCCGGCGCTGACCGAGGCGGTGGCCCGCGACCTCGGCGCCGACCTCGCCGCCGCCGGCGTCACCCTGAACTACGCCCCGGACGCCGACGTCAACTCCAACCCGGACAACCCGGTGATCGGGGTGCGCTCCTTCGGGGCCGACCCGGCCCTGGTGGCCCGGCACACCGCCGCCTGGGTCCGCGGCCTGCAGGCCGGCGGGGTGGCCGCCTGCGCCAAACACTTCCCCGGACACGGCGACACCCGGGTCGACTCGCACCACGACCTGCCCGTCATCGAGGCCACCGGTGAACAGTTGCGCGCCGGTGAGCTGGTGCCGTTCCGGGCCGCGGTGGCGGCCGGCGTGCAGGCGGTGATGACCGGCCACCTGCTGGTGCCGGCGCTGGACCCCGCGCTGCCGGCCACCCTCAGCCCGTACGTGCTCGGCGGGCTGCTCCGCGAGGAGCTCGGCTTCCAGGGCGTGGTGGTGACCGACGCGGTGGAGATGCGCGCGGTGGCCGACCGGTACGGCCTGACCGGCGCGGCCGTGCGCGCCCTCGCCGCCGGGGCGGACGCGATCTGCGTGGGCGGCGAGCACGCCGACGAGGAGACCGTCCGCGCGCTGCGGGACGCCCTGGTGACCGCGGTACGCGCCGGTGAGCTGCCCGAGGAGCGGCTGGCCGAGGCCGCCAAGCGGGTCGGCCAGCTCGCCGCCTGGACGGTGGCCGCCCGCGCCGACGGCTCGGCCCGCGTCGATGGCTCGGCCGAGCCGGCGATCGGACTGGTGGCGGCCCGCCGGGCGGTCCGGGTGACGGTCGCACCGGAGGGCGCCGACGCGCTGCCGCTGACCCGGCCGCCGCACGTGGTGGAGTTCGTCCCGCCGCACAACATCGCGATCGGTCCGCAGACCCCGTGGGGCGTCGCCGCCCCGCTCGCCGAGCTGCTGCCCGGCACCACCACGGCCCGGTACGCCCACGACGACACGCCCGCCGACCCGACCGCCGGCGCCGCCGGCCGCCCGCTGGTGCTGGTGGTCCGCGACCTGCACCGGCACGACTGGATGCGGGCGGCCGTGGGCCGGGCGCTGGCCGTCCGGCCCGACGCGGTGGTGGTCGAGCTGGGCGTCCCGCACCTGGTCACCGGCGCGGTGCACGTCGCCACGCACGGCGCGACCCGGGCCGGCGCCCGGGCCGCCGCCGAACGCCTCACCGCGCCCTGAGCCGGTGACCGAGCCGCCGCCGAACGCCGCACCGCGTCCCTCAGTCGGTGACCGGGGTCGCCGCCGAACGCCGCACCGCGCCCCTTGAGCCCGGCCCGGACCGCGGAGGCCGTCAGGCGGCCGGGACGACCAGGTCGGCGTAGTCCGGGTGGCGCTCGATGAAGCTGGCCATGAACGGGCACCGGGGGACCACCCGGCCGCCGCGGGCCCGGATCTGGTCCAGCGTGCCGCGGATCAGCGCCGCGCCGACCCCCATGTTCCGGAACTTCGCGTCCACCTCGGTGTGCGTGAAGATCAGCACCTCGCCCCGGGGAAGGTAGGCGGTGAACCCGGCCAGGGCATCGTCGACCAGGATCTCGAACCGGTGCTTGGCGGGGTTCTCCTCGACCAGGAAGCTCACCGGGCCATTCTCCCCCCACGGGTGGCGATCCTGGCCAGTTCGGCCAGCAACCGGTCGACCTCCTCGACGGTGTTGTAGTGGTACACGCTGGCCCGCACCGCGCCGCCGTCGGCCCGCAACCCCATCCGCTGGAAGTACTCGTAGGCGTAGTAGTCGCCGTGCGACAGGCAGAGCCCGGCCGCGCCCAGCTCGGCGGCGGTGTCGGCGGGGGAGAGCCCGGCCAGCCGGAACGAGACGGTCGGGCAGCGCCGGGCCGGCGAACCGAGCAGGGTGAGCCCGGGCAGCGCGGCCAGGCCGGCGAGCAGCCGGTCGAAGACCGCCTCCTCGTGCGCCTGCGCGGCGGTCAGCCCGGCCCGCACCCGGGCCCGCCGGTCACCGGCCGCCGCCGGGTCCAGCGACGCCAGATGGTCCACCGCCGCGGTGACACCGGCCAGCAGCGGGAAGCTCGGCGTGCCGAACTCGAACCGGTCCGGCACCGCGTCGGCGGAGGGCAGCAGCTTCGCCGGCCGCAGCGCCGCCCACCGGGCCGGGTCGGCGACCATCGCGGCCAGGTGCGGGCCGGACCACTTGTAGGCGCTGGTGACCAGGAAGTCCGCGCCGAGCGTGGCCAGGTCGGTGGGCCCGTGCGGCACCGAGTGCACCCCGTCCACGCAGACCAGGGCGCCGGCGGCGTGCGCGGTCTTGGCGATCGCCGCGACGTCCGGCACGGTGCCGATCGCGTTGCTGCCGGCGGTCACCGCGACCAGCCGGGTGCGCGCGCCGACCAGATCGGCGTACTGGCCGGCGGGCAGCTCGCCGCTGTCGGGGTCGAACTCGGCCCAGCGCACCGTGGCGCCGGCCGCCTCGGCGGCCTGCACCCACGGGCGTACGTTCGCGTCGTGGTCCAGCCGGGACAGCACCACCTCGTCGCCCGGCCGCCAGGTCGCGCCGAGGGTGCGGGCCAGGGTGTACGTCAGCGCGGTGGCGCTCGGCCCGAGGACCACCCCGGCGGGTTCCGCCCCGAGCAGGTCGGCCACCGCGGCCCGGGCGCCGGCGACCAGCTCCAACGCGCGGCGGCCGGGCGCGAAGGCGGTGCTGCGGTTGCCGGTGGCGCCCCGCATCGCACCGGCGACGGCGTCGATCACCGGTGCGGCGGTCTGGGTGCCGCCGGCACCGTCGAAGTGGGCGAAACCCTCGGCCAGCGCGGGGTAGGCGGCCCGGACCCGGGCGACGTCGTACGGCATGCCGGGACCCTAACCCGCCGACCCGACGGTCCGAAAAAGATGATCATCCGACTGGTGACCGGCCGGCGGGCGTCTCGTACCCTTGCCCCGTGACGAACCGACCGTTCCTCCCCTCGTTCGCCCCCGCCGCGCGACGGGCCGGCGGCCTGCTGGCCGGCCTGGTGCTCGGCGCGGCCCTGCTCGCCGGATGCAGCTCCCAGGGCGCCTCCACCGACTGCGGGCTGGACGCCTGCACGATCACCTTCGAGCGCGGCGTCGAGGCCAGCGCCACCATCCTCGGCGTCGAGGCGAAACTGGTCGGCGCCCAGGGTGACCAGGTCACCGTCGAGGTGGCCGGCGAGCAGCTCTCGCTGACCGTCGGCCAGCAGGCCGCCTCGGCGGGGGACCTCTCGGTCAGCCTGGAGAGCGTCACCGACGAGCAGGTTCAGATCCGGGTTTCCCGGTAGTACGGGCAGGTGGCGCCGCGCCCGCCGGACCGGGTGGGCACGTTTGGAAATCTTCGCGTTCGGAGATTGAGGCGCCATGTCGGTTACCCGTAATGCTGAAGCCACCGCCGCCCAGGCGGCGAACAGTCGGTGGCTCGAACTGTTGACCCGGGCCGGTTTCATCGGCTACGGCATCGTGCACCTGCTCTTCGGCTGGCTGGCCCTGCAGATCGCCTTCGGCAACTCGGGCGAGGAGGGCAACCAGAACGGTGCGCTGCGGACCCTCGGCGAACAGCCGCTGGGCAAGTTCCTGCTGATCGTGATCGCGGTCGGCCTGATCGCGATGGCCATCTGGCAGGCGCTGGAGGCGATCGTCGGGCACCAGACGAAGCGCGGCAAGGAACGGATCTTCGAGCGGGTCGTCTCGGGGGTCCGTACCGTGATCTTCCTCTGGCTGGCCTGGACCGCCATCAAGGTCTTCCAGGACGCCAGCTCCAACTCCTCCGACCAGCAGCAGGCCTTCTCCGAGAAGCTGATGTCCTCCGACGGGGGCCGGTGGCTGGTCGGGCTGGCCGGCCTGGTCCTCGCCGCCGTGGGCGTCGGCATGGTCGTCTACGGCCTGAAGAAGAAGTTCCTGCGCAACCTCAAGACCGAGCAGATGAACCCGAAGACGCTGCGGCTGACCCGCCGGCTCGGCATGGCCGGGTACGCCGCCCGGGGCACCGTCTTCGCCATCACTGGTGTGCTGATCATCGTGGCCGCGGTGAACTACGACCCGGAGAAGGCCCGCGGCCTGGACGCCGCCCTGCGTACCCTGCGTGACCAGTCCTACGGCCCGGTGCTGCTCGCCCTCATGGCGCTCGGTATCGCCGCGTTCGGCGTCTACTGCTTCGTCCAGTCCCGCTACCGCAAGGTCTGAGCCTGGTCGATGCGACATCCGCCGGGCACCATTGGGCCTTTGCCCGAAACCGGGTGCCCGGCCGGAGGAGGACGCTGTGCAGAGCTACCTGACCACGATCGCCGCCGCGCTGGGCGCGGCGGCGATCGCGCTGCTGGTGGTGGAGGTGGTGCACCGCGTGATGCGCCGCCTCGGCCGCCGCTCGTTGCTGCTGACCGAGCTCACCGAGCACGCGCACCGGTCGTTCCAGGTGGCCGTCACCATCCTCGCCGTGCAGTTCGCGGTGCGCTTCACCACCCTGTACGCGGTGGGCACCCCCTGGCGGCAGATCGTGCTGCACACCCTGGTGCTCGCCGTGGTGGCCGCCGCGGCCTGGCTGGTCGCCTCGCTGCTGGTGGTGGTGGAGGACACCGCGCTGGCCCGGTTCCGGGTGGACGTGCCGAACAACCGGCACGCCCGACGGGTCCGTACCCAGGTGGTGCTGCTGCGCCGGCTGACCATCGCGGTGATCGTGGTGCTCGCCCTCGGCGTGATGCTGATGACCTTCCCGGCGGTACGGGGCATCGGCGCCGGCGTGCTGACCAGTGCCGGTGTCGTCGGTGTGGTGGCCGCGCTGGCCGCGCAGAGCCTGCTCGGCAACGTCTTCGCCGGCCTCCAGCTCGCTTTCAGCGACGCGGTACGCCTGGACGACGTGGTGGTGGTCGAGGGCGAGTGGGGCCGGATCGAGGAGCTGACGCTCAGCTACGTGGTGGTGCAGGTCTGGGATGACCGGCGGCTGATCCTGCCCACCTCGTACTTCACCAGCACCCCGTTCCAGAACTGGACCCGGACCGAGGCGGCCGTGCTCGGCACCGCCGAGTTCGACGTCGACTGGGCGATCCCGGTGCAGGCGATGCGCGAGGAGCTGCGCCGGCTGGTGGAGGGCACCGAGCTGTGGGACGGCCGGGTCTGCGTGCTCCAGGTCACCGACGCCACCGGCGGGATGGTCAAGGTACGCGCGCTGGTCAGCGCGGCCGACGCGGGCAGCCTCTGGGACCTGCGCTGCCTGGTCCGGGAACACCTGGTGGGCTGGATCCGGGACAACCGGCCGACCGCGATGCCCCGGGTGCGTGCCGAGCTGGGTGACTCCTCGGGCTCACTGCCCTGGCAGTGGGTGCAGCCGCGCCGCCCGGTCCGTCGCCGGGCCGAGGCGGAGATGCCGGACGACGCCCGGGTCTTCGGCGGCAGCGACGACGGCGATGCCCGCAGCGAGGCGTTCATCGGCCCGGAGGACCACGCCGACGCCCGGCGCTGAGCCGCTGTTACCGCACGAGTCGCCGTCGGCGGGCGGCGGTGCGAGCGGGCGGAGCGGCGCGGCGCGGCGCGGGGCAACGCGGTGCGGCGCGGGCGGAGCGGGGCGGCGCGGGCGAGCGGGGCGATCAGCGGCCCGCAGGCGATGCGCGCCGGGCGGATGCCCCTTGCCGTGCGCCCGGCGTGTAGCGCCCTCGTCGGCCGCATGCGCCCTGGGCGGATGTCGCCCCAATGCCGCACGCCCTCGGGGTGGTCGGTGGGCAAGCTACCAACTTGATGTCGTAGACGAATCAGGGTGGCAGCGGAATCCCGCCATCCGGTTGCTACTCCGCGCACGGTGATTCGTTTACGACATCAAGTTCGTAGGCTGCCCGGCGCACCCCCCGACGTCGGTCAACGCACTGGATGGTGTCGCTTGACCCGCCACGCCTACCCCCGGCCATGCCACCCCGGGGCCCCCGGGCCGCGCGGCGCCTACCCGGCCGTGCCTCCCCGGGCCGCGCCCACCGCACTCCGCGCCGCCGGGCCCGGCGGCGGGGGGATTGCCGGGTCGGTGCGTGACCTCCGGCGGCCGGGCGCGTTGGCCCGTACGCGGCCGAAGCGGCCGGAGCGGGCGGATCGGTGGCGGGCGGGGCGTTTGGCGGCCCGTTTCCCGGGGATTGCTGCGCACGCCCCGCGTCAGGATTGACGGGCGGCGACTCCGGGCATACAGCGCGGTGATGATGAAAGGAGGACAGCATGGCTGACGTCGCGAGTCGCAGCGCGTCCCGGACCGGGAGCGAGCCGTCCACCGCCGAGCTGGTGCAGCGGGCCACCGAACAGGTCTCCCGCCTGGTGCGGGACGAACTGGCGCTGGCCCGGGCGGAACTGACCGAGAAGGGCAAGCACGCCGGGATCGGCATCGGGTTGTTCGGCGGCGGCGGGGTGATGGCCCTCTACGGCGCGGGCGCGCTGGTCGCCACGGTGATCCTGCTGCTGGCGCTGGTGATGCCCGCGTGGCTGGCCGCCCTGATCGTGGCGGTGGTGCTCTTCCTGATCGCCGGGGTTCTCGCGCTGGTCGGCAAGAAGCAGGTCAGCCGTGCCGTCCCGCCAGTGCCGGAGGCGGCGGTCCGTAGCGTCCGGGCGGACGTGGACACCGTCACCGCCGCGGTGAAGGACGGGAGGCGGGCATGACGGGCAACGGGACCGGTGACCTGGAGGCGCTCCGTGCGGAGATCCGCCGGACCCGGGTGGAGTTGGGTGAGACGATGGAGCTGTTGGCCGCCAAGGCCGACGTGAAGGCCCGGTTGCGGTCCTCGGCCGAGCAGGCGAAGGACCGGGTGCGGGGGCAGGCCGCGCAGACCGTGGCCCGGGTGCGGGGCCAGGCGACGCGGCAGGCGCAGTCCGTGCGAGTGCACGCGGACGAGGGGAAGGTGGCCCTGCGCAGCGGCCCGGCGCCGTGGGCCGCGGTGGCGGCGGGCGCCGTGGCCACCATGATCGTGCTGTTGATCGTACGGGGGAGGCGTCGGTGAGCTCGAAGATCGGCAAGGCGGCGTACCGCCCCGTCGGGGTGCTGCTCGGTATCGCGGCCGGCACCCTGGCCGGGGCCATCTTCCGGAAGGTGTGGACGGTGACGGCCGGCGACGGGGAGGCCCCCAGCGCCACCGACGAGGACCGCCGGTGGGGCGAGATCCTCGCCGCGGCGGCCCTGCAGGGCGCCATCTTCGCGGTGGTCCGGGCGGCCGTGGACCGCGGCGGAGCGGTCGGGGTACGCCGGTTGACCGGCCACTGGCCGGACTGACAGCCGCGCCGAAAGACCCCCTGCCGCCGTTGTCGGGCGGGGGGTCTTTCGCCTGTCGCCGCCGTCCGCACAGCCGCTTTGGGCAACCGTCAGGTCACATGTCGGAGAATTTCGTCGGGTAGGCTGTGCAGAGTTTTTGCGTACGTGGTTTGCTGTTCCACGCTGTTGAGAGATGGCGTGGGTTGAGAGAAGTCTCCTTCACCGGGGGCCGCCTCCGGCGCCGCTGCTCGAAAACGGCCAATCGGCCGCGCCGGCGTGCTAGGCCGCCAGTTTTAGAAGGAGATACACATGGCGCAGGGAACCGTGAAGTGGTTCAACGCAGACAAGGGCTTCGGCTTCATCACCGTCGACGGCGGGGGTGCTGACGTGTTCGTCCACTTCTCGGCCATCCAGACCAGCGGCTACCGCACGCTGGAGGAGAACCAGCGGGTGGAGTTCGAGATCGCCCAGGGTCAGAAGGGTCCGCAGGCCGAGCAGGTCCGCCCCATCTGAGCAAGCAGATCCGGTCCGCCGTCGCGCTCGACGGTGCGGCTCCGGACTGATGTCAAGCCCCGTGTCCTCCCCGGACGCGGGGCTTTCAGCGTTCCGGGGCCCGGGCCGCGGGGCCCGCTTCAGGAGCGGCGACGAGAGAGCCACGGGCTCGCTTCAGGAGCGGCGACGCGAGCGCAGCCCGAGCCAGAGCACGACCAGTCCGACCAGGACGAGCACCGGTCCGATGACCGCCCAGACCCGCTGGCCGGTCATCACGCTGCCCTCGACGTAGCCGAGGCCCTGGACGGTCCACACCGCCCCGACGACCATGGCGAGCAGGCCGAGGGTGAGCGGCAGCCAGCCCTTCATCGTTCCTCCCTCCGTGCCCGTGCCGGTCCAGCATGCGGTGCGCGGACCCGCCGGGCGGGGACGCGACGCGGTGTGTTCACCACCGGTGGTGCACCTGCGGCCTGATCAGCTCGTCGTAGGTGTCGCGCACGGCCGCCTGCTCGACGTCGGTGAGCGGCGCCAGCCCGGCCGCGGCGGCGTTGCGCCGGGCCTGCTCGGCGTCGCGGGCGCCGGGGATGACCACCGTGACGCCCGGCTGGTCGAGCACCCAGCGCAACGCGAACTGGGCCATCGTGCGGCCGTCGCCGACCAGCGGCGCGAGCCGGCGTACCGCGGCCAGGCCGAGGTCGTAGTCGACGCCGGAGAAGGTCTCGCCGACGTCGAACGACTCTCCGTGCCGGTTGAAGTTGCGGTGGTCGTCGGCGGGGAAGGTGGTGCGCTCGTCGTAGCGGCCGGAGAGCAGGCCGCTGGCCAGCGGCACCCGGGCGATGATGCCGACCCCGGCCGCCGCGGCGGCGGGCAGCACCCGGTCGAGGGGCTTGAGCCGGACCGCGTTGAGGATGATCTGGACGCTGGCCACGCCGGGGCGGGCGATCGCGGTCAGCGCCTGCTCGCAGGTTTCCACGCTCACCCCGTAGCCGGCGATGCGCTGCTCGGCGACGAGGGTGTCGAGGGCGTCGAAGACCCGGTCGTCGGCGAAGACCGCAGTGGGCGGGCAGTGCAGCTGGACCAGGTCCAGGGTGTCCACCCCGAGGTTGGTCCGGGACCGGTCGGTCCAGGCCCGGAAGTTGTCCAGGGTGTACGCCTCGGGCACCTGGTCGACCCGGCGGCCCATCTTGGTGGCGACGGTCAGCCCGTGCCCGGGGCGCCCACGCAGGAACCGGCCGATCAGCTGCTCGCTGCGGCCGTCGCCGTACACGTCGGCGGTGTCCAGGAAGGTGACCCCGGCGTCCACGGCGGCGGCGAGGACGTCCATCGCGGCGTCCTCGCTGACCTGGCCCCAGTCGCCACCGAGCTGCCAGGCGCCGAGGCCGACGACACCCACCCGACGCCCGAGCCGGTCGAAGCTGCGCTGTTCCATAGCCACCGAGCTTAATGATCTGGTTGCCCGGACGCGCGTCGGGCCGCTACGGTCTAGCAAGACGTACGTACGGTTTGGAGAATGTCATGTGGGATCCGAGCACCTACCTGCGCTACGGCGACGAGCGCTCCCGCCCCTTCCACGACCTGCTCGCCCGGGTGCCGGCCGAGCGCCCCCGGGCGGTGGTCGACCTCGGCTGCGGTCCCGGCACACTGACCGCCACCCTCGCCGACCGCTGGCCGGGCAGCCGGATCAGCGGCCTGGACTCCTCCGCCGAGATGATCGACCGGGCCCGCGCCCTGACCCGGGCCGAGCCGATCTCCTTCACCGTCGGCGACGTCCGTGCCTGGCGCCCGGAGCCGGACCTGGACGTGCTGATCTGCAACGCCGTCCTCCAGTGGGTCCCCGGCCACCGGGAACTGCTCACCCGCTGGGCGGCCGAGCTGCCCGCCGGCGCCTGGCTCGCCTGCCAGGTGCCCGGCAACTTCGACGCGCCGTCGCACCGCGCGCTGCGCGAGGTCGCGGCCCGGCCGCGCTGGGCGGCGACCGTCGCCCCGCTGCTGCGCGCGGCCCCGGTGGCCGACCCGGTCGGCTACGCGGCCCTGCTGACCGAAGCCGGCTGCGCGGTGGACGCCTGGGAGACCACCTACCTGCACCTGCTGCCGGCCACCGGCGCGGACCACCCGGTGCTGGCCTGGATGGAGGGGACCGCGCTGCGTCCGGTGCGGGCCGCGCTGGACGCCGGTGACTGGTCCGACTTTCGGGCCGAGCTGGGGGCCGCCCTCACCGAGTCGTACCCGGTGCGGCAGGGTCGGGTGTACTTTC
Organism: Micromonospora sp. PLK6-60; assembly: GCF_019890675.1. Taxonomy (GTDB): domain Bacteria; phylum Actinomycetota; class Actinomycetes; order Mycobacteriales; family Micromonosporaceae; genus Micromonospora. Next base: position 78,233 of record NZ_JAIOAA010000020.1, on the reverse strand, counting down.
CGTTCCGCCGCATCTTCGTGGTGGCCCGTACCGGCGCCCGCGCAGAGGAGAACCCGTGACCGACCTGCCCACCTTCATCGCCGGACTGCCCAAGGTCGAGCTGCACGTGCACCACGTCGGCTCCGCCTCGCCCCGCATCGTCGCCGAGCTGGCCGCCCGGCACGAGGGGCGCAGCCCCGTCCCGGCCGACCCGGACAAGCTCGCCGACTACTTCGCGTTCCGCGACTTCGCCCACTTCATCGAGGTCTACCTCAGCGTGGTCGACCTGATCCGGGACCCCGAGGACGTCTGGATCCTCACCCACGAGGTGGCCCGCGAGCTGGCCCGTCAGCAGGTCCGGTACGCCGAGCTGACCGTCACGCCGTACTCGCACGTGCACCGCGGCATCCCCGCGCCCGCCTTCTGCGAGGCGATCGAGGACGCCCGCAAGCGGGCCGAGGCCGACTTCGGCATCGCGCTGCGCTGGTGCTTCGACATCCCCGGCGAGGCCGGCCTCCCGGCCGCCGAGGAGACGCTGCGGATCGCGTTGGCCGAACGCCCCGACGGGTTGATCAGCTTCGGTCTCGGCGGCCCGGAGATCGGGGTGCCCCGGCCGCAGTTCAAGCCGTACTTCGACCAGGCCCGGGCGGCCGGCCTGCGGTCCGTGCCGCACGCCGGGGAGACCACCGGCCCGCAGACCGTCTGGGACGCGCTGCGCGACCTGGGCGCCGAGCGGATCGGGCACGGCATCTCCGCGGCCCGGGACCCGGAACTGCTGGCCCACCTCGCCGAGCACCGGATCGCGCTGGAGGTCTGCCCCACCTCCAACGTGCGCACCCGGGCGGTGGCCACGCTCGCCGAGCACCCGCTGCGGCAACTGGTCGACGCCGGGGTGCTGGTCAGCATCAACTCCGACGACCCGCCGATGTTCGGCACCACCCTCAACGACGAGTACGCGGTCGCCGCCGAGCTGCTCGGGGTCGGACCGGAGGGGCTGGCCGGGCTGGCCCGGGACGCGGTGACCGCGTCGTTCCTGGAGCCGGCGGAGCAGGCCCGGATCAGCGGGGAGATCGACGCGTACCTGGCGGCGAACGGGCGCTGAGCCCGGCGCGGGTGTGGAGTGGCGCGCGGCGGGAGTCAGGTGTGGGGGGACCGACTCCCGCCGCGCGCGCCCCACCGGCCGTTGGATGGAACGGGGCGTGTGGCCGGCGGAACTGATGGGTTCGGATCTGATCCTGTCAGCTCCCGGCCGGTACGCCGCCGGGGTTAACCCGGATCTAAGGAAGACTTGCGTTCGGGCACAACCGTCGCGCTTGCGTCGTTCGCGACCGCGGGCTGGCGACCCGGCTCGTTCCTCGCGCTCACCGGCTCAGCCGTCCTCGGCGCGCTGCCGGGGCCAGCGCCGGCCGGTCTTCTGCTCCCGCGCCTCCCGGGCCATCCGCCCCACCAGCCCGAACCGGCTCACCTGCCGAGGGGTGGCGTCCGGGTCGGCGAGCAGCATCACCACGCTGGCCCCGCCGAGCCGGGCCCGGTCGATGCTCACCGAACCGTTGGCCTGCAACGCGACCCGTTTCGCGATGTCCAGGCCCAGACCGGTCGAACCGCGGTCGCTGGTGCCCCGGCGCAGCGCCCGGTCCGGGTCGGGGATGCCCGGTCCGGCGTCGTCGACCCGGATCGCCACCCAGCCGTCGCGGCGGGACACCGCCACCTCGAACGCGGTGCCCTGCGGGGTGTAGCGGAACACGTTGCCGATCACCGCGTCCAGCGCGGCGGCCAGCTCGGCCCGCGGCACCGGGGCGGGGATGCGCAGCTGGGCGCCGGTCACCCGGTGCGCCCGCTGCTGGTCGCCGGCGAGCGCCGACCAGAACACCATCCGCTCCCGGACCACCTCGCTGACGTCGCAGCTGCCGGTCGCGGCCTCGTGGGTCACCGCCTTGCGGGTGGTCTTGATCAACTGGTCGACCTCGCCCTCCAGGGTGGCGATGGCCTGCCGGATCCGGCGGATGCCGCGCCGACGGTCCAGCTCCGCCTCGGTGAACGTGCCGATGCTCGTGTCGTCGGACTCCAGCGCCTCGGCGTCCAGCCGCAACGCGGTCAGCGGGGTACGCAGCCGGTGCGAGAGGTCGGCCACCAGTTCCCGCTCGTCGGAGCGGGCCGACACCATCCCGTCGGCCATCCGGTTGAAGGCGTGGCCCGCCTCGGCCAGCTCCCGGGGGCCGCTCGGCGTCACCCGTACGCCCAGGTCACCGTCGCCCAGCGCGCGCGCCGCCCGGACCAGCTCCCCGGTGGCGTCGACGGCGCGGGCCGCGACCCGGTCGACCACCACCACCGACGCGCCGACCAGGGCGACCGCCACGGCCGCCAGCAGCAACCAGGTGCCCCCGGCGCCCTCGTCGAGCTGGTCCTCCGGCACGAACACCTCGATCACGGCGACCCGGTCGCCCAGCACCACCGGGTCGAGCCGGACCACCCCGCCGGGCACGTCGGTGACCACGGACCGCCGGTCCTCGCGGGCCCGGGCCAGGTCCGCCTCGCCGGCCCGCCCGGCCGGCGCGTCGGCCAGGCCGTGCACGACCGCGCGGGTCTCCGCGGAGTCGCCACTGGCCTGTACGGCCCGGCGGACGGCGGCCGGTTCGCTGCTGACCGCCAGCGCGCCGGTGACCAGGGCGGCCCGGCGGCCGGCGTCGGCGAGCAGCTCGTCGCGGGCCTCGTTGCGCAGGCTGATCCCGAGCGGGACGAGGAAGGCCAGGGCGACCAGGCTGCACATGCCGGCCGTGAGCCCGGCCAGCGCCGTCCTCAGTCGGGGGCCACCAGCCGGAAACCCACCCCCCGCACGGTGCGCAGGTAGCGGGGCTTCGCCGCGGACTCGCCCATTTTGCGCCGGAGCCAGTACAGGTGAACGTCGATGGTCTGGTCCTCGCCGACCGACGGCTGCCGCCATACCTCCTCCAAGAGTTCCCGGCGGGACACTACCCGTCCGGGTCGCGCGGCGAGATACGCCAGCAGGTCGAATTCCTTGCGGGTGAGCGCCAGCGGCTCCCCGTCGAGCACCGCGCTGCGCTCACCGACGTCCACCCGCAGCCCACCGACGGTGTGCACGGCCGGTTGCACCGTACGGCTGGCCCGGCCGACCCGGCGCAGCACGGTGGTGATCCGGGCGTCCAGGTGCGCCCCGGTGAACGGCTTGACCATGTAGTCGTCCGCGCCGGCCCGCAGCAGCCGGACGACCGACTGCTCGTCGTCGCGGGCGGTGGCGATGATGATCGGGACGTCGGTGATGCCGCGCAGCATCCGCAGCGCGTCCGACCCGTCCAGGTCGGGCAGGCCCAGGTCGAGGACCACCAGGTCGGGTGTCTCCGCGGCGACCCGGCGCAGCGCGTCCAGCGCGGTGCCCACGGCGTGCACGGCGTGCCCCCGGTCGGTGAGGGAGCGGAGCATCGCGCCGCGGACGACGTGGTCGTCTTCGACCAGGAGCACGGTGGCCACGTCAAGACCGTACTTCGCGTGGCAAGTTGATCGCGTTGCGGCACTCCCCGCGACCCGGCAAGCTGGGAAAGCGATGACGTTCACCCTGTTTCCCGACACCCGCGCGGCGCTGGCCCGGGACGCGCTGGCCGGGCTCTCGGTCGGCGACGCCCTCGGCGCGACCTTCTTCGTCCCCGGGCAGCCGGCGGCCCCGTGGGGCGAGCCGCCGGCCGGCCCCTGGCCGTGGAGCGACGACACCGAGATGGCCTGCTCGGTGCTGCGGGTGCTGGCCGAGACCGGCGCGGTGGACCGGGACGCCCTGGCCGACTCGTTCGCCCGACGCTACGACCCGGCCCGGCGCTACGGCGCCGGGGCGGTGCGGATCCTGGAGCTGATCCGCGCCGGCACCCCCTGGCCGGTGGCCGCCGCGTCCGCCTTCGAGGGGCAGGGCTCCTGCGGCAACGGGGCGGCGATGCGGGTCGGGCCGCTGGGCGCCTGGTTCGCCGACTCCACCCGCCGCGCCGCCGACCAGGCCCGGGCCTCCGCCGAGGTGACCCACGCCCATCCGGAGGGCATCGCCGGGGCGGTGGCGGTCGCGGTCGCCGCCTCGCTGGCCGCCCGGGCCCGGCTGACGGGGGACCGCCCGGCGCCGGCCCGGTTGCTCGCCGCGGTGGCCGCCGCGCTGGACCCCACCGGCGACGTCCACCAGGGGGTACGCCGCGCGGCGACGCTGCTCGGCGGCCCGCTGCCGCGCGCGGTCGACGCGCTGGGCAACGGTTCGCGGGTGACCGCCCAGGACACCGTCCCGTTCACCCTCTGGGTGGCGGCCACCCACCTGGACGACTATCCCGCGGCGGTACGGGCCTGCGTCGAGGCCGGCGGGGACGTCGACACCACCGCCGCCATCGCCGGCGCCGTGGTTGCCGCGTACGCCGGCATCGGCACCCCCGGCGGCGTGCCGGCGGGGTGGCTGGCCGCCCGGGAACCGCTGCCCGACTGGCTCGGCTGACCGGGCCCGCCGCGCTGGTCCCGGCCTGCCGCCGGCTGCGGGGCGGGCCCGGGCCCGCGCCGCCGCGGCCCTAGGAACCGGGCCGCCCGGTCGTTCCGGAGAGCACGGCCACCGGCTCCGGCCGGGTGGCATCCGGTGCCGCGCCGGAGCCCCGACCGCTGCTCGTGGCGGCGGTGGTCGCCGGTTCGCCGTCCGTGGCGGTGCTGCCCGCTGGCGCGGCGGTCGCCGGCTCGGCGTCCGTGGCGGTGCTGTCCGCTGGCGCCGCGGTCACCGGCCCGCCGTCCGTGGCCGTGGGGTCCGTGCGTGCGCTGTCCGCGGAGTCAGCGGTCGCCGGCTCGCCGCCGCCACCGCCGTCGGTCTCCGGGCGCCGGCGCCAGCGGCTGGCCGCCCAGCCGAGCACCGCGCCACCACCCAGTCCGGCCAGCAGGCCGCCGCCGAGCAGCAGGTCGGCGCTGGGCCCGTCGCCGCCGGCCGGCCGCGCGCCATCCGGTTCGCCGGCGACCGCCGGGCCGTGCCCCCCGGACTCCGGGCCGGTGAGGCCCGCGTCGTGCCCGCCGGTGCCCGGCCCGGTCCCGCCGGTGTCGTGCCCGCTCATGCCCGGGCCGGTCCCGCCGCCGTCGTGCCCGGGCGCCCCCGGCGGGGCCGCTGCCAGGGCGAGCGCCGGGGCCGGCCGCTCCCCGCCGGCCGGGTCGGCCCAACGGACCACCGTGCCGTCGGCGTACGTCTGGATCACCTCGAAGGCGAGCCGGTCGGTCTCGGGCAGCGGCCCGAGGGAGAGCCCGAGCCGGGCCGGGCCGGCCGGCGCCCCGGTGCCCCGGGTCCAGATCACCGAGGCGGTGACGCTGTCCACCTGCCCGCCGTGGATGCCGGGCATCGGCGTGTCCAGCTTCCGGTAGGTGAGTTGGGGGCCCCAACCCGGCACCGACATCGGGAAGACCTCGGCGATCGGCGCCGCCGCCGGCAGCCGTACCTCGATCTTCTCGGTGCGGCTGCCGGCCCGCTCCTCGGGCACCACGAAGGTGAGTTCGGCCGCGCCACCCCGCTGCGCCCGGTCCGGGCTCACCGTCACGTCGGCCAGCGCCGCACCCGGCCCGGCCAGCGCCCCGACCACGGCGGCGGCCAGGGCGGCGGCCGCCCGTACCCGCCCGCGACCACGGGTCCTCGTCATCCGCGTTCCCTCCCTCGCCGGCCGGCACCGGCTCCGGCCACACCTGATGGTTCGGACGGCGGGCCGAAAAGGTTCAATCCGCCGGGCCCCGACCCCGGACGGGCGGGGTGGGACGCGACAAAGACCGACGCCCGGGTGGAAAGAGGCGCCCGATAGCATCGTCACCAGCCGTCACCGGCGGTGTCCGTACGTCCGCGTCTTCTCGAGGAGTTCACCGTGTCCGCACCCCGTACCCCCGTCGTGGCCGACCCCGTCGTCGTGGCCGCCGGGACCACGGCGGCCGACGCGGTGGCCGCGGCCGGCCTGCCGATGACCGGCCCGAAGGCCGTCGTGGTGGTCCGTGACCCGCAGGGCCAACTCCGTGACCTGGACTGGCAGCCGGCCGAGGAGACCAGCGTCGAGCCGGTCGCGCTCGACACCCCGGACGGGCTGAACGTGCTGCGCCACTCCACCGCGCACGTGCTCGCCCAGGCCGTGCAGGACGTCTTCCCCGAGGCGAAGCTCGGCATCGGCCCGCCGATCGAGAACGGCTTCTACTACGACTTCGCGGTCGACAAGCCGTTCCAGCCGGACGACCTGGCCAAGCTCGAGAAGCGGATGCAGGAGATCGTCAAGTCCGGCCAGCGGTTCCGCCGGCGCCGCTTCGACAGCCTGGACGAGGCGAGGACCGAGCTGGCCGCCGAGCCGTTCAAGCTGGAGTTGATCGAGGTCAAGGGGGAGGGGCTGGACTCCTCCGAGGTGATGGAGGTGGGCGGCGGCGAGCTGACCATCTACGACAACCTCGCCGCCGGTGAGGACAAGGTCTGCTGGTCGGACCTGTGCCGCGGCCCGCACCTGCCGAACACCCGGCTGATCGGCGCGTTCAAGCTGATGCGCTCGGCCGCCGCGTACTGGCGGGGGAGCGAGAAGAACCCGCAGTTGCAGCGGGTCTACGGCACCGCGTGGCCGACCCGGGACGAGCTCAAGGCGTACCTGCGGTTGTTGGAGGAGGCCGCCCGGCGCGACCACCGCAAGCTCGGCGCGGACCTGGACCTGTTCAGCTTCCCCGACGAGATCGGCTCCGGCCTGGCGGTCTTCCACCCCAAGGGTGGCGTGATCAAGCGGGTGATGGAGGACTACGTCCGGGCCCGCCACATCGAGGAGGGCTTCCAGTACGTCGGGACGCCGCACATCTCGAAGGAAGGGCTGTTCCACACCTCGGGCCACCTGCCCTACTACGCCGATGGCATGTACCCGCCCATGGAGCTGGAGGGCGCGGACTACTACCTCAAGGCGATGAACTGCCCGATGCACAACCTGATCTACCGGTCGCGCGGGCGGTCCTACCGTGAGCTGCCGATGCGGTTGTTCGAGTTCGGCTCGGTCTACCGGTACGAGAAGTCCGGTGTGGTGCACGGGCTGACCCGGGTGCGTGGCCTGACCCAGGACGACTCGCACTCCTACTGCACCCGGGAGCAGGCGCCGGCCGAGATCAAGCACCTGCTCGGGTTCGTGCTCAGCCTGCTGAAGGACTTCGGCATCGACGACTTCTACCTGGAGCTGTCGACCCGGGACGAGTCGAAGCCGGAGAAGTTCGTCGGCTCCGACGCGGACTGGGCGACGGCCACCGAGGTGCTCGAGCGGTGCGCCCGGGAGACCGGGCTGGACCTGGTGCCGGACCCGGGCGGCGCGGCCTTCTACGGCCCGAAGATCTCGGTGCAGGCCAAGGACGCGATCGGCCGGACCTGGCAGCTGTCGACCATCCAGTACGACTTCAACCAGCCGAAGGGCTTCGGCCTGGAATACCAGGCGGCCGACGGCACCCGGCAGCAGCCCGTCATGATCCACTGTGCGAAGTTCGGCTCCATCGAGCGGTTCATCGGCGTGCTCACCGAGCACTACGCCGGCGCGTTCCCGGCCTGGCTGGCCCCGGTGCAGGTGGTCGGCATCCCGATCCGCGACGACCACGCCGACTACCTCCAGGAGTTCGTCACCACGCTGCGCAAGCAGGGGATCCGGGCCGAGGTCGACTTCGGCGACGACCGGATGCAGAAGAAGATCCGCAACGCCCAGCAGCAGAAGATCCCGTTCATGGTGATCGCCGGGGACGACGACGTGGCCGCCGGCACGGTGTCGTTCCGCTATCGGGACGGGTCTCAGCGCAACGGGGTGCCGGTGGGGGAGGCTGTTGCGCACGTGGTGGAGGTGGTGGGGTCGCGGACGAACACCGGGCCTTCGGCCACGGTGTAAGGAGGGTGCCCTTGTTAACGCATTCTGTATAGGAGGGGCCCCCGCTTAACACCCCGCCCGGGTCGGTGCCGGGCGGCGCGGCTCGGCGTGCCGGTGGCCCGGACCGTAGGATCGCCGGTGTGACAGGGGCGGAGCGGCACACCGGCGACGGCATCCAGGGCGGCCTGGCGGACGGCCTGGAACGGCTCTGGACGCCGCACCGGATGACCTACATCTCGGGAGAGGACCGGCCCGAGGGCGGCTACGAGAAGCCCGCCGGCTGCCCGTTCTGCCTGGCGCCGGACCTGCCGCCCGAACAGAGCCTCGTGGTGGCCCGGGGCGAGCGCGTCTTCGCGCTGCTCAACCTGTACCCGTACAACCCCGGGCACCTGCTGGTCTGCCCCTACCGGCACGTGGCCGACTACACCGAGCTGGACGGGCCGGAGACCGCCGAGCTGGCCGCGTTCACCCAGGACGCGATGCGGGTGGTGCGGCGGGTCAGCAACGCGCACGGCTTCAACCTGGGCATGAACCAGGGCGGGGTGGCCGGCGCGGGCATCGCCGCCCACCTGCACCAGCACGTGGTGCCGCGCTGGGGCGGCGACGCGAACTTCATGCCGGTCGTCGCCCGCACCAAGGTCCTGCCGCAGTTGCTCACCGACACCCGCGACCTGCTCGCCAAGGCCTGGCCGGCCTGACCGCCCGCGCGGCCTGACCGCCCGCGCGGCCGGGTCCGTCGGGGTAGCGCGGGGTCCGTCGGGCAACCGGCCGGTCCGCCGGGGTCAGCCGGTCGCGCGTAGCGCGGCGACCACCTCCGGCCAGCTCTCCACCCGGCGTACGGCGCCGAGGTGGAGCACGTGCGCCGCCACCTCGGCCGGGCGCGGGCGGAACAGGTACCGGTGGTCGACGGTGCCCAGGTAGCCGAGCACCTCGAGCCGGTCGTCGACGAAGTGGGTGAGCCCGAGCCGGGCGGCGATCGGCGCCTTCTCCGGCCGGGAACGGCAGAAGTGCAGCCGGTCCGGCCCGATCCCGGTCCGGGTGTGGAAGTCGTGGTGGGCCAGCCACTCCCGGGTCCGCTGCTCGGTCGCCTCGCCGCACTTGGACACCACGTGCACCTCGTCGACCAGCCCGACCAGGGTCGCCAGAGCCTCGAACGCGCCGGCCACCGCCGGGGTGCGGCGCCAGTGCGCCCCGAAGAACGAGGTGTCCTCGTCGGAGTCGGCCGGCTCGATGATCACGCCGCCGACGTCCACCCCCATGCGCCGCATGTGGTCGATGATTGCACCATCGGTGACGATCCCGCCCGCCCGCTCCGTCGAGATGGCACGATGCCCCGGTGGCAGTGACGACGCGGACGTTGGGCCGCAGCGGCATCGAGGTCAGCGCCCTGGGCATGGGGTGCTGGGCGATCGGTGGCCCCTGGACCGAGGCGGGCCGGGCGTTGGGCTGGGGGCAGGTCGACGACGAGGAGTCCGTCCGCGCGGTCCGCCGGGCGCTGGACCTCGGCGTGACGTTCTTCGACACCGCCGACACGTACGGCGCGGGGCACGGCGAGCGGGTCCTCGGCCGGGCGCTGGCCGGCCGGCGGGACGAGGCGGTGGTCGCCACCAAGTGGGGTTACACGTTCGACGAGTCCGCCCGGCAGGCCACCGGGGAGGACGCGAGCCCGGCGTACCTGCGGCGGGCGGTGACCGCCTCGCTGCGCCGGCTCGGCACCGACCGGATCGACCTGTACCAGCTGCACCTGGGCGATCTGCCGGTGCCGCGGGTCGAGGCGCTGCTCGGCACCGCCGAGGAGCTGGTCGCCGAGGGCCTGGTGCGGGCGTACGGCTGGAGCACCGACCGGGCCGACCGGGCCGCCGTCTTCGCCCAGCGGGGCCGGCACGCCACCGCCGTGCAGCACAGCCTGTCGGTGTTGCGCGACGCCCCCGAGCTGCTCGCCGTCTGCGACAAGCTCGACCTGGCCAGCGTCAACCGGGGGCCGCTCGGCATGGGGCTGCTCACCGGCAAGTACGGCGCCGGCGCCACGCTGCCCCGCGACGACGTACGGGGGAGCGCGCCGACCTGGCTGGAGTGGTTCCGTGGCGGCCGGCCCGCCCCGGAGTGGCTGCGCCGGGTCGCCGCGGTCCGCGACGTGCTGACCGCGGACGGCCGTACGCCCGCCCAGGGGGCGTTGGGGTGGATCTGGGCCCGCAGCGGCCGGACGGTGCCGATCCCCGGCTGCCGCACGGTGGCCCAGGTCGAGGAGAACGCCGGGGCGCTGCGCCTCGGCCCGCTCGCGCCGGACCACTTCGCGGAGGTGGAGCGCCGCCTCGCCGCGGTCCGCTCGGCCGCCCTGCGCGACGCCGACCGCCCGCACTGGCCGATGCCCCCCATCCCCTCCGCCCGCCCCTGACCCGCCCCCGACCCGCCCGATGCCGTTGATCATGAAGTTTGCGCCCCGGGAAGCGCTCCCCGAGGGCGCAAACTTCATGATCAACGGGGTGGGCTCGACGGTCAGGCGGGGGTGTGTTCCTTGCGGATCTGGTCGGCGAGGTGGGTGGGCATGGGGTCGTAGCGGGCGAATTCGCGGCGGAAGGTGCCGGCGCCGGCGGTCATCGAGCGCAGCTCGACCGCGTAGCGGAGCAGCTCGGTGGCGGGGACCTCGGCGCGGACCAGGGTGCGGCCCTCGGCGTCCGGGTCCGGTTCGGTGCCGAGCACCCGGGCGCGCCGGCCGGACAGGTCGCCGAGCACCGTGCCCACCGCGGAGTCGGGCACCCGGATGGTCACCTCGTCGACCGGTTCCAGCAGCGCCGGCTGGGCCTTCTCGGCGGCGTCGCGCAGGGCGAGCGCGCCGGCGGTCTGGAAGGCGGCGTCGGAGGAGTCGACGCTGTGCGCCTTGCCGTCGAAGAGGGTCACCCGAAGGTCCACCACCGGGTGCCCGGCGACCAGCCCCCGCTCCATCTGCGCCCGGACGCCCTTCTCCACCGACGGGATGTAGTTGTGCGGCACCGCCCCGCCGACCACCTTGTCCACGAACTCGAAGCCGGTGCCCCGGGGCAGCGGCTCCACCTCGATGTCGCAGACGGCGTACTGGCCGTGGCCGCCGGACTGCTTCACGTGCCGGCCGTGCCCCCGGGCCCCGGCGGTGAAGGTCTCGCGCAGCGACACCCGCACCGGTTCGGTGTCCAGCTCCACCCCGCCGCTGCGCAGCCGGTCCAGCACCACGTCGGCGTGCGCCTCGCCCATGCACCAGAGCACCAGCTGGTGGGTCTCCGGGTTGCGCTCCAACCGCATGGTCGGATCGCCGGCGACCAGCCGGGCCAGGTTGCGCGCGAGGGCGTCCTCGTCGGCGCGGCTCTTGGCCACGATCGCCACCGGCAGCAGCGGCTCGGGCATCTCCCACGGGGCGATCAGCAGCGGTTCGTCCTTGGCGGAGATCGTGTCACCGGTCTCCGCGCTGCCCGACTTGGTGATCGCGCAGATGTCGCCCGCGACGCAGGCGGGAACCTCGCGCAGGCTGGCACCGAGCGGGCTGTAGAGGTGGCCGACCCGCTCGTCGGCGTCGTGGTCGGGGTGCCCGCGGTCGGTCATGCCGTGCCCGGACACGTGGATCAGCTGGTCGGGTCGGAGCGTGCCGGAGAAGACCCGGACCAGGGAGACCCGGCCGACGTGCCGGTCGACGGTGGTCTTGACCACCTCGGCGACCAGCGGGCCGTCCGGGTCGCAGGTCAGCGGGGGCCGGGGCGAGCCGTCCACGCCGGTCACCGCGGGCAGGTCGTGCTCCGGCGGCGACGGGAAGCCGGCGGTCAGTACCTCCAGCAGCGCGTCGAGGCCGACCCCGGTCTCCGCGCAGACCGGCACCACCGGATAGAAGTGGCCGCGGGCGACCGCCTTCTCCAGGTCCTCGATGAGGATCTCCGTGCCGATCTCCTCGCCGCCGAGGTAGCGGTCCATCAGGGTCTCGTCCTCGCTCTCGGCGATGATCCCCTCGATCAGCTCGTTGCGGGACTCGGCGATGGCCGGCAGGTGCTCCGGGTCCGGCTCGCGCACGTCGGCGGGGAGCCCGCCGGTGTAGTCGAAGACCCGCTGGGTGATCAGCCCGAGCAGGCCGGCCACCGACACCCCGTCGTCGCCGAGCATCGGCAGGTAGAGCGGGAGCACGTTGTCGCCGAAGACCCGCTGGCACAGCGCCACCGCCTCGTCGAAGTCGGCGCGCGGGTGGTCCAGCCGGGCCACCGCCACCGCGCGGGGCATGTCCACCGCCGCGCACTCCTCCCACAGCGCCGCGGTGGCCGCGTCCATCCCGTCCACGGCGGAGACCACGAACAGCGCCGCGTCGGCGGCCCGCAGCCCGGCCCGCAGCTCGCCGACGAAGTCGGCGTACCCGGGGGTGTCGAGGAGGTTGACCTTGACGCCGTCGTGCACCAGCGGGGCGCAGCACAGGCTCACCGAGCGCTGCTGGCGGACCGCCGCCGGGTCGTGGTCGCAGACCGTGGTGCCGTCGACGACACTGCCGGCCCGGCCGATCGTGCCGCTCGCCACGAGCAGCGCCTCGACCAGACTGGTCTTGCCCGCGCCGGAGTGCCCGACGAGCACCACGTTGCGAACCCTGTCGGGCCCGGTCACCACCGGCGCTGCGCCGGTGACACCCTTCTCCTGATTCCTCTGCGCCATTCGGGCGCACCTCCCTCAGCCGGTGGTTGGTGGCGACCGCCGCGCGCGACGGGGAAGCGGCCCGGGCGGGTTCCGCGGCGATATCCTCCGGGGGTCTGCTGCCAAGCGGGTACGGGACGGGCGGCGGGGTGAGCTGGCTCACCCGCCTGGTCCGATCTCACACCCGTTTGCCGGGCCGGCACAAGCCTCCAGGCTGACCGGGCGTATCGCGCGACCTCGCCGGCCGTTATCGTGGGACCGCCATGGCGAAGATCTTCCAAGTGTCGGCCCGCGCGGGGATGACCCGCGTCGTCGAGCCGCTCGCGCGCGGCCTGCTCCGCGCCGGCGTGACCCCCAACGCGGTCACCGTGACCGGTACCCTCGGCGTGCTCGTCGGCGCCCTCGCCTTCGGCGCCCGCGGCCACCTGGTCGCCGGCGCCCTGATCGTGACGGTCTTCGCGCTGACCGACCTGCTGGACGGCACGATGGCCCGGATGAGCGGCGGCGCGACGCGGTTCGGCGCCTTCCTCGATTCGAGCATGGACCGGGTCGCCGACAGCGCGGTCTTCGGCGCGGTGGCCTACTGGCTGGCCACCGAGGGCGACCGGGCCGGCACCGCCGCCGCGCTGATCTGCCTGGCCGCCGGCGGGCTGGTCTCCTACGTCAAGGCCCGCGCCGAGGGCCTCGGCATGAGCTGCAACGTGGGCATCGCCGAGCGCACCGAGCGGCTGCTGATCGTCGGGGTGGGCGGCCTGCTCACCGGGCTGGGCGTGCCGCTGGCCCTGGAGATCGCGCTCTGGCTGCTGGCCGCCGTGTCGATCTTCACGGTCGGGCAGCGGATGGCGCACGTCTACCGGCAGGCCCAGTTGGTCGGCACGGAGTGAACCTCACCGAGCTCGGCTACCTGGCCGGCTGGCGCCTGGTCCGGGCGTTGCCCCGGCCGGTCGCGGCGGCGGCCTTCCGGGCGGGCGCGGACCGCGCGCACCGCAAGGGCGGCGGGGGTACGGCCCGACTCCGCGCCAACCTGCGCCGGGTGGTCGGCCCCGACCTGCCCGAGGCCGAGCTGGACGACCTGGTCCGGGCCGGGCTGCGCTCGTACGCCCGGTACTGGCTGGAGGCGTTCCGGCTGCCGTCGCTGAGCCGGGAGCAGATCCTGGCCGGCTTCCGGCTGGACGGGGTGGAGAAGCTCGCCGCCGACGTGGCCGCCGGGCGGGGCGCGGTGGTGGCGCTGCCGCACGCCGGTAACTGGGACGCGGCGGGCGCCTGGGTGGCCGCCACCGGCTGGCCGATCACCACGGTCATGGAGCGGCTCAAGCCGGAGGGCGTCTACGAGCGGTTCCTGGCCTTCCGGAATGAGCTGGGGATGGAGATCCTGCCCACCCACGGCGGCCCACGCCCGGCGTTCGACGTGCTGGTGGACCGGCTGCGGGAGGGGGCGGTGGTGCCGCTGCTGTCCGACCGGGACCTCTCCGCCCGGGGCGTGGAGGTCGACTTCTTCGGCGGCCGGACCCGGATGCCCGCCGGCTGCGCGCTGCTCGCGATCCGCACCGGCGCCCCGCTCTACGTCGCCTCGATGTGGTACGAGCCGGACGCCGCCCGCGCGTCGATCGACGGCCCGCTGCCGCTGCCCGACGAGTCGACCGGCCCGCTGGACGAGCGGGTCAGGGTGCTGACCCAGCGGATTGCCGACGGTCTGGCGGCGGGCATCGCCCGGCATCCGCAAGACTGGCACATGTTGCAGCGGATGTGGCTCGACCAGCCCGGCCGGGGTGGTGGGGCGGCCCCGACCCGGCCGGCCGCCGCCGGCCCGGTCTGAGTGGGCCCCGCGGTGGACGTGGCGCGACGGAACCCCACGGGCGCGGACGAAAGGCATTGACGTGCGGATCGGCATCGTGTGCCCGTACTCCTTCGACGTCCCCGGCGGGGTGCAGAACCACGTGGTGGACCTGGCCGAGGCGCTGATCGGGCTGGGCCACGAGGTAAGCGTGCTGGCCCCGGCCGACGACGACGCCCCGCTGCCGCCGTACGTGGTGTCGGCCGGGCGGGCGGTGCCGCTGCCGTACAACGGCTCGGTGGCCCGGATCGCGTTCGGCCCGGTCTCCACCGCCCGGGTGCGGCGCTGGATCAACCGCGGCGAGTTCGACGTGCTGCACGTGCACGAGCCGTTGACGCTGAGCCTGTCCATGCTGGCCGTGCTCTGCGCCCGGGGCCCGGTGGTGGCCACCTTCCACACCGCGATGACCCGGTCCCGGGTGCTGGCCGCCGCGCAGGGCGTGCTGCGGATCGTGCTGGAGCGGATCACCGCGCGGATCGCGGTCAGCGCGCTGGCCCGCAAGGTGCAGGTCGAACACATGGACGGCGGCGCGGTGGAGATCCCCAACGGGGTGACCGTGGCCCGGTTCGCCGGCGCCCGCCCGCTGCCCGCCTGGCCGGGGGAGTGCGGCCCCGGCCAGGGCGGCACGGTCGGTTTCCTCGGCCGGTTCACCGAGCCGCGCAAGGGCTTCCCGATCCTGCGCGACGCCTTCGTCGCGCTGGCCCCGCACCGGCCGGGGCTGCGCCTGCTGGTGGCCGGCCCCGGTGACCGGGACGACCTCTACGCGCGGTTCCCCGCCGAGCTGCGCGAGCGGGTGACCTTCCTCGGCCTGATCCCGGAGGTGGAGAAGCCGCGCATGCTGCGCAGCGTGCACCTGTACGTCGCGCCGAACACCGGCGGCGAGTCGTTCGGGATGATCCTCACCGAGGCCCTCGCGGCCGGCACCACGGTGGTCGCCAGTGACCTGGACGCGTTCCGCCGGGTGCTCGACGGCGGCCGGGCCGGGCGGCTCTTCCCCACCGGCGACGCGGTGGCGTTGCGCGCGGCGCTGACCGAGCTGCTCGACGACCCGGCCCGGCGGGCCGAGCTGACGGCCTGCGGCGACCAGGTGGTCGCGCACTTCGACTGGCCGGTGGTGGCCCGCCGGGTGCTGGAGGTGTACGCGGCCGCGATCGAGGCCACCGACGGGCGGGTCATCGACCAGGAGTGGGCCGGGCTGCCGGAACGGATGTGACGTTCGCGTGACGGCCGCCGCGTCCCCGATGACCGGAAACCCCGCCCCCGTACGATGCCGGGCATGTGGTGGCTGGTGGGTACGGGCCTGGTGCTCGGGCTGGTGGCGGCGTACCTGATCTGGACCGCCGGTCGGGTCGAGCGGTTGCAGGCCCGGGCGGAGCTGGCGGCCCGTGCGCTCGACGCCCACCTGCTGCGCCGCGCGGCGGCCGCCGCGGTGCTCGCCGAGCGCCGCTACGGCGTCGAGTTGTACGCGGCGGCCCGGATCGCGCTGGACGCCGCGCCCGACGAGCGGGAGGCGGCGGAGAACGACCTGACCCGCCAGCTGCGGACGGTGGACCTCGACCCGGCCGACCGGGACTGCGCGGCGGTGATCGCGGCCAGCCGCCGGCTGGCCCTGGCCCGCCAGGTGCACACCGACCTGGTGCGGGACGCCCGCTCGGCGCGCGGCCGGCCGCTGGTGCGGCTGTTCCGGATGGGGCGGCGGCACAGCTGGCCGCGCTACTTCGACATCGACGACCCGACCCTCACCGTCCCCGCCGACGTCACCACCGGCTGACCGCCCCGCCGAGGCCGGGCCGGTCCGCCGCATGTCGGCCGGTCCTCGTCTGGGTTGGGGGCCGGGATGCGGCATGTCGGCCGGTCCTCGTCCCGGGGTGGGGCCGGGGTGCGGGATGTCGGGCGGTCCTCGTCCCAGGTGGGGCCGGGGTGCGGGATGTCGGGCGCGAGCGGGCGGCCAGGCGGGGTGACGGCGGACACAGGGCAGGCCACGGGGGGGTTGATTGGCTGTCGGTTCCGGGTCGACGGCGTCGTAGCCTTCTCCCGAACGACCCCGGCCCGTAGCCAAGGAGCGATGCCCCGTGTCCGAATCCACCTCCCCGAACCCCGGAACCGGCCCCGCCGTCGGCACCGCGCGGGTCAAGCGCGGCATGGCCGAGATGCTCAAGGGCGGCGTGATCATGGACGTGGTCACCCCCGAGCAGGCCAAGATCGCCGAGGACGCCGGCGCGGTCGCGGTGATGGCGCTGGAGCGGGTGCCCGCCGACATCCGTGCCCAGGGCGGCGTGTCCCGGATGAGCGACCCGGACATGATCGACGGCATCATCGCCGCCGTCTCCATCCCGGTGATGGCCAAGGCCCGGATCGGCCACTTCGTCGAGGCGCAGGTCCTCCAGGCGCTCGGCGTCGACTACGTCGACGAGTCCGAGGTGCTCACCCCGGCCGACTACGCCAACCACATCGACAAGTGGGCGTTCACCGTCCCCTTCGTCTGCGGTGCGACAAACCTGGGCGAGGCGCTGCGCCGGATCACCGAGGGCGCGGCGATGATCCGGTCCAAGGGCGAGGCCGGCACCGGGGACGTCTCCAACGCCACCACCCACATGCGCAAAATCCGGCAGGAGATCCGCCGCCTGGCGTCCCTGCCCACCGACGAGCTGTTCGTCGCCGCCAAGGAGCTCCAGGCCCCGTACGAGCTGGTCAAGGAGGTCGCCGAGACCGGCAAGCTGCCGGTGGTGCTGTTCACCGCCGGCGGCATCGCCACCCCGGCCGACGCCGCGATGATGATGCAGCTCGGCGCCGAGGGCGTCTTCGTCGGCTCGGGCATCTTCAAGTCCGGCAACCCGGCCCAGCGGGCCGCCGCGATCGTCAAGGCGACCACCTTCCACGACGACCCGGACGTGCTGGCCAAGGTCTCCCGGGGCCTGGGCGAGGCGATGGTCGGCATCAACGTCGACGAGATCCCGCAGCCGCACCGCCTGGCCGAGCGCGGCTGGTGACGTGCAAGGAAGGGCCCCCTGTTAACGCATTCTGCATAGCAGGGGCCCCCTCTTAACAGCCGGAGGGAGGGACCGTGACGGTCATCGGTGTGCTCGCCCTGCAGGGCGACGTCCGGGAACACGTCGCGGCGCTGGCCGGGGCCGGCGCCGACGCCCGCCCGGTCCGCCGGCCGGCGGAGCTGGACGCCGTCGACGGGCTGGTCATCCCGGGCGGGGAGTCCACCACGATCAGCAAGCTGGTCGACATCTTCGAGCTGCGCGAGCCGATCGACAAGCGGATCGCCGCCGGCCTGCCGGTCTACGGCTCGTGCGCCGGGATGATCATGCTGGCCGCCGAGGTCCTGGACGGCCGGTCGGACCAGCGCGGCTTCGACGGCATCGCGATGACCGTGCGGCGCAACGCGTTCGGCCGGCAGGTGGACTCGTTCGAGGCGCCGGTGGCGCTCACCGGCGTCGACGGCGGGCCGTTCCACGCGGTCTTCATCCGGGCGCCCTGGGTCGAGCGGGTCGGCGACGGCGTCGAGGTGCTGGGCCGGGTCGCCGAGGGGCCGGCCGGGGACCGGATCGTGGCGGTCCGGCAGGGCAACCTGCTGGCCACCTCGTTCCACCCGGAACTCACCGGCGACCTGCGGCTGCACCGCTACTTCGTGGAGATGGTCCGCACGGCGTCCGCCGGCTGATCGTCGCGTCGACCAGCGCCGCGGGGTCCGCCGGCGACCGGGCGGAGGGCGCCGGGATGGCGGCCCAGCAGGCGGTCCAGCGCGTCGGCGGTGGCGGCGTCGGCGGGCGACTGGACCACGAGTCGCTGCTGGTCGTCGGCGAGTGCCAAGGTTTCGTACGCCAGGCGGAGCGGCCCGACCTCCGGATGCCGCAACCGGCGCACGCCGCTGGACCGCGTCGCGACCGGCCGGCGCCGCCAGCGCGAGGTGAACGCCGTGCCGACGGTGCGGCCGAGCCGTTCGGCGAACGCGTCGGTGGCGGCGTCGCCCTGGCGCAGCCGGTGCAGCTCGGCGACCTGCTGGTCGGCCAGCTCCGCCCAGTCGGGGAAGTGCTCCCGGGCGCGTTCGTCGGTGAAGACGAACCAGACCAGATTGGGTCGGTCGCCGTCGAACAGGCCGAGCGTGCGGGCCAGCCGATCGAACGGTTCGTTCCAGGCCAGCACGTCGCCCAGCCGGTTGAGCAGGTACGCCGGCCGGTCCCGCAGCGAGTCCAGCAGGGCGCGCACCTGCGGGCGGACCGTGAGCGAGGCCGACGGGCGCCGCCCGGAGCACAACTGGCTGCTGTGGTTGGCCGAGGCGAGTTGCCGCAGGTGTTCCCGGTCGTCCGCGTCGAGCCCAAGCGCGTCGGCCAGCGCGGCGAGGATCTCCGGTGAGGGACGGCTGTCGCGGCCCTGCTCCAGCCGGGTCAGGTATTCCACGCTGACCTGCGCCAACGTCGCGAGTTCCGCCCGGCGCAGTCCCGGCGTGCGCCGCCGGGGGCCGGCGGGCAGTCCCACCTGCTCGGGTCGCACCGCCTCCCGTCGGCTGCGCAGGAACGCACCCAGTTCGCCGTCCATCACGGTGCCAGTCTGCCGCTGCCGGTGGCCGCGAGGGTGTCCCCGTCAGGGCCACCCTCGCGCCGGCCTCCCGCCCGGGCCGGTGCCTCGGTTCGATGGGGGCATGGACAAGAAACCTTTCGTGATCGGCGTGGTCGTGGGCAGCAGTCGGCCGGGCCGACGGGGGCCGGCGGTGGCGGGATGGCTGACCGAGGTGGCCGCCCGGCACCCGTCGGTACGCTCCGGCGTGGCGGCCGTCGAGGTGATCGATCTCGCCGAGCAGCGGCTGCCGCTGCTCGACGAACCGGTGCCGGCGCGGTTCGGCGACTACCGGCAGGAGCACACTCGGTGCTGGTCGGCGGTGGTGGCCGGGTGTGACGCCTTCGTCTTCGTCACCCCGGAGTACAACCACTCGATCCCCGCCGTGCTCAAGAACGCCATCGACTACCTGGACGCCGAGTGGCGCGGCAGACCCGCCGGTGTGCTGTCCTACGGCGTTGATGGCGGCGGGTGGGCGGCCGGGCACCTGCGGGACATCCTCAGCGAGGTGGGGGCACGGGTGGTGGACGAGCACGTCGAGCTGGGGCTGTTCGCCGACTTCGAGTGGCCGGGCGGCGAGCTGTCCGACCCGACCGCCGTCGCGCGGGTGGCGCCCGGCGAGGACCGGGCGGCGGCGGTCACGGCGCTGCTCACCGACCTGCTCGACGCCGCACGCGAGCCGGCACCGGTGGCGTGAGCATGGAGACGGTCCTGATCCGGTACCGGGTCCGCCCGGACCGGCTGGACGAGCACCTGTCAGTGCCCGGCGAGGTGTACGAGTGAACTGTCCGGCTCCGGCCGTCCGGTTTCCGGGGCTGTCGGGCCAATCTGAAGGAGCGCTGCGAGCAGCGGGACGTGGCGGCGTTCACCGTGCTGGGGTCGTACGGCATGGGTTAGTGGTTTGAACCGAAACACGCGGTCTGTGGTGATCGGCGCGGTCGGCGACGTGCGGCGGGTGACGGTCACCCGCCGCACGTCGGTAGGATTGTCGAGATTCGGCAGGGCCATCTGCCCGTCACGGCTTCCACCAGAGCTGACCGGCACCTCCGCGTGCGCCGGCGGGAGCGGGACGTGCGCGGTGCGGTCGATGCAGACGGCGGGTAGCAACGGAGGTAACAGATGTCCGGCCACTCAAAGTGGGCGACGACCAAGCACAAGAAGGCGGTCATCGACGCCAAGCGCGGCAAGATGTTCGCCAAGCTGATCAAGAACGTCGAGGTCGCGGCGCGTACCGGCGGCGGTGACCCGGCCGGCAACCCGACCCTCTTCGACGCCATCCAGAAGGCCAAGAAGAACTCGGTCCCGAACGACAACATCGACCGCGCGGTCAAGCGCGGCTCCGGCCTGGAGGCCGGCGGCGCCGACTACCAGACGATCATGTACGAGGGCTACGGCCCGAACGGCGTCGCGCTGCTGATCGAGTGCCTGACCGACAACCGCAACCGCGCCGCCACCGAGGTACGCACCGCGCTGACCCGCAACGGCGGCTCGTTCGCCGACGCCGGCTCGGTGTCGTACATGTTCTCCCGCAAGGGCGTGGTGATCGTGCCGAAGGCCGGCACCACCGAGGACGACGTGATGCTGGCGGTCCTCGACGCCGGTGCCGAGGAGGTCAACGACCTCGGCGAGGCGTACGAGGTGGTCTCCGAGCCGACCGACCTGATCGCGGTCCGCACCGCCCTGCAGGACGCCGGCATCGAGTACGAGTCGGCCGAGTCCTCCCTGATCCCCAGCGTCAGCGTGCCGCTGGACGAGGAGGGCGCGCGCAAGATCTTCAAGCTGATCGACGTGCTGGAGGACAGCGACGACGTGCAGAACGTCTACGCCAACTTCGACGTCAGCGACGAGATCATGGCGGCCGTCGGCTGACCCTGGCCGAGCCCGGCCCCGCCGTGAGCACCTCCCGGACAGGTCGCTGTCCGGGAGGTGTCTTTCGTCGACCGCCGTTCACCCGAACCGGCGCGTACCGATCGGTCCTACTCCTTGCGCAACGAGGCGTTGATCCCGGCGGCGATCGCGAGGCCGGCCGCCCAGCCAACCAGGATCATGAGCCAGGTCCAGATCAGCAGCTGCGTCCCCCAGGCCTTGCTGGCGTCGGGTATCCACTTGTCGACCTGGTACAGGTTCAGCAGGGGAATCATCAGTTGGACCGAGTACGCGGCCGGATTGAAGCACGGATAGTTGTCGGGGCAGTGGTTGGTGTCGACGTGCGGACCGGTGTCGGTGCGGGCGCCCGCCGGCTCCATCAGATCGTGGTGCTCGGCGCTGTGGTAGAGAAACGCGTTGGCGATGATGAGCGGGATGACCACGTACAGCGGCCGGTGCAGTTTGTAGCCGTACCCGACCACGATGCCCAGGAAGTGACTCCACACCTTCGAGGCGCGCGTCAGGTTGTCCTTCCGGCGGAGTTGGTTCAGGCCGGTGATCGCGACCTCGCGATTCTCCCGATCCCGGCCCGCCGTCCGGTACACCTTGCTGAGCTGCTGGTACGGCTGGAGCGAGTAGTGCCGCATCCGGTTGAGGATCTCGATGCGTTGGCGGTGGGTGAGGCTGCTGTCGACACTCTGGTAGGTGAAGCCCTCCCACTCCGCGCCGTCGTCCGGCCAGCTCACCTCGCGGTCCTGTAGCCGGTTGACGGCGGCGTATCGAAGGTCGATCGTCCTGGTGGGCCGCTCCGCCGGCAGCAGGATGAGGGACCCCCGGGCGCGCAGCCCGAAGGCGTCCAGTGACGTCTCGTCGGCGTGGGTGAGGTGGGCACCGGTCAGGTCCACGTCCCGGTCGACGTTCGCGTCCCGGAGCCGGACCTCGCCGACCGCCCGGAAGCCGTGGGTGAGCAGCACGTCGCCGTGCCCGACCAGGCCGGTCAGGTCCAGCGCGACGCCGCCCGGGGCCTTGAAGGCGCCGCCGCGGCAGTCGAGCTGTCGGCCGACGGTGCCCCGGGTGAGTCGGACCTGGCCGATGGCGCGGAAGCCCTCGTTGAGCGTGACATCGCCCTCGGTGGTCAGGCCGTCCGCGTCGAGCGCGACCCCGTCCTCGCACTCGAACAGGCCGCCCGAGCAGGCGACCGCCTCGGTGACGCTGGCCCCGCACAGCCGCACCTGACCGTGGGCGGTGAAGCCCTGGTCGAGCTTGGGATCGCGGTCGAGGTAGACGCTGCCCCGGCAGAGCAGCCCGGTCGCGTCCAAGGCGTGGCCGGAGGGATTCTCGAAGTGGCCCCCGGTGCAGGTGAGTTGGCGCTCCAGGTGCGCGCCGACCAGCCGTACGGCGCCGCGGGCACGGAAACCCCGGTCGAGGTAGACGTCCTTGGCGGCCAACCGCTCCGCCACGATGGCCGCGTCGGCGTGGCCGTCGAACGTGCCGCCCGAGGCGCTCAGCTCGCCGGCGATCTGCGCGCCGACCAACCGTACGGTGCCGGTCGCCTGGAACCGCTGGTCGAGGTAGCAGCCGATGGTGGCGTGCAACGAGTCGGCGCGCAGCGCCAGCCCGCTGGGATTGTTCAGCACGCCGTTGCGGAACGAGACCAGGTCAGCCCGTGCCCAGCAGAGCCGCACCTCCCCGTAGGCCTGGAACCCCTCGTCGCAGCGCAACTCCCGGCCCACGGTCACCCAGCTCGCGTCGATGGCCGTCGCCGAGTCGTTGCGGAACTGCCCGCCCCGGCAGTCGAGATCGGCCGCGACGTAGCTGGAATCCAGCGTCACCCCGCCGGTGACTACCACCCGGTCCAGGAACAGCCCGCCCTCGATGACCATGTCCGGGCCGTGGAAAGCGGCGCAACTGGGCCGGTGGTTCAGCTTGCTGCCGCTGAGTCTCAGGTCGTGCTCCAGGTGGGCGCCGGCGAAACTGGCCCCGTCGATCTCGCAGCGGACGGCACTGATGTCCTTGCAGGCGCGCAGGCCATCGGCGGTGAGGCCGTTGAGGTGGCAGTCGTCGAACTCGATCGGCTCGTCGCACGTCGCTCCGGTCAGGTCGACCCCGTCGCCGAACCAGCAGTGACGAAACGTCAGCGGGTGCGTGAGCCGGAGCCGGGCAAGGTCCAGCCGGCCCCGAATCCGGGCGCCGACGAGGACGACCGGCTTGTCGAGGGCCGAACAGAGAAACCGGACGGCGGCGGCACCCACCTCGTCGCCGAGCCGCTCGTCGAACGCGGCCGGTTTGCCCTCGGCGACCCGGTCGAGCATCCGCCACTCACGGGCGTCGGGGGTGAAGTCGAGGTGCTCGCGCCAGTCCCCGCCCCCCACGACATCCTCCCGACACCGTCGGCTCCGGCCGGCCGAGGCTTCAGCCTCTTGTCGGCAGAATAACCGCAGCTCAGAGCCGTGCGGACCCGATCGGCGGACTCGCCGACGCGCCGGCGGAGGACGCCACGGTGTCAGCTCACCGTCTCGCGCTCGCGCCAGGCGGTGCGCAGCGAGGTACGGCCGTTGGTGCGCAGCAGCGACCCCTCGTACACCCGGGCCCCGGCGAGCAGGAACCCGACCGCCGTCACCAGCAGCACCAGCAGCGACACCGGCAGTTCCCAGCCGGCCGCGTCCCCGGTGAACAGCCGCACCGGCATCGCCGTCGGCGCCGAGAACGGCAGGTAGGACAGCACCCGCATGACGGTGGCGTTGTCGTTGAAGAAGATCACCGCGAAGAACGGCAGCATCACCGCGAGCTGCACCGGCATCGCCACACCGCCGATGTCCTCCAGCCGGTTGACCAGCGCGCCGGCCGCCGCCCACATCGCCGCGATCAGCACGAAGCCGAGCAGGAAGAACGGGATGAACCAGCCGATCGCCGGCCCCAGCAGGGACAGCAGGCCGCTGTTGTCGCCGACCGCCGTGCCGACCACCGCGACCAGGGCCACCAGGCCGATCTGCCCGAGCGCCAGGATGGTGCCGGCGATCATCTTGCCGGCCAGCAGGGCGCGCACCGGCACCGCGGCGACCAGGATCTCCACGATCCGGGTCTGCTTCTCCTCGATGATGCTCTGCGCGATCTGCACCCCGAAGGTCTGCGAGGTGACGAAGAAGACGAAGGCGAAGGCGAACGGCACCAGGAAGGCCAGCACCGGGTCCACCGCGTCGGGGTCCAGCAGCCGGACCGGGGGTTCGTTGCTCAGCGCGGAGATCACCTTGTCGGGGGCGTCGGTCATGGCGAGCACGGCCGGGCCGGCGACGACCGCGGCGTCCACCTCGCCGTCGCGGACCGCCCACTCGGCGGCGGCGTCGTCGGGCACCGTGCGCACCTCCAGGCCCGCCGCGCGCAGCGGGCCGGCCGCCGCCTCGGTCGCCGCCACGCTGGGCGGGCCGCCGGCCAGCAGCGGCGGCAGGAAGGTCGCCGCCGCGGCGATCAGAAAGAAGATCAGCGTGCTGATCAGGAAGGTACGGTCGCGCAGCTTGACCCGGATCTCCCGGGCGGCGACCAGGCGGCTGGCCTCGACGGTGTTCACTGGGTGACCTCTCGGAAGATCTCGGTGAGGGACGGGGCGACCGGGCGGAACGCGCGCACCGGGCCGCGGGCCAGCGCCGCGTGCAGCACCGGCTGCTCGTCGGCGCCGGGCGCGAGGTCGAACACGGCGCGGGCGCCGTCGAGGTCGACCAGGCTCACCCCGGGCTGGTCCCGCAGCCAGCCGGCGTCGGTCTCCACCACCAGCTCGAACCGGGGCGAGGTGTACGCCGCGCGCAACTCCTCCCGGCTGCCGGCGGCGCGGATCGTGCCGTCCGCGATGATCACCAGGTCGTCGCAGAGCCGTTCGACGACGTCCAACTGGTGGCTGGAGAAGAGCACCGGCGCACCGGCGGCGGCCCGCTCGCGCAGCACCGCCACGATGGTGTCCACGGCCAGCGGGTCCAGGCCGGAGAAGGGCTCGTCGAGCACCAGCACCTCGGGGTCGTGCACCAGGGCGGCGGCGATCTGGGCGCGCTGCTGGTTGCCCAGCGACAGCGTCTCCAGCAGGTCGTCGCCCCGCTCGGCGAGCCCGACCCGCTCCAGCAGCGCGTCGGTCGCCCGGCGGGCGGCCTCGGTGGTCAGCCCGTGCAACCGGCCCAGGTAGACCACCTGCTCGCGGACGCTCATCTTCGGATAGAGGCCCCGTTCCTCCGGCATGTAGCCGAAGCGCCGCCGGGCCTCCCGGCTCAGCGGGGCGCCCTGCCAGGTCACCTGCCCGGCGTCGGCGGCGAGCACGCCGAGGACGATCCGCATGGTGGTGGTCTTGCCGGCGCCGTTGCCGCCGACGAAGCCGGTCATCCGGCCGGCGACCACATCGAAGGACACATTCCTGAGCACCTGCCGGTCGCCGAAGCTGCGGTCGACACCGTCGAGGCGGAGCACGCTGGTCACGGCGTAACGCTAGGGCGTCGATGATCGGCTGCCGTCCGCCCGCCGACGGAGATCGGCCCTCCGCCGCGCGGCGGACGCCCTCACCCGCCCGGCCGGACCACCCCGTTCTCGTACGCGAAGACCACCGCCTGCACCCGGTCGCGCAGGCCGAGTTTGGCCAGCACCCGGCTGACGTGTGACTTCACGGTGGCCTCGCCCAGCCGCAGCGCGGCGGCGATCTCGGCGTTGCTGGCGCCCCCGGCGACCAGCACCAGCACCTCCCGCTCCCGGGGCGTGAGGTCGCGCAGCGCCGCCGCCGGATCGGACCCGCCGCCGGTCGGGGCGCCCGGCCGGGCGAAGGTGGCGATCACCCGCCGGGTGATCTCCGGGGCGAGCAGACCGTCGCCGCGGGCCACCACCCGGATCGCCTCGACCAGGGCCTCCGGGGTGCCGTTCTTGAGCAGGAAGCCGCTGGCCCCGGCGCGCAGCGCGGCGAACAGGTAGTCGTCCCGGTCGAAGGTGGTGAGGATCAGCACCGCCGGCCCGTCCCCGTCCGCGCTGATCCGCCCGGTGGCCGTCAACCCGTCGACCCCGGGCATCTCCACGTCCATCAACACCAGGTCGGGACGGAGCGCGCGGGCCATGGCGACCGCCCGTTCGCCGTCGGCCGCCTCGCCGACCACCTCGATGTCGTCCTCCACCTCGAGGATGACCCGGAAGCCGGCGCGGACCAGATGCTGGTCGTCGGCGAGCAGCACCCGGATCGGCGCGCCGGCGTCGCCGGGCGGGAGAGGCCCGGCGCTCATGCCGGCCGTCCCGCCGTGACCGGCAGCGGGAAGCGCACCCGGACCCGCCAGCCACCGCCGGTGCGCGGACCGGCGGTGAGTTCACCGCCGTGGGTGTGCACCCGTTCGCGCATCCCGATCAGGCCCAGCCCGTCGGCGTTCGCCGCCCGGGTGGCCCGGCCGTCGTCGGTCACCTCTACCTCCACCTCGTGTGCCAGGTAGCGGACCCGCACGTCGAGCAGGCTCGCCCCGGTGGCGTGTTTCAACGCGTTCGTGGTGGCCTCCTGCACCACCCGGTACGCGGCCTGGGACAGCGACTCGGGCAGCGGCCTCGGCTCCCCGTACACCCCCAGGGTGGCCCGCAGCCCCGACTCCCGGGCCCGCTCCACCACGGCGTCGAGCTGGTCGATCCCGGCGGCCCGCGCGGCGCGTTCGCTGTCGCCGTCGGAGGCCCGCAGCACGCCGAGCATCCGGCGCAGCTCCTCCACCGCCGTCCGGGCGGTCTCCTCGATCGCGGTGAGCGCCACCCGGGCCTTCGCCGGGTCCTTGTCGAAGACCCGCCGGCAGGCCGACGCCTGCACCCCCATCACCGAGACGTGGTGGGCGACCACGTCGTGCAGCTCGCGGGCGATCCGGACCCGCTCACCGACCACCGCGTGCTCCCGGGTCTCCGCCTGCGACCGGCGCAGCTGCTCGGCCTGCCGGGCCAGCTCGTGCTGCCGGCAGGCGGCGAGCCAGGCGGTCTCCCCGATGAAGTACGCGAACCCGAAGAAGAGGATGTTGACCAGCACCCCGGCGATCATCGCGGCGAGCATCGGCGGCACCGGCCCGATCGCGTCGGCGAACGGTTCGGCGCGCAGGTCGGCGTAGCGCAGCGCGTACGAGATGCCGAGCCAGCCGAACATGGCGCCGATCACGCCGAGCCGCAGCCGGCGCGACAGCCGGCGGTCCGGTCCCCAGGCGCCCAGGGTGTAGAGGGCGCCGAACAACGCCCACTGGGACAGCTGCCACTCGGGGACGGCGCGGGCCTGCGAGCCGATGAACGCGGCCGCGATGACCAGCGTGGTGGCGGCGGGGAAGCGCCGCCGCCAGATCAGCGGCAGCGGCACCGCGACGGTCCAGAGCACCTGTTCCAGGCCGGACGGCGGCGGCCCCAGCAGGAAGGTGCCGGTGCTGCGGGCCAGGGTGAGGCTGAGCAGGGCCAGGGCGGTGGCGCCCAGGCCGGCGTACCGGTCCAGGCGCTGCTGTTCGGCGGTGGGGCCCGGCCGCCGCCAGCCGTCGCCCGTCTCGGTGCTCACCCTGCCGAGGATGTCATCCGGGCCGTCGGTGCGCCCGCACCGGCCCGGTGACCTGCCGTCCCGCTCACAGTCAGCCGATGCCGTGGCCGGCCATCGGTGGCAGCGGGCAGTGCAGCAGGCCGCAGATCGTCCGGAGCAGCTCCACCTCGGCGACGGTCATCGTCCCGTCGTGGCCGATCACCGCCACCACCGCCGCGACCAGCCGTTCCTTGTCGGCCGGGCGCAACCCGTCGAGCACCGGCCAGGCGGTCTCCAGCGCCAGCACGCCGTTCTCCGGCGGCGCGTACGGCAGGTCGGTCCCGGGCAGCAGGGCGGCGACGCCGGCCCGGAAGGCCCGTTCGGCGGCGGACCGGTCGTCGTGCCCGATCTGGGCGAGGGTGGCGAGCAGGTAGCCCGCCGCGGTGCGGGCGTCGGTGAGCTTGCGCCGGTCGGTGCGCCAGCGGGAGTCCGGCCGCAGCGCCTCCTGCAGCTCGGACAGCAGCAGCCGGGACAGGCAGTATTCGGTCACGTCGATCGCGCCGTCGGCGTGGATCAGGGTGAACACGGTCGCCAGCAGCGCCTCCAGCTCGGGGCCCGGCCGGTCGCGCAGCGCCGGGAAGGTCAGCTCGGCCAGCGGCAGCCGCAGCGCGGCTGGCAGCCCGGCCGGGGCGTCCGCCGCGCGCAGGGCGGCGTCGGCCAGGGCCTGGCCGTGCCGCTGCGCCAGCGCGGCGTGCTGGTGTTGCCGGACCTGCGGGTCGGCGCTGAGCAGCAGGCCGAGCAGCAGCGGTACGGCCGCCGCCCGGTCGCGGGCCTGGTCCAGCAGGGGATCGGGGATCCGGTCGAGGATCGCCGCGGCGTGGGTGTAGGCGGTCTCGGTGGGGGCGGCCACCCGGCCCAGCACCTCGTCGGGTGAGACGCGTACCCGGGTGTCGGCCGGCGCGGCGGGACCCGCCGTGGGGGTGGCCGGGGCCAGGCCGAGGGCGACGTCCTCCTGCCGGCCCGACGGCGGCGCCGCCGCCCACCGCCGGGACAGTTGTTGCAGCTCGGCCGGGTCGAACGACGGCTCCAGCGCCCTGATCCGGTCGGCCAGCGGGGGATGGGTGGCGAACCAGGAGGCCCGGGCCGCCTCGCCGAAGAGCATGTGGCCGACCTCGTCGCGCTTGGGCGACCGCAGCTCGGAGCCGTCGCTCAGGCCGCCGATCTTCTTCAGCGCCCCGGCGATCCCCCGGGTCTGCCGGGTGTACTGCACCGCCGAGGCGTCGGCCAGGTATTCCCGCTGCCGGGACACCGAGGCCTGGATGAGCCGCCCGGCGAGGACGCCGACGTATCCGGCGACGAGCAGCGCCAGCCCGATCAGCGGCAACGGGTTCGCCCCGCCGCCGCTGTTGTTGCGGCTGCGCCCGCCGCCGAGCAGGCCGGCCTGCGTCAGGCCCCGACCGATCACGGTCAGGAAGAGGATGCCGAACAGCAGGCCCATCAGCCGGATGTTGAGCCGCATGTCGCCGTTGACCACGTGGGCGAACTCGTGGGCGATGACGCCCTGGAGTTCGTCGCGGTTGAGCCGTTGCAGCGCGCCCCGGGTGACCGCGACGGCGGCGTCGGACGGGCCCCAGCCGGCGGCGAAGGCGTTGATCGCCGCCTCCTCCGGCAGCAGGTAGACCTCGGGAACGGGCACGCCGGAGGCCAGTGCCATCTCCTCGACCACGTTGCGCAGCCGGCGCAGCTCCGGGTCGGTGGTGTTCGCCGGGACCGGCACCCCACCCAGCTCGCGGGCGACCTTCCCGCCGCCGCCGCGCAGCGCCAGCGTACGCACCAGCGCGGCCAGCCCGATCGCCGCGACCGTGCAGAGGCTGACCACGGCGATCAGTCCGAGCAGTTGCTCCGGCGGCCCGGCGGTGGCGTTGAACGCGAGCACCGCGGCGAGGTTGACCACCACCACGATGCCGATCACGGCCAGCACGAACAGCAGCACCAACCGGGTCGACAGCCGGCGGACCTGGCGCTGCCGTTCGAAGAAGTTCATCGGGGAATCAGAAGGAGACCTGCGGGGCCTGGCGCTGCTGCGGGTCGTCCGGCTGGAACAGCGCCGCCGGCCCGAATGAGAACATCCCCGCGAGCAGGCTGGCGGGGAAGACCTCGCGCTTGTTGTTGTAGGTCATCACCGCGTCGTTGTACGCCTGGCGGGCGAAGGCGACCCGGTTCTCCGTCGAGGTCAGCTCCTCCGACAGCTGCATCATGTTCTGGTTGGCCTTGAGGTCCGGGTACGCCTCGGAGAGCGCGAACAGCCGGCCCAGGGTGGCGGTGAGCATGTTCTCCGCGCCGCTGAGCTGCTGCATGGCGGCCGGGTCGCCGGGGGCCGCGGCGGCGGTGGCCTGCGCGTTGACGGCGGCGTTGCGGGCGTTGACCACCGCTTCGAGGGTCTCCCGCTCGTGCCGGAGGTAGCCCTTGGCCGTCTCGACCAGGTTGGGGATGAGGTCGTGCCGCCGGACGAGCTGCACGTCGATCTGGGCGAACGCGTTGCGGTACGCGTTACGGGCCCGGACCAGCCCGTTGTAGATCGAGACGCCGAAACCGAGCACCGCCACGACGATCAATACCAGACACACCAACCCGATGATCAGTTCCACGGCCGCTCCCTCGGTACGCGTCGGATCTGCGCTGATCATCGTACGTTCGTCGGTCCACCCTCCGCGCCTGGCCGGTCCGCCGACCCGGCACCGCCCGTCCGCCGGCGGTCGGACGGGCGAACGGGCGGGACGCCTGGCGCGCCCCGCCCGTTGCCGGTCGACCGCTCAGCGGGCCGCCCGACGGGCCTTGACCGCGCTGTCGAGCACGTCCCAGATCGTGATCAGGACGATCACCACCGCGCTGACCCGGGCGACGATGTCGATGCCACCGTCGCGCAGCCAGGCGAAGCGGTCGACGAAGTCGGGGTTGACCAGGCGACCGCTGAGCAGCAGCCAACTCGCCGGCACCGCGAAGGCCAGGTCGAGCACGGCGTTGACGCCGACCAGCGGCCAGGTCCACCGGCCGGCCCGGTACTTGGCGATCTCCAGCCCGATTCCGGCGACCAGGACGGCGAGGAGCACCGGGAGCCAGGAGGTCCAGAGCGCCGGGTCGAGGATCGGCAGCCGGTCGCCGTCGATCACCGTCTGGAAGTGCTGCCAGGGCAGGGCCGCGATGGTCAGCACCAGGAACACGATCGCGGCGCAGGTGTCGGTGCGGGTGACGTCCCGGTCGACCGGCTCGTCGGGGAGCTGGTCGACGGTCCAGTCCGGCAGGTCAAGCGGGGTGCCGATCCGCTCCAGCACCGCGAAGACCAGCGTCACCCAGAAGGCGGTCTGCACGGCGACGGTGAACGCGGTGGAGATCCCCGCGCCGACCGCCCCGCCGGGGTTGTCGGAGACGGTGGCCTGGATGCCGCCGACCAGCAGTCCGACGGCGGCCGGGACGGTGCTGACCAACAGGATCAGCAGTCGCCGCCAGGCCAGGTAGTACTGCGGGCCGATGAGCTGCAGCGGCCGGTCGCGGTAGCGGGCGGCCAGCTGGGCGGGGTTGCCCAGCTCGGTGAGCACCTCCCGCTCGGCGGTCACGGTGTCGACGCCGTCGGCGGTCCGGCCGTCGATCATGTCGGCGATCGAGGCCCGCAGCTCGTCGGCGATCTCCTCGCGCCGGGCGGTCGGCACGGAGCGCAGGGTGGCGGCCAGGTAGCGGTCGGTCAGCGTGGTCGTCATCGGGGGGCTCCTTCGATCAGGGCGGTGAGGGAGATCTGCACGGCGGCGAGGTCGTCGAGCAGCCGCCGCAGCATCTGCTCGCCGGCCTCGCTGGTGCGGTAGAACTTGCGCGGCCGGCTCTCCTCGGTGTTCCACTCGCTGGTCAGCAGCCCCTGGTCCTCGAGCCGCCGGAGCAGGGGATAGAGCGTGTTGGCGTCGACCGGGAAGCCGTACGCCGTGAGTCGTTGCAGCAGCGCGTACCCGTAGTCGGGGTGCCGTAGGGCGACCAGGCTGGCCACGACGACGGTGCCGCGCCGCAACTCCTGGAGATGGGTCCGCAGGATCTCGTCGTTCACCATGCGTCACACCATACCGTGTGGCACACACTATTGTCTACGCGCACTTCGTCGCGTGCCGGACATCAATGGGTGAGAGGCCGAGGAGGGCCGCCGGTGGAGATCCACACCACCCCGGCCGGTCCGCCCCGCGCGGCTGCTGGAGGGCGCCCGCCGGCCGGCGATAGGGTGACCAGACCGACCCATGACCATGACCCGGGGGGGCCACAGCATGGCCGATTCGTTCGCGCATCTGCACGTGCACACCGAATACTCGATGCTCGACGGAGCGGCCCGGCTCAAGGACCTGTTCGCCGAGGCCAAGCGGCTCGGCATGCCGGCGGTGGCGATGACCGACCACGGCAACATGCACGGCGCGAACGACTTCTACAAGCAGGCGATGGACGCCGGGGTCACCCCGATCCTGGGCGTCGAGGCGTACGTGGCGCCGGAGTCGAGGTTCCACAAGGCGCGGGTGAAGTGGGGCCGTCCCGAGCAGAAGAGCGACGACATCTCCGGTAACGGCGCGATCACCCACAAGACGATGTGGGCGGCGAACGCGACCGGACTGCACAACCTGTTCAAGCTCAACTCGCGCGCCTCGATGGAGGGTCACTACGTCAAGTGGCCCCGGATGGACATGGAGCTCATCGCCGAGCACGCGGAGGGGATCATGGCCACCACCGGCTGCCCCTCCGGAGCGGTGCAGACCCGGTTGCGGCTGGGCCAGTTCGACGAGGCGCTCAAGGTCGCGGCGGCCTACCAGGACATCTTCGGCAAGGACAACTACTTCCTGGAGATCATGGACCACGGCCTCGACATCGAGCGCCGGGTCCGCGACGGGCTCACCGAGATCGCCCGCAAGCTCGACATCCCGCCGGTGGTCACCAACGACTCGCACTACACCCACGAGGCGCAGGCCGAGGCGCACGACGTGCTGCTCTGCGTGCAGACCGGCAGCAACGTCGCCGACCCCAACCGGTTCCGCTTCGAGGGCGGCGGCTACTTCATCAAGTCCGCCGAGCAGATGCGGGCGGTGGACACCTCAGAGCTGTGGCAGCAGGGCTGCCGCAACACCCTGCTGGTCGCCGAGAAGGTGGACCCGGCCGGGATGTTCACCTTCCACAACCTGATGCCGCGCTTCCCGATCCCCGAGGGGGAGACCGAGGAGTCCTGGTTCCGCAAGGAGACCTTCGCCGGCCTGGCCCGCCGCTTCCCCGACGGCATCCCCGAGGGGCACGTCGTGCAGGCCGAATACGAGCTGGGCGTCATCATCCAGATGGGCTTCCCGTCATACTTCCTCGTGGTCGCCGACTTCATCCAGTGGGCCAAGAGCCAGGGCATCGCGGTGGGGCCGGGCCGTGGCTCGGCCGCCGGCTCGCTCGTCGCGTACGCGCTGGGCATCACCGACCTGGACCCGATCCCGCACGGGCTGATCTTCGAGCGGTTCCTCAACCCCGAGCGCGTCTCGATGCCCGACGTCGACATCGACTTCGACGAGCGCCGCCGCGGCGAGGTGATCCGCTACGTCACCGAGAAGTGGGGCGAGGACAAGGTCGCCCAGATCGCCACCTTCGGCACGATCAAGGCGAAGGCCGCGATCAAGGACTCGGCCCGGGTGCTCGGCTTCCCGTACGCGGTCGGCGACCGGATCACCAAGGCGATGCCGCCGGCGGTGATGGGCAAGGACATCCCGCTGTCCGGCATCTTCGACCCGCAGCACCCCCGCTACGCCGAGGCCGGCGAGATCCGCGGCCTCTACGAGTCCGACCCGGACGTCAAGAAGGTCATCGAGACCGCCAAGGGCATCGAGGGGCTGATCCGGCAGACCGGCGTGCACGCCGCCGGCGTGATCATGTCGGCCGAGCCGATCATCGACCACATCCCGCTGATGCGGCGCGACTCCGACGGCGTCATCATCACGCAGTTCGACTACCCGACCTGCGAGTCGCTCGGGCTGCTGAAGATGGACTTCCTCGGCCTGCGCAACCTGACGATCATCGACGACGCGGTCAAGAACATCCAGCTCAACCACGGCAAGGACCTCGACCTGCTGGCCCTGCCGCTGGACGACAAGGCGGCGTACGACCTGCTCGCCCGCGGCGACACCCTCGGCGTGTTCCAGCTCGACGGCGGCCCGATGCGCTCGCTGCTGCGGCTGATGAAGCCGGACAACTTCGAGGACATCTCCGCCGTCCTCGCGCTCTACCGGCCCGGCCCGATGGGCGTGGACTCGCACACCAACTACGCGCTGCGCAAGAACGGCCTGCAGGAGATCACCCCGATCCACCCGCAGCTCGAGGAGCCGCTGCGGGAGATCCTCGCCCCCACCCACGGCCTGATCGTCTACCAGGAGCAGGTGCAGCGCGCGGCGCAGATCCTCGCCGGCTACACCCTCGGCCAGGCCGACCTGCTGCGCCGGGCGATGGGCAAGAAGAAGAAGGAGATCCTCGACAAGGAGTTCGTGCCGTTCCGCGACGGCTGCCGCGAGCGCGGCTACTCCGACGAGGCGATCCAGGCGGTCTGGGACGTGCTGGTGCCGTTCGCCGGGTACGCCTTCAACAAGGCACACTCCGCCGCGTACGGCCTGGTCTCGTACTGGACCGCGTACCTGAAGGCGCACTACCCGGCGGAATACATGGCCGCGCTGCTGACCTCCGTCGGCGACGACAAGGACAAGATGGCGCTCTATCTGTCGGAGTGCCGGCGGATGCGCATCCAGGTCTTGCCGCCCGACGTCAATACCTCGGCCGGGCCGTTCACCCCGGTCGGCAAGGAGATCCGCTTCGGCCTCGGCGCGGTCCGCAACGTCGGCGCCAACGTGGTGGCGGCCATCATGCGGTGCCGGGAGGAGAAGGGCGAGTACGCCGACTTCTACGACTTCCTGTCCAAGGTCGACGCGGTGGTCTGCAACAAGAAGACAATCGAATCCCTGATCAAGGCCGGCGCCTTCGACGCCCTCAAGCACAGCCGCAAGGGGCTGCTCGCGGTGCACGCCGACGCCATCGACGCCTTCGCCGACGTCAAGCGCAAGGAGGCCGTCGGCCAGTACGACCTGTTCGGCGCCGGCTTCGGCGACGCGGACACCGGCGCGGGCAGCACCACCGTCATGCCGGTCATCGGCGAGTCGGAGTGGGACAAGCGGGACAAGCTCGCCTTCGAGCGCGAGATGCTCGGCCTCTACGTCTCCGACCACCCGCTGTTCGGGCTGGAGCACGTGCTGGGCGCGGCGGCCGACACCACCATCGCCGCGCTCTCCGAGGAGGGCACCGTGCCCGACGGCGCGGTGGTCACCCTGGCCGGCATCCTCTCCGGGGTGCAGCGCCGGGTCACCAAGCAGGGCCGGGCCTGGGCCTCGGCCACTTTGGAGGACCTGGCCGGTGGGGTGGAGACGCTGTTCTTCCCGAACACCTACGAGGTGATCGGGCAATACATCGCCGAGGACGCCATCGTGGTGGTGAAGGGGCGGGTCGACCGCCGCGATGACACCCCGCGGATCATGGCGATGGACATGTCCATGCCGGACGTCAGCGTCAACCCGGCGAACAAGCCGATCACCCTGACCATCCCGGTGCACCGCTGCACCCCGCCGCTTGTCGAACGGCTCAAGGAGACGCTGGTGCTGCACCCCGGCGACGCGGAGGTGCACGTCAAGCTGCTCAACGGGGGCAAGGTCACCACGCTGCGCCTCGGCCCGTTCCGGGTGGCCCCGACCACCGCCCTGATGGGCGACCTGAAGAGCGTGCTCGGCCCGGCCAACGTCAGCTGAGCCGGGGTCTGCGGCGTCACACCGGCCGGTACTCGACCTCCGGGCGGCCCGGGGTGCCGTAGCGGGGTGCCCGCACCGCCCGTTCGGCGGTGACCAGGTATTCCAGGTAGCGGCGGGCGGTCACCCGGGAGATCCCGGTCCGGCCGCTCACCTCGGTGGCGGACAGCCCGGGGCCGGCGCCGAGGACCGCCAGCACGGTCTGCAGGGTCTGCTCGTCGAGGCCCTTGGGCAGGGTGTGCCGCGTCGCCCCGCGCAGGGTGGCGAACATCCGGTCCACCTCGTGCTGGGCGGCCACCTCCCCGGCGGCCAGCGCCTGCCGGCGGTACTCCGCGTACCGTTCCAGCTTGTCGCGGAACGCCGCGAAGGTGAACGGTTTGAGCAGGTAGTGGGTCACCCCGAGGGAGACCGCGGTGCGGACCACCGCCAGGTCGCGGGCGGAGGTCACGGCGAGGACGTCGACCGTGCTGCCGGCCGCACGCAGTGCCCGGCACACCTCCAGGCCGTGCAGGTCCGGCAGGCGGAAGTCGAGCAGCACCAGGTCGACCTCGCGGCCCGCCTGCTGCCGCAGCGCGGCCATCGCCTCCCGCGCGGTGTGCGCCACCCCGACCACCGCGAAACCGGGCACCCGTTCGGCGTACGCCCGGTGCGCCTCGGCCAGCAGCGGCTCGTCCTCGACCACGAGCACCCGGATGTCGGTCACGACCCCTCCGCCCCGATCGGCAGCCGGACGGTGAACAGGCTGCCACCGTCGGTGCTGCGCCCCACCTCGTACCGGCCGCCGTAGCGGCGGATGACCTGCCCCACCAGGGCCAGGCCGACGCCCCGGCCGGCGCTCTTGGTGGACCAGCCGCGCCGGAACGCGTCCGCCACCCGGTCCGGGTCCAGGCCGGGCCCGCTGTCGCCGACCCGGACCACGAGCTCCGCGCCGTCGGCCCCGACGAAGACCCGGACCCGGCGGGGCGGATCGGTGCCGGCGACCGCCTCCAGGGCGTTGTCGACCAGGTTGCCGAGCACGGTGAGCAGGTCGGTGGTGGGCAGCGGGCTGCCGTCGAGCCGGCAGTCCGGCTCGACGACCAGGTCGATGCCGCGCTCGCCGGCCTGCGCCGACTTGCCGAGCAGCAGCGCGGCGATGGCCGGCTCGGTGACCGCGCCGACCACCCGGTCGGTGAGCTGCTGGGCCAGCGCCAGGTCCTCGGTGCCGAGCCGGACGGCCTCCTCGGTACGCCCCAGCTCGACCAGCGTCAGCACGGTGTGCAGCCGATTGGCCGACTCGTGGGTCTGCGCCTGCAACGCCGCGGTCAGCGCCCGCACCGAGTCCAGCTCGCTGGCCAGGTTGCGCAGGTCGGTCTGGTCCCGCAGGGTCAGCACGGTGCCCAGCACCCGCCCCTCGAACCGGGTGCTGCGCTGGTTGGCCACCAGCACCCGGTCGCCGGCCAGCACCGGTTCGTCATGCGCGTCCCGGCCGTCGGCGAGCAGGTCCGCCACCGCCGGCGGCAGGTCGATCGCGGTCACCGGCTGGTCGGTCACCGGCGTCTGCTCACCCAGCCCGAGCAGCCGGCGGCCCTCGTCGTTGACCAGCGCCACCCGGCGGTCCCGGGTGAGCACGACGAGCCCCTCGCGCACCGAGTGCAGGACGGCGTCGTAGTACTCGTACATCCGGGTCATCTGGCGTGGCCCGAGACCGTGCGTCTGCCGCCGCAGCCGGCGGCTGAGCAGCCAGGAGCCGGTCCCGGCCAGGGCGAGCGCCGGTACGGCCGCGCCGAGCAGCACCGGGACCTGGGCGAGCAGCTTGCGGTTGATCGCCCGGGTGGTGATGCCGACGGACACCAGGCCGATGATCCGGCCGTCGGCGTCCCGCACCGGGACGACGGAGCGCACCGACTCGCCGAGGGTGCCGGTGTTGGTGACGGTGAACCGCTCGCCGGCCAGGGCGGGGCCGATGTCCCCGATGAACGGGTGCCCGATCAGGGCCGGATTGGGATGGGAGTAGCGGGTCCGGTCCGGGGCCATCACGACCACGAAGTCCGTTCCGGTGGCCAGCCGGGTGGCCTCCGCGTACGGCTGGAGAGCGGCCGCCGGGTCGGCGGAGCGCAGCGCCGCGCGGACGTCGGGGGAGCGGGCCACGGTCTCCCCGACCGCCAGCACCTCCGCCCGGGCCGCCTGCTCGGAATCGGCGCGGGCCAGCCAGAGGGCGCCGCCGGCGCCGGCCAGCACCAGCAGCGTGACGACCACGGCCTGCAGGGCGAACAGCTGCCCCGCGATGCTCCACTGCCGTCGGGCCACGTCCGCCTCCTTCCGCCGTCGGGTCGTGGGCAAGTGTGGCGTACGGGTCGGGTCCGGATTTCGCCCCCGAGTCATCGGGATGAACAGAATGAACGCAAGGCTGCCCCGCGGTGAGACGCGCTTCACATTGTGGGCATGGACACCACCACTTCCACCACCGCTCCGGCCCCGCGGCGGCGCCGCGACCGGACGCGCTACCTCTACCTGGCGGTCATCGCGGCCGTCGTGGCCGGCATCGTGGTCGGCCTCGTGGCCCCCGAGGCGGGCAAGGCGCTCAAGCCCCTGGGCACCGGTTTCGTCGCCCTGATCAAGATGATGATCGGACCGGTCATCTTCTGCACGATCGTGCTGGGGGTCGGCTCGGTCCGCAAGGCCGCCCAGGTCGGCAAGGTCGGCGGCCTGGCGCTGGGCTACTTCCTGGTCATGTCGACCGTGGCGCTGGCGATCGGCCTGGTGGTCGGCAACATCATCCAGCCGGGAGCGGGGCTGGACCTCGGTGACCTCGCCGGTTCCGGTAAGGCCGCCGCGGGCGACGAGGGCGGCGGGACGGTCGACTTCCTGCTCGGCATCATTCCCACCACGCTCTTCTCCTCGCTCACCGAGGGCGAGGTGCTCCAGGCGTTGCTGGTGGCGCTGCTGGTCGGCTTCGCCGTACAGGGCATGGGTCGGCGCGGCGAGCCGGTGCTGCGGGCGGTGGAGGTGATCCAGCGGCTGGTCTTCAAGGTGCTCGCCATGATCATGTGGCTGGCCCCGATCGGCGCGTTCGGCGCCATCGCCGCCGTGGTCGGCGCGACCGGCGTCGACGCGCTGAAGAGCCTGGCCCAGATCATGCTCGGCTTCTACGCCACCTGCCTGCTTTTCGTGCTGGTGGTGCTCGGCCTGCTACTGCGCTTCGTGGCCGGGATCTCGATCTTCAGGCTGCTCGGCTACCTGGGTCGGGAGTTCCTGCTGATCCTGTCGACCTCGTCGTCGGAGTCGGCGCTGCCCCGGCTGATCGCCAAGATGGAGCACTTCGGCGTGAGCAAGCCGGTCGTGGGCATCACGGTGCCGACCGGCTACTCGTTCAACCTCGACGGCACGGCGATCTACCTGACCATGGCCTCGCTGTTCATCGCCGACGCGCTGGGCAAGCCGATGTCGATCGGTCAGCAGATCGGCCTGCTGGTCTTCATGATCATCGCGTCCAAGGGCGCGGCCGGCGTCACCGGCGCCGGCCTGGCCACCCTGGCCGGCGGTCTCCAGTCGCACCGCCCCGACCTGGTCGACGGCGTCGGTCTGATCGTCGGCATCGACCGGTTCATGTCCGAGGCCCGGGCGCTTACCAACTTCGCCGGCAACGCGGTGGCCACCGTCCTGGTCGGCACCTGGACCGGCGAGTTCGACAGGGAGCAGGCACGCGCCGTGCTCGCCGGTGAGCGCCCGTTCGACGAGGCCACCATGCTCGACGACGACGAACCGACCGCGGGTGGCTCCGACGCTTCCGCCGGCGGCGAGCCGCCGGCCCGTCCGACCACCCTGGCCGGCGCCCCGGCCTGAGCCCGCCGCACCCCCGTACGCCCGCCGTCGCGGTTCGCGCCGCGGCGGCGGGCGTCGTCGTGACCGTGCCGGCGGGCGTCGGGTGGGCATCGCGGCGGGCGTCGGGCGGGCGTGGCGGCGCCGGAGTGAGGTGTTAATAGGGGGCCCCTCCTCTACCGGAGGCGTTAACAGGGGGCCCTTCCTTCGGTCCACCGGTGGGGGATTGGTGGTGCCGGGTGGGGGCGGGGTGGCGTTAGCGTCGGGGCATGGAGATCGCGAAGGCGCAGAAGCTGTGGCAGCCGGAACCCGGCTGGTTGAACACCGCCAGCTACGGGCTGCCGCCCGAGCCGGCCTGGACGGCACTGCAGGACGCACTGGCCGACTGGCAGGTCGGGCGGAGCTCGTGGGAGACCTGGAGTGCGGCGACCGACCGCTCCCGCGTGGCGTTCGCCGGGCTGGTCGGGGTGCCGGTGGGTGACGTGGCGGTCGGCAGCGTCGTGTCGCAGTTGCTCGCCCCCGTCGCGGCGGCGCTGCCCGCGGGCGCGACCGTGGTGGTGCCAGAGGTCGAGTTCACCTCGAACCTCTTCCCCTGGCTGGTCCAGGCCGAGCGCGGCGTCGAGGTGCGCACGGTTCCGCTCGCCGGGCTGGTCGACGCGATCGACGCGGGCACCGATCTGGTCGCGTTCAGCCTGGTGCAGTCCGCCGACGGGACGGTCGCCCGGTACGCCGACATCGTCGCCGCCGCCCGCGCGTACGGCGCGCTGGTGGTGGTCGACGCCACCCAGGCGTGTGGCTGGCTGCCGTTCGACGGAAGCCTCGCCGACGTGGTGGCGGTCGGGGCGTACAAGTGGTTGATGGGGCCGCGCGGCTCGGCGCTGGCCTACCTGGCCCCGGCGCTGCGCGACCGGCTGCGGCCCGACGCCGCCGGCTGGTACGCGGGCGCGGACCCGCACGCCTCCTACTACGGTCCGCCGCTGCGGCTGGCCGACGACGCCCGCCGGTTCGACATCTCCCCGGCCTGGTTCAGCTGGGTGGGCACCGCGCCGGCGCTGGAACTGCTGGCCGAGATCGGGGTGCCGGCGGTACGCGAGTACGACGTGGCGCTGGCCAACCGGTTCCTCGCCGGGCTGGGTCGGCCGCCG
The DNA here is from genome assembly GCF_019890675.1 of Micromonospora sp. PLK6-60. Classification (GTDB taxonomy): domain Bacteria; phylum Actinomycetota; class Actinomycetes; order Mycobacteriales; family Micromonosporaceae; genus Micromonospora. The sequence goes on along the minus strand of NZ_JAIOAA010000020.1, from coordinate 38,253 downwards.
GGGGACAGCGCCATCGTCACCGTCGAGGTGCCGGACGCGCGGGAGAAGCTGGAGCGGGCCGGGGTGCGGGCGGCGGTCCGCGCCGGGCGGGTGCGGGCGTCGTTCCACCTGTATTCCACGGTGGACGACGTCGACCTGGCCCTGAACGCGTTGGCGGGCTGAGGCTGGGCCGTCCGGGGCCGGCGCGGCCCTGCTCCGCTCAGCTGGCCGTCTGCGGGTAGCCGCGTGGCGGGTCGCGGGCGATGACCGGCCGCTGCCTTCCGTCGGGGCCAAGATCCGGTGGAGCCGGACCTGCCGCACCTGCCGCTCCACCGGCACCACCTCGCGGCGATGAACGTCCGGACGGTTTCCCGCACCGGCCGTTCGTCGTCGGTCGGCCCGAAGTCCAGAGTGTCCGTCCCCTCCGGAGGTGTCACCGGCTGGCGGCCCGCCCCTAAACTTGCGGCGCAAGTTTTCCGGCGTCCGTACTCGACCTCAGCGACTGCCGGCGACCACGAGGAGGACCGGTGCCCCGACCCCGGCAGCCGCTGCTGAATCGGCGGCGGATCGTCGACGCCGCCCGGGCGATCATCGACGCCGAGGGGCTGACCGCGCTCTCCACCCGCCGGCTCGCCGCCGAACTCGGCGTGCAGGGCCCGTCGCTGTACAACCACTTCGCCACCAAGGGCGACATCCTCGACGCGGTCGCCGACAGCGTCACCGCGACGGTCGACACCTCGGCCTTCGGCGCCCTCGACTGGTCGGCGGCGCTGCGACACTGGGCGCACTCCTACCGGCGGGCGCTCGCCGCGCACCCGCACATCGTGCCGTACCTGGCGCAGGGCCCCGGCCGCCGACCGGCCGCCCTGGCCATGGCCGACGCGGTGTACGGCGGGCTGGTCCGCGCCGGTTGGCCGCCCGCCCGGGCCACCCACATCGGCGCGGCGCTGCGCTACTTCGTGACCGGGTCCGCGCTCGGCTCGTTCGCCCGGGGCTTCTCCGACGACCCCGACCTGTACCTCGACCATCCGCACCTGCGCCAGGCGCACCGGCTCGCCGGGCACCAGCACAGCGTCGACGAGGGCGCCTTCGTGCTCGGCCTGGACGCCCTGCTGCACGGCCTCGCCGCCGAGTACGACCGCATCGTCGGCCCCGCCCTGCAGACGACGGACGGCTGACCGGCGGACGGCCGGTGACGGTGGCCTCCCACATGTCGACCGCCGCCGATGGGTGGATGGGGCGGTGCCGGGCCGGCACCGCACCGTCTCCTATGGGGATCCGGCCCGTGCCACCGTGGGCGAATATGTGGCACATCGACATGGTTCGACTCTGCCGGGCCACCGTAGGTTTCCAGCACGCGACGGCCCTGTGACCACGGTCACCGACCTGGCCGCCGCCGTATGAACCTGCGGAGGGTGTGGCGATGGCCGGGCAAGCGCTCCTGTCAGCCCGCGGGCTGACCCGCGACTTCCGGGGCTTCCGGGCCGTCGACCAGGTCGACCTCGACGTCGCCGCGGACAGCGTGCACGCCCTGGTCGGCCCGAACGGCGCCGGCAAGACCACGCTGTTCAACCTGCTCACCGGGTTCCTGCCGCCGACGGCCGGGCGGATCGAGCTGGCCGGGCGGGACGTCACCGGACTGCCGCCGGAGCAGGTCGCCCGGCTGGGGGTGGCCCGCTCCTTCCAGATCACCAGCCTCTTTCCGCAGCTCTGCGCGCGGGAGCACGTCGAGCTGGCCCTGCAGTCGCCGAGCGGCCTGGGCTGGCGGTTCTGGCGCTCGGTGAAGCTGATGGGCCGCTACCGGGAACGCGCCGAGGAACTGCTGGACATGGTCGGCCTCGCCGAGCTGGCCGAGGCCCCCGCCGAGGCGTTGGCGTACGGGCGCAAGCGGGCCCTGGAGCTGGCCATCGCGCTCGCCCTGGACCCGAAGGTGCTGCTGCTCGACGAGCCGACCGCCGGGATGGGGCTGGAGGACGTCGACCGCACCGTCGACCTGATCGCCACCGTACGCAAGGGACGGACCGTGGTGATGGTCGAGCACAACATGAGCGTGGTCGGCCGCCTCGCCGACACCGTCACCGTGCTCCAGGCCGGCAAGGTGCTGGTCGAGGGGCCCTACGAGCAGGTCCGCGCCGACGAGCGGGTCATCACCGCCTACCTGGGAGCCGCTGATGCTGCGCATTGAGAACCTCTCCGCCTGGTACGGCGAGGCGCGGGTGCTGCGGGAGGTGAGCCTGGAGGTCGCCGCCGGCGAGGTGGTGACCCTGGTCGGGCGCAACGGCGCCGGCAAGTCCACGCTGCTGCGCTGCGTGATGGGGCTGCACCCCGGCCAGTCCGGCGCCATCTCCCTGGACGGCCGGGACGTCACCCGGCTGCCGGCGCACCGGCGGGCCCGGCTCGGGCTGGGCTGGGTGCCCGACGACCGGGGCGCGTACGCCTCGCTCACCGTCACCGAGAACCTGACGCTGCCGCCCCGGGTCGGCCCCGACCCGTGGTCGCTCGAGCGGGTCTACGAGGCGTTCCCCGCGCTGCACCTGCGGCGCGACTCGCCGGCCACCAAGCTCTCCGGCGGCGAGCAGCAGATGCTCGCCCTGGCCCGGGTGCTGCGGATGGGCGCCCGGCTGCTGCTCTGCGACGAGCCCACCGAGGGGCTCTCCCCGCTGCTCGTGCAACAGGTCGGCGACCTGCTGCGGGAGGCCAAGAAGCACGGCGTGACGGTGCTGCTCGTCGAGCAGAACCTGCACTTCGCCACCGGCGTCGCCGACCGGCACTACCTGCTGGCCGAGGGACGCGTGGTGGAGGCGATGGACAACTCCGAGGTGCGCAGCCGGGAGCGCGAGCTGTTGGCGTACCTCGGCATCTGAATTTCCGACGAACAGTGAGCCGCGCTCGGCGCGGATATGGAGGGATCGGTATGCGTAGAACCGCAGGTGTGGCGGCGGCGTCCGCCGCCGTGCTGCTCGCCGCCGGGTGTGGCGGTGGGGGCCCGAGCGGGTCGGGTGACTCCAAGCTCACCGACGACAAGATCGTCCTGGGGGTGTTGAACGACCAGTCCGGGGTGTACGCGGACGCGTCCGGCAAGAACTCGGTGAAGGCCGTGGAGATGGCCATCGCCGACTTCAAGGCCAAGTACGGCGACAAGGCCGTCACCACGAACATCAGCGTCGAGTCCGCCGACCACCAGAACAAGCCGGACATCGCCAACACCAAGGCGGCCGAACTGTACGACCGCAAGGGCGTCGACGCGATCCTGGACGTGCCGACCTCCTCGGCGGCGCTGAAGGTGGCCGACGTGGCCAAGGCGAAGAAGAAGCTCTATTTCAACATCACCGGCGCGACCACCGACCTGACCGGCAAGGCGTGCAACAAGTACACGTTCCACTACGCGTACGACACGTACATGCTGGCCCACGGCACCGGCACGGCGGCGACCCAGGAGGGCGCCAAGAACTGGTACATCGTCTACCCGGACTACGCGTTCGGCCAGGACATGGAGAAGAAGTTCTCGGCGGCGGTGGAGGGGGCCGGCGGCAAGGTGGTGGCCAAGGACGCCACGCCGTTCCCGAACGACAACTTCTCCACCTTCCTGCTGAAGGCGCCGACGCTGAACCCGAAGCCGGACACCCTGGGCACCATGCAGGCCGGCGGTGACCTGGTGAACCTGGTCAAGCAGTACAACGAGTTCAAGCTCCGGGACAAGGGCGTCGGCCTCGCGGTCGGCCTGATGTTCCTCACCGACATCCACTCGCTGACCCCGGCGGCGCTGGCCGGCACCACCTACACCGACGCCTGGTACTGGAACTTCGACAAGCAGAACCGGGAGTGGGCGGACCGGTTCCTGAAGGAGACCGGCACCCGGCCGACCTTCGCCCACGCCGCCAACTACTCCGCCGCCACCCAGTACCTGGAGGCGGCACAGTCCGCCGGCACCGACGACGCCGACACGGTGGTGAAGGAGCTGGAGGGCAAGGAGATCAACGACGTCTTCCTGCGCAACGGCAAGATCCGCGCCGAGGACCACCGGGTGCTGCACGACGCGTACCTGGCGCAGGTCAAGCCGCAGGCCGAGGTGACCGAGGACTGGGACTACGTGAAGGTCGTCAAGACCATCCCGGCGGCCGAGGCGTTCGCGTCCCCGTCGGCCGAGTGCAAGATGTGACGAGGCCATGACCGGTTTCCTTCAGCACACGTTCGACGGGCTGGTGAACGGGGCGTTCTACGCCCTGCTCGCCCTCGGCCTGGCGGTCATCTTCGGGATGCTCCGCGTGGTCAACTTCGCCCACGGCGCCTTCTACATGCTCGGCGCCATGGGGGCGTACGTCCTGCTGGCCGAGTTCGGGGTGCCGTTCTGGTGGGCGCTGGTGATCATGCCGGTGGTGCTGGGGGTGCTGGGCATGGCGCTCGAGCGGGCCTTCGTGCACCGGCTGGCCCGGCTCGATCCGCTCTACAACTTCCTGCTCACCTTCGGCCTGGTGCTCATCCTCCAGGACCTGGTGAAGTCCCGGTACGGGGTGCAGTCCATCCCGTACGCCACCCCGGAGTCCCTCGGCGGCTCGGTCGACCTGGGCATCTTCGACTTCCCGACCTACCGGGTCTTCGTGCTGGGCTTCGCCGTCGCGATCTGCGTCGCGGTGTGGTGGGCGCTGACCCACAGCCGGGTCGGCATGGTGGTGCGGGCGGCGACCGAACGCCCGGAACTCACCCGGGCGTTCGGCATCAACGTGGGACGGTGGGTGACCCCGGTCTTCGGCTTCGGCATCGCCCTCGCCGGACTGGCCGGGGTGCTCGCCGCCCCGATGCGGGCGGTCAACCCGCTGATGGGCGCCGACCTCATCATCGTGGTCTTCGCGGTCGTGGTGATCGGCGGCCTCGGCTCGATCTTCGGGTCGGTGGCCGCCGGGTTCGGCATCGGCCTGATCCAGGCCTGGGGCGTGGTCTACCTGGCCGACTGGCCGATCCTGTCGCAGACCCTGGTGTTCATCGTGATGGCCGCCGTGCTGCTGTGGCGCCCGGCCGGCCTGTTCGGGCGTGAGGAGGCACCGGCATGACCACAGCGGTCGAGAGTGAGCCCGGGGCGAAGCCGGGTCCGGCCCGCTCCGGGCTGGTCGCGGTCTCCCGGGCGCCCTGGTGGGTCCGGTACGCGCTGCTCGTGGCGGGGTTGGCGGTCGCCCTCTGGCTGCCCAACGGCCTCTACCCGGCGGTCGCGGTGGACATCCTCTGCTGGGCGCTGCTCGCGGTGTCGGTGGACCTGCTGCTGGGCTTCACCGGGCTGATGTCCTTCGGCCACGCGGCCTTCTGGGGCACGTCGGCGTACCTCGCCGGCATCGCGGCGATCAAGGCCGGCCTGCCGTTCCCGGTCGCGGTGCTGACCGGGGCGCTGGGCGCGGCCGTGATCGCCCTGCCGATCGGCTACCTCGCGGTGAAGCGCACCGGCATCTACTTCGCCATGGTGACGCTGGCCTTCGCCCAGATGATCTATTACGTCGCCAACAAGTGGGGCTCGGTCACCGGCGGGGAGAACGGCCTGCAGGCGGTGCCCCGCGAACTCGGCGGGCTCGACCTGTCCGACGAGTACTACTTCTACTACGCGGCGCTGCCGATCGCGCTGCTCGGCCTCTGGGCCGCGTGGCGGATCGTGAACTCGCCGTTCGGGCGGGTGCTGGTCGGCATCCGCGACAACCCGGCCCGGGCGCGGGCCCTCGGCTACCCGGTGCACCGGTACAAGCTGACCGCGTTCGTGCTGTCGGCGTTCCTCGCCGGGCTGGGCGGTGGGCTGTTCGCGATGGGACACCAGTTCGTGTCACTGGACGTGCTGCACTGGACCACCTCCGGCAAGGCGGTCATCGTCGTGGTGCTCGGCGGGATCGGCACGCTGTGGGGCGGGGTGCTCGGCGCGGCGTTGCTCGTCCGGCTGGAGGACTGGCTGTCGTTCTCCGGCTTCGAGCAGATCGGGCTGGTCACCGGCACCATCTTCGTGCTGGCCGTGCTGCTGTTCCGGCGCGGGATCTGGGGCACCGCGGTGGATCTGGTCCGGCGCTGGCAGGCCCGCCGGGGCCGCACCGAAGACTGATCCGCCCCGGAGCGCATCCGGAACGCCCCGTCCCGACGAACTCCCGGGTAGTGACCACTACCCGGGAGTTCGTCTGGTGCTGACCGAAGCGATGCCGGCCGAGGCCGCCGAGGCGGCCCGCAAGCGACTGGCGCTGGCCGCCGAGGACCTGGACGGCACCCGGGTCGCGGGAGAGCTGCGCGAGCTGGCGACCGGGCACGGCGTGCCGGCCGTGTGGCAGCAGGTCTGCGTCCCGCTGCTGGCCGCGCTGCCCGGGCTCACCGGCGCGGAGATCGCCGTCGAGCACGCCCTCGCCGAGGGGATCCGGACCGGCCTGGACGGGCACCGCCGCGAGCCCGGCCGGCACCTGCCCGGCCCGGGCGTCCTGCTCGCCGGCGCCGAACAGGAGAACCACTGCCTCGGCCTGCACGCGCTCGCCGCCGCGCTGCGCGAGCAGGGGCGGGGCTGCCTGCACCTGGGCGCGGCGCTGCCCTGGTCCGCGCTGTCCGGCGCGGTGCGGCGGGTCCGGCCGCACACCGTCGTGGTCTGGGCGCAGACCCCGGTCACCGGCCGCGCGTACCGGCTGCGCCGGTTCGCCCGGGAGGCCCCCGGGGTACGCGTGCACGCCGCCGGGCCGGGCTGGATCGAGCCCTTCCCGCCGCCCCCGCACCGGCTGACCACGCTGGACGCCGCCATCGCCGCCTGCCGGTAAGGAGGGGCACCTTGTTAACGCATTTTGTATAGCAGGGGCCCCCTCCTAACACCTGCCGACAGCCGACGGGCGCCGCGGCCGGGGTGGGCGGGGCGGCGGCTGTCGGGGGTGGGGCCGGCGTGACGTGGACCACAAACGATACGAACCGGTTCCGTATCGAAAATCGCGAGCCTAGGCTCACGTTCGTTACGAGCCTGACCCGTATCGTATTGCGCGGCACGGGGCCACCGGGGGGAGAAACGGGCCGATGGAACTGGACCAGAACACCGGACACCCGAGGAGGTGGGCGATCCTCGGCGTGCTGGTGATCAGCCTCCTCGTGGTCGTCCTCGACAACACCATCCTCAACGTCGCGTTGCGCACCCTCGCCGACCCGGTGCACGGCCTCGGCGCCAGCCAGGGCGAGCTGGAGTGGTCGATCAACTCCTACACCCTGGTCTTCGCCGGCCTGCTGTTCACCTTCGGCGTGCTCGGCGACCGGTCCGGGCGGCGGCGCTTCCTGCTGATCGGCCTGGTCCTGTTCGGGCTGGCGTCGCTGCTGTCGGCGTACGCGCAGAGCCCCGGCCAGCTGATCGCGGCCCGGGCCCTGATGGGCGTCGGCGGGGCGGCCATCATGCCGGTGACCCTGTCGATCATCTCCAACGTCTTCGACCCGCGGGAGCGGGGCCGGGCGATCGGCGTCTGGGCCGGCGCGGTCGGCCTCGGCGTCGCGATCGGGCCGGTGCTCGGCGGCGCGCTGCTGGAGCACTACTGGTGGGGGTCGGTCTTCCTGATCAACGTGCCGGTGGTGGCGTTGGGCGTGGTGCTGGTCGCCACCCTGGTCCCCGAGTCCCGGGACCCGAGCCCCGGCCGGGTCGACCTGCTCGGCGTGCTGCTGTCCGTGGTCGGTCTGGTCGCGCTCACCTACGGCATCATCGACGGCGGCGAACACGGCTTCGACCGGCTGCCGGTCTGGGCGGCGATCGTCGGCGGGCTGGCGGTGCTGGCCTTCTTCATCGGCCACGAGCTGCGCAGCGACCACCCGTCGCTGGACGTCCGGCTGTTCCGGGTGCCCCGGTTCGCGGCCCCGGTCACCCTGATCGGGCTGGTCTTCTTCGCCGCCATGGGCGTGATGTTCTTCAACGCCTTCTACCTCCAGCTGGTGCGCGGCTACAGCCCGCTGGAGACCGGCCTGCTCTTCCTGCCGTTCGCCGGGGCCCAGCTCTTCTTCGCCCCGCGCAGCGCGGCGATGGTCCGCCGGTTCGGCGGCCGGGCGGTCGCGGTGACCGGCCTCGCCCTGACCGCCGTGTCGCTGGGCGGGTTCGTGCTGGTGGAGGCGGACACCCCGATCTGGATCGTGCTGCTGCTGACCTTCGTGCAGGGCGCCGGGATGGCCAACATCATGCCGCCGGCCACCGAGTCGATCATGTCGGCGCTGCCCCGCGAGAAGGCCGGCGTGGGCTCGGCGGTGAGCAACACCATCCGGCAGGTCGCCGGCGCGCTCGGCGTGGCGGTGCTCGGCTCGGTGCTCTCCGCGGTCTACCGCGACGACATCGCCCCGGCGGTGGCGGCGCTGCCCGCCGCCGCCCGGGAGGCGGCCAGCGAGTCGATCTCCGGCGCGTACGCGGCGGCCGACCGGCTCGGCCCCGCCGGGCCCGCGCTGATCGACTCGGCCAACGACGCCTTCGTCACCGCCATGCACTGGGCGGCCGGGCTCAGCGCGGTGGTCGCCGCGCTCGGCATCGTGGTCGCGCTGCGCTGGCTGCCGGGGCGGGCCGCGACAACGCCGGTCCCCGCGCCCGCCGGCGAGCCGGAGTTGGCCGGAACCGCCTGACTTCGGGTTCAATGTCTGACATGACTTCCACCGCCGACGCTCCGCGGCCGCCCGGCCGGCCGCGGAGTGTCCGCGCGGACGAGGCGATCATCGGCGCCACCCTGGACCTGCTGGCCGAGGGAAACACCCTCGAGGCGCTCTCCATCGAGGCCATCGCCGCCCGCGCCGGGGTGGGCAAGGCCACCATCTACCGCCGCTGGTCGGGCAAGGACGCGCTGTTGCTCGACGCGCTGCGTACCCTCAAGGGCCAGCCGCCGGAGCCGGCGGGGCACTCGGTCCGCGACGACCTGGTCCTGCTGGTCGGCGCGGTCGGGCACAACATCGACCCGCGGGCCGCCAAGATCATGCCCTGCCTGGTGCCCGAGGTGAACCGCAGCCCGGACCGCTACCAGCTCTACCAGAACATCATCGAGCCGCGGCGCAAGCTGATGCGCGAGGTGCTCCGGCGCGGCGTCGCCTCCGGCGAACTGCGGGCGGACCTCGACGTCGAGCTGACCATGGCGCTGCTCACCGGCCCGATGCTGATCCAGCGGATGCTGCGCTGGCACCCGGAGCTGGAGGAGCGGATGCTGCCCGAGCAGATCGTCGACCTGGTGCTGGACGGCGTCCGCGCCCGCTGACCGGCCGGGCCCGCTGAGCGTCCGCGCCCGCTGACCGGCGGGCGCGGTCCCGGCCCGCGGGGCGTGTCGGGAAAAGCTCAGCCGGCCGGGTGGCGCAGCCGGTGCAGCCGCAGCGCGAGCTGCACCTCCAGCGCGCGGTCGGGGCGCTGCCAGTCCGTGCCGAGCAGCTGCCCCACCCGCTCCAGCCGCTGGGTGACCGTGTTGACGTGCACGTGCAGCTGCTCCGCCGCCCGGGCCAGGCTGCCGCCCACCCCGAAGTACGCCTCCAGGGTCCGCACCAGCGCGGTGCCCCGCCGGGCGTCGTAGTCCACCACCGGGCCCACCGTGGCGGTGAGGAACCGGGCCACGTCCCGGTCGCCCGGGTCGCCCACCGCGCCCAGCAGCAGGCCCACGAAGCCCAGCTCGGCGGTGCTCGCCCCCTGCCCGCCGCGCCCCAGCGCACCGAGGGCGGTCAGGCAGCGGGCCGCCTCGGCGAACGTGGTGGCCAGCGCGGCCGGCCCGGTGGCCGGGCCGCTCGCCCCGGCGGTCACCGGCCGGCCGGTCACCCGGGACAGGTCCCGGGCCACCGCGCGGGCGCTGCCGCCGGCGTCCACGCCGGGCAGCATCAGCACCACCCGGCCGTCCCGGGCCGCGGCCAGCCCGCCCCGGGTGGAGGCGTACGTGGTGGCCCAGGAGAGCACCCGCTGCCGGGCCGAGCCGGTGGCGGCGATCGCGTCCTCGCCCACCGCCACCAGCACGTGCGGGGCGTCCAGGTCGACCCCGAGCCGGCGGGCCCGGCTGCGCAGCGCGTCGGTGTCCCGCAGCGGCCGGGCGATCAGGTCGTCGAGCAGCTCGCCGCGGACCCGTCCCTCCGCCTCGGCGACGGTCCGCCGGAACAGCAGCAGCAGCGCGGTGACCAGCGCGGCCCGCTCCAGGATCCGCTGGTCGGCGTCGACCAGCTCGTCGTCCGGGCGCAGCACCAGCGCGCCCAGGTTCTCGGCGCCGGCGACCACCGCGGCGTACCAGAGCGGGCCGCGGCGCACGCTGCGCCCCTCGGTACGTGACGCGGCCACCGCCTCCACCAGGTCGGAGCGGTCCGGCTCGGAGATCTCGCCGACCCGGGCCAGCCGCCGGCCCTCGGCGTCCAGCGCCAGCAGCGCCCCGCCCAGCACGTCGGTGACCGCCGCCGCCACGTCCTCCATCCCGCCGCCGCGCACCACCAGCGCGGTCATCCGGTCGTGCGCCGCCGCGGCGCGCTCCACCGAGGCGCTGTGCGCCCGGATGGTGCTGTTGGCCGCGGAGAGCTCGGCCAGCGCCGACCGGGTCTCGGCCAGCAGCCGCGCGGTGTCGATCGCCACCGCCGCGTGCGCGGCCAGGGAGACCAGCAGCGACACCTCCTCGCGGGCGAACGGCCGGACCGACCGGTTCGCCGCGTACAGCACGCCGATCACGCTCGACCCGAGGCGCAGCGGCACGCCGAGGATGGCGATCAGCCCCTCCTCGCCGACCCCGTCGTCGATCTCCCCGGTGTGCCGGAACCGGCCGTCCTCCGGGTAGTTGGCGGTGGCGTACGGGGTGCCGGTCTGCGCCACCAGGCCACCGAGGCCGTCGCCCATCTCCAGCCGCAGCCCCTGGAAGCGGGCCGAGATCGACCCGTCGGTGACCCGCATGTAGGTGTCGCCGCGCTCGTCGTCGTTGAGCGTCATGTACGCCACGTCGGTGCCGAGCAGGATCCGCGCCCGGTGCACGATGGCCCGCAGCACGTCGTCCAGGTCGCGCAGGCCGGCCAGGTCGCTGGCGGTGTCGTACAGGCCGGAGAGCTCGATCTCGCGCCGACGGCGGCGCTCCAGCAGCGCCCGTACCCGCAGCGCCACCGTCTTGGCCTGTTCCAGCTCGGCCAGCCGGTCGGCCGGCAGTCCGGCGGCCCGGGCGGCCACCAGCGGCCCCTCGAACTCGACCGCGGCGGCCTCCCGGGCGAGCAGTTCCAGGAACTCGACCGGCGACGACATGAGCGACATTGTGCGCGACGCCACTAGTTGGCCGTCCAGCCCCCGTCGAGGGCGATCGAGGCGCCGGTGATGAACGCGGCCGGCGGCGAGCAGAGGTACGCCACCAGCTCCGCCACCTCCTCCGGCTCGATCAGCCGCTTGATCGCCGCCCGGGCCAGCATGATCTTCTCGACCACCTCGTCGGCGCCGATGCCGTGGGTGGCCGCCTGGTCGGCGATCTGGCTCTCCACCAGGGCGGTGCGCACGTACGCCGGGTTGATGCAGTTGGCCGTCACCCCGTGCGCCGCGCCCTCCAGCGCGACCACCTTCGACAGGCCCTCCAGGGCGTGCTTGGCCGACACGTACGCCGCCTTGTACGGCGAGGCGCGCAGCCCGTGCACGGAGGAGATGTTGACGATCCGGCCCCAGCCGCCGACGTACATGTGCGGCAGCGCCCGGCGGATCAGCAGGAACGGCGCCTCCACCATCACCCGCTGGATGTACTCGAAGCGCTCCACCGGGAAGTCCTGCACCGGCGCGACGTGCTGCAGGCCGGCGTTGTTGACCACGATGTCCACGTCGACGTCGAGCCGGTCCACCGCCGCCGCGTCGGCCAGGTCGATCCCCTCGGCCCGGCCGCCCGCCTCGGCGGCCACCGTCTTGGCCGCCTCGGTGTTGCGGTCCACCACCAGCACCTGTGCGCCGGCCGCCGCCAGCCGCAGGGCGCAGGCCCGGCCGATGCCGCTGCCACCACCGGTCACCAGGGCGCTACGACCGGAGAGGTCGACGTGTACGACGTGGGGGACCGCCACGGGTTCTGCCGTCATGGCGCAAGAAGTTACGAGGCGGGTGGCCCCGGGCACATGGGGCGGCGACACATACTCCGGGGCCGATCTGTGTGGGCGGGTCGGCGCCGCTGGGAGCGCTGCCGGTCCGGCCGGTGCCGCTGGGCGGCCGGATGACCGCCGACGGGCGTGTCCCGCCCGACCCGCGCCGGGCCGCACCAGTAGGGTGTCGAACACACGTACTGCTGGTGGCAGGGGGAGGAGGCGGCGTGCGGGTGCTGGGCGTCGACCCGGGGTTGACCCGGTGCGGGGTCGGCGTGGTGGAGGGCGTGCCGGGGCGGCCCTGCACGCTGGTCGCCTACTACGTCGTCTACACCGACCCGGCCGACGACCTGCCGCTGCGCCTGCTGCACCTGGACCGCTCGCTTACCGACCTGGTGGCCGAGCACCGGCCGGACGCGGTCGCCGTGGAGCGGGTGTTCAGCCAGCACAACGTGCGTACGGTGATGGGCACCGCGCAGGCCAGCGGGATCGCGGTGCTCGCCGGGGCGCGCGCCGGGCTGCCGGTGCAGACGTACACGCCGAGCGAGGTGAAGGCGGCCGTGACCGGTTCCGGCCAGGCCGACAAGAAGCAGATGACCGCCATGGTCACCCGGCTGCTGCGGCTGGCGGAGCCACCCCGGCCGGCGGACGCCGCCGACGCCCTGGCCCTGGCGATCTGCCATGTGTGGCGGGGCGGCACCCGGTCCAAACTGGCCGAGGCCGCCGAGCGGGCCCGACGAGGAGGAGCGCGACGATGATCGCCAGCGTGCGCGGCACGGTGACCGCGACCGGTCCGGATCATGCGGTGGTGGAGGTCGGCGGGGTCGGGCTGGCGGTGCAGTGCGCCCCCGGCACGCTGGCCGAGCTGCGCGTCGGCCAGCCCGCCCGGCTGGCCACCAGCCTGGTGGTCCGGGAGGACTCGCTCACCCTCTACGGCTTCGCCGACGACGACGCCAAGCAGCTGTTCGAGCTGCTCCAGACCGCCAGCGGGGTCGGTCCCCGGCTGGCCCAGGCGGTGCTGGCCGTGCACACCCCGGACGCGGTCCGCAAGGCCATCGCCAACGCCGACACGGCGGCGCTGACCCGGGTGCCCGGGATCGGCAAGAAGGGCGCCGAGCGCCTCGTGCTGGAGCTGCGGGACCGGATCGGTCCGGTGGCGGTGGGCCCGGACGGCGCGGCCGGGGTCACCGCGGGCGCCTGGCCCGAGCAGGTGCGCCAGGCGCTGGTCGGGCTCGGCTGGACGGCCGGCCAGGCCGAGCAGGCGGTGGCCGCGGTCGCGGAGACCGTCGACGGCGAGACCCCGCCGGTGCCGGTCCTGCTCAAGCAGGCCATCCGCCTGCTGGGCCGGACCCGATGAGCGCGCGGAGCGCGCCGGGTCCGAGCGCCCCGGGGGCGGATACCCGGCCGGCGCCGACGCGCGCGGGGGGCCGGGCATGACGGGCGAGAACCTGATCTCGGCGTACGTCAGCGACGCCGAGCGGGACGCGGAGGCCAGCGTCCGGCCGAAGCGGCTGGCCGAGTTCATCGCCCAGGACCGGGTCCGCGACCAGCTCGACCTGCTGCTCCAGGGCGCGATGCGGCGGGGTTCCCCGCCCGACCACATCCTGCTCTCCGGGCCGCCGGGCCTGGGCAAGACCAGCCTGGCCAACATCGTCGCCGCCGAGCTGGGCACCGGGATCCGGGTGACCAGCGGTCCGGCGATCGAGCGGTCCGGCGACCTGGCGGCCATCCTGACCGGGCTCGCCGAGGGCGACGTGCTCTTCATCGACGAGATCCACCGGATCGCCAAGCCGGCGGAGGAGCTGCTCTATTCCGCGATGGAGGACTTCCGGGTCGACGTGGTGGTGGGCAAGGGCCCGGGGGCCACCGCGATCCCGCTGGACGTCGAGCCGTTCACCCTGATCGGCGCGACCACCCGGTCCGGCCTGCTGACCGGGCCGATGCGGGACCGGTTCGGCTTCGTCGCGCACCTGGACTTCTATTCCCCGGTCGAGCTGGAGGCGTTGCTGCACCGCTCGGCGCGGATCCTCGGCGTGCCGATCACCGTCGACGGCGCGGCGGAGATCGCCGGCCGGTCCCGGGGCACGCCCCGGATCGCCAACCGGCTGCTGCGCCGGGTCCGGGACTACGCCGAGGTGCGGGCCGACGGCGTGGTCAACCTGGCGACCGCCCGGTCCGCGCTGACCGTGTACGACGTCGACGGGCTCGGCCTGGACCGGCTGGACCGGGCGGTGCTGACCGCGCTGGTGGACTCGTTCCGGGGCGGCCCGGTGGGCCTGTCCACCCTGGCCGTGGCGGTGGGGGAGCAGCCGGACACGGTGGAGGAGGTCTGCGAGCCGTTCCTGGTCCGGGCCGGCCTGCTGGCCCGGACGCCGCGGGGGCGGGTGGCGACCGCCGCCGCCTGGCACCATCTGGGGCGTAATCCGCCGAATGGTACATTTGCCGCCGAGACCGCCGTGGCGCCCGATCTCTTCTCGGTCGAGCCCGAGCAGCCGTGACGCGAACGTGATCTGCGCCGCATTCGGCGTTCTCAGGTGTAGCGACTAGACTCGCCGCGGTCTGTACAGGATGTGAAAATCCGCCTCCGCTCCGGTACCCCTCGTACCCGGCGGCTGGCCAATGGGAAGGTCGACAAGCGTGTTCTACGCAGCAGCGAGTGGCGGGGGAGCCGGTGGTCTGACGCCGATCCTCATGATCGCTCTGCTCTTCGGTGTCATGTACTTCATGATGATCCGCCCCCAGCAGAAGCGCCGCCGGGAGGCGGAGCAGATGCAGTCCGCGCTCGCCCCGGGCGACGAGGTGGTCACCATCGGCGGGCTCTACGGCACGGTCACCGGGGTGGACGACGACACGGTGCTGCTGGAGGTCGCCCCCGGCGTGCAGACCCGGTACGCCCGGCCGGCCATCGCCCGGGTGGTCACCCAGGCGCCGCGCGCCGAGTCCACCGAGGCGATCACCGAGGACGCCGAGCCGGTCAAGGAGTGACCCGCCGCCCCTGACGAAGGGGCAGCGGATCGGTCCACACAAGTGGATAGTGGGGTCGACGCCCGGGCGCCGACACGCGTAGCCCCGGCCGGCGCCGCCGCGCCACCGCCGGTCGACACGTGCCGCCCCGTGGCGTCGACCACCCGAAGCAGTCGGCCGGGCCCCCGGCCCGACATTCGTCGCCGCTGCGTTCAGCGGCGCGACCGTACAGGGAGACAGGACAGCCGTGGCACCACCTCAGGGACAGATGCGCCCCGGGCGGCAGCTCGCCGTACTCGGGCTCATCTTCGTCGTCCTCTATCTATTGGTGTTCTTCTCGGGCGGCGCCAGCGGTGGCTGGAAGGACCGGCTGGAGCCACGGCTCGGCCTGGACCTGATCGGCGGCACCCGGCTCACCCTGGAGGCCACCAACAGCCTCGACGGCAAGCCTCCGACGAGGGACAACCTCGAGGAGGCCCGCCAGATCATCGAGAGTCGGGTCAACGCGTACGGCGTGGCCGAGGCCGAGGTGGTCACCGAGGGCGACCGGAACATCGTGATCTCCCTGCCGGGTGAGAACCGCGACCTGACCGACGTCGGCAGCGCGGCCGAGCTGCGCTTCCGCAAGGTGCTCAAGGCGACCGACGGCAGCGGCGCGACCGCCGCCCCGGCCCCGGCCCCGACCGCCACCCCGCAGCCCTCGGGCAGCGCCACCCCGCAGCCCTCGGGCAGCGCGGCGGCGCAGCCGTCGGGCAGCGCCGCGCCGAAGGCGAGCGCCTCGCCGGCCGCCGGTGGCCAGGGCGGTGGCGCGCCCGCGCCGAGCGCCAACCCCACCCCGGTCGCGAGCCCCAGCGCCCCGGCCGCCACGCCGAGCGCCAGCGCCGCTCCGGTGCCCCAGGGCATCGAGGAGCAGCGCAAGGCGGTCGAGCAGAAGGTCGGCGCCGCCGCCTGGGCCGCCGCGAGCGGCCTGCAGGCCCCGGCCGACCTGACCGCCGACCCGTCCCTGGCGGAGAAGCTCAAGCCGTTCGGCACGCTGACCCCGCAGGAGGTCGCCGTGCTCGCGCCGGAGATGCAGTTCAACGTGCCGACGATCAGCTGCGCCCAGCTCGACAAGCGGCCGGCCGCCTCGATCAAGGACCCGAAGCAGCAGGCGGTGGCCTGCGAGGGCGGCGCGGCGAAATACCTGCTCGACGTGGCGAAGGTGGAGGGCACCGACGTCAAGGACGCCAGCGCGCAGCTCGACCAGACCAGCTCCTGGGTGGTCAGCCTGAAGTTCACCGGCGACGGCCAGAACAAGTGGACCGAGCTGACCCGCGAGTCGTTCCAGAACAAGGGAAACGGCTGCGACCAGAGCGCGCTCGGCCAGGGCGGCAACTGCCGGGTGGCGGTGGTGCTGGACAACAACATCGTCTCCTCGCCGGAGATCCAGGGCGTGCTGACCGGTGACTCGCAGATCACCGGCAGCTTCACCAGCAAGGACGCCAACGACCTGGCCAGCCAGCTGCGCTACGGCGCGCTGCCGGTGACCTTCGTGCCGCAGGAGCAGCAGAACGTCACCGCCACCCTGGGCGACAGCCACCTGCGGGCCGGCCTGCTGGCCATGGGCATCGGCCTGGCGCTGGTCATCGTCTACTCGTTCTTCTACTACCGGCTGCTCGGCTCGGTGATCTTCCTGAGCCTGATCCTGTCGGCGCTGCTGGTCTTCGGCGCGCTGGTGTTCCTCGGCCGGCAGATCGGGTTCACCCTGACCCTCGCCGGCATCGCCGGCATGATCGTCTCGCTCGGTGTGGCGGCGGACTCGTTCGTCATCTACTTCGAGCGGCTCAAGGACGAGATCCGCGAGGGGCGCAGCCCGCGCAGCGCGGTGCCCCGGGCCTGGATCCGGGCCCGCCGGACGATCATCTCGGCCAACGCGATCACCCTGATGTCCGCCGTGGTCCTCTACATCGTCTCGGTCGGCGTGGTGAAGGGCTTCGCCTTCGCGCTCGGCCTGGCGACCGTGCTGGACCTGGTGGTGGTCTTCCTCTTCCGTCACCCGATCATGACGATGTTCGCCCGCACCCGGGCGTTCCTGTCCCCACGGGTCAGTGGTCTCGGCCGGGCCCTGCCGGCCCGGTCGGCCGAGCCGGCGACCACCCGCAACCCGCGCGCCAAGGAGGCCTGAGATGGCTAAGAGTGGTCTGGCGGCCCGGCTCTACCGGGGCGAGGCCGGCCTCAACATCGTCGGCCGGCGCAAGCTCTGGTTCACGGTGGCCGGTGTGCTGGTGCTGATCGCGGTGCTCAGCTTCGTGATCCGCGGCTTCAACCCCGGCATCGAGTTCGCCGGTGGCAACTCGTTCCAGGTGCCGGCCAGCGTCGGCACCCTGGACGACGCCGAGCGGACGCTCGACGAGGCGCTGGCCGCCAAGGGCGACGGCGCCGAGGTGGTCACCGCGCAGAAGATCGGCAGCACCAGCGGCGACTCGTACGAGTTCCGCACCGCGCAGCTCACCCCGGCCCAGGCGGCCGACGTCAAGAACGAGCTCGCCCGGGACTTCGGCATCGACGCCGGGCAGATCAGCGGCAACCAGGTAAGCAAGGCCTGGGGTGACCAGGTCACCTCGCGGGCCCTGCTCGGTCTGGTGATCTTCATCGCGGTGGTGGCGCTCTATCTGGTGGTGCGCTTCGAGTGGCGGATGGCGGTCGCGGCGATCGTCTCGCTGTTCATGAACCTGATCCTCACCGCCGGCATCTACTCGCTTGTCGGCTTCGAGGTCACCCCGTCGACGATCATCGGCTTCCTGACCATCCTGGGCTTCGCCCTGTACGACGTGGTGGTGGTCTTCGACAAGGTCCAGGAGAACACCCGGGGCATCACGGCGAACAACAACCAGACGTACGGTGAGGCGGCCAACCTGGCGTTGAACCAAAGCCTGATGCGGTCGCTGAACACCTCGGTGGTCGCCCTGCTCCCGGTCGGTGGTCTGCTCTTCATCGGTGCCGGCCTGCTCGGCGCGGGCACCCTGAAGGACCTCGGCCTGGTCCTCTTCGTCGGTATGGCGGTGGCGTTCCTGACCTCGATCCTGCTCGCCACCCCGCTGCTGACCGTGCTGAAGAACATGGAGCCGCGGATCCAGGCGCACAACAAGCGGGTCCAGGCCCGCCGGGGCGCGATCGCCCGCGGCGAGGTCACCCCGAAGGGCGCCACCCCGCGTCCGGCGACCGGCGAGGTCACCGACGACGCCCAGGCGCCCGCCCTGGCCGGCGCCGCGCCCAAGGTGGGCTCCCGGCCGACGGGCAAGCGGCCGACCGGCGCCCGGGGCGGCCGCCCCGGCGCTGGCGGCAACCGCCCGGGCGGCGCGAAGCGGCGCTGACCCGGCGCCGGGGACACCCGGTAGGAATCTCCCGGACGGCGTCCGCCATGCTGTGCGAGCAGCATGACGGACGCCGTCGTCGTCGGAAGGGAAACGGGACAACCGTGACGGAGACCCACAGCACCGCGGTACGGGGAGACAGCGGCCCGCAGGTCGCCCAGCTGGTCGCCAGCCGGGTGCTGGACGTGCCGGACTTCCCGAAGCCGGGCGTGGTGTTCAAGGACCTGATGCCGCTCTTCGCCGACGGCGACGTGTTCCGTGAGGTGATCGACGGGATCGTCGCGTACCACGGGCGGGAGTCGTTCGACGTGGTCGCCGGCATCGAGGCGCGCGGCTTCGTGCTGGCCGCCGCCATCGCGTACGCCACCGGGCTGGGGGTGGTGCCGGTGCGCAAGGCGGGCAAGCTGCCCCGGGCCACCCACGCCGCCTCGTACGCCCTGGAATACGGCGAGGCGACGCTGGAGGTGCACCAGGACGCGTTCACCGCGGGGCACCGGGTGCTGGTGGTGGACGACGTGCTGGGCACCGGCGGCACCGCCGAGGCCACCCTGGACCTGGTGGAGCGGGCCGGCGGCACGGTGGCCGGGTTCACCGTGCTGCTGGAGCTGGGCTTCCTCAAGGGGCGCGAGCGCCTCGCCCCGCGCCCGGTGCATGCCCTGCTGACCGTTTGAGCCGGTCACCGTGGGGCCGACCGGTCGCGGTCCGTCCGGCGGAAGCGCGGGGCACCCTGCGTACGGGTAGCATTGCCCTTTGCCGACCGGGCGGGTGACCGACCCCGGCGGCGGGAGTCGGCCGGCGCGGTCGGCGCGGTGTCCGGATCCGGCCGGCGGCCGGGCGCGGAGCACGGCGATCGATCCGGGCGGCGTGGAACAACACCGGCCCAGGGCCGGTTGGACAGGTACGTCGGCCGCACGGCCGGCGGTAACCCCGGCGAGCGGTGAGGAGGCCGGTGTCCCACGAGGTCGTCCCTCCGGTGGAGGGCACGGTGCACCCGACAGGCGACGCTGACGGCTCGGTGACCGAGCGGAACGGCCGGGTGGGGGCCGGCGACGGCGGCTCGTCCGCCGGCGACGGCGCGTCCGGCGTGGACGCGTCGTCCGGCGACGGCGTCGCCCGGGTGGCGTTCCCCGTCGAGGACTCCGTCGACCCGTCGCCGAGCGGCGGGTTCGCGCTCTCCAACGCCCCGACCGGGCGGCGGGTGCGGGCGCGCCTGGCCCGGTTCAACGCGCCCTGGCAGACCTCGCAGGTCAGCGAGGTGCTCGAACCGCTGATCGCCACCCACCGCGATGCCCACCCGAAGGCGGACGCCCGGCTGCTCCAGCGCGCGTTCGACACCGCGGCCCGCTGGCACTCCGGTCAGTACCGCAAGTCCGGCGACCCGTACATCACCCACCCGCTGGCCGTGGCGACCATCCTGGGCAACCTGGGGATGGACACCACCACCCTGGTGGCGGCGCTGCTGCACGACACCATCGAGGACACCGAATACACCCTCGACCAGATGCGCGCCGACTTCGGCCCCGAGGTCACCCTGCTGGTCGACGGCGTCACCAAGCTGGACAAGGTCAAGCTCGGTGACGCGGCCAAGGCCGAGACCATCCGCAAGATGGTGGTGGCGATGGCCAAGGACCCGCGGGTGCTGGTGATCAAGCTGGCCGACCGGCTGCACAACATGCGCACCCTGACCTTCCTGCCCCGTCCCAAGCAGGAGCAGAAGGCGAAGGAGACGCTGGAGATCCTCGCCCCGCTCGCCCACCGCCTCGGTATGAACACCATCAAGTGGGAGCTGGAGGATCTCGCCTTCGGCACCCTGTTCCCGAAGCGGTACGAGGAGATCAACCGGCTGATCGGGGAGCACCAGCCGCAGCGGGAGTCGCTGCTGCGGCAGGTGACGCAGAAGGTGGGCACCGACCTGAAGGCCGCCAAGATCAAGGCGGAGACCACCGGCCGGCCGAAGCACCTCTACTCGATCTACCAGAAGATGATCGTGCGGGGGCGCGACTTCAACGACATCTACGACCTGGTCGGGGTGCGGATCCTGGTCGACACGGTGCGGGACTGCTACGCGGCGCTGGGTGTCATCCACGCCAACTGGCAGCCGGTGCCGGGCCGGTTCAAGGACTACATCGCGATGCCCAAGTTCAACATGTACCAGTCGTTGCACACGACGGTCATCGGGCCCACCGGCAAGCCGGTCGAGATGCAGATCCGCACCTACGCGATGCACCGCACCGCCGAGTTCGGCATCGCCGCGCACTGGAAGTACAAGGAGCACAAGGGCACCCAGATCGTCGGCCCGCCGGCGCACATCGACGAGATGACCTGGCTGCGCCAGCTGCTGGACTGGCAGCGCGAGGCGGCCGACCCGAGCGAGTTCCTCGACGCGCTGCGCTTCGACCTGTCCAGCCAGGAGGTGTACGTCTTCACCCCCAAGGGCGACGTCATCCCGCTGCCGACCGGGTCGACGCCGGTGGACTTCGCGTACGCGGTGCACACCGAGGTCGGGCACAAGTGCATCGGCGCCCGGGTCAACGGCAAGCTGGTGCCGCTGGAGTCGACGCTGTCCAACGGCGACGTCATCGAGATCTTCACCTCGAAGTCGGAGACCGCCGGCCCGACGCAGGACTGGCTGGGCTTCGTCAAGAGCCCGCGCGCCCGCACCAAGATCCGGCAATATTTCAACAAGGAGCGGCGCGAGGAGGCGATCGAGGCCGGCAAGGACGCGATCGTCAAGGCGATGCGCAAGCAGGGCATGCCGTTGCAGCGGATGCTCACCTCCGACGCGCTGATGGCGATCGCCCGGGACCTGCACCTGGCCGACGTGGCCTCGCTCTACGCGGCGGTCGGCGACAGCCAGGTCTCCGCGCAGTCGGTGGTGCAGAAGCTGATGGCCACCTACGGTGGGGAGGAGGGCGCCGCCGAGGACATCGCCGAGACCGCGGTCGCCACCCGCCCGCCGCGCAGCCGGTCCAGCAGCCACGACCCCGGGGTCGTGGTCCGGGGCGTCAGCGACGTCTGGATCAAGCTGGCCCGGTGCTGCACGCCGGTGCCGCCGGACACGGTGTTCGGCTTCGTCACCCGCTCCGGCGGGGTGAGCGTGCACCGCGACGACTGCGCCAACGCCGAGGACCTGAGGGCGCAGGGTGAGCGGGTGGTCGAGGTCACCTGGAAGCTCACCTCCGCCTCCACCTTCCTGGTCGCGATACAGGTCGAGGCGCTGGACCGGCACAAGTTGCTCGCGGACGTCACCCGGGTGCTCTCCGAGGAGCGGGTGAACATCCTCTCCGCCACGGTCACCACCACCCGGGACCGGGTGGCGGTCAGCCGGTTCAGCTTCGAGATGGCCGACCCGAAGCACCTGGGGCACCTGCTCGCCGCGGTCCGCAAGGTCGACGGGGTGTTCGACGCGTACCGGGTCACCTCGGGCGCCTGAGCCGCAGACGACAGCGCCCGCCGGCATCGCCGGCGGGCGCTTCGTCGTACGGGCGCGGGGATCAGCCCTGCGGCTCGCTCATCGTCAGCTTCTTGATGACGATCTCCTTCTTCGGGTGGCCGCCGCCGGGCTGCGGGCCGAACGCGCCGTCGTCGCCGGCCTTCGCGACCTCCTGCACGATGTCCATCCCGCCGGTGATCGTGCCCAGCACCGTGTAGTTCGGGTCGAGCTGGGAGTCGCCGTAGACGATGAAGAACTGGCTGCCGGTGCTGCCCGGGTCCCCGTTGTTCGCCATGGCGATGACGCCCTCCGGGTACGGCGGCCGCTTGTCGGTGGGCAGGTTCTCCTCGGCCAGCCGGTAGCTCGGGCCGCCGGTGCCGTCGGTCTGCCGCCAGCCCTTGCCGGTGACGCTCGGGTCACCGCACTGCAACACCTTGATGCCCTGCGTCACCAGCCGGTGGCACTTGCTGTTGTCGAAGAAGTTCTTGCTGGCCAGGTGGGTGAAGCTGGCCGCGGTGCAGGGCACCTTCGACCGGTCGACCTTGGCGGTGATCGGGCCCAGGTTGGTGTCGAGCGTCATGGTCTGGGTGCCGCGGGTGGACTGCTGGGCCTCCGGGAGCCCGACGTCCTTGATCTCCTTGTTCCGCTGCTCCTTGGGGATCTCCGTGAAGGCGCACTGGGCCGCCCCGGAGTCCTGCGCGGCGGTCCCCTGCGGCTCGTCGTCCCCGCCGAACTGGGTCGCCAGCCAGACCGTGCCGGCGATCACCAGCAGCAGGGCGGCGCTCGCGCCGACGATCGCCTGGGTCTGCCGGCGTTTGCGGGCCCTGGCCGCCCGCTCGGCCATCTTCCGCTCGAGCTGGGCGCGCGCCGCCGCGCGCTGCCGCTCCCTGGTGGACGTCACGCTTCACTCCTCCTGGCTTCTCGGGCGCGGCCGGTGCCGCAGATGATCGGTGCCGGGTCAGCCGGCGCTGGGGCTGGCGCTGGGGGCGCCGGAGGCCGGGGCGGTCGGCGTCGTCGCCGCCGCGTCCGGGTCGCTGACGGTGAGGCTCTGGATCACCACGTCCGTCTTCGGCTTGACCTTGTCCCCGGAACCATTGTCCACGGTCGGCAGGGCACCGATCTTCTCCACCGTGTCGAGCCCGCCGGTGACCTTCCCGATGATCGAGTACGCCGGCTTCTCCGGGTTGAAGTCCTTGAAGAAGATCAGGAACTGGCTGCCGTTCTGGCCGGGCGGGTTGCCGATCATCGCGACCGTGCCCTTCGGGTACGCCGGGGACGAATCGGGCGCCGCGCTGGCCGACGGGGCCGGGTCCGGCACGTCCTCGTCATAGAAGGTGTACGCCGGGCCACCGATCCCGGTGCCGCTCGGGTCGCCGCAGCGCAGCGCCCCCTCGGCGGTGATCTCGTGGCACGTGGTGTTGTCGTAGAACGCCTTGCTGGCCAGGTGGGCCATGCTCGCCCCGGCGCAGGGCGCGGTGGCCAGGTCCAGCTGGGCGGTGATCGGGGCGCCCTGGTTGGTGGTGACGGTCATCGTCCGGGTGCCGGCGGTGGGCAGCCCGGTGGTGGCCGGGGTGCCGACGTCCTTGAGGTTGGTGTTGCCGGCGGCGTCCTGCGGCGTCCAGAGGCAGACGTCCTCGGCGGCCTTCTTCTCGTCCGGGTCGCGGTCGAAGGCGCCGATGCCCCAGGCCGCGCCCGCGATCACCAGGATGAGCACCGCTGCCGCGCCCACGCCGGCCTGGATCCGCCGACGGCGGCGGGCGGCGGCGGCCCGTCGGGCCAACTGCCGGTCGAGCTTCTCCCGCGCCAGTCTGCGCTGCCGGTCCCTGCTGGAAGCCACGCGTGCTCCCCTTCCTCTACCCTGGTCGTCACCGGCGGTCGGGCGTTCGCGCCCGTCGGGGGCCGAGTGCGCCACGCCACACGCCCGCCAGAGTGTACGGGTAGCGACTGGGAAAGTGGTACGAGGTCGGCGCAGGCTTGCCGATAGGCTGCTGGACGCAGACGGCAGCGCGACGACGCTGGTGACAGCTCGACTCGGAATCGGAAGGGGAGCGGACGTGCTCGTGGCCGGCTTTCCCGCGGACGCCTTCGGCACCAACTGCTACGTGCTGGCCACCGCGCCGGGGGAGCAGTGCGTGGTGGTCGACCCGGGGATCGGGGTGCTGGACCGTCTCGACGCCGTGCTCGCCGAGCACCGCCTGCACCCGGCCGCCGTGCTGCTCACCCACGGGCACCTGGACCACACCTTCTCCGTCGCCCCGGTCTGCGGGGCGCGCGGCATCACCGCGTACCTGCACCCGGACGACCGGGAGATGCTGGCCGACCCGGGCAAGGCGCTCTCGATGGACCTCAGCCAGCTCTTCGGCGGCCGGCTGCCGTACACCGAGCCCGACGACGTGGCCGAGCTGACCGACGGGGCCGTGCTCCGGATGGCGGGCCTGGAGATCACCGTCGACCACGCCCCGGGCCATACCGGCGGGTCGGTGCTGTTCCGGATGCCCGGCGCCGGCTCGCCCTGGGAGGCCGAGCAGCTCTGCCTCTCCGGTGACGTGCTCTTCGCCGGGTCCATCGGCCGCACCGACCTGCCGGGCGGCAGCATGCCCCGCATGCTCACCAGCCTCCGGGACAAGGTTCTCCCGCTGGCCGACGACACGGTCGTCCTGCCCGGCCACGGCCCCGCGACCACCATCGGCCGCGAGCGCGCGACCAACCCGTACCTGCTCGAGGTGGCGGGGACCGGCGACGCGCGCCCGGCCGCGCCCACCCGCGGCCTGTAGCCGCCGCCCTCGACCTTCCCGCGCCGGTGGCGCGGGCGCTGAAGGAGCATCATGAGCAAGCCCACGCCCATCTCCGGCTTCCCCGAGTGGACGCCGGCGCAGCGGATGATCGAGCAGTTCGTGCTCGACCGCATCCGGCAGACCTTCGAGCTGTACGGCTTCGCGCCGCTGGAGACCCGCTCGGTCGAGCCCCTCGACCAGCTGCTGCGCAAGGGGGAGACCTCCAAGGAGGTCTACCTGCTGCGCCGGTTGCAGGCCGACGCCGACGGTCCGGCCGGCGACGACGCGCTCGGCCTGCACTTCGACCTGACCGTGCCGTTCGCCCGGTACGTGCTGGAGAACGCCGGCAAGTTGCAGTTCCCGTTCCGCCGCTACCAGATCCAGAAGGTGTGGCGGGGCGAGCGCCCGCAGGAGGGGCGCTACCGGGAGTTCCTCCAGGCCGACATCGACATCGTCGACCGGGACACCCTGCCGGCCCACTACGAGGCGGAGATGCCGCTGGTGATCGGCGACGCGCTGCGCTCGCTGCCCATCCCGCCGGTCCGCATCCAGGTCAACAACCGCAAGATCTGCGAGGGCTTCTACCGGGGCATCGGGCTGACCGACCCGGAGGCCGCGCTGCGCGCGGTCGACAAGCTCGACAAGATCGGCCCGGCGAAGGTGGCCGAGCTGCTGGCCGAGACGGCCGGGGCGAGCGAGGCGCAGGCGAAGGCGTGCCTGGCGCTGGCCGAGATCTCCGCCCCGGACGCCTCCTTCGCCGACGCGGTGCGCGCCCTCGGGGTGCGCGACCCGCTGCTCGACGAGGGGGTCGCCGAGCTGACCGCGGTGGTGGAGACCGCCGCGGCGCACTCGCCGGGGCTCTGCGTCGCGGACCTGCGCATCGCCCGGGGCCTGGACTACTACACCGGCACCGTCTACGAGACGCAGCTGGTGGGCTACGAGCGGTTCGGCTCGATCTGCTCCGGCGGCCGGTACGACAACCTGGCCAGCGCCGGCAACGTCAGCTTCCCGGGGGTGGGCATCTCGATCGGGGTGACCCGGCTGCTCGGGCTGCTCTTCGGCGCCGGCGCGCTGTCGGTGTCCCGCAGCGTGCCGACCTGCGTGCTGGTCGCGGTCGGCACCGAGGAGGAGCGGGCGGCCAGCAACGCCGTCGCCGAGGCGCTGCGCTCGCGGGGGGTGCCCACCGAGGTGTCACCGACCGCGGCCAAGTTCGGCAAGCAGATCCGGTACGCCGAGCGGCGCGGCATCCCGTACGTCTGGTTCCCCGGGGCCGAGGGCGACGAGGTCAAGGACATCCGCTCCGGTGAGCAGGTCGCCGCGGCGGCGGGGGAGTGGACGCCGCCCCGGGCCGACCTGAAGCCGCTGGTGAGCTGAGGCGCATTACTCGCGCGTACGCCGGGAAAGACCTACGGTGGCGTAAGTTACGCCACCGTAGGGAGGTCTCTGTGACCGTGCTGAGCCAGACCGCGCTGCTCATCGAGCTGGAGCCGGTGGTCGAGAAGAATCTCGACCGCCACCTGACCCTGGCCAAGGAGTGGTTCCCCCACGAGTACGTCCCGTGGAGCGAGGGGCGCACCTTCGACGGTCCGCTCGGCGGCGAGGCGTGGGCCGAGACCGACTCGACCATCCCGGACGTGGCCCGCACGGCGC
Source organism: Micromonospora sp. PLK6-60 (assembly GCF_019890675.1). GTDB lineage: Bacteria > Actinomycetota > Actinomycetes > Mycobacteriales > Micromonosporaceae > Micromonospora. The sequence continues at coordinate 12,112 of NZ_JAIOAA010000020.1, read as the reverse complement.
TGATCGTCAACCTGCTCACCGAGGACAACCTGCCCTCGTACCACCACGAGATCGCCACCCTGTTCGGCCGGGACGGCGCCTGGGGGACCTGGGTGCACCGGTGGACGGCCGAGGAGGGCCGGCACGGCACCGCCATCCGGGACTACCTGACGGTGACCCGGGCGGTGGACCCGGTGGCCCTGGAGCGGGCCCGGATGACCCACATGACCGAGGGCTACGTCAACGCGCACGGCGACGAGGTGCTGCACTCCCTGGCGTACGTGTCGTTCCAGGAGCTGGCCACCCGGATCTCGCACCGCAACACGGGCCGGGCCACCGGCGACCCGGCGTGCGAGGCGCTGCTGGCCCGGGTGGCCGCCGACGAGAACCTGCACATGGTCTTCTACCGCAACCTGCTCGGCGCGGCGTTCGAGCTGGCCCCGAGCCAGGCGATGCGGGCGGTGGCCGACGTGCTGGCCGACTTCCAGATGCCCGGCGTCGGCATCGAGGGGTTCGCCCGCAAGTCGGTGGCGATCGCCCTGGCCGGCATCTACGACCTGCGCCAGCACCGCGACGAGGTGGTCGTGCCGGTGCTGCGCCAGTGGAACGTGTTCGACGTGCCCGGCCTGGACGGCGACGGCGAGGCCGCCCGCGACCAGATCGCCGCCCACCTCGACACCCTGGACGGGCAGGCCGCCCGCTTCGAGGAGAAGCGCGCCGCCCGCGCCGCCCGGCTCGCCGCCCGCGCGTAAGGAGGGGCCCCTTCTTAACGTTTCCGGTAGAGGAGGGGCCCCCTGTTAACACTCCGGGCTCCGGCTACCAGCGGAAGCCGTTGGCGTACGAGATGTTCGCCAGCACCGCCTGACCGCTGGTGTTCGGGTGGAAGTAGTCCCAGGTGGAAACCTGGCTCAGCACGAACGGGTAGTTGAACACCGCGTTGTCGTCGAAGTCGCAGTTGGCGCCGTACGCGGCGCAGGCCTGTGCGAGCTGGGTGTTGAAGTCGATCACCCGCTGCCGGACCCGGGCCCGCCGGTCGACGTCCGCCTGACTGGTGGAGGTCGGGTTGGCCAGCATCGACTGGCAGATGCCGAAGAGCGACCAGGCCGAGCGGGCGCTGCCGCTGTCCTTGCCGACGAACCAGAGGCGTTGGATGTCCGGGATGCTGAGCACGGCGACCCGGGCGGCGGGCAGACCGGCCTTGAGCCGGTTGAGCGCGCTGTCGACGTTGGCCCGGAACGTGGTCACCGAGGTCATGGTGGACTCCGACCCGGTGCAGGCGTCGTTGGCCCCGATCAGCATGGTGACGTAGTCGACGTTCTGGCTGACCGCGGTGCCGGCCTGGCCGTACATGTCGGCGGACTTGGCGCCGCTGCGGGCGTCGTTGTAGTTGCGGCCCTGGATGTTCGGGTTGACCGCGCGGATGCGCAGGTAGTGGCTGTTCACGCTGGCGTAGTCGCCGGTGCTGAACGACCGTGAGGTGCAGTCGGAGTACCAGCCGCAGGCGTTGAAGCCTCGGGTGATCGAGTCACCCATGCTGGCCATCGAGTTGGGTGGCGGGGTGACGGCGGCCGTGGCGGGGCCGGCGGCGAGCGTGACGAGGGCGGTGGCGCTGGCGATCGTGGCGAGCGCGCGTCGGACGAGGAGCATGGTGGCCTCCGGGTCGCGAGTGCCGGACAGCGGCGGTGAGCGGAGCATATAGACGCGCATCTGTGTCCACAATGTTGCCGGCCGGTTACCACGGAGCCTCGGGTGAATTCGGGCAAAACCAGGTCTTGCCTAGGATCTTAAGTATGTGAATACTTCAGTCACTCGGCCGACTTCCCCCAGGTCGGTCGGGTAGCCCGAGGCTCGGCCGTTCGGCCGGGCCGCCCCATCCCCATCCGGGAGGCCGTTACATGCGACCCACGAGGTCATCGCTCCGCCGCGCCGTCACCGTCGCCGTCGCCGGAACCCTGGTCGCCGGTTCACTGCTGGGTGCCCCCGCCCAGGCCGCGCCCGCATCCCCCGCCTCGCCCGACGCGGCCGCCACCCTGGCCGAGCGCCTGGGCGACCGCGCCGCCGGCACGTACGCCGACACCAGTGGCAAGATGGTCGTGGCCGTCACCGACGCCGCCGCCGCCCGCCAGGTCCGGGCCGCCGGCGCCACCGCCAAGCTCGTCACCCGCGGCGCCGCCGTGCTGGCCAGGGCCACCGCGGAGCTGGAGCGCTCCGCCAAGATCCCCGGCACCGCGTGGTGGACCGACGCGGCCACCAACCAGGTCGTCGTCTCCGTCGACAGCACCGTCACCGGCGCCAAGCTGGAGCGGGTCAAGGCCGCCGCCGCCCGGGCCGGCGGCGCGGTCCGCATCGAGGCCGAGACCGGCGTGCTGAGCACCCGGATCTCCGGCGGCAACGCCATCTACGCCGGTGGCGGCGGCCGCTGCTCGCTCGGCTTCAACGTCCGCAGCAGCTCCGGCGTCTACTACTTCCTCACCGCCGGGCACTGCACCAACATCTCGTCCAGCTGGTACAGCAACTCCGCGCAGACCTCGCTGCTCGGCAGCCGGGCCGGCACCAGCTTCCCGGGCAACGACTACGGCATCGTGCGGTACAGCAACCAGACCACCGTGCAGCCGGGCAACGTCACCCTCTACAACGGCAGCTTCCAGGACATCACCTCGGCCGGCAACGCGTACGTCAACCAGTCCGTGCGCCGCTCGGGCAGCACCACCGGGGTGCGCAGCGGCACCGTGACTGCCACCAACGCCACGGTGAACTACGCCGAGGGCAGCGTCTCGGGCCTGATCCGGACCACCGTCTGCGCCGAGCCCGGTGACAGCGGCGGCTCGCTGTTCGCCGGCACCACCGCCCTGGGCCTCACCTCCGGCGGCAGCGGCAACTGCAGCAGCGGCGGCACCACCTACTTCCAGCCGGTCACCGAGGCGCTCAGCGTCTACGGCGTCAGCGTCTACTGAGCCAACCCCTGCAGAGCGGGCCGCCGGGCGACCGGCGGCCCGCTCCGCACGTACCACCTCGGGACGCGGAGGCTGCTCGGGCGGAGCTCAGCCGCCTGTTCCCGGCCGACCCGGACCGACCGGCGGATCCGGCCTGACCGGCGGCCCTGCCCGTTCGGGCCCGGGTGAGCGGGCCCGCCGAGCGGAGAGCACCGCGAGCAGCGGCCACCCGGCGGCCGCCAGCGCGGTGATCCGTTCGGCCAGCCCGGTACGCGAACCGCCGGTCACCTCGACGGCGCACCAGACGAACAGAGCCAGCAGCAGCGCCGTCACGGTCAACGCCACCGGCCGGCGGAACGCCCACGGCACCTCGGCCCCGGCCGGATGCCGCCGGTCCGGTCCGCGGGGCAGCAGCAGCGCCGAACCTGCCGGCCAGAGCGCCAGGGCGAGCACGGCCACCGTCGCCACCACACCGTGGCCGAGGGAGCCGCCCACCTTCGGGCGCGGCACCGCGATCAGCGCGATGGTGGCCACGCCACCGACCGCGAGCAGGAACCGGCTGGGCAGCCCGGCCGCGTGCAGGACCAGCGCGGTGCCGAGGTAACAGCAACCGAGCAGCACCAGGCAGCCCGTCATGATCCACGGGTCGGTCGCCTCCCGCCCGGCCAGCTCGCTGATGGTGTCGCGGACCGGGTCGTACCCCGGGGGTTGCCGGGCGCCGGCCACCGTCCACCCGCCGGCCAGCAGGACCGGCGCGGCCGCCGCCGCTCCCACCGCCCATCCCGGTACGGCACGCATCCGGCCACCGTAACCCCCGGCCCGGCCGGCCACCCGCGGCTCGGGAAAGGCGGGCGCCCCGGGCGTCGCGGCGCGGGTTGCCAGTGGCTTTCGGCCCACCCCGGGAGCGCCCTCGCCGAGCGTCGCGCCGATCGTGCTGACCATCCGTCCAACGCCGCCGGGCCTGCTGGAAATCGTCCAACACTCGCCCCGCCGTGCCGGCGGTCCCGCCCAGCGCCCCCATCGCGCTGGTGACCGATCGTGTTGGTGACACATCGTGGTGGCCCGCCGACCGCACCCACCCCGCCTGGTTGCCTTTGCTCTGCTGCCCTGGGCGCAACACCGCGTTGAGCTGCGAGAACGCGGAGCGTGGACGGGCTGTTCCGCGCGGGGGCGTTGCGCTGCGTGACTGTTGCCTGGGCGGCAGCAGAGCAAAGGTGAGCGAGGGGGTGGGCGGACAATGGCGGGCGTGACGGAACGTCACGGTGGGGCCGGGGTGAGCGGGCCGGTGCGGGCGGCCGCTCCGGGCGTGGCGGCCCGGTGGAACCGGCGTAGCCGACGTGGCGGCCGGGTGGGACCCGGGGTAGCCGGCGCGGGGCGGCAGGGTGGGACCGGGGTAGCCGGCGTGGTGGCATGGTGGGACTGGGGTAGCCGGCGCGGGGCGGCAGGGTGGGACCGGGGTTGCCGGCGTGGCGCGATCGGCGGGACCGGCGCGACCCGGGTGGCCGGGACGTGGCGCGGCTGGAGCGGGGCAGCGTCCGTGGCCCTCGTGGCGGGTGCCCGGAGCCGGCCGGGCCCGCCCTGACAGAATGCCGGAAGAGGACGTGCACTCAGATGAGGAGACGCAAGCCGTGATCCGTACCCACAATGCCGGAAGCCTGCGCGCCGCGGACGCCGGCGCGACGGTGACGCTCGCCGGGTGGGTGGCCCGCCGGCGCGACCACGGCGGGGTCATCTTCGTCGACCTGCGCGACGGCTCCGGCGTGGTTCAGGTGGTCTTCCGCGAGGAGGACGCGCACGCGCTGCGCAACGAGTTCTGCGTCAAGGTCACCGGCGAGGTGACCCGCCGCCCCGAGGGCAACGAGAACCCCGAGCTGCCCACCGGCGAGATCGAGGTGACCGCCAGCGAGTTGGAGGTGCTCTCCGAAGCGGCCCCGCTGCCGCTGCCGGTGGACGACCAGGTCGAGGCCGGCGACGACATCCGGCTCAAGTACCGCTACCTCGACCTGCGCCGGGGTGGCCCGGCGAAGGCGATGCGGCTGCGCTCGCGGGCCAACCAGCTGGCCCGCACCGTGCTGCACGAGCGAGAATTCCTGGAGATCGAGACCCCGACGCTGACCCGCTCCACCCCGGAGGGCGCCCGCGACTTCCTGGTCCCGGTGCGCCTGCAGCCGGGCAGCTGGTACGCGCTGCCGCAGTCGCCGCAGCTGTTCAAGCAGCTGCTGATGGTCGGCGGCATGGAGCGGTACTACCAGATCGCCCGCTGCTACCGGGACGAGGACTTCCGCGCCGACCGGCAGCCGGAGTTCACCCAGCTCGACATCGAGATGTCCTTCGTCACCGAGGACGACGTGATCGACCTCGGCGAGGCGATCGTGGCGAAGCTCTGGTCCGAGCTGGCCGGCCACGAGATCACCCGGCCGATCCCGCGGATCACCTGGCACGACGCGATGTCGCGCTACGGCTCGGACAAGCCGGACCTGCGCTACGGCGTCGAGCTGACCGAGCTGACCGACTACCTGCGCGGCACCGAGTTCCGGGTCTTCGCCGGTGCGATCGACGCGGGCGGCTACGTCGGCGCGGTGGTCATGCCGGGCGGCGCGTCCCAGACCCGCAAGGAGCTGGACGGCTGGCAGGACTGGGCCAAGGCGCGCGGCGCGCGCGGCCTGGCGTACGTGGTGCTGGACGCGGAGACCGGCGAGGCGCGCGGCCCGGTGGCCAAGAACCTGTCCGAGGCGCACCTGGCCGGCCTGGCCGACGCGGTCGGCGCGAAGCCCGGCGACGCGGTCTTCTTCGCCGCGGGCACCAACACCCGGGAGGCCCAGGAGCTGCTCGGCGCGGCCCGGATCGAGATCGCCAAGCGGGCCGGGCTGGTCGACGAGAGCGCGTGGGCGTTCTGCTGGGTGGTCGACGCCCCGATGTTCGAGCGCACGGATGAGGGCGGCTGGACCGCGGTGCACCACCCGTTCACCTCGCCCAACGCCGAGTGGGTGGACCGGTTCGAGGAGGCGCCGGACCGGGCGCTGGCCTACGCGTACGACATCGTCTGCAACGGCAACGAGATCGGCGGCGGCTCGATCCGTATCCACCGGGGCGACGTGCAGCAGCGGGTGTTCGACCTGCTCGGCATCACCCCCGAGGAGGCGCAGGACAAGTTCGGCTTCCTGCTGGAGGCGTTCAAGTACGGCGCCCCGCCGCACGGCGGCATCGCGTTCGGCTGGGACCGGGTCTGCATGCTGCTGGCCGGCGCGGACTCGATCCGCGAGGTGATCGCGTTCCCGAAGACCCGGGGCGGCTTCGACCCGCTGACCGGCGCGCCGACCCCGATCACCGCCCAGCAGCGCACCGAGGCCGGCATCGACGCCAAGCCGAAGGCGCCGGCCGCCCCGCACGCCGGCACCGCCGGCGCGGCCGCCCCGGTGGCCGACCCGACCTGATCGGGCCCACGCGATCGAAAGGTCTCCGCCATCATGGCGGGGACCTTTTCGATCTTCCGGGGGTGCGGAGACATGACGCTGCTCGTGGTGGGGGCCAGCGGGTTCCTGGGCGCCGAGGTGTGCCGGCAGGCGGTGGCCGCCGGCCAGTCGGTGGTCGGCACCTACCACTCGGCCGCCGTCGGGGTGCCGGGCGTCGCGCCGCGCCGGCTGGACGTGACCGACCGGGCCGCCGTGCGCGCGCTGCTGACCGAGGTACGCCCCGACGCCGTTGTCAGCACCTCCTACCGGGTGGACGACTGGCGGGTCACCGCGGACGGGGCGGGGAACGTGGCGTACGCGGCCGCCGAGGTGGGGGCGCGGCTGGTGCACCTGTCCAGCGACGCCGTGCACGGCGGTCGACCCCTGCCGTACGCCGACGACGACGTGCCGACGCCGGTCAACGCGTACGGGGCGGCGAAGGCGGCGGCGGAGACCGCGGTGCGGGCGGTCGACCCGGGGGCCGCGCTGGTGCGTACCTCGCTGATCGTGGGGGAGGGGAGCAAACAGATCCAGCTGTGCCGGGACGCCCTCGCCGGGCGGGCCACCCTCTTCACCGACGAGCTGCGCTGCCCGATCGACGTCGCCGACCTGGCCGCCGCCGTGCTGGAGCTGGTGCCGAGCGGGTACGCCGGGCCGCTCAACGTGGCCGGCCCGGATCCGGTCAGCCGGGCCGAGCTGGGGCTGCTGCTGGCCCGCCGGTTCGGCCTCGACACGGCGGCCCTGAAGACGATCTCCGGCAGCGCGGCGGGTGTGGTCCGTCCCACCGACGTACGCCTGGACTCCAGCCGCGCCGCCGGGCTGCTGCGGACCCGGCTGCGCGGCGTCACCGAACTGCTCGCCTGAGGTGTAAGGAGGGGGCCCTTGTTAACAGACGTCTGTTAACAAGGGCCCCCTCCTTACCTGCGGAGAACCTTTGCACAACTCTTGTGCACAATAACTGTGCACAGATATTGTGCATCCATGGACCACGAACGGAAGCCGGCCCCGCGGGGCGTACGGCTCGATCACCGGCAGGTGCGCGTGCTGGCGCACCCGCTGCGGATGCGTCTCGTCGGCGCGTTGCGCGTCAACGGGCCGGCCACCGCCACCCGGCTGGCCGAGCTGCTCGACACCAACACCGGGGCCACCAGCTACCACCTGCGCCAGCTCGCCGAGGTCGGGCTGGTCGTGGAGGACCCCGAGCGGGGCAGCGGCCGGCAGCGCTACTGGCGGGCCGGGCACGACTTCACCCAGTGGGACACCAGCGACTACGACGCCGACCCCGACGCCCGCGCCGCCATCGAGTGGGTCGAGGGCCACCAGGTCCGGCACCTGACCGAGGTGGCCGAGCGCTGGTTCGCCGCCCGGCACGGCTGGTCGGCCGCCTGGCGGGACGCGCTCGGCATGGGCGACACCTTCCTCACCCTCACCCCGCGGCGCCTGGCGGCACTCAAGGCCGAACTCGGCGAGGTGCTGGAACGCCACCGCGCCGAGGCGGCGGTGGACGAGCCGGACGCCGAGCGGGTGCAGGTCTTCCTGGCCGCGTACCCGTTGCCGGAGGGGCCCCGATGAGCGCGCTGTCCGTACGCCAGGTCCGGTTCCGCTTCCTCGCCCTGCACGGCCTGCGCTGGCTGCCCGCCGGCCTGGTGATCCCGGTGACGGTCCTGTTGATGCAGGAGCGCGGCCTGTCGCTGTCCCAGATCGGCCTGGCCTTCACCGCCCAGGGTCTGGTCGTCCTCGTCCTGGAGTTGCCCACCGGCGGGTTCGCCGACGCGCTGGGCCGCAAGCCGGTGCTCGCCGTCGCCTGGGCGGTCGGGCTGCTGGCGGCGGTGCTGTTTGCGGTGGCCGGCTCGTTCTGGCTGTTCTTCCTGGTCTGGGCGGCCCAGGGCGTCTACCGGGCGTTGGACAGCGGACCGCTGGAGTCCTGGTACGTCGACGCCACGCTCGCCGCCGACCCGTCCGCCGAATTCGAGCGTGGCCTGGGCTGGGCCGGCACCGTGAGCGGCGTCGCCATCGGCGCCGGCGCCCTGCTCAGCGGTGGACTTGTCGCGCTCGGCCCGGTCGGCCCGGTGAGCGCGCTGACCCTGCCCGTGCTGGTCGCGGCGGTTCTGCACGGGGTGGCCCTGGTGGCCCTGCTGGTGCTGTTGCGCGAGGGCCGGCCGGCCGCCGGCACCGCCGCGCTGCGTCGTTCGGTGATCGAGGCGCCCCGGATGGTCGGGCAGGCGGTCGGCCTGCTGCGGCGCAACCGGGTGCTGCTCGCGTTGGTCTGCGTCGAGCTGTTCTGGGGCTTCGGCATGGTCACCTTCGAGTCGCTGCTGCCGGTGCGCCTCGCCGAGGTGGTGGGCGGCAGCGAGCGGGCCGCCGCCCTGCTCGGCCCGGCCGCCACCGCGGCCTGGCTGGCCAACGCGGCGGGCGCGGCCCTGACGCCGTTCCTGCTGCGCCGCGTCGGCGCCGCGCCGGCCGCCGCGCTGATGCGGATCCTGCAGGGCGGCACTGTGGTCGGGATGGGCCTGCTCGCCGGCCCGGTCGGGGTGATCGTGGCCTACCTGGCCTGCTACACCGTGCACGGCGCGTCGAACCCGCTGCACATGGGGCTGCTGCACCGGCAGGTCGACGGGCCGTACCGGACCAGTGTGCTGTCGCTGAACTCGATGATGGTGCAGCCCGCCGGGGCGCTCGGCATGGTGGTGCTGACCGCGCTGGCCGACCGGGTCAGCGTCACGGTCGCCATGCTGGTCGGCGGGGTGGTGCTGGCCCTGGCCGCCCCGCTCTACCTGCCCGCCTGGCGGGCCGGCCGGGCCGCCGCCGCGAGCGGTACGCCGGTGGCGGAGTCGCCGGCCGAGCCGGTGGCCCGGGTCAGCTGAGCCGCACGGAGGCGCGCGGCTCGGTGCCGGGGACGCCGAGCTGCCGGTGGAGGCCGGGCCGCCGGTGGACGCCGAGCCGCCGGTGGAGGCGGACCGCGCCGACGGCGGCAGCCAACGAGAGCAGCGATTCCGGCCACCCGACGGTGGCCGTCACCACCGGCCGGTCCACGGTGGAGATTGGCGGTCGGACCGATTGGGTACATCCCGCGCCGACCTACTGGGACCCCCGACCGGAGGGCTTGACATGCTCGCGATCCTCGCCGCCATCGTGTTCGGCTTCATGCTGCTGCTGGACTTCCTGAACACCAACCTCGGCGCGCCCGACCTCTTCAACACGCACACCATGATGCTGCTCGGCCTGCTGCTGCTCTCGCTCTACCTCGCCGGGGTGGGCAACGGCCCGCGCGGCGGTGGCGGCGGCCGCTGGTACCGGGGCCGGCGCCCCGGTCGTGGCTGACCGGATCGGATCAGCGGTCGGGCCGACGGCGTCATTCCGACGCCGTCGGCCCGGCCCGGTAATGTCTTCGTGATGGAGTCCGACACCCTCTTCTCCCTCGGAGAACCCGCCGGAGCGCCGCGCGCCCCCGCGGGTGCCGCCGGTGTCGCCGACTTCGCCGGCGTGACGTCGGATTCGCCCCTGCCCGTCCGGATGCGTCCGGCCACCATCGACGAGCTGGTCGGCCAGGAGCACCTGCTCGCGCCCGGGTCGCCGCTGCGGCAGCTGGTCGGCGGCGGGGCACCGATGTCGGTGATCCTCTGGGGGCCGCCGGGCTGCGGCAAGACCACCGTCGCCCACCTGGTCGCCGGGGCCACCGACCGCACGTTCGTCGCCATGTCGGCGCTCAACGCCGGCGTCAAGGACGTCCGGGCGGTCATCGAGGCCGCCCGGCGGCAGCGCCGCTCCGGCGGCCCGCAGACCGTGCTCTTCATCGACGAGGTGCACCGGTTCAGCAAGACGCAGCAGGACTCTCTGCTCGCCGCCGTGGAGGACCGGACGGTCACCCTGCTGGCGGCCACCACCGAGAACCCGTACTTCTCGGTCATCTCGCCGCTGCTGTCGCGCTGCGTGCTGCTCACCCTCCAGCCGCTCGACGACCGGGCGGTCCGCGGCCTGCTCCGCCGCGCGGTCACCGACGAGCGCGGCCTCGCCGGCGCGGTCACCCTGGAGCCGGAGGCCGAGGACCACCTGGTCCGCCTCGCCGGCGGTGACGTGCGCAAGGCACTCACCGCGCTGGAGGCGGCCGCCGCCTCCGCCGCCGCGCTCGGCGCCGACGTCATCGACCTGGCCACCGCCGAACAGGCGGTGGACGTGGCGGCGGTGCGCTACGACCGGGACGGCGACGCCCACTACGACGTGACCAGCGCCTTCATCAAGAGCATGCGCGGCTCGGACGTGGATGCCGCGCTGCACTGGCTGGCCCGGATGCTGGTCGCCGGCGAGGACGCCCGGTTCATCGCCCGCCGCCTGGTCATCTTCGCCAGCGAGGATGTCGGCATGGCCGACCCCACCGCGCTGAGCGTGGCGACCGCCGCCGCGCACGCCGTGGAGTTCGTCGGCCTGCCCGAGGCGCAGCTCAACCTCGCGCAGGCGGTCATCCACCTGGCCACCGCGCCGAAGTCCAACTCGGCGACCAGCGCGATCGGCGCCGCCATCGCCGACGTCCGGGCCGGCCGGGGCGGCGCCGTCCCGCGCGGCCTGCGCGACGCGCACTACGCCGGCGCGCGCGGGCTCGGCCACGGCACCGGCTACCGATACCCGCACGACGACCCGCGTGGGGTGGTCACCCAGCAGTACGCTCCCGACGACCTCGTCGGGACCGACTACTACCGGCCCGGCGGACACGGCGCGGAGAAATCCGTCGCCGCCCGGCTGCCCGTGCTGCGCCGGATCGTGCGGGGGCTGCCGGCGCCCCCGACGCGTCCGACCGCGGCGGCGCCCGGGCACGGCAACGGCCGACGACCGTCGGACCCGGAGGACGCCAACGCGGCGGACGAAGGCGGCACGGACGCCGTCAGGGAGGCTCAGCAGTGAATCCGCGTGGTTCGGAGCGACCGGAGGACGGCCCGGAGGAGCGCCGCGATTCCCGCGGCAAGGGACGCCGGTGGGGGCGGGGCAAGGCCGACGCCGAACCGGCGGGTGCGCCCGACGGTGAGGACCTCGGCTGGATCGACGACCTCCGTACGGCGAAGCAGGACCGTGCCGAGCTGGGCCCCGGCGGTGACCGACCGCCGCCGGTGGACGGCCCCGCTCCGGTTCCCCCGCCCGGCGCGCGGCGGTCGGCTCCCGCGCCCCCGCCGTCCGGTGGTCCGGGGCCCGGCATGCCGGGCCGACCGGGGCCGGTGCCCCCGCCGCCCGGCGCGCCGGCCCCCGGCGCCCCGGCCCGGCCCGGGTCACCGCCGGACGCCCGCGGCGGCCCGGTGCCCCGGTCCGGTGCCCGACCCGGTCAGGCGCCGCCCGGCGCGGTGCCGCCCGGGTCGGCGGGGCCGGTGCGCGGTGGCGCGCCCGTCGCGGGCCGGGGGGAGGCGCCCACCGGTCGACCGGGTCCGGAGTCGGCCACCGGGCGGGGAGCGGTTCCGCCGGTGCGCGAGGGCGGGCCGGTGCCGCCGCCGCGATCCCGACCCCAGGACGGCTGGGCCGCCGCCCCGGAGCCACCCCGTCGGGCGGTGGACGCCGCCGCCCAGTCCCGGCCGCCCCGGCGTACTCCCGCCGGGCCGCCCACCGACACCGGCGCGCTCGTGCCGCCGGCGGACCCGACCGACCCGGGCCGGCGCGCCGCGCGGGCGACACCGCCGGCGGTCGACCCGACCGATCCGGGCCGGCCGGCCGGGCGCTCGGCGATGCCCGCCCCCGCGGACCCGGGCGAGCCGGGCCGCCGGGCCGGGC
>NZ_JAIOAA010000002.1 GCF_019890675.1 Micromonospora sp. PLK6-60 | reverse complement strand
AGCCCCAGCGCCGCGGCGGCACCGAGCCGGGAGTCGTCGCGCTCGTCCGCCGACGCCCCGGCGGTGCCGGCCGGGGCCGCGCCGGTCGCCGCGGGACGGGTGGACTCCGGCGCGGAGCCGGTCGCGGCCGGCGCGGAGCGGGTGGCGGTCGGCGGCGGCGCCGGCAGGGCGTACCGGAGGACGGGGACCGGGCCCGGCTGGCCGGCCCGCTCGGAGACGGTGAGCAGGTGGCGGCCGTCGCGGCTGTAGCTGACCGACTCCCCCTGCGGCTCGTCGGGCAGCGGCACGATCCGCGGCCGGCCGGTGGTCAGCGCGCGGACCACGTCGCCGTCCGGCACGTCGAACTCGAACGCGTCGGCGTAGGTGCGCAGCACCACCCGGCTCCGGTCCGGCGCGGTGGCCGCGCCGGTGATCACCATCCGGCCGAGGACGGAGTACGGGTTGCTGGTCGTGGTGCCGGGCAGCCGCACCTCCCCCACGCTGGTCAGCGGCGTCGTCGTGCCGGCTCGCGGGGCGCCGGCCGGGGCGTACAGCCGGCCGGTGGTCTTGGCCACGATCAGCGGCCGGCCGTCCCCGGTGATCAGCAGCGCCTCGGCGTCACGCGGACCGTCCGGATAGGTCAGCCGGTGCAGCACCGGCCGAGCCGCTCCCGGGCGGAGCCGCCACACCCCGACGGTGGGCCGGTTGCCGCCGTTGTCGCCGATGTCGGCCACCCAGAGCGAGCCGTCCGGCCCGACCGCCAGGTCCTCGGTGTCCCGGGGCAGCGAGGGATAACGGACCGTACGCACCACCGCGCACCGGGCGTCGAGGAAGAAGATCCGGCGGTGCGACTCCTGGTCCGCGCCGTCGTTGACCATCACGAACCCGTCGTCGGTGGCCACCATCCCGGAGATCTCGTCGAGCCGGCGGTCGGCCACCTCGCAGACCGGCGTCGCGGCCGGTGCCGCCACCGCCACCCCCGGCCAGGCCAGGACGGCGAGCGCCCCCGCCGCCGCGCCACAGACCCGCCAACCCCGACCCCGCCCCGCCGCACCGCGCATCGCCCCATCCTCCCCAATCCCCGCCACCGGCCCACTCCCGCCCGCCTCGCCTCCGTCGAGCAAGGGGTTCACGTCGGCCGGAACCCGGTCGAGGGACGCGATCCCCTTGATCAACTCTGCGGGGCGGACGGGGTGGGGTGGGGGTGGGAGGATGGGGGCGTGCGAGAGGTCGGGGACGACGGGCTGCCCTTCGTCGACGAGCATTCGGTGCTCGTCGCCGCCCCCGCCGACGCGGTCTGGCAGGCGCTCGCCCGGCTGGTGGCCGGTTTCCGCTCCGACGGCACCGCGCCGCTGGCGCACCTGCTCGGCGCGGTGCCGGTCCGCGCCGCTGGCACCCCGCTGGACGAGGGTGCCACGGTGCCCGGCTTCGCGGTGGCCGAGGCGGTCCCCGGGCGGTACGTGCGGCTCACCGGCCGGCACCGGTTCTCCCGCTACGCTCTGCTGTGGACGCTGACCCCGCAGCCGGACGGCACGCTGCTGAGCGCCCGGAGCGAGGCGGCGTTCCCCGGCCCGCACGGTCGGGCCTACCGCCTGCTGGTGATCACCTCGGGCGCGCACCGGACCATGGTGCGCCGGATGCTGCGAACGGTGCGCCGCCGGGCGCAGGGCTGACCCGTCGATCCGCGGAGCAGGCGGGCGCAATCGGCGGCTCATGGGGTGTTTTGCCCGGTCATGCCCGGGTAGGGCGTTAGACAGCCAGCCCGTTGTCGCTCCCTGGAGGAATTCGCCCGTGGAAGCCAGCAAGCCCGTCAAGGCCGTCAAGGACGCCGTCGAGAAGGTCGGCGACATCCTTGCCCCGGACGTGCCCGGCGCGCCCGGCAGCGCGCCGCCGACGTTCGACGAACCCACCACCCCGCACGACCCGCTGCCGCCCAAGAAGGAGCAGGGCGCGCCGGAGACCCGCACCCCGACCGGCGCCGAGACCGGCGCGCCGACCACCGCGAACGGTCAGCAGGGCGCCTACCTAACCACCGCGCAGGGCGCCCGGCTGCGGGACACCGACCACTCGCTCAAGGCGGGGCCGCGCGGCCCGATCCTGCTCCAGGACCACCACCTCCGCGAGAAGATCACCCACTTCGACCACGAACGGATCCCGGAGCGGGTCGTGCACGCGCGGGGCGCCGGGGCACACGGCGTCTTCACCGCGTACGGCACGGCGGAGGAGGTCACCCGGGCCGGCTTCCTGAAGAAGGGCCGGGAAACCCCGGTCTTCGTCCGGTTCTCCACCGTCCTCGGCTCGCGGGGCTCGGCCGACACGGTGCGCGACACCCGGGGCTTCGCGACCAAGTTCTACACCGACGAGGGCACCTTCGACCTGGTCGGCAACAACATCCCGGTCTTCTTCATCCAGGACGCGATCAAGTTCCCGGACGTCATCCACGCCGGCAAGCCGCACCCGGACCGGGAGATCCCCCAGGCGCAGAGCGCGCACGACACCTTCTGGGACTTCGTCTCGCTGCACACCGAGGCGCAGCACCACACCATCTGGAACATGTCCGACCGGGGCATCCCGCGCTCCTACCGCACGATGGAGGGCTTCGGCATCCACACCTTCCGGCTGGTCAACGAGGCCGGGGCGACCACGCTCGTCAAGTTCCACTGGAAGCCGAAGCTGGGCGTGCACTCCCTGGACTGGGAGGAGGCGCAGCTGCTCAGCGGCATGGACCCCGACTTCCACCGCCGCGACCTGTACGACGCGATCGAGGCCGGCGCGTACCCGGAGTGGGAGCTGGGCATCCAGGTCTTCCCGGACACGCCGGAGGAGACCTTCGCCGGGGTCGACCTGCTCGACCCGACGAAGATCGTCCCGGAGGAGCTGGCCCCGGTGCAGCCGGTCGGCCGGCTGGTGCTCAACCGCACGCCGACCAACTTCTTCGCCGAGGTCGAGCAGGTCGCCTACCATCCGGGCCACCTGCCGCCGGGCATCGACGTGACGAACGACCCGCTGTTGCAGGGCCGGCTCTTCTCGTACCTGGACACCCAGCTCACCCGGCTGGCCGGGCCGAACTTCCACCAGATCCCGATCAACCGGCCGCACGCCCCGGTCAACGACATGCTGCGCGACGGGTTCCACCAGCAGGCCGTGCACGCCGGGGTGGCGCCGTACCGGCCGAACTCGCTCGACGGCGGCAACCCGTTCACCGCGGGGGACGCGGAGCACGCGTTCGTCGACACGCCGGTGACGGTGGCCGAGGCGCCCAAGGTACGGGCCAACCCGGCGTCCTTCGACGACCACTACAGCCAGGCGCGGTTGTTCTGGCTGAGCATGTCGCCGGTGGAGAAGGAGCACATCATCCGGGCGTACGCGTTCGAGCTCGGCAAGTGCTACCACCAGGCGATCAAGGAACGGCAGTTGCAGTGCCTGGCCAACATCGACCCGGTGCTGTGCGGGCAGGTCGCCACCGCGCTCGGGTTGCCCGCGCCGGAGCCGACCGTGCCGTTCGTCGACGTCACGCCCAGCCCCGCGCTGTCCCAGGTGGGTGGCGAGTGGCCGGCCGACGGCCGGACGGTGGGGATCGTGGTGGACGCCGACGGCGACCACGACGGTGTCGCCCAGGTCCGCCGGGCGGTCTTCGACGCCGGCATGGTGCCGCTGCTCATCGCCGCGCACGGCGGCACGGTCGGCGACCTGCCGGTGCAACGGACCTTCGCCACCGCCCGTTCGGTGGAGTTCGACGCGCTGCTGCTGGCCGGGGCGCCGGCCCCGGCGCCGGACGCGGTGCCCGCCCGCGACGCGAAGGCGGGGGCGGCCGGCTCGCCCACCGTCGACCCCCGGGTGCTGCTGCTGGTCGAGGAATGCTGGCGGCACGCCAAGGCGGTCGGCGCCTGGGATGCGGGCGTACCCGTGCTGGAGCAGGCCGGGGTGGCCGGCACGCCCGGTGTCGTCACGGCCGGCTCGGCGACGGAGGCGCTCACCGCGGTGCAGCGGCTGATGGCCGCGCACCGGGTGTGGGAACGGTTCCCCGCCACGGTCTCCTGACGCGGTTTCCTGACCCGGTCTCCTGACCCGGTCTCCTGACCCGGTTCATGACGCGGTTTTCTGACGCGTGCGAGGGCTGCCCGCCGGTGCACCGGCGGGCAGCCCGCTTCGGGTCCGCCCGGGCGGACCCGAGCGCGCCCCGGCCGGTCAGCCGGACGGGTTGCTGTTCAGCGCCGTCGTCTCGATCTTGTCGAGCTTGCGGATCTCGATCTGGTCGAGCTTGCCGGTCTCCTTCTTCTCGACCTTGCGGCTCTCGGGCTTCTTCATGCCGTCCACCTCCCTTCACCCCGTCGGCGGGTACGGCTGATCTCCCGGCGGACCCGCTGGCCATGCCGGTGCCACCAGGCTCTGGTCCACAGCACGAGGCACAGCAGGCTGACGCCGACGAACGCCGCCGCGTCGAACAGTTCCGCGGCGGTGCCTCCGGCGACGACCGTGTGCGCGGCCGTGGTGAACAACGTGACGCTGACCGGCAGCGTGACCAGCGCCGCGACGGCCAGGCAGGCGATGGTCCCGACGACGAGCACGACGGTGTAGACGCGCACCGCGACCCGCTCGCGCGGCGTCAGCCGTCGGCTCGGGTCCTCGCCCGGCCCACCTCGGCGCAGCACCCGCCGGCCCAGGTGGCGGGCGTACGCCGAGCCGTCGGCGTACAGGTTGGCGCAGCCGGTCAGGTCCTGGAGGACGAAGTACGCGTCGGTGCGCATGAAGACCAGGAACTGGGCGGGGACCAGGGTCAGCGAGAGCAACCCGACCGCCGCCAACAGGTCACCGGCCGTCCCGGCCGGGCCGGTGCCGGCGAGCACCAGCACGGCGGCGGCGGACACCACCAGGTTGAGCGCGATCCCGGCGAGATAGACGGTCAGCCGCGCCCGCCGCGGCGCGGCCCACACCCCGCTGACGTCGGTCTGCGCCACCAGGAACTGCAGGCGGGTGCCGAGGCTCATCCGCCCCGGCGCGCCGGCGGCCCGCGCGGTCAGCAGGTGGGCGAACTCGTGCAGCAGGATCAGCGACCAGACGATGACGAAGTTGCCGAGCAGCACCAGCCCGCTGCTGCCGCTCCACAGCAGGTCGCGGTGGCTCGGCGCCAGAGTGGGGTCGACCGCGATCGCCGCCAGCGCCGCGACGACGAGCGCCGCGGCGGCCAGGGCGACCGCCGGGTGCAGCAGCCAGCGCACGTGCGCCGGCCGCAGCCACGGCAGCATCGACCGGGGTACGGGTGGCTGCGCCAGCGCGCGGTCGTCGAGCTCGGCGACGAACCCGAGGTCGACCAGGGACGCGACGAAGGCGGCCACGTCGACGTCGGCGCCGGTCTCCGCCCGCAACCGGGCGCGTACCTCGTCGACCGTGCCGTCCGCCAGCAGGGTGACGGCCCGCCGCCCGACGGGCGGCACCGCGATGAACTCGCCGGTCTCGACCCGCCCGACGATCCACGAATCGCCCTCGGCGCGCAGGTGCAGCGGGTGCAGCCGGACCCGGGTCGTGCCGGTGACCGTGGTGGGGGCGCTCATCGCAGCGCCCCGCAGGCCGGGCAGTCGGCTCGGCGTGGGTCGTCGAGGGTGAACGTCGCATCCAGCGCCATCAGGTTCACCGCGTCCACCCGGCCGGGCGGCCGCGCCGGCACCCCGGTGATCAGGGCGAGCGCGTGGTGCGCCGCGAGGTAGCCGGAGATGCCCGCCGACGGCGCGGCCACCGCGTTCGCCACCGCCGCGTTGCGCAGCGCGGTGTCGGCGTACTCGATCCCCACGGCGCGGTGGCGGTCGCCGTCCGCCGCGCGGACGCACTCCCAGCAGGGCCCCGCGCCCGGCACGTACGAGCCGACCTGCACCAGCGGGCCGTGGTAACCGGCGTCCACCCAGGCCGTGCCGGTGGCCAGGCAGGCGCGGTTGGTCCAGATCCGGACGTCCGGCTGCGGCCGGTCGGCGGAGAGGACCAGCACGTCGCACTCCTTCGCCAGGGCGGCGACGTCGTCGGCGCAGCCGACCCGCTGCCGTACGCCGGTGACCTCGACGGCGGAGTTCAGCCCTCGCAGCCGGGCCACCGCCGCGTCGACCTTGGCCAGGCCGATGTCCTGCTCGGTGTAGAGCACCTGACGGTTCAGGTTGGACAGTTCCACCACGTCGGCGTCGACGCAGACCAGCCGGCCCACCCCGCTGGCGGCCAGGGCCAGCGCGGCCACCCCGCCGGTGCCACCCAGCCCGACCAGGGTGACCCGGGCTCGGCGCAGCGCGACCTGCGGCTCCCAGGTGCTGGCCCGCGGGGTCAGGTCCATCCACCGGAAGTACGCCCGGCTCCGGTCGAAGCGTTCCTTGTCGCGCTCGGTCAGCTCCGGCGGGTCGGGCGCGCCGGCGTCCTCGACGTACCCGGACTCGACGAAGCGGGCCAGCGCGGCGCGGATCGCCTCGGGTGACTCCGCCGGGTGCGCGTCGCGCACCCGCCGGACGATCCGGTCGACGCCACGGGTGCCGTCCATCGCCTGCAACAGGGTCCAGACGGCGCCGCTCGGGTCCGCCACCTCGGCGGCGATGCCGTAGGTCGGCCCACCGATGCGTACGCCGCCGTCGACGCGGTAGGGGTGGTGCTCGGGCTTGACGCGTGGACGCCTCATGGCCATCTCCCCCGTGAGACTGCCGTCGTGCGTGTCGCTGTCCGCCAGCCTTCTCCGACCGCTCATCGTTGTCAATGCACTGCCCACCCCCGAGCGGCCGGCACGGCCCGCCGCCGCCCCCGACGCCGCTCCCGACGTCAATCTTGGACAGCTTCCGTTCGCGGCTGACGGCAACTGTCCACGATCGCGCGCGGTGGCGCCGGCGGGCGACGTTCGGCGGGTTTGTGGGGCGCTCGTTGCCCGGTTTGTCGGTCCCACCTCATCGTCGACCGGACGCGAGGCGAGATCTTGGCAAGTTGTCGTTCGGCGCGAAGAGGAAGTCGCCAAGATCTGCCCGGCAGGCGTCCGTCGGGGGCCCCAAAGCCGGCCCGACGTCGCCAGGCGGATGGTCGACGCATCGGCCGACGTCATCCACGAATTTGCCCCATTGAGCGCATGGGAGCGCTCCCGTAACATACCTGACGCGGCTGTTAACGCTCACAAAATAATCACTCCTACGAATGCGTAAGCCGCCACCACCACAGGAGGTTGCGTTATGTCCAGATCCAGGGCCGCCAATGTCGGGCTGGTGTCGGCCGGCGTCGCGCTGCTGGCGTCGGCGGGGGTCGTCGCCGCGCTGCCCGCCGGGGCCGCGGCGGCGGGCTGCTCGGTGAACTACGCCGTGTCGTCACAGTGGCAGGGCGGCTTCGGCGCCAACGTCACCATCACCAACCTCGGCGATCCCGTCTCCAGCTGGACGCTGACCTGGTCCTTCGGCGCCGGTCAGACCGTCACCCAGTTCTGGAACACCAGCCTGACCCAGAGCGGCGCCAACGTCACCGCCAGGAACGTCGACTACAACGGCGCCATCCCCACCAACGGCACCACCTCGTTCGGCTTCAACGGCTCCTGGGGCAGCAGCAACCCCGCCCCCACCAGCTTCGCCCTCAACGGGGTCACCTGCACCGGCGGCACCACCCCCACCACGTCACCGACCAGCTCGCCGACCGCGTCGCCGACGAACTCGCCCACCCCCGGCCCGACGCCGACGACCACGCCCCCGCCGACCGGCACGTGCAACCTGCCGTCGTCCTACCGCTGGTCGTCGACCGGGGCGCTGGCCCAGCCGAAGTCGGGCTGGGTGTCGCTGAAGGACTTCACCGTCGTCCCGTACAACGGCAAGCACCTGGTCTACGCCACCACGCACGACTTCGGCTCGTCCTGGGGCTCGATGAACTTCAGCCCGTTCACCAACTGGTCGGACATGGCCACGGCCAGCCAGA
Source organism: Micromonospora sp. PLK6-60 (assembly GCF_019890675.1). Classification (GTDB taxonomy): domain Bacteria; phylum Actinomycetota; class Actinomycetes; order Mycobacteriales; family Micromonosporaceae; genus Micromonospora. The sequence goes on along the minus strand of NZ_JAIOAA010000002.1, from coordinate 706,460 downwards.
ACGGCATGTCGCAGGGCACGGTCGCGCCGACGCTGTTCTACTTCGCCCCGCGCAACATCTGGGTGCTCGCCTACCAGTGGGGCGGCACCGCGTTCTCCTACAAGACCTCCACCGATCCGACCAACCCGAACGGCTGGTCGTCGGCGCAACCGCTGTTCACCGGCAGCATCTCCGGCTCCGGCACCGGCCCGATCGACCAGACGCTGATCGCCGACGACCAGAACATGTACCTGTTCTTCGCCGGGGACAACGGCAAGATCTACCGGGCCAGCATGCCGATCGGGAACTTCCCCGGCAACTTCGGTTCGAACTACACGACCATCATGAGCGACAGCACGAACAACCTGTTCGAGGCGGTGCAGGTCTACAAGCTGCGGGGCCAGAGCCGCTATCTCATGCTCGTCGAGGCGATCGGTTCGCAGGGCCGCTACTTCCGGTCATTCACCGCCACCAGCCTCAACGGCACCTGGACCCCGAACGCCGCCACCGAGAGCAACCCCTTCGCCGGCAAGGCCAACAGCGGCGCCACCTGGACCAACGACATCAGCCACGGCGAGCTGATCCGCACCACCGCCGACCAGACCTTCACCGTCGACCCCTGCAACCTCCAGCTGCTCTACCAGGGGCGGTCTCCCAGCTCCGGCGGCGACTACGGTCTGCTGCCCTACCGGCCGGGTCTGCTGACCCTCCAGCGTTGACGGTTCGAGGAGAGTTCTCGTGAGAAGACTCAGATTGCGCCGTACCGCGCTGGTGACGGCCGGCACCGTGCTGCTGGCCTCGGCGGCGGCCGCGGTGGCGATGCCGGCCGGGGCCGCGGCCGCCGGCTGCGCGGTGAACTACGCCGTGTCGTCACAGTGGCAGGGCGGCTTCGGCGCCAACGTCACCATCACCAACCTCGGCGACCCGGTCTCCAGCTGGACGCTGACCTGGTCCTACAGCGCCGGCCAGACCGTTGCCGAGGCGTGGAACGCCACCGTCAGCCAGAGCGGCGCCAACGTCACCGCCAGGAACGTCAGCTACAACGGCGCCATCCCCACCAACGGCACCACCTCGTTCGGCTTCAACGGCTCCTGGGGCAGCAGCAACCCCGCCCCCACCAGCTTCGCCCTCAACGGGGTCACCTGCACCGGCGGCACCACGCCGACCACCTCACCCACGACGTCACCGACGCCGACGCCGACACCGACGCCGACGACGTCGCCCACCACTCCACCGCCGGCCGGGCCGGCGGACATCACGGTGAACACCGCCACCCGGTACCAGACGGTCGACGGGTTCGGGGCCGCGGTGTCGATCTGGGGTGGCGCGTGGTCGACGGCCGAGACGCAGACGCTGGTCGGGCTGGGCCCCAACCAGCTCGGCCTGTCCATCGTGCGCACCGGCCTCTCGCCGGTGTCCAGTGAGTGGTCGACGCAGGTGAGCGCCCTGAAGACGGCGAAGTCGTACGGGTCGAACGTGAAGATCATGGCGTCGCCGTGGACGGCGCCGGCGGCCTGGAAGACGAACAACAGCCGGATCAACGGCGGCAAGCTGAAGACCGACTACTACGACGACTACGCCAACCACCTGAACAGCTACGTGCAGTACATGCGCAACCAGGGCGTGACGATCGACGTCACGTCGGTGCAGAACGAGCCGGACTGGCACCCGGACTACGACTCGATGGACTGGAGCGGCACCGAGCTGCAGACCTTCGTCCGGGAGCAGGGCGCCAAGGTGCAGAACACCAAGCTGATGGTCGCCGAGGCGGTGAACCTGAACTACAGCTACACCGATCCGACCCTCAACGACGCGACCGCCCGCAACAACATCGGCTACATCGGCGGGCACCTCTACGGCACCGAGGCGTCGGGCCGGCTGAAGCCGTACACCCTGGCCCAGCAGTACAACAAGCCGGTATGGATGACCGAGTGGAACCTGCACGAGGCCGACGGCAGCGGCTCCAACATCTGGGGCAACCCCAGCAACACGGCGGTCTGGAACGAGACGCTGGACGACATCATGCGCACCGTGCACAAGTCGATGGAGTCCAACTGGAGCGCCTACATCTGGTGGTACGGCAAGCGCTACTACTCGTTCATCGGCGATGGCGAGTCCGCGTACGGCACCACGGCGGGCGCCCCGCTCAAGCGCGGATACGCGTTCTCGCAGTTCGCCAAGTACGTCCGCCCTGGTTACCAGCGGATCGGCCTGACCAAGAGCTCGAAGGCGTCGCCGCTGGAGGTGACCGCCTACCAGGGTGACGGGAAGGTCACCCTGGTGATCCTCAACCGGTCGACCAGCGCGGTGAACAACGCCATCATCCAGGCACCGCAGAACGTCTCGAAGGCGGAATACGTGGCCACCTCGCAGAACGCGAGTGCGGCCAGCCAGCCGGCCGGCGTGAACGGAAACCAGGTCTCCGTGAACGTCGGCGCACGCAGCATCTCCACCGTCGTGCTCACCCTCTGAGGAGGGCCGGGGGTGTGGGTGCGAACCCGCACCCCCGAACGCGCACCGTCACGGTGGGCGGGAGTCGAACGAGGCGCGGGCGGCCAACAGCTCGGACATGTTCGCTCGGCTCCACGTCCGCGCGGCCTCGATGAGTGTCAGCAGGCTCCGACCGAGCGGCGTCAGCGCGTACTCGACGCGGGGTGGGTTCTCGTCGTAGGACGTACGCGTGATGAGGCCGTCCCGGGCCATGGCCCGCAGGGTCTCCGTCAGGACCTTCGGCGTGACCGTACGCAGCGGCACCCGCAGTTCGGTGAAGCGGCGCGGCCCGTGCTCCAGGCACAGCACCACCATCCCGGTCCACTTGTCGCCGATCCGGAAGGGCAGCGCCGCCGACGGGCACGCCGGGTCGAACATGTCCGCGTCGAGCCGTGACGTCACCGCTCCACCATAGGCCGGTATCGTTGCGGTAACCGGTGGTCACCCGACTAGCGTCGCCCCATGACCAGCATCGCGATCTTCGGAGCCGGTGGTCGGGCCGGTCGCGCCACCGCCGCCGAGGCGCACCGCCGCGGAGTCCACGTCACCTCGGTGGTCCGGGACCCGCGCAGACATCCCGACATCCCCGCCGCGGTACGCGGTGACGTCACCGACCCGCAGTCGATCTCCGCCCTCGCGCAGGGCCATGACGCCGTGGTCCACGCGGTCAGCCCCGCGTCCGACCCCGCGGCCCTCGCCGCCGTCGGCCTCGATCCGGAGTTCTACGTCAGGGCCGCTGACGCCCTGCTCGCGGGTCTCGCCCAGGTCGGTGTGCCCCGACTGGTCGTCATCGGCCTGTTCGCCAACCTGAGGAGCCCGGACGGTCGGCTGCTGCTCGACGATCCCACCGTCCTGCCCGTCGAGTTGCGACCCTTCGCCCTCGCCCACACGGCCGGCCTGGACCGGCTCCGGGCGGCAGCAACCCCGGTCGACTGGCTCGTGCTCACCCCGCCCGCCGGATTGCGCCCGGACGCACCCCGCACCGGCCGCTACCAGCTCGGCGGGGAGCACGCCCCGGACCCGGCGGTCGCCCAGCTCTCGTACGCCGATCTGGCCGTGGCGACGATCGACGAGGTCGAGTTTCCGCGCCACCATCGCACCCGCGTCTCCGTCTTCGCCGACGCCCGGCAGCGCACCGACGGTGCGAACGGCCACCCCAGCCCGCCCCGCTAGGCCCTGTCCTGTCGATCATGTCGGTGCGAGGCGCGGTCCAGGCGGCGGTCCGGCAAGGCGGCGGTTCGTGCGGATACCGGTGTTGTATCCGGACGAACCGACAACGCCGCCGGTCGCCGTCTGGGCCCGCCGCAGCCCGGCAATGATCGGCAGGACAGGGCCTAGTCCGGGTAGGACGGGTCGAGCACCATCTCCCGGATCTCCAGGATGCCGGGCCAATACGGGGAGACCGGGTCGGTGCCGCGGCGCAGCCAGAGGGTCGTGCCGTCGGTGGCCGTGGCGGTCTCGATCACGTGGTCGGCGTCCCCCTCGATCCGCCCGGTCTCGACCGGGCCCAGGCCGAGCCGCTCCGCCTCGGCCCGCAGGTCGCCGCGGGCGAGGTACGACAGAGCGGCGCGGCCCGGATCCACCCCGACCGCGGCGGGCTCGACGCGGGCCAGCCACGGCGCCAACGCCGCCACCGTCCCGGCGATCGTGGTCGCCGGGACGGCGACGAAGAGCCGGGCGACGACCTCGTCCTCGGCCGGTTCGATCTCCAGCGTGCGGTCGGGGGTGAGGCCGGTGCCGTGGGTCTCGCCCTCCCAACCCATCTCCTGGCTGGCCCGATCAATCACCAGGCGGGTGGCCGGCGGGCCGGACGGGGGTCCCATGGTTTCGGCGTAGCGGACATTCGGCGAGTAGCCGAAGTCCTGCTCGCGCCAGCCGAAACGGCGCAGCAGCGGGTGGGCCAGGTCGTGCATGGCGCGTTCCTCGTTCCCGGCGACGCGCCAGCCCGACAGCAGCAGGTCGGCGCGTTCGACGTCGACGTCCATCCCGTCGGCGCCGATCTCGTCGGCGAGCGGAGCGTATCGGCGCAGGGTTTCGGCGGCGTCCGCGGTGCCGCGCTCCAGCCTGAGCATCGCCTGCATCCTGAACGGCGGCCTGTCCTTGGGCACAGCTGCTCCTCACCGGTGAATGGGGCCTGGTGAATTCGGCCCCATTGTCCACACCGCGAAGGCCCGCGTGGGGACGCCACCATGGCACCACCCGGCTCCCGCCTGACGCGGCACCACCCGGCCCCCGGCCTGGCGCAGCACGGCCGGCGCCGCCTTCGATCGCCGATTACCGACGCGGCGTCGACGCGCTCGATCGGATCACCGGACGCTGAACGATCCGGCCGTCGCCCCCGTACCCATCGCCGACAGGGACATCGTCCGGAACCGCGATGCCGGAGCGGCCACGAGAGGCGATACCTGCGTCTCACTTCGCACCGCGGAGCGGCGGCGCGGCACGCCTGCCGCGCCGACCCTCCAGGTCAACCAAAGGAGAGGTGCATGGCCAGGGGTACGCGCAACAACGCGGTCCTGAAACTCGGCGGGGTGGGCGCCCTCGCGGCGCTCCTGCTCGCCGGCGGGCTGCAACTGGCGTCCGCCGACACCAACGGCGGCGGGGCCGCCTCGGCCGCGCAGACCGTGAACTGCCCGACCGTACGCGACAAGCTGCCCGCAGTGCCGGCGGCGGCGAAGGCCGAGGTGGATCGCGAACTGGCCAACCTGGACCAGGAGATCGCCCGGCAGAACGAGCGGCTGGCCCGGCTCGCGGTGAAGCCCGAGGGCGGGCCGAACTTCGTCAACAACGCCATCCTCGGACCGCTGCGGGCCAAGCGCACCGCCGCGCTCGACCGGATCGAGATCGCCTTCAACCGGATCGGCGCGCAGCGCCCGAACCTGGACGCGCTGGCCAGCTGCGGGCTCAACTCCCCCGGCGTGCCGAGCGCCGTCAACGGCGGCCCCGCCCCGGGCGGGGCGACCGGCCAGAACGGCGGCCAGAACGGCGCGGCCGGCCAGAACGGCGCGGCCGGTGGGCAGAACGGCGGGGCCGCGGCGCCCGGGCAGGCCCGCACCGTGAACTGCCCCGGCGTGCGGCTCAACGCCGTGCCGGCGGCCGCCGCCGGTCAGGTGCAGGTCGAACTGGCCAACCTGGACAAGCAGATCGCCGAGGCGAACGCCCGCCTGGCCCAGCTCGCGATCCGACCGGAGGGCGGGCCGGCCTTCATCGACAACGCGATCCTCGGGCCGCTGAAGAGCAAGCGAGGCGCCGCGCTCGACCGGATCGAGATCGCCTTCAACCGGGTCGGCGCGCAGCGCCCGAACCTGGACGCGCTGGCCGCCTGCGGCCTGAACTGAGGTGTTAGGAGGGGCCCCTTCCTATCGCCTGGGCGATAGGAAGGGGCCCCTCCTAACCAGCGGGCCGCGGCCCGGCGGCGCGCCTCCCGCGCACGCAACTGCGCAGCTCACCAGGATCAGCACCGGTCGACGGGCCGCCGCCGGCCGCGCGGGCAGGGGCGGGAGCGGCCGACGCCACCCCGCCCCCCACGCCGGCGGCTAACTGGCGTACGTCTCGAACTCGCCGACCTTCGGCGTACCGTTCGAGCTGTTGATCTTGAAGTTGATCTTCGTCAGTGAGGTGGCGGTGAAGGTGATGGAGCCCGCCCCGCTCCCGGCGGCCAGCACGGCCCCGGTGTCGTTGTTGACCAGCTGCCACGACCCGATCGAACCCTGGGTGCCGGACGGCTCGCGGATGATTACCCGCGACACCCGGGTGGCCGAACCCCACTTGATCGAGATGGTGCCGGTCGACCCGGTCGGCGACCAGTACGTGCCGAGGCTGCCGTCACGCACGTTGCCGTAGCTGGTCCCGCTGGCCTTGCTGGAACCGTCGGCCCCGGCGCCGGAGGCGAGGCTGAGGTTGGTCCCGCTGGGCGGCGGCGGGGTGCTCGTCGGCGGCGGCGTGGTCGGCGCGGGCGTGGTCGGCCCCGGGGTGGTCGGCGACGGGCTCTGCGGTGAGCAGTTCCCGTCCGACACCCGCAGGCCCGTGTTGGCGCCCGCCGTCTGTCGGACGATGTCCGGCACGCAGCTCGCCCCGTCGAGACGGTACGAGTACGGGATGCTGACGGTGGTGTTGGACGTCGGGTTCGGCCCGGCCGGGTAGTTGTCGCTGCCGGCGGCGGACCAGGTCACGTTGTCGAAGATGTTGCCGCTGACCTGCCAGTAGCCGCGCTCGCTGGTATAGAACGTGCCGAGCACGTCCTTGGAGTTGCGGAAGTAGTTGTTCTCCACCTTCGCCTTGGCGCCGGCCCGGGAGTTGATGCCGGACTCGTGCAGGCCGGAGTAGTGGTTGTTGTAGATGTGGGCGATGCCGCCGCGCAGCAGCGGCGTACGGGAGTCGATGTTCTCGTAGAGGTTGTGGTCGAACGTGATGAACCCGTTCGAGCGGTCGCTCTCGCTGGACCCGATCAGCCCGCCCCGGCCGGAGTTGCGCAGGATGCTGTAGGAGAGCGTCACGTACTGGGTGTCGTCCTTCATGTCGAACAGGCCGTCGAAGCCCTCGGCCTCCCCGCCCGACGCCTCCAGCGTCACGTGGTCCACCCAGACGTTACGCACCGAACTCTCCATGCCGATGGCGTCACCGCCGTTGGAGGTGGGCGAGCCCGACTTCTTGACGTTGCGCACCGTGACGTTCTGGATGATGATGTTGCGCGACTCGCGGATGTGGATGCCGAGCTGGTCGAAGACCGCGCCGCTGCCCACCCCGACGATGGTGACGTTGCTGATCTGCTTCAGCTCGATCACGCCGGCCGCGGTGTTGCAGCTCGAACCCGACACCTTGGCCGTGTTGCCGTGGTTGATGGTCCCGGAGACCTCGATGATGATCGGGGTGCTGCTGCTGGCCCGGTTGCACAGCGCCGTGTGGATCGCGGTGCCCGTGGTGGCCCGTACCGTCTGCCCGCCGGCGCCGCCGGTGGTCCCGCCGTTCTGGGTCGCGTAGCCGGTGGCGTTGCCTACCGCCGCCGACGCCTGGGGATTCGGCAGCGCCACGCCGATCGCAATTCCCACCGCCGCGGTGGCCACTGTGGCCTGAAGTCGCAGTGCGACTGATCGCTTCATTCTCGCCTCACTTCGCCATTTCGAATAATTGCCGTCGGGCGGGCGGCAACCGCCGCCGAGCAGCGAACCTGGCTGCTTCGGAAGGTTTTTGCCCGAACCGGAAAGCTGATGAGCGGCAACGCGATCGGGCGCGTCGCCGGCGGCACCCATTCATTTGCGGCGCCCGGCCCGCAATTGAAACATCGATGTAACGCAATGGTATGGAAGCGCTTTCGTTCAAGGCAAGAGATGGCGTTTGCAGGTTTTTTGCACTGGCTCAGCCCAGGCCGAGACCCCGGGCGAGGGGCGCGATCGCCGGTGCGGCGTCCGGCCGGTCGGCGACCTGCGCGACCACCTGACGTGCCGCCGGCCGGTGCCGGATCTCGGCCGGCGCCAGGACGTCCGCCCGCACCAGGACGCCCGCCGCGCGGCTCAGGGCCGCTGTGGTTCTTCCGGCGTACCCGTCCGGGCTACTGCTCGGAGGATGCCGTCGAGGCCCTCCTCGAACAGCAGGTCGTCGTCCCATCGGGCGTCGTCGAGGTGACCGGAGGCGGTCAGGGTGGGATAGGCGTTGGCGTGCGCGGTGACATGCTCGCGGGCGGCGGCCCTCGCCTGCGGGTCCGCCGTCCGGCGCCACGTCGCCTCCGTCAGCGAGGCACCGATGACGTAGTTGGCCAGCACTCGCGTGACCACCGCCAACTGCCGCCCGGAGTGGCCGCCGCGTACCAGCGCCGCTTGCAGGAACTCGGTGCGGGCCAGGACGTTGGGTCCGAGCATCGGCCGCCCTACCAGCCCTGGCGCCCAGGGGTGGTCCAGCATGGCACTGCGCCATCCTCGGGTGAGGGCGCGGATGTCCCCCGCCCAGTCGTCGCTCACCTCGGGGATCGGCACGTCACCGAAGATCCGGTCGACGGCCAGGTCCAGGACGTCGTCCTTCGTTTCCACATGCCAGTACAGCGCGGTGGCCGTCACGTCGAGTTGCTGGGCGAGGCTACGCATCGTCAGGCCCTCGACGCCGTGCTGGTCGAGCAGGGCAACCGCCGCGTCCACGATGCGCTCAAGGGTCAGCGGCGGTTTCCTTCGGGCCCGGGACGGCTCCGCCCGCAGCCATACCGGTGACGGCTTACGGCCATCCCGCTGTCCAGCCGGAGAGGTGATCGGCGCGTCCGGCTCTACCGTGCTCATGGCATCACTCTAGACCCATGGACAAGTAACTTAACGCCGATAAGCTAGCCGAACACGCCCGCCAGCCTGGCCATCAGCAAGGAGGTCGCCCCATGCCGCTACTGCGAGTCCACCTGGACAGCGACCGGACCACCGCTCGTCGGGTCCTGGCCCTGCACCAGGCCGGCAGCATCCACCACGAGTCACGGGAAGCCGCCCGGGAGCAGGTATGGCGCCAGGGCCGCACCCCGGCCGGTGACCCGGTCTTCGTCGGGATCACGAACGGCCGCCGCAACGTGCAGCTCCTCTACGACGTCGAGGTCTATTCGGACACCGGCCCCTGACACCATGGGCCCGCGCCGCGCGAGCGGCGGCGCAGTTGGCGGCAAGGCCGTACGGGCGGCGCCTTGTCACGGCCGTAACCGCGCGCCGCCGCGGGTGCGCTGGATCAGCACGACGCAGGCCAGCACCGCCCCCGCCACCAGCAGCGCGCCCGGCGTGACCGCCTCACCCAGCAGCACGGCCGACCAGATCAGCGTGAGCACCGGCTGGACGAGCTGGATCTGGCCGACCTTGGCGATGCCGCCCCGGGCCAGCCCCGCGTACCAGGCGAAGAAGCCGAGGAACATCGAGACCACGGTGAGGTAGCCGAAGGCGGACCAGCCGGCGATGCCGGCCTGCGGGCGGTGCGCGATCGCGGCGACCGTGGTGATGGGCACGGTGGCCGGCAGGGAGAGCAGCAGCGCCCAGCAGATCGTCCGGGCGCCGCCCAGTTCGCGGGCCAGCACGCCGCCCTCGGCGTACCCGAGGCCGCACAGCACCACGGCGGCGAGCAGGAACGCGTCGGCCAGGGACAGCGTCCCGCGTATCGAACCGCTGCCGGCCAGGAAGGCGAGCACCAGCGCCAGCCCGGCGGTGCTGGCGATCCAGAACAGCGGCGGCGGTCGTTCGCCGGCCCGCAGCACCGCGAAGACCGCCGTCATGGCCGGCAGCACGGTGACGACGACCGCGCCGTGCGCGGAGGTCTGCGTGGTGAGCGCGAGCGAGGTGAACAGCGGGAAGCCGACGACGACGCCGAGGGCGACGATCGACAGCCGCCGCCACTGGTCCCGGTTGGGGCGTGGCGCCCCGGTCAGCCCCAGGTACGCCCCGGCGAGCAGCGCCGCGCCGACGGCCCGGCCGAACGCCACGAACCACGGGTCCAGGGTCTGCACCGCGACGCGGGTGGCCGGCAGCGACATGCTGAAGGCGAGCACGCCCAGGGCGCCGAGGGCGATGCCCGCGCCGGGGCTCACCGTTACCGGTGCGGGAGCAGTAGCGCTACGCTGATCCGTCATGGATGATGGTAGCGCTATCGACCGGGTCGTCCACCACCTGCGGGGGCTGGTGGCGGCGGCCACCCCGGGCCGGCAGCTGCCATCGGTCCGGAAGCTGACCGGCCACCTGCACGTCTCCCCGGTGACCGTCGCCGAGGCGACCCGCCGGCTCGTCGCGGAAGGGCTGGTGGAGACCCGCTCGGGTCGCGGCTCCTTCGTGGCGCCCCGGCGCGCCGATCCGCCCCGCCCGGACCTGTCCTGGCAGACCGTGGCGCTCGGCCCCGGGCGCGCGGGTGAGAACGAGATGCAGGCGCTACTGGCGTTACCGCCAGCCGGCGCGATCCCACTGAGCGGCGGCTACCTGGACCCGGATCTCCAGCCCGCCGCCGCGCTCGGCGCGGCGCTCGCCCGCGCGGCCCGGCACCCGGCGGCCTGGCAACGCGGTCCGGTGGAGGGGCGGGCCGACCTGCGGGCCTGGTTCGCCCGCGAGGCCGGCGGGAGCCTGCGGGCCGAGGACGTGGTGATCTGCCCGGGCGGTCAGGCGGCGCTCTCCTCCGCCCTGCGGGCGCTCACCACGCCCGGCGACACCCTGCTCGTGGAGTCCCCCACCTACCTGGGCGCGCTGGCCGTCGCGCACGCCGCCGGGCTGCGGGTGGCGCCGGTGCCCGCCGACGCCGACGGGGTACGCCCCGACCAGCTCGCCGCCGCGTTCGCCCGCACCGGCGCCCGGTTGTTCTACTGCCAGCCGTTGTACGCCAACCCGCACGGCGCGACGCTCGCCCCCGCCCGGCGCGCCCAGGTGGTCGCGGCGGTCCGCGACGCGGGCGCGTTCCTGATCGAGGACGACTACGCCCGCGACCTGACCATCGACGGCGAGGCCCCGCCCCCGCTGGCCGCCGACGACCCCGACGGACACGTCATCTATCTGCGCTCGCTGACCAAGTCGGCCGCGCCGAGCCTGCGGATCGCCGCGCTCGCCGCCCGGGGGCCGGCCGGTGCCCGGCTGCGCGCCGCCCGGCTGCTCGACGACTTCTTCGTGGCCGGGCCGCTGCAACAGGCCGCGCTGGAGTTCCACACCGCACCGGCCTGGGACCGGCATCGCCGTACGCTGCGCAAGGAGCTGCGGGCCCGCCGGGAGGCGCTGCTCGCGGCGCTGCACCGGCACCTGCCGGCGCTGGCCCCGCGCGACGTTCCCCGTGGAGGCCTGCACCTGTGGGTCCGGCTGCCGGACGGCACCGACGACGTCGCGCTGACCGCCGCAGCCGCCGCCGAGGGCGTCGTCGTCTTCCCCGGCCGCCCCTGGTACGCCGCCGAACCCCCGGCGCCGCACCTGCGCCTGACCTACGCCGCCGCCCCACCGCATCTGATGGACGAGGCCGTCCGCCGGCTGGCTGTCGCACTCGCGGAATCGACCACGGGATGCGCGGCGACGGCAGCAACTGCGACAGGTGCCCGGTGACGCTCCGTCGGGCACAGTGTTCCTATGGGTGACTCACCGCGCGACGCAGAGCCAGGGCCGACAGTTCGAATCGCCGTGCTCGGGGAGCCCGGCCTGCACCGGACGCTCGTGGCCGGGGTGGTCGCGGCGGCACCCGGCTTCGAGGTGGTGGTGGAGGGTGAGGCAGCCCTCGCCGACCTGGGCCGGCTTCCCGACGCTCGCCCCGACCTCGTGCTGGTCGACCTCACCGCGGAGGACGAGCCGGCTGGCGTGGTCGCGGCGCTGCGCGCCGCCGTGCCGCGGTGCGCGGTCGTGGTGCTGACGGACCGGCCGACCGCCCAGGTGCTGCGGTGGGCGCTACGCCTGCGGGTCTGCGGAGTCGTCGCCATGGACGTGCCGCCCGAGGAGATGGTCGCCCAGTTGCGGACGGTCGCCGACGGGCGCCGCAGCATCGACCCGCTGACCGCCCTCGCCGCCCTCGACACCGCGGTCAACCCGCTCAGCGAACGGGAACGGGAGGTGGCCACCTACGCCGCGAAGGGCCTGCGGAGCAGGGAGATCGCCGAACTGCTGCACCTCGCGCCGGGCACGGTCCGCAACCACCTGTCCAGCTTCCTGCGCAAGGCCGGTGGCCGAAACCGCTGGGAGGCGGTGCGGCGGGCCCAGGAGGTCGGCTGGATCTGACGACACCGGACAGTCCTGTTGCCGGGACCGAATATTGGTGACATGGTTGACGACTGGTTACCACCCGTTCACGATTCGTCAGGAGAGGCGGGAGGCATAGCTGGGAGTCGATATGGTCCGCACACTGCTCGCGCTCAACGGCCGACTGGTCCGGGGTGCCCTCGCCCACCTGCTGGCCGCGCAGGGCGACATCGACGTCGTCGCTGAGGCCGCCACCGCCCACGACCTCCGGGTCGCGCTGCTCGGCGAACGCCCGGACGTCGCCGTGATCGACTTCGACGTCGTACCGGTGCACCAGCTGACCCGGCTCGCCGCCGCAGCCGACGGCAGCCACGGCGGCCGACTGCTGGTGCTGGTGGACCAGCGTCGCGCCGGGCGGATCCGCTCGGTGCTCACCGAGCATCGCGGGTGGATCGGCTTCCTCAACCGGGACGTGCCACCCGGACTGATCGCCGAGGGGGTACGGAAGATCGCCAACGGTCAGCTCGTGCTCGACCCGGACCTGGTCGTCGCCGCGCTCGAAATGGCGGACAATCCGTTGACCCCGCGCGAGCGGGAGGTGCTCGACGTGGCGGCCGACGGCCTGCCGGTCCGGGAGATCGCCCAGAAGCTGGGCGTCTCACCCGGAACGGTGCGCAATCACCTGTCCCGCATCATGGCGAAGACCGGGGCGCGGACCCGCTGGGAAGCGGTGCGGACCGCCCAGGACTCGTGCTGGATCTGACCCGTTCGCCCTCCCAGTAGCCCACCAGTTCCCGGTAGGCCGCCGAGCTGTCCAGCAGCCCCCGGTGACTGTCCAGGTGGGCGTGCTCACCGTCCAGCAGCAGTACCCGCCGGGCCCGCACCGCCGAGCTGATCCGGTGTGCGATCACCACGAGGGTGCCGGGCCGGGCGGCGAAGGCCAGTTCCAGGCGTGCTTCGGTGGCCGGGTCCAGGTGGCAGGTCGCCTCGTCGAGGATGACCAGCGGTGCCGGCGAGAGCCAGGCACGCAACAGGGCCACCTGCTGGCGTTCCCCGGCGGAGAGGCCCGCCGGCCGCAGGGTCGCGTCCAGGCCGCCGAGCCGGGTCACCAGGCCGGCCAGGCCCAGTTGGTCCGCCGCCCGGGTGATGGCCGCGTCGTCGAGGTCGGGTCGCAGGTACCGGAGGTTGTCCCGCATCGTGCCGGTGAACACGTACGCCTCCTGCGGGATCAGCACCCGGCGGGCGGCCCGCTCAGCCGCGTCGAGGTCGTCCACCGGCGTCCCGGCGAGGTGGACCGTGCCGGACTGGGGGCGCAACACCCCGGCCATCAACCCCGCCAGGGTGGACTTGCCGATGCCGCTCGCGCCGACGATCGCCAGGTGGTCGCCGGCCGGCACGGCCAGGTCGAGGCCGTCGAGCACCGGCACGGCGTGCGGCCCGTACCGGAAGGTCACCGCCCGCAGCGACAGCGCGGGCGCGGCCGGGTCGGGCGGCGACCCGGCCGCCGCGACGCGGGGCTCCGCCGGGGGTACGCAGGTCCGCAGCAGCCGATCGAGGGTGACCACGAAGCGGAGACCGCCCGCCGCCACTCCCTGGAACAGGGTGTGCAGCGCCGGCTGGATGCCGTGTACGACATAGACCAGCGCGCCGAGCAGCGCGCCCGGCCCGAGGCCCTGCCCGAGCAGCCACGGGGCGGCGAGCAGCAGCACCGGCACCGGCAGCCAACCACCGACGGCCAGGCTCAGGCTCCGCGCGGCGGCCATGGTGGCCAGCCGCCGCTCCACCCCCGCCTGTGCGTCGACGTCATCGCCGAGCCAGCCGACGACCCGGTCCCCGCTCCCGCTGACCGTGACGTCGCGATGCCCGGCCACCGCGACGACCGCGTCCCGGCCGAGCCGCTCACCGGCCCGGACGTACTCGCGCTGCCGGGCCACCATCGCCGGTAGGGCCGCCGCGAAGAGCAGGAGCCCGACGAGCACCGGCGCGATCACCAGCAGCGCGACCGGGGCGGCCAGGGACAGCAGGCCGACCACGGCGGCACCGGCGGCGAACACGAAACCCCGGACCACCATCAGCAGGCCGGCCCAGGTGTCCCGGACCATCTCCACCTGGTGGGTCAGCCGGGTCACCGCCGCGTCGTCGCCCCGCCCGTCGCTCGCGCCGGCCAGCGTGCCGGCCACGACCCGGCGCAGCAGGTCGTCCCGGAACGGTTCCACGACCTCCCCCAGCAGCCCGTACGCCTGCCGGGTGCCGAGCGCGCCGACCAGCACGGCGAGCGCCAGCAGACCCAACCAGAGCAGCCCGACGCCGGGCCGGCCGGCCAGGAACCCCTCGTCCACGGCCCGGGCGGTCAGCAGGCCGGTCAGCGCCGCCGGCAGCGCCTCGGCCAGCGACCAGCCGGCCAGGCGCAGCAGCGGGCCGCGCCGCGCCGACAGCGCCGCCCGGGTCACCGCACCCACAGTGGTCACGACCGGAACACCGCCCGGTAGGCCGGGTCCGCCCAGAGCACCTCGTGCGGGCCCACCGCCCGTATCCGGCCGCCCTCCACCCAGGCCACCAGGTCGGCGCGGGCGGCCGTGCCCACCCGGTGGCTCACCACCACCCGGGTACGCCGGTCGTGGTGGCCGGTGAGCGCGTCCACCACCCGGTGCTCGGTGACGGTGTCCAGGCTGGACGTCGCGTCGTCGAGGATCAGCAGCCGCTCGGCCCGCAGCGCGCGGGCCAGCCCGAGCCGCTGCCGCTCGCCGCCGGAGAGGGCCAGCCCGGTCAGCGGGGTGCGGTAGCGCTCGGGCAGCAGCCGCAGCACGTCGTGCACCTGCGCCGCCCGGGCCAGCGGCACCGGGTCGTCGCCGCAGCCGACCGCCTCGCCGACCGTCGCACCGACCAGGACGGGCCGCTCGAAGCCGTAACCGACCGCCCGGCCCAGCGTCGCCGGCGTCAACTCCCGCAGCGGCACGCCGTCCAGTCGTACCTCGCCGGCGTCCGGGTCGCGCAGCCGGCCGGCCACCGCCGCCAGCAGTGACTTGCCGGCGCCGGACGGCCCGACAACGGCCAGCAGCGTCCCGCCCGGCACCCGCAGGTCGACCCGGTCGAGCAGCGGCCGTCCGTCCTCGCCCCGGACGCCGACGCCGCACAGCTCCAGCCGACCCGGTCCGGGCGGCAGGTCCCGGGCACCGTGTCGGCGGGCCGGTTCGTCGAGAATCTCGGCGGCCCGGGCGCAGCCGGCGCGGACCCGGACGGCGGTGTTGACGGCGGCGATCGCGGCGCCCAGTCCCGCCCCGATCGCGGCGTACTGGAGGGCGGCGAGCAGTTCACCGGGAGTCAGCCGCCCGGCCGACAGCGACCAACCACCGACCGCCACGACCGCCAGTTGCAGCAGCGGGTTGAGCAGGGCCCCCCGGGCGGACGCCCCGGCGAGCACCCGCCAGGTGCGGACGCCGTGGCGGTGCAGCTCCGGCAGCGGGGTGAGTACCCGGTCGACCTCCCGTCCGGCGGTGCCGGCGGCCGTGATCGTCCGCGCGCCGGCGAGCGCCTCGACCAGCCGCCCGGCCAGGTCCCCCTGGGCCCGCTGGTAGCCGGCGACCGCGCCGGAGGCCGCGCTGACGAAACGCCGCAGCAGCACGGCCAGGAGCACCAGTCCCACCACGAAGGTCAGGCCGAGCCAGGCGTCGATCAGGGTGAGCGCGACCAGACTGCCAAGCGGCGGCAGCAGCACGCTACCGGCCAGGACGACGGTCGGGGCGGCCTGCCCGGCGTCGGCGACCTGCCCCACCAGCCGGCCGACCAGATCACCCACCGGCCGGCGGCCCACGGTGCGCGGATCGAGGGCGAAGAGGTGGCGGATCAGGGCGTGCCGCAGCGCGGCCACCGACCGGGCCCCGGCCACGCCGGTGCCGTAGTCCTGCACGGCCCGGGTGCCGATCAGCACCAGCACCAACGCGGCGACCACGACGATCCACCGGCCGGACGAAGACTGCGGCCCGGCACCGACGGCGGCGTCCACCGCGCGGCCCAGGACGGCGGGCAGCGCCAGCTCGGCCGCCACCTCGACCACGGCGAGCACCGCCAACGTCGGGGTCCACCAGCCGGCGAAACCCACGGCGCGCAGTGCGAGCCGGTCGGCGGGGGTCATCGGGCCTCCCACGGGCGCGGGCCCCGGACCGGCGTGAGCCGGCCCGGGGCCAAGCGACTGATCGTCAGTTGCAGGTGGTGACGCTCAGCGAGCTGTCGCCGCAGAGCAGCAGGCTGGCGCGGCTGCCACCGCCGGTGCGCTCGGCGGCCGGCAGTTCCATTCCCTGGAGGTCGAGCAGAGCCATGTCGGTTCCTCTTTCTCTCGTGACGTCGGTCGTCGGTCGGGCGGTCATCGCGATCGATGACCGGCGGGTCACTTGCAGGTGGTGACGCTCAGCGAGCTGTCGCCGCAGAGCAGCAGGCTGGCCTGGCTGCCACCGCCGGTGCGCCCGGCGGCCGGCAGCTCCATCCCCTGAAGATCGAGCAGAGCCATGTCGATTCACCTCCTCTCGGGTCGCGTCGGGTCGGGTCACCCCGGGGAAGCCGGGGGGTCGGTGGCCGCTCAGCCGACGTCCGCGACCGTCGTCGCGTCGGGCAGCGGGGTCAGGAACGGCAGGTGGAGCGGGTGGTCCGGCCGGGTCGCGGCGAGCGCGGCGAGCACCCCGGCGGTGCCGGTGGCCAGGTCCATGGACAGGCGCAGGAGCTGGTCGCCGGGGAAGGCGGTCCGGTCCCGGTACGGCAGGGCGTGCCAGCCGAGCAGCCGGGCCTGCTGCCGGGCCGCGTCCCGGTCGCCGTGCTCGGCGAGGTACGCGACGATTCCGGCGCGGCCGGCGAAGAGGCCGGACTGCGCGTAGAACGGGGAGTCCGCGCCGCGGCGGATCGCGGTCGCCTCGTCGCGCAGCTCGTCGTCGGGGCGGTGCCGCAGGTACTGGTCGAGCACCAGCCCGATGCCCACGCTGCCCTCGGCCAGGTAGGGCATGGTCCGCCAGCCCTCGTTGACCTCCAGGTGCCCGGCGTCGCGGCGTACGCAGCGGCGCAGGTCCTGCCGCAGCGCGGTGCGGGCGTGGTCGAGCAGCGCGGGCTCGCCGTGCAGCTCGTACATCCGCAGCAGCATCAGCGCCACGCCGGCCCCGCCCCGGGTCAGCCCGGCGTACGGGTGCTGACCGCCGCTGATCTCGGCGACCGACTCGACGTCGCCGAGCCGGCCGACCACCACGTCGACAACCTGCCGGGCGGCGTCGGCGTAGCGCCGCTCGCCGGTGCGCGCGGCGAAGTGCGCCAGGTTCAGCGCGATGCCGGGCAGTCCGCCGGTCAGGTCGTCGCGCAACTCGGTCCAGGGCTGGTCGAGGCAGAGGTCGAGCAGGCGCAGCGCCTCGTCCCGGTGGCCGAGCAGGTCCAGCACGTACGCGATGCCGTGCAGCCCGTCGTAGAGGCCGAGGCGGCTGCCGGAGGCGGGGTGGCGGACCCGGTCGATCAGCCACCGCTCGTGCGCGGGGTCGGTGCCGGCGCCGCTGACGTGCAGCGCCCAGAGCACCCCGGCCGCCCCGTACGCCAGGTTGAGCCCGCCGTCCGCGCCGGCGAACTGGCGGATGTCGCCGGGGAAGAGTCGGTCGTCGCGCTCCGGGGTGGCGCTCGCGGTGATCGCCGCGGCGAGCCGGTCGCGTAGGCCGGGCCAGTCGTCCGGGTCGACCGTGACGGCCCGCCGGAGGTCCGCCGGCCGCTCACCCACGATCACCTCGACCGCCTCGTCCAGCAGCTCGCGCGGAATGGGGAAGTTCTCTGCTACCACGTCGGCCAGGTGCGCCGCCTTGGCGGGCGCGAGCCGCAGCATCGCGGTCAACGGCAGGAACAGGGCCAGCCGCAGGCAGGCCAGGGCGTACCTGTCGACGTCGGCGCCGGTGCGGTCGCGCGGTGCGGCGAACGCCTGGTTGCGCAGCGCGGGCCGGGTCGCCTGGGTGACGTCAGCGGCCACCTCGAAGTCGATAAGGGTCACCTCGCCGTCGGCGCCGACCATGATGTTGAACATGTGCAGGTCGCCGTAGACGACACCGTGCGCGTGGATGGCGGCGACGGCCTCGGCGACCTGGCGGTGCACGTCGAGGGCCCAGCGGGTGTAGTCGGCCCGGTCCGCGTCCGCGTGGACCAGCGGGTAGCGCTCCACCACCAGTTGGTTGAGCGGGCGGCCCTCGACGAAGACGAGGGCCAGGAACTCGTGCCCGCCGAAGCTGAACTCGTCGTGCACCCGCACCAGGTGCGGCACGTCGGCCAGCCGCCGGAGCATCTCCGCCTCGCGGCGCAGCCGAGTCACCGCGTCGGCGCCGGTGGCGTCCAGCCCGGCGTACGGGCGGGCCTCCTTGAGCACCACCCGCTGGTCGGTGCGGGTGTCGCGGGCCTCGTACAGGCCGCCGCCGTTGGAGAAGTGGATGACCTTCTCGATCCGGTAGGGCAGGTCGGTCGTGGTCGCCGCGTTGCGGGCGGCCAGGTGCGGGGCGAGGAAGTCGGGCAGCGTCACCCACTCCGGCACGTGGAACACCGGGTCCCGCCGGTCGGGCACCAGGACGCCGTCCGCGTCCTCGATCGCCGGCACGGTCTGCCCGTCGGCGGAGACGCAGTAGCGGGCGGCGAAACCGCCGTAGCGCAGGTAGACCGGGCCGTCGCCGTAGCGCAGGTCGCTGAGGATGTACGGCCCCTGCTCGCCGTCGAGGAGGCCGGCGAGTTCCTTGGCCGTCAGCTCCAGCTCGGCGTCGTCGCGCGGGTAGACGGTGACGAACTTGCCGCTGGCGCCGCGCCGGGCGTACTTGCTGTTGCGCATGAGCAGCAGGCGCGGCCCGCGCAGGTGCTTGAACGGGATGCCGCGGGGCCGGCAGTAGTCGACCACCCGGGCGAGGACGCGCTCGGCGTTGTCCAGGCGAGCGGAGATGTGGATCTTCCAGCCCTGGGCGGGGAGGGAACCGTCCACCGGGCCGTGGATCATCCAGTCGTCCTTGGCCTCGCACTCCCAGCCCTGCGGGACGGGGCCGGTCGAGTAGCCGCCGGTCTCGGCCGTGGTGCTGGCCAGGGAGTCGTAGAAGAGCGGATCGACCGCGCAGTACGAGTCGTACCGTTCGTCCATGTCGGTTGCCTCCACCGGCTGATCGGTTGACGTCAATCCTGCGGATGGTGGAGGCGCAAGCCCAGTGCGACAAGTCACGACGAACCAGTGAGTTTCACACCCGAAAGTCGTGACAACAGCGGAGTTTGAACTCGCGAATGCCGATTGACCAGTCCCAGCACGGCCCCGCTTCCGTCGATCATGGACTTGTGGCGCCAGGGTTTGCGGCTTGCGCGCCTTATGCGAGGGGCCACAACTCCATGATCGACGCACCCTCGCTCAGTCGATCCCGAGAGCACGCGCCAGGGGCGCGATCAGCGCGGCGGCGTCCGCGTGGCGGGCGACTTGGGCGACCAGGTTGCCCGCCGCCGGCCGGTGCCGGATCTCGGCCGGCGCGAGGCGGTCTGCCCGGACCAGCACCTTCGCCGCGCTCTCGGCGTCACCCACCATGAGGTACGCCCGCGCGGCGTCCACCAGATGCGCCGCGCGGTGTTCGAGCGGCAGCCACCGCCACCCCTCCCCCTGGATCGCCTTCTCGTGCCCGGTGACCGCCGCCGCACCGTCGCCCAGATCCACGGCGGCGACGACCCGCGCCACATTTACGGCCGCCGGCCCGAACGCGGTCCGGTGGTGGTCGTGCCCGTCGCCCACCCGGGCGGCCATCTCCCCCGCCTCGTACAGCAACTCGCCGGCCGCACGCGCGTTGCCCGCCCGGGCCGCGGTCAGCGCGGCCTGCGCCAGCAACGTGCCGCACAGCGACAGCTCCCCCGGCGTACCCGAATCGGGGTCGCGCGGACCGATCCGGTACGCGGCGGCCAGCAACACCGACCGCGCCCGCGCCGACGCCCGCAACACCGGGCCGAGTTGCACCGCCGCGCAGGCCAGCAGCGTCCGGTCCCCGGTCGCTGCGGTCATCGCCCGGTCGGCGGCCAACCACGCGAGACTCGCCTCGTCCAGCTTGGTCAGCAGCGCCGCCGTCACCCGGTACGCGTCCACCACCGCCGCGCGGTCGAGGGTGCGATCCCGCGTCTGGGTGTGTTGGACGTCGGTCAGCAACGCCGGGAGTTGCTCGACCAACTGCGGATAGCGGGCGTACCGGTAGGTGCTCCAGGCGTGCCCCACGGCCTGACCCAACCGATCGGGCGGGAGATCGCGGCCGGGCGTCAACCCGTACGTGGACAGCGCCGCCCGGATGCGCGCGACGCCCTCGGTGCGCTCGGCTGCCCCGGCCGGCCGGGCGTCGGGGCCGAGCAGGGTGGCCGCGTCGACCCGCAGCACCGCCGCGACCTCGCGGATCGTCGACACCCGCTCCAGGGGCCGCACGCCCCGCTCGACCTTGTCCACCCAGCTCTTCGACTTGCCGAGGCGGTCGGCGCACGACTGCTGCGACAGCTTGCGGCGCACGCGCAGGTAGGCGACGCGCCGGCCGATCGGGACTCCTTCACCGGTCACGACGCCACCGCCGATCCGGCACCGCCCGGGTGGTGTCCTCGACCGGTGTTCGCTCCGCCTCGGCCTGCGCGATGATCCGTTGCCGGGCAGCTTCCTGCTCTGCCCGCTCCGCCTGCTCGCCTCGACTCTCGCCCTGACCACGGCCCATCGGTGATCCCTCTCGATGCAGGACACGGCGAAGAGCCCCGCCTCCGTCGCGCCGGATTGGAGGCGCGGGTCCGGCGAGAATGCCGCCGCGCCTGTGATCGGGACGCTACGGAAAGTGCACAGATCGCCTGGAACGCTTACGCACCACTACTGCGTCGTGAGGCTCATTCGTTCGCACAGCCCTCGCAGCTCGGCCGAAGTCGCTCCCCGGCGCAGCAACGCACGGGCCGTCTCCCGAGCCGAGACGGACGACCGGGCGTGCTGCGGGCCGACCCGCTCCGCGGCGAGCAGCATCCGCACCGCCTCCCGATCCCGCCCGACCGCCTCGGCGGCGCGTCCCAAGTCGAGCCAGAAATACACCTGTCGCACCGCCGGCAAACCGGCCAGGTCCACACCCGCAGCCACCGCCATGGCATCCTCGGGCAGGCCCGTGTCGAGCAGGAATGCCATCCGCCACATCGCCACGTTCCGTGGTCCCCAGGCGAGATCCCAACTGTCCGTCTCCCCGGTGTGCGCGGCGATCCGCGCCGCCTCGGCGAGATGGCCCTCGGCGGCGGCACGGTCACGCAGGCCGGCGAGGTGATGCGCCCGGGCGAGGTGCAGGAATCCCAGCACGTCCAACGCGCCACCCGCCGGGCTGGCCGCGAGGTCGGCCGCCGCCGCGTCACACCACGCACGCGCCGGCCGGTACGCCCCCGAAAAGGCGGACACCCGCGCCCGATTGGCCGTCGCGACGCCGACCGCGACCGGATCGTCGAACAGGCCGGCCGCCTCGACACAACGCTCCGCTGCCAGCCAGGCGTGAGCCGGATAGCTGACGCTCAGCAGGGAGCCCATCGCCACGCCGTACACCGGCACCATTTCCGCCAACGCCGCACGCCGGTCGGTCAACCCATGCATCGCGGGGACCAGGTCGACGAGCCGCCGCAGCGCGCCCGCGTAGTCACACCGTCCGTAGAGGCCACGCACGAGCGTCGCCTCGCGACGCACCTGCTCGACCATAGCCGGCGCGGCGGAACGCCCGCTCATCGGCGTGTCCATCATGGTGCGCCACAACCGCTCCGCGTCGACGCGGGCGGCATCGAGCTGTCGATCGGCCGGCGTGTACGCCTGCCCGGTCAGATCCACCACCGAGCATTCGAGTGCGGCGGCCAGGTCCACGACCATGTACCGGTCGGTGCGCTGCTGGCCACGTTCGATGCGCGACCAGGACGTGTGGGAGATGCCGGCACGGCTGGCGGCGTAGCGGACGCTCCATCCGCGCAGCTCTCGGCGGGCACGGATGCGGTCACCGATCGACGGATCGTCGGGGATCGGGCGGCGAGGCATCAGCAGCTCCCAGACGACGCGACAACCCTGCCAATCACATTCCGACAGGATGGCACAACGGACGGTACACCGGCGACAGGCGCGGCGGCACATGAAGTATCGGTGGAGCCGCGAGCGTCGACCGGCCTGTGGGCCGGCCACCCGCGGCAGATAATCGCCTTGTGACAGAGGTTGACGGCCGGGCGGTCCCCGTAGCAGCGGTCTCGTGGCGGAGTGTGTGGGCCGAGCTGTACCCGGAGGACGGCGCAGACGCGCATGACGACCACGCAGCCGAGATGCATCGGCTGCGCGGATTGATCGTGGCGCAGGCAGCCGAGACGGAGACCGTGCTCGGGCGGATCCTCGCTCGCCTCGACCCGGGGCAGAACGTCGCCCGTCCGGCCGGGCAGCTCCTCCTGTCCGTACGACAGCGACTCGATGAACGGCGGCATTCCCAGTGGTCCACCGGCCTGGACCTGATCTACCACGCGATCAGGCGCCGGAACGAGGCCGTGCACCGCCCCGTCGACGTCGGGTACGCAGCGCATGACGGCGATGACACGCTGGTCTGCGACGAGGAGTTCGACAAGCAGCTTCTACGCCGGGCTCTTGCCACACAGCAACGCTCGACGTACGAGGCGGTGCGGCTGCTGCGGTCTCTCGACCGGTGATGCTTTCAGGACCTTTCACAGGGGCTCGGATGGATGACCTCGGTGCACAACTGAGGCAGGCTCGGATTGCGGCAGGGGTGCCCCTCGCCTCCATAGCGACCCGGACCTGTTACTCGGCCTCGCACCTCAGCAACGGCTTCACCGACGCGCTCGCCGGCCACCGCGACCACCTACGGCAAGACGACGAAGGATCCCACCGACGCGGTCGGCTGGTACGACACGGGCCGCGTCGCCGCCGACCGCTCCGACGACCTCGCCGTCCGGGTCTGGGTACGCCCGGCTCGGCCTCGTGCGCCCCCGGTGAGCAGGCCCAGACCGACGCGGACCGGCTCCGGCCGGCCTCGCTGACGCGCTTCGCCACCCACATCGAGCTGCACCGCGCCCTGATGATGGCCAAGTCAGGCGACCAGACCGGCGGGCTCGCCTACGCCCGGCGCGCGTGGGCAGCGCTACCGGCAGACCGCCGCTCACAGACCCTCGGCCTGGTTCTCCGTGAAGTCGAGAAGGCTGCTCGACGCCACCACTGAACCCGGGTCTCGATGGTTGCCCCTGACCGGCGACGGACCGCAGGCAGGTGTGAGAAGGGGCCCCTTCTATACCGGAGGCGTTAAGAAGGGGCCCCTCCTTTCATCAGTTGCGGGTGATGGTGAAGGTGGTTGTCGTGTTCTTGATGTCCTGGTAGTTGTCGGTCAGCCGCAGGTTGGTGAAGGTGGCCGAGCCGACCGCCGGCCCCTGCCCCGCCTCGGGCATCTCGTTGACCCAGATGCCGAAGCCGGACTTGGCGTCGAACGCGTCACCGCTGCGCCGCGCCCCGGAGATCGACACGTTGGTGAGCACCGTGTCGGTGATCGGGTTCTCCGGCTGGCCGCCGGTGTACTTGGTCTGGAACATGACCCCCGAGTACGTCGGGTCGACGATGTCCACGTCGCTGACCCGGATGCCGCGGAACTCCTTGGACGCGGAGAACAACCAGATCGCGGGGAAGGTCTGCGCGCCCCAGAAGTGCCCGCCCGAGCGGATCAGCGAGATGTTCTCGAAGCGGGTGGGCGGGCTGGCGCCGAACCCGACGAACGGGTAGCCGAAGTCCAGCGAGCTGATGGTGATGCCCGAGTAGGTCAGCTGGTCGGCGATGTAGAGGTTGCGGAAGATGTTGTCGTAGCCGCCGTACACGGCGATGCCGGCCGCCCGCCAGGTAAGCGTGGCGGTCAGGTTCTCGAAGACGTTCCCGTGGTTGCCGCCCGCGCCACCGGAGTCAGTGGCGGAGAAGAGCGCGAACGCGTCGTCGCCGTTGGAGCGGCCCTCCGAGTTGGTGACCAGGCTGTTGGTGCTGCCGTTTGTCATGTTCACCGCGTCGGCGAAGGTGTTGCGGAACCGGCTGTCCCGGATGGTCAGCCGGTCGACGCTCACCCCCCAGTACGCGCAGACGGTGTGCTCGACCCAGACGCTGTCCAGGGTCAGGTTGTCGACGTCCTTCAGCTCACCCCAGACCTTGCCCGGCCCGTCGATCCGGTTGGTGTAGTTGCCGAAGAAAGCCAGGTGCGCGAAGGTCGAGCCGCTGGCCGAGGACTCCACCCGGAACCCGGCGTCGGTGTTCTGCTGGTTGGCCGGCGTCTGGAAGCGGGTGTACCACATGCCGGCGCCGACCACCCGTACCGCCTTGCCGTACACCTGGAACTTCTGCGCGGTCTGGTACGTGCCGGCGGGCAGGTAGACGCCGATCAGGGTGCCGGTGGTATCCATCCGGACCGCGTCCAGCGCGTTCTGCACGTCCTGGTGGCTGAACCCGGCCGGCACCTGGTAGCGGGCCGGGTCCGGGTTGGCCCGCGCCGACACCAGCTCGGTGTTGACGAAGTCGATCGCGTACGTGGTGGTGTTCGCCGGGTCCTTCTGGAGCCGGATCCGGCTGCCCGCCGGGACGGTGGAGTTGAGCAGGACGTTCGCCTCGTCGTAGAGGTGCCGGGGCGGGCCGGCGCCGGGCGAGTCGCTCGGGGCGGCCTCGGCGCCGTAGAGCCAGCTGTGCTTCGAGGTGAGGCTGATCGGCTTGTGCAGCACCCCGTTGACATAGATGTTGAGCGTCGAGTCGATCCCGCCGCCGCCGGCCGAGTCCGGGATGGAGAAGCGGGTGACCAGGGCGTTCGCCGCCGACTTGGTGGTCCACTCGACGTACGCGCCGGTGGTGTTCAGGGTGACCGCGCGGCGGCCGGACGCTTCCCCGGCGAGGTCGCCGATGGTGCGGTTGGGCCCGATCACCTGCGCGCCGCCGCCGACCGCGCCGTCCTCGGCCTCGTACATGTCGTAGCCCAGGTTGGCCCCGCGGCCGACGAACAGCGCCCGCTCGCTTGTGTTGTTCTGCCGCTTCACCGGCAGCTCGTTGGCGTCGTCGGCGAGCACCACCCGCACCGTGTACCGGCCGTTGGCGGCGGTCCAGGTGCCGAGCGCGACCGGGCCGGCGGTCGCCCCGGCGGCGATCGCGCCGCTGTACGAGCCGGTGAGGGTGCGGACCACCGCGCCGGAGTCGTTGAGCACGGTGAGCGTGATGCCGTGCGCGCCGCTCGCCGAGGCGATCGTGCCCTGGTTGCGCAGGGTCACCGCGAAGCTGACCGTGGCGCCGGCGGTCGGCGTCGCCGGCGACCAGGTCACCGCCGAGGCCACCAGGTCGGCGCTGGCCACCGGGCTGACCGTCAGCGCGGTCGGGCTGGTGTAGGAGTTGTTCGCCTCGTTCTGTTCGAGCACCGCGTTCGACTCGTCGACCTTGGCGGTGAGCTGGTAGCTGCCGGCGTCGCGCGCACCGATGTTCGCCGATACGGTGCTCGACGCGCCGGCCGCGAGCGCGCCGACGGCGGCGGTGCCCACCTTCGTCGTACCCAGGTAGAAGGTGACGTCGGTGGCGGCGGACCCGGCGGTGCCGGCGTTGCGCACGGTGGACGACAGGGTGACCGCGTCGGTCTCCACCGGCGCGGCGGGCGCGGCGGTGAGGCCGGTGACGGTGAGGTCCGGGTTGGGGGCCGGCACGCCGATCACCTGGAACTCGGCGACCTGGCCGTTGGACGAGCCGGAGTTCGCGGTGAACTGCAACCGGACGTCCGCGGCGGTTGCCGTGACCGGGATGGTCACCGTGTTGCTGCTGGTCGGGTTGAACGAGTACGTCGCCGAGCCGACCAGGCTGGTGAACCCGGACGCGGACTGCTCCCGGCCGAGCACCTGGAAGGTCTGGGTACGCGCACCCCAGGCCGGGTCCGGGTTGAGCTTCACCACGACGGCGCTGATGCTGGCGTTGGCGCCAAGCGCGACGGTCAGCGTGCTCGGGTACGCCCCGGGCGCGCCCTCCCAGTAGGTGGTGACGTCGTTGTCGACCGCGTTGGCCGCGGTGAACACGTGCACCACGGACGAGGCGGTGGCCGGCTTGCCGACCGCCAGGTTGGTGCCGCCGGTCGGGCTGCCGGCGCGGGTGACCGTGTTGCTGTTCGCCGACACGTTCCCGGCGGCGTCCCGGGCCCGCACGTAGTAGGCGACGGTGGTCCCGGCCGGCTGGGTGTCGGTGTACGTCAGCGTGCTGCCGCCGACGCTGGTGCGCAGCACGCCGTTGGCGTAGACGTCGTAGCCGGTCACGCCCACGTTGTCGGTGGACGCGGTCCAGGTCAGCCGGATCTGCCCGCTGGCCGGCTCGGTGAAGGCGAGGTTGCCCGGGGCGCTGGGGGCCTGGGTGTCGCCGCTCGCCGGGCCGTAGATCTCCAGCTCGGCGAGCTGCCCGGCGGGCCAGGCGCTGTTTCCGGTGAAGAGCAGCCGCAGGTAGCGGGTCGAGGCGGTGGGCACGGTGACGGTCACCGTGTTGCCGCCGGCCGGGTCGAAGGCGTACGACGCCGACCCGACGAGCGTGCTGAACGTCGAGCCGGTGGTGCTGCCCTGCACGGTCAGCGTCTGGGTCCGCGCGCCCCAGCCGGTGGGCAGCCGGAGCACCAGCCGGTTGACGCTGGTGGCGGCGCCCAGGTCGGCCTGGATCCACTGCGGGAACGCGTTGTTGGGGCTCTCCCAGTAGCTGGCCGCGTTGCCGTCGTTGGCGTTGCCGGCCCCGTACACGTCGGCGTGGCCGCTCTCGGTCATCGTCTTGCCGGTTGCCAGGTTGGTCGACGAGCTGGCCGTGCCGTAGACCTCCAGTTCGGCGAGTTGGGCGGCGGCCCAGCCGGTGTTCGCGGTGACGACGACCCGCAGGTAGCGGGCGTCGGCGGCGGTGAAGCCGAGCGTCACGGTGTTGCCGGCGGCCGGGCTGAAGGACCGGGCGGCGGAGCCGACGATCGTGGTGAAGCCGCTGCCGTCGGCGCTGGCCTGCACGGACAGCGTCTGGCTGCGCGCCTCCCAGCCGGCCGGGAGCTTGAGCACCACCTGGTCGACGGAGCGGCTGGTGCCGAGGTCGACCTGGGCCCACTGGGGCAGCGCGCCGCTGCTCTCCCAGTAGCTGCCCTGGTTGCCGTCGGTCAGGTTGGCGGTGCCGAACGGGCCGTTGACGCTGCTGGCGGTGGCGGGCCGGCCGGCGGCGAGGTTCGGGCCGCCGGCGGCGAGGGCCGGTGGGGCCGGCGCCGCGGTGACGGCCAGGCCGATCGCGGCGAGCACCGCGACGATTCCGGTACGGAGTCTGGACATGGTGGACGGACACCTTCTTCCCGGGACGTGGAGAGGCGTGGCGGGGTGGGGTGTGGTGCGGCGGGGGCCCGGGTGGACCCCCGCCGCGCCGGTCAGGAGGCGTAGACCTCGAACTCGGAGAGCTGGCCGGCCGGCCAGCCGGTGTTGCCGGTGAAGGTCAGCCGCACGAAGCGGCGGTCACCGGCGGGCAGCGCGATCGACACGCTGTTGCCGCCCGCCGGGTCGAAGGTGTAGCCGGCCGCCGCCCTGAGCGTGGCGTACGACGAGCCGTCGGTGGAGCCGAGCACGGCCAGGGTCTGGGTCCGGGTCTGCCAGGCCGCCGAGGGTGGCAGTTTGAGCACCAGCCGGGCGACCGGCCGGGCGCTGCCCAGGTCGACGGTCACCGACTGGGGGAAGGCGTTGTTGGCGCTCTCCCAGTAGGTGTTCGGGTTGCCGTCGACGGTGTTGCCGGCGCCGTACACGTCGGCGTGGCTGGTCTCCGCCACCGGCCGGCCCGCCGCCAGGTTGCCCGTCGGCGGGGGCGGGGTGGTGGTGGGCGGTGGCGTGGTGGTGGGCGGTGGGGTGGTCGTGCCGCCGCCGTACACCTCCAGCTCGGAGAGCTGCGCCGCCGGCCAGCCGGTGTTGGCGGTGACGGTGACCCGGACGAACCGCCGATCGCCGGACGGGAGCGCGATCGACACGGTGTTGCCGGCGGTCGGGTCGAACACCCGGCCCGCCGACGCGGCGAGCGTCGAGAACGACGAGCCGTCGGTGGAGCCGAGCACGGACAGCGTCTGGGTGCGGCGTTCCCAGCCGGCCGGGAGCTTGAGCACCACCCGGTCGACGGCACGTACCGCACCCAGGTCGACGGTGAGCGACTGCGGGAAGGCGTTGTTGGCGCTCTCCCAGTAGCTGGCGGCGTTGCCGTCGACCGCGTTGCCGGCCGCGTACGTCTGGTTGACGCTGGTGGCGGTGGCCGGCCGGCCCAGGGCCAGGTTGCCGCCGCCCGGCGGCGGCGTGGTCGGCGGTGGCGTGGTGGGCGGGGTGGTGGTCGGCGGCGGGCTGGTGGGCGGCGGCGGGCTGGACGGGCCGTTGCCCCACTGCGGCTGCGGCCATGGCCCGCAGTACGGGGTGGCCGTGTACCAGCCGGAGTTGCCGGCGCCCTGGGTGATCTGGAAGCCGCTGCCGACGCAGTTGTGGATCGGGTTGGCCTGGGCGATGTTCGTGGCCCGCACGTTGGTGAAGCTGACCTGGCTGGGCGCCTGCACCTGGAGCGCGTACGTGCCCGCGCCGTCGATCCGGACGTTGCTGAACGAGATGCCGCTGGTCTGCCCCTCGATCCAGTGCAGCGCCGCGTACGAGCTGTCCAGGATGTCGGTGTCGGTGACGTTGATGCTCGCGCCCTGGATCGGCTCGTTGAGCGCGGAGAACCAGATCGCGCCCACCCCGAACTGCCAGTTGTAGTCGGAGTTGCCGTTGCGGATCAGCGTGTTGCGGGCGACCGTGATGGTGCCGGCGACCGCGGTCGACCCGTTGACGCCGGGATAGCGGTTCGCCACGTGGATGCCGCCGCCGTTGGTCACCGAGTCGGCGGTCACGTTGTCGGCGATGGTGATGTCGCGCCCGCCGTAGGTGACCAGGTGGTTCGCCAGGATCGTCACGCCGATGGTGTTGTGGGTGAAGGAGTTGCCGACGTTCGGCACGTTCTGCGCCCACATGGCCAGCGCGTCGTCGCCGGTGTTGCGGACGAACGTGTTGGTCACCGTGGAGTTGGTGACTCCCCAGTGGAAGTTCACCCCGTCGGCGGTCTGGTCGAGGATGCGGCTGTTGCGGATGGTGAAGTTGTCCATCGGGCCGTCCATCCACGCCCCGACCTTGGTGTGCTGGAGCCACAGGTTGTCGACCACCGAGTTCGACATCGCGCCGCCGAGGGCGTTGACCTGGTCCTCGTCGACCCGCTCCCGGATGTCGCCGATGATGGCGAAGTCCCGCAGTGTCACGTTGCGGCTGGGCCCGCCGGCCTCGTGCGGCCGGATCTCACCGGTGTAGCCGCCGCCGGGGACGTACTTGCCGTAGATGCCGGCGGCGCGCTTGCGGTCGGTGGGGTGCCGGCCGCCGAGCACCGAATACCACGGCCCGGCGCCGCGCAGCGTCACGCCGTCGACCACCACGTGGTCCCAGAGGGTGAACGTGCCGGCCGGGATCCAGACCGCCCTGCCCTGCGCCCTGCCGGCGTCCACCGCGGCCTGGAACCTCGCCGTCGAGTCGGTGCCGCCGGTCGGGTCCGCGCCGAAGTCGGTGACCACGTCCAGCGCGCCGGACGGCTTGGCGATCGGCGCGCCGACCAGCTCGAAGTCGGCCAGGTCGAGGGTGAAGGTGGGCGACTGGGCGGTGGAGGAGACCTGGAGGCGGATCTTCGTGCCGGCCGGGTAGGTGGCGCCGAACAGCGTCCGGGTCTCGTCGTAGAAGTGGTGCGGGTTGGTGTCGCCCGGGTTGTTGTTGAACGGGTAGCCGCCGTAGTACCAGCCGTACCGGGAGGTGACCGGGACCGCCTTGACCAGGGTGCCGTTGGCGCGCAGGTCGATGCTGGCGTCCCGGCCGGTGCCGGCGGCGTTGTCCGGCAGGCTGTAGCGGAAGGTGACCGCGTTCGCCGGTGCGGTGAGGGTGAACTCGACGTACTCGCCGACGGCGTCGAGGGTGACCGCCTCCCGGCCGGACGCCTCGGACGGCAGCGTGCCGTAGCGCCGGTCCGGGCCGATCTTCGTGCCGGTGTGCGCGGCCTGCTCCGCCTCCTGCTCCCGGAACGGAACGGTGGCGCCGCGACCGGCGATGTCGAACGGGGACAGCCCGGCGGCCCGGGCCGGGGTGGCGGTGGAGGTGAGCGCCACGACGGTCAGTGTCGAGGCGGCGAGCGCGGCGGCGGCCAGGGCCGCCAGCCCGGTGCGGTGGCGGTGCGCGGTGCGGTGCTCGGCCATGCGGGGTGTGCTCCCTTTTCGTCGGTGGCCAGGTCCCCCCGTGCGGCGGTGCTCCGGTCTCCTTCCTTCCCTCCCCAGGTGCGGCGCGGCGGCCGGACGGGCCGCCGGATGGCGCGGCGGCCGGGACGGGCCGCCGGGTGGGCGGTGGCGCCGGCGGGACGGGCCGCCGGCGCCACCGCCGTCAGACCGGTCGGGTACGCAGCCAGACGGCGGTGTCCGGTGGCAGCCGGTCGTCGTCGAGTGGCCCGCTGGCCAGCAGCAGTCGGTCGTGCGCGGGCAGCGGCACGGCGGTGTCGCCGAGGTTGACCAGGCAGGTGAAGCCGGGTTCGCGGGCGAAGGCGAGCACCTCCCGCGGCGCGGGCAGCCAGGTCAGCATGCCGTCCCCGAGCGCCGGCTCGGCCCGGCGCAGCGCCAGCGCCGCCCGGTAGAGCTCCAGCATGGAGTGCGGGTCGCCGGTCTGGGCGCGGACCGTGCGGTCCTTCCAGTCGGCCGGTTGGGGCAGCCAGGGCGCGGCCGCCGCGCCGTCCGGGCTGAACCCGAACGGCGGGGCGTCGCCGGCCCAGGGCAGCGGCACCCGGCAGCCGTCCCGGCCCGGGTCGACCCGGCCGGAGCGTTCCCACATCGGGTCCTGGCGCAGCTCGTGCGGGATGTCCTCGACCTCCCAGAGGCCCAACTCCTCACCCTGGTAGACGTACGCCGCGCCGGGCAGGGCGAGGCTGAGCAGCGCGGCCGCCCGGGCCCGGCGGGTGCCCAGTTCCAGGTCGGTGGGGATGCCCTCGCGTTTGGCGGCGAAGCTGAACGTGGTGTCCGCCCGGCCGTAGCGGGTGACGTGCCGGGTGACGTCGTGGTTGGAGAGCACCCAGGTGGCCGGCGCCCCGACCGGCGCGTGCGCGCTCAGCGTGCCGTCGACGCACCGCCGCAGGGCGGCGGCGTCCCAGGCGCAGCCGAGGAAGTCGAAGTTGAACGCGGCGTGCAGCTCGTCCGGGCGCAGATAGTTGGCGAACCGCTGCCGGTCCGGCAGCCACACCTCGCCGACCAGCGCCCGCTGGCCCGGGTACTCGTCGGCGATCCGCCGCCAGGCGCGGTAGATGTCGTGCACCCCGTCCAGGTCGCGGAACGGGTGCGGCTGGTCCGGGCGGACCTCGGGCAGCGTGCCGTCCTTGACCAGCAGGCCGGCCGAGTCGATCCGGATGCCGTCCACCCCCCGGTCGAACCAGAACCGCAGGACGTCGGAGAACTCGGCGCGTACCCGCGGGTGGTCCCAGTTGAAGTCCGGCTGCTGCGGCGCGAACAGGTGCAGGTACCAGTCGCCGGGGGTGCCGTCCGGGTCGGTGGTCCGGGTCCAGGTCGGGCCGCCGAACTCGCCGGTCCAGTCGGTGGGCGGCAGGTCACCGCCCGGGCCACGGCCGGCGCGGAACCAGAACAGCTCCCGCTCGGGGGCGTCCGGCCCGCCGGCCAGCGCGGCGCGGAACCACGGGTGCGCGTCGGAGCAGTGGTTGGGCACCACGTCGACGATGGTCCGGATGCCCAGCGCGTGCGCCTCGACGATCAGCGCCTCGACCTCGGCCAGGGTGCCGAAGATCGGGTCGATGTCGCGGTAGTCGGACACGTCGTAGCCGGCGTCGGCCATCGGCGACGGATACCAGGGGCTGAACCAGATCGCGTCGACGCCGAGCGCGGCGAGGTGGTCCAGCCGGGACCGGATGCCGGCGACGTCGCCGACCCCGTCGCCGTTGCCGTCGGCGAAGCTGCGCGGGTAGACCTGGTAGATCACGGCGGAGCGCCACCACGGGCTGCGGTCGACCATGGACACGGGCACCTGCTTTCTGCGTCGGTACGTCGGCGGGGGCGATACGGCGGCGGTCGCGGGGATCAGCCCTTGAGGCTGCCGGTGGTCAGGCCGGACATGATGTTCCGTTGGAAGATCAGGAAGATGACCACGGTCGGGATCGCGGCGATGACGGAGGCGGCGATCACCACGTTCATCGGGGTGCCGCCGGCGAAGGCGTAGATGCCGACGCTGACCGTCCGGGTCTCGGGCGACGGCATGACCAGCTTCGGCCAGAGGAAGTCCTTCCAGACCGCGGTCACCGCGAAGATCGAGACCACGCCGAGGATGGGGCGGGACATCGGCAGCACGATCGACCAGAGCGTGCGCAGCGGCGTCGCCCCGTCGACCAGGGCCGCCGACATCAGATCCGCCGGGATGGAGTCGAAGAACCGCTTCAGCAGGAAGATGTTGAACGCGTTCGCCACCATGGGCAGCCAGATCGCGAACGGCGAGTCGAGCAGGTTCAGGTGCAGGATCGGCAGGTCGATCACCGTCACGTACTGGGGGACGATGAGGACCATGGCGGGGATCATCAGCGTCGCCAGCATCAGGCCGAGGATCACGTTGCCGAACACCGGCCGCAGCTTCGACAGCGAGTACGCCGCCGCGGTGTCCAGGACGAGCTGGAACAGCACCGCCCCGGTCGCGTAGTAGAACGTGTTGAACAGCAGCTTGGCCAGGTTCAGGTTGGTCCACGCGTCGACGTAGTTCTGCGGCTGCGGGTCCCGCGGGAACAGCGTCGGCGGGGTCTGCGCGATCTCCTGGCCGGACTTGAGCGCGCCGGTGACCATCCAGTAGAGCGGGCCGATGAAGACGAGGGTGAACCCCGCGACGACGACGGCGAGCAGCGCCCAGTAGACGACCCGGCCGGGTCCCCGGCTGAGCTGGGCGTGGGAGATGAGGGTCCGGGTCCCGGAGTCCTGTGCCATTGCTGGTCCGTCCTAGTCCTGTTTCGCGGTCAGCCGCAGGTAGCCGGCGGAGAACCCGGCCAGCACCACGAGCATGATCACGCCGAGGGCCGCCGCGCCGTTGAGGTCGTTCTGGAAGAACCCGTGCTGATAGATCAGGTACGCCACGGAGGTCGCGGAGTCACCGGTGCCGGCCCCGTTGGCGAGGATCAGCGGCTCGATGAACAGCTGCATGGTGGCGACGATCTGGAGCATCGCCAGCAGGGCGAGGATCAGCCGGGTCTGCGGGACGGTCACGTGCACGATCCGCCGCCAGACGCCGGCCCCGTCGAGCTCGGCCGCCTCGTAGAGCTCGCCCGGAATGTTCTGCAACGCCGCCAGGTAGATGAGCACGGCGCTGCCCATGTTCATCCAGGTGGACGCGAGCACCATCGCCGGCATCGTCATCCCGGGCGACTGCATCCACTCCGACGTCGGCAGGTGCGCCGCCTTGAGGATCGCGTTGAACAGTCCGGCGTCGCTGGGGTCGTACGCGTAGAACTTGAAGAGGTAGAGCGCCGAGGCCGGCGGCAGCATCACCGGCAGATAGACCAGGATCCGCAGGTACCCCCTGGCGTGCCGGAACTCGTTGAGCAGGATCGCCACGAAGAACGGCACGGCGTAGCCGAGGACCAGCGCGAGGACCGTGAAGTAGAGGGTGTTCTGCCAGGCCGTCCAGAAACTCGGGTCGGCGATGATGCGGGCGTAGTTGTCCCAGCCCACCCAGGTGGTCTCCCCCCGGCGGGTGCGCTGGAAGCTCATCACCACGCCGCGCACCATCGGGTACCAGGAGAAGACCGCGAAGCAGACGACCGCCCCGATCAGGAACGCGTGGCCGGTCAGGTTGTCCCGTACCTTGCGGCCGAGTCCGCCACGCCGCGGCCCGGACGGGTACGGCGGCCGGGGGCGGCCCGGTTTCCCGGTGGCGGCCGGGACGGTGGTGATCGCCACAGCAACTCCTGCGGAGGTCGAGGTCCGGACGGGTCTGGGTGGTGGGCGGGGCCGGTGCGGCCGACCCCGCCCCCGCGGGGTCAGCTTTCGGCGGCCAGCAGTTGGTTGACCTTGTCCTCGGCGGTCTTGAGCAGGGCGTCGATGTTCGCGTTCGGGTTGGTCAGCACCCCGGACATCGCCGCGTCGAGCACCGCGTAGATCGCCTGGGCGTTGCGCGGCTCACCCTTGATCGGCACCGGGTTGGCCTCGAAGACCGCGAAGTTGGCGGTGTCGACGTTCGCGTTGGCCTTGCGCAGTTCGAGTTCCTGCTTCTGCGCGTCGCTGCCGTTGCTGAACAGCAGCGGCTGGGGCAGCCCCACCGGGTAGTTCTGCGGCTTGGCCCGGACGTAGTCGAACTGGCCCTTGCCCGGCGTCAGCTTCTGGTACGCGATCCACTTCAGACCGGCCTTGACCTGCTCCGGGCTGAGGCCCTTCTTGAAGAAGTAGCCCTCACCGCCGCCGAGGGTCGCCTTGGCCGGCCCGTCCTGGCCCGGCAGCGGGCCCATCGCCCAGTCCTCGAACTTGCCCTGGAACTGGCTGACGATCGCCTGGGTGGCGTCCGGCGCGCCGATGAACATGCCGACCTTGCCGGCGCCGGCGTTGGTCAGCAGGTCGCCCCACTGGAGCAGCTGCCGGCTGCCCATGCTGTTGTCGCCGTACCGCATGTCCTTGAGGTTCTGCAGGACCTGCTTGCCCAGCGGGTTGTTGAAGTCGGCCTTCTTGCCGTCCGGGGTGAGGATCTGGCCGCCCTGGGAGTAGAGCAGCGAGGTGAAGTGCCAGCCGCCGGTGTTGCCGGCGCTGTACTCCGAGTAGCCGGCGATGCCGCCGCCGAGCGCCGAGATCTTCTTGGCCGCGTCGCGCACCTCGGGCCAGGTCTTCGGCGGGTTGTTCGCGTCGAGCCCGGCCCGCTGGAACAGTCCCTTGTGGTAGACCAGGCCCATCGAGTAGTTCTTCACCGGGACGGCGTAGAGCTTGCCGCCGTCGGTGAAGACCTCCTTGAGCGCCGGGTCGATGCTGTCCCAGGTGGGGATGGTGTCCTTGGTGGCGTACTGGGTGATGTCCATCGCCTGGCCGGAGTCCAGCACCTGCGCCAGGTCGGTCATGTAGCCGTAGAACACGTCGGTGACCGTCCCGCCGGCCAGGCGGGCGGTGAAGTCCGGCGGGTTGTTGCACTGCTCGCCGACGCTGACGCTCTTGACGACGATGTCGGGGTTCTGTCGCTGGAACTCTGCGACGTCGTCGTTCCAGTTCTGCAGCAGCTCCTTCTGCGCGCCGACCGGCTGGCAGTCGACGGTGATGGTGACCTTGCCGCTGGCGTCGTTCGCCGCGTCGCCGCCCTTGGTGGAGCACGCCACGAGGCTGAGCCCCAGGCCGGCCACGAGCGCCAACGCCGCAGCCTTCCGGTACTGCGGTACGGACATCTGTCCATCCCTTCGGGAACGGGTCTATCGGTGGCCTTCACTGATCTGCGGTGCTCCCGCGGCGTACCGCGCCCCGGGTCAGGTGAGAGTGGAGTCAATGTAGCGACGCGGACTCTTGACGGCAAGGTTTCGACCGCATGACGAAAGAACACGACTTCACAACGGCTGATCACCACACTGGCCCCCACCAACGCCCCGCCTCACGAGCCGCGCCCACCGCCCGCAGCCGGATCTTGGACACTTACCGTTCAGCGCTGACGGGAACTGTCCAAGATCCGCCGGCGACGGCACGCCGCGCACCTCGCCCGGCTCGGTGCCTCCCCGGTCGGGCCGGGCCAGGCCGGGCCGGGTCAGGTCGGGGATGAGGTCGGGGCCGGGTCGGGGTTGACGTCGCCCGGTATGCGGCATGTCGGCCAGTCCTCGGCCGAGGATGGCCCGGTGTGCCGCACGTCGGGCTGGGCCGGGCCAGGTGGCCGGGACGGGCGCGGCCCGCCGGTCAAGATCGCGCTCGTTCCGGGTTGTAGTGGTCTCGGCGCGCGGTTGACGCCACTACAACCCGGAACGAGCGTGATCATGGCCAGCCGCCCCCCAGGCAGGGCGGCGCGGGACGACGGGGGCGCGGGGCGACGCGGGCGCGGGGCGACGCGGGCGCGGGACAACGCGGGCGCGGGGCGACGCGGACACGGCGCAACGCGGGGCGCGGGGCGGGGACGCGGGGGCAGGCGAGGCGGCAGTGCGAAGCGGTCAGGCGCGGGGGGCGGGGGCGGTGGAGCCGCGGACCACGAGCTCCGGCTCGAACAGCAGCTCGTCGCGGAGCACGCCGGCCCCCTCGATCTGGGTCACCAGCAGGTCCACCGCGGCCTGGCCCATCGTCTCGATCGGCTGCCGGACGGTGGTCAGCGGCGGGTCGGTGCAGGTCATGAAGGCGGAGTCGTCGAAGCCGACCACCGACACGTCGGTGGGCACCGCGCGACCCAGCCGCCGGGCGGCCCGGATGCTGCCGAGGGCCAGCACGTCGCTGGCGCAGATGATGCCGGTGATGCCGCGCTCGATGAGCTTGCCCGCCGCGACCCGCGCGCCCTCCATGGAGAAGCTGGACCGCTCGACGCACTCCCGGTCGTCGGCCCAGTTCGCGGCGCGGGCCAGGGCGGCCAGCTTGCGCCGCGACGGGACGTGGTCCGCCGGGCCGAGCACCGTCCCGATCCGCTCGTGGCCCAGCGACCGGAGATGGCCGTACGCCTGCTCGACCGCCACCGCGTCGTCGGTGGACACCCGCGGGAAGCCCAGTTCGTCGACGCCGGCGTTGACCAGCACCACGGGCAGTCCCCGGTCGGTGAGCCGCCGGTAGTGCTCGTGCGAGGCGTCGGCGAGCGCGTACGAACCGCCCGCGAAGATGACCCCGGAGACCTGGTGGTCCAGCAGCATCTCGACGTAGCCGGACTCGGGCACGCCGCCGATGGTGCGGGCACACAGTGCGGGGGTGAATCCGCGCTGGGCCAGGGCGCCGGTCACCACCTCGGCCAGCGCCGGGAAGATCGGGTTCTGCAACTCGGGCAGCACCAGGCCGACCAGCCGGGCGCGTTCGCCGCGCAGCTTGGTCGGGCGTTCGTAGCCGAGCACGTCCAGCGCGGTCAGCACGGCGGTCCGGGTCGCCTCCGAGACGCCGCCGCGGCCGTTGAGCACCCGGCTCACGGTCGCCTCGCTGACGCCCGCCTTGCGGGCCACCTCGGTCAGGCGCTTCGTCACGGCCGCAATCGTACGGCAGAGCCGCGCAAGAACCGAACTGCGGACTGCCGACTCAGCGCAAGAACCGGGTGATCACTTTCCGGGCAGCCTCGACCGGCGGACCGAAATTTTTAAACAAAGCCATGCTTGAATCTTGACAACCGGCCGGAATAACATCAGGCACCCACCACCGAGCAGCGCCCATCCCCTCGGCGCCACCACCCGTCGCCTCCGCCCGTCCCCAGGAAGTGGGTCTCCCCATGCAGCGGAACGTGGACCCCGGCCGCAGCGCGCCGCGCCGGCCCGTACGACCCGTCACCCGGCTCCTCGCGGCGGTGGCCGCCGCGACGCTGGCCGCTCCGGCCGGCGGACCCGCCGCGGCGGCCGACCCGCCTCCGGCACCGCCGGTCGTCACCCGGGCCGGCCTCGACCCGGCCCTGGTCGCCGGCCGCGGCGCGACCGTGGACTTCGTCGAGCAGGAGGCCGAGCACGCCCGGACGAACGGCACGGTGATCGGCCCGGACCGCACCGCCTACACCCTCGCCGGCGAGGCGTCCGGACGGCGGGCGGTCCGCCTCACCCCCGGGCAGCACGTGGAATTCACCCTGCCCGCGCCGGCCAACGCGATCACCGTCCGGTACAGCATTCCCGACGCGCCGGGCGGGGGCGGCAGCACCGCGCCCCTGCACGTCACCGCCGGC
The DNA here is from genome assembly GCF_019890675.1 of Micromonospora sp. PLK6-60. Taxonomy (GTDB): domain Bacteria; phylum Actinomycetota; class Actinomycetes; order Mycobacteriales; family Micromonosporaceae; genus Micromonospora. Next base: position 668,463 of record NZ_JAIOAA010000002.1, on the reverse strand, counting down.
CGTGGCCCGGCCCGCACCATGACGCTCACCTCGCGGTACGCCTGGCTCTACAACCAGTACCCGTTCAGCAACGACCCCGGCGCGGACCTGCTGCATCCCGACTGGTGGATCACCGAGTGCTCCTGCGTGCCGGCCGACACCAGCCCGGCGCCGGTCATCACCAAGCCGTTCCGGCCGCACCACTTCTATGATGAGCAGCGGCTGCTGCTCGGCCGGACGTACCGGGCCGGCGAGGTGGTCCGGCTGACCGTCCCGGCCCGCGGTGGCGCCGCCTGGACCGTCATCGACCTGCTGGACTCGCATCTGGTCGGCCCGCCCCGCGTCCTGCCGCGCGCGGTGAACGTGTTGGCCTTCGGCGCCGACCCCACCGGGCGGCGGGAGTCCGCGGACGCCTTCGACCGGGCGATCGGGTACGCCCGCCGGGTCGACCGCCCGCTCTATCTGCCGCCCGGCACCTACCAGGTGAACCGGCACCTCGTCGTCGACGACGTGACCATCGCCGGGGCCGGTAGCTGGTACACGATCGTCAAGGGCCGCGAGGTCGCGCTGGACACCCCGAGCCCGGACGGGTCGACGCACACCGGCGTCGGCTTCTATGGCCGGGATGCCGCCGAGGGCGGCAGCAGCGACGTCCACCTCTCCGGCTTCGCCGTCGAGGGCGACGTGCGCGAACGGATCGACACGGATCAGGTCAACGCGATCGGTGGGGCGCTGAACCACTCCACGATCGACGGTCTCTATCTGCACCACACCAAGGTCGGCATGTGGTTCGACGGGCCGATGACCGGTCTGCGGGTCACCAACACCGTCATCGCCGACCAGATCGCCGACGGGCTCAACTTCCACACCGGCGTCACCCACTCCTCCGTCGCGCACTCCTTCGTCCGCAACACCGGCGACGACGGCCTCGCCATGTGGTCCGAGGGCACGGCCAACGCGCACAACACCTTCGACCACAACACCGTGCAGTCGCCGGTGCTGGCCAACGGCATCGCCCTGTACGGCGGCGCCGACACCACGATCTCGCACAATCTGGTGGCCGACCCGGTACGCGAGGGCAGCGCGATCCACGTCGGTGCCCGGTTCGGCGCGGAGCCGTTCACCGGGCGGCTGGCCATCACCGACAACACCACCGTGCGCGCCGGCAGCTACGAGCTGAACTGGAACATCGGGCTCGGGGCCATCTGGTTCTATGCCCTGGACCGCGACATCGACGCCGACATCCAGGTCGTCGGCGACAGCTTCCTCGACAGCACCTACAACGCGATCCTGCTGGTCAGCGACTGGCCGGTGAAGGACCGCTACGGGATCCACGGGGTCCAGTTCCGCGGCCTGCGGGTGGACGGGACCGGCACCTCGGTGGTCAGCGCCCGCACCGCCGGGTCGGCGTCCTTCGCCGACGTCGACGCGCGCCACGTCGGCGCGGTCGGCGTCAACAACTGCGGCTCGTTCCACTTCACCCCGGCCGGCTCGGAGTTCACCCTCACCGACCTCGGCGGCAACGACGGCGGCTGGCTCGCGCCCTGGCTGCTGCCCAACACCATCACCTGCGACGACCGCCCGCCGGTGGTGCCGCCGCCGCCCCCGGCCCGGTGGTGAGGGCCGGACGATCCATCGAAGTGCTTCATTGACGCTTTTAGTTAGGGCTGTTTATTATTCTGCTGCCTCGAGGTAGCACCCCGACCGACCCGTACGTTCCGGCCCGGCGACTGGCCCAGTCAGCGCCGGCCCGGGACGGCACGGCGCCGCGACCGCCCACGCCGAAAGGGCCCCTCGATGCCCACACCACGCCGCCGCTCGGCCCTCGCCGCCGGCCTGCTCGCGCTCGTCACCACCGCCGCCACCCTCACCCTGACCGCCGCGCCCGCCGACGCCGCGGTGCTGCCGAACGGTTTCAAGAGCGTCGGCTACCTGCCCTCCTGGCAGGGCAACGTCAACTCGGTCCCGTACGGCAAGCTCACCCACATCAACTACGCGTTCGTGCTGCCCAACAGCAACGGCACCCTGCGCGCGGTGGAGAACCCGAGCAAGCTCTCCTCGCTGGTGTCGCTCGGGCACGCCAACAACGTCAAGGTCTCCATCGCCATCGGCGGCTGGAACGACGGCGACGACTCCGCGTTCGAGGCGCTGGCCGCCAACTCCACCGCCCGCGGCGCGTTCGTCACCAACGTGGTCAACTTCGTCAACCAGTACAACCTCGACGGCGTCGACATGGACTGGGAATATCCGGACCCGGGCACCTCGGCCACCAACTACTCGCTGCTGATGCAGCAGTTGAGCAGCGCGCTGCACAGCCGGGGCAAGCTGCTCACCGCGGCGGTCGTCTCCGAGGGCTACTACCTCCAGGGCGTGCCCACCGCGGTGTTCGGCTACGTCGACTGGCTGAACATCATGGCCTACGACGGCGGCAGCCCGCACGCCAACTACGACTGGTCGATCAACAGCGTGAACGGGTGGAAGGCGCGCGGCCTGCCGGCGAGCAAGGCGGTGCTCGGGGTGCCCTTCTACAGCCGCCCCGGCTACTACACCTACGCGGCGCTGGTCGCCCTGGACCCGGCCAACGCCAACCGGGACTGCACCACCGCCGGCGGCGTGCAGCAGTGCTACAACGGCGTCCCGACCGTCAAGCGCAAGACGCAGTGGGCGATGGCCAACGCCGGCGGCATGATGAACTGGGAACTCTCCCAGGACACCACGGGCTCGACGTCGCTGGTCGGGGCCATCTACGACACCGCGACCGGTGGCGGCACCCCGCCGCCGAGCGGGCGGACCGGCCCGATCACCGGCATCGCCGGCAAGTGCGTCGACGTCGCCTCGGCCAGCACCGCCAACGGCACCGCCATCCAGCTCTGGACCTGCAACGGCACCGGCGCGCAGAGCTGGACCGTGGCCGGCGACGGCACGCTGCGGGCGCTGGGCAAGTGCCTCGACGTGACCAGCGCGGGCACGGCCAACGGCACCAAGATCCAGCTCTGGGACTGCAACGGCACCGGCGCCCAGGTCTGGCAGGCCCAGTCCAACGGCACGCTGCGCAACCCGGCGTCGAACCGCTGCCTGGACGCCACCGACAACAGCTCGGCCGACGGCACCCGGTTGCAGATCTGGGACTGCTGGGCCAGCGCCAACCAGATCTGGCGACTGCCGGCCTGACACCCACCGACGAGCCCCGGTCCGCGCCCCGCACGGCCCGGACCGGGGCCAAGGCCGCCGCCACCCACACTCAGCCGGCGTACGGCCCGGCCGAGTTCAGCCAGCCGGGTACGACGGCAAGGCGACGGCCCAGCCGAGTCCGATCAGCCGGGGTACGACGGCCGCGCGACGGCCCGGCCGAGTTCGGCCAGCCGGGGTACGACGGCCGCGCGACGGCCCGGCCGAGTTCGGCCAGCCGACCCGCAGGGCGCGCAACGGCCGGGGCGAGCACGGTCAGCCCGGGGTCCGGGCGCGCAGCGCGCGGAGAGCCCAGTCGAGCACCGGTGCCACGCTTCCGCTGACCGGCCAACCGTTGACCACGGAGAGCAGCCGCTCGTAGCGCTCCCGGCGCGGATCGTTCGCCGCCGCCAGCCGTGCCGACAGCCGCCGCCGCAGCGCGACGTCGTCGGGCCGGCCGCAGAGCCGGGCGTACCCGCTCATGATCGCCGCGACGGCGGCGTCCGCCCCCGGTGAGGCCGGGTCGACGCCACCGGCGAGGGCCGGCCCGGCATGCGCCCGGACCAGCGCGACCGCGTCGCGGCGCACCACCGGGTCGCCGGCCCGGTCGGCGGCGTGCTGCTCGGCCAGCCGCCGCAGGCCGGCGCGGAAGCCCGGGTCCTGGCACAGTTCCGCCAGCTCCACCCACGCCTCGACCTGCGCCTCGCTGGCGTCGTCGGGCAGCTCCGGGGTCAGCGAGCGGGCGATGCCCGCGAACGCGGGATCGGTCCGGCGGGTGGCGAAGACGTCGTCGAGGAAGTCCTCGACCAGTTGCCGTCGTTCGGCGCCGGAGAGCCGGGCCAGCCGGTGCATCAGCTCCATCTCCTTCGGGTCGGACCCGCGTCCGGCAACCGCCGCCAGCACCGCCCGCTGCTGGCGCAGGGCGCGGATCCGCACCGCCAGCGCCTCGGCGTGCGCCGTGGCGACGTCGGCGAGGGACAGCTCCCGGTCCAGCACCCGCCGGATGGTGACCAGGTCCAGTCCCAGGTCCCGCAGGGTCCGGACGAGTTCCAGGCGGGCGACGGCCGCCGGGGCGTACCGGCGGTAGCCGGCCGGGCTGCGATCGGTGGGCGGCACGATTCCCCGGTCCGCATAGAACCGGATGGCCTTGACCGTCAGTCCGGTGCGCCGGGACAGCTCACCGATCGAGTAGCGCCGGTCGTCGTTCATACCGACACTCTTCCGTCTCCCCCGGGTGGAGACTCAAGCCGGGCGCGGGGTCGGGCCGAGGCGCGACCCCGCGCCGGGCGGGGGTCAGTGGCCCCGCTTGGCCCGGTAGATCTCCACCGGCAGGGCCGGTGCGCCGTCGATCGGCGCCGGGTCCTCCGGGGTGGCGGCGATCCCGCCGGCCGCGATCCGGTCCAGCGTCGCCAGCCCGGCCGCGTCGACCGTGCCGAAGATGGTGTAGTCGGGGCGCAGCGCCGAGTCCGACTGCACCAGGAAGAACTGGCTGCCGTTGGTGTCCGGGCCGGCGTTGGCCATGGCCAGCGTGCCCCGGGCGTAGAGGCGGCGCACCCCGGTCGGGTCGATCGGCGTCGGCGGCAGGTCGGTGGGCAGCTCGTCGGCGTACCGGTAGCCGGGGCCGCCCTCGCCGGTGCCGGACGGGTCACCGCACTGGAGCACCTTCAGCCGGGGCGAGGCGGTGAGCCGGTGGCACGGCGTCCGGTCGTAGAACTTGTGCCGGGCCAGGTGCAGGAAGCTCTGCACGGTGCACGGGGCCTGCGCGCGGTCGAGGGTCAGCCCGATCGGGCCCTGGCTGGTCCGCAGGGTGACCCGGACCGTACCCCGATCCGGCGTCCGCCGGGGGTCCGGCGGCAGCGGCACCGGCCGGACCGCGGGATCCTCCGGCGTCGGGGTGTACGCGCACGGGCCACGGGTGGGCGCCGGCTCACCGGGGGGCGCCGCGGTGGCCGCGGCACCCCCGGTGGCGACGAGCGCGGCGCAGACCACCGCCACGCCGGCGAGGCGGGACAGCAGCGGCGGGACGTGCGGTCGGGTGGCGATCGACACGTGGGTCCTCCCTGGACTCGTGGTACCAGAACGACCGGAGTCTATGGATCGCCCGTTCCGATGTCGACCGCGCCGCGACCCGACCGCGCCGCCGCCCGGCCGCGCCGGTCAGCCGACGAAGACGCAGAACGGGTGGCCGGCCGGGTCGGCGTAGACCCGCAGCGGCTCGTCCGGGTCGTCGCTGCGGTCGAAGCGCAGCCGGCCGCCCAGGCGCAGCACCCGTTCGTGCTGCACCGCCAGCTCCGCCACCGACCCGACGGTCAGGTCCAGGTGCAGCTGCTGGGGTACGTCGTGCTCCGGCCAGGTCGCCTCGGGCAGCCGGTCGACCTGCTGGAACGCCAGCTGGGTGCCGCCCTCCGGGTGGCGCAGCACCAGCCAGTCGCGGCCCCGCTCGTCCGGGCTCCCGTCGGTCGGCGGCTCGTCGCCCGGGCGATAGACCAGCCCCAGCAGGGACCGGTAGAACTCGGCCAGGGCGCGGATGTCGGTGCCGTCGAGCACCACCTGGCACAGCCGGGGCACGCTCTCCGGTGCGGCCATCGCGCTCACCTCCGTCAGTCGTCGGGACCGGTGCCGGTCAACATCACCACGCGGCGCGGGCCGGAAACCCACCGGTGCGGAACGTACAGTGGGAGAAGTTCTGGCCCCCTGATCCCGGCAGGCCCGACTCCCCCGGTGCACCCGGCGGCGATCCGCCTGCCGACCGGAAGGAGCACAGTGAACCGACGCCTCAGGACCGCCCTCGGCGCCGCCCTGACCGCCGCCCTCCTCGCCGCCGCCGCGCCGGCGCCCGCCCGGGCGCACGCGCCGAACATCCGGCCCACCGTCCTGCGCCTGCCCGACGGGTTCGCGCCGGAGGGCATCGCCACCGCCGGCCGCTACGCCTACTTCGGTTCCCGGGCCACCGGGGCCATCCAGCGGATCGACCTGATCACCGGGGCGGGCCGGGAGCTCAGCCCGGCCACCGGCACGCCGTCGCTCGGCCTCGCGGTCGACCCGCGCGGCCGGTTGTTCGTCGCCGGCGGCACGGCCGGCGACGCCCGGGTGATCGACACCCGCAGCGGCGCGGTCCTCGCCCGGTACCAGTTCGCCACCACGCCGACGTTCGTCAACGACGTCGTGCTCACCGGCGACGCCGCCTGGTTCACCGACTCCAACCGGCCGGTGCTGTACCGCCTGCCGCTGGGCCGGGGCGGCGCGCTGCCACCGGCCGGCGGGTTCGCCGAAATTCCGCTCACCGGCGCCTATCAGCAGGTCGGCACGGGGGTCAACCTCAACGGAATCGAGCGCACGCCGGACGGGGCGGCGCTGATCGTGGTGCAGTCCAACACCGGCCGGCTGTTCCGGGTGGACCCGGCGACCGGCGCCACCACCACGGTCGACGTGCCCGGCGCGTCGTTCGACTTCGGCGACGGGCTGCTGCTGGTCGGCCGCACGCTCTACGTGGTGCAGAACCAGCTCAACCGGATCGCCGTGGTCGAGCTGAACCGGGCCGGGACCGCCGGCCGGTTCACCGGCACGATCACCGACCCGAACTTCGACATCCCGACCACCGTGGCCGCCGCCCTCGGCCGGCTCTACCTGCCCAACGGGCGGTTCACCACACCGCCGACGCCGACCACCCCGTACACCGTGACGGCGGTGCGCCCGCACTGACCACGACCCCCGAGGGGTACGCCGCCCGGCGTGCCCCTCGGTGGCCCCGCCGCCCGGCGGCTCACGGCTCGATGAGACCGGCCCGGATGGCGTAGCGGGTGAGTTCCAGCCGGTCGCGCAGGCCGAGCTTCTGCAGGATGTTGGAGCGGTGCCGTTCCACGGTCTTGACGCTGAGGAAGAGCAGTTCGGCGATCTGCTTGCTGCTGTTGCCCTCGGCGACGAGCTTGAGGACCTCCTCCTCACGGTCGGTGATCGGCCGGGCGACCTCGCCGGGGGTGACCCCGCGCCGCAGGTAGTCGCGGATCAGCGTGGTCTCCGTGCCCGGATACAGGAACGGCTCGTCCCGCATGGCGGCCCGGCAGGCGTCGATGAGGTCCCGGTCGGCCACCGACTTGAGCACGTAACCGGCGGCGCCGACCCGCAACGCCTCGAAGAAGTACTGCTCGTTGTCGTACATGGTGAGCATCAGGATGCGCAGTTCGGGCTGCGCGCGCGACATCTGCCGGGCGGCCTGCAGGCCGGTCAGCCGGGGCATGGCGATGTCCAGGATGGCCAGGTCCGGGCGCACGGAGCGGGTCAGCTCGACGGCCTCGGCCCCGTCGGCGGCCTCCGCGACGACGGTGAGGTCCGGTTCGTTGTCGAGGATCAGCCGGACGCCGCGGCGGACCAGCGCGTGGTCGTCGGCGATGAGGATGCGGGTGGGCTCGGGCATGGTCAGCTGGTCTCGTTTCGCAGGGGTGCCCGGAGGCACACCTCGGTGCCGCCGGTCGGGTACGGGCCGATGGTGAGGTCGGCGTCGATGAGCAGGGCGCGTTCCCGCATGCCGCGGATGCCGGCGCCCTCGTGGGGGGTGCTGATCCCGCGGCCGTCGTCGCGGACCCGCAGCTCGACCGCGCCGGCGTGCCGGCGCAGCTCCAGCCACGCGGTGTGGGCCCCCGAGTGTCGCACCACGTTGGTGAGCCCCTCCTGGGCCGTCCGGTAGAGCACCAGTTCGAGCTGGTTGTCGAGTTCCGGCAGGTCCGCGTCGATGTCCCGGTGCACGGTCAGCCCGCCGGTGCTGTATTCCCGGGTGAGCGCCTTGAGCGCGCTGGTCAGGCCGAGTTCGTCGAGGACGCCAGGGCGCAGCCGGCGGGCGATGCGCCGGATCTCGTCGAGGCTGTTGCGGGTGGTCTCCTGCACCTGGTGCAACTCGTCGCGCACCGGTGGGGGCGCGTGGTCGGCGACCCGTTTGAGGTCCAGCAGCACCGCGGTCAACGTCTGGCCGATCTCGTCGTGCAGCTCCCGCGCCACCCGCCGACGTTCGGACTCCTGGGCGGACAGGGCCCGCGCCGCGCTGCTGGCCCGCTCGGCCTCCAACCGGTCCAGCATCGCGTTGAAGGTGCGGATCAGGTCGGCGATGGCGGCCTGGCCGGTGGCCGGCAGCCGGTGCCCGGGCCGCAGCAGGTCGATCGTGCGCATGGTCCGGCCGAGCCGTTCCAGCGGCGCCAGGCCGACGCGCAGCAGCACCGCGTTGGCCACCAGCATGGCGCCGAGCCCGCCGGTCAGCACCAGCGCCTCGGTGAGCACCACCGGGGCCGACACGGTGACCGGACCGAGCAGCAGCAGGACGGTGGCCACGACCAGCACCGCCGCGTTGAGCAGGAAGATCCGCCAGAACAGCGACAACGACACCTCGCGGCCCCCTCTCCGGCACGTTCGGCCCTGCCCATTTCTAGCAGCGTCCCCGGCTCCGGGCGGCCGGTCCACCCGGCCGGGCCCCGCACTCGAGACTGGCCCAGCGCGGGCCCCGGGGGCATCGGGGCGGGCCCCCATGTTCCCGGCCGGGGCCCGGCGACCGGGCCGGAGATGGGGGTCGGCACCGATGCGGGACGCTGGTTCGCCGGACCATGCTGGTGGTGTGGTCGCCCGGGGTGACCCGCGCACCACGATCAGGGCTGCGCCGAGTGGATGGGGACGAAACGATGACCATGGAAAGGATCGCGCTTCCCGGAGTCGGCATCCGGTGGAGCACCACCACCCGCGCCGGCCAGCGTCTCGGTGTCGTCTGCCACCGGTCCGGCCGGCGGGACTTCGTCCTCTACGACCCGGACGACACCGACCAGGCGCTCTGCACCATCGCCCTCGATCCGGACGAGGCACGCTGGGTCGCCGACGTGCTCGACGAGACCGTCACCGTCGACCACCTGACCGAGCTGGAACGGCAGGTAGAGGGAGTCTCGGCCGCCCGCCTGCGGCTGCCGGCCGGCTCCCCGTACGTCGACCGGCCGCTGGGCGCCACCCGCGCGCGCCGCCGTACCGGCGCCTCCATCGTCGCCGTCGTCCGCGGCGAGCAGGTCATCACCGCACCGGACCCGGACTTCCTGCTGCGCACCGACGACACCCTCGTCGCCGTCGCCGACCGGCGGGGGGTCGCCGCGCTCGCCGACCTGCTCGCCGGCGACCCGGCGATCAGCCGGTAGCCGCCGCCCGGTAGCGGAGCGGACGCCCGGCGGCAGCGGAAGTTCTACCGCCGGCAACCACGGGTAGTGCCGGCGGCAAACTCCGTCGGGCAGGCTCCCGCCGTGACATACCCATTGACTGCCGTCGTGACGGCGGGCGCCGTCGTCGCGGCGCTGCTCGGCCCACCGCACGCCGGCGCCGCCACTTGGTGGCCCGCCGTCGTGACCACCGACAACGAAACCCCGGCCCTGTACGACGACGAGGCCGGCGGCAACGCCTCCGGCGACGACCCCGCGATCTGGGTCCACCCGACGGACTCCCACCGGTCGATGGTGATCGTGACGGCCAAGGAGGGCGGCCTCCGCGTCTACGACCTGGGCTCACGCGAACTCCAGTCGCTGCCCGCCACCGAGGCGCCCCGGGCCGACGGTGCTCCGGGCCGCTACAACAACGTGGACATCGCCTACGGTATCGGCCTCGCCGGCCGCCGGGTCGACGTCGCCGTGGTCTCGGACCGCTACAACGACCAGCTCCGGTTCTTCGCCATCGACCCGGCCGGCGCCACGGCGCGCACGCCGCTGGTCGAGGTGACCGCGGCCGAGCAGCGCTTCCTGTTCAACCCGGACCGGGCGGCCGTCGACGAGGAGCACACCGCCTACGGCCTGGCGGTCTGGCAGCCACGGCCCGGTGAGGCGTACGCCGTGGTGACCCAGGAGGGGACGACGACCATCGCCACCGCCCGGATCGGCGAGGTCGGCGGCCGGCTCGGCTACACCGACGTCCGGCGGCTGGATATGCCGGGCGAGTTCCGGCTGCCGGACGGGACGACCTGGGTGCCCTGCGACGAGCCGGGCGTCCGGCCGCAACTGGAAGGGCTGGCCGTGGACCAGGCGTCCGGCACGCTGTACGCCGCGCAGGAGGACGTCGGGTTGTGGCGGCTGCGGCTGCCGCTCGGTCCGGACAGCCGGCCGCAACTCGTCGACCGGGTCCGGGACTTCGGCATCCACGACGCCTACGACAGCGAGACCGAGGAGTGCGCCCCGATCGACCCGGACGCCAAGGGCTACGGCGGGAACCTGCTCACCGCGGACGCCGAGGGGGTCGACATCTACTACGGGCCGGGGGCGACCGGGTACCTGCTCGTGTCGAGCCAGGGCGACGACACGTTCGCCGTCTACGAGCGCCAGGGCGCGAACCGGGCGGTGGGCAGCTTCCGGGTCCGGGGGGTCGCGGGAGTGGACGACGTCAACGGCTCCGACGGGCTGGCGGTGACGAACCGCCCGGTGGGCGGCTACCGGCAGGGACTGTTCGTCACCCACGACGAGCCGGAGACCGGGCCCGACGTGGACGGTGAGCGCGACGCCACCAACTTCTCGTACGTGTCCTGGGGCGACATCGCCCGGGCGATGTCGCTGAAGGTGGACACCCGCGCCGGCAACGACCCGCGCTTCCGCTGATCCGGGCGGTGCTCTGGGCGGTTGACCCGGATTGAGCGTGATACCTCTGAGTCATATTTATGACTCAGAGGTATCACGCTCGTTCGGGTCCTCGTCGCGGCGCGGGTCACCGAGCGTGACCCGCGCCGCGACCGGTCAGGTCACCGCAGCTCGTACGCCCGGATGACGGTCTGGTCGAAGGTGTTGCCCTTCGCGTCCGCGCCGAAGGCGCGCAGCGACACGAAGCCCGCCGCGCGGTGCGGCACCAGCACCCGCCACGAACCTCCGACGTGCGTCACCGGCGCCGTCTTCCAGCTCTTCCCGTCGTCGTAGGACACCCGCACGCTCAGCTTGGTCAGCTTGCCCGCGCTTGCCGTCCGGGTGACCGTCAACGGATAGAAGCCGACCGTGCCGGCCCGGCCCACGTTGTGGTCGTTCAGCGGCGGGGCGAAGCTGACCGCGGTCAACGGCAGCGCCGTCAGCTTCCTGGTGTGCGCCGACCGGAACGTCCACTTCACCGACAGCTTGGTGGTGAGGCGGGCGTCCCGCTCCAGGTTGCCCTCGTAGCGGAACGTCGCCGCGGCCGGGTCGACGTCCTCGGCGTACACCGACGGGCTCTGGGTGGACTCGGCGAGGAGCTTGCCGTTGCGGTAGAGCGCGCCGTGCCCGGAGGTGATCGTGCCGAAGCCGGCCCGGCCCTGGCCGTCGCCGAGCACCCCCGGCCAGACGGCCATGAAGTCGCCCTCCCGCAACGCCGGCACGTCGCCGGCGAAGAACGGCGCGACGCTCGGGCCGAACACACCCTTGTTCCACGTCTCCCGGTAGGTGCGCCCGGCCCGGTAGCTGGTGACCGCCCCGCCGTGGTCGGTGAGGATCTCCGGCCACTCGTCGCCGACGGCCGGCCGCACCGCCAGGAACTCGTTCTGCCACGGCGCGTTGCCGGCGTAGTACTCGGTCCGGGTGAACGGCAGCGGGGTCTGCCACCCGACGGCGGACCCGCCGCTGGCGCCCGGCGGCGCGAGGAAGGACAGCTTCACCCCGTCGGTGCCGGCTTCCACCACCGCGTGCGAGGCCCGTACGGTGGCGAAGTCGCGGGCTCGCAGGTGCTTGACCAGCCCACCGAGCAGGCCGTTCGCGGTGTACCAGCCGACGTTGTAGGCGTACGGTGTGCGCGTCGGGTCGCCCTGCCCGTCGAGCTTGGCGTAGGTGCCGGAAACCAGCGCGCTCAGCCCCTTCGCCGGCCGTGGGCCGACCAGCCCGGTGAAGATCGAGGCGAAGTCGTCGCCGCCGAGGCCCACGCCGACGCCGAAATCGTCACCCTCGACGTAGGACGCCGTGTACGACGCGCCCAGCGACGATGCGTCCCGGGCGGGAATCGTGACGTCGAAGCCGCGGGCGACCCGGGCGTCCATCGACATGGTCCGCGGCCCGCCGATCGACAGCTTCGGGAACACCAGCTGCGAGCTGCGGTAGCCGGTGCCGTGCTCCTCGTCGATCCAGCTGAACGCGAAGTACTCCCCCGGCGGCAGGCGCAGGTCGTTGCGCGCGCCGAAGACCACGTACTCCCGGAAGTTGCTCTTGTTCAGGATCACCGTGAGGGCTTCCTCGGCCGGGTCGCCGTCGCGCTCGGTAGCGGTGACCGTCACCGGGTGCCGGAGTTCCTCGCGGACCACGCCGAACGGCGTGCGCACCGAGACGCCGGCGGCGGTCGCGGTGAGCTGGCCGCCCAGGCCGCCGGTCACGGCGCCACCCTGGCGGGTGTCGGCGCGCAGCGTCACCGTCGCCTGCCCGCCGGCCGGCACGGTCACCGTGTCGGCGCTGAGCGAGAAGATCCCGGCTGGCGCGTCGGTGGTCAGCGTGAGCTTCAGGGTGACCGCGGCGCTGCCGCCGTTGTGGTACGTCACGACGCTGCTGCGCACCTCGTCGTCGTCGTGCGGCCACTCCTGCACGCCGAACGTCACGGCGGCCGGTGTGGTGCTGACCTGCTGGGTGATCGCCCGGGCCACGTCGACCCGACCGGCGCCCTGCGCGAACACCCCGACCCCGGCCGCCGGCTTGGCCGAGGCCATCAGGGTCGCCTTGAGCTGTGCCGGCGTCCACCCCGGGTGCACCTGGCTCAGCAGCGCGGCGGCGCCGGCGACGTGCGGGGTGGCCATCGACGTGCCGTCCAACGGCATGTAGAGCTGACCCGGTTCGCCGAGGAAGCCGTCCTTGCTGCGCGCCGCCACGATGTCGACGCCGGGCGCGGCGATCTCAGGCTTCACCGCCCCGCCGTCGGCGCTCGGGCCCCGGCTGGAGAAGTCGGCCAGTTCGTCGCTCTTGGTGGAGGCCGCCACGGCCAGCGCCGCCTCGGCGGTCGCCGGTGAGCCGACGGACTCGTCCGCGCCGTCGTTGCCGGCGGCGATGACGAACAGCGTGCCGTGCGCGGCGGTCAGGCTGTTGACGGCCTGCTCCAGCGGGTCGACCTCGGCGGTGTTCTGCCCGCCGAGGCTCATGTTGACCACGTCCGCCCCCGACTCGGCGGCCCACTGCATGCCGGCCACGATCCACGACTCCAGGCAGCCGAACTCGACGCAGACCTTGCCGTCGAGCAGGGACGCGCCGGGCGCGACGCCCCGGTACTTCCCGCCGGAGCCGGCGCCGCTGCCGGCGATGGTGGACGCGACGTGGGTGCCGTGGCCGACCATGTCGCGGTCGTCCTCGGTGCCCTCGGTGAAGTTCTGCCGGGCGGAAACCTTGCCCGCCAGGTCCGGGTGGGCCGAGTCGATGCCGGTGTCGAGCACCGCGACCCGGGTGCCGGTGCCGTCGAAGCCGGCGGACCAGGCGGCGGGCGCGCCGATCAGCGGGACGCTCTGGTCCAGCGTGGGCCGCCGGACGGCGTCGAGCCAGATCTTGCCGGTGGTGAGCTTGGCGCGGGTCGCCGGCCAGCGGGCGGCGAGCGACTCGGTCGGCGTCTCGGCGCTGAATCCCCGTACGGCGGGCAGCCGGCGCTGCGCCGACAGGCCGGGCGCGGCGGTGGCGTCGGAGACGACCAGGCTCAGCGACGACGGGCGTGCGGCCTGCGCCGCGAGCAGTTCGGTCAGGTCGAACAGGCGCCGGTCCAGGCGGTCGGCCCGCAGCAGCGGGACCGCGTCGGACGGGATGACGTAGTGGTGCCCGTCGGCGCGATAGCGGTGGAACGTGACGCCCTTGCGCGGCGGAATGCTGACCCGGTCCCCACCGAGCACGGTCACCCGGTCACCGGTGATCAGCGTGACCGTCCGGGCCTCGGCGGTCGCGGGCGCCGGCCGGGCCGCGTCCGGCGCGGCCGGCGCGGCCGTCCCGGCGGCGCCGGCCGAGGTGGGTACGCCCACCACCAGCACGGCGGCTAACCCTCCGGCCACCAGCGCCCTGCTGCTCCTGCTGATTCGCATGTGCCTCCCCGTCCGTTAGCGCGGTCACATCGGCCTACATCTGTACAACGCTTCGTCCAGTCGACGGGTTGCCCCTGTGGGGGCACCGATCTCGCCCCGCCGATGAGTACGCTTCGAGCCATGGCACGCTCGCGATGGCACGGTCCGGCCGCGAACGCCGCGTTGGCGCTGGTGGTCGGCCTGGTCGCCGTCGTCGGGCTGGTGGTGCAGTCGCACGGCGTCGACACCGCCGCCGATCGGGTGGCGCTGCTGGTCGTGCTGGCCGCCGCGGGCGCGCTCGTGCTGCGCCGCCGCCATCCGGTGGCGGTCGGGCTGGTGGCGCTGGCGGCGGTCGGCGCGTACGGCGCGCTGCTGCACCGGCCGGGGCCGGTCATGCTGGTGTTCGTCGTGGCGCTCTACACCGTCGTCGACGAGGGACACCTCGCGGTCGCCGTCGGGCTCGGGCTCGCGTCGGTGGTCGCCTTCGCGGCGGCGGACGGCTTCGACCCGAGCGGGGAGACCGGCAACGGGGCGACGCTGCTGCACGCCGGCTGGCTCGTCGCCGTCATCGCCGGGGTGACCCGCAACCGCCGGGCCTACCTCGCCGAGGTGCGGGCCGGCACGCTCGCGGCGGAGCAGCGGGCGCGGGAGGAGGCCCGGCACCGGGCCACCGAGGAGCGGTTGCGCATCGCCCGCGACCTGCACGACGTGCTCGGCCACCACCTCTCGCTGATCAACGTGCAGGCCAGCGCCGCGCTGCACCGCCCGGACCCGGCCCGGTCCGAGCAGGCGCTGGCGGCGATCAAACAGGCCAGCAAGGAGACGCTGCACGAGTTGCGGGCGACGCTGGACGCGCTGCGGCAGGAGGACGTGCCGGCCACCCCCACCACCGGGCTGAGTCACCTCTACGAGCTGGTCGCCACGGCCGGGCGGTCCGGGCTGGCGATCCGCACCGAGCTGGTCGAGACCAGTCCGCTGCCGCCGCAGGTCGACCTGGCGGCGTACCGGATCGTGCAGGAGGCGCTGACCAACGTGACCCGACACGCCGGCGCGGGCAGCGCGGTGATCCGGATCCGGCCGGACGGCGACGACGTGCTGGTCGAGGTCGAGGACGACGGCAGCGGCGTCCCGGGCCCGGCCGGCAACGGCATCCGCGGCATGGACGAGCGGGCCCGGGCGCTGGGCGGTTCGCTGGCGACCGGCCCCGGGCCCGACGGTGGCTTCCGGGTCCGCGCCCGCCTGCCGCTGCGGCCCGCACCGCTGCCGGCCGGGGCGGCGGCAGTCCACTCGGGGGGCGCCGCGTGATCCGGGTGGTGCTCGCCGACGACCAGACCCTGGTACGCGCCGGGTTCCGGTCCATCCTGACCGGTGAGGACGGCATCGAGGTGGTCGGCGAGGCCGCCGACGGCGCCGAGGCGGTGCGGCTGGCCCGACGGCTGCGGCCGGACGTCGTACTGATGGACATCCGGATGCCCGGGATGGACGGCCTGGCCGCCACCCGGGAGATCACCACGAGCGGCGCGGTCCGGGTGATCATCCTGACCACGTTCGACCTGGACGACTACGTCTACGGCGCGCTGCGGGCGGGGGCGAGCGGGTTCCTGGTGAAGGACACCGAGCCGGCGGAGTTGATCCACGGGGTGCGGGTGGTGGCGCGCGGAGACGCGCTGATCGCACCGTCGATCACCCGCCGGCTGATCGCCGAGTTCAGCGCCCGGGGCGCGCAGCCGGACCCGGGACCCCGGCTGCGCGCGCTCACCGAGCGGGAGCGTGAGGTGATGGCCCTGGTCGCCGCCGGGCTGTCCAACGACGAGATCGCGGCGCGCCTGGTGCTGAGCCCGGCCACGGCGAAGACGCACGTCAGCCGGATCATGACCAAGGCCCAGGTCCGGGACCGCGCCCAGCTGGTGATCCTGGCCTACGAGTCGGGCCTGACCGTGCCCGGCTGGGTCACCCGCGGCTGAGCGCTGCGGCGGGCCCCGTCCAGCTCCCGGCCCGGCCGAGCGGTCAGGCGGTGCGGCGGGCGCGGGCCAGCGCCAGCCCGCCGAGCACGACGGCGATCAGCCCGACCGCCAGCGCCACGTACGCCCCGGCGCGCCCGTTGCCGGTGCCGATGCCGCCGTCGGAGGTGGCCACCACCAGCCCGCCGAGGGCCATCCCGATCAGCCCCGCCGCCAGGGCCACGCCGGCGCCCAGCCGCCCCGAGCCGATGCCGAGCCGGCCGGCGGGGCGGGCCAGGGCCAGCCCGCCGACGACCACCCCGGCCAGCCCCAGCAGGGCGGCGAAACTGGCCCCGGCCCGGCCGGCGGTCATCGTGTAGGCGGCGGCGGTGGTGGTGACGGCGGTCAGGTGACGGACGTACATCGATGGCTCCTTGGCTCCCGTGACTGGGTACGGCGGCAGCCTATGTACGGGGGTGGTCGCCGGTCGTCATGCCGGAGTTGCCGATGCGCCTACCACTGTGGTTGCGCCCGCTCGGCGCGGCAAGCCCCCACGGTCGCGGGCCGGGCGCCGGTCAGCGCCGCCAGCGCCGCGGTGTAAGGAGGGGCCCCTTATTAACAGACGTCTGTTAATAAGGGGCCCCTCCTTACACCGCGGAGACGTCGAGGAGGTGTTCGGTGCGGACGAGGGCCGCCGCACCCTTGAGGTGCGCCGACGCGCCGAGCGAGCCGGACGAGATGCGGACCGACGCCGCCATCTGCGGCGGGGTGTACTGGGCGACCGCCTCCCGGATCCCGTCCGCGATCACGTGGGACGCGGCGCCGAGGGTGGAGTCCACGATGATCGCCTCGGGGTCGACGAAGACGACGAAGTCGGCGACCCGGCGGCCGAGGGAGCGACCGAACCCGCGCAGGGCCCGCATGATCTCCAGCTCGCCGGAGTCGGCCGCCGCGTCGAGGTCGCTCACCGTGAAGCTCCTGCCGTGCGCCACGGCCAGTTCGCTGAGCAGCGCCGGGATGCTGGTGGTCTGCCAGAAGCAGCCACGCGCGCCGCACTCGCAGAGCTGCCCGCCGTCGTCCACGTGCAGGTGCCCGACCTCGCCGGCCAGCCGCGAGCCACCCCGGTGGAGCCGGCCACCGATGACCAGGCCGGCGCCGGTCCCGTGGGTGAGGGAGACGTGCAGCATGGTCTGCGCGCCGGCTCCGCCCCCGTAGACCGCCTCGCCGAGCGCGGCCAGGTTGGCGTCGTTCTCGCAGAAGACGGGGCAGTCCAGGAACTCGCCGATCACGTCCGGGGCGGAGCGCCCGGCCCAGTCCCGGAACCGCCGCAGGTGTGACCCGCCGGGCGGCTCGGCGCCGGGCGACCGGGTGAACAGGGAGGGGCCGGGCAGGCCGAGCACGGCGAGCGCGACGTCGGCGCGGGTCACCCCGGCCTCGGCGAGGGCCTGGCCGAGCGACTCCAGGGCGCCGGCGGGGGTGGTGACGTCCGCCGTGCCGTGCACCGCCGCGAGCACCTCGCCGTCCGGGCGCACCACGCCGGCGAGGAAGCCGTGTGCGGCGGCCACGACGACGGCGAGCAGTCCGGGCGACGCGGCGAGGGACCAACCGCGGGCCGGCCGTCCCCGGGCGGTGGGCCGGGACGGATGTTCCACGACGACGCCCGCCGTCCGGAGGCGGCCGAGCGCGTGTACGACGCTGCTGCGCGCCACGGCGAGTTCGGCGCACAGCTCGGCGACGGTGCGGCGCCGCCCGTCGGACAGCGCCCGCAGCAGGGCGCGCTCGGTGCCGGTCAGGCCGCGATCGAGGTCGGCGTCGATGGTCGTGGACACAGCCATGATTTATAGCCGTTTTGCCAAAATCACGCTACCTCCTCGGGTCGCGTCGGGCTCGTTTTCCCTGGGCGATCATCAGTCCGATGGGGAGCCACCATTACGCCAGGTTGGTCATAAAGATAGCCGAGGAATGGCTTGTTTTCGTCTATTGATTGTTTCCGGAGTGTTGCGTACCGTCCCAGCCAGGGTGCCCCCTGCTGAAGCAGTACGCACCGATCGGAGGGACAAACCAGTGTCGAAGCGAACTACCCTGGCCACGGCGGCCGTCGTTCTCGGTGCGGTCGCGATCGCCCCGAGCGCCGCCGCCGCAGCACCACCCGGTCAAGGCGGCGACGGAGTTCAGAACGTCGTCCCGATCACGCAGATCCTGGCCTTCGGGCAGAAGGTCACGGCCGTCGCGGTCGAGTACTCGTCCGTGGTGAACCCACGGACGCTGGACACCGACACCTTCACCGTGTCGGACAGCCTCTACAACTTCCGTTTCAACCCCGTCGCGGACCTCACCGACCCGACGAAGCGGGGCGACCGCACCATCACCGCGGTCTACACCAACGAATCGCCGGCGCTGGACGCCGACAAGCAGTCCGACCCGGGCAAGTACGTCATCATCGAGCTCGACCCGACCGACCCCGGCGGCAACACCATCATGGCCACCGGCAGCTACGTGCAGGTCAACCCCGACCTGCAGACGCGGGTCGTCCAGCGCGACGACGTCTACGCCCAGGCCGGCAACGGCCAGGGTCGCGGGCCGCGGCTCGCGGCGGCGTCCACCGAGGAGTACGGGGCCAGCAAGCCGGCGGTCAACCTGCTGGCCGACGACTTCGTCTACAAGCGCTTCACCACGAGCGCCGGCACGGCGGTCCCCTACGCGTACCACCTGCCCGAGGGCTACGACGCCAACCGGAAGTACCCGGTCGTGGTGATCCTGCCCGGGCACGGCATGGGCTTCAACGGCGCCAACGAGGGGGTCCAGGTCGCGGCGGACATCCCGGCGACCGCGTGGCTCCAGGAGAAGTGGACCGGCACCGACGAGGACGTCATCGTGCTGACCGTGCAGAACCAGCGGGTCGGCACCCCGGCCGCCCAGGCGGCGGCCATGGTCGAGCTGCTGAACGCGTTCAACCGGGAGTTCTCGGTGGACCAGGACCGGATCTACGGGTCCACCGTCTCGTACGGCTCCACGCTGGCCTGGGCCGCGCTGACCAGCTACCCCGGGCTCTTCGACGGCATGCTGATCACCGGTGGTTTCGGGGCGAGCGCCGAGCAGGCGACCGCCATCGCCGCCTCGGGCACGCCGGTCTGGATCACCCACGGCACCGGTGACCACCTGCTCAACGTGGTCACCACCGGCCAGGCCTCCTACAACCGGATCTGGAACGCCTACATCGCGCTCGGCAAGACCCCCGCCCAGGCGAACGCCCTGGTCAAGTACACCGAGTACGCCGACTCGGCCTTCTATGAGCCGGACCGGCACCTGGCCGCCGCCCCCACCTACCAGGACCAGACGATCCTGCAGTGGCTGCTGGCCCAGTGAGGCCGTCCCGCTGACCCCGCACGCGCGCAGGCTCCGATCGGTACGCCACCGGTCGGAGCCTGCGTGCGCCGCGACCCGGTCACCGGTGAGCAGCTGAAGCCGCCGGGGAGTCTTCACCGGGGCGGCGTGCGGAGTGGAGCGGGGAGACGATGAACGGGCGCTGACCCCGCCGACGACGGACGGCCCGGACTCGCGACGCGAGTCCGGGCCGTCCGCGCGGAGCCCGGCGAGCGGAACGGCCGAGCTGCTGGTCGGGCTGGAGAACGGGGCCGGTGGCCCGGCGCGGGACGTGCCCGCGCCGGGCCACCGTCGTTCAGCCGGCGGTGCAGGTGGCGGTGCCGGACGGGCCGGTGCCGTTGCCCTGGAAGCCGAACTCGGTGCTGGCGCCCGCGCCCAGCTGGCGGTTGTAGTCGACGTTGCGGAAGCTCACCGCGCCGCTGGTCCCGCTGGCCTGAGCGCTCCAGGTGTTGGTGACCGATGCGCCCGAGGGAAGAGTGAGCGACACGGTCCAGCCGTTGGCGCCGGCGGCACCGGCGGTGACCCGGACGTTGGTGACGAAGCCGCCCTGCCACTGGTTGAGGGTCAGCGTGGCGGTGCACCCGCTGCCCGAGGGCGGCGGGGTCGTGGTGCTCGGCGGCGGGGTGGTGGTCGGCGGCGGGGGCGGGGTCGTGGTCGGCGGGGTGGTGGTGCCGCCCGCGTTCAGCGCGTCCAGCGTCGCCGTGTACGCCTGCTTCTTGTTGCCGCTGCTGTCGAAGAGCAGCGGGGTGCCGCTGGCCCGCCAGGAGTCGCTGTCCCGGATGCCCCACACCGTGATGCCGGTGCAGCGCGCCACGGCCAGGCAGTCCCGGACGACGTTGCCGTAGGTGGTGGCCTGGGTGCTGCCGGAGCCCTCGATGTCCAGCTCGGTGATCTGCACGTCGACGCCGAGATCGGCGAAGCTCTGCAACGTGGTGCGGTAGTTGCTCGGGTACGGCGAGCCGCTGTTGAAGTGCGACTGGAAGCCGACGCAGTCGATCGGCACGCCCCGGGCCTTGAAGTCCTTGACCATGTTGTAGACGCCCTGCGTCTTGGCCCAGGTCCAGTTGTCGGTGTTGTAGTCGTTGTAGCAGAGCTTCGCGCCCGGGTCGGCGGCGCGGGCGGCCCGGAAGGCGGCCTCGATCCAGTCGTTGCCGGTGCGCTGGAGGTTGGAGTCGCGCCGGCCACCGCCGCTGTCGGCGTACGCCTCGTTCACCACGTCCCAGGCGTAGATCTTGCCCCGGTAGTAGGTGGCGACCTGGGTGACGTGGTTGAGCATCGCCTGCCGCAGGGCCGTGCCGGACAGGTTCTGCGCCCAGCCGGGCTGCTGGGAGTGCCAGGCCAGCGCGTGCCCGCGGACCTGCATCCCGTTGGACCGGGCGTGGTTGACGATCCGGTCGGCGCTGGAGTAGTTGAACTGGCCCTGGGACGGCTCGGTGGCGTCCCACTTCATCTCGTTCTCGGCGGTGACCGAGTTGAACTCGCGGTTCAGGATGCCGGTGTACTGGCTGTCCGACAGCTTGAACGCGGCCACCGCGGTGCCGAAGTAGCGGCCCTTCTCGGCCGCCGACGCCCCGAGCGTGGTCCCGGCGCTGGCGCTGGGGGAGGTCACCATCACCGCCGCCGCGACCATCGCGACGCCGGCGACCGCGGAAATCAGCGCGGCGCGCCGTCGTGGCCGGGCGGCCGGGCCTTCGGTGTCGCGGGCGAGCACCTTGTCCATCACGAAGCCTTTCCATAACTGAGGAGTGGGTGAGCCCGCTCCGACGACTGCCCACCACGGCGCTCGGCTCGCGACGCGGCCGCCCGGAGGCCGCGCGGATCGGGATGCTCTCCCGCCCACCGTGGGTCAATCGAAGCGAATCTATCGAGAAATTACCGGAACACCGCGGGATGCACAACGGCCGACGGGTCGGTACGAGGTGGCGGCGGGGCCGGAGGGTGGACCGGTCCCGCCGCCACCGGCGGTGGGCGCCGTTACCGGCGCGGCTGCTGCGGCACGCGGGGCAGCACGAAGGGCGGCCCGGAATAGATCAGGTCGGCCTTCAGCTCCTGGTACGCCAGCTTGGGGCGGTAGTTCTCGTCGTAGACGGTGGCCATCCCCTCCGGCGGGTTGTCGAACCAGTCCGGCACCCAGGAGTGCCGGTCGGTGAAGCCCCAGAGGGTGAACGACAGGCAGTGCCGCTCGGCCAGGCAGGCCCGCAGCAGGACGCTGAAGTTCGCCGCCGCCGCCTGGAGCCGCGGGTTGATCTCGTTGGAGTCACCCGCCCGCACCGCCTCGGTGAGCTGGCTGCGCACGTCGACCTCGGTGAACGCGGTCGCCAGCCCCAGTCCGGCGAACTTCTTGAGCGCGTCGACGACCTGGAAGGTGCTGTAGTTGCCGTACTGGGTGCCCAGGTGGCCCTGGCTGCCGACGCCGTCGATCGGCACGCCCCGGGCGCGCAGGTCACGCGCCATCTCGTAGACGAACTGGGTCTTGTCGTCGGCCGGGTTGCCGGACCCGAACGCCTCGATGTTGTAGTCGTTGTAGAACAGCAGCGCCTTCGGGTCGGCGGCGCGCGCCCAGCGGAACGCGTCGGCGAGGTAGCCCGGCCCGAGGTGCTGGGCCCAGAAGCCCTTGTAGTGCAGGGTCGACGGGGTGTCCCACGGGTCGCTGACCGCCTCGTTGACCACGTCCCACTGCCAGATGCGGCCCTGGTAGCGGGTGACCACCCGGGTGATGTGGTCGCGCAGGATCTGGCGCAGCTCCGCCTTGCTGATGGAGCCGTCCGCCACGCCGCTGGTGAGCCAGCCGGGGAGCTGGTTCTGCCAGACCAGCACGTGCCCGCGTACCCGCTGGTGGTTCTTGCGGGCGAAGGCGACGAACTCGTCGGCCGGCCCCCAGTTGTAGCGGCCCCGGGTGGGCTCCAGGCTCTCCCACTTCATCACGTTCTCCGCGGTGACGGTGGAGAACTCGGTGGCGGCCAGTTGGCGGTAGCGCGGGTCCGAGGCGTCGTTCAGGGCGTCCATGTCCACGGCGGTGCCCAGGTACAGGCCGTGCCGCAGGGCCAGGTCACCCAGGCTCTGCGTGGTGGGGTCGTACGGCCGGCCCGCCGTGGCGGGCGCGACGTTGAGGGCGGCGACGGTCGCGACGGCGACCGCGCCGGTGGCGATCCAGCGTCTGAGCTTCATGGGTTTCCTTCCGGGCAGCAGGTCGACTCCGAAAGTTACGGAACTCTTTCCGCAAGTTGCCCGAATGATTACGGAGATCGATGTCATCCGTCAACCGGCCGCCGGGGCGGATCAGTGTTCGAGGTAGGTGGCGTGGTCGAAGTCGGCGTACCCGCCGTCGCCGCCGATGTCCTGCACCCACAGGCCGAGGAAGGCGCCGGTGAAGCCCCAGGCCACCGGCTCCCCGTCGACCGCCTGCGCGGCGTGCTCGTCGGAGAGGATGGTGGCGTCCAGCGCCACGGGCAGCTCCCGCCAGCCGGCGCCGAGGTCGTAGCCGAAGCGCACCACCGGCCCGTCGAAGCTCGCCCGCAGGCCGACCCGGGTGGCGCCGGCGACGTCGACGGTGAGTTCCGGATGGGCCGTCCGGCGCCCCTGGTCGCAGCTGAGCAGCTCCAGCACCACCCGGTCGTAGTCGTCCCGGGTCAGGTAGAGGTAGTGCCAGTTGCGGGTGTTGTAGTAGGCGGTCAGGCCGGCCAACTGCCGGTGGCCGGCGGGGTCGAACTCGACAATGGTCTCGAGCGAGCAGCGCTCGGCCCCGACCCGCCGCCCGACCAGGCTCGGGGTCTGCCGGCCGGCCGGCGACTGCCCGCCGTGCAGGCGCAGGTGCGACGGGCGCGCCGCGAGGTCGAGCCAGTCCGGGCTCGCCGGGCGGCGCAGCGTCGACCAGCAGGGCGCCAGCGCGGGGCCGTCGAAGTGGTCGGTCGCCGGCTCGTCCGGCCACGGGTGGGCGGGCAGGTCCGGGGCGGGGGCGGCGTCGGCCGGTACGCCGCCGGGGATTCGCGGCCACTGCCCGGTGGGCCAGTCGACCCGTTGGATGGCGGTCTCCCGGCCGAGCACGCAGTTGCCCCGGGGCGAGTACGGGCGGGCCGTCAGGTGGGCCAGGTACCAGTCGCCCTGCGGGGTCTGCACGAGGCTGCCGTGGCCGGCCTTCTGCAGGCGCAGCTCCGGGTGGCCCAGGGAGGTGAGCAGCGGCCCCCGCGGATCGGCCAGGTACGGGCCGTGCAGGTGCCGGGACCGGGCGACGGTGACCTGGTGCTCCCAGCTGGTGCCCCCCTCGGCGGTGACCAGCCAGTACCAGCCGTCCCGGCGGTACATGTGCGGCCCCTCGGTCAGCCCGGCCGCGGTGCCGTGGAAGATGAGCCGCGGCTCGCCGACCAGTTCCCGCCGGGCGCGGTCGTAGCGTTGGATCTCGATGCCGCCGAAGGGGTCCCGCCCCGGCCGCCAGTCGGCGCTCAGGCTCAGCAGCCAGCTGCTGCCGTCCTCGTCGTGGAAGAGCGCGGCGTCGAAGCCGTGCGCGTGCAGCTTCACCGGATCGGACCACGGGCCGCTGATGTCCGGAGCGGTGACCAGGTAGTTCTGCGGGTCCCAGTAGCCGCCGGTGAAGCTGGCGACGTCGCTGTAGACCAGGTGGAACAGCCCGTCGTGGTAGGTCAGGTCGGGCGCCCAGACGCCGTTGGAGTCGCCGCAGCCGCACAGGTCCAGCAGCCGACGGTCGGTGATGATGCCGCCCAGGGCGCGCCAGTGGACCAGGTCGCGGGAGTGGTGCACGCGCACGCCCGGGTACCACTCGAAGGTCGAGGTGGCCAGGTAGTAGTCGTCGCCCACCCGCAGGATCGACGGATCCGGGTGGAACCCCGGCAGGACCGGGTTGCGGATCGACCGGGCGGTCGTGGCCACGTCTGCGATCTCCGTCGACATGTACGGCTCCTTCGGCTCGACCCGTTTCGGCGGAACTTCCGGAACTTCCCCGTGGAAATCCCGGAATCTCGCTCACCGTAACGGCTTGCCGCCACGGAGGACAGACCCGCGCGGCCACTCGGTGGTGCGCCGCCGGCCGGCCCGGCGGGTGGGGTCAGCGCCAGGGGCGGCAGGACGCGCGGATCACCAGCTCGGTGGGGAGTTGGATGTGGGTGTCCCGCTCGACGCCGGCGATCAGGTCGATGAGCAGCCGCAACGCCTCGGCGCCCATCCGTTGCAGCGGTTGGCTGATCGTGGTCAGCGGCGGGTTGACCAGCGCCGACTCCGGGACGTTGTCGAAACCGATCACCGAGAGGTCGTCGGGCACCGTGAGCCCCATGCTCCGGGCGACGTCCATGGTGGAGATCGCCGACAGGTCGTTGCCCGCGAAGATCGCGGTCGGCCGGTCGGGCAGCGCGAGCAGCTCGGCGGCCGTACCGGCGGCGCTCTCGGTCTTGAAGCCGCCCACCCCGACCAGCCGCTCGTCCACCGGCACCCCGGCGTCGGCCATCGCCTTGCGGAAGCCCGCCTCCCGCAGCCGCGCCGACTCGAGGTCGGCGCGACCGCTGAGGTGCCCGATCCGCCGGTGGCCGAGCTCCAGCAGGTGGTTGGTCGCCAGCACGGCGCCGGCGAAGTTGTCCGAGTCGACGGTGGGCAGGCCGGACGGGCCGGTGTGCGGGTCGACGGCGACGACGTGGAAGCCGTGCTTGGTCTCGACCACGGTCGGGGTGACGATCACCGCCCCGTCGATGAGCGTTCCGGAGAGCCGGGCCAGCGACCGCCGCTCCCAGCCCACGGCCACCCCCTCGCCGTCGCCGCCACCGTCGCCGCCGGAGTAGGCGAGCAGTTGGTAACCGGTGCCGGCCACCTCGCGGGACGCCCCCTTGAGCAGCTCGGTGGAGAACGGCTCGAACTCGGCGACCAGGATGCCCAGCACGTTCGTGCGGTGGCTGCGCAGGCTCTGCGCACCCAGGCTGGCCTCGTACCCGAGCTCGTGGATGACCTGCTGGACGCGCTCGACGGTCGCCTGCGCCACGCCGTACCGACCATTGACAACTTTCGATACAGTTGCCACCGAGACGCCGGCCGCACGGGCCACGTCCGACATCTTGACGCGCTGGGGGAACGCCACGCCGAAGATGATAGAGGGCCGGTCGGGGCAGCGTCACGACGAGTCGAAAACGTTATCGATACCGATTGACATCGTGTTTCGTCACTGTAAAACTCCCCGGCAGGCCGAGTACCGCGACTGACTAGTCGAGGAGACATCGATGGCGACGAAGCGCCGTGCGAGTGCCGTTCTGGCACTCTTTATGACCAGCGCTCTCGTTGTCGCCGGGTGCAACAGCGGCGGCGACGAGGAACCCGCAGAGAGCGAGCTCTACAAGAACCCGGTGACCCTGACCTGGTGGCACAACGCGTCCCAGGACGGTCCCGGCAAGACCTACTGGGAGAAGGTCGCCAAGGACTTCTCCGCCCTCCACCCGACGGTCACGATCCAGGCCGAGGGGATCGAGACCAACCAACTCCAGCGCACCCGGCTGCCCGCCGCGCTGCTCAGCAGCGACCCGCCGGACATCTTCCAGTCCTGGGGTGGTGGCGAGATCCGCGAGCAGGTCGAGGCCGACTACCTCAAGGACATCACCGAGCAGGTCAAGGACGAGGTTGCCAACATCGGCAGCGCGGCCGAGATCTGGCAGGCCAACGGCAAGCAGTACGGCCTGCCGTACCGGATGGGCATCGAGGGCATCTGGTACAACAAGGACATGTTCCAGCGGGCCGGCATCGCCGCCCCGCCGACCAACTTCGACGAGCTCAACGACGCGGTCACCAAGCTCAAGGCGATAAACGTCATCCCGATCGCCGTCGGCGCCGGTGACAAGTGGCCCGCCGCGCACTGGTGGTACAACTTCGCGCTGCGCGCCTGCTCGGTCGACACCCTGAAGAAGGCCTCCACCGACCTGTCCTTCGACGACCCGTGCTTCGTCAAGGCCGGCCAGGACCTGAAGACCTTCATCGACACCAAGCCGTTCCAGAACAACTTCATCGCCACCCCGGGCCAGAACGACCCGACCAGCGCCAACGGTCTGCTCGCCAACGGCAAGGCCGCGATGGAGCTGATGGGCGACTGGAACAAGGGCACGCTGGACACGGTCGCCGCGGACAAGGCCGCGCTGAACAAGTTCATCGGCTGGTTCCCGGTGCCGGCGCTCTCCGGCTCCCCCGGTGACCCGAAGGCGGCCCTCGGCGGTGGCGACGGGTTCGCCTGCGCCAAGAACGCCCCGGCCGAGTGCGTCGAGTTCCTCAAGTACCTGGTGAGCCCCGAGGTGCAGAAGGGCTACGCCGAGACCGGCACCGGCCTGCCGGTGGCCAAGGGCGCCGAGGCCGGCGTCCAGGATCCCGCCCTGCGGTCCATCCTGGAGGCCACCAGCGGGGCGACCTACGTGCAGCTCTGGCTGGACACGGCCTTCGGCAGCACCGTCGGCAACGCGATGAACGACGCGATCGTCGCCATCTTCGCCGGCAACGGCACCCCGGAGAAGGTCGTCGACGCCATGAAGGCGGCCGCGCGCAAGTGACCGCCACCAACCCCTCCCTGGATCTCGCCGGCGGCGCGGACGCGCCGCCGGCGAGGCCCCGGCCCGGCCGCTCGTCCGCCCGGGCCGGGGAGACCCGCCGCAAGTGGTTCGAGATCATCGGTCTCACCACGCCGGCCGTGCTCGTCTACGTGACGTTCGTACTGGTGCCGATGGGCTTCGCCTTCTACTACAGCCTCTTCCGGTGGCGCGGCGTCGGAAAGCCCACCGACTACGTCGGCTTCGACAACTACGTCCTCGCCTTCCAGGACCCGATCTTCCTCGACGCGCTGCGCAACAACGCGATCATCGTGTTCGGGTCGCTGGTGATCCAGGGCCCCATCGCCCTGGCCGTGGCCCTGCTGCTCAACCGCAACTTCCGCGGCCGCACCGTGTTCCGGCTGCTGGCCTTCGTGCCCTACGTGCTCGCCGAGGTCACCGTCGGCATCATGTGGAAGCTGCTGCTGGCCGACGCCGGCACGGTCAACGCGATGCTGGAGTCGCTCGGGCTGGGCTTCCTGGTGCAGGCCTGGCTCGCCGACCTGGACCTGGTCATCTGGACCCTGCTGTTCATCCTCACCTGGAAGTACGTCGGCTTCGCGATCATCCTGCTGCTCGCCGGCCTGTCGAACGTGCCGGAGGAGTTGACCGAGGCCGCCCAGATCGACGGGGCGAGCTGGTGGCAGATCCAGCGGCACGTGACGCTGCCGTTGCTGGCGCCGACCATCCGGATCTGGATGTTCCTGTCCATGATCGGATCACTGCAGATCTTCGACATGATCTGGGTGACCTCGGTGCCCGCCGTGCGGTCGCTGGGCGCCTCGGCCACCATGGCGACGTACATGGTGGACAACGGGTTCTTCGCCCGGCTGTGGGGGTACGGCAACGCCGTCGCGGTGATCCTCTTCGTCATCTCATTCGTCGCCGCGCTGCTGTTCCAGCGCTTCCTGTTGCGCCGCGACCTCCAGGGCGCCATCACCGGAAGGGCGAAGTGACCGTGACCGCGAACGCCGTGCCGTCCACGTCCGCCAAGCGCCCCTTCGCGTGGAGCAGTCCGCTCACCTACGCGCTGGCGCTGGCCGTCGCCGCCGTGTCGATCACCCCGGTGGTCTACGTGATCGTCGGCGGCTTCCGCACCACCCCGCAGATCGTGGCGGACCCGGCCGGGTTGCCCGACCCGTGGGTCTGGGACAACTACGCCCGGGTGTTGACCAGAAGCGACTTCTGGGGGCAGGCCCTCAACAGCGGGGTGATCGCCCTGGGTACGACGCTCGGCGTCGTGCTGCTCGGGGTCGGCGCCGCGTTCGTGCTGGCCCGGTACACCTTCCGGGGGCGCGAGGCGCTCTACACCTTCTTCACCCTCGGCCTGCTCTTCCCGGCCGGAGCGGCGATCCTGCCGCTCTATCTCATGCTGCGCGACCTGAATCTGATCAACTCGTACTACGCGGTGATGCTTCCGCAGATCGCCTTCCAGCTGCCGCTGACGATCGTCATCCTGCGGCCGTTCCTGTCCGCCATCCCCCGGGAGTTGGAGGACGCCGCCGCCATCGACGGCACCGGCCGGATCGGGTTCCTCTGGCGCATCGTGCTGCCGCTGTCGCGGCCCGCGCTGGTCACCGTCGGGATCCTCGCGTTCGTGGCGAGTTGGAACGCCTTCCTGCTGCCGCTGCTGGTCCTCGGCGACGCCAGCCTGCACACCCTGCCGCTGGGCGTGCAGAACTTCTCCAGCCAGTACACCTCCGACACGGCGGGCATCCTCGCCTTCACCTCGCTGGCAATGCTGCCGGCACTCCTTTTCTTCACCTTCGCCGAGAAGCAGATCGTCGGCGGCCTACAGGGTGCGGTCAAGGGCTGAACCACAGCGGTACGCGCACAACCAAGGGAAAGGCACAGCATGACTGAGCTCCGCGGGGCGGTGGCCGGGCCGGTACCGGCCCAGGCAGGTCCGGACCACGACCGGCCGGACGGCGAGGCTCGGGTACGTGAGCTGCTCGGCCGGATGACGATCGAGGAGAAGGTCGCCCAGCTCGTCGGCTTCTGGGAGAAGGAGGACGGCGAGACGGTCGCCCCGTTGCAGGGCGAGTTCGGCGACGTCGGCCGGCTCGAGGACTTCTCCCGGCACGGGCTCGGACACCTCACCCGGGCGTACGGGACGCGGCCGGTGGACCCCGTCGCCCGGGCGTCGTGGCTGTGGAAGTTCCAGTCCGACCTGGTGACCGGCACCCGGCTGGGCATCCCGGCGATCGTGCACGAGGAGTGCCTGACCGGGCTGTCGGCCTGGAAGGCGGCCACCTTCCCCACCCCGCTGGCGTGGGGCGCCGCCTGCGATCCCGACCTGGTCGCCGAGATGGCCGCGTCGATCGGGGCGTCGATGCGGGCGCTGGGCGTGCACCAGGGCCTCGCCCCGGTGCTCGACGTGATCCGCGACCCGCGCTGGGGCCGGGTCGACGAGTGCATCGCCGAGGACCCCTACCTGGTCGGGACCATCGGCACCGCGTACGTGCGGGGCCTGCAGTCGCAGGGGGTGCACGCCACGCTGAAGCACTTCGTCGGATACTCCGCCTCCCGGGCCGGGCGCAACTTCGCCCCGGTGCACGCCGGTCCGCGGGAGATCGCCGACGTGCTGCTCCCGCCGTTCGAGATGGCGATCCTCGACGGCGACGCGCGCAGCGTCATGCACTCCTACGCCGAGATCGACGGGGTGCCGGTGGCGGCCGACCCGGCGTTGCTGACCGGTGTGCTGCGGGACCGGTGGGGCTTCGACGGCACGGTGGTGGCCGACTACTTCGGGGTGGCGTTCCTCAACCTGCTGCACCACGTCGCGGGCGACCACGCGGCGGCGGCGGTGCAGGCACTGACCGCCGGGGTCGACGTCGAGCTGCCCACCGGCGACGCCTACCTGACCCTGCGGCAGTCGGTGCGGGCCGGCACCCTCGACGAGGCGGTCGTCGACCGCGCGGTGCTGCGGGTGCTGCGCCAGAAGCTGGAGCTCGGGCTGCTCGACGCGACGTTCACGGCGGAGCCGCCGCCGGCGGTCGACCTCGACTCGCCGGAGCACCGGTCCATCGCCCGCCGCCTCGCCGAGGAGTCGGTCATCCTGGTCGCCAACGACGGCGTGCTCCCGGTGCCGGCGGGCCGGCGGGTGGCGGTCATCGGCCCGAACGCCGACCGGCAGGGCGCCCTCTTCGGCTGCTACTCCTTCCTCAACCACGTGCTCGTCCAGCACCCCGGCGTGGAGACCGGCATCGAGGTGCCGACGGTGCTCGACGCGCTGCGCGACGAGTTCGGTCCCGACTCGGTCGCCTCGGCGTGGGGCTGCGACGTGGACACCGACGACCGCTCCGGCTTCGACGAGGCCGTCGCCGCGGCGGCCGCCGCGGAGGTCGCCGTGCTGGTGGTCGGCGACCACGCGGGACTGTTCGGGCGCGGCACGGTCGGCGAGGGCTGCGACCGGGACGACCTGGAGCTGCCCGGCGTCCAGCGCGAGCTGGTCGAGGCGGTGCTGGCGACCGGCACCCCGGTCGTGCTCGTGCTGGTCACCGGCCGGCCGTACGCCGTCGACTGGGCGCTGTCCCGGTGCGCCGCGGTGGTGCAGGCGTTCTTCCCCGGCGAGGAGGGCGCGAGCGCGCTCGCCGGGGTGCTCTCCGGGCGGGTCAACCCGTCGGGCCGGCTGCCGGTCAGCCTGCCCCGCTCGGCCGGCGCCCAGCCCTACTCGTACCTGCATCCCACGCTCGGCGCGGGCACCGAGGTGACCAACCTGTCGACCACGCCGGTGGCGCCGTTCGGCCACGGCCTGTCGTACACCACGTTCGCGTACGCGGACCTGACCGCGCCGGCCACGGCGCCGACCGGCGGGATGCTGCCGGTGACCGTGCGGGTGACCAACACCGGCCCGGTCGCCGGCGACGACGTGGTCCAGCTGTACGGCCACGACCCGGTGGCCTCGGTGACCCGGCCGGTGGCGCAGTTGCTCGGCTACCGGCGGGTCCACCTGGCGCCGGGCCAGTCCGTCACCGTCGAGCTGACGGTGCCCACCACCCGGCTGGCCTTCTCCGACCGGACGCTGACCCGGGTCGTGGAGCCCGGCGAGGTCGAACTCTGGGTCGGCACCAGTGTGCGGCGGGACACCGAGGCGCTGACCACGCTGGTCGGTGCGACGGTGCCGGTCACCAACGCGTCCGCGCGCTGGACCACGTCCGAGGTCAGGTGACGACCCGGCGGCCGTCAGCCAGGGGGCAACGTGTCTCGTCGGAACCCCGCCCGCTCGGCCTCGGCGACGGTGCAGAAGAAGTGACTCGTCAGGATGGTGACGCCGTAGCCGTCGCTGCCCGGT
The DNA here is from genome assembly GCF_019890675.1 of Micromonospora sp. PLK6-60. GTDB lineage: Bacteria > Actinomycetota > Actinomycetes > Mycobacteriales > Micromonosporaceae > Micromonospora. The sequence goes on along the minus strand of NZ_JAIOAA010000002.1, from coordinate 637,170 downwards.
GCCCGGTAGGTGTAGGACGCCGCGAAGTCCGAGGCGACCACGGGCTGTCCCCCGCACTTGACGAGGTACAGCGGATACCGGGCGAACGGCGACACCAGCGGGGTGACCAGCGACAGCGCGTACAGGGCGACCAGGACGGCCACCAGCACCCCGGCCCCACGCCCACGCGACATCTCTGGCTGCTCTCCGTTCCACGCGCCGCACTGTCGGATCGATCGCCATCTTAGGCGCCGACCGCTCCCCCGGCTGAGGTCCGTGGGCGGACGGCGGACGTGCGATCGAGCGTGATACCTCAGAGTAATTTTGATGACTCTGAGGTATCACGCGCACAGGGTGTCGTGGCTCCCGTCAGGGTCACCGACAGTGGTCGCCGCCGACGGCTCGCACGCCCGGAGGATCTGCTGGCAGCGGACCACGCCCCGGCCGGCCGCAGGTGCCGGCCGGGCCCGGCCGGGACGAGTGGGCAACGCCGGCCGCCCACCGACGCGGCCGCCCACCGACGCGGGCCGCCTACCGGCGCGGGCCGCCCCGGAGGTCCTCCTCGATCCGCTTGGCGGCGGCCAGCAGCGGCGGGAGCAGCTCCCGGCGGATCATCTCGAACGACCCGCGGCTGGCGTGCGCGGAGACGTTCACCGCGGCGATCACCGAGCCGTGCTCGCCGTGGATCGGCGCGGCCACCGACCGCAGCCCCTCCTCCAGCTCCTGGTCGACGATCGCGTACCCCTGGGTGGCGATCTTCGTCAGCGCGGCGCGCAGCTTCGCCGGGTCGGTGACGGTGCGCCGGGTCAACGGCCGCAGCTCGGCCGTGGCGAGATAGTCGGCCAGCCAGTCCGCCGGCTGCGCGGCGAGCAGCACGCGCCCCATCGACGTGGCGTACGCGGGGAAGCGGGTGCCGACGCTGATCCCCACCGTCATGATCCGCTTGGTGGGCACCCGGGCGACGTAGACCACCTCGTCGCCGTCGAGCACCGAGACCGAGCAGGACTCGTGCACCTGGGCGACGAGCGCCTCCATGTGCGGCTGCGCGACCTCGGGCAGGCTCAGGCCCGACAGGTACGCGTAGCCCAGTTCGAGGATCCGCGCGCGCAGCGAGAAGAGCCGGCCGTCGGTGTGCACGTACCCCAGCTCGACCAGGGTGAGCAGGAACCGGCGGGCCGCGGCCCGGGTCAGCCCGGTCCGGCGGGCGACCTCGCTCAGGGTGAGCTGCGGATGCTCGGCGTCGAACGCCCGGATCACCGCGAGTCCGCGCTCCAGCGACTGGACGAACTCCGGCGACCTCGCCGCCTCCTCGCTCACCCGGCCTCCCGCAGGGTCTCCCGGGCCACCTTGAACGCCCGGTTCGCCGCCGGTACGCCAGCGTAGACGCCGACCTGGAGCAGGACCTCCCCCACCTCCTCCGGGGTGAGTCCGTTGCGCAGCGCGGCGCGCACGTGCATCGCCAACTCCTCGTCGTGGTGCAGGGTGGCGAGCACGGCGAGGGTGACGCAGCTGCGGGTACGCCGGTCCAGGCCCGGCCGGGTCCAGATCTCCCCCCACGCGTAGCGGGTGATGAAGTCCTGGAAGTCGGCGGTGAACTCGTCGGTGCCGGCGATCGCCCGGTCGACGTGCGCGTCACCGAGCACCTGCCGGCGTACCGCCATGCCCGCCTCGTGCCGCTCGTGGTCGTTCATCCGTCCCCACGTCCCTCGTCGAAGTGTGCCAGCAGGAGTCGGCCGACCCGCTCGGGTTGCTCGACGTTGGCCAGGTGGGCGGCCTCGTCCACCACGGCGAGCCGGGCCCCCGGGATGCCGGCGACGATCGCCCGGGCGTGCGCCACCGGGGTGGCCGGGTCGTCGGCTCCGGCGACGACCAGCGTGGGCGCGCCGATCCGGGCGAGGTCGGGGCGGAGGTCCATCGCGCCGATCGCCTCGCAGCAGGCGGCGTAGCCGGCCGGGGGTGTCGCGGTGAGCATGGCGCGGTACCGGGCGACCAGGTCGGGCCGGGTCGCGGCGAAGGCCGGGGTGAACCAGCGGGCCACCACGGCGTCGGCGATCGGCGGCAGGCCGGCGGCCCGTACCGTCGCCGCCCGGTCCCGCCACTGTTCGGGCGGGCCGAGCGACGCCGACGTGCACAGCAGCGCCAGCCGCCGGACCCGGTCGGGCGCGTGCGCGGCGAGCCACATGCCGACCATGCCGCCGAGGGACAGGCCGGCGTAGTCGACCCGGGCCGCCCCGAGGTCGTCGAGCAGCCGCAGCACCTCCCGGCCCAGCAGCTCCACCGTGTACGCCCCGGCGGGCACCGCCGAGCGGCCGTGGCCCAGGTGGTCGTACCGGATCACCCGGAACCGTTGCGCGAGCGCCGGGACCTGGGGTTCCCACATCGCCCCGGCGGTGCCCAGGGAGCTGCCGAGCAGCAGCACCGGCGCGGTGGCCGGGCCGTCCACGGTGGCGTGCAGCCGGGCGGTCACGTCCCCGCCTCCCGCCAGGAGTCCAGGGCGCGGTCGACGAACCGGCCGGCCGAGCCGAGCCAGCGGGCCGGGTCGAGCGCCTCGTCGACGTCCGCCTCGGACAGGTGGGCGCGCAGCTCGGGATCGGCGAGCAGCGCGGCGCGGAACGGGGGTCGGGCGGCGGCGCGGGCGACCAGGTCGTGGGCGGCGCCGCGACCGAGGGCGGGGGCCAGCCGCGCGGCGACGGCCTCGGCGAGCACCAGGCCGCCGGTCGCGTCGAGGTTCGCCCGCATCCGCTCCGGGTGCACGCGCAGCCCGGCCAGCATCCGGGCGCACCGGGCGGTGGCGCCGCCGGCCACCCGCAGCAGGTCGAGCAGGGGCTCCCACTCGGCGTGCCAGCCGCCCGCGGCCCGCTCGTGCTCCTGGACGGCGGCGGCGAGCAGGGTGGCGACGAGACCCGGACCGCGCCGCGCCGCCGCACCGACCAGGACCGAGTCCACCGGGTTGCGCTTGTGCGGCATCGCCGAGGAGCCGCCCCGACCGGCGCCGCCCTCGGCGACCTCACCGATCTCGGTCTGGGCGAGCAGCCCCACGTCGAGGCCGGCCTTGCCGGCGGCCGCGAGGAGCCCGCCGAGGGCGGCGGCCAGGTCGAGCAGCGGCTGGCGGCGGGTGTGCCAGGGCAGCGGGCTCGCGGGCAGGCCCAGGTGGGCGGCGAACCGCTCGGCGACCTCCGGTCCGGCCGGGCCGAACGCGGCCAGGGTGCCGACCGCGCCGCCGAGTTGCGCGGGCAGCGCGGCGCCCGCCCGGCGCAGCCGGTCCCGCGCGTCGACCAGGCCGGTCAACCAGCCGGCGGCCTTGAGCCCGAACGTGGTGGGCGCCGCCTGCTGGCCGAGGGTCCGGGCGACCAGCACGGTGTCCCGGTGGGTGTCGGCGAGCCGGGCGGCGGCGTCGGCGGCGGCGTCGAGGTGCCGCAGCAGCGGGCCGAGCGCCCGCCCGGCCACCAGCACCAGCGCGGTGTCCAGGACGTCCTGGCTGGTCGCCCCGAGGTGCACCCAGGCCCGGGCGGACGCCGGCACGGCGGCGGTCAGCTCGCGCACCAGCGGCACCACCGGGTTGCCGGCGGCGTCGGCGGCCCGGCCGAGGGCCCCGGGGTCGTACCGCTCGGCGCGGCACTGCGCGACGATCGCGTCGGCCGCCGGTGCGGGCAGCACACCGGCGTCCGCCGCGGCCCGGGCGAGCGCGGCCTCCACGTCCAGCATCGCCTGGAGCAGGGCCGGGTCGCCGAGTTCCGCGTCCACGTCGGGGACGCTGGAGAGGCCGGTGAGCAGGCCCTCAGAGGGCGAAGAAGACGGTCTCACGGTCGCCCTGGAGGTGGATGTCGAAGCGGAGGCCGTCCGGCGCGGGGCTGGCCAGCAGCGTGTCCCGGCGGCCGGCGTCGACGCCGCGCAGCACGGGATCGGCGGCGTTCGCGGCCGGCTCGTCGGGGAAGTACAGCCGGGTGACCAGGCGGTGCAGCAGCCCCCGCCCGAACACCGACAGGGTCAGGTGCGGCGCCTCGGTGCCGCCGTCCGGGTCGGGCAGCGGTCCGGGCTTGACGGTCAGCAGCCGGTACCAGCCCTGCCCGTCGGTCTCGGCGCGGCCGAAGCCGCGGAAGCTGGCGAGCGTGGGCGGCCGGGCGCCGCGCGGGTCGTCCGGGTGGTCGAACCGGCCGTCCGGGTCGGCCTGCCAGCTCTCCACCATGGCGTCCACCACCGGCGCGCCGGCGCCGTCGAGGATCCGGCCGCGGATCCAGACCGCGCCCGGCGTGCCCTCGGGCACCACGTACGGGCCGTCGGGCCAGCGCAGGCCGATGTGCAGGTACGGCCCGACGGTCTGTGCGGGCGTGACGCCCAGCCGCTCAGTCATCGTCGTCCTCGTCCTCGAACGGGGTGCCCTCCCGGCCCCGCAGCACGATGTCGAACTCGTACGCCAGCGCCCACTCCGGCATGGTGGCGGCGTGGTCGTACCGGGCGATCATCCGCTCCCGGGCCTTCGGGTCGCGGACCGAGTTGAAGATCGGATCCTGGGAGAAGAGCGGGTCACCCGGAAAATACATCTGCGTCACCAGCCGCTGGGTGAAGGCGCGGCCGAAGAGGGAGAAGTGGATGTGCGCCGGCCGCCAGGCGTTGTCGTGGTTGCGCCAGGGATAGGCGCCGGGCCGCACGGTGACGAACCGGTAGCGCCCCTGCTCGTCGGTGAGCGCCCGGCCCACCCCGTCGAAGTGCGGGTCCAGCGGCGCCGGCCACGAGTCGGTGGCGTGGCGGTAGCGCCCGGCGGCGTTGGCCTGCCAGATCTCGACAAGCGTGCCGGCCACCGGCCGGCCGTCGCCGTCGCGGACCCGGCCGTGCACGATGATCCGCTGGCCCTGCGGCTCCCCGTCGTGCTGGCGGGTCAGGTCGTGGTCGAGGTCGCCCAGCCGCCCCTCCCCCAGCAGCGGCCCGGTGACCTCGGTGAGCCGCTGCGGCAGGTAGGTGAGCGGTTGCCGGGGCGCCCGCCCCACGGTCGACTTGTAGCCGGGGCTGAGCAGGGGCGGGTGGGCGTCGACGTCGTCGCGCCGGTACCGCGGCAGCACCAGCCCGCTGCCGGCCTGGTCGACGGTCTCCTGGGTCATCGGGTCGTCTCCCGTCACCGTGGGCTCCCGTGCTTGGTGGCCTCCAGCGCCCGCAGCACCGTGAGCTCGTGTGTCGTCGGCGGCGCGCCGGTGCTGAGCCGCTCGGCGACGGCGAGGTCCCAGCCGGTGGCCGCCCGCGCCTGTTCCCGGGTCACGCCGGGGTGCAGGCTGGTCAGCGTGAGCTCGCGGGTGACCGGATCGGGTTCGAGGACGCCGAGGTCGGTGATCACCAGCCGGGGGCCGCCGCCGCGCAGGCCGAGCCGTTCCCGGTCGCCCGGACCCGAGCCGTAGCCGACCGAGGTGACGAAGTCGACCCGCTCGGTGAAGGTGCGCAGGTTCTGCCGGACGATCACCACGACCTCGCCGCAGGAGGCGGCGATCTCCGGGGCGCCGCCGGCGCCGGGCAGCCGGACCTTCGGGGCGGCGTAGTCGTCGCCGACGACCGTGGTGTTGATGTTGCCGTACCGGTCGAGCTGCGCGGCGCCGAGGAAGCCCACGTCGATCCGGCCGGGTTGCAGCCAGTAGTTGAACACCTCGGGCACGGACACCACCGCGTCCGCCGTGTCGGCGAGGACGCCGTCCCCGATGGACAGTGGCAGCCGGTCCGGCTTGGCGCCGAGGCAGCCCGACTCGTAGATCAGCACCAGGTTCGGGGCGTGGGTGACCCGGGCGAGGTTCGCCGCGGTGCTGGGCAGCCCGATCCCCACGAAGCAGGCGGCGCCGTCGCGCAGTTGCCGGGCGGCGGCGACGGTCATCATCTCGTCCGCGGTCCAGGCCGCCAACGCGTTCTCCTCGCTCACCGGGTCGCCGTTCGTTCGCGACTGCGGGGCTCGCAACCCCGGCTCACTCCTCGCGCTCACGGGGGTCTCCGTTCGTTCGCGACTGCGGGGCTCGCAACCCCGGCTCACTCCTCGCGCTCACGCTGCCGCCCCGGTCCGGTGCACGTGTCGCTCCAGCCAGGCGCGGAAGGTGTCCCGGTCCCGGCTGACCTCGTCCCAGGCCCGGTAGAAGTCGTTGTCCCGCACCGAGTAACCCTGGGCGTAGGAGGGGTGCGCGCCGCCGGGCGCCTCGGCCACCGCGGTGACCGCCCAGCCGGGCAGGACGACCTGCCCGGGGACCGGCTCCAACTCGTCCACGATCTCCTCGACGGTGACCAGCGACCGGTGCGCGGCGAGGACCGCCTCCTTCTGCACCCCGGTGATGCCCCACATCTGCACGTTGCCGGCCCGGTCGGCGCGTTGCGCGTGCACCACGGTGACGTCGGGACGCAGGGCGGGCACCGCGGTCAGGGTCTCGCCGGTGAAGGGGCAGGTGATGGGCCGGATGTTGGTGGTGTGCCGGGGCAGGTCGGTGCCGGTGTAGCCGCGCAGGACGGCGAACGGCAACCCGGACGCCCCGGCGACGTAGCGGTTGGCCATCCCCGCGTGGCTGTGTTCCTCCAGTTCCAGCGGGCGCGGCCAGGAGTGCTGCACGGCGTCCCGGAAGCGGTGCAGCGACCCCACTCCCGGGTTGCCGCCCCAGGAGAAGACCAGCCGGCGGGCACACCCGGCGCCGATGAGCTGGTCGTAGATGACGTCGGGGGTCATCCGCACCAGGGTCAGCTCCCGCCGCCCCTGACGGATGATCTCGTGACCGGCGGCGAACGGGATGAGGTGCGTGAACCCCTCCAGGGCCACCACATCACCGTCGCGGACCAGGTCCGCCACGCCGTCGGCCAGCGAGACGAGCCTCGCCATGCGCCTCACCGCCTGTTCGCTATGCGGACTGCCGTACTCATATCGAACGTACGGCCCGCAGGCGGCATCCGTCAACGCCGGGCGTTGACGCGGGCCGGACCGCGTGCCAACGTTCAAAAGGAGAACGACCGTTCGGTGAGCGAACAACTCGGCAGGAGGCCCACCACCATGACACTGCTCGACGCCACGACCTGGCAGGGCACGCTGCACAGCGACGGTTGGGTGGAGCCGGCCGGCGGCACCGCCCCGGTGCGCTCCCCCGCCACCGGCGAGGAGATCGGCCGGGTCGGCGTGGCGAACGCCGACGACGTGACGCGCGCCTGCGCCCGGGCCGCCGACGCCCAGCGCGCCTGGGCCGCCACCAGCTACGTCGAACGGGCCGCGGTGCTGCGCCGGGCCGGGCACCTGTTCGAGCGGCACGCCGCCGAGATCGGCGACTGGATCGTGCGGGAGGCCGGGTCCGTCCCACCCAAGGCCGACGTCGAGACCCACACCGCGGCGCAGGAGTGCCACGAGGCGGCGGCCCTGGCCTCGCACCCGCTCGGCGAGATCGTCCCGAGCGCGCAACCACGGCTCAGCCTGGCCCGGCGGTTGCCGGTCGGCGTGGTCGGCGTCATCGCGCCGTTCAACTTCCCCCTCATCCTGGCCATCCGTTCCGTCGCCCCGGCGCTGGCGCTGGGCAACGCCGTGGTGCTCAAGCCCGACGCCCGCACCGCGGTCTGCGGTGGCGTCTCGATCGCCCGGGTCTTCGAGGAGGCCGGCCTGCCCGACGGGCTGCTGCACGTGCTGCCCGGCGGGGTCGACGCCGGCGAGGCGCTGGTGGCCGACCCGAACGTGCGGGTGGTCAGCTTCACCGGCTCGACCGCGGCCGGTCGCAAGGTCGGCGAGGCCGCCGCCCGCCACCTCAAGCGGGCCCACCTCGAACTCGGCGGCAACTCGGCCCTGATCGTGCTCGACGACGCCGACCTGGACCTCGCGGTCTCCGCCGGGGCCTGGGGATCCTTCCTGCACCAGGGACAGATCTGCATGACCACCGGCCGGCACCTGGTGCACGAGCGCCTGGCCGAGCGGTACGTCGAGCAACTGGCCGAGAAGGCGAACCACCTGCCGGTCGGCGACCCGGCCAAGGAGCAGGTGGCGCTCGGGCCGATCATCGACGCCAACCAGCGCAACAAGATCCACTCGCTGGTCACGGCGAGCGTCGACGCGGGCGCCCGGCTCGCGGCCGGCGGCACCTACGAGGGGTTGTTCTACCGGCCCACGGTGCTCGCCGACGTCACCCCCGCCACCCCGGCGTACGCCCAGGAGGTCTTCGGGCCGGTCGCGCCGGTGCTCACCTTCGCCGACCAGGACGAGGCCGTGGCGCTGGCCCGGCAGACCGAGTACGGCCTGTCGCTGGGCATCCTGAGCCGCGACGTGATGCGGGCGATGGCGCTGGCCGACCGGATCCCCAGCGGGATCGTGCACATCAACGACCAGACGGTCAGCGACGAGGCGGTCGCGCCGTTCGGCGGGGTCGGGGCCTCCGGCACCGGCTCCCGGTTCGGCGGGGCGGCGGCGAACGTCGAGGCGTTCACCGAGACCCAGTGGCTCACCGTGCGGGGCGACATCACCCGGTACCCGTTCTGACCCCGGCGGAGGGAGAGCATCGTGGCGGGCGGGGTCGGGGTGCCGGGCACCTCGGTGACCGCACGGGTGCTGGCCATCCTCGGCGCGTTCGACGTGGCCCATCCGACGCTGACGCTCACCGACATCGCCCGGCGCGCCGGGCTCCCGCTCACCACGGCACACCGCCTGGTCGGCGAGCTGGTCGCCGGGCGGGCGCTGGCCCGCGGGCCGGACGGCGGCTACGCCATCGGCGTACGGCTGTGGGAGACCGCGCTGCTCTCGCCGCTGCACACCCGGCTGCGTGAGGTCGCGCTCCCCTTCCTCCAGGACCTGCATGCCGTGGTGCGGGAGAACGTGCACCTGGCGGTGCGCGACGGCGACGAGGCGCTCTACGTGGAGAAGGTCAGCGGGCACCGCTCGGTGCCGATCATCTCCCGGGTCGGTGGACGGCTGCCGCTGCACGCCACCGGGGTCGGCAAGGCGCTGCTCGCCTTCCAGCCGCCGGCCGTCATCGCCGCGCACCTGCGCCGGCCGCTGGCCCGCTGCACGCCGTACACGCTCACCGAGCCCGGCCGGTTGCACCGCGAGCTGGCCGGCGTGCGCCGGCGGGGTTGGGCCCGCACCCACGAGGAGATGACCCTCGGGTCGTGCTCGGTGGCGGTGCCCGTCCTCGACCCCGACGGCACGGCGCTGGCGTCGATCGGCATCGTCGTGCACAGCCTCGGGGCCCGGCTGCCCCGGCTGGTGCCGGCGCTGCGCGAGGCGGCCGGTCAGGTGGCCGCCCGGCTCGCCGAGGCGGCCGAGGACCCGTACCCGATGTTGCACCACGCGGTGCCCGGCCGGCCGGGCGGCTGACGGTGGCCCGCCGCCGGTTTCCGCTGAGCGGAAAGCGGCGGCGGCGCCGGCCGACCCGATCCGGCAGGCTGACCGCGCGACCGCCCGACCGGGGCGGGGAGGAGACGAGGGAGGAGGCCGCAGATGCGTACCCAGGTCGGCATCGTCGGCGCGGGGCCGGCGGGACTCATGCTGTCGCACCTGCTGCACCGGCACGGGATCGAGTCGGTGGTGCTGGAGAGCCGCAGCCGCGACCACGTCGAGCACCGGGTCCGGGCGGGCGTCCTCGAACAGGGCTCGGTCGACCTGCTCTGCCGTACCGGTGTCGGCGAGCGGCTGCGCCGGGAAGGGCTGCGGCACGAGGGCATCGAGCTGCGCTTCGCCGGGGAGTCGCACCGGGTGCCGATGACCGAGCTGACCGGGCGGGCGATCACCGTCTACGGGCAGCAGGAGGTGGTCAAGGATCTGATCGCCGCCCGGCTCGCGGCCGGCGGGACGATCCACTTCGACGCCGAGGTGCTCCGGCTGGCCGGTCTCAACTCGGCGGAGCCGGTCGTCCACTTCAGACGCGACGGACGCGACGAGGAGCTGCGCTGCGACTTCGTGGTCGGCTGCGACGGCTTCCACGGGGTGAGCCGCGGCGCGGTGCCCGAGGGGGTGCTGACCAGCTACGAGCGGACGTACCCCTTCGCCTGGCTGGGCGTCCTGGCCGCCGCCGCACCGGCGGTGGAGGAACTCATCTACGCCAACCACGAGCGGGGCTTCGCCCTCTACAGCATGCGCTCACCGGAGATCTCCCGGCTCTATCTCCAGGTCGCGCCGGACGAGGACATCACCCGGTGGCCGGACGAGCGGATCTGGGCGGAGCTGCGGGCGCGGTTGGAGACGGTGCCGGGCTGGTCGCTCAACGAGGGGCCGATCCTGGAGAAGTCGATCACCCCGATGCGCAGCTTCGTGGTCGAGCCGATGCAGTGGGAACGGCTCTTCCTGGCCGGGGACGCCGTGCACATCGTCCCGCCGACCGGGGCGAAGGGCATGAACCTCGCGCTGGCCGACGTCGCGCTGCTCGGCGACGCCTTCGCCGCCTGGTACGACCGGGCGGACGCCGAGCTGCTGACGAACTACTCGGCCACCGCGCTGCGCCGGGTCTGGCGGGCCCAGCACTTCTCCTGGTGGATGACCTCGATGCTGCACCGGCTGGCGGGCGACGACCCGTACGAGGCGAAGTTGCAGACCGCCACGCTGCGGTACGTCGCCACCTCGCGTGGCTACGCCACCAGCCTGGCCGAGAACTACGTGGGCCTGCCGGAGGTGTGACCCCGTCCGGCACGCCCCTCGGCGAGCGCGCGGCGACCGATGTGGACGCCGCGCGGCGCCCCGTCCTGTCCGGGCGACGCCACCGCAGCGGAGCGTTGTTTAACTTATTCATGACGGGCGTCAGAATTTCTTGACTTTCGATGCCGGGGTGACTGACCATGGCCAACACAGCGGCGTGCCCCCCACGCAGCGGTACTTCACCTGCAGATCCGAGGCATCCGCCGGCTTTCCGACGCACCCCACCACCCCTGCCCAGGAAGGGCCTCGTCAATGAAGAAGGTCATGGCACTCGGGCTGATCGCCGTCACCGCGATCGCCCTCACCGGATGCACCGACTCCGACGCGTCCACCCCGTCCGAGCAGAGCTCGGGCGAGCTGCGCAAGGTCCGGGTCGCGGCGCTGCCCATCACCGAGACCGCCGCGCTGTGGGGCGGCATCAAGGCGGGCGTCTTCGCCGAGCACGGGCTCGACGTCGAGGTGCTGCCCGCCCAGGGCGGCGCGCAGGCCATCCCGGCCCTGATGAACGGGGACATCGACTTCGCCATCGGCCAGCCGTTCGGCCCGTTCCGGGCCGACCTGCAGAACCTCGGCGTGGTCATCATCGGCAACTACGCCTCCTCGTACGCCGACGGCGACGACATCAACGCCGTGGTCGCCTCGGCGAAGTCCGGCATCAAGCGCCCCGCCGAGCTCGCGGGCAAGCGGGTCTCGGTCAACAGCCTCGGCGCGGCCGGCGACGTGACCATCATGGCGGCGGTCGAGAAGGACGGCGGCGACCCGACGAAGATCAAGTTCGTCGAGGTCGCCTTCCCGGACGCCCCGGCGCAGCTCGAGGCCGGCAACATCGACGCCGCCTGGGTGCCGGAGCCCTTCGTCACCCAGCTGAAGAGCCGTGGCGACACCTTCGTCGTCGCGCCCTACCAGGCGGTCGTGCCCGGCCTGACCACCCTCACCACGATCACCAGCAAGGAGCGTACGGAGAAGGACGCCAAGCTGGTCGAGGACTTCTCGGCGGCGATGAAGAAGACCCTGGAGTGGGCCAAGGACCCGGCCAACGAGACGGCCGTCCGGCAGGCCATCAAGGACAACCTCCAGCTGCCGCCGCCGGTGGCCGAGTCGGTGAAGCTGCCGGAGTTCGGTTGGGACGTCGACCGGTCGAGCCTGCAGACGCTCGCCGAACTCGCCCAGAAGTACAAGGTGCTCGACAAGCAGCCCGACCTCGACCGCCTCATCCAGCAGAAGTAGGACGCGTTCGGCGCCCTTCCCGGCCCCCGGACCGGGGAGGGCGCCGCCGCCCGAGTGACCACGGGAGTGACATGCGCGTCCTTACCCCCCGGCGCCTGCGCGCGGTACGCAAGGCGGTGCTGGGCGTCGTCGGCCTCGCCGGGTTCCTCGCCGTCTGGCAGCTGATCCCCACCCTGGGCCTGATCAACTCGCAGTACCTGCCGTACGTGACGGACGTGCTGGCGCGGCTCTTCGAGGAGTCCGTCGACCTGGCGTTCTGGCGGCGGCTGGGCACCACCATGACGTCCTGGGCGATCGGCCTGACGGTGGCCACGGTCGCCGCCGTCGTCCTCGGCACGGTCGTCGGCCTGGTGCCGGTGCTGCGGCGCGCGACCCACACGATTGTCGAGTTCCTGCGCCCCATCCCGTCGGTCGCCCTCATCCCGCTCGCCGTGCTGATGTTCGGCATCCAGCGACAGGCCGCCCTCGTCATCATCGTCTACGCGTCGTTCTGGCAGGTGTTCGTGCAGGTGATCTACGGCGTCGCCGACGTCGACGCGGTCGCCCGGGACACCGCCCGCAGCTTCGGCCTCACCCGCCGCGAGCAGTTGTCCCACCTCGTCCTGCCGACCGCCCTGCCGTACCTCATGACGGGCCTGCGGCTCGCCGCGGCGGTCGCGCTGATCCTCGCCATCACCGCCGAGATGGTGATCGGCAACCCCGGCCTCGGCCGCATGATCGAGCTGTCCCGGTCCGCCGGGGACGCCGTCGGCCTGTACGCCCTCGTCGTGGTCACCGGCCTGCTCGGGCTCGCGGTGAACCTGGTCTTCCGGTTCGTCGAGCGCCGGGTGCTGTCCTGGCACCAGTCCGTACGAGGGGAGGAGGCGCGGTGACCGCGTACACCGGCCGGCTCGCCGGCCCGCCACGCGCCCGGGGGGTCGGGTCCCGCATCGCGGTGAGCTTCGGCTACGCGCTCGGGCTGCCGATGCTGCTGCTGGTCGTCTGGGGTCTGGTGGCGACGAGGGGGACGAGCCGGTTCTTCCCCGGCCCGCTGACCATCTCCGAAGCCTTCGTGGACACCTGGGTCGGCCCCGCGTTCGTCGCGGACGTGCTGCCCAGCCTCTACCGGCTCGGCCTCGGCATCACCGCGTCGATCGTGCTCGGCATCGCCGCCGGCACCGTCATCGGCCTGGTGCAGTGGCTGCGCGAGCTGCTCGAGCCGCTGCTGGAGTTCTTCCGGGCCATCCCGCCGCCGGTGCTGATCCCGGTGGTGATGCTGCTGCTCGGCATCACCGACACCATGAAGGTGGTGGTGATCGTCTCCGGCGCGGTCTGGCCGATCCTGCTGAACACGATCGAGGGTGTCCGGGCCACCGACAGCGTCATGACGGAGACCGCCGACTCGTTCCGGGTGACCTGGTGGGAGCGGCTCTGGTTCCTCGTGCTGCCGGCCGCCAGCCCGCGCATCATGGCCGGGGTCCGGCAGGCCCTCTCGGTCGCGCTCATCCTGATGGTCATCTCCGAGATGTTCGCCTCGTCCTCCGGACTCGGCTACCGGATCGCCTACTTCCAGCGCAACTACCTCATCGCCGAGATGTGGAGCGGCATCCTCCTGCTCGGCCTCGTCGGCGTCTTCCTCGCCGTCGTCTTCGGTCTCGTCGAACGGCGCGTGCTGCGCTGGTACCACGGAATCAGGGAGGTCAACCGTGCCTGACCGGAACAACCTGCTGCGGGTGGAGCACCTGCGGAAGGTCTACGAGGCCACGACGGGCGACGTCGAGGCGATCGGGGACATCAGCTTCACCATGGACGCCGGCGAACTCGTCTGCATCGTCGGGCCCTCCGGATGCGGCAAGACCACCCTGCTCAAGTGCCTGGCCGGGCTGCTGCGGCCCACCGGCGGCGTGGTCGAGATGGACGGCTCGCCGGTGACCGGGCCGAGCCCCGCGATGGCCGTCGTCTTCCAGGAGTACGGCCGCAGCCTCTATCCCTGGCTGACCGTGCGGGGCAACGTCGAGCTGCCACTGCGGCACAAGAAGCTCTCCCGCGCCGAGCGGGACAAGCTGGTCGGCGACGCGCTGGAGGCGGTGGGCCTGGCGCACGCCGCGCGCAGCCACCCGTGGCAGCTCTCCGGCGGGATGCAGCAGCGGGTGGCGATCGCCCGGGCCGTCGCGTACCAGCCCGAGGTCCTGATCATGGACGAGCCGTTCGCCGCGGTGGACGCGCAGACCCGGGCGGACCTGGAGGACCTGGTCCGCGAGCTGCACCGCAGCCGCCGGATCTCGATCCTCTTCGTCACCCACGACATCGACGAGTCGGTGTATCTGGGCCAGCGGGTTCTAGTATTGTCCAAGTCGCCGACCTGGGTCCAGGAGGACCTCGCGATCGACCTGCCGCCGGAGCGCGATCAGATCACGACCCGCGCCCTGCCCCGTTTCACGGAGCTGCGGACACACGTCTACGACCAGATCCAGCGGGCCAAGCGCGGCCAGGCCGTGGCCCCGCAGTCCGCGCGGTGACCGGCGCCACGACAATCGGATTCGCCGAAAGGGAGGGCTGTGCGTAGTCGTCAGCCGAAGCAACTGCTGCTCGCGTTCTTCGGCGAGCATGTTGTCGATGGCGCCACGGGGCCGATCCGGGCGAGCGCCCTGATCAACGTGCTGGAGGGCGCGGGCGTCGCCGCGCCGGCGACGCGCGCGACCCTCGACCGCCTCGAACACAGCGGCATCCTCGCCCGCACCCGCAGCGGTCGGGAGACCCTGTTCTCGCTCACCGAGCACGGCACCGCGGTGCTGCGCGAGGCGACGTACCGGGTCCGCGGGCCGCGCCCGTTCGACCCGCAGGGCAGCGGCTGGACCCTGGTCACCTTCTCCATCCCCGAGGGCCAGCGGGAGCTGCGGCACCGGCTGCGCTCCACGCTGACCTGGGAGGGCTTCGCGCCGATCCGGGACGGGCTGTGGCTGGCGCCCGGCGAGGTCGACCTCGCCGGGTCGCTGGAGCCGCTGCGGCAGGACCTGCCACCCCACGCCGTGGTCGCCTTCCACGCCCGCGAGCTGGCCGGTTTCCCGATCGGCGAGAGCGTACGCGCCGCCTGGGACATCGAGGCGATCCGGCGCGAGCACCTCGCGTTCATCGAGGTGTGGGCCGACCCGGCCGCGACGGCGATGGCCCCGAGCGCCCTGACCGTGCGGACGATGCTGGTGGCGGACTGGCTGGCGCTGCTGCGCGCCGACCCGCGACTGCCGGCCGAGTTCATGGGCGCGGAGTGGCCGGCCACCCGTTCGGCGGAGACCTACCGCCGGATGCACGAGCGGCTGGCCGAGGCGTCCGCCGCGGAGTTCGCCGCCCTCGTCGCGGCCCGCCCCGCGGTCAGCCGCCGAAGCGGGCCCGCAGGTCGGCCTTCCGCACCTTCCCGGACGCGGTCCGCGGCAGCTCGTCCACGATGACGACGTTCTTCGGCAGCTTGTAGCGGGCGATCCGGCCGTCGAGGTGGGTGCGCACGGTGTCGGTGTCCACCGCCGCACCCTCCCGTACGGTCACGATCGCCCACGGCACCTCGCCCCAGCGCTCGTCCGGCACGCCGATCACCGCCGCCGAGGTCACCCCGTCGATCTCGGCGAGCAGCAGTTCCAGCTCGGGCGGATAGATGTTCTCGCCACCCGAAATGATCATGTCCTTGAGCCGGCCGGAGATGTAGAGGTAGCCGTCGGCGTCCAGGTGGCCCAGGTCGCCGGAGCGGAACCAGCCGTCGGCGGTGAACGACTCGGCGGTCGCCTCCGGGAGCCCGTGGTAGCCGGCGAAGACGTTCGGGCCGGCGATCTCGATCTCACCGACGGTGCCGGTGGGCGCCGGCTCCCCGGTGACGTCGGTGACCCGTACGTCGGTGAAGAAGTGCGGCAGCCCGACGCTGCCCTGCTTCGCCCGGGTCATCGCCGGCGGCAGCGCGGTCGCCCCCGGCGACGCCTCGGTCATCCCGTACCCCTGGGAGAAGGACAGCCCCCGCGCCTCGTACGCGTTGAGGACGCGGATCGGCACCGCCGAACCGCCGCAGGTCAGCTTCGCCAGCGTCGACAGGTCGGTGGTGGCCCAGGCGGGATGGTCGGCCATCAGCTGGTAGGTGGTCGGCACTCCGCTGAGCATGGTGACCCCGTGCCGCTCGATCTGGGCCAGCGCGCGGCCCGGCTCGAAGCCCTTCTCCAGGACCATGGTGGCGCCCTTGAGGATGACCGGCAGGGCGCCCATCCCGAGCGAGGCGACGTGGAACAGCGGCGAGATCATCAGCGCGACGTCGGTCGAGACGACGTCGTAGTCGACCACGCAGTTGAGCGCCACCCAGGTGAGGTTGCCGTGGGTCAGCACCGCGCCCTTGGGCCGGCCGGTCGTGCCCGAGGTGTAGATGATCGCCGCCGGGTCACCGTGGTCGGTGTCGACCGGGTCGGCGATGCCGGCGGCGGCCCGCAGCAGCGGGTCCAGCCCCGGCCGGTCCCCGGTGCCCGCGCCGGTGACCAGGAGCTGCAGCCCCCCGGCGGCGGGCACGGCGGCGGCCACCGACGCGGCGAAATCCGGGTCGTGGACCAGCACCCGGGTGCCGGAGTCGGCCAGCAGGTAGCCGATCTCGGGTGGCGCGAGCCGGGTGTTGACCGGCACGAAGACCGCGCCGAGCCGGGCCGCCGCGAACATCACCTGGAGGAACTCCGGACTGTTCTCACCCAGGTAGGCGACGGCGTCGCCCCGGCCGATCCCCCGCTCCCGCAGCACCGCCGAGATCCGGTCGGCGGCGTCGGCGAACTGTCCGTACGTGATGGTCGACCCGTCGCCGTGCACGAGCGCGACCTTGTCCGGGGACTTGAGCCGGCGCTTGGCCATCCAGGCGCCGATTCCGTGCTGGTGCATCATCAGTCTCCTGGTGGTGGAGGTGGTGTGCTCACCCGGCTCGGCGGACGCCCCGGGCTCAGGCGTGGAAGCGGTAGAGCCCCCGGGCGACGACCGCGGGCTTGGTGCCGCCCTCGATCTCGATCGTCTGGTCGACGGCGAGCTGGTAGCCGCCGCGCACCTCGACCACCTCGGCGACGACGGCCCGCATGCGCACCCGCGACCCGACCGCGACCGGGGCGGGGAAGCGCACCTTGTCCAGGCCGTAGTTCACCTTCGTGGTCACGCCCTTGACCTCGAGCAGCTCGGTCCAGAAGGGCACCGCCAGCGAGAGGGTGAGGAAGCCGTGCGCGATCGGCGCGCCGAACGGGCCGGTCCGCGCCCGCTCCGGGTCGACGTGGATCCACTGGTGGTCGTCGGTGGCGTCGGCGAACAGGTTCACCTGGTCCTGGGTGACCGTCCGGTAGTCGGTGTAGCCGAGGTCGGTGCCGGCGAGATCGGCGAGCTGGTCGTAGGCGATGGTCGTCGTCATGGCGCTTCCTCTCGTCGTCACCGGGCGAGGCCCAGCAGCCGGGCGGCGTTGTCCTTGAGAATGCCCGGGAGCACGTCCGGCTTGAGGTCGGTGGCGGCCACGTCGCGCAGCCACCGGTCGGGGGTGAGCAGGGGATAGTCGGTGCCGAAGAGCACCCGGCGCTTGAGCAGGGTGTTGGCGTAGCGCACCAGCTCGGCCGGGAAGTACTTCGGGCTCCAGCCGGACAGGTCGATCCAGGTGTTGTGCTTGTGCGTGGCCACCGACAGCGCCTCGTCCTGCCAGGGCACCGACGGGTGGGCCATGATGATCTGCAGGTCGGGGAAGTCGGCCGCGATCGGGTCGAGCAGCATCGGGTTCGACAGGCCGAGCCGCAGGCCGTAGCCGCCCGGCGTGCCCGCGCCGATGCCGGTCTGTCCGGTGTGGAACAGCGCCGGCACGCCGGCCCGTTCGAGCAGGCCCCAGAGCGGGGCGTACTCGTCGTGGCTGGGGTCGAAGCCCTGCACGGTCGGGTGGAACTTGAAGCCGCGGACGCCCTCCTCCTCGATCAGCCGGGCGGCGCGTTCGAGAGCCGCCTCGCCGGTGCGCGGGTCGACCGACCCGAAGGGGATGAGCACGTCGGCGTGCTCGGCCGCGGCGCGGGCGATCTCGGCGCTGGACAGCGGCGGGTGCTTCAACTGCGTACCCGCGTCCACGGTGAAGACGACGGCGGCCATGTCGCGCTCGCGGTAGTACTGCGCCACCGCGTCGACCGCGGGTCGTGGCCCGTCGGTCCGGAAGTACTTCGACACGGCCGCCACGAGCGGCTCGGGCAGCGAGGCGTGGCCGTGGTCGTCGACCTCGATGTGCACGTGCATGTCGATCGCCGTGACGGTGTCGAGGTCGATCGCGGGCTGGTACATGGGCGGCAACCTTCGTGGGCGGTCTCGTCGGGCGGGTCAGGCGGTCTTGAACTCCTCGGGAAGTTCCGGGAAGCGTTCGCCGACGGTCTGCGCGGCCCCGGCGAACGTCGTCGGCCAGGCTTCCCGCAGGGCGTCGTAGCTCCAGCCGCCCTCGCGGTGCGCGGTGAGCGCCGCCTCCGGGTGGGTCCAGATCTGGATCCGGTCGCCGCCCACCCCGATCACCTGCCCGGTCACCGCGGCCGCCGCGTCGGAGCCGAGGAACGCGATCAGGCCGGCCACGTCGTCCGCCGTGCCGAAGCCGAGGTCGTGCCGGAAGAACGCCGGCATCGGCTCGCCGTTCGCCTCGGCCCGGACGGCCGCGGCGAAGTACGGGACGGTGGCGGTCATCGCGGTCGCGGCGACGGGCACGACCGTGTTGGCGGTGATGCCGGCCCGCTTGAGTTCGAGCGCCCAGGTACGGACCATGCCGACGATGCCCGCCTTGGCGGCCGCGTAGTTGGTCTGGCCGAAGGTGCCCCGCTGGCCGGTCGGCGAACCGATGCAGATGATCCGCCCGCCCGCGCCGGCCTGCCGCATCTGCCGCACCGCCGCCCGCACGGTGGTGAACGTGCCGCGCAGGTGCACGTTGATGACGGTGTCGAAGTCGTCGTCGCTCATCTTCCACAGCACGGTGTCGCGCAGGACGCCGGCGTTGGTGACGAGGATGTCCAGCCGCCCGAACCGCTCGACCGCGGTGTTGACGAGTTGCTCCGCGGTCTCGGTCGGCCCGACCGGGGCGACCACCGCGACGGCCCGGCCGCCGGCCGCCTGGATCGCCGCGACCGCGTCGGCCGTGGCGTCGGCGTCGACGTCGTTGACCACGACGGACGCGCCCTGTCGCGCCAGCTCCTGGGCGTACGCGAGGCCGAGACCCCGCCCGGATCCGGTGACGATGGCGACTTTGCCGTCCAGTGACATGGGTGCTCCTTTTCGTCGATGCCGATCTGAGCACGGACCGTTGAAAAAGTCAATTATTTGTGAACCTTGGTACCATCGTCGACATGTCCCCTATCGGAAGGACCCGGCCGACCGGACGCGACCGGCTGCGGGACAGCGTGCTCGCCGAGGATCTGAGCTTCCTGCTGGCCCGGGCCAACGCGCTCACCCTCGCGGCGGCGAACGCCGCCCTCGCCGAGCACGGGCTGAAGGCCCGCTCCTATTCGGTGCTCGCCCTGGCCGCCGACGACGTCCGCCCGACCCAGCGGGAGCTTGCCGAGTTCCTCCGCCTCGATCCGAGCCAGGTCGTGGCCCTCGTCGACGGGCTGGAGAAGCGCCAACTGGTCGAGCGGCGCACCGACCCCGCCGACCGGCGCGCCAACGTGCTGGTCGCCACCGACGCCGGCCGGGCCCTGTTCGCCCGGGCGCAGGAGTCCGCCCGCGCCGTGGAGCTGGGCCTGCTGGCCGCGGTGACGCCGGCGGACCACGAACGGCTGGCCCAACTGCTGCGGCTGCTGGCCTTCCCCGACTGACGCCGTGACCGGGCGGCGCCGTCGGGGCGCCACCCGGTCACGGGCATCGGTGGTGGGGTGCGGCGGTCAGAAGCGGATCCAGGTGTTCGCCAGCGGCACCTGGCCGACACCGGGCTTCGACCAGTCACAGACGCCGCCGGGGAAGACCGCCTGCAGGCGCTGCCACTGCTCGTCGGTGAAGGTCACGCCGTACGCCGCGCGGTTCATCGGCTGGAGCTGGCACTTGATCACCGCGGAGCTGGTCGGCCCGCCCGCGATCATGCGCGGGTTGCGGTGGTACGGGAAGAGCTGGTTGCACTGCGCGGCCGGGTCCAGGGTCAACTCCTCCACGATCCGGTCGCCGTTGGGCGCGATGCAGCTGTCGGCCAGGCCGTCGGGCCGGGCCAGCCCGGTCAGCGTCACGTCGTCGAGGTCGGGACGCGCGGCCGCCAGCGCGGTCCGGGCGGTCAACCAGGCGTCCATGTCCGCCAGCGCCTGGTCCTGGGTGGCGGTGGCGAGGGCGCCCGACGGGCTGGTGACGCTGATGTGGTTGTCGTGGTTGCCGTTGGCCGCCACGAAGCGCTCCCGGATGTTCCAGGACCGGATCCGGTCGTGGAAGTCGCCGCTCGGGTCGGTGTAGCCGCGGGTCTCGATGATCGGCGTCCACCGCAGACCGCCGTCGAACTGGTTGATCCGGCCGGTTTCGTACGCCACCCGGATGGCGTCGACGTTCGCCGAGCTGCGCTGCGGGGTGCGGTTGCCCTGGACGTCGAGGCCGCCGATGCCCTCGTTGAGCCGGACGAACTGCTCCGCGGTGATGGTGCCCGCCTGCAGCGTCTGCAGGCCGTACTGCACGCCGACGGTGTCCGGGATGATCGGGCGGCCGAAGCCGGTGGCCGGGTCGACGCCGTACACGTTGGAGATGAAGTCCGCCATCGCGCAGCGGATGCCGCCCGGGTTGTTGACCGGGTGGTAGCGCTGTGCCGCCGGGACGTGGCTCGGGCAGTTGGCGGGCCAGTCCACCCCGTCGAAGAACTGATAGCCGCCACAGGTGTTCGGGCTGCCGAAGCCGGTCACCGCGGTGCGCTGGGCGGTGGAGAGCCCGGCGGGGGTGGCCGCCTGGGAGATGAACCGGCACTCGTGGCCGGTGAGCGTCACGGAACGCTCGTCGGGGTAGCCGATCTGGCCGATGACGCCGTCGAGGATGCCCGGGTAGGCGTTGGCGATCAGCAGCTGCTGCATGGTGCCGGCCGAGCCGCCCCAGCCCATGGTGAAGTCCGGCACGCCGTACGTCTCGGTGAAGTGCTCCTTGACCATCATCGCGGTCTCGGCGGACGTGACGTCGTTGCAGTTGTTGGCGTAGACGTTGAACGTCGAGCTGGCGACCGCGTAGCCGCGGCTGAGCAGGGTGTGGTTCATGACCCCACCGGTGCTCGTCGCCTGGGTGTAGCCGATGCCGCAGGCGCCGCCGAAGGTGTACATCAGCCGGTCGTTCCAGCCGTCGGTCGCGGTCCACGGGTCGGGGACCGGGGTGCCCGGCTCGTGCAGCAGCGCGATCTCGTACACGGCCCGGTTGATGGTCCCGCGCTCGATCCGCACGATGTACGGGACCGTCCTGCCGTCGGTCGTGGTGGTGGTGGCCAGGTTGGCCGGCAGCGGGCCGTCGGGCAGGTTGGCGAAGCCACCGGCGGTGGTGCGGTACTGGTAGGTCACCCGGGGCGCCGCCACGTGACAGTTCTCGTCGACCGGCCCCAGGTTCCAGGGGTTGCCCGACGCGGTGCAGAAGAGCGGGATGTGCGGGCCGGAGAAGACCGGCCCCTCGACCGGGTGGTTCACCAGCGTGACGTCGGCCGTGGGGCGGCCGTGCCCGAGCCCGTTGGACCGGACCTCGAGGGTGTTGTCGCCGAGCGCGAGCTGGTCGACGAGGCCGAGCATCGCGCGGCCGTCGCCGACCGGGCGGAACCGGTCGGTGAGGTCGCGGCCGTCGAGGCGGACCTTCACCTGGTGCGGTGGGACGTTGCGAGGAATGTCGATGCGGACCAGCGCGTCGCCGCCGCTGATCATGTCCGCGCGGGTCGACAGGACCTCCACGTCGAACGTGCGGTTGACGCCGGCGCCGGCCGGTGGCGCGGCCAGGGCCGACGCCGCCGAGCCGCCGACCAACGCGGTGGCGACGAGCACGGAGAGGGTTCGGGTCAAGGATCGGTGCGGTGTTCGTTGCCGGGATCGATCGTGGTGCATAGCAGGGCCCCTTTCAGCCGGGAACGGGCGGCTGGACCTCCTGGTCACACGCGCAGGGGCAACATAATGCGAAATCTGATCGGGCGTCAACGATTTTGCAATGTATCTACTTCAGACGCGAGATCGAGCGCCGCCGCCGGGCGGGATCCCGCCGCGGCCGACCGGCGCCCCTGGCGAGCCCGCCGACTACCCACCGTGTGAAACGGTCGGCGATCCACAATGCTCACCGTGGGTGATGACGGCGCCGCCAGCACCCTGCCCCCGCGCCACCTTTGCTCTGCTGCCCCCGGCGCAACACCTTCCTGAGCTGCCGGAATCCGCTGTGGAGGAAAGAACGACGGGCTCACGACCGACGCGGACCGTGACTGTTGCGTGGGCGGCAGCAGAGCAAAGGCTGGCGGGTGGGTGTGCCGGGCCCGGCCGGGCGTCACCGACCGCGACGGGCCCTCGGCACCGCCAGCGGGCGGCACGGACCGCCACCGCCGCACCGCCACACCGCCACACCGCAACCGGGCGGCAGGTCCGGCAGGCGTACGTCGGTCCGGGCCGGGCGAGTCAGGCCGGGCGGGCGGCGGCGATCCGGAGTCAGGCCCGCTCGGGAGTCTGGACGAGTTCCTCGAAGCGGCGCTGCGCCGACCCGGCCAGCGCCTCGGAGGTGCGCAGGAACATCGCCCGCGCCTCGGCCCGGGGGAAGGAGGCGGGCAGGAAGGTCGCCGGCAGGTCCGGATCCTCGCCCACCAGGGCGCGCCAGTCGTTGACCATCTCCGTGCGCTGGACGAGGGCCCGCGCCGGAGTCACCTCGCCGGCCGCGGCCCGCCGGGCCAGCTCGCGGTATCGCGCCAGGAACGCCTGGTAGCCCGCGGCCAGCTCGTCGATGCGCCAGGCGGCCTCGAGCCGGGCCCGGCCGCTCGGCAGCAGGTCCAGGTCCGTCGAGCGCAGCACCACGGCGTCGTTGACGCCGAGCTCGCTCAACTGCTCGCGCACCTCGTCGAAGCGGTCGTGCGGGGTGACCCAGGTGGCGTCGTACAGCGGCCAGAACGTCAGCCAGCGCAGCCGGGCCCGCAGCAGCCGGCGCTGGTTCGTGTCGTCGATCGGCAACGTGAACGCGATCAGGGTCCAGCAGCCGTCCCAGGCGTTCTCGTCGGTGGTGGCGAAGATGCGCCGGGCACCGCGCCGGAGTATCTGCGACGCCGACTCGGTCAGCCGGTAGCTGGTCCGCCGGCCCTCCTTGGTCCGCTCCAGCATCCCACGCTGGGTGAGCCGGCTGAGCGTCGCGCGGGCGTTGGCGGGCGCGATGTCGAACTCGGCCAGCACCGTGACCAGGCCGCCGGACGGCAACGGGGCGTGCCCGGCGTGCCAGTAGTCCCCGAGCAGCGTCACCAGCAGCCGCTGGGCCCGGGCCCGGCCGACCGCCGCCGACCGCTCCGCCGGCGCGTCCATCGGGTCGTCCGCGTTCACCACCAGCACCCGGATAAGTTACTGCGTCCCGTGGCGGCGCGGTAACGGCACCCGCCCCGGTGACCGCCGCTACGACCCGCCCAGCGCCCGGGAGAGCACCCGTCCCGCTGCCTGGACCAGCGGCGCCAGGGCCACCGGATTCGCCCGGTCGTGGGCCACCACCAGCGAGATCGCCGCCACCACACCCTCCGGGCCGCGGATCGGCGCGGCCACCGACAGGGCGTCCATGGTGACCTGGCGGTCGCTGACCGCGTAACCCACCCGGCGTACGTCGGCGAGGCAGTGCCGCAGCCGCCTCGGGTCGGTGACGGTCAGCTCGGTGTACCGCTCCAGCGGCGCGGCCAGCACCTGCTCCTGCACCTCGGGCGGCGCGTGGGCGAGCAGGACCAGCCCCACGCCGGTGGCGTGCAACGCGAAGCGACCACCGACCCGGGTGAGCACCGGCACCGCGTGCCGCCCGGCGATCCGTTCGATGAAGACGAGTTCGAGGCCCTGCCGGACGGCGAGCTGGACGTTCTCGTGGGTCACCTCGTACAGGTCCTCCAGCACCGGCAGGGCCAACTCCCGCAGCCCCAGCCCGCGCGGGGCGAGCGAGCCCACCTCCCACAGCCGCAGGCCGATCCGGTACCGCCCGTCGTCGCCGCGCTCCAGCGCCCCCCACGCGACCAGCTCCGCGACCCGCCGGTACGCGGTCGGCAGCGGCAGCCCGGCGCGCCGGGCCAGCTCGCTCAGGGTCAGCGCCGGGCTGGCGGCGCTGAACGCGTCGAGCAGCGCCAGCACCTTGCTGGTGACCGACCGCCCCGGTTGCGCGCGCACCCCGCCATCATCCCCGGCCCCGCCGGACGGTCACAGCTCCAGGACGAGCCGGGGCGTGCGGGCCCGGGAGACGCAGATCATCATGGTGTCGCCGGCGGCCCGTTCCTCCTCGGTGAGCAGGCTGTCCCGATGCTCCGGCACGCCGGCCAGCACGGTCGTCTCGCAGGTGCCGCAGGTGCCCTCCCGGCAGGACGAGAGGACCTGCACGCCGGCCTCCTCCACCGCCTGCAGGATCGGCGTACCGGGCGGGACGGTCACCGTCCGCCCGGAGAGCGCGAGCTCGACCTCGATCGCCGTCTCGGCGCCGCCGCTGTCGGCGACCGGGGTGAAGCGCTCGACGTGCAGGCAACCGGCCGGCCAGCCACGGCAGTGCTCCTCCACCGCCCGGACCAGCCCCTCCGGGCCGCAGCAGTAGACCAGCCCGGCGCCCGGCCGGCCGAGCAGCCCGGCCAGGTCCAGCAACCCGGTCTCGTCCTGCGGGTGCAGGCTCACCCGGTCGCCGTACTTCTCCCGCAGGGCCGCGGCGAAGGCCATGGTGGCGCGGCTGCGGCCGCCGTACACCAGCCGCCAGTCGGCGCCCGCGGCGTCGGCGGCGGCGACCATCGGCCGGATCGGGGTGATCCCGATGCCGCCGGCGACGAAGAGGTAACGCGCCGCGGCGACCAGCGGGAAGTTGTTGCGGGGCCCGCGCACCCGGACGGTGGCGCCGAGGGTGAGCCGCTCGTGGGCCAGCCGGGAACCGCCGCGGCCGTCCGGTTCGCGCTGCACCGCGATCCGCAGCCCGGACCGGTCGGCGGGGTCGCCGCAGAGCGAGTACTGGCGGACCACCCCCGGGCCCAGCTCCAGGTCGACGTGCGCGCCCGGCGTCCACTCGGGCAGGTCGGCACCGTCCGGGCGGCCCAGGGTGATCGCGACGACCTCCGCCGCCACCCGGTCCCGGGCCAGCACCACCAGTTCCGCGCCGGCCAGGTCGTCCACGGTCACGCCGGCACCGCCAGCCGGCCCGTCGGGCCGGGCGCCGGCGCCGGCGCGGGCTGGTGGCCCTGCGGGTGGGCGAGCAGCCACTCCCACAGCTCGACCGGCTCGTCGGCGACCCGCTCGGCGCCACAGTGGCAGGTCCCGCGCAGGGTGTCGGTGCCCGGCATCCAGTGGACCCGGTAGATCCGGTCCCCGGTGAGCATGCCGGTCGGGGCACTCACCGCGCCGCTCCCACCGTCCCCGCACCTACCATCCGGGCCAGCAGGCGCCGGGCGGCCAGGCCACCGGTGTCGATGTTGATGCTCAGTTCCTGGTACTTGTCCGGTTCGGACGCGATCACCTGCTCCAGGATGTTCAGCGCCGTCACGTCCTGCATGACCACGGTGTGGTTGCTCTGGTGCAGGTACTCGCTGACCGACTCGTCGTCGAGGGCGAAGTCGCGGGCCACCGCCCAGAAGTCGTACGTGGTGTGCGCGGTCGACGGGGTGATCGCGTACACGATCTCGGCGTGGAACGCCTCGTTGTCCTCGCCATCGGCGGGCGGGTAGACGCCCTGCGGCGCGATCCGGCTGTGCAGCAGGTAGAGGCAGGGCGGGTGGTACTCGATGTCCTGCCAGCGGGTGATCCGGCCCTGGATGCCGGTGGAGCGCGCGTAGAACGGCGGGCAGGCGGCGTCGTCCATGTGCCGGCTGACGTAGACGATGCCCCGGTCCTCGTCCACCTCGGTGGTGATCGGGGTGTCCGCCACCTCCGGCGTGCCGATGTAGCCACCGTGCAGGTAGGTCTCGTGGGACAGGTCCATCAGGTTGTCCACCAGCAGGCCGTACCGCGCGTTCAGCGGCGCCATCCCGCGCACCACCGTGTACCGCGGGTCGGCCAGCCACGGCGCGCGGGGAATGCTGGCCGGGTCGGCCCGGTCCCGCTCGCCGATCCACACCCAGATGAAGGAGTCCTGCTCCACCACCGGATACGAGGCGACCCGCGCGGTGCGCGGGATGCGCTGCTGACCCGGCACGAAGACGCACGTGCCGGTCCGGTCGTAGGTGAAGCCGTGGTAGCCGCAGACGATGGTGTCGCCGTCGAGCCGGCTCTCCGACAGCGGGTAGCGCCGGTGCACGCACCGGTCGGCGAGCGCCACCGCCTCCCCGGCGCCGGTGCGGTACAGCACCAGCGGCTCGCCGAGCACCGTGCGGGCGAGCAGGTCCCGCCCGACCTCGCTGCCGTAGGCCGCCACATACCACTGGTCACGCGCGAACGTCATGCGAGTGCACCTCCTGCTGGACGAACATCGATGCGCTCGGATCATCCCGTGCTGAGGTCGCGGCCGGGACCGGGGCTTTCATTCAGTGAAAGGTGGTCCGCACCGATGGCCCGCCACCCGGGGTCACCCGACCGGGTTTCGTGACGAAAACTCGCAACTCGCCCATAACCCCCCGTACTACCGTCGGCTACGGCGCCAGTCGGGAGGCAAGCAGCCTCTTGGTCGCTCCCTGGCGGAACCCGATCGAGAGGATGCGGACCATGCAGGACCTTTCTCGTCGCGACCTGCTCAGGACGACCGCGGCCGTCGGCGCCGGGGCGGTCGCCTTCCCGGGCCTGCTCTCCGGCGGCACCCCGGCCCTCGCATCCGACGGCCCGGAGTGGCCCGCCGGGGCCAAGCATCCCCCGGCGACGCTGACCGGTCGCATCGTCCGCCCGCAGGACCCGGGGTACGCGAACGCCAGCCTCGGCTGGGACGAGCTCTTCGTGCGCTATCCGCTGGTCATCGTCTTCGCGCAGGAAACCCAGGACGTCGTCAACGCCCTCGCCTGGGCGCGACAGCACGACGTCGCGCTACGGGTACGCAGCGGCCGGCACAGCCTCGAAGGCTGGTCGAACGTGGACAACGGCATCGTGATCGACGTCAGCGAGCTGAAGTCGACCCAGATCGACCCCGCCGCCCGGGTCGCGCGGGTCGGCGCCGGGCTCAACCAGTTGGAGGCGGTGACGGCGCTCGCCGCGCGGGGACTCGCGGTGACGACGGGAACGGAGGGCAGCGTCGGTCTGTCCGGCGCGACCCTCGGCGGCGGCTTCGGCTTCCTCACCCGCTACCTCGGCATGGCCTGCGACAACCTCATCGGCGCCGAGATCGTCGTTCCCGTGGGTGCCGACGGGGCGCAGGCGATCCAGGTGGACCTGCGCACCTACCCCGACCTGCTCTGGGCGCTGCGCGGAGCCGGAAACGGCAACTTCGGCATCGTCACCTCGCTGACCTACCGGGTGACGCCGCTCAACAGCGTGGCCTACCTCCAGGCCACGTGGGACGGCCTCGACAACCTGACCGGGGTCTTCGACACCTGGCAGCGCACCGCGCCGTTCACCGACCCCCGCCTCGGCACCCAGCTCGAGATCCACCGGTCGCAGATACTGCTGTTCGGGGTCCTCGCCGACGGGTCGGAGGCGGAGGCCAGAGCGTTGCTGGAACCGATCCTCTCGATCGGCAACCCCGAGGTCACCGCGCAGACCGGCGGCTGGGGCGACATCTATGCCGGATTCCAGATACCGACCGCCGCCGAGCCGGCGAACTGGAAGTTCTTCTCCCAGTTCACCAACGACCCGTTCCCGACAAAGGCGATCAGCGTGATCCGCGCGTTCATGGCGGACGCCCCCACGGACGACAGCAACTTCTTCACCCAGGCCTTCGGCACCGGGGCCCAGACGCGCGAGCCCGTCGGCGGCTCGGCGTTCCCCCACCGCAGGGCGCTCTTCTACTCCGAGCCCGGCGCCGGCTGGGGCACCCGGGGGGTGCCCAACAGCGGCGACGCGATCACCCCGATCGCCCAGGCCTGGATCGCCGAGTTCAGCCAGGCGCTCCGGCCCTACGTGCACGGCGCCTACGTCAATGTGCCGAACATCGGGATGGCGGAGTGGGAGACCGCCTACTGGGGGGCGAACTTCGACCGGCTGCGCCGGATCAAGGCACGGTACGACCCGCACAACGTCTTCCAGTACGAGCAGAGCGTCCCACCCGCGTCGTGCTGACCGGCGGTCTGCCGCCTCGTACGCCCGCGTCCGCCAGCCGGTGCTACCGGGACGGCGACTCCTGTTGGCGGCGCACCATCTCGCTGATCCAGGTGGGCGCGTACGGCGACGTGCAGCCGGGTGAGGTCGGATAGTCCTTGAGCACCGCCAGGCGCTCGCCGATGTCGATCGCGCGGGCGCGGTGCTCGGCGTGCTCGATGCCGATCTGCGCCAGGCAGTTGTTCATCGCCCACTGCAGCCGGTCCGGGGCATCCCGCATCTCCGCCGCGATGACGTCGAGCAACCCGGCGAGGTCGAGGCCCGCGGGCCGCTTCGCCACCCGCTCGGTGGTGAGCGCCCAGCCTGCGCTCGCCACCACCGGGTCCGGATCGGCGGACCAGACCTGGCGCAGCTCCTCCGCGTACGGGCTCTTCTTCACCACGTAGTTCACCAGCCAGTCGTGCACCTTGGGTGACCGCGCCGCCCGCACCATGGCGTCCAGCTCGTCCCGCCCGAACGCCTTCGGACGGCAGATCAGCAGCGCCAGCAACCTCGCCGCGGTGTCCCCCGTCGCCCAGAGCGCACGGGCGAGTTCCTGTTGCGTCTTCAGCCGCTTCGCCAGCGCGCGCAGCTTGCCGAGGTTCACCCCGTGGTCGTCGCCGTGCCGCTCGTTCACCTCGCGCGCCCGAGGGTCTTCGAGCTCGGCCAGCTCGGCCATCACCTGGGCCACCGTCGTCTCGGTCACCGCGAGTCTCCCCTCCGTCACCTGTGAGAGGCAGCCTACGACGCGGCCGACGCTCACCTAGCCGGCGGGGAGGCGGCCGTCGCAGCGGACGTCCGGGGCGGCGACCGGCTGCCGGGGCATCATCCAGTCCAGGGTGGTCTCCTCCACCGGCCAACCGTGCACCGCCACCACGCTGTACGGCACCGGCCGGGCCTGCGGGCAGAGCACCTGCGACTGCACGTCGTTGTTGCGCAGGAACCGCACGACGGCGGCCCGGTCCAGCACGACGGTCGACGTGTCGGTGACCGTGATCAGCGCGCCGAGCACCACCTCCGGGTCGGCCGGCGTGGCGGCCGTCGGCTCCTGCGGCTCGACCTCGATCGCGGCGGTGGGCAGCACCGGCACCCGCAGGAAGACCGCGCCGGTCACCAGCGGGAGCACGGCGGCGACCGCGTACGCCAGACCGTGGGTCAACGCCGGGGCGATCCGGCCGGGGATCGGGCCGGTGAGCAGCAGGGTGGCGGCGGGCGGCACCGCCAGCAGCGCGGCCGTGGTGGGCTCACCCACCCGGACCGCCGTCCAGACCGCCGGGGCCAGCGCGGCGTACGCCAGCACCGCCGCCGCCAGCGGAAGCGCCACACTGACCACCAGGATCCGGGTCGGCTGATCCGGATACAGGTAGCGGGTGCGCAGCGCGAGCAGGCACAGCCCCAGCATCAGCAGCGTCGGCAGGAAGCGGAGCTGCCAGGTGAGCGCGCCCAGCGCGACGGCCGCGGTGGCCACCCAGCCGGGGGTACGCGCCGTCCAGAAGGCGAGCAACGACCGTTCCGGGTCGAAGCGCTCAGGCGCGCTGAGCCGCAGCAGCCGACCGAGCACCCCGAACGTGAGCACGACCAGCGGGAACGCCCAGACCAGGGCGATCAGCAGGGCGCTGAGCAGGCCGAGCGGGCTGACGTACTGCACCAGCAGCAGCATGGTGGACATGTCCTGCCGGCTGAGTTGCCACAGCCGCAGCACCAGGAGCAGGACGGGGAACGCGGGGAGGAGGGTCAGCAGCCACTGCTGCGCCTGCCGCGCCCCCGCCATCCGGCGGGGCCGGCCAGCCTTGCCGGGACCGCCGGCGATCCGGGCTGCGCCGGGGCCGGTAACGCGATCCTCTCCCACGGCCACTGCCGTACCTCCACCTTCCTGGGGTCGGGTTGCTGCTGCACCGCGACCGACTGTGGGAGGTTGTAGCGCTGCTGCCAACGGAAGTTGCCGGTGTACGCCTCCTCCCAGGCCGAATTCCGTGGATCCGTGGCCGAGGCGTAGAGCGCGAGGTCGACCAGGTCGCGGAGGGCGTCGTTCGGGCCGGTGTTGACCCCCCACATCTCCGCGGCGGACTCGCCGATGTCCCAGTGTCGCAGCGGCTTGACGTTGCGCAGGGTCACCGGAAAGCGTTGGCCGTCGTCGCCCGGCTGGTCGCCGGTGACGAAGCCGGCGAGGATCGCCGCGTCGCTGGTGACCGCGTTCACCTTCCCGTCGTACATCTCCTGGATGCACTCGCTGATCTTGTTCCGGCCGATCGGCCTGGCACCCGCCTGGCGCAGGCGCGGGATGGCGGTCGACGTGGTCAACGTGCAGACGGTCCGGTCGGTCAGGTCCTCCAGGCTGCTCACCGGGCCCTTGTCGCTGCGCAGCGTCACCACCGACTGCTCGGTCTGCAGGTACGGGGCGGAGAAGACCGCCCCCTCCTCCTCTTCCCGCTTCTTGGTGACGCTGTACGAGGCGATCACCAGGTCGACGGTGACGAACCCGTCGCGGTCCTGGGCCTGCCGGCGGGCCCGGTCCTCGCTCTCGATCGGCAGGAAACGCACCTGGGACCGGTTGAACCCGAGGTAGCCGGCGATCAGGTACGCGATGTCGACGTCGAAGCCCTTCCAGACGTCGTTCGGCAGTCGCTGGGAGACGCCGGGTTGGTCGTCCTTCACGCCGACCAGGAGCTGCGGCTTGCCCTTCAGGCCGGCCCGCTCCATCAACTCGTCCCGGGTCGGCGGGCCGAACCCGAGCACGATCGGCACCACCGCCGCCGCCAGCACGGCCAGCACGACGACCAGGCCCACCAGCCGGATCTGGCGGACCCACCTGGCCCGCGCGGACGCAGTCGCCGCCGGCCCGGGAAGGCTCGGTTCGCCTGTCTCACTCACCTACGCCCTCCCCCACCGCGCGGCCCGGTAACAGCGCCTCCATTGTGGGGGCTGCGGCAAGCCCGTGACGAGCCGCCACCCGCCGCCGAACAGTCAGACAACCGACCCTGCGCCGGCCGCCGGCCGGCGATGTCGAGGACCGCGCAGCGGCCCCGCTGACGTCGCCGTGTGCCCGGCCAAGTCGACACCAAGTGGGTGCCAGGCGGGACGCCCGACAGTCGGGCACCAGAGCGCACCGGCCGTCGTCGGCCGGTGCCGGGCCGGTCGCCGATGACCGACCCGCCCCGAGCGGGCCGCTGACCGCAGCGGCCGGAGGAGAACATGGGAACGACCAACACCGAGACCGAGCCGAACCTCGTCGGCTTCCGGATCAACCACCGCACGATGCGCGCCGACACCCGGCGGCTGGCCGAACTGTCGGACCGGATGGCCGCCGGCCAGCTCACGTACGACCTGCGTCGCGCGAAGGCCCTGCGGACGTACGTGCGGTTGCTCTGCGACGGCATCCACCACCACCACCGGATGGAGGACGAGGTCCTCTGGCCGGTGCTGGAACGTTCGGCGGCGGCCGAGATCGACCTGCGGGACCTCAGCGACGACCACGCGTCGCTCGATCCGGTGCTGGACGAGGCGCGCGCGGCCGTGGACGAGCTGGTCGCCACGTTCGCCGCGGGCAGCCCGGCGGAGGAACGGGCGCGGGCCGCCGCGGGCCGCCTGGCCGCGGTCCTGACCCAGCTGCGCGACGTCCTCGACGAGCACATCGAGGAGGAGGAGCGGCTGATCTTCCCGGTGATCCGCCGCTACGTCAGCGTGGCCGACTGGGACACCGTGGAGCGGGCGGTGCGCAAGGGCGGCGCGCTGCGTTTCGAGCTGCCCCGGATCGAACGGTACGCCCGGCCCGACGAGTTGGCCGAGCTGAAGCAGCTGGCCGGACCGGTGCTGCGGCTGATGCTCGCGGCGCTGCGGCCGGGCTTCCGGCGACGGGAGGCGACGGTCTTCGGCGGGTGAGCGACGGGCGCCCGGCTCAGGCCGCCGCCACGTACGCCGACTCGTCGCACCACGGCACGGCGCCGACCGCGCGGGCCAGCCGGAGCCCGGCGGCGCGGTGCGCGGCGGCGGCCACGGGGTCGCCGAGGGTGGCGGCGAGCTCGGCGAGGGTCTGGTCCACCGGCCCGAGCGAGATCGAACCGCACTCCAGCCCGGCGAAGCGCCCGGCCCAGGGCAGCAGCTCGCGGTAGCACCGCCGGGCGGCCGGGACGTCGCCGAGCCGGGCCGCGACCTGCCCGCGCAGTGTCATCCAGTACAGCCACAGGTAGTCGGGGCGGATCGGGGCGTGCGGTCGCCAGACGGCCCGGGCCGCCGCGTGGTCCCCGGCGGAGAGCAGCGCGTGGGCCAGCACGTCGTGGGCGTCGTCCGGTACCCGCGCGTGCACCGCCCGGAGCTCCCCGATCACCTCGTGTCCACGCCCGGCGGTGCTGAGCACGGTGAACCGGCCCATGAGCCCCATCGCCTCCGCGTTCGGGCCACCGACGCGGCTCATCCGGGCGCTGATCTCCGCGTACCGGCGGGACGCCTCGTCGAGTTCCCCCCGGAAGAGGGCGCACAGGCCGGTGAACCAGCCCATCACGGCGAGGATCAGTCCGAGCTGCCCGGTGGTGGCCTCCTCGACGGCGCGGTCGACGTGGTGGCGGGCCCGGTCGAAGTCGGCGTCGGCGAGCGCGGCCTGGTAGAGGATGTGGTGGGCCTCGCAGCGGTACGCGGTGAGCCCGGCGGCCTCGGCCGTGGCCAGCAGTTCCCGGCCGACGGCGGGCAGTTCGGCGCGGTGCGCCGGAGCGACCGCGACGAAGTAGCGGGCATTCAGGGCGCGGCAGAGCACGGCCGGGTCGTCCTGCCGACGGGCCAGCGCGAGGGCTTCCCGGGTGACCTCGTCGGCGCGTTCCTGGTCGGCGCCCTCGATCTCGAAGGCGAGGACGCTCAACAGCCGGGAGCGCAGCGCCGGACGGTCGGCGCCGACCCGGGACAGCTCCCGCTCCAGCAGCCGGACCAGCGGCTCGTCGACGAGGCGGTCGGGCCTGATGGTCCAGGTGACCGGGGCGTCGAAGCAGGTCAACGCGGCGTGCACGGCGGTGGGCTCGCCGATGCCGGTGGCCAGCCGGACCGCCTCGGCGCGGGCGGTGCGGGCGGTGAGCACGTCACCGGCGAGTGCGCTGGCGGTGGCCAGGTTGCGGTGCAGGTCGAGCCGGGTCCGGGCGGTGGCGTCCGGGGCCAGGTCGACGGCGCGCAGCGCGCCGGCCCAGAGCGTGGCGGCCTCGCGCGGGGCGCCGAGGTCACCGGCGCGACGGGCGGCGGCGGCGAGGTGGTCGATCGCGGCGGCGGCGGTGGCCGGGGTGAGGGCCGCCAGCGCGTGCCGACCCTTCGCCGCCACGTCGTCGATGCCCTGCTCGTGCAGCACGGTGAGGACCCGGCTGTGCATCCGGGTACGGCGCAGCAGCGGCACGCTATGGTAGAGCGCGTCCCGCATCAGGGCGTGCGCGAATCGGACCCGCCCCGGCTCGGGCTCGACGAGCAGCCCCGCTGTCACGCCGGCCTCCAGGCCGTCGAGGACCGGTTCCTCCGGGCCGCCGTCGACCGCGAGCAGGGTGTCGACGTCGGCCTCGGCTCCGAAGACGGCCGCGTGCCGCAGCACCGTCTGCGCGGCGGCCGGCAACCGGGCCAGCCGGCGGGCCAGCACGTGGCCGAGCCCGGCGGGAATGCCGTCGAGCGCGGCCGCCGGCCCTTCGGCGGCGATCAGCTTGGCCAGCTCGACGGTGAACAGCGGATTCCCCGCCGACCGGTCCCGGACGGTGCGCAGCAGTTCGGTGTCGGTGCTGTCCACGCCGTGCCGGCGCAGCAGTTCGGTGACGGCGTCCGCGTCGAGGCCGCCGAGTTCCAGGTCGACCGCCGGTACGCCGGCCAGCGCGGCCCGGGCGCCCAGGAGGTCGTCGGTCACCTCGTCCGGCCGGTACGTCGCCACGACGAGGACGGGTGCCGCGGCGAGGGCGGTGGCGAGGTGGCGAAGGATCCGCAGCGTCTCGCCGTCGGCGCGGTGGACGTCCTCGACCAGCACGAGCAGGGGGCCGTGGCCGGTCAACCGGGACAGGTAGCCGGCCAGGGCCCGGCGGAGGTGGAACTCGTCGTACTCGCCGCGGTCGCCGGCCGGCGGGCCGCTGTCCAGCAGCAGGCGCAGGCCGTGGGCTTCCGCCTCGTCGAGTGGGAGGTGCCGGCCGGCGGCGGTGACCACCTCGTGCCAGGCCCAGGCCGGTGGGGCGCCGGCCAGCTGCGGGCAGGTTCCGGTGACCGGGCGCCAGCCGGCCGCGGCGAGGGAGTCGGCGAGGTGGTGGGCCAGCGTCGACTTCCCCGCGCCCGCCTCGGCGCCCACCCAGCAGATGCCGAGGCCCGCCCCGGCGGCCCGGTCGGCCGCGGCCCGGAGCCGGGCCAGTTCGGTCACCCGGCCCACCGGCGGCATCGGTTGCGCCCCGGCGGCGGAGGTCGCCGTCGGGCCGGCCGGCACGGCGGCGGTCATCGGCCGGGTGATCCTGCCGGTGACGTCCAGGCGGGGGCTCTGCCGCAGCAGGTCCGTCTCCAGGCTCCGCAACTCGCGGCTGGGGTCGATGCCCAACTGCTCGGCCAGCGTGGCGCGGACGGCGCGCAGCACGTCGAGCGCGTCGGCCTGCCGCCCGAGGCGGTACAGCGCGACCGCGAGCAGCATGGCTGCCTGCTCCCGCAGCGGATGGTCCCGCACCTGCGGGTCGAGATCGAGGGCCACCTCGTGCGGCCGGCCCAGGTCGAGCAGCAGCTTCGCCCGCTGCTCGACGGCGCTCAGTCGTAGCTGGACCAGCCGCTCGGCCTCCCGGTCCGCCCACGGCTCCCCGGCGAACTCGGCGTACGGGGTGGCCCCGCCCCAACAGGCGAGCGCCTCGTCCAGGCCGGCCACCGCCTCGACGGGCCGGGTCTCCGCGTCCGGCGTCGCCGCCCGCAGCGCGGCCTCGAACCGCCAGGCGTCCACGTCCGGTGGCGGCAGCCGCAGGGCGTATCCGGGGGCGACGGTGACGAGGATCCGGGCGGGGGTGCGGGCCGGGCGGTCCGGTTCCAGCGCCCGGCGCAGGTTCGACACGTACACCTGCAGGGCGGCCTGGGCGCGTGGGGGCGGGTCTCCCGACCACAGGTCCTCGACGAGCCGGTCGACCGAGACCGGGTGACCGCCGCCGGCGACGAGCCGGGCCAGCACGGCGCGTTGCCGGGGTGCCCCCAGGTCGATCGGGGCGCCACCGCGGGTGGCCCGCACCGGGCCGAGCACGCCGATCATGGTCACGCCGTGACCCTAGCCAGGCGAGCCGGCCGGGGAGATCCAGCATCCGACAGTCCGGGCCGAGGAACCCCACCAGCCCGCCAAGACGGCGTTAAGCGGCTGCCAAACCCGTCCCGGCCCCATGGATGCCACACCCCGTCCCACGCCCGTGGGACGCCGGAGGAAGGACACCCATGAGAACCACGAAGGGCCACCCACGCCGGTGGCTCGCGGCCCTGACCGGGGTCGGCCTGGTCGTCGGGCTGGCCGGGCCGGCGGTTGCCGCCGACCCGGTCGCGTACGACGAGCAGGCCGTGCACGATTCCCTGTTCGCGGCGGTCGTCCAGGTCCGCGAGGGTGGCACCCGGGGCCTGCTGGACGCCGTGCTCGCCGCCGAACTGAGCGACTGGCGGGCCGCGCACCCGAGCGCGGACACCGCCGCCGTCACCGCCCACCTGACCGCCGTCACCGCCCTCGTCGGGCAGGCCGTCGACGCGTCCGACGAGTCACCCGGGAAGCTGCACCTGCTGGGCGCGGCGGTGGAGCGACTGGCCGGCAGCGGCGACGCGCAGCTCGGTGGCCCCACGGTCAAGGGGCTGCTGCGCAGCGCGACGGGCGAGGAACTGGGCGGGATCGTGCCGCCGATCGAGCAGATCCGCAGCGGCAGCCAGGACTACCTGTGGGAGATGCTGTCCCGCGGCGCGCTCAGCCAGGTGTGGGCCACGCTGCACGCCCGGTCCGCCACCGACCCGGTGCTCGCCGAGGTCTGGAACACGGCGGTCGGCGCCCGGCTCGGCGTACGGCTGGACACCCCGGCGGACGAACTCGCGCAACTGCCCGACCTGACCGGCCACCTCGACCTCGCCGCGATCAGCGCGAAGCGCAACGACAAGGACGCCTACCGGGCGGAGATCCAGGCGCAGTTCGACGCGGCGGTCGCCACGTTGCAGGCCCGGACGGCGGCGGCGGTGACCGACGCGGTGGCCCGGTCCGACCGGTTCCCGGTCGACGGGCCGGACAAGCCCACCAGCGCGGACGAGGCCGCGGCGAAGGCCAAGGCGGAGGCCGACCGCAAGCTCAACGAGAAGCTCGGTCAGGCCGTCACCGTGCTCGGCAAGCTCGCCGGGATGGTCGACAAGCAGTTCGGCCGGCAGATCGAGACCATCGCCAAGGCCGTGGTCGGCGCTATCTCCGCCATCACCACCTACACCGCGGCGATCTCCGCGGCCGGGATCACCACCGCGGCGCTGGCGATGTCCACGTTCACCCTGGTCGGTGGCCTGGTGGGGGCCGCGATGATCCTGCTGCCGCTGTTCACCTCCGGTGGCGGCGCCGACGACGCCACCGGCGCCCAGATCGCCGCGCTGCGCGACCAGATCAGCCGGCTCGCGGCCGGCATGGACCGGCGGTTCGACCGGATCGAGAAGATGCTCGGCGCGATGTACGACGCGCTCAGCGCCCAACTGAGCGCGCTCGCCCGGGACCTCGCCGAGGTACGCGCGCAGCTGACCACCATCGCCGGCCAGCTGATCGTGCTCGACCAGCGGGTGGACGGTCTGGCCCTGGCCAGCCAGGCGGCGTTCGAGCAGATCGCCCAGCAGCCGCTGCGGACCAGCGTCGACCGGTACGTGCACCGCGAGGCGCGCACCGGCTCGACGATCGACTCCTTCGCGACCTACTTCGACCAGGGCGACTCACCGACGCGTACCTTCGCGGTGGACTCGGCCCGGCAGGCGCCCTTCGTCGTCCCGGCCGGCACGTCGCTGGCCGACCCGGTGTCGACGGTGGGTCTCCACCTGCCGTCCGGCGCGATCGACTACCTGGCCCAGTGGGCGGGCGCCCGGGGCGTCGCGCTGACCCCCGCCCCCGGCGACCAGCCGGCCGGCGGGGTGGCGAACCCGTCGGCGTGGCTGCTGGGCGCCCGGGCGAACCTGATCCTGCAACTGCAGAACCCGCAGTACGCCGCGCAGGTCGGCGCGGCCGAGACGCAGAGCACGATCGCCGCCGGCGACGCGGTGAACCGCCGGGTGCGGCAGTTCAGCGCCCCGGGTGCCGACGGTGGCACCAACGCGCTGTTCCAGCGGCTGATCGCCGACTACCGCGCGGCGACCGGCCAGTGGAAGGCGGCCCTCGACGAGGTCGGCCGGGCGGTGCGCTGGGTGGAGACGGACCGCGACTACGACATGTGGGGCAGCGTCGACCAGGACATCCCGGCGGCGGGCCGGATCGCCGACGTGCCCCGCATCCCCTACTGCGGGGGCGGCGGCTCGGTCAGCACCCCGACCCGGGTCAACCGGGCGGCCCTGCCCAACGTCTACCACCTCGCCAACTACGCCATGCCGCCCGGGTACCGGCCGGAACTGCGCTCCTGTCTGGACGCGGACTTCGTCAACGTGGAGGTGATCGAGGGTCCGCGTACCCAGCGGACCAACGCCGACCTGCAACTGGTGGTCCGGCAGCAGGCCAAGTGGCTCGGCGGTGAATGGCAGGACGTGCGCACGGTGACGTGGCAGACGCACCTCATCGACGTCTGCCTGTGGGACCAGCGGTCCAACCCGCCGAGCGGCTACTGCCGGGAGCCCGACTACTACCTCGACCGGAAGTGGGACTCGACGTACCGGCCCGCGCTGGACAGCAGCGGGACGGTGGTGGACAACCCCGCCGCGCCGGCGCAGGCGCGTACCAAGACGCGGGCCATGCTCACCGGCAAGCAGCGCTACTTCTACCGGGTGGCGGCGCTCGGCACCGGGGTCGACCGGCCACCGGCCGGCAGCTGGTCGGTCTCCCAGCAGTTGTGGGACGCCGGGAAGAAGGTCTCCGACGCGGTCCGGATGCTGCAGATCTTCTCCGAGCTGGGCTGGTCCTCGGCGTTGACGCGGGACGACGTGCTGCACGGTCTGCTCTTCGGCGACCGGTCGCTGCCGGCGGACTACCGCCTGCCCCGCAGCCAGAACAGCTACAACACCGGATCGCTGCACCTGTTCAACGCCTACCAGCGGGCGTTGGCGAACTACGCCACCTGCACCCAGCCGCTGGACTGGGATCCCTGCCAGGGCGACGTCTCCGGGCTCGACCCGCTGCGGGGGCAGGAACGGTTCGGCGCCGGCTGCGCGGCCGCGCCGGCCACCGAGGCGCCCGACGACCCGCTGGGCTCCTGCGTCATCCAGGCCGGGACGGTGGGCGTCGGCAGCCTCGCCGAGCGGTACGGCTACTGGTCCGGCCGGATCAAGGCGGGCGGCCACCAGGAGGGCCTGGCGGCGGTCAAGACGGTCGTCGGCCTGCTGAAGGCCACGAACGTCAGCGTGCACGCGTCCTGATCGCGCCCGGTCCGGGGGTGCACCCTGCGGTGCGCCCCCGGACCCCGGCCGTGGTGCGGCCTGGAACGCCGGGGTCGCGCTCTGGTTCACTGCACCGGTGGATCGTCAACGCCTCAGCAGCATCGCGCACTCGCACCACCCCATCGCGGCGCCGGTCTCCGGCGTCAACGTCAACCGGCTGCTGCGCCGGGCGGGGCGGGGACCGGCGGCCCGCATCCTCGACCTCGGCTGCGGGGAGGCGGCCTGGGCCCTCCAGGCTCTCGCGCACCACCCCGACGGGCACGCGGACGCCGTCGACCTCAGCCCGTACGCCCTCGAACGCGCCGCGGCGGCGGCCGCCGAACGCGGCCTCGCCGACCGGCTCACGCTGCACGAGCGCGACGCCCGCAGGTACGTGCCGGACGGCGACTACGACCTGGTGCTGTGCGTCGGGTCGACGCACGTCTTCGACGGCTTCGCCGGGACGCTGCGGATGGCCGGCCGGCACGTGAACCCGCACGGCATCCTGCTGATCGGTGAGGGCTTCTGGCAGGCCCCGCCGACGCCTGCGGCGCTGGCCGCGCTCGACGCGAAACCGGGGGACCTCACCGACCTCGCCGGCCTGGTGGACGTCGCCGAGGAGGCCGGCTGGACCCCGGTGTACGCCCACGTCAGCGACGCCGCCGAGTGGGACAACTACGAATGGTCGTGGGTCGGCTCGCTCACCGAGTGGGCGCTGGACAACCCCGGCCACCCCGACGCCGCCGAGGCGCTCGCGGTCGCCCGGGAGCACCGGGAGCAGTGGCTGCGCGGATACCGCACCGTGTTCGGCTTCGCGACCCTGGTGCTGCGCCGCGGCTGACTCTCACCCGCGGCTGGCGCGGACCGCCGAGGTGGCGGTGGTCGGGGCTGCCCGACCACCGCCACCCGCGGAACCGGCCAGTGGGGCCGGGACGGTGGCGGGTCAGTGCGACGACGCCGGCCGGTCGGCCACCCCACCCGCCGCGGCCGGCTGGCCACCTCGTCGCCTTTGCTCTGCTGCGGCCGAGGCAACACTTCCGGGGCCCGGGTGTTGCCGGGGCGGAAGCAGAGCAAAGGCGGCGAACGCACCGTCCGGCCGGGCCCGGCCGCAGACACGCGGGACGGCCCGCGCGAGCCGCGCCACATCCATCAGGGCATCGACGGCGCGAACCACGTTCGCCGCGCGCTGCGGGTCCCGGGACAGATGATCACGAACAACCGGGGCGGCCCGAGACAGCCCTCACCGGACACGCCCTGGTGTTCGGTACTCAGCTCGGGATGAGTACGAACCCGGATGCGCCGGATCCCGAAGCCGGGAAAGGTTCTCCGGCATGGATGATGTGGACGGGTCGCACCGAGCGTCGTTCCGGTCGAGCCTGCTCGTCGCACTCGGGTGGTACGCCACCGTGATCGCCGCGGCGCTCCTCGGCACGTCAGGGATACCCACCGCACCGGACCGGGACTGCTCGGCGATGTTCAGCTGCCTGACGGCGCAGGAGCAGCTCGGCCTGCTGGCGCTCGTCGGCGCACCCTTCCTCGCGGGCCTGCTGGTCATCACGCTGGCGCTCACCGGCCTGCTCGCCCGCCGGCTTCCGTCGTCGATCCTCGCCGGCACCCTGTCGGTGCTGGGCAGCCTCGCGGTGGCGGCGGTCGCCGGCGCGGCCTGGCAGGCAGCCCGATGAAGCGCCTCGGCCTCGGCCTGCTCTTCCTCGGCTGGCTCTACGGCGTGCCGTTCCTGCTCATCGCGGGACTGATCCGGCGCACCTCGTCGCCCTACCTGGCCACCCATGCCGCGGCCCGGTCGTTCGGCGCGACCACCGACACCATCCTGGTCACCGCGCTGGTGCTCAACCTGGCACTTCCGGCGGCCGGGCTGCTGCTCGCCCGGCTCGTGCGGGACCGGTTCTGGGCGTACCACTTCGGATGGTCCCTGCTGGGCACGGCGCTGATCTTCGTCGCCGTCGGGATGGCGGGGAACGCGGCCACGGCACCGTTGATCGGCTGGACTCCGGCCGACCAGGGGCCAGCGCCCCAGGTCGATCAGTGCATCCCGATCAGCGGCGGCCGTGGCTGCCCGGGTGGCTGAGGGCGGGGCCCGGCAGCGGTAGCCGGCATCGGACCTCCCTTGATCGACGGAACGGAATCCACCACTAGGCTGTGGCCGACGATCACGACGGGTGGGATGAGGATCAGATGGCACGCCGGCTCTTCACGTCACTCGGGCTGCTGCTGCCCGCGCTGTTGGCCGGCTGCGGCGCGACCGACAACGGTGGCGGCACCGTGGCCGCAAGCCCCACTCCCACCGCCGAGACC
The DNA here is from genome assembly GCF_019890675.1 of Micromonospora sp. PLK6-60. Lineage (GTDB taxonomy): Bacteria > Actinomycetota > Actinomycetes > Mycobacteriales > Micromonosporaceae > Micromonospora. The sequence continues at coordinate 596,226 of NZ_JAIOAA010000002.1, read as the reverse complement.
TTCGTCCCTCAGGCCGGCGTCTGCCACCCCGAGGCCGAGACGGTCGGCTACCGCGCCACCTACACGACGGTGGACTGCGCGAGCACCCACCGCACGGAGACCATCCACGTCGGTGCCTTCACCGGCCCGGCCGCGGACCGGGTCACCCCGCCGCCGGCCCGCTCCCCCGAGATGCGCGCCGCCTTCCGCGACTGCGACCGCAAGACCAGCACGTTCGTCGGCGCCGACTGGCGGGGCGCCCGAATGTCCATCCGGGTCGTCGCCCCCGCACCCCAGGACTGGACCGCGGGCAGCCGGTGGTACCGCTGCGACCTCTACGCCCTGCCCACCCTCGACGGCAGCACGGCCAAGAAACACCCGGACGACTTGGCCGCCCAGCGCGACGGCACGCTGCGCGCGGAGCTGACCCGCCCCTCGCCGCTGGCCCACACCTGCTTCACCGAGGACGAGTACGAACTCCTCCAGCCGGCCGCGTGCACCAAGCCACACCGCTTCGAGTACGTCGGGATCTGGACCGCGCCCGACGTCTCGTACCAGGCGCTCGACGGCTTCGCGACCCGGATCCACGACTCCTGCCGGTCGGTGATCCGCCGCCACACCCGCGGCACTCCGGACGAGAAGCTGGCCGCAGGCGCGGGCACCACCTACCGACTGCCCTCGCCCGAGGCCTGGGAACGCGGCGACCGCGGTGTCCGCTGCTTCTACTGGTCGGACGACCACGACCTGACCCGACCACTGAAGAAGAGCAAGCCGGCCGGCTGATCCCGCGAGATGATCTCGATCGCGCGTCCCATCGTGGAGGTATCCCCAGCCCCATCGACGTACGCGAGATTCGGGCCGGGCTCGGCGAGCACGACGCCGCCCGGATAACCACTCGATGCGGTCCGACCCGACTGGCACGATCGCCGGGTGAGCGACGGACTGACGCGTGCCCGCGCCGATCTGGCCGCTGGTCGCCCCTGGAAGGCACTCGACCGGCTCAACGGCGTGCTGGCGCATCGTCAGGATCACGAGGTGCTCGATCTGCTGGCCACGGTGCACTACGAGATGCGGAACCTGCCCGCCGCCGGCGCGGCTTGGTTCGTCCTCGACCACGACGACGACGCCGCTCGCCGTGCGATCGCCGCGTGGCGCGAGCAGCACGGCACTGACATCGCCCGCTGGCACAGCATTCCCGCGCCGCTTCGGCGCCACGTCCACACCGCGCCACTGGAGGGCCTGCGCGAAGCGGCCCGACGAGCGGACAAGGGCGCCGCCCGCGACCTGGGACCGGCCGGCGAACCCGGCGCCTGGTGGGAGCCGGTCGTGTTCGGGGGAGGCTGCCTGGTGGTCCTGTTCTGTTTCCTGGCGTTGGTGGGCATCGGGATATGGACGGTCGTCGGTTGGATCTGCGACTGAACGTCGCCGGTCAACGACCACCACGGCGGGCGGTGAGGGGCACGAGCACGAGAACGGCAATCCCGAGTGCGGCGGCCCCGACCGCCCACCACCAGAAGAATCCCGAGAAGACCGAGGCGACGAGGAGCCCGACGCCGAGGCCGGCCAGCAGGCCGAGTCCGAACACGGCACGCGGGGGCAGAGCGAGGTACGGCAGGCGCCGCACCACGAGCACTTCCAGCCAGGTGCCGCCCACCGCCAGCAGTGCCGCGCCGACCCCGTCGACGGCGGACAGGCCGTGCCCGTCGCTGATCGGCACGAGGACCGGGCCCTCGTCGCCGGCGGGGACGAACAGGATCAGCACCCCGGCGACGACGAGCAGCGCGGCGATTGCCACCTGGGCGCGCGGCGCACCCCCGACATCGTCAGACACCACTCCATTGTTGGTCACCCGCCACGATCCCGGCAGCAGCCGAATCGCCGGACATCAACGCGCGGGCAACCGGGGCATACTCCGGCCAGACCGGCAGACGGCTGGGTTGGGCGCGACCGGAAGCGGGCTGCACCACCCGGCGTCGTCGTCCTGCGGCGGGAGACACCTGGCACTACTCCCACGGGTGCAGCCCGACCGGATGTACATCCCGTGGAACTTTGAGACGGGAAACCGGTTGGCCGCACGTCGACGGCCAACCGGTACGCCGTCAGAGGGCCGCGTAGTAACGGACCAGGGGCACGGCGGTCATCCCGAGACTGTCGTAGAACGCCCTGGCCGCTTCGTGGAACCGATCGCCGCCCGTGCCGATCGAGACGACCTCGGCCCCCGCCTGCCTCATCGCTTCGAAGACGTGCGCGCACAGCGCCGTGCCGACGTGCTGCCGGCGCAGGTCCGCCGCGACGGCGATGATTTCGATCTCACCGCTGCGCCGGTCGGCGTTCGTGTGCCAGGCGGCGAACCCGAGGAGCGCGTCACCGTCCTCGGCCACGACAACGTGCTTGTTGTGCCGCGGGTCGTGCAGCCCCAGCCACATGTCGCGGTAGTCCGCACGCCAGGTGCCGTGCTGGTTGGTCACGATGGCATCGCCCACGATCGACCGGAACGAGTCCTCGTAGAACGGGCCGAAGGTGGCGATGGTCAGTTCGATCAGTGGTTCCAGGTCGGAGGACCGGAACGGACGGAGAGTCATGTCAGTGCCTTTCGCCTGAGGGGAACGCCGAAACAGCCCGACCTGATCGACAGGTCGGGCGACTCGCGGCTCGGATCGAGCCGCCCCTCAGAAGCGGGTGCGCCCGGCGGCGAAGCACTGCATGATCCGGACACTACCCGACCGCGGGTCCGGCGGTGATCGCATCGAGGGTCCATGACGGGCGGCCGTGCAACGGTCAGCGGTCCATCCGGAGACCCCGGGCCGGACGGGTCCGAGCGCCGCGCGCCCGGACCCGTCCGGCCCCGCTCAGCCGACTTGTCGGCGGACCGGGGCGTCGCCGGTCAGCCGCACCGTTGACCGTTGACGGTGAAGCCGGTCGGTGCCGGGTTGCCGCCGGCCCACGAGCCGTTGAAGCCGATGCTGGTGGCGGCGCCCGGGGTCAGCCTGCCGTTCCAGCTCATGCTCTCCGCGGTCACGCTCACCCCGTTCTGCTTCCAGGTCGCCGACCAGCCCTGCTCGACCTTCTGGCTGGTGGTCGGGAAGTCGAAGGCCAGCTTCCAGCCGTCGATCGTGGTGCTGCCGGTGTTCTTGATCGTGACGGTCGCGGTGAAGCCACCCGGCCAACTGTTCGCCGCGTAGCCGACCGAGCAGCCGCCCGCCGGGGCGGTGGGCGCGGTCCGCACGGTGAGCCCGGGCGAGGCCGCCGAGACGTTGCCCGCCGCGTCCCGAGCGGTGACCACGAAGGTGTACGGCGTGTCCGGGGTCAACCTGGTCACCGTGTACGACGTACCGGTGGCGCTGCCCACCTTCACCGGGCCGGTGGCGTCGACCCGGTGCACGTCGTAGCCGGTCACCCCGGTGTCGTCGGTGGACGGCGACCAGCTCAGCGCGACGCTGTCGCCGGTGACCGTGCCGGCGGTCGGCTTGCCGGGGGCCGTCGGCGGCTGGGTGTCGCCGGGCGTGGTGCCGCGCGGCAGCACCAGGTGGGTGATCGAGTTGGCCGGGAAGGTCGCGGTGAAGCCGGTGGCGGTCACCGGCTGGTCGGCCGCCCGGACGATCCCCGCGAGGTTGGCCGCGCTGTAGCGGTACACCTGGGCGCTGCCGGCGGAGCCGCCGGTGAGGGCCACCGGGCTGGTCAGGTCGTCGCCGGTCTTGTTGACCACGACCAGGGTGAGCGCCTTGTCGGCGCTGCGCTCGGCCGCGTACACCGCGAGTTTGCCCTGGTCGGCGCTGGTGGCCCGGACGGAGGTCTCGCCGAACGCGCCACCGGCGCCGTCGTAGTTGCGGTAGATGCGGAACGCGTTGGCCACCGGCTGGTCGGCCGTCGGCGCGGTCCAGAGGCTGGCCAGGTCCAGCCCCTCGCGGCCGAAGATGCCGAGCACGTCCGCCTGCGCGAGCGCGCCGTTGAGCGACCCGTACCCGCCCCAGCTGTACTCGGTCATCGCGATCTTCGTGCCCGGGTAGTGCTGGTCGACCAGCTCCCGCAGCCGTGGGATGTAGCGGACCGGCTGGTTGATCCAGCTCTCGTCCACGTACGTGGGATCCCACAGCTGGCGCGTCGAGCGCAGCCGCAGCGCCTGGGTGGTGGCGTCCCCGGCGTCCGGCCCGCTGACCCCGGCCTGCTGGGGATAGAGGTGGACGTCGAAGTAGTCGAGGATCCGGGTGCCGTGCTGCTGCTCGTACTCCCGCATCCGGTCCAGGTACCACGGGCCGAGATCCTGGCCGCCGTGCGCGGCCTTGTCCGGCGGGTTCGACCAACAGCCGGTCCGCGAACAGGTGTCCTGGTCCAGCCCGGAATAGATGATCGAGTTCAGCCCCCAGCCGACCGGGCCGAGGGTCTTCGCCCCCGGATCGGCCGCCTTGATCGCCGCCGCGTACTGGTAGGTGCGGTCGCGCAACTCGTCGTAGCCCAGGCCGGTGGGGCGGACGTCGCGGTGGGTGGAGTGCCACAGGTCCGGCTCGTTGTCCAGGTTGTAGAACCGGACCCCGCCGGCGTCGGCGGCGCCGAACTGTCCCTTCAGGTGGGTGACGAAGTCGGCGACGTACTGCGGGCCGACCGCGATGCTGGTGTCCGTAGGGTCGTTGCCGGTGATCAGGCTGCCGTCCGGCTTCTTCCCGTTGCCGCAGTCCGGCGCCCACGGGTCGGTGGACTCCTGCGGACCGTACTTGGCCACGCTGAAGCCGCACGCCTTCGCCCGGTCCTTGGCGATCCAGCCGATCATCGGCACGGTCATGATGGTGTCGGTGCCGGTGGCCTTGTTCTGCTGCACGAAGCGGTCGCTCTCCGAGCCCTTCGGCAGGCTGGCCGGGTCGGGGTTGTCGTTCGGGATGTTCTCGAAATACCAGTCCGAGGCCCGGTTGGTGGTGTCGTTGCGGAAGTTGTAGCGGGTGGTGGCGTTGCCGCCGTACCGGTGCACCGGCAGCCGCAGCTCCCGGGCGAGGGCCTGGTCGGCGAAGTTCATGCCATAGACGTACGGACTGATGGCGTGGCGGCCGGCGGTGGCGTCGACGGCCAGCGCCGGGCCGGCAGCGGCCAGGGCGGGCTCCGGCAGGGCCAGACCACCGAGGGCGGTGGCCAGCACGACCGGGAGCAGTGCTGTGGTGGAACGCACGAGCTTTCCCTTCCCGAGGAATCGAAGCTCGCCGTTGGGAGCGCCGCCACAGCCTGGCGTGGTTTCCCGGCAGCGTCAAGGGCCGGTGCGGCCCCGGCCCGACGCGTCACGGGCCGGCCAGCGCCGTCACCGGGGGCACCCGGGCGGCCCGGATCGCCGGGTACAGGCCGGCGAGAACGCCGACCGGCAGGGGTACGAGCAGCCCGCCCAGCCAGCCGATCGGCGGGATCATGACCGGCCAGCCCTGTCCTACCGCGTACGCGGCCGCGGCGAGCGACCCCAGCGCCACCCCGCCGGCCGCACCGAGCGCGCTGAGCAGGAGCGACTCGATGAGGAACTGCAACCGCACCTGTCCCCGGGTGGCGCCCAGCGACCGGCGCAGGCCGATCTCGCCCCGACGCTCCAGGACCGAGATGACCATGGTGTTGGCGATGCCGATCCCGCCCACGAGCAGGGCGACGGCACCCAGCCCGAGGAGCAGGCCATCGAGGGTACGTTCGGTGGCCCGTTGCGCGGCCAGCGCGTCCGACGGACGGGAGACCCGCACCTCGTGGGGTGCCTGCGGATTGACGGTGGCCGGCAGCACGGACCGGACGGCCTCCACCTGCGACTCACTCGGCCGGCAGTAGAGCGTGGTGGGGTGCTGGTTGAAGCCCAGGTAGCGGTGGGCGGTCTCCCAGCCCACGAGGGCCGCGTTGTCGATCTCCGGGGCCAACGGGGTCGGCTCCAGGACGCCGACCACCGTGAACCACCTCCCGCCCAGCCAGAGCCGGGTGCCGATCCGGTAGGTGTCGAGCTTGCGCGCGGCCACCGCGCCCAGCACCACCGCGGGATACCGATCCGTCGCCGGATTGAACCAGTGCCCGACCCGGAGGGTGCCACCCAACGTGTCCAGCAGGTCGGCATCGGCGGCGTACACCGCGATGCCGCCCGTCTCACCCCGCGCCATGTGAGCGTTGCGGTAGACCCCGGTGTCGATCCGGCCGGTGGCGGCCACCGCCCGCATCGGCGCGATGCGGGCGGCCATCGGCACCGACTCGGTGGGCAGCTGGGCCGCCTCCCCGTAGACCGTGCTGCCGGCCTGCACGGTCAACAGATTGGTGCCGAGCCGGGCGAGTTGGTGGTCCAGGGCGGCTCGGCTCGACGCCGAGACGCCGAGGACGGCCACCAGCGCGGCGACCCCGATCGAGATGCCGAGCGCGGCCAGGGCCACCCGGGCCGGCCGGTAACGCAGGCCGGCGGAACCCACCCGGGCGGCGTCGACGGGACTGAGCCGGGCCGGTGTGGGGACAGCCATCACCCGACCCGTCCGTCGCGGATCCGGACCTGACGGGGGAACCGCTGCGCCACCTGCATGTCGTGCGTGATCACCACGATCGTGGTCCCTTCCTGGTGGAGCGCGAGGAGGATGTTCAGCACTGCCGCTCCGGCGGTGGTGTCGAGGTTGCCGGTCGGTTCGTCGGCGAGCAGCAGGGCCGGCTCGCCGACGGCGGCGCGGGCGATCGCCACTCGTTGCCGTTCGCCGCCGGACAGCTGGTGCGGACGATGACGCAACCGGTGCCCGAGGCCGACCCGGACCAGCGCGGCCTCCGCTCGCCGCCGACGTTCCGGCCGGCCGACCCCGGCGTAGAGCAGGCCGTCGGCGACGTTGTCCAGCGCGGGCACCCCGGCGGCGAGGTGGAACTGCTGGAACACGAACCCGATCCGCTTGGCGCGCAGCGCCGACAACCGCCGGTCGGACAGGTCCGCCACGTCGTGGCCGTCGATCCGGACCGTGCCGGCCGAGGGCCGGTCCAGGGTGCCCATCAGGTGCAGCAGGGTGGACTTCCCCGAACCCGACGGGCCCACGACGGCCACCATCTCACCCCGGCGCACGGTGAGGTCGACGTCGCGCAGCGCGGCCACCGTGCCGCCGTACGTCCTGGACACCCGATCCAGCCGGACGATCTCCTCGGCCCCGTTCATGCCGGCACCCGTACCCGCAGGCCCTCGGCGAGGCCGGTGCCCCGGATCTCCACCCGGCCGTCGGCGAACAGGCCGGTGGTGACCGGGAGCAACCGGGACTCGCCGCCCTCGTCGAGTTCCACGGCGTAGCCGCCCCCGATCGGGGCGACCAGTGCCGCCACCGAGACGGTGAGGACCTCCCGCCGCTGCTGCACGGTGTGCCGGATGTGCACCGGACCGTTCGTCACCGCACCGATCGCCTCCTGATCGGCGATGGAGACCGTCACCTGGACGGTCGCTGCCGGGCCGCGACCGGCTCCCGGAGCGGGCGCGTCGGCCTGCTCGCCGCCGGCGTCCTGCGGCACCGCCGCCTCGCTACCGACCGAGCGCACCACACCGGCGGTGTCCCGGCCGTTGGGCAGTTCCACGGTGACGCGGCTGCCGGCGACCGCCCACCCGACGGCCGCCGCCGGCACCTCGGCCATGACAATCTTGGTGTCCGGCGTGCAGGTGATCACTTCACCGGTGGCGGTGGCCCCGAGCCGGGCGAGCCGCCCGGCGACGCGTACCGGCCCGGCGGCGTACACCACCGCGGCGACCTCGACGGTGCCGGTGGTGGGGACGCCCAGGTCCCGCTGCCACCGTTTGACGGCGGCGGTGGTCGCCGGGGTGAACCTCCGGTCCACGGTGAACCCCGCGTATCCCAGGGCCGCCAGGTTCCGCTCGAACTGCGCCACGTCGTCGCCCTCGACGTCGGCGGCCAGCGGCCGGTACATCGGCAGCCGGCCGTAGAGCAGGATCACCGGCCGCTCGTCGGCCCGCAGCACCGCGTCCCCCCGGCGGAGCAGGGCACCGACGGCGGGCAGCCAGGTGATGGTGCCCGCCGCCTTGGACTCCACCGGTTCGGGGATGCCCCGGCTCAGCTGGCCGTCCACCGATCCGGTGGTGGTCAACGTCATCCGGGTGACGGTGTCGGTGGCGTACGCCGGTTCGACCGTCGCGGGGCGCTCGGCGTGCCGCTCCCGGGCGCTGAAGAGGGCGTACGCCGAGCCGGCACCAGCTGCGGCGGTGGTGATGGCGATCGCCCCCGCGAGCCAGGGGCGGCGTCGGGCGGTCATCCGCCGACCGTGCCCTTACCGCCGGGCTGGAACTCGGCACACGCCTGGGTGGCCGTGGCCATCTTCGGGTCGGCCTTGAGCCGGGCGCCGAGGTCGTCGTCGATCCTCGGGTCGCCGGTCACCGGGTCCGGGTCGGGATAGTCGGGCACGCCGTGCTGCCGCAGGCAGGCCGCGTACCGGCGGCTCGTCTCCAGGTCCTGGGCGGAGGGCCGGGTGGCGTCGCCGCCCGACGGCACGAACTGCCGGCACTGGGCCTGGGCCTCGCCGACCACCTTGGGGTCGGTGTTCGCCTTGTCCACCTGGGGCAGCCCCTCGGCGGTGGGGGTGTCGAGCAGCGTCACGCCGTGCTGGGTCAGGCAGTCGCGGTATCGGCTGAGCTGGGCCTCCCGGTCGGCCGGCGGCGCTGCCGTCTGGCTGCCGCTCACCGAGGCGACCCGGGGCTCGTCGGCGCCGCGCTGGCAGCCGCCGAGCAGCAGCGCGATCATCGCGAGGGCGGCAGCGGCACTGACGACGGAGGTCCTTCGTGGGCTGTGGTCGGTCATGGTCTCATGGCAACGGACGCGGGATAAGACCATCGTCAGCGTCATCGCTTACGGTCGCCTTACACCGGGTGGCCGAGGGTGAGATCCGGTCGAGGATGGGGTGTGCGGCGTACGGGAGGGCGGCTGCGGTGCGGGTGCTTGTCGCCGAGGACGAGGAAATGCTGGCCGGCGCCATCGCGGAGGGACTACGGCAGGAGGCGATGGCGGTGGACGTCGTCCTCGACGGCGGCTCGGCGCTGGAACGGTTGACCGTCAACGACTACGACGTCCTGGTGCTGGATCGGGATCTTCCGCGGGTGCCCGGCGACGACGTCTGCCGCGAGGTCGTCCGGTCCAGGATCGAGACCCGGGTGCTCATGCTGACCGCCGCCGGTGATCTCGCCGACCGGGTGGCCGGCCTCTCCCTCGGCGCCGACGACTATCTCGGCAAACCGTTCGCGTTCGCGGAGTTGGTCGCCCGGGTCCGGGCGCTCGGGCGGCGAGCCCGGCCGGCCGCCCCGCCGGTGCTGGAGCGGGCCGGCATCCGCCTCGACCAGGCCCGCCGGCAGGTCGACCGGGACGGGCGGCACATCCTGCTGTCCCGCAAGGAGTTCGGCGTCCTGCAAGAGTTGCTGCTCGGCGACGGCGCGGTGCTCACCAGCGAGTTCCTGCTGGAGAAGGTGTGGGACGAGCACACGGATCCGTTCACCAACGTGTTGCGGGTGACCGTGATGACGCTGCGCCGCAAGCTGGGCGATCCGCCCGTGGTGGAGACCGAGCCCGGCGTCGGGTACCGGATCCGATGACCAGCACCCGGTTGCGGCTTCGGCTGGCCCTCGGCTACGGCGCCCTGGCCCTGCTGGTCGGCGTCGCGGTGTTGACGATCGCGCTGTCGGTGGCGGGCCGCGCGATCCAGGATCAGGTCGTCGCCGCGCCGGGTACGGCCGCCTCGCTGGCGCCCGGGACGACCGATGAGCAGGCCGCCGCCGCCAAGGCCCGGGCCGCGGCGGCCGAGACCACGATCCGACGACAGTACGACGACGCCGTGCGCCGTGCGGTGCTCCGCAACGGCGCGCTCGCGGTGGCCGTACTGCTGCTCACCGCGCTGGCGGTGGGCTGGTACGTCGCCGGCGCCACGCTGCGGCCACTTGCGGTGATCATCGGGTCGGCCCGGCGGATCGCCGATCAGAACCTGCACGAGCGCATCGACCAGCCCGGCCGCGGTGACGAGTGGGACGATCTCGTGGGCGCGATGAACGCGATGCTGGGCCGGATCGACGAGGCGTTCACGGCGCAACGGCAGTTCATCGGGAACGCCTCCCACGAGCTGAAGACACCGCTCGCCATCAACCGCACGTTGCTGGAGGTGGCGATGGCCCGGCCGGGTGCCTCGCCGGACCTGATCGGGCTCGGCACGAATCTGCTGGCGGTCAACGACCGGCACGAGACCCTGGTGGACGGGCTGCTCACCCTGGCCCGGGCCGACCATCGCGTGCTCGCGCCCCGGCCGCTGAACCTCGCCGAGACCGTCGAACAGGTGGCGGAGTTCCTGCGGCCCGAGGCGGACGGGCAGCGGGTGGCGGTGGCCGTGGCGGCGGAGAACGCGGTGGTGGAGGGCGACGCCGTACTGCTCGAACGGCTGGTGCAGAATCTCGTGCGCAACGGCATCCGGCACAACGAGCCGGCGGGCTGGGTACGGGTCGAGCTGGCCCGGGTGGACGGCGATGCCCGGCTCGTGGTGGCGAACAGCGGCCCGGTGGTGCCGGCAGGTGCGGTGCCGCAACTGTTCGAGCCGTTCACCCGGGTCGCCGGCCGGGTCGGCTCGGCACGGGGCATCGGCCTCGGGTTGTCGATCGTCCGGGCGGTGGTCCGGGCGCACGACGGCGTCGTGACGGTGTCCGCCCGCCCGGAGGGCGGCCTGCTCGTCGAGGTGCGTCTGCGCAGCCTGGACATCTCCGATTGACGCGCCGGTGCCAGGCGTCAAGGGTGGGTGACCCGTTCGCCGGGACACCCACCCTCGATCGGAGGCTACCGGGGCAGCACCGCGTAAGCCTGACTGCTTCCGCCCGCGTCTGGGCTGGTCAGCAGCCGATCCGGCCGGACCCGATGGCGACGTCGTCGTACCAGAGGGTGTCGGCCCCACCGCCGTAGCTCTCCCAGCCCAGCTTCAGGTCGGTGAGCTGCGGTCGCCAGGTGCGGCTGTACCACTGGCCGTCGATGTCGTGCGTCGGTACGCCGTCGGCGGTGAGCCCGGTTACCGCGGCGCCGTCCAGCCAGGTACGGAGCTGACCGGCCGCGCCGTCGACCATGAACTCCAGGCAGGCCCAGCGGTTGGTGGGCAGCGGCACGCTCTGCGCCACCCCGGCCGGGCTCTGCTCGGGCAGGGTCGCGTCGTCGGAGGCGCGGTTCCACTGCAGGGCGCCGTTCTGGCCGCCCAGCCGCAGATCCTTGTTGCCGTCGGCGGCGTCGGCCATCGTGATCATCGTGGTGTGGTCGGTGGGCTGGGCGGTGGTGTGCCGTACCCAGATCCGGCCGTAGCGGACGCTGCCCACGCCGCTGAGGTTTTTCGTGGACCTGACGAAGACGTGGTTGCAGTACCCGGCGGCGCCGTTGATCCGGACCGCGCGGCTGCCGCTGTGCGTGGTGGCGGTGTCGATGGTGGCGGTGCCGGCGCCGGCACAGTCCGGGCTCACCACGGTCCAGTCGCCGGACGGCGTCGCGCCGGTCTGGTTCTCGAAGCCGTCGCAGAGCACCGCCCCGGCGCACCCGGCCGGCGGCGCGCTGGTCGGCGGCACACTTGTCGGCGGGGTGCTGGTCGGCGGGGTGCTGGTCGGCGGGGTGCTGGTCGGCGGCGTCGACGTCGGCGGTGCGGTGGTCGGGTTCATCGTGCTGGGCGCGCCGGTCGGGGACGCGCCGTTGCACGGTACGCCGTTGAGGCTGAACCCGGTCGGCGCGCCGCCACCGGCGGCGAACGTGCCCTGCACACCGAACTCGGTGGAGCCGCCGGCCGGGATGCTGCCGTTGTACGACAGGTTGCGGGCGGTCACCGTCGCGCCGGACTGGCTGACCGTGGCGTTCCAGCCGTTCGTGACGCGCTCGTCCCCGGCGTACGTCCAGCTGACGGTCCAGCCGGAGACGGCGGTGTCGCCGGGGGAAACCTTGACGGCGGCGGTGAATCCGCCGGGCCACTGGTTGGGGGTGTAGTCGACCCGGCAGCCCTGGGCGGCCGCGGCGGGGCCGGTGAGCAGGGCCGTTCCGGTCGCCGCCACGGCGGCGGCCAACGCGGCGACGACCGCCACGGTCGGGGCGGGGCGGGCGCGGAGAATCGTCATGGAGGGTCCTTCTGCCATCGAGCGGGACGGAGGCGGCGCGGCAACTCGCCCTGGCTGCGGCGCGGCGGTGCGCCCACAGCGACTGGTCGGTGCGTACGACCCACGTGCCCGGCTCGGGGTGGACCTGTCAGCCGCCGACGACCCGGTCTCCCGGACCCCGGCGGCGCCCACGCCCAATCTATTTACAAATGTCTATCAAATCAAGCAGCACTCGGTGTCGCTCAGTCGATCGACGCGTGTAGCCGAGCGATGGCCCGCAGCAACTCGTCCCGATTGTCGGCGGCCTTGAGCCAGTGCGGCAGCCGGGCCACCAGCGTCATGCCACCCGACTCCGCGCCCCGCTCGCGCAGTCGGGCGCCGACGTATCCCCGCAGGAGGTCGAGGTGGCGGCGGTGGAACGCCCAGAGCGTCCGCCCGCCGCAGCACTGGGCCCGTAGCCACAGGGGCAGGCGGAAGAACGGGTCCACCGGACCGCCCCACCGCGACCCCTCCCCCGGCGACCAGGACGCCGCGTACGCGCACCCGGTGCACACCAGCCGGCGGGGCCATGACGCCACCGGCCGGCCGGCCACCGGGCGGGGAGAATCGATCGCCCGCTGCCCACAGCGCGGGCAGACGACGTAGATGTCCTCGGCCGCCATGTCGTACAGGCTGACCCTGGGGTCGCGGAACCGGTCCTCCCCGTCGCCCGGCCGCTCGTCCACGACGCACAGCATGCCGCAGATCGTCCGGCCCCGGGTGCCCGCCGCAGCCGGCCGGGAGGCGTCAAACTACCCGACCGCGGCCGGTGGCGTGAACCTGGAATCTCCGAGGGTCACCGCACCGGCGATGCGCGACAGACTCGTGACACGCCGCTCCGGCGGTCGTCGACTCCCCGGTCAGGAATGAGGTACGACAGTGCTCAGAAAGCTCGCCGTGACCCTGCTCGCGGCAATGGCGCTACTCGCCGGCTCGACCGGCGCGGCGTCCGCCGCATCCGCCCAGCCCGACTTCGGGGCGCAGGCGAAGGCGGCAGGACTCACGCCGGCCCAGGCCAAGAACCTTCAGCAGCGCGTCGACAAGGTCCTCACCGACCGGCCCGGCGGGCGCCAGGTGTCGGCCACCGAGGTCAGGTACGACGGCCTCATCGTCACGGTCGACCCCCGCTACGACGGCACGAACAAGACCATCGGCACGCAGGCCGTCATCTGCAGCGCGGGCTACTTCTGCATCGTCGTGCGGGACAAGACGTTCTCGTTCTACAAGTGCCAGATGTGGGACCTGACGGACTGGTGGGGCTCGTCGCCGTTCAACAACGCCCAGACCAGCGGCACGGTCTTCCGGGCCTACGACAAGAACTACAACCAGGTGTGGTCGCACACCGCGAAGGGCACCGGCAGCGTGGACGTCACCCCGTGGTGGCACCTCAAGCCGTGCTGACCTGAGTCACCCACGCACGGAGCTGCCCCCGGCCACCGCCGGGGGCAGCTCCGTGCCGGCCGGTCCACGACCAGTGGTCAGGCCCGTCACGTCACCGGGGCCGGCCCCTCGGCGAGCCGGCGGGCGCACCCCAGCAGCTCACTCGTGGGCCGCTCCCGCTCCGGGTCCAGGCACGTCGCCACGAACGCCCGCCACGCCGGGGGCAGGCCGTCGCACAGCCGCAGCGGCGTACGCCCGGCGACGACCCAGCGGGCCGCGGCCGCCCGGGCGTCGCCGGTGTCACCGGGGAACGGCCAGCAGCCACCGGTGAGCACCCGGTGGGCGGTGACGCCGAGCGCCCACACGTCGTCGCCCCGGCGCACGGGCACGCCGCGCTCACTGAGCCGGGCGGCCCGGCGCTGCGGCGACTGGTAGTCGGGCGAACCCAGCGGCGGCCCGTACCCGTGATCGCCTACCAGCGCGGTGACCAGGCCGAAGTCGGCCAGCCGCACGCCGCCGCCGGCGGTGAGCAGGATGTTGGCCGGCTTCACGTCGCCGTGCACCCACCCGGCGGCGTGCAGGTGGGCCAGCCCCGCGCAGGTCTCGGCGACGATGCGGGGCGCGCCCGGCAGCGGCCGGCCCGGCACCGCCGCGTCGAGCCGGTCCTGCAGGCTGCCCGCGGCGCGTTCCATGACCAGCACCAGCGCGCCGTCGAACGGCCGTGGCGGGTCGTCGACGGTGAGCGTGTCGACGACGGCGACGAGGTGGTCGTGGCGGGCCCGGCGGCCGAACGCCGCTTCGCGCTCCGCCAGTTCGCGACGGTGACCAACCCGGCCGGCGGCGATGAACTTGAGGGCCGCGTCCGCGCCGGAACTCGCGTGCCGGGCCGCGTAGACACTGCCGAAGCTGCCGGTGGCGATCGGCGCCGTCACGCGCCAGTCGCCGACCCGGTACCCGACGGGTACCCGGACCGCCCAGCCCCGGCCGGAGCCGGGTGCGCTCATCGTGCCGCGGTACGCGACCGCGGCAGCAGTGCCAGATGATCCTCGGTGACCAACCCGAACCGCACCGCCACCGACACCAGGGTCTCGCGTTTCCAGTCCCACCGGCGGCCGTGCTCGGGGCCGTGCAGGCGCAGCTTGGTGTCGGCCAGGTAGTCGATGTGGAAGCCGACCGCGGCGGCGCCGATCGTCCGGTGCCGCGGGTGCTCGCGCAGCCGGCGGACGAGCTGCGGAGTGGTGGGGACGGCGACGCTGGACTGGTCACGCAGCCGTGGCTCGCACAGGGCCACCAGCACCAGGAAGTAGGTGGACTGCTCGTCCAGGCAGAACGGGCTGACGGTGGCCGTCCCCGACGCCTGCGCGGCGGTGCCGGCGTCGAGGTAGCGGTGGCCGGGCGCGTAGACGTGGAAGTCGACAGTGCCGGTGCGCGTCGCCAGCACCACCCGGCTGAACTCGAACGGGACCGGTGCCGACAGCCGGCGCGGGGCGACCCGGATGTATTCGCCCGCCCCCTCCGGGTTCTCCACGACCAGCACCTGGTGGTCGCTGAGGTTGCTCAGGTGCCAGTACGCCCCGGTCGCGGCGATCTCTCCCGCGGTCCGGGGGACCGCCGGGTCGGGCAACGCGATCGGGACCGGGCAGTCGGCGGCACCGCGCCCGAAGCGGGCCCGTTCGCCCTCCTCCAGGTCGAGCGAGACCGGGCGTCTGCCGTCTGTCGCGGGCACATGGACGGTGAGAATTCCCATTGACCACCCCCGTGGGTCAAGCCGATGCCGCACCGGCCGAGGCCGACACGACATCGATCTATGTGAAATCCACTCAGGACAATATGCGACCTCAGGGTCACTTCCAAGTGGAATTTCCATCACTCGATCCGGTCGCCGCCGGTCTTGACGCGCAGCCGCCCGGTCCGGTAACCGGACGCCGGCACCCCCATCCCTCAGCCGAGGAGCAGGAACGTCGGCGCGGGGGGTGCGGGCGCCGGCCGGCGCGCCGCTGACGGCCTGGCTGCTCGGGTGGTCCTCCGACCGCACCCGAATCCAGCCCCGGCACGGCGGACATCACCGTCGGTCGGGGTCGGGGACCGGCTCGGAGACGTGGGCGGTGACGATCCGCCAGCCGACGGGCAGGCGTACCCAGGTCTGGGTCTGCCGCCCGGTGACGGCGCCGCCGGCGTACCCGAATCGGGTCGTCACGACCGCGACGTCCGCGCCGAACGTGGTGACGATCGGATCGACCAGCCGGCGACCGGGCGGCAGCGGCGGCTGCGCGGCCCGCCACTTGCGCTGCTCGTCCAGCCCGTACTGGTGGTCGGCGAGGCCGAACCGCACGGTCTGGTCGGCGTCCCAGAAGTATTCGCAGATCCGGTCGGCGTCGTTGTCGGCCAGCGCCTGCTCGTAGCCGGCGAAGGCCGCCGCCACCTCGGCGACCACGTCCGTGCGGTCGATCTCCATGGGTACGTCCTTCCCGCCGTGACCTCGGGCGCTGGTGGGCCCGGTCGGACGGCCGGGGGCGGGTGCCGCCGGGCCGCCCGACCGGGCCCGGCTCAGCCGCTGACCGCCGGCGTCCGCTGGTCGGCGTCCGTCCGCTCGGCGGTGGCGACGGGGTCGGCGCGGCCGTGCCGGCGGTCCAGGTCGGCCTCCTCCGGGTCGGGTACCCGGGGGGCGATCCGGCCCAGCGCGAAGACCGCGCAGATCGCCGCGACGAACAGGTAGCCGAGGGCCACCGGGCCGTTGGCGTTCCACTCGATCCGCTCGCCGTGGATCAGCCCGATGAAGGAGAGCACCGCGCCGGACCCGGCGAAGATCGCGGCCCGGACGAATCGCTTGTCGATGATGAAGACCACCGTCGCGCCGAGCACCAGGCCGGCGAGGATCGCGCCCTGGCCGAGCACCAGCAGCCCGTCGTAGACCACGCCGGCGCCGTTGAGCGCCTCGTCGCCGACCGCGTTGGCAGTGGTGCCGGCCGCCGCCAACGCGTTGTCGATCTGCCCGGTGGCCCAGGCGGCGATGTTCGGGATCAGCGCGGCGACCACGGCGGCGGCGTGCGCCCGGGGGGTCGCCTGGAACGCCTGCGCCCCGATCAGCAGGCCGATGTAGAGCAGGATCGGCACGATCGCCGCGGTCGGGAAGATCGCCGCGAGCAGCCCGAACATGCCGAGGAAGCAGAGCAGGGCGATCACCACGCCGGTCGCCATCGAGTAGCCGCTGCGCCCACCCGCCGCCTTCCAGCCCGGGTGCCCGACATAGACGGCCGGCGGGAACGGTGAGCCGAGCGCCGCACCGATCACCGCGCCCGCGCCGTCGGCCAGCAGCACGCTGCGCAGGTTGTAGTTGTCCCCGGCGGTGGCCGCGCTCTCCACGTTGGTCATGCCCTCGGTGAAGTTGTAGACCCCGAGCGGGATCGCCGTCGCCAGCAGCGGTGCCATGTCGGCCAGCCCGGTCAGCAGCAGGTCCAGCTTGACCGAGGGTACGGCGATCGCGATGTCCCGGGCCGCGGCCGTGACATCGGGCACCGACATCGCCCCGCCGGCCCAGCCGATCGCGGTGCCGAGCAGCAGCGCGGCGAGCCCGATCGGGAAGTTGAACGGCAGCTTCACGTCGGTGAGCAGGCCGATCAGCAGCAACGCGAAGACCGGCAGGGCGATCCAGGCCATCCGCCACATCTGCCCGGCCGGGTTCATCGAGATGAAGGTGATGGAGATGCCCGCGAGCGTGCCGAGCAGCGCGGCCCGGGGCGCGTACCGGCGGATGTACGGCCCGACGAACGCGCCGATCAGCACGATCACGCCGATGATGAAGGCCCACGCCAGCCCGGCCTCCCAGGCCCGCACCGGATCCCGGGTACGCAGGTAGATCGGGAGCATGATGACGAAGATGACGATGAACATGTGCGGCACGCTCGGCCCGTACGGCAGGGCGGTGACGTCGGCGCGGTTCTCCCGGCGGGCCAGCCGGCGGGCCAGGTGGGTGTAGTAGACGTTCCCGGCGACCAGGGCGATCCCGAGCGCCGGCAGGATGGTGCCGAACACCTCCCCTTCGGGCAGGTTCACCACGGCCAGGCAGAGCCCGGTCAGGGTGAGCACGTTGACCAGCACGTTGACGCCGAAACCGAAGAACGCGTTGGTGTCGCCGCGGACCCAGAACGGCAGCGGCACGACGGTGGGCTTGGTGGGGACCATGGCTGCTCCCGGTCAGGAGGAGGGCTGCAACACGGGGGTGGTGGGCAGCGCGGCGCGTACCTGCGCCGAGTCGGCGACCCAGCCGAAGATGCCGCCCTGCGCGGCGATCATGTCGAGGGCGACCCGGTGGAACTCGGGGAAGTAGGAGCCGACGCAGTCGGCGAGCACGAGGCACTCGTACCCGCGGTCGTTGGCCTCCCGGACGGTGGTGTGCACGCACACCTCGGTGGTGACCCCGGTGACCAGGAGGCTGCGGATGCCCCGCGCGGTGAGCAGGGCGTCCAGGTCGGTGGCGTGGAAGGCGCCCTTGCCGGGCTTGTCGACGACCGGCTCGCCGGGCAGCGGCACCAGTTCGTCGATGATGTCGTGGCCGTACTCGCCGCGGACCAGGATCCGGCCGTTGGGCCCGGGGTCACCGATCCGCTTGCTCGGTGCGCCCCGCAGGAGTTTGGCCGGCGGGCAGTCGGACAGGTCGGGCAGGTGCCCCTCGCGGGTGTGCACGACGGTCAGGCCGACGGCGCGGGCGTCGGCCAGCAGCGCGGCGAGCGGCGCGACGGTACGCCGCAACTGGTCGACGTCGTTGCCCAGGCTTTCCCCGAACCCGCCGGGCTCCAGGAAGTCGCGCTGCATGTCGATGACGAGCAGCGCCGTGCTCGGCAGGTCGAAGGTGTACGGGCTCGGCCGCGCCGCGGCGATTGTCAACATGGGCGCACCTCACTTCGTGGTGGCGGCGATGACGTCGTTTGAGGTGGCGACGCAGCCGAAGACGCCGCCCTGCATGGTCACCATGTGCAGAGCCGCGTCGTGGTTGGCCTTGTCGGTGGCGCCGGTGCAGTCGGCGAGGATCAGGCACTCGTATCCCCGGTCGTTCGCCTCGCGCATCGTGGTGTGCACGCAGACGTCGGTGGTGATGCCGGTGAGGATCAGGTGGGTGATGCCCCGGGTACGCAGCACCAGGTCGAGGTTGGTGGCATAGAAGGCGCCCTTGCCCGGCTTGTCGACGACCACCTCGCCGGGCACCGGGGCGACCTCGGGCACGATCTGCCAGCCCGGCTCGCCCCGGACCAGGATCCGGCCGGCCGGGCCGGGCGCGCCGATCTCGGCGCCGATGCGCGCCGACCGCCAGCGCTTGTTCGCCGGCAGGTCGGACAGGTCGGGGTCGTGGCCTTCCCGGGTGTGCACGACCGGCATGCCGAGCGACCGGGCGTGCGCCAGCAGCCGGGCGGTGGCCGGCAGGCCGGCCCGGGTCAGGCCGATGTCGTAGCCCATCGCGTCGACGTAGCCGCCGGGCCCGCAGAAGTCGGTCTGCCAGTCGATGCAGAGCACCGCGGTGCGCGCGGTATCCGCCACCCCGTCGTACGGCCACGGGTAGGGGTCGGCCGTCACCGGCCCGATGCTGCCCATCTCTCGCCTCCTGTCCTCGTCGCTGTCGCTGACCTACCGCTGGGCGGCGGCCCGGCGGTAGGCCCGCCACCCACCGGTGGCGCTGATGTCCTCGGCGGGCGGGCCGGCGGCGTACGCCTCGCAGAGAAAACCGAGCACGTCCCGCCCGTCATCGAGCCGCAGCCAGCCGAGCGAGAGCGGGGCCGGCACGCCGGCCAGCAGAGCGCCGACGGCGGCGCGGGGCAGCCGCCACAGCTCGACGTCGATCGGCTGGCCGGCCGGCCCGTCCGGGGCGACCCGGACCAGGCCGGGCAGTCCCTCGCCGTCGGCGGTGTCCAGCCGGTAGAGCCGGTACAGCGGCGCGGTCCGGGCGGCGCCGACCAGGGTCGCGCCGTGGCCGAGCAGCTCGCCGTTGCGGGACTCCCCGGCGAGGTGCCGGCCGACCACGGCGAGCAGCAGCTCCGCCGGGCGCGGTGCCGGCACCGTCGCGGCCGGTGGCGGCGGGGCCGGAGGCGTCTCGGCCGGTGGCGGGCCGGTCCCGACCGCCGGCTCCCCGGTGGGTGGGCCGGCGGTGAGGGCGGCGGCCAACCGGGCCAGGGTGGTGTCGCTGAACGGCGGGCCGAGCAGGGTCAGGCTCGCCGGCCGACCGGCGGCGGTGAATCCGTTGGGTACGGTCATCGCGGCCAGGTCGAGCAGGTTCGCGAACTGGGTGTAGCGGCCGAGCATCAGGTTGCGCCCGATCGGGTCCTCGGCGATCTCGTCGAGCGTGAACGTGGTGCCGACGGTGGGCACCACCAGCACGTCGACGTCCTGCCAGAGCCGGTCGACCTGGGCGCGCAGCTCGCGCAGGCGGTGCCGGCCACGGAACGCGTCGACCGCGTCGTAGCGCCGGCCGGTCGCCAGCACGGCCCGGGTGACCGCCAGCACCGACTCGGGACGCGACTGGAGGAAACCGTCCAGGGCGACGAGCCGCTCGGCCACCCAGGGCCCTCGGTAGAGCAGGTCACCCGCCGCGAAGAAGGCGGCCAGCGGCACCGGTCGCGCGGACCCGACGAGGGTACGGAGCAACTGCACGCCGGCCTCGAACCGGTCCTGCTGGCCGGTGTCGCCGAAGAAGTCGAGGTCTTCTGCCCGGGGCACGCCGAGGCGTAGCGTCCCGGGTATGCGGGCCGCCACCCGCTCCGCCGGCAGCGGACGCCCCCACGGGTCGGCCGCCGAGACGCCACGGGCGGCGTGCAGCACGTCGACGGCGTCGGCGACCTCGGTGGCGAAGACCGACACGCAGTCCAGCGAGCGGCAGGCCGGCACCACGCCGGCGGTGCTGAGCAGGCCCCGGGTGGGCTTCAGGCCGACGATGCCGTTGAGCGCCGCCGGCACCCGGCCGGAGCCGGCGGTGTCCGTACCCAGGGCGAAGCTGACCTGGCCGGCGGCGACCGCGACGGCCGAGCCGGAGCTGGAGCCGCCGGAGATCAGCCCGCCGCCGAAGACGCTCTGGCAACTGCCGTACGGCGAGCGGGCGCCGGTCAGTCCGGTGGCGAACTGGTCCAGGTTGGTCTTGCCGACGAGCAGCGCGCCGGCGTCGAGCAGCCGGCGCACCACCGGCGCGTCCTCGGCGGCCTGGTATCCGAAGTCGGGGCAGCCGGCCGTGGTGACCATCCCGGCCACGTCGATGTTGTCCTTGACCGCGAACGGGATCCCGTACAGCGGCAGGGTGGGGTCACCGTGGCGGGTCAGCCAGCGGGCGCGCTCGCGGAGCCGGTCGGCCGGGACGGTGCTGATCCAGACCGGCGGGCCGGCCCGGCCAGCGAGCCCGTCCAGGACGCGTTCGGCCTGGTCGACCGGGGTCCGGCTGCCCTCGCGGTACGCCGATCGCAGCGCCGAGACGGATCCGATTCGCTCCTGCATACTGTCGATTGTCGACAGTCCTGTTACGACAAACCGCGCGGTGTGTAACGACGACATGACGCGCCCGCCGGCCGGGCCGCTACCCCAGGTACGAGCGCGCCCCGTGGTCGGCGAGCACGGCGAGCACCCGCTCCGGGTCTCCCCCGGCGACCGCCTCGAACAGTCGCTCGTGCCGGTGCACCCCGTCCAGCGGCTGCGCCAGCTCCGCCTCGCGACGCAGGTTGATCGCCATGTAGAGCTGCAACTTCACCAGGATCGAGCCGTACGCCGCGGAGAGCTGCCGGTTGCCGGCGAGCGCCACCAGCGCGACGTGGAACGCCCGGTGCGCGTCGGCCACCGCCATCCGGTCACCGACCCGGGTCGCCTCCCGCATCCGGTCCAGCGCCGCGCGCAGCCCGGCCAGGTCACCGTCCCGGCCGACCGGGATCCCCGCGCGCACCGCGAACCGTTCCAACACGTCCCGCAGCTCGTACAGCTCCCGCACGTCGCGGTCGGACAGGGTGGCGACCCGGACGCCGCGCCGGGGCACGTGCTCGACCAGCCCCTGCTGGGCCAGCAACCGCAGCGCCTCGCGCAGCGGTGCCCGGCTGATCCCCAGCCGACGGGTCAGCTGCTCCTCCACCAGGCGTTCACCCGGGTCGCTCTTGCCGCTGAGGATCTCCCGGGTCAGCCGGGAGACGGCGAGGTCCACCAGACTGGCGCTCTCCAGCTCACCGTCGACCGTCGATGCGCCCACGTCGTTCACTCCGACGAGTCTGCCACCTGGCCGCCGGACGCCGGGCGGCATGGGCTGGAGTCCTTGCGCGTGGGTCGAACAATGCAGGAATGCTGAAGCGGATGGCGTTGCGTGGCGTCGGACCGACGGCACGACTTGCCGCGTCGATTCTCTGCGGCCGGATGAGGCGCAGACACCACCACACCGAGACGGTGGTCCGCCTGATGGCGGACGCGCGGGACGAACAGGTCCCGGCGCTGGCCGAGGCGGCCCTCGCCGAGGCCTGGGTGAGCGACCCGAAGGCACCCCGTCGCATCTGGATCGCGCTGATGCACCGGCCGAAGCCGGCGCTGCGGTTTCTGTTCGCGCCCGCGCCGGACTGTCCGCACGAGCCGCGGGTAAGGCTGGTCACCGCACAGCCGGACTGGGTGGTGGGGCACGCGCTGCACCACCCCGACCCCGAGCTGCGTGCGGCGCTGGCCGGCGTGGTGCGCACCACCGACAACCCGGCTCTCCTCAAGGATCTGGACGGGGCGCTGTCCGACCCGTTCGCACCGCTTCCGGCGGTGCTCGACCTCGCGCTGGACAACCCCCATCTGTGTCGGCCCGCGCCGATCGGTGCGCGCTACGCCGGGCTGGCCGCCGTCGCGATCCTGAAAGAACGGTTCGACCTCCTCGACAGCTACGACCTGGAGGCGCTGGTGCCGACGCTGGTGCGCGTCGCGGGCGGGCCGTGCCCGGCGCCGGCCGTCGAGGAGTGCCGCCGGCGGCTCCGCGCGCTGGGCCCCGGCCCGGCCCGCGAGCGGCTGTGCCTGCACGCCATCGAGGGCGACGCCGAGGCGCTGGCCGCCGTCGCGGACAGTGGCCAGGAGCCAGCGTCACCGCACCTGCTGCCGCTCTTCCTCTTCCGCACCGAGCAGTGGGAGCGGTATGACGCCCTGGACCCCGACGGCGTCCTGGTGGACGAGCAGACGAGGCACTACGACGAAGACGTCCAGTCCGACCTGGCGGCGATCGCCCGGCGCAACGGACGCCGGGAGCCGAAGCAATGGGGATTTTCTGACCCCGGCTTCTGACCGGTCCGACCCGGTACGGCAGGGTCAGGCGGAGTTGCGCCACTTGCGGCCGTGCCGGCCGATGAGCCGGTCGGCGTCGATCGGACCCCAGGAGGCGGCCTCGTACGTCGGGATCGGCGAGTTGTCCTTCGCCCAGTTCTCGATGATCGGGTCGACGATCCGCCAGCACTGCTGCACCTCGTCGCTGCGGATGAAGAGCGACGCGTCACCGATCAGCGCGTCCAGGAGCAGACGCTCGTACGCCTCCGGGGACTCCTCGGCGAACGTCTGGTCGTACGAGAACTCCATGGTGGCCGTGCGGACCCGGAAGGAGTGACCCGGCACCTTGGCACCGAAGCGCAGCGAGATGCCCTCGTTCGGCTGGATCCGCAGGATCAGCGCGTCCGCATCGAGCCCGGTGAGCTGGTCGGTTGGGATCGGCAGGTGCGGTGGCCGCTGGAACTGCAACGCCACCTCGGTGAGCCGGGCCGGCAGGCGCTTGCCGGTGCGCACGTAGAACGGCACCCCCGCCCACCGCCAGTTATCCACATTGAGCCGCATCGCGGCGTAGGTTTCGGTCCGCGACAGCGGGTCGACGCCGGTCTCCTCCCGGTAGCCGGCCATCAGTTCCTCGCGGGTGCCGCCCCGGGTGTACTGCCCACGGACCGCGGCCTCGGCGATGTCCCGGTCGGTGGGGAGCCGGATCGCCTGCAGCAGCTTCACCTTCTCGTTGCGCAGGCCCTCGGACTCGAACGAGGCCGGCGGCTCCATCAGGGCCAGCGCGAGGACCTGGAGCACATGGTTCTGCACGATGTCCCGCATCGCGCCGGCGTCCTCGTAGAAGCCGCCGCGGGCGCCGACGCCAAGGGTCTCGGCGACGGTGATCTGCACGTGGTCGACCCAGGAGCGGTCCCAGATCGGCTGGAAGATCGAGTTCGCGAAGCGCAGCGCCAGCACGTTCTGGACGGTGTCCTTGCCCAGGTAGTGATCGATGCGAAAGACCTGGTGCTCGTCGAACGCGCTGTGCACGACGCCGTCGAGCTCGCGGGCCGTGGCCAGGTCGCGCCCGTACGGCTTCTCGATGACCAGGCGGGCGAAGGAGCCCTCGCGCGGCTGGTTGAGCCCGACACCGGCCAGCCCGTTGATCACCGGCTCGAAGGCCCCCGCCGGCGTCGACAGGTAGAAGAGCCGGTTGCCGGACGTACCCCGCTGCGCGTCCAGCTCGTCGAGGGTCGCCACGAGCCGCTTGTAGGTCTCCGGGTCGTCGTAGCCGCCGGCCACGTACCGTACGCCGCCGCGGAGCTGGCGCCGGCCGGCGAGGGTGCGCCCGCCGAGGGCGCTCTCGGCGAACTGCTCGTCCGTCATCGGCGTGCGGGCGACGCCGACCACCGCGAACTGGTCCGGGAGGCGCTCGTGCCGAGCCAGGCTCTCGACCGCGGGCAGCAGCTTGCGCCGGGTCAGATCGCCGGAGGCACCGAAGATCACCAGCGTGGCCGGCGGGGCACTCCGCTCCTGGACGAGCTGAGCTTCGTGGTCCATGGTCTGCGTTCCTCCGGGCATCAGGGGTGTCGGGTCGGGGGGTGCTGTGCGGTCAGGCCAGGAATTGTGCGCCGGTGGTGGTCGTGTCCGGGGCCACGCGACGAGGCCCCCTTGGTCGGTGAGCTTGAGCGTCGTCCGCTACTTCACCTTGCGGGTGGACCGGGCCACGATGTTCTCGTACTGCGGGTGCTTGACCAGCCACTCGCGCAGAAACGGGCAGATCGGCACGACCGTCCGACCCTTGGCCCGCGCGTCGTCCATCGCGGCGCGGGCGAGGGCCGACCCGACACCGTGGCCGTCGAACCGCGGGTCGACCTCGGTATGGGTGTAGACGATGACGTTGCCGGTCAACTGGTAGGTGAGGACCCCGGCGACCACGCCCGCCTCGTCGCGCGCCTCGAACCGCTCCCGATCGGGCGCGGCTGTCACGGTGAGCTGCATCCGACCATCCAAGCACGTGGGCAGCGGCCGGCCAGGTCGGCGGTGGGCGACCGGGGTACCCGAGCGGCCGCTGCGGGCCTCAGCGCCGTGACCGCGGGCCGGGCGTCCGTGACGCCCGGCCCGTCGGCTCACGGCCTGGTCAGCTCGCCGTACAGGACAACGACGGTACGCCGTTGGCGCCGCTCGACGACCCCACGAAGCCGAAGGTCGCGCTACCGCCGGCACTGATCGAACCGTTGTAGTCGACGTTGCGGGCGGTGACCGTCGAGCCGCTGGTGGTCACCGTCGCGTTCCACGCCTGCGTCACCTGCTGCCCGTTCGCGAACGTCCAGGTGACCGTCCAACCGCTGATCGCCGAGCCGCCGGCGGTCACCCGCACCTCGGCCTGGAAGCCGCCCTGCCACTGACCGGTCACCGCGTACGACGCCGCACAGGACCGCCCGTTCGACGGCGGCGGGGTCGTGCTGGTCGGCGGGGTGGTGGTCGGCGGCGTCGTCGGGGTGGTGCCGCCGACGGCGCTCATGATGGCGTCGATGATGCCCTGCTGGGTGACCGTGGCGCTGCTGCGGTTGAACAGCCCGAACCCGTACGCCCCGTTGTAGCCGTTGTCCCAGTAGGCGGTGGCCGCCCCGTACTTCTTGGCGGTGGACACCAGGGTGCGCGCGTAGTCCGCGCGGTACCTGTTGTTCGTCGAGTCGGCCGACGTCTTGTCGACCGCACCGTATTCACCGACGAACACCGGGTAGCCACGCGAGACGAAGGTGTCGCGCACCTTCTTGAGCTGCGCGTCCATGAAGTCCTGCTGGCCCCAGGTCGACTTCCGGGCCGGATTGGTGGCGGCCGGCCCCCACTGCGTGATGGTGCCGTTCTCCTCGCCGGCGAAGTCCCAGGGGTCGTAGTAGTGCACGGAGATCATGAGCCGCTGCTCGGTGGCGGGGACGGACGACGACCGGTACTGGTCGGTCGGCAGCACGAAGCCGTAGTTGCCCACGGTGTAGTCGATGTTGGTGTTCCAGCCGGGGACGAGCAGCCAGCGCGAGGTGTTGTTCCCGCCGGTCCGGCGGACCGTGTCGACGAAGATCTGGTTGTAGGCGTTGATGTTCGAGTAGCACGGCTGGGTCGGATTGCCGTACTGCCCGTCGAACTCCTCGTTCATGGATTCGAGGATGAGGCGCTCGCTGTAGCTCTGGAATCTGGTCGCGATCTGCTGCCAGACCTTCTGGTACTTGTCCCTGATCGTCGTCTGGTTCGACGAGTCGCAGATCAACCACGAACCGGTGATGGTCTTGTAGCCGTCGCCGTGCATGTTGATCAGCACATACAGGCCGCGGCTGTAGGCGTAGTCGACGACTTCCTGGATCCGGTTCAGCCAGGCGGAGTTGATCGTGTAGTTCGGGGCGGCCCCGATGTTTCCCAGGTAGGAGACCGGGATTCGGATCGTCTTGAATCCCGCCGCCTTCACCCGGTCGATGAAGGCCGGCGTCACCACCGGATTGCCCCACGCCGTCTCGCTGGGGATCCCGTTGGCGTTAGCCTCCAGGGCGTTCCCCAGATTCCAGCCCGCTCCCATGTTGGCGACGAGTTGGGTGGCGTTCAACTGGGCCATGCTGTCGGCCGACGCGGAACTCGTCATCACGGCTGCGGATCCGGCCAGCGCCAGTACGCCGGAAAGTATGGCGAGCTGAACCTTCCTGAGTGTGGATTTCACAAGCATCTCCCGTCTTCGAGCCAACCGTCACGCTGGGTTGTCGAAGCGCTTCGATAACTATTCGATTGCCTGCACTGGCAGTCGAGGGGCCGCCAAAGAATAGATGCCTGTCCATGAATTGAGCAAGGTGGCCGGCAGCATGTGCCGGCAGTCAGCCGAACTTCGTCCACTGCCCCTCGGAGACCACCTCGACCGAGCCGTCGACGACCGTGATGGCCGTCTGTTCGTCGATGGCGTACGCCGGGACGCCGATGTCGGCGGCCCATCGCTGCGCGTCAGCCATGGTGTTCGTCGGGAAGAGGTTCAGGTGCGGGAAGATCGAGAAGTCGACGACGCCCAGGGTGCGGTCGTCCGGTGCGGACGGCCACTCGACGAAGTAGTCCCCGATCCGGGGCGTCAGCACCATGCTGCCGGCGCTTACCCCCACCCAGACCTTGTCGGGCAGCGAAGGCAACAGATCGGCCAGCCCGGACTCGCGCATCCAGTGGCACAGGTATGTCGCGTCGCCCCCGTCGACCAGGAGCACGTCGGCCTGCCGGACCCAGGGGACCCAGCGCTCCGCGCCGATGGTGGGCAGTGCGGTGAGTTCGAGGACACCGAGCGACGCCCAGCCCAGGCCGGACAGGTACCGCCGGTCAGGCTTGGGCTCGGCGGCGACGAAGTCCCGTACCGATGTCGGACCGCACATCGGGTGACCCCACTGCGCGGTCGGGACGCAGAGGGCGTGGCACTCCTCGATCGGCTTGCCGAGCAGCCGCACGAGCGCCGAGTGGATGCTCGGGTTCGTGACGCCGCCGGACGTGAGCAGGAGCTTCACCATGCCTCCGGATTCCCGCAAGAAGGAGAAGGTGCCCGATGACCAAGGGCGCTGAACGCCCGGCCAACTAGAGCGTGATCCAGTATCGCCGCACGAAGCCACGCTCGGTGTCCCGGACTTCCTCGACGATCCACCGGTAGGTGCACCGCACCGGGCGGTCTCCAGCGGCACCGCCGGATCCGAACTCCTCGCCAGCCCCGCCATCCACGCCGCGACCCCGGCCGGTGAGTCCACCTCGTCGGACGGCCGCAGCCCGAACCCGTCCTCATGGACGCCCGGGCCACACTCGTGGTGCGCTCGGGTCGCCGAGAGCGTCCCACTCCTCAGCGGTGGTGGGAAAGGGCTGCCAGTGCGGCAGATAGAACGGCCGCCACGTCGGCGTGGCCATCGAGAACGACTCCAACTCCGGGTCCGCGAGCATCCGGTAGACGAACTCCGTCGTGGACATGTCGAACCGGTGCCACGGGTTCGGAGGGTCGTGCCGAGCCAGCACCGGCCACCGCTCTGGCCCCACGGAGCGGTCCGCAAGCCAGTAGTACCCACCGCCGGCCGAGTCGTGGCCCCACTCGATCAGCCCAGACCCTGTGTCGGGGTCGTACAGCTCGTACGGGACGTACAAGCCCGCCAGGGAGTCGTCAGGCGCACTCACCGAGCGCCGCATGGACTCCCACCAGCCAAGCAGCGACGTCGAGTCGTGATCGGTGGTCGGCCGCAGCAAGTCAAGGTGCGCCAGGAAAAGGCCCGGCACGAATCGTCGGCACAGCTCCTTGAAGTCGCCCGGCAGCGCGACGCCGAGCTCCGCCTCCACCTGCCCCCAGCCGGCACCGCCCGCAGGCTCGTGGCGCCATCCGGTCACATCGATGATCCGGTCGATCCATGTCAACTGATCATTCACGAGCGGCAAAGTAACAGCGCAGGCGGACATCCCTTCGCCTGCTCGGCACCGCCCGCCGACCGGTGGTTCGCTGCCGTACGACAGCAGAAAGGCCACCTCCCGAAACCGGGAAGTGGCCTTTGACCTGCGTGGGCGATACTGGGATCGAACCAGTGACCTCTTCGGTGTGAACGAAGCGCTCTCCCGCTGAGCTAATCGCCCTCAGCGCCGTTGACTCTACCTGATCGCCCACCCGGACCAAAAACCCGACCCCCCGAGTCGCCGAGCGAGGACGGGACGTCGGCCGAGACCGCCGACGGAGCCGCGACTCAGTGGGTGGCGAGGTAGTGCAGCACCCGGGCCACCACGTCGATGCCGAAGCTGTATTTCAGCGACAGCCAGACCACCACGGCGACGAAGACCAGGCCGACGGAGCCGAGGGCGAGCCGCACTCCGAGTGATCGGCTGGTGGCCCAGCGGGTCCAGGCGTGCACGTTGCGCCGGGTGAAGGTGAGCAGCCGGCGGGCCCAGATGAACTCGACCGCCCAGATGGCGAGGCCGGCGATGACGATGAGCCAGCCGGGGCCGGGCAGCGGGATGAGCACGATGCCGATGGTGACCACGACGGCGCCCGCGATGGCGATGGCGATCTTGAGGGCGATCCGGCCGGTGGGGTTGGCGCGGATCAGGTCGAGGGTGGTGCGCGTGCGCAGCCGCCAGCCGACGCGCGGCGGGTCGGCCACGGCGACCGGGGATGGCGCGGCGGGTGACACGGGGGCGGTGGTGCGCCGTGGGGTGGCCGGCGCGCGGCGGCTGTTGGCGGCCGGGCCGCGGGTGCCGTTGCCGGGGCCGCGGCGGTTGGCGGGCACGCGTCGGGGACCGCCGCCGGCGGCGCGTCGCGCCCGGCTGGGGTCCGCTGCCCGGCCGTCCCGGTCCCCTTGCTCCATCGGCACCTCGTACCCTCAACTTTCGGCTGGTAAAGCCCCACCTTTCGGCGGACTCGCGGCGGGCGTCTGATCCGTTATGGAGCGTCTCGCCACCATTTCGCCTGCCAGTGTCCCGCCGGACCGTCACTCCCGTGGACGACTGGACGTTACCGGAGTAAGTCGACGACTGAGGAACCCGACTCCGCGCGGGAACACCCGCTGGGCAGAACCGGAAATCTTACCAGAAGTTTCACATTCTGGCAGGGCTTCCGACCCCCTTCCCACCACTGGGTGAAGTCAGCGTATGGCGGAGCGTAGCCAGGAGCAGCACCTGAGTATGGGAAAAGCGGGACACGCGCGTTCCGCAGCGGTGCCGGGGGGAGAACGTCCATGAGTGTCATCCGACCGACGACCGTAGAGGTCGAGACGTCGCTAAGGCTCGTCGCACCTGACGCCACGGCCTTGCCGGTGCGCGCCAGTCTGCGCTACGACCCTGCTGACCCGTATGCGGTCCATGTCCTGTTCCACGCCGAAAGTGCCGGCGGCGAGGCGGTGAGCTGGTCGTTCGCCCGCGAACTGCTGGTCACCGGGCTCGACGAGCCGGCCGGCATCGGCGACGTGCGGGTCTGGCCGTGGGCCACGCCGCGCGGCGACTTCGTCGCGCTCGCGCTGTCGTCCCCGGACGGCAACGCCCTGTTCGAGGTGCCGCGCAGCGTGCTGGTGCGCTTCCTGCGGCGGACCTACGTCGTCGTCCCGCGCGGCCGCGAGGCCGAGCACCTGGACGTCGACACGGCGGTGAACCGGCTGCTCGCCGGTCGCTGAAAAACCACGCACCACCGGAGCCGCGCGGAGCTGCCGAGCCCGCGCGGCTCCCGCTACCCACCTTCGCGTACGCGGGCAGTGGCTCAGCCGTGGGTGGTGATCCCCCCGTCGACCGGGATCACCGCCCCGGTCAGGTACGCCCCGGCCCGCGACGACAGGAAGATCGCGGTGCCCGCCATGTCCTCCGGCCGGCCGATCCGGCCTAGCGGGATCTGCCCCTCGATGGCCGCCCGGGAGGCCGGGTCGTCCAGCGCGAACGCCATCATCTTGCTCTCGAACGGTCCCGGCGCGATCGCGTTGACCGTGATCTGCTCGCCGGCGAGCTGGTGGGCCAGGCTGCGGGTGAGCATGTGCACGGCGGCCTTGGTCGCCGAGTAGGCGTACACCTCCATGAACGGCACCCGGAGGCCGTCGATCGAGCCGATGTTGATCACTCGGGCCGGGTCGTCGGCGCTGGCTGCCACGCGCAGCGCGGGCAGCAGCGCGGTGGTCAGCCGGAAGACGGCCTTGACGTTCACCGCCCACAACTTGTCGAAGGCGCTCTCCGGGTACGACTCCAGCGGCGCACCCCAGGTGGCCCCGGCGTTGTTGACCAGCACGTCGAGCCGGTCGACCCGCTCCCGCACGGCCGCGGCGAGGCCCTCGGCGCCAGCGTCGGTGCTCAGGTCGGCCGGGATCGCCTCGCAGGACCCCTCGGCGGAGAGCTGTTCGGCCACCGCCGCGCAGACCTCCGCCTTCCGCGAGGAGATGATCACGCGGGCGCCGCCCCGGACGAATCCCTGGGCGATCATCAGGCCGATCCCCCGCGAACCGCCGGTGACCAGGACCGTCTTGCCTTCGACCGAGAACAGCTCCGTCATGCCCATCCCATCGCTCGGCGGGCCGCGGCGCGGCCACCCGCCCCGGACGCTACCGCTGGGTAACGTAATCCGCCCGTCCCGACCCGGACAAGCCCTCCTCCGCGCATCCCGCCCGGAAACGGCCATGTACTCCCGCCCGGCGTGCGACCTGCCGGAATGCCGGTTAACGTCGAAGTCGATGGTCTCTTCCGGACAGCTCTCCCCGGCCAACCGCACCGACCTCTTCCCCGCCGAGATCGACACCTGCGCGCTCGGCACGCTCCCCGGCGAGCGCGGCTGGCTCCGGCCGATCCTGCTCGACGCCGAGCTGCTGGTGCTGGTCACCGGCGGGCACGGGCACGCCGAGCTGGACTTCCGGTCGCTGCCCTGCCGGCCGGGCACGCTGCTGCGCGCCCGCCCCGGCCAGGCGCTGCGCTGCGTCGGCGCGCAGCTCGACGCCACCGTGGTGCGCTGGGCCGAGTCGGCGTTGCACGGCCTGGACGTCGACCCGGACGCCGCGCCCACCGTCCGGCAGCTCGCCGGCGAGGACGAGGACGCGGTGATCAGCGAGGTCGCCCAGCTGGCCGAGGACTGCCGCCGGCTGCGCGGCGTGCCGGCCGCGCGGGGACTGCTGCGCCACCAGCTCGCCGTGCTGCTGCACCGGCTCGCCCTGCTCGGCACCGCCGGCGTCGCTGCCGAACGCCCCGAGGCGCCCACCTTCCGCCGGTTCTGCCGGGAGGTGGAGACCGACTACCGGCACACCCGCCGGGTCGAGGACTACGCCGCCCGGCTCGGCTGCTCGGTGCGTACCCTGACCCGGGCCTGCCTGGCGATGACCGGGCGCAGCGCCAAGCAGGTCATCGACGAGCGGGTGGCGTTGCAGGCCAGCCGGCTGCTCGCGGCCACCGACGAGCCGATCGCCCGGATCGGCCGGCGGTTGGGCTTCCCCGAGCCGACCAACTTCGGCCGGTTCTTCACCCGGGAGGTCGGCACCAGCCCGGGGGCGTTCCGGGCGGCGGCCGAGCAGCCCGCCCCGGCGGCCCGGATCGTGCGTCCCCGCCCGCCCGCCGAGTCCAACGGCGGTCCCCGCCAGGCATGATGGCGGGGTGCAGATTTCCGCGCGGGGCGACTACGCGGTGCGGGCGGCGCTGAGCCTGGCCGCCGCGTACCCGGCCCTGATGTCCACCCAGGCCATCGCCGGCGAGCAGGACATGCCGCGCAAGTTCCTCGAAGCGGTCCTGGCCGATCTGCGCCGCGCCGGCATCGTCCGGGCCCAGCGCGGCGCCGAGGGCGGCTACACCCTGGCCCGCCCGCCCCGCGAGGTCACCATCGGCGCGATCCTGCGCGCGGTGGACGGCCCGCTCGCCGAGGTACGCGGGCTGCGCCCCGAGCAGACTAGCTACGACGGCTCGGCCCAGCACCTGCCCGGGCTGTGGGTGGCGGTGCGCGCGGCGGTGCGCCGGGTGGTCGACGAGGTGAGCCTCGCCGAGATAATCAGTGGCCGGCTCCCCGCGCACGTGCGTAGGTTGACCGCTCTGCCCGACGCCTGGGAGCCACGCTGATGCCCACCCCCACCCTGCGCACCGACCGGCTGCTGCTGGAGCCGTACCGGCCGGCCGACGCCGACGACGCGGTCGCCCTGCTGGCCGACCCCGAGGTGGGCCGGTTCATGGGCGACGGGCCGATGAGCGAACCGGAGGCGGTCGCGCTCTTCGACCGGCTGTTCAGCAGGGTGTACGCCAACGACCTGTTCGACGTGTGGGCGGTGCGCCGCGACGGCCGCTACGTCGGGCACGCCGAGATCAAGCGGACCGACGACGTCGACGGCCACGAGATCGTGTACGCGCTGGTGCGCGAGGCGTGGGGCGCCGGGCTGGGCAGCGAGATCGCCCGGGCGCTGCTCGCGTACGGCTTCGGCACCCTCGGGCTGTCCACCGTCTACGCGACCGTGGCGGCCGGCAACACCGCGTCGCTGGCGCTGCTGGCCAAGCTCGGCTTCCGGCACGAACGCGACGTCACCGAGGACGACGGCAGCACCACCCGGGTGCTGGCCGTCGACCGCTCCCCCGTGCCCGCCTGAACCCCGCCACCGGCGGCGCTGCGCCGCACCGTCCGATGCGGAACGAGGCAGGTTTCCCGAAAAGCCGTTCCGGGAATGTTCCGGGCCGAGACGGCAGGGCACAACAGGGAATTGGGGAAGGGAGCACACGATGGGTCTGATGTTCCGCAAGCGCAAGAAGTACGGGCCGCTGGTCCTCAACTTCACCGAGAACGGTTTCTCCTCGTGGAGCATCCGGATCGGTCGCTGGTCCTGGAACTCGCGCGCCAAGGCGCACCGGGTCGACCTGCCGGGGCCGCTGTCCTGGAAGCAGGACAAGTCCCGGGCGTGACGTCCCGAGGTCGAGCGGGGCGCCGGTGGATCACACCGGCGCCCCGCTCGACGTCTCGGGCGGCACCGCCGCCCACGGCCCGTCACCCCTGCGCCCCACGGCCTGTCGCCCCGGCGACCCCGGCGACCCCGTCACCCCGGCGACCCGGCGTCCGAGGTCCGTTCGGGGGTTGCCGGCGCGTGCCCCGACGCCGGGTGGGCCCCCGCCGGCACCACCTCTGTCCCGGGCGCTACCAACTTGATGTCGCAAACGAATCGCCCGGCTTCAGCGCAAGCGTGTTCTCCCTGGTCACCACGAGACGGACGGCCGGCGGTGATTCGTTTACGTCATCAAGTTGGTAGGACGCGAACAAGGCCCACCCGGCTCGGCCGGAGACGCCCGCCCGATGCCCCGCGCTCACGGGCCGCGACGAACCGGCGGCTGACAAACTGTCCTCGTGACCGACAAGGCGGGCGGGATTCGCGGCGAGTCAGTTCATCCGGGAAAGTACGCTCGCGTTGAACGGGAGCGGCGGTTTCTCCTGGCCGAACCACCGCCACCGTCAGCAGTGACGAAGATCCGGAAGATCACCGACCGGTATCTCACGGGAACCCGCCTGCGGCTACGACGCGCCGACCGGCCGGACGGCGGCTGCGAACTCAAACTGACCCAGAAGGTGCCGATCGCTCGGCCGGGCGCCGTTCAGGGACTGATCACGAACACGTACCTGTCGCCGGCCGAGTACGACCTCCTCACCCGGCTGCCGGCGGCCGTGCTGACCAAGACGCGCTTCAGCGTGCCTCCGCTCGGCGTCGACGTCTTCGACGGCCCGCTGCGGGGCCTGGTCCTCGCCGAGGCCGAGTTCACCACCGACGAGGAAGCGCAGCGTTTTGTGCCTCCTGCGGGCTGCGTGGCAGAAGTGACTGACGACGTCCGTTTCACCGGAGGCCACCTCGTGCACACGGATCGGCGGCAACTGCTCCCGTGGCTGGCCGAGTACGGGCTCCGGCGCACCTGACGCAATGCCGCCACGACGGGGCGCGGGACGGACCGGATGGGGGGCGATCGTCCGTTGCCGCCGGCCCGGCCCGGCGCGGGGCGCAGAATCGCCCCATGGCCGAGACGGTGTCCTGGAAGCCGGAACGACGACGGGCGGTCGCCGCGAGCCTGCTGCTGCTGGCCGCGTATTTCCTGGTGCCGGTGGAGCCCGATCCGAACGGGCTGCGGCTGGTCCTGCGTTCGCTCGTCACGCTGGCGGTGGTCGTAGTCGTCGCGGTGCTGGTCACCGGCCAGGTGCGCCAGCAGATCGCCGCCGTTCGACAGGGCAAGGCGGCCGAGCTGCGCTCGCTGATCCGGCTGGCGGTCCTGCTGGTCGCCGGGCTGCTCGCGTTCGCCCTCGCCGACTACGTGGTGGCGCGCAGCCGGCCGGAGCAGTTCGTCGGCCTGGAGACCCGGGTGGACGCCCTCTACTTCGCGTTGGCCACCCTCACCACCGTCGGCTACGGCGACGTGCACGCGCAGGGGCAGATCGCCCGGGTGGTGGTCTGCGCGCAGATGCTGTTCAGCATCGGGGTGATCACCTCCGGGGCGTCCATCCTGGTCAAACAGCTGATGAGCCGGCCACGGCGCTGATCATCACGTCACCGCCGAGGCGGCCGTGCTCCGGTTCGCGCCGGGCCGCGCCGGTGTCGAGCAGGTCGTGCAGCGCCCGGGTGGTGTCGGCCACCCGGTAGACGGTCGAGGTCAGCGTGTACCGGCGCAGCTCGGTGACCGTACGCGGGCCGGAGCGGTCCAGCTCGGCGAGGAGCTCCCGGCGCAGCGGTCCGGGCTCGGGGTGCAGCGCCACATCCACCGGCCGGCCGGCCGGGTCGGCGGGGTCGCGGTAGCGGACGCCGGCGAACTCGTCGACCTCCCAGAGCGCGTCCTTGAACGCCTCGAGGCTCTTGTCCAGGCCGGTGGCGTAGCCCACCAGCCAGCTCGGCGAGCCGTCGGCGGGGACCAGCTCGACCTCGGCGACCAGCGGGAAGCCGGCGGCGGTCAGGGCCGGGCGCGGGGCGGCCGGGGCGGGCGCGGCGAGCAGCAGCTCGGCCGGGCGGCCGGTCGACACGGCGGCCAGCACGGCCGGGTCGGGGGCGGCGCCGTGCACCACGGCCAGTAGCGGCGCGCCCGCCGCGCCGGCCGCCTTCAGCGCCACCGGTAGCCGGCTCGGGTCGCCGGGCACCACGTGCACCGCGACGTCGCCGGGCAGGGTGGCCTCGACCGGGCCGAGCCGGGCCGGCAGCCGCTCGTCGCCCGCGGCCAGCACCAGCACGGTCAGCCGCCGCCCGCGTAGCCGGTCGGCGAACTCCCCCACCACCCGCAGGGCGTCCGGCGCGTTGCCGGCATCCCCCGCGTACGCGAGGGCG
Source organism: Micromonospora sp. PLK6-60 (assembly GCF_019890675.1). Taxonomy (GTDB): domain Bacteria; phylum Actinomycetota; class Actinomycetes; order Mycobacteriales; family Micromonosporaceae; genus Micromonospora. Next base: position 560,799 of record NZ_JAIOAA010000002.1, on the reverse strand, counting down.
AGGGTGGCCCGCCGGGAGCGGCGCAGCGCCCCGGGCAGCCAGGCGTCGAGCTGTCGGACGAGCAGCTCGTGGAGCACGGCGTCGATCGGCATCCTGCCGTTCTACCGCACCGGCGGTCAGGCCGGCACGGAGATGCCCACCCCGCCGCGGGTCTGACCGCCGTAGCGCTGCCGCTCGCGGTCCAGGTCGAGCCGGCCGATGCGCTTGCGGGCGGCCAGCGCGGCGTCGTCGAGCAGGTCGGCCGGGACGATCCAGACGATCTCGAACTCCAGGCCGTCCGGGTCCTGCCCGTACAGGCTCTTGGTGGTGCCGTGGTCGGAGGTGCCGACCAGCGCGCCGGCCGCGGCGAGCCGCTCGGCGGTGGCCGCCAGCTCGTCGAGGGTGTCCAGCTCCCAGGCCAGGTGGTAGAGCCCGACGGTGGACCGGCCGGCGGCCGAACGGCCCGCCCCGGCGCCGATCTCGAACAGGCCGAGGTCGTGGTCGTTGGTGGAGTCGGGCGCCTGGAGGAAGGCGGCGCCGCGGAAACCGTCCGGGGTCATCGGCACCCGGCGGAAGCCGAGCACGTCCCGGTAGAAGGCGACGCTGCGCTCCAGGTCGCTGACGTAGAGGACGGCGTGGTTGAGGCGGTGGATTCCCATGCCCCCACGGTAGCGCGGTTTAGTTGAATGCTCAACTAAACCGGCTATGCTGTCGGTCATGACCCGCTGGCTGGACCCCGACGAGCAGCAGACCTGGCGGGCCTTCCTGACCGCCTCCCGGGCCCTGATGGAGACCCTGGACCGCGAGCTGCAACGGGACGCCGGCATGCCGCACGCGTACTACGAGATCCTGGTGCGGCTCTCCGAGGCGCCCCAGCGGACGCTGCGGATGAGCGAGCTGGCCGACGCCGCCGGCTCCTCGCGCAGCCGGCTGTCGCACGCGGCGACGCGGCTGGAGGCCAGCGGCTGGATCCGGCGCGAGGACTGCCCGACCGACCGGCGCGGCCAGCTCGCCGTCCTCACCGACGAGGGCTTCGCCGCGCTGCGCGCCGCCGCGCCCGGCCACGTGGCGGGCGTCCGCCGGCACCTGTTCGACCAGCTCAGCCCGGCCCAGGTGGACCAGTTGCGGCGAATCAGCGAGGCCCTCGCCGATCACCTGACCGGTTCTTGACCAAACCGGGCGGGCCCAGGGGTTGTACATACCGTCGTCGGCTGAGCACGATGGGGCGTGCCCTCCCGCCTCGGTGAACTGACCCTCCAGGCCCACCAGTTGGTGGCCGACGGCGACCTGGCCGGCGCTCGGCAGTTGCTCTCCGACGCGCTGGCCGACGCCGACCCCCGCCCGGCCAACGCCAGCGAGGAGTTGGCGGAGGCGACCGGGTTACAGGCCAAGGTGCTGATCGCCCTCGGCGAGGCGCACTCGGCCCGGGGCTGGGCCGCGTTCACCCACGCCGCCGCCACCCGGCTCTACGGGCGCTCCGACGAGCGCAGCATCACCGCCGCGGCCACCCTCGCCGCCGTGCTGCACCGGGTCGGCAGCGACGCCCGCGCGGCGCGGCTCTATTCCGACGTGATCCTGGAGCTCACCGCCCGGGACGGCCCGGAGTCGCCCCGGGTGCTCGCCGCGCACGCCGATCTGGCCACCGTGGAATACGCGCGCGGCCAGTGCGCGCTGGCCCGGGACCGGCTGCTGGACGCCTGGGAGCTGCACCGCGAGGTCTACGGCGACGAGCATCCCAGCGGCATCAAGATGCTCGCCCGGCTCGGCCGGATGCAGCGCGACTGCGGCCGGCTCGCCGAGGCGCGGCAGAGCTTCGCGCTGGCCGAGGAGCTGGCCCGGCAGCACCTGGGCCCGGACGACCCGCTCACCGCCCAGGTGGCGGCGTTGTCCCGGGCGCCGGCCGACCCGATCCACGTCTGCGCCGACGACGTCCCGCCCGCGCCGCCGGAGGGCCCGGTGGTCCCGGCCGCCCGGGTGCCGCCGGCGGCCGAGGGGCCGCCCGCGCCCGACCCGCTCGCCCACCACCCGAGGGAACCGGACCCGTTCGCACCCGACCCGGCGGGCCACACCGCCCCGACCGGGCATGCGGCGCCGCCCGACCCCTTCGGGTACGCACCCGACCCCCCCGCCGAACCGTTCGGATACGCGCCCGAGCCAGCTGGTTACGGGCCCGACCCGGCGTCCGGCCCGTTCGGACACCCGCGCGAGGCGACGCGCGAACCGTTCGGCTACCGGCCCGAGTCACCGGCCGAGCCGTTCGGACCCGAGCGCGATCCATCGCCCGAGCCGTTCGGGTACGACCCCGGGTCGACGACCGACCCGTTCGGCCCTGCGTCCGAGCCACCGCCCGATCGGTTCGGACACCGGCCCGGGTCGCCGTCCGAGTCCTTCGGACCGGAGCCTGACCCGTCGCCGGGGCCCTTCGGACCCACGGCGGCAGCCTGGTCGGACGGCTCGGCGTACCCGCCGGCGGCCACGCCGCACCCCAGCGTGCCGACCCCGCGTACGCCGCCCGACACCGACCCGGTCGACCCGTTCGACGACGGCTGGTGGCCGCCGGACGAGCTCGCCGACCCGGACGCCGGGCGAACGACGCGGCCGTCCCCGGAGCCGCACCGCGCGGGCGACCCGGCCGACCCGCCCGGGGTGCGCACGGTCCGCCCCTACGGCGAGTACGAGCAGCCGTCGAGCCTGCTGCCGGTGCTGGTCCCCCGGCCACCCGAACCGCCGCCGCCGGCGCGCAACCGGATGCTGCCGCTGGTGGTCGGCGGGGTGGTCGTGGTGCTGCTGGGCGCCGTGGCGGTGATCGCCGGGGTCTCCCGGTTCGCCGCGTCCGGCGACACCCCGCCACCGTCGCAGCGGACCTCCCCGGCCGCCCCGTCGGCGGCGCCCACCGCCACGCCCCGGCCCGCCGCCTCGCCCGGCAGCCCGCCGACCGGGGTGACCCTGCGCGACCAGCGGGACAACATCGTCCTGGACTGGACGTACCCGGCCGGTGGCGAGGGACCGGTGGTGATCTCCGCCGCCCGCGCCGGGCAGCAGCCGAACATCATCGAGCGGCTGCCGGCGGGGACGGACAACTTCATCGTCTACAACCTGGACCGGGCCAACGACTTCTGCTTCACCGTGGCGGTGGTCTGGTCGACGGACACCGTGGCCACCGCCCGTCCCGTCTGCACCAGCCGCCGCTGACCCCGGCGGAGGGTGCGGGCGGGGTGGGCGTGACGTAGGCCCGGTTCGGTGGCCCGGAGGCCCGGCGGAGAGGTATCTTTTCCCGTTCGGGAAACAAAAAAGAACGGCCAAAGGCCGTTCGTCGCAATGATTCTAGCCAATGAGGAGACGGCTTGTCAAGGCAGTCCGGCGCTTCCGGGGACCACGCCGACGCGGACGAGATCGGCCGCGAGCAGGAATACGTCTCGATGCTCTACGACCGGCTGGACGGGCTGCGCCAGCAGGCCGCCGACCGGCTCACCACGGAGCTGCGCGCCACCGGCGGCACCCAGCAGGCCCGCTCCCAGCGGGACTCGGCCGTGGGGATGTACGCTGACCAGGTCGAGCAGTACTCCGCGGTCGAGAACGGCCTGTGCTTCGGCCGGCTCGACGACGCCGACGGCGCCCGGCACTACATCGGCCGGATCGGGATCTTCGACAACGCGGGCGACTACGACCCGCTGCTGATGGACTGGCGGGCCCCCGCCGCCCGGGCGTTCTACCTCGCCACCGCCGCCAACCCGCAGGGCGTACGGCGACGGCGGCACCTGCGGACCCGGGAGCGGAAGGTCACCGGGCTCAACGACGAGGTGCTGGACATCGCCGCCGCCTCCCCCACCGCCCACGAGGAGCTGACCGGCGAGGCGTCGCTGCTGGCCGCGCTCAACGCCGGGCGGACCGGGCGGATGCGCGACATCGTCGAGACCATCCAGGCCGAACAGGACGAGATCATCCGGGCCGACCTGCCCGGCGTGATGGTGGTGCAGGGCGGCCCGGGCACCGGCAAGACGGCGGTGGCGCTGCACCGGGCGGCGTACCTGCTCTACACCCACCGGCGGGAGCTCTCCACCCGGGGCGTGCTGCTGGTCGGCCCGAACGCCACCTTCCTGCGCTACATCTCCCAGGTGCTGCCGGCGCTGGCCGAGACCGGCGTGCTGCTGCGTACCCAGGCCGACCTGTTCCCCGGCGTGCACGCCCGGCGTACCGAATCCGCCGAGGCCGCGGCGCTCAAGGGCCGCGCAGTGCTGGCCGACGTGCTCGCCGCGGCCGTCCGGGACCGGCAGTGGGTGCCGACCGAACCGATGGAGATCGAGCTGCCGCAGCACGAGATCCTGCGCCTCGACCCGGAAACCGTGCGGGCGGCCCGGGAGAGGGCCCGCCGCTCCGGCCGGCCGCACAACCTGGCCCGGGCGCTGTTCGACGTGGAGATCGTGCACGCCCTCGCCGACCAGGTCGCCGAGCGGATCGGCGCCGACCCGCTCGGCGGGGAAAACCTGCTGGAGGAGGCCGACCGCGCGGAGATCCGCCGGGAGCTGCGCGACGACCCGGAGGTCCGGGCCGCGCTCGACGAGCTGTGGCCGGTGCTGACCCCGCAGCGGCTGCTCGCCGACCTCTACGCCTCCACCGACCGGCTCGCCACCGCCGCGCCGATGCTCACCGACGCCGAACGGGCCCTGCTGCACCGCGCGCCCGGCGGCTGGACGCCGGCCGACGTGCCGCTGCTCGACGAGGCCGCCGAGCTGCTCGGCGAGGACGACCGCGCCGCAGCGGCCCGCCGGGAGCGGATCCGCGCGATGGAACGCGAGTACGCCGAGGGCGTGCTGGAGATCTGGCGGGGTTCCCGCTCCATCGACGTGGAGGACGAGGCGGAGGGCGGCGAGATCCTCGGCGTCACCGACCTGATCGACGCCGACCGGCTCTCCGAGCGGCAGGAGGAGTCCGACCGGCTGACCACCGCCCAGCGGGCCGCCGCCGACCGGAGCTGGGCGTTCGGCCACGTCATCGTCGACGAGGCGCAGGAGCTGTCGCCGATGGCCTGGCGGCTGCTGATGCGCCGCTGCCCCAGCCGGTCGATGACCATCGTCGGGGACGTCGCGCAGACCGGGGCGCTCAGCGGCACCGCCTCCTGGGCGGAGGCGCTGGAGCCGTACGTGGCGCAGCGCTGGCGGCTGACGGAGCTGACCGTCAGCTACCGCACCCCGGCGGAGGTGATGGCGGTCGCCGCCGAGGTGCTCGCCGACATCGACCCGGAGCTACGCCCGCCCCGCTCGGTACGCGCCAGCGGCGTACCCCCGTGGGACCGGACGGTCGACGGCGGGCGACTGGCCGCGGAGCTGGTCGAGGCGACCGCCCGGGAGGCCGCCGGGCTGGCCGACGGCCGGCTCGGCGTCATCGTGCCCGCCGGCCGGGTCGACGAGCTGGGCGCGGCGGTGCTGGCCGCGCTGCCCGAGGCGGCCGTCGGCGAGCAGCCGGAGCTGGCGAACCGGGTGGTGGTGCTCACCGTCGCGCAGGCCAAGGGGCTGGAGTTCGACAGCGTGCTGATCGCCGACCCGGACGGCATCGTGGCCGAGTCGCCGCGCGGGCGCAGCGACCTGTACGTCGCGCTCACCCGCGCCACCCAGCGCCTCGGCCTCCTCCGCCCCGCGTGAAAGGAGGGGCCCCTTATTAACAGACGTCTGTTAATAAGGGGCCCCTCCTTTCACCTACTCGTTGGTGAAGTTGCCGACCTGGCTGGCCGAGGCGGACTGGTCGCTTGTCGCCCCGCCGGCCGGGGTGCTCAGGCCGCCGGTGGTGGCGTCGCCGGTGGTGGTCGGGGCGACCACGCCGGGGTGCCGCTCCGGCTGACGGGCCAACCGGCGCACGCTCGCCGGGCCGGCCGTGCCACCCGTCGTGGTCACCGCGCCCTGCCCCCGGGTCGGGCCGCCGTCGCGCAGCACCGCCGGGTCGATCGGCACGTCGGCCGGGTCGCCCGGATCCTCGTCCTGGATCACCCGCGTCACGTCGGTACGCGGCACGGTCACCTCGTCGAGCGCGCCCTCGCCGTAGACACCGGCGGTCAGCCGCTCCTCGGCGTGCCGGGCCGACTCGCGCATCCTGTCGTCGTCACGCATGTCCTCATCACCTCACAGACGCTGGCGGTAACCCCCTGCCTGCCCGCTCACGGGCCGGCCAAACGGCCCCACCGGCAGGCGTCCACCCCGGTTCACCCGCCGGCCGTCCACCGGCCGCCTCGGCGCCGCCCCGGCCACCCATGCTGACCGGCGGGTTGGCGGGAACCGCCCGCCCCCGAAGGGGAGACAGCGTGCACCTCACACGCCGTACCGCCGTCGTCGCCCTGGTCGCGGCGACGGTGACCAGCGGTCTCGCCGTACCGGCGCAGGCCCGACCGGCGCGGGACTTCGACCTCCAGGCCCACCGTGGCGGCCTGGGCCTGCGGGTCGAGAGCACCCTCGCCTCGTTCGGCAACGCCCTCCAACTGGGGGTGAGCACCCTCGAACTGGACGTGCAGATCACCGCCGACGGGCAGGCGGTGGTCACCCACGACCGCCGGATCAGCGCCGCCAAGTGCACCGACACGGCCCCGGTGACCCCGGGCGACCCGCAGTTCCCGTACGTGGGCAGATACGTCAACACGCTCACCCTGGCCCAGGTGCGCACCCTCGACTGCGGAGCGAAGACCCTGCCGGACAAGCCCGGTCAGCTCGCCGTGCCCGGTGCCCGGATGCCGCTGCTGCGCGAGGTCTTCGACCTGGTGCGGCGGTACCGCGCCGACGACGTGAAACTGAACGTGGAGACCAAGGTGGAGGCCGGCGCGCCGGCCGAGACCGCGCCGCGGGAGCAGTTCGTCCAGGTGACCGCCCGGGAGATCCGGGCCGCCGGGCTGCTCCGGCAGGTGACGATCCAGAGCTTCGACTGGGGCGCGCTGATGCGGATGCGCGCGGTCGAGCCGCGGCTGCCGCTGGTGGCGCTCACCAACTACGACTTCCTCCAGGTCGGTCAGCCCGGCGCCTCGCCCTGGCTGGGCGGGCTGGACATCGACGACTTCGGCGGCGACCCGATCGCCGCGATCCGCAGCTTCGGCGCGTCCGCCTTCTCCCCGGTGCACGGCTTCCCGCAGGACGGCCGGGTGACCGACCCGGGCTACCGACCGTACGTGACGAAGGAGCTGGTGGCGCACGCCCACCGCAACGGGATCAAGGTGATCCCGTGGACGGTCGACGACGTGCCCACCATGGCCAAGCTGATCGACGACGGGGTGGACGGCATCATCACCGACTACCCGGACCGGCTGCGCGGGTTGCTCGCCGCGCGCGGCTTCCGGCTGCCCCGGGCGTACGCGTCGCCGTTCGACATCCAGGCGCACCGCGGCGGCCGGGCCACCCGGCCGGAGAACACCCTGCCCGCCTTCGCCCACGCGCTGACCGACCCGGCGATCTCCACCCTGGAGCTGGACACCGGGGTCACCGAGGACGGGCACCTGGTGGTGCTGCACGACCGGGCCGTCAACGGCTCGCACTGCGTCGACACCGCCCCGGTGCGCCGCGGCGACCCCGAGTTCCCGTACGTCGGCAAGCTGGTGCACGAGCTGACGCTGGCCCAGCTGCGCACCGTCGACTGCGGTACGAAGACGCTGCCCGAGTTCCCGCGGCAGGTGGCCGTCCCGGGCGCCCGGATCCCGACCCTGAACGAGGTCTTCGCCCTGGTACGCGCCAGCGGCCGGGACGACGTGCGGCTCAACATCGAGACGAAGATCAGCCCGCTGGTGGCCGACACCGAGCCGTACCCGAGCTTCACCCGCAAGCTGGTCGGCGCGATCGAGCGGGCCGGCTTCACCCGGCGGGCCACCATCCAGTCCTTCGACTGGCGCACCATCCGCTACGCGCACCAGCTGAACCCGCGCATCGAGACCGTCGCCCTGGTCTGGCAGTACGGCCCGGCCGAGTGCGCGAGCCTCGCCGACGAGTGCTCGCTGCGGGCCGACTACGACGACCCGTCGGTGCGCAGCCCGTGGACCGCCGGGCTGGACTGGTGGCGGCACCGGGACCTGGGCAAGCTGGTCCGGGCCAGCGGGGCGAGCACCGTGTCGGCGAACTGGCAGGTGCACGACCCGGCGCAGGGCACGGTCGACTCGGCGGACTGGTACCTGCGGCAGAACCCGGCATACTTCCACGGACCGGACGTACGCGCCCTCCAGGACCGGTACCGGCTGACCGTGGTGCCGTACACCGTGAACGACCCGGCGGTGATGCAGCGGGTCATCGACCTCGGCGTCGACGGCCTGATCACCGACGATCCGGAGCTGCTGGTGACGGTCGCCGTGCGCAACGGCCTGCGCTGAGCGGGGCCCGGCGGGGGTGCGCCGATTCGTCGGCGACCCGGTGTTACCTCCGCCGGGGCCCCGGGTAGACCCGGGGTGCCCCCGCCACAGAACGCGAACCGTGCCGTGGCCGATACGCGGTAGCGGGGCGAGGGAATGCAGGTACTCATCAAATCCGAGGAGGACCAGATGAGCACGCAGGCTGCGTCCACCAGGCCGATGAACCGGCCGATGCAGGAGTCCAACCGCGCGGCGATGCGCGAGGCGCCCACCCAGCCGATGGCCCCGATGGGCGACGGCTACCGGGACCGGATGCCGGCACCCGGCACCGAGACCAAGCCGTCCCTCGCGACCACCGAGTTCTGGGTGTACGCCGCCGCCGTGGCGGTCGTGGTGATCGCCGCGTTCTGGAAGGGCACCACGGCCAACGGCCTGAACATCAACAACCCGAACCAGGCCTGGTGGTTCCTGACCGTGCTTACCGGCGCCTACCTGGTGAGCCGGGGGCTGTCGAAGGCCGGCAGCAACTGGCGCAGCGGCCGGGAGCGCAGCGGCCGGCACTGACGCCGGCAGGTAGCGCCACACACGACGGCGGTGGTTCCCGGGGTACGTCCCCGGAGACCACCGCCGTCGCCGTTCGCGCCTACTCCTCGAAGCCGCCGAAGTCGTCGCCGCCCTCGTCGCCGCCGTCGAACGCGTCACCGATCATGTCGCCGACCACCATGCCGCCGACCGCGCCGAGCGCCGCCCCGGCGACCACGCCGCCCATGCCCGGGCCGCGACGGCCGTGCCCGCCGTGGCCGTGCTGCGGGCCGTAGCCGTGCTGCGGGCCGTAGCCGTGCTGCGGGGCGCCGTAACCCGGCTGCGGGCCGTAGCCGCCGAACTGGGCGCGCATGCTGCCGTAGCGGGACGTCGTCTCCCGCAGCCAGCCGTCCACCAGCTGCGCGAAGTCGACCCGGTCGGCGTCGGCGTGCGCCACGCTGTACCGCCCGAACACGTCGTGCCCGGCGCTGAGGAACCCGCCGCGCTTGTCGCACTCGAGGATGACCTCGACGCCGTGCGGGTTGGTGACGAAGGTCAGCTCCACCTCGGTGATGGCCTGCGCGTACTGCGGCGCGGCGTAGAACTCGATCTCCTGGTAGAAGGGGAGCGTCTGCTGCACCCCGCGGATGTGGCCGCGCTCCAGGTCGGCGTTCTTGAACCGGAAGCCGAGCCGCTGGAACGCCTCCAGGATCCGCTCGTGCACCGGCAGCGGGTGCACCGCCACATGGTCCAGGTCGCCCTTGTCGACCGCCCGGGCGATGGACAGCTCCGTGCGCAGGCCCATGGTCATGCCGTGCAGCCGCTGGCCGTACACGTCGGTGATCGGCGTCTCCCACGGCACCGGGAGCTGGAACGGGATGGACAGCTGCTGCTTCGGGGCGAGCTGGAGCGGGCCGCCGACCGGCATCCGGTGGAACTCCATGGTGCCGGCGTACTCGTGGTCGCCGCTCTCCACCTCGACCCGGGTGACCAGCCCGACGCTGATCCGCTCGATGGCGGCCGGGGCATCGCCACCGATGATGTTGACCTGGCCGTCGAGGGTGAGGCCGGGCCGGGTGTTCGGGTTGGTCAGGACCGTGTCGACGCTCGGACCCCCGACGCCGAACGCGCTCAACATCTTCTTGAAGACCATCGGAACTCCCCGGACGCATCGGCGTGCTCCACCATGGAGCACGGACGGTTACGGAGGGCACCCTAACCGTTAGGGCTGTGAAGTGGCTGTGAGCGGCGCGCCGGGCAGCCCGGTACGGTCGCGGCCATGAGCGGTGAACCGTCGGTGCGGGTGGCGCTGCGGGTCGCTGACGTGCGCGCGGCCACGGCGTTGTACCAGAGCTTCGGCTTCGTCCCGGTGGGCACGGTGCCCGGTGCCGACGGCGATCCCGTGATGGCGATCCTCCGCAGGGGTCCATTGCAATTGCTGGTCGACGCGCTGGTGGGCATCCCGTTCCCGGACAGCGCGCGGGAACGTCGGACGCAGGCCGGCCCACGCCGGCTCCCCGTGGGGAGAAAGGTACGTCGAGTTCGAGGACCCGTACGGCTACGCGTGGAAGTTCTTCCGACTGACCGACTCCCCGGACGACGGCCTACACGCCGCCCAGGAGGCGTGGTTCGGGTAGTCGCCTTCGCCCTCTCCTGCTTCGCCTCGCCTGCTTCGAGTCAATCTTGGACACTTACTGTTCGGAGCTAACGACAACTGTCCAAGATCTACGCGTACATGGCGTCGAACTCGCCGGCCTTTACTCCGCCGATGAAGGCCGTCCATCCATCAGCGGGGTAGATGATCGTCGCGGCGTCGCGCGCCTTGCTGTCTCGGACCGCCACCCGACCGGAGCCGTCGAGGACGGGCCCTGCCTCCACGCAGTTTCCGCCGTTGTCGGGGCTCCTGGTGCTGATGTGCCAAGCAACGTCAGGCAGGGACTCGCTCATGACAGCTCCGCTGCGAGTGCTGCGATCACCTTCGCCGACTCGCTTACGCTGAGTGCGGCCTCCCGGAGCCGATCGTACGCGCGGACGTACCGCTGGGCCTTGTCCGATTCCATGAACAGCCGCCCGCCGAGCGTCTCGGTGTGTGCCACGCGGACGAGAACGCCCGGATCAAGCGGGCACTGCGCGACTGGCAGAGCGCCCAGACCCACCGGCGCCAGCCATGAGCCCGGCGGCAGCATCGGATCCGGGCGCGGTCTTCGGTCCGCTGCCCCGGACCGCCGTCGAGGTCTTCACCGGCACCGAGGACCCGCCGCCTCGGCACGTCATCCACCTGCCGATCGCGGTCGCCGACCTGGGTGAGGCGGTCCGGTTCGCGTACACGCTGGCCCGTTCGCTGGCGTCGCTCCCGGGGGTCGAGGCCGCCGGCACGGCCGTCTCCGCCGAGGACGTCCAGCACGTACGCCATTGGGTGTTCTGCGACCAGATCATGCCAGGCCGTCGGCGCTGCGCCCGGCGGGCCGGCCACGGCGAGCCGTGCGAGCCCGGCGACTAGTCGTGGGCTGCCTCGCCGAGGAAGTCGGTGATCAGGGCGGCGAGCTCCGCCGGGCGTTCGGCGACCATCGCGTGGCTGGCGCCGGTCAGCTGCCGTACCCGCAGGTGCGGGTTGCGCACCGTGGCGAGGCGTTCGAGGGTGGCGCGGCGGTAGGCGGCGTACACCTCGTGGAACGGTTCCTGCTCGGGCAGGTCCTCGGTGGCGAGGACGAGCAGCAGGGGGCACCGGGTGTCCCGGTAGGCGGGCATCAGGTCGAGCGAGTCCATCGCCGCCCGCAACTGCCCGGTCAGCTCCGGGCCGGGACGTAGCCGGCTGCGGCCGTCGTCGACCGGCACGAGGTTACGTGCGAAGGCCGCCACCGACTCCGCCGGATCGGCACCGTACCGTTCGGCCATCGCCCGCTGCCCGGCCAGCGCCGCGGTCACCTGCTCGGCGGTGAGCGGCTCGGCCAGCATCGCGGCCATCCCGTCGAAGACGGCCCGCAGCTTCGCGAGGTCCGTCGCCGCCCGGTCCGGGTCCATGCCGGCGACCTGCTCCGGGCGGCTCAGCGGTGGATTACCGTCCAGGCTGACCGCGCCGGGGCACTCCGGGTGGCGCTGCGCCCAGAGCGCGGCCAGCATCCCACCGAGCGAGTGGCCGACCACCGCGGGGTGGTCGAGACCGAGGCCGTCGGCGACGGCGGCCAGGTCGTCCAGCACCTCGTCCCATTGCCACGGGCCGTCACCGGAGCGCCCGTGGCCACGCAGGTCGACGGCGACCACCCGGTGCGCCGGCCGTAACCGTTCGACCAGCGCCGTCAGCTGGGAGAGGTTGCCACCCGCGCCGTGCAGCAGCAGCACCGGGCGGCCGGCTCCGCCGAGGTCGCGGTAGGCGATCGGCACCCGGCCGGAGGTGACGAGGGGGTCAGACACGTCGGGTTCCTTCCTGGACCAGTCGGTCGCGGACGGCGGCGGAGCGCACGCCACCCTCGGGGTGGCGGGCGAGCTTGCCGCGGGAGGCCAGGTCGTGGACGCCCTGGCGGGTGATGCCGAGCATGGCGCCGGCCACCGCGTACGACACCGATTCGGCGGTGGGGTGGCCCACCCGCCGCGCGACGACCTGGCCGAGGGGGGTCCGCCACCACTCGACCGGCGGGTTGAACGGGCCGTCACCGGGATAGAGCGTCGAGATCGCCCGGACGATCACGGCGTACGCCGCCTGGTCGTCGCCGCTGAGCATCGTGGTCGCCCAGGTGCGTGCCCGCTCGTGGACGACGGTACGCAGCGAGTCGACCGCGTGGTGGCCGTCGACCAGGATCTCCAGCGGGTCGAGCAGCCGAATGTCGATCAATCTGATGAGCTGCCCGGCAAGTTCTTCGTCAACCGGTGACACGTCGCCCCCATTCGCTTGACACCTATCGTCAAGTACTTGACAGATGATGTCAAGTCAAAATTTTCTCGGCCGGATGTCGAGAACCGGTGTGCCGGCTTCTACCCGAGGGTGCAAGCACCGAGAATCGGTGCTCGGACGTGAGGAGCCAACCGTGAAGTACATGCTGCTGATGCAGTTCAGCGCCGCCGGGACCGACTTCCCGCCGATCGACACCTGGACGCCGGAGGAGCTCCGGGCGCACATCGGCTTCATGGACGAGGTCAACGCCAAGCTCCTCGCCGACGGCGAACTCGTGCAGGCCGAGGGGCTGGGCGGCCCGCAGCAGGCCCGGATCGTCCGCGCCGGCGAGGGCGGCGCGCCGGTGGTCACCGAGGGGCCGTTCGCCGAGACCAAGGAGTTCCTGGCCGGCTGGTGGATCGTCGACTGCGAGACCCCGCAGCGGGCGGTCGAGATCGCCGCGCACATCTCCACCGCCCCGGGGCCGGGCGGCCGGCCGCTGAACATGCCGGTCGAGGTGCACCCGGTGATGTCCGCCCCACCGCAGGAGATGTGACCTGGCCGCAACCAACCACGTCGTCGACGACCTGCTGCGCGAGCTGGCGCCGCAGGTCATCGGCGTGCTCACCCGCCGGTTCGGTGACTTCGCCACCGCCGAGGACGCGGTGCAGGAGGCGCTGCTGGCGGCGGCCACCCAGTGGCCGGCCGAGGGACTGCCGGACAACCCGCGCGGCTGGCTGATCCAGGTCGCGTACCGGCGGATGATCGAGCTGGTCCGGGCCGAGACGGCCCGGCGGGACCGGGAGGAACGCGCGGCCCGGCGCGAGCCCGGCGACCGGCGGACCGCGCCGGCGGCCGACGAACCGCCCGCCGACCGGGACGACACGCTGACGTTGCTCTTCCTCTGCTGCCACCCGTCGTTGACCACCCCGTCGGCGATCGCGTTGACCCTGCGCGCGGTCGGTGGGCTGAGCACCGCCGAGATCGCCCGGGCGTTCCTGGTCCCCGAGGCCACCATGGCGCAGCGGATCAGCCGGGCCAAGCAGCGCATCCGCGACTCGGGGCTGCCCTTCCAACTGCCCGAGCCGGCCGACCGGCAGGCCCGGCTCGCCGCCGTGCTGCACGTGCTCTACCTGGTCTTCACCGAGGGCCACACCGCGAGCCTCGGCGCCGGCCTGCGCCGGGTGGACCTCGCCGAGGAGGCGATCCGGTTGGCCCGCCAGATGCGCCGGCTGCTGCCCGACGACAGCGAGGTGGCCGGGCTGCTCGCCCTGATGCTGCTCACCGACGCCCGCGCCGACGCCCGTACCGGCCCGGCCGGGGAGCTGATCCCACTGGCCGAGCAGGACCGTTCCCGCTGGGACCGGGCCGCGGTCGCCGAGGGGACGGCGCTGGTCACCGCCGCGATGGCCCGGGGGCCGGTGGGGCCGTACCAGCTCCAGGCGGCCGTCGCCGCGCTGCACGACGAGGCACCGAGCGCGGCCGCCACCGACTGGCCGCAGATCCTCGCGCTGTACGGGGTGTTGGAGCGGCTGACCGGCAGCCCGGTGGTGGCGCTCAACCGGGCGGTGGCAACGGCCATGGTGCACGGCCCGGCCGCCGGACTGGACGCGCTCGCCGCCCCGGCCGCCGACCCCCGGCTGGCCGGCTCCCACCGGCTCGACGCGGCCCGCGCCCACCTGCACGAGATGGCCGGCGACCGCGACGCCGCGCTGCGGCACTACCGCGCCGCCGCCGCCCGGACCACCAGCCGCCCCGAGCAGGAGTATCTGCTGATGCGCGCCGCCCGCCTGGCCGCCACCCCACCCCCGGTCGGGCCCCCGCCCGGTTGATCATGGGGTTTGCTTCACCCGCCGTGCGGAGCCTGACGCTAACCCCTTGATCAACCGGGTGAGGGCGGGAGGGAGGCGGGGGCTACGGGCGGGGGGTGGGGGTGGCGCGGAGGGCCAGGGCGACCGTGGTGAGGAGGGCTGCGCCGCAGCCCACGCCGGAGATCAGGCCGATCGTGGGGGCGGTGGCGCCCAGGGCGTAGGCGAGGAAGCCGGCCAGGCCGAGCGCGGTCATCACGCCGCCGAGCCAGTGGTAGCGCGGCATCCGCCAGATGTGGGCCAGGCCGAAAAAGTGCACGCCCACCACGACCGCCACCCAGGCGACCGCCACGGCGGGCCGGTGCAGCACGCCGTTGATCACGGCCAGGCCACCGAAGAGGGCGACCGCCTCCAGCGCCACCACGAGCCAGTAGCGGCGGTCCATGAAGCCGGCAGCCTCCGCCGCCGGGCCGGCGGGTGGGGCCTGCCGGGCCACCCGGACCAGCCAGACCAGCAGCAGGGCGGCCACCAGCAGGCCGGCCACCCGCAGCACCAGCGGCCAGGGCGCGGCCAGGCCGCCGCTGTTGACCAGGATGAACACGGTCCCGAACGAGATGGCCACGAGCGAGCCGACCACCAGCCCCGACGGTCGTCCCCTGGTCCCCGGCGCGGTCATCGCGTCCCCTCCCGACGGTCGTGCGCCGGGCCGGTCGGCGCGACGCGCGGCAGATCGTACGGGGGCGGCGGGTGGCCGGGCCGCACGGGCCCGGCCACCCGCGCCGGTCAGCTCGCGGTGCAGGCGACCGCGGGTACGGCGTTGCTGCCGTTCCAGCTGGCGATGAAGCCGAAGCTGGTGCTGGCGCCGGCGCCGAGCCGACCGTTGTAGTCCACGTTGCGGGCGGTGTACGTCGACCCACTGTTGCTGACCGTGGCGTTCCACGACTGGCTGACGGTCTGGCCGTTGGCGAACGTCCACCTCGCCGACCAGCCGTTGATGCCGGCCGACCCGGCGGTCACCTTCACCTCGCCCTGGAAGCCGCCCTGCCACGAGTTGACGATGGTGTAGCTGGCCGTGCAGCCCCCGCCCGGCGGCGGGTTCGTCGGGCTCGGGCTCGTGGTCGGGCTGGTGGTCGGGGTCGGGCTGGTGGTGGGGCTGGTGGTCGGGCTGGGCGAGGTGCCGGCGTAGACCGAGGCCTCCCGGGCGGTGGCCTTGATGCCGTTGGCGCCGTTGAAGATCCGCTGGCCCCAGCTGGTCAGCTGGTTCGGGTCGAAGTTGGTGGCCATGTCCAGGTATTCGACGCCGCCGCCGTTGCCGCTCCACGACCAGCCGAGGTAGCCGATCCCGTTGGCCTGGCTGTAGGCCATGATGGCGTCCTCGTCGGGGTTGCCGTCGGAGTGGTTGAAGCCGAACTCACCGACCACGATGGGCAGCCCGGCGGTGCGGAACCGGCCCAGGTAGTCGCTGACCTTCGCGGCGGTGTCGAAGACGCCGTACATGTGGATCGAGAAGACGGTGTTGCGCTGCGGGTCGGCGTTGAACACCGTGCCGGCGTTGTCGCGCATGGTGAAGGACCAGTCCTGTCCCCAGTTCGGGGCGTCGACCATGATGGTGTGGGTGAGGCCGCCGGTGCGCAGCCGCTTGATCGCGTTCGCCGTGTCGGTGGCCCAGCTGCCGTAGCCCTGGTTGCCGTACGGCTCGTTGCCGATGTTGACGATCACGTACTTCTCCTGGCCCTTGAGCACGTCGGCGATGCTCAGCCAGTAGTCGGTGGCCTTGGCCAGCGTGGTGGCGGCGCCGTCCTCGCCGTAGCCGGTGGTGTCGTGCACCTCCAGCACGCAGATCAGCTTGTTGGCCTTGCACAGCGAGATCACGTTCGCCACGTCGGCGGCGCTGTTCTTCGTCCAGCGGTCGCCGCTGGCCAGCACCACCCGGACGGTGTTCGCGCCGAGCCGCTTGATGTTGGCGAACGAGGTGGTCTGCTGCGGATACCAGGTGTGCGCGTGGTTGACCCCACGCATCACGAACTCGGTGCCGTTGGCGTCGTAGAGCCGACCGCCCGCGACGGTGAAGCCGTTGGCGGCTTGCGCCGGCTGCCCGAAGGCGAACACGGCGGCGAGGACCGTCAGCAGGGCGACGCCCGCGACGGAGAGGGTCTTCTTCATGGCCTTCCTCAGGGAGGTCTCCCCCGTGCCCAGGTGGGGGTGCGGTGGTGGTGACAGCGGAAGGCGGCTGCAGCCCGACAGCCGCCGCCCGGCTCCCGGCGGCGCACGCATCAGCGTAGGCACCGGAATCGATGAAAGCAACCGGTTAAGTAGCTGGCCCGGCTCTGCGGTGGCCCGTGCTGCCACGGACCACCGCAGAGGCGGTCATCCCCACCACAGGATGCGCACTACCGGAGTCTGAACCGGTTAAGGCGGACCCTAGGCAGTGGGACGCCGCGCGTCAAGACGGCAGGCAGGGGTGCGATTTGCCCGCTGAGCCGGTGATGCCGGGATCCCTGGTGGGCGCGTCCGGCAATCAACCGGGCAACACGCGACGATCCGGAACCCCGAGGATGGACCGGTTGCTCCGACGGACAGGACGGTGGCCGATGTTGCGGACGATCTGGGCCCAGCTGCGGCACTCGCGTGGCCGGACCGCCGGCGTGCTGGCCGCCGTGCTGCTGGCCACCACCGGCTTCGTCGTGCTCAGCGGTGCCGCCACCACCTCCCGGCTGGTCGCCAGCGGCACGGTCGACGACCGGTTCCGGCCGCCGTACGACATCCTGGTCCGCCCGGCCGGCCGGCCGGGCGGGGACCTGCTCCAGGCCGACCAGGTCGTCGATCCGGGCGGCGGGATCAGCCTCGCGCAGTGGGACCGGATTCGCGCGGTGCCGGGCGTCGAGGTGGCCGCCCCGCTCGCCGTCCTCGGTGTCACCGACGTGACGCCCCGGGTGCGGGTGGACGTCACCGCGCTGGTGGACCGCACCGCGCAACAGCAACTGATCAAGGTTGCCCCGCTGGTCCGCGCCGACCGGGGGCTCACCCGGTTGGCCGCGGCGCCGCTCTACGTCTATGTCTCGCGGCGACCGCTGGTGCCACTCGCCGAGCTGGGCGAGCGTCTCGTCTACGCCGACGGGACCCGGGTCGATCCCACCCGGTCCGGGCTGGAGTGTCCCGGCAGCGGCGGTGCCGGCCCGTTGGAGGTGTCACCCGGCGGCACCCGCCGGCAGATCTGCCCGACCGTGGTCGGCAGCAACGACCCCGACCTGCGGCGCACCCACGTCAGCCCGGTGCGGGCCTTCCAACTCATGCCGGACGGCACGTTCCGGGCCGCCTCGATCATCACCCTGGGCCAGCCGGTGAGCGACATACCGCGTACCCCGCGGCTGGAGGTGGACCTGCCGGTGGTGGTGCCGATGACGCTCGCGGCAATCGACCCGGTGGCGGAGGACGAACTGCTGGGCCTGGCCGGCACGGTCCGCGCCGGCCGGCACCTGCGCCCGGCGGAGCCGCCGCCGGGCAGCCGCCGCCTGCCCGTGCTGGCCGCCACCGAGCCCGGCATCGACCAGCAGATCGAGGTGGGCACGGCGCGGCTGGCCGACGGGTACGCCGACGCGGTGACCGCCGACACCCGCGCGGCCTGGCAACGGCTGGACCGGGCCGCCGGGACGACACCGCACACCACCCGGTACGACCTCGCGCAGCGCTACCGGGACACGGTCGACGCGGCGCTGGCCGCGCCGGGGACGCCCCTGTCGGCGGTCTCGTCCGTGCTGCGGCCCGGCCCACCGGGGCCGGCGGAGGAGCCCGACGCCGACCACCGGCTGGCGCCGGCCGCTCCGGGCCCCCCGCCGTCCCTGACCGAGCAGAGCGTCGACACCTGGTCCTACCGTTCCTGGTTCTTCGGCCGGACGGTGCGGCGGGACGCCACGCCGTTGCCCCAGCCCCGGCTCGATGACGAGTGGACCCTCGAACCGGTGGGCCGGTTCGACCCGGCCGCCGTGGGCGCCGACGACGCGCATGCCGGGCTGGCGAACTACCGGCAGGCGGCGCCCGTCGGCGCGGACGCCCGCTCCCGCGACCTGCTCGGCGGCCGGGGGTTGCTGCCGAACGACGACCCGCTGGGCTATCCCGGCCGGGCGCCGACGCTGCTGACCTCGCTGACCGCCGCACGGCCGTTGCTGGCGGCCGACCCCGGGCTGGCGCGGGCGCCGCTGGGTGCGGTCCGGGTCCGGGTGGCCGGGATCGACCGGTTCGACGCGGTGGCCCGCGAGCGGGTGCGGATGGTCGCCGACGAGATCGTCCGGCGTACCGGCCTGGACGTACGGATCCTGCTCGGCTCGTCGGCGGTGCCGGCGACCGTCCAACTCCCCGCCGCCGCCGACGGACGGCCCGGGTTGGCGGTGACGGAGCTGTGGACGAAGCAGGGCGTGGCCACGCAGATCGTGGCGGCGATGGATCGCAAGAACCTCTTCCTGCTCGGGTTGCTGCTGGTGGTCTGCGGCTTCCTGGTCGCCAACGCGGTGTCGACCGCCGTCCGGGGCCGGTCCCGGGAGCTGGCGGTGCTGGCCTGCGTCGGCTGGCCGGCGTGGCGGCTCGCCGCGCTCGTGCTCGCCGAGTCGGCGACGGTCGGGCTGCTCGCCGGGCTGACCGGCGCGGCCCTGGCGATCCCGGTCGCCGGGCTCGCCGGGGTGCGGATCTCCGCCGGCACCGCGCTGCTGTGCGTGCCGGTCGGTGTGCTGCTGACCGCCGTGGCGAGCGTCGCCCCCGCGGTACGCGCCGCCCGGACCCGGGCGGCGGCGGTGCTGCATCCGGCGGTGGTGCCGGCCCGCCGGGCGACGACCAGCCGCACGGTGCTGGGCCTGGCCCTGACCAACCTGGCCCGGGTGCCGGCGCGCACCGCCGCCGGGGTGGGCAGCCTGGCCGTCGGGGTGGCCTCGGTGACGCTGGTCGCCGCCGGGGTCTGGGCCTTCCAGGACGGGATGGTCGGCTCGCTGCTCGGCCGCGCGGTGTCCGTCCAGGTACGCGGGCTCGATCTCGTCGCCGCGGCCGGGGTGCTGCTGTTCGGGCTGCTCGGCACCGTCGACGTGATGTACCTGAACGTCCGGGAGCGGGCCGCCGAGTTCGCCACGCTGCGGGCGATCGGCTGGCCGGAGGGCGCGCTGGGTCGGCTGGTGCTCTACGAGGCCGCCGGCATCGGGCTGCTCGGCGCCGCCGCCGGCGCGCTGACCGGCGCCGGTGCCGCCGCCCTGTTGGTCGGGCGGCTCGACGGGCGGGTCGCGGCGGTGGCCTGCGGCGCGGGCGCGGCCGCGCTGCTGCTCGCCACCCTCGCCGGCCTGGCCCCCGCCGTGCTGCTGCGGCGGCTGCCCACCGCCCGCCTGCTCACCGAGGAGTGATCGTCAGCGGCCACCGTGGCCGGACGGACTCCAGGGTTGATCGACGCGCGACGGGGTATCCGGTGACGATCCGCCCGGAAGGAGAGCACGATGGTCAACTTCGGATACACCCTGATGTGCGAGCAGGCCGGGCCGAAGGAACTGGTCGACTACGCGGTACGCGCCGAGGCGGCCGGCTTCGACCACCTGGTGATGTCCGACCACTACTACCCCTGGCTGGAGTCCCAGGGCCACTCCCCGTACGCCTGGTCGGTGCTCGGCGCGGTCGCGCACGCCACCAACCGGGCCGAGCTGCTCTCCTTCGTGACCTGCCCGATCCGCCGTTACCACCCGGCGGTGGTGGCGCAGAAGGCGAGCACCGTCGGGCTGCTCTCGGACGGTCGGTTCACCCTCGGGCTGGGCGCCGGCGAGAACCTCAACGAGCACGTGGTCGGCGGCTGGCCGCACGTGCAGCAGCGGCACGAGATGTTCGAGGAGGCCCTGCAGATCATCCGGCCATTGCTCAACGGCGAGACGCTCACCTTCTCCGGCAACCACTTCGACGTGCCCGACGCGTACCTCTGGGACCGTCCGGAGCGGCCGGTGCCGATGGCGGTGGCCGCCTCCGGCCGGCAGTCGGCCACCCTGGCCGCCGACTACGGCGACGCGCTGATCGCCACCGACCCGCTGCCGCACCTGGTGGAGATGTACGAGGAGGCCGGTGGGGCGGGCCGTCCCCGCTACGGGCAGGTGGCCATCTGCTACGGGCCGGACGAGGCGGAGTGCCGCAAGATCGCGCACGACCAGTTCCGCTGGTTCGGGATGGGCTGGAAGGTCAACGCCGACCTGCCCGACCCGGAAGCCTTCGCCGCCGCCACCCAGTTCGTCCGGGAGGACGACGTGGCCGACGGCGTCCCCTGCGGCCCGGACGTGGACCGGCACGTGGCAGCGGTCAAGAAGTTCGTCGACGCCGGCTTCACCCACGTGGCGGTCGTCCAGGTCGGCGGGGACACCCAGCCGATGTTCCTGGACTGGGCGCAGGAGCAGCTGCTCCCCCGGCTGCGCGAGCTGTGACCCCGACGAGGTGACATCGATGCGCATCGGCAACACGGAGATCCGGCCGCTCGGCGGTGGCCTCGGCTGCCTGCTGATGATCCTCTTCTCGATCCTCGCCTCGGTCGTGCTGACCGTGCTGCTGAACCTGGTTCTGTAGAAGCCGGCCCGCCGCCGTGCCGACGGCAACAGAATGAGGCCGTGAACCTGCTGACCGTCCTGCCGCTGGCCTTCGTGATGGTCGCCGGCCCGCAGCTGATCAGCGCGATCTTCCTGGCCGCGAGCAGGGACCCGCGCCGCAGCTCGGTCGCGTACCTGATCGGCGCGGCGCTGGGCACCCTGGTCGCCGTCACCGTCTGGTACGTGGTGTTCCGCGCGGTGCGGCACGGGGCCGCCAACGGGACCAGGGACAGCGGCAGCCGGCACCTCATCGACTGGATCGTGCTGGCCCTGCTGATCGTGCTGATGGTGATCGTCTTCCTGAGGCGCAAGCGCACCCAGCCGCCGTCGTGGATGGTCAAACTGGAGGATCCCCGCCCGGCCTTCGCGTTCGGCCTCGGGGCGCTGCTCTTCTTCGCCATGCCCAGCGACGAGGTCACCATGGCCAGCGTGGCGGGCAGCCTCGCCGGGCACGACAAGCCGTGGCCGCACCTGCTGCCGTTCGTGGTGCTGACCATGCTGCTGCTGGCGCTGCCGCTGCTGGCGCTGCTGGTGTTCGGCGACCGGGCCACCCGGGCGCTGCCGCGGCTGCGCGACTGGGCGAACGCCAACTCCTGGATCGTCAACGAGCTCGTCATCGTGATCTTCGTGCTGATCGTCGGGTCGGACCTGGCGTAGCGGTCACCCATCTCACTCAGGGTGACGTGCCGGGAGCCTGGCACCCTCACGAGCGTGATACCTCAGAGTCATTTTTATACCTCAGAGGTATCAACGCGAAAGACCACCCGGCCGGTCCCGCGCGGCACGCCCGGGCAGCGCGGCACGCCCGGGCAGCGCGGCACGCCCGGGCAGCGCGGCACGCCGGACGGCGGCTCGTCAGGCCGGGTCGAGCGCCAGCTCCACCAGCAGCGGATAGTGGTCGGAGGCGTGGTCGGTCTCGTCGTCGCGCAACACCCGGCAGTCGCGGGCGACCCCGGCGACGGCCGCGCTGCCCAGCAGGTAGTCCAGGCGCATCCCGGAGAACTCGGCCCCGCCGTGCCGGGTTGGCACGGTCAGCCCGTCGGCCGCCGGGGCACCGCCGGCCGCCCAGAGGTCGACCAGGCCGGCGGCGAGCAGCCGGGCCACCGCGCGGGTGTCGACCGTACGACGGTCGCGGCGCAGGTGCCGGCGCCGGTAGTGCTCCGGCAGGCGGGCCAACCGTTCGGTGTGGTCCACCGCCGGCTCCAGCGTGTTCAGGTCACCGGCCAGCAGGGCCAGCGGGCCGGCCCGGCGGACCGCGGCGGCCAGCCAGTCCGCCTCGGCACGCCGGGCGCCACCGGCGTACGGATTGAGGTGGGTGCTGAACACGGTAAGCGGCCCGGCGTCGGTGGCCACCGTGACTCGGGCGGCGGCGTGGTGGAACGGCCGGCGCACCCGGCCGGCGTGCAGCACCCGCAGCGGCGGGCGGACCAGCACCGCGACGGGCTGCCCGAACCAGGAGCGGGCCAGGTGGGGGCGCAGCCCCAGCCGGCCCGCGACCTCGGCCAGCAGGCCGCCCCGGTCGAAGTCGCGCAACTCCTGCAGGGCGAGCACGTCCGGGCGGGCGGCGGCGACGACCCGGACCACCCGGTCGAGGCGGTCGGCGCCGCCCCGGTCCCGGCCACCGGTCCGGATGTTCCAGGTCATCACCCGCAGCACGGGTCAGTCCGGCCGGGCGGCCTTGGCCAGCTCGTCGTCGAGGGTGTGCACGTCCTCCGACTCGATGCTCGGCTGGTTGCCCTCGTAGACGTCGGCGTTCGGCCGGACCACCCAGTAGAGCAGCCCCAGCCAGAGCGCGCTGAGCAGGATCGCGCCCATGAAGTCAGTCGGGTGGTGCATGCCCCGGTACATCCGGGAGACGGCCACGCCCACCGGCATGATCACCGCCATCGCCACAAAGAGCCACCGCCACCAGCGGTCGGTCCGGGGGAAGACGATGATCGCCATCGCCGTCCAGAGGCAGATGGTGGCCGCGATGTGCCCGGACGGGAACGACGAGGTGGGCATCTGCCCGTCCAGGTTGTCCACCGGCGGGCGCGGCCGGTCCACCACCCGGGCCGAGGCGAGGAAGAGGCTCAGCTCACCGAACATCGCCAGCACCACGAAGAGCACCGGCCGCCAGCGCCGCCAGATCGCCAGCACCACCGGGCAGAAGACCAGCGAGACCAGCATGATCGCGTGGGTGTCGCCGAACTTGCTCCACCACCAGCTCAGGTTGGTCAGCGCGTCGGTGTGCCGCTCGGCGAACCAGCGCGGCACCTCGGTGTCCAGGGTGTCGAAGAAGGTGCCCCCGGCGTGGTAGCTGACCAGCATGCCGAAGCCGTAGAGCGCGCCGAAGACCAGCACCCAGCCGACCACCAGCTCGGCGACGGCGGAGCGCGGGTGCGCCAGCACGCGCTCCTCGTCGGGGGCCGGGCTGATCTCGTGCCCGGCCTCCGGCTCCAGGCCCTCGGTGATCGGCGGCACCGGCCGGCCGCGCTCGCGCCGCCACAGCCGGAAGGCGTACGCGGAGACGGCGAGCCAGAACGCGCCGAGCAGCCAGCCGGCGAGCACGTCGGAGACGAAGTGCACGCCGAGCGCGATGCGGGTCAGCCCGATCAGGAACACCACCAGACCCACCAGCGCGATGGCCGGCTTGCGCCAGCGCGGCGCCATCGCGGGCAGGAAGACCAGCAGCAGCGCCCCGTACGCGACGAACGAGCCGAGCGCGTGCCCGGACGGGAAGCTGTTGCCGGCGTAGCCGGACAGCGGCACGTCCACCACCGGGCGCAGCCGGCCCACCAGGGTCTTCAGCGACGGGTCGAGGATCAGCCCGCCGACCCCGGTGATGATCAGATAGACCGCGAGCCGGGGCTGCCGGCGGATCAGCAGGCCGACCACGGCGATGGTGATCAGCCAGATCATCACCGGCCGCCCGCCCAGGTCGGTGATCGCCTGGAGCACGGTGACCAGGGCGCCGTGCGGCGCGACGAGGCCGTTGAACCACTCCGCGATCCCGTGGTCCACGTCGTAGAGCGGGCCCCACTTGACCCGGACCAGCATCAGCAGCAGGCCGAAGCCCACCCCGGCGGCGGCGATGCCGACCAGCCCGGCGACGCTGCGCCCGGCGAAATGCTCGAGCGGTCGCCGCCCGGACTCCTTGACCGCGGTCACGCCGCACCTCCTGTAGTGCCACAACCTGGCGAGCCGCGAGGTACCCCGTTCGCGCTCCGCGTACACCGGGGGCGGCGGTCAGAGGGCGGTCATCTCGCCGGTGTCCATGATTTCGCCCTGTCGGGCCTCCGGCTGCCACAGGTCCGGCTGGGCCGGCTCCTCGACGCCGATCCGCATCGCCTCCAGCTGGGCGGCGAAGGCCAGCCCGCCGAAGAGCGCCATGCCGGTGAGGTTGGCCCACAGCAGCAGCGCCATGATGCCGGCGAGCGCGCCGTAGGTCTGCCCGAACCCGCCGCCGTACTTCACGTACGCGGCGAGCATCAGGCTGGCCATCCACCACAGCACGGTGGCGATGCCGGCGCCGAAGAACAGCCAGGACAGGCCGGGCTGCCGGCGCCGGGGCGCGTGCCGGAACAGCACCGCCACCGCGAGCACGGTCAGCCCGAGGCTCAGCGGCCAGCGGATCACGTTCCAGGTGTCGTTGGCGAACTCGCCCCACTCGTAGTGCCGCTGCACCGAGTCGCCCATCGCCCGGCCGCCGACCAGGATCAGGAAGCCCACCAGGGCGGGCAGGCCGGCGACGACCGCGAGCACCGCGGCCCGCAGGTACTTGGCGAGGGCGGGCCGGTCCCGCTCGACGCCGTAGATCCGGTTCGCGCCCCGCTCGATCTGGGCCATCGTGGTGGTCAGCGCGACCAGCCCGGTGATCAGACCGAGGGTCAGCGCCAGCTCACCGGCGCGCTCGATCCGCTCGGTGTCGCCGAGCAGCTCGTGCACCATCTGCTCGCTCTGGCCGGGGGTGAGCGCCAGGACGGTGTCGGCGACCACCTGGCCGCCCTCCTCCACGCCCATCTCACTGATCAGACCGGTGAGCGCGATCATGAATGGCACCACGGCGAGGCAGAGCTGGAGGGCGAACGCCCGGGAGTGGCTGAACCCGTCGCCGTAGCGGAACCGGATGAACGCGTCCCGCAGCAGGTGCCAGCCGCCGTGGCGGCGCAGTGTGTGCCAGGCGTCGTCGGCGGAGAGCTCCTCCCGGGCCATCAGCCGGGTCTCGGGGACCAGCCTGGTGCTACTCACGGCGGGCCTTCTTGACGAGCCGCTCACCGCGCTCGCCGACCGCGTCGGCGTCCACCGCCAGGTCGGGGTGCTGCTCGGGCCGGGGCACGCACAGCCACAGCGACTGCGGCCGGATCTCGGCCCGCAGCGAGCGGCCCGGCTCGATCAGGTCGCCGTCGAGCTGCCGGGGCTGGGCCCGGTTGCTGGCGATCTCGACCTTGCGGGCCCGGAACACCTCCATTCCGGGCACGCTGCCGCGGCGGCGCACCAGCGCCCAGCCCATCCTCAGCCAGTGCCGCACCCGGCGGGGGGTGAGCACCGCGACGTCGAGCCAGCCGTCGTCGGGCTCGGCGTCGGTGAGCAGGCGTACCCCGCCCTGGAGCCGGCCGACGTTGGCGACCAGGACCGACCGGGCCCGGCGCCGCACCGGCGGCTCGCCGTCGATCCGGATGGAGACCCGCATCGGCCGGTCCCGCAGGTGCTTCGCGGCCCCGACGACGTACGCCGGCCAGCCGATCCGCTTCTTGGTCGTCTCGGAGGTGGAGTCGAGCATCTGGGCGTCGAAGCCCATCCCGGCCATCACCGCGAAGCACTGGTCGTCGACCACGCCGACGTCGAGGCGGCGCATCCCGCGTTCGACGGCGACCTGGAGGCCGGCGGCCAGGTCGTTGGAGAGCCCCAGGTTGGCGGCGAGCAGGTTGCCGGTGCCCTGCGGCAGGACCGCGAGGGCGGTGTCGGTGCCGGCGAGCGCCGTGACGCAGGCCATCACCGTGCCGTCGCCGCCGCAGGCGAAGACGACCTCGGCGCCGGCCCGGACGGCCTCCTCGGTCTGGCCCCGGCCGGGGTCCTCGACGGTGGTCTCGTGCCACACCGGCTCGGGCCAGCCGGCCGCGCCGAGGGCGTCGTTCACGGTGCGCCGGAACTCGTCGAGATCGGTCACCTTCGCGGGGTTGACCACCACCGCGGAACGCGGCGCGGGGTTGTCCGCGGTCACCGGACGCTTGCCATCTCCACCATCCACGGCGCAAGTGTGCAGCAGATCGGGCCGGCCAGCGACCCGACAGGGCGGGACGTTGCGTGTGCCGCAAAGAGGTTTACCGCGCCGCGCCGGCCGGACGGCCGGCGCGGCTTCCGCCGGTGGCGGCTCAGGCCGCCGTACGCAGCGCCTCCTCTACCCGGCGGCGCAGGTCGGCCAGGTCCACCCCGGCCTCGGTGAGCACCAGCGCGCCGAGGCCGCCGCCCTCCCGGAGCAGCCCGAGCAGGATATGTTCGGTGCCGATGTGCCGGTGGCGCAGCCGGATCGCCTCGCGCAGCGACAGCTCCAGCGCCTTCTTCGAGCGGGGCGAGAACGGGCCGCCCAGGTGCGGGCGGCGGCCCCAGCGGCGGCGCGGCGGGGGCGCCGCCTCGCGCAGCGCGTCCGGGCCGAAGGACTCCTCGATCCGGGCCACGATGGCGGCCAGGTCGATGCCGATCTCCCGCAGCGCCGCGGCGTCCGCCTCGGCCAGGCCGCCGTTGCCGGTGTGTCGGCGGATCCGGGCGCGCAGGTCGTCCGCGCCCACCCCGGACTCGGCGAGCAGCCGGGTGGCGAGGGCGTCGGGGTCGGCGAGGACGCCGAGCAGCAGGTGTTCCGTGCCGACCGGGTGCCGCCCCTCGGCCCGGGCCTCGTCGAGCGCCCGCTTGACGACCGTGCGGGCCCGGTCGGTGAACCGTTCGAACATCATCACTCCCAACTGCCGGGCACCGCCGGTCGCCCGGCGTGCTTCTTGTGGACCGCCTGCCGGCTGACCTCGAGCGCCTCGGCGATCTCCTGCCAGGACCAGCCCTGTCGACGGGCGTTGTCCACCTGGACCACCTCGAGCCGTTCGAGGAGCCGGCGCAGGGCGAGCACCGCGCGGAGCCCGACCTTGGGGTCGGTGCTGCCGGCGGCTGCCGCGAGTTCCGTTGCCTGACTCATACTGTCAACTTAGGTTGACGAGCAGGATTTGTCAACCCTGGTTGACACGCGCGTCGCGTCCGGCCGGTGCTAGCGTCAGCCCGTGCGCCTCCGTCCCCGCCGTGACCAGCCCGTACCTCAGGTGCGGCGGCACCTGGCCGGCCGGGTCGAGCTGGAGATCGCCGGCGGCAGCGTGGTCGGCGACCGCTACCCGGCCAACTTCGACGTGCTGCACGTCGACGAGGAGTTGCCGTTCGTCACGGTGGTCGACGGGATGGGCTCCGGCGAGGGCAGCCGGCTGGCCGGCGCCACCGCCACCGCCACCGTCGTCGCGGGCATCCGCGCCGCCTGGCCCGAGGTCGGCGCCGGTCCGCTGCGAGCCGCGACCGCCGAGGCGCAGACCCGGGTACGCGCCGTCGGCGCCCCCCTGCACGAGCTGACCGGCTGCACGCTCACCGCCCTGGTGGCCGAGCCGGACGGCGGGCAGGTGTGGCTGGCCCAGCTCGGCGACTCCCGGGCCTACCGGATGCGCGACGGCCTGCTGGAACTGCTCACCGTCGACCACACCGCCGCCTGGCTGGGCGTGCTGCACGGCTGGTACGCCGCCGACTCGCCCGAGGCCGAGCGCGCCCGTTACCAGCTGCTGCGCTACCTCGGCCACCCGGAACGCCCCGACGCCGACCTGCTGGCCGTGCCGCTGCGCGCCGGCGACACCTGGCTGCTCTGCACCGACGGCGTCAGCGACCAGGTCGACTACCACGGGCTGCGCGGCCACCTGGCCGCCGCCACCCCGGCCCAGGCGGTCCGCGACCTGCTCGCCGCCACCCTCGACGCGGGCGGCGACGACAACGCCACCGCCGTGGTCCTCCGCGCCCACCCGCGCTAGATGCAAGGAGGGTGCCCTTCTTAACAGACGTCTGTTAAGAAGGGCACCTTCCTTGCACGTTGACGGGCTGACGTTCTGTGCAATAGTTGTCAGCATGTCGAGCGACCGGCTGGATGCCATCCTCACCGCCGCCTACGAGTGCTTCACCCGGCACGGGATCAGGCGCACCACCATGGACGACATCGCCGCCGCCGCCGGCATGTCCCGCCCCGCCGTCTACCAGTACGTCCGCAACAAGGACGACGCCTACCGGCGGCTCGCCGAGCGGCTCTTCGACGCCTCGCTCGCCCGGGCCCGGGCCGCCGCGGCGGCACCCGGTACGCCCACCGCCGACCGCCTCCTGGCCGTCCTCGACGCCAAGCTCGACCTCACCCTCACCCTGCACCGGGACAGCCGGCACGCCGCCGAGCTGCTCGACGCCAGCGGCAAGCTCACCGGCGACCTCGCCGCGGCGTACACCCGGGAGCTGACCGCGGTGCTGGCCGGCGCCCTGGCCGAGCCGGCCGGCCCCCGGGCCGCCGCGGTGGCCGAGGTGCTGGTCGCGCTCACCCGCGGCCTGGAGGCCGACCTCACCGACCCCGACCTGCCCCGGCAGCGGCTGCGCGACGGCGTCGCGCTGATCGTCGCCGGCCTCACCCGACCGGGAGACCCCGCATGACCACCGTCCTGATCACCGGCACCTCCTCCGGCATCGGCCGGGCCACCGTGCGGCGCCTCGCCCGCCGGCCCGAGCTGACCGTCTACGCCACCGCCCGCCGGGTCGAGTCGATCGCCGACCTGGCCGACAGCGGCGCCCGGCTGCTCCCGCTCGACGTCACCGACGAGGCGTCGATGCGCGCCGCCGTGGCCGCCGTCGAGGCCGAACACGGCCAGGTCGACGTGCTGGTCAACAACGCCGGCTACGGCGAGTACGGCCCGATCGAGGAAGCCCCGTTGGACCGGGTACGCGCCCAGTTCGAGACCAACGTCTTCGGCCTGAGCCGGCTCACCCAACTGGTGCTGCCCGGCATGCGCCGGGCCGGCCGGGGCCGGATCGTCAACGTCAGCTCGATGGGTGGCCGGCTGGTCTTCCCCGGCGGCGGCTACTACCACGCCAGCAAGTACGCCGTGGAGGCGATCTCCGACGCGCTGCGGCAGGAGGTCCGGCCGTTCGGGATCGAGGTGGCGATCGTCGAGCCGGGCCTGATCCGGACCGGCTTCGGGGCCGTCGCCGCCGACTCGCTGGGCCGGGGCGCGGGACCGGCCGGCCCGTACCAGCCGATGGTCAGCGCGGTGGACGCCGCGATGGCCAAGTCGTACGGCAACCCGCTGCTGGCCGCCGAGCCGGACGCGGTGGCCCGGGTGATCGAGCGTGCGGTCACCGCCCGCCGCCCGCGCACCCGCTACCTGGTGACCGCGGCGGCCCGGGTGATGGTGCACGGCCGCCGGCTGTTCGGGGCGCGGCTGTTCGACGCGGTCAACCGGCTCCAGTTCCGCTGAGTAGTCCCCACGGCGGTAAGGAAGGGCCCCTTATTAACAGGAGGTGTTAATAAGGGGCCCCGCCTCTACCAAATGCGTTAATAAGGGCACCCTCCTTACACCCCGATCGGGCACGGGGATGAGTGGGTGGGATTACGGTGGGTGAGGGGAGGTGAGTGCCGGATGACCACACCCGCGGACGCGGTCGTGGCCGGGGTGGGGCCCGCCGAGGATTCGATGCAGGTGGTCCGGCTGGCCGCCCGGGAGGCCGCCACGCACGACCGGCCGCTGGCCCTGCTGCACGCGTTCAACTGGGAGGCCGCGTTCGAGGCCCCGGGCGGCGTCACCCGCGACGACGCGGAGAACCTGATCGAGCGGGCTGCGGCCACCGCCGGTGACGTCGAGCCGGCGGTGCCGGTCAGCGGCGAGATCGTCGAGGGCTCACCGGTGACGGCGTTGATCCGCCGCTCCGAGTCGGCCTACCTGGTGGCGATCGGCGACGGCGGGATGGCCGGCTGCGGCCGCTGCGTACCGGCCGACGCGCCCGCCGTCCAGCTCGCCGCCCGCGCCGGCTGCCCGGTGCTGGTGGTCCGCCCGCAACCCCCACCCGCCGGGCCGGTGCTGGTCGGCGTCGACCACTCGGACAGCTCCCGCACCGCCCTCGACTTCGCCTTCGCGGAGGCGGCCCGCCGGTCGGCCCGACTGCTCGCCGTCCAGGTGGCCGAGCCGGGGCGGCCCCGCGACGACCAGCTCCTGCTCGACCTGGTGTCCCGCGCCGCCCGCCGGCACCCGGCGGTGGCCGCCGAGTGCCACACCATCTCCGGCGACCCGGGCACCGTCCTGCTGGAACAGTCCCGCTCCGCCCAGGTGACCGTGGTCGGCGCCCGGGGCGACGAGGCGTGGCGCGGCATGCTGGGCGAGGTCAGCCAGTCGCTGCTCTACCACTCCCCCGGCCCGGTCCTCGTGGTACGCGGACTGGCGCCGCCACCCGCGGACGGGGCATGACACCCGGGGGCCCGGGACCAACGGCCCTGACCGGCGGGCGGGGCGGGACGCGACGCTGGACCGGCCCGGCCGAAAAAGCGCTTCCGGGTGCAGAAGTCCCCGACCCGCGAGAGGCTTACGCAGCATGGACACCGCTGTAGACCTGCACGGCCCGCTGACCGAAGACGAGCTGCGCCGGCTCGACGCGTACTGGCGCGCGGCGAACTACCTCACCGTCGGGCAGATCTACCTGCTCGACAACCCGCTGTTGCGGGAACCGCTGCGACCCGAGCACGTCAAGCCGCGCCTGCTGGGCCACTGGGGCACCAGCCCCGGGCTCAACCTGATCTACACCCACCTCGACCGGGTCATCGTCGAGCGGGACCTGTCCGCCATCTACGTCACCGGCCCCGGGCACGGCGGGCCGGCGATCGTGGCGAACACCTGGCTGGAGGGCACCTACAGCGAGCTGTACCACTCGGTGAGCCGCGACGAGACCGGCATGCAGCGGCTGTTCCGCCAGTTCTCCTTCCCCGGCGGCATCCCCAGCCACGTGGCGGCGGAGGTGCCGGGTTCGATCCACGAGGGCGGCGAGCTGGGGTACGCGCTGAGCCACGCGTACGGCGGCGCCTTCGACAACCCGGACCTGCTGGTCGCCTGCGTGATCGGTGACGGCGAGGCGGAGACCGGCCCGCTGGCGGGCAGCTGGCTGTCGAACGTCTTCCTCAACCCGGCCCGCGACGGCGCGGTGCTGCCCATCCTGCACCTCAACGGCTACAAGATCGCCAACCCGACGGTGCTGGACCGGATCCCGGAGGAGGACCTGCTCGACCTGATGCGCGGCTACGGCTACCGGCCGTACGTGGTCGCCGGCGACGACCCGGCGGCGGTGCACCAGCTGATGGCCGCCACCCTGGACCGGGTCTGCGACGAGATCGCCGAGATCCAGCGGGCGGCCCGCTCCGGCGGTCCCGTCGAACGGCCCCGCTGGCCGATGATCGTGCTGCGCACGCCGAAGGGCTGGACCGGCCCGAAGG
The DNA here is from genome assembly GCF_019890675.1 of Micromonospora sp. PLK6-60. GTDB lineage: Bacteria > Actinomycetota > Actinomycetes > Mycobacteriales > Micromonosporaceae > Micromonospora. The sequence goes on along the minus strand of NZ_JAIOAA010000002.1, from coordinate 529,217 downwards.
AGGTCGACGGCAAGCACGTGGAGGGCACCTTCCGCGCGCACCAGGTGCCGATCGCCGAGGTCCGCGACAACCCGGCGCACCTGGCCGAGCTGGAGCGCTGGCTGCGCAGCTACCGGCCGGAGGAGCTCTTCGACGCCACCGGCGTGCCGGTGGCCGAGGTGACCGGCGTACCCCCGAAGGGCGAGCGGCGGATGAGCGCCAACCCGGTGGCCAACGGCGGCCGGTTGCTGCGCGACCTGGACCTGCCCGACTTCCGCGAGTACGGGGTCGCCGTGCCCCGCCCGGGGGAGCCGATGGCCGGCGCCACCGGCGCGCTGGGCCCCTGGGTACGCGACGTCATCGCCCGCAACCCGCAGACCTTCCGGCTGTTCGGGCCGGACGAGGTCGCCTCGAACCGGCTCGGCGCGGCGTTCGAGGTGACCGACCGGGCCTTCGTCGCGGCGGCGGTCCCCGGCGACGACCACCTCTCCCCCGACGGCCGGGTGATGGAGGTGCTCTCCGAGCACCTGTGCCAGGGCTGGCTGGAGGGCTACCTGCTGACCGGCCGGCACGGCATCTTCACCAGCTACGAGGCGTTCATCCACATCGTCGACTCGATGGTCAACCAGCACGCCAAGTGGTTGAAGGTGACCCGGCACATCCCCTGGCGGGAGCCGGTCGCGTCGCTGAACTACCTGCTCTCCAGCCACGTGTGGCGGCAGGACCACAACGGCTTCTCGCACCAGGACCCGGGCTTCATCGACCACGTGGTCAACAAGAAGGCCGAGGTGGTCCGGGTCTATCTGCCGCCGGACGGCAACACCCTGCTCTCCACCATGGACCACTGCCTGCGCAGCCGGCATTACATCAACGTGGTGGTGGCCGGCAAGCAGCCCGCGCCGAACTGGCTGACCATGGATGAGGCGGTCCAGCACTGCCGGCGCGGCCTGGGCATCTGGGACTGGGCCAGCACCGACGACGAGGCCGAGCCGGACGTGGTGCTCGCCTGCGCCGGCGACGTGCCGACGTTGGAGACCCTGGCCGCGGCCGACCTGCTGCGCCAGCACCTGCCGGAGCTGAAGGTCCGGGTGGTCAACGTGGTCGACCTGATGCGCCTGCAACCGCCCTCGGAGCACCCGCACGGCCTGCCCGACAACGAGTTCGACACCATCTTCACCCGTGACAAGCCGGTCATCTTCGCCTACCACGGCTACCCGTGGCTGATCCACCGGCTCACCTACCGCCGGGCCAACCACGAGAACCTGCACGTGCGCGGCTACAAGGAGGAGGGCACCACCACCACCCCGTTCGACATGGTGATGCTCAACGACCTGGACCGCTTCCACCTGGTCATCGACGTGATCGACCGGGTGCCCGGGCTGGCCGCCCGCGCCGCCCACCTGCGCCAGGAGATGGTGGACACCCGGCAGTCCTGCCGCGACTACACCCGAAGGTACGGCGAGGACGACCCCCGGGTCGCCGAGTGGCGCTGGGTCCGGGAGACCGAGCAGGAACTGCGGGGGGAGTCATGAGCGACGAGGAGATCCTGGTCGGGTACGACGGCTCCGCCGACGCGGCGGTCGCCCTGGACTGGGCGCTGGCCGAGGCCGGCCGGTCCGGGCGGCCGGTGCGCCTGGCGTACGTCTTCGAGTGGTTGACCGTGGCCGGCTGGGTCGGGCCCGGCGTCGCCCCCGGCGTCTGGCCGGACGACACCGCCCGCCGGGAGGTCGAGGGGCTGGTCCAGAAGGCGGCCTCGGACGCCGCCGCGGCGCACCCCGGGCTGACCGTGCACGGCGAGGTGTTCGACGGCCCGCCCGCGCTGGTGCTGCAGGAACGGTCCGCCGAGGCCAGCGTGCTGGTGCTCGGCAGCCGCGGGCACGGCGGGTTCGGTGGGCTGCTGGTGGGCTCCACCGCCGTGTCGGTGGCCGCCCACGCGCACTGCCCGGTGGTGGTGGTCCGCGAGGCCCAGCCGGTCGCGGCCGGGCCCGTGGTGGTGGGCTTCGACGGCTCCGAGTCGGCGCAGGTGGCGCTCGGCTTCGCCGTCGAACGGGCGGCCCAGCGGCGGACCTCGCTGCGGGTCGTCCGGGTCACCCAGCCGCCGTCGGACCGGCGCGGGCCGTCGGAGCAGGAGGCCGCCGCCGGCGCCGCCGAGGACCGCGCCGCCACCGAGCAGGCCCTCGCCCGGTGGCGGGAGACCTTCCCGGAGCTGCCGGTCGAGATCGAGGTGGTGCCGGGCAACGCGGCCGGCGTCCTGGTCGAGGCGAGCCGGGACGCCCAACTGGTCGTGGTGGGCAGCCGGGGCCGGGGCGGGCTGCGCGGCATGCTGCTCGGCTCGGTCAGCCAGCAGCTCATCCAGCACGCCCACTGCCCGGTCGCAGTCGCCCGGGAGCGCTGAACCACCGGCCCGCCCGTGCCGGGCGGACGGCGGAGCGCGACGCGGCAGGCCACCTCCGCCGGCCAGGTTCCCATTCGAGCGTGATGACTCTGAGGTATTTTGATACCCCAGAGTCATCACGCTCGTTCACAGGTCCGCTCCCACCCGCGACACACCCGACTCCCCCGGCCACACCGGCCACACCGGCCACACCGGCCACACCGGCCACATGGTCGAGCACGCCCGCGACACCCCGAGCCGGGCCTCAGCGGGCGTTGCCGTCACCGTCGGCGGGGTTGAGCGAGAAGTAGTCCTCCTCCTCCTGCGCCAGGTGCAGCCGGAGCACGGCGTCCAGGCCGTACAGGGCGGCCAGCAGGTCCGGCACCTCGTCCGGGCGCAGCCGCCCGTCGGCGTGCTCCGCCAGGTGACCGCCGACCCGGTCCACCAGCGCGGCGATCTCCACGTGGCCGCGGCTCATGGTCGAGGTGGCCTCCTCGCTGCCCAGCGGGCCGGCCAGCGCCGGATACAGCTGCCGTTCCTCGGCCGTTTCGTGCGGCAGCACCTCGTCGACCAGCCGGCGGTGCACCTCGCGCACCGCCGGCACACACTCCGGCGACTGCGGGCGGGTGGCGACCAGGTCGGCGGTGTCCCGCAGCCGGGCCAGCACGTCCCGCACCGGGGCGTGCTCGCCGGCGTACCGGTCGAGCAGCTCGCGGGTGGCCGGCGGCACGTCCCGGCGGCGCAGCCCGCCGCCGAGCGCGCGCAGCGCGTTGAGGATCACCAGCACGTCGATGCCCTCCTGAAGGAAGGCGCCGGCCACCGGGGGCAGCCCGCCCGCGGCCGCGACCACCATCGCCACCACCGCCAGCCCCATCCCGACGGTGGCCGACTGCACGGCGATGCGGCGGGCGTACCGGGCGATCTCCACCGCGTCGGCGAGCCGGTCCAGCCGGTCCACGGTGAGCACCGCGTCGGCCACGTCCGCCGAGGCGGTCGCGCCGGTGGCGCCCATCGCCACCCCGACGTGCGCCTCCGCCAGCGCGGGGGCGTCGTTGACGCCGTCGCCGACCATCAGCGTGACCGCCCGGGCCGACTCGGCGCGTACCCTGCTCGCCTTCTCCTGCGGCGAGCACTGCGCCACCACGTCGTCCACGCCGACGGCCCGGGCGACCTGCTCGGCAGTCCGGGCCCGGTCGCCGGTCACCATCACCAGCCGGGTCAGTCCCGCCTCGCGCAGCCGGCGCACGGTGCGGCGGGCGTCGGCGCGGACCGGGTCCTCCAGCAGGATCGCGCCGAGCGGGTGGTCGTCGCCGCTGACCCAGACCACGGAACGGCCGGCCAGTTCGGCGCGCCGCCGGGCCCGCTCGGCCCAGTCGGGCAGCTCGCCGCCGAGCTGCCCGACCCGGACCAGTCGCCCGTCCACCCGGCCGCGCACCCCGCGCCCCGGCTCCTCGGTCACCTCGGTCGGCTCGCCCAGCGTCAACCCCTGCACCCGGGCCTGCCGGACCAGCGCGGCGGCCAGCACGTGCGGGGACAACTGCTCCACCGAGGCGGCCAGCCGGAGCACCTCGTCCCGGTCCCCGCCGGGGGCGACCACGGTCTCGGCGGCCCGGGGCCGGCCCGCGGTGAGGGTGCCGGTCTTGTCCATCATCAGCGTCCGGGCCCGGCCGAGCAGTTCCAGCGAACCGCCGTCGCGGACCAGCACCCCGCGCCGCGCCACCCGGGACAGCCCGGAGACGATGGCGATCGGCGTGGCCAGCAGCAGCGGGCACGGGGTGGCCACCACCAGCACCGCCACCGCCCGCACGAACTGCCCGGAGAGCAGCCAGGCCAGCCCGGCCAGCACCAACGTGAACGGCACGAACGCGGCGGCGTACCGGTCGGCCATCCGGACCATCGGCGCCTTGCGGGCGGTCGCCTCCTCGGCCAGCCGGACGATGCCGGCGTACGTGCTCTCGGCGGCGCTGCGCGTCGCCCGCAGCCCGAAGCCGGCGCCGGCGTTGACCACGCCGCTGGCCACCGGCTCCCCCGCCGCCCGCGACACCAGCTGCGACTCCCCGGTGACCACCGACTCGTCCAGCGTCGCCGGTTCCTCCACCGTGCCGTCCACCGGCACCACGTCGCCCGGGCCGACCACCAGCCGGTCGCCGGCCGCCACCCGGTCCAGCGGCACCACCTCGATCGCGCCGGCCGCGGTGCGCCGCCGGGCCTGCCGCGGCGCGCGCTCCAACAGCGCCCGCAGGTCCCGGGTCGCCCGCGCCTGGGCGTACGACTCCAGCGACCGCCCGGTCGCCACCATCACCGCGATCACCGCGCCGGCCAGATACTCGCGTACGGCCAGCGCGCCGGCCAGCGCCAGCACGGCGATGACGTCCACCCCGAACTGCCGGTGCCACAGCTGCCGCAGCACCGCCCAGGTGGCGGGCAGCAGGGCGACCAGGGTCACCGCGGCCCACACCAGGTCGGCGGCGCCGCGCCGCCCGGCCAGCCAGAGCACGCCGCCGGCCAGCGCCGCCAGGGTGAGCAGGATCAGCGGGGCCCACTCGGCCCAGTTGACCCGGCGGCCCCTCGCCGGCCGTTCCGGCAGGCACTCGCGCGGTTCGGCTCCCACCCGGGAATCGTCTCAGCGGGAGCGCCCGACGGTCAGGGCAACGGGGGCATTCCGCCGGGCCGAAGGACCCGGTGGACCGGGGCGTGCGTACGGTGCGCCCGGACCGGGCATGCCAGAGGATGGGACGCAACCCCGCCCGGCGCGGCACCCGGTGGGGCACGATGGGGACGAACACGGAAAGGTCGTGACGATGAGCCACGAGACGCCGGCTACGGACCGCCCGCTGACCACCGCGCTGGCGGAGGCCGCCGCGACGGCCGGCTACGCCCCCTCGGTGCACAACACCCAGCCGTGGCGTTGGCGGGTGCTGCCCGACGCGCTGGAGCTGCGGATGGTCCGCGACCGGCAGCTGGCCGCCACCGACCCGGAGGGGCGGCTGCTGGCGCTCAGCTGCGGCGCCGCGCTGCACCACGCGCGGGTGGCGCTGGCCGCCGAGGGCTGGGTGCCGGTGGTGGAACGGCTGCCCGACGCCGACGACCCGGAGCTGCTGGCCCGGCTGACCAGCATGCGGCACGCCGGCGCCGACCCGCAGGCCATGCACCTGGTGCAGTGCATGCAGGTCCGGCACACCGACCGCCGGCCGGTCAGCGACGAGCAGATCCCGACCGCCGCGCTCGGCGAGATCACCCGGGCCGCCACCGCCGAGGGCGCCCGGTTGCAGGTCCTCGACTCCGACCAGGTGATGGAGCTGGCCGCGGCGGCCGGCCACGCCGGCTCGGTCGAGGCGGAGGACCCGCAGCTACGGGAGGAGCTGGCCTACTGGACGAGCCGCACCGGCACCGGCACCGGCCTGCCGCCGGAGGTGCTGCCCGAGCAGCCCCCGCAGACCACCGTGCCGGGCCGGGACTTCGGCCGGGCGGGCACCCTGCCGATCGGCCCGGGCCACGACCGGGCCGCCGTGTACGCGCTGCTCTACGGCGACGAGGACGAGCCGGACAGCTGGCTGCGGGCCGGCGAGGCGCTCTCCGCCGCCTGGCTGACCGCCACCCGACTCGGGGTGTCCCTGGTGCCGCTGTCGGGCGTGGTGGAGGTCGAGGGCACCCGGCAGACGCTGCGCGGCGTGCTCTCCGGGATGGGCTTCCCGTACCTGGTGCTGCGGCTGGGGATCGCGGACCCGGCGCACGCCGGCCCGGCGCACACCCCGCGGCTGCCCACCGAGCAGGTGGTCGACACCTCCGCGGTCGGCGACGGGCGGCCGTGACGGGCTCGTGCCGGACGGCCGGCGGGCGCTAGCATCGCCTCCGTGGCCAGCAGCGCACCGAACCCCCGGCCCGAGTCCCCGGCGGCCCCCTCGCTGGGCCTGAGCCCGCTGTCCCGGGTCCGCCTCGACGAGCTGCTCCAGGAGATGCTGGACCGGGTCGGTGAGGTGGTGACCAGCCGGGAGCGGCTGCGCGCCCTGCTCGACGCGGTGGTCGGCATCGGCTCCGACCTCGACCTGCGCAGCACGCTCCAGCGGATCGTGCAGTCGGCCTGCGAGCTGGTCGGCGCCCGGTACGGTGCGCTCGGGGTGATCGGCCCGGACCGCCTGCTGCACGACTTCATCATCCACGGCATCAGCCCGGAGCTGCACGCCCGGATCGGCGAGCTGCCGCACGGGCGCGGGGTGCTCGGCCTGCTCATCGACGACCCGCGCCCGGTCCGGATGCCGGACATCACCCAGCACCCCCAGTCGTACGGCTTCCCGCCGCACCACCCGCCGATGCACAGCTTCCTGGGCGTCCCGGTGCGCATCCGCGACCAGGTCTTCGGCAACCTCTACCTGGCCGAGAAGCAGGGCGCGGCGGAGTTCACCGAGGACGACGAGGAGATCGTGGTGGCGCTGGCCGCCGCGGCCGGCGTGGCGATCGAGAACGCCCGCCTCTACGCGCTGGCCCACCGCCGGGAACGCTGGCTGGCCGCCACCGCCGAGATCACCTCGGTGCTGCTGGGTGAGGTGCGCCGCACCGACGCGCTGGCCCTGGTGGCCCGCCGGGCGCGGGAGGTCGCCGAGGCGGAGCTGGCGCTGGTGCTGCTCTACGACGAGGAGGCCGGGCAGTTCACCGTCGAGGTGGTCGACGGCGCCGACACAGGCACCTCGGAGCTGGTCGGCGCGCTGCTGCCGGCGGGCGAGACCACCTTCGCCGGTTCGGTCACCGAACGCCGGCACGAGCTGGTGGAAAACCTGGCCGAGGCCGCGCCGTGGCCCGTGCCGGTGGTCGCCGGGCCGGCGGTGGTCTCCCCGCTCGCCGCCGCCGACACCCTGCACGGGGTGCTGGTCATCGCGCACCGGCCGGACCGGGGCGGGACCGCCGACGACGACGTGGCGCTGCTGGGCAGCTTCGCCGGCCAGGCGGCGCTGGCCATGGAACGCGCCCGCGGCCAGGAGGAACGCGAGCTGCTGGTGGTGCTGGAGGACCGCGAGCGGATCGCCCGGGACCTGCACGACGTGGTGATCCAGCGGCTCTTCGCCACCGGCCTGCAACTGCAGAGCGGGGCGATGAACGCCCGACCCGAGGTGGCCAAGCGGATAAACGCGGCGGTGGACGACCTGGACGCCACCATCCGCGACATCCGCCGCACCATCTTCGAGCTGCGTACTCCGATGAGCGCCGCGCTGCGTACCGAGATCCGCGAGGCGATCGAGGCCGCCACCGAGTCGCTGGGCTACCGGCCGGAGCTGGAGCTGGTCGGGCCGATCGACAGTGCCGTGCCCGACACGCTGCGCCCCGAGCTGACCGCCGTGCTGCGCGAGGCGCTGTCCAACGCGGTCCGGCACGCCCGCGCCGACCGGGTCGGGGTGACGATCCGGGTCGACGCCGGCTGGGTGACCGTCACGGTCACCGACGACGGGGTGGGCTGCGACCCGGCGGCGGCCCGCAGCGGGCTGGTCAACCTGCGCGAGCGGGCCGAGCGCCTGGGCGGGGACTTCCAGCTCGGCCGGGTGATCCCGCACGGCACCGAACTGCGCTGGAGCGTCCCGCTGCGGGACTGAGCCGCGGCGGGGTCAGCGGTTCTTGCCGAGCAGCCGGGTGGCCAGCACCGCCGCCTGGGTACGCCGCTCCAGGCCCAGCTTGGCCAGCACGCTGGAGACGTAGTTCTTGACCGTCTTCTCGGCCAGGAACATCTTGCCGGCGATCTCCCGGTTGGTCAGCCCCTCGGCCACGTACTCCAGGATCCGCCGTTCCTGCTCGGTGAGGCTCTTCAGCTCGCGCGGCTGCTCCACCCCGCTGCGGATGCGCTCCAGCACCCGGGTGGTGATCGCCGGGTCGAGCAGGGACTGCCCGGCCGCCACCCGGCGGACCGCGTCGACCAGGTCGGTGCCGCGGATCTGCTTGAGCACGTAGCCCGCCGCGCCGGCCATGATCGCCGCGAAGAGCGCCTCGTCGTCCTCGTACGAGGTGAGGATCAGGCCCTTGATCGATGAGTCGACGGCGCGGATGTCCCGGCAGACGTCGATGCCGTTGCCGTCGGGCAGCCGGGCGTCGAGGATCGCCACGTCGGGGCGCAGCGCGGGGATGCGGCGGGCCGCCTCCGGCGCGGAGCCGGACTCGCCGACCACCTCGATGTCACCGCTGCTGGTCAGCAGGTCGGCAAGGCCACGACGGACGACCTCGTGGTCGTCGAGCAGGAACACCCGGATCATCCCTCGTTTCTACCCGCCCGGGACCGCCCGCGCACAGGCCGAAGGTCCCGAGAAGGAGGGGCCCCTTGTCAACGCATGCGGTAGTAGCGGGGCCCCCTCCTAACACTCTGCCCGGGTGGTCGGGACGTCCGGCCCTGCCCGACCGGGCGCGGGCTGACGGACGGTGGGAGTGGGACAGGGGTGGCCCGACCTGCCACGGAAGGAGCATGACCATGGACACCGGCTTCACCGTCACGCAGTTGCGGGCCGCCGTGGCCGACGCCGTCCGGGCACCGTCGCTGCACAACAGCCAGCCGTGGCGGTTCCGGCTGCGCGACGGCGGGATCGAGGTCTCCGTCGACCCGGCGCGGCGGCTGCCGGCCACCGACCCGAGCGGTTGGGGCGCCCGGGTCGCCTGCGGGGCGGCGGTGTTCAACCTGCGGCTGGCGCTGGCCGTGGCCGGCACGCCGGCCAAGGTCCGGCTGCGGCCGTACCCGGCGGAGCCGGAGGTGATGGCCCGGCTGGTCCCCGACCTGCCGCGCCGGCCCACCCCCACCGAACAGAGCCTGTACGTGGCCGTCGCGCGCCGGTTCAGCAATCGGGCCCCGTTCTGGCCGGACCCGGTGCCGGCGGACGCGCGGTGGCGGCTCGGCGAGGCGGCCCGGGCCGAGCAGTGCTGGCTGGAGCTGCTGATCGGGGTGAGCGCGGTGAACGCGTTCGCGGAGATCGCGCGCAGCGCCCACCGGGTCCTGGACCGCGACCCCGGCTACCGGGCGGAGCTGGCCGAGTGGGTGCGTACCGGACCCGCGCCGGACGGGGTGCCGGCCGCCGCCGGTGGCCCGCAGGTCGAGCCGCAGGACCTGCTGCCGGCGCGTGGCTTCGGCGGTCGCAGCCGGGCGCCCGGCCGGGATTTCGAGCCGGAGCCGCTGGTGGCGGTGCTCGGTTCCGCCGGCAACACCGCCACCGATCAGCTGGTGGCCGGTCAGGCGCTGCAACGGGTGCTGCTGACCGCCACCGACGCCGGGCTGGGCGTGTCCATGATGTCCCAGCCGATCGAGGTGCCCGGCGCCCGCGAGGCGCTGCGGCTGTCGCTGGGCCGGTTCGGCACGCCGCAGATGGTGATGCGGATCGGGTACGGCCAGCCGGGCCGCCCGACCCCGCGCCGGGGTGTCGACGAGGTGCTCGACCTGCCGGTGGTGCCGGCCTAGCGGTCAGCCGATCAGCGCCGCCTCCCGCTCGGCGGCCAGCCCGACGGCGACCCGGGCGGGCCGGCCAGCGCGTGGTGGCACCGTGCCGACCCGGCGCAGCCAGCGCCAGGTGTCGCCGACGGTCTCGGCCAGCGGCCGGCAGGCCAGCCCGGCGGCGTACGCCCGGCTGACGTCGACCTCCTGCATCCAGCGGTACTCGTGTCCGGTGGGGATCCAGATCGGCAGGTCGTTCCACGGTTCGACGCCGGCGGCGAGGAGCCGCGCCGGGTCGGTCCAGCGCAGCTCGGCGGCCGACCCGGTCGCCGCCACGCACGCGTCGAGCAGCTTTCCCATCGTCGCGGCGCCGGCCCGGCCCACCAGGTTGTACGCGCCGCCCCGCCCGTCGGCGCCCCGGTCCAGCAGCCAGCCGGCCAGGTCGCGCACGTCGACGTACTGGATCGGCAGCTCCGCCGGGCCGGGGGCCAGCACCGGGCCGCCCCGGGCGATCCGCTGCAACCACCAGGGCAGCCGGCCGATGTCCTCGCCCGGCCCGAGGATCAGCCCGGCCCGGGCCAGCAACGCCCGGTCGCCGAAGACCTCCAGCGCCGCCGTCTCCCCGCCGGCCTTGTTCGCCGGGTAGTCGCCGTCGCCCGCGCCGGCCCCGCCGACGACCACCGGCGCGTCCTCACCCACCGCCGAGGGCACCGGCGCGGCGTACACCGAGCAGCTGGAAACGTACGCGTAGTGGCGGACCGAGCCGGCCAGCGCGCGGGCCGCGTCGCGCACCGCCCGGGGCGCGCCGTCCCAGGTGTCGACGGCCAGGTCCCAGGTCCCGCCGGCCAGCGCGGCGAGGCCGCCGGGCGCGAGCCGGTCACCCCGCAGCCGGGGTACGCCGGCCGGCGTGCTCCCGTGCCGCCCCCGGTTGAACACCGTGACGTGCCAACCCCGGCGGACCGCCTCGGTCACCACGGCCCCGCCGACGAATCCCGTCCCGCCCAGCATCAGAAGTCGCACCGCCCAACTGTGCCGGCCCGGCCGGTGGCGCGGAAGTTCCACCGGCCGCCTTCTGCCACCGGCAGAAGTCATCTCCGGCCCCCTGACTCGCCCTGCCGCACCTGCCCTGACCTGGGGAACGCCGGGCTCGATGGGGGTGTGCCTGATGGGGCCGGTGTGCCAGTTTCGCGGCCGATGCAGCCGATGGGGCCGATGTGACAGTTTGTGGCTGATGCAGCCGGTTTGCCCGATGGTGGCCGATGGAGCCGGTGTGCCAGATGGGCCGCTCGGACCGTTGGGCGCTGTTGCGCGGTGGGGCCGGGTGGGCGGGGCGCGCGATGGTCTCGCGAACCGCGGGCCTGCCGGCAGTCCGCCAAAGCTCGCCGGCCGGCGTCCGGACGGAGCTAGGCATCGAGACGGAGGAGAGGGCGGGCTGGTGGACAGTGGGCGCGTTTAGGGCTGGTTGTCGGGTTTGGGGGTGTGACCGGGGGCATCCGGTCGGTGGAATGGCTGGCGGGCGGGGGTCGTTACACCATCCGGACGACCGCAGTAGGACCGCATCGCCTGGCCCGGCCACCTGGCCGTGCCGGGGCCCCGGGTCGGGGAATGATGGTGGGCCGGTGGTCGTTACACATGGTCCGGCACCGTGTAGAGGCCCCGTGCTTCCGCGAGCCGCCGGAACCCCCAAAGACTTTCTGAGCGCCTGACGTGGTGCTTGCCCGTGACCCGAACCCCCCTTTTGGGTTGCGTGCCGACCCCCGAATGGAGCTACCCCCATGAACACGATCATTCGTAAGAGCGTCCTGGGTGTTGCTGGTCTGGCTTTCGCCGGTGGTGTGTTCGCCGGCCCGATCGCCGCTCACGCCGACGAGGCGCATGCCGCCACGGCGGGTAAGCCGGTCGCGGTCAGTGTGCAGGGCGCCCAGTCGACCATCACCCTGAACGCGGAGCAGACCGCCAACGCCAAGGCGATCATCGCCGCGACGAAGAAGGCCGGCCTGCCCGAGCGGGCCGCGGTCATCTCGATCGCCACCAGCCTGCAGGAGTCGAAGCTGGAGAACCTGGGCCACCTCGGCGACAAGAATGACCATGACTCGCTGGGCCTGTTCCAGCAGCGCCCGAGCTCGGGTTGGGGTACGCCGGAGCAGATCACCGACCCCGAATACTCCACCCTGGCCTTCCTGAAGGGTCTGAAGCAGGTCGACGGCTGGCAGGACATGCCCCTGACCAAGGCCGCCCAGACCGTCCAGGTGTCCGCCTACCCCGACGCGTACGCGCAGTGGGAGAAGCAGGCCACCGACCTGGTCAACCAGCACTGGAACAGCTGACCCGAAACCGAAGGCCGGCACCCCGAACCCGGGGTGCCGGCCTTCGGCGTATCCAGATCTTGGACAGTTCCCGTTCGGGTGGAACGGGAACTGTCCAAGATCTCGGCGGCGCGGGACCGACCGGGGCCGGAACAGAGAGAACCCGGCTCGATGAGCCGGGTTCCGCGAGTTCTGGTGGGCGATACTGGGTTTGAACCAGTGACCTCTTCCGTGTCAAGGAAGCGCGCTCCCACTGCGCCAATCGCCCGTGAGGTGCTGCGAGCGGACGACGGGATTCGAACCCGCGACCCTCACCTTGGCAAGGTGATGCGCTACCAGCTGCGCTACGTCCGCGTGCCACCGGCGTTCGTCGGCGACGGGACAACTGTACCCGATGGCAAGATCGTCCCCGGTCCGGCCCCCACCGCGCCTCGGGGCAGCGGTGATTGCGCTGGTCACCGATGGGGTACTGACGCTCGCGACAGCACACCACATCCACTGAAGGAGGCTGTCGTGGGAATCGGCATGAGCATCTTCCTGATCGCGGTCGGCGCGATCCTGACCTTCGCGCTGAACGCCAGCATCGGCGGGGTGAACCTCGACGTCGTCGGCTGGATCCTGATGGCCGCCGGCGTACTCGGCCTCATCATGACGACGCTGGTGTGGGGCCGCCGGCGCGAGGTGGTCACCACCGCCGAGCCGCGCGAGGTGGTCACCACCACCGAGCCGGTCGAGTACCGCCGGGTCGAGGAGCGTCGCGACGTCCCGCCGCTCTGACCACCCGACAAACCACCAGGCGCGCAAGGCCCGACCCATCAGGCGCCCGAACCACCAGTGCGCCGGACCGACAGCCGCGCCGCCCGCCCAGAATGCCGCCCCTCGGGGCGGCCGGGCTGGACAACTTCGGGGAAACTGCTGCCTCAAGCACACGGGAGGCAGCAGTTTCCCCGAAAGTGCTGCCGGGCAGGGGCGGTGGTTTCCCCGAAAGTGCTGCCGGGCAGGGGCGGTGGTGGGGCAGGGAAAGGGTGAGAGGCCGGATCACGGTGATCCGGCCTCTCTTCTGGTGGGCGATACTGGGTTTGAACCAGTGACCTCTTCCGTGTCAAGGAAGCGCGCTCCCACTGCGCCAATCGCCCGCGTCTGATCCGAGGTGGGGACGGGATTTGAACCCGCGTACACGGCTTTGCAGGCCGTTGCCTCGCCTCTCGGCCACCCCACCGAGGTTGCCCCCGTCATGCGTGGCGGCATTCTCCGAGCGGACGACGGGATTCGAACCCGCGACCCTCACCTTGGCAAGGTGATGCGCTACCAGCTGCGCTACGTCCGCGTGTCACCGCGTTCATCTGGTGACGGATGAGAACTTTAGCCCAGGGCAGGAAGGGTTGCCAAATCGGGGGGCGCTCCGGCGCGTCCGCCAACCGGAACCGCGAGGTCACCGGCGGCCGGGCGTCCCGGGCGGCGGACCGGGTGTGCGGTTCGATCAAGCCACGTCGCCGCACGGGCGGGTTGGTGACAGCCCGTGGTCAGGTCGATGGGTTACGGTAACCGGCGTGACGAGACGTGCCGCCGAGATCCGCCTGGATGCCCTGCTGCGCACGGCCTGTGACGTGATCCAGCAACGCGGCCTGGCCAACACCCGCACCGCCGACGTGGCGGAGGCCGCCGGGGTGAGCCAGGCGCTGGTCTTCTACCACTTCGCCACCAAGGACCGGCTGCTCGCCCAGGCGTTCGCCTACGCGGTGGAGCAGGATCTGGCCCGGCTGGACGCGGTGATCCGCTCCTCCGCCCCGCCGCTGGTCAAGCTGCGCCGGATCCTGCGCCTCTACACCCCCGCCGGACGGCCCACCTCCTGGTCCATGTGGATCGACGGCTGGTCGGAGTCGCTGCGTACGCCGGAGTTGGAGAAGGTGTCCCGCCGGCTGGACCTGCGGTGGCGGGAGGAGCTGGCGGCGGTCATCGCCGCCGGCGTCCGCGACGGCACCTTCGAGTGCGCCGACCCGGCGGGCGCGGCCTGGCGGATCAGCGCGGTGATGGACGGCCTCGCCGTGCAGTTGGCGGTCCACGAGCGGGTGATCTCCCGGCGGCAGTTCGCCTCCTGGATCCGGATGGTCGCCGCCCGCGAACTCGGACTGGACCCGGCCGACCTGGAGTGACCGCGCCGGGAGCCGAGGCCGAGGACCGGGACAAAACCGCCCGGACCACCCGGAGCAGCCGCGACAATCGGCGGTATGGAGCTGCTCGACGCCTATCGCCGCAGCCTGGCCGAGTTCACCGACCGGGTCGACCAGGTCGGTCCGGACCAGTGGTCGGACCCGACCCCGTGCCCGGGGTGGGACGTCCGGACGCTTGTCAACCACGTGGTGGGCGAGGACCGGTGGAGCGTCGCGCTGCTCGCCGGCCGCACCGTCGACGAGGTCGGCGACCGGTACGCCGGTGACGTGCTCGGCGACGACCCGGTCGGCACCGCCCGGGAGGCGGCGGCGCAGGCGGAGGTGGCGGCCACCAATCCGGGCGCCTCGGGTGGCGTCGTGCACCTCTCCGCCGGGGACACCCCGGTGGACGAGTACCTGCGCCAACTGGTGGCGGAGCACCTCGTACACGGGTGGGACCTGGCGGTGGCGATCGGCGCCGATCCGGCGCTCGACGCCGACGCGGTCCGGGAGTGCGCGCGGTGGTTCGCCGGCCGGGCCGAGCAGTACCGGCGGGGTGAGCTGACGCATCCCGGCCGGAGCGTGCCGGCCGACGCGGACGAGCAGGACCGGCTGATCGCCGCCTTCGGCCGCGACCCGGACTGGGCGCCGTGACGGCCGGTCAGCGGGCGGTCGACGCCGGCCGGCCGGCGTCGGGCTCGCCGTGGGACCGGGGCGGTCGCCCGCGCAGCCGGGCCCGGGCCGGCGGGTGGACGTTGGCGAGGTTCAGCTCGCCGCCGTAGTGGGCGAGGACCCGGTGGTCCATCACCCGCCGCCAGAGCGGCGGCACCAGCGCGGCCACCACCATGGTGGCGTAGCCGGCGGGCAGTTGCGGCGAGGCGTCGAAGCTGCGCAGGGTCTGGTAGCGCCGCAGCGGGTTGGCGTGGTGGTCGCTGTGCCGCTGGAGCTGGAAGAGGAAGACGTTGGTGACCGTGCGGTCGCTGTTCCAGCTGTGCCGGGGGTCGACCTTCTCGTACCGGCCGGCGGGGGTGCGCCGGCGGGCCAGCCCGTAGTGCTCGAGGTAGTTGACGACCTCCAGCAGCGAGAAGCCGACCACCGCCTGCGGCAGCAGGAAGGCCAGCACGCCGGGGCCGTACGCGGCCACCAGCAGCGCGTAGAGCGCAAGGGTCATCGCCCAGGCGTTGAGGACGTCGTTGCGCCAGGTCCACGGGCTGCGCCCGCGCAGCCGGAACCGGGCGGTCTCCAGCCGCCAGGCCGACCGCAGGCTGCCCAGGACGGTACGCGGCCAGAACGCCCAGAAGCTCTCGCCCAGCCGGGAGCTGGCCGGGTCCTGCGGGGTGGCGACCCGGGTGTGGTGGCCCCGGTTGTGCTCGACGAAGAAGTGGCCGTACCCGGTGGGCGCGAGAGCGATCTTGGACAGCCACCGTTCCAGGGTCTCCCGCTTGTGGCCCAGCTCGTGCGCGGTGTTGATGGCGATGCCGTTGACCACGCCGACGGTGGCGACCAGGCCGGCGGCGGCCGGCCAGGACAGCCCGCCCCGGGCCCAGATCGCGCAGCACAGCACCAGCGCCGCGTACTGGGCGGGCAGGTAGAGGTAGGTCAGCCAGCGGTAGTAGCCGTCGGCGGCCAGCCGGGGCACCGCCTCCTCCGGCGGGTTGCGCCGGTCGTCGCCGATCAGCAGGTCGACCGCCGGGATCAGTCCGAAGACCACCGCGGGGGTGAGCCACCAGGCCCAGGCGCCGCCGCCGGCCCGCCAGGCCGACCAGGCGAGGAAGGGCAACGCCGGGACCAGCAGGGCCAGCGGCCACAGTGGCCGGCGGGGATCCCGCCAGGCGGCGGATGGGCGGGTCAGCTCAGCGTCGGTGGCCATCGCCAGCCTCCTGTCCGAGGTGCTGCCCCCGACTGTGGCAGCGACCCCGGCGATTTACAAGAGGCTATTTTTTGTAAAGAGATCAGCGGCGGGCGGTCCGCCAGGGCCGGGTCGCCGGGGCCCGTTCCCAGGGCCGTCCGGGCGACTCCCACCCCCGGGCCGTGCCGGACTCCGCCCACTCCCGGGCCGCCCGGTCCGTCCGTGTCAGGTGCCGCAGCCGCAGCAGCAGGCCGACCCCGAGGAAGAGCAGCAGGCCACCGAGGAGGAAGGCCGCCTGCACCACGCCGAACCCGCCCGACTCCGCCACCCGGCGGCCCGGCTCCGCCCCCGGCGGCGGTGCCTGGGCGACCGGCGCACCGGCCGTCGCGCTGTCGTCCGTCGGCTCGACGGTCGGCGCCGCCTCCGGCTCCGCCGTGGGCTCGACCGTCGGCTCCGCGGGTTCGACCGTCGGCTCCACCGTGGGCGGGGCCGGCTGCACCGCCGCGCCCGCGCCGACCACGTTGCGGGTCGCCGTCTGCCGGGCCAGCAACCGCAGACCCTCGTCGTACGCCTCGGCGGCCAGGCTGATCCGCCCCCGCCCGACGTCCTCGGCGAACGCCACCCGGTAGCGGGCGGTCACCGTCCGGTCCGGACAGAGCGTGCCCGGGTCGAGCCGGCGGTCGGTCAACCGGGCGGTGTCCCCCTCGGTGCGGACGTCCACCGGGAAGGAGCCGTCGTCCTCCACCCGGTCCAGCTTCACCTGGTCCAGCCGGATGCCGTTCACGCTGAGCACCAGCGACCATCGGACCTTCAGGCAGCCGCCGCCCCGGCCGGTGCGGGACACCACCGCGGCGACGGTCTGCACCCGGTCGCCGGCGGTGAACTCGTCCGGCAACCCGCTCAGCTCGGTGGCGAAGCCCGGCGCGGCCCCGGCGGGCAGCGCCCCACCAAGGCCCGCGACCAGCACCCCGGCCAGCACCAGACCCACCCGCAGCGCATACCGCCGCACCCGCACCACCGCCTCGTCCTCCCGTCGGTCGTCCGCACCGAAGACGCTATGGGCGGTCCCGGCCACCGGGTAGACGGGTGTGTTCGCACGGTCCGCCAACTCCGGGGGCCGATCTCACGGTGGGTGGTGAACCGGTCACCGCCGCCCCGCGACACGCCCGGGACCGCCGCCGGGGACAATCACCGGGTGTCCGACATCTCCGCGGCCTTCGTCCGGCTGCACGCCCGACTGGCCCCGGTGCCGTTCGTCCCCGAGGTCCGCCTGCACCAGGCCGACGAGCCGATCGGGCTCTGGGAGCTGACCGAGGGCGAGTTCCACAGCGCCCAGCCGCCGCCGTTCTGGGCCTTCGCCTGGGCCGGCGGGCAGGGCCTGGCCCGCTACGTCACCGACCATCCCGAGGTGGTCGCCGGCCGCCGGGTGCTCGACCTGGCCGCCGGCTCCGGCCTGGTGGCCATCGCCGCCGCCCGGGCCGGCGCCGCCGCGGTCCGCGCGGTCGAGGTCGACGAGCGGGCCGTCGCGGCCGTCGCGCTCAACGCCGAGGTCAACGGGGTACGCGTCGACGCCGAGCTGGGCGACATCCTCGACGGCGACGCCGGTGACGCCGAGGTGGTGCTCGTCGGCGACGCGTTCTACAGCGAGGCGATGGCGAAGCGGATGCTGCGCTTCCTGCTGCGGGTCGCCCGGGCCGGCGCCCGGGTGCTGGTCGGCGACCCGGACCGGGCGTTCCTGCCCCGGGACCGGTTCCGCCGGCTGGCCGGCTACGACGTGCCGGTGCCGGAGGCGCTGGAGAGCGTACGGGTGAAGCACACCACCGTCTGGGAGCTGAATCCCGCCCTGCCCGGGGCCGCCCGCTAGCGTTACGCCGTGCTGTTCCGGGGCTGGGAGGAGACCGTCGACCGGCCGTGGCCGGACGTGGCCACGGTCGCCGACCACCTCGGCGTACCCCATCTGGTGGTGACCCGGCACGCGCTGGTCCGGCAGGTGCTGGCCGACCCGGTGACCTTCCGCCCGGACAACGCGCTCGACGCGGTGACCCCGCTGCCGGTCGCCGCGTTGCGGGTGCTCGCCGGGCACCGGTTCCGGCTTCCGCCCACCCTGGCCAACAACTCCGGGGCCAGTCACCCGGAGATCCGCGCGATCGTCGCCGACGCGCTGCACCCGGACCGGGTGGCCGCGCAGCGACCGTGGCTGACCGGCCTGGTCCGGCGGCGGGTGGCCGGGCTCACCGCCGCGCTCGACGCCGGCGAGCCGGCCGACCTGTACGCCGACCTCGCCGCCGACCTGCCGCTGCTGGTGCTGGCCCGGCTGGTGGAGCTGCCCGACGCGCCGGTCGGCGCGGTGAAGGACTTCGCCCGGGCGGCGCTGGAACTGTTCTGGGCGCCGCTGGACGCCGACCGTCAGCTCGCCCTCGCCGCGCAGGTGGGCCGCTTCCACACCGTGCTGCGCGACTTCGCCGCCACCGGTGGCGGGCTGGCCGCCCGGCTGCGGTCCGCCGGGCACTCCCCCGACGTGGTGGTCGGCGCGCTGTTCTTCCTGCTGGTGGCCGGGCAGGAGACCACCTCGCAGTTCCTCACCCTGCTGCTGCACCGGCTCACCGCCGAGCCGGCGGTCCGCGCCGGGCTGCGCGCCGGCACCGTCGACGTCGCCGACGTGGTCGAGGAGGGGCTGCGGCTGGAACCGCCGATCGTCACCTGGCGGCGGGTGGCCGCGGTGGACACCACGCTCGGCGGCACGGCGGTCCCGGCGGGCCGCAGCGTCGTACTCTGGCTGGCCCGCGCCGGCCGCGACCCGGCCGTGGTGCCGGCGCCCGCCGAGTTCCGCCCCGGGCAGCGCGGGTCGCGCCGGCACCTCGCCTTCGGCGCGGGCGCGCACCGCTGCGTCGGGGCGCAACTGGCCCGGCTGGAGGCGGCGGTGGTGGTCGCGGAGGCCGCGCCGCTGCTGGACGGGGTGACGGTGCTTCGCCCGCCGTGGTGCCCGGACAACCTCACCTTCCGGATGCCGGACGCCTTCGTGATCCAGCGCGCGGCGGCGGTCACGGCCAAGCCGGTCGAGGCGGCAGGGGCCGAGCCGGTCGAGGCGACAGGGGCCGGGTCGGTCGAGGCGGCAGCGGGTGGGCCGGCCGAGGCGGCAGCGGCCGGGGCGGTCGCCGGCACCTGACGAAGGTCAGGGGTGGTCCACGCCGTTCGGCAGCCGCGCGGGCGACCCGTCGCCACCTAGCGTCGACGCATGATCACATTACGTGGCTTGACCAAGCGGTTCGGGGCGGTGACCGCGGTCGACGACCTGACCGTCGACATCGCACCCGGCCGGGTCACCGGTTTCCTCGGCCCGAACGGGGCCGGCAAGTCCACCACCATGCGGATGGTCCTCGGCCTGGACCGGCCGACCGCCGGCCGGGCGCTGGTCGCCGGCCGCCCGTACCGGGAGCTGCGGCACCCGCTGCACGAGGTGGGTGCGCTGCTCGACGCCCGCGCCCTGCACCCCGCCCGGTCGGGCCGGGCCCACCTGCTGGCCACCGCCCGCAGCAACGGCATTCCCCGCCGCCGGGTCGACGAGGTGCTCGCCGTCGCCGGTCTCGACGAGCGGGCCGCCCGCAAACCCGGCCGGGCGCTCTCCCTCGGCATGGCGCAGCGGCTGGGCATCGCGGGCGCGCTGCTCGGCGACCCGCCGGTGCTGATGTTCGACGAGCCGGTCAACGGGCTCGACCCGGACGGGGTGCGGTGGATCCGCGAGCTGACCGCCGGGCTGGCCGCCGAGGGGCGCACGGTGCTCGTCTCCAGCCACCTGATGAGCGAGATGCAGCAGACCGCCCGGCACCTGGTGGTCATCGGCCGGGGCCGGTTGATCGCCGACGCCCCGGTCGAGGAGTTGCTCGCCGCCGGGCCGGCCGGTTCGGTACGCGTCCGCGGGCCGCACCCGGAGGCGCTGGCCCGACTCGCCGGCCGGCTGGCCGGTGACGGGGCGACGGTGACCGCCGACGGCCCGGCCGGCTTCACCGTCACCGGCGCCGCCGTCGAACGGGTCGGCGACCTGGCGTACGAGCTGGGGGTGGCGCTGCACGAGCTGAGCCCGGTGGCGGCCACCCTGGAGGAGGCCTTCATGGAGCTGACCGCCGACGCCGTCGAGTACGCCGGAGGTGGTTCCCGATGAGCGCCGCTCTGCTGACCCGTCCCGGCCGCCAAGGCAGCCCGCTGGCCGGCGCGGTGGCCGCCGAGTGGACGAAGCTGTGGTCGGTGCGCAGCACCTGGTGGACCCTGCTCGCCGGGGTGCTGGTGACCGCGGCGACCTCGGCCCAGCTGGCCATCTACGCGGTGAACGGCAACACCAACGACGACCCGGCCGACGACGCGGGCGTGGTCACCGTCGGCAGCGTGCTGATCGGCTCGCTGGAACTCACCCAGTACGCGGTGCTCGCCCTCGGATTGCTCACCGTCACCGCCGAGTACGCCACCGGCACGCTGCGCGGCACGCTGGCCGCCACCCCGTCCCGGGGCACCGTGCTGCTGGCCAAGGCGCTGGTGGCCGGCGCGGTCACGTTCGGCTTCGGGCTGCTGCTCGGCCTGGTCGGGGTGGCCGCCGCCGGGCCGGTGCTCGGCGAGTGGGGGCGGGCGCCGGTGGCCGGCACGGCCGGTGACCTGCTCGCGGTGGCGGCGTACCCTGCCCTGGTCGGGGTGCTGGCGCTGGGCGTCGGCGCCGTGCTGCGCGGCGCGGTGCTGAGCGTGGTCGTGCTGCTCGCGGTGCTGTACATCGTGCCGCTGTCGTTGCAGGAGCCGGACATCGCCGTGCTGAACCGGATCGCCGACGCCTTCCCCGGGATCGCCGGCGGCCACTTCCTGACCGGCGACGGAGATCCGTACCCGCCGGTGGTGGGCCTGCTGCTGCTCGCCGGCTGGGCGGGCGCGGCGCTCGCCGCCGGCCGGTGGGCGCTGCGCCGCCGGGACGCCTGAACCCCCGCCGACCGGCCGGCCCGCGTCGGGCCGGCCGGTCGTGCCGGACCCGGCCGGCGGTCCCGGCGGATGCGGGCGGCGGGCGGTCAGCCGGTCAGCCCCGCCTCGTACGCCAGGATCGCCGCCTGCACCCGGTTGCGTACCTCCAGCCGGGTGAAGATGCTGGTCAGGTAGCTCTTCACGGTGCCCTCGGTGAGGAAGAGCCGGCGGGCGATCTCGGCGTTGGACAGGCCGGCCCCGACCAGGCCGAGCACCTCCCGCTCCCGCCCGGTCAGCCCGGCCGTACGGTCCCGCGCCGCCGGCACCCGGGCCATCCGCGCACCGGTCAGCTCGATCACCCGCCGCGCCACCCGCGGCGACAGGTACGCCCCGCCGCCGGCCACCGCCCGCACCCCGGCGATCAACTCGCGCGGGTCACCCGACTTCAGCAGGAACCCGGCCGCCCCGGCGCCGAGCGCCCGGACCACGTACTCGTCCTCGCCGAACGTGGTGAGCAGCACGGTGGCCGTCCCGGGCAGCAGCCGGCCGATCTCGGCGGCGGCGGCGAGCCCGTCCAGCCTCGGCATCCGGATGTCCAGCAGGGCGACGTCCGGCCGGTGCGCGCGGGCCGCCTCCACCGCCGCCGCGCCGTCCCCGGCCTCGGCCACCACCTCGATCCCCGGATCGGTGGCCAGGATCGCCCGCACCCCGGCGCGGATCATTGCCTCGTCGTCGGCGAGCAGCACCCGGATCGTCCCGCTCATCTGTCGTAGCGCTCCTTGCTGATCAGGCGGCCGTCGGCGAAGCAGAGCCGCCAGGCCGGCCGGGCCAGGGGGAAGTTCCCGTCGGTGTAGTACTCGCAGCGCGTGCCGTCGGCGGGGACCGGGGCGTCCGGCGGCGACTCGACCTGCCGGCGGGGCAGCCCGGCCAGCTCGGGCCGGGGCGTACCCGGGCGCATCCGCTCGTAGCTGGCGCGGTCCAGCACCGCACCGGCGGTGGCCATCGGGTAGTAGACCAGCGCGAGCGCCGAGGCGGCGGCGGCCGGCGCGCCGAGCGCCACCAGCAGGCTGCGCCGCACCCCGCGCCGGGCGTCCCGCAGCCGCTGCCCGGCGACCGTCGGCCCGGACCCCGGCTCCGGCCGGCGGCCGGACGTCGCACGTCCGGTCCACGGACGCGGGACGCGGCCGGCTGCCGGACCGTCGGGCGGCAGGGCCATCGCCGGGGCGCGCCCCTCCCCCGCCGGGACCGGACCGGCGTGCTCCGGCGCCGGGAAGCGGGCGTGGACCGCGAAGCCGCCGCCGGCCGCCGGACCGGCGTCCAGCACACCGCCGGCCAGCCGGACCCGTTCGGCGAGCGCGAGCAGGCCCGAACCGTGCGACCGGGGGCCCGGCAGCGGCCCGTCCGGCGGGGCGGCGTTCGACACCTCGACGGCCACCGCGCCGGCCGGGTCCGCGTCGACGGTGACCGTCACCGGGGCGCCGGGGGCGTACCGGGCGGCGTTGGTGAGCGCCTCCCGGACCACCCGGTGCGCCGCGTGGCCGACCATCGCCGGCAGCCCCGCCGCCTCGGGCGCGAGCCGCAGGGTCACCA
This sequence comes from Micromonospora sp. PLK6-60, assembly GCF_019890675.1. Taxonomy (GTDB): domain Bacteria; phylum Actinomycetota; class Actinomycetes; order Mycobacteriales; family Micromonosporaceae; genus Micromonospora. The sequence continues at coordinate 506,641 of NZ_JAIOAA010000002.1, read as the reverse complement.
CCATGCCTGCCTCCCGCGCCCCGTCCACCAGGTCGGCGACGCTCGCCCCGGCCGGGCCGGTGGCGGCCGGCTCCGCCGGTTCGCGGAGCACCCCGATGATCTCGTGCAGCCGCTCGGTCGCCCCCGCCACGCTGGCCCGCAGCTCCCCGGCCGCCGCCCGGTGCCGCGGGTCGAGGTCGTCGGCCAGCTCCAGGGCCGCCGCGCGCAGCGCGACGAGGCTCAGCTCGTGGCCGAGCGTGTCGTGCATGTCCCGGGCGATCCGGGCGCGTTCCCGCAGCCGCACCCGCTCGGCGGCGCCCCGCTGCTCGCGTTCCAGCGCCGCCGCGTGCTCCCAGCCGGCCAGCACCAGCGCGTGCCGCTGCCGGCGGTAGTCACCCACCAGCCAGGGGAACACCCCGGCGCCGAGCAGCACGCAGCTGAGCAGGAACCAGGTCGCCATGCCGGTGCCGAGCACCGCCAGGTGCAGCACCGTGCCGGCCACGCCCACCGCGGCGAACAACCCCACCACCCGACCGGTACGGGCACCCCGCCGGCCGGCCAGATAGCTGAAGGCCAGCAGCGCGAAGACGAAGTTGCCGTCGAGCGCCGACCCGGCCAGCGCCAGCACCACCGGCGTCAGCGGCGCCCGCCGGCCGACCACCACGGCCACCGCGAGCAGCAGCAGCGACCCGACCAGCAGCGCACCGACGTACGGCTCGTAGGGCGGGGTGAGGCGGGCGTACCCGACGGGGGCGGCGACCACCGCCCAGAGCAGCAGGTCGGACCACTCCCGACCGCTCCACCCGCGCCACCAGCCCCGCACCGGGCCAGGCTACCCACGCCGGTCCGGCGCGGGCACCGACGAAAGTCAGGTGCTCAGCTGATCTCCTCGGCCCACGCCCGCCAGTCGTCCAGCACCCCGTACAGCTCGGGGGTGAGCCAGCCCGGCGCGGACCGGCGGAACACGCCCGGGTCCATCGCCCCGGCGCCCATCGGCAGCGCGCCCAGCAGGTTCGGCACCAGATCGGTCAGGTTCGCCCAGTGCACCAGCTCCGGCTCGGCCGGCCAGGCGCCCAGCACCACCCCGGCCGGGACGCCCCGACGCTCCAACGCCTCCAGGGTCAGCGCGGTGTGGTTCAGCGTGCCCAGCCCGGCCCGGGCCACCACCACCGCGGGGATGCCCAGCGACACCGCCAGGTCGGCCACCGTCCACGGCTCGCCCGACGGTCGCAACCCCATCGGTACGAGCAGCCCGCCGGCCCCCTCCACGAGGACCAGGTCGTGCTTGTCGGCCTCGGCGCGGACCGCGTCGACGGCGGTGTACAGCTCCAGCGGTTCCAGCCCAGCCACCCGGGCCGCCGCCAGCGGGGCGAGCGGGTCCGGGAAGCTGGCCAGGGTCCGGCCGGTGAGCGGGGCGGCCAGCCGGTGCACCGAGTCGACGTCGCCGGGTTCGCCGGTGGCCGTACCCGTCTGGCCGGGTTTGATCACCGCGACCCGCATGCCGGCGGCCTGCGCCGCGGCGGCGATCGCCGCGGTCACCACGGTCTTGCCCACCTCGGTGTCGGTGCCGGTGACCAGCACCGGCCCCTTCCACGCGCTCACTGACCCACCCTCCTCACGCTCACGGTGCTGGCCTGGTTCGCGACTGCGGGGCTCGCAAACCCGGCTCACTCCTCACGCTCACGGTGCCGACCTGGTTCGCGGCTGCGGGGCTCGCAAACCCGGCTCACTCCTCACGCTCACGGTGCCGACCTGGTTCGCGACTGCGGGGCTCGCAAACCCGGCTCACTCCTCACGCTCACGGTGCGCAGGCCACGATGACGTCCAGGGCCCGTGCGAAGTCGCGCCGGGGCACACCGGCGTTGACGGTGAGCCGCAGCCGGGATCGGCTGTCCGGGGTGGACGGCGGCCGGAAGCAGCCCACCGCCACGCCCCGGTCCCGGCAGTCGGCGGCCCAGGCGGTGGCGGCCTCCGGGCCCGGCGCGGTCACCGAGACCACCGCGCCGTCCGGGTCGGAGACGGCCAACCGGGCGGCGCGCAGCCGGCCCACCGCCAGCGCCACCCGCTCGGCCAGCTCGGCGCGCAGGTCGTCGCCGGCCCGGGCCAGGCCGACGGCCGCGTGCACCCCGGCCACCACGGCCGGCGGCGGCGCGGTGTCGAAGATGAAGGTACGGCCGGTCTCGACGAGATGCCGCACGAACGGCGCCGGGCCGGCCACCACCCCACCGGCCCCGCCCAGCGCCTTGGACAGGGTGGCGGTGACCACCACGTCCGGCTGCCCGGCGAGCCCGGCGGCGGCCACCCCGCCGGCGCCGGCGGGACCGGTGACGCCGAGGCCGTGGGCGTCGTCCACCAGCAGCAGCGCGCCGTGCTCGCGGGTCACCGCGTGCAGCCGGCCCAGCGGGGCCAGGTCGCCGTCGACGGAGAACACCGACTCGGTCACCACCACGGCCGGCCGGCCGGGCGCGGCGGCCAGCGCGGCGGCCACCGCGTCGACGTCGGCGTGCGGGGTGACCAGGACCTCCGCGCCGGAGATCCGGCAGCCGTCGATCAGCGAGGCGTGGTTGTGCGCGTCGGAGACCAGCAGGGTACGGGGGCGCACCAGGCCCCGGACGGCGGCCAGATTGGCCAGGTAGCCGGAGGAGAAGACCAGCGACCGGTCGGCGCCGAGCCAGTCGGCCAGCGCGTCCTCCAGCGCGTGGTGGGCGTCGGTCGAGCCGCGCACCAGCCGCGACCCGGTCGCACCCAGCCCGTACGCGGACAGCGCCGCGGCGGCCGCGGCGGTGACCTCGGGGTGGGCGGCCAGCCCCAGGTAGTCGTTGCCGGCGAGGTCGACCACCGGGTCGCCGGCGGCCCGCGGTCGCAACTCGCGGGTCAGCCCCGCCTTGGCCCGCAGGTCGGCGCGGCGGTCCAGGGCCGCCAGCCAGTCCGCCACGTCACCGCCTCCTCCACGCCCCGCGTCATCCGCTTCCGCCGGGCGAAGTTACCACTCCGCCGGATCCCGGCCGGCGTGGCGCGAGCCGCTCGGCGCCGCCTTGACCTCAACCTCGCTTCAGCCCGAAGGCTGCCCGCATGACGAACAACCGAGCAACCCGCCTGCTGCGCCGCGCGCTGCGGCTCGCCGTACTGTTGGCCGCGGCCGACCCGGCGCTGCCACCGGCGGCGCGGATCCGGCTGGTCGACGGCCTCCCCGGCCCCGACCCGGAGGCTGATACCGCCCGTCGGCGGGCCTTGTAGGGTACGGGCCATGCCAGAGATTCTCGACCGCGCCCGCACCCAGGTGCTGGAGAACGGAGTCGGCCTCGACCAGGCCGGCGTCCTCGCCGTGCTGAACCTTCCCGACGAGGACCTGCCCGCCGCCCTCCAGCTCGCCCACGAGGTGCGGATGCGCTGGTGCGGCCCGGAGGTCGAGGTCGAGGGCATCGTGTCGCTGAAGACCGGCGGCTGCCCCGAGGACTGCCACTTCTGCTCCCAGTCGGGCCTGTTCACCTCGCCGGTGCGCTCGGTCTGGCTGGACATCCCCAACCTGGTGGCCGCGGCGAAGCAGACCGCCGCGACCGGGGCGACCGAGTTCTGCATCGTGGCCGCGGTGCGCGGCCCGGACGCCCGGCTGATGAAGCAGCTGCGCGAGGGCGTCGCCGCCATCCAGGCGGAGGTCGACATCCAGGTCGCCGCGTCGCTGGGCATGCTCACCCAGGAACAGGTCGACGAGCTGGTCGAGATGGGCGTGCACCGCTACAACCACAACCTGGAGACCTGCCGCTCGTACTTCCCGAACGTGGTCACCACGCACTCCTGGGAGGAGCGCTGGGAGACGCTGCGGATGGTCCGCGAGTCGGGCATGGAGGTCTGCTGCGGTGGCATTCTCGGCCTCGGCGAGACCGTCGAGCAGCGGGCCGAGTTCGCCGCGCAGCTCGCCGAGCTGGACCCGCACGAGGTTCCGCTGAACTTCCTCAACCCGCGCCCGGGCACCCCGCTGGGCGACCGCCCGGTGGTGGAGGGCAAGGACGCGCTGCGGGCCATCGCCGCGTTCCGGCTGGCCATGCCGCGCACCATCCTGCGCTACGCCGGTGGCCGGGAGCTCACCCTCGGCGACCTGGGCACCCGGGACGGCCTGCTCGGCGGCATCAACGCGGTCATCGTCGGCAACTACCTGACCACGCTGGGCCGGCCGGCCACCGACGACCTGAAGCTGCTCGACGACCTGAAGATGCCGGTCAAGGCGCTCTCCGCCACCCTGTGAGGCCCGCCGTGACCGAGCTTTCCCCGACCGCGCCGGCCGCGCCGTGGTGCGACCACTGCGGTACGGCCACCGGGGCCGGCGACCACGCGGCCTGCGCGGCGGCCCGGGCGCTGGAGCCGCCGCGCTACTGCGATCGGTGCCGCCGCCGGATGAAGGTGCAGGTCCTGCCGGCCGGCTGGTCCGCGCGCTGCGTCGAGCACGGCGAAATCCACGCCTGACGGAACCCCACCTGGCGGTACGGTGACGGCATGCTGGTCGATGAACCACCGAACGCCGGGCTGGTGCTGCCCGGCCGGGCCGTCACGCTGCGCCCGGCCACCGACGCGGACGTGCCGGACCTGGCGCGCATCCGCGCCCACCCGGAGGTACGCCGCTGGTGGCGCGGCGGCGACGACCTGGCCGGCGCGGTCCGGGCCGACCTCGACGACGACGAGCTGACCGTGTACGCGGTGGAGTTCGACGGCCGGGTGGTCGGCGCGATCCAGTGGTACGCCGAGCCCGACCCGGACTACCGCCACGCCAGCCTGGACCTCTTCCTCGACCCGGCGGTACGCGGCCGGGGGCTGGGCGGGGACGCGGTGCGCACCCTGGTCCGGCACCTGATCGACGAGCACGGCCACCACCGGTTCACCATCGACCCGGCGGCGGCCAACACGGCGGCCATCCGGGCGTACGCGAAGGTCGGGTTCCGGCCGGTGGGCATCCTGCGCCGCTACGAGCGCGGGCCGGACGGCCGCTGGCACGACGGCCTGCTGATGGACCTGCTCGCCGAGGAACTGGCCGACTGACTCAGCCGTCCCAGACCAGGTGGCCGTCGGAAAGCCGGCGGGCGCCCTCGGCCGGCCGGTGCGGGCTGCGCCGCCCGCCGGGCATCAGGTGCTCGACCGGTACGCCCCGGCCGAGCACCGCCACGTCCGCGATGAGCCGCCGGTGGCAGCGCCACCACACGCTCTCGCTGCACATCACCGCCGTGGTCCGCCGCGCCGCGTCGGGGAGCACCTCGGTCAGCGCCGCGTCGAACTCCGCGGTCCGGGTGTACGCGGCGTACGCCCGGAACGCGGGCACCGTCCACCAGGTGTCCGGCTCCGGTTCCCCGGCCCGGACGTGCCGGCGGCCACCGAGGCGGGGCTCCCAGCGGTAGGCGATCCCCCGCTCGGGCAGCCAGTCTTGGAGCGCCTCCCGGCGTACGTCGGGGTTGGTGCGGCTGGCCGGGTACCGCCGCACGTCCACCACCAACGCCACCCCCGCCCCGCAGAGCAGTTCCCCCAGGTCCCCCCGTCCCGCCGCCCCATGCCCCACCGTCACCAGCACCACCCCAGCATGCCCGCAATCTTGGCGAGTTGACGTTCGGTACGAACGCCAACTCGCACCGCAGCCGGCTGGCGCCCGGGAACGTGAATCTTGGCGAGTTGCCGTTCAGAGCGAACAGCAACTCGCCAAGATCGCTACTAGAGCACCGTCAGGAGGCGGTGCAGGGGGTGTTGTTGAGGGTGAAGGTGGTGGGTTTGGGGTTGGCGCCGGTGTGGGTGCCGTTGAAGCCGAAGCTGACCGACGCGCCGGGGGCCAGGGTGCCGTTGTAGGCGACGTTGGTGGCGGTCACCGCGGTGCCGGTCTGGGTGAAGTTCGCCGACCAGCCCGAGCCCACCTTCTGCCCGGTATTGGGGAAGGTGAAGGCGAGGGTCCAGCCGTTGATCGTCGTCGTACCGGTGTTGGTGACCGTGATGTTGGCGGTGAAGCCGGTGTCCCAGCCGCTGGTGACGTACCCGACGGTGCAGGTCCCGCCGGCCGGCGGGGCCGTCGTGGTGACGGTGACCGGCGCGGAGGCCGCGGAGACGTTGCCGGCCGCGTCCACCGCGACCACCGTGAAGGTGTACGTGGTGGAGGCGGTCAGCCCGGTGACGGCCAGGGTGGTGCCGGTGGTCGAGCCGACCAGGACGTTCCCGCCGCGGTAGACCCGGTAGCCGGTGACCGCCACGTTGTCGGTGGCCGGCCCCCAGGCGAGGGTGAGCCCGGTCGGGCCGACGGCCGAGGCGGTCGGGGTGCCGGGCGCGGTCGGCGCGGTGGTGTCGGGCGCGGGGGCGGCCGGGGTGGTCACCGTGACGGCCGGCGAGGCCGCCGACCGGTTGCCGGCGCCGTCGCGGGCGACCACGGTGAACTGGTACGTCCGCTGCGCCGCGAGCCCGGTCACCGCCAGGCTGTTGGTGCTGGCCGGCAGCACCACCGGGGTGGCACCGGACTCGGTGCGGGTGACCTCGTAGCCGGCGAGGCCGCTGCCGCCGCTGTCGGTGGCGGCGGCCCAGGTGAGAGTCAGGCCGGTGGCGGTGACCGCCGAGGCGACCGGGGTGCCGGGGGTGGTCGGCGGGGTGGTGTCCGGGGTGGCCGGTCCGGGCTCCTCGCCCCAGACCCGGACGCCGCCGGAATAGAGCGGCACCTTCCGGTTCGGCCCGGCGGTGGTCTGGTACGACGGGTCGTTGGTCGGGTCCCAGGTGCCGCCCTCCGGCACGCCGATCTTGAACTGCACCTCCATCCGGTGCTGTGACTGGCCGGCCGGGGCGATGGTGTAGCCGGTGCAGTCGACCTCGACGTACCAGATGTCGCCGGACAGTTGGCGGGCCGTGGACGGCGACGGGCAGCCCTGGGTGTAGCCGGGGGTGACGGTGACCGGGCCGGTGCCGTCGGGGCGGAAGTAGTAGCGGAACTTCCCGGTGGTCAGCGCGCGGGCCGGGAAGGCCGACTTGTTGTAGATGATCGCCTTGAGCCCGGTGGCCCGCGGCTCGGCCTGCATCACCGTGGTCTCCACGGTCAGCTCGTCCAGGTCCGGCCGCTCGGCCACCGGGAAGCCGGCCAGCGGGCTGCCGCCGTACTCGGACACCAGCCGGGCCACCGCGGAGGTGAAGCCGGCGTTGTAGTCGGTGGCCACCTCGTTCATCACGTAGTCCGACCGGCTGTCGGTGTACGCGTCGTTGGCCGCCGACGGGCCGCCGACCAGCGCGCCGTAGAGCACGTGCCGGGTCTCGGTGGGCACGGTCTGGCTGTCCCACCAGGAGCCGTGCGCGGTGCGGTGGTGCGGGTTCTTCGGCGAGTTGGCGCCGAACCCGATCACGTAGCTGGAGTTGCGCGGGTTCTCGCCGAGCGCGTAGTTGATCTGCCGGACGGCGAAGTCGTGGTAGCGGGTCTTCCGGGTCGCGTCGGTGGTCTTGTCGCTGTAGACCAGCGCGGCGAAGGCGGTGTTCGCGGCGTAGCGCAGCGCGCCCCAGGAGTCGAGCACCGCCATCCCGCCGGGCGAGTACGGCACCCGCTGGCCGTTGACGCCGACGGTCCAGTAGTCCAGCCACCGGTTCGCGTCGTCGACGTACTTCTGCTTGCCGGTCAGGTTGGCCAGCAGCACGTACGCGCCGAACTGCTTGTTGTCCCAGGCGATCGTCCACTTGTAGGAGCGGGTGGTCGACTGCGGCTCGGTGCCCAGCTTGTCGTACTCGCTCTCCGCCTTGGTCAGGTAGGCGGCGTCGCCGGTGGCCCGGTAGAGCCAGATCGCGCCCCAGACCAGCTCGTCCTGGTAACCGCTCCAGGACTTGTAGAAGCTGGTCGCGTCGGTGATGCACTCGTGGTAGTTCTTCCGCACCGTGTCGGCGAAGGTGTAGAGCTGCTTGGCGTGCCCGAGCAGCTTGTCGGCGTAGGCGGCGTCGGTGGGGCGGAACACCATGGACGACGCGGCCATCGCGGCCGCCGTCTCCCCCGCCAGGTCCGCGCCGCCACAGCTCGCATCGATCTTGTACGCGGGCCGCGCCATCGGCATGACCTCGGCCGGACCCCACCACTTGTGGTCGTCGTCGCCCTTGCCGACCTGCCCGTAGAGGACGTTCGGGGCGGGGTGCGCCTTGACGAAGTAGTCGTTGACGAAGCGCAGGTTGTTCAGCAGGTGCGGGAGCTGGCCGGAGGCGACGTAACCGTCGCGGTACTCGACCGCGCCCCAGGCCAGCATGGTCGCGCTGAACGCCATCGGGAAGCCGAACTTCACGTGGTCGCCCGCGTCGTACCAGCCGCCGGTGAGGTCGACGCCGGTGCCCGCGCCGTCGGTCAGCGCCGAGTCGCCGCGCCAGGAGACCCGGTTCCAGGTGGGCTTGGGGCCGGACTGCTGCGCCTCGTAGAAGAGCAGCGACTTCTGCAACGCCTCGGCGTAGTTGAACGCCGGCGCGGCGGCGGCCGGTGCGGCGGTGACCGCACCACGGGTGGTGGCCCCGGCGGGCGGGCCGGGGACGGCGCCGGCCGCGAGGGCACCTACCGCCAGGGCGGCGACCAGGCGGCGGAGCCGGGCCCGGCCGGGTGGCGGCGGAATCGGAGGGGGCATGGCGAGCTCCTGTGGGTGGTGCCGCCCGACAGCCCGACCGGATCGGACGGACGTCACGGCCAGACTGCCGGCGGCGGTGGTGGTGGGTGGCCCACGAAGGCGCGGGAGCGCTCCCATGGATGCTCGACAATGTAATGGGTACGGTGTCACCTTGGGAAGCCGGCGCGATGCGCCGACCGCCGGCCCGCAGCGTCGACCGACTCCTCCGCGTTACACCGACACGCCGTCGAATCGACCCGGATTCGGCCTCGGCGTCGGCTTCAGCCCGTCACGTTGCCGCAGGTCAGGCCGATCGTCCGATGTCGCCGGTGGGGTACCGCTGTGTGATCATGTGCCGTCACCTCTCCCCTTTTCGGAGGAATCCTCATGCCACAGCGTCGGCACGTCGCGCGCCCGGCCCTCACCGCGGTCGCCGCCACGGCCTGCCTCGCCTTCGCCACCCCGGCCTGGGCGTCGAGCACCGTACCCCTCAACCCGGCCCACCAGGGCTCGACCGCGGCCGGCTTCAACCAGGAGTGCAACGACGGTCGGTTCGCCGGCAGGGAGGCCAACCAGGACGGTTGGCACTTCGTCCTGCCGGGCGCGAGCGCCGGCAACTTCGAGACGCTCACGCTGACCTTCAGCAACGGTGCCGCCCAGGTCCAGGTCAAGATTCCCGACGCCACCGACGCGTACCCGGACCACCTCTACTCCACCGGCGGCAAGGACCCCCGGACCATCCACGCCTACCTGTTCACCCCGGCGGGCTGGACCCTGGTCGACGGCAGCGCCGTCATCAGCGGCACCGCGGCGCGGTTCAACCTGAGCCACACCTGCGCCGGCGGCACCACGCCGTCGCAGTCCCCATCGCCGTCGCCGTCCCCCTCGGAGTCGGAGTCGCCGAACCCGTCCGAGTCGCCGTCGGAGTCGGAGTCGCCGAACCCGTCCGAGTCGCCGTCGGAGTCCGAGTCGCCGGTGCCGTCCGAGTCCGCCACGACCCCGGGGGTGCCCGGCGAGTCGGAGTCGCCCACCGGCGCCCCGTCGGAGTCGGCGACCGTGCCCGGCGCGCCGGGCTCGTCGGTCGGTGGCGGCGTCGGCGGTGGCGACGAGGGTGGGCTGCCGCTCACCGGCGTGGCCGCGACCAGCATCGCGGTCACCGGCCTCGCCCTGATCGGTGGCGGAGTCGTACTGATGACGCTGCGTCGCCGCCGGGACAAGGTCCGCTTCACCAGCTGACCCCCGCACCACCCGAACCGGCCGTCGGACCCTGGGTCCGGCGGCCGGTTCCGCGTTGCCGGGCGTGGATCACATGATCGATGATCTTCGATCACTGCTTCGCATATCAGCAGCTCAGCGCAGATCAACAGGATCGCCGGTTCGCGCCAACCGGTGGACCGAGCGTCCTGGGATACGAGCGTACGGTTGCCCGGCCGATCGACGGCGCGCGACAGTACGCCACACCAGCGGTGCCATCGACGCCGCCGCTCCCCGGTCAATTCTGAGGAGATCGCGATGGCCTTGACACTCGCCGACGGCACCGCCTGGTCCGACACCCTCGCCCGCGCCACCGCCGCCACGCCCGAGGCGTTCGGCACCGGGGCCGACGGCGTCGCCACGCTGCACAACCTCGTCTCCGGGCAGTGGCGGGCGGTCGGCGCGCCGAGCCCGGTGCGTACCCCGGTCGACAACACCGTGCTGGTCAACCTGCCGCGGGTGGACGCGGACACCGCCCGGGCCGCCGTGGCGCACGCCGCCGCCACGCACCGCGACTGGGCCGCCACCACCCTCGCCGAGCGCAAGGCCCGGGTCACCGACGCCCTCGACGCGCTGACCGCCCACCGGGACCTGCTCGCCCTGCTGCTGGTCTGGGAGATCGGCAAGCCGTGGCGGCTGGCCTGCGCCGACGTGGACCGGGCCCTGGACGGCGTGCGCTGGTACGTCGGCGAGATCGACCGGATGCTCGCCGACGGCCGCGAGCCGTTGGCCGGCCCGGTCAGCAACATCGCCTCCTGGAACTACCCGATGAGCGTGCTGGTCCACGCCGAGCTGGTGCAGCTGCTCGCCGGCAACGCGGTCATCGCCAAGACCCCCTCCCAAGGCGGCGCGGTCTGCCTCACCGTGGCGCACGCGCTGATGCACCGCGCCGGGCTGCCCGCCACGCTGCTCTCCGGCAGCGGGGAGGAACTGTCCGAGGTGCTGGTCCGGGCGCCGGAGATCGGCGCGGTGGCCTTCGTCGGCGGGCGGTCCAACGGCGGCAAGGTGGCCGCCGCGCTGCTCGACACCGACAAGCGGCACTTCATCGAGCAGGAGGGCCTGAACGCCTGGGGCGTCTGGGACTTCTCCCAGTGGGACCTGCTCGCCGCGCACCTGAAGAAGGGCTTCGAGTACGGCAAGCAGCGGTGCACCGCGTACCCCCGGTTCGTGGTGCAGCGCGACCTGGTCGACCGGTTCCTCGACATGTACCTGCCGGTCGTCCGCTCGGTCCGGTTCGGGCACCCGCTCGCCGTGGAGGAAACCTGGTCCGCCGGCGACCCGCTGCCCGAGCTGGACTTCGGGCCGCTGATCAGCGCCGCCAAGGCCGACGAGCTGCGCCGCAAGGTCGACGAGGCGGTCCGCGGCGGCGCCGTACCGCTGCACCGGGGCCGGCTCGACGGCGCACCGTTCCTCGACGGGCAGGACACCTCCGCCTACGTGGCGCCGGCCGTGCTGCTCGCCCCGCCCGGCCGGTCCCGGCTGATGCACGCCGAGCCGTTCGGCCCGGTCGACACCATCGTCGTGGTGGACACCACCGACGAGCTGCTGGCCGCGATGAACGCCTCCAACGGCGCGCTGGTCGCCTCGCTCGCCTGCGACGACGAGGATCTCGCCGGGAAGCTGGCGGTCGACCTCCAGGCGTTCAAGGTGGGCATCAACAAGCCGCGCTCCCGCGGCGACCGGGACGAGCCGTTCGGCGGCCGGGGCGCGTCGTGGAAGGGGGCGTTCGTCGGCGGGGACCTGCTGGTGCAGGCGGTCACCGTAGGCGGCGACGGGCGACTCTACGGCAACTTCCCCGACTACAGCAGCTACCCGGCGACCTGATCGCGCGGCCGGCCGGGCCCGGCGGTTCTTCGGCTGACCACGGGCGGCCGAACAAGGGCAGGGCCCCCGCATCGGGGGCCCTGCCGTCGTACCGTCCCCCGCACCGGAGGTCGGCCCTGGTGTCGCCGGTGACCTCGTTGTCACCGGCGTCGGTGTGGTCCCGCCGGGCCGGCGGGACCGGGGTCTCAGTCGGCCCGGGCCGCGGCGTCGGGCTGCCGGGGCACCCGCGCCGGGTCGGCCAACGGCACCGTCACCGTGAGCAGCGAACCGTCCCGGTCGATCCGGGTCGGCCGCGCCACCCGGCGTACGGTGCGCAGCATCGCGGTGTTCTCGGCCTGGACGTGCAGCAGCACGGCGGCGACGCCGACCCGGTCGGCGTGCCCGAGCAGCCGGCGCAGCAGCGCCGAGCCGAGGCCACGCCGCTGCCAGTCGTCCCGGACCAGCAGGGCGACCTCCGCCTCGTCGCCCTCGCCCAGCAGGTTGGCCATCGCCACCACCTGCTCCGTTGCGCCGGCGCCCACGGTGGCGACCAGGGTGAGCCCCCGGGCCGGGTCCAGCAGCCGGCGCAGCCGCTCCGGCGACGGCCGGGCAGCGCCGCTCAGGTAGCGCCGCGCCACGGTGCGCGGCGAGCACCTGTCGTGCAGCTCGACCAGGCCCGGCAGGTCGTCCGGCCCGGCGGGGCGGACCACCACCTCGGCCGAGTCGGGCAGCACCAGGGTCACCCGCTCGGCGTCCCGCCGGGCGACCGCGGCCGACAGCTCGACCAGCGCCTGCGCCCGGGCGTACTCGGCCGGGGTGAAGCTCGGCTCCCGCCGGGCCAGCCGGTACGACCCGCCGGCCGGGTCGGCCAGCAGCATCGTCGACCCGCCCACCCCGGCCGACCCGCCGGCCGGCGTCGGCCGCCAGGTCACGTCGTCCGCGCCGAGCAGGGCGTGCAGCGCCGCCCCGGTCCCGTCCGGGTCCCGGACCAGCCCGCCGGCCAGGGCCAGCACCCGGGTGGGTTGGTCGACCAGCCCGCGCGCCTCGCTGCGCGCCACCCAGCAGTCCCGGCCCCGGCCCCGCTCGACAGCGGCGACCAGCTCCGCCTCGCCCAGCGAGTCGGGCGCGTCGACCAGAAAGTCGTCGACGGCTCCCACCTCGGTCGTGTGCACCTGCACGGTGAGGATGTTGACCCCACGCAGCGCGAGACTCGCCGTGAGGACCGACAGGTAACCCGGCCGGTCGTCCACGGTGGCTCGGATCCGCCACAGCGCCATGTCCGCTCCCTTCCTCACCACCGACCCTGCCGGCGGGCTGTTGCGCCCCCGTTGCCCGCGGGTGACACGGCGGGACGGGTCAGGTGACGTTGGTCACCGGCGGGGCGTCCACCAGGTCGAGCCGGTCGCCGAGGATGACCGCGCCGGCCCGGACCAGCTGGGCGAGCCGGTCGACCTCGATCGAGTGGAACGCCGCCGCGGTCAGCGGCTCGCCGTACTCCCGGGCCACCACCAGCACCAGCCCGGCCCGGCCGAACGGGGCGAGCGCGTAGTGGGTGCCGTCCGCGGCGGTCACCGTGCGGGCCCGCAGCGGGGTCACCTCGGGCAGCACCGGCGGCTGCGGCGCCCGCCAGCTCGCGTGCGCGACGCTCGCGCTGCCGCCGGACCGGGACGCCCAGTCCAGGGGTACGACCGCGGCCGCCGCCCAGTCGGCGGCGAGCAGCCCGGGCACCGCGTCGACAAGCGTGGCCACCCCGTCGGCCGGGTTCGCGGCGATCTGGGCCAGCAGCTCGGCGTCCTGCCCGGTGGTGGTCGGCGCGCCGATCGCCCGCCACACCCCGTCGACGCGCACACCGGGGATGGCGGCGAGGCCGGCCATCAGCCGCTCCACCCGGGCGGCCCCGGGCCAGACCACGGTGAAGTCGTCCACCGCCCGGCCACCCAGCCGCTCCAGGACCACCACCTGGACGATGTCCGCGCCGGACACGCCGAGGGTGCGGGCCACCTGGCCGAGCGTGCCGGGTCGATCCGGCAGGGTCACCCGAACTCGCAGCAACATGTGCGTCCCTCCGCTCGGCGGCCGGCACGGAGCGGCCGGCAGGCTGGGTCCCAGCCTGCCGGCCGCCCATTTCGTCCCTGTTGCGGTGCCGTGACCCGCCGGTCAAATCCGACCTTGACAACAAAGCTGAGCTGCCATCAACTAATCGGATGACCGATCCGGCCGTCGACGCGCTCCGGCCGGGAAACCCGCCGGCCGTCCCACGTCAGCCCGCCGCCCCGGCAGGGAAGTCGGCCGACGCGCCGCCCGACGGCTCGGCTCAAGATCAAGACCAAGCAGACGCGCCGCCCGGCGGTGCGGCTCGGGACCGGGTCGACGCGCCGCCCGCCCTCGGCGGTGGCCCGGCCGGGGAGCCGGTCGACGTGCCACCCGCCGCGCGGGGTGGCGTACCGAAGGGGCTCGACCTGGACCGGCTGACGGCATACCTGGCCGACCACCGGCCGGGGCTGGTCACCGGTCCGCTGACCGCGACGCTGATCGCCGGCGGCAAGTCCAACCTGACCTACCTGCTGCGCACCGGCGACCGGGAGCTGGTGCTGCGCCGCCCGCCGCTGGGGCACGTGCTGGCCACCGCGCACGACATGGCCCGGGAACACCGGGTGATCACCGCGCTGGCGCCGACCGCGGTGCCGGTGCCGGAGGCGCTGCTGCTCTGCGCCGACCCGGCGGTCATCGGGGCGCCGTTCTATCTGATGGCGAAGGTCGACGGCACGGTGCTGCGCAGCCGAGCGCAGACCGACCCGCTCACCGCCGGGCAGCGCCGCGAGCTGGCGATGGCGATGATGGACACGCTCGCCGCGCTGCACACGGTCGACCCGGCCGCGGTCGGGCTGGCCGACTTCGGCCGCCCCGACGGCTACCTCGGCCGGCAGGTGCGCCGCTGGGCCGGGCAGCTGGAGAAGTCGCGCAGCCGGGCCTTGCCCGGGGTGGAGAATCTGCGCGACGCGCTCGCCGACAGCGTGCCGGAGGGGGCCAACGCCGGGCGGGTCGTGCACGGCGACTACCGGCTGGACAACCTGCTGACCACGGTCGACCCGGTGGCGGTCCGGGCGGTGCTGGACTGGGAGATGGCCACCCTCGGCGACCCGCTGGCCGACCTGGGGCTGCTGCTGACCTACTGGGACGTGCTGGGTGACAGCGACCTCGCCGAGGGCAACCCGGTCGCGGATGGCCTCGGCCCGCGCGCCGGCTTCCCCACCGGGGCCGAGCTGATCGACCGGTACGCCGGCCGCAGCGACGTCGACGTCGGGCCGCTGCACTGGCACGTGGCGCTCGGCTGTTTCAAGCTCGCGGTGATCTGCGAGGGCATCCACTACCGGCACACCCTCGGGCAGACGCTCGGCGGTGGCTTCGACCGGATCGGGGAGCTGGTCGACCCGCTGGTCGAGCACGGTCTGCACGCGGTCAGGGAGCGCTGATGGACTTCGCGTACGACGCCCGCACCGAGGAGCTGCGCGAGCGGCTGTCGGCGTTCCTCGCCGAGTGCGTGTACCCGGCCGAGCCGGTGCACGCCGAGCAGGTCGCCGCCGCCGGGGACCCGTGGGCCCGGCCGCCGGTGCTGGACGAGCTGAAGGCCGAGGCGCGGGCCCGGGGGCTGTGGAACCTCTTCCTCCCCGACCCGCGCTACGGCGCCGGGCTCACCAACCTCCAGTACGCTCCGCTCGCCGAGCTGACCGGGCGCAGCCCGCACCTCGCCCCGGAGGCGTGCAACTGCGCCGCCCCGGACACCGGCAACATGGAACTGCTCGCCGAGTTCGGCTCCGAGGCGCAGCAGGACCGCTGGCTCAAGCCCCTGCTGGACGGGGAGATCCGCTCCGCCTTCTGCATGACCGAGCCGGAGGTGGCCTCCTCCGACGCCACCAACATCGCCACCCGGATCGAGCGCGACGGTGACGCGTACGTGGTCAACGGCCGCAAGTGGTGGTCCTCCGGGGCGATGGACCCGCGCTGCGAGATCCTGATCGTGATGGGCAAGACCGACCCGGGCGCCCAGCGGCACCGCCAGCAGAGCATGATCCTGGTGCCCCGGGACACCCCGGGCGTCACGGTCCGCCGGGGCATGACCGTCTTCGGTTACCGCGACGGCGCGCACGGCGGGCACGCCGAGATCGACTTCACCGACGTACGGGTGCCGGCGGAGAACCTGGTGGGCGCCGAGGGCGCCGGGTTCGCCATCGCCCAGGCGCGGCTCGGGCCGGGGCGGATCCACCACTGCATGCGGCTGATCGGGATGGCCGAGCGGGCCCTGGAGCTGATGTGCCGGCGGGCGCTGGAGCGGGTCGCGTTCGGGCGGCCCCTCGCGGAGCAGGGCGTGGTCCGGGAGTGGATCGCCGAGTCCCGGGTGCGCATCGAGCAGGCCCGGCTACTGGTGCTCAAGACCGCCTGGCTGATGGACACGGTGGGCAACAAGGGCGCGCACACCGAGATCCAGGCCATCAAGATCGCCACTCCGGCGATGGCCGAGTGGGTGATCGACAAGGCGATCCAGGTCCACGGCGGCGCCGGCGTCAGCCAGGACACCCCGCTGGCCGCCCTCTGGGCCCAGACCCGCACCCTCCGCCTGGCCGACGGCCCCGACGAGGTCCACAAATCCTCGCTAGCCAAACGCGAACTCCGCTCCCACCCCTGACGGCGCCGTTGATCATGAAGTTTGGGTCACGACACGCCGATGGCGGGCGACGCAAACTTCATGATCAACGCAACAGAAGCCGGGGTTAGGCGGAGGTGCGGTGGATGAGTTTGGTGTCCAGGAGGATGTGGGGGGTGGGGATGTCCTCGCCTCGGATCCGGGCCATCAGCAGCCGTGCCATCTGGCGGCCCATCTCCTCCACCGGCTGGAAGACGGTGGTCAGCGGTGGGTCGGCCTGCGGGGCGATCGCGGCGTCGTCGAAGCCGACCACGGCCACGTCCTCCGGCACCCGGCGGCCCAGCTCACGCAGGGTCCGCAGCGCGCCGAACGCCATCAGGTCGGAGGCGGCGAAGACGGCGTCCAGGTCCGGACGCAGTTCCAGCAGCCGCCGCATGCAGGCCGTGCCGCTGCCCTCGCTGAAGTCCCCGTACGCGATCAGGTCCGGATCCACCGGGAGCCCGGCGGCCCGCACCGCCTCCTGGTAGCCGGTCAGCCGGGCCAGGCCGGCGCCCATGTCCTGCGGGCCGGCGATGGTGGCGATCCGCCGCCGACCCTGCGCGAAGAGATGCTCGACCGCCTGCCGGCCGCCGCCGACGTTGTCCATGTCGACGTAGTACGCCGGCTGCGCGCCGGGCTTCAGCATCCGGGCCGGCCGGCCGCCCAGCACCGTGGGCAGCCCGCGCTCCTCCAGCAGGGTGGGCAGCGGGTCGGCGTCGTGCAGCGACAGCAGCAACACCCCGTCGACGTGCTGGTTGGTCAGGTGGTGCTCGACCCGCTCCCGCTCGATCGGCGACTGCACCATGGCCAGCCAGAGCTGCATCGGGGTGTCCAGCAGCCCGGAGCTGACGCCCCGGACGATGCCGGCGAAGAACGGCTCGGTGAAGACCCGCTCGCCGGACTCCGAGACCACCAGCGCCACCGAGTCGGTGCGCTGGGTGACCAGCGCCCGGGCCGCCCGGTTGGGCACGTACCCCAGCTCGGCGATGGCCTGCTGCACCGCGGCGCGGGCCTCCGGGCTCACCTGGGGCGAGCCGTTGACCACGCGGGAAACGGTGCCGCGGCCGACCCCCGCGCGGGCCGCGACCGCGTCGAGGGTCGGGCGCCCGAGCGACCGGGTGCGCTGCGTTGTCATCGTCTGCTCCTCCGACGTCGGACTGCCCGGCACCATGATCGGCGATGGCGCCGGGCCGTCCGTTACTGGTCTCCCGCCTATTGTGCGGCCAGACCGTTGCGCCGGATCACCTCGGCATACCACCGGGCGCTCGACTTGGGGATCCGGGCCTGGTCGTCGTAGTCCACCCGGACCATCCCGAACCGCTTCGTGTATCCCCACGCCCACTCGAAATTGTCCAGCAATGACCAGGCAAAATAGCCTTTGAGTGGCACCCCGGAGTCGATCGCGGCGTGCGCGGCGCGCAGGTGCGCGTCGAAGTACGCCAACCGGTCGGTGTCATCCACCCGACCGTCCACCACCTCGTCGACGAACGCCGCGCCGTTCTCGGTGACGTAGATCGGCAGGTCGGTGTACTCCCGGTGCACCCGCTGGAGGGTCTCCAGCAGCCCCGGCGCGTCGACCTCCCAGTCCATGTCGGTGACCGGGATGCCCCGGCTGACGAACCGGACGTCCTCGCTCCCCGGCCAGGGGGACGGCCCGGGCTCCGCCGGGCCGGTCCCGGCGGACACCACGTGCCGGGTGTAGTAGTTGACCCCGACCTGGTCCAGCGGGGTCGAGATGATCGCCAGGTCGCCGTCCCGGACGTGGCCGAAATCGGTCACCCCGCGCAGGTCGGCCCGCAGGTCCGTCGGGTAGGACCCGCGCAGGATCGGGTCCAGGAAGAACCGGTTCATCAGCCCGTCGATCCGCCGGGCCGCGTCCGCGTCGGCCGGCGAGTCGGTGGCCGGGGTGACCGGGTAGAGGTTGACCGTCACCCCGAGCTGCGCGCCCGGGCGGGACGCCCGCACCGCGCGTACGGCGAGCCCGTGACCGAGCATCAGGTGGTGGCCCGCGCGCAGCGCGTCCGTGCCGTTGGTGCGGCCCGGCGCGTGCACCCCCGAGCCGTACCCGAGGAACGCCGAGCACCACGGCTCGTTCAGCGTGGTGAAGTGGTTCACCCGGTCGCCGAGGGCGTCCGCGACGAGCTGGGCGTAGTCGGCGAACCGGCCGGCGGTGTCCCGCGCCGGCCAGCCGCCGGCGTCCTCCAGCGGCTGGGGCAGGTCCCAGTGGTAGAGGGTCAGCCACGGCTCGATGTCGTACGCCCGCAGTTCGTCCACCAGCCGCCGGTAGAAGTCCAGGCCGCGCTGGTTCGCCGGGCCCGCGCCGTCGGGCTGCACCCGGGACCAGGAGACCGAGAACCGGTACGACTTCAACCCCAGGTCGGCCATCAGCCGTACGTCGGCCGGCATCCGGTGGTAGTGGTCGCAGGCCACGTCGCCGGTGTGCCCGGCCACCGTCCGCCCCGGGGTGTGGCTGAACGTGTCCCAGATCGACGGGGTCCGGCCGTCCTCGGCGACCGCGCCCTCGATCTGGTACGCCGCGGTGGCCGCACCCCAGAGGAAGCCGGGCGGGAAGGTGAGGGCGGCCGGGCCCTCGTCGAGCAGACCGACACCCGGTGGGCTGGCTGGGTTACTCACGACTTGACGGCACCTTCCATGATCCCGCCGATGATCTGGCGGCCGAACAGAACGAAGACGATGAACAGCGGCAGCGTCGCGATCAAGGTACCGGCGAAGATCTGCGAGTTGTCGGCGAAGTAGGCCGTGTTCAGGCTGCGCAGCGAGATCTGCACGGTCGGGTTGGCCGGGTCGGCCAGCACCACGAACGGCCAGAAGAACTGGTTCCACTGCTCCATGAAGGTGAGCAGGCCCAGCACGGCGGCGGCCGGGCGCAGCGCCGGCACCACCACGTGCCAGTAGACCTTCCAGGTGGAGCAGCCGTCCACCCGGGCCGCCTCGATCAGCTCGTTCGGCACGGCCTGCTCGGCGTACTGCCGCATCATGAAGATGCCGAAGCCGCCGATGAGGAACGGCACGGTGACCGACGGCATGGTGTTGAGCCACTCCAGCTTGGCCATCAGGATGTAGAGCGGCAGCACGCCGAGCTGGATCGGCACCATCATCGAGGCCAGGATGATCAGCAGCAACGCGTTCTTGCCGCGGAAGCGCAGCTTGGCGAAGGCGAAGCCGGCCAGCGAGCCGAAGAACACCGTCGCCACGGTGATCGTGCCGGCGACCAGGAACGAGTTCATCAGGCCCTTGACGATGCTGGCGTCGCCGTTGGCGAGCACCCGGCTGATGTTCTCGCCGAGCTCGCCGCCGGGCAGGAACGGTGGCGGCCAGGAGTTCGCGGCGTCGTTGGTCCGGGACGCGATCACGATCATCCAGTAGAACGGGAAGAGCGAGAGGAACACCCCGAGGACGAGCCCGACGACGGTCAGCGGGCTGGCCGCCCAGAGGCGTTCCGCCCGGTGGCGGATCCGCGGCTCCTTCGCCCGTGGGACGGGCGGGTGCAGCGTGGTACTGGTCATTCGTGCGCCACCCTCACTTGTCCGAGCTGATCCGGCGGGCCAGCAGGTAGTTGATGAACGAGAAGACGGCGATCAGCAGGAACAGCATCAACGCCACCGCACCGGCGTAGCCCCAGCGGAAGCGCTGGTTCATGACGTCGAGCAGATACATGGTGATGGTCTGGAACTGTCCCTCGGAGCCACCGGCGATGGCCCCGGCGCCGCTGGTGAACATCAGCGGCTCGGTGAACAGTTGCAGGCCGCCGATGGTCGAGATGATCAGCGTGAAGATGATCGTCGGACGCAGCTGCGGGATGGTGATCGACCAGAACTGGCGCCGGCGGGAGGCGCCGTCGAGCGCCGCGGCCTCGTAGACGTCCTTGTTGATGGACTGCATGGCGGCGAGGTAGATCAGCGCGTTGTAGCCGATCCACCGCCAGTCGACCATGGTGGAGATGGCGAACCAGGAGGCGAACCGGCCGGCCCGCCAGTCGATCGGGTCGATCCCCACCAGGTCGAGCAGCCAGTTGACCAGCCCGAACTCGCGCGCGTAGATCATCGAGAAGATCAGCGCGACCACCGCGGTGGAGGTGATGATCGGCATGGCGATGGCCAGCCGGAAGAACATCTGCCCCCGGATGCGCCGGTTCAGCGCGTTGGCCAGCAGCAGCGCCAGCAGCAGCTGCGGCACGGTGGAGAGCACGAACATCCCGAAGGTGTTCGTCACCGCGTTCCAGAACTGCGGGTCGTTGGTGAGCAGCTCGACGAAGTTGTCCAGGCCGACGAAGCTGATCGTCGCGTTCAGCGGCGAGCGGTCGGTAAGCGCGATCCAGAAGGTGTAGACGATCGGATAGACGCCGAAGATCGCGAAGATGACGAAGAACGGCAGCACGAAGACGTACGGGGTGTAGCGCAGGTCCAGCCGGTTGAGGGTGCGACCGGTCTGGCGCCGCCGGTGCGCGGCCGGGGTGGCCGGCGGCCGGGACGGGCCGGGTGGGGCCGCGGTGTCGATGGGCAGGCTCATCAGAGTTCCTTCGGGTGAGTGGCGCCGACGCGACGACGCCGGATCACGGGCTCCGACGCGGGATCACGGGTGGTGCCGCCGGTGTCGGTCGGCACCACCCGTGACCGGGCGGTAGGGCCGGGCTACTTGCCGGCCGCCTCGCCGTTCTTCAGCGCTGCCTGCCACTGCTCCGCGGCGGGCTTGCCCTGCTCGACCGCGCGCAGGGTGTTCTCCACGGCGGTGCGGACCGCGTTGTTCTTCGGGCCGAGGTAGACCGGCTTCAGCTCCTTCGCACCGGCGGCGTAGATCTTGCCGGTCGGGGCGCCGCTGAAGTACTCGTTGGTGGCTCCGGCCACCGCCGGGTCCTCGAGACCCTGCGGGGACGACGGCAGGTTGCCGACCGCCTTGAACGCCTCGACCTGGCCCTTCGTGCTGGTCAGGAACTTGGCCAGGTCGGCGGCCTCCTTCGGGTGCTTGCTCGACTTCGGCACGGCCAGCCAGGAGCCGCCCCAGTTGCCGGCGGCGCCGGGGACCTTGGCGATGTCCCACTTGCCGGCCGCCCCGTCACCGGCCTGACCCTTGATGACACCGGTCATCCAGGCCGGGCAGCCGATGGTGGCGAAGCTGCCGTTTTTGAAGCCGGCGTTCCACTCGTTGGAGAACGACTGGAGGTTGTTCGACAGGCCGGCCGCGATCATCTTGGTGGAGAGGTCGTACGCCGTCTTGACGTCCGGGTTGTCCCCGATGATCAGCTTGTTGCTCTTGTCGTAGTAGGTCTGGCCGCTGCCGTTGCTGGCCGTCTGCATCAGCACGATGTTGTAGAAGTTGGTCGCCGAGTCGACGAACTTGTGCTTCTTGTCGGCGGCGGCGAACTTCTGCCCGGTGGCGATGAAGTCGTCCCAGGTCGGCCAGAGCGCGCTTACCTCTTCCCGGTCGGTGGGCAGGCCGGCGGCCTTGAACAGGTCGGTGCGGTAGCACAGCGCCATCGAGCCGACGTCGGTGCCGAGGCCGAGCACCGTGCCGTCGGGGGTGACGCCCGCCTCCCACTTCCACGGCAGGAAGTTGTCCTTGAGGTCGTTGGCGCCGTAGTCGGCCAGGTTCTCGAACTTGGCGGTCTGCGGGAAGAACTGGACGATGGTGCCCTCTTCCAGGGCCACCACGTCACCGGCCCCGGCGCCGGCGGTGATCTGCTGGGTCAGCCGGGTGTTGTAGTCGCCCAGGCCGAGGCCCTTGCCGCGCTCGGTGATCTTGATGTTCGGGTGCTCGGCCTGGTACTGCTTGTAGAGCTCCTCGTAGCCGAAGCCCTGGTCGCCGAAGACGTCGACGACCAGCGTGATCGGGTCGTCGGCGGTGCCGCCTTCCGGCGAGTCGTCGCTGCTGCAGGCGGTGGCGGCGACGAGCACCGCGACCGAGGCGAGCGCGATGGCCGCGAGCCGCCGGCGACGGATGGGGACGGTCATCTTCAGACCCCTCTTTCGATAGTGAGGCGTTGTGTGTGTGGTGGGGGGTTGCTGCACGGCGCGACCGCCCGCCGGACGACGCCGACGGCGGCATCCGGAAGGAACCTGGAGAGAGCCACGTCACCACCGGGAGCGCTCCCATGAGATTGCCGTCGGGTGTCGAGGGTGTCAATACCGACCTGGGAGCGTTCCCATTTCGTTACCGCGCGGAGGCGGGCGTTGACAGGGATGGATCGCTGGATCCCGGACATACCGGAGCGGGCAGCGGCGGATCACCGCGTCCGACTCGTCGGTCGCGCCCGTCGGGCCGGGCGCGCGCCGGTCAGCAGAGGCGGCGCAGCAGGGTGCTCACCCGGCCGGCGTCGAACGCCTCCGGCGCGAAGCGGTCACCGACGAAGCGGCGCATCGCGTCGTGCTCGGGATGCGCCGGGTCGGCCAGGGCGGCCAGCAGGAGCTGGTATCCCGGTGGCCCGCCGGCGTCCTCCGGCGGACACGCCCGGGCCCCGTCGACGCAGAACGGGTACCGCTGCTCCGGCTCCCCGGTCACCGCGTCCTCCACCAGCAGGTCGTGCTCCCACCAGTCACCGAAGTCGTACGTGTACTGGAACCGGCTGCCCTTGCCGACCACCGCGTCGAGCCGCACGTCCAGCTCGTCGCGGACCGCCAGCTCGCCGTCCGGATCGGGCTCGCCGTACTGAACGCCGTCGATGTCGAAGCAGTGCAGGTGGCAGTCCTGCCAGCCCATCGCGTACTGCACCACCCGGTGCATCCGGTCGAGGGTGAACCCACCGGGGACCAGCACCCGCCGCCAGACCGGGGGCCGCACCCCGGCCAGGGACATCTTCACCAGGAAGATCTGACGTGGCATGCTGTCCCCTCCTTCCACCGCATAGGCTGCCGGCATGATCTGCCGAGCGTGCCGGGAGCGGCGGCACGACGAATGTCCGGGCCGGAAGTGGTGCGACTGCCAGCACCGTACCCCCGAACCGACCCCGCCGGTCACGGGTCCGGCCGGCGAATGACCGTCGGAATCCCGATTTCCCGGCTCTGGCCGGCGCCCGACCCCGCGCCGCTGTCCGATCCGGAGCTGACCGCGCTCTACGGCCGGGCCGGCGGCCCCCACCTGCGGGTGAACTTCGTGTCGAGCCTCGACGGCGCGGTCACCCTCGACGGCTACTCCGAGGGGCTCTCCGGCGAGCCCGACAAGCGGGTCTTCGGCCTGCTGCGGATGCTCTGCGACGGGCTGCTGGTCGCCGCCGGCACGCTGCGCCACGAGGGCTACCGGGCGGTACGCCTCAGCGCGGCGCGCCGGGCGTGGCGGCGCGAGCACGGGCTCGCCGAGTACCCGACCCTGATCGTGGTCTCCGGCTCACTCGACCTCGACCCGGCCCAGGCGGCCTTCGCCGACGCGCCGGTGCGGCCGATCGTGCTCACCCGCGCCGGGGTGCGACCGCCACCGGGGCTGGCCGACGTCGCCGACCTCATCCGCTGCGGCGAGGAGCGGGTGGAGCTGGCCGCCGGCCTGGCCGAGCTGCGCCGGCGCGGCCTGGCCGAGCTGCTGTGCGAGGGCGGGCCACACCTGTTCGGCGCGCTGACCGCCGCCGACCTGGTCGACGAGCTCTGCCTGACCGTCGCCCCGCTGCTGGCCGGGCCCGGGCCGGGCCGGATCACCGCCGGCGCCGCCACCGTGCCCCGGCAGCTCGGGCTGCGGCACGTGCTGGCCGCCGCGGACGGGGTACTGATGCTGCGCTACACCCGCAGGGGCTGATCACGGTACGCCGCCCGCCCCGGTCGACGGCCTCCCGGCTCGGTCACGCCGCCCACCCCGGTAGGCGGCCTCCTGGCTCGGTCACGCCACCACGGCCCGGGCTGCCGACGACCGCGGTCAACTGCCGACGACTGCGGTCAACTGCCGGCGTCTGGCGTTGCACAAGCGGTCGACCGGGGGACGGCTGGTGCGGTCCAGCGCCTACCAACTTGATGACGTGAACGATTCAAGGACCCGGTGACGACACCGCGAAACGCCGGAAGTTGTCCCCGCTCTGATTCGTCTGCGACATCAAGTTGGTAGGGCCCGCACGGGCTCCCCACGGCCCGGCGGCACCACCCCGACCGCCCGGGACACCGACGCCACGCCGCCGGCCAGGGACACCGACGCCACGCCGGCCCGGGCACTCGTGCCGAAGCGCCGCGGAGGCGCATTCGCACTCCCCGTGGTCGGTCGAACCCACCCAGCGAGCGAGCACGGACGATCGGCGTGGCGTCCGCCGCGTCGCGTGGCAACCTGTCGCATCCCTCGGGCAGGATGCAGGCGTGACCGACGACCTGAGCGACAGCCCTGGTGAGCCGGTCGGCCGGGTGCTGGGCACCGCCGACGCCACCCCGTTGCAGTTCTGGACGGCCGTCTCCCCGGACAGCTACCTCCAGCTTGACGACGTGGTGGTGACCCGCCGGGAGCTGCCCGACCGGGAGCCGGTGACGATCGCCGGGGTGGTCACCCAGGTCCGGGCCCGGCACGAGGGGGCCCAGTTCGACTCGGACGTCTTCGCCATCGCCGACGGCACCCTCCCCGCCCAGGTGCAGGAGGCCGCCGAGATCACCACCACCCGGGTCGACCCGGAGTTCTACGTCCCGCCGGCGCCCGGCGCGACGGTGCACCGGGCCGAGGGCGACGCCCGGGCCCGGGCGCTGCACTTCGACCGGATGGAGCGGCGCATCCCGATGGGGATGGGCCGCGACGGCGTGCCGGTCTATCTCAACGCCGACTTCCTCGACGGCACCCGGGGCGCGCACGTCTCCATCTCCGGCATCTCCGGCGTGGCCACCAAGACCAGCTTCGCCACCTTCCTGCTCTACTCGGTGTTCCGCTCCGGCGTGCTGGGCGGCGACGCGGTCAACGCCAAGGCGCTCATCTTCAACGTCAAGGGCGAGGACCTGCTCTTCCTCGACCACCCCAACACCCGGCTCGACGACGCGACCCGCGCCGGGTACGCGAAGCTCGGCCTGTCCGCCGGCGCCTTCCCCGACGTGCGGGTGTACGCCCCGCCCCGGGTCGGCGACTCCTCCGGCACGCCGGACGTGTCCAGCCGGCTGACCGGGGTGGACAGCTTCTACTGGACCCTCGCCGAGTTCTGCGCCGACCGTCTCCTGCCGTACGTCTTCGCCGACGCCGACGACGAGCGCCAGCAGTACACGATGGTGGTCCACTCGGTCGCCGCGCACCTGGCCCGCTACGCCCAGCCCGCCGACGGCGGGGTGAGCATCGACGGGGTCCGGCTCGGCTCCTACGCCGACCTGGTCGACCACGTGGTGGAGCAGCTCAACGACGACGAGACCCGGGGCGACTGGGCCGGCAGCGCGGTGGGGCTGGGCACGGTCAACGCCTTCGCCCGCCGGCTGATCGGCAGCAAGAAGGACCTGGGCCGGCTGATCCGCGGCGACCTGGCCACCCGCCGCCCGCACAGCATCAACACCGCCGAGAGCGCCCAGGTCACCGTGGTCGACCTGCACAACCTGCCGGACCGGGCGCAGCGCTTCGTGGTGGGCGTGACGCTCAAGAGCGAGTTCGAGCGCAAGGAGAAGGCCGGCACCGCCAAGCCGCTGCTCTTCGTGGTGCTCGACGAGCTGAACAAGTACGCCCCGCGCGAGGGCTCCTCCCCCATCAAGGAGGTGCTGCTGGACATCGCCGAGCGGGGCCGGTCGCTCGGGGTGATCCTGGTCGGCGCCCAGCAGACGGCGAGCGAGGTCGAGCGGCGGATCGTCACCAACTCGGCGGTCCGGGTGGTCGGCCGGCTCGACCCGGCTGAGGCGTCCCGCCCGGAATACGGCTTCCTCCCGCCGGCCCAGCGCCAACGGGCGCTGCTGGCCAAGCCGGGCACGATGTTCGTCAACCAGCCGGACATCCCGGTCCCGCTCTGCCTGGAGTTCCCCTTCCCGGCGTGGGCGACCCGGGTCTCCGAGGCGGGCCGGGCCCCCTCGCAGACGCTGCGCTCGATCACCCAGTCGGCCGACCCGTTCGCGGTGGTCGGCTCCGGCTCCACCGACGACGACATCCCGTTCTAGTGGGGGAACCGTGAAGATCCTGCACACCTCGGACTGGCACGTCGGCAAGGTGCTCAAGGGGCAGTCCCGCCTCGACGAGCACAAGCAGGTGCTGGCCGGGGTGATCGAGATCGCCCGCGCCGAACGCCCCGACCTGGTGATCATCGCCGGTGACCTGTACGACACCGCGGCGCCGACACCGGAGGCCACCCGCCTGGTCACCCGGGCGCTGACCGCGCTGCGCCGGCTCGGCGCGGACGTGGTGGCGATCGGCGGCAACCACGACAACGGGCCGGCCCTGGACGCGCTGCGGCCGTGGGCCGAGGCGGCCGGGATCACCCTGCGCGGCAGCGTCCGGGAAGATCCGGCCGAGCACGTCATCGACGGGGTCACCGGCGACGGCGAGCGCTGGCAGCTGGCCGCGTTGCCCTTCCTCTCCCAGCGGTACGCCGTCCGCGCGGTGGAGATGTACGAGCTGACCGCCGCCGAGGCCAACCAGACCTACGCCGACCACCTGGGCCGGGTGCTCGGCCGGCTGGCCGAGGGCTTCACCGAGCCGGACCGGGTGCACCTGGTCACCGCCCACGTCACCGTGGTCGGGGCGAGCACCGGCGGCGGCGAGCGGGACGCGCACACCGTGCTGGGTTACGCCGTACCGGCGACGATCTTCCCGGGCAACGCGCACTACGTGGCGCTGGGCCACCTGCACCGGTCGCAGCGGGTGATCGGCCCCGCCCCCATCCGCTACAGCGGCAGCCCGCTCGCGGTCGACTTCGGCGAGCAGGAGAACGTCCCGTCGGTGACCCTGGTGGAGGTGACCGCCACGACCGCCGCCCAGGTCCGCGAGGTGCCGGTGCCGGCGGCGGTGCCGCTGCGTACGGTGCGCGGCACCCTGGCGCAGCTCGCCGAGATCGAGGTGCCGGAGGGCTGGCTGCGGGTGTACGTCCGCGAGCAGCCCCGGGCCGGGCTGCGCGAGGAGGTGCAGGAGCTGCTGCCCCGGGCGCTGGAGATCCGGATCGACCCGGAGCTGGTGCCGGCGCCGGGCAGCGGCACCGCCACCGCCCAGCGGGCCGGCCGCTCACCCCGCCAGCTGTTCGCCGACTACCTGGACAGCAAGGGCCACGCCGACGAGGGCGTCCGGGAGCTCTTCGACGAGCTCTTCGAGGAGGTTGACCGCTGATGCGCCCGATCCGGCTGGACCTGGCGGGCTTCACCGTCTTCCGCGAGGAGACCACCGTCGACTTCACCGACGCGGACTTCTTCGCGCTGGTCGGGCCGACCGGCTCCGGGAAGTCCACGGTGCTGGACGCGATCTGCTTCGCCCTCTATGGCACGGTGCCCCGTTGGGGCGGCACCCGGGGCATCGCCAACGCGCTGGCGCCGTCGGCGACCGAGGCCCGGGTCCGGCTGGTCTTCGAGTCGGCCGGCGACCGCTACGTCGCCACCCGGGTGGTGCGCCGGGACGGCCGGGGCAACGTCAAGACGGCGGGCGCCGGCCTGCAACTGATGCCGCCCGGCTTCGACGTGACCAAGCTGGACACCGGGCTCAGCCCGGACGATCTCGGCGAGGTGCTGGCCGGCACGGCCGCCGAGATGGATTCGGCGGTGCTGGCGGCGGTCGGGCTGCCGTACGAGCAGTTCACCAGCTGCGTGGTGCTGCCGCAGGGCCAGTTCGCCGACTTCCTGCACGCCAAGCCGGCCACCCGGCAGCAGATCCTGGTCAACCTGCTCGGGCTCGGCGTCTACGAGCGGGTGCAGAAGTTGGCCACCGAACGCGCCGGCCGGGTGGAGGCCAAGCTGGAGGAGGTCGACCGGATCCTCGCCGGGCTGGCCGACGTCGACGACGAGGCGCTGGCCGAGGCGGCCGGGCGGGTCGGGGCGATGCGGGAGCTGTCCGGGGCGGTCGAGGCCGCCGTACCGGAGCTGGAGCGGGCCCGGGCCGCGGCGCGGGAGCGGGCGGCGGAGCTGGCCGGGCTGGACGCGGAGCTGGCCGTGCTGGCCGGGGTGCGGGCACCGGACGGGATCGCGGAGCTGGCCCGGGCGGTGGCGGCGGCCCGCGCGGCGGCCGACGAGGCCGCGGCGGCGGTCGGGCTGGCCGAGGAGCGGGAGGAGAAGCTGCGCGGTGAGCTGGCCGCGGCCGGCGACGAGAGCGCGCTGCGGCTGCTGCTGCGGGCGCACGCCGACCGGGAGCGGCTGACCGGCGAGGCGGCGGCCGTGCGGGCGGCGGTGGCGGCGGCGCAGACCGAGCACGACGCGGCGGCCGAGGCGCTCGCCCAGGCCCGGGCCGCCGCCGAGCGGGCCGAGGTGGAGCTGGAGACGGCGTTCCGGGCGCACGAGGAGGCGAAGGCGACCGACCAGGCGGTGGCGCTACGGGCGCACCTGACCGCCGGCGCCCCCTGCCCGGTCTGCGAGCAGGTGGTGCCGCGGGTGCCGGCCACGCCGAAGGGCTCGGCGGTGGCCCGGGCGGTCGCCGCCGGCAAGGCGGCCCGCACGGCCAGCGAGGCGGCGAAGCGGGTCGTGCAGGAACGCGACGCCGCCGCCCGGGAGCTGGACCGGATGCTGCTGCGCGCCCGGGCCCAGGACGACCAGTTGCGCGGCCGGCTGGCCGAGCTGGACGCGCAGCTCGCCGGCGCCGCCCCGCCGGCCGCGCTGCGGGAGTCGCTGGCCGAGCACGACCGGCTGCGCCGCGCCCTAAAGGAGGCCGCCGGCGGGGTCCGGGCCGGCCGGGACGCCGCCCGCCGGGCCCGCGCGGCGCTCGACGGCGCGCAGGAGCGGCTGCGCCGCGCCTGGCGGGACTTCGACGCCACCCGGGACGGGCTGGCCCGGTTCGGGCCGCCGGCCGCCGACCGGGACGACGTCGCCGGGGCCTGGGCGGCGCTGGTGGCGTGGGCCGGCGGGCAGGCCGAGCGGCGGCGCGCCGAGCGGGTCGGCGTCGCCGCGGCGGTCACCGGGGCCGAGGCGGCGGCGGGGGTGGTGGCGGAGCGGATCGCCGGGCTGCTCGCCGGCGGTGGGCTGCCGCCCGCCGACGACCCGGTCCGCGCGGTGGCGGTGGCGGTGGAGCGGGCCGAGGCGGCGCACCGGCGGCTGGAGGAGCGCCGGGAGCAGGCCGCCGAGCTGCGTGGGCAGCGGGAGGAGCACCGGCAGCGGGCCCAGGTGGCCCGGGCCCTGGCCGGGCACCTGCGGGCCAACAACTTCGAGCGGTGGTTGCTGGCCGAGGCGCTGGACCTGCTGGTCGACGGCGCCTCCCGGATCCTGCGCGAGCTCTCCGGCGGCCAGTACGACCTGGTCCACGACAAGGGCGAGTTCGCCGTGGTGGACCACCACGACGCCGGGCTGCGCCGGGGGGTGCGCACGCTCTCCGGCGGCGAGACGTTCCAGGCGTCGCTGGCCCTGGCGCTGGCGCTGTCCGAGCAGTTGGCCGGGATGTCCACCACGGCCGCCAGCCTGGAGTCGATCGTGCTGGACGAGGGTTTCGGCACGCTGGACGCGGCCACCCTGGACACGGTGGCCGCCACCCTGGAGGGGCTCGCCGCCCGGGGCGACCGGATGGTCGGGGTGGTCACCCACGTGCCGGCGCTGGCCGAACGCATCCCGGTCCGCTTCGAGGTACGCAAGGACGCCCGGACCGCCCGGATCGAACGGACCGGCCTGTGAGCGGTCCACCACGGTATTTCGTCGACGCGTGGGATCCGGCGTACGGGGCGTCGTTCGAGGCGTCCGCCGGCGGGCCGGCGGCCCCGAGCAGCGCTCAGGTGGAGGCGGACGCCGAACTGCCCGCGGTGGACTGGCGGGCGATCGACCCCCGGCCGCAGCTGCGGGCGCCGGACGTGGTGCTGCTGGTCGACGGGGTACGCCGGATCGACGCCAGCGTGTGGACGGCCGAGGACGACGGCGCGTCCTTTCCGGGCATCGCCGCCTCGTACGCGGCCGGCGTGGTCCGCTGCGACCTGGAGCGCGGCGTGGCCGAGCTGGCCGGGGCGCGGGTGGAGCGGGGCCTGTTCACCGCCAGCCCGTCGGCGGCCGAGGTGGTCTGCGGCCAGGTCCGCTACCCGGTGCACCGGGTCGGCGGCGCCGGTGAGCTGAGCAAGCTGCCGGCGGCGGTGCAGGGGCCGCTCACCGCGCTGGAGGTGGCCGTCTCCGACGCCGCCCGCACCGACGGCGACCTGCTGGTGGTGGACGGTCCGCTGCGCAGCCGCCGGCAACTGCCGCGCACTCTGGGCTACATCAAGACCCAGCACAGCCAATACCTGGACGCCCGGCTCACCGCCGTGGTCACCGGCCTGCGCTCCGGGCAGCGCTCGCCGGTGTTCAAGCTCGGCACCGCGTGGGGTGGCTGGTCGTGGTATCTGCGGCTGCCGGTGGCGGCCGGCGCGCCCTGGGCGGGCATCGTCCGGATGGAGTGCTCGGCCGAGCTGACCGCCGCCGAGGCGATCGAGCTGGCCGACCTGTCGCTGGTCACCCTGCCCCGGTTCGCCTCCACCCCGTACAAGGACCCGCGGGCCCCGCAGAACCTGATCCCGATCGCCGGGCTGGAGCGCCGGTTGCGGGGGCTGCTGGGCGACGCACGGCTGCTGCACCGGGCGCTGACGGCCGCCGCCCGCGCCGGCGGGATGCGCCGCTGATGGGCCGCAAGCGGGCCACCGACCGGGTGGCCGAGCAGGTCGACACCGGCCGGGCCGAGCTGGTGCCGGACCCGGACCGGCCCCGGTCGTACACCTTGCTCCTGGACGGCGCGCCGCAGTCGCACGTGGACCTGGCCGACCCGACGCACCTGGAGTTCGAGTACGTCCGGCGGCTGGCCGCCGCGTTCGACCTGCTGGCCCCGGCCGGGGCGCCGCTGCGGGTGCTGCACCTGGGCGGCGGCGCGCTGACCCTGCCCCGGTACGTCGCCGCCACCCGGCCCGGCTCCACCCAGCGGGTGTCCGAGGTGGACGGCGCGCTTGTCGAGCTGGTCCGCCGGGAGCTGCCCTGGCCGGCCGACCCCCGGTTGCGGGTGCGGGTCGCCGACGCCCGGGCCACCCTGACCGCCACCCGGGATGCCGCCTTCGACGTGGTGGTCGCCGACGTCTTCGCCGGTGCCCGGACCCCGGCCCACCTGACCAGTGTGGAATACGCCACCGAGGTGGCCCGGGTGCTGCGGCCGGACGGCTGGTATCTGGCCAACATCGCCGACGGCCCGCCGCTGCGGCACGCCCGCGCGCAGGTGGCCACGGTGCGCGCGGTGCTGCCCCATGCCTGCCTGGTGAGCGACGCGGCGGTGCTGCGCGGGCGCCGCTACGGCAACCTGGTGCTGGTGGCGGGCCGGGTCGAGCCGCCGGTGCCGGAGCTGACCCGGCGGGCCGCCGGGGACTGGTTCCCCGGCCGGGTGGTGGCCGGCGCGGAGCTGGACCGGTTCGCCTCGGGTGCGGCCGTGGTGCGCGACGCCGACGCCACCGACTCCACTCCGCCGCCGCCCGGAATTTTTTCGGCCGGGCGTTGATCCGTCCGGCGGGTTGCTGCGTACCACCGGGCAGCCATGCCCGTGGGGGGCCGGCTGATGTCATTTGACACCGGAGGTCTGCATGCATGCGGTGGCGGCCGGCTGGCACGGCGACATGGCGCGGCCCGAGTGGCGATCCGCCCGGGCTCAGCCCCAGTCGCGCGCGTCCAGGTCTGGCCGGGGGGTCGACGCCCGCCCGGCGGCTCGCCAGAATGAGCCGGTGACGCCGCGACCGGCGCCCGGGCGCCATCAGGCGACGTCCACCGAGGCCAGTCATTCCGACCAGTTGATCCGGCTGCTGTACGCCGAGCACGCGGGGCCGCTGCTGGCCTTCGTGATGCGGCTGACCGGCGGTGACCGGCAGCGCGCCGAGGACATCGTGCAGGAGACCCTGCTGCGGGCCTGGCGCAACGCGCACCGGCTCGGGGTGCACGGTCAGGGGTCGCTGCGGCCCTGGCTGGTGACGGTGGCCCGGCGGATCGCGATCGACGAGCACCGCAGCGAGCAGGCCCGGCCGGCGGAGACGTACGACCGGGACCTGACCGCGTTCGCCGAGGCGGACAGCACCGAACGGGTGTTGCGCACGATGACGATGGCCGACGCGCTACGTACGCTCAGCCAGTCGCACCGGGAAATCCTGGTGGCGACGTACTTTCGAGGTCGGACGGTGCCGGAGGCGGCGGAGGAACTGGGGCTCCCGCTCGGCACCGCCAAGTCACGGGTCTACTACGCGTTGCGCGCGCTGCGTACGGCTCTGCAGGAGCGGGGGGTGACAGAATGAGCCGGGTCGACCACATGGACGTCGCCGCGTACGCGCTCGGCGTGCTGGACCAGCAGGAGGCGGAACGGTTCGAGGAGCACCTCGCCACCTGCTGGGCGTGTGCCGCCGAGCTGGAGACGATGGTGCCGGTGGTGGGGCTGCTCTCCGGCATCGACGGCGAGACGATGATGGCGCTGGAGCAGACGGCCACCGATCCGGCCCTGCTGGACCGTACCCTGGTGGCGGTCCGGGCGGACCGGCGTCGGGCCCGGATGCGGCAGGTCCTCGCCGCCGCCGCCGCGGTCGTGGTGTTCGGCGGGTTGACCGGCGTCGGGATCGCCAGCCTCACCGATTCGGCCGGCGCGCCGCAGGCGCTGCCGACCGGCCGGTCCACCGCCGGGCCGGAGCAGCCCACGCCGGGGCCGACGGTCACCGGGCCGGGGGTCGGTGGCGAGGGTCAGCTCCCGGACGGCGATCCGGTGAGCGCCACCGACCAGAGCACCGGGGTCAAGGCCGATCTGTGGCTGGCGGAGAAGGAGTTCGGCACGCTCGTCAACTTCAACCTGACCCGCCTGCCGGGGCCGCGCACCTGCCGGTTGGTGGTGGTGCGCAAGAACAACGCCACCGAGGTGGTGTCCTCCTGGTCGGTGCCGGGCACCGGGTACGGCACGAACAGCAACCCGCTGCCGTTGCAGTTGCAGGCGGCGACGGCGGTGCCCCGCAGCGACATCCGCAGGATGCAGATCGAGTCGGTGGACGCCAACGGGGTGGCCACTCCACTGGTGAAGGTGCCGTTGTAGCGGTGGGTTGACGAAGGCGCCGGTCGGCGGGTCCGACCGGCGCCTTCGTCGTGCCCGGCCGCCGGGCCCGCCCGTGGTGCCCCGCGCGGGGGCCGTCGCCTCGGGGCACGAACGATCGGGTCGGGCGGTTCAACCGATCGGATGTGAAATGAGCCACTCATCGATGTTCAACCTTGACAGCGGCCGGCCCGTACTCATTGGCGAACTGCCAAGCATCAGGAGGGCACGTGGCACAGATGAAGCGGACCGTCATCGTCGCTAGCGCGATGGTCGCGCTGACGGCCTGCGCTCCCGCAGGTTACGACCCGAACACGAGCGCGGCCGAGCCGGTCGCCGTCGCCGCGGCCGAACCCACCGCGGCGGCAGAACCCACGGCCGAGGCCGAGCCGGAGGCCAGCCAGGACGCGCCGGCCACCGACGCGGCGCCGCCGGCCAACGTGCGGCTCACCGACGAACTGCGCGGCAAGAAGGTCGCCCGGATGGGCAACGTGGTGACCGACCAGGACGGGTGGATCCTCTACCGGTTCGACAAGGACTCGGCCGACCCGCCCTCGTCCAACTGCGTGGGCAAGTGCGCCAAGGTCTGGCCGCCCGCGCTCACCGACGGCAACCCCCAGCTCAACGGGGTCTCCGACGACAAGGTCGGCACGGTCACCCGGCAGGACGGCACCCGCCAGATCACCCTCGGCGGCTGGCCGCTCTACCGCTACATCGGCGACAAGAAGCCCGGCCAGTGGAAGGGCCAGGCCGTCGGCGGCACCTGGTTCGTGGTCGCCCCGGACGGCAAGAAGAACCTGACCTGCCTGCCCAAGGGCACCCCGAAGCCGGTGGAACCGCCGGCGGACAACGCTGACGACAGCGCCGGTGGCGGCTCGGAGGACGGCGGCTACTCGTACTGACCCGGTGGCCGGTCGCCGCCGGGGAGGGCGCGACCGGCCACCGTCACCACCTGGACGCCACGCACCGGCAGCGCCCCCGCGTCCCGGGATCCGGCGCCGGCCCGCACCTGGGCCGGCGCCGCGACCCGTTCCGCCCCCGGTGCACCGGGTCGGGGGCGTTCGTCGCAGGGCCCGGCCGTGGCAGAGTGTCGGGGTGACCGAGACCGCGCCGAGCGCCCGCCGCGAGCTGCGCCCGCCACCCGGCTACCGGCTGGCCGACTCGGTCCGGCCGCTGACCTTCAGCCCGTACGATCCGTGCGCCCGGATCACGGACGGCGCGTTCTGGTGGGCCACCCGCACCCCGGACGGCCCGGCCACGCTGAGCCTGCGACCGGCGGGCGGCGCGGTGGTGGCCGACGGGTACGGCCCGGGCGGCGGCTGGGTGGTGGACCGGGCCGACGCGATCGCCGGCCTCCGCGACGACCTGACCGGGTTCGCCGACCTGGCCGCCGCGCACCCGGTGGTGGCCCGGCTCGCCGCCCGGCACCACGGGCTGCGGATGCCCGCCACCGGGCTGGTCTTCCCCCGGGTGCTGCGGGCGGTCTTCGAGCAGAAGGTCACCGGCAAGGAGGCGTACCGGGCGTACGCGGCGACGGTCCGCCACTTCGGCGAGCCGGCGCCGGGGCCCCGGCAGCCGCTGCTGCTGCCGCCGGACCCGGCAGCGGTGGCCGCCGCGCCGTACTGGACCTTCCACCCGTTCGGGGTGGAACAGCGGCGGGCCGACACGCTGCGCCGCGCCGCCGCCGTCGCCGACCGGCTGGAGCGCTGCGCCGACGCCGCCGAGGCGACCCGCCGGCTCACCGCCGTGCCCGGCATCGGCCCGTGGACCGCCGCCGAGGTGGTCCGCGTCGCGTACGGCGATCCGGACGCGGTGAGCGTCGGCGACTACCACGTGCCCAACACGGTGGCCTGGGCGCTG
This sequence comes from Micromonospora sp. PLK6-60, assembly GCF_019890675.1. Lineage (GTDB taxonomy): Bacteria > Actinomycetota > Actinomycetes > Mycobacteriales > Micromonosporaceae > Micromonospora. Next base: position 471,448 of record NZ_JAIOAA010000002.1, on the reverse strand, counting down.
GCCGGCGAGGCCCGCGCCGACGACGCCCGGATGCTCGAACTGCTGGCGCCGTTCCGCGGTCACCGCGGCCGGGTCTGCGTGCTGCTGGCCGCCGCCGGCGTCCAGGCGCCCCGGTACGGGCCACGGATGCCGATCCGCTCCTTCGCCCGCTTCTGACCGGGCCGCCCGCCCGCCGCCGGCCGGGCCCGCTGCCGACCCGCTCCCCGGTCAGCCGGCCGCGCAGAGCCGGCGCAGCGTCCGCCCCAACCACCAGGCGTACGCCCGCTGGAAGGCCCGGGTGGCCGGGCCGGCGGCGCGCACGTACCAGTGCGCCGGGCGGCTGAACGCCACCACCTCGAACAGCACCGCGTCGCCGTCGCGGCGGACCAGGAACGCCTCCTCGCCGATCTCCGGGTGCCCGGGCAGGGTGCCGTAGCCGAAGCCGGCCCGGTCCGGCTCGTCCGCCACCCAGACCACCTCGGTCGGCCCCCACAACCGCAGCGGGCCGACCCCCAGGCCGGGGGTCACCCGGACGCCCACGTCGGCGCGGGGCGCCGCGGTGCGCATCGCCACCCCGGCCGCCCGGTGCAGCCGCCAGGTCAGCACCGCCCGCGCCGCGCTGGCGAAGCAGCCGTCCGGCAGCCGGACCCGGTGCCGCAGGTGGTGGTAGCCGGCCGGCAGCGGCCCCTGCCGGGTCGCCCCGACCTGCGGGTACGTCAACTCGGTCACGATGGTCACCTCCGCCGCCGCCGGACACCGCCAGCGTACGGGCGCGGCGGACGGGCCGCCCGGCGGCGCCACCGCGCGCTGTGCTGGACTGTCCCGGTGACGGCAGCGACAGTCATCGTTCCCGCGAGCGTCGACGACGCCGGCGAGATCCTCACCGTGCAGCGGGCCGCGTACCTGGTCGAGGCGCAGCGGTACGCCGACCCGTTCCTGCCGCCGCTGACCGAGACGCTGGACGAGGTGCGGGCGGTGCTCGCCGGCCCGACGGTGGTGCTGGTGGCCCGGCACGGCGCCCGGCTGGTGGGCTCGGTGCGCGCCCGGCTGGACGGCGACACCGCGCACATCGGCCGGCTGGCGGTGGCCCCCGACCGGCAGGGCTCGGGCGTCGGCAGCCGGCTGCTGGCCGCGATCGAGGCCGCCTGCCCACCGGGGACGGCGCGGTTCGCCCTGTTCACCGGCGCCAACAGCGCCGACAACCTCCGGCTCTACCACCGGCAGGGTTACCGGATCGTCGATCACCGCCCGGACGGCAACGGCCCCGGGCTGGCGATCCTGGAGAAGCCCGTGGTCAACCCCGCTCGCAGCGGCGCTTGAGGCCGTCCGCCTCCATCCGCAGGTAACGGCGCATCAGGTCGCCGCCGAGCCGGCCGACCAGCGGGGCCAGCAGTCCGGTCTGCGCCACGGACAGCACCACCCGGACCCGGCCGTCGGGCAGCGGCTCCAACCGGTGCTCGGCGAGGGTGCGGACCCCCGGGCTGCGGGAGACCCACCGGAAGTACGCCGGCGCGACCAGCTCGGTGACCCGCCAGACCGCCGGGCGCAGCCGGGGCTGTTCGAGCCGGGCCGCGGCGCCGACGGCGAACGGGCCGGAGTCCAGCCGCTCGGCCCGGCGCACCGACTCCGTCCACTCGGGCCAGCGCTCGACGTCGGTCGTCACGTCCCAGACGAGTTCCTGCGGCGCGGTCACCTCGGTCGTCGCCTCGAAGCGCATGGGGAGCCTCCTCACCGAGCCGGGCACCGGTGTCCGGGTGGGCTCGCCGCGGCAGGCCGCGCGACGCCGGGAGGCGAGCGTACCGCCGCCGGTAGCTCCGGCGCCGCCCCGACCGCTGCCCCAGCCCGACCGACGACCCGACCGGCTGCGGCCCAGCATGACCGGCCCGGCCGTTGGTCCGGGCTGTCGCGGTGGTCGGTGGCCTGGTCAGCCGGTCTGGTCAGCCGGCCTCGGGCAGGTCGGCCTCGCGCAGGTCGGCCAGGTCGGGTCCGGCGTGCCGGCGGAGCAGGTCCGCCAGCTCGGCCACGGCGCCCACCTCGCCGAGCACGTTCCAGCCGCCGCCGTGCTCGGGCCGGTAGCGGTGGGCGAGCCGGTACCGGTGCCGGCCCCGGATCAGCTCGATGCTGACCCGCCACCGCCCGCAGCACTCGCAGTACCACTCCCGCACGTCGGCGACGGTAGCGCTGAGCTGGGCAGACACGATCCGGTCCCGGGGGACGCGGGGAACGGGACGGGACACGCCCCCCACGCCCGGCGGGTGATGTGCCTCACGACTGTCGGTGCCGTCTGATTGACTGGTCGCCGTGGACCTGCCGATCACTCCGCCGGTCGAACCGATGCTGGCCAAGAGCGTGCCCCGCCTGCCCACCGCCGACGGCATGACGTACGAGCCGAAGTGGGACGGCTTCCGCCTGATCATCTTCCGCGACGGCGACGAGGTCGAGCTGGCCAGCCGGGGCGGCAAGACGATGACGCGCTATTTCCCCGAGGTGGTCGAGCAGGCGCGCCGCCAACTGCCGCCCCGGTGCGCGGTCGACGGCGAGTTGATCGTGATCCGCCGGGACGGCCCCGACGGCCAGCCCCGGCTCGACTTCGAGCTGCTCGCCCAGCGGATCCACCCGGCCGCCTCCCGGGTGAAGCTGCTCGCCGAGACCACCCCGGCCGACTTCGTCGCCTTCGACCTGCTCGCGCTGGACGACGAGCTGCTCACCGACCAGCCCTACCCGCAGCGCCGGGCCCGGCTGGAGGCGGCGCTGGCCACGGTCCGCCCGCCCGTGCACGTCACCCAGGTCACCACCGACCCGGAGACGGCCCGCCGCTGGTTCGACGTGTTCGAGGGCGCCGGGCTGGACGGGTTGATCGCCAAGCCGGCCGACCTGCCGTACGAGCCGGGCAAGCGGCTGATGTTCAAGGTCAAGCACGCCCGCACCGCCGACGTGGTGGTGGCCGGCTTCCGCTGGCACAAGTCCGGGCCGGTGGTCGGCTCGCTGCTGCTCGGCCTCTACGACGACGCCGGGGTGCTGCACCACATCGGGGTCAGCTCGTCGTTCACCGCGGCCCGCCGGCAGGAGCTGTTGACCGAGCTGGAGCCGTACCGGGACGTCGGCGCCGAGCACCCCTGGGTGCACGGCGACCACGAGCGCGGGCAGCGCATCCCGGGCGGGGTCAGCCGGTGGACCGGGGGCAAGAACCTGGAGTGGGAGCCGCTGCGGCCGGAGCTGGTGGCCGAGGTCGGCTACGACGCGATGGAGGGCGACCGGCTGCGGCACACCGCACAGTTCGTCCGCTGGCGGCCGGACCGCGATCCCCGCTCCTGCGGCTACGACCAGCTCGACCGTCCGATCCGCTACGACGTGGACCAGGTCCTGCGCGGCGACCCGGCGGCCACCGTCGAGCCCGGGCCGGGCGGCCGGGCGTAGCCTGGCCGTCGAGACGATCACCGGAGGTCGAGACGTGACCCGCTTCCCCGACCGGATCCGCCGGGCCCGGCTCACCGTGGCCGGGTTGGTCGCCGCGGCGCTGGTCGCCGCCGGCTGCACCCTGCCGGCGTTCGCGCCGCGCACGGAGGGCGCGGGCGGGGCCGCCGCGCCGGGCAACGCGCCGACCTGGCGGCCCTGCCCGGAGATCCCCGACGAGCTGGTCGGCCGGGGCGCGGCCGGCATGCGCTACGACTGCGCCACGATCGCCGTCCCGCGCGACTGGGGTTCCGGCACCGGCGCCACCGGCGGCCCGGGCACCGGCGAGACGTTCGAGATCGCCCTGCTGCGGGCCCGGTCGACGAAGCAGCGGGACCGGCTCGGCTCACTGGTCATCAACCCGGGCGGCCCGGGCGGTTCCGGCGTCGACACCGCGGTCTACCTCTCCTTCGGCCCCACCTTCGGTGGCCTCCCCACCTCGGTGACCGACCGGTTCGACATCGTCGGCTTCGACCCGCGCGGGGTGTCCCGGTCCAGCCCGGTGAAGTGCATCTCCGACGTCGACCTGGACGCCAGCTTCGGCTACGACCCCGACCCGGCGGACCAGGCGTCCTTCGACGGCTTCGTCGCGTTGAACCGTCGGATCGGCAAGGGCTGCGGCGACAAGTACGGTGACCAGCTCCCGCTCTACGGCACCGAGCAGGCCGCCCGGGACATGGACGCGGTCCGCGCCGCCGTGGGCGACGAGAAGCTCACCTACCTGGGCTACTCCTACGGCACCCTGCTCGGCGCCACCTACGCCCAGCTCTATCCGAACCGGGTCCGGGCGCTGGTGCTCGACGGCGCGGTGGATCCGCAGCAGAAGCTGATCGCGGGCTCGGAGAGCCAGGCCCGGGGCTTCGAGCGGGCGTTCGACAACTTCGACCGGTGGTGCGCGGCGAACGCCGGTCGCTGCCCGATCGCGCCCGACGCCCGGGCCGCGGTCACCACGGCCATCGACAAGGCGAAGGTCTCCCCGGTGCGGGGCGCCGACGGCCGGGAGGCCACCTCCGGCTGGGTGTTCTACGCGGTGATCTCCTCCCTCTACACCGAGTCCGGGTGGCAGGAGCTGGCCCGGGCCATCGACAAGCTGGCGGCCGGCGACCCGGCCGAGGTGTTCAAACTCGCCGACGCGTACGCCGGGCGCGGGCCGGACGGCCACTACACCAACCTGTTCGACGCCAACCTGGCGGTGAACTGCGCCGACGAGACGGAGAAGCCCACCCTGGAGCGGATCCGCCAGTTGCAGTCGCAGTGGCGCGCGACATACCCGCTGTTCGGACCCGCGCTGGCGGTGGGGATGCTGGGCTGCGCCGAGTGGCCGGGCCAGCGCGACCCGTACCCGACCGGCAAGGCGGTCGGCGCGCCGCCGATCCTGGTGGTGGGCACCACCGGTGACCCGGCGACGCCCTACGAGCAGACCCCGGCGCTGGCCTCGATGCTCGGGGTGGGGCGGGTGCTCACCTGGGAGGGCGAGGGGCACACGGCCTACCCGCAGACCAGTTGCATCACCGACGCGGTCGACGCCTACCTGATCTCGTTGACCGTGCCGCGCGACGGGCTGCGCTGCCCGGCCCGCTGACGGCGGCGCCGGGGCGGACCGCCGGCGGGCGGGCCAGCGGCATCGCCGGCAGGTCAGCGGCATACCCGGCCAGGCCAGCGGCATCTTCGGCAGGCCGGCAGGCCAGCGGCATCTTCGGCAGGTCGGCGGCATACCCGGCAGGCCGGCGGCATCGCTGCACGTCGGTGTGTCAGGCTGCCGCGATGACCGATGTGACCCTCCGCGAGGCGGTCCGGGCCGATCTGCCCGCCGTCCTCGCCCTGCTCGCCGACGACGTGCTGGGCAAGGCCCGCGACTTCACCGAGGTCGACGAGGCGTACGAGCGGGCGTTCGCGGACATCAGCGCCGACGCCCGTAACCAACTGATCGTCGCCGACCGGGGCGGGGAACTGGTCGGGTGCATGCAGATCACGTACATCCCGGGGTTGGGCCGGCACGGCGCCGAGCGGTCCCTGATCGAGTCGGTGCGGGTCCGGTCCGACCTGCGCGGCCAGGGCCTGGGCCGGCGGATGATGGCCTGGGCCGTCGCCGAGGCGCGGCGGCGCGGCTGCGGGTTGGTGCAGCTCACCACCGACAAGACCCGCACCGACGCGCACCGCTTCTATCGCGACCTCGGCTTCGTGGCCAGCCACGAGGGGATGAAGCTGGCGCTCTGACGGTCGGGCCAGAACCGGCGTCACGGTGGCGGGCCGGTCGGCCCGATGTGCGGCGTGTCGCGCTGTAAAACGGGCCCGATGGCCCGGTTGCGGCCTGTCGCGGGCGCCTTCGGCACGGACGGAACACCCACTCAGCGCGTGCGGAACGCCCGACTCGGCGCGTGCGGGCCCTTCGGCGCCCGCGGAAGGGCCCCCATGCCGCATGCGGGCCCTTCGGCGGGACGGAAGCGCCGTCTGCGGCGGGCAGGTCCGCCCGATGTGCGGCATGTCGCGGCGTAAGGCGGGCCCGATGGCCCGGTATACGGCGTCTCGCGGAGCGGCTGGCGACCGGGCCGTCGTCGGAGCCCGGCGCCCGGGCGGTCGTCGCTCCCCCGCGCCGGGGAATCGGTTCCCCGGCGGCCGGGAGGGCCGAGGCCGCGCCGCCGGCCAGGCTGGACGGGTCACCTCAGGAGGTCGCCATGTCCGTAGCCACCACGCCCGCCGTCCCCCGGGCCGGGTTCGCGCCCCGCTGGGCGGTCCGCGTCGCCCACCTCATCCCGCTGCTCGTCCTGCCGTCCGGCCTGTGGCGGATCGCCCTGGTCGTCGGGCTGCCGATCGGGGTGAGCGTGCATGGCGTGCCGATCCGCCCCGGGCTGGGCGAGAGCCTCTACATCGTGTCGCTCAGCCTGGTCTCGGAGGGGCTCGCCCTGCTCTCGCTCGGCCTGGTCCGGCCGTGGGGCCAGGTGCTCCCCCACTGGTTGCCGCTGGTCGGCGGCCGGCGGGTGCCGCCGTGGTTCGCGGTCAGCACCGCCACCACGGGCGCCGTCGCGCTCACCCTGATCTGGGGGTACGCCGCCTGGGGCGTCGCCGTCAACGGCAACGACCTGGGCCTCCCCCCGGCCGGCTTCGCCCTCCTGGCCACCTGCTACGCCCCCCTCCTCCTCTGGGGCCCCCTCCTGCTCCTCCTAGCCCTCAACCACCACCACCGCCGCCCCCACCCCCGTTGATCATGAAGTTTGCGTCACGTCACACCCGCGCGGGCGACGCAAACTTCATGATCAACGGGGCTGGCCCGGGGCACGGGGGGTCAGTCGGTGGCTAGGCGGCCGTCGCGGAGGGTTAGGGTGCGGTCGGCCAGTTCGATCAGGGCGGGGTCGTGGGTGGCGACCAAGGCGGTCATGCCCCGGGCGTGCACCACGGCCCGGAGCAGGTCCATGATGGACCGGCCGGTCTCCGAGTCGAGCTGGCCGGTGGGCTCGTCGGCGATCAGCAGGGCCGGTTCGTTGGCCAGCGCCCGGGCCACCGCCACCCGCTGCTGCTGGCCGCCGGACAGCTCGTACGGCCGCTGCTGCGCCTGCCCGCCCAGGCCCACCAGCTCCAGCAGCACCGCCACCCGCTCCTCGCGTTCCGCCGCCGGCACCCGGGCCAGCCGCAGCGGCACGCCCACGTTCTCCGCCGCCGACAGGATCGGCACCAGGCCGAAGGTCTGGAACACGAAGCCGATGGTGCCCCGACGCAACTCCAGCAACTCCCGCTCCGGGGCGCCGCTGACGTCGCGCCCGGCCACCCGCACCTGACCGGAGTCCGGCCGGTCCAGCCCGCCGACCAGGTTGAGCAGGGTGGTCTTGCCGGCACCGGACCGGCCGCGCACCACCACCAGCTCGCCCCGCCGGGCGGTCAGCGAGACGTCCCGCACCGCGTGCACCGCGTGCTCGCCCCGGCCGAAGGTGCGGTTGACCTGCTCGACCTGGACCACGTCGTCGGTCACCGCCGCGCGGCTGTCCCGCACCGCCACCTGCTCGCTCATTCCTCGTCTCCCCGTTCGCGCCGGTCACCCGGCCGGACCTCGACGTGATCCGGTTCCAGGTTCAGCCGGACCCGGTCCCGCAACGACAGCGCCTCGACGAACGGCGCGGGCAGTTGCATCCGCCCGGTCCGGTCGAGCACCGCGTACTCCTCGCTGACCAGCTCGGTGCTGCCGTCCGCGCCGATGCGCGCGGTCCGGCGTACCTCCGAGGCGGTCCGGCCGTCGCGGATCGCGACGGTCCGCCGGACCTGGCCGGCCACGGCGTGGTCGTGGGTGACCACCACGATGGTGACGCCGAGTTCGGCGTTGATGGTGCGCAGCGCGGCGAAGACCTCGGCGCCGGTGGCCTCGTCCAGCTCGCCTGTCGGCTCGTCGGCGAAGAGGATCTCCGGGTCGTTGGCGACCGCCACGGCCACCGCGCAGCGTTGCTGCTCGCCGCCGCTGAGCTGGCTCGGCTTGCGGTCGGCGAGGTGGCCCACGCCGACCAGGTCGAGCAGCTCGCGGGCGCGCTTGCGGCGGGCCCGCCCGCCGCCGCCACGCCGGGCCAGCTTCATCGGCAGCTCCACGTTCTCCAGCGCGGTCAGGTACGGCAGCAGGTTGCGGCCGGTCTGCTGCCAGACGAAGCCGACCACCTCCCGCCGGTAGGCCAGCCGCTTGCGGGCCGACAGCGACAGCAGGTCGTACTCGGCCACCCGGGCGATGCCGGCGGTGGGAGTGTCCAGGCCGGAGAGGATGTTCAGCAGGGTCGACTTGCCGGACCCGGAGGCGCCCACGATCGCCACCAGCTCACCCCGGTCGATGACCAGGTCGAGCCCCTGGAGGGCGAAGACCTCCACCCCCTCGGTCTTGAAGATGCGAACCAGGCCGTCGCAGACGATGTGCCCGCGCAGCCGGTCCTGCCCGCCGGCCCGTTCCGCGGCGCGCTGGGCGGCCCGCTGTTGCAGGGCGGCCAGGTCGGGAACGCCGGCCGCCTCGGCGGTGACTGTCATTCTCCGTTCTCCTCTCCGAGCCGGAGCGCCTCCCCGAGGCGCTGCCGGCGGTTGTTGACGGCCTCGACCGCGACGGCGAAGGCCAGGGCGATCACGGCGAGCAGCACCGCGCCGGCCACCAGCCCGGGTTCGAACGCCGCGGTCACCGGCACGCCGCCGGTGAACGCGGACAGCCCCAGCAGCGGGGTGAGCAGCAGCGGCAGCAGCGCGCCGGTGACCGCGCCGGTCAGCACCGCGACCGCCACCAGCGGCGCCAGCTCCACCAGGAGCAGCCCCCGGCCCTGCCGGCGGGACAGGCCGAGGGTGCGCAGCCGGGACAGCACCTGACCCCGGGTCCGGGCCCCGGCCAGCACGGTGAAGGCGATGGCGAGCAGGCCGAGCACCGTCCCGCCGACGGTGCCCGCGACGAAGCCGAAGGCCAGCAGGCCGTTGGCCCCGCCGGCGCCCAGCTCGGCCCGCTGCGCGGCCCAGGTCCGCACCTGCACGTCCAGCGGCTTGCGGTTGGTGCTCACCGCGCCGCTGGTCTGGTAGCGCCGCTGGCCCTCGTTGCCGATCCGGGCCAGCTCCGCGTCGTCCAGGTCGTCCCCGGCCACCAGGAAACCGGTCGGCACCACCGCGTCCCGCTGCCCGGCGGGCAGCGCCGACCAGGGCAGCACCAGGTACCGGCCGGTGTCGACCAGCGGGAAGTCCGCCGCGGTGGCGGCCACCCGGAACGGCTGCCGCCGCCCCTGCACCGGGACGAACGCGGTGGTCTCCAGTCCGGCGTCGGCGAGGTCCGCCGCCAGCTGCGGGGAGACCACCGCCGGCAGCGGTCCGGCGCCCGCCGGGGCGCGCAGCGCGTCCGGCACCGGCACCCGCACGCCGGCGGCGTCCGCCACCGCCGCGAAACCCGCGCCGTCGAGCACCAGCACCGTGACGTCGCCGAGCCGGGCGTCGGTGCCCTCGGCGTCGGTGGCGAGCCGTTGCCCGCCGCCGAGCGCCAGCGGGGTCACCGCGCGTACGCCGGCCGCCCGTTCCAGCGCCGCCGCCGTGTCCGGGGCGAGCCGGGTGCCGAGGATCGCCGCGTCGGCGGGCACCGCCCGGGTGACCGCCCGGTCCCGGCCGGCCTCGATGCCGGCGGCCACCACCCCGCAGAACGCCGCGGTGGCGATCGCCACCACCACCACGACCAGCGGCGTCGCCACCCCGGACCGGCCGGCGCTGGCGGTGCCCAGGAAGGCCACCGTGCCGCGGGCGCGGGCGGCGAACCGGCTGACCAGGCGCAGCGGCCACGGGTAGAGGCGCAGCGCGACCACCGCCGCGGCCACGGCCAGCAGCACCGGCACCGTGACCAGCAGCGGATCCACGGTGCCCGCCGCCAGCCCGCGCCGGCGCAGCAGCACGGCGGCCAGCACGGCCAGGGCGAGCAGGGACAGCTCCAGGGTGAGCCGGCGGGTGGACGGACGCATCCGCACCAGGTCCCGCCGGCCGTCGCCGCCCGCCGCGACCAGCGCGGCGACCGGCAGCGCGAGGGTGATCGCCACGCCGGCGGCCAGGGCCAGCCCGATCGAGTCGCCCGGCGCGCCGGGCACCAGCGTGCCCAGCAGCCAGCCGGCCGCCGCCGCCACGGGCACCACCAGCAGCGCCTCGGCGAGGCTGCGGGCCGGGCCGGTGGCCCGCCCGCCGCCCCGGGCGCGGAGCAGCGCGAACTCGGCCCGCCGGCGCCGCGCGGCCAGCCCCGCGGCGAGCGCCACCAGGCCGCCGAGGGTGGCCAGCACCCCGGCGGAGATGACCGCGAGCAGGGTACGGGCGGCGTCGACGGTGTCGTCGAAGCGGGTCAGCAGCACGTCGAGGCCCTGGCTGAACTCGGTGCCCGGCGGTGGTTCGCGCTGCACCTGCCGTACCCCGGCGACCAGGTCGTCCAGCTCCTGCACCTTGATCCGGTCGGCACCCACCCGGTAGCGCCAGCTGAACCGGCCGGCCCAGCCCGCCGCGACCAGCCGGTCCACCGGGCCGGCGGCGGTGAGCCCGACCAGCCCGAACGGCCCCGACTCGCCCTGCGGCTCGGACACCTTCAGCGCCTGCGGCAGGCCGTCCCAGGCCCCGTCGGCCGGGTCGCGGGGCGTGAACAGCCCGACCACCGTCACGAAGGACGGGTCCGGGTCCGGCCCCGGGCCGATCCGGTGCAGGGTCAGCCGACTGCCCACCCGCAGGTTCAGCTTGCCGGCGGCCTCGCGCGCCAGCACCACCTCGATCGGGCGGTCCTTCGGCTGGCTGGCGGCCGGCCACCGCCCCTCGGCGAGGTCGGCGGCCTGCTCGGCGCCGGGCATCGCCCGCAGGGTGAGTTCGACCTTGAGGTTGCGGGCGGCCAGGTCCGCCCCCTTGAGTTCGCCGGGGGCGGTGTCGGCCTGGTACCAGCGCTGCGCGATGGCCTGCCGGATCACCGCCGGCATCTTCTCCGGCAGCTCGTCCAGGCGCGCGGCGCGCTGCCCGGTCATCGACACCCCGTCCGCGACGGTGATCGCGTTGCCCGCGTACGTCAGGTCCCGCTGGGCGGCGGGTTGCCGGGTCAGGTAGCGGTCCAGGCCCTCCTGGGCGAGTCGGTTGCCCGTCCGGGGCATTCCGCTGACCAGGAACGCGGTGACCAGGGCGAGCACCGCCAGGAGCAGGAAGTGGCCGCCGAAGGCGCGGACCCGGCGCAGCACCGCGAACAGTCCCATCACGCCACCCCGCCCGGTTCGCCGTCGCGTACGGCCCGACCGCCCGTGTCCATCCGTCCCCTCACCGGTCTCCCCCGATCCGCAGTTGTGCTGCCGCCACCCGCTGCCGGATGCCGAGCGCGATGGCCGCGCTGAACGCGAGCGCGGTCAGCAGCAGCCCGAGCGCGGTGGCGCCGATCGGCGTCCAGGGCAGCGCGAAGGCCGCCTCGGGCACCGGCCGCCCGGCGGCCGGGGTCAGGATCAGCAGCGGCGCCATCGTCGCGCCGACCCCGGTGCCGAGCAGCAGCCCGACGCCCACCCCGATGCCGGCCAGGAACGCCTGCTCGGCCAGGAGCGCCCGGGCCAGCAGCCGGGGGGCCGCGCCCAGGGTGTTCAACACCGCGTACTCGCCGAGCCGGCGGCGGGCGGTGGCCCACACGTCGACCCCCAACCCGACCAGCGCCAGCAGGATCGAGCCGAGTGCCGCGGCCAGCAGGCCGGTGCGCGCCCCCAGCCAGTACGGGTCGCGGGCCGCCGCCTCGGCCACCGCCCGCCGGTCCGCCACCGTCACGCCGGGCAGTTCCGCCGCGGCCGTGGCGGCGGCCGCGTGGTCGCCCGGGGCCGTGGTCAGCCACCACTCCGGGGTCGGCCGTACGGTGCCCCTGGCCCGGATCAGCCAGTCCACGGCGGCCGGCAGGTCCAGCACCATGCCGGCGCCGGCGGCGGTCGGCAGCGCGTCGACCTCGCCGACCACCTGCACCTGCACGGTCGCGCCGGAGAGCGCCACGTCGAGGATGTCCCCCGTACGCAGGCTCAGCGACTCCCGTACCTGCGGGGTGATCAACGCCGGCACCGGCGGGTTCGACCCGCCGGGCACGACGGCGAAGGCGCTCGGCTGCTGGTACGCGAACTGGCCGCCGGGCAGGTAGCCCACCTCCTGCCGGGCGTCGAACCCGGCGGCGTCGCCGCTGACCCGCCCCTCCCCGCCGGCCGCGGTGGTGACCGTGACCCAGTTCCCGTCGAGGCCGACCGGCCGGGCCGCGCCGTCCGCGCCCACGGTCTTCAGGCCGCTGACCTGGAGGTGGTACGCCTGGCCGAGCGAGTCACCGGCGTCGGCGTCGAAGCCGGCCAGCCGGAGCGCGCCGGAGCCGACGTCGGGCAGGTCGACGGTGAACGGCACCGGACCGCCGGCGGACTGCCCGTCCGGCAGCGACAGCCGGTACGCGAGCCCGTCCGCGCCGGTCAGCAGGGCCGCCACCCGCACCGGGTGCGGGCGGATCGGCGCCTCGACCGGGGTGCGGAGGGTGCCGGTGAGCCGCCGGGTGCCCGGTGGCAGTTCGAGACCGGCGGGTGCTCCCCGGGCCCGGGTCAGCCGCTGCCAGAGCGCCGGGACCGGCTCGTCGGCGAGCCGCTCGTCCAGCCGTACCAGGCCGGCGGCCCGGGCGGCGTCGATGGCGACCACGGTGGTGGCCAGGTCGTTCGGGCCGAGCCGCACCTCGTCCCGCCAGGCCGGCGCCGCCTCCCGGGCGCCGTCCAGGGCCCGCAGCTCACCGGCGCGCCCGACCGGCGCGGCGCCGTTGCGCTCGGTCACCCGCAGGTCGGCGCCGACGGTGTGGTCGGCCTGGTCGACGTGGGACCGTTCGCCGGTGGTGACCAGCGACCAGGCCAGGGTGCTGCTGCCCACGGCGAGGGCGAGCAGCAGCACCGGCCCGGCGTGCGGGCGGCGCCCCGCCTGCCACATCCCGAACATGGTGGCGGTCCAGGGCCGCCGGTCGACGAACCGCTCGGCGAACCGGGTGGCCGGGGGCAGCATCCGCAGTGCCACCACCGCGCCGGCCAGCACCCCGATGGTGGGGGCGGCGACCAGCAGCGGGTCCACCCCGAGCCCGCCGCCGGCGCCGGCCAGCGGGCCGGCGTAGCCGCGCAGCTGGGTCCAGGCCAGCACGGCGAGCCCGACCAGGGCCAGGTCGATCCCGGCCCGCTGCACCAGGGCGGAGCGCTCCGGCCGGGACCGGGCCGACATCTCCGCCACGTACGTCCGGGCGGTCCGCAGGGTCGGCACCACCATCGCCACCAGGCAACCGACGGCGGTGGCCAGGGTGACCGCCCAGACCAGGGCGGCGCTGCCGGCGGGCAGGACCGGCCCGCCGCCGGCGGGGCGTACCCAGCGCAGCATCTCGTCGGCGAAGAACGGGGCGAGCAGCACCGCGGGCAGCACCACCAGGGTGGCCTCCCGGGCGGCCAGGCCGGCGAGCTGGCCACGGGCCGCACCCCGGGCGCGCAGCAGGGCGGTCTGGTCCCGGCGGTCCTCGTGCAGCAGCGCGGCGACCAGGAGCAGCGCGTACCCGCCGAGCACCAGGATCAGCAGCAGCGGGGTGAGCAGCGCGGACCGGCCCACCAGGTCGGCCCGGCCGAGCCGGTCGAGCAGCTGGTCCATGCCGGTGACGAGCTGCGCCGAGGAGCCCAACCCGGCGTCGGTGGGCAGCGTCGCGCCGGCCGCCGCCACCGCCTCGCGTACCGGGTCCAGCCGGGCCGGGTCGGCGCGGCCCAGGTCGGGCGTGACCACCCAGGACGCCGACGTGGGCCCCGGGAAGGTCCGCGCGAAGTCGGCCGGGGTGAGCGCGAACGGCCCGTACGAGGTGTCGTTGCCGGCCGTGGCGATCGCCCCCGGGGCCAGCCGCCAGTACGGCGAGGCCGGGTCGCGGGGCCGCCAGGTGCCGGCGACCACCACCTCGCTGGCCTTCTCGGTGCTCCGGTCACGCAGCGGAACCCGCTCGCCGACGGTCAGCCCCAGGGTCGCGGCGACCCGCTCCGGCACGGTCACCTGGGTCGGCGTCGCCCCGTCCACCGGCCAGGCCCCGGCGGTCAGCTCGGCGTGCCCGGCCAGGTCGTCCAGCATGGCGAGGTTGGCGAAGACCGGGTCGTCGCCCTGCCGGACCACGGTGCCCAGGTCACCGGTCAGCTCCCGGCCCGTACCGCCCCGGGAGCCGGCCACCGCGGCCGGCACGCCTCCCACACCCCGGGCGAACCAGTCGCGTACGGCCTGGTCGCGCGCGGTGAACTCGGCCTGGTCCCGACCCCCGGCGCCGCCGATCAGCAGGCTCCGCTCCTCCGCGGGCGACGCGGCCAGCACGCTGAGCTGGCCCGCCTCCACCGCGCGGCGGTTGTAGTCGGACAACCCGGTGACCAGCGCCACCGACACCAGGGCCGCGACCGTCGCGGCGACCAGCAGACCGCGTGCCGCGCGGGCCCGCCTCCACACCAACTTCATCCGACGCCTCCCCGGGCCCGGGTGGGCCGACGCCGAGAGAAAGGCGTGAGGGGGTGGGAAAGGTTCGCGCCCGTTACGTGATCGTTACCCGATGCCGGGAGGGCCGGATTTGGGGCCCGCGCTCAGTCCGTCGCCAGCTCCGGCCGGTGCTCTCTGATCCACTTCTCGACGTCGGACTTCCGCCAGATCTGCCCCATCTTCAGCACCTGATAGGGAGCCGGGAAGTCACGGCGTGAGGCGACCACCGACGCGCGGGCACGGCTTACCCCTCCGAGCAGGTCTCGGATCTCGGCGATGCCCACGAACTCGACCACAGGTTGACGGTAGGTATGTGCGGTTGTCCGATGGCCGTTAACTACGATCGGGGTTGACGATCGCTAACGATGCGGTCAGGATCGTGGGGTGACCAATGGCGGCGTTTCCCCTGCTCCTGACCGCAGCCGCCGGGCCGTCCGGCCGCACCTGCCGATGCGGCCGTTGTGGCTGTGCCGGGTGTGCGCCGGCCCCTGGCCGTGCCAGCCGGCCCGGCTGTTGCTGCTGCTGGAATACCGCCGCGACCGGGTGGGCCTCAGCGTCTACCTGGCCGGCTGCCTCTTCGACGCGGCCGGCGATCTGCTCAAGCTGAACGCCAAGCCCGAGCCGTCCCCGGCGGAACTGTTCGACCGCTTCCTGGCCTGGACGGCCCACCGCGACGACGGCACCCACAACTGACCCCACGACCTGCCGCAGTCGCCACCCGCACCCACGCCCGCTCGCCGTGAATCTTGGCAACTTGTCGTTCCCAGCGAACGACAAGTTTCCAAGATCTCCTCTCGCCGCCGTCGATCATGGAGTTAGCGGTCTCGCAAGAGATCAAACAGGCCGCTAACTCCATGATCGATCAACCGGAGGGCCGGCATGGGGACGGAAGGCGGGAACGGAGGGGCGCGGACAGGGGCCGGCGGAGGGGATGCGGTGGTGACGGCGCGGGGGGTGGGACGAGACGGGTGGGCGGGCCGGAACTCCCCGGGTGTTAACAGGGGGCCCTTCCTCTACCGAATGCGTTAACAGGGGGCCCCGCCTTACACCTCAGCGGGGGCGGTCGCGGTCGCGGGAGGGTTGGACGCGCTTGGGCTCGCCGGGCATCTTCGGGTGGTCCGGCGGATACGGCAGGTCGCCCTGGCCGGCGGCGGCGTCCCGGTCGGCCCACTCCAGCAGCGGGCTGATGTCCCACCCCGCGTGGTCGATGCCGGCGTGCGGGTCGCCCCGCTCGGCCAGCCGGGCCGGCACCGTACGCAGGTCGAAGTCGTCCGGGTCGACGTCGGCCAGCTCGTCCCAGCCGACCGGGGTGGAGACGGTGGCCCGGGCGTTGGCCCGCAGCGAGTACGCGCAGGCGATGGTGCGGTCCCGGGCCATCTGGTTGTAGTCCACGAAGACCCGCTCGCCGCGCTCCTCCTTCCACCAGGCGGTGGTGACCAGGTCGGGCCGGCGGCGTTCCAGCTCCCGGGCCAGCGCGATGGTCGCCCGGCGCACCTCGACGAACGTCCAGCGGGGCTGGATCCGCAGGTAGACGTGCACGCCCCGGCCACCGGAGGTCTTCGGCCAGCCGGGCACCCCCAGCTCGTCGAGGAGGGCGCGCAGCTCGCCGGCGGCGGTGGCCGCGTCGGCGAAGTCGGTGCCGGGCTGCGGGTCGAGATCCACCCGCAGCTCGTCGGGGTGGTCGACGTGGCCGGCCCGGACCGGCCAGGGGTGGAACACGACGGTGCCCATCTGCGCCGCCCAGGCGACGTGCGCCAGGTCGGCCGGGCAGAGCTCGTCGGCGGTGCGGCCGCTGGGGAAGCTGATCGTCGCCGTGCGCACCCAGGGCGGCACGCCCCGGGTCGGCACCCGCTTCTGGAAGAACATCTCCCCCTCGACGCCGTCGGGGAAGCGTTGCAGCGTGGTCGGGCGGTCCCGCAGCGCCCGCATGATCCCGTCGCCGACCGCGAGGTAGTAGTGGAAGACGTCCGCCTTGGTGAAGCCGCGCTGCGGGAAGATCACCCGGTCCGGGCTGCTCAACCGTACGGTCTGCCCGGCCACCTCGATCTGCTCGGCCGCGGCTTTCGTGCCACCCATTGCGCGACCATATGCGATGGCACCGACGCCCGACGTACCGTTGACGGGTGAGTCTTTCCGAGAGCGAACTGCCCACCACCGAGGACGAGTGGCGGGTGCGGCTGAGTCCCGAGGAGTTCCGGGTGCTCCGGCAGGCGGGCACCGAGCGCCCGTGGACCGGCGAGTACGTCGACACCAAGACGCCGGGCGTCTACCACTGCCGGGCGTGCGGGGCGGAGCTGTTCCGCAGCGACGCCAAGTTCGACTCGCACTGCGGTTGGCCGAGCTTCGACGACGCCATCCCGGGCGCGGTCAAGGAGATCCCCGACAACACCCTCGGCATGCGGCGTACGGAGATCCGCTGCGCCCGCTGCGACAGCCACCTCGGGCACGTGTTCGAGGGCGAGGGCTTCACCCCGAAGGACACCCGGCACTGCGTCAACTCGATCTCGATCCGGCTGGAGCCCCGCGAGGCGTGACCGACGGGCCGGGAGCGCCGGCCGGGCCGGGCCTGCGGGGTCAGAGCCGCAGCCGGCTGCCCTGCTCGTCCACCTCGTCGGCGGACTCGTCGTCGAGCCAGACGCCGCCGGTGGCCAGGTAGCGGAAGCGGTACTCGCCCGGCCCCAGCCGGACGGTGACGGTGCGGGTGCCGTCGCGCCGGGCGACCAGCTCGTGCCGGCCGGGCTGCCAGCCGTTGAAGCAGCCCACCACGCTGACCGTGCCGGGCGGGGTGTCCCGGGGCAGGCAGAAGGTGACCCGGGTCTGGCTGCCGAAGAGCTTGTTCCGCTTGATCACGTGGTCCTCCGGGGTTCGCGGGCGGTCACCGGTGCGAGGGCGCTCACCAGGGCTAACGCGCGACACGCCGGGGGCGACTCGCCGTCGAGCCGGACCAGGTTCGCCGGTTCCGGTTGCCGCGGTGTGTCCGTTCCCCGACCCTGGGATGACGGGTCCGTTTTCGGGGGGTTTCAGATGGCAACCTGTGAAGTCTGCGGCAACGACTACTGGATGACGTTCGAGGTCCGCACGGTCAGCGGTGACGTGCACACCTTCGACTCGTTCGAGTGCGCCGCGCACAAGCTCGCGCCGATCTGCGAGCACTGCCAGGTCAAGATCGTCGGCCACGGCGTGGAGGTCAACGGCCGGTTCTTCTGCTGCGGCCACTGCGCCCGCAGCGCGGTGCGCGGCGAGGGCGCCGAGATCCGCGACGCCGTCGGCGCCCGCCCCTCCTGATCCCGCCCCGCCCGTCCCTCGGCGGACGGAGTGGCGGGTCGTAGCATCGGCGGGTGCTGTCGACGAGTTCCGAGGTGCGGGTCGCGGCGTTCGACGAGCTGGACGCCCGCACCTTCCACGACCTGCTGAAGCTGCGCCTCGACGTGTTCGTCGTCGAGCAGGCCTGCCCGTACCCGGAACTCGACGGGCGGGATGTGGAACCCGGCACCCGCCATCTCTGGCTGGCCGGCGAGCGCGGACCGCTGGCGTACCTGCGGGTCCTCGCCGACCCCGACGGCGTGGCCCGGATCGGCCGGGTGGTGGTCGCGCCCGAGGCCCGGCGCGGCGGGCACGCCGGCCGGCTGATGGCCGCGGCGCTGCGGCTGGCCGGCGACCGACCCTGCGTCCTGGAGGCACAGTCCTACCTGGTCGGCTTCTATGCCCGGCACGGTTTCGTCGTCAGCGGGCCGGAATACGTCGAGGACGGCATCCCACACACGCCGATGCATCGACACATCGGCACGTGATCCCGGTGTAACGTCTCCCCGCTGGGGACCGCTTGAATCCCCAGTGACGTCACGCGGAGGGACTACGCAGTGAGATTGACGGGGATTCGCTGGAACCGCTGGACGGCGGCGACAGCCGCCGGCGCCGTGGCCGCCGCCGCGGCGGTGACCGCCACCGTGGTGGCCACCGGCCCGGACGGCACCGACGACGCGGCCCAGTGGGAGCTGGCCAGCGGCCCGGTGACCACCGCCCTGCACACCGTCGAGCTGCCGGCGGACAAGCCGACCGAGGCGGTGCTCCCGCAGCGGCGCACCGACCGGTTCAGCATGCTCGGGCTCACCTGGAAGAACCCGAAGGCCGAGCTGAACGGCACCGTCTCCGTGCGGACCCGCGCGGTCAAGACCGGTTCCTGGTCCGGCTGGAAGCAGCTCAATCTCGACGACCCCAGCGGGGTGGACCCGGGCAGCCCCGAGGACGTGCCCGGCAGGCTGCGCGGCGCCAGCAGTCCGCTCTGGGTCGGCCCCTCCGACGGGGTCGAGGTCCGCGTCCAGGCCGCCTCCGGCAAGGTCAGCGACAAGCTCCCCGCCGGGCTGCGACTGGACCTGATCGACCCCGGCGAGCAGGCCCGGGTGCGCAAACACGCCGCCGGCACCGGCGAGCGCCGGGCGCCGCGGCTGCAGCCGGTGGCGCAGGCGCGGGCGCTGGAGCCGACCGCCGACCCGGACCCCACCGAGACGCCCACCACCGATCCGACGCCCGCCGAGCCGGACCCCACCGAGCCGGCACCCACCGCGACCGCCGAGCCAGCCCCGACCGCCACCGCGCCGGCCCCCGCGCCGACCACCGCGCCCGCCCCGGCCCCCACCGCCACGACCACGGCGCCGGCACCGGCGACCACCAAGCCGCTGCCCCGGGCGACCGCCACGGCGGCCGCGGCCGGCACCACCGCAGCCAGCACCGTCCCGGCCCCGACGCTGCTCAACCGGGCGCAGTGGGGAGCGGACGAGACGCTGGTCAAGAACCCCCCGGACTACGGCACCGAGGTCCGGGGGTTCTGGGTGCACCACACCGCGACCGGCAACGACTACAACTGCGCCGACTCGGCCGCCATCGTCCGGGCCATCTTCGCCACCGACGTGAAGAGCGACGGCTACAACGACATCGGCTACAACTTCCTGGTCGACAAGTGCGGCACCATCTACGAGGGACGCAAGGGCGGCATCGACAAGCCGGTGGTCGGCGCGCAGACCAAGGGTTTCAACACGGACTACTCGTCGATCGCGGTGATCGGCACCTTCACCACCTCGGGTGTCTCGGAGACCGTGCAGAACGCGATCGCGCACGTCGCCGCGTACAAGCTCGGTCCGTACGGCTACGACGCGGCCGGGTCGTTCACCACCACCGCCGTCATCGACAACAACAAGTTCAAGGCCGGGCAGTCGGTCACGTTGAACCGCGTCCCCGGCCACCGCGACGGTGACGCCACCGTGTGCCCGGGCGACAGCCTCTACAACCAGCTGCCCACCATCCGCACCAAGGCCGCCCGGATCACCGGCCTGAAGGTGACCAGCCTGAACGCCTCGCTGAACGGCGGCACCTACTTCACCCGGCACCCGACGGTCACGGTGAACTGGACGGTGACCACGGCGTCGGCGCTGATCAACCGGTTCGAGGTGCTGCTCGACGGCCAGATCGCCGGGACCGTCCCGGGCACCGCCCGCAGCGGCAGCGCCCGCGTCACCCCCGGCCCGCACACCCTTCAGGTACGCGCCGTGCACGTCCTCGGGCACTTCACCACCACGCCCGCGCTGCAACTGTACGGCGACGCCGTCGCGCCGACCTTCACCCAGAACCCGGAGGTGGCGCTGCGCACCGGCACGCTGAGCACCACCGCCACCATGCCGGTGACCGTCACCGCCAAGGCGAACGACAACACCGCCGTGCGGTTCGTGCAGATCCTCAACTCCCCGGCCGAGATGCAGTACGCGCCGAACGGGAGCTGGGCCCGGACGGCCGCGCACAACACCGCCACCACCTGGCAGGTGAAGGCCGCCGACTGGGCCGGCAACGCGCAGACCGTGGCCAGCACCCGCACCGCCGGGCTGACCTCCGAGCGGTCGGCCACCCGCAAGGGCACCTGGAAGGACGTCAGCAGCACCTCCCACCTGGGCGGCCTGGCGACCACCTCGTCGACCAAGGGCTCGTCGCTGAAGTGGACCTTCACCGGCCGGTCGTTCGCCCTCGTCGCCGCCCGCTCGCCGCAGTCCGGGCAGGCGGACATCTACCTCGACGGGGTGAAGGCCGGCACCGTCGACCTGTACGCGGCGAACACCCCGTACCGGCAGGCGGTGTGGACGAAGAGCTGGACCGCCAGCGGCAGCCACACCGTCGAGGTGGTGGTGGTCGGCACCGCCGGCCGCCCGGCCGTCACCGTGGACGGGTTCGCCGTGGTCAAGTGACCCGCTGACCGCACGGTTCGGGCCCCGGAGGAATCCCTCCGGGGCCCGAACCGTAGGCGACGCCGGTCAGACCAGGCAGTTGACGATCTCGGCGACCGAGCGGCGGCGCCCGGTGTAGAACGGGACCTCCTCGCGGACGTGCCGACGGGCGCCGGAGGCGCGCAGGTCCCGCATCAGGTCGACGATGCGGTGCAGCTCGTCGGCCTCGAAGGCGAGCATCCACTCGTAGTCGCCGAGGGCGAACGAGGCGACCGTGTTGGCGCGTACGTCCGGGTAGCCGCGGGCCAGCCGGCCGTGCTCGGCCAGCATCTCCCGCCGCTCGGCGTCGGGCAGCAGATACCACTCGTAGGAGCGGACGAACGGATAGACGCAGAGGTAGCGGCGCGGCTCCTCACCGGCCAGGAACGCCGGGATGTGGCTCTTGTTGAACTCGGCCGGCCGGTGCAGCGCCAGCTGCGACCAGACCGGGGTGAGCGCCCGGCCCAGCGTGGTGCGCCGGAACCGCAGGTACGCGTCCTGCAGCGCGTCGCTGGAGGACGAGTGCCACCAGATCATCACGTCCGCGTCGGCGCGCAGCCCGGACACGTCGTACGTGCCGCGGACGGTGACGTCCTTGCCGGCCAGCTCGTCGAAGAGCGACTCGACCTCGCCGACGACGTTGTCCCGCAGGGACGGCAGCGGTCCGCTGGCCCGGTACACCGACCACATGGTGTAGCGGATGCTGGCGTTCAGCTCCCGCAGCCGGGCCGCGTTGGTCTGCTCGGTCATCTCCCCGATCCTTCCAGTGCTTCGATGATCTCGTCGGCCGCCGTCGCGCCGGAGCGGACGCAGACCGGGATGCCGACGCCGTCGTAGCCGGCGCCGGCCAGGACCAGCGTGGGGTACGCCGCGCGTAGCGCCGTCCGGGCCGCCGCCACCCGGTCCAGGTGGCCCGGGGTGTACTGCGGCAGCGCCCCGCCCCAGCGCTGCACGTGGCCGGCGAGCGGGGCGGGCAACGGCGTGCCGAGCACCCCGGACAGCTCCTTGTGCACGGCCGCCAGCAGGTCGTCGTCGGCGAGCTGGAGCGAGGTCTCCTCGCCGTACCGGCCGACGGAGGCGCGGACCAGGGCCACCCCGTCCGGCTGGGCCAGGTGCCCCCACTTGGTGGTGAAGAACGTCGACGCCTTGATCAGCAGCCCCTCGGTGGCCGGCACCAGGAAACCGGAGAGCCGGGGCAGGTCGGGTGCGGGCAGGGCCAGGGTGACCAGGGCGACGCTGGCGTAGTCGAGCCCGCCGACCCCGGCGGCCACCGCCGGGTCCACCTCGGCGAGCAGCCGGGCCGCCGGCCGGGCCGGCACGGCGAGCAGCACGGCGTCCGCCTCGACCAGCTCGGGGTCCCGGGTGGGTCCCACGGTCAGCCGCCAGCCGTCGGTGGTCCGGGTCAGCTCGCGCACGGTGGCGCCGGTGCGGATGGTCGCGCCGCTGGCCCGGGCCGCCGCCTCGACCAGGGTGCTCAGCCCGCCGGCCAGGGTGCCGAAGACCGGCGCGCCGGGCGTACGCGGGGCGGCGGCCTGCGCGGCGCGGACCGCGCCGACCAGGGTGTGCTCCACCCGGGCCGCCCGCGCCAGGGCCGGCATGGTGGTGGCCAGCGACAGGTCGTCGGCCCGGCCGGCGTAGACGCCGCCGAGCATCGGGTCGACCAGCCGGTCCACCACCTGGTCGCCCAGCCGGGCCCGGACCAGCGCGCCGACCGCCACGTCCTGGTCCGCGCCGAGCAGCGGCCGGCCGCCGTCGCGGTCGGCGTCCGCCGTCGGCGCCGCCACGGTCGCCACCTGCGCCAGATCCCCGGGTACGCCGACCAGGGTGCCGCCGGGCACCGGGCGCAACACGCCGTCGACGGCGAGGGCGGCCTGCCCGACGGTGGGGTGCACGATCTGCTCGGCCAGGCCGAGCCGGCGGGCCAGGGCCACCGCGGCGGACTCGCCGCCGGCCGGGTCACGCATCAGGAACGACTCGGCGCCGAACTCGACAGGTCGGCCGGCCAGCTCGCCGGTGCGCAGCTTGCCGCCGAGCGCGCCGGAACCCTCGTACACGGTGATCTCGGTGCCGGCGGGGGCGGCGTCGCGCAACCGGACCGCGGCGGCCAGCCCGGTGATGCCGCCGCCGACGATCGCGATGCGCCACGGCCGGGCCATGGTCAGCCCCGCTCCGCCGGGCGCGCGGAGACCTCGTGGACCAGCGCGACCACCCGGGTCAGCACGTCCGGGTCGGTCTCCGGCAGCACGCCGTGGCCGAGGTTGAACACGTGCCCGGGGGCGGCCCGGCCCTCGCCGAGGATCCGCCGCACCTCCGCCTCGATCACCGGCCACGGGGCGAACAGCAGCGTCGGGTCGAGGTTGCCCTGCACGGCCTTGTCCGGGCCGATCCGGCGGGTCGCGACGTCCAGCGGGGTACGCCAGTCCACGCCCACCACGTCGGCGCCGGCCTCGCCCATCGCGGCGAGCAGCTCGCCGGTGCCCACCCCGAAGTGGATCCGCGGCACGTCGGCGCCCAGCCCGGCGAGCACCTTCGCCGAGTGCGGCATGACGAAGCGGCGGTAGTCGGCCTCGGAGAGCGCCCCGGCCCACGAGTCGAACAGCTGCACCGCGGACACCCCGGCGGCGACCTGGACCCGGAGGAACTCCAGCGTCACGTCGGCCAGCCGGCCGCAGAGCGCGTGCCACAGCTCCGGGTCGCCGTGCATCAGCGCCTTGGTCTTCGCGTGGGTCCGCGACGGGCCGCCCTCGACCAGGTAGCTGGCCAGGGTGAACGGGGCGCCGGCGAAGCCGATCAGCGGGGTGCCGCCGAGCTCGGCGACGAGCAGCCGGACCGCCTCGTCCACGTACGGGACGTCGTCGCGGCCGATCGGCCGGATCCGCTGCACGTCGGCGGCGGTACGCACCGGCTCGGCGACGACCGGCCCGGTGCCGGGCACGATGTCCAGGTCCACGCCGGCGGCGGCGACCGGGACGACGATGTCGCTGAACAGGATCGCCGCGTCCACCCCGTGCCGGCGGACCGGCTGGAGGGTGATCTCGGTGACCAGCTCGGGGCGGCGGCAGGAGTCCAGCATCGCCACGTTCGCGCGGATCTCGCGGTACTCCGGCAGCGACCGGCCGGCCTGACGCATGAACCAGACCGGGGTGTGCGGGACCGGCTCGCGGCGGCAGGCCCGGACGAAGGGCGAGTTTCGGGCGGCGGCGCCCGTGCTGTCGGTGCTCATCGCGGCCATCGTGCCACGCCCCCTGAGGTGCAAGGAGGGGCCCCCTGTTAACGCATTCGGTAGAGCAGGGGCCCCCTGTTAACACCCGGGGCCGCGTCCGGCGTGCCGGACCGCCCGGGCGCGAGCCGTCGGCGTGCCGTCGCGCCCGCCCGGGCGGTACGGGCATAGGCTGCCGGCATGGCCCCCCCGATCGCGCTCCCGGAGATGTTCGCCCACGCGGTCACCGGGCTGCGGTCGGCCACCTGCCGCCCCGAGATCACGCTGGAGGAGGTCGGCGCCCCCCAGCGGCTCGCGCCGTACTCCTTCGCGCTCTCCGCCGGGGTGCACCGGGACGGCGACGAGGTGGCCACCGGGCGGCTGATCCTGCTGCACGACCCGGCCGGACACGAGGCCTGGCAGGGCACGCTGCGGCTGGTCACGTACGTGACCGCCGACCTGGAGGCCGACCTGGCCGCGGATCCGCTGCTGCCCGCCGTCGGCTGGACCTGGCTGACCGACGCGCTGGAGGCGCAGGAGGCGAGCTACCGGGCGATCGGCGGCACCGTGACGCAGACCATGTCGACCCGGTTCGGCGACCTGGCCGGGCCGCCCGCGGCCGGCGACATCGAGATCCGCGCCTCCTGGACGCCCCTCGGCGGCGACCTGGGCGCGCACCTGCTCGCCTGGTGTGCGCTGCTGGCCTCCACCGCCGGGCTGCCGCCGCCCGGGGTCACCCCGCTGCCGGAGCGCCGCCCGGCGGGCGCGGCCTGACCGGTCGGGCCCGCACCGGCACGCCGGGTGACCGACCGCAGGCGTACGGGCCGCACCGGTGACCGGCGCGGCCCGTGCCGGGGGTGCTCAGAGGTAGTTGTCCGCCTCGTTGCAGACCTTCTCCAGGCCCTTGCTGGCCGCCTCGAAGGTGGCCCGGTCGCCCCGCGACGCCGCCCCGAGAGCCGTGGTCAGCTTGTCCAGGCAACTGGCGATGATCTTCTTCTGTCGGGCCTGCTCGTCCCGGTCGTTCTTGGTGCCGGTCAGGTCCTGCTGCGTGTCGGCCAGCTTGTCCCGCAGCGACTGGAGGTCGACCTTCAGCTTGTCGATCTCCCGCTGGTTGGCGCCGATGGTGCCCTCCTGCTGGCTGACCTGCTTCTCGGCCCGGTCCAGCTTCCCGTTCGTGGTGACGTAGAGGCCGGTCATCACGCCGCCGAGGACGAAGAGCAGCCCGGCCACGACGGCGAGGACCAGAACGGTACGGCCCCGGCCGGGGCGACCCGGGCTCGACGGCCCGTACGGGGGAGCCGAGCCGGGCGGGGCCGACATCGGCTCGGGGCCGAAGCCGGGCCCGGAGACGGGTCCAAAACCGGGCCCGGAGACGGGGCCTGAACCGGGGCCTGAGCCGGGGCCGGAGACAGGTGCGAAGCCGGGGCCGGAGACAGGCCCGAAGCCCGGGCCGAAGCCCGGGCCGGAGACGGGCGGCGCCGACAACGGCTGCGGATACCCGGGCGAGGGGGCGGCAGTCGGGGCGTACTGGCCGGGAGCCGGCGGGGCGGGCGGTGGCACGGCACGCTGGGACAGCGTGGGCTCCGGCGGGGCCGGCCGGTACTGCGGGTACGGCGGCTGGGCGCCCCCGGGTGACGCGGGCGGCTGGGCCACACCGTACTGCGAGGACGCGGGCTCGGCCCGCCCGTACTGCGGGGACGCGGGCTCGACCCGCCCGTACTGCGAGGACGGCGGGGCCATGCCGTACGGCGGGGACGCGGGCTCGGGCCGCCCGTACTGGGTGGACGGCGGTTCGGCTCCCCCGGGCGGCGGGGGCGGCGGCTCGGCGCCCCCGTACGGGCTGCCGTACACGGTGCCGCCCGGCGGCTGGGCCGGATAGCGGCCCGCGCCGTTCGGTGGCTGGGACATGTCTTCCTCCAGGTTTCTGGTCCCCGTGGGCGGACCCGGGCGTTCGGGCCCGCGGGTAGGCGTGGTCGGGGCACGCCGCTGCGCGTTGCGGTTCGAGGGCTGGCCGGCGGCAGGCGCCGGTCAGCAGAGGGAGAAGGTGTCGCAGGCAGTCCTGATGGGCACAGCGAGGCCGATCCCCTCGGCGTTACGGGCCTTGGCGGTCGCGATGCCGACCACTTCCTTGGTGCCGCTGATCACCGGTCCGCCCGAGTTGCCCGGGTTGATCGAGGCGTCGAACTGGATGACCGGGCCGGCATCTCCCTCGTCCTTGCGCAGGGCGCTCACCACACCGGTGGTGACCGTGTCCTGCAGGCCCAGTGGGGCGCCGACGACGATGATCTGCTGCCCGGACCGGACCGGCTTGGCGGCCGCGACGAGTGGCTTGAAGCGGGCGGCGGTCCGCAGTTGGGCGAGGTCCTTGGTGCGGTCGACGCGCACGATGGTGGCCTCGAACCGCTGGTCGGAGCGCTCCAGGAAGACCTTCCGGCCGCCGCCGGCGTGGACCGACTCGACCACGTGGAAGTTCGTCAGCAGGGTGGTGCCTCCCCCGGCCGGGGGCTTGCCGACCGCGAACGCCGTGCCGGTGAAGTCACCGGCGCGCACCCGGAACACACTGGGCAGCACCGCACTGGCCACCGCCTCCGGGTTGAAGGCGGCACCGGCCTGCTTCTCCAGGGCGCCCGCCCGCTGCTCCAGGCCGTCCAACCGGTTGCCGGTCGCGCCCTGCGCATCGGCCAGCCGCCGGTCCGTGGCGGTGAGCCGGTCATCCAGCCGGTGGATCTGGTACGCCTGCGCGCCGGCGACCACCGCCAGCAGCCCGGCCAGCGCCAGCGCCACCACCGGCCACCGCCGCCGGGCGGCCGGGGCAGCGGACCCGGCCGGGTACGCCGGCTGCCCCGGCAGGGCGGCGCCACCCGGCTGCCCCGGCAGGGCGGCCACCGCGCCGAACCCGGAGACCGGCCGCCCCGGGTACGCGAACCCGGAGGCTGGCGGCCCGGCAGACCCGACGGTCGACTGCTCCGGGTACCCGAACCCGGTGGGCTGTCCGGGCACCGGCACGCCGCCCCGGCCCGGGCCGGTAGCGGCCTCGGCGTGCTGACCGGGGGCACCGGCCGAGGACCAGCCAGCCCGGGCGGGCGCACCGTCCCCCTGCCCACCAGCGGAACCGGCGGACGCGCCGTTCCACCGCCCACCGCCCGATCCGGCGGACGCGCCGTCCCACTGCCCGCCTCCCGAGCCGGCGGGCGCACCGTCCCACTGCCCACCCCCGGACCTGGCGGACGCGCCGTCCCATTGCCCACCGCCGGAACTGGCGGGCCAGGTGGCCCGGGGTGCCGGCACGGGTGGCTGGTCCCGCCGCTCGTACGCCGGCGCGCCGCCGACCCCGGGCGGGAAGGGCGCGCCCGCCGAGGACTGGCCGGCCGCCTCTCTCGGGTGGTCCGCCGGCGGCGCGGGAAAGCCCTCGACGCCCGGGGGCCGGACGGTGCCGGCAGCCGGGGCCGGGAAGCCACCAACCGCAGTCGGGGCCGGGAAGCCACCAACCGCGGCCGGGGCCGGGAGGCCGCCAACCGCCGGGGTGCCGGTCCACCCGGGCCCGACGGCGTGGCCGGCCGGCCGGGTGAGGCGCGGCGGCAGGGGTCCCGGGCGGTCGCCGCGCTGCGGCTCGTCCGTCCCGTCCGCGCTCTGCCCGGAGAACCCGTCACCCGCTCCGTAACCAGCCGCCATGGCCCCTCGCCCTCCCCGCCGCAACGCCGCTGCCAGGCTCAACGCGGCACGGCCCGATGGACCGTACCGGCGTGGACGGGCTTTGTCTGCCCTGTTGTCCGATCTCGTCACCTGGGTGGTGGCGGGCTCCGCCCGGACACCTGCCGGCCATCCCGCCGACACGCCCCCGACCGGCTGCGCACACCGGATCTGCCGGCGCACTAGGGTTGTCAGGTGACCGACGAACCACCCCTGCGCCGTCGGGCCGCCGAGAACCGTGCCGAAGACGTCCCCTCCCCGGCCGAGACCGAGCCCCAGGACGGGACCGACGAGCCCACCGGTGGCCCCGTCCCGCTGACCGCCCCCCGCGACGGCACGCCCGAACCGGTGGCCACACCCGGCGAACTCGACGAGGTCGTGGCCCGCTTCGCCGCCGGCACCGGCCCCGTCGCCCTCGACGCCGAGCGTGCCTCGGGCTACCGCTACAGCCAGCGGGCATACCTCGTGCAGCTGCGCCGGGCCGGCGCCGGCACCACGCTGATCGACCCGCTGCCCCTACCCGACCTCGCCGCCCTGGACGCGGCGATCGCCGACGCCGAGTGGGTGTTGCACGCGGCCAGCCAGGACCTGGCCTGCCTGGCGGAGGTGGGACTGCGACCGCGCCGGCTCTTCGACACCGAGCTGGCCGCCCGGCTGGCCGGCTTCGAGCGGGTCGGCCTCGCCGCGCTCACCGAGCAGCTGCTCGGCTACACGCTGGAGAAGCATCACTCGGCCGCCGACTGGTCCAGCCGCCCGCTGCCGGAGTCCTGGCTGACGTACGCGGCGCTGGACGTGGAGATGCTTGTCGACCTGCGCGACGCGCTGGACGAGGAGCTGACCCGGCAGGGCAAGTCCGAATGGGCGGCGGAGGAGTTTGCCGCCCTGGTGCGCAACGGCGCCCGCCCGCCCCGGGTACGCGCCGAGCCCTGGCGGCGTACCTCGGGCATCCACCGGGTCCGGGGCGCGCGGGCCCAGGCCCGGGTCCGGTCCCTCTGGTACGCCCGGGATCAGATCGCCGCGCGGCGGGACGCCGCGCCGGGGCGGGTGCTGCCGGACTCGGCGATCGTGGCCGCGGCGGAGCTGGACCCGAAGGACGAGAAGACGCTGCTGACCCTGCCCGGGTTCGGCGGCCGCTCGGTGCGCCGGCTGGCCCGGACCTGGCTGGCCGCGCTCGACGACGCCCGGCACCTGCCGGACGACGCGTTGCCGGTGACCCCGACGGTGGAGGGCCCGCCGCCGCCGCACCGCTGGGCCGAGCGGGACCCGGTGGCCGCGGCGCGGCTGGCCCGCTGCCGGGAGGTGGTGGTCCGGACCTCCGGCGCGCACCAGCTCCCCGCGGAGAACCTGATCGCGCCGGACTCGATCCGCCGCCTGGCCTGGCAACCCCCCGACGAGATCACCGACGACACGGTCGCCGAGACCCTCCGCGGCTTCGGCGCCCGCGAGTGGCAGCTAACCCTCCTCCTCCCCGCCCTAACCGAGGCCCTCCACACCCCCTGACCCCCACCCTGCACCTTGTTGATCATGAAGTTTGCGTCGGCGACACGCCGAGCCGAAGACGCAAACTTCATGATCAACGGGAGCGGAGGCCGGGTGAGGGCGGGCAGGGGTGTGGGGTGGGCCACATGGGGGGTGGTGTCGGGGTTGGTTACTGGCGAGTAGCATCCGAGGGACCCACGCCAGTGCCGGCCGACCCTTGTTCGGTTCGTGCGCGCCCCGCGGCGGCGCGGCCGAATCATGGTCGAAGAGGAGGCTCCAAGTGCCCCGTGAAGTTCGGGATGTCGTCTTCGTCGACGGCGTCCGTACCCCGTTCGGCAAGGCGGGTGGCATGTACGCCAACACCCGCGCCGACGACCTGGTGATCCGCTGCATCCGCGAGCTGATGCGGCGCAACCCCCAGCTGCCGCCGGAGCGGGTCGAGGAGGTCGCCATCGCGGCCACCACCCAGATCGGCGACCAGGGCCTGACCATCGGCCGCACCGCCGCCCTGCTGGCCGGCCTGCCCAAGACCGTGCCCGGCTTCGCCATCGACCGGATGTGCGCCGGCGCGATGACCGCGGTCACCACCGTGGCCGGCGGCATCGCCATGGGCGCGTACGACGTGGCCATCGCCGGCGGTGTCGAGCACATGGGCCGGCACCCGATGGGCGAGGGCGTCGACCCCAACCCGCGGATCGTCGCGGAGAAGCTGGTCGACCCGTCCGCCCTGGTCATGGGCGCCACCGCGGAGAACCTGCACGACCGGGTCCCGCACATCACCAAGGAGCGCACGGACGCCTTCGCGCTGGCCTCCCAGGAGAAGACCGCCAAGGCGTACGCCGACGGCAAGCTCCAGGGCGACCTGGTGTCGGTCGCCGTCCGCGACCCGGAGACCGGCTGGGGCCTGGCCACCACCGACGAGGCTCCCCGGGAGACCTCGCTGGAGAAGCTGGCCACCCTGAAGACGCCGTTCCGCCCGCACGGCAAGGTCACCGCGGGCAACGCGGCCGGCCTCAACGACGGTGCCACCGCGGCCCTGCTGGTCGCCGAGGAGACCGCCCGCGAGCTGGGCCTCCCGGTCGGCATGCGGCTGGTGTCGTACGGCTTCGTCGGCGTCGAGCCCGAGGTGATGGGCGTCGGCCCGATCCCGTCGACGGAGAAGGCGCTGCGCATCGCCGGCCTGACCATCGACGACATCGGCCTGTTCGAGCTGAACGAGGCGTTCGCCGTGCAGGTGCTCGCCTTCCTCGACCACTTCGGCATCGCCGACGACGACCCGCGGGTCAACGCGTGGGGCGGGGCGATCGCCATCGGCCACCCGCTGGCCTCCTCCGGCGTACGGCTGATGACCCAGCTGTCCCGGCAGTTCGCCGAGCACCCCGAGGTCCGCTACGGCGTCACCGCCATGTGCATCGGCATCGGCATGGGCGGCACGGTCATCTGGGAGAACCCGCACTGGACGGAGGGCAACAAGTGAGCCTCACCGCACCGAACGAGGTCGTCACGAAGGCGCTGCTGCGCCAGGTGGACGTACCGGGGCTGGACCGTCCCGCCGCCCTGATCACCCTGGACAACGGCTTCGACCACACCAAGCCGAACACCTTCGGCCCGGCCGGGCTGACCAGCCTGGACGAGGCGATCACCGCCGCGCTGGCGGCGGACCCGGCGTTCATCGCGGTCACCGGCAAGCCGTACATCTTCTGCGTGGGTGCCGACATCGTCGGCCTGCCGGCCCTCGCGGACCGCGACCAGGCGGTGGAGATCGGCCGGCTCGGCCACCGGGTCTTCGCCCGGCTCAAGGACAGCACGGTCCCCACCTTCGCCTTCGTCAACGGCGCGGCGATGGGCGGCGGCCTGGAGCTGGCCCTGCACTGCCACTACCGGACCCTGTCGGCGGGCGCGGCGGCCCTCGCGCTGCCCGAGGTCTCGCTCGGCCTGGTCCCCGGCTGGGGCGGCACCCAGCTGCTGCCGAACCTGATCGGCATCCCGGCGGCCACCCAGGTGATCATCCAGAACCCGCTGATGCAGAACAAGATGCTCAAGCCGAAGCAGGCGGCCGAGATGGGCATCGCGGACGTGCTGCTGGAGCCGGCCGACTTCCTGGAGCGGTCCCTGGAGTGGGCCGCCGGCGTGGTCCGGGGCGCGGTCACCGTGACCCGGCCCGAGGTCGACAAGGACATGTGGGCGGGCGTGCTCTACTTCGCCCGGCAGACCCTCGATGCGCGGCTGCACGGCGCGGTCCCGGCCGCGTACAAGGCGCTGGACCTGCTGGAGACGGCGAAGGACGCGGACTTCGCCACCGGCACCGCCGCCGAGGACGAGGCCCTCGCGGACCTGGTCTTCTCCGAGGAACTGCGCAGCGGCCTCTACGCCTTCGACCTGGTGCAGCGGCGGGCCAAGCGGCCGGCCGGCGCGCCGGACAAGGGGCTGGCCCGACCGGTCACCAAGGTCGGCATCGTCGGCGCCGGCCTGATGGCCAGCCAGCTCGCGCTGCTCTTCGCCCGCCGCCTCCAGGTGCCGGTCGTGCTGACCGACCTGGACCAGTCGCGGGTCGACAAGGGCGTCGGCTACGTGCACGCCCAGATCGAGAAGGCCGTCAGCAAGGGCCGGATGGACAAGGGCACCGCCGCCAAGCTGTACGGCCTGGTCAGCGGCTCGGTCGACAAGGCGGTATTCGCCGACGCCGACTTCGTCATCGAGGCCGTCTTCGAGGACCTGAACGTCAAGAAGCAGGTCTGGGCCGAGCTGGAGCAGATCGTCAAGCCGGAGGCGGTGCTCGCCACCAACACCTCCTCGCTGTCCATCACCGAGATGGCCGCCGACCTGGCCCACCCGGAGCGGGTGGTCGGCTTCCACTTCTTCAACCCGGTCGCCGTGCTGCCGCTGCTGGAGATCGTCCGGGGCGAGCGGACCGACGACGCCACCCTGGCCACCGCCTTCGCCGTCGGCAAGCAGCTGAAGAAGTCGTCGGTGCTGGTGAAGGACGCCCCGGCGTTCGTGGTGAACCGGCTGCTGACCCGCTTCCTCGGCGCCGTCTTCGCCGCCGTCGACGCCGGCACCCCGCTGGACGTGGCGAACGCCGCGCTGGACCCGCTGGGCCTGCCGATGCGGCCGCTCGCCCTGCTCCAGCTGGTCGGCCCGGCCGTGGCGTACCACGTGGGCGGCACCCTGCACGCGGCGTTCCCCGACCGGTTCGGGGTCAGCGAGAACCTGAAGCGGATCGCCGACTCCGGCCAGCCGATCGTGGTCGACGACCAGATCAACGACGAGGTGGCCAAGCTGCTCGTGGTCGGCGACCAGCCGCTCACCGAGGAGCAGGTCCGGCAGAACGCGCTCGACTCGCTGGCGCAGGAGATCCGGCTGATGCTCGACGAGGGCGTCGTCGCCGAGGCGCAGGACATCGACCTGTGCATGATCCTCGGCGCGGGCTGGCCGTTCCACCTGGGCGGCGTCACGCCGTACCTGGACCGGACCGGCACCGCCGAGCGGGTCACCGGCCGCCGGTTCCTCCCGCGCGGGGTCGCCAGCCTGCGCTGACGGATCCGGCCGGGCACACCGACCGCGCCACCCCCGCTCCCCCGCGACCGCGGTGGCCGGGCTCGTCCACACCGGACGGTCCGGCCACCGCGGTCGTCGTCTCCGGACCGGCGGCGACAGGTGAGCGACCACTGGGTACGATCACCTGTTCCTCCCTCCCCGCCTGGAGCTGATCTGATGTCCTCACCCCCGGTCGACCCCTGGTCCCGGCAGCCGGAACACCCCACCACCCCGGGCCAGTACCCGGACCCGACCGCGCCCGGCGGCTGGCCCGCCGTGCCGGGCCCCCGCGCCGGCGAGCAGCCGACCGCCGCCTACCCGGCCGTGCCGCACCCCGGCGAGCAGCCGACCACGGCGTACCCGGTCGCGCCGACGTCGGGCCACCCGCAGCAGGGGCCGGGCGCACCGGCCTGGGGTCCGCCGCAGGGCGCGCCGCCGGCTGGCAGCTGGGGTGCGCCGCAGGGCGGCTGGGGTCCGCCACCGGCCGGGGCGCAGCCGACCACGCCGTACGGGATGGCGCCCGGCGGCTTCCCGCCCGCGCCGCCGGCGAAGAAGTCCTCGCTGCCGCTGGTCCTCTCCCTCTCCCTGGTCGGCCTGCTCGTGCTCTGCCTGGGCGGCGGCGGTCTCGCCTACGTGGCCCTCTCCGGTGACGAGCAGGACACCCCGTCGGCCCGCCCGACCCCGACCGGCACGGCCGCGCCGGAGACCGCCGCCCCCAGCCCGTCCGCCACCGACGACGAGGAGCCCGAGGCGACCGAGAAGTTCCCCCGGGTCCGGCTGGTCACCCCCAAGACGCTCTCCGGCCGGGCCAAGAGCACCGACCCGGAGCTGCGGGCGCTGGCCGCCGAGATGCTCGGCGACATGAAATCCACCGTGCAGAACGAGACGGGCGCGGTCAGCGCCTTCTACGGCAGCCCGGAAAAGCGAAACCTGGTGATGGTGGCGGCGGCCTCCGGCCTGATCCTCGACCCCGAGAAGGAGCTGGACGACGCGGTCGAGGGCTTCCGCACCGAGCTGTCGGTCGAGAAGATGACGCCCGTGCCGCCCGGCCCGCTGGGCGGACGCGCCAGTTGCGGCGACGGTGAGGGCTCCGACGTCCCGATCGGCGTCTGCGTCTGGGCGGACACCGGCAGCGTCGGTGTGCTGCTCTTCTTCTTCTCCTCGGCGGCCAAGGCGAAGGCGCAGTTCGTCAAGGTCCGGGGGCAGATCGAGAAGCAGTCCTGAGCGACCGCCGCGGTCGACAGTGGACCCCTCGGGCCTGGTCCGAGCCCGCTACCATCACGTCTTTCTCGTCGAAAAACCTGGAGCTGACCCGATGTCCCAGCCGCCGGCCAATCCGTACCCCCCGCAGCCGGGTTCCGGCGCACCCTACGGCTCGTACCCGCCGCCGCAGCAGCCCGGCGGCTACCCGCCCGCGCAGGGCGGCCACCCCGGCGGGTACGGCGAGACCGCCGGCGGCTACCCGCCCCCGCAGCCCGGCTACCCGGCGCAGCCCGGCTACCCGGCGTCCGGCGGCTACCCCGGTCCGCCGCAGCCGGGCGGCTTCCCGCCCGGCGACCCGGCGTACGGGCCGCCGGCCGGACCGCCGCCGAAGAAGTCCCGGGTCGGGCGGATCCTGCTGATCGTCCTCGCCGCGGTGCTGCTGCTCTGCCTCGGCGGCGGCGCGCTCATCTGGTACGTGGTGAAGGACGACGTCAAGGAGGCCGTGGACACCACCAAGGTCCGGGTGGTCGCGCCGGACACCCTGGGCGGGCGGGCCCGGGCCACCGACCCGCAGTTCGAGCAGGGCGCCGGGCAGCTCGAGAGCGGGCTGAAGGAGTCGCTGCCGGACTCGACAAGCGCCGTCGGCGCGTTCTACGGCAGCCTGGAGGAGCGGAACCTGGTCATGGTCGCCGCGGCGTCCGGGCTGAACACCGACCCGGACAAGACCCTCGACGACAGCATCACGGGCGCGCGGAGCAGCGCCGTCGAGCTCGGTGAGATGAAGAACGTCGACCCGGGCCCGCTCGGCGGGTCGGCCAAGTGCGGCGACGCCGAGACGCAGAAGGTGCCGCTCGGCGTCTGCCTGTGGAGCGACAAGGGCAGCCTCGGCATGATCATCATGTACTTCAAGACCGGTGCCGAGGCGCAGGCCGAGCTGGCCGGCATCCGCGGCCAGATCGAGCAGAGGTAGGACCGCGACGCCGGGCCCCGGCCACCGCCACCGGCGGCCGGGGCCCGCCGCGTCTCAGCCGGAGGTGGCGGCCCGTTCGGGCGCGCTGCGCAGCACGCAGAACTCGTTGCCCTCGGGGTCGGCGAGCACCACCCAGCCGGTGCCGTCCGGGCGGGTGTGGTCGGCGACCAGGGTGGCACCGATGCCGAGCAGCCGCTCGACCTCCTCGGCCCGGGTCCGGTCGGTCGGCTCCAGGTCGAAGTGCAGCCGGTTCTTCACCGCCTTGCCCTCCGGCACGGCGAGGAAGAGCACCACCGGCCCGCCCGGCGGATCCAGCCGGGCCTCCGGGTCGCCGGGGAAGTCGTCCGGGTGCCGGGGGCAGCCCCAGACCTCGGACCAGAAGCCGGCCAGGGCGTACGTGTCCCGGCAGTCGACGCTGACGTTGTAGATCCGTGCGGTCACGGTCGTTCCTCCCGTTGCTTTGACCGGGCGAAACTGCCACGCCCCGGCAGCCCGCGCAACCGAGTTGTCGCCTGCCCCGCTCAGCTCAGCAGCCAGCCGGCGCACGCCAGGGTGGCCATCGACAGCGCGGTGCTCACCAGCACCGTCCGGCGGGCCACCGACTCGCCCTGGCCGTACTCAGCGGCGTAGGTCCAGGTGTTCTGCGCGGTGGGCAGCGCGGCACAGACCACCAGCGCGAGCAGGTCGGCCCGGCCGAGGCCGACGGCCCACCCGGCCAGGCCGGCCAGCACCGGCTGGACCAGCAGCTTCAGCCCGGACAGGGCGGCCACCTCGGCCCGCTCGCCCGGCTGCCGGGGGCCGCCGGAGGTCAGCGACAGGCCGAGCGCGACAAGCGCGGTGGGCACCGCCGCCGCGCCGAGCAACGCCAGCGGCGCGGCCACCAGCTCGGGCGGGCGCCAGTGCAGCGCGGAGCAGAGCGCGCCGAGCGCCAGCCCGGCGATCACCGGGTTGCGCAGCGGCATGCCGGCCAGGGTCGCCGGGCGCAGCGGGCGGCCGGCCGCCCGGTCCAGCGCCACCAGGATGATCGGCGTCACCACCAGCACCTGGAAGAGCAGCACCTCGGTGAGGAAGGTGGCGTTGCCCAGCACGTGCAGCGCCACCGGGATGCCGAGGTTGGCCGAGTTGACGTAGCCGGCGGCCATCGCCCCGATGGTGGCCGCGCCGAGCCCGCGGCGCAGCAGCACCGCGCAGAGGACGAAGCCGAGGGCCATGGTGAGCGCGGTGCCGGCCGCGAAGGCGCCCAGCGCGCCGGGGTGGAACACCAGCCGGCCGCGGGACAGCGTGGTGAACAGCGCGGCGGGCATCGCCAGCCGGAAGACGAAGCCGGCCAGCACCCGCTCCGCGTCGCCGCCGAGCAGCCGGTACCGCCCGGCGAGCCAGCCCAGGCCGGTGAGCACCCAGATCGGCACGAAGGCGGCGAGCACCCGGGCAGCGTACGGGCCGGGTCAGCGCGCCGATCCGTCGGCCGTGCCGGCGCGTACCGTCGGGGTCTCGACCGGGGCCGCGCCCGGCGCGGGCAGCGTGACGGTGACCTCCAGGCCGCCGCCCGGCTGGGCCACCGCGGTCACCCGCCCGCCGTGCGCGGTGCAGACGGCCCGGACGATGGACAGCCCCAGCCCGGAGCCGCGCGCGCCGGTGCGTTCCTGCCCGCCCCGCCGGAACGGCTCGAACAGCCCGGGCACGTCGGCCTGCTGCACCTCGAAGCCGGTGTTGCCGACCACCAGCCAGGAGCGCCGGCCGTCCGAGCCGGTACGCACCCACATCCGGCCCTGGAGGTGGTTGTAGCGGACCGCGTTCTCCACCAGGTTGCCGGCCAGCCGGTCCAGCAGGCCCGGGTCGCCGAGCACCGGTGCCGGTTCCAGCGAGGTCCGCACCCGCAGGCCGATCCGCTCCACCTCGCGGCGCACCGCGGACAGCGCGTTCGCCACCCCGGTGGCCAGGTCGCACTCGGTACGCCGGCCGAGCGCCCGACCGGCTTGCGCCTCGCTGCGGGCCAGCAGCAGCAGCGCGTCGACCAGGCCGTTGGCCCGTTCCGAGGCGTCCCGGACGACGGTCGCCATCCGCCGGTACTCGGCGAGATCCGCCTCGTCGTCGCTGAGCGTCACGTCGATCTCGGTCCGCATCACCGCCAGCGGGGTGCGCAGCTCGTGCGAGGCGTTGGCGACGAACCGCTTCTGCGCCTCGAACGAGTCGGCCAGCCGGTCCAGCATCGCGTCGAAGGTCTTGGCCAGCTCGGCCACCTCGTCGTCCGCGCCGGACCAGCGGATCCGCTGGTCCAGCGTGGCCTCGCCGAGCCGCTGCGCGGTGGCGGTGACCTGGTGCAGCGGCCGCAGCGCCCGGCCGGCGACCGCGTACGCCCCGGCGACGCCGACCAGGCTCACCGCCAGCAGCGCGCCCAGCCCCTCGGCCAGCAGCTCCCACGACGTGGTGTCGACCAGCCGCCGCTGCCACTGCGCGGCGTCCAGGGTGCGCCCGTCGGCGAGCGTCACGGTGGTGCCCGGCAGCAGCTCGTCGGTGGGGTGCAGCGCGTCGCGGACCAACAGCCAGGCCAGCAGCAGCAGGATCGCCCCGGCGCCCACCAGCAGCACCCCGTTGAGCAGGGTGAGCCGCAGCCGCAGCGTCGGCCGCGGCACCCTCATGCTGATCCCTCTGGTCGCGACTGCGGGGCTCGCAACACCGGCTCACTCCTCACGCTCATGATCCCTCTGGTCGCGACTGCGGGGCTCGCAACACCGGCTCACTCCTCACGCTCATGATCCCTCCCCCACCCGGTAGCCCGCGCCGACCACCGTCTCGATCAGCGGCGGGTCGCCCAGCTTCTTGCGCAGCGTCATCACCGTCACCCGGACGATGGTGGTGAACGGGTCGGTGTTGGCGTCCCAGACCCGCTCCAGCAGCTCCTCGCTGGAGACCACCGCGCCGCGCGCCTTGAGCAGCTCGCAGAGCACGCCGAACTCCTTGTTGGTCAGGTCGACCGGGACGCCGCCCCGGGTGGCGACCCGGCGGGCCGGGTCCAGCGACAGGTCGGCGACCGCCAGCACCGGCGGGGCGGCCGGGGTGGCCCGGCGGCCCAGCGCCTGCACCCGGGCGACCAGCTCGTCGAAGGCGAACGGCTTGGGCAGGTAGTCGTCCGCGCCGAGTTGCAGCCCCTCCACCCGGTCCGCGACGGTGCCGCTGGCGGTGAGCATCAGCACCCGGGTGAGGGTGCCGGAGGAGACCAGCTCGGCGCAGATCCGGTCGCCGTGCATGCCGGGCAGGTCACGGTCGAGGACCACCACGTCGTACCGGGTGACGAAGGCGGCCTCGTGCCCGCTGTCGCCGTCGTACGCGACGTCCACCGCCATGCCGCGCTTGCGCAGCCCGCGCGCGATCGCGTCGGCGAGGTTGCGCTCGTCCTCCACCACCAGTACCCGCATCCCGCCCCTCCCCACCGCCGGCCACCCCGGCTGACCTGCCCGACAACCTAGTGGCACCGCACCACCGCTCAGCGGTCGAGCCGCCAGATCCCCAGTGTGCCGTCCGGCTGCTGGCAGACCAGTGCCCGCCGGTCGTTCGCGCAGCCGTCCCACTCGCCGGCCGGCGTGTCGAGCAGCTCGGCGCTGCCGGTGGCCACGTCCAGCCGGGCCATCAGCTCCGCGCCGCCGTCCAACCGGCGCAGCCCGATCAGCGGGTAGCGGGTGGGGTCGCTGGCGGAGAGCCGCCACCGGCCGAGCGCGGCGAGCCGCCGGCCGGTGCGCTGGTCGAGCACGACGAAGTCGGCCTCCCGTTGCTCCCCGTCGGCGGCGACCAGCAACCGGTCGCCGACCGGCCACACCATCCGCCACTGGTCGGCCCGCCACCGTTCCCGCCCGGTCGCCGGGTCGATCATCCGCAGGCCGGGCTGGTCGGTGCGCAGGCAGAGCCCGTCCCCGCACGGCTCCAACAGTCGGTCCCGGTTCAGCTCCGGGGGGAGGCTCCACCGCCGGTCGAGCCGGTCCAGCCCGTACGCGGTGAGCGTGCCGGCGGGGTCGTTGATCAGCAGCAGGCCGGCCGCCACGACGACGTCCGAGCGCTGCCCGTCCACCAGGGTCGCCACCGGCACCCGGCCGG
Organism: Micromonospora sp. PLK6-60; assembly: GCF_019890675.1. GTDB lineage: Bacteria > Actinomycetota > Actinomycetes > Mycobacteriales > Micromonosporaceae > Micromonospora. The sequence goes on along the minus strand of NZ_JAIOAA010000002.1, from coordinate 432,642 downwards.
TCCGCAGCACCGCGCCGCTACCGGCATCCAGCACCTGCACCCGCCCGCCGGGGCCGATCAGCGCGAGCCGGTCGACCCCGTCGGCGCCGAACTCGTAGCCCAGCCCCTCAACGGGGATCGGCCGCGACCAGCGCAGCGCTCCGGAGCCGGCGTCGATCGCGCGGGCCAGGCCGGCACCGCCGGCCGAGGGATAGTCCTCGAAGAGCAGGACGCCGTCGCGCGCCGGCAGCGGATAGCCGGCCTGGCGCCAGCGCACCCGCCCGGTCGCCGGGTCGACCCCGACGGCGGTGAGCTCGCCTGTGCCCGGGGAACGGGTCAGGACCAGCAGCGTCGAGGCGTGGTCGGTCAGGTTGACGGGCTGTTCCCCGCGCGGCAGCGGCAGCCGCCACAGCCGGGCCCCGTCGGGCAGCCGGTACGCGACCACCTCCGAGGTGCCGTCCCAGCGGCTCGGACCGTCGCTGACGAAGAGCCGCCCGTCGGCGATCCGGTAGCCGCTCTCGCCCGGGCCGGTGATCGTCACGTGCCGCTGTCCGGCCGCTGGCGGGGCCGACGCGGCGAGGGTGAGCAGCGCCAGGATCGCCAGCAGCACCGCCCGCCCGCTGCGGGTCGGCGGGGCGGGACGACGCGGCTCCGGGTCGGGCTCGTCGCCGTGCCGCAGCTCACCCAGCTCGATCACCGACACCGCGTCACCGGTCCAGCCGCCACAGCGCGAAGCTACCGTCCTCGCGCGGGCAGAGCAGCACCGTACCGGCCTGGCAGCGGCCCTGGACGTCGGGTAGCACGTCCCAGATCCACGCCCGCCCGACGGCCAGGTCCAGCCGGGCCACGGCCAGCCGGCGCCCCTGCACCCAGCGCGTGCCGATCAGCGGCGCGTCGCGGCGGCCGGGGCTGGCCAGTTGCCAGTCGCCGAGGTCCGCGACGCCGCGCCCGGTGGCCGGGTCGAGCAGCCGCACCGGCCAGGAGGTGGCCGGCCCCGCCGCGGTCACCACCAGCCGGCCGTCCCGATCGGCGAGCAGCGTCCACCGGGGGTCGCTCCACACGGTACGGCCGGTGGCCGGGTCGAGCGCGCGCAGACCGCCGGTCGGGCCCTCCACGCAGATCAGCGCGGCGCACCGGGTCACGAAGGCCGCCTGGCCGGGCTGGACCTGCCAGCGCCGGTCCAGCTCGTCCAGCCCGTACCCGGTGACCGTCTCCCCCCGCACGACGAGCAGCAGGTCGCCGGCCACCTGGGCGCGCTGGTGCCGCGCCGGCCGGCCGGGGGTCAGCTCGGCGGCGCGCAGCCGGCGGCCGGAGTCGGCGTCCCACACCTGCGTCGGACCGTCGCCGGCCACCAGCACGACGCGGCCGGCCCGCTCCACGTCGAAGGCGAAGCGCAGCGAGTCGGACGAGACGGGCAGCGACCACAGCGGCCGCCCGGTCGCCGGGTCGAGCCGGCGGAAGGCGCCGGCCGCGCCGGTGCTGGTGCCCACGTGCACGTACAGCTTCCCGCGCCCGGTGACCGCGGCGCCGGGCTGCTGCCACCGCCGCTCCCCGGTGGCCCGGTCGAACGCCACGGTCAGGAACGTGTCGTCACCGCTGGCCGGCCCGGTCACCAGCACCGTGCCGGCCAGCTCGGTCAGCCAGACGATCTCGCCCGGCCCGGGCAGCGGGGCCCGCCACAGCACGGCGGGCCGCCGGTCGCCGTCGCCCACGCCGGCGAGCGGATACGCGATCAGTTCGTGACTGTCGCTGGCGTCGGGAACCGGCGCGGTGAGGTAGAGCCGGTCGCCGACCTGGAAGGGGGTCGCGCCGGAGGGCGCCGGTACCACACTGGGAAACCGGGCCCGGACCGGGGCCGCGCCGCCCAGGGTGGCCACGGCAACGGCCAGCACGAGCAGCAGCCGCGCCGGGCGCCCGGCTGCCCGGGGGACGGGACGGGGCGGGCCGTCGGGAGCGTCCCGCAGCTCACCCAGTTCGATGACCGTCACGGCATCCTTCCCGCCTCGACCGGGGCCGGCCGCACCGGCCGCCCGCCCCGGAGCCGGGCGAATCGACCGGGCGCCTCCCGGGCCGACAAATCCGACGCATCCCGCCTGTACGATGGCGCGTCGTGGCTGTGCCGGTGGTGGACCCCTCGCTGAACTCTCCGACCCCGACCGTCGCGGACGGCTCCGCCCCGCCCCCGGCGACCGGGTGGCGGCAGCGGCGGCCGACCCGCGCCGACGTGTTGGCCATCGGAGCCTATGTGCTCCTCGGCGTTTTCGTCTGCCTCCGATACTGGGTCGACGTCGAGCACCGGGTCTCGTCCCACCTGCCGACCGACCACACCTGGTTCGAGTGGCTCTTCTCGCACGGCGCGTACTCGGTGCGCCACCTGGAGAACCCGCTGTTCAGCACCCGGCAGAACGCCCCCGACGGGGTGAACATGATGGCCAACACCTCGCTGCTCGGGGTGACCCTGCCGCTGGCGCCGCTGACCCTGCTGCTCGGCCCGCAGGTGACCTACACGGTCTACCTGGGCGGCGCGCTGGCCGCCACCGCCGGCACGGCGTACTGGATGCTCTCCCGGCACCTGGTGCGTTCCCGGGCGGCGGCGTTCGTCGGCGGCGCGTTCCTCGGCTTCGCCCCGGGGGTGGTGCACCACGCCAACGGGCAGCCGAACTTCGCCTCGAACTTCCTGCTGCCGCTGATCGTGACCCGGGTGCTGCTGCTCGGCCGCCCCGACCGGCGGTGGCGGCGCGACGGGGTGGTGCTGGGGCTGCTAGTGGCGTACCAGGTCTTCGTCAACGAGGAGATGCTGCTGCTCACCGCGCTGGCCTGCCTGGTGCTGGTGGCCGCGTACACGGTGGCGCGGCCGCGGGCCGCCCGGGACCGGGCCGGCGGGTTCCTGGCCGCCCTCGGCCTCGGTGGCGGGCTGGCCGTGCTGCTGACCGCCTATCCGATCTGGTTCCAGTTCAACGGCCCGCAGTCCTACCGGGGCCTGCAGGGCGGGGTCTTCCACAGCTGGGGCGAGGACCTGATGGCCTTCGTCACCTTCGCCCGGGACACCCTGGCCGGCGACGAGGCGGTGGAGAAGACCATCGGCGTGACCGAGCAGAACACCTGGTTCGGCTGGCCGCTGGTGCTGCTCTCGCTGGCCGCCCTGGTGCTGCTGTGGCGCCGCCGACCCGCGGCCCGGCTGGTGGCGCTGCTCGTGGTCGTCTTCGGCGTCGCCTCGATCGGCCCGAAGGTGCGCTTCGACGGGGTGCAGACCGGCGTCGACGGCCCGTGGGCGTACATCCCGGACGATCTGCCGCTGGTCGAGATGATGATGCCGACCCGACTGGCGCTGGTGGTGGCCGGCGCGCTGGGCGTGCTGCTCGCCCTGGCCTGGGACGCGCTGACCCCGGCCCGCGCGGCCGTGCCGGCCCCGGTCGGGGCCGCCGACGGCGCACCGGCTGTCGTGCCGAGGCCGCGGGCCGCCGCCGACGACGGGCCCGCCGCCGCGACGCCGGCCGCCGGGGCCGCGCCGGCCGCCCGGTCCCGGCCGCGCTGGGTCCGCCCGGTCGGGTACGCGGCCATCGCGCTGGCCGTGCTGCCGCTGGTGCCCCGGCCGCTGCCGGCGCAGCACGTCGACCCGCCGCCGCGTTTCATCACCTCCGGCGGCTGGCGGGAGTACGTGCCGGCCGGCCGCACCCTGGTGCCGGTGCCGGTGCCGAACAACGGGTACGGGCTGGAGACGCTGCGCTGGAGCGCCCTGACCGGGCACGAGTTCCCGGTGCCGGGGGGCTACTTCATCGGCCCGAACCGCGACGGCGCGGGCGTCTTCGGCGCGCCGAACCGGCCGACCAGCACGCTGACCTACGAGACCGCGCGCACCGGCCGGGTGCCGGAACTGACCGACGCCGACCGCAGCCAGGCGGTGGCGGACCTGCGCTACTGGCGCGCCTCCGTGGTGGTGCTCGGCACCCACCGCCACGAGGCGGCGCTGCGGGACCTGCTCACCGGGCTGCTCGGCCCGGGCCGCCGGGTGGACGACGTCTGGCTCTGGGACGTCCGCCCGCTGGTGCCGTGACGGCCACCCGCCCCGCCGGACGGTAGGCCGGCCGGTCAGGGCACATGCGGCCGGTCAGAGCCGGGCCCGCCGGTCAGAGCCGGCCCCGCCGGTCAAAGCCGGGGCGGCCGGTCAAAGCCGGGCCCGCCGGTCAGGGCCGGGGCCGGCCGGGACGCCGTGGTCGCGGTGGGCGGGCGCCTCAGGGGCGGGGTGCGTCGGGGTCGGGCATGTCGGTCAGGGCCCGGACGTCCCACACCCAGACGTCCAGCTCACGCTGACCCGGCCCGGCCACCTGCTCGACGGTGCGCCGCAGTGGTTCGGCGTTCGGCTGGCCCACCGGCAGCACCATGATCGCGGCCCGCCAGTGTCGCAGCTCGTCCAGCGAGCGGCGGCGCTCCCGGTCGTCGAGGCGTACCGCCCGGCCGGTCCGGGACGCCTGCTGGAGGAGGTCGCCGAGGCCGCTCGGCCGGCCGCCGAACTTGCCCGGGTCGCCGGTGTTGGCGTTGCGCGGGGCGAGGAAGTAGCCGCCGGGGATCTTGAAGTCGAGGTTGGCGGCGGCCGCCCAGCGCATCCCGTGCGTGTTGCCCATGCTCGGCACCGGCACCGGCACCAGGGTCTGGTCCGGCCCGACGTACTCCCGCCAGCGGTCGGCGGTGATGAACTCGGGGACCGCCGGCCGGGGGACGACCGGCAACGGCATCGGCGCGATCGGCAGCAGCGCCAGGGCCAGCACCGCGCCGGTGAGCGTACGCCTGGTGCGCCGGTCCGGCACCCGCAGCGCGGCGGCGCGGTCCACGGCGAGCGCCAGCAGCACCGCCACCACCACACCGGTGATCAAGCCGAACCGGGTGGGCACCACGGCGTCCAGCAGCGGCAGCCGGACCAGCAGCTCCCACGGGCCGGCGACCAGGTCCCGGTGCCACCAGGAGATCCGCTCGCCGAGGGAGAGCACGGCGAAGAACAGCCCGGTCGCCGCGAGCGCCCGGACCAGCGGCTCCCGCCGCAGCCAGACCACGATGCCCACCACGATCAGGCTCAGGCTCCAGCCGAAGAAGGCGTTCTCCTCGGAGTAGTTCGGGGCCAGGTTGGCGTTGGCCCGGGCGTTGCCGCCGAGGGTGGCCGACCCGGGGGTGACGAAGGCGGCGATGTCGTTGCCGTAGTCCCGCACCGCGTCGCTCAGCCCGTGGTACGCCATCGGGCCGGCGAACTGGACGTAGAGCGGGTACGCCAGCAGCGCGCCGGCCAGCACGGTACAGACCGCCAGGCCGAGGCCGAGCGGGCGCCAGGCCCGGGCCCAGAGGGCGGGGCGCTGGACGACCACGGCGAGCAGGAACACCCCGCAGCCCAGGGCGGCGAAGAGCAGGATCTCCTCGTTGATGAAGGCCTGCGCGGTGACCAGCAGGGCCAGCAGCGCGCCGTCGCGCAGCGGCCGGCGGGAGCGGGTGAGCACCAGCACCCGCCAGACCACGAAGGGCAGCAGGAACTGGGAGATGATGTTCGGGTGCCAGCTCGCGTGCGAGAGCATCGCCGGTGAGAAGCCGCAGAACCAGCCGGCCACCACGGCGGCGGCCCGGGTCCGCAGCACGTGCCGGGAGAGCACGTGGTACCAGGCGGTGGCGGTGCCGGCGAGGCCGAGCGTGACCAGGGTCACGAACGACACGGCTGGTCCGAAGAGGAGGGTGATCGGCACCATCGGGATGCCGAGCGCCAGGATGGCCGTGTTGGCCATCAGGTTCACGCCGTCCGGATAGTTGAACTGGTCGGTGTAGAACGGGAACTCGCCGTGCAGCACCACCCGCACCGAGTGCGCGAGGAAGAACTGCACCTGGGCCGGGTCGCTACTGTAGAGCGACGCCACCCGGCCGGCCGGGTCGGCCCAGATCCGGCTGGTCACCCAGAGCGCGGTGAGCAGGAAGGCGGCGTACACCGCCAGGTCCCGGCGCTGCGGTCGCCAGCGGCGGGGGCGCGGCGGCGGGGCCAGCGGCGCGGCGGCCGGCTCGGGGCGGGTCTCCGCCGGTGGGGCCAGGTCGCCCAGCGGTGCGGGCGCGTCGACCAGGGTGGCGTGGGTGGCGTGGGACTCGGCGTGTCGGGCGTCGACGGCCCGCGGAGTTTTGCCACGAAGGTCGGCAGACGTCACAGTTTGGGAAGTCTACCGGGACGGAAATAATTCGCGAATGCCGCGGGGTGTCACTTGTGTTACGAACGACAGCCTTACCCTTCGACGGGCCGGCCGAAACGGATCTCTCGTACCATGGGCCGTCGACAACCGACCGCGACCTGATGGGGGCGTACAGGTGGCTCGATCCCGCCGGCACGGCACGACGGCCACCCTGCTCGCCCTGCTGCTCGCCGTCGCCGGCTGCGGCCCGGTCGCGGACCTGAAGGCCGACAGCCTGCCGGTGGGATACGACAGCCTGGACGGCAAGCTGAAGGTGTGGCCCCCGCGCGGCACGCTCGCCGGCGACCCGGCCGCCACCGCGGCCGTCACCGAGGCGGTCCGGGCCTGGCGGTCCCCTGAGGACGACCGGGCGCACCTGCCCTCCTCCGGCATCCTCTGGTCCGGTGAGGTCGACGGCGGGCCGGTGGCCCTGGTCGCCGCCGACGTGCCCGGCGACGGCGCCTCCTGGCTGCTGCAACTCACCCGCGACGGCGACCGGTACGCCGTGCACCGGGCCAGCGAGTACACCGACCCCGGCTACCTCGTCTACTCCGACGTGCTGCCGGTGCAGTCCGCCGAGGGGCGGCGCTATCTCACCTCCGGCCGGGTCGAACGGCTGCGCGGGCCGGACGGCCGGGACCTGGCCGTCACCGACGGCCTGTCCGCCCCCGTCCGGGTGCCGGCCTGCCGGGCGGTCACGGTGACCGCCACGCTGCGGCCGACCGAGTCGCTGCCCCGTGGCCGGGCCGCCGACCGGCTGCTCGACCTCGGCACGGCCACCACCGACCCGCGCTATCCGCTGGTGCGCGACGAGACCGGCGCCGGCCAGCGCGCCCTCGCCGGGCTGGACACCTGCCTGCTGGCCGGTGAGGACGGACCGTTCGGCAGCATCCCGCGCCGGATCGGCGACCGGTACGCGCCGAAGTCCGTGCCCGAGTCCTGGCCGATGGAGGCGCTGACCGTCCGGCCACTCGGCCCGGTCGCCCCGGACGGGCGCAAGCCGGGCCAGCTCAGCCAGCTGACCTGGAAGTCCGATCACGGTGAGATGACCGCCGTGCTCTACCGCCCGGCCGGCGGCGGCCCGCCGGTGTTCTCCCGGGCCGACCGGTCCAACCCGCTCCAGGCGTACGTGCTGCCGGTGCCGGAGCACCCGCTGGTGGTGCTGACCTGGCGGGCCGGCCCGGACGCCCCGCTCGCCGTGCCGCCGGGCACCCCGCGGCTGGTGGACCGGCCCGGGCTGGTCGTGGTGCCCCAGGCGGCCAACAAGCAGACGTTCAGCCTGACCAGCCCGGACAAGACGTACCAGCGGTCGGTCGGCGGTCGCTGAAGGCCCGACGAAAGGGGCGGCCCCGGGTCTCCGGAGCCGCCCCTTTCGGCGCGGTCAGTTGTTGGCGGCGGCCTGGTCCGGGCGGGCCGGCTCGACCGGCTGGGCGTCCAGGCCGGAGATCCAGCCGGTGACGTCCCGGGCCACGTCCTGCGCGGTCAGCCCCAGGTCGGCCAGGATCTGGGCGCGGGTGCCGTGCGGGTGCCAGTCGGCCGGCACACCCAGGTCCTTCAGCGGCACCCGGACGTCGGCGTCCCGCATCGCCTGGGCGAGCGCGTCGCCCACCCCGCCGACCCGTACGCCGTCCTCCACGGTGACCACCAGCCGGTGCCCGGCGGCCAGCTCGACCAGCTCCGCCGGGACCGGACGGACCCAGCGCGGGTCGACCACGGTCACCCCGTAGCCGTGCTCGGCGACCCGGGCGGCCACCTCCATGCCGAGCTGCCCGAACGAGCCGACCGCGACCAGCAGCACGTCGGTACGCGCCGACTCGGCCAGCACGTCGACCGGGCCGACCCGGCGCAGCGCGGGCAGGTCGGCGGCGACGGTGCCGGTGGGGAACCGGACGATGGTCGGGGCGTCATCGACGGCCACCGCCTCGCGCAGCTCCTCGCGCAGGGTGGCCGCGTCCCGGGGCGCGGCGATCCGCAGCCCGGGCACCACCCCGAACACCGACATGTCCCACATGCCGTAGTGGCTGGGGCCGTCGGGGCCGGTGATGCCGGCCCGGTCCAGCACGAAGGTGACCGGCAGCTTGTGCATCGCCACGTCCAGCAGGACCTGGTCGAACGCCCGGTTGAGGAAGGTGGCGTAGACCGCGACCACCGGGTGCAGGCCGCCGAGGGCCAGGCCGGCCGCCGAGGTGGCGGCGTGCTGCTCGGCGATGCCGACGTCGTACACCCGCTCCGGGTACTTGCGGGCCAGCTTGGCGATGCCGGTCGGCTCGGCCATCGCGGCGGTGATGCCCACCACGTCCGGCCGCTCGTCGGCGATGGCGACCAGCTCGTCGGCGAAGACGTGGGTCCACTTCACCGACGGGGCGGCGAGCAGCTTGCCGGTCTCGATGTCGAACGCGCTGCCCGGCCCGTGCAGGCAGTCCGCCTCGTCCTCCTCGGCCGGGCGGTAGCCGTAGCCCTTGCGGGTGACCGCGTGCACGATCACCGGCCCGCCGAAGTTCTTCGCCGCGCGCAGCGCCGACTCGACCGCGACCACGTCGTGCCCGTCGACCGGGCCCACGTACTTGATGCCGAGGTCCTCGAACATCGCCTGCGGCGCGACCGCGTCCTTGATGCCCTTCTTGACGGCGTGCAGCACCTCGTACATCGGCTTGCCGACGAACGGGGTGTTGCCGAGGGCGTCCTTGACGGTGTCGAGCACCTTCTCGTAGCCGGGGTTGAGCCGCAGCGAGGAGAGGTGGTCGGCGAGACCGCCGATGGTCGGCGAGTAGGACCGGCCGTTGTCGTTGACCACGATGACCAGCGGGTTGCCGCTGGTGGCGATGTTGTTCAACGCCTCCCAGCACATGCCGCCGGTGAGCGCGCCGTCGCCGACCACGGCCACCACGGCACGCTTCTCGCCGCGCAGCGCGTACGCCTTGGCCAGGCCGTCGGCGTAGGAGAGCGCGGTCGAGGCGTGCGAGTTCTCGATCAGGTCGTGCTCGCTCTCGGCCTGGTTGGGGTAGCCGGAGATGCCGCCGCGCTGGCGCAGCTTGTCGAAGCCGTCCTGCCGGCCCGTGACGATCTTGTGTACGTACGCCTGGTGGCCGGTGTCGAACAGAAGCCGGTCCCGGGGCGAGTCGAAGACCCGGTGCATGGCCAGGGTCAGCTCCACCACACCCAGGTTCGGGCCGACGTGCCCGCCGGTGCGGGACACCTTCGCGATCAGGAAGTCCCGGATCTCGGCCGCGAGAATGTCCAACTGCTCGCCGGACATCCGCTTGACGTCCTGCGGACCGCGCACCGTGGCCAGCAGCCGGCCCTGGTTGACCGTGTCCTCTTCAACGCTCATGAGGGCAGAGTCTATCGGCCGCCCCACACTCCGCAGCCCGGGCAAGGATCCGGGCAAGGAAGGGCACCTTGTTAACGCCTCCGGTAGAGCAGGGGCCCCCGCTCAACACCCGTCGATCACCAGCCGGCGCGGCACGACGGGCGGCGCGGCGGCCCGGGCCGGCCCGGACGGGGTCCACGAGCCCAGTACGGCGGCCCGGCGGGCGCCGGTCACCGAGGGCAGCGCCCCGGGCAGCCCGTGCCAGGACAGCCAGCCGAGCAGGGCGAACGCGTACGCCTCCTTGGCCTGGGTGGGGACGCCCAGCTCGGCGGTGGTGCGCAGCCGCCACCGCCGGGCCCCGAGGGCGGCCAGCCGGGACATCAGGGTGCGGTTGCGCACCCCGCCGCCGGCGGCGACCACCTCGACCACCCGGTGCCGGTCGCACTCGGCGGCCACCGTCCGGGCGGTCAGCTCGGTAAGCGTGGCCAGCACGTCGTCCGCCGCCACCGGCTTGCCCAGCGCGGCCAGCCGCTCGTCCAGGTAGCCGGGGTGGAACAGCTCCTTGCCGGTGGACTTGGGCGCCGGTGCGGCGTAGTACGGCTCGGCGAGCAGCAGCTCGAGCAGCGCGGGGTGCACCCGACCGGCGGCGGCCCGGGCCCCGTCGGTGTCGTGTGGCCGGCCCAGCAACCGCCGCGCGGCGGCGTCCAACAGCGCGTTGGCCGGGCCCACGTCGTACCCGAGCACCGGTGCGTCCGGCGCGACCACGGTGAGGTTGGCGATGCCGCCCAGGTTCAGCGCGGCCCGCGCCCCGCCGGCCGGGTCCAGCAGCAGCGCGTCGAAGGCCGGCACCAGCGGCGCGCCCTGCCCGCCGGCCGCCACGTCCGCCGCGCGCAGGTCGCTCAGCACCGGTACGCGCACCCGCTCCGCCACCCGGGCCGGCGCGCCGAGCTGGAGGGTGCCCCGGGTCACCCCGCCGTCGACCCAGTGGAAGACGGTCTGCCCGGGCGAGACCACCGCGTCGGCCCGCCCGCCGGCCAGCTCGACGCCCACCGCCGCCGCCTCGGCGAAGACCGCGCCGAGCCGGTTGTCCAGCCGGCAGACGGCCTCGACCGTGGTGGCCGCCGGGGGCAGCAGCGCGGCGATGGCGTCCCGCAGCTCGTCCGGGTAGGCCAGCTCACGATGGCCGAGCGGGCGTAGTCGCAGCGTGTCGGCGTGCCGGGTGAACTCGGCCGCGACCACGTCCACCCCGTCGTACGACGTTCCGGACATCAGCGCGACGAAAAGCAAGGAAGGGCCCCTTCTTAACGTATTCGGTAGCGGAAGGGCCCCCGCTTAACACCCCACCGGGGTCAGCGCGGGGGCAGCAGCAGGCCGACCAGCTCCACGTGCTGGGTCATCGGGAACAGGTCGAAGCCGCGCAGCGCGGCCAGCCGCCAGCCCGCGCCGGTGAACCCGCGCACGTCCCGGGCGAAGGCGGCCGGGTCACAGGCCACGTAGGCGACCGCACGCGGACCGGCGGCGACCACGTCCCGCACCACCCGGACGCCGGCGCCGGAGCGCGGCGGGTCGAGCACCACCAGGTCGACCGGACCGGTGACCCGCCGGCGGGCGAGCGCGGTCTCCACCCGGGCGGCGACCACCTCCACCCGCAGGTCAGCGAGGTTCGCCCGGGCCGCGGCCACGCCCGGCTCGGACGACTCGACCAGGGTGATCCGGGCGTCGCCGACCCGGCCGGCGAGCGCCGCGGCGAACAGCCCGGCCCCGCCGTACAGGTCCCAGGCGCTCTCCCCCGGACGCGGGTCGAGCAGGTCGAGCACCGCGCCGACCAGGGTGTCCGCGGCGGCCGGGTGGACCTGCCAGAAGCCGGACGCGGGCAGCGCCCAGTCCCGCCCGGCGGCCCGCTCGCGGACCGTCTCCGGCCCGCTGACCGGGGCGCTCACCCCGCCGGTGACCGCACGCACGCTCACGTCGCCGCCGGTGGTGGCGACCGTCTCGACGGCGTCCGCGTCCGGCCAGCGGTCGGCCAGCACCGGCAACCGCTGGATGGCCGGGTGGGCGATCCGGCAGCGGTCGATCGGCACCACCTCGTGCGACCGGTGCTTGAGCAGGCCGGCCCGGTCGGCCGCGTCGACCGCGTACCGGACCCGGGACCGCCAGCCCAGCGGCCCGCCGGGCAGCGCCTCGACGGTCACGCCCAGCGCGTCCACCTCGGCGTCGGTCAGGCCCGCCAGCCGGGTGAGCTGCTCGCGGACCACCGCGACCTTCCAGCCCAGCTGGGCGGCGGGGGCGACGTGCTGCAGGTCGCAACCCCCGCAAAGACCCGGCTTCGCGTACGGGCAGGGCGGCTCGACCCGGTCCGGGGAGGCGTCGAGCACCTCGACCGCGTCCGCCCGGACGAACCCGCGGTGCACCTCGGTGACCTCGGCGATCACCCGCTCCCCGGGCAGCGCGTGCCGGACGAAGACGACCTGGCCGTCGACCCGGGCCACGCAGTGCCCGCCCGGCGCGACCGCCGCCACGGTCAGCTCCACCCGCTCGGCCTCCGTCAGGCCCGGCCGCTCCCCGGCCGGACCGGCCGGGGAGCCGTCCGCGCCGGTCGACGGGGGGCCGGGACGCGTGGTCATGGGCGCTCCCCCGTGCTCGGGCCGCTCTCGCCGGGCGGCGCGGAGACCACCGGCGGCACGCTCGGCGGCAGGGTGCTGCGGGGCGCGACCCGGGGCCCGCGGGCCGGTCCCCGGCTCAGCGTGGCGTCCAGCCGGTCCAGGTTCTTGCTGGCCGTCGAGGCGAGCTGCCACGGCACGCTGGTCACCATGACGCCCGGCTCGAAGAGCAGCCGCCCCTTGAGCCGCAGCGCGCTCTGGTTGTGCAGCAGGTTCTCCCACCAGCGACCCACCACGTACTCGGGGATGAAGACCGTGACCACGTCGCGCGGCGACTCCCGGCGGACCGAGGCGACGTAGTTGAGGATCGGCCGGGTGATCTCCCGGTACGGCGAGTCGATCACGGTCAGCGGCACCGGCAGCTCCCGGCGCTCCCAGTCGTCCTGGAGGTCCCGGGTGTCCTTGTCGTCCACGTTCACCGTGACCGCGGTCAGCGTGTCCGGCCGGGTGGCCCGGGCGTACGCGACGGCCCGCAGCGTCGGCTGGTGCAGCTTGCTGACCAGCACCACGGCGTGGTTGCGGGCGGGCAGCACGGCGCGCTGCTCGGTCGGCTCCAGCTCGGCGGCGACCCGGTCGTAGTGCCGGCGGATGGCCAGCATGAGCACGTACATCACCGCCATCGCGACGATCGCGATCCAGGCGCCCAGCAGGAACTTGGTGACCAGCACGATGACCAGCACCGCGCCGGTCAGCGCCATGCCGAACGAGTTGATCGCCCGGGACCGGATCATCCGCTTGCGGGCCTCGGGGTCCCGCTCGGTACGCAGGTGCCGGTTCCAGTGCCGGATCATGCCGGCCTGGGAGAGGGTGAACGAGACGAACACCCCGACGATGTAGAGCTGGATGAGCCGGGTGACCTCGGCCTGGAAGCCCACGATCAGCACGATGGCGAAGACGGCCAGGAAGACGATGCCGTTGGAGAACGCCAGCCGGTCGCCCCGGGTGTGCAGCTGGCGGGGCAGGTAGCGGTCCTGGGCGAGGATCGAGCCGAGCACCGGGAAGCCGTTGAACGCGGTGTTCGCGGCCAGGAACAGGATCAGCGCGGTCACCCCGGCCACCACGTAGAGCAGGATCGAGCCGGAGCCGAAGACCGTCTCGCCGAGCTGGGTGGTGACGGTCTTCTGCACGTACCCCTCGGGGCCGGAGAGGATCTGCGCGGCGGGGTCCTCGACGAACTGGAGGCGGGTCAGCCGGGACAGCCAGATGATGCCCACCAGCATGGTCACCGCGACGGTGCCGAGCAGCAGCAGCGTGGTGGCCGCGTTCTTCGACTTGGGCGCCTTGAACGCCGGCACCCCGTTGGAGATCGCCTCCACCCCGGTGAGCGCGGCGCACCCGGAGGAGAACGTGCGCAGCAGCAGGAAGGCCAGCGCGAAGCCGGTCACGCTGTGCTCCGCCTGGATCTCCAGCCCGGCGCTCGGGGCCACCAGCTCGTCACCGAGCACGAAGATCCGGAACAGGCCGGTCAGGATCATGCCGACGATGACGATCATGAAGCCGTAGGTGGGGATGGCGAACGCGGTGCCCGACTCGCGCAGGCCGCGCAGGTTCATCGCGGTGAGCAGCACCACCGCGATGACCGCGATCAGCACCTTGTGGGTGGCGACGTACGGCACCACCGAACCCAGGTTGGCCACCCCGGAGGAGACCGACACGGCCACCGTGAGCACGTAGTCCACCAGCAGCGCGCTGGCCACCCCGAGCCCGGCCCGCGGCCCGAGGTTGACCGTGGCCACCTCGTAGTCGCCGCCGCCGGACGGGTAGGCGTGCACGTTCTGCCGGTAGCTGGCCACCACGGTGAGCATCACCACCACCACGGCGAGCGCGATCCACGGCGAGAAGAGGTACGCCGACGCGCCGGCGATGGAGAGCGTCAGCAGGATCTCGTCCGGGGCGTACGCCACGCTGGAGAGCGCGTCCGACGCGAAGACCGGCAGCGCGATGCGCTTCGGCAGGAGGGTGTGCTGGAGCCGGTCGGACCGGAACGGTCGACCGACGAGCAGGCGCTTCAGCAGCGAGGTGGGTCTGGCCACAAGCGCCAAGAGTACGACGACCCGGGGTTGGGCGGCGGGGGTGCCTGATCGCCGCCGTCGCGGCGGACGCGGTACGGTCGGTCCCCCGTCCGCGCCGGGGACGTGGCAGGCTCGCAGATGCGGGACGGACCGCGGCGGGCCGGCACTTGGGAGGGGACACCGTGCATGTGGTGATCATGGGCTGTGGCCGGGTCGGGTCGACCCTCGCCCACGGCCTGGAGTCCCGGGGGCACTCGGTGGCCGTCATCGACCAGGACGCCGACGCGTTCCGGCGGCTGGGCCCCGACTTCGCCGGGATCACGGTCACCGGGGCGGGCTTCGACGGGGAGGTGCTGCGCCAGGCCGGGATCGAGCGTGCCGACGCCTTCGCCGCGGTCTCCAGCGGCGACAACTCCAACATCATCTCGGCCCGGCTGGCCCGCGAGACGTTCGGCGTGTCCCGGGTCGCCGCCCGGATCTACGACCAGCGCCGCGCCCAGGTCTACGAGCGCCTCGGCATCCCCACGGTGGCCACCGTGCGGTGGACGGCCGAGCGGATGATGCGGCACCTGGTGCCCGAGGGCAACGTCGAGATCTTCCGCGACCCGACCAGCACCGTGTCGATCATCGAGGTGCCGGTGCACAAGGACTGGATCGGCCGGCCACTTCGGGCGCTGGAGGAGGCGGCGGGCGCCCGGGTGGCATACCTGATCCGCTTCGGCATCGGCACCCTGGCCACGGCCTCCACCGTCGTGCAGGAGGGTGACCAGGTCTTCATGCTGGTCACCGACGACATCAGCGCGACGGTCTCGTCGGTGGCGGCGGCGCCGCCGGAAGGAGTGCACTGAGCATGCGCATCGCCATCGCCGGCGCGGGCAACGTCGGCCGCTCGATCGCCCAGGAGCTGATCGACAACGGCCACCAGGTGATGCTGATCGAGCGGCAGCCGAAGATGCTCCGGCCGGACCGGGTGCCGGCCGCCGACTGGGTGCTGGCCGACGCCTGCGAGCTGGCCAGCCTCGACGAGGCCAACCTCGCCGGCTGCGACGTGGTGGTCGCCGCCACCGGCGACGACAAGGTCAACCTGGTGGTGTCGCTGCTGGCCAAGACCGAGTTCGCGGTGCCGCGGGTGGTGGCCCGGGTGAACCGGGCGGAGAACGAGTGGCTCTTCACCGAGCAGTGGGGCGTCGACGTCGCGGTGAGCAAGCCCCGGGTGATGGCCGCCCTGGTCGAGGAGGCGGTCACCGTCGGCGACCTGGTCCGGCTGATGACCTTCCGGCAGGGCGAGGCGAACCTCGTCGAGATCACCCTGCCACCGAGCGCGCCGCACGTCGGGCACCCGATCCACCAGGTGCCGCTGCCCCGCGACGCCGCCCTGGTGGCCATCCTGCGCGGCAAGCGGGTGCTGGTGCCCAGCCCGGACGACCCGATAGAGGCCGGCGACGAGCTGATCTTCGTCTGCACGGCCGAGGTGGAGGACGAGGTCCGGGCGGTCATCCTCGGCCCGGACAGCGTCGAGCGGACCCGCGGGATGGCCGGCTGAGCCGAGCCGCCGCGGGCGGCGGGGCTCAGGCCCCGGCGCCCGGCAGCGGCGTGACGCCCGGTTCGCGGGTCACCCGACGGACCACCCAGACGGTGATCAGCAACAGCAGGGCGTACGGCGGGTAGCCCAGGGCCAGCCGGGCCACGCCCAGCGCGGTGTCCTGGTGGGCCAGGTAGAGCCCGGCCTGCACCCCCACCTTGGCCAGCCAGACCACGCCCCAGAGCACGGTGAGCTGGGTGAACGTGCGCACCAGCTTCGGATCGTCCCGCCACTCCGAGCGGCCCTTGGCCACCAGCACCGACCAGATCCAGCCGACCAGCGGCTGCCGGATCACGGCCGACAGCAGCAGGGCCAGACCGTAGCCGATGCCGTAGAGGATGCCGGGCAGGTAGAAGTCCCGCTCGTTGCCGGTGCGCCAGGCGATGGCCGCGCCGATCGCGATGCCGAACAGCCCGTTGACCGCGTGCCGGATCGGCCGGCGCTGGGCCAACCGGACCACGGCGATCAGCACCGCCACCCCGACCGAGGCGATCACCGCGGGACGCAGCTCGCCGACGATGTTGGCGAACACGAACACCACCACCGGAATGCTGGACTCCACCAGCCCCCGCCAGCCACCGAGCTGGTCGGCCATCTGCTCGGCGACGCTGGGCAGCCGCTCTTCGTCGGCGTCGGTCGCCGGCGGGGCCGGGCGCTGCTGTCCGGTGGTCATCGTGGGGCCTCCGTCGACCGCGTCCGTGGCGTCACTTCGGCGGCTCCAGCTCGTAGTGCGGGTTGTAGATGACCTTGCGGTCGTCGCGGACGGCCATCCGGCCCCGCGCGGTCAGGTGCCGGCCGGGCTCGATCCCCGCGATGTGCCGCCGGCCCAGCCAGACCAGGGTGACCACGTCGCTGCCGTCGTACAGGTCGGCCTCCAGGGTCGGCAGGTTCGTCCGGGGCGTGTAGACCACGGTACGCAGCCGGCCGGTGACGCACACCACCTGGCCCCGCCGGCACTGCTCGGCCGGCGTGCCGCCCGAGTCGGCGCTCTCCCGGCGCAGCTCGTCCGCCTCGATCTCGGCCTCGCTCGCGGTGAGCCGGTGCAGCAGCCGCCGCAGCGACCCCCGGCTCTGGTCGGTCGTCATGACCTCCGCGCCACCCTCTCCACGCTGACCGGCGTCACCGGCACTGGGCCGACCCCGGTGCGCCGGGACCGCCCCGCCAGCGTACGCCGACGGGGCGGTCCCGGCGGAACGGCCGGGTGGCCTCAAACCTCGCGCGGCTCCTCGGCCGGGGCGGCCTGCTCGGCCATCTCCCGGGGCAGCCGCAGCGGCAGCGGCTCACGGACCGGCTTCGCCTCGTGCCCCCGGTCGACCACCAGGCCGTCCAGGCACTCGGCGAGCGGGCCGGTGGCAGCCGGATCGGTCGCGGCCCGGCCCTGGTAGACGCCGCGGACCATCCAGCGCGGGCCGTCCACGCCGACGAACCGGAGGTCGGTCGGGCCGTCCGGGGTGCGCACCCGGGCCCGCAGCTCGGTGCCGTACTCCCCCGACACCTCCTGGGCGACGGCGCCGTCGTTGAGCAGGGACTGGCGGATCTCCTCCCGCACCTCGTCCCAGATGCCCTCGCTGCGGGGCGCGGCGAAGACGCCCAGCTGCAACGCGTTGTCGCCGTGCACCAGCACCACCTGCTGGATCACGCCCTGCGGGTCGGCCTGCACCCGGACCTCGACGTCGGGCACCGCCGGGATCTGCAGGCTGCCCAGGTCGAGTCGGGGCACGTCGGCCGGCGCCTCGGAGACGTCGAACGGACCACGCGCCGGGGTCGCCGGCTCGTCGGTCCCGTACGACTCCAGGGCCTCGTCCCGGCCGTGCCGTCCGGCGTTGTCCCGCTTACGGGAGAAGATCACTGCGCCCACCCTCCGCTGTTCACACTCACCCTGTCACCTCTTCGGTCCGCCCTTCGACCCGACCCGGCTCGACGCCGCCGACCCGGGGGCCGGCCGGCGCCAGCCCGGCGTGCCCGCCGGTGGAGCCGTGCCCACCGGCGCCGCGCCGGGACCCGGGCAGCTCGGCCACCGGCCGGAACTCCGCCCGTGCGACCGGCTGGACGACGAGCTGGGCGATCCGGTCGCCACGGGAGATCCGCGCCGGGGTGGCCCGATCATGATTGATCAGGTTGACCAGGATCTCACCCCGGTAGCCGGCGTCGACCGTACCGGGCGCGTTGAGCACGGTCACGCCGAGCCTGGCCGCCAGCCCCGAACGGGGATGCACCAGGCCGACGTACCCCTCCGGCAGGGCCAGCGCGACGCCGGTGGGCACCAGCGCGCGCCCGCCGGGCGGCAGCTCGACGTCGGCGGCGGCCACCAGGTCGGCCCCGGCGTCGCCCGGATGGGCGTACGCCGGCAGCGGCAGCTCGGGATCGAGCTGCCGCACAGGTACGGGTACCACGTCCGTCACGGTCTCCCTCTTCCGTCCGGTTCCCTCTGACCCTGCCCATCCTGCCGAATCCGCCGGCCCGCGTGCGCCGTACCCTGGCAGGAGTGAGCGTGTCCCCGTCCTCCCCGCCCGCCGCCACGGTTGTCCCGTACGCCGAACGCCTCGGCCTGCCCTGGTGGTACGCGCTGGCCGGGCTCGCCACCGCGGCGCTGCTGGCCACGGAGGTGTGGCTGGGCGGCGCCGGCGTACGCGCCTGGCTGCCGTTCGCGGTGCTGCTGCCGGCGACCGCCGCTGCCCTGTGGTGGCTGGGCCGGATCCGGGTGGCGGTCCGCGACGGCGAGCTGCTGGTTGACGACGCCCGGCTGCCGCTGCGGTTCGTGGCCGACGCCGTCCCGCTGGACGCCACCGGGCGGCGTGAGGTGCTCGGCGTCGGCGCCGATCCGCTGGCCTTCGTGGTCCAGCGGCCGTGGATCGGCGGCGCCGTGCAGGTGGTGCTCGCCGACCCGGCCGACCCGACGCCGTTCTGGGTGGTCAGCTCCCGGCACCCGGTCGAGCTGGCCGACGCGATCCTGCGGGCCCGCGACGCCGGCTGAGCGGGTTCACGGCTTCAGCGGCCGGGGGCCGCGGCCCCGCTTCAGGTCGCTGCGGAGCTGATCGGCGAGCGCGCGGGTGGACCGGCGGTTGAGGTAACCGGCGACGGCGGCGCCGGTCAGGAACGGTCCGAGCGTGGTGAGGTTACGGCCGAAGCGCTTGAGCAGGCTGTCCCGCAGTTCCTTGCGGGCGGCGGTGCCGAGCACCGCGCTGACCCCGACTCCCGGCGTCATCGGGTTGATCCCCCGCTGGCCGGCCCAGGACTGGACCAGGGCGACCGCGCGCTGGGTGCCGCCGACGGGCAGCGGAACCCGGTGGATCTCGTGCAGCTCGCCGATCAGCTTCAGCTCGATCGCCACCACGACCACCGTCTCGGCGGCCAGCAGCACCGGCGCGGAGAGCAGGGTCGGGGCGACCGTCCACTCCACCGCCGCGACGCCGCCACCGGCGGCGCCCACCCCGGCGGTGGCCCGGGCGGCGTTGCGGACGAGCCGATCGGCCAGTTCCTCGTCGTCCAGCCCGGGGAAGTGGCGGCGCAGCGTGGCCAGGTCCCGGACCGGCACGTGCGGCGCGATCTCGGCCACCGTGTCGGCCATCCAGCGCAGCGCGGCCCGGGGCTTGAACAGGTCGGCGACGCCACGGCTGCGGGCCTGGCCGACCAGCCGGGTCAGCAACTGGCGCCGGCGGGCCGCCGGCAGGTCGTCGGCGGTCAGCGCGGCGACCGTGGCCCCGAGGTCGTCGTCGGGGTCCCGCCGGGCCAGCGCGGAGCCGGGCTCGTCCGCGTCGGGTCGGGCCGCCGGTCCGGGCTCCCGCCCGCCGCGCTCCGGGCGCCGCCCGGCGGCGTCCCGGGTGCCGGCGGCGTCGTCCCAGGTGCCGGCGGCGTCGTCCGGGATGTCGGCGGCCGGAGCGGCGTCGTTCGGGCCGGCCGCCGGCTCGGACCGGGCGGCCGGGTCGTCGCGGCCGGGACCGGTCGAGGCGTCGTCCGCACCGGTACGCCCCCCGCGCCACTTCACGCCGCCACCCCGTTCCGCCCGACGTCGGCAAGCGCCGCGCCGGCGGTGTCCATCCGTGCGCTCATGACGTTCGAACTCCCCGGTTCCGGTGCTCCGGAAACCACCCGACACGGGTCAGGCGGTCCACCGGCCACGGCGCCGGGCGGCTCGAACAGCGGCGGCCCCGTCCGGGAGGCCGCCGCCGGTGACTGGCGTCCTGGTCAGACGCACTCGCGGCAGATCAGCTCGCCGTTGCGCTCGGCCGCCAGCTGGCTGCGGTGGTGCACGAGGAAGCAGCGGGCGCACCGGAACTCGTCCTGCTGCATCGGAAGCACCTTGACCGTCAGCTCCTCGTCGGCGAGGTCGGCGCCGGGCAGCTCGAAGCTCTCCGCCACCTCGGCCTCGTCGACGTCCACGGCGCCGGACTGCGAGTCGACCCGGCGGGCCTTGAGCTCCTCCAGGCTGTCCTCGCCGAGGTCGACCTCATCTCGACGCGGGGCGTCGTAGTCGGTGGCCATCGGTTTCACTCTCCCATATCGATATTGTCGCTTCCCGGTTGTAACGCCGGACGACGCTGTTTCGGTTCCGCTGGCCGGCCACCATTTGTGTCGGTCTCCCGACCCGCCGACCGGCCGGATCGAGGCCGCCAGAGAAACGCCTCCAGCGAGCGCGGTACCTTACCCTCCCCCCGGGCGAGGCATGTATACCGCCCTCGTGGCAGAGATGTACGCCCCTACGCCGGAAGTTGTTCCCAATGTGACTCAGGCGACACGAAGATAGGGGTAGTACTACCTGGTTCCCGGGTGGCGCGCCGGCATGTCCGGCTGTTTCCACGCGACGGCCGGACACCCGTTAACCTCAGCGGCGTAATCGACGCCGGGCCGGCTCCGGCCCCGGCCGCCACCCACCCATCGCCCGGGGAGCGTCCAGATGAGCTTTGCGCGAGTGCGAGCACTCGTTGTCGTCGGTCTGCTGGCGGTCGTCGCCCTGGTCTTCGTGGTGGTGGCGGTGGTCCGCGACAGCCAGGGCAACGCGGTCGACGCGAAGAGCTGCCCCGACGGCTGGCCGCTGGCGGACCTGCGGCTCCGCGAGCAGAAGGACGTCAAGATCAACGTCTACAACGCGACCGACCAGCCAGGCCGGGCCGCCGACGTCGCGGACGACTTCCGCAACCGCAAGTTCCAGGTGAAGAAGGTCGGCAACGCCCCGAAGGCGGTCGACGACGTGGCGGTGCTGCGGTACGGCCCGAAGGGGGTCGGCTCGGCGCAGCTGCTCCAGGCGTACTTCCTCAGCAACGCCACCCCCGCGTACGACGCGAAGCGCAAGGACGACGTCGTCGACGTGGTGCTGGGCAGCTCGTTCCAGCAGCTGGCCACCACCACCGAGGTCAACCAGGCCCTGGGCGACCTGGGCGCGCCGGACGCGCCCGCGGGCACCTGCCCGATGCCGGTCGAGAAGTAACCGTCCCGGCGGGCGGGCCGCTCCGGGGCCGCCCGCCGCCCGGGCAGCTCGGCTGCCCCACCCCAGTCGCTCAGGGCCCCCCGCGGCCCTCCAGGGGCCCCACCCCGGCCACTCAGGCCCCACCCGGCCGTCAGGTGCCCCACCCGGTCACTCGGGCCCCACGCGGTCGCTCAGGGCCCGACGCGGTTGTTCAGGGGCCGCCGGCGGCGTCCAGCTCGGCGAGCAGGTCGTGCAGCGGCCCGAACAGCGCCGGTGGCGCGGCCACCACCAGGTCCGGTCCGGCCGCCCGGCCGGCCAACCCGGCCACCCGCAGCCCCGCCTCGGTGGCCACCAGGCCGCCGGCCGCCAGGTCCCAGGCGTTGAGCCCCTTCTCGTAGTACGCGTCCACCCGCCCCTCGGCGGCCAGGCAGAGGTCGATCGCGGCGGCGCCGAACCGGCGGATGTCCCGCACCTGCGCGATCAGCCCGGTCACCACCCGGGCCTGGTGCAGCCGGCGCTTCGCGTCGTAGCCGAACCCGGTGGCGACCAGTGCCTGCCCGAGGTCGGTCTCGGTGGAGCAGCGCAGCGGCACGCCGTCCCGGTAGGCCCCGCCACCGAGGGTGGCGGTCCACTCCTCGCCGGTGTTGATGTTGCGAACCACCCCGGCGACCACCTCGCCGGCCACCTCCGCGGCCAGCGAAACGGCCGAATTCGGCAGGCCGTACAGGTAGTTCACGGTCCCGTCGATCGGGTCGACGATCCACCGCACGCCGTCCGGGTCGGCCGGGCCGGTGTCGCCCTCGCCGTACTCCTCCCCGAGCACCGCGTCGCCGGGGCGGAGCCGGCCCAGGGCGTCCAGCACCTGGCGCTCCACCGCCCGGTCGGCCGCGGTGACCACGTCGGTCGCGGTGCTCTTCGTCGCGGCCACCGAGACCCCCTCGGCCCGCATCCGGTGGGCGGTGGCCGCCGCGTCCCGGGCGACATTGACGGCGATCTCCAACAATTCCCGCGGCGACGGCGCCGAGCGATCCATGGTTCGTCCCCTTCCCGCACGACTGGGACCTCCACGGTCGCGCGCGAGTATCATCCTTACAAAGTCCACAACTGCGCCGAATCGGCGGTCCCGATCGCCGGTACGCCGTGCGGCGCAGGATGATCGCGGCAGACGGCGTTACAATTCACCCCTACCCACGCGCCACGGACCGCCAACGACCGGCCGGCCCGGGACACGGGGGTCCCTCAACCACATCGCCCGGCGCGGTGCTCCGCGCTGCACCGGACGACCCGGCCGTGCTCGCTCTTCGCCTCCGGAAGGTCATTCGTGACAGAACCCCGCCAGAACGGCGCCGACGTTCGCTCGCTCACCGATACCCTGATCGCCCACGCGCAGAGCGCGGGCGGCCAGCTGACGTCGGCTCAGCTCGCGCGCACCGTCGAGTCCGCCGAGGTGACTCCGGCCCAGGCCAAGAAGATCCTGCGGGCGCTCTCGGAAGCGGGCGTCACCGTGGTCGTCGACGGCTCGGCGAGCACCCGCCGCCGGGTCGCGGCGGCCCGCTCGGCCACTCCGGCGTCCCGGGCCACCACCGCCAAGACCACCAAGAAGGCCGCGCCGGCCCCGAAGCAGGCGCCGGCCGCCGAGGAGGCCCCGGCCGCGCCGGCCCGCAAGGCCGCGCCGCGCAAGGCCGCCGCCACCGGCGAGGGGGCCGCCGCGCCGGCCAAGGCGACGAAGGCCACCCGGGCCACCAAGGCCACCGTGGCGGCGAAGGCCGCGGCGAAGCCGGCCGACGGCAAGGCCAAGGCCGAGGGCGCCGAGGGCGAGATCGACCCGGAGCAGCTGGCCGCCGAGATCGAGGACGTGGTGGTCGAGGAGCCGGCCGAGCTGACCCGGGCCGCCGAGACCGACGCCGCCGCCTCCGCCACCGACAACGACTTCGAGTGGGACGACGAGGAGTCCGAGGCGCTCAAGCAGGCCCGGCGGGACGCCGAGCTGACCGCCTCCGCCGACTCCGTCCGGGCCTACCTGAAGCAGATCGGCAAGGTGCCGCTGCTCAACGCCGAGCAGGAGGTCGAGCTCGCCAAGCGGATCGAGGCCGGCCTCTACGCCGCCGAGCGGCTGCGCGCCGCCGACGAGGGCGAGGAGAAGCTCACCCGCGAGATGCAGCGCGACCTGCTCTGGATCTCCCGGGACGGGGAGCGGGCCAAGAACCACCTGCTGGAGGCCAACCTCCGGCTGGTCGTCTCGCTGGCCAAGCGGTACACCGGCCGGGGCATGGCCTTCCTGGACCTGATCCAGGAGGGCAACCTGGGCCTGATCCGCGCCGTGGAGAAGTTCGACTACACCAAGGGCTACAAGTTCTCCACCTATGCCACCTGGTGGATCCGCCAGGCCATCACCCGCGCCATGGCCGACCAGGCCCGCACCATCCGCATCCCGGTGCACATGGTCGAGGTGATCAACAAGCTCGGTCGCATCCAGCGCGAGCTGCTCCAGGATCTGGGCCGTGAGCCCACCCCGGAGGAGCTGGCCAAGGAGATGGACATCACCCCGGAAAAGGTGCTGGAGATCCAGCAGTACGCCCGGGAGCCCATCTCGCTGGACCAGACCATCGGCGACGAGGGCGACAGCCAGCTCGGCGACTTCATCGAGGACTCGGAGGCCGTGGTCGCGGTCGACGCGGTCTCCTTCTCGCTGCTGCAGGACCAGCTCCAGCAGGTGCTGCAGACGCTCTCCGAGCGGGAGGCGGGCGTGGTCCGGCTACGCTTCGGCCTGACCGACGGCCAGCCGCGCACCCTGGACGAGATCGGCCAGGTGTACGGGGTGACCCGGGAGCGGATCCGGCAGATCGAGTCCAAGACCATGTCGAAGCTGCGGCACCCGTCCCGCTCCCAGGTGCTGCGCGACTACCTGGACTGACCGATTTCCGTCAACCGGCCGTGTCGCTTTGATCACCTGGCGTGCAACACCACATGGTGACCGGCCGGTTGCACGAATGTGATCGTTGACGTGGCACCCTGGGTGCACGGCACACTGTGCCTGCCATGTGTGACCTCGGTCCCCCGCGGGCACTCAGGGAAGGCAACGCCCCGCAGGGGTGTTGCAGGATAGGTGAGCAACGACCGAAGAGATTGTTCATCGGTGACGACCAGAGGAGGAAGGCGATGACCCCGACCCTCACGCCGCCGCCCGAGACGGTGGCCCCCCCGGCCGCCGATGAACGGTGCGACCGCTGCAATGCTGCCGGCAAGCTCCGCATCACTCTGGCTGGTGGTAGCGAGCTGGTGTTCTGTGGGCACCACGCGAACAAGTACGCGGAGGATCTGGTGAAGATCACCGTGCGGTACGCGACGGACCCGGAGTTCAGCTGGCGAGGCGCGGACCTGATGGCGAACTGATCCCGCGACAGCGCAAACCGACATAGTCGACCGGAGGGGCCCTTGGGCCCCTCCGGTCGACTATTTTCACCTGCCGTCCCGCGCCTCTATCGGTCGCCGCAACCCACATGCCGCACCTCGGTCGATCGCCCCGGCCGGAAAGCCCCACATGCCGCAACCCGGCCCATCACCCGGCCAGAACGCCCCACAGGCCGCAACCCGGCCCATCACCCGGGGCCGGACGGCCCAACCTGGCGCACCTCGGCCCATCGCCCCGGCCAGAACGCCCCATAGGCCGCACCCCGGCCCACCACCCCAGGCCGGAGAGCCTCACATGCCGCACCCCGGCCCATCACCCGGGCCGGACAGTCCCACATGCCGCAGCCGGGCCCACGGGGCCGGTTGGGCGGGCGCCGTCAGAGGGTCTGGACGGTGGCGATCCGTTCCTCCAGCTGCTCGATGGTCGCCTGGGCGCTCGGCGGGCCGCCGCACAGCCGCCGCAGCTCCGCGTGGATCTTGCCGTGCGGCTGCCCGGTGCGGTGGTGCCGGGCGGCCACCAGCGCGTTCAGTTGGCGCCTGAGTGCCACCCGCCGCTGGGCGGCACTCATCGGCGCCGGCGGCGGGGTCGGGGCCGCAGCGGCCGGCTCAGCGGCCCGCGCGGTCGCCCGGCGACGCTGGGCGGCGAGTTGATCGGCCTGCCGCTTGCTGAGCAGTAGGGAAACCTGGTCGGCGGTGAGTAGCCCGGGCAGGCCGAGGTATTCCTCCTCCTCCGGGGTGCCCGCCTGCGCGGCGGTGCCGAACGACGCCCCGTCGAAGATCACTTGGTCCAGCTCGGCGGTGGCGGAGAGCGCGGCGAAGCGCTTCTCCAGCTCCCCGCTGGCCTGGTCGTCGCGCTGGGCCCGCTCCAGCAGCTCGTCGTCGAAGCCCTCGCGGTCCTTCGGCTTGCCGAGCACGTGGTCCCGCTCGGCCTCCATCTCGCTGGCCAGCCCGAGCAGGTGCGGCACGCTGGGCAGGAAGACCGAGGCGGTCTCCCCCGGCTGCCGGGCCCGGACGAACCGGCCGATGGCCTGCGCGAAGTAGAGCGGGGTGCTGGCGCTGGTGGCGTAGACGCCGACCGCCAGCCGGGGGATGTCGACGCCCTCGGAGACCATCCGCACCGCGACCAGCCAGCGCTGCGTGGACGCCGCGAAGGTGGCGATCCGCGCCGAGGCGCCCTGGTCGTCGGAGAGCACCACCGCGGCCTTCTCGCCGGTCACCTGCTCGATCAGCTTCGCGTACGCGCGGGCGTTCTGCTGGTCGCTGGCGATCACCAGGCCGCCCGCGTCCGGCATGCCGGCGTTGCGCAGCACGGTGAGCCGGGCGTCGGCGGCCCGCAGCACCTGCGGCATCCAGTCGCCGGCCGGGTCGAGCGCCGTACGCCAGGCCTGGGCGACCAGGTCCTGGGTCATCGGCTCGCCCAGCCGGGCCGCCAGCTCGTCACCGGCGTTGGTGCGCCACCGGGTCTCCCCGGAGTACGCCAGGAACAGCACCGGCCGCACCACCCCGTCGCGCAGCGCGTCGGCGTAGCCGTAGACGGCGTCGGCGCGGGAACGCAGCAGCCCGTCCCCGCCCCGCTCGTAGCTGACGAACGGGATCGGGTTGTCGTCGGAGCGGAACGGCGTGCCGGTGAGCATCAGCCGGCGTACGGCGGGTTCGAAGGCCGCCTTGACCCCGTCCCCCCAGGTGCGCGAGTCGCCGGCGTGGTGGATCTCGTCGAGGACGACCAGGGTGCGCCGGGTCATCGTGCGCCGGCGGTGCACCTGCGGGGCCATCCCGACCTGCGCGTACGTCACCACGGCGCCGTGGAAGTCGGCGGCGGAGTGCAGGTCGGCGTTGCGGAACGCGGCGTCCAGCTGGATGCCGACCCGCGCGGCCGCCTCGGCCCACTGGGACTTCAGGTGTTCGGTGGGGGCGACCACGGTGACCGCCTCGACGGTGCCGTCGGCGAGCAACTCGGCGGCGATGCGCAGCGCGAAGGTGGTCTTGCCCGCGCCCGGCGTGGCGACGGCGGTGAAGTCCTCCGTCCGGCGGCGCAGGTATTCCACCATCGCCCGGCGCTGCCAGGCGCGTAGGGCCGGAAAAGTCTCGAGCACCGGCGTCCGGGCTGCCACGCGAAGGCTCCTCTCCGACCGCACCTGGCGGACCCGGGCCGAGGGCCACGGGTGCCGCCGCCCATGAAAACGCCTCCGCGCAGAAGCTGCCGCGAAGGCCGACTCAGCATAACCAGCCGAGCCCGTCCGGCCCAGGCGACGCCACGCTGGTCACCTCCGTCACACCCCGACGGGCCGTCGCCCCTCGGGGTGGCTGGCATCGGTGCCCGGCCGTCGGACTTCGGCCAACCGGACGGTGGCGGTGAGCCGGGTCGCCGGTCAGAGTTGCGGGCCGCGCGTGCCGGTGCGCGGCGGGCGCAGCGCCGGCACCGGCGCGGACCAGCGACGCCGCAGCGAGACCAGGCGCAGCAGGAAGACGCCCGCCGCCGCGGCGGTGAGCGGGCCGGTGGTCGCCTGGCCGGCCAGCTCCAGCAGGGCGACGGCGACCGCGCCCAGCAGCGCCGCCACCGCGTAGATCTCCCGCCGCAGCACCACCGGGATCTCCCCGGTGAGCAGGTCCCGGCCGAGGCCGCCGCCGATGGCGGTGATCATGCCGATCATGCAGGCGCCGACGGCCGGAACCTGGGCGTCGAGCGCCTTGAGCGTGCCGGTGACGGTGAACAGGGCGAGACCGGCGGCGTCGAGCACCAGCACGGTGGTGCGCAGCCGGGCGAGTTGGGGATGCAGCCAGAACACGGCGGCGGCGGTGGCCGCCGCGGTGGCCGCGTACCGCCAGTCGGCGAAGGCGAGCGGAGGCACCTCGTCGATCACCAGGTCCCGGAAGATCCCGCCGCCGAGGGCGGCCACCACGCCGACGAAGACGACGCCGAAGATGTCCAGCCGCTTGGCCACCGCCGCGGAGGCGCCGGACGCGGCGAAGACGGCCACCCCGGTCAGATCGGCGACGAGCAGGGCGGAGGAGGTGTTCACCGCCGAAGGGTACGTGGGCGGCCCGCGGGACCGCCCTCGATCACTCGGCCCAGGAGTCGTAGATCTCCTTGCACTTCGGGCACACCGGCGAGCCGGGCTTGGCCGCCTTGGTGACCGGGAACGTCTCGCCGCAGAGCGCGACCACGTAGGTGCCCATCACGGCGCTCTCCGCGATCTTCTCCTTGCGGACGTAGTGGAACATCTCCGGACCGGTGTCGGCGTCCTTCAGCTCGGGACGCTCGAGAACCTCTGTGCTCACCGCCACACCTCCCACTTTCTTCAACTCTCCAGTCTGACAGGCCGGCCCGGACGGGGTCCACCGGAGGCACCCACTCGCGGCGGGCCGTACGGTAACGGAGATGACCAGATTTCACATCCGCCCCGGTGGCGAGGTGGCCGCCGCCCTGCGCGACGGCCGTCCCGTCGTGGCCCTGGAGAGCACCATCGTCTCGCACGGCCTGCCCCGTCCCGACAATCTCCGGGTCGCCCGCGAGATCGAGCAGGCGGTACGCGCCGCCGGCGCGGTCCCGGCCACCATCGGGATGGTCGCCGGCGAACTGGTGGTGGGCCTCGACGACGCCCAGTTGACCCGGCTGGCCACCGCCGACGGGGTGGCCAAGCTCTCCGTACGCGATCTGGCGGTGGCCGCCGCGACCGGCGCGGACGGCGCCACCACGGTGGCCGCCACCAGCGCGGTGGCCGCCGCCGCCGGGATCGGTGTGTTCGCCACCGGCGGGCTCGGCGGGGTGCACCGGGAGGCGGCGCAGACCTTCGACGAGTCGGCCGACCTGGTCACCCTGGCCCGGACACCGATCGCGGTGGTCTGCGCCGGGGTGAAGTCGATCCTCGACGTGGGCGCCACCCTGGAGCGGCTGGAGACCCTCGGGGTGGCCGTGCTCGGCTACCGGACCCGCCGCTTCCCCGGCTTCTATCTCACCGACGCGGGCTTCGACCTGGACTGGTCGGTCGACTCGCCGGAGCAGGTCGCCGACGTCCTGGCCGCCCGCGTCCAGCAGGGTGTGCACCACGGCGGGCTGATCGTGGCCAATCCGCTCCCCGCCGACGAGCAGCTCGATCCCGCGCTGCACGACCGTACCCTGACCGAGGGGCTGGCCCGGCTGGGCCGCGACGGGGTGACCGGCAAGGCGGTGACCCCGTTCCTGCTGGCCCACTTCCACGCCGCGACCGAGGGCGCGAGCCTGGCGGTGAACGTCCGGATCATCCTGCGCAACGCCGACCTGGCCGCCCGGATCGCGGTCGCCGCGGCCCGGCGCACCGCCACCACCGCATGAGCGGAATCGGCCGCATCGTCGTCGTCGGCGACATCATCACCGACGTGGTGGCGATGCTCTCCGGCCCGCTGGCGACCGGCTCCGACACCCCGGCCCGGATCCGGTTCAGCGGCGGCGGGCAGGCGGCCAACACCGCCGCCTGGATCGCCGCGCAGGGCGCCGACGTCACCCTGGTCGGCGCGGTCGGCGACGACGAGGCAGGACGCGACCGGGTGGCCGAGCTGGAACGCGCCGGCGTGCGCTGCGTGGTGGACCGGCAGGAGGACTACCCCACCGGCACGGTGATCGTGCTCGCCACCGACGGCGAGCGGACCATGGCCAGCCAGCGGGGCGCGAACCTGCGGCTGAGCGCCGCACACGTCGACCACGCCCTGGCCGCCGCGCCGGACGCCACCCACCTGCACCTGTCCGCGTACACCCTGCTGGACGCCGGGTCGCGCGGCGCCGGCCTGCGGGCCCTGGCCGCGGCCCGCGAGCGCGGGCTGACCACCAGCGTCGACGCGGCGTCCGCGGCGCCGCTGCGGCGGGTCGGGGCGGCCTTCCTGACCTGGGTACGCGACGTCGACCTGCTGCTGGTCAACGCCGACGAGGCGACCGTACTGGCCGGCGGGCTGGACCCGGCGGCGCAGGCGCGGGCGTTGTCGGCGACGGCCCGGGCCGTGGTGGTCAAGCGGGGCGCGGCGGGCGCGCTCTGGGTGGACCGGTCGGGGCCGGTCGTCACGGCCGAGGCCCGCCGGGTGGTGGCCGTCGACGTGACCGGCGCCGGGGACGCCTTCGCCGCCGGCCTGCTCACCGCCTGGCTCGCCGGGGCGGACCGGCGCACCGCCCTGGACCGCGCCGGCGACCTGGGCGCCCTCGCCGTCACCACGGTCGGCGCCCGCCCCTCAACCTGACCCCCGGCCTGCCCGGCCGGGGCCGGCCCCGGCCGGGCAGGCCGGTCAGGGCTCGGCGTCGATGACCTTGTGCGGGCGTTCCTCCGCGGTGAGGGAATTCGGCGGGGTCTCGTCGCGCCGACGCGACTGGAACCTGCCGGCCAGGCGGTGCTCCTCCTTGGGCGGGCGGTCGTTGGCCAGCAGCACCGCGAGCCAGGGGATCAGCACCATCCCCAGGCCGCACAGGGTGAGCCAGAGCCAGAGCAGCGGCGGCCGCAACCCGACCAGGACGGCACCGACCACGATGCAGCCGACCCGGATGCCCATCATCAGCACGTACCGCTTCTGCCGGCTGGTGAGCTGGTCGTCCTGGCTGCGCGCGGCATCGGTGATCAGGATCGGCTGGTACGCCTGACGCTTCACCACGGCCTCCTCGAGGGGATCAGCCCCATCCTGTCACTCGCGGCGGTTGATCGGCGACATTCGACCCCGGCGGCTCCGTGTTACGAACGTGGTACGCTCCGGTCGTGGGCAGCCGGTTCAGCTTCACCGAAGAGGCGTTGGGCAACCTTCGGGTCTACGACGTCACACCCGGCGAGGTCTGGGAGGCGCTGCACAGCACGCGACGGGTGATCCGGCACCTGGGCGACGACGTGATGGTCGTCTATGCCGCCGCCCGCCGCGGCCGGCGGCTGGCCGTGCTGCTCGCCGAGGCCGACGGCACCGACAACGACTGGGACGTGCTCTCCGCCCGGGAGCTGACCGAGGCCGAGGCCAAGCGCTACGACGAGGCCGTGCGCAGAGCACGCCGATGAGGAGGCGGTCACCATGAACCGTGCCGAGGCGACCAAGCGGTTCCACGACGGCGGCGACGCCCTCGCCGAGCTGATCGACGAGACCCCGCCGGCGGCGCTGCCGACGCCCGACACCGACGTGCCGATGGTCAGCCGCTCGGTGCGCCTGCCGCTGGACACGTACGAGCGGGTCCGCGCCGCGGCCGACGCGCGGGGCATCGGCGTCACCACCCTGATGCGGCAGTGGATCGAGGCCGGCCTGGCCGACCTGGACGACTCGGCCACCGTCTCGCTGGCCGACGTGCGCCGGGCCCTGGCGTCGCTGTCCCGCCCGACGGCCGCCTGAACCGGCCGGCCCCCGAGCGCGCGAACCAGCCGACCGAGCCCACCCGGGCCCGGATGCCGCAGCTCGGCCCTACTCGCCGCCCAGACACCCCCGGACGCCGCGACTCGGCCCTACCTCGCCGCACCGGCCGACCACGCGAACCGGCCGGCCGAGACCGCGCGGGCGGGTGGTCAGTCCTTGCCGGCCTTCGCCGCCGCCTTGGCCGCCTGCTTGAACTCGCGCACCCGGCGCAGCGAGTCGGCGTCGGTGATGTCCGCCACCGACCGGTGGGCGCCCTCCTCGCCGTACCCGCCGGCGGCCTCCCGCCAGCCCTCCGGCCGGACGTCGTAGCGCTTGCCGAGCAGGGCGACGAAGATCTGCGCCTTCTGCCGCCCGAAGCCGGGCAGCTCACCGATCCGGCGCAGCAGCTCCCGCCCGTCGGTCACCCCGGCCCAGAGCCCGGCGGCGTCGCCGTCGTACCGGTCGACCAGCACCCGGCACATCTCCTGCACCCGGGCCGCCATCGCCTTGGGAAAGCGGTGCAGGGCGGGTGGCCGGGCGAAGACGGCGACCAGTTCCTCCGGTTCGTACCCGGCCAGCTCGCGGGCGTCCGGGTCGTGACCCAGCCGCTGGGCGAGCACGTACGGCGAGGAGAACGCCTTCTCCATCGGGATCTGCTGGTCGAGGAGCATGCCGGTGAGCAGGGCCAGCGGGCTGCGCTCCAGCAGCCGGTTGGCCTCGGGGTCGATGGGCAGCGAGAGCGTCATGGCTCCATCCTGCCCGGCGCCGCCCGGCGTACGACGTCGGCGCCCCGGTGCCGACCTCGCGTTTCTGGGTGAGGTTAGGCTGTGCTAACTTCTCGGACGAGGCGGCCGACCGGGACCGCCCGCGCCGCCGCCGAGGGAGTGTCACCGTGCCCGTCTCCGCCCGCAGGTCCACCGCGACGCTGGCCGCCGGACTGCTCTCGTTCGGCCTGGCCGCCTGCGGCTCCGGCGGGACGGAGAACGCCGACCCCGGCAAGCCCGGCGACAAGACCATCACCGTCTACAGCGGCCGCAACGAGCAGCTGGTCAAGCCGCTGCTGGACCGGTTCTCCGAGCAGACCGGCATCACCGTCAAGACCCGGTACGCCACCACCGCCCAGCTCGCCGCCCAGCTCGTCGAGGAGGGTGACCGCTCCCCCGCCGACGCGTTCTTCGCCCAGGACGCCGGGGCGCTCGGCGCGGTGACCAAGCGGAACATGTTCGCCCCCCTGCCCGCCGAGGCGGTGGCGAAGGTGCCGCAGACCTACCGCTCGCGCGGCGGCGAGTGGGTGGGCGTGAGCGCCCGCTCCCGGGTGCTGGCGTACCACGCGGACAGCGTGCCCGCCGCCGAGCTGCCGAAATCCGTCTTCGAGCTGACCGACCCGAAGTGGAAGGGCAAGATCGGCGTCGCCCCGACCAACGCCTCCTTCCAGGCGTTCGTCACCGCGATCAAGGTGCAGCACGGCGAGGCGAAGGCGAAGGAGTTCCTGACCGGCCTCGCCGCCAACGAGCCGCAGATCCGGGAGAACAACATCAAGATCGTCGAGGACGTGCACGCCGGCACCGTCCCGGTCGGCCTGGTCAACCACTACTACCTGGGCGAGGTCGCCAAGGAGCAGGGCACCACGCCGGACGCGCTCAAGGCCAAGCTGCACTTCTTCCCGGACGGCGACACCGGCGCGCTGGTCAACGTCGCCGGGGTGGGCGTGCTGAAGCGCTCCGCCGAGGACCCGGACACCCGGGCCTTCGTGGACTTCCTGCTCAGCGCCGAGTCGCAGAAGTACTTCGCCGAGCAGACCTTCGAGTACCCGGTCGTCGACGGGGTCGCCGGGCCGGTCGGCGTGCCGCCGCTGGCCGACCTGGACAGCCCGGACATCGACCTGAACGACCTGGACACCCTGGACGCCACGATCGCGCTGATCAAGGACTCCGGCCTGGTGCCCTGAGCATGACCTCCACCCTCACCGGCGCGGGGCCGGCCCGGACCGGGCCGGCCCGCTTCGGCGTACCCCGGGGGTGGCGGCGGCTCGCACCCCGCCCGGCGCTGCTCGCGGCCTCGGCCGCCGCGGTCGCCGTGGCCCTCGTCCCGCTGGTCTACCTCGGGGTACGCACCGCCGAGGCGGGCGCCGAGCGGATCGTCGACGAGCTGTGGACCTCGCGGGTCGGCCTGCTCGCCCTGCGCAGCCTCGGCCTGGCCGCCGTGGTGACCGTCGCCTGCGTCCTGCTCGGCGTGGGCGCGGCGTGGCTGGTCACCCGCACCGACCTGCCCGGCCGTCGGGCCTTCGCGGTGCTCGCCGCGCTGCCGCTGGCCGTGCCCACCTACATCGCCGCGTTCGCCTGGGTCTCCACCGTGGACCGCCTCGAAGGCTTCTGGCCGGCCGCGCTGGTGCTCACCCTCTGCTCCTACCCGTACGTCTTCCTGCCGGTCGCCGCCGCGCTGCGCGGCGCGGACCCCGCCCAGGAGGAGGTCTCCCGCTCGCTGGGCCGGGGCGGCTGGCGCACCTTCACCGACGTGACGCTGCGCCAGATCCGGCCGGCCACCGCGGCCGGTGCCCTGCTGGTGGCGCTCTACGTGCTCTCCGACTTCGGCGCGGTCTCCATCCTGCGCGCCGACACCTTCACCCGGGCCATCTTCATCGCCTTCGACCTGGGCTTCGACCGGACCGGCGCGCTGGTGCTCTCCTGCGTGCTGGTGGCGCTGACCGTGCTGCTGCTGGCCGGCGAGACGGCCACCCGCCGCCGTGGCGCCCGGTACGCCCGACTCGGCGGGGCCCGCCGGCCACCGGTCCGGCTGCGCCTCGGCGCGGCCCGGTGGCCGGCCCTGGCCGGGCTGCTCGGCGTCGCCGCGCTGGCGCTCGGCGTGCCGGCGGTCAGCCTGGGCCGGCGGCTGGCCAGCGGGGTGTCCCGCCCCGGCGCGCTCACCGAGGTACTCACCGCGACCGGCAACTCGCTCGGCTTCTCGCTGGGCGGCGCCGCGCTGACCATGCTGCTGGCGCTCCCGCTGGGGTTGCTCACCGCCCGCGCGCCCGGCCCGCTGGCCACCGCCCTGGACCGGCTGGCCTACCTCGCCCACGCGCTGCCCGGCGTGGTGATCGGGCTGTCGCTGATCTTCTTCGGGATCACCGTGGCGTACCCGCTGTACCAGACGTCGTGGCTGCTGGCGCTTGCGTACGGCACGCTCTTCCTGCCGCTGGCGGTGGGCGCGGTGGCGGGCGCCGCCGCCCAGGCCCCGCCCGGCCTGGAGGAGGTGGCCCGCTCGCTGGGGCGGGGGCCGTGGACGGTGCTGCGCACGATCACCCTGCCGCTGACCCTGCCCGCCGTGGGCGCGGGCGCGGCGCTGGTCTTCCTCAGCTGCATGAAGGAACTCCCCGCCACCCTGCTGCTGCGCCCGACCGGCACCGACACCCTGGCCACCGAGCTGTGGACGCACACCGGCGTCGGCGCGTACGCGGCGGCGGCCCCGTACGCCGCCCTGCTGGTGGCCATCGCCGCGATACCGACCTGGCTGCTGGTGGCCCGCAGCGGCCTGCTGGACAAGGAGGATCGGTGATGAGCGAGGTCGTGCTCACCGGCGTGGTCAAGCGGTACGGCCCGGTCGCCGCCCTGGACGGGGTGGACCTGACCGTCCCGGCCGGCGAACTGACCGCCGTGCTGGGCCCGTCCGGCTGCGGCAAGACCACCCTGCTGCGCTGCCTGGCCGGCTTCGAGCGGCTGGACGCCGGGGAGATCCGGCTGGACGGCCGTACGGTCGCCGGGGGCGGGCGGCACGTGCCGGCACACCGGCGGCGGATCGCCGTGGTGCCGCAGGAGGGTGCGCTCTTCCCACACCTGAGCGTGGCCGCGAACGTCAGCTACGGCCTGGACCGGTCGGCGCGGCGCGGTGACCGGATCGACGAGGTGCTGGCCCTGGTGGGCCTCGCCGGGTACGGCGACCGGATGCCGCACCAGCTCTCCGGCGGCCAGCAGCAGCGGGTCGCGGTGGCCCGGGCGCTGGCGCCCCGGCCGTCGCTGGTGCTGCTGGACGAGCCGTTCAGCGCCCTCGACGCCGGGCTGCGCGCCGGGCTGCGGCACGACATCCGGGCGGCGCTGCGCGCCGACGGGGCGACCGCCGTGCTGGTCACCCACGACCAGGGCGAGGCGCTCTCGGTGGCCGACCGGGTGGTGGTGCTGCGCACCGGCCGGGTGGTGCAGGCCGGCACGCCGACCGCGGTCTACCGCGAGCCGGCCGACCAGTGGGTCGCCGGCTTCGTCGGCGAGGCGGTGCTGCTGCCGGCGACGGCCGACGCCGGCCGGGCCGCCACCCCGCTGGGTACGCTGCCGCTCACCGGCGCCGCGCCGGACGGGCCGGTGACCGTGCTGGTCCGCCCCGAGCAGGTACGGCTGGTGCCCACCGGGCCGGGCGCGGTGACCGCCACCGTGCTGCGACACGACTTCCACGGCCACGACGCGCTGGTCGCCCTCCGGCTGGCCGACGGCACCCGGATCACCGCCCGGGTCTGGGCCGAGCGCGAACCGGTCCCGCTGGGTGCCGAGGTCGCCGTCGAGGTGGACGGGGCCGCCCGGGCCTGGCCGGCAGCGCCGATCGACGCGGCGGAGCACGACGTGCGGCAGGCCGCGCCCACCTTGACCCGGTAGAGCACGACACGCGGCAGGTCGCCCCTACCCTCCCGCCCAGCGGATCGCGACATGCGTCATGTCGCGCCCCAGGCCAGCCCGCCCCCGGACGGCGCGGCATGCCGAATATCGCGCCCACCCCGGCCCAGGACAGCGCGACATGCCGCATGCCGCGCCCATCCCGCTCCGCCCCAGGCCGGCCGGGGTGGGACGCGAGGCGGCCCGGTGGACGGGGGTGCCGTCCACCGGGCCGCGTGCGGTGCGTGCGGTCAGCTGACGAAGAGCAGCCGGTTCGGCGAGCCGGTGCCCGGGCTGGTCACCACGCCGGTGGTGGCCTTGCTGGTCAGGGTGCTGGCCACCTGCGACGGGCTGTAGGACGGGTTCGCGCCGAGCACCAGGGCGGCGGCGCCGGCCACGTGCGGGCTGGCCATCGAGGTGCCGCTGATGGTGTTGGTCGCGGTGTTGCTGTTGTACCAGGCCGACGTGATCGACGAGCCCGGCGCGAAGATGTCCAGGCAGGAGCCGTAGTTGGAGTAGGACGCGCGGGCGTCGGTGCTGGTGGTGGCGCCGACGGTGAGCGCGGCGGCGGCCCGGGCCGGCGACGAGTTGCAGGCGTTGGCGTTGGAGTTGCCCGCCGCCACCGCGTACGTCACGCCGGAGTTGATCGAGTTGGTCACCGCGTTGTCCAGCGTGGTGCTGGCCCCACCGCCGAGGCTCATGTTGGCCACGGCCGGCTTCACCGCGTTGGCGGTCACCCAGTTGACGCCGTTGATCACGCCGGTGGTGGTGCCGCTGCCGGAGCAGTTGAGCACCTTCACCGCGATCAACCGGACGCCCTTGGCGACGCCGTACGCCGCGCCGCCGACGGTGCCCGCGACGTGGGTGCCGTGGCCGTTGCAGTCGGTGTTGTTGCTGTCGACGGTGTTGGTGCCCCAGGTGGCCCGGCCACCGAAGTCGTTGTGGGTGGTCCGGATGCCGGTGTCGATGATGTACGCCCGCACGTTCGTGGCGGTGTTCGGGTACGTGTAGGAGCTGTTCAGCGGCAGGCTGCGCTGGTCGATCCGGTCCAGCCCCCAGGACGGCGGGTTGGTCTGGGTCGCCTGGACGGTGAGCACCTGGTCCTGCTCGACGTACGCCACGGCCGGGTCGGCGGCGAGCCGGCGGGCCTGCTGCTCCGACATCTTCGCGGCGAAGCCGGTGAGCGCGGCGCTGTAGGTCGCGGCGACGCTGCCGCCGTACCGCTTGGTGAGGCCGGCGGCCCGGGTCGGCACGCCGTCGCGCGCGGCGCGGGTGTTCACCGCGCCGACCGCGTCGCTCTTCAGGACGACCAGGTAGCTGCCGCTGATGGCGTTCGGGGCCGCGGCGCCGCGGATCTCCCCGGTGGGTGCCGCCAGGGCGGGGGTGGAGGCGGCGGCGGAGACGGCTGCGGCGGCGGCCGCCACCGCGAATGCGCGGATCACGCGACGTCGGGGTACGGGCACAACGGACATCGACAGACTCCCTACCGGCGCACCCGGACGGACTCGTGGCCGCCGGATGCCCCTGTCACGAACATTGCCGGAGACTTTAGCCAGCCATCGAGATTGATGAAAGGGATGAGGCTCAATTTCCTGAGCTGAGAGGCCAGATGTCGCGGGTGCCGGCCGGCGGAGGCGGTCCGGGGGGCAGGATGGCGGCGTGGACCGACACGACATGCTGCTCTCCCCCGCCGGCGTCGACGCGCTGCGCACCGCGCTGACCGAGGCGGGCTACACGTCGAACGGCATCGCCGCCCGGCTCGGCGCGCAGGCCACCGGCGGGGTGGCCCGCAACGACTTCCGGGCCGCGCTGCGGGCGACCGAGGACCGGGACCCGCTCGGCACACTGATCCGGGTGTTCATCTGCGAGCAGACCGAGCCGGAAGCGGCGGTGGCCGCCGCGCTGGCCCCGCTGGCGCTGGACGAGGCGCTCGCCGCCGGGCTGGTCGAGCGGCACGGCGACGGCCTGCGGATGGGCCTGGACCTGGAGCCGTACGCCGACGACTGGTGGGTGCTCGCCGACGTGCCGGCCAGTGCCCGCCCGGGTCGCCCGCTGCACGCCGAGCACGTGCTGGGCATCGGCGGCGCCACCCAGACGCTGATCGGCGCGACCGTCCGCCGGCCGGTGGAGACGGCGCTCGACCTGGGCACCGGCTCCGGCGTACAGGCGCTGCACCTGGCCACGCACGCGCGGCGGGTGACCGCCACCGACGTCTCCGAGCGGGCGTTGCGCTTCGCCGCCACCACGGCGGCGCTCAACGGCCAGGACTGGGAGCTGCTGCGCGGCGACATGGTCGCCCCCGTGGCCGGGCGCCGCTTCGACCTGGTGGTGAGCAACCCGCCGTTCGTGGTCGGCCCCGGCACCACCACCCACGTCTACCGCGACTCGGGCCGGGTCGGCGACGCGATCGGCGCCGAGCTGGCCGCCGCCGCGCCGGGCCTGCTCACCGAGGGCGGCACCATGCAGTACCTGGCCAACTGGGTGCACGTGGCCGGCGAGGACTGGGGCGAGCGGGTGGCCGGCTGGTTCGCCGGCACCGGGCTGGACGCCTGGGTGATCCAGCGCGAGGTCGCCGACCCGATGGCGTACGTGAACCTCTGGCTCACCGACGTCGGCGAGGCGCCCGATCCGCACCGGATGGCGGCCTGGCTGGACTGGTTCGACGCGCACAAGGTCGAGGCGATCGGGTTCGGCATCGTCTCGCTGCGCCACGGCGGGCACGCCGACCCGGTGGTCCGGGTGGAGGACCTGCGCCAGCGGGTCGAGCCGCCGATGGGCGACCGGATCGCCGCCTGGTTCGACCGCCAGGACTTCCTCCGGGTACGCGACACCGACGCGCTGCTCGCCGAGCGCTACCGGGCCGCCGACGGGCTCCAGCTGCGGCAGGAGGCCACCATGGGCGACGAGGGCTGGGCGGTGGACCGGCAGGTGCTCGCCATGCCGCACGGGCTGCGCTGGACCGAGGAGATCGACCCGCTGGTGCTCTCCCTGGTCGGCGGGGCGGACGGTCGGCTGGCCCTGCGGGACCAGTTGGCGCTGCTCGCCGCCGCGCACGACGTGGCGCCGGAGGAACTGGCCGAGGCGGCCGGCCCGATCGTGGCGCACCTGGTCGAGCGCGGCTTCATCGAGCCGGTGCGTGGCTGATGCGGGCGGTGGTGCAGACGGTCGGCCGGGCCAGCGTGACGGTCGACGGCGAGGTGGTCGGCCAGATCACCGACGGCCTGCTGGTGCTGCTCGGCGTCACCCACGAGGACACCCCGCAGGTGGCCGAGACGATGGCCCGCAAGATCCACGAGCTGCGCATCCTGGACGACGAGCGCAGCGCCGCCGACACCGGGGCGCCCGTCCTGGTGGTCAGCCAGTTCACCCTCTACGGTGACGCCCGCAAGGGTCGCCGCCCCAGCTGGACCCGGGCGGCCCCCGCCGAGCTGGCCGAACCCCTGGTCACCGCGGTCGTCGAGGCGCTGCGCGGCCGGGGCGCCAAGGTCGAGACCGGCCGCTTCCGCGCCCACATGCTGGTGGAAAGCGTCAACACCGGCCCCCGCACCCTCCTCCTGGACCTCTGACCCCCCGCCGCATCCCGCCCCCGCCCCGTTGATCATGGAGTTAGCGGCACTCAGGGAGATCGACTTCGCCGTCAACTCCATGATCAACGGGGTGAGCTTGCCGGGGTGGGGTGGGGTTAGGGGAGGGAGTTGTGGAGCCAGGAGGTCAGGTGGGGGGTCCAGTCGTGGGTGTGGGCGGTGGCGTGGTCGACGGTGAAGCGGCCGAAGTTGTCCCGGCCCTCGGTGCGCGGGCCGCCGCGCTTGTCCAGCTCCAGGATCACCTCCACCCGCTGCGGGTCCGTGACGAAGGTGAGCTCCAGTTGGTGCACCGTGTCGGCGTAGCGGGGCGCCGGGTCGAACTCGATCTCCTGGTAGAACGGCAGGTCCTGCCGTACGCCGTAGAGGTGGCCCCGCTCGACGGCCGCCCCCGCGAACCGGAAGCCCAGCCGCAGCAGCGCGTCCAGCAGCGACTCCTGCGCCGGCAGCGGGCGCACCGCCACCGGGTCCAGGTCGCCCTGGTCGACGGCGCGGGCCACCTCCAGCTCGGTGCGCAGCCCCATGGTCATGCCGGGCAGCCGCTGCCCGCAGAGGTCGGTCAGCGGCGTCTGCCACGGCACCGGGAAGCGGAACGGCACGTCGTGGCGCTGCCCCGGCGCCAGCCGGAACGACCCGGTCACCTGCTGGCGGCCGAACTCCTGGTCGGTGTCGTACGCGCCGTCGGCGCTCTCCACCTCGACCCGGGTGACCAGGCTCAGCGCCAGGTACGACACGTCGACGGGGTGGTCCCCGCCGGTCACCCGCATCCGGCCCGCCAACTGGCCGCCCGGCCGGCAGTCCGAATCGGCCAGCACGGTCTCCACCGTCGGGCCACCCTCCCCCATCGCCTGCCTGAGCCGCTTGAACACCACGCCCTCCGTTGCCTGGCGGTACGCCGATCGGCGGGCTGAAACGGTCGCCGGGCCCCTGCGGCCCCGACCGCCCACCGCTGGCACCGTAAGCACGGCGGTCGGGACTTCTCCCGCTTTTCCGCCCGGATTGCTGTCGGTTCCCCGATCGCCTCACTCCCGTCTCACGCCCAACACGGGAAGCTGTTCTCATCGGGCGCACCGCATCGGCACGCGACGCGGACCCGGTGAGCGCCACCGAAAGTGGACACGGGGAGAGACTGAGATGGTCCTGCAGATGATCGAGCACCAGTCGGGTCCGAGCGTTGCCATCGACGGGCACACCGCAACCGAGGCCCTGACCGATCTGGACGCCATTGACGAGCGCGGCGTCTCCACCGACCTGGTCCGCGCGTACCTGAACGGAATCGGCCGCACCAAGCTGCTCACCGCCGCCCAGGAGGTGGAGCTGAGCAAGCGGATCGAGGCCGGCCTCTTCGCCGAGGAGAAGCTGAGCACCTGCACCCCGGTCTCCGCCCAGCTGCGGGCCGACCTGGAACTGATCGTCGCCGAGGGCCGGGCCGCCAAGAACCACCTGCTGGAGGCCAACCTGCGGCTGGTGGTCAGCATCGCCAAGCGGTACACCGGCCGGGGCATGGCCTTCCTGGACCTGATCCAGGAGGGCAACCTGGGCCTGATCCGCGCCGTGGAGAAGTTCGACTACACCAAGGGCTACAAGTTCTCCACCTACGCCACCTGGTGGATCCGCCAGGCCATCACCCGCGCCATGGCCGACCAGGCCCGCACCATCCGCATCCCGGTGCACATGGTCGAGCAGGTCAACCGGATGGTGCGGGCCCGCCGGGACCTGGCGGTGACGCTGGGCCGGGAGCCCACCGTCGCCGAGGTGGCGAAGGCGATGGAGGTGCCCGAGTTCCAGGTCATCGAGCTGATCTCGTACGACCGGGAGCCGGTGAGCCTGGACCAGGCGGTCGGCGAGGACGGCGAGAGCGCGCTCGGTGACTTCGTGGCCGCGGCGGACCCGCGCCAGGAGGCGGGGGACGGCGAGCTGCGCAACGAGGTACGGATCGTGCTGGCCACCCTCTCCCAGCGGGAGCAGGCGGTGATCCGGCTCCGGTTCGGGCTCGACGACGGCCGCCAGCGCACCCTGGACGAGGTGGGCAAGGAGTTCGGCCTGTCCCGGGAGCGGATCCGGCAGATCGAGAAGGGCACGCTGCTCAAGCTGCGCGCCCCGGAGCACGCGCAGCGCCTGGAGGCGTACGCCTGCTGATCGGCTCTTCCTCGCGGGACCCCGGCGGTTCGCCGGGGTCCCGCGGCCTTGACCCGCGACGGCCCGGCGCGGTAGAAACCAACTGGTTATGAAACCAGGAGGTTATGAATGGTGGGCAGTGCGAGGCTGGACGCGACCTTCGCGGCGCTGGCCGATCCGACCCGGCGGGCCATCCTCGCCCGGCTCGCGGCCGGCGAGGCGACGGTGACCGAGCTGGCCGCGCCGTTCGCCATCAGCCAGCCGGCCGTCTCCAAGCACCTGCGGGTGCTCGAGGACGCGGGCCTGGTCAGCCGCCGCCGGCACGGCCCGCGCAGACCCTGCCGCCTGGAGGCCCGGCCGCTGCGCGAGGCGGTGG
Source organism: Micromonospora sp. PLK6-60 (assembly GCF_019890675.1). Lineage (GTDB taxonomy): Bacteria > Actinomycetota > Actinomycetes > Mycobacteriales > Micromonosporaceae > Micromonospora. The sequence continues at coordinate 391,060 of NZ_JAIOAA010000002.1, read as the reverse complement.
CCTGGCTGGCCGACTACCGCGACTACTGGGCGGAGAGCTACCAGCGCCTCGACGCCCTGCTCGACGACCTCCAGCGCGCCGGCCCCGTCGACGACGGGGTGCCCGGGTGACCGGCCCGGACGACCCGCTCGTGGTGCACGCCCCCGGCGACCGGGAGATCGTGCTCAGCCGGAGCTTCGACGCCCCCGCGCACCTGGTCTTCGCCGCGTTCACCCGCCCCGAGCTGCTGCCGCGGTGGTACGGCGCCCGCGGCTGGCAGCTGGTCGACTGCCAGGTGGACCTGCGGGTGGGCGGGCGCTGGCGGTTCGTGTCGGCGGGGCCGGACGGCGCCCGGATGGGCCAGAGCGGCGTCTACCGCGAGATCGACCCGCCCCGGCGGCTGGTCTGCACCGAGGTCTTCGACGACCAGTCCTACCCGGGCGAGACGGTGGTCAGCCACGACTTCACCGAGCTGGTCGGCCGGACCACGGTGACCACCACCCTGCGGTACGCCACGGCGCAGGGACGCGACCGGGTGCTGCGGTACCCGATGGCCCGCGGCCTCGCCGAGAGCTACACCCGGCTCGCCGCGCTGCTCAGCACACCGACCAACCCCGACGACACAGGAGGAAGCACGTGAACTGGACGCTGGAAGTGGTGGTGGTGCCGGTCTCCGACGTGGACCGGGCCAAGGAGTTCTACGCCGACCGGCTCGGCTTCCACGTCGACCACGACACCTACCTCGGCGACGACAGCGGGCTCGGCGAGGAGATCGGGATCGCCGAGGGCGCCCGGATCGTGCAGCTCACCCCGCACGGCTCCGGCTGCTCGATCGTGATCGGCCGGGGTGCGGTGCCGGAGATGCCGCCCGGCTCGCTCAAGGGGCTGCAACTGGTGGTGCCCGACCTGGAGAAGGCCCGCGCGGAGCTGGTCGAGCGGGGTGTGGCGGTCAGCGAGATTCAGGTGCTCGGGCAGAACCCGCGCCCGGTGCCGCACCCGCTGGACAACGTCGGCTTCGTCTTCTTCACCGACCCGGACGGCAACGCCTGGTCGGTCCAGCAGATCTCCAGCCGCCCCTGAGGCCGGCCCCGCGCAGCGGAGCGGGTGTTAACAGGGGGCCCCTGCTCTACCGGAGGCGTTAACAAGGGCACCCTCCTTACAGGCGGCGGGGGCCGGTGTCGGGGCGGGACGCCTCGACACCGGTGCCCAGGGTGGCGTGCAGCACGGTGAGGCCGTCGGGGCGGGCCAGCACCGGGTTCAGGGTGAGCGCCCGCACCCGGGGCTGCTCGTCGGCGAGCCGGCCGACCCGCACCAGCAGGTCGGCCAGGGCCGCCCGGTCCACCGGCGCGGCGCCCCGGTGCCCGCGCAGCAGCGGCGCCGCCCGCGGCTCGTCGACCAGCTCGGCGGCGTCCCGGTCGGTCAGCGGCACGGCCCGCCACGCCCGGTCGCCGAGCAGCTCGGTGGCCACGCCGCCGAGGCCGAAGCCGACCACCGGCCCGAACGCCGGATCCTCCCGCACCTCCACCACGCAGGCCACCCCGGGCGGGACCATCGGCTGGACCAGCACGTCCGCGCCGAACACCGGGGCCATCTCGGCGTACGCGCGGCGCAGGGCGGGCTCGTCGGCCAGGTCGAGCCGGACCGCGCCCAGGTCGAGGCGGTGCCGCAGGCCCGGGGCGGCGGCCTTCACCGCCACCGGCCAGCCGAGCCGACCCGCGGCGACCACCGCCTCGTCGGCCGAGCCCGCCGGCACCGACGCCACCATGTCGATCCCGTACGCCCGCAGCAGCGCCGCCACGTCGCCGCCGTCGGCCCGCAGCGCGGCCTGCCCGGCCGCCGCGTCGACCCGCTCCAGCGCGGGCAGCGCGCCGGGCGGGCGGCGCAGCCAGTCGGCGTACGCCGCGACCCGGCCCAGCGCCCGCACCGCCTCCTCCACGCTCGGGTACGCCGGCACGCCCGCCGGCACCCGCCCGGCCAGGAACGTCGCCACCACCGGCTTGCCCGCGGTCACCGCGTCGGGCAGCGCGGCGGTGAAGTCGCCCTCGGAGTCGGTCAGCTGGCCGGGCAGCGGCGGGGCGAACACCGCCACCACCGCGTCCACCTCGTCGTCACCGGCCGCCCCGGCGAGCGCGGCGGCGAACTCGGCGGCGCCGGCGCGCGGGCCGACGTCGACCGGATAACCGGCCGCCACGGTCAGCTCGTTGGCGGCGCAGGCGGTGGCGGCCAGCCCGGTCAGCGCCGAGGAGTTGCCCACCACGGCGACCCGCCGGCCGGCCGGCAACGGCTGGCCGGCCAGCAGCACGCCCACGTCGAGCAGCTCGGCGACGGTGTCCACCCGGATCACCCCGGACTGCGCGAAGAGCGCGCTGACCGCGGCGGCGTCCAGCGGCGGTCCCTCGCCCACCCCCACCGGCCGGGCCAGCGACGCCAGCGCCACCACCGGTTTGCTCCGGCCGATCCGCCGGGCCAGCCGGGCGAACTTGCGCGGGTTGCCGAACGTCTCCAGGTAGAGCGTGATGACGTCGGTGCCGGGGTCGTCCTGCCAGTATTGAAGTAGGTCGTTGCCGGAGACGTCGGCCCGATTGCCGGCCGAGACGAAGCTGGACAGGCCCAGCCCGCGCCGGGACGCCTCGGCCAGCAGGGCCACCCCGAACGCGCCGGACTGGCTGAACACCCCCACCCGGCCGGGGGCCGGCAGCACCGGAGCGAGGGTGGCGTTGAGGCGTACCGCCGGGTCGGTGTTGGCGACGCCGAGGCAGTTCGGGCCGACCACCCGCATGCCGGCCCGGTGCGCGGCGCGGACCAGGGCGCGCTGGGCGGCCGCCCCCGCCGGACCCGACTCGGCGAAGCCGGCCGAGATGACCACCAGGCCGTGCGCGCCGGCCGCCGCCGCGTCGGCCACCACCTCGGTCACCGCCTCCGGCGCCACCGCCACCACCGCCAGGTCGACGGGGGTCCCGGCGGCCGCCGCCGACGGGTACGCGGGCAGCCCGGCCACCACCGGGGCGCTCGGGTGCACCGGCACGATCGCCCCGGTGAAGCCGCTGTCGCGCAGGTGCCCGAGGACCGCCGCGCCGACGCCCTGGCCGGTGGCGCTGGCCCCGTACACGGCGATGGCTTGCGGGGCGAGCAGCCGGGCGATCGAGCGCGCCTCGGTGCGGTGCTCCCGGCCGCGCTGCACCTCCAGGGTGGCCTCGGTGGGGGCGATCGGGAAGCTCAGGTGCACCACGCCGTCGGCGTACTGGCGCTGGACCTGGTAGCCGAAGTCGGCGAAGACCCGCAGCATCGCCCCGTTGGCCGGGAGCACCTCGGCGACGAAGTGCACGATGCCGTACCGGCGGGCCGCGTCGGCCAGGTGCTCCAGCAACACCGAGCCGATGCCCCGGCCCTGGTAGGCGTCCTCCACCACGAACGCCACCTCGGCCTCCGGGGACTGCGGGCCGAGCCGCTCGTACCGGCCGACGGCGACGATCCGGTCGCCGGCCAGCACCACGAACGCCTCCCGGTCGCGGTGGTCGACGTGCGTGAACCGGCGCAGGTCCCGTTCCGGGATGCGCGGGTACGGCGAGAAGTAGCGCAGGTAGCGGGTGCGCTCCGAGAAGCGCGAGTGCATGGCCACGATGTCCGGGGCGTCGTCGGGGCGGATCGGTCGCAGCTGGACGGTCGTGCCGTCACTGAGCAACACGTCCACCGGTTGGTCGACGATGGTCACCGGTCGGTCCTCCCCCACCGCCGGCTCAGTCGCGCGGATCGTGCGGATCGAGCCCCAGCAGCGGGAAGACCGCCTTGCGGCTGGCCGCGATGGCCCGGTCCACCGCGTTCGGCTCGCCGGTCGGCTGCCACGGCTGGTACGCCGGGTCGACGTCGTCGGTCATCCGCAGCGGGACCTCCCGGCCGGGCAGCCGCCGCTGGGCCAGCTCCCGCCAGGCGGGCGGGGTCAGCGTGGCCGGGTCGACCGGCTCGCCGGTGGCCACGGCCAGCAGGTGCGTCCAGGCCCGGGGCACCACCTCGACCAGCGCGTACCCGCCCCCGCCGGTGGCCACCCAGCGGCCGTCGCACAGCTCGTCGGCCAGCGCCCGCAGCGCGCGGTAGGTGGCCCGCTGGCCGTCCACCGACAGGTGCAGGTCGGCCAGCGGGTCGAGCCGGTGCCCGTCGGCGCCGCACTGGGTGACCAGCAGCTGCGGCCGGAACGCCCGCAGCACCGACGGCACGATCGCGTGGAAGGCGCGCTGCCAGCCCGGGTCGCCGATGCCCGGCGGCAGGGGCACGTTCACCGCGCTCCCCTCGGCGCCCGGGCCGCCCGTCTCGTCCGGGAACCCGGTGCCCGGGAAGAGCGCCAGCGGGGTCTCGTGCAGGCTGACCGTGAGCACCCGCGGGTCGTTCCAGAAGACCTGCTGCACGCCGTCGCCGTGGTGCACGTCGACGTCCACGTACGCGATCCGCTCGGCGCCGAGGTCGAGCAGGCGGGCGATGGCCACCGCCGGGTCGTTGTAGACGCAGAACCCGGCGGCCCGGTCCGGCATGGCGTGATGCAGGCCACCGGCCACGTTGACCGCCCGCCGGGCCTCGCCCCGCCACACCGCCTCGGCGGCGGCCACGGTCGCCCCGGCGATCAGCGCGCTGGACTCGTGCATGCCGTCGAAGACGGGATTGTCCGAGGTGCCCAGCCCGTACCCGGCGAAGAGCGGGTCGCGCGGCGCGACCCGCACGGCGTCCAGGTAGCCGGGCCGGTGCACCCGGGTCAGCGTCGCGTCGTCGGCCGGCTCCGGCTTCACCAGCCGGACCCCGGGGCGGTCCAGCACGCCCAGCTCGCGGGCGAGCGCCATGGTCAGCTCGACCCGGACCGGGTCGAGTGGGTGGTCACCCATGTCGTAGGCGAGCAGGGACTCGTCCCACACCACCACCGTGTCGTCGGACATGGGGCCATCGTCGCACGCGCCCCGGTCACCGCCCAGCTGACCGGCGGTTCAGCCGCCCGGTGTCGCGCCGGTGGCCACCGGGCGGCCCGGGTCGGCCACCCACTCGCTCCACGATCCGACATAGAGCGCGGCGTCCGGCCGGCCGGCCAGGTGCAGCGCGAGCACGGCCTGCGCGGCGGTCACCCCGGAGCCGCAGTACGCCCCGACCGGTGCGTCCGGCGCGACGCCGGCGGCGGCGAACCGCTCGCGCAGCACCGCCGCGGCGGGGAACCGGCCGTCGGCGACGTACTCCGGGGCGGGCAGGTTCACCGCGCCCGGCAGGTGCCCGGCGACCGGGTCGATCGGCTCGGTCTCGCCGCGGTAGCGGGGGGCGGCGCGGACGTCGAGCAGCGTGCCGGTGTCGGCGGCGGCGAGCCGGGCGGCCGCGTTCGCGTCGAGGACGGGCAGCGCGCCCGGCACGACGGTGACGTCACCGGGGGTCGGGGCCGGCGGCTCGGTGGTGACCGGCAGGCCGGCGGCGACCCAGGCCGGGAAGCCGCCGTGCAGCAGCCGGACCGGCCGGTGCCCGGCCCAGCGCAGCGTCCACCAGGCCCGCGCGGCGGCCATGCCGTCGCCGCCGTCGTACACGACCACGGGGTGATCGGCGCGGACCCCGGCGGCCCGCAGCGCGGCCTGCAACGCGGCGGGGTCGGGCAGCGGGTGCCGGCCGGCGGCGCCCGGCGGCCCGCACAGCGCGGTGTCCAGGTCGACGAAGACCGCCGCGGGCAGGTGCCCGGCCGCGTAGTCGTCCCGGCCGGGTGGGCCGGTCAGCCGCCAGCGCACGTCGAGCAGGGTGGGCGGGTCGGGGCGGGCCAGCTCGGCGGCGAGCTGCCCGGGCTCGACCAACGGCTCGGTGGTTCCGGACATGCCGCCCAGTCAACACCATCTCCGGCCGCCGCCTCACCGTTCGGTGCCGGCCGGATGTCGGGGGCCCGAGGTAGCATCGACCCCCAGGGAGGCCGCTGACGTGAAGCATGACCTGGTCGACACGACCGAGATGTACCTGCGCACGATCCTGGAGCTGGAGGAGGAGGGCGTGCCCCCGCTCCGTGCGCGGATCGCGGAGCGGTTGCGGCAGAGTGGTCCCACCGTCAGCCAGACCGTCGCCCGGATGGAGCGCGACGGGCTGCTCACCGTCGAGGGCGACCGGCACCTGAGCCTGACCGCGCTGGGCCGCAACACCGCCGTGTCGGTGATGCGCAAGCACCGGCTGGCCGAGCTGCTGCTGGTCAACGTGATCGGGATGCCCTACGAGGAGGCCCACGAGGAGGCCTGCCGGTGGGAGCACGTGATGAGCGACGCGGTGGAGAAGCGGGTCTACGAGCTGCTCAACCGGCCGACCCGCTCGCCGTACGGCAACCCGATCCCCGGGCTGGAGGAGCTGGGCAGCGCCGAGCCCGCCGAGACGCCGGAGACCGAGCGCAACCTGGCCTTCCCCGGCCTGGCCGGCCCGGTGGTCGTCCGCCGGATCTGCGAGAGCGTGCAGACCGACTCGGACGTGCTGCGCCAGCTGCACGCGGCGGGGGTGGACCCGGGCGCCACGGTCACCGTGGCACAGGAGCGGGACGGAGTGTTCATCGACCGCTCCGGTGACCGGATCCGGCTGCCCCGCGAGGTGGCCTCCCGGGTGTTCGTCGCCGCCGGCTGAGCGGTCCCGCCGGTCAGAGTTCGCGGGTGCGCACCCCGCGGGCGAGGGGGACCAGCTTGCCGGTCAGGGTGTCCGCCGCGCTCTGCGCGGCGCCGGGGCCGAAGGTCCAGCGCAGGCTGGCCAGCCGCCCGTCGGTGGCCAGCCAGCACACCTCCGCCGCCGGGCCCTGCTTGGCGTTCTTCGCGGCGATCGTCCGGCGGTAGCCGATCTGCCCCAGCTTCGGCACGTTCGTGGCACCGCGGGGCAGGATGTCCTCGCGGAACGTCACCGCGTCGATCGACGTGTCGCTGACCGTCAGGGTCAGCTCCGGCCAGACCTTCTCGCCGCGCACCACGCAGGTGTGGGTGGGCCCGCTGGTGCTCGCCGCCGCCACCCGGAACCGGGTACCGCTGTGCTTGGCGATGATGTCGAAGTCGAGCAGCCGACAGGCTCCGCCGGACGAGGCCGCCGCCGGCTCGACCGGGACCGGCGCCGCGGCCGGCATGGCCACCGGCTCGGGCTCGCCGCCACAACCGGCCACCACGAGTACGACGGCCACCCCGGCCAGCCCGATCCGCCCTTGCACGCGCAACCTCCCGTCGTCGGCGGGGCACCCGCCGGATGTCCGTCGGACACCGTACGGGGTGGCCGGTTCTGCGCGGAAGCCCTCAATCGTCCACATACGGACAGTGGCGGCAGCCTCGCCCACAGCACGTGCCCCGGCGGGCCAGGAAACCGGCGCTGAGCACGAAGAGACCGGAGCCCGGGTCCAGGTAACCGGCCTCACCGGCGGCCAGGGCCGCCGCGTGGGCGGCGAGAATCCGGGACCGGTCGGGATGCTCCGGGGACAGCCGGGACGGGTGCGGCTCGGTCAGGGGCCGGTCCGCCAGCGGCCGTCGCTCTCCGGTCACCGGCCGAGTCTACGAAGCGACCCCCGAGCCACCGCACGGGCGGGGCGGGCCGCCGCGCGGGCGGGAAGGCGGGGGCGAGATGCCGCGTGGCGGGCCTTCCCGGGCCGCGAGGGCGCGAGGTACGGCGTGCCGGGCCTGCCGTCCGAGGGTCAGGTGCCCGGGGCGGTCGTGGCGGCGAGCACCCGGTCGAGCACGGCGACGAACTCGTCGGGCCGCTGGTACAACGAGCGGTGCCCGGCGCCCGCCAGCACCACCCGCTCTTTGCGGGGCGCCTGGAGGTCGGCGTACCACTGCTGGAGCAGGGCGAGCCGGCCGGGCACCTCGCGCTCGCCGTCGACCAGCCAGACCGGCACGTCCAGGCTCGGCACCTGGCGGCGCAGGTCGACGCCCTGCTCGGTGGGATAGAGCACGTCGATCCCGTCGAAGGTGCCACTGAGCACGTGCACCTTCTCCAGCAGGGCGTACTCGGGCACGTTCAGGTTCTCCCCCTGCCCGCCCCGACCCTCGCTGTGGTCGGTGCGGTCGAAGTCGAAGGCGCCGGTCTCGTTGGCCAGCAGCGGCTCGTAGGAGTACATGTCCCGGTACGGCGGCGCGCCCCGCGCGGTCAGCTCCCGGGCCAGCTCGTCCCGCCCGGTGCGGCGGGCCCAGGCGACGGTGTCGGCGTACTGGCTGCGGTCGGCCTCGCGCAGGTCGACCGCCTGCCCCACCCCCACGTACGCCCGGAACAGCTCCGGCCGCCGCTGCACCGCCGTCACCCCGACCAGCGACCCGCCGGAGTGCCCCATCAGGTAGATCCGGTCCTGCCGGAACCGCGTGCGCAGGTAGTCCGTCACGGCGAGCGCGTCGTCGACCTCGCTGTCCAGGGTGAACGTGGACGAGGGTGGAAACGCCGCCCAGGACTTCGACGCGCCCCGCCGGTCCAGCGTGGCCACCACGAAGCGCCGTTCCAGCCCGGCGAGGTGCCGGCGCACCGACCCGATCTCCGAGGAGCCGGGCGCCCCGGGCACGAACAGCAGCACGGGCGCGTCCGGGCGCTGCCCGCGCAGCAGCAAGCCCAGCTCCCGGTCGCCGTTGCGGACACTGGTCAGCTCGGCGACGCCGCCGGGAATCGGCGGCGTCCGGGCGGGCTGGGCGGCGGCCGCCCCGACCAGCAGCACCAGCGCGGCGAGCAGGCCGACGCCCACCCGGCCCAACCAGGTCCACACCGCCCGCCGTGGCCGGGGCCCACGGGCGAGCGCCAGATCCCGGTCGGCGCCGGACGCCGGACCGGCGGCGGACGCGGGGCGGAGCAGGCGGGCCAGGCCGGCCCCGTACGCGGCGCCGATCAGCAGCGGCAGCAGGGTGAACAGCCCGTGCAGCCCACGCCCGAACAGCAGCGCGGCGACGCCGAACGGGCTCGCGTGCGGGGCGTCCACGGTGGGGCCGCGCAGCGGCAGCCGGATCAGCTCCACGGCGAGCGCGAAGAGCACGGGCGCGGCCAGCATCGCCCACCGCGAGCGGGCCGCCCACCCGGCGAACAGGCCGACCGCGACGCTGACCACGATCGAGGTGACCGCCTCGCCGCCCGTGCCCGGGCCCCGCGGTGTCCACCAGCCGACGACGAGGCCCCAGCCGAGCGGGGCCACGGCCGCGAGGGCCAGCAGGGCGGGACGCGGCATCGACGGCTTCGCCAAAGGACACCTCACCGGACCGGAGTCACCTGGCCCCTCAGCGTAGTGAAGAGCCGCTGTAAGCGTTGTCCCCTCACTAACCGAACCAGGTGATCGCCTGCCCGTGGCCCCGGGTCCAGGCCAGCGGCCGGCCGTCGAGGGCCAACACGTTGTGCAGTCCCTCCCCCGGCGACTCGGGCAGCCCGTCGTACGGCACCACGTCGGGATCCTCGTTCGCGATCCAGTGGCCGGGCAGCCCGCGTACCAGCTCGACGAACGCCTCCCGGCGGGGTCTCGGCACCTGATAGAGCACGGAGGTGTGGAACACCACCAGGGTCGCCCCGGCCGGCGCCCGCGCGGCCAGCGCCGGCAGGTCGTCCACCAGATCACCGCGGACCAGCAGCGGCGGCTCGGCCGCGGCGAGCGCGACGGCGGCCCGCAGCCGGTCCCGCCGGTGTGTGTGCTCCGGCCAGATCAGCGCGTCGAGCCAGGCCACGTCGGCCGGGTCGGTGACGTCGAGCGGGTTGAGGTCCAGCCCGGCACGCCAGGCCACCTCCGGCAGCCGGGCCGGCACCGGCACGCCGGTCGCCGCGCAGTCCAGCACCGGCCCGCCCGTCCCGACAGCGCGCTCGCCGTAGCGGTAGGCGTACCGGTCGGGATAGAGGTTCAGCCCTGCGGACGCGCCGACCTCCAGCAGGGCGAGGGGCTGCGGCAGGGCGGCGAGCACGGGCAGCAGCACCGCACAGCGCCCGATCTCGTTGGTCTGCGTCGCCCGTACCCTCAACTGGGCCGCGACCGCCGGCCAGTTCGCCACCGCCCAGTCGCGGAAGGCAGCCGGGTCGTCGACCGGGCCGCCGAGCAGGCGTACGACGCCGAAGAGCAGGTTCGGCTGCCGCCGGGCCGCCGGCAACTCGTCGAGCAGCGCCAGCACCTCGGCGTCCCGGGAGACGGCCAGCGCCAGCCGCTCGTACGCCGGTGACACGCCGCGCGCCTCGCGGACGGCGAACCGGACGTAGCTCTCGGCGGTCGTCATGCCCCCGATCATCGTCCGGCCGGCCCGGACCCGCTGCCCCGGCCGCCGTGTCCGGCCGGTCCGCGCAGCCAGGGGGCGACCGTGGGTGCCGCCGCGATCAGGGCGACCGCCAGGCCGGTGATCACCGCCTGCCCGATCCGACCCGGGGTGACTCCCGGCGCCGCGTCCAGCACGTAGTTGGCGTATCCGTTCGCCGCCGCGTCGGTGGCGAGCACGGCGCAGCCGAGCCACAGCCCCTCGATCCGGCGCAGCGCCAGCAGCAGCGCCGCCAGCGGATCGCACACGGTCAGCGAGGTGAAGTACACCATCAACCAGGTGGGGGTGCCCGGGCCCGGGCCACCCGGCCGCACGCCGAGCAGGTCGCCCAGGTGGACCACCCCGCCGTACGCGAAGACGCAGACGGCGGCCACCACGACGGCCCGGATCCTCCGGGGCACCCCGGCCCACCGGCCGAGCGGTGTTCTCGCCGCGTCCATGGTCCCCCGTTCCGGCCGGCCGCCGGGCGACGTCAGGTCGTGGTGCAGAGGTGGAGCCGGCGGGGTGCGTCTCGCAGCCTACGAACCTGACGTCGTGAACGAATCACCGAGGCCGCGATGGTGCGAATCCCGGCGCCACGATGATTCGTCTACGTCATCAAGTTCGTAGCCTCCTGAACGACCGTCCCCGGCCGGCCGGGGCGGCGCGGTCCGCCCGAACGCCGCGAGCGCGGCAGGGAAACCCCTGCCGCGCTCGCCGAACGGACGGACGTACGTCAGCTGCAACCGCTGGTGGAGCCGCAGCCCTCGCAGACGTAGCAGCTACCGGCCGGCCGCATCTTCGTGCCGCAGGTGAAGCAGAGCGGCGCGTCCGCGGCCTTGCCGATCACGGCCTCCAGCAGCTCGGTGCTGGAACCGACCGGCGGGGCCGGCTTGGCGGCGGCGACCTCCGCCATCTCCTGCGCCGGCTGGGCGACCGGGCCGGTCTTCGGCTCCGGCGCCTCGACCGGGGCGGACGCGGCCATCGCGGTCAGGTCGGTGCCGTTCGCCTCGGCCTCCGCCTCGGCCGCGAGCTGGGCGGCCCGCTCCTTGGCGGTGAAGATGCCCAGCTCCGCGCGGCGGTCGTAGGGCAGGAAGTCCAGCGCCAGGCGACGGAAGATGTAGTCCATCACCGAGGCCGCCATCCGCACGTCCGGGTCGTCGGTCATGCCGGCCGGCTCGAAGCGCATGTTGGTGAACTTGCTGACGTACGTCTCAAGCGGGACGCCGTACTGGAGGCCGATGGAGATGGCCACCGAGAAGGCGTCCATCACGCCGGCCAGGGTCGAGCCCTGCTTCGACATCTTCAGGAAGACCTCGCCCAGGCCGTCGTCCGGGTAGGACGAGGCGGTGAGGTAGCCCTCGGCGCCGCCGACCGAGAAGGAGATGGTCTCCGACGGGCGCTTCTTCGGCAGCCGCTTGCGCACCGGGCGGTACTCGACGACCTTCTCCACGACCTTCTCGACCTCGGCCGCCGGCTCCGGCGCGGCCGTCTTCCGCTTCGCCGCGGACAGCGGCTGGCCGACCTTGCAGTTGTCCCGGTAGATCGCCAGGGCCTTCAGGCCGAGCTTCCAGCCCTCGAAGTAGATCTTCTCGACGTCCTCGACGGTGGCCTGCTCCGGCATGTTGACCGTCTTGGAGATCGCGCCGGAGATGAACGGCTGCACGGCCGCCATCATCCGCACGTGGCCCATCGGGGCGATGGACCGCTCGCCCATGGCGCAGTCGAAGACCGGGTAGTGCTCGGGCTTCAGGCCGGGGGCGTCGACCACGTGACCGTGGTCGGCGATGTGCTCGACGATCGCCTCGACCTGCTCCTCGGGGTAGCCGAGGCTGCGCAGGGCGCGCGGCACCGTCTGGTTGACGATCTGCATCGAGCCGCCGCCGACCAGCTTCTTGAACTTGACAAGCGCCAGGTCCGGCTCGACGCCGGTGGTGTCGCAGTCCATCATCAGGCCGATGGTGCCGGTCGGGGCGAGCACCGACGCCTGCGAGTTGCGCCAGCCGAACCTGTCGCCGGTCTTGTTGCCCTGCGTCCACTGCTTGGTGGCCTCGCGCTGGATCGCGGTGGCCACGGTGCCGGTCGGCTTGATCTCGTCGTTCGCGGCGGCGTGCTTGCGCATGACCCGCTTGTGCGCCTCGGCGTTGCGGGCATAGCCCTCGTACGCGCCGACGATGCCGGCCAGCTCGGCCGAGCGGCGGTACGCCGTGCCGGTCATCAGCGAGGTGATCGCCCCGGCGACCTCCCGACCCTGCGCCGAGTCGTATGGCAGGCCGGAGGCCATCAGCAGGGCGCCCAGGTTGGCGTAGCCGATGCCGAGCTGCCGGTACGCGCGGGTGGTCTCGCCGATCTTCTCGGTCGGGAAGTCGGCGAAGCAGATCGAGATGTCCATCGCGGTGATGACGAACTCGACGCTCCGGACGAACTTCTCCACCTCGAAGCCGCCGTCGGCGCGGAGGAACTTCATCAGGTTGAGCGAGGCCAGGTTGCACGAGGAGTTGTCCAGGTGCAGGTATTCCGAGCACGGGTTCGACGCGGTGATCCGCCCGGTCTCCGGGCAGGTGTGCCAGTCGTTGATGGTGTCGTCGTACTGCAGGCCCGGGTCGGCGCACTCCCAGGCGGCCTGGGAGATGGTGCGGAACAGCTTCTTGGCGTCGATCGTCTCGATGGTCTGGCCGTCGAGCCGGCCGCGCAGGTCGAAGCCGCCGCCGTTCTGCACGGCGGTCATGAACTCGTCGGAGACCCGGACCGAGTTGTTGGCGTTCTGGTACTGCACGCTGGCGATGTCGGCGCCGCCCAGGTCCATGTCGAAGCCGGCGTCGCGCAGCGCGCGGATCTTGTCCTCCTCGCGCGCCTTGGTCGCCACGAACTCCTCGATGTCCGGGTGGTCGACGTCGAGGATGACCATCTTGGCGGCCCGCCGGGTGGCGCCACCGGACTTGATGGTGCCGGCGGAGGCGTCCGCGCCGCGCATGAAGCTGACCGGGCCGGAGGCGGTGCCGCCGGAGGAGAGCAGCTCCTTGGAGGAACGGATGCGGGAGAGGTTGACCCCGGCGCCCGAGCCGCCCTGGAAGATCCGGCCCTCCTCCTTGTACCAGTCGAGGATGGAGTCCATCGAGTCGTCGACGGCCAGGATGAAGCAGGCGCTTACCTGCTGCGGGGACGGCGTGCCGACGTTGAACCAGACCGGCGAGTTGAAGCTGAACACCTGGTGCAGCAGCATCCAGGTCAGCTCGTGCGCGAAGACCTCCGCGTCGGCCGGGGTGGCGAAGTAGCCGTACTCCTCACCGGCGGTGCGGTAGGTGCCGACCACCCGGTCGATCAGCTGCTTGAGCGACCACTCCCGCTCCGGGGTCCCCACCGCGCCCCGGAAGTACTTGGTGGTCACGATGTTGGCCGCGTTGACGCTCCAGGACTCGGGGTACTCCACCCCGCGCTGCTCGAAGTTGATCGAGCCGTCCCGCCAGTTCGTCATGACGACGTCACGGCGCTCCCAGCTGACCTCGTCGTAGGGATGCACCCCCTCGGTCGTCCAGACGCGCTCGATCTTCAGCCCGGCCCCGGCCTTGTTCCGTGACTTGCTGGTCGTCACGCCCTCGCCCCCCTCGTCGGCACGGTCACCCACCGCGCCTCGTCCAAAACTGTCAGAAATCCGAATGTCAGCTGATCGCGCCGGCGGCCTCGGCCGCTCCGGCACCCGCGCGGGCCCGCGCGGCGGCCCGCAGCGTCTCGATCTCGCGCTCGAAGTCGGCGAGCGAGTCGAAGGACCGGTAGACGCTGGCGAACCGCAGGTAGGCCACCTCGTCCAGGTCGCGCAGTGGGCCCAGGATCGCCAGCCCCACCTCGTGACTGGGCAGCTCGGCGGCCCCCTTGGCCCGGACGGTCTCCTCGACCTTCTGGGCGAGCAGCGCGATCGAGTCCTCGTCGACCGGCCGCCCCTGGCACGCCTTGCGCACCCCGCCGATGATCTTGGTCCGGCTGAACGGCTCGGTCACCCCGCTGCGCTTGACCACCGCGAGGACCGCCTCCTCCACCGTGGTGAACCGCTTGCCGCACTCCGGGCAGGACCGCCGCCGCCGGATGAGCTGGCCGTCGTCGGCCTCCCGCGAGTCGACCACCCGGGAGTCGGCGTGCCGGCAGTACGGACACCGCATCGCCTGTCCTCCTTCGTCGATCGCGGGCGACCACCGGCCGCACCCGGGCACGCGACACCACGGCGGGGCCACGTCGATGGCCGCCGCCGGGCGGACGTACGGAGAAGTGCGGTCTGTAGCCGAACCCAACCTGTAGGCAACTTACGCCCATGTGACTACTACATCTAGGGGTTGAACCTATGCCGCCCGCCGACGGTGGTCAAGTTAGCCGCAGCCGGTCGGCGCGTCGGCAACGTCACGTCCTTTCGCAACCCACCGAGGAACCCAACGGGCCACCGGCCCGACGGTCACGCGGCGCGCCGATAGAACATTCGTTCGAGAGCGTCGTACCATTTATCAGAACAGGTGTTCGGAAATCCAGGATTTCGGCCCGACACGCCGAGAGAGGTCGTACAGATGTTTGAAAATGACCGATCTCACCTATACGGTCAGGATCAACCGAGCGGCACCCGAGCGGCGCAGCCGGTCGCCACACCCCCGTATGCACCACGAGCCGCCGAGGCACCCAGCGCCGACCAGGGAGGACGGACGTGACCGAGGACCGGGCCAGCCGGCCGAAGAACCCGCAGCCGATCGCCGAGGCGGGTCCGCCGGCCACTCGGCGCCGCACCGCCGCGCGCAGCCGGACGGGCCAGCCCGCCGTGCGCCCGGTCACCCCGGTGGTCAGCAGCTTTCCCGACCCCGCCACGGTCGACCTGACCGCCCGGCAGCGCCGGATCCTGGAGTTCATCCGCACCTGGGTCGAGCGGCACGGCTACCCGCCGAGCGTGCGCGAGATCGGCGAGGCGGTCGGCCTGGTGTCCCCGTCGAGCGTGGCCTACCAGCTCAAGGAGCTGGAGAAGAAGGGCTTCCTGCGGCGCGACCCCAACCGCCCCCGGGCAGTCGACGTCCGCGCGCCCGCCGACGCCCTCGACGACGAGGCGGCCCGCGCCCAGCGCCCGGCCCCGGCGTACGTGCCGATGCTGGGCCGGATCGCCGCCGGTGGCCCGATCCTGGCCGAGCAGGCGGTGGAGGACATCTTCCCGCTCCCCCGCGAGCTGGTGGGTGAGGGCGAGGTCTTCATGCTCCAGGTCAAGGGCGACTCGATGCTGGACGCGGCGATCTGCGACGGCGACTGGGTGGTGGTCCGGCAGCAGCCCAACGCCGAGGCCGGCGACATCGTCGCCGCCATGCTCGACGGCGAGGCGACCGTGAAGACCTACCGGCGCCGCGACGGTCACGTCTGGCTGATGCCGCAGAACCCGGCGTTCGACCCGATCCCCGGCGACGACGCCACCATCATGGGCCGGGTCGTCGCGGTGCTGCGCCGGATCTGACCGGCCGGTCTCCCGGGTGACCGGCCGTGCGGCGGTCACCCGGTCCGGGTCGTCAGTAGCGGTCGCCCCGGTGCTGTTCGCGACCCGAATAACCGCCGTACTGGCCGCCCCGGCCGGGGCCCGGCTCGCCGCCGCCCGGCCGGCGCTCGCCGTACGGGCGGTCCTCGCGGCGGGGCGGCTCGGCCCGGCGCGGCGGTTCGGCCCGCCCGCCGCCGTAGACCCCGCCCCGGCCGCCACCGGGCTGGCCACCACCGGGTTGACCGCCGCCGGGCTGGCCCCCGTACACGCCGCCGCCCCGGCCACCGCCGCCCTGATTGCCGCCCCGGCCACCGCCGCCCTCGGCCGGGCGGGCACCGCCACCGCCGTACACGCCACCACCGCCGGCCGGTCGGCCGCCGCCGTACACCCCGCCGCCAGCGGGCGCCCCGGCCCGGCCCGGCGCGCTGCCGTTCACCGCGCCACCGGGACGTCCGGCGGGCGGCCCTCCCGCGCCGTAGACCCCGCCGGCCGGGGCCGCGCCGCCGTACACGCCGCCGCGCGGGCGGTCGCCGCCCAGCTCGTCCCCCGTGTCGTCGCGCTCCGGCTGGTCGACGTCGTCGGCGCCGCCCCGGCCGGCGGCGCGCTGCTTGCGCGCCCGCAGGATGCCGAAGATCCCCGCACCCACCAGCAGCGCGCCGAGCACGCCGACCGCCGCGATCAGGTAGGTGATGTCGTCCAGGGTCAGCGTCGAGAACCAGGACTTCTCGGCCTTGGGCTTGGTGGCGGGCCCCGCCGCCGGGTCGAGCGCCTCCGCGCCCTTGGTCGACGGGGTGTAGGCCAGGATGTCGATGGCGTCGTCGGGGGCCAGCTCCCCGCCGTCGGAGACGGTGACGAAGAGCTTGCCGTCCGGGGTGTAGGAGATCGCCTCGCCGAACGGGTCGGCCAGCGGGGTGACCCGGGGCTTGCCGGTGGTCAGCGCGCCGACGATGTCGCCGCCGGCCACGTCGTACTCGAAGGCGTCGGCGTAGGTGCGCAGCACCACCTTCGCGCCGTCCGGTGAGCGGGCGGCGCCGGTGATGGAGACCCGGCCGAAGACCCCCAGCCGGTTGTCGGTGTTGGTCTTGGGCAGGGTGATCTGCCCGACCTTCTTCATCGGCACCGGCTCGGTGTCGCCGGTCTTCAGCTTGGCCGACGGGGTGAAGATCTCGGCCGCGCCGCTGGGCACCTTGGTGATCACCAGCGGCAGGTTGTCCGCGCCGACGAGCAGCGCCTCGGCGTCGCGCGGCTTGCCGTCCGGGTACGCCATCCGGTGCAGCTTCGGCTGTGCCGACCCGTCCACCGGCATGGTCCACACCGCGACCCGGGGCCGCTTGCGGTCGTTGTCGCCGATGTCACCGATGAACAGGGTCGTGCCGTCCGAGGAGAGCGCCAGGTCCTCGGTGTCCAGCGGCCCCTGGCCGGTGTAGCGCACCGGGTCCTTGGCGATCTCGCACTTGGTGTCGAGGAAGAAGACCCGCTTGCGGCTGTCCTTGTCGCTGCCGTCGTTGATGACGACGTAGCCCGACTTGGTGGCCACCAGCCCGGACAGCTCACGCAGCCGCTCGTCGGTGACCGTGCAGCGCTTCTTGCCGGGCGCGGGGGCGGAGGACGCCGGTGCCGCCGCCTGGACGGCACCGGAGAACGCCACGGTCACCCCGAGCAGGCCGAGGGCAACCGTGACCGAGGAAACAGCGCGGCGCATTCGCCAAGTGTCGCATGCCCGCTCCGGCAACCGGTGACACCGCAGCGCGTCACCGACCGCCGGCGACGACCTCCGCCTCGGCGGCCCGGAAGGGGGCCAGCTCGGCGGCGAGCGCCTCGTTGACCCGTACGTGCAGCAGGGTGCCCTCCGGCAGGTGGGCGGTGCTCAGCACCTCGCCCTGCCGGTGCAGCCGGGCCACCAGGTCACCCCGGTCGTACGGCAGCACGGCGCGGACCTCCACCGCCGGGCGCGGCAGCCGCTGCTCGACGGCCTCGCGCAGCCCGTCGACCCCCCGGCCGGAGCGGGCCGAGACGAAGACCGCCTCCGGCCAGAGTCGCTTCAGCCGGAGCAGCTCGTCCTCGTTCGCCGCGTCGGTCTTGTTGACCACCAGCAGCTCGGGCAGCCGGTCGGCGCCGACCTCGGCCAGCACCTCGCGCACCGCGCGGACCTGCTCCTCCGGGTCGGGGTGGGTGCCGTCCACGACGTGTACCACCAGGTCCGCCTCGGCGACCTCCTCCAGCGTCGAGCGGAACGCCTCGACGATCTGGTGCGGCAGGTGCCGGACGAAGCCCACCGTGTCGGAGAACGTGTAGAGCCGCCCGTCGGCCGTGGTGGCCCGGCGGGTGGTCGGGTCGAGCGTGGCAAACAGCGCGTTCTCCACCAGCACACCCGCTCCGGTGAGCCGGTTGAGCAGGCTGGACTTGCCGGCGTTGGTGTAGCCGGCGATGGCCACCGCGGGCACCGCGTTGCGGGAGCGTCGGGCGCGCTTGGTCTGGCGTACCGTCCGCATGGCCTTGATCTCGCGGCGCAGCCGGGCGATGCGGTGCCGGATCCGGCGCCGGTCGGTCTCCAGCTTGGTCTCACCGGGACCACGCAGGCCCACGCCGCCGCCGGCGCCGCCGCCTCGACCGGAACCGCCGGTCTGCCGGGACAGCGTCTCGCCCCAGCCGCGCAGCCGGGGCAGCAGGTATTCGAGCTGGGCCAGCTCGACCTGGGCCTTGCCTTCCTTGCTCTTGGCGTGCTGGGCGAAGATGTCCAGGATCAGCGCCGTCCGGTCGACCACCTTGACCTTGGTGCGCTGCTCCAGGTTGCGCAGCTGCGACGGGGACAGCTCACCGTCGCAGATCACCGTGTCGGCCCCGGTGGCGAGGACCACCGCGCCCAGGTCGTCGACCTTGCCCCGGCCGACGTAGGTGGCCGGGTCGGGGCGGTTGCGGCGCTGGATCAACCCTTCGAGCACCTGCGAGCCGGCCGTCTCGGCCAGCTGGGCCAGCTCGGTGAGGGAGTTGTCGGCGTCCGCCTGGGTGCCCTCGGTCCAGACCCCGACGAGCACGACCCGCTCCAGCCGGAGCTGGCGGTATTCCACCTCGGTGATGTCGGTGAGCTCGGTGGAGAGACCGGGGACCCGCCGAAGTGCCTGCCGTTCGGAGAGCTCGTACTCGCCGGTGGTGGCGTCGAGCTCGTCGTCGGTGGGGGTGAGGTAGGTCTCCTCGTCGCGCAAACCGCGTCTCCTGTCAGTTATGTCCGCTCCCGCGTGAATTCGGGCGCGTATCAGCAATCCTGACATGTGGCAACGCCAGGCGCACCTGCTATATGCCCGTGGCCGTACCCACCGGTAGCGGGGGCGGCTACCGGGCGTGTCCAGGGGGCGAGTAGAAATGCTGCGAGCCGCTCAGCGTTGACGGAGGGATTTATCCGTGGCCATCACCCGACTGCCGAGTGCCGGATTCTCGATCACGATCCGGATCGCGGTGCCCGCGGACGCGTCCTCGATCGGCCGGCTCACCACCGCCGTCGGCGAGGCCGGCGCGATCGTCACCGCCCTGGACGTGGTCGACTCCGACCCCGCCAACGTGATCGTCGACCTGACCTGCGACACCGCCGACGCCAGCCACGCCGACCAGGTGGTCGACACGCTCACCGCGCTGGACGGGGTGGACGTCCGCAAGGTCTCCGACCGCACCTTCCTGCTGCACCTGGGCGGCAAGATCGAGGTGCACTCCAAGGTGTCCCTGCGGACCCGGGACGAGCTGTCCCGCGCGTACACCCCGGGGGTGGCCCGGGTCTGCCAGGCGATCGCGGAGAACCCGGCGGACGCCCGCCGGCTCACCATCAAGCGCAACACCGTCGCGGTGGTCAGTGACGGCTCGGCGGTGCTCGGCCTGGGCAACCTCGGGCCTGCCGCCTCGCTGCCGGTGATGGAGGGCAAGGCGGCGCTGTTCAAGCGCTTCGGCGGGGTGGACGCCTGGCCGGTGGTGCTGGACACCCAGGACACCGACGAGATCGTCGCCATCGTCAAGGCCATCGCGCCCGCGTACGGCGGGATCAACCTGGAGGACATCGCCGCGCCGCGCTGCTTCGAGATCGAGGCCAAGCTGCGCGAGGCGCTGGACATCCCGGTCTTCCACGACGACCAGCACGGCACCGCCATCTGCGTGCTGGCGGCGCTCACCAACGCCCTGCGCGTCGTGGGCAAGCAGCTGGCGGACGTCCGGGTGGTCGTCTCCGGCGCCGGCGCCGCCGGCACCGCGATCATGAAGCTGCTGCTGCGCCAGGGCGTGGGCGACATCATCGCGTACGACCGGCAGGGCGCCCTGCACCGCGGCCTGACCGGGCTCAACCCGGCCTGGCAGTGGCTGGCCGACAACACCAACAAGGACGGCTACGCCGGCGACCTGGCCGGGGCGATCCGCGGCGCGGACGTGTTCATCGGGGTGAGCGCGCCAAACCTGCTCCGTGGGGACGACATCGCCGCCATGGCCAAGGACGCGATCGTCTTCGCGCTGGCCAACCCGGACCCGGAGGTGGACCCGCGGGAGGCGCGCAAGCACGCCGCCATCGTGGCCACCGGCCGGTCCGACC
Organism: Micromonospora sp. PLK6-60; assembly: GCF_019890675.1. Taxonomy (GTDB): domain Bacteria; phylum Actinomycetota; class Actinomycetes; order Mycobacteriales; family Micromonosporaceae; genus Micromonospora. The sequence goes on along the minus strand of NZ_JAIOAA010000002.1, from coordinate 370,836 downwards.
AGCCGAACCAGATCAACAACGTGCTCGCCTTCCCGGGCGTGTTCCGGGGCATGCTCGACGCGCACGCCGAGGAGTTCACCGAGGAGATGGCCCTCGCGGCCGCCCGGGCGATCGCCGACGTGGTGGGCGAGGAAAAGATCAACCCGACGGTGATCGTGCCGAGCGTCTTCGACTCCCGGGTCGCCCCCGCGGTCGCCGCGGCGGTCCGCGCCGCCGCGCAGAACCCGGCCACCGCCCCCAACCTCACCGACACCCCCGCCCCCGCGACCACCCCCGACCCCCCCGCCGACCTCCCCGAGATCGCCGCCGAAGCCTCCGCCACCCCCTAACCCCCGCCCGGCCCGTCCCGGGCCGCACTAGTTGATCATGAAGTTTGCGTCGAGAATCTGGCCCGGGCTGACCCAAACTTCATGATCGACGCGGTCCTGGGGTCGGGTCAGGTCAGGTCAGGGCGGTGGGGGTGAGGGTGCCGGTGGCTACCAGGAGGGCGGGGCCGGCGAGCCAGCAGGAGTCGTCGGTGACCGTCACCGTGAGGCGGCCGCCGGGGACGTCCACCGTGATCGTGCCGGTGTTCCGGCCCTGGTCGCGCAGGGCCACGGCGGCGACCGCGCAGGCGCCGGTGCCGCAGGAGAGGGTCTCGGCGGAGCCGCGCTCGTAGACCCGCATCAGCACGTGGCCGTCGGTGCCGTCGACCGGCTCGGCCGGGGTGGTGAACTCGACGTTCACCCCGGCCGGGAAGACCGTGGGGTCGTAGCCGGGAGCCCGGGTCAGGTCCAGCGCGGCCAGTTCCAGGCCGGCCGGCAGCGGGCAGACCAGGTGCGGGTTGCCGGCGTCGACCGCGGTGCCGGGCAGGCTGAGCCCGCCGAGGGCGGCGGCCGAGGCGTCGTACAGCCGGGGGCGGCGCATCTCGACGGCGACGGTCTCCCCCTCGACCCGCGCCCGCACGACGCCGGCCCGGGTGCCCACCGGCAGCGCCGCGCCGGACGGGACGGCCAGGCCGGTCTCCAGCAGGTAGCGGACGAAGACCCGGGCCCCGTTGCCGCACATCTCCGCCAGCGACCCGTCGGAGTTCCAGTAGTCCATGAACCACTCGGCCTCGCCCGCCAGGGCCGCGCCCTCCGGGTGCTTGGCCGCGCGCACCACCCGCAGCACGCCGTCGGCGCCGATCCCGCGGCGGCGGTCGCAGAGCGCCGCAACCAGCGCGGGGGTCAGCTCGAGCGCGCCGTCCGGGTCGGGCAGGATGACGAAGTCGTTGCCGGTGCCATGGCCCTTGGTGAACTCCACACCCCCATCATCGCCGATGGTCGGCGACCATCCGCAGGGCAGTGTCGAGGAACGCGGGCGCGGCCGAGTCCAGCCAGTGGATCCGCGGGTCCCGGCGGAACCAGGACCGCTGCCGCCGGACAAACCGCCGGGTGGCCCGCACGGTCTCGTCGCGCGCCTCGGCCTCGGTCAGCTCGCCGGCCAGCAGGCGCAGCACCTGCTGGTAGCCCAGCGCCCGGCTGGCCGTACGCCCCTCGGCCAGGCCCTGGCCGGCCAGCTCGCGGGTCTCCGCGACCAGGCCGTCGGCCCACATCCGGTCCACCCGCCGGGCGATCCGCTCGTCCAGCAGCGCGGTGTCCAGGTCGACCCCGAGCTGGACGGACGGGTAGAAAGGTGTCGGCTCGGGCAGGGCGGCGGTGAACGGCGCCCCGGTCAGCTCGATCACCTCCAGCGCCCGGACGATCCGCCGGCCGTTGCCGGGCAGGATGCCGGCCGCCGCGACCGGGTCCGCCGCGCGCAGCCGGGCGTACAGCGGCGCCGGGCCGACCGCGGCCAGCTCCGCCTCCAGCCGCTCCCGCACCACCGGGTCGGTGCCGGGGAACTCGAACTGCTCCAGCACCGCCCGGACGTACAGGCCGGACCCGCCGACCAGCAGCGGCACCCGGCCCCGGGCCAGGATGTCGTCGACCGCGGCGCGGGCCAGCCGCTGGTACTCGGCGACGCTGGCCGGCTCGGTCACCGCCCAGATGTCGAGCAGGTGGTGCGGCACGCCCTCCCGCTCGGCCGGGGTGAGCTTGGCGGTGCCGATGTCCAGGCCCCGGTAGAGCTGCATCGAGTCGGCGTTGACCACCTCGCCGTCGAGGGCGTGCGCCAGGGCGATGCTCAGCGCCGACTTGCCCGCCGCGGTCGGCCCGACCACGGCGACGACGGTGCTCATGAACTCACCCAGTTCGCCACGAAGTAGGCAACGCCGTAGGGGGCCCGGTGGTAGCTCAGCTGGCCCCGCCAGTCGCCGCCGGCCGCCCGGACCGCGCCGGCCAGCACCTGCCACGGCGCCCGGCCGGCGACCTTCAGCGCCGCCGACAGCACCGGGTCCAGGCCGAGCAAAGCCGCGACGTCCGCGCCGGCCAGGGCCCGGGCAACCCCCTCGTCGTACGCCTCGGCGCGCGGGTCGTGGTAGCCGGGCGCCCGCACGCCACGGCAGGCCGACCCGTCCCCCAGCACCAGCAGGGCGGTGCGCCGCGCCGGTCGGCCGGCCAGCCGGGCGCCGAGCGCGACGCACTCCGCCGGCGGGGCGTCCACGGCGACCGCCTCGGCGGCCCGGGGCACGTCGGCGCGGCCGACCAGCCACGCGCCGATGGTCAGGCTCAGCGGGAGGGCGTCCGGGACGCCCGCGCCGGGGGCCGGCCCGACCTGGACGGCCAGGTCGACGCCGTAGGGACGCAGCGAGCCACGGTCGGCGGCACCGAACCCGGTCGTCCGTGGGCCGGCACCGACCAGGACGATCTCGTCCGGCGCGGCGGCGAGCAGCGCGGTGAGCGCGGCGGCGCAGGCGGCCCGGAGGTCGTCCAGCTCCGGTGCGGCGGCGCCGGCCACCTCCGGGACGAGCAGCGGCGGGTGCGGGCAGACGGCGGCGGCGACCAGTGACACGGGGCAACCGTATCGGTCGCCCGGGCCGGGCCATCCCGGACGTCGCCGCACCCGCCATCCCGAACGTCGCCGCACCCGCCAACCCGGACGTCGCCGCACCCGCCGGCCCGGACGGGCGGTGGGTCAGCCGGCCTGGCCGCCCCACCCGCCTTGGACCATGGTCTGGAACCGCCACTTCCCGCCCGACCGGACCAGCAGGTCGGCGTAGCGGACCCGCTGCTTCACCCCGTCGACGGTGAACTCGGCGTCGGTGAAGACCACGACCAGGCTGCGGGTGAGGAAGTAGGGCGTGCGCCGCGACTCCATGGTGAGGTCGCCGCCGCCGCTGAGCACCCCGCCCATCATCTCCAGGTACGCCGCCCGGTCGAGCTGCCGGGCCGAGCCCTCCCCGGCGGCGTCGTCGGTGACCGCGTTGAGCGGAAACATCGCCAGGTCGGCGGTGGCCGCCACGTCGCCGGCCTCGGCCAGCGCGTCGTAGTCGCGGAACCACGCATCCAGTTCGGCCAGGTCGGCGGGGTCGGGGACGAAGCCCGGGTCGACCGGGGGCAGGAGCTGGGTACGGGACTGGGTCATCGGGCGTCCTCCTTGGTCGGGCACAGGCGCCGGCCGGCGCGTGCCGTACGCACTACCGTACACGGTACGCTAACTTCCGACACACCCGTCGTCCTGGCGGTCCGCGGCAGATACGACACCGTATGGTCACGGTCGACGACAGGCGCTCGACACGGACCGGGTCGGACCTGTGACAATGCCGGGAGTAACTTGGCTGCGCCGTGGCGGCGATCGCGGGAGTGTCCCGTCGACGCCGGGAGAACGAGGATGGGCACATGAGCGACTGGACTGCCTTCGGACGGGTGGACGCGGACGGCACCGTCTACGTCAAGACGGCCGAGGGCGAGCGGGTGGTCGGGTCCTGGCAGGCAGGGGCCCCGGAGGAGGGGTTGGCCCACTTCGCCCGCCGCTACGCCGACCTGGTGACCGAGGTGGATCTGACCGAGGCCCGGCTCAACTCGGGCGCGGCGGACGCCGGCCACTCGCTGACCACGATCCGGCGGATCCGCGCCTCGCTGCCCGAGGCGCACGTGGTCGGCGACATCGACGCCCTGGCCGCCCGGCTGGACAAGCTCGCCACCGTCGCCGAGGAGAAGGCCGGGGAGGCGCGCGCCGCCCGCGACGCCGCCCGGGTCGAGGCCGTGGCCCGCAAGACCGCGCTGGTCGAGGAGGCGGAGAAGCTGGCCGCCGAGTCGACCGGCTGGAAGACCGCCGGTGACCGGCTCAAGGAGATCCTCGACGAGTGGAAGACCATCCGCGGGGTCGACAAGAAGACCGACGGTGAGCTGTGGAAGCGGTTCGCCGCCGCGCGGGACGGCTTCACCCGGCGCCGGGGCGCCCACTTCGCCTCCCTGGACCAGCAGCGCAAGCAGGCGCAGGGGGTCAAGGAGGAGCTGGTCGCCGAGGCCGAGAAGCTGAAGGACTCCACCGACTGGGCGGCCACCGCCAACCAGCTCAAGGACCTGATGAACCAGTGGAAGGCCGCGCCGCGGGCGTCCAAGGAGGCCGAGCAGAAGCTCTGGGAGAGGTTCCGCGCCGCACAGGACGGGTTCTTCAGCCGCCGCAGCGAGGTCTTCTCCGCCCGGGACAACGAGCAGCGGGCCAACCTGGAGCGCAAGCAGGCGCTGCTGGTCGAGGCCGAGGCGCTGGACGTCGACGGCGACCCGAAGGGCGCCCAGGCCAAGCTGCGGGAGATCCAGGCGCAGTGGCACGAGGCGGGCCGGGTGCCGCGGGAGGCCGCCGCCGGCCTGGAGCGCCGGCTGCGCGCCGTGGACGACAAGGTCCGCGAGGTGATGGACTCGGCGTGGCGGCGCACCACCAAGGAGGACAACCCGCTGCTGGCCCAGATGCGGGCGCAGGTCGCCGAGGCCGAGGAGCGGCTCGCCCGGGCCCAGGCCGCCGGCGACGCCCGCCGGGTCAAGGAGGCCGAGCAGGCGCTCGCCTCCAAGCGGCAGTTCCTCCAGCTGGCCGAGCAGTCCAGCTGACCTGATCCACCCCGGAAGCCCCCGGTCCCCGCGCGGGATCGGGGGCTTCCGCGCGTCCACCCGTTGACGCATCGACGTCAGCTGATCAGAATGGGCGACGGAGCTGAGATCCGGCACCGGCACGAGGGCACCGGCGGCGTGTTGCCGCCGACCGTCGCCGGCGCTGCCCGCGATGGCCGTCCACACGTCACGGCCCGATGCGCCCTGTCCGCGTACTCGATGAGGAGCGGGCCGTCTCCCCTGGGTCTCACCGCCCGCGGCGGCTGCGCCGCGCGGGCATCCGAAGTGGAGCTCCGATGCACCGACCCACCGCTCTCGGCGGCGCGCTCGCCGCACTCGCCACCGCCGCGGCCGGCGTCCTCGTCGCCGCCGCCGTCAGCACCTCCCCGGCCGCCGCCGCCAGCGGCGGAACCGGCACCGGCTACCTGCACACCAGCGGCAACAAGATCGTCGACAGTACGGGCGCCACCGTCCGGCTCACCGGCATCAACTGGTTCGGCATGGAAACCGACAACAAGACCTTCCACGGCCTGTGGTCGAGCAACCCGTGGCGCGGCCAGCTCGACACCATGGCCCGGCTGGGCTACAACACGCTGCGCATCCCGTACTCGAACGACGCGTTGAAGCCGGGCGCGACGGCCACCGGGATCAACGACTTCGTCAACCCGGACCTGGTCGGCCTCTCCCCGTTGCAGATCCTGGACAAGGTGATCGACTACGCGGGCGGCAAGGGGATGCGGGTCATCCTGGACCGGCACCGGCCGACCGCGGCCGGCCAGTCGCCGCTCTGGTACACCTCGACGGTCTCCGAGGCGACCTGGATCGCCGACTGGAAGATGCTCGCCCAGCGGTACGCGAACAACCCGACGGTGATCGGCGCGGACCTGCACAACGAGCCGCACGCCGAGGGGACGAACCCGGCGGCCACCGGCGCCTGCTGGGGCTGCGGCGACACCGCCCGGGACTGGCGGCTGGCCGCCGAGCGGGCCGGCAACGCGATCCTCGGGGTGCAGCCGAACTGGCTGATCTTCGTGGAGGGGGTGAGCTGCCCCAGCGGTGGCCTGTCGAACGTCTGGGACAACGACCCCAGCAACGACGAGGACTGCGGCTGGTGGGGCGGCAACCTCTCCAAGGCCGGGCAGTTCCCGGTCCGGCTGAACGTGGCCAACCGGCTGGTCTACTCGCCGCACGAGTACGCCACCAGCGTCTACGAGCAGACCTGGTTCAAGGACCCGAGCTACCCGGCGAACCTGCCGGCGATCTGGGACAAGTACTGGGGCTACCTGTACAAGCAGAACATCGCGCCGATCATGATGGGTGAGTTCGGCAGCACCCTCGCCGACCCGCGCGACAAGGTGTGGTTGCAGAACCTGATGGCCTACACCGGCACCGGGGTCACCGGCATGTCCTTCACCTACTGGTCGTGGAACCCGAACTCGGGCGACACCGGCGGCATCGCGCTGGACGACTGGACGAACATCAACACCACCAAGCAGGCGATCCTCCAGCCGTACCTGATCGCGCCGGTGGGCGGCGGCGGCCCCGGCCCCACGCCGACCGGCACCGGCTCGCCGTCGCCCACCAACCCGCCCCCGTCCGGGGCCTGCACGGCGACGTACAAGCAGGTCAACGCCTGGGCGGGCGGTTTCCAGGGTGAGCTGACCGTGAAGAACACCGGCACCGGCGCGGTCAACCCGTGGTCCGTCACCTGGACCTGGCCGTCCGGGGTGACGCTGGCCAGCGGCTGGAACGCCACCGTCACCCAGTCCGGCGGCACGGTGACCGCCGCCGCCCCCGAGTGGTCGCGGACCCTCGCCGCCGGCGCCTCCGTGACGATCGGTTTCACCGCCAACGGCACGGCCGCCGCCCCGGCCTCGGTCAAGCTCGCCGGCACCGCCTGCTGAACCCCGGCACCACCTCCAGATCGGGAGCGGCCCGTGGCCGACGCCGACGGCCACGGGCCGCCTCCCACCTCCAGCGGAGAGGAACAGACCATGCACGCCACCCCGCGTCGTCAGACGCTGATCACCGCCACCGCCACCGCCGCGCTGCTCGTCACCGGGGTGCTGACCGCCGTCACCGCGCACGCCGCCACCGGCTGCACGGTCACCTACTCGGTCGGCGGCCAGTGGTCCGGCGGCTTCACCGGCAACGTCACCGTCACCAACCTGGGCGACCCGATCTCCGGCTGGACGCTGCGCTGGTCGTTCGCGGCCGGCCAGCGGGCCACCGACGCGTGGAACGCCACCGTGACCCAGAACGGGAGCGACGTCACCGCCACCGACGTCGGCTACAACGCCAGCCTGCCCACCGGGGCGAGCACGTCCTTCGGCTTCAACGGGACCTGGAACAACACCAGCAACCCGGCGCCGACCAGCTTCACGCTCAACGGGGTGACCTGCACCGGCGGCACCACCCCGACCAGCGGCCCGACCAGCGGCCCGCCGCCGTCCCAGTCGCCGCCGCCCGTCCCGCCGCCGAGCGGCCTGGTGGGTTGGGCCACCCAGAACGGCGGCACCACCGGCGGGAGCGGCGGGCCGACCACCACCGTCACCAGCGCGAGCGCGCTCAGCAGCGCGCTCGGGGCCACCGGGGCGGCGGTCATCCGGGTCTCCGGCACCATCTCCTGCACCGGCATGCTGCGGGTCCGGTCGAACAAGACCATTCTCGGCAACGCGGGCGCGACAATCGTCGGCTGCGGCCTCAACATCAGCGGGGACCGCAACGTCATCATCCGCAACCTGACCTTCCGGGGCTGGAACGACGACGCCGTCAACGTCCAGGAGTCGGCCACCAACATCTGGATCGACCACAACACCTTCAGCCAGGGGTACGACGGCGCGGTCGACATCAAGCGTGGCTCGGACTTCGTCACCGTGTCCTGGAACCGGGTGTTCAACCACGACAAGTCGATGCTGCTGGGGCACAGCGACGACAACGGCGGGCAGGACGCCGGTCACCTGCGGGTGACCTACCACCACAACTGGTTCGACGCCAGCACCCAGCGCCACCCCCGGGTCCGCTTCGGCAACCCGGTGCACGTCTACAACAACTACTACTACGCCAACAGCGGCTACGGGGTGGCGTCCACCATGAACGCCGGGGTCCTGGTCGAGGGCAACTACTTCGAGAACGTCAAGGACCCGTACCACCTCGGTGAGGGCAGCTCCGGGCCGGGCAGCCTGGTCGCCCGGAACAACCACTTCGTCAACTCGGGCGGCGGGCAGACCGGCGGCAGCGTGGCGGGCATCCCGTACCCGTACACCCTGGACGGCGCGAGCAGCGTCAAGTCGATCGTGACCGGCGGCGCGGGCGCCGGGCGGATCACCGTCTGAGGTGTAAGGAGGGGCCCCTTATTAACAGACGTCTGTTAATAAGGGGCCCCTCCTTACACCTCAGTGCGCGGCGCAGCCGGTGGCGGGGGTGGGTGCCGCGGCCGGCGCGCCGACCGTGGGCAGCCCGAGCAGCACCCCCGGGGTACGCGGGGCCCGCCCCGCCTCGGCCGCGTCGCCGGCCCGGGTACGCCGGTGCGACAGCGGCGCGCCGTCGGCGTTGAGGTGGTGCGGGGCGGCGTACGTGATGGTGGTGTGCACGATGTCGCCGGGGCGGATCGACCCGGCCAGGTCGCCGGTCGCGAAGTGCACGAGCCGGCCGTCCCGGGCCCGGCCGGACATCCGGCCGGTGCGCTCGTCCTTGCGCCCCTCGCCGACGGCGACCAGCACCTCGACGGTCTCCCCCAGCAGCCGCTTGTTCTCCGCCCAGGTGATCTCCTCGACGCAGGCGATCAGCCGGTCGTAGCGCTCCTGCACGACCTGCTTGGGCAGTTGGCCGTCCATCGTCGCGGCCGGGGTGCCGGGGCGCTTGGAGTACTGGAAGGTGAACGCCGAGGAGAACCGGGCCGCGCGGACCACGTCGAGGGTCCTGGCGAAGTCGGCCTCGGTCTCGCCGGGGAAGCCGACGATGATGTCGGTGGTGATCGCCGCGTCCGGCATCGCCGCCCGCACCTTCTCGATGATGCCCAGGTATTTCTCCGACCGGTACGAGCGGCGCATCGCGCGCAGCACGTCGTCGGAGCCGGACTGCAACGGCATGTGCAGCGAGTGGCAGACGTTCGGGGTCTCGGCCATCGCGGCGATCACGTCGTCGGTGAAGTCCTTCGGGTGCGGGCTGGTGAACCGGACCCGCTCCAGCCCGTCGATCTCCCCGCAGGCGCGCAGCAGCTTGCCGAAGGCGTACCGGTCGCCGAACTCCACCCCGTAGGAGTTGACGTTCTGGCCGAGCAGGGTCACCTCGAGCACGCCCTCGTCGACAAGCGCGCGCACCTCGGAGAGGATGTCGCCGGGGCGGCGGTCGCGCTCCTTGCCGCGCAGCGACGGCACAATGCAGAAGGTGCAGGTGTTGTTGCAGCCGACGGAGATCGACACCCAGCCGGCGTACGTCGACTCGCGGCGGGTCGGCAGCGTGGAGGGGAAGACGTCGAGGGACTCGAGGATCTCCACCTCGGCGGCGGCGTTGTGCCGGGCGCGCTCCAGCAGCACCGGCAGCGAACCGATGTTGTGGGTGCCGAAGACCACGTCCACCCAGGGCGCCTTGCGGACGATCTCGCCACGGTCCTTCTGGGCCAGGCAGCCGCCCACGGCGATCTGCATGTCGCGGTGCTTGTCCTTGACCGGGCGCAGCCGGCCGAGGTTGCCGTAGAGCCGGTTGTCGGCGTTCTCCCGGACCGCGCAGGTGTTGAAGACCACCACGTCCGGGGTCTCCTCGCCGGCGGGGGCACGCTCGTATCCGGCCCGCTCCAGCAGGCCGGAGATGCGCTCGGAGTCGTGCACGTTCATCTGGCAGCCGTACGTCACGACGTTGTAGGTCCTAGCCACCTGCTCGGCGCCCCTTTCCTCGGGCTACCAGGGTAGCGGCCCGGTCGGCCGGGCCCGCCGGCCGGCATTGGCCCGCCGGCCCATGGCGGGGGCACACGCCGGGCAGTACGCTGCACAGCAGGACTGTGTTCTGGGCGGTTTCGGGGGCTTTGCGCCACCGATGCGCGTCTCCGCTTCGGGGGAGCACATGACGAACCCGCGGGAGGCCACCGTGACGCTGGAAAACGACGCGCAGCGCACCGTCGTCACCCCCGACGGGCGGCGACTCGCGGTGGAGACCTCCGGCGCGCCCGACGGGCCCGCGGTGTTCCTGCTGCACGGCACTCCCGGCAGCCGCAGCGGCCCCCGCCCCCGCCCGGTCGTCCTCTACCGGCTCGGGGTGCACCTGGTCTGCTACGACCGGCCCGGCTACGGCGACTCGGACCGGCGGGAGGGTCGCCGGGTGGCCGACGCGGCGGCCGACGTGGCCGCGATCGCCGACGACCTGGGCCTCGAGCGGTTCGCCGTGGTGGGCCGCTCGGGCGGCGGCCCGCACGCCCTGGCCTGCGCCGCGCTGCTGCCGGAGCGGGTGACCCGGGCCGCGGTGCTGGTCGGGCTCGCCCCCGCCGGCTCCCCCGACCTCGACTGGTACGCCGGCATGGCCGACGCGAACGTCGACGACTTCGGCCTGGCCGACGAGGACGCCGCCGAGTTACGGCTGTCGCTGACCCTGCGCGCCCAGGACGCCCAGCGGGACCCGGTCACCCTGCTGGAGTTCCTCCGCCCGCAGCTCACCGAGCCGGACATCCGGGTGGTGGACGACGTGACGATCCGCCGCCTGCTGGCCGCCATGTACGCGGAGGCGCTGCGGCACGGCCCGGACGGCTGGATCGACGACGTGCTCGCCCTGCGCCGGGGCTGGGGTTTCGACCTCGGCGCCATCCGGGCGCCGGTGCGGCTGTGGCACGGCGAGCAGGACCGCTTCACCCCGGTGGCGCACTCCCGGTGGCTCGCCGACCGCATCACCAACGCCGAGGTCCAGGTGCAGCCCGGCGCGGCGCACTTCGGCGCGGTGGAGATCCTGCCGCAGACCCTCGCCTGGCTGACCACCCCCGAACTGGCCGACGTCCGGCGCCGCTGAGACCGGCCGGGCCGGTGTCGCTGAGACCGGCCGGGCCGGTGCCGCTGAGACCGGCCGGGCCGGTGCCGCTGAGACCGGCCGGGCCGGTGCCGGGCGAACCGCGCCCGGCGAGCGGCGCGACGACGGTCAGAACGGGTTCGGGTCGATCACCCGGACCACCAGCCGGCGCTCCCGCAACGTCTGCACGCTCGGGTGGTCCTGCCCGATCACGTCGGCCAGCCGGTCGGCCGCGGCCGCGTCGTCCGCCTCCGGCCCGCCGCCCCCGGCCCGCCGGGTGACCAGGGCCAGGTCGCCGAGGCAGCGCAGCGTGTCCGGGTGGCCCGCGCCGACCGCGCGGGCGAGCCGCTCCGCGACGTCGCGCAGCCGGTCCCGGGCCTGCTCCCAGTCGCCGTCCTCGGCCAGGCAGACCGCGTGGTTGACCTCCGCGGCCAGGGTGTGCGGGTGGTCCGTGCCGAGCACCTTGCGCAGCTCCTCCGCGGCCCGGCCGGCGGTGGCCCGGGCCGCGGAACGGCGGCCCAGGGCACGCTCGGCGGCGGAGCGGTTGCTCAGCGTCGCCAGCGTGTGCGGGTGCGTCGGGCCGAGGCGCAGCACCTCCTCGTACGCCCGGGCCACCACGTTCATCTCGGCCAGCGCCCGGGCCTCGTCCTGCACGGCCAGCAGGTTCGCCGCCCGGCTGGACCGGCAGGCCACCGTGTCCGGGTTGTGCGGCCCGAACCGGTCGACGAGCGTCCGGTAGGCGGCCTCGAACATCGGCGCGGCCTCCGCGGGCCGGCCCACGCTGCGCATCGACACCGCGAGGTTCACCTGCGCGGTCAGGGTCTGCTGGTCCTCCGCGCCGAGCACCTGCACGAAGCTGTCCAGCACCCCGCGCAGCAGCGCCACCGACTTCTCGTACTCGCCGGCCTCGCGCAGGTCCGTACCGAGCCGGACCGCGGAGATCAGGGTGTACGGGTTGGTCGGGCCGAGCACCAGCCGCCGCCGCTGGTGCACCTCGTCGTCCCAGCGCCGGGCCGCCCGGTAGTCGCCGACCAGCCGGTACGACACGGCGAGGTTGTTGGCAGCGCTCAACGTCCGGCGGTCGTCCTCACCGAGCACCTGCACCCAGGAGGCGTAGGTGGCCCGGTCCCGGTCCAGCGCCTCGCCGTACCGGCCGAGGGCCCGCAGGTCCCCGGCGAGGCTGCCGGCCGTCATCAGGGTGTGCGGGTGCAGCTCGCCGAGCACCCGGCGCTGCTCGGCGAGGACCGCCTCGTCGAGTTCCCGGGCCTCGGCGAACCGGCCCAGGCTGCGCAGGATGTTCGCCCGGTTGAACCGCAGGTGCAGCAGCTGCCGCGGCAACGCCCCGCCGCCGTCCGGCCCGTCGAGCTGCCCCGACCAGAGCTCGTCCACCTGCTGGCTGAACTCCTCGGCCTGGGTCAGGCCGCCGCGCTGCCACAGGTAACGGACCCGGTCGATGAGCAGTTGGCGCACCGACTCCTCCGGGCAGGTGACCGCCTCGGACACCTCCAGGTGCGGCCAGAGCATCCGCAGCCGGGGCCACGTCGCGGGGTCGTCCACGTCGCCGCGCGGCCGGGACGCCGCCAGCACCAGGTGGACCTGGTGCCGGGCCTCGGCGATCTCCTCCGGGGTCATCCGGTCCCGGACCACCGCCTGCAACAGCCGGTGCACCTGGATCCGGCCGCCCTGCACGTCGAGCTTGAGCAGCGCCAGCCGGTTGATCTGCTGGACCAGGGCGCCGCGCACCAGCCGCTCGGAGACCGACGGGTCGTACGCCACCAGCGCGCCGGCCATCTCGTCGCTGTAGATGAGGTCCAGGGCGATCTCCGGCGCCAGCACCGAGCAGAGCTGCAACAGCCGGTAGGCGGCCGGGGCCTGGTCCCGCAGCCGGTTGAGCGACAGGTCCCAGGTGGCCTCCACCGACAGGGCGCTGGGCCCGTGCCGTTCGATCAGCCGCAGGTAGTCGGGGACCGGCGTGCCCGTCTCGGCCAGCCAGGCGCCCGCCGCGGCGACCGCGATCGGCAGGTCGCCGAGCGCCTCGGCGACCCGGTCCGCCTCCTCCGGGCTGATCGCCGGGACCCGCTGGGTGAGGTGGGCGACGCTCTCCGCCCGGTCGAAGACGTCCACCTGGATCGGGTTGGCCCGCTCCCCCCACGCCCGGTTGCGCGAGGTCAGCAGCACGTGCCCGGAGCCCTGCGGGAGGAACTGCTCGATGTGTTCGAGCTCCTCGGCGTTGTCGAAGACGACGAGCCACCGCTCGTACGGCTCGCCGCGGCCGAGCGCCTGGAGCACGGTCTGCACGGTGTCCGGCAGCGTCGGCCCGGTGGGCAGGTCCAGCCGCGGCGCCAGGTCGGCCACCGAGGTGTCGACGAACTGCGGCGGGTCCGCCACGATCCACCAGACCAGGTCGTACGCGGACCGGAAGCGGTGCACGTATTCCAGTGCCACCTGGGTCTTGCCGACGCCGCCCATGCCCTGCAGGGCGACGGGCAGCACCACCGCGCTGCCCCCGCTCTGCAACTGCCGGCGCAGCTCCGCCAGGTCGTCCTCGCGGCCGGTGAACCGGGCGTTGCGGTTCGGCGCGTTGAAGATCGCCGGCTCCGCGCCGGGATAGCGGGCGGCGCCGGCCGGCGCGCCCTGGGCGGCCGGCGGCACGGGCCGGCCGACCAGCCGCAGCACCCGTTCCACGGCGGTCTCCGCGCTGACGTTGACCAGCTGGGCGGAGGCCTGCGCCGGGAACTCCGCCAGCGGTCGCAGGTCGGCCACGTAGGCGGCGAGGGCCGTCGAGCCGGTGCTCGGCTCCCGCGGCGGCAGGCTGCCGGCGGGCGTGGCCAGGTAGGCCGGCGAGACCACGGTCAGCGTCCGCGGCGCCGGGCTGGCCGCCGAGCCGACCGCGGCGGCCGGTTCGACCACCCGCAGCCCGGCCGCGGTGAGCACCCGCTCCAGCCACTCCGCCCAGACCGCGTCCTCGGGGGCGTACCGGAGCACGATCTGGTCGTCGACCGCCTCGGTCCGGCGCCGGAAGCGGGCCTTGCCCCGTTCCCGGACCGACTCGTCCATCACCGGCAGCGCGGTGACCTCGCCGTCGGTGAGGATCCCGGTCAGCGTCTCGAACGCGGCCAGCAGCGAGGTCGGTGAGCCGGGCGGGTCGCCGAAGGTCGCCAGCGTCTCCTCGTACGCGTAGAACGGCCGGTACGGCACCTCCACCGCGGCCCAGTACCGCCGGCGTTCCGCCTCGGTCATCCCGGTCGGCAGCCCGGCGAACCGGCGCATGGCCAGCGAGCGGCCGGCCTCGGCCTTCTCCTTCTCGGCCTGGTCGACGCGCATCGGCACCGGCAGGATGCGGATGTCGCGGCGGCGGAACCGGTCCCGCACCGAGTGCGCGACCCGGGCCGCCCCCTCGATGCCCTGGTCGCTGAGGGTGAAGCAGTCCACCAGGGTGTCCGGCAGGTGCAGCGTGCAGATGTCGGCGACGTCGCTGAGGCCGGTGCGACTGTCGATCAGGGTGTAGTCGTACTCGCGCCGCAGGTCCGCCCGCAGCGCCTCGAAGAACTGCGCGCCGCCCAGCCGGTTGTAGAAGTTGTCCCAGTCCAGGCCGCTCACCGACACCGCGTAGTCGCTGTTCTGCCGGCCGGCGGAGAGGAAGTCCAGGCTGCCGCCGTCCGGGAAGGTCCAGCGCAGCGAGAAGGCGTGCCGGCCGACCCGGGCGAACTGCTCGACCCAGCGGTCCGGCCGGTCGACGGTCCGGGTGGTCTCCCACTCGTAGTCGCGGATCATGTCGATGACCCCGCTGGTGTTCTGGATCGCCTCGGCGTCGAGGAACGGGTGGAAGAACCGGTGCAGGCCGGGGGATTCCAGGTCCCAGTCGGCGACCAGCACCCGCCGGCCGTTGGCGGCCAGGATCCAGGCGACGTTGGCCAGGGCCATCGTCCGGCCCGTCCCGCCCTTGAACGAGTAGAACGTGACGACCTGACCTTCGCGATCGTTGCTCATCGGTTCTCTCCATGGGGGAACGGTGACGCCGGGTCGTCGTGGGCTTCCGTCTGCTCGGCCCGGTCGGGCCGGGGCCGGGGCCCGTCCCGGAGGCTGGGCGGTGGCTCCGGCGGCTCGGGGAACTCCGTCACCGGGCCGTGTTTCAGGTATTGGCGGCGGGCCTCGTCGACCAGCGCGGGGGTGAGCGCGACGAACTCCCGCACGCTGCCCGCCCGCTTGACCTGCGCTACGCCCGCATTCTGCAACATCGTGGTGACGTCACCGGCGAGCCGCGCGCCGCTCTGCGGGTCGTCCGCGTCGGTAATCACCACGGGCACCACCCAGGGCCGCAGGCCCCGCACGGCCGCGACGAGCGCGCCCACCGCGCCGGGCGCCGCCGCCACCCACGGGTCGATCAGCAGGACGGCGGGCCGACGGTCGAGCAGGTCACCCGCGGCGTCGAAGTCGACCGGACGGGCCGACAGGCCCAGCCGCTCGGCGGTGCTGACCGCGTACTCGGCCGCCGGCAGCTTCTGCTGGTCGCCGAAGGGGCGCCAGCCGCGGCTGGTGGCGGCGTACCGGCTGGCGCCGCGGCCGGCGGGCAGCCGGTCCCGGGTGGGTGCCAGCACGGCCACCGCCAGGTCCGGGTCGGCCGGCGCCGGCCGGGCCACCTCGTCCAGCCCGGGTGCCCGGGACGGGGCGAGCGGGTGACGTTCGGCCGCGTCCACGATCCGGCCGGCCAGCCGGGCCAGCAGGGCGGCGTACTGGTCGTGGTAGACGTCCAGCATGCACAGCGCCCGCGCCCCGTCCTCGGCATAGCGGGGCAGCCCCTCCCCGAGCGCCCGCGCGGGCACCAGGTCGGGGTGCAGCTCCCAGGTGGGGGACGGGATCCAGAGCACCGGCGCCAGATGGATCGACGGGTCGGCGCCCGGGGCGACGGCCAGCCGGCCCCGGAAGGACGCCTGCTCCCCCTGCGCCCACGACTGGCGGAAGTAGCCCGGGGAGTACAGCGGCACGAAGACCTGGGCGCGGCCGAGCGCCTCGGCCAACGCGGCCTTCCAGTCCGCGCCGAGCGGGATCTCCTGGTCGTAGAAGCCGATCCCCATCCCGGCCGCCGGCCGGGCCAGCCGGGAGACCTCCGCCGACAGGTCGGCGAAGAACCGGTTCACCCAGGTGTCGGTGTCGGTGTGCCCGCCGTGCGGCGGCACCGAGTGGGCGTAGCTGAGGAAGAAGTACGTCCCGCGCCGGGTGGCCGCCGCGCCGGCCCGCCGGCTCATCCCCGCCCCCCGGCGAAGAGGTTGCGCAGCTCGCCGACGCCCGCCGGCACCAGGGGCTCGATCCGGCACGCCCGGTGGATCGCGACGATGCGCTGGGCGAGCCGCCAGACCACCGCCCGGTACTCGTTCTCCAACCGCAGGGTCAGCAATCCGTAGACTCCTTCCCGCTCGTACTTGCCCACCACGTCGGCGGGCATCGGGGTCGGCGAGAACCGCTGGATGTCGCGGACCACCTTGGGCAGGTCCGTCTCATGGGTCGGTGACCAGTTGACCGGCACGATCGCCGTCTCGTGGGCCGAGAAGCCGGGGCTGCGCGACAGCACCCGGCGGCGGGAGAAGGCGTGCCACTCCCGGCCGCACCAGTCGCTGCCGAGCAGCGCGCTGGACAGCAGGGGCACGAAGACCTGGCAGGTGCCGGCGGCGCGGAGCAGCTCCGGGGTCCAGCGCTGCCCGCCGGACATGGTGCTGTCCATGAAGCCCGGATCCACGCCGGGCTCCGGGCCGACCAGCTCGCTGACGTGGACCGACAGGTCCTCGAAGAACTGCGGCACGTAGTCGAACGGGCCACCGGCCGCCCGGTGCGGCCGGGAGTAGCTCAGGAAGAACAGCGGCGCCGGCACCCCCACCGGACTGTCCACTGTGCTCACCGATGCGCCTCCGCCCTCCCCACGCGGCCGGACCATCAGCGTAGTCCCCACGTCAACGCCCGAAACCCGGCCGGTGGGCGGTGAACCACTCGACCGCGCGGTCCACCGTGTCACGTACCGGCAGCAGCCGGGCCCCGGTGTCGCCGACCCGACCGACGCGGACGAACGGGGCGCTGTCCAGGGCCGCGCCGACCCGCGGGAAGTCGCTGTCGTCCAGGTCGGCCGCCTCGAACTCCAGGCTGACCCGCCGTCCGTCGACCAGCCGATAGCAGTGGTAGCGGCGGCGCGGCGGCGGCACCGGCAGCCGGTACTCGGCCAGGTGCAGCGCGGTGCAGGCCGCGTAGCCGACGCCGAGCAGCAGGATCTGGCCGCCGGCGGCGTAGAGCCGGCCCAGCGGGGACCGCTCGCCCAGGTGGCAGTCCAGCTCGTGGCCGTCGGTGAACTCGCGGGCGCGGGGGCCCAGCGCGGTGAACGAGGTCTGCGGGTGGTCGCTGCGCACCGCGCCCGGGGTCAGCCGGATGTGCTCGGCGAACGCCCCGGTGCCCGCCGAGGGGGTGGTGGCCCGGTCCCAACCGGGCATCGCCGCGTGGTAGGCGGCGAGTTCCCGCGCGTCCAGGTCGCGGGTGGCCGCCCGGTAGGCCCGGGAGGTCGTCGAGTTGCCGGCGTTCTCGGTGGGCACGAGCAGCGTGCCGGCCGGGCCGATGACCTCCCGCAGCGCGGCCGCCAGGGTGGCCGGGCCGCCCACCGGGCGCACCCGGCGCAGCGAGCTGTGCACCAGCACGTCGTCGCCGGCGCGCAGGCCCAGCGCCCGCAGCTGCCCGACGAGGCGGACGCGGTGCGGCGTGAGCGGGGCCAGCTCAGTCTCCGCCGGCATCCGGGCCCTCCACCGCCTGCCGCAGCCGCCGCACGAAGCGCTCGCCGAGGTCGGTGAGGCCGTCGCCGGCGAGCAGCGCGTCCGCCGCCGTCCTGGTCCAGTCCCGGTAGCGGGTGGCGTGCGCCCGGGCGGCCGCCGCGTCGGCTCCGCCGGCCGTCGCCCGGGCACGCCACACCTCGGCCACCGCCAGGTGCGCGTACGTGCCCTGGAGCACCCCCTCGACGGGGCGCGGATCGGGCCGCCAGGCCACCCGGATCCGGTGCGCCGACACCGGATCGACCAGGTCGTAGAGGTCGAGCAGCGCACCGAGCTTGGCGTGCTGCCACTCGTGCACCAGCAGCACGGCCATCGTCTCCGGCCCGGGCACCGGAGTCACCGCGACCGCGCCGTACGCCTGCCGGGCGGTGGCGCTGCGCAGCGGCGCGGCCGGGTCCGCCGCCAGCGGCACCACGCAGCGCAGCCCGGCGTCGAGCGCCGCACCATGCGCGGGCACGTCGCGGTGCACCGACCGCCAGGCCCCGGCGAGGGTACGCCCCAGCGCGTGCGCGGCGGCGCCGGCGAGCCGTGGCGCGACGGGCTGGTCGTAGCAGTCCCGTTCCGGATCGGTGTCCTCGACGGCGACCTCCCCGCCGGCCACCGGGACCCGCCGGACCGGCTGCCACCCGGCCGGCGGCGGATCGCCGGCGTCGCCCGCCGGCACGCGTTCGGCCGTCCGGGGCGACGGCGGCGCACCGCCGCTGCCCGCCGTCACGCGTTCGGTCGCAGCCGGCGGTGGCGGGCCGGCGTTCAGCGGCACCGCGCGTTCGAGCGCGGGGGGCGGTGGCGGGCCGGCGGTCAGCGGCACCACGCGTTCGAGCGCGGGGGGCGGTGGCGGGCCGGCGGTCAGCGGCACCACGCGATCGGTCGGGCCGGCCCGGATCCGGAAGCCGCCCGGCACGGCGGTCACCAGCGCGCCGGACGGGCCGGTCACCGGCAGCCGGCCCAGCGTGGGCAGCAGCACCGCGCCGGCCCGCACCGGCACCGTCACCGGTGCCGCCACGCCGGCCCGGACGGCGGCCGCGGCGGCCAGCGCCGGCAGCAGGTCGGCGCCGGGCGTGCCGGGGCGCTCCAGCCGGCGGACCAGCCACGGGCGGACGAACGGATGCGCCAGCACCGCGCCGACCGTGGCGGGGGCGGTGGCGTCGAGGTCGGCGAGCAGTTCCCAGGCGGCGCTGCCCCCGGCGACGTCCCGCCAGGTGGCCAGCAGCGCCCGGGTGATGGAGAGCTGGGTCTCGTCGAGCAGCCGCAGCGCCGCGGGGCCACCGTGGCCGGTGGCCAGCTCGTCCAGCAGCCACTGCGCGTCCGGGCCCGGCTGCCCGTCCCCGGCCGGCTGGTCGACCGCTGCCGCCCGCCCGCTCCCGGGCCGCTCCCCGGCCCGGCCATCGACGAGTTGCCCGTTCCTGGGCCGCGTCTCGGGCCGCGTCTCGGACCGCGTCTCGGACCGCGTCTCGGACCGCGTCTCGGGCTGCGTCTCGGGCCGCATCTGGGGCTGCTCCGCGGGCCGGGTCTCGGGCCGCTCCTCGAGCCGGGTCTCGGGCCGGGTCTCGGCGATCGGGTCCGCCGGCCGGCGGGCGGCGCGGCCTCGGTCACCGTTGACCGTCGCGGCGGCGGCCGCTGGACGGCGGTCCAGGGTGGCGATCAGGGTCCACAGGTCGGCGCAGTAGACGGACGGGTTGTCGAAGCCGCGCCCAGACCGCCAGCGGTGCGCGTACAGCCCGCCGCCGCAGCGCTCCACCACGGGGCAGCCGCGGCAGGTGGCGCAGAGCCCGGCCGCCCCCGACTGGCGGACCGCGACGCCGGGGTGCCGGGCGGCCTCGTCGACCGGGTGGGCGAAGACGTCCAGGTCGGTGCCGGCCGCGCCGTGGAAGGCGACCTTCAACGAGTCGACCTGTTCCCAACTGCCGTCGGTCTCCACCACCAGCAGGTCGGCCGGGGCGAGCCCGACCGCCTCGGTCCCACCGGCGGCGGAGCCGCCGGGGGCCAGGGCGTCGAAGAGCCGGATCGGCACCGGCCGCCCGTCGGCCACCCAGCGCCGGTGGATCCGGCCGAGCCAGTCGGCGTACGGGGTGCCGGCCCCCGCCGGTCGCCACGGTGGCCGGTCCCAGGTGGCGTGCGGCAGCAGCAGGTCGATCCGGGGCGGGCGCTCGGCCAGCAGCGCGGCGTAGACCCGGTCGGGGTCGTTACGGATGTCGACGGTGCAGAGGATGCCGGCGTAGCTGGCCCGGTGCGCGGGCTCGCGGAGCAGGGCCAGGGCCCGGCGGGTGTGGGCGTGGCTGCCGCCGCCGTGCGCGAAGATCCGGTGCCGGTCGTGGGCGGCGCGGTCGCCGTCCAGCGACACCCCGACCCTGACGCCGTACGCCACCAGCAGCCGGCACAGCCCGGCGTCCAACAGCACACCGTTGGTCTGCATCCGCAGGTCGAGGGCGGTCCATGGGTCGAGGGTCGCGCGCAGGGTGGCCAACACCTCGCGCAGCCCGTCCGCGCCGAGCAACAGCGGCTCACCGCCGTGCAGCACGACGTGCACGGCGGGCAGGGCGTGCGCGCGGACGTGCTCGGCGATCCGGTCGGCGGCCGCGCGGACGGTCTCCGGCGCCATCCGGGCCGGCCTGGTCCGCCAGGTCTGGTCCGCCTCCTGATAGACGTAGCAGTGGTCGCAGCTCAGGTCACAGCGGCTGTGCACCTTGAGGACGAACTGGCTGATCGGGCGGCACGGGTCCGGGTCGGCGGCACCGCACCGGCACGCCATCCCTCAGATGGCGGAGTTGAAGCAGGCGACGGGGACGGTGACCGGCGGCGTGGCGGCCTGCGGCAGGACCCGCAGGCGGACCAGCGCGAGGGCGTCGGGGTGCTCGGTGGCGACCCGGCCGAGCGGGGTGCGCAGGCTGCGCGTCAGGGCGTCGAGGGACGGAGGGGTCGGACGGGTGGGCGTCTGGTCCACAATGAGTCTCCGGGGGCCCGGGGCGCGGGAGCGCGAGCGGCGGCGTGGCTCGAAGGGCTGCGATCCGTGACCAGAATAGACAACTCTCGACCGGTTGTCACCGTCGGTGCGGCTTCGGGCACCGCCCGTGGGGACCATATTGGACGGTGCCGACCGCCGCCGTCGCGTCCCGGCCGGATCAGCCGGCGGCGCGCGGCGGCGGTCCGTTGGTGTGGTCGGGCCGTCAGGCGGCGGCGAGCACCGGGGCGACCGAGTCGGGCGCCCAGCGCGAGCGCTGACACCGGGACCAGCCCCGACACCGCGGGTCGGCCAAGGTGCACAACCGCTGATTGCTCAGCACCTCGCCGTCGTCGGTCTCCGCCACGTCGAAGTGGACCGGGCGGACCGTGCCGTCCGGCGCGACGAGCAGGTGCCGGCCGGCGTCCAGGGTGTCGTCGGGGAGCAGGCAGTCCCGCCCCAGCAGCCGGGCGAGCGCCGCGATCGACGCGTGCTCGGAGAGCCGCTCGGGCACCCCGTAGCTGTCCACCACGGTGCCGAACCTGCCGGGCGCCTCCCAGACGTCGCAGACCACCGCGTACGCGGGCAGCCGCGCCGGGTCGGCCGCGGCGAGGGGCATCACCACCCGGCCGAGCGCCTCGGCCAGCGCCGGGTACACCACCGCCGGGCGTGCCCCGTCGATTCTCCAGTTCCACAGCTCGGTCATGCCGCCTCCTCGCTGTGCTCGTCCCACCGGCCTCCGGATCGGGCCTTAAAACGATGGTGGGGTGCATATGACCGCAGCCGGGGGCAAGTTACCGGTCTGTGACCATTCCGGGCAAAAAATCCTGGAGCACCGTTGCTCCGAGTAGCGGGAAGATGACAGTTTATCGGGTATGGTGCCCCGGCCGGCGCAAGGCCACGCCAGGCGCGCCGACCGATGGCGTCGCGCCCGGTCACCTTGCGCAAACCGGGGTGTCGCAGGCCAAGGTGGGCAGGTCGCGCCGCGACTCGCGCTCTCCCCAGCGGGGTGGGCACGTCTTGCCGCGCCTCGCGCTCTCCCCAGCGGGGGTGGGAGCGTCTTGCCGGAAGTCGGGGGCGGCAGGGCCACCCGGCTCAGCGAAGCACCACCAGGTGCTCGCCCCGGGGCAGCAGCTCGCCGATCACCGGCGCGCCCGGCAGCTCCCCGGCGACCAGCAGCCCGCCCGAGGTCTGGGCGTCGGCGAGCAGCAGCCGCTCGGCGTCCGAGGCGGCCCCGAAGTCCGTCCACGGGGTCACCCAGTCGAGGTTGCGCCGGCTGCCGCCGCTGACGTACCCGTCACGGACCGCCTCCCGCGCCCCCGGCAGGTACGGCACCGCGGCGGTGTCGACGGCGACCGTGAGGCCGCTGGCCCGGGCCAGCTTCGAGGCGTGGCCGAGCAGCCCGAAGCCGGTCACGTCGGTGCCGCAGCGCACCCCGGCCGCGACGGCCGCCCGCGCGGCGTCCCGGTTCAGCGCGCTCATCGTGGCGACCGCCTCGGCGAACACCTCGCCGGTGGCCTTGTGCCGGGTGTTCAGCACGCCCACCCCGAGCGGCTTGGTCAGCGACAGCGGCAGCCCGGCCCGACCCGCGTCCAGGGTGATCAGTTCCTCCGGGCGTACCACGCCGGTGACGGCCAGCCCGTACTTCGGCCCGTCGTCGTCGACGCTGTGCCCGCCGGCCAGGTGGCAGGCGGCCTCCCGGGCCACGTCCTGACCGCCGCGCAGCACCTCCCGGGCCAGCTCCATCGGCAGCACCTCACGCGGCCAGCAGAGAAGGTTGAGCGCGACGAGCGGGGTGCCGCCCATGGCGTACACGTCGGAGAGGGCGTTCGCGGCGGCGATCCGGCCCCAGTCGTACGGGTCGTCGACCACCGGGGTGAAGAAGTCGGCGGTGCTCACCAGCCCGGTCCGTTCGTCCAGCCGGACCACCGCGGCGTCGTCGCCGTTCTCCAGCCCGACCAGCAGCTCGGCCGTCCCGGTCGCCGGGCTCAGGCCGGCCACCATCGCCTCCAGCTCACCGGGCGGGATCTTGCACGCGCAGCCACCGCCGCGGGCGTGCTCCGTCAGGCGTACGCGTGTGGTCATCCCCATATGATCTCCACTCGGCTCCGACCGCGCCACCGGGACCCGGTCCCACCGGGTCACCGGCGCGCCCGCAGCACCCGGGCGGCCAGGGCGACCGCGGCGGGCCAGCGCCGCCAGGGCACCAGCAGCGCGGCGTGCCACCAGAGCCGAAGGCCCGCCACCGCACGGACCCGGTCCCCCGGCCCGACGAGCACCAGCACCGGTCGGCGGCACGGCGGGCCGGGGACTGTCGACGCGGGCCCCCAGTCGGGCCGGGGGTCACGACACGATCGAAGGGCGACCGGGACGGCGAAGAGGGCCGCCGCCCGCGACGCGATCCCCGCGCAGTCGCCGCAGGCGCTGTCGTAGATCAGATACAGCCGCAGCGGCGTCGCCGCGGTGAACGTGCGCGTCGTCACCACGTCACCCGAGCCCCACCACCCCCGCCAGCGCGATGGAGAGGGTCAACGTCCCGGCCAGCAGGCGACGATGAGCGTCCCAGACCTCGCTCCAGTAACCGTCCTCGTCGTAGTGGACACTGGCCGCCGCCATCACCCACCGGCCGAGGGCGAAGCCCGCCGCCGCCAGCAGCGCACCGCCGAACGGGACCACCAGCACCAGCCCGGCCAGCACCAGGTGCGGCAACGCGGACGGCGAATAGGTACGCATCCCCGTGCCCATCTCGAAACCGAACTGGAAAGCCCCCAACTCGGCACCGCGATACGTCACGGATTCGGGCACCAGGCGACGGTTCTCCGGAATTCGAAAGGACACCAGGCCCAACTCCCTGGCAAATATGGGGACGGCAACGGCGGCCATGAGCGACCACCGCAGAACGGACGGAACGCTCGCCTGAACAATGCCACCGACAATTGCGGAGACAACGGCGACCGCGGTCGCGCCGACCCACAGGCCAACCCCGAAGTAACGAAGTGCGCTTTGTCCGCGCCAGACCGACGCGGTCAGCAGGAACGCTGAGTTGTGGCTTCAAGTGGAGCCGGAGTTCGCGTAGCCGGCCACGGTCCCGGCCAGCAGCAGCGCCACGACGGGTGCCGCCGGCGTGCCGATCGCGACCACACAGCCCACCGCCGCCAGGAAGATGGCGAACCCGATGACGCGCGGGTCCAGCAGGGCCCGACGCCGGGATCGCCCCGGCGTCGGGCCGCTGGTCGCCTCAGCCGACATCGACCGTCAGAGCCCACACTGGGCGATGGTCAGTGCCGTGTACCGCTCGCCGCTGTTCCACACGCATGTGGTGTTCGCGTCCGAGCAGCGGTACGAGCGCCCGCTGTACGTCCACCGCCACGCGTTGCGGCCGCCGCAGGTGGTGACCCGGTTGGAGGTGTAGCCCTCGTCGCTGTAGGACCGGAACCCCTCGAAGTGGTAGCCGCTGGCGCAGGGGTACGAGCCACGCCGCCAGCCGCCGTAGCAGATGGCCGGGCCGCTCCACCAGTTCGCGGCCTGTTCCGTGTAACTGGACGGCGAGCAGGAGGTGAATTCGCTCGTCGGACCGGCGGCCCGGGCGGCACGCCGCTCGATGAACCAGTCCAGCGGGACGAGGGCACTGGCCATGGCGGAGGCCAGCAGCCCCTTGAAGATCAGCCGTCGCGGTGGGCTGGCGCTGCGCAGGGCGGCCACCAGAGTGCTCGGCGCCGCGCCGGCGGGAGCGGTGTCCGCGGAGGGGATCAGATTCAGGTTCACGATGCCTCCAGGGTGGCTACCTGCCCGGCGAGCCCGCGACCTCGGTCACGCGCCTCGGCCAGCAGGGCGGTCATGTCGTTGTCGGCGTACACGAAGCGGCGGTGGACGGTGGTTCCGGCGGCGTCGACGACCGTCACGGTCGGCGTGTAACCCTCGTAGACGGCGGCCCAGGTGTCCGGGTCGACGACGGTCTCCAGCCCCGGGGTGGCGGCGTGCCGGTCCCGGGCGGCCGCGCTGCTGAAGAGCCGGACCACGCGCAGCCCGGACCAGTCGGAGGCCGCCGCCGCGCGGGCCAGCTCGTGACAGGTGGGGCACTCGCCGTCCAGGGTCAGCAGCACGCTGGCGGGCACGCCGGGCCCGGGCCGCAGGGACTCGGGCAGCGACCGCCGGTCGGAGCCGAAGGTGAGATCGGCGATGACCCGTTCGGCCTGCCGCAGCCGGGCGTAGACGGCGAGCACCGCCAGCAGGGCGAACGCCGCCACCACGATGGCCAGCAGGGCGAGGGCCACCGGGAGGGAGACGCTCACGCACCGCTCCAGCTCACTCGGAGCCCGTCCACCAGGGCCGCCGCCCTGCGGTCCGCGTCGTCGCGGAGACCGGCCGGCCGCAGCGGGCTGCCCGGCGGGTGCAGGGTCACCTCCGCCACCGAGTCGGGGCCCGCGATGAGGTAACGCCACTCGTACGCGGTGCCGGTGAGTTGCGCCCGCTCGGCATCCTCCAGGCCGCGCTGTCCGCGCCAGATCTCCCGGTCACCGCTGGTCATCCCCCGCCAGTCCGGCAGCACCCCGGCGCCCTCGGCGGCGCTGCGTACGGCGAGCCAGGCCCACTCGCTCCACCCGGTCAGCACCGTGCCGTGCTGTTGCGTCAGCCGGGGAGAGGTGGATGTCAGCCGCGCCCCGTCCGGGGCGTCCTCGTAGCGAATCAGGTTGATCAGCGAGGCGACGAGGTCGGGGCGCGGGGCCGCGGCGCCGAACCAGGTCGTCGCCTCGTGGTAGGGCCCGACCCAGACCAGGCAGCTGTCGGTGCGATCGGCCGCCTCGTAGAGCAGGACGTCGTATCCGCGTCGGACGAAGGTCCGGACGGAGGCGCCGGGCAGCAACTTGGTCGGAATGAGTCGGTACTGCCCGACCGGCGCGATATGGAAGTCACGTTGGATACGAGGCCCCGCGAGTCGCGTGATCCCGTACCAAACAGCTTCGCCGAATTCCTGGGGAATGTGCACCTGCACTCGCGCACCATCCGGCGCGATACGGACGACCATCCGGGACCCCCGCTCTATTGAGGATTCGCAACTACGTGTATCGATGACCTTACCGACGGATGCCGGCCCCTCACAAGCATCGAGCTCCTCCTATAAGGCAGATTGGACGGAAGGCCGATAAGCAAAGCCGCCGAATATCGGACAGACTGCCGAAACGGTAGGCGGGTCCGGGGCGTCGGCGACGGACGCGGTGGCGCCCATGCGGCACCGGGACGATCGGCGCAATCGGCGCGACCGGCGCGACGCGGGGCCACACCGCCCTCGGTGTTACCGCTCCGTGACCAACCAGGTTGCGTTCCGCCACGTCAGGCCGCCTAGAGTTGCCGGACCGGGGGTCGAGCGACCCACGACGCGAGCAAGCGACAGGACGGTGGACGACGTGACGACGGGCGAACCGCTCATCGTGCTGGACGGGGTCAACAAGTGGTTCGGCCCGCTGCACGTGCTGGACGACGTGTCACTCTCCGTGGGCAGGGGCGAGGTCGTCGTGGTGATCGGCCCGTCCGGGTCCGGCAAGTCGACGCTCTGCCGGACGATCAACCGGCTGGAGCCGATCAACTCCGGCACGATCACCTTCGACGGGCAGCCGCTGCCGGCCGAGGGCAAGCCGCTGGCCAAGCTGCGCAGCGAGGTCGGCATGGTGTTCCAGTCGTTCAACCTCTTCGCGCACAAGACGATCCTGGAGAACGTCACCCTCGGCCCGATCAAGGTGCGCAAGGAGAAGCCCGCCGCCGCCCGCGAGCGCGGCCTGGCCCTGCTCGACCGGGTCGGCATCGCCAACCAGGCCGACAAGTACCCGGCGCAGCTCTCCGGCGGCCAGCAGCAGCGGGCGGCGATCGCCCGCGCGCTGGCCATGCAGCCCAAGGCGATGCTCTTCGACGAGCCGACCAGCGCGCTGGACCCGGAGATGGTCGGCGAGGTGCTGGACGTGATGACCTCGCTGGCCCGCGAGGGCATGACCATGGTGGTGGTCACCCACGAGATGGGCTTCGCCCGGCACGCGGCCAACCGGGTCATCTTCATGGCCGACGGGCAACTCGTGGAGGACGCCCCGCCGACCGAGTTCTTCGCCAACCCGCGCAGCGAGCGGGCGAGGGACTTCCTCTCCAAGATCCTCACTCACTAGGCGTCCGAAATGGAGCGCGCCGCAACCCGGCGGGTTCCGTCGAAGAAGGAGAAATGTATGCGGTTCAAGCGCGTGGCAGCGGTCGCGGCCGCGGCGACCCTGGCTTTCGGCCTCGCCGCCTGCGGTGGCGACTCGGAGGAGGGCGGCGACACCGGCTCCGGCAGCAAGACCTTCGCCGCCGGCAGCACCATGGAGCGGCTGAACAAGGCCCAGAAGATCAAGGTCGGCACCAAGTTCGACCAGCCGGGCTTCGGCCAGAAGGGCCTGTCGGGCAAGCCCGAGGGCTTCGACGTCGAGATCGCCAAGCTCATCGTCAAGGAGCTCGGCATCCCCGAGGACAAGATCGAGTTCGTCGAGACGCCGTCGAAGGTCCGTGAGGACGTCATCGCCAACGGCACCGTCGACCTGGTCGCGGCGACCTACACGATCAAGGACGAGCGCAAGGAGCGGATCTCCTTCGCCGGGCCGTACTACGAGGCCGGCCAGAACATCATGGTCAAGAAGGACGACTCCGCGATCACCGGTCCGGACTCGTTCAAGGACGGCACCAAGAAGGTCTGCTCGGTGACCGGCTCCACCCCGGCCGAGGAGATCAAGAAGTACGTCAAGGACGTCGCCACCCAGCTGGTGCTCTTCGACACCTACGACAAGTGCCGTGACGCCCTCAAGGGCGGTCAGGTCGACGCGGTGACCACCGACAACGTCATCCTGCTCGGCTACATCGCCAAGGACGAGGCGTCCTTCAAGATGGCCGGCCAGAACTTCACCAAGGAGCCGTACGGCATCGGCGTGAAGAAGGACGACACCGACTTCCGCAACTTCATCAACGACATCCTCGAGAAGTCGTACTCGGACGGCAGCTGGAAGAAGGCCTGGGACGACACCGCCGGCAAGTTCGGCGCGGAGCTGGGCAACCCGCCGACCATCGAGCGCTACTGACCGACCGCTGATCTGGAGGGTGGGGAGGACAACCGACCCGTGAACGTGCTCATCGACAAGTTCGACGTCTTTGCGGGTGGATTCTGGCTCACCCTCCAGATCTGCGTGCTCGCCGCGATCGGCGCCCTGCTCCTGGGCGCCGTCGTGGCGGTGCTGCGCATCTCGCCGGTGCCGCCGCTGCGCGCCGTCGGCACCGCCTACGTCAACATCTTCCGGAACATGCCGCTGACGGTGGTGCTGTTCTTCGCCGCGTTCGGCCTGCCGGCGCTCGGCTCGAACGCGGACTTCCTGCGCATCCCCGGGCTGGACGCGATCTTCAGCCGGCTCGGCACCGACCTGCCGTACTTCCGCTTCGGCCTGATCGCCCTGGTGCTCTACACCGCGGCGTTCGTCTGCGAGGCGCTGCGCTCCGGCGTGAACGCGGTGCCCGCCGGGCAGGCCGAGGCCGCGCGCTCGCTCGGGCTGACCTTCGGGCAGAACCTGCGCCACGTCGTACTGCCGCAGTCCTGGAAGGCCTCGGTCGTGCCACTCGGTTCGGTGATCATCGCGATGATCAAGAACTCCGCGCTGGTCGGCTTCTTCGGGGTGGTCGGCGACCTCGCCCAGACCGCCGACCAGCTCACGTCGGCCGGGGGCTACGCGTTCATCCCGGTCGCCATCGGTATCTCCGTCGGGTATCTGATCATGACCGTGCCGCTCGGCGCCCTGCTGGACCGGCTGGAGAAGCGACAGGCGGTGGCCCGGTGAGCCAGCAGAACACCGTCCTCTACGACGTACCGGGTCCGCGCCAGCGCCGGATCACCCTGATCAGCAGCATCGTCGCCACGGTGGTGCTGCTCGTCGGGGCGTACTTCCTGATCTACCGGCCGCTGGAGGAGAAGGGCCAGTTCTCGATGGAGCTGTGGGGGCCGCTGGTCGACCCCTCCAACGAGAGCTTCTCGCAGGTCTGGGACCGGCTCGGCCTCGGCCTGAAGAACACCCTCACCGCGGCGGCGCTGGCCATCGTCTCGTCGCTGGTGGTGGGCACCCTGCTCGCCGTGCTGCGGATCCAGCTCAAGAGCCTCGCCCGGCGGCGGTTCACCGGGCTGGCCACGCCGCTGTCGTACCTGCTGCGCGGCCTGAGCACGGTGCTGTCGGCGGTCACCCGGGTCTGCGTCGAGGTGTTCCGGGGGCTGCCCGTCGTCATCACCATCTTCTTCGTGGCTCGCGGCTTCCCGGAGTTCGGCGTCACCTTCGACACGCTCTGGTACCTGGTCATCGGCCTCACCATCTACAACTCCGTGGTGATCGCCGAGATCCTCCGCTCCGGCATGGAGGGGCTCCCCGGCGGCCAGGGCGAGGCCGCCGCCGCGATCGGGCTCTCCCCGCTGCAGTCCACCCGGATGATCCTGCTGCCGCAGGCGTTCCGGATCATGCTGCCGGCACTGATCAGCCAGCTCGTCGTGGTGCTCAAGGACACCTCGCTCGGCTTCATCATCAGCTACGAGGAGACCCTCAGCATCGGCAAGCAGATCATCGGCGTGCTGGACAACCCGATCCAGGTCTACGTGGTGATCGCCGCCATCTTCATCGCGGTCAACTACTCACTGTCGAAGCTGGCCCAGTACGTGCAGCACCGCCTCTCCCGGGGCCGCAAGTCCGCTCCTCGGACCGGTGCGGCCGACACCGAGCTGGGCACCGAGGCGGTCGCCGGCACGACCACCTGACGACAACCGTGTGTACCGCCGTCAGGGCCGGCCCAGGACTCACCTGGACCGGCCCTGAAGCGGTTGACCGTCAGCGGGCGATCTCGGTGACCCGGGACTCGCGGACCACCGTCACCCGGATCTGACCGGGGTAGGTCAGCTCCTCCTCGATCTGCTTCGCCACGTCCCGGGCCAGCACCGCCGCGCCGATGTCGTCGACGTCGTCCGGCTTGACCATCACCCGGATCTCCCGGCCCGCCTGCATGGCGAAGACCTTCTCCACGCCCAGCTTGCCGGCCGCGATCTCCTCGATCCGCTCCAGCCGCTTGACGTACGCCTCCAGGCTCTCCCGCCGCGCGCCCGGCCGCCCGCCGGAGCAGGCGTCGGAGGCCTGGGTGAGCACCGCCTCGATGGTCTGTGGCGGCACCTCGTTGTGGTGCGCCTCGATGGCGTGCACCACGTCCTCGCTCTCGCCGTACTTGCGGGCCAGGTCGGCGCCGATGATGGCGTGGCTGCCCTCCACCTCGTGGGTGAGCGCCTTGCCGATGTCGTGCAGGAACGCGCAGCGCTTGATGGTCGGCACGTCCAGCCGCAGCTCCGCGGCCATGATGCCGGCGATGTGCGCGGTCTCCACCAGGTGCTTGAGCACGTTCTGCCCGTACGAGGTGCGGTAGCGCAGCCGGCCGAGCAGGTCGACCAGCTCCGGGTGGATCTCGGTGATGCCGACCTCGACCAGCGCGTCCTCGGCGGCCCGGTGGCAGAGCTCCTCCACCTCCTGCCGGGCCAGGTCGTGCACCTCCTCGATCCGGTGCGGGTGGATCCGCCCGTCGAGGACCAGCTTCTCCAGGGTGAGCCGGCCGACCTCCCGGCGTACCGGGTCGAAGCAGGAGAGCAGGACGGCCTCGGGGGTGTCGTCGATGATCAGGTTGACTCCGGTGACCGACTCGAAGGCGCGGATGTTGCGGCCCTCCCGGCCGATGATCCGCCCCTTCATCTCGTCGCCGGGCAGGTGCAGCACGCTGACCACGCTCTCCGCGGTCTGCTCGCTGGCCACCCGCTGGATGGCGTCCACCACGATGTGCCGGGCGCGCTGCTCCGCGGTGCCCCGGGCGTCGGACTCGATGTCCCGCACCAGCAGCGCGGCCTCCCGCTTGGCCTGCGTCTCGATCGCCTCGATCAGCTCGGCCCGGGCCGTGTCGGCGGTCAGCCCCGCCACCCGCTCCAGCTCCCGGCGGCGCTGCTCCTCGGCCTCGGTCAGCGCCTGCTCCCGTTCCGCCAGCGCCGACTCCCGGGCGGCGAGGGCGGCGCTGGCGGCGGTGAGCTGCCGCTCCCGCTCGGCGAGCCGCTCCACCTCCTCGGTGTGCAGCCGTTCCCGCTCGTCCATCCGGGCGGCCCGCCGCTCCACCTCGGCGGCCTGCTCCCGGGTGGTCGCGGCCAGCACGGCCACTTCGCGTTCCCCGCTGCGCCGGGCGGCGGTGCGCAACTGCTCGGCGTCCAGCTCGGCCTGCTTGTGCGCCCGCTCCAGGATGGTGTCCGCCTCGGCGCGGGCGTCGTCGAGCACCCGACGGGCCTCGGCCCGGGCCGACTTGGCCTCGGCCTTGGCGGCGGCCGCCTCCGTCCGGGCCGCCGCCGCGGCCGACTTCGCCACGTCGATGGTGCTGTTCACCTCGTCGGCGGCGCTGCGCAGCGCGGCGAGGGACTGCTCCTGCCGGTCCTTCTCGGCGATGTAGGCGGGATCCTCCGGCCGTGGCGCCACGCTGATCCGGCGCAGGGTGCGCACCCCGACCAGCACCGCGCCGACCACCACGACCGCCAGGATCACCACGACCGCCAGGATCAGCACGTCGAAGGCGTTCATGCCGGGACTCCCGGTCGCGGCGGGGAGAGCCGCCGGCGCGGATCCGCCCGCCAACCGATGCGTGTGCCTCGTGGGGGACCACCGGTGATTCTGTGCCGACCCGCCATGGCCGCCTCCCCTGAACGTCGGGGCCGCAGCGACCGTGCCGATGGCACGTACCCTGCGGCTGTGAACGCCCGACCGAGCGCGGCTGGCCGTGGGTAGGTCTCCACCAGCGACGCCCGCACGGACGCCACCGGTGGCCGGATGCAGTTATCCGTCAGCGCCGGACCGGCCAGTCCAGAGCTGTCGCCGCCGGCCGGCAGCACCGCCGGCCGAAAGTGATGCTGTTCTGTTACGCGATCTATGTTGTGCGCTTAGCCTGCGCTGGTCGGGCAAAGTGAGCCTTTAAGGCGAGGCTAGGTCTCCGAGTGCCGTTCGGTCAAGAACTCATGATCAAACCCCCCGAACGGAGAGAGTTTGTCTCATCACGCACCGCTCATATTGGGCCGGACAACGCCGGACAATCCCCACGCCCGTCCCGCCGCACGACAGCAACCGTCCACCCGACCCGACCCACCGCCGCCCTCGACGCCGGCCGCACGACTTCCCCATTACCCGCATCCGGCCCCATCCCCGGCCGGCACCACGCCGGACACCCCCATCCCGGCCCGCCCGCGCCCCAGATACTCGCGACGTGCCGCATCCCGGCCCATCCTCGCCGCCGGACACCGCGCTACGCCGTATCCCGGCCCATCGCCGCCACCGGACAGCCCCAACGGACCGCATGGCGGTCCGTCCGTAGGGGGCGGGGTCGGTCAGCGGGCGCCGAGGGCAATCGCCGCGGCCACCAGCGCGGCGTTGTCCGCGGCCGGTGAGCCGTCCGGCAGCCGCACGGTGTCCTCCAGGCCGATCCGGGTGGGCAGACCACGGCGGACCGCCTCGGCGAGCACCGACCAGACCGCGTCGCCCTCGGCGTGCAGCAGCACCGGCACGTCCCCCGGTACCAGGTCCAGCAGCACCGCCGCGTCGGCCAGCGCCCGGTCGGGCTCCTGCGCCATGCACTCCACCAGGATCCGGACGACCGGCACCCGCCACCGCCGGAACGCCGCCACCGCCGGTGGCGTCCAGAGCCCGGCCTCCACCGCGACGCCGCGCGCGTGCAGCGCCTCGGCGACCGCGTCGGCGCCCTCCTCGTGCGCGTTGACCGACGCGAAGTCGGGCAACACCGTCCAGTCGCGTACGGCGGCGACCCGGGCCGCCGGATCCGGCTCGATCCAGGCGCCGGTGCTCACCCCCACCGGCAGGCCGGGGTGAGCCGCCCGGATCGCGGTCACCGCCGCGGCGATCACGTCCGGGGCGAGGGACTCGACGCCGGCGGTGTCCCGCGGGTGGACGTGCACCGCCGCCGCGCCGGACGCGGCGCACCGGGCGGCGTCGGCCGCCAACTCGGCCGGAGTGACCGGGACGGCGGGATGCTCGTCGCGGGACCGGCTCCCGTTCAGACACGCCTTCAACATCGGACCATCTTCGCCCCCGCCGTCGCACCCCACCCACCGGCCGGGAATCAGTCGAGGCCGCGGGCGTCCCGGTCGAGTTCGCCCTCCGCCTCGGCGAGGGCGTCGGCGTCGATGTGCTCGGCGAACTCGGCCGCCTCGGCGCTCTGCGCGGCCAGCGCGTCCTTCACCGCCCGGATGGCCACCCCCGGCGGATAGCCCTTGCGCGCCAGCATCCCGACCAGCCGGCGGAAGACAGCGTCGGGCTCCCCTCGGGCCGACCGCAGCTTCCGCTCGACCAGTGCGCGGGCCGTCTCCGCCTCGGTCTCCTCGTCGAGCTCGCCGAGGGCCTCGGTGGCCACCTCGCCGTCCACGCCGCGCTGGCGCAGCTCGTTGGCGAGCGCCCGCCGGGCCAGCCCCCGGCCGGCGTGCCGGGTGGAGATCCACGCCCGGGCGAAGGCGGCGTCGTCGATGATGCCGACCTCGTCGTACCGGTCGAGAACCTGGCCGGCCACCTCCTCGGAGATGCCCCGCCGGGCGAGCGCGCCGGCCAGCTCCGCCCGGGTACGCGGCCGCACCGCCAGCTGGCGGAGGCAGATCTCGCGCGCCACCTCGGCCTCGTCGCGCGGCGGGGCCGGCGCCTCGCCGCCCAGCCGGGCCGCTGCCTCCGGCTCGGTGCCGTCGGCACGGCCACGGCGCGCCCGGCGCGGTCTGGCGTCACCCGCACGAGGCGGGCTGGCATCCCAGCCCCGCCCCGCACGGGCGCGTCGTCCTGCCACGCGGATCAGAAGTCGACCGGCGGCAGCTCCGGGCCACCGGCTGCGTCACCGGCACCACCCATGCCGACGCCGAGCTTCTCCAGGATCTTCTTCTCGATCTCGGCCGCGACGTCCGGGTTCTCCCGGAGGAACTCGCGGGCCTTCTCCTTGCCCTGGCCGAGCTGGTCGCCGTCGTAGGTGTACCAGGCGCCGGACTTGCGGATGATCGCCTGCTCGACACCGACGTCGATCAGCGAACCCTCACGGGAGATGCCCTTGCCGTACATGATGTCGAACTCGGCCTGCTTGAACGGCGCGGCGACCTTGTTCTTCACGACCTTGACCCGGGTGCGGTTACCGACGACGTCGGTGCCGTCCTTGAGGCTCTCGATGCGGCGCACGTCGAGCCGGACCGAGGCGTAGAACTTCAGCGCCCGACCACCGGTGGTCGTCTCGGGGCTGCCGAACATCACGCCGATCTTCTCGCGGAGCTGGTTGATGAAGATCGCCGTGGTGCCGGTGTTGTTGAGCACACCAGTGATCTTCCGCAGCGCCTGGCTCATCAGCCGGGCCTGGAGGCCCACGTGGCTGTCGCCCATCTCGCCCTCGATCTCGGCGCGCGGCACCAGGGCGGCGACCGAGTCGATGACGATGATGTCGATCGCGCCGGAGCGGACCAGCATGTCCGCGATCTCCAGCGCCTGCTCACCGGTGTCCGGCTGGGAGACCAGCAGGGCGTCGGTGTCGACGCCGAGGGCCTTCGCGTATTCCGGGTCGAGCGCGTGCTCGGCGTCGATGAACGCGGCGATGCCGCCGGCCCGCTGGGCGTTGGCCACCGCGTGCAGGGCGACCGTGGTCTTACCGCTGGACTCCGGACCGTAGACCTCGACGACCCGGCCGCGGGGCAGACCACCCACGCCGAGCGCCACATCGAGCGCGATGGAACCGGTCGGGATGACCGCCGTCTGGACGACGGGCCGCTCCCCCAGCCGCATCACCGAACCCTTGCCGAACTGCTTGTCGATCTGAGCGAGAGCAAGGTCTAGCGCCTTCTCCCGGTCAGGCCCTGCCGCCATCGTTGCCACCCCTGCCTTCGCCGGCGTCTTTCCTGAGCTTCGCGTCACGTGGGACACGCTAGGCGCTGGGTCCGACAGAAAACCAGCCGACGGGCCGCGAGCTGTGGACGAGCACCCCGCTGTGGACAATAGCCGAACACCTGTACGAGCGGGCAAGCGACACGCGGGATCGACGAAAAGGCTGCTCAGCGTAGCCGCGCGGGCACCCGGTCGGGGTAGGCGGCGACCACCGCCCGCCACACCACGTGCGTCTCCTCACCCGCCGCGAGGGCCTGCTCGACGGTCCGCCCGCCGAGCTGGGGCAGCACCTGATCGCTGGCGATGCTGGCCGCGTAGCCCGGCCCGAACGCCTCCTCCAGGCGGGCCCAGAAGTCGGTCAGCCGCACGTGATCACTCCTCCTCGACGGGCACCCGCTCGGGCACCCGACGCAACGCTAGCGCCACCAGCGGCACGGTCGCGATCGCGGCCAGCAGGGTCAGCGTCGGATAACCCGCCGCCCGCATGACGAACCCGCTGGCCGCCGCCGCACTGGCCCCGGCCAACCCCATGATCAGGTCGGACAGCCCCTGCACGCTCGGCCGCACCCCGGGCGGCACCGACTCGGAGAGCAGGGTGGAGCCGGCCACCATGGTGCCCGACCAGCCCAGACCGAGCAGGGTCAGCCCGACCGAGAGCTCCGGGGTGTGGTGCCCGGCGGTGCCGGCCACCGCGCAGGCGACCAGCAGCACCGCCACCCCGCCGAGGATCACCGCCCGCCGGCCGAAGCGGTCGGTCAGCCAGCCCACCACCGGGGAGAACGCGTACATGCCGGCGATGTGCAGGCTGAGCACCAGGCCGACCACCCGCAGCACGTCGGCGTCGTCGTGGAACTCGCCGAGGCGTACCGGGGTCATCGCCATCACGGCGACCATCACCACGTGGCCGACGGCCAGCGCGGCGACGCCGAGGCGGGCCGCCGGGCGGGCGCGTACCATCCGCCAGGCCGCGGCCATGCCCGTGCCGTGCGGGTGCTCGTCGCGCGCCGCGGCGCCGTCGGCGGCCGGCGCGGCCGCCGCCAGCCGGCGCGCGGTGACCAGCGGGTCCGGCCGCATCAGTATCAGCAGTACGATCGAGGTCAGCGCGAACGCGGCCGAACTGAACGCGAACGGGCCGGCCAGCGGGGGCAGGCCCCAACTGCGGGTGAGCTGTTCGGCGACGCCGGCGAGGTTCGGCGCCGCGACCGCGCCGATGGTGGTGGCCCAGACGATGATCGAGAGCTGCCGTCCCCGACGGGCCGGCTCGGCCAGGTCCACCGCGGCGTACCGGGCCTGGAGGTTGGCCGCGGTGCCGCCACCGAAGAACAGCATGCCGACGAAGAGCAGCGGCACCTGGCGGGTCGCCGTCGCGACCACCACCAGCACGCCACCGACCGCCCCGACCAGGTACGCCACGATCAGCCCGGGCCGCCGGCCGCGACTGGTCATGATGCGGGTGACCGGTACGGCGAGCAGCGCCGCGCCCACCACCGCGGCGCTCTGCGCCACCCCGGCCAGCGCCGTGCCGGCGACCCGGGCGGCGAGCAGGCCACCGACCGCGACCCCGATGGTGACCCCGACCCCGGCGACGATCTGGGTGCTGAAGAGCAGCCGCATCGTCCGGCGCTGGATCGGCGCCACCTGGGTCGGGGTGGGCTTCGGGGCGGTCAGGTCGGTGGTCATCGGCGCTCCGGGGTGGGGGTCGGTGGGCTGGCTCATCCTTGCCCAACCGTCCCGCCGACGGCTTGGTTTCTGCCGACGGCCGAGCGGCTTTTGCCCCGCCCTGCGTTCAGAGGCCGAGGCCGCGGCCGATGATCTCCTTCATGATCTCAGTGGTGCCGCCGTAGATGGTCTGCACCCGGCTGTCCAGCCAGGCCTTCGCCACCGGGTACTCCAGCATGAAGCCGTAGCCGCCGTGCAGCTGCACGCACCGGTCGGCCACCTTGTTCTGGAGTTCGGTGGTCCACCACTTGGCCTTCGCCGCGTCGGTCACCGACAGCCGGCCGGCGTTGTACTCGGCGACGCAGTGGTTGACGAAGGTCCGCGCGATGGTCAGCTCGGTGTCCAGCTCGGCGAGGAGAAACCGGTTGTGCTGGAACTTCCCGATCGGCCGGCCGAACGCCTGCCGGGAGCGGGCGTACTCCAGGGTGAGCGCGAGCAGCTTCTCGCCGGCCGCCACCGCGGCGACGGCGATGCTCAGCCGCTCCCGGGGCAGGTTGGCCATCAGGTGGTAGAAGCCGTGGTTCTCGGTGCCGATCAGGTTCTCCGCCGGGATCCGGCAGTCGTCGAAGAAGAGCTCGGCGGTGTCGTTGGCCTTCAGGCCGACCTTGGCCAGCCGCCGGCCCCGGCTGAAGCCGGGGGTGCCGGTCTCCACCACGACCAGGCTCACCCCGTGCGCGCCCTGGTCCGGGGCGGTCCGCACGACCACCACCACCAGATCGGCCAGCTCGCCGTTGGTGATGAACGTCTTCTGCCCGTTGAGCACGTACGTGTCGCCGTCGCGCACCGCGGAGGTGCGGACGCCGGCCAGGTCGCTGCCGGCCCCCGGCTCGCTCATCGCGATCGCGGTGACCAGGTCGCCGGAGCAGAAGCCGGGCAGCCAACGCTTGCGCTGCTCGTCGCTGGTCAGCTCGGTCAGGTAGGGCGCCACCACGTCGTTGTGCAGCCCGAAGCCCAGCCCCGAGCAGCCCGCCGCGATGATCTCCTCGTCCAGCACCGCGTTGAACCGGAAGTCCCGCTGACCCCCTCCGCCGAGTTCGGTGTCGACGTCCATGCCGAGCAGCCCGGCCGCGCCCGCCTTGCGCCACACCTCCCGGTCGACGATCCCGTCGGCCTCCCAGCGCGCGTGGTGCGGCACGGCCTCCCGGGCCAGGAACTCCCGGCACAGGTCGCGGAACTCCTCGTGGACGGGCTGGTAGAGATGCTGCTCCATGCGGGCCAGTCTGGCACCGCTCAACCCCGCTGCCCAGGGGCCGCCGCAGCGTTCGTCTCGGCGCCGGGGGCCGTCACCGCGGGGCGCCCCGCCAGCCGGCGGACCCGGGTGAGGGTCAGCGCGGCGGTGGCGGCGGCGAGCCCGGCGACCACCCCGAAGACCATCGGCCACCAACCGCCCACGGCGGGCAGGGTGAGCACGGCGAAGAGGCTCAGCCCGACGCAGTACGCCAGGATCAGCGCCAGCCCCAGCAGGGTGCCCCGCCGCTGCCGCCGAAGGAATGCCGGCAGTTCGGCGCGGGCACCGGCGCCGGCCGGCGGCTCCCCGTCGCGCAGGGCCCGGCGCAGGGCCGTCCCGTCCTGGTCCCGGGACTGGTGATGCCCCTCGGTGAGCCGCCGGGAGAGCCACATCGCCGGCCCGAGCCAGGCCAGGTTGAAGGCCGCCCCGACCAACGCCTGGTCGAGTGGCTCGGCGCGGTCGAAGAGCCACCGCATCGGCAGCGCCACCAGCACGGTCATCGGCGCCCAGAGGGCACCGAAGAGCAGCAGGACCGGCGACCGGTCTAGTGCGCGGGCGCGGCGGGCACGGGCGTCGGACATGGCATCGCTCCCGGTTAGTTGGTGTCGAGGTCGGCCCGGGTCCGGCGGACCCGGGTCAGCGTGCGGGCGGCCACGGCGACGACGCCGACGAGGCAGAGTCCGAAGAGGACGGCCGAGCCGGGCCGGTCGACCTCGACGGCGGCCCCGGTGAGCGCCGCGAAGAGGGGCACCCCCGCCGCCAGGCCGAGCCGGGCGCCGCGCCGCAACTCGGGCAGGTGTCCGGCCAGCAGCCGGCGCTCACCCTCGTCGGAGGGTGCCGTGCCGCGCCGGAGCGCCGCCCCCGCCCGCAACCACGACTCGTCCCGGGGCTCGGTCGGCCGGAAGGTCGCGAGCAGCCGCGCGGCCACCGCCGAGCCGACCGCCCACAGCCCGGCCCGGGCTGCGGTCAGCGCCCAGGACGCGGCCGGGTCCTCGTACCAGCGGACGGGATACCAGAGCAGGGCGCCGAGCCAGGCGAGGACCACGAACGGGCCGGGCGCGCCCAGCCGTACCCGTGGAAGCCACACCCGGCAGCCTTACCCCCACCGCCCCCGCCCCACTCCTGTGTGGAGGGTTGCGCCAGCAAGATCGTGCTCGTTCCTGGAAGTAGTGCGCTCCGCGCGGGCGGATGGCCACTGTTTCCCGGTTCGAGCGTGATCTTCGCGGTCCCGCGCGGCGGGGTCAGCCGGCGAGGGCGCGGGCGGCGACCTTCAGGTCCGCGACCAGCCCGTCGTACGCCACGTCCTGGTTGTCGGCGCGCAGCACGGCGGACGGGTGGATGGTGGCCAGCAGCCGGGCCGGCGGGGCGTCGGCCACCTTGCCGGTGTCGTCCACCGGCACCCGGGCGAAA
Organism: Micromonospora sp. PLK6-60; assembly: GCF_019890675.1. GTDB lineage: Bacteria > Actinomycetota > Actinomycetes > Mycobacteriales > Micromonosporaceae > Micromonospora. The sequence continues at coordinate 331,837 of NZ_JAIOAA010000002.1, read as the reverse complement.
TCCTCCGGGCGCTGCGCGGCGGCGGGCCACGGCATCAGCTCGCCGCGCTGCTTGGTCACCCGGAAGCTCGGGCCGAGCAGCGCCTTGGCGGCGGTCGCGCCGAGCACCACCACCAGGTCGGGGCGGAGCCGGGCGAACTCGGCGACCAGCCAGGGCCGGCAGGCGGTGATGTGCACCCGGTCCGGGGTCTGGTGGATGCGCCGCTTGCCCCGCAACTCGAACCGGAAGTGCTTGACGGCGTTGGTCAGATAGATGTGGCCGGGGTCGATGCCCGCGTCGTCGACGGCCCGGCGCAGCACCCGACCGGCCGGCCCGACGAACGGCAGGCCCTTCTGGTCCTCCAGGTCGCCGGGCTGCTCGCCGACGAAGACCACCCGGGCGCTCTCGTCGCCCCGACCGAAGACCGTCTGCGACGCGTCCCGGTACAGCTCGCAGCCCCGGCAGCCGGTCGCGGCGGCGCGCAACTGGTCGATGGTGTCGGCCTGCGGCGGGATGAACTGCTGAGCGCCGGGCGCGATCTCTATCTCGGCCATGCCGCCCGTTCTACCCGCTCCACCGCGCCCTACGCGACCCGCCACGCACCCCTCCGCCACGCGGGCCTCGACAACTTCGGGGAAGTTGCTGCCTCAGGTCGGTGGGAGGCAGCAACTTCCCCGAAGTTGCGCACAGGGGCCGGGGCGGGTCAGGCGGTGAAGATGTTTGGCGGGGTGGGGCGTACGGCGCGGGCCACGGCGTCGGCCAGCGGGAGGAGGTCGGCGTCGTCGAGCGAGCTGACGGTGATCCGGATGGCGGGTGGGGCGCCGAGCCGGAACAGCGCGCCGGGGGCCACCGCCCAGCCCGCGTCGCGCAGCGCGGTGACCGCCGCGGTCTCGTCGGGCACCGGGAGCCAGACGTTGATGCCGGACCGGCCGTGGCCGGTCAGCCCCCGGGCGGCGAGGGCGGTGAGCAGGCCGGTGCGCCGCCGCTCGTAGCTCTCCCCCGCCCGGTGCACCAGCGCCGTGGTGGCCGGGTCGCGCCACAGCGCCAGCACCAGGCGTTGCAGCACGCCGGAGACCCAGCCGGCGCCGACCCGGGCCCGGCCGGCCACCCGGGCCACGGTGGCCTCGTCGCCGGTCAGCACGGCCAGCCGCAGGTCGGGGCCGTAGGGCTTGCTCACCGACCGGACGAAGGCCCAGGTCGGGGTCGCGCCGGCGAGCGGGTGCAGCGGGATGTCCGCCAGCTCGGCGGCGTGGTCGTCCTCGATCAGCAGCAGGTCGGGCCGGCCGGCGAGCAGGGCGCGCAGCGCGCCGGCCCGGTCGGCGCCGACCGCGGCGCCGGTCGGGTTCTGGGCGCGGCTGGTGACGATCAGTGCCCGCGCCCCGAGAAAGAGGGCGTCGCGCACCCCGGTCTCGGTGGGCCCCTCCGCGTCGACCGGCACGCCGATCGGTCGCAGCCCGAGCGCGGCGACGAGGTCGAGCAGGTTGGCCCAGCCCGGGTCCTCCACCGCGACCGCGTCGCCGGGGCGCAGGTGGGCGGCGAGCAGGCGCTCGATGCCGTCCAAAGCGCCGCCGGTCACGGTGAGCTCACCGGCCGGTACGCCGTCGGCGGCGAGCCGGTCCCGGGCCGCCTCGGCGAGCGCCGGGTGCACGGCGGTGGTGGCGTACCCGGTGGGTGGGCCGACCTCGGCGGCGAGCGCGGCCAGGTGCGGGCCCAGCGGTGGCAGCAGCCGCGGGTCGGGCTCACCGAGGGCGAGGTCGCGGATGCCCGGCGCGGGCGGCGGGTGCAGCGCGGAGCGGGCGGCGACCGGCGGGCGGGGACGGACCCGGGTGCCGTGCCGCCCGGCGGTGGCGACCAGGCCACGCCGGCGCAGGTCCTGGTACGCCTTGGCGACGGTGGCCGGGCTGACCCCGAGCTCGACGGCGAGGGTGCGGACCGCGGGCAGCGCGGCGCCCGGCGGCAGGGCCCCGCCGCGGATGCCGCTTTCCACACTGGCCGAAATCGCGGCGGACGACGAACCGGTGATCTGATAATGTGCTACCACAGTTCGGTTATTGTACTAGAACAAAGGTGGGATGTCACATGTACCCGCGTACCGAACGGACCACCGCCACCCGCACCCGGGACCGGATGAGCTATGACCGGGACACCGCGCACGCCCTGCTCGACGAGGCGTACCACTGCGCGCTGGGGTTCGTCGTGGACGGTGCGCCGCGGGTGCTGCCCACCCTGCACGTCCGCGTCGACGACACCCTCTACCTGCACGGCTCCACCGGCAGCCGGCCGCTGCTGGCCGCCCGGGGCGGGGCCGGGCTGCCGGTCTGCGTGACGGTGACCCACCTCGACGGCCTGGTCTTCGCCCGTTCCCAGTTCCACCACAGCGCCAACTACCGATCGGTGGTCGCGCACGGCACCGCCCGGCTGGTCACCGACGAGGCCGAGCGGGCCCGGGTGCTGACCGCGCTGGTGGACAAGGTGGCGACCGGGCGCAGCGCGGACAGCCGGCCGCCGAACCGGCGCGAGCTGGCCGAGACCGCCGTGCTGGCGCTGCCGCTGCGCGACGTGTCGGTCCGGGTGCGCGCGGGCGGGGTCAGCGAGGAGGCGGCCGACCTGGCGCTGCCGTACTGGGCGGGGGTGGTGCCGCTGCGGGTGACCGCCGGGCCGCCCGAGCCGGACGCCGGGGTGGTCGCGCCGGTGCCGGCGTACCTGCGGCCGGCGGGCTCGCCGTGGCGGGAGCCGGTGGTGCTGCGCGGCGACCACGTGGTGCTGGAGCCGCTGGCGGAGGCGCACGCCGAAGAGCTGTACGCCGCGCTGGACGACGAGGAGGTCTGGCGGTATGTGGGCGGCGTGCGCCCCCGGTCGGTGGCCGGGATGGCCGACAACATCCGGTCCGCCCTGACGGCCCACCACCGCGACGCGCGGGTGCCCTGGGTGCAGCGCTGCGCGGTGACGGGGGCGGTGGTGGGCACCACCTCGTACTACCAACCCGACGCGGACCTGCGCACGGTGGAGATCGGGTTCACCCAGCTGGGCCGGCCGTGGTGGCGCAGCGGGATCAACACCGAGGCGAAGCTGTTGCTGCTCACCCGCGCCTTCGAGGAGTTGGGCGCGGTCCGGGTGACCTGGCAGACGAACGTGGACAACGCGCGGTCCCGGCAGGCGATCGAGCGGCTGGGCGCCACCCGGGAGGGCACGCTGCGGGCCAACCGGCGGCGGGCCGACGGCACCTGGCGGGACTCCGCGCTCTACTCGATGCTCGCCCAGGAGTGGCCAGAAGCACAGGTCAGACTGCGGGAAAGGCTTCGTCCGGCGGCACCGGTGGGGCGATGATGTCCGGCGTGCTGGGCATCACCGACATCTGGACGTACGTGCTCGGGACGGTGGCGATCGTGCTGCTGCCCGGGCCGAATTCACTCTTCGTGCTCTCCACCGCCGCCCGCCGCGGGGTGGGGGCCGGCTACCGGGCCGCGGGCGGGGTGTTCGTCGGCGACTCGGTGCTGATGATCCTCTCCGCCGCCGGGGTGGCGTCGCTGCTCAAGGCGTACCCGCCGCTCTTCCTGGTGATCAAGTACGCCGGCGCGGCGTACCTCGGGTATGTCGGCCTGATGATGCTGCGCGGCGCGTGGCGGCGCTGGCGCGACCGCAACGACCCGACCACGCCGCGGCTGATCGATGCCGCGGACCCGGCGGCGACGCGCGACCCGTTCCGGCGGGCGCTGGTGGTCAGCCTGCTCAACCCCAAGGCGATCCTCTTCTTCATCTCCTTCTTCATCCAGTTCGTCGACCCGGGGTACGCCTGGCCGGCGCTGTCGTTCCTGCTGCTCGGGCTGATCGCCCAGGTGACCAGCGCGCTCTACCTGACCGCGCTGATCTTCACCGGCACCTTCCTGGCCGCCCAGTTCCGGCAGCGCCGCCGGCTGGCGGCCGGCGCCACCACCGGCGTCGCCGCGCTCTTCCTGGGCTTCAGCATCAAGCTGGCCACCGCCTCGCTCTGACACCTCGGCTCGGGCGGCTCAGGTCCCGTCGCCGCCCCCGCCGCCGACACCACCGCTGCCGGCGGTGCCGCCCAGTCCGAAGCCGGGCCGGACCGGCTCGTCCGGAGGGCGGCTGACGTGCGCGGACTCGGTGATCCGGGCGGACCAGTCGGTGTGCGCGGCGGCCGCCGCGTGCCGGTTGACCGCGGCGCGCAGCCACCCGTCCAGTACGGCCACCCAGTCCCGCTGGTCGGCCCCGGTGTGCCACACCCGGAACCGGCTGACGCTCTGGTGGGTGATCCCGGCGAGCGAGAGCCGACGGTCCAGCCAGAGGATCACCTCCAGGCCGGCCGAGTTCGCCACGAAGATCACCTCCAGTTCGGTGATCGGCCCGGCGTAGAGCGGCGCCACCCAGAAGCCGAGCCGCTCGTGCACCGGCAGGGTCTGCTCCACCCCGGGCAGCCGGCCCCGTTGGAGGCCGGCCTGACGCATGACGAACCCGAGGGTGTCCAGCGCCGCCAGGATGTGCTGCTGGACGGGGAGCGGATGGACGAAGACCGGCACCATCGCGCCCTGCTCGAAGTCCGGGTCGACCCGGACCGCCGTCCGCAGGCCCAGCCGCAGGCTCATCAGCGGCACCCCGCCGAAGATGGTCACCGGGGTCTCCCACGGCAGCGGCAGCGCGAAGTCCACCGCCCGCCGCCGCCCGGCCGGCACCACGAACCGGCCGCCGATCGGCACCTCGAGGAACTGCGCCAGCCGCTTCGGCGCGTCCGGGTCCTCCGGTTCGACCTGGGCGACCAGGCCGAGTCGCAGGTCGCGTACCGGGACGTCGTCGCGGCCGGCGGCGAGGGTCACCCGCCCCGGCAGGCGCAGGCCGGGCCGGGTGCTCGGGTTGGCCACGGTGGTGTGCACCGTCAGCCCGGTCCAGCCGGACTCCCGGGCCACCCCGGTCAGCCGCATCCGCTCCCCCGTCCCCCGCCGGTCACCGGCCGCTTTCCCGGCCCGACCCGTTCCGAACCCGGGCGAACCAGCGGGACCGGCGCTGCCGCCCAGCGGGACCGGCGCCCGCACGGCCCACCGCGGGCCGGGAGCCACCGCGGAAACGGCGCTGCCGCACCGGGTGGCCGGTGCGGCAGCGTGGGTGGGACGGGGATCAGGCCAGCCGGCGGCCGCGCGGCACCGGGTCGGTCTCGTCGTCGAACTCGCCGATGACCTCCTCCAGCAGGTCCTCCAGGGCGACGAAGCCGATCGGCCGGGTCGGGCCGCCACCGTTGCGCACCAGCGCGAGCTGGGACTGTCGGGCCCGCATCGCGGCCACCGCCTCGGTCACCGAGGCGGTCGCCGGCAGCGTGAACGACGGGGTCATCAGCTCCCCCGCGGTGGCCACCCGACCGGTGGTCACCGCCCGGACCGCCTCCCGTACGTGCACCAGGCCGCAGACCTCGCCGCCCGGGTCCACCACGGCCAGCCGGGACCGGCCGCTCTCCCGGGACACGTGCTCGATCCGCTCGGCCGGCTCGTGCCGGCCCACCGTGACGATCCGGTCGAACGGCTCCATCACGTCGGCCACCGTGGTGGCCTGCAACTGCAGCATGCTGGTCAGCATCTGGTGCTGCTCGGCCTCCAGCAGGCCGTGCTCGCGGGACTGCTCCAGCAGGATGCGCAGCTCGCTCGGGCCGTGCACCTGGGCGAGCTGGTCCTGCTGCTGCACGCCGACCAGCCGCAGGATGGCGTTGGCCAGCCCGTTGAGCAGCGACAGCACCGGCCGGGCGACCCGGGCGAAGGCCCGGAACGGCAGCGCCAGCAGCGTCGCCGAGCGTTCCGCGTCGGTGATCGCCCACGACTTCGGGGCCATCTCACCGACCACCAGGTGCAGGAAGGTGACCAGGCCCAGCGCGAACACCAGCGCCACCACGTGGCTGGCCGCGGCGGGCAGCCCCACCGCGTGCAGCAGCGGGCTGAGCAGGTGCTCGATCGCCGGTTCGGCGAGCGCACCCAGGCCCAGCGTGCACAGGGTGATGCCGAGCTGCGCGCCGGCCAGCATCAGGGACAGCTCGCGTACGCCGTCCAGCGCGGCCTTCGCCGCGCGCCCGCCACCGGCCGCGGCCTGTTCCAGGCGGTAGCGCTTCGAGGCGACCAGGGCGAACTCGGCGGCCACGAAGAACCCGTTGAGGGCGAGCAGCAGGATCGAGACCAGCAGGGCGATTCCGGGGCTCACGCGGTCACCTCCCCGCCGGTGGCCCGCAGCCGCACCGAGTCGGCCACGTGCCGGTCCACCGCCAGCACCTCCACCAGCACCTTCGGCTGCCGCCGCTCCTCGCCGTCGGGCGTCAGCTCGATCTCCAGCAGGTCACCCACCTCGGGCACCCGGCCCAGCTCGCGCATCACCAGCCCGGAGAGGGTGTCGTACTCGGGGGCCTCGGGCAGCGCGATGCCGGTGCTGTCCGCGACCTCGTCGATCCGCCAGCGGGCCGGCACCACCCAGGAGCCGTCGTCCTGCCGGGCCGGGGCCCGCTCCGGCGGGTCGTCCTCGTCCCGGATCGGGCCGACCAGTTCCTCGGCGATGTCCTCCAGGGTGATCACCCCGGCGAACCCGCCGTACTCGTCGACCACGCAGGCGAGCTGCCGGTGCCCGGAGCGGAGCCGGTCCAGCACCGTGGGCAGCGGCAGGGTCTCCGGCACCAGCAGCGGCGGTACGGCCACCGCGCTGACCGGGGTGGTCGCCCGCCGGGCCGGCGGCACCCCGAGCACGTCGGCGATGCCGACGACGCCGACCAGGTCGTCGACGCCCTCGGCGCCGCGCACGGGGAAGCGGGAGTGGCCGGTGTCGAGCATCTCCACCACCCGGCTGACCGGATCGTGCGCCCGTACGGTGTGCACGTCGACCCGGGGCACCATGGCCTCCCCGGCGGTCAGCTGCCGGAAGTCCAGCCCCCGGTCGAGCAGGTCGGACATCTCGGCGTCGAGGTGCCCCTCCTCCCGGGACTCGGCGATGATCTGCTCGAGGTCCTCCGGGGTGGCGCCGCTGGGCAGCTCCTCGATCGGCTCGATGCCGACCCGGCGCAGCAGCCGCACCGCCGCCCGGTCGAACAGCTTGATCAGCGGACCGGCGACCTTCAGGTAGATCAGGGTGGAGCTGGCCAGCGCCCGGGCCAGCGGCTCGGCGCGGGCGATGGCCAGGTTCTTGGGGGCCAGCTCGCCGAGGACCATCTGCACCACGGTGGCGATGAGCAGGGCCAGCGCCACCGACAGCGGCAGGCTGACCGCGGTGGAGACGCCGGCGCCGCCGAGCAGCTCGGCGAGCCCCGCGCCCAGGTACGGCTGGGCGGCGTAACCGACCAGCAGGGCGGTCACGGTGATGCCGAGCTGGGCGCCGGAGAGCATGAAGGAGAGCCGACCGGTGACCTGGAGGGCCCGGGCGGCCTTCTCGTCACCCCCGTCGGCCAGCTGTTGGAGCTTGCCGCGGTCCACCGCGACGTAGCCGAACTCCTGGGCCACGAAGTAGCCCGTGGCGGCGGTGAGGACGATGATGAGGACAAGACCGACGACGATCAACACGGGACGCTCAGGGCTCCCGGGGTCGTCGGGCGGAGGGGATGCCGGGTACGACCCGGCCGGCTACTGCTGCCCTCCTGGGCAGAAGAGTCGATCATCCGGCAATTCTACCGGCGCTGGCTTGACGTCCGCTGAAGGTGGGGGCAACGCACCCGTCGTCCGGTTACCGGCCGGCCCGCGGCGGCTGGTTGCCGGCGAGTTCGTCGGTGTCCAGCAGGGTGCGGTCCACCCGGCCGGACCGGTACGCGGCCCGGCCGATCATCTGGGCCGCCACCGGGGCGGTGGCGAGCTGGAAGACGGCGACCAGGGCGATCATCCCCAGGTCCATCGGGCCGCGCAGCCGCAGCGCCAGCCCGAGCAGCAGGAGCAGCACCCCCAGCACCTGGGGTTTGGTGGCGGCGTGCATCCGGTCCAGCACGTCCGGGAAGCGCAGCACCCCGATCCCGGCGGCCAGGCTGAGCAGCGCGCCGGCCAGCAACGCGACCGCGCCCAGCACGTCGGCGACGGTGCTCAGGGTGCTGCCTCCGGCCGCGACCGTGCCCAGGGCGGCGGCGACGGCCCTCACGCCTCCTCCCGGGCGGCGAAGCGGACCAGGGCCACCGAGCCGACGAACCCGAGCAGCGAGAGCACCACCAGCACCGGCAGGGTGGTGGCGTGCCCGGTCACCGCCGCCTCCGCGCCGACCGCGCCGAGCATGGTGGCCAGCAGCAGGTCGGCGGCGATCACCCGGTCCAGCAGGGACGGGCCGCGGTACATCCGGGCCAGGGCGAGCAGCGCGGTGACTGACAGCAGCACGGTCAGCGCGACGGCCAGGACGACGGTCACGGGACACCTCCGGTCGAGCGTGGGTCGGCGAGCTGGCGTACCTCGGCGGCGGAGCCGACCGCCCGGACGATCCGCTCCTCGACGCCGAGGACGCGGTCCCGGGAGCCGGTCAGGTCCGCCGGCCCGCGCACGTCGAGTACGTGCACGTAGAGCACGCCGGCGTCCCGGTCCACCTCCACGATCAGGGTGCCCGGGACCAGCGAGAGCAGTTCGGCGGTGAGCGCCAGGTTCAGGTCGGTGCGCACCCGCAGCCGGACCCCGATGATCGCGCCGCGCGGCCGGTAGCCGGGGCGTACGGCGATCGCGGCGACGTGCACGCTGGCGGCGACCAGCTCGACGACGAAGGTCCCGGCCAGCACCAGCAGCCCGCGGGGGCGCAGCCGGCCGCCGAAGGAGACCGGCGGCAGCGGAAAGAACAGCAGCACCGCCCCGCCCACCAGCACCCCGCCCACCAGGTTGCCGAGGGAGAACCGGCCCCAGAGCAGGTTCCACACCAGCACCAGCCAGCCGAGCGCGATCAGCTTGTCCCGGCGGCGGCCGTACCGGCGGGCGGTGGCGGGGCCGGTCACGGCGGGCCCCCGGGCAGCACGGCGCGCACGTACGGGGTGCGCTCGCGCAGGTCGATCGCGGCGTCGGCGGTGACCCGGAACAGCGGTGCGGCCACCACGGTCAGCGCCAGGCCGAGCACCACCAGGGCGGCGGTGGCGCCGACCATCAGGGCGGGCAGCCGGGTCACCGGCTGGGCGGTGCCCGGCTGCGGCGCCCGCCAGAACGCGATGTTCCACACCCGGGAGGCGGCGTAGAGGGTGAGCAGGCTGGTCACCGTCCCCGCTGCCACCAGCACCCAGGCCAGCGGGCCGCCGGCGGCCACTCCGGCCTGGAGCAGGCCCACCTTGCCCAGGAAGCCGGAGAACGGCGGGATGCCGGCCAGGTTCATCGCCGGCACGAAGAAGAGCACCGCCAGCAGCGGGGCGACCCGGGCCAGCCCGCCGAGCCGGCGCAGGTCGGTGCTGCCGGCCCGCTCCTCGACCAGGCCGGCGACGAGGAAGAGGGTGGTCTGGATGGTGATGTGGTGCACCACGTAGAAGATCGCGCCGGAGAGCGCGGCGGTGGTGCTCAACGCCACCCCGAAGATCATGTAGCCGATGTGGCTGACCAGGGTGAACGAGAAGAGCCGCTTCAGGTCCGACTGCGCCACCGCGCCGAGCACCCCGACCAGCATGGTCAGCGCGGCCACCACCATCAGCAGGCCGCCGACCGCGCCGCCGGGGAAGAGCAGCGTCTCGGTCCGGATGATCGCGTAGACGCCGACCTTGGTGAGCAGGCCGGCGAAGACGGCGGTCACCGGCGCGGGGGCCGTCGGATAGCTGTCCGGCAACCAGGCGGAGAGCGGGAAGACCGCCGCCTTGATGCCGAAGGCCAGCAGCAGCATCAGCTGCAACCCGAGGCGTACGCCGTCCGGCAGCGCGTCCAGCCGGGTGGCGAGCTGGGCCATGTTGAGGGTGCCGGTGGCCGCGTACACCAGGCCGACGCCGGCCAGGAAGATCATCGAGGAGAGCACGCTGACCACGACGTACGTGCTGCCGGTGCGGATCCGGGTCGCGGTGCCGCCCAGCGTGATCAGCACGAAGCTCGCCGCCAGCAGGATCTCGAAGCCGACGAAGAGGTTGAACAGGTCGCCGGCGAGGAACGCGTTCGTGATGCCGGCGGTCAGCACCAGGTAGGTCGGGTGGAAGATGCTCACCGGCGCGGACTCGCCGGTCTCGCTGCGGCCCTGCCCGATGGAATAGAGCAGCACGCACAGCGTCACCGCCGAGGAGACCAGCACCATCAGCGCCGCCAGCTGGTCGGCGACCAGCACGATCCCCACCGGCGCCGGCCAGCCGCCGATCTGCGTCACCACCGGCCCCACCCGGTACGCCCGCACCAGCAGCAGCGACGCGACCACCAGGTTGGTGCCCAGCGCCACCACGCTGACCGTCCGCTGCGCCAGCGGCCAGCGCGGCAGCAGCAGCGTCAGCGCGGCGCCGAGCAGCGGCACCACCACCGGCAGCGGCAGCAGCTCGTTCACTGCTCGTCCGCCCGCCGCAGCCGGCGCCGGGCCGGCCCGGGGTCGACCTGCTCCGGGTCGTCGCCGGGGCCCTCGCCGCCGAGGTCGGCGTTGGTCACCTCGTTGTGCTCGGCGAGCCGCACGACCTGCCGGTCCTCCAGGTCGTCCTGCACCTCGTCGTCGCCGGTGAGATACCAGCTCCGGTAGGCGATCGCGGCGAGGAAGGCGGTCAGCCCGAAGGTGATCACGATGGCGGTGAGCACCATCGCCTGCGGCAGCGGGTCGCTCATCGAGCCCGGCCGGGCGCCGTCCACCAGCGGCGCCGTCCCCGACCGGCCGCCGACCAGGATCAGCAGGTTCACCCCGTTGCCGAGCAGCACCACGCCGAGCAGGATCCGGGTCAGGCTGCGCTCCAGCAGCAGCGTCACCCCGGTGGCGGCCAGCACCCCGACGACGAGCACCAGCACCAGGTTGAGGCCGGGGCCGCTGTGCGTCACGTCGGCCCTCCCTCCCGGTCGACCACCAGTCCCCGCTCCGCCTTGCCGGCGGCCTCGACGTGCCGGTCCACCTCGGCGCCGAGGCTGCGCAGGATGTCCAGCATCAAGCCGACCACGATCAGGTAGACGCCGATGTCGAAGAAGACCGACGTCACCAGATAGGGCCCGCCCAGCCAGGGCAGCGGCAGGTCCACCTTGGTGCTCTGCAGCACCGAGCCGGTGGTCAGCAGGCCGACCACCCCGCTGCCGACGGACACGGCCAGTCCGACGCCGAGCACCGTGCCGGCGCCGACGGGCGCCGCCTCGGCCAGCTCGTACCGGCCGCCGGCCAGGTAGCGCAGGGCCAGCGCCAGGCTCGCCACCAGGCCGCCGGCGAAGCCGCCGCCCGGCGCGTTGTGCCCGGAGAAGAGCAGGAACAGCGAGAAGAGCACCACGGTGTGGAAGATCAGCCGGGTGACCACCTCGAACACGATGGAGCGGCGCCGCGCGTGCAGCGTCGCCCCGCCGCGCAGCCAGACCGTCCGGTGGTCGGTGCGCGGCCGGACCGGCTCGCGGCGCGGCCGGGGGCCGGTGCGCGAGCGCTCGAAGATCAGGCTGGCCACCCCGGTCGCCGTCACCACCAGCACCGAGAGCTCCCCCATGGTGTCCCAGGCGCGGATGTCGACGAGGACCACGTTCACCACGTTCCGCCCGTAGCCCTGGGCCACCGCGAGGCCGGGGAAGGCGGTGGAGATCGGCTCGGCGGTGCGGGCGGCGCCGGCCACCACCGCCAGGCCGGCCAGCACCACCCCGACCCCGACGCCGATCGCCCGGCGTACCCAGCGGCTGCGGCGCAGCGGCCGGGCCGAGAACCGCTCCGGCAGCCGGCGCAGCACCAGCACGAACACCGTGATGGTCGCCGTCTCCACCAGGAACTGGGTAAGCGCCAGGTCCGGCGCGCCGTACAGGACGAACATCATCGCGGTGCCGTAGCCGGTCACCCCGACCAGCAGCATCGCGGTCAGCCGCCGCCGGGCGCCCACCGCGAGCAGCGCCGCGACGACGACCACCACGCCGACCACCAGTTGCAGCGGGGTGTCCCAGGCGGCGATCCGGGCCCGCCACGGCGCCACGCTCAGCAACGCCCAGCCGGGCACCAGCACCAGGGCCAGCAGGATCACGCCCAGGTACTGCGGCAGGGCGCCCCGCTGGGTGGCGCCGGTGACCTCGATGGCCACCCGGTCGAAGCGGCGGGTGACCCACTCGTACCCCTGGTTGCCGCCCACCGGCGAGCGGAACCGGGCCAGCGCGGGGGCGAGCGGGCCGCGCACCCGGTGCAGCAGGTACCCGCCGGCGAGCGCCAGCGCGGAGAGCCCCAGCGCCGGCGTGAGGCCGTGCCAGAGCGCCAGCTTCTCGTGCGGGGCGCCGAACAGCTCCGCGTACGGGCGCAGCAGGCCGTCCAGCCCGGCGGCGGCGGGCCCGGCGACCAGTCCGGCCACCGCGAGCAGCGCCGGGGGCACCAGCAGCGGCGCCGCCGGGTGGCCGGCGTCGGCCTGCGGGACCCCCGGCCGGACGCCGAACGCCCCCCAGACGAACCGGATGCTGTACGCCACGGTGAGCACGGTGCCGGCGACCAGCCCGGCGAGGACCACCGGTTGGTCGGCGAGGGCGGTGAAGACCGCCTCCTTGGCGACGAAACCGAGCAGCGGCGGCACCCCGGCCATCGAGGCGGCGGCCAGCGTGCCGACGCCGGCCAGCAGCGGGGCGTGCCGGCCGAGACCGCTGAGTTCCCGCAGGTCGCGGGTGCCGACGTCGTGGTCGATGATGCCCACCACGAGAAAGAGCGCGGCCTTGAACAGGGCGTGCGCCAGCAGCATCGCCACCCCGGCGAGCGCCGCGTCGGCGGTGCCGGCGCCGATCACCACCGCCAGCAGGCCGAGCTGGCTGACCGTCCCGTACGCCAGCAGCAGCTTCAGGTCGCACTGGCGCAGCGCCGCCCAGCCACCGGCCAGCATGGTGACCAGGCCGAGGGTGAGCAGCACCGGCCGCCACCCGCCGGCGCCGGCCAGCACCGGCCCGAGCAGCCCGATCAGATAGACCCCGGCCTTGACCATGGCGGCGGCGTGCAGGTAAGCGCTGACCGGGGTGGGCGCCGCCATCGCCACCGGCAGCCAGGCGTTGAACGGCACGATCGCCGACTTGGCCAGCGCGCCGGTCAGGATCAGCAGCACCGCGACCACCAGCGGGGCGCCGCCGGGCAGCGGCGCGGCGGCGATCGCCGACCAGCGGTAGCTGCCGGCGTGCCCACCGAGGATCAGGAACCCGACAAGCATGGCCAGGCCGCCGAGGGTGGTGACGGTCAACGCCTGGGCGGCCGCCCACCGGCTGGACCGCCGTTCGGTGCTGTGCCCGATCAGCAGGTAGGAGAAGACGGTGGTGAGTTCCCAGAAGACGTAGAGCAGCAGCAGGTCGTCGGAGACGACCAGGCCGAACATCGCGCCAGCGAAGGCGACCAGCACCGCCACGAACCGGGCCAGCCCGACCGAGTCCCGGTCGAAGTACCGGCCACAGTAGACCAGCACCAGCGCGCCCACCCCGCCGACCAGCAGGACCATCAGCCAGGAGAGGGTGGTCATCCGCAGCGCCACCGCGAGGTGGAGCTGGCCGATCCACCCGTACGTCTCGACGACCGCGCCCCCGTCGCGGACCGCCGGGGTGCGGGTCACCGCCCAGCCGGCGGCGGCGGCCGGCACCAGCGCGAGGCAGTAGCAGGCCCGCGGCCCCCACCAGCGGACCAGCACCGGGGCGACGAGGGCCGCGAGCAGGTGGAGGAGCAGCAGTACGAGCACCCGTCCTCCCCCGTCGAGCCGGCGGCGCGCCGGGCGGGAAAGTCCGGCCACGAACGATCAGACGGGAATTCGCGTGCCGACGGGCGGTTTTCGCCAGATTGGCCACCGACCGGTTCCGGGCGCTGACTGGCCTCCGCCTGCTCGGGTCCACGCCGCGCCATGATCGTTGGCAGGTGAGCAGTACTGCTCTCGGCGTGTCGAGTGGCTCAGCAGCCGATGATCATCGCCGAGGCCGGCCGGCGCGGGTCAGCGCCGGGCGGTGTCGCCGGTGGAGAGCGCCGCCCCGCGGGTCGGGCGGACCTCGACGGCGAGGTCGGGCCGGTCGAGCTGGTGGGCCACCCGGTTCACCACCCGCTGGGCCGCGGCCAGCGAACGCACCGACAGCAGCCGGCCCCGGCTCTCCCGCCGCAGGACGAAGAAGTGCACGGCGGCCCGCACCTGGCCCCGGTCGGCGGCGCTGGCCTGCGCGGTGCCGACGACCAGCTCCTTGAGGCAGTCGGCGAGCCGCTCGGCCAGCTCCAGCTCGGCGCCGCGCAGGGTGGCGCGGAGCGCGGCGAGATGACCGTCGACCTTGCGGATGAGCACGTCGGTGCCGGGCGTGAAGCGAGCCTCCTCGACCGCCATCCGCATTCCTCCACCCGATGCCCCGTTGCGGAAGAAGTTACTTTATGTTGCGGGCGGCTAGCAAGCTGTTAAGTAAGACTTAACACATCAACCATCTTGATCTGGCATGTAAGGGCCCACAGTCGGACAGGTCGCTCGCGCGGACCGGTCGACTGTCGGACCGGCGGGGCAGGATGGAGGCGTGACGGATCAGGCAGGCGCCAACGACGGCCTCCCCGGCCGGGACGCCCCGACTGCGGCCCCGGCCGAGGGTCCGACCTTGGCCGAGGGCGCGACCCCCGCCGAGGGTCCGACCCTGGCCGAGGGCGCGACCCCCGCCGAGGGTCCGACCCTGGCCGAGGGCGCGACCCCCGCCGAGGGCGCGACCCCCGCCGAGGGTCCGACCGCGGTCGAGGGCGCGATGTGCGGCATGTGGGGCCTTCCGGTCTCGCCGATGGCGCGACGTGCCGCACGTCGGGGCCTCCCGCGTGCGGTGCGGGGTGCAGGGCCTTCCCCGCGCCGTTGGCGGCGGGCAGCGGCCCGGCGGGCGGGAGAGTGCCGTTGGCGGCGGGCGGCGGCCCGGCGGGCGGGAGCGCGGCGGTGACCACCGAGTTCGGCCCGGCGACCCGGGAGTGGTTCGCCGCGGCCTTCGCGGCGCCCACGCCCGCCCAGGTGGGCGCGTGGCAGGCGGTGGCCGCCGGGCGCAACGCGCTGGTGGTCGCGCCGACCGGCTCCGGCAAGACCCTCGCCGCCTTCCTCTGGTCGCTCGACCGGCTGGCCCAGGAGCCGCCGCCGGCCGACGCCCGGCGACGCTGCCGGGTGCTCTACGTCAGCCCGCTCAAGGCGCTCGCGGTCGATGTCGAGCGCAACCTGCGCGCCCCGCTGGCCGGCATCCGCCAGGCCGCCACCCGGCTCGGCATCGCCCCGCCCGGGATCACCGTCGGCATGCGCACCGGCGACACCCCGGCCGACGAGCGGCGGGCCTTCGCCCGCACCCCGCCGGACATCCTCATCACCACCCCCGAGTCGCTGTTCCTGCTGCTCACCTCCGCGGCACGGGACTCGCTGCGCGGGGTCGAGACGGTGATCGTGGACGAGGTGCACGCCGTCGCCGGCACGAAGCGCGGCGCCCACCTGGCGCTCTCCCTGGAACGCCTCGACGCGCTGCTGGAGCGGCCCGCCCAGCGGATCGGGCTGTCGGCCACGGTCCGCCCGATCGACGGCTGCGCCCGCTTCCTCGGCGGCGCCCGCCCGGTCGAGGTGGTCCAGCCGCCCAGCGACAAGACCATCGAGGTAAGCGTCCAGGTGCCGGTGGAGGACATGACCCGGCTGGACGAGCAGGACGAGCCCGAGGACGATCTCGGTGGTCCGGGCCCCCGGCGCGCCTCGATCTGGCCGGCCGTCGAGGAGCGGGTCCTCGCGCTGATCCGGTCCCACCGCTCGACGATCGTCTTCACCAACTCGCGGCGCAGCGCCGAGCGGCTCTGCGCCCGGCTCAACGAGCTGGCCGCCGAGGAGCTGAGCGCCGAGGAGCTGAGCGCCGACGAGCTGAGCGCCGACGGGCTGAGCGCCGACGAGCCGGGCCAGGTCGGGCCGCTGCGGGCCCCCCGCCCACCCGCCGAGGTGATGGCCCAGTCCGGTGCGGCGGCCGGCGCCGCGCCGGTGATCGCCCGGGCCCACCACGGCAGCGTCTCCCGCGAGGAGCGCAAGCACATCGAGGAGGCGCTCAAGTCCGGTCAGCTGCCGGCCGTGGTGGCCACCTCCAGCCTGGAGCTGGGCATCGACATGGGCGCGGTCGACCTGGTCGTGCAGATCGAGGCGCCGCCCAGCGTGGCCGCCGGGCTGCAACGCGTCGGCCGGGCCGGGCACCAGGTGGGCGCGGTCTCCCGTGGGGTGGTCTTCCCGAAGCACCGGGGCGACCTGCTCTCCTGCACCGTGGTGGCCGAGCGGATGGGGGCCGGCGCGATCGAGGAACTGCACTATCCGCGCAACCCGCTCGACGTACTCGCCCAGCAGATCGTGGCGATGGTGGCGCTCGAACCGTGGCGGGTCGGCGACCTGGC
Source organism: Micromonospora sp. PLK6-60 (assembly GCF_019890675.1). Classification (GTDB taxonomy): domain Bacteria; phylum Actinomycetota; class Actinomycetes; order Mycobacteriales; family Micromonosporaceae; genus Micromonospora. The sequence goes on along the minus strand of NZ_JAIOAA010000002.1, from coordinate 315,463 downwards.
CGCGGTCGTCCGCCGGGCCGCGCCCTTCGCCGAGCTGCCCGACTCGGCGCTGCACGCGGTGCTGGACATGCTCTCCGGCCGTTACCCGTCCACCGCCTTCGCCGAGCTGCGTCCCCGGCTGGTCTGGGACCGGGCGGCCGACGTGCTCACCGGCCGGCCCGGCGCCCAGCGGCTCGCCGTGACCAGCGGCGGCACCATCCCCGACCGGGGGCTCTTCGGGGTCTTCCTGGCCGGCGCGGAGCGCGCCGCCCGGGTCGGCGAGCTGGACGAGGAGATGGTCTACGAGTCGCGGGTGGGCGACGTCTTCCTGCTCGGCTCGTCGTCCTGGCGGATCGAGGAGATCACCCCCGACCGGGTGCTGGTCTCCCCCGCCCCCGGCCAGGCCGCCCGGATGCCGTTCTGGAAGGGCGACCAGCTCGGCCGGCCGGTGGAGCTGGGCCGGGCGATCGGCGCCCGGGTCCGGGGGCTGCTGCGGCTGAGCGACGCCGACGCGGTCACCGCGCTGCGCGCCGGCGGGCTGGACGACTGGGCGGCCGGAAACCTGCTGGCCTACCTGCGGGAGCAGCAGGCCGCCACCCGGTCGCTGCCCGACGACCGGACGGTGGTGGTCGAGCGGTTCCGCGACGAGCTGGGCGACTGGCGACTCGCCGTGCACTCGGTGCTCGGCGCCCGGGTGAACGGCCCGTGGGCGCTCGCGATCGGCCGCCGGCTCGCCGAGCGGTACGGCGTGGACGCCCAGGTGATGCCCTCCGACGACGGCATCGTGGTCCGGCTCCCCGACACGGCCGACGAGCCGCCCGGCGCGGACGTGGTGGTCTTCGAGCCCGACGAGATCGCCCAGCTGGTCGAGGAGTCCGTCGGGACGTCCGCGCTGTTCGCCAGCCGGTTCCGGGAGTGCGCGGCCCGCTCGCTGCTGCTGCCCCGCCGCGACCCGCGCCGCCGCCAGCCGCTGTGGCAGCAACGCCAGCGCGCCGCCCAACTGCTCGACGTCGCCCGGGAGTACGCCGACTTCCCGGTCACCCTGGAGGCGGCCCGGGAATGCCTCCAGGACGTCTTCGACCAGCCCGCCCTGGCCGCGTTGATGCGTGACCTGGGCAGCCGCAAGGTGCGCCTGGTCGAGGTGGAGTCCGAACGCCCGTCGCCGTTCGCCCGCTCGCTGCTGTTCGGCTATGTCGGGGCGTTCCTCTACGAGGGGGACGCGCCGCTGGCCGAGCGCCGCGCCGCCGCGCTGGCCCTCGACTCGGCCCTGCTCGGTGAGCTGCTCGGCCGGGTCGACCTGCGCGAGCTGCTGGACCCGGCGGTGCTCGCCGAGACCGAACGGCAGTTGCGTTGGCGCACCGAGCAACGCCGGCCCCGCGACGCCGAGGACGTGGTCGAGCTGCTCCGGGTGGTCGGCGACCTGAGCGAGGCGGAGCTGGCCGAGCGGGGCGTACCGGTCGGGTGGCTGACCGAGCTGGCCGCGGCCCGCCGGGTGCTGCCGGTCCGGATCGCCGGCGAGGAGCGCTGGGTGGGCGTGGAGGACGCCGGCCGGCTGCGTGACGCGCTCGGTGCCGCCCTGCCGGTCGGGGTGGCCGAGGCGTACCTGACGCCGGTGGCCGACCCGCTCGGCGACCTGGTCGCCCGGTACGCCCGGACCCACGGCCCGTTCGCCGCGGCCAGCTGCGCCGCCCGGTTCGGGCTCGGGGTCTTCGTCGTCGAGCAGGCGCTGCGCCGGCTCGCGGCCACCGGGCGGGTGGTCTCCGGCGAGTTCGCCCCGGACAGCGTCGGCACCCAGTGGTGCGACGCCGAGGTGCTGAGGCTGCTGCGCCGCCGCTCGCTGGCCGCGCTGCGCCGGGAGATCGAGCCGGTGCCGCCGCGGGCGCTTGCCACGTTCCTGCCGCGCTGGCAGCAGGTCGGCTCGTCCGCCCGGGGCGTCGAGGCGGTCGCCGCCACCGTCGAGCAGTTGCAGGGCGTCGCGCTGCCCGCCTCCGCCCTGGAGCGCCTGGTGCTGCCCGCCCGGGTGGCCGACTACTCCCCCGCCCAGCTCGACGAGCTCTGCGCCGGCGGCGAGGTGGTCTGGGCCGGGTCCGGCGCGATCTCCGGCGGCGACGGGTGGGTCACCCTGGCGTACGCGGACACCGCGCCGCTGCTGCTCCCCCCGCCGGACGACGCGGCGGCCCGGACGCCGCTGCACGAGGCGGTCCTCGACGCGCTCGCCGACGGGCAGGCGCTCTTCTTCCGCTCGCTGGCCGACCGGGTCGGGTCCACCGACGACACCGCGCTGACCGCCGCGATCTGGGACCTGGTCTGGGCCGGTCAGCTCACCAACGACACCCTGGCGCCGCTGCGGGCGGCGCTCGGTGGTGGTGGCGCACACCGGTCCCGGCCGGCCGCCCCGCGCACCCGCTACCGCCGCCCCGGGCGGGTGGCGCTGCCCAGCCGGGGCGGCCCGCCGACCGTCGCCGGCCGCTGGTCCCGGCTGCCCGAGCGCGACCTCGACCCCACCCGCCGGGCCGCCGCGCTGGCCGACCTGCTGCTGGAGCGGCACGGCGTGGTGACCCGGGGCGCGGTCGTGGCCGAGCAGGTGACCGGCGGGTTCGCCGCGGTCTACCCGGTGCTGTCCGCGCTGGAGGAGCGCGGCGCGGCCCGCCGGGGCTACTTCGTCGAGGGCCTGGGGGCGGCCCAGTTCGCGGTGCCCGGGGCGGTGGACCGGCTCCGCGCCCTGGCCGACCCGGGTGAGGGTGTCCGGGGCCGGGGCGGGCCGACGCTGGTGCTGGCGGCCACCGACCCGGCGAACCCGTACGGCGCCGCGCTGCCCTGGCCGGAGCGGGTGGTCGACTCCGGCGACGGCGCCGCGCCGGCCACCGGGCACCGGGCCGGCCGCAAGGCCGGGGCGCTGGTCGTGCTGGTCGAGGGCGAGCTGGCGCTCTACGTCGAGCGGGGCGGGCGGACCCTGCTCTCCTTCACCGACGACCCGGACGCGCTCACCGCCGCCGGCAAGGCGCTCGCCGACGCGGTGCACTCCGGCGCCTTGGGCGCGATGTCGGTGGAGCGGGCCGACGGCGAGGCGGTGGGTTCCTCGCCGCTGCGCGACGCGCTGACCGCGGCCGGCTTCCGGGCCACCCCGCGCGGCCTGCGGCTGCGCGGCTGACCCCGCCGCGCCGGCCACAGCGGCGGGTGGCCGTGGCGCGGGGAGGACCGGTGCCGAGGCCGTGGCGCGGGGGCGACCGGCCGGTCGGGGCTCAGCCGAGTTTGGCGAGGACCGCGGCGTAGCGCTGCCGCTCGGCGGTGGGGGTGCGGGTGCCCAGGTAGTTCAGCACCACCGCGCCCGACCGGTGCGCGTCGCTGCCCCACATGTCGGTCTGGTTGGTCGCGGTCGCCTCGTCGGGGAAGACGTACACGGTGACGGCGTCGGTGGCGACCAGCTGGGCGCAGCCGATGCCCAGGCCGTCCGGCCCGCAGTCCCGGGTCCGGTCGCGGACGTTCGGCACGCTCAGGCCGGCCGCCCGGAACGCGTCGACGACGGCGCGTGCGGACGGCGTTTTCGCGGCCTTGGTGGGCATGGTGAACGGCGGGGTGGACGGGCTCTCGGTGGGCCGGCGCTGGGTGGGCGCAGCGTCCTTGGTGGACTTTGCCGTGGGCGCGGCGGCCGGGGCGGTCGGCGCGGGCGCGGCGGCCGCGCTGCTGGTCGGGGCCGGGGACCGGCCGTCCGCCCAGGAGCCGGTGTCGGGGTCCGCGGCGTCCTTCCCACAGGCGCTCAGGCCGAAGGCGAGCAGGACGGCGGCGGCGGTCGACATCATGCGAAGGCGTTTCGTCACTCCGGCAGTCTGCCCGAGCGGCCGCGCGGGCAGGCACCGGCCGGTCGGCCGATCGAGGGTGTCGATCCGTGGCGCCCCCGTCAACCGCTACCCTTCCGGCATGCCGCCGACCGGTTGGATCTCGCTGACCACCGACTACGGCCTGACCGACGGTTTCGTGGCGGCCTGCCACGGGGTGATCGCCCGCCTCGCGCCCGAGGTCCGGGTGCTCGACGTGACCCATCAGGTGCCTCCCGCCGACGTCCGCCGGGGCGCCGCGGTGCTCGCCCAGACCGTGCCGTACCTGCCGGCCGCGGTGCACGTCGCCGTGGTGGACCCGGGGGTGGGCACCGACCGCCGCGGCGTCGCCCTGGACACCCCGGGCGGCCTGCTGGTGGGTCCGGACAACGGCCTGCTGCTCGACGCGGCCACCGCCCTCGGCGGGATCACCGCCGCGGTGGAGCTGACCAACCCGGCGTGGCTGGCGCCGCTGGTGTCCCGGACCTTCCACGGCCGGGACGTGTTCGCCCCGGTCGCGGCCCGGCTGGCCCGGGGCGGGCGGCTGGCCGATGCCGGCCCGGCGGTGCCCGCCGAGCACCTGGTCCGGCTGCCCGACCCGGTGGTACGCCGTACCGGCGACGGTTTCACCGCCGAGGTGCTGACGGTGGACCACTTCGGCAACGTGCAGCTCGCCGCGCCGGCCGGGCTGCTGGCCGGGCTGCCCGGCTCGGTCCGGGTGGCGGGGCACGTCGCGGCGCACGGCGCGACGTTCGGCGACACCCCGGCCGGGGGCCTGGTGGTCTATGCCGACTCCGCCGGCCTGGTGGCGGTGGCGGTCAACGGCGGTCGGGCCGTCGACCTGCTGGCGGCCGGCCCCGGCGAGCTGCTCACCGTCACCGCCGACCGGTGACGTACCGGCCCGGTGCCGGGAACCGGGCCGTTCGCCGGCTGCTTCACGGCGTCCGGTGTGGAATGCTTCTCTGGTGGGTGAGCTCGAGGTTCCCGTCGCCTGTCCCTGCTGCGCCGCCCTGACCGGCGGCGGCACCTGCCCGGTCTGCTTCTGGACCGACGACGGGCAGGCCGAGGCCGACGCCGACGTGGTGCGCGGCGGCCCGAACGGCGACCTGAGCCTCGCCCACGCCCGGCTCAACTTCGCCGTCTACGGCGCCAGCCACCCCCGCTACCAGGACCTGGTCCGCCCGGCCCGCCCCGACGAACGCCCCTGACGAAGGGGACAATGGGCACGTGCCCGAAGGCGACACCGTCTGGAACACGGCCCGCGTGCTGCACCGCGCGCTGGCCGGCGCCACCCTGACCGGCTCGGACTTCCGGGTGCCGCAGCTGGCGACGACCGACCTGACCGGCTGGACGGTCCGCGAGTCGGCGAGCCGGGGCAAGCACCTGCTGCTCCGGCTCAGCGCCCCGGACGGCGACCGCCGCACCCTCCACTCCCACCTGCGGATGGACGGCGCCTGGCGGGCGTACGCCCCGGGCGAGCGTTGGACGGGCCGGCCGGCGCACCTGATCCGGGTGGTGCTGCGCAGCCCCGGCGCGGTGGCGGTCGGCTACCACCTGCACGAGCTGGCCCTGGTGCCGACTGCGGAGGAGGAGTCCCTGGTCGGGCACCTCGGGCCGGATCTGCTCGGCCCGGACTGGGACCCGGACGAGGCGGTCCGCCGGCTCGCCGCCCAGCCCGCGGCGACCGTCGCCGACGCCCTGCTGGACCAGCGCAACCTGGCCGGGGTGGGCAACCTCTACAAGTGCGAGGTGCTCTTCCTGCGCGGGGTCTCCCCGTGGACGCCGGTCGGCGACGTGCCGGACCTGCCGGGCACGGTGGCCCTGGCGCAGCGGCTGCTGGCGGCCAACCGGGGCCGGTGGACGCAGAGCACCACCGGCTCGCTGCACCGCGGGGCGACCAGCTACGTCTACGGCCGGCGGGCGCAGCCCTGCCGGCGGTGCGGCACCGCGATCCGCAAGGCGGAGCTCGGCGAGCGGGTCACCTACTGGTGTCCGGCCTGCCAGCCCGGTCCGCAGCCGGCGGGCTGAGCGGGCCCCGCTGTTCGGCGCGGCGCCGGCCCGCTGCGGCCTTCGGCCCCGCCCTGAAGCGGTGCGCGGCCGGCACGACCTGGGGCGACCCTTGCCCCGGCGCGCAACCCGGCGGTGCTCGGCAGGGCCGAGGGTCGGCCTTTCCTGCCGCACGCCCCCGACGGCGGTCGGTGGGCACAACCGAGGGCGAACCCCGCCTGCCGCACACCCCCGACGGCGCCCGGTCGACACGACCGAGGGCGAACCTGCCTGCCGCACACCCCTGGCGGTGCCCGGTCGGCAGCCTACGAACTTGATGTCACAAACGAATCAGCCGGGCGGCGGGATGCCGCACCATCGCCCCATCACACCGGCGGAGTGATTCGTTCACGTCATCAAGTTGGTAGGCCACGGAACGGGCCCCGGCGTCGGGGCCGCGCGGCCGTGGACCGGCGGCCCCCACCCGTCGGCAGGAGGTCCGGAGCCAGGCGGACGCGTCGGCGGTCCGAGCGCGAGCGGCGCACGGGCGGCGGCGCCCCGGACCGGCGGGCCTTCCGTACCCGGAAGACATAGAACTTCCACGAAACGGCAAGATCGTCCGAGATACGGACGAATGGGTACTTCCCCGCCGGCCCCTTCGCACCGCATGCTGCGGTGGCACGCTCACCGACCGTCAGCAGCGCGGACGCCCACCACGTCGGGGTGGTGGCCGTCGCGCCCCGGCACCGGGGAGAGCCATGGTGCTGTTCCGCAGACTCCGGCCGAACCGGGTGGACCACGAGGTCCCGGCCCGTGACCAGCTCGCCGTGCCCGGCGCGCGTACCCCCGACGAGGCCCCGCCCGTGCCGGCCAGTCTCGACCCGACGGCCGTGCCCCGGCTGTTCGGGCCGGTGCCGAACGTCGCTGGCAGCCCGCTGCCGGTGCTCGACCCGGCCGGGCGGGTGGTGCCCGGCACCGGCCTCCGCAAGTTCGTCGCGCCGCTGCCGGTACCGGCGTCCGACGCGCCCGCCACCGACGACGATCCGGCCGGGCGGGCGGCGTCGCTGCCGGTCGCGGTGCCGGACACGATCAGCTGGCCGGGCTGCGACTACTACGAGATCGCGCTCCAGGAGTACGCGCACCGCCTGCACCCGGACCTGCCGGCCACCCGGCTGCGCGGCTACCGCCAGCTCAACCTGGGCACCGACCCGTCCGGGCACAACACGGTCGCCCCGCCGGCCCGGCCCAGCCCGACCGGCCCGCTGATCGTCGCCCGGCGCGGCCGGCCGGTCCGGGTCAAGTTCATCAACCGGCTGCCCACCGGCCAGGCCGGGGAGCTCTTCCTCCCGGTCGACGCCAGCCTGGACGGGGCGGCGGTCGGCCCGCTGGACGGGCCCGCCCCGCTGCCGCAGAACCGGGCGGTGCCGCACCTGCACGGGGCGCAGACCGGCTGGATCAGCGCCGGCAACCCCACCCAGTGGGTCACCCCGGCCGGCGAGATCACCCCGTACCCGGCCGGGCCGGGCCTGACGGCGGTGCCGGACATGCCGGACCCGGGGGCCGGCGCCACCACCCTGTACTGGCCGAACGAGCAGAGCGGCCGGCTGATGTGGCTGCACGACAACACCCTCGGGCTGTCCCGGCTCACCACCTACTCCGGCCAGCTGGCCCCCTACCTGCTCACCGACCCGGCCGAGGAACGCCTCGTCGCCGACGGGGTGCTGCCCGCCGAGCAGCTGCCGCTGGTCATCCAGGACGCGACGTTCGTGCCGGACGACGCGCAGCTCGCCGCCCAGGACCCGACCTGGGACCGGGACCGCTGGGGCGCCAAGGGCAGCCTCTGGTGGCCGCACGTCTACCAGCCCCGGCAGAACCCGTGGCGGGCCGGCGGCCGCAACCCGACCGGCCGCTGGGAGTACGGGCCCTGGTCCCACGGCCCCCGACCCGAGGCCGGGCCGGTGCCCAACCCGCACCACGATCCGGTGGCCGCCCCGGACGAGCCGCCGCTGGCCCCGGACCTGCCGCACCCGTCGGCGGTGCCCGGGGCGTACGGGGACACCCCGCTGGTGAACGGGGTGGCCTACCCGTACCTGACGGTGCGGCCCCGGGCGTACCGGTTCCGGATCCTCAACGCCTGCGCGGACCGCAGCCTCAACCTCCAGCTCTACCGGGCCGGCTCGGACGCGCCGATGTGGCACCCCGACGGCAGCCTCGCCGACCCGGACGCCGGTGAGGTGCCGATGGTCGAGGCGGTACGCGCCCCCGACCGCCCCGCCGGGTGGCCGACCGACGGCCGGGAGGAGGGCGTGCCCGATCCGGCGACCGCCGGACCGGACCTGATCCAGATCGGCAACGAGTGCGGGCTGCTGCCCGCCCCGGTGGTGGTGCCGAGCCGCCCGGTCGGCTACCGGTACGACCGGACCGACCCGACCGTGCTCAACGTCGACGGCCACGCCCTGCTGCTCTCCCCCGGCGAACGGGCCGACGTGCTCGTCGACTTCTCCCGGGTGCCGCCGGGCGGCACGCTGATCCTGTACAACGACTGCCCGGCGCCGCTGCCCGGCGCGGACCCGCGCCACGACCACCACACCGGCGCACCCGACCGGAGCCCGGCCGGCGGCTCGCCGGGCACCCGCCCCGGGTACGGCCCGAACACCCGCACGCTGCTCCAGTTCCGGGTGGCCGGCGCGCCCGCCGAGCCGTACGACCTGGACCGCCTCGTCGAGCGCCTGCCCGGGGCGTACGCGCAGAGCCAGCGACCGCCGATCGTGCCGCAACCGGCGTACGACCGGGCGTTCGGTGGCCGGACGGCGCGGGAGACGGTGGTCTCCGCGCACGCCACCACGGTCAGCTTCACCCCGGCCGGGGCGGCCGGCCCGGTCACCCTGCCGCTGGCGGTGAAGGCGGTGGAGCAGGTCTTCGAACCGCGGCACGGCCGGCTGGTGGGCCGGCTCGGGGTGGGCCACCCGTACGCCGGGCCGCTGACCCCGGCCACCCTGCCGCTCGGCCCCACCGACCCGGCGACCGAGGTGCTGGTGGTGGCCGACCCGGCGGCCGGGCCGGGCGAGCCCGGCGACGGCACCCAGCTCTGGCGGATCAGCGGCAACAGCCGGCAGACCGAGGCGGTGCACCTGGCCGGCTGCGACGTGCAGGTCGTCAACCGGGTCGGCTGGGACGGCACCACCCGGGCGCCCGAGCCGGCGGAGCTGGGCTGGAAGGAGACGCTGCGGGTCAACCCGCGGGAGGACGTGGTGGTGGCGCTGCGCCCGGTCGTGCCGGCCCTGCCGTTCAAGATCGGCGACAGCGTACGGCTGCTCGACCCGACCCGCCCGGCCGGCGCGCGGACCGGCGCCACCCCGATCAGCCCGGTCGACGGCCGCCCCGCGACGGTCACCAACCAGCTGGTCAACCTGGGCTGGGAGTACCGCTGGCAGAGCCAGTCCGGCAGCCACCGCGACCAGGGCATGAGCCGTCCGCTGGTGCTGCGGGTGTCACCGAAGGCGCCGACCGGGCTCACCGCCACCCCGGCGCCGGGCTCGGCCACCGCCCTGCCGGCGATCGTGCTGGCCTGGACGGGAAACGGGTCCCGGCCCGCCGCGACCAGCCACCAGCTCCAGCGGGCCACCGAGCCCGGGTTCACCTCCGGGGTCACCACGATCAGCGTGGCCGGCGCCGCGACCCGGTACACCGACGCGAGCGTCACCCCCGGCGTCACCTACCACTACCGGATCCGCGCCGAAAACGCGGCGAGCTGCTCGGCCTGGTCGAACAGCGTGCCCGCCTCGGTGGGGCTGGCCGCACCGGCCGGGCTGACCGCCGCGATCCCGGCCGCCGCGCCGCTGCGGATCGCGCTGCGCTGGACCAACCGCTCCTTCGCCACCGGGATAGACGTGCAGCGGGCCACCAACCCGACCTTCACCAGCGGGCCGGGCACCACCGCGATCCCGGTCGGCGACCACCACCTCGACCCGGCGGTGGCCCCGGACACCCGCTACTACTACCGGGTCCGGACCACCTATCTGGGTGCCGCGTCACCGTGGTCGACCGTCGCCTCGGTCGCCACCCCGCCCGCCCCCGGGACGCCCACCGCCGTGGTGGCCGCCGCCGGCGCGCCCGGCCCGGACACCGCGACCGTCACGCTGAGCTGGGCGGCCAGTACCCCACCGGGGCCCGGCGCGGGGTTCGTCGTGCAGCGGGCCGCCGATCCCGCGTTCACCCGGGAGCTGGCCACCTTCACCGTGACCGGGCGCGGCTTCACCAACACCGGGCTGGCCCGCGGGGTGACCTACCACTACCGGATCCGGTCGTACAACGTGGTGGGCAGCTCGCCGTTCACCGGCCCGGTGCCGGTGACCACCCCGGCCTGACCGCGGTCAGTGACCGGCGCGCAGCGGGCCGGCCGAGCCCCAGTGGTCGGTGGCCGGGGCGGCAGCCAGCGGGTCCGTCGCGGCCCACGGGTCGGCCGCCGGGCCGCGCGGCGGCTCGCCGCCCACCGGCGGCCAGGATGCGGCGGCCGGGGCGCGCCGCGGGTCGTCGACGCCGCGCAGCTCGGCCAGCGCGGCGGTCACCCCGTGCAGCAGGTCGGTGGCCTCGACCAGCCGGGCCGCGGACGGGTGCTCGCCGCTCGGGCGGGCGTCCTCGGCGACGTAGCCGGCCGCCGCGACGACCAGCCCCTCGTACGCGGTCACCCCGCTGTCCAGCTGCTCGGCCAGCTCCCGGTGCGCCTCGGCCAGCGACGGCCGGGCCTGCGCCGGGGCCAGCCGCAGGGCGCGTTCCACCCCGGCCACCCGGAACGCCAGATCGCGTAGCGACCCGTCGGCGGTGGCCGCCTCGCGTACCGCCGGCTCGGCCGGGCCGGTCAGCCGGCCGGCCATCCCGGCCAGGGTCAGCGCGGCCCGGTCCAGCCGGGCGAACGGTTCCGCCGCCCCGGTGCCGCGCAGCGCCATCCGGGACCGGACCCGGCGCACCTCGGCCAGCACCCCGGGGCCCACCGGCAGACGCTCCACCGCGGCCACCAGCCGGGCCCGGTTGCGGGCCGCGACCTCGGCCGGGTTCAGCTCGGGCGGGGCCGGCTGGGCGGCGAGCGCACGCAGGTCGGCCCAGCGCCAGGCGGCCAGTGCCAGCGCGCCGCCCGCCGCGCCCGCCCAGGCCGCGTCCCCCAGCCCGATCCCCGCGTACGGGGTGAGCACGGCGGCGGCCCCGCCGAGCCCGCCGGCCAGCACGCTCCACCGTCGTGCCGAGCGGCGCAGCCGCCGCAGTCGGCGGAAGTGTTTCGCCCGCTCGTCCGCCATGCGTACCTCCTCGACCGGCCGGCTCAGCCGGTGGCTGTGGTGTCCCCCGTGTTGCGCTCCCGCGACATGCTGGCCCGCAGCTCGTCGAGCCGGGCGGCGGCGGCCGGGTCGGCGGCCGGCGTCGCGGACCCGGTGCGCTGCTGCTCCATGGCGGGCTGTTCCTGCCGGCCGGCGAGCTGCTCACCGGCCATGCTGGCCCGGATCTGCTCCAGCCGGGACGAGCCGGCGGTGTCCAGGCTGGCCTTCTGGATCTCCAGCATCCGGCCCTCGACGGAGTTGCCGGCCAGCTCGGCCCGGCCCATCGCGTTGGCGTAGCGGCGCTCGATGCGGTCCCGCACCTCGTCCAGCGAGGGGGTGTTGCCGGGGGCGGTCAGCGCCGACATCGACTCCAGCGAGGAGGCCACGCTCTCCTGCATCTTGGCCTGCTCCAGTTGGCTGAGCAGCTTGGTGCGCTCGGCGAGCTTCTGCTGGAGGATCATCGAGTTGTTCTCCACCGCGCGGCGGGCCTGCGCGGCGGCGCCGAGCGCCTGGTCGTGCAGGGTCTTCAGGTCCTCGGTGGCCTGCTCGGCGGAGACCAGCTGGGTGGCCAGGGTCTGCGCGGACTGCTCGTACCGCCCGGCCTCGGCGTCGTCGCCCTTGGCGCGGTTCTGGTCGGCCAGGACCAGCGCCTGCCGGGCCATCGACTGGAGCCGCTCGACCTCGGACATCTGCCGGGACAGCTTCATCTCGAGCTGACGCTGGTTGCCGATCACCGCCGCGGCCTGCTGGACGAGCGCCTGGTGCTGGCGCTGCGCCTCCTCGACGGCCTGCTGGATCTGCACCTTGGGATCGGCGTGTTCGTCGATCCGGGCACCGAAGAGCGCCATCAGGTACTTCCAACCCTTGACGAACGGGTTCGCCATCTCCGCGGTATCCCCTCAGTAGCGTCGCTCGGCCTCGCCGGCCAGTCGGACCGGCCGCCCGCGATGCGTCCATCGTCCCAGGCCGACGCCAGGGCGGCATCCGTACCCGGGGAGCGGAGACGTCGCAGCGGCTGCGATCAACCGTACGCGGTCGGCACCAGCGCGGCCACGAGGCGCGGGTGGATCAGGCGGCGCACACCACGTCGCGGTCGGCCGGGCGCACCCGGCTGCTGCGCAGGGTGGCCTTGAGCGGCGATTCCTGCCGCACCGAGACCGCGACCTTGCCGTCCGAGCTGACCTGGCGCACGCTCCGGTTGGTGGCCTTGGCCACGACCGGCGCGGTCTCGACCGGCTCGTCCTGCACGGGCAGCAGCACCCCCGGCATCTGCTCGGCGAGCGCGACCGTGTCGCTGACCTCGCGCAGCAGCTCGGACAGGCGGGCGCCCAGGGCGTCGCAGATGGCGGCCAGCAGCTCGCTGGAGGGCTCCTTCTGGCCGCGCTCGATCTCGGAGAGGTAACCGAGGCTGACGTTGGCGGCGGAGGAGACCTCACGCAGGGTGCGGTGCTGCCCCTGGCGCCGGGCCCGCAGCGCGTCCCCGATCACACGGCGTAGCAGGACCATTGCACCTCCCCCTGACGGGTCTCGCCGCGCCGCAGCCGGGCCGGACGCGGCGGACCGCTCCGGCGCCGAACTGATCGGCGGAGCCTTCCCGCAACCGTACCCGGTGCCGGCCCCGTCGACATCCCACCCCGCCCCTCCGGTTTGCCGGGCGCCCGCATCCGCCGGCCTACCGGCGGCCCGCGCCGGCCGACGCGGCACGGCCGTCGGGAGCGTCCGCCGCCGGGGGTTCGGCGGCCGGGTCGGGCCCGTGGAGCTGCTCGCCGAGCAGCCGCAGCGCCTCGATCACCGCCGCGGCGCGGATGTGATCCCGGCCGCCGTCCAGGTCCAGCCGGCGCACGGTGCTGCCGGTGGGACCGGCCGCGGCCACGTAGACCAGCCCGACCGGCTTGCCGTCCTGCGGCTCCGGCCCGGCCACCCCGGTGGTGGCGAGCCCCCAGTCGGCCCCGCACCGGCGGCGCCCGCCCTCGGCGAGCGCCACGGCGACGTCCGGATCCACCGGCCCGCGCTCGGCCAGCAGGTCGCCCGGCACGCCGGCCAGCTCGGCCTTCAGCTCGGTGGCGTAGGTGACCAGACCACCCCGGTAGACGCCGCTCACCCCGGCGATCTCCACGATCGCGGCGGCGAGCAGGCCGCCGGTGAGCGACTCGACCGTGGCCAGCGTCTTGTGCCGTTCCGCCAGGCTGTGCACCACCCCGGCCGCCGGGCTGCCGGCGGGCCGTCGGTGGTTCGCGTCCGTCTCCATGGCCTGCTTCCCTTCCCCGCCGCCCTCCCCATCCTGGCAGCCGCGCGGCCCGGGGATCAGGCGACCGGCCGGCGCAGGCGCCACGCCTGGACGAGGTAGTCGACGCCGGTGGCCAGCGTGACCAGGACGGCGGCCCCCATGATCCACGGACCGACCGGGACCAGGGCGGCCGGCATCGGCCACAGGTACCAGACGATCGCCAGGACCTGGAGCGCCGTCTTGACCTTGCCGCCGCGGCTGGCGGCGATCACCCCGAGCCGGATCACCCAGAACCGCAGCGCGGTGATGCCCAGCTCGCGGGCCAGGATCACCACGGTCACCCACCAGGGCAGCACGTCGTGCAGCGACAGCAGCACCAGCGCGGCGCCGGTGAGGGCCTTGTCGGCGATCGGGTCGGCCACCTTGCCGACCGAGGTGACCAGGCCGAACCGGCGGGCGATCCAGCCGTCAACCAGGTCGGTGAACGAGGCCACCACGAAGACCAGGCAGGCCGCGACCCGCCAGCCCGGGTGAGTCATCGCGGAGACGGCCACCAGCGCCACGAAGACCGGCACCAGCACCAACCGCAGCAGGGTGAGCCCGTTGGCGGCGTTGAACACCGGCACCGGGGGCACGGCGGAGTCCGTCGCCCCGGTCATCGGGGCACCCTCGCCCGGCCGCCGTGGCGAATCCGGCACCGCACCACGTGGCTCCCCCGCTCCGTCCGGGCCCGCCGTCACCGGGTCGCGCCGGGCGCCGCCGAGATCATCTCATCCGGCACCGCCACCAGGTCCACACCCTCGGTGCCGGTGACCGTCGCCCGGACCAGGTCGCCCGGGCGCAGCGCGGCCAGGTCGACCCCGCCGCCCACCGGCGCGACAAGCGTGGTCGAGCCGTCCACCTCCGGCGCCTGGTGCGCCGCCCGGCCCTCCACCACGCCGTCGGCGACCGAGTCGACAAGCACCTCGACCGTCGAGCCGAGCCGCTCCTCGGCCCGCTGCGAGCAGAGCTCGTCGGCGAGCGCGGCGAGCCGGTCGTACCGGCGCTTGACGGTGGCGGCGGAGACCTTGCCGGGCAGCCCGGCGGCCTCCGTGCCGTCCTCGTCGCTGTAGTCGAACACGCCGATCGCGTCCAGCCGCGCCTCGGTCAGGAACCGGACCAGCTCGGCCACGTCCTGCTTCGTCTCGCCGGGGAAGCCGACGATGAAGTTGCTCCGGGCGCCCGCCTCCGGGGCCAGCGCCCGGGCCGAGGCGAGCAGCTCCAGGAACCGGTCGGTGGAGCCGAACCGGCGCATCCGGCGCAGCACCGGCTCGCTGGAGTGCTGGAACGACAGGTCGAAGTAGGCCGCCACGCCGGGCGTGGTGGCGATCACCTCGACCAGGCCGGGCCGGGTCTCGGCGGGCTGGAGGTAGCTGGCCCGCACCCGCACGATGCCGTCGATCGCGGCGAGCTGCGGCAGCAGCTTCTCCAGCGCCCGCGGGTCGCCCAGGTCCTTGCCGTACGACGTGGAGTTCTCGCTGACCAGCACCAGCTCGCGGACGCCGGTCTTGGCCAGCCACTCCGCCTCGGCGAGCAGCTCGTCCGGGGTACGCGACACGAACGCCCCGCGGAACGCCGGGATGGCACAGAACGCGCAGCGCCGGTCGCAGCCGCTGGCCAGCTTCAGCGAGGCCACCGGACCGGTGTCCAGCCGGTGCCGCAGCACCTGGCGCAGGTGCGCCGGGGTGTGCTCGTCGGTCTCCGGGGCGACCCGGGTGGGGGTGCCGTGCCCGGGCAGCGACACGGCGGCGTCCCGCCGCTTGACCGGGGTCAGCGGCAGCAGCTCACGCCGGTCGCGCGGGGTGTGCGCGTCGATCGCCTCGCCGGCCACCACCGCGTCGAGCCGGGCCGCGATGTCCGGGTAGTCGTCGAAGCTCAGCACCGCCTGCGCCTCGGGCAGGCTGTCGGCCAGCTCCCGGCCGTAGCGCTCGGCCATGCAGCCGGCGGCGACCACCTTGGCGCCGGTGTCGGCGGCGGCGAGCAGCGTCTGGATCGAGTCCTGCTTGGCCTTCTCCACGAAGCCGCAGGTGTTCACCACCACCACGTCGGCGCCCTCGCCGTCGGTGGTCACCTGCCAACCGTCGGCGTGCAGCCGGGCGGCCAACTCCTCCGAGTCGACCTCGTTACGGGCGCAGCCCAGGGTCAGCAGGGCGACGCGACGGCCGTCGGGGGTGGCAGGGGAGGTGGCAGACACCACCCGAGGGTACCGGGCCGCCCCGCACCCCCCGGCGAGGCCCGGGTGGAAGGAGGGTGCCCTTGTTAACGCATTCGGTAGCGGAAGGGCCCCCTGTTAACACTTCGGGCGCGGGCCGGTGCGACGGCGGTCACCGCGCCGGGGCGGTGCGGCGGGCCAGCCGGTCGAGCAGGAAGACCTCCGTGCCGGCCAGGCCGGTGGAGCAGAACACCGAGATCTGGTCCGCGCCGGTCCGGCCCGGCACCGCCCCCGCCAGCACCGCGCCCAGGTCGCGCAGCCGCCCGGCGTACGGCTCGACGGCGGCCAGCATCGGCGGGACGTACCCGGCCGCCTGCGCCGGCGAGTCGGTGACCAGCAGGTCGGCGGCGTCCAGCAGGTCGGGGCCGAACTCGTGCCGGTCGACCTGCTTGAAGCCGACCGCGTTGAGGTGGGTGCCGGGGGCGAGGTCGGCGGCGGCCAGCACCGGGGTGACGCTGGTGGTGGCGAGCACCACCACGTCCCGGTCCCGGACCGCCTCGGCTGCCGTGCCGACCGCGCGGGCCGGCACGCCCAGCTCAGACCGGACCCGGGCGGCGAACGCCTCCCGGCGCGCCGCCGAGCGGCTGTGCACGGTCACCTCGCGCAGCGGGCGGACCGCGGCGGCGGCCCAGACCTGGGTCCACGCCTGCCGCCCGGAGCCGACCACGCCGAGGGTCGCCGCGTCCGGGCGGGCCAGCGCGTCCACCGCCACCCCGCCCAGTCCCCCGGTACGCCGGGAGCCGAGTTCCTCGCCCACCGCGATGGCCCGTACCGCGCCGCTGCCGGCGTCGTGCAGCACCACCAGCTGCTCGCCGTACGGGTGCCCGAAGGTGTCGTACGAGCGGAAGCCGTACCACTCGCCGGTGAGGTGACCGGCGGTGAGCACCAGCCGGCCCCCGCCCAGCGGGGCGGCGGCGCGGGGCGGGGCGATCAGCCGCCCCTCGTACGCGGCGAGCAGGGCGTCGCGCATGGCGGCCACGGCGAGCGGGGCGTCGACCGCGGCGGTGACGTCCTCGTCGGAGAGGAACAGGGTCATGCCGCCCATGGTGCAACCTGAAGTTCGCGTTAACTCCACCCGAGGTGGGCTTCGTCACCGCACCGCAGGCCGGCGTCGGTGCTAGCTTCGCCAGTGGCGACGGTGTTCGCCCCGGACGAGTGGTGGCGTACCCGGTCAGGCCAAGACGCCCCGGTGTGACCACCCGTCCCGGCCCCGGTGGCCGGGCCTGTCCCGTCAGGGGTGATTCGTGATGGCCTGGATCGTGCTCGTGCTCTCCGGACTGCTGGAGACCGTGTGGGCGATCGCCCTGGACCGCAGCGCCGGCTTCAGCCGCCCGGTCCCCACCGCCGTCTTCGGCGTCTCGCTGGTGGCCAGCATGGCCGGCCTGGCGTACGCGCTGCGCGACATCCCGGTCGGCACCGGCTACGCGGTCTGGGTCGGCATCGGGGCGGTCGGCACCGCGCTGGTCGGCATGCTGGCCCTGGGTGAGCCCGCCAACCTGCCCCGGATCGCCTGCCTGGCCCTGGTGGTGGCCGGGGTGGTCGGGCTCAAGCTGTTCCACTGAGTCCGGTAGCCGCCCCGATGGGGTGTATCGGAACGGATGCGTAGCGCGAGGCCGCAGTGGGTAGTGATCGCCCCGACCCACCATCACAAGGCTCTCGATCCACGGAGGACGTCATGGCCGACATGCACACCACCGCCCGCCCGCGCAGCAACGCCGCCCGGATCTGCACCATCGTGGGCTTCGTCTTCGCGGCGCTCGCGATCTTCATCTCCCCGCTGATCTTCGGCGTGCTCGGCGTGATCCTCGGCGTCGTCGGCGCCGTCCTCGGCGACAAGCCGCTGGGCTGGTACGCCGCCGCCGCGAGCGTGGTGGGCGCGGTGATCGGCATCGCCCTGGCCGCCGCGATCCTGAACAACTGAGCGGCACCGCACTCCGCGAGGGCCCGCCGGGAAACCGGCGGGCCCTCGCGTCGCTCATCCGGTCAGACCGGCCGGGCCGCCAGCAGCGCCCGGCTGCCGTCCGGGTCGGCCACGACCGCCGTCCGCTCGCCGTCACTCATCGGCGCCGCGCAGGCCGGCCAGGACCTCCTCCAGCTCGTCCGGCTTGACCAGCACGTCGCGGGCCTTGGAACCCTCGGACGGGCCGACCACGCCCCGGGTCTCCATCAGGTCCATCAGCCGGCCCGCCTTGGCGAAGCCGACCCGCAGCTTGCGCTGGAGCATCGAGGTCGAGCCGAACTGCGAGGTGACCACCAGCTCGACGGCCTGCACGAGCAGGTCCAGGTCGTCGCCGATGTCCTCGTCGATCTTCTTCTTGCTGTCCTGCGCGACGGTCAGCACGTCCTGGCGGAACTCCGGTTCGCGCTGGTCCTTGCAGAACTTCACCACATCGGTGATCTCGCGCTCGGTCACCCAGGCGCCCTGGATCCGGATCGGCTTCGACGCGCCCATCGGCAGGAAGAGGCCGTCGCCGCGGCCGAGCAGCTTCTCCGCGCCGGGCTGGTCGAGGATGACCCGGGAGTCCGCCAGCGAGGAGGTGGCGAAGGCCAGCCGGGACGGCACGTTCGCCTTGATCAGGCCGGTCACCACGTCGACCGAGGGACGCTGGGTGGCCAGCACCAGGTGGATGCCGGCGGCCCGGGCCAGCTGGGTGATCCGGACGATGGAGTCCTCCACGTCGCGCGGCGCGACCATCATCAGGTCGGCCAGCTCGTCCACGATCACCAGCAGGTACGGGTACGGGCGCAGCTCCCGCTCGCTGCCCGGCGGCGCCTTGATCTCGCCGTTGCGCACCTTGCGGTTGAAGTCGTCGATGTGCCGGACCCCGTTGGCGGCGAGGTCGTCGTAGCGCATGTCCATCTCGCGGACGACCCATTCGAGGGAGTCCGCCGCCTTCTTGGCGTTTGTCACGATCGGCGTGACCAGGTGCGGGATGCCCTCGTAGCCGGTCATCTCGACCCGCTTCGGGTCGATCAGCAGCAGCCGCACCTCGTCCGGCGTGGCCCGGGTCAGGATGGAGACCAGCAGCGAGTTCAGGCAGCTCGACTTGCCCGCGCCGGTGGCGCCCGCGATCAGGATGTGCGGCATCTTCGCGAGGTTGGCCACCACGAAGCCACCCTCGATGTCCTTGCCGAGCGCCACCACCATCGGGTGGTGGTCGCTGGTGGCGGCCCGCGAGCGCAGCACGTCGCCGAGGGACACGTTCTCCGGGTCGGTGTTCGGGATCTCCACGCCCACCGCGCTCTTGCCCGGGATGGGGCTGAGGATCCGCACGTCCGGCGACTTCACCGCGTACGCGATGTTGCGGGAGAGCTGGGTGATCCGCTCGACCTTGACGCCCGGACCCAGCTCGACCTCGTAGCGGGTGACCGTGGGACCGCGGGTGAAGCCGGTGACCGCGGCGTCCACGTCGAACTGGTCGAACACGCCGGTCAGCGCGGCGATCACCTCGTCGTTGGCCTTGCTGCGGGTCTTCGGCGCGGCCCCGGTGCCGAGGATGTTGGCCGGCGGCAGCGTGTAGTCACCGGCGAGGCCGGTGAGCGCGAGCTGCTCGGCCCGGGTGGGCAGCGGCGAGTGCTCCGGCGGCTCCGCCGGTTTGCGGGCGGCCGGGACCCGCTTGCGGGGCAGCGGCAGGGTGTCCTGGAGGTCGATCTCCTCGCCGGACAGGTCGTCGGGGTCGTCCAGGTCGACCGGGGGCGGCAGCCGCTTGGCCGGCCGGCGGCGGGCCGGCTTCTCGACCGGCTCCGCCGTCTCGGCGCCGGCCGTCCCGTCCGGGGCGACAAGCGTGCCGGCCAGCATGCCGAGCCGCTCGGGGATCTTGTTGATCGGGGTGGCGGTGACCACCAGCAGGCCGAAGACCAGCAGCAGGATCAGCAGCGGCATGGCGACCCAGGCGGTGATCGCCCCCGCCAGCAGGTCACCGACGCCGGCGCCGATCAGGCCGCCCGCGTAGTCCCGCTGCACCTGGTCCACCGGGTGCTGCCCGATGTGCAGCATCGCGGCGGTGGCGACCAGCATGGAACCCCAGCCGACCAGGCCGCGACCGCGGTGCTCCGGGTCGGGGGCGGCGCGCATCAGCCGCCAGGCGCCGATCATCAGCAGCACCGGCACCACCACGGCGATGGCGCCGAGGAAGAGCCGTACCGTGTCGGCCAGGCGGGCGCCGAGCGGGCCCGCGCCGGAGAACCAGATCGCCACCGCGCTGAGGATGGCCAGGCCGAACAGGAGCAGCCCACCGCCGTCGCGGCGGTGCTCCGGGTCCAGGTCCCGGGCGGACGCGGCCTGCCGGCCGGCGGCGCGCACCGCCCAGCCGACGCCGTGGGCCAGCCCCATCCACAGTGCGCCGACCGCGCGTCCGACGTAGACGGCCGGCCCCGGCCGGGCCGCCGGCCGCCGCCGGGCGTTGGCCCGGGTGGCCTTCTTCGCCGGGGTGCGGGCACGGCTGTTCGTGTTGCGCGACGACGCGCCGCGCCGCCGGCTCGCCTGAGAGGTACGGCCCGCCATAGAGTCACCGTAACGGCGGCACCCGGTGGATCGCCGCTATCCGGGTCGTGTCCGCGTGTCGCAGCACGGTTTGCGCCGCCCGTTGTGTTATTCGCCTCAGAAGGGGTGCCCGATGGCCTCTCCGGAGTTCGAGGACGGTCCCGACGGCCCGCTGGCCGGGCCGGTCCAGGCCCTGCGTCCACTGACCCGGGAGCTGCTCACCGCCGTGCTCGGGGCCCGGGGACACCTGGTGACGACCGACGCCGACGGTGACCTGGTGGGCCGCTGGGACGACAGCCTGATCTGGTTCCTGCGCCTCGGCGAGGCCGGTGAGCTGCTCCAGGTCCGCGCCGTGGCCGCCGCGGCCTTCCCGATCGAACGGGTCCCCGACCTGTACGCGTTCTGCAACGCCTGGAACCACGACCGGCTCTGGCCCAAGGCGTACGTGCACGTCGGCGACGACGGCCGGGCGGTGGTCTGCGGTGAGACCGTCACCGACCTGGAGGCCGGGGTGACGGCGCACCAGCTCGGCCAGTTGCTGGACCGGGGCGTCACCGCCGGCTGCCAGCTGGCCGCGGCGGTCGACGGGCTGCCGGGCGGGACCCGCCCGTGATCCCGCCCCGCGACCGGGGACCGGTCGAGGCACTCGCCGACGCCCGCGACCAGCCGGACGGGCCGGCCCGGCAGGCCGCGCTGGAGCGCCTCGCCACCCGGGCCGACGCGCAGGGCGACGCGCGTACCGCCCTGGCGGCCCGGCTCGCACTGATCGAGACCCACCTGCACCACGGCGAGTGGTGGCGGCTGCCCGACCTGGTACGCCGCTGCCTGACGGCCGTCGACCGGGCGCCCGGGCTGCTGGGCGACGCGCCCGCCGACGCCGGCACGCTGCGCCGCTACCAGCGGTACGCGATCGAGGGCGCGTTCGGCAGCCCGCGCGCCGGCCTGGACGCGGCCCGGTCCCTGCTGGACGACCTGGCCCGGCGCTCCGAGCCGGACTCCGCGCTGGTCGCCGAGCTGCGCTGCCGGCTCGCCGACCACCTCGGCGACGAGCCGACCGCCCGGCGCGAGTACGCCCGCTGGCGGCGGCACCGCTCGGGCGCCGCACGGCTGCCCACCGACCCGAACCGAGCGGCCGGCGAACCGGCCGGCGGCTGCCCGGCCTGTGGACTGGTCCGCCAGGCGCAACTGGTGGCGGGCTGGGGTGACCCGGCCGGTGCGCTGGACACGCTGCGGCCGGTGCTCGACGGGGAGCTGTCCTGCACCGACCAGCCCGAGCAGGCCCTGGCGGTGGGGCTGCTGCCGTGGCTGCGTGCCGGCGCGGCGGATCAGGCGGCGCGGGCCCACGTCCGGGCGTACCGGCGGCATCGGCGGGAGCGGGCCGGGCTGCCGCACCTCGCCGCCCACCTGCGGTTCTGCGCGCTCGGCGGGCACCTGGAGCGGGGGTTGGACATCCTCGCCGAGCAGTTGCCCCGGCTGGCCGACAGCCCCGACGACCTGGTGGCGATGGAGTTCGCCGCGGCCGGCGCGCTGCTCTGCGGGCTGGCGGTCGAGGCGGGCCTGGGCGGGCGACCGGTGCCGGGAGCCGGCGCGCGGCGGGGCGTCGACGTGGCCACGCTCGGCGCCGAGCTGGCGGCCCGGGCCACCCGGCTGGCCGGCAGCTTCGACGCCCGCAACGGCACCGGCCACCAGTCCGGACGGATCGCCGCCTGGCTGGCCGCCCGGCCGCTCGCCGCCCCGGTGCCGCTGCCCGCCGAGAATCCGGCCGGGGACCTGCGCCCGGACGAGGAGCCGGACGAGCCGGCCGGGGTGACGCCGCTGAGCCTGGCGATGATCGGCGCCGCGCTGGACCGCCGGGGCGACGACTGGACCTCCGACGGCGGGACCGTGACCGGGCGGTGGGGGGCGGCGACGATCCGGTTCCGGCCAGCCGGCCCGGGCGGGGAGGTGCTGCACGCCCGGGTGGTCGCCGACCGGCGGCTGGCCGCCGCGCGGCGGGCCGAGGCGTACGCGTTCTGCAACGCCTGGAACCACGACCGGCTGCTGCCCAAGGCGTACGTGCACGAGCACGACGGCGAGCTGGTGCTGGCCGGTGACGTCACCGTCGACCTGGCGTACGGGGTGGCGCCGGCCCAGTTGGCCGTGCTGCTCACCGCCGCCGTCACCACCGGAACGGGCTACGCGGAGGCGGTCGCCGCGCTGCCCTGAGCGGGACCCGTCCGCCGGCCGGGCGGCAGGGTTGCGGTGACCGGACGCACCGCCTCCGGGGTGCCTGGCCCCGCGTCCGTCGGCTCGGGCGGGTGGCTGTCGGGCGGAGGGCTGTCGGGCGCGGGGCTGCCGGGCGCGGGGCTGCCGGGCGCGGGGCCGCCGGGCGGGTCATCGCCGGGACCGGGGGGGTGCTCCTCGCGCCCTACCAACTTGATGTCGTGAACGAATCACTCGCTGGCTCGGTTGCGCCGGTTTGCGGCAAAGAACGGGGTCGGTGATTCGTTTGTGAGGTCAAGTTGGTAGGGCGCGGACGAGGGTCGGCCGGCTCCTGGCCGGCGCGCCCGCCGCCGGCCGGCATTCCGAGCCGGCGGGCTCAGCGGCGGCTCAGTGGCCTTCCAGGCCGTGGCCCGCGATGGGGCGAGCCTTCCCGGACCCTGGACCCGCGATGGGGCGAGCCTTCCCGGACCGTGGCCCCGCGGTGGGGCGGGCCTTCCCGGACCGTGGCCCCGCGGTGGGGCGGGCCTTCCCGGACCGTGGCCCCGCGGTGGGGCGGGCCTTCCCGGGCCGGCGGGTCTCGCGCCCGGCCCGGCTCGGGGCCAGTGCCGCCGCAGCCGGCCGGCCCTCCGGGCCAGCGCACCCCGGGGCGGGGCGACTTCACATCGTCGTGCGGTCACCCGACCAGCCCTCCGCGGCGCGGCCCCGCCCCGGGCGATGGGGAACGGGGCCGCGGTCCGCAGCCGGGTCAGCCGGCGGAGAACGCCAGGGTGTACGCGCCCGCGCCGGCCAGCCCGACCACCCGGTAGCGGTAGGCGCCGGCCGGGACGTCGGCGGTCAGCCGGGCCGGGCCGGCGCTGGTGTCGGCGCGGGCGACGGTCCGGAACGAGCTGCCGGTGAAGCGTTGCAGCTCCACCTCGGCCAGCACGCCGTCCGGCGCGGAGACGCAGGCCCGCAGGCCGCCGCCGGAGGTCCGGAAGAATCGGCCGTCCGGCTGGACCTGCACCCGTCCGGCGGCGATCCGGCCGGACCGGCTCACCTGGCCGGTGCATTCGGCCGCGTCGCCGGCCGGCGGGGTGCTGGCGGCCGGCGGGGTGCTGGCGGCCGGCGGGGCGGTGGCTCCACCGCCAGCCGGCGGGTCGGCGGGCGGGGCCTGGCCGGCCGCGGTGACCAGGGTGAGGTTGTTGCGCTGGAGGATCTCGGTGACCGGCTGGAAGAACGTCACCCCGCCGCGGGTGCAGTCACCCGAGCCGCCCGAGGTGACCCCCTGCGCCTGGTCGCCGGAGAGCCAGGCGCCGCCCGAGTCGCCCGGCTCGGCGCAGACGTTCGTGCGGGTCAGCCCGGTGACCGTGCCCTCCGGGTAGTTGACCGTGGCGTTCTTCGCCTGGATCACCCCGCACCGGGTGCCGGTGGTCGAGCCGGACCGGCAGACCGACGCGCCGACCGGCGCCTCGGTGGCCCCGTTCACCGGCACCGTGCCGCCGTTGAAGTCGTTCACCACGCCCTGCGGCGTCCAGTCGCCGTTGACCTCGACCACGGCCCAGTCGTCGCCGGGGAAGGACGACGCACGGAAGGTGCCCTGGGCGACCCGGTTCGCCCCGGTGGTGCGGTCCCCCGGCCGGCCGCAGTGCCCGGCGGTGACGAAGCCGCCGACCACCGAGAAGCCGACCGAGCACCGGCCGGCGTTGTTGATGAAGTACGCGTCGCCGCCGCGCACGTCGAACAGCAGCCGGGGCGCCTCCGTGGAGGGCGCCACCCGGACGGCGTCGCCGGATCCGCCGCCCGCCGCGGCGAACCGGCGGCCCGACGACTCGGCGCCCGGCCGGGCCAGCACCACCACCGCGTTGTCGGCCACGTCGACGTACCAGCCGGCCACGTCGGGGCTGGCCGTCGCGCCCGCCGCGTCGAGCCGGCGCTTGATCGCGTCCAACTCGGCCACCCCACGGGCCACCTGCCGGGGCACTGCCCCGGCGGCCCGTACCCGCTCCGCCCCGGCCGCGTCGGTCACCGCGACGGTGAGGGTGGCGCCGTCGTCGCCGAGCCAGCTCCCCCCGTAGCCGGCGCCGAGTTCGGCGCGCAGCTTCCCGACCGTGCCGGCCGCCCACCGTTCCCGGGCCAGCCGGCGCACCGCCTGCTCCCGGGTCAGCGACAGGTCACGCCGCAGCGCCGCCACCACCTCGGGGGCGTCCTCGGCGACCGCGCCGGCCCGGTCACCGGCCGGCGGCGCGGCGCGCTCACCGGCGAAGGTCGGCAGGGTCACCGCCGCCGTCAGTCCCGCCGCCGCCAGTACGACGCCGATGGCTGTCATCCGTCTGCGGTCCATCCGCCACGCTCCTCCCGGCCCGCGCGGGCACGCCGGCCGGACCGGAGTACGGAGACGGACGCCGATCGGTTGAGCAGGGGCCGGCGGTTTCGGCGGAGCGTGTCGGGGCGTACCCGGAAAGCGACGACGCCGGCCCACCGCGGACGGTGGACCGGCGTGCGCGGCGGTGGAAGGTCAGACCTCGACGACCGTCGGGACGATCATCGGCCGCCGCCGGTACTTGTCGTTGACCCAACGTCCCACGGTGCGCCGGACGATCTGCTGGAGCTGGTGCGGGTCGGTGATGCCGTCCGCGGCGGCCCGGTTGAGCGCCTCGGTGACCAGCGGGACCACCGGGTTGAACGCCTCCGGGTCCTCGGAGAAGCCCTTCGCCGAGACGGTCGGGCCGCCGACCACCTTGCCGGTGACCGAGTCGACCACCACGGTGGTGGCGATGAAGCCGCCGTCGCCGAGGATGCGCCGCTCGGTCAGCAGCGACTCGCTGACGTCGCCGACGGCGAGCCCGTCGACGTAGACGTAGCGGCTCTTCACGTGCCCGACCAGGCTGGCCCGGCCCTCGACCAGGTCGACCACGTCGCCGTCCTCGCACAGCACCACCCGGTCCGCGGCGACGCCGGACTCGATGCCGAGCCGGGCGTGCGCGCGCAGGTGCCGCCACTCGCCGTGCACCGGCATCAGGTTGCTCGGCCGGGTCACGTTGAGCAGGTAGAGCAGCTCCCCCGCCGGGGCGTGCCCGGAGACGTGCACCTTGGCCACGTCCTTGTGCACCACCACCGCGCCGGCCCGGGCCAGCCGGTTGATCACCCGGTAGACCGAGGTCTCGTTGCCGGGGACCAGCGAGCTGGCCAGCACCACGGTGTCGCCGGGGGCGATGGTGATGTGCCGGTGGTCGCCGCTGGCCATCCGGCCCAGGGCGCTCATCGGCTCGCCCTGCGAGCCGGTGGACATCAGCACGATCTGCTCGGGCGGGAGGGTGGTGGCCTCCTCGATCCCGATCACCAGGCCCGGCGGGATGTTCAGCAGGCCCAGGTCACGCGCGATGCCCATGTTGCGGACCATCGACCGGCCGATCAGGGCGACCTTGCGGCCGTGCTCGACCGCCGAGTCGAAGACCTGCTGCACCCGGTGCACGTGCGAGGCGAACGAGGCGACGATGATCCGCCCCTTGGCCTTCGCGAAGATCGAGTCGAGCACCGGCCCGATCTCCCGCTCCGGGGTGACGAAGCCGGGGATCTCCGCGTTCGTCGAGTCCGACAGCAGCAGGTCGACGCCCTCGGCGCCGAGCCGGGCGAAGCCGGCCAGGTCGGTGATCCGGCCGTCCAGCGGGAGCTGGTCCATCTTGAAGTCGCCGGTGTGCAGCACCAGGCCGGCCCCGGTCCGGATGGCCACCGCGAGGGCGTCCGGGATCGAGTGGTTGACCGCGAAGAACTCGCACTCGAACGGGCCGAGCCGCTCCCGGCCGCCCTCCCGGACGGTCAGCGTGTACGGCTGGATCCGCCGCTCGGCCAGCTTCGCCTCGACCAGGGCCAGGGTGAACTGGGAGCCGACCAGCGGGATGTCCGGTTTGTGGGCGAGCAGGTACGGTACGGCGCCGATGTGGTCCTCGTGCCCATGGGTGAGCACGATCGCCTGCACGTCGCCGAGCCGGTCCAGGATCGGCCCGAAGTCGGGCAGGATCAGGTCCACGCCGGGCTGCTCGACGTCGGGGAAGAGCACCCCGCAGTCGACGATCAGCAGCTTGCCGTCGTATTCGAAGACGGTCATGTTCCGGCCGATGGCGCCGAGTCCGCCGAGCGGAATGATCCGCAGGCCGCCCTCCGGCAGCGGCGGGGGAAGTTCACCCTCGAAGTGCGCCTCGGTCACGCGTCCACCTCATTCTGCGACGCCGTCACCCGGCGTCCGTCGTGTCGTTTGATCATTCAGGAAGTGCCAGGCCCGCCGCGGCGCAGTCGGCGCGCAGCTGGGCCAGTTCGTCCGCGGTGGCGTCCACCAGGGGCGGGCGCACCGGGCCGGACGGCAGCCCGTGGGCGGCCAGTCCCGCCTTCACCAGGATGATGCCCTGGGTGCGGAAGATGCCGGTGTACAGCGGCAGCAGCCGCTGGTGCAGGGCCAGCGCACCGGCCATGTCGCCGACCTCGTACGCCTCGATCATCCGCAGGGTGTCCAGGCCGCTGAAGTGGGTGGAGGTGCCCACCACGCCGACCGCGCCGACCGCCAGCAGCGGCAGGGTCAGCGAATCCTCGCCGCTGTAGACCGCCAGGTCGCTGCGGCTGGTCACCCAGGAGGTCGCGGTCAGGTCGCCCTTGGCGTCCTTGAGCGCGACGATCCGGTCGTGCTCGGCCAGGCGCACCAGGGTGTCGGTGGCGATGGCCACCCCGGACCGGCCGGGGATGTCGTACAGCATGATCGGCAGCCCGGCGGCGTCGGCCACGGCCGTGAAGTGCCGCAGCAACCCGCTCTGCGGCGGCTTGTTGTAATACGGAGTCACCACCAGCAGCCCGTGCGCGCCGGCCTTCTCGGCGGCGGCGGCCAGCTCGATGGTGTGCCGGGTGTCGTTGGTGCCCACCCCGGCCACCACCTGCGCGCGGTCCCCGACCGCCTCCACCACCGTACGGATCAGGCGCTCCTTCTCCGCGTCGGTGGTGGTGGGCGACTCGCCGGTGGTGCCGTTGACGACCAGCGCGTCGTTGCCCTGCTCGTCGACGAGGTGGGCGGCGAGCCGGGCGGCGCCGTCGAGGTCGAGCGAACCGTCGGCCGTGAACGGGGTCGCCATCGCCGTGATCACTCGTCCGAACGGACGCGACACGCCTCGTTGCGAAGCGGCAGGGTGGTCGTGCGTCATGTCATCAACCTAGCGGACGACCGTCGGGCGGCCGGTGGGGAAGGTTCAGGAGTCACTCGGCGTGCGGGCTGGCCGCGACCTCGGTGCCGTCGGGCAGCTTGCTGATCACGAAGTCGGCGAAGACGTTCGGCGCCACGCGTGAGAGCTGACGCAGGCACTCCACGGCCAGCTCGCGGATCTCCACGTCGGCGTGCTCGGTGGCGCGCATCTTGACGAAGTGCCGCCAGGCCCGATAGTTGCCGGTGACCACGATCCGGGTCTCGGTGGCGTTGGGCAGCACCGCCCGGGCCGCCTGCCGGGCCTGCTTGCGGCGCAGCGTCGGGTTGGGCTCGTCGGTGAACCGGGCCTCCAGGCCCGCCAGCAGCTCGGTGTACGCCCGGACCGCCGCCTCGGTCGCCTCGACGAACTTCTTGTGCAGCTCCGGGTCGTCGGCGATCACCCCCGGCTCGACCATCGCCGCGTCCCGCTCCGGCACGTACCGCTGGGAGAGCTGGGAGTACGAGAAGTGCCGGTGCCGGATCAGCTCGTGGGTGAAGGACCGGGAGACGCCGGAGAAGTAGAAGGTCACCGAGCCGTGCTCCAGCACCGACAGGTGGCCGACGTCGAGAATGTGCGCCAGGTAGCCGGCGTTCGTCGCGGTCGCCGGGTTGGGCTTCTTCCAGGACTGGTAGCAGGCCCGGCCGGCGAACTCGGCGAGGGCCTGACCGCCCTCGGCGTCGGTCGACCACGGCACCTCGTCGGGTGCCTCGAACTGGGTCCACGCGATCAGCTTGACCTGGGGCTGCACCATCTCCGGCATTCCTGCGACTGTAGTGGCCGGTGGGCCCGAGGCGAAACCTGGGCGCGCCGCCGTGAACGCGCCCACGTCCGCCTCGGGGCGGATGTCAGACGTAGAGGGCGGTGAACGGGGCCCAGGGCAGGTTGCGGGCCACCGAGAAGACCAGCCACCCGACCAGGAAGCCGGCGATCACCCGGTTGTCGAGCCGCAGTTGCGGCAGCCGCCAGCCGAACGCCTGCTTTCCGGCCCAGGCCACGAAGAGGTAGGCCAGGAAGGGCAGCGCGAAGACGAAGACGAAGTGGTGCCGCGCGGCGGCCGGCAGGTCGGCGTGCAGCACGTACCAGAGGGCGCGGGTGCCGCCGCAGCCCGGGCAGTCCAGCCCGGTGGTGAGCTTGAGCAGGCAGCTCGGCGCCGCGTCCGGGTCGCTGCGGGTGGGGTCGCTGAGCAGGGCGTACGCCATGCCCATGCCGACGCAGGCGAGCGCGCCCAGCGGCAGCGCCCAGCGCGGCGCGCGGTCGTGCAGCCGGAGCACGAACCGGGTGAACCGGTCCGGCTCGGGGGCCGGATACGGGTAGGACCAGGCGGGCGGCGGGGGCTGACCCGCCTCGGCCGTCCAGGCCCCGGCCGGCTGACCGGCCCCGACCGGCGCCGGCTGGCCCGCCTCGGCCGGGCCGGGCTGCCCCGGCTCGGGCGACCACGCCGGCGGCTGCTCCTGCCCGGGGGCGGCGGGCCGGTCAACGCTCGTCACGCGCTCACCGTACACCCGCCACGCCCGCCAGGGCGGCGGCCAGCGGGACCGCCAGATCCCCGGCCGCCGGCGGGGCGACCGCGTCCAGGCCCAGCCAGCCGGCGAGCCGGTACAGCTCGGCGGCGAGCGCCACGGCGGTCTCCCCCGGGTCGGCGCCCGGCTCCACCCAGGCGGCCGGCACCAGCAGCACGCCGGCCTTCCGGTCGGCCTTCAGGTCGACCCGGGCGGTGAACCGGTCACCCTGCAGGAACGGCAGCACGTAGTAGCCGTGCACCCGCTGCGGGGCCGGCACGTAGATCTCGATCCGGTAGCTGAAGCCGAACAGCCGCTCGGTGCGGGACCGTTCCCAGACCACCGGGTCGAACGGGCTGACCAGGGTGTTGCCGCGCACCCAGCGGGGCAGCCGGGCGTCGGCGTGCAGGTACGCCGGCTGCCGCCAGCCCGCGACGGTGACCGGGGTCAGCTCGCCCGCCTCGACCAGCTCGGCGATCGCCCGGCGCGCACCGGCCAGCGGCAGCCGGAAGTAGTCGCGCAGCTCCACCTCGGCCGCCACCCCGAGCGAGCGGGCGGCGAGCGCGACCAGGGCGCGGTGCGCGTCGGCCTCGGTCGGGGTGGGCGCGTCGAGCACGGCCGGCGGCAGCACCCGCTCCGGCAGGTCGTAGCGGCGGGCGAAGGAGGTGGTGCGCTCGGCGGCGGTCACCTCGCCGGCCCAGAACAGGTATTCCAGCGCCCGCTTGACCGCCGACCAGTTCCAGCCCCAGTTGCCGGTCTCCCGGGGCGCGTCGTGCTCGATCTCGGCGGCGGTCAGCGGCCCCCGGGCGGCCACCTCGTCGCGGACCCAGGCCACCAGCTCCGGCTGCTCCTGGGCGATCCGGCGCATCCCGCCCCAGGCCTCGTCCCGGGCCCGGGCCATCCGCCAGCGCAGCGCCGGGTGCAGCCCGACCGGCACCAGCGACGCCTCGTGCCCCCAGTATTCGAAGAGCTCGCGGGGGCGGCGGTAGGCGGCGGTGTCCAGCAGCGCGGTCGGGTAGGGGCCGAGCCGGCTGTAGAGCGGCAGGTAGTGCGCCCGTTGCAGGACGTTCACCGAGTCCATCTGGATCAGCCCGACCCGGTCCAGCACCCGGCGCAGGTGCCGGCGGGTGGGCGCGCCGGTGGGCGCCGGGTCCGCGAAGCCCTGGGCGGCCAGCGCCACCCGCCGGGCCTGGGCCAACGACAGCGATTCCGGTACGGCCATGGTCGGGCACCCTAATCCATCGGTACGACGCCGGAGCGGGATGCTGGACCGCACGGCCATCGAGGCATACAACGGACAGATGCTCAGCATCCGCCACGAGGAGCCGGACGACGCGGAGGCGGTCGCCCGCGTGCACATCCACGGCTGGCAGGCCGGCTACGCCGGGATCATGCCGGACGAGGTGCTGCGCCGGCTCAACCCGCTGGCCTGGGCGCAGCGCCGGCGGGACCTGGGCACCGCCGACCCGGAGCACCCGTTCACCACTCTGCTCGCCGAGGCCGACGGGGCGGTGGTCGGCTTCGCCACGTTCGGGCCGTACCGCAACAACCAGGACCGCGACGACCTGGACCTGACCCGGGGCGAGATCGTGGGGCTGTTCGTCGAGCCGGCGTACTGGGGCGCGGGGGCCGGGCCGGCGCTGCTGGCCCGGGCCCGGACCGGACTGGCCGGCCAGGGCTGGACCGACTACCGGGTCTGGGTGCTGGCGGCGGCCCACCGGGCCCGGCGGTTCTTCCAGCGGGCCGGGCTGTCACCCGACGGCGAGCGGTCCACCTATCCGGTGCCGCTGGCCGGCGGTCGGCCCCCGGTCGGCCTGGTCGAGCTGCGCTACGCCGGCCGGCTCGACGGTTGACGGGCCACCGGGCGCGGCCGGGCCGGACCGCGCCCGCTCCGGACGCACCGGCAGCAGCAGGAGCAGTGCGATGCTGACCCAGACGTAGGCGTTGCTGCCCAGGAAGCCGCCCAGGCCGGCGAAGTCCTCCTCCCAGGCCCAGACGATCCGGCTGATCAGCAGGGCGTACGCGACGGCGGCGAAGGCCAGCAGGGCGCGCCGGCGGCGGCTGCCCGCCGGGGCGGCCGTCGCGTCGTCCACCAGCAGGATCAGCGCGGGGATCAGCCAGACCAGGTGGTGCACCCAGGTCACCGGGCTGACCAGGCACATCAGCACGCCGGTGAGGGCGAAGCCGGCGGCCTCGTCGCCGGCCGCCACGGCGGTGCGGGACCGGCGGGCCCAGATCGCCAGCGCGCCGAGCACCAGCGCCAGCCAGAGCAAGGTGCTGGGATGCTCCGGGGCGAGCCGGGCCACCATCCCGCGCAGCGACTGGTTGGAGATGAACGCCAGCTCGCCGACCCGGTCGGTGTTCCACAGCGCGGCGGTCCAGAACTCGCGGGAGGCGTCCGGGAAGAGGGCGCCGGCGAGCAGCGTCGCCGCGGCGGCGGTGACGGTGGCGGTGCCCGCCGCCCACCAGCGCCGGGTGACCACCAGGTAGACGATGAAGATGCCCGGGGTCAGCTTGATCGCGGTGGCCAGGCCGACGCCCACCCCGGCCCACCGGCTGCCCCGGGGCAGCAGCCGCAGCAGGTCCGCGCCGACCAGGAACAGCAGCAGCATGTTGACCTGGCCGAAGTTGACCGTCTCGCGCATCGGCTCGAACGCGGCGGCCAGGCAGAGCGCCACCGCGAGGGCGAACCAGCGGGCCCACCCCTGCCGGCGGGCGATCGGGTCGACCAGCCACCAGATCAGCACGACGCTGACCACCACGCTGGCGGCCACGCTCACCGTCACCGCCACCGGCCAGGACAGGTACGCCATCGGCAGCATGACCAGGGCGGCGAACGGCGGGTAGGTGAAGCCGTACTGGGTCATCGGCTTGAGGTAGTCGTAGATCTGGCCGCCGTCGTGCGTCCAGTAGCGCAGTGCGCCGTAGTAGACCCGCAGGTCGAAGAAGCCGTGCCGGGCGGCGAAGACCCCGACGAACCAGGCCACCGCGGCGGCGAGCGCGGCCACGGCGACGACCTGCCGGAACGTCCGCGCGGCACCCTGCGACACCACCGTCTTCACCGCCCTGCGTAGGCTCACGTGTCATGGCTTCGGGGTACGTCCGCCCGGCGCGTCCCGAGGACGCCGGCGAAATCGCACGCATCCAGCTCGCGACCTGGCGGGTCGCCTATCGCCGGATCCTGCCCCGGCACGTGCTCGACAACCTGGACGAGGGGTGGCTCGCCCGGCGGTGGAGCGCCGCGGTGCAGGAGCCGCCCTCGGGCGCCCACCGGGTGCTGGTCGCCGTCGAGCAGGCCGAGCAATCCTATCTGGTGGGGTTCATCGCGGCCGGTCCGGCCGACGAGGAGGCACTCGCCCCGGGCGAGCCGGCGGAGGCGCTGGGGGCGGGCACGGTGGCGGTGACCGACCTGCTCGTCGAGCCCCGCTGGGGCCGGCGCGGGCACGGCAGCCGGCTGCTGGCCGCCGCCGTCGACCACTGGCGCACCGACGGCCTCACCCGCGCGCTGGCCTGGACGTTCGACGGCGACGAGGCGACCCGGAAGTTCCTCACCGGCACCGGCTGGGAGCCGGACGGCGCGGCCCGGGCGCTGGACGTCGACGACATGCTCGTGCCCCAGGTCCGCTGGCACGTGGCGGTCCCCACCGAGCCACCCGCCGCCGACTGAGCCCGTACGCCCCGCGCCGGTGCTCAGGTGGCGAGCAGCCGGATCTCGCAGCGCACGCCGCTGACCTTGGCGAGCCGGCCGTCCCCGGTGACGAGCGGACAACCGAGCAACTCCGCCGCCGCCACGTACGCCGCGTCGTACGCGGTGACGTTGCCACGCAACTGCCACATTCGGTCCACCAACAGCGGCACACCGACCTCGTCGATGACGAGCGAGGGAAGCGCGTCGACGGCCTCCTGGGCTCGGGCGAGGCCGGGTTTCCGGCCGAGGGACTTGCCCCTGATCACCGACAGCACCCCGACCAGGAGATGGCTCGGCGCGGCCCAGTGCGGGTCGGCGCTCAGCTCCACCCGCGCCGCGTCACCCATCGGCCCGTCGTCGACCAGGGCGTCCGCCAGCACGGACGCGTCGACGACGATCACGCGGCGTCCCCCCACGACCCGCGCTGCTCACGCTGCTCCGCCACCTCGGCGGCGGTCTCGCCCGGCAGGGAACGCGCGCCGTCCGACCGCCCGGCGAACCGATCGAAAACCGCGGTGTTGCGCAGGCGCCGGGCCTGGGTCTCCACCAACTCCAGCAGGTACGCCTGGAGCGACTGCCCGCGCGCCTTGGCCTGGGCCGCCAGGGCGTCCCGTACCTCCTCGGGCACGTCGCGAATCTGAAGCGCAACCATGCATTCATGATGCATGCGGCGGTCGCCCGTCGGCGCCGGAACAGTCACGGCGGACCGGTGGCGGGCCGCGCCGGCCCGCCACCGGGAGAGCTCAGCCCTTGTCCGCGCCCTCGTTGGCGCCCCGCACGAAGTAGCGCTGGAAGATCATGAAGAGCACGGCCACCGGGATGGTGGCCAGCAGCGCCGCGCCGAGCTTCAGCGGATATTGCGTGCCCTTGCCCAGCGAGCCACTCACCAGGTCGGCCAGGCCGCGGGGCAGGGTGAACAGGTGCGGGTCCTGCACCGAGACCAGGCTGTGCGGGAACTCGTTCCAGGAGCCCTGGAACGACAGGATGGTCAGCGTGATCAGCGCCGGCCTCGCCATCGGCAGCACCACCGACCAGAAGGTCCGGAAGACGCTCGCCCCGTCGATCCGGGCCGCCTCCTCGACGCTGACCGGGATCGACTCGAAGAACTGCTTCATGATGAAGACGCCCGCCGCGTCGGCGATCAGCGGCACGATCAGCCCGGCGTAGCTGTTGTAGATGCCGAGCTGGTTGAGCACCAGGAACTTCGGGATCAGCAGCACCACGCCGGGCACCGCCATCACCGCGATGACGGCGGCGAAGAGCCCGGCGCGCCCGCGGAACCGCAGCCGGGCCAGGGCGTAGCCGGCCAGCGAGTCGAAGAACACCCGGCCCAGCGTGACCAGCACCGTGACCAGCAGTGAGTTGCCCAGCCAGAGCGGGAAGTTGGTGCCGGCGAAGATCCGCTCGAAGCCGGCGAACGTCAGCGGGTCGGGGAACGGCGACAGCGGGTTCGCCGCCGCCCCCTCCTGCGTCTTGAGCGAGTTGCCGAGCTGGATGACGAACGGATAGAGGAAGACGAGCGCGAAGAAGACCAGTACCGCGTACCCGAGGAAGCGGTTGACCAGGGTGCGGGCGCCGCGGTCCCGGCGCCGCACGGGCGCCGCCGGTCGTTCGGTGAGCACGGCCATGTCAGGACCCCTCCCCCGTGCGCCGCCACCACCGGCGCCGGGGCTCGTCCCGGTCGGCCATGATCCGGCGCTGCACCAGCGTGAGCAGGATGATGATCAGGAAGAGCACGAACGAGATCGCCGCGCCGCGGCCGTAGTCGAAGTCCCGGAACGCCGTCCGGTACGACAGGTAGGCCGGGGTGAGCGTGGTCTTGGCCGGCTCGCCCTGGCTCATCACGTACACCTGGTCGAAGACCTGCCAGGAGCCGATCAGGCCGAGGGTGAGCACCAGGAACGTGGTCGGCTTGATCATCGGCAGGGTGACGTGCCGGAACCGCTGCCAGCGGGTCGCGCCGTCCAGCGTGCTCGCCTCGTCCAGCGCCACCGGCACGTTCTGCAGCGCGGCCAGGTACATCAGCATGAAGGTCCCCGAGGTGGTCCAGATCACCAGGCAGATGATGGAGACCATGCCGACGCTCGGCCCGGCCAGCCAGTCCCACCAGGTCAGCCCGAACGGGCCGCCGTCGGTGAGCGCGGCGGGCGGGTTGTCCACGCCGACCGTGCCGAGCAGCAGGTGCAGCACGCCCCGGGCGTCGGAGAACCACTGCGGTCCGTCGATGCCGAACAGGCCGAGCAGCTGGTTCACCGCGCCGGAGTTGGCGAAGAGGAACAGGAAGACCACGCTGATCGCCACCGAACTGGTGACCGAGGGGAAATAGAAGGCGCTGCGGAAGAAGCCCTTCCCCTTGAGCATCCGGTTGTTGACCACCAGGGCGAGGCCCAGCGCCAGCGCGGTCTGCGCCGGCACCACGATCGCCACGTAGTAGATGTTGTTCCGGATGCTGGTCATGAAGTCCCGGCGGGCCAGCCCCTCCTCGGTGAACAGCCGGGTGTAGTTGTCCGCGCCGACGAACGGCACCTTGCCGGTGAACGGGCTGCCCTGGCCGTTCCAGTCGGTCAGGCTCACCCAGAGCGCCATCAGGATCGGCAGCAGCACGAAGAGACCGACGATCACGATCACCGGCGCCACGAAGAGCCAGCCGGTGACGTTCTCGTTGCCGCGGATGCCGCCCTTGCGGCGCGGCGATCCGGCCGGCGTGGTGGCCGGCGCGGCGAGCGCGTCCGTCGCCATTTCCCCTCCTCCCTTCGGTCGGAGGTGGAAGGAGGGGCCCCTTGTTAACACACGTCTGTTAATAGGGGGCCCCTCCTTGCACCTCAGCCGCCGAGTGCCGCCTTGGCGTTGGTGTCGAAGTTGGTAAGCACCTTCTTCGGGTCGCCGCCGGTCAGGGCCTGCAGGCCGGCGTCCAGGTCACCGAGGACGCTGTCCATCTTCGGCGCGTTCACCGGGCCCTGCGCGTACGCGGCGCCGTCGATGAACGGCTTGTCGGCGGGGAACTCGCCGGTGTACTGCGCCTGGACGGACTGCCGGGACGGCATCACGCCGAACGCCTTGGCGTAGGTCATCTGCTGCTCGCCGGAGGTCATCGCCTCGACGAACTTGATCGCCTGCTCCTTGAACTTGGACTTGGCGGCGATGCCCCAGCAGTTGGTGAAGGAGAGGGTGCCCTTGCCCTTCGGGCCGGCGGGCAGCTCCACGACCTTGTACTTGACGTTCGGGAAGTCGTTCTGCAGGGCGCCCTTGATCCAGTTGCCCTCGATGGTCATCACGACCTTGCCCTTGCCGAACGCCTCACCGGACCAGCCGGCGTCGAGCTGCTTGGGATAGCGGGCGTAGCCGTCGGTGAGCAGCTTCTTGACGTACGTGAGGGCCTCGACGTTCTCCGGGGTGTCGGCGGTGGGCTGCTTGCCGTCCTTGCTGATCAGCCAGCCGCCGTTCTGCACCAGGAACGCGCCGATCCGGTCCCGGGTGTCGCCGAGCGCGAGCGGCACCAGGCCCTTGGCCTTGATCTTCTGGCTGGTGGCGGTGAGCTGGTCCCAGGTGGTCGGCACGTCGGCGTCGGTCAGCCCGGCCTTCGCCCACAGGTCGGTGTTGATCTGCAGCGCCAGGGTAGAGAAGTCCTTCGGCGCGCAGTAGAACTTGCCGTCGTAGGTGAAGGTGGTACGCAGGCTCTCGTAGAAGTCGTCCGGGTTGCTGATCTTGTCGCCGTACGGCTCCAGGGCGCCGACGCTGGCGTAGTCGGCGAACCGGCTGGCGTCGACGTAGAACACGTCCGGCGGGGTGCCGCCGGCGAGCGCCTGACCGAGCTGCTGGACGAGGTCCTGGGCCGGGGTGACGGTGGCCTGGTTACCCGAGGAGGAGGCCCACTTCGCGGCCGCGTCCTGCACCGCCTTGGTCTCCGCGTCGCCGGAGGAGCCGATCAGGATCTGCAGGTTGGCCGGGCCGCTGGACTGCTGGGCGCCGCCCGACGAGTCGTCGTCGAAGCCGCTGCCGCAGGCGGCGGAGCCGAGCAGCGCGACGGAGGCGAGGCCGGCGAGCGCCGCCCGGGCGAGGTATCGAGGTGCCATCTGTTCTCCTGGTGGGGATACGGGGGAAACGGGGGATCACGCGGTGTGCCGCAGCACCAGCGAGGGTGCGAGCAGCACGGGGGCCAACGCCCGCCGCGGTTCGTCCAGCACCGCGGTGAGCAGGTCGACGCAGCGGGCGGCGGCGTCGCCGAGAGGTTGGCTGACACTGGTGAGCCCGACCGCCGCGGCGACCGGGGTGTCGTCGAAGCCGATCACCGGCACGGCCGGTCCGGCGGTCCGGGCGGCCTGGAGCGCGCCGAGCGCGAGGGAGTCGCTGGCGCAGACCAGCGCCGTCGGTGGGTGCGGGGCGTCGAGCAGGTCACGGGCGAGGGTCTCGCCCTCGGCGATGCCGTCGACCGTCTCCCGGGCCAGCCCGGCCGGGTCGACCCCGGCCGCGCGCAGCGCCTCCCGCCAGCCGGACCGCCGATCGTCGCCGACGCCGGAGCCGGCCGGCCAGCCGAGCCAGCCGATCCGCCGGTGGCCGGCGGCGAGCAGGTGCCGGGTGGCCTCGCCGGTGCCGGCCGCGCCGTCCACGTCGACCCAGCAATACGCGCCGGGGTCGTCCCACGGCCGGCCGAACGTCACGAACGGCACGCCGCGGTCGGCCAGCCAGGCGGTACGGGGATCGCCGTGGTCGGTGCCGGTGAGCACGAAGCCGTCCAGGTCGTACGAGCCGAGCAGGTCGTCGTAGGTGTCGATCTCCCGCTGGGCGTCGGTGGCGGTGTAGAGCAGGGTCCGGTAGCCGGCCGCCTCGGCGGTCTCGGTGAGGCCGTGCAGGAAGCGGTCGAGCACCGAGCCGTTGATCCCGTCGCGGGTGGGCTCGATGCGTACCGCGATGAGCCGGGACCGTCCGGTGCGCATCTGGCGGGCGGCCTGGTTGGCCCGGTAGCCGAGGGTGTCGATGGCCTCCTGGACCCGCTGGCGGGTCTCCTCGCGCACGATGTGCGGCGCGTTCAGCACGTTGGACACCGTCTGCCGGCTGACCTGGGCGTGCCGGGCCACCGTAGCGATGGTCACCTTTTCGGCCACTTGATCCCTCTCGCGGTCTTGAACGATCCAATTTGGATAAGGCAGGATTGGATCGTTCAAGTTTCTGGAATGTTTCGCACTCTGCACCGGCCCGGACGGCTTGTCAAGACGTCGTCCACCCCCTCACACGATCTGGAGCCGAAGTCGTGACCGAACCGCACCTGCAACCCCTGCTGCACGATCTGGTCGGGGTGCTCCTCGCCCCCACCAGCGCGCTGGGTGACCGGGCCGGGCAGATCCGCCCCACCGGCGTCCAGGGCGTCTTCCACGCCGACGCCCGGGTGCTGGCCCGGGCCGAGCTGCGCGTGGACGACCGCGAGCCGGAGGCGCTCACCCACGGCGCCGCCGGGCCGCACGGGGCCCGCTTCGTCGGGCTCGCCCGGTGGCTGGGCGACCCCGGCCCCGACCCGACCGTCCGGATCGAGCGGATCCGCCAGGCCGGCCCACACGGCCTCGACGAGGAGGTACGCGTCGTCTCCACCGCCGCCACACCCGTACGGGCCACGGTCAGCGTCGACCTCGGCTGCGACCTGGCCCCCGTCGAGGGGGTCAAGATCGGGCTGACGGCTCCCCCGCTGCCGGCCACCACCGGCCGGCCCGGCGAGCTGACCTGGACCGCCGACGACGTCACGGTGACCGTGACCGGCGACGGCGCCACGGTCGACGCCGCCGCGGACCGGGCCACCGCCCCCCGGCTGAGCTGGCCCGTCGAGCTGCCCGCCCGGGGCGCGGCGACGCTGCGCTGGCGGCTGCGGGTGGCCGACCCCCGGGCCGTGGTGGCCACCCCGCCCGGCGAGCCGGACTGGGCCCGCCCCGAGGTGCGCGCCGACGACCGGCGGATCGTCCGGCTGCTCGACCGGTCCCTCGACGACCTGCGCGGGCTGCGGCTCACCGACACCGCCGGGGACGGGCGGGACGTGTTCCTGGGCGCCGGGGTGCCGTGGTTCCTCACCCTGTTCGGCCGGGACAGCCTCTGGGCGGCCCGGATGATGCTGCCGCTCGGCACCGACCTGGCCGCCGGGACGCTGCGCGTACTGGCCCGCCGGCAGGGCGTCCGGGTCGACCCGGCCACCGAGGAGGCGCCCGGCAAGATCCTGCACGAGCTGCGCCGCGGCGAGTTCAGCCCGGGCCCGGGCAAGCGGCTGCCGCCGGCATACTTCGGCACGGTCGACGCCACCATGCTCTGGGTGGCGCTGCTGCACGACGCCTGGCGCTGGGGCCTGCCCGCCGAGCAGGTGGAGCCGCTGCTGCCGCACCTGGAGGCGGCGCTGGGCTGGCTCGGCGAGCACGCCGACGCCGACGGCGACGGCCTGATCGAGTACGTCGACACCACCGGGCACGGCCTGGCCAACCAGGGCTGGAAGGACTCCGGCGACTCCATCCGGTTCCGGGACGCGCGACTCGCCGCGCCGCCGATCGTGCTGGCCGAGGTGCAGGGGTACGCCCACCAGGCGGCGGTGAACGGCGCCGACCTGCTCGACGCGTTCGGCCGGCCCGGCGCCGACCGCTGGCGCGGCTACGCCGACCGGCTGGCGGCCACCTTCCGGGAGCGGTTCTGGGTCGACGGCGGCCCGGACGGCCCCCGCCCGGCGCTGGCCCTGGACCGGGACAAGCGCCCGGTCGACTCGCTGACCAGCAACATCGGGCACCTGCTCGGCACCGGACTGCTCGACGGGGCGGAGGAGGCGCGGGTGGCGGAGCTGCTGGCCGGGCCGGCGCTCGCGGGCGGCTTCGGGCTGCGCACCATGTCCACCGACGACGCCGGGTTCAGCCCGCTGTCGTACCACTGCGGGTCGATCTGGGCGCACGACACCGCGATCGTGCTGGCCGGGCTGGCCCGGGCCGGCTTCCGGGAGGCCGCGCTCGGGCTGGCCGAGGGGCTGCTCGGCGCGGCCGAGGCGTTCGACTACCGCCTGCCCGAGCTGTACGGCGGTGACGACCGGGAAGTGCTCGGCCGGCCCGTGCCGTACCCGGCGGCCTGCCGGCCGCAGGCCTGGTCGGCGGCGGCCGCGGTGCTGCTGGTGCAGGCCGGCACGGGCCTGCACCCGGACGTGCCGAACAGTCGGGTCGCCCTGCGTCCGCTGGCCGGCGCGGAACTGGGCGCGCTGGCGGTGCGGGGCCTGCGGGTGGCCGGCGCGGAGGTGACCGTCGAGGTCGACCACACCGGCCGCCCCACCGTCTCCGGCCTGCCCGTCTCCCTCACCGTCGACACCCCCACCGTCCCCACCCCGCGCACTCCCGCCCACCCCACCCCGCTCCCCCGCTGACCCGACCCGCGTCGCGGCTCGCTTCGGTGATCATGGAGTTGGCGGCGAACTCGATCGCCGAGACCGCCGCCAACTCCATGATCAACGCGGGTCGGCGAGTTCGACGACGAGTTCGGCGTCCTCGCGGGCGCCGGTGGGGCGGAAGCCGAGGGAGGTGTAGAGGCTCGCGGCGGCCTGGTTGTCCGGGTGGTACGACAGCCGGATCGGGTGGTCGCCGTCCTGGCGGCGCAGCCAGTCGGTGAGCGTCCGCACGGCGGCCCGGCCCACCCCGCGCCCCTGCTGGGACGCGTCGATCACCATGCCGCCCAGCCAGCGCGAACCGTCGTCGTCCACGCCCCACATGAGGTGCCCGACGACGTCCGGGCCGGCGTACACGGCCAGCGACGTCCACACCTCGGACCGGTCGCTCAGCAGCAGGTACCGGGCGGCCAGCGCGGCCACCCAGGTCCGCTGGTCGTCCCGGGGCGCCACGTCGGCCACCGCCCGCCAGTTGTCGTCGTCCACCGGGCGCAGCGTCACCGGCCGGCCGGCGCGGTCGCACAGTCCTGAATCGATCATGGCGGGAAGCCTAGGCGGGCCCGCCCTCGCCGACCACGCTAATACTTCCCGGCGGCCGGTCGGCGCTGGTCGATGCCGGCCGGCAGCCAAACCCAACGCGACCGGCAGCCCGGCCCGAGCGCATGCCGGCGGGAACCGGCCACCGACACCTTTGCGGGCCGCCTACCAACTTGATGTCGTCAACGAATCACCAGCCCCCGCGATCAGACCGACACGCGGCATCTTGGCCCGTGTCCACGCCCCGACTGATACGCCTACGACATCAAGTTGGTAGGACGCCGGACCGGGTACCGGCACCCCGCGCGATCACGCAGCCCAGATACCGGCCGAACCGCCGGAAAGCCGGCACCCGCGCTACCACGCAGACCAGACGCCGGCCGAACTGCCGGAACGCCGGCACGGCAGAGGGACCGCCGGGAGGGCCGACCCGCCCGGGGGCTACCTGGAGGGCGGCGCGAACCCCGACCGGGATTCAGTCGAGCAGGGGGTCGATGCCGAGGGTCAGGCCCGGACGGTTGCGCACCGCGCGCACCGCCAGCAGCACACCCGGCATGAACGAGACCCGGTCGTACGAGTCGTGCCGGATGGTCAGCGTCTCGCCGGTGGTGCCGAAGAGCACCTCCTGGTGGGCGACCAGGCCGGTGGCGCGGACGGCGTGCACGCGTACCCCGTCGATGTCGGCGCCGCGCGCGCCTGCCACCTCGTCCTTGGTGGCGTCCGGGGTGGGGCCGAGACCGGCCTCGGCGCGGGCGGCGGCGATCAGCCGCGCGGTGTGCGTGGCCGTACCGCTGGGCGCGTCGAACTTGCGCGGGTGGTGCTGCTCGATGATCTCGACCGACTCGAAGTGCCGGGCCGCGCGGGCGGCGAACTGCATCATCAGCACCGCGCCGATGCCGAAGTTCGGGGCGATCACCACGCCGACGCCGGGCTTGCGGGCCAGCCAGCCCCGCACCCGCTCCAACCGCTGCTCGGTGAAGCCGGTGGTGCCGACCACCGCGCTGATGCCCTGCTCGATGCACCAGTGCAGGTTGTCCATGACGACGTCCGGCGCGGTGAAGTCGACGACCACCTCGGCACCGGCGTCGGAGGCGGCGAAGAGCCCGTCGCCCTGGTCGATCATCGCCACCAGGTCCATGTCGTCGGCCGCGTCGACCGCCTTGCAGACCTCCGTGCCCATCCGCCCCCGGGCGCCCAGCACACCGACCCGGACCGGCTCCGTCGCGGTCATCCCCTGCTCGTCAGTCACGGGCCACAACCTATCCCAACGGCAACGGCGCGCGGTGTGCAGATCGGTCAGTCGGCGAAGTCGCTCGCGCCGAACGGGCCGACCACCGCCAGCGACATCGGCCGGGCGAGCAGCTCGGCGGCGAGGCCGTTCACCTCGTCGACGGTGACCGCGTCGACCCGGGCGAGCAGCTGGTCCACCGGCATCAGGTCACCGTAGAGCAGTTCACCCTTGGCCAGCCGGCTCATCCGGGAACCGGTGTCCTCCAGGCCGAGCACGAACGAGCCCTTGCTCATGCCCTTGCCCCGGGCCACCTCGGCCTCGGTCAGCCCGTCGGTGGCCACCCGGTGCAGCTCGGCGCGGGTCAGTTGGAGCACCTCGTCGACCTTGCCCGGGGCGCAGCCGGCGTAGACCGCGAAGACGCCGCTGTCGGCGTACTGGCTGGCGTAGGAGTAGACCGAGTAGGCCAGGCCCCGCCGCTCGCGGATCTCCTGGAACAGCCGGCTGGACATGCCACCGCCGAGGACGTTGTTGAGCACCCCGAGGGCGAAGCGCCGGTCGTCCACCCGGTCGATGCCGGGGCAGCCGAGGATGACGTGCGCCTGCTCGGTCTCCTTCGGCTCGACCAGGGTGCCGCGCGGGCGTACCCGTACCGCCGGGGTGGCCGACCGGCGCGGCGCCGGCGCCGCCGGGTCGGCGTCCAGCGGGGTGCCGCGCAGCGCCTGGCGGACCAGCTTGACCACCGTGGCGTGGTCGAGGTTGCCGGCGGCGGCGATGACGATGTTCGGTGGGGTGTAACGGCGGCGGTAGAAGCTCTGGATCTGCCGGCGGGTCATCGGGGTGACCGTCTCCTCGGTGCCGGAGATCAGCCGGCCGAGCGGATGGTCGCCGTAGACGACCCGGGCGAAGAGGTCGTGCACCTCGTCGCCGGGCTCGTCGTCGTGCATGGCGATCTCTTCGAGGATGACGCCGCGCTCGGTCTCCACGTCGGCCGGCTCCAGGACCGAGTCGGCGACCGCGTCGCACATGACGTCGATGGCCAGCGGCAGGTCCTCGTCGAGCACCCGGGCGTAGTAGCAGGTGTATTCCTTGGTGGTGAAGGCGTTCGTCTCACCGCCCACCGCCTCGATCTCCGAGGAGATGTCCAGCGCGCTGCGCTTGTGGGTGCCCTTGAAGAGCAGGTGCTCCAGGAAGTGCGCCGCGCCGCCCTGCGGGCCGGTCTCGTCCCGGGAGCCGACCCCCACCCAGATCCCGAACGACACGCTGCGCATCGCCGGGATCGCCTCGGTCAGCACGCGCAGGCCGCTCGGGAGCACGGTACGCCGGACCGTGCCGCCCAGCGGGTCGTCACTGATGGTCCGGGTGACCGCCCGACCGGCAGGAGAAGACGAAGGCGGGGCCACGGAAACCTGCTCCCAGTTGGACGAGGGGTGGGGATGCGGTGTCACGGAACCGGCCGGGTGGCGACGTGGTCACCACCCGGCCGGATCACTGCTCAGCTGTGCCGGGTCCGGCGACGCGGGCGGGACTCGCCGCCGCCCTCGCCACCCTCACGCGGACCCCGGTCGCCGCCCTCACGCGGGCCACGGTCGCCACCCCGGTCACCGCGCGGGCCACGGTCGCCCCGGTCCCGGGCCGGCCGCTCGCCGCCGGCGGCCTCACCGGCGGCCGGCGCCTCGGCGCCCTCCGGGCGGACCTTGTCCAGGTAGATCTTGCCGCGGGCGTCGATGTCGGCGATCTCGACCTCGACCTTGTCGCCGACGTTGAGGAAGTCCTCGACCTTGTCGACCCGCTTGCCGTCGCCCACCTTGGAGATGTGCAGCAGGCCGTCACGACCGGGCAGCAGCGAGATGAAGGCGCCGAACGCGGCGGTCTTGACCACCGTGCCGAGGAACCGCTCGCCGACCTTCGGCAGCGTCGGGTTGGCGATGCCGTTGATCCGGTCGACCGCGGCCTGGGCCG
This sequence comes from Micromonospora sp. PLK6-60, assembly GCF_019890675.1. Classification (GTDB taxonomy): domain Bacteria; phylum Actinomycetota; class Actinomycetes; order Mycobacteriales; family Micromonosporaceae; genus Micromonospora. The sequence continues at coordinate 271,709 of NZ_JAIOAA010000002.1, read as the reverse complement.
ACGGGCCGTTGGTCGCGCCGACGTAGATGGTGCCGTCGTCCTCGATCGAGATCTCGGCGCCGGTCTCGTCCTGGATGGCGTTGATGGTCTGGCCCTTCGGGCCGATCACCATGCCGATCTTGTCGACCGGGATCTTGACGGTGGTGACCCGCGGCGCGTAGTCCGACATCTCGGCCGGAGCCGCGATCGCCGCCTCCATGACACCGAGGATGATCTGCCGGGCCTCGTTCGCCTGCTGCAGCGCGGCGGCCAGCACGTCCGACGGGATGCCGTTGAGCTTGGTGTCGAGCTGGAGAGCGGTGACGAAGTCCCGGGTGCCGGCGACCTTGAAGTCCATGTCACCGAACGCGTCCTCGGCGCCGAGGATGTCGGTCAGCGTCACGTACTCGGTCTTGCCCTCGATCTCGTCGGAGATCAGGCCCATGGCGATGCCGGCCACCGGCGCCTTCAGCGGCACACCGGCGCTGAGCAGGCCCAGCGTCGAGGCGCAGACCGAACCCATCGAGGTGGAGCCGTTGGAACCGAGCGCCTCGGACACCTGCCGGATGGCGTACGGGAACTCCTCGCGCGACGGCAGCACCGGGATCAGCGCCCGCTCGGCGAGGGCGCCGTGGCCGATCTCGCGCCGCTTCGGCGAACCCACCCGACCGGTCTCACCGGTGGAGTACGGCGGGAAGTTGTAGTTGTGCATGTAGCGCTTGCGGTTCTCCGGGGACAGGGTGTCCACCATCTGCTCCATGCGCAGCATGTTCAGCGTGGTCACGCCCAGGATCTGGGTCTCGCCCCGCTCGAACAGCGCCGAGCCGTGCACCCGCGGCAGCACGCCGACCTCGGCGGTCAGCGGACGGATGTCGCGCGGGCCGCGGCCGTCCATGCGGACCTGCTCGCGTAGCACCCGGTTGCGCACCTCGGACTTGGTCAGCGCCCGGAAGGCGGCGCTGAGCTCCTTCTCCCGGCCCTCGAAGCGCGGGGCGAGCGCCTCCATCACGCGGGCCTTCACCGCGTCCAAGGCTTCCTCGCGGTCCGCCTTGCCGGCGATGGTGACCGCCTCGGCCACGTCGCCGCGGGCCAGGTCCGCGACCGCGTTGTACACGTCGTCCTGGTAATCGAGGAAGACCGGGAACTCGGCGACCGGCTTGGCGGCCACCTCGGCCAGCTCACTCTGGGCGCGGCACAGCTCGCGGATCGCCGGCTTCGCGGCCTCCAGGCCGCTGGCCACGATCTCCTCGGTCGGGGCGGTGGCGCCGCCCGCGATCAGGGTCACCGCGTTCGGCGTCGCCTCGGCCTCGACCATCATGATCGCGACGTCGCCGTCCTCCAGCGCCCGGCCGGCCACGACCATGTCGAAGGTGGCCCGGGCCAGCTCCTCCAGGGTCGGGAAGGCCACCCACTGGCCGTCGACGTGCGCGACCCGGGTGGCCCCGATCGGGCCGGAGAACGGCAGGCCGGAGAGCTTGGTCGACATCGAGGCGGCGTTGATCGCCACCACGTCGTACGGGTGCTGCGGGTCGAGCGCCAGCACGGTCTCGACGACCTGGACCTCGTTGCGCAGGCCCTTGACGAAGGACGGGCGCAGCGGCCGGTCGATCAGCCGGCAGGTGAGGATGGCGTCCTCGCTGGGCCGACCCTCGCGGCGGAAGAACGAGCCGGGGATCCGGCCCGCGGCGTACATCCGCTCCTCGACGTCGACGGTCAGCGGGAAGAAGTCGAACTGCTCCTTCGGCTGCTTGCCGGCGGTGGTGGCGGAGAGGACCACGGTCTCGCCCAGCTGGGCGACGACCGAGCCGGCGGCCTGGCGGGCGAGGCGGCCGGTGGAGAACGTGATCTCACGGGTGCCGAAGGACCCGTTGTCGATCACGGCGGTGCGGGATTCGGTGCCGAGGTTGGTCTCGGTCATGTGCTGTGGTGCTCCTTCGCGTCGTGGGCTCACGACACCGGAGCTGCTCAGACGGCCGGTCTTCGATCGAAGCGCCCGGGGTGGTCGGCGAACTGCCGAGGTGCCCGGGGGCCACTACCGGAGACCGGTACGCTGACCGGCTCCCTGTCGGGTGGTCGCGCGGCCCTTCTTCTGTTCTGGTGGTGCCGCCACCCGGTCCTCGGGTGGCGCACCGGAACGGGGGAGCGGCCAGGCGGCCACTCCCCCGTCACGTCATCGGCGCAGGCCGAGCCGCTCGATGAGCGACCGGTAGCGGTTGATGTCCTTCTTCTGGACGTAGTTGAGCAGCCGGCGGCGCCGGCCGACCAGCAGCAGCAGCCCACGGCGGCTGTGGTGGTCGTGCTTGTGCACCTTCAGGTGCTCGGTGAGCTCGGCGATCCGCTTGGTCAGGACCGCGACCTGCACCTCCGGCGAACCGGTGTCGCCCTCGGCGGTCGCGTACTCCTGGCGGATCTTGGCCTTGGCTTCCTGGTCGAGCGCCATGTTCTCCCTGTTTCGTGGGTCGTTTGACGATGCCCGTCGGATCGGTCTCGGGACCGGGGGACGGGCCGGTTCCTCGCACCCGCGGCGTCGTGCAGGCACGCGAGGCCCCACGTCGGTCAGCCGACGTCCTAGCCAGACTACCAGCACCTGCGGGAAGCGCCCGGTCAAGGGCCCGCGCGCCCGGCCCGGCCGGCTCAACCCAGCGCCCGCCGGGTCCGCTCCACGTCCTCGGCGATCTGCGCCACCAACGGCTCGATCGCGTCGTATCTGCGCTGCTCGCGCAGGTGCGCCACGAAGTCCAGGGCCAGCCGCTCGCCGTACAGGTCGCCGGTGAAGTCCAGCGCGTACGCCTCCACCCGGCGCTCCCGCCCGGAGAAGGTGGGGTTGGTGCCGATCGAGACGGCCGCCGCCAGCGGCTCCCGGTGGCCCCGCCGGACCAGCCGGGCGGCGTAGATGCCGTCGGCCGGCACCGCCGCGTACCGGTGGCAGAGCAGGTTGGCGGTGGGGTAACCCAGCTCACGTCCGCGCTGGTCGCCGCGGACCACCACGCCCTCCAGCCGGTGCGGCCGGCCCAGCGCGGCGGCCGCCGCAGCCACGTCGCCCGCGTCGACGCAGGACCGGATGTACGTGGAGGAGAAGACGGTGCCCGCCTCGGCGACCAGCGGGGCGCCCTCCACCCCGAAGCCGAAGGTCCGGCCGAGCCGCTCCAGCAGGGCCACGTCACCGGCCGCCCGGTGCCCGAACCGGAAGTTGTCCCCCACCACCACCAGCGCGGCGTGCAGGTGCTCGACCAGGATGTCGTGCACGAACGCCTCGGCCGACAGCCGGGAGAACTCCGGGGTGAACGGCACCACGCAGAGCACGTCCGCGCCGAGCGCCTCGATCAGCTCGGCCTTGCGGGCCGGCTCGGTGAGCACCGCCGGGTGCGAACCGGGGCGGACCACCTCGGCCGGGTGCGGGTCGAAGCTGACCACCACCGACCTGACCCCCAGCTCGCGGGCCCGGGCCACGGCGTGCCCGATGGTCGCCTGGTGGCCCTTGTGCACGCCGTCGAAGACGCCGATGGTGACCACGGAGCGCCCCCACCCGCCGGGCGCCGCCTCGTACCCCCGCCACCGCTGCATGCCGTCCTCCCCTGTAAGGAAGGGCCCCCTATTAACGCCTGCTGTATAGGAAGGGCCCCCGGTTAACGCTTCCCCGTCAGGCCGGGGCGAGCACGATCTCCGCGCGGGCCCGCCCGCCCCGCTCGCTGACGATAGCGATCAGCCCGCCGTCCGGGCCGAAGACGGCGTACGGTCCGTCGATGCCCGCCGGGTCGAGCGGCCCGCCGTGGGAGAGCGTCTTCGCCTCCTCGACGCCGGCCTCCCGGCGCGGGAAGAACCGGTCGGCCGCCGCGTCGAGGGGCAGGTTCACCACCGTGGGGGCCCGCTGCTCCAGCTCGTCGAGGGTGGCCGCCTCAGCCAGGGTGAACCCGCCCACCGCGGTCCGCCGCAGCGCGGTCAGGTGCCCACCCACGCCCAGCGCCAACCCGGCGTCGCGGGCCAACGCCCGGATGTACGTCCCGGACGAGCAGGTCACGTCGACGTCGACGTCCACCACGTCGGGGGTGTCCCGCCGGATCGCCAGCACGTCGAGCCGGGAGACGGTGACCCGGCGGGCCGGCAGCTCGACGCTCTCCCCCTCGCGGACCCGCTTGTACGCCCGCTGACCGTCGATCTTGATGGCGCTCACCGCGCTCGGCACCTGGTCGATCTCGCCGGTGAGCGCGGCGAACGCGGCGCGGATCGCGTCGTCGGTGACCGGGCCCGCCGGGGTGGTGGCGATCACGTGACCCTCGGCGTCGTCGGTGACGGTGGCCTGGCCGAGGCGGACCGTGGCGGCGTAGCTCTTGCCCGCCCCGATCACGTAGGTGAGCAGCCGGGTGGCCCGCCCCACCCCGATCACCAGCACACCGGTGGCCATCGGGTCCAGGGTGCCGCCGTGCCCGACCCGGCGGGTCCGGGCGAGCCGCCGGATCCGCGCCACCACGTCGTGCGACGTCATGCCGCCCGGCTTGTCCACCACGATCAGACCGTCTGTGCTCACGACCGCCAAGCCTGCCAGACGGGGCAGCGCGGGCCGTCACCGACGTACGGCGCACCGGGCCAAGGTCCCGCCGGCACACCTCGAAGGCAGCCGGGCTCAGCGCACCGCGCCGACCACCGCCCACCCGCCGGAGCGCAGCCGCAGCAGCAGGGCCACCAGCCGCAGCACCACGAAGAGCATCAGGCCGGCCCAGATCCCGCCCAGCCCCAGGTCGAGCGCGTAGGCCAGCCAGATCGCCGGCAGGAACCCGCCCAACGCGGCCACGATGGTGAGGTTGCGCAGGTAGCGCACGTCCCCGGCGCCGATCAGCACCCCGTCGAGGGCGAACACCACGCCGCCGATCGGCTGCAACGCCACCAACCAGGGCCAGGCCACCATGGCCTGCTCGCGTACCCCCGGGTCGGCGCTGAACAGGCCCGGGACCACGCCGGTGCCGGCGGCGATGAGGACCGCGAAGCCCACGCCGCAGACCCCGCCGAACAGCGCGAGGCGGCGGGCCAGCGCCCGGGCGGCGGGCGCGTCGCCCGCGCCGAGGGCGGCGCCGATCAGGGCCTGGGCGGCGATGGCGAGCGCGTCCAGCACCAGCGCGGTGAAGAACCAGAGCTGCACCGCGATCTGGTGGGCGCCGACCGCGGCGGCGCCGAACCGGGCGGCGACCGCCGTGGCGGACAGGAAGCTGGCCTGGAAGGCCACGCCGCGGACCAGCAGGTCGCGGCTGAGCACCAACTGCTGCCGGATCAGCCGGGGACGGGGCCGCAGCGGGACCCGCTCGCGGACCAGCGCGGCGGCGAAGAGGACCCCGGAGAGGGTCTGCGCCAGCACGTTGGCCACCGCCGAGCCGACCAGCCCCATCCCGGCCGGATAGACCAGCAGCGGGCAGAGCAGGGCGGAGAGCAGGTTGGGACCGAGCACGAACCACAGCGGCCGGCGGGTGTCCTGGATGCCGCGCAGCCAGCCGTTGCCGGCCGCGGCGAGCAGCAGGCCGGGAGCGCCCAGGGCCGCGACCCGCAGCCAGTGACCGGCGGCGTCGGCCACCGCCCCGGGCTCGCCGACGAGGGTACGCGCCAGCGCGCCGCCGCCGAGCTGCATGCCGGCCGCGACCAGCAGCCCCACCCCGAGGGCGAGCCAGGAGGCCTGCACCCCCTCGGCCACCGCGGCGGCCCGGTCGCCCGCCCCGAACCGGCGGGCCGACCGCCCCGTGGTGCCGTACGCGACGACGGTGCCGAGCCAGGCCACCAGGGTCATCACCGTGCCGGCGACGGCCAGCGCGGCCAGCGGCACCCGGCCGAGGTGCCCCACCACGGCCGTGTCGACAAGCACGTAGAGCGGCTCGGCGGCGAGCACCACCAGGGCGGGCAGGGCGAGGGCGGCGACCCGGCGCGCGGTGGCGTCGACCGGGGCGGGAGCGGTGGCGGGCTGGCTCATCGACGCCGATCCTGGCACGCACCCAGTAAGGGACGCAAGCCCTGTCATCACTTACATAACCGGGCACCCCGCGCCGACCTCGCCGACCCACGTCCCCGAGCCGGCACCCCGTCGTACGGTGAGGCCATGACGGCGGGCGGCGAGGCGATCGTCGACGGCGGGGACCCGCTGTGGTGGCGGCGGTTCTTCGGCGAGTACCTCGGCACCTTCCTGCTGGTGCTGGCCTCCGTCGGGCCCGGGGTGGTCAACCAGCGGATCGGCGCGGAGGCGGTCAGCCGGACCGCCGCGGTGGTCAGCCCCGGCCTGATGGTGGCCTCGATCATCCTGTTCATGGGTGCGGTGGCCGGGGCCCACCTCAATCCGTCCGTGACGCTCGCCTTCGCCCTGCGCCGGGACTTCCCGTGGCGGCGGGTGCCGGGCTACCTCCTCGCCCAGTTCGCCGGGGCGGTCTCCGCGGCCGGGCTGCTCGCCGGGTCGCTGGGCGGGCACGGCACCGCCGGGCTCACCCTCCCCGGCCCGGGGGTGGACGCCCGACTCGCCCTGCTCTGGGAGCTGATCCTCACCGTCGGCCTGCTCAGCGCCATCCTCGGCACCGCCTCGGGCGCGCAGAACGTCGGCGGGCTGGCCGCCGTGGCCGTCGGCGGCTACCTCGCCCTGGCCGGCCTCTGGGCCTCACCGCTGACCGGGGCGTCGATGAACGTGTTCCGCTCGCTCGGCCCCGCCCTGGTGTACGGCCAGCCCCGGGCCTGGTGGGCGTACCTGCTCGGCCCGCTGCTGGCGGTGCCGGTGGCGGTGGCGATCGCCGCGGTGCTGCGCGGGCCGGGCGGCGGCCGGATCAGCCGGCGCACCGCCCAGGGCACGGCCCGCCACTGAGCCCCCGGCCCGACACAGCCCCGCACGGCCCGGCGCAATCCGGCCCGGCACAGCCCGCACGGTTCGGCACAGCCCGGCCCGGCCTGGCACGGTCGGGCGGGGCCGGGCTGAGCCTCAGGCGCTCGGCAGGGTGGCGAGCCAGCGGCGTACGTCTGCGGGCCGGCGCAGTCGGACCACCGGCAGGTCCGGGGCGGTCTCCGCCAGCGCGGCGAAAACCCGGGGCCGGGACCGCCGGGGGTAGTGCCAGACGTACCGGAGGAACTCCAGGTCGAGCCGCTCGGCGCAGCCGTCCGGTCGGTCCGGCCGCCGGCTGGCCCGGTCCACCCAGCGCCGGCGCAGCACCCGGACGAGGCAGCGCAGCCGGGGCGGGTCGCAGAGCACCAGCAGGTCGGCGCGGGGCAGGCGGAGGTCGAGGGTGGCCCGGTAGTTGCCGTCCATCACCCAGGCCGGGCGGGCGGCCAGCGCCGCCACCTCGGCGCGGAAGTCGGCCTCGTCGGCGGCGACCCAGCCGGGACGCCAGTAGTGCCGGTCGAGGTGGATCAGCGGCAGATCGAGCCGGCGGGCCACCGCACGGGCCAGGGTGCTCTTGCCGGCGCCGGCGCTGCCGACGATGAGGATCCGTCGCACCGGACGACCGTAGCGTCCGGCCGGGCGGGCGTCCGGCGCGGCGGTGACGTCGGCGACGTCAGGTCGCCGGCGCCGCCGCCGGGTCCGGCTGGGTCACTGGCGGGTGTCCATCGAGGTCTGCAGCGCGCGCCGCATCTGCTCGCGGGCCTCGTCGGTGTTCTCGGGCTTGGGCTTGCTGGCCATGGGAGTTCCCTTCCAGGGTGGGTCGGGCCACCGGCACGGCGGCCCCTGCGGGCGGTCCTGCGGCGCCGGGCGGGCGGTCCGGGATCACCGGAGCGGCTCGCCTGGCAGCGTGAGCCCGGGTCGGTCTGACCCTGGAGGGAGGCGACGCCGGGTGTGACGCCACCGCCCCGCGACCCGCGTCCGTCCGGACGCCGGTCCGTTCCCAAGTTAACGTTTACTTTCCACATGTTGCCCACGCTTCCCGCCATCTGGACAGGTGCGACGAACCGGCAGCTCAGCGGCGCGCGGTGACCCCACGGGGCAGCGGGCCCGCTTCTCGACGGCGGGCGACGGGATGACGGAGCGGCCGGCGGCGGAATGCCGGAGCAGCGGGCGGCGGGCGGCCGGCAGCGGGCGGCGGGCGGCGGGCGGCCGACGGCGGTGGGCGGTGGGCGTGGGAGGGTGGGCTCAGCGGGCGAGGAAGTGCCAGCCGAGCCACCACCAGAAGCCGAACAGTCCGATCCGGCCCACCGGCACCGGACCGACCTCATAGCGCATCACGTAGGCGCAGACCACCCCGAGCGACGGGATCCGCGACCCCTCCCGCCGGGAGAGCACCTCCAGCAGCGCGAACAGCGCCAGGGCGAGCAGGAAGCCGCCGATGGCCAGCATGCGCATCATCGGCGCACCAGCCCCCAGAACGCGGCCAGCCAGGCGAACCAGGCCGCCGACCGGACCATCGGGTCCTCCAGCAGCGGGTCCGCCAGCCGGGAGAAGGTCGGGAACTCGTCACCCACCGACATCACGAACGTGGCGCCCTCGAAGACGCCGAAGACGGTGATCGGCAGCAGCCACCACCCCGCCGCCCGGTCCACCCGTCGGGGGGCCGGCCGGCGCGGCACCCGGTTGCCCAGACCGAGCCAGATCAGCGCGCCACCGGTGCCCAGCGTCCAGATGTTCGCCGCCGCGGAGAAGGAGGGGAACTGGCCGCCCACCACCGAGATGCAGACCAGCACCGGCACGGTGACCACCGGCCGATCCCACGCCCGGGGTGCCTCGACGACGAGCTCGCGGGGCTGCTCCATCATCCGATTCTCCCCGCCCTCACGCGGCGCCGGAAGACCGACACCCCCGGAGGTGACCCTGATCTCCGGCCCGGCCGGGCCAGGGTCAGGAGGTGACCAGCGCCGAATCCAGCTCCGCCCGGATCCGGTCGACCACCGCGTCGGCGTCGCCGCTGCCGGTGAAACCGGCCGCGAACCGGTGCCCGCCCCCGCCGAGCGCCGCCGCCACCCGGCTTACGTCTACCGCGCCCTTGCTGCGCAGGGAGACCGCCCACTGGGCCGGGCCGACCTGCTTCAGCACGCACGCCACGTCGGCCTCCGCGGTGCACCGGACCGAGTCGATGAGCGCCTCCAGCACGTACGGTCGCTGGTCGTGCCGGGCCAGGTCGTCCTGGGTGGCGTACGTCCACACCAGACCGTGGCCGGCGGCGGCCGGCGGCTCCAGCCGGGCCCGGCCCAGCACCTCGCCGAAGAGGCGGACCGCGCCGAACGGGCGGGTGTCGAAGACCTGCCGGGAGATGTCGCCCGGGCGGATCCCGGTGGCCAGCAGGCGGGCGGCCAACTGGTGCACGGCCGGCGTGGTCGCGTCGAAGCGGAACGAGCCGGTGTCCGTGGTCAGCGCCACGTAGAGGCAGGCGGCGATCTCCGCGTCCAGCGCGATGTCGAGCCGGGCCAGCAACTCCTCGACGACCACCGAGGTGGCCGCGGCGGCCGGAGCCACCAGCTGGACGTCACCGAACCCGGTGTTGGAGGCGTGGTGGTCGAGCACCAGGACCGGCCCCGGCTCCGCCAGCCGGCCGGCCAGCTCGCCGAGGCGCGACTCGCTGGCCGCGTCGAAGCAGACCACCAGCTCCGGGTCCGGGTACGCCTCGGTCGCCGGCACCAGCAGCTCCAACCCGGGCAGCCAGCGCAGCGGCTCCGGCACCTCCGGCGGGCCGGGAAAGGTGGCCTGGAGCTGCCGTACGCCCAGCCGGCGCAGGGCCAGGCCGAAGCCGAGCATGCTGCCCAGCGCGTCGCCGTCCGGGTTGACGTGGCAGATCAGCAGCACCCGGGATTCGGGGCCGAGGCCGCGTACCGCCGCCACGGCGGCCGCCCAGTCCGGCTCGCCCGGTCCGGCGGGCACCCCCTGGCGGGGCACCCGGTCCGGGACGTCGGTCACCGTCGGTCCGTGGCGGGCGGGACGTCGCCGCCGTCCGCGCCGCTGTTGTCCGCGTCGCTGTTCTCCGCGTCGTCCTCGTCCTCGTCGACCCGGTACGGCTGGGCCTCGCCGGCGTAGCTGGACTGCGCGGCCAGCCGCTGCACCTCGGCGTCGGCCGTCCGGGCCGCGGCGAGCAGGTCGTCGATGTGCTTGACCTGGTCCTGCACGTCGTCCAGGACGAAGGTGAGGGTCGGCGAGTGGCGCAGCCCGAGCGCCTTGCCCACCGTGCTGCGCAGCATGCCCTTGGCGCTCTCCAGCGCGGCGGCGGTGCTGGCCTGGGCGGCCGCGTCGCCGAGCACCGTGTAGAAGACGGTGGCGTCGCGCAGGTCGGCGGTGATCCGGGCGTCGGTGATGGTGATCATGCCGAGCCGGGGGTCCTTGATCTGGCTCCGCACCACCGACGCGACCAGTTCACGGATGCGCTCCGCGTGCCGGCGTACCTTGGCCGGATCCGACATCTCCCCCACCTCCACGGCGTGCTGCTCCCGGCCGGGAACGACGGCGCTGGCGCCGCCGGGTCCGACCGCCCAACACCTCGAACCCTACCCGCGCCGCCCCGCCCCCCGCGCACCCCCGCCGACCGGTAAGGAAGGGCCCCCTGTTAACGCTTTCGGTAGAGCAGGGGCCCCCTGTTAACACCTCGCGTGGGCGCTCAGTCCTCGGGGCCGTAGAGGCGGCGGCGGACCGACAGCAGCTCCGTCTCGGGCCGGGCGGCGACCAGGCGTTCGCACGAGTCGAGCACCTCGCGCACGTGGGCCGCCTCGGCGGCCACCACCGCCACGCCGATCTCGGCCCGGCCGGTGAGATCCAGGGCGCCGGTCTCGGCCACCGACACCTCGAAGCGGCGCAGCGCGGCGACGATCGGCCGGACGTAGGAGCGCTTGGCCTTCAGGGAGCGGGAGTCCCCGGGCAGCAACAGGTCGAACAGCGCGGTTGCGGTATACACGGCGGCAAACGGTACGCCACCGGTGCGGCGCGGATCACGGATTTTCCCTCCCGCCGTCCACGCCGACCGAGGCTCCCGGCCCGGCCCCCCGGCCTCAGCGACCCGGGCCGGCACGGGCCGCGTTGCCGGCGAAGGGAACCCCCACCTGCCCCAACCCGCCCCACGACCACCCAACCCGCCGCAACCCCGCCCAGCGATCCGGGTCGACACGGGCCGCCTGCCGCCGAGGGAGAGACCCCCCTGCCGCAACCTGCGGCCACCCCGTCCCACGACCGCCCCACCCGCCGCATCCCGTGGCCACGCCGGGCCGGCGGGCGGCGGCGCCGGAGGTCAGCGCGGGGCGACCGCGACCAGCACGTCCCGGTCGATGGCCTGGTCCACCCGGTGCGCGAGGTCCCGCCAGCCGGGGCCGTCGACCACCCGCAGCCCCGCCCCGGCCAGCACCTCCTCAGCCGCCACCCGCGGCGTGACCTGAGTGTTCCAGGACAGCCCCAGCGCGCCGCCGGGGCGCAGCAGCTGGCACCAGACCGGTACGGCGGCGGCCAGCAGGTCCAGCGGGCTGCGGGACAGTCCCCGCTCGGCGGTCCGGGCGCCGTGCGCCACTCCGTACGGGGCGTCGGTGACGATCACGTCGGCGCAGCCGGCCCGGAGCACCTCGCGGGCCCGGGTGGTGTCGGTGTGCAGCACGGTCACCCGCTGGGTGGCCCCGGACCGGTGCTCCTCCCGGGACGGGGCGAGCACCGCCTCGAACCGGCGCGCGAGCAGCCGGCGGTCCCGCCGCACCGGCACCATCTCGGCGGTGTGCTTGAGCCGCTTGCGGCGCAGCCAGGTACGCAGGAACGCCGCGTACGCGTCGACGTCCTTGCCGTCGAGTTCCACGCCGATGCCGTCGTAGCCGTACATCAGGGCCTGGTTGAGGGTGGTCCCCCGACCGCAGAGCGGGTCCAGCACCACCAGCTGCCGGTCGAGCATCGCCGGGGCCGAGGCGGAGGCGAGCACTGTGACGTTGAGCAGCAGCCGGGTGAACTGTTCGTTGGTCTTACCGGCGTACTTGGGGATGGTGATCAGGTCGGCGTCGTAGCGCGCCAGGGGGCGTAGCGGCACCGGCCGCAGCAGGTCGTCACCCACCCGCTCGAACAGCGCGTACGCCGCCGACAGGTTCGCCAGGTAGGCCAGGTCGCGGGCGCCGAGGCCGGGCTCCGGGGCGGCGAAGGTCAGGTACTCCACCCCGCCGATCCGCTCGGTGGCGGGGTCGACCGGCGCGGCGTCGAGCGCCCCGGAACCGGCGAAGATCTCCAGCTCGGCGCGGGCCAGCCGGCCGGCGGCGTCGGCGTAGACCCGGTTGGCGGACGGGGCGAGCAGCAGCGCGTACCTGAGCACGCCGGAAATTGTCGCAGCTCGCAGATACGGCGACGGCCGGGACCCACCAGGGGCCCCGGCCGTCGACCGGTCGTGCTCACCGCGCTCAGGCGCGCGGCTTCTCCCGCATCTCGAACGTTTCGATGACGTCGCCGACCTGGACGTTGTTGTAACCACCCAGGGTCAGACCGCACTCGAAGCCCTCGCGGACCTCCGTGGCGTCGTCCTTGAACCGCTTCAGCGAGCTGATCGTGAGATTGTCCGCCACGACCGCCCCGTCCCGCAGCAGCCGCGCCTTGGCGTTGCGGCGGATGATGCCGGACCGGACGATACAACCGGAGATGTTGCCGATCTTGGACGAACGGAACACGTCGCGGATCTCCGCGGTGCCCAGCTCGACCTCCTCGTACTCCGGCTTGAGCAGGCCCTTGAGCGCCGCCTCGATCTCCTCGATGGCCTGGTAGATGACCGTGTAGTACCGGATCTCCACGCCCTCGCGGTCGGCCATCTCGCGGACCTTGTTGGCGGCCCGCACGTTGAAGCCGATGATCGTGACCGGCTCGGACGACGCGCTCGCGAGCATGACGTTGCTCTCGGTGATCGCGCCGACGCCCCGGTCGAGGACCTTGAGCTGGACCTCCTCGGGGATGTCGAGGTTGAACAGCGCGTCCTCGAGGGCCTCCACCGAACCGGAGACATCGCCCTTGAGGATGAGGTTGAGCGACGTCTTCTCGCCCTCCTTGAGCTGCTCCATGAGCGTCTCGAGGGTGGCCCGACCGCGGGAGTTGGCGAATGCCGCCGCCCGCCGCCGCGCCTGGCGCTGCTCGGCGATCTGCCGCACCGTACGGTCGTCCGCCGCGGCCAGGAAGGTGTCGCCCGCGCTCGGCGGCGCGGTCAGGCCGAGCACCAGGACCGGACGCGCCGGCCCGGCCTCGGCGACCTGGTTGCCGTTCTCGTCGAGCATGGCCCGGACCCGGCCGTGCGCCCCACCGGCGACGATCGAGTCGCCCGCCCGCAGGGTGCCCTTCTGCACCAGCACCGTCGCCACCGCACCGCGGCCCTTGTCCAGGTGCGCCTCGATGGCCACACCCTGCGCCGGCCCGTCGATCGGAGCGGTCAGCTCCAGCGACGCGTCGGCGGTCAGCAGGACGGCCTCCAGGAGGTCGTCGATGCCGATGCCGGGCTTGGCGGCCACGTTGACGAACATGGTATCGCCGCCGTACTCCTCGGCGACCAGGCCGTACTCGGTCAGCTGCTGGCGGACCTTGTCCGGGTTGGCGTCCGGCTTGTCGACCTTGTTGACCGCGACCACGATCGGCACGTCGGCCGCCTTGGCGTGGTTCAACGCCTCGATGGTCTGCGGCATGACGCCGTCGTCGGCCGCCACCACCAGGATCACGATGTCGGTGACCTGGGCACCACGGGCACGCATGGCGGTGAACGCCTCGTGACCCGGGGTGTCGATGAAGGTGACCGCGCGGTCCTCGCCCTCGTGCGGGACGTGGACCTGGTACGCGCCGATGTGCTGGGTGATGCCACCCGCCTCACCGGCCACCACGTTTGCCTTACGGATGGCGTCGAGCAGCTTGGTCTTACCGTGGTCGACGTGACCCATGACGGTCACCACCGGCGCCCGGCTGACCAGCCGCTCCTCCGCCACCTCGGCGTCGAGGTCGATGTTGAACTGCGCGAGCAGCTCACGGTCCTCGTCCTCCGGGCTGACGATCTGCACATCGAAACCGAGGTGCGCACCCAGCAGCTGCAGGGTCTCGTCGGAGCAGGACTGGGTCGCGGTCACCATCTCGCCCAGGTTGAACATCTCCTGGACCAGCGAACCCGGGTTGGCGTTGATCTTGTCGGCGAAGTCCGACAGCGAGGCGCCACGGGAGAGCCGGACGACCTGACCCTGGCCCCGGGGAGCACCCGAGGACATGGTCGGGGCCGACAGGTTGTCGAACTCCTGTCTGCGCTGCTTCTTGGACTTGCGACCGCGGGTCGGCCGGCCACCCGGACGCCCGAAGGCACCCGCGGCACCGCCGCCACGACCACGACCGCCGCCACCGGGGCGACCGCCGCCACCACCCGGACGGAAACCACCGCCGGGAGCACCGCCGGGAGCACCGCCGCCGCCACCGGGACCGCCGCGGTAGCCACCGCCACCGCCGCCACCACCGGGACCACCGCGGTAGCCACCGCCACCGCCGCCACCACCGGGACCACCGCGGTAGCCACCGCCACCGCCGCCACCACCGGGACGACCCGCGCCGCCACCGGGGCGACCGGCGCCGGGACCACCCGGACGACCGGGACGCTGGCTCGGCATGGACGCCGGGCTGGGCCGCGGCGGCATCGACGCCGGGCTCGGCCGCGGCGGCATGCCCGCCGGGCTGGGCCGCGGACCGCCCGCACCGGCGGCCGGCGGCCGCTGCTGCTGGCCACCGGAGATGCCGAACGGGTTGTTACCGGCGCCGCGCGCCGGCGGGCGACCGCCGGGACGGCCACCGGGGCCCTGGGCGGGCCCGCCGGGACGACCACCGGCGGCCGGCGAACCGGGCCGCGGCGGCATGGCGCCCGGGCCGGGACGCGGACCCGGACGGGGGCCGCCCTCGGCCGGGGGCTCCCGGCGGACGTTCTCGCGCTGCTGCTGGCGGGCGGCCTGGGCGGCCTTGACCGCGGCCTCCTGCTCAGCCTTCAGCGCGGCGGCACGCGCCTCGGCGGCCGCCACTTCGATGTCGTGCGCGCTCGCCGGCTTCGCGACCGGCGTCGCCGCGGACGGCGGGCCGGGAACCGGCGGCTTGGGCTTCGGGCCCGGGGTCGGCGCGGCCGGCCGCCGAGGCGGCATCGGCTTGGCCGAGACCCGGGGGGCGCCCGGGGTCGGGGTCGGCGTCGGGGTCGGCGCCGCCGCGGGAGCTGCCGCCGGTGCCGGAGACCCGGCGGAGGCGACGAACGCGTTGCGCAGCCGTCGGGCGACGGGCGCCTCGACGGTGCTCGACGCGGACTTGACGAACTCGCCCATTTCCTTCAACTTGGCGAGCACGGTCTTGCTTTCGACCCCGAGCTCCTTAGCAAGCTCGTGTACGCGGGCCTTACCTGCCACTGCACTCCTCACTCCGAGGTCGTGCGGGCAGCACCCGCAGCGACCTCACTCGTGCACTTGAAGCCTGGTCATTTCAGGGACTTCATCGTGTGCTCATGTCGGTCGTCCTACCTTGCTAGCGACCCTCGCCCGGTCGGGTTGACCGGACGTCGGGCTTGACGCGTGAACGTGCTCCGCCAGCTCACCGTGATCGATGACCGCGGTGACCCGCAACGCACGCCCGAAGGCGCGGCGTCGCACCGCCTGCGCGAAGCAGGCCGGATCAGGGTGCATGTTCGCTCCCCGACCCGGCATCCTGCGGGCCGGATCAGGTCGGAGGCTGTAACCACCAGCCTCGTCGCCGAGCGCGACGATCCGCAGCAGTTCGTCGGCCGGCGCTCGTCGCCGGCAACCCACACAGGTGCGCTCCGGCAGCGCGCGTCGTACCACCGAAGAAAGTCTACCCCTAGCTGCCGGAGATCGCTCCGCCCGGCTCCCGGACGTGATCAGCTTCGCCCCGGCCGGCCGGCGCGGACTGCTCCGCGTCGGACCGGATGTCGATCCGCCAACCGGTCAACCGGGCGGCAAGCCGGGCATTCTGCCCTTCCCGGCCGATGGCCAGCGAGAGCTGGAAGTCCGGCACGGTCACCCGGGCCGTCCGGCTGGCCAGGTCGACCACCTCGACCCGCAGCGCCTTGGCCGGCGACAGCGCGTTGCCGACGAAGGTGGCCGGGTCGTCCGACCAGTCGATGATGTCGATCTTCTCGCCGTGCAGCTCGCTCATCACCGCGCGCACCCGCTGGCCCATCGGGCCGATGCAGGCACCCTTGGCGTTCACGCCCGAGACGGTGGAGCGTACAGCGATCTTGGTGCGGTGCCCGGCCTCGCGGGCGATGGCGGCGATCTCGACGGTGCCGTCGGCGATCTCCGGCACCTCCAGCGCGAAGAGCTTCTTCACCAGCGCCGGGTGCGAGCGGGACAACGTGATCTGCGGCCCGCGCATGCCCTTGGCCACGTGCACCACCACGCACCGGATCCGCTCACCGTGCTGCGGGTCCTCGCCGGGGACCTGCTCGGACTGCGGCAGGATGCCCTCCAGCTTGCCCAGGTCGACGCTGATGATGCCCTTCTCGCGGCGTACCTCGTGCGCCTGCACCACGCCGGTGACCAGGTCACCGTCGCGGCCGACGTACTCGCCGAAGTGCACCTCGTCGGTGGCCTCCCGCAGCCGCTGGAGGATCACCTGCTTGGCGGTCATGGCGGCGATCCGGCCGAAGTCGTGCGGGGTGTCGTCCCACTCCCGCACCACGGTGCCCTCGTCGTCCAACTCCTGGGCGTACACCAGGGCGGCGCCGGTCTTACGGTCGATCTCCACCCGGGCGTGCGGCTCGGAGCCGTCGGTGTGCCGGTAGGCGGTCAGCAGCGCGGTCTCGATCGCCGCGAGGATCGTGTCGAACGGGATCTCCCGCTCGCGCTCGAGTGCGCGCAGCGCCGCGAGGTCGATGTTCACCTCTCCTCGTCCTCCACATCATCTTCGTCGTCGATGTCGTCAATGTCGTCGGCCTCGTCGATCTCGTCGAGGCGGTTGAACTCCACCTGCACCCGGCCGGGGCCGAGCTCGGCGTACGGATGTCCGGCGCGGCCGGCGTCGGTCTCCAGCACCACGCGCTCGTCGTCGGCCTCGACCACCCGGCCGGTGAGCTGCCGGTCCCCGGCGGCGCGCTGCTCGGGCAGGCCCGCCGCGCCGCGCACGGTCACCTTCACCAGCCGGCCGACGTTGCGCCGCCAGTGCCGGGGCAACGTGAGCGGCCGGTCCACCCCGGGCGAGCTGACCTCCAACTGGTATTCCCCGGCGACCAGGTCGCCGCCGGCCTCCTCGGCCGCGTCCAGCGCGGCGGAGACGGCCCGGGAGACGTCCGCCACGGCGTCCAGGTTGATCCCGCCGTCGGCGTCCACGATCACCCGGACCACGTGCCGCCGGCCGGCCCGGGAGACGGAGAGGTCCTCGAGGTCGTAGCCGGCCTCGGCGACCACCGGCTCGATCACCTCGCGTAGCCGGGCCCGCCGGGCGCCCAGGTCACCGCGCGGCGCGCCGGCCCGGTCCCCGCCCCGGGGGCCGTCGGGCCGCCGGGGACGACCCGACGGTCCGGTCGACCTGGTGGCACGGCCACGCTGCGTCATCTGGCGCACCCCTCCGAGATCGACGGCGGCCCGGTCGGGCCGCCATGCCGGCACGCCACCGGGGCGAGACGCGCCCGGTGGCTGCGCAGAGCGTAACGCGCCTGCCGGGTGGCGTACCCGGCGGCGCACCGACGCCGGTGGCCCACCTGCCGGCGCGGATGGTGTTGACTTGTCCGGTGGCGACGGGCAGAACGACAGAGCGCGACGAGACGACCGGGCATTCCCGGCGCAACGTGCTGCGGGCCGGCACCCTGCTGATGCTGGGCGGGGCGACCGCGCCGCTCGCCGGTTGTGATCTTTTCGACCGCAAGGACGAGCCGCCGCCCGCGCCCGATCCGCTCGAGCCCCTCGTCGCCGGCGCCCTCGACCTGGCCGCCCGGCACCGCGCGGCCATCGCCGCGGATCCCGGCCTCGCCGACCGGCTCACCCCGATCGCCGAGGCGCACGAGGCGCACGCCGCCGAGCTGCGCCGGGTGATCGGCCGGACGCCGCCGTCGGGATCGCCGGCCGCGAGCGCGAGCGCCCCGGCCGGCGCCGACTCGCTCGCCGCGCTGCGCCGGGCGGAGCAGCAGGGCCGGCAGGCCGCCGCGCAGGCGTGCGCCGCCGCCCCCGCCGAGCGGGCGGCGCTGCTCGGCTCGATCACCGCCGCCCGGGCCACCCACGCCGAGGTGCTGGCATGACCCGCCGCGCGCCCGCCGGGGCCACCGAGGCGCTGCGCGCCGCGCTGAGCGCGGAGTACGCCGCAATCTACGCGTACGGCCGGATCGGGGTGCACCTGACCGGGGCGGACCGGTCCGCCGCCCGCGCCGCCGAGGCCGCGCACCGCAACCGGCGGGACGCGCTGGTCCTCCAGCTCAGCGCCGACGGCGAGGTCCCGGCGGACCGGGCCGGCTACGCGCTGCCCTTCCCGGTCTCCGACGGGCCGAGCGCGCTGCGCCTGGCGGTCGGGATCGAGGAACGCACCGCCGGGTTCTGGCGGGCCGCCCTGGCGCACACCGACGGGGCGGACCGCAGCCGGGCGCTGGCCGCGCTCACCGACAGCGCGCTGCGGGCCACCCGCTGGCGGCGGGCCGCCGGGGTGACCCCGCTCACCGTCCCCTTCCCGGGCCGCCCCGCCTGACGCGGGCGGCGGCCCGGCGGAAGCGTCGGCTGTCGGCATCCCGGTTGCGGACCGTATACCAGGTATGCATACTCCGTTGCGTGTCCATCCGTCACGGGCTGCTCGCCCTGCTCGAACGCGGCCAGATGTACGGCTATCAGCTCCGGGCCGCCTTCGAGGAGTCGACCGGGTCGACCTGGCCGCTGAACATCGGGCAGGTCTACACCACCCTGTCCCGGCTGGAACGCGACGGCCTGGTCCGCCCGCTGCCCGAGGGCGAGGGCGGCCAGCGGCCGTACGAGATCACCGACGCCGGCCGGGCCGACCTGGCGCTGTGGTTCGCCACCCCGATCAGCCGCACCGACCGGCCCCGCGACGAGCTGGCGATCAAGCTGGCCCTGGCCCTGACCACGCCCGGCGTCGACGTCCGCTCGGTGGTGCAGGGCCAACGCACCGCCACCATGCGCACGTTGCAGGAGTTGACCCGGTTGAAGTTCGCCAGCGACCGGCCCGAGGATCTGCCCTGGCGGCTGGTGCTGGACTCGATGGTGTTCCAGGCGGAGGCCGAGATCCGCTGGCTGGACCACTGCGAGACGAGCCTGGTGCGGTACAGTCCGCCGCCCGGCCGCCCGGCACCGACCGCCGCCGAGGCGGTGGACCGGTCCGACCAGGAGGTCCGGCGGTGAACCCGACGACCGACCCGGTGCTCGACGTCCGCGACGTGCACCGCACCCACGGCGCCGGCGCGGCCACCGTGCACGCGCTGCGCGGGGTGAGCCTGACCGTGCGCCCCGGGGAACTGGTCGCCGTGATGGGGCCCTCCGGCTCCGGCAAGTCCACCCTGCTGGCGCTGGCCGGCGGGCTGGACAGCCCGACCGCCGGGGAGATCCGGGTCGAGGGCCAGTCGCTGGGCGAGCTGGACCGGCGGCGGCTGGCCCAGGTCCGGCGGCGGCGGATCGGCTACATCTTCCAGGACCTGAACCTGCTGGGCAGCCTCACCGCCGCCGAGAACGTGGCGCTCCCCCTCGAACTGGACGGGGTGGGCGTACGGGCGGCGCGGCGGCAGGCCCTCGCGGCGCTCGACGAGGTGGCGATGGGCGGGCTGGGCGACCGGTTCCCGGACCAGCTCTCCGGCGGCCAGCAGCAGCGCGTCGCCATCGCCCGCGCGCTGGTCGGTGAGCGTCGGCTGGTGCTCGCCGACGAGCCCACCGGCGCCCTGGACTCGCAGACCGGTGAGGCGGTGCTGCACCTGCTGCGTACCCGGGTCGACGCGGGCGCCGCCGGGGTGCTGGTCACCCACGAGGCGCGGCACGCCGGCTGGGCCGACCGGGTGGTCTTCCTCCGGGACGGCGTGCTGGTCGACTCCACCGCGCCGCTGCCCGGCGTCGAGCAGTTGCTGACCGGCAGCCCGCGGTGAGCCGGCGCGGCGCCGGACGGCTCGCCGCGCTGGTCGGATCGTGGCGCGCCGCGCTGCGCATCGCCCGCCGGGAGGCCCGCCGGGCGCGCGGGCGGACCGCGCTGGTGCTGGCGATGATCGCGCTGCCGGTGCTGGCGCTGACCTTCGTCGCGGTCAGCTACGACATGGCCGAGCTGACCCGCGACGAGCAGTTGGACCGCCAGCTCGGGGTGGCCGACGCCGCGCTGCGGGCCGTGGCGGACGGCCGGATCCGGCAGGACGCCTGGGGCGGGGGCTACCGCCAGGCCGACGACCAGCCGGTGGGCCGCCGGGCCGACGACCAGCCGGTGCGGCGCCCGACCCGGGTGGAGGAGGTGGCGGCGTTGCTGCCGCCGGGCAGCCGGGTGGTGCCGGTGGCCCGCTGGATGCCGTTCGAGGTCCGTCGCGGCGGCCGGGACGTGTCCCTCGACGCCCGCGCCATGGACCTGGCCGACCCGCTGGCCCGGGGCAGCGCGCGGCTGCTGACCGGACGCGCCCCGGCCGGGCCGACCGAGATCGCGGTCAGCGAACGCGCCCGGTCCCGCCTCGGCACCCACCTCGGCGGGTGGGTCACGGTGGCCGACGGTTCGCGCAGCTACACGGTGGTCGGCATCGCGGAGTTCCCGGACGACCTGGGCGAGGTGGTCGCCCTGTACCCGGCGACGGTGGGCCGTCCCGACCGGGACGGGGAGTTCGGCTGGATGGTCGACCTGCCCGGCCCGCCGGACGACGCCCTGGTCCGCCGGCTCAACGACAACGGGGTCACCATCACCGCCCGCGGCGCGGTGCCCGGCGCGGTCCCGCTCGACCAGGCCTCCGGACTGGCCGCCGACGAGCTGGGCAACGGGCTGCTGATCGGCGGGCTGGGCCTGCTGGAGGTGGTGCTGCTGGTCGGCCCCGCCTTCGCGGTCGGCGTACGGCGGCGGCGGCGGGAGCTGGCCCTGGTGGCGGTCGCCGGCGGGGACGCCGCCCAGTTGCGCCGGGTGGTCCTCGCCGACGGGGTGGTGCTGGGCTGCGTCGGGGCGGCCGTCGGGGTGGCGCTGGGCGTGGCGGCGGCCTTCGCCGGCCGGCCGCTGGTCGAGGAGTACCTGCTGATGGCGCGCTCCGGCGGCTACCGGGTCTTCCCGGCGGCGCTGGCCGCGATCGCGCTGGTGGCGGTCACCGCCGGGGTGCTCGCCGCGCTCGCCCCGGCCTGGACGGCCGCCCGGCAGGACGTGGTGGCCGGGCTGGCCGGACGGCGCAGCGCACCGCCGCACCGCCGCCGCTGGCTGGTCCTCGGGGTGGCGCTCACCGCCGCCGGCTGCGCGGTGGCCGCGTTCGGCGCGGCCCGCAGCCAATCCACCGGCATCCTGCTCGGGCTGGTCCTCGGTGAGCTGGGGCTGGTCTTCGCCACCCCCGCCCTGCTCGGCGGGCTGGCCCGGTTCGGCCGGCTGCTCCCGCTGGCGCCCCGCATCGCGCTGCGCGACGCCAGCCGCAACCGTGCCTCCGCCGCGCCGGCCATCTCCGCGGTGATGGCGGCCGTCGCCGGCAGCGTCGCCCTCGGCGTCTACCTGGCCAGCCAGGGGGACCGGGAGGTGGCCCAGTACCAATCGACCCTGCCGCCGGGCCACGTGCTGGTCACCTCGAGCCACGGCGACGATCCCGGCCAGCAACTGCCCCCGCTGCCCGTGGTCGACGAGCTGGCCCGGACCCATCTGCCGGGCGGATCGGCCGCCCCGCTGGCGTACCCGGTCTGCGCCACCGGCCCCGGCTACTGCGACGTGACGGCCCGGCTGCCGGCGGAGCGGGCCTGCCCGTACCTTCTCGGGGAGCCGCTGAGCCGCGCCGAGCAGCGGGCGGCCCGCGCCGACCCGCGCTGCGGTGACACCACCGAGGGCTTCTACTCGATGTACCCGGTCGCGGTGGTCGACGACGGCCGCGCGCTGCTCGCGCTGGCCGACGCCGACCCGGCGGCGACCGCCGCGGCGACCGCGGTGCTGCGCGCCGGCGGGGTGGTGGTCGGTGACCCGAGACGGGTCGCGGATGGGCGGGTCACCCTGGTCGCCACCCGGACCGAGGACGATCCGGAGCCGCTGGACACCCGGATCAGCACCGTGCCGGGCTACGCCCTCACCGGCGCCATGTCCCCCGACCGGCTGGTGCTGTCGCGCGCGGCTGCCGAGCGGCTCGGGCTGACCGGGCGCCAGGTCGGCTGGGTGGTCGGCACCGACGTGGTGCCGGACCAGGGCCAGCAGGCCCGGTTCACCGCCGCGCTGCGGGCGTACCTGCCGGTGGACGTCACGGTGGAGCGCGGCGCGTCGAAGACGGACCGGTCCCCGCAGTTGCTCCTGCTGGCGCTGGCCGCCGGGGTGGTCACCTGCGGCGCGGCGGCCATCGCCACCGGACTCGCCGCCGCGGAGGGCCGGGCCGACCTGTCCACCCTGGCCGCGGTGGGCGCCAGTCCTCGGGTACGGCGACTGCTGTCGCTCTGCCAGGCCGGGGTGATCGCCGGGACCGGCTCGGTGCTCGGCATCCTGGCCGGCCTCGGCTCGGCGGTGATCATCCTCACCGCGGCGAACCGCCGGTACGCCGAGAGCTGGCCGGCGCAGGAGCCGTACCGGCTGGTGGTGCCCGGTTCGATCCTCGTCGTGCTGGTGGTGGTGCCGCTGGTGGCGATGCTCGGCGCCGGCCTGTTCACCCGCTCCCGGCTGGCCGTCGAGCGCCGGCTCGACTGAGCGCCGGGCTGGACTGAGCGCCGACCCGACCGAGCGCCGGCCCGACCGATCGATCAACCCGGCCGGCGAGGGTGTCGCGGCCGGCCCGGAGCCGGCAGACTGGACGGGTGCTGGCAGCCCTGACCCGCCGCGTCGGCCACCACCGCTGGTTCGGCGCCGTCGCCCGTCTGATCGTGCCCGCCGACCGGCTGGTCGGCCGGCTCACCCGGGGCCGGGTGGTCGCGCTCGGGCTGATCCCGTCCCTGGTCATCACCACCACCGGCCGCCGCTCCGGCATGCCCCGCAGCAACCCGCTGCTGTACGTGCCCGACGGCGACGCGTACGTGGTCATCGGGTCGAACTGGGGGCAGCAGCACCAGCCCGGCTGGGCGTTGAACCTGCTCACCCAGCCGGCCGCCGAGGTGGCGGTCAAGGGCCGCCGGGTGCCGGTCCGCGCCGAACTGGCCGACGGGGCGGAACGGGAGCGGCTCTGGCAGCTGCTGGTCACCGAGTGGCCGGCCTACCGGACGTACGTGCAGCGGGCCGGCGGTCGCGAGATCCGCATCTTCCGCCTGGTCCCGACCGGCGAGCCCTCCGGTCCGCGGGTCTGACGGGACGGACCGGCCGGGCCGGACGGCGGCGCGTCGATCCCGGGGCCCGACGACGTCGCACGGCTAGGGTGGTGACGCCGGCCACGCCGGGCATCGGGAGGATGCGGATGGACGGGATCAGCACCGGGCCCGACCTGGACGATCCGCGGTGGACCGTGGCGGAGCGGGTGGCCGGCGCGGCGCTGCGCCGGTTCCCGGCCGACCTGCTCGCCGTCGCGGTGCACGGCCCGCTCGCCCACGGCGACGACGACGGGGGCGGCGACAGCGAGGTGGGGCTGCTGCTGGTGACGTACCGGCCGGGCACCGGTCCGCAGCCGGCGACCCGGCGGGTGGACGGGGTGCTTGTCGACCTGACCGTCACCGGCGCGGAGGACTACCTGCGGCAGGCCCGCACGATCGGCCCGCTCTGGCCGCTCACCGCCGACCGGTACGTGGCCACCCGCGGGCTGCACGACCCCACCGGCTGGCTGCGCACGCTGCGCGACGAGCACCTCGCCCGGCTGGCCCGGGCCCGGCCGGCCGAGTTCAGCACCGCCGCCCGGCAGGCGTGGTACCGGGGCAGCGCCGCGCACGCCCGGGCCGCCCGCCTCGCCGAGTGGTACGAGACGGACCAGGCGCTGCTGATGCTCGGCGAGGCCCGGCTGGCGGCGGCGACCGTCGCCGGGCTGATGAGCCGCACCTACTTCCGGGACCCGGGCGACGCGGTGCGGCGCACCGGGCTGGCCGGGGCGGACATGACCGAGGTGGGCGCGGTGCTGCGCCGGCAGGCCGACGAGCTGGCCGCGCGGGGCCGCCCGGTCGACGGCACCGTCGACGACCTCCTCGACGGCTGACCCGCCGGGCCGCGCCGCCTCCCCCGGGCCACCGATTAACGGGAACAGCGGCCACCCGACGCGGAATGGCCACTGTTTCCGTCAATTTGCGCGATGGGGAGCGGAAGAGCCGATCAGCCGAGCCCGCCCTGGATGCCGATCAGGCTGCCGACCAGATAGGTCGCGCCGGCCGCCAGCGCGCCGAGCAGCAGCTGACGCAGGCCACTGGTCCACCACGGGCGGTTGGTGAACCGGGCCACGATCGCGCCGGCCACGAAGAGCCCCACCCCGCCGACGCCGAGCGCCAGCCAGAGGCTGGTGAAGCCGAGCAGATAGGTCAGCAGCGGCACCAGCGCGCCCACCGAGAAGCAGACGAACGACGAGATCGCCGCCGCCCACGGGCTGGGCTGGTCGTCCGGGTCGACACCCAACTCCTCCCGGACGTGCACCCGCAGCGCCTCCTCCGGGTTGCGCCGGACCGCCTCGGCGACCTGGGTGGCCAGGTCGCGCGGCAGCCCCCGGGCCACCCACGCGTCGGCCAGCTCGCGGGCCTCCGCCTCCGGGTGCCGTTCCAGCTCCCGGCGTTCCTTGGCCACCTCGGCCGCCACCTGCTCGTTGGCCGACCGGACGCTGGTGTATTCGCCGAGCCCCATCGAGATCGCCCCGGCCACCAGGCCGGCCGTGCCGGTCAGCACGATGTTGCGCGGCGACACGCCGCCGCCACCCACGCCCGCGATCAGGGCGATGTTGGTGACCAGGCCGTCCATCGCGCCGAACACGGCCGGCCGCAGCCAGCCGCCGGACACGTCCGCGTGGTGCGCCTCGCGCAGCGCCGCCGGGGTCTCGGTCACGGCAGGGTCAGGATCTCGTAGCCGTCGTCGGTGACGACGATGGTGTGCTCGAACTGGGCCGTCCACTTCCGGTCCTTGGTCACCACCGTCCAGCCGTCGTCCCACATGTCGTACTGGTAGGTGCCCAGCGTGATCATCGGCTCGACGGTGAAGGTCATCCCCGGCTCCATGATGTCGGTCGGCCGCGGGCTGTCGTAGTGCGGCACGTAGAGCCCGCTGTGGAACGCCTCGCCGATGCCGTGGCCGGTGAAGTCGCGGACCACCCCGTAACCGAAGCGCTTGGCGTACGACTCGATCACCCGGCCGATCACGTTGATCTGGCGGCCGGGCCGGACCGCCCTGATCCCGCGCATCATCGCCTCGTGGGTCCGCTCGACCAGCAGCCGGGCCTCCTCGCTCACCTCGCCCACGCAGAAGGTGGCGTCGGTGTCGCCGTGCACGCCGTTCAGGTAGGCCGTCACGTCGACGTTGATGATGTCGCCGTCGACCAGGACCGTGGTGTCCGGGATGCCGTGGCAGATCACCTCGTTGAGGCTGGTGCAGCAGGACTTCGGGAAGCCCTTGTAGCCCAGCGTCGACGGGTACGCCCCGTGGTCGCAGAGGAACTCGTGCACCACCTTGTCGATCTCGTCGGTGGTCACCCCCGGCTTGCAGTGCTCGCCGGCAAGCTGGGTGGCCTGGGCGGCGAGGCGGCTGGCCACCCGCATCTTCTCGATCGTCTCGGGGGTCTGCACGTGCGAGCCCTGCCACGGCCGGGGGCGCTTCTTGCCCACGTACTCCGGGCGGGGGATGTGGGCGGGCACCGGCCGCCACGGGGACAGCGTGCCGGGGGTGATCGGCGCACGGACGGTCATGGCCGCAAGCCTATCGCCGCGACCGACGTGACCCCCGCCACCGCCGGGTCGGCGGAGTTGTTGCCGCTGCGCCGAGCGCTGTGCCATTGTGACTGCGTGGATCAAGGGGGCGAGCCTTCCGTGTTCTCCGTGAGCACGGAGTTCGACGGCGATCAGCTCCGGGTGGTGGTGACCGGCGAGGTCGACATGGCGACCGCCGACACGATGTTCCAGAGCGCCCTGCGCGAGCCCGCCGGGCAGGTCCTGCTCGACCTGCGGGCGGTGACGTTCTTCGACTCGGCGGCGATCTACGCGGTGCTGCAACTCGCGGAGCGGCTGCCCGACCGGCTGAACGTGCTGCCGTCCCGGCAGGTCGGCCGGGTGCTGGAGATCTCCGGCCTGGGCGACCAGGGCTGGCTGCGGCCGGTGGTCTGACCCCGGTCAGTCCCGCAACCGCCGGCGCAACGTCACCTCGGTGCCGTGCTCGGTACGCGCCATCGACACCTCGCCCAGCGCCTGGATCAACGCGATCCCCCGCCCCCGGAAGCCGGACCCGGTCGACTCCCGCCACCGGCCGCTGTCGCGCACCGTGGCGACCACCGTCCGGTCCTCGATCGTCACCTCGACCTCGATGGTCGGCTCGGCCGGCTCGACCGGGTGCTCGATGGCGTTGGCCGCCGCCTCCGAGACGGCGACCGTCAGGTCGAACAGGTCGGCCTCGCCCACCCGGTGCGCGAGCAGGAAGTCCTCCAGCCGCTTGCGCAGCACGCGGAGCCGGGTCGGATCGGCCGGCAGGCGCAGCGCGAAGCGGTTCAGGTCGGCCGCCTCCAGGGCGAGCACCGCCACGTCGTCGTGCCGGGGCCGGCCGGTGACCCGTTCCAGCACGGCGTCGACCAGGTCGCTGACGTGCTCACCGGGCCGGCCGGCGTCCGCCCGCAACTGGTCGAGGGCCTCGTCCAGGCCGATCCGCCGGTCCTCGAACAGGCCGTCGGTGTAGAGCAGCAGCCGGTTGCCGGGCGCCAGCCGCGCCTCCACCGTCCGGTAGGCCGCGTCCGGGATCGCCCCCACGGGCGGGCCCAACGCCCGGTCGTGCAGGAACGCCACATGATCTCCTCGGATGAGCAGGGGCGACGGGTGCCCGGCGTTGGCGAACCGCAGCAGACCGGTCCGGGGGTTGAAGTGCAGGCAGACCACGGTGGCGAAGGACCGCCCCTCGGTCGACCCGACCAGCCGGTTGAGCCGGGTCAGCGACAGGCCGGGGTCGAAACCCTCAAGCACGTACGCCCGCAGCGCGTTGCGCAGTTGGCCCATCGCAGCGGCGGCCCGTACGCCCTTGCCGACCACGTCGCCGATCACCAGCACCAGCTCGTCGTCGGCCAGCCCGATCACGTCGTACCAGTCGCCGCCGACCTCGACGTCGGCGCTGCCCGGCAGGTACCGGCTGGCCACCACCGCGCCGGGCAGCTGGGGCAGCGACCGGGGCAGCAGGCTGTGCTGGAGGGTGGTGGCGATGCGGTGCTCGGCCTCGTAGAGCTGGGCGTTCTCCAGCCGTACGCCGACCAGGCGGGCCAACTGGGTGAGGGCGGCCTGCTCGGTGCCGTCCCCGTCCCGCCGCCAGACCCGCAGCTCGCCCAGCCGCTCGCCGGTGGTCCCGGCCAGCGGCAGCACGGACGACGGGTCGGTCGCGCTGTCGCCGCCCGAGTCGGCCTCGTGCCGCGCGCCGGTGGCGGTGCTGATCGTCACCCGGGCCGCCTCGGCGAGGCTCAGCGCGTGCTCGGCGGCCACCCGCACCACATCGTCGGTGGACCGGGCGGTGTTCACCGCGACCGCCGCGTCGGCCAGGCCCCGCAGCTGGCGGATGACCTGCCCCCGCAGCTGCCCCAGCTCGACGTTGGCCCGGACCCGGGCGATCAGCTCCTGGCTGGTGAAGGGCTTGGTGAGGTAGTCGTCGGCGCCGGCCGACAGCCCGGCGACCGCCTCGGCGGAGCCGGCCCGGGCGGAGAGCAGCACGATCGGCACGTGCCGGGTGGCCGGGTCGGCGCGCAGCGCGGCGACCAGCCCGAAGCCGTCCAGTCGGGGCATCATCACGTCGCTGAGCACCAGGTCGAACGGGCTCTCCACGGCCAGCCGGAGCGCCTCCAGCCCGTCCGGGACGGCCACCACCTCGTAGGACGGGGCGAGCAGCCGGGTGACGTGCT
Source organism: Micromonospora sp. PLK6-60 (assembly GCF_019890675.1). GTDB lineage: Bacteria > Actinomycetota > Actinomycetes > Mycobacteriales > Micromonosporaceae > Micromonospora. The sequence goes on along the minus strand of NZ_JAIOAA010000002.1, from coordinate 243,762 downwards.
CCCGCAGGTCGGCGTTGTCGTCGGCGAGCAGGACCCGGCCCGTCCGGCCACCCGTGCCCGCGGGGCGGGAGATCTCCAGGGCGTGCTCGACGCCGTCGATCCAGAGGCCGGTCTCGGCCACCCAGAGGCGGGCCTGCTCCGGCTCGGCCGGGGTGACGTCCGTGCTGGCGTCGACCCGGTCGGGCGGCAGGTGGCCGGTGCCGAACGGCAGGGTCACCGTGAAGGTGCTGCCCTTGTCCACCCGGCTGTGCGCCTCGACCCGGCCGCCGTGCATGTCGACCAGCTCGCGGACCAGCGCGAGCCCGATGCCGGTGCCCTCGTGGGTGCGCGACCGCACCCCGGGGACCCGGTGGAAGCGTTCGAAGACGTGCGGCAGCTCCTCGGGCACGATCCCGACGCCGCTGTCGCTGACCTCCAGGCGGGCCTGGCCGTCCACCGCCCGGACCCGGACCGTGATCTCGCCGTCGAAGGTGAACTTCAGCGCGTTGGAGAGCAGGTTGAGGACGATCTTCTCCCACATGTCCCGGTCGACGAAGACCGGCCCGGGCAGCGGTGGGCAGTCCACCACCAGCCGCAGCCCGGCCCGTTCGGTCGCCGAGCGGAATGTGCTGGCCAGCCGGGACGTGTAGTCCGCCAGGTCGGTCGCCCGGTAGTGCGCGGCGAGCCGGCCCGACTCCAGCCGGGAGAAGTCCAGCACCGTGTTCACCAGTTTCAGCAGCCGCAGCGCGTTGCGGTGCATGACGGTCAGCTCGGCGGTCAGCTCCGGCGCCAGCCCGGAATCGGCGAGCAGGTCCTCCAGCGGGCCGAGCACCAGGGTCAGCGGGGTGCGGAACTCGTGGCTGACGTTGGTGAAGAAGTTGGTCTTGGCCCGGTCCAGCGCGGCCAGTTCCGCCGTGCGGGCGCGCTCCTGCTCGTACGCCTGCTGCTTGCCGACCGCCCGGGAGATCTGCGCGCCGACCAGGTCGAAGAAGTTTCGGTATTCGTCGGTGAGTCGCTGGCGGCCGGAGAGCCCGACGACGAGCGCGCCGGCCGGCTCGTTGGTGGCGGTGAGCGGCAGCACCAGCGCCTCCGTCCCGGCGTCGGGCGGCACCTCGCCGAGCAGTTCCTCGACGCCGACCCGGCCGTCCTCGACGGCCCCCGCCGCGACCTGCGCCACGATCGGCGGTGGCGCACCGGCCACCCGCCGCCCGGGCACCCCGCCGGCCCCGGCGAGGGTCACCCGACCCCCGGCGTCGCGCAGGTAGAGCAGCGCGAACGGCACGTCGGCCCGGTGCCCGTCGAGCACCCGGACGACGGCCTCGGCCAGCTCGTGGTCGGTGCGGACGTCCGCCAGCTCGGAGCCGAGCTCGGCGAGGGCGCGCAACCGGCGCTCGCCGAGCACCCGGCCGGTGGTCTCGTTGACGAAGCAGAACACTCCGATGATCGAACCGTCGTCGTCGCGGACCGGGTCGTAGGAGATGTCGAAGTAGACGTCCTCCAGGAAGCCGTACCGGTCGAGGACGAAGGGGTGGTTCTCACCGCGGTACGCCTCGCCGGTGCCCCGGACCCCGTCCAGCAACGGTTCGAGCACGTCCCAGGTCTCCACCCAGTGTTCCCGGGCCGGCCGGCCCAGCGCGGCGGGGTGCTTGCCGCCGATCGTCGGCAGGTACGCGTCGTTGTAGAAGGCGCGGTAGTCGTCGCCCCAGAACAGCACGGTCTGCGCCCGGGAGCCGAGCATCAGGCTCATCGCGTGCCGCAGCGCCGGGGACCAGCCGGCGGGGTGACCGAACCGGGTGGCGGGCCAGTCGAACTCGGCCAGCCGGCGGCCCATCTCACCGGAATTGGCGAAGGTGGCGGCGAGCAGCGGTGGGAGCACGACGGAACCGGACCGGCCGTTCGCCGGGGACAGCCCTCCGCCGTCCTCGCCCCCCAGGGCCGAGCTCATGCAGCCTCCCGCTCCGGCCTCGTTCGCGGACGGATCAGGATGATCCTCTCGCCGCGTCCGCCCATGTACCCCGACCGACCAGCAACGTAACGTATTTCGCCCGAAGGGCGCTGGTTACCTTCCCCTCATCCGAATGCCACCGGCCGGTCGGCGCGGTCCCCGAGGTCGGCGACGACGACCGGCTCGCCCCGCGCCGCGCGGACCAGGGCGGTCACTGGCCGGGGATCGGCGTCCACCTCCGGGTGCCACTGCACGCCCAGCACGAACCGGCGGTCCGGATCCTCGATCGCCTCGATCACCCCGTCGTCCGCCCAGCCGCTCACCGCGAGCCGGCCCGGGTCCTCGACGCCCTGGTGGTGGTAGGAGTTGACCCGGCCCACCGGGCCCATCACCCCGGCGGCGAGGCTGCCGGCGGCGAACCGGACCGGGTGCGCGCCGTAGACCCCGGGCGCCGGCCGGTGCCCGTCGTGACCGACCAGGTCGGGCAGGTGCTGGTGCAGCGTCCCGCCCCCGGCGACCGCCAGCAGCTGCATTCCCCGGCAGACGCCGAGCACCGGCAGGTCCGCGTCGAGCGCGGCGGCGAGCAGCGTCAGCTCGCCGGCGTCCCGGTCCGGGCGGGACTCGGTGCGGGGGTCCGCCGGCCGGCCGTACCGCCGCGGGTCGACGTCCGCGCCGCCGGCCACCAGCAGCCCGTCGAGCATCCGCAGCACGTCGGCGTCGGCGTCGTCCGGGGGCAGCACCACCGCCCGGCCGCCGGCCGCGGCCACCGCCCGGACGTACGCCTCGGGCACCAGCACCGCGGGCACGTCCCGCCACACCGCCCAGCCGGCCGGCTCGACGTACGCGGTGATCCCGATCACCGGCCTCATAGCGGTGTCACATAGGCGCCCGTGATCCCGCCGTCCACCACGAACTGCGCGGCGGTCATGAAGGAGGAGTCGTCGCTGGCCAGGAAGGCCACCGCGGCGGCGATCTCCGCCGGGTCGCCGAACCGGCCCATCGGCACGTGCACCAGCCGGCGGGCGGCCCGCTCCGGGTCCTTGGCGAAGAGGTCCAGCAGCAGCGGCGTGGCGACCGGGCCGGGGCAGAGCGCGTTGACCCGGATCCCCTCCCGGGCGAACTGCACGCCCAGCTCCCGGGTCATCGCCAGCACCCCGCCCTTGCTCGCGGTGTACGCGATCTGCGAGGTGGCGGCCCCCATCAGCGCCACGAACGAGGCGGTGTTGATGATCGAGCCCTTGCCCTGCCGGCGCATGTGCGGGATGACGTGCTTGCAGCAGAGGTAGACGCTCGTGGTGTTGACCCGCAGCACCCGTTCCCAGGCGTCCAGCCCGGTGTCGAGGATCGAGTCGTCGTCCGGCGGGGAGATGCCGGCGTTGTTGAACGCCACGTCGACCCGCCCGTGCCGCTCGACCACCCCGTCGAAGAGGGCCCGGACGGCCGGCTCGTCGGCCACGTCGGTGGCGACGAACTCCCCGCCCACCTCGGCGGCGGCCCGCTCGCCGGCGTCGGCGTCGATGTCCACACAGACCACCCGTGCCCCCTCGGCGGCGAACCGCCGCACGGTGGCCAGCCCGATCCCGCTGCCCGCGCCGGTCACCACGGCGACCCGGTCCGTCAGTCGACCCTGCACTGCGCTCACTCCTCCGTGCTGATGAAGACGTTCTTGACGTCGGTGAAGGCGTGCAGCGCGTCCGGGCCCAACTCGCGGCCCAGCCCGGAGCGCTTCATCCCACCGAACGGGGTCCAGTAGCGCACCGAGGAGTGCGAGTTGACGCTGAGGTTGCCGGCCTCGACCGCCCGGGCCACCCGCACCGCCCGGCCCACGTCCCGGGTCCAGATCGAGCCGGAGAGGCCGTACTCGGTGTCGTTGGCCAGCCGGATCGCGTCCGCCTCGTCGTCGAACGGGAGCACCGACACGACCGGCCCGAAGATCTCCTCGCGCCAGTGCCGGTCCGCCGGGGAGTCGGCGAGCAGCACGGTCGGGGCGTGCCAGAAGCCCGGCCCGTCGGGGCGGGAGCCGGTGAAGGCGACAGTCGCCCCGTCGACGTAGCCGGCGACCCGGTCCCGGTGGCCGGCGGAGATGAGCGGGCCCATCTCGGCGGTCTCGGTGGCCGGGTCCGCCACCCGGAACGCGCGTACGGCCGGTTCGAGCAGCTCCAGGAAGCGGTCGTACACCGGGCGCTGGACCAGGATCCGGGACCGGGCGCAGCAGTCCTGGCCGGCGTTGTCGAAGACCGCGGCCGGCGCGCTGGCCGCCGCCCGCTCCAGGTCGGCGTCGGCGAAGACCAGGTTGGCGGACTTGCCGCCCAGCTCCAGGGTGACCCGTTTGACCTGCTCGGCGCAGCCGGCCATGATCCGGGTGCCGACCTCGGTGGAGCCGGTGAAGCAGACCTTGCGCACGGCCGGGTGGGTGACGAACCGCTCGCCCACCACGCTGCCCGACCCGGGCAGCACGGTGAACACGTCCTCGGGCAGGCCCGCCTCCCGGGCCAGCTCGGCCAGGCGCAGCGCGGTCAACGGGGTCAGCTCGGCCGGCTTCAGCACCACCGTGTTGCCGGCGGCGAGCGCCGGGGCGAAGCCCCAACCGGCGATGGGCATCGGGAAGTTCCACGGGACGATCACCCCGACCACGCCGAGCGGCTCGTGGAAGGTGACGTCGAGGCCGCCCGCGACGGGGATCTGCCGTCCGGTCAGCCGCTCCGGCGCGCCCGCGTAGTAGTCGAGGACGTCCCGGACGTTGCCCGCCTCCCAGCGGGCGTTGCCGATGGTGTGCCCGGCGTTGCGCACCTCCAGCCGGGCCAGCTCCTCCAGGTGCGCGTCCACCTCGGCGGCGAACCGCCGCAGCAGCCGCCCCCGCTCCCCCGGCGGCACGTTCCGCCACGACTCGTACGCCCGCGCCGCCCGCCCGATCGCCGCGTCCGTCTCCGCGACGGACGCCCCCACCACCTCGGCCACGACCTCCCCGGTCGCCGGATTCCGCACCTCACTCACGCGCCCACCCCTCCTCGCCGATCATGGAGTCGTGGCCCCGAACATACGCCGCCAGCGGGGCGAACCGGGCGCCACCAGTCCATGATCGACGGGGTTGGCGGCGGGTCAGAGGCGTTCGAAGCCACGGGTCAGTTCCCAGTCGGTGACGGCGGCGTCGAAGGCGGCCAGCTCGACCCGGGCGTTGTTGGCGTAGTGCGCGACCACCTCGTCGCCGAACGCCGCCCGGGCGATCGTCGAGTCCTCCCAGCGGGTGAGGGCGTCGCGCAGGGTGGCGGGGACCCGCTCGGCCCGCGGGTCGTCGTAGGCGTTGCCGGTGCACTCGTCGGCCAGCTCCAGTTCCGCCTCGATGCCGTGCACCGCGCCGGCGACCAGCCCGGCGATCGCCAGGTAGGGATTCACGTCCGCCCCGGGCACCCGGTTCTCCACCCGCATCCCCTGCCCGTGCCCGACCAGGCGCAGCGCGCAGGTGCGGTTGTCGGTGCCCCAGCGCAGCGCGGTCGGGGCGAACGAGCCCGGCTGGTAGCGCTTGTAGGAGTTGATGTTGGGGGCGAAGAGCAGGCTGAACTCCCGCATGGTGGCCAGCAGCCCGGCCAGCACCCGCTGCCCGGTGCCCGACAGGTGCGCCGGCCCGTCGCCGAGCATCGCCGAACGGCCGTCGGCGTCGCGCAGCGAGAAGTGGATGTGGCAGGAGTTGCCCTCCCGGGCGTTCGGCTTGGCCATGAAGGTGATCGACATGCCCTCCTGGGCGGCGATCTCCTTGGCCCCGTTCTTGTAGATCACGTGGTGGTCGGCGCAGGCCACCGCCTCGTCGTAGCGGAAGGCGATCTCGTGCTGGCCGAGGTTGCACTCGCCCTTGGCGCTCTCCGGGGTGAGCCCGGCGCCGGCCATCTCGGTGCGGATGCGCCGCAGCAGCGGCTCCACCCGCGCGGTGCCGAGCAGCGAGTAGTCCACGTTGTACTGGTTCGCCGGGGTGAGGTCGCGGTAACCGCGCGACCAGGCCTCCTCGTACGAGTCGCGGTAGAGCACGAACTCCAGCTCGGTGCCGGCGTACGCGGTCAGCCCGTGCGCGGCCAGCCGGTCCAGTTGGCGGCGCAGGATCTGCCGGGGCGAGGCGAGCACCGGGCCCGAGCCGTCCAGCCACTCCAGGTCGGCCAGCACCATCGCGGAGCCGGGCTGCCAGGGCGTCCGGCGCAGCGTGGCCAGGTCGGGCTTCATGGCGAAGTCGCCGTAGCCGCGTTCCCAGCTCGACATCGCGTACCCGTCGACGGTGTTCATGTCCACGTCCACCGCGAGCAGGTAGTTGCAGCCCTCGCTGCCGTTCTCCACCACCTGGTCGAGGAAGAACGGCGCGTGGATCCGCTTGCCCTGCAACCGGCCCTGCATGTCGGTGAGGGCGAGCACCACCGTGTCGATCTCCCCATCGGCGACGGCGACGCGGAGTTGCTCCAGCGTGAACGGCGCGTTGCTCATCGGCGGGCCTCCATCACCAAGGTCTACTGGCTCAACGGATCACCGTCAATGCCCGCTTCCGACACCCCGGCAAACGTGACCGGCCGGCCGTCCATGATGGCTTCGATGATCGGGTGACAGTGTCCATCGTTGTCGCCGAGCAACTTCTCTTGATATTCGTCGATGGCTAGCGTGCGAAGCGGGTCGGGCGCCGACGGAGGTGCCCGGTCACGATGGGGAGGAGCGCCATGCGCACTGCTCAACACCGTCGGCGTGACCGCCGACGCATGCTCGCCGCCGCCGCGACCGCCGCGGTCACCCTGCTCGCCACGATCGCCCCGGCCCACGCCGGTCCGGGCGAGGACGAGGAGGAGGAGTCCGGGGCCAAGGGCATCAAGCCGTACGCCGCCCAGGAGGCGTCGGCCCGGCTCGCCCCGTACGGGTCGGTCGAGCCCGGCGAGTACGGCGACGCCCTCGCCGACCTGCGCGGCCTCCGGGGCACCACGGCACCGTGGACGGAGGTCACCGACAAGCCGTACGACGCCGACGACCCGAACTACCGCGACCCGGAGTTCTCCAACTCCGGTGGCGGCGCCGGCCTGGTGGCCGGGCGGATCACCGGCCTGGCCGCGGGGCGGGGGCAGGTCTTCGCGGGAGGCGCCAACGGCGGCGTGTTCCGCAAGAAGCTGGCCGGGGGGAAGTGGACGCCGATCTCCGACGGCATCCTCGCCCTGTCCACCGGCGACCTGGTCTACGACAGCCGGGCCGACACCCTCTGGTACGCCACCGGCGAGGCGAACACCGGCGCCACCAGCTACACCGGGGCGGGCGTCTACCGGCTGCGCCACGCCAGCCGGGCCCGCGGCTTCACCCAGGCCGACCGGGTCGGCGGGGACGAACTGGAGTCGCGCAGCATCAACCAGCTCCGGTTCGACGGGGCGGGTCACGTCTACGCGGCCACCACCCGCGGGCTCTGGCGGCACTCCACCGACGAACGTCGGCACGCCGAGCGGTGGCAGTTGCTGTTCCTGCCGAACCCGGCCTCGGACAGCGACATCACCAAGCCGTACGACAACATCGTCAACGACGTCCTCATCGACCCGCGCGCGAAGGGGCGTACGGTCCTGATCAACGCGGCCTGGCGATCGGGGGCGGCCTACAACGGCTACTACCTGTCCACGGCGGGCGGTCGGGCCGGCAGCTTCGCCCGAGTGGACCTGCGCGGGGACATCGACAACGACGACGTGGGCAACGCCGAGTTCGCGGTCTCGGCCGACGGGCGCACCTACTACCTGGTGCAGGAGAGCCCGGAGCAACTGCTCGAGGGTGAGCCCTCGGTCCTCAAGGGCGCCTACCGGTCCACCTCCGGCGTCCTCGGACCGTGGACCCGGATCGCCGACTCGACCAAGCTGGCCAACTCCGGCTCGGCGTTGAAGTCGCTGCCGACGTACCAGCCCGGCGTGCAGGCCTGGTACAACAACTTCATCGACGTCGACCCGGGCGACCCCCGGCACGTCTACCTCGGTCTCGAGGAGGTCTACGAGAGCGAGGACGGCGGCGCCACCTGGAAGACCGTCGGGCCGTACTGGAACTTCTACTTCCCCTGCTTCGAGATCACCCATCCGACCGGCGGCTGCCCGCCCACCACCCACGCCGACCAGCACTCCATCGCCTTCAGCGGCGGCACCGTGCTGATCGGCAACGACGGCGGCGTCTACTCCCGGCCGCTGGCCCCGCGCGCCAGCCGGGAGAACGCCGACGGGCACGCCCTCGACTGGGCCAACCACAACAACGGCCTACGTACCCTCCAGTACTACTCGGTCGGTACCGGCCGCGACCCGGACCGGCGGGGCGTGACCGTCGCCGGCGGCCTGCAGGACAACGGCGGTTCGCTGCTGCGGGCCGGCGCGCGCAAGATGGTCAGCCCGTTCGGCGGCGACGGCGGCGACACCATCGTCAACCCGCGCAACGGCTGCCAGATCCTCGACGAGTACACCAACCTCGTGCTGTGGCTGACCAAGAACTGCGGTCGCAGCAACGGCACCACCAGCGCCATCTTCGACGTGACGGTGCCGGATGTGAACTCCCGCTTCACCGCGCCGTTCCGGGCGATCCGGGGCTCAAAGAACACCCGCGACGGCAGCAGCGAGCGCTGGGTGGCCGGCGGCAACTCGGTCTGGCGGCACGACCTCGCGTTCGGCTACACCCGGGCGGAGGCGGCGGCCGAGGCGGACAACGGCTGGCGGAAGCTCTACACCCTCGACTCCGACGGCGCCCGCCTGGTCGTCGGCCTGGACGGGGTGGCGGATCCGTCGGCGCCGGCCGACCCGGCGAAGGACACCTACCTGGCCGCCTGGTGCGGCGAAGCCAACTGCAACAGCGCCGGGTTCACCCGGGGCGTCGCCACCAACTGGGGTGGCGCCTGGACCGAGCTGGATCTGACCGGACTGCCCAACCGCTATCCCAACGCGGTGACCTTCGACCCGGCCGACCGCACCAACTCGACCATCTATCTGGTGTTCAACGGCTTCAACCGGCGCTTCATCGAGGGCCCGGGGGCCGGGGTGAAGCACGTCTACCGGGGCAAGCTGACGAAGACCGGCGGCGGCGTCCGGGTGGCGTGGACCGACCTGTCGGTGGGCTTCCCGGACGTACCGGCCACCGACGTGGTGGTGGTCGGCGACAAGCTGGTGGTCGGCACCGACCTCGGCGTGCTCGTCGCCGACCGCCGGGCCACCCCGGAGACCATCCGGTGGCGGCGGGTCGGCCGGGCGCCGGGCAGCGGCCCGAAGGCGCTGCCGCTGACCGCGGTCTACGACCTGCACGTCAGCGTCGACGGCCACCTGTACGCCGCGACCCACGGGCGCGGCATCTGGAAGACACCGCTGCGCCTGCTCTGAGCGCCCAGGGGCGGGCCGGCCGTCGCCGGCCCGCCTCCCCTGGAAGGCGAGGGCGGAACCGGGGTTGCCGCCGCCTCGTCCCACCAGCATGCGGAGCACCCGTGCGGTCGCCCTCGTCGCGGCCACCCTGCTGCTGGTCACCGCCTGCGCCGGCAACCCCGACCCGCCGCCCGCGACCCCGACCGGCGAAGCGAACCCGGCGGGCCGCACCGCGTCCGCCGCGCCGACCGGCCGGTCCGACCCGGACCGCCGGGGTGATCTGGTACGCGGCTACCGCAGCCTCACCGGGACGATCGACCGGTCCGGCGCCTGGGTGCTGCTGCGCGTCGACGGCGTGACGTGGGCGCTGCTCGGCGCGCCGGCCGCCGACCTGCCCGACGGGCGGGTGGTCACCGTCGCCGGTGTAACGGCCCCGCTCCCCCCGGACTGTCCCGCCGACCAGGCCGTCACGCTCAGGTGAAAGGCCCCCGCAGCGCGGCGCCCGGCGACGACCGCATCCTGCGCTTCACCCGGGGCCACTGACCGCCCGGCCCGCGCCGCTGTCCGAACCGGTCCGCGAGCGGGCGCAGCCCGGTTCTCGGGCGGCGCGGAGCCGGCGCAGGTGCTGCCGTACGGCGTCCCGGCTGAGGCTCAGGCAGGCGACCTGACGGTCGAGCCGGGCCAGTTCGGCGGCGAACAGCGCGATCAGCTCGTCCCGGTCGCCCGGCTCGTCGGCCGCCGGCGGTTTCGGCCGCAGGTCGTCGAGCAGCGGCATGATCAGCCTGGTCGGCAGGCCCGCCCTGACCAGGCTGCTGACCAGTGCCGCCTGCCCGACGTCCGACTCCTGGTAGAGCCGGTAGCCGCTCGGTGTGCGCTGTGGCGTCAGCAGCCCGCGCTCCTCGTAGTACCGCAGCATCCGGATCGGGATCCGGGTGCGCCGCGACAGCTCGCCGATCCGCATGAGCCGCTCCTTGACTCTCACACCGGCGTGAGACTTTACGGTTCGGGCCATGAACCCTCAACCCGCCGGGCACCCGGCCGAATCGGCCCCCGGCCCCGACCTGATGCGCGCCGTCGTCATCGAGCGGTTCGGCGACCCCCAGGTGCTGCGTACGGTCCGGTTGCCCCGACCGGCACGAGCACCCGGACACGCCCTGGTCCGGGTGCGGGCGGCCTCGGTCAACTTCGGTGAGACGAAGATCCGGAAGGGACTCGTGCCGGAGCTCGGGCCGCCACCGCTGGGACTCGGCTCGGACCTCTCCGGCACGGTCGTCGAGGCCGAGCCCGGCGGCCGGTTCCGGGCCGGCGACGACGTCTACGGCATCCACTTCATCGGCACCTACGCCGAGTACGTCTCGGTGCCGGAGGCGGCGCTGGCCGCCAAGCCCGGCTCGGTGGACCACGTGACCGCGGCGGCGCTGCCGGTCGCGGCGCAGACCGCGCTCGTCGCCGTCGCCGACTACGCCGACCTCCGCGCCGGGCAACGGATCCTGATCCACGCGGCGGCCGGCGGCGTCGGCCACCTCGCGGCGCAACTCGCCCGGCACCGGGGCGCCCATGTTCTCGGCACCGCCCGGACCGCGCACCACCCGTTCCTGCGCGAACTCGGGGTGCACGAACCGATCGACTACACCAGGGTGGACTTCCGCAGCGCGGCCACCGACATCGACGTCGTCCTCGACCTCGTCGGCGGTGAGTACGGCCGACGCTCCCTCGACTGCCTCCGCCCCGGAGGGCTTCTGCTAGGCGCCGCACTCGACCCGGGGGTGACCGAGGAGGACGCCGCGCGACGGGGCCGACGGTACCGCTGGGTGGGCGGCACGCGGCTGGCCCGGCCCCTCGACCTGGTGCGCGAGTTGGTCGACGCGGGCCACCTGAGGGTCCACGTGGAGCGGACCTATCCGCTGTCCGACCTGCCGGCCGCGCACGCCCACGCCGACAGCGGCCGGGTCACCGGGAAGCTCGTCATCGCGATCGACGACGAGCCGCCGACCCCGCCGTAGTTCGCGCCAAAGGTCGCCGGCCGGCCGGAGGCACTATCGTTTCGGCGTGCACATCCGTTTCGACGTCCCGGCCGATCCCGCCTACCCGGGCCGGGTGGCCGCGGTCCTCAGCAGTGTCCGGCTGCGCCGGTTCGGTTACATCGGCGCGGCGCTGGCGGCGGCCGGGGCGCTCGGTTTCCTCGTCACGCGGGGGTTCACCTGGGGTGACAAGGTCACGCCGCTGTGCACGACGCTGGTGGTGGCCGGCCTGCTGTCGATGCTGTACCCGCCGTGGGTGCGGTGGCGCGCCCGGCGCCGCTCCAGCGGCTACGCCGTCGAGGGCGGTTACGACATCACCGACGAGAACATCATGATGCGCAGCGGCACGGAATCCGGCGGCATCGCCTGGGACGGGGTCACCGAGGTGCGGGACACCCCCGAGTTCTGGATCGTGTTCGTCGGCCGGATGCCGGCGACGGTGATCCCCCGCCACCTGATGTCCGACCGGGACGCCGAGACGCTGCGCGCCTTCCTGGCCGACCGCGGCCTGCTCAAGCCGCGCTGACCCGCACTCCGGGCGCCCGCCTCCCAGCGGTGGACCGGGGATCGAGCGCTCGCCACCTCGCTGATCCCCGGGTGGCGCGTGTCTTCGCCCGGACCGGGTGGGGTGCGTTCCGCGCCCTACCAACTTGATGTCGTAGACGAATCATGTGGTGGCTCCGTCGCGCCCGCTTGCGGCAATGATGGGGGTCGTTGATTCGTTTGTGAGGTCAAGTTGGTAGGGCGCGGACGAGGTGCCGCCGGCGTCGTGCCCGCCGGCCGGGCGTCTGCCGGCCCGCGCGCCCGATGCGGCCGGGACGGAAAGGAGCCGTCCGTCCGCGAGCCGTCCCGTCCGCGAACCGGTCATCGCCGCGGCGGCATCGGGATCACCCGCCGCCGAGGAGTTGCGGGAACCACAGCCGGGCGGCGGCGTCCCGGGCGACCAGGAAGCCCGCGATGCCCAGCGCCCAGCTCAGCAGCCCGCCGCCCTTGGCCAGCACCCAGGCGTCCAGCCGCGCCAACAGCGCCTCGACCCAGCGCGGACCGGCGGCGCGGAGCGTGAGGAGCAGCACCGCCGGCAGGATCATCACCACGCAGTAGCCGGCCAGCAGGACCGGGATCAGCCAGGCCGGCAGGTCGGCGGTCGCCATCATGCCGATCGCACCGAGGTACGGCAGCATCGTGGCCACCTCGGCCAGCGCCGCGAGCAGGGCCAGGCCGGTCAACGCGCCCGAGCCGGACGCGCCGCTGACCGCCCGGTCCCGCCAGCGCAGGATCGCCGCGACGGCGAGCCCCTTGCGCTTCTCCACCCAGAAGCTGAGCAGGAGCAGGACGGCACCGACGGCGAACTGCGCGATCAGCAGCGGCCGGCTCGCCGTCCCCGCCGCCAGCAGGGCCGCGAGGCGGGTGCCGCCGACGACGAGCAGCACGCCGACGACGAAGTAGAACGCCGCGATGGTGGCGAGGTAGCCGAGCAGCCGCCCGGCCCGCAGCCCATTCGGCGCGAGCAGCAGCCAGACCGGGATGAAGAGGGTGCCGATGCTGGTGCTGTCGACCAGGGCCAGGCCCACCAGGGAGAGCAGCAACACGACACTCACCGGCCCGATGATGCCAGTTCGTCCGGCTCAGCGGGGCCCCTGCGAACCTCAGTCGACGGTGCGGCGGGGGCCGGTGAACCACTTCCGCGCCGAGGCCCACCACCACACCGCCACCCCGAGCAGCACCCCACCCACCGCGAGCGGCGCGTAGTTCACCGCCGTCCAGGTGAAGTCGGCGTGCCCGGGCACCCCGGCCGGCACGATCGGCAGCACGAAGTAGACCGAGATGATCGCGATCTCGATCACCGCGATCCAGCCGAGCAGCTTGTACTTCGGGCCGAGCGTCCACGGCCCGGGGACGAACCGGTCGCCCATCCGCAGCCGCAGGAAGATCGGGATCAGGAAGGAGAGGTAGAGCCCGATCACCGCCACCGAGACCACCGCGTAGAAGGCGACCGGCACGCCGCCGGACTGGTAGAGGGCGGGCAGGGTGAGCACCAGCCCGGCCGCGGTCGCCCCGATGATGGCGTTGACCGGGGTGCCGTTGCGGTCCACCCGGGACCAGAGCCGCCAGCCGGGGACCGCCCGGTCCCGACTGAACGCGTACGCCATCCGGGACATCGAGGTCACGCAGCTCATCCCGCAGAAGAACTGCCCGATGGTGGAGATGATGATGACCGTCTTGAAGAAGAACGGGGTGAGCGCCGTTTCGAAGATCGCCCCGGAGAAGCCGCCCGCCGAGTTGATCGCGTCCACGTCGGTGGCCGCGAACAGGAACGCCAGCAGCAGGATCCAGCCGCCCACCGCCGAATAGAAGATGGACCGCCAGAGGCCGCGCGCGGCGGACTGCGACGCGTCCCGGGTCTCCTCCGACACGTGCGCGCAGGCGTCGAAGCCGGTGATCGTGTACTGGGTGAGCAGGAAGCCCAGCGGCAGCACATAGAACCAGAAGGTCAGCCCGCCGGTGGACCCGTCGGCGAAGCCGGAGTTGTTGAACCGCTCGGTGAAGACGAACCGGAAGCTCTGGTGGTCGTCCGGGACCAGCAGCAGGATGGCCACCACGGCCGCCGCGCCGGCCACGTGCCACCAGACCGAGACGTTCTGGAGTACGTCGATGATCCGGTGCCCGAAGATGTTGATCAGCCCGTGCAGGGCCAGGATGATCACGAACAGCAGGAACGCCTGGCTCAGCGTCCCCGCCCAGCCGTCGAAGAGCGCCGACAGGGTCAGGTTGAGGAAGGTCGCGCAGCCGTAGTCGACCGAGGCGGTGACCGCGACCAGCCCGATCAGGTTGAGCCAGCCGGTGAACCAGCCGTGCACCGGGCGGCCCATCTTCGCCGCCCACCAGTAGATCCCGCCGGCCGTCGGGTACGCCGACACCAGCTCGGCCAGGCAGCAGCCGATGATCAGGATGAACAGCGAGATCAGCGGCCAGCCCCAGGAGATGGCGACCGGGCCGCCGTTGTTCCACGCCTGGCCGAAGGTGGTGAAGCAGCCGGCCAGGATCGAGATGATCGAGAACGAGATGGCGAAGTTGGAGAAGCCGCTCCACTTGCGGTGCAGCTCCTGCTTGTATCCGAGTTCGGCGAGCCGGCGGGCGTCGTCGTCCATCGGCTGCTCGGCGGTCGGCGCGGGCGTGGTGGCCACTGCACACCTCCTGGAGGTGATCCCCGATACGAGTGCGCCCGAGTCTGCTCCCGCCGCTGACGATGGTCAATCCATCGGCCGTTTCGAACTCGCAAATTGCGTTGCCGGCACGTCCCCCGCCCGGGCATCCTGGAACCCGTTGGCCGGCCCGCTCGCGACGGGCCCACCCCGGGCGCTCGGCACCGCCCGGCCGGCGCGGGACGCCCACCTCTCTCTCACTCGTACGGCGTGACGCCGTACCCCTCGGGCGTCCCGCGCCACCCACGCTCGGTCAGGGTCGTACGGCGTTCACCCAGGCCCACAGGAAGTCGAGCGCCGGCACGGCGAACACCAGGCAGACGGCCGCCATCCGGGCGATCGTCGGCCGCCGCACCGCCATCGCGTACGCCACCACCAGCACCGGCGCCACCGCCGTCTGCACGGTCCACGAGTCCCGCGTCACCAGCAGGTCGAGGTGGCAGCAGGCCAGCCAGAGGGCGGTCGCCGCCACCCAGAGACCGAGACCGAGCCGGCGACACCACCGCGGTGACCACCGCACCGCCGCGGTGGTGTCACCGGCCAGCGCGTCGGCCGCCACGTCCAGCACCGTGGTCGGCAGGTAGAGCGCCGCCGCCAGCAGGACGCCCAGCGCGGCCAGCGCCACCGGGTACTCCGCCACCGGCCGGTGCAACGCCCAGCCGGCCAGCGGCGCGAGCACGCCCACCACGACCGCGTTGACGGCGACGTCCGCCCCCGGCCGGGCCTTGAGCCGCACCGGCGGGGCGCTGTAGAGCCGGCCGAGCACCAGCACGGCGACGGTGCCCGCCGCGAAGACCGGACCGATCAGCAGCGCCACCAGCACGGCGGCCACCTCGTACCGGTGCTGCCAACGGGCCAGGTCCGCCTCGGTCAGCACGCCGGTGACCAGCGGGGCGGTCGCCTTGCGCGGATTGCGCCGGTCGCTGGGCAGGTCGTACCGGTCGTTGCCGGCGAGCACCGCACCCCAGACCAGCGGCCCCAGCACGACCAGCGCGGCGGCCCAGCGCGGGGTCGCGTCCGCCGGGGGCAGCCACGACCGGGTCGCCAGCACCGCGCCGAGGTAGGCGGCGGCCCAGCCGAGCGGCCAGAACCAGGGACGGGTCAGCCGGACCAGCGCCCAGGCACGAGAGGTTCGCCGGACGGCCGGCGGCGCGAGCAGGACCATGCCTCGACGCTAGGAATTCACCACCCGGCCGGCCTCCCGCCGCCGGGCCAGTCGCCTCCCACGAAGGAGGGACCCGCGCCACCCGTCCGCCCCGAACCGATCCGGCCGGCCGCGGCACCGGCCCGCCACGGCCGGCCCGGCGGCATCAGGACGGTACGTCGCACACCAGTCCCGGCCCGGCGACGTCGACCGGACCGGCGTACGCCCGCCGCGCCGCCGCCACCGCCGCCGCCGGCGAGGTGCCCGGCCACAGGTGGGTGAGCAGCACCCGCCGCGTCCCCGCCGCGGCGGCGTACCGGCCGACCTCGGCGGCGCTGGACAGGTTCCCGGCGTGCCGGTCGGGAACGGTGTCCACGTAGGTGGCCTCCGCGATCAGCAGGTCGGCGTCGCGGGCCAGCTCGATCAGCTCCCGGCCCGGTCCGGTGTCACCGGTGTAGGCGACCACCCCGTCCGGCCCGGCGAACCGCGCCCCGGCGTTGCTCACCCAGTGCGGCAGCGCCCACGTGCGCACCGCGAACGGACCGACGTCGAAGCAATCCCCCGGGGCGAACGCGTGCAGCCGGTACGCCCCGTCGACCAGCCCCGGCTCGTCCACGCCGAGCAGCGCGTCCAGGCTGCCGGCCGGGGCGTGCACCGGCAGGGCCGGGCCGTCGCGGTCGACGAGCACCCGCGCCCGCAGCAACGGTTGCAGGTCGGCGCAGTGGTCGGGGTGGCCGTGGCTGACGTACACCGCGTCGACCGCGGCGGCGGGCACCCGGGACAGCAGCGGCTGCACGGTCGCGTAACCCGGGTCGACAAGCAGGCGGAAGCCGGCCTGCTCGATCAGGAAACCGGAGCAGCCCTGCCGCGCCGTGGGCCAGGCACCGAGGCCACCGAGAACGAAGATCCGCACCGGCCGACCGTACGCGCCGGGCCGACCGGCGTCACCGGCTTTCGGCGCGCTGGCCCCCGCCGCGACCACGGTGGCGGCGGCCAGCGACCCGGCCCTGAGCGGCCAGGTGGGGGTCGGGACGGTCGCTGTACCCGGCCCGTACCGCCGTCAGGCCATCGACACCGCGAGTACGACCGCCAGTCCCAGGGCCACCACGACGTCCGGTGTCTGGGCCAGCATCGCCGCCCGCCACCACCGGTTGCCCAGGTCCCACCAGCCCTCCCGCAGCTCGTTCGCCACCAGCATCTTCACCAGGTGCACACCCGCCATGAACATGAGGAAGAAGGCCAGCACGGCACTCACCACGAAGACCGCCCGGAATACCGCTCCCTCCCGTTCGCCGGTCAGCAGCGAGACCAGCAGGAGCAGCACCAGGGAGGCCGGCAGCACCGCGGCGAACAGCACGCCCCAGGTGACGGCCCGGGCCATGTGCCGCATCGACAGGTCGAGCTCGTCGGCGGGCGCCGAGGTGATGTCGCTCATCACCTCGGCGCGCCGCTCGTCAGGCGTACCGTCGACGTCCAGGATCCGGGCCACCAGGCCGGCCAGCCGGCGTGCCGGCCATGCCAGCAGGTCCATCACGCTCCCGTCGCGCCGAGTCAGGCGAACAGCAGGCCGAACACCCAGATGGTGCCGATCACCACGCCGGCGGTGAACTCGACCAGGATGGACAGTCCGGCCGCGCCGAGCGCCTGCCTGGTGGCCGGCCAGGCGAGCTGGTTGCTGCCCAGCCGCAGCCGTTCGGCGCCCCACACCCCGGCGACGAAGCCGATCACCAGGCCGATCACCGGGATCACGAAGAAGCCGACCAGCCCCAGCAGCGCGCCGGCCAGCAGGGTGGACGTGGGCACCCCGGCGTTGCGCAGGTTGCGGCCCGGCCAGACGTACTTGATGACGGTGGCCCCCGCCGCGACCACCGTGGCGGCGGCCAGCACCGCCCAGCGGCCCGGCCCGGCGTCGGTGAGCAGCGCCCACACCAGCACCCCGGCCCAGCACAGCGGCAACGCCGGCAGCCCCGGCACCACCACCCCGGCCAGCCCGGCCAGGATGGCCAACCCGGCGACCAGCGAGGCCACCGCCTCGCCGTCGGTCAGTCCCATGCCCGCTCCCGTCCGCTCACGCCGCCGATCCTGCCTCACCGCCGAGCCGGGCGGTGATCGCCTCCGCCGGCACCGGCGCGCCGAACCACCGGCCCTGCCCGGTGTCGCAGCGCAGCGCCCGCAGCCGCTCCGCCTGCGCGCCGGTCTCCACCGCCTCGGCGGTCACGTTCAGTTCCAGCGCGTGCGCCAGCCGGACCAGGGCGTCCACGATCCGCTCGTCCCGGTGGTCGGCGGCGGCGGCCGGTCCGTCGGCCCGGATCCCCTCGACGAACGGCCCGGCCAGCTTCAGGCAGTGGATCGGCAACCGCCGCAGGTACGCCAGGTTCGAGTAGCCGGTGCCGAAGTCGTCGATCGCCATCCGTACGCCGAGCGCGGCCAGCCGGTGCAGCGCGCGCAGCGGCTCCCCCGCGGTGCCCATCACCGCACTCTCGGTCAGCTCCAGTTGCAGCAGCTCCGCCGGCAGCCCGCTGCCGGCCAGCGCCGCCGCCACGGTCTCCACGATGGCCGGGGCCTCCACCTGCCGGGCGGCCAGGTTGACGCTGACCACCAGCCCGGCGCCCGGGAACCGGCGCCGCCACGCCTCCGCGTCCCGGCAGGCCCGGTCGAGCACCCACGCGCCCAGCCGGACGATCAGCCCGGTCTCCTCGGCCAGCCCGATGAACCGGTCCGGGCCGAGCAGCCCCAGCTCGGGGTGTTGCCAGCGGACCAGCGCCTCCACCGCCCGCATCGAGCCGTCCAACAGGGACACGATCGGTTGGTAGTGCACCACGAACTCGCCCCGGTCGAGGGCGGCGGGCAGCCCGGCGGCCAGCGCCGAGCGGGCGATGTCCCGGGCGCCGCGCTCCGGGTCGTACACCGCCCAGCGGCCCCGCCCCTCGGCCTTGGCCCAGTAGAGGGTGGTGTCGGCGGCCTTCATCAGCTCGGAGGCGTCGGTCTCCTCCGCCGGGCAGTTCACGATGCCGATGCTGGCCGACACGGCCAGCTGCTGATCCCCGATGATCACCGGGGCGGCCACCGCGGCCAGCGCGGACTCCGCCACCGCGACCACCTGGTCCAGGTCGCCACCGCCGTCGACCAGGATGACGAACTCGTCCCCGCCCATCCGGGCGACCAGGTGGCCGCGCTCCGCCACGCAGTCCGCGAGCCGCCGGGCGATCACCACCAGCAGCCGGTCGCCCAGGTCGTGGCCGAGGCTGTCGTTGACCGCCTTGAAGCCGTCCAGGTCGAGGAAACAGACCCCCACCCGGTGCCGCGGCGCGGCGGCCCGCAGGACCTGGCCGAGGGTCTCGAAGAACAGCGTACGGTTCGGCAGGCCGGTGAGCGGGTCGTGCAGCGCCTGGAAGCGCAACCGCTGCTGGAGCTCGTACCGCTCGGTGATGTCCTCGATCATCGCCACCGTGAACCGGGGCCGGCCGTCGTCGTGCCGGACCAGGGAGACCGCCAGGTCGGTCCAGACGACGCTGCCGTCCTTGCGGTGGTAGCGCTTCTCCACCCGGGCCGAGTCGTGCTTGCCGGCGATCAACTCCTGGTAGAGCTCCCACATCCCGGCCGCGTCCTCGGCGTGGAACAGCGACGCCACGTTGATCTGCCGCAGCTCGTCGATCGAGTAGCCGAGCATGTCGGCGAAGGACTGGTTCACGTCGACGATCCGGCCCTCGGTGTCGGCGATGCCGATGCCGATGGCCGCGCCGGTGAAGACCGCCCGGAACCGCGCCTCGCTGTCACGCAGCGCCTGTTCGACCGCGTCCCGGGCCTGCCAGGCGGAGCGGGCGATGCGTTCCTGCTGGCTGAAGGTCCGGTCGCGCAGGGCCCGGGCGAAGGCGGCGGCCAGGGCCGCCTGGAGGGCGTCGGTCCGCCCGGCCAGCCCGCCCGGACCGGCCCGGTCGGGCAACACCAGCGGCACGAACCGCTCGCCGAGCGCCCGCACCGACCAGTCGAGTACGCCCGGCTCGGTCAGGTGCGCCTCCACCAGCGCCCGCCCCACCTCCGCCGCCGGCCGGACCGAGAACGGCTCGGCGAGCAGCCCCCGGGCCAGCCGTACGGTCTGGGTCAGCAGCAGGCGCTCGGTCTCGGTCGCGCTCATCGGCACGAACCCGAGCCGGCGTACGGCCCGGGCCCAGGTGGCGGCGTACTCCTGGGCGCCCGGCCCGCTGAAGTCCTCCGCGCCGCCGGCCACGTCGGGCCTAGTCGCCCGCGCGGTCGTGCCGGGCGACGCCGCCGAACGCGCCGAACCGCTCGGGGCGCTCGTCGGACTCGGACGGCGAGTCGGGCCGCCACAGCGGCATGTGCACCACGCCCGGTTCCAGGATGGTCCAGTCGCCGAAGTAGCCGGTGATCTCCGCCCGCGAGCGCAGCGTGATCTCGGTGGCGGTACGCGCCGACAGCCGCTGCGCGTCGAGCATCTCCTGTGGCTGGTCCTCGTAGGTGGAGTGGGAGATCACCAGGTGGCTGCCGGGGGCCGCGGCGGCGCGCAGGGTGGCCAGGATGTCGGCCGGCCGGTCGGCGTCCGGGACGAAGTGCACCACGCCGGCGAGCAGGAGGCCCACCGGGCGGTCGAAGTCGATCAGCCCGCCGGCCCGGGCCTGGTCCAGGATCAGCTTGGGCTCGCGCAGGTCGGCGCGGATCGCGGTGGCCCGGTCGTTGCCGGCGAGCAGCTCCTGGCTGTGCGCCACGGCGACCGGGTCGATGTCGACGTAGACGATCCGGGCGTCCGGGTTGGTGGCCTGGGCGACCTCGTGCACGTTGCCCACGGTGGGGATGCCGGAGCCGATGTCGAGGAACTGGTCGATGCCGGCGTCCAGCAGCACCCGGACGGCCCGGCGGAGGAAGTCCCGGCCGGCCCGCATGGTGGCGGGCAGGTTCGGCGTCATGGCGGCGATCTGCTCGGCGAGCTGCCGGTCGATCTCGAAGTTGTGCGCACCGCCGAGGAAGTAGTCGTAGACGCGGGCGGCGCTGGGCCGGGTCAGGTCGATCTCGGCGGTGATGTCGTCCGGCCTCTGCATCGCTTCGCCCCAGTTCGTCGCCGTGGCGCGGGAGGGCACCGGTTGCCGGGCGCGTGCGCGTGCGTCCACCGGCCGACCCGCGGATCGTGTGGTGTTGACCACTCTAGGCCCGCGCGGCCAGGTGTGGGAGATCCACTTTTCGCCGTGGCCGGGCCGGCCCGCGCCCGGGGTGTTAAGAAGGGGCCCTTCCGCTACCGGAGGCGTTAACAGGGTGCCCCTCCTTACCCCCGTTCCAGCAGCAGGGCGATGCCCTGACCGACGCCGATGCACATGGTGGCCAGCGCCCGCCGGGCGTCCCGGCGGCGCAGCTCCAGCGCGGCGGTCAGCGCCAGCCGGGCGCCGCTGGCGCCGAGCGGGTGGCCGAGCGCGATCGCGCCGCCGTTCGGGTTGACGTGCTCGGCGTCCTCGGGCAGCCCCAGCTCGCGCAGCACCGCGACGCCCTGCGCGGCGAACGCCTCGTTCAGCTCGACCACGTCCACGTCGGCGAGCGCGACCCCGTGCCGGGCGAGCAGCTTGCGGGTGGCCGGCACCGGCCCGATCCCCATGATCCGCGGCGGTACGCCGGCCGCCGCCGCGCCGGAGACCCGGGCCAGCGGGGTCAGGCCGTACCGGGCGACGGCGGCCTCGGAGGCGACCAGCAGAGCCACCGCGCCGTCGTTGACCCCGGAGGAGTTGCCGGCGGTGACGGTGCCGCCCGCGCGGAACGGGGTGGGCAGCGCGGCAAGCTTTTCCAGCGACGTCTCCCGCGGGTGCTCGTCGACCTCGACCAGCTTCGTCTCCCGCCGCCCGGCGGGCACGCTGATCGGCACGATCTCCTCGGCCAGCCGGCCGTCGGCCTGCGCCTTGGCGGCCCGCTGCTGGGACCGGTAGGCGAACTCGTCCTGCACGGCGCGGGAGACGCCGAACTCGGCGGCCACGTTCTCCGCCGTCTCCGGCATCGAGTCGATGCCCCAGCCGCGCTTCATCAGCGGGTTGACCAGCCGCCAGCCGATGGTGGTGTCGTACACCTCGGCGGCGCGGGAGAACGGGGTGGTCGCCTTCGGCATGACGAACGGCGCCCGGCTCATGCTCTCCACCCCACCGGCCACCACCAGGTCGGCCTCGCCGGCCACGATGGAGCGGGCGGCGGTGGCCAGCGCGTCCAGGCCGGAGCCGCAGAGCCGGTTGACCGTGCTGCCGGGCACCTCCTCGGGCAGGCCGGCGAGCAGCGCCGCCATCCGGGCCACGTTGCGGTTGTCCTCGCCGGCCTGGTTGGCGCAGCCCAGGATGACGTCGTCGGTGCGGGCCCAGTCCACCGACGGGTGCCGGGCGACCAGCTCCCGGATCACGTGGGCGGCCAGGTCGTCGGGGCGGACCCCGGCGAGGGCGCCGGCGTACCGGCCGATCGGGGTACGGACTCCGGCCACCAGGTATGCCACGGTCATCGACGCACGTCCTTCGAGGGGTGGAAGGGTTCGGACGGCGACGTCGCCCGGATCACGGGGACGTCCGGGCCAGGATATCCAGCCGCCGGACCGGATAGGTTGACGGCATGGCCGAGGCCCAGTTCAGCGCAGAGACCAGCGGCGGCGCGTTCGTCCGCCAGCCCAACCGGTTCACCGGCCGGGTCACCCCGCACTCCACCGCACCGGAGGGCGGCGGGCCGGACGAGCAGGGGCGCTGGCCGCTGGAGGCGGGGCGCTACCGGCTGATCTGGTGCCGGGCCTGCCCGTGGGCGCACCGGGCCCGGATCGTGCGCAACCTGCTCGGCCTGCAGGACGTGATCTCGCTGGGCACGGTCGACCCGATCCGGGACGAGCGGGGCTGGCGGTTCGCCCTCGACCCGGACGGCTTCGACCCGGTGCTGGGCATCGGCTTCCTCTCCGAGGCGTACCTGGCCACCGACCCGGACTACACCGGCCGGGTGACCGTGCCGGCGCTGGTCGACACGGTCACCGGCCGGGTGGTCACCAACGACTACCCGCAGCTCACCCTGGACCTGTCCACCGAGTGGCGGCGCTTGCACGCCCCGGACGCGCCGGACCTCTACCCGGTCGAGCTGCGCCCGGAGATGGACGCGCTGATGGCGGAGATCCACCGGGACGTCAACAACGGCGTCTACCGGTGCGGCTTCGCCACCTCCCAGGCGGCGTACGACGAGGCGTACACGGCGGTGTTCGCCCGGCTGGACGCGCTGTCGGAGCGGCTGTCCGGACGCCGCTACCTGATGGGCGACGCGATCACCGAGGCGGACGTGCGGCTGTTCACCACGCTGGTCCGCTTCGACGTGGCCTATCACGGCCACTTCAAGTGCAACCGGCAGAAGCTGACCGAGATGCCGGTGCTGTGGGCGTACGCCCGGGACCTGTTCCAGACCCCCGGGTTCGGCGAGACGGTCGACTTCGACCACATCAAGCGGCACTACTACGCCACCCACGAGGCGATCAACCCGACCCGGATCGTGCCGCTCGGCCCGGACACCGCCGGCTGGTCGACGCCGCACGGGCGTGGCTGAGCGCGCGGGTGCCCGGACGCTCGCCGCGTCGGCCGCCGCCGGCTGCGTGCTGGCCGGCACGCTGGCGGTGACGGTCGCGGTGGTCGCCGGTCCCGGTCCGGGGCTGACCGCGTACGTCAGCGAGGCCGGCATCGAGGCCAGCGGCTGGGCCCCGACGTACCGGGTCGGGATCTTCGCGCTGGCCGCGGCGCTGCTGCTGCTCGCGGTGGCGCTGCCCGCGGCGTTGCGGCTCGCGGCCGGGCTGCTCGGCGCGGGCGCCCTCTTCGCCGCCCTCTCCGGCGCGGTGACGTGCAGCGCGGGCTGCCCGTTGCCGCCGTTCGAGACGCCGACCGTGGCGGACCTGGTGCACGGCGGGGCGAGCATCGTCGCCGTCGCGGCCACCGTGCTGGCCATGCTGGTGATCGCGGTCTCGCCGGCGGCGACGCCCGGGTTGCGCCGGGTGGCCCGGCTCGGCGCGGCGGTGGCCCTGCCGCTGGCCGGGTCGGTCGCGCTGACGATGCTGGCGGTGGGTCGGGGTGGCCTGGTGGGCGGCCTGGAGCGGCTGCTGCTCGGGGCGACCGCCGGGTGGGGCCTGGCCACGGCGGCGGTGCTCGGGCACCGGCCGGGCACCGGTGGCGAGCGGGTGACCGTGACGAACGGGTCATCCGGCCGTGAACGGACCATGTAAGGAGCGTCACCACCGTCGGTCATTCCCGCTGTGGATTCCCTGGGAGTACCGTCGGCGGGCGATGACCAACGTCTGGCACCTCACCGTGCGCCTGTACGTCGACCTCCGACTGCAGGCCAGCGGCGTCTGTCCGGCGCAGCCGCTCTCCTGACGCTGCCCCGTTCACCTCCACCAGACCTTGGACGTCCCATGGCTTCCACCCTGCGCAAGATTCCCTTCTCCGTACAGATCCTGGCCGGCCTGGTGCTCGGCGTGGCGCTCGGCTTCCTCGCCCGCGCCGCCGAGCTGAGCTGGCTGACCACCACCCTCGACACCGTCGGCGGCCTCTTCGTCCAGCTGCTCAAGCTGGCCGTCCCGCCGCTGGTCTTCACCGCCATCGTGGTAAGCGTGGTCAGCCTGCGGGGCGTGGCCAACGCCGCCCGGCTGGCCCTCAAGACCCTGCTCTGGTTCGGCGTCACCGCGCTGATCGCGGTGACCATCGGCATCGGCCTCGGCCTGCTCACCGACCCGGGCCGGGGGGTGACGCTGGACGTCGCCGGCGCCGAGGCGCCCGAGCGGACCGGCTCCTGGACGGACTTCCTCACCGGCATCGTGCCGACCAACCCGGTCGGCGCGTTCGTCGACAACAACGTGCTCCAGATCGTCTTCCTGGCCCTGGTGGTCGGCGCCGCCGCGCTGCTGATCGGCGAGCCCGCCGAGCCGTTCGTCAACCTCAACCGCTCGGTGCTGGCCATCGTGCAGAAGGCGCTGTGGTGGGTGATCCGGCTCGCCCCGATCGGCACGCTCGGCCTGATCGGCAACGCCATCGCCTCGTACGGCTGGGACCTGCTGGCCCCGCTCGCCAAGTTCACCACGGCCGTCTACGTCGGCTGCGCCATCGTGCTGTTCGTGGTCTACCCGGTCGTGCTGCTCGCCGCCGGCCGGCTCAACCCGCTGCGCTTCTTCGCCGGCGCCTGGCCGGCGATCGAGCTGGCCTTCGTCTCCCGCTCCTCGGTGGGCACCATGCCGGTGACCCAGCGCTCCGTCGAGCGCCTCGGCGTCCCCCGCGAGTACGCCTCGTTCGCCGTGCCGTTCGGCGCGACCACCAAGATGGACGGCTGCGCGGCGATCTACCCCGCGCTGGCGGCGATCTTCGTGGCGCAGGTCTTCGGCGTCCAGCTCGGCGTCACCGACTACCTGCTGATCGCCTTCGTCTCCGTGGTCGGTTCGGCCGCGACCGCCGGCCTGACCGGCGCGATCGTGATGCTCACCCTGACCCTGAGCACGCTCGGCCTGCCGCTGGCCGGCGCCGGCCTGCTGCTGGCGATCGACCCGATCCTCGACATGATCCGCACCGCCACCAACGTGGCCGGGCAGGCGCTGGTGCCGACCGTCGTCGCCGCCCGTGAGGGCACCCTGGACCGCGCCGCGTACGACAGCGCCGGCAAGCGGGACCTGACCGACCTGGACGAGGCCGACCAGCCGGCGGACCGGCCCACGGACCGGCTCGCCCCGGCGCCCGCCTGACCCACCGCTCACCGCGCAGGGCCCCCGATTCCGGGGGCCCTGCGCCACGCCTGGAGGATCGCCCCATGAGTGCCCTGTTCACCCCGCTGACGCTGCGCGCGGTCACCCTGCCCCACCGGGTCGCCATGGCCCCGATGTGCCAGTACAGTGCCGGTCCCGACGGCCTGCCCACCGACTGGCACCGGGTGCACCTCGGCGCCCGGGCCGTCGGCGGCGTGGGCCTGCTCCTCACCGAGGCCACCGCGGTCGTCCCGGAGGGCCGGATCAGCCCGCAGGACACCGGCCTCTGGTCCGGCGCGCACGTCGACGCGTGGCGCCCGATCACCGGGTTCCTCGCCGCCCAGGGGGCGGTGCCGGCGGTGCAGCTGGCCCACGCCGGGTTCAAGGCGTCCACCTACCGGCCGTGGGCCGCGCGGCGCGGCGGGGTGCCGGACGCCGAGGGCGGCTGGACCCCGGTGGGCCCGGGCGTCGAGCCGTTCGTGCCGGAGTACCGGCACCCGACCGCGCTGGACGAGCGCGGGATCGCCGAGGTGGTGGCCGCGTTCGCCACCGCCGCCGGCCGGGCGCTGGACGCCGGGTTCGCCGCCGTGGAGATCCACGCCGCGCACGGCTACCTGCTGCACGAGTTCCTCTCCCCGCTGACCAACCACCGCACCGACGGCTACGGCGGTGACCGGGCCGGCCGGATGCGGCTCACCCTGGAGGTGGCCCGCGCGGTCCGGGCGACCGTGGGTGCGGACGTACCGGTGCTGGCCCGGATCTCCGCCACCGACTGGGTGGCCGGCGGCTGGACCGTCGAGGACAGCGTGGTGCTGGCCGGCGAGCTGGCCGCGGCCGGCGTCGACCTGGTCGACACCTCCTCCGGCGGCGCGGCGGTGGGGGCCACCATCCCGGTCGGGCCCGGCTACCAGGTGCCGCTGGCCGCCCGGATCCGCCGCGACGCGGGCGTGCTCACCGGGGCGGTCGGGCTGATCGTCGAGCCGGAGCAGGCCGAGCAGATCGTCGCCGCGGGCGAGGCCGATCTGGTGCTGCTCGGCCGGGAGCTGCTGCGCGACCCGTACTGGCCGCGCCGCGCCGCCGCCAAGCTCGGCGCGACCCCCGGCTGGCCCGACCAGTACACCCGGGCCTTCTAAGCCGGGCGCCAGGCGGGATTCCCGTACGGCGGACATTGCAGCTCGGTCGCATCGCGCCGGGCTTGGTTGCAGCGGGCGCGAATTCGGTTACGGTGCATTCCACAGTGGCGTTACTCGATTTTTTGATCGTTCAACAACTGTGCCGGGCCGACCTGGAGGACTCGTGCAGCCGACGACCGTGGCGCTGTCCCGCCGCGGCCTGCTGGCCACGGTGGGCGCCGGCCTGCTGACCACCGCCGGGGCGGGCTTGCTGGCCGGCTGCGGCGGCGAGGCGCCCCGCACCCACCGGGTACGGATCGCCACCGGCGGCCTCGGCGGGGTCTACGCCGAGCTGGGCGCTGCGCTGACCCGGGCCCTCACCGACCACTACCCCGAGCTGCGCGCCGAGGTCCTGGTCACCTCGGCCTCGGCGACCAACCTGATGCTCGTGCACGCCGGCGACGCCGAGGTCGGGTTCACCCAGGCCGACATCCTCTCCCGGGCCGGGCATCCCGCCCTGTTCGCCCTGGCCCGGCTCTACGACGACTGCCTGCACCTGGTGGTCCGGGCCGGCGACGGGGCGCGGGCGGTGACCGCCCTGCGCGGCTCCCGGGTCTCGCCCGGACCGGCCGGCTCGGGCACCGAGATCACCGCGAGCCGGGTGCTGGCCGCCGCCGGCCTGCGGTTCGGGGACGACCTGATCAACGTGCCGCTCGGCCTCGACGAGTCGGCCCGGGCGCTGGCCGCCGGAGAGATCTCCGCCTTCTTCTTCTCCGGCGGCCTGCCCGTCAAGGCGATCACCGCGCTGGCCGGGCGGCTGCCGGTCCGCCTGGTCAGCCTCGCCCGCTACCTGCCGGCGCTGCGCCAGCGCTACGGCGAGGTCTACGCCGAGCGGACCATCCCCCGCTCGACCTACGAGGTCCCGTCCGTGGCCACCATCGGCGTGCCGAACTACCTGGTGGCGCACGCCCGGCTGCCGGAGGAGGTCGGGTACGCGCTGACCCGGACCCTGCTGGGTCAGCGCGACGTGCTGGCGATCGCCCACCCGGCCGCCGAGCGGATCAACCACATGGCGGCCATCGCGACCGACCCGTTGCCGCTGCACCCCGGCGCCGCCCGGTACTTCCGGGACAACAAGCGCTAGGGCCCCGGAGTTCAGGTCCGCGGTTCCCAGCGGAACCGGCGGACCGCGATCCACCCGAACAGCGCCACCCAGACGCCCTCCAGCACCCCCCGGGCCAGCCCGGCGGCGACGCTCAGCTCCCCGGTCCAGCCGGACCGGATCAGATCCACCGTGCCGGCGAGCGGCGCGAACCGCAGCACGTCGCCGAGCGAGTCGGGCAGCACCTCACGCGGGATGTAGATGCCGGAGATCATCGGCAGCACGAAGATGGCCGGGAGCGTCGCCACCATGACCGACTCGACGGTCCGGCAGAGCGCCGCCGTGGCCGCCGCCATCACGGTCGCCAACGCCACCCCGGTGAGCAGTCCCGCGACGGCCGCCGGCAGCTGCCGTGGCGCCGCGGAGAACATCACCGACACCACCGCGGCGACGACCACGATCTGCACCACGGCGATCGCGACGTACATGGACGCGCCGCCGGCCAGGATCACCGGGTCGGAGACCTCGCCGGTGCGCAGCCGCTTCAACACCAGCTCCTCCCGCCGCGCCACGTACAGGCCGGTGACCGACGAGTAGAGCGAGAAGATCAGCAGGATCCCGACGGCGGTGGCCACCATCACCGGTCCGGCGGCGAGTCCGTTCGCCGAGAGGTTCATCTGCTCCTGCACGAAGCGCATGCCGAACAGCAGCAGCACCGGGATGAAGAGGACGAACACGTAGTTGGATCTGATCCGGTGGAACAACTTCCACTCGACGCGGAACAGGGTGCGCATCTGCCGCAGGGCCGGGCCGCTCACGTCGTCTCCTCCTCGTCGGGGTCCCGGTGGGAGTGGGCGATGCTGATGAACGCCTCCTCGAGGGAGGCCGGGCGGGCGGTGAACCGGTCGAGCGTCACGCCGCGCTCGGTGGCCCAGGCCAGCAGGCGCGCCGCATCCTCCTGCAACCGCTCGGTCACGATCGTCACCCGTCCCTGGTGCTGCTCGACCCGCCCGCTCACCGGCAGCTCCCCCGGCGTCGCGCCGCCGTCGGCGGCCAGGCCGAAGGAGAGCGTCGACGGGTGGCCCGCGACGATCTGCGAGACGGTGCCGCTGACCGCGATCCGGCCCCGGTGCATGATGGCCAGCCGGTCGGCGAGGGTCTCGGCCTCCTCCAGGTAGTGCGTGGTGAGCAGGACCGTGGTGCCCTGCTCCCGCAACTGCCGGATGAGTTTCCAGGTGGCGTGCCGGCCCTCGGCGTCCATGCCGGTGGTCGGTTCGTCGAGGAACAGGATCTCCGGCTGCGACAGCGTCGCCATCGTCAGGTCCAACCGCCGTTTCTCACCGCCGGACAGGTTCTGCACCAGCACGTCCGCGCGGTGGGTCAGCCCGGTAAGGTCGAGCGCCTCGTCGACGGGCCGGGACCGGGAGGTCAGCTCGGCCCACATCAGCACGGTCTCCCGCACGGTCAGGTGCGAGATGAACCCACCCTCCTGGAGCATCGCGCCGGTGCGCGGCCGGATCCGCGCCCGGTCCGCGACCGGGTCCAGGTCGCCGAAGAGCCGGATCCGCCCCCGGTGCGGGGCCGCCAGGCCCTCCAGCAGCTCGACGGTGGAGGTCTTGCCCGCGCCGTTCGTGCCGAGCAGCGCGAACAGCTGGCCGGGCGCGACGGCGAAGCTGACGCCGCGTACGGCGGTGAAGGTGTCCCGGCCGCGCCCGTACCGGCGGGAGACCTCCTCGACCAGGATGTGACTGTCGTCCGTTGGTGTCATGTCCCTTTCCCCAGCGCAGGACGGTCGGTGGCGCGGCACGCCGGCCCGAGGTGGACCGGCGTGCCGCGGTGGCGTCAGCCCCCGGAACGCTCCTGGGCCCGCAGCTCCACCAGGGCGCGCAGCGCCGCGCTGTACATCTTGATGCTCTTCTCGCTGTGCGAGTCGATCGCGGCGCTGAGTTCCTTGAAGGTCTTCGCCACCACCTCGTCGAGCGCGTTGCTGTCGATGCCGGTCATCGTCGTCTCCCTCGTCTCGTCGGTTCCGTCGGCCGGTGGCACCGGCCGCGTCGTTGCTGTCCCGCCACCCGCCCCGATCATGCCCGGTCGAGAGTGGACCGCGCCGGTCGCGGTGACAGGTCCGGTGTGCTCCGGATGCCGTGCCGGCGCAGGGCGGAGCGGGCCGCCAGGTGGCCGCACATGCCGTGCACCGACGGGCCCGGTGGGGTGGCGGACGAACACAGGTACACCCCGGGCAGCGGGGTGGCGTACGGGTCCCGGCGGGCGGTCGGGCGGGCCAGGGCCTGGCGCAGCGTCAGGGCACCGCCGCCGATGTCCCCGCCGACGTAGTTCGGGTTGTACGCCTCGTAGTCGGCGGCGGCGATCCCCCGCGCCTCGATCACCGTGTCCGAGAAGCCCGGCGCGTACCGTTCGATCAGGCGGCGGAGCAGGTCGACCGGGTCACGCCGGTCGCCGTTCGGCACGTGCGCGTACGCCCAGACCGGTCGCCGGCCGCCCGCGGCGCGCGACGGGTCGGTGACGGCGGGATCCACCACCAGGGCGAACGGCTCGTCGACCGGTACGCCGGCCACGGTGGCGTTCTCCGCGCGGATGATGTCGGCCCGGGTGCCGCCCAGGTGCACCGTGCCCGCCGCGCCCAGCACCGGGTCGCGCCACGGAATCGGCCCGTCGACCAGGAAGTCCGCCTTCGCGGCGCCGGGGCCGTAGCGGTAGCGGCGCAGCGCGCGCCGGTAGCGGGGCGGCAGGCGGTCCCCGGCGATGGCGAGGAACTCCTTCGGGCCCACGTCCAGCAGCACGATCGGGGCGTCGGCCAGCTCGGCGAGGTCGCGGACCCGGTGACCGGTGTGGACGGTGCCGCCGTGCGCGAGCACGTCGGCGAGCAGGGCGTCGGCGATCCGGCCGCTGCCGCCTTCGGGCACCGGCCAGCCGGTGCTGTGCGCGGTGTGGCCCAGCAGCAGGGCGACCACGGTGGACGCCACTGAGGGCAGCCGGCCGACCGCGTGCGCGGCCACCCCGGTCAGCAGCGCCCGCGCCGCCTCGGTGCGCAACGGCGACCGGGTGGTGGCGTGCGCGAGCACCCGCGGTGCGAGCAGCGCGGGCGCGGCCAGGTCGCGGGGCAGCGAGCGCTGGTCGGCCAGCAGCAGGTCCACCACGGCCGCCGACCGGGCCACCAGCGGACCCATCAGCTTGGCCCAGCGCGGCCCGTCGACCCCGAGGTGCTCGGCGGTACGGTCCAGGCTGCGCCAGGCCGCCGCGGCCGGACCGTCGGGCAGCGGGTGGGCGTACGGGATCTCGGGCTGGAGCAGCCGCACCCCC
Organism: Micromonospora sp. PLK6-60; assembly: GCF_019890675.1. Classification (GTDB taxonomy): domain Bacteria; phylum Actinomycetota; class Actinomycetes; order Mycobacteriales; family Micromonosporaceae; genus Micromonospora. The sequence continues at coordinate 212,892 of NZ_JAIOAA010000002.1, read as the reverse complement.
CGCGCGGGCAGGTCGAACTCGCGGAAGAACGCGGACGCGGCCGCCATCGGGTGGATCGCCGAGCACACGTCGTGCCGGACGTCCCGGTCGAACAACGACCGGGTCCGCAGCCCGCCGCCGACGGTGTCGGCCTGCTCCCACAGCGACACCCGCAGCCCGGCCCGGGCCAGGACCACCGCGGCGGCCAGCCCGTTGGGCCCGGTGCCGACGACGGCCGCGTCGGTCACGACGCCGCCCCGACCGGCGCCAACTGCTGGTCGGCGAGCCGCCGGTAGACCGGGTCACCGGCCATCAGCTCGGCGTGCGTGCCGCGTGCCCGCAGCCGCCCGGCCTCCAGCACCAGGATCTCGTCCGCGCCCATCGCGGTGGACATCCGGTGCGCGATGGTCAGCACGTGGCAGTGCGCGCCGATGGCGGTGACCGTCTCCCGCAGCGCCCGCTCCGAGTCCGAGTCGAGGTGGGAGGTGGCCTCGTCGAGCAGCAGCACCCGGGGGCGGCCCAGCAGCGCCCGGGCGATGGCCAGCCGCTGCTTCTGCCCGCCGGACAGGCCGATCCCGCCCTCGCCCAGTTCGGTGTCCAGCCCGGCGGGCAGGGCGGCGACGACCTCGGCGAGGTGGGCGGCGCGCAGGGCGTCGGTGATCTCCTCGGCGGTGGCGTCCGGGTGGGCGTAGGTGAGGTTGTCCCGGACGGTGCCGCGCATCAGCGGGGCGTCCTGCTCGACCAGGCCGATCCGGCCGCGCAGCTCCGCCAGCGGGGTGGTCGCCGTGTCCGCCCCCGCGACCCGCACCGTGCCGCGGTCGGGGCTGCGGAACCGCTCGATGAGCTGGAACAGGGTGGACTTTCCCGCCCCGGACGGGCCGACGACCGCGGTCACCCCGGTGGCCGGCAGGGCGAAGGAGACCCCGTCCAGCGCGGGCGCGGCGGCCTCGGCGTAGCTGAAGCTGACGTCCTCGAACACGACGGCCGGCGCCGGCGCGGCGGATGCACCGCCGTTGGACCCGGTCGTCGGGCCGCCGGCCGGTTCCTGCTCGATCCCGGCCAGCTCCTGCACCCGGTCGATGGCGGCCCGGCCCTGCTGGAACTCGCCGAGCCCGAGGAAGAACAGCACCAGCGGCGACACCAGATAGAAGAGGTACATGATGAAGGCGGTCAGGTCGGCCACCGACAGGGATCCGGTGGCGGTGCGGGCGACGCCCCAGGCGATCACCACCGCCAGCGACAGCTGGGTCCCGACGTTGATCGCGGGCATGAACATCGCCGACAGCCGGGTCACCCGGATCCCGCTGTGCCGGGCGGCACCCGCCAGCCGGGCCAGCCGCTCGGCCTCGCGCCGCTCGGCGCGCGACGCCTTCACCGTGGTCACCGCGCCGAGCACCCGCAGCAGGGCGGAGCCGTAGTCGCTGGTGTCCGCCCGGTTCTGCGCCGCCGCCACCCGTACGCCCTTGGCCAGCACCAGGGCCACCGCCGAGGCGCCGCCCAGGCAGCCCAGGGCGGCCAGCAGCAGCCGCCAGTCGAGCCAGGCCATCACCGCGACGCAGCCGACCGTGGTGAAACCGGCGGTGATCATCTGGGCGACCGACGAGGTGAGGGCGAGCCGGGCCAGCGAGGTGTCGGCAAGCGTGCGGTTGAACACGTCCCCGTGCTCCAGGCGCTGGAACGCCGGCAGCCGCGCGTGCAGCAACCGGCCGGTGACGGTGGTCCGCAGGTCGAGCACGATGTTCTCGCCGGCGATGCCGATCAGGTAGAGGTGCAGCGCGGCCAGCAGAGCGTCGGCTACGAAGAGTAGTGCGATGAGGGTGATCGGGGGGACCACCGACTCGCCCGCCACCACCGCCGCGATGAGGTTCCCGATCAGGATCGGCTGCAGCAGCGTCGCCACCGTGCCGAGCAGGCCCAGGACGATCGCGACCCCGATCAGCGTCCGCTGGCGGCGGACGGCCGGAGCGACGATCATCGCCGGCCCTTACCGAGGAACAGGGTGACGATCGCGGCCATGACCGCCGCGAAAATGACCGCCTGAATCCACGAACTGCGGCTGGTCCCCTCGTCGTCCCGAAGCATCAACAACATGATGGGCAGGCCAAACAAGAATGCGACCAGAAACCAGGTCACTCGACTCGCCGTCACCATCGCGGGCTCCTTTCACTTGCCGCCGTTGCGGGTGAGATACCAGTCGTAGGGCTGCATGCCCTCGGCCGGCCAGAATTGCTCGACCAGAAATCCGGCCCGGAGCAGGCAGTTCTCCACCTCGGCCCGCTCGATCAGCAGCACGCGCTCGCTGAATTCCACAGTCGGCAGCGGTGCCGCGTCGACCCGGGTGTGCATGGTCAGCAGGTCGGCCCCGTCGAGGGTGATGGTGAAGGTGCTGCTGCCGCCGTGGTGCGGGGTGGGCACGGTGACCGAGCCCAGCTCCACCAGCGGCCGGTACGCGGCCGTGGCGTAGTACTCGAACAGCAGCGGCGCGCCCGGCACCAGCACGTCGCGTACGTGGGACAGCGCGGTGACCAACTCGTCGCGGGACGCCACGCAGGCGATCGACCCCATGGTCGAGTACGCCGCGTCGAACCGCCCGTCCAGCGGCAGCGGCTCCCGGAAGTCGGCCCGCACCAGCCGGACGTTCGCCGGCACCCCCTTGGCGCGGAACTCGTCAAGCATCGGCCCCGAGTTGTCCACCCCGACCAGTTCGGCGGCGACCGCGGCGGCCGGTACGGCGACCCGACCGGTACCCACGCCGACCTCCAGCGCCCGGGCGCCGACGAGGTGCGGGCGCAGCCGGGCGATGGCGTCCCCGGCCGGCATGGCGGGGGCGATCAGGGAGTCGTAGACGGACGCGACCGCCGGGCCGTACTGGACCTCCCGGATCATGGCTGCACCTTCTCGTAGTCGAAGACCATGTCGTACTTCGGATCCTCGCTGTGGTCGTAGCCGGAGTAGCGGACCAGCAGCACCTGGAACAGCGGGTAGCCCGGCTCCGGGGTGAGCCGGCTGCGGACGAAGTCGTGGATCAGCCGGTAGGCGGACTGCTTCGCCTCCTTGTGCAGCGGCGTCATCGCGCCCGGGTTGTTCACCAGGGTCGACGCCACGTCGAAGACCGCCTTCTCGATGCGGCGCCCGGGGAACCAGAACGCGTGCATCAGCCGCCGGGGCACGATCGAGTACACCTCGCGCCACTCGGTGTGCGCGGAGCGGTCCTCGGTGGCCAGCCGGTAGAGGAAGTGCTGGTCCTCGACGGCGGGATTGGGCGCGAAGAAACGCCAGTTCGGGATCATGATGCCGGTCCCGGTCCGGTCCAGGTTGCGGGTCTTGTCGTAGCTGCGGTCCGGGTGCTGGCTGAGCACCGTCGCCACGAACCAGCCGGCGAAGATCGCGGGTACGGCCCGGCCGAGCACCGCGCCGGCGGCCGTGCCCTTCACGCCGCCTCCCCCCGGGTCGACGCCGCCCGCCCGTTGGCGCTGCCGGCGACGCCCACCGCCGGCCGCCCGGCGGCGTCGGCCTCCGCCAGCGCCCGGGCGATCTCCTGCGCGGTACGCGGGGCGTGGTCCACGCCGCCGATGACCGACAGGTGGCTGGAGCCGGCGACGGTGACGATCCGGCCGCCGGTGCCCGAGTCGACGTACTCCTGGTAGAGCTCGCGGTGTTCGGCGGTCTGGTCCAGGGTGGCCTCGGCGGCCACCACCGAGACCGGCACCCGCAGCCGGTCCAGCGGCCGCCCGCCGTCGAGCATGAACGCGTACGAGTAGTCCCACTCCCGCCGCGCGGCCCGCCAGGTCGACACGGTCGACGTCTCCAGCCGCAGCGTCCGGTGGTGCGGGCTGCCCTCGGCGAAGGCGAACAGGCCCTTCTTGTCGATCAGCAGGCCGGCGCCGAACAGCGCCGACGAGGGGCCGAGCTTCATGGTCAGGTTCACCCCGCGCGAACCCTCCCGCTGGGCGCGCGAGTGCAGCAGCTCGCGGGGGTGCGTCGGGTCGACCAGGAGCACCCCCCGCACCCGGTCCGGCAGCGCCGCCGCCGCCCGGTGCACCAGGTAGCCGCCGAGGGAGTGGCCGGCCAGCACGCAGGTGGCGTCCGGCTCCACCTGGTGGCGGATCACCTCGACCAGGTCGTTCACCGACTCCTGCAACGCGTAGTCCTCGGGACAGCGGCGCAGCGAGCCGCGGTAGCCGGCCCGGTCGTACAGCAGCACCGTCACGGCCGGGTCGAGGTGGTCGGCGACCAGCAGCCAGGACGCGGAACTGCTCATCAGGCCGGCGTCGCAGACCAGCACCGGCCCGCCCGGCTCGCCGGGCCGGACGTGGTAGTCGATGATGTTGCCGCTGGCGCAGCGCACCTGGTGCCGGGTGTAGCCGCGGTGGCCCTGGTGCGTCATCAGCGTGGCGTAGCCCAGGTGGGCGACGCCGACGGCCAGGCAGCCGAGCAGGCCCAGCCCGGCGAGCCGGGGGAAGGTCGCCCGGGTCACGACTCGCTCCCGGTGCCCTTGGCCAGCGCGCGGACCGCCGGATAGGTGGACATGAAGGCCCAGGCGAACCGGGACAGGCCCATGAAGCGGGCGTTGGCCAGGTGGAATCCGCCCATCACCAGCAGCCCCGCCTCGATGTACCGGCCGCGCTTGAGCAGCAGCAGCGGGAACCCGCACTCGATGGCGAGCACCGTGTGGCAGAGCAGCCGGGCGGCCTGCGGGTAGCGCTGGAGGTTGGTGAAGAACCACTCGTCGCCGTAGGTCCGGGTCCGCATGATCTTCACCAGGGCGTCGCCGGAGCGCCAGGTCTCGCCGGGCAGCTTGGCCCAGCCCGAGGCGCCGTACGACAGCACCGTCTGCGCGCCGATGAACTGCACGGCGGCGGTCCGGGTGGCCTGCGTGCCGCCCGCCCGGCCCAGCGCGGCGGCGCTCTGCACCAGGAACGACACCTGGTCGGAGCCGTCGGTGCCGAACAGGTGCCGGGGATAGATCAGGACCTGGGTGCCGGCCAGGTAGGCGTTGGCGAGCATCCGTACGGTGTTGTTGCGGGTGGGTCCGATGAGCACGGCGGCGGCCAGCGCGCGGGAGCCGTGCAGGGCCTGGGTCACCGGCTCGCGGGCGACGAAGTCGCGCAGCACCTGCGCGGTGCGGGTCTTCGCCGGCACCTGCGCCCGGGTGTGGTTCCAGTCGTTGAGCCCGCCGGTGACCCGGTCGCTGCGCCGGACCATGTACTCCAGGCTGGACAGCAGGTGGGTGGCGGCGGAGAGCCGCTCGGCGGTGGCGAGTGGCTGGGCGAACGCCGATCCGACGACGCCGCGTATCCGTGAGAACATGGGCCGTTCCTGATCGCGTAGGGGTGGCGGGGTGGGTCCGGTCGCGGCGAGCACCGACGGGACGGGGGCCCGCCGCGACCGGGGTGCTACTTCTGGGCCGTCTTGACCGCGGCGCCGACGCCGGCGGCGCCGACGAGGATGGCGGACGCCTTGGCGCCGGCCACGACACCGGCGACGAAGGCCGCCGGGGTGGCCATCACCGGCGCGGCCGGGGTGCCGGTCAGCTGGCCGAAGCCGGCGTTGACCTTCTCGGTGAGCACGGACATGCTTCCTCCAGGAATCTGGTGACTCGATCCGGTGACGTGATAGATCGGATGGAGCACCGGTTCCGGCAGGTACCTTCACTATCTGCCGGAACCGGTGCCTCCGGCAGAGCCGGGGTCAGCCCGTGGCGACCTTGTACGCGACGTACGCCGCGCCGGTCACGGCGCCCGCGCCCACGACGGCGCCGGCCGCCTTGGCGATGACCGGCGTCGCGATCAGCGCCGGGGTGGCCATCACCGGCGCGACGCCGGCGACCGGCGCGCCCGCGCGCAGCGCACCCCGCAGGGCGCTCTCGGCGTTCACCTTCTCGATCAGCATGTTTCCCTCCCTCCTGACGAATCGTCGGATCATCGAGGACCTGCTGGCCAGGCCGAACGCGCATAGCGCAGAGCATCGGTCATGACGGGAATAATTGCGTCGACAAACGACGGCAATAGACGAACGTCAGTTGCACCTACCGACTTCCGCGTATGTCACGTCTGAATTGGACGATACATATCGGCCGGTGCCCGGCGGGGCGCGGCGACGATTCTTGAGGTTTCCTTGAGAGACCTCGAACCGGTCCTCGCCGAAGCGGCCGAAACGCGGGATCAACCGCTATTGTTGGGCCGGTGCAGGTGCTGCTGGTCGAGGACGACATCCGGGTCGCGGCCGCCCTGGTGCGGGTGCTGCGCCGCCGCGGTTGCACGGTGACCTGCGTGACCACCGTCGCCGAGGCGCTCGCCGCGCCCATGGTGGATCTGGTGCTGCTCGACATGGGACTGCCCGACGGCGACGGGCTGGAGGTCTGCCGGTCGCTGCGCCAACGGTCACGCGACGTGTCGATCATCGTGGTCTCCGCGCGCGGCGAGGAGTACGACCGGGTGGCCGGGCTGCGCACCGGCGCCGACGACTATCTGGTGAAGCCGTTCTCCATGGTGGAGCTGCACGCCCGCATCGAGGCGGTGATGCGGCGGGCGGCCCGCAGCAGCTCCGGCCCGGAGGAGATGTGGATCGGGTCGATGCGGGTCGACGTCACCGCCCGCCAGGTCAGCATCGACGGCCAGCGCGTGCAGCTGACCCGCAAGGAGTTCGAGATCCTGGTGGCGCTCGCCCGCCGGCCCGGCACGGCGGTCTCCCGCAAGGATCTGCTGCTCGCGGTCTGGAACACCACCGAGGGCGCCGAACGCACCCTGGAGGTGCACATCGCGGCGCTGCGGGCGAAGCTGGGCGACGCCGGTCTGGTGCGCACCGTACGCGGTGTCGGCTACCAGTTGCAGGCAGGCTGAGCGGGCACCGGCATGCGTCGACACCTGGTCCGCAGCTACGGGGCGCTCCTGGTGGCCGTGCTGCTCAGCCTCGCCGTCCCGCTCGCGGCGGCCTCGGTGGGGCGCGACAGCCAGCACCTCGCCGCGGACCGGCTCTCCGACGTGGCGTACCTCGCGAAGCTCGCCGAGCCGGCGCTGCGTACCGGGGAGTCGGCGGCCCTCGACACCGCGCTGTCCCGGTACGAGCAGGTATACGACATCCACGGCGCGGTGATCGACGCCGATCGCCGGGTGGTGGTGAGCTCCGACCCCACCGGCCGGATCGTCGACCTGGCGGCGGCCGCCACGGCCGACCGCCCGGACACCGCCGGGGCCGTCCGGCGGGCGCTCGCCGGTGAGCAGGTCGGCTTCGACACCCGGGTCTGGCCGTGGGGCCCGGAATGGCTGGTGGTGGCCGCGCCGATCGGCACCGGCGGCGAGGTGAGCGGGGCCGTGGTGACCGTCTCCTCGACCGCGGGCCTGCGGGCCGCCACCGCCCGCAACTGGCTGCTCGTCGCCGCCGCCGCCACGGCCCCGCTCGGGCTCTGCGTGCTGGCGGCGAACTGGCTGGCCAACTGGACCCTGCGCCCGGTGCGCCGGCTCGACGCCGCCGCCCAGGAACTGGCCGCCGACGGGTACGCGGTCCGGGTGCCCGCCGACGCCGGGCCACCCGAGTTGCGCCGGCTCGTGCAGGAGTTCAACCAGATGGCCGACACCGTCGCCGAGGCGCTGGCCCGGCAGCGGGCCTTCGTCGCCCAGGCCAGCCACCAGCTGCGCAACCCGCTGACCGCGCTGCTGCTGCGCATCGAGACGCTCGGCGAGGAGCCGCTGACCCCGGACGGGCGGATCGACCACCGGCTCGCCGTGGAGGAGGTCGAACGGCTGCACCAGATGCTGGAGGGGTTGCTGACCCTGGCCCGCATCGAGCGCCACGACGACCCGATCGAGACGATCGACGCGGTCGCCACCGCCGCGGCCCGGGTACGCGCCTGGCAACCGCTGGCGCGGGCGCGCGGCGTCACCCTCGCACTCGACGCCACCGTGCCGGCCGCGCCGGTGCGCAGCGTCGTCACCGGCCTGTGCCAGATCCTCGACGCGCTCATCGACAACGCGCTGAAGTTCGGGGCGCGGACGGTCACGGTCCGGGTCACCGACGACGACGGGCCCCGGGTGGAGGTCGTCGACGACGGCCGGGGCATGACACCGGAGCAGCGGCAGCGGGCCACCGAACGGTTCTGGCGGGCCGGGGACGCCCAGAACCAGGCCGGCCACGGGCTCGGCCTGTCGATCGCCACCGCGCTGACCGAGGCGTCCGGCGGCACGCTCGTGCTGGCCGGCGCCGACGGCGGCGGCCTGCGCGCCGGCCTGGAACTGCGACCGGCCGCGCAGCCGCCGCCGGCGGCGGCCCCGGCCTGCTGACCCGGCTGGCCTTCGGGCCGGCCGCCGGGTCAACCGGCGAGGTGACTCCAGCGCCCCTCCAGGGCTGTCCAGGGCCCCTGGGCCGCCACCGCGCCGTCCTGGAGGACCACCACGTGGTCGGCCCGGACCAGGGCCGCCCGCTTGGCGGTCGACCCGACCACGGTGATGCCGTGCTCGCGCAGCGCCGCCCAGAGCGCCAGCTCGGTGGTGACGTCCAGCGCCGACGACACGTCGTCCGCCACCAGCAGCTCGGTACGCGGCGCGAGCGCGCGGGCCAGCGCCAGCCGCTGGAGCTGCCCGCCGGAGAGCCGGGTGCCCTTGTGCCCGATCAGCAGCCCCAACCCGCCACCGGCGGCGGCCAGGTCGGGTTCGAGCTGGGCGGTCGACACCGCACCGGCGGCGTCCACCGAGTGGCCGAGCGCGATGTTCTCGGCCACCGTGCCGGAGAGCACCCGGGGCAGCTGCCCCACGTACCCGACCTGGTTCGGGCGCAGGAACAGCTCCGGCTCGGTGACCGGCTCGCCGTTCCAGCGCAGCGAGCCGGTGTGGTGCACGATCCCGGCCAGCGCCCGCAGCAGCGACGACTTGCCGGCGCCGACCGGGCCGACCACCAGCACCAGTTGCCCGCGCTCGACCACCAGGTCGACGTCGCGGACGGCCAGCGTGCCGTCGGAGTGCAGCGCGCCGAAGCCGGCCAGTTCCAGCCGGCGCAGCGGGTGCCGGGGCGGCGGCTCGGGCGCCGGCGCGGTGCCGGCGGCCAGGTCCAGCCCGGGCACCGCCGCGGAGTAGGTGCTCAGGCCGGTCATCGCCACGGTCCGCCGGGTCCACACCCGCGCCGACGGATACTGCGAGACCAGCGCGGCGGTGGTCCACGCGAACCAGCGGGCCGCGCCGAGGGTGGAGACCGCGACCAGGGTCGCGCCGGCGGAGAGCCCGCCGGCCAGGTAGAGCGCCCAGGCCCCGATCGGCAGCAGTCCACTCGCGATCGACGGGGTGGACCGGGCCCACACCTGCATGGCGATCTCCCGGCGCTGCCGCTCGCTGCGCACCACGTCCAGCCCGGCGAGATGGTCCAGCACCGGCCGGGTGGCGCCGGCCAGCTTCACCGTGCGGGCGGCGGAGAGCGCGGAGACCAGCGCGGTGGCGAACGCGGCCCGCGCCTTGACGGTGCCGGCGGCGGTGCGCTCCAGCCGGGGACCGAACAGTGTCGCCGCCAGGCCGGAGACCACCATCGTGCCGGCGAAGAACAGCGCCGGTACGAGGCTGCCGGTCACCAGCGTCATGGTGATCACGATGGCCAGCGAGATGAACTGGTCCATCAGGTTGTCGGCGAGCTGGACCACCCGGTCGGTGTCGCCGCCCTGGGCCACCACCTCGGCGGGGGTGTGCCCGCTGACCCGGCGCGCGCCGGTCTGCCCGTGCACCAGCCGGGCGCTGATCCGCAGCATCTGCCGGATCCACCAGTGCGGGAACCACAGGTTGGTCAGGTAGGGCAGCGGGAGCACCACCAGCAACGCGGCGACGATGCCGAGCGCCGGCAGCCACGGGTCGCCGCCGTTGACCAGCTCGGCCCAGAGCCAGGGCAGCACCGAGCCGTCCAGCCCGAGCAGCGTCATCACGACGAACAGGGCGACGGAGAGCAGGCCGTACCGGGGATCGTTGACGCCCAGCCGGAGGATCTCCCGCATGGTCCGGGCGCGCGGGGTGGGGGGCGCCGGCGGCGGGTCGGCGCGCGGCGCGGCGACCCGGCGCGGCCCGCCGACCGGCGCGGCCGGCGCCGTGGGCGCGTCGACCCAGTCGGGCTCGGGCGCGTCGAGCAGCTCCACCCCACCCCGCCGGGCGCCGGTGCCGGCGTACGCCCCGGCGTGGCTGGTGGCCAGCAGCTCGGCGAAGCGGGCGGACTCGCGCAGCGGGCCGGCCTCCAGCACCGCGCCGTCGGCCATCACCACCACCTCGTCGCAGCGGCGCACCGAGGAGAGCCGGTGCGCGATGACGATGCCGATCCGGTCGGTGAGCAGCCGTTCGGTGGCCTGCCGGACCCGGTTTTCGGTGACCGGGTCGAGCCGGGCGGTGGCCTCGTCGAGGATCACCACGTGCGGGTCCCGGACCAGGATCCGGGCGAACGCGACGAGCTGCTCCTGGCCGGCGGAGAGCACGTGCCCGCCCTCGCCGAGCCGGGTGTGCACCCCGTCGGGCAGCTCGGCGATCCACCCGGCCAGGCCCAGCTCGGCGAGCGCCCGCTCGGCGGCGTCGAGCAGCTCCGGGTCGAACAGCGCGACGTTCTCGGCGAGCGTGCCGGCCAGGATCTCGGTGCGCTGCGGCACCACGGCGATCCACCGGCGCAGCTCCTCGACGTCCAGGTCGACCAGGTCGACCTCGCCGAGGAACACCGTGCCGCGGGGCACCTCCACCGCCCGGGTGAGCACCTTGGCCAGCGTGGACTTGCCCGAGCCGGTCCGCCCGACCAGCGCGTACGAGCGGCCCCGGGCGAAGTCGAGCCGCACGTCGCGCAGCGCCGGGCCACGCTCGTCCCCGGTGGCCGGGTAGCGGAAGGTGAGCCCACGGATGGTCAGGTCGCCGTCGGTCGGTGCGGCCCCGCCGACCGGCTCCTGGCGCGCGCCGGCCAGCAGTTGCACCCGGGCCCACGCGCCGAACGCCTGTTGCAGGTGCGGCACCCAGCGGGCGATGTGCTCGACTGTCGCGCCGAACGCGATCGCCAGCAGCCAGATGGCGGTGAGCCGGGCGGCGTCCACCCGGCCGGTGGCAAGCGCCCACGCGCCGGCCAGCACCACACCGGCGATGCCGACCCGGACGCCGCCGGTGGCCACCCCGGTGACCCGGGCGGAGAGCCGGAAGACCCGGCCGCCCCGGGCGATCACCTCGGCCGCGCGGCGGGCGTAGAGGCGCAGCACGTACGGCCGGGCCAGGCTGGTGCGCACGTCGTCCTGGCCGTGCACCGCCTCCTCCATCACGGCCGCCAGGTCGGACCACGCCTCCTCCTCGGCGGCGCGGGCCGGGGCGATGCGGGCGGTGGGTCGGCGCAGCGCCGCCGCGAGCAGCGCGGTGAGCAGCACCATCCCGAGGCCGGCCGGCCACCAGACGACCAGCGCGCTGACCGTCGCGAGCAGACAGACGGCGACGCCCCACACCAGCCGTACGCCGGTGTTCCGCAGCTCGGCGGCGACCTGGTAGACGTCGTTGTCGATCCGGTCGAGCAGCTCGCCCACCGGGGTGGTCTCCAGGGCCGGCAGCTCCTGCCCGAGCGCGACGCGGCAGAGCCGGCGGCGCACGTCGGCGGACCAGTCGGCGGTGAGCCGGGCCATGATCAGCCCGATCAGCAGGTCGGTGACGACGGCGGCGACCAGGGCGACGGCCAGCGCGACGAACCAGCCGGACGAGCGGTGCACCAGCACCGGTCCGGCCAGCGCGGACGCGGCGGCCTGGCCACCGGCGCCCAGCACGATCAGCAGCAGGACGGCCGCCATCCGCCGGGGTGCGGTGGCCCAGAGATCGCGGAGCAGGCGCATGGGCGGTCCTCCCGGAGTCGGGTCGGTGGGGGCGGTGACTCCAGCCTGGCCGTCCGGCCACGACCGTTCAACGCATTTACGCCGCCGGCAGACGCCGCGCGCCCCGCGCCACCCGGGGCCGCGCCACCCGCGCCCACCGGCGGCCTCAGGGCCCCGCCACCCGCGCCCAGCGGCGGTCTCAGGTCTGGGCCACCCGGCGGACGATGCCCAGCAGCGCGTCCTCGACGTCGGTGATCGGGCGTTCCGGCTGGAACACCAGCCAGTCCACGGCGACGACCAGCCCCACCCCGAACAGCGCCGACGACGCGGTCCGCACGTCCAGGTCGGCCGGCAGGTCGCCGCTGGCCACCCCGGCCCGCACGGTCTCCGCGATCACCTCGATCGCCTCGCCGCGCAGCAGCCGCAGGGTCTGCTGCCACTCCCGGTTGGTCCGCCACATCTCCGACAGCAGCAGCTGGGCGAAGGCCCGGTACCGGCGGATGTACTCCAGCTCGGCGCGGACCAGGGCGGCCAGCGCCTCGCGCGGCGGCAGGCCGGCCACCGCGGCCCGGAAGTCGGCGGTGAGCAGGCCGATGCCGTGCCGCAGCAGCTCCTCGAAGAGGACCGTCTTGGACTCGAAGTTGTAGTAGACGGTCCCCTTCGCCACCCCGGCGCGGGCCGCGATGTCGTCCACCGTGGTGGCGGAGAAGCCCTGCTCGGCGATGAGTTCCACGGCCGCCTCGAAGAGCCGCTGCCGGGTGTCCGCCCGCCGCCGCGTCCGCCCGTCCGCCACTGGCCCTCCCCTCGCCCCGGCCGTACGCCGGCCACCTGCATCCTCACATGGTCAGTTCGGGGTGCAGCTTCGCCGGGGTGAGCCGCCGGGAGCGGCGGGTCGCGGCGACGGTCAGCGCCAGCGCGCCGAGACCGAAGCCGGCCAGCACCAGCACCCCGGTGAGCACCGGGCCGGTCGGGCCACCGTTGATGGTGTGCCGCAGCCCGGCGACCACGTAGCTCATCGGTAGCCACGGGTGGATCGCCTGGAAGAACCCGGGCGAGGTCTGCACCGGGTAGGTGCCGCCGGAGGAGGTGAGCTGGAGCATCAGCAGGGCCAGCGCGGCGAGCCGGCCGGCTGGGCCGAGCTGGGCGCCGAGCCACTGCATGATCGCGGTGAACGCCAGCGACACCAGGGCCAGCAGGCCTAGCGTCGGCCACGGCCGGACCGGGTCCAGCCCCAGCACCTGGGTGACCACCACGAAGAGCACCCCGGCCTGGGCCAGGCCGATCGCCGCGGCGGGCAGCCAGCCGGCGAGCGCGACCCGCCAGGCGGCCGCGCCGGACATCACGTGCCGCCGGTTGACCGGCCGCAGCAGCATGTACGTGATCATCGCGCCAACCCAGAGGGCCAGCCCGAGGAAGTACGGGGCGAAGCCCACGCCGTACGAGGCGGCGGGGTGCCGCGCCTGCCGGTCCAGGGCCACCGGGTCACCGAGGACGTCGGAGCGGGCGCCCGCGTCGTCGTACCCGGGGATCTTCTCCTCCCCGGCGGCGAGCCCGGCGGCCAGGTCACCGGCCCCGCCCGCCAGCTTGCCCAGCCCACCGACCAACTGCTGCTGGGCGCCGGTGAGCCGGCCGAGCCCGCCGTCGAGTTCCCGCGCGCCGGTGGCCAGCCGGAACAGCCCGCCGCGCAGCTCGTCCGCGCCGGTGGCGGCGTCGCCGAGCCCGTCGCGCAGCTTGGCGCTGCCGTCGGCGAGGGTGTTCAGACCGGCGGCGAGCTGGTCGACCTTGGCCCGGGCGGCGGCCACGTCGTCGGCGAGGTGCGGCGCGGCGGCGGCGATCTCCCGGGCGGTGCCGGCGACGCTGTTCATCCGGGCCTTGAGCCCGGCCAGGTCGGCGGCGTCCAGGGAGTCCACCACCTGCTGCGCCTTGGCAGCGGCGTCGGCGGCGGCCCGCCGGGCGGCCACCACGGTGGGATCGTCGGCCAGCTCGGGGTGCGCCCGGACCAGCGCGTCGAGCTGGTCGCTGACCTTCTGGGCGGCGGCCGCCGCCGCGCGGGCGGTCTGCGGCAGCGCGTCGACGTTGTCGGCGAGCGCCTGCGCGCCGGTGGCGACGGCGGTCGCGGCGCGCTGGATCTCGTCGGCGTTGTCCCGTAGCACCGGCTCGATCCGCCCCGCGGCGGCGTCGACCTTCTTCGCGGCGGCGGAGGTCTCGGCGGCGGCCCGCGCGGTGCCGTCGGCGAGCCGCGTCGCGCCGGTACGCAGCTCGCCGAGGCCGTCGGCCAGCTCGTCGGCGCCCCGGCTGGCCTGCCCGAGGCCGTCGGCGAGCTGCCGCGCGCCCTGCTCGGACCGGTCGATCCCGCCGGCGATCCGCCCAGCGCCGGACTCGGCGTCGCCCAGCCCGTCGTGGATCTGCCCGGCGCCGTCGGCCGCCCGGCCGGTCTCGGCCTTGAGGTCGGTGAAGCCGATCAGCATCTGCTCGAAGTACTTCGCGGCGGCGCTCTCCCCGGCCGCCGCCCGGATCTCGGCGAACGCGGAGCGGGCCAGCAGCCCGGACAGATAGTTGGTGGCGTCGTCGTTTACCACCTTCAGCTCGCCGCGCCGGGCGGTCTGCGCCGGCTCGGGGCCGGCGGCCAGGCTGGCGGAGAAGTCGGCGGGGATCTCGAAGACCAGGTGGTAGCGGCCGTCGCGCAGGCCGGCGTCGGCGTCCCGCTCGTCGGTCACCGTCCAGCCGAAGACCTTCCGGTCCAGCAGCTCGTCGGCGAGATCCCGGCCGGCGTGCACCACCGTGCCGTCGCTCGCCTCGGCCGGCCGGTCGGCGTTGACCATCGCCACCGGAATCCGGTTCAGGTTTCCGTACGGGTCCCAGAAGGCGTACAGGTAGAGGGCGCCGTAGAGCAGCGGGATGACGGTCAGCACGGCCAGCGCGGCGCGCGGCAGCCGACCCCGGGTCATCCGGCTCAGCTCGAACCGGGCCAGCCGGAACACGCTCATCGGTTCACCTCGACCAGGTCGGCTGCGGCGTCGTCGTCCGGCACGGCGGCGTCGGTGATCCCGGCGGAGTCGCGCAGGCCGGCGGAATCGCCGCGTGCGGCGGGTTCGCCTGGCCCGGCGGAGTCGTCGCGTGCGGAGTCGTCGCGTGCGGAGGATTCGCGTCGGCCGGCGAGATCGCGCGCGGCGGGGCGCGGTGGGGGCGGGACGAGGGCCGGGCGGGGCGGGACGGCGGTCGGGTCGCCCAGCCGGTGCACGACGGCCACGCTGCCGGGCTCGACGGCCCGGGCGCTGGCCACCACCGCGTACCCCTGCTCGGCGAGGCGGGCCATGGCCGCCCACAGCCAGGCCCGTTCGGGGGCGTCCGAACCGCTGTCCACGTCGTCGGCGACGATCAGCTTCGGGCCGCCCAGCGTGGCGAGGACCAGGCCGAGCACCTGACGTTGCAGCGGGGTGAGGTCGCGGCCCCGGGTGGTCGGGTCGAACGGCACGTCGCCGGTGAAGCCCGCGCCGGAGATGGCGGTCGCGAAGGCGTCCCGGCGGTAGGCCCGCCGGGCCCGGACGGCGGCGACCGGCACCAGCTGGCGGCGGCGGCGCGGCACCGGCCCGAGCAGCAGCAGGCGTTCCTGGATGTGCTCGGCGACGGTGAGCGCCGGGTCGGGTTCGTGCACGCCGGCCACCTGGCCCAGCGCCGCCGGCCCGTGCCGCAGCACCCGCCCCTCGCCGACCGGGAAGCGGCCGGCGAGCGCCAGCAGCAGGGAGGTACGTCCGCTGCCGGGCGGCCCGGTCACCGCGTGCAGCTCGCCCTCGGCGGCGCACAGGTCGACGTCCCGGAACACCCAGCCCCGGCGGGTACGCAGTCCCAGCCCGCTGGCCTCGACGACGGCGCTCATGGCTTCCTCACTAAACTGACTGGTCAGTACAAAAACATGCCCAGCATAGTCCCGACCGTCCCGTTCGCCTCAAGCCGAACCCACGTGATCCCCCGCACCCCGCAGCCCGGTGCGCGCCGGCGCGGCAGGCGTTAGCCGGCAGGCGTTAACAGGGGGCAGGCGTTAGCCGGCAGGCGTTAACAGGGGGCCCCTCCTCTACCAGAGGCGTTAACAGGGGGCCCTTCCTTGCACCTCAGAAGAGGACGGTGGCGAGGGTGCCGACGGGGCGGAAGCCGCACCGGGCGTAGACCCGGCGGGCCGGCAGGTTGAAGTCGTTGACGTAGAGGCTGACCGTCGGCGCGACCCGGACCAGCGCGTCCCGCACCACCGCGGCCATCGCCGCCGTGGCGATGCCCCGACCGCGCCACTCGGGGGCCACCCAGACCCCCTGGATCTGGGCGGTCCGCCGGGTCACCACCGCCAGCTCCGCCTTGAAGACCACCTTGCCGTCGACGAACCGGGCGTACGCCCGGCCGGCCCGGACCAGGTCGGTGACCCGCCGCCGGTAGCCGCGCCCGCCGTCCTCGGCCAGCGGCGAGACGCCGACCTCCTCGGTGTACATGGCGACCGCGGCGGGGAAGAGCCGGTCCACCTCGCCGGAGCGGACCCGCCGCACCTCGGGGTCCGGCGGCACGTCGGGCAGCGTGTCGGCGGCCAGCAGCGGCTGATTGGCCCGGACGTCGCGGGCCGGGCCCCAGTGTTCCCGCAGCCGCTCCCAGAGGCCGAGCACCGCGTCCGCCCGGCCGACGATCGACGAACACAGCCGCTCCTCGCCGACGAGCAGGTCGGCATAGGCGGCGACGGCCGGCTCGGTGGCGAGCACCGGGGTGAGGTTGCCGCCCAGCCAGCAGATCGACTCCAGGTTGCGGCGGCCGCCGTAGCCGAGGATCCGGCCCTCGGCCCGCCACCAGGCCAGCCCGCGCGCGGCGACCCGCTCGGCGACCTGCGCCCCCGCGTACGGGTCGAGGTCGAGCAGCCGCTCGACCGAGCGGCGCTCCGATTCCCCGAGTTGCCGTACCGGCACCGTCAGCACGGATACCAGCCTGCCAGACGCGCTGCCGGCCCGTCGGTCGGACCCGCCCCTCAGCCCGGCTCGCCACCCTTTTCGCTGATGCATCGCCGATATATCGTTGATGCATCAGCGATAGTTCCCTGGAGGTTCGAATGGGATTCCACCGACGAATGCACGCGCTGCACGAGGCCCGGATGCGCGGGATGGGCGGGATGGGCTTTCCCCCGTTCCCGCACGGCCCGCACGGACGTGGCGGCCGGGGCCGGGGGCGGGGCCGCCGGCCCAACGTCCGCGGTGCGGTGCTGGCGCTGCTCACCGAGCGGCCGATGCACGGCTACGAGATGATCCAGGAGATCGACTCCCGCACCGGCGGGGCCTGGCGGCCCAGCCCGGGATCGATCTACCCGACCCTGCAACTGCTGGAGGACGAGGGCGTCGTCGTCACCGTCGAGGAGTCCGGCGGCGGCCGGAAGCGGTTCACCCTGACCGAGCAGGGGCGGGCCGAGGCGACGGAGGCGGCGCAGAGCCCGCCCTGGGCGGAGTTCGCCGAGGACACCGTCGCCAGCTGGCACGACATCCGCGAGGCCGGCCTGCAGGCGATGAACGCGCTGCGCCAGGTGATGATGACCGGCACCGACGACCAGCGCGAACGCGCCGCCCAGGTGCTCGACGAGACCCGGCGCAAGCTGTACGCCATCCTCGCCGAAACCGAGTGAACGCCGCTTCGGCCCCGGCGCGGGCAACCGCCACCCGCGCCGGGGTCACGCCGGTTCAGCCCGACCGCGCCGCGGTGAGCAGCAGATATTCCCAGCGCATCGCGCCGGCCGCCAGGTGCCGCCCGGCCAGCTCGGCGAGGTCGCGGTCGAGGGCGGCGATCCGGTCCGGGTCACCGGCGTTCGCCCGGTACACCGCGACCGTCGGCCCGTAGTGGGTCTTGAAGTAGTCGCGGAACGCCTCCGGCTCGGTGAACCGGTCCACCACGACGGACTCCCGGCGGGCGACCAGATCGGTGACCCGGTCCCCCAGCAGGGCCCGCACGTGCGCCTCGTCGCCCCAGAGCGGGGGCGGCTGCGCGCCCGGCGGCGGCGCCGGGGCGTACGGCTTCATGGTGGCGAACAACTGCCCGACGAAGCCGCCCGGCGTCCAGTTCAGCAGGCCGATGGTGCCGCCCGGCCGGCAGACCCGGACCAGTTCGTCGGCGGCGGTCTGGTGCCGGGGCGCGAACATCACGCCCACGCAGGACAGCACCGTGTCGAACTCGCCGTCGCCGTACGGCAGCGCCTCCGCGTCGCCCTGCTGCCAGTCCAGCACCGCGCCCCGCCCCGCGGCGCGGGCCTGCCCGGCCGCCAGCAGCTCCGGGGTCAGGTCGCTGGCCACCACGCTCGCCCCGGCCAGCGCGGCGGGCACGGCCGCGTTTCCGGTGCCGGCGGCCACGTCCAGCACCCGGTCCCCCGGCCGTACGCCGGCCGCCCGCACCAGCGTGGCGCCCAGCTCGGGAATGATCTCGTCCGCGAGGGTCGGATAGTCGCCCAGCGCCCACATCTGCCGGTGCCGCTCCTTCACGGCCCGGTCCGCCGCCATCGCCTCGGTGGTCATGTCATGTCTCCTCGTGGTCGGTCCTGCTCCCCACCGACGCTAGGCAGCCCGGCCGGGGCCACCTAGTACCAGATCTGTACCGGTCGGCTTCCCGACCGGCACCGGCCCGGCGTGGGCATAGGCTGCCGCCATGGGTGCGCCGTACCGCCAGTTCTGCCCGGTCGCGAAGGCGATGGAGCTGCTCGACGAACGCTGGACGCTGCTCGTCGTCCGGGAGCTGCTCAGCGGCTCCCGGCACTTCAACGAGCTGCGCCGCGGCCTGCCGCGGATGTCCCCCACCCTGCTGTCCCGGCGGCTGCACCAGCTCGTCCGGGCCGGGGTGGTGCAGCGGCAGGCCGACGGGGCGTACGTGCCGACCGTCGCCGGGGAGGAGCTGCGGCCGGCGCTGGAGGCGCTCGGCGCGTGGGGGATCCGCTGGATCGGCGAGCTGGGCGACGAGGACCTGGACCCGAAGCTGCTGCTGTGGGACATGCACCGGCACGTCGACCACGACGCGGTGCCCGCCGGGCGGACCGTCGTCCGCTTCACCTTCCCGGACGTGCCGCGCGGCCAGCGCGACTGGTGGCTGGTGATCGCCGGCGCGGAGGTCGACGTCTGCGACGTGGATCCGGGCCACGCGGTGACCGCCACGGTCACCGCCCGGCTGCGCGGTCTGATCCAGGTGTGGCGGGGCGACCTGACCTGGTCGGCGGCGCTACGGGACGGGGCGGTGCAGGTGTCCGGCCCGGAGCCGGTGCGCCGCGCCCTGCCCGGCTGGTTCACCCTCTCCGCCTTCGCCACCGTGCCCCGCCCGACCCCGGCCTGACCCCACCGGCCACGCCGCGAAAAGGGCCGGCCTCCCGCGGGAGAGCCGGCCCTTCGTCGGTGTTGGTCAGTGCACGGTGACCGTCGCGCCGGGGACCAGGTCGCGCAGCTCCTCGGGGATCTCCGCGCCCATCTCGTCGGCCAGCCGGAGCGCCTCCTCGATCAGCGTCTCCACGATCTGCCCCTCGGGCACGGTCTTGATGACCTGGCCCTTGACGAAGATCTGCCCCTTGCCGTTGCCGGAGGCGACGCCGAGGTCGGCCTCGCGGGCCTCGCCCGGACCGTTCACCACGCAGCCCATCACGGCCACCCGCAGCGGCACCGGCAGCCCCTCCAGGCCGGCGGTGACCTCCTCGGCGAGCTTGTAGACGTCGACCTGGGCCCGACCGCAGGACGGGCAGGAGACGATCTCCAGGCCGCGCTCGCGCAGCCCCAGCGACTCCAGGATCTGGTTGCCGACCTTGATCTCCTCGACCGGCGGGGCGGACAGCGACACCCGGATGGTGTCGCCGATCCCCTCGGCCAGCAGCGCGCCGAAGGCGACCGCCGACTTGATGGTGCCCTGGAAGGCGGGCCCGGCCTCGGTGACGCCCAGGTGCAGCGGGTAGTCGCACTGCTCGGCGAGCTGCCGGTACGCCCGGATCATCACCACCGGGTCGTTGTGCTTGACCGAGATCTTGATGTCCCGGAAGCCGTGCTCCTCGAAGAGCGAGCACTCCCAGAGCGCCGACTCGACGAGCGCCTCGGCGGTGGCCTTGCCGTACTTGGCGAGCAGCCGCTTGTCCAGCGAGCCGGCGTTGACCCCGATCCGGATCGGGGTGCCCGCGTCGCCGGCCGCCCGGGCGATCTCCTTGACCTTGTCGTCGAACTGCCGGATGTTGCCCGGGTTGACCCGGACGGCGGCGCAGCCGGCGTCGATCGCGGCGAAGACGTACTTCGGCTGGAAGTGGATGTCGGCGATGACCGGGATCTGGGACTTCCTGGCGATCGCCGGCAGCGCCTCCACGTCGTCCTGCGACGGCACGGCGACCCGCACGATCTGGCAACCGGAGGCGGTCAGTTCCGCGATCTGCTGGAGGGTGGCGTTGACGTCGGCGGTGAGGGTGGTGGTCATCGACTGCACCGAGACCGGCGCACCGCCACCGACCGGCACCGAGCCGACCATGATCTGGCGGCTGGCCCGGCGGGGGGCCAGCGGCGGGGGCGGTACGGCGGGCATACCGAGACTGACGGAAGTCACGTGGGCACTCACCTTGCGAAGAGCGTGATGGGGTTGACGACGTCCGCGGTGATCGTCAGCAGCGTGAACGCGCCACCGATCAGGATCACCCCGTACGTGAGGGGCATGAGCTTGAGATAGTCGACGCGCCCCGGGTCGGGCCGGCCGAGCCGGGTGAAGATCCAGGTCCGGGCCCGCTCGAACCAGGCGATGGCGATGTGGCCGCCGTCCAGCGGGAGCAGTGGGAACAGGTTGAACACGCCGATGAAGAAGTTCAGCGACACGAACAACATGAAGAACAGGTACCAGGCGTTGTTCTCCACCGCCTCGCCGCCGAGCCGGCTGGCGCCGACCACGCTGATCGGGGTGTCCACGTCCCGCTCGCCGCCGGTGATGGCGGTCCACAGGGCGGGCACCTTCTGCGGGATGCGCTTGATCGCCTCGTACGTGCCGACGGCCATCTGGCCGGTGTAGTCGCCGGTGGCCCCGAACGCGTCGATCGGCCCGTACGCGACCCGGGTGGGGGTGGTGAACTGGAGGCCGACGCCGAGCGCGGCGACCGGGCCGACCGTGCCGTCCGGGTTGTCCAGCGGCGGGCGCTGGGTGGTCGCCAGCACGGTGCTGGTGGTGGCCGGCTGGCCGTCGCGGACGTACCCGATCTCGGCGCGCTCGCCCGGCTTGGCGGCCCGCAGCGCGGCGAGCAGGTCGCCGTAGTCGGCGACCGGCGTGCCGTTGAACGAGGTGATCCGGTCGCCGTCGCGCAGGTTCGCCTGGGCGGCGGGGCTGGCCGGGTCGCCGGCCTGGCAGGCGCGGGCGGTGGCCTCGGGCACCACGCACTCGGCCAGCCCGACCACTGCCGGCTCCTGGCGGGCCTCGGCGTCGGTGGTGGGGAAGGCGGGGTTGGGCAGGCCGACGGAGACCGCCATGATCCAGAGCGCGATCAGGGCCAGCGCGAAGTGGGTGACCGAGCCGGCGGACATCACGATCGTCCGCTTCCAGACCGGGTACCGCCACATCGCGCGGGGCTGGTCGGCCGGCTCGACGTCGTCGTCCTGCGGCGTCATGCCGACGATCTTGCAGAAGCCGCCGAGCGGGATGCCCTTGACGCCGTACTCGGTCTCGCCCCGCTTGATGGACCAGAGGGTGGGGCCGAAGCCGACGAAGTAGCGGGTGACCTTCATCCCGAAGGCCTTCGCGGTGGCCATGTGCCCCGCCTCGTGCAGGCTCACCGAGATGAGGATCGCGAGGGCGAAGAGCACCACCCCGAGCAGGTACGACATCAAGCTCCTTCCACCGAACCCGCGATGATCTCCTGCGCGTGTGCGCGCGCCCACGACTCGGCCGCGAGCACGTCCTCGACGGTACCTGGTTCGGCGAAATCGGGTGCGTCCTCCAGCACTCGCCGCAGGGTGTCGACGATGCCGAGGAAGGGCAACCGGCCGGCCACGAACGCCGCCACACACTCCTCGTTGGCGGCGTTGTAGATCGCCGGCCGGCAGCGCCCGGCCTCCCCGGCGGCCTTGGCGAGCGCCACCGCCGGGAACGCCTCGTCGTCCAGCGGGGCGAACTCCCAGGTGTGCGCCCTGGTCCAGTCCACCGCCGTCGCGGCGTCAGCCACCCGGTCCGGCCAGCCGATGCCGAGCGCGATGGGCAGCCGCATGTCCGGCGGGCTGGCCTGGGCGAGGGTCGAGCCGTCGGTGAACTCGACCATCGAGTGGATCACCGACTGCGGGTGCACCATCACGGTGATGTCGGAATACGGCACGTCGAACAGCTCGTGCGCCTCGATCACCTCGAGCGCCTTGTTGACCATGGTGGCCGAGTTGATCGTCACCACCGGACCCATGTTCCAGGTCGGGTGGGCGAGGGCCTGCTCGGGTGTGACCTGCGTCAACTCGTCGCGCCGCTTGCCGCGGAACGGCCCGCCGCTGGCCGTGACGACCAGCCGCCGCACCTCGCCCCGGGTGCCGCCGCGCAGGCACTGCGCCAGCGCCGAGTGCTCCGAATCCACCGGGACGATCTGCCCCGGCCGCCGCACCGCGGCCTTCACGAGCGGGCCGCCGGCCACCAGCGACTCCTTGTTCGCCAGCGCGAGGGTACGCCCCGAGCGAAGCGCGGCCAGGGTCGGCGCCAGCCCCAGCGAGCCCACCACCCCGTTGAGCACCACGTCGCAGGGCCACTGCGCCAGCTCGGTCATGGCGTCCGGCCCGGCCACGATCTTGGGCAGCTTGAAGTCGCCGGTGGCCCAGCCCCGGCGGCTCGCCTCGGCATAGAAGGCGAGCTGGAGGTCCTGGGCGGCGGACGCCTTCGCCACGCCGACCGCCTCGACGCCGAGTTCGAGGGCCTGGGCGGCGAGCAGTTCCACGTTGCCGCCGCCGGCCCCGAGCGCCACCACCCGGAACCGGTCCGGGTTGCGCCGCACGATGTCGATGGCCTGGGTGCCGATCGAACCGGTCGAGCCGAGCAGGACGAGGGCGCGGGGAGATGTCACGGCGCCATTCTTCCCCAGCCGGCTGTGCGCCCGCCGGGGAGCCTCAGCCCGCGCCGCCGCCGTCCTCGACGGGGCCCTCCTCGACCGGGGCCTCCTCGCCGAGCAGGTCGGCGGGATCGATCCGGAATTCGAACGGTTCCCTCATCACGAAGGACGTCCCTGCTGCGGCGGCGGCAACAGGGAGGTATTCGCCGTCGGTCAGCTCGAACAACGCGATGGTGGGAACCCGGTTCCGCAGGTCGACCCGGAGGAAGTAGGGAACGCCGGCGGCGGCGTACTCCCGCGGCCGGTCGATCACGTCCTTCCGGCGGTTGCCCGGTGACACGATCTCACCCAGCAACACGGCGTGGCCGATATCCATCGTCGTCCGGCCGCCGCCCGCCACCTTGAGGATGACGATGTCCGGGATGAACAGGTCGTCCCCCGAAACGACGTTGGCCTCGAGGTAGAGCCACAACTTGGCCCGACGGGCCGCCTGCTTGAGCAGGTAGGCCAAGTCGAGTTCGGCATCCTGGTGGTCATATCCGGCATGTGGTGTCACGATCACGCTTCCGCTCAGGACCTCGACCTTGGGACCGTTGGTCTCCGGCAACAGGTCGAGGGCGAGCTGGGCGGTCCACGGCTCGTCACGCCAGCGCAGCACGTCGAACGACGGCCCGGTCGGCTCGGGCACCGACTCGGACGCCGACCCGGGTGCCGGCTCCGGCGCGTATGCGGCCTGGGCCATCGGGCTCACCCCCTCAGCGGAACATCGTGCTACCGACCACCCTAGTCGCGCTGTCCCGCCACCGGCCGAATCGCACCGGTTGTCCGTCAGGGCGTGCCGGCTTCCCCGGCGTTGGCCCCGGCGGCGGTCCGGGCGGCGCCGGGGCGGACCCGCTCGGCGAGCAGGGCGGCGAGCCAGCGGTCCTGCTCCGGGGTGAGCGGCGCGCGGGGGATGTCCCAGGCGGCGAGGCCGCCGTCCTGCCAGAGCAGATAGCAGGAGCGGCGCTCGGTGACCCGGGTGAACGCCGACCAGCTCACCCAGGACCGGACGGAGGCGGACAACCAGGCGATGCCGTCGTCGTCGATCCGGTAGGTGTAGCTCTGGTACCTGGCGGCGGGCGACCGGCCGACCACCTGCCACGGCAACATCAGCGCCGTGAGCAGGTAGACCAGCCCGAGCCCGAGGCCGGCCAGGCCGAACAGGACCGCCCAGCCCGGGTCGGCGATCGTCGCACCAAGGCCGGCCCCGGTCGCCACCACGCCGAACCCGGCGTACGTGATCCGCAGTCGCCGGCTCGTCGAGCGGGCGAGCCGCCGGGCGTACGCGCGGTCCCGCTGATACGTGAACTCGATCGCCACGCCCGCCGACCCTAGCGTCCCCACCCCGCCCCCGATGCCCCGCCGGCAGCACCGTCGCGCCGCAGATATTGGACAGTTACCGTTCGTGCGGAACGGAAAGTCGCCAAGATCTGCGGGGGAAGGCGGGCGGGCCGTGCTGAGATCCGTCGAAATCACGACCGTGCTCGCCGTGCCGGGCTCGCCCTTCCACAATCTGCACTGGAGCAGCAGGCTCGCCCTCAGCCTGGACTGCTTCGTCTGCGAACGCACCGGGCGCACCACGCTCTTCGAGCTGGGCGCGGAACGGGCGGTCTGCTCCGGATCCCGGGAAACCGGCGAGCACTACACCGCCGCCCGCATCGCCACGTTCGACCACACCCGCGAGCGGGACCGGACGACCCTGCGGGCGGTGGTCGACTACTGGTGGGCGCCCTTCCACGACGCGAAGCGCGACCAGCCGGCCCACGCCCTGAGCCACCATCCGTGGGTCCGGCACCACCTCGGCTACCACTGCCCCGAGCACGACCAGGCCGGCGAGTTCACCACCCAGACGAACCTCGCCCGACCACACGCCGAAGCCTGCCGGCACTGCGCCGCCCCGCTCGCGCACAGCTACGAGTCGCCCCAGCTACGGATTCTGACCTGAGCTGACCCCGGCCGGGGTGCGGCCGTGACCGGGCGGGCGTCCGCCACCGATCGGGCCAGCACGCCGTCAGGCCGGGCGGCTCACGGCCGGAGTCCGATGGATCGGGGCCGGCCGCGCCCGGGCGCGTTCAGCGGGCCGGGCCGAGGGATCCCGCGGCGGTGGCACGGGCGAAGTTTGCCCAGGCGGCGGGCGGAAAGATGAGCACCGGCCCCTGACGGTCCTTGCTGTCGCGTACGCCGACCAGGCCGGGCAGGTTGGTGGCCACCTCGACGCAGGTCGAACCGCCGTTGTCGCTGCGGGTGGACTTGCGCCAGACCGCGCCGGTCAGGTCCATGACTTGGTCAACCCCCGGATCAGCTCGCGGGAGGCCCGGCGGGGCAACGTCTCGGCCCGCAGGCTCTCCCATCTGCGTCGCAGGCTAGCAATGTCGTCCGGCCGGTCCGTGACGTCCGCCTTCAGTGCGCTGTCCATGTGCGCCACCTCGCCGCCGTCCGGGGTCTGGGCCAGGATGAACGGGCCGGCCAGGCCGGCGTGCATGCCCGCGTCGGCGGGGACCACGAGCAGGGTCACGTGCGGCTGCTCGGTCAGCCGGAGCAGGTGCTCGAACTGCTCCACCATCACCGCCGGCTCCCCCACCGCCCGGCGCAGCACCGCCTCGTCGACCACCGCGACCACCTCCGGCGGGCTCTCCCGCGCCAGGATCGCCTGCCGCTCCAGCCGAGACGTCAACCGCTGCTCGACCTCGCTCTCCCGCAGCATCCGGCCGCCACGCAGCACCGCGCGGGCGTACGCCTCGGTCTGCAACAGGCCGGGGATCAGCGACGGCTCGAACCAGCGGATCAGCGTCGCCTCCCGCTCCACGCTGATCCACTCCCGCAGCCACGGCGGTGCGGCGTCGGCGCGGACCAGGGTGAGCAGCCGCTCGAACAGGCCACCGGCCTCCAGCGCCGCGTCCACCCGGGCGACGAAGTCCTGCGACGGGGTGCGGTGGCCGATCTCCACCATCCCCACCAGCGACGACGAATAGCTGATCCGCTGGGCCAACTCCTCCTGACTGAGCCCCTTCGCCCGGCGGGCCCGGCGCAGCTCCGCGCCCAGGAACTCCAGCGTCGACATCCGCTCGTCGCCCATCACACCTCCACCACAGCCCGCCGCCGGTCACCACAACCCGCCCGCCAGTCACCACAGCCCGCCCGCCGGTCACCACAGCCGTGCCCGGTCACCACAACGCGCCGGCCGGTCACCACGGCCGCGCCCGATCCTCACCGCCGGTTCACGGGGCCGCGCCCCACCGGCACAGGCGGCAATGAGGGCTCGCGGCACCTTCCGACCGTAGTCACGTCCACAGCAGAGTGTGAGCAGGCGCGGCGAGGGGAGCAAGCCGATGGACCACCGTTTTCCGTTTCTCGGGCAAACAGTGACCGTGCCCGAGGCGGACTACTGCTACGGCGTCGGGCCGCTGCGGCTGCGCGTCACCCGGGAGCCGGCCGGGCTGGACCATCCCCAACTGGAATGGGTGGAGCTGACCGGCGTGGAGCTGCGACCCGACGGCACCGAGGCGGCCGGTGGGCGTACCCGGACCGCGCTGGTCCGGGTCGCGGCGCTGCGCCGGGGCGCGGCCGGTGACCAGGGATGAGCGTCTCCCTCGCCGACCTGCGGCGGCACGTCGCCGCCCGGCCGACCTGGCGCTGCCGGGTGTGCGCCGCGCCGTGGCCCTGCCAGCCGGCGAAGCTGGCCCTGCGCGCCGACTACGCCGACGACCGGCCCGGGCTGGCCGTCTATCTCTGCACGCTGCTGCACGACGCGGTGGCCGACCGGCTGCGGGTACGGCCCGACGAGGTGAATCCGGCGGAGTTCTTCGCCCGGTTCATCGGCTGGACCCGACCGTGGCATCAGCACGGGACGGGACACGCGGACGGCGGGTCATGACGCCCGGTCGAGATACCGATCAACGAGCCACCCGGCGAATCGCCTGTTCTCGTGTGCCGCCCTGCTGTGCGGACGTCGCGCGGTCCGCGCGACCAACTCCCGCAGCGCCGTCCTCGCCTCGCCGATTCTCCCGTCGACAGCAAGCGCGAGCGGCGGGCGCCACTCGCCGTGTCGGGAGGTGCCATGACGCCCGGATCGCCACAGCTCCTCCAGGGACGAGAGGCCCGACATCCCGGCCAGGACGTCGAGGAATGCCTCGACGTGGCGACTGACGGTCGCGGCCGTCGCCTCGGTGCCCGCCCGGGATGTGATGTGCACGCCGACCGGCCGGAGGCGTCCGACCGCTGCACTGGCGGTCGACGTGAACACTTCCGGCGGCGCCGCCCCAAGCAGTTCGTAATAGGCGTGCTCGACCGGGACGAGACTCAGGTCGACCCAGGGACGGATGACGACCGGGTCGACGGTGACCACGTCGAAACGCAGGCGACCGGCGAACTCGCCGTCGACCGGCAGGCCGAAGGTCAATTCGTCGAAGGGTGCCAGACCCGCCCGGACGCAAGCCGTCCAGATCAAATCGACCACAGCGGACAGCCCGGCGGACCCCACCTCGGGAGGGCGGACGGGGGGCGGTGGCAGGGCCGCCCACCACCAACCGACACCTGTCGCGGCACCCGATGCGAGCACACCGAGGGTCTCGTCGAAGCCCTCTGTCCGATCCCGTAGCCGCTGGGCGGAGGGATGGTGCCGGGTGAGCACTCCCTCAACGCAGTCCCGGGCGGCGAGGGCCGTGAAGGCCACCCGGCGAGCCGGTCGACGACCGTTCGACGTCGGTTCCAGAAACCGACTCAAACAGCCGACCAGCTCGCCGGGGCCGAAGAACACGTCGCTACTTTCCGAGTTCCTTGAGGTATTCGGCAAGAGGATTGTCGGCTCTGAAGTAGGTGACGATCCCGTTGTCGCCGAGCACGCCCAACTCCCCGGTGTTGATGTTGACGCGCACCAACGCGCCGTCCGAGTCGCGGAACTGCTGCTTCACGCCCTCCGGAACGTTCATCCCCTTGCAGGTGCACATGAAGTTCCGGGAAGCGTTCTCGTATGCCTCCAGGGCCAGGTCGACGTCCCCGTTGGCGTCGTCCAGGAAGTTCTTCATGTCCCCGACGCCGCCCTCCTTGCCGACACCCTGCACGTGCTTGTCGAAGTGATCGAACAGGTTTCCGTCACTCGTCCACTCGCAGTTGTGGACCAGCACCGGAGAGCTGCCGGCCACCACATAGTACGTGTGGACGTTGGCGACGGTCAGGTTGTGTACGACGGCGCGCGGGGTGGTCCAACGCTCCACCCCCGTGATCTGCACGCGGGTCCCCGCGCTGGTCCGCAGCCACTGGCCGGAGCGCAGGTCGGTCGCGTGGATCCACTCGCCGAGCTCCGGCACCCAGAACGGGTGGCCGGCGGTGGCGGTGACCTCGGCGGTAGCCGGGCCCCGCGCCCCGTCGGTGTCGACGGTGACCTTTACCAGGTGCTTGACGCCGTCACCCTTGATCGCTGCGGTGACCGTCTCCGCCTTGGTGCGGCCGGTCTCGGGATCGGTGACCTTGACCTTGTCGCCCGGCTTCACGTCCTCGATCGGCTTGGTGGAGCCGTCGGCCATGACCACCTTGGTGCCCGGGACGAAGCTGTTCCTCAGGCACGAGTCGGCGCCGCCGGCGCGTCCGGTGCCGCCACCACCGCTGGAACCGCCGTTGCTGCGCGCGGATCCGCCCGAGCTGCCCCCCGGCTTGGACGTCTCCTTGCCACCGCCGGAGCTCTTGCCACCGCCGGAGCTCTTGCCACCGCCGGTCGGCTTCCGGCTGCTGCCGGAGGCGGCGGAGGAGCCCTTCGGGTTGGCCCTCGCCTGAGCCTGTTTCTGGACTGGGTTGCCGGTCTTCTTCGTGGCTTGAGCAGCGCGATTACTCGTCGTGCTGGCCTTCTCGGCCGCCTTCTTCTTCGCGGCCTGCGCTGCCTTCTTCGCGCGCTCGATCGCCGCCTTCTTAGCGTTGAGCGCCGCCCGTTCCGCCGCCTTGGCCGCCGCCAGGACCGCCTCAGCCGCCTTCTTCGCCA
Organism: Micromonospora sp. PLK6-60; assembly: GCF_019890675.1. Lineage (GTDB taxonomy): Bacteria > Actinomycetota > Actinomycetes > Mycobacteriales > Micromonosporaceae > Micromonospora. The sequence continues at coordinate 184,095 of NZ_JAIOAA010000002.1, read as the reverse complement.
CGCGCCATGCCTGGATCGCGTCGATGACCCGGTTTACGGCCTTGATGACGGCCGGGATCTTGCCGAGCTTCGCCCATGGAATCGCCCCGATGATGAGGCTGCCGCACGACCACATGTCCCCGCCGAAGCAGTTGATGGCGTCGTTGATCCCGATGAACTCCTTGAGGATGTACCAGGCCGAGTCGAGGATCACCGACATCAGCGAGCGGCCCATGGTGGACTGCGCCTGGGCCACCTGCGCGGCCGACAGGCCGGCGCCGGCCAGCGCCGCCGCCATCTCCGAGGCGTTCAGCGAGACCGACAGACCGCTCGGGTCGGAGAACGTCACCGGGTTGTTGTGGGCGTAGGAGTACCCGTTCGCCTGCGCGGGGTCTCCCACGTCCAGGATCGGGTCCACGGAGAGGAAGCGGCCTACGGCCGGGTCGTACAGGCGGGCACCGAGCGGCGTGTAGCCGGAGGCGTCGTCGCGGACCGCGCCGAGGAAACCGGTCGGCGTCTTCATGTTGATACCGAGCGGGTCGGTGCCCCGCTGGTTGCCGAACGGATCCTGCTTGCGGATCCGGGTGGCCATGCCGCCGTTGAGGGCCACCTCCGCATACGGGCTGCCCTGATGGTCACCGGCCAGGGCGACCAGCGTCGACGCCGCCGTGCCGTACGAGTAGCGCAACACCGAGCCACCAGGCGCCGTGTACGCGCGCTGGCTGTTGACCAGCACCCCGCCCTTCTGCACGGTGAGCTGGGACTCGCCGAGGCGCAGCGTGGCCTGTCGGTCCTGCAGGGTCAGGAGTCGGCCACCGTCGGGACCGTAGATGTGCCGGGTCTCGTTCTGCGCCGCCCACTGCTGCGCCGCCGCGGCGCTGTCGCAGGTCGCCAGCACGAGTGGAGTGCCGTTCGCCGTCGCCCCGTCCTTGACCGCGAGGCAGAGGCCGGACGCGGTGTGCTTGAGCTGACCGGATGCGGTGCGTTCGATGCGCTGCCCGGCCGACCCGTCGCACTTCTGCACCCGGAAGGCCGAGCCGGCCGTGTTGGCGGCCGGCTGTACGCACCAGTTGTCGTAGACCGACAGGGTGCCCAGGTTGGCGTTGCCCTGCCCCGGGGCCGGGTTGAAGGTCCACTTCTGGGCCACCGACTCGTTGCACGAGTACAGCTGGATCGGCTGGTCGGCCGCCGCGAGGCCGCCGGTGAGATCGATGCACTTGTTCGCCGGACCCAGATAGGCGGTCTTGCCCTTGCCGCCCTGGCCGGCGATCCGCTCGACCTGGCCGTCGTAGGTCCAGGAGAGCGTCTGCTGGTCGCCGTTCTCCACTGACGTGACCGACTTCGTCTCACCGGTCAGCTCGTACAGCCGCTCCGCCGCGGCGGTGACCGCCGCCCCCGCCGGGGTCACGTAGCTCTTGCTCACCTTGGTCAGCGTGCGCGGCTGACTGCCGTCGACCTTGCCGTAGGTGTAGGTGGTGGTGGCGTCCTTGGCGGTGTTGCCCGTCAGGTCCTTCTCCACCAGCTTCTTGCGGTTGCCGAGCAGGTCGTACTCGTACTGCTGCCAGTACCCGGCGTTGTCCGGGCCGGCCGCCACGGTGGCACCGGCCGGGTCGGCCTGGCAGGACGCCTGGTCCTTGGCGGTCCAGGCCGTGGTCAGCTGGCCCACCGTGTCGTACCGGAAGCACTGCCGCTCCTCGATGCCGAGGGAGCGCTCACGGATCGACGTGACGTTGCCCGCGTTGTCGTACCAGTAGGAACGGTGCGAGACGAGGTTCCCGCCGACCAGCGACTTGTCGCCGGTCTGCTCGCGATAGACCTGCTGGTCGGTGAGGGCGCCGCTGGCGTCGTCGTAACTGGCCATGGTCCACACCCGGTACGGCTGCGCGCCCAGGGTCGAGCGCAGGACCTGCCCGTACGGCGAGTAGACCGTTTCTGAGCCGTACCAGTCCTTGCCGGAAACCGACAGCGGCAGGCCGTCCTTGGTGTAGCGGACGAGCATCTTCTCGGCCGGCAGGCTGCCTAGAGCGGGCAGACTGGTCGATTCCAGCAGGCCGGTGTCGGTGTACGTGTAGTCGTACCGGTAGGAGGCCGGCAACCCCCAGGTGTCGGCGACCGACTGTGGCAACGTCAGTGTGGTCGACGTCGGCTGGTAGTCGTTGGTGTAGCCGCCGATGGACTGCGTATAGGGCAGGCCGTCGGTGTAGCGGGTGGCGGTCGCGGGCAGGCCCTTGCCCCCGGCCACGGTGTCGTACGTGTACTCGGCCAGGAGCGCACCGGCACTGCTGCCGAGTCGCTGCTGCCTTGGGCGGGACAGTTCGTCGTAGCCGTACCAGACCGTGACGTCACGAGCGTTGGTGACAGTCAGCTGCCGGTCCCGATGATCGTAGGTGATCCGAGTGGAGCCCGCGTCCGGGTCGGCCGCCGTCAGCAGCCGTCCCCGCTGGTCGTACGACCACGACCACGGGTGACTCGGGTCGGCGGAGTTGGTCGCCTTCGCCAACTGGCCTCGCGCGTCGTACTCGTACCGCATAGAGGTGAACGTGCTGCGACCGGCGTCGGTGAAGGTGTCCAGCCGGCTGGTCCGCCCCAGCGCGTCACTGAACAGACGGTAGGAGGCGGCGCCGGCTGGGTTGATCACCGACGAGTGGTCGGCGCCGTAGGTGTAGAGGGTGGCCCGCGCCGGCTGGTCGACGCCGCGCAGGACCGGCAGCTCCTGGGTGACCCGGCCAAGGCCGTCGTAGGTGTAGCGGGTGGCGTTCGGCACGGCGGTGTCGGCCAGCGGCGTGAACAGCGTGCCGACCGGGGAGCCCTCGGTGAAGTAGGCGTTGTTGGTCTGCCACACCTCACCGGAGCTGTTGTACAGCGTGTCGGTGATCAGCCGGCCGCCGCCGGTGGCCTCCTCCTGGGACTGCCGCTCCCGGCCCAGGCCGTCGAAGAGGGTGACCGAGGTCTGGGTGCGGCCCTCGTGGCCCCGGCTGAAGGTGGTGATGTACGGCGGCTTGCCGGGCGGGGTGGCGTACTCCGCCTTGAAGTCCGGCACGGCCGCGGGTGACGGGGTACGGCCAGGCGCCCAGCCCTCGACCAGCCGGCCGAGCGGGTCGTACCTCGCCTCGCTTACCCGGTTGTTCATGTCGGTGGTCTTGATGGTGACCGCGCGGCCGGGGTCCAGTTCCTGGGTCTGCTTGTGCCCGAGCGGGTTCTGCTCGGTGACGCTGAACGCCTGGCCGGTGGCCGGGGTGTAGGTGATCGTCGAGGTCTTGCCGTCCGGGTCCGTACCCGAGACGACCCGCCCGATGGCGTCGAATCCGGTGGTGCCCTCGCTCTGGAAGCCCGAGCCGTCGCCCTTCAGCGACCAGGTCTGGGTGGCCAGGCCACGGGTCGTCGCACCGAGCGCGGTGCCGTACGACTGGCTGTCGTAGGCGACCCGGGTCGCCGAGCTGAGCGTCTTCAGGTTGTCGAAGGTGGCCGCGCCGCACGCGGTCGGGCTGGTGCGGACCTGGCTGGTCAGTCCGATGAGGTTCTTGTCGGTCTGGTGCTGGTATTCCAGGAAGGTGCAGGACTCGTCGCCGGTCTTGCCGGTGTCACCCAGCGACTCGATCTGCGTCGGCAGGCCGTACGTGGTCTCGAAGGTGGTCTTCGTCTCGACGGTGCGCAGCGTGCGGGTGTCGTCGCCGGTGCCCGACGACTTCGTGTACGAGACCTGGCGCGGCTCGGTGACCCGCCACGCCTCCAGCGGAGTCAGCCCGTCGTCGCGGGTGCGGCTGGCGAGCAGCTGCGCGGCCGGGAAGGTGACGCTGCGGGTGAGCCAGTTGGTGTCGGCGTCGTCCGCGTCGGCGTAGGTGAGTTCCTCGGCGACCCGGCCGGCGAACGGCTCACGGTCCTTGGCGATCTCGGCGCCGGTGATGTCCTTCATCGACACCGCGTCGCCCATGCCGCGGAAGTAGCGGGTGACCGCCTTGGTCCGCTTGCTGCCGATGGTCGGGTCGTCCACGCCGGTGACGACGGTGGTCTGCTCGAAGCCGGCGAACTGCGACCAGGTGCGGGTGGACTTCTTGGTGAACTCCTGCTCGGCGAGCTTCCAGCCGGCCTTGGCGTAGGCGTACCGGGTGAGGGTGCTGTACGCGCCGTCCACGTTTGGCAGTTCCTCGACGGATTCCACCACGTACTTGTGGAACCAGTCGATCTGCTCGGCGTCCGGGTCCGGATGCCAGAAGGACGGGTAGCAGAGCCGGGTGTTGGCCTTCAGCTCGGCGGTGTCCGCCTTGCCGGGTAGCCCGGTGCCGGTGGCGCAGTCCCCGGTGGGCTGCTGGTAGGTGACGACCGTCTCGCCGCCGTACTCGTTGATGACCCGGGCGATGCGCAGCCGGGAGAAGCCGGGGCGGTGGTCCCGCTTGACGCGGTTCGGCATGTCCTCGACGTTCGGCTCGAAGCGCACCGGGTTGAGGGTGACCTTCGCGTCGGTGGTGCCGTTGCGGCCGTAGCCGGTCCGGGTGACCGACTCCAGCCAGAGCGCCGTGTTCGGGCCGGTCCGCAGGATCGGGAAGGACTGCTTGAGCTGGTACTCGTCGACCACCTGGCGGGCGGTGGTGTCGGTGCGCCGCTGGGCCGACGTGCTGATCTTGTCCAGCCGCTTACGGCTGAAGAACGAAGGACCGGCGTTCCAGCACTTCTTGCCGGACTCGCAGCGCAGGTCGGCCGGGGTGTCGTACCAGATGCGGTACTTGCCGGGGTCCTTGGCGGCGAAGTTCGCGTCGGTGCAGGCGAGGCCGCCCTCGGCGTAGCACCGCTCGGCCACCTCGAAGCGGATGCGGGCCGGCGCCTCGGCCGAGAACAGGCTGTCGCGCCGCTGGCCGTAGTCGATCCGGGTGAGGTAGCCGCCCCGGTCGTACTCGACCGGCGCCTTGAAGTTGAAGTTCTTGGCGTACCAGTTCTTCTCCTTGGCCCACCAGAAGCTCATCGCGTTGCCGTGGACGTCCTCGACGTAGTCGAGCGACCAGCGCCAGGCCTGGGTGCAGGAGGACGCCTTCCACTTGTCCGTCCCGGCGCCCTGGTAGCAGGGCTCGTCCACGTGGTTGCCGTACACCGGCACGGTGAGCACCGAGTTGGTGACCGGGTCGTCGGCGGCGGAGCCGTTGTCCGACCAGCCCGGCAGGCGGTTGAGACCGAAGTGGTACTTGGTGCCGTCCCGGGTGGTGACCACCCAGTACTCGCCGTCCGCGTCGCCGTTGGCCAGCGCGGTGTTCTTCTTCAGCTCGACCGTGGAGCCGTCGCCGTTGGCGGTGAACCAGCTCTGCTTGCTCTTGTCCCAGACCAGCTCGGTGGTCATCCCGGCCAGCGACAGGGTGGCGTTGTCCGAACCCCAGCAGAGGTCGGCGGTGCGGTGGTCCTTGTTGTTGGCGCCGGTCTTCTTGGAGTCCTGCCGGCAGTTCGCGTAGCTGCGGGTGATCGCCCCGGCGTTGTAGTCCCAGCCCTCGCCGATCCAGGAGGCCTGGTTGTTGGTGGCGGAGGTGCGACCGTCGGCGGACTGCGAGGAGTACGCCAGGGCCACCTTCGGCATCAGGCCGCCGGCGGTCTCCGGCACCTGCACCTGGTACGAGTAGGTGAACGCGCCGGACGAGGCGCCGGCCGCCCAGGAACCCGAGGAGAGCAGCGGGGTGGCGGTGAAGTCGCCACCGGAGGAGGCGCCGGTGTCCAGCACGCCGACGACGTTGGGGTCGGTCGCCGCCGCGCCGAGCGAACGGGCGCCGGTCTCCCCGGCGTCCTGGCCGGTGAGCAGCGGGCCGACGGGCACGGTGCTGGTGATGACCCGCCGGGTCGGCTCGTCCCCGGCGGCGGTGGCCCGGAAGCCGGCCTCCGTGCCGGGCACCAGCTCCACGTCGCTGGCCAGCGTGCGCAGCGGCGCGGGCGGCTCCTCCCCGCCGTCCGGGGCGCAGTCGCCGGTCTCGGGCGAGTCGTAGACGCAGTTGGGCAGCAGCACCGCGCCGAAGCGGTCGGCGGCCTGCGGGCCGTACAGGTCGACGAAGGGCGTGGAGTCCACGCTGAGCGCGACCTCGGCCGCCGGGTCGGCGGTGTCCGGCGGGGTGATCTTCATGATCAGGCCGGAGACGCCGGCGTCCTGGGACGCCTCGGGGGCGGCCAGGTCGACGCTCCAGGTGCCGGCCAGGGCGGCCGGGTCGGCGCCCTCGGGCACGCCGAGCGCGACCGGCAGGTCGTCGACCGGCACGGAGTCGCCGGCCGCCACGCCGGTCAGGTCGACCACGCCGCTGTCCTGCTGCCACGGGGTGACGGCCTGCGGCTCGTACGGCTCGACCGGGACCTCGTCCGCGGTGGTCAGGTTCTTCTCGCCGCTCTCGTCCTCGCCGACCTGCTCGCTGGCCGGGATGCCCGGGAGGGTGAGCCCTTCACGGCTCATGCCGGCGCCGGGAACCGCCCAGGCGGGCGCCGGCAGCATCGTGGCGATCAGGGTGATGGACAGGGCCATGGTCGTGGCCGTACGGGCGCGACGCCGCCGGGCACGGCGACCGGGCTCCGTCGGGATCCCCCGGCCAGGCCACCGCCGGGACAGCAAACCGGTACCAGGCATACGCGTCGACTCCCACCCAGCGCGAGAACGAAAAGAGGGCGCGGAAAACCGCAGCAGGACACGCGCCGGTTGGGCACGTGCGTGAGCACTCTGCGTCAGGAGGAGCCGCCCACTCAAGGCAACGGAGAGTAACTAGACCGCCGTCGAAGTGACCTGCGCCACTGTCTCTTTAGGGCAAGAAGCCGTCACATCGGAAGCGTTGCCACCAAAGGGCCAGATCCCCCCATGTCCCGCATTCGGTGGGACCAAATCCGGACGCATGATCAATTTCCGGCACCACATCGGACGGTCACGCTCCGCACATAACGGATTCATAACGGTCACGGGGCGACATGAACCCCTGGCGGCGTGCGATCGTGTGCCCGCGTTCTGCCCCTCGGCCCCGCCGACCGGGGCCGTTCGTCGTCGCCTTTCCCTGTCCCCTGGCCCCCACGGGAGTGGACCGCCGTGACCGTGCCTCGCCTGCTCAGTCCCTTCGTACGCACGCGCACCAGGCTGACCATCACCCTGGGCCTCGCACTGGCCGCACTCGTCGCCGCCCCGTTGCCCTGGTGGCTCGGGTCGGACGAGCCGCAGGAGGTGACCACCGCCGCCGCGCCGGCGCCCACCGGGCCGCGCGACGAGGTGGTCGCCGTGGCCGACGCCCGCCGGAGCGGCAAGGAGGTGCTGGTGGAGACCGCCACCACCGCCACCTCGCAGACCTGGGCGCTGCCCGACGGCCAGCTGCGCACCACGTTCCACGCCGCGCCCCGCCGGGCGCGCGACGCCGCGGGCCGGTGGGCGGACATCGACACCACGCTGACCCGCACCGGCGGCGACCTCGGCGTCCGCCCGGCCAACCCGCCCACCCCGGTCCGCTTCTCCGGCGGCGGCAAGGGCGAGGACAACGTGCTGGCCGAGATGGACGTCGACGGCCACACCATCGCGTACGTCTGGCCCGGCCCGCTGCCGGAGCCGGTGCTCGACGGCCCGCGCGCGCTCTACCCGAACGTACGCTCCGGGGTGGACCTGCTGGTGGTCGCCCGCGAGACCGGCGGTTTCGCGCAGCTGCTGATCGTCAAGGACCGGTCGGCCGGCACCCTGGCGGCCGTGCGCACCCTCGGCTACGGCCTGCGCTCGGCGACCCTGGTCTTCCGGCACGACCCGGACACCGGCGGCGTCCGGGCCCTGGACCGCGCCGGCAAGGAGATCGGCTCGATCCCCACCCCGTTCGGGTGGGACTCCTCCGGCCGGGACCCCGACGCCGAGCCGGGCAGCGCCCCGCGCACCGCCGTGGCCAGCCCGGCGGACGTGCTGAAGCTCTCCGGTCTCAGCGGCATCGAGCCGGGCGCCCGCCAGGCGCCCATCCCCACCCGCCTCGACCGGGACGGCACCGGCGACGCGCTGCTGCGCCTGGACGCCGCCGCCAGCGGGCTGCTCAGCCGCGCCGACGTGCGCTTCCCCGTCTTCCTGGACCCGACCCTCACCAGCGGCGAGTCGGCGTGGACCTTCGCCTACAAGCCGTACCCCAACAGCAACTACTGGAACGGCACCAACTTCAACGGCGGGACCTCCGACGCCCGGGTGGGCTACGAGTCCGACACCGGTGGCACCGCCCGCTCCTTCTGGCGGATGGGCTACAGCAGCACCCTCAAGGGCGCCACGATCAGCTCGGCCACCTTCAAGGTGCTGAACAACTACTCGTGGTCCTGCTCCGGCCGGGAGATCCAGCTCTGGCGCACCGGGGCCATCTCCACCGGCACCACCTGGAACAAGCAGCCGAGCTGGACCAAGGAGCAGCAGCGCAAGAGCTTCGCGTTCGGCTACAGCAGCAGCTGCGCCGACGACTACGTGAGCTTCAACGTGCTCGAAGCCGCCCAGGTGGGCGCGGACGGCGGCGCGTCGAGCATCACCCTCGGCATGCGCGCCACCAGTGAGACCGACAAGTACACCTGGCGCAAGTTCCGGGCCACCTCCGCCGAGCTCTCCGTCACCTACAACCGGCCGCCGAAGGAGCCGACCGGCGGCACCACCACGCCCGGCGGCGCGTGCGTGCCCGGCCCCGGCAACGGGGTGACGATCGCCAAGACCAACATCGTGCTGACCGCGACCGGCAGCGACCCCGACGGCAACCTGAAGGGCCTGCGCTTCCGCTGGTGGAAGACCGGCGGCACGGTGCCGGCGGGCACCCTGGTCACCAGCCTGAGCAGCGGCAAGGGCACCGTCACCATCCCCTCCACCACGCTGGAGGACAAGGCCACCTACTCGTGGGACGTGCGCTCCGAGGACTCCGGCGGCGAGTCGTCGACGTACTTCCCGCCGGGCACCGAGCCGTGCCGGTTCACCATCGACGCCTCCGCCCCGCCCGCGCCCGAGGTCACCAGCGACGTGTTCAAGGAGGCCACCCCGGACGGGGCCACCTGGGCCACGGTGAAGTTCGGCCAGAAGGGCGCGATCACCTTCACCGCCACCGGGGCGACCAAGTTCAGCTACGCCTTCGAGGGCATCGGCGCCAAGGAGGTGACCGCCAGCAGCGGCAAGGCCACCGTGCCCGACCTGACGCCGCGGCACGCCGGCCCGACCACCCTGCACGTGTACGCGTACGACGCGGTGGGCAACCGCAGCGCCCGCACCGACTACTGGTTCTACGTGCCGCCGAGGGACGTGGCGGACAGCCCCGGTGACACCGGCGGCGACGGCATCGTCGACCTGCTGCTCATCGACTCCGGCGGCCGGCTGCGCAACTACGCCGGCGACGTGGACGGCGAGCTGTACGCCTGGCAGTACGCCTCCTACGACGACAAGGGCGCGCTCAACCCGGCCGGCCACTGGTTCGACCCGGCCAGCGGCAGGGCGGCGCTGATCGCCAAGCACGGCGACGCGTACCCGGGTGACGGCTCGACCGACCTGTTCGCCCGCACCCCCGACGGCGGGTTCTGGCTCTACCCCGGTGACGGGTACGGCAGCTTCAACGTCGACAAGCGGCTGCGGGTGTTGCTGCCGGCCAACGCCCCCGCACCGGACACCTGGACGCAGCTCAAGGCGGTCGGCGACATCACCGGCGACAAGCTGCCCGACCTGGTGCTGCGGGCCGGCACCGCGTTCTGGACGCTGAGCGGCTACACCGGGGCGAGCTTCCAGGAGGCCACCCTGATGGAGGGCACCGCGTGGGCCCGCCGGGAGATCGTCAACGTGGCCGACGTCGACCTCGACGGCACGCCGGACATGCTCTGGCGCAACCTGGACGCCGGCACCTTCTACATCCGGCACGGCAAGCCGGGGACGGTGGCGGGCAGCGTCAGCCTCGACTCGCTCAAGTCGGCCGCCGCCTCCCGCAGCGGTGACGTCTCCTACGGCACGAACTGGACGGAGGCCAACATCAGCGCCGTCATCGGCATCCCCGACGTGAACGGGGACCGGATCCCGGACCTGTGGGCCCGCAAGGGGGCGGACGGCACGATGGTGGTCTACCACCCGTCCACCACCAACACGAACGCGCCGGTGAAGACGGTGCTGGGCGACAACTGGAGCGGGATGAAGGGCTTCGGCTGACGACCGCCCCGGACGGATGACGGGCCCGAGCAGGATCACCTGCTCGGGCCCGTCCCGTTCCGGCCCGACGGTCCGCCCGGGCCATCACCGATCAGGCCCGACCGGTCAGGCCGAGCCATCCCCGATCAGGCCCGGTCGGGTCGTCCAGCGGGCGCTCAGGCCGGGCGGCGGCGGACGAAGGTCTCCAACAACTCGCCGCCGTACCAGTCGGTGCGCCGGCCCACGTGGCTCATGCCGAGGCGCCGGGCCACCGCCATCGACGCCTCGTTGCCCGGCGCCACCACCGCGAGGACCTCGGCGGCGCCCAGACTCAGCTCGCGCTCCACCGCCGCCCGGGCCGCCTCGGTGGCGTAGCCGTGCCCCCACGAGTCGGGGTGCAGGTGCCAGCCCACCTCGATGTCGTCGGTCAGCACCCCCTCGTCCCGGCCGGGCAGCGGCCTGAGCAGCAGCGTCCCGACGACCTCGGCGGTGTCGCGCCGTTCGATCGCCCAGGTCCCGTACCGGTCGCCGTGGTCGGCGTGCCGGGCCCGCCACATCGCCAGCCGCCCGGCCGCCTGCTCCGGCGCGGTCAGCGGCAGGCCGGCCGCGTTCAACCAGTGGACGACCTCCGCCCGGGAGTAGATGTCGTAGATCCGGGCCAGGTCGGCCGGGGAGTCGGTCCAGTCGCGCAGCAGCAGCCGGTCGGTGGTGAGGACGGTCATGACGCGCGATCGTAATGCGTACCGGGCCACCGCGCGGGGAAGAAGATCGCGATGGGTACGGGGTGGCAGCGGGCGAAACGGATCACCAGGGGCGCGTTCCGGCCGGTACGCGGTCGGGACCTGTCGCTGCACGCCGCCGCGATCACCTTCTACGGGGCGATCGCCGTGGTGCCGGTGGCCCTGCTCGCCATCTGGATGACCGGGCTGCTCGCCGGCGACGACAAGGTCCGCCGGCTCACCTCGTACGCGATCGACACCCTGCCCGCCGACATCGGCGCCAACCGGGCGGTCGCCGCCCTGGTCGAGGGCGGCCTGGGCCTGACCCCGCTGCTGGCGCTGGCGTCGCTGCTGCCCGCCTCGCTGTACGGCGAGGGCCTGCGCCGGGCGTTCGTCTCGGTGGCCCTGCCCGGCGGCACGGATGAGTCGCTGGTCGGCTGGCGCGGCCGGCTGCTGCTGCTCCCGCTGCTCGCCCCGGCCCCGGCGCTGCTGCTGTCGATCCTCATCGCGCTGCCGCTGACCACCCGGCTGGTCCGCCAGGGCGGCTGGATCGGCGCGCTCGGCGTCGTGCTGTCCTTCCTGGCGGTGTGGCTGGTGCTCACGCCGGTGCTGATGTGGGTGTTCCGGGTGGTCGGGCCGGCCTCCCCGGACTGGCTGTCGACGCTGGCGCTCGGCTCGTTCACCGCGGCGAACCTTTCCGGCTTCCTGCACGGTTTCGTGCTGTTCTGCTCGCTCCCGCTCGACCTGGGCGTCCCGTTCGGGGGGTTCGACGCGGTGGGCGCCGCGGTGGCCATCCTGCTCTGGCTCTACCTCTTCCACGTGATCGTCCTGGCCGGCTACTCGGCCACGCTGGCGCTGAGCCGGTGGCGGGCCGTCCGCGCGGCCCGCGCCTGACCGGACGCCTCGCGCCTGACCGGCCGCCCGCGCCTGGCCGGGCGCCTCGCGCATGGCCGGACGGCTCGCGCATGACCGGGCAGCCCCGGCCTGACGGTGCGGCCCGGCCCGGCAGGCGGCGGTCAGAGGCCGTCCACGTACCGCTTCGCCTCGGCCAGCGTCCAGTTCGTGTGCTCGCGCACCAGCTTGATCGCCTGGATCTTCCGGTCGCCATGGGCGAGCCGGGCGGCCTCGGCCCGCACCCCGTCGTCAAGGTGCGCCCCGTCCACCACACCGGCCCCGTCCGCGACACCGGCCCGGCCGGCGACGCCGTTCCCGGGTGGCGCGGCCCCAGGTGGCCAGCTGCCGCCGGCCGCCAGCAGATCCACCGCCCGCTTGGCCTCCAGCAGCCCCAGCCCGGTCTGCTGACGCAGCACCTTGACCGCCTCGACCGTGCGCCCGTCCCGGACCAGCCGCAGCACCTCGGCCTGCCCCTCCTCGGCGGTCCGCCCCGGTGCCCCCAGCTCCCGAGGCCGCCACGAGCCCCGCCCGAACACGAGCAGCAGCACCACCCCGACGACGCCCAGCACCCCCACGACGACCTCAACCCCCGGCGACATGCCGGCCACCGTAGCCCACCCCCGCACCCCTCCCCGGCCCCCGCCCGACCCGCCCCGGGGCCGACTGCCCCGCCGACCGACCGGGCCAGGCTCGGTGATCATGGAGTTAGCGGGTGGGAGAGCGCTCCCTACCACCGCCAACTCCATGATCAAGGGCGGGAACCGGGCGGGAACCGGGCACGAGCCGGGCGGGAGCCGGGCGCGAGTCGGGGTGCGGTGGCGGTGAGGGCAGTAGGGTGCGCGGGTATGAGCGAAGTTGGTGCGGTGCCGGGGCGGGCGGACGTCGTGATCGTCGGATCCGGGCACAACGGGTTGGTGTCGGCGATCCTGTTGGCCCGGGCCGGGCTGGACGTGCTGGTGCTGGAGGCCGCCGAGGTGATCGGCGGGGCCACCCGCACGGAGAACCCGTTCCCCAAGGTGCCGGGGCTGCGGCACTCCACCGGGTCGTACCTGCTCGGGCTGATGCCGCCGGAGCTGCTCGCCACGCTCGACGTGAGCATTCCGGTGCTGCGCCGCGACCCGCACTACTTCCTGCCCACCCCGGGCGGGCTCGGCTCGCCGTACCTCCTCTTCGGCAGCGACCACGCCGCCACCCGGCGGCAGCTCACCGAGATGTTCTCCCCCGCCGACGTGGCCGCCGACGACGCGCTCCAGGCCGAGCTGGCCCAGCTCCGCGCGGACCTGGCGCCGGCCTGGCTGGCCGGGCCGCTGCCGGTCGAGGAGACCGCCGAGCGGTACGTCCGGCCGGCGCTGCGGCAGGTCTTCGTCGACCTGGTCCGCGGCTCGGTCGCCGACTACCTGGCCCGCTTCGACTTCCGCTCCGAGCTGCTGGTCAGCATGTACGCGGTCACCGACGGCCTGTCCGGGCTGAACGCCGGCCCGGACGACCCCGGGACCGGGCACAACTTCCTCGTGCACAACATGTGCAGATTGCCCGGTTCCGACGGCACCTGGATGATCGCGCGGGGCGGCATGGGCACCGTGTCGGGCACCTTCGCCGACGCCGCCCGCGCGGCCGGCGCGACCATCGTGACCGGTACCCCGGTCAGCGCGATCACCCTCGACGGCGGGGCCGCGTCCGGGGTGGTGCTGGCCGACGGCCGGCAGGTCGCCGCGAACGTCGTGCTCGGGGCCTGCGACCCGTACCGGCTGATGGAGCTGCTGCCCGGCGGCGCGCTGCCGGCGGAGCTGGGTGAGCGGATGGCCGCGGTCCGCCGGCCCGGCACCACGCTCAAGCTCAACCTGGCGCTGACCGGGCTGCCCCGCTTCGCCTGCCTGCCGGCGGACGCGCCCAGCCCGTTCGGCTCCACCATCCACCTGCTGCCCGGGTCGGCCTCACTGGTCGGCGCGGGCGACGAGTCGCCGATGGCCGCGCTGCGCGCCATGTGGGCGGACGTGCAGGCCGGGCGGCTGCCGGCGGAGCCGACGATCGAGTGGTACCTGCACACCACCGTCGACCCGTCGCTGTCCGACGACGCCGGGCACCACTCGTCGGCGCTGTTCGTGCAGTCGGTGCCGTACGAGCTGGCCGGCACCACGTGGGACGAGGCGCTGCCCGGCTACGTCGAGCGGCTGGTCGCGATCTGCGAGCGGTACGCCCCGGGCACCGGTGACCTGATCGCCGACGCGGTGCCGCTGCCCCCACCGGGGATCGAGGCGCACTTCGGCATCACCGGCGGGCACATCCACCACGTCGACAACACCGTCTCGTTCACCGACCGGATGCCGTACGCCACCGGGATCGACGGCGTGTACGCGGGCAGCGCCGGCTGCCACCCCGCCGGCAGTGTCATCGGGGCGGCCGGCCACAACGCCGCCCAGCGCATCCTCGCCGACCTGGGCCGGTAAGGAAGGGCCCCTGCTTAACGCATTCCGCATAGCAGGGGCCCCCGGTCAACACCTCAGCTCAGCGCCTCTCCGGCCGGCGCGGGGGTGTTCTCGTCGGCCCGGTGGGCGCGGATCTTGTGGCCGACGCTGGTCAGGCAGCGACCGCTGGGCAGGTCGAACTTCCAGCCGTGCAGCTGGCAGGTGAGCTGGTCGCCGTCGACGATGCCGAACCGGCTCAGGTCGGCCTTCAGGTGCGGGCAGCGCCGCTGCACCGTCCAGCCGTCCAGCGTGATGTCCTCGGCGTCGACCGCCCGCTCGTGCTCGTCGTACCAGCCCTCGGCGTACTGGAGGCGCTCCTCGGAGAGGCACTTGAAGAACGCGTAGACGAACTCGTTGTACTGGCCGATCCGGGCGGCGGAGAAGCGGCAGGACAGGAAGAGGGAGTTGACCCAGTCCACCTCGTCGATGTGCAGCAGGTGCTCGATCAGCGCCCGCTCGGTACGGAACCGGTAGCGGACCTTCTCGTCCGCGTACGGCCGGACCTCCTTGCCGGGGAAGTCCACCACGATCGACTCGACGCTCTCCCCGTCGTAGCCGACGAGGTCGAAGCGGACCGGCCCGCCGACCCCCTTGGCCAGGTAGATCGACTCGTCCAGCAGCGGCTCGATCCGGCGCTTCATCTCGCCGAGCACGTCGACCTCGGGGTGCCGCCAGGACGCCTTCTCCGCCTCGATGATCGGCCGCTTGCGCTCCCGCATCTCCTCCAGGTGGGCGACCTTGTTCGCGAAGAACTCCGCCACCGGCACCGGGTGGGTGGTGGTGGCGCCCTCCGTGGTCACCTCGGCGACGCTGCCGGGCAGCAGCACGATGCCGTTGGTGCCGCCGACCTTCGCGTACTCGGCCAGGAACACCGACTGGTCGGGGAAGATGTTCCCCTCGTCGTCGAAGATGTCGTTGAACTGCCACAGCTCGTCGTCGAGGAAGCACGGCGGGCCGGCGATCGGGAAGACGTGGTCGGCCTTCAGGTCGTCGATGTAGCGCCAGGTGCGGTCGAACTGCCGGTCCCGCTTCTGCTTGCCGAACGCGGTCTTCGCCGCCTGCGGCAGCTCGTAGACCATCGGGTACCAGATCGCGCCGGAGAACTGGAGCAGGTGCGCGTGCACGTGGCCCAGCTCGGCGAAGACGCTCAGGTCGGTCGGGCGGGCGTCGTTCTGGTTGAGCAGCCGCACACCGTCGTACTCCACCCAGAGCGACGAGTCACCGATCGGGCCGTCGGTCGGGCTGGTCAGCGCCTGGATCATGATCTTCAGGCCGCCGGGCAGCTCCACCACCTGCTCGTTGGGCGCCTTCAGGAACTTGGTGAAGCCCAGCGCCCGCAGCTCGTCCTCCATCTCCGAGGTCGGGAACTCGGGCAGCAGGACGGTGGCGTCCTTCGAGATGAAGTCGCGCAGGTGCTTCGCGTCGAAGTGGTCCCGGTGCAGGTGCGACACGTACAGGTAGTCGACCTGGCCCAGGGTCTCCCAGTCGAGCTGGGAGTTGTCCGGGAAGGGGAACCAGGAGGCGAAGTACGCGGGATTGACCCACGGGTCGCACAGGATGCTGCCCGCGGCCGTGTCGATCCGCATGCTGGCATGTCCCGTACCGGTCACTCGCACCGCAGTCCCCCTCAAAAAGACAATCAAGGTGTACGTCAAGACGCTACCGGAGGCACTCTGGTCGCCGCCCCGCGACGCCGGTAGTGCCGGTGTGCCCGCCCGGAACAGGTCCCCCGGCCCGGGCGGTCGGACCCTGCGCCGGGCCGGGTGCCGGACGTGCCAGACTGATCGGAGATCCGATCGCGAGGGAAGGACCGACAGTGGCAGGAAGCGAGCCGGTAACGGCGCCAGATCAGCACAAGCCGGGGCACCGGAAGTCCGGCCGGATCGGTGCGCTGCTCTCGGCGGCGGCCTTGGTGCTGATGGCGCTCTGGGGCAACCACGAGGGCCGGGTCGAGGACATCTGGCTGATCGGCGTCGCCGCGCTGCTGGTGCTGATCGTCATCGGCGACGCGGTGCTGCGCCGCAACGGCCTGCGGTCCTGACCGGGCCCGGGCACGCCGACCCGGACACGCACGAGGGCCCACTCCCGCCGGGCGGGAGTGGGCCCTCGTCGCGTCGTGCCCCGGCTCAGCGGCCGAGGAGGATGTCCTGTACGTCCTTGAGCGCGGCGTCGACCTCGGCCTCGAAGTAGCCGCCGGGCACCAGACCGAAGCGCAGGGTGTCCAGGTCCTTCGGGTTGACCGGCATCGGGTTGCGCCCCTGCATGCCGCCGAGCAGGCTCTCGAAGAAGCGGTCGACCTGGTCCGGGTCGTACCCGCTGCCGAAGCGGCGCACCTGGAAGCGGCGCCGGATCTGGTCCACCCGGTAGAGGTCGCTGCCGGGCGGGCCGGCCATCGGGGGACCCACCATCGGCGGGCCACCCATGGGCGGGCCACCCATCGGCGGGCCACCCATCGGCGGGCCGCCCATCGGGGGGCCACCCATCGACGGCGGGCCGGACATCCCCGGGCCGGGGCCGTACCCCTGCTCCGGGCCGGGGCCGTAACCCTGGTCCGGGCCCGGGCCATAACCCTGGTCCGGGCCGAAGCCCTGCTGCGGCACCGCCGGCGGGCCGGCCGGGCCGCGACCGCGCGGGTCGCGGTCGGGCATCCGGATCTCCGCGGTCATGTCGGCCCGGCCGTGCCGGCCGGCCTCGAAGCCGTCGAACCGGTCGTCCTGGCCGTAACCGCCCGGGCCGGGCGGCAGGCCACGCGACGGCGGGCCGCCGTGCCCCATCGGGGCACCCGGACCCATCGGAGCGCCCGGGCCCATCGGGCCGGGGCCGCCGGGACCGCGCGGGCCGTCGTAGCCACCGCGGGGGCCGTCGTACCCGCCCGCGAACGCGCCGGTGGGCTCGTCGTAACGGCCGTACCGGTCGGGCGGGCCGGCCTGCGCGGGCATGGCCCGGGGCGGCAGCGGCTGCGGCACCGGCGAGAGACCACGGTCGTCGCGCATCGGCGGGCCGAGCCGGTCCATCTGGCGCGGGTCACCGCCACGCCCGGCGGGGCCGCCGCGCTCCTCCAGCTCGGCCAGCTGCCGCTCGACGCGGTCCAGGTGCAGGTCGACCTGCCACTCGTCGTAGCCGTTGAACCGGACCCGGAAGACGACGTCGTGGACCTCCTGGGCGGCGACCGGGGCACCGACCGGCTGGCCGGCGAGTGTCGCCTCGACCCGGTCGAGGAAGGCGTCGACCTCGTCGACCTTGTATCCCCGGCGGAGCGCCTTACGCCGGAAACGCTGACCCTGACTCGCCACTATGTCTCCTGGTCTCGTTCGCTACGCCCGGTCACGCCATGGCTTCGCGCGACACGTCGGTGTCCTGGTCCTGGGCGGCGGCCAGCTGCCCGCACGCACCGTCGATCTCGCGCCCCCGGGTGTCCCGCACCGTCGTGGAGACACCGGCCGCGCGCAACCGCCGGACGAACTCCCGCTCCACCGGCTTCGGGCTCGCGTCCCAGCGGCTGCCCGGGGTCGGGTTGAGCGGGATGAGGTTAACGTGGGTCAGCCTGCCGGCCAGCAACCGACCCAGCAGATCGGCCCGCCACGGCTGGTCGTTGACGTCCCTGATCATCGCGTACTCGATCGACACACGGCGCCCTGTCCGGCCCGCGTAGTCCCACGCTGCGTCCAGCACCTCGGCTACCTTCCAGCGCTGGTTGACCGGCACGAGTTCGTCGCGCAGATCATCATCGGGTGCGTGCAACGACAGCGCAAGAGTCACCGAGAGGTCTTCCCCGGCCAGTCGACGGATGGCCGGCACCAGCCCCACCGTGGAAACGGTGATGTGCCGCTGGGACAGGCCCAGCCCCTCCGGCGCCGGGGCGACCAGCCGGCGGATCGCCGCCAGCACCCGGTTGTAGTTGGCCAGTGGCTCGCCCATCCCCATGAACACCACGTGCGACAGCCGGGGCGGCGAACCGGCCACCGCGCCGGACGCGGCCACCCCCGCCAGATAGACCGCCTGGTCGACGATCTCGGCGGTGGAGAGGTTGCGGGTCAGGCCGGCCTGGCCGGTGGCGCAGAACGGGCAGGCCATGCCGCAGCCGGCCTGGCTGGAGATGCAGACGGTGACCCGGTCCGGGTAGCCCATCAGCACGCTCTCCACCAGCGAGCCGTCGTGCAGCCGCCAGAGCGCCTTGCGGGTCGCCCCGTCGTCGCAGGCCAACTCCCGGACGGGGGTGAGCAGCCGGGGCAGCAGCCCGTCGGCGATCCGCTCCCGGGCCGCCGCCGGCAGGTCGGTCATCTGCGCGGGGTCGCGGACCAGCCGCCCGAAGTAGTGGTTCGAGACCTGCTTGGCCCGGAAGCCCGGCTCGCCCAGCTCGGCGACCAACGCCTGCCGGCCCGGCAGGTCCAGGTCGGCGAGGTGGCGGGGAGGCATCGTGGGTCGGCGCCCGGGAGCGTCGGGATCAATGGGAATCAGCGGCAGGCTCGTCATGGCGGGTCCAGTCTGTCACGCCCGAGCGCGAACGCACCCGTCCGGAGGTGCCGAATCCGCCCCGTCCGGACGAATGACCCGAGCCCACCGGCGTGATTCATGCCTCAGCCCGCCACCGGCACGAACACCGCCAGCAGCAGGTACGCCGTCGGTACGGCGAACAGGATCGAGTCCAGCCGGTCCATCAGGCCGCCGTGCCCCGGAAGCAGGTTGCTCATGTCCTTCACGCCGAGATCCCGCTTGATCATCGACTCGGCGAGGTCGCCGAGGACGGCCGCCACCGAGACCGCCATCCCGAACAGCGCCCCCCACCAGGGCGGCACCTCGAAGAGCAGCCACACCAGCACGGCGCTGCCCGCGGCCGCCGCGGTGACCGAGCCCGCGAAGCCCTCCCAGGACTTCTTCGGGCTGATCCGGGGAGCCATCGGGTGCTTGCCGAAGGTCACCCCGGCGGCGTACCCGCCGGTGTCCGAGAGCACCACGGCCACCAGGGTGGCCAGCACCCGCCAGTGGCCGTCCCCGGGCGCCGCGGCCAGCATCGCGGCGAAGCCGCCGAGGAACGGCACGTACACGGCGATCAGGGTGGCGGCGGTCAGGTCCCGCTGGAAACCGGCCGGGCCGTCGCCGAGCCGCCAGATCATCGTGCCCAGCACGGTGACCAGCAGGCCCAGGCTGAGCGCGTCGGGCCCGGCGAACCAGGCCAGCCCCACCGTCAGCACCCCACCGGCGATCAGCGGGACCAGCGGCGGATGGGCGCCGCTGCGGCGTACCGCCCGGGCCATCTCCCAGGTGCCCACGGCGATCGCGGCGGCGACCACGACCAGGAAGCCCGGCGGGTAGAGGAACAGTGGCACCAGGATGGCCGCGCCCAGGCCGAGCCCCACGCCGACCGCCGCCGGCAGGTTACGCCCGGCCCGGCTCGCCGGGGCCTGCTGGGTGGCCGGCCGGTCGGCACTGGCCCGGCGCCGCCCCGGCCGCCGCCGGGCGGGAGGCTGCTCGGCGTCCGGACCGGCCGGGTCCGCCGTCGGTACGTCCCGGGCCGGTTCGTCCCGCACCGGCGCGAACTGCGCCGTCGGGTACTCCTCGTCCGGGTCGGGCCGGTCGACGTACCGGTCGTCCGACCGGTGCTGGTCGGGCCGGCTCGAACCGGGACGCCAGCCCGGCTCCGAGGGCTCGTGACGGTCCGGCTCGTGGCGGTGCGGCGGCCCGTTGCGGTGCGGTTCCTGGCGGTGCGGCGGCCCGTTGGGGTGCGGCTCGTGGGCGCCCGGCCAGAACTGCTCCACCTCGGGCCGGGTGTGCTCGGCGCGCCGCTCGTACGACTCGGCGGGTCGATCCGCGCGGGGACGGGCGTACAGTTCGGGGCCGCCGGCCGGGCCCCGGCGCGGCGGACCGGGCTCGATGTCCCGCTCCGGCCACGGCAGGCCGGCCGGCTGCTCCGGCCGGTCCCAGCCACGCGGCTCAGCGGCGCCGTAGGGGTCGAGGTGGGACATCACGCACCGAACGGGTTCGGCGCGAGTTCCACCACAGAACGCAAGACCAAGACCATCCCCTACCGGCGCGACTGTTCCGTACGGTCACCGGCCCGACGACCGGTCGATCCCCGCCGTTCACTCCAGGGACGGGCGGGAATCGTGCCGAGCCTACTGCACCCGCCGGCCGGACACGGCGGACGAGGGGCCCCGACGAGGACGGCACCGGGCGCCGGCCCCGCTCGGCGGGGCGGCGGCACACCGGTGCCGTGGACGTCCTCGGCGCGCTCAGACCTCGAGCAGCTCGGACTCCTTGTGCTTGATCAGCTCGTCGACGTGGGCGACGTACCGCTGGGTCAGCTCGTCGAGCTCACGCTCGGCGCGACGCCCGTCGTCCTCGCCGACCTCGCCGTCCTTGACCAGGCGGTCGAGCTCCTCCTTGGCCTTGCGGCGGATGTTGCGGACGGCCACCTTGGCCTCCTCGCCCTTCTGCCGGGCGACCTTGATCATCTCGCGGCGGCGCTCCTCGGTCATTTGCGGCAGCAGGACGCGGAGCTGGTTGCCCTCGTTGTTCGGGTTCACCCCGAGGTCCGAGTCGCGGATCGCCTTCTCCATGGCGTTGATCTGCGAGTTGTCGTACGGCTTGATGATCACCATGCGCGGCTCGGGAACCGCGATGGACGCCATCTGGGGCAGCGGGGTCGGGCTGCCGTAGTAGTCGATCACGATCCGGCCGAACATGGCGGCGTTGGCGCGACCGGTGCGGATCCCGCCGAACTCTTCCTTGGCGTGCTCAACGGCACGCTCCATCTTCTCCTCGGCCTCGAGGAGGGTGTCGTCGATCACCGGTCTCCTCGCCTCCTTCTGTGCTCGTGTGGGCTCTGCTGTCGTGTCGGAGGACCGCTGCGGTCGTCGGCGGGACGGCCCGCCGGGCGGCTCAGGCGGTGATCAGGGTGCCGATCTTGTCGCCACCCACGGCGCGGATGATCGTGTCTTCGCCCTGCGCGCCGAAGACCAGCATCGGCAGGCCGTTCTCCATGCAGAGGCTGAACGCGGCGGCGTCGGCCACGCGCAGGTTGCGGCGGAGCACCTCGGAGAAGGTGATCGAGTCGAACTTGCTCGCGGAGGGGTCGATCCGGGGGTCGGCGTCGTAGACCCCGTCCACCCCGTTCTTGCTCATCAGCACCACGTCGGCGTGGATCTCCAGCGCCCGCTGGGCGGCCACCGTGTCGGTGGAGAAGTACGGCATGCCGGCGCCGGCGCCGAAGATGACCACGCGGCCCTTCTCCAGGTGCCGGATCGCCCGCAGCGGGATGTAGGGCTCGGCGACCTGGGCCATCGTGATCGCGCTCTGCACCCGGGTCTCGATGCCCTCCTTCTCCAGGAAGTCCTGGAGGGCCAGGCAGTTCATCACCGTGCCGAGCATGCCCATGTAGTCGGCGCGCGCCCGGTCCATGCCGCGCTTCTGCAGCTCCGCGCCGCGGAAGAAGTTGCCGCCGCCGACCACCACGGAGACCTGCACGCCGCGGCGCACCACGGTGGCGATCTGCCGGGCGATGGCCTGCACGACGTCCGGGTCGACGCCGATCGCGCCGCCGCCGAAGACCTCGCCGGAGAGCTTCAGCACCACCCGGCGGGCCCGCCCCGGCGGTGGCGCCGTCGGGTCGTCCGCCGCCAGGCTCCGGTCACTCACAACCTGCGTCATCCGCTCGCCCTTCCCTCGCGCGCCTCGCGTGCGTCGCGTACTGCGAAACTGCCGCTGCTGACCCTATGTGACGAGGAGGCCGCGGTGCCTGTCACGTACACCGGCGGCCTCCTCGTCCACATTTCCCTGCGCGGGGGCGCGTCATGCGCTCCGGCGACCGGCTCAGGCCTGGCCGACCTCGAAACGCAGGAAGCGGGTCACCTCGATGCCGGCCTCGGCCAGCACCTGCTTGACGGTCTTCTTGTTGTCGGCGACCGACGACTGCTCCAGCAGGACGAAGTCCTTGAAGAAGGCGTTGACCCGGCCCTCGACGATCTTCGGCAGCGCCGCCTCGGGCTTGTTCTCCTCGCGGGCGGTCTGCTCGGCGATCCGCCGCTCGGACTCGACGGTCTCGGCCGGCACCTCGTCCCGGGTGAGGAACTTCGGCCGCATCGCGGCGATCTGCATCGCCACGCCCCGGGCGTCCGCGTCGGCGGCCTCGTCGGCCTTGCCCGCGTACTGCACCAGCACGCCGACCGCCGGGGGCAGGTCCTGGGCCTTGCGGTGCAGGTAGACGGCGGTGGTGCCGTCGAGCTTGCCGAACCGGCTCAGCACCAGCTTCTCGCCGATCTTGGCGGACTGCTCCTGGATCAGGTCGGCGACCGTCCGGCCGTCGAGGGTGCTGGCGAGCAGCTCCTCGGCGTTGCTGACACCGCTGGCCACGCCGTGCTCGACGAGCTGCTGGGCCAGCGCGATGAAGGCGTCGTTCTTGGCGACGAAGTCGGTCTCGCAGTTGAGCTCGAGCAGCGCCTGGCCGGAGTGCGCGACGAGCCCGTTCGCCGCCGTGCGGCCGGCCCGCTTACCCACGTCCTTGGCGCCCTTGACGCGCAGGATCTCGACGGCCTTGTCGAAGTCGCCCTCGGCCTCGGTCAGCGCCTTCTTGCAGTCCATCATGCCGGCGCCGGTGAGGTCGCGGAGCTTCTTGACGTCCGCGGCGGTGAAGTTGGACATGACTCTCTCTTCGGTGTCGTGTCGGAACTGCGGTGTGCTGGTCCGGGGTCCGGTTACCCGGTTCCGGGCCGGATCTGCCCGGACCTTCCGCCGCGCCCCGCCGCCGGCGTGACGGCCGGGGCGGGGGCGGCGGTACGGGTCACTGAGCGGCGGCGGCCGGCTGCTCGGTCGTCGCGGGCTGCTCGGTCGCGGCCGGCTGCTCGGCGGGAGCGGCCTGCTCGGTGGCGGCCGGCTGCTCGGCGGGAGCGGCCTGCTCGTCGGCCTTCTTCGGCTCCTCGAGCAGCTCGCGCTCCCACTCGGCCAGCGGCTCGTCGGTGCCGACGCCCGGCTCCGGCTTCTCGTCGGTGCCCCGGCGGCGGCCGGACCGGGCGATCAGGCCGTCGGCGACGGCGGAGGCGACGACCTTGGTCAGCAGCTCAGCCGAGCGGATCGCGTCGTCGTTGCCCGGGATCGGGAAGTCGACCTCGTCCGGGTCACAGTTGGTGTCCAGCACGGCGATCACCGGGATGCCCAGCTTGCGGGCCTCGTCGACGGCGATGTGCTCCTTCTTGGTGTCGACGATCCAGACCGCGGCGGGCAGCTTCTGCATGTCCCGCAGACCACCGAGGGTCTTGGTGAGCTTGATCTTCTCGCGGGAGAGCTGCAGGGTCTCCTTCTTGGTGTAACCGGCGGCGGTGCCGCTCAGGTCACCCAGCGCCTCCAGCTCCTTCATCCGCTGCAGCCGCTTGTACACCGTCTGGAAGTTGGTCAGCATGCCGCCGAGCCAGCGGTGGTTGACGTACGGCTGGCCGACCCGGGTCGCCTGCTCGGAGATGGCCTCCTGAGCCTGCTTCTTGGTGCCGACGAAGAGGATGCTGCCGCCCTCGGCCACCGTGTTGCGCACGAAGTCGTACGCCTTCTCGATGTAGTCGAGGGTCTGGCGCAGGTCGATGATGTAGATGCCGTTGCGCTCGGTGAAGATGAAGCGCTTCATCTTCGGGTTCCAGCGCCGGGTCTGGTGCCCGAAGTGGACACCGCTCTCCAGCAGCTGACGCATGGTCACGACGGCCATGGGGTACTCCTTGTGATCCCTGGTTGTCCCGCCCGGCCGGCGGCCGGACGTCCTGGCGCCCGGTCGCCGGCCATGGTGGGCCCGATCAAGATCGGGACCAGGGAGGCCGTCGCCCCACGATCAGTCGTGAGGAAGGCACGCGAGGTCGACCGCGCGAGGCGGTCGCCAGTCGACCAGTGTACGCCCCTTCTCCGCCGCCCACCCCGCGGGTGCGGCCAGCGGTCCCGGTGACCACTTCCGACCCCGTTGCCCGCCGACGTCCCCCGCGCGCCCCGACGCCCGCGGAGAGGCGTGTCGGGCGAGCGGCGCGGGGCGGATCAGCCCGCCGCGAGCGCGGCGGCCAGGAAGAGCACCAGGCCCACCGTCAGGTACGCCGTCGGCGGGCGCAGCCAGCCCCGGCTGCCCTCGGTCAGGGCCAGCCCGCCGGTGCGCAGCCCGTACAGGCCGGCCGCGAAGATCGGCAGGCCGCTGACGAGGAAGGTGCCCACCACGACGTTGCCCGCTGACACCGGGTCGCCGACCAGCCCGTTGTAGAGCACCCGCAGTGCGGGCACCTCGAAGAGCAGGGTCAGCACGGCGAGGATCACCGCCAGCGCGGGCCGCCGGGTCCGGTACACCCCGTCACCGGGCCGGGGCGCCGGCTCGGGGGCGCCGACCGGCGGGTACGCGCCGCCGCCGTCGAGCCGCGGACCGACGGCCGGCATCGGGCCGGTCGGCAGGTTCAGCGCATGCGTGCCCCCGGGCTGTTCCGCCGAGAGCGGCTGATCGGCGGGGTTCGGCTGATCGGGCAGTTGATCGGCGGGGCGAGCCGGGTCGGCGGAGCGGAGCGCCTCGGCGGAGCGCGGCGGCTCGACGATCGGGTAGCCGGCGAACGGTGCCGGCCGGGTGGCCTCGACACCGGCGCCGAGCAGCGGGTCGGCGGCCTCCCGGGCGGCCCGCCGGCCGGCCCGCTGCTCGGCGGGCAGCTCGCCGGAGATCTCCGGGTCGGCGTCCGGCCGCCGCATCCGCGGCGCGCGGTAGCCGTCATCCGCCGGGCGGGTCTCCCCGGTTGGCTGGGCCGCACCGAATCGCTCCGCGTACCGGCCCTCGTCCGGGTGCTGCTCGTCGCGGTGCCGCGGCTCGCCCGCGGTGCGCCAGTCCGGCTCGCCGTACCCGCGCTCGCCGGGATACCAGCGCGACTCCTGATCTTCGGGAAAGCTCCGTCGTCCGTCCACGTCCGGCACCGTATGTGACGCGCCGCCGGGACGCCATTCGTGGCCCCGGGGCCGGATCGCGCTGGTCAACCCCACCGCAGTCCCGGTCACGACGGGCACACGGAGGGTAGCCGATGGTGGGCCGCTCCTTAGCACAACCGGGGCATGATCGTCCGGCGGTCCACAGCTGGCCCCGCCATCCACAGGCCGCGGGTCGAGGGCGGCGCGCCCGGCGGGCGGCAGCGCACCCTGACCGCCATGACGACACGGAACCAGGCGGTCGGCGCGTACGGCGAGCGGTGCGCCGTCCGGCATCTGATCGAGACCGGGCTGCGCCCGGTCGACCGCAACTGGCGGTGCCCGGCCGGCGAGATCGACATCATCGCCTGGGACGGCGCGGTGCTCGCCTTCTGCGAAGTGAAGACCCGCCGCACCGGCCGCTTCGGCACTCCCGCGGAGGCGATCGTCCCGGCGAAGGCCCGCCGGCTGCGCGGCCTGGCCGTCCGCTGGCTGGCCGCGACCGGCACCACCGCCGACGAGCTGCGGTTCGACCTGGTCGCGGTGGAGCTGCCCGACGCCGGCCCGGCCCGGGTCGAGCACGTCAAGGGGGCGTTCTGATGCGGCGGGCGGCGGCCCGACGCGACCGCGGGACGGCGGTCGGGCCGGCACGGGGCGGGGCCGGCCGCCGACCCGACGGGGGCGCCCGGTGAGTTACGCGCGGGTGCTCTGCGTCGGCCTGGTCGGGGTGACCGGCCACGTGGTGCAGGTGGAGGCCGACCTGGCGCCCGGGCTGCCGGCGGTGGTGATCTCCGGGCTGCCGGACAGCGCCCTGCACGAGGCCCGCGACCGGGTCCGGGCCGCGATCGTCAACTCCGGCCAGCGGTGGCCGAACCGGCGGATCACGCTCAACCTGCTGCCCGCCACGCTGCCGAAGTTCGGGTCGGCCTTCGACCTCGCCATCGCGGCGGCGGTGCTCGGCGGCTCCGGAGAGCTGCCGCTGGTCGCCCTGGACGGGGTGGCGATCCTCGGCGAGTTGGGGCTGGACGGCACCGTGCGGCCGGTGCGCGGGGTGCTGCCGATGGTGGCCGCGGCGGCCCGGGCCGGGATCGAGCGGGTGATCGTGCCGGTGGACAACGCGGCCGAGGCGGCGGTGATCCCGGGCCTCCGGGTGCGCGCCGTGGACACCCTGCACCGGCTGGTCACCTACGTGCGCGACGGCACGCCGCTGGCCGCACCACCGCCGGCGGATCCACCGGCCGCCCCCGGCGGACCGGACCTCGCCGAGGTCGCCGGGCAGGGGGTGGGTCGCCGGGCGGTGGAGGTGGCCGCCGCCGGGGGCCACCATCTGGCCCTGCTCGGGCCGCCGGGCGCCGGCAAGACCATGCTCGCCGAGCGGATGCCGTCGATCCTGCCGGAACTGGACGACGAAGCGGCGCTGGAGGTCACCGCGCTGCACTCCATCGCCGGGCTGCTCCCGCCCGGCGGCCGGCTGCTGCGCCGGCCGCCGTTCCAGGCGCCGCACCACTCGGCCACCGTGCCGGCGCTGGTCGGTGGCGGGTCGGGGCTGGCCCGGCCGGGCGCCGTGTCGCTGGCCCACCGCGGGGTGCTCTTCCTCGACGAGGCGCCCGAGTTCAGCAAGGGTGCGCTGGAGGCGCTGCGCCAACCGCTGGAGGCCGGCCGGGTGCAGCTCGCCCGCAGCCACGGCGGCACCGAATACCCGGCCCGCAGCCAGCTGGTGCTCGCCGCTAACCCCTGCCCCTGCGCCCGGCCGGCCGGGGACGCGTCCTGCGAGTGCACGCCACTGGTCCGGCGGCGCTACCTCGGCCGGCTCTCCGGGCCGCTGCTGGACCGCATCGACGTACAGGTGACGTTGCTTCCGGTGCGGGCGGCGGAGCTGATGGACGCGGCCGTGGCACCGGAGTCGTCGGCGACGGTGGCCGCCCGGGTGGCGGCGGCCCGCCGGGCGGCGGCCGAGCGGTGGGCGGGCTCGGGACGCCGGCTCAACGCCGAGATCCCCGGCCCGCAACTGCGGCAACCGCCGTGGCGACTGCCGGCGGCGGACACCCGGGAGCTGCGCGGCCGGCTGGACGCCGGTTCGCTCTCCGCCCGGGGTTTCGACCGGGTCATCCGGATGGCCTGGACCATCGCCGACCTGGACGGCCGGGCCCGGCCCGACGGGGAGGACGTGCGGGAGGCGATCCAACTCAGGACGGGGGAACGGGTGTGAGCGGCAGAGACGAGCGGGTGCTGGCCCGGGTGGCGCTGACCTGGCTGGCCGAGCCGGGCACCCGATCGGTGTACCACCTGGTCGACGAGTTCGGCCCGGTGGCGGCGCTGGCGCTGCTGCTGGCCGGGCGGGCCCCGGGCGAGCAGTTGCGGACCGCCGTGGCGGCACGGTCGACCGCGGGCGACGCGCGCGTCGCCGCCGAGCAGGCGGTGGCGCGGACCGAACGGCTCGGCGCCCGGATCGTCATCCCGGAGGACGACGAGTGGCCGGCGCGCGTCGAGGAACTGCGGTCGATGGCCCTGTCCGAGGCGCAACGGCGGGTCGACCGGGAGACTGCCCCGCCGCTGTGCCTGTGGGTACGCGGCACCGCCGCGCTGGGCGAGGCGTTGCAGCGGTCTGTGGCAGTGGTCGGCGCGCGGGCCGCGACCGGATACGGCGTGCACGTCGCCACCGAGCTGGGGCACGGGCTCGCCGAACGGGACTGGACGGTGGTGTCCGGGGGCGCCTTCGGCATCGACGCCGCCGCCCACCGGGGCGCGCTGGCCGCCGGTGGGCTGACCGTCGCGGTGCTGGCCGGGGGCATCGACCGCCCCTACCCGGTGGGCAACACCGCGCTGTTCGACCGGATCGCGGAGACCGGCCTGCTGGTGAGCGAGTGGCTGCCGGGGGCCGAACCGCTGCGGCCCCGGTTCCTCATCCGCAACCGGGTGATCGCCGCCGGGACCCGGGGCAGCGTCCTGGTGGAGGCGTCGGCCCGCAGCGGCGCCACCCAGACCATGAACCGGGCCCTCGCCCTGCGCCGGCCGGTGATGGTGGTGCCCGGGCCGGTCACGTCCGCGATGTCGGTCGGGGCCCACGAGCTGCTCCGCGAGCAGCCCGCGGCCCGCCTGGTCACCGGGCTGGCGCACGTGCTGGAGGAGGTCGGCCGGATCGGGGACCACCTCGCCCCGCCGGCCCGGGGCCCGGACCGGCCGACGGATGCCCTGGACGACGAGGCGGCGCTGGTCCGCGAGTCGCTGCCCCGGCGCGGGACGATCGGGGTGGACGCCCTCGCCGCGCGCGCCGGCGTCTCCGTGCGGACGGCGCTACGGAAACTGTCCCTGTTGGAGGAGCTGGGCCTGGCGGTCCGCCGGGCCGACGGCGGCTACGCGCTGGCTCCGGGCCGCAGCCGCGGGACGGCCGCCGCGGGACCCTAGGAGTCAATCGCCCTCGAACCGGATCTCGGCGTCGCGTTCCCGCAGGCAGCGCCGGGTGAGCGCGGCGAGGGCGCGGATCCGGTCGGTATCCCGCTCCGACTTCGCCACCTCGACCAGGCAGCGCAGCTCCGCGAGCAGTTGCGTCGCCTGCTCGGGCACGACCACCGCGTCCCGCACGGGATCCAGCCGGTCCAGCAGCGGCGTCCGGCCGCCCCCGCGCACCCGGGCCAGCAGGCCGAGCAGCACTTCGTCGTCGTCCGACACCACCTGCACCGGGACGTACGAGCTGCGCCGCCCGGACGAGCCCACCCGGACCACCCGGTAGAGAACCGCATCCAGGCCCATCCGGTCGCCTCCGTCCGCCGACGTGCCCGTGCCGGCGGACGTGCGGTGGCGAACAGGTGGTCACCCACCGGCCATCGTGGACACCCCGCACGCGCCCGGGCCGTCGTGCCCCGGGTCCAGCGGGTTCGCCGAGCTGCCACCCCGCCTGGTCCGACCGTAAGCTGAACCCGTGTCACGGGACAACAAGCTCTTTCCGGGCGGGGCGGCGGCCGCGCCCCGGCCGGCGCGCCACCGACCGGTGGCGACGCGCTGATGGGCCGGGCCGCCACCGGCACCCGCGCCCTGCACGAGGCGCTGCCCACGGCGATGCGCGAGGCGGTCGACGACTTCGCCGCCCACCTCTCCGGCGTGCGCAGCCGCTCCGCGCACACCGTGCGGGCGTACGTCACCGACCTGGTCTCCCTGCTGGACCACGCCGTGCGGATGGGTTGCGCCGAGCCGGCCGAGTTGGACCTCACCGTGCTGCGCAGCTGGTTGGCGAAGCAGCGCACGACGGGCGCGGCCCGCACCTCACTGGCCCGGCGGGCCGCGTCCGCCCGGACCTTCAGCGGGTGGGCGCACCGGGCCGGACTGCTCCCCACGGACGTGGCGGCCGGGCTGGCCAGCCCCCGCGCCCACCGCGAGCTGCCCACCGTGCTCCGCGCCGACCAGGCCGCCGAGCTCGTCGAGGCGCCCGACCGCGGGCAGCCCGCCGGCCCGCCGGCCCGTCCGGACGCCGAACCCGACCCGCCACGATCCGACGCGGCAGCCGAGGCCGAGACCGCCGAGCCGGTACGGCTGCGGGACCGGGCGCTGCTCGAACTGCTCTACGGGACCGGGGTACGGGTCAGTGAGGCGTGCGGCCTCGACCTCACCGATGTCGACCAGGGCCGTCGGGTGGTCCGGGTGTTCGGCAAGGGTGGCCGGGAACGCGCGGTGCCGTACGGGCAGCCGGCCGAGCGGGCGCTGCGGGACTGGCTGGAGCGGGGCCGGCCGGCGTTGACCGGCCCCGCCTCGGGGCGGGCCCTGCTGCTCGGCGCGCGGGGCGGGCGGCTCAACCCGACCACCGCCCGGCGGATCGTCGCCGGGTACGCCGAGGCCGCCGGCCTGCCCCGGATCAGCCCGCACGGGCTACGGCACTCGGCCGCGACCCACCTGCTGGAGGGTGGCGCGGACCTGCGGTCGGTGCAGGAACTGCTGGGCCACTCCTCGCTGGCCAGCACCCAGATCTACACCCACGTCTCGACGGAGCGGCTGCGCGCCGCGTACCGCCAGGCCCATCCGCGCGCCTGACGGCCCGGCCGGGCGGGACGACCGCGCGAAGGGTCCGCCGGTGATCGATCCCGGGCTACGATCATGCGGTGAGCGTCCCGCAGCCGCCCGAGCCCATCGCCGGCGCGCGGCTGCTCTTCTCGCTCGACCCGGCGGTGAGCCACCTCAACCACGGCTCGTTCGGCGCGGTGCCGATCGGGGTGCAACGCGCCCAGCAGCGGCTGCGCGACGAGATGGAGGCGAACCCGCTGCGGTTCTTCACCCGCGGGCTGGTCGACCGGATCATGCACACCCGCCGGCACCTGGCCGCCTTCCTCGGCGCCGACCCGGACGGCACGGCCCTGGTGGGCAACGCGACGACCGGGGTCGCGGTGGTGCTCGCCTCGCTCGGCCTGCGCCCCGGGGACGAGGTGCTGACCACCGACCACGGGTACGGGGCGGTCGGCCTCGGCGTCGAGCGGGAGTGCCGGCGGACCGGGGCCGTTTCCCGGGTCGTCCGGGTGCCGCTGGACGCCGCCGGGGAGGACATCGTCGAGATCGTCCGCTCCGGGCTGCGCCCCGGCCGGACGAAGTTGCTCGTCGTCGACCAGCTCACCTCGGCCACCGCCCGCCTCCTCCCGACCGCCGCCATCGTCGGGGTGGCCCGGGAGCAGGGCATACCCGTGCTTGTCGACGCGGCGCACGCGCCCGGAATGCTGCCCATGCCGGTGAGCGGCATCGGCGCCGACTTCTGGGTGGGCAACCTGCACAAGTGGGGGTACGCGCCGCGCGGCACCGCGGTCCTGGTGGTGGCGCCACCGTGGCGGGAACGGATCGAGCCGCTGGTGGTCTCCTGGGAGCAGCCGGCCGGGTTCCCCGGCAACGTGGAGTGGCAGGCGACGCTGGACTACACGTCGTGGCTGGCCGCGCCGGTCGGCCTCTACACGCTGCGCAGCCTCGGCGTGGACCGGGTCCGCGCGCACAACGCGGCGCTGGCGGCGTACGGGCAGCGGGTCGTCGGCGACGCGCTCGGCGTGGCGCCGGCCGACCTGCCGGACCCGGGCGGGCCTGCGGTGGCGATGCGGATCGTGCCACTGCCGCCGGGCGTCGCCACCACCCTCGACGAGGCGATCGCGGTGCGGGAGCTGATCGCCGACCGGCTCGCCACCGAGGTGGCGGTGATGAGCTGGGACGGGCGCGGCTACCTGCGGCTCAGCGGCCAGGTCTACAACTCGCCGGACGAGTACGACCGGCTCGCCGTCCGGCTGCCCACCCTGCTCGCCCGCCGCTGACCCGCGCCGCGCCGGCCGGTCACCCGAGGAGCGGCGGCTCACGCCGGCCGGGCCACCCCGAGAGCCCGGCGGCCCACGCCGGACGGGCCACCCGAGGACGCGGCGGGTCACCCCGGACCGGCCGTCATTGACGCGATCGGGAGCAGCCGGACCGGGCCGGCACCCACCAGCGCCAGCGGGTCCAGGTACTCCTCGCCCCGGCGCAGGCCCCAGTGCAGGCACGCCGGGGCGGGACAGCCGGGGTGGCCGGGCAGCACGATGCCCAGCACCGAGCCGGCGGCGACCGGCTCGCCCGCCCGCAGCGTCGCCGACACCGGCTCGTACGTCGTGCGCAGCCCCGCGCGGTGCCCGACGGTGACCACCGGGCGGCCCGCCACCTGGCCGGCGAAGAGCACCACCCCGGGCCCGGCCGCCCGGACGGTGCCGCCGGGCACGGCGGCCAGGTCGACGCCCCGGTGCCCGGCGAGCCAGGGCTGCGGCGGCGGCGCGAACCGGCGCACCGGCCTGGGCGGACCGTCCAACGGCCACCGGAAGACCAGCCGCTCCGACGTGCCACCGCCCGGCCGGGGAACGGCAGCCGGGCCACGGACACCCGGCGGTGGCGTCTCGGCAGCCGGGCCAGGGACTGCCGGCGCTGGCGTCTCGGCGGCCGGGTCGGGGACAGCCGGCGCTGGCGTCTCGGCGGCCGGGTCGGGGGCGGCCGGCACCGGGAGCGGGGACCGCACCGCACCGGTGGCGGCGGGCGGCCCGGCGGACGCGGCGGTGGCCGCCAGGACCAGCGTCCCGGCCAGGAGGGTCGCGGCGGCGCGCCGCACGGCTGTCAGCACGGGGGCAGCCTGCGCCACCGCCGGCCCGCCGCGCCACCCCCGGCCCCGCCGCCGGTGGACAGCGCCGGCACTGTGGACAGCGCCCACCGGCCCCGATGATCTGCTATGCCAGGCTGCCCCGGCCCCGCCACCATCGGCGCGGACCGGAAACCCGATCTTGACTGGTCGGGGCACCCGCTCGGCATACTCGTACCGTCGGCCCACCGGGCCCGCGACCCGCCATCGAACCCCGGAGGCCTGAGATGACCACGATGGACGACGTCAGCCGGCCCGGCCGGGTCGCCGGCCCCGACGAGGCGATCAGCGCCGAGGAGTTGCAGCTGGCCGCCCGCAACCACGGCATCCCGCTGGAGGCGCTGCGCTACGACGTCACCCCGGCCGGGCTGCACTACCTGCTCATCCACTACGACATCCCGGAGGTGGACCCGGCGGCGCACACCCTCGTCGTCGACGGCGCGGTGGACCGGCCGTTCACCCTCGACCTGGCCGCGCTGCGGGAGCGGCCCCGGGTCAGCCACCGGGTCACCCTGGAGTGCGCCGGCAACGGGCGGGCGCTGCTGCAGCCGCGCCCGGTGAGCCAGCCGTGGCTGGTGGAGGCGGTCGGCAACGCCGAGTGGACGGGCACCCCGCTGACGCCGCTGCTGCGCGAGGCCGGAATCTCCCCGGACGCCGTGGACGTGGTCTTCACCGGCGCCGACCACGGCGTCGAGCGGGGCGTCGAGCAGGACTACCAGCGGGCGCTGCCGGCGGCCGACGCGCTGCGGGAGGAGGTGCTGCTGGCGTACGAGATGAACGGCGCACCCCTGCTGCCGCAGCACGGCGCCCCGCTCCGGCTGATCGTGCCCGGCTGGTACGGGATGGCGCATGTGAAGTGGCTGCGCGGGATCACGGTGCGGACCGAGCCGTTCGACGGCTACCAGAACGCGGTCGCCTACCGGCTGCGGCGCGACGCCGACGACCCGGGGGTGCCGGTGACCCGGATCGAGCCACGGGCGCTGGTCCGGCCGCCGGGCTTCCCGGACTTCATGTCCCGTACCCGGGTGCTGCGGCCGGGGCGCTGCGTGCTGGACGGGCGGGCCTGGTCGGGGCACGCCCCGGTCAGCTCGGTGGAGGTGACCACCGACGGCGGCCAGACCTGGGCGCCGGCGCTGCTCGACCCGGCGACCGGCGGGGAGTGGGCCTGGCGGCGCTGGCGCTACGAGTGGACGGCGGAGCCGGGCCGGTACGTGCTGGGGGCGCGGGCCGCCGACGCCTCGGGGCGGCGTCAGCCGGTCGAGCAGGCGTGGAACCGTGGCGGCTTCGCGAACAACCTGGTGCAGCGGGTGGAGGTCGTGGTCCTGCCGGAGTGACGGCCGGTCACCCGGGGCCGGCCGGGAGCGGGGCGGCGGCCGGTGCGAGCAGGACGGGTCGGCGGCCGGGGGCGACAGCGGGCAGGCGGCGGGTCAGCCGCCGAAGCCGGAGTCGGCCGGCAGCGAGATGTCCGGCTTCTCGAGCTCCTCGACGTTGACGTCCTTGAACGTCATCACCCGGACATTCTTCACGAAGCGGGCGGGACGGTACATGTCCCACACCCAGGCGTCGTGCATCTCGACCTCGAAATACACCTCGCCGTCGGAGTTGCGCACGTGCAGGTCGACCTGGTTGGCGAGGTAGAAGCGGCGCTCGGTCTCCACCACGTAGGAGAACTGGCGGACAATGTCGCGGTACTCCCGGTAGAGCTGCAGCTCCATCTCGGTCTCGTACTTCTCGAGATCTTCCGCGCTCATCGCTCTCCGCCTTCCATGACCACATCTTCCCCCACCGGCACCGGAGGCCGAGGCTGCTCGTCCAACGCCACGCCGACGGTACTCCCTGCCGCCGCCGAGCGCGCCATCGGCTGGTACGCGCCCGCGCCCGCCGGCTCACCGGTGCCGCCGAGGACCGGCCGGCGGGACCGGGGCGGCCGGCCGTCCCGACCGGACACGGCGGCGACGTTCACGTACGAGAACCGGTGCTCCGCGCAGGGCCCCTGGGCCCGCAGCGCGGCGGAGTGCTCCGGCGTGATGTAGCCCTTGTGCTCCGCGAAACCGTACCCGGGGAAGGTGGCGTCCAGCTCCACCATGATCCGGTCCCGGGTGACCTTGGCCAGCACGCTCGCCGCCGCCACGCAGGCGGCCACCCGGTCGCCCTTCCAGACCGCCAGCCCGGGCACGTCCAGCCCGTCGACCCCGAACCCGTCGGTCAGCACGTACTCCGGACGGGTGGTCAGCGAGGCCAGCGCCCGGCGCATCGCGGCGAGGTTGCACACGTGCAGCCCACGGGCGTCGACCTCGTCGGCCGGGATGACCACCACCGCGTACGCCAGGGCGCGGGCCACCACCTCGTCGTGCACCCGCTCCCGGCTGGCCGGGGTGAGCAGCTTGGAGTCGGCCAGGCCGTCGATCTCGCCCCGCCGCCCCTCGGGCAGCACCACCGCGGCGGCGACCAGCGGCCCGGCGCACGCCCCCCGGCCGGCCTCGTCGGCGCCGGCGACGTGCCGGAAGCCCCGCCGTTGCAGGGCACGCTCCAGGGCGTACAGGCCGCCGTCGCGGCGCACCACCGTGCGCGGGGGCGTCAGCACGCCGCACCACCGCCCCGGCAGGTCGGGCCGGCGCTGCCCACGGGCGCTCCCGGCGGGGCGGCGACGGCCCGGGCCGGCCCCACCCGGTGGCCGGCGAGCGCGGCGCTCAGGATCGCCGGCAGCTCGTCCGGGTAGTACCGCTCGGCAGTGGCGGCCAGCGCGTCCGGCGACCACCAGCGGTGGCCGGTGACGCTGGCCCGCTCGACCTCGTCGAAGCCGGCCGTGTCCACCTCCCAGGCGTCCACCCGGACCAGGAAGAACTCCTGGTCCTGCCGGTATCGGACGCCGTCGAACGGAAACTCGATGGTCTCCCGCCACACCGGCTCGCCCAGCTCCTCGGGGCGCAGCCGCAGCCCGGTCTCCTCGGCCAGCTCCCGGGCCGCGCCGGCGGCCGGGGTCTCCCCGGCGGCCAGACCGCCGCCCGGGGTGAACCAGTAGCGGTGCTCCGGGCGGGCCGGGTCGGTGCCCACGAAGAGCAGGACCCGCCCCGCCGCGTCGACCAGCAGCACGCGCGCCGCGCGACGAGGGGTGTAGACGGTCACCGTCCCAGACTGCCAGACCGCACCGACGAACGCCCACGCCCACCCTGGACCACTCCGGCTCGGCGCGTCCGGCGCCACGGCCCGGAGCGGTCGACCCGAAACGGGCCCTAAGGGTTGGGGACGCCCTCGAAGGTCTTCGGCACGGTCAGCCAGGTGGCCCGGTTCACCGGCCAGAAGACGGTGAAGGCCCGGCCGACCACCTGATCCACCGGGATGGTGGCGCTGTCGATGTTCTGGTTGGACTGCTGCCAGTGCTCCAGCGAGTCGCCGGAGGCCTGCCGGTGGTCACCCATCACCCACAGCCGGCCCGCCGGCACCGTGATGTCGAAGTCCTGGTCGGCGGGCTTGTTGCCGGGGAAGATGTACGGCTCGTCGATCGGCTTGCCGTTGATCACCAACCGGTCGGCGTCGCAGCACACGACGTGGTCGCCGCCGACCCCGATCACCCGCTTGATGAAGTCCTCGCCGTCGGGGTTCCCGCTCCACTCCGTCGGCGCCTTGAACACCACCACCTCGCCGCGGTGCGGCGACCGGAAGTCGTACACCAGCTTGTTGACCAGCACCCGATCGTCGATCTTGAGGGTGTTCTCCATGGACGGGGACGGGATGAAGAAGGTCTGCAGTACGAAGGCGCGCACCAGCACCGCGACCAGGATCGCCACACCCAGGAGGATGGGCAGCTCCTTCCAGAAGGAACTGCGTGGCTTGTCGGTCTGCTCGTCAATCACGGAAGGAGCCTACGTTGCCGGACGCGACGGTTACGACCGGAACGCGCGACGACGGACAGCGCGGCCACAACCGGCAGGACCAGGTTGACACCACCCTGCGGCGCGGGCTCGACCGGAGCCGGGGCGCCGGCCGGCGCGGCCACCGGCCGGTCCAGGGCACCGAAGGTGTCCGGCACCGGCAGCGAGGCCCACCGCGACGACGGCCAGACCACCATGAAGGCCCGGCCGACCACGTTCTCGATCGGCACCGGCCCCTGGCAGCGGGCGTCCTGCGAGACCGCCCGGTGGTCGCCCATCACCCAGATCTGGCCGGGCGGCACCACCACCTCGTTGAAGAGGCGGGACCGGCACTCCTTCGGGTTGGGCGGCACGTCCAGCGGCGAGTCGCGGATCACGTACGGCTCGTCGAGCGACACCCCGTTGACGATCAACCGGCCCTGCTCGTCGCAGCAGCGCACCCGGTCGCCGGGGACGCCGATCACCCGCTTGATGAAGTCCTTCTCGCCCGGGCGGGAGACCCCCACCAGGTCACCCAGCGTCCGGCCGACCTTGCCGGCCAGGCCCGGCTCGGGCTCGCGTACCTCCTGGGCGACCCACTTGTCGGTGCCCCGGAAGACCACCACCTCGCCGCGGACCGGGTCCCGGACGTCGTACACGATCTTGTTGACGAGCACCCGGTCGCCGACCAGGAGGGTGTCCTCCATCGACCCGGAGGGAATGTAGAACGCCTGGAGCAGGAAGGTGCGGATCAGCACCGCCAGGCAGAACGCGACGATCAGCAGCAGCGGCAACTCCTGCCAGAGCGGCATCTGCCGCCGGCCCCGCCGGGCCCGCCGGCGCCAGGGATCGACGGCGCCGTCCTCGTCAACCATCTGCACCATGCCAGTCTCCGGTCCGCAGAAAGAACACCACCGCCCGGGAGCCTCGTCGAGACCCCACGGGCGGTGGTGGACGTTCCGTCGTCGCGGTCACCGCGACCCGCCGCCCTCCCGCGCCCGTACGAACAGCGTAGTGGGCTCCGGCGCGTACGACATCCGCGCAGGTGGGGCGGCGTGGCGAGCGGTGGTCAGCTCGCCGGCTGCTTCTCGCGCAGCTCCTTGATCTTGGCCTTCTTGCCGCGCAGCTCGCGCAGGTAGTAGAGCTTGGCCCGGCGGACGTCACCGCGGGTCACGACCTCGATCCGGTCGATCGCCGGGCTGTTGATCGGGTAGGTCCGCTCGACACCCACGCCGAAGCTGACCTTGCGGACCGAGAAGGTCTCGCGCAGGCCGTCACCCTGGCGGCGAATGACGACGCCCTGGAAGATCTGGACCCGGGACCGGGCACCCTCGATGACCCGCGCGTGCACCTTCACGGTGTCACCGGCACGGAAATTGGGGATGTCGACCCGCTTCGACTGGGCGTCAAGGGTGTCCAGGATGTTCATCGCTGTGTCCTCGTGAGGCTCACGGCGCACCGTCACTCGATGCGCGGATGGGTGATTCTGACCCCCGGCTGGCGAGGGTCCTCGCAGCCGCCCACGGGCGCGGACGGATGCGGCAACCCCTCTACTTTGCCACATCCACCGGTGGCAGCTGAAATCCGGCCCGGTCCAACGCGTCGACGTCCCGCTTGTCCAGGTCTTCCCGGGGCAGCGCGGCGATCATGTCGGGCCGCCGGTCGGCCGTGCGGCGCAGCGCCTCGTCGCGCCGCCACCGGGCGATCCGCCCGTGGTCGCCGGAGCGGAGCACCTCCGGCACCTCCAGCCCGCGCCAGCTGGCCGGCTTGGTGAACATCGGGGCCTCCAGCAGCCCGTGCGCGTGCGACTCGTCGTCCAGCGAACCGGCGTTGCCGAGCACCCCGGGCAGCAGCCGGGTGACCGCCTCCAGGATCACCAGCACCGCGACCTCGCCGCCGAAGAGCACGTAGTCGCCGATGGAGACCTCGGTCACCGGCATCCGGGCGGCCGCGTGGTCGAGCACCCGCTGGTCGATGCCCTCGTACCGGCCGCAGGCGAAGAGCAGGTGCGACTCGGCGGCCAGCTCGTGCGCCATGGCCTGGGTGAACGGGACGCCGGCCGGCGACGGGACGAGCAGCCGGGGCAGGGTGTGGCCGTCGGGGCTCAGCTCGTCGGGGGCCAGCGCGTCCAGGGCCTCCCCCCACGGCTCGGGCCGCATCACCATGCCGGGCCCGCCACCGTACGGGGTGTCGTCGACGGTGCGGTGCACGTCGTGGGTCCAGGTCCGCAGATCGTGTACGGCCAGCCGCAGCGAGCCGTTGGCGCGGGCCTTGCCGATCAGGGACAGGTCCAGCGGGGCGAGGTATTCCGGAAAGATCGACACGATGTCGACACGCATGGGGTGGCTCCAGCTACAGGTCGAGCAGGCCAGCGGGCGGGTCGACGACGACGCGACCGCCGGCGAGGTCGACCTCGGGCACGATCGCCTTGACGAAGGGGATCAGCGCGGTCCGCCCCTCGGGGCGGCGCAGCACCAACAGGTCGGAGGCCGGGGCGTGATCGATCCGGGCCACCTCGCCCAGCCGCTCGCCGTCCCGGGTGACCACCGCGAGGCCGACCAACTGGTGGTCGTGGAACTCCTCGGGGTCCTCCGGGGCCGCCACGGCGGAGCTGTCCACGCTGACCAGCGTGTTGCGCAGCGCCTCGGCCACGTCGCGGCCCAGCACGCCCTCGAAGGCGACCAGCAGCCGCCCCTGGTGCCAGCGGGCCGACTCGACGGTCAGCTCGGCGGGCACCTGCCAGGCACCGGGCTCCGGCGCGACCGCCCCCGGCTCGGTAACCAGTACCGATCCGGGGGCGAACCGTGCTTCGGGCTCGTCGGTCCGCACCTCCACGGTGACCTCACCGCGGATCCCGTGCGGCTTGCCGATCCTGCCGACGACGAGAAGCATCAGTACGAGTCGACGATGTCGACGCGTACCCCGCGCCCGCCGATGGAGCCGATCACCTGGCGCAGCGCCTTGGCGGTCCGGCCGGACCGCCCGATCACCGTGCCCAGGTCCTCGGGGTGCACGCGGACTTCGAGCCGCTTGCCCCGGCGGGAATCGACCATCCGCACCCGGACGTCGTCCGGGTTGTCGACGATGCCCTTGACCAGGTGCTCCAGGGCGGGACGCAGCGCCACGTCAGGCCTGCTCGCCGGAGTCCGCACCGGCCTGCTCCTCGGTCTTCGGCGCCTCGGTCTCGGCCTTGGCCTCAGCCTTGGCGGGGGCCTCGGCCTTGGCGGCCTTCTTGGCCGGCTTGGCCGGGGTCTCCGCCACGCCGGCGGCGGCCTTCGCCTCGGCCTCGTACGCCGCCTTGCGGTCGGCCCGCTCCGGGGCGACCTTCAGCGGCGGCGGGGCGGGCAGGCCCTTGAACTTCTGCCAGTCACCGGTCAGCTCCAGCAGGCGCTGCACGGCCTCGCTCGGCTGGGCGCCGACCGAGAGCCAGTACTGGACCCGC
Organism: Micromonospora sp. PLK6-60; assembly: GCF_019890675.1. Lineage (GTDB taxonomy): Bacteria > Actinomycetota > Actinomycetes > Mycobacteriales > Micromonosporaceae > Micromonospora. The sequence continues at coordinate 144,639 of NZ_JAIOAA010000002.1, read as the reverse complement.
TCCGACTTGACCTCGATCACCGAAGGGTCCTCCTTCGGCTGGTACACACCGACGAACTCGATCGCGCGACCGTCACGCTTGGTGCGCGAGTCGGCGACGACGATGCGGTACTGCGGGTTGCGGATCTTGCCCATCCGCAGGAGCCGGATCTTTACGGCCACAGTTGTTTCGCTCCTGTTGCGATCTCACCGGCCCGGTACGGGCGGTGTGCGGGTGAGCGCCGACCGGCACAGTGGGGTTGGGCCGGAGACTGCTCGGTGGACTGGCGACGCGCCCGGGTTAGAGGGCGCCGGACGCGCGCCGGATACCAGCGGCCCATTCTGCCAGATCCCGCGCCGATCTCCCGCACCGGACCCGGACCGGTTCCGCTCCGGTCCCGGACGCCGCGCCTACCGAGGGCGCCCGGGTGACGGACGACACGGGCTCAGCGCGCCGGCGGCCGGTCCCAGCCGGGCGGCAGTTCGTCCGGTACGTCCCAGTCCGCCGGTGGGGTGAAGTCGCACCAGGTGCCGTCGAACGGGAACTCCCCCGCCTCGGCGATCCGGATCACCCGCTCCCCCTCGGCCCGTACCGCCTTCTCGTCGGTCACCCAGTAGTGCTCCGGGAAGGCGAGCCGCTCGGCGAACTCGTCCTCGTCCTTCCACTCCCAGGTCAGGTCCGGCCGGACCACCACGTCGAGATCCTGGTCCACCATGTCGACCCCGGCCACCACCCCGTCGTCCCACCGGACGGCGGGCTCCTCGAGGTTGACGTACCAGCTGGCGAACCGGTCGTCGGCGTCGCGGAACCACCAGACCGAGTGGGCCGCGCCGGTGGGCAGGAACTTCAGCACCGGCGGGCCGTTCCAGCGGCCGTGGGCGAGCCGGTAGGACGACCTGATCCACTCGGTGAACGGCACCGCCCGCATGCCGAGACCCGCCTCGGTCACCTCGTGCGCCACCGGGGTGTCCCGGGCGACCCAGACCAGCAGCCCGCGGTCGTCGTCCAGCACCACCCGGGCCGGGCGGACCCAGCCGATGCGGCCGTGTCGCACGTTCCGGTGCATGATCAGCCGACCCGGCTCGAACCGCATCCGACCCTCCCCCGGCCGTTCCGGGCCCGACCTGACGGGCGGTCCGGCGCCCAGCTCCCCCGGCTGTTAACAGGGGGCCCCTGCTCTACCGAATGCGTTAACAAGGGGCCCTTCCTTACACCCTCAGTAGGCGCGGGCGAGGATGGCTACCAGGTCCGGCTCGTCCTCGGCGTCGGGCACCGAGCCGTCGGCGCGTTGCAGGCAGCGGACCGTCACGCCCTGACCGTTCGCCTCGGCCTCGCCGGCCGCGCCGACCGCCGACCAGGGCACCCGCGCCCAGCCGGTGGCGGACGCCTCGATCGCCTCGGCGAGGGTCGACACCTCCGTGGTGCGGGACTCGCGGTTGGCCAGCGCCTGGTCGTGCAGCGCCCGCTGGTCGGCCTCCAGCGCCGCCAGCACCGCGCCCACCACGTCGGCCACCGGGGTCGGGGCCTTCGAGCCGTCCGTACGCCGGACCACGACCGCGTTGCCGGCGGCCAGGTCGCGCGGGCCGACCTCGACGCGTACCGGATAGCCGCGCAGCTCGGCGTCGACGGCCCGGCGGCCGAACGGGGTGTCCGTGCGGTCGTCGAGCGCGACCCGGACCCCGGCGTCGCGCAGGCCGTCGCGGAGCTTGGCCGCCGCCTCCGCAACGCCCTCACCCGCCTTGACGATCATCACGTACGCCTGCACGGGCGCCAGCCTCGGCGGCACCCGCAGGCCGTTGTCGTCGCCGTGGCACATGATCAGGCCGCCGAGCATCCGGGTCGAGGTGCCCCAGGAGGTGGTCCAGGCGTGCTCCCGGCCGCCCTCGGCCGAGGAGTAGCTGATGTCGAACGCCTTGGCGAAGTTCTGCCCCAGCTCGTGGCTGGTGCCCATCTGCAGCGCCTTGCCGTCGCCCATCATGCCTTCGCAGGTGTACGTGGCGGTGGCCCCGGCGAAGCGCTCCCGGGCGGTCTTCAGGCCGACCACCACCGGGATGCCCAGCACGTTGACCATCAGGTCCTCGTACGCCTCGTGCAGGATCCGCCGGGCGTAGGCGCGGGCGTCCTCCCTGGTGGCGTGCGCGGTGTGCCCCTCCTGCCAGAGGAACTCGCTGGTCCGCAGGAAGATCCGCGGGCGCAGCTCCCACCGGACCACGTTCGCCCACTGGTTGAGCAGCAGCGGCAGGTCCCGGTACGAGTCGATCCACTTGGCCATGAACTCGCCGATCACCGTCTCGCTGGTGGGGCGGACCACCACCGGCTCGGCGAGCTGCTTGCCGCCGCCGTGGGTGACCACCGCCAGCTCCGGTGAGAAGCCCTCGACGTGCTCGGCCTCGCGCTTGAGGTAGTTCTCCGGGATGAACAGCGGGAAGTACGCGTTCTCCGCGCCGGCCGCCTTGATCCGGGCGTCCATCTCGGCCTGCATCCGCTCCCAGATGGCGTAGCCGGCCGGTCGGATGACCATGGTCCCCCGGACCGGGCCGTTGTCGGCCAGCTTCGCCTTGGCGATCAGGTCCTGGTACCAGCGGGGAAAGTCCTCCGCACGGGGAGTGAGCACGCGAGCCATGACCGCACATCCTATGCGGCCACCGGTGGGGCGGCGCGCGCGGGCGCGCCATCGCTACCATCTGCGGTCATGCCGTCCCCCACCCCCCACTCCGACCCGGCGCTGGCCGAGCTGGCCGCCCGCTGGGTGGCCTGGGTCGCCGCCCACCGGCAGCCGGTCAACCCGATCAAGGACGGCACCGGCCGGGACGCCGGGCGCCACCAGCCGGACGACGTGTGGTTCCTCGCCGGCACGTTCGGCGGCTCGGTCAGCCGGCGCTGCGTGGTGCCGGCCGGCCGGCCGCTGTTCCCCCCGGCCTTCTGCTGGTGGCAGACCGGCCGCCGCGCCGACCCGGCGGAGCCGGTCACCGGCGCCACCGGGCACGCCCACCTGGACGGGGTGGCGGTGCCGGTGCGGGCGGCCGGCTCCGCGGCGTCGTTCCCGGTCCGGGGCTTCTTCAACAACGTCGCCACCGTCTGGCCCTGGCCGGTGCAGGTCTCCTGCTGGGGCCTGTGGGGGTTGGTGCCGCCACCCGCTCCCGGGCCGCACCGGCTGACCTTCGGCGGCCGCGACGGCGGCGGCTTCTGGGTCGAGGCGCAGTACGAGCTGGAGGTGCGCTGACCGCCGGGCGGCCGACCGTAGACTTCGACCACCATGGGTGAGTCGAGGGACGGTACGCCGGTGCGGGACGGCATCGTCGACGCGGCCCGGTCGCTGACCATCGCGGCCGGCTGGGACGGGGTGCGGATGGGCGCCGTGGCGACCGCGGCGAGGGTCAGCCGGCAGACCGTCTACAACGAGTTCGGCAGCAAGGCGGGGCTGGCCGAGGCGCTGGCCCGGCGCGAGGTGAACCGGTTCGTCGCCGACGTGCGGGACGCCCTGGACGCACACGGCGCCGACGTGCGGGCCGGCGCGTACGCGGCCATCTCGCAGACGCTCGCCGCGGCGGCGGACAACCCGCTGATCAAGGCGATCCTGACCAGCGCCCAGGGCGGCGCGGACGAGCTGCTGCCCTTCCTGACCACCCGGGCCGAGCTGGTGCTGGCCGAGGCGTCCGGCGCGGTACGCCAGTGGGCGGCGCGGCACCTGCCCGACGCCGACCCGGCGGCGCTGGCGTTCGGCGCCGACACCGTCGTCCGCCTGGTGGTCAGCCACATCGTGCTGCCGCAGGCGCCGGTCGAGGAGACGGCCACCCGACTCGCCGACCTGGCCCTCCACCTCTTCCACACCGCCACCCCCTGACCCGCGCCCCGCGCCCCGCGCCCCGCGCCCCGCGCCCCGCGCCCCGCGCCCCGCGCCCCGCGCCCCGCGCCCCGCGCCCAAGATCGTGCTCGATCGCGGATGTAGTGGCCTCGCAGCCGCGCGGACACCACTACATCCAGGATCGAGCGTCGGTCGTGCGGGTGCGGCGCCCGCGCGGTGGTCAGCGGAGGACGTGGCCGCGGAGGATGATCCGGGCGGGGGCGCGGACCACCCGCAGGTCGCGGCGGGGGTCCTCGGGATAGACGGTGAGGTCGGCCAGACCGCCCTCGACCAGGCCGGGGAAGCCGAGCCACTCGCGGGCGCCCCAGGAGGCGGCGGCCAGGACGTCCTCGGCGGACATGCCGGCCCGCTCGTGCAGCAGCAGCATCTCCTCGGCGGCCAGCCCGTGGTCGATGCCGCCACCGGCGTCGGTCCCGACGTAGATCGGCACCCCCGCCTCGTGCGCGGCGCGGACCACCTCGGGGAAGCGGTCGCGCAGGGCGAGCATGTGGTCGGCGTACCCGGGGAACTTGGCCCGCGCCTGCTCGGCGATGCCGCCGAAGGTCTGGATGTTGATCATCGTGGGCACCAGCGCGGTGCCCTGCCGGGCCATCAGGTCGATCAGGTCGAGGCTCAGCCCGGTGCCGTGCTCCACCGAGTCCACCCCGGCCCGCACCATGATCTCCACGGCGGACTCGCTGAACGTGTGCACGGCGGCCCGTACCCCGGCGGCGTGCGCGGCGGCCACGGCGGCGGTCATCGCGTCGGCGTCCCAGGCCGGCGCCAGGTCCCCGACGCCCCGGTCGATCCAGTCGCCGACCAGCTTGACCCAGCCGTTGCCGGCGGCGGCCTGCGCGGCGACCGTGGCGGCCAGCTCGGCGGCCTCCACCTCCACGCCGATGTCGCGCAGGTAGCGCTTCGGCGGGGCGATGTGCCGGCCGGCGCGGGCCAGTCGCGGCAGTTCCGGCTCGTCGTCGAGTTCCGGGTACGGGTACGGCGAGCCGGCGTCGCGGATGGCGAGGACCCCGGCGTCCCGGTCGACGCGGGCCAGCTCGCGGGCCTGGTCGAGGGAGGTGATCGGGGCGCCGCCCCGGGCGATGCCGAGGTGGCAGTGCGCGTCGGTCAGGCCGGGCAGCACGAAGCCGCCGTCGACCACCGTCTCCGCGCCGGGCACCGGGGCGAAGGTCACCCGGTCACCGACCAGCCACAGGTCCCGTACCTCGTCGTCGGGCAGGAGCACACCGCGCACATGAAGGGCCATGTGCACAGTCCTACCGGATCACTCGTCCTCGGCGGCGAGCAGGGCGTCGCGGCGGGCGGTCAGCGCCGGCAGGTCGACGGAGACCTTCCACGGCGTCTCCGTGACGAACAGGTCCTCGGTGTTGGCGAGCTGGTCGTAGTCCCGGCTCGCGCCAAGGGCGTACTCGGTGAGGGCGACCTTCTCCTGGAGCGGATCGACCACCCAGTAGGAGCGGACGTTGGCGTGCGCGTAGACCTTGGCCTTGTCGTACATGTCGCGGAAGGTGGAGGTGGGCGAGACGACCTCGACGGCGAGCAGCGCGTCCTCCACCGGCACCGGAGACCGGCCGGCGTGCTTGCGGCGGATGACCACCACGTCGGGGCGCGGCTCGTTGCGCGGGTCGACCCGCATCGACAGGTCGATGCTGACCAGGAACTCCGGCGGGCAGTTGATGCGGAGCGCGAGCAGCAGCTCGACACACAGGTCCTGATGCAGGGCAGTCGGCGACGGCACGATCAACCTTCCGTTGATCAGTTCGTACGGAAGGTCCTTAGGCAGGTCACCCAGGTCGTCGACCGTCCACTCGTGCCGCTCCGGCAGGATCGGGGCCGCGGTCATTGACATCTCCTTCCAGGGGGCGACCTGACTCTAAGTGGTAATCACATCGCCCACCGTCACCGACACGCGCTCAGCGCGGGCCCTTGTCCCCCTTGCCGAGCTTGTTGAAGTCGATCTTCGGGAGCTTGAAGCCCGGCGGCAGTCCCTGGCCGCCAGCCAGGTCGCCCGGGTCCATTCCCGGCGGCAGCTGCGGCATGCCCCCAGGGAAGCCGCCCGGCAGCCCCGCCCCGGCGCGCGGCCGGTTGCCACCCTTGGTGCCCTTGCGCTTGTTCTTCGGCGACTTGGTCGCCTTGCGCCGGCCCCCACCGGGCAGGCCCATCATGCCGCCCATCTGCTTCATCATCTTCTGCGCGTCGGTGAAGCGGTTGAGCAGCTGGTTGACGTCCATCACGGTGACCCCGGAGCCGTTGGCGATCCGGGCCCGGCGGGAACCGTTGATGATCTTGGGGTTGGTGCGTTCGGCCGGGGTCATCGAGCGGATGATCGCGGTGACCCGGTCGAAGTGCTTGTCGTCCAGCTCGGCGAGCTGGTCCTTCATCTGCCCCATGCCGGGCATCATGGCCAACACGTTGGCGATCGGGCCCATCCGCCGGACCGCGATGAGCTGGTCGAGGAAGTCCTCCAGGGTGAACTGCTCGCCGCCCATCAGCTTGGCGGTCATCTTCTCCTTCTGATCGGCGTCGAAGGCCTGCTCGGCCTGCTCGATCAGAGTGAGGACGTCGCCCATGCCGAGGATCCGGCTGGCCATCCGGTCGGGGTGGAAGACGTCGAAGTCCTCCAGCTTCTCGCCGGTGGACGCGAAGAGGATCGGCTGCCCGGTGACCTCCCGGACCGACAGCGCGGCGCCACCACGGGCGTCGCCGTCGAGCTTGGAGAGCACCACACCGGTGATGCCGACGCCGTCGCGGAACGCCTCGGCGGTGCGGACCGCGTCCTGACCGACCATCGCGTCGATCACGAAGATGACCTCGTCGGGCTGGACCGCGTCGCGGATGTTCGCGGCCTGCTGCATCATCTCGGCGTCGATGCCGAGCCGGCCGGCGGTGTCGACGATGACGATGTCGCGGGCGGCCCGCCTCGCGTGCTCGATCGAGGCGCGGGCCACCTGCACCGGGTCGCCGGTGCCGTTGCCGGGCTCCGGGGCGTACACCTCGACGCCGGCCCGGCCACCGAGCACCTGGAGCTGCCCGACGGCGTTGGGGCGCTGGAGGTCGGCGGCGACCAGCAGCGGCTGGTGGCCCTGGCCCTTGAGCCAGCGGGCCAGCTTGCCGGCGAGGGTGGTCTTGCCGGAACCCTGGAGGCCGGCCAGCATGATCACCGTCGGCGGGTTCTTGGCGAACTGGAGCCGCCGGCCCTCACCGCCAAGGACGTTGATCAGCTCGTCGTTGACGATCTTGACGATCTGCTGGGCGGGGTTCAGCGCCTGGGAGACCTCCGCGCTGCGGGCCCGCTCCTTGACGTTCCCGATGAAGCCCTTGACCACCGGCAGGGCGACGTCGGCCTCCAGCAGCGCCAGCCGGATCTCGCGCGCGGTGGCGTCGATGTCGGCGTCGGTGAGCCGCCCCTTGCCGCGGAGCTTGGTGAAGATCCCGGACAGGCGGTCACTCAAGGTGTCAAACACGCGAACATCCCGTTTGTCGTCGTCGGCGGGCACAGGGCGGCCAGGCTGGTGTCCAACCCACCGCTAGGGTAGCCCGCCGCCCGCACCCCCGCTCCGGGCCGGCCAGCCCCACGCCCGCCGCCGCCGGGAGATCAGGAAACCACGAGACCCGACTGGTACGCGAAGACCACCAACTGGGCCCGGTCCCGGGCGCCGAGCTTGACCATGGCCCGGCTGACGTGGGTCCGCGCGGTCGCCGGGCTGACCACCAGCCGGTCGGCGATCTCGGCGTTGCTGAGCCCCTCGCCGACCAGCGCCACCACCTCGCGTTCCCGATCGGTCAGGGTGCCCAGCCGGGGATGCGGGCGGGGCACCCGGGCCGGCCGGGTGGCGAACTCCCGGACCACCCGGCGGGTAACCGACGGGGACAGCAGCGCCTCCCCCTCCGCGACCAGGCGGATCGCCCGCAGCAGCTCGACCGGCCGGGTGTCCTTGGTGAGGAAGCCACTGGCCCCGAACCGGAGCGCGTCGAAGACGTACTCGTCCAGTTCGAACGTGGTCAGCACCACCACCCGAGTGCCGGTCAGCGCCGGGTCGCCGAGGATGCGACGGGTCGCCTCGATGCCGTCGACGCCGGGCATCCGCACGTCCATCAGCACCACGTCGGGGCGTTCCCGGCGGGCCAACTCCACGGCGGCGAGGCCGTCGGCGGCCTCACCGACCACGGCGAGGTCGTCCTCGCTCTCCACCAGGGCCCGCAGGCCGATCCGGACCAGATCCTGGTCGTCGGCGAGCAGCACCCGGATCATTCGACCTCCCGCACGGGCAGCGTGGCGTGCACCCGGAAACCACCGGCCGGGCCCGACCCGGCGTCGAACGTACCGCCGAGCGCCGCGACCCGCTCGCGCATGCCGGCCAGACCGTGACCGGCGGGCCGGTCCGGCCCGCCGACCCGACCCCGGCCGGTGTCGGTGACCCGCACGGTCACCTCGTTCGGGGCGTACCGGAGGTGGACGGTGGCGGTGGCCGGGCCGGCATGGCGCAGCACGTTCGTCAGCGCCTCCTGCACCACCCGGTAGGCGGCCAGGTCGACGGCCACCGGCAGCGGACGCGGCGCTCCGGCCACCTCGACGGTGACCGGCACGCCGGCGCCGGCCAGCCGCTGCCGAAGCTCCGGGAGCTGGGCCAGGCCGGGCGTCGGCGCCCGCTCGTCGGCGACCCCGTCGCGGCGGACCACGGTGAGGGTGACCCGCAGCTCGTCCAGCGCCTCCTTGCTGGTCCGGCTGATCGCGGTCAGCGCCGCCTCGGCCTGCTCCGGCTTGCGCTCCAGCAGGTGCAACGCGATCTCGGCCTGGAGGTGGATGGCGGCGAGCCCGTGGCCCACCACGTCGTGCACCTCCCGGGCGACCCGCAACCGCTCGGCGTCGGCCAGGCGGCGGGCCTCGTCGGCCCGGCCCCGGACGGCGGCCTCCCGGCTCAGCCGCACGACCGTGCCGACCGCGAACGGCACCGCCACCCACGCGGCGACCGGCATCAGGCCGATCAGGCCCGGCGGGCGCGACCCGCCGAAGACGTACACCAGCAGCGCGGAGCCGGTCGCGGCGCCGGCCACGGCCGCGGTCCGGACCGGGCGGTGGGCGGCCACCGTGTAGAAGGCGACGAAGAACGACAGCAGGATCGGGCCGTACGGGTAGCCCAGCAGCAGATACGCGGTGACCGCCGCGGTGACCACGGTCAGCCCGACCAGCGGCCACCTCCGGCGGCCCGCCACCGCCACCGCGGCCACCACGACCAGCGGGTACGTCGCCCGGCCGGTGCCCACGCCCTGGTTCAGGCCGGCCGGCGCGGTGCCGACCAGCCCGATCGCCAGCAGGGCCAGGGCGAGCAGGCCGTCGAGGAGCCACCGTCGCCCGTCGTCAGCCGCCCGGTCCACGTCCCGTCCCCCGTCCCGGCTCAGTCGATGTCCCGCCGGCGCAGCAGCGCCGCGCCGACCGCCGCGAAGCCCACCAGGTACGCGGCCACCACCACCGTGGCCTGCCCACCGCCGACGGTGGCGGCGACGCCCGGGGTGTCCCCCGGCGCGCCCAGCGCGGCGGCCAGCGCCCCGGCGTTCGGGCCGGGCAGCCCACGCTGGGCCGTCGCCACCCAGTCGACCAGCGGGGCGGCGATGGCCGCGAGGAGGTTCTGCACGGCGAGCATCCACACCAGGCCCAGCCCGACCGGCAACGCCACCGCCCGCAGCGTGACGGCGAGCACGGCACCGAGCATGGCCCACATCGTCGCGATGAGCCACCCCGCCCCGACGCCGGCCAGCAGGTCGGCCGCCGACGGCCAGCGCACCGGCTGCGCCTCGGCGGACGCGATGAGCGCGCTGGCCACCGCCCCGACGGCGAACACCGCGACCACCACGGCGAGCGCGGCGACGGCCAGGGCGAGCACCTTGCCGGCGTACACCTGGAGCCGGGTCGGTCCCTGGGTCAGCAGCGTCTTCCAGGTGCCCCAGCCGTACTCGCCGCCCACCACGAGCACGCCGAGGATCAGCAGGATCGCGCCCAGGAAGACCGGCAGGCCGCCCAGCGAGTTGCCGACCAGGTGGTCCGGGAGCATCGCGGGCAGCGCCCGGTCCGTGTTCGGGCCGTCGGCGCCACCCGCCACCCCGGCGTACGGGAAGAGGTAGGTGAAGATCAGCGAGAGCGCGAGCGTGATGGCCAGCAGCAGCCAGGCCGCCGGGCGGCGGACCAGCTTGACGAGCTCGGCGCGGAAACTACGCGACATCGGCGGTTCCCCTCTCCACGAGGTCGAAGAAGACCTGTTCCAGGTCCCGTTCCCGGGGCCGCAGCTCGCGCACGGCCAGCCCGGCCCCGACCAACTCGGTGTTCAGCCAGGCCGCCCGGTCCGGCTCGACCGCCAGCTCCAGGCCGCCGTCGACGACCCGTACCCGGTCGGCGCCGACCAGCTCCCGGGCCCGCGCCGCCGCCTCGTCCAGCGGGTCGGCGAGCAGCCGCAGACCGGCGCCGCCGCGCAGCTCGGCGACGCTGCCCTCGGCCACCAGCCGGCCCCGGGCGATCACGCCGACCCGGTCGCAGACCTGCTCGACCTCGCCGAGCAGGTGGCTGGAGACCACCACCGTGCAGCCGGCCGCACCGAGCCGCCGGATCAGCGTCCGCATGTCCGCCATGCCGGCCGGGTCGAGGCCGTTGGTCGGCTCGTCCAGGATCAGCAGGCGCGGGTCCTTCAGCAGCGCGGCCGCCACGCCGAGCCGCTGTTTCATGCCCAACGAGTAGCCGCTGTACCGGTCACCGGCCCGGTCGGCGAGGTCGACCAGGTCGAGCACCAGCGCGACCCGGTCCGCGCCGACCCCGGTGTACCGAGCCAGCACCCGGAGGTTCTCCCGGCCGGACAGGTACGGGTAGAAGGCCGGCCCCTCGATCAACGCGCCGACACCGGCGAGCCGGCCGGCGCCGGGGGTGCGGCCGAACAGCCGTACCGTGCCGGCGCTGGGGCGGACCAGGCCGAGCAGCATGCGCAGCGTGGTGGTCTTGCCGGCACCGTTGGGGCCGAGGAAGCCGTACACCTCGCCGGGTCGTACGGTCAGGTCGAGATCCCGCACGGCGGTCAGTCCGCCGTACCGTTTGCTGAGTCCTTCGGTCTGCACGGGCAGGTTCATGGCCCGAGGATGCCGGCAGCCGACCGGCGGCACGTCGGCCCGGAGGCGGCTCCCGGCGTACGTCAGCGGACGTAGCGCGGGCCGGGGGTGTTGACAGGGGGCCCCGCCGCTACCGAATGCGTTAACAGGGTGCCCTTCCTTACCCTCGGGTCAGCCGGGGCAGGTGGTCGGCCAGCAGCGGGGCCAGCAGGGCGGAGAAGCGCGTCGTCAGGTGCCCGGAGTCGTGATAGACGAGCACGTTGCCGAGGATGACCGGGCACTGCCGTTCGCAGAGCCAGGGCGCCGGGTCGACGACGGTCACGTCGTGCTGCTCCGCCTGCCGCAGCACGGCGGCCCGCAGCTCCGGACGGCGCAGCGCGGTGTCGGTGGGGGTGGCGCAGGCGTCCACCCGGCGCGGGTTCTGCGCCACGCACTCCGGCGCGTCGGCCGCCAGCTTCGGGGTGTCGACCACGGTGACCACCCGATCGGCGGAACGCTGGAGCGCGTCGAAGGTACGCCCCCAGCCCGCGGTCCACCGGGCGACCCACTGCTCCTCGGTCTCGCCCTCCGGGGTGCCGAAGTTGACGTGGGAGGTCGCCACCACCAGCTCCGGACGCAGGTCGCGGACGACCCGCAGCACGTTCGTCCGCCACTGGGCGCACTCCCGGTAGACCCGCTTGAGGGTGCCGTTCCAGACCGGGGTGTCGGCGAGCGAGCAGCCGCCCTTGGTCATCGAGACCAGCTTCCAGCCGTTCTCCTCGGCCAGCGTCTGCAGCGCGGGGAACCAGTGCGCGGCGTGCGAGTCGCCGAGCAGCACCACGGTGGTGTCGGAGGTCAGGTCCCCGTACGCGCAGGGCAGCTTCGGCGCGGTGGGCGCGTCGGCGACGTGGCAGCCGTCGGCGTAGATCTCCGGCCGGGCGTCGGTCGCCTCCGCCAGCCCGGGGCTCAGGTTCGCCGGGAGTTCCCGGGTGTCGGCGGCGTCGTCCAGGAACCGGCCCAGCACCCGCTGCGGGTCGGTCGCGTTGGCCAGCGCCGTGCCGAGGTCCGCGCCGTTGCCGCCGGAGCTCAACGCGGGCGGGACGGCGAGGGTCACGGCGGCCAGCACCGCGGTCAGGCCGGACAGGGCCACCCCCAGGCCGATGCCGCGCACCGGGCGGGTGCGCAGGGAGCGCCGGTGCCGGACCGGGTCCTCCACCAGGCGCAGGGAGAGCGCGGCCAGCGCCAGCGCGCCCGCGCACAGCGCCAGGTTCGCCGGCAGCGACGGGCTGAACCCGGCCGCGACCGGCACGATCACCAGCACCGGCCAGTGCCACAGGTACCAGCCGTACGACTGCTTCCCGATCCACCGCATCGGCCCCCGGCCCAGCAGCGCCGCCGCGCCGAACCGGGGCGTGGCGCAGCCACCGGCGATCACCAGCGCCGTGCCGACCACCGGCAGCAGCGCCGCAGTGCCGGGGAACGGGGTGGACTCGTCGTAGCGCAGCATCGCCGTCACCACCGCGGCCAGCCCCAGCCAGGTCGACGCCGCCGCCAGCCAGCCCGGCAGCCGGGACAGCCGCCCCGCGACCAGCGCCACCATCGCCCCCAGGCCCAGCTCCCAGGCCCGGGTGTGCGCCCCGAAGTAGGCCCACGGCGCACTGCGCTGCGTCTCCGTCACGCTCAGCGCGAACGACCCGACGGTCAGCAGCAGCAACACCACGGCCACCGGCACCAGGCGTACCCGGCCCCGCCGCCGGCCCGCCACCGTCGCCGCCAGGATCAGCAGCGGCCACACCAGGTAGAACTGCTCCTCCACGGCCAGCGACCAGAAGTGCTGGAACGGCGACGGGGTGGCCTCGGCCGCGAAGTAGTCCGTCCCCGTCGACGCCATCCTGATGTTTACCCAGTAGAACGCGCTCGCCAGCCCGTCCCAGGCGTACTCGGCGGAGCGGAGCGGGCTCAGCCACAGCCACGAGCCGGCCAGCGTCGCCACCATCACCACCGACGAGGCCGGCAGCAGCCGTACCGCCCGGCGCGCGTAGAACCGCCGGATCGAGATCCGGCCCGACGACCGCAGCTCGCGCAGCAGCAGCGAGGTGATCAGGAAGCCCGAGATCACGAAGAACACGTCGACGCCGACGAAGCCGCCGGCCAGCCCCGCCACCCCGGCGTGGGCCAGCACCACCGACAGCACGGCCACCGCGCGCAGACCCTCGATGTCGGCCCGGAACGCCGGGGCGGACGGGCGCGCCGCACCCGGCTCGGGGGGCGTGCCGGAGGCGGGCGTGCTGGTCGGGGCCGGTGAGGTCACCCGGCCGATGGTATCCACGAGCGGGCGGTCCGAAACCGGTCGGCCGCGACGGACGGGCCGGCGCACGGCGGCGGGCGGGACGGCACGGTCACCCGGCGGCGGTCAGCACCGCCGCCTCCAGCCGGGCCCGCTCGGGCTCTGCCGGCCAGCCGCCCACCAGGTAAAAGGTGTCCACCACGTCACCGCCGAGGGTGGCGATGCGGGCCGCCCGGACCAGCGCGCCCGCCTCGTCGAGCGCGCAGGCCACCCGGTAGAGCAGGCCGGCCGCGTCGGCCGCGCGCAGCTCCAGCACGACGGCGTCGGTGGCCGCCGCCCGGTGCCAGACCACCCGGGCCGCGGCCCCCGCGCCGCGGGCGGCCAGCGCCCGGCCCCGCAGCCGCTGGTTGACCGAGACGTCACCGGAGACCGCCCGGCGCAGGTCGGCGCTGAGCGCGATCGGGTCGGGCGCCAGGCCGTACCGGGGCTGCACCCGGCACTCGACAAGCGCCCGGCCGTCGACGGTGGCGGCGTCCGCGGAGATGACCTCCAGCCGGTGCAGGGCGAGGCACCCGGCCACCGTCGCGAGCAGGCCGCGCCGGTCCGCCGCGGCCACCGACACCCGGTCCTCGCCCAGGTGTACGGCCGGCAGCGGCCCGGCCACCAGCGCCGGGTCCGGCGCGGGCGGGGCGGGCAGTTCCCCGGTGTCCAGGGCGGTGCGGACCCGGCCGACCAGCTCGGCGATCAGCCGGCCCTTCCAGCCCGACCAGGCGGCCGGCCCGGTGGCGGCGGCGTCGGCCCGGACCAGCGCGTGCAGCAGGTCCAGGGTGGTGGTGTCGGCGACCCGGTCGGCCACCCCGGCGATGGTGACCGGGTCGGTGAGGTCGCGGCGGGTGGCCACGTCGGGCAGCAACAGGTGCAGCCGGACCAGCTTGCCGATCAGGGTCACGTCGGCGTCGCCCAGCCCGATCCGGGTGGCGACCGCCTCCGCCAGCGGCGCGCCGGCGATGCTGTGGTCGGCGGGCTGGTCCGGGCCGGCGCCCGGCAGCCCCTTGCCGATGTCGTGCAGCAGCCCGCCGAGCAGCAGCAGGTCGGGGCGGTCCACGTCGCGGGTGTGCCGGCTGGCCTCGAAGGCGGTCTGCACCAGGTGCCGGTCCAGGGTGAACCGGTGCACCGGGTTGTGCTGGGGCAGGCTGCGGATCCGGGTCCACTCGGGCAGCCAGCCGTCGACCAGGCCGTACCGGTCGCAGGTCTCCCAGGCGGCCACCAGGCCGGGGCCGGCGCCGAGCAGGGTGATCAGCGCGGCCCGGGCCTCGGGCGGCCACGGCGCCGGCAGCGGCGGGCAGTACGCGGCCAGCCACTCGCAGGTGGCGCGGGCGATCGGCAGTCCCGTGGTGGCCGCGGCGGCGGCCACCCGCAGCGAGATGCTCGGGTCGGGGCGGGCGCCGATCGCGGTCCGGGCGAGGACCAGCTCGCCGTCCTGCTCGACGACGTCGCGGGCCACCGGCCGGCGCAGCGGGCGGCCGTCGGCGCCGCGCCGGCCCCGGCCGGACCGGAGCCGGTCGGCGGCCCGCCACGCGTCGTCCAGGGCGTGCGAGACGGTCCGGGCGTCGCCGGCGACCCGGCGCAGCAGGGTGTCCCCGCCGTCCAGCCCGAGCAGGCCGGCCACCCCGTCGCGTTCCTGGGCGAGCAGCCGGTCCACCCGCCGGCCGACCTGCCGGTGCAGCGCGTCGCGGACGTCGAGCAGGCGCCGGTGGGCGGCGTGTACGGCGGGGCGCAGCGCGTCGGTGATCCCGGCGGTGGCGATGGCCCGCAGGATGCCCACGTCGCGCAGCCCGCCGGCGGCTTCCTTCAGGTCGCCCTCCAGCAGGAAGGCCAGCTCGCCGTGGGCCTGCCAGCGGGCGGTGGTGATCTCCCGCAGCGCGGGCAGTTGCCGCAGCGCGGTACGCCGCCAGTGGTCGGTGGCGGTGTGGCTCAGCGAATCGGCCAGGGCGCGGTCGCCGGCCACGTACCGGGCGTCGAGCAGCCCGAGGGCGACCTTGACGTCGTCCTGGGCGACGGAGAGCGCCTCGGCGACCGTGCGCACCGAGTGGTCCAGCCGCAGCCCGGCGTCCCAGATCGGATACCACAGGCGGGGGGCCAGCTCGTCCATCCCGGGCACGCCGGCGTGCAGCAACACCAGGTCCAGGTCGCCGTAGGGGGCGCACTGCCGGCGGCCGAGCCCGCCCACGGCGATCAGCGCGACCCCCGGCGGGAGCGGCAGCAGCCGGCCCAGCCAGCCGTCGAGGACGTCCGCCCGGCGTTGGCGGGCCGCCGCGCCGATCCCGGCGGGCAGCCCGATGACCCCGTCGGCCAGGGGGTCGGCGTCGGCGGATGGGCGGGTGCCGGACGCGTCGCTCCTGGTCGACGGGGTCATCGGTGGTTGCCTCCTAGAGGGCGTCGAGGCCGCGCTCGCCGGTACGGACCCGGACGACCTCCTCCACGCCGGTGACCCAGACCTTGCCGTCGCCGATCTTGCCGGTCCGGGCGGCGGCGACGATGGCGTCGACGATCTTGTCCACGTCCATCTCGTCGGTGAGCACCTCGACCCGGATCTTGGGCAGGAACTCGACCGTGTACTCGGCACCCCGGTAGACCTCGGTGTGCCCCTTCTGCCGGCCGTAGCCCTGGACCTCGCTGACGGTCAGGCCGGCCACGCCGAGGGCGTGCAGGGCCTCCTTCACCGCGTCCAGCTGGTACGGCTTGATGACCGCGGTCACCAGCTTCATGTCCAAACCCTCCATCCCAGGAACTTAACCGGCGACCTTCTCGCTGACCGGCTCGGCGGGCTCCGCCGGGGCCGTCTTGCCCTCTCCCGCCGGGGCGGACGTGCCGATCCCGGCCATCGCGAACGCGCCGCCGGAGCCGCCACCGGCCGCCGGGGACAGGTCGTAGCCGCTCTCCGCGTGCTCGGCGATGTCGATGCCCTCGACCTCCGCCTCGCTGGCGACCCGGAAGCCGATGGTCTTCTCGATCGCCAGGCCCAGCAGGTAGGCCACCCCGAAGGAGTAGACCGTGACGATCAGGGCGCTGAGCGCCTGCACGCCGAGCTGGGTCACGCCGCCGCCGTAGAACAGGCCCTCGTCGCTGACCAGCGAGCTGACCGTGCTGGTGCCGAAGAGGCCGATCCAGAGGCAGCCGATCCAGCCGCCGACGAAGTGCACGCCCACCACGTCGAGCGAGTCGTCGTAGCCGAGCCGGTACTTCAGGCCGACCGCCAGGGCGCAGACCGCGCCGGCGACCAGGCCGAGCAGGACCGCCGCCCAGGGGACGACGAACGCACAGGCCGGGGTGATCGCGACCAGACCGGCGATGGCGCCCGAGGAGGCGCCGACCAGGGTCGGCCGGCCGTCCCGGACCTTCTCCACCACCAGCCAGCCGAGCACGGCGGCGGCCGTGCAGACCTGGGTGTTGAGGAAGGCGATCGCGGTGGTCGAGTCGGCGGTCAGCTCGGAGCCGGCGTTGAAGCCGAACCAGCCGAACCAGAGCAGACCGGCGCCGAGCGCCACCATCGGGACGTTGTGCGGCTTCATCTGCTCGCGTGGCCAGCCGAGCCGCTTGCCGAGCACCAGCACCAGGGCCAGCGCCGCGGCGCCGGCGTTGATGTGCACCGCGGTGCCACCGGCGAAGTCGAGCGCGCCGAGCTTGGCGCCGATGAAGCCGCCACCCCACACCCAGTGGGCGACCGGGAAGTAGACCAGGGTGGCCCAGCCGAAGGCGAACAGCAGCCAGCCGGAGAACTTGGCCCGGTCCGAGATCGCGCCGCTGATCAGCGCGACGGTGATGACCGCGAACATCATCTGGAACGCCATGAACACGTAGAGCGGGATGCCGGTCTCGCCCCACAGGTCGGTCTCGGCCATGAAGGTCTTGGTGCCGAGATACTGGCCCACGTCACCGATGACCGAGCCCTTGTCGTCGCCGAAGGCGACGGAGAAGCCATAGAACAACCAGAGGATGCTGACGAGCCCGATCGAGGAGAAGCTCATCATCATCATGTTGAGAACGCCCTTGGACCGGTTCAGGCCACCGTAGAACAGCGCCAGACCCGGCGTCATGAGCAGCACGATCGCGCTCGATATCAGCAACCAGGCGGTGTTCCCGGTGTCGATCGTCGGTGCTTCAGGCACGCTGGCCTCCTAAAAGGTGAAGGTCCCTCCTTCGCGGCTTCCGGGGCAGCGTCGCCCGTACGCCGGTTGGGCCGAAGCTTTGTCGCCGGCTGTTTCCTTCACCGACACCTCTCGATTTCCGACACGTGACAGGTTGTTTCCGGCGTGTGACGGACCCCGATCATGACAGCGGAATACGAAAAAGGTGGCCGTTCCGGGGAGGAAGCGGCCACCCTTTCGGTCCGGTACGCCTCAGCGCAGCGCGTACTCCAGGTGCTGCCGCTCGTAGTCGAGCAGGCGCAGATCACGCATCGGGCGCCGCAGGTGCCCCTTGTGCACGATCCGGACGAACGCCGGCTCCCCGGCGGCGGCCATCCGGCGGATGCCCTCGACGTGGTCGACGATCCGCTTGCGGATGGTGCGCACCAGCCGGTGCCGGTCCCGGGGGATCAGCCCGTACGCGTCGGCGAACAGCCGCAGCCGGCGCGGCCGGTCCGGGCGCCGCCAGCCGAGGGTGATCGAGTCCCGGTCGGCGAAGACCGGCACCCAGGTCCAGGCGGCGTACGCCACGTCGTAGATCCGGGCGCCGGGCGAGGCGAGGTCGAAGTCGATCAGCCCGAGGGTGCCGTCCGGGCGCCAGATGACGTTGTGCGGGGCCGCGTCGTGGTGGCAGATCACCTCGGTGTCCGGCGGGGGCGGCCCGAACGAGCGCCAGACCGCACCGGGCGGCGGCACGAAACCGTACTGGGCGTCGTGGAACATCCGCAGCATGGTGGCCACGGTCACCAGCGCCTCGTCGGTGACCCAGTGCGGGGCCAGCGGATATTCCCCGCACTCCCCCTCCAGGTACGACAGCACCTCCCGGTTGCGCTCGTCCATGCCGAGCGCCCGGGGCGCGCCGGTGAACCCGACGTACTCCAGGTGGCGCAGCAGCGCGTGCACCGAGGGGGTCCACGGCCCGGCGTTGCGCCGTACCGTGTCGCCCACCCGGACCACGGTGCTCACGTTCCCGCCGTGCAGCGGGATCTCCTGCGACGTCACGTACGGTCTCCCGAGGCGCTGCGACGAGTGGCTGGGGTCGCGCCAACCGAGGTAGGCGCGGTGGTCAGTGCCCACCTACGGTCACGCGCCGGCGGCTTCGGTGCCGAGCAGCGCGTCCACGAACTGGGTGGGCTCGAACGGGGCCAGGTCGTCCGGCCCCTCGCCGAGGCCGACCAGCTTGACCGGGATGCCGAGCTTGCGCTGCACAGCGATCACGATGCCGCCCTTGGCGGTGCCGTCGAGCTTGGTCAGCACCACGCCGGTCACGTTGACCACCTCGGTGAAGACCCGGGCCTGCTCCAGGCCGTTCTGGCCGGTGGTGGCGTCGAGCACCAGCAGCGTCTCGTCGATCGGGCCGTGCTTCTCCACCACCCGCTTGACCTTGCCCAGCTCGTCCATCAGGCCGATCTTGTTCTGCAGCCGGCCGGCGGTGTCGATCAGCACGGTGTCGACCTGACTGTCGATGCCCCGCTTGACGGCGTCGAAGGCGACGCTGGCCGGGTCGGCCCGCTCCGGGCCGCGGACGGTCTCGGCGCCCACCCGGCCGCCCCAGGTCTCCAGCTGGTCGGCGGCGGCGGCGCGGAAGGTGTCGGCCGCGCCGAGCAGCACGGAGTGCCCGTCGGCGATCAGCACCCGGGCGATCTTGCCGCAGGTGGTGGTCTTGCCGGCGCCGTTCACCCCGACCACCATGATCACCCCCGGCATGCCCACCTTCGGGTCGGCGTTCAGCGACCGGTCCAGCGCGGGGTCGAGCGCGTTGACCAGCTCCGCGGCGAGCAGCGCGCGCAGCTCGGTGCCGGAACGGGTGCCCAGCACCCGAGTGCGCTCGCGGAGCCGGTCGACGACCTCGCGGGTGGCGTCGATGCCGACGTCCGCGGTGATCAGGCTGTCCTCGATCTCCTCCCAGGTGTCCTCGTCCAGGTGGTCGCGGCTGAGCAGGCCGAGCAGGCCCTTGCCGAAGACGTTCTGCGACCGGGACAGCCGGGAGCGCAGCCGGACCAGCCGGCCGGCGGTGGGTTCGGGGACCTCGACGGCCGGCGCCGGGGCCTCGACGACCGGCGGCGGCGCGACCAGGACCCCGGTGGACAGGTCGGATTCCGCCGCTTCGACCGGTGGACCGGCGAGGTCCTCCTCGGCGCGGGTGTCGACCTCCGTCTCCGGCAGCGGCGGCTGCGGGCGCCGGCGCAACCGGGGCACCACCAGCCCGATGGCACCGAGAATCAGCACGCCGAGCAGGGCGAGCGCGATGAGGAGGTATTCCGTCATGCCGAAATCCTGTCAGATGCCGACGACGGCGTCCCACTCACCGCCTCGGCACGCGAACAACCTGCGGGTACGCTCACGTTCGGCAGGCGTGCCGCAACCGTCGGCCGGGTAGGAGACCCTAAACGATCTTCGTCGGAGGTGCGTCGTGCCCAGTCCCCGCCTGCTCATCGGCCCCCTGCTGCGCCGGGTGGTGGACACGCGGGCGACCGTCTGGGTGGAGACCAGCGGGCCCGCGGTGGTCACCGTCCGCACGGCCGACGGCGCCACCGGCTCCGCGCCCACCTTCACCGCGTACGACCACCACTACGCGATCGTGGTGGTCGAGGGGCTCACCCCGGACAGCGCCACCAGCTACCAGGTGCTGATCGACGAGGAGCTCGCCTGGCCGGAGCCGGGCGCGGACTTCCCGCCCAGCGTGATCCGGACCCGGGCCGCCGACGACCGGGACCAGCCGGTCCGCCTGCTCTTCGGCTCCTGCCGGGAGACCACCCAGCACTCCACGTCGCGCAAGCTGCCCCCGGACGCGCTGGACGCGTACGCCCGGCGGATGATCGCCGCGCCCGACCAGGCGGACCGGCCCGACCTGCTGGTGCTCCTCGGCGACCAGGTGTACGCCGACGAGACCTCGCCGACCATGCGCAAGTTGCTCAAGCGGCGCCGGCGCCGGCCGAAGGACGCCCCGGCGACCCAGGTGGTCAGCTACGACGAGTACACCAAGCTCTACCTGGAGTCCTGGCGCGACCCGGAGATCCGCTGGCTGCTCTCCACCGTGCCCAGCGTGATGATCTTCGACGACCACGAGGTGATCGACGACTGGAACACCTCGAAGTCGTGGCGGGCCGACATGCGCGAGCAGCCCTGGTGGGCCGAGCGGATCCGCAGCGGGCTCGCCTCCTACTGGGTCTACCAGCACCTGGGCAACCTCTCCCCGGACGAGATCGCCACCGACCCGGTGTACGCCAAGGTGGTCGCCGCCGAGGACGCGACGTCGGTGCTGGAGGAGTTCGGCCAGCGGGTCGACACCGAGGCCGACGTGGCGCACGACACCGAGCGCTGGCGGGCCGTGCAATACCAGTGGAGCTACTCGCTGGACCTGGGCCGGACCCGGCTGGTGATGCTGGACAACCGCTCCAGCCGGGTGCTGGAGCCGGGCGCGCGGGCGATGCTGCCACCGGGCGAGTGGTCCTGGTTCCTGGACCGGGCGCACGGCGTCTACGACCACCTGGTGGTGGGCGCCTCGCTGCCCTGGCTGCTGCCGCCGGGCATCCACCACGTCGAGTCGTGGAACGAGAAGCTGGCCGACTCCGGCCGGCCGTGGGTGGCCCGGCTGGCGGAGCAACTGCGGCGGGCCTGGGACCTGGAGCACTGGGCGTCGTTCCGCCGCTCCTTCGACGCCCTCGGCGAGCTGTTCGTCCGGCTGGGCAGCGGCCGCCCCGGGGAGCCGGGGGCGCGGGTCGGCGCCGGCCCGGCGTACGCGCCGCCCGCGTCGATCAGCATGCTGGGCGGGGACGTGCACCACTCGTACGTGGCCCGGGCCCGGTTCGCCGACCCGGCGGTGCGCACCCCGGTGCACCAGTTGACCTGCTCGCCGATCCACAACCAGGTGCCGGCGGCGATGCGCCCACTGATGACGCTCGGCTGGAACCCGGGTCCGGCGTCGGCCGCCCGGGCCCTCGCGCGCTCCGCCGGGGTGCGCCGGCCCAGCGTGCGGTGGAAGAAGCTGGCCGGACCGTACTTCGGCAACGCGGTGTCCACGCTGACCCACACCGGCCGCACGGCCGAGGTGCTGATCGAGGGGACGGCCAGCGACGGGCGGCTGCGCGAGGTGGCCCGCCGGCGACTGACCCCGGACGGGTGATCCGGGCCACGTACCCTTTCTGCCGTGGACGAGCACCTGCCGGAGACCCTGCGTGCGGTGGAGCACGAGTTGACCGCCCTGCTGCGCCGCGGCCGGGCGCTGTCCTGGGAGATCGCCAGCGAGGTCCATCCCAACCTGGAACCGAACGCGTACGGGTTGCTGCTCTGGCTGCGCCGGGCCGGCTCGGTCCGGCTCACCGACCTGGCCGCCCGGCTCGGCATCGGCAAGGGCACGCTGAGCCGCCAGATCAACCGGCTGGAGCTGCTCGGCCTGGTCCGGCGCGATCCCGACCCCGGCGACCGGCGGGCCTTCCAGCTGAGCCTGACCGAGGAGGGCACCCGGCGGTTCGACGCCGCGCGCGCCTCCCGGCTGGGGCAGATCCGGCGGACGCTGGAGAGCTGGTCGCGGGAGGACATCGACGACTTCGCGCGGCTGCTGCGCCGGTTCAACGACGCCTCCGCGCTCTGAGCCTGGCCGGCCGCCACCTGCCGCACCTCGGGCCCTCCCGCGCGCCGGACACCGCGACATGCCGCATCTCGCGCCCTCCCGCGCGCCGGACACCACGACATGCCGCACCTCGGCCCCGCCCCGCGCCCCGACCGCGACATGCCACACCTCGGGCCATCCCGCGCGCCGGACACCACGACATGCCGCACCTCGGGCCCTCCCGCGTGCCTGGGCGCCCCACGCGGGTGTATGCCGCGCGCCGATACGCCGCACACCGATACGCCGCACAACCGACGCGCCGCACACGCACGCCGCACGCCGCACACCGCACACCGCACACCGCACACCGCGAGGCTCCGCCCACAGCCGGCGGGCGGGCCATCGCCCCGACTGGGTGGGGTGCGTTCCGCGCCCTACCAACTTGATGTCGTAGACGAATCATTCGGTGGCGCGGTCGCGCCCGTTCGCGGCAATGGGCGGGGTCGTTGATTCGTTTGTGAGGTCAAGTTGGTAGGGCGCGGATGAGGTACCGCCGGCTCCGTGCTCGCAGGCGAGGTGCCTCCGGGTCAGCGCGCCCGAAATGGCCGCTTGGGGCGGAGCCGGTCCGACCCTACATACCCCGACACACCGCCCATCGGGCCCGGCACACCGCGCATCGGGCCGCACACCGCCTATCGGGCCGGCCGAACCGACACACTGCCCAACGGACCCGGCACACCGCCCAACGGACCCGGCACACCGCCTATCGGGCCCGGCACCGCCTATCGGGCCCGCCGGAATAGATCTTCACCACGTCAGGTTGTTGCTCCAGGCAACAAAAGCCTACGGTTGCCTGAGGCACCCTTCCCCCCACTCCCCGCGGAGGCAGTCCACGATGACGCAGGCGACCGCGCCCACCCGGGCGACCGCCGTCGACATGACGCACCGGCAAATCCTGGAGGCGCTCTCCGGCCTGCTGCTCGGCATGTTCGTCGCAATTCTCTCCGGCACGGTCGTCTCGAACGCGCTGCCCCGGATCATCACCGAGCTGCAGGGCGGCCAGTCCGCGTACACCTGGGTGGTCACCTCGACGCTGCTGGCGACCACCGCGACCACCCCGATCTGGGGCAAGCTCTCCGACCTGACCAGCAAGAAGATCCTCATCCAGCTGTCCCTCACGATCTTCGTGCTGGGCTCGGTGCTGGCCGGTCTCTCCCAGTCCACCGGGCAGCTGATCGCCTGCCGGGTGGTGCAGGGCGTCGGCGCCGGTGGGCTCACCGCGCTGGCCCAGGTGATCATGGCCACGATGATCGCGCCGCGGGAGCGCGGCCGCTACAGCGGCTACCTCGGCGCGGTGATGGCCGTCGGCACCATCGGCGGCCCGCTGATCGGCGGCGTGATCGTCGACACCTCCTGGCTCGGCTGGCGCTGGTGCTTCTACGTCGGGGTGCCGTTCGCCATCGCCGCCCTGGTCGTGCTCCAGAAGACCCTGCACCTGCCCGTGGTCCGGCGCCAGGTCAAGATCGACTGGTGGGGCGCCACGCTGATCACCGCGGCCGTCTCGCTGCTGCTGATCTGGGTCACCCTGGCCGGCGACAAGTACGACTGGATCTCCTGGCAGAGCGCGGTGCTGGTGGTCGGGGCACTGCTGCTCGGCACGTTCGCCATCCGGGTGGAGCACCGGGCCAGCGAGCCGATGATCCCGCCGCGGCTGTTCCGCAACCGCACCATCACCCTCGCCGTGGTGGCCAGCGTCGCGGTCGGCGTCGGCATGTTCGGCGCCTCGGTCTTCCTCGGCCAGTACTTCCAGATCAGCCGGGGCGAGAGCCCGACCATGTCCGGCCTGATGACGCTGCCGATGATCCTCGGCCTGCTGATCGCCTCCACCGTCGTCGGCCGGATCATCACCAACACCGGCCGCTGGAAGCGTTACCTGGTCACCGGCTCCGCGCTGCTCACCGTCGGCTTCGCCACCATGGGCACGCTGCGCGCGGACACCCCGTACTGGCAGGTCAGCATCTTCATGGCGCTGATCGGCCTGGGGCTCGGCATGACCATGCAGAACCTGGTCCTCGCCGTGCAGAACACGGTCGGCCCGCACGAGCTCGGCGCGGCCAGCTCGGTGGTCGCCTTCTTCCGCAGCCTCGGCGGCGCGATCGGCGTCAGCGCGCTCGGCGCGATCCTCAGCCACAAGGTCCGGGACTACCTCGCCGAAGGGCTGGCCGGACTGGGCATCGACGCGTCCGGCGCCGGCACCGGCGGCACCCTGCCCGACGTGCACACCCTGCCCGCCCCGATCCGGGCCGTGGTGGAGAGCGCGTACGGGCACGGCGCCGGGGACATCTTCCTGGCCGCCGCCCCGTTCGGGCTGATCGCCCTGATCGCGGTCATCTTCATCAAGGAGGTGCCGCTGCGGCTGCGCAACAGCGACCCGATCGCCGACCAGGTAGACCAGGAGTCGACAGTCGCGGCCGGCGGCGGAGCCGCCGTGGTGCGGACCGGCATCCGGGACTGATGCCCGGTGAGCGCCTCCGTCGAGCGTGAGGAGTACGGCCCGGAGGCCCGGCCGCTGCCGTTCGAACGCGGCACGGACGGGCCCCGGGTGGTCCTGGTCGGCGTGGACGGCAGCCGCACCTCGCTGCGGGCCGCCGCCTACGCCGCCGGGCTGGCCCGCCGGCAGGGCGCCGGACTGGTGGTGGTCTTCGTCAGCTCACCGGCCCCGTACGCGGCGATGATGTCCGGCGTGGTGGCCGGGGCGGTGCAGCAGACCCACGACGAACTCGCCGCCGACCTGCGCGCCGAGTGCCGGCGCGGGGCCGAGGAGCTGGCCGTGCCGGTGACGTTCCTGTGCCGGCGCGGGGACGCGTACACCGAACTCTGCGCGGCGGCCGACGAGTCCCGGGCGGACCTGGTGGTGGTCGGCTCCTCCGAGCAGGCCGGCCACCGGCTGGTCGGCTCGGTCGCCACCCGGCTGGTCCGCACCGGCCGTTGGCCGGTCGTCGTGGTTCCCTGAGCGGGAAGGAAGGGCCCCCGGTTAACGCATTCCGTTGTACCGGGGGCCGCGCTTAACAGGTCGCGTCCCGCCCACCCTTGGGGCGAGGATGGCCGGCATGACCTGGAGAGCACCCGAGATCACCCGGACCACCGAGCCGTACGCCGCCGACGAGCGCCCCATGCTGGAGGGCTGGCTCGACTGGCACCGCGACACCCTGCTGCACAAGTGCGCCGGGCTGACCGCCGAGCAGTTGAAGACGCCCAGCGTCGAACCGTCCACGCTGACCCTGCTCGGCCTGGTCCGGCACATGGCCGCCGTGGAGCGCTGGTGGTTCCGCCTCCGCGCCGCCGGCCAGGACGTCCCCGCCCTGTACGAGGACCCCGAGGACCCGGACGCCGACTTCAACGACTACGCCGATGCCGACGCCGAGGCCGACTTCGCCACCTTCACCGCCGAGGTGACCGCCGCCAGGGCGGCCGTGGCGGACCTGCCGCTGGAGCACGTCTTCCCCCGCACCCGCCGCGACGGCAAGGGCGACAAGATGAGCCTGCGCTGGGTCTACCTGCACATGATCGAGGAGTACGCCCGGCACAACGGCCACGCCGACCTGATCCGGGAGCGGATCGACGGGGTCACCGGGGACTGACGCCGACCGGCCGGCCCTCGCGCAGCAACTGCTCGCCGAGCGGGGTCAGCAGGTGCCGCACGGCCGGGCCGGCCCGGTGCGTGGTGATCAGCCCAGCGGCCCGCAGGACGGCCGCGTGCTGGCTCGCCGAGGCGACGGAGACGCCCACCACCTCGGCGAGCCGCGAGGTGCTGGGCGCGTCGACGATCGCGGCCAGCACCGCCGCCCGGGTCCGCCCGAGCAGGTCCGCCAGCGGCTTGCCGGCGGTCAGCTCCCGCCGGCCCGGACGCACCGGGTACGCCAGCACCAGCGGCCCGGCCGGGTCGTCGAGCACGTAGGGCTGCGGCGCGAAGTAGCTGGGCAGCAGGGTGACGCCCCGCCCGCCCGGGACCAGCTCGAGGTCGTCGGCGACCGCGCACCGGTACGACAGCGCGTACCGGTCGCCGGTCGAACTCCAGGTCAGGTACGGGCTCAGATCCCGGAGCACCCGGTCGATGCCGGCGTCGAGCAGGGCGTGTCCGCGTACCGCCCGGTCGGCGCGGACCGTCGCGGTGATCTCCGCCCAGTACGGCGCCACCGCCACCTCGTGGAAGGCCGTCATCGCCGCCCGCAGCCGGGCCCGGGCGCCGGCCTCCCCGGCGGCCAGCGGCGCCAGCCGGTCCGGCAGCGCACCCGATTCCACCAGCGGGCCCAGTTCGGCGGCGAACGCGGCGTCCGGGGAGGCCGCGACCTCGTCCAGCGAGCCGTCCAGGTCGCTGCCGAGGCGGGGCGGGGTGAGCAGGTCCGGGTACCGGTCGGGCACCCGGCACAGGTCCAGGTACGGGCGCATCTGCGGCCGCAGCGCGGCCCGGGTGCGGGCCCGCCACCCGGCCAGGTGCTCCGGCACGTCGGCGCGGAACAGCCGCTGACCGGCCATGCCCAGCTCCAGCAGCACCGCCGGGGCGGACCGCAGGACGGTGCGACTGAGGTCGGCGGCGTTCAGGCGCAGCGTCGTCATGGGCGAACGCTAGCCACCTTTCGGGCCACGCTGAAAGGGGCTTCAGCCGCACCGACGCCGGCCACAATCTGGTGCGCGTGAAGACACTCGTCGCCGCGGCGACGGCGGGCATGACGGCGCTGAGCGTCGCCGTACCCTCGCCGACCGCCGCCAGCAGCCCCCGACCCGACACGTACGTCGTCTCCCAGGAACCGGGCGTGCACCCCGAGGGGGTCACGGTCGCCTCCGACGGCACCATGTACGTCACCAGCGTGGCCACCGGAGCGGTCTACCGGGGCCACACCGGCCGCCCCGACCTGCGCCCCTTCCTGCCCCCGGGCGGCGACGGCCGGACCAGCGCCGCCGGGGTGCACCTGGACCGGCACGGCCGGATCTTCGTCGCCGGCTGGGACACCGGCACCCTCTTCGTACACGCGCCGGACGGCGCGCTGCTGGCCCGCCGGACCGCGGCCGGCGCCGCCCTCAACGACCTCGCCCTCACCGCGACGGCCGGCTACGTCACCGACTCGGCGACCGGCACGGTGTGGCGGGCGGCGCTGACCGACGGACGGATCGGCGAACTCGTCCCCTGGGTCGGTCCGGATGACTTCCCCACCGCCCCGCAGTTCCTCAACGGCATCGCCGTCGACGCGACCGGCCGGATCGCACTGGTGGCCGACCAGGGCACCGAGAAGCTGTTCCGGGTGGACCTGACCGCCCGGACGGTCACCGAGGTGGCGGTGACCGGCGGCCGGCTCGGCGCCGACGGCCTGCTGCTGGAGGGCCACCGGCTGTACGGGGTGGTCAACGCCCCGGACGGGGCGGGCGGCTACCGGTTCACCGTCGACCTGGCCGTGCTCGACCCGCCGCTGCGCGCCGCGCGGGTGGTGCGGCGGTCGCAGCCGGTGGGCACGGACCGGTCGCCGACCACGGTGGCCCGCGACGGCGACCGGTTGCTCTGGGTGAACAGCCAGCTCTTCGCCGCCGACCCGGCGCCGCCGTTCACCGTCACCGAGGTCCCCGGCCTGCGGTGACCGCCAGCCGCGGATCGGGCCGGACGGGGCACGGGGCCCGTCCGGCCCGAACGCCATTGTGTACGGGCTGTTACCGACTGATCGGCGGAGAGCTGCTACGGTGTCGAAGGTGGACACTGTGGGGGCGCAGCTCATCACCATCGATGATGACGAGGAAGCGACCGCGGCGGCCGCCGAGCGGCTGCTCCGGGAGCTCCGGCAGTCTGACGACCTCGCCTCCCTCCGGCGGGCGCCGCGGCCGACGGCGGTACCGGTCGGCGCCCGCTCCGGCGAGCTCCTCGAACTCGGCACCCTGCTCGCCACGCTGGCCGCCCAGCCCGAGGTGGTGGCGGGAGTGCTCGCCGTGGTCGCCGACTGGCAGCGACGGCGGGGCCGCGGCCGGGTCGAGGTGCGGATCGGCGAACACGAGCTGATCCTCGACAACGCCACCGCAGACGAGCAGCGCCGGCTGACGGAGGCCTTCATCGACCGGATCTTTCCGTCTGGCCCATGAGACGCGCGCTGCTCATCGCGAACGAGACCTACGGGGATCCGGCGTTCGCCACCCTCCCGGGCGCCGTCCGCGACGTCGACTCGCTCCGGGAGGTGTTGGAGGATCCGGCGATCGGCGCGTTCGACACGGTGACGGTGCTGCGGGACGTCGGGATCCGGGACATGGGCGCTGCCGTCGCCGACTTCTTCAAGTACAGCGAGCGCGATGACGTCCTGCTCCTGCACATCTCGGCGCACGGGCTGAAGGACGACGACGGCACCCTCTACTTCGCCACCGCCAACTCGTCCTACGAGCCCCACCTCATCCGCGCCACCGCGTTGTCGGCGGCCGACGTCCGGTTCGAGATGGGTCGCAGCCGGGCCCGGCAGATCGTGGTGCTGCTCGACTGCTGCTACAGCGGCGCGTTCGGCGACGAGCGGAGCCGGGCGGCGCTCGACACCGACCTGACCGAGCCCTTCCGTGGCCGTGGACATGTCGTCATCACCGCCTGCACCGGCGTCCAGCTCAGCTACGAACGGGACGGGCAGGGAGTCTTCACCCGGGCGGTCGTCGAGGGGTTGCGTACCGGGGAGGCCGACCTCAACGGCGACGGCGTCATCGATACCGACGAGCTGCACCTGTACGTGGCCGACGCGATCCGCCGGGCCCGGCACCGGCAACGGCCGACGCTCTCGGCGGACCGCAAGGAGGGCGTGATCCGGGTCGCCTGGGCCCCCGGGCGGCCGGTCCCCGTTCCCGGGCCCGACCGCCACCGGCCCGCCCCACGCCGGCGACCCGCCCCGCGCCGCCGGCTCCGACTGGCGCCCGCCGCGCTGGCCACCCGGCTCACCGGGCGCGGCACGCCGTCCCGTCGGGTCGTGCTGCCGGTCCTCGCCGCCTGGCTGCTCCTGGTCGGGGCCGCCGGGGCCGCCGACGCCGACGCCGCCCTCGCCTCGGACTGCTTCCAGCCGGCCGAGGTACGGGTGGCCACCTCCGCCGCCGGCCAGCTGCCCTACCGGGAGGTGGCCGACGCGTACGAGCGCTGGTCCGCGCGACGCAACGGGGGCTGCCCGTCGGCCCGGCTGCACCTGTATCCGGTCGCCGGCGACGAGCTGCGGGCCGGCATCGAGGCCCGCTGGAGCTCGGCCGACGCCGGTCGCCGCTATCTGCAGGATGTCGGGCCGCACCCGGACGTCTGGCTCCCCGAGTCCGGCAGCGACGTGGCGGGGCTGCCCGACACCGGGGTGGTGTCCCACGTCGACCGGATCGCGTCGTCGCCCCTGGTCCTCGGGGTGCCGGCGGGTGGCCTCGGTACCGGCCTGGCGGCCGGCCAGCGGGACATGACGACCAGCTGGCGGGAGCTGTTCCGCCGGGCGGCCGGCACCGAGCCGGGCCGGCCCGCCGCCCGGGGGGTGGTGCGGGCCGACCCCACGTCATCGGTGCCGGCCCGGCTGGCCACCTACGCCCTCTACACCGCCGAGGGCCGGCCGGTACCCGCCTCCACCGCCCGCCAGGACGTCGAGCGGTGGTTGGACCGGACGCTGGACGCCGGGGCGTACCCCATCGGCGACGACATCGCGCTGCTGTGCCGGCAACGGACCCTGGGCGCGACTGCGGCCGACACACCGGCCGTGGTGCTCACCGAGCAGGCGCTGGTCCGCTACAACCAGGGCAAGCCGATCGGCGGCGCGTGCGGTACCCGGCAGGTGCCCCCGGCCGCCGAACTGTTGCAGGCGTTCTATCCCGCGGACTCCCCGGTGCTGACCCTGCCGGTGGTGCGGCTGCACTGGCCGGACCCGGTGCAGGGCGACCGGGTACGCGCGGCGGCCGCCTCGTTCGCCCGCTGGCTGGCCACCGAGGGCGAGGGCAAGCAGGCGCTGCTGCGGGCCGGCCTGCGGCCGTCCGGCCAGCCCGTCGGCGCGCCGATCGACGCCACCAACGGCGCGCTGCCGGACTGGCCGTTCCGCCTGCCCCGGCCGCTGGCGGAGCCACCGGTGCGCGCCCAGGAGCTGATCCGCGCCACCTACCAGGCGGCGCACCGGCCGGGGCGGGTGCTGATCGCGCTGGACGCTTCCGGCTCGATGCGCGAGCCGAGCGAGGACCGGCGCCGGAGCCGCTTCCAGGTGGCCGTGGACGGCGTGGGGCGGTCCCTGGACCGGATGGGGCAGCGCGACGAGTTCGGCCTTGTCACCTTCTCCACCACGGCCGGCAACTCCCGGCAGGTGACCCCGATCGGGCACCCGGACCCCGCCCGGGTCCAGGACGTACGCGCCGCGCTCGGGCGGGTCCGGCCGGCCGGGAACACGCCGCTGCACCGGACGATCAGCGCTGGTGCCGGCCAGCTCCGCGCCGGTGGCGGTGATCCGCTGCGGGCCCTCGTCGTGGTCACGGACGGCCAGGACACCACCGGAGCGTCCGCTCCGGCGGCCGGGACGCTGACCGGGGTACGGCTCTACGTGCTCTCCGTCGCGGGCGGGGCCTGCGCCGGATCCGCGCTGGACCGCCTCGCCCAGGCGACCGGCGGGGACTGTTTCGACACCCGCGCCGACCGGCTCGACGAGGTGCTGACCGGGTTGTTCACCGCCTTGTGGAAGGGAGCGGACTGATGCCAGACACCGTGGAGCCGGCACCCCCCGGGCGCGGCGGCCGGCTGCGCTGGGCGGCCCTCGGGTTCGTCATCGGGCTGCTCCCGGCCACCCTGCTCTTCCTGCTGCCGATCCCGGGTGGCGGCGACCTGGAGCCCGGCGACCTGTTCATCCTCAGCGGTCGCGACGACAGCGTGGGCAGCCAGCGACTCGCGCTCATCGAGTTCTGGAACGCCATGAATCCCGACAACCAGGCCCATCTCGTCGAGTTGCCGGAGGCCGCGGACGGCCAGCACGCCGAGATGGTGAACCAGGCGCAGGAGGGCTCCGAGATCGACATCTTCAACCTCGACGTCATCTGGACCGCCGAGTTCGCCGAGAAGGGTCTGCTGCGCCCGATCGACGAGGCGCGACTGGCCGAGCCTGCGCAGGACGTGTTCCTCAAGAAGCCGCTGCTCACCTGCCGGTACCGCGACCAGCTGTGGGCGCTGCCGTTCAACACCGACGCCGGGCTGCTGTTCTATCGCAAGAGCCTCGGCCTGCGGCCCCCGCCCGACTGGGCGACGATCGAGAATGAGTCGACCCGACTGCTGGCGGCGAAGACGCCCGGCCTCCAGGCCGGCTACACCAGCCAGCTCGGCGACTACGAGGGCCTTACGGTCAACGCGTTGGAGGCGCTCTGGGCCCATGGCGGCGAGCTGCGCGTCGACGACCAGGGCCGGGTCACGGTCGACCGCGCACGATTCACCGCGGCGCTGCGGTCGCTGGCCCCACCCCGCCCGGGCCGGCCGGCCGTCGTGTCACCGGAGGCGCTCAACCAGAACGAGGAGCGGAGCCGGCAGGCGTTCGCGGCCGGCGAGGTCGCCTTCATGCGGAACTGGCCGGTCGCGTACCGGCAGTTGACCCAGACCGACGCGAAAGCCGGGCCGGCCGGCGCGGCGGCGGCGCCGGCCGACTTCGACGTCACGGCGCTGCCCGGGCCGAGCGTGCTGGGCGGGCAGAACCTGGCCCTCTCGGCCCACACCGCCCAGCCGCGGGCCGCCCAGGCGCTCATCGAGTTCCTGACCGGGGAGCAGAGCCAACGGTTGCTGTTCGAGCGGGGCGGTTTCGCCGCCACCCGGGCCGGCATCTACGCGGAGGCGACCGTCCGCCAGGCGTACCCGTACGTCGAGACGCTCCTGACCGTCGTCGAGAACGCGAATCTGCGCCCCGTCTCGCCGCACTACGTGACCTTCAGCACCGTGCTGCGCGGCTACGCGCGGACCGTGCTGGCGGGCGGCGACCTGCCGGCCGACCTCGACGAGCGGCTCACCCAGGCGCTGCGCGGGATCACCCCGACCGAGCCCGCCCACGACTGACAGCCCGGCCGCTCAGTACGCCAGCGCGGCCCGCAGATACCGCAGGTCGTCCGCCCCGGTCCACCGGTACGCGGGCAGCCCGGCCACCCGGGCGCCGCTGACCGCCCGGTCCTCGTCGTCGACGAAGAGCACCCGCTTGGCCGGGGTGGCCAGGGCCTCGCAGGCGGCCTGGAAGTATTCCTTCGCCGGCTTGTGCACGCCGAGCACCGAGGAGTTGACCACCACGTCCAGCTCATCGGTGAGGCCCAGCGCGGCCAGGTCGGCGTCGAGCAGGTCGGTGGCGTTGGTGCCCAGCCCGACCCGTACGCCCGCGGCGCGCACCTCGCGGACGAAGGCGAGCACCTCGGGGTCGACCTCGCCCCGGTAGCGCTGCCACTGGTCCACCGCCGCCCGGGCCCGGGCGGGGTCACCGATGGAGGGGGTCAGGGCGTCGGCCACGCTCTGCACCCACTGGGCGTGGCTGACCCTGCCGGTGAGCACCGGCTGGAGCAGCCCCCAGGACATGGCGATCTCGCCGAGCACCCCCTCGCTGAGGCCGTACTCCTTCTCCACCCCGGCGGCGACCGCCGGGTCCCAGCGGCGCAGCACGCCGTCAAAGTCCACCAGGAGCGCCGTCGCGCGTTCCCGAGCCACTACTCGTTCTCCTCGTCGTTGCCGGCCGGCCCGTCGTCGGTCCGGTTGAGCCGCTGGCTGATCACCTGGGTGACGCCGTTGCGCATGGTGACGCCGTACAGGGCGTCGGCGACCTCCATGGTCCGCTTCTGGTGGGTGATGACGATCAGCTGGCTCTTCTCCCGCAACTGGGCCAGCAGGGTGATCAGCCGGCCCAGGTTGACGTCGTCGAGGGCGGCCTCCACCTCGTCCATGATGTAGAACGGGCTGGGCCGGGCCCGGAAGATCGCCACCAGCATGGCCACCGCGGTCAGCGACCGCTCGCCGCCGGAGAGCAGGGACAGCCGCTTGATCTTCTTGCCCGGCGGCCGGGCCTCCACCTCCACGCCGGTGGTGAGCAGGTTCTCCGGGTCGGTGAGGATCAACCGGCCCTCACCGCCGGGGAAGAGCACCGTGAAGACCTGCTCGAACTCGCGGGCGGTGTCCTCGAAGGCGCTGGCGAAGACCGCCAGGATCCGGTCGTCGACGTCCTTGACCACGGTGAGCAGGTCGCGGCGGGTGGCCTTCAGGTCCTCCAACTGCTCGGAGAGGAACTTGAAGCGCTCCTCCAGCGCGGCGAACTCCTCCAGCGCGAGCGGGTTGACCTTGCCGAGCAGGGCCAGCTCGCGTTCCGCCTTGGCGGCCCGCTTCTCCTGCACCGGCCGCTCGTACCGGACCGGCTCCGGCGCGGGCCGGCCCTCCTGCTCGGCCAGCGCGAGGTCGGCCTGGGTGGGCGGGACACTCTGCTGCGGGCCGTACTCGGCGACCAGCGTCTCCACGTCCAGGCCGAAGTCCTCGGCGGCCTTGGCCTCCAGTTGCTCGATGCGCAGCCGCTGCTCGGCGCGGGCCACCTCGTCCCGGTGCACCTGGCTGGTCAGCCGCTCCAGCTCGGCGCCGAGGCGCTTGGCCGCGCCGCGTACCTCGGAGAGCTCGGCCTCCCGCGCGGCGCGCTCCCGCGCCACCTCGTCGCGGTGCTCCTCGGCGCGGGCGATGGAGACGGTGAGCCGGGTCAGCGCCTCCCGGGCGCCGCCGGCCACGGCCCGGGCGATCTCCGCGCCGCGCGCCCGCGCGGCCCGCCGGGCCGCGGCGCGCTCCCGGGCCGCGCGTTCGGCGGTGGCCTGCCGGGCCAGGGAGTCGGCCCGGCCGGCGATCGAGGAGACCCGCTCCTCCGCGGTACGCACCGCGAGCCGGACCTCCATCTCGTTCTGCCGGGCCCGGGGCACCATGGCGGCGAGCTGGTCGCGCTCCTCGGTGGACGGTTCGGCGTCGATCGGGGTGTCCTCGGCCAGCCGGAGCCGCTCCTCCAGCTCGGCCAGGGCCAGCAGGTCGCGTTCGCGGGCGGCCTCGGCGCGGGACCGCGACTCGCCGAGCCGGTCGGTCTCGGCCTTCGCGGACCGGGCGGCGGCGCCCAGCTCGGCCAGCCGGCGGGCGGCGGCGTTGCGGTGGCTCTCCGCCTCCCGCTTGGCGGCGGCGGCGTGCTGGACGGCCTCCTTGGCGGCGGTCACCTCGGCCCGCGCGTCGACGAGTCGTTCCCGCAGCTCGGCGCCGGTGCGCTCGGCGGCGAGCCGATTCGCCCGGGCCTCCTCGACGGCGGCCTGCACCTCGATGAAGCTGGGCGCCTTGGCCGACCCGCCGGCCGCCGAGTACGCGCCGAGCACGTCGCCCTCGGGGGTGACCGCGCGTAGCTCGGGATTGGCGGCGGCCAGCTCGGCCGCGGCGGCGAGGTCGTCGACCAGCACCACGTCCCGCAGCGCCCGGTGCACGGCCGGCCGGAGTTCGGCGGAGCACTCCACCAGGTCCGGCGCCCAGCGGGCGCCGTCGGGCAGCTTCGGGCGCAACGCGTCGGCGGGGCCGTCCATGCCCGGGCCGGCGGGGCTGCCGATCAGCAGGCCGGCCCGACCGGCGTCGGAGATCTTGAGCAGCCGCATCGCCTCGACCGCCTCGTCGACGCCGGTGACCGCGACCGCGTCGGCCAGGCCGCCGAGGGCGGCGGCGAGCGCCGCCTCGTGACCCGGGGCGACGGTGAGCAGGCCGGCGAGGCTGCCGAGCAGCCCCGGCACGTCCCCGGCCCGGGTCAGCAGGGCGCCGGCGCCGTCCTTGCGGCGCAGGCCGAGGGCGAGGGCCTCCTCGCGGGCCTTCCAGGTCGCGGCGTCCTTCTCGGCGCCCCGCTCCGCGTCGGCCAGCGAGCGGACGGCCGCCTGCGCCTGCTCGTGCGCGGCGACCGCCTCGGCGTGCCGGGCGTCCAGGTCGGCGTTGTCCCGGTCGGCCTCGGTGGACTGCTCGGCGACCGCGTCCAGGTCGGCCTGGGCCTGCTCGGCCCGGCCCAGGGCGTCCGTGTGCGCGGCGGCGAGCCGCTCGATCTCCTCGCCGGCGCTGGTGGTCCGGGCCCGGGCCGAGTTCACCTGACCGGTGAGCCGGGCCAGCCCCTCCCGCCGGTCGGCGATGGCCTTGGCGGCGGCGACCAGTTCCCGCTCGGCGGCGGCGAGCTGCCGCTCCAGTTCCTGCCGGTGCTCGACCGCCTCGGCGAGGTGGATCTGGTCCTCGGTGAGCGCGGCGCGCAGCTCCTCCTCCTGCTCGCGGACCCGCCGGGACTCGGCCTCCAGCTGCTCCGGGTCACGGCCGGGGCGTTCGTCGTCGCCGGTGGCGCTGAGGTGCCGCAGCCGCTCACGGGCCAGCTGCTCGATGGAGCGGAACCGCTCGGAGAGCGCGGAGAGCTTGTACCAGGTGTCCTGCGCGGCGGCGAGCAGCGGCGCGTCCTCGGCGAGCGCGCCCTCCAGCTCGCCGAGGCGGGCCTGCACCTCGGTGTGCTCCGCCTCGATCCGCTCCCGGCGCTCGCGCACCGCGGTCTCGTCGGCGATCTCCTTGTCCAGGGTGGTCCGCAGGGTGTGCAGGTCGTCGGCGAGCAGCCGCAGCCGGGCGTCGCGCAGGTTGGCCTGGATGGCGGCGGCCCGCCGGGCCACCTCGGCCTGCCGACCCAGCGGCTTGAGCTGGCGGCGCAGCTCGGCGGTGAGGTCGGTCAACCGGTTGAGGTTCGTCTGCATCGCGTCGAGCTTCCGCAGCGCCTTTTCCTTGCGCTTGCGGTGCTTGAGGACGCCGGCCGCCTCCTCGATGAACGCCCGCCGGTCCTCCGGCTTGGCGTGCAGCATGCCGTCGAGCCGGCCCTGGCCGACGATGATGTGCATCTCCCGGCCGATGCCGGAGTCGGACAGCAGCTCCTGGATGTCCAGCAGGCGGCAGGAGTCGCCGTTGATCTCGTATTCGCTCTCCCCGGAGCGGAACATCCGGCGGGTGATGGAGACCTCGGTGTACTCGATCGGCAGCGCGCCGTCGGTGTTGTCGATGGTGAGGGTGACCTCGGCCCGGCCCAGCGGCGCCCGCCCGGCGGTGCCGGCGAAGATGACGTCCTCCATCTTGCCGCCGCGCAGGGCCTTGGCGCCCTGCTCACCGAGCACCCAGGCGATGGCGTCCACGACGTTGGACTTGCCGGAGCCGTTCGGGCCGACCACGCAGGTGATCCCGGGCTCCAGCTTGAGCGTCGTCGCGGAGGCGAAGGACTTGAAGCCCCGCACCGTCAGGCTCTTGAGATGCACTTTCTCGATCCTCGTCCGGTGGCCGCCGTACCGTCGCCGGCTGCGCGGACCTGGTCACCCCGCAGACTAACCCGCCACCCGCACCGCCCCGGCACGCGACCCGCCCGTCCCCGCCCGGGGCCGGCCGGGGGATGGCGGCGGAATGGTGGAACGTCGCGGCCGCCCCGGGCGGCCGGAAACGCCGAAATGATCATCAAAAGTGTTGCCGGAATCACGCCTCGGCCCATCCGGTATCCGCCGCCATCGGCGGGCCCCCGACCAAGATCAGCAATTGTGCGTCGGGCGGAATGGGGCCGGACATGGCTGCGCGCCGGCACAAAAAGTGTCGGCGCGCCTTTTCTTGGTGGTGCGATTCAGTTTTCCGACATCTGGAGATCAGGTCAGCGCCGGCTCGGCCAGCCGCAGGAGGTCATCCGCCTCCGCCGCCGCCGCCGCCAGCCGATCGTTGTCGGCACGCAGACGCGTGATCTCGAACTCCAGTGCCTGAACCCTGGCACGCAGCCGGGTGACCTCGTCGAGCAGACGCCGGTCGGGCGCTGCACCTACGTGGCCGTAGAGGGCCTTCGCCATGCTGACTCCTTGATATGCGCTGCCGGAAAGGCCGGCCAACGCGCGCCCATCTGTTTCGCGACTGCCCGCCCAACGCAATGTGGGCATGACCGGGCGCGACTGGCGACACCTATATATTGAGCGAAACCCCCTCCTTCGTCAAGTTCACGCAGGCCGTAGATCATCTCCACGCCAACCTGTCCACTTGCCGGGGGGTCGCCACAAGGCTCGGACACGCTCTGTCCGGACATCTTTACTGTACGCCGGGTAATGCCGTATCGGTGACCTGCTGAGCTTGATTCGCCTTAACTCTTTCTTAGCCACGTTGCCGCAGTTCAGGGCGGACACGTAGCGTCACCTCGGCCCCGAAACCGACCCGTGGAGGAACCGCGTGCACGGCTGGACCGACCCGACCGACCCCGACGGAGCCCGCCGGCGCCCGCAACCGCCGGTAGGTGAGCCCTCGTGGCTGACCGACCGCCCCGAGCCGCGGTCGGCGTACCTGTTCGGGGACGAGCCGGGCACGCCCGCCGAGGAGCCGTGGCACGGCGGTCCAGCCGAACCGTGGCAGAACCGGCCCGCCGGTGCCGAGCGGGACGAACCCACCGGATCGGGGCGCGACGCGACGGCCGGGCGATGGGCCGGCGAGCCCACCGGCGGCTGGCGCGACGAGCCGACCGGCGCCTGGCACGGCGAGGCCGACGGCCGGCCGGACGAGCCGGGCGGGGCGTGGCGGGACCACTCCGCCGAGCCGTGGCGGGGCGAGCCCACCGGCACCTGGCGGAACGAGCCGGGCCAGCCGGACCAGCCGTGGTCGCGCGAGCCGGGCCAGCCGTGGCAGGACGAACCGGGCCCGTCGTGGCGGGACGAGCCCGCCGGGAGCTGGCGCGACGAGCAGATGTCCGCCGACCCGGGCCCGCGCACCCAGTTCATCGGGCCGGTCGACCAGCCGTACCACGTGGCGGACGCCCCGGGCTGGCCGGCGCAGCCGGACCTCGAGCCCCACCCGGGCCGGAGCGCGGCGACCGACGACGGCGAGGGCCGACACCGGAAGGGCGGCCGGTTCCGCCGTCCGATGGTGATCGGCGGCGCCGCGGCGGCGGCCACGCTGGTGGTCAGCCTGGGCGTGGCCGCGCTGGCCCTGCCCGGCGGGGACGACGAGCGGTCCACCGACCGCACCGCGGCCGACGTCCCGGTGGCCACCGCCCCGGCCGAACCGGACACCCTGGCGGCGGACGCCGAGACGCCGACCGCCGCACCGGCGACGGTCTCGCCCAGCGCGTCGCCGACCACCAGCCGGCCCGCCCCCACGCCGACCCGGAGCCGGACGGCGACGCCCGCCCCGGCCCGCACCACCGCGGCGTCCCGGGGCGCGGCCGACCGCATCAACCCGAAGAAGACCA
The DNA here is from genome assembly GCF_019890675.1 of Micromonospora sp. PLK6-60. Lineage (GTDB taxonomy): Bacteria > Actinomycetota > Actinomycetes > Mycobacteriales > Micromonosporaceae > Micromonospora. The sequence continues at coordinate 106,469 of NZ_JAIOAA010000002.1, read as the reverse complement.
CCAGCGCGCCGACCGCCAGCCCGTCGCGCACCTCGACCGGCACCACGACGAGTTCCGGTCTCACCGCCGAGCTGCAGAAGGTCGTCGACCTGGTGAACCAGGAGCGGGCCAAGGCCGGCTGCCAGGCGCTGACGGTGGACGCCAAGCTGACCCAGGCCGCCCAGGCGCACAGCCAGGACCAGGCCGACCACAAGAAGATGTCGCACGACGGCAGCGACGGCAGCGACGCCGGGGACCGGCTGGACCGGGTCGGCTACGCCTGGCGCGCGTACGGCGAGAACGTCGCCTGGAACCAGCAGACCCCGGAAGCGGTGATGGACGCCTGGATGAACAGCTCGGGCCACCGGGCGAACATCCTGAACTGCGGCTTCACCGAGATCGGCGTCGGCGTGGCACGCAGCAACGGACCGTACTGGACGCAGGACTTCGGCACCCCGCGCTAGCTGGGGGCGAGTCGTCGGCCGCCCCGCGCTCGTTTGACCGGGTGAGGGGCGCCGGCGCGGGTGGTGCGGCGGCGCACCGGCAGGGCGGCCCGGGTGCCGCCCGCGACCCGGGAGCCGCCGATGCGCATCCGGCCGCCAGCGTCCCCGACGCGGGCCAGGGCGACACCGCCGGACGGGCACGCCCCGACGCCGCACCGGGTGGTTCGGCGGATCGGCGTCGTCGCCGTCGTGCTGCTGGTCACCGGCCCGCTGACCGGTTGCCGGCCGCCGGCCGTCCCGCCGGGCGCGCCCACCCCGTGGCCGAGCGGGACCGCCCGGCACTGGCAGTGGCAGTGGCAGCTGCGCGGGCCGGTCGACCCGGACGTCGACGCGGACGTCTTCCTGCTCGACCCGGTGACCGTCACGTCGGCCGAGACCGCGACGCTGCGCGAGCGGGGCCGGCGGCTGATCTGCCAGGTGCCCGTCGGGTCGTACGCCGGCCAGGACCCGGACGCCACCCGCTACCCGGCGGCGGTGCGCGGCGCCCCCGCCCGGCGGACCGGTAGCCACTGGGTCGACGTGCGGCGGTGGGAGGCGCTGCGCCCGGTGCTGGCCGACCGGTTCCGACTCTGCCGGGGCAAGGGCTTCGGGGCCGTCGCGATCACCGACGCCGACGGGTACGCGCACCGGCCCGGTTTCCCGTTCGGCTTCGACGACCAGTTGGTGTTCAACCGCCGGGTCGCCGAACTGGCCCGCTCCCTCGACCTCTCCCCCGGGCTGGTCAACGACGTGGCGCAGGTGGCGGCGTTGGCACCCGACTTCGACTTCGCGGTCAACGAGGAGTGCGTCCGGCTGCGCCAGTGCGCCCGGCTGCTGCCGTTCGTGGACGCGGGCAAACCGGTGTTCCACGTCGAGTACGCGGGCGCCACCGCCTCGTTCTGCGTGACAAGCGTCGGGTACGGCTTCGCCTCGATCCGCAAGAACCGGACCCTGGACGCCTGGCGTCAGCCCTGCCCGGCGACCTGACCGACCGGCGGCCCGGCGGGTGGCGTCCCGGCGGTCACGATGACGCCGGCCCATCTCGGTGCCGGGCCGCCCGGCGCGCCGCCCCGGGAAGTTGACGCCACCGCGCGGGTGCCGAGGTCGACCGGGCGGCGCGGCGACGCCGCCCCCGGGGGGTTCGGGGGCGGCGTCGCGGTCCGTACGCCCGGGTCAGCCGGCGGTGGCGCCGGTGGCCGGCGTCTCGGTGCCCGCCTCCCGCTGCCGCGGCAGGTCGGCGTGCTCGGCGCTGAGCGGGGTGGCCAGGTCCTCCAGCGACTTCCCCTCGGCCTTGACGCCGAGCACCAGCTCGACCAGGCCGCCGATGATCATGATGGCGGCGCCGATCACGAAGGCGAGCACGGTGTCGCCGACCTGGCCGGTGCCGACCAGCTTGGCGAAGAGCAGCGGCCCGGTGATGCCACCGGCCGCGGTGCCGATCGCGTAGAAGAACGCGATCGCCATCGCCCGGGTCTCCATCGGGAAGATCTCGCTGACCGTCAGGTACGCCGCGCTGGCGCCGGCCGAGGCGAAGAAGAGCACCACGCACCAGCAGGCGGTCATGGTGACCGCGCTCAGCACGCCCGAGTGGAACAGCCAGGCGGTGCCGAGCAGCAGCACGCCCGAGCCGATGTACGACCCGGCGATCATCGGCACCCGGCCGACCGTGTCGAAGAGCCGGCCCAGCAGCAGCGGGCCGAGCAGGTTGCCGACCGCGATCACCGCGAAGTAGTAGCCGCTGTTGCCCGGCGGCACGTCGAAGAAGGTCTGCAGGATCTGGGCGAAGCCGAAGGTGATCGCGTTGTAGAGGAACGCCTGCCCGATGAAGAGCGAGAAGCCCAGCGTGGCCCGCTTCGGATAGCGCCGGAACAGGGTCTTCGCGATCTCCAGGAAGTTGGTGCTCTTCCGCTGCCGGATCTCGATGTAGCTGTCCGCCTCGGCGAGTTCCTGCCCGGTCTCCCGCCTGACCTCCGCCTCGACCGAGTCGACGAGATGGTTCGCCTGGTCCGCCCGGCCGTGGATGAACAGCCACCGGGGACTCTCCGGGACGTGCCGGCGGACCAGCAGGATCACCACGCCGAGCACCGCGCCCAGACCGAACGCCACCCGCCAGCCCAGGTTGGTGGGCAGGCCGTTGAGCAACGGTACGGTCAGCAGCGCGCCGAGCGCCGCGCCGAGCCAGAAGGTGCCGTTGATGATGATGTCGATCCGGCCCCGGTGCCGGGCCGGGATCAGCTCGTCGATTGCGGAGTTGATGGCCGCGTACTCGCCGCCGATGCCCATGCCGGTCAGGAACCGGAACAGGAAGAACCACCAGGTGTCGAAGGAGAGCGCGGTCAGCGCGGTGGCGACCAGATAGAGCCCGAGGGTGATCAGGAACAGCTTCTTGCGGCCGAACCGGTCGGTCAGCCAGCCGAAGAACAGGGCGCCGGTGCAGGCCCCGGCCACGTAGAGCGCGGCGGCCAGGCCGGTGACCTGGCTCTGGGTGATGTCCAGGCCGCTGCCCGGCTCGGCCAGCTTGCCGGAGAGGTTGCCGACGATGGTGACCTCGAGGCCGTCGAGGATCCACACCGTGCCCAGGCCGATGACGATCATCCAGTGCCAGCGGGACCACGGCAGCCGGTCCAGTCGGGCCGGCACGTTGGTGCGTACTGTTCCGGTCTGCACGTCGGCGCTCATGCCGGCCTCCGGAACGCTTCGGGGGTGGCCGGGGCGCGGTGACGCGCCCCCGGCTGAAGCTGCTCGTCCATGGCGGGCGAGATGCCCCGGCGGCGCGCGGGCTAATCGCATGCTGTCAGGAAGTTTTCAGGTTGCTGGTGTAAGGAGGGGCCCCTTATTAACAGACGTCTGTTAATAAGGGGCCCCTCCTTACACCCTCAGCGGGCGCCGACCAGCTCCGGCGTGGGTGCCGGTGGCTCGGCGGGCGGGGCCGCCGGCCGGGCCCGCAGGAACCGGGGCGCCCACCAGTTGGCGTCGCCGAGCAGGGTCATCAGCGACGGCAGCACCACCGCCCGGATGATCGTGGCGTCCAGCAGGATCGCCGTGGCCAGGCCGACGCCGAGCTGCTTCATGTCGATCGTGCTGAGCGTGGCGAAGATCGAGAAGACCCCCACCATCACCAGCGCCGCGCTGCTCACCACGCCCGCCGACGAGGTGATGCCGTACGCCACGGCCTCCCGGTTCGACAGGCCGGACCGGATGCCCTCGCGGATCCGGCTCACCACGAAGACGTGGTAGTCCATGGAGAGCCCGAACAGCACCACGAAGAGGAAGAGCGGCAGCCAGGAGACGATCGCCCCCATCGAGGTGAAGCCGAGCAGCCCGTCGGCCCAACCACCCTGGAAGACCAGCACCAGCAGCCCGTACGCGGCGCCGGCGGAGAGCAGGTTGAGCAGGATCGAGGTGAGCGCGACCACCACCGACCGGAACGTCCAGGCCATCACCAGGAAGGTCAGCGCCAGCACGAAGCCGATCACCAGGGGCAGCTTGTCCCGGATGTGCTGGGCGTAGTCCTCGCTGGCGGCCACGCCGCCGCCGACCGCGTACTCGACGCCGGGCAGCCCGCGCAGGGCGGCCGGGGCGAACTCGTCGCGCAGTTCGTGCAGCGAGCGCGTCGCCTCGTCGGTGCGGCTGGCGTACGGCGTGGCCACCTCCAGCACGGACACCCGCCGGTCGGCCGACACCTCGATCTTCGGGCCGTCCCCCTCGGCCGGCGCGAAGAGCGGGTCGGCGGCGGTCCGGCCGGCGAGGTCGGTCAGCGCCGCCCGCACCCGGTCGGCCTGGTCGGCCGGTGCCCGTACGGCCACCGTGTGGCTGGTGCCGTTGCTGGGGAAGGCGGCGGTCAGCCGGTCGTACGCCTGCATGGCCGGGGTGCTGCGGGGCAGGTCCTCCATGCCGGGGAACTTCAGCTTCATGCCCAGCGCGGGCGCGGCCAGGGCGAGCAGCAGCCCGACCGAGACGACCAGGGTGGCCAGCGGCGCCCGCAGCGCCGGTCGCAGCACGGCCGGCCAGAACCGGGGGCTGGCCGCCCCGGGCCCGGTACGCGGCGCGGTCAGCCGCCACAGCAGCGGTACCCGGGGCCGGTCCACCCACCGGCCGAGCTTGGCCAGCAGGCCGGGCAGCACCGTCAGCGACCCGGTGACCGCGACCGCGACCACCAGGATCGAGCCGACCGCCAGCGAGGAGAAGACCGCGTCGTTGGCGAGCAGCAGTCCGGCCATCGAGATCATCACGGCCAGGCCGGAGACCACCACGGCGTGCCCGGAGGTTTCCGCCGCGATTTCCACGGCGTCCAGCCCGGAGCGGCCCTTGGCCCGTTCCTCCCGTTCCCGCCGGACGTAGAACAGCGAGTAGTCCACCCCGACCGCCATGCCGATCAGCAGGATCACGCTGGACGTGACGTCGGTGGCCGGCACCAGGTGCGAGGCCAGGGTGGACAGTCCCATCGCCGCCCCCACCGAGGAGAGCGCCAGCAGCAACGGCACGCCGGCGGCGATCAGCGCGCCGAACGCGATGATCAGGATGGCCAGCGTGACCGGCAGGCTGAGCAGCTCGGCGCGCTGGAAGTCCCGGCCCAGCGTGTCGTCGAGGGCCTGGCCGATCGACGGGCCGCCGACCTGCTCGACCCGCAGCGCCGGGTGCGCGGCCTGCACCTGTGCGGTGGCGTCCCGCAGCGGCTGCACCCGGTCGGACGCGGTCTCCGGGTCACCGGCCATGGTGATCGGCACCAGCAGCGCCCCGCCGTCGCGGGACGGCACCGGCGACCCGACCCCCGCCACCTGATCGACCTGGCGCAGCCGGGCCGCGGCGTCGGCCGCGGCGGCCCCGGCCGCCGCCGGATCCAGCCCGCCGGAGCGCGGCGTGATCAGCACGTTCTCCACCGCCGGCTGGTGGAAGTCGCCCTCGGCGACGATCAGCTGCGCCCGGCCGGCCTCCCCGATCGCCTGGTCGGCGTCCGTCGCCTCGTTCAGCCCGGCGGCGTTGCCGCCCACCAGGCACACCGCCACGAACACCACCCACAGCGCGATGGCCCGCCAGGGATGTTCCGCGCTCCACCGCGCCAATCGCACCGTCACCGGTCGCCCGCTCATTCCCCGCTCCCTCTCCGCACCTCGTGCCGACCATGCCGACGCTAGGGAGCTGATCGGTTCCGGACATCCGGGTCCGGCCCCCGGTCGCCCCGGAGAACGGCGGAGGGCGTCGGGCCGGGGCCGCCGGGCCCGGCCGGGCGGACGGATCGGGTCAGGACCGGCGAACGGTACGGGGACCTACCGCAGCCGGGGGATGCGGCACACCGGCGCAACCCCGAACCGGCATCGGGGTCATCCCCTCAGGGCACCCCGGGGCCGTGGCTGGCAGCGGGGGCAGCTGTACGAGGACCGGTTCATGAACGCCTCCCGCCGGATCGGCGCCCCGCAGCGGTGGCACGGCTCGCCCTCCCGCCCGTAGGCGTTCAGCGCGCGGTCGAAGTAGCCGCTCTCGCCGTTGACGTTGACGTAGAGCGCGTCGAAGCTGGTGCCGCCCGCCTTGATCGCCTCGCCCAGCACGTCCCGGACGTGCCCGAGCAGCCGGACCGCGGCCGGCACGGTCAGCGCGTCGGTCGGCCGGGCGCCGTGCAGCTTCGCCCGCCACAGCGCCTCGTCGGCGTAGATGTTGCCCACCCCGGAGATCAGCGTCTGGTCCAGCAGCGCCCGTTTCACCTCGGTACGCCGCCGGCGCAGCGCGGCCACGAAGCCGGCCTCGGAGAACTCCGGGTCCATCGGGTCCCGGGCGATGTGCGCGATCTCGCCGGGCAGCTCCGCTCCCCCCTCGGACACCGCCAGCCCGCCGAACGTGCGCTGGTCGACGAAGCGCAGCTCCGGACCGTCGTCGGCGAACCGGAACCGGATCCGCAGGTGCAGCTCGTCGGCCGCGCCCACCGGTTGCAACAGCAGCTGCCCGGACATGCCGAGGTGCCCGACGAGGGCGTCCCCGCTGTCCAGCGGCAGCCAGAGGTATTTGCCCCGGCGGCGCACGTCGGTGACGGTCCGGCCGGCGAGCACGTCGGCGAAGTGTCCGCCGCCCGGCTGGTGCCGGCGTACGGCCCGGGGGTGGCGCACCTCGACCGAGGCGATCGTCCGGCCGGTCACCCACCGGGCCAGCCCCTGCCGGACCGTCTCGACCTCGGGCAGCTCAGGCACGGGAGGCGCCCGCCTCCGCCGTGTCGCCCGCCGGGCCGGCGGCGCCGCCCGGGGCGGTGCCGGCAGCGCCGTCGGCGGTCGGCGCGGTGCCGGTCGCGTCCTCGGCCGTCGGCGCGACGCTCGCGGCGGCGGCCCGCTCCGCCTCGGCCTGCTCGGTGAGCACCCGCCAGGCCGACTCGGCGGCCCGCTGCTCGGCCTCCTTCTTGCTGCGCCCCTCGGCGCCGCCGTACCGGTTGCCGGCCACCACCACCCAGGCGGTGAAGGTCTTCAGGTGGTCGGGGCCGGTGCCCTCGATGCGGTATTCCGGCACGCCCAGCCCCAGCGCGGCGGTCAACTCCTGGAGGCTGGTCTTCCAGTCCAGCGCGGCGCCCCGCCCGGCCGACTCGGCCATCAGCGGGTCGAAGAGCCGGTGGATGACGATCGCGGCGGTGTCCAGCCCGTACTGGAGATAGATCGCCCCGAGCAGCGCCTCCAGGGTGTCGGCGAGGATGCTCGCCTTGTCCCGGCCCCCGGTCGCCTCCTCACCCTTGCCCAGCAGCAGGTACGCGCCGAGCCCGTCCGGGCCCAGCCCGCGCGCCACGTCGGCGAGCGCCCGCATGTTGACCACGCTGGCGCGCAGCTTCGCCAACTGCCCCTCGGGCAGGTCCGGGTGATTGCGGAACAGCGCGGTGGTGATCACCACGCCGAGCACCGAGTCGCCCAGGAACTCCAGCCGCTCGTTGGTGGGCAGGCCGCCGTTCTCGTACGCGTAGGAGCGGTGGGTGAGCGCGCGCTCCAGCAGCTCGGGGTCGAGCGACACGCCGAACGCGGCCTCCAGATGGGCGACCGGGGCGCGACGGCGCTTGTCGTTGGTCATGCGGATGTCACCTCTTCCTGTGCGACCCGGGTGGCGACGGGCGCGACCCGCGTCCCGGTGACGGCGCGGATCCCGCGACCGTCCCGGCACACGTGCCGCGCGCTCACCGGCGCACCTCGGTGTCGGTGGAACCTACGGGGAAGTCGTCGGCGGCCGCCAGGTCGGCCGGGATGCCGTCGGCCAGCAGGGCGGCGACCCGGTCGGTGGCCCGGCGGCGCCAGAGGTGGGCGGCCAGCCCGATGCCGGAGGCCACGTCGTCCGCCCGGGCCGCGCCGTGGCAGACCACCACGGTGCCGCCCACGCCGAGCAGGGCGGCGGCCCGGGGCACGCCACCGGCGGCCGACGTCCCACCCGCCATCGCGTACGCGCCCTCGACGGCCTTGAGCACGACGTTGCCGGTGAACCCGTCGGTGACCACGACGTCGGCGCGTCCGCCGAGGGTCACGTCGTACCCCTCGACCAGGCCCACGTAGCGGGCACCGCAGGGCAGCGCCTCGACGGCGAGCAGGCTGTCGGCGTGCCGGCGGGGCCGGTCGCCCTTGCCGGCCTCCGTGCCGACGGAGAGCAGCCCCACCCGGGGCGCTTCGACGGCGTGCGCCACCGTCGCGTACGCCGCGCCGAGCACGGCGTGCCGGGTCAGCGTGGCGGCCCGGGGTTCGAGGGTGCCCCCGACGTCGAGCAGCACCACCGGCCCGCCGACCGCGGGCAGTGACGCGGCCAGGGCCGGTCGGCGGATCGCCGGCCAGCGGCCGAGGCCGAGCGCGGCGGCGGTGACGGTGGCGCCGGTGGAGCCGGCGGAGACCAGCGCGTCCGCGGCGCCCTCGCGTACCGCCGCGACGGCCGCCCGGACGGTGCCGTGCGCGCGGGCGGCGGTGGGATGGTCGGCCATGCCCACGGCGTCGCGGACCGGCCGGACCATGACCCGGGCCCGTTGGGCCGGGTCGAGCGCGCCGATCAGCTCGTCGGCGACCTCGGGGGGTCCGACGAGCAGCAGGTGCAGGTGCGGGTCGACGCGGATGGCCCGCAGAGCGCCGTCAACCACGACGGCGGGAGCATCGTCCCCGCCGAGGAGGTCGACGGCGATCCGCGCGGTGCCCGGCTCCACCGTGACGCCGGCCGGAAGGGACCGGCCGGCCGTGGACGGAGCCGGGGCACCGGGGGATCGCCCGGTCGTGCGCGCCTCCCGACCCGGGGTCGGGGGCGTCACTCGGCGTCCAGGTCAGACCTCGAGGACCTGGCGGCCGTTGTACGTGCCGCAGACGGAGCACGCGGCGTGCGGCAGCTTCGGTGACTTGCACTGCGGGCAGGCCACGGTCGCGACCACGGCCGCCTTCCAGTTCGCCCGGCGGGACCGGGTGTTGCTGCGCGACATCTTGCGCTTGGGGACGGCCACGGTTCCTACTCCTCTGTACGGTTCAGTTGCGACAGGCCCGCCCAACGCGGGTCGACCTGCTGGTGACTGTGGTCGGCCGGCAGATCGTCCCAGTGCACCCCGCAGTCGGGGCACAGGCCTGGGCAGCCCTCCCGGCAGAGCGGGTTGGTCGGCAGCGTGAGCACCACCGCGTCCCGCAACGCCGGCTCCAGGTCGATCAGGTCGCCCTGCATCCGGCCCACCTCGTCCTCGTCGGTCGTGTCGTCCGTGGTGCTGTTCTCGTACGCGTACAGCTCCTGGACGGTCACGGCCGCCGAGTCGTTGATCTCGCGCAGGCAGCGGCCGCACTCGCCCTTGACGGGGCCGGAGATGGTCCCGGAGACGAGCACGCCCTCGGACACCGACTCCAACCTCAGGTCGAGGTCGAGAGGGGCGCCCTCCGGCACGCCGATCAACTCCACGCCGAGGTCCGCCGGTGCCGGGGCGACCCGCTTGACCGTACGCATCGCACCAGGCCGACGCGGCAGGTCCCTCGTGTCGAGGACCAGCGGCGACCTGGGGTCGAGGTGCGGTGACGAGTTCTTGGGCATAGTCAGACTCCGGCCGGTGAGAGGCCGACAAAGAAGGTTACCTGGGCGACCGCCGGACCGTCGAACCGGGGCCATGCCCGTGGCCGCCATGTCGGCTGGTGAGGTGCCGCTCAGAAGGGTAGCGGGCGATCCGCCTCGTCCCCACCGAAGGTGCCGATCTCGCGCAGCGCGTGCATCTTGTCCCGGCCACGCTCTATCGACGCCAACGCCCTGGTGAGGAACTGCTCGAAGTTGGCCAGCGCGGTGTCGACGTAGTCGTCGACCTCCTCGCGCAGGCGCTGGGCCTCGGCGCGGGCCTCGGCGATGATCCGGGCCCCCTCGTGCTCGGCGGAGACCGTGATCTCGTTCACCGAGACCAGGCGGGCGTGTTCCGCCTCACCCTCGCTGATGATCCGGTCGGCCTCCCGCTTGCCGGCCTCCATGATCTTGTCCCGCTCCTCCAGCAACGCGGCGGCGCGGCGCAGGTCGGCCGGGAGCTCGCCACGCAGGTCGTCGAGGGCCGCGATCATCTCGCCCCGGTCGACCATGCAGTTGTTCCGCGACATCGGGACGGAGCGTGCCTGCTCCACCATGGCGATCAGTTCGTCGATGCGATCGAGCGGGTCCACCGGTACCTCACTCCTGTCGTTCGTCGGCCGACCTACATGATGCGGGCTGCGGCCGGGTTCCCGCTTGCGTCAATCATGTCCTGCGGGGGCGACGGGAGGCTCATCCGCCCGGTCCGGCGCGTCGCGGCCGGCCGGGCGGTCCGGCGCGTCGCGGTCCGGCGCGTCGCGGCCGGGCGGTCCGGGGCGCTGCGTCGCGGCCGGCCTGGCGGTCCGGGTGGTGCTCAGGCCGGCGGCGGGTCACCGAGGCGGGACTTCAGCGCCTCCCGGACCACGTCGGGCACGTGCGCGGAGATGTCGCCGCCCCACTTGGCGACGTCCTTGATGAGACTGGAGGAGATGAAGGAGTAGAGCGGGTTGGTCGGCATGAACAACGTCTCCACCCCGGCCAGGCCGATGTTCATCTGGGCCATCTGGAGCTCGTAGTCGAAGTCGCTGACCGCGCGCAGGCCCTTGATCAGCACACTCGCCTGCTGGGCCCGGCAGAAGTCGACGAGCAGACCCCGGAACGACTCCACCCGTACGTTCTCGTACGAGGCGGTCACCTCGCGGAGCATCTCGATCCGCTCGTCGACGGTGAACAGGCCCTGCTTCGACTGGTTGACCAGCACGCCGACGATCACCTCGTCGAACAGCCGGCTGGCCCGTCCGACGATGTCGAGGTGTCCGTTGGTGACCGGGTCGAACGAGCCGGGACACACCGCGCGTCTCATGATCGGCGACCGTACCAAAGGGTGGTCTCGCCGTAGCGGCGGCTGCGCTCGGCAGTGATGCCTTCCACCCAGGTGAACGGCCCGCTCCGGGTCGAGCGCTCCACGATCACGAGGGCGTCCGGCGCCAGCCACCCCCGCTCGACCAGCGCGGCCAGCAGTGCGGTGATCTCCTCGTCCGGCACCGCGTACGGCGGGTCGGCGAAGACCACGTCGTACGGCTCGCCGTCCGGGCCGGCGGCCAGCACGGTGGCGACCTTGCCGGTGGTCAGCCGGGCGGCCGGGGCGGCCCGCAGCGCGGCGATGTTCTCCCGGACGACCCGGGCCGCCCGCGGATCGGACTCCACCAGCAGCACGTGCCCGGCACCCCGGGACAGCGCCTCCAGCCCGACCGCGCCGGAGCCGGCGTACAGGTCGGCGAAGCGGGCGCCGTCGAGGTCCAGGTCGGCCTGTACGGCGCTGAACAGCGCCTCCCGGACGCGGTCGGAGGTGGGCCGGGTGCCGACGCCGGGCGGGACGGCGATCCGCCGGCCGCCGTGCGTACCGGCCACGATCCGGGTCACCGGCGCCACCCGCCGACCGCCCGACCGGCCCGGTCGAGGTGCTCACTCACACCGGTGACGCTACGCGACGCCGTACCGGGCCGGGCGGCACGGTAAGTATCGAAGAGTGTTCCATTGATCACGATCCGCCGATCAATGATCACGGATCGGCAACATCATCCTTAATGGGCACTGAGGACTGTGACGTGAGTCCTGTTCTCGCTAGGGTCTGCCGGGTGCCGGCGAGTCCGTCGGCACACGGCGTCCGTGCGGCGCCGCCGCGGCCTGGTAACACCCGCGGCCGGCCTTCTGCCACCCGACGTCAACGACGAGCCCCTTGACCCCGGGAGAACCCGTGATCCGTCCGAAGCTGTCGCTGCGGCGACCGCTCGCCGCCCTCGGCGCCACCCTGGTCGGCGTGGCCGCCGCCACCGCCTTCGCGGCGCCGGCCAGCGCGCACCACTCGATCATCACCGGCACCGCCTGCAAGCTGGAGTCCGGCGACCTGGCGGTCACCTGGACCGTGAAGAACAGCGAGCGCGACCTGGTCGGCAAGATCACCGATGTGTGGACGCCGTCCGCCACCGAGATCACCGGCATCGCCCCCGGCGTCGAACTGCCCAAGGCGGGCGACGGCGTGGTGACCGGCCAGCAGGTCGTCAAGGCCGGCAAGAAGGCGGAGCTGAAGATCAGCGCCGAGTGGTTCCGCGGTGACAAGCGGGTGACCAACACCGCTGCGGGCAGCGCCCGCACCACGGGCAAGTGCGCGCCGGCCCCCACCCCGGAGCCGACCACCCCGGAGCCGACCGACTCCCCGGAGCCGACCGAGACCCCCGCGCCGACCGAGTCGCCGGAGCCGACCGAGACCCCGGCGCCGACCGAGGAGCCGACCAGCCCCGCGCCGAGCGAGTCGCCGAGCGAGGAGCCGACCAGCCCCGCGCCGACCGACGAGCCGACGAGCCCCGCCCCCACCTCCCCGGTGCCCACGCCGCAGCCGACCGAGCCGGGCGGCCCGCTGGTGCCGGACGAGCCGAACGCTCCGGTTTTCGAGGTCATCTTCGCCTGTGACGCGCTCGCCGTCACCGCCGACAACCCGGCCGACGGGGTGACCGCCACCATCGTGTTCACCACGGACAAGGGCGTCACCAAGGAGCTCAAGCTGATCCCGGGCGAGAAGACCGAGGTCGTCTTCGAGGCCTACGAGGGTCTCACCATCACCCCGAGCTTCCCGGGTGAGCAGCCGGACCCGGCCGACGCCCTCGAGTGGGAGAAGCCCGCCGAGTGCGCTCCGGGCGCGGGCGGTGGCGAAGGCGGCCTGCCGCTGACCGGTGCCCCCGCCGGCATGATCGCCGGTGGCGCCGCGGTGCTGCTCGCCGTGGGTGCCGGCCTGTTCATGATGGCCCGCCGTCGCCGCAACATCCGCTTCACCGCCTGATCCAGGCGTAAGCGCCCGAGGGCGCGCCGACCACCCGGTCGGCGCGCCCTCGCCGTTTCTCCGGCCGAGCTGGCCGGCTCCCTCGTCCGGCCGGGTTGGCCGGTCCCCCGCCCTGCCCCTGCCCTACCCCGCCCCTGCCCCGCCCCTGCCCCTGCCCTGCGCCCTGAACTCGTACCGGCACTGGCCCTGGCGCCTTTCCCCCCGCCCCTGGGGGCCGTTCTGCGGCATAACGCGCCTTTCCCGGCCGAGGTGGTCCCGATGTGCCGCATCGTGCGCACTGGCACCGGGTGCCTGGGGCACTCGGCGATCGCCACCAGCGATCGGCGAGGTGGTCTGGTCGGCCCCGGGGATTCCGGGACATGCCCGCGCGGACTGTTCGCTCAGGCGGGGGTGCCGGTCCCGGGCGTGCCCAGGCAGCGGGCTCTGGGTACCCGCATCGACCGCCTACCAACTTGATGTCGTAAACGAATCACCCGCGCCACCGCTTCGCCCACGAACCGGGGTGCCGGCCGCTCCGCGGGCCGGTGGAGACGTCGAAGGAACCCGCATCGTGCCTGGTAAATGATGGTGCGTGGCCACCAGCAGACCCTGCGGTCAGCCACCGGTCGGTGGTCGGGGACGGCCGGTTCGGGGCCGGGTGATTCGTTTACGACATCAAGTTGGTAGGCGGCCGACCAGCACCCCGCCGCCGACGGCCGACCCATTGGTAGGCGGCCGACCAGCACCCCAGCCGCCGACGGCCGACCCACCGGCAGCCGACCCGCTGGGCGGCCGGCGGCTGCCGAGCCACGCCGCTGGGCGGCTGTGCGATCTGGGGCGCTCCGGGAATGGGGAGACGGAGGCCCGGAAGCCGAACGCCAACAGACGGGTGCGGGGAGCCAACAGCCCGGGGCGCGGAGGCGACGCCGGGCACAGAGGCGACGCCGGGCACGGAGGCGACGCCGGGCACGGAGGCGGCGCCGGGCACGGAGAGCCGCGCGTCAGCCCTTCTCCAGGTACTCCGCGCGTTCCTCGTCGACCAGGGCGGCCACCGACGCGGCCAACGCCGGGTGGCGGGTCAGTTCCGGATCCTCGTCGACCAGGGCGATCGCCTCCGCCCGGGCGTCGCGGATCAGGTCCGTGTCGCGCAGCAGCGACAGCAGCCGCAGATGTGACCGGCGGCCGGACTGGGTGGCGCCGAGCACGTCGCCCTCCCGCCGCTGTTCGAGGTCGAGCTCGGCCAGCTTGAAGCCGTCCGTGGTGGACGCCACGGCGTCCAGCCGGGTGCGGGCCGACGAGCCCTCGGCGGCCTCGGAGACCAGCAGGCAGAGGCCGGCCGCGCTGCCCCGGCCGACCCGGCCGCGCAGCTGGTGCAGCTGGGAGACGCCGAACCGGTCGGCGTCCAGCACGATCATCACGGTGGCGTTGGGCACGTTGACCCCCACCTCGACCACGGTCGTCGCGACCAGCACGTCCAGCTCGCCGTCGGCGAAGGAGCGCATCACCGCGTCCTTCTCGTCGGCCGGCAGCCGGCCGTGCAGCACCCCGATCCGCAGCCCGTGCAGCGGCCCCTCGGCCAGCAGCGGGGCCACCTCGGTCACCGCCAGCGGCGGTCGGCGGCCGTTGTCGTCCTCCCGGGGCGGCTCCTCGTCGGAGACCGGGCCCTCCCCGATCCGCGGGCAGACCACGTACGCCTGGTGGCCCTTGGTGACCTCCTCGCGCAGCCGGCGCCAGGCCCGGTCCAGGAAGGCGGGCTTCTCGGCGGCCGGCACCACGTGCGAGGCGATCGGCGAGCGCCCCTGCGGCAACTGGGACAGGGTGGACGTCTCCAGGTCGCCGTAGACGGTCATGGCGACCGTGCGCGGGATCGGGGTGGCCGTCATCACCAACACGTGCGGTGGCTGGTCGGCCTTGGCGCGCAGCGCGTCGCGCTGCTCCACCCCGAACCGGTGCTGCTCGTCGACCACCACCAGGCCCAGGTCGTGGAAGTCCACCCCCTCGTAGAGCAGGGCGTGGGTGCCGAGCACGATGCCGGCCCGCCCCTCGGCCACCTCGGCCAGTGCCCGCCGCCGGGCCGCCGCGCCGAGCGAGCCGGTGACCAGCTCGACCCGGGTGGCGTCGTCGGCCGCGCCCAGCTCACCGGCCCGGGCGAGCGGGCCGAGCAGATCGAGGATGCCCCGGTGGTGCTGGGCGGCGAGCACCTCGGTGGGGGCGAGCAGGGCGGCCTGGCCGCCGGCGTCCACCACCTGGAGCATGGCCCGCAACGCCACCACCGTCTTGCCGGAGCCGACCTCGCCCTGCAACAGCCGGTGCATCGGGTGCGCGGCGCCCAGGTCGGCGGCGATCTCCCGGCCCACGGTCTGCTGGCCGGCGGTCAGCTCGTACGGCAGCCGGGCGTCGAACGCGTCCAGCAGGCCACCCGGCCGCGGCGGGCGGGCCTTCGCCGGCCAGGCCGCCGCCCGGTGCTTGCGCTGCACCAGGGTCAGCTGCACGGCGAACGCCTCGTCCCACTTGAGCCGGCGGCGGGCCCGGTACAGCTCCTCCTTGCTGGACGGTCGGTGGATCTCGCGCAGCGCGGCCCCGATGCCGACCAGGTTGCGGGTGGCGCGCACGGTCGCCGGCAGCGGATCGTCGGGCGGGACGAAGGTGTCCAGCACCACCCGCACGCAGCGGGCGATCACCCAGGTCGGCACGGCAGCCGCGGCCGGGTAGACCGGGATCAGCGCCCCGGCGAACTCCTCGACCTCCTCGTTGGCCGCCGCCTCGCCGTCACCGCCTTCGCCGAGCAGGACGTATTCCGGGCCGTTGAGCTGGCGCTTGCCCCGGAACTCGGTGACCTTGCCGGCGAACAGCCCCCACCGACCGGGGCGCAGCTCCCGCTCCCGCCACGCCTGGTTGCCGAAGAAGGTGCAGGTGAGCAGCCCGCCCGAGCCGTCGCCGACGGTCACCTCCAGCAGGTTGCCCCGCCGCTGGCGCATCGGCCGGACCGCGGTGCGCTGCACCTGGGCCAGCACGGTGACCTGCTCGCCGACGTCGAGCGAGCGGATGTCGGTGTGCTCGCCGCGCTCGTCGTACCGGCGGGGGAAGTGGTAGATCAGGTCGCCGGCGGTGTGCAGGTCGAGGTGGCCGGCCAGGGCCTTCGCCGTCTTCTCCCCGACCAGCTTCTTGAGCGGCGTGTCCACCGTGGTCGGTGCGCTCGTCATTCGACCCCCAGCAGGAGCGGATAGTGCGGCTGCCCGCCCTCGTACGCCTGCACCTCGACGAACGGCCAGGACCGCTCGACGTGCTCACGCAGCCGGTCGGCCAGCCCCGCCGGGGCGTCCGCCCCGCAGAGCAGGGTCACCAGCTCGCCGCCACCGCCCAGCATCCGGTCCACCACGGCGGTGCAGGTGTCGACCAGGTCGGCGCCGATCAGGTGCACCTCCCCCTCGACCAGGGCCAGCACGTCGCCCGGGCGGCACGGCCCGGCGACGGTGAGCGCCTCCCGGCCGGCGTGGCAGACCTCGGCGTACCGGCAGGCGCCGGCCGCCTCGGCCATCGCGATCACGTCGTCCTCGAAGCGGCGCTGCGGGTCGCGCACGGCGAGCGCCGCGAGGGCCTGCACCGGCGACCGGGTGGGCACCACGCTCACCTTCACCCCGAGCGCGTGCGCCTCCCGGGCGACGGCGTTCGCCACCGCCTGCGTGTTCGGGTCGTTGGGCAGCACCACCACCCGCGCGGCGCGGGTGGCCCGGACCGCGTCGAGCAGCTCACCGATGGACGGGTTCGCCGGGACGACGGTGGCGCCCTCGGCGGCGAAGAGCTCGGCGATGCCCGCACCGGGGGCGACCACCACGGCGGCCCGGCCATCCGGCGCGCCGGCGGCCCCGGCCGGCGCCGAGGCCTGGTCGGCGAAGCGGGTCACCGAGATCTGGTGGGGCCGGCCGGCCACCACCCCCGCCTCGATCGCCGCCCCCACGTCGTTGACGTGCACGTGCACGTTCCAGGTGCCGGTGCCGGCGCGCCCGTCGCCGACCACCACCAGCGAGTCGCCCAGCGCGGCCAGCTCGGCGCGCAGCCGGTCCACCGCCGTGGCGTCGGCGTCGAGCAGGAACTGCACCTCGTAGGCGTACCCGTCGGAGCCGGTCTCCCGGGCGGTCGCGACCGGCGGGCGGACGGCGCGGGCCGCGGGCGCCGGCCGGGCCGGGCTCTCTCCCGTGATCACCTCGACCAGCGCGTCCAGCAGCAGGCAGAGGCCCTGGCCGCCGGCGTCGACCACGCCGGCCCGGGCGAGCACCGGCAGCTGCTCGGGGGTACGCGCCAGGGCGCGCGCCGCGGCCGCCGCCGCCTCCCGGGCGACCGCCCGCAGGTCGTCGCTGTCCGACCGCTCGGCGGCCTCGGCGGCGGCGGCCACCACGCTGAGCAGGGTGCCCTCGACAGGGCTGGCGACGGCCGCGTAGGCGGCGGCGGTGCCGTCGCGCAGCGCGGCGGCCAACTGCCGGCCGCGGACCGCCGGCGCGGCGGCGAGCGCGTCGGCGAAGCCGCGCAGGATCTGGGACAGGATCACCCCGGAGTTGCCCCGCGCGCCCAGCAACGCGCCCTGGGCCATCAGCCGCAGCGCGTGCCCGTGCGCGGTGGACCCGCCGTCGGGGAGGGTGTTCAGGTCCATCGCCAGGGCCTGCTGGGCGGAGGTGAGGGTGAGCACCAGGTTGGTGCCGGTGTCCCCGTCCGGCACCGGATAGACGTTCAGCTCGTCGATCTCGCCCTGGTGCCGCCGCAGCGCGGCCAGGCCGCTCGCGCACCAGCGGCGCACCGCGGCGGCGTCGAGGGTCTCCAGCACGTCGGGAAGCCTACTGGCGCGCACCGACACCCGCCCGGGTCCGTCGGCGTGTCCGCTGGCCTGGGAGGGGTGGCCGGGCCCACACCGGCGGCCCCGGACGGGCCGGTTGGTCGGACGCCGGGGGGATCGGGTAACCTGGCCAGGTTGCCCGGGCTGCGCCTGGCGGCGACCTCATGAACGTTTCAATCCCAGGAGTATCCCGTGGCTAGCGTGTGCGACGTCTGTGGCAAGGGGCCGGGCTTCGGCCACAACGTGTCCCACTCGCACCGGCGGACCAACCGCCGCTGGAACCCGAACATCCAGTCGGTGCGTACCCCGGCCGGTGGCGGCACCACCAAGAAGTTGCAGGTCTGCACCTCGTGCATCAAGGCCGGCAAGGTCACCCGCGCCTGACGCGGTAGCGCCACCCAGATCAGCTCTCGTCGCAGCCGGCGGGCCCTTCGGCCCGCCGGCTGTCGTCGTGCCCGCGCCTGGTCTCGGCGACCGCGAAGAGCGGCAGGTCAGGCCCACCCCCGGACCGGACACCCCGACATGCCGCAGTTCGCGCCCACCCCGGGCCCGGACACCACGACATGCGGCAGGTCGTGCGCCCGCGGCGCCCCCCGGCTACAGGGTGCGGCCGTAGGAGAGGCAGCCCGGTTCGTCCTTGTAGTAGCCGAAGTTCGGGATCCGCTCGTAGCCGGCGGAGGTGTAGAGGCCGATCGCCTCGGGCTGCTTGTCGCCGGTCTCCAGGATCACCCGCTTGCGGCCCCGCTCCCGGGCCGACCGCTCGATCGCGGCGAGCAGCGCGCGGGCGACACCCCGTCCCCGGACCGCCGGCACCGTGTACATCCGCTTCAGCTCGGCCGCGTCGTCCGGGCCGCCGTGGCTGCGCCAGCCGCCGCAGCCGACCGGCTCGCCGGCCAGGTAGGCGACCAGGAACTCGCCGTTCGGCGGGGTGAACTCGGCCGGGTCGACCGGGGTCTCGTCCCCGTCGCCGCCGTAGCGCTCACCCAGGTCGGCCAGGGTCGCGGCGATCAGCCGTCGGGCTTCCGGCGAGTCGAAGCGCCGGGGGTGGATCTCCAGCTCAGTCACGGTGGGAAGGGTACGACCGTCAGCGGAAGTGGTCCCAACCGGCCGGGCCGTCCCAGGCCCGACCGTCCACGGTGACCCCCTCCCCCGCGTCGACCCGGCCGATCGGCCGCCAGCCCTCGGGCAGCGCCGTCCCGGCCGGGAACGTCGCCGCCAGGGCGTGGTCCTCCCCGCCGGCCAGCAACCAGGTGTACGGGTCGACGCCGAGCGCCTGCGCGGCGTCGCCCATCTGCCGGGGCACCTCGAAGGCCGCCCGGTGCACGTCCACCGCGACGCCGCTGGCCCGGGCCACGTGCCCGACGTCGGCCAGCAGCCCGTCCGAGATGTCGATCATCGAGGTGGCGCCGGCCTCGGCCGCCACCGGCCCGGCCCGGTACGGCACCTCCGGCCGGCGGTACGCCTCGACCAGCACCTTCGGGGTGCGGAACCCGCGGGACAGCACCGTGTAGCCGGCCGCCGACCAGCCGGTGCGCCCGGCCAGCGCCAGCACGTCGCCGGGCCGGGCGCCGGAGCGCACCACCGGCGGCCGGCCGCCCAGGTCGCCCAGGGCGGTGACCGCGATGGTCAGTGTCGGGCTGGCCGACATGTCCCCGCCGACCACGCTCGCCCCGATCGCGGCGGCCTCCGCGCCGAGCCCGTCGGCCAACTCTTCCGCCCAGGCCGCCGGGAGGTCCAGCGGCGCGCAGAGGGCGACCAGCAGCGCGGTGGGGGTGGCCCCCATCGCCGCGATGTCGGCCAGGTTGGCCGCCGCCGCCCGGTGCCCGACGTCACGGGCGCTCGACCAGTCCCGCCGGAAGTGCCGGCCCTCGACCAGCACGTCGGTCGACGCGGCCACCCGCCCGTCCGGCGCGGTCACCACCGCCGCGTCGTCCCCCGGCCCGAGCAGGCAGGTCGGGCCGTACGACAGCCGGGCCGTCACCCGGTCGATCAGCCCGAACTCCCCGACGCCCGTCACACTCATGTCGTCCCCTCGTCACGCTCGCTCACCGCTTCTCCTCGACCACCGATCGGGATCACGCCTGCTCCGTAAGGTAGTTTCACCCTTCGGGCCGCCAGTGAGCGGCGACGGACGGGAGGTCGAGTGGTGGTACAGGCGTACATCCTCATCCAGACCGAGGTCGGACGCGCCCGTGACGTGGCCGGCCAGATCGCGGACATCTCCGGCGTGGCACGCGTCGACGCCGTCACCGGGCCGTACGACGTGGTGGTGCTCACCGAGGCCAACACCGTCGACGAGCTGGGCAAACTCATTGTCAGCAAGGTGCAGATGGTGCCCGGCATCACCCGTACCCTGACCTGTTCGGTGGTGCGCCTCTAAGTGGACGAGAACACCTCCTCCCGCGCCGTGGCGGGCCGGGACCGGCCGGACGACGCGGCCGGGACCGACGGCACCGGCGGCGCTCCGGCGACCGACCGGCCGGCCACGGACCGGACGAACCGGCGCGCCGCGCTGATCGCCACCCTGGTCGCCGTGCCGGTCACCGCGCTGGTGGCGGCGCTCGCGCTGGCCAGGCTCGCCCCCGCCGAACCGGCCGCCGCGCCGAGCCCGACCCCGCCCCGGCCCCAGTCCACCGCACCGGTCGAGATGGCCGCCCCGGCGCTGGCCGCCCGCCCGGCGACGGTCTGCCGCGCGCTGATCTCCCAACTGCCGGACACCGTCCGCGACCTGTCGCAGCGGCCGGTCACCGCCGGTCCGGAGCAGAACGCCGCGTACGGCGATCCCGCGCTAACCGTGGCCTGCGGCGGGGCGGCGCCGAGCTTCCCGGCCACCGACGAGGTCTGGGTGGTGGACAAGGTCTGCTGGTATCCGGCGAAGCAGCCGGACGGCTCGACGGTGCTCACCTCGGTCGACCGCGAGGTGCCGGTCGCGCTGACCGTGCCCGGCGCGTACGACAGCGCGTTGCAGTGGCTCCCGCCGTTCTCCGACACGGTGGTGGCCACCGTCCCGTCGGCCAAGTCCATCCCCGCCGGCTGCGCCCGCGGCTGACCCCGCCCCAGGCACCCCCAGCACCCACATGCCCCTGGGCACCCCGGTGCCCCGCGCCGCCAGTCACCCCGGCGTCCCCGGGCGACAACTTCAGGGAAGTTGTCGCTTCGCACGCCGCCGAGGCGACAACTTCCCCGAAGTTGTCGGCTCGCGCTGGCCCGCTCGGCTCGCGGCGGCCGTCCGGCTCGCGCTAACCCGCAGGGAACGGCGGACCGGCGGGGGTCAGCGGCCGGCGCGGCGGAGGGCGGTGCGGATGAGGCGGCTGACCAGCTTCGGGTATTCCAGGCCGGAGGCGGCCCACATCCGCGGGAACATCGACGTCGGGGTGAAGCCCGGCATGGTGTTGATCTCGTTGAGGTAGACGTCCAGCTCCGGGGTGACGAAGAAGTCGGCCCGGGCCAGGCCCGAGCAGTCCAGCGCGGTGAACGCCCGGGTGGCGTAGTCCCGGACCTGCCGGGTGACCTGCTCGGGCAGGTTCGCCGGGATGTCGTACTCGCAGGCGTCGTCGATGTACTTGGCCTCGAAGTCGTACCAGTCGTGGCCGCTGACGACCCGGACCTCGGCCAGCACCGACGCCTCGGGCGCGCCGCCGGCCTCGCCCTCCAGCACGCCGCACTCGATCTCCCGGCCGACGATCGCCCCCTCGACCAGCACCTTGGTGTCGATCTCGCGGGCGGTGGCGACCGCCGCGTCGAGCTGGGCCCAGTCGTCGACCTTGGTGATGCCGAACGACGAGCCGGCCCGGGACGGCTTGACGAAGACGGGCAGGCCGAGCCGCTCCTTGTCCTCCTCGGTCAGCGTCATCCCGGTGCGCAGCACCACGTACGGGCCGACCGGGATGCCCTCGGCGGCGCAGAGCTTCTTGGTGAATTCCTTGTCCATCGCGGCGGCCGAGGCGAAGACGTTCGCCCCCACGTACGGGATGTCGGCCATCTCCAGCATGCCCTGGATGGTGCCGTCCTCGCCGTACGCGCCGTGCAGCACCGGGAAGACCACGTCGACGTCGGCGAGCGCGCGGGGGCCCTGCGTCGGGTCGAGCACCAGCAGGCCGCTCGCGGTGGGGTCGGCGCGCAGCACCAGTTCGGCGCCGGAACCGGCGGTGATCTCCGGCAGCTTGCGGTCGGCGATGGCCAGCTCGGCCGGGTCGCCGCTGGCCAGCACCCACTGCCCCTGGCGGGTGATGCCCACCGGCACCACCTCGTACTCGTCCGGGTCCAGCGCGCCCAGCACGCTGCCCGCGCTGACGCAGGAGATGCCGTGCTCGGGGCTGCGGCCGCCGAAGACGATCGCCACACGGGTCTTGCCTGGGGTGGTCACTGGGGTCACCTCTTCGCTCGCGGCTGCGGCTGGCCGTGCTCGCCGATGGCGCTCACCCGGTTGACCTTACTGTGCGTGGCGAAGGCCGGCTGGGGATACCCGGTGAGAACGAGCATGCCTGGCAATCGGTCAATGACCGATATACCGAGCGTAACCGGACGGGGTGGCCCGGGGCGTGCTGACCCCGGGCCGGTGGATCGGCTCAGCCCTCCCGGCGCCGCCCGACGGCGATCACCTTGACCCGCTGCCGGCCGGCGCGGACCATGCCCAGCGCCATGAACGCCCCGGCGATCCGGTCGGCCGCCTCCCGGCTGCTGGCGCCGACCACCTGGCGGCGCCGCTCGGGGCAGGCCCGCTCGTTACGGCCGTGGCCGTCGAACGGGCGGACGTCGGTGAGCACCACCAGGAACCGGGTCATCGCGCACCGCCCGGTCCGTTCCACCGCGGCTCAGCAGACATGCCGGCCCCGCCCGCGGGTGGTGGTCCTCATCCCAGCTCCTCCCGGTCCGGACGTGGCACGCGGCGATCGAGTCCGGGGGACCAACCCGACCGCCGCGCGCCCCATCCCCTCCCGTCGCTCACCTCCGCCGTCGACACGACAACCGGCGGTGAGGACGTGGTGACAGATTGACAGGTGCCCACGCATGAATGCAACTCTCATCGACGTTCTCTCATGCCCAATTTCCCACCGATGTGCGACCATCGATGCATGGCACCGAAGACCGCACGGGCCCGACGGCTGGGGATCGCCCTACGCACCCACCGCGAGGCCGCCGGCCTCACCCTCGAGGCCGCCGCCGACGAGATCAACAGCACCCGGAGCACGCTGTCCCGGTACGAGAACGCGCAGACCCTGGTCAGCCCGGCCACCGTGCGCGCCCTGCTCACCCTCTACGGCGTCGGCAACGACGAGGTGGCGGCGGCGGTGCAGCTGGCCAAGGACGCCCGCAAGCCCGGCTGGTGGGTCTCGTACTCGTACCTGCTCGACCGGCGCACCATCGACTTCATCGCGCTGGAGGCCGAGGCCACCGGGATCGCCAACTTCGAACCCTGCGTGGTGCCCGGCCTGTTGCAGACCGCGGACTACATCCGGGGGGTCATGCGCGGCGGCCCGCACACCCTCGGCGACGAGCAGGTGGAGCAGCGGGTGCACCTGCGGTTGGACCGGCAGCAGCGGCTCTCCGGCGACGAACCGCCGATCTTCGACGCGATCATCGACGAGGCGGCCCTGCTGCGTCCGGTGGGCGACCGGACGGTGATGGACGGGCAGCTACGGCACCTGCTGAAGATGACCGAGCTGCCCAACATCACCGTTCAGGTGATCCCGCTGAGCGCCGGATACCACCGGGGCACCCGGGGGTCGCTGCACATCCTGGAGTTCGCCGACCCGGAGGACCCGATCATCGCCTCGGTGGAGACGGTGGCCGGGCAGATGGTCCTCGACCGGCCGGGTGACCTGCGCACCTGCACCAAGATCATGGAGCATCTCCGGACCGTCGCGCTGACACCGGCGGCGAGTCGGGACCAGCTCCACCACCTCCTGAAGGGACGGTAGGACCATGACCCCGACGATCGGCGCGGCGCTGGCCGTGGCCCGGTGGCGCAAGAGCAGCCACAGCGGCGACGAGGGCGCCTGCGTGGAGCTGGCCGCCCTGCCCGGCACGGTCGCCGTACGCGACTCGAAGGATCCGGCCGGGCCGGTCCTGCTCTTCCCGCCCGCCGCCTGGGCCGCCTTCGCCGGCGCACCGCCTCGCCGCTGACCGGCCGGCGCCTCAGCCGCCGACCAGCGACCGGGGCGCCGGCACCGCGCGCAGCGCCTCCGCCGCCGCGATGGCCACCCCCCGCGCGCCGGCCATGTCCCGCTCCGGGACCAGGGCGAAGGTGGCCACCTCGGCCTGCTCGTCCCGGAGCACGGTGTGCTCGCGGACGGTGGCGAGGAACCAGTCGCGGAACTCCGGCGCCGCCTCCACCACGCCGCCACCCACGAAGTACGCGTGCGGGTCGGTGAAGTTGGCCGCGATGGTGAACAGCCGGCCCAGCGCCATCGCCTGCTGGGCGAAGAGCTCCCGGGCCAGCGCGTCGCCGCGCTCGCCGTACCCCCGGACCAGCTTCGCGGCCCGCGCCGGCGTCTCGCCGGCCAGCGGGTGCCCGGGGTGCCGGCCCAGCCAGTACGGCAGCAGGTTGCGCTCGATCGCGGTCAGCGACGCCACGCTCTCCGCGTCGCCGGAGAAGCCGCAGGCGCACGTCGGGACCGGCTGGCCGGCGCCGAGCAGGCCGGTGAGCGGGATGTGCACGTGGCCGAACTCGCCGGCCATGCCCGCCGCGCCGGTGACCACCCGCCCGTTCTCGATCACCCCGCCACCGAGGCCGGTGCCGACGATCGCGGCGACGGAGGAGCGGCGCAGCGCGTCGGCTCCGAAGTGGACGTGGTGGGCGTAGAGCGCCGCCGCGTTGCCGTCGTTGTGATAGACCACCGGCAGGCCGAGTCGCCCCGCCAGCGCGCCGCGCACGTCGAAGCCGCGCCAGTCGGGGTGGACGAAGTTCGTGGAGCCCCGGGAGGAGATCACCCCGGCGGCGCTCGCCGGGCCGGGGGTGTCCAGCCCGACCGCGCGCACCAGCTCCCGGGGCACCCCGGTGAGCGCCAGCACGTTGTCGAACGCCCGGGCCAGCGCCGCGACGGCGGCGTCCGGCCCGGCGCGCACCTCGCTCGGGATCTCCACCAGCCCGTCGACCAGGAACCGGCCGTCGAGCGTCAGCACGGTGGCGTTGTTGGCGGTGCCGCCGTTGTCCAGCCCGACCACCACCGGCACACCCACGCTGCCCACCACGCCACCGCCTCCCACCGCGAACCGCCTGACGTGAGGCTAGTTCGCCGTCGGCCGTACCGCCACGGCTGGTCAGCCGCGCCGGCGGCCGGTGACCGCGACGGCGCCGGCCTCCTCGTCCCGGACCACGGTGGGCGCCAGACCGCACCCGTCCAGCACCGCGCAGAGCGTCGCGGCCTGCGCGCCGCTCGACTCGACCACCAACTGGCCACCGGGCCGCAGCCAGTGGGCCGCGCCGGCGGCCACCCGGCGCAGCACGGACAGCCCGTCCGGCCCGCCGTCGAGCGCCACCGGCGCCTCGTACAGCCGCGCCTCGGGCGGCAGCAGCGCCACCGCCGCCGTCGGGACGTACGGGGCGTTCGCCACCACCAGGTCCAACCGGCCCCGCCAGGTCCGCGGCAGGGGGTCGAAGAGATCCCCCTCGTACACCGGCACCCCCGGCCCGGCCAGGTTGCGCCGGGCGCAGGCCACGGCCGCCGGGTCGACGTCCACCGCCGCCGCCCACCGCGGCGCGACCAGCGGCACCAGGGCCAGCGTCGCGGCGCCCGTGCCGCAGCACAGCTCGACCATCGCCGGCCCCGGCGCGGTCAGCCGGGCCGCGGTCGCCACCAGCAGGGCGGTCCGCCGGCGGGGCACGAACACCCCCGGGTCGACGGCGACCCGCAGGCCGCAGAACTCGGCCCAGCCCAGTACGTGTTCCAGCGGGTGACCGGCGAGGCGACGCTCGACCAGCCCGGCCAGCGCCTCGGCCGAGCCGGCGGCGGCGGCGATCAGGAGCTCCGCCTCGTCCTCGGCGAAGACGCAGCCGGCGGCGCGCAGCCGGCGGACGAGGGCGGCACGGTCAGGGTGGGGTGCGACAGATGTCATGGGAACCTCCGGGAACGCTCGTCGGCGCTCCCGGGGCCGCTATCGCGACCCGGATCCGGGAGGGAGCGCCGGTCCTGCTGTCGGGCGGATCGGACTCACCTCCTCCGGTCGGGGCCCCGGTTGCGGGACCGCCGTCACGATAACCCGGCGCGGCGTTCCGGACGCACCCTCAGGCCGGGCCGGCGGCGTCGAGCGCGGCGACGATGTCGGCCACCAGGTCGGCCGGGTCCTCCACCCCGCAGGAGAGCCGGACGAAACCGGGCGGGGTGTCGTCGCCCCACTGGGCGCGCCGGTCGGCGGTGGTGTGCACGCCGCCGAAGGAGGTGGCCGCGTTGACCAGCCGGGCCGCGTCGAGGAACCGGGCGACCCGGTCGGCGCTGCCGAGGTCGAAGGCGAGCACGCCGGGCACCCGACGCATCTGCGCCGAGGCCACCGGGTGGGCCGGATCGTCGGGCAGCCCGGGCCAGCGCAGCCCGGTCACGTCGGCGCGGCCGGCGAGGGCCCGGGCGACCGCCTCGGCGTTGCCCGTCTGCCGGGCCAGCCGCAGGTCGAGGGTGGCCAGCGAGCGGTGCGCCAGCCACGCGTCGAACGCCCCGGGCACCGCCCCGGTGACGGTACGCCACGACGCCAGCGGGTCGAGCAGCTCCGCCGACCGGGTGGCGACGTAGCCGAGCAGCAGGTCCGAGTGGCCGGTCAGCGCCTTGGTGCCGGAGGCGACCACCAGGTCCGCGCCGAGGTCCAGCGGGCGCTGCCCGAGCGGCGTGGCGGTGGTGTTGTCGACCGCGACCAGCGCGCCGGCGGCGTGCGCCCGGGCGGTCAGCTCCCGCAGGTCGACGACGTCCAGCCCGGGATTCGCCGGTGTCTCCACCAGCACCAGCCGCACCCCGTCCAGGGACGGGTACGGCCCGGCGGTGGGCACGAACCGCACGTGCACCCCGATGCCGGCCAGGGTGTCGGTGGCGAAGGCGCGCACCGGGAAGTAGCCGTCCGCCGGGAGCAGCACGGTGTCCCCCGGTCGCAGCAGGGCCAGCAGCACCCCGGTGATCGCCGCCTGCCCGCTGGCGAAGACCCGGCAGTCGCCCCCCTCCAGCTCCCCGATCGCGGCCTCCAGCAGCCGCCGGGTCGGATTGTCCGGACGGCCGTAGCCGTTCGCCGCCGCCTCCGGCCCCCGCCACGGGTCCAGGTGGTACGGGGCGGCCAGCACCGGCCCGGGCAGGAACGGCTCCCCCGGCACCGGGTCGGGCAGCCCCGCCCGCACGCACCGGGTTCCGTCGCGGTAGTCGCTCATCGCCACCTACTCGTACGACTCGGGCTTGGCGGTCCGGCTCATCAGGGCGTCCCCGGCGAGCCGCGGGTCCATCCCCTCGTGGCAGATCCGCTCGATCTGCTCGGTGATCGGCATCTCCACCCCGTGCGCGCGGGCCAGGTCCCGGATGGCCAGGCAGCTCTTCACGCCCTCGGCGGTCTGCCGGGTGGCCGCCTGGGCCTGCTCCAGCGTCTCGCCGCGGCCCAGGTGCTCGCCGAAGGTGCGGTTTCGGGCCAGCGGCGACGAGCAGGAGGCGACCAGGTCGCCCATGCCGGCCAGGCCGGCGAAGGTGATCGGGTCGGCGCCGAGCGCCACGCCCAGCCGGGCGGTCTCGGCCAGCCCGCGGGTCATCAGCATCGCCCGGGTGTTGTCGCCGAAGCCCATCGCGGTGGCGATCCCGTACGCCAGGGCGATCACGTTCTTCACCGCGCCGCCCAGCTCGCAACCGATCACGTCGTCGTTGGTGTACGGCCGGAAGTAGGCCGTCCGGATCGACGACTGGACCAGCGCGGCGCGCCGGGAGTCGGTGCCGGCGACCACTGTCGCGGCCGGCTGCTCGGCGGCGATCTCCGGGGCGATGTTGGGGCCGGAGACCACCACCACCCGGTCCGCGGGGACCCCGGCGGTCTCCACGATCACCTCGCTCATCCGTTTGGTGGTGCCCAGCTCGATCCCCTTCATCAGGGAGACCAGGGTCGAGTCCGGGTGCAGGTGCGGGGTCCACTCGGCCAGGTTGCCGCGCAGCGTCTGCGACGGCACCGCCAGCACCACCAGCTCGGCGCCGGTTATCGCCGCCGCCGCGTCGTCGGTGGCGTCGACCCGGTCCGGCAGCACCAGTTCCGGCAGGTACTCCGGGTTGCGCCGCTGCGTGCGCATCACCTCCGCCACCGGCGCCCGCCGGGCCCAGACCGTCACGTCCCGCCCCGCGTCGGCGAGGATCTTGGCGAACGCGGTGCCCCACGAGCCCGCTCCGAGCACCGCCACATGTCCGCTCACGCTGCCGCCTCCGGGCGTTGGTCACTGGGTCGGTTCCGGCTCGGGCGTTCCCACAGGGGTGGGGGTGTGCCGCCCCGGATCTCGGCGAGCATGTCCCGCAGCCGCAGCATGATCGCCTCGGTCATCTCGTCCAGGGTGGCCCGGCTCGGGGTCGCCCCGGCCCACCGGCTCAGGTCGACCGGCGGGCCGGCCACCACGGTGACCGGGATCCGCGGCCGCAGGCTCAACCGGCTGGTACGCGGGTCGAAGATCTTCTCCGGCCCCCACATGGCCACCGGGATCACCGGCGCGCCGGTGGCCAGCGCGAGCCGGGCCGCCCCGGTCTTGCCCTTCATCGGCCACAGGTCGGGATGCCGGGTGGTGGTGCCCTCCGGGTAGATCACCACCGCACCCCCCTCGGCCAGGGCGGCGACCAGCTTGTCCAGCGACTTGACGGCGTCGACGGTGCCCCGCTCGACCGGGATCTGCTTGCACCGGTGCAGGATCCAGCCGATCACCGGCACCCGGAAGACGCTGGCCTTGCCGAGGAACTGCGGCCAGCGTCCGGAGTCGTAGACGAAGTGGGCGGAGACCAGCGGGTCGGCGTGCGAGAGGTGGTTGGGCACGATGATGATCCCGCCGGGGGTGTCGCGCAGCTGTTCCATCCCGCGCCAGGTGCGCCGGGTCCAGACGGTCATCACGGGCTTGACCAGCACCACGGCGAACCGTCGCCAGAATCCCAGGCTGCGCCGTGCCACCCTGCCTCCTCGTCGCCCACGCGTCCGCACCCGTGCCGCGGTCCGCTGGGAAATCATGCCTGCTCGCCCCGGGTACGGCCAGTGAGGGTACCTTCGCCTGCTGGCAGGATGTGATGCCGTGTCTCAGCCGACCTGGACCGTGGTGGTGCCGGTGAAGCGCCTCGACGCGGCGAAGAGCCGACTGCGGGGGGCCCTGCCCGGCGTACCGCACGACGCGCTGGCGCTGGCGCTGGCGGCCGACACGGTCCGCGCGGTGCGCGCCTGCCCGCTGGTCACCGCGGTGCTGGTGGTCACCGCGGATCCCCGGGCCGGGGCGGAGCTGGCCGAACTCGGGGCCCGGGTGGTGCCGGACCTGCCGGACGCCGGCCTGAACGCCGCGTTCCGGCACGGCGCGGCGGCGGCCGGCGACGGCACCGGGGTGGCCGGGATCACGGCGGACCTGCCGGCGCTGCGCCCGGCCGAGCTGGCGCAGGCGCTGGCCGCCGCACAGGCCGGACCGCCGGGGGTACGCCGCTTCGTCGCCGACGCCCCGGGCACCGGCACGGTGCTGCTGGCCGCGCCGCGGGGCGTACCCCTGGATCCGCGCTTCGGGGGCGGCTCGGCGGCGGCGCACGCGGCCAGCGGGGCGCTGCCGCTGGCCGGCGCCGGGCCGTCGCTGCGCCGGGACGTGGACACCGCCGCCGACCTGGCCACGGCGGCCCGGATCGGGCTGGGCCCGGCCAGCGCCGCGCTGGTCGCCACGGCGCGGGCCGGCTGACCCCACCGGTGTACGGTGCTGGCATGCAGGGCACGGTGGCCAGCTATGACGCGCAGACCCGCAGCGGCCTGCTGCTCCTCGACGACGGCACGGAGCTGCCCTTCCCCACCCGGGCGTTCGACGCCTCCGGGCTGCGGCTGCTCCGGCTCGGCCAGCGGGTCCGGGTGGAGACCGACGAACAGGGCGCGGTGACCCGGGTGACGTTGCCGACGATGGCATGATCCGGGCCAAGTTCATTTTGCGTTAACCCGGATCGGGTGATTATGGGCGGGTGAGCACCCCTCGCAAGCACCCCGCCGGCCAGCCGTCCGCCACCGACGATCCGCCCGCCGCCGAGCCGCGCAACGGCGCCCGCAGCCGCGCGGCCGACTCCGCCGGCCTGGAGGAGGTGCTGGACGCGGGCACCCCCACCGGCGACGAGCCGCCGGCGACCGACCCGCTGCCGGAGGACCGCTTCCTCAACCGGGAGCTGTCCTGGCTCGACTTCAACGCCCGGGTGCTGGCACTGGCCGAGGACCCGGGCACCCCGCTGCTGGAGCGGGCGAAGTTCCTGGCCATCTTCGCCAGCAACCTCGACGAGTTCTACATGGTCCGGGTCGCCGGGCTCAAGCGTCGCCTCCAGGCCGGCCTGCCGGTCCGCGGCGGCGACCGGATGCCGCTGCGCACCCAGCTCGAACGGATCGGCGAGCGGGCCGCCGACCTGGTCGCCCGGCACGCCGCCTGCTTCGTCGACGACGTGCAGCCCAAGCTGGCCGCCGAGGGCGTGCAGATCGTGCGCTGGGCCGACCTGGAGAACCCGGAGCGGGAGCGGCTGCGCACCTGGTTCCGCGGGCACATCTTCCCGGTGCTCACCCCGCTCGCCGTCGACCCGGCGCACCCGTTCCCGTACATCTCGGGGCGGTCGCTGAACCTGGCGGTGGCGGTCCGTGACCCGGACGGCGGGGCGGAGCTGTTCGCCCGGGTCAAGGTGCCCAACAACGTGCCCCGCTTCGTCCGGGTGGACCAGGACCGCCCGGGAGTCCGGTTCCTGCCGGTGGAGGAGCTGATCTCCGTACACCTCGGGCAGCTCTTCTCCGGGATGCGGGTGGTGGAGTGCCACCTGTTCCGGGTCACCCGCAACGCGGAGGTGGAGGTCGACGAGGACCGGGACGAGGACCTGCTCCAGGCCCTGGAGCGGGAGCTGGCCCGGCGCCGGTTCGGCCCGCCGGTGCGGCTGGAGGTGGCCGCCTCCATCTCCGACCACATGCTGGAGCTGCTGGTCCGCGAGCTGGACATGGACGCGCACGACGTGCTGCGGGTGCGCGGCCTGCTCGACCTCTCCGCGCTCTGGCAGGTGTACGGCGCGGCGGACCGCCCGGAGCTGAAGGACAAGCCGTTCGTGCCGGCCACCCACCCCCGGCTCACCGAGGGCGAGGTGCCACGCAGCGTCTTCGCCACCCTGCGCGACGGCGACGTGCTGGTGCACCACCCGTACCACTCGTTCGCCACCAGCGTGCAGCGCTTCATCGAGCAGGCCGCGGCCGACCCGAACGTGCTGGCCATCAAGCAGACCCTGTACCGCACCAGCGGCGACTCCCCGATCGTCGACGCGCTCGTCGACGCGGCCGCCGCCGGCAAGCAGGTGGTGGTGCTGGTGGAGCTGAAGGCCCGCTTCGACGAGGTGGCCAACATCGGCTGGGCGCGCACCCTGGAACGCGCCGGCTGCCACGTGGTCTACGGCCTGGTGGGGCTCAAGACGCACTGCAAGACCGCCCTGGTGGTCCGCCAGGAGGGCAACCAGATCCGGCGCTACTGCCACATCGGCACCGGCAACTACCACCCGAAGACCGCCCGGCTCTATGAGGACTTCGGCATGCTCACCGCCGACCCGGAGATCGGCGCCGACCTGACCGACCTGTTCAACGTGCTCACCGGCTACAGCCGGCAGACCGCGTACCGGCGGCTGCTGGTGGCGCCGCAGGGCATCCGCAGCGGCCTGATCGAACGGATCGAACGGGAGATCGAGCACGTCCGGCTCGGCATGCCGGGGCTGGTGCAGTTCAAGGTGAACGCGCTGGTCGACGAGGAGATCACCGACGCGCTCTACCGGGCGTCCCGGGCCGGTGTCCACGTCGACCTGCTGATCCGGGGCATGTGCACGCTGCGCCCCGGGGTGCCCGGCCTGTCGGAGAACATCCGGGTGCGTTCGATCCTCGGCCGGTTCCTGGAGCACTCCCGGGTCTTCCGGTTCGGCAACAACGGCGAGGCGGAGTTCTGGATGGGCTCCGCCGACCTGATGCACCGCAACCTCGACCGGCGGGTGGAGGCGCTGGTGCAGGTCAGCGACCCGGTCGCCCGGGCCGAGCTGGACCGCGTGCTCAGCTGCGCGATGGGCCCGGAGGTGGACGCCTTCGAACTGGCCGGCGACGGCACGTGGACCCGGCGGACGGGCACCGAGGACGCCCCGCTGGTGCACCTCCAGGAGACGCTGCTGCGCCGCGTCGGCGGCACGGCCGGCTGAGCGGGAGGACGGGATGGTCGAGGAGGAACGCAAGTACGCGGTGCCGGACGATTTCGTCCTGCCCGACCTGTCCGGCGTCGCGCCCGCCGGTGGCACGGTGGTGGCCGCCGACCCGGTGACCCTGGTGGCCGGCTACCGGGACACCGCCGACCTGCGGCTGGCCCGCTCGGGCGTCTCGCTGCGCCACCGCGCCGGCGACGAGCCGCCCTGGACGGTGAAGCTGCCGACGGACTCCCCCGGGCTGCGGCACGAGATCTCCCGGCCCGGCCCGGCCGGTGACCCGCCGGCCGAGCTGGCCGAGCTGGTCACCGTCTTCGCCCGCGGCGCCCCGCTGGCCCCGGTCGTCACGGTACGCACCGAGCGGCACGCGTACGAGGTGCGCGACGGCGACGGCCGGGTGCTCGCCGAACTGGTCGACGACCGGGTGACCGTGCGCGACCCGGCCGGGCGGACCACCGACGCGTTCCGCGAGCTGGAGGTGGAGCGCAAGGGCGGCGACCGGGCGCTGCTGGACCGGATCGGCACGGTGCTCACCGGTGCCGGTGCCCGGGGCGGGGAGTTCGTGCCGAAGCACATACGGGCGCTCGGCGGGGCCGCCCTGGGCGAGCCGGACCTGGTGCCACCGGGCGGGCTGCCGGCGAAGCCGACCGCCGGTGCGGTGGTGACCGAGGCGATCCGCGACGACGTGGCCCGGCTGCTCGCGCACGATCCGCTGGTGCGGCTGCGCGCCCCGGTCGGCGACGACGACACCGCCGTACACCAGATGCGGGTCGGCTGCCGGCGGCTGCGCAGCGACCTGCGCACGTTCCGCCCGCTGCTGCGGCCCGGCTGGGCCCGCCCGCTGCGGGCCGAGCTGAAGTGGCTGGGTGAGGTGCTCGGCGCGGCCCGGGACGTGGAGGTGCTGCGGGACCGGCTGCGGCGCACCGCCGCGGCCGACCCGACCTGCCCGGTGGACCCGGCGGCGGTGGACCGGCTGGACGCGGCCCTCGCCGGCCGGCAGGAGGCGGCGCTGGCCGCCGTGGACGAGGCGCTGCGCTCCCCGCGCTACCTGGCGCTGGTCGACGCGCTGGTGCTGGCCGCCCGGGCGCCCCGGCTGACCCCGAAGGCGGACCGGCCGGCGCGCCGGGTGCTGCCCCGGCTGGTCGCCCGGCCGTGGCGCAAGCTGGCCGGCGGGGCGGCCGACGGCGGGGCGGCGGCGCTGGAACCGCTCGGGCCGGACGAGCGCTGGCACGCCGTCCGCAAGCGGGCCAAGCAGGCCCGGTACGCCGCCGGCGCGGCGACCCCGGTGGTCGGCCGGGACGCCCGCAAGCTGGCCAGGGCGCTGGCCCGGATCCAGGACCTGCTCGGCGAGCACCAGGACGCCGCGGTCGCCGGCCGGACCTGGGTGGCGCTGGCCGGGCAGCGCCCGGACGACCACCGGCTGGCGGTGGCGGCGGGCCGGCTGCTGGAACGGGAACGCCAGTCCGTGCGCCGCGCCCGCGCCGAGTTCCCGGCCGCCTGGCGGCGGGCCAGCCGGCGGCGCCGGACGCGATGGCTGCCGTGACCGGGATCCGGGCGGCCGGCGGAGTGGTCTGGCGGCCGGCCGGCCCGGCGGTCGAGGTCTGCCTGATCCACCGTCCCCGCTACGGCGACTGGTCGCTGCCGAAGGGCAAGCTGGACCGCGGCGAGCACCCGCTGCTCGCCGCGGTCCGCGAGGTCGCCGAGGAGACCGACGTCCGGGCGGTGCCGCAGGTCCGCCTCCCCGCCGCGCACTACCGCAGCGAGGGACGCCCCAAAGTGGTCGACCACTGGTCGATGCGGGCGGTCGCGGCGGGCGGCTTCCAGCCGGACACCGAGGTCGACGAGGTCCGCTGGCTGCCCGTCGACGACGCGGCCCGGCTGGTCAGCTATCCGCACGACGCCGAGGTGCTCGCCGCGTTCGCGGCGCTGCCGCCGGTCACCGCGACGATGGTGCTGGTGCGGCACGCGCACGCCGGCAAGCGGGGCACCTGGACCGGCCCCGACCACGGCCGGCCGCTGGACGGGCCGGGCTGGGCCCAGGCGCAGGCCCTGGCCGGCCTGGTCGCCGTGGTCCGCCCGGTACGCCTGCTCGCCGCCTCGGCGCGGCGCTGCGTGCAGACCCTCGACCCGGCCGCCGCGCTGCTGGACCTGCCCATCGAGGTCTGCGGCGACCTGGACGAGCCGCGGCCCGGCCAGCAGACCGACGAGTGCGCGCTCGCCGCGGCGGCCCGGCTGACCGACCTCGCCGTGGCCGGCGACCCGGTCGCGGTGTGCAGCCAGGGCAAGGTGATCCCGGGCCTGCTGGAGCACCTCACCGGCCGGCCCGGCGACTTCACCACCCCGAAGGGCGGCGGCTGGCTGCTCGCCTTCACCGGCGACCGCCTCCTCGCCGCCGACCGCCTGTAAGGAGGGTGCCCTTGTTAACGCCTCCGGTAGAGCAGGGGCCCCCTGTTAACACCCGCCGACCGGTCAGGGGAGGCTGAGCGTCACCGCGACCGGCAGGTGGTCGCTGGCCACGCTGCGCGGGGCGGCCACCTCGCCCGGGGCGAGCCCAGCGGTGACGAATACGTGGTCGATCTGGGTACGCGGGTCGTCGGCCGGGCTGGTCGGCAGCGGCCGGGCCGAGGCCAGGGCGTCCACCAGACCGACCCGGGTGAACTCGGCGAACGCGGGGTCACCCGGCTCGGTGTTCAGGTCGCCGCCGAGCACCAGCGGCCGGCCGGCCGCGTACCGGAGGGCGAAGTCGGCCACCTCGCGGGCCTGGGCCACCGGGCCGGCGCCGGGCGGCGGTTGCAGGTGGGTGGCGACGACGGCGACGTCCCGGCCGCCGACGTCCAGGGTGACACCGAGCGCCTGCGCCCCGGTGGGCGCGCCGTGCGCGGCCAGCGGCCGGGTCCGGCCGGACCGCACCGGGTGCCGGCTCAGCACCGCGTCACCCCAGACCGGATCGGCGGCGGGCGCGAAGACGTACGGCAGTCGCAGCCGGCCGGCCAGCAGGGCGAGGGTGTCGTGGCCGCCGTTGAGCAACCAGCCCCGGTCCACCTCGCTGAGCAGCACCACGTCGGGCCGGGCACCGCTGACCGTACGCGCCACCGCGTCCAGGTCCAGCCGTCCGTCCAGCCCGAACCCCATCCGTACGTTGTAGGCCACCACCCGCAGGCTCGACGGCGCCGCGGCGGCGGTCGCGGGAGCGGCCACCGGCCGGTGCACCACGCCCGCCAGGGCGGTCAGCAGCACCAGCACCGCCGCCGTCCCCCAGCGGGCCGACCGGGACAGGACCGGGACGGACGGGGCCGGACCGGTGGCCGCGACGGCGCCCACCAGCACGGCCAGCCCGACCGGCGCCCAGCCGTTCGGATAACCGATGTCGTAGGCCGCGTAGTAGCCGACCGCGGCGACCGCGAAGAGCAGCATCCCGCGGACAGCCGCCCGACCGCGGCCCGGGTCGCCGCCACCCGGCCCGGTGTCGGCCGGACCGGTGTCCGCCGGGCCCGGGTTCGCCGGGCCGGTTTCGGCCGGGCCGGTTTCGGCCGGGCCGGTTTCGGCCGGGCCCGGGTTCGCCGGGCCGGTTTCGGCCGGGCCCGGGTTAGCCGGGCCAGTGGCCGCCGGGCCGGCGGGCCGGTGTGCGGCGGTGTCGGTGAGGCCGAGGCAGCCACCCAGGCCGGCGGCGGCGAGCAGGATCGCGGCTACCAGCCACCCGGGCCGGCCGGCCGCGAAGAGCACCGCGCCGGCGACCAGCGCGACCGGCCAGAGCGGACGGGCCAGCCAGCGCGGTGCCCGGAGGAACGCGGCGGCCAGGAACAGCGCGACCGCCACCGCCGGCAGGATCGGGACGACACCGGCCGGCGGACGGGCCAGCCCGGGGAAGTCCGCCGAGCCGTGCCGGTAGGACAGGGCGGCGTTCCACAGCGCCGGGGCGAGCGCCAACTGGCCGGCCAGCAGCAGCGCCGGACCGAACACCAGCCAGGCCCGCCGGCCGGCCGCCGTCGCGGTCGAACCGGCGTCACCGGCTCGCACCACGGCCGGCAGCGCGGTCCCGGCCGGGGACGGCTCGGTCCCGTCCGGAAGGCCCGCCACGGCCGGTGCAGCTGTCCCGCCCGAAAGGCCGTCCGGCTCGGTCCCACCGGAGCAGCCGGCCGGGGACGGCTCGGTCCCGCCGGAGGGGACGGCCGGGGACGGCCGGGTGGCGGTCCACACCGCAGCCGTCAGGAACGCTGCCACCAGCAGAACGCTGCCCACCCAGGCCGCCGGGCCACCTCGCCAGACCAGATCCTCGGTGGCGAGCAGGGCGTGGCCGACGGCGGCGGCGGCGAGCCCGAGGGCCAGTCCGGCGACCGGCCGGTCCACGACGGCGGCGCTCGCGGCGAGCCACACCAGGCCGGCGAGCAGCCCCGTACAGGCCAACCAGAGCTGCGCCCGCCCGCCGGGGGCCGCCGTCAGGGCCAGCCGGACGGCTGCGAGCACCACGGCGGCGACCAGGCCCACCGGCCGCGCACCGAGCCGGCGTACGAGGGTGGGGGCGGCGAGGGCGAGGACGAACCAGCCGAGGGCGAAGCCGCCGAGGAGTTCCGCCGGGGTCTCCGCCGCCCGGCCGAAGATGGTGATGATCGACGGCAGCCAGACCCGCAGTACGTCCAGCAGGATGACGACGCCCAGGGCGAGCAGGACGGTGGTGCGGTGGCGGGGGTGACGCACCGGCGCCCCCTTCTCGTGACCGGGCGGGGTGTTCGGCACGAGGATTGTGCCGGGCACCCGGTTTCCGGTCAACGGCGATGGGCGTAGCACGACGAGGGCGCCCACCGCGAACGGTGGGCGCCCTCGTGGGCCGTACGGTCAGCGCCGGCTGGTGGTCTTCTTCGCCGGCGCCTTCTTCGCGGGTGCCTTCTTGGCGGCCGTGGTCTTCTTGGCCGTCGTCGTCTTCTTGGCCGCGGTGGTCTTCTTCGCCGGTGCGGCCTTCTTCGTGGCGGTGGTCTTGGTAGCCTTCGCCGCCGTGGTCTTCTTGGCGGCGGTCTTCTTGGCCGTCGCCGTGGCGGTGGTGGTCTTCTTGGCGGCGGTGGTCTTCTTCGCCGCGGTCGCCTTGGTGCCGGCCGCCTTCGTGCCGGTCGCCTTGGCACCGGCGGCCTTGGCGCCGGTCGCCTTGGCACCCGCCGCGGCGGTCTTCTTCGCGGGGGCGGCGGCCTTGGGCACCTTGCCGCTGGCCACCATCTCCTTGAAACCGGCACCCGCGCGGAAGGTCGGGACGGAGGTCTTCTTGACCTTCACCGCCTCGCCGGTCCGTGGGTTGCGCGCTGTTCGGGCGCCTCGGACACGCTTTTCGAACGCTCCGAAACCGGTGATCGCCACCTTCTCGCCCTTGGTGACCGCCGCCTGGACCTCAGCGAGTACCGCGTCGAGCGCGGCCGTCGCCGTTTTCCGGTCCCCCAGGCGAACGGCGAGCGCCTCGATGAGCTCGGCCTTGTTCACGACTTCCTCCCAATTGTGCAACTGACTCGACGCGAGCCATTCTGCGCGCACGGTATGCCCTGTGCTGCCGGGACACAAACATTCGGTGGAAAAAAGCCCTTGTGTCGCAACGGATTCACCCGCCCCGGCGCGCCCGTCGGGGCGGAAACCGAGGCGCGACCGGGCGTCCGGGCCGCCCCGGGGGCGGAAACGCCCGCCGTAACGGGCCTTCCGGCCACCGGGCGGGCCGGTCCACAGTCGTCCGGTGCGAGCCTTTCCACCGACCCGCCCGGCCGGCGCCGGCCCCGCCGCGGAAGGCCCGCCGCCGGCCGCCGCGACCCCGCCCGGATTACCGATCCGACGGCCGCCAAGGGGTACGGCAATCGCGCATCCGAATCCCGGCATCGCCATCGTTGAATGCGCTGCATGCGCCGGGACGACTTCGACGGGAGCGGCGGAAGGCGCGCCCCGCATTAACAGGTCCACAAAGGACTACTATTATTGTCGATGCGCGGCGGTCGGGACCGCCGGAGCGGGAGCGGCGGCGGCCGGCTCGCGGGTTCATGCGCCACGCCAGGTGAGCGGCGCCGTGGACCGGAGCCGTCGACACCCGAACGGCCCCCGTCGACCGGAGCCGGCGACACCCGGCCGGTGACGGCGACGACCCACCCGGCGGACCGTGACGCCGCTCCCAACATCTGGACTTCCTAGATTCTGGGAGGTAAGTTTCGGCCCGTGGGACACAGCATGAGCGGAGTCGGCGTCCTCGACAAGGCGGTGGTCATCCTGGCCGCCTGCGTCGACGGCGCCAGCCTGGCCGAACTCGTCGAACGCACCAAGCTGCCGCGGGCCACCGCGCACCGGCTGGCCCAGGCGCTGGAGATCCACCGCATGCTCGTACGGGACACCCAGGGACGCTGGCGTCCCGGCCCGCGCCTCGGCGAACTCGCCAACGCCGCACCGGACGTACTGCTGACGGCGGCCGAGCCGCTGCTCGCCGCGCTGCGCGACGCGACCGGGGAGAGCGCGCAGCTCTATCTGCGCCGGGCCGACGAGCGGATCTGCGTGGCCGCCGCCGAACGGGCCAGCGGCCTGCGGGACACCGTGCCGGTCGGCTCGGTGCTGCCCATGACGGCGGGGTCCGCGGCGCAGATCCTGCTCGCCTGGGAACCGCCGGAGGCCGTCATGCCGCTGCTGCCCCGGTCGAAGTTCACCGGCCGCACCCTCGCCGAGGTACGCCGCCGCGGCTGGGCCCAGAGCGTGGCCGAGCGGGAGGCCGGCGTGGCCAGCGTTTCGGCCCCCATCCGGGACCGGACCGGCCGGGTGATCGCCGCGATCAGCGTCTCCGGGCCGATCGAGCGGCTGGGCCGCCGGCCCGGCGAACGGCACGCCATGGCCGTCGTCCGCGCCGGCCAACGCCTTTCCGGCCTCTGACCCCTACCCCTCCCACCCGAGGCTCGCCGGCGTCGATCAGGAGGTCGCCGGGGACGGAGGACCCACCCACCGACCTCATGGGCGGGTGGGGGTGGGGACGTGAAAACGGCCCGCCCCACGGGGTGGGACGGGCCGTCGGTGCTGTAGCCCCGACCGGATTCGAACCGGCGCTACCGCCTTGAGAGGGCGGCGTCCTGGGCCGCTAGACGACGGGGCCAGAACTTTTCCTGCTTCACCGCCCTGTCGGACGGTGCGGCAGTAGTCTAACCGCATCCGGCCCACCCCCGGCCGTTGGGGTCGCCGCGCGCCCGCAACGATCGGCCGCCGGGGTGGCCGCGCGGCGATTGGCTCCGGGTGGCCGCGCGGCGCGACGATCGGCGCTCGGCGCCACCCAGCGCACCCCGACATCGCAACCGGTCCGGGGACAGCTGGAACCCGGGGTGTTAACAGGGGGCCCCGCCTCTACCGGAGGCGTTAACAAGGGCACCCTCCTTACACCCCCACCCCACCCCGGACGCGAAGAAGCCCGTCTCACCGGGGTGAGACGGGCTGTCAGCGCTGTAGCCCCGACCGGATTCGAACCGGCGCTACCGCCTTGAGAGGGCGGCGTCCTGGGCCGCTAGACGACGGGGCCAGAACAATGCTTCCCCGACCCTGCCGGGCGGGGAAGCTGCACTCTATCAGAGATCAACTCCGCCCCTCGCGGGCCGGAGCCGAACTCGGAAGAATCCAGCGACCGGAGGCTCTCGCGAACCTCGGTAGCGCTGGGGTACCAGGACTCGAACCTAGACTAACTGAACCAGAATCAGTCGGGCTGCCAATTACCCCATACCCCATCGGCACCTTACGGCGCCGGGAAGAAACATTACCCTCCCGGCACCGGTGCGCCAAATCGGGCCCCCGAAACCGCCCCTGACCAGCGGGTTCAGGCCCCGATGCGTGTCATCAGACCGGAACCACCGGGTTGGTCAGCTCCCCGATGCCCTCGATCCGGACGGTGACCGTATCCCCGTCCACGAGCGGGCTAACCCCGGCCGGCGTGCCGGTCAGCACCACATCACCCGGCAGCAGCGTCATCACGTGCGAGATGTACGACACCAGCGCCGGCACGTCGAAGACCATGTCCTTGGTCCGGCCGAGCTGGCGCACCTCCATCTCGTCCGGCTTCGGGCCCACCTCGCAGCGGATCTCCAGGTCCCGCACGTCCAGGCCGGTGGTGATCCACGGACCGATCGGGCAGAACGAGTCGAAGCCCTTGGCCCGCGTCCACTGCCCGTCGGAGCGCTGGAGGTCCCGCGCCGTCACGTCGTTGGCGCAGGTGTAACCGAAGATGGCCCGCTCGGCGGCGGCCCGGTCGGCCCGGCGCGCACCCGGCGCGCCGATCACCACGGCCAGCTCCGCCTCGTGCTCCACCTGCTGGGAGAAGATCGGCAGTCGGATGGCGTCCCGGGGCCCGATCACCGAGGTCGAGGGCTTGAGGAACAGCAGCGGCTCCTTCGGCACCTCGCTGCCGTGCTCGGCGGCGTGCTCGGCGTAGTTGCGACCGACGCAGACCACCTTGCTGGGCAGGATCGGCGAGAGCAGCCGGACGTCCGACAGCGCCCACCGGGCCCCGCTGAACTGGACGGTCCCGAACGGGTGGCCCTCGATCTCGGCAATGGTCAGCCCCTGGGGGCCCGCCTCCGGCTCCCCCTCGACGACCCCGAACGACATTCCCTTGGCATGAGCGAAACGAGCGATACGCACCAGCTCAATCTAGCTCCCCGCGGGCGTGCCGGTGGACAGCCGTGATCCGGCGCACCCTACGCCGACCGCCGGCCGCCGGGGCGGGAATCGCCACTTCGTACCCGCACGACGTGGCCCCGCCCCTAGCGTCGGCTGCGGAGGTTCGTTCGCATGCCTGCATCGAGACGACACCACAGGGCCCTCGCAGTGCTCGTCAACTGCCTGGGCGTCCTGGCCGCCGTACCGGTGGCCCACCAGTCGGCGCCCGCGCCGGTCGCGGCCGCCGCGCCGATACCGACACCGGCGGCGCCGGCCGGGGCGGCCCCGGCCGGCACCGAACCGGCGCCGGGGGCGACGGAGGGGGCGACGGAGGCGGCGCCGACCGGGACCGAGGCGGCGCCCACCTTCCCGGCCCCGGCCGCGCCCGGCTCCGCGCCGGCGGTGCCGCCTCGGCCGCTGGTCCGGGCGATCGCCCCGGGGGCGGTCACGGTGGCGGTGAGCCCGGCCGGCACGCCGGCGCCGGCCTACCGGATCGAGGTCCGCAACACCAGCGGCACGGCGGTACCGGCCACGGTCCGCCAGGAGCTGCCCAACGGCACGCACGCCACCACGGTCACCAACGGCGGCCAGGCCACCCGGTCCGCCGGGCCCGCCACGCCGGGCGAGATCACCTGGCAGCTCACCCTGCCGGCGGGCAGCACCACGACGCTGAACACCGCGCTCTCCACCACCGCGCCCGGGCGGCCGGTCACCGCACCGGTCTGCGCGCTCAGCGAGGACGCCGGCCAGCCGTACGACTGCGCGACCGCGACCTGGGCGGGCGCGGCGGTGCCCGCCGCCACGGTGACCGCGGCGCCGGTCTGGCGGCGTACGCCGGTGCTGCTCGCCGCCGCCACCGCGGCGCTGGTGATCACCGCGGGCGCGCTGTGGTGGTGGCAGCTCGGCCGGCGCCGCCGGGCGACCCCGCCCCCGCCCGGCCCCGCCCCGACCCGGCTCGCCTCCGGCCTGCCGCCGCCGGGCGGCGGGGCGCTGCGCGGCAGCCTCTACCCGCAGCCGGCCGCACCGGCCGGGCGGCGCGGTCGGCCACCGGTCTGGCTGGTGGTCGGGGTGGCCGCGGTGGTCCTCGCCGGGGTGGTCGGGGCGGCGGCCTGGACCGCCACCCAGCGGGTGGCCGGGATCGACACGCAGAAGCAGCCGACCAGCGGCGGCTGGGTGGGGCGGACGGTAAACGGCGAGGTCGGCGTGCCGCTGCGGGAGGCGGCGTTCGAGTTCACCGTCTACCGGGTGGCCTGCGCGCCGGCCGCGACGGCGGTGAGCGACCGGGCCTGCGAGGCGACCGTGGGGCTGCGCAACCTGACCCCGGAGGTGCAGACCTGGCACGGCCAGCTCCAGCGGGCGTACCTGCCGGACGGCAACTGGGTGAGCGCGGACGAGTCCGCCACCCGGGCGGCCAACCGGGGGCGGGACGTCTTCGCCGAGCCGGTCGCGGCGGGCAGCCGGCGGGTGCTGCCGGTGGTGTTCACGGTGAACGGCACGGACCCGCCGAAACATCTCGAACTGCGCAGCGGGGTCTTCTCCGCCGGCGTCCGGGTGGACGTGCCCTGATCGGCGGGCGGGGCGGCGGCCGTACCCTGGGAGCCGTGACCGCCGCCCTCGCCCCCGTGCTCGACGCGGCCGCCTGGCAGGCCCGGCGGCGCGCGCACGAGCGGCGGGTGGACGGCTGGCTCGCGCCGCACCTGGCCCGCCGCCGCGCCGGCCGCCGGCACCCGGTGGAGGACTTCCTCTTCACCTACTATTCGCACCGCCCGGCCCAGTTGCGCCGCTGGCATCCCGGCGCCGGGGTGACGCTGCGCGACGCCGACCCGGCCGAGTTCGGCCGGGACTACCGCGCCGTGCCCGCCGGGGTCACCGTCGACACCGACGGCGTACGCGCGCGGCGCGCCGACTCGATCGCCTGGATCCGCGGCCTGCTCGCCGCCACCGCCGCCCGCCCCGCCCAGCTGGGCTGCTTCGGCCTGCACGAGTGGGCGATGGTCTACCGGCAGACCCAGGAGGAGGTACGCCACAACGCCTGGCCGCTGCGCCTGACGCCGGAGCGGACGGCGGCGGTGGTCGAGGAGCGGGGCGTGCGGTGCAGCCACTTCGACGCGTACCGGTTCTTCACCGCGCCGGCCCGGCCGCTGAACGTGCTCAGCCCGAGCCGGGAGAGCCAGCACGCGCTGGAGCAGCCGGGCTGCCTGCACGCCAACATGGATCTGTACAAGTGGGCGTACAAGCTCTCCCCGCTGGTGCCGTCGGAACTGGTGGCGGACTGCTTCGAGCTGGCCCGGGACGTCCGGGTGCTGGACATGCGGGCCTCGCCGTACGACCTCACCGAGCTGGGCTACGCCCCGGTCCGGATCGAGACCGGCGCGGGCCGGCAGGAGTACGTGCTGGCCCAGCGGTCGTTCGCGGACCGGGCCGCGCCGCTGCGGGCCCGGCTGGTCGCCGAGTGCGACCGGCTGCTGGCCGCCCCGGCCTGACCTGCCGGCGCGGGCGCCTAGGCCCTGTCCTGCCGATCATTGCCGGGCTGCGGCGGGCCCAGACGGCGACCGGCGGCGTTGTCGGTTCGTCCGGATACAACACCGGTATCCGGACGCACCGCCGCCTTGCCGGACCGCCGCCTGGACCGCGCCTCGCACCGACATGATCGACAGGACAGGGCCTAGTCGCCGTCGACGCGGCGGTCGCGCTTGCGCTGGGACTGCCGCTTCTTGTCGGCGAGCCGGCGTTCCTTGGCGCCCCGCGAGGGGCGGGTCGGCCGGCGCGGCGGTGGTGGCGGGGCGACCGCCTCGCGCAGCAGCGCGGCCAGCCGGGCCCGGGCGGCCTCCCGGTTGGCGAGCTGCGCCCGGTGCTCGCTGGCGGCCACGGTGACCACCCCGTCGACCAGCCGGCCGGAGAGCCGGTCCAGGGCGCGCTCGCGCAGCCGGTCCGGCAGGCTCGGCGAGGCGGCCAGGTCGAAGCTCAGCTCGACCCGGGAGTCGGTGGTGTTCACGCCCTGCCCGCCGGGGCCGGACGAGCGGGAGAAGCGTTCCCGCAGCTCGGCGGCGGGCACCACCCATCGGTCGGTGATCCGCAGCCCGTCGTCCATGCCCTGAGGCTAGCGCCCGGCCCGGGTCGACGTGGTGGGCGAGGGCGTCGGGCCGGGCCCGGCCCGTTCATGGTCGGGGGCGGTGGCCGCGTACGCGACGGCGCCGATCAGCAGCAGCAGGATCACCCCGACCTTTGTGGTGACGGCCCGGATCAGCAGCCAGGCGGTCCGGCGGGCGCCGGGCACCGTGTTCTTGGCCGCCTTGTAGTCGGTCCAACCGCGCCGGGCCCGGGCGTACGCCGTGCCGACACCACATCCGATGAAGAGGCCCACCAGCAGCAGGACCACCAGAAGAAGATGCTCCACCCACGCCAGTATCCATACTCAGCGTAATATTTCCATGGGCCGATGCTCCCAACGCCAGATATCTGACAGTTGTCCAGTCCCGAGCCATCCATCCCGGATGGTTCCCGCAGGTCAGCCGCCCTTGCCGATGATGGTGTCGGCGGTCCGGCGGACCTGGTCGATCGGGATGGCGAAGCCGATGCCGATCGACCCGCTGCCGTCGATGGTGGCGATCGCGGTGTTCACGCCGACCACCTCGCCCCGCGCGTTGACCAGCGGCCCGCCCGAGTTGCCGGGGTTGATCGAGGCGTCGGTCTGCACCGCGGTGTGCCGGCCGGAGCCGAGCCGTACCTGGCGGTTCAGCGCGCTCACGATGCCGGCGGTGACGGTGCCGGTCAGCCCGAGCGGGGAGCCGACCGCGAGCACCGGCTCGCCGACCCGGGTGGTGCCCGGCTTGGCCAGCGGCAGCGCCGTCAGCCCGGCCGACGGCGGCACCTTCAGCACGGCCAGGTCGCTGCCCGGCTCCCGGCCGAC
This sequence comes from Micromonospora sp. PLK6-60, assembly GCF_019890675.1. Taxonomy (GTDB): domain Bacteria; phylum Actinomycetota; class Actinomycetes; order Mycobacteriales; family Micromonosporaceae; genus Micromonospora. The sequence goes on along the minus strand of NZ_JAIOAA010000002.1, from coordinate 62,008 downwards.
CACCTCGGCCGGGAACCGGCGTCCGTCCGGCATCTCCACGGTGACCCGGCCGCCGCCGCCCTTGGCGAGGATGTGGTCGTTGGTGACGATGTGCTGCTCGTCGTCGATGGCGAAGCCGGAGCCGGTCGCCGAGGCGCCGCCCGCGCCGCCGACCATCACCGAGACCACCCCGGGCACGGTGCGCTCGGCGGCGGTGACCAGCTCCGCCGGCACCGGAGCGGCCGAGGCCGCCGCCGGCCCGACCCCGCCGTCCCGGCCGGCGACCCAGCCACCGGCCAGCGCCCCGGAGACGGTGGAGAGGGCCACCACCGCCAGCGCGGCCACCACCGGTCCCGGGCGGCGGCGCCGGCGGGACGTACCGTCGGGCCCACCGCCGGGCCAGCCGCCCCGGCCGTCCGGGTCGAGCTCGGGCGAGACGTACCAGGGGCCGCGGGGTTCACCCAGCCCGGTCTGCACGGCCATACTCGCTCCTCACGTGTCGGTTGCCGGTCAGGGCAGTCGGGAGAACCAGCGCATCGAGCCGGCCGCGGCCCCCATGGCGAACACCAGCCCGAGGCCGATGAACCGGGCCGAGACGTCCTGGCGTTCGGTGCGGTAGCCCACCGAGCTGCCGATGTCGTCGTAGACGGCCCGCAACTCCTGGCGGGTGGTGGCCTCGTGGAAGCCACCCCCGGTCTCCTCGGCCACCGCCTTGAGGGTCTGCCCGTCGACCGGCACCTGGATGGCCCGGCCGCCCCGGTCGACGGAGCCGGTCGGGGTGCCGAAGGAGATGGTGTGCACCGGCACTTTGACCCCCACCGCCGAGGAGGCGGCCTCCATCGGGTCGGTGCCGGAGGTGTTGGCGCCGTCGGAGAGCAGGATGATCCGGGCCGGTGGCGGCTGCTTCGCCGCCTTGCCGTCCAGGCTCTTCACCGCGCCGAGCGAGGTGCTGATCGCCTCGCCGATGGCGGTGCCCTGCACGCCGGTCATCCCCTCGGCCAGCCGTTCGATCCCCTCGTGCAGCGCCTCCCGGTCGGTGCTCGGCGGCACCACCACGGCGGCGCTGCCGGCGAAGGCGACCAGCCCCACGTTGAACTCGTCCGGCAGCCCGTCCACGAACCGGCGGGCCGCATCCTTCGCCGCCCCCAGCCGGTCCGGCTCCACGTCGGTGGCGAGCATCGAGGTGGAGACGTCCACGGCCACCATCACGGTGGCCCGTTCCCGGGGCACCCGGACCTCGGCAGTGGGCCGGGCGAAGCCGACCACGAGCAGGGCCAGCATGGCCAGGAAGAGTCCCGCCGGCACGTGCCGGCGCCAGGCGGGCCGGTCCGGCGCCACCCGGTCCAGCAGCCGCAGGTTGGTGAAGCGGACCGCGTACCGGCTGCGCCGGCGCTGCATCCGCAGGTAGCCGAGGACCAGGGCGGCCACCCCGAGCAGCAGCCAGAGACGGGCGGGTGACTGCCAGCTCACGCGGCACCTCCCCGGGCCGCGCCGGCCGGGGCGGCGGCCAGCCGGCGGTGCGCGTGCACGTGCCGGACGATGTCGGCGGTCCAGTCCCGGTCGGTGCGCAACGCCAGGTGGGTCGCCCCGCACCGGCGCAGCAGCCGGCGTACCTGGTCGCGCTGGGCGGTGGCCGCGGCGGCGTACCGCTCGCGCAGGCCCGGGTCCCCGGTCCACACCTCCCGCCGCCGGCCGGTCTCCGGATCGGCCAGGGTGATCAGGCCGACGTCCGGCAGCTCCCACTCGCGCGGGTCGGTGACCTCCACGGCGAGCACCTGGTGGCGGGCGGCGAGCCGGCGCAGCGCCGGCTCCCAGGGGGCCGGGGCGGCGGGGTCGTCGGGCAGTTCGTCGAGGAAGTCGGAGACCAGCACGACCAGGCCACGTCGGGTGGCCACCCGCTGCACGGCGGCGAGCGCGGCCACGAAGCCGGGTGCCGGACCCGTCGCGCCGGCCGGCCGGTCCGCGGCGCCGGCGCGCGGCGCGTCCAGCAGCGCGCGCAGCAGCCCGAGCAGATGGGTACGCCCGCTGCGGGCCGGGAAGCGGCGCACCCCGGCCGGGTTGAGCACCTGCGCGCCGAGGCGGTTGCCGGTGCCGGCGGTGAGGAAGCCGACGGCGGCGACGGCGGCCACCGCCAGCTCCCGTTTGTCCAGCTCGGCGGTGCCGAACTCCATGCTGGGGCTGGCGTCCACCAGCAGCCAGGTGGTCAGTTCCCGGTCCGCGTCGACCTCGCGTACGTGGGGCACGGTGGTGCGGGCGGTGACCGCCCAGTCCATCCGGCGTACCTCGTCCTCCCCCGGCCGGTACTCGCGGCTGCCGGCGGCCTCGCTGCCGGGGCCGGGCAGCAGGCCGCGGTGCTGGCCGTGCAGCAGCCCGTCGAGTCGCCGGGTCACGGTCAGCTCCAGCCGGCGCAGCCGCTGGTCCGGGGTGAGCGTGGCCAGCCCCGGGCCGGCGGGCGCGGGCGGCGCCGGGCGGCGCCTCACGCCGCCGCCAGGTCGGCCGGGAACTCGGTGTGCGCGGGGGCGACGCGCGGCGGCGGGACCGCCTCGACCAGCCGCCGGACCACGGTCTCGGTGGCCACCCCGTCGGCCACCGCGTCGAAGGTGAGCACCAGCCGGTGGGCCAGGACGTCCACCGCCAGTTCCCGGACGTCCTCCGGGATCACGTAGTCCCGGCCGCGCAGCAGGGCCTGTGCCCGGGCGGCGGCGACCAGGCCGAGGGTGGCCCGCGGGCTCGCCCCGTACGCCAGTTGGCCGGCCACGTCGGGCAGCCCGAACCGGCCCGGGTCCCGGGTGGCGAGGATGAGCCGCACCACGTACTCGGCCACCGCGTGGTGCACGAACACGTGCTCGGCCCGGCGTTGCAGGTCGCGCAGCCGGACCGGGTCGAGCACCTGGCGCGGGGTGGGCCGGTCGCTGCTCATCCGGTAGAGGATGGCCAGCTCGTCGGCGTCGCTCGGGTAGTCGACCACGACCTTCATCAGGAAGCGGTCCCGCTGCGCCTCCGGGAGTTGGTAGACACCCTCCGACTCGATCGGGTTCTGGGTGGCCAGCACCAGGAACGGCTCGGGCACCGGCCAGCTCCGGCCACCGATGGAGACCTGCCGTTCGGCCATCGCCTCCAGCAGCGCCGACTGGACCTTGGCCGGCGCCCGGTTGATCTCGTCGGCGAGGACCAGGTTGGCCATGATCGGGCCGAGTTCGATGTCGAAGCTCTCCTTCGACGCCCGGTAGATGCGGGTGCCCACGATGTCGGAGGGCACCAGGTCGGGGGTGAACTGGATCCGGGAGAAGGTGCCACCGACCACGGTGGCGAGGGTCTGCGCGGCGAGCGTCTTGGCGACGCCGGGCACCCCCTCCAGCAGGCAGTGCCCGTCGGCGACGAGGGCGGTGAGCAGCCGCTCGACGAGCCGGTCCTGCCCGACGATCACGCGTTTGACCTCGAAGAGGGTCTGTTCCAGCTCGGCGCCGGCCGCATCGGCCTCGGCCGGGGTGGGCAGGCTGGCCAGGGTGTCCGAGATGTCCGTCACGGTGCTTGCTTCCCGCGCCGGACCTGGGCAAACGTGGGATTGTCAGCGCCGGACGGGGCGGTTCACCGCCAATCCGGCGCACTTCCCCCGGACGGGCGCGAAGGCCCGAAGCGGCCCGGAAAAGGACGCGCGGGACGGCGGGCGCCGGCCCCCGGGCAGCGGACCCGGCGGCCGGCGCTCACCGCGCGGGGATCAGTTGTGGACCACCAGGTGGAAACCCAGGTTCGCGGGCGCCCCGGCGGAGTTGTACGTCTGCACGTAGACCGCGTTCTGCGTGGGGTGGCCGGGCGAGAGGCCCCGGCGCGGGGCGACCGACGCCTGGCCGGGCGGCGGCACGTTGTCCGGGTCGAGGGTGCCCACCGTGGCACCGAAGCTCTTGGTGTAGACGGTGTACCGGAAGATGATCTGGTACTCGCCGGTCGTGTACCGCTTGGCGGAGAAGACCTCGGGCGAGCCGCGCAGCAGGGTGCCACTGGCGGAGACCACCGCCCACGCCACGGTGCCGGGGGAGGTCGCCATGGTGCTCACCCCGGACAGCGCGGCCTGGGCCGCCCGGGCGTCCGCCGCGGTGATCGGCGGCTGGCCGGCGGGGCGGGCCCACCGGTCCGCCGGCCGCTCCGCCGGGGCCCGGGTCGACGGCTGGGCGGCGGCGATCCCGCCCCCGGCCAGGGCGAGCAGGAGGGCGGCGACGGCTACGGTCGCCGCGTTGCGTCGAAGGAATCTGGCCATGGCAGGTCTCCTTGTTGGGGCGAGGTGAGCCGTCCGGCCCGCGTGGCGAACGGGTCGGCAGAACTGCGGCAGAATGAGCGACACGGCGCCGGAAAATTGTGAGAAACAATTGCCTAGTATGCGATTTCCATGCGCTGTGGCCAGGTGGAACGTAGCACCGGCAAAAGCCGCGAGTCAACGCTCCATCGGGGACACCGGAAGCGGCGCAGATTGGGCATGATAATTGCGAGCAGCCTACGCCCAACCATTCACGAATTGTTTTCGGGCCACCTGCGGCGGCACCGTCCGCTACCGTGACCGGCATGATCATCGAGACCGGGCGGCGGGTCGCACCGGCCCGCCGGGCCCGCGCCACGCTCGGCTGGCTCATCGTGGCACCGGGCGTCGCCTGGGCGGCGGTCCGGCTGCCCGGGGTGGAACGGGGACCGCTGGTGCAGTTGCTGGCCTTCACCCCGTACGTCGCGGGGTGGAGCCTGGTCGCGCTGGTGGCCGCGGTCGCCCTGCGGCACCGGTGGGCGGCGCTGGTCGCGGGGCTCACCGCGGTCGCGCTGGTCGGCGTGGTCGCGCCCCGCACGCTGCCGGGCGGGGGTCCGGCCGCCGACGGCCCGACGGTACGACTGCTCACCGCCAACCTGCTGCACGGCGCGGCCGACCCGGGCGCGCTCGTCGAACTGGTCCGCCGGCACCGGGTCGACCTGCTGACCGTGCAGGAGTTCACCCCGGCCGCCCAGGCCGGGCTGGACCGCGCCGGGCTCGGCGCGCTGCTGCCCCACCGGCAGCTCAACCCGGAGGACGGCACCACCGGCTCCGGACTCTATTCCCGCTTCCCGCTGGCCGAGCCGGGCGTGCGGCGCAACCGGGGCTTCGCCTTCACCCAGGCGTACGCGACGGTGACCGTGCCCGGCGCGCCGCCGGCGCGGGTGGAGTCGGCCCACCCGGCGGCGCCCTGGTCGGTCGCGGTGATCGACGAGTGGCGGATGGACCTCGCCGGGCAGCCGTCGGCCACCCCCGACGGGCCGCTGCGCATCCTCGCCGGCGACTTCAACGCCACACTCGACCACGCGCCGCTGCGCGCCCTGCTCGACACCGGGTACGTGGACGCGGCCGGCGCGGTCGGGGCCGGGCTGGTCGGCACCTGGGGCCCGTACGACGGCGACCCGATCCCGCCGGTGACCATCGACCACGTGCTGGTCGACCGCCGGATCGCGGTGCACGCGGTAAGCGTGCACGCGGTGCCGGGCAGCGACCACCGGGCGGCGCTCGCCACCCTCCGCCTGCCCGCCGGATGAGCCGTCAGGAGTGCGCGTTCACCGGGGGCACCGCGGTGCGCAGGCCGTAGGTGAGCGCGTCGACGAGGGCGTGCCAGGACGCCTCGACCACGTTGGGGTGCACGCCCACCGTGGTCCAGTCCCGGCCCGCGCCGTCGGCGGTCTCCACCAGCACCCGGGTCACCGCCCCGGTGCCGTGGCTGCCCTCCAGGATGCGGACCTTGTAGTCGGCCAGCTCGAAGTCGCGCAGCTCCGGATAGTGCCGGACCAGCCCGACCCGCAGCGCCTCGTCCAGGGCGTTGATCGGGCCGTTGCCCTCCGCGGTGGCGATCAGCCGCTCGCCGCGTACCCGGATCTTCACGGTGGCCTCGGAGACCACCGCGCCGTCCTCGCGGTGCTCGACCAGCACCCGGTACGACTCCAGGGCGAACGGTCGGGGCGCCTCGCGGCCCGGCAGCTCCGAGCGGACCAGCAGCTCGAACGAGGCGTCGGCGGCCTCGAACGACCAGCCGTCCGCCTCCAGTTCCTTGACCCGGCCGGTCACCCGGGACAGCGCCTCCGGATGGCCGGCCAGGTCCAGCCCCAGCTCGCGGCTCTTCAGCTCGACGCTGGCCCGGCCGGCCATCTCGGTCACCAGGATCCGCATGTCGTTGCCCACCACCGACGGGTCGACGTGGTTGTAGAGCAACGGGTCGACCTTGATCGCGCTCGCGTGCAACCCCGCCTTGTGGGCGAAGGCCGCCGCCCCGGCGTACGCCTGGTGGGTGTCGGGGGCGATGTTGGCGATCTCGGCGATGGCGTGCGAGACCCGCACCATCTGCTCCAGGCAGCCGTCCGGTAGGACGGGCATCCCGAGCTTGAGTTGGAGGTTCGCCACGACGGCGAAGATGTCGGCGTTGCCGGGGCGCTCGCCGTAGCCGTTGGCGGTGCCCTGGACGTGCCGCACGCCGGCCTCCACCGCGGCGATCGTGTTGGCGACCGCGCAGGCGGTGTCGTTCTGGGCGTGCATGCCGAGCAGTTCCGGGGCCACCCCGGTCCGCGCGGTCAGGTCGCCGATCGCGGCGGTGACCTGCGAGGGCAGCATGCCGCCGTTGGTGTCGCAGAGCACGAACCGCTCGGCGCCGGCGGCCAGCGCGGTCTGCACGACCACGGCCCCGTACGCCGGGTCGTGCCGGTAGCCGTCGAAGAAGTGCTCGCCGTCGACGAAGACCCGGCGCCCCTGCCGGACCAGGTGGGCCACGGTGTCGTGGATCATCGCCAGGTTCTCCGCCGGGGTGGTCCGCAGGGCCCGCTCGACGTGCCGCACGTCGGCCTTGGCGACCAGAGTCACCACCGGGGTCTCCGCGTCGAGCAGGCCGCGCACCTGCGGATCGGCCTCGACGGCGACGCCGGCCCGGCGGGTGGCGCCGAACGCGGCGAACACCGCGTGCCGCAGGTGCAGCTCGGTGCGCGCCCGGCGGAAGAACTCGGTGTCCTTGGGCACCGCGCCGGGCCAGCCGCCCTCGATGAAGCCGACCCCGAACTCGTCGAGCAGGCGGGCGACCGCCAGCTTGTCGACCACCGAGTAGCTGAGCCCCTCGCGCTGCGCGCCGTCGCGCAGCGTCGTGTCGTACACCTGGAAGGCCATGGGGGTCCCTTCTGTCTTCGTCCCGTGGCAACAAAAAGACCCCCCGCGGATGCGGGAGGTCTGCGCGTCGGCGGAGGGGGCCGGCGCGCTAGGTGCCAATAATCAGGGCGGTGCTGGTCACGACGGGTAGTCTGCCAGGCCACGGCGTTTCTGGGAGGACTAATCCAGATACCGGGACGGCGGGTCCCGGCGCGGACCGGGAACCGCCCGGCCGCGCACGCCGCCGCGGTGGCGCTGGACGCGCGGGCCGCGCTCGCCCGAGCCGTACGCCGGGTGGGTAGGCGTTTTTCACCCGGACGTGTGTAGGGCGCGGCCCGACCGGGTACCTCTTATGCGGACACGAAAGACCTTCTCTCCCAAAACGACTAAGGCAGTCGAGGTAGGAGCAACCATGGACAGGCTCGATCCGCAGAACCCGAACACCATCCCCGAGTCCACCATCGACGGTGGCCAGGGCGGCTACGCCGCCGGCACGCCGGGCGGCGGCTACGACCCGTGGCGCTACCGGGACGAGGCCGGCGTAGCCGGCGCCGACCTGGTCGGCTACAAGGTGGAGGCCACCGACGGTCACATCGGCAAGATCGACCGGGCCAGCCACGACGTGGACGACAGCTACCTGGTCGTCGACACCGGCCCGTGGATCTTCGGCAAGAAGGTGATGCTGCCGGCCGGCACCGTCAACCGCGTCGACCACGAGGACAACAAGGTCTACGTCGACCGGGACAAGGACCAGATCAAGGCCGCCCCGGAGTACGACGAGACCAGCCACGCCGACCCGGCGTACCGGGACCGGCTCGGCGGCTACTACGGCGAGAACTACTCGGCGCTGCCGCCGGACGCCCAGGGCCGGGTCTGACGCTGACCCACCCGGGGCACTGAACCCGGCCGACGGCCGGTGGGACCAGTTCCCACCGGCCGTTACCGTGTGCGGATGGATGCCGTCGACGCCGAGCGCAGCGTGCCGTTCACCACGATGTTCAACTTCCGGGACCTCGGCGGCCTGCCCGCCCGCGACGGTCGCCACGTCCGCCGCCGGCGGCTCTACCGCTCGGACTCCCCGCACCGGATCGACGGCGCCGACCTCGAATCCTTCGCCGCGCTCGGCGTCCGCACCGTCATCGACCTGCGCCGCCCCGCCGAGGTGGAGCGGGACGGGCGGGTGCCGGAGCTGCCCCGGCTGGCGTACCGCCACATCCACCCGGAGCACGTGGACTGGAGCGTCACCCTCTACCAGCCGGGCACCGACCTCGCCCGCTACCTCGCCGACCGGTACGCCGCGCTGGCCGAGACCGGTGCGGCGGGGCTGGCCGAGGCGGTCGGGCTGATCGCCGACGCGACGAACGCCCCGGTGCTGGTGCACTGCGTCGCCGGCAAGGACCGTACCGGGGTCGTCTGCGGCCTGACCCTGGCGGCGCTCGGCGTCCCCGACGCCGACATCGCCGCCGACTACGCGCTCAGCGCCGAGGGGCTCGAACGCTTCCAGGCCTGGTACGCCGGCGCGGGCGGGGTGCTGGGCCTGCCCCCGCTCACCACCCCCGCCGCCGCGATGACGCTCTTCCTGGCGGAGCTGCGCGAGCGGTACGGCTCGGTCGAGGACTACCTGCGGCAGTCGGGGCTGACCGACCGGCAACTGGCCGCGCTCCGCGACCACCTGCTGGACTAGCGCGCCCCGCGCCCCGCGCCGACGCCCCCGCCCATCCGGCGGCGGCCACCGCCCCGCCCGGCGGGTGTTAGGAAGGGGCCCTTCCTATACCGAATGCGTTAACAAGGGCCCCCTCCTTGCACCTCAGAGGATGCGCTGCACCCAGCCGTGCCGGTCCTCGGCGTCGCCCCGCTGGATGGCCACCAACTGCTGGCGCAGGGCCATGGTGGACCGGCCCGGCTCACCGCCGCCGATCAGGAACTCGCCGTCGGGGAACCGGACCCCGCCGATCGGCGTGATCACCGCGGCGGTGCCGCAGGCGAAGACCTCGCGCAGCCGGCCGCTCGCCGCGTCGGCCTGCCAGTCGGCGAAGCTGACCGGCCGCTCGCGCACCTGGTGGCCGGACTCGGCGGCCAGGGTGAGGATCGCGTCCCGGGTGATGCCCGGCAGGATGGTGCCGGTCAGCGGCGGGGTGACCAGGGTGTTGTCGTCGTAGACGAAGAAGACGTTCATGCCGCCCAGCTCGTCGACGAAGCGGCGCTCCACCGCGTCCAGGAAGACCACCTGGTCGCAGCCGGCGTCGATCGCCTCGGCCTGCGCGGCGAGCGAGGCGGCGTAGTTGCCACCGCACTTGGCCGCGCCGGTGCCGCCCGGAGCGGCCCGGGTGTAGTCCGGGGAGACCCAGACCGTCACCGGCTTCACCCCACCGGCGAAGTACGCCCCGGCGGGCGAGGCGATCACCGCGTAGAGGTATTCGTTGGCCGGGCGGACGCCGAGGAAGACCTCGCTGGCGAACATGAACGGCCGCAGGTAGAGGCTGGCGTCCGGCCCCTCGGGAATCCAGTCCCGGTCGATGGTGACCAGCTGGCGCAGCGACTCGACGAAGGTCTCCGGCGGCAGCTCCGGCATGGCCAGCCGCTTCGCGGAGGCGACGAACCGGGCCGCGTTCGCCTCGGGCCGGAACATGGTGACCGACCCGTCGGCCGTCCGGTACGCCTTCAACCCCTCGAAGATCTCCTGCGCGTAGTGCAGGACGGCGCTCGCCGGGTCCATCGGGATCGGGGCGCGGGCCTCGATCCGCGGGTCGTACCAGCCCTTGCCCTCGGCGTACCGGATGGTCACCATGTGATCGGTGAAGACCCGCCCGAAGCCCGGGTTGGCCAGCAGGGCGGCCCGGTCGGCGGCGGATACCGGCGCGGAATTCGGACGGATCTCGAAATCGAGCTTGTCACCACCGCTCATCGCGCTGACCTCCCTGCGGTCGGAAACGGCGTGCGGACGCGCACGCCGGCATCTCTGGTGCCAGAAACTTACCCCGAACGGTCGTTCAGCGGATAGCTCCGCCCGGCTGATCGACCGGCCCGGATGGGGGACGGACGGGGCACGGCGGGGGCCGAATGCGGCCCGGCCGGGGGCCGGTCCGTCGGAGCCGCCGCGGCCACTCGGCGGGCGGGCCGGCGGGCCGGCGGACGGCCGGCGCCGGCCGGCGCCGGCGGTCAGGCCACCGCGTACCCGGCGAGGCGGTCGCCCACCTCGGCCGTGCGCAGCGGTACGCCCGGTACTCGACCGGCCAGCTCGGTGCCGACGGCGGCGGTGACCCGGGCGGCGGCCTCGGCGTGGCCCAGCTGGTCGAGCAGGAGCGCGGCGGAGAGCACCGCGGCGACCGGGTCGGCCACGCCCTGGCCGGCGATGTCCGGGGCGGAGCCGTGCACCGGCTCGAACATCGACGGGAAACGCCCCGCCGGGTTGATGCAGCCGCTGGCGGCCAGCCCGATGCCGCCGGTCACCGCGGCGGCGATGTCGGTGAGGATGTCGCCGAAGAGGTTGTCGGTGACCACCACGTCGTACCGCTGCGGCTGGGTGACCAGGAACATCGCCGCGGCGTCGACGTGCTGGTATTCGGTGGTCACGTCCGGGTGCTCGGCGGCGACGGCCTCGAACGCCCGCGCCCACAGCGACCCGGCGTGGGTCAGCACGTTGGTCTTGTGCACCAGGGTCACCTTGCGCCGCTCGCGGCGGCTCGCCCGGGCGAACGCGTCCCGGATCACCCGCTCGACGCCGTGCCGGGTGTTCAGGCTCTCCTCGGTGGCCACCTCGGCCGGGGTGTCGCGGTGCAGCACCCCGCCGGCGCCGGCGTAGAGCCCCTCGGTGCCCTCGCGCACCACGACCAGGTCGACCTCGCCCGGCTTGACGGCGCCCAGCGGGCCGGTCACCCCGGGCCAGAGCCGGGACGGGCGGAGGTTGACGTACTGGTCGAAGGCGAAGCGGAGCTTGAGCAGCAGGCCCCGCTCCAGCACGCCCGGCGGCACGGTGGGGTCGCCGACCGCGCCGAGCAGGATCGCGTCGTGCCCGGCCAGCTCGGCCAGCACCGAGTCGGGCAGCACCTCGCCGGTGCGGTGGTAGCGCGCGGCGCCGAGATCGTACGCGGTGGCCTCGACGCCGGGCAGCACCGCGTCGATGACCTTGCGGGCCTGCGCGACCACCTCGGGTCCGATGCCGTCGCCGGCCACCACCGCGATCCGTGCCACCTGCCGCTCCCTCGCTCGTCGCTTCCGGCCACGGTACGTCGGCGTCCCGCCTCCCGGTACGAGCCTTCCACAATATGGGAGGGATGGATGCACAGCAGGCTCCCAGGTGGCATTCATGGACCGGTCATCTCCGCTGCCTAGGCTGCTCGGTGAGCGGGTCTTCGGGGCCCGTGACCGGACCGCCGCACCGCTGCGGCGCGTCGGCGAAGGAGCGCTGCGATGCGGATGGACGAGCAACCACGGACGACCTGGACGACCGACCGCCCGGCGAACCGTTGGGTGGCCCAGCCCGCATACCACGGGCGGCGGCCCGACCTGCGCCTCGGTGCCCGCAACCAGCACGTGGAGCGGATCGTCGGTCCGGCCGGCGACCGGCTCGCCGTCCACCATCCGGTGCGCACCGCCACCGCCGAGTACACGATCCTGCTCAACGCCCCGGAGTGGTTCGGCCACAAGGCGGTCGGGGACGCGCTGCGCGACGCCGTCGCCGAGCTGCGCGCGATCGACCTGACCTACGGCCCGACCCGACCGGAGAGCCTGGTCTCCCGGCTGCGCCGGGGCGAGATCAGCGCGGACTCGTACCCCCCGCTGGCCGACCTGGTGGACCGGTGCGCCGCGATGCGCGCCGCCACCGACGGCTGGTTCGACGCCTGGGCCGTGCCCGGCGGGTTCGACCCGGGCGGCCTGCTCGGCGGCTGGGCGGTGGAGCGGGCCGCGGCCCGGCTGCGCGCCGCCGGCATCCACGACTACGCCGTGCTCACCGGCGCCGACCTCGTGGTACGCGGCCACGCCGCGCACGGCGGCCCGTGGCGGGTGGCGGTGCACCACCCCACCGACGGCCGCCGCCCACCGATGGTGCTGGAGATGACCGCGGGCGCGGTCGGCACCTCGGGGGTCACCGGGCGGCGGGGGCACGTGGTCGACCCGCACACCGGCGAACCGGCCGAGCACCTGGTGGCGGCGACCGTGGTCGGGCCGGACCTGGCCGTGGCCGACGCCTACGCGACCGCCCTCTACGCGGCCGGGCCGGCCGGGCTGTCCTGGTTCCACAGCGGTTCCGACTATCGGGCGCTGCTCGCCGACCACCGCTGACGCGCGCGGAGCCGATCCGCGATCGGCCCCCACGATCTCGGCAAAGACCGCAGGGGCCGGTCAGCGACGAGTGCGCGTGGCTCGCGCAATCGAGGGGTGCGGACCGGTGGTCGAACGTGAGGCCGCGCCACCCGAAGACGGGCCCGACGTCCCGCCCAGCCGGCAACCGCCCCCGTACGCTAGCGAATCGACGCAACTCGACGCAAGAGTCTCCACACCGGACCGTCCGGTCATCACGTTTCCGTTACCTGACAGTCGACCAGCGGCGGGGCGGTTTTCGCCGCACGGTCGCCGGATGGCACCCTGTCCGCCGTGAGTTTCGATCTGAGCGTGTGGGCCCTGCCGGACGGGGCCACCCCGGCGGACGTGCGGGTCGCGGTGGAACAGTGCCGCGCGGGCCGGCACACCGACCGCCACCCCGACCCGCGGGTCGTCGGCTTCTACCGGGCGATCACCGCCACCTACCCGGACCGACCGTCCCGGCCGGACACCCCGTGGGAGGTCGCCCCGCTGCACGCGGCCGGCGACCACGTCGAGATGAATCTCTTCCCGACCTGCACCGACCAGGTGCTGCTCGACATCGAGCGGCTGGCCGGCGAGCACGGCCTGATGCTGTTCGACGCGCAGGACGGCTCGGTCTATCCCCCGCCGACCCGCGCCGCCGCCGGCTGACCGTCCGGTCCGCCGATCCGGCGCCGCCCGGCGGCGACCGGCCGTCGCCCCGTGCGTCCACGTCGGGGCGCGGGCCTGGACATACGACGCGGGGACCCGACCTGCCGGCCGAGCCCCCGCGATCCGTCCTGGGTGGACTACTCGTCGCGCAGGTCCGCCGCGCTGGCCGAGGTGGCGCCGATCGAGTCGGCCGCCTCGGTGAGCAGGTCCGCGCCGAGGGCCTGGTCGACGGTGAGCGTCATCAGCGTCTCGCCGCCGGCCTCCCGGCGGGCCACCTGCATCGCCGCGATGTTGACGCCGGCCGCGCCGAGCAGCGTGCCGACGGTGCCCACCACGCCCGGCCGGTCCGCGTAGCGCAGGAAGACCAGGATGCCCTCCGCGCCGATCTCCACGTCGAAGCCGTCCACCTCGGTCAGCTTGATGACGTCCCGGGCGCCGGCCTGGGTGACGGTGCCGGAGACGCTTACCGTCCGGCCGTCCGGCAGCGCGCCGCGCACGGTCACCAGGATCGGATCCTCGACGGTCTCGGTCCGGGTGTCCAGGGTGACCTCGACGCCCCGGTCGGCGGCCAGGTGCGGCGCGTTGACGTAGGTGACCTGCTCCTCCACCACCGAGCTGAACAGCCCCTTGGTGGCGGCGAGCTTGAGCACCGACACGTCGTGGTTGACGATCTCGCCGCGCACCTCGACGGTGACGGCGGCGGCCACCCCGCCGGCGACCGCGGTGAAGGCCCGGCCGAGCTTCTCCGCCAGCGGCAGCAGCGGCCGGACGTCCTCGGCGACCACGCCACCGGCCTGCACGTTCACCGCGTCCGGCACGAACTCGCCCTGCAACGCCAGCTTGACGCTCTTGGCCACGGCCAGACCCGCCTTGTCCTGCGCCTCGGCGGTGGAGGCGCCCAGGTGCGGGGTGGCCACCACGTTGTCGAAGGCGAACAGCGGCGAGGAGGTGCACGGCTCCTTGGCGTACACGTCGACGCCGGCGCCGGCGACCCGGCCCTCGGCGATCGCGTCCGCGAGGGCCTGCTCGTCGACCAGACCGCCCCGGGCGGCGTTGACGATCCGGACGCCGGGCTTGACGACCGCCAGCTCCTTCTCCCCGATCAGGCCGACGGTCTCCGGGGTCTTGGGCAGGTGGATGGAGATGAAGTCGCTCTCCCGCAGCAGCTCCTCCAGGCCGACCAGGCGCACCCCGAGCTGCGCGGCGCGGGCCGGCTGGATGTACGGGTCGTAGGCGATCAGCCGGGTGCCGAACGCGGCGATGCGCGACGCGAAGAGCACCCCGATGCGGCCGAGGCCGACCACGCCCACGGTCTTGCCCTGGATCTCGACGCCGGTGTACTTGGACCGCTTCCACTCGCCGGCCTTGAGCGCGGCGCTGGCGCTGGCGGTGTTCCGCGCGACGGCGAGCAGCAGCGCGACGGCCTGCTCGGCGGCGGAGACGATGTTCGAGGTGGGGGCGTTGACGACCATCACACCCCGGGCGGTGGCCGCCGGCACCTCGACGTTGTCCAGGCCGACGCCCGCCCGGGCCACCACCTTCAGCCGGGGCGCCGCGGCGATCGCCTCGGCGTCGATCTGGGTGGCACTGCGTACGATCACCGCGTCGGCCGCGGCGAGCGCGGAGAGCAGAGCCGGGCGGTCGGTGCCGTCGACGTGGCGCACGTCGAAGTCGTGCGCGAGCACCTCGATGGCGGCGGGAGCGAGTTCTTCGGCGATCAGTACGACAGGATTCATCGGTCCTCGTAGACGCTCGTTCTGGTCGGCCTGGTGCCCCGGGACGCCGCGCTGCGCCCGACGCTGGTCCGTGCCGTGGCCGTCAGGTGCCGGCTGCGGCACCTACAGGCGATCGTAGGGGGCATACCGGGAGACGTGTCCCGGACCGGGAGGTGAGGGCCCTCACACAGGGTTGTCGCATGTCGGTCATCCCCCGTTCACCGCGCGGGCCGCCCCCGCGCCGCCCAGCACCGGCCGCCGAGGCGTCCGTCACCCGGTCCCATCAGGTGAGCCGGCGCGCGGCGATCGACCAGCACGCCGCAGGCCGGGTAACCCGGCGCGCGGAAAGCCCAGCCCGCGGCAAGCCGGGACCACCCGGCGCGCGGAAAGCCCAGCCTTCGGCAAGCCGGGGCCACCCCGCGCGGAGAGGCCGACCTGCGGCAAGCCGGGGCAACCCGGCGCACGGAAGACCCGACCTGCCGCAGCCGGGGTGTGGCCCTGGCGCGCGGACAGCCCCGCACGCCGCGTCCGGGGGTAACCGGGCTCGCGGGGGACGGTGCGGCCCGCGACCCGAGCCGGGGAGAGCGTCGGGTCGCGGGCCGCGGGCCCCCGTGCCGGGAACGTCGTCAGGCGGTCTCGGTGATCGGCCGGTCCACCCAGCTCATCATGGCGCGCAGCTTCTGGCCGGTCTCCTCGATCGGGTGCGCCGCGCCCTCGGCCCGCCACTTGGCGAAGTTGGGGCGGCCCGCCTCGTCCTCGGCCACCCACTCGCGGGCGAACTCGCCGGACTGGATCTCGCCGAGGATCTTGCGCATCTCCTCCTTGACCCGGGCGTCGACGACCCGGGGGCCGCGGGAGAGGTCGCCGTACTCGGCGGTGTCGGAGATGCTGTAGCGCATCCGGGCGATGCCGCCCTCGTACATCAGGTCGACGATGAGCTTCAGCTCGTGCAGGCACTCGAAGTAGGCCACCTCGGGGGCGTAGCCGGCCTCGGTGAGCACCTCGAAGCCGGTCTGCACCAGCGCCGCCGCGCCACCGCAGAGCACCGCCTGCTCACCGAAGAGGTCGGTCTCGGTCTCCTCGGTGAAGGTGGTCCGGATCGCGCCGGCCCGGGTCCCGCCGATCGCCTTCGCGTACGCCAGGGCGAGGGCGAAGGCGTTGCCGCTGGGGTCCTGCTCGACGGCGACCAGGCAGGGCACGCCCTTGCCGTCGACGTACTGGCGGCGGACCAGGTGACCGGGGCCTTTCGGGGCGACCATCGCCACGTCCACATCGGCCGGCGGCTTGATCAGGCCGTACCGGATGTTGAAGCCGTGGCCGAAGAAGAGCGCCTTGCCGGGGGCCAGGTTCGGGGCGATCGCGTCGGCGTAGAGCTTCCGCTGGGCGGTGTCCGGGGCCAGGATCATGATCACGTCGGCCTCGGCCGCCGCCTCGGCCGGGGTGAGCACCCGCAGGCCCTGCTCCTCGGCCTTCGGCCGGCTCTTCGAACCGGCCGGCAGGCCGATCACCACGTCGACGCCGGAGTCACGCAGCGACAGCGCGTGGGCGTGCCCCTGGCTGCCGTACCCGATCACCGCGACCTTGCGGCCCTGGATCACGCCCAGGTCGGCATCGTCGTCGTAGTACACCTCAACGCTCATGGACTTCCCTTTCGTACGGCGGCCCGGGCGGCCCGTCGTGGCTCTTGCGGTTGGCGGCGGCGCGCGGGCGCCGTCGGGTTCAGGCGGCGCGCAGCGCGGGACCGGCGGTGATCGACCGCGAGCCGCGCCCGATGGCCACCAGTCCGGACTGGACCATCTCCTTGATGCCGAACGGCTCCAGGTCGCGCAGCAGCGCGTCGAGCTTGTCCGGGGTGCCGGTGGCCTCGATGGTCAGCGTGTCCGGCGCGACGTCGACCACCCGGGCGCGGAACAGGCTGACCGTCTCCAGCACCTGCGCGCGGGCGGCGCGGTCCGCGCGGACCTTCACCAGCAGCAGCTCCCGGGCCACCGACACCTGCGGGTCCAACTCGACGATCTTGAGTACGTTGACCAGCTTGTTGAGCTGCTTCGTCACCTGCTCCAGCGGGGACGACTCGGCGTTGACCACGATGGTGATCCGGGAGACGTCCGGGTTCTCCGTCTCGCCGACGGCGAGGCTGTCGATGTTGAAGCCGCGCCGGGAGAAGAGCCCGGAGACCCGGGCCAGCACGCCCGGCTTGTTCTCCACCAGCACGGAGAGCGTATGCATCGTCATAGTTAGATGTCGTCCTCATCGAAGGCCGGGCGCACGCCCCGGGCGAACATGATCTCGTCGTTGCTGGTGCCGGCGGCCACCATGGGCCAGACCATGGCGTCCTTGCCGACCACGAAGTCGATGACGACCGGGGCGTCGTTGATCGCCATGGCGGCCTCGATCGTGCGGTCCACGTCCTCGGCCGTCTCGCAGCGCAGCCCGACGCAGCCCAGCGCCTCGGCGAGCTTGACGAAATCCGGGATGCGGTGCTTGTGGGTGCCCAGCTCGGTGTTGGAGTAGCGCTCGTTGTAGAAGAGCGTCTGCCACTGCCGGACCATGCCGAGGTTGCCGTTGTTGATCACGGCGATCTTGACCGGGATCCCCTCCAGGGCGCAGGTCGCCAGCTCCTGGTTGGTCATCTGGAAGCAGCCGTCGCCGTCCACCGCCCAGACCACCGTGTCCGGCTTGCCGACCTTGGCGCCCATCGCCGCCGGCACCGCGTAGCCCATGGTGCCGAGACCGCCGGAGTTCAACCAGGTGTACGGCTTCTCGTAGGAGATGAACTGCGAGGCCCACATCTGGTGCTGGCCCACCCCGGCCACGTAGATCGCGTCCGGGCCGGCGATCTCGCCGAGCCGCTTGATGACGTGCTGCGGGCTGAGCGTGCCGTCGGCCGGCTCCTCGTACCCGAGCGGGTAACGCTCGCGCAGGTCGTCGAGCTGGGTCCACCAGTCGCCCAGGTCGGCCCGGTGGCCGGCGGACTGCTCCACCGTCACCGCGGCGATCAGCTCCTCGATCACGTGCCGGGCGTCGCCGACGATCGGCACGTCCGCGTGCCGGTTCTTGCCGATCTCGGCCGGGTCGATGTCGGCGTGCACCACGGTGGCGTCCGGGGCGAACGAGTCCAGCTTGCCGGTCACCCGGTCGTCGAACCTGGCGCCGAGCGCCACGATCAGGTCGGAGCGTTGCAGGCCGTAGACCGCGGCGACGGTGCCGTGCATGCCGGGCATGCCCAGGTGCTGCGGATGCGAGTCGGGGAACGCGCCAAGCGCCATCAGGGTGGTGACCACCGGGATGCCGGTCAGCTCGGCCAGCCGGCGCAGGCTCTCGGTGGCCCCGGCCTTGAGCACGCCGCCGCCGACGTACAGCACCGGGCGGCGGGCGGTGGTCATCAGCCGGGCCGCCTCGCGGATCTGCTTGCCGTGCGGGTGCAGGGTCGGCCGGTAGCCGGGCAGGTCCAGCGTCGGCGGCCAGGCGAAGCTGGTCTGCGCCTGGAGCACGTCCTTGGGGATGTCGACCAGGACCGGGCCGGGCCGGCCGGTGGCGGCCAGGTGGAACGCCTCGGCGAGCACCTGCGGGATCTCCTCGGCGCTCTGCACCAGGAAGTTGTGCTTGGTGATCGGCAGGGTGATGCCCTGGATGTCCGCCTCCTGGAAGGCGTCCGTGCCGATCGAGGGCCGCGCCACCTGCCCGGTGATCGCGACCAGCGGCACCGAGTCCATGTACGCGTCGGCGATCGGCGTGACCAGGTTGGTGGCGCCCGGCCCGGAGGTGGCCATGCAGACGCCCACCTTGCCGGTGGCCTGGGCGTAGCCGGTGGCGGCGTGCCCGGCGCCCTGCTCGTGCCGGACCAGGATGTGCCGGACGGTGGAGTCGTAGAGCGGGTCGTACGCGGGCAGGATCGCGCCGCCGGGGATGCCGAAGACCACGTCGACGCCGAGCGCCTCCAGGGACCGGACCAGCGAGCCGGCGCCGGAGACCGGGGCCGGGGCGGCCTGCCGTACCGCCGGCGGGGCCGGGACGGCGGTGGTGCGCGGGGCCGGGGTGTGCTCGGCGGCGCCGGAGTGCTCGGCGGCGGCGCGGGCCCGGCGGGCGGAGTGGGCGAGGGTCTCGGGCGTGGGTCTCGTCATGGCGGTTGCGACCTTCGACTGAAGTGATGGGGCTGACGCAGGCGGTGCGAGGCGGGTCGGGCCCGCCCCGGCGGGTTATCGGCGGCAACAAAAAAGCCCACGTGCAGAACGCACGGGGCCAGCGCACTCTCGACGAGGGAGAGTGCGCTCAGATAAGTACTCGCGGCGACCACGGGGACGACATGCGGTCAAGCCTGACGCATCTCACGCGATGAGTCAACTGATCCCACATTTTGGTTCACAGACTGCGACGGATCACCCGGACGGGTGCCGTCGGCACGCGGTTCCACCTGCGGAGATCCGCTTCCCGCCGGCTCGCCGGACCGCTGGGCGGGCAGCGCCGGCAGCGGTGCCGGCCGGGCTCCCGGCGAGGTGGCCGCCTCCAGCATCGCCTCCAGGTGCTCGGCCGGTACGCCCCAGCCGAACAGCGCGCCCTGCCCGAACCGGCAGCCAGCGGCCACCACCGCGGCCAGCTCGGTCGGCGTGGTGACCCCCTCGGCGATCACCTCCAGCCCGAGCTGGTGGCCGAGCCGCATGACGATGTCCACCATCGGGGCGAACGCCGGGCCGTCCCGGTCCACGGGACGCACCGGCTCGTGCTCGGCGACCAGCCCATGATCGATCTTGAGGATGTCGATCGGCAGCCGGCGCAGCTGGCCCAGCGACGAGTAGCCGGCGCCGAAGTCGTCCAGGGCGATCCGCACGCCGGTGCGGCGCAGCGCGGTCAGCCGCCGGATCAGCTCGTCCAGGTCGGTGGCGACCGCGTGCTCGGTCACCTCCAGCACCAGCCGCTGGGGCGGTACGTGGTGGGCGCGCAGCGCGTCGGTCACCTGCACCACGTATTCCGGGGCGTGCAGCTCGCGCGGCGAGACGTTCACCGAGACCCAGACGTCGTGCCCGTCGGCCAGCCAGCGGGACAGCTGCCAGCAGGCCTGGTGCAGCACCCAGGCGCCGAGCGTGGCGATCATGCCGCACTCCTCGGCCAGCGGGATGAACTCGTCCGGCCGGACGTTGCCCAGCTCCGGGTGGTGCCAGCGCAACAGCGCCTCGGCGCCGACCGGGCGCACCGACGGCAGCGAGGCCACCGGCTGGAAGGCCAGCCGCAGCTCGTCCCGCTCGATCGCGCCGCGCAACTCGTGCTCCAGCGTGGTGCGCCGGCGCAGCAGCTGGTCGTATGCCACGTCGTAGCGCTCGATCCGGTTCTTGCCGCGCTGCTTGGCGTAGCGCAGGGCCAGGTCGGCGTTGCGCTGGAGCAGCTCCACGTCCGGGGCGTCGGGCTGGCCGGCCACCCCGATGCTGACCGAGAGGAAGACCGGCCGGTCCGGTTGCTCGTAGGGCAGGCCGAGCAGCCCGAGCAGCCGCTCGGCGACCGGGTCCGCCTCGGCCGGACGGCCGTGCACCAGGACCGCGAACTCGTCGCCGCCGAGCCGGGCGGCCAGGTCGCCGGGGCGCAGGTTGCCGCGCAGCCGCCGGCCCACCTCCGCCAGCACCGCGTCGCCGACGTCGTGCCCCCGCATGTCGTTGACGTTCTTGAAGCCGTCCAGGTCCAGCACGAGCAGCACGCAGGGCACCCCGGCCTCGGCGCACCGGTGCAGCGCCCGCAGCAGGCCGCGCCGGTTGGCCAGCCCGGTCAGCGGGTCGGTGTGCGCCAGCTCGCGGAAGTGCCGTTCCCGCTCGGCCAGCCGGTCCGCGTACCCGCGCACGTCGTTGAGGGTGAGGTATTGCCGGGCGACCAGGGCGAAGCCCTCCAGGCTGCCGGCGACGATGGCCGGCAGGGCGAAGCCGCCGCCCTGCGCCACGTGGTAGATCGCCGAGGCGGCCATGCCGAACATCGGCACGAAGGCGTACCCGCCGTCCCGGCCGATCGGGTCGACGTCCAGCTGGCCGGCCGGTCCCACCCGGCGCACCGCCACCGCGCAGGCCGCCAGGGCGGCCGCGGCGACCGCGCCGGCGACGACGACCACCGCCGGCCCGCCGACGCAGAGCGCGCCGGCCACCGCGAGGGCGGCCCAGGTGGCCACCGAGCCGCCCACGCCCAGCAGGGCCAGCCGGCGCCGCGGCGCGGCCGAGCGCAGGACCACGATCAGCGCGAGGCCGGTGGTGAGCGCGGCGCTGACCGAGGCGAGCAGGATCGGCGGGCACCCGTCCGGGGTGGCCCCGCCGAGCAGCCGGGTCGGCTCGGCGCAGAGCACCCAGCCGACGAACCAGAGCGCGGTCGCCAGGACCAGGCCGTCGAGGACCAGCCGGGCGGTCACCGCCCGGGTGGTGGCCGCGCCGGGCAGCCGGAGCAGGCCGGCGCAGAAGGCCAGGCCGCCGAGGGCGCCGCCGGCGGCGATCACCGTGGCCCAGGCCGTACGCATGCCCTGTTGCTCGCCCCAGCTGTCCGCGACGGTGAGCGTGACCACGAGCCCGACCACCAGGCTGACCAGCGCGATCCCCGCCGCGACGGTGAGCAGCAGGTGGGCCCTGCGGTGCGCGCCGGCCCGGCGGCCGGCGGACCGGGCCTGCACGGCGACGGAACCGGCGGCGACCAGCCCGCTCAGCATCGCTGCGGCGACCATGCTCGGCGGGGGCTGCACGCCCTCAACTGTGCCGGATGGGCGCCGCCCGTGGGGCACCGGGTGTGCAACTGTTGGGACACGGGTCGCGCGGGGGCGGCGCCCCGGCCCGACGGTGCAAGACTGGTAGGCATGCCTGAGCTGCGGTCGAAGACCTCCACGCACGGTCGGACGATGGCCGGCGCCCGGGCCCTGTGGCGGGCCACCGGGATGACCGACGACGACTTCGGTAAGCCGATCGTCGCCATCGCGAACAGTTTCACCCAGTTCGTCCCCGGCCACGTACACCTCAAGGACCTCGGTGGCCTGGTCGCCGACGCGGTGGCCGAGGCCGGCGGGGTGGGCCGGGAGTTCAACACCATCGCGGTCGACGACGGCATCGCGATGGGGCACGGCGGGATGCTCTATTCCCTGCCCAGCCGGGAGCTGATCGCCGACGCGGTGGAATACATGGTCAACGCGCACTGCGCGGACGCCCTGGTCTGCATCTCCAACTGCGACAAGATCACGCCGGGCATGCTGCTGGCCGCGCTGCGGCTCAACATCCCCACCGTCTTCGTCTCCGGCGGGCCGATGGAGGCCGGCAAGACGGTGGCGATCGAGGGCGTCGTGCACTCCAAGATCGACCTGATCGACGCGATGATCGCCTCCTCCAACGAGGCGGTCACCGACGACCAGCTCGGCGAGATCGAACGCTCCGCCTGCCCGACCTGCGGCTCCTGCTCCGGCATGTTCACCGCCAACTCGATGAACTGCCTGACCGAGGCGATCGGCCTGGCGCTGCCCGGCAACGGTTCGACCCTGGCCACCCACGCCGCCCGCCGGTCGCTCTTCCTGGAGGCCGGCCGGACCGCCGTGGAGATCGCCAAGCGCTGGTACGACGACGACGACGCCACGGTGCTGCCCCGGACGGTGGCCTCCCGGGCCGCGTTCGAGAACGCCGTCGCGCTGGACGTGGCGATGGGCGGCTCGACCAACACGATCCTGCACCTGCTCGCCGCCGCCCGCGAGGCCGAGCTGGACTTCACCGTCGCCGACATCGACGAGATCTCCCGCCGGGTGCCGTGCCTGGCCAAGGTCGCGCCGAACTCGCCGCAGTACCACATGGAGGACGTGCACCGGGCCGGTGGCATCCCGGCCATCCTCGGCGAGCTGGACCGCGCCGGCCTGCTGCACCGGGACGTGCACGCGGTGCACTCCCCCTCGCTGGCCCAGTGGCTTGCCGACTGGGACGTCCGGGGCGGTTCACCGAAGCCGGCGGCGGTCGAGCTGTTCCACGCCGCGCCGGGCGGGGTGCGCACCACCGAACCCTTCTCCACCGACAACCGCTGGTCCTCGTTGGACACCGACGCGGCCGGCGGCTGCATCCGGGACCTCTCCCACGCCTACAGCGCCGACGGCGGGCTGGCCATCCTGCACGGCAACCTCGCGCCGGACGGCTGCGTGGTCAAGACCGCCGGGGTGCCCGAGGAGTGCCTGACCTTCCGCGGCCCGGCCAAGGTGTACGAGTCGCAGGACGACGCGGTCACCGCCATCCTGGCCAAGGAGATCGTCGCCGGGGACGTGGTGGTGATCCGGTACGAGGGCCCGAAGGGCGGGCCCGGCATGCAGGAGATGCTCTACCCCACCTCGTTCCTCAAGGGCCGAGGGCTGGGCCGGGCCTGCGCGCTACTCACCGACGGCCGGTTCTCCGGCGGCACCTCCGGCCTGTCCATCGGGCACGTCTCCCCCGAGGCCGCCTCCGGCGGGCTGATCGCCCTGGTCGAGAACGGCGACGAGATCGTCATCGACATCCCCGGCCGGTCGATCACGCTCGACGTGGCGCCCGACGTGCTCGACGCCCGCCGGGTGGCGCAGGAGAAGCGCGACCGGCCGTACACGCCGACCGACCGGCAACGCCCGGTCTCCGCGGCGCTGCGCGCGTACGCCTCGATGGCCACCTCGGCCAGCGACGGCGCCTACCGCCGCGTCCCCGAGTGAACGGAGGGGCCCCCTGTTAACGCATTCTGCATAGCAGGGGGCCCCGCTTAACACCCGTCGAACCGAGCATAGATATCGGTCTATTATTGCGGCACCCGGGCACCGTCGCCCGATCCTTCCGTACCACCAACGGAGGTGATCCGTGTCCTGCCGCCAACCCCAACCCGTCTCCCGCCGTCGCCGCCCGTCGGCGCTGCTCCTGGCGCTCGGCCTGCTGCTGGGCCTGGCCGTTCCCACGGCCCTGACGGCCCCCGCGTCGGCTCGGTCCGCAGCACTGGCCGGCGATCCGCTCTGCGTCACCAACGGCTACAGCATCCCGCCGGGGGTCGGCCACCCGGTGGCCGTGACCTGGTCGAATGTCGGCGCCCGGACCACCGCCGGCTACGACTACCGGTACTGGATGAAGCAGGAGCTGACCGGGTCGACCTGGTACTACGCGTCCAGCCTCGTGGCCAAGTGCTCCGGCGGCACGCTGATCTCCAGCGCCACCATCCCTACGACCGACGGATTCGGCACCGTGGCCTGCACCAGCAGCGTCGACCGCTTCCCGACGACGTCCGATGCCGAACGGTACGTCGGGCAGGCCGTCTCCTGGGACCGGGCGTACCTCTACCGGATCACGTTCCGCTACTGGCAGCGGGAGTGGTACTCGGTGGCCACCCTGCGGTGGACCTACGGATCAAGTTTCGTGGTGCGCTGCTAGCCCGAAAGGCGGGGCCCTCGCTGAGGTGTTAACAGGGGCCCCTTGCTATGCAAAATGCGTTAACAAGGGGCCCCTCCTTTCAGTCGTTGACGCAGCGCAGCACCGGGCGGGCGGTGAGCGCCGCCGGTTCGAGCGGCGCGTCGGCCGTCACCGTGAACGTCGCGGTCTCGCCCGGGAGCAGCGTCACCAGCGCCTCGTCGACCTCGGCGGACGGGTCGAGGCGGTCGGGGAAGAGGGTCAGGTCGCGCAGCACCGTCCGCGCGGTCACCCGCACCCGCTGGCCGCCGTCCGCCGGTTCGACCGTCGCGTCCCACTCCGCCGCCGGCCAGTCGATGTCGCGGTCCTCGGCGAAGAACCACAGCGCCCGCTCCGCGCTCTCCCCCGCCTCGGCGACCAGCAGCTCCCGCCGGGCCTCGTCCGGCCGGGCCAGCTCCGCCGGCAGCGCCAGCACCACCGAGGAGTACGCCGGGACGTCGAGGTCGACCGTGGTCTTCGCCCTCGGCTCCCCGGCCAGGGTGCGCCGGGTGACCGTGGCCGCCGCCCGCCACGGCCGCGCGGTCTCGTTCACCGCCACCAGCGCCGGCCCGCCGTCGCGCGGCTGCACGGTGAGCAGCCGGTCGGCGTACGCCCGGCGCAGCGCGTACCACAGGGGTTTGCGCCGGCCGTCGCCGTCGATCGCGGACCAGGAGGTGACCGGCCAGCAGTCGTTGAGCTGCCAGACGATGGTGCCCATGCAGACCGGCCGGTGCGACCGGAAGTGTTCCACGCCGAGCGCGATGGCCCGGGCCTGGTT
Organism: Micromonospora sp. PLK6-60; assembly: GCF_019890675.1. Lineage (GTDB taxonomy): Bacteria > Actinomycetota > Actinomycetes > Mycobacteriales > Micromonosporaceae > Micromonospora. Next base: position 37,072 of record NZ_JAIOAA010000002.1, on the reverse strand, counting down.
GAGCTGGGTCAGGTAGTGCCAGTCGTCGAAGTCGGCCGGCTCCGGCAGGTGCGCGTCGAGCCCGCGTTGGAGCTTGCGGTCGCCGTCGATCGCCTTCTGGTGGTGGGTCATGCCCGGCGAGTCGTGCGCCAGCGGCTCGTCGGAGATGGACCGGCGCAGGGTGGCATACGCCGGGGGCGCCTGGTAGCCGAACTCGGCGACGAACCGGGGCACGTACTCCCGGTACTTGGTGTAGTCGTCGTCGTTCCACACGTCCCAGATGTGCATGGTGCCGTGCGCCGGGTCGTTGGGGTGGATGTCCTCACGCCCGGACCACGGGCTGCCCGGCCAGTACGGGACGGTCGGGTCGAGTTCGCCGACGACGCGGGGCAGCAGGTCGAGGTAGTAGCCCCGCCCCCAGGTGCGCCCGGCCAGCGGCCGCTGCCAGTCCCAGTCGTGCCAGCCCCAGATGTTCTCGTTGTTGCCGGTCCACAGCACCAGCGACGGGTGCCCGGCGAGCCGGGTGACCTGTTCCCGGGCCTCCGCCTCGACCTCGCCGCGCAGCGGCTCCTCCTCCGGGTACGCGGCGCAGGCGAAGAGGAAGTCCTGCTGCACCAGCAGCCCGAGGGTGTCGGCGAGCTGGTAGAAGTCGTCGGACTCGTACCGGCCGCCGCCCCAGATCCGGAGCAGGTTGATGTTCGCCCCGGCCGCCTGCGCGAAGCGTCGCGCCAGCCGGTCCCGGGTGACCCGGTTCGGGAAGGCGTCGTCGGGGATCCAGTTGACGCCCCGGACGAAGACCGGCACGTCGTTGACGTGCAGCGTGAACGGGGTGCCGTGCGCGTCGGGGGTGGTGTCGAGGCGTACCGACCGGAAGCCGATCCGGCGGGACCAGCCGTCGAGGACCCGGCCGTCGGGGGCGCACAGGGTCACCTCGAGGTCGTACAGCGGCTGGTCGCCGTACCCGATCGGCCACCAGCGGGCGGGGTCGCGGACGGTGAGGGTGGCGACGGCGGTGCGTTCCCCCGCTCCGACGGTGACCTCGGCGTCCGCGCCGCCGACCGCGGCCCGGACCACCAGCGGCCCGGCCATAGCCCGCTCGACCTCGACGTGCAGCTCCACCCGGCCGGTGTCGCCGGCCATGGTGACCAGCGGGCGGACGGTGGCCAGCCGGGCGGTGGACCAGCCGTGCAGGCCGATCTCCTGCCAGATGCCGGCGGTCACCACCGTCGGCCCCCAGTCCCAGCCGAAGTTGCAGGCCGTCTTCCGGATGAAGTTGAACGGCTCCGGGTACGCGTTGGGCCGGTCGCCGAGCCGGTCCCGCTGCGCCTCGGCGTAGCGGTACGCCGAGTCGAAGCGGACGCTGAGCAGGTTCGCGCCGGGCCGCAGCAGCGCCCCGACGTCGAACCGGTAGCCCCGGTGCTGGTTGGCGGTGCGGCCGACCTCGGTGCCGTTGAGGGTGATCGTGGCGACCGTGTCCAGGCCGGCGCAGACCAGGTCCACCCGGTCGTCGTCGCCCGGCGGCCGGTCCACCGTGGTCTCGTACACCCAGTCGGTGCGCCCGATCCAGGTCAGCGCCGTCTCGTTGTCGTCCAGGTAGGGGTCGGGGATCAGGCCGGCGGCCAGCAGGTCGGTGTGCACCGATCCGGGCACGGTGGCCGGCACCGAGCGGCCGGCGATCTCCGCCGGCACCTGGGGACCGGGTACGGCCCGCAGCCGCCAACCCTCGTGCAGGGTGTGTCGGCTCGCGCTCACGCCTTCACCGCGCCTTCCATGATGCCGCGGACGATCTGCCGGCCGCCGATGAAGAGCATCACCAGCAGCGGGATGGTGGCGACGAACGCGCCGGCCAGCACCCGACGGTAGATGACGTAGTTGCCGCTGGCCAGGTCGGAGATCGCCACCATCGAGGTCGGGTAGTCGGTGCCGCTGAGCGTGATCAGCGGCCACTGGAAGTCGTTCCAGGTGGCCACGAAGGTGAGCAGGCCGAGTACGGCCAGGGCGGGGCGGATCGCCGGCAGCACGATGTTGGCGTACACCCGCATGGTGCTGGCGCCGTCCATCCGGGCGGACTCGACCAGCTCGTCGGGGACGCTGTTGACGATGAACTGCCGCATGTAGAACACCCCGAACGCGGTGACCAGGCCCGGCGCGATGACGGCGAGCAGGGTGCCGTTCCAGCCGAGCTTGCCCATCACGATGTACAGCGCGACGATGCCGAGCTGGTTCGGCACGGTGAGGGTGAGTACCACGAAGACCATCAGCGCGTTGCTGCCGCGGAAGCGCAGCTTGGCGAAGGCGAAGCCGGCCAGCGAGCAGAAGAACAGCACCGACGCGGTCACCACGATCGACACGATCGCGCTGTTGACAAGCGAGGCGGCGAAGTAGACGTCCTGGAGGGAGAAGACCTCGCGCAGGTTCACCAGGAACCGGTCGCCGGGCAGCACGGCCGGCGGCAGCTTCGCCAGCGCCTCGTCGGTGCTGGTGGCGATGACGAACATCCAGTAGAGCGGGAACGCGGCGAACAGCATGGTCACCGCGAGCAGCAGGTACGTCCCGATCCCGGCCGGGGTGTCCTGCGGCGCCCGTCCCAGCAGCGCCGCCCGACGCCGCCTGACCGGGGCGGCGGCGGGCGGCGGCACGGTCACGGCGGTCATTTGCGCCCTCCGGAGAGTCGGTTGGTGAGCAGGAAGTTGATGCCGGCGACGATCAGGATGATGAGGAACAGCGCCCAGCTCATCGCGGCGGCGTAGCCGAGGTTCAGGTCCTTCCAGCCCACCTTGTAGATGAGTTGCGCGATGGTCTGCCACTCGCCGTTCGGCCCGCCGCGCGCGTTCTGCGCGTTGAGGTCGAACAGCATCGGCTCGGTGAACAGTTGGAGCCCGCCGATGGTGGACAGCACCACGGTGAAGACGACGATCGGCTGGATCATCGGCACGGTGATCCGCCACAGTTGCCGCCACGGGCCGGCACCGTCGATCGCGGCGGCCTCGTAGACGTCGCGCGGGATGGACTGCATGGCGGCCAGGTAGAGCAGGGCGTTGTAGCCGATCCACTTCCAGTTGACCATCGTGGCGACGGCGATCCAGGAGTGCAGCTTGTCGGCGCGCCAGTCGATCGGGGTGTCGCCGCCGCCGATGCCGAACAGACCGAGCCCCCAGTTGGCCATGCCGAAGTCGCGGGAGAAGAAGACGCTGAACACCATGGTCGAGGCGACGATCGGGGTGATGTAGGGCAGCAGCATGCCGACCCGCCACCAGGTCTGCGCCCGCAGCCTGCGGTTGAGCAACGCGGCGACCACCAGGGCGAGCAGCAGTTGCGGCACCGAGGAGAGCAGGAAGATGCCGAAGGTGTTGTAGAGGGCGTTCCAGAAGTCCTCGTCGCCGAAGAGCCGGGTGAAGTTCGCCCCGCCCGCCCAGTACGGCAGCGTCGGGTCGTCCAGCCGGTAGTTGCGCAGCGAGACCACGCCGTTGAACAGCAGCGGGAACAGCCCGAAGACGATGAAGAGCAGGAAGAACGGGGCGATCATCAGGTACGGCATGTAGCGCACGTCGAAGCGGTACAGCCGGTTGCGCCAGGTCACTCGCCGTTCGTCGGCCCCGGAGCCGCCGCGCGGGGACGCGGAACGGCGGCCGGGCGGCGCGGGCGCGGCACGCGTGGTGGACATGGGAAACACTCCAGGGCCGAAGAGTCGGTGGGTACGGGGGCGGGTGCCGGCGGCGGAGCGGGACAGCGGGTCCCGTTCCGCCGCCGGTCAGCGGCCGGTCAGGACTTCTGGGCCTTCTCGGCGGCCTTGACCGCCTCCGGCCACGCGGCCTCCGGCTTCAGGGTCTTGTTCTCCACCCGGCGGATGACGTCCTCCACCTCGACCCGGGTCGGGCCGTTCTTCTTGCCGAGGTACTGCGGGGTCAGCCCCTGCGCCATCTTGGGGAAGATCTGGCCGACCGGGGCGTTGTTGAAGAACGGGTTCTTGAACTCGGCGATCGCCGGGTCGGAGTAGAGCGCCGGCTGGGACGGCAGGTTGCCGACCTGCTTGAAGATCTCGATCTGCTGCGCCGGCTGCACCAGCCACTCCAGCAGCTTGTACGCCTCGTCGACGTGCTTGCCCTGCTTGGGGATGGTCAGGAACGAGCCGCCCCAGTTGCCGCCGCCGCCGGGCACCGCGGCGATGTCCCACTTGCCCTGGGTGCCGGGGGCGGTGTCCTTGATGTGGCCGAGCATCCACGCCGGGCAGGCGAGCACGGCGAAGGCGCCGCTGGTGAAGCCCTTGTCCCAGTCCGCCTGGAAGCTGACCAGGTTGGCCGAGAGCCCGGCCTGGATCGCCTTGACGGTGTAGTCGAAGGCGACCTTCGGGCCCTGCTCCATCTGGAGCTGTTCCTGCTCGTCATAGAAGCCGACCTGCTGCTGGCCGAGGATCGGGTTGAACAGGTTGGTGCCGGCGTCGATGAACTTCTTCTTCGTCTTGCCGGTGTACTGCTGGCCGACCTCGATGAACTTGTCCCAGGTGGGCCAGAGGGCGGAGACCTGGTCCCGGTCGGTGGGCAGGCCGGCGGCCTTGAACAGGTCGGTGCGGTAGCACATGGCCAGGCCGCCGACGTCGGTGCCGAGGCCGATCTGGGTCTTGCCGTCGGCCGACAGCGACTGCTTCCACTTCCAGGGCAGGTACTTGCTCTCGTAGTCGGCGGCGCCCTTGTCGAGCAGGTTGACGAACTTGTCGGACTGGCTGCGGAACTGGACCATGAAGCCCTCGTCGATCGCCGCGATGTCCGCCGCGCCGTTGCCGGCGACGAGCTTCTTCTGCAGGTCCTCGTGCTGGGCGTTGTACTCGCCGGAGTTGAGCTGGATCCTGACGTTGGGGTGTTCCGCCTCGTACTTGGTCTTCAGCTCGGTCAGCCCGAAGTCCCCCCAGAAACTGATCTTCAGTGTGACCGTGCCGTCGGAGCCCGAGCCGCCGGTGGTGCTCTTGCCGCTGCACGCGGCGACCAGGCTCAGACCGACCGTGCCCACGGCGACCGCGCGGGCCCACCGCGCCCAGGACCGTTTCATCTCACCCTCCGAACAGATGGGAACGCTCCCGACATCGAGAAGCGTTGACTGAACCGTGTAAGTGGAGCCACCGTACGGTCGGCCTCCCGCAGTGTCAACGGCCGGTTAACTCCGTGGCCGTGCCGTAACCGCCCGGACCGACTGGGAGCGCGACCATGCGTGGTGGAGCGCTTTTTCGCGCAGTAGTGAACGGGCACCGCCCGCAGCGGCGGACCGGGCAGGCCGTACGCTTAACCGCGCAAGTCACCGTCTCGATCAACACCGAGCGGGCCTGCGCTAGCGTGAGTGGCCGCCGGAGACCCCGGCGGCGCGACCGACCCGCCCCCGGAGGGGCCGGACAGTTGGAGGAGCACACCGGTGAAGCGGCCGACCATCGCCGATGTCGCCCGGCGCGCCGGGGTCTCCAAGGGCGCGGTGTCGTACGCGCTGAACGGCCAGCCCGGCGTGTCCGAGGCCACCCGTCGACGGATCCTCGCCATCGCCGAGGAGATCGGCTTCAGTCCGAGCAGCGCCGCCCGGGCGCTCTCCGGCGCCACCGCCAAGGCGGTCGGCCTGGCGCTGTGCCGGCCGGCCCGGATCCTCGGCATCGAGCCGTTCTTCATGGAGCTGATCAGCGGCGTCGAGGCCGAACTGTCGGCCCGCTCGTACGCGCTGACCCTCCAGGTGGTGGCCGACCAGGAGGCCGAGATCGCGGTCTACCGCCGCTGGTGGGCCGAGCGCCGGGTGGACGGGGTGTTCGTCTGCGACCTGCGCACCGACGACCGGCGGGTGGCGGCGCTGGAGGAGCTCCAGCTCCCGGCCGTGGTGATCGGCGGCCCGGGGCACACCGGCAGCCTGGCCAGCATCTGGTCCGACGACGCCGCCGCGCTGGCCGAGACGGTGGAATATCTGGTCGCCCTCGGCCACCGGCGGATCGCCCGGGTGGGCGGGCTGCCGTCGCTGCTGCACACCGAGATCCGCACCGACGCCTTCGCCGAGGTCTGCGCCCGGCTCGGGCTGACGGAGTCCACCACCGTCTGGTCCGACTACACCGGCGAGGAGGGCGCCCGGGCCACCCGCCGCCTGCTCAGCTCGGCGCAGCGCCCCACCGCGGTCATCTACGACAACGACGTGATGGCGATAGCGGGCCTGTCGGTGGCGCAGGAGATGGGCCTCCAGGTGCCCGGCGACCTGTCGATCGTGGCCTGGGACGACTCCCCGCTCTGCCAGCTGGTGCACCCGCCGCTGACCGCGCTCGGCCGGGACATCCCGGCGCACGGGGCGCACGCCGCCCGGCAGTTGCTCGCGGTGATCGCCGGCGAGCGGGTGGGCGGGCTCCAGGACGAGACCGCGCACCTCACCCCGCGCGGCAGCACCGCCCCGCCCCGGGCCAGCTGAACCGGTTCAGCAACCGGCCCCACCGGCCGCCTTCACCGGGACGTGGACGGGAACTCCTCCAGGTACGCCTCGACCCGCTCCGCGGTGGCCGGCCGGGCCAGCGCGAAGCCCTGCCCGTAGCGGCAGCCGGCCCGGCGCGCCCGCTCCACCTGGGCCGGCGACTCCAGCCGCTCGACCGTCACCGCCGCCCCCAGCCGGTCGGCCAGGCTGACCACCACGTCGAGCAGCACGCGCTGCCGGTCGTCCGCCCCGCCCACCACGTCCGGGTCCACCTTGAGCAGGTCGATCGGGAGCCGGCGCAGCTGCGCCAGTGAGGCGTGCTCGGCCCGGAAGTCGTCAAGCGCGATCCGCACCCCCAGTGACCGCAGGCCGGCCAGCCGGGCCACCACGGCGGCCGGATCGGCGGCGGAGAGCGGCTCGGCCACCTCGATCACCAGCCGCTCGCCGGGCACCCCGTGCTCGGCCAGCACCGCCGCGGTCCGCTCGACGAAGTCCGCCCCGGCCAGCTCCGCCGGCGTCACGTTGACCGCCATCCAGAGCGGCGAGCCCGCCTCCGCCCAGTCGGCGAGCTGCCGGCAGGCCCGACCCAGCACCCACCGGCCCAGCTCACCGGCGAGCCCGAGGTCCGCGGCGACCGGCAGCAGCTCGGCGGGGAGCACGGTGCCCAGCGCCGGGCTGCGCCAGCGCACCAACGCCTCGGTGCCCACCGGGCAGCCGTCGGCCAGCCCCAGCACCGGCTGGTAGACCAGATCCAGCTCGCCCCGGGTGGCCGCCCCGGGCAGCTCCCGTTCCAGGTCCAGCCGGCGGACCAGTTGCTCCTCCAGGTAGCCGTCGTACCACTCGAGCCGGTTGCGGCCCAGCTGGGTGGCGCGGCGGCGGGCCAGGTCCGCCTGGCGCAGCACGTCCTCCGGCCCGGCGTCAACGAGCTCCGCCAGCCCGATGCTGGCGGCCAGCCGGACGGCGCCACCGGGCAGCGGGTACGGCTCGGCCAGCGCGGTCAGCAGCCGGGTCCCCAGCGCGTACGCCAGCACCGGGCCGGCGGTGGTGACCACCGCGAACTCGCTCGCGGCCAGCCGGGCCACCAGGCCGTCGGGCCCGACCGCCGACCGCAGCCGGTCGGCGGCCTGGACCAGCACCGCGTCCCCGGCGGCCCGGCCGCTGGTGTCGTTGACCCCGCCGACGCCGTGCAGGTCCACCACGAGCAGGGCGCCGGTGCGCCGGCCGGCGGCCAGCGCCCGCAGCAGCTCCACCCGGTTGGCCAGCCCGGTGAGCTGGTCGGTCGCGGCGAACCGGTGCACCGCCCGCTCCAGCCGCCGCCGCTCGCCCACGTCCCGCATGTGCAGCACCAGCGCGCCCACCTCGGCCACCCCGCGCTGGTCGGTCACCGTGGACTCGGTCTCCCGCCAGCCGCCGTCCCCGCCGCGCAGCCGGGCCGTCAGCAGCGGCGGCGGGGTGCCGGCGAGCACCCCGGCCAGCAGCTCGGCCGCGCGCGGGACGTCCGCCGGATGCAGCAGGTCGGTCACCGGGCGGTCCAGCACGTCCGCGTCGGTGAGCCCGAACAACCGGGCCGCGGCCGGGGACTGCCAGCGCACCCGCAACGTCTCGTCCAGCAGCAGCACCAGGTCGTGCCCGCCGGAGACCAGCGCCCGGAAGCGGGCCTCCTGGGCGCGCAACCGCTCGGCGTGCCGCCGGGCGTCGGTGGCGGCGAGGAGATCCCGGGCCACCAGCGGCGGGATGACGGTCAGGCCGAGCAGCACGGCGGGCCGGTCCAGCTCCCCCACCACCCAGGCGTGCCAGCCGGCGGCCAGGGTGGCGACCGCGGCGGGCGCGGCCACCACGGGCCACCCCCGGCCCGCCGCCGGCCGGGGCGGGTCGCCACCGGCGAGCCGCCCGGCGCCGGCCGCGACGGCCAGCGCACCGGCCAGCACCGGCGGCACGGCGAGCAGGGCCGCCCGGTCCGGCGCGCGGAGGACCAGCAGCACCAGCAAAGCGCCGAGGCCGAGCAGGGTGGCCGCCGCCCCGGCCCGGCAGAGCGCCGCACCGGGCCGGTGCCGCCGGTCGGCCAGCGCGCCGCCAGCGAGCACCGCCAGCGGCGCCGCTCCGGCCACGGTCAGCTCGCGCACCCCGGGCGGCAGCTCGCCGGGCGGCAGCAGGACCCAGCCGGCGAAGGCCAGACTCACGCCGAGGCTCAGCACGTCCACCGCCCGCCGCAGCCGGACCCGCCGGGCCGGCCGGGCGCGTGCCGGCAGCAGGATCAGCGCGCCGGCGTGCAGCAGACCGGTCAGCGCCAGCCCACCGGCGACGACCGCCGGCCGGTGCGCCGGAGCGACCAGGGCCGGCAGCGCGGTGGTCAGGCCGGCCGTCGCCACGGCGGCGTCGAGCAGCCAGACGACGCGGCGGCGCACGGCCCGGCGCCGGGCGAGCCGGCCGGCCGGCGGGGGCGCCCCGCCGCGGGCCACCAGCCCGGACAGCCGTACGCCGGCCAGCACGGCGCCCGCCGCGCCGGCGAGCGCGACGGCGGACAGCGGCGGGACCAGCCCGGCCGCCGAGGTGAGCAGGAGCAGGGCCGCCACCGCCAGCACGACCGCCTCCGGCAGCGGCGGTCGGTGGTCGGTCTCGCGGCGGGGGTACGCGAACGGCACGGTGGTCGCCTTCGTGGAGGGGGACACGGGGCGGTCAGGCGGGCACGGGGTTGCGGACCCGGCACGCTCACCGTGCCAACGATCCGAGCGCCGGAAGGTTACGAGGCCGATTCGGTGATCCAGGTCACCCGATGGTTCCGGTCACCCCCGCTTCCGCCCGGCGCCGGCGGGCGGCACCCGGGGTGGGATCATTCGACGGTGAGCCGCGCCGACACCCTCCGCTTCCGGCACAACCAGGCGATCCTGGTCGCCGCGATCGTCGCCTTCGTCGGCGCGCTGCCGCTGGCCACCGCCCGGTGGTACCTGCTGCCCGTGCTGCTCGTGCCACTGGCCGTCGCGTTCTGGGCGGCCCGGGCGGGCACCGACGCCGACCGCGCGGAGCTGCGGCTGCGGGCGCTCACCGGGCAGCGCCGCATCCCCTGGGACCGGGTCCGCGAGCTGACCGCCGACGCCCGGGGCCGGGCCGTCGTGCGGCTCGCCGACGGCGGGGAGTTCGTGCTGCCGGCGGTACGCCGCGACGACCTGCCCCGCCTCGTGTCGGCCACCGGCCAGCGCCTCCCCGACGCCGACGTCGACGCCGGACCCGGTCAGTAGCCGTCGGCGACCACGTTGGCCAACGGCGCACCGGCGACGAACCGGCCCAGCTGCGCGCCCACCAGCCGGTACGCCCGCGGCAGCAGCCCCCGCACCGAGCCGGCCACGTGCGGGGTGAGCAGCACGTTCGGCAGCTCCCACAGGGGATGGTCGGCCGGTAGCGGCTCCGGGTCGGTGACGTCCAGGGCGGCCCGCAGCCGCCCGGTGGACAGCTCGGCGACCAGCGCCGACGTCCGGGCCACCGGGCCACGGGCGGCGTTGACCAGCAACGCGCCGTCCCGCATGGCGGCGAGGAACGTCTCGTCGATCAGCCCCCGGGTCCGGTCGGTCAGCGGCACCAGCACCACCACGACGTCCGCCGCCGGCAGCAGCCGCGGCAGCTCGTCGACCGGATACACCCTCTGTTCGGGGCGGGCGGTCCGGGCGACCAGGGTGAACTCGACCTCGAACGGCGCCAGCCGGTCGCGGACCGCCCGGCCGATCGACCCGGCGCCGACGATCAGCACCCGCTTGCCGGCCAGCTCGTCGGTCGGGGCGACCTCGGCGTACGCCCACTCCCGGCGGGCCTGCGCCCGGGCCAGCGCGGGGAAGCCGCGCAGCTGGGACAGGATCGCGGTGACCACCCACTCGGCGGTGGACGAGTCGTGCACGCCCCGGCCGTCGCAGAGGGTCACCCCGGGCCCGACCCGGCCGGCGAACACGTCCGCGCCCGCCGTGAGCAACTGCACCACCCGCAGGTCGGGCAGCCGGCGCAACTGGCCGGTCACGTCGCCGGCGGACAGGAACGGCGGCACCCAGAACCGCACGCCCGCCGGGTCCGACGGCGGCCGGTCCAGGTCGGCCGCCACCTCCACCGTGACACCCGGGGGCAGCTCGCCGAGCAGCTCACGACCGACCTCATGGGGGATCCACACCTTCACGTCAGCCGACGATAGCGGTCCCGCCGCAGCACGGCCCGCGAGGCGCCGACGTCGAGCGGGTATAACGGAGGATCGGAACACCGTCCGACGCCGCGGCCGAGAAGGAGGCCCATGACCGACGCCTCCCCCGCCCGCCGGGCCGGACCGCCCCGGGCCCCGGACGCGGTGCTGGCCGACCCGGACCGGCTGCGCGCCCTCACCGAGACCGGCCTGGACAACCGCCCCGACGAAGCCTTCGACCGGTTCGCCCGGCTGGTCGGCGCGCTGCTCGACGTACCGGTGGCGTTGGTCTCCCTGGTCGACGCCGACCGGCAGTTCTTTCCCGGCGCGGTCGGCCTGCCCGAGCCCTGGGCCGAGCAGCGGCAGACCCCGCTTACCCACTCGTTCTGCCAGCACGTGGTCGACATCCGGATCCCGCTGGTGCTGCCGGACGCCCGGCTCTACCCCCGGGTCCGTGACAACCTCGCCATCAACGACCTGGGTGTGGTGGCGTACGCCGGGATGCCGCTGACCGACCTCGACGGTCGGGTGCTCGGCTCGCTCTGCGCGATCGACAGCAAGCCACGGGCCTGGACAGCCGACCAGCTGCGCACCCTGTCGGACCTCGCCGCGGCCTGCTCCTCCGAGCTGCGGCTGCGGATCGCCCTGGAGAGCGCGGAGGACGCCCGGCGGCGGGCCGAGGAGGCCCACGAGCGGCTCACCATGCTGGCCGGGATGAGCGAGACCATCACCGGCACCCTCGACGCGGCCACCTCGATCCACCGGTTGAGCCACGCGATGGTGCCGCTGCTGGCCGACTGGTGCCTGGTGACGCTGGCCGACCGCAACGGCGACCCGCGTACCGTCTCGGCGGTGCACCGGGACGAGACCCGGGCCGACGAGGCCGACCGCTTCGCCGCGCTGATGACCACCGGCCTGACGCCCAGCTCGATCACCCGCTCGGTGCTGCGCAGCGGGAAGCCGGTGCTGGTCAGCGCCGGCACGGTCGCCGACGTGGCGCGGGGCAGCAGCGCGCCGGAGCTGCCCGCCCTGGCCGACCGGCTCGGCTTCGCCTCGCACCTGAGCGTGCCGATCACCGCACCCGGTCTCGGCGCCGTGCTCGGCTGCATCACCCTGGTCAACGGGCCGGGCCGGCGGCCGTTCGACGAGCGTGACCTCTACACCGCGCAGGACATCGGCCGCCGGGCCGGCCAGGCCGTGGGCAACAGCTGGATGTACGGCGAGCAGCGGCACGTCGCCGAGGTGCTCCAGCACAGCATGCTGCCCGAGCTGCCGCAGCCGTCCGGGGTGCAGGTGATCGCCCGGTACCTGCCGGTGGCGGACCGGGTCGAGGTCGGCGGGGACTGGTACGACGCGTTCGTCCAGCCCGACGGCGACGTGATCGCCGCGATCGGCGACGTCGCCGGGCACGACATCGAGGCGGCGGCGACCATGGGCCAGCTGCGCAACCTGGTCCGGGGCAACGCCTTCGGCCGCAACGACTCGGTGGCCGAGCAGATGACCCGGCTGGACGAGATGATCCGCGGGCTGCGGATCCCGACCGTCGCCACCGCCGTGCTGGCCCGGCTGCGGCGCGACGCGACCGGGGGCCTCTCGGTCACCTGGTGCAACGCCGGCCACCCGCCGCCGATGCTGGTGCGGGCCGGGGGCGGGGTGGAGGTGCTGTCCGGGCAGCGGGAGACGCTGCTCGGCCTGGCCCGCCCGACCCGGCGGACCGTACGGCAGGCCGCCCTGGCGCCCGGCGACACGCTGCTGCTCTACACCGACGGGCTGGTCGAGCGGCGGGACCGGTCGCTGGACGAGGGCCTCGACGAGCTGGTCGGACGGCTCGCCGGCGGGGACCGGCTCCCGGTGGCCGAACTCTGCGACCGGCTGGTCACCGCCGTGGACCGTCTGGAGGACGACCTCGCGCTGCTCGCCATCCGGCCCGCTGATCCCGCCCGCCGTCCGGCGGCGGGCTAGGCTGGGCGGGATGAGGGCCCGTCCGTACCCCCTTCCCGGCCGCCTCCGCGCGGCGCTCGCCGCATCCTGCGCGACGCTGCTGCTGGCCACCGCCGGATGCAGCTTCGGCGACCCGCCGCCGGACCCGGCCGGTGAGCCGCCCAGCTTCCCCACCCCGTCCGCCACGCCCGGGCAGGGCGTCGGGCAGGAGGTGGTGACCACCGTGCTGGCCAAGGGGCTGCGGGTGCCGTGGGCGATCGCGTTCCTGCCGGACGGCGGCGCGCTGGTCACCGAGCGGGACAGCGGGCGGATCCTCCAGGTCGGGCCGGAGTCCGGGCCGCAGGGGCTGAACGTCACGGTGGTGCAGACCCTGACCGAGGTGGCCGCGGCCGGGGAGGGCGGGCTGCTCGGCATCGCGGTCTCCCCGGCGTACGCGCAGGACCGCACCGTCTTCGCCTACTTCACCGGTGACACCGACAACCGGATCGTGCGGTTCACCCTCGGCGGCAAGCCGGTCCCGGTGCTGACCGGCATTCCCAAGGCCGGCAACCACAACGGCGGCGGCCTCGGCTTCGGCCCGGACGGTTTCCTCTACGCCAGCACCGGTGACGCGGGTGAGCGGGACGCCGCCCAGGACCGCAAGAGCCTGGCCGGCAAGATCCTGCGGATCACCCCCCAGGGCCGGCCGGCCCCCGGCAATCCGTTCCCCGACTCGCCCGTCTGGTCGCTGGGTCACCGCAACGTGCAGGGCTTCGCCTGGGACGGCGGCGAGCGGATGTACGCGGTGGAGTTCGGCCAGAACACCTGGGACGAGATCAACCAGATCGTCAAGGGCGGCAACTACGGCTGGCCGGTGGTCGAGGGGCGGGGCGGGGACAAGCGGTACCGCGAACCGATCGTGCAGTGGCGCACCTCGGAGGCATCCTGCTCCGGGCTGGCCGCCACCCAGCGCCTGCTGGTCACCTCCTGCCTGCGCGGCAAGCGGCTCTGGCTGGTCGAGCTGACCGACGCCGGCGGGGTGCTCGGCCAGCCCCGCGAGCTGCTCACCGACCGGTACGGCCGGCTCCGGGCGGCGGCGGCCGCGCCGGACGGCTCGATCTGGGTCAGCACCTCCAACCACGACGGGCGGGGCGACCCGGTCCCGGAGGACGACCGGATCCTGCGCCTGGTGTTCGGCGAGGGCGGGGCCGGGCGCAGCTGAACGGTCGGCTTCCTTCGGGTTTGCCAAGATCCGCTATCGGGCAGGTCAGAATCTCAGCATGGACGGTCAGGAAAACGAGCGGCGCGAGACCGGGGGCGAGCGCACCCCGGCGGCCGGGCGCACCCGGCGCTGGATCAGCCGGGTCCGGCGACCCGGGCGGCCGAGGCGCGACCACCGGTGGCGCCGGCTCGGGCTGGCGCTGGCCATCCTCGCGGTCACCCTGGGCGGGGTGGCCGCCGGCACGTACGTCGGTGGGCATGTCTTCACCGACATCGGGCCGTTCCGGGCCGAACTCAGCCTGCGCCCCGCGCTGGCCGGCAGCACCACCGTCGACATCCCCCCGCTGGGCGCGCTGATTCTCGACAGCCACGACGGGCCGACCCACCTGACGGTGCAGTTGGGCGCGCTGGACCAGGGCCGCACCGAGGCGTTGATCGACGACCCGGCGAGCATCAGCCGGGCCAGCCAGTCGGCCGTCGAGGACGTCCGGGCCGGGGTGCTGCGCCTGGGCCTGCGTACGCTGGCCTGCGCGGTGCTGGCCACCCTGCTGCTGGCGGCGTTGGCCTTCCGCGACACCCGGCGCACGGCCTGGGCCGGCGGGCTGGCCCTGGTGATCACCGGCGGCAGCCTGGGGTTGGCCGCCGGCACCATGCGACCGCAGGCCATCGAGGAGCCCCGCTACGAAGGGCTGCTGGTGAACGCGCCGGCGATCGTCGGTGACGCCCGGCGGATCGCCAACGACTACACGAAGTACGCCGAGCAGCTCCAGCGTCTGGTGGGCAACGTCAGCAAGCTCTACACCACCGTCTCGGCGCTGCCGGTCTATCAGCCCGCGCCGGGCACCACCCGGGTGCTGCACGTGTCGGACATGCACCTGAACCCGACCGGCTGGCAGCTGATCCGCACCGTGGTCGACCAGTTCGGCATCAACGTGGTGATCGACACCGGGGACATCACCGACTGGGGCAGCGAGCCGGAGGCGTCGTTCGTCAACTCCATCGGCGTGCTCAAGAAGCCGTACGTCTACATCCGGGGCAACCACGACTCGCCCCGCACGGCCGCCGCGGTGGCCCAGCAGCCCAACGCGATCGTGCTGAACAACTCGACCGTCACCGTCGACGGGCTGACCATCGCCGGCATCGGCGACCCCCGGTTCACCCCGGACAAGAACACCTCACCGGCCGGCAGCGACCTCACCCCGCAGGTGGCGAACCAGGTGATCTCCACGGGCGAACAGCTCGCCACGACCATCGCCAGGTCCCCGCGCCCGGTGAACATCGCGCTGGTGCACGACCCGGCGTCGGCCGGCCCGCTCTCCGGCGTCTGCCCGCTGGTGCTCGCCGGGCACACCCACGCCCGGCAGGTGTCGAAGCTGCCGGAGGTGCCCGGAAAGCCACCCACCACGCTGATGGTGGAGGGCTCCACCGGCGGGGCCGGGCTGCGCGGCCTGGAGGGCGAGAAGCCCACCCCGCTGTCGATGACGGTGCTCTACTTCGACCAGGAGAAGCAGCTCCAGGCATACGACGACATCACCGTCGGCGGCACCGGGCAGGCCCAGGTCAACCTGGAGCGGCACGTCATCAAGAACCCGGCCGAGGGCGACACGGTGCCGGTGACCGCGACGCCGACCCGGGGCGGCACCGAGTCGCCGGTCCCGAGCGGCACGGCACCGAGCGGCACGCCGCCGAGCCCGACCGCGACACGCTGACCGACACGACGCCTACCCGACCGCGGTGCCCTGACCGGCACGCCGCCGAGTTCGACTGCGGCGCGGTGACCGGCACACCGCCGAGCCCGACCGCGGCGCCCTGACCGGCACGCCGCCAAGCTCGACCGCGGCGTGCTGAGTCGCCTCGCCCTCGGCCCCCGCAGCATCGCCCCAACCCCGCGCGCATCACCCTCCGCCGCCATTTGCGGCCTCGACCCGGGCCTGCAACCCACCCCTTCGGTCGCCTTTGCTCTGCTTCCGCGGAGGCAACAGTTACTGGCCGCAGCCGGGCACGTGCCGGGCCAGCTCGCCTCACCCCTGGTCAAAGCCAGTGTTGCGGTGGGGGCAGCAGAGCAAAGTCTCGGCGCGGGGGTATGCAACCGGCCAAGCCGACCACCTTCCGTGACGGCTACGCAATGTCACGGCTGGCCGTGCAGACGGCGGGCCACGGGGGACGGCGGGCGACGCGGGACGGCCGGCCACCCGAGACGGCCGGGGGCGGCCCGGACGGACGCCCCCCGAAGGGCGGCGCGACGTCAGGCAGCGGGTGGGAGCGGTGGACGTGGGGCGCGGGAGGCGGTCAGCGCAGCGAGAGGGCGGCCAGGGCGGCGTTGACGACGCTGCCGGGCAGCAGGTCGTGCAGCTCGTACAGCTCGCGGACGCTGCCGGACTGGCCGAACTCGTCCACCCCGAGCGGGACCGCCGGGGCGGCCAGCGCCGAGCCGAGCCAGGCCATCGCGTGCGAGGCCGCGTCGTGCACGGTCACCACCGGCACCCGCTGGGTGAACGCCGACCGCAGCGCGCCGGGCACGCTCGGCACGGTCGCCGTCCGCACACCCTGGCGCAGGGTCCGCTGCCAGGCCCGGTAGAGCCGGTCCAGGCTGGTCACGTCGACCACGTGCGCCGCGATGCCCTCCTCGGCCAGCTCCGCCGCGGCGGCCAGGACCTCCGGCAGCACCGCGCCGGAGGCCGCCAGCTGCACCTGCGGGGCGTCCACCAGCTCCGGGTACGCCTGGTGCGCGTCCACCAGCCGGTACGCCCCGGCGACCACCTGCCGGCGCAGCACCGCGTCGCCGATCCGGGCCCGCGCCGCATCGAACGGCGCCTGGTCGACCGGGCGGGTGCTGAGCCGGAAGTAGTACGCCCCGTCCTCGGCCGGCGCGGCCGTGGTGGCGGGCGCCCCGCCGCCGGCGATCTGCCCCAGCGCGTCACAGAGCAGCCAGTCCAGGCTGGTGGCGTACGCCGGCTCGACGAAGGTCACCCCGGGCAGCTCCAGGCCCACGCTCGCGGTGATCGTGGACTGGTGGGCGCCGCCCTCCGGGGCCAGGGTGATGCCCGACGGGGTGCCGGCCACCACGAACCGGGAGCCCGAGTAGGTGCCGTAGAGGAACGCGTCCAGGCCGCGCAGCACGAACGGGTCGTAGACCGTGCCCACCGGCAGCAGCGGCTGCCCGGACAGGTCCCACGACAGCCCGAGCTGGCCGAGCAGCAGGAACAGGTTCATCTCGGAGATGCCCAGCTCGATGTGCTGCCCCGCCGGGCTCTCCGTCCAGCGCAGCATCCGGTCCTCGGACCAGGAGCGCTGCTCGGTCGGGGCGAACACGCCGGTCTTGTTGATGAACCCGGCCAGGTTGGTGGAGGTGGCCACGTCCGGCGCGGTGGTCACCAGATAGGGCGCGACCTGTGGCTCGCGGGCCAGGTCCACCAGCACCCGGCCGAAGACCTCCTGGGTGGAGACCGGCTTGTTGGCGCGTACCTTCGTGGTTTCCGGGACGGTGACCCCGAGCGCCCGCTCGCGCGGCGCGCGGGACAGCGCCTCCCGACGCTCGCCGGCCCGGATGCCGGCCTCCGACGCCGGGTCGAGCCGGTCCCACTCGGTCTCCGCGGTCAGGCCCAGCTCGGCCCGGAACGCGTCGACCTGCTCGGTGGTGAGGAGCGCCGAGTGGTTGCGCGGGTTACCGGCGATCGGCAGGCCCCAGCCCTTGACCGTGTACGCGAAGACCACGCTGGGCCGGTCGGTGACCGCGTCGCACTGGGCGTACGCGTCGAGCAGCGCCTCGGCGTCGTGCCCGCCCAGGTCGGTGACGAGCGGGCCCAGCTCGTCGTCGCCGATGCCGGCGATGAACTCCGCGATCCCGGCCGGCGCCCCGTCCAGGAACTGCTTGCGCAGGGCCGGCCCGGTCAGCCCGAACAGCGACTGGTACTGCTCGTTGGGCATCAGGTCGATCCAGTCGCGCAGCGCCTCCCCGCCCGGCCGGGCGTACGCCTCGGCGAGCTTGCGGCCGTACTTGACCTCGACCACGTGCCAGCCGGCGGCCTCGAACTGGCCCCGCCACTGGTTGATCCGGATGCCCGGCACGACCCGGTCCAGGGACTGGCGGTTGAAGTCGACAAGCCACATCACGTTGCCCAGCCCGGTGGTGGCCGGGTCGGCGACCGCCTCCCAGATGTTGCCCTCGTCGAGTTCGGCGTCGCCGATCAGCGCGATGAACCGGGAGTGCGGGCGCTCGCCGAAGTGCGCGTCGACGTAGCGGCGGGTGACCGCGGCGAACAGCGGCGCGGCGGCGCCCAGGCCGACCGAGCCGGTGGAGAAGTCCACCTCGTCCGGGTCCTTGGTCCGCGACGGGTACGACTGGAGCCCGCCACGCGCCCGCAGCCTCGGCAGGTAGGACTTGTCGAGGTTGCCCAGCAGGTACTGGATGGCGTGGAAGACCGGCGAGGCGTGCGGCTTCACCGCGACCCGGTCCTCGGCGTCCAGGTGGGCGAACCAGAGCGCGGTCATCGCGGTGACCAGCGAGGCGCTGGACGCCTGGTGGCCGCCGACCTTCACCCCGTCGCCGGTGTCCCGGTCGTGGTTGGCGGCGTCCACGATCCGGGTGGCGAGCCAGAGCACGCGGCGCTGGATCTCGTCGAGGACGTCGAGGTCGTGCTGCTTCACGGTGACTCCATCCGGGCGTCGCCGTTGACGCCCTCACGAGGGGTGTTAGGAGGGGGCCCCTCCTATACCGAATGCGTTAACAGGGGCCCCTTCCTTGCGCGTCAGGCGCCGAGGCGGGCCAGGATCAGCTCACGGACGGTCTTGGCGTCCGCCTGGCCGCGGGTGGTCTTCATGACCGCGCCGACCAGGGCGCCGGCCGCCGCGACCTTGCCGCTGCGGATCTTGTCGGCGATGTCGGGGTTGGCGGCGATCGCCTCGTCCACGGCGGCGGTCAGCGCGCCGGTGTCGGAGACCACCTCCAGGCCCCGGCTGGTCATGATGTCGGTCGGCGAACCCTCGCCGGCCACCACGCCCTCCAGCACGGTACGGGCCAGCTTGTCGTTGAGCTTGCCCGCGTCGACCAGCCCCTGCAGCTCGGCGACCTGGGCCGGGGTGGCCCCGATGTCGGCCAGCTCCACGCCGGTCTCGTTGGCCCGGCGCGACAGCTCACCCAGCCACCACTTGCGGGCGGCGGCCGGGGTGGCGCCGGCGGCCACGGTCGCCTCGATCAGCTCGACCGCGCCGGCGTTGACCACCGACTGCATGTCCAGGTCGGACAGGCCCCACTCCTGCTGGATCCGCTTGCGGCGCAGCCGCGGCAGCTCCGGCAGGGCGGCCTTCAGCTCGGCGACCCAGGCGGTGTCCGGGGCGAGCGGGACCAGGTCCGGCTCCGGGAAGTACCGGTAGTCGGTGGCGGTCTCCTTGGACCGGCCGGGGGTGGTGTCGCCGGTGTCCTCGTGGAAGTGCCGGGTCTCCTGGGTGATCCGGCCCCCGGCCTCCAGCACGGACGCCTGGCGCAGCATCTCCGAGCGGACCGCCCGCTCCACCGAGCGCAGCGAGTTGACGTTCTTGGTCTCGGTACGGGTGCCCCACTCCTCGCCCGGCCGGTTCAGCGAGGTGTTGACGTCGCAGCGCAGCGAGCCCTCCTCCATCCGGACGTCGGAGACGCCCAGCGAGCGGAGCACGTCGCGCAGCTCGGTGACGTACGCCCGGGCGGTCTCCGGCGCGAGCGCGCCGGTGCCGGGGATCGGCTTGGTGACGATCTCCACCAGCGGGATGCCGGCCCGGTTGTAGTCGACGAGCGACTCGGTGGCGCCGTGGATGCGGCCGGTGGCGCCGCCGACGTGCAGCGTCTTGCCGGTGTCCTCCTCCAGGTGCACCCGCTCGATGCCGATCCGCACCAGCTCGCCGTTGACCTCGACGTCCAGGTAGCCGTCGACGCAGAGCGGCTCGTCGTACTGGCTGATCTGGAAGTTCTTCGGCATGTCCGGGTAGAAGTAGTTCTTCCGGGCGAACCGGCACCACTCGGCGATGGAGCAGTTCAGCGCCAGCCCGATCCGGATGGTCGCCTCGATGGCCGCCTTGTTGGCCACCGGCAGCGAGCCGGGCAGGCCGAGGCAGACCGGGCAGACCCGGGTGTTCGGCTCGCCGCCGAAATCGGTCGGGCAGCCGCAGAACATCTTGGTGTTCGTGCCCAGCTCGACGTGGGTCTCCAGGCCGATCACCGGTTCGAAACGCGCGACGACCTCGTCGTACGCGGGCAGTGTCGTCGTCATCTGAGCTCCAGGCGCGATCCGGACAGAACCGTTCCAGCCTAATGGGGCTGCCGGTGATCACCGCGCCCGGGTTTCGTCCCGCCCGCCGGCCCCCGGCGTAGCCACTCGGCCACCCGGGTAGGGATCGACCATGACGAACACGGGGATGCCCTCTTCCGACCCGGACCCGGCCGCGCTGCTCGCCGAGGCGCGCCGCCGGCAGCGCCAGGTGAACCTGTACGTGTCGGCCGCGCTGGTCGTGGTCGCCTTCGCGGCGTTCGGCGCGGGCGTGCTCGCCGGGGACACCGCCCCGGACAAGCTCTGGCCGGCGTTCCTGCTGATGCTGATCCCGCCGCTGATCGGCGCGGTGGTTGCCCTGGTCTTCGGCCGCCGGATCCTGCGCCGGCTGCCGAACCGGGCCCCGGCCGACCCGGAGACCCTGCGCCGGGTGAAGCGGGCGCTGCGCGACGGGCACACCGACGACCCGCGGATCGACGCGCTGGCCCGCGACGAGGCGACCAGGTGGCTGAGCCAGGGTTGGGTGCGCTGGGGCGCGGTGGCGCTGCTGCTCTCCCAGACGTGGCTGCTCGTCCGCGACGCGGACACCGTCATCCGGGTGGTGGCGGCGGTCGGCGTGCTCTGCGCGGTGGTGCTGCTCTGGACGCAGGGCTGGAGCCGCCGGCAGGCCCGCCGCTACCTGGCCGGCCGGCACGACGGCTGACCGCCACCCGTCGACCGGACGCCGGCGGACCGGAAGAGCTACCGGGCGTAATGATCTTTTCCGGTTACGGCCGGTGGGTCCCGCGGGGCGGCCGGTAGCCGCCCCGCGGGCTCGGGTCACAACGCCGGCGGGGTGAGCGTGCCGACCACGGACTCCAGCGCGGCGGCCACCCGGTACATCCGGTCGTCCGCCATCGTCGGGGCCATCACCTGCAGGCCCACCGGCAGCCCGTCGGCCAGCCCGCACGGCACCGAGATGCCCGGGCCGCCGTACAGGTTGGTGGGGATGGTGAACAGGTCCGCCAGGTACATCTGGTACGGGTCGGAGGTGCGCGCGCCCATCTCGAACGCCACGAACGGCGTGGTCGGCGAGATCAGCGCGTCCACCTGCTCGAACGCCGCGGTGAAGTCGCGGGTGATCAGCGTGCGGACCTTCTGCGCCTGGCCGTAGTAGGCGTCGTAGTAGCCCGACGACAGGGCGTACGTGCCGAGCATGATCCGGCGCTTGACCTCGGGGCCGAAGCCGGCGTCCCGGGTCAGCGACATGACCTCCTCCAGCGACCGGTTGCCGTCGTCGCCCTCGCGCAGGCCGAAGCGCACGCCGTCGAAGCGGGCCAGGTTGGAGGAGCACTCGCTCGGCGCGATCAGGTAGTACGCCGGCAGCGCGTACCGGAAGTGCGGGCAGGAGACCTCGACGATCTCGGCGCCCAGCTTGGTCAGCGCCTCCACCGCGTCCCGGAACGCGGCCAGCACGCCCGGCTCGGCGCCCTCGCCGGAGAACTCGGTGACCACGCCCAGCTTCACGCCGGTCAGGTCGCCGGTCGCGCCGCGCTTCGCCGCGGCCACCACGTCCGGCACCGGCTGCGGGATGGAGGTGGAGTCGCGCGGGTCGTGGCCGCCGATCACCTGGTGCAGCAGGGCGGCGTCGAGCACCGTACGGGCGCACGGGCCGGGGGTGTCCAGCGACGAGGAGAACGCCACCAGGCCGTACCGGGAGGTGCCGCCGTAGGTGGGCTTCGCGCCGACGGTGCCGGTGACCGCGCCGGGCTGGCGGATCGAGCCGCCGGTGTCCGAGCCGATCGCCAGCGGCGCCTCGTACGCGGCGAGCGCGGCGGCGCTGCCGCCACCCGAGCCGCCCGGGATCCGGCCCAGGTCCCACGGGTTGTGGGTCGCGCCGTACGCGGAGTATTCCGTGGAGGAGCCCATCGCGAACTCGTCCATGTTGGTCTTGCCGAGCATCACCGTGCCCGCGTCGCGCAGCCGCCGCACGATCGTCGAGTCGTACGGCGGGCGCCAGCCCTGGAGGATCTTCGAGCCGACGGTGGTCGGCACGCCCTTGGTGGTGAGCACGTCCTTCACCGCGACCGGCACGCCGGCCAGCGGGCCGAGCTGCTCGCCGGCGGCCCGGCGCTCGTCGACCGCCCGGGCGGCGGCCAGCGCGCCCTCGGTGTCGACGTGCAGGAAGGCCCGCACCCGGTCGTCGACCGCGGCGATCCGGTCCAGGTGGGCCTGGGTCACCTCGACCGCCGAGGTCTCCCCGCCGGCGACGAGGGCGGCGATCTCGGTCGCCGTCTTCTTGATCAGCTCGCTCATGACGCCACATCCTCGTCCAGGATCCGCGGGACGCGGAACCGCTGCTCCTCCGCGTCCGGCGCACCGGACAGCGCCTCGGCGGGGGTCAACCCCGGCACCACCACGTCCTCGCGGAGCACGTTCGTCAGCGGTACGGAGTGCGAGGTCGGCGGGATGTCCGCCGCGGCGACCTCGCCGACCTGCGCGACCGCCTGGAGGATCACGTCGAGCTGGCCGGCGAAGGTGTCCAACTCCTCCTCCGTGACGGCGAGCCGCGACAGTCGCGCCAGGTGCGCGACCTCCTCGCGGGAGATGGCGGCCATCGGTGCCCCCTTCGTGGCTGTGCTGCTGGATCCTTCGGTCCCGCCGACCGCGACGGTCGGGCGATGACGCGCGGTGACCGGAGCGAGTCTATTGTCCCGCGCTCGCGCCGGGTCCTCCGACTCCCCCTCCCCGGGTCGCCACCCCGCGCGTACGCCCGCTCCGGCACCCTGCGTGCGCGCCGGTCGGGCCCGCGACGCCCGGCAGCCGGCGATGTCGCCGACCAGATCGACCGCACCGGGCGACGTCGCGGCCGGCTGCCGGTCAGCGGGTGGGGCGGCGGTGGCCCGGCTCCTCGACCGGCACCGTCGGCCGCACCGGCCGGTAGCGGGCCAGCCACCCGGTCAGCTCCTCGGCGGGCATCGGCCGGGCGTAGAACCAGCCCTGGGCCACGTCGCAGCCGGCCGCGTGCAGCAGCCGCCAGGTCCGCTCGTCCTCCACGCCCTCGGCGACCACCCGCAGGCCGAGCGCGCCGGCCAGCTCGATCATCGACCGGACGATCGCAGCGTCGTCGGCGTCCTCGGCCATGCCCAGCACGAACGACCGGTCCACCTTCACCTCGGACAGCGGCAACCGGCGCAGGTGCTGCAACGACGAGTAGCCGGTGCCGAAGTCGTCAAGCGCGATGCCCACCCCGATCCGGTGCAGCCGGGAGATGGTGGCGAGCACCCGGCGCGGGTCGGCCATCAGCGCCCCCTCGGTGATCTCCACCTGGAGCCGGTCGGGCCGTACGCCGAAGCGGGTGAGCCGGTCGGCGATCTGGTCGGCGACCTCGCCGGTGTGCAGGTCCCGCACGCTGACGTTCAGCGCCGCCCGCAGGTCGGTGCCGGCGGCGGTCCACTTGGCGAGCTGCTCGACCACGTCGTCGACCACCCGGCGGGTGAGCAGGCGCATCACCGCGCTCTGCTCGGCCACCTGGATCAGTTCCCCCGGGTCGACCATGCCGCGCCGGGGGTGCCGCCAGCGCAGCAGGGCCTCCACGCCGACCACCTCGCCGGTGGCGATGGCGATCTGCGGCTGGTAATACATGGTGATCTCGCCGACCTCGGCGTCCGGCCGCCGCTCCTCGGTCCGGGCGGCGGGCACCACGCCGGCCGACGCGCCGGGCCCCTGACCGACCGGCACGGCCCGGTCACCCGCGACGGTCCCGTCGTCCGGCACGGTCCGCCCAGCCGGCACGGTCCCGTCGCCCGGCACCGTTCCGTCAGCGACCGAACCGGCCTCGGCACCGTCCGATGACGCAGCGGCCGGAACGACTTCGGCACCGTCCGACGGCACGGCCGGGGTCGCCTCGCGGCCCCCGGGGGCGCCGTCGCCGTCCGGGCTGGTCCCGCCGTCCGGGCTGGTCCCGGCGTCCGGGGTGCCGTCGGCACCGCCGGCGCGGGCCGCGGCCCGGCGGCGGATCGGGTCCGCCCCGGTCACGATCCGGTTGATCAGCTCGTCGGTGCCGGCCAGCTCCACCGGGTCCCGGCGGCGACGACCCCACCGGCGGGACGAGGCCGGGCGGGCGGCCGGCACCGCGTCGGTCGCGGTGGGCAACGCCGCGCCGTCCCCGCCCCGCACCCCGCCGGCACGCTCGCCGCCACCGGCCGGGCCGGACTCCAGCACCCGCCGCAGATCGGCCAGGAGGGCCAGCCGCTCGGCCGAGTTGTGGTCGGACTCCGGCGTGTAGACGGCGATGGTGTCGTTGCGGTGCTTGGCGTCGTACATCGCGACGTCGGCGTGCCGCATCAGGGTGGCGTAGTCCTCGCCGTGGTCGGGAAAGACCGCGATGCCGATCGAACCGCCGACGTCAAGTGGGAGCCCGTCCAGCGAGACCGGCTCCACCAGCGCCCGGACCACCCGCTCGGCGAGTTCCCGCGCCTGGTCGGACCCGCCGAGCCCGGTGCTGACGATGGCGAACTCGTCCCCGCCCAGCCGGGCGAGCAGGTCACCGGGGCCGACCACGCCGGTCAGCCGGGCGCTCACCTCGACCAGCAGCCGGTCCCCCACCGCGTGCCCGAGCGCGTCGTTGACGTGCTTGAACCGGTCCAGGTCGATGAGCAGCAGCGCCAGGTGCCCGTCCGGGTCGCCCCGGGCCACCCGTTCCGCGTGCAGGTGCACCTGTTCGGCGACCTCCGCCAGCAGTGCCTTGCGGTTCGGCAGGCCGGTCAGCGGGTCGAGGGAGGCCAGCTCTTCCTGCTCGGCGGAGAGCCGGGCCATCCGGTAGACCGCGAAGAGCGGCACCAGCACCAGCGGGATCAGCGCGGCGCTGGCCCGGGCGGCGGCCACCAGCACCGGGGCCAGCAGCAGCAGCGACCCGGTGGAGAGCAGCTCGTACGCCAGCCCCTGCCGTACGCCCGGCCACCACCGCTCGCCGAAGCGCAGCCGTACCGCGGTGCTGACCAGGCCGTAGTTGACCAGGAACCAGGCGGCGGTGGCGCCCCCGACGGCCGCCACCTCCGTCCAGTGCAGCCGGCCGCCGTCGAAGAGGTCGCCGGGACCGAGCCGGGTGACCAGGTACGCGGCGGCGAGGGCCACCGCGTACTGGGCCGCGTTGAAGCCGGTGCGCCAGACGGCGTGCCGCATCCGCCACCCGGAGACGGCCACCGCCACCGCCTGCACCGCCACCGCCGGGCCCAGGCCCCAGCCGAGCAGGATGGCGAAGGTGAAGCAGGTGGACGGGAAGACGGCGGAGGACTCCCGCCGCCCGGGCGGCACGAACGGTCGCGCGTCGCAGGCCACGGCGAGCGCCGCCATCGTCCAGAACGCGGCCGGCAGGTCGCCCAGCCGGTCGGCCAGGGCCGCCAGCGGGCCGGCCGACACCAGCACGGCCAGCGCGCCGACGCCGAGCACGAACCCGAAGAACGGCGTCGCCCGCCCCGGTGGCACCGAGTTTCGGGGATCGCCGGTCTCCATCGCACCTCCCGCGGCAGGATCGTGGCGGGCCGTCCGCCCGCCATGCCCCCCATGAAAGCCCTGACGGGTCGATTTCCGGATGCGACAGTCACGAATCGGTCGTAGTCGTAATTAAGTTGGTATACGCCGCCGGGTGCCGGGCGCGGCCTGCTCGACCGCCGAAGCGGTCATGCCGCAGGGTCAGCCCTCGACGGTGGCCACCTCGCGGGCCGCCTCCGGGCCGGCGTCGAGCAGCACCCGGAAGCCCGCCTCGTCGAGCACCGGCACCTTGAGGCTGGCCGCCTTGTCGGCCTTGGCACCCGGATTCTCCCCCACCACGACGAAGCCGGTCTTCTTGGAGACCGAACCGCTCACCTTGCCGCCCCGGCTCTGGATCGCCTCCGCCGCCTGGTCCCGGGAGAAGTCGGCGAGCGTGCCGGTGACCACCACGGTGAGCCCTTCCAGCGGACGCGGCCCCTCCTCGCCGGCCTCCTCCGCCATCCGGACGCCGGCCCGGCGCCACTTGTCGACCACCTCGCGGTGCCAGTCGACGGTGAACCACTCCTTGATGCTGGCGGCGATGGTCGGGCCGACACCGTCCACCGAGGAGAGTTCCTCCTCGGTGGCCGCCTCGATCGCGTCCATCGAGCGGAAGTGCCGGGCCAGGGCCTGTGCGGCGGTGGGCCCGACGTGCCGGATGGAGAGACCGACCAGCACCCGCCACAGGTCGCGTTCCCGGGCCACGGCGAGATTGTCCAGCAGCTTGGTGGCGTTGCTGCCCAGGCTGCCGTCCTTGTTGACGAAGAACGGGGAGTTGGCGAGCTGCTCGGCGGTGAGGCCGAACAGGTCGCCCTCGTCGTGGATGATCCCGGCGTCGAGCAGCGCGGACGCGCCCTTGTAGCCGAGCACCTCGATGTCGAACGCCCCCCGGCCGGCCAGGTGGAACACCCGCTCGCGCAACTGGGCGGGGCAGCTGCGCGAGTTCGGGCAGCGGATGTCGATGTCGCCCTCCTTCGCCGGGGCGAGCGGGGTGCCGCAGGCCGGGCAGGAGGTGGGCATGACGAACGGCCGGGCGTCGGCGGGGCGCAGGTCCACCACCGGGCCGAGCACCTCGGGGATCACGTCGCCGGCCTTGCGCAGCACCACCGTGTCGCCGATCAGCACGCCCTTGCGCTCCACCTCCCGCGCGTTGTGCAGGGTGGCCAGCGCGACCGTGGACCCGGCCACCCGCACCGGTTCGAGGACGGCGAACGGGGTGACCCGGCCGGTGCGGCCGACGTTCACGTCGATGTCGAGCAGCTTGGTGGTCACCTCCTCCGGCGGGTATTTGAAGGCGATCGCCCAGCGCGGCGCGCGGCTGGTCGAGCCGAGCCGGCCCTGGATGGCGACCGGGTCGACCTTGACCACCACGCCGTCGATCTCGTGCTCGACGTCGTGCCGGTGCTCGGCGTACCAGGCGATGTATTCCGCGACGCCGGCCAGGTCGGGCACCACCCGCCAGCGGTCGCTGGTCGGCAGCCCCCACGCCTTCAGGGCGGCGTACGCCTCGGACTGGGTGGTCGGCTGGAAACCCTTGCGGGCGCCGATGCCGTGCACCACCAGGCGCAGCGGCCGGGAGGCGGTGATCCGCGGATCCTTCTGCCGCAGGCTGCCGGCGGCGGCGTTGCGCGGGTTGGCGAACGGCGCCTTGCCCTGCTCGACCAGGCCGGCGTTCAGGTCGGCGAAGGCGGCCACCGGGAAGTAGATCTCGCCGCGCACCTCGAGGAGCGCGGGCACCTCCGGGAAGGCGCCGGACGGGGTGAGCCGGGCCGGCACGTCGGCGATGCTGCGCACGTTGGCGGTCACGTCCTCGCCGGTGCGGCCGTCGCCGCGGGTCGCCGCCCGGACCAGCCGGCCCTTCTCGTAGGTCAGGTTGATCGCCAGCCCGTCGACCTTCAGCTCGCACAGATATGGAACCGGGCCGCCGGCGTCCCGCTCGACCCGCTCGGCCCAGAGCGCCAGCTCCTCGTCGGCGAAGGCGTTGTCCAACGAGAGCATCCGCTCGGCGTGCGCGACCGGGGTGAAGTCGGTGGAGAAGGTGCCGCCGACCCGCTGGGTCGGCGAGTCCGGGGTGCGCAGCGCCGGGAACTCCTCCTCCAGCGCCTCCAGCTCGCGCAGCTGCCGGTCGAACTCGGCGTCGGAGATGGTCGGGGCGTCGAGCACGTAGTAGCGGTATTGGTGCTCGGTGAGCTCCTGGCTGAGCGTGGCGTGCCGCTCCCGCGCCTCGGGGGGCGGCTCGGCGCCGGCCGCCGCCTCCTGGGCGGGGCTGACGGCTTGGGAAATCGCTTCTTCGGACACCGCTGACCTCCGTGATCACGCTACCGGAGCACCGTATCGGTCGGGTGGGACAACGCGCGTCCCGCCCGCCGCGCCCACCGGGCGACCGGGCGCGGACCGTGCGAGGATCGCCGCACGCCGACCGGCGGCGCGGCGGTGGAGAGGCGGGGTACGGATGCCCGAGTGGCTGTGGTGGGGACTGCTGATCGTCCTGGCGGTCGCCGCCGGCTGGGCCTGGAACGAGTGGCGCCGGCCGGGCGGGCGCGGCCCGCGTACCGGCGCGGAGCGGGACCGGCCGGCCCGGGACCGGAGCCGGCCGACCGCGCCGCCGCGCCCGCGGGCCCCCGCCGGTACGCCCCGGTCCGGTGAGATCTGGTGGGCCGACGTGCCGTACGCCGACGGCAGCGGCTCGAAGGTGCGTCCCTGCCTGGTGCTGCGGGCCGGCACCGGGGACGCCGAGGTGCTCAAGATCACCAGCCAGGACAAGAGCGGCCGGGACGACCACGTCCGCATCCCCACCCGCGACTGGGACCCGGGCGCGGAGCACGACAGCTGGCTCGACCTCGCCGAGCCGCTGCCGGTGCCGCTCACCGCGTTCGAGAAGCGGGCCGGCAGCTGCGAGCCGCACCTGTGGCGCCAGGTCCGGCGGCTGCACGCCCGGCGGAGCCCGGCCTGACCGGGCGGCCCTGCCGGCGATGCCCGGGTTCGGCGATGCTGGTGCGGTGACCGGACCCACCGTCGCGCCGATCGGGTGGCCACGTCGGCTGGTGGCCGCCATCGTGTCGCTGGCGGCCCTGCCGCTGCTGCCGCTGCTGGGCTACCGGCTGGCCTGGTTCGCCCCGTACGCCGACCCGGCGTCCACCGTCCCCGCGCCGGGCGAGGCGGCACCGCCGCCGCACGCCACCACCATCTGGTACGCGCTGCTCGCCGCCCTGACCGTCACCACCGTCGGGTTGGCGCTCAGCTGGCGCCGGCTGCGCCACCCGGCCCCCGCCTGGTGGCTGCTGCCGACCGGCGCGCTGGCCGGCCTCGGCTGCGCCACCCTCCTGGCCGACCGCCTCTACTGACCGGCTCCGCCGGCCGCCGTGGTGCCGCCAGGTGGCATGTCCCCGCCAGTCGGCGTGGGGCCGTCGGGCCGGTCCCAGGCGGCGGCGAGCGTGGCGAGCTGGTCGGCGTACTCGATGCGGGCGGCCCATCCCTCGGGCCAGCCGGCCAGGCCGTGCGCGGCGCCGACGAAGGCGCCGGCCAGGGCGGCGATCGAGTCCGAGTCGCCGGCCGTGGTCGCGCCCCGGGCCAGCGCCGCCACCGGGTCGTCGGGGTGGCGCAGCGCGCAGAGCAGCGCGGTGGCGAGCGCCTCCTCGGCCACCCAGCCCTCCCCCGTGTACCGGCACGGATCGCCGCCGTCATCGGCCCGGGCCAGCGCGTCGTCCAGCCGGGCCAGCGCGTCGAGGCACTCGTCCCAGCCGCGCGCGATGAACTCCTCCGGCGTGCGCTCGCCGGAGCGCTGCCACAGGTCGCCCAGCCAGTCGGCCCGATAGACGGCGCGCTGCTCGCGGGCCCGGGCGGCGAGCCGGCCCGGCAGCTCGGCGAGCGCCGCGCCGTCGCACACCAGCCGGACGGCGTACGCGGTCAGCTCGCTGGCCGCCAGGCCGGTCGGGTGGCCGTGGGTCAGGCCGGCCTGGAGCTGCGCCAGCCCGGCGAGGGTGTCCAGGTCGACGTCGAGCAGCCCGACCGGGGTGACCCGCATGTTGGCCCCGCAGCCCTTCGAGCCGGCCACGGTGGCCTCCTGCCACCGGACGCCCCGGGCCAGCTCACCGCAGGCGCGCAGGCAGGTCATGCCCGGGGCGCGGTTGTTCTCCGGGCTGACCGACCACTCGACGAAACGCCGCCGCAGCAGCGGCTCGACCTCGGCCGCGGTGTGCCCGGGCGCGTCGTGCAGCGCCCAGGCCACCGCGAGCGCCAGCTGGGTGTCGTCGGTGACCAGGGCGGGCGCCCCGACCAGCTCCCGAGGGCCGGTCGGGCCGTACCGGCCGACGATCTCGGCGACGGTCAGGAACTCGGTGGGCCGGCCCAGCGCGTCGCCGAAGGCGAGCCCGAACAGCGAACCGGCGGCCCGGCGGGGTGCGGAGTCGATCACCCCGCGATCATGCCCGGCCGGGTCAAGCCCGCCCCGGTCAGTCCCAGCAGAGGCAGAACGGGTGGCCGGACGGGTCGGCGTAGACCCGCCAGCCCTCCCCCTCGCCCGGCAGCCGCCGGGCCCCCAGGTCGAGCGCCTTCTTCTCGGCGGCGTCGATGTCCTCGACGGTGACGTCGATGTGGAACTGCTGCGGCCGCTCCGGGTCGGGCCAGGCCGGCGGGCGCAGGTCGAGCGCCTTCTGGAAGGCCAGCCGCGGCAGGTGCCCCGGTGGGCCGCCGAGCACCACCCAGTCGTCGCCCTCCGAGTTCTCCTCGACCACGGGCAGGCCGAGCAGCTCGCCGTAGAAGGCCGCCAGGCCGCGCGGATCGGGAGTGTCGATCACCACTGAACGAAGTTGTCCCACCATGCCGGCCATCCTGCCCGTCGGGTACGACACGGAAACCCGGTCCGGGCCACCGCCGCGCACCGCCATGATCGACGGGACGCGGGCTACTCCTCGGCGAGCCGCCGGCCGGCGTCCCGGCAGGCGGCGAGCACCGCCCGGGCGTACGTCGGGGTGGCCCCGGCCAGGCCGCAGGCGGGGGTGACGACGACCTGCTCGGCGAGCCGGCGGCGCGGGAAGCCCAGGCGGTCCCAGAGCTCGCGTACCCGATCGGCGACCTGGGCCGAGGTCGGCGCGCGACCGGCCGGCGGCGGCAGCGCCGGCGCGGCCCCGGCCAGCAGCCCGAGCCCGGCGTCGATCGCCTCGCCCAGCGGGTCGAGGTCGCGGAGCAGGCTCAGGTCCAGGGCGACGCCGACCGCGCCGGTGGTGCGGATCAGCTCCAGCGGGACGTCCGGGGCACAGCAGTGCACCACGGTCGGCACCCCGGCCGCCTCGATCACCTGGCGCAGCAACGCCCGGGCCACCTCGGACTCCACCGTGCGGTACGTGCCGAGGCCGCTCTCGGTGGGCACCCGGCCGGCCAGCGCCGCGGGCAGCGACGGCTCGTCGACCTGGAGCAGCACCGTCGCCCGGGGCAGCCGGCGGGCGACCGCAGCGACATGCCCCCGGACCCCCTCGGCGAGCGAGCCGGCGAGGTCGCGGACCGCGCCCGGGTCGCGCAACAGCCGGCCGCCGATCGGCAGCTCCAGCGCGGCGGCCAGGGTGAACGGCCCGGCCACCTGCACCTTCACCGGGCCGGCGTACTCCTCGGCCTGCTCGGCGAGCTGGTCCAGGTCGCGTTCCATCAGGTCCCGGGCGCGCCGCAGTTCACGACCGGGGCGCGGGGCGATCCGCCAGCGCGCCGCGTACAGCTCGACCGGCAACTCGACCAGCAGGCCGCCGGTGCGGCCCACCAGGTCGGCGCCGGGGCCACGGGCCGGCAGCTCGGGCAGGTGCGGCAGGTCGGGCAGCTCACCGAGGACGATCCGCTGGGCCTCGGCGATGTCGGTGCCGGGCAGCGAACCGATGCCGGTCGCCGCACCGGTGGGCCAGGGCCAGGACTGTTCGGTCACGGCCGAAGATTATCCGCCCCCATCCCCTCGGCGGACGGCGCCACGTGCCGCGCATGGGGCCATCCCGGACGCAGGATCGCCCGACATGCCGCAGACCGCGCTACGCGAGGCCGGCGGTCAGGCGGAGATGGTGGCCGAGCCGAGCACCACGTCCCCGGCCGGATCCGGCCGGTACGCCACGATCGCCTGGCCCGCGGCGACACCGCGCAGCGGGCGGCGCAGCTCGGCGCGCAGGCCGTCGGCGTCCAGCGAGACCGCGGCCGGGACCACGTCGCCGTGCGCCCGCAGCTGCACCTCGCACTCGATCGGCCCGGCCGGCCGCTCGCCGCCGGTCCAGACCGGGCGGGTCGCCCGCACCGAGGAGACCTCCAGCGCCTCGGCCGGGCCGACGGTCACCGTGTTGGTCTTCGGGGTGATGGAGAGCACGTAGCGGGGGCGGCCGTCCGGGGCGGGGCGGTCCAGGTGCAGGCCGCGCCGCTGCCCGACGGTGTACTGGTACGCGCCGCTGTGGCTGCCGACGGTGGCGCCGGTGAGCGCGTCGACCACGTCGCCGGGCGCCTCGCCGAGCCGGTCGGCGAGGAAACCACGGGTGTTCCCGTCGGCGATGAAGCAGATGTCGTGCGAGTCCGGCTTGTCGGCCACCGCCAGGCCGCGCCGGGCGGCCTCCTCGCGTACCTGGGCCTTGGTCGAGTCGCCGAGCGGGAAGATCGACCGGTCCAGCTGCGCGCGGGTGAGCACGGCCAGCACGTACGACTGGTCCTTGGCCGCGTCGACGCTGCGGCGCAGCAGGCCGTCCGCGCCGAGCCGGGCGTGGTGGCCGGTGACCACCGCGTCGAAGCCAAGGGCCACGGCCCGGTCCAGCACCGCCGCGAACTTGATCTTTTCGTTGCAGCGCAGGCAGGGATTCGGGGTACGGCCGGCCGCGTACTCGGCGACGAAGTCGTCCACCACGTCGGCGTGGAACCGGTCGGCCATGTCCCAGACGTAGAACGGGATGCCGAGCACGTCGGCGGCCCGCCGGGCGTCCCGGGAGTCCTCCAGGGTGCAGCAGCCCCGGGCCCCGGTGCGGTAGGTCTGCGGGTTGCGGGCCAGCGCCAGGTGCACCCCGGTCACGTCGTGCCCGGCGTCCACCGCACGCGCCGCCGCCACCGCGGAGTCCACCCCGCCCGACATCGCCGCCAGCACCCTCACCAGCGCCCTCCCTTCCTCCGCACCGAGCGTATCCCGGCGTCAGCGGGGGGTACGCAGGGCGGCGGCCCGGCGGGCCCGGTCCACCGCGGCTGGCAGGGCGGCGATCAGCGCGTCCACCTCGGCGGACGTGCTGGTGTGACCCAGGGTGAAGCGCAGCGACGAGCGGGCCCGGTCGTCGTCGGCGCCCATCGCGATCAGCACGTGCGAGGGCTGGGCCACCCCGGCGGAGCAGGCCGAGCCGGTCGAGCAGGCGATGCCCTGGGCGTCGAGCAGGAGCAGCAGGGCGTCGCCCTCGCAGCCGGGGAAGGAGAAGTGCGCGTTGCCGGGCAGCCGGTCGGCCGGGTCGCCGTTGAAGATCACCTCGGGCACCGCCTCGCGGACCCGGCGTACCAGGTCGTCGCGGAGGGCGGACACCCGGGCGGCGTACTCCTGCTGGCCCTTGACCGCAGCCTCCACCGCGACCGCGAAGGCCACGATGCCGGCGGTGTCCAGCGTGCCGGAGCGGACGTCGCGCTCCTGGCCGCCGCCGTGCAGCAGCGGCGTCGCGGCCACGTCCCGGCCGAGTAGCAGCGCCCCGACGCCGGCCGGGCCACCGAGCTTGTGGCCGGTCACGGTGAGCGCGGACACCCCGCTGGCGGCGAAGTCGACGGGGACCTGCCCCACCGCCTGGATCGCGTCGGTGTGGAACGGCACCCCGTGCTCGGCGGCGACGGCGGCCAGCTCGGTCACCGGCTGCACCGTGCCGACCTCGTTGTTCGCCCACATCGCGGTGACCAGGGCCACCCGGTCACCGGACGCCGCCAGCTCGGCGCGCAGCCGGGCCGGGTCGAGACGGCCGGCGGTGTCCACCGGCAGCCAGCTCACCTGGGCGCCCTCGTGGTCGACCAGCCAGTCCACCGCGTCGAGCACGGCGTGGTGCTCCACCGCGCTGGAGATCACCCGGTCGCGGTCCGTGCCGGCCGCCCGGCGGGCCCAGAAGACGCCCTTCACGGCGAGGTTGTCGCTCTCGGTGCCGCCACCGGTGAAGATCACCTCGGAGGGGCGGGCGCCGAGCGCGGCGGCCACCCGCTCCCGGGACTCCTCCACCCGCCGGCGCGCCCGGCGGCCGCACGCGTGCAGGGACGACGCGTTGCCGACCTCGCGGGCCGTGGCGACGTACGCCTCCAGTGCCTCGTCGAGCATCGGAGTCGTCGCCGCGTGATCCAGGTATGCCATCACGGTTCAGCGTACTGACCGGGCCCCCCGGACGCCGGAGGGGATCCGGCACCCGGGGGATCGCTCGGCGAGGTCAGGCCGGCACCGCGGTCACCACGATGTTGTCCCGGTAGTGGCGGGTCTTCGGGTCGAACGGTCCGCCACAGGTGATCAGCGTGAGCCGGGGCCGGCCGTCGCGGGCGAAGTACCGGTCCAGCGGGATCTTCGTCTTCAGGTACTCCTCCCGGGCCACCACCCGGTAGCGCCGCTCCCGGCCATCGGAGCCGGTGGCGGTGAGGGTGTCTCCCCGGTCCAGCTCGCGCAGCCGGAAGAACGCCCCCTTGCCCTGGTCGGCGCTGTCCACGTGGCCGGCGATCACCACCGAGCCGGCGGTGGCCTCCAGGCCGGGGCCGTAGCGGTACCAGCCGACCTGGTCGACGCTGGGCGGCACGTCGAACTCGCCGGTGCGCTGGTCGACGCCGACCGGGTCGACGGTGGCGGCGACCCGGATCCGCGGGATGCTCAGCCGGGCCGGCTCGATCGTCTCCCCGGCCGCCGGCAGGGTGCCCGCGTTCACCGGCACCCGCGGCGCGCCGGCGCCGGTCGCCGTCGGCGTCGGCGCCGGGGTGGGACTGGCCAGCGCCGCCACCTCACCGGCCCCGACGTCCTCGGCGGGCTGGGACCCGCAGGCCACCAGGGCGGCGGCGGTGAGCGCGGCGGCGCCGGCGGCCATCGCCGCCAGCGCCCCGCGGTGCCGCACCGTCACCGGCGACCGGTCCGGGCGGTGGCCAGCCGCGCCCCGCCGCCGACCAGCAGCAGCACGCCCGCGCCGGCCAGCGCGTACCACCAGGTGGCCACGCCGGTGCCGGCCAGGCCGCCGGAGCCGCTGGGCACGCCGTGCGGGGCCGAGTGCAGGCCGGTGATGGTCTGCGCGACCAGTTCGAGGTTCTTGGCCTCGGCGGAGCCGATCGCGTAGACAACGGTGGCGGTGCCCTCCTTCAGGTTCAGGTCCGCCGGGCCGATCGCCACGGTGTCGGTGCCGGCGAGCACCACGTCCGCCTTGACGGTGCCGGCGTCGACGTCGGCCTTGGCCTCCTTCGGGTTGGTCAGGTCCTGGAACACCGGCGTTCCGCCGGCCCGTACGTCGACGGCCGGGGCGGCCGCCGTGTGCCGCACGATCAGCCGGGCCTTGCCCGCGCCCACCTTGGACACGTCGTTGACGAACGGGGTGATCCGCGGCTGGCCGTCGGCGCTCAGGTGGGCGGCGAGGCTGATGTTCGCCCCGCCCGGCACCTTCGCGGCGTCGACCTTGAGGATCGCCTGGCCGACCGGCTCGCCCGGCTTGGTCAGCGCGATGTCGTACGACCCCTCGGGCAGGGTCAGCGGGCCGGCCACGTCGCCCGGCTGGAAGTTGTCGAGCGTCTTCTTGCCGTCGACGTACACGTCGACCGGGGTGTCCGGGATGCCGTGCACCACGGAGACCTTGGCCGAGGCGGCGTAGGCCGGGCTGATGGTGGCCGCGCCGACGCCGGCGAAGGTCAGGGCGGCCACCGCGCCGCCCGCGGCGACCCGACGGAACATGGCGAACTGCATTTTGCGTGCCTCCTGGTGGTTGGCGCTGATTCGTCACGACTGGCGTGCAGAACGAGTTACGCCGGCACCGACACCGGCGGATGCGCCCCGAAACGACTTTTCTTTCTCCGCCCGGACCGCATCCGCCGGGGCCGCCGGCGACGAATGAGTGGGCGATGGAGCTGCGCAGACACCGGGAAGTGGGGCGAGGGCTGTGGGCGTTACAGTCGGGCATGCCCCACGGAAGGCGAGCCGCCCGGTGACGGCGGCACGCCCGGACCCGGAGCCACCGTCGGTCGACGACGACCTGGCGGACCGGTTCCGGGCCGGCGACGAGACAGCGCTGCGCGAGGCGTACGACCGGTACGGCCGCGCCGTGTTCCACCTGGCGACCAGCACGCTGGCCAACCGCAGCGACGCGGAGGACGTCACCCAGGCGACGTTCGTGGCCGCCTGGCTCGGGCGGGACACCTTCGATCCGACCAAGGGGTCGCTGATCGGGTGGCTGCTCGGGATCGGCCGGCGCAAGGTGATCGACCGGCTGCGCGCGGCTGCCCGGGAGACCCGGGTGGTCGATACGGTCCGGCAACTGCCGGAGCCGGTGCCCACCGGGCCGGACCCGGACGCCGTGGTCGACCGCCTGGTGGTCGCCGACGAGCTGGCCCGGCTCCCCGAGGACCAGCGCCGCATGCTGGAGTTGGCCTTCTACGACGACCTGACCCACCAGCAGATCGCGGCGGTCACCGGGGTGCCGCTCGGCACCGTCAAGAGTCACATCCGGCGCGGCATGCAGAGCTTGAAACGCAGATGGGAGGTGGACGGTGCAGCACCTGGACCACGACCGGCTGGTCTTTCTGGCGCTCGGTGAGAGCGACGCGGAGGACGGTGAGACCACCCACCTCGACAGCTGCCCGCACTGCCGCGGCGAGCTGGCCACCCTCCAGCACGTCGCCGGCCTCGGCGCCGACACCCAGGGCCTGGCCGACCTGCCGGCCCCGCCCGAGCACGTCTGGCAGGGCATCGTCACGGAGATCGGCGCCGCGGAGCGCCTGCCGTCGCTGCCGGCGGCCCGGCGGGCCACCGCGTCGCCGGACGGTGCGGACCCGGCGTCGCCGGCCGGCCCGACGACGCCGGCCGGACCAGCCCGGCGGGCCCGCCGGCGCTGGCCGCGCTGGGCCACCACTGCGGTGACGGCCGTGGCCGCCGCGGCGGTCGCGGTGGTGGGCACGGCGGTGGTGCTCGGCGGCCCGGCCGCGGACCCGGAGCCGGGGCCGGAGGTGCTGGCCAGCGCCCCGCTGGCCGCCTTCGGCGGTACGCCGAAGGACGCCGCCGGGGACGCCCGGGTCCTCGCCGACGGCCAGTTGCACCTGCACGTGGCGAATCTCCCGGCCGTTCCCGGGTACTACGAGGTCTGGCTGATCAACCCGACGAACATGAAGATGTTCTCGATCGGTGTGCTGCGCGCCGCGTCCGGGGATGTGCTACTCCCCTTGCCACCGAACGTGGACCTTCAGGCATACTCAGTTGTCGACGTTTCCGCCGAGCGATACGACAACGAGCCCGCCCACTCCGGCGACAGCCTGCTGAGGGGCACCCTGACGGGCTGATCGGCGGGCCGGCTCAGCTCCCCGGCCCGCCGATCAGCTCCCTTCCCCGCCCCAGTGCGGCGGCACCGCGGCGAACAACCCGCCGCGAGGGAAGGGGTCGAGACGACCGAAGCCGCCACCCGGAACACCGGGCGGCGGCTTCGTCGTGCCGGGA
>NZ_JAIOAA010000019.1 GCF_019890675.1 Micromonospora sp. PLK6-60 | reverse complement strand
TGAGCCGCCCGCGGTGGCCAGGGCCGCGGTCGCCGTACCACCGGCCGGCCCGACCGGCCCCGAGCCGACCAGCGGTCCGCCGCTGCGCCCCCGGGTCGAGCCGGAACCGGCCGCGCCGGCCGCCGCCGGTGGGCTGCGCGGCGCCCGGTCCGAACTGCGCCGCCAGATGCGCGAGCGGCGCCGGCTGCGGATGGGCATCCTGGCCCTGGTCAGCCTGGTCATCCTGGGGGCGGTGCCGCTGTTCTTCGGCATCCGGACGCTCAGCCACGACCCGGTCTTCGACTCCCTCGACGAGTTGGGCGTGCCCGACTGGGCGGCGACGAAGACCGTCGACGACGTCAGTGGCAGCCGCTGGTGCCTGCTCGACTGCCGGTTGCGGGAGCGCACGGTGGACTCGCAGCGACCGGTCAAGGAGACCGCGCAGGTCTACCAGCGGGCGTTGGCCGACGACGGGTGGCGGCCGTGGAAGGTCAGCCGGTGCCCGGAACAGCCGGCCAACGGCAGCTACACCTGCTGGCGCCGGGACGAGCTGACCCTCGACCTGTGGGTGCGCGAGCCGGCGTGCGTACCGCCGCCGGTCAACGGTGAGCCGGCGATCCCGCCGTCCCCGCAGCCGAAGGCCGCTGCGGGCAAGTGCGCCGGGTCGTTGGTGTCGGTGAAGGTCCGCAACGCGATCGACGACGAGCGGACGCAGCCACAGCCGAGCACCGACCCGTCACTCACCGGTGAGGATCCGTACCCCACCCTGACCGACGATCCGCTCGGCGAGCTGACACCTTCACCGTCCTGAGCCGGTTTTCATCACGGACGGTAGGGTCTGGGGCTGGCGGACCCGTCCGCACCCGTCGGCGTGCCGTCGGCGGGGTGCGGCCGGGCAGGACGGTCGCGCGTCCCGGGCGTCGGGCCACGGGGCACTGCTGGAGGAGGACAGGCGTGGGCTTTTTGGAGGTCGCGGCACTGGTCGCGGCGATCGCGTTCGCGATGCTGGTGCTGATCCTGACGCTGCCCATCCTGCGGCTGCGGCACACGGTGGACGCCGCCACCCGCATGATCAACGACCTCAACGACCGCTCCGGGCCGCTGCTCGGCGACGTCAACACCACCGTGAAGAACGTCAACACCGCCCTGGAGCAGGTGCAGACCTCCCTCGACGGGGTCAACCTCCAGCTCGCCAAGGTGGACACCATGACCACCCACGCCCAGAACGTCACCGCCAACGTCGCGAACCTGGCCACCGTGGTCTCCGCCGCCGCGGCCAACCCGCTGGTCAAGGTCGCCGCCTTCGGCTACGGGGTGCGCCGGGCCGCCTCGGCCCGCCGGCACGCCGAGACCGAGCGGGAGGTGCGCGACACCATCAAGCAGCAGCGGCGCGCCGCCCGGCGCGGCAACCGCTGACCCGGCCGAGCAGGAGGAGGAGAAGATGAGGCGGCTGTTCTGGCTGGGCATCGGACTGGCCGTGGGCGTGGTGGTGGTCCGCAAGGTCACCCGCACCGCCCAGGCGTACACCCCGGCCGGCATCGCCAGCGGCCTGTCGGAATCCGCTGGCGGCCTCGTCGAGTCGATGCGTAGCTTCGTGGAGGACGTCCGGCTCGGGATGGCCGAGCGGGAGCAGGAGATCCACGAGGCCTTCGCCCGCGGCGAGGCGTTCGACGACCAGTTCGCCGAGTTGCGCGAGGACCCGCGCATCGGCGACCGAGAGATTTTCCCGGAGGAACACCAGCGATGAAGACGGCGGAGATCAGGCGGCGGTACCTCGCCCACTTCGAGGCGAACGGCCATGCCGTGGTGCCGTCCGCTCCGCTGCCCGCCATCAGCGACCCGAACCTGCTGTTCGTCAACGCCGGCATGGTGCAGTTCGTGCCCTACTTCCTGGGCCAGCAGAAGCCGCCGTACTCGCGCGCGGTGAGCGTGCAGAAGTGCATCCGGACGCCGGACATCGACGAGGTCGGCAAGACCAGCCGGCACGGCACGTTCTTCCAGATGAACGGCAACTTCTCCTTCGGCGACTACTTCAAGGACGGGGCCATCCCGCTGGCCTGGGAGCTGTCCACCAAGTCGGTCGACGCCGGTGGGTTCGGGCTGGACCCGGAGCGGATCTGGCCGACGGTCTACCTCGACGACGACGAGGCGTACGCGATCTGGCGCTCGGTGGGCGTGCCGGAGGCGCGGATCGTGCGGCGGGGCAAGAAGGACAACTTCTGGTCGATGGGCATCCCCGGCCCGGCCGGCCCCTGCTCCGAGCTGTTCTACGACCGTGGCCCGCAGTACGGGCGCGAGGGCGGTCCGGAGGTCGACGAGGACCGTTACCTGGAGTTCTGGAACCTCGTCTTCATGCAGTATGAGATCGTCGACGTGCGCAGCAAGGAGGAGTTCCGCATCGTCGGCGAGCTGCCGGCGAAGAACATCGACACCGGCATGGGCCTGGAGCGGATGGCCTCCATCCTCCAGGGCGTCGACAACCTCTACGAGATCGACGAGGTCCGGCCGATCCTCGACCGGGCCGCCGAGCTGACCGGCAAGCGCTACGGCGCGCACTCCGGCCACGTGGCCGCCGAGTCGCACCCGGACGACGTGCGGCTGCGGGTGATCGCCGACCACGTGCGCACCGCGCTGATGCTGATCGGCGACGGGGTGACCCCGAGCAACGAGGGCCGCGGCTACGTGCTGCGCCGGATCATGCGCCGGGCGATCCGGGCGGTGCGGCTGCTCGGCTGGCAGGACCGGGCGCTGCCCGAGCTGCTGCCGGTGGCCCGGGACTGCATGTCCCCGTCGTACCCGGAGCTGTCCGCCGAGTTCGACCGGATCTCCCAGTACGCGTACGCGGAGGAGGACGCCTTCCTGGCCACCCTGCGCGCCGGCACCACCATCCTGGACACCGCGATCTCCGAGACGAAGTCGGCGGGCAAGCCGGCGCTCTCCGGTGACAAGGCGTTCCAGCTGCACGACACGTACGGCTTCCCGATCGACCTGACCCTGGAGATCGCGGCCGAGCAGGGCCTGCAGGTCGACGCGGAGGGCTTCCGCCGGCTGATGGCCGACCAGCGCAACCGGGCCAAGGCCGACGCGCGGGCCCGCAAGACCGGGCACACCGACGTGTCGGCGTACCGGTCGGTGCTGGAGGACGGCGGCGACGTCGAGTTCACCGGCTACAGCGAGCTGAACCGGGAGTCCCGGGTGCGGGCGCTGCTCTCCGGCGGCGGGGCGGTCGGCGCGGCGGTCGAGGGGGACACCGTCGAGCTGGTGCTCGACACCACCCCGTTCTACGCCGAGGGCGGTGGCCAGCAGCCGGACCAGGGTCTGATCACGGTCGGCGGGGGCCAGCTCGAGGTCTTCGACGTGCAGCAGCCGGTGCCGGGTCTGATCGTGCACCGGGCCCGGGTGCTGCGCGGCGAGGTGCGCGCGGGCGAGACCGGGTACGCCGAGATCGACGCGTCCCGGCGGCGGGCCATCTCCCGGTCGCACACCGCGACGCACCTGGTGCACCAGACCATGCGTAACTTCCTCGGCGAGTCGGCGACCCAGGCGGGCTCGCTGAACGCGCCGGGCCGGCTGCGGTTCGACTTCAACACCCCCACCGGGGTGGCGCCGAGCGTGCTGCACGACGTGGAGCAGCAGGTCAACGAGGTGCTCCTGGCCGACCTGGAGGTGCACGCCTTCATCACCACCCAGGACGAGGCGCGCCGGATCGGCGCGATGGCGCTGTTCGGCGAGAAGTACGGCGAGCGGGTGCGCGTCGTCGAGGTCGGCGACTACGCCCGGGAGCTGTGCGGCGGCACCCACGTGGCCCGCTCGGCCCAACTGGGCCTGGTGAAGATCCTCTCCGAGGCGTCGGTCGGCTCCGGCGTGCGCCGGATCGAGGCGCTGGTCGGCATGGACGCCTTCGGCTTCCTGGCCCGGGAGCACCTGCTGGTGTCCCGGCTGGCCGAGCTGTTCCGGGTGCCGGGCGAGCAGGTGGCCGACCGGGTGGAGCAGACCGTCACCCAGCTCCGCGACGCGGAGAAGGAGCTGGAGAAGCTGCGCGCGCAGCTGGTGCTGGGCGGTGCGGCGAGCCTCGCGGCGGGGGCGAAGGACGTGCGCGGGGTCGCGTACGTCGGCACCGAGGCGCCGGAGGGCGCGGCCGGCAACGACGTGCGGACCCTGGCCCAGGAGATCCGCGGCAAGATCGACCCGGCCCGGCCGGCGGTGGTCGCCGTGGCGGCCCGGTCGAACGGCAAGGCGTCCCTGGTGGTGGCCGTGAACGCGGCGGCCCGGGGCCGGGGGCTGGCGGCGTCGGACCTGGTCAAGGCGGCCTTCTCCGGCCGTGGTGGCGGCAGCCCGGACCTGGCCCAGGGTGGTGGCCTGCCGGCGGCCGAGGCGCCGAACCTGCTGGCCACCGTCGAGAAGGCGATCGCCGAGGCGTGAACACCAACCGCGTGGGCCAGGGCGGACCGATCCGGTCCGCCCTGGCCCTTACCGGGGCGACGGTGACCGGTTGTGGCTGACCTGACCCGTGGTGTCCGACTCGGCGTGGACGTCGGGCAGGTCCGGGTCGGGGTGGCCCGGTCCGATCCGCACGGCGTGCTGGCCACCCCGCTGGTCACCCTCGCCCGGGACCTGACCGCCGCCGAGGACGCCGTGCCGACCGACCTGGCGGAGCTGGCCCGGCTGGTGGCCGAGCACGAAGCGGTGGAGGTCGTCCTCGGCCTTCCGGTCAACCTCGCCGGCAGACACGGCCCCGCCGCCGTGCACGCGAAGGCGTACGCCGACCGTTTGGCCGATGTAATAGCGCCGGTTCCGGTAACGCTCACCGACGAGAGGATGTCGACCGTGGTGGCTTCTCGTAGGCTTGCCGAGCGCGGCGTCCGAGGAAAACGTCAGCGCGCGGTGGTCGACCAGGCCGCCGCAGTCGAGATCCTGCAGGGCTGGCTGGACGCGCAGCGGAGGCAGACGCGATGATCGACGATCTTGATCTGGGGTTCGACGAGCCGGACCGGGGGGAGAAGGGCCGGCACCGCAAGGGCTTCAAGAAGCGCCAGCAGGGCGGTGGCAGCGGTCGGGGCAAGACGGTCTTCGCCCTGCTGATGGCCCTCGTCCTGCTCGGCGGCATCGGCGGTGGCGCGTACGTCGGGTTCGACCGGGTGCGCAACTACTTCGTCACGCCCGACTTCGACGGACCGGGCAGCGGCGAGGCGCAGGTCGAGGTCAAGCGCGGTGACACCGCCACCGACATCGGCGTCACCCTGCACGACGCGGGGGTGGTCAAGAGCGTCAAGGCGTTCATCAACGCCGCCGAGGAGAATTCGCGCAGCAAGAACATCCAGGTCGGCCGGTACAAGGTCCGCAAGGAGATGAAGGCCGCCGACGCGCTGGTCATGCTCCTGGACCCGAAGAACCGGGTGGTCAACGGCGTCACCATCCCGGAGGGGATGATCACGCTGGCGATCTACGACAAGCTGTCCAAGCAGACCAAGATCCCGGTGGCCGAGTTCAAGGCGGCGGCGAAGGATCCGGTGGCGCTGGGCGTGCCGGCTTCCTGGTTCGTGCGCAAGGACGGCAAGAAGTCGACGAAGAGCCTGGAGGGCTTCCTCTACCCGGCGACGTACGAGATCCCGCCGAAGGCGACCGCCGAGCAGATCCTGTCGATGATGGTGGACAAGTTCCTGACCGTCACCGACGAGATGAAGTTCGTCGAGACGGTGGAGGCCAAGCGCGGCGGCATCACCCCGTACGAGGCGCTGATCACCGCCTCCATCGCGCAGGCCGAGTCGGTCAACCACAAGGACATGGGCCGGGTGTCCCGGGTGCTCTACAACCGGGTGTACACCGACAAGTACCACTGCAAGTGCCTGGAGATCGACAGCGCGCTCAACTACTGGCTGCGGTTGCAGGGCAAGGACCCGAAGGACTCGGACGTCCTGCTCAGCAGCGAGCTGTTCGACCCGAAGAACCCGTACCGGACGCACGGCAAGGGCGCCGACGGGCTGCCGATCACGCCGATCAGCAACCCGGGCTCGGACGCGCTCAAGGGCGCGATGGACCCGCCGGACACCGACGACATCTACTTCATGACCATCGACAAGAAGGGCACGATGGGGTACGGGCGCAACGCCGACGAGTACCGGCAGCTGATCCGGACCATGTGCGCCAACAAGGTGCTCACCGGCAAGAACTGCAACGTGTGAGGGCGGCGGTCGTCGGCAAGC
This sequence comes from Micromonospora sp. PLK6-60, assembly GCF_019890675.1. GTDB lineage: Bacteria > Actinomycetota > Actinomycetes > Mycobacteriales > Micromonosporaceae > Micromonospora. The sequence goes on along the minus strand of NZ_JAIOAA010000019.1, from coordinate 95,232 downwards.
CGATCGCCCACTCGCTCTCCCCGGTGCTGCACAACGCCGGGTACGCGGCGGCGGGGCTGACCGGGTGGTCGTACACCCGGATCGAGTGCGCCGCCGACGAGCTGGCGGCGTTGGTCGCCGGCCTGGGCCCGGAGTGGGCCGGGCTGTCGGTGACCATGCCGGGCAAGGAGGCGGCGCTCGCCGTGGCCGGCGAGGTCTCGCCGGTCGCCGCCGCCGTCGGTGCCGCCAACACCCTGGTACGCCGCCCCGACGGCACCTGGTACGCCGACAACACCGACGTCACCGGGATGGTCGAGGTGCTCACCGCCGCCGGGGTGGCCCGGGGCGCCACGGTGGCCGTGCTCGGCGCCGGTGGCACCGCCCGGGCGGCGCTGGCCGCGGCGGCCCGGCTCGACGCGGCGGCGGTGACCTTGCTGGCGCGGCGGGCCGCGGCGGTGGCGGAGCTGGCGCCGGTGGCGACGGCCGTCGGGGTGCCGCTGACCGGCGCGGCCTGGCCGGCGGCGGCCGAGCTCCTGGGCGGCGCCAACGTGGTGGTCTCCACCGTCCCGAAGGGGGTGGCGGATCCGCTGGCCGGGCAGGTGCGGTGGCGCCCCGGCGCGGTCTGCTTCGACGCCCTGTACGACCCGTGGCCCACCCCGCTCGCGGCGTCGGCCGCCGCCGCCGGGTGCCGGGTGGTGTCCGGGTTGGACCTGTTGCTCGCCCAGGCGCTGGGACAGTTCGCGCAGTTCACCGGCGTTCCCGCGCCCCGGGCGGCGATGGCCGCCGCGCTGGCCGCGGCCGCCGGCTGACCCGAACGGCGGCGCGCTCGGTCGGCGTGGGTGACGGTGTGGTGGGCGTACGGTAGCTAGGCTGGCGCGGACAGCCGTCGTCGAGCCGGGGGAGCGGGCCCAGTGATGACCCGACACCGAAGGCGGAGGCCGGTTCGCCGGCGCGTGCTGGGGCTCGGCGTGTTCTGCGCCGGCCTGGTCGTGCTGGGGACCGCCACCGTGCCACTGTCGCGGGCGGACGCCGCGCCGATCGTGGTCCCGGTGGCCGCCGACGCCACCGCCAGCCAGGTGCCGGAGGACGGCGACACCACGGCCAGGACCGCGCTGGCCAGTTGCCCGCAGCTCTGCGACGGCAACCCCAACGGGCGCCGCGACGCGGTGTTCGCGTTCGCGGTGGCGGAGCTGCCGCCCGGGGCGAAGCGGATCCGGGCCACCCTGCGGGTGTGGAGCTGGCAACCGTTCCCGGCCCGGGTCGCCGTGCACCGGGCGACCGGCGAGGAGGACTGGCCGGGCGACTGGTCCCGCCGCCCACCGCTGGACGGGGCGCTGGCCCGGGCGGAGCGGGTGGTCACCGGGTTCAACGACTTCGACGTCTCGGACGCGGTGACCGGCAACGGCCCGGTGGCGCTCGCCCTCACCCAGCTCGACCTCGGCTCCCGCATCTACTGGGCGTCCCGGGAGAACGCCGACGCCGCCATCCGGCCCCGGCTGGTGCTGACGTACGACCGGGGCGCCCGGCGTGGCCCGGCCGGCACCCCGGCGCCCGCGCCGGTCGGCCCGGGTCCGGGGTCGCCCGCGCCGCCGCCCACCTCCGCCGGCCCGCCGTCCGCCGACCCGCCGCCCGCCACGCCGTTCGCCCCGTCGGCCACCCCGCCGCCCGCGCCGCCGGCCGCCGCGCCGCCCGCGCCGACCGGAACCCCGGCCGGCCCGCCCGCCGGTGATCCGCAGCGCGCCACCGCCGCCGCGGGCACCCGGGTGCCGGGCTGGCGGCTGGTCTGGTCCGACGAGTTCACCGGCCGCGACCTGGACCGGTCGAAGTGGAACCTGCGCGACCGCGAGGGACGCGACATCGACCGGGGCTGCAACGTGGCCGACCCGGCCAACACGTTCGTCTCCGGCGGGGTGCTCACCCTGCGCGCCGAGCGCCGGACCGTGCCGTGCGGCGCGCAGCCGCGCGCGTACACGCAGAGCTACCTGGACACCATCGGCCGCACGTCGTTCCGGTACGGGCGCTTCGAGGTGCGGGCGCAGTCGCCCAACGGGCCGGGGAACTCCCGCGGCCTGTGGCCGGCGTTCTGGCTGCGCCCGGAGGACGGCGGGCGGGGCGAGATCGACGTGGTGGAGCTGCCCGGCGGCGCGGAGTGGTACCGGGACGCCACCGTGGCGATCTTCCACGACTACAGCCCGGTGAAGCAGGACGTGCGGATCCCGCTGCCGGCCGGCTATCCGGGGGACGGCTTCCACACGTACACGGTGGAGTGGGAGCCGGACGCGATCCGCTGGTACGTCGACGGGCGGCAGGTCTGGCGGCGCGACCGCGCCAGCACCCCCTGGTTCGACGAGGTCTTCCACAAGCCGTACAACCTGCGGTTGAACTTCCAGGTCGGCGGCTGGCTGGGCGACCCGGACGCCGCGACCCGGTTCCCGGCCGACTTCCGGGTCGACTACGTCCGGGTCTGGCAACGCTGACCGCGCCGGCCGCGCCGCGCCGCGAGGCCCTATGGTGTGCCCGGGCGTGATCGCGGCGGCACGGGTGGGAGGCGGCATGGGGGAGGACCCGCGGGGCCGGACCGACGGCATCGGCTGGGTGTGCCGGGCGGTCTTCGGCGATCCCCGGCTGTGGCTGGGCGTGTCGGCCGGCCCGTGCGCGCCGCCACCCGGTCACCGGGTGGCCGCCCGGTACGCGGTGGTGCCCTCGCTGGACCGGGCGAAGTTCCTGCTGCCGTTGGCCTCCCGCCGGGTCGGCGCGGCGGCCACCCTGGCGTACAACGCGCTGCGGCCACCGCGGGTGCGGATGAACCGGCTCGCGGTCGGGGTGCTGGCCGGGCTCGGTGCGACCGGCCGCGCCCGGATGCCGGTGCTGACCGTGGCCGTGCCGGACCGGGTCGACCCGGCCGAGGTGCTGCTCGCCGAGCACCTGGGCCGTGCGGCCGGGCGCCGGTGGCACGCCGCGATCGGGATCCGGCCGCCCGACCCGCACCACAAGCCGACCCTGCAACTCTTCGACGACCGGGGCGCGGCCCAGGGGTACGCCAAGATCGGCTGGAACGACGCCACCCGGGCCATGGTGGTGGCGGAGGCGGCGGCGCTGCGTGCCCTGCCCCGCGACGGCGGTGACCTGCCCGAGGTGCCCCGGCTGCTGGCCGAGACGCGTTGGGGGGAGCTGGCGGTGACCCTGGTGGCGCCGATGCCGGCCCGGGTCCGCGCGCTGCCCCGGCCGGAGCGGCCCCGGGTGGCGGCGATGCTGGCGGTGGCCCGGCGGGCCGGTGCGCCGGCCGAGTCCCGCCCGCTGGCCGGGTCGCCGTTCCTGGCCGGGTTGACCGCCCGCGCCGAGCGGGCCGGCGGGCCGGCGCGGGACGCGGTGGCGGCGCTGGCCGCCCGCGACGGCGCCACCACTGTGGAGTTCGGCCACTGGCACGGCGACTGGGTGCCGTGGAACCTGGGCGGGCACGCCGGCCGGCTCTGGGCCTGGGACTGGGAGAACAGCGGGCCGGACCGGCCGGTCGGCTTCGACCTCGCCCACCAGGGGTTCCAGAGCGCGCTGTCGCTGCGCGGGCGGGCCGTGCCGGAGGCGACCGCCGACATGGTCGCGCTGCTCGACCGGTACGGTGCGGCGTTCGGCCTGGACCCGGCGCGCCGGCGGTTCGTCGCGGACGCCTACCTGGTCGAGCTCTGGCTGCGTACCGCCGAACTGGCCGCCGGTGGCGGCGGGTGGAGCGAGAAGCTGCACCCGGCGTTGCCGCGGGTGCTCGCCGGGCGGCTCACCGCCGGCGGCTGACGCCCGCCCGGCGGCCCGCTCCGGTCGAACTGTCCGGAGACAGACTCACATTCCGCCGAAAAGCCGCAGGGGCGACACCGCCGCTACCGCTCGCACCGGTCGGTCCACTACTGTCACCACTCGATCACGAGCGGCCCGCGGCGCCGTGGTCGCTGAACTCCCGACGTCGTGGGGACGTCACGGGAGCACCGCGGTCCGGGGCCGGCCGGCGGCCGGCACGACAGGGGGACCATGACATCGGCGCGGATCGCCGGGCGAGGGGCAGCCCGGCGCACCGGCAGTGGCACCCGGGGTGGTGCCCGCCCATGCTGATCATCTATGCGTTCGCGGTGCTGGTGGTGGTGCTGCCGGCCGTGCTGGTGCCGGTCGCGGCCACCCGTTGGGTGCCGGCCCTGCGGGCCGGCCGGGCGGCCGAGCGGCTGCGGCTGGCCGTGGCGGCGCTCGACGGCGTCCTGGGCCGGTTCGGCACCGCGCTGGTGGTCCTGCTCGCCGGCTCCGCCGCGGTGGTGGCGGTCTGCTGGCCGCTCGGCGAGGCGCTGTCCCGGCTGGAGCCGCACGTCGACTGGCCCGTCTTCGAGTACGTGCACGCCCGGCGGGTGACCGGTTGGGCCGAGCTGAACGCGTTCGTCACCGCCATCGGCGACCGGTATCCGCTCAAGTGGGTGACCGTGGTCGCGGCGCTGGTGTTCGCCGTGCTGTGGCGGCACCGGCGCTGGTGGGTGCCGCTGCTGGCGATGCCCCTGCAGTTCGCGCTGGAGCAGTACACCCAGGAGATCCTCGCCACCGTGGTGGACCGCGGGCACCCGCCGACCGACCTGGGCACCTATCCCTCCGGCGGCTGCGCCCGGGTGATGCTCACCTTCGGCACCATCGCCCTGCTGGCCGGCCTCACCTGGCGGCTGCCGCGGGCCGGCCGGATCGCGCTGGCCACCGGGGTGGCCCTGCTGGTCGCCGTGGAGGGCTACACCCGCATCTACGCCGAGAAGCACTGGCTGACCGACGTGCTGGGCGGCTGGATCTTCGGCAGCCTGCTGTTCGGTGTCATGGCGCTGGCGTTGCTGGTCGCCGAGGGTCGGATCCGGCCGCCGGCGCGGCGACCGGAACCGGCCCGGCAGGAGGTGCCGGCCGGCGGCTGACCCGGGCCGGGCCCGCGACCCGCAACCGCGACCCCGACCCACCCCTCGCTCGACAACGGAAGACGGCACGACATGACCACCCTTCTCGTCGCCTCCGCCGGCGGTCACCTCGCGGAGCTGCACCAACTGGTGCCCCGGCTCGGCGTGCAGGACGACTGCGTCTGGGCCACCTTCGACTCACCGCAGAGCCGCTCCCTGCTGGCCGGGGAGGAGGTCATCCACGTCCCGCCGGTGCGCACCCGGGACGCGGTGGGCGCCCTGCGTGACTGGCTGGCCGCCCGGCGGGTGCTGCGCGGCGGCCGGTTCGGCCGGGTGGTCAGCACCGGGGCGGCGGTGGCGCTGTCGTTCTTCGTGCCGGCCGCGCGGCGCGGGCTGACCTGCCACTACATCGAGAGCGCCACCCGGATCGCCGGGCCGTCGCTGACCGGGCGGATGGTGGCCCGGGTGCCGCGCGCCCAGCTCTACACCCAGCACGCCGGGTGGGCGGACGAGCGGTGGCGGTACGGCGGCTCCATCTTCGACGGATACCTCGCCCGGCCGGCGGCCGCACCGGGACCGGTGTCCCGGATCGTGGTCGCGCTGGGCACCCAGGCGCGGTTCGGCTTCCCGCGGCTGCTGTCCCGGCTGGTGGAGGTGCTGCCGGCCGAGGCGGAGATCCTCTGGCAGGTCGGCTCCACCCGGATCCCGCGGCTGCCGGCCGGGGCCCGGGACCAGGTGCCGCACGCGGAGATGGCGCAGGCCATGCGGGAGGCGGACGTGGTGGTGACGCACGCCGGGGTGGGTTCGGCGCTGGCCGCGATGCGGGCCGGCCGGCGGGCCATTGTGGTGCCCCGGCGGCGCGCCCACGGCGAGCACGTCGACGACCACCAGGTCGAGCTGGCGCACGGGCTCGACCGTCGGGGGCTGGTGCTGGCCCGCGAGGCGGACGCCATCAGCGCGGCCGACCTGACCGAGGCGGCGTCGTGGCGCATCGACCACGCCGGTGACGTCGGGCCGTTCCGGTGGACCGGATGACCGCGCCGCCGCCCGGGCGGTCCGGTTGGTTGATGGTGCGGTATTTCCGGGCGCAGGAAGCTACACAGGATCTCACTTCGTCATTGGGGGCACCAGTGCTGCTCAGAACGTCGTCCCGATCGGGCCGGGTGCCGGTGCTGCGGCGGTGGCTCGCCGCGCTCGCCGCGTCGGTGCTGGCCGTCGGCCTGCTCGCCGCGCCGGCCCGGGCGGACGGACTCACCCCGGTCGCCATGACCCTCACCTCGGCGGACCCCGCCGACAACATCCCGCACGCGCAGAACGGCGACGTCAAGGCGTTCGCCGAGATCGGCAACACCGTCTTCGTCGGTGGCTCCTTCACCTCGGTCAAGGCCGCCGGCGCCGGGAGCTGGACCGCGCGCAACTACCTGTTCGCCTACGACCGCACGACCGGGGCGCTGAAGACCGACTTCGCCCCGGCCCTCAACGGCGCGGTGCACGCGCTGGCCGTCAACGCCGCCGGCAAGCTGATCGTCGGTGGCGCCTTCAACACGGTCAACGGGGTGAGCCGCAAGAACCTGGTCGCGCTGGAGCCGACCACCGGTGACACGGTGGGCAGCTGGGTCGGCCGCAGCGACGGCGGCCTGGTGCGCCGGACCATCGTGCACAACGGCAAGCTCTACATCGCGGGCGCCTTCCACTGGGTCAACGGCACCGAGCACTCGCTGCTGGCCCGCCTCGACGCCGGCACCGGCGCTATCGACCCCACCTTCCAGATCGACGCCAGCGTCGCGCGGGCCAGCAGCGAACTGGTCTGGGGCCTCGCCGTCTCGCCGCAGGGCGACACCCTCGTCGCGGTCGGCAACTTCACCAAGGTCAACGGCCAGCCGCGCAACCAGGTGGTGATGGTCGACCTGACCGGTACGCCGTCGGTGGCCAACTGGAGCACGCAGCGTTACGTGGCGCCCTGCTACGACTGGTCGTTCCCGTTCTACGCCCGGGACGTGGACTTCTCCGACGACGGCAGCTACTTCGTCATCATCGCCGACGGCGGGCGGGGCACCGGCGCGTACTGTGACGCGATCGCCCGCTGGGAGACCTCGGCGCGGGGCAGCAGCCTCGACGCCACCTGGGTCAACTACACCGGCACCGACTCGGTGACCTCGGTCGAGGTGGCCGACAACGTGGTCTACGTCGGTGGCCACTTCCGCTGGCTGAACAACGCCAACGGCGACGACGCGGCCGGCGCCGGCGCGATCAACCGCTACGGCCTCGGCGCCCTCGACCCGATCAACGGCCTGCCGGTGGTCTGGAACCCGGGCCGGGGCGGCGCCCCTGCGGGCACCACCACCTGGGGCGCCATCGTCTGGGAGCTGTGGCGGGGCAGCAACGGGATCCTCGCCGGGTTCGACTCCGACGGCCTCGGCAACGAGTACCACGGCCGGCTCGGCCTGTTCCCGCTCTCCGGCGGCCGGACGATCCCGGCGGTCAATGCCCCGACTGCCGGCTCCGGCTACCTCTACCTGGGCGCCGGGGACGGCAGCACCACCAAGGTGCCGTTCAACGGCAGCACGCTGGGCACCCCGGTGACCAGCGCCCAGCCGAGCCTCACCGCGGCCGGCGCGTCCTTCTCGGTCGGCAACAAGCTGTACTGGGCCAAGACCGTCTCCGGGGCGCCGAGCGGCAGCTACCTCGAGGTGTCGATGTTCACCGGCGGCTCGATCGGCGCGCCCTGGGTCAGCAGCGGCTACAACGACTGGTTCAACGCCGCGTCGATGAGCGGGGCGTTCTACCTCGACGGGCGGATGTACTACACGAAGGCCGGCACCAACAAGCTGTTCTACCGCTACCTGGAGCCGGACGGCTACATCCTGGGCTGCACCGAGTTCAGCCTGCCGAGCGTCGGCCTGAACTGGGCAAACGTGCGGGGGATGGCCTGGGTCAACGGCAAGATCGTGTACGGCTCGACGGACGGCGCCCTGCGCAGCGTGCCCTTCGACGAGCAGGCGGTCGACGGTGCCGCCGCCGTCGTCGTCGCCCCGGCGTCGGCCGGCGTGAACTGGTCGAACAAGACCCTGTTCTTCGCCACCTCCTGACCGCCCGCCACCACGGCGGTGGCCCGCCGGCGCCCGCGCGGCGCCGGCGGGCCACCGGGTCGGACCGGGCATGACGAACCAGGCTCCCGTTCGCGACAATGGGACCACGTCGCACCCGCGGCGATGGGACCACGTCGCGCCCGGACGCCCGGCCGGGCTCGGCCCACCCAACCCCTCGCGCAAGGACCGCACATGGACGTGACCGACGTCGCCCCCGCCCGGCAACACCCCGTCGGCCTCGCCGAGCTGGCCCGGATACCGGTACGCCGGTGGCGGGAGTCGCTCGCCGCGACGGTGCTGGTCGTGCTGGGCGCGCTGGTCTACCTGTTCGTGCTGCCCGCGTCGTACACCGCGGTCACCGCCGTGGTGGTCCGCCCGGTGGTCACCGACCCGTTCTCCGTCCCCTCGGGGGGCGCCGACCGGGCGGTGAACATGACGGCCGAGAGCGGCATCGCCCGCAGCAACGACGTGATCGACAAGGTCGCCGCCATCACCGGCCGGGAAAGCTCCGACGTGGCCGACGCGCTGGAGGTGGAGACCCCGGTCGGCGGGCAGGTGATGCGCTTCCAGTACGCCGGGCGCAGCGAGTCGGAGGCGGTCGCCGGCGCCAACGGGGCCGCCCAGGCGTACCTGGACCTGCGCCGGGGCCTCTACGAGAACCAGCGCGCGGGGGTGCTCAAGTCGTACGACGAGGCGATCAGCGTGGTGACCGCGCAACGCACCACCACCCAGCGGTCCCTGCCGAGCAACCAGTCGACGACCAACCCGTCCCCGCGGACCAGCGCCCTGCTGGATCAGCTCCGGGCCCTCAACGACCAGCTCGCCACCCTGGCCGAGCAGCGCTCCAAGGTCGCTTCCGCCGATCTGAGCCCCGGCTCGGTGACCAGCGCCGCCCGTGAGCCGGTGCCGTCCAGCCGGGACAGCGCCCCGCTGATCCTCGTCGCCGCGATCTTCGGCGGCCTGCTCCTCGGCGGGCTGGTGGCCTTCGTCCGCGAGACGCTGGACCGGCGGGTACGCACCTCGGCGGAGGCGCTGGCCGCCGTCGGCGCGCCGCTGCTCGGCGCGGTCCGCCGGAACCGGGGCGGGCAGCCCGACGAGGCGGACCTGCGCTATCTGGTGCTCGCCCTGGCCCGCTGGGTGGACGGGCCGCAGGCCGGCCCGCTCGTGCTGCTCTCGGCCGGCGCCGACGAGGGACGCGAGCGGATCACCGCGGGGATCGCCGCGGTGCTGGCCGCCGACGGCCACGAGGTGCACCTCGGGGTCGCGGCGGAGGGCACGGACCGGATGCGCCCGCTGCTGCTGGACGCGCAACGGCGCACCCCGCCGGTGGACCGGGTGGCGCCCAAGGTGCCCCGGCCCCGCCCGGCGCCGGTGAGCAAGCCGGTGAGCACGCCGGTCGCCGGCGCGGGCGGCGGGTCCGGGCCGGAGGACACGGTGGTCATCCCGGCGGTGCGCAAGCCGCGCCCCTTCCCGGCTGCGGACGCCGCGAACGGCGCCGTGTACCGGTCCACCACCACCGACGACCGGACCGAGGTCATCCCCGTCGCCCGCCCGACGGAGCATTCGACGGGGGCCGCCGACCGCCGGGAGGTGCGCATCGGCGCCGGCCGGGTCCACCTGGTCGGCCTGGACGCCGCGCCCGGGACCGGTCTCACCGTGCTCGACGCCCCGCCTGCCCTGCACGACGAGCGGGGGGTGCGGGCCGCCCGGGAGGGCCGGGCGGTGCTGGTCGCCGCGCGGGACCGGACGAGGGTGGCGCAGCTGACCCGGTTGACGGAGCGGCTCCGGGCGGTCGGCGTCGAGCCGTTCGGCCTGGTGCTGACGGGAGACGGCCGTGGCTGACCTCGACCGGGCGACGTACCCGCCGGTGAGCGTGGTGGTGGCCACCCGGGACCGGCCGGGCCTGCTGGAGCGGGCCGTCGGGGCGATCCTCGACCAGGACTATCCGGGCGAGGTCGAGTGCGTGGTGGTCTACGACCACACCGACATCCGCCCGCTGGACCTGCCCGTGCCGCCCGGCCGGGTGCTGCGCCACGTGAACAACACCCACTCCCGTGGCCTGCCGGGTGGTCGCAACACCGGCGCGGCCGAGGCCCGCCACGACCTGATCGCCTTCTGCGACGACGACGACCATTGGCTGCCCGGCAAGCTGCGCCGCCAGGTCGAGCTGCTGGCCGCCCGCCCGGAGGCCGCCGCGGCGAGCTGCGCCATCCGGCTGGAGGGGCCGGGCATCGCCAAGGACCGCCGGCTCGACCGGACCGAGGTGACCCTGGCCGACTTCGTCGAGGACCGGGTGATGGAGGTGCACTCGAGCACCCTGCTGCTGCGCCGTTCCACCTGGGACGCCGTCGGCCCGGTCGACGAGGAGCTGCCCGGCGGCTACGGCGAGGACTACGAGTGGCTGCTGCGCATCGCCGCGCACGGTCCGGTGGCCGTGGTGCCCGAGGTGCTGGTCGCCGTGGACTGGCACGGCGGGTCGTTCTTCTTCGGCCGCTGGGCGGTCATCGTGGAGGCCACCCGGTACCTGATCGACAAGCACCCGGAGCTGGCCGGCAGCCGGACCGGGCTGGCCCGGCTGCACGGGCAGATCGCCTTCGCGCTCGCCTCCGGCCGGCGGCGCCGCGAGGCGGTGCGCGAGCTGGGTCGGGTGCTGCGGCTCAACCCGCGCGAGAAGCGCGTCCTGGTGACCGTGCCGGTGGTGCTCGGCCTGCTCTCCGGCGAGCGGGTGCTGCGGCTGGCCCAGCGGACGGGGCGGGGTGTCTGACCGGGCAGCGGCGACCACGACCGCCGCGCCGGCACCGGGGACCGGGGCGACCCGGACGCCGGGCGCCACGGTCCGGCCCGGACCGCCGCCCCCGCTGCCGGTCTGGCCGCTGACGGTGATGTTCGCGCTGATGCCGCTGTGGTGGGCGCTCGGCGCGTTCTATCTCGGCTGGCCGATCCTCGGCGCGGGGCTGCTCGCCCTGCTGGTCGCCCGGGGCCGGGTGGCGCTGCCCGCCGGCACCGCCTGCTGGCTGGTCTTCCTCGTCCTGGTGCTGCTCAGCGCCAGCCGGCTGGACCGGGCCACCGCCTACCTCACCTTCGGGCTGCGCTTCGGCTTCCTGGTGACCGCGCTGGTGGTCTGCGTGTACGTCTACACCCTGCTGCGGGAGGGCACCCGGTGGGAACGGGTGCTGCGCCCGCTGGGCTGGTACTGGCTGGGTCTGGTGGCCCTGGGCTGGCTGGCCGTGCTCGCGCCCACCCTCGCCCTCACCACCCCGGTGGAGATCGCGCTGCCGCAGGGCATCACCGCCGAGCGGTACATCCAGGCCCTCACCCACGTCCGGGTCACCGAGTTCAACCCGCTGTCCCGGTCGCCCATCTACCGCACCGCCGCGCCGTACCCGTACACCAACAACTGGGGGACCGCGTACGCGCTGCTGGTGCCGTGCGTGCTGGCCTACCTGACGTCGGTGCGTACCGGCCGGCTCCGGGTGCTGCTCTGGATCTCGCTGCCGCTGTCGGTGGTGCCGGCGTTCCTGACCCTCAACCGGGGCATGTTCGTCGGCCTCGGCGCCGGCCTGCTCTACCTGGGCCTGCGCGCCCTGTTCCGGGGCAACGCCCGGCTGATCGTCTCGATCGGCGCGCTGGTGCTGCTGGTCTGGGTGGTCAGCCTGGTGGTGCCGGTGCAGGACATGATCGACGCCCGGGTGAGCACCACCGACACCAACGTCGACCGGATGGACCTGTACGTGCGGACCTGGCAGGCGGTGGAGCGTTCCCCGCTGCTCGGCTACGGCGCCCCGAAGAGCGTGGACACCACGCTGGCCGAGGAGCCGCTGGGCACCCAGGGGCTGATCTGGCAGCTGCTCTACAGCCACGGCATCCCCGCGCTGCTGGTCTTCCTCGGCTGGCTGCTGCTGGTGGCCCGCCGGCTGGCCGCCGCGGTGTCGCCGGCCGGATACTGGCTGAGCACCGTGCCGGTCATCGCGCTGGTGGTCGTGCCGGTGTACGCGTACATCGATCCGAACCTGTCGGTGATCTTCTTCGCGGTCGGCGCGGGGCTGGCCGCGGTCGGCGGGCCGGTGAACCGGCCCTCGCTGGGCGCGTCCAGCCTGGCCCGGCCGGCGCCGCTGACGCCGTGGCGGATCCGGGGCTTCGGTCGGGCCGCGGTGCCGGACCGGCCGCCCCGGCCGGCGGGGGTCGCGGCGGTGCCGCTGCGCACCGCGGGTCCGGCCCGCCCGGCGCCGGACGGCACGGCGGGGCCGGAGGAGGCGTCATGAGCGGTCCGGCCGTCACCACCACCACCGCCACCAGCGGCGACCGGGAGGTCCGCCGGGGCACCCGCAGCGGCCTGGTCGGGCTGGCCGGCGCGGCGGTCAACGGCCTGCTGGGCTTCGTGCTGACCGTGGTGATCGTCCGGGGCCTCGGGCCCGCCGGGTCCGGCGCGATGTTCACCGCGATCGGCGTCGTCGCCATCATGGGCGTGCTCTGCTGCGCCGGCGCGGACACCGCGCTGGTCTGGGCGTTGCCGCGGCGGACCGTGGGCCGCGCGGGCGACGCCGCCCGGCTGCTGCCGGTGGCGCTGGCCCCGAGCCTGCTGTTCACCCTCGTGGTGGCGGCGGCCGGCGTCGCCGCGTCCGGGGCGCTCGCGCCGGTGCTGTTCGACCCCGGCGCGACCGAGGGCGACGACCTGCTCCGGCTGGCGTTCGCCGGGCTGCCGTTCGTGGTGGCGATGACCGTGCTGCTGGCCGCCGTGCGGGCGGTCCGCCCGGTCGCCGCCCTGGTGGCCGTCCAGTACGTGCTGGTGCCCGCCGCCCGCCCGGCGCTGGTGGCCGGCGCCCTGCTCGCCGGTGGCGGGGTGGCGCTGGCCTTCGCCGGCTGGCTCGCGCCGGTGCTGCTGGCCGCGCTGGCCTGCGTGGCCCTGCTCGTCGGGCCGCTGGGGGTGGGCGCGGGGGCGCGGCTGCGCCCGGCGCGGGCGGACTGGCGCACGCTCTGGGGCTTCGCCCTGCCTCGGGCCGCGTCCGCGACCATCGACGCCAGCAGCATGTGGCTCACGGTGCTGCTCACCGCCGCCCTGGCCGACCAGGCGGAGGCCGGCGTCATCGGCGCGGTCGGCCGGTACGCGCTGGCCGGGTTGCTGGTCATGCAGGGCCTGCGGGTGGCGGTCGCCCCGCAACTGTCCCGGCTGCTGGGGCAGGGGCGCACCGCCGAGGCGGCGGCGGTCTACCGGCGGATCACCGCGATGATCATCGCGCTCTCCTGGCCGGGGTACCTGCTCCTCGCGTTCTTCGCCCCGGGCTTCCTGCGGCTGTTCGGGGCGGAGTTCACCGCCGGGGACGCGGCGCTGGTGGTCCTCGCCGGGGCGATGCTGGTCAACTCCGGCACCGGCATCGTGCAGACGCTGCTGCTGATGAGCGGCGGCAGCGGCCGGCACCTGCTCGCCGCCGCCACCGGCCTGCTGCTCAACGTGGGGCTGGCCGTGGCGCTGATCCCGCCGTACGGCGCGCTGGGCGCCGCCGTAGCCTGGACCGTCGGCATCGTGGCGGAGAACGTGATCGCCACCGTCGCCGCCCGCCGGGTGATCGGCGAGCCGCTGGTCACCCGGGTCGTGGCGCGGACCGCGGCGGTCGCCGCCGCCGGCACCACCGTGCTGGCCGCCGCCGGTGCGGCGGTCGCCGGCCGGGACGTCGCCGGACTCTTCCTGACCCTCGGGGTGATCGCGCTGCTGGCCGGCGCGTCCCTGCTGCACCCCGGGGTACGCCGACGGGTGCGGGCGACGGCACCCACCCTGCTGCCCGGCCGGGCGCCGCGATGACGAGGAGGACGCGATGACGACGTTGCGGGACCGGGTGAAGGCCCTGGTGCCTGCCCCGGTGGTGACCGGGGTACGGGACGGCCTGGCGCGCTACGGCGAGCGGACCAGCGACCGGCGTCCGCTGCCGGACTTCCTGATCATCGGCACCAAGCGCGGCGGCACCACCTCGCTCTGGCGTTACCTGCTGGAGCATCCGCTGGTGCCCCGGCTCTTCCCGGCGTGGAACACCAAGACCTCGCACTACTTCGAGGACACCTTCGGCCGGGGCGAGGCGTGGTACCGCTCGCACTTCCCGACCGCGCGGCAGCGGCAGGCGCTCGAACGCCGCCACGGCGGCCCCACCCGGGTGGGGGAGGCCGCGCCGCTGTACATGTTCCACCCGCTCGCCCCGGGCCGGGTGGCCGAGCTGCTGCCGGCGGTGAAGCTGATCGTCCTGCTCCGCGATCCGGTGCAGCGGGCGTACTCGCACTGGAAGGAGCGGCGCGCCGAGGGCGTGGAGCCGCTCGGCTTCGCCGAGGCGCTGGCGGCGGAGCAGGAGCGGACGGCGGGCGAGCGGGAGCGGCTCGCCGCCGACCCGACGTACGTGAGCAACGCCTTCGACTGGTACAGCTACCGGGCGCGGGGCCGCTACCTGGAGCACCTGGAGCCCTGGCTGGACCGGTTCGACGCCGGGCAGCTGCTGATCCTGCCCAGCGAGACGCTGTACCGGGAACCGGCCGCGACGTACGCCCGGGTGCTGGACTTCCTCGCCCTGCCGCCGCACCGGCTGGACCGGTTCGAGGTCTTCAACGACCGGCGCAGCAGCGCCATGGACCCGGCGGTCCGGGACGAGCTGACCCGGTACTACGCGCCGCACAACGCCGCCCTCGCCGCCCGGCTGGGCCTGACCTTCGACTGGGAGAGCTGACCCCGTGACCGGTGCGACCCGAACCGACGACCCGTCCGCCCGCCGGCAGGGCCGGTCGGCGTTGAACTCGCTGCGTTTCCGGCTGGTCGACTCCCCGGACTCGTACGGGGCGAAGCGCCGGGCGCGGCGCGCCCGCTGGCTCTCGGACACCTTCCCGGACCTGGCGGAGATGTCCGTGCTGGACCTGGGCGGCCGGGTGGACAGCTGGTCCCGGGTTCCGGTCCGGCCCCGGCACGTGCACGTGGTCAACCTGGAGCCGCTGCCGGCGGAGCTGCCCGCCGGGATGGAGGCGGACCACGCCGACGCCTGCGACCTGCCGCCGGCCATCCTGAGCCGCCGCTACGACCTGGTGTTCAGCAACAGCGTGCTGGAGCACGTGGGCGGCCACGAGCAGCGCCGCCGGATGGCCGAGGCGATCCGGGAGCTGGCCCCCCGGCACTGGGTGCAGACCCCGTACCGGTACTTCCCCGTCGAGCCGCACTGGGTGGCGCCGGGGATGCAGTTCCTGCCGGTGCCGGCCCGGGTCGCGGTGGCCCGCAAGTGGCCGCTGGCGTACACCCCCGGCAAGTCCTGGGAGCAGGCGATGAAGCAGGTGCTGACCACCGAGCTGATCGGTCGGGCGGAGCTGCGCTACCTCTTCCCCGACTCGACGATCCGGGCGGAGCGGATGCTCGGCCTGACCAAGTCGATCATCGCGGTCCGCACGGCCGGCGCGGACCCGGGTCCGTAGGGCGGGACGGGCCGGGCGCGGCGCCGCGCCGGCCACCCGGCGTGAAAGACTGACCGTCGTGTTGCGCTGGCTGACCGCAGGTGAATCGCACGGACCCGCCCTGGTGGCGATGATCGAGGGGGTGCCCGCCGGGATCGAGGTGACCACCACCGAGATCGGCCGGGAGCTGGCCCGCCGCCGGCTCGGCTACGGCCGGGGCGCCCGGATGTCGTTCGAGCAGGACGAGGTCGAGGTGATCGGCGGCCTGCGGCACGGGGTCACCCTGGGCAGTCCGGTGGCGATCCGGGTCGGCAACTCGGAGTGGCCCAAGTGGCGCACCGTGATGGCCGCCGACCCGGTGGACGCCGAGGAGTTGGCCGGGCAGGCCCGCAACACGCCGCTGACCCGCCCGCGTCCGGGCCACGCCGACCTGGCCGGCATGCAGAAGTACGGCCACACCGACGCCCGTCCGATCCTGGAGCGGGCCAGCGCCCGGGAGACCGCCGCCCGGGTCGCCGTGGGGACGGTCGCCAAGGCGCTGGTGAAGCAGGCGCTCGGCATCGACATCGTGTCGCACGTGGTGGAGTTGGGCCCGGTCGCCGCCAAGCCCGGCCTGCGCCCCACGCCCGAGGACGCCGAGCGCATCGACGCCGACCCGCTGCGCTGTCTCGACCCGGACGCCAGCGCCCGGATGGTCGAGGAGGTCGACGCCGCGAAGAAGGCCGCCGACACCCTGGGCGGCGTGGTCGAGGTGCTGGCGTACGGGGTGCCGCCCGGCCTGGGCAGCCACGTGCAGTGGGACCGCAAGCTCGACGCCCGGCTGGCCACCGCGTTGATGTCGATCCAGGCGATCAAGGGCGTGGAGATCGGCGACGGCTGGCAGCAGGCCCGCTCGCGCGGCTCCGCGGCGCACGACGAGATCGTGCCGACGGCCACCGGGGTGCGCCGGGTCACCGACCGGGCGGGCGGCCTGGAGGGCGGCATCACCACCGGTGAGCCGCTGCGGGTCCGGGCCGCGATGAAGCCGATCTCGTCGCTGAACCGGGCGCTGTCCACCGTCGACGTGGCCACCGGCGAGCCGGCCACCGCGATCAACCAGCGGTCGGACGTCTGCGCCGTGCCGGCGGCGGCGGTGGTGGCCGAGGCGATGGTCGCCCTGGTGCTCGCCGAGGCGGCCACCGAGAAGTTCGGCGGCGACTCGGTCGCCGAGATCCGCCGCAACCTGGCCGGCTACCTCGACGCCCTGGTCATCCGGTGAGCGCGAGGAACGCGGCGCAGCGGAGTCCCGCAGTCGCGAAACGAAAGGCGAGCTCAGTGACGCGGCCGGTGTGTGTGCTGGTGGGGGCGCCCGGTTCGGGCAAGACCACGGTCGGCGAGCTGCTCGCCGACGCGCTCGGGGTGGGCTTCCGCGACACCGACGCGGACATCGAGCGGCTGGCTGGCAAGCCGATCCCGGAGATCTTCGTCGACGAGGGGGAGGAGCACTTCCGTACCCTCGAACGGGCGGCGGTGGCCGCGGCCCTGGCCTCGCACGCCGGCGTGCTCGCCCTCGGCGGCGGCGCGATCCTGGCCGAGGAGAACCGGGGCGCACTGATCGGGCACACCGTGGTGCACCTGTCGGTGGAGCTGCCGGACGCGGTGAAGCGGGTGGGTCTCGGGGCCGGGCGGCCGTTGCTGGCGATCAACCCGCGGGCCACCCTCAAGCACCTGATGGAGCAGCGCCGGCCGCTCTACGCGGAGGTGGCGACGGCGACGGTGGTCACCGACGGCCGTGCCCCGGAGGAGATCGCCGGCGAGCTGGCCGCCCTGCTCACGGCCGACGGGCGGGCGGCCCGATGACCGACGAGGTGACCCGGATCGCGGTCGGCGGCGACCGACCCTACGAGGTGTTGGTCGGGCGCGACCTGTTCGGCGAGGTGCCCGGCCTGCTGCCCGGCGCGGGCCGGGTGGCGGTGTTGCACGCGCCGCCGTTGACGGAGTTGGCCGACGCGGTCGCCGAGCGGCTGCGCGCCGCCGGTGCGACGCCGCTGTCGATCGAGGTGCCGGACGCCGAGGCGGGCAAGCGGATCGAGGTGGCGGCCGACTGCTGGGACCGGTTGGGCGCGGCGGGCTTCACCCGGACGGACGCGCTGGTCGGCGTCGGCGGGGGAGCGGTGACCGACCTCACCGGCTTCGTTGCCGCCTGCTGGCTGCGCGGGGTGCGCTGGGTCGCGGTGCCCACCTCGCTGCTCGGCAT
The DNA here is from genome assembly GCF_019890675.1 of Micromonospora sp. PLK6-60. Classification (GTDB taxonomy): domain Bacteria; phylum Actinomycetota; class Actinomycetes; order Mycobacteriales; family Micromonosporaceae; genus Micromonospora. The sequence continues at coordinate 77,614 of NZ_JAIOAA010000019.1, read as the reverse complement.
GGTCGACGCCGCGGTGGGCGGCAAGACCGGGGTCAACACCGCCGCCGGTAAGAACCTGGTGGGCGCCTTCCACCCGCCGGCCGGTGTGCTGGCCGACCTCGCCACGCTGGACAGCCTTCCCCCGGCCGACCTGGCCGCCGGGCTGGCCGAGGTGGTCAAGTGCGGGTTCATCGCCGATCCGGTGATCCTGGACCTGGTCGAGCGGGACCCGGCCGCGGCCGTGGACCCGGCCGGCGCGGTGACCCGGGAGCTGATCGAACGGGCGATCCGGGTCAAGGCCGACGTGGTCTCGGCCGACCTGCGCGAGGCGGGGCAGCGTGAGGTGCTGAACTACGGCCACACCCTGGCCCACGCGATCGAGAAGGTCGAGGACTACCGCTGGCGGCACGGGCACGCCGTCGCGGTCGGCACCGTGTACGCCGGCACCCTGGCCAGGCTGGCCGGTCGGCTGGACCCGGCCACCGCCGGGCGGCACCGCGACGTGCTGGCCGCGCTCGGGCTGCCCACCAGCTACCCGGCCGACGCCTGGCCGGACCTGCTGGCGGCGATGCGGGTGGACAAGAAGGCCCGGGGCAGCCGGCTGCGGTTCGTGGTGCTCGACGGGCTGGCCCGCCCGGCGCTGCTGGAGGGCCCGTCCGACGAGCTGCTGCACGAGGCGTACCGGGAGATCGCGTCGTGACCGCCCGGGTGTACGTGCTGAACGGGCCGAACCTGGGCCGCCTCGGCACCCGCCAGGTCGACGTCTACGGCGTGACCAGCTACGCCGACCTGGTGGACCGGTGCGTGGCCACCGGCCGCGAGTTGGGACTGGACGTGGTGGTCCGGCAGACCGACGCCGAGCACGAGCTGCTCGGCTGGCTGCACGAGGCGGCCGACGAGGGGGCCGCCGTGGTGCTCAACCCGGCGGCCTGGTCGCACTACTCGATCGCCGTACGGGACGCCTGCGCGATGCTGCGCGGGCCGCTGGTCGAGGTGCACATCTCCAACATCCACGCCCGCGAGGAGTTCCGGCATCACTCGGTGGTCTCCGCGGTGGCCACCGGGGTGATCTGCGGCCTCGGCGTGGACGGCTACCGGCTGGCCCTGCACCACCTGGCCGCCCGCCGCACCACCGGCGCCTGACCGTCCCCGCGGTCGCCCGTGCCCGGCGCCTGACCGTGCCCGGCGGTCGCCCGTCCCCGGCGCCTGACCGTGCCCGGCGGCTGACCGTTCTGGCGGCCTGACCCTTCTCCACGCCTGACCGCCTCCCGGTGCCTGTCCCCGCCCGGGCGCGGCCTGGCTCGGGGGGGCGGTCGCGCTCGGTGTCGGGCTACCCCCCGCTGCTCTGCGTGATTGGACCTGCGGCGTCGGTGGACCTACCTTGCCGCCTTTGCTCTGCTGCCCCGACCGCAACACCCTCCCTGAGCTGCGCCGATGGGGTCGGCGCTGGCCCGGCGGCGGCCGGTGCCGGTCACCGTGGGTGCCTGTTGCCTCCGAGGAAGCAGAGCAAAGGCGGCGAGGGGGGAGGGCGGGGCTGCGGGTAGGTCGCGCTGAGTGAGGTGTGGCACCTCGGCCTGGCGGACCCGGTTCGACACAGCGAGTAGACTTCCTGGGTCTGTCCGCCAAATGATGATCAAGGCAGGAAATGGCCTCCACCAACGACCTCAAGAACGGCCTGGTACTCAACCTCGACGGCGAGCTCTGGTCCGTCGTCGAGTTCCAGCACGTCAAGCCCGGTAAGGGTGGCGCCTTCGTGCGCACCACGCTGAAGAACGTGCTGTCCGGGAAGGTGGTCGACAAGACCTTCAACGCGGGCACCAAGGTCGAGACCGCCACCGTCGACAAGCGCACCATGCAATACCTGTACGCGGACGGCGAGGACTACGTCTTCATGGATCTGGAGACCTTCGACCAGATCACCGTCCCGGACGGCACCGTGGGCGAGGCCGCCAACTACCTCCTCCCCGAGGCAGAGGCGACCGTCGCCACCCACGAGGGCGTCCCGCTCTACATCGAGCTGCCGACCTCGGTCGTGCTCGAGGTCACCTACACCGAGCCGGGCCTGCAGGGCGACCGGTCGACCGGCGGCAACAAGCCGGCCACCGTCGAGACCGGCGCGACCGTGCAGGTGCCGCTCTTCATTACCACCGGCGAAAAGATCAAGGTCGACACCCGCGACGGCCGTTACCTCGGCCGAGCCTGATGGCCGAGGCACCGAAGCAGCAGATGCCGGCGCGCCGCAAGGCGCGCAAGCGGGCGCTGGACGTGCTCTTCGAGGCCGACCTGCGGGACCGCCCCCCGGTCGAGGTGCTCGCCGGCTACCTCGAGCGGATCGAGAAGCCCCGACCGGAGCACCTCGGCTACGCGGTCAGCCTGGTCGAGGGGGTCGCCGCCCACCTGGACCGGATCGACGAGTTGCTGGCCAGCTACGCCGAGGGCTGGACGCTGGACCGGATGCCGGTGGTCGACCGCAACCTCGCCCGGATCGCCGTCTACGAGCTGCTCTACGTGGACGAGATCGACGACGCGGTGGCCATCAGCGAGGCCGTCGAGCTGGCCCGGCAGATGTCGACCGACGACTCGCCCCGGTTCCTCAACGGGCTGCTGGGCCGCATCGCCGAGTACGCCACCCGCTGACGGCGACCGCCGCCAGCACGACGAGAAGGGCCCGTGCCACGCGGCACGGGCCCTTCTCGGTGCTACCGGGTCAGGACGCGAAGAACGCCCGCGGGTCGGCGACCAGCACACCGTGCTCGGTCAGCCGCTCGATCAGACCCGACGGCGAGGCGTCGTAGACGATCGCCAGCGCGCGCAGGTCGTCGGCGCGGATGGACAACACCCGGCCGTTGTAGTCGCCGCGCTGCTGCTGGATGGCGCGGGCGTACCGGGCGACGTAGGCCAGGTCCTCGGATGCCTCGTCGTAGAGCCGCTCCAGGTCCAGCACGATCTTGCTGGTGGCCTCGTGGCGCACGCCACTGCCGTCGGGGAGGAGCTCCGAGACGGGCACCCGGTAGAAGTCGGCCAGCTCGGCCAGGCGGGACACCGTGACGGCGCGGTCCCCGCGCTCGTACGAGCCGACCACCACGGCCTTCCACCGCCCGTTCGACTTCTCCTCCACACCCTGCAGGGACAGCCCCTGCTGCTGGCGGATGGAGCGCAGGCGGGCGCCCAGCGACTTGGCGTATTCAGAGGGCATTCGGACACTCCCAGTGCTGCTCGGGGTTCTCCCAGCTATCGCTACGGAGCGTGACGGTACGGGGATTGCGACACCGGGTCAAGTGGGGGACGTCGTCCGGTTGCGGGCCTGGGGGGAGTTATCCGTATTTGGCCGACCTGATCCGCAGGTCAGTGCCGGCGGCGGGCGGCTGTCCGAGCGCTGGTAACGTGGCGTGAAGCCCCGGTCCGGGCCGTACGCGGTCCGCCGGAGGTGCCAGACGTCCTTTAACGACCCGTCCCGTGAGGCGGGGAAGGAGGTCCGCCGTGGCCTGCCCACCGGCTGCCCACCCGTCGCCACCGCGACAACCCACGGTAAAGGTGATCCTCGCCGCCGCCGACGTGTCGCGGGTGGTCGACCGCATCGCCCACCAGATCCTGGAGAAGACCCAGGGCGCCGCCGACACCGTGCTGCTCGGCATCCCCACCCGCGGAGCGCCACTGGCCCGGCGGCTCGCCGCCCGGATCAGCACCTTCGAGGACGTCGACGTCCCGGTCGGTGTGCTCGACATCACCCTCTACCGCGACGACCTGCGTCGGCACGCCACCCGGGCGATCGGCCCGACCGAGCTGCCGCCCGGCGGGATCGACGGCAAGCGGGTCGTCCTGGTCGACGACGTGCTCTTCTCCGGCCGTACCGTGCGGGCCGCCCTCGACGCGCTCAACGACATCGGTCGCCCGGCCTCCGTGCAGCTCGCCGTCCTGGTCGACCGTGGTCACCGGCAGCTGCCGATCCGCGCCGACTACGTCGGCAAGAACATCCCCACCTCGCTCGCCGAGAACGTCAAGGTCACCCTCGCCGAGACCGACGGCGCCGACGAGGTCAAGCTGGTGGGGGGAGTTCCCGCATGATCAGGCACCTGCTCTCCGGCGCGGACCTGGACGCCGCCACCGCCACCCAGATCCTGGACACCGCCGCCGAGATGGCCACCGTCGCCGGCCGCGAGGTCAAGAAGCTGCCCGCGCTGCGCGGCCGGACCGTGGTGAACCTCTTCTACGAGGACTCCACCCGGACCCGGATCTCCTTCGAGGCGGCCGCCAAGCGGCTCAGCGCCGACGTGATCAACTTTTCGGCCAAGGGCTCCAGCGTGGCCAAGGGCGAGAGCCTCAAGGACACCGCGCTCACCCTCCAGGCGATGGGCGCCGACGCGGTGGTCGTCCGGCACCCCGCCTCCGGCGCCCCGCACCGGCTGGCCGACTGGGTGGACGGGTCGGTGGTCAACGCCGGCGACGGCACCCACGAGCACCCCACCCAGGCGCTGCTCGACGCGTACACGATGCGGTCCCGGCTGGGCCGGCTCGCCGGCCTGCACGTGGCGATCGTCGGCGACGTGCTGCACTCCCGGGTGGCCCGCTCCAACGTGCTGCTGCTGTCCACCCTCGGGGCCAAGGTCACCCTGGTCGGCCCGCCGACCCTCATCCCGGTCGACATCAGCGCGGCGCTCGCGCCGGGCGCCGACGTCTCCTACGACCTCGACGCCGTTCTTCCCGGTGTGGACGTGGTGATGATGCTGCGGGTGCAGCGGGAGCGGATGAACGACTCCTACTTCCCCTCCGCCCGGGAGTACGCCCGCCGCTACGGACTGGACGGCCCGCGCCTGCGCCGGCTGCCGGAGCACGCGATCGTCATGCACCCCGGCCCGATGAACCGGGGCATGGAGATCACCCCCGAGGTGGCCGACTCGCCCCGCTCCACCATCGTCGAACAGGTCGCCAACGGGGTCTCCGTGCGGATGGCCGTCCTCTACCTGCTGCTCGGAGGGAACAACCGGTGAGCGCGTACCTGATCAAGAACGTGAGCGTCGTCGGCGGCGCACCGACCGACCTGCTGATCCGCGACGGCGTCGTCGCCGAGACCGGCGCGGACCTGACCGCGCCGGACGCCACCGTGCTCGACGCCACCGGCCTGGTCGCCCTGCCCGGCCTGGTCGACCTGCACACCCACCTGCGCGAGCCGGGCCGGGAGGACGCCGAGACCGTCGAGTCCGGTTCCCGGGCGGCGGCGCTGGGCGGCTACACCGCGGTCTGCGCGATGGCCAACACCTCCCCGGTGGCCGACACCGCCGGCGTGGTCGAGCAGGTGTGGCGGCTCGGCCGGGAGGCCGCGCTGGTCGACGTGCAGCCGATCGGCGCGGTCACCGTCGGGCTGGCCGGCGAACGGCTGGCCGAGCTGGGGGCGATGGCCGACTCGGCGGCCCGGGTGCGGATCTTCTCCGACGACGGGCACTGCGTCGCCGACCCGAAGCTGATGCGCCGGGCGTTGGAATACGTCAAGGCGTTCGACGGCATCATCGCCCAGCACGCCGAGGAGCCCCGGCTCACCGAGGGCGCGCAGATGCACGAGGGCGAGGTCTCCACCCGGCTCGGGCTGACCGGCTGGCCGGCGGTCGCCGAGGAGGCGATCATCGCCCGGGACGTGCTGCTCGCCGAGCACGTGGGCAGCCGGCTGCACATCTGCCACGTCTCCACCGCGGGCAGCGTCGAGGTGCTGCGGCACGCCAAGGCGCGCGGGGTGCGGGTGACCGCCGAGGTGACCCCGCACCACCTGCTGCTGACCGACGAGCGGGCGACGAGCTACGACCCGGTCTTCAAGGTCAACCCGCCGCTGCGCACCGCCGCCGACATCGCCGCGCTGCGGGCCGCGCTGGTCGAGGGCGTGATCGACATCGTCGCCACCGACCACGCCCCGCACGCGGTGGAGGACAAGGAGTGCGAGTGGGCGTACGCCCGGCCGGGCATGCTTGGCCTGGAGACGGCGCTGTCCATCGCGCTGGACGTGCTCGGCCCGCAGTGGGACCTGATCGCCGAGCGGATGTCGCGCACCCCGGCCCGGATCGCCGGCCTCGACTCCCACGGCCTCGACCCGGCCCCCGGCGTCCCGGCGAACCTGACAGTGGTCGACCCGGCGGCCCGCCGGGTGATCGAGCCGGCGGAGCTGGCCAGTCGCAGTCGCAACACCCCGTACGCCCGCATGACGCTGCCGGGTCGCATCGTGGCGACCTTCCTGCGCGGCGAGCCGACGGTCCTGGACGGAAAGGCTGTCAAGTGAGCAGTAGGCGCAGGAGCGCGATCCTCGTCCTGGAGGACGGGCGCACCTTCCACGGCGAGGCGTACGGCAGCGTCGGTGAGACGTTCGGCGAGGCGGTCTTCAACACCGGCATGACCGGCTACCAGGAGACGCTGACCGACCCGTCGTACCACCGGCAGGTGGTGGTGCAGACCGCCCCGCACATCGGCAACACCGGCGTCAACGGCGAGGACGACGAGTCCGACCGGATCTGGGTGGCCGGGTACGTGGTCCGCGACCCGGCCCGGATCGGCTCCAACTGGCGGGCCACCGGCGGCCTGGAGGACCGGCTCGCCGCCGAGGGCGTGGTCGGCATCAGCGGCGTCGACACCCGCGCGCTCACCCGCCACCTGCGCGAGCGGGGCGCGATGCGGGTCGGCGTCTCCAGCGTCGACGACGACCCGGCGGCCCTGCTGGAGCGGGTCCGCCGGTCGCCGCAGATGACCGGCGCGGACCTCTCCGCCGAGGTGAGCACCGGCAAGCCGTACGTGGTCGAGGCGGAGGGCGAGCACCGGTTCACGGTGGCCGCGCTGGACCTGGGCATCAAGCGCAACGTGCCGCGCCGGCTCGCCGCCCGCGGCGTCACCACCCACGTGCTGCCCGCCGGCTCGACGATCGAGGATCTGCTCGCCACCGGCGCGGACGCGGTCTTCTTCTCACCCGGCCCGGGCGACCCGGCGACCGCCGACGGCCCGGTCGCCCTGGCCCGGGAGGTGCTGACCCGGCGGATCCCGCTGTTCGGCATCTGCTTCGGCAGCCAGATCCTCGGCCGGGCGCTCGGTTTCGGCACCTTCAAGCTCGGCTACGGTCACCGCGGCATCAACCAGCCGGTGCTCGACCGGGCCACCGGCAAGGTCGAGGTCACCAGCCACAACCACGGCTTCGCCGTGGACGTGCCGGGCGTGGGGGCGGCCGTGCCCGACCAGGTGATCGACACCGACTTCGGCGGCGTCCGGGTGTCACACGTCTGCCTCAATGACAACGTGGTCGAGGGGCTGCGGGCGCTGGACGTGCCCGCCTTCACCGTCCAGTACCACCCGGAGGCGGCGGCCGGCCCGCACGATGCGGACTACCTCTTCGACCGCTTCGCCGAACTGATCGAGGGCGCTGGCGCCCGCGACCGGAACCACAGCGAGGGGCGGACCAATGCCTAAGCGCAACGACCTCAAGCACGTGCTGGTGATCGGCTCCGGGCCGATCGTGATCGGACAGGCCTGCGAGTTCGACTACTCCGGCACCCAGGCCTGCCGGGTGCTGCGCAGCGAGGGCATCCGGGTCAGCCTGGTCAACTCCAACCCGGCCACCATCATGACCGACCCGGAGTTCGCCGACGCCACCTACGTCGAGCCGATCACGCCGGAGTTCGTCGAGCTGGTCATCGCCAAGGAACGCCCCGACGCGCTGCTGCCCACCCTGGGCGGGCAGACCGCGCTGAACACCGCGGTCGCCCTGCACTCCGCCGGCGTCCTGGAGAAGTACGGCGTCGAGCTGATCGGCGCCAACATCGACGCGATCAACCGCGGCGAGGACCGGCAGCTGTTCAAGGACATCGTGGCCAAGGCCGGGGTACGCCTCGGGCTGGCCGACCCGTCCACGCTGACCCCGCGCTCGCGGGTCTGCCACTCCATGGACGAGGTCCGGGATACCGTCACCGAGCTGGGCCTGCCGGTGGTCATCCGGCCGTCGTTCACCATGGGCGGTCTCGGCTCCGGGATGGCGCACACCGACGAGGACCTGGAGCGCATCGCCGGCGCCGGGCTGGCGGCCAGCCCGGTGCACGAGGTGCTCATCGAGGAGAGCGTGCTCGGCTGGAAGGAGTACGAGCTCGAACTCATGCGCGACCGCCACGATAACGTGGTGGTGGTCTGCTCGATCGAGAACGTCGACCCGATGGGCGTGCACACCGGCGACAGCGTCACCGTCGCCCCGGCCATGACGCTTACCGACCGGGAGTACCAGCGGCTGCGGGACCTGGGCATCGCGGTGCTGCGCGAGGTCGGGGTGGACACCGGCGGCTGCAACATCCAGTTCGCGGTCAACCCGGCCGACGGCCGGATCGTCGTGATCGAGATGAACCCCCGGGTGTCCCGCTCCTCGGCGCTGGCGTCGAAGGCCACCGGCTTCCCGATCGCCAAGATCGCCGCGAAGCTGGCCATCGGCTACACCCTGGACGAGATCCCCAACGACATCACCCGCAAGACCCCGGCCGCGTTCGAGCCGACGCTTGACTACGTGGTGGTGAAGATCCCCCGGTTCGCGTTCGAGAAGTTCCCCGGCGCCGACCCGGAGCTGACCACCACGATGAAGTCGGTGGGCGAGGCGATGAGCCTGGGCCGCAACTTCACCGAGGCGCTGAACAAGGCGATGCGCTCGATGGAGACCAAGGCATCGGGTTTCTGGACCGTCCCGGACCCGGCGGGGGCGACCCGGGAGAACACCCTCGCGGCGCTGCGGATGCCGCACGACGGGCGGCTCTACACGGTCGAGCGGGCGCTGCGCCTGGGCGCGTCGATCGCCGAGGTGGCCGAGGCCTCCGGCGGGATGGACCCGTGGTTCCTCGACCAGATCACCGCGCTGGTGGAGCTGCGCGCCGAGATCGTGGACGCCCCGGTGCTCGACGCCGACCTGCTGCGCCGGGCCAAGCGGGCCGGCCTCTCCGACCGGCAGCTCGCCGCGCTGCGTCCCGAGCTGGCCGCCGAGGACGGGGTACGCACGCTGCGCCACCGGCTCGGCGTGCGCCCGGTCTACAAGACGGTGGACACCTGCGCCGCCGAGTTCGAGGCGACCACGCCCTACCACTACTCGACGTACGACCAGGAGACCGAGGTGGCGCCGTCGGCCCGGCCGAAGGTGCTGATCCTGGGCTCCGGGCCGAACCGGATCGGGCAGGGCATCGAGTTCGACTACTCCTGTGTGCACGCGGTGCAGGCTCTCCGGGGCGTGGGTTACGAGACGGTGATGGTCAACTGCAACCCGGAGACCGTCTCCACCGACTACGACACCGCCGACCGGCTCTACTTCGAGCCGTTGACCTTCGAGGACGTGCTGGAGGTGTGGCACGCCGAGGACTCCTCCGGTCGGGCGGCCGGCGGTCCGGGCGTGGTCGGGGTGATCGTGCAGCTCGGTGGGCAGACCCCGCTGGGCCTGGCCCAGCGGCTCAAGAACGCGGGCGTGCCGATCGTCGGCACCTCCCCGGAGTCGATCCACCTGGCCGAGGAGCGCGGCGCGTTCGGCGCGGTGCTGGCCCGGGCCGGGCTGCGGGCCCCCGCGCACGGCATGGCCACCTCGTACGAGGAGGCCAAGGCGATCGCCGACGAGATCGGCTACCCGGTGCTGGTCCGGCCGTCGTACGTGCTCGGCGGGCGGGGCATGGAGATCGTCTACGACGACGCCACCCTGGACGACTACATCGGCCGGGCCACCGACATCTCGCCGGACCGTCCGGTGCTGGTGGACCGGTTCCTCGACGACGCCATCGAGATCGACGTGGACGCGCTCGTCGACGCCGACGGCGAGGTCTACCTCGGCGGGGTGATGGAGCACATCGAGGAGGCCGGCATCCACTCCGGCGACTCGTCCTGCGCGCTGCCGCCGATCACCCTGGCCGGCTCGCACCTGGCCCAGGTGCGCCGCTACACCGAGGCCATCGCCCGGGGGGTCGGGGTGCGCGGCCTGCTGAACGTCCAGTACGCGCTCAAGGACGACATGCTCTACGTGCTGGAGGCCAACCCGCGCGCGTCCCGCACGGTCCCCTTCGTGTCGAAGGCGACCGCCGTGCCGCTGGCCAAGGCGGCGGCCCGGATCGCGCTCGGCGCCACCGTCGCCGAGCTGCGCGCCGAGGGGATGCTGCCGCCCGAAGGGGACGGCGGCACCATGCCGGCCGACGCGCCGATCGCGGTGAAGGAGGCGGTGCTGCCGTTCAAGCGGTTCCGCACCCCGTCCGGCAAGGGCATCGACGTGCTGCTCGGCCCGGAGATGAAGTCCACCGGTGAGGTGATGGGCATCGACACCAACTTCGGGCACGCCTTCGCCAAGTCGCAGTCCGCCGCGTACGGTTCGCTGCCGACCGCCGGCAAGATCTTCGTCTCGGTGGCCAACCGGGACAAGCGCGGCATGATCTTCCCGATCAAGCGGCTGGCGGACCTCGGCTTCGAGATCGTCGCCACCACCGGCACCGCCGAGGTGCTGCGCCGGCACGGCATCGCCTGCGAGCAGATCCGCAAGCACTACGAGTCGGGTGCGGGCGAGGACGCCGTCTCGCTGATCCTCGGCGGCGACGTCGCCCTGGTGGTGAACACCCCGCAGGGCTCCGGCGCGAGCGCCCGCTCCGACGGCTACGAGATCCGCAGCGCCGCCGTCACCGCGGACATCCCCTGCATCACCACCGTCCCCGGCGCCGCCGCCGCGGTGATGGGCATCGAGGCCCGCATCCGTGGCGACATGCGGGTGCGCCCCCTGCAGGACCTGCACGCCGCCCTGCGGGCCGCCCAGTGATCTTCGAGCGGGTGGTCCGGCCGCGGCTGTTCCGGATCGGCGGCGGGGACGCGGAGACGGCGCACGAGTGGACGTTGGCGCGGCTGGCGGGGCTGTCCCGCCGGCCGGCCGCCCTCGCCGCGCTGCGCCGCCGGTACCTGCGCTCCGCGCCGCGCACCGTGTTCGGGGTGGACTTCCCCAACCCGGTGGGGCTGGCGGCCGGGATGGACAAGAACGGCGTGGCGCTGCCGGCCTGGCCGGCGCTCGGGTTCGGCTTCGTCGAGGTGGGCACGGTGACCGCGCACGCCCAGCCGGGCAACCCCCGGCCCCGGCTGTTCCGGCTGCCCGACAGCCAGGCCGTGGTCAACCGGATGGGTTTCAACAACGCCGGCGCCGACGCCCTCGCCGCGCGGCTGGCCGCGCTGCCCCGGCCGCTCGGGGTGCCGCTGGGCATCTCGCTCGGCAAGTCCAAGGTGACCCCGCTCGATCAGGCGGTCGAGGACTACCTGGCGTCGTACCGGGCGCTGCGGGGGCACGGGGACTACTTCGCGGTCAACGTGTCCTCGCCGAACACCCCGGGCCTGCGGACCCTGCAGGACCGGTCGCACCTGGACGCGCTGCTCGCGGCGCTGGTGGGGGAGAAGCCGGTGCTGGTGAAGCTCGCCCCGGACCTCACCGAGCCGGCCATCGCCGAGCTGCTGGAGGTCTGCCTGGACCGGGGTGCGGCCGGGGTGATCGCCACCAACACCACGCTGGCCCGCGACGGGCTGGCCCCGACCGACCGGGAGCGTGGCGCGGAGACCGGCGGGCTGTCGGGCCGGCCGCTCACCGGCCGGGCCCGGGACGTGGTGGCCTTCGTGCACCGGGAGACGGCCGGCCGGCTGCCCGTGATCGGTGTCGGCGGCATCCTCGACCCGGACGACGCGGCCCGCATGTTCGACGCCGGGGCCAGCCTGGTCCAGCTCTACACCGGCTTCATCTACCGCGGCCCGGCCCTGGTCCGCGCGGCGGTGCGGGCGGCCGGCACGGCGACGGCGCGGGCCGGCGACCGGTCGGCGGGGGCCGACCTCCGGTGACCGCGCGGCGGGCGGGCGGCCGGTCATCGGTGACCGCGCGTCGGGTCGGCGGCCGGCCTCCGGTGACCGCGCGCCAGGTGGACGGCCGGCCTCCGGTGACCGCGCGCCGGGCGGGCGGCCGGTCATCGGTGACCGTGCGCCGGGCCGAACACCCTCGGCGCAGCCTTTGCTCTGCTGCCCCCGGCGCAACACGGGACGTCCGGTATCCGGACGCCGGGTGTTGCCTCCGCCGCAGCAGAGCAAAGGCTGCGGAGGGACCGCCGGGCCGGCGCGGGCGCGGCCCGCGCGCGCGGAACCGAAGGAGAACACCGTGACGCCCGAGGAGATCCTCGCCGCCGACCGCCGGCACGTCTGGCATCCGTACGCGGCGGTGCCGCCGGCCAGCCCGCCGTACGTGGTGGACAGCGCCCAGGGCGTGCGGCTGCGGCTGGCCGACGGCCGGGAGCTGGTGGACGGGATGTCGTCCTGGTGGGCGGCGATCCACGGCTACCGCCACCCGGTCCTGGACGCGGCGGTCACCGACCAGCTCGGCCGGATGAGCCACGTGATGTTCGGCGGGCTCACCCACGAGCCGGCGGTGCGGCTGGCCCGCACCCTGGTCGAGCTGGCCCCCGACGGCCTCGAACACGTCTTCCTGGCCGACTCCGGCTCGGTGAGCGTCGAGGTGGCGGTGAAGATGTGCCTGCAGTACCAGCGGGCCATCGGCCACCCCGAGCGGCGCCGCCTGGGCACCTGGCGGGGCGGCTACCACGGGGACACCTTCCACCCGATGAGCGTCTGCGACCCGGAGGGCGGCATGCACCACCTCTGGGGCGACCTGCTGCCCCGGCAGGTGTTCGCCCCGGTCCCGCCCGGCGGGTTCGACGACGAGCCGGACCCCGCGTACGTCGCGGCGCTGACCGACGCGGTGGAACGGCACGCGGACGAGCTGGCCGCGGTGATCGTCGAGCCGGTGGTGCAGGGGGCCGGCGGGATGCGCTTCCACCATCCGCACTACCTGCGGGTGCTGCGCGAGGTGACCCGGCGGCACGGCATCCTGCTGGTGTTCGACGAGATCGCCACCGGTTTCGGCCGGACCGGGCGGATGTTCGCCGCCGAGCACGCCGGGGTCAGCCCGGACGTGCTCTGTGTCGGCAAGGCGCTCACCGGCGGCTACCTGACCCTGGCCGCGGCGCTCTGCACCCCGGAGATCGCCCGGGGCATCTCCGCCGGCGGGGTGCTGGCGCACGGCCCGACCTTCATGGGCAACCCGCTCGCCTGCGCGGTCGCCAACGCCTCGCTGGAGCTGCTGACCGGCGGCGACTGGGCGGCGGACGTGGCCCGGGTGGGTGCCGGCCTGCGGGCCGGGCTGGCGCCGCTGCGCGGCGCGCCCGGCGTGGCCGACGTGCGGGTGCTCGGCGCGATCGGCGTGGTGCAGCTCGACCACGAGGTGGACCTGCCGGCGGCGACCGCCGCCGCGGTCGCCGCGGGGGTCTGGCTGCGGCCGTTCCGCGACCTGGTGTACGCCATGCCGCCGTACCTGACCGACGACGCCGACGTGGCCCGGATCGCGGCCGGGATGGCGGCCGCCGTCGCGGCGGGCTGAGCGCGACCGAGCCGAGCGGGCGCGGACACCGTCGGCGCGGCGGGCCGGTGACCGAAAAGGACGAGGAGAGGGGACGCCATGGAGAGTTTCGGAAGCCGGTTGCACCGGGCGGTCGCCGAGCGGGGGCCGCTCTGCGTCGGCATCGACCCGCATCCGGCGTTGCTCGCCCGCTGGGGGCTGACCGACGACCCCCGGGGACTGGCGCGGTTCAGCCGGATAGTCGTGGATGCACTCGGTGACCGGATCGCGGTCGTCAAGCCCCAGTCGGCCTTTTTCGAGCGGTTCGGCGCCCGAGGCGTGGAAATTCTTGAGTCAACTATCCGACAGTTACGCGATGCCGGTTCGCTCGTTCTGCTCGACGTCAAGCGCGGCGACATCGGCTCCACGGTGGCCGCGTACGCCGCCGCGTATCTCGACCCGGCCAGCCCGCTGTACGTCGACGCGGTGACCGCCACTCCTTACCTCGGCGTCGGCTCGCTGGCGCCGATGTTCGAACTCGCGGCCGCGCACGGCGGCGGCGTCTTCGTCCTCGCGCTCACCTCCAATCCCGAGGGCGCGGCCGTCCAGCACGCCCGCCGGGCCGACGGGCGCACCGTCGCGCAGGCCGTCATCGACGAGATTTCCCAGCTCAACCGGGGTGCCGAGCCGCTCGGCAGCATCGGTGCGGTGGTCGGGGCCACGATCGGCGACACGGGTCACGACCTCTCCGCCGTGGGTGGTCCGCTGTTGGCCCCGGGCCTCGGCGTCCAGGGCGCGACCGCGGCGGACCTGCGGACGGTGTTCGGCTCCGCCCTGCCGTGGGTGCTGCCGTCGTACTCCCGCGAGGTGCTGAACGCGGGGCCCGAGACCGGGGCCCTGCGGGCCGCCGCGGACCGGGTGCTGGCCGAGTGCCGGGCCGCCCTGACCCCTCCTGACTGACTGACGGCTCGGTCACTTTCTGTTGATCATGGCGTGCCCACGTTGCCGAAAGCGCCGATGACCGCTAGTTTTCCCCGCGCTGGGAACCAAGGACCCCTTTGGTTGCCAGCGACACCACGTTTCACAGTGCGACGGCGCGTCCGGCCCGTCGCGATAGGGACCTGAGGAGAACTGGTGCCGCTCCCGTCACTGACCCCCGAGCAGCGCGCTGCCGCGCTGGAGAAGGCCGCGGAGATCCGCAAGGCCCGTGCTGAGCTGAAGGAGGAGCTCAAGCAGGGCAAGATCACCCTCGCCGCCGTCCTGGACCGTGCCGAGTCCGACGACGTCGTGGGCAAGCTCAAGGTGTCGGCCGTCCTGCAGGCGATGCCGGGCATCGGCAAGATCCGCGCCACCCAGATCATGGAGAAGCTGAAGATCGCTGACAGCCGCCGGCTGCGTGGCCTGGGTGAGCAGCAGCGCAAGGCGCTGCTTGGCGAGTTCGCCGCCAACTGAACCACGGCGGCGTGTAGAAACAAGCAGTGAGCACGGATGGTGAGGCGCGCCCGGCGGCTCGGCTCACCGTCCTGACCGGACCGTCAGGTGCGGGTCGGGACGGTGTGGTGGGACTGGTCCGGGCGCGTCTTTCCGCCGTGTGGGTGCCGGTGCCGGCCACCACCCGGCCGCCCCACCCCGGCGAGGTGGACGGCGTCGACCGGTGCTTCCTCGCCCCGGCCGACTTCGACCGGATGATCGCCACCGAGCAGCTGCTGGAGTGGACCCGGTTCGGGGCGTACCGCCGCGGGGTTCCCCGCGAACCGTTGCGGGCCCGGCTGGCCGCCGGCACGCCGGTGCTGCTCCCGCTCGACCTGCCCGGGGCGCTCGCGGTCCGCGCGGGCCTGCCGGGCGTACGCCTGGTCCTGCTCGTCCCGCCCGGGCACCGGGCCGACCCGGCCGTCACCGACGCGGCGGAACACACGCTGACCCACGACCTGACCGGTCGGGTGGTGGACGAGCTGGTAGGCTTGCTCGGTTAGACGCACATCTCCCAGACGGTAGAGGTTCAATTCGTGGGATCCATCGCCACCAATCCCGAGGGCATCACCAACCCGCCGATCGACGAGCTCCTGGAGAAGACCGACTCGAAGTACGCGCTGGTGATCTTCGCCGCCAAGCGCGCGCGTCAGGTCAACGCCTACTACAGCCAGCTCGGCGAGGGCCTGCTGGAATACGTGGGCCCGCTGGTGGAGACCACTCCCCAGGAGAAGCCGCTCTCGATCGCCATGCGCGAGATCAACGCGGGTCTGCTCACCGCCGAGCCGACCGACCAGCCGTAGTCCCCGCCGCGCCACGATGACCGCCGAGATCGTCCTCGGGGTCGGCGGTGGCATCGCCGCCTACAAGGCGTGCGAGCTGCTGCGGCTCTTCACCGAGTCGGGCCACCGGGTCCGGGTCGTGCCGACCGCCTCGGCGCTGCGCTTCGTCGGCGCGCCGACCTGGGCGGCGCTCTCCGGTCAGCCGGTCGCCGACGACGTCTGGTCCGACGCGCACGAGGTGCCACACGTGCGGCTGGGTCGCCACGCCGACCTGGTCGTCGTCGCGCCGGCCACGGCCGACCTGTTGGCCAAGGCGGCGCACGGGCTCGCCGACGACCTGCTGACCAACACGCTGCTCACCGCGCGCTGCCCGGTGGTGCTCGCCCCGGCGATGCACACCGAGATGTGGGAGCACCCGGCCACCGTCGCCAACGTCGCCACGCTGCGCTCCCGCGGCGTACGGGTGATCGAGCCCGCCGTCGGCCGGCTCACCGGGGCCGACACCGGCAAGGGGCGGCTGCCCGACCCGGCCGAGATCTTCGCGGTCGCCCGCCGGGCCCTGCTGCGCGGGGCCGACGCGCCGGCCGACCTGGCCGGCCGGCACGTGGTGGTCACCGCGGGCGGCACCCGGGAGCCGCTGGACCCGGTGCGCTTCCTGGGCAACCGCTCCTCAGGCAAGCAGGGCTACGCCTTCGCCCGGGCGGCCGTCGCCCGCGGCGCCCGGGTCACGCTGATCTCGGCCAACGTCGCGCTGGCCGACCCGGCCGGCGCGGACCTGGTCCGGGTCGGCACCACGGAGGAGTTGCGCAAGGCCACCCTCGACGCGGCCGACCGGGCGGACGTGGTGGTGATGGCGGCCGCCCCCGCCGACTTCCGGCCGGCCAGCTATGCCACCGGCAAGATCAAGAAGTCGGAGGGCGGCGACGCGCCGGTCCTCGAACTGGTCACCAACCCGGACATCGCCGCCGAGCTGGGCGCCCGGCGGCGGCCCGGCCAGGTGCTTGTGGTGTTCGCCGCGGAGACCGGCGACGCGGTCGCCAACGGCCGGGCCAAGCTGGCCCGCAAGCGGGCCGACCTGATCGTCATCAACGAGGTCGGCGTCGACAAGGTGTTCGGGGCCGACACCAACGCGGCGACGGTCATCGACTCCGGCGGCGCCGTGCACGAGCTGCCCGAGCGGGGCAAGGAGGAGCTCGCCGACGCGGTGTGGGATCTGGTGCTGCCCCGGCTCACCGGGCAATCCTGAGGTTTCGCCGCCGCCGGGCTTCCTGAAGACTGGTCACATCCCGTGTTGCCGACCCCCGGTCACCGCGAGATGACTAAACTGCCGCCGAACGACACATCACGAGATTTCAAGTTGCTTAGGAGTGCCGTGACACGTCTCTTCACTTCCGAATCGGTCACGGAGGGTCACCCGGACAAGATCGCCGACCAGATCAGCGACGGCATCCTGGACGCCCTGCTGGCACAGGACCCGCACAGCCGGGTGGCGGTCGAGACCCTGATCACCACCGGTCAGGTGCACGTGGCCGGCGAGGTGACCACCAAGGCGTACGCGGACATCCCGACGATCGTCCGGGAGACGATCCTCGGCATCGGGTACGACTCGTCGAAGAAGGGCTTCGACGGCGCGTCCTGCGGCGTGAGCGTCTCCATCGGCGCCCAGTCGGCGGACATCGCGCAGGGCGTGGACAACGCCTTCGAGCTGCGCACCGGCGCGTCGGAGAGCGCGCTGGACGCGCAGGGCGCCGGCGACCAGGGCATGATGTTCGGCTTCGCCTGCTCGGAGACCCCCGAGCTGATGCCGCTGCCGATCGCGCTGGCGCACCGGCTGGCCCGCCGGCTGTCCGTGGTGCGCAAGGACGGCACGATCCCCTACCTGCGGCCGGACGGCAAGACCCAGGTCACCATCGAGTACGACGGCCTGCGGCCGGTGCGGCTCAACACGGTGGTGGTCTCCAGCCAGCACGCCGCCGACATCTCGCTGGACTCGCTGCTCACCCCGGACGTGCGCGACCACGTCATCACCCCGGAGCTGGAGGGCCTCGAGCTCGACACCGAGGGCTACCGGCTGCTGGTCAACCCGACCGGCCGGTTCGAGATCGGCGGCCCGATGGGTGACGCCGGCCTGACCGGTCGCAAGATCATCGTCGACACCTACGGCGGGTACGCCCGGCACGGCGGCGGCGCCTTCTCCGGCAAGGACCCGTCCAAGGTGGACCGCTCCGCCGCGTACGCGATGCGCTGGGTGGCCAAGAACGTGGTGGCCGCCGGCCTGGCCGAGCGGTGCGAGGCCCAGGTCGCGTACGCGATCGGCAAGGCCCACCCGGTGAGCCTGTTCATCGAGACGTTCGGCACCGAGACCGTGCCGGTCACCTCGATCGAGAAGGCGGTGACCGAGGTCTTCGACCTGCGCCCGGCCGCCATCATCCGGGACCTCAACCTGCTCCGCCCGATCTACCAGCAGACCGCCGCGTACGGCCACTTCGGCCGCGAGCTGCCCGACCTGACCTGGGAGAGCACCGACCGGGCCGCCGACCTCAAGTCGGCCGCGGGAGCCTGACCGGCACCAGGCGCAGCGACCGGCGACCCGCGGACGGGTCGCCGGTCGCTCGCATCTGCGTCGACGTTCCGCTGGCCCACCTGGACCGTCCGTTCGACTACCTGGTGCCGGCCGACCTCGACGAGGCCGCCCGGCCCGGCGTGCGGGTGAAGGTCCGCTTCGCCGGCCAACTGGTCGACGGCTGGCTGCTGGCCCGGGTCGACGCGTCCGCGCACCCCCGGCTGGCGTACCTGGAGAAGGTGGTCTCGCCGGAGCCGGTGCTGGCCCCGGAGATTGCCGAGCTGGCCCGCGCGGTCGCCGACCGGTACGCCGGCAGCCTCGCCGACGTGCTGCGGCTGGCCGTCCCGCCCCGGCACGCCCGGGTCGAGAAGGAGGCGGCCACCGCGACCGGGCTGGCCGCCCCGGATCCCGAGCGCGGCGAGCCGGCGCCGACCAGCGGCGTGCCAGCCGCCGGCGACCCCGCCCCGACCACCGGCGTGCCAGCCGCTCAGCCGCCCACCACCGGCGAGGCAGCCGCTCAGGCCCCCACCACCGGCGTGCCAGCCGCTCAGGCCCCCGCCACCGGCGAGCCGGCCCCGGCCGCCGACCAGCCGGCCGACCCGGCCGCCGACCAGCCTGCCGTCGCAGCGCCGGTCGACCCGCGCGGCTGGCGGGACTACCCGGCCGGACCGGCGTACCTGCGGGCGCTCACCGCCGGCCGGGCCCCCCGCGCGGTCTGGTCCGCGCTGGCCGGGGAGGACTGGGCCGCCCGGTACGCCGACGCGGTGGCCGCCACCGTGGCCGGCGGCCGGGGCGCGGTCGTGGTGGTCTCGGACGCACGGGACCTGGACCGGCTCGACGCCGCGCTGACCGCGCTGCTCGGCCCGGGGCGGCACGCCTGCCTCTCCGCCGCGCTCGGCCCGGCCCGGCGCTACCGCGCCTTCCTGGCCGCCCGCCGGGGCGAGGTGCCCGTGGTGATCGGCACCCGGGCCGCGATGTTCGCCCCGGTGGACCGGCTCGGCCTGGTGGCGATCTGGGACGACGGCGACGACCTGCACGCCGAGCCCCGGGCGCCGTACCCGCACGCCCGGGAGGTGCTGCTCACCCGGGCCCAGCTCGCCGGGGCGGGCGCCCTGGTCGGCGGGTTCGCCCGGACCGCCGAGGCGCAGCTGCTGGTGGAGACCCGCTGGGCGCACGAGGTGGTGGCGGACCGGGCGACCGTGCGGGCGCGTACCCCGGCCATCGCGCCGACCGGCGACGACCCGCAGCTGGCCCGCGACCCGGGCGCGGCGACGGCCCGGCTGCCCAGCCTGGCCTGGACCGCCGCCCGGGAGGCGCTGCGCCGGGACGCGCCGGTGCTGGTGCAGGTGCCACGCCGGGGCTACCTGCCCGCGGTGTCCTGCGCCGACTGCCGGACCCCGGCCCGCTGCCCGCACTGCGCCGGCCCGCTCGCCCTGCGCTCCGCCGACGCGCCCCCGGCCTGCCGCTGGTGCGGCCGGGTGGCCGCCGCGTACGCCTGCCCGGAGTGCGGCGGCCGGCGGCTGCGCGCCGCGGTCACCGGGGCCCGCCGCACCGCCGAGGAACTGGGCCGGGCGTTCCCGGACGTGCCGGTGCGCACCTCGGGGCGCGAAGAGGTGCTCGCCGCCGTGCCGGGCGGGGCCGGCCTGGTGGTCGCCACCCCGGGTGCCGAACCGGTCGCCGAGGGGGGCTACGGCGCGGTGCTGCTGCTCGACTCGTGGGCCCTGCTCACCCGGGCGGACCTGCGCGCCGGTGAGGAGGCGCTGCGGCGCTGGCTGGCCGCGGCCGCGCTGGCCCGGCCGGGGTCGGCGGGTGGCCGGGTGGTGGTGGTCGCCGACGGGGCGCTGGCCCCGGTGCAGGCCCTGCTGCGCTGGGACGCCGCCTGGTTCGCCGCCCGGGAGCTCGCCGAGCGGCGGGAGCTGGGGTTCCCGCCCGCGGTGAAGATGGCAAGCGTCACCGGGGGCGCCGACGCGGTGGCCGACCTGCTCGCCGCCGCCGAGCTGCCGGCCGGCGCGGAGCTGCTCGGCCCGGTGCCGGCCGACGACGACCGGGAACGGATGCTGGTCCGGGTGCCCCGGGCCCGGGCGGCGGCGCTGGCCGGCTCCCTGCACGCGGCGGCCGGGACGCGCAGCGCCCGCAAGGCCGCCGACCCGGTCCGGCTCCAGATCGATCCGCTGAGCCTCTTCTGAGGGTGGCCCGCTCCTCGTCGCACTCCGCGTCCGCCGGGGTCCGGGAACCGAGGTGATAGCATCGCCCGTCATGCCGGTGAGCAGGGGTGGGCCAGCCGTGACCGTTCGTCAGTCGATTGTCTTCAACGGTGACCTCGGCAGCGGGAAGAGCACCGTCTCCGTCGAGATCGCCAAGCGGTTGGGCATGCGCCGGGTCAGTGTCGGCGACCTCTACCGGCAGATGGCGCAGGAGCGGCAGATGACCGCTCTCCAGCTCAACCTGCACGCCGAGTTGGACCAGGCCGTCGACGGCTACGTCGACCAGCTCCAGCGGGACATCGCGGCCTCCGGCGAGGCACTGGTGATGGATTCCCGGCTGGCCTGGCACTTCTTCACCGACGCGCTCAAGGTGCACATGATCACCGAGCCGGGCGAGGCGGCCCGTCGGGTGCTGCTGGGCCGGTCCGGCCCGGCGGAGAGCTACACCTCGCTGGAGGAGGCGAAGGCCAAGCTCCGGGAGCGCAGCGAGAGCGAGCGCGGCCGGTTCATCCTCCGCTACGGGGTGGACAAGGCCCGGCTGCGCAACTACGACCTGATCTGCGACACCACCCGGGCCACCCCGGAGCAGGTCATCGAGCACGTCATCGACGTGCACCAGGGTCGCCTCGGCGCGGAGGTGCTGCGCGCGGGCGCGCCGCTGCTGCTGCTCGACCCGCGGCGGATCTATCCCACCGAGGACATCGCCGCCCTGCGCGGGCTCTGGGACTCGGAGTTCGTCGGCGAGGTGGCCGAGGCCGGGGACGAGGCGCTGGAGCCGCTGCGGATCGGCTACACCGGCGAGTACTTCTTCGTGGTCGACGGGCACCGCCGGCTCAGCGCCGCCCTGCAGAGCGACTTCCCGCTGGTCCCGGCCCAACTGGTCGCCGAGGTGGACGAGCCGGTGGTGGGCGGCACGAGCGCGGTGGACTACTTCACCTCGCAGGTCCGGTCGAGCGTGATCCACGACTGGGAGGCGGCGCACGGCAGCACGCTGCCGCTGCCGGCGCACGCCCTGCTCGCCGGGGACGCGGTGCTCGCCGGGGAGCCGGGCACCGGCGCCTGACCTGCCCCGGGCCGGGACGGGATCGCCGGATCGGGCGCGGCGGAGCATGATGGAGCCTTCCGTCCGATTTCCGGGAGGCCGACCGTGGACCCTGCCGACGCCCTCGCGACGCTGCTCTCCCCGACCGGGCGGGTGAACCCGTACCCGGTCTACGAGCAGTTCCGCGCCCACGGCCCGGTGGTCCAGGCCGGGCCGGTCTTCTCCGTCGCCACCGGGTACGCCGAGGTCGACGCGATGCTGCGCGACCCCCGGTTCGGGGTGATGGACGACGCGCTGCGCGACCAGCTGTTGCCGGGCTGGCGGGACAGCCCGGCGGTGCTGTCCATCTCCCGGTCGATGCTGCGCACCAACCCGCCCGACCACAGCCGGATGCGCCGGCTCGCCGCCGGGGCCTTCACCCCGCGCCGAATCGCCGCCATGCGGGACGTGATCGTCGCCCAGGCCGAGGAGCTGGTCGACCGGATGCTCACCCGGGGCCGCGCCGGGGCGCCGATCGACTTCATGGACGAGTTCGCCTACCCGCTGCCGGTGGGGGTCATCTGCGCCCTGCTCGGGGTCCCGGCGGCGGACCGGGGGCTGTTTCGCCGCTGGGCCGCCGACCTGACCGGAGTGCTGGAGCCGGAGATCAACCCGGCGGAGCTGGCGGTGGCCGACCGGGGCGCCACCGAGCTGCGGGCCTACTTCACCGAGCTGGTCGCGGCGCGCCGGCGCAGCCCGGCCGACGACCTGACCACCGCACTGGTGCAGGCGCACGACACCGACGGTGATCGGCTCTCCGGCGACGAGCTGCTGGCCAACCTGATCGTGCTGCTGGTGGCCGGCTTCGAGACCACCACCAACCTGCTCGGCAACGGCCTTGTCGTGCTGCTCGACCACCCCCGGGAGGCGGCGGCCCTGCGCGAGCACCCGGAGCTCGCCCCCGGGTACGTCGACGAGCTGCTGCGCTACGACTCGCCGGTGCAGCTGACCTCCCGGATGAGCACCGAGCCGGCCCGGCACGGCGGGCTGGACCTGCCGGCCGGCAGCTGGCTGATCCTCTCCCTGGGCGCCGCCAACCGGGATCCCCGCCGCTACCCGGAGCCGGACCGGTTCGACCCGTCGCGCCCGCAGATCCAGCCGCTCTCCTTCGGCGCCGGGCCGCACTACTGTCTCGGCGCCGCGCTGGCCCGGCTGGAGGCGCAGGTCGCCTTCCCGCTGCTGCTGCGCCGGCTGCCCGGCCTGGCGCTGGCCGGCGCGCCGCAGCGCCGGGTGCGGCTGACCCTGCGCGGGTACGCCAGCCTGCCGGTCACCGTGGGCGACGAGTCCCCGCTCACCGATCGCGGTACGCCGGCCGGTGCTCCCGGCGCCACTCCGTAGACTGGTACGGCACCGTCCACCCCCGGAGAAGGAGTCTGCCCGCGTGACCGTCCAGCCCATCCGTCTGTTCGGCGATCCGGTGCTGCGCACGCCGGCCGACCCGGTGGTCGACTTCGACGTCGAGCTGCGCAAGCTCGTCGCCGACCTGACCGACACGATGCGTGAGCAGAGCGGCGCCGGCCTGGCCGCGCCCCAGCTCGGCGTGGGCCTGCGGGTGTTCACCTTCGACGTCGACGACGTGCTCGGCCACCTGGTCAACCCGGTGCTGGAGTTCCCCGACGAGGAGGAACAGGACGGCCCCGAGGGCTGCCTGTCCATCCCCGGGCTCTACTTCGACACCAAGCGCCGGCAGAACGTGATCGCCAAGGGTTTCAACTCCTACGGCGACCCGCTCCAGATCGTCGGGACCGGCCTGATGGCCCGCTGCGTCCAGCACGAGACCGACCACCTCGACGGGGTGCTCTTCGTCGACCGGCTCGACCCGGCCGGGCGCAAGGCCGCGATGAAGGCGATCCGCCAGGCCGAGTGGTATGACGACGCCGCCCCGCCGACGGTGAAGCTCAGCCCGCACGCCGCCGGCAACCCGTTCGGCCTGGGGCGGTGACCGGATGCGCCTGATCTTCGCCGGTACGCCGGCCGTCGCGGTGCCCGCCCTGGACGCCATCGCCGCCTCCGACCACGAGCTGCTGGCCGTGGTCACCCGCCCCGACGCGCCCGCCGGCCGGGGCCGCGGCCTGGCCCGCTCGCCGGTCGGCGCCTGGGCCGACGCGCACGGGGTGGAGGTGCTCACCCCGGGCAAGCCGCGGGAGCCGGAGTTCCTGGACCGGCTGCGCGAGCTGGCCCCGGACTGCGTGCCGGTGGTCGCCTACGGCGCGCTGGTGCCGCCGGTGGCGCTGGAGATCCCCCGGCACGGGTGGATCAACCTGCACTTCTCCCTGCTGCCCGCCTGGCGCGGCGCCGCCCCCGTGCAGCACGCCGTGCTGCACGGCGACGAGCTGACCGGCGCCAGCGTCTTCGAGCTGGAACAGGGGCTGGACACCGGCCCCGTCTACGGCACGGTGACCGACGAGATCCGCCCCACCGACACCTCCGGCGACCTGCTGGAGCGGCTGGCCCACTCGGGCGCCGGGCTGCTGGTGGCGGTGCTCGACGCGATCGCGGCCGGCACCGCCCGGGCGCTGCCGCAGCCGGCCGACGGGGTCTCCCTGGCGCCGAAGCTGACCGTGGACGACGCCCGGGTGCGCTGGTCCGATCCCGCCTTCGCGGTGGACCGGCGGATCCGCGCCTGCACCCCGGCACCCGGGGCGTGGACGACGTTCCGCGCCGACCGGGTCAAGCTCGGCCCGGTCACCCCGGTGGCGAACAGCCCGGAGCTGAAGCCCGGCGAGCTGCTGGTGGAGAAGGCCGGGGTGCTCGTCGGCACGGCCACCACCCCGGTGCGACTCGGCGAGGTGCGGGCGGCCGGCAAGAAGGCCATGCCGGCCGGCGACTGGGCGCGCGGCGTCCGGGTCGCCGCCGGCGAGGTGCTCGCGTGACGGGGCCGGTCGAGCCCCGGGACGAGCGCGTCACCGATCGGGGCCGGCGGCCGGCCGACGGTCCGCGCGGCGCCGACGGTCCGCGTGGCGCCGACGGTCCGCGTGGCGCCGACGGTCCGCGCGGTGGCCGCGGCGAACGTCCCCGGGACGGCTTCGGCCGCGGCGACGGACCGCGCGGCGGGTTCGGGCGCGGTGACCGGCCGGAGCGGCGCGGTGACCGGCCGCGCGACGCCGACCGGCGCGGCGGGCCCCGGCGGCCCCCCGTCGACCTGCCCCGCTACGTCGCCTTCCAGGCGGTCGCCGCGGTGCACCGGGACGACGCGTACGCCAACCTGGTGCTGCCGGCGATGCTGCGCGAGGAGGGGCTGTTCGGCCGGGACGCCGCGTTCGCCACCGAGCTGACCTACGGCACGCTGCGCCACACCGGCACCCTGGACGCGATCCTCACCGACGCGGCCGGGCGGGACGTGCAGCGGATCGACCCGCCGGTACGCGACGCGCTGCGGATCGGGGCGTACCAACTCCTGCACACCCGGGTGCCGGCGCACGCGGCGGTCTCCTCGACGGTGGACCTGGTCCGGGCGGTCGGCCCGGGCGCGACCGGGTTCGCCAACGCGGTGCTGCGGGAGATCACCACCCGGGACCACGACGCCTGGGTGGACCGGCTCGCCCCGGACACGGCGGTCGACCCGGTCGGGCACCTGGCGCTGGCGTACAGCCATCCGCAGTGGATCGTGCGGGCGTTCAGCGAGGCGCTCGGCGGTGACCTGGCCGAGACGGAACGGCTGCTGATCGAGGACAACGTACGCCCCCCGGTGCACCTGTGCGCGCGGCCCGGCCGGGCCGATCCGGTGGAACTGGCCGACGAGGTCGGCGGCGCGCCGGGCGCCTTCTCCCCGTACGCGGTCTACCTGCCCGGCGGCGCGCCCGGCGAGCTGCGCGCGGTCACCGAGGGACGGGCGCACGTGCAGGACGAGGGCTCCCAGCTGGTGGCCGCCGCGCTGGCCGACGCCCCGCTGGACGGCCCGGACGGCCGCTGGCTGGACCTGTGCGCGGGGCCGGGCGGCAAGACCGGCCTGCTCGGCGCGCTGGCCGCCGGGCGGGACGCCCGGGTGACCGCCGTCGAGGTGGCCGAGCACCGGGCCCGGCTGGTCGAGCAGGCCACCCGGGGGCTGCCGGTGACCGTGCTGGCCACCGACGGCCGGGAGGTCGGCGCCCACCCGAAGCTGCCCGAGCAGCACTTCGACCGGGTGCTTGTCGACGCGCCCTGCACCGGGCTCGGTTCGCTGCGCCGCCGTCCGGAGTCGCGCTGGCGGCGGCAGCCGTCGGACCTGCCGCCGCTGACCCGGCTGCAACGCGAGCTGCTCGGCGCGGGGCTGCGCGCGGTGCGACCGGGCGGCCTGGTGGCGTACGTGACCTGCTCCCCGCACACCGTGGAGACGCACGTGACGGTGACCGAGGCGGCCCGCCGCGCCGGGGTGCCGGCCGACTTCGTCGACGCCCGCCCGCTGCTGCCGGCCGGAATGCCGGGGCTGGGCGACGGCCCGACGGTGCAGCTCTGGCCGCACCGGCACGGCACCGACGCCATGTTCCTCGCGGTGCTGCGCCGCACCACCTGACCCGCCCGGGCGTCCCGGTCCGCCCGGCGCGGACCGGGTCGCCACGGCGTGGGCCAAGGTCGCCACGCGTGGGCCGGGTCGTCATGGGCGCGGGCCGGGACGCGCGGTCAGCCCGCCGGCAGGCCGGTCGGGCCGGCCCCCTTCATCGACCGGGTCAGCTTCCGGTCGTCGCTCCACAGGAAGCAGCGGACGCCCCGGTCGCCCTCCTCCCACTCCCGCTGCGACGGGGGATAGAAGATCGACCCGGCCCGGTACGGCAACTCGCTGTTGTCGGGCACGGCGGCGAACCGGGCGATCAGCGTCATGCACCGGCGGTGCACCTGCTGGTCGATCCGGAGGAACGCCGCCCAGGGCATGTCCCGTTCCAGATAGACCCCGACGAACTCGGCGCGGTGCGGCTCGCTGCACAGCACCGGCGCCATGTAGTTCAGGTTGTCGTCGATCAGCTTCGGGTCGAAGCAGCGGTGGGTCAGCGGGCTGTCGCCGACCAGCGCCCCGCGCAGGCTGCCGGTGCGGTTCACCGGCCGGGTGTTGTCGATGCTGTCGGTCTCGCTCAGGTCGCAGCGGAACCAGCGGGCGCCGGCCGCCCAGGCCGCGTGGCTGGGCAGCGCCATGGTCAGGGTGAGCCGGGCGGAGTGCCAGTCCCCGCCGAGCACCTCGCGGGCCCGCTGGTCGCACTCGGCGCGGGCGGTGCGCAGGGCGGGGGAGCCGGGCTCGGGTCGCTGGGCGGCGCGGGCCACCGGCCCGGTGAAGGTGCCGACGTGGACGGCCTCGGCGAGGTGGCTGCGGGCGCAGTCGACGGTCTCGTAGGTCGCCGCCTGCACGACCGAGGACATCCGGGGCAGGCAGGCGTCGGTGGCCGGGACGAACTGGGCCGGCGGGTGCAGGGCGGGCCAGTCGTCGGTGAGGTCACCGTCCGCCTGGTGCGGACGTACGCAGCCACCGAGCAGCGCCGTCACCGTGCCGGCCAGCACCAGCGCGAGCCACCGTCGCATCGTCCGTCCTCCCGGGAACTGACGGCCGGAACACCGCGGCCGGCGCGGCGTCGGCCGGCACCGGGCGTGCAGCATATGTCACCGTCCTCGATGGAGTGTTGCCCCGTTTCGGTCGTTCGGCCAGTGGCGCATCGATATTCGTCGCCGCGAGGTCACCGGAACGGTCAATCCTGCACCCCGGGTGACGGTGAAATCACCGTGCGCCCCTGCTGGTGCCGCGCTGCGGACGGCCGGTGGCGGCGTTCGTACACTGGCCTGGTGACCGTACCGCCGCCCATCCTCGCGCCGAGCATCCTGGCCGCCGACTTCGCCCACCTCGCCGACGAGGTCCGGGCCGTCGAGCACGCCGCGGACTGGCTGCACGTGGACGTGATGGACAACCACTTCGTGCCCAACCTGACCATCGGGCTGCCGGTGGTGCAGAGCCTGCGGGCCGCGACCCAGTTGCCGTTCGACGTGCACCTCATGATCGAGGACCCGCGGCGCTGGGCGCCCGGCTACGCCGACGCCGGGGCGTACAACGTGACCTTCCACGCGGAGGCCTGCGACGACCCGGTGGCGCTGGCCAAGGACCTGCGTTCGGCGGGGGCCAAGGCGGGGCTGGCCATCGACCGGGACACCCCGATCGAGCCGTACCTGGACCTGCTGCCCGGCTTCGACACGCTGCTGATCATGACGATCAAGGCGGGCTTCGGCGGGCAGCGGTTCCTGCCGCAGCTGCTGGACAAGGTGCGCACCGCCCGCCGGCACGTCGACGCCGGCCACCTGGAGCTGCGCATCGAGGTCGACGGCGGGATCGCCGCCGACACCATCGAGCAGGCGGCGGCGGCCGGCGCGGACGCCTTCGTCGCCGGCACCGCGGTCTACGGCGCCGACGACCCGGCCGAGGCGGTACGCCGGCTGCGGGGTCTCGCGGAGCGCGCGGCCGGCGGCTGACGTGGACCCGGCCGAGGACCGACCCGACGTCATCCTGGTCGTCGACGACGACGAGGACATCGCCCGCTTCGTCGAGTTCAACCTGCGGCTGCACGGCTTCGAGGTGATCCACGCCAGCGACGGCCAGGAGGCGCTCGAGGTGATCGAGCGGCAACGGCCCGACCTGGCCGTGGTGGACCTGATGATGCCCCGCGTGGACGGCCTGGAGCTGACCCGGCGGCTGCGCGCCGACCCGATGACCTCGGCACTGCCGGTGATCATGCTGACCGCCAAGGGGATGACCGTGGACAAGGTCCACGGGCTCAGCGCCGGGGCGGACGACTACCTGGTCAAGCCCTTCGACACCGCCGAGCTGGTGGCCCGGGTCGCCTCCACGCTGCGCCGCAACAAGGAGTTCCGCGAGGTCTCCCCGCTGACCGGGCTGCCCGGCAACAGCCGGATCCGCCGGGAGATCGCCGACCGGGTCCGCAACGGTGCCGACTACGCCGTCGGCTACGTCGACATCGACCGGTTCAAGAGCGTCAACGACCGGTACGGCTTCGTCCGGGGCGACGAGTTCATCTCCGCCCTGGCCCGCAGCCTGCACCGGGCGGTGGTCTCGATCGGCCTGCCGCCGGCCTTCCTCGGCCACGTCGGCGGCGACGACTTCGTCATCGTCTGCACCCCCGACCAGGTCCGCCCGCTGACCTCCCGGGCGGTGGTCGACTTCGAGAAGGCCGCCGACTCGCTCTACGACCCGACCGACCGGGAGCGCGGGTTCGTGGAGCTCAAGGACCGCCGGGGCAACATCCGCCGGGCCGCGCTGGTCACCCTCTCCATCGGCGTCTCGCTCTCCGACCCCGGCAAGCGGTTCACCGACCCGCTGGAGGCCATCGCCGTCGCGTCGGAGATGAAATCGGTCGCCAAGAGCCAACCCGGCTCGTACGTCGCGGTCGACCGGCGTCGGGGCGTTACGTGATCGTGCGGTCTTTGCTGTGAGGTAGCTCGCCTCGGTGGCGCGACCCCCCGGGACGCGTGTAAGACTTCGGGAGTACCCACCACGCGCTGGCGGGGCTCGGTGAAATTCCGAACCGGCGGTGATCCACGGTCCGACCGTGGTAAGCCCGCGACCCGGACGGCTTCGGCCGGACGGTGGACCTGGTGAGAATCCGGGGCCGACGGTTGGTGGCGGTTCGTCCGCCACCAGAAAGTCCGGATGGGAGACAGCGCGCGGGACGGGGGAGGGCCCTGTGCGCCGGTCGCTGTCCGACCATCGCCGGGGCTCCCCGGGGTCGGCTGTGCCGTCCCCGGATTCTCCGCCGCCTGCCCGCGGCCCCTGTGGCCACCCCTCCCGCACCGCCCGCGCGCCACCGGCGAGTCGAGAGGGCAGGGCGATGGCCAGCGCTGCGGTCGACGAGGCGATGCGGCGTGCCGTCGCGCTCGCCGCCCGGGGCCTCGGCACCGCCAGCCCCAACCCGGTGGTCGGCTGCGTCCTGCTCGACGCGGACGGCACGGTCGTCGGTGAGGGCTTCCACGCGTACGCCGGCGGACCGCACGCCGAGATCGTCGCGCTCGCCCAGGCCGGTCGCCGGGCCAAGGGCGGCACCGCGGTGGTCACCCTGGAACCCTGCGACCACGTCGGCCGCACCGGGCCGTGCAGCCTCGCGCTGATCAACGCCGGGGTGAGCCGGGTGGTGATCGCCGTGCCGGATCCCAATCCGGTCGCGGCCGGTGGCGCCCGCACCCTGCGCGACGCCGGCGTCCAGGTCGAGGTCGGCGTGCGCGCCGCCGAGGCGGAGGCCGGCAACGTCGCCTGGCTGACCTCCACCCGGCGCGGCTGGCCGTACGTGATCTGGAAGTACGCCGCCACCCTCGACGGCCGGTCGGCCGCCGCCGACGGCACCAGCATGTGGATCACCTCCGAGGCGGCCCGGACGGACGTGCACGCGCTGCGCGGCACCGTCGACGCGGTGCTCGCCGGGGTGGGCACGGTGCTCGCCGACGACCCCCGGCTCACCGCCCGCAACCTGCGCGACGGCACCCTGGCCATCCGGCAGCCGCTGCGCGTCGTGGTGGACAGCGCCGGGCGTACCCCGGTCGACGCCCGGGTCCGCGACGCCGCCGCGCCCACCTGGATCGCCACCGCCGCCGAGGTCGGCGCCGGCCCGGACGGCCGGGTCGACCTGCCCGCGCTCCTGGCCGAGCTGCACCGGCGCGGCGTGCGCGCCGCGCTGCTGGAGGGCGGCCCCCGGCTGGCCGGCGCGTTCCTCGCCGCCGGCCTGGTCGACCAGGTCGTCGGGTACGTCGCGCCCCGGCTGCTCGGCGCCGGGCCGACCGCGCTTGTCGACGCCGGCGTGACCACCATCGCCGAGGCCATCGACCTGGAACTCACCGACGTCACCCGGATCGGTCCCGACCTGCGGATCACCGCCCAGCCCCGAAAGAGGGAGAGCTGACATGTTCACCGGCATCGTGGAGGAGTTGGGCGAGGTCGCCGGCGTGACCCCGACCGGGGGCGACTCGGCCCTGGTCGCCGTCCGCGGCCCGCTGGTCACCTCGGACGCCCGGCACGGCGACTCGATCGCCGTCAACGGCGTCTGCCTGACCGTGGTCGACGTCGACGGCGGCGTGTTCACCGCCGACGTGATGGGCGAGACGCTGCGCCGCTCGGCGCTGGGCGCGCTGCGCACCGGCGCCCCGGTCAACCTGGAACGGGCCGCCGCGCTGGGCAGCCGGCTCGGCGGGCACCTGGTCCAGGGACACGTCGACGGGGTCGGCGAGATCGTCGCCCGGGAGCCGGCCGAGCAGTGGGAGACGGTCCGCTTCCGGCTCCCCGCCGAGCTGACCCGATATGTGGTGGAGAAGGGCTCGATCACCGTCGACGGGGTGTCGCTCACCGTCGCCGCGGTCGGCGCCGACTGGTTCTCCGTCGGGCTGATCCCCACCACCCGCCAGCTCACCACGCTCGGCGCCAAGGGCGTCGGCGACCCGGTCAACCTGGAGGTGGACGTGCTGGCCAAGTACGTCGAGCGGCTGCTCGGCGACCGTACGCCGGGGGGTGTGCGCTGATGGGCCCGCTCGGTTGGCTGCTCGACGCCCAGGTCCACGTCGCCGGCTCGCCGGTGCTGGTCCGGGAGATCGTCGGCAACATCTTCGGCCTCGGCTCCGCGCTGCTCGGCCTGCGCCGGGTGGTCTGGGCCTGGCCGGTCGGCATGATCGGCAACGCGCTGCTGTTCACCGTCTTCCTCGGCGCGGTGTTCGCCACCCCGCAGGCCCACGACCTCTACGGCCAGGCCGGCCGGCAGGTCTTCTTCTTCGCGGTCAGCGTCTACGGCTGGTGGCGCTGGTCGCGCAACCGCCGGGGCGGCGCGGGGGAGCAGCCCGCGGTGATCCCGCGCTGGGCCACCGGCCGGGAACGGCTCGGCCTGCTGGCCGCCGCGGCAATCGGCACGGCGGCCGCGTACCCGGTGCTCGCCGCGCTCGGCTCCTGGGGGCCGCTGCCGGACGCCTGGATCCTGGTCGGCAGCCTGCTCGCCACGTACGGCATGGCCCGCGGCTGGGTCGAGTTCTGGCTGATCTGGATCGCCGTCGACGCGGTCGGGGTGCCACTGCTGCTCCAGGGCGGCTTCTATCCGTCGGCGGCGATGTACCTGGTCTACGGCGGGTTCTGCGTCTGGGGCCTGGTCGCCTGGTGGCGCACCTCGCGCCGGGCCGCCGCCCCCGCCGCCCCGATCCCGCCCACCTACTCGGAGGTCGCGGCATGAGCACCACCGCCTTCGGCAGCATCGAGCAGGCCCTGGCCGACGTCGCCGCCGGCCGGCCCGTCGTCGTGGTCGACGACGAGGACCGGGAGAACGAGGGCGACCTGATCTTCGCCGCCGAGCTGGCGACGCCGCAGCTGCTGGCCTTCATGGTCCGCTACACCTCGGGCTACGTCTGCGTGCCGCTGACCGAGAGCGAGTGCGACCGGCTGGACCTGCCGCCGATGCACCACACCAACCAGGACCGGCGGGGCACCGCCTACACGGTGACCGTGGACGCCCGGGAGGGGGTCAGCACCGGCATCTCCGCCGCCGACCGCTCGCACACCATCCGGCTGCTCGCCGACCCGTCGACCGACCCGACCGACCTGGCCCGCCCCGGCCACGTGGTGCCGCTGCGGGCCCGCGAGGGCGGCGTGCTGCGGCGCCCCGGGCACACCGAGGCGGCCGTCGACCTGACCCGGCTGGCCGGGCTGCGGCCCGCCGGGGTGCTCTGCGAGCTGGTCAACGACGACGGCACCATGATGCGGCTGCCGGAGCTGGAGAAGTTCTGCGCCGAGCACGACCTGACCCTGATCACCATCGCCGACCTGGTGGCGTACCGGCGGCGGCACGAGAAGCAGGTCGAGCGGGTCGCCGAGGCCCGGATGCCCACCCCGTACGGGGTGTTCCGGGCGCTGGGCTACCGCGCCGAGCACGACCCGGCCGAGCACGTCGCCCTGGTCTACGGCGACCTCGGCGACGGGCAGGACGTGCTGGTCCGGGTGCACTCCGAGTGCCTCACCGGGGACGTGTTCGGCTCGCTGCGCTGCGACTGCGGCCCGCAGTTGCAGGCTTCGCTGGCCCGGGTGGCCCGGGAGGGGCGCGGGGTGGTGCTCTACGTGCGCGGCCACGAGGGCCGTGGCATCGGGCTGCTGCACAAGCTGCGCGCCTACCAGTTGCAGGACCTCGGCCGGGACACCGTCGACGCGAACCTGGACCTGGGGTTGCCGGCCGACGCCCGGGACTACGGCACCGGCGCGCAGATCCTCTACGACCTCGGCGTACGGTCCATGCGGCTGCTCACCAACAACCCGGCCAAGCGGGCCGGGCTGGAGGGGTACGGCCTGACCGTCACCGGCCGCGAGGGGCTGCCCGTCCGGTCCAACCCGGAGAACGTGCGCTACCTGCGGACCAAGCGGGACCGGATGGGGCACCTGCTGGAGGACCTGGACGAGCGGACCGAGGCGCCGATGGGGCGTGCGGTCGCCGGCGACGAGATCGGAGCGTAGGAGATGGCGGGATTCGGCGAGCCCGGAACGGACGCGGTGGACGCCGCCGGCATGACGGTCGGCGTGGTCGCGGCCCGTTGGCACGGTGAGCTGACCGACCACATGCTGGACCGGGCGGTCGCGGCGGCGCAGGCGTGCGGCGCCCGGGCGGTGGTGGCCCGGGTGGCCGGGTCGGTGGAGCTGCCGGTGGTGGCCCAGGCGCTGGCCCGCCGCTGTGACGTGGTGGTCGCCCTCGGCGTGGTGGTGCGCGGCGCCACCGCCCACTTCGACTACGTCTGCCAGTCGGTCACCGACGGGCTGACCCGGGTGGCGCTGGACGAGGGGAAGCCGGTGGCGCACGGGGTGCTCACCGTCGACACCCTCGAGCAGGCCCGGGACCGGGCCGGGCTGCCGGGCTCGGCCGAGGACAAGGGCTGGGCGGCCACCGTGGCGGCGCTGGACGCCGCCCTGGCCATCCGTGGGGTGGCCGCCGCCAACGCCCAGCGGGTCGGCTTCGGCGGCTGACCTGCTCGGACCGGAGCCGGCCCGGCTCCGGTCCGCCTCCTGCTGGCTGGGGTTGCCGTGCCACCAGGGCGCGGTGCCGCCGGGGCGCTGGCCGCCTGGCGTCGTTCCGTGCCGCGGCGGGTGCCTGGGTGCTGTGCCGTCCGGGTGTCGTTCCGTGCCGTGCTGGGCGCCGGGGTGCTGTCCGTCCGGGTGCCGTTCGTGCCGCGCTGGGCGCCAGGGTGCTGTGGCGCGGTGCGCGGCTTGGGCTCCGCGCTGCGCTGCGGTGTGCGCCTGGGCTCCGCGCCGTACCCCTCTCGGATGGGTCGGCGCGTGGCCTACGAACTTGATGTCGTAAACGAATCAACCGGGGCACGTTTTCCCGGATATCGCGGCCTCGATGATTCGTTCGCGTCATCAAGTTGGTAGGTAGCGGGGAGGGTGTAGCCGGCCGCCCCGGGCAATGGGCGGACGCCCTCCCGACGTGCCGCCAGACCGGGACCGCCCCGCCGCACACGCGGCCCACCTCACCGCCGCGCACCGCGACACGCCGCGCATGGGGCCAATCCGGCCGCCGGACACCGCGACACGCCGCGCATGGGGCCATCCCGCCCGCCGGACACCGCGACACGCCGCGAGTCGGGCCACGGCCGCGCACCGCCCACGCCCAGCGCGCACCGCGCACCGCGCACGGCGAGCGGACCGGCGAGGGTCGGCCCGTCCCGGTGACCGGGGCGGTCAGAGCCGGCCGGCCTCGATGATCCGGCGCAGGAACTGCCGGGTGCGGGGCTGGGTCGGCTCGCCCAGCACCTGCGCGGGCGGCCCGGCCTCGATGACCCGGCCACCGTCGAGGAAGCAGACCTGATCGGCGACCTCACGGGCGAAGCCCATCTCGTGGGTGGCCAGCACCATGGTCATTCCGTCCGCCTTGAGGTCGCGGATCAGGGCCAGTACCTCGCCGACCAGCTCCGGGTCGAGCGCGGAGGTGACCTCGTCCAGCAGCATCAGGCGGGGCGAGTTGGCCAGCGCCCGGACGATCGCCACCCGCTGCTGCTGCCCGCCGGAGAGCCGGTCCGGGTAGGCGGCCACCTTGTCTCCGAGCCCGACGCGGTCGAGCAGCTCCCGGGCGTGGGCCTCGGCGTCGGCCCGGGCCCGCCCGTGCACCCGGCGCGGGGCGAGGGTGATGTTGTCCAGCACGGTCAGGTGCGGGAAGAGGTTGTACGACTGGAAGACCATCCC
Source organism: Micromonospora sp. PLK6-60 (assembly GCF_019890675.1). Lineage (GTDB taxonomy): Bacteria > Actinomycetota > Actinomycetes > Mycobacteriales > Micromonosporaceae > Micromonospora. Next base: position 43,010 of record NZ_JAIOAA010000019.1, on the reverse strand, counting down.
GATCCGGCGGCGGACCACGTCGGCGTCCACCCGCGGGTCGGAGATCTCCTCGCCGTCCAGCTCGATGATCCCGTCGTCCAGCTCCTCCAGCAGGTTGACGCAGCGCAGCAGGGTGGACTTCCCCGAGCCGGACGCCCCGATCAACGCCACCACCCGGTGCTCGTCGACGGTCAGGTCGAGCCCGTCGAGCACCACGTGGTCGCCGAACTCCTTGCGCAGCCCCCGGCAGGTCAGCACCGGCATCTCAACCCCCGGACTGGCGTCGGGCCGAGCGCAGCGTCACCCAGTCGGTGACCGCGATCAGCGGGATGGCGAGCAGCACGAACAGCACCCCGGCCACGATGTACGGGGTGTAGTTGAACGTCTGGGCGGTGGCGATCTGGGCGGCCCGCACCGCGTCGATCGGACCGGCCAGGGAGACCAGCCCGACGTCCTTCTGCAGCGCCACCACGTCGTTGAGCAGGGGTGGCGCGACCCGCCGGACGGCCTGCGGCAGCACCACGTGCCGCATGGTCTGCCGGTAGGTCAGCCCCAGCGAGCGGGCGGCGGCGAGCTGGCTCGGGTGGACCGACTCGATGCCGGCCCGGAACACCTCGGCCAGGTAGCCGCCGTAGGTGAGCACCAGGGCCAGCCCGCCGAGCACCAGCACCGGCGGCATCCCCTGTAGTCGCAGCCCGGGCACGCCGAGGGTGAGCAGGTACAGCACGATGATCAGCGGCAGCCCGCGAAAGGTGTACGTGTAGCCGGCGGCGAGCGCCCGGACCGGGAAGAAGACCGGGCCGCGCAGGGTCCGCAGCAGCGCGATCACCAGCCCGAGCAGCAGCGCGCCCGCGGCGCAGCAGACCAGCAGCCGTACGTTGAGCCACAGCCCGGTCAGCACCGTGGGCAGGGCGTCCCGGGCGATCGCCGGGTCCAGGAACGATTCGCGGACCCGGTCCCAGCCGGGCGCGCCGGTGACGGCGAGGACCAGCAGCGTGCCGAGCACCGCCGTGGAGGCGGCGGCGACCAGCACGCTGCGGATCGTCTGGCGGCGGCGGTACGCGGCCCGCCGCCGCTGCGCCGTCGACGGGGTGTGGTGCAGCAGGCTCACGTGAGCTCGGTCGCTCCGGCGGCCTCGGCGAGCCAGGTCTGCTCCAGCTCCTTGAGCGTGCCGGCGTCGGCCAGGTCGCCGACGGCGTCGCTGACGCAGCCGGTGAGCGGGGAGTTCTTGTCCAGCAGCAGCCCGAACGCCTCGGGCGCGCCGACCTGCGGCACCTGGCCCACGATGGTGGCGTCGGTGATCTCGGCGCCGGTGATGTAGAAGGCGGTGGGCAGGTCCACCACCAGCCCGTCGAGCTGGCCGTTCTGCAGCGCCTTCTTGGCGTCGTCGTTGCTGTTGTAGACCTGCGGCGGGACGGCCGGCTTGATCACGTCGGTGATCGCCTGGTAGCTGGTCGTGCCGACCTGGGCGCCGAGCTTGGCGTCCTTCAGTTCGGCAAGCGACTTCTTCCCGGCGATCTTCGAGGACTTGAGCGCGATCACGGTCTGCCGCACCAGGTAGTAGGGCGCGGAGAAGTCGACCGCCCGCTTGCGTTCCTCGGTGATGGAGAACTGGTTGATGTCGAAGTCGAAGGTCTTCGGACCGGGGGCGATGGCGGAGTCGAACTTGACCCGGGTCCAGGTGACGTCCTGGCGGGCGTACCCCAGTTTCTCCGCCACCGCGTAGGCGACGGCGGCCTCGAAGCCCTCGCCGCTGTCGGGCTTGTTGTCCTTGAACCACGGCTCGTACGCCGGCTCGTCGGTGGCGATGGTCAACTTCCCCGGGGTGCGGGTCCGCAGGCTCTCCTTGGCGCAGGCGGCCCCGGCGCTGGTGCCGGTGGCCGTGGGCGTCTCGTCCGGCTCGGGGGCGCAGCCGGCCGCCGCGACGAGGACGGCGGTGGCGGCGGCGAGCGCGGCGATGCGTGAGCGGCGAAGCATGGCCGACAGGGTAGGTCGCGAGGGGCCCGCATCTCGACCCTGTCCCACCTGTTAGGTAGGGAAATCTGGCCGGGGCGCCGCCGCCGGGCCGGGCGCGGCGGCGCCGGGGCCGGCTGGAAGAATCGTCTCCCGTGAAGACGTTCGAGGAGTTGTTCGCCGAGCTGCAGGCCAAGGCCGCCGCCGGCACACCCGGCTCGGGCACGGTCGCCGCCCTGGAGAAGGGGGTGCACTTCGTCGGCAAGAAGGTCGTCGAGGAGGCGGCCGAGTCGTGGATGGCGGCCGAGCACGAGGGGCCGGAGCGTACCGCCGAGGAGATCTCCCAGCTGCTCTACCAGGTCCAGGTGCTGATGCTGGCCAGCGGTCTCGAGCTCAAGGACGTCTACCGACATCTCTGAGTGCCCCCATTCGTTGATCACATTCGATCGAAGGAGCACTCCGTCATGCTGCGCGTCGCCGTACCGAACAAGGGCGCCCTGGCCGAGAAGGCCGCCCAGATGCTGCGCGAGGCGGGCTACCGCCAGCGCACCGACCCGAAGGACCTGGTCCGCCGGGACGAGGACAACGACATCGAGTTCTTCTACCTGCGGCCCAAGGACATCGCCACCTACGTCGGCTCCGGCGACCTGGACGTCGGCATCACCGGCCGGGACCTGCTGATCGACTCGGGCGCGCCGGCCGAGGAGGTCATCGACCTGGCCTTCGGCCGGGCCACCTTCCGCTTCGCCGCCCGCCCCGACGACGTGGACGACGTACGGGAGCTGGGCGGGCACCGGATCGCCACCGCGTACCCCGGGCTGGTCGAGCGGTACCTCGCCGAGCTGGGCGTGAAGGCCGACGTGATCCGCCTGGACGGGGCGGTGGAGAACGCCATCCGGCTCGGCGTCGCCGACGTGGTCGCCGACGTGGTGGAGACCGGCGCCACGCTGCGCCAGGCCGGCCTGGTCGTCTTCGGCGAGCCGCTGCTGCGCTCCTCGGCGGTGCTGGTCCGCCGGGCCAGCGCACCCGGCTGCGCCCAGGCCGACCAGCTGCTGCGCCGCCTCCAGGGGGTGCTGGTGGCCCGCCGGTACGTGATGCTCGCCTACGACGTGCCCGCCGGGCTGCTGGATCGGGCCAGCTCGCTGACCCCGGGCATCGAGTCGCCGACGGTCTCCCCGCTGCACCGGGAGGGCTGGGTCGCGGTGCAGGCGATGGTGCTCCGCGACGACGTGCACCGGATCATGGACGAGCTGTACGAGTTGGGCGCGCGGGCCATCCTGGTCACCAACATCCACGCCTGCCGGCTGTGAGGCCCCTGCCGCCGGCGGTCGCGCTCGTCCTGGTCGTCCTCGGCGGGGTGGCCGCGGCTGCCCAGGGCGTGGTCAACGCCGAGTTGGGCGAGCGGGCCGGCAACCCGGTGCTGGGGGCGGTGGCGAACAATCTCGGTGGCTCGCTGCTGATCCTGTTCGGGCTGGTCGCCCTGCCGTCGATGCGGGCCGGGCTGGCCGCGCTGCGCCGGGCCCGGCTGCCCTGGTGGACGTACCTGGGCGGGCTGGGCGGCGCGGCGATCGTGGTGGTGGGCACGTACGTCGTGCCGGTGCTCGGGGTGGCGGTGTTCACCATCGCCCAGGTGGCCGGCGGCAGCCTGGGCGGCCTGGCGGTGGACCGGGCCGGGCTGGCCCCGGTGGGGCGGCTCCGGCTGACCCTGCCCCGGGTGGGCGGGGCGCTGCTCGGGGTGGCCGCGGTGGCGCTGGCCCAGCTGGGCCGGCCCCTCGGCGACCTGGCGGTCGGGCTGGTGCTGCTGGCGGTGGGCGGCGGCGTGGCGGTGGCGGTGCAGTCGGCGTTGAACGGGCGGCTCTCGGCGGCCGGTACGGCCTCGGCCTCGGTGGCGGTCAACTTCGCCACCAGCACCCCGGTCGTGCTGCTGGCGGCGGTGGCCGCCGGCGTCCTGGCCGGCCCCGCACCGGACTGGCCGCCCGTCTGGTACCTCTACCTCGGCGGCCTGCTCGGGGTGGGGATCGTGGCGGCGCTGGTGGTCGGGGTCCGCGCGATGGGCGTGCTGCGCGCCGGATTGGCCCTGGTCGCCGGTCAGCTCGCCGGGGCGCTCCTGCTCGACCTGCTGCTGCCCGGCGGCGCCGGGTTGCGGCTGCCGGTGCTGGCGGGCGCGGTGCTGACCCTGCTGGCCGTGCTGGTGGCCGGCGTCCGGCCGCGCCGGCCGGCGCCCCGGGTGTCCGCTGAACCCGGCCGGGAGCCGGATGGCAGACTGGTGGGGTGAGTGACGACGACCGGGTCAGCCTGCGGCCCCGCCGGATCCGGGTGGTCTGCTGGGCGGGGGCGATCGCCCTGCTGGTGGTCTTCAGCCTGGTGGCCACCTCGCTGACCGGCCCGACCGGCAGCGGCTTCGGCACCTTCCAGCGCGGCGACCAGTTCGCGATGATCGGCCTGGGCGTGCTCGGCGCGCTCGGCATCCTGCTGTTCACCCGCCCCCGGGTGGTGGCGGACGCCCGTGGTGTCCGGGTGCGCAACATCATCGGCTCCTACGAGCTGCCCTGGGAGGTCGTCCGGGGTGTCCGGTTCGACCGGGGCGCCCCGTGGGCCAGCCTCGAACTGCACGACGACGACCTGCTGCCGATGGTCGCCCTCCAGGCGGCGGACAAGGAGCTCGCCGTCGAGGGGGTCCGGGCGCTGCGCCGGCTGCACCAGGCCCACCTCGGCGTGCCCGCCGAGACCGCCGCCACCCCCGAACCCGGCCACTGACCGGTCCCACCGGTCGGCTGACTGCCGGCGGGTGGGCTGCCCCGGTTTGGGACCCAGGTCGCCGGGGGTGTAGTCTTACGGAGTCGACCAGACTGCCCCCGTGTTTCACGAGCGGGCGGTCGTTGAAGTGGAGCGCCTGCTCCCACCCGAGTCGCCGCACGGCGGCCGGGTCCGGTCACCGGTTCCGGGGACATCCCGGTCCCGGATGCGCGACCATGAGGTCGTGCCGACCGGTCGAGTGGGCCCTGGCATGCGCCGGGGCCTTACTGCTTTCCGGGTCGCTCCCACCCGGGAGCCCACGGGGTCGGCACCGCAGGAGACTCGACTCGAGGAGGCCCCATCAGCGTCGAACCACGCGTGAACGAGCAGATCCGGGCACGTGAGGTCCGACTGGTCGGTCCTGAGGGTGAGCAGGTGGGCATCGTCCCGCTGGAGCGCGCCCTGCAGCTGGCCGCGGACGTCGACCTGGACCTGGTCGAGGTTGCGCCGATGGCGCGCCCGCCGGTGTGCAAGCTCATGGACTTCGGCAAGTTCAAGTACGAGAGCGCACTCAAGGCGCGCGAAGCGCGGCGTAACCAGCAGCAGACCGTCATCAAGGAGATGAAGCTCCGGCCGAAGATCGACCCGCACGACTACGAGACCAAGAAGGGTCACGTGGTGCGGTTCCTCAAGGCCGGCGACAAGGTCAAGGTGACGATCATGTTCCGCGGTCGCGAGCAGAGCCGCCCGGAGCTGGGTTACCGGCTCCTGCGCCGGCTCGAGTCCGAGATCACGGACCTGGGATACGTCGAGGCCGCGCCGAAGCAGGACGGCCGAAACATGATCATGGTTCTCGCTCCGCACCGGGCCGTGAAGGCCTCCGCGGTCGCCGCGACGGCGTCCCGTGGTGGGCCTCGGGAACGGGTCGCGGAGGAGTCGACCGCCCCGGCAGGTGGCGAGACCCCGGCGGCCGGCGAGTCCGCAGCAGCCGGTGAGACCGGCACGACCGCTGACACCAGCGGCCAGTAACAGGGAGAGACGTTCCACATGCCGAAGATGAAGAGCCACACGGGTATGGGCAAGCGGGTCAAGGTGACCGGCAAGGGCAAGATCGTTGCCCAGCAGGCCGGCCTCCGCCACAACCTGGAGAAGAAGGCCTCCACCCGGACCCGGCGGCTGACCGGCACGGTCGAGCTGGCCAAGGCCGACGTCAAGCGAATCAAGAAGCTGCTCGGCCGCTGACGCGCGCCACCTGAACCGAAGAAGGAGTTGAGATGGCACGCGTCAAGCGGGCTGTGAACGCCCAGAAGAAGCGTCGTACCCTGCTGGAGACCGCGAGCGGTTACCGCGGTCAGCGCTCCCGGCTGTACCGCAAGGCCAAGGAGCAGGTGCTGCACTCGATGCAGTACTCCTACCGGGACCGTCGCGACCGCAAGGGCGACTTCCGGCAGCTCTGGATCCAGCGGATCAACGCCGGCGCCCGGGCCAACGGGCTCACCTACAACCGGCTGATCCAGGGCATGCGCCTGGCCGGCATCGAGGTCGACCGCAAGATCCTGGCCGACCTGGCCGTCAACGACGCCGCGGCGTTCGCCGCGATCGTCGAGCTGGCCCGCGCCGCCGTGGCGGCCGAGGGCACCGGTGGCGCCGCGGCCCAGGCCGCCTGAGTCACCCGTACCGACAGATCGAGGCGTCTCCCATGCCGTCACCACCGCGCGGGAGGCGCCTCGACGCTGTCTCCGGCCCGTTCACCCCGCGTACCCCCAGGGTCGTCGCGGCCCGCCGGCTCCAGCGCCGCCGGGACCGGGACGCCGCCGGCCGGTTCCTGGCCGAGGGGCCGCAGGCCGTCCGGGAGGCGCTGGCCCGCGCCGGCACCGTGGTCGAGCTGTTCGGCACCCCGGCCGCCCTGGACCGGTACGCCGACCTCGCCGCGACCGCCGCCGGGGCGGACATCCCGGTCTCCGAGGTGACCGACGAGGCACTCGCCGCGCTCGCCGAGACCGTGGCCCCGCAGGGCCTGGTCGCCGTCTGCCGGCACCTCGACGTACCCCTGGAGCGGGCCCTTTCCCGCGGGCCGCGGCTGGTGGCGGTGCTCGCCGAGATCCGCGACCCGGGCAACGCCGGCACCGTGCTGCGCACCGCCGACGCCGCCGGGGCGGGCGCGGTGGTCTTCGCCGGCGACGCGGTGGACCCGTACAACGGCAAGTGCGTGCGGGCCTCCGCCGGCAGCCTCTTCCACGTCGACGTGGTCCGCGCCGCCGACCCCCTCGCGGTGGTCGCGGGGCTGCGGGCCGGCGGGCTGTCGATCCTGGCCACCACCGGGTACGGCGACGCCGACCTGGACGACCTGGCCGACGCCGGCCGGCTGGCCGCCCCCACCGCCTGGCTCTTCGGCTCCGAGGCGCACGGGCTGCCCCCGGCGCTCACCGAGGCCGCCGACGAGCGGGTCCGGGTGCCGCTGCACGGCCGCGCCGAGAGCCTGAACCTGGCTGCGGCGGCGGCGGTCTGCCTGTACTCTTCGGCGAGAGCGCTGCGCCGACCCACGGTCGCGCGGCACACAACAGGGGAGTCCGTCACGTGATGAACGCGCCACGGCGTTCGTTTAGCCAGCCCGCCGGTGCCGGCGGGCGGCGGGCCTGACCTGCTTCCTGCGAACCTCCCACCGGCGGGCTGCGGCACAGCCGCGCGTCCGTAGACTCGCCTAGCCGCCCGGAAGGGCCGGCGCCGCCGTGAGGGAGTGCCCGTACGCCATGAGCTACCGCAACGATCCGTACGATCCGAAGCAGGTCGCCCTGCTCGACCCGGCCGCCCTGGCCGAGGCCGTGGCCGACGCCGAGCAGGCGTTCGCCGCCGCCGCCGATCCGGACGCGCTGACCGCGCTGCGCCCCGCACACCTCGGGGACCGTTCGCCGGTGTCGCTGGCCCGCCGCGAGATCGGCGCGCTGCCGCCGGCCGCGAAGTCCGACGCCGGCAAGCGGGTCAACGAGGCCCGCCGCGCCGTCGAGGCCGCGTACACCGCCCGGCAGGAGGTGCTGGAGCGGGAGCAGGCCGCGCGGGTGCTGGTCGAGGAGCGGGTCGACGTGACCCTGCCGTACGACCGCCGGCCGCGCGGGGCCCGGCACCCGCTGGCCGTGCTGATGGAGCAGATCAGTGACCTGTTCGTCGGGATGGGCTACGAGGTGGCCGAGGGGCCCGAGGTCGAGCTGGAGTGGAGCAACTTCGACGCGTTGAACATCGGCGCCGACCACCCGGCGCGCGGGCTGATGGACACCTTCCACATCGCCGCGCCGCCCGGCGCGGACGGCTCCGGCCTGGTGCTGCGTACGCACACCTCCACCGTGCAGGTGCGCACCATGCTCAGCCGCCGGCCGCCGATCCACGTGATCGTGCCCGGCCGGGTCTACCGCACCGACGAGGTCGACGCGACGCACAGCCCGGTCTTCCACCAGGCCGAGGGCCTCGTCGTCGACAAGGGCATCACCATGGCCCACCTGCGCGGCACGCTGGACCACTTCGCCCGGGCGATGTTCGGCGAGGGGGCGAAGACCCGCTGGCGGCCGCACTACTTCCCGTTCACCGAGCCGTCGGCCGAGTTCGACGTGTGGTTCCCGGAGCACCGCGACGGCCCGCAGTGGGTCGAGTGGGGCGGCTGCGGCATGGTGAACCCGCGGGTGCTGCGCGCCTGCGGCATCGACCCGGAGGTCTACTCCGGATTCGCCTTCGGGATGGGCATCGAACGCACGCTGATGGTCCGGCACGGGGTCAGCGACATCCGCGACCTGTTCGAGGGCGACGTGCGGTTCACCCGGGCGCTGGGCACCGGGGCGTAGGCGATGCGGGTACGGACAACGGAGACGGTGGTCTGAGTCATGCGAGTTTCTGTCAGTTGGCTGCGGGAGTACGTCGACCTGCCCGACCTGCCCACCGGCGACCTGGAGCAGGCGCTCGTCGACCTCGGCATCGAGGTCGAGTCGATCGTGGACCTGCGGGAGACGGTCACCGGGCCGCTGGTGGTCGGCGAGGTGCTGGAGATCGAGGAGCTGACCGGCTTCAAGAAGCCGATCCGGTTCTGCCGGGTCGACGTCGGCGACGCCAACGGCACCGGCGAGCCGCAGGAGATCGTCTGCGGGGCGCGCAACTTCGCCCCCGGTGACCGGGTGGTGGTGATCCTCCCCGGCGGCGTGCTGCCCGGCAACTTCGCCATCGGCGCGCGCAAGACGTACGGGCGCAACTCCAACGGCATGATCTGCTCGGCCAAGGAACTGGGCCTGGGCGACGACCACTCGGGCATCATCGTGCTGCCCCCGTACCTGCCGGCCCGGCCGGGTGACGACGCGCGGCCCCTGGTGGGGCTCGACGACGTGGTGCTGGAGCTGGAGATCACCCCGGACCGCGGCTACGCGCTGAGCCTGCGCGGGCTGGCCCGGGAGCTGGCGCACGCCCTCGGCGTCGGTTTCCAGGACCCGGCCCAGCGGCCCGTGCCGGGGGCCACCGCCGAGCCGGCGTGGCCGGTGGAGGTGCGCGACCCGGTGGGCTGCGACCGGTTCGCGGCCCGGCTGGTGCGCGGCGTCGACCCCACCGCGGCCACCCCCGAGTGGATGCGGCAGCGGCTCACCGTCGCCGGCATCCGCAGCATCTCGCTGCCGGTCGACATCACCAACTACGTGATGCTCTGCCTGGGGCAGCCGATGCACGCCTTCGACGCCGACCGGATCAGCGGCCCGCTGGTGGTCCGCCGGGCCGAGGCGGGGGAGAAGCTGACCACCCTGGACGGTGTGGCCCGGACCCTGTCCGACGAGGACCTGGTGATCTGCGACGACACCGGGCCGATCTCGCTCGCCGCGGTGATGGGCGGCGAGACCAGCGAGGTGGTTGCCGGCACCACGAACGTGCTCTTCGAGGCCGCGCACTGGGATCCGGCCACGGTGGGCCGTACCGCCCGGCGGCACAAGCTGTTCAGTGAGGCCGCGAAGCGGTGGGAGCGGGGCGTCGACCCGGCGCTGCCGCTGGTCGCGCTGGACTTCGCGGTGGGCCTGCTGCACGCCAACGGCGGTGGCACCGCCGGCGCGGAGATCCTGGACATCGACCACGTCCGGCCGCGTACGCCGGTGGCGCTCCCCGCCGACCTGCCGTCCCGGCGGGTCGGGGTGAACTACCCGGCCGACCGGGTGGTGGCCCTGCTGGAGCAGGTGGGCTGCACCGTCGTGCGGGGCGCCGACCGGCTGGCGGAGGACCCGGGCGAGGTCGGCGTGCCCGCCGGCGACGGCGAGGTGCTCAGCGTGACCCCGCCGAGCTGGCGGCCCGACCTGACCGATCCGGCCGACCTGGTCGAGGAGGTGGTCCGCCTCGACGGCTACGACCGGGTGCCGTCGGTGCTGCCGGCCGCGCCGGCCGGCCGTGGCCTCACCTGGCAGCAGCAGCGCCGCCGGGCGGTCGCCCGGTCGCTGGCCGAGCGGGGGTACGTCGAGGTGCTGTCCCACCCGTTCGTCTCGACGGAGCTGGCCGACCAGCTCGGCCTGCCGGCCGACGACCCGCGCCGCCCGGCGGTGCGGCTGGCGAACCCGCTGTCGGAGGAGGAGCCGCTGATGCGGACCTCGCTGCTCGGGCCGCTGCTCGGCACCCTCAAGCGCAACATCGGGCGGGGCCAGCGGGACGTGGCGATCTACGAGATCGGCGCGGTGTTCCACCCGCGTCCCGGCGCCGGCGCCCCGCCCGCGATGGGGGTGGACCGCCGCCCGACCGACGAGGAGTTCGCCGCCGCCGACGCGGTGGTGCCGGACCAGCCGCGGCACGTGGCCACGGTGACCGCCGGTGACCTCGAACCGGCCGGCTGGTGGGGCGCGGGCCGTCCGGCCGGCTGGGCCGACGCCGTGGCGGCCGGCCGGGACGTCCTCGCCGCCGCCGGCATCCCGGCCGACCGGGTCACCGTCCGGGCCGCCGAGCACGCCCCCTGGCACCCCGGCCGCTGCGCCGAGCTGCTGGTGGACGACGAGGTGGTCGGTTACGCCGGCGAGCTGCACCCGGTGGTGCTGGCGACCCTGGAGCTGCCCCGGCGCACCAGCGCCATGGAGCTGAACCTGGACGCGCTGCCCGCCGCACCGCTGGTGGCCGGTCCGGTCATCTCGACGTTCCCGCCGGCGCTGATCGACGTGGCGCTGGTGGTGGACTCCTCGGTGCCGGCGGCCGAGGTGCAGCGCACCCTGGTCGAGGGGGCCGGCCCGCTGCTGGAGGACGTCCGGCTCTTCGACGTGTACGCCTCCGCGCAGCTCGGCACGGGCCGCAAGTCGCTGGCGTACAAGCTGACGTTCCGGGCCCCGGACCGGACGCTCGCCGGCGAGGAGGCGGTGGCCGCCCGGGACGCGGCGGTCGCCCTCGCGGCGCAACGCTTCGGCGCCACCCTCCGCGGCGCCTGACGTGTAAGGAGGGGCCCCCTGTTAACGCATTTTGTATAGCAGGGGGCCCCTCCTAACACCGGTGTCCGGGTCGCACGACTGCGGAGCGGGTGACCCGGATCGCACTGACAACTTCATACAGCCGTCTGCATGACCTTGCATTAGCGGGAGCCGTCTCGGTATCCTTCGTTGCATAGTCATGCGGAGGTGAGTATGGGTATCCGAGTCGCGGTCGCGGGTGCGAGCGGCTACGCCGGCGGCGAGCTGCTGCGCCTGCTCGCCGGGCACCCCGAGTTCGACCTCGTCGCCGCCACCGCGCACTCGCGGGCCGGTCAGCCCGTCAGCGCCGTACACCCGCAGCTCGTCGGCCTGGACCTGGTCCTCGGGGTGACCGAGCCGGCCGCCCTGGCCGACGCGGACCTGGTCTTCCTGGCCCTGCCGCACGGCGAGTCGGCCGCCCTGGCGGCGGCCCTGCCGGAGTCGGCGAAGGTGGTCGACCTGGGCGCCGACCACCGGCTGCGCGACGCCGCCGGGTGGGTCCGCTACTACGGCGGCGCGCACGCCGGGGCCTGGACCTACGGGCTGCCCGAGCTGCCCGGCCAGCGGGCGGCGATCGCCGCCGCGACCCGGGTCGCCAACACCGGCTGCTACGCGGTCGCCATCACCCTCGCGCTCGCCCCGCTGATCGCCGCGGGCGCGGTGCACCCCGCGGACGTCGTGGTGGTCGCCGCCTCCGGCACCTCGGGTGCCGGCCGGGCGGCCAAGGCGCACCTGCTCGGCAGCGAGGTGATGGGCGACCTGTCGCCCTACAAGGTCGGCGCGCACCAACACGTGCCGGAGATCAAGCAGGCCACCGGCGCGACCGGCCTCTCCTTCACGCCGGTGCTCGCCCCCATGCCGCGGGGCATCCTCGCCACCGTCACCGCCGTGCCGACCGGCGACGGCGACCCGCGCGAGATCCTCGCCGCGGCCTACGCCGACGCCCCCTTCGTGCACCTGCTGCCCGAGGGAACCTGGCCGCACACCGCCGCCACCGCCGGCGCCAACTCGTGCCACCTCCAGGCCACCGTCGACGTCGACTCCGGCCGGGTGATCGTGGTCAGCGCGATCGACAACCTCGGCAAGGGCGCCGCCGGTCAGGCGGTGCAGAACGCCAACCTGATGTGTGGCCTGCCCGAGACCTCCGGCCTGCCGGTGTTTGGAGTTTCCCCATGACCGTGACCACCCCTCGGGGCTTCCGGGCGGCCGGGGTCGCCGCCGGCCTCAAGGCCGCCGGGGCGGCCGACGTCGCGCTCGTCGTCAACGACGGGCCGGACGCCACCGTCGCCGGCGTCTTCACCACCAACCGGGTGAAGGCCGCGCCCGTGCTCTGGACCCAGCAGGTCGTCCGGGGTGGGGTGGTCCGCGCCGTGGTGCTCAACTCCGGCGGCGCGAACGCCTGCACCGGCCCCGCCGGCTTCCAGGACACCCACGCCACCGCCGAGCACACCGCCGCCGCGCTCACCGGCAGCACCGCCCGGCTGATGCTCGGCGCGGGCGAGGTGGCGGTCTGCTCCACCGGGCTGATCGGCGAGCGGCTGCCGATGCCCGCCCTGCTCTCCGGCGTACGCCAGGCCGTGCGCCGGCTCTCCCGCGACGGCGGCGCGCCGGCCGCCGAGGCGATCATGACCACCGACACCCGGCCGAAGACCACGGTGGTCCGGAGCAGCGGCTGGACCGTGGGTGGGATGGCCAAGGGCGCCGGCATGCTGGCCCCGGCCATGGCCACCATGCTCTGCGTGCTCACCACCGACGCGGTGGCCGGGCCGGAGGCCCTGGACGCCGCGTTGCGCGCCGCCACCCGGGTCACCTTCGACCGGGTCGACTCCGACGGCTGCATGTCCACCAACGACACGGTGCTGCTGCTGGCCAGCGGCGCGTCCGGCGTGGCGCCGACCGAGGCGGAGCTGACCGCCGCGGTCACCGCCGCCTGCCACGACCTGGCCCAGCAGTTGATCGCCGACGCCGAGGGCGCCACCAAGCAGGTCGCCATCGAGGTGGTCGGCGCGGCGAGCGAGGACGACGCGGTCGAGGTGGGCCGGTCGGTGGCCCGCAACAACCTGGTCAAGACCGCGTTGTTCGGCAACGACCCGAACTGGGGGCGGATCCTCGCCGCCGTGGGCACCACCGCCGCCGCCTTCGACCCGGACGGGGTGGACGTCGCGGTCAACGGCATTTGGGTGTGCCGGGGCGGGGCCGCCGCCGAGGACCGCGCCAAGGTCGACCTCACCGGCCGGGACGTCACCATCCGGATCGACCTGCACGCCGGCGACCAGGCGGCGACGATCTGGACCAACGACCTGTCGCACGCGTACGTGCACGAGAACTCGGCCTACTCATCGTGAGCGCGAGGAACGCAGCGCAGCGGAGTCCCGCAGTCGCGAACAACGGCGGCACGGTGAGCCCCGATCTCGCCCTCGCCCAGACCAAGGCCGCGACGCTGATCGAGGCCCTGCCCTGGCTGGCCCGGTTCTCCGGGGCCACCGTCGTGGTCAAGTACGGCGGCAACGCCATGGTCGACCCCGACCTCCAGCGGGCCTTCGCCGCCGACATGGTCTTCCTGCGGTACGCCGGCCTCAAGCCGGTGGTGGTGCACGGCGGCGGTCCGCAGATCTCCGCCATGCTGGGCCGGCTCGGCATCGACAGCGAGTTCCGCGGTGGCCTGCGGGTCACCACGCCCGAGGCGATGGACGTGGTCCGGATGGTGCTGGTCGGGCAGGTGGGCCGGGAGCTGGTCGGCCTGGTCAACGCGTACGGGCCGTTCGCCGTCGGCCTCTCCGGCGAGGACGCCGGCCTGTTCACCGCGGTGCGCCGCCCGGCGTACGTGGACGGGGAGCCGGTGGACGTCGGGCTGGTCGGTGACGTGGAGTCGGTGAACGTCTCCGCGGTGACCGACCTGATCGCGGCCGGCCGGATCCCGGTCATCTCCACGGTCGCGCCGGACGCCGACGGGGTGCTGCACAACCTCAACGCCGACACCGCCGCCGCCGCGCTGGCCGTCGCCCTGGCCGCGCGCAAGCTGGTCGTGCTCACCGACGTGCCCGGCCTGTACGCGGACTGGCCGGACACGGCCAGCCTGGTCAGCGAGATCACCGCCGACGAGCTGGCGAAGCTGCTGCCGTCCCTGGAGTCCGGGATGGTGCCGAAGATGGAGGCCTGCCTGCGGGCGGTGCGCGGCGGAGTGCCCGCCGCGCACGTCGTCGACGGCCGGGTCGTCCACTCCACGCTGCTCGAGGTCTTCACCTCGGAAGGGTTCGGAACGATGGTGATCGACGGATGAGCACGCTGGTGCAGCGCTGGCAGGCGACCATGATGGACAACTACGGCACCCCGCCGCTGGCGCTGGTCTCCGGCGCCGGCGCCGTCGTGGTCGACGAGGCCGGCCGGGAGTACGTGGACCTGCTCGGCGGCATCGCCGTCAACGCCCTCGGCCACGCCCACCCGGCCGTGGTGGCCGCCGTCAGCCGGCAGGTCGCCACCCTCGGGCACGTGTCGAACCTGTTCGTCGCCGAGCCGCCGGTGGCCCTGGCCGAGCTGCTGCTGGCCCTGGCCGGCCGCCCCGGCCGGGTCTTCCTCGCCAACTCGGGCGCCGAGGCCAACGAGGCGGCCTTCAAGCTCTCCCGGCTGACCGGCCGCACCCAGGTGGTCGCCACGGTGGGCGGCTTCCACGGCCGGACCATGGGCGCGCTGGCGCTCACCGGCCAGCCCGCCAAGACCGACCCGTTCCGCCCGCTGCCCGGCGACGTCACCCACGTCGGGTACGGCGACGTGGCGGCCCTGGAGGCGGCCGTCAGCGACGCCACCGCCATGGTGATCCTGGAGCCGATCCAGGGCGAGCACGGCGTGGTCGTCCCGCCGGCCGGGTATCTGGCGGCGGCGCGGCGGATCACCGCCCGGCACGGTGCGCTGCTGGTGCTCGACGAGGTGCAGACCGGCATCGGCCGCACCGGTCACTGGTTCGCGCACCAGGCCGAGGGCGTCGAACCGGACCTGGTCACCCTCGCCAAGGGGCTCGGCGGCGGCCTGCCGATCGGCGCCTGCCTGGCCTTCGGCCGGGCCGCCGACCTGCTCACCCCCGGCTCGCACGGCACCACCTTCGGCGGCAACCCGGTCAGCTGCGCCGCCGCGCTCGCGGTGATCGCGACCATCGCCAACGAGGGGCTGCTCGACCACGTCAAGCGGATCGGGGAGCGGCTGCGGCGGGGGATCGAGGCGCTCGGGCACCCGCTGGTGCGCGAGGTACGCGGCGCCGGCCTGCTGCTCGGCGTGGTGCTCACCGCCCCGGTCTCCGGCGCGGTGGCCGACGCCCTGCGCGCGGCCGGCTTCCTGGTCAACCCGGTGCAGCCCGGCGTGGTCCGGCTCGCCCCGCCGCTGGTCCTGACCGCCGCGCAGGCGGAGGCGTTCCTCGCCGCCCTGCCCGCCGCGCTCACCGCCGCCGCGCCGACCGACGCGCCCGCCTCGGCGCCGACCGCCGTGGCCGACGCGCCCGTGCCGACCGCCGTGGCCGACGCGCCCGTGCCGACCGCCGTGGCCGACGCGCCCGCCGGGCCCGCACCGACCACCACCAGCCGCACGGAGGCCCCCGCATGATCCGCCACTTCCTGCGCGACGACGACCTGACGCCCGCCGAGCAGTCGGCCGTGCTCGACCTCGCCGCCCGGATGAAGGCCGACCGGTACGCGTACAAGCCGCTCGACGGGCCGCGGTCGGTGGCGGTGCTCTTCGACAAGCAGAGCCTGCGCACCCGGATCTCCTTCGACGTCGGCATCGCCGAACTCGGCGGCCACCCCCTCGTGGTGGACACCCAGGTGACCCACTTCGGGCGGGGCGAGACCCTCGGCGACGCGGGGCAGGTGCTGTCCCGCTACGTCGCCGCGATCGTGCTGCGCACCCACGGCGACGACCGGATCGCCGAGGTCGCCGCGCACGCGACCGTGCCGGTGGTCAACGCGCTCACCGACACCTACCACCCGTGCCAGCTGCTGGCCGACCTGCTCACCGTGCGGGAGCGGTGCGGCGGCACCGCCGGGCGGACCCTGGCGTACGTGGGCGACGCGGCGAACAACATGGCCCACTCGTACCTGCTGGCCGGCGCGACCGCCGGGATGCACGTCCGGGTCGCCGGGCCGGCCGGGTTCCAGCCCGACCCGGAGATCGTCGCCCGGGCCGAGAAGATCGCCGCGAGCACCGGCGGTTCGGTACGCGCGCTCACCGACCCGGTCGAGGCGGTCCGCGGCGCCCAGGTGGTGGCCACCGACACCTGGACCTCGATGGGCCAGGAGTCCGACGGCCTGGACCGGACCACCCCGTTCCGGCCGTACCAGGTCGACGACGGGCTGCTCGGCCACGCCGCGGCCGACGTGATCGTGCTGCACTGCCTGCCCGCCCACCGGGGCGAGGAGATCACCGACGAGGTGCTCGACGGGCCGCGCAGCGCGGTCTTCGACCAGGCGGAGAATCGGCTGCACGCCCAGAAGGCGCTGCTGACCTTTCTCCTGGAGGCCTCCTCATGACCGCCCCGCTGACCCGCGCCGCGCGGCACGCCCGCATCGTCGAGCTGATCCGCGCCAAGGCCGTCCACTCCCAGCCCGAGCTGGCCGACCTGCTCGCCGGTGACGGCATCCAGGTCACCCAGGCCACCCTGTCCCGGGACCTGAAGGAGCTGGGCGCGGTGACCGCGCGCGGCGGCGACGGGCGGGGCGTCTACCTGATCCCGGAGGACGGCCACCGGCCGCTGCGCGACGCCGAGGCCGCGCCGGCCCGGCTGGTCCGGCTGCTGCGCGAGCTGCTCAACGGGGTCGACTCCAGCGGCAACATCGCCGTGCTGCGTACCCCGCCGGGCGCAGCCCAGTACCTGGCCAGCGCGTTGGACCGAGCGGGCCTGCCCGAGGTCGTCGGCACCATCGCCGGCGACGACACCATCCTCGTCGTGGCCCGCGAGGCCGACGGCGGCGCCGCGTTGGGCGACCAGCTCGCCGCGTGGGCCCGCCGGGAAGAAAATGTTGAAGGGAGCACCACACCATGACCGAGCGGGTCGTCCTTGCGTACTCCGGAGGGTTGGACACCTCCGTCGCCATTCCGTACCTTGCCGAGCAGACCGGCGCCGAGGTGATCGCGGTCGCGGTCGACCTCGGGCAGGGCGGCGAGGACATGAACGTCATCCGGCAGCGCGCCCTGGACTGCGGCGCCGTCGAGTCGGAGGTGATCGACGCGCGCGACGAGTTCGCCGCCGAGTACTGCCTGCCGGCCATCCGGGCCAACGCCCTCTACATGGACCGCTACCCGCTGGTCTCCGCGCTGTCCCGGCCGCTGATCGTCAAGCACCTGGTGACCGCCGCGAAGAAGCACGGCGGCACGATCGTCTCGCACGGCTGCACCGGCAAGGGCAACGACCAGGTCCGCTTCGAGGTCGGCCTGGGCGCGCTCGCCCCCGACCTGAAGATCATCGCGCCGGCCCGGGACTTCGCCTGGACCCGGGACAAGGCGATCGCCTTCGCCGAGGAGAAGGGGCTGCCGATCGACGTCACGGCCAAGTCGCCGTACTCGATCGACCAGAACCTGTGGGGCCGGGCCGTGGAGACCGGCTTCCTGGAGGACATCTGGAACGGCCCGATCGAGGACCTGTACGCGTACACCGCCGACCCGGCGCAGGAGCGCGACGCCGACGAGGTGGTCATCACCTTCGACGCCGGCGTGCCGGTCGCCGTCGACGGCGAGACGGTCACCCCGTACCAGGCGATCCTGGAGCTCAACCGGCGCGCCGGCGCCCAGGGCGTCGGCCGGCTCGACATGGTCGAGGACCGCCTCGTCGGCATCAAGAGCCGCGAGGTGTACGAGGCGCCCGGCGCGATCGCCCTGATCACCGCCCACCAGGAGCTGGAGGCGGTCACCGTCGAGCGGGACCTGGCCCGGTTCAAGCGCGGCGTCGACCAGCGCTGGGGCGAGCTGGTCTACGACGGCCTCTGGTTCTCGCCGCTGAAGAACTCCCTCGACGCGTTCATCGACGATGCCCAGCGGCAGGTGACCGGCGAGGTGCGCCTCACCCTGCACGGCGGGCGGGCCGTGGTGACCGGCCGGCGCTCCGAGGCCAGCCTCTACGACTTCGGGATGGCCACCTACGACACCGGCGACACCTTCGACCAGTCCCTCGCCAAGGGCTTCGTGCAGCTCTGGGGCCTGCCGAGCAAGATGGCCGCCGCCCGGGACGCCCGGTTGGGCGGGCCGCAGTCTTGACCTTCACAATGGGTGGGGTGGACGACAAGAGCCTGACCGAGAACAGCGCCGCCACCAACCGGACCAGCCTGTGGGGAGGCCGGTTCGCCGGCGGCCCGGCCGAGGCCCTGGCCCGGCTGTCGGTGAGCGTCCAGTTCGACTGGCGCCTCGCCCCGTACGACATCGCCGGCTCCCGGGCGCACGCCCGGGTCCTCGCCGGCGCCGGCCTGCTCGACCCGGAGGAACTCGGCCGGATCCTCGCCGCGCTGGACGACCTGGAGGCGGCCTGCGCCTCCGGGCAGTTCCGGCCCACCGTCGACGACGAGGACGTGCACACCGCCCTGGAACGCGGCCTGCTGGAACGGCTCGGCAGCCTCGGCGGCAAGCTGCGCGCCGGCCGGTCCCGCAACGACCAGGTCGCCACCGACCTGCGGCTGTATCTGCGCGACCACGCCCGGGGGGTGGCCGGTCGGCTGGTCGAGCTGGCCGAGGCCCTGGTCGAGCAGGCCGAGCGGCACGTCGACACCGCCGCCCCCGGCATGACCCACCTCCAGCACGCCCAGCCGGTCACCTTCGGGCACTGGCTGCTCGCCCACGTGCAGCCGCTGCTGCGCGACCTGGAACGGCTGCGCGACTGGGACGAGCGGACCGCGGTCAGCCCGCTCGGCGCGGGCGCGCTGGCCGGCTCGGGGCTGCCGCTGGACCCGGTGGCGGTGGCCAAGGAGCTGGGCTTCCGGACGTCGTTCGCGAACTCGATGGACGCGGTGGCCGACCGGGACTTCGTGGCGGAGTTCCTCTTCGTCACCGCGATGATCGGCGTGCACCTGTCCCGCCTCGGCGAGGAGGTGGTGCTCTGGACGTCGCACGAGTTCGGCTGGGTCGAGTTGGACGACTCGTTCGCCACCGGCTCGTCGATCATGCCGCAGAAGAAGAACGCGGACATCGCCGAGCTGGCCCGGGGCAAGTCCGGCCGGCTGGTCGGCGGGCTGATGAGCGTGCTCACCATGCTCAAGGGCCTGCCCATGACGTACGACCGGGACATGCAGGAGGACAAGGAGCCGGCCTTCGACGCGGTCGACACCCTGGAACTGCTGCTGCCGGCGCTGGCCGGAATGATCTCCACGATGACGGTACGCGTCGAGCGGCTGGTCGCCGCCGCGCCGGTCGGCTTCTCCCTCGCCACCGAGGTGGCCGACTGGCTGGTCCGCAAGGGCGTGCCGTTCCGCGACGCGCACGAGATCACCGGCCGGCTGGTGGCGCTCTGCGTGGCCCGGGACTGCGCCCTGGACGAGGTGTCCGACGCCGACCTGGCCACGGTCAGCGAACACCTCGACCCGCCGGTGCGTGACGTGCTGTCGGTGCGCTCGGCGCTGGCCGCCCGGATCACCCCGGGCTCCACCGGGCCGGGGCCGGTCGCCGACCAGCTCGCCGCCGCGGCGGACAAGCTGGCCGGCTGGCGGGACTGGGCCGCCGAGCGGGTCGTACCGGGACGATGAGAGCCGGCCGCGGCGCCGCTCGTCGGCGCCGCGGTCGCGGCGGGCACGGCCACGCCTTGCCGCATCTCGGGCCATCCGAGCGTCGGAACACCCCAGTCTGCCGCATTTCGCCACCCGCTTCGGGTTGCACAGTGTCCCGAGGCCGCAGCTCGATGTACTCTGCGTAGCGCCGGTGTCGCAAACTGTCCTGCTCACTTGCTGCTGCCCGGGAGCGTTGCCCGTGTCGCACGTCGATCCGCGCTTCGGAGCCCAGCTGCGCGCGCTTCGGGTTGAGCACGGGTTGTCCCTGCGAGCGCTCGGGCAGCTCGCCCACCGGGGCAAGAGCCACCTGCACGACCTGGAAACCGGTGCAAAGGCTCCCACCTCGGAGACGGCCCGGCACCTTGACGAGGTGCTCCGGGCCGGCGGAGCACTGGCCCGACTTGTCGACCAGCCCGTCAACCACGACGCCGAGGCAGCTGAGTTGCTTGCCAGGGTTCGGGCCAGCGACGTGAGCACCGAGACGCTCGATCGGATCGAGGCGGGTGTGGACGACCTGGCGAGTGCGTATGCGACCACCCGGCCGGGCGAGTTGTTGCCGATGGTCCGGCGGCAGCTGGTCTATGTGGGTCGGCTGCTCGACTCCCGTGGCACGTTGACGCAGCGACGACGGCTCATCGTTGCCGGAGGCTGGTTGACGGTACTGCGGGCGACCGTGCACATCGACCTCTTGCAGCGCGCCGCGGCCGGTGCACACCTGAACGCTGCCATGGCGCTTGCGGAGCACGGTGAGCATCCGGAGATCCAGGCGTGGTGCCTGGAGACGCGGGCATGGGACCGGCTCACCCAGGGCGACTTCCGACGAGCCCTCGATCTTTCCCAGCAGGCGCAGCGGGTCGCCCCTCCTGGTAGCTCGGCGCACATCCAAGCGACGGCCCAGGAGGCGCGGGCCTGGGCGCGACTTGCCGACGTGCGTCGTACTCGTGCTGCGCTGGATCGGCTGGACCGGTTGACGGCGAACCTGCCGGTGCCGGATCGGGCGGAGCACCACTACCGGTACGACCCCACGAAGGCGTTGGCGTACACCGCTACGACGCTGTCCTGGGCGGGCGACCCGGCGGCCGAGCAGATCGCTCGGGCCACCCTCGGCGAGCTGGATCCGCGTGGTGACGGCGGTGACCGTCCGCGGCGCTCCGCTTCCGCGCGTCTGGATCTGGCCATGGCGCTGCTGGCCGCTGATCAGCCGGACGAGGCTGGCGTCGTCGCTGCCGACGCGATCCGCTCCGGTCGAGTGGTGCCGTCCAACTGGTGGCGGGCACGCGAGGTGCTGCGGCGGGTCGAACGTACCGGAGCCGCAGAGGCGTCAATGCTGGGCGAGGTCTACGAGGCGCACCGTCCCCCGTCGGTGGCGGACAGCACGCAGGGCTAGCGGACAGCCGGTGACTTCACGTAACCGCGTCCTCGCCCGATGCTATGGACAGGGGTCGGGAGCAGCACAAACAGACCGTCGGAGACGGTTACGCGCCCGCCCGTAGCCGAGTGCGACGGCAATTGGGCCCTGGCCGGATCAGACCGTCGTGCCCCTGTCAGTGGAGGCGACGATGAGCGGCCAGGACAACGCCGACGCGCCCGGTAGGGGCGACCAGATTGAGGCCGCCGAACGGGAGGCGGCGAGACAGCGGCTGCTCGCCCAGGCCGAGGCGGAGCGGATTCCGGTGGAGGAGACGACGCGGGCGGTGCCGGACCGGCGGTGGCGTCGTGGGTAGTGAGTCGTTGCCGATCGGACGGCGGGTGGCGTACTGGCGTTCTCGACGCCGGATGTCCCAGCAGGTGTTCGCCGACCGGCTTGGGAAGTCGAAAAGCTGGGTGGACAAGGTCGAGCGTGGTGCCCGGTCGCTCGACAAGGTGTCCACCATCGCGGAGATCGCCGCTGTTCTCCGGATCGACCCGGCGATTCTGCTGGAGCGCGACGTTCCACCAGCTGACCCGGTTGAGCGGGCCGACGGCGTGCAGCGGATCCGCGCGGCGCTGTCGACGTACGAAGTGGCTCTGCGGCAATGGGGGACCGGCCGGGATGTGCTTCCGGCGGCGCAGGTCGCCGCCGGCGTCGAGCATGCCTGGACGACCTACCAACACGCGCGGTACCCGCAGCTGATCAAAGGGCTGCCGGAGCTGGTGATCGCGGCGCAGCATGCCTATGTCCGCGATCCCGTGGCCGGGCGGGTGTCCCTGGTGGAGGCGTACCGGGTGACGGCGTCGCTGCTGGTGAAACTCGGTGAGACCGAGTTGGCCTGGCTCGCCACCGACCGGGCGATGACGATCGCCACCGGGGACCGGGTGCTGGTGGCCGCCGCGGCGGTGCAGCTCGGGCAGGTGTTGCGTGATGACCGGGCGCGTTCGGCGATGTCGACGATGCGGGCCGTCGCGTACCGCATCGCCCCGCCGGACCTTGACCGCGGCCCGGCGGCCCACCTCTCGCTCTGCGGCACGCTGCTTCTCCAGGGTGCTCTCGCGGCGGCCCGGCACGGCGACGCCCAGGCCGCGGCGGGACTGATCGACGAGGCGACCGACCTGGCGGCGCGGGTGGGCGACGGCCACGACCACCACCGGACCGGCTTCGGGCCCACCGCGACCGCAGCGGCGCGTACCCTGGCGGCGGTGGAGCTCGGTGATGCGAGCGAGGCGCTGGCCTGGCACGAGAAGACGGTCGGCAGCGATGGCTGGCGGTGGCTGCCGCCGGAACACCGCGCCGCCCACCTGGTCGACGCCGCGCGCGCCCACCTTGAGGCAGACGACCCGGCCGCCGCCGGGCGGCTTCTCCTGGAGGCCGAGCGCGGCGCTCCGGCGGAGGTGCGGCATCGGCCCGCCGCCCGCGAGTTGCTTGCCCAGCTGGTGTGCAAGCCGGACGCGCCGAGCGCGGTCATTCCACTCGCAGCCGCGCTTCGGGTGTCAGCGAGGTGACCCCCATTGTTCCTGGCGCCAACACGCCGGCTGGCGGGATCGGACTGTCGAGCGGTCGTACCGAAGCGGTGCCGACGGCGGGCGGGGCCGGCGCGGCCGAGCGGGTCGCGCTGGTCCGCTACCAGGGGCCGGCGGGCGACCACAACGACCGGGCGGTGCCGGGCGCCGCGCGGGTGGCCGACGAGCTGGCCCGGCGGCTCCGGCTGCCGGTGACGGTGGTCGGTACGCCGCGACCGGCGGCACCGGCCCGCTGGGACGTCGAGCTGCCGGTCGCGCTTCCCGCGCTGCGTGAGCTGGCGGCCACCCACGATGCGATCCTGGCGGCCGACCGGGTGCCGGTGGCCGCCCTCACCCGGTGCGCGGCGGCCCTGGCCACCCTGCCGGTGCTGGCCCGGCACCGGCCGGACGCCTGCGTGGTCTGGTTCGACGCGCACGGCGACCTGAACGTCCCGGACGCCAGCGCCAGCGGCTACCTCGGCGGGATGGTGCTCTCCGCCGCCGCCGGCCGCTGGGAGTCCGGCCTCGGCGCCGGGCTGGAGCTGGGCAACGTGGTGCTGGCCGGGGCGCGCGACCTCGACCCGGACGAGCGGCGGCTGGTGGCCGACGGGACGGTGGCCCTGGCCGGGGTGGGCGCCGACCTGCCCGCCCGGCTGCGACAACTCGTCCGGGGCCGACCCGTCTACGTCCACCTCGACTGCGACGTGCTCGAACCCGGCCTGGTGCCGACGGACTACCGGGTGCCCGGCGGGCTGAGCCTGGCCGACCTGGCCGGCGCCGCCGCAGCGCTCGCCGAGCACGAGATCGTCGGGGTGGAGATCGCCGAGTTCGAGGTCGCCGCTGACGCGGGCACGGCCGACGCCGGCCCGCTGCTCGACGCGCTGGCCCCGCTGCTCGCCGGCTGAGCGGACCCGGGCGGGCGGGGCTCAGGGCCGCTCCCGGCGCGGCAGCCGGGCCACCACCGCGTCGTACGAGCCGTCGACCGCGTCGCGCAGGTCCTCGGCCGGGATCGCGCCGTCCAGCCGCAGCGCGTTCCAGCCGTACCGGCCCAGGTAGGGGGCGGCGGTGGCGTCGCCGGGGAAGCGGCGCAGCCACTCGTCGGCCTCCTCCCGGTCCGGCCCGCACTTGGCCCAGACCCGGGGCTCGCCGTCGGGCGCGCCGAGGAAGGCGAAGATCTTGCTGCCCACCTTGGCCACCTCGTCGGCCTCCCACGGCCGGTCCAGCCAGGCGCCCGGCTTGGCCAGGCAGTACGCCAGCAGTTCCGCGCGGTTCATGCATCCTCCCGTCGAAGCGAGCCTCGCCGGACAGTCTGCCGGCCACCCCCGACACCCAGCTCCGATCCGCCGGCCAGGCGGACCACCGCGCCGTTTGGGACCACGTTGCCGATTCGCGCCGGTCGACAGCGGTGCGCGTCTTGCCGCGTCCTGCGCCTACGCCGCCCCGGGGGTGCGCGTCTTGCCGCACGCCGCGCCCCACCGAGGTACCACCGCGCCCCTGCCGAGGGGCCGGTGTGCTGGCGCGGGGCGGACTGTCGGCCACCCGGCGGCCGGGGCGGTCAGCTCGTCCGGGCGGCCAGCCGTTCGTATCGCTGCTTGGCCGCCTGGGCGCTGCCCAGGCCCAGGCCGAAGGCGATCGCCTGCCAGGTGAGCCCGCGGGCGCGGGCGATGCTGAGCAGGCCCGCCTCGAGCGCGTCGACCTCGGCGCGCAGGTGGGGGAGCAGGGTGAGCGCGGCGATCACGTCCGCGCCGTCGACGGGCTCCTCGCCGGCGGCCAGCTCGGCCCCGCCGGCGGCGAGCGCGGTGACCACGGTGACCGCCTCCCAGGGGTCGGCGACGTACGGGTTGGCCTGCCGGTGCCGGCGGTCGGGGGTGCCGGCGTGCCGTTCGGTGATCCGGTGCAGGGCCGCGTAGGTGCGCTCGGCCCGCGCCCGACCGGCGTCCGGGGCAGCAAACGCGTCCGGGTCAGCAGAGGCGTCCGGGGCGGTGAAGGCGTCGGGAGCAGCGGAGGCGTCGGTCATGGACCCACCTCACCACATCAACGCCGCGTTTTCAACAGCCTGTTTAACTTCAGCCGCCAGACCCGCTCGACCACCGTCCCGTACGCCACGCCCACCGCGAGCGACAGCACCAGCGCCAGCAGCGGCCGGTCCCGTAGGTGCGGGAAGACCTGCCAGTGGGTCAGATAGATGTAGAGCGAGCTGCCGGCGAGCACCCCGGCCAGCCGGTTCACCGGCCCGAGGCTGGGCACCGCCGGCACCCAGGTCAGCAGCGCGAACCCGGCGACGATCAGCGCCTCCCGGGCCGGCTCGCCGAAGAAGCCCGGCACGGTGGCCGCCGCCGCCACGGTCACCAGCAGCCGCTGCCGCACGTCGCGGGCCCGGGCCGCCGCCCAGCCGAGCGCGAAGAGCCAGCCCGCCACCAGGGCGGTGGGCAGCCCGTACCGGGCGTCCAGGCCGAACACGTCGTAGCGGCCGAGCAGGCCCAGGCCAACCAGCGCGACCGGCAGCCCGAACGGGAAGCGCCGTTCCCACCGGTCCACCCGGGGCAGCGCGAGCAGCGCGCCCGCCGCCACCAGGAGATAGACCAGCGCCTCGATGAACCAGAAGTGCCACTCGGTCCCGCCGTCGGCCGGTCCGACCAGGCTGTGCGCCAGCAGCAGGGTGCTCAGCCGGTACTGGTCGGTGACCACCAGCATCGCCGCGATCCAGGCGGTGGTGGGCAGCACGATCCGGGCCAGCCCGGCCCGGATCTGGCGCAGCCGGTCGCGCCGGGGAGCGTCGGTCAACTGGAACCGGGCGAAGTTGAACCCGGCCACCGCCAGCAGCAGGTGCGCGCCGCCGGTCAGGGTGAACAGCGGGATGTGCGAGCCGACGATCAGCACGATCGCCGCGGCGCGCAGCGCCACGCTCGTCTCCAGCGCCCGCCGGCGGGGCCGCCCGGCCGCCGGGGCGGGCAGCGCCGCGATCGGCCGGGTGTGCCAGTCCGGCGGCAGCGTGCCGAGCACCCGCTCCAGGCGCACCGACATCTCCACGTAGGACAGCGAGTCGCCGCCGAGGTCGACGAAGCTCTGCTCCGGGGTGACGTCGTCGCGCTCCAGCACCTCGGCGTAGAGCCGGCAGAGGTCGTCGTCGGCGCTCGTCGGGGGCGGCGCGTCCGGGGTGGCGGCGAGGTCTCGCAGCGCCGGGTAGTCGACCTTGCCGGTGGCCAGCCGGGGCAGCCGCGGCACCGTCCGCACCCGGACCGCCCGCGGTGGCAGGCCGACCTCGTCGGCGACCAGCCGCCGGACCCGGGCCGGCGCGGCGTCGCCGGCGACGGTCACCACCAGTTCGTCGTCCGCGCCGAGGCAGGCCGCCTCGACCGCGTGCCGGGCCAGCAGCGCCTCGACCGCCTGCGGGTCGACCCGCAGGCCGAGGATCTTGGCGAACCGGCTGCGCCGGCCGACGATCTCCCACAGGCCGTCCGGGCCGCGGCGGGCCAGGTCGCCGGTGGCCAGCTCGTCGACGGTACGCCCCGAGGCCAGGTCGGCGGGGGTACGCGCGTAGCCGAGCATCACGTTCGGGCCGGCGTACACCAGCTCGCCGACGCCGTCGGGCTGGCCCGGCGCCGGGGCCAGCCGGAACCGCCCCCCGGGCACCGGCACGCCGATCGCCTCGGGGCGGGTGCGCGCCAGGTCCGGCGGCAGGTACGCCATCCGGGCGGTGGCCTCGGTCTGCCCGTACATGACGAACAGGTCCCAGCCGCGGCGGCGGCCCAACTCGGCGTAGCGCACCACCGTCTCCGGGGCGAGCCGGCCGCCGGCCTGGGTCACGTACCGCAGGTGCGGCAGGTCCAGCTCGGCGAAGCCGGCCCGGTCCAGCAGGTCGAAGGTGTACGGCACGCCGGCGAAGGTGGTGCCCCGGGCGGCGCGGAACAGCTCCCAGAAGCAGCGGTCGGCCACCGACAGGTCGGTGAGGATCAGCGTGGCGCCCCGGGCCAGGTGGCTGTTCACCACGGACAGGCCATAGCAGTAGTGCAGCGGCAGCGTGGTCGCCGCCCGGTCGGTGTCCCGGATGCCCAGGTAGTCGGCGATCGACTCGGCGTTGGCCGCCAGGTTCGCCGCGGAGAGCCGGACCAGTTTCGGCGAGCCGGTCGAGCCGGAGGTGCTCAGCAGCAGCGCCAGCTCGGGGTGCAGCTCGTGGGCGCTGCCGGCCCGCCGTTCCTGGATCGTCCAGGTCCCGTCGACCGGCCCGATCAGCACGTCCGGGTCGTACGCCTCGACCAGTGCCCGGGTCGACGGCCCGGTGCCGGGCACCAGCAGCACCGGGTGGCCGCCGCGCAGCGCGGCCAGGTAGCCCACCAGGGCGTCGACGGTGTTCGCCCCGGCCACCAGGACCAGTCGCCGCCGCGTGCCGAGGGCGCGGGCGACCTCGTCGACCCGGTCGGCCAGCTCGGCGTAGGAGAGCGTGCCGCCGGCGGTGACGACGGCGGGGCGGCTGCCGTGGCGGGCCAGGTCACGGGCGAAGGGCACCGTGCCGGCGGCGGGCAGCAGCTCGGGCGGGGACGTCACGCGGACAGACTCTAAGGTAAGGCTGCCCTAATCTGAAAGCCCCTGTCGGGGAGCCCGGCGTGCCGGGCGGTGCGGATCACACCGCCCGGCGTACCGTGGAATTGCCCGTCGGGACCACCCGCTACGTGGTCCCGGCGGTGCGCGGCCGGTCAGTCGGCGGCGCGCACCAGCCGGGTGACCGCCGTGTCGTCGGCGAAGCTGCACTCGTAGCCCCAGGCGTCGCAGGCCTGGGCGTGCGCGGTGGCGTACACCTCCCGCGGCAGGAACCGCTGGTCCTGCGCGGTCACCGTCACCACCAGGTTCTGCGCGGTGCCGTCGCAGACCAGCCGCTCGCTGCCGTAGGCGGTGATGACGTCCTGCCCGCGGGTCTGGCGGAGGCTGACGCTCACCCCCGAGATCGCCGGCGAGGCGTCGGTGCAGGTGATCGAGACCGGCACGTACGCCACCAGGCCGTTCGCGGCGACGGTCAGCGGGTCGCCGAGCGCGAACGACTGGATCCACCCCGGGTCGGCCTGGGCGGTGACGTCGGCCTGGGCCGGCGCGGCGAAGGAGAGGGACGCCCCCAGGGCGAGGGCGGCGCCGGCCAGCGGGAGGCGGATGCGGGACAGGTTCATGGTGGTCCTTCCTCAACGGATGTGCCGCGACGGCGTGCCCCCGGCCCCGTGCCGGGGCCGTCGTCGGCCCGGTCACCCGCCCGGCGACGTGACGTCGCCGGGGGTGACAGCAGTTACACCACTGGCGGCGGCGCTCGGTTGCGTCGGCTGGCCGACAGTTGGCGGATATTGTCGGGCCATGCCCCGCCGCACCGTCCGGAGCCGGGTCGGATGACCGGCACCGACCTCGCCCCGCTGGCCGACCTGCTCGCCGGTCCCGTCGTGCCCGCCGCCCGTGGGCTGCTCGGCTGCACGCTGGCCGCCAACCAGGTGACCGTCCGGATCGCCGAGGTCGAGGCGTACGCGGGCACCGCCGGCGACCCGGCCTCGCACGCGCACCGCGGCCGTACCCCGCGCAACGCGGTGATGTTCGGCCCGGCCGGGCACGCCTACGTCTACTTCACCTACGGCATGCACTGGTGCGTCAACGTGGTCACCGGGCCGGACGGGGAGGCGTCGGCGGTGCTGCTGCGCGCCGGCGAGGTGGTCGACGGCCTCGACGTGGCCCGGGCCCGCCGCCCGGCCGTACGCCGGGACGTGGACCTGGCCCGCGGCCCGGCCCGGCTGTGCGCCACCCTCGGCATCGACCGCGCGGCGTACGGCGTCGACCTGCTCGGCGACGGCCCGGTGCGGCTGCGCCCCGCGCCGGTCCCGGTCCCGAACGCGGCGGTCTCCGCCGGTCCCCGGGTCGGGGTGACCGGGGCGCACGACGTGCCCTGGCGGTTCTGGCTGACCGGTGACCCGACGGTGAGCGCGTACCGGCGGCACGTGCCGCGCAGCCGGCGCTGAGCGGGTGACCCCGGCCACCCCGGCCACCCTCCGCGACGGAATAGTTGACTCGTCAAATATGTTGTGCGCGGCGTACTGTTCTCCCGACCCCGGTCGGACGCGCGAGGAGCTGGTCATGCAGTTCGGAATCTTCACCGTCGGCGACGTCACGGTCGACCCGACCACCGGCCGGGAGCCCACCGAGCGGGAGCGGATCAAGGCGATGGTCGCCATCGCGCTCAAGGCGGAAGAGGTCGGTCTCGACGTCTTCGCCACCGGTGAGCACCACAACCCGCCGTTCGTGCCGTCCTCGCCCACCACCATGCTGGGCTACATCGCCGCCCGCACCGAGCGGCTGCTGCTGTCCACCTCGACCACGCTGATCACCACCAACGACCCGGTGAAGATCGCCGAGGACTACGCGATGCTCCAGCACCTGGCCGACGGCCGGGTCGACCTGATGATGGGCCGGGGCAACACCGGGCCGGTCTATCCCTGGTTCGGGCAGGACATCCGCAACGGCATCCCGCTCGCCATCGAGAACTACGACCTGCTGCGCCGGCTCTGGCGCGAGGACGTGGTCGACTGGCAGGGCAAGTTCCGCACCCCGTTGCAGTCGTTCACCTCGACCCCGCGCCCGCTCGACGGCGTCCCGCCGTTCGTCTGGCACGGCTCGATCCGCAGCCCGGAGATCGCCGAGCAGGCCGCGTACTACGGCGACGGCTTCTTCGCCAACCACATCTTCTGGCCCAAGGAGCACACCCAGCGGATGGTGGCCCTCTACCGGCAGCGCTTCGCCCACTACGGCCACGGCTCCGCCGACCAGGCCGTCGTCGGCCTCGGCGGCCAGGTGTTCATGCGCCGCAACTCGCAGGACGCCGTCCGCGAGTTCCGGCCGTACTTCGACAACGCCCCGGTCTACGGGCACGGGCCGTCGCTGGAGGAGTTCACCCGGGAGACGCCGCTGACCGTGGGCAGCCCGCAGCAGGTGATCGACCGGACCCTCGGCTTCCGGGAGTACGTCGGCGACTACCAGCGCCAGCTCTTCCTGATCGACCACGCCGGCCTGCCGCTGAAGACCGTCCTGGAGCAGTTGGACCTGCTCGGCGAGGAGGTCGTCCCGGTGCTGCGCAAGGAGTTCGACGCGCTGCGTCCCGCGCACGTGCCCGAGGCGCCCACCCACGCCAGCCTGCTCGCCGCCCGCGACGCCACGGCGGCCACCCGATGAGCCGCCGCATCCTGGCCGTCGTCTCCGCCGGGCTCAACCAGCCGTCCTCCAGCCGGCTGCTCGCCGACCAGCTCGCCGCCGCCGCCCGCGACGAGCTGGTCGGGCGCGGCGCCGACGTCGAGCTGCGGGTGATCGAGCTGCGCGAGTACGCCCACGACGTGGTCAACCACCTGCTCACCGGTTTCCCGCCCGCGGGGCTGCGCCAGGCGCTGGACACGGTGGCCGGCGCCGACGGGCTGATCGCCGTCACGCCGATCTTCAACGCCTCCTACAACGGGCTGTTCAAGGCGTTCTTCGACGTGGTCGACCGGGACGCCCTGACCGGCCGGCCGGTGCTGATCGGCGCGACCGGCGGCACCGCCCGGCACTCGCTCGCCCTGGAGCACGCCGTCCGGCCGATGTTCGCGTACCTGCGCTCCGTGGTGATGCCCACCGCGGTCTTCGCGGCGCCGGAGGACTGGTCCGGCGACCGGGACGAGAGCGCGCTGCGGTCCCGCATCCGGCGGGCCGCCACCGAACTGGCCGAGGAGGTGGCGCGCCGCCCCGCCGCGACCGGCCCGGCGGACCCGTTCGCCCTCACCACCAGCTTCGAGGAGCTGCTCGCCGGCCGCGACCCGGCCTGACCGGCCCGACCCGACCGTCACCGGCGGTCGGGTCGCCGCGTCACGGCCCCGGCTCGACCGGGTGGGCCACCAGCACCGGGCAGTGGGCGTGCTGCACCAGGGCCTGGCTGACCGAGCCCAGCAGCATCCCGGCGAAGCCGCCCCGGCCACGGGACCCGACCACCAGCAGGGCCGCCTCCCCGCTGGCCTCGACCAGCGCCCGCTCGGGCGAGTCGCCCGGCACGGGCCGCCGCAGCACCGTCAGCACCGGATGGTCCGACCGGATCCGGGCCTCCGCCGCGGCCAGCAGCTCGGCCGACTCGGCCTCCCCGGCCGCGGTGTCCTCCGGCGTGCTGGCGTCCCGCTCGGTCGGACGTACGTGCACCAGCACCAGGTCGGCGTCCCGGCGGACCGCCTCGTCGGCGGCGAGCCGGACCGCCAGCGCCGCCGGCTCCGAGCCGTCCACCCCGACCAGCACCGGCCCCGCCACCGGGATCGGCTGCTCGGCCGGGCGCACCACCAGCACCGGGCAGTGCCCGTGCTGGGCCACCTGGGTGCTGACCGAACCGAGCAGCAGGCCGGCGAATCCGCCCACCCCGCGGCTGCCCACCACCACCAGGTCCGCCCGGCGGGACTCCTCGACCAGGGTGGCGCCGGGCCCACCGGCCACCTGCCGCACCGACACCTCCAGCGTGGGGTGCCGCTCGGTGAGGTCGGCGGCGACCTGTTCGAGCATCCGCTGCGCCTCCTCGGTCGGCGCCGGCACCCCCAGGTCGTACGGGTTGAGCGGCACCCCGTAGCCCAGCGGGTGCAGGTAGCCGTGCACCAGGTGCAGCGGCAGGTGCCGCAGCACGGCGGCGCGGGCCGCGTGTTCGGCGGCGACCAGGCTGGACGGCGATCCGTCGACGCCCACCACGACAGGTCGGTTCATCGGCACTCCCACGGTCGGTCCGATCATTGTCGGCGTACCCGGCCCGGGGCGCCGGCATTCGACCGGGACGCGCCGACAGGTCCGACCGCACCGCGCCCGGGGCAGGGCCGACGGTCGACGACGCGTCGCGCGGCAGAGGCGATCCGCCCGGCGCGGCCGGGACCAACGGCCCTGACACCGTGGCCCGCGCCGGAGTCGGATGGAGACAGGACCGAAGCGCTGAGCCGACCACCAGGCCCGGCCGTCCGCCGGGCCCCATCCGTTACCCGGAGGGACCTCGCATGACGCCACTGGAGATGCTCCGTGAACACCCCTTCCTGGCCGGCCTGCCCGCGCAGTGGCTGCCCCGGCTGGACGGGTACGCGCGACCGGTGGTCTGGCACCCGGGCCATCGACTGTTCCGGGCCGGGCAGCCGGCGGAACGGTTCTGGCTCGTCCGTGGCGGCGAGGTGGCCCTGGACTTCCCGGTGCCCGGACGCGGCGACGTGGGCATCGAGACGATCGGCCCGGGCGGGGTGCTCGGCTGGTCCTGGCTCTTCCCGCCGTACCGCTGGCAGTTCGGGGCGGTCGCCGTGCGCCGGACCACGACGGTGGAGTTCACCGCCGAGGGGGTGCGCCGGCTGATGGCCGCCGACGACCGCCTCGGCCGGGAGCTGACCACCCGGTTCATGGCCGTGGTGGTGGACCGGCTCCAGGCGTCCCGGGTACGGCTGCTGGACCTCTACGGCTACCCCACGTCCTCGGCGAGCTGACCCGCCGGTCCGTCCGGGCTCGGTGAGCCCGGACGGCGTCAGCCGGGTCAGCGCTCGACGACCAGCCGGCGGGCCCGCAGCGCCCGGGCCCACCACGGCCGGGGCGCGGCCGACCGCGGCGCCGGGAGGCGGCTGCCGCGCAGGCTCACCCAGCCGCCCGGGCCCATCGTCACCGTGCCGATCGCCGGTGGCCTGCGCCGGCCCAGCACCGCCACGGCGGTGGTCAGCACCGCCACCGCGACCGCGCCGACCGCGGCGGCGAGCACCTGGTCCGGGTCCGGCACCGACCGGTAGCGGACCCGCCCGCCGGCCAGGACGAACGCCCCGACGGCCCGCCCGTCGCGGGTCACCGGCACCAGCGCCGCCGCCGGCGTGCCGGGCAGCTCCAGCACCGGGCCCACCGGCCCCACGGGTACGACCGGGGCGGGCCCCGCCGTCGGCTCCGGGGCCGGCCGGGGCGGCGGGGCCAGCGGTGCGGGTCCGGTCGGGTTGAAGATCGCGGTCATCGCGCTGCCCTCCTATCGGGATTCGGACGTGCCGGTGGTCGGGTCGACGGCGGCCCGTCCGGCCGCCAGCCGGGCGATCGGCACCCGGTACGGCGAGCAGGACACGTAGTCCAGCCCCGCGTCGGCGAAGAACGCCACCGACTCGGGGTCCCCGCCGTGCTCGCCGCAGACCCCGACGGTCAGCCCGGGTCGGGCCGCCCGGCCCTCGGCGACGGCCAGCCGGATCAGCCGCCCGACGCCCGTGACGTCGATGCTCTCGAACGGCGACACCGGGAAGATCCCCCGCTCCAGGTACGCCCCGAAGAACGAGCCCTCCACGTCGTCGCGGGAGAACGCCCAGGTGGTCTGGGTCAGGTCGTTGGTGCCGAGGGAGAAGAACCGCGCCTCGGCGGCGATCTCCCCGGCGGTCAACGCGGCCCGCGGCACCTCGATCATCGTGCCGATCGGGATCTCCGGGGCGCCGTCGACCTCGGCGAGCACCCGTTCGGCCTCGATCCGGACGGCGGCGAGTTCGCGGACGTCGCCGACCAGCGGCACCATGATCTCCGGCCGTGGGTCGCCGCCGGCCCGGATCCGCTGGGTGGCCGCCTCGGCCACCGCGCGGACCTGCATGGCGAACAGCCCTGGGACCACCAGCCCGAGCCGCACGCCCCGCAGGCCGAGCATCGGGTTCGACTCGTGCATCCGGCGCACGGCGGCCAGCAGCCGGCCGTCGTGGCCCGGGTCCGTGCCGAGCGCCTCGGCGCGGGCCACCCGCGCGGTCAGTTCGGGCAGCGGGGGCAGGAACTCGTGCAGCGGCGGGTCGATCAGCCGGATGGTCACCGGCAACCCGTCCATCGCCGCGAGAATCTCCTCGAAGTCCGCCCGCTGCAACGGCAGCAGCGCGTCCAGCGCGGCGCCCACCTCGCCCGGTCCGTCGGCCAGGATCAACCGCTCCACCAGTTCCCGGCGTTCGCCCAGGAACATGTGCTCGGTACGGCACAGTCCGATGCCGGTGGCGCCGAGCCGGCGGGCCCGCCGGGCGTCGGCCCCGGTGTCGGCGTTGGCGCGCACCCCCAGCCGGCGCACCGCGTCGGCGTGGCCGAGCAGCCGGTGCACCGCGGCGAGCAGCGGGTCGGCCTGCGGCTCCAGTTCGCCGGCCAGGTAACGGGCGACGGGGGAGGGCTGCACCGGGACCGCCCCGGCGTAGACCCGGCCGGTGGTGCCGTCGACGGAGATCACCTCGCCGGCCCGGACCACCCGCTCGCCGACGGTGAACCGGCCGCGCTCCGGGTCGATCCGTACCTCTTCCGCGCCGCAGACGCAGGTGCGACCCATGCCCCGGGCCACCACGGCGGCGTGCGAGGTCTTGCCGCCGCGCGAGGTGAGCACCCCGACCGCGGCGATCATGCCCGGCAGGTCGTCCGGGTTGGTCTCCGGGCGGACCAGGATCACCGGTTCGGTGGCCGCCGCCGCGGCGGCGGAGTCGAACACCACCCGGCCGACCGCGGCCCCCGGGGAGGCCGCCACCCCGACGGTGAGCGGCGCCGGCGCGCCCGACAGGTCGAATGCCGGAAACATCAGCTGGCCGAGCTGCGCGCCGCTGACCCGCAGCAGCGCCTCGTCGAGGCTGATCAGCCCCTCCTCGACGAGCTGCGCGGCGATCACGAACGCGGCGGCGGCGGTGCGCTTGCCGACCCGGGTCTGCAACATCCAGAGCCGGCCGCGTTCGATGGTGAACTCGACGTCGCACAGGTCCCGGTAGTGCCGCTCCAGGGTGACCATGATCTCCCGCAGCCGGCGGAAGCTGGCCGGGTCGATCCGTGCCAGCTCCGGCAGCGGCACGGTGTTGCGGATGCCGGCCACCACGTCCTCGCCCTGCGCGTCGGTCAGGTAGTCGCCGTAGACCCCGGGCGCGCCGGTGGCCGGGTCGCGGGTGAACGCCACCCCGGTGCCGGAGTCCGGGCCCAGGTTGCCGAAGACCATCGCCATCACGTTGACCGCGGTGCCCAGGTCGTCGGGGATGCGTTCCCGCCGCCGGTAGAGCCGGGCCCGCTCCGAGCGCCACGACTCGAACACCGCGCGGACGGCCAGGAAGAGCTGCTCGTGCGGGGCCTGCGGGAAGTCGTGCCCGACCTGCGCGGCGAAGATCTTCTTGTACGTCTCCACCAGGTCGCGCAGCTGTGCGGCGCTCGGTCCGCCCGCACCGGCGGTGGCCCGCACCGCCGCCAGCTCCCGCTCGAACTCCTCCGCCGGGACGCCGTGCACGGTGCGGCCGAACATCTGGATCAGCCGCCGGTACGAGTCCCAGGCGAACCGCTCGTCACCGCTGCGCGCGGCGAGCCCGACCACCGTGGCGTCGTTCAGCCCGATGTCGAGGATCGTCTCCATCATCCCCGGCATGGAGTAGCGACCGCCGGAGCGGACGGCCAGCAGCAGCGGGTCGTGCGGGTCGCCGAGCCGCCGGTCGAGCTGGGTCTCCACCTGGCGCAGGTGCGCGTTGACCTCCTCGAACAGCCCCTGCGGGGGCGTGCCGGTGGCCAGGAACGCCCGGCAGGCGTCGGTGCTGACGGTGAAGCCGGGCGGGACGGGCAGCCCGAGCCGGGTCATCTCGGCCAGGTTGGCGCCCTTGCCGCCGAGCAGGTCGGCCCGGCTCCGGTCACCCTCGATGAAGTCGTAGACGTACTTCGGCATGGTCCGGCCTCCTCGGCTGCGTCGTTCCTCCTCCTTCGTATCGGGCGCACCGGCGGGCGCGGCAGGGCCGGACGGGACCGGCACCGGGCCGGAGGTCCCGAGGGTGTCGGTGGGCCCGCGTATCCTCCGGCGGTGACCAGTGAGGTGCGGCTCCGCCCGGTACGCGACGACGACCTGCCCGTCTTCTTCATTCAGGAGCAGGACCCGCAGGCCAACTGGATGGCCGCGTTCGGCCCGAAGGACCCGTCCGACCGGGCCGCCTTCGACGCGCACTGGGCCCGGATCCGGGCCGACGAGCGGATCGTGAACCGCACGGTGACGGTCGACGGCGCGGTGGTCGGGCACGTGGCCGCCTTCCCGGTGGGGGAGCACACCGAGGTCAGCTACTGGATCGATCCGGCCCGGTGGGGTCGGGGCCACGCCACCGCCGCGCTCGCCGCCCTGCTGCGTGAGCTGCCCCGGCGGCCGGTCTACGCCCGCGCCGCCAAGGACAACGCCGCCTCCCTGGCGGTGCTGCGCAAGTGCGGTTTCGTGGTGGTCGGCGAGGACTCCGGGTACGCTCCCGCACGCGGCACCGAGGTGGCGGAATGGCTGCTCCGGCTGCCCGCCGACGGCGCTGAGCTGGGCAACCACTAGTCTCCCCCGGGTGAACTGGCTGGAACTCGTCGGCTGGGCCGGCTCCGCGCTGCTGGTCTGGTCCCTGCTGCAGACGCGCATCCTGCGGCTACGCGCGCTCAACCTGATCGGCTGCCTGATCCTGATCGGCTACAACGCGGCCGTGCACGTCTGGCCGATGGTCGGGCTCAACGTGGTGCTCGCGGTGATCAACGTGTGGTATCTGCGCACGATGCTGGCCACCCGGCACGACGAACAGACCTACCAGGTGGTCGAGGTGGGCACCGGCGACGCGTTCCTGGCCCACACGCTGCGGGTGCACGCCACCGACATCGCCCGGTTCAACCCGGACTTCCGCTGGGACCCGACCGCCGCCGAGCGCTCGGCGTTCCTGGTGGTCCGCGGCGACCAGGTGGTCGGCGTGGTGGTGTCGCACGCCGAGGCCGGCGCGGTCGCCCAGATCGACCTGGACTACGTCACCCCGCCGTTCCGCGACTTCACCCCGGGCGAGTTCGTCTACCGGCGCAGCCGCCTCTTCACCGACCGGGGGTTCCGCCGGGTGGTCAGCCCGCCCGGCATGATCGCCCCGTATTACCACCGGCTCGGCTTCCGCCCCGAGGGCGACGCCTACGTGCTCGACCTCCCCACCCCCACCCGCTGACGGTGTAAGGAGGGTGCCCTTCTTAACGCATTCTGTATAGGAAGGGCCCCCTGTTAACACCGCCGGGGCATCCGGCAGCGGCGGACGGGCCCTGATCGACGCACGGTAGGGGGATCGTGCGGCGCCGGAGGATTTGCCGGGCCCCGCGCGGGGCACAGAGGGGGCCACGCCGTCCGGGATTTCCGGCCGGCGACGTCGGCCCCGCGATGGGCCGGCCCTGGTCGGGTCGAGGGAGAGAACCGGGCGTGCAGAGCTACTGGAGCCAACTGGCCCTGGTCGGAGTTCTGATCATCTTCAACGCGCTCTTCGCGGGCAGTGAGATGGCGCTGGTGTCGCTGCGGGACAGCCAGGTCCAGCGGCTGGAACGCAGCAGCCGGGCCGGCCGGACCCTGGCCCGCCTCGCCAAGGACCCGAACCGCTTCCTGGCCACCATCCAGATCGGCATCACCCTCGCCGGGTTCCTCGCCTCCGCGGCGGCGGCCGTCTCGCTGGCCCGACCGCTCGTACCGTTGCTCGGCGTCTTCGGCAACGCGGCCGAGACCGTCGCCATCGTGGCGGTCACCCTGGTGCTCACCTTCGTCACCCTGGTCTTCGGGGAGCTGGCGCCCAAGCGCATCGCCATGCAGTCGGCCGAACGGTGGGCGCTGGTCGTGGCCCGCCCGCTGGACGTGTTGGCGAGCCTGACCCGGCCGGCGGTCTGGCTGCTCGGCGCCACCAGCGAC
The DNA here is from genome assembly GCF_019890675.1 of Micromonospora sp. PLK6-60. Taxonomy (GTDB): domain Bacteria; phylum Actinomycetota; class Actinomycetes; order Mycobacteriales; family Micromonosporaceae; genus Micromonospora. Next base: position 5,610 of record NZ_JAIOAA010000019.1, on the reverse strand, counting down.
GTGGTGGTCCGGCTGTTCGGCCTCAACCCGAAGCACGAGCCGGACGAGATCGGCCCCGACGAGCTGCGCGACATCGTCGCCGGCAACCACGGCTTCACCAAGGAGCAGCGGCAGATCATCGCCGGCGCGGTGGAGATCACCGACCGGCAGCTCAAGGCGGTCCTGGTGCCCCGGTTGCAGGTCTTCACCCTGGACAGCGGCACCACCGCCGAGGCGGCGCGGCTGGTGCTGGCCGCCACCGGCCACTCCCGGGCGCCGGTGGTGCGCCACGGCGGCCTGGACGACGCGGTCGGCGTGATCCACCTGCGGGACCTCGTCGGCGTGCCCGACGACCGGGCGGTCGACGAGATCGCCCGCCCGCCGATGCTGCTGCCCGACTCGCTGCCGGTGGTCGACGCGCTGCGCCAGTTCAAAGCCGAACGGCAGCACATCGCCCTGGTGGTGGACGAGCGCGGCGCGGTCGACGGGATCGTCACGCTGGAGGACATCCTGGAGGAGATCGTCGGCGAGATCTACGACGAGACCGACCGGGATCTGCGCTCGGTCCGCACCGAGGCGGACGGCGCGCTGGTGCTGCCCGGCACCTTCCCGGTGCACGACCTCACCGACCTCGGGGTGGAGCTGCCCAACCGGCCGGCCGGCGACTACACCACGGTGGCCGGGCTGGTGCTGATCTGCCTCGGGCACATCCCGATGGTGGCCGGGGAGCAGGTCACCATCGACGGCTGGGAGCTGGCGGTGGCCGACGTCGACCAGCGCGCCATCACCGAGGTGCGCCTCCGGCGTCGCCCGCGCCGCGAGCGGGCCGAGGGCGACGACGACGCGGACGGTGTCGACCCGGCCGACGGCGCCGACCCGGCGGACGCCCCGGCGCTCGACGAGGCACGCCACTGACCACGCCCAGCGCAACCCCGCCCGCCGCCCGGTGGGGTTCAGCGCCGGCCGGCGGGCGGGTCGAACGGAAAGCCGGGCACCCGCGGGTGCAGTTGCACCGCGTCGACCGGCACCTGATGGGTGCTGCGCCCGATCAGCCGGGCGGCGGCCCGCAGCAGCCAGGGCCCGGCGGGGTGCAGCTCCGGCCCGATCAGCCGGCTGGTCACCCGGGTCCACCAGTGCCCGGCGACGATCACGTCGGTGATCAGAAACCGCTCCGGCGGCCAGCCCCCGCGCACCACCACGTCCACCACCCGGCCGAGCCGGCGCCCGTGCAGGTCGTACGCGGTCCGGCCGAGCAGCTCACCCGCTCGCACGGTTCGCCCCCGGGATCCGGTCGATCAGGTGCCGGCGCAGCCACGACTCCACCGGCGATGGTGGCAGCGCGGACGCCGGGCAGCGCAGCCGGACCGCACTGCCCAGGTGGGCGACCTGGTCGAGGGGGATGCGCAGCGGCGGCACCGGCGGGTCGTCGACGAACCGGTCGGCGACCGCCACCAGGATCCGCCCGATCCGGCCGCCGATCCGCTGGCCGAGCGCGCCCTGCCCGGTGAGCAGGCACGCCACGTACGGGAAGCCGTCGTCGTCGACGGCGAAGGCGATGTCGTCGACCCGCCCGACCAGCCGGCCGTCGGAGTCGACGATCTGCCGGTCGAGCAGCTGCTTGGCGAGCTGGATCCTCACTGTCCCATCCTCGTCACGATCGCCAACGGGATCGCCGCGACCGACGCGGCGACGATGACCAGCAGGAACAGCGCGCCGAGCAGGTTGTTCCACCGGCCGTTCACCCGGTCGCCCAGGTAGTCGCGGTCGTTGGCCACCACCAGGATCGGCAGGTACGTCAGCGGCAGCACCACCGCGCTGAGCACCAGCATGTACTCGGTCAGCCGCACCGGGTCGACGGTGGTCATCAGCAGCAGCACCGCGAGCAGCACGCTGACCAGCAGCACGCTGTGGAACCGGGCCGCCTCGCGCGGGCTGACCCGCTTGCCCCACTGCCAGCCAAAGTACTGCGCCACGGCGTACGCGGCGGAGATGCCGGTCTCCAGCGCCGCGCCGAAGGTCACCGCGAAGAACGCCATCGCGGCGATGGCCAGGCCCACCCCACCCAGCACCAGCACCACCGGCTGCGCCACCTGGTCCAGCGAGGTCAGCGACGTGCCGCCCGGGTGGTGGACCACCGCCGCGGCGGCGATCAGCGACAGCGCGAGCAGCCCGCCCACCGGGAAGCCGATCAGCACGTTGGACCGGGACCGGGCCAGGTCGGCCGGGCTCCAGTTCTCCTCCACCCCGCCGGAGGAGAAGAAGAACACCTCGTACGGGCTGACCGTGGAGGCGAACAGCGCCACCGTCACGAACCAGTACGCGGCCCAGCCGTGCCCGCCGGCGCTCAGGTGCAGGGCGCCGTGGCCCAGCCGCGCCCAGTCGGTGGGCAGCAGGAACAGCACCACCGCGAAGACCAGCAGGCTCAGCCCGGCCAGGCCGAAGACCCGTTCCATCAGCTCGAAGCGCATCCGCCACAGCACCAGCCAGACCGCGCCCGCGGCCACCGGCACCCAGATCAGGTAGCCGACCCCGGAGGCCAGTTGCAGGGCCAGGGCCACCCCGCCCAGCTCGGCGGCCAGGGTGATCACCGTGACCAGCCAGGACGCCACCAGGTTGAGCAACGCCACCCGGGGCCCGAGCCGCTCCCGGACCAGGTCGAAGACCGCCCGGCCGCTCACCGCCGCGATCCGGCCGGCCATTTCCGCGTACGCGCAGATGCCGAGCACGCCGACGAGCAGCACCCAGGCGTGCGCCATCCCGAAGCGGGCCCCGGCCTGGCTCGCCGCCACCAGGTCGCCGACGTCGACGAAGCCGCCGATGGCGGAGAGGATCCCGAGGGTGGCGGCCAGCAGCCTTCTCACGGCGCACGGCGGTCGGGTGTCATCGCAGCGACGATATTCCGAACTATCCGCGCTTGTCGGGACAATCGGCACATCCCGCGCCGAGGCGGGTCACGTCCGACCGGTCGCGGCGCGCCCGCCGCGCGTACCGTCCGGTCAGGTGCCGAGGTTCTGCAGGCGGACCTGGCCGCGCGCGACCAGCCGGTCCTCGGCGTCGGTGATCTCCACGTGCCACAACTGCTGGCTGCGCCCCCGGTGCACCGGGGTGCCCACCGCGGTCAGCTCCCCGTCCCGCACCGCGCGCAGGAAGTCGGTCTGGTTCGCCACGCCGACGACGCGGCCCCGCTCGCCCAGCCAGATCGCGCCGCCGATGCTGGCCGCCGTCTCCACCACGGAGCAGTAGACCCCGCCGTGCTGAATGCCGAACGGCTGGTGCAGCTCCGGCCGGACCTGCCAGCGGATGACCACCCGGTCGGCGGTCATCTCGTCCATCTTGAGGCCCAGCAGGGCCGCCAGGCCCGTGTTCATGTCCGGCAGCTCCACCGCTGCTCCTCCTCACCCGGTCGCGGCGCCAGCCTAGTGCGCCGGGCCGCCGCGGTTGCCGGCGGGCGACCGGCCGTAGTAGACCTGGGCCGTCCGGGACCCGCGCCCGTCGCCACGGAGGAATCGATGACCGTACGTCGTGTCATGCCCGTCATCCGGTCCGAGGCCGCCCGGGAGAGCCGGGAGTTCTACGGCCTGCTGGGCTTCGAGGAGGTGATGGATCTCGGTTGGATCATGACGCTCGCCTCCCCGTCCACGCCGGCGGCACAGGTAGGCGTCATGAGCCGCGACCGGACCGCCCCGGTCACCCCCGACATGAGCGTCGAGGTGGACGACGTCGACGCGGCCTACGCGGCCGTGCGGGACAGCGGTGCGGAGATCGTCCACCCCTTGCAGGACGAGGAGTGGGGGGTACGGCGGTTCTTCGTCCGCGACCCCAACGGCCGGGTGGTCAACGTGCTGAGCCACCGCTGACCCGCGCGTCCCGCCGCTCCGGGCCGGGGCCGACGGCGTCGCCCGGCCAAACCCGGTACCTGTCCACCGCCGCGATGGGGGAGAATCGGTGGCCGTGACCGACAGCAACCTCCCGCCCGGGCGGGACTCCCTGACCGAAGACCTGCGGTGGCGGGGCCTGATCCAGGACTCGACCGGCCTCGACGAGCTGCGCGAGCTGTTCGACGCCGGGCCGACCACCTTCTATGTGGGCTTCGACCCGACCGCGCCCAGCCTGCACGTCGGCCACCTCATGCAGGTCATGACGGCCCGCCGCCTCCAGTTCGCCGGGCACCGGCCGCTGCTGCTCGTCGGCGGCGCCACCGGGCAGATCGGCGACCCGAAGGAGAACGCGGAGCGCACCCTCAACTCGCCCGAGGTCGTCGCCGGCTGGGTGCGGCGGATCCGGGACCAGCTGGCCCCGTTCGTGTCGTACACCGGTGAGAACGCGGCCCAGCTGGTCAACAACCTGGACTGGACCGGCGAGATGTCCGTGGTTGAGTTCCTCCGCGACGTGGGCAAGCACTTCCCGGTCAACAAGATGCTGGCCCGGGAGGTGGTCCGGGCCCGGCTGGAGAGCGGGATCAGCTTCACCGAGTTCAGCTACCAGCTGCTCCAGGCCAACGACTTCTTCGAGCTGCACCGCCGTTACGGCTGCCAGCTCCAGTTCGGCGGCTCCGACCAGTGGGGCAACATCACCGCCGGTGTCGACTACGTCCGCCGGCGCGGCGCGGGACCGGTGCAGGCGTTCACCACCCCGCTGGTCACCAAGTCCGACGGCACCAAGTTCGGCAAGACCGAGGGCGGCGCGGTCTGGCTCGACCCGGCGATGACCAGCCCGTACGCCTTCTACCAGTTCTGGGTCAACGCCGACGACCGGGACGTCAGCCGCTACCTGCGCTACTTCAGCTTCCGTTCCCGGGAGGAACTGGAGGAACTGGAGAAGGCGACCGCGGAACGGCCGCAGGCGCGGTTCGCCCAGCGGGCGCTGGCCGAGGAACTCACCACGCTGGTGCACGGTGAGCGGGAGATGGCCCAGGCGGTCGCGGCCAGCCAGGCGCTCTTCGGCCGTGGCTCGCTGGCCGAGCTCTCCGCCGAGACGCTGCGCGCCGCCTTGACCGAGGCAGGCCTGGTGCACCTGACGGAGCTGCCGGACGTCGCCGGCCTGCTGAAGGAGTCGGGCCTGGTCCCGAGCATGAAGGAGGCCCGCCGGGTGATCACCGAAGGCGGCGCCTACGTCAACAACGAGCGGATCACCGACGTGGCGGCCACGGTGTCCACCGACGAGCTGCTGCACGGCCGATACCTCGTGCTGCGCCGTGGCAAGCGCTCCTTCGCCGGGGTTGAGCTGGCCAGATAGCCCCCGATCAACAGTGTGACGCGGGACGCGTCCGGTGGATTTGACGATCAAACCACCGGGCGCGTAACTTTTTCTCTGCCAGCGCGGAACGGACGAAACAGGCGAAAGACCTGGAAGGCCGGAGCGCAGGACCTGAAACGGGCGGTGCCCCGGATTCGCCGAGAGGCGGATTTGGCGAGGCGAGACCGACCGGGTAAGGTTACCGGCCGGCAGGGAAACGGACGAGCGGGTGACCGCGGCGGCCGTCCCGCCGAATCCACGACGGGGCCCGGCGGGAGCCGGTTCAATCGTGGTGCCCGGAATCGGGTTGAAGCACGACAAACCGCGAAACAGCGGTTTGACACGGCGGAAACCACCGGGTAACGTAGTAAAAGTGCCCGGCGCGAGAGCGGCGGA
>NZ_JAIOAA010000018.1 GCF_019890675.1 Micromonospora sp. PLK6-60 | reverse complement strand
GAACGACGCGGGGGCGCCGGCGCAGGCCGGGCCCCCGCGTCGCCGTCAGGCGGTACGGCCGGCGGCGGTCGACGGGTCGCCGATGCGGGGGAAGGGCTCGATGGAGAAGACCACCTCCACCGGCACCTCGAAGTAGGCGGCGATCCGCAACGCCAGGTGCAGGCTGGGCCGGAACTCGCCGCGCTCCAGGTAGCCCACCGTCTGGTAGTGCACGCCCAGCGCGTCGGCCAGTTGGCGCCGGGAGACGCCCCGCTCGGCGCGCAGCACCGCGATGCGGTTGTGCACCGTCTCGCTCATCGACGCCCTCTCATCCGACCCGCTGCATGGCCCGCTCCCGCCGGGCCGCCACCCGGGAGCCGGACTCCCGGCGGGCCATCCGGCGCAGCACCACCGGGGCCAGCGCGAGCCCGAGCACCGCCCACGCACCGAGCACGCCGAGCGTCTCCAGGTGGCGCCAGGAGCCGCCGAGCTCCACCGTGGCCAGGTCGGCCGGGAGCAGCGCCGAGCGCATGCCCAAGCCTAGCCAGTACAGCGGGAAGACCTGGGCGACGCCCTGCACCCAGCCGGGCAGGCCGTTGATCGGGTAGAAGATGCCGGAGAGCGCGATGAGGCCGAAGATCGGCAGGACCACCAGGCCCATGTTCCGGGGATTCTCGATCACCGAGCCGATCACCGCGCCCAGCGGCAGGGTCGCCACCAGGCCCAGCGGCACCACCCAGGCCAGGGTGAGCCAGGCGCCGGGGTCGCCGAGCCGCAGCCCGTCCAGGAAGAACAGCCCGGGGGTGAGCTGGATGGCCACGCCGATCAGCGAGATCGCCGAGATCAGCACGAGCTTGCCGACCAGATAGCCGAGCATCCCGTTCGGGACCGCCTTGGCGCGCAGCAGCGTGCCGTCCTCCCGGTCGATGATGAGTTGCTGGGCCAGCCCGAGCAGCCCGCCGAAGAGCAGGCCCATGCCGAGCGCGCTGGGCAGCGTCCGGGCGCCGAGGGAGAAGTCGGTGCCGGGCACGGTGGAGCCACGCATCCAGAACACGGCGACCAGCAGCACCGCCGTGGGGAAGAAGTAGTTCCACAGGTCCTGGCCGTTGGTGAAGGTGGCGCGCAGCTCGATCAGGCCGCGCCGCAGGCCGGCGCGGAGGGCGTTGGTGGTCGGGTTCATCGGTTCCCCTCCTGCTGCCACACCCGTTCGGCCCGGCCGGTGCGGATCCCGGTCTCCTCCTCGTGCACCAGCGCCAGGTACGCGTCCTCCAGGCTGGCCCGGCGCACCTCCAGCTCCCGCACCCGGTCGCCGTGCTCGCGGAGCAGGTCGCGCAGGAAGCCGGTGGCGTCGGCGGTGGCGTGCACGTAGCGCTCGCCGTCGCGGGTCCACCGGACCTCCGCGTCCCCGGCGACCCGGCGGGCCAGTTGGTCCGGCGAGCCCTCGGCGATGATCCGGCCGCCGGCCAGGATGAGGATGCGGTCGGCCAGCTTCTCCGCCTCGGCCAGGTCGTGGGTGGTCAGCAGGATGGTGGTCTCGTCCAGGTCGGCGAGGCGGTGCACCAGTTCGTGGAACTCGCGCCGGGCCGCCGGGTCGAAGCCGACCGTCGGCTCGTCCAGGAAGAGCAGCTCCGGGCGGCCCACGATGCCGACCGCCACGTCGAGCCGCCGGCGCTGCCCGCCGGAGAGCCGGGCCACCCGGGTGTCGGCGTGCGCGGTCAGGCCCACGGTCGCCAGCAGGTCGTCGACCGGCCACGGCCGGGGGATCCGGTCGGTCGAGTACGGCGCGTAGAAGTCGCCGAGGTGGCGCAGCAGCTCCCGCACCCGCCACTTGCCGTGGTCGCGCCAGGACTGGAGCACGACGCCGAGCCGGGCCCGCCACCGCTCGTCGCCGCGGGCCGGGTCGGTGCCGAGCACCTGTACCGCACCGGCCGAGGGCAGCCGGAAGCCCTCCAGGATCTCGATGGTGGTGGTCTTGCCGGCGCCGTTCGGGCCGAGCAGGGCGAGCACCTCGCCGCGCCGGGCGGTGAGGTCCACGCCGTGCAGCACGTCGACGGTGCCGTAGCGCATCCGCAGGTCGCGGACGTCGAGGACGACGTCCGAGTCGGGTGGGTCGGGAGCCCGGGTCGCCCCCGCGAGTTCAACCGCTGTCATGGTCATCCCTCAGACTGGCGTATTAGTGCCACGAAATGTAGCACCTCTACTACATGCCGAGGAAGGCCGCGTCAGCGCGGCGGGCGGCGCAGCCAGCGGGTGACCGGCGGCGGGTCCTCCTCCTCGTACGACCGGGCGGCCCGCACGGCCGCGGCCAGGCCCGACCGCTGCCGGCGGGTGGCCGGCCGCACCGCCGGGTCCTGGGCCATCTCCCGGAACAACGCGACAGCCAGGCCGAGCATCACCACCACGAACGGCAACGCGACCAGGATGGTCGCCTGCTGGAGTGCGGCGAGGCCGCCGGCGGCCAGCAGGGCCGCCGCGACCGCGCCGATGAGTACGCCCCAGAGCACCACCAGCACCCGGTGCGGGCGCAGCGCGCCACGGGAGGTCAGCGACCCGAGCACCAGGGAGGCCGAGTCGGCGCTGGTGACGAAGTAGAGCGCCACCAGCACCATGGCCAGCACGCTTGTCACGGCGGCCAGCGGGAGCGAGTCCAGCAGGCCGAACAGCGCCTGCTCGGAGCTGGCCCCGACGTCGGCCACCAGGTCCCGGGTGCCGGTGGCCTGGGTACGCAGCGCGGTGCCGCCCAGCACCGCGAACCAGACGGCGCTGGCCCCGCTGGGCACCAGCAGCACCCCGGTGAGGAACTGGCGCACCGTGCGGCCCCGGGAGATCCGGGCGATGAAGGTGCCCACGAACGGCGCCCAGGAGATCCACCACGCCCAGTAGAAGATCGTCCAGGAGCCCAGCCAGGACGGGTCGGAGAAGGCCCCGGTCCGGGTCGACATCCGCAGCAGGTTGCTCAGGTAGTCGCCGACCGAGGCCGGCAGCACCTCCAGCGTGTAGATCGTCGGGCCGACCACGAAGACGAAGAGCATCAGCGCCACGGCGATCACCACGTTCGTGGTCGACAGCCACTTCACCCCCCGGTGCAGACCGGAGAAGGCGGAGATGACAAAGGCGAGGGTGAGCGCGCCGATCACCACCAGTTCCAGCGCGCGGGTGTCGGAGAGGCCGGCGACCAGGTCCAGCCCGGCGGCCACCTGGAGGGCGCCGAGCCCCAGGCTGGTCGCCGAGCCGAACACGGTGGCGAAGACGGCCAGCAGGTCGATGGCGCGCCCGGCCGCCCCGTCCGCCCGCCGGCCGAGCAGCGGGTGGAAGGCGGCCGAGATCCGGTTGCCCCGCCCGCGCCGGAAGGTCGAGTACGCCAGCGCCAGCGCCGCGATCGCGTAGATCCCCCACGGGTGCAGGGTCCAGTGGAAGAGGGTGTACTGCATCGCCGTGGCGGCGGCGGCCCCGGTCTGCGGTTCGATGCCGGCCGCCGGTGGCGGGGACGCGTAGTGCTGGATGGGCTCGGCGACCGCGAAGAAGACCAGACCGATGCCCATCCCGGCGCTGAACATCATGGCGATCCAGGCGAGCGTGCTGAACTCGGGTTCGTCGTCGTCGGCACCGAGCCGGATCCGGCCGAACCGGGACGCCGCGATGACCACCGCGAGCACCAGGAAGGCGTCCGCCGCGACCACGAAGAACCAGCCGAACGTGGTGATCGCCCAGGTCAGGCCGGCCTCGCCGAACCGGCCGAGCGAGTCGCTCCCGAACACCCCCCAGGCCACCACCGCCAGCACCCCGCCGACGCTGCACGCCAGCACCACCGGGTCGAGCCGACCGGTGCGCCCGGTCTCCTGCGTCGCCTGCTCCGCCATGGTCACATCGTGCGGCCGGCGCCGGCCCGGTACGTACGATATGGCGGCTCTTCACCGGCCGGGGACGCCGTCGGCCGGACGGCGCGCGGTCACCCGACGACGGCGGACTCCTCGGCCTCGACCTGGGCGTTCCACTCGGCCTTGCTGGCCCGCCAGCCCTCGTCGGTCATCCCGCGCCGCCAGTAGCCGGAGATGGAGAGCGCCGCCCGGGGCACCCCGCGCTCGATCCGCAGCAGGTGCCGCAGCTCCTTGACGAAGGTCGCCTCGCCGTGCACGAAGGCGTGCACCTCACCGGGCGGGAACTCCAGCGCCCGGACCGCGGCGACCAGCGCCTCGCCCACCGGCCGGTCGCCCCGGTGCAGCCAGGTCAGCCGCACCGCGCCGGCACTGGCCAGCGGCTGCTCGTCGGCCGGGCCGTCGACCTCGACGAAGACGGTGGCCGGGGCGCCGGCGGGCAGCCGGGCCAGGCCGGCGGCGATGGCCGGCAGCGCGCTCTCGTCGCCGACCATGAGGTGCCAGTCGGCGGTCGGGCTGGGGGCGTACGCGCCGCCCGGGCCGACGAAGCGCACCTCGTCGCCGGGGCGCAGGGCGGCGGCCCACGGCCCGGCCAGCCCCTGCTCGCCGTGGTGCACCACGTCGATGGTCAGCTCGCCGGCCGCCGCGTCCCAGGCCCGCACGGTGTACGCGCGCAGCCGCGGCCACTGCTCGCGGGGCATCGTCCGGCGCACCTCGGCCAGGTCGAGCGGCTCCGGGTAGGTCACCCCCGGCGGCGCGAAGACCAGCTTGACGTAGTGGTCGGTGTGCTCGCCCAGCGGCAGGCCGGCCAGCTGCGCACCGCCGAGCACCAGCCGGACCAGGTGGGGGGTGGGCCGGGAGGTGCGCAGGACCCGGGCCGTGACGACCTTCTTCGCGGGGCGTTCCGTCATGCTGCTTAGGTTAGCCTAAGTCCCGATCGCGCCGACCTGCCCACCGCCGCACAGCCGCCGGTGCCACTCCACCGCCGCCGGGTCGGTGAGCGAGGCCACCTGGTCGATCACCACCCGCAGCCGGGCCGCGTCGTCGGGGGCCGCCCGCCACAGCGGGGCGAAGACCGGGTCCAGCGCGTCCGGGGCCCGGTTGGCCAGCGCGGCGACCAGCTCGGTGAGGATCTCCCGCTGGCGGGCGTACCGGTCCCGGGCGCCGGGGCGGCGCATCACGTAGCGCAGGGCGATGCCCTTGAGCAGGGCGCACTGGGCCCGGATCCGCCGGGGCACCAGCAGGTCGGCGCCGTAGCGGCGGTGCGGCCCGGGGCCGAAGTGCGCCCGGGTGGCGGCCACCACGGCGGAGACGAACCGGCCGGTGAGCACGCTGGTGGTCGTCTTCAGCGCGGCCTGCGCCCGGTGGCTCCCGTCGTAGCCGGCGAGCGGGGCCAGCACCGGCTCGGCGAGCAACTCGACCAGCACCTCGGCCAGGTCGTCCGACGACTCGCCGGAATAGATGGCGGCCACGTCCGCGCAGAGCGCGCGCCGCTCGTCGGTGTCGTCGAGCAGCGGGTGCAGGGTGACGTACCCGCCGTGGATGCCGTCCTCGACGTCGTGCACCGAGTATGCGACGTCGTCGGCCCAGTCCATCACCTGGGCCTCCAGGCAGCGCCGGGGCCGGCCGTCCGGCGCGGCGGCGGGCGGGGCGCCGGCCCGCAGCCAGTCGAAGACCGGGCGGTCGTCGGCGTACACGCCGAACTTGCGCTCGCCGGGGCGGCGCGGCCAGGGGTACTTGGTGACCGCGTCGAGCGAGGCGCGGGTCAGGTTCAGGCCGGCGGACGTCCCGTCCGGGCCGATCACCTTCGCCTCCAGCCGGGTCAGCACGCGCAGGGTCTGCGCGTTGCCCTCGAAGCCGCCGCAGGACGCGGCCAGCCGGTCCAGCGCGTCCTCACCGTTGTGACCGAACGGCGGGTGACCCAGGTCGTGGGCGAGCCCGGCGGTGTCCACCACGTCCGGGTCGCAGCCCAGCCGGGCCCCCATCTCCCGGGCGACCTGCGCCACCTCCAGCGAGTGGGTCAGCCGGGTACGCAGGAAGTCGTCGGTCCCGGCGACGTGCACCTGGGTCTTGGTCGCCAGCCGCCGGAAGGCGGCGGAGTGCAGCACCCGGGCCCGGTCCCGCTCGTACGGCGACCGGCCGTAGCCACCGTCCTTCGGCGGCTCGTCGACCAGCCGGGCGTCCGGCGTCACTCCTTTTCTCACCCTGCCACCTCAGTTCGCGACTGCGGGGCTCGCAAAACCGGCTCACTCCTCGCGCTCACCCCGCCACCTCAGTTCGCGACTGCGGGGCTCGCAAAACCGGCTCACTCCTCGCGCTCACGGAGCACGCAGAACTCGTTGCCCTCCGGGTCGGCCAGCACCACCCACTCGGCCCCGCCCTGCCCGACGTCCACGTGCCGGGCGCCCATGTCGACCAGCCGCTCGACCTCGGCCTCCTGGCTCTCCGGTCGCAGGTCCAGGTGGAGCCGGTTCTTGGCCGTCTTGGCGTCGGTCACCGGCACGAAGACCAGGCCGGGCAACCGGTCCGGGGCGGGCCGGATCTCCACCTCGTCGGCGCGTTCCGCGACGATCTGGTAGCCGAGCGCCTCCGCCCACCACCGGGCCAGCCGCGCCGGATCGCGCGCGTCGACGGTGAGGCTCTCCCAGACGTTGGTCATGCGGCCACCCTTCGCTCCCGACAGGCTTCGAGCGAACTCAGGGTACGCCGGGACGGGCTCGGCGGCCTCCCGGCGACCGGCCGGCATCGCGGACGCAACCGCCGAACAGACCCAAGTTGCCGACCGATCGCCGGCCGGGACGGGCCTGCGGGCCGCGCATGGCCCCCGGTAGCGTGGCGGCAGCAGAAAGTGACCGACGACCGCCCGCAACCGAGACGGTGGGAGAGACGCTCGTGGACGCTGACACGCTGATGGGCACGGAGCTGCGGGGGCTGCGCCGACGCCGCCCCGAGGTGACCGGGACGGTGCTGGCCGGCACCGACGGTCTGCTGATCTCCAGTGACCTCCCGACAACGGACGCCACCCACCTGGCCGCGCTGGCTGCCGCCTCCTTCGGCCTCGGCAACCGGGTCGCCGACACCGTGCGGCGGGGTGGCTTCCGGGAGTCGGTGCTGCGCACCGACGCCGGCTGCGTGCTCACCTACCCGGCCGGGCGCAACGCCCTGCTGACCCTGGTCACCGACCGGGCCACCGACCTCGACACCCTGCACGACGAGGCCCGCGCGGTCGCCGCCCGGGCCGGTTCGGTGGTCGACACCCAGCACCCGCGCACCCCGTCGTTCCTGCCGCCCGACCCGCACGCGCCGCTCCCCCGTCGGGCGGGCTGACCGACGCCGTGGCCCGCCCGCACCTGCGGGCGCGGGCGGGCCAGGACGGCGCAACCGGTCAGCGCGAGTCGGAGCCGGCGGTCTCCACGACGGCGCGGCCGGCCTCCAGCCGGGCCACCGGCACCCGGAACGGGGAGCAGGAGACGTAGTCGAGGCCGACGGCGTGGAAGAAGTGCACCGAGTCGGGGTCGCCGCCGTGCTCGCCGCAGACGCCGAGCTTCAGCCCCGGGCGGGCGGCCCGGCCCTCCTCCGCGGCGATCCGGACCAGCCGGCCGACCCCCTCGGTGTCGATCGACTCGAACGGTGAGATACCGAAGATGCCCAGCTCCAGATAGCGCCAGAAGAACGCGCCCTCGACGTCGTCCCGGGAGAAGCCCCACCCCATCTGGGTCAGGTCGTTGGTGCCGAAGGAGAAGAACTCGGCCGCCTCGGCGATCTGCCCGGCGGTCAGCGCCGCCCGGGGCACCTCGATCATGGTGCCGATCAGCACCTCGACGCCGCTGTCGCCGACCACCTCGGCGATGATCTTCTCGGCCTCGGCGCGTACCGTCTCCAGCTCCTGCACCGCGCCGACCAGCGGGACCATGATCTCCGGGCAGGCGGTCCCGCCGGCCTCGGTGACCGCCACCGCGGCCTCCGCGATGGCCCGGACCTGCATGGCGAACAGGCCCGGGATGACCAGGCCCAGGCGTACGCCGCGCAGGCCCAGCATCGGGTTCTCCTCGTGCATCCGGCGCACGGCGGCGAGCAGCGCCTCCTCCTTGGCGACGTCCTCGCCGCGCTCCTGGGCGACCGCGACGTTCACCGCGAGCTGCTCCAGCGGGGGCAGGAACTCGTGCAACGGCGGGTCGATCAGCCGCACGGTGACCGGCAGGCCGTCCATCTCCCGGAAGATGTCGATGAAGTCCTCCCGCTGCAACGGCAGCAGCGCGCCCAGCGCGTCCTGCCGCTCGGCGTCGGTGCGGGCCAGGATCAGCCGCTCGACCAGCTCCCGCCGGTCGCCGAGGAACATGTGCTCGGTGCGGCACAGGCCGATGCCCTGGGCGCCGAAGCGCCGGGCCCGGGCCGCGTCCGCGCCGGTGTCGGCGTTCGTCCGCACCGCCAGCCGCCGCTTGCCGTCGGCGTGCGTCATGATCCGGTGTACGGCCCGGACCAGCGCGTTGTCGATGTGCTCGGGGTCGAGGCTGCCCTCGAAGTACTGCACCACCTCGGACGGCATGACCGGCACCTCGCCGAGGTAGACCTTGCCGGTGGTGCCGTCGATGGAGACCACGTCACCCTCGCGGACGGTCTGCCCGGCCACGGTGAACTTCTTGCCCGGTACGTCGACCTCCAGCTCGTCGGCGCCGGAGACGCAGGTCTTGCCCATGCCCCGGGCCACCACGGCGGCGTGGCTGGTCTTGCCGCCGCGCGAGGTGAGGATGCCCTTGGCGGCGATCATGCCGTTGAGGTCGTCCGGGTTGGTCTCCCGGCGGACCAGGATGACCGACTCCCCCTCGGCGGCCAGCTCGACCGCGCGGGCGGAGGTGAAGACCACCTTGCCGGAGGCGGCGCCCGGGGAGGCGCCGATGCCCTTGGCCACCGGCTGGAACTCGTGGTCGAGCTGGAAGCGCGGGAACATCAGCTGAGCCAGCTGCGCGCCGTTGACCCGGTGCAGCGCCTCGTCCAGGTCGATCAGGCCCTCGTCGACGAGCTGCCCGGCGATGACGAACGCGGCGGCGGCGGTGCGCTTGCCGACCCGGGTCTGCAGCATCCAGAGCTTGCCGCGCTCGATGGTGAACTCGATGTCGCAGAGGTCCTGGTAGTGCTCCTCGAGCCGGGCCATGATGCCGAGCAGCTCGTCGTAGGACTTCTTGTCGAGCTGTTCCAGCTCCTGCAACGGCACGGTGTTGCGGATGCCGGCGACCACGTCCTCGCCCTGGGCGTTGGCCAGGTAGTCGCCGTAGATGCCCTGCGCCCCGCTGGCCGGGTCGCGGGTGAAGGCGACGCCGGTGCCGGAGTCCGGGCCGAGGTTGCCGAAGACCATGGCCACCACGTTGACCGCGGTGCCCAGGTCGGCCGGGATGCGCTCCTGGCGGCGGTAGAGGATCGCGCGCTCGGCGTTCCACGACTCGAAGACCGCCCGGATGGCCAGGTCGAGCTGCTCCCGCGGCTCCTGGGGAAACTCCCGGCCGGTGTGCTTGGCGAAGATCTTCTTGTACGCGTCGACCAGCCCGCGCAGGTCGTCGGCGTCCAGGTCGAGGTCGTTGTGCGTACCCTTGGCGCGCTTGGCGTCCTCGAGCGCGTGCTCGAACTCCTCGCCCGGCACCTCGCAGACGGTCTTCCCGAACATCTGGATCAGCCGGCGGTACGAGTCCCAGGCGAAGCGGTCGTTCTGCCCGGCCTGGTTGCTCAACCCGACGACGCTGCGGTCGTTGAGGCCGACGTTGAGGACGGTCTCCATCATGCCGGGCATGGAGAACTTGGCCCCGGAGCGGACGGAGACCAGCAGCGGGTCGTCCGGGTCGCCGAGCCGGCGGCCCATCTCCCGCTCCAGGGACTCCAGGTGCGCGGCGATCTGGGCGGCCAGACCGTCCGGCTCCCGGCCGGTGGCGAGGTACGCCTTGCACGCCTCGGTGGTGATCGTGAACCCGGGCGGGACCGGCAGGCCCAGATTGGTCATCTCGGCCAGGTTGGCTCCCTTGCCGCCGAGCAGGTCCTTGAGATCCTTGTTGCCCTCGGCGAAGTCGTAGACGTACTTGTTGTCCGCCGCATCCTGCGCTGCCACCAGAGCCTCCCACGCGCGTCCGCATTGACACTTAACGAAGGTTTAGCTGCCTCTTACCCCGGGGCCGACCACCGCTAATCCGGTGCCGTCGCCAGTCGGTGGGCGAAGGTTAAGCGAACATCGAGGGGCCTGGGACCGTTCGGTGACAATTGGCACAGCCGCCCGTACTGTCCGCGTCCGTACCGGTTTTTGGGAACGCTTCCACGAGCACGATCACGCAATTCCGATTCACCTCGTACCCTTGACCGCACTGCATCCGCCGAACCTGACCTTTGCCATATCCCACGCAAATACACCCCTGGGAGCCGTCGTCGTGTCGACCACCCCCGCCGCCCGCCGCCCCGAGCCCGGTGCCGAGCCGCTCGACCGGGCCGGCCTCCCCGCCCAGCGGCCGGCCGCCGCCGAGCTGGCCCGGGCCGCCGCCGAGGTGGCCGGTGAGCTGCTCGCCCCGGCCGCGCCGGTCCGCCTGGGCGACGTGGTCCCCGCCCCGGAGCGGGTCCACCCCGACCCGGCGGCCGACTTCACGCTGCCGGCGGACGCGGTGCTCCGGGTCAGCCCGGACCCGGCCGCCCGCGACGCGGCCGACCTGCTCGCCGCCGCGCTCCGCCCGGCGACCGGCTACCCGCTGCCGGTCACCGAGACGGCCGGCACCGAGCCGGGCGGGCCGCTGGTGCTCACCCTCGCCCCGGCCGACCCCGCTCTCGGCGCGACGGGCGCTGCCGGCACGGCGGGCGTGACGGCGGCTCTCGGCGCGGCGGGCGCTGCCGGCGCGGCCGGCGCGGCGGGCGCTGCCGACCTGGCGGGCGCGGGGGCCGACTTGGTGGGTGGGGCGCAGCTCGGTGCCGAGGGCTACCGGCTCGACGTGACCCGGGCCGGGATCCGGATCACCGCCGCCACCGCCGCCGGCCTCTGCCACGGCGCGCAGACGCTGCGGCAGCTGCTGCCGGCGGCGATCGAGAGCCCGACGCCGGTCACCGAGCGCTGGGCGGTGCCCGGCGGCACGATCGTCGACCGGCCCCGCTTCCCGTACCGGGGGGCGATGCTCGACGTGGCCCGGCACTTCTTCGGCGTGGACGACGTGCTGCGGGTGGTCGACCACCTGGCCCGGTACAAGCTCAACCACCTGCACCTGCACCTCACCGACGACCAGGGCTGGCGGATCGCGGTGGACTCCTGGCCGAAGCTGGCCGAGGTGGGCGGGGCAAACGAGGTCGGCGGCGGCCCCGGCGGCTGGTACACCAAGGACGACTACCGGCGGATCGTCGCGTACGCGGCCCGCCGGCACGTCACCGTGGTGCCGGAGATCGACCTGCCGGGGCACACCAACGCCGCCCTCGTCGCGTACCCGGAACTGGCGCCCGGCAAGATCCCGCCGCCGCCGTACACCGGCACCGAGGTCGGCTTCAGCTACCTCGACCCGGCCGACGAGCGGACGTACGACTTCGTCGCGGACGTGGTCCGCGAGGTGGCGGCGCTCACCCCGGGACCGTGGCTGCACCTCGGCGGGGACGAGGCGTTCAAGGTGAAGGGGGCGGCGTACACCGGCTTCGTCGAGCGGGCACAGCGGATCGTGGCCGCGACGGGCAAGACCGTGATCGGCTGGCACCAGCTCGCCCCCGCCGCGCACGCCGAGGGGCGGGTGCTCCAGTGGTGGGGCACCAACGGCGACGACCCGGAGACCGCCGACGCGGTGCGCCGGGGCGCCCGGGTGATCCTCTCCCCCGGCAACCGCACCTACCTCGACATGAAGTACGCCGCCGACACACCGATCGGGCACGACTGGGCCGGCCTGATCGACGTGCGCCGGGCATACGACTGGGACCCGGGCAGCCACCTGACCGGGGTACCGGCGGAGGCCGTGCTCGGCGTCGCGGCGCCGCTGTGGACCGAGTCGGTCACCTCGCTGGCCGAGATCGAGTTCATGCTGCTGCCCCGGCTGCCCGCCGTCGCCGAACTGGGCTGGTCCCCGCGCTCGACCCACGACTGGGCCCGCTTCCGCGACCGGCTGGCCGCCCATGCCCCGCGCTGGCGCACCGCCGGCATCACCTTCCACCCCTCCCCCGACATCCCCTGGCCCGCCGGAAAGGAGGGGCCCCCTGTTAACGCCTCCGGTAGAGCAGGGGCCCCTTCTTAACAGTTCGGGGCGCGGGGCGCGCTAGCCGTCGAGTCGCCAGGCGCGGGCGCGGAGGACGGCCGCCGTGTGCTCGTCGGCCGGATAGAACGACTCGATGGACAGCTCGGCCAGGGTGACGTCCAGCGGGGTGCCGAAGGTCGCGATGGTGCTGAGGAAGACCAACTCCCCACCGTCGTGGCGCAGCCGCAGCGGCACCACGATCTCGCCCGGGCCGGGCAGCTCCACCACGGGCTCCCGGTCCTCGCACGGATAGCCGCGCAGTTCCTCCTCCAGGGCCGCCAGCTCGGCGTCACCGGTCAGCTCGATCTGGCGGCCCAACCGGCTGAGCAGGTGCCCGCGCCACTCACCGAGGTTGGCGATGTGCGGGGCCAGACCGTCGGGGTGCAGGCTGACCCGCAGCACGTTCACGGGACCGGCCAGCAACTCCGGCGCGACCAGGTCGGTGAGGAGACCGAGGCTGCGGTTGGCGTCCACCAGGTGCCAACCCCGGTCGACCACCGCCGCCGGGTAGGGCTCGTGGCCGGCCAGGACCTGGCGTACGGCCGCCCGAACCGCGGCCATCCGCGGCGCGGCCAGGGCGGTCTCCGGGTACGCGGGCGCGTAGCCGGCCGCCAGCAGCAGCCGGTTACGTTCGCGCAGCGGCAGGTCGAGCGGCCCGGCGAGGCGCAGCACCATCTCCCGGCTGGGCCGGGACCGGCCGGTCTCGACGAAGCTCAGGTGCCGGGTGGAGATCTCCGCGCGCAGGGACAGTTCCAGCTGGCTGAGCCGGCGCACCTCCCGCCACCGCCGCAGTGACTCGCCGACCGGGGTGGCGACCGAAGCGGGAGCCGTGGCGGTCATGCCGACTCCGGCAGTGCTCGCCGCTGCTGGCGGTAGGCGCGCATCACGTCCCCCGTTCGTGGTGGTGGTCGTCGGCACCACTCTGCCGGGTACCGGAGCGCGCGTCGATTACCTGCCGGGTAATGCGACACCGGACACGGAGCGTCCGGTCGGGGGCTACCTCCGAGGTAATCGACACCGCGCGGCGGCCGGTGCGAGGGTTCTCGGCGTCACCAACCAACGAAGGGATGTCCTCCGATGAACACGTACACCGACCTGGTCGACCGCTACCTCGCGGTGTGGAACGAGGCCGACGGCGACGCCCGCACCGCGGCGGTCGGCGACCTCTTCACCCCGGACGCCACCTACACCGACCCGCTGGCCGAGGTGCGGGGCCACGAGCAGATCAGCGCCGTCATCGCCGGCGTCCAGCAGACCTTCCCGGGGCACGTCCTGCGCCCGCACGGGCCCGTCGACGGGCACCACGACGTAATCCGGTTCGGCTGGGAGCTGGTGCCGGCGGCGGGCGGCGAGCCGATCGTGATCGGTTTCGACGTCGCGGTCCGCGACGCCGAGGGCCGGGTATGCGCGGTCCACGGCTTCCTGGACAAGGTCCCCACCCCCGCCTGACTCCCCCACCCCATCCGCCTGCCTTCCCGCCTCGGGTGATTCCGCGCCCAGGCACCCGGCGGCGGTCCATGCGGCCGACGGGAGCGCATGCGACCGACGGGAGCGCATGCGACCGACGGGAGCGCATTGCGACCGACGGGAGCGCATGCGACCGACGGGAGCGCATGCGACCGACGGGGGCGCATGGGGCCGACGGGGGCATGCGCGGGCGGCGGGGCGCATGCGACCGACGCCGGGTTGACGGCCAGCGCGAGCGCGCGCCGCATCGCCTCGACCGCCTCGGCGTCCCGGCCGGGGGCGCACGCGGCCCGACGGGGGCGCATGCGGCCTACGGGGCATGCGGCCCGACGGGGCGATGCGGCCCGACGGGGCGATGCGGCCCGACGGGGCGATGCGGCCCGACGGGGCGATGCGGCCGGCGGGGCGATGCGGCCGGCGGGGGCGCATGCGGCGCCTACCAACTTGATGTCGTAAACGAATCAGGCAGCCGCCCATGCCGGTCTGATTGTCCGGTATGCCCGGCGCGGTGATTCGTTAGCGACATCAAGTTGGTAGCGGCCGAGAGGCACCCCCGCCCTCGGCCGCTCCACGCACGCCGCCACGCCTTGTCGATCATGAAGCTAGCGGCAAAATGCCCGGTTCCACCCGCCAACTTCGCGAGCGACCCGGGATGTGGGCTCGGGGCAGTGGGTGGAATGTCCGGTTCGCAGCGCCAGGTACCCCCCGACGACGATCATGGCCAGCCGCAGCAGCAGGAGCCCCGCCGGGGGTGCGTGGGGGTGCGGATTGGGGAGTGAGGGTGTCGGGTTCGGGAGTGAGGTGTCCGGTTCGGGGGTGGGTGTGCCGTGGGCGGGGTCACCGTGGCGGTGGAATCGGGGCCGGGTCGCCGGCGTTGTACATGGCTCACCGCGCGGCACCACGACGCCCGGGCCCCAGCCCGCGGCACCACCACCCGGGCCTCAGCCCCCGGGGAATGACCCGCCGCCGGTCGTCGTTACATCCCCGGGCCACCCGAGCAGGTCACCACCGCTGACCGCCGGGCCGCCCAACCCCCAAAGACTTTCCGCGGCACCCCACCCCCTGGCTGCCGCGCACCCCCGAACAGAGGAGTCGCACATGCGTACCGATCTGATCCGCAAGAGCGCCCTGACCATCGCCGGCATCGCCGCCACCGCCGGCGGCATCGCCGGACCCGCCATCGCCGCCCAGGCCACCCCGGCCGAGAAGACCGCACAGGTCAGCACCCAGCGCGGCGGCGAGCGGGAACTCGGCGTGCGCTACGAGGCCCAGCCCAACTTCTACTACTGCGGCCCGGCCGCCACCCGCAACGCCCTGTCCGTGCAGGGCAAGAACATCGACGTCGACGCCATGGCCAAGGAGATGGGCACCACCGAGGCCGGCACCAACTCCATCAACGACATCACCCCGGTCCTGAACAAGGAGACCGGCAAGGACGTCTACAAGTCGGTCGAGATCAAGTCCGGCAAGGCCGACGACAAGCAGACCGACAAGCTGCGCTCGGACATCGTGCGCACCGTGGACAACGGCCGCGCCGTGGTCGCCAACATCGCCGGCACCGCCACCGACACCGACGGCAACACCCACTCCTTCGAGGGCGGGCACTACATCTCGGTCGTGGGCTACCGCGACGGCGGGAAGACCGTGACCATCGCGGACTCCGCCAACCCGAACACCGCCTCCTACCGGATCAGCGTGGACAACCTCGCCGACTGGATCGCCACCCGCGGCTACACCGCCTCCTGACGTACACCGGAAAGGGCTCGACCTCCACGAGAGGTCGGGCCCTTTTTCGTCGGCTCAGCCGCCGGAGTCGTCCAGCTCGGCGCCGTCGGGCACGGTGTCGTCGTCCCGGCTGGCCAGCCAGCCGTCCGGCAGGAAGACCTTGCCCGGGGAGTTGGTCCGGCCGCGCGGCTGGCCCAGGTTCTCCACCGGGTACGGCACCTC
Source organism: Micromonospora sp. PLK6-60 (assembly GCF_019890675.1). Lineage (GTDB taxonomy): Bacteria > Actinomycetota > Actinomycetes > Mycobacteriales > Micromonosporaceae > Micromonospora. Next base: position 94,679 of record NZ_JAIOAA010000018.1, on the reverse strand, counting down.
GGGGTCGAGCTTGCCGAGCAGGTCGTCGAGCTGGGCCAGGCTTTCGATCATGGCCAGCGAGCGGCGCAGCTCGCTGCCGACCGGGAAGCCCTTGAGATACCAGGCGACGTGCTTGCGGAAGTCGGTGCAGCCGTCCCGCTCGCCCCGCGCCGGGTTCCGGGCCCCGGCCACGAACTGGTCGACCAGCAGCTCGGCGTGCCGACGCATGGTCACCGCCACCTCGCCCAGGCTGGGCAGCCGCCGCTCCGGCCGGCCGGTGAAGGCGGCCTCCAGGTCGGCGAAGAGCCACGGCCGGCCCAGGCAGCCCCGGCCGATCACCACGCCGTCGACGCCGGTGTGGGCGACCATCCGCAGCGCGTCGTCCGCCTCCCAGATGTCGCCGTTACCCAGCACCGGGACGTCCAGCGCCTGCTTCAGGGTGGCGATGGCATCCCAGTCGGCGGTGCCCGAGTAACGCTGCGCGGCCGTACGCCCGTGCAGGGCGACCGCGGCGACGCCGGCGTCCTGGGCGGCGAGCCCCGCCTCGACGTACGTCAGGTGGTCGTCGTCGATGCCCTTGCGCATCTTGACCGTGACCGGCACCCCGGCGGGTGACGCGGCGTCCACCGCGGCCCGGACCAGCCGGGCGAAGAGCCGGCGGCGCCACGGCAACGCCGAGCCGCCGCCCCGACGGGTCACCTTCGGCACCGGGCAGCCGAAGTTGAGGTCGATGTGGTCGGCGAGATCCCGCTCGACGACGATCCGCACGGCGGCGGCGGTGATCTCCGGGTCGGTGCCGTAGAGCTGGAGGCTGCGCGGCTGCTCGTCGGCGCCGAAGGCGATCATGCGCAGCGTCTTCGGGTTCCGCTCGACCAGCGCCCGCGTGGTGATCATCTCGCAGACGTAGATGCCGCCGCCCTGCTCCCGGCAGAGCCGGCGGAAGCCGATGTTGGTGATGCCGGCCATCGGCGCGAGCACCACCGGCGGCCACACCCGGTGCGGCCCGATGGTCAGCGCAGGCAACGTCACGGCAGTCACCGCCCAAGTGTAAGGAAGGGCCCCTTCTTAACGCCTTCTGCATAGCAGGGGCCCCCTGTTAACAGGGCGCATATCACAACCGGCCGGCGTCCGGGCGTTCTCCACAGGGCGCCGCTCGGTCCACAGGCCAGCGGCGCGGGGCGCCACGCGACCGGCGGGCTGGGCCAGGCTGCGCCCATGCCCGACTGTTCACCGCAGTTGGCGGAGACGGCGCACCGCCAGCAGCAACTGGTCACCCGCGCCCAACTCCTCGCCGACGGCTTCGACGACATGTACCTGTACCGGCAGACCCGGCGGGGGCTCTGGCAACGCGTGCTGCCGGCGACGTACGCCCTGTTCACCGGCGCCCTCACCGACGAGCAGCGCCGGATCTCGGCCGCCCTGTACGCCGGCGACGGCGCCCAGTTGACCGGGCTGGCCGCGCTGTCCTGGTACGGCTTCCGCTACAGCCCGCGGACGGACGACGTACACCTGATCGTGCCGCCATCACGCGCGCCGCAAGTCGTCGGGGCACGCGGTGGTCGCGCGGGCGCTGGCGCTCGACGACAAGGCCCGGCGGACGGCGCTCTACCCGGTCTGCTCGCCGGCCCGGGCCGTGGTCGACGCGGCCCGGGACCTGCGCGACCTGCGCACGGTACGGGCGATCGTGGCCGAGGCCGTCCAGCGCGACTTCACCGACCTCGGCGCCCTCGACGCGGAGATCCGACGGGCCCGGCGCAGCCGCACGGCGTTGATCCGCAAGGCGTTCTCGGAGGTCGTCTCGGGCACCCGGTCGGCGCCCGAGGCCGAGCTGCGGGAGTGCCTGGGGGCGAGTCGGCTGCTGCCGGAGATCCTCTGGAACCCGCGCCTGCTGACCGCCGACGGTCGGACGCTGCCTACGCCGGACGGCTACCTGGCCGAGGCCGCGGTGGCGCTGGAGGTGGACTCCCGGGAGCACCACTTCAGCCCGGGCGACTGGGCGCGGACGATGGACCGGCACAACGAACTCGGCCGGCTGGGGGTGCTGGTCCTACACGTCACGCCGGCCCAGATCCGGCGGGAGCCGGCCCGGGTACGCCGAACGGTGGAGGACGCGTACGCGGCCCGGTCCGGTCTCGGCGTGGCCGTCGGGGTGCGCGCCGAACCGCGGACCGAGCCCGGTGCCGGGTGTTAACAGGGGGCCCCTCCTCTACCGAATGCGTTAAGAAGGGGCCCCTCCTTACACCCTCAGCAGCCGGGGAGGCGCTCGATGAGGTAGCGCTCGACCTGGTCCAGCGAGATGCGCTCCTGGCCCATGGTGTCCCGGTTCCGGACCGTGACGGCGTTGTCGTCCAGCGTGTCGAAGTCGACCGTGACGCAGAACGGCGTGCCGATCTCGTCCTGCCGGCGGTAGCGACGGCCGATCGCCTGCGAGTCGTCGAACTCCACGATCCAGCGCTTGCGCAGGTCGGCGGCGAGCTGCTTGGCCTTCGGCGAGAGCGCCTCGTTGCGGGACAGCGGCAGCACCGCCACCTTCACCGGCGCGAGGCGCGGGTCGAAGCGCATCACCGTGCGCTTGTCCACGCCGCCCTTGGTGTTCGGCGCCTCGTCCTCGTCGTACGCCTCGAGCATGAACGCCAGCACCGCGCGGGTCAGGCCGGCGGCCGGCTCGATCACGTACGGCATCCAGCGCTCGCCCTTGGTCTGGTCAAAGTACGACAGGTCGACGCCGGAGTGCTTGCTGTGCGTGCTCAGGTCGAAGTCGGTGCGGTTGGCGATGCCCTCCAGCTCGGCGAACTCGGTGCCACCGAACTGGAACTTGTACTCGATGTCGACGGTGCGCTTCGAGTAGTGGGAGAGCTTCTCCTTGGGGTGCTCGTAGAAGCGCAGGTTGGCCTCGGAGAGGCCGAGGTCGAGATACCAGTTCCAGCGCTCGGAGAGCCAGTATTCGTGCCACTGCTCGTCGGTGCCCGGCTCGACGAAGAACTCCATCTCCATCTGCTCGAACTCGCGGGTCCGGAAGATGAAGTTGCCCGGGGTGATCTCGTTGCGGAACGACTTGCCGGTCTGCGCGATGCCGAACGGCGGCTTCTTGCGGGCGACCGTCTCGACGTTCTTATAGTTGACGAAGATGCCCTGGGCGGTCTCCGGGCGCAGGTAGTGCAGGCCCTCCTCGCTCTCCACCGGGCCGAGGTAGGTCTTCATCAGGCCGTTGAACATCTTCGGCTCGGTGAAGGTGCCCTTGTTGCCGCAGTTCGGGCAGTTGATCTCCGCCAGGGAGGTCGGCGGCCGGCCGTGCTTGGCCTCGAACGCCTCTTCCAGGTGGTCGGCGCGGAACCGCTTGTGGCAGGCCTGGCACTCGGTGAGCGGGTCGACGAACTCGGCGATGTGGCCGCTGGCCTCCCAGACCTGGCGGGCCAGGATGACTGCCGAGTCCAGGCCGACGACGTCGTCGCGCTGCTGGACCATGGTGCGCCACCACTGCCGGCGGACGTTCTCCTTCAGCTCGACGCCGAGCGGGCCGTAGTCCCAGGCCGACCGGGTACCCCCGTAGATCTCGCTGGAGGGGAAGACGAAGCCCCGGCGCTTGGCGAGGCTGACGACGGCGTCGATACGGTCGGCTGGCATGTTTCCTCCTACGCCGGCTGGCGGTCGGCGGGGGCGAGATGTGGATGGAACAGGTCGGTTCGGGACAACGGTACGGCGACCGGGGGCCCGAGCCCAGCAGAATACCGGGGTGACCCGGCCCGGCCCCGAGGCGGTCTCGCGGTCAGTTGATCCCGCAGACCTCGATGTCGCCGGTGTTGTTGTCCGGGGCCAGGGTCACCTGCTGGGTGCGCTGCTGCCCGCCCTCGAAGGTCACGTCGACCGGCACGGTGAGCCTGGTCGCGTCCACCTCGCCGACCCGGTAGGCGGTCACCTGCGGCTGCTGGGAGACCCGCCGCTCGAACTCGGCGCGCGACTCGCGCCGCCGGGCCGGGTCGCAGAGCGCGTCGTAGGACTCGTCGTAGTTCCGCTCGCGCAGCCCCTGGTAGTAGTGCTCGGTCACGGTCCGGCCCTGCTCGCGGATGGCCTGCATGTTGCTGATCCCGAGGCCGACCACGGCCGCGCCGCCCCCGCCGCAGCAGAGCAGCACGGCCAGCGCCCCGACGCCCAGCCCGAGCCAGAGCCGGGACTGCCGGCCCTCGGTGGGCGGCGCGGCGAACGGCGGGGCCACCCCGGGGCCGGCCGGCGGCGCCGGCGCGCCCGCCCCGGCCGGGACACCGGGCGCGGAACCGGGCGGACCAGCGACCGCGGAACCTGCCGGGACCCCGGGCGCGGAACCGGGCACGGGACCGGCCGGGGAACCCGGCACGGAACCGGCGGGGGACGTGGGGTGACCGCCGGGCGGCGGAGCCGGCGGGCCGCCGCCCTGGCCGGGCGACACGGGGTACGGCGGTCCGGGAGCGGTCATACCGTGCAGGGTAGTGCCCGCCGGCTCAGCGGTACGGCCGTGCGGCCCGATCGCTGGCCAGCTCGACGATCTCCCCGTCCGGGGCGGCGCTGGCCAGCGTCTCGTACGCGGACGGCTCGTCCAGCGACTCGGCGAGCAGCGGGGTGGCGTGCACCTTGACGTCGAACCCGCCCAACGCCCGCCGGTACGCCCCGACCGACTCCCACTCGGTGAGCAGGCACCAGTGCCGGGGGTCGTCGTACGCCCGGAGCAGTTCCCCGCGCAGGTAGCCGGGGCGGGCGGCGAGCGCGGTCAGCGCGGCGTGCGCCCGCTCGGTGAAACTGGGCGACTGGCCCTCGTCGACCACGAACCGGTTGGTCACCAGCACCGGCGTCCTCCTCGTAGAGTCTGTGGGATGCAGCGTACGCAGCGCCCCCTGCTGGCCCGGCTGGCCCGGGTCAACCCGACGACGGTGTTCCTGGCCACGCTGGCCCTGGTCCTGGTGGCGTTCTTCGCCCCGGGCCCGGTGGGTGGGGTGCTGCTGCTGGCGCTGGCCGCGGCCCTGCTCTGGCTGCTGGCCACGACCTGGGCGGTGCAGGCCCCGCAGACCCGGATGCTCCGGTTGGTGATGCTCACGCTGCTCAGCACGGTCGCGCTGATCAAGCTGCTGTGACATGCACCCATGCGTTTTTGACAATCAATTTCGTTATCGCGGAGAGTTGCTGACATGACGCTCCGCACCGCCCCGCGCGCCCTGGCCGCCGCGACCGCCGCCCTGCTGACCCTCGGCGGCACCGCCGCCTGCTCGGACGAGGGCGCGGGCGCCGACCCGCGCGGGGTGGACGTGGTGGCCGCCTTCTACCCGCTCCAGTTCCTCGCCGAGCGGGTCGGCGGCGACGCGGTACGGGTCACCAACCTGGCCAAGCCGGGCGCCGAGCCGCACGACCTGGAGCTCAACCCGCGCCAGGTGGGCCAGCTCAGCGAGGCGGAGGTGGTCGTCTACCTCAAGGGCTTCCAGCCCGCCGTCGACGAGGCGATCGACCAGAACGCCGCCGACCGGGCCTTCGACGTGACCACCGTGCAGCCGCTGCGCGACGCGGCGGCCGGCGGCCACGACCACGACCACGAGGACGGCGCGGACCACGGCCACGAGGAGAGCGGCGGCAAGGACCCGCACGTCTGGCTCGACCCGACCCGGCTGGCCACCCTCGGCGACCGGCTCGCCGCCCGGCTGGCCGAGGCCGACCCGGCGCACGCCGCCGACTACACCGCCCGCGCGGCGGCGCTGCGCGGTGAGCTGACGAAGCTGGACGCCGACCTGCGCGCCGGGCTGGCGACCTGCCAGCGCCGGGAGATCGTGGTCAGCCACACCGCCTTCGGCTACCTGGCCGAGCGCTACCAGCTGGAGCAGATCGGCCTGACCGGGCTGACCCCGGAGTCCGAGCCGTCGCCGCAGCGCCTCGCCGAGGTGGCGACGGAGGCCCGCGAGCACCAGGCCACCACGATCTTCTTCGAGACTTTGGTCAGCCCGAAGGTCGCCGAGACCCTCGCCCGCGAGGTCGGCGCGCGGACCGCCGTGCTCGACCCGATCGAGGGCCCGCCCGCCGAGGGCGACTACCTGTCCGCGATGCGGACCAACCTCCAAACCCTGCGCACCGCGTTGGACTGCTCATGAGCGAGCGGCAGCGAGCGAATCACCGGCCCGGCCCCGGCAGGTCTCCTGCCGGCGCCGAGTGAAGCGAGGCGGCGACATGAACGCACCCGTGATCGAGATCGCCCACGCGGCGGTCGGCTACGACGGCCGCCCGGTGCTGCGGGACGTCTCGCTGACCGTCACCGCCGGCGAGGTGGTCGCCGTGCTCGGCGCCAACGGCTCCGGCAAGTCCACCCTGATCCGCGCGGTGCTCGGCCTGGTGCCGCTGACCGCCGGGTCGGTCACCCTCTTCGGCAGCCCGCAGCGCCGCTTCCGGCAGTGGCGGCGGATCGGGTACGTCCCGCAGCGGCTGGGCGCCGGCAGCGGCGTACCGGCCACGGTGGGCGAGGTGGTGGCCTCCGGCCGGCTGGCCCGCCGGGGCGTACTGCGGCCGCCGGGGCGGGCCGACCGGGAGGCGGTCGCCGCCGCGCTGCGCGCCGTCGGGCTGGCCGACCGGGCCGGCGACCCGGTGGCCACCCTCTCCGGCGGCCAGCAGCAGCGCACCCTGATCGCCCGGGCGCTGGCCGGCGAGCCGGAGCTGCTGGTCCTCGACGAGCCCACCGCCGGGGTGGACGCCGCCAGCCAGGAGGCGTTCGCCGGGGCGCTGCGCGGCTTCGTCGCCGGCAGCGGCACCGTGCTGCTGGTCGCGCACGAGTTGGGGCCGCTGCGCCCGCTGATCAGCCGGGCGGTCGTCGTACACCAGGGCGGCATCGCCCACGACGGCCCGGTGCCGGAACCCGCCGGCCACCACGCGGAGCCGGACCACGACCACGTGCACCCGCACTGCGACGAGGAGCCCGCCGGGCTGTGGAGCATGTGATGGACCTCTTCCAGTACGACTTCATGCTGCGCGCCCTGGTCGGCGCCCTGGTCATCGGGCTGGCCGCCCCGGCGCTCGGGATCTATCTGGTGCAGCGCCGGCTGGCGCTGATCGGCGACGGGATCGGGCACGTGGCGCTGACCGGGGTCGGCGCCGGGCTGCTGCTCAACCGGTCCCCGGTGCTGGTGGCGGTGATCGCCGCGACGCTCGGCGCGATCGTGATCGAGCTGGTCCGCTCCCGGGGCCGCACCTCCGGCGACCTGGCGTTGGCGCTGCTCTTCTACGGCGGTATCGCCGGCGGGGTGATGCTGGTCGGGCTCTCCGACGCCAGCAACGCCTCGCTGAACGCGTACCTCTTCGGGTCGCTGACCACCACGTCGCCGGCCGACCTGACCACCATCGCGGTGCTCGGCGTGGCAATCCTGGTGACCATGCTGGTGCTGCGCCCGGCGCTCTTCGCGGTCTGCCACGACGAGGAGTACGCCCGGGTCTCCGGGCTGCCGGTCCGGGCGCTGAACATGCTGATCGCGGTGACCACCGCGGTGACCGTCACGATCGCCATGCGCGCGGTCGGCGTACTGCTGATCAGCGCCCTGATGGTGGTGCCGGTGGCGACCGCGCAGCAGGTGACCCGGGGGTTCCGGACCACCATGGCCGCGGCGATGGCGCTCGGGCTGCTGGCCGCCGGCGGCGGGGTGCTGGTGGCCGCCACCGCGGACACCGCGCCCGGCGCCTCGGTGGTGCTGCTCGCCATCGCCAGTTTCCTGGTCGTCGCGCTGGCCGCGGCCGGGTGGCGGGCGCTGCGCCGGCACCGCACCCCGCACCCCGCGCCGGCCACCGAGCCGCCCGAGGTAGTCCTCCGGTGAGCCGGCCACCCGTGCAATTGGTTACCGTTGTCGGGTGACCGGCACGAACGGATACGAGGCCTTCGAGGGCGCGGGTGACCTGCTGCGCGCCCTCGCCGCGCCCATCCGGCTGGCGATCGTGAGCGAGCTGGCGCAGGGTGAACGGTGCGTGCACGAGATCGTCGACAAGCTCGGCGCACCCCAGCCGCTGGTCTCCCAGCACCTGCGGGTGCTGCGCGGCGCCGGAGTGGTGCGCGGCTCACGGCGCGGGCGCGAGATCGCCTACACGCTTGTCGACGAGCACGTGGCGCACATCGTGGCGGACGCGGTCAGCCACGCCGGGGAGGCGAAGTGACCGACCGACGCGGGGAGGTGGCATGACCGAGTCCGGCACCGTGGTCCGGAACACCCGGCAACGCTCGGCGGTGAGCGCGCTGCTCGCCGAGGTCGAGGGCTTCCACAGCGCCCAGGATCTGTACGCGATGCTGCGCCAGCGCGGCGAGCGGGTCGGGCTGACCACCGTCTACCGCACCCTGCAGGGGCTGGCCGACGCCGGCGAGATCGACGTGATGCGACCGCCCGGCGGCGAGCACCTCTACCGCCGGTGCAGCGACGGCCACCATCACCACCTGGTCTGCCGGTCCTGCGGCCGGACCGTCGAGGTGGCCGGCCCGGCCGTGGAGACCTGGGCCGAACGGGTCGCCGCCCAGCACGGCTTCTCCGACGTCAGCCACACCCTGGAGATCTTCGGCACCTGCGCCGGCTGCACGTAAGGAAGGGCCCCCTATTAACGCCTGCGGTATAGCAGGGGCCCCTTCTTAACACTTCGCAGGCTGCGCGCCGGGCTGTCGAGGGGCCGGCACGGAGTGCCAGCCGGGCCGGAGCGTGGCACGCTGTCCGGCGTGAAGATCTACGCCGATCGTTTCCCGACCGCCGCCCGTCAGCTCCTCACCGATCTGCTCGTGGTCGCCTGGGTGTACGCCTCGATCCGCTTCGCGCTGTGGCTGCACGATCTGGTGCAGAAGCTGGCCGTACCCGGGCAGAAGCTGGAGGGCGCGGGCGGTGGCCTCGCCGACAACCTGGCCGACGCCGGTGGGAAGGTCGGCCGGGTGCCGCTGGTGGGCGACGAGCTGACCGCCCCGTTCACCAAGGCGGCCGAGGCCGCCCGCGCGATGGCCGAGGCCGGCCGCGACCAGCAGCAGCTGGTCGAGCAGCTGGCCCTGGCGCTGGCCGTGGCGGTGCTGATCTTCCCGCTCGGCCTGGTGCTCTTCGGCTGGCTGCCGCTGCGGGTGCGCTGGATGCGCCGGGCCGGCGCGGCGAAGCGGCTCGCCGCCGCGCCCGCCGGGCGGGACCTGCTCGCGCTGCGGGCGCTCACCGGTCAGCCGCTGGGCCGGCTGGCCCGGGTGGCGCCCGACGTGGCCGAGGCGTGGCGGCGCGGCGACGACGAGACGCTCGACGCGCTCGCCGCACTGGAGCTGCGTCGACTCGGCCTGCGGGGCAGCCGTTAGGGTGTCCCGGTGCTGTACTTCCTGATCGCCGTCGCCGTGGCCCTGCTGGTGTACGCGGGCGTGCTGGTGAGCTACGTCCGCAAGGGCCGCCGGATCCCGCCGTCGGCCTACCTGGTGCTCGCGGGTCTCAACGGGCTGCTGCTCGCCGCCATCCTGGCCTGGGCCATCGCCCGCTGACCGGGCGACCCACACCGCCGAGCGCTGACCGGGCGACCCGCACCGCCCCAGCGCTGCCCCCACGCCAGCGCCGCCCTCGCACCGCCCCGCGCCCGCGTCCGCGCTCGGTGCGAGGCGTTAACAGGGGCCCCCTCCTATACAAAATGCGTTAACAGGGGGCCCCTCCTTTCACTCGGGGCGGGGGATGCGGCGGCGGACGTCCTGGGCGGTGGAGGGGCCGGGCTCCCAGCGGGCCACCCACGGCAGGTCGGCGGGCGGGGTGACCACGCCCTCCTCCAGGGCGGCGTACCGGCCGGCGAGGATGCGCTTGGCCGCCGCCACGTCCACCGAGTCGGTGTTCTCCCAGAGGCCGGCGAGGAGCTGGTCGATCCGGATCCGGGCCTGCCGGCAGAACAGGTCGGCCAGCTCGACGTTCTCCGGGTGGGTGCCGCGCTCGGCGGTGGCCCGTACGCACACCGCCGACATGGCGAACAGCTCCGCGCCGATGTCCACCACCCGGCCGAGGAACGCCTGTTTGCGTTCCATCTTGCCCTGCCAGCGGGACATCGCGTAGAAGGTGGACCGGGCCAGCTTGCGGGAGGTCCGCTCGACGTGCCGCAGGTGCCCGGCGAGCGGGCCGAACTCGGCGAACGCCCCCGGCGTCTGGCCCTTGCCGACGGCGAGGGTGGGCAGCCACTTCGCATAGAAGGCGCCGGCCCGGGCACCGGCCTTCGCCTTGCGGCCCAGCCCCGCGTCCGGGTCGATGATGTCGCCGGCGACGGAGAGGTGCGCGTCGACCGCCTCCCGGGCGATCAGCAGGTGCATGATCTCCGTCGAGCCCTCGAAGATCCGGTTGATCCGCAGGTCGCGCAGGATCTGCTCGACCTCGACCGGCCGTTCCCCCCGGGCGGCCAGCGACTCGGCGGTCTCGTAGCCGCGCCCGCCCCGGATCTGGATCAGCTCGTCGGCGATCTGCCAGGCCATCTCGCTGGCGTAGAGCTTGACCAGCGCGGCCTCGATCCGGATGTCGTTGCGGTCGTCGTCGGCGAGCAGGCAGCAGAGGTCGAGCATGCTCTCCATGCCGTACGTGGTGGCGGCGATGAAGGCCAGCTTCTTGGCGACGGCCTCGTGCTCGCCGACGGGCCGTCCCCACTGGACCCGGTCGGCGGCCCACTCCCGGGCCACGTTCAGCGACCACTTGCCCGCGCCCACGCACATCGCGGGCAGCGAGAGCCGCCCGGTGTTCAACGTGGTCAGTGCGATCTTCAGGCCCTTGCCCTCGCCGCCGATGACGTTCTCCTTCGGCACGAAGACGTCGTGGAAGCGGGTGAGGCTGTTCTCCAGGCCGCGCAGGCCGACGAAGGCGTTGCGCCGCTCGACGGTGATGCCCTCGGCGTCGCCGTCGACCACGAAGGCGGTGATCCCGCCGCGGCGCCCGTCGGCGGCCGGCACCCGGGCCATCACCACCAGCAAAGTGGCGAGGGTGCCGTTGGTGGCCCACAGCTTCACCCCGTTGAGCCGGTAGCCGGTGCCGTCGGAGGTCGGGGTGGCGACGGTGGCGAGCCGGGCCGGGTCGGAGCCCACGTCGGGCTCGGTGAGCAGGAACGCCGACACCTCGCCGCCGGCGAGCCGGGGCAGGAACTGTTCCTTCTGCTCGGCGGTGCCGAACATCTTCAGTGGCTGCGGGACGCCGATCGACTGGTGGGCGGAGAGCAGCGCGCTGATCGCCGGGCTGACCGAGCCGACCAGCATCAGCGCCCGGCAGTAGTGCAGGTTGCTCAGCCCGAGCCCGCCGTACTTCCGGTCGATCTTCATGCCGAAGGCGCCGAGCCGGGCCAGGCCCAGCAGCACCTCGTCCGGGATCCGGGCGTCGCGCTCGATGGCCGGGCCGTCCACCTCGGTGGTGAGGAAGGCGCGCAGCGCGGTGAGGAACTCCTCGGCGCGCGCGTCGTCGGCCGCGTCCGAGTGCGGCCAGGGGTTGATCAGGCCGAGCCGGAACCGGCCGAGGAACAGCTCCTTGCCGAAGCTGGGCCGGTCCCAGGCGGCCTCCCGGGCCGCCTCGGCGACCTGGCGGGCCTCCTTCTCGCTGACCTGGCCGGCCTCCTTCGGCAGTGGCCCGGCGCCGTCGGAGACGGGTGTGCTGTCCTGGGTCGTGGTCATCGGCTGCCCCCTCGCACCTCGGTCCGGCTACATCGCCGTGCTCGACGCCGACGCGCGTGACATCGACGTGCTCGACAACACAAAGCTACCCCTGGGTGTTACCCAGGGGTAGCGCTGCGGGCACCGCCGATTCGGGCCGGCGGCAGGGTCAGTCCCCGGCGGGCAGGTCCTCGTCGTCGGTGATGTCCTCGTCGCCCCAGTTGCGGCGGGCGAACGGCAGGATCACCCAGAAGGCCAGGAACCAGATCGCGGTGACCGCGGTGAGCAGGAACGCGATCGGCCGGCTGAGCACGAAGTCGGTGATCAGCAGCACCGCGCTGACCATCGCGATCAGCATGAAGGCGAGCCCGCCGGTGGCCATGGTGTGCGCGAAGCGCACCAGCTCCGGCTTGCGGCCCTGGCGGAACAGCGCCCGGTGGAAGGCGACCGGCGAGATGATCATCGCGGTGGCCGCCGCCGCGGCCAGCAACGCGACGATGTAGACGTCCTTCTGGAACTCGCTGGTCCGGGTGAAGCCGTTGCTGAACGGCAGGGTGAGCAGGAACGCGAAGAGGATCTGGACGCCGGTCTGCGCGACCCGCAACTCCTGGAGCAGATCGGCGAAGTTGCGCTGCCAGCGCTGCTTCTCGGTTTCCTTCGACACTCGGCGTCACCTCTCACTCAACCGACGACGCCGACGAGATCGCGTCCCGCCGGCAGCGCCGGAAGTGCCCCGCCGCGACGATGGCGAAACCGGCTCATGACCCGCGGCGGATCCGGCCGGCGTAGCGGGCCTCCAGCGCGTCGTTGTGCTCGTCGCCGCCGGCGATGTTCGCCGACAGATAGACCGGGGGCCGCTCCCCCGCCGCCAGCAGCCGCGCCACCACCTCCGCCACGACCTGCTGCGCCAGCAGCGCCGCGGTGATCGAGGAGACCGCGCCGACCGCGCCGCCGCCGGGCAACGGGAGCGTCGCGTCGCCGTACGGGGAGCCGTTGTCCAGCACCACGTCGGCCAAGTCGGCGAGCTTGCGCCCGGACGGGTGGCGCGACGTCATCCGGGCCGAGTGCTCCGCCGAGGTGATCGCGACGAGGCGGTGCCCCCGCTCGGCGACCAGGGCGGCGAACTCCACCATCGCCCCGTTCACCCCGGAGTTGGAGGCCAGCACGAAGATGTCCGCCGGGCGCACCGGGGCCAGCGCGTAGAGGCGGTGCGCCACGGCCGGGTCGCGTTCCAGCTTCGGGCCCAGGATGTCGGCCGGCTCGCCGCCGCGCAGCACCAGGTCGCGCAGCGCGATCCGGTTGGTGGGCACCAGCCCGCCGGCCCGGCCGGCGATCTCCATGGCGAGGGCCTCGGAGTGGCCGGTGCCGAACGCGTGCACGATGCCGTCGGCCCGCAGCGCCTCGGCGATCAGGTCGGCGGCCCGCCCGACGGCGGCGCGCTGGGTCCGCGCCACCCGGTCGATCGTCTCGGTGACCACCGCCAGGTACGCCTCCGCGCTCACCGTCATGTTTCCTCCGTCCGTCGGTGGCGGGCCAGCCAGCCCACCGCGAAGTCGACCGCCGCCCGCTGCCGCACCAGCCGGCCGGTCCCGTCACCGACCGGGCCGAGCCGGACCGCGCCGGTGGCCTCCAGGTCGGCGCCGATCCGGTCGAAGTCGCTCTCGTCCAGGTCGACGTCGTCCCACCACACCCAGTCCCGACCGCCGTCGCCGGCGCGCACCGCCGCGCCGCAGCGCTGCCGGGGCGCCGCCGGCTGCCGGTACTCGGCCAGGTGCAGCGAGGTGCTGTGGCCGTGGTCGACGCCGAGCAGCAGCACGTCGGCGTCGAGGTCGTAGAGGCGGGCCAGCGGGGAGCCCTCGCCGAGCATGTCGGCCAGCGCGTGGCCGGCGACGATCCGCTCGGCGGCCGGGCCGAGCGCGGCGAACGACACGTGCGGGTGGTCGCTGCGCCGAGCCCCGGGCGAGGTCCGGACCAGCTCGGCCAGGGCGCCCATGAACCGGCTGGGGGTGACCGCCGGGTCGAAGGCCGGCAGCTCCGCCCGGATGACCGGCCACCAGTCCGCCGGCACCGGCGGGTTGCTCCACCCCGCCGGGTCGCTGTTGTCCGGGGTGTGGGTGGGCACCACCACCGTGCCGTCCGGGCCGAGCACGTCGCGCAGGGCGAGCAGCACCGCCTCGGGCCCGCCGCAGAGGAAACCCAGCCGGCGCAGGGCCGCGTGCACCAGCACGGTCCCGCCGGGGCGTACGCCGAGGGCGCGTAGCTGGGCGGCGAGCGAGGCGCGGGTGTGCGGCCGGGCCGGCGCGGCGGACGCGCTCACCGGCCGGCCCGGGCGATGATCGCCTCGGCGAGCCGGTCGGGCGCCTCGTCGGGGATCCAGTGGGTGACCCCGGTCAGCTCGACGAAGCGGTAGTCCCCGGTCACGTGCCCGGCGCAGCCCTGCGCGGCGGTCCGCCCGATGGCCACGTCCCGGTCGCTCCAGACGTAGCTGGTGGGCACCGTCACCGGGCCGACCGCCCGCAGGTCCGACCCGGTCATCGCCCGGTACCAGTTCAGCGCGGCGGTCAGCGCGCCCGGCTCGCGCATCGGGTCGGCGTAGCGGGCCACCCGGGCGGCGTCGCCGACCCCGCCGAGCATCCGGCGCAGCGCGGCGGCGCGCAGCCCGAGCAGCACCTTCTCCGCCTTGCCGGGCATCCGGAACAGCGCCATGTACGACGAGCGGGCCTTCTGCCGTGGGTCGTCGGCCAGCGCCCGCGCCATCGCCGCCGGGTGCGGCACGGAGACCGCGGTCAGCGTCCGCACCCGGTCGGGGTGGGCCGCTGCCAGCCCCCACGCCACGACCGCGCCCCAGTCGTGCCCGACCAGGTGCGCGGCGGGCACGCCGAGCGCGTCCAGCACGCCGGCCGCGTCGGCCACCAGCTCCGGGATCCGGTACGCCTCGACCGCCGCCGGCCGCGCCCCCGGCGAGTAGCCGCGCTGGTCCAGCGCGTACGTGCGCAGCCCGGCGGCGTGCAGCGCGGGCGTCACGTCGTCCCACTCGCCGCTGTGCTGAGGGAAGCCGTGCAGCAGCAGCACCGGCTCGCCGTCCGCCGGCCCACCGACGCGTACCTCGAACGTGAGACCCCGTGCGTCGACCCGCATGATCGGCAGCCTAACCGGTTTCGCCCCGCCCCAGCCGCCCACCTGGGCCGGCGCCCCGGGTCGGTGCTAGCGTCTGGCAGGAGAGACAACTTCACCTCCGACAGGGGAGCGCACAGCGCTGAGAGTGCGGGCCGAGGCCCGCAGACCCTCGAACCTGATCTGGGTAATGCCAGCGCAGGGAGTTCGGTCGACCTCCAGCCGCGCCGTCGTCCGGTTCGTCCGGTCACGGCGTGCGTCTTCTCCTGGTTCGTTCACTGGACTGGGAGCACCGCATGGACAACACCACCAACAGCAGGCAGTGGCGCACGATCGACATCGTGGTCGCCGCGGTGATCGCCGTGGCCTTCGGCGTCATCTTCTGGGCCTGGGGCCTGGTCTGGAAGGCCAGCGACCCGGCCTTCGCCGCCGCGCCGGCCACCCAGGCGATCCTCTACGGCGTCTGGCTGGTCCCGGCGGTGCTGGGCGGCCTGATCATCCGCAAGCCGGGCGCGGCACTGTTCTGCGAGGCGGTCGCCGCGACCGTGTCCGCGCTGCTCGGCGCGGAGTGGGGCGGCATCACCATCGTGCAGGGCCTGATCCAGGGGCTCGGCGCGGAGCTGGCCTTCGCCGCCTTCGCCTACCGCTCGTTCCGGCTGCCGACCGCGCTGCTGGCCGGGGCGTTGACCGGCCTGAGCGCCGCCCTGTTCGACTTCTTCGTCTGGAACAGCGAGTACGGGATGGGCTACCGGCTGACGTACGGGGCGCTGACCGTGGTCAGTGCCGCGATCGTCGCGGGTCTGGGTGGCTGGCTGCTCACCCGTGCCCTGGCCAACACCGGCGTGCTGGACCGTTTCCCGGCCGGCCGCGAACGCGCCGCGGTCTGACCGCCGGCGCAGTGGAAGGGGGCGCGGCCGGGTGAGCGAGGTGGTGCTGCGCGGGTTCGGCTGGCGGCACGCCGGGCGGAAACGCTGGGCGGTACGCGGGCTGGACCTGCGCATCGAGCGCGGCGAGCGGGTGCTGCTGCTCGGCCCCTCCGGGGCGGGCAAGAGCACCCTGCTCGCCGCGCTCGCCGGCCTGCTCGCCGAGGACTCCGGCGAGCAGGAGGGCACCGCCGAGGTCGACGGGCTCGACCCGCGCAAGGCCCGGGAACGGGTCGGCATCGTCTTCCAGGACCCGGAGAGCCAGTTGGTGATGGCCCGCAGCGGCGACGACGTCGCGTTCGGGCTGGAGAACCGGGGCGTACCGGCCGAGGAGATCTGGCCCCGGGTGGACGAGGCGCTGCACCGGGTCGGCTTCCCGTACCGCCGGGACCGGCCCACCGCCGCGCTCTCCGGCGGCGAGCAGCAGCGGCTGGCCCTGGCCGGTGCGCTCGCCCTCCGGCCGGACCTGCTGCTGCTCGACGAGCCCACCGCCAACCTCGACCCGGCCGGCGCGGCACTGGTCCGCACCGCCGTCGCCCGCGCCACGGACGACGACACCACGCTGATCCTGGTCGAGCACCGGGTGGCCGAGGCCCTGCCGCTTGTCGACCGGGTGGTCGTGCTGGCGGCCGGCGGCGGGGTCCGGGCCGACGGACCGTCCGCCGAGGTCTTCGCCCGGCACGGCGACGCGCTCGCCGCCGAGGGCGTCTGGGTGCCGGGCCGGACCGTGCCGCAGCGGCAGGCCGGCGGCCCGGCCGGGTACCTGCTGCTCACCGCCGACCGGCTCGGCCTGCCACCCCGGCTCGGCCCCACCGACCTCCGGGTACGCGCCGGCGAGGCGCTCGCCGTGCTCGGCCCGAACGGCGCCGGCAAGTCCACCCTGGCCCTGCTGCTGGGCGGGCTGCTCCGCCCCGGCACCGGTACGGCCACCGCCTCCGCCGCACTCGCCGGCCGGGACGCCCGTACTCCCCCGCACCGCTGGCGAGCCCCCGCCCTGACCCGGCGGATCGGCTCGGTGTTCCAGGACCCGGAGCACCAGTTCGTCACCGGCACCGTGCACGACGAGTTGGCGCTCGGGCCGCGCCGCACCGGCCAGCCCGAGCCGGCGGTACGCGCCACCGTGGACGCGCTGCTGGAGCGGCTGGGCCTGAGCCGACTGGCGGGCGCCAACCCGTACACCCTCTCCGGTGGGGAGGCGCGGCGGCTGAGCGTGGCGACCGCCCTGGCCACCGCGCCCCGCCTGCTGATCTGCGACGAGCCGACGTTCGGCCAGGACCGGCGGACGTGGCTGGCGCTTGTCGACCTCTTCGCCGAGCTGCGCGACGCCGGCCACGGCATCGTCACGGTCACCCACGACGCGGACTTCGTCGCCGCGCTGGCCGACCGGACCGTCACCCTGGAGCGCCGATGAGCGGCACGGCCGCACCGCATCCGCCCGGCCACGTCGCTACGCCGACCGCCGTCGCAGCCGGCAACGGCCCCGACCGGACGGCCACCCGGGAGCGTCGGCGGTGATCAGCATCGAGCCGGTCGCCGCGCCCGGTGCGCCGCTGGCCCGGCGCAACCCGGTGGCGAAGCTGGCCGCCGCGCTGGTCTTCTCGTTCATCCTGCTGGCCACGCTGGACCCGGTAGCCCCCGCCCTCGCACTCGCGGTCGAGCTGGCCGTGCTGCCGCTGTTCGGCGTCCGCTACCGGGTGCTGGCCCGGCGGGCCTGGCCGCTGCTGGCCGGCGCCGCCGGCATCCTGGTCACGCTGGTGCTCTTCGCCGCCGACCGGTCCGGCCCGGTGCTGCTCGACGCCGGCCCCGTCCTGGTCACCTCCGGGGTGTTGGTCACCGCGCTCGGCCTGGTGCTGCGGCTGCTGGCGGTGGCGCTGCCCGGGGTGATCGTCTTCGCCACCACCGACGCCACCGACCTGGCCGACGCGCTGGTCCAGAACGCGAAGGCGCCGGCCCGGTTCGCCATCGGCGCGCTGGCGGCGTTCCGGCTGGTGCCGCTCCTGGAGCAGGAGTGGCAGATGATCAGCATGGCCCGCCGGGCGCGCGGCGTGGACGCCGGCCGCAACCCGCTGGCGAAACTGCGGCTGTTCGGGTCCACCGCGTTCGCGCTGCTGGTCGGCGCGATCCGGCGCGGCACCCGGCTGGCCGTGGCGATGGATGCCCGCGGCTTCGACGCCGGGGTGCCCCGCACTGTCGCCCGGCCGCAGCGCTTCGGGCTCGCGGACGGCCTGCTGGTGGCCGGGGCGGGGCTGGTGGCCGGCGCGGCGCTGACGGTCAGCGTCCTGCTCGGCACCTTCCGCCCGCTGCTCGGCTGAGCCTGCGGCGCACGGGCAGACCGGCGAAAGCGCAGACCGGCGGACGTGCGGGCCGGCGGACGTGCGGGCCGGCGGACGCGCAGGCCGGCGGACGCGCAGGCCGGCGGACGCGCAGGCCGGCGGACGCGCAGGCCGGCGGACGTCGTTGGCGCGCGGGCGCGAGGCCATGAGGAGGCGGCTCGGCCAGCGGGCGGGCGGCTCGGTCGACGGGCGGATCGGCCGAGGGCGCCGAGGCCGGCGACCCCGGCTGGTGCCATTGAGCGTGATGACTCTGAGGTATATTTATACCTCAGAGTCATCACGCTCGAATACCTCACCGCCCGACCTGGCTGGGACGGGCCGGCTGCCGACGGGCCAGGCCGCCGACCGCTCAAAGGCCGCGACAGCCAGGGCCGCAACCACCACAAGGCCGCGACAGCGGCGGGCCGCCCGACCACCACAAGGCCGCGACACCCAGGGCCGCACCCACCACAAGGCGGCTACGGCAGCGGGCCGTCCGACCACCACAAGGCCGCGACGGCCGGAGGCCGCCCGGCGGAGCCGGTCAGCTGCGCCGGAAGGCGTAGAACCGGTTCTGGCCGACCCGCTGGCCGCGGCCGGTCAGGCGCGCGCCGCCGGTGGTACGCGGGCCGGCCGTCGGCGGCGTCGCCCCGGTCGGCGTCGCCACCACCGGCGGCACGGCGACCGGCGCCACGGTGCGGGCGTCGAGATCCGTCGGGGTCATGTCCACCAGGGACGGCGACGGCTTGCGGGATTTCTTCGGACTGCGCTTGGCGGGCATCCGGGGCCTCCTGTCGGTCGGGGGCGCGCCGATCGCGACGCGCGGATGCGCTCCGGCGAGCCCGATCACGACGGTCTCCGCCCGACGGCGGGGAGGGGATGCGGACGCCCGGAGCAGGACGGGTCCACGGGCCGGGAACGGCGGCGGACCGGGGCTCGGAAGGGGCGTCAGTTACGCATGCCGGAGACGCTAGCCGACGGTCGGACGCAGCCGCACCCGAATTACTGGCACCATCGGCGGCATGCTGATCGCGTTCTCGATCACCCCGCTCGGCGTGGGTGAGTCCGTGGGCGAGCTGGTCGCCGACGCCGTCCGGGTCGTCCGCGAGTCCGGCCTGCCGAACCGCACCGACGCCATGTTCACCACCGTCGAGGGTGAGTGGGACGAGGTGATGGCCGTGGTGAAGCGCGCCGTCGACGTCGTCTCGGCGCGGGCACCTCGGGTCAGCGTGGTGCTCAAGGCCGACATCCGGCCCGGGGTCACCGACGCCATGCACGCCAAGGTCGCCCATGTCGAGGCCCGCCTGGCCGAGAGCTGACGACCCAACGGAACGAGCCGCTCACCGCCCGTCGACCCACTGGCCCGGTTCTCCGCCGGCCGCGATACGGTCACAGGACGGGTACCGGAGACGAAGGGTGGCGGTGCGCATGGCACAGCAGGCGACGGCGCAGATCGGGGTCACCGGGCTGGCGGTGATGGGGCGAAACCTGGCCCGCAACCTGGCCCGCAACGGCTTCCGGGTCGCGCTGCACAACCGGTCGCCGGAGCGCACCCGCAGCCTGGTGGCCGAGCACGGCGACGAGGGCACCTTCGTCGCCTCGGAGTCCCTGGCCGACTTCGTCGCCTCGCTGGAGCGCCCCCGGGCGGTGATCGTCATGGTGAAGGCGGGCGCCCCCACCGACGCGGTGATCGACGAGCTGATCCCGCTGCTGGAGGAGGGGGACATCGTCGTCGACTGCGGCAACGCGCACTTCGCCGACACCCGCCGCCGGGAGGAAACGCTGCGCGGGCACGGCCTGCACTTCGTCGGCACCGGCGTCTCCGGCGGCGAGGAGGGCGCGCTGCGCGGCCCGAGCATCATGCCCGGCGGCTCGGCCGAGTCCTATCGCAAGCTCGGCCCGATCTTCGAGAAGATCTCCGCGCACGTCGACGGCACGCCGTGCTGCCGGCACATCGGCCCGGACGGCGCCGGTCACTTCGTGAAGATGGTGCACAACGGCATCGAGTACGCCGACATGCAGCTCATCGCCGAGGCGTACGACCTGCTGCGGGCCGGCCTGTCGGCGAGCCCGGCGGAGATCGCGGAGATCTTCCGGGAGTGGAACGGCGGCGAGCTGGAGTCGTTCCTGATCGAGATCACCGCCGACGTGCTCGGGCACACCGACGCGGCCACCGGCCGGCCGTTCGTCGACGTCGTGCTCGACCAGGCCGAGCAGAAGGGCACCGGCCGCTGGACCGTGCAGAGCGCGCTGGACCTGGGCATCCCCATCACCGGCATCGCCGAGGCCACCTTCGCCCGGTCACTGTCCGGGCACGCCGACCAGCGGGCGGCAGCCCGCCGGGCCTTCGGTGACGCGGGCGCCAAGTGGCAGGTGGACGACCGGGAGACGTTCGTCGAGGACGTCCGGCGCGCGCTGCTGGCCAGCAAGATCGTCGCGTACGCGCAGGGCTTCGACCAGATCCGCGCCGGCAGCCGGGAGTACGACTGGGACATCGACCTGGGTGGTACCGCCACCATCTGGCGGGGCGGCTGCATCATCCGGGCCCGCTTCCTGGACCGGATCAAGGAGGCGTACGACGCCGAGCCGGAGCTGGCCACGCTGCTGGTCGCCCCGTGGTTCGCCGAGCGGGTCACCGACGGGGTGCCCGGCTGGCGGCGGGTGGTGGCCGACGCGGCCCGCGCCGGCGTGCCCACCCCGGCCTTCTCGTCGTCGCTCGCCTACTTCGACGCGCTGCGGGCGGAGCGCCTGCCGGCCGCGCTGATCCAGGGGCTGCGGGACGACTTCGGCGCACACACCTACCGCCGGGTGGACCGGGACGGCGCGTTCCACACGCTCTGGGCGGGCGACCGCTCCGAGGTGGAGGCCTGAGCCCCGGTCAGGTGCCCTGAGCCCTGGACAGGTGCCGGAACCCGAGGGGCGGGCCGAAGCCTCACCAACCCCGCGGGGTCTCCTCGGCGGGCGCCCAGCCGGCCACCGGCTCCCCGGTGGCCAGCTCGGCGATCTCGCCGGAGCGCACCGCCGGGGTGTGCCCGAGGTCGGCGCAGTACCGCTCGGCCACCCCGGCGCACAGGTCGGCGATCCGTTCCCGCTGCCCCGGGTCGGCCAGGTCCGCCCCGGCCAGGGCGGCCGTCATCTCGTACCGGAGATCGCGCATCCCCCACCCCCGTAGGTGACGCGTCCCGGCGGCGCGCCCTGCGCCGATGGTAAGCGGAACGCCCCGCACTCCGGCCGGAAAGCCGGATGCGGGGCGTCCGCGGGACGGCCGGCGGGACCGGCCGTCGAGGTCAGAAGAACCGACGACGCTTGGCCTTCTGCGGCCGGAGCAGGTCGGCGCCCTTGGTGAGCAGGCGGCTGACCCCGGTCGGGCCGCGACGGGCCTCCAGGGTGCTGCTGAGTCGGCGCGCGCCGGCCGCTGCCAGCGGCACGGCGACCGCCATGACCGCCCACTGCCCGATCCGCTTCTGAATCATGTGGTTCACCTCCGCGTTGGCTGCTGTCCAGGTGATACCCCAGCGGTCACCCCGGTAAGCCTCACCGGACCGGGTCGGGCGCTATGATCCTGCGCTCACCGCGCCGGAGAGCTGGTCGTCGGCCGCCGCGGCCCGGGTGTTCCGCTGCTCACCCACGCTCGCCGGCACCGGCTCGCCACCGGTCGGGTCGGCCGCCGACGGAGGTACCGCGGCCGACGGAGCTACCGCGGCACGTCGGCGGCACAGGTGGACGCAGGCCGCCGCCACGAGGACCGTCGACGTGCCGACCAGCGCGCCGGCGAGCGCGGGCAGGCTGGGTTGGACGCCGCCGGGCAGGACCAGCAACACGAGGGCCACCGAACCGGCCGCGACCACCCGGCGGGTCGCTCGGTCCCGGGCGCCCGCGGCGAGCGGCACCAGCGCCCACAGCAGATACCACGGATGCACCACCGGGCCGGCGAGGACCACCACCCCGAGGCACAACCCGAGCGTGCCGACCGGCCGGTGCCGCCCGCCGCGCCGCCACAGCACCAGGCAGGCGCCGGCGGCGACGACGAGACCGACCAGCCACACCGCGTGCCGGACCTCCTCGACGTCCAGGCCCCTCAGCCGGTGCAGCACGGTGCCGACCGCCCAGCCCAGGTCGGTGCTCAGCGACATCCAGGTGCGGGCGTGGGTGGGCGTGCCCAGCGCCCGTACCCAGCCGAAGCCGGTCCCGGCCACCGCGGTGACCAGCAGGGCGGTCCCGCCGGAGACGGCCGCCGTGCACAGCGCCGCCCGCAACGCCGGTCGACGACCGCCGAGCTGACCCGCCCAGACGGGTACGACGAAGGCCAGCGCCAGCGCCGCCGGGGCCTTGACGAGCATGGCGAGCGTGATCAACACGACGCCGAGCGCCGGTCGACGCCGCAGCGCCAGGACCAGGCCCACGCACATCAGACCCAGCATCACCGCCTCGTTGTGGGCGTCACCGACCAGGTGCAGCAGCACGAGCGGGTTGAGCACCCCCAGCCACAGCGCCGCGGCGGGCCGCACCCCGCAGGCCCGCGCCAGCCGGGGCACGGACCAGACCAGCAGCCCCACCCCCAGCAGCGCCAGCACCCGCATCCCGACGATGCCCACCCAGACACGACCGCCGGTCACGTCGGTCACCCCGGCGGCGAGGTGCAGGAAGACCGGGCCGTACGGCGCCGGCGTGCGCTGCCAGATGTCGGGCACGTTCACGGTGAGCGGACCACCCAACGCGGCCGGTCCCACCCGGTAGGCGTCCAGGCCCGCGCTCGTCATCGCCCCCTGGGCCAGGTAGCTGTGCACGTCGCCGCTGAAGACCGGCAGGGCGACGGCGAACGGCAGCGCCCACCACACCAGCGTCGTCGCCAGGCCGCGCGGCGACACCCCGTCGGCGGTACGCACCGACGCGCCCACCCGCCACCAGGCGAGCAGCAGCATGGTGAGCCCGACGTAGACCACGGACACCGACAGCCCGGTCGAGGCCCGGAGCGCGAGCACGGGCGGCAGGTCGATCGCCACCTCGCCGGCCGGCCGCACACCCGCCACCAGCCCGCCCAGCACGATCGTCGACGAGCCGGCCGCCCCGAGCAGGCGGCAGAGGACCGGGCCGTCCGCCCGGAGCCGCCCCGGACGCCGGTCACCGGATTCGGTCGGGGCAGCACCGCGTACCGTCATCAGCAGTCAGCACCCATTCGTCCGGGCAGTGACCACCCTCAATGGGCGGGTCGCGACTGCCGTCCCCAGGCGGGGCAGCCCTCGCTGGTCACCACACTCCCGCCAGCTGCGGAAATGGCTGCGCCCTCAGCGCGAATCTAACCGCTGTGGGCGCCCCGCACGGGTACCGCGAAGGGTGTGTTGCGTGACGTCCGGGAGAACACTGCGGTGCCGGGAACTCAGACCTGCGGCGCGACCGGGTTGGGCAGCGCACCACCGAAGCGCCGGTCCCGCTGGGCGTAGAGCTCGCAGGCATACCAGAGGTGACGGCGGTCGAAGTCGGGCCAGAGCGTGTCCAGGAAGACCAGCTCGGCGTACGCGCTCTGCCACAGCATGAAGTTGGAGGTGCGCTGCTCGCCGGAGGGCCGCAGGAAGAGGTCCACCTCGGGGACCTCGGGGTGGTAGAGGTATTTCTGGACCGTCTTCTCGGTGACCTTGTCGGGGTGCAGCCGCCCGGCGGCCACCTCGCGGGCGATCGCCGCGGCGGCGTCGGCGATCTCCGCCTGGCCGCCGTAGTTCACGCAGAACTGCAGGGTCAGCGTCGAGTTGCCCCGCGACATCTCCTCCGCGGTCTGCAACTCCGAGATGACGCTCTTCCACAGCCGACCGGCCCGCCCCGACCACACCACCCGCACGCCCAGGTCGACCAGCTGGTCCCGGCGGCGGCGGATGACGTCCCGGTTGAAGCCCATCAGGAAGCGGACCTCCTCCGGCGAGCGCCGCCAGTTCTCGGTGGAGAACGCGTACGCCGACAGGTAGGGGATGCCCAGCTCGATGGCGCCCTCGATGGTGTCGAAGAGGGAGAACTCGCCCTGCTCGTGCCCCTTGGTGCGGGGCAACCCGCGATCCTTGGCCCACCGGCCGTTGCCGTCCATCACCACCGCGACGTGCTTCGGCAGCGCCTCGGCGGGCAGCGCCGGCGGCCGGGCACCCGACGGGTGCGGTGTCGGCGGCACCGACGCGCGCCGGCCGGCCCTCATCGAACGGATCACTCGGTCGTCTCCCTGCTCACGTCCACTGTCCCGGCGTCGGCCGCCGGGGCCGGCACCGCGCCGGGCCCGGCCGCCCGGACCGGTCCGGCCGCCGGGGTCGCCCCCCGGTCGACCAGCGGCAGCGAGCGTAGCGCGCGTTCCAGGTGCCACTGCAGGTGCGCCGCGACCAGGCCGCTGCACTCCCGGCGTACGCCGGTGTCGGTGGCGTCGGCGAGCACCCAGTCCCCGGTGGTCAGCGCGGACATCAGGTCGATGGTGGCCGGGGCCGGATGGGCGGCCCCCGGCGGCCGGCAGTCCGGGCAGACCGCGCCCCCGGCCGGCACGGAGAACGCCCGGTGCCGGCCCGGCTCGCCGCAGACCGCGCACGCGGTCAGCGCCGGCGCCCAGCCGGCCAGGGACATCCCGCGCAGCAGGTACGCGTCGAGCACCAGCGTGGTGGCGTGCTCCCCCTTGGCCAGCGACTTCAGCGCGCCCAGGGTGAGCTGGAACAGCCGCAGCGACGGCTCCCGCTCGACCGGGGTGAGCCGCTCGGCCGTCTCGGCGATCGCGCTTGCCGCCGTGTAGCGGGGGTAGTCGCCGAGGAACCGCTTGCCGTACAGGTCGATCCCCTCGGCCTGGCTGATGCTGTGCAGCGAGCTGCCGAGGTTGCCCGACGGGTCGCCGGCGAGCTGCACGTCCACGTGGCCGAACGGCTCCAACCGGGCGCCGAACTTGCTGGTGGTGCGGCGTACCCCCCGGGCCACCGCGCGCAGCCGGCCGTGCCGGCGGGTGAGCAGGGTGATGATCCGGTCGGACTCGCCGAGCTTCTGCACACGCAGCACCACCGCGTCGTCGCGGTAGAGCTGACGGCGGTATCCGGCCATCCGGTCATTCTCTCTCGGGGTGGGAAATCAGGGTCCGTTCGGGGTGCGGTGGCGGCGGAACCCGGATGTGGTGCCGGGGTGGGCGACCGTAGCGTGCAGCCATGCCCGCTTCCCGCGCCCTGCCCGCCGCCGGCGTCGCCGCCCTGCTGATCGTCCTCGCCGGGTGTGACACCCTGCCCTCCCGGCGACTGGACTTCGACACCACCGAGTCGGCCCGGGTCGACCGGGTCGCCGTACGCCCCGGCTCGGGTGACGTGGTGCTGCGCGGCACCGGCCGGGCCGGTGAGGTGCGGGTCAAGCGGACGGTGCGCTACCAGGGTGACCAGCCGGCGGAGACCTGGCGGATCGACGGCACCGAACTGGTGCTGGACGCCGACTGCGGGCGGCGCTGCTCGGTCTCCTACGAGGTGACCGTGCCCAAGGGCGTCGAGGTGCGGGGCGAGACCGGCTCCGGTGACGTCGAGTTCAGCGACACCGGGCCGGTGGAGTTCCGGCTCGGCTCGGGCGACGTCCAGGTACGCGGGGCGGGCGGCGCGGTGCGGGTGGAGACCGGCTCCGGCAACATCGAGGTGACCGACGTGGCCGGCCCGGTCCGGCTGCGCGCCAGCTCCGGCAACATCACCGGCAGCCGGCTGGCCGGGGCGGTGGACGCCGAGGCGTCCTCCGGCAACGTCACCCTGGACGTCACCGCTTCGGTGCCCACCCGCGCCCACGCGGCCAGCGGCGACGTGCAGGTGGTGGTGCCGGCCGGCCGCTACCGGGTGCGGTCCAGCACCGGCTCGGGCGACGCCGACCTGGGCATCGCCGACGATCCGGGGGCGTCGGTGCTGCTCGACGTGAGCGCCGGCAGCGGCAACGTGACCCTCACCGCCCGCTGAGGTAGCCGGTCATCTCCGCGTGGTCGCGGGGGCCGGGCACCCGGGGCGACGCGCCGGCCACCGCCCGGTCGGCGCCCACCGGCAGCCCGGCCGCGCCGGCCGGGGGCGGGCTGGTCGGCACCGTACGCGCCGCGCCGCCGCCGGGCCGGCCACCCGGGACCAGCTCCGGAGGGCGCCGGGCCGCCACGTCCTCGACCCAGCCCACCAGCAGGGTGACCAGGCCGACCAGGGCGAACACCAGCACCACCCGGATCGCCAGGCCGACCGGGTCGGTCCGGGACATCCCCACCAGGTCGACCAGCGGGGTGAGGGCGACCACGAACGACATGTGCCAGAGATAGATGGTCAGGGCCCGCCGGTTCACCACGGTGACCGCCCGGCTGAACCGGGGGCTGCGCTCCACCCAGTCCGCCGTGGCGGGCGCCCGGCCGAGCATGACCAGGATGAAGGCGGTCGACCAGAGCGCGTTGCCGAGGTGGATGTCGTTGAGGTCGTAGCCCCGGGGACCCGGGTGGGTGGCGATCCAGGCCGCGCCCGCGCCGCCGACGAGCGCCACCACCGGCAGCAGCACCCGGTTGGCGAGCCGGCGGAGCATGCCGTCGTGGTGGGCGAAGCCGAGCAGCCAGGCGCCGAAGTACAGGCCGAACTCGCGCAGCACCGCCGGCGCCGCCGGCAGCAGGCCGAACTCGATCGCCGCGAGCAGGACGTACGGGGCGAGCAGGGTGGCCAGCGGCCAGCGGCGGAACAGCCAGAGCGCGACCGGCGAGGCGAGCACGAACCACAGGTAGTCCCGCAGGTACCAGATGATGCTCAGCGCGAGCGCGCCCCACCCGTTGGCCGGCGGGTCGGCGATCGGAAAGAACCAGAGCAGCACCTTGCTGGTCAGCGGCAGGCCGGTCAGCAGCATCGCCGGCACGAAGACCGCCGCGACCACCCACAGCGAGGGCAGCAGGCGGCGCAGCCGGCGCCCCACCGCCCGCGGACCGGACCGGTCCAGCGAGGCCGCCATCAGCGACCCGGCCAGCGCGAACATGACCGACATGGCCGGGAAGACCAGGGTCAGCACCGCGTAACCGGTGACGTGGTAGACGACAACGCGAACGATGGCCAGGAAGCGGAGGAGATCGAGGTATCGGTTGCGCATCAGCCTGCATCTATTGTCCGGGGGCAGGGGAGCAGTCCTTCCCTACCCTGCTGGCCGTACCCGGAAAACGGCCAGCCGCCCCGAACGAAAGTGAAAGATCCCATATGCCAGACCGGTACGGATCACCGGCCGGGCCGCGCTCCCCGACAAACCGGGACGAGGTGGCAGAGCGCCCCCGGAGCCGTCAGAAGCCCAGCTTGCGCAGCTGCTTCGGATCGCGCTGCCAGTCCTTGGCCACCCGGACGTGCAGGTCCAGGTAGACCCGGCCGCCCAGCAGCTCCTCGATCTGCTTACGGGCGGTCGTACCGACCTGCTTGAGCCGGCTGGCCCGGTGGCCGATCACGATCGCCTTCTGGCTGGACCGCTCGACGTACACGTCGGCGTAGATCTTCATGAGCTTGCCCTCGGGGATCATCTCCTCGACCACCACCGCGATGGAGTGCGGCAGCTCGTCGCGGACCCCCTCCAGCGCCGCCTCCCGGATCAGCTCGGCCACCAGCACCTGCTCCGGCTCGTCGGTGAGCATGTCGTCCGGATAGAGCTGCGGCGACGGCGGCAGGTAGCCGGTCATCACGTCGACCAGGGTGTCCACCTGGTGCCCGGAAACCGCGCTGACCGGCACCACCTCGGCGAACTCCCCCAGCTGGCTCACCGCGAGCAACTGCTCCGCCAGCCGCTTGCGGTCCACCAGATCCGTCTTGGTGACCACCGCGATCACGGTGGCCTTCAGCTCGGCGATCTCACCGGTGATGAACCGGTCACCGCGGCCGATCGGCTCGTTCGCCGGGATGCAGAGCCCGATCACGTCGACCTCGCTCCAGGTCTCCCGGACCAGGTCGTTCAACCGCTCGCCGAGCAGCGTACGGGGACGGTGCAGCCCCGGGGTGTCGACCAGGACGAGCTGGGAGTCCGGCCGGTGCAGCACGGCCCGGATCACGTGCCGGGTGGTCTGCGGCTTGTTCGAGGTGATCGCGATCTTCTGCCCGACGATCGCGTTGGTAAGCGTCGACTTGCCCGCGTTCGGCCGCCCGACGAAACAGGCGAACCCCGCCCGGTACGGACGCTCCTGCGGCTGACCGGCGCCGCTCACTCGACCACCGTGCCCAGCACCGTGCCGTCCGGCGCCGCCACGTGGATCGGCGCGTCGGCGGCCAGGTCGCGGACCGCCGCGTGCCCCGCCCCGTCCAGCGTCGACGCCTCGGTCACCACCACCGCCGCCTCCAGCCGGCTGGCCCCCGCGGCGACCGCCGAGGCGACCGCGAGCTGGAGCGCGGTCAGGGTCAACGAGGGCAGCGCGACGCTCGCCGCGGCGTACGTCCGGCCGTCCTGGTCGCGGACCGCCGCGCCCTCCACGGCGCCCACCCGAGCGCGCGCGCCCCGGGCCAGGACGACCAGCTTGCCGTCCTCGGCGCTCAACTCGGCCGGATCGGACGGGGTCGGCCGGGCGGCCGGTACGGCGGCGGACTCAGGCATCGGCGGGTTGCCTCTCCTCGGGTTGGTTCTGCTGGTCACGGGACTCGGCCTGCTCGCCGCGCCCCGGGGCGTCCTGCCCCTCGTCCGACCCGACCCGGCTGACCAGCAGCGTGTCGATCCGGTTGCGCCGGCCGGTGGTGCCCTCGGCGACCAGCCGGAGCCCGGCCACCTCGGCCGCCGCCCCGGGGATCGGCACCCGGCCCAGCGCCTGGGCGAGCAGGCCCCCGACCGTCTCCACCTCGTCGGTGGGCAGGTCGGTGTCGAACAGTTCGCCCAGGTTCTCCACCGGCAGTCGGGCGGTCACCCGGACCGACCCGTCCGCCAGCCGCTCGACCGGCGGGCGTTCGACATCGTACTCGTCGGTGATCTCACCGACGATCTCCTCCAGGATGTCCTCGATGGTGACCAGCCCGCCGGTGCCGCCGTACTCGTCGACGACGATGACCAGGTGGTTGCGGGCGGCCTGCATCTCCGACAGCAGGTCGTCGACCGGCTTGGACTCCGGCACGAAGGTCGCCGGGCGCATCAGCTCCGACACCGGCAGCCGGGTCGTGCGGGGATCCCCACCCTGGGTACGCCGGATCAGGTCCTTGAGGTAGAGCACGCCGAGCACGTCGTCCACGCTCTCCCCGATCACCGGGATCCGAGAGAAGCCGGAGCGCAGGAAGAGCACGAGCGCCTGGGAGAGGTTCTTGCCCTCCTCTATCCAGACCATCTCGGTGCGCGGCACCATCACCTCCCGGGCGATCGTGTCGCCCAGGGCGAAGACCGAGTGGATCATCTGCCGCTCGCCGTGCTCCACCACACCGCGCTGCTCGGCCAGGTCGACCAGTTCCCGCAACTCCACCTGGGTGGCGAACGGACCCTCCCGGAAACCCTTGCCCGGGGTCACCGCGTTGCCGATCAGGATCAGCAGCGAGGCGAGCGGGTTCAACGCCCGGCCCAGCCAGCGCACCAGCGGGGCCACCCCGCGCCCCACCGCGTGCGCGTGCTGCCGGCCGATGGTGCGCGGCGCCACGCCGACCACCACGAAGCTGACCACCGTCATCGCGCCCGCGGTGACCAACGCGGCCCGCCAGCCGGCGCCGAAGGTGTCCACGGCGACCAGCGCGACAAGCGTGGTGGCGGTCAACTCGGCCAGCAGCCGCAGCAACAGCAACAGGTTGAGGTGGCGGACCACGTCAGCGGCCACCACCTGGAGGGCACGCGCGCCGCGCGCCCCGTCCCGGGCCAGCTCGGTGGCCCGCGCCGGGGAGACCGCGGCCAGCGCGGCCTCGGTCATCGCGATCAGCCCGGCGAGCACCACCAGGCCCGCCGCGAAGAAGATCAGTTGCAGGTCGGGCAGGCCGGGTGCGGCGCCGGCCGCCAGTGTCGGGGAGGACATCACCGGGACCGGGTCGACCGCCAGCTGGCCAGCAGCCGGGCCTGGAGCCCGAACATCTCGCGCTCCTCCTCCGGCTCGGCGTGGTCGTAGCCGAGCAGGTGCAGCACCCCGTGCACGGTGAGCAGGTGCAGCTCGTCGGCGGTGGCGTGGCCGGCGGTGGCCGCCTGCTTGGCCGCCACCTCCGGGCAGAGCACGATGTCGCCGAGCAGCGCCGGCTCGCCGCCGGTGGCGGCGGACTCCCCGGGACCGTGGTCGACGCTGCCCTCGTCCATGGGGAAGGCGAGCACGTCGGTCGGGCCGTCCCCACCCATCCAGCGGTGGTTCAGCTCGGTCATGTAGTCGACGTCGACCAGCAGCACGGAAAGCTCGGCGAGGGGGTTGACCCCCATCTCGTCGAGCGCGTGCCGGGCCACGGCGAGCACGGCGTCGGTGTCGACCTCGGCACCGGACTCGTTGGCGATCTCGATGGACAACTGGCTTCCTCTGGTGGAATTAACGGCGCCGGCCGGCCCGGCCGCCCTGGGCGGGCCGCCCCGGCACGGCGTGCACGCCCTGCGCCTGCTGGTTCTCCCGCTCGTCCCAGCGGGCGTACGCGTCGACGATCTCCCCGACCAGCCGGTGCCGGACCACGTCGGAGCTGGACAGCTGGGCGAAGTGCACGTCCTCGACGTTGTTCAGGATCTCCCGGACCACCCGCAGGCCGCTGCTCGTCCCGCCGGGAAGGTCCACCTGGGTGACGTCACCGGTGACCACGATCTTGGAACCGAAGCCGAGCCGGGTGAGGAACATCTTCATCTGCTCGGGCGTGGTGTTCTGCGCCTCGTCGAGGATGATGAACGCGTCGTTCAACGTCCGGCCCCGCATGTATGCCAGCGGCGCCACCTCGATGGTGCCGGCGGCCATCAGCTTGGGGATGGTCTCCGGGTCGAGCATGTCGTGCAGCGCGTCGTAGAGCGGCCGCAGGTACGGGTCGATCTTCTCGTTGAGCGTGCCGGGCAGGAAGCCCAGCCGCTCCCCCGCCTCGACCGCCGGCCGGGTCAGGATGATCCGGTTGACCTGCTTGGCCTGCAGGGCCTGGACGGCCTTGGCCATGGCCAGGTAGGTCTTGCCGGTGCCGGCGGGGCCGATGCCGAAGACGATGGTGTTCGCGTCGATCGAGTCGACGTATTTCTTCTGCCCGAGGGTCTTGGGACGGATGGTGCGCCCGCGACGGGAGAGGATGTTGAGCGTCAGGACCTCGGCGGGCCGCTCGGCGCTGCCCTGCTCGAGCATGCCGACGGTGCGCCGCACCGCGTCAGTGGTCAGGGTCTCGCCTTTCTCGATGAGTTCGAGCAACTCGCTGAAGAGGCGCTCGGCGAGGGCGTTCTCCGCGGGCGCGCCGGTGATGGTGATCTCGTTGCCCCGCACGTGGACGTCGCTGGTGACCGAGCGTTCGACGAGGCGCAGGATCTCGTCGCCCGCGCCGAGCAGGTTCACCATGATCTTCGGGTCGGGAACCGTGATCCTGGTCTGCACCCGGGGCGGGGCGGGAGGTGGGGTGTCGGTCATAGCTCGGGCCCGTCGGGCCCTGCGCCACCTGCTCTCGATCTCGGCGCCGAACCTCGCTGGCCCGGCGGACGGACGTTGCCCCCATCGTATCGGGTCAACACCCGGGGCACCTCGTCCATTTCCACTGCTTGAAGGTCAACTACCGGCACGGAAGTCGTACCCGTCGAAGGTCTCCTGGTGGCGGGTGAACCGGTAGGTCGCCCAGTGCATCCGGACCACCACGCCGCGCTCGTCGCGGGTCAGCCGCAGCAGCTCACCGACCTCCCGGCCGGCGACCGTCCGGAACACGTCGGGCCGGTCCGGCAGCGGCGCGAACACCGCCGGCGGCTTGCCGGCCGGGTCGCCGGCGCCACGGGCCCGCAGCGTGCCGTCGTGCCAGGAGAAGACGTACTCGAAACCCTCGCCCCACCAGCGGCCCAGCGCCCCGCGCAGGTGCGCCGGGGCGGCCGGACCGGGCCGCCACGGCGCGATCTCCGCCGGGTCGTGCTCGGCCGCGGCGGCGAGCAACCGGTGCGGCAGGTCGAAGATCTCCGCGGCGGTGCCCGAGGAGGCGAGCACCGCGGCGCCCATCGCGCCCGCCGTACCCTCGCCGCCCCGCCGGCCGTAGACGGCGGCCAGGAAGCCGGGCATCGCCCCGTCGTGGCCGACGTGCATCACCCGGCTCTCCTGCGGCACCAGGATCAGGCCCAGCCCGAAGCCGCCGCCCCAGGAGGTCTCGTCGGTCACGGTCAGCGGCCAGCGCATCTCGTCGAGGGTGGCCGGGGCGAGCACCGCGCCGGCCGGGTCGAGCGCCGCCGGGTCGGCCAGGAACGCCGCCCACCGGGCCATGTCGGGGGCGGTGCTCCAGAGCTGCGCGGCGGGCGCGACCGCGCCGAAGTCGGTCGGTTGCTCCGGGTGGGCCTCGTCGGAGTACGCGTCGACCAGGAAGCCGGTCGCCGCCCGCTCACCCGGCACCGGCCCGGTGCCGGTCAGCCCGAGGGGGGCCAGCACCCGGTCGGCAAGCACCTCCGCCCAGGTACCGCCGCGCAGCCGGGCCACCAGCTCGCCCAGCAGGGCCAGTCCCAGGTTCGAGTAGTGGTAGCGCCGCGCCGGGGGCAACACCCGCTCGGCCCGGGCCAGATCGGCGAGGAGTTCGTCGACGCCCGGGGCGCGCAGGCTGTCCCACACGTCGCCGTACGGCTCGCGTTGCAGGCCGGCGGTGTGCGAGAGCAGCCGGCGTACGGTGGCGTCCCCGTGCGCCGGGAGGTCCAGGTGCCGCCCGATCGGGTCATCCAGGTCGAGCAGCCCCTCGTCCCGGCACTGCATGACCAGCACCGAGGTGAAGGTCTTGGTGACCGAGCCGATCCGGAACACGGTGTCCGCGTCCAGCGGGGTGTCGTTGCCTGTGCCGCCCACCGCGCCGGTCCAGAGCGGGCGGTCGGCCCGGTGCAGGGCGGCCGCGAGAGCGGGTACCCGGGCGTCGGCCTGCACCCGCCGCACCATCCGGTCCAACCGATCGTCAACGCTGATCATGGTTGCAGTGTAAGGAGGGGCCCCTTATTAACAGACGTCTGTTAATAAGGGGCCCCTCCTTACACGCACAGCATCGGGCCGAGGGGGGCGCCGCCGAGCAGGTGCGCGTGGACGTGGAACACCTCCTGACCGCCGTTCGCCCCGGTGTTGAACATCAGCCGGAAGCCGTCGGCGTCCAGCCCCTCCTCCTCGGCCACCGCCGCCGCGGTGGCCAGCACCTCGCCGGCCAGGCCCGGGTCGTCCAGGGCGAGCGTCGCCACGTCGGCGTAGTGCTCCTTGGGAATGACCAGCACGTGGGTGGGCGCCTTGGGATCGATGTCCCGGAAGGCGACGGTGCGGTCGGTCTCCCGCACGATGGTGGCCGGGATCTCCCCGGCGACGATCCGGCAGAACAGGCAGTCGGTTCCCATCCGGGCAGTGTAAGGAAGGGCCCCTTATTAACGCCTCGTGTATGGGAAGGGCCCCTTGTTAACACCCGTGCCGGGACGCGACCGCCCGTGCCGGGACGCGACCGCCGTGCCGGCTGCCATCCCCGGCTGCGGCAGGATAGCGGCCATGGCGGGACGGGCGGTACTGGTGACGGGGGCCTCGCGCGGCATCGGTCGGGCGGTGGCACGGGCGTTCGCGGCGGGCGGGGACCGGGTGGCGATCCACCACCGGGACTCGGCGGACCTCGCCGAGGCACTACGGGCCGAGTTGCCCGGCGACGGACACGTGGTGGTCCGCGCCGACCTGACCGACCCGGACGGCGTACGCGCCATGGTCGACGCGGCGGCACAGGCCCTGGGTGGGCTCGACGTCCTGGTCAACAACGCCGGGGTGTACGGCCCGCGGGACAGTCCTCACCCGGTCTTCGGCGCCACCTACGAGCAGTGGCGCGAGCAGTGGCGGCTGGTCGTGGAGACCAACCTGACCGGGGCCGCCAACGTGACCTGGTGCGCCGCCCAGCACATGCGTGGGCGGGGTGGGCGGATCGTCAACGTCTCCTCCCGGGGTGCCTTCCGGGGCGAGCCGGAGCAGCCCGCGTACGGGGCCAGCAAGGCGGGCCTGAACGCGCTGGGCCAGTCGCTGGCGCTCGCGCTGGCGCCGTACGGCATCGCGGTGGCGACGGTCGCGCCCGGCTTCGTCGAGACGGACATGACCACGACGCACCTGGCCGGCGAGCGGGGCGACGCGATCCGCGCCCAGTCCCCGTTCAACCGGGTGGCCCGTCCCGAGGAGATCGCCGCCGCCGTGCACTGGCTGGCCAGCCCCGAGGCCGAATGGGCCTCCGGCACGATCGTCGACCTCAACGGCGCGTCATACCTGCGCACCTGACGCCGCACTCCCCGTCCGCGCACGGCCGGGTGCTCCGTCGGTTCGACCACGCCCCCCGTGCCGGCGCCCCATCCGCTGCCCGCAGACCCACCCGGCGCCCACCCATCCCCCTCCCACCCTTTGCTCTGCTGCGGCGGAGGCGACACTTATCGGCGGTAGGTGTCGCGCCCGGGGCAGCAGAGCAAAGGCGCCGGGGCGTGTTGCTCCCGCCGCAGCAGAGCAACGACGCCGAGAAGCGTTGCTCCCGCCGCAGCAGAGCAAAGGCGATCGGAAGGGTAGCCCCGGCCGGCCGGGTATGCGTTCCGAAGGGGGCCGCCCGGAGCCGGCGGTGACCGCCGGGGCCCAACGGCGGTGCCGGGACACTCGCCGTGTCGCCCGACGGCGGGTCGTCCAGCCAGCCGGGAGACGCGGCCACCGAGCCGGCTGACGCCGGCGGCCGGGCCGGGCGGGGCCGCCAGGCGGCGGCCACCAGCGGCCGAGGCGGGGCGGGGCCGCCGGGCGGCGGCTACCAGCGGCCGAGGCGGGCCGCGAGGACGCTGAGGGCGGCCACGCCGGCGGTGGAGGTGCGCAGGACCGTGGGGCCGAGGCGGACCGGGTGGGCGCCGGCCTCGCGGAAGGCGGACAGCTCGGCCGGGGCGATGCCACCCTCGGGGCCGACCACCAGCACGATCTCCCCGGTCTCGGGCAGCTCGGCGGTGCTCAGCCGCTCCTCGGCCTCCTCGTGCAGCACGAAGGCCGCGCCCGCCCCGGCCAGCCGGCGGGTGACGGTGGTGGTCGACTCGTCCGGCGCGCCGGCCACCACCGGCAGCCACGCCCGGCGGGCCTGCTTGGCCGCCTCCCGGGCGGTGGCCGCCCACTTCTCCCGGGCCCGTACGCCCCGGTCGCCCCGCCACTGGGCCACCGAGCGGGACGCCGCCCAGGGCACGATCTCGTCGACCCCGACCTCGGTCATCGCCTGCACGGCCAACTCGCCCCGGTCGCCCTTGGCGATGCCCTGCACCACCACCAGCCGCGGGACGGGCGCGTCGACGTACCCCCGGGAGGTGATCCGGGTGTCGAGCGTGCCCTTGCCGACGGCGGTGACCTCGGCGGCCGCCGTGCCGCCCCGGCCGTCGGCGAGCACCAGCTCCTCGCCGACCCGCAGCCGCTGGACGGTGGCCGCGTGCCGCCCCTCCGGGCCGTCCAGGGTCAGCGTGTCGCCGGTGGGCAGCGCCTCGACCAGGAACAGCGGCGCCGACACCTTAGGCGTGCCCGTTGAACGCGTCGCGCATCCGGGAGAAGAAGCCGCCCTGCTTGGTCAGCTCGGCGACCTCCTCGCCCCGGGTCTTGGCGAAGTCGCGCAGCATCCGCTCCTGGTCGACGTCGAGCTTGGTCGGAGTCCGCACGTCCAGGTGGACGTAGAGGTCGCCCCGGCCGGTGCCGCGCAGGTGCGGTACGCCCCGGGCCCGCAGCCGCAGCGTGCTGCCCGGCTGGGTGCCGGGTTTGACGTCGACGGTCTCCTCGCTGTCCAGCGTCTTGATGGTCAGCCGGGTGCCGAGCGCGGCGGCGGTCATCGGCACCGTCACCCGGCAGTGCAGGTCGTCACCCTTGCGGGAGTACACGTCGTGCGGCCGCTCGTGGATCTCCACGTAGAGGTCGCCGGCGGTGCCGCCGCCCGGGCCGACCTCGCCCTGCTGGGCCAGCCGGATCCGCATGCCGTCCTCGACGCCGGCCGGGATCTTGACGGTCAGCGACCGGCGGGTGCGCACCCGACCGTCGCCCGCGCAGGTCGGGCAGGGGTGCGGGACGGTGGTGCCGTAGCCCTGGCAGACGGTGCACGGCCGGGCGGAGACCACCTGGCCGAGGAAGGTGCGCTGCACCGACTGCACCTCGCCCCGGCCGCCACACGCCTCACAGGTGGCCAGGTGGGTGCCGGCCGCGGTGCCGGCGCCGGAGCAGGTGGTGCAGAGCACCGCGGTGTCGACGGTGATCGGCGCCTCGACGCCGAAGGCGGTCTCGTTGAGATCCAGCTCCAGGCGCAGGATGGCGTCGGCGCCCGGCCGGGTGCGCGGGCGTGGCCCGCGCGCGCCGCCGGCCGCCCCGCCGAAGAAGGCGTCCATGATGTCCTGGAAGCCGACGAACGGGCCGGCGCCGCCGGGGCCGCCGGCGCCACCACCCCCGCCGCCCGGGGCGAGCGGGTCACCGCCCAGGTCGACGATCTGCCGTTTCCGGTCGTCCGAGAGGACCTCGTACGCGGCGTTGATGTCCTTGAACTTCTCCTGTGCCTCCGGGTCCGGATTGACGTCCGGGTGGTACTGCCGCGCCAGCTTGCGGTAGGCGCGCTTGATCTCGTCATCGGAGGCTTCCCGGCTCACGCCGAGGATGCCGTAGTAGTCCCTGGCCACTGCGTTCCGTGTCCTCGTGTTCGTCTCGCGGTTGCGCCGGTCGCCGGCCGGTGCCGGCCGCCGGCCCTGCCTTGGGTCAGTTCTGGGCCAGCAACTCGCCCACGTAGCGTGCCACGGCGCGCACCGTGGCGATGGTGCCGGGGTAGTCCATCCGGGTGGGTCCGAGCACGCCGAGCCCACCGACGATGGTCGCGCCCGGACCGTACCCGGTGCTGACCACCGAGGCGGCCCGCAGGTTGTCGATCTCGTTCTCGTCGCCGATCAGCACCCGGGTGGTGCTCGGCTCCGCCTCGCCGATCAGCTTCAGGAGCACGACCTCCTCCTCGAGCGCCTCGAGGATGGGTCGCAGCGAACCCTGGAAGTCGAGCAGACCGCCCCGGGTCAGGTTGGCGGTGCCGGCCAGCGCGATCCGCTCCTCGTGCCGCTCGACCAGGGTCTCCAGCAGCACGCTGGAGAGCGTGGCCATCGCCGGTCGCAGCTGCGGCGAGGACTCGTCGACCAGCGCCTGGACCAGTGGCGGGGTCTCCGACAGGCGGCTGCCGACCAGCTTCTCGTTGGCCAGCCGGCGCAGGTCGTTCACGTCGTCGCCGGTGATCGGGCCGGGCATCTCGACCAGCCGCTGCTCCACCCGGCCGGTGTCGGCGATCATGACCACCATCAGCCGGGTGGTGGAGATCGGCACCAGCTCCAGGTGACGCACCTTCGACCGGGCCAGCGACGGGTACTGCACCACGGCCACCTGCCGGGTGAGCTGGGCCAGCAGGCGTACGGTGCGGTGCACCACGTCGTCCAGGTCGACCGCGCCGACCAGGAAGCGCTCGATCGCCCGGCGTTCGGCCGGGCTGAGCGGCTTGACCCGGGAGAGCCGGTCGACGAAGAGCCGGTAGCCGCGGTCGGTGGGCACCCGGCCGGCGCTGGTGTGCGGCTGCCGGATGTAGCCCTCCTCCTCCAGCACCGCCATGTCGTTGCGCACGGTGGCCGGGGAGACGCCCAGCTGGTGCCGGTCGACCAGGGCCTTGCTGCCCACCGGCTCCTGCGTCGCGACGTAGTCCTCGACGATCGCGCGCAGCACGGCGAGCTTGCGGTCGTCGAGACCCATCTCCCACCTCCTGCCGGATCCACCCGGTACGCGCCCCGCGCCGGGCGAACGTCTGGCACTCGACTGTAGCGAGTGCCAGTCTACGTCGGCGTACCCGCCCGCGCGATGATCAACGACGGACCGCCGGTCCGTCCGGGCCCCGGCGGGCCGGCCGTCGGCGCGGAGAGTGACCGAACGTCCCGGTGCGGACACCGGTCTCGCTCTGGTGCGCCCTTGCCGGCAACACCTACCGTGACGTCCATGACTGAACCACCTCGCCCTCCGGGATCGGGTGAACCCGGCCCGCAGCAGCCGGAGCCGACCCCACCGTCGGCTCCCTTCGGCCCTTCGTCGGCCAACGAGCCCACCGCACCACTGTCCGGCGCGCCGGGCCCCGGCGGCTATCCCCCACCCGGGGGCCAGCCCCCGCCGGGCGGCTACCCTCCGCCAGGCGGCGGCTACTCCGCCGGTGGCTACCCGGCCGGCGGTTACGGCGCCCCGGCCGGTTACTCCGGCAACGAGGACAAGACCTGGGCGCTGGTGGCGCACTTCGGCGGCGCCGTCGGCGCGCTGATCAGCTTCGGGCCGCTGGGCTTCGTCGCCCCGCTGATCGCCTACCTGGTGCAGGGGCAGAAGTCCCCGGCGGCGCGGGCGCACGCCCTGGCCGCGCTGAACTTCCAGCTGCTCTGGTCGGCGATCGCCTTCGTGCTGCTCTTCGTCAGCTGGTGCCTGCTCTTCCTGCCCAGCGTCGCCGTGGTGCTGATCCAGATCGTGCTGGGCATCATCGCCGGCATGAAGGCCAACGAGGGCACCCTGTACCGCTACCCGATGTCGGCCAGCTTCATCAAGTGACGACCCTCGCCCGGCCGGCCACCCCGCCGGCCGGGCGTACCGGTCAGGGCAGCAGGTCGCGCACCACGGCGTCGGCCAGCAGCCGGCCGCGCAGGGTGAGCACGGCCCGGCCGGCCGCGTACCGGTCGGGGGCCAGCAGGCCGCCGGCCAGGGCCCGCTCGGCCCCGGCCCGGCCCGCCGCGTCCAGTGCCGCCAGCGGCAGGCCGGACGCGAGCCGCAGCCGCAGCATCACGTCCTCCATGTGCGCCTCGTCCCGGGTGAGCAGCTCCCGGGCCAGGCCCGGGGACTCCCCGGCGGCGAGGCGCTTCGCGTACGCGGTGGGGTGCTTGACGTTCCACCAGCGCACCCCGCCGACGTGGCTGTGCGCCCCCGGCCCGAGGCCCCACCAGTCGGCGCCGGTCCAGTAGAGCAGGTTGTGCCGGCACCGGGCCGCCTCGGAGCGGGCCCAGTTGGAGACCTCGTACCAGGAGAAGCCGGCCGCGCCGAGGGCGGCCTCCGCGGCCAGGTAACGGTCCGCCGCCACGTCGTCGGAGGGGTACGGCAGCTCGCCGCGCCGCATCCGGGCGGCCAGCCGGGTGCCGTCCTCCACGATCAGGGCGTACGCGCTGACGTGGTCCACGCCCGCCGCGACGACCTGGTCCAGGGAGGCGGCGAAGTCCTCGGCGCGCTCCCCCGGCGTGCCGTAGATCAGGTCCAGGTTGACGTGGTCGAACCCGGCGTCGCGGGCCTCCAGCGCGGCGGCGGTGGCCCGGCCGGCGCTGTGCCGCCGGTCGAGGATCGCCAGCACGCCCGGCGCGGCGGACTGCATGCCCAGCGAGATCCGGGTGTAGCCGGCCGCCCGCAGGGTCTTCAGCGACTGCGGGGTGACCGACTCCGGGTTGGCCTCGGTGGTCACCTCGGCGTCGGCGGCCAGCCCCCAGGTGCGGTCGATGCCGTCCAGGATCCGGGCCAGGTCGTCGGCGGGGAGCAGGGTCGGGGTGCCGCCGCCGACGAAGACCGTGTCCACCCGGGGCGGCGGCGAGTCGCCCAGCACCCGGGCGGCGAGCGCCAGCTCAGCCAGCACGCTGTCCGCGTACGACTCGCGGTCAGCGCCGCCGCCCAGCTCGGCCGCGGTGTACGTGTTGAAGTCGCAGTAGCCGCAGCGGCTGGCGCAGAAGGGCACGTGGACGTAGACGCCGAAACCGCGCCCGCCCACGGTGGCGGTGGCGGTGGCGGGCAGCGAGCCGTCCGACGGGACGGGATCACCTTCTGGAAGAGCGCCGGGCATGGCCACTAGTGTGCCCGGCATGACCTCCTCCGACGCGCTCGTGCGGGTCTCCACGGCCCGTGGGGTGACCACCCTCACCCTGGACAGCCCGCACAACCGCAACGCGCTGTCCACCCCGCTGATGACCGAACTGCTGGCCGGGCTGGCCGCCGCCGCCGCCGACGACGCGGTCCGGGTGATCGTGCTGGACCACACCGGCCCGGTCTTCTGTTCCGGGGCGGACCTGAAGGAGACCGCCGCCGCGTACGCCAGCGGTTCGGTGCCGGCGGGCAAGCTGGGCGACGTGCTCGCCGCCGTCTGGGAGTGCCCGAAGCCGGTGCTGGCCCGGGTGGCCGGGCCGGCGCGGGCCGGGGGGCTGGGCCTGATCGCGGCGGCCGACCTGGCGATCTGCGCCGAGGAGGCCACCTTCGCCTTCACCGAGGTCCGGATCGGGGTCATCCCGGCGGTCATCTCCGCCACCGTGCTGCCCCGGCTCCAGCCCCGGGCGGCCGCCGAGCTGTACCTCACCGGCGACACCTTCGACGGCCGCCGGGCCGCCGAGGTCGGCCTGGTCACCGCCGCCGTGCCGGCCGCCGAGCTGGACGCGGCGGTGGCGCGCTGCTGCGCGTCGCTGGTGCGGGGCGCGCCGGGGGCGCTGGCCGGGGCGAAGGAGCTGCTGCGCCGGCCGGCCGGCACCGACCTGCGCGCCGAGCTCGCCGACCTGGCCGCCCGCTCCACCGGCTACTTCCTGTCCGAGGAGGGCCGGGAGGGCGTGGCGGCCTTCCGGGAGAAGCGGCCGGCCGCCTGGGTACCGGTCGACTGACCGGCCTTCCGGCGGCCGGGCGACTTGCCCAGTCCCCGGCCGCCTGGCGTGTTGCCCGGTTTCCGGCCGCCCGGCGCTCGCCCGGTTTCCGGCCGCCGGCGGCTTGCCCGATCCCCGGCCGCCTGGCGTCTTGGCCCGCTTCCCGGCCGCCGGGCGGCTCGCCCGGTTTCCGGGTGCCGGGGCGGGGAAATCCCGACACTCTGTGCAGCCGGCGCGACACGGAACGGAGGCCAACCGGTCGGACGACCCGCATGCCGGGCTCCGGAACGTACTCTTGTCGGACTGTGGAACGGGAGGTGCGGGTGCGAACTCGGGCAGTCGTGGCCGGTGGAGTGGTCGTCGTTCTCGTCGCCGTGGTGGGCCTCTGGGTCCTCGCCCGTCAGGTGGGCGACAAGCTGCGCCTCCCGGTGGCCGACCGGTCCTGCGTGGTGCAGGCCGACGGCCGGGTCGTGCTCGACGGCGACCAGATGGCCAACGCCGCCACCATCGCCGCGATCGGCATCCAGCGGCAACTGCCCGAGCGGGCCGTGGTGGTCGCGCTCGCCACCGCGTTCCAGGAGTCCGGGCTGCGCAACCTGGCCGGCGGCGACCGGGACTCGGTGGGCCTGTTCCAGCAGCGGCCGAGCCAGGGCTGGGGCACCCCGGCGGAGATCCGGGACCCGAGGTACGCGGCCAACAAGTTCTACGCCGCGCTGGCCAAGGTGCGCGGCTGGGAGCGGATGCGGGTCACCGACGCGGCGCAGAAGGTGCAGCGGTCGGCGTTCCCGGAGGCGTACCAGAAGTGGTCGGACGAGTCGGCGGTGCTGACCCGGGCGCTGCTCGGCGAGGCGACCGGCGCGGTGGCCTGCGCGGTCGGCCCGTACCCGACGATGCGCGGGCAGGCGGCGACGCTGGCGCTGACCCGGGGGCTGACCCTGGACTGGGGGTTGAGCAGCGCCGCCGCCGACCTCACCGGCCTGGCCGTGCCCGCCCCCGACCCGCGCGACGGCTGGCGGTACGCGCACTGGCTGGTCTCGCACGCCCAGGACCACGGGGTAAAGCGGGTCCGCTTCGGCGAGCTGGAGTGGACCGCCCGCGCCGGCCGGTGGAACAAGATCACCGATGACCGGCCGGACCAGGCGCAGGTGCTGGCCGAGGTCTTCGCCGACGCCTGATCCCTCCGCGCCGCCCGACTCCTGTGCCGCCCGCCTGACTCCCCCGGCGCCGCCTGACTCCTGGGCCGGCCCGCCTGACTCCTCCGCGCCGACTGACCTCCCGCGTGCCGCTGACCCCCTCCGCGCCGCCTGACTTTCTCGGCGCCGCCTGACTCCTGTGGCGCCTGTGCTGGCGGGTCACGTCAGGCCCGAGATGCGGTCAGGGGCGGCTGCCGGAGAGCCGGCGGTGGGCCTTCTCGCGCAGCGGCTCGGGCAGGTCGGTCGCCTCGATCAGGCGTGGCAGCAGCGCCGGCTCCAGGTTCATCGCCCGGAAGACCTCGCCGATGGTGACGCCGTGCCCGGGCCGGTGCACCACCTCGATCGGATCACCGGCGCCCACGTCGCCCGGCCGGAGCACTTGCAGGTACGCCCCCGGCGCCGCGCGCACGGTGAACCGCTTGATCAGATCCGGCATCCCCCAGTAGCCGGCGAAGGTGGTGCACGGGGTGCGCGGCTTGGTCACCTGGAGCAGCGCCGAACCGATCGACCACTGCTCACCGATCACCGCCCCGGTGACGTCCACGGCGTACGTGGTCAGGTTCTCGCCGAAGGCGCCGGGCGGCAGCTCCCGGCCCAGCTCGGCCGACCACCAACCGGCGTCCTCCTCGGCGTACGCGTAGACGGCCTGGTCGGGGCCGCCGTGGTGGGCCCGCTCGCCGATGAAGTCGCCGGCGACGCCCTCGGGCGAGACGGCCACCCGACCGCCGACCGGCCGCTTGTCGATCCCGCTGCGGCCGCTCGCGTCGCCCGCCCACTCCGCCTCGGTCACCACGCCGAGGTTCACCGCCACCAGTCTGCCCGTCATGGCGACGAGCCTACGGGCAGCCGCGCGCGGGTGTGGACCGGTGTTAACAGGGGGCCCTGCTCTACCGGAGGCGTTAATAAGGGGCCCTTCCTTACCCCTTCACCGCGCCGGCGACCAGGCCGGAGACCATCCGCCGCTGCACCAGCAGGAAGAAGACGATCACTGGCAGCGTGAACAGCGTGGAGGCGGCCATCACCGACCCCCAGGCGGTGTCGTCGCGGCCGAAGAAGAACGTCATCGCGACCGGCAGGGTGTACTTCTGCTGGTCGTTGATGAAGGTCAGCGCGAAGATCAGCTCGTTCCAGGCGGTGATGAACGAGAAGATGCTGGTCGCCACGAGTCCGGGCGCCACCAGCGGGAAGAGGATCCGGCGGAAGGTCTGCGCCCGGCTGGCGCCGTCGATGGCCGCCGCCTCCTCCAACTCCTTCGGCACCGCGGCGACGAAGCCGCGCAGCATCCACACCGCGAACGGCAGCGAGAAGCCGAGGTAGGTCAGGATCAGGCTGGGCAGGGTGTTGTAGAGCCCGAGCCGCTGGATCATCAGGAACAGCGGGATGACCAGCGCTTCGAGGGGGATCATCTGCACCACCAGCAGCATGATCAGGAAGCTGGTCCGGAGCTTGAATCGGAACCGGGCGACCGCGGTCGCGGCCAGCAACGCCACCAGGCCGCTGAGCAGCACGGTGGCGACCGCGACCAGCACGCTGTTGAGGAAGAAGTCGAGGAACGTGACGCCCGGGATGAGGTTGCCGCCGAGGATCTCCCGGTAGTGCGCCAGCGTCGGCTCGGCGGGCACCGGCCGTGGGGTGGACGCGAAGATCTCGCTGTTCGGCTTGAGCGAGGTGGCGACCATCCAGTAGACCGGGAAGGCCGCGAAGAGCGCGACCAGCAGGCCGGCACCGTTCAGCGCGATCCGCTTCACGCCTCCTCCTCCTGTCGGAGCACCATGCGGACGTAGAGGCCGGTCACCAGGAGCAGGATCACGGTCAGGATGACCGCGATCGCCGCGCCGAGACCGTACTTGGGCGGTGGGGAGAACGCCTCGGCGTACGAGTAGATGGAGAGCATGAAGGTCGAGCGGTCCTGGGTGCCGCCGGCCAGCACGAACTGCTGGGTGAAGACCTTGAAGTCCCAGATGGTGGAGAGCACCACCAGGATCCCGAAGACCGGCCGCAGCACCGGAAAGGTGACCGACCAGAACACCCGCCACGGGCCGGCCCCGTCGACCCGGGCGGCCTCCTGGAGTTCGCTGGGCACGCTCTTGAGTCCGGCGAGCACGCTCACCGCGATGAACGGGAAGGAGTGCCAGACCACCACCAGCGTGAGGATGGCGAAGAAGAGCAGCGGCGAGTTGAACCAGCC
Source organism: Micromonospora sp. PLK6-60 (assembly GCF_019890675.1). Taxonomy (GTDB): domain Bacteria; phylum Actinomycetota; class Actinomycetes; order Mycobacteriales; family Micromonosporaceae; genus Micromonospora. The sequence continues at coordinate 50,709 of NZ_JAIOAA010000018.1, read as the reverse complement.
GTACCCGGTCCAGTCGCTGCGCCCGAACAGGGCCGTGGAGAGCCCGTCGGGCAGCTTGTTGAACAGCCAGGTGACCAGGCCGCTGGTGTCGTCGAAGATCCACTTCCAGACGATGGTGCCGGTCAGCGCCGGGGTCGCCCAGGCCAGCATCACGCAGCTGGCGACGAAGGTGGCCATCCGCTTGCCGAGCCGGTTGAGCAGCAGGCCGACCAGGGTGCCGAGGATCATCGTCAGCACCACGTTGGCGGCGGCGAAGAGCACCGTGTTGCGCAGCACCGTACGGAAGAACGGGTCGCCCAGGATCTGGGTGTAGTTGGCCAGCCCCACCCACGGCCACTCGCGGTCGCCGCGCAACTGTCGGACGTTGTTCAGCTTGAAGAACGACATCGCGACGACCTGGCCGAGCGGCCAGAGCAGCAGCACCGTGATGATCGCCAGGCAGGGCAGGAGCAGCAGGTACGGCAGGCGGTCCACGCGGGGCCGCCGCCGCGCGGGGGTGTCCCGCGCGGCGGCCGTCCCGGTGCTCTTGTTCAGTACGCTCACTTGCTGTTCAAGATGCCTTCCATCTCGGTGGCCGCGTCGGCGGTGGCCTGCTCGACCGTCTTCTGGCCCTTGATGACCGCGCTGTTCATCGCCTGGGTCACCGTCTTGGTCCGGCTGACCTCGACCCACTTGGGGGTCAGCGGGGTCAGCTTGGTGTTCTGCATGGCGGTGGCGAACGACGCCATCACCTTGTCGTTGGTGTATTCACCGCCGCCGACCAGATCGGAGTAGACCGGGAAGAAGCCGAGGCTGCCGGCGAACTCCTTGTCCTTCTGCTTGCTCAGCAGGACGGTGACGTAGTCCCAGGCCAGCGCCGCCCGCTCGCTGTCCTTCCAGATGGCGATGTCGGAGCCGCCGGCGAACGCGGGGGCCGCCTGGCCGTCCGGGCCGGGGATGGGGAAGGTGCCCCAGACCTTCTCGATCTCGGGGTTGTCCTTCTTCATCGCGCCCCCCTGCCAGCTGCCGGCGAAGGCCATCGCGGCCTTGCCGGTGGCGAACTGGGTACGGGCGTCCACCTCGTTCCAGCCGGCCGCGGCGGGCGGGGCGACCTTGTGCACGGTGACCAGGTCGGTCCAGAACTTGACCGCCTTCTGGGCCTCCGGCGTGCGGTAGCCGGACTTCCAGGTGTCGCCCTCCTTGGTGGCGATCTCCGCGCCGGCGCCCCAGAGGAAGGAGTAGAACGGCAGCTCCGAGTTGCCGGGCAGGGCGATGCCGTACGTTCCGGGCTTCTTGGCCTGGACGGCCTTGGCGGCGGCCACCATGTCGTCCCAGGTCTTCGGCGGCTGCACGCCGGCCTCGGCGAACCAGTCGGTGCGGTAGTAGACGGCGCGCACGCCCGCGTACCACGGCACGCCGTACTGCTTGCCGTCGAGCTGCGCGTTCTTGACCAGGTCGGGCAGGATGTCCTTGCCCTCGGTCCAGCCGTTGAACTTGTCGGAGACGTCGGCGAGGGCTTCCTGCTCCGCCCAGCCCTGGGTCTCGGTGTTGCCGAGTTCGGTGACGTCCGGCCCCTCACCACCGGCGAGTGCGGCCTGGAACTTCTTCGGCGCCTCGAGCCAGGGAACGTACTGGACCACCACGTCGGTGTCGGGGTGCTTCTTGCGGAACTCCGTCTCGACGCCGTCGAGGAACGCGGTCTGCTCGTCGCCGCCCTCGCCCATCATCCAGACCGTCAGCTTGCTGTTGTCGGCGGACTCCGCGTCGTCGCCGGAGCCTCCGCAGCCGGTGAGCACCATCGCGGCCGACGCCACGAAGGCGGTGACCGGAGCCAGCCGCTTCCACCTGTTCACGCCACTCTCCCTCGCGCCGTCTTGGCACTAACCTTCTCCGCCGCACCTTAGTAGGAAAAATTTCTTTACGACAGGGGGAGGCGGCGAGCCGCGCGAGGCGACCGTACCGCAGGAGCGCGGCGGAGCGGCAGATCGGGACGAGTCGCCCGCGACCGGCGGGTACACGCGAGCGGGCGCCCGACCACGAGGGTCGGGCGCCCGCTGGGGGTGCGTGGGATCAGTAGCGCGATACGCCGCGTCGGCGGCCCACCCCGGAGACCAGGGCGACGGCGATGGCGGCCAGCACCACCTGGACGAACAGCTCACGCCAGTCGATGCCGGCGGTCTCGGTGGCGATGCCCATCGCCCGGGCGAGAACCGTACCGAGCAGCGCGGCGCCCACACCGATGAGCATGTGCAGCCAGATCGGCATCGGGTTGCGGCCGGGGACGGCCAGCCGGCCGAGCGCCCCGACGATCAGACCGACAAACAGGGCGGTGATGATGCCCCAGACGGTGAGCTCCATGGTCGCCCTCCTCCTTCAAGACTCAGTCACACCAGTTGTGTGGTTCCTGTCGGAGCAATAGATTCCCGGCCCGCCGAATTGCCAAACCGAATTTCTGCCGCACCCGGTGCACTGTCACCCGATCCGGGACGACGCGCGCCGTTCTCCCTGCTCAGGGCGCCCCTGTCGGAGCAACCCGCAGGTGCCGACCCGCCAACGGCCGGGGACGCCGGAAGGCCCGTCGGGCATCGACGCGCGCCATCCTGGGCGAATCGGGTAGACCCCGTGCCGCCGGCGGGCGGCGCCCCGACCGAGGAACGAGACAAGACTCGGCCGAGGAACGAGACAGAGCCAATGCGAGCGGCACCCGGCCAGATGCGAGCGGGCGCCAGACCAGATGCGAGCGGGCGCCCGACCAGATGCGAGCGGGCGCCCGACCGGATCGGTCGGGCGCCCGCGCAGGTCGCGAGGTGTCGCGGAATTACCGGTGGGTGACGTGGCGGCGGCGGCCCACCCCGGAGACCAGGGCGACGGCGATGGCGGCCAGCACGACCTGGACGAGCAGCTCACGCCAGTCGATGCCGGCGGTCTCGGTGGCGATGCCCATCGCCCGGGCCAGGACGGTGCCGAGCAGCGCGGCGCCCACACCGATGAGCATGTGCAGCCAGATCGGCATCGGGTTGCGGCCGGGGACGGCCAGCCGGCCGAGCGCGCCGACGATCAGACCGACGAACAGGGCGGTGAGAATGCCCCAGACGGTGAGCTCCATGTCGATTCTCCTCGAAAAGCTAAGTTCACACCGTTTGGTGTGTTTCTTGTCGTGACCGCTAGATGCCCGACCCGCCGAGAAACCAAACCGACTCAGCCCGAACAGGTGCCGGATGGTCGATGCCCGCGGCTGCGTCGATCGCCCCTTCGGCGGACGATAGCCGCAGCTCAGCAGGGTGCTTCCACGATCATCAGGGCGCGGCGAGCCGCCGAAAATTTCCTCGGGCAACAAGAACGAGCGCGACACCCCAGGGGCACTCTGGGGTGTCGCGCTCGATCAGCAGGTGACTCCGGTGGGCCGGAGCCGCGTCACTTCTTCCCGGCGGGCTTGCCGTCGCCGGAGTCGGAGGAGAGGGCGGCGATGAAGGCCTCCTGGGGGACCTCCACCCGGCCGACCATCTTCATCCGCTTCTTGCCCTCCTTCTGCTTCTCCAGCAGCTTGCGCTTACGGCTGATGTCACCGCCGTAGCACTTGGCGAGCACGTCCTTGCGGATCGCCCGGATGGTCTCCCGGGCGATCACCCGGCTGCCGATGGCGGCCTGGATGGGCACCTCGAACTGCTGCCGCGGGATCAGGCTGCGCAGTTTGGCGGCGATGCTGGTGCCGTACGTGTACGCCTTGTCCTTGTGCACGATGGCGCTGAACGCGTCCACCGGCTCGCCGTGCAGCAGGATGTCCACCTTGACCAGGTCGGACGCCTGCTCGCCGGAGGGCTCGTAGTCCAGCGAGGCGTAGCCCTTGGTGCGGCTCTTCAACTGGTCGAAGAAGTCGAAGATGATCTCGGCGAGGGGCAGCGTGTAGCGCAGCTCCACCCGGTCGGCGGAGAGGTAGTCCATGCCGAGCAGGCTGCCCCGGCGCCCCTGGCACAGCTCCATCACCGCGCCGACGTAGTCGTTCGGGGTGAGCACGGTGGCCCGCACCACCGGCTCGTACACCTCGGCGATCTTGCCGGTGGGGTACTCGCTCGGGTTGGTCACCACGATCTCCTGGCCGTCCTCGGTGATGGCCCGGTAGACCACGTTGGGGGCGGTGGAGATCAGGTCGAGGTTGTACTCCCGCTCCAGCCGCTCCCGGATGATCTCCAGGTGGAGCAGGCCGAGGAAGCCGCAGCGGAACCCGAAGCCCAGCGCCCCGGACGTCTCCGGCTCGTAGTCGAGGGCGGCGTCGTTGAGCTTGAGCTTGTCCAGCGCCTCGCGCAGGTTGGGGTAGTCCGAGCCGTCGATCGGATAGAGGCCGGAGTAGACCATCGGCTTCGGGTCCTTGTAGCCGCCGAGCGCCTCGGTCGCCGGCCGCGAGTTGATGGTGACCGTGTCACCGACCCGGGACTGCCGGACGTCCTTGACGCCGGTGATCAGGTAGCCCACCTCGCCGACGCCGAGCGCGTCGGCCTTTACCATCTCCGGCGAGATGACGCCGATCTCCAGCAGCTCGTGCACCGCGGCGGTGGACATCATCTTGATCCGGTCCCGGGCGCCGATCCGGCCGTCGATCACCCGGACGTAGGTGACCACGCCGCGATAGACGTCGTAGACCGAGTCGAAGATCATCGCGCGGGCGGGGGCGTCGGCGTCGCCGACCGGCGGGTCGAACTGCCGGACGATCTCGTCGAGCAGGTACGGCACCCCGTCACCGGTCTTGCCGGAGACCCGGATGCAGTCGGCCGGGTCGCCGCCGATCAGGTGGGCCAGCTCCTCGGCGTACTTCTCCGGCTGGGCGGCCGGCAGGTCGATCTTGTTGAGCACCGGGATGATCTTCAGATCGTTCTCGAGCGCCAGGTAGAGGTTGGCCAGGGTCTGCGCCTCGATGCCCTGCGCGGCGTCGACCAGCAGGAGCGCGCCCTCGCAGGCGGCCAGCGAGCGGGACACCTCGTAGGTGAAGTCGACGTGGCCCGGAGTGTCGATCATGTTGAGGACGGCCGGCTCACCGGCCCGCTCGCCCTCCCGGATGGTCCACGGCATCCGGACGGCCTGGCTCTTGATGGTGATGCCACGCTCGCGCTCGATGTCCATCCGGTCCAGGTATTGCGCGCGCATCTGCCGTGGGTCGACCACGCCGGTGAGCTGCAACATCCGGTCGGCCAGGGTCGACTTCCCGTGGTCGATGTGGGCGATGATGCAGAAGTTCCTGATCCGTGCCGGGTCGGTGGCACCAGGAGCGTTCGCGCCGGGATCGAGCGTCGGTGGCACAGCGGTCCGTTCTGGTCGGCTGACGTGAGCGGGCCGGCGCGTGCCGGCCCCCTCTATGTTCCCACGTCGCTCCGGACGCGGTCGGATCACTCCTCCGGTGCCGGCCGGAGGGCCTCTTACTCCCGCAGCGGCCTACTCCTGCGGCGGCTCGACGAAGAGGGCGGCCAGCTTCGGCAGCCGGCGGCGGGCCTCCTCCTCGTCGTCGAAGTCCCAGAAGTCGTTGAGGTCCGGCTCGGGCACCGGGTCGCGGTCCGCCGGCAGCTCGGTCGCGGTCGCCTTCCGGTACGCGTCCCACGGCACCGACAGCATCTCCTCGCCGTCGAACTCCTCGCCGCTGAGCGCCGCGGCCCGCACCCGTGGCAGCTCGGCCAGGGAGTCCGGATCGGCCACCGCCTTCGCGAAGACCGCCCGGCCCTGGGTCATCAGCCAACCCCGGAAATACTCGAAGCCGTCGTCGGAGGCACCGCCGTTGATCAGGTATGCCGCCCCCCACAGATCCACCCGGTAGGAGGCGGTCAACACCCGCTGCTGCTGGCGGGCGTACCCGAGGATGTCCGCCGGGTCGCGCTCGGCGAGCAGCGCGACCGCCCGGGCGGCCACCGCGTCGGCCTCTCCCCCGGCGCCGGCCCGGGCCTCGTCGATCAACTGCCAGAACTCGTCGGTCCGCATGGTCCCGCAGTCTGGCAGAGCCGGCCGACATCCGGTCCCGACCGGGCCGCCCACCGTCGGGCATCCTGGAGGCGTGACCGCCGCCAGTCCGGTGCCGTACCACGCCACCGCCGTACGTCCGGCGTGGTCGGCGCTGCCGGCGGCCCTGCGCGACGCGGTGGCCGTGCGGCTCGGCGGACCCGTGGTGTCGGCGCGCAGCGCCGGGGCGGGCTTCACCCGCGGGTTCGCCGCGGTGCTGGAGACCGCCGCCGGGGCCCGGGCGTTCGTGAAGGCCGCCGACCTGGCCCAGCAGCGGCACCTCGCCGACTGGTATTACCGGGAGGCGGCGGTCCTCGCCGGGCTCCCGGCCGGCCTGGCGGTCCCCCGCCCCCGCTGGGGCCTGACCGCGGCCGGCTGGTACGCCATCGGCCTGGACGCCGTCGCCGGCCGCCCGCCCCGGCTGCCCTGGGCGCCGGCGGAGCTGGCCGCCGTCCTGGCCGGGTACGCCGAGGTGGCCGCCGCGCTCGCCACGCCCCCGGCGGAGCTGCTCGCGCTCCGCCCGCCCCACCTGGCCGACCTGGCCCGGGCGGACATCCTGAGCTGGGGCGAGGTGGCCGCCGGCCACGAGCCGACCCCGCGACTGCCGCCGTGGGCCACCCGGCGGCTGCCGGAGCTGGTGGTCCTGGAGTCGCGGCTGCCGGCGTACGCGGCGCCCGCCACCGGGCTGATCCACGGCGACCTGCGGGTGGACAACGTGCTGCTCGACCCCGCCGGGCGGGCCTGGTTCTGCGACTGGACCTGGCTCTGTCACGGCCCGGCCTGGTTCGACCTGGTCACCCTGCTGCTCACCGGCCACACCGACGGACCGGACGCGGACGTGGCCTTCGCCACCCACCCGGCCGCCGCCGGCGCGCCGCCGGACGCGCTCGACGTGACCCTGGCCGCGCTGGCCGGCTACTTCCTCACCAGCGCCGCCGCCGGACCCTCCACCGCCTCCCCACACATCCGGTCCCACCAGCGGTTCAGCGGAGAGCAGGCGCTCGGTTGGCTGGCTGCCCGGCGAGGGTGGACCTGAGCCGTTTTGGCTCGTCCGGGCCGACCTGGTAACCTGGCTTTTCGCGCGGCGATGACCCATGCTCGTTGCGCGAAAGCTGACCAACCCGAGCTATCAAGACGAGGCTGTCGCGTGGCGAACATCAAGTCCCAGATCAAGCGCAACCGGCAGAACGAGAAGCGCCGGCTGCGTAACAAGTCGGTCAAGTCGTCGCTGAAGACCGCCATCCGGAAGTTCCACGAGGCTGCCGAGGCCGGCGACACCGAGAAGGCCACCGCGCTGATGCGGGATGCCGCTCGCAAGCTGGACCAGGCGGCCAGCAAGGGCGTCATCCACAGCAACCAGGCGGCCAACCGCAAGTCGGCCATCGCCAAGCGCGTGGCGTCCTTCTCGGCCTGACCGGCCGAGCCCAGACCTGACCGGAAGCCCCGGGTACGACCCGGGGCTTCCGGTTGTCTGCGTCTCCGGCCCGTTCTGCGTCTCCGGCCCGTTTCACTCAGCGCGGCCGGCGCTCCCGGGCTGCTCAACCCTCGGCGCGGCCAGCCCTCCCGGCGCGGTCAGCCCTCCGGAGCGGTCAGCGCGGCGGCTCGCGCCGCTCCCGGCCGGGCAGCTCGCGCCCGGCGGCGGGCAGCGCGGGGCCGGACCCCACCACCACACCGGGCACCGCGCGGGCCGACCAGTCCACCGCCACCCGGCCCACGGCCGGCTCCAGCTCACGACGGAAGCGGTCCCGCTCCTGCTCGGGCACCAGAGCCGCGGACCGGACCACCATCTCGGCCACCACGTCGTTGAGCTTGACCATCACCGCCACCGCGGCCGGCAGCACCAGCACCGCCCACCAGCTGACCAGCTCGGCGAGCGCGAGCAGGACGGCCAGCGCGACGGCGCCCTCGAAGAAGAGGAAGCAGAGCACCCCGCCCGGGTTGACGAAACGCAGGCCGAGCAGCCGGGCGTAGAGCGGTCGGAACCGCTCCTCGTCGGCCGGGATGGTGGCCCAGGCCGTGCGGGGCGCCCCGGTCACCGGCCGCCGCCCTGCCGCGCGGCGGCGACCGAGAAGACCGCCTTCTCCAGGGCGTACGCCCGGTCGTCCGCGCCGCCCTTGACCGCCGCGTTGCACTCGGCGGCCGCCCGCATCGCCGCCACCAGCCCCTCCGGCGTCCAGCCCCGGGCCCGCTGCTGGGCGTTCTTGATCTTCCAGGCGGGCATGCCCAGTGAGCTGGCGAGCTGGTACGGGTCGCCCCGACCGGCGGCGGCGACCCGGGCCACCGTCCGCACCCCGTCGGCCAGCGCGTCGGCGATCGGCACCGGGTCGACCCCGACGTGCAGCGCCCACCGCAGCGCCTCCAGCGCCCCCGCCACGTCCCCGACCATGGTGGCGTCGGCGACCGTGAAGCCACTCACCTCGACCCGGCCCCGGTAGTAGCGGGACACCGTCTCCGCCCCGATCCGGCCGTCGGTGTCGGCGAGCAGCTGCGAACAGGCCGCCGCCAGCTCGCGCAGGTCCGTGCCGACCGCGGCAATCAGGGCCTCGGCCGCGTCCTCGGTGCACTTGCCGCCGCCGCGGCGGATCTCGTCACGCACGAACGCCACCCGGTCCCGGTGCCCCTTGAGCTTCGCGGCGGGGACCACCGTGGCACCGGCGGCACGCAGCCCGTCGGCGAAGGCCTTGCCCTTGGCGCCGCCGAGGTGCAGCACCACCAGCTGCACCTCCGGGTCGGGGTTCTTCGCGTACGCGAGCAGCGCGGTGACCAGGTCCTTGCGGGCATCCTGGCCGGCGCGGAGCACCAGCACCCGGCGCCCACCGAACAGCGACGGGCTGAGCATCTCGTCGATCTCCCCGACGGCGAGCGCGCCCGCCTGGTATTCCCGGACGTCCACGTCGGGATCGACCGCGCGGGCCGCCGCCACCGTTTCGGAAACGGCGCGCGTGGCGAGCAGCTCCTCGTCGCCCAGGACGAGCAGAATGGGGGGGAGACTGGCGGCGGTCACGCCGCCCATACTCGCACGGCCCCGCGCCGTATCGTGCCTGCTCGTTCTCCCCTCGGACGGCCGGACCCGCACACATCGCAAATCCAGACATTCACCACAGTCTCGACGTTCCCGGCAAGTCACCACATGCGCAGGTCAGCGTCGGCGGCCGGGATCGACACCCCGGGCCACCACCGCCAGCCCCTCCCGCCCCCGCACCACCGCGACGTCCCCGTCGGTGTCGGTACGCAGCACCCGGGCGCCGCCCCGGACCAGCCGGCCCAGCACCTCCTGGCTGGGGTGGCCGTACCCGTTGCCCACCCCGACCGGCACCAGGGCCACCGCCGGACGGACCGCGTCCAGGAAGCCGGGATCCTGGTAGGCGCTGCCGTGGTGGGCCACCTTGAGCACGTCGGCCCGGAGCGCGCCGGCCGGCGCGCGGTCCAGCAGCGCCCGCTGCTGTTCCGTCTCGGCGTCCCCGGGCAGCAGGATGCCGACCCCGGCCACGGTCGCCCGCAGGATGACGGAGTTGTTGTTGGGATCCGAGCGGGTGCCCCGCAGCGGGTAGGGCGGCCCGAGCACCGCCAGCTCGACAGCGCCGAACCGGAACCGTTCACCGGCCCCGGCGGGCCGCAGCGACGTGCCGCCGGCGTCCGCCGCCGCCCGCACCAGCGCCCGCCCGGCGGCCGGCTCCCACCAGCCCGGCACCAGCACCGCCGCCACCCGCCGTCCCCGGAACACCCCGGCCACCCCGCCGATGTGGTCCGCGTGGAAGTGGCTGACCACCAGCAGCGGCACCTCCCGCACCCCCAGCCGGCGCAGGCAGGCATCCGCCTCTCCCGGCTCCGGTCCGGCGTCGACCACCACCGCCCGGCCCGGCGCGACCGGCAGCACCACGGTGTCGCCCTGCCCGACCGCGCAGGCCACCACCACCCAGCCGCGCGGCGGCCACCCGGGGGCGAGCAGGCGCACCGGCAGCGCGCCGAGCACCACCGCCACCGCGACCACCGCCAGCAGCCGGCGCAGCACCGGCCGGCGGGTCGCCACCAGCAGCGCCACCGTCAGCGCGGCGAGCAGCAGGGCCCCGGCCGTGCCGCCCGGCCAGGGCAGGTTGCCGGCCGGCAGCCGCGCCCCGTACCGGGCGATGCACACCAGCCACCATGCCGGCCAGCTCCCCAGCCAGGCGGCGAACTCCGCCCCGGCCGGCCAGACCGGCGAGATGAGGGCGGCCAGCACGCCGAACACGGTGGCCGGCGCGACGGCGGGGACCGCCAGCAGGTTCGCCGGGACGGCCACCAGGCTCACCGTGCCGGAGATGCCCGCCACCACCGGACCGCAGGCGAGCTGGGCCGCCGCCGGCACCGCCAGCGCCTCGGCCAGGCCGGCCGGCACCCCACGCCGGCGCAGCGCGTCCCCCCAGGGCGGGGCGAACAGCAGCAGCCCGCCGGTAGCCAGCACGGACAGCGCGAAGCCCGGGTCGCCGGCCAGCTCCGGGTCCACCATCACCAGCACGGTCACCGCCGCGGCCAGGGCGGGCAACGCGGCCCGGGGCCGGCCGGCGGCCAACGCGGCCAGCCCGATCGCCCCCATGGTGGCGGCCCGCACGACGCTCGGCGACGGGCGGACCAGGATCACGAAGCCGACCAGCGCCACCCCGCAGAGGGCGACGGCGAGCACCGGGCCGGCCCGGGCCCACCGCGCCAGCAGCAGCACGGCACCCACCACGATGGCCACGTTGCTGCCCGACACCGCGTTCAGGTGGGTCATCCCGGTGGCCCGGAAGTCCTCCTCCACGGTGGCGGGCAGCCGGCTGGTGTCGCCCACCACCAGGCCGGGCAGTAGGCCGCCCTGCTCGTCGGGCAGCGGCGCACACGCGCGTTGCAACCCGGCCCGCAGCGCACCGGCGGCCCGCTGCGCCCAGGACGGCTCGCCGTGCAGTCGCGGCGCTTCGGTCACGGTCAGCACCACCGCCGTCAGGTCACCACCCCGGGGCGCGGCGGTGCGCCCGCGCGCGGTGAGCCGCTGGCCGGGCAGCAGCCCCCGCCAGCCGTCGCCGGTGGCCAGCACCAGCATCCGCACGGAGGCGGTCACCCGTCGGCCGTCCTCGGCGGTCACCGCACGCAGCTCGGCCGGGACCAGCAGGGTGGCCGGCCGCCCGGCGACCCCGCGCAGCGGCCGCGGATCGTCCCGGACGACGAGTTCGGCGGTGACCGCGACCCGCTCCTCGACCAGACCACGAATCGGCGGCGCGTCGCGGGCGGCCAGCCGGGTGGCGGTGAGACCGGCGCCGCACACCACGCCGAGCAGCACGGCGACGGCGATCCAGCCGTACCGCTGGGCGAGGGCGCGGGGACGGCCGAGGACACCGAGCAGGCGGGCGGCGGTCAACCCGGCCAGCCCGGCGGCCAGCGCGGCCAGCAGGGCGGCCGTCCCGGCGGTCAGCCGCAACCCGGCCAGCGCGGACAGCCAGGCCGCCGTCGCGAGGCCGGCCAGCCGGAGATCGAGTACGTCCGGCCGGTCCGGCTCGGGAGCCTCCGCGGGCCGCTCGGCGCCCGCCCCGCTCCGGCCGGCGTCCAGTCGCGCGGTCACACCGTCACCAGGTCCTTGAGCTGCTCGTACCGGGCGTCGCCGATCCCCTCGACCTGGCGCAGGTCGCCGACCGATCTGAACCCGCCGAGCTGGTCGCGGTGGGCGATGATCCGCTGGGCCAGCACCGGCCCGACGCCGGGCAGCGTGTCGAGCTCGGCCAGGGTGGCGGTGTTCAGGTTGACCCGGCCGCCGGCCGCCGGGGCGGCGCCGCCCACCGGTCCCACGCCCGCCGCGCCGGTCGCCGCCGGGGCGAGCGGCCCGGGCGGGGCGGTCACCCCGACCAGGATCAGCTCCCCGTCGGTCACCTTCCGGGCCGGGTTGAGCAGGGCCACGTCCACGCCGGGCAGCGCACCACCGGCGGCGTCGAGGGCGTCACCGACCCGGGCACCGGCCGACAGCCGGACCAGGCCGGGTCGGCGTACCTTGCCGGCCACCGCCACCACCAGCTCGGCGGCGGCGGTCGGCTCCGGTCCGGCGGGCCCGGGGTCGGCGGGCGCCTCCGGTCCGGTGGGTGCCGCGGCGGCGGGGGCCGGTGGGCGGACCGGCTCGGCCGTCGGCCGGGACCGCCACGCCCACAGCGCGGCGCCGAGCACCACCACGGCGGCGACCGCGGCCAACGCCCGGACGCCGCGCCGGCCCGGATCGAACGCCCCCGGCCCGGGTAGCCGGGCCGGCGAGCCGGCCGCGCGGGCGGACGAGGGCGCGTCGGCGGAGCCGCCTCCGGACGGCTCGAACGGCCGGTCGGTGCCGAGGTGGGGCGGGCCGGCGAGCCCGTCGGCCGGCGGCCCGGGACGGACCCGGTTGCGCCCGTCGGAGTCCGGCCCGGCACGATCACCCGCGAGCCCGTCGGAGTCCGCCCCGGCACGGCGGCCCGCGCCCCCGCCGGAGTCCGGCCCGGCCCGGTGGCCCGGGAGCCCGTCGGGGCGCGGCCCGGGAGGCCGAAGGACGGCCGCCGGCCCCGCCGGGACCGACCGGCCGGGCGGTCGCGGCGGCTCCGCCGCCGGGCCGTCGTCGCGCCGTTGCGCCGTCCCCGCGGGCGCGCCAACCGTCCCGCCGGTCACTCGGAACAACCGCCGCCGCACCCGGGTCTCCTCGTCCTCCGACACGCCGCGACGGTAGGGCGGAACGCGCCCCTCGCACCGGCCCGAGCGGGGCGCCTGTGGACGGCGGCGGGGCCTGTGGACAACCCCCTGATCATGCGCCGGTCTGCTATGGGCGGGCCGCGCCGGAGCCGGCACCGGAGGCGGTCGCCGAGCTGACCGGGTCGGGCGGGGAGGTGCTAGCGGGCCTCGGCCACCTGCCGGGCGAAGCGGCGTACGGCCTCGGTGACGGCCGCCGGGGCATCGAAGTTGGCCAGGTGACCGGCGCCCGGCACCAGCTCGACCCGGGCCGTCGGGCAGGCCCGCGCGAAGCTGCGCTCACCGGAGCGGAACACCCGGTCCCGCGCGCCGTTGAGGATGAGCACCGGGGCGGTCACCGCCGCGAGGCTGGCCGCGTCGAACCGGCCGAGGACGTCCCGCCAGGCGATCGGCAGGGTGTGGAAGGCGTACCCGTCGGCGATGGTGGCGGCGACGACCTCCGGCGGGTAGAGCCGGCGCAGCAACCGGTCGTTCCAGCGGGTCAGCCGGTCGGCCGGCAGCCGGCCGACCAGCGCCGCGATCAGGCGGTACGGCACGGTCAGCGGGCCGGTGGTGGCCGCGCTGGCACCCATCAGCACCAGCCCGGCCAGCAGCTCGGGGTGCCGGCGCGCCAGGTGCAGCGAGACGTACCCGCCGAGCGAGTGCCCCACCACCACGGCCGGGCCGGCGCCGAGGTCACGAGCCGCCTCGGCGACCACGTCGGCGGCCCGGTCCAGGCTCCACGGCTCGGCCGAGCGGCTCCCGTGCCCGGGCAGGTCGACGGCGGTCGTCGGGAACTCGGCGGCGAGCGCGGCCAGTTGGGGCTGCCACTGGCCGCGGGCGAAGCGGGTGCCGTGCACGAGAACGATCGGAATAGGGTCCACAGTGCTCAGTGTGCCTCCGGGTCGAGGCCGAGCACCGCCCGCCCACCGTCCACCGGCAGCGTCACCCCGTTGACGAAGCTCGCCTCGGCCGACAGCAGGTACGCCACCGCCGCCGCGACCTCGTCGGCGCCGCCGATCCGCCCGAGCGGATGCAGCCGGTTCAGCTCGCCGGAGATCCGTTCCGCCTCGGCCGGCGGCTGGCCGGCGAGGAAGGCCGCGTGCCGTTCGGTGGCCACCGAGCCGAGCGCCACCGCGTTGACCCGCACGCCGTACCGGCCGTAGTCGACCGCCAGCGCCCGGGTCAGCCCTTCGACGGCGGCCTTGGCCGTCGCGTACGGCAGGGCGCCGGGGACCGGGCGGGCCGCCTGATGGGAGGAGACGTTGACGATCGCGCCACCGGTGCCGGCGCCCAGGAACCGGCGTACGGCGGTGGCCGAGCCGGTCACCGCGGGGCGCAGGTTGGCCGCGATCAGGTCGAACACCTCGGCCGCCGACGCGGTGTGCACGGCGGCGTCGCGGAACACGGCCGCGTTGTTCACCCACCCGCGCAGCGGCGCGGCCTGTTCGGCGAGGTCGGCGGCGTGGCCGGTGACCTCCTCGTCGGCGGCGTCACCGGTCACCGGCACCACCCGGTCGCCGGCGGGATGCCCGGCCACCCAGTCCAGCGCGGCCGGCTCCCGCTCGATCACCACCACCGTGCCGCCGGCCGCGAGCAGCCGTTCCACCACGGCGCGGCCCACTCCGCGCCCGCCACCGGTCACCACGTGGGCCACCGCTCGCTGTTGGGGGGTGTTAATAAGGGGCCCCTCCTCTACCGAATGCGTTAACAAGGGCACCCTCCTTACACCCGGTGCAGCACCACGCAGGCGAGGCCGGGGCCGGCGTGCGCGGCGACCACCGCGCCGGCCTCGCTGACGTACGTGTCGCGGAGCCGGTCGCCCAGCCGCTCGGTCAGCGCCGCCAGCAGCTGGTCGGCCCGCTCGGGCGCGGCGAGGTGGTGCACCGCCAGGTCGACCTGGCCGTCGCCGGCCGCCTCGACCGCGAGGTCGACCAGCCGGGCGATTCCCCGGCTCGCGGTGCGCACCTTGTCCTTGAGCACGATCGCGCCGTCCGGCATGTGCATGATCGGCTTCACCGACAGGGCGGTGCCGAGCAGTGCCTCGGCCGCGTTGATCCGGCCGCCCCGGCGCAGGAACTCCAGCGTGTCGACATAGAAGTAGATGGTGGTGCGGTCGACGGCGGCGACCGCCGCGTCGCGTACGCCGGCCAGGTCCGCGCCGGCCGCCGCGGCGGTGGCCGCCGCGAGCACCGGGAAGCCCAGCCCCATGCCGGTGGAGCGGCTGTCGACCACCTCGACCCGGTCGGCGCCCACCTCCGCGGCGGCCAGCCGGGCCGCCTCGACGGTGCCGGAGAGTTCGGCCGACAGGTGCACCGAGACCACGCCGTCGGCGCCGCCGTCCAGCAGCCGCCGGTACGTCCGGGCGAACTGCTCGGGGGCGGGGCGGGAGGTGCTCACCGACACCCGCCGGCCGCGCAGCGCCGCGGTGGCGTCCGCCGGGGTGGTCTCCACCCCCTCCAGCCCTTCCGCGCCGTTGAGCACCACGGTCAGCGGCACCACGGTCAGCCGGTGCGCCTGCACCAGATCGGGCGGGAGGTAGGCGGTGGAGTCGGTGACGACCGCGACGGACATGCCCGGCACGCTAGCGGATCCGGTCACCGGGTGCCCGGGGCGGCGGGGCTCAGACCGACTCGGCCGGCGTGGGGGCGGTGATCAGGCCGACATTGTGCGCCCGCAGGTGCCAGCCGGGCCTGGTGCGCCGCTCCACCCCGTCGTCGCGGCGCAGCTCGGTCCAGTGGCAGTTGGCCAGCGAGCCGACGCTGCGCAGCACGCCGTGGTCCCAGCCGAGCAGGTGGCCGACGCCCTGCCGGGCGGCGCCGCCGTGGGTGGCCAGCACGATCGTGCCGCCGGGATTGGCCTCCGCCGCGTCGGTGAACGCGTCGGCGACCCGCTTGCCGAGGTCGTCGAGGG
Organism: Micromonospora sp. PLK6-60; assembly: GCF_019890675.1. Lineage (GTDB taxonomy): Bacteria > Actinomycetota > Actinomycetes > Mycobacteriales > Micromonosporaceae > Micromonospora. Next base: position 35,148 of record NZ_JAIOAA010000018.1, on the reverse strand, counting down.
TCTCCAGGCCGGCGCCGGGATCCGGGTCGCCGGCCCGCCAGCGGGCGAACTCGGCGGGGAACCGCTCGGCGGCCTCGGTGAGGAAGAGCCCCTGCCACCGGCCGAAGTGGCGTTCGCGCAGCCGGGGGTCGGAGCGGACCGGCAGGCCGGTCAGCGCGGCGAGCGCGGCGGCGGTGTCCGCCGCCCGGCGCAGGTCGCTGGCGACGATGGCGTCGGGCCGCAGCGCGGCGAGCAGCGGCGCGGCGGCGCGGGCCTGCTCCCGGCCGAGGTCGTTGAGGGAGACGTCGGTCTGGCCCTGGACCCGGCTGGTGGCGTTCCACTCGGTGTTGCCGTGCCGCCAGACGATCAGTCGGGTCATTCGGCGCTGGCGGTGCCGGCGGTCGAGTCGGCGAGGTCACGGTCGACGAACGGGACCTGCGGGCAGTCCTTCCAGAGCCGGTCGAGCGCGTAGAACTCGCGCTCCTCGGTGTGCTGGACGTGCACCACGACGTCGACGTAGTCGAGCAGCACCCAGCGACCGCCGCGCTCGCCCTCGCGCCGGACCGGCTTCGCCTTCTCGGGCAGCTCCAGCAGGCGCTCCTCGATGGCGTCGACGATGGCCAGCACCTGCCGCTCGTTGGGGGCGGCGGCGAGCACGAACGCGTCGGTGATGGCGAGCTGGTCGCCCACGTCGATGATGACGATGTCCTGCGCCTTCTTGTCGGCGGCGGCCTGCGCGGCGGCGGTCGCCAGCTCGTGGGCGCGTGCGGAAATTGTCAACGTTCTCCTTCGATCAACCGTGCGATGCTCCAAGCCTCTCACACCCGGCGACGGCACGACCGGTCAGTTCTGGCCGGTTATCGGGACGAACCGGGTCATCTCCCCGTGTCGTCCTGCTGGTAGAGCCGCCGTTTCGCGATGTACTGCACCACACCGTCGGGCACCAGATACCAGACCGGCTCGCCGCGGGCCACCCGGTCGCGGCAGTCGGTGGACGAGATGGCCATCGCGGGCACCTGGATCAGGCTGACCGTGTCGGCCGGCAGGTGCTTGTCGGAGAGCTCGAAGCCCGGCCGGGTGACCCCGATGAAGTGGGCCAGTTCGAGGACCTCGTCGAGGTCCTTCCAGGAGAGGATCCGTTCCAGCGCGTCCGCCCCGGTGATGAAGAACAACTGCGCCTTCGGGCCGTACTCGGCGTGCAGGTCGCGGAGGGTGTCGACGGTGTAGGTCGGGCCGCCGCGGTCGATGTCGACCCGGCTGACCTGGAAGCGCGGGTTGGAGGCGGTGGCGATCACCGTCATCAGGTAGCGGTCCTCGGCCGGGCTGACCGGTTCGTCCGCCTTCTGCCAGGGCTGCCCGGTCGGCACGAAGACCACCTCGTCCAGCCCGAACCGGTCCGCCACCTCGCTGGCGGCCACCAGGTGACCGTGATGGATCGGGTCGAAGGTGCCGCCCATGATCCCGATCCGCCGGATGTCTTCCTCCACCCCGCGATCCTAGGCCGCCGTCGCCCCCGCTCCGGCCCCGGTCACGCCGCCACCGTGGCGGCCATCGCCGTGCGGGCCACCAGCGCGCGGCGCAGGTCGTCGTCCGCGTCGGTGACCGCCCGGCGCAGGCCCGCGGTCAGGTCGTCGCGGGCCAGCAGCGCCGCGGCCGCCTCCCGGGTGGGCTGCGCCACGGCGTAGCGGGGGAAGGCCAGGGCCGCGACCCGCTCGGCCACCCAGGCGGTACGCAGCCGCGCCGCCCCCGGCATCTCGGCGAAGTACCGCTCGACGTACGGCCCGGTCAGCTCGGCCTGCTCGGGCTGCCAGAACCCCTCCGCCGCCGCCTCGACCAGTCGGTTGGACAGCTCGGTGTTGCGGGTGACGATCTCCCAGGCGGCCCGCTTGGCCCCGGCCTCGGGCAGCGCCGCCCGGCAGTACGCGGCCCGCTCCGCGCCCGTGGCGCTGTTGTCCCGGGCCAGCTCGGCGGCGATCTCCGGCTCGCCCGCGGCGCCGAGCACCACCAGCCGGCGCAGCACCGCCCAGCGCAGCTCGGTGTCCACGGCCAGCCCCGCCGGCACCCCGTCGCCGGCGAGCCAGCCGGCCAGCAGCCGCGCGTCGGTGCTCGCGCCGATCAGGCCCCGGGCCGCGGCGAGCTGCAACGAGCCGCTCGCCGGCGCGCCGGCGAGCAGCCGGGCGCAGGCGTCGGCGAGCCGGGCCAGCGCGGCCTGCCGGGTGGGCCCGTCGAGATAGCGGTCGACAAGCGAGCGGCTCAGGGTGAGCACGTCCTCGGCGATGATCACCTCGGTCTCGGCGGGCAGGGTGGTCGCGATCAGGTCGACCAGGCCGGGCACCGGCCGCTCCCCGTCGGTCGCCGCGTCGAGCGCCTCCCGCCAGAGCAGGGCGCGGGCCAGCGGGTCGGGCAGCTCGGGCAGCAGCGTGGGCACCAGCGCCGCCGAGGCCGGGTCGAGGCGCACCTTGGCGAAGGTCAGGTCGCCGTCGTTGGGCAGCAGCAGCCCGTCGGCCGGGACGCCGGCCAGCGCGGTGAGGACGGTCCGGCCGCCGTCGGCGTCCGGGTCGAGGTCCACCTCGAAGCGGTGCGCGGTGCCGTCCGGGGCGTACCGGCCGACGCCGATGCGGTGCGGGCGCAGCACCGGGTGCTCCTCGACCGCCGTCTGCCGCACCGCCACCTCGGCCCAGCGGCCCCCGGCGTCGACGACCGTCTCGGTCCGCAGGGTGTTGACCTGGGGGCGGCGCAGCCACCGCTCGGCCCAGTCGGTGAGGTCGCGCCCGCTGGCCTTGCCGAGGCTGTCCAGCAGGTCGGCCAGCGTGGCGTTGCCGAACCGGTGCGCGGCGAAGTGCGCGTTGAGCCCGGCCAGGAAGGCGTCGTCACCGAGCCAGGCGACCAGCTGCCGCAGCGCGCTGGCGCCCTTGGCGTACGAGATGCCGTCGAAGTTCAGCAGCGCCTGGGCCGCGTCGGCCACCTCCTGCGGCGCGACCGGGTGGGTGGAGGGGCGCTGGTCGGCGGCGTACCCCCAGGCCTTGCGGCGCATCGCGAAGGTGGTCCACGCCCGGGTGAACCGGGTCGCCTCGGCGGTGACCCGGGTGCCCAGGTATTCCGCGAACGACTCGTTCAGCCACAGGTCGTCCCACCAGCTCATGGTGACCAGGTCGCCGAACCACTGGTGGGCCATCTCGTGGGCGATGGTGGTGGCCCGCAGCTCCCGCTGGGTGTCGGTGACGGCGGACCGGAAGAGGTAGTCGTCGCGGAGGGTGACCAGGCCCGGGTTCTCCATCGCCCCGGCGTTGAACTCCGGCACGAACGCCTGGTCGTACTTGCCGAACGGGTACCGCTCGGTGAAGAGCCCGTGGAAGCGGTCGAAGCACTGCTTGGTGATGGTGAGGATCTCGTCCAGGTCGGCGTCGAGGTGCTCGGCGAGGGAACGGCGGCACCAGAGCCCCAGCGGGATGCCGTCGTGGGTGTCCCGCCGGACGTGCCAGGGGCCGGCGATCAGCGAGACGAGGTAGGTGGCCAGCGGCAGGGTGGGCGCGAACTCCCAGCGGCCGGGTCGCGGGGTGGCGGCGACCGCCCCGTTGGCGGCCACCAGCCAGTGCGGCGGCGCGGTGACCGACAGGGTGACCGGCGCCTTCAGGTCGGGCTGGTCGAACGCGGCGAAGATGCGCGGCGCCTCGTCGAGGAAGGACATCGCGTAGAGGTAGGTCTCGCCGTCGGCGGGGTCGACGAACCGGTGCAGCCCCTCCCCCGTGTTCGAATACGCCATCTCGGCGTCGACGGTCACCGTGTTGTCGGCGGCCAGCCCGGTCAGCGGCAGCCGGCCGTCCGCGAGACCGGCCGGGTCCAGCTCCCGGTCGTTGAGCCGGACCGCGCGCAGGGCCGCCGGCTTGACGTCGAGGAAGGTCTCGGCGCCGGGGGTGGCCCGGAACCGGATGACGCTGACCGACCGGAAGCGGTCACCGGGACCGGTCAGGTCCAGGTCCACCTGGTAGGACTCGACGATGATCGACGCGCCACGCGCGCTCGCCTCTACACGGTTCAGGCTCGGCATCCGCTTATCCTGCCCGATGGGGAACGGAGGCGTTCCCTCACGACGTGCGGTGATGGAGGAACCACCATGAGTCAGCACCCCAAGGGCGATTTCGACATTTCCCGGGCGGTCTGGCAACGCGCCGACGGCGACACCTCCGACAGCGCCGTCGAGGTGGCCTTCGTCGACGACCTGATCGGCATGCGCAACTCCGCCGAGCCGGACGGCCCGGTGCTGGTCTTCACCCAGGCCGAGTGGGACGCCTTCGTGGCCGGCGCCCAGGACGGCGAGTTCGACCTGGACTGAGGCCGCCGCCGGCGGGCTCACCCGTCCCCCTCGCCCCAGCCGAGGGCGCCCGGGCCGGCGGCGTGGTGGAAGCCCGGGTGACCGGCCACGTCGGCACAGCGCTCGCCGTCCGGCCCGACCGAGCCGCAGAACAGCCGCTCGGCGCGGTGCCAGGCGTCGGCCGGCGACCAGGCGGCCGCGCCGAGCGCCAGCTCCGGGCGGAGCAGCCCCAGCGCCTCCGCGTACGCCACGGCCAGCTCGCGCGCCTGCTCCGGGCCGGCCGCCTCGAAACCCAGGTGGGCGGTGAAGTGCCGGCGCGGCCGGGGCGTACGCCGGGGCGGGCCGACCAGCGGCGGGTCCGCCGGGCCGTCCCCGGCCCGGGGGGCGGACCCCAGCGCCGCCACCACCCGCCGCGTCCGCCAGTACGGCGGCCTGTTGTCCCGCATCCGTCCTCCCCGTGGTCGACGTGGTCGCACCGCGCGACCGGTCCGGCACCGATGCAACCAGTTCCGCGGCGTCCGGGGAGGGGCCAGCACAACATTTCCGCGCTGGCCCCTCCCCGACCTCCCGGGCGGCCTGGGCCGACCGGATTCAGGGCCCCTGACCTGGGTAGACAGGCCACGGCGGGCCCGGACAGGCCGGCCGCCGTCCGCCGTCAGGAGAACCCGATGAGCACCCCCGCCGACCGCAGCCCGGACAGCACCCTGGCCTTCCTCCGCGAGGGATACCGGTTCATCAGCACCCGGTGCGAGCGGTACGGCAGTGACGTCTTCACCACCCGGCTGCTGCTGGAACCGACCATCTGCCTGCGTGGCAGGCCGGCGGCGATGCTCTTCTACGATCCCGAGCGGTTCCGGCGCGCCGGCGCCCTGCCGAAGCGGGGACAGCGGACGCTGACCGGGGTCGGCGGGGTGCAGGGGCTGGACGGGCCGTCGCACGCCGACCGCAAGGCGATGTTCATGGCGCTGATGACGCCGAGCGCGGTCCGGCACCTGGGTCAGCTCTTCGAGGCCGAGTGGCGGGCCCGGATCCCGGTCTGGGAGCGGTCCGGCCCGGTGGTGCTCTTCGACGAGGTCGGCCGGATGCTGACCCGGGCGGTCTGCGCCTGGGCGGGGGTGCCGCTGGCCGAGCGGGAGGTGACCCGGCGCACCGACGACCTGCACGCCATGATCGACTCGGCGGCCGCGCTCGGTCCCCGGCACTGGCGCGGCCGGCTGGCCCGGCACCGGGGCGAGCAATGGGCGGGCGACCTGGTGGAGCGGGTCCGCCGGGGCGCGTTGCCGGCGCCGGCGGGCGGCGCCCTGCGGGCGATCGCCGAGCACCGCGACGAGGCCGGCCGGCCGTTGCCGCGCCGGGTCGCCGCGGTGGAGCTGCTCAACGTGCTGCGGCCCACGGTCGCCGTCGACCGGTTCGTGGTCTTCGCCGCGCTGGCCCTGCACGACCACCCGCACTGCCGGGACCGGGTCCGCTCGGGCGGGGACGCCACCGAGCAGTTCGTGCAGGAGGTACGGCGCTACTACCCGTTCTTCGCGGTGGCCGCCGCCCGGGTGCGGCACAGCTTCGACTGGCAGGGCCACCACTTCCCGCAGGGCCGCCGGGTGCTGCTCGACCTGTACGGCACCAACCACCACCCGCAGCTGTGGCCGGAGCCGGAGCGGTTCCGCCCGGAACGCTTCGCCGGCTGGCGGGTGGACCCGTACGCGTTCGTGCCGCAGGGCGGTGGCGAGCACCTGGGCGGGCACCGCTGCGCCGGTGAGTGGATCACGATCGAGCTGATGAAGCGGGCGGTCACCGTGCTGACCACCGCGCTGCGGTACGAGGTGCCGCCGCAGAACCTGGCACTGTCGCTGCGCCGGATGCCCGCCCGCCCACCGAGCGGGTTCCTGCTCTCCGACGTGCGCCGCACCGACTGACCGCGCCGTGGCCCGGTCCTGCCGGTCGGTGTAGGGCTGCGGCGGGCCCAGACGGCGACCGGCGGCGTTGTCGGTGCGGGGTGAGAGGGTCGGGCCATGGACCAGCCCGGGTACGCCGACCCCGCCGGGGCGCTCGCCGCGGCCCGCGCCGGCGACCAGGACGCCTTCGCGGCACTGGTCGGCCCGCTGCGCGCCGAGTTGCACGCGCACTGCTACCGCCTGCTCGGCTCGGTCCACGACGCCGACGACGCCGTGCAGGAGACCCTGCTGCGGGCCTGGCGGAGCCTGGCGACGTACGAGGACCGGGGCTCGATCCGCCCCTGGCTGTACCGGATCGCCACCAACCGGTGCCTCACCCTGATCGAACGGCGGGCCCGCCGGGAGTTGCCGACCGAGCTGACTCCCGCGGCCCCGGCGACCGAGGCGGCCTGGCTCGAGCCGTACCCCGACGGCCGGCTGCCGGGCGACGGCCCGGAGGCGCGGCTGCTGGCCCGGGAGTCCGTGGAGCTGGCGTTCGTCGCCGCGGTGCAGCACCTGTCCGGTCCGCACCGGGCGGTGCTGCTGCTGCGGGAGGTCCTCGGCTTCTCCGCCCGGGAGACCGCCGACCTGCTGGGCAGCAGCGTGGCGGCGGTCAACAGCGCGCTGCAACGGGCCCGCCGGGCGGTCGACGCCACGCTGCCCGGGGAGAGCCAGCGGGCGACCCGGGACCGGCTGGGCGACCGGGCGGTGCGCGAGCTGGCCCGACGTTACGCCGCCGCCTGGGAGACCGGGGACGTCGACGCGGTGGTGGCGCTGCTGACCGAGGACGCGCGCTACTCGATGCCCCCGCTGCCCACCTGGTACGCGGGCCCGGCGGGCATCCGGGCGTTCCTGCTCGACGGGCCGCTGCGCTGGCGGTGGCGGCTGCTCCCGACGGCGGCCAACGGCCAGCTGGCGTTCGGCACCTACCGGTGGGTGGCGGGGGCCTGGCTGCCCTCGGGGCTGGACGTGCTGGCCCTGCGGGGCGACCGGGTCGCCGAGGTCGTCTCGTTCCTGACCGCCGACCTGACCGCGTTCGGCCTGCCGGCGTCGCTGGTGGCTGATCAGCCGCCACGCCGCCACGGGCGATGAGTTCGGGCCGTTGCGCGGGTTGTACCGCTGACCCCGACCACGACCCACGGGAGGCAGCGCATGGAAACAACCACAGGACCGGCGGCGAGCGCCACGGACGAGGAACTGATCCGGCGGTTGATCGAGGACTGGGCGGCGGCGGTGCACCGCGGCGAGCTGGCCGGCGTACTGGCCGACCACACCGACGACATCGTCATGTTCGACGTACCGGCGGAGGCCCGCGGTTTGGCCGCCTACCGCGACAGCTGGCCGCCGTTCCTGCGCTGGCAGGCGCAGGGCGCCCGGTTCGAGATCACCGAGCTGGCGGTCACCGTCGGCGACACCGTCGCGTTCGCCCACGCGCTGCTGCGCTGCGGCACCCCGGACGACCTGGCCGGTGACCCGCAGCCGCGGCTCCGGCTGACCCTCGGGCTGCGCCGGGAGGACGGACGCTGGCTGGTCAGCCACGAGCACCACTCGTTCGCCGACACCTCCGGGACCCTCGACGCCGAGCGGGAGGTGCGGGACCTGCACCGGCGGTGGTACGCCGCCACCGCGGCCGGCGACCTGGACGGCCTGATGGCCCCGGTCGCCACCGACGTCGTCTCCTACGAGCACGAGGCGCCGCTGCGGTACGTCGGCGTCGACCAGGTCCGGGACGTCTGCGAGCGCGGGCTGCGGGCCGGCCCGGCGCAGGTCCGGTGGGAGGTGCCGGACCTGACGGTGCGCACCGCCGGGGACCTCGCCGTCGCCTGGGGGCTCAACCGGGTGGTGGTCGGCGAGCCGGATGACCCGACCGAGCACTGGTCCCGCGGCACCCGGGTGTTCCGGCGGGTGGACGGCGACTGGCGGCTGGTGCACCAGCACGTCTCGTACCCCTTCGCGCCGGAGACCGGGCGGGCGCGCACCGACCTGCGCCCGTGAGGCGGGTGGGCGGCCCGACCGTGGGCGGCCCACCCTCCGGTCAGGCCGGCTGCGGGCGCAGGACGGTGCGGGCGCTATCCGGCCAGCGCCGGCCGGAACGACACCACGCCATGATCAGTCGTATTCCGGCCGTGGGCACCGCACACGACAGCTCGCGGCCACCTCCCGGCGGGCCGGGCGGTGGCCGCGAGCTGCGGCGTGCGGTGGCGCGGTCAGTAACGCACCTGGTCGCGCGACTGCTGGGCGGAGTCCCGCACGTCGTGCGCGGCGCTACGGGTGTCGTCCTGCACCGCGTGTACGGCGTCCTGCGCGGTCGACTTGACCGACTCGGTCGCCTGCTGGGCCGGCTCGCGCAGCTCGTCGCGCACCTCGCTGGCGACCTCGCCCAGCTTCTGCTTGACGGTGTCGCTGTGCTCGGCGGCGCGCTCCTTGACCTGGCTCGCCACCTGCTGCTCGCGCCGGGTGGCCGGCAGCAGCGACGAGGCGAGCATGCCCACCCCGAAGGCGATCAGGCCGGCGGCCAGCGGGTTGCCCTCGGTCTTCTCCCGCACCTTGTACGGCGCCCGGTGCGCGGCGTCGCCCACCGTCGACGCGGCGGAGTGCGCCTTGTCGCTGACCGTGTGGGCCGCCGACGAGGCGTGGTCGCCCACCGAGTGGCCGGCGTGGCTGCCGGCGTGACCGAGGTCGGAAGCGGTGCCCATTACCTTGTCCCTCACATTCTGCAGCGCGTTGCGCGCCCGCTGCTTGCGGTCGTCGACGATGCGGCCGGGGCTGACCTTGTACGCCAGCGCGTCCACGTCGGAGCTGAGGTTGTTGCGGGTGGCCTCGATCTCCCGGCGGATCTGATCGGGATCGGTGCTCATCGGGTGACTCCCTCCGGGTGCGGCTTGAGCGCGTCGGGGACGCGCTGCACGCTGTCCTTGGTCTGCTTGAGGCCGCGCACGGTCTCCGCGTTCTTCTTCGCCTTGGAGTAGAGGACGGCGGCCACCGCGGCCCAGATGACGGCCACGATCAGGGCCGCCAGGCCCGAATCCATCACGTTGTCCAGGAACTGCCACACCGCGATGGAGACGAACAGCGCCACCATGTAGCCGCCGAAGCCGGCGCCGCCGTAGAGGCCGGCGGCCTTGCCCGCCTTCTTCCCCTCCTGGCGGATCTCGGCCTTGGCCAGCTCCACCTCCTGGCGCAGCAGCGTCGACATGTCGGTGGTGACCTGGCGCAGCAGCTCACCGATGGAGCTGCTGCGCACCTCGTCGGCGGTGTGCGGTGCGCCCGCGTACCCGTCGGCGCCGGGCGTGGTGCCCGCGTACCCGGAGTCCACTCCCGGGCCCTGTGTCGGCATGGTCATGCCGAGGTCTCCCTTCGGGTGGTCCGGTCGGTCACGGGCGGGTGGTGCCGCTGGACGGCACGCCCGGCAGCGGGTCGGTCTGGCTCACCGGCGGCAGCGGCTGGCCGGTGCCGGTGGGCTCGGCGTACCCGCCCCGGGTCGGGTCGGTGTAACCACCCGGCGTCGGGTCGGCGTAGCCGGTGTTCGGGTCGGCGTAGCTGCCCGGCTGCGGGTCGAGGTAACCGCCCGGCGGCACCGCGTCCGGCACGGCCCGCGGGGCCGGCGGGGTGGGGATCACCGCGGTGCGGTCCGGGTCGTACGCCGAGTGCGTGCCGGTGGAGCCGTCGCCCAGGGCGCTGATGTTGCGGGTCAGCCGGCCGGCGACCACGCCGAGCAGCGCCGCGCCGACCAGGAACGTGCCCGGGTTGCGGCGGGCGTAGCCCTTCACCTCGTTGAGCAGGTCGCCCGGCTCGCGCTGCTCCAGCCAGCCGGCCACCCCGTGCACCCGGTCGGCGGCCTGGTGGGCCAGCTCGGTGACCGGACCGGAGCCGCCGCCGTTCTGCGCCATGGTGCGCATCTCCTCGGCCAGCGACCGCAGGCCGCCGGCGGCCCGCTGCTGCTGCTGGCTGCTCTGCGCGGTGAGCTGGCTACGGGCCTCGCCGTAGAGGTTGCGGGCCTGCCGGGTGGCCTCGCCCACCACCTCCCTACCCTGCTCCTTGGCGGTGCCGGCGACCTGGCCGCCCGCGTTCGCCGCATCCGCGCCGACCTGGCGGGCCTGGTCCCGGACGCCACCGTTCGTCGACTCGTACGTGGACGTGGTGGGCGTGAGATCGTAAGTCATGATGTCCCTTCCGCTCGGATGATCGTCGCGGTAGTCCTCGGGGGATCGCGCCGACTCGCGTCGGCGTCACCATTGACCTACCCCTCGAAGTCGGGTCCATGCCTGATTCACCGTTTCTCCACGACACGTTGCCGTTCGGTCACAGAATGTGAGGAGTGTCCGACTACGGGTCGGCGGCGCTCGCGGAGGTGACATCGGATGGCACGTGACGTGCGCGGCCGCGCTACGGCCGGCCGCCGGCCCCGGATCCAGACGGTCGCCGCGGCGGTGGCGGCCCTCTTCGTGCTGATCGGCGTGCTCGGCTTCATCCCGGGCGTCACCACGCACTACGGGGAGCTGACCTTCGCCGGCCACCACTCGGGGGCCAAGCTGCTCGGCCTGTTCCAGGTCTCGGTGCTACACAACCTGGTACACCTGATCACCGGCCTGGTCGGGCTGGGCCTGGCCCGCACCGTCGCCGGGGCGCGCGGCTTCCTGGCCATCGGCGGCGCGCTCTACCTGGGGGTCTGGCTGTACGGCTTCGCCACCGAGGGGCACGAGGGAGTGAACTGGATGCCGGTGGACGGGCCCGGGAACTGGCTGCACCTCTTCCTCGGCTTCGGCATGCTCGCGCTGGGCCTGCTGCTCTCCAACGACGCGGGCACCGGCGGCCGGCCGGACACCCCCGTCGACCGCCCCTGAGCTGCGCCAGCACGGCAGCCCGGAGTCCAAGCCGGTCACCGCCGCGCACGCCGAGACCGGCGCCTGAACGCGGGCCGTCAGGCGGCCACCGGCAGCCGCTTGGCGAAGCAGACGCTGAACGGGTTGTCGACGTACTCGCCGTACACCGGGATCGGCTCGTACCCGCAGGAGGTGTAGAGCCCGATCGCGGCCGGCAGGTACGTGCCGGTCTCCAGGCACACCACGGTGTGCCCGCGCTGGAAGGCCAACTCCTCCAGCGCGGTGAGCAACTGCCGGGCGATGCCCCGCCCCCGGTAGGCCGGGCGGACGTACATCCGCTTCAGCTCCCCGGTGTCGGCGTCCAGCGACTGGACCCCGCCGCAGGCCACCGCCCGCCCGCCGTCGACCACCACCAGGTAGTGGATGTCGTCGTGGGTGACGGTCACCTGGCCGTCGAGGCCGCCGTCCGCCTCGCGCAGCTCGCGCTGCTGGGCGACGACCAGGGCGGCGAGCTCCGGGTCGGTGGCGGGACGGGACGCGATCAGCATTCCGTCACGCTAGGGGCCGTGGATTTCGCGGAGGTTTCGGACCATCGACGGCAACCCGGACGGCAGGCGACTACTCCCAGTCCTCGTCGTCGTCCGCCTCCGGCGCCGCGGCGGCCTCGACCTCGTCGGCCGGGCGCTGGCGGCGGGCCTTGCGGGCGGCCAGCCGCTCGACGGCCGACGGGCGGTTGGACTTCTCCTCCAGCCGCACGTCGGTGCCCCGGTTGCCCGGGACGAAGTCCACGCCGGCGTAGAGCGTCGGCTGCCAGTCGAACTCGCGCTCGCCGATCCGCACCAGGTCACCGGGCTGGGCGCCGGCCTTGGCCAGCTTCTCCTCGACGCCGAGGCGGGCCAACCGGTCGGCCAGGAAGCCGACCGCCTCGTCGTTGTCGAAGTTCGTCTGCCGCACCCAGCGCTCCGGGCGGGTGCCGCGGACCGTGTACGACCCGTCCGCTGCCGCCTCGATGGTGAAGCCGGCGTCGTCGACCGCCTTCGGCCGGATCACGATCCGGGTCGGCTCGGCCGGCGGTGCCGCGCGGCGGGCCTGCTCGACCAGCTCGGCCAACGCGAAGGTGAACTCCTTGAGCCCCTCGCGGGTGGCGGCGGAGACGTCGAACACCCGGAAGCCGCGGGCCTCCAGGTCCGGCCGGACGATGTCGGCCAGGTCCTGCCCGTCCGGCACGTCGACCTTGTTCAGCGCGACCAGCCGGGGCCGGTCGGCCAGCCCGCCGTACTGGGTCAGCTCGGCCTCGATGGTGTCGATGTCGGCCAGCGGGTCCCGACCCGGCTCCAACGTCGCGGTGTCGACCACGTGCACCAGCACGGCGCAGCGCTCGACGTGGCGGAGGAACTCCAGCCCGAGGCCCTTGCCGGTGGCCGCGCCGGGAATCAGGCCCGGCACGTCGGCCACCGTGAAGGTGTGGTTGTCCACCCGTACCACGCCCAGGTTGGGCACCAGGGTGGTGAACGGGTAGTCGGCGATCTTCGGCTTGGCGGCGGAGATCACCGAGATCAGCGACGACTTGCCGGCCGACGGGAAGCCGACCAGGCCGACGTCGGCGACGCTCTTGAGCTCCAGCACCACGTCGAGCTTGTCGCCGGGCTCGCCCAGCTCGGCGAAGCCGGGGGCCTTGCGGCGGGCGTTGGCCAGCGAGGCGTTGCCCCGGCCGCCGCGACCGCCCCGGGCCGCCTCGAACGTGGTGCCCGCGCCGACCAGGTCGGCCAGCACCTCACCGTCGAGGGTCTGCACGACGGTGCCGTTCGGCACCTTGATCACCAGGTCGCGGCCGTTGGCCCCGTCCCGGTTCGAGCCGGCGCCCCCCTTGCCGTTGTCGGCCTTGAGGTGCGGGCGGAAGTGGAAGTCCAGCAGCGTGGTCACCTGCGGGTCGACCACCAGCGAGACGCTGCCGCCGTGCCCGCCGTTGCCGCCGTCCGGGCCGCCGAAGGGCTTGAACTTCTCCCGGTGGATCGAGACACAGCCGTGCCCGCCGTCGCCGGCCTGCAGGTGCAGGACGACCCGGTCAACGAACGTCGTCACGACGCCAATCCTTCCAGCGGGGTCCGCCCCGCACGCGAAAAGACGAAGCGGGCCGGGACCCGAGGTCCGCGGCCCGCTTGCGCCGGAGAACTACTGCTGCGGCACGATGCTGACGGTCTTGCGACCGCGCTTGGTGCCGAACTGGACCGCACCGGCGGCCAGGGCGAAGAGCGTGTCGTCGCCACCGCGGCCAACCAGGTCACCGGGGTGGAACTTGGTGCCACGCTGACGGATGAGGATCTCACCCGCGCTGACGACCTGACCACCGAAGCGCTTCACGCCGAGCCGCTGGGCCGCGGAGTCACGGCCGTTACGCGAGCTGGACGCACCCTTTTTGTGAGCCATTGAAGGACGACCTACTTCCCGCTGTTGGAGATGCCGGTCACCTTCACCTGGGTCAGCGGCTGGCGGTGACCCTGGCGCTTGTGGTAGCCGGTCTTGTTCTTGAACTTGTGGATCCGGATCTTCGGGCCCTTGGTGTGCGCGGCGATCTCGCCCGCCACCGAGACCTTGGCAAGCTTCGCCGCGTCGGTCACCAGGTCGTCACCGTCGACGAGGAGCACCGCGGTGAGCTTCACCGCGTCGCCGGGGGCACCGGCGAGCTTCTCGACCTCGATCACGTCGCCCTCGGCGACCTTGTACTGCTTGCCGCCGGTCTTGACGATCGCGTACATCGGAGGCGGACTCCCTGTCGTTGAGGCTGCTAGCGTCTTTTTCCCACCGTTACCGGCAGGTTGCTCCCACGGCGGCTCGCCGGGCGGCGGTGACACCGGAGGGTGACACCGGGCCGTGACACCGGATCGGGCCACGGCTGGGCCGTGACACCGGTCCGTGACGCCGGCGGCGCGGGCACGCGGGAACTCAGCGCACCAAAGTGCACCGCAAGACAGCGTACGCCATCGGTGCCCCCGCACCCAAACCGGCCCGCTCAGCGGCACACCGGCCCGCCCCGGGCGACGTAATCGGCCGACTTGCGGCGGGTCGGCCCGTCCCGGGGACGCGAGCGGCCCACTCGCGGCATCTCGGCCCGTCCCGGCCACCCGAGCGGCCCGCTTGCGGCGGGTCGGGCTGTCCCGGCCGTGACCGGCCCCCACGGGCCTAGTCGCGGAGCCCCCAGGTCAGGGCCGTCGGTGTGCCCTTCGGCACACCCGCCGGCCGCGCGAACGCCGAACGGGGGCCCTCCCGACCGGGCGGGCCCCCGTTCCGCGTGCACCGCCGGTCAGGGCCGGGTACGCCGTCGCGCCCCGCCCCGGCGGGACCGGCGGCGCCCGCCGCCCGACTCGGCGGTCTCGTCGTCGGCGTCGCCCAGCGCGTCCGGGTCGTCCGCCCCGGCCAGCCGGGCCGACTCGCCCTGCTGGCTGTCCGCGACCGCCGGCGCGGCCGACGTCTCCGCCGCGTACCGGGACAGGTCGTAGCCCATGGTGTCGTAGTAGTCCTCGCCGGTGGCGTCGGTGGTCTCCACCACGGTGCGCTCCGGCTGCTCCGCGTCGGCCTCGGCCGGCTCGGCGGCGGCCCGTTCGGCGGCCGCGGCCTTGCGGCCCCGCCGGCGGGACGAGCCGGCGGCGGGCTCGGTGGGGGTGGCCGCCGTGGCCACCGCCTTGACCTTCTCCCCCGCGCCACCGGACTTCTTCTCCGGCACCGGCTCGGTGTGGATGATCAGACCGCGGCCCTTGCAGCACTCGCAGGTCTCGCTGAACGCCTCCAGCAGGCCGGCGCCGATCCGCTTGCGGGTCATCTGCACCAGGCCGAGCGAGGTGATCTCGGTGACCTGGTGCTTGGTCCGGTCCCGGCCGAGGCACTCGGTGAGCCGGCGCAGCACCAGCTCCCGGTTCGACTCCAGCACCATGTCGATGAAGTCGATCACCACGATGCCACCGAGGTCGCGCAGCCGCAGCTGCCGGACGATCTCCTCGGCCGCCTCCAGGTTGTTCCGGGTGACCGTCTCCTCCAGGTTGCCGCCGGAGCCGGTGTACTTGCCGGTGTTGACGTCGATGACGGTCATCGCCTCGGTGCGGTCGATCACCAGCGAGCCGCCGGAGGGCAGGAAGACCTTGCGGTCCAGCCCCTTGATGATCTGCTCGTCGATCCGGTACTCGGCGAAGACGTCGGTGGTGCCGACGTGCCGGCGCAGCCGCTCGACCAGGTCCGGCGAGACGTGCGACAGGTACGAGTCGACCACCGAGTACGCCTCGTCGCCCTCGATCACCAACTCCCGGAAGTCCTCGTTGAAGAGGTCCCGGACCACCCGGATGACCAGGTCGGGCTCGGCGTAGAGCAGCACCGGGGCGCCACCCTCGGTCGACTTGGCCTGGATGTCCTCCCACTGGGCCTGGAGCCGCTTGACGTCGCGGGCCAGCTCGTCCTCGCTCGCCCCCTCAGCGGCGGTTCGGACGATCACCCCGGCGCCGTCCGGCACCAGCTTCTTGAGGATGTCCCGCAGCCGCTTGCGCTCGGTGTCCGGCAGCTTGCGGCTGATGCCGGAGGCGTTGCCGTTCGGCACGTAGACCAGGTGCCGCCCGGAGAGGGCGACGTGGCTGGTCAGCCGGGCACCCTTGTGCCCGATCGGGTCCTTGGTGACCTGCACCAGCACCGAGTCGCCGGACTTCAGCGCCTGCTCGATCGAGCGCGCCCGGCCCTCCAGGCCGGTGGTGTCCCAGTTGACCTCGCCCGCGTACAGCACGGCGTTGCGGCCCCGGCCGATGTCGACGAAGGCCGCCTCCATGCTGGGCAGCACGTTCTGCACCTTGCCCAGGTAGACGTTGCCCGCCATGGTGGCCGACGAGTTGCGGGTCACGTAGTGCTCCACCAGCACGCCGTCCTCCAGGACGGCGATCTGGGTCCGGTCGCCGCGCTGGCGTACGGCCATCACCCGGTCGACCGCCTCCCGGCGGGCCAGGAACTCCGACTCGCTGAGGATCGGCGGGCGGGTCCGGCGCTGCTCGCGACCGTCCCGACGGCGCTGGCGCTTGGCCTCCAGCCGGGTGGAGCCGGAGACGCCCTGCACCTCGTCGGCGACCTTGCGCGGCTCGCGGATCTTGACCACGGTCGGTACGCCGTCGTCGGCCCCCGCCTCGACGTCACCCGCGCCCCGGCGGCGCCGCCGACGGCGGCGGCGGGTCATCCCGTCGCCTTCGCCCTCGTCGCCCTCGTCGCTCTCCTCGGCCTCGGCGTCCTCCTCGGCCTCGGCGCGGACGCCCTCCTCGGCCTCGTCCTCGGCCTCGTCGGCCCCGCCCTTGCCGCGGCCACGACCACGCCGGCCCCGGCGACGGCGGCGGCGAGCGCTGGCCTCGTCCTCGTCCTCGGCCTCATCCTCGGCCGGCTCGGCCTCGGCGGTGGGCTCCTCGGCCTCCTCGACCTCCTCGGTCGGCTCGACCGCCTCCACCTGGTCGGCCTCCCGGCGGCCCCGGCGGCGGCGCCGGGGCGGCTCGGCGGGCTCCTCGGCGACCGGCTCGGCGGTCGGCAGGCTGACGACCTGGACCTCGTCCGGCTGCGGGGCCATGAAGAGCACGGTGGGCGCGGTGAGCGCGGCGCGGCGGCGCCGGGTGCGCGGCGCCGGCTCGGCCACCGGCTCGGCGGTGCCCGGGACGGCGGCTCCGGGGGCCACCTCCCCGGCGGGCGCCTCGGCCGCCGCGGCGACCGCGCCGGTCAGGCCCTCGACCGCGGGGGTGGTTCCGGCGGCGGGCTCGACCGCCTCCTCGTCGGCGGGCTCGGCCACCGCCTGCTCGGTCGGCTCGGGCGCGGCCTCGGCGGGCGCCTCGGTGACGGACTCCACGGCAGGCGTCGCCTCGCCCGGCTCGGCGGCGGGCGGAGCCGGCTCGGCGGCGGCCGGGGCCGCGGCCTTCTTACGGCGCGTCCGGGTCACCTTGACCGGCGGTACGAGCTCGGCGGAGCCCTCCTCGACGCCGGTGGCGACGACCGGCTCCTCGGCCGCCTTGGCCGGGGTGGCCTTCCGACGACGCCGGGTGGTCTTGGGTGGGGTCTCCAACTCACCGGCGACCGGGGCGACGACCTCGGCCTGGTGCGACTCGTCGGTCGCGGACGCGGCGGCGCCGGGCGCCTCGGCGGGCGCGTCGGTCTGCTCCGGCTGGTTGAGCGGGGCGGCCCGGCGCCGGGTGGCCCGCTTGCGCGGCGCGACGGGGGCGCTGTTCTCGGTGCTGCCTTCGGCGAACTCGCCGACCGGCTGGGCGCCGGTCCGTTCGCCGCCCTCGGGCTCGTTCTCGAGCATGGACGTTCTCCAGTTCTGGCCGCCCCGGGCGCGGGTGAGCGCTGCCACGCAGGGTTGCCGCAAAGGTGTTTCCGCCGGGCGCGTGCGCGACCGTCGAAGTCTGCCTGCCTAGAGCGCTGGCCGTCGGCCAGCCCTCATCCGATGGTTGCCCCGTCGCGGTCCGCTTCCAACGGATCCGCGATCGCCCCCTGTGCGGTCACCGTGCCCTGCGCCAGCCGGATCACCCTGGGTGGTACCGGCGGCTCCAGGTCGGCCACCGCGCGGAGGCCGGAAAGGACGTCATCGGGTCGTACGGACGGGGTGACCTGCCGCACGACCATTTCGAGTATCGCACATGACACCGCCGGCGCCCCGGAAGGCGGGTCCACGGCGGGCAGCACATCGATGCTCATCACGGCGGCACGCGCGTCGAAGGCGCGCCGGCCCTGCTTGGTCATCCGCTCGACGCGTACCTCGTCGGCGGCCAGGAAGGCGGAAACCGCCCGTTCCAGCACAGCCGGGTCGACCTCGGGCAGCTCGATGCGCCAGCGCGAGGCCTCGATCCGGTCGGCGAGACTGCCACCGGTGGCCACCACCGCGTCCAGCACGTCCAGGCCCGGCGACAGCGCGGCGTCCAGGGCGGCCCGCAGCTCGCCCGGATCGACCTCGGCGCGCAGGCCGATCTCGAGGTACTCCGCCTCACTGGCCACCCCGGTGGGCGCGGCCGAGGCATAGGAGATCTTGGGGTGCGGGGTGAAGCCCTGGGAGAAGGCCACCGGCACGCCGGCCCGGCGCAGCGCACGCTCGAAGGCCCGGGCGAAGTCCCGGTGCGAGGTGAACCGCAACGGCCCGCGCTTGGCGTACCGGATCCGGACGCGCTGGACGACCGGGGCCTGCCCGCCCTCGGGTTGAGGCTTTCTGGCGATCGTGAACTCCTCGGGTGCTGGCTGCGTGTCCGCCCCATCCTGACGCAGCGTCCACCGCGACGGCCAGCCGGGGCGGCCCGGCCGGGGCCGGGGGCGGGGCGGGCGGGAAGGAACAGCCGACCTGCCGCGAGTCGGCCCGTCCCGGCGCGGGGACAGGCCGACCTGCCGCGAGTCGCCGGAGGCGACCCTACTGCTGGGCGCCGGTGGGCAGCTTCATGCCGTTGACCGGGGTCAGCGGGAGCAGCTTCCGGCCCGTCGGGCCGATCTGGATCTCGGTGTCCATCGACGGGCAGACGCCGCAGTCGAAGCACGGGGTCCACCGGCAGTCGTCCTGCTCGTACTCCGACAGCGAGTCCTGCCAGTCCTGCCAGAGCCAGTCCTTGTCCAGGCCGGAGTCGAGGTGGTCCCAGGGCAGGACCTCCAGCTCCGTACGCTCCCGGGTGGTGTACCAGTCGAGGTCCACCCCGAAGGACGGCAGCACCTCGGCGGCGGCGTCCACCCAGCGCTGGTACGAGAAGTGCTCGCTCCAGCCGTCGAACCGGCCGCCGTTCTCCCACACCTTGCGGATCACCGCGCCGACCCGGCGGTCACCCCGGGAGAGCAGGCCCTCGATCAGCGACGGCTCGCCGTCGTGGTAGCGGAAGCCGATCGCCCGGCCCAACGAGCGGTCCGAGTTGATGGCCTGCTTGAGCAGCTTGAGCCGGTTGTCGATGACCTCCGGGCTCGACATCGACGCCCACTGGAACGGGGTGTGCGGCTTCGGCACGAACCCGCCGATCGACACCGTGCAGCGGATGTCCTTGGAACCGGTGGCGGCCCGGCCGGCCCGGATCACCTCGTGCGCCATGTCGGCGATCTCGAGGACGTCCTCGTCGGTCTCGGTGGGCAGGCCGCACATGAAGTAGAGCTTCACCTGCCGCCAGCCGTTGGTGTACGCGGTGACGACCGTACGGATCAGGTCTTCCTTGGACACCATCTTGTTGATGACCTTGCGGATCCGCTCCGAGCCGCCCTCCGGGGCGAAGGTCAGGCCGGTCCGCCGCCCGTTGCGGGACAGCTCCTGCGCCAGGTCGATGTTGAAGGCGTCCACCCGGGTCGACGGCAGCGACAGCGAGACGTTGGTGCCCGCGTACTGTTCGGCCAGGCCGGAGCACATGTCGCCGATCTCGGAGTGGTCGGCCGACGACAGCGACAGCAGGCCCACCTCGTGGAAGCCGGAGAACTCCAGCCCCTCCTTGACCATCTGACCGACGGTGGTGATCGAGCGCTCCCGCACCGGACGGGTGATCATGCCGGCCTGGCAGAACCGGCAGCCCCGGGTGCAGCCCCGGAAGATCTCCACCGCGTACCGCTCGTGCACCGTCTCGGCCAGCGGCACCAGGGGCTTCTTCGGGTACGGCCAGGCGTCCAGGTCCATCGTCGTGCGCTTGTGCACCCGGAACGGCACGTCCGGGCGGTTCGGCACGACCCGCTGGATCCGGCCGTCGGGCAGGTAGTCCACGTCGTAGAAGCGCGGCACGTAGACGCTCTCGGTGCGGGCCAGCCGCAGCAGCAGCTCGTCCCGGCCGCCGGGCGAGCCCTCCGCCTTCCACTCCCGGACGATCTGGGTGATCTCCAGCACCGCCTCCTCGCCGTCGCCGAGCACGGCGGCGTCGACGAAGTCGGCGATCGGCTCCGGGTTGAAGGCGGCGTGCCCGCCGGCCACGATCACCGGGTCGGCGTCGGTGCGGTCGGCCGCCAGCAGCGGGATGCCGGCCAGGTCGATCGCGGTGAGCAGGTTGGTGTAGCCCAGCTCGGTGGAGAACGAGACGCCGAACACGTCGAAGTCGCGCACCGAGCGGTGCGCGTCGACGGTGAACTGCGGCACGCCGTGCGCGCGCATCAGCGTCTCCAGGTCCGGCCAGACCGCGTACGTCCGCTCGGCGAGCACGTCCGGCAGCTCGTTGAGCACCTCGTAGAGGATCTGCACGCCCTGGTTGGGCAGGCCCACCTCGTACGCGTCGGGATACATCAGCGCCCACCGGACGGTCGCCGCGTCCCAGTCCTTGACCACCGCGCCCAGCTCACCGCCCACGTACTGGATGGGCTTGGTCACCTGGGGCAGCAGCGGCTCCAGCCGGGGCCACACGGAGTTGGCCGCGGTCGGGCGCGGCGTCGTGGACGGGGCACTCATGATGCCCAAGGGTACGCGGTGCCCCGCCGCCCACCACGCCGCACCGCACCACCGCACCCCACCGCCCGCGCGGTCGCCCGCTCCCCCGGGGTCGCCTTCGCGGAGCAGCGGATTCGGCGTCGGTGGCGGACCGGTACTAACCTCGCAAGCTGGCGCGAGAGGAGATTGCCGCGATGCCGGAGCCGCAGCCGGGCGCAGACCGGCCGGCCGACCAGGGTGCCCCCGCCACGGGCGGGAACCCGGATCCGGCGGTCGCCGACGAGCCGCCCACCGCCCCCGTCCCCCCGGGCGACGCCGCCCCTGGGCCGGCCGACGCCGTCCCGACACCAGCCGACGCCGCCCCGACACCAGCCGACGCTCCCGGGTCGCCGGGCGATGCCACTTCCGGCCCGGCCGACGCTCCGGGGTCGCCGGCCGACGCCGTCCCGACACCAGCCGACGCCCCCGGGTCGCCAGGCGATGCCGCTCCCGGCCCGGCCGACGCCGTCCCGGCATCGGCCGACGCTCTCAGGTCGCCGGCCGGTTCGGGAGCGTCGGCCGCCACCCGGGCCGACCAGGCCGACGCGACGGCCGCCACCCCCACCGGGGCCGGGCCCGGCCGGTCCGGCCAGGCCGACGCGACCGCCCCGGGCAGCCCTGACCCCACCCGCGCCGACCAGGCCGGCGCGTCGACCGCTGGCGGGCCGGAACCCACCCGGGTGGAGACGCAGTCGCCCCGGTGGAGCGGGTCGGCGGCGGTCCCGCCCCCGCCGTCGCGCAAGCGCGCCTGGGGTGAGTCGGCCGAGCCGACTCCGCCGCCGGCGGCCTCGCCCGAGCACCAGGTGCCGGTGGACCCGTGGGCCGGCGCCGACACCGGCGGCTGGGAGCTGCCGTCGACCGACTTCCCCGCGCTGCCGCCGACGCTCGCCCACACCCCGCCGTACCCGGCACGCCCGGTCACCCCGGCACCCCCGCCACACCCGCCGCACCCGGTGCCCGCACCGCACCCGACCACGCCGTACCCGGCGTCCGCGCCGTACCCGGCGTCCGCGCCGTACCCGGCGTCCGCGCCGCCGTCCGGCGGATTTCCGCCGGCGGCCCCGGTGTCGCCGCCCCGGCCGGCGCCGCCCGCACCGACCCGGCCACCGAAGCAGCGCCGCCGGGCCGCCGCACCGCCGCCGGTCACCCCGCCACCGGGCTGGCAGGCCCCCAAGGGGTACGTCCCGGTGCCGGTCCGCCGCCGGCGGCGCTGGCCCTGGGTGCTGCTGCTCAGCGTGGTCTGCTGCTGCGGACTGCCGCTGTGGTGGGCGCAGCCGCTCTCCACCCAGTACCCGGCCAGCGCGACCCTCCCGGACCAGGTGGCCGGCCTGCGCCTGCGGGACGATCCGGCCGACCGGGCCGCGGTCCGCGAGCTGGAGGCCGAGGTACGCGGGTCCAGCCTGCTGATCGAGGACACCTTCGCCGGTGTCTACAGCACGCCGGAGGGCAAGCGGGTGACGGTGTTCGGTGGCACCGGCATCCGGCTCAGCCCGGAGTCGGACGCGGACGAGGAGATGGCCCGCCTCACCGAGCGGTACGCGCTCGACGCCGCGGTGCCGGTGGACACCGGGGTCCGCGGCCGGCACGAGCGGTGCGCGGTGGGCCGGGACGACGGCGCGGCGGTGGTGGTCTGCACCTCGGTGGACCACGGCAGCCTGGCCACCGGCGTGTTCACCCGGCTGTCGCTGGACGACAGCGCGGCCCTGCTGGACCGGATGCGCCAGCAGATCGTCACGCCCGACGGCGCCTGAACCGGGGATGCGCGCCCGCATCGCCGGTGAATCGGCACAGCGGCGACAATCGGGGCATGGCCCGGTTCGTGGCCGGCGCACCGACCTGGACGCGGTGCTCGATCAGGTGAAGCGCCGCGCGGGCACCCCACCGTGACCGCTCAGGCCGCCGGTTCGCCGCGCTTGGGGGCGTAGCGGGGGACGTACTCCTGGCCGGTGATCTTCTGGATCTCGGCCATCAACTCGTCGGTCATCTCCCGCAACGACGTGCGGTCGTCGGGCCGGCCGGTGAAGTCCAGCGGCTTGCCGAACTTGATGCTGATCTTGGCCCGGCCCGGTCGGGGCACCCGGGTGCCGATCGGCTGGGCCTTGTCGGTGCCGGTCACCCCGACCGGGATGATCGGCACACCGGCGGCCACCGCCAGCCGGGCCGCCCCGGTCCGCCCCCGGTAGAGGCGCCCGTCCGGGGAGCGGGTGCCCTCCGGATAGACGGCCACCAGATCGCCGGCCTTGAGCACCGGGATGGCCGCGTCGAACGCGGACAGCGCCGCCCGGCCCCCGGCGCGCTCCACCGGGATCGCCCCCAGCCCGGTGAGCACGAACTTGGAGAAGCCGCCCTTGAGGCCGGTGCCGGTGAAGTACTCCGCCTTCGCCCAGAAGGCGAGGTGCCGGGGCACCACGGTGCCGAGGAGCAGCTCGTCGGCGACCGAGAGGTGGTTGCTGGCGAAGATGGCACCGCCGGTCGCCGGAATGTGCTCCAGCCCCTCCACGTGCGGACGGAAGGCCAACCGGAGCGCGGGCGCCACGGTGAGCTTGCCGATGGTGTAGAGCAGGGGCACTGGTCCTCCGGCGGTCGTACGCGAAACAGGCGGTGTCACGGTAGCGGACGCCCCCACACCGCGCGGACCGGGAGGCCCGCCGGCCCGCTGGGTGGCGGTTAGGAGGGGCCCCCTCCTATACAGAATGCGTTAACAGGGGGCCCCTCCTTGCATCTCATACCCGGCGCACGGCCACGGTCACCCGCTCGCCCTCGCCCACCTCGCCGGTGAAGCCGTCGACCGAGTCGGCGAACTCGACCGAGTCGGCCAACACCTCCCGGGCCACGAAGGACGAGAACCCGCTGACCGCGTCCCGCACCTCGGCCGGCGCGGCGACGGTCAGCGTGATCCGGTCCGAGACGTCCAGGTCGGCGTCGCGGCGGGCCTGCTGCACCACCCGGATCACGTCCCGGGCCAGCCCCTCGGCGGCCAGCTCCGGGGTGACCTGGGTGTCCAGCACGACCACGCCCTCGCCGCCGGGCAGCGGCGCGGAGTGCTCGACATCGGCGGCGACCAGGCGCAGCTCGTACTCGCCCTCGGCGAGGGTGACCCCGGCGGCGACCGGGGCGCCGTCGACCAACTCCCACTCCCCCGCCTTGACCGCCCTGATCACCTGCTGCACCGCCTTGCCGACCCGCGGGCCCAGCGCCCGGGGCACCACGGTCAGCACCTGCTGGCAGTAGTTCGCCACCTCGTCGGTGAACTCCACCGCCTTCACGTTGACCTCGTCGGCGACCAGGTCGGCGAAGGGACGCAGCTGGGCGGCGGCCGGCGAGGCCACGGTCAGACTCGCCAGCGGCAGCCGGACCCGCAGCCCCTTCGCCTTGCGCAGCGACAGCGTCGCCGAGGCGACCGCCCGCACGTTGTCCATCGCGGAGACCAGCTCGTGGTCGGCCGGGAACTCGTCCGCCGACGGCCAGTCGGTCAGGTGCACCGACCGCTCGCCGGTCAGGCCGCGCCAGATCTCCTCCGCGGTCAGCGGCGCCAGCGGCGCCACCACCCGGCAGAGCGTCTCCAGCACCGTCCACAACGTGTCGAACGCCTCCGCGTCGCCGGCCCAGAACCGGTCCCGGGAACGACGCACGTACCAGTTGGTCAACGCGTCCAGGAAGGACCGGACGGACGCGCAGGCGCCCGAGATGTCGTACGCGTCCATCTGCGCGCCGACCGTCGACACCAGCTCGTTCGTCTTGGCCAGCACGTACCGGTCGAGCAGGTGCGTGCTGTCCACCCGGCGCCGGGCGGTGTGCCCGTCCGCGTTGGCGTAGAGCGAGAAGAAGTACCAGACGTTCCACAGCGGCAGCAGCACCTGGCGCACCGAGTCCCGGATCAGCGTCTCGGTCACCGGCATGTCGCCGCCGCGCAGCACCGGCGAGGACATCAGCATCCAGCGCATCGCGTCCGACCCGTACGAGTCGAAGACGTGGTAGACGTCCGGGTAGTTGCGCAGGCTCTTGGACATCTTGCGCCCGTCCGAGCCGAGCAGGATGCCGTGGCTGAGGCAGTTGCGGAACGCCGGCCGGTCGAACAGCGCGGTGGCCAGCACGTGCATGGTGTAGAACCAGCCCCGGGTCTGCCCGATGTACTCGACGATGAAGTCACCCGGGTAGTGGTGCTCGAACCAGTCGCGGTTCTCGAACGGGTAGTGCACCTGGGCGAACGGCATCGAGCCGGACTCGAACCAGCAGTCCAGCACCTCCGGCACCCGGCGCATCATCGACTGACCGGTCGGGTCGTCCGGGTTGGGGCGGACCAGGTCGTCCACCGCCGGCCGGTGCAGGTCGCTCAGGCGTACCCCGAAGTCCCGCTCGAGCTGCTCCAGCGACCCGTACACGTCGATCCGCGGGTAGTTCGGGTCGTCGGACTTCCACACCGGGATCGGCGAGCCCCAGAACCGGTTCCGGCTGATCGACCAGTCCCGGGCGTTGGCCAGCCACTTGCCGAACGAGCCGTCCTTGATGTGCCCCGGCGTCCAGTTGATCTGCTGGTTCAGCTCGACCATCCGGTCCTTGAACCGGGTCACCGCGACGAACCACGACGACACCGCCTTGTAGACCAGCGGGGTGTCGCAGCGCCAGCAGTGCGGGTACGAGTGGGTGTAGGTGTCCTGCTTGAGCACCACCCCCCGCTCCTTCAGCTCCCGGATCACCGGCTTGTTCACGTCGAAGACCTGCTCGCCCTCGTAGGGCGGGACCAGCGCGGTGAACCGGGTGTGGTCGTCCACCGTGACGACGGTCGGGATGCCGGCCGCGTTGCAGACGTTCTGGTCGTCCTCGCCGAAGGCCGGGGCCAGGTGGACGATCCCGGTGCCGTCCTCGGTGGTGACGAACTCCGCCCCGAGCACCTGGTAGGCGTGCTCGCCCGCCTGCTCGACCAGGAAGTCGAACAGCGGCGTGTACCGGCGCCCGACCAGGTCCCGGCCGTACACCGTGCCGACCTGCTCGTAGCCCTCCAACTCCTTGGCGTACGCCCCGAGCCGCGCCGCGCCGACCACGTACCGCTGGCCGTCGCGCTCCAGCACCGCGTACTCGATGTCCGGGCCGACGGCGAGCGCCAGGTTCGACGGCAGGGTCCACGGCGTGGTGGTCCAGACGCCCAGCCGGACCGGCCCGCGCACCGGCTCCGGCGCGGACTCGTCGCCGGTCAGCTCGAACCACACGGTCAGCGTCGGGTCGTGCCGGTCCCGGTAGACGTCGTCCATCCGGGTCTCGGTGTTCGACAGCGGGGTCTCGCACCGCCAGCAGTACGCCAGCACCCGGAAGCCCTCGTAGACCAGGCCCTTGTCGTGCAGGGTCTTGAAGGCCCACATGACGCTTTCCATGTAGTCCAGGTCGAGCGTCTTGTAGTCGTTGGCGAAGTCCACCCAGCGGGCCTGCCGGGTGACGTACCGCTCCCAGTCCTGGGTGAACTCCAGCACGCTGGCGCGGCAGGCGTCGTTGAACCGGGCCACCCCAAGGTCGAGGATCTCCGCCTTGCTGGTGATGCCGAGCTGCTTCTCGGCCACCACCTCGGCCGGCAGGCCGTGGCAGTCCCAGCCGAAGCGGCGCTCGACGTGCTTGCCGCGCATGGTCTGGTAGCGCGGCACCACGTCCTTGACGTACCCGGTGAAGAGGTGGCCGTAGTGCGGCAGGCCGTTGGCGAACGGCGGGCCGTCGTAGAAGACGTACTCGTTCTTGCCGTCGTCGCCGGTCGGGCGGGCCTCGACGCTGGCCTCGAAGGTCTTGTCGGCCGTCCAGTGCTCCAGCACCCGCCGCTCGACCGCGGGCAGGTCCGGGCTCGCCGGGACGCCGGCGGCGGTCGGGTCGTGCAACGGATAGGCCATCGCCTGTCGCTCTCCTCAGCAGCTCACATGTTCCTGTGGGTCTGCGAGGACGACCCCGTTCCGGTGCGCCGTGACGGCGTGCCGGGCCGGGCCCGCGGTACCACCCCGCTTGGCGGTCAAGGTGCTGACCGCCCGCTCGTTGGCCGGCTGTGACGGGCCGTCCCGTCCGGTTCTACTGAGCCGGTCACCCGGCCGTTCTTCCGGAGGCTCACCGGTGATGGCCGGGTCGTCGCCTGTGTGCGGTCAAGCGTACTCGACCCGCCCACCACCCCGCCCCCGAGTATCCGGAGGAAAGGAGGGGGCCCTTGTTAACGCATTCTGTATAGGAAGGGCCCCCTCCTAACACCTCAGCGCGCCCCCATGACCACCGTCACAGCCCGCGCCGTCACACCGGCCCGGCCGGGATCCGTCGTTCGGGCGTACCCACGACACGAGGAGGCGGCGATGAGCCGGATCAACCTGGCGGCGGTGGCGCCGGAGGCGTACCAGGCGGTGCTGGGGCTGGAGCGCTACGCCCGGGCGAACCTGGACCACACCGTGCTGAAACTGGTGAAGGTGCGGGCGTCGATGCTCAACGGCTGCGCGTTCTGCGTGGACATGCACACCCGGGAGGCGCTCGGCGCCGGGGAGGACAGCCGGCGACTCTTCGTCCTGGCCGCCTGGCGGGAGGCCCCGTCGTTCTTCGACGAGCGGGAGCGGACCGCGCTGGCCCTGACCGACGCGGTCACCCGGCTCGGCGAGCACGGCGTGCCCGACGAGGTGTGGGACGCCGCCGCGAAGGTCTGGTCGGAGAAGGAGCTGGCCGACCTCGTCGTCGCGATCGCCACAATCAACGTGTGGAACCGGATCGTGATCAGCAGCCGGACCCAGCCGCCGATCGAGGTGTGACCACCACCGGGGCGGCGGAGGCGGCCGGTGCGCTCACCGCGCACCGGCCGATGCTGCTCGGGCTGGCGTACCGGCTGCTGGGCAGCCTGCACGACGCCGAGGACGTGCTCCAGGAGGCGTACCTGCGCTGGCTCGACGTCGACCGGGGGGCGGTCGCCGAGCCGCGCCGGTACCTGTCCCGGGTGGTGACCCGGCTGGCCCTGGACCGGCTGCGCGCCCGGCAGGCCACCCGGGAGACGTACGTCGGCCCGTGGCTGCCCGAGCCGGTGCCCACCGACCCGTCGCCGTTCGGGCCGCTGGAGACCGTCGAGCTGCGGGAGACGATCTCCACCGCCCTGCTGCACCTGCTGGAACGGCTCACCCCGCCGGAGCGGGCGGTGTACGTGCTGCACACCGCCTTCGCCCTGCCGTACGCGGAGATCGCCGACATCCTGGACCGGTCGGCGGCGGACTGCCGGCAGCTGCACCACCGCGCGGCGGCCCGGCTCGCCGCGGAGCGGCGCCGGTTCACCGCGGATCCGGCCGAGCAGCGCCGGCTGCTCGACGCCTTCCTCGCCGCCGCGCGCGACGGCGACCTGGCCCGGCTGACCGACCTGGTCGCGGCCGACGCCACCGCCTGGTCCGACGGCGGCGGGCGGATCCGCGCGGCCCGCAACCCGGTGTCCGGCGCGGACCGGATCGCCCGCTTCTTCGCCGGGGTGTACGGCCGCCGCCGCCCCGGGGTACGGGCCACGCCCGTCGAGCTCAACGCCGCGCCCGCACTGCTGCTGACCTGGCCGAACGGCGCCCGCTACACGCTCGCTGTCGCCGCCGCCGGCGGCCGGATCACCGGCGTCTACCTGGTCGGCAACCCCGACAAGCTGACCCGGGTCGGCGGCTGAGCGCAGGCGACGGCCCCGGTCCCACGCGGGGGAACCGGGGCCGTCGGGAAGAACGTCAGCCCAGCTGCGGGAACCAGAGGGCGATCTCCCGCTTGGCGCTGTCCGGCGAGTCGGAGGCGTGCACCAGGTTCTCCCGGTTCGACAGGGACAGGTCGCCCCGGACGGTGCCGGCGGCGGCCTTGCGCCCGTCGGTGCTGCCGATCATGCCCCGGACGACCTCGATGACCTGGTCGCCGGCGAGCACCAGCGCCACCAGCGGGCCACCCGTCATGAACGCCTTCAGCGGCGGGTAGAACGGCTTGTCGACGTGCTCGGCGTAGTGCTCGTCGGCGAACTCGCCGGTCAGCGTCCGCACCTCCAGGGCGTCGATCCGCAGGCCCTTGCGCTCGAACCGGGTGAGGATCTCCCCCACCAGGCCGCGGCGCACCGCGTCCGGCTTGATCAGTACGAGCGAGCGCTCATCCGGGCTGCTGCTGGACACGCTGGGTTCCTCCTGTGCGCGGAAGCCGGTCTGGCTGGGTACCGTCAGCGTAGCGACCCGGTCCCGGCGTCGGCGCGGCGGCTGCGCCTTCCCTAGCGTTGCCGCTCCGGCCTAGCCTGGCCTTGACCCCAGGGAGGTCCACTGTGGCGAATGGCGGGAGCCGGTCCATCGCGCCGGTACGCAAGCTGATCGGCGCGGTGCTGGGCACCGTGGCGACCTTCGTGGTGCTGTTCGGGCTGGGGATGACCAGCTGGGCGATCGTCGCCCTCGGGGTGGCCCTGCTGGTGCTGGCCATCGCGCTGGCCACGGTGCGCGGCGGCGGCCGGACCTGGGTGGTCGGCGTCGGTCACGTGCACAGCGCCTCCGAGCCGCCCACCCAGTACGCCTTCGGCCGGTGCGAGCTCCAGCTGGTGATCGACGCGCCCGGCCTGCCGCCCCGGTCCAAGAAGATCATCGAGCCGCGGGTGCCGGTGGCGAAGTGGCCCTCGCTCGGCCAGGCGCTGCCGATCCGGGTGGCCCTGGACGACCCGCGCCACGTCCGGGTCCTCTGGGACGAGGTGCCCACCCACGCCGAGAGCGCCGCCGTGGCGGACCTTCCCCCCGACTTCGTCGCCACCGAGCCGATCGACGAGGTGCTGATCGCGCAGGAGGCCCCGCCGTGGGCCGACCGCGTCCCGGAGGACGACTTCCGCGACGACTACCCGCCGGCGCCGGATCCGCTGGCGGAGGACGTCCCGCTGCGGCCCGAGGAGCGCGAGCCGGTGGTGGTGCACCAGCGGCCGGGCGGCCCGGTGGTGCTGGAGGGCATCCTGGTCGAGCCGCCGCCCACCGGGCCGCTGCCCAAGCGGGCCCCGTCGCCGCGCCCGCCCGCCGAGGAACGGTTCGACCCGGAGCCGGCCGACACGGTGCCGGTCAGCACGGTGCCGGTCGACCCGATCGACGTCCCGCTGGACGAGCCGACGACGCCCGGCCCGGAGGAGCTCGACGAGGCGGTCTTCGGCGGGTACGCCCCGGCCGGCGACCCGGTGGAGGCGGCCGCGCCGATCAACGGGGTGGGCATCACCCTGCTCGTGTCCGAGCTGGACCGGTCCGTGGAGTTCTACCGGGACGTGCTGGGCTTCGCCGAGTTCGACCGGGGGTCCGGCAACGCCGTGCTCGTCTCCGGCGCCACCCGGCTGGTGCTGCGCCAGGTCAACGGCGCGGCGCCGATCAACCGCCGGCTGGTCCACGTCAACCTGGACGTCGCCGACATCCAGGGCGCGTACCAGCGGCTGCGGGACGCCGGGGTGCGCTTCACGTACGCGCCGCGGGTGGTCAACCGGGGCGCGAAGATGGAGGCGTGGGCCGCGGCGTTCCGCGACCCGGACGGCCACGGCGTCGCCCTGACCGAGTGGCGCGCCCTCACCGCCGACGCCTGACCGGCAAGGAGGGCCCCTGTCATCGCCTACCGGACAGCAGGGGCCCTGACACTCAGCCGAGGATGACCCGCCGCACGTGCAGGGCGTACCCCCACACCAGCGCGAAGATGACCCCGAGCACCAGCAGCGACCAGTGCAGCAGCCCGCAGAGCAGCAACGCGCCCTGCACGGCGGTGCCGGCCGGCCACGCCCACCGCCGCTTCATCTGGCCGGCCAGCAGCACGCACGCCACGGCCAGCGCCACGATCGCCGCGATGGCCGGGCCACCCAGGTCCCCGCCGACCAGCCGGATCGGCTGGATGGCGAGCAGCAGCACCAGCGCCTCCAGCGCGAGCGTGCCCGCGCCGAGGCCGCGTACGGCCCGGTCCGGGTCGCGCAGCCCCGAGCGCCGGGCCCCGCCGGGCCGGTCGGCTCCGGGGTCGGTCATCGCTTGAGCAGCCGGCGGGCGTCGGCCACGGTCACCACCGACCCGGTGATGAGCACGCCGACCCCGGACAGCTCGCCCGGCACCTCCGACTCGGCCTCCGCGACGGCCGCCTCGATGGCGTCCGGCATCTCCTCGGCGACCTGCACCCGCTCCGCCCCGAAGACCTCCCGGGCCAGCGCGGCCAGCTCGTCGACCGGCATCGCCCGGGGTGAGGTGTTCCGGGTGACCACCAGCGAGTCCAGCACCGGTTCCAGCAGCTCCAGCAGGCTGGCGGCGTCCTTGTCGCCGAGCACGGCGAGCACCCCGACCAGCTTGCTGAAGGCGAACTCCTCCTGCAACGCGGTCACCGTGGCGGCCATCCCGTGCGGGTTGTGCGCGCCGTCGAGCAGGATGGTCGGCGCGTTGCGCACCTTCTCCAGCCGGCCCGGCGAGCTGGTCGCCGCGAAACCCTCCCGGACGGCGTCGATGTCGAGCTGACGCTTCGCGCCCGCGCCGAGGAACGCCTCCACCGCGGCGAGCGCCACCGCCGCGTTCTGCGCCTGGTGGGCGCCGTGCAGCGGGATGAAGATCTCCTCGTACACCCCGCCCAGGCCCTGGATGGTGAGCACCTGGCCGCCGACGGCCACCGCCCGGCGCAGCACGCCGAACTCGGCGCCCTCGCGGGCGACGGTGGCGCCGACCTCGGCGCAGCGCTCCAGGATCGGCCGGGCGGCCTCCTCCTCCTGGGCCGCCGCGATCACGGTGGCCCCCTGGTGGATGATGCCCGCCTTGTGCAGCGCGATGTCCTCGATGGTGTCGCCGAGCCACTCGGTGTGGTCCAGCCCGATCGGGGTGATCACGGCGACCCCGGCCTGGATCACGTTCGTCGCGTCCTCCGCGCCGCCGAGACCCACCTCGACCACCGCCACGTCCACCGGCGCGTCGGCGAACGTGGCGAACGCCAGCGCGGTGGTCAGGTCGAAGTAGGTGAGCGGCTCGGCGGAGCGCTGGTCGACCAGCTCGGCCAGCGGCGCCACCTCCCGGTAGGTGGCGACGAAGCGCTCCTCGCTCACCGGTTCCCCGTCCAGGCTGATCCGCTCCCGGACGGTCTCCAGGTGCGGGCTGGTGTAGCGGCCGGTGTGCAGCCCGAACGCCCGCAGCAGCGAGTCGATCATCCGGGCCGTGGAGGTCTTGCCGTTGGTCCCGGTCAGGTGGATCGACGGGTATGCCCGCTGCGGGCTGCCGAGCAGGTCGAGCAGGGACTCGATCTTCTCCAGCTCGAAACGCATCCGGGTGAAGCCGCGCGCGTTGAGCGCGGCTTCCACCTCGGCGAATTCGGTACGGTCGGTCACGATGCGAGCGCCCCCAGGGCGGCGTCGATCCGGATCAGGTCCGCCTCGGCCACCGCCAGCCGCTCACGGATCTTGGCAACCACGTGCTCCGGGGCCTTGCCGACGAACGCCGGGTTGTCCAGCTTCGCCCGCGCCTGCGCGGCCTCCTTCTCGGCGGCCGCCCGGTCCTTGGTGAGCCGGGCCCGCTCGGCGGCCACGTCGATGGCACCCCGGGTGTCCAGCGCGACGCTCACCTCGCCCGGCATGGCGAGGGTGGCGCCGGCCTGGAAGTCGTCGCCGGCCGCGTCGAGGCGGGCCAGCGAACGGATCAGCGGCTCGTGCGCGGCGATGCCGGCCACGGCCAGGCCGTCCAGCCGGGCGGCCACCCGCTGGGTGGGCCGCAGCCCCTGGTCGGACCGGAACCGGCGGATCTCGGTGACCACCCGTTGGAGGGTGCCGATCTCACCCTCCGCGGCGTCGTCGACTCCGGTACGGTCCGCCACCGGCCAGTCCGCCGTCAGCACCGTCTCGCCGCCGGTCAACGCCGACCACAGTTCGTCGGTGACGAACGGGATCACCGGGTGCAGCAGCCGCAGCAGCTGGTCCAGCACGTGACCGAGCACCCGCCGGGTGGCCTCGGCGGCCGGGCCGCCCTCGGCGAGCACCGGCTTGCTCAGCTCCACGTACCAGTCGCAGACGTCGTCCCAGGCGAAGTGGTACAGCAGGTCGCAGACCTTCGCGAACTCGTACGCCTCGAACTGCTCGTCCACCTCGGCGGTGACGTGCGCCAGCCGGGACAGGATCCACCGGTCGACGGTCGAGAGCGTGTCGGCCGCCGGCAGCGGCCCGTCGGTGTGCGCGCCGTTGAGCAGCGCGAACCGGGTGGCGTTCCAGAGCTTGTTGCAGAAGTTGCGGGAGCCCTGGCACCACTCCTCGCTGACCGGCACGTCCTGCCCGGGGTTGGCGCCCCGGGCCAGGGTGAACCGGGTGGCGTCGGCGCCGAACCGGTCGATCCAGTCGAGCGGGTCGACCACGTTGCCGAACGACTTCGACATCTTCTTGCCGTGCTCGTCGCGGACCATGCCGTGCAGGGCGACCACGTCGAACGGCTGCACGCCGTCCATCGCGTACAGGCCGAACATCATCATCCGGGCGACCCAGAAGAACAGGATGTCGTAGCCGGTCACCAGGACGCTTGTCGGATAGAACTTCGCCAGGTCCGGGGTGCGCTCGGGCCAGCCGAGGGTGGAGAACGGCCACAGGCCGCTGGAGAACCAGGTGTCCAGCACGTCCTCGTCCTGCCGCCAGCCCTCGCCGGTCGGCGGCGCCTCGTCCGGGCCGACGCAGACGATCTCGCCGGCCGGGCCGTACCAGACGGGGATGCGGTGGCCCCACCAGAGCTGCCGGGAGATGCACCAGTCGTGCATGTTGTCGACCCAGGCGAAGTACCGCTTGGCCAGCTCCGCCGGCTCGATCTTCACCCGGCCGTCGCGCACCGCGTCACCGGCGGCCTTGGCCAGCGGGCCGGTGTTGACGAACCACTGCAACGACAGCCGCGGCTCGACGGTGGTCTTGCACCGCGAGCAGTGCCCGACCGAGTGCTGGTAGGGCCGCTTCTCGGCCACGATCCGGCCCTGCTCACGCAGCGCGGCCACGATCGCCGGGCGGGCCTCGTACCGGTCCAGGCCCTGGAACGGGCCGGGCGCGGTGATCACACCGCGCTCGTCCATGATCGTCAGCGACGGCAGGTCGTGCCGCTGCCCGATCTCGAAGTCGTTCGGGTCGTGCGCCGGGGTCACCTTGACCATGCCGGTGCCGAAGCTCGGGTCGACGTGCTCGTCCCCGACGATCGGGATCCGCCGGTCGGTGAGCGGGAGCGCCACCTCCGTGCCGATCAGGTGCCGGTACCGCTCGTCGTCCGGGTGCACGGCCACCGCGGTGTCGCCGAGCATGGTCTCGGCCCGGGTGGTGGCCACCACCACGTCGTCGCTGTAGCGGATCGAGACCAGCTCGCCGTCGTCCTCGGTGTGTTCCACCTCGATGTCGGACAGCGCGGTCAGGCAGCGCGGGCACCAGTTGATGATCCGGTTCGCCCGGTAGATCAGCCCGTCGTCGAAGAGCTTCTTGAACATGGTCTGCACGGCCCGGGACAGGCCCTCGTCCATGGTGAACCGCTCACGGTCCCAGTCGACCGCGTCGCCGAGCCGGCGCATCTGGCCGAGGATCGCGCCACCGGACTCGGCCTTCCACTGCCAGACCCGCTCGACGAACTTCTCCCGGCCCAGGTCGTGCCGGGACAGCCCCTCGCCGGCGAGCTGCCGCTCGACCAGGTTCTGGGTGGCGATGCCGGCGTGGTCCATGCCGGGCAGCCAGAGCGCCTCGAAGCCCTGCATCTTCTTGCGCCGGGTCAGCGCGTCCATGAGCGTGTGCTCGAACGCGTGCCCCATGTGCAGGGAGCCGGTGACGTTCGGCGGCGGGATGACGATGGTGAAGGGGGGCTTGTCGCTGCTCGCCGACGCCCGGAAGTGGCCGGCGGCTACCCACTGCTCGTACCGTCGCTGCTCTACCTCGCCGGGCTGGTACTGGCCGGCGAGGGTCGGGGCGTCGGGGCGTCGGGCATCCAGTCTGTCGGTCACGCTCAAAGTCTACGGAGCGCTTCGGCGGACCCGACGTGCGCCATCGGTTGTTCGCGTACGGTGGCGAACATGTCCGACGCACATCTCACCGAGCGTCCGGTGGACGGGGGTCCCGAGCCGGTCGACCTGACCGACGAGCCGATCCGGCTGAGCAACCACGACCCGGACGACGCGGCCGATCGGCCGCGCTCACGTGGCCGGCGGGTGGTGCTGGGCGTCGTCGCGGCCGTCGTCGCCGCCGGGGTGGTGGCGTCCGGTGTCGCCGGCTGGCGGGTCTTCCAGGAGAAGGACACCCGGGTGGAGACGCCGGCGCAGCTGGCCGGGCTGCAGCGGGACGACAGCGAGGCGGCCCGCAGCACCGCCGACTACCTGCGCAGCGGGTTCGCCGCCGACATCGAGCTGGACCGCAGCTTCGGCACGGTCTACCGCGACCCGGCCGACGAGCGGCGCTCGGTGCTCGTCTTCGGCGGCACCACCCTGCTCTGGCAGCCGGAGCGGGACCTGGACAGCCTCTTCCGGCTGATGGCCGACGAGGCCGGCCGGGTGGCCGGGCTGCGGAAGGTCGACGCCGGGCGGCTCGGTGGAGTGATGAAGTGCGGCACCACCAGCGGCGACGGCGGTGACTTCGCGGTCTGCGGCTGGGCCGACCACGGCAGCGCCGTGATGGCCATGTTCGCCGGCCGCGGCGTGGACGCCGCCGGGCCGCTGTTCCGCCAGATGCGCGAGGGCATGCAGACCCGCTGACCCCGGGCATTTTCCGGGTACGCCGCCGGCGCCTCTTCCGGATCG
>NZ_JAIOAA010000017.1 GCF_019890675.1 Micromonospora sp. PLK6-60 | reverse complement strand
GCTGACGCTCGCCGCGAAGGCCGGGAACCCGACGCCGGGGCCTGGCCTTCGCCGTGTCCGGGTGGTGGCGCCCCCGTGTCGCGGTGATCTTCTCCCCGGCACCGGCGCGCTGGAGCGGGGTGTGAGCCCGGCCTCGCCGCCGAGCACCTTCACCTACGACCCGAATGACCCGACCCCGTCGGTGGGCGGGCCGAAGCTGGACGGTAACGGTCCCGGCCCCAGGGACAACCGGTCGCTGGAGAAGCGGGCGGGCGTGCTGACCTTCACCTCACCGGTGCTCGAGTCCGACCTGGAGGTTGTCGGGCAGGTCACGGCGCAGGTGTGGCTGCGCGCCGACCGGCCCAGCAACGACCTGTTCGTCCGGCTGTGCGACGTTGACGAGCGCGGCAAGTCGATCAACGTGTGCGACGACCTGGTCACCGTTCGGCCCGACGGCACGACCATCGAGTGTGGGTCGCTGGGCCCGATCGGCACCGCGATGATCGGCCGCTCGCCGCCGACGTCGGAAAGCCTCACACCCACTCCGAAGGGGCGCCGGCGATGACATCGCCCGGCGACCCCTGCTGGTCGGATGAGGACGGGGACGGCCACCGTACGCGGCCGTCCCCGGTGGTGCTGCTGGTTCAGCGGTTGGCCACCCCGGCGGTCGGGGTGGGCCGGACCCGCTCGAACCGCACCTTGCTCAGCCAGCCCGGGAGGTCGCTGAGCACGTACAACTCGCCCTGCACGTCGGCGCCGAACGCCGTCGGCTGGGTGGGGAGGGTGCCGATCTCGGCGGACTCGTAGCCACCCGTGGACGTGGGACGCACGGCGAACGCGCGGGTCGAGCAGTAGTCGCTCGCGATGTAGGTCCCCCGCGCCTCCGGGGTGACGGACCCCCGGTACACCAGGCCGCCGATGATGGAGCAGTTCTCCGTCATGTAGTGCTCGTACTCGACGACCGGGTCGGTGAGCCGGACGCCCGGCCGGCACTGCGTCTGGTCGAAGACCGGCGTGCCCTCCTTGCAGGACCAGCCGAGGTTCGCGCCACGCTGCGACGGGCGGATGTGGTTGATCTCCTCGATCAGGCCCTGGCCGACGTCGCCGATCCACAGCGAGTTGTCGACCGGGTCGATGGAGAACTTCCACGGGTTGCGCAGCCCGTAGACCCAGATCTCCGGCCGTGCGCCCGCCGTGCGGACGAAGGGGTTGTCGAAGGGTACGCAGTAGGGCTTGCCTCCGCAGCTGCGGTTGACGTCGATCCGCACGATCTTGCCGAGCAGGGTGCCGAGGTTCTGACCGCTCTTGAACGGGTCGTTCGCGCCGCCGCCGTCGCCGGTGGACCAGTAGAGGTAGCCGTCGCGGCCGAAGGCCACCTGTCCGCCGTTGTGGTTGCCGAACTCGGCGTGCTCCTGGGTGAGCAGCACCTGTAGCCGGTCGGGAGCGCCGAGCGGCACCCGCGCCAGGGTCAGCGCGCCGGCTGGCAGGCTCGTGTACGCCACGTAGAGGATCCCGGTACGGGCGAAGTTCGGTGCCGGCGTGATGCCGAGCAGGCCGCGCTCGTTGTCGGACGTGTCGACCCGGGCGGTCAGGTCGAGCACCGGCGCGGCCGCCAGGCCGGTGTCGGGGTGGTACGCGCGGACGGTCCCGTTCTTCTCCGCGATCAACATCCGACCGTCCGGCAGGCCGGTGATCGCGATCGGACGCTGCAGACCGAACGCCACCCGCTCGGACACCACGGTCAGCTCGGTGAGTGGCGTCGCGCGGGCGTGGGAGGTGCCGGCTGCCGCGGTGCCGGCCACCGACGCGGGTGGTGACAGAAGCACGGACAGGGTCAGGATGAGCAGGCCGGCCAGCATGGTGGCCGGGCGATGTCGCCGTCGCTGCATGTTCGGCTCCTCGATCAGGGGGTGGAAGGTGGTGTGGGAGCGTTTCCACGCTACATCGACCTGATTCGATGTCAAACCCGCTGGTCGTCCGCCACGCGCGCCGATGCCGTCGACCGCCGGCCGCCCAGATCGAGCTGATTCGATATAACATCGGCGGCAGGGCAGTGCCACTCCGCAGGGGCGTACGGCGCGGAGTGTTCGCCATCCACCGGGCGGGCCGGGCAGCCGGCGGTGGCCACCGATATCGGGCGCGGCGGGGTTGACGCCGGCTCGGCGTCACCTGCGGCGTGCTGGTCCAGCGGCGAGTGCGGTGCTCCGGTCGTCGGCCGTGCGGCGATTAGCCCCTGGCCGGCGGCACGTACCGGTCCCGGGTCGTCACGAGCGCCGCCCGGGCCCGGAACCACCGGCTCCGGGCCCGGGTGCCGTCGTGGTCGGACCGCCCTCACCTACCGCAACTCGTCGATATGGAGAATGACCATGCGCAGCCTTCTCGCGGCGATCAGCGCCGCCCTGCTCCTCGGCACCGTCGCCGGCAGCGTTCCCGCCGCCGGATCGGACGCCGCCCCGCGATCGTGCCTCCGTGGCCTGCTGTTCTGCGAGGACTTCGAGCGACTGCCCGTCGGCGGGCCCAGCACGGTGAACTGGGGCGTCGACACCCGCCACGGCGCGCTCGCTGTCGAGCGTG
The DNA here is from genome assembly GCF_019890675.1 of Micromonospora sp. PLK6-60. Lineage (GTDB taxonomy): Bacteria > Actinomycetota > Actinomycetes > Mycobacteriales > Micromonosporaceae > Micromonospora. Next base: position 113,787 of record NZ_JAIOAA010000017.1, on the reverse strand, counting down.
CCCGCCGTGGCAACCAGGTGCTGCACGTCCACACTGTCGACAACGGGCGCGCCTTCCTGCGCGTCGACGACTTCGCCGCGCCAGGCAACCGGTTCTACGGCCGGATGCGTCTGCGCGTCGACGCCTTCCCCACCGCCCCGGACTGGGCGCACTTCACGCTGGTCGAGGCGACCGGTACCGGCAGCGCGGAGGTCGTGCGTCCGATCGGTGGCCAGTACGCGCCCACGGTCCCCGGAACCTTCTGGGGAATCGGCGCCGACGGCGGACCGACCGGCGACTGGACCAACTGGCGGGAATCCGCCCCGGTCGTCGGGGACACCTGGCAGTGCGTCGAGTGGAAGATCGACGCGGCCGACAACCGCGTCCAGGTGTGGATCGACGGCGTGGCGAACCCGGAGCTGACCGCCTCCACGAACGACCACGGTGGCAACGACGTTCCCTTCGTCCTGCCGACCGTCGACACGGTGAAGATCGGCTGGCAGCTCTACCAGGGCGGCACGACGCCGGGGGAGTTCGACCTCTGGATCGACGACATCGCTCTGTCGACCAAGCGGCTCGGCTGTTGACCTGAAGCCCTCCGCGTCGCCGTGAAGTCGGTTCCGGTCGGCATGCCTGCCGGGGTGCGGCCGTGCTCCGTACCCCGGCAGTGGCTTTGCCTTCTGCCGCTGACCCAGCCGGCGCATCAGCTCGACCCAGGCCCGCGCGACGCGCTCGGCGGCGGCGATGCCGGATCGGCATGAACACCGCGACTTCTGTCTTCGACCCCCTGCCGGACCCGTGTCAGGGTCGAGTCCTGCCCGTCCGGCGCAGCACGTGCCGGACCAACCGCGCCGACAAGGAGCACTCATGATCTTTCCGACACGCGGCCTGGTGGCCGGGCTGGCTGTGGTGTCCCTGGCCGCCTGCGGCCCTACCGCTGCCGCCGAGCCACCGGCACGCGACCGCGCGGTGACGGTCACCGCGTCCGCCGCCGACCGGGACCATGAGTTCCGGCGGCTGGAGGAGACGTTCGACGCGCGGCTGGGGGTCCACGCGATCGACACCGGCACCGGCCGGACCCTGGGGTACCGGGCGGACGAGAGGTTCGGGTACGCCTCGACGTTCAAGGCGTTGGCCGCCGCGGAGGTCCTGGACGAGACCACCGACGCCGAGCTGGACCAGGTGGTGCGGTACTCGGCGGACGACCTGGTGACCTACTCGCCGATCACCGAGCAGCACGTCGCCGACGGCATGACGCTACGGGCGATCGCCGACGCCGCCGTGCGGTACAGCGACAACACCGCCGGTAACCTGCTGCTGCGCCGGCTCGGCGGGCCGCAGAGGTTCGAGAAGGAACTGCGCGGGATCGGGGACAAGGTCACCGATCCGGCGCGCTACGAGACCGCGCTCAACGAGGCGAGGCCGGGTGACCGGCGGGACACCAGCACCGCGCGGGCCCTGGCCCGCGACCTGCGGGCGTACGTCGTCGGCGACGCCCTCGAACCCGCGGACCGCGACGTGCTCACCGGGTGGCTGCGGGGCAACACCACCGGCGGCGAGCTGATCCGGGCCGGTGTGCCGGACGGCTGGGTCGTGGGGGACAAGACCGGCTCCGGCGGATACGGCACCCGCAACGACATCGCGGTGATCTGGCCCCCGGACCGCGCGCCGATCGTCCTCGCGGTGCTCTCCAGCCGCGACGAGAAGGACGCCGACTACGACAACGCCCTGATCGCCCGGGCGACGGAGGTCGTGATCGCCGGATTGTGACGGTGGGCCGGCCCGGAGGCGTGGTAGCGCCAACAGCCGCCTGGACTTCCCTCTCGCCGCCGCCGCGGAATGTCACGGTGCGGTGGTGACACGGCGGCACTGCCCGACGGGTGGGGTGGGCGCTGCAATGGGAACGTCACGCCATCCCGAAGGGAACCCATGAACACCCCAAGATCCGATGACCCCTGGGAGACGACGGCTCACCCGAGCCCTCCTCCGGCGGGAAGCTCACGAGTCCCGACGACGCAGCGGTCCCGAACGGCCGTGGACACCTCCCGGCCGTTCGGCGCCCACCTGCGGATGAGCTGGTGGAAGCCGCTCGTGGTCATCCTCGTGCCGCCGCTGGTGATGCTGGCCCTCCAGGTGTTGTCCTACCTGCTGGTGGGCGTCATCGAGGGCAGCGACGACCCGTTTTCCCCCACCATCACACCGCTGAAGTCGCTGGCCGTCAACCTCAGCATCGGTGCGTCGGGCGTCGTGGCGCTGCTGCTCCTGGCGCGGATCGCCAAGGTGCCGTGGCGCAGCCTGATCAGCTTTCCCCGAGCCTTCGACACCCGCCGGCTGACCTACTACCTGGTCGGCGCGGCGCTGCTGGTGGGAGCGGGGATCGGTCTCGTGGCGCTGGTCGCGCCCGACTCGCCGGGCTGGGTCGGCTTCGGTGTCAGCGGCACGACGGTCGCCCTGCTGGTGGTCACCGTACTGACCACGCCGCTGCAGTCCGCCGGCGAGGAGCTGTGGTGGCGTAGCGCCGTGCTGCCCGCCGCCGCGTCCTGGGTGCGTGCGGTCCGCCCGGCCCTGGCCGTCGGGCTCGTCATCTCCAGCCTGGGCTTCGCCCTGCTCCACGGGTCGAGCGACCCCTGGCTGTTCGGTTACTACACCTTCATCGGCGTCTGCACCGGTCTGATGGCGATCATCAGCCGGGGCATCGAGGCGCCGGTCGCCTTCCACGTCGCCAACAACGTCCTGTTCGGGATCGTCAACACGGTGCTGGCCGACGGCGAGCCCTACGCGATCGACCGGTCCACCGACTCCGGTGACGCGTCCCTGTTGATCCTCGGTGCCGTCAACGTCGCCATGGTGGTGCTGGTCTGGCTGCGCGAGCGGCGCGCCCGGGCCACGAGCCCGGGCTAACTCCACCAGGGCAGGGTGCCGGTGCGGAGGTGGTCGTGCAGGGAGCGGGTGACCTGCGCCATCGTCGCCTCGCTGCCGGGTTGAGCGGCGGCGGGCACCCGGGAGGCGGTGAGCGCGGCGATCGCGTACGACTGCCCGTCGGCGTGGTCCACCACGCCCACTTCGTGGCGCAGGTGCAGCAGGGTGCCGGTCTTGGACGACCAGCGCGACGCGTCGGAGGTGAAATCCGGGGCGAGCCGCTGCCGGTGCAGGTTGTCGCCCATCAGCGCGCGTACCCGTGCGGCGGTGGCCGGCTGGATCGTCGAGGGTCGCCAGAGGGCGTGCAGCAGGTCGACGAAGGCCCGGGCCGACCCGGTGTTGGCGCGGGTGACGTCGAGTTGGGCGACGGGGTGGCCCTGCCCGGGGGTCGCGGCCCCGATGGCGAGGGAGTGGGCCAGGTGCACGTCGTCGGGGCCGAGACGTTCGGCAGGCGTGTCGGCGAGGTCGCCGGCCCGGTGCCGGATGACGATGCCGTCGATGCGTAGTCGCCGTAGCTCGGCGGCGACCGTGGCGGGTGGGGTGAGGTCGAACAGGGCGTCGGCAGCGACCCCGTCGCTGATGGAGGTGCTCAGGTAGAGCAGGTCGTCCACGGCGATCCGCGCGGGGTGGCGGAAGCGGCTCAGCCCGGTGGGGCCCGGTGTGGTGATCCGACCGGGCGTGACGTCGACCGGTGTCGCCGGGTCGAGTTCCCCGCGCGCGATCCGTTCGAGCGTCGCGACCGCCAGCGGCACCTTCACCAGCGACGCCGCCGGGTACGGGGTGTCCGTGTCGAAGCCGATCTCCGCGCCGGTGTCGAGGTCGCGGACCAGGAAGGCGCCGTGCAGCCCTGCCTCGTCGAGCAGGTCACGGGCGTTGCGCACCACCGCGGTGGCGCTCACGTCGAAGCGCCCAGGCAGCGCGCGATGTCCGTGTGCAGGACGGTGCGGAGTTGGTCGTGGTCCTCGCGGAGGCCGGCGGCGAGGTCGTAACCGCGCAGGAGCCGAAGGCCGGCGAGGGGGCACCAGTGCAGCCCGAACTCCTCGGCCTGCTGGCGGGAGCAGAGCAGCAGATCGGGGGAGCCGAGAGCCGCCGCGGCGCCGTCGACGAGGGACGGCGCGACCGCCACCTGGGCCGGCGCCAGACCGGTCGACTGGCCGGCGCGGGTCAGCGGGTCCCGCAGGTGGGCGACGTCGTCCTCGGGTTGGATCAGGATCCGCCGGCGTGCCTGGGTGCGGGCACGGCCGCTGCGCAACGTCTCCAGGAACACCGTCGGCGCCGGAAACGGGATCCGGGCGGCCAACCCGAGCGGCACCCGCCAGGTCGCCGTCGCCTCCGGAACCGCCACGATCCCGGCACCGACCTCCAGGGTCTGGCAGAGCCGGGCGCGCTCCGCCGGGCCGGCCGGCCGTACCTCCAGGTGGATCCGCTGCCGCCGCGCCGCGACCACCAGGGCAGCGAGACCGGGCGGCGGGCAGATATCGGGTACGGCGACCCGCAACGGACGCAACCGCGCCCGCTCGGCGTCGTCGACCATCGCGTCGGCGAGGTCGACCAGACGCCGCGCCGTGGGCAGCATGTCCTGCCCGAACGCGGTCAACCGGACCGCCCGGGACGACCGGTCGAACAGCCGCGCCCCGAAATGTTCCTCCAGGGCGGCGACGCGGCGACTGGCGACCGACTGGGGGATGCCCGCCGCGGTGGCGCCGGAGGTGAAACTGCCGTGGCCACTGACCGCGACGAAGGCCCGGCAGGCGGCGACCACATCCACCTGCCAAACGTATACCCGGAGCGCACGGGCGACCGGTGCGGCCTGCTGGACGAGGAAGCCCGAAATGAACCATCACCCCGGACTTTGGGTCAGTCCAATGGGTACTTTTGCTCAACCGGAGCGTAGTTTCCGCAGTAGTCATCTAGCTTAGTGCGGTTCCCGGCGATAGCCTCTCGCCGGGCCTACCACACTCGCCTGGCCCGTCGAGATCCCCCCTCCACTTCCGCGCTGGAACTGGAAAGGAACCCCCATGTCCAGTCAACCCCCGGTCGCACGAACCCTCAGATCACACCCCGGCCGAGATGCGCGACGGCGTCTGTTGCGGTGCCTGGTCGCTGTCATCCTCCCGGCGACGTCGCTGTCCGCCGCTTCCCTTGCCGTCGGCACCCCGGCCTGGGCCGCGCCCACCAGCGCGCCGGCCGTCCTCACCCCCACCGCCGCCACCGGGACCAACAACTGGTACCGGGAGCCGGTCACCCTGAACCTCTCCGCGACCGACGCGGTCAACGGCGTCCAGCGCCTGGAGTACCGGCTCGGCAACACGGCGCCGTTCCAGACCGCCGCGTCCGCGGCCGACCCGTACCCCGCCAGCCTGGCCGGCTCGGTCCAGATCACCCAGCAGGGCAGCACGGTCGTCGGTTACCGGGCCATCGGCGGCGACGGCTCGGCCGAGGCCGTCCGCACCATCACCGTGCGGATCGACACCGTGGCACCGGTGGTCAGCTGGCCCGGCATCGTCGACGGGCGCGTCGGCCACACCGCGACGTTGATCCCGACCCGGACCGATCCCGCGCCCGCCTCCGGCGGAGTCTTCATCCACCGCATGTGGATCGACGGCAGCGAGGTCACCCCGCTGCCCGTCGCCACCTCCGGCCTGGCCACCGGTGGGCACACGATCAGCGTGGTGGCCAGTGACGCCGCCGGCAACGCGGCGCGTTTCGACCAGGCGTTCGTGGTCACCACGTCGTACGCCGATCTCGACGCCCTCATCGCCGGCTTCGTCACCAGCGGCGCGCTCAGCGCCGACGCCGGGGACAGCCTGCGCGCCACGTTGGCGGAGGCGGCGAGCCTGGCGGAGGCGGGCAACACCAACGGCGCGGTACGCGCCCTCAACCAGTTCGTCGCCGCGGCGCAGCGCGCGACCGCACCCGGCTCGGCGCGCGACACCCTGGTCGGTGACGCCCGCTACCTGCGCCAGCAGGTCACCAACACGCTGCCGGAGGAACCGGCGACCGGGATGACCGTCACGCCGGCCGCCGGGCCGAACCCGATCCCCGCGGCGACGCCGCTCGCGGCGTCGACCAACTTCCCCGGCGCCGGCTACCGGGTGCTGTACTTCTCGGCCACCAAGGGCTTCCGGCACGACCACATCCCGGACACCGCCCTGCTCGTCCAGCAGTTGGGTGAGCAGTACGGCTTCGACGTGGACATCTGGGACCCGCGGCTCGCCCCGATGTCGCTGCCCAGCACGCCGTTCACCTCCGCCGCCGACCTGGCGAAGTACAAGACGATCATCTTCTCCTCGCCGGTGGACGGGACGAACCCCAACAGCTCGCCGAACGCGAACGCGCTCAACCCCAGCGAGCTGGCCGCCCTCCAGGGATACATCCAGGCCGGCGGCGGGTACTTCGGGCTGCACGGCGCGTCCGACGCGATCCACAGCGTGCCGTGGTACCGGGACCTGGTCGGTGCGTGGTTCACCAACCACCCCAGCGGCCAGAACGGCGAAGGGACCTGCGGCAGCTGCATCAACGTGCGGGTCAACACCGAGGACCGCACCAACCCGGCCGTCGCGCACCTGCCGAAGACCTGGCTCACCATCGACGAGCTGTACAACTTCTCCCACAACCCGCGGGCCGAGGTGCACACGCTGCTGAGCCTCGACGAGTCGTCGTACCAGCGCAGCCTCAACAGCGGCAACGCCGCGAACAACCCGCTGCGCCTGATGGGCGGGGACCACCCGATCGCCTGGTGCCAGGAGTACGACGGCGGACGGGCGTTCTCGCTCATCCTCGGCCACGATCGCGCGCAGTACCAGCGCGACCCGTTCACCCGGATCCTGCTCGAAGGTATCCACTGGTCGGCCGGGCAGACCGAGGCGAACTGCTCGAGCTTCCGGCAGACCCGGACGCTGATCAGCGGCGAACGTGCCGCCGGCGCCCTGGACGAGGAGTCGGCCGCGGCCGCCTCCGCGCTGCTCGACGACGCCCTGGCCGCGTACCTCGCACAGAACTACAACGCCGCGACCACGTCGCTGAACCGGATCATCGCGATCGTCGGCAAACCCGCCGCGGGCAGCGAGGCGGCGCGGGCCGAGCTCGACCGCCAGGCCCGCCAGCTGCGGGACTGGATGTTGTCGCTGAAATCGTCCTGACCCCTGTGTTGCCGCCGGCCCCGCAGGGGGCCGGCGGCAACACAGGGGGGCGTCCCGCTGGGCTCACCACCGGTTCCTGGTGGCCCGGAACGCCGCGGCGAGCCGGTCGACCCCCCGTCCCAGTTTGACGCGCGCCGCGGAAGGGAAGTCTCGCGACACCTCAATGAAGGAGGCGGTATGGAGAAGTCCGCTGGCGGCGGGCGCAGTTGTCGACAGTCGACGGGTCCACGCGTGGCGGTGCATGCTGCAGCGCCACCCGCGAGGGGGCGAGCCTGATGGCGCGCGTCGGTCGCTACGGGATCCCAGCGTTCGTGTGGTCCCTGATCTGGCTCGTCGTCTGCATCTTGATCGTCATCCTGTTGGCCATGCTCATTCACCACTTCGGAGGCGCCTCTCTGTCGCTCAAGCTCGGCCACTTCTACCTGAACGTCGGGGTCACCTGACCTGCCAGATCGTCGACATTTCGGGGCCCGGTACCGCGCCAGGTTCGTTAGCCGCCACCTTCGGTGGCGGCTAACGCGGTTTCGAGACCGTCGGGCGGAGCCGGCTGATCGCGCAGACCATGGACACGGTTCAAGCCGTGTGGCCGAGGCCGTCGGCATGCGGTACCTCCACGTTCGATGTACGGACGCTGGCGGGCCGGGCGGCCTCCCGTCCCGGGTCGAGCCTTGCCAGGCGCGGAACCGGGTGAGGCCGAGTACGAGACGACCCGCGAGATGCTGAGGTCCTGGCAGGTCCGCTGACAGCGAGCAGCCCATCGATGTAAAAGTTTCTAGACATGACGTCGAATATTGCTTACTCTTGCGATGTCAGGGATTCTTTACATCGGGAGTCGGTCATGACGCACGAGGAGAAGCGCGCCTGGACCATGCTGGTCGTCAGCGTGGTCGCGTACGCGGTCTACGCCGCTGTCGTCCTGAGCCGGGCCGGCGGCGGACCGCTCGCCGCCACTACCTACGCCGGTGCTCTTCTGTGGACGGTCGGCGGCGCCGTCGCCGTGAACATCGTGGCCGAGATCGGCATGGGCGTGGTGAACCCGCGCGCGTCGCGCGTCAAGGACGTGCGCGACCGGGAGATCGGGCGGCTCGGCGACCACGTCGGCCAGGCGTTCGTGGTCATCGGCGCGGTGTCGGCGATGCTCATGGCGTTGGCCGAATGGGATCGGTTCTGGATCGCCAACGTCATCTACCTGTGCTTCGTGTTGTCTGCGGTGGTCGGCTCCCTGACGAAGGTGATCGTCTACCGCAGGGGCGTCCCGCAGTGGTGAAGCCGACGCGCGTCACGAACAACATCCGCGCGCTGCGCTTCGCGCACGACGAGATGACGCAGGCGGAGCTCGCCGAACGGATCGGCGTGACCCGGCAGACCGTCATCGCCATCGAGCAGGGCCGCTACTCGCCCTCCCTGGAGATGGCGTTCCGGATCGCCCGCGTGTTCGGCGTACGACTCGACGACGTGTTCCAGTACCCCGAGGAGGCGGCACCGTGAAGGCGATCGTGCAGGACACCTACGGCCCGGTTGACGTGCTTCAGTTGCGCGACATCGACCCACCGGCCATCGGCGACGACGATGTCCTCGTCCAGGTTCGCGCGGCCGGCGTCGACCCTGGAGTGTGGATCTTCATGGCCGGCCGGCCCTACCTGGTCCGTCTCGCGAGCGGGCTGCGCCGCCCGCGGGTGCCGGTGCGCGGCCGGGACCTGGCCGGAGTGGTGGCCGCGGTCGGTGCCCGGGTGACCCGCTTCCGGCTCGGCGACGAGGTGTACGGCACGTGCCTGGGCGGCTCGTACGCAGAGTTCGCGAGCGTGCCGGCACAGCGGCTGGCCGGCAAGCCGGCTAACCTGTCGTTCGCGCAGGCCGCCGCGGTGCCCGTGTCCGGGATGACGGCCCTGCGCGCCGTGCGCGACAGCGGCGCGGTGCGCCCTGGGCACCGGGTGATGGTGATCGGCGCGGCGGGCGGCGTCGGATCCCTGGCCGTGCAGATCGCCAAGGCGTACGGCGCGACGGTGACCGCCGTCTGCGCCCCGGCCAAGGCCGACTTCGTCCGGTCCCTCGGCGCCGACGACGTCCTCGACTACACCCGCGAGGAGGTCGACCGCGACGGCCCGAGGTACGACCTTGTCATCGACACCGGCGGTGACCGACCGTTGTCAGTGCTGCGACGCGCGCTCACCCCGCACGGGACGCTGGCGCTGGTCGGCGGCACGTACACGAAGGGCCGGCTGCTCGGCGGCTACGGCCGGCAAATGTTCCACGCGCCGATGTTGTCCCTGTTCGTCGGCCAACAGTTGCGCTCCGTGAGCAGCATGGAACGCGCCGAGGACCTCGAAGAGCTGCGGAACCTCATCGAGTCCGGTGCGCTCACCCCGGCGGTCGACCGCAGCTACCCGCTCGTCGAGGCGGCGGACGCGATCCGGCACCTCCGGGACGGTCACCCCGCGGGCAAGATCATCGTCACCATCTGACCGCGTCAGGCGCCGTACAGCACAGCTTCTGGGCAGGGAACCGAGGTGATGGCCGCTCCCTGAGCCCACCCGGTTGGCGGATTCCGTGCCGGCAGTCGGCAAACGGACTGTGCCGGGCGCCAGCCGGGGCGCATCGTGAGAGCGGAAAATCCCTGCTGGGGGTGGTCGGAGAGGTAGGCCGTCATGGAGTTGAACCGGCGGTTGGCGCAGGACCCACCGGAACGCAGCGCGAGCGAGGTGATCGGCCCTCATCTGCTGGGCCGGGTGTACCGGCCGGACCCGCGGGACTGGTCGCTGCCGCGGCTCATGGAGATCGCCGAGCCGCCGGCGGAGATCCGGCAGCGGACCATCGAACAGGTGCTGAACGAGACCACGTACTTCACCGACTGGCGGGCGTACCTGGTCTTCTGGCGCTGGCTGAAGAAGCAGGCCGGCGGGCCCCCGCCCGCGCCGGCTCCGACGCCGGCCGGCGACGCGGCTCCGGCCTGGCAGTTGCCGGTCCAGTTGGACCAGGGCGACACCGGGCACTGCGTGGGTTTCGGCTGGTCGGGTTGGGTGGACGCCACGCCGGTGCCGGGGGAGTACCAGAACACCGATGCGCACGCGCTGTACTACGAGTGCAAGGTGATCGACGGTGAGCCGCGGGCGGAGAACGGCTCGACCGTGCGGTCCGGGGCGCTGGCGCTGCGCAACCGGGGCCGGCTGGCGGCGTTCGCGTTCGCCGGCTCGCTGGCCGAGATCGATCAGTGGATCAACACCCAGGGGTCGGTGGTGGTCGGCACCAACTGGACGGACGACATGTTCCACCCGGACGCCGACGGCTACGTGAAGCCTACCGGCGCGGTGGCCGGTGGACACTGCTACGTGATGCTGGACCGGCTGGACGAGGAGCGGGCGTACCTGTTCCAGAACTCGTGGGGGGCCGGCTGGGGGCAGCGCGGCCGCTTCAAGATCAAGTGTGCGGACTTCGAGGGCCTGCTCTCCGCCGACGGCGAGGCCTGCTGCGCCGCCGAGCTCCCGCACTGACCTCGATTCCCCGGGGTTGATCGGCCGCTGCCCCCACGTATTCGGAGGGCGTGGACTCACCCAACACTGTTGCCCCCGCCGGTGGCGATCCTCTACGGTCGGCGGAAGCGGTGGGCGGTGCGGTCCGCATCCGACCGACACCGCCGGGTGCCCGTCGCGCGGGCCGGGATGGTGGAGTCCCGGGCCACCCCGTCGGCGGTCGTCGCGGCGGTCGTGTGACTCCAGCTCGTCCTCCGGGTGGTGCTGCCCGGCGCGGCTTCCGCGCGGAGCCGACGGCGAGCGGGCCACGCCGATCCCCACCGGAGAATCCCGTGTTCCTCAGCCCGCACGAGCAGGACCGCCTGCTCGTCCACGTCGCGGCCGACGTCGCTCGCCGCCGCCGCGAGCGCGGCCTGCGACTCAACTATCCCGAAGCCGTCGCGATCATCACCGCCTTCCTGCTCGAAGGGGCCCGCGACGGACGGTCGGTGGTCGACCTCATGTCGGCCGGCCGGACGGTGCTCGGCCGCGACGACGTCCAGGACGGCATCCCCGAGCTGCTGAGGGAGGTGCAGGTGGAGGCGACGTTCCCGGACGGTACCAAGCTCGTGACGGTGCACCACCCGATCCCGTGATCCCCGGGGAGATCCTGCCGGCGGCCAGCCCGGTCGAGATCAACGTGGGTCGGCCGGTGACCACCCTGGTCGTGGTCAACACCGCCGACCGTCCGGTGCAGGTCGGCTCGCACTACCACTTCGCCGAGGCCAACCCGGCCCTGATGTTCGACCGGGCCGTCGCCTGGGGTCAGCGTCTCGCCGTTCCGGCGGGTACCTCGGTCCGGTTCGAGCCGGGCGTGAGCCGCACCGTCGAGCTGGTCCCGCTCGGCGGCGCACGCGTCGTGCCCGGTCTCCGTGGCGAGTGCGCCGGGCCGCTGGACGAAGCGTCACCGACCGCGCCCAAAACAGCGGCGCCGACGACCGACGGGCCGGCGCGGTGAGCGCCGTGCGGCGGGACCGCTACATCGACCTGTACGGGCCGACCACCGGCGACCGCATCCGGCTGGCCGACACGAGCCTGCTGATCGAGGTGGAGACCGACCACTGCGTGGGCGGCGACGAGGCGGTCTTCGGCGGCGGGAAGGTGATCCGCGAGTCGATGGGCCAGTCGCGGGCGACCCGCGCCGAGGGGGCGCTGGACACCGTCATCACCGGCGCGGTGGTGCTCGACCACTGGGGCGTGGTCAAGGCCGACGTGGGTCTGCGCGACGGGCGGATCGTCGCCCTCGGCCGGGCCGGCAACCCGGACACCATGCCCGGCGTCCACCCCGAGCTGGTCATCGGCCCGGCCACCGAGGTCATCGCCGGCAACGGCCGGATCCTCACGGCCGGCGCCGTCGACACCCACGTGCACTTCATCTGCCCGCAGATCGTCACCGAGGCGCTGGCCAGCGGCGTCACCACCCTCGTCGGCGGCGGCACCGGCCCCGCCGAGGGCACCCGGGCCACGACGGTCACCCCGAACGCCTGGCACCTGGCCCGCATGCACGAGGCGCTGGACCCGCTGCCGGTCAACGTGCTGCTGCTCGGCAAGGGCAACACCGTCTCGCCGGAGGCGCTGTGGGAGCAGTTACGCGCCGGCGCGGGCGGTTTCAAGCTGCACGAGGACTGGGGCACCACCCCGGCGGCGATCGACGCCTGCCTGCGGGTGGCGGACGCCTCCGGGGTGCAGGTGTCCATCCACACCGACACCCTCAACGAGGCCGGTTTCGTGGCCGACACGCTGCGGGCGATCGCCGGCCGGGCCATCCACTCGTACCACACCGAGGGCGCGGGCGGCGGGCACGCGCCGGACATCATCACGGTGGCCAGCGAGCCCAACGTGCTGCCGTCGTCGACCAACCCGACCCGGCCGTACACCGCCAACACCCTCGCCGAGCACCTGGACATGCTGATGGTCTGCCACCATCTCAACCCGTCCGTGCCGGAGGACCTGGCCTTCGCCGAGAGCCGCATCCGACCGTCCACCATGGCCGCCGAGGACCTGCTGCACGACCTCGGCGCGATCTCCATCATCGGCTCCGACGCCCAGGCGATGGGCCGGGTGGGCGAGGTGATCCTGCGCACCTGGCAGAGCGCGCACGTCATGAAGGAGCGGGTCGGCGCGCTGCCCGGCGACGGCGCGGCCGACAACCACCGGGCCCGCCGGTACGTGGCGAAGTACACCATCTGCGCGGCGATGGCGAACGGGCTGGACACCGAGATCGGCTCGGTCGAGCCGGGCAAGCTGGCCGACCTGGTGCTGTGGGATCCGGCGTTCTTCGGCGTACGACCGCACCTGGTGCTCAAGGGCGGCATGATCGCGTACGCCCAGCTGGGTGACGCCAACGCGTCCATCCCCACGCCGCAGCCGATGCTGCCGCGCCCGATGTTCGGGGCGTACGGCGTCGCGGCGGCGGCCACCAGCCTGGCGTTCGTCGCGCCGGCCGCCCTCGACGCCGGGCTGCGCCTCGACGTGCGGCGACGGGTGGTGCCGGTCGCGGACGTGCGCTCGCGGGGCAAGGCCGACCTGCCGGAGAACGACGCGATGCCCCGGATCGAGGTGGACCCGGACACCTTCACCGTGCGGATCGACGGTCAGGTGGTGGAGCCGGACCCGGTGCCACGCCTGCCGATGGCCCAGCGGTACTTCCTGTTCTGATGGCGACGTCGAGCCTGCTCCTGTTGCTGGCCGACGGTCGCTTCCCGGCCGGCGCGCACGCCCACTCCGGCGGCCTGGAGGCCGCCGTCGCCGCCGGCCGGGTCACCGACCTGGCCTCGTTGGAGGCGTTCCTGGCCGGCCGGCTGGCCACCGCCGGGCTGGTCGGCGCGGCGTTCGCGGCGGCGGCGCACCGGGCGGTGACCTCGGCCGGTCCCGCCGTACGCGGGTCCACGCTGGCGTTGCTCGATGCGGAGCTGGACGCCCGGACGGCGGCACCGGCGCTGCGCACGGTGTCCCGTCGCCAGGGTCGGGCTCTGCTGCGCGCGGGCCGGGCCATCTGGCCGGAGGCGTCCTTCGACGACCTGCCCCGCACACCTGGCGGTGCGCACCAGCCGTTGGTGCTCGGGCTGCTCTGCGCCGCCGCCGGCCTGAGCCGCGCCGAGACCGCCACGGTCGCCGCCCACGGCACGGTGACCGGTGCGGCCAGTGCGGGCGTACGCCTGCTCGGCCTCGACCCGTACCAGGTCCAGGCCCTGCTGGTCGGTCTCGCCGACCGGTGCGACGGCACCGCCGCCGAGGCGGCCCGGGCCGCCGACGACCCACCCGAGCGGCTGCCCGCGGCCGCCGCGCCCCTTGCCGACATCCATGCCGAAGCTCATGCCACCTGGGAGGTGCGTCTCTTTGCGTCCTGACACCGTTTCGCCGACCGCTGCGCCCACTGCCGACCCGGATGCCCCGCACGACGAGACCGTTCCGCACACCCACCCCGAACCGGGGGTGGACCCGCATCCGCCGCTGGCACAGGCCGGCCGGGCGCTGCGCGTCGGCATCGGCGGGCCGGTCGGGTCCGGCAAGACCGCCCTGGTGGCGGCCCTGTGCCGGGCGTTCGCCGGCGAGCTGCGACTCGGCGTGGTCACCAACGACATCTACACGACCGAAGACGCCGACTTCCTCAAGCGGGCCGGCGTGCTGGACCCGACCCGGATCCGCGCCGTGGAGACCGGGTGCTGCCCGCACACCGCCATCCGCGACGACATCGGGGCCAACCTCGACGCCGTGGACGAGTTGGCCGAGGCGGTCGGCCCGCTGGACCTGGTGCTGGTCGAGAGCGGCGGGGACAACCTGACCGCCACGTTCAGTCGGGGCCTGGTGGACCGGCAGATCTTCGTGGTCGACGTGGCCGGCGGGGACAAGGTGCCGCGCAAGGGCGGGCCCGGGGTCACGTCCGCCGACCTGCTCGTGATCAACAAGACCGACCTGGCCCCCATGGTGGGCGCGGACCTGGCCGTCATGGACCGGGACGCGCGGGCCCGGCGCGGCGACCTGCCGACCGTGTTCCTGTCGATCGTCGGCGACCCGACGGCGGGCCGGGTCGCCGACTGGATCCGCCACCAACTGGCCCACCACGCGGTCCGGCACCCGATCGCCGCGCCGGCCGGTCCGGCCTGATGCGCGCGTTCGCCCGGGTGGTGGCCCGCGCGGACGGCCGGGGCGGCACGGTCCTCGCCGAGCTGCGCGGTGAGACGCCGCTGCTGCTGCGGCAGACACCCGGGCACGGCCGTGCCGCGACCGTGTACGTCGTCGGCGGGGCGGCCGGCCCGCTCGCCGGCGACGACCTGCGCCTGGAGATCGACGTGGGGGAGGGCGCGGCGGTGCGGGTGCACACCGTCGCCGCCTCGGTCGCCCTGCCCGGCCGGCCCGACGCCGTGTCGCGGATGGCGGTCCGCGCCGTGGTGCACGACGGCGGCGCACTGCACTGGCTGCCCGAGCAACTGGTCGCGGCGGCCGGCTGCGCGCACCTCGCCGAATCCCAGGTCGAGCTGGCCGCCGGAGCGCGGCTGACCTGGCGCGACGAGGTGATCTGCGGCCGGTACGGCGAGACGCCCGGCGCGGCCGTCGTGCACACCCGGGTCGACTACGACGGCCGGCCGCTGCTGCGCCAGTCGCTGGCCGTGGGACCGGGCGCGCCCGGCTGGGCCGGCCCCGCGGTGCTCGGCGGCGCGCCGGCCACCGGGTCGCTGCTGGTGGTGGACCCGTCCCGCCCCGCCGAGGCCGCGACCGTCGAGGGCACCCTCGCCCGGCTGCCGCTGGCCGGTGGCCCGGCGACACTGTGGACCGCCACCGCGCCCGACGCGCACACGCTGCGCGCCCACCTGGGCGACGCGACCCTCGCCACGGTGGTGTGAAGCGGGAGTCAGCGGTGAAGGCCGGCCGCCTCGGCGTGGTCGCGGCGACCGGCCGGGTCGAGTCGGGCGATCAGGTCGGCGAGGTGGTCGAGCAGGGCGGTGTCGGCCGGTACGCCCGCCTCGGCGAGGCTGGCCCGGATCCGCTCGTCGACGCGGGCGTGCTCGCGGCGGCCCCGGGTGGTCAGGTAGGCCCGGATCCGTCGGCGGTCCAGCGGGTCGATCCGCCGGAACACCAGGTTACGGTCGACGAGCTGGTCGACCAGCTTGGTGAGGGTGCCCGGCGGCAACGACGCCTCGGCGGACACCTCGCTCATCGGGTGGCCCTGACCGTCGGCGAGCAGGCACAGCACCCGCCACGCCTCGGTGGTCAGCTCGTCGTCGGCCAGCACGGCGGCCAACCGGCGGGAGAGCAGCCGTTCGGCGCGGGTGAGCGAGCGCAGCAGGTCGGCTGGCGCCCCGGGCACGTCTGACATGGAACTCCCTGGGCCGGTGGCCCTGCCATGGTACCGAGTCGTCCCGGTCCGTGGTGAGCTGTGGTTTTCCCGGGTCGGCCGGGCAATCATGGGCTCATGTCCGCGCCGGCACCGCCGTGGCTCACCGTCGATCGGGCCGTGGTCAGCATCGCGCTGGTGTACCCGATGCGCGGGCCGGCGGGAATGTTCGGCCCGACCTGCGAACTCTGCGCCCAGCTCGCGGTCGAGGAGATCAACGCCGGTGGTGGGGTGCTGGGCCGGGAGGTGCGGCTGGTGCCGGTCGACGGTGGCGCCCCGCCCGCCCAGGTGGCCGCCGAGGTCGAGGCGCTGGTGTCGGTGGGCGCGGTGCAGGGCGTGACCGGGTGGCACATCTCCTCGGTGCGGCAGGCGCTCGCGCCCCGGGTCGCGCACCGCGTGCCGTACGTCTACACCGCCCTGTACGAGGGCGGTGAGCGTACCGAGGGGGTCTATCTGACCAGCGAGACGCCGGACGCCCAGCTGTGGCCCGCGATGCGGCTGCTCGCGGGGGAGCAGGGCGTGCGCCGCTGGTTCGTGGTGGGCAACGACTACGTGTGGCCCCGGCGCACCGCGCGGGCGGCCCAGCGGTACGCGCTGCGCGGCGGTGGTCGGGTGGTGGGGCAGGCGTTCCTGCCGCTGGAGACGCACGACTTCGACGACGTGTTGCGCCAGGTCGAGCGCAGCGAGGCCGACGCGGTGGTGATGCTGCTCGTCGGCGCGGACGCGGTGCGGTTCAACCGGGCGTTCGCGCGTGCCGCGCTGGACCAGCGGTGCCTGCGGCTGAGCACCCTGATGGACGAGAACATGCTGCTGGCCAGCGGGGCGGGCGCGACGCGGCGGCTCTACAGCACGGCGGGCTTCTTCGCCGGCCTCGTGACGCAGGAGACCCTCGACTTCCACGGCGAGTTCGCCCGCCGGTTCGGGGTGGAGGCGCCGCCGCTGGGCAGCCTGGGGGAGTCCTGCTACGAGGGCGTGATGCTGCTCGCCGCCCTGATCGGGCAGGCCCGCACCCTCGACGTACGGGCGATCGAGACGGCCGCCGACACGGTGGCGTACCACGGGCCGCGCGGTCGGCTGCGGCTGCGTGGGCGGCACGTGCGCCAGCGGATCTACCTCGCCGAGGCCGAGGGTCTCGACTTCACCGTGCTCGCCCAGCTCTGACCGTCCCGCCGGACCCTTGACAGGTCCACCCGACGGGACCCTAAGATACTTCCTGCGTGAAGTATCTGGCCCCGGGCCCGGATACCGCGATTGTGTGTCCACCGTCGGCGAAATCTGTTCGCCGACCATTGTGGTGGCAATTCCTTCGTCGAATTGATCAGGGCCGGCACCGTCTTTCCTGGATGGTGCCGGCCATTGTGGCGTGCGCTGCCTGCAGGGGTGTGGGAAACAGTCAATTAAGGACTGGGAAACACTCACGCAATCATGCCGATCGACGCTTTGCGTGCCCGTACCCGACCCGATGGCCACAGGCGACGTCCACCCGTCGACCCGGCATCGCCAACGTCAGCTCCACCGGACCGCACCGACCGTCCTTTCGCTACTTCAGTGCACCGCAGGGAGATTAGATGTCACTTCTTTGGGGCCGCCGCATCCTGGCGGGTGCCATGACCCTCGTCGCCGCGGCGGCCATGACCGCGTGCGGCAGCAAGACCAGTGACGAGGGCGGCGCGGCCGGCGTCACCGCCGACGTCTCCGGCGACACCGTCAAGGTGGGCCTGCTCAACTCGCTCTCCGGCACCATGGCGATCAGCGAGGTCACCGTCCGCGACTCCATCATGCTCGCCGTCGAGGAGATCAACGCGGCCGGCGGCGTACTCGGCAAGAAGATCCAGCCGGTCGGGGAGGACGGCGCCTCGGACTGGCCCACCTTCGCCGAGAAGGCCGAGAAGCTCATCTCCGAGGACCGGGTGGCCGCCGTTTTCGGCTGCTGGACGTCGGCCAGCCGCAAGGCGGTCAAGCCGGTCTTCGAGAAGAACAAGGCGCTGCTGTTCTATCCGGTGCAGTACGAGGGTCTGGAACAGTCGCCCTACATCTTCTACACGGGCGCCACGACCAACCAGCAGATCGTCCCCGGGCTCGACTACCTCAAGGCCCAGGGAACGAAATCGGTCTACCTGGTCGGCAGCGACTACGTCTTCCCCCGGACGGCCAACAAAATCATCAAGGCGTACGCGGCGGCGAACGGGATGACCGTGGTCGGCGAGGATTACGCGCCGCTCGGGTCCACCGAATTCGGCACGATCGTCAACAAGGTCAAGTCGTCCGGCGCGAACGCCGTTTTCAACACCCTCAACGGTGACAGCAACGTGGCCTTCTTCAAGGAGTACAAGTCGGCCGGGCTGACCGCCGCCGCGATGCCGGTGGTGTCGGTGTCCATCGCCGAGGAGGAGGTCAAGGGCATCGGCACCCAGTACCTGGAGGGTCAGCTGACCGCCTGGAACTACTACCAGACCACGCCCGGCGCGGCGAACAGCAAGTTCGTGGCCGCGTACAAGGCGAAGTACGGCGCCGACAAGCCGACCAGCGACCCGATGGAGGCCGCCTACGTCAGCGTCCACCTGTGGAAGGCGATGGTCGAGAAGGCCGGCGCGTTCGACGTCGAGAAGGTCCGCGGCGCCTCCGACGGAATCACCTTCGACGCGCCGGAGGGCCTGGTCACGGTCGACGGCAAGACCCAGCACATCGCCAAGACCGCCCGCATCGGCAAGATCGGCGCGGACGGCCTGATCACCGAGGTGTGGAACTCCGGCAAGCCGGTCGCGCCGGACCCGTACCTCAGGACCTATCCGTGGGCGAGCGGCCTGAGCTGACGACGCCGGCCCGGGCGGGCACCGCGACGACGCGCCCCGCCCGGGCCCCCCGACCAGCAGTACGGAGTACCCACCGTGACAGTCCTCTTCGGTCAACTCTTCACCGGCATCAGCATCGGCGCGGTGCTGCTGCTCATCGCGCTCGGGCTGGCGCTGAGCTTCGGCCAGATGAACGTCATCAACATGGCGCACGGCGAGTTCATCATGGCCGGCGCCTACACCACGTACGTGCTGCAACAGAGCATCACCGGCGCCGGCCTGTCGCTGCTGGTCGCGCTGCCGGTGGCGTTCGTGGTCGCCGGCACGATGGGGGTGCTGCTGGAGATCCTGCTGATCCGCCGGCTCTACGCCCGTCCCCTGGACACCCTGCTGGTCACCTGGGGCGTGTCCCTGATGCTGCAACAGCTCGCCCGGGACATCTTCGGCAGTCCGAACGTGCAGACCCGCGCGCCGGACCTGCTCACCGGCAACGTGGCGGTGCCCGGCGGGCTGACGGTCGCCAACAACCGGCTGTTCATCCTGGCCCTGGCCCTGGCCGCCGTCGCCGCCCTCACCCTGGCGCTGCGGCTCACCCCGTTGGGGCGGCGGATCCGCGCGGTCGTGCAGAACCGCGACCTCGCCGCGGTGTCCGGCATCCCCACCGCCCGGGTCGACCGGACGACCTTCTTTCTCGGCTCCGGCCTGGCCGGGCTCGCCGGGGTGGCGCTCACCCTGCTCGGCCCGATCGGCCCGACCATGGGCACCAACCTGATCATCGACGCCTTCCTGGTTGTCGTGGTCGGCGGGATCGGCCAGCTCAAGGGCAGCGTGATCGTCGCCTTCGCCCTCGGGGTCCTCCAGGCCACCGGGGAGTACCTCACCACCCTCAGCGTCGCCAAGGTGATCGTCTTCGTGGCGATCGTCGCGTTCCTCCAGTGGCGGCCACAGGGCCTGTTCACCCTGCGGACCAGGAGCCTCGCATGACCGCCGTGACACCCGCGCCGCCGAGCACCGCCACACCAGCGGCCCCGGCCGACGCCCCGCCACCGCGGCGGCCCGGTGGCCGCTCGCGGCTGCGCGCGGCGGCCGGCTTCGCGTTCGGCGCGGCGCTGCTGTTCGCCGTCGCGCCGCTGGCCCTGTCGGACTTCCGGCTGGCCCTGCTCGCCAAGTACCTCTGCGTCGCCATGGTGGCCGTCGGCATCGGCATCGCCTGGGGGCGCGGCGGCATGCTCACCCTCGGCCAGGGCGTCTTCTTCGGCCTGGGCGGCTACGCGATGGCCATGCACCTCAAGCTCGCCGACGCGGGTCCCGGTGGGATGCCCGACTTCATGCAGCTGTACGGGCAGCTCGACGAACTGCCCGTCTGGTGGCGGCCGTTCGCCAGCCCGTGGTTCGCGCTGCCGGCCACGGTGCTGCTGCCGATGGCCGTCGCCTTCGGGCTCGGCTCACTGGTGTTCCGCCGCCGGGTGCGCGGCGCGTACTTCGCCATCCTCAGCCAGGCCCTCGCCGCCGCCATGGTGATCCTGTTGATCGGCCAGCAGGGGACCACGGGCGGCACCAACGGGCTCACCGACATCCAGGGCTTCTTCGGCTACGACCTGGACGACCCGGTCAACCAGCGGATGGTCTACTTCATCATCGCCGGCGTGCTGCTGGCGCTGCTCGCGCTGGCCCGCCAGCTCATCCACAGCCGCTACGGGGAACTGCTGGTGGCGGTGCGGGACAGCGAGGAGCGGGTCCGTTTCCTCGGCTACGACCCGGCGTCGGTCAAGCTCGTCGCCTACGTGGTGGCGGCGGGCATGGCGGGCCTCGCCGGCGCGCTGTTCGTGCCGGCGGTGGGCATCATCTCACCCGCCCTCATCGGCATCGTCCCGTCGATCGAGTTCGTCATCGGGGTGGCAGTGGGCGGCCGGGCCACGCTGCTCGGGCCGGTGCTCGGCGCGGTGGCGGTCGCCTGGGCGCGTACCGCCCTCTCCGAACGTTTCCCGGGCACCTGGACGTACCTGCAGGGGTTGTTGTTCGTGGTGGTGGTGGCGTTCCTTCCCGGCGGCCTGGCGTCGCTGTGGGCGCTGGCCCGCCGCCGCGACGCGGACTCCGCGTCGCGGCGGCGCGGGTGGTTCCCGACTGCCCGACGACGCGCGGAGCGAGCGGAGGTGCCGACGGCATGAGCGAACGCACCGAGCGCAGCGAGGGCCGTGCGGGCATGCCCAGCCGGCACGGCATGAGCGGCGACCGACTGGACGGGCTGTCCGTCCGTGACGTGCGGGTCAGCTTCGACGGCTTCACCGCCGTCGACGGCGTCTCGCTGGAGGTGCCCGCCGGTGACATCCGGTTCCTGATCGGGCCGAACGGTGCCGGCAAGACCACCCTGGTCGACGCGATCACCGGTCTGGTGCGGGCCACCGGCTCGGTGTGCTTCGGCGACCAGGAGCTGCTGGGTCGCCCGGTGCACCGGATCAGCCGGCTCGGCATCGGCCGGACGTTCCAGACGTCGACGATCTTCGAGGAGCTGTCGGTCGTGCAGAACCTCGACATCGCGGCGGGCGCCCGCCGGAGCTGGGCCACCCTGGTCCGGCGTCGGCGGGGGATCCCCGACGAGGTGGCCGCCGCGCTGGAGACCATCGGGCTGACCGGCCGGGCCGACCAGCTCGCCGGCACGCTCGCGCACGGCCAGAAGCAGTGGTTGGAGATCGGCATGCTGCTGGTGCAGGACGCGCGGCTGCTGCTGCTCGACGAGCCGGTCGCCGGGATGAGCCACGAGGAGCGCGACGCCACGGGCGCCCTGCTGGAGACGGTGAGCCGGGATCGCACGGTGGTGGTGATCGAGCACGACATGGACTTCCTGCGTCGCTTCGCGCGCAGCGTCA
Source organism: Micromonospora sp. PLK6-60 (assembly GCF_019890675.1). Classification (GTDB taxonomy): domain Bacteria; phylum Actinomycetota; class Actinomycetes; order Mycobacteriales; family Micromonosporaceae; genus Micromonospora. The sequence goes on along the minus strand of NZ_JAIOAA010000017.1, from coordinate 92,247 downwards.
CCGTGCTGCACGCGGGGAAGGTGCTCAGCGAGGGCACGGTGGCGCAGGTCCAGGCGGACCCGCGCGTGCAGGAGGTCTACCTCGGCCACCCGGTCGACGCCGGGTCGGTCCCCAGCGGTCTGGAGGCATGATGCTGACCCTGCGTGGGGTGCACGCCGGATACGGGCGTTCCCGGGTGCTGCACGGCGTGGACCTCGCCGTCCCGCCCGACGGGGTGGCCGCGGTGCTCGGGCACAACGGCGCCGGTAAGAGCACCCTGCTGCGCGTCGCGGCGGGCCTGCTGCGCCCGACCGCCGGCACCGTCGAGCTGGACGGCGAGGACGTCACCCGGCTCGCGCCGCACGAGCGGGTGGCGCGCGGCATGGCGTACGTCCCGCAGGGCCAGCAGTGCTTCCCGCACCTGACGGCGGCGGAGAACCTGCGCCTCGTCGCCGACGGCCGGCGCGACGGCGCGGTGGCGACGGCGGAGGTGCTGGACCTGTTCCCGGCGCTGCGTCCGCTGCTGCGGCGGCGGGCCGGGCTGCTCTCCGGTGGTCAACGTCAGCAACTCGCCATCGCCCGCGCGTTGATCACCCGGCCGCGGCTGCTCATGCTCGACGAGCCGACCGAGGGCATCCAGCCGTCGGTGGTCGCCGAGATCCAGGAGCGGATCGTCGAGCTGACCCGGCAGTCCGGCTTCAGCGTGCTGCTCGTCGAGCAGCACCTCGGGTTCGCGCTGCGGGTGGCGAACCGCTACCACGTCCTCGAATCCGGTCGGGTCACCTCGCACGGCGACGGTGGAGTCACGGCGGAGCGGGAGGTGCGCGCGGCCCTCGCGGTCTGACCCGGGTCGGGTTCGTCGAGGTCGGGAGCTGATCGACGAGCGCGGGGAGGAGGGGTAGCCGCGGGTCAGGCCGTACCCTGGCGGTTGACCCGCCCCTCTCGGGCCGCCTTCGACCGGCTGTGGTCGCGCTCGGTGCCGGCCGGTCCGGTCGCGGTGCGCTCGTGCCGCTGGCCCGGCGAGTGCTCCACGGTGGCCCCCTGCCGGCCCCGTGCTCCGCTGCCCGGGTGCCGGCGGCCCCGCGCCGACTCGCCACCGCTGTCGTGTTTGTTGTGCTTTTGGCTGCCCATGCCCGTGGATACCCGGTGCCCGGGCACCCATGCCATCGGGCGGGACGGCTTCCCTTTCCCGGCGGTGCGCGCGCCCGCGGCCTGGTCGCCTGTCAATGATCCAGCGGTGGGCGGCGGTCTACGCCTTCGCCTAGGGTGGGGTGGCCGACTCAATCGGGCTTGACGGCAGCTTCATCGTGGCCGTTGCGCCGGCCGGGAGTGGCGAAAGACCTCCGTGCCGACACCGGGAGGGAGCGCCGTGGCAACCGTCGAAGGCTCACGACAAGCCGGTTGGTGGCGGTGGACGGCGACGAACCCGGCTACCCGTGAGGACCACCGATGACCCAGAGCGAAGAGCATCGCCGGGAGATCGTCGTCGGACTGTTGGCGACCCCGCCCGACCACCCGGCTCGGGTGACCGCGCGGCTCACCGCCGAGCTGGCCGGCCGACTCGCCGAGCGGGTGGACGCGAACGCGCGGTGGACCGTTCGGGAGGGCTGGGGTGCGGTGGCGCCGCGCCGCGACGGTGGCGTTGAGGCGCTGCTCGACGACGTTGCCGAACGGCGCACCGACGACCGGTGGGATGTCGCGATCTGCCTGACCGACCTGCCGCTGCACACCGAGGGGGTGCCGCTGGTCGCGCAGACCTCCGCGCGGCGCCGGGTCGCGATGCTTTCCCTGCCCGCGCTGGGACTGCACCAGCTGCGAGCAGCCCGTGCGGCCGTTCCGGACATGGTGAGCCGGCTACTCACCGACACCTCCGACCAGCGGGTACCGCCGGCCGGCTGGGTGCCGGCCGAGATGGCAGGCCGGATGACGGCCGTTCACAAGGTGGTCGGCAGGACCGGGGAGGTGGGCTACCTCGGGTCACCGCTGATCGGCCGGGTGCGGCTGTTGGCCGGCATGGTCCGGGCCAACCGACCCGGACGCGCGCTGCTGGGCCTGTCCAAGCTGCTGGTCGGCGCCTTCGGCACGGCCGCGTTCGCGCTCACCACGGACACCATCTGGCAGATGGGCGACGCCCTCGGCGGGCTCCGGCTCGCCGTGATCATGTTGCTGGGGCTGACCGCGTTGGTGACCTGGCTGATCGTCGCCCATGACCTGTGGGAGAAACCGGACCGTGAGACGCCGCGCGAGCTGGCCCGGCTGTTCAACCTGGGTACGATCCTCACCCTCACCCTGGCCACGGCGGTGTCCTACCTGGCCCTGTTCGCTGGAACGGTGCTCGTCGGGGCGCTGCTGATCGACACCTCCGTGCTGGAGCAGACCTTGCAGCGGCCGGTCGATTTCACCGACTACCTCACGCTCGCCTGGATCACCACGTCGCTGGCCACCGTCGGCGGCGCGATCGGCTCCGGGCTGGAGAACGAGGAAACGGTGCGGGCCGCCGCTTACGGCTACCATCCCGAACCCGGCGGCTGGCGGGACGAGGGGGACGGGAGCCCCACTGTCGGCGGGTGACCGGACGCAGGCCCGGGTCGCGACTGAGCCGCCGGAGCGCGCCACGCACGGATCGGCTCATCCATGGCAGTCGGCTCCTGGCCGCCGGCGACCGCAGTGACGACAGGCCTCTCCGGGCGCCCTGTTGAGCCTGCGGCGGTCTCCGTCAGCGGCCGATTAGCGGGGTTCAGGTGGTCTTAGGCGGGTATGCCGGCCGCACCATTTCGCCGCCCGGTTCGCCATGAGCCGGGATGCTCGGCCAGGTGCGATCGGATACGGAGGCTACCCGTGACTCGACTGGCAGTCCGAGAGGCAGCGGATGCAAGGCAGGAGGAGGTCCAGCGGCGGGGGCGCGGGCTCGGCTGGATGAGTCTCGGTCTGGGCGTGGCACAGCTGACGGTGCCGGACACGGTGCGCCGGATCAGTGGCGTAGACGACTCCCGGGCTTCTCGGGCGGTGGTGCCGCTGGTCGGGGCGCGGGAGTTGGTACACGCGGCCGGGCTCCTGACGAGCCGGCGGAAGAGCGCCTGGACGTGGACCCGTGTCGTGGGCGACGCGATGGACCTGACCTCGCTCGGAATGGCCATCGCGCACCGGCGCGGGCGCCGCCGGCGGCGGCTCCTCGGGGTCACTGGCGCCGTCCTCGGGATCACGGTGCTGGATGTACTGACCGCCGTGCAAGCCACCCGGGCGAGGGAGATCGGCGCCGCGCCGGCGGTAGGGGGCGCACGCAAAGGAGGACCCATGGAGCTGACAGCAACCACAACGGTTCGCAAGCCCGCACGGGAGGTCTACGCGTTCTGGCGCGATCTGGGCAACCTTCCGACGTTCATGGCTCATCTCCGGGAGGTCCGCGCCACCGGCGACCGTACGAGCCATTGGTCCGCCAGCGCTCCGTTCGGCACGAACGTCGAGTGGGACGCCGAGATCATCGACGAGGCGACCGGAGAGAAGATCACGTGGCGGTCGACCGGGAACGCCGACGTGCCAAACGCGGGCACGGTCCGGTTCGTGCCCGCCCCGGACGGCGTCAGCACAGAGGTGCACGTCGTCCTGACCTACGACATCCCGGGCGGCGCGGTCGGCAAGGCGGTCGCCAGGTACTTCGGCGAGGAACCGCACCAGCAGCTCGACGACGACCTGCGCCGGCTCAAGCAGGTGCTGGAGACCGGCGAGGTGGTCCGCTCCGAGGGCGCCCCGTGGGGCAAGCGGGCCCGCAAGGAGTTCCCGCAGCGTCCGGCGCAACCGCTGTCGGATGCCGAACTCGCGAAGGGAGCGGACGCGTGAGGGCGAACACCTGGGCGGGCCGCAACAAGGTCAAGGTCCGTGACGTACCGGACCCGAAGATCCTGAACAAGCGCGACGCGATCGTAAAGATCACGTCCACCGCGATCTGCGGCTCCGACCTGCACCTGGTGGACGGGTATGTGCCCACCATGCAGGACGGCGACGTCATGGGCCACGAGTTCATGGGCGAGGTGGTCGAGGTCGGCTCGGGGGTGCCCGCGGACAAGCTGCGGGTCGGCGACCGGGTCGTCGTGCCGTTCCCGATCGCCTGCGGTGCGTGCGGCGCCTGCGCCGCCGAGCTCTACTCCTGCTGCGAGAACTCCAACCCCAATGCCGGGATCGCGGAGAAGATGTTCGGCCATCCGGTCGCCGGGATCTTCGGCTATTCGCATCTGACGGGCGGCTTCGCGGGTGGTCAGGCGCAGTACGCGCGGGTGCCGTTCGCCGACGTCGGTCCGCTGAAGATCGAGTCCGATCTGACCGATGAGCAGGTGCTGTTCCTCTCCGACATCCTGCCCACCGGCTTCATGGGCGCCGACCTGTGTGACATCCAGCCCACCGACGTGGTCGCGGTGTGGGGGGCCGGCCCGGTCGGCCAGTTCGCCATGGACAGCGCCCGGATGCTCGGTGCCGCGAAGGTCATCGCCATCGACAAGGAGCCGTACCGGCTGCAGATGGCGGAACGGGCGGGCCACACGCCGATCAATTTCGAGGAGGTGGACGTGCGGTCCCGACTGCTGGAGTTGACCGGCGGGCGGGGACCGGACAAGTGCATCGACGCCGTCGGCATGGAGGCCAGCCACGGTGCCGCGCACATCCACGCCTACGACCGGGTCAAGCAGGCAGTCCGGTCGGAGACGGAGCGCCCCCATGCGCTGCGGCAGGCGATCCTGTCGTGCCGCAGCGGCGGCATCGTATCGGTGATCGGCGTGTACGGCGGTTTCCTCGACAAGTTCCCGGCCGGCGCGTGGATGAATCGAGCGCTGACCCTGCGTACCGGGCAATGCCACGTACAGCGCTACATGAAGCCGCTGCTGCAGCGCATCGAGCGCGGCGAGATCGATCCGACCCGGGTCATCACCCACACGCTGCCGCTCGACGAGGCCGAACGCGGCTTCGACATCTTCAAGAACAAGCAGGACCACTGCGAGAAGGTCGTCCTCAAACCCTGACGGCCCCACCAGTGACAAGGCGCGCTCGGCGGACGCCCGATCTCGATCGGGCGTCCGCCGAGACGGTGGGTGGGGCTACAACATCTCCAGCGGTTGCGGGCTGGCCGGCGGTGGGAACGCCGTGTCGAGTGCCGCCAGGTCCTCCTCAGTGAGATACAGGTCGCGCGCTTCCGCGTTCTCCCGCGTGTGTTCGGGGTTGGCGGATCGGGGAATAGCCGCAACCCTCGCCTGCCGCAGTAGCCAGGCAAGCGCGACCTGAGCGGGCGTGGCCTCGTGCCGGGCGGCGATCTCCGCGACCTGGGGGTGGTCGAGCAGTCGGCCCTGCTCGATGGGCGAGTACGCCATCACCGGGATCTGGTGCTCGCGCAGCCACGGCAGCAGGTCGAATTCGGGACCGCGGCGGGTGAGGTTGTACAGGATCTGGTTGGTCGCGCAGGAGTTCCCGCCCGCCTCAAGTAGGTCCGTCATGTCGGAAAGATCGAAGTTACTCACGCCCCACTGCCCGATGTCACCGGCGTCGACGAGTTCGGCGAACGCCTCGATCGTCTCCGCGAGTGGCTGCCGGCCGCGCCAGTGCAGCAGGTAGAGGTCGATGTGGTCGACGCCGAGTCGTTGCAGACTGCGGCGGCAGGCCTGCACGGTTCCCCGTCGGCTGGCGTTGGACGGCAGCACCTTGTCGACCAGAAAGACGTCAGCGCGCCGCCCGGCGATCGCCTCGCCGACGAGTTCCTCGGAAGCGCCGTCACCGTACATCTCCGCAGTGTCGATCATGGTCATGCCCAGGTCGAGCCCGGTGCGTAGGGCGGCTATCTCGTCCCGCCGGCTCGCGGGGCGCTCGCCCAGGTACCAGGTTCCCTGGCCGAGCACGGGCATGGTCTGACCGGACGGCAGTTCGATCGCGGCGGCAGCGAGGGTCATGTCGTGGCCTTTCCGGAGCCTGGGCAGCAGTGGGCAGCCTGCGTACCCGCTGCGACGGGAAGCACTCTCGTAACGCGACCCTTCTCCGTACAGGTCCTCTCCAGGCGGCGGGCGTACCGGCGGATTGTCCGCCGTCGAGTGGCGTTCGCTGGCCTGTTTGTCGGTGCCCCCACCGGGAAGGCGACCCGAGCGAGCGATGCGCCGCCGACGGGGCGGCACCGCGAAGGGAGTCCACCAATGGCCCAGAGCCAGCAGCCACTGAGCGGCAAGCGAGTCGCTTGTCTCGCCGCCGACGGGGTGGAGGACGTGGAGTACACCCAGTCCCGCGCCGCCGCGGAGCAGGCGGGAGCCGAGGTTCACCTGATCTCGTTGAATTCCGGCGAGATCCAGTCGATGAACCAGGACATCAACCCGGCCAACCGCTATCGGGTGGACCGGACCGTGAACGAGGCCGATGCGGCCGACTACGACGCCCTGCTGTTGCCGGGCGGGACCGTCAACCCGGACCGGCTCCGGATGAACCAGCAGGCGATGGACTTCGTCCGGGCGTTCTTTCAGCAACAGAAGCCGGTCGCGGCCATCTGCCACGGCCCCTGGTCGTTGGTCGAAACCGGGATGGTCAACGGCCGGACCGTCACCTCGTTCCCCAGCCTGCGCACCGACATCCGCAACGCTGGCGGGAACTGGGTGGATCAACAGGTCCAGGTCGACAACGGCCTGGTCACCAGCCGCAACCCCAGCGACCTTCCGGCCTTCTGCGCCAAGATGGTCGAGGAGTTCGCCGAGGGCGAACACGTCCGCCAGATGGCGACAGCCTGACCCGGTGGGGCCCCGGGCCGGGTAGATCCGCCGGCCCGGGGAGCGTTTGTGGTCAGGGCACTAGATCATTCGGCGTCGTACCCGCCACAGCACCACAGCGATCAGGACCGCCGCGACGGCGACGAACAGGGCCGCCTCGATGAGCTGGAACGTCCAGAACCGGTCGGCCGGGTGGTAGACCTTGAACTGCTGGATGCCCCGCGCGTGCAGGAACTGGTTGAGGTTGGTGCCGGCCCGGTTGGCGACGGCCTCCAGCTCGTAGTACTCGGTCCAGCTCAGCCGGCGCCCGGTGGCGTCTGCGTAGCCGTGTTCGATCAGCCAGGAAGCGTTGCCGGACCCGGGCCGGTGCCCCGCCTGGCCCTTCGAGCCGCCGACGGCGACCGGCTCCATGGCGGTGAGCGGTGTGGCGTACGCGGGACGGGCCAGCAGCGCCACCGACATCCGGGCGGCGAGGAACGCCCCGAACGCGACGCCGAACGCGGGCAGGCTGCGCCGCAGGATCGCCCCGGCGGCGGTGGCGACGCCGAACGCGAACAGCGCGTACGCCACCGGAACAAGTCCCTCCAGGTCGAAGGCGTCGTACTGGAACCGCCCTTCCCACACGTCGAACGGCTGACGGAACCAGGTCAGCACCGCGGTGAACATCCCGGTGAGGGTGGCGGTGACGCCGGCCAGTGCCGCGAGCTTGGCCGCCAGCCAGCGCATCCGCGGCACGGCCTGCGTCCAGGCGAGCTGCCAGGTGCCGTCCTCCAGTTCCCGCGCGAGCAGCGGCGCACCGAGGAACGCTCCGATGACGACGGGGACCAGATAGAAGACCGCCAGCAGGTTCTCGACGTAGCCGTACTCCTCGTCGAGCCGGCGGAAGGAGGCCGCGCAGGTCTCGTTGACACCGGCCTCTCCCGCACACCGGGCGGGACCGCCGGGGAACAGGTCGTGGGCCTGCGTCCCGAGCACGACCAGGGCGATGCCGAACATGCCGACGAGCAGACCCAGGACGCAGATCTCGGTCCGGTGCTGGCGCCAGATCAACCACGTCATGCCGCCACCCCCGACGTGACCGCGGCGCTCGGCTCGGACGGCCGGCGCAGGTACGCCAGCACCAGGTCCTCCAGCGCGACCGGCCGGGCCTGCCAGCCGGGCGCGGCCGGGATCCCGCCGTCGCGTACCAGCAGGGTGGTGTGCCGGTCGCTGTGGACGGCCTCCACGACGGTGCCGGCGCGGTCGAGGTCGGTGGCCGTGCGCGGGCCGACGAGCAGCCGGTGCTCGGCGAGGAGGGTGTCGATGTCACCGGTGAGCGTGACCCGGCCGTGGTTGAGCACGACCAGGTGGTCGCAGACGCGCTCCAGCTCGTGCACGACGTGGGAGGAGAACAGGACGGTCACCCCGCCTTCGGCCACCGCACCCATGAGGACCTGCAGGAACTCGTGCCGGGCCAGCGGGTCGAGGCTGGCCACCGGCTCGTCGAGGACAAGCAGGTCCGGCCGCTTCGCCAGGGCCAGCGCCAACGCGACCTGGGCCTGCTGGCCGCCGGAGAGCGTGCCGGCCCTGCGGTCGAGCGGGATGCCCAGCTTCGCCAGCCGGCGCTCGGCCAGCCCCTGGTCGAACCGCAGGTTGCAGGCCCGGCCGAAGCGGAGCATCTCGGCGACGGTGAAGCGCTTGTACAGCGGGTGGTCCTGGGCCAGGAACCCGATCCGGGACAGCGTCTGCGGGGTGCTGGCGGTGACGTCGTGGCCGAGGACCTGCACCGTGCCGGTGCTCGGTGCCAGCAACCCGACGACCAGGCGCAGCAGCGTGGTCTTGCCCGCGCCGTTCGGCCCGACCAGGGCGATCACACCGCCCGCCGGCAGGGCCAGGGTGCAGTCGCGCAGCGCCCAGCCCTTCCGGTACCGCTTGCCCACACCGTCGGTGCGCAGCGCGAGCTCGGTCGCCGTCACGCCACGTCCTCATTCCTGGTCTGTTGGTGGACGGAGGTGAACAGCGCGTCGACCGCCTGCTCGTCGAGGCCGGCCGCGTAGGCGCGGCGCAGCCAGGTCGCCAGGCCGCGGTGCAGCGACGTGTACGTCGATGCCGACATCACGGCCGACTGCTGTTCGTTGACGAACGTGCCCTGGCCGGGCCGCCCGGTGACCAGGTTCTCCTGCTCCAGCTGCCGGTACGCCTTGGCGACGGTGTTCGGATTGATCGCCAGGTCCTCGACCACCTCGCGGATGAGCGGGAGGCGGTCACCGGGTTGGAGGAAGCCCAGCAGCACCGCCTGGCGGACCTGCTGGACGAGTTGCAGGTACGGCGGCACGCCGGAGTGGGTGTCGAGCCGGAAGATGAACACGGTTCTCCTCTACTGCTTTACTAGTTCCATAGTAAAGCAGTGATTCGGCGGTTCCGAGAGCCGACGCGCCCGCACGACCGCGGCTGGGCCCTACGTGTGCGCGTTCACCCGCGGCTCGGCCGCGATCGCGACGTCGAGTGCGCGACGGCGCGCGAAAATCACATCTGGTGCGACCAGGCACTGGCCTGCGCCGCCCAGGCCGCCTAAGGTGCGAAACACGAGATCCCCAACCGGCGACGCCCCCACCAGGACCTCGGGACCGCAACGCATCGCCTCGTTGACCTTGCGGTGGCAAAGTTGTTAGCGCTAACAGCATTTGTCCACTTCAGAGGGATTCACACCGATCAAGGAGGACCAATTGCGATTGCGACAGCGAAGGTCACGGCCCCGGCTGGGTCGGCAGGGTAGTGGTGTGGCGGGCCTGGCACTGGGTGCGCTGCTCTCGGTCTCGTTCGTGGCGACGCCCTCGTACGCCGCCGACGAGCGGCTCAACGAGGGCCTGGTGCACCATTTCGCCCTCGACGAGACCAGTGGGACGACCCTGGTCAACTCGGGTAGCGCGGGCTCGGCGGCGAACGCCACGCTCGTACACCCGGAGAAGGCGACCCTGACCGGCGACGGAGTCCGGTTCAACCCCGACTCCTACGAGAGCGCCCTCGACGGGGCGTACGTGGCGCTGCCGAACGACCTCACCGCCGGCATGTCGAACCTCACCGTCGACTATGACGTGTGGATCGACCCGGCGAACGTCGGCGAGCACCAGATGTGGAGCCTGGGCCGCAAGTCCGGCTCGTGCGACGCCGACACCGGCGCCCAGGGCGCCATCTTCGCGTCGAACACCCAGCGGTTCCGCGTCGCGGTAGGTTCGGCGAACCTGCAACAGAACCGGGTCCGCATGCTCGAAGGAGCGTGGACGCACGTCACCTACACCCAGGCACTGAACGAGAACGGTACGAGCTGGACCGGCCGGCTCTACCTCGACGGCGTGCTGCACGCGACGTCGACGAACCTGACCACGCCGCCCTCGGTCAACGCCGCGGGGACCAACTGCAACTTCCTCGCCCGCTCGCAGACGTCGGGCCACTACTCGTTCCGCGGCACGCTCCGGGACTTCCGGGTCTACGACCGGGCAGTGAGCCTCGACGAGACCCTCGCGCTGGCGGAACGGACCGTCTCCACCGGCGTACGAGCCGACGCCGCCGCCATCGACCTCGGCCTGACCAGTGCGGTCGTACGCGACATCGGGCTGCCCAAGGTGGGCTCCGTGGCGGGCTCGGCCATCACCTGGACGAGTTCGGACCCGTCGGTCGTCGAGGTCTACACCCCGCCGGCCCTCAACAGCGCACGCAAGGTTCCGGTGACCGGCAGGATCACCCGACCCGCCCAGGGGCAGCCCGACGCGACAGCCACCCTCACGGCGACGGTCCGCAAGGGCGCCCAGGAGGTCACCACCCGGGAGATCCCCGTCGTGGTGAAGGCCGAGTTCGACGACGCGCAGGCGGTCGACCGGGACACGTTCGACCTGACCCTGTACGCCACCGACGACGTACGCGGAAACCTCGACCTCGCGGCCGACGGCGAGTTCGGGTCCACGATCACCTGGAAGTCGACCACCGACCTGGTCACCCCGACCGGTGTGGTGACCCGCCCGGCCTTCGGCCATGCGGATGTCGCCGCCACCCTGACGGCGACCATCACCAAGGGGTCGGCCTCGAAGACGAAGTCGTTCCCGGTGACGATCACCGCCATGCCCCGTTCCGAGGAGCACGAGCGGTACTTCATGGGGTACTTCAAGGGCGAGGGGATCGCCGACGGCGAGCAGATCATGTTCGCCACGTCCAACGGCAACACCGCGCTGGACTGGACCGGTCTGACCGGAGGCCGGCCGTCGCTCATCTCCCAGCTCGGCGACCAGGGCCTTCGTGACCCGCACATCGTCCGCTCACCCGACGGCGACACGTTCTACATGATCGCCACCGACCTGAACTGGTACGACCAGGGCGGCTACGCCATCAACGACACCCAGTACATCGAGGTGTTCGAGTCACACGACCTGGTGAACTGGACCCCGCAGCGGCACGTGAAGGTCGCGCCCGACGACGCGGGCAACGCCTTCGCACCCGAGTCGCTGTGGGTCGAGGAGATCGGCGCCTACGCCGTGTTCTGGGCGCAGTCGCTGTGGAACAACCCCGTGAACCGCACCGGTCAGGGCAACGCGCAGATGTGGTACGCCACGACGCGCGACTTCCAGACGTTCTCCGCTCCCCAGGTCTGGCAGAACCCGGCCCCGCTGTCGCGGATCGACACGACCGCGATCCGGGTCGGCGACAACTACTACCGGGTGACCAAGAACGAGGCCGGCAACCAGGGCTCGGACATCTTCTCGGAGAAGCACACCGACTTCCTGGACAGCAACATCAACAACTGGACGTTGGTCGCGCCGGCTCTGGGCCGCACGACGTGGGTCGCCAACCAGGGGTACGAGGGGCCGGTCATCTTCAAGGCCAACCCGGGTGACACCTCCTGCCCCGGCCAGTTCTACCTCTGGGGTGACCGGTACACGAACGGCGGTGGATACCAGGCCGCGTGCCACGAGAACATCGAGGCGCCGACCTGGAACGCCAAGGCGATCACGATGACGAACGCGGGTGTCGTCCGTCCGCGCCACGGCACCGTGATCCCGCTGACCCTGCGCGAGTGGAACGACATCCGGGGGATCCCGAACAGCGACGTCACGACCACCACCGAGGTGGCCGTCGAGCCGTACGCGAGCGGGGCGCAGAGCACCACGGCCACCGCCACGGTCACGGCGGCTGACGGGTTCGAGACCGGCGGTCAGGTGCGGTTCAGCATCGGCTCGTGGTCGCAGCTCGCCCAGCTGAAGGACGGCGCGGCCACGGTCGCACTGCCGACGGGTCTGCCGGCGGGTGCCCGGACCGTCAAGGTCGAGTACCTCGGCTTCGACTACCTGAAGGCGTCGGAGGGTACGGCGTCGTTCGAGGTGCCCGCCGGCTCGGCCGCCGTCAAGGTCCAGGCGAATGCCGCGCCGGCGTCGGTGGTCCGCGGCGACACGTTCAGCCTGCACGTCACGGTGGGGCCGGGGGGCGGGCTGAAGCAGCACGCGCCGATCCCGACCGGCGAGGTCACCGTCACCTTCGGCGGCACCGCGCAGGTCGTGCCGCTGGCGGACGGCAGGGCGGTCGTCACCCTGCCGACCGCCGATCTGGAGCCCGGGAATTACCGGGTCCGGGTGGCCTACTCCGGCAACCCGACCTACCAGCCCTACGCCGCCGACTACCAGAATTTGACGGTGCGGTAGCCAGCACCGAAACGACAAGAAGGAGCGGGCGAGATCGACCGATCTCGCCCGCTCCCTTTCTACCGCTTCGGACTACGGGGTGATCATGCCCTTCGAGGCGACCAGGTTGTAGTTCTCGCCGAACACGTTGAGCTCGTGGACGCCGACCTTGACGTTCTCGGTCGTACCCAGGACCTTCAGCCTGACCGCGTTGGTAAGCACCCGGTCGAAGGTGACGTACTCAGCCGTGTACGCGGTGGTGTTCGTACTCCGGTCGACAAGCGTCCGCCACGTGTTGGTGGGGATGTCCTTGTACTCCAGCGTGTACCGCACGGCGTTGTCCTTGGTGAAGGTACGCCCGAGCTCCTTCCACTGGATCTGCGCGGCGGAGATGTGGAAGACCGTCCCGAAGCCCCTGATGTACGTCGGCGCGGTGTCGCTGTCGGCCGGCTCCCACCAGGTCGACAGGGATCGGTCGCCTCCGTAGTACGGGTTGCGACCGGGGGCGTAGCTGCTCGCCCAGTACGCCTGGCTGTTGGTGGCCACGTTGTAGAGCCCGACGTCGTCCCGGCCCGAGATCTTCTTCCCGGGGGCCAGTTGCGGCGTGTTGGACAGCTCGCAGTCGATCGCTCCCTGTTGCGGGCCGGCGGGGATCACGTTGCAGACGTCCATCCCCAGCCGTCGCTCGAAGAACTCCTCGTAGGCGATGACGTAGGTGTAGAAGAACACCAGGTTGCCGGAGCTGTCGGTGACGAAGCTGCCGTGCCCGGCGTTCGGATACACCGCACTGGGGTGGTTGTTTCCGTAGCCGATGGGGTTCTGCTGCGTTTCCTTGAATCCGGAGAGCGGCTTGTCCGACGTCATGACGCCGGTCGCGTACGTGGTGAACTCCGTGCCGCCGGACGCGACCGAGAGGTAGTAGGTGTCCCCGACCTTGAACAGCTGCGAGCCCTCCACGTACCCGTGGGTGTAGGTGGCCTTGTTGTCGCCGATGTGCTGCCACTCCTTGCGCGGGTCGAAGGTCCAGACCACGACCGGGTCGCTGATGAGCTGCCGAGGATTGTTCGGGTCGAGTTCGACGCCCATGATCGGCGAGCCGATGTTGTACGTCAGGTACAGCCGTCCGTCCGTGTCGAGGAAGAACTGCACGTCGCCGACGCTCAGGGTCTGGCCGGTCGGGCGCAGGAAATTCCCCATGCTGGTCCACGGCCCGGTGGGCGAGTCCGCCTGATAGACCGGCGTGTTGTTGCCGGCCATGTAGAACTTGTCGCCGATCTGCACGACGGTCGGTGCGACCAGGCCCAGGTTCATCTGATGGGGCGTCCACGTGAGGTAGTCGGTGGTGGACCAGACGGTGCGGTTGTTGTTCGGTGCGTTCTGCATGGCGCCGGACGCGTAGAGATAGATGGTCCCGTCGACGTTCAGCGCGGACCAGTCCGCCCCGGTCCGTGCCGAGTTCTCCGAGATCCGGGTGAACCCGACGGTGGATCGGCTGGCGAGGGTCCGTCCGGACGCTGCCGTCCACGTCTCCAGGTTCAGGCTGGCGGGAATCTGCGATGTGTTGGCGACATTCGTGTCCGTGGGTGGCATCGTCCCTACGATGTTGCGCACCGCCATCCCGGGCAGGTTGATCGGGTTCACGTAGGTCTGCGCCATGTCGACACCGGCCAGCGGCACCTTGGCGGTCGGGGTCTGGGGTCCGACGCCCTGCGCTCCTGGCTGCGCGGGCTTCTCCGCCGAGGCCGGCACAATTGGTGCCATCTGCCCCACCCCTACTCCGACCGCGAGAGCAAGGCCAACGGCCGCTATGCCTCGACGTCTGTTTCCAGCAGTTCTTTCGAGGGCCATGAGGTTTCTACCTTCCGTGTGGGCTTCATGAGCGCTGACAACGGGCGGGAGTGGCCGATTTCGGGGTGGCCGGCCTGGTGGTGCTGAGGCGGATTCAGGCCCCGGCAGGTGGCAAGGAGGTAGCCCGGGACCGGTGCCAACGGTGAGGCGGATGTCGCCGGAGCTGAATGGCGGCATGGCCGAGCGGGTGGCCCGCCGGCCGGGTGGACGGTGATCTGGTGGTGGTCGCGGATGGCGGTCAGGCGGTGGTCGTGCCGAGCGGCAGTCACGCCGGGCGTCGGTGGGTGCCGATGCGGATGCTGCCGGCGCTGATGGTGCCGCGGAGACGCGGGATCGGTGGACGGTCGCGTCGGCCCGGATGGGTGGTGCGTGGTTCGGCCGTGGCGTGAGGCGGTGGGCCGGGCGTGGGGTGGGTGGTGGGCCGGGCGTGGGGTGGGCGGTTGGGGCGCTGCGGTGGCGGTGCTCGGTCCCGGCGGGAGGCGTATCGGAACCCGGAGACTCCCAGGTGGACCGTCTGTTAGCGCTAACAGTTTTGCGCGACGTTAGCGGTGCCGCCGGGCGCATGTCAAGGCCGTCGATGCCACCTGGTCACGCCTTGCGGCTGCCGCCTATCGTGGCTCTCGACGCACTCGGACTCACCAGCGCGTCGGCCTTCTTGAGGAGCAATGATGCGCGTACCGCAGCTGGCCCGTGCCGTGGTCGTCGCTCTGGTGGGCTCCGTGGCCGTTGCCGGCTGTGGGCACGGTGAGCAGAGCGCGAACGGCGCCGGCGAGGTCGGTGCGGCGCCGACCAACGCCGTTCCGGGCACGATCAACACGGTCGCCCCGGGCGAGGACGGGCCGAGCGGCGACCCGGCCGGCCAGCCCGCCGCCGGCGAGCCGGGCAAGGGCCAGCCCGACTCCGGCCAGGGCCGGACCAACACCGGCGGGCGCGCCACGACGAAACCGCCGGCGGCGGCACCGGGACCCACGATCGTCTCCTTCCGGGTACGCCAGCAGCCGTCCTGCCCCTCCGGCACCAACGTCAACCTCGTCCCGGGCTCGCCGGTGGTGTTGGAGTGGCGCGCGACCGGTGTGGACAAGGTGGCGCTGTCGGTCGACGGACCCGGGATCTACCGCGACGACTACCCCCCGTCCGGCAGCGAGTCGCTGAACTTCCCCTGCTCGGGCGCGGAAGGTGACATCCAGAAGCACACCTACCTGTTGACCGTCACCGGCTCCGCCGGAAAGGCCACGAAGTCCCTCACGGTGACCGCGACCGTGCACGAGATCCCGTCGGTGTGAAGCGACGGGAGCGTGCTCCGGCGTAGCGGGGCGGTGGTCGCGACCGTTGCCTCAGCTGCCCGGCCGGTGATTGGGTCCGGAAACCGAGCCGGGTGGCGCGGCGACCGAGGTCGCCGCGCCACCCGTACGGTGTCGGATGGTGGTCGGGGTCAGGCGGTTCGGCAGCTGACCGTCGGCCAGGTCCAGTTGCCGTTTGCCATGATCGTGATGCCGAAGTTGTTGCCGCTGCCGTTCGGTCTGGCGGTGATGGTGCCGCTGGTGCCGCTGACCGAGGCGTTCCAACTGTTCTGCAGGGTCTGGCCGCCGTTCAGGTTGAGGGTGACGACCCAGTTGTTGGTGCCGCTGACCGCGACGTTGAGGTTGAACCGGTCACCCCACTGCTGGCCGGCCGAGAGCACCGCGGTGCAGTTGCCGCCGCCGGGAGGCGGGGTCGTCGGGTTGGTGGTGGGGCCGGGGTTGCCGCCGCCGCCCTCCCAGACGGTGATGTCGGAGCTGCCGCTGCTCTGGTAACCCTCGGTGGCCATGATCTGGTAGCTGTGGTTGGTGCCGAGGTTCAGGCCGGCGCGGGCCCAGGCGTCGAAGTGGTTGGCGGTGGTGATGGTGCCGCTCGAGCGCTTCTGCTGGCGGACGCTCCAGTACTGGTAGAACGTCTGGGTGCCGTCGATCGACGGGGCGTTGACCCGCTGGCTGCGGAGGATGTCGTAGGTGCCGCCGTCGGTGGTGACCGTGCCCAGCCGCTGGGCGCCGCTGCTCGGGTTGTAGCTGCCGAAGTTCTCCACGACGTAGTACTCGATGAGCGGGTTGCGCGTCCATCCGTACAGGGCCAGGTAGGTGTTGTTGTTGCCCGGGTTGTAGCTGCCCGAGTAGGTGACCGTCCGCCGGGTGCCGGTGGCCCAACCCTTGCCGCCCACCCAGTTGTTGGTGCTTCTGTCCCAACTGCTGGTGTACCGGCCGTCGGCGCGCAGCGTCATGCTGGCGTTTCCACTGTCTTTCCAGAATGAGAAGTAGTAGCCGTTGTGCGTGCCGGTGGTGCTCGAGCTGACGGTCCGGTCGGCCTCGGCGTACGCGTTGGGTGAGGCGATGACCGTGCCGCTGACGGCGAGCGCCGCGGCGCACGCGGCACCGAGGAGCAGCCGCACGCGGCCGCGCCCCTTCGGTCTGCTCGAGGTGTCGTTCATGTGCATGCTCCTCCTCGGGACGGGCTGGCGGAGGCCAGCAGCGCGGTGGGGTGCCGGTTTTCTCGCACCAACAGGGGCGGTGGCGACAGCATCGAGTGTCGTCGATGGTGACGGTAGGTGGTCGCCGGAATCCCTGTCAACAACTATCCGAAACATTCCGGAAAGACTTGTGCGGTGTCGATCGTCCCGGAGGCCGAGTTCTAACAGGGCGGTGCCGGTGCGGGTCGGGTCGCAGCGACAGGTGACGGATCGTACCGTGACGGCTACCGTCGCCGAAAGTTTCGGAGACTTCCGCAAGCCGATCACGGCCGGTGCCGCGGCCCATCGGCGGCGGGAGCGGATCGACCAGCGGTCGCCGAGCTGATCAGGGGGAGACAGCGATCACCAGCTTGCCGGCGGTGTGACCGGTCTCCACGGTCGCCAGCGCCGCCGCGCTCCGGTCGAAGGTGAACGTCCGCGTGATGTGCGGGTCGATGGTGCCGTCCACCATCAGCGCGGCGACGGTTTCCAGCGACGCTCGGTCGAGACGGCGCGGCAGGTACTCGCCGCCCAGCTCGCTCACGGTGGCGTCGGCGGCCGAGACCAGCTGCCGGGCGTCCTTCACCAGCGCGGCGACCGAACGCAGCGAGTCGCCGCCGACGAGGTCGATCAGGCCGTCGACACCGGCCGGGGCGAGGTCACGCGTCTGACCGGGGACATCGCCGGCCGAGTAGCTGACGAAGCTCACCCCCAGCGCCTCGGCCACCGCCCGCTTGCTGTCGCTGCCGGTCCCGATGACCGTCAGGCCCCGCGCCCGGGCAAGCTGCGCGGTGACCTGGCCGGTGCTGCCACCGACGCCGTTGACCAGCAGCGTCGAGCCCTCGGGCAGGTTGAGCCGGTCGAGTCCGTCGAGGGCGGTGGTGCCGGACACCGGTATCGTCGCCGCCCACTCGTAGGGCAGCGCTTCCGGCTTGCGGGCCGCGTTCGCGGCCGGCAGGAGCGTCGTCTCGGCGTACGTGCCGGCGCCGCCGAGGGCGAACCCGAACACCGCGTCGCCCACCGCGATGTCGGTGACGCCGGCCCCGACCCTCAGTACGTCCCCGGCGGCCTCCATCCCCATCACCTGCGGGAACGGCAGGTGCCCGTTGAGTGCCCGGACGAGTCCGGACCGGAGCAGGTGGTCGAGGCGGGCCACGCCAGCGGCCCGGACCCGGATGAGGATTTCGCCGTCGCCGGGCTGCGGATCGGGCCGATCGAAGTAGAACTGGACCTCCGGGCCACCGAAGGCGCGGTATCCGAACACACGGCTCATCGTCGTTCTCCCTCGCTGTCGTCGTCCGGTGACGCTAATTGCTGACACCGATGTCAGATGCAAGGGTGGGTAACCCGACTCACACGTACGCCCTGGTCGCGACGTGGGCAGCAGCCGGGCGCCGCCGCGACCGCTGACGCGGGTCAGGCGCGGGCGAGTTGGCTCCGGTGGGCGCGGTTGGCGGCGATCAGCTCGTCGAGCACCGCCCGGGTCCGGATCAGGTCCTCGATGTGCCGGTCGAGCCGGTCCCGCTCCTGACGCATCCGCTCCAGCGCCGCCTCCGAGGTGTCCGCACTCGGCGACTCGACGCACGGCAGGAGGTCGACGATCGTACGGCTGCTCAGCCCGGCGGAGAACAGTCGCTGAATGAAGACGATCCGCTCGGCCTGGCTCTCGAGGTAGCGGCGGTGGCCGCTCGGGCTGCGTAGGCTGGTGAGCAGCCCCTGCTCCTCGTAGTAGCGCAGGGATCGCACGCTGACCCCGGTGCGGGCGGCGAGTTCGCCGATCCGAATGCTGGCGGTCATCGCTGTCTCCCGTTCCTACCTCACGTCCGTGTGAGGTTCAGTCTAGCCACGGGTCGGACCGCGCCAGTGCCGCCATCTCACCGGGGTGGTGACATGGCGGCACTGACATCGATGGGTGCGCGGGTCAGTGGCAGCTGCCGGCGCCCCGGTCGGCGTAGGTCCTGCCGGCCTCCGGCACGAACTCCCAGTCGTAGCTGTTGCTGTGCAGGGTGAACTTCAGCACCCCGTACGTGTCGCTGTTGCGCGCCTCGCTGTTCGGCTGGATCGTGCCGAAGCCGTAGTGGCCGGCGCCGCCCATGCCCGCGACGAAGGCCCGGATGCCGCGGGTGGTGTCCAGGCCGCCGGTGGCGTTCTGCGGGGCGAACCGCTCGTACTGGTGGTTGTGGCCCCACACCGCGACGTCGGCGTTGTAGTCGTACAGCGCCTGGTAGAGCGGGCGGGTGGAGGTGGACGGGCCGTGGTTTGCGCCCGAGGTGAACAGCGGGTGGTGCCAGTAGGCGAGGGTGCACGGCTTGGTGCTGGCCGCCAGGTCCGCCCGCAGCCACTGCTCCTGCGCCGAGCCGGCGGACATGCTGATGTTCGAGTTCAGTGACACCACGTGCCAGTTGCCGAGGTCGTAGGAGTAGTAGCCCCGTCCGGACGGGCCGGCGTTGCTGCTGAAGTAGCCGTAGTAGCCGGTGGCGCCGGCGGTGTTGTAGTCGTGGTTGCCCGGCGAGGGGCGGGTGCGGGCCTTGTGCCGGCCCCAGGTCGGCTCGTAGTAGGTGTTGAACTCGGCCGTGGTGCCGTTGGTGTAGACGTTGTCGCCGGTGGTGAACACGGTCCCGGGGATGTTGTCCAGCAGGGCGGCGGTGGCGGTGTCCCCGGAGCCGGAATCCGCGATGTCGCCCGCGCCCACCAGCACCGGGTCGCCGCTCGCCGTGCCGGTCGTCACGATCAGTTGTGGTGCCGTGGCGCCGGACTCGCGGGAGTCGTAGTCGGCGCCGTCGTTGTTCGACGAGGTCACCCCGATGCTGACGGTGCCGTTGCCGGTGACCAGCCGGGTCACGTCCACCTCGTACCAGGCGTTGCGGGCGACGCTGCCGAGCGAACCCAGGGTCGTCCCGTCGATGGCGGGCTGGTTGTTCCAGGTAACCCCGGTCTCCGACCAGGTGGTGTTGGTCATGGCCGTGAAGGTGCCGCCGCTGGGGCTCTCGGCGCCCGCCACGTCGTCGGTGTGGATGCGCAGCCGGGCGCTGGTCACGGACGCGGTCAGGCCGCTGACCGAGAAGCGCAGGAACATCCGCTTCGCCGGCGAGTTGTCCACGCCGACCTGGGACCTGGTGCCGAAGTTGGTCGAGGCGGCGCTGTTGTCGACGTAGGTGTCGGCGGCGGGGGTGAAGGTGCTGGTGGCGGCGGCTGCCGGGCCGGCCACGGTCAACACCGCCGCGGCGGTGACTGTGGTCAGTGCGGCGATCGCGGCCGACCGGACCCGACGAGTGTCCATGGTGATCCCTTTCTTCGAGGGTGACCGTCCCAGGTCAACCATCGACGAATGTAAAGATCGTCCGAAACGGTCGGGGCACGTGCACGTGAACGGTGGAGGTGCCGGGGGTGAGATCTCGGCCGACGGACGGGGCGGGTGCCCCACCCGTGGGCCGGGTGACCGGTCCCGCTGTCGGGTGGCGGCCGGCGGGCCGAGTCGGGACTTGCACCGCTAGTTTTGCTGCCATGGCCCTTCGCCTCTCCGCCGATCAGGTCGCGGGTCCGCGTTTCCGCCCCCGACTTCGTCGACCGCGCGGCGGCAGCAGGCGGAGCCAGCAGCCAGTCAACCGGGCGGGCGCACACCGGCGTCGACGCCTGCTGATCCGGGAGAGGAACCGTGAGCACATGGACTTCGGACTGTCGGACGAGGAGCGGGCCATCCGCGACACCGCCCGCGACTTCATCACCCGGGAGGTCATGCCGCTGGAGCAGGAGTTGCTGCGCCGGGAACGGGCTCACCAGCCCGGCCTGGACCGCTCCGAGCTGCGCGAGTTGCAACTGCGGGCGAAGAAGTTCGGCTTCTGGGGGCTCGCCACGCCACAGGAGTACGGCGGCATGGAGCTGCCGGCCGTCGTCCAGTCGCTGATCTGGACCGAGATCGGGCGTACCTTCGTGCCGTTCCGCTTCGGTGGCGAGGCGGACAACATCCTCTTCCACGCCACCGAGGAGCAGCGCCGGGAGTTCCTGCTGCCCACCATCTCCGGTGACCGGAGCTCCTGCTTCGCCATCACCGAGCCGGGCGCCGGCTCCGACGCCGCCAACATCCGGTTCCGGGCCCGCCGCGACGGCGACGACTGGATCCTCAACGGTGAGAAGACCTTCATCACCGGCGGCAACGAGGCCGACTTCGCCATCGTCATCGCGGTCACCGACCCCGAGCGGGGTGCCCGCGACGGCGGGGCGACCGCGTTCCTGGTGGACCGGGCGATGGGCTGGCGGTCGGAGTTCATCCCCACCATGGGCGAGGGCGGTCCGGCGTCGCTGATCTTCGACGACGTGCGCGTACCGCACCGCAACATCCTCGGCGAGGTGGGGCAGGGCTTCGCCCTCGGCATGCAGTGGATCGGCAAGGGGCGCTACACGATCCCCTCGCACGCCGTCGGCATCGCCGAACGCGCGTTGCGGATGGCCATCGACCACGCCAACACCCGGGAGACCTTCGGCGCCACGATCGGCACCAACCAGGCCATCCAGTGGATGATCGCCGACTCGGAGACCGAGCTGGAGGCCGCCCGCTGGCTCATCCTGCGCGCCGCCTGGACGGTCGACGCCGGCCTCGACCCGAGGCACGCCTCCTCGATGGCGAAGCTCTACGGCGCCGGGATGGTCAACCGGGTGGTCGACCGGGTGCTGCAGATCCACGGCGGGATGGGCTACACCCGTGAGCTGCCGATCGAACGCTGGTACCGGCAGGTGCGGCTGTACCGGATCTTCGAGGGCACCGACGAGATGCAGCGTCTGATCATCTCCCGCGACCTGCTGCGCGGCTACACCAAACTCGGCGGACACCTGGGCTGAGGTGCTTCCAATCAGCGAGATTCTAGTTCCGAACTATGGGATGGTGCGGCTACCGTCGGGGCAACTGGTCGAGGGGATCCGCGCATGACCACCGCATCGAACGTGTACACCCACGGGCACCACGAGTCGGTGCTGCGCTCACACCGATGGCGTACCGCCGAGAACTCGGCGGCCTACCTCCTGCCGCACCTCGTGCCGGGCATGTCGGTGCTCGACGTCGGCTGCGGACCGGGCACCGTCACCGTCGACCTGGCCGCCCGCGTCGCACCCGGGCGGGTCACCGCCGTGGAGATTTCCGGCGACGCGCTCCAGTACGCCCGCGCGGAGGCCCACTCGCGCGGCCGGCGCAACATCGACTTCGCGGTCGCCGACGTCCACGCGCTCGACTTCCCCGCCGGCTCGTTCGACGTCGTCCACGCCCACCAGGTGCTTCAGCATGTCGCCGATCCGGTCCGGGCGCTGCGCGAGATGCGCCGGGTCTGCCGTCCCGGTGGCGTTGTCGCCGCGCGGGACAGCGACTATGCGGCGTTCACCTGGTTCCCCCGGGTGCCCGCGGTGGACGACTGGCTCGCGCTCTACCAGCGGGCCGCCCGCGCCAACGGAGGCGAGCCGGACGCCGGTCGGCGGCTGCTGTCCTGGGCCCGGGACGCCGGGTTCTCCGACGTCACGGCGACAGCGAGCACGTGGTGCTTCGCCACGCCGGAGGATGCCGGGTGGTGGGGCGGGATGTGGGCCGAGCGGATCCTGAGTTCGGACCTGGCCACGCAGCTGCTGACCGCCGGCGTCGCGACGGAGGACGACCTGCGCCGCGTCTCGGACGGCTGGCGCGAGTGGGCCGCGGCGCCGGACGCCTGGTTCGCCATCCTGCACGGCGAGATCGTCTGCCGAGCATGAGGAAACAGCAGCCGCCGACCGGGTGGCGGTGCGCCGCGCGTCGTCGCTGACCGGATCAGGGCGCTGGAGCCGGCGCCTGGAAAACGGCGAGCTGGTGGTGGACCGCGGCCGTCACGCGGTCGTGGTCCCCGGTGGCCAGCAGGTCGAGCAGGGCGCCGCGGAGGACCGCGAGGGCGAGGGTGCGGCGGCCGGCGCCTTCCGGGCTGTCTCTCTCCTCCGTGGACTGGCAGTCGGCCAGGACGGTGAGCCAGTCGTGCACCGTCGCCGCGGCGAAGCCGCCCCACACGCCCTCGGGTTCCACCAGTGACGTGGCGTAGGTTTCGGCCCACAGCTTCAGCAGTTGCTGATGCTCCGCCCCGGCCAGCCACCCCCAGAGGCGCGTGACGGCCGTGGCCAGGCCGATGGCCTGCGGGTCGTCGGACCCCTGCACATGGTTGAGGATCGCGAGTTCATCGGCGCGGGCCCGGGCCAGGAGCGCCCGGGTCAGGCCGTCCTTGTTGCCGAAGAGGAAGACCAGGACGCGCGGGCTGGAACCGATCGCCGTGGCCAGCGGGCGCAGGGACAGGTGCGCCAGGCCGTGCTCGAGCGCGTACCGGTAGGCGGCCTCCAGCAGTTCGACCTTACGCGCGGACGGGCTTGTCGTTTCCTCGGTCACCGGCCTAGCCTACCGTTACTGAAACGACTGTTTCAGTGACCCGAGGGAGGCGAGGCACATGACGCATGGCTGCCAGCAACGGATCGAGATCACCGTGCGCCCCGCGGATCGTCCGGGAGACCTGGGCTGGGTGGTGACGGCCCATGGCGAGACCTACGCGCAGCAGTTCGGCTGGAACTCCGACTTCGAGGCGCTGGTCGCGACGATCGTCGGCGACTACGCCACCGACCACGACCCGTCCCGGGAGGCGGCGTGGATCGCCGAGGTCGACGGCGAACGTGTCGGCTGCGTCTTCCTGGTCGCCGGCGACGAACCCGGGACGGCCCGGCTGCGCGTCCTCCTGGTCACCCCGGCCGCCCGCGGTCTCGGCATCGGCACCCGCCTGGTCGAACAGTGCCTCGCCTTCGCCCGTCAGGTCGGCTACCGGCAGGTCGTCCTGTGGACCAACGACCTCCTCGTATCCGCGCGCCGGATCTACCAGGCCGCCGGGTTCACCCTCGTCGACGAGCAGCCGCACCACAGCTTCGGCCATGACCTCGTCGGCCAGACCTGGTCCCTGCCGCTTCCGCAGCACCGGCAGGGCGGCGCCGCCGACGGATCGGCGGGCTAGTGGCCGGCCGCCGACGCCTGCTGAGGGCCGGTGGTCGCCGGGCCGGTCGTGGCCACCGCGCTGGGTACCATCCTGGTGCCGGCCCGCGCCGGTACCGATGGGTGGTGGAGGATGCGTGTCGCGCTGTTCGTGACGTGCCTGGCGGACACCCTGTTTCCGCGGGCGGCGGTGGCGACGGTGCGGTTGCTGGAGCGCCTCGGCCACGAGGTGGTCTTTCCCGAGGGGCAGTCCTGCTGCGGTCAGATGCACGTCAACACCGGCTACCCGGATCAGGCGGTGCCGTTGGTGCGCCGGCACGTGCGCACGTTCGCCCCGTACGACGTGGTGGTCGCGCCGTCCGGTTCGTGTGTCGGGTCGGTGCGGCACCAGCACGCGATGGTGGCCCGGCGGGCGGGTGACGAGCGGTTGGCCGCCCGGGCGGAGGACGTCGCCGGGCGCACCTGGGAGCTGTCGGAGTTCCTGGTTGACGTGCTCGGGGTGACCGATGTGGGGGCGTACTACCCGCGCCGGGTGACGTACCACCCGACCTGTCACTCGCTGCGGATGCTGCGGGTGGGGGACCGGCCGGTGCGGTTGTTGCGCGCGGTGCGGGGGCTGGAGTTGGTGGAGTTGCCGCAGGCGGAGCAGTGCTGTGGCTTCGGTGGCACGTTCGCGGTGAAGAACGCCGACACCTCGACGGCGATGCTGGCGGACAAGATGCGTCACGTGTTGGCCACCGGGGCGGACGTGTGCGCCGCCGGCGACGCGTCGTGCCTGATGCACATCGGCGGTGGCCTGTCGCGGTTGCGGGCCGGGGTGCGGACCGTGCACCTGGCGGAGATCCTGGCCGCCACCGAGGGCAGCGAGACCTCCGGTCAGCGGCGGCGCACGGAGGTGGGCGGGTGACCCGTACGTTCCTCGGCATGCCGGCCACCGCGCCGCGTGGGGTGGGGCACCTGCGTGGCGACGAGTCGTTCCCGGTCGCGGCCCGGCGGGGCCTGGCCGACCCGCAGCTGCGGCGCAACCTGGGTCACGCCACCGGCACCATCCGGGCGAAGTCGGCCGCGGTGATCGGTGAGCTGCCGGACTGGGCGCAACTGCGGGCGGCCGGGAGGGCGATCAAGACCGACACCATGGCCCGCCTGCCCGAACTGCTGGAGCAACTGGAGGCGGCGGTCACCCGGGCCGGCGGGACGGTGCACTGGGCCGCCGACGCGGTCGAGGCCAACCGGATCGTCACCGACCTGGTCCGGGGCACCGGCGCCGAGCGGGTGATGAAGGTCAAGTCGATGGCCACTCAGGAGATCGGCCTCAACGAAGCCCTGGCGGAGGCCGGGATCGAGGCGGTGGAGACCGACCTGGCCGAGCTGATCGTGCAGCTCGGCGACGACCGGCCGAGCCACATCCTGGTGCCGGCGATCCACCGCAACCGGGCCGAGGTCCGGGAGATCTTCCTGCGGGCCATGCCGGGTGTGGATCCGGCGTTGAGCGACGAGCCGGCGGCGTTGGCCGCCGCCGCCCGCCGGCATTTGCGGGAGACGTTCCTGAGCACCCGGGTGGCGGTGTCCGGTGCCAACTTCGCCGTGGCCGAGACCGGCACCCTGGCGGTGGTGGAGTCCGAGGGTAACGGGCGGATGTGCCTGACCCTGCCGGAGACGCTGATCACCGTGATGGGCATCGAGAAGGTGGTGCCGACCTGGCGCGACCTGGAGGTGTTCCTGCAACTGCTGCCCCGGGCCTCGACCGGGGAGCGGATGAACCCGTACACCTCGATGTGGACCGGGATCACCCCCGGTGACGGCCCGCAGGTGTTCCACCTGGTGTTGCTGGACAACGGGCGCAGCGCGGTGCTCGCCGACCCGGTCGGGCGGGCGGCGTTGCACTGCATCCGCTGCTCGGCCTGCCTCAACGTCTGCCCGGTGTACGAGCGCGCCGGCGGGCACGCGTACGGCTCGGTCTATCCGGGGCCGATCGGGGCGGTGTTGTCGCCGCAGCTCACCGGCGTCGCGGACAACGCCTCCCTGCCGTACGCGTCGTCGCTCTGCGGCGCCTGCTACGACGCCTGCCCGGTGATGATCGACATTCCGTCCATTCTGGTGCACCTGCGCGGCCAGGCGCCGCACCCGCGCGCCGAGCGGGCGACGATGGCCGCCGCCGCGTACACCATGGACCGCCCGGTGCTGTACGCGGCCGCGCAGCGCGCCGCGAAGCTGTCCCGGCTCGCCGGCCGCCGCGGCCGGGGGCTGCCCCCGCCGCTGTCCGGCTGGACGGCCAGCCGCGACCTGCCCCAACCGCCGCCGGAGTCGTTCCGCCAGTGGTGGGCGTCGCGATGAGCCGCGAGCTGATCCTCGGTCGGCTCCGGGCCGCCCTCGGTGCGCCCCGGCCGGCGCCGGCCGACCCGCCCCGCGCCTATCGCGGCGCCGGTGCCCTCGCCGTCGACCTGGACGTGCTGGTGGACCGGCTGACCGACTACCGGGCGACCGTGCACCGCTGCGGCGACGCCGACATCGCCCGGGTCGTCGACCAGGTGCTCGGCGGCCGGCAGGTGGTGGTGCCACCGGAGCTGCCCCGACGCTGGCTGCCCGACAGCGTGCGCGCGGTGCCGGACGACGACCTCCCGGCGGCGCGGATCGCCGCCCTGGACGGGGTCGTCACCGCGGCGGCGGTGGCCGTCGCCGAGACCGGCACCGTCGTGCTCGACGGCGCCCCGGACCAGGGCCGCCGGATCATCACGCTGCTGCCCGACGTGCACGTCTGCGTGTTGCGCACCGACCAGGTCGTCGCCACCGTCCCGGACGCCGTCGCCCGCCTCGACCCGCACCGGCCACTCACCTGGATCAGCGGGCCGTCGGCCACCAGCGACATCGAGCTGAACCGGGTCGAGGGCGTCCACGGCCCACGGAACCTCCACGTGATCATCGTGGCCTGACGATCGCTACCGCCGGGTCGCGCACCAGCGGTGCGTGACGGCACGGCAGGAGATGCGATCCCGGGTGCCGATGGCCGTTACTGGGGTGGCAGATACGAGCCGATTGTCGCGGCCTCGTGACCGGTGTGGCCGCGGCCCGCCGCCCAGACCCACCGCGCCCGCCATCTCGAGACGGGGTTCCTCCATGCCGCTGAACGTCGACCTGACCGAGAGTGCCGTCTCCCTGTTCCGCCCCGCGGCCCCGGAGACGCTCACCATCCTCACCGACCTCATCGAGCAGCGGCATCCGATCTTCGCGATGCCGTCCTGGTTCGTCACCGAGGACGCCGCCCACGCCGGCTACCTCATCAGTACGTTCCTTCGGGAGATCGGTGCCGCCCCGGCGTCCGCCCGGTACCGGTGTTTCTTCGCGAACTCCCGCTACGAGGCGTTGCACGGGGCGATCAAGCTGCTGCGCCATCGGGCCGCCGCGACCGCGTCACGGCACCGGGGGCGAGTGGCGGTCCTCGATCCCGACGGAACCCTGCACCGCCGGGCCGACCCGCTGGGGGAGGGGCCCGAGCGGGCCCTCGCGCCCGGCCTGGTGTTCGCCGACACGGTGGCCGCGCTGGACGAATCCCTGGCCCAGGCGCCGTGCGGTGGCCTGGTGCTGCGCGGCACGGACCGGCTGGGCGCGGAGCACCTGGCCGAACTCGCCGACGTCGTCCGGCGGGCCCGGCGCGACGGCACCCGGGTCGCCCTCGACCTCGGCGACGTGGACCCCCTCGCCGCCCACGACGCCGCCAGTGACCTGCTGGGCCCCGACCTGTTCGTGCTCGGTGAATCCCTCACCGGCCACCAGGTGCCCTTCGGCGCCTTCGCCGGCGATCCGGAGATGTTCGCCCCCTGGTCCCACCCGTCGACCGGGTTCCTGCACTCCAACACCTACGGCGGCAACACCGTCGCCATGCGCGCGGTCACGGCGCGCCTGCTGCCGCGCTGGCCCGAGGGCAGCCCGGTACGGGACGTGCTGGCCGCCACGACGGGGGACTGGCAGCGGACGCTGGACCTCTACGCCCGCCACGTCAACCCGATGACCGTACGGATGCACCGCAAGCTGCACGGCGCCCTGCACGTGGTACGGGCCGAAGGGGCGCGGCTCACCGTCGAACTCGACTCGGGCCGGCGTCTCGACCTGGTGGACGGGCTGTGCGGGGCGGGCCTGGGCATCAACGGCCACAACCCGCTCGACGCGGTCACCGACGTGGTGCGACGGCACGATCCGGGGCGGGACTACGTCGGCGAACTGGACCGGATCCTCGCCCGGGAAACCGGGCTGGCCAGGGCGTTCCCGGCGGTCAGCGGAGCCTCGGCGGTCGAGTCGGCGATCATCCTGGCCCGCCTCGCCCGGCCCGACCGGCGGCGGATCGTCGTGTTCCGCCACAACTACGGCGGCAAGACGCTGGTGTCGCTGCTCGCCACGGCGGCCGAACGCACCCGCGCCCCGTTCGGGCCGCTCTACGCCGACATCCGGTACATCGACCCGTACGGCCCGGAGGCGGTGCGGGAGTTCCGGCGGGAGGCCGCCGGCGGCGAGGTCGGGCTGGTCTGGGTCGAGCTGGTGCACGGCAGCTCCAACTCGTACGCCCCGATACCCGACCCGCTCCTGCGGGCCGTCACCGAGGCCCGGGCGGAACAGGGCCTCCTGGTCGGCGTCGACGAGGTGCTCACCTCCTTCTACCGGTGCGGCACCCGCTTCGCCCACCAGGGCAGGCTCCCCGACATCGACCTGATGAGCCTGTCCAAGGCCCTCAGCTACGGTTGCTTCCCCACCGGGTCCGCGCTGGTGTCCGAGGAGGTCTACCAGGCGGCCCGCCGCGCCAACCCGCTCCTGGTCGAGGAGCTGCGCGGCCAGCACGCCCACCAACTCGGCGCCCATTTCGCCGGGCACGCCGTCGCCCAGGTCGACGCCCTGCAGATCGCATCCCGGGTGGCGGCCCTGTCCGAGGTCGTCCGTCGGGGCCTCGCCGCCATGGCCGGGAACCGGCGCGGCGTGGTGGGGCGACGGTTCGCCGAGGGGCTGCTCGGCAGGTTCGAGCCGAGGGTGCCGCGCCCGCTGCGGCGGCTCGTCGACCCCGAGGGCGAGTGGCTGACCTTCGCGCTGATCAGCTGGTGGATCCGGCGGGCCCGGGCGTTCGTGGTCTACGACGTGTTCCTGCTGCCGTTGGTCGCCACCGAGGGGGAGATCCAGCAGGTGATGGACGGGGCTCGGCGACTGTCCCGCATCTCCGCCCCTCGGCTGCTGGCCGAAGCGGCGGTCTTTCGTCTCGTCGAACGCGTACGGCGCCGGGCGCGGGTGCGCGGCCACGCCGTGAGGAGGCCGCAATGAGTCAGCAGGACGTCGACGTGGTGCGCCGGTTCTTCCAGCTGTTCGACGACGGCAAGCTCACCGAGATCGAGGCGCTGCTCACCGACGACTTCGAGTGGATCTATCACGGACCCCCGTCGCTGCCCTGGGCCGGGACGTACCAGGGGGTCGAGGGCTTCCGGCGGTTCTTCACCATCGTCCGGCAGTGGATCTCGGTGGAGGTGTGCCAACCCTACGACTTCCTGGACGCCGGCGACCGCGTGGTGGTCCTCGGCTTCAGCCGCACCCGGGTGCTGCACAACGCCGCCCGGTACGAGGCACAGTGGATGAACGTCTTCACCATCCGGGACGGGCTGATCGCCCGCTATCTGGACCTGTACGACACCGCGAGCATGGTCGAGGCCCTGCACCGGGAGCCGGCATGAGGACGCCCGGGTACCCGCCGGTGCGGCGTCCGCTCGCCGACGCGTTCCTGGCCGTCGCCCGCACCCATGGCGAGCGCACGGCGGTCGTCTCCGACCACGACCGCCTCGACTACCGCACCCTGGCCGGCTGGTCCGGCGCGGTGGCCCGCCGGCTCGGGCCGGTCGGGGCGCCCGGAGAACTGGTGGCGGTCCGGATGGCCGCGTCGCCGGCAGCGGTCGCGACGCTGGTCGGCGTGATCCTCGCCGGCGGTGCGTACCTGCCGGCGGACCCCGCCGCGCCCGACGACCGGTTGCGCGCCCTGGTCACCGAGTGCGGGGTACGCACGCTGTTCGCCGACCCGTCCGAGGTGGACCGGCTGCGTGCCGTGCTGCCCGGCGTGCGGGTGCTGTCCGTCGACCGGCCCCCGACCGCCGACGGGGACCTCCCGGAGCCGCCGCTCGGGGAGCCGGCACCCCTGGCGTACGTCATCGCCACCTCCGGCAGCACCGGTCGACCGAAGGCGGTCGAGGTGGCGGACGGGTCGGTGCTCGCCCTGGCCCGGGCGCCGGAGGCCGGGCTCGGGCCGGACGACGTCGTACTCCAGTTGGCCCCCCTGCACGTCGACCCGTCGGTCTTCGAGATCTGGGGGGCCCTGCTCAACGGGGCGACGCTGGCGCTGCCGGGGCGGGACCGCCCGAGCGTCCACGACATCGGCCGGGCGGTCCGGCGCCACCGGGTCACCGTCCTGCGGCTGGCCGCCCCGCTGTTCCGGCTCGCCATGGAACACGTCGCCGACGACCTGCGTGGCCTGCGGCTCTGCATCTCCGGCGGGGACCGGGCCGGGGTGGCGGCGGTGCGGACCGCGCTCCGCCGGCTGCCCCACTGCACCATCGTCAACGGGTACGGCCCCACCGAGACGACGGTCTACGCCTGCTGGCTGGTGCTGCACGGCGAACGCTGCTACGACGAGTCCTGGCCGGACGTGCCCATCGGCCGGCCGCTGTCCGGAGCGAGGGCACACGTGCTGGGCCCGGACCGCCGTCCGGTCGCGCCCGGCGAGGAGGGTGAGCTCTGCGTCGGTGGCGGTGGCGTCGCCCGTGGCTACCGGGGGCAGCCGGACCTGACCGCCGAGCGCTTCGTCCCCGAGCCGGGGCATCCCGGCCGCACCGCGTACCTGACCGGGGACCGGGTGCGCCTGCTTCCCGACGGCAACCTGCGGTTCCTCGGCCGGACCGACGACCAGGTGAAGATCCGGGGATACCGGGTCGAGCCGGCCGAGACGGAACGGACGCTGCTGCGGCATCCGGCGGTGCGGGAGGCCGCCGTGGTCGCGCCCGGTCCGGAGCTGAACCGGCGGCTCGCCGCCTTCGTCGTGCTGCGCGAACCCGCCGCCGTGGGCGACCTGATCGGGTACGCCGCCGCCACCCTGCCGCCGGCCCAGGTGCCGGCGACGGTGACGGTGCTGCCGGCGCTGCCGGTCACCGCGAACGGCAAGGCCGATCGCCGCGCGCTGACCGGGCAGGCCGACCGGCGGCCCGGCACCCCGGCGGTCGCGCCGGACGGCGGCACCGCCACCGAACACCTCGTCGCCGGACTCGTCGGCCAGGTCCTCGGCGCGCCGGTCGGACCGGACACCGACTTCCTGGCCGCCGGCGGCGACTCGCTGGCGGCGATGACCGTGGCGGCCGGCGTCGAGCGGGCGCGGGGAGTGGCGGTCGGGCTGGGGGAGCTGTTGACCGCGGCCACGGTCCGGGAGATCGCCGCGCTGGTCGACGCCACGGCCGCGCGGGCGCGAACCGCCGGCCCACCGGCGGAGCCGGCCGCCGCGCTGCCG
Source organism: Micromonospora sp. PLK6-60 (assembly GCF_019890675.1). Taxonomy (GTDB): domain Bacteria; phylum Actinomycetota; class Actinomycetes; order Mycobacteriales; family Micromonosporaceae; genus Micromonospora. The sequence continues at coordinate 61,082 of NZ_JAIOAA010000017.1, read as the reverse complement.
CTGCTGCCCGGGCAGCGGGGCGTCTGGTTCGACCAGCAGGGCCGGCCGCCGCACCGCTACCTGATCCGGCGCACCTTCCTGGTCGCCGGGCCGGTCGACGTCGCGCGGCTGCGGGCCGCGTTCCACCGGGTCGCCGCGCGGCAGGAGGCGCTGCGGATGGTCGTGCGGCGCGACGGCGACGAGTACCGGCAGGTACCGGCGGCCGATCCGGACGAGGCGTTCGTCCACCACGACCTGCGGGAGCTGCCCGCCGGGCAGCGGCAGGCCCGGGTCGACGCGCTGCTGGCCCGGCCCACCACCGGCACGGACGGGACACCCCTGGCACGCCTGCTGGTGGCCCGGCTCGCCGCGGACCGGACCGTCGTCCACGTCGAGCTGCACCACGTCATCGCCGACGACTGGTCGGTGGACGTGCTCCTCGCCGACCTGTCCGCGTCCTACGCCGACGCGGCGGCGCACCCGGCGCGGCTGCGCTACGCCGACCACGTCCGGCAGACGCTCGCCCGGCTGCCCGAGCGGCTGCCCGCCGCCGTGCGGTGGTGGCGGCAGGCCGTCGACGGCGGCGCGCTCACCCTCGACCTGGTCACCGACCGGCCCCGGCCCGCCGTCCTCAGTGGCGCCGGGGACCGGGTCCGGCTGCGCGTCGGGGAGCCCGCGAGCGCCCACCTGGCCGAGGCCGCCCGCCGGCACGGGATCAGCCGCTTCATGCTCTGCCTGGCCGGCGTGTACACCGTGCTGGCCGCCCACACCGAGCGGGACGCCCTGTGCCTCGGCAGCCTGACCAACGGCCGGGGACCGGACACCACCGATCTGATCGGCTACCTCGTCAACGTGCTGCCGATCCGGGTGGCCGCGACCGGCGACACCCCGGTCGAGGAACTGCTGGGCCGGGTCCGGGACGCCTGCGTGGGCGCCTACCGTCACCAGGACGTGCCGGCGCAGAGCGTCTGCCGGGAGCTGGGGCTGACCGGGGCGTCGCGCGGGGCCCTGCCCTTCCCGGTGGTCGTCAACTACCAGCAGCGTCCGCCGCGGCCGCTGCGGTTGGGGCTCGCCACGGTCGACCCCCGGCCCATCGAGGCGAACCACACCGCGAAGTTCGAGCTGATGTTCTCCTTCCAGGAGTCGCCCGGCGGGCTCGACATCGAGGTGGAGTTCAGCACCGACCTGTACCGGCGGGACAGCGTCGAACGGCTCGCCGGCCAGCTCGTCGCCACCCTCGACCGCCTCGCGAACGCCGAGGCCGGAACGGTGCTGCGGGACATCGGCCCGCACGAGCCGGACGAGGAACGCCGGTGGCCGGCCGAGCAGGCACCCGGCGACAGCGACGCCACCCTCCACGGGCTCTTCGCGCGCTCCGCCCGGACGTACCCCGACCGGACGGCGGTGGTGGGCGACGACACGGTGCTCAGCTACCGCGAGCTGGACCAGCTCTCCGACACCGTGGCCGGCCGGCTCTCGGCGCTCGGCGTGGGACCCGGCGACCGGGTGGCGCTGTGCCTGGCGCGCACCCCGCGGCTGGTCGTGTCGATCCTGGGCGTGCTGAAGACGGGTGCGGCCTACGTCCCGCTGGACCCCGACTACCCGGTGGACCGGCTGCGGTTCGTGCTGGCGGACGCGGCGCCCCGGGCGGTGATCTCGACGAAGGACATCATCGAGCGGCACTTCCCACCGTCGGCGCGGACCGGGGCGCTGCCGCCGCTGCTCGACATCGATCGACTGATCGTGCCGGCCGACGAGACGCCGGCGCTCCGCGAGAGCCGCGCCGACGCCCCCGCCTACCTGATCTACACCTCGGGCAGCACGGGCCGGCCCCGGGGCGCGGTGCTGACGCACCGGTCGGTGGCCAACACCCTGCACGGCAACCTGGCACGGCACCCGTTCGCCTCGGACGACGTCTGGCTCCAGCTCACCTCGCCCGGCTTCGACGTGGCGGCCTACGAGCAGTTCATGCCGCTGGTCAGCGGCGGCACGCTGGTGTACTGCGGCGACGACGTACGGGCCGACGGCGCGGCGCTCACCCGCCACATCCGGGACAACGGCGTCACCGTGCTGGTAATGGTCCCGTCGCTGCTGCGGGCGCTGGGCCGCCCCGACCTCGGCACCGTGCGGATCCTGCTGGTCGCCGGTGAACCCGCCGATCCGCACGACACCCGGCACTTCGCCCGGGACCGGGTCGTCATCAACGGCTACGGCCCGACCGAGGCGGCCATCCTCGCCACCACCCACCAGGCGGGCGCGGACGAGGACCGGGCGCGAATCCCCATCGGCCGTCCGCTGCCCGGCACCACCGCCCACGTGATCGACCGGCACGGCCGCCTCGCGGCGACCGGCGTCCCCGGTGAGCTCTGGCTCGGTGGCGCCGGGGTCGGCGTCGGCTACTGGAACCAGCCGGAGCGCACCGCCGAGCTGTTCACCACGCACCCGGCGCTCGGCGGCCAGCGGCTGTACCGGACCGGGGACCGGGTGCGCCGCCTGCCGGACGGCACCCTCGACTATCTGGGCCGGCTCGACGGTCAGATCAAACTCCGCGGCTTCCGGATCGAGCTCGGGGAGATCGAGATGGCGCTCGCCGGCCACCCGTCGGTCAGCGAAGCGCTCGCGGTGCTGCTCGGCGCGGGCGCGGACGCGCGGCTCGCCGTGGCGTACGTCGGCCCGGCCGCTCCGGAGGACGCCCGAGCCCACCTGGTGCGCCTGCTGCCCGCGTACATGGTGCCGCGGACCGTCGCCGCCGTGTCGGCCCTCCCGGTCAACGGCAACGGCAAGGCGGACCGCCGGGCGCTGGCGGAGCAGCTCGCCGCGCTCCGCGCACCGGCGCCGGGCGTGCCGGTCGCCCGGCCGGGCGGGCTGGCAGGGCAGCTCGTCGCCCTGTGGCAGGAGATCCTGGGCGACGTCCCGGTCGGGCCGACGGACGACTTCTTCGCCGTCGGCGGGGATTCCCTGCGGGTGATCCGCCTGCTGACCGCCGTCGAGCGCCGGCACGGCACCCGCATCCCGGTACGCGACTTCCTCACCGAGCCGACCATCCGGGCGATGGTCCGGCAGCTGTCCGACCCGGCGGAACCGGCGGCCGGGGTGGCGCTTGTCGGTCCGGACGACGCCCGCCTCGATCCGGACATCCGCTTCGACCGGCCGACCCCGCCGCCGGGCCCGGGCGACCCGATCCTGCTCACCGGGGCCACCGGCTTCGTCGGCGCGCACGTGCTGGGGGAGCTGCTGCGCGCCACCGACGGACCGGTCCGCTGCCTGGTGCGCGCCTCGACCGTCGACGCGGCACGCGCCCGGATCGCCGAGGCCGCCCGCCGGTACGGGGTGCCGGTGGACCCCGCCGACCCGAGGATCGAGCCGCTCTGCGGCGACCTCCAGCTGCCCGGTCTCGGGTTGACCGCCGACGCGCTGCGCGCCGCGCGGGCGGCGACGACGGTGCTGCACGTCGGGGCGACGGTGCACCACCTGTCCGGCTTCCACCACCTGGCGGCGGCCAACGTGGCCGGCACCGCGGAGGTGCTGCGGATCGCGGCGTCGGGCACCCCGGCGCGGGTCCACCACGTCTCCACCCTCGGCGTGCTGCGCGAGCCCGGTGCCGGCCGACCGGGTCGGCTCAGCGAAGCCAGCCCGGTGGCGGGTGAGCGACACTCGCGGGGCGGGGGCTACGCCGCCACCAAGTGGGCCGCCGAGCAACTCGTCGCCCAGGCGGTGGCCCGGGGGGCGCACGCACGGATCTACCGGCTGGGCCGCGCGGGTCCGAGCGCCACCAGTGGCGTGTCCAACGCCGACGACATGCTGACCCGGCTGCTGGCCACCTCGGCCGCGCTGGGGTGCTACCCGGACGACGAGCGGCTGCACAGCGACCTGCTGCCCGTCGACGTGATGGCCCGCGCACTGGTCGCGCTGGCCCTCGCCGAGGCGCCGGCCGGCACCGTGCGTCACCTGCACCATCCGCGTCGCACCAGCCTCGCGACCCTGCTCGCCGGGCACGACCGGCGCACCGGGGGCACCACCCGGCCGGTCCCGCTGGGCGGCTGGCTCGACCGGCTCGGCGCGGCGACGGAGACCGGCGCGGCCCTGCCCGCGCTCGCGTACCGGGAGCACCTGCGCGAGCTTCGCGACCGGCCGGGGAGCGCCGTGGCGTACGACAACCAGGCGACCCTGAGCGCCCTGAGCGCCGTCGGTGTCGCCCTGCCGGACCTCGACGACGCCCTCGTCGACCGCTGGTGGCGAGACCTGGACTCGATCGGAGGAACGGCCCGATGACCGAACCGGTATACCCCATGGCCCGGCAGTGTCCGTTCGATCCGCCGCCGGAGGTGACCCGGCTGCGCGACCAGCCGCAGGTGTCGCGCGTCCCCATCTGGAACGGGATGCGGCCGTGGCTGTTCACCCGCTTCGACGACGCGCGTGTCGTGCTCGGCGATCCCCGGTTCAGCGCCGACAAGCGGCGGCCCGGCTACCCGGTCTCCAGCGCGGTGGCGCTCGCCGAGGCGACCGTCGAACCCACGCTGCTCATCATGGACAACCCTGAGCACGATGCGGTCCGCCGGCTGGTGCTGAGCGAGTTCACCGTCCGGCGGGCGGAGAGCTGGCGTACCCGGATCGCGGCCATCGTGGACGGCTGCGTCGACCGGATGGTCGACGGGCGCGGGCACGGTGACCTGGTCGCGGACCTGGCGCTACCGGTGGCCCTGTCGTTCGTCTGCGAGCTGCTCGGTGTCCCGGCTGCCGACCGGGAGCGCTTCCGCCGCCTGACCCACGACATGAACGTGCTCAGCGGCACCACCGAGACCGCCGGCGCGGCCCGTCAGGAACTCCAGGACTACCTGGAGTCGCTGGTGGCCGAGCGGGAGCGGGAACCGGGCGACGACTTCGTCGGCCGCATGATCGTCACGCATGTGCGCACCGGCGCGATGGACCGCCGGACGCTGGCCGCCATGGCGCTGCTGCTGCTCACCGCGGGCCACGACACCACCGCCAACATGATCTCCCTCGGCCTGCTCACCCTGCTGCGGAACCCGGCGCACTTCGCGGCGCTGCGCACCGACGACCCGGGCCGGCTCGCGGACACCGTCGAGGAGCTGCTGCGCTATCTCACCATCGTGCAGCGCGGGATCCGCCGGATGGCGGTCGAGGACGTCGACGTCAACGGGCATCCGGTCCGGGCCGGTGACGGGGTGATCGCGGCGATCAACGCCGCCAACCGGGACCCGGCCCGGTTCGCCGCCGGTGAGCGTTTCGACCCCACCGCCAGGCCGCACGGGCACCTCGCCTTCGGGTACGGCCCGCACCAGTGCCTGGGACAGTCGCTGGCCCGGGTGGAGCTGCAGGAGACCTACCGGGTGGTGGCCCGCCGTCTGCCCGGCCTGCGGGTCGGCGTGCCGCTGGAGCGGCTCCGCTTCAAGTCCGACATGGCGGTGTACGGCCTGCACGAACTACCGGTGACCTGGTGAGCCCGCCGTCTGCCGTCGCTTCCCCGCCGAGGAGTTGCCTGCCATGAAGATCGACCTCGACCCCACCCGGTGCGTCGGTGCCGGGCAGTGCGTGCTGACCGCTCCCGAGGTCTTCGACCAGGGCGACCCGGACGGCGTGGTCGTCCTGCGCGACCCCGACCCCGCCGACGAGCTCACCGAGGACGTCCTGGCGGCGGCCGATCTCTGTCCTGTCGGGGCGATCCTGGTGGCCGACGGGGGAGACGACCGGTGAGCCGACTGCTCGACCAGCTCCGGGCCGCCGTGGGCGACGAGGGCCTGGCGACCGACCCCGCCGTGCTGCGGGACCACGCACACGACCGGATGCCGCTCGCGCCGTACGGTCAGCCGCTGGCGGTGGTGCTGCCCGCCGACACCGGGCAGGTGCAGCAGTGTGTCCGGGCCTGCGCCGCCGCCGGGGTGCCGATCGTGCCGCGCGGAGCGGGCAGCGGTCTGGCCGGGGCCGCCAACGCGGTCGACGGGTGCGTCGTCCTGCTCACCACGCGGATGGACCGCATCCTCGAACTCGACGTCGCCAACCGGCTGGCGGTGGTCGAGCCCGGGGTGGTCAACCTCGCGCTGCGCGAGGCCGCCGCGGCGCACGACCTGTTCTATCCGCCCGACCCGTCCAGCCTCGACTGGTGCACGCTCGGCGGCAACCTGGCCACCGACGCGGGCGGCCTGTGCTGCGGCAAGTACGGCACCACCAGCGACGCGGTCCTGGGCCTGGAGGTGGTGTTGGCCGACGGCTCGCTGCTGCGCACCGGTCGCCGGACGGCCAAGGGGGTCGCCGGGTACGACCTGACGCGGCTCTTCGTGGGCAGCGAGGGAACGCTCGGCATCATCACCCGGGCGACGCTGGCGCTGCGTCCGCTGCCGGCCGTGCCCGCCACGGTCACCGCCGTGTTCGGCTCGATCGAGCAGGCCGGTGACGGCGTGCAGCGGGTGGTGCGGGCCGGGGTGGTGCCGTCGCTGATGGAGATCATGGACGCGACGTCGCTGCGCGCCTCGGCCGCCTACCTCGGCGTCGACCTGGGCGGGGACGACGGTCAGGCGATGCTGCTGGGCCAGTCGGACGCCGGGGGAGCGGCCGCCGAGCGGGAGATCGCCACCATGGCGGCCGCCTTCCGGGCGGCGGGCGCGGTGCTGATCCGCACCAGCCGGGACCCGGCCGAGGGGGGCGTCCTGCTCCAGGCCCGCCGGGTCAGCCTCACCGCGCTGGAGGCCCGGGGCGCCTGCCTCACCGAGGACGTGGCCGTGCCCCGCACCCGCATCGTCGAGCTCATCACCGGCTGCGAGAAGATCGGTGTCGACGCGGGCCTGACCGTGGCGGTGGTCGGTCACGCGGGCGACGGCAACATGCACCCCACCGTCCTCTACGACCGGGACTGCCCGCAGCAGTACGCCCGGGCCCGGGAAGCCTTCGACAACATCCTGGCGCTGGCGCTCTCCCTCGGCGGCACGGTGACCGGGGAGCACGGCATCGGCAAGCTCAAGCAGCCGTGGCTGGCGCGGGAGGCCGGCCCCGTCTCGATGCGCGTGCACCGGCTCGTCAAGCAGGCCCTGGATCCGGCGGGACTGTTGAACCCGGGCTGCCTGTTCGGGCCGGCGGAAGCGGAGCGGGAGACCCCGTGATCGCCCGTACCGTGCGGACGGTGGCGGCGCTTCCGGCGCCGCTGCGTACCCTGTTCGTCACGACGTTGATCTTCCGCGCCGGCACCGTGGCCTATCCGTTCCTCGCCGCGTACCTGCTGCTGGCGGGCGTCATCGGCCCGACCGCGGTGGGCACCGCGCTTGCCTGTTTCGGGGTGGGTGCGCTCGCCGCCGACCTCGCGGCCACCGTGCTGCTGGCCCGGTTCGGCGCCCGGTCGGTGATCCTGGCCGGTCTGCTGCTCAACGCGGCGGTCGTGGTCGTCGTCCCGTGGTCCGACCACCTGGCGTCGCTCATCGTGGCGCTGCTGGTCTGGGGTTTCGCCTACGAGGTCGTCACGCCGGCCTCCTACTCGGCCGTCGTCGCGCAGACCGGCGCCGGCGACCGGAAGGTCCCGTTCTCCTGCATCCGGCTGGCCATCAACCTGGGCATCGCGGTCGGGCCCCTGGTCGGCGCGCTGGTGTTCGCCGTGCAGCCACGGCTGGTGTTCTGGGTGAACAGCGCCTGCGTGCTGGCGGCGGCCGGGTACCTGTGGACCCGGCCCGCGGCGGCCGCGCCGGGCGGCGCGCCCCGCCCGGCGCACCGGACCCGCGCACCCCGGCTCGGGCCGCCCGCGCGGGCCCGGTTCTGGACCATCTACGGACTCTCGCTGCCCGTGCAACTGGCCTACTCGCTGCCGTCGGTCTTCGTCGCCACCTACGTCATCGTCGTCCTCGACCTGCCCGGCTACTGGGCCGGCGTCGTGTTCAGCGTCAACGCGCTGTGCATCGTCCTGTTCGAGGTGCCGGTCAACGTGCTGATGACCCGGGTCAGCAACCGGGCGACCCTGCGCCTCGGCTACGGACTCGCGGGCGCCGGCTTCCTGCTGATGTCGCAGTCGGAGTCCGGCCCGGCGCTGATCCTGTCCACCCTGGTCTGGACCGCCGGCGAGATGGTGGTCTTCCCCGGGCTGCTCAACTACGTCAGCAGCCTGTCACCGGGCCCGTCCGCCGACCGGAGCATGAGCATCTACTCGACGGGGGTGAACGTCGCGTTCATCCTCGCGCCGCAACTGGCCCTGCTGCTCTCGCGACCCGCCGCACCGGCCCTGCCGTGGGCCGCCGCCGGCGCCGCCGTGGTGGTGGCGTGGCTGATCCTGATCGTGGCCAGCAAGCACCCCTACACGTGGCATCCGGAGGAGGAACCATGCAGAAGCGCGACCTGACCGACTTCATCGGCGTCGAGTACACCGGCCTGACGTACGACGACCTGAGCCGTGGCGAGGTGTTCGCCGACATCGTCGACGCGCTGCACCAGCGCGACCTGGTCGTCCTGCGCCGGGCGGAGCTGACGCCGCAGCAGCAGATCCAGCTCGCCCAGCGGATCGGCCGGCCGGTGCCCTTCGTGTTCCAGGAGTGGCGGCACCCGGAGTTCGCCGAGATCCTCGTCTCGTCCAACGAGCGCCGGAACAACCGGCCGGTCGGCGTCCCCCGGGTGGGCAACTTCTGGCACCAGGATTCGTCCTACGTCGCCGAGCCGCCCGAGTACACCATGCTGCACGGGGTGAACGTCCCCGGCGACTGCGGCCACACCCTGTTCGCCTCCGCCGCCGACGTGCACGACCGGCTGCCGGAGGAGTGGAAGGCCCGGCTCAAGGAGCTGGTCGGGCGGCACACCCTGACCAAGCAGCAGCGCATCGAGCCGGAGCACGTCGGCCTCTCCATCGCCGAGCTGCGCGCGCTGGTGGCGCAGCAGTACCCCGCGGTCGAGCACCCGGTGATCCGGGTCGACCCGCACACCGGCCGCCCCTACCTCTACGCCGCCCGGGAATACATGGACTCCGTCGTCGGTCTCGACGCCAACGGCAACCAGGAGTTCTTCGACCTGGTGGACGCCCTCGTGCCGGACCCGCAGCGGGTCTACACCCATCGGTGGACCCCGTCGGACCTGCTGATCTGGAAGACCGCCACGACCTACCACAAGGCGACGGACCTACCGCCCGGGACCAGCCGGACCGTCCACCGCGTCAGCATCGCGGGCCGATGAGCGCCGTACGCGGCCCGGCCGGGCCGACGTCCGGCGCCGGCGGCGACCGCCCCGTCGCGGTGATCGTCGACGCCTACTCCGCCGGGAAGTTCCTGCCCGCCGCCTGCCAACGGCAGGGCGCGGACGTCGTCCACCTGCAGTCCACCCCCGAGTTCCTCTCCTCGGTGCCGCCGCCGGACCTCCGCCCCTACCTCGCCAACGTGGTGCACGCCAGCGGCGACTGGCGGGACACGGCCGCCGCGCTGGCCGCGTACGCGCCGGTGGCGGTCCTGGCCGGGCAGGAGTCCGCCGTTCCCGCGGCGGACACCGTTGCCGGGCTGCTCGGCCTGCCCGGCAACCCGGCGGGCACCTCGGCGCTGCGCCGGGACAAGTTCCGGATGATCGACGCCCTGCGCGCCGCCGGCCTGCACTGCGCCCGGCAGCTCAGGTCCGCCGACCCGGAGGAGGTCGTCTCGTGGGCCGGGCGCGAGGCCGGCTACCCGGTCGTGGTGAAGCCGCTCAGCTCCGCCTCCACCGACGGCGTCTCCATCTGCCGCGACCCGGCGGAGGTCCGGGCCGCCGTGGCCGCCGTCCTGGGCTCGACGGACATCTTCGGCCGCCGCAACACCGAGATCCTCGCCCAGTCCTTCCTGGCGGGCGACGAGTACGTGGTCGACGTGGTCCGGGGCGCCGGCGGCGAGCGCCACGTCTGTGGCATCTGGCGCTACGAGAAGGCCATGATCGGCGCGAAGCGGGTCTACGACCGGGACCTGCTGATCGACCCCGGCAGCCCCGAGGTGGCCGAGCTGGTGCCCTATCTGGACGCGGTGCTCGACGCCCTGGACATCCGGTTCGGGGCGGCCCACGCGGAGATCATGCTGACGCCCGCCGGGCCGGCGCTGGTCGAGGTCGGCGCCCGCGTCAACGGGCTCATCGATCCGGGCTTCCACGACCTCTGCCTCGACGGCAACCAGGCGGACCTGCTCGCGATGGCGGCGGTACGACCGCAGGAGTTCCGGCGCCGCAACGCCGCCGAGGCGAGGTACCGCAAGCGCCGGGAGGCGATGGTGGTCCACGGCCGGACCAGCCGCGCGGGCATCGTCGCGCGGATCGACGAGGAGGCGCTGGCCCGCATCGCCGCGCTGGACACCGTCCGCCTCGTCGTGCCGCGACTGGCCGTCGGGGACCGGATGCGCCCCACCACCGACCTGTTGTCCAGTCCACTGCGGGTCTTCCTGGCCGCCGACCGCCCGCAGGACCTGATCGCGGACCACCGGCGGATCCAGCAGCTCACCGACGACGTCTTCCAACTGGCGCCGGCGCCGGTCGCCGGCGGGACGGATCTGGTGGCGGGCGGGAGCAGGCGATGACCGTGCCGAGCCGGGCGGATCTCGCCACGCTGCCCGACTACATCATCCCCCGGCAGGCGCCCGGGGCGATCCTGCTCAACTCGAACGAGCTGCCGATGGCGCCCCTGCCCGCGGTCGCCGAGGCGCTGGCCGCCGCCGCGCGGGACAGCCACCGGTATCCGCAGTGGTTCTCCGAGGATCTCGTCGCCGCGCTGGCCGCCCGGATCGGCGTGCCGGAATCCTGGCTCGCGGTCGGCTGCGGCTCGGTGAGCCTCTGCGCGCAGCTGATCCAGGCCTACTGCCGGCCGGGGGACGAGGTCCTCTGCGCCTGGCGCTCCTTCGAGGCGTATCCGGTGCTCGCCCGGATCGCCGGCGCCACCCCTCGCACCGTGCCGTTGGACGCCGCCCACCGGCACGACCTGGTGGCGATGGCGGCGGCGGTCACCCCGGCGACCAGGCTGACCTTCCTGTGCAACCCGAACAACCCCACCGGGACCGCCTTCGGCCGGCAGGAGCTGCACGCCTTCCTCGACCGGGTGCCGCCCGACGTGCTGGTGGTGCTGGACGAGGCGTACCACGAGTTCGCCGGGCCGGACGTCGCCGACGGCGTCTCCGTGCTGGCGGACCGGGAGAACGTGGCGGTGTTGCGTACCTTCTCCAAGGCGTACGGACTCGCCGGCGTCCGGGTCGGCTACTGCGTGGCGCCGCCGGCGGTGATCCGCGAGGTGCACCGGGTCGCCGTGCCGTTCGTGGTGAGCCGCCTGGCCCAGCGGTCCGCGTCCGTCGCCCTGCGCCACGCGGACGAGGTGGCCGCCCGGTGCGCCACCGTCGTCCGGGAGCGGGAGCGGGTCTTCCGGGCCCTGCGCGGCCGGGGCTTCCCGGTGCCGCGTTCGCAGGCGAACTTCCTGTGGCTGCCGCTCGGGGCGGAGTCGGGGCGCTTCGCCGAGTACTGCGCGGAGCAGGGCATCCTCGTCCGGCGGTTCGGGGACGAGGGCGTACGGGTCACGGTGGGCCTGCCGGACGAGAACGACGCGTTCCTGCGGGCGGCTGAGCAGTTTCCCCTCGGCGCCGTCGGACCCGTGCGGACCTGATCGGCGCCACGGCTGGTCAGTCGCGCCGCACGGTGGCTCCGGCTCGGATCGCGCGCGGAATCTCCGCCACCTCGTCGACCCGGTCCAGGAGCCGGCCCAACTCCTCGTCGGACGCGGGGGAGCGCAGCTCGACCCGGTAGGTGATCCCGGTGGACGCCCAGGTCGCCGGGTCGAAGGCGCCCGAGGCGGTCACCCGTACCCCGTCGACGCGGACGCCCAGTTCGCGTGCCTCCCGGTACACGTCGTTGAGGACGCAGCCGGCCGCGGCCAGGTGCAGGAGGTGGGCCCCGGTGAAGTCGGCCTCGACGGTGACACCCTCGGGGGTCCACCGATGGGGGAACCGGATCGCCTCGGCGGCACCCGACCGCAACGAGCCGGCGCCGACCACCACCGCGAACTGATCCACTGGCCCGCCCCGTCCGCTCGTGCCGTACTGGACGGAAGCATTGTGCCCGGGGACCGCCGTCGACACCAGGAACCCGCCGCCGGTCAGGAGAGGTCGCGGCGCGGGTCGAACAGGTCGATGGGGTGCCGGGTCGCGCCGTCCGTCGCCAGGTCGGCGAGGATCTCGCCGACGACCGGGACGAACTTGAAGCCGTGGCCGGAGAAACCGCAGGCGACGGTGACCTGCGGGTGCTCCGGATGGGTGGCGATCACGAAGTGCTGGTCCGGGGTGTTGGTGTACATGCAGGTGGCGGCCCGGAGGAAAGGGCCCGCGAGGCTGGGCAGGATGGATCCCAGGCGCTCGGCCATGTCCCGGACCTCCGCCGGGTGCACCCGCCGGTCGATGGTCTCCGGCGTGCAGAGCTGACCGTGGCGGAAGAAGGCCACCTTGGCGCCACCCGCCGGGCCGTCGATGGCCGGGAAGCCGTAGACCTGGGTGCCGGCGGCGTCCTCGTGGATGTAGATCGGATGCCGCCGCGGCGCGAACGGGCCCACCCCGGTGCCGGGCTGGAACCAGTACATGACCTGCCGCTCGACGGCCAACGGCACCCCGAGGTCGGCGAGAAGTTCCGGCGCCCAGGCCCCGGGACAGACGACGAGGCGGCGCGCCCGGTAGGACGCCTGCCCGGTGGTGACCTGGACGCCGCCGTCGGGCAGCACCCGCCAACCGCGTACCGGCTCGCCGTAGCGCAGGTCGGCGCCGTGTCGGGCGGCGAGGTCGAGGTGCGCGGCGACGGTCGCCTCGGGGCGGACGAAACCGGCCCTGGCCTCGTAGAGCGCGACCTCGTCGCCCGCCGGGGTGAACGTCGGGAAGCGGCGGCGCAGCTCGCCCGCGTCGAGGAGTTCGTGGGGCAGGTCCCACTCCCGGGCGGCGCGCAGGCTGCCGGCCACCACCGTGCTCTCCGGCCGGCCCACGAAGACCCCGCCGGTGAGCGAGATGATCTCCCGCCCGGCGTCGCGTTCCAGCCGCTCCCACAGCTCGTACGCCCGCAGCAGCAACGGCACGTAGGCCGGATCCTCGAAGTAGGCCTGCCGGGTGATGCGCGAGCCGCCGTGGCTGGACCCACGGTCGTGGGCCGGCCCGAACCGCTCCAGGCCGAGCACCCGCTGGCCGCGCGCCGCGAGATGGTAGGCGGCGCTGCTCCCCATCCCGCCGAGCCCGACCACGATGACGTCATGGACCGCCATGTCGGGGACCTCCAGCACCGGAAGCGACTCGGGACACGACCGGAACGGTAGCCGTCGTCCGCGTTTCTGTACGACTTCCGTCTCGTTCCAGCGGGCATCGACAAAGGACGGCTCGACTATATTCTCCGGTGAACCGGGGGAGGGCACATGTCGATGAAACAGTCGGCGGACGGGGAGTTCGCCCGGATGCTGGAGGCGACGGTCGGTGCGCTGCGGGCCGTCAGTCCCCAGCCGGAGGACGAGGAGACCGCGCGCCGGCGGCGGACCGGGGAGTCGGCGGACGGGCAGGTGCGGGCCGAGTTCGGGTCGGACGGGCGGCTTGCGGCGCTGAGCCTGGACCCGCGGCTGATGCGGCTGGGCTCCGAGGAGGTCTGCGACCGCGTCGTCGAGGCGGTGAACGCGGCCATCGACGCGCTGCGCGGCGCCGCGGCGCCGGTGCCGGCGGCCGGGGACCTGTCGCAGCTCACCGAGCAGTTGCAGGAGGTCCGGGACACTGCCGTACCGCGGCTGGGGGCGTTCCTGCAGGCGCTGACCGACGCCCAGACGCGGGTGGCCGGGGGTGGTTCCCGGTGAGCGGCTTCGAGGTCGACCCGGCGTTGCTGCGATCCGGTGGGGACACCGTGATCGACGTCGCCCAGGGGTTCATCGGTGAGCTGGAGAGCTTCGAGTCGCAGTTGCAGGGTTTCGGCGAGCCGTGGGGCGGTGACGACATCGGGTCGCTGATCGGCGTCGCCTACACCGCGGTCGCGGCCTGGGTGCTCGACTGCATCGGCGAGGCGGCCGAGGAGGTCGGGTCGGCGGGCAGTGACCTGACGTTGATGGCCGACAACTACGAGGCCGCCGAGGAGGACACGGCCGGCATGATCCAGACGTTGCACGGACAGCTGGGCTGACGGCATGGGGCTGCAACTGCCCGGTGAGCTGGTCACCGCGTTGGGTTGGATCGGGTACACCTGGCCCGAGGCCGACGAGGAGAAGCTCTTCGAGATGGGCCAGGCCTGGCTCACCTTCAGCGGTACCGTCGCGACCGCCGCCGGTCAGGCCGGGTCGGCCGCGGCCGCGGTCTGGTCGCAGCACAGCGGTGAGTCGGTGCAGGCGTTCCAGAAGTGGTGGACGGACGCCGAGAGCGGGCCGGGCACGCTGCCGGACTACGCCCAGGCGGCGGTGCTGGTCGGCACCGGGCTGATCATCTGCGCGGCGATCGTGCTGGCCCTGAAGATCGCGGTGATCGTGCAGCTCGCGATCCTGGCGTTCGAGGTGGCGCAGGCCATCGCGACCGCGGTCGCCACCTTCGGCGCGTCGCTCGCCGAGATCCCGATCTTCCAGATGATCACGCGGGAGATCGTCGGCCTGCTGATCGACCAGGTCCTGACGGAGCTGATGGATGCCTAGCCACAAGCCGAAGGGCTCGAAGTCACGCGGCGGCGTGGCGAAGCCGAAGGTCGGCAAGCTGGTCAGCAAGGCGGTCGAGGCCGCGGCCAAGAAGCCGAAGAAGCGGATCCCGGCGCCACCGGTGACCCGTAACAACGATCTGCCGGAATTCGTCCTCAAGATCAAGCGCAAGCCGTCGTACAAGAAGGGGCCCTTCGACCGCAAGGTCAACGCGCTGAAGAAGCTCAGTGACGAGGGCAAGCTGTTCAAGCAGGCCAACCCCGTGGCCAGGGACCCAGAGCTCACCAAGGCATACCGCCAACGGGTCCGGGAGGCGATCTTCAAGAAGTACTGGCCGCCGGACGGCAAGGCCACCGAGGAGGGCAAGGCCATGGCGAACAAGCTGCTGGCCCGCCTGGGCCGGCTCGACACCGACCACGTGTGGGATCCGCAGCTGGGCGGTCCGGACACCGTCGATAATCTGAGGCTCCTGGATTCCCACACGAACCAGGACCTGGGCAACGAGTTCTGGCAGCAGATCGGGAACCTGCCCGACGGTACGCCGATCCGAATAGAGGTGATCCCTTGAACCCCGACCTGCGCGAACTCATCGTGGAGGTGCGCGCCGAACTGGCGGCGGACCAGCCCGCGACCCTGGTCTGGGCGCAGATCGAGCAGGCCGCGCCGGCCGACAAGATCCCCGCCGAGGTGCCGCAGCCGGTCCGGGAGCTGCTGGAGGTCGCCGACGGTGTCCGGGCCGGTGACTTCGAGCTGTGGGGGACCGCCGACGTCGACTACCGGCGGGACATGCTCGGCAACATGCCCGAGTTCACCGGCGTGGCCGACGAGCCCGCCGAGTGGTACTACCTGGGTGACCTGGCCCGCGAGCCGCTGCTGCTGCGGCGGGACACCGGGGCGGTCTGGTGGTTCCCGCGGACCAGCGACGACCCGTTCTATGTCCGGGGGGAGTTCGAGGAGCTGATGCCCACCCTCGAATACCTGCTCGCCGCCTACGTGTTCGGCCCCCTCTACGCCGATGTCGCGGCGCAGGACGAGTGGTGGGAGTTCCTCGATGAGCACGGCCTGACCACCGTGGACGAGGACGACGAGGAGTCGGGCGAGTGAGCGTCACGTACGAGCAGCTCGTCGGCCTGTGGGGCACCGACGGGGTGCTGCACTTCCCGGTCGACCGGTTCGACGACGTCCTCGGCCCGATCCGGCCGGAGGTCTTCCCGCCCAACGGCGCCTTCCCGGCGGACGTGCCGATCCTGTTCACCGTCGACGTCGCCGTCGAGGGCCTGGAGCTGTTCTCGAAGCTGCGCATCGAGATCGGCGACGCCGGGCCGCGCACCTACCTCGTCCTGGGCAGCTCCCCGGAGGACAGCCAGCTGCTGTTCTGCCTGGACACGCTGACCGGCGGCGTCGAGCTGCTGGACCTCGACTCGCCGAACTTCGAGCGGGTCAACGTGACGTTCGCGGCGTTCGTCGAGTTCCTGTACCGCCTCGGGCAGCTGATCGAGAACGACCCGGGCGGCCGGGAGCGGGCGGCCCGCGCCGCCGCGATCCGGGCCGACCTGATGCGGGTGGACCCGTCCGCGTTCGCCGACCCGGAGTCGTGGTGGAGCATGGCCTTCGATCAACTGGAGTCCACCGGCCGGTGACGGTTCGGGATGCGCGGGACTGGAAGCCCGCTGCGCTAGCTAACTAGACTTCCGCGCATGGCACCTGGCGCTCCCCGTCTCACCCCCCAGACGGTCCAAGTTCTGCGACTGCTCCTCGCCGACCCGGCCGTGCCTCGTTACGGCCGTGACATCGCTCGGGAGACGGGGCTCAAGACGGGAACCCTGCATCCGATCCTGGCCCGGTTGGAGGCGGCGGGCTGGGTGCACAGCTTCTGGGAGGACCCGGCCGAGCACGAGGATCAGGGGCGGCCCCGGCGTCGGTACTACCGCCTGACCGGCGATGGCGTGCGGGCTGCCCGCTCGTGCCTGGCCGACGCGGACGCCCGCAACAACCCCACCTCCTCGGCGTACCTGCTGCCGCGACCCGGCTATCAGGGATAGGAGACCGACGGTGTACGCGAGCACGTCAGGTGGTTCCGTCGCCCGCCAGGTCGGCCTCTTCCTCAGGGTCTCCGTCGATGCCGTGGCGATCAGCGGCACGGCTATCGGCTTCCTCGCCCTCTTCGCCCTCGTGCCGGATCCGCTGCGAATGCTGGGTGGGGTCGGCGTCGTCGGCGGCAGCGTGCTGGTGCTCCGCGTCAATGATCGACTTCGTGACGTGGTCGCCGCGCCGGGCGTGCCGCCCACCCCGGCCGGTCCGTGGCTTGTCACCGGGTGGAGTCGGCGGGGGCTGGCCTGTGCGGGTGCGTTGCTGCCGGCATGGGCGCGCGACCGCTACCTGGAGGAGTGGCAGGACGGCCTGTGCGAGGTCCGCCAGGGCGGCCGGTTGTCCCGGCGCCAACGGGCCGACGAGGTCGTCCAGTGCCTGCGGGCCGCGTTGGCCCTCGCCGTCGTGCTGCGTTTGCGGCGGCTGCTCGGTCGCTGAGTCCGCGCTCGCCCAGGTATTGTCAGGAAGCTATCTCTAGCTAGGTAGACATGGCGGCTCTGGCTGGTTAGATTGCTCTCAGCTCTCCGGAGTGAAACGTCGACCCCGCCGCGTCGCCGACGGTCGGGGTGTCCTGACGGGGGCGGGCGGATCTGAAGCCGTCCGGTCGGCGACGCTGGATCTGGCGACCAGATCGACAAATGTCGTCGTCATGTCTGCTGCGAACGGCGCGAACGCCGGGGAAGGTTCAGGTGGGTATCGCGGGCGTATCGGAAAACGCATACGTCACCGCAACTGTCTCCCGTCTTCAGTGGAGGTGCCACACCACCGACCGGGAGAGGACCATGATCATGGAATCGGCATCGGCACCAGGTATCCACCGACGGCGGCTGTTCCGAATGGGCGGGCTGGCCACCGCCGGCGTGGTGGCGGCCGGGGTGCCGCTCGCCGGGACCGCCCACGCCCACCCGAGCGCCCACGACCGGATCCCGCCGGACACCCGGCCCGGCGGAGCCTACGACCGGTACGTGGCGCGACTGGCCGCCGCCGGCAGGTTCTCCGGCGTGGTGTTGCTGTCGCACCGCGGCCGGACGGTGCTGTCCCGCAGCTACGGGATGGCCGACCGGGAGCGGGGGATCCGCAACCACGAGGGCACCGCGTTCACGCTCAGCTCGGCGGGCAAGCCGTTCAACGCGATAGCCATCCTGCAACTCGCCCAGCAGGGCAGGCTGCGGCTGACGGACCCGGTCGGCAGGCACCTGACGGGTTTCGCCCCGGACATCGCCGAGCAGGTGACCATCCACCACATGCTCACCGGCCTGTCCGGGCTGAACACCCCGGAGGAGGACATCCACCGGATCTTCCAGAGCCGGGCGGAGGTCCACGAGTATCAGGAACGGTGGGCCCGGCAGTCGAAGCTGGTGGGCACGCCCGGCCAGCCCAACGGGTTCCACGCCGGCGCCGAGGCCGTCATCCCCGCCCTGATCGTGGAGGCGGTGAGCGGCACGACGTACTGGGACTACGTCGAGGAGAACATCTTCCGGCGCTGCGGCATGACCGGCTCGGGGTTCTACACCCGGCCGCGGTGGCTCAGCGACCGGCGCCTCGCGCACCCGTACCTGACGCTCGCCGACGGCAGCCAGGTCGACGCCCTGCGCAACCTCGACAAGGGCAGCCCGTACGAGTACATGCTGGGTCGGAACCCGGGCCGCGCCTTCATCGACGCCCTCGGCGACGGCGGCTTCGCCACCGCACCGGACCTGATCCGCTTCGTTCGCGCGCTCGGCGACGGCACGCTGCTCGACCGGCCCTGGGCCAACGTGCTCACCGCCGGCAAGGTTCCCCTGGGCCCGGCCTCGTTCGGCACGTACGGGCCCTCGGCCGAGATCGTCGGCGGCCAGTGGGTGATCCAGCGTGCCGGTGGCAACCCCGGCGTCTGCGCCAACTGGAGCAGTTACCCGGACACCGGCTGGGCCGGCGTCATCCTCGCCAACTGCGACGACGCGCCCTTGCCGGAGATGATCGGACGGGAGACGCAGGCCGTCACCGGAGTCTCGCCCGGCGACGGCGGTGGCGGCTGACCGAGCCGGAGGTATCGCGCAGGTATGGCAAACCGCTTACGCCATCGCTACGGCCCACCGGCTTTGATGGGGGCATGACGCACAGCGCAACCCGGTCCGCCCCACCCCGCCGTACCCGTCGGATCGTGCTCCTCGGCCTGGCGGTCCTCGGCCTGGCGGGCGCGGCGTTCGTCGTGCGGCGGCCGCTCCTGATGGCTGCTCCGCAGTGCCTGGCCGGGCGGTGGCACGGCTGCTACGACACGGAGAACGGCGTGGTGCTCATGATGCTGGTCGGGCTGCCGTTGGCCGCGCTCGTGGGGTCGGCGCTGGCGCTCGGCCGGCGAGCCGCCGGCGTCAGCTCCGCGTGGCGGATGTCGCTGGCCGAGGTGGGCCTGGTCTACGGGACGGTGCCGATGGTCTGGCTGACCCTGATGCCGGGGCCGGGGGCCGGCGTCGTCCCCGGCCGGGTGAGCCTGGTCCCGCTGCGGGACCTGGTCACGATGGGGCCGATCGGGATCGGCGGCAACCTGCTGATCTTCGCGGCGCTGGGGTTCTTCGCCCCGATGCGATCCGCGGCGCTGGCGTCCGTGCCGCGGATCCTGGCGCTCGGGGCGGGCTGCTCGGTCCTGGTCGAGACCGCACAGTACGTCTTCCGGCTGGACCGGGTGTCCTCGCTGGATGACGTGCTGGTCAACGCGGCCGGCGCCGGGCTGGCCGCGCTGGCGTCGCGCCGCTGGTGGCGCACCGCGGCGGAGCTGCCGGCGGAGCAGCCTCACCCGGCGCCGGCGCCGGCGGCGGCGGACTGAGTCACATGCGGGTGCTGCTCGTGGAGGACGAGCCCTACCTGGCCGAGGCGGTCCGGGACGGGCTGCGGCTGGCGGCGATCGCCGCCGACATCGCCGGTGACGGCGACTCCGCCCTGGAACTGCTCGGCGTCAACTCCTACGACCTCGCGGTCCTCGACCGCGACATCCCCGGCCCCTCCGGCGACGAGGTCGCCCGGCACATCGTCGCCTCCGGCAGCGGCATCCCGATCCTCATGCTCACCGCCGCCGACCGGATCGACGACAAGGCCTCCGGGTTCGAGCTGGGCGCCGACGACTACCTCACCAAGCCGTTCGAGCTGCGGGAACTCGTCCTGCGGCTCAGAGCGCTCGACCGCCGGCGCGGGCACGCCCGGCCACCGGTGCGTGAGCTCGCCGGCCTGCGGCTCGACCCCTTCCGCCGGGAGGTCTTCCGCGACGGCCACCACGTCGCGCTCACCCGCAAGCAGTTCGCCGTGCTGGAAATCCTCGTCGCCGCCGAGGGCGGTGTCGTCAGCGCCGAGGAACTGCTGGAACGGGCCTGGGACGCGCACGCCGACCCGTTCACCAACGCCGTCCGGATCACCGTCTCCGCACTGCGCAAACGACTCGGCCAGCCCTGGATCATCGCCACGGTGCCCGGCGTCGGCTACCGCATCGACACCGCACCCCCCGGCCCGACGTGAGGAGCGATCGGTGGTCAGAGCCCCCGGTCTGAGCGTGCGCCTCAAGCTCACCGCCAGCTACGCCGGCTTTCTCCTGCTCGCCGGCACGCTGCTCCTCGCGGCCGTCTGGGTGTTCCTGCTGCGCTACGTGCCCACGGAACGGGTCGTGGACCCGTTGAGTCACCATCAGCAGCTTCCCCCGCTGGGCGGTCCGAGCCGGGACGACCTGCTCCGCGCCTTCGCCCCCCGGGCGGCCGCGGTGTTCGTGTTCCTGCTGCTGTTCGGTCTGTTGGGTGGGTGGCTGCTCGCCGGCCGGATGCTCGCCCCCCTGGTGCGCATCACCGACGCCACCCGGATGGCCGCTACCGGGTCGCTCGCCCACCGGATCCGGCTACCGGGCCGCCAGGACGAATTCCGCGAGCTCGCCGACGCCTTCGACGCCATGCTCGGACGACTCGAGTCCCACGTCGCCGAACAGCGGAGATTCGCCGCGAACGCCTCCCACGAACTGCGCACCCCGCTGGCGATCTCGCGGACGATGCTCGACGTCGCCCGCAAGGACCCGGCGCGGGGCCGGGACGAACTCGTCGAACGCCTGCACGCGGTCAACACCCGGGCGATCGACCTCACCGAGGCACTCCTGCTGCTCAGCCGCGGCGACCGCGGAAAGCTCCCCCACCAGCGCGTCGACCTCTCGCTCATCGCCGAGGAAGCCGCCGAGACGCTGCTGCCACTGGCCGAACGGCGCGGGATCACGCTGGAGGTGACGGGCGGGGTGGCCCGGACCATCGGCTCCGCCGAACTCCTGTCGCGGATGGCGACCAACCTCGTCCAGAACGCCGTCGTGCACAACCTCCCCGCCGGCGGCACGGTGACGGTCCGCACCGAGGCGCACGGCGGCACGTGCGCGCTGCGGGTGGCGAACACCGGCCCGCGGCTCCCACCGGAACTGGTGCCGACCCTCACCGAGCCGTTCCGGCGCGCAACGGAGAGGGTACGCATCGACGAGCACGCCGGCGTCGGCCTCGGCCTGGCCATCGTGCACAGCATCGTCCGCGCCCACGACGGGACCCTCGACCTCGTCCCGCGCTCCGCCGGCGGTCTCCTCGTCACGGTCCGGCTTCCCGGCACACCCTAGGCCCTGCCCCGCGTTTTCTTTATCTTCCCCATACCGCCCGGGACCCAGGATGGGTGGTATGCGAACCACGCTGCTGCGGATCGCCGCCCTCGCGGTCGTCGCCCTCGCGGTCCTGGTCAGCGCCCCCAAGCCGGCCCAGGCGATCGCCAACGGCGAAGACGTGGCGTCCGGTGAGTACGGCTTCTCGGTCCTGCTCACGATGACCGGCCTGCCGGCGGCCGATCAGGGCAGCCGGGACAGTTCCTGCTCCGGCGCGCTCGTCGCACCCCGCTGGGTGATCACCGCCGGCCACTGTTTCCGCGACGGGTCGGGCCGGCGCGTCGACCGGACGGTGGCCCGGCGCACCACCGCCACGATCGGCCGCACCGCCCTGGCCGACCGGACCGGACACGAGATCGACGTCGTCGCGGTGCGGCAGTCGGCGTCGGCCGACGTCGCCCTGGCCGAGCTGGGCGAGCCGGTCACCGACGTCACCCCGCTGCGGGTCGGTGCCGCGCCCGCCCGGCCCGGTGAGGTGGTCCGGCTCACCGGCTGGGGCTTGACCAGCTACGACGTGGGCGACACCGTGGACCGCCTGCAGACCGGCGAGTTCGTCGTCACCGGGGTCGACGACGTGACGGTGAGCATGGCCGGCCGGGCGCCCCGGGCCGACACCAGCGCCTGCCCGCACGACTCGGGCGGGCCGTACTTCCGCACCGGCGACGGTGACCGGCCCGAACTCGTGGCGGTGGTCAGCCGGGGCCCGGCCTGCCCGCACACCGGGGACGACACGGCCGCCCGCACCGACAACCTCGCCGCCTGGGTCGCCGCCACCACCGCCGAGGCGTCCCAGCCGGACTCACGGCTGCGCTGGCTCGGGCTTTCCCTGGCCGGGGGCGTGCTGGCGGTGCTGGTGGTGGTGATCCGCCTGCGGCGCGGTCGTCGTGGACCGGCCCGGCCCCACGGCCGGCTGGGTGATCCGGCGCGACGGCAGCCGTCCAGCGTGCGCTGAGCAGCGGCCGCGCCCGGGGCCGAGGTCGGTGCGCGGCGAGGAACCGCTCGGGCGCCGCTCGCCTACCCGAGGACGCGGTAGTCGAGGAGCAGATGGCCGGTCGGTGAGGTGGTGCTCCGGGTCGGCTCGAGCCGGATCGCCGGCACGCCGTCGAGGAGCCGCCGCCCACCGCCGGCGACCGCCGGCGCGATCACCAACCGGAGCTCGTCGACGAGGCCCGCGGCAAGCAGCGCCTGGGCGACCGAGATGCTGGCGTGCACGCCGATGTCGGCGCCGGGCTCGTTCTTCAGGTCCCGCACGAACTCGACCAGATCGCCGTCGACGACAGTCGTGTTGTCCCACTTCGGATCGAGTGGTGTGGACGTGGCGACGTACTTCGCTACCCCGTTGATGAAGGTCGCGAATGGTTCGACGTCGCTGCCCGGCCAGTACCCGGCCCACTCGTCGTAACTGCGCCGGCCGAGGATGACCGCGTCCTGCGCCGCGATGACAGCGCCGAGGTTGGCATCCATCACGTCGTCCCAGTCGCCGAAGAAGTCATCCGGCTTCTCCGCGACCCCGTCGAGGGACGACAGCTCGTAGACGACGACCTTGCGCACGTTCGACACCTCCGGTTGGCATGGACCCTTACCGCCTGGACCGGTCGCGCGACCGGAACTCATCGGTGCCCGGTGCCGCCTTTCCCGGGATGTCCTTGACTTCCGGCCCGGGCCCGCTCAACCTTCGAAGTGATTAACGTCGATGTACGGGGGATTGTCGATGAGGAATCGCATCGTCGGGCTGGTCGTCGCCGCGCTCGTCGCCGCCGCGCCGGCCCTCGCCGTGGTGCTCCCGGCGTCCGCCGCCGGCGGATGCGCCGTCGAGACGCAGATCCGGTTCCAGTACCCGTCGATGCAACGCGGCGAGCTCACCGTGGTGAGCGTGGGCCGGTCGCTGGGGGAGTGGACGCTGCGCTTCCAGCTCCGGTATCCCACCGAGCAGCTCAAGCACGTCGACGGCGTGCGCTGGGAACAGCACGGCGGGCAGGTCACCCTGCGCGGCCTCCCCGGTGCCGGGTTGCCGGCGGACCGGCGGGTCTCCTTTCCGTACGTCATGACGCGCGGGGTCAAGGGCGGCGGCCCGGCCGCCTTCACGCTCAACGGCGTCCCGTGCGGGACCGTGCTGCCGCCGGCGCCCGGCCCGACGGCCACGCCGGGCACGCCGAGCCCGACGCTGAGCCCGACCCCGAGCCTGTCACCCAGCCCGGGGCCCGACCCGAACCGGCCCCTCGTGCGGATCATCCGACCCGAGGACGGGGACCACTTCTTCGCACCGGCGACGATCACGGTCGAGGCCACCGCCACACCCGCGCCGGGCCGGCGGATCGCCCGGGTGGAGTTCTTCGGCATGGGCGACCTGCCGGAGCCGGTCCCGCTCGGCACCGACACCACCGCGCCGTACACCGCCCGGTGGCGGGACCTGCCGGCCGGCGGATACCTCCTCTTCGCCTGGGCGTACGACGACCAGGGTGCGAAGCAGAGCAGCGCGGCCCCGCTCGTGCGGGTGCTGACCCCCGGCGAGGAACGCCAGGCGCCGTACGTCAGCGTCGTGCGGGACCGGCTGTGGGGCATCTCCCCGGTCATCGACGCGGCGGCTCCCCGACCGCTGGCACCGCTCGCGCGTACCGGCGCGGAGTCCCGGTGCGTGCACGGGCAGGGCATCTGGGACGGTCCGGTCGACGCGACCGCCGTGGACCGGCTGGCCGCCCGCGGCGTGCAGGCGGTGTACCTACCGCTCAACGAGGCCTGCTGGCTCGGCCTGCCGTACGTCGACCCGCGCTACGGCGGCGAGCCGTACCGGCAGGAGGTCGTCGCGTACACCGAGCGGCTGGCGGCGGCCGGCATCACGCCGATCGTCGCGCTCACCTGGAGCCACGGCAGCTACACCGGGCCGGGGGCGGTGTGCCGGGACGAGCGGGCGGTCTGCGCCAAGCCGATGCCGGACGCCGCGCACGCCGTCGACTTCTGGCAGAGCGTCGGTCAGACCATCGGCACCGACGCGGTGGTGTACGACCTGTTCACGGCGCCGTACCCGGACCGGGCGATCGGCGATCCGGCCCTCGCCTGGACCTGCTGGCGGGAGGGGCAGGAGGCGTGTGCCGCGCTCGGCTACCCGGCGGTCGGCATGCGGGAACTGCTGGCCGCGGTCCGGACCGGCTCCTACGGCGTGCTGCTCGCCGCCGGCCTGGACGGCGGGCACGACCTCTCCCGGTGGGCCGGTCACCGGCCGGAGGACTGGGTCCACAACGTGGCCGCGGCGTGGCGGCCGGCGGCACCGGGTGACTGCCGCCCGCCGGCGCTGGCGCAGGCGCCCGTGGTCGTCACGGCCGCCTGCCGATAGGCAGGGCCTATGCCGGGACCGCCTGCGGGTCATCGGCGGCGTCGTGGGCGGCCATCGTCTCCTGCCGGTCGGGTTCCTCGCGCAGCATGGCGCAGTGCAACCAGGCGTCCGGGATGGCGAAGCCGTCCACCAGCGTGCGCAGCTGTGGGCGCAGCTCCTTGAGCAGGCCGTTCACCACGGCGGTGATCGCCTTGGCGCGGGCCGGGGTGAGCCGGCCGTGCTCCAGCAGCCAGCCCTTGTTGGCCTCGATGACGCTGAGCGCGTACAGGTCGCAGACCCGGGACAGCAGCGCCTGGACCGCCGGGTCCGCGGTGGCTTCGATGCCGGCGACGAACGCCTCCAGGGTGACCCGGTCGACGTGCGCGGCGGCGACGGCGAGGACGTGGTCCTGGACGTCGTTGAAGATGTCGAAGGGACGGTCCTTCTTCGTCGCCGCGCCGTTGCGCAGCCGGCGGACCGCGCCGTCGAGCAGGTGCCGCTCGCGGTCGTCGAAGACCTTGAGCTGCCAGCCTCGGTCGGTGACGGCGACCTCCTCGTCGCGGCCGGGCGCCGCGCTGATCAGCCGTTCGATGACCGACCGGGCGGCGGTGCGTTCGAGCACCATCTCGCGCACCTGCTCGGCGACGAAGGAGGCGCGCCCCCAGCCGTCCAGCGAGCCGAACTCGTCGCGGTAGCCGGTGAGCAGCCCCTTGGCCACCAGTTGCAGCAGCACCGTGTTGTCACCCTCGAAGGTGGTGAAGACGTCGGTGTCTGCCTTGAGGCTGGGCAGCCGGTTCTCGGCCAGGTAGCCGGCGCCGCCGCACGCCTCGCGGCACATCTGGATGGTGCGGGTGGCGTGCCAGGTCTGGGCGGCCTTGAGGCCGGCGGCCCGGGACTCCAGCTCCCGTTGCCGGTGCTCGTCGACCGGCCCGTCGCTGCCGTGCACCTCGTTGAGCGCGGCCACCAGCTCGGCCTGGGCGAAGGTCAACGCGTACGTGGTGGCCAGGGCGGGCAGCAGCTTGCGCTGGTGGGCCAGGTAGTCGTTGAGCAGCACCTCCCGGTCGGCGTCGGGGGTGGAGAACTGGCGACGGATGTCGCCGTAGCGCACGGCGATGGTCAGCGCCGACTTGGTGGCCGCCGCCGCGGCGCCGCCCACGCTGACCCGGCCGCGGACCAGAGTGCCGAGCATGGTGAAGAAGCGCCGCGAGTCGTTCTCGATCGGGCTGGAGTAGGTGCCGTCGGCGGCGACCTGACCGTACCGGTCCAGCAGCATGTCCCGGGGCACCCGGACGTGGTCGAAGCTGAGCCGCCCGTTGTCCACGCCGAGCAGGCCGGCCTTGGGTCCCGCGTCGCCGATGGTCACACCGGGCAGCGGGTTGCCCTGGGCGTCGCGGATCGGGACCAGCCAGGCGTGTACGCCGTGCCGGCGCCCGCCCGTGATCAGCTGGGCGAAGACCACCGCCATCCGCCCGTCGCGGGCCGCGTTGCCGATGTAGTCCTTGCGGGCCGCCTCGTGCGGGGTGTGCAGGTCGAAGGTCTGCGTCGACGGGTCGTACGTGCAGGTGGTGCGCAGCTGCTGGACGTCGGAGCCGTGCCCGGTCTCGGTCATCGCGAAGCAGCCGAAGATCGTGCCCGAGATGATGTCCCGCAGGTAGGCGTCGTGGTGCCGCCGGGTGCCGAGGGCCAGCACGGCGCCGCCGAACAGGCCCCACTGCACGCCCGCCTTGACCATCAGTGACAGGTCGACCTGCGCCAGCATCTCGGTGGCGACGATCGAGCCGCCGACGTCGGATGCGCCGCCGTACTCGGTGGGGAAGGCCGACGCGATACCCAGCTCGACCGGAAGCTCGGTGAGCAGCCGGCTGATCCGCTCGCGAGCCTGGTCGCCGGTCTCGCCGTACACCGGGAGGAAGCGCTCGTCGAGGTGCTCCCGGTGCGCGTTGCGGACCTTCGCCCACGGCCCGTCGAGCACTTCCCGCAGGCGGTCGAGGTCGATGTCGGACGCGTGCTCGGGCATGGTCACCTCACGACATGGCGGATATATGGTGCAGTCTGGACCTGATCAAGAATACCCGCTGGTCCGCCGATGATGCCCCGACCTGTCGCACCCCGCGCGCGGTCAGCCCTTGCGCCACTTCTGGCTGGCGATCCCCGAGCAGTCCCACAGCTGCAGCCGCGCGCCGTCGTTGGCGTTGCGGTCCTTGATGTCGACGCACTTGTTGGCCTGCAGGTTGACCAGGTCCCCGGCCGGGCTCAGGGTGAACTGCTGGGCGCCGGTGCCGTTGCAGGTGTAGAGCTGGACCGTCGCGCCGTTGGCCGTCGAGCCGCCGTCGACGTCCATGCACTTGTTGTTCTGGCTGCGCAGGGCGGTGCCGGCGAAGGTCCACTGCTGCGCGTTGGTGTTGTTGCAGGTCCACATCTGCAGGGCGGCGCGGTCGACGAAGTTCGCGCTGGGCACGTCGATGCACTTGTTGTTCAGGCTGCTGACGAGAGCGGTCGGGGTGCTGGTCGCGCCGGCGCCGAACGGGCTGAGGACCAGTCCGGCGGCGCGGGGATCGCCGTCGTGCACCAGGGACTCGAAGCCGCCGACGTCGTCGAAGGCGAACGCGTACGCCTTGCCGTCGGCCATGTTGGCGTGGATCAGCCGGGCGTACTGGTTGGTGGGGGTGTTGCGGTAGAAGGCGGCGGCGTCGGTGCTGGGCTGGGTGTCGACGGTGCCGAGGGTGCCGCGGTTCAGCGCGGCGCAGAGCGTACGCGAGATCGGGCCGACGACCTGGTCGTTCGGCGCGGGCAGGTCGCCGTCGCAGCCCCAGACGCTGGCCGACGAGGGCCGGTTGAACGAGGCGACCACCTGGCCGCTGCCGTTGGTGAAGGTCATGGTGTTGCCGGAGGTCCGGCCGTAGTAGCGGACGGTGGGCTGGTTGACGAACGGGACCACGGTCAGCGTCCTGGTGGTGTACGCGTTCCACGCGGCGGCGATGTAGGAATCCAGGTAGGTGGGGCTGAGGAGTCCGGCGCCGGCCGCCTTGCCCGGGGCCAGCACCCGCAGCACGGTGCCGTCCGAGCGGGTGTGCACGGTGTTGGCCCAGCCCGGCTGGGCCCGGATCCCGTCGATGACCGCGTTGCGCCCGTTGGTCACCACGTCGCCGGTCCGCCTGGTCACGCCGCTGGCGCCGGTCACGGTCACCGCGTGCGGCACCGCGAACATGTCGACCTGTGAGCTGTTCAGCCACAGTCCCGAGTCGTTGTAGGTGAACTCGCTCCAGTCGAAGAGGATGTCGCGGTTGGCGTCACCCGCCGCCCACGGGGCGGGCTGCACGAGGCCGTCCGGCGTGAGGAAGAACTTCAGCTTCTGGCCGAGGGCGAAGTAGACCCGGCCGGAGAAGCCGCGGGGGAACTGGATCGTGGTGCTGCCGCCGTTGCCGGGTCCGGGAATGGCGGCGTCGGGCGCGGGTGCCGGCGGGATCTGCCCGCCCGTCCACGGCACGAAGGCGCCGGCGGCCGTCACGTAACCGAGCCGGCCGGTGGCCAGTTGGGTGCCGATGACGTAGAGGTGCACGGCGTCGGCGCGGCCGGTGGTGTTGGTGACGGTGACCGGCAGCAGGGCCGGACCGACCGCGTGCGCGGGGGCGGCGAGGGCGACGCTGCTGCCCAGGCCGACGAGCAGGGTGGACGCGGCTGCCAGCAGCCTTCTTCGAAGTCGCATGGGACACCCCAGGGTTGCGGAGGAGCGGGTGAGAGCGCTCTCTCAGCGTGTAATCGGAAACAACCTTTGTCAATAGGTGGTTGCCGATGCGTTGCGTCGGCGCGGCGCCGCCGGCCGGTGCGGGCTCGCCGGGCGATCCCGGCGACGTCGGCGGATACTTGCGCGATGACGAACCCCGACCTCGATCCCGAGTTGTACCCACCGCTCGACCCGCGTGAGACCGTGCCGGACGACCCCGCGGAACTACTCCCGGAAGGCCCCGGCGAGCTGCCGGAGGCGCCGGTCGAGCCCATGCCCGACGACGGCGAGGCCGGGGGAGTGCCCGAACCGGCCTGACGGCCGCCACGCCGAGGCACGGGGACCGTACGGGCCGACCCGGGTCGGCGAGACCCGGGCCTGGACCGGATCGTCGGTCCCCGCGCTCACTTCCCGGCCCGGGTGCGGGCCGGCCGCCGCCGCTTGTCGTCGTCGCCGCCGGCGAGTCGGGTGAAGGTCAGCATGTTCGCCACCGCGACGCCGACGACCGCGAAGCCGACCTGGAGCGCCAACACGATCCAGTCCCAGCGCAGCACCCAGAGCCGCATCGGGGCGTCGTCGGCGATGCCGAACGTCCGGGCGACCACGGTGCCGAGCACCGCCGCGCCGACGCCGATGACGAAGGTCGCGAAGATGCCGATCCGCTGCCGGCCGGGCAGCACCAAACGGCCGAGCAGGCCGACGAGGGCGCCGATGAGCACCGCGCCGAGATAACCAGTCACCAGCATCGTCGTCACTCCCTTTCCGCGTTCGGGTAGTACATGCCCGCCCGGCACGCCACCGGAAACCGGCCCGAGCTGAGCATCCCCTGTGGACCGAGCGGTGCGGCGTGGACGCTGAGCCCGGCGGGCGCGCGCGAACCGCCTCGCGCCGGGTAGTTTTCTCACGGCGGCTGATGATCGCCGTCGACGGAGGTGGCTGGCCGGATGAGCGACACGAAGCAGGCCGTCGGTGTCGTGGGCGGTGGCATCGTCGGCCTGGCGGTCGCACGGGAGCTGCTGCTGCGCCGGCCCGGCGCCGACGTCACGGTGTTCGAGAAGGAGGACCGGCTCGCCGCCCACCAGACCGGGCACAACAGCGGTGTGGTGCACGCCGGCCTCTACTATCCGCCCGGCTCGCTCAAGGCCCGGCTGTGCCGGCGGGGCGTCGGGCTGCTGCGCGAATACTGCGCCGAGCACCGCCTGCCCTACCGGGAACTCGGCAAGCTCGTGGTGGCGCTGAACCCCGCCGAGCTGCCGGCCCTGGACCGGATCGAGGAACGGGCGCGGGCCAACGGCGTACCGGACCTGGCCCGCCTGGACCGGGCCGGCATCGGCGACCGCGAGCCGGCGGTCGCCGGGATCGCCGCGCTGCACTCACCCCGTACCGCGGTGGTGGACTTCGTCGCCGTCTGCGAGCGGCTCGCCGCGGACGTGCGGCGACTCGGCGGTCAGGTGCTGACGTCCACCGCGGTGCACGCGGTCCGGCCGCGGGCCGGGCTGGTCGAGGTGTCGGCCGGCCACTCCCGGCACGCGCTGCGCCAGCTCGTGGTGTGCGCCGGGCTGTCCGGTGACACGGTGGCGGCGATGGTGGGCAGCCGCGACGACACGCGGATCCTCCCGTTCCGCGGCGAGTACTACCGGCTCCGGGCCGACGCGCGCGACCGGGTGCGGGGGCTGGTCTATCCGGTGCCGGACCCGCGCTACCCGTTCCTCGGCATCCACCTGACCCGCCACGTCGACGACGAGGTGCTGGCCGGGCCGAACGCCGTGCTCGCGCTGTCCACCGAGGGGTACACCTGGGGTGACGTCAGCGCGCGGGACCTGGCCCGGATCGTCGCGTGGCCGGGAACGGCGAGGATGGCGCGCCGGCACTGGCGGACCGGCGTGCGTGAGCTGGCCGGCTCGCTGTCCCGCCGGCGCTTCGCCCGGCACGCCGCGCGCTACCTGCCGGGACTCACCGCCGACGATCTGGTGCGGGCCCCGGCCGGGGTGCGCGCCCAGGCGGTGGCCCGGAACGGATCCCTGGTGGACGATTTCCTGCTCCACCGGGCGGGGCCGGTCCTCCTGGTCCGCAACGCGCCGTCGCCGGCGGCCACGTCGAGCCTCGCCATCGCCGAGCACGTCGTGGACCGGTTGGCGGCTGCCTGAGCCGGGCCGGCCGGCGGCTCACGGGTGGTGCGAGAGCAGCTCGGTCGCGCCCGGTGCCGGGGCGTTCGCCGGCCCCGGGCGCGCGCCGCGCACGACGTCCTCCGGCAGCCGGTCCAGCGACTCCTCCACGCCCATCAGATGGTTCGCCATCCGGGTGCGAGCCCGTTCGGGATCCCGCGCCGCCAGGGCCCGCCAGATCGCCACGTGCTCGTCGTGGGTACGCCCGTCGGCGCCCGCCTCGTGCAGGCTGCGCCACAGCCGGCCGCGAACGGTGCGTCCGGCGAACGCCTCGATCAGGCCGACCAGCACCGGATTGTCGCTGTGCGCCGCGATGATGCGGTGGAAGGCGATGTCGATCTCGATGACGCGTTCGTGGTCCTGCGGCGACCGGCCGACGATGAGGGCCGCCTCGTCGAGCAGCTCCCTGGCCTGGCTGAGCGCCTCATGGGTGATCCGGGTCGCGGCCAGTCGTGCCGCCTCCCCCTCCAGCAGGCGCCGGACGCTGTGGATGTGCCGCGCGTCGCCCTGGCCGTGGAAGTCGACCACGAAGCCCATCGGCGCCAGCAACTCGCTCGCGTCGAGGTTGGTGACGTAGGTCCCGTCGCCCTGCCGGGTGTTGACGATGCCGAGGATCGACAGCGCCGACACTCCTTCGCGCAGGGAACCCCGGGAGACGCCCAGCGACTCGGCGAGCTCCTTCTCGACCGGCAGGCGATCACCGGGCCGAAGTGCGCCGTCGAGGATCATCCGCTTGATGCTGTCCACCACTGCGTCGGTGCGTGACATGATCCGTGCTCCGCTATCTCGCCACCGCCGTCGCCGGCTCGTCGGTCAGGACGGTCAGCCGCGGGGGAGCGGTCGGCGTCCCGGCGCCGGCGGTCACCCAGTACTGGCCGTCCGGGAATCGGTACCGCTGCAGGGACTCGGGACGCATCTGCGTGGAGTAGCCCGGCGACCGGGGTAGCACGTAGGCGCTCCCCGAGCCGCTGTCCCGTACCAGGCACGGGTCGGTGAAGTGCTCGTGCAGGTGATCGACGAACTCGGTCACCCGGTTGGTCAGATCTCCCGAGACCGCGACGTAGTCGAGCACGGACACGTGCTGCACCATCTCGCACAACCCGACGCCGCCGGCGTGCGGACAGACCGGTACGTCGAACTTCGCTGCCAGCAGCAGCACCGCGACGATCTCGTTGACGCTGGCCAGCCGACCGGTGTCCAACTGGCAGAAGTCGATGGCCTCGGCCTGGAACAGCTGCTTGAACATCACCCGGTTGTGGCAGTGTTCGCCGGTGGCGACACCGACGGGCGCGACGGCGCGGCGGACGGCCGCATGTCCCAGGATGTCGTCGGGGCTGGTGGGTTCCTCGATCCACAGCGGATCGAACCGGGCGAGCGCCCGCACCCACTCGATGGCCTGGCCGACATCCCACACCTGGTTCGCGTCGATCATCAGCTTGCGGTGCGGACCGATGATCTCTCGCGCGATGGCGCAGCGTCGGATGTCGTCGTCGAGCTGGGCACCGACCTTGAGCTTGACGTGGCCGTAGCCCGCGTCGACCGCCTCCTGGCACAGCCAGCGCAGCTTGTCGTCGTCGTAGCCGAGCCAGCCCGCGGACGTGGTGTAGGCGGGGTAGCCGGTGCGGGCGAGCTCGGCGACGCGGTCGCCCTTCGTGCCCGCCCTGGCGCGGAGGATCTCCAGTGCCTCGTCCCGGGTCAACGCGTCGGACAGGTAGCGCAGGTCGGCGACGTCGACGAGCTGCTCCGGCGACATGTCGGTGAGCAGCTGCCACAGTGGCTTCCCGGCGGCGCGGGCGACGAGGTCCCAGGACGCGTTCAGCACGGCCGCCAGGGAGAGATGGACGACGCCCTTCTCCGGGCCGAGCCAGCGGAGCTGGGAGTCGGCGGTGAGAAACCGGTACAGCGCGCCCATGTCCGCCGCCATGGCCGCCACGTCCCAGCCGATGAGGCGTCGGGCCTGGAGCAGCGCCGCCGCCGCGACGATGTCGTTGCCCCGGCCGATCGTGAAGGTCAGCCCGTAGCCGCCGAGGGGCGCACCGGCCGGGTCGACGCCGTCGGTGTGCAGCACGACGTAGGCCGCCGAGTAGTCGCCGTCCTTGTTCATCGCGTCCGAGCCGTCCGCGGTCAGTGACGTGGGGAACCGGACGTCCTCGACGGTGACAGCGGTGATCTGCGGCATGAGGCACCCGTCTGCTCAGCGATCTAAAGGTCAGATGACCGTGGGAAGTATACGAAGGCGGCTCTCGAAGCGTCAACGAAGGTGCTGGGCGAGACATCCAATGTATCGGCGATTCCGACTGGTGTGACTGCGCGTGGAAGCGCGCCCATCGTCCTCTCCGGACCGCCGGGTGCGACCCTGCTCTGCGCGCCTGAGCGCGGTGCGTTCGGCGTGCTCCGGCGGGTGCTGGCCGTTCGTCGCCGCCGACGGCGGGGCGCGGGAGACATCAGACATCGCGGCAAGATGGACGGTTCGGGGGCGTAGTGTCGACCAACTTCGTTACAGCCGTTGACTCGATACATCAAATGTTTGTAGATTCCTGGCACCTTACTCAGAGCCTCGTCCTGCTGCCGGTCGCGCCGCACGCCCCCTGTCGGTGTCGAGCTCCCAGTCGTACTGGCGCCACGCCGGCCGGGTGCAAGGTTCCCGTGCGCTCGAGGACCTCCCCACTGCCGGAAACATCGTCCGTCCCACGAGAGGTACTTTCTGAAATGAGAAGACGACCCAGCCGCGTCGCAGCCCTTGCGGCCGCGGTCACGCTCTGCCCCGCAGCCCTCGTTGCGCCATCAGCGGCGTCCGCCGGCGGTGTGGCCGCCCTGGCGCCACCAACCCAGGACGCACCCTATGAGCCGACCTGGGAGTCGATCGACCAACACAACGCCGCACCCGAGTGGTTCAAGGACGCCAAGTTCGGCATCTACTGGCACTGGGGCGCCTTCACCACCCCGCAGTACGGGCACGAGTGGTACGGCCGCGAGATGTACGTCGACGGCAGCAACATCAACAACCATCACAAGGCCACCTATGGCGACCCCCGCACCGAGTTCGGGTACGACAAGTTCATCGACGGCGGTGTCGACAAGGCCGGCAACCCGGTGCAGTTCAAGCCGGTGTTGAAGTCGCAGGGCGGCAAGTTCGACCCCGACGAGTGGGCCCGACTGTTCAAGGACTCCGGCGCCAAGTTCAGTGGACCGGTGGCGGAGCACCACGACGGCTACTCCATGTGGGACAGCGACGTCAACGAGTGGAACTCCGTCGACCGGGGACCGAAGCTCGACCTGCTCAAGCTCTTCGCCGAGGCGGTGCGGAAGCAGGACATGAAGCTGATGGTCGCCATGCACCAGTCGTTCAACTACAACGGCTTCTACCGGTTCGTCCCACAACAGACGGACCCGAGTCTGCGCAAGCTCTACGGGCAGCTTCCCCGCGCCGAGGAGGACCAGCTCTGGTTCGACAAGCAGCGGGAGGTCATCGACCAGGCGCAGCCGGACATGATCTGGAACGACTTCGCGCTCAACAGCCCGGGCTACTGCCACGGCGACCCCGGCCCCTGCGCGGTGAGCGAGCAGCAACGGCTGAACTACCTGGCCTACTACTTCAACAAGGGCCGCGAGTGGAACAAGGAGGTGGTGACCACCTACAAGCACTTCGACGGCGGCTTCCACAACGCCAGCGCCGTCGAGGACTACGAGCGCGGCGGGCCGGCGGACATCGTACGGCCGTACTGGCTCACCGACGACGCGATCTCCTCCAGCAGTTGGAGCTACACCCAGGGCATCGGGTACTACAGCTCCCAGCAGATGCTGCACGCGCTCGTCGACCGGGTCAGCAAGAACGGCAACATGCTGCTCAACGTCTCCCCGACGGTGGAAGGGGAGATCCCGCAGGGCCAGCGCGACGTGCTGCACGACATCGGTGACTACCTGAACCGCTGGGGCGAGTCCATCTACTCCACCCGGGCGTGGGACATCTACGGCGAAGGCCCGACCAAGATGGGCGGCGGATCGTTCACCGCGCCGAAGGTCGGGACCAAGACCGACATCCGGTTCACCCGCAACAAGAAGGACGACACCCTGTATGCGACGGTGCTCGGCTGGCCGGGCGACAACGGAGTCCTCAACATCACCAGCCTCGGCTCGGCGACGACCAACCTCCAGGACCTGAAGAAGGTCGAGCTGCTGGGCGCCACCAAGAACAGCTACCTCAACCTGACCAAGAACGTCCGACAGGACCCGGACGGCCTGAAGATCGCCATGCCCGGCCAGCGGCCCGTCGCGTCGTCCGCGTACGTGGTCAAGCTGAGCTTCAAGGACGGCATCCCGACGCCCCGGCCCACGGCCGACGGTGCCAGCGTCTACCAGACCAAGGATTTCCTCGGGGTCAGCGCGCTGCTCAAGCCGGGTTCCTACGACAAGGCGGCGCTTGCCGACCTCAGCTTCGACCCGGCGAAGACCGCCTCGCTGAGCGTCGCCGCGGACACTCAGCTGCTGCTCTACCCCGGTGACAACTTCCAGGGTGAGCCGCTGTCGTTCACCGGCTCCGTCAGCGCCCTGCCGAAGCTCACCGTGGGCTCGATCCGCGTCGTCAAGGACGTCAGCACGCCGTTCGTGTTCAAGAACGCCACCAACGGCATGGTCCTCGACACCGACTCCGGCGAGGACGGCGCCACCGTCAAGCAGCAACCCGGTGACGGCAGCGCGGAGCAGCAGTGGCAACTGACCGAGAAGGCACCCGGTTTCTACCACATCACCAACCCCGGCACCGGGCTGGCGATCGACGGACTCGGGCGGGGGAGCGGAACCCAGGTCCAGCAGAAGGCACCGAGTGCGGCCGACAGCCAACTGTGGCGCCTGGCCAGCGTCGGCAGCGTGTACAACGTGATCAACAAGCAGACCGGCCTGGCGTTGGACAGCGGCGGCAACGTGCCAGCGGGCTCGCCGCTCAAGCAGTGGACCGTCGACTCCAGCAACAACCTACGGTGGACCCTCACTCCCGTGAGCTGACCCAGCTAACCCGTCCGCACTGACCCGGAACGGCGCCGCCCGGGGCCGGCACACGCCGGCCCCGGACGCATTTCTGTTCGCGGGGTGAGCCCGTTCAGGCCGACGTCAACGGCAGTTGGCTGATGAGTCCGGCCCGGTGCAGGGCGGGCCAGAGCGCGGCGGGTATCGCGGCTGACGCCCGCTGGACGGTCTCGTGCACCTGACGGGCGCTCGCCATCCCGATCGTCAGCGACACGACGGCGGGGTGTGCGCGGGCGTAGGCGAGTGCCGCGGCGGGCAGTGTCGTGCCGTACTCCTCGCAGACCCCGGCGATCCGGTTGGCCCGGTCGAGAAGTTCCGTCGGAGCCTGGGCGTAGTTGTAACTGGCGTTGGTCGGCGGCCGGTCCCGGGCCAACAGGCCGGAGTTGTAGACGCCGGCGACGACGACCGCGACGTCGTGCCGTAGCGCGGCGGGCAGCAGGTCGGCCAGGGCGCCCTGTTCGAGCAGGGTGAACCTGCCCGCGCACATGACGACGTCGACGTCCGTCTCCTCGACGAGCCGGGTCAGCATCCGGGACTGGTTCATGCCCGCGCCGATCGCCCCGATGACGTTCTGCTCCCGCAGTTCGACGAGAGCGGGGATCGCCTCGCTGATGGCCTGCTCGGCATGGTCGTCGGGGTCATGGAGATAGACGATGTCGATCCGGTCCAGACCGGTGCGGGTGAGGCTCTCGTCGAGGCTGCGACGCACCCCGTCGCGGCTGAAGTCCCACACCCGGCGACGGTCGGCGGGGACGTCGAAGCCGTCCGGGTCCCGCAGGTGCGCGGTGTCCGGGGACGGGACCAGGAGCCGTCCGACCTTTGTCGACACGACGTACTCGTCCCGGGGCCGGGACCGCAGGGCGGCGCCGAGTCGTCGTTCCGACAGGCCCAGCCCGTAGTGCGGTGCGGTGTCGAAATAGCGGATGCCGACGTCCCAGGCGGCGTCGATCGCGGCGGCGACGTCCTCGTCGCTCCTGGCGCGGTAGAGGCTGCCGGCCTGTGCGGCGCCGAAGCTGAGCGTGCTCACCTCCACCGCGGGCCTGCGGGGCAGCGCCACCGGCCGGATCACCGGCGGCCCACTGCGGTTGTGCTGCTGATCCTGTGCCACGGACATCATCTCCAGGTGCTCGTCGGTGCTCGTGGTGGAGCTGCCGGTCAGCGGCCGAGCCAGCCACCGTCGACCGGGATGGCGGCCCCGTGCACGTAGTCGGACGCGGCGCTGGCCAGGAAGACGCAGGCGCCGGCCAGGTCGTCGGGGCGCCCCCAGCGACCGGCGGGGATGCGTCCGACGATCGCCGTGTTGCGGTCCCGGTCCTCCCGCAGGGCCTGGGTGTTGTCGGTGGCGATGTAGCCGGGGACGATGGCGTTGACGTTGACGCCGTGGGCCGCCCATTCGTTGGCCAGTGCCCGGGTGAGGCCGATCAGCCCGGACTTGGCCGCCGTGTAGCCGGGCACGTTGATGCCGCCCTGGAAGC
The DNA here is from genome assembly GCF_019890675.1 of Micromonospora sp. PLK6-60. GTDB lineage: Bacteria > Actinomycetota > Actinomycetes > Mycobacteriales > Micromonosporaceae > Micromonospora. Next base: position 24,078 of record NZ_JAIOAA010000017.1, on the reverse strand, counting down.
TGAGCAGGGAGGCGGTGAAGATGATCTTCCCCCGGCCGCGGGCCAGCATGCCGTTGCCGATCTGCCGGGTCAGCACGAACTGGGCGGACAGGTTCACCGCGAGGACCTCGTCCCACAGCTCGTCGCCGTGCTGCGCGGCCGGTGCGCGTCTGATGGTGCCGGCGTTGTTGACCAGGATGTCGACCGGCCGGTCGCCGTGCTCCAGCCGGTCGGCGAAGGCGGTGACGGCGGCGCGGTCGGCGAAGTCGACCTGGTGTGCCGCGAAGCTGCGGCCGTGGCCGCGGACGCGCTTCTCGACCTCGCTGCCGGTGGGTTCGAGGTGGGCACTGACCGCGACGATGTCGGCGCCGGCGGCAGCGAGGCCGTCCGCGACGGCCAGGCCGATGCCGCGCCGGGCGCCGGTGACGACGGCCAGCCGGCCGGACAGGTCGAAGGGGTTCACGGGGTGGCCTCCTGGCAGTCGATCAGGACCTTCATGACGGCTCCGCCGCCGCCGAGCGCGGCGAAGGCGGCGGCCGCGTCGGCGAGCGGCTCGACGTGGGTGATCAGCGCCTCGGCCGCGATGGTGCCGTCGGTGAGCAGGTCGATCGCGGATTCGTAGTCGGCGCGCTCGTAGACCCGGGCGCCGACCATGGACAGCTCCCGCCAGAAGAACCGGAACACGTCGAGCTCGCGCGGCTGGTTGTGGATGCCCACCACCACCAGCCGGCCGCGCGTCGCCAACAGGTCGACCGCGGTGGTGAGGCCGGCCGCCGAGCCGGAGACCTCGAAGGCGACGGCCGGCCCGGCGCCGGCGGTCCAGGCGGCGACCTCGGCCGCCAGATCGCCGGCCGAGGGATCGAGGGCGCGGATGCCGATCCTCTCGGCGACAGCCCGGCGGTGTGGGTCCGGTTCCAGGACGACGGCCTCGGCGCCGGCCGCCCGCGCCACCTGGGCGATCAGGACGCCGACCGGGCCGCCACCGATCACCAGCGCCTGGTCGCCACGGTGCAGGTCGGCGCGGCGCACGTCGTGTACCGCGACCGCGGTGGGTTCGACCAGCGCCGCGTGCCGCAGCGGAAGGTCCTCGGGCAGGGGGACGACGAGGTCGGCCGGCACGGTCCACTGCTGCTGCATCGACCCGGTCGAGTCGATGCCGACGAAGTCGAGCCGGTGACAGATGTGCCGGTGGCCGGCCAGGCACGCGGGGCACGAACCGCACCAGCGCAGGGGCATCACGGTGACCGGCGTCCCGACCGCGAAACCGTCGACACCCGGGCCGAGGGCGGCGATGCGGCCGGACATCTCGTGTCCGATCGTCTGGGGAATCTGTACCCGGTGGTCCATCGCCCCGTGCAGGATGTGCAGGTCGGTGCCGCAGATGCCGGTGTAGGCGACGTCGATCTGCACCTCGCCGGCGGCGGGAGGGACGGCGGGACGGTCCTCGACCACGATTGTCGAGTTGCCCGCGTACAGAGCTGAACGCATGGGTGGTCCTTCGCTGTTGGTCGGTGGCTGCGGCGACCACGCCGCCGCGGCTCACACCGGACATGGCGACGAGGATCCCGGCCGGGTTGCTGGGCTTGCGGGCTGACGCCCCTACCGTTCTTCCGCCAGGTGCAGGCGTAACCAACTCTCCGTCGTGATGATGTGCATCAGGGCGGCCGCCTGCGCCTGGATCGCGTCGCCGGCGGCGAGCGCCAGATAGATCGCTTCGTGCTCCCGCAGCGTCTGACCGGCCGCGTCGGCGTCGACGAGCCCGCGCCAGACCCGCGCCCGCACGGTCCGGCTGGATATCCCCTCCAGGACCGTCGACAGTGTCTCGTTGCCGGTGGCCGCGACGACCGCGCGGTGGAACGCGGCGTCGTGCTGGTTGAGCAGCTCCACATCGTCGGCGGCCGCGCGCATCGCCTCCAGGTGCCCCTGGACGACGGCGAGCTGCTGGGGCGTGATGCGCGTGGCGGCCAGCGCGGTGGCGGCGGGTTCGAACAGCCGCCGCACCTCGGTCAGCTCGAGCATCGTGTCACCCTGCAACAGCTCGACCGCGCCGCCGATGCTCTCCAGCAACAACCGCGGTTCGAGGCTGGTGACGAAGGTGCCGTTTCCTCGGCGCACCTCCAGCACCCGTGCGGCCACCAGCGCCCGTACCGCCTCCCGCATGATGTTGCGGCCCACCCCCAGCTCCGTGGCTAGTTGCTGCTCGGGTGGCAGCCGGGTGCCGGGCGGCAGCTCACCGGACTGGATCAGCTCACGCAGGCGCGTCATCGCCTTGTCGGTCAGCGACATGTCGTGCCCCTTGGTCGGGTGCCCCCGCCCACGGAACGGGCGGCGGGTGGAGTGTTCGCGGGAGCCTGAACCGTAACAGGTGATCCCATGTCTGGAAACCTGCGTAACGACTCCCCGAATCTCTTGATCGGACCGGAGCAGGCAAAAGCCTTTAAGGACACCATGTTTCGAAACTGTGTCTAGACGCAGCTCGCGGGGGCGGGCTATAAAGACATCCCATGGCCTACGGGTTACCGGTCGATGAGCGACAGCGACGGACGGCGATGCCGCAGCCGGCACGTGCGGCGGGTGGAGGAGGTGACGTGCGGTGACCGAGGTGATCAGCGCGATCGAGGCGGTCGATGTCCGGTTCCCCACCTCCCGCGAGTTGGACGGGTCCGACGCGATGAACCCGGAGCCGGACTACTCGGCGACGTACGTGACCGTCCGCACCAGCGCCGGCGCGCAGGGGTTCGGGCTGGCCTTCACGGTCGGTCGCGGCAACGACGTCCAGCAGGCTGCCGTCCAGGCGTTGGCGCCGCTGGTGACCGGGTTGCCGGTCGACGACGTCCTCGGGGACCTGAGGGGCTTCTCGGCCAGGCTGACCGGTGACAGCCAGCTGCGCTGGCTCGGCCCGCACAAGGGCGTCATCCACATGGCCGCCGGGGCGATCGTGAACGCGACCTGGGACCTGTACGCGCGTCGGGAGGACAAGCCACTGTGGCGGTTGCTGGCCGAGATGCCACCGGCGCAGTTGGTGAGCATGATCGACTTCCGTTATCTGCGCGACGCGCTCACCCCGGACGAGGCGCTGGACATCCTGCGTCGGGCGCAGCCCGGTCGGGCCGAGCGGCAGCGGCAGCTGATCGCCGAGGGTTATCCGGCCTACACCACCACCCCCGGCTGGCTCGGCTACACCGACGAGAAGCTGGTGCGGCTGGCCAAGGAGGCGGTGGCCGACGGGTTCGACCTGATCAAACTGAAGGTCGGCGCGGACAACGGCGCCGATGTCCGGCGGATGGGTCTGGCCCGGGACGCGGTGGGCTCGGACGTGCGGATCGCGGTCGACGCCAACCAGGCATGGGGGGTCGATCAGGCGATCACCTGGCTGCGGTCGCTCGCGCCGTACGAGCCGTACTGGATCGAGGAACCGACCTCACCCGACGACATCCTGGGCCACGCGACCATCCGGCGAGCGGTGGCGCCGATCAAGGTGGCCACCGGCGAGCACTGCCACAACCAGGTCATGTTCAAGCAGTTGCTGCAGTCGGGGGCCATCGACGTGCTGCAACTGGACGCGACGCGCGTGGCCGGCGTCAACGAGAACATCGCGATCCTGCTGCTGGCGGCGAAGTACGGCGTGCCGGTGTGCCCGCACGCCGGCGGCGTGGGCCTGTGCGAGATGGTCCAGCACCTGGCGATGTTCGACTACGTCGCCGTCAGCGGCAGCACGGACGGCCGGTTCATCGAGTACGTCGACCACCTGCACCAGCACTTCGTCGACCCGGTGCGCATCCGGGACGGGCGGTACCTCGCGCCGCGGGCGCCGGGCATGAGCGCCCGGATGCATCCCCGGTCGGTCACCGCGTACCACTATCCGAACGGCCCGCAATGGAATCTCGCGGGAGCACCATCCGAGCACCGCTAATTTCCCTCTGAGTGCCCTCCACACAGGAGCCGTGATGAAACCTAGCAGGACCGCCTCGGCCGCCGCCCTCGTCATGTCCGTCGCACTGCTGCTGACCGCGTGCGGTGGCGACACGTCGTCCAGCGGAGGCGGCGGTGGCGCCCCCGTCGTCGGTGTCGACTACCCCCGATCGGACACCGACTTCTGGAACTCCTACATCAAGTACGCCCCCGAGGCCGGGCAGGAGCTGGGCCTGGAGCTGAAGACGACCAACTCCCAGAACGACGTGGCGAAGCTGACCTCCAACGTCCAGACGCTGATCAGCCAGGGGGTCAAGGGCATCGCGATGGCACCGCAGGACACCGCCGCGATCGCGCCCGCCCTGCAGACGTTGGCGAGCAAGAAGATCCCGGTCGTCACCGTGGACACCCGCCCCGACCAGGGTGACGTGTTCATGGTCGTACGGGCCGACAACCGCGCCTACGGCGAGAAGGCGTGCCACTTCCTCGGCACCAAGCTCAAGGGCGCCGGCAAGGTGGTCATGCTCCAGGGCGATCTGGCCTCGATCAACGGTCGCGACCGCACCGAGGCGTTCAACGACTGCATGAAGAAGAGCTACCCCGGCATCACCGTCTTCGGCGAGGCCACCAACTGGGACGGCGCGATCGCCTCGCAGAAGCTGCAGATCCGGCTGACCGAGCACCCGGACATCAAGGGCGTCTACATGCAGTCCAGCTTCGCCCTGGCCGGGACGTTGCAGCTGCTCAAGCAGCGTAACCTGCTCACCGCGCCGGACGACCCCAAGCACGTCTTCGTGGTCTCCAACGACGGCATCCCCAAGGAGCTGCAGGACATCACCGCCGGGAACATCGACGCCACCGTCTCCCAGCCCGCGGACCTGTACGCCAAGTACGCCCTGCACTACCTGAAGGCCGCCATCGACGGTAAGACCTTCCAGCCCGGCCCCACCGACCACGACAGCAACATCATCGAAGTCCGTCCGGGCCTGCTGGAGGACCAGCTCTCGGCGCCGCTGGTCACGCTCGACGGCGGTACGTACGGCGGCGTGGAGAGCCTCAAGCCCGACGACAAGTCCCTCTGGGGCAACAACATCGGCTGACCGCGGTCCCGAAGGAGATATGCGCTCATGAACGGTAACGGGCAGCCTTCGACACGCTCGTCACCGGCTCCGAATGGCGACGGGCGGGCCCGATCGGGCCCGCCCGTGGCGGAGGCGATCGACGTCAGCAAGCGGTACGGCCCGACGGTGGCGCTCGACCGGGCCCGGATCACCGTCCACAGCGGCGAGACCCACGCCCTGGTCGGCCGGAACGGGGCGGGAAAGTCGACCCTCGTGTCGATCCTGACCGGTTTGCAGGCCCCGGACGCCGGTCAGATCCGGTTCGGCGGGGCCGACGCACCCCGGCTGTCCGACCGCGACGCGTGGCGGCAGAGGGTCGCCTGCGTCTACCAGAAGTCCACCATCATCCCCGAGCTGACGGTGGCCGAGAACCTCCTGCTCAACCGGTACGACCGCGGTCGCGGCGGCCTGATCAACTGGCGTGGCCTGCGGCAGCGGGCCCGGGACCTGCTGGCGCTGTGGTCGGTCGACGTCGACGTCGACAGCAGAGCCGGTGACCTCAGCGTCGAGCAGCGGCAGTTCGTGGAGATCGCCCGGGCGTTGTCGTTCGGTGCCCGGTTCATCGTGCTGGACGAGCCGACCGCCCAACTCGACGCGGCCGCGATCGCCCGCCTGTTCGACCACATCCGGGATTTGCAGCAGCAGGGCGTCACGTTCCTGTTCATCAGCCATCACCTGCAGGAGATCTACGAGATCTGCGACATCGTGACGGTCTACCGCGACGCCCGGCACATCATCACCGCTCCGGTCGCCGAGCTGCCCCGCGACGAGCTGGTCGCCGCGATGACCGGCGAGGCCGCGGCGCTGCAGGCGGCCCGTACCCGCAACGGGCCCGCCGGACCGGCCGAGGTGGTGCTCGACGTGTCCGACCTGCGGATGGGCGGCTTCTACGACGACGTGTCGTTCCAGGTCCGGTCCGGTGAGATCATCGGCCTGGCCGGCGCCGGCGGCAGTGGCAAGACCGCGGTCGCCGAGTCCGTCGTCGGACTTCGCACCCCCGACGCGGGCGCGGTCACCGTCGGCGGTCACCGGCCCCGGCCCGGCGACGTCAACGCCGCGCTGGCGGCGGGCGTCGGATTCGTGCCCCAGGACCGGCACCAGCAGGGCCTGGTCGCGGGTATGTCGATCGCCGACAACGCCACCATGACCATCACGGAACGGCTCGGCCGGGCCGGCTTCCTGAGCACCCGGCGCCGCGACACGGTCGCCAACCGCCTGATCGACGACCTGGCGATCAAGACTCCCGGCCCGGATCTGGAGGTCTCCGGGCTGTCCGGCGGCAACCAGCAGAAGGTGGTGATGGCCCGGGCCCTCGCCAACGATCCTCGCGTGCTGGTGCTCATCACGCCGACGGCGGGGGTCGACGTGCGTTCCAAGGAGTTCCTGCTCGACAAGGTCGACGAGGTCGCGGATACCGGCACCGGTGTCCTGGTCGCCTCGGACGAGCTCGACGACCTGCGAATCTGCGACCGCGTCCTGGTGATGTTCCAGGGGCGCATCGTCGCCGACATGCCCAGTGGCTGGCGTGACCACGACCTCGTAGCCGCCATGGAAGGACTGACCGTCGATGCCTGAGACCATGACCACCGCGAATGCGGCCACCGCCGACGCGGCTGTCGCGGCCGGACCACCACCCGGTCGACGCGTCGGCAAGCTCGCCATCGCCCGGCTGCGCGACCTCGCACTGGTCCCCGCGATCGTGCTCATCGCGATCGTCGGCCAGATCATCAACCCGGTCTTCCTGCAGCCGGACAACCTCATCAACATCGCGCAGACCATGTCGGAGATCGGGCTGCTGGTGTTGGCCCAGACCATCGTGCTGGTCTCCGGCAAGATGGACCTGTCGCTGGAGTCGACGTTCGGTCTGGCGCCCGGCGTCGCGGCGTGGATGACCGTCGCGGTCGGCGCCGGTCACGGCACCGGCCTGCTCTCCGGCGGCTGGGCCATCCCGGTCACCCTGCTGGTGGGCGCGCTCATCGGCCTCGCCAACGCCGCGCTGATCGTGCGGTTCGGCCTGCACGGGTTCATCGTCACCCTGGGCATGCTCATCGTCCTGCGCGGTCTGCTCACCGGGATCTCCGGCGGCCAGACCTTCTTCAACCTGCCCGAGTCGATGATGTATCTCGGCACCGCTGTCTGGTTCGGAGTGCCCGCCTCTATCTGGATCTGTGTCACACTCTTCGCCGCCGGGATCATCCTGCTCGGCTACACCGGCTTCGGCCGCTCGCTGTACGCGATCGGCGGCAACGTCGACGCCGCGAAGGCCGCCGGTATCCGCACCGACCGGGTGCTCTGGACCGCGCTGACCATCGCCAGCGTGCTGGCTGCGCTGGGCGGTCTGATGCTCTCCGGCCGGCTGGCCTCCGTCGCCGCGTCCCAGGGCAACGGCGCCATCTTCACCGTCTTCGCCGCCGCGGTCATCGGCGGCGTCAGCCTCAACGGCGGCAAGGGCACGATGTTCGGCGCCTTCACCGGCATCCTGCTGCTGTTCATGATCCAGAACGTGTTGACCCTCGCCGGTGTGCCCGCGCAGTGGATCGGCGCGCTCAACGGCGCCATCATCCTCATCGCGCTCGTCGTTTCCCGCATCACCGGCGGCAAGGCGCATGAGTAGCGCCCGGCCGTGGGCCTCGATCCGCCCGGGGCGAGGCCCACGGCCGACGCGGGTGCACCACCGACCAGGATCCCGATGACGACCGGAGGCGACGTGCAGACCGACATCGTCGATGCCCACCACCACCTGTGGGACCGGAGCCGGCACCCGCAGCCCTGGATCGACCCGCAGTCGATGGGCGCCATCGACGCCGACTTCGGCCCGGCCGACCTCGCCGCGGCCACCCGAGCGGCCGGCGTCACCCAGACGGTGGTGGTACAGGCGATCCACTCCGCGGCCGAGACGGCCGACCTGCTGGACACGGCCGCCAACAGTGACCTCATCGCCGGTGTCGTCGGCTGGGTCGACGTCACGGCGGACGACGCGCCCCAGGCGATCCAGAAGCTGGCGACCGGCGGCAATCTCGTCGGCATCCGACACGTGGTCCAGAACGAACCCGACCCCGCGTTCCTCGATCGGACCGCCGTCCGGCGCGCCGTCGCGGCGACCGCCGACGCGGGGATCGTGTTCGACCTGGTGATCCGCCATCACCAGATACCCGCGGCGACCCGCCTGGCCGCCGACCTGCCACAGGTGTCCTTCGTTCTGGATCATCTCGGCAAACCGCCACTGGTCGACCGGGACCTGGGCGACTGGGTCTCCGACCTGCGGGCCATGGCCCGGCTGCCCAACGTGACGGCCAAGCTCTCCGGCCTGGCCACCGAGGCCGACTGGCAATCCTGGACCCGCCGCGACGTCGAACCCGCCGTCATGCACGCCCTGGACGTCTTCGGCCCCGAGCGGTTGATGTTCGGCTCCGACTGGCCGGTCAGCCTGCTCGCCACCGGCTACCAACGCTGGATCGACGTGCTCGCCGAGCTGCTCAGCGAATGCAGCGAAAGCGAGCGACGCGCGATCTGGCACCAGACCGCGCGCCGCACCTACCGGCTGCCACCGCCACCGGCGTGAGGCCGGTGTGGCCAGGTATGGAAGTTCCCGGAATCCGACTCTCCGGCTCAGGCCGTGGACAGCAGGCCGCGCGCGGCCTCGACCTGGTCGACGGCCCGGCACAGCGCGGCCACGATCCGCTCCTCGCTGTCCGTGCCGAGCCGGGCCAGCGGCACGGACAGGCTGATCGCGTCGGTCGCCGGCGCCTGCAACGGTACGGCCATCGCGAAGCAGGCGATGCCCTCGGTGTTCTCCTCGCGATCCACGGCGTAGCCGCGGGCCCGCACGGTGGCGAGTTCGGCGCGCAGCGCGTCCCGGGTGGTGATGGTGTGCGCGGTCAGGGCGGGCAGCGGCCAGGTCAGTAGCTGGTCGAGGGTGTCGTCCGGGCGGCCGGCGAGCAGGACCTTGCCCAGCGCGGTGGCGTGCGCCGGCAGCTGCCGCCCGATCGCGCTGTAGAGCCGCAACGGGTGCACCGACTCGCGTTTGGCCAGGTAGACGACGTGCGCGCCGTCGAGGCGTCCGAGGTGGACGGTCTCCCCGAACTGCTGCGACAGGTCGTCGAGAACGCTGCCCAGGAGTCCCACGGCGTCGTCCGTCGAGAGGTAGGCGGCGCCCACCTGAAGGGCGCGGACGCCCAGCCCGAATCGTGTTCCGGTGCTGTCGCTCTCCACCCAGCCGCGCTGTGCCATGGTCCGGAGGATGCCGTGCAGGCTGCTCTTCGGGATGTTCAGCGTGCGGGCCAGGTCGACCAGGGAACGCCGGTGCGGCGAGGCGGCCAGCGCTTCGAGTACCTCCAGCGTCCGGCCGGCCGACTTCACCGGTGGGAACGGTTCGGGTGCTGCCATGGCGGCCACTGTAGCGGTCTTGACAGCCGGATCGGCCCCAGTAGGGTCATGAGTGTGACCGATGTTCACCATGATGAACAAGATGTCTTCTCCGTCATCGAGGCGAGCCGGATCCTCCCCGTCGTCGTGCTCGACGACGCGCGTGACGCGGACCCCCTCGCCGCCGCCCTCGCCCGGGGCGGCCTGCGCAGCATCGAGGTGACCTTTCGGACCGTGGCCGCGGCCGAGGCCATCCGGGTCATGTCCGAGCGTCCCGAGGTGCTCGTCGGGGCCGGCACGGTGCTGACCCCGGCCCAGGTCGACCAGGCCGTCGAGGCCGGCGCGCGGTTCGTCGTCAGCCCCGGCTTCGGGCCCCAGGTCGTACGGCACTGTCAGCAGCTCGGTGTTCCGGTCTTTCCGGGCGCGGTGACGCCCACCGAGATCCAGCTGGCGCTCGACGCGGGCCTGGACACGGTCAAGTTCTTCCCGGCCGAGCAGCTCGGTGGCATCGGGATGCTGACGGCGCTCGCCGCACCGTTCCGCTCGGTGCGGTTCATCCCGACCGGCGGCGTCAACACCCGCAACCTCGCCGACTACCTCGCCCACCCCGCGGTGCTGGCCGTCGGCGGCACCTGGATGGTCGCCCCGGAGCTGATCGCCGCCGCCCGCTGGGACGAGGTCACCGCCCGCACCGCGGCGGCCGTCGCCGCCGCCCGTCCCGAGCCGGAGGCATGACGATGCGTCAGATCCGCCCCGCCGACGAGTGCCGATACGACCTGGTGTCGCTCGGCGAGATCATGCTCCGCCTCGACCCGGGCGAGGGCCGGGTGCGCACGGCCCGAAACTTCCGGGTGTGGGAGGGCGGCGGCGAATACAACGTGGCCCGCGGCCTGCGCCGCTGTTTCGGCCTGCGCACCGCCGTGGTGACGGCCTTCGCCGACAACGAGGTGGGCCGGTTGCTGGAGGACCTGGTGCTGCAGGGCGGGGTGGACACCTCGCTGGTGAAGTGGGTGCCCTACGACGGGATCGGCCGCACGGTCCGCAACGGGCTCAACTTCACCGAACGCGGTTTCGGCGTACGAGGCGCCGTCGGCACGTCCGACCGCGGCCACACCGCCGCCGGTCAGCTGCGTCCCGACGACGTCGACTGGGACCACCTGTTCGGCACGCTCGGGGTGCGCTGGCTGCACACCGGAGGCATCTATGCCGCGCTCTCCGGGACCACCCCGGACACCATGGAGGCGGCCATGGCCGCCGCCGCCCGGCACGGCACCGTCATCTCCTACGACCTCAACTACCGGCCCAGCCTGTGGAAGGCGGTCGGCGGGCAGGCCCGCGCGCGGGAGGTCAACCGCCGCCTCGCCCGCTACGTCGACGTGATGATCGGCAACGAGGAGGACTTCACCGCGTCGCTGGGCTTCGAGGTGCCCGACACCGACGCCGCCCTGACCCACCTCGACGTCGACAACTTCCGGCGGATGATCGAGGCGGTGACGAAGGAGTACGACAACTTCCAGGTGGTGGCCACCACGCTGCGTACCGTGCACAGCGCCACGGTCAACGACTGGGGTGCCGTCGCCTGGTCCGCCGACACCGGTTTCGTGGTGGCCACCCACCGACCCGGCCTGGAGATCCTCGACCGGGTCGGCGGCGGCGACAGTTTCGCCTCCGGGTTGATCTACGGGTTGCTGGCGAAGGGCGGCCTCGCGACCGCCGTGGAGTACGGGGCGGCACACGGCGCTCTCGCGATGACCACCCCCGGCGACACCTCGATGGCGAGCCTCAAGGAAGTCGAGGCCCTGGTCGGTGGCGGCGGCGCGCGCGTGCAGCGCTGACCGGTCAGCCGGCGGCGGGAGCCGTCACCCGGGTGACCAGGCCGGCGCCGCTGTCGTAGCGGACCGGGATCGGGTCGCTGAGCTCGCCGACGAACTCGCCGTCCACCTCGTCGACGAAACCGATCAGGGACCAGCCGTCGGCGTCGGGGACCAGCCGCGGCGCGTACAGGTTCGGGGTCACCACCGGCCGGGCCGACGCCACGTCCCAGGGGCCCTGGACCGTCGGCGCGTTCGCCACCCAGAGCTGGTGGGTCGAGCCACGGCCGGCGGCGATGGCGTTGGTGCAGAACAGCAGCAGCGGCTGCCCGTCCACCACGGCGACCTGCGGCACCTCGAGGTGGCCGAAGCCGGCCGGCGCGGACAACGGCGGCTGGACGGTCCAGGTGAGCAGGTCGGGCGAGGTCGCGTGGCCGATGACGCCCCGTGCGTCGGCCGGTCCCTGGTTGGCGCGGGCGGTGATGAGCATGTGCCAGCCGTTGCCGTCGGGATCGGGGAAGACCCAGGGGTCGCGCCAGGCCTGTTCGTACCACATCTCGCGGTCGAGCACCTCGTACCAGGCGGGGTCGGCTTCCACGACGAGCCCGTCGCCGTGCCGCCGCCAGGTGATCAGGTCGTCGGAGACGGCCAGCCCGATGCGCTGGACCAGCCCGTCGTCGGCCCGGCCGACGCCGGTGTAGAACAGGTACCACCGCCCGTCCGGGCCCCGGACCGTGCAGCCGGTCCAGGTGGCCAGATCGTCCCAGCCGGGCGGGTCGGCGGGCACGAGCGCATCGGCGACCAGCCGCCAGGAGCGCAGGTCGGTGGAGACGGCGTGGCCGATGGAGGCGCGCCGGTGACGACGGTGCGGGTCCAGCAGGGCCCGGGAGGCACGCAGGAAGAACACGTGCCACGAACCGTCGTCGTCCTGGGCGTACCAGCTGTCCCACACCCAGTGGTCGGGCAGACGTAGCATGGCGGGAAAGCTATCAGTAAATCGGTTTAGCGGCTAGCGCGGGTTTCGTCCGGCGAGCCGACGGGGGAGTCAGCCGGCCGGGGCGCCGACCGAGCGACGGCGGCGCAGCGGCATCGGCACGTACGACGGCTCGTGCGTGTCGCCGTCCACCAGCAACTCCACCGCCCGCCGTCCCATCTGCTCGTGCGGCAGCGCGGCGGTGGACAGTTTCGGGCGCAGCCAGGTGGCGATCGGATCGTCGTCGAAGGAGATCATCGAGATGTCTCCCGGGATGCTCAGGCCGGCCTCGCCGAGCGCCTGGTAGGCGCCGAAGGCGAGCCGGTCGTTCATGCAGATGATGGCGCTCGGTCGGGTCGGCCGCCGCAGCAGCGCGCGGGTCGCGGTGTAGCCGTGTTCCGGCTGCCACTCCGGGCAGAAGCCCTCGGTCGACAGCGTGACACCGGCGTCGGCGAGGGTGCCCCGGATGCCGCGCAGCCGGGCCGCGGCGGCCAGCGAGATCTCCGGGTCGCGTTCCTTCTGGCGGTTGCGGCCGATCAGGGCGATCCGGTCCCGGTGGCCGTGCGCGAGCAGGGTCTCGGCAATCCTCGCGCCGGCCCGTTCGTCGTCCGGCAGCACGCTGGGCAGCGGCTCCGCGCTTGTCGCGTTGAGCAGCACCACCCGGCCGCCGAGGATGGCCGGCGGCACCGCCAGCCGGCGGGTCGCCATGGCCGCGTAGATCACGCCGTCGACCTGGCGGTCGAGGATCGCGTCGATCGCGTACTGCTCGAAGGCCGCGTCGCCCTGGGTCTCGGTGATGAGCAGGACGTGATCGCGCTCGCGGGCGGCGTCGAGCGCACCCCGGATCAGGCCGCCGGCGAAGCGGGTGGTGGCGACGATGTCGGAGACGAACGCGATGGTGGCGGTCTTGCGGGTCCGCAGGCTCCGGGCGGCCACGTTGGGTCGGTAACCGAGTTCCTCGGCCGCCGCGAAGACCCGTTGGTGGGCCTCCGCCGAGAGCCGGGTGCCCTCCCGGCCGTTGAGCACCATCGACGCGGCCGTCTTGGACAGCCCGGCTCGTTCGGCGACGTCGGCCAGGGTTGCGCGGTCGCGGCCCATCAGTCCTCCGATCCCGGCGATCCGTCCCGCCGCTGCTGCTCATCATGATGCGTCCGGTCCCGGCGTCCGTCACCGCCTCCGCCGGCCCGACCTCGGCGAGACCGTTGTGTGAACCAGCCGTTTCCGGACCGTTGCCAACTGCTTCTTGACAGTCCCAGGTCGCACGCGCATGCTCTGCTAAATCAGTTTAGCGAGGCTGTTCACCGCTTCGGAGGCCCCCGCCTCCGCTGCTCATATCGGGACCGCGAGCCGGAATCGGCGCGCGACGCGCGACACGTGACGGCCGGCGGCCGGGCGGGTGGCGACTGCCACCGCCGCCGTCGACGGACGAGGCGCGCGGATCTAGTCAAAGGGAGCTAATGACGTGCCGGAGTTTCCGAGGATGACCCGCCGCCGGTTCGCAGTGCTGGTGCCACTGCTCGCCGCCGGCCTGACCATCACCGCCTGCAGCCCACCCGGCGAGGAGCAGACGACGTCGGGCGACTCCGACGCCAAGGTCAGCACGGAGCTGGGGTCCGAGCAGATCACCCTGGAGATGTACGCCGAGACCGGCTTCCCGCTGGCCAAGGCGCTCGCCGACGAGTTCACCAAGCAGCACCCGAACGTCAAGTTCAACATCCGCGAGGACCAGTTCACCGTCATCGTGGAGAACGCGCCGCGGGTGCTGGCCTCGGACAACGCGCCCGACATCATCCGGCTGCCCACCATGGTCGACCTGGTCAAGGACGGGCTGCTGAAGAACATGGACCCGTACTTCGACGCGTACGGGTGGGACAAGTTCCCCGCCTCGCAGCTGGTCCAGCTGCGGATCGGCGAGGGCGGCGTGCGGGGCGACGGCTCCCTGTACGGCATGGGCCTGGGCTACAGCGTCACCGGCGTGTTCTACAACAAGGAGCAGGCCGCGAAGATCGGCATGACCCAGCCGCCGGCCACCATCGCCGAGTTCGAGGAGCTGCTGGCCAAGGCCAAGGCCGCCAACCTGCAGCCGATCATGCAGTTCAACAAGAACACTGCCGGCATCAACTTCCCGCACCAGGCGCTGCAGAACCAGTACGGCGACCCGGCCCAGATCGCGGACTGGGTCTTCCAGAAGCCGGGTGCCACCTTCGACACCCCGGCCGCCCTGAAGGCCACCCAGACCATCCAGAAGTGGGCGAAGGCCGGCTACTTCCCGAAGGACGCGAACGCCATCGACTACACCGCGATGATGGGCGAGTTCGGCAAGGGCAACGGCCTGTTCATGTTCAACGGCGACTGGGAGTCGGCGAACCTGGACAAGAGCCTGGCCGGCAAGGTCGGCTTCTTCCTCTTCCCGGGTGAGACCGCCGAGGCCAAGCGCGTGGCGATGTCGGCGCCGAACACCTTCGGCGTCGGTGCCAAGGCCAAGAACGCCGACGCCGCCGCCTTCTTCCTCAACTGGGTGCACACCAACGACAAGGCCCGGGAGATCTCGGTGAACGTGGGCGGTTCGAGCCCGGGTGGCCCGGCCGACCTGCCCCTGCCGTCGGTGAAGGAGGGCACCGTGCTGGCCGAGACCCTGAAGGCCGCGCAGCAGCTCGGCGCCGACAACGGTGCGATCGACTTCACCGCGAACGCGACCGGCGGCATCTTCGCCTCGGCCATCACGCCCGAGATGCAGAAGCTGGTCGCCGGCCAGCAGACGCCCGAGGGGTACGTGAAGGCGGTCCAGGCCGAGTACGAGAAGGAACTGTCCCGATGACGTCTGCCCTCGGCGGCGCTCCGGCCGGGTCGGGCATCGCGTCCCGACCCGGCCGGGGGAATCCTGGATCACCCGTGCGGCTCCACCGGAAGCGGTGGGGCCGCACGGCCCGGTGGATCGGGTGGTTGTGGGTGCTGCCCGCGCTGCTCATGTACGGGTTCTTCGTGCTGCGCCCGCTCGTGCTCACCGTGCAGTACTCGCTGTACCGCTGGAACGGCATCGGGGCGGCCCGGTGGGTCGGGCTGGACAACTACCTGACCGTCTTCACCGACCGGGACCTGCTGAAGATCATTTCGAACGCGTTCATCCTGATCATCTTCTTCAGCTTCGTGCCGGTCGTGCTGGGCCTGGTGGTGGCCAGCCTGGTGCGGCGCATCGCCACCGGCCCGGCCGGCACGCTGGTCCGTACCGTGCTCTTCCTGCCCCAGGTGATTCCCCTGGTGGCGGCCGGCATCGCCTGGAGCTGGGTGATGTCCAGCAGCGGCCTGGTCAACCAGGTGCTGCGGACGGTCGGGCTGGGGTCGATCACCCGGCCCTGGCTCGGTGAGTTCGACACCGCGCTGCCGGCGGTGGGCGTGATCGGCGCCTGGGTCATGCTCGGCCTCTGCACCATCCTGCTGATCACCGGCATGAGCAAGATCGACCCGTCGCTCTACGAGGCGGCCCGGATGGACGGCGCCGGCTCGATCCGCGAGTTCTTCGCGGTCACCCTGCCCAGCCTGCGCCAGGAGATCGGCATCTGCCTCACCGTGACGATCATCGCGGCCCTGGCCAGCTTCGACATCGTCTACATCTCCACCAGCGGCGGACCGGGCATCCAGACGACCGTGCCGGGCCTGGAGATCTACCGGCTCGCCTTCTCCCAGCGACAGGTCGGGCTGGCCTCCGCGCTGGGCGTGGTGCTGATGCTGCTGGTCCTGGTGTGCGTGCTGCCGATCCAACGGCTGACCCGGGGGGAGAAGCCATGAACCTGACCAGTCGCAGCGAGCGGCTGACCGGACGGATCTTCCTGATCGCGCTGGTCGTCGTCACCCTGCTGCCGTTCCTGAGCATGCTCTCGGCGGCCCTGCAACCGCGCGGCACCGTGCCCACCGGCCTGGCCTGGCCGACGGACCCGCAGTGGGGCAACTTCGCCGACGCCTTCACCGCCGCGAACATGGGCGCCCTGCTGAAGTCGAGCATGCTGATCGTGGCCGGGGTGGTGCCGTTCGCCGTGCTCATCGCGACCATGGCCGGCTTCGGGCTCGGCCACCTGCGGGTGCCCGGCGGCCACTTCGCCTTCGGGCTGCTGCTGCTCGGCCTGACCCTGCCCTTCGAGGCCGTGGTCACCCCGCTGTACTACCAGATCCGGGACCTGGGCCTGCTCAACACCCGATGGGCGATCATCCTGCCGCTGATCGGCCTCTACATGCCGTTCGCGGTGTTCTGGATGCGGGCGCACTTCATCAACGTGCCGCGCGAACTGTCCGAGGCGGCGCGGGTCGACGGCAGCAACACCTGGCAGCTGTTCTGGCGGGTGCATGTGCCGCTGGCCCGACCGGCCGTCGCGTCGCTGACCATCCTGCTGTTCCTGTGGACCTGGAACCAGTTCCTGCTCGCCATCGTCCTCGTCGACGACGCCACCAAGCGGACGATGGCCGGCGCGCTCGGCGCCTTCCAGGGGCAGTGGGGGACCGACCTGGTGTTGCTGTGCGCGGGGTCGCTGCTGATCCTGACCCCGACCCTCATCGTGTTCGTGATCTTCCAGCGGCAGTTCATCAAGGCGCTGTTGCAGGGTTCCGTGAAGGGATGACGAGTGTGACCGACCCGCAGATCCACGGCCACGTCGACGAGGGCTTCGGCCCGGTCGCCGACGTGTTCCGGGGCAACTTCGCCAGCCGGGGAGAGGTGGGCGCCGCGGTCGCCGTCTACGTCGCCGGCCGCAAGGTCGTCGACCTGTACGGCGGGCTGGCCGATCCCCGGACCGGTCGTCCGTGGACCGCCGACACGCCCGCGGTCGTCTTCTCCGTCACCAAGGGGATCATGGCGATCTGCGCGTACCGGCTGGTGCAGGAGGGGCGGCTCGACCTGGACGCCCCGGTCACCCGCTACTGGCCGGGGTTCGGCCAGCACGGCAAGGCGGAGATCCCGGTCCGCTGGCTGCTCACCCACCAGTCCGGCCTGCCGGCGCTGGACAAGCCGTTCACCCGCGAGGAGGTCATCGCCTGGGACCCGGTGATCGAGGCGATCGAGGCGCAGGCACCGCTGTGGCAACCGGGCACGGCGCACAGCTACCACCCGATCACCTACGGCTGGCTGATCGGCGAGGTGATCCGCCGGATCACCGGTGAGCTGCCCGGCGCCTACTTCGCCCGTACCCTCGGCGAGCCGCTCGGCCTGCGCACCTGGCTCGGCCTGCCGGCCGCCGAGCGCGACGCGGTCGCCTGGATGCTGGCGCCGATCGGCGACCCCGGCCCGGCCGCCCACCCGGTCGCCGAGCGCGGCATCACCATGGGCGGCGCCTTCGCCTTCCCCGCCGACGAGAACGGCCTGGTCAGCTTCAACGACCCGGCCATCCAGGCCGCCCAGATCGCGGGCGCGGGCGCGGTCAGCACCGCGGCGGGCCTGGCCCGCCTCTACGGCGCCTGCGTCGCCGACGTCGACGGGCCGCGCCTGCTCAGTGCCGCGTCCGTCGACGACGCCATCACCGTGCGGGCCGCCGGCCAGCAGGTGTACGGGCATCCCGACATCGGCCACCGGTGGGGCACCGGCTTCCTGGTGCACTCGGCGCCGCGCCCGATGGTCGGCGCGCGCAGCTTCGGCCACGACGGCGCGGGTGGGCACCTGGCCTTCGCCGACGACACCCACCAGGTCGGCTTCGGCTACGTGGTGAACCAGATGGGTGGTGTCGACGACGTGCGGGCCGACCTGCTCAGCGCGGCGCTGCGCGACTGCCTGGCGGGTTAGCCGGCCCCGGCAGCCCCCGGGTCGGCCCGATCTCAGGGCCGCCCGGGGACAACTGTCATGCCCGTTCTCGCGGCGACATCCCGCTCGGCGAGCCCGCGTCGCCGGTCATCGAGTCCTCGGCGGCCCGCCGCAGGACGCGGCGTCGGGACGGGTTCTCCCGGGCCGGCGGCACCCGCTGGCCCCGTTCGGCCGACCGCGCCACCGGCCGGGCGGGCCGGTGGGGCGCCTCGCCCGCCTCGGTGACCAGGTGTTCGGTCTCCTGCACCAGGTAGTGCGGTCGGCGTTTGGTCTCGTAGTAGATCCGGCCGATGTACTCCCCGATCACCCCGAGGATCATCATCTGGATGCCGCCGAGCCCGATCACGCTGACGATGATGGTGGTGTACCCGGGCACGTCGATGCCCTTCTCGACGGCGTCCGCGACCACCCAGGCCATGTAGGCCACCGCGATCAGGGTGAGGAACAGCCCGCCGTAGATCGCCAGGCGCAGCGGCCGGTTGTTGAACGACAGCAGGCCGTCGAACGCGTAGTTGAAGAGCTTGCTCAGCGTCCACCTGCTCCGGCCCGCCTGCCGGGTCTCGTTGCGGTGGGCCACCACGGCCGTCCGGAAGCCGATCCAGGAGAACAGCCCCTTGGAGAAGCGGTTGTATTCCGGCATCGCCAGCACCGCGTCGACCGCGAGCCGGGACAGCAGCCGGAAGTCACCCGCCCCGTCCTGGAGGCGTACGTCGATCCACCAGTTGATGATCCGGTAGAAGGACCGGGAGGCGACCATGCGTACGAACCGGTCGCCGTGCCGGTCGCGGCGGGCGATCACCTGGTCGAAGCCCTGCCGGTACAACGCCACCATCTCCGGCAGCAGCCGGGGCGGGTGTTGCAGGTCCGCGTCCATGATGACGACCGCGTCGCCGGTGGCCCGCTCCAGGCCGGCGAGCATCGCCGCCTCCTTGCCGAAGTTGCGGCTCAGCGAGGTGTAGCAGACGGCCGGGTCGGCGGCGGCGAGCCGGCGCAGCGCCGCGAGGGTGCCGTCCGCGCTGCCGTCGTCGACGTACACCACCTCGACGTCGACGTCGGGCAGGTCGGCCAACGCGTCGCGCACGGTCCGGTGCAACCGCTCGACCGACGCCTCCTCGTTGAAACAGGGCACCACCACCGACAGCCGCATCGTCGTCACCCCGCCCGGCCCAGGTGTCCGCCGCCGGGCCGCCCGGCGCGCTCCTCACAGGTGATAGACCAGCACGCCATCGATGTCCTCCCGGGTGATGCCCAGCCCGTCGACGGGTCGGGCCTCGATGCCCTCCCACGGCGTTCCCGCCGTGTTGCTCGGCACGGCCACCACCGACCGCACCCCGATCCCGCGCAGGTACGCCACGCTGCCCGGGTCGGGGAACGAGGCCACCGCCGCCCGGGTCTGGGCCTGGGTGGCCGGCTCGAACCCGGCCAGGCCGTTGGTGATCCGCGGGAAGCCGTCGGTCGTCCACAACATGTACGTCAGGTCGCCCGCCCCGCCGGCGGGCAGCATCAGGATCGGCTCCTGCGCCGTGCGCAGCGCGGCCGGCGGCCGGGGCACGACCGGGTGGGGTGTCCGGTTGACGCCCTCCAGGGTGACCAGGGCCAGCGGCACCAGCAGGACCAGCGAGGTGAGGATCCGGCTCCGGCGGCGGGACGTGGGCTGCCCCGACGACTCGGCCAGCGCCGTCACCAGTCCGGCGGCCAGCACCGCCAGCAGCAGGCTGGTCCAGTGCATCATCCGGCCCGGCGTGCGCAACGCGTCCCAGCCCGGCAGGTGCATCGACAGCGTCAGATAGCCGGGATCGCCGTCGCCGCCGAGGGTGGCGCCCAGGCCCAGCAGCACCGTGCCGAGCACGCCGAGCCCCAGCGCGACCCGGTGCCGCAGCGGATACACCGAGACGAACAGCCCCGCCGCGGCCAACCCGATCAGGGCCATGCCCGGCAGCAGCGCCATCTCCGGCGGCCAGGACAACTGTTCCCGGGCGGCGGCGTGCCGCTCGCCCCACAACCACGAGTCGCCCGGCGCGGTGACGAACCCGAGCAGCGGTGGGGAGAACATGGTCGTCCAGTCCAGCGTCCGGACGGCCTGCGGGTTGAGGTCGACGACGCGCAGGTAGACCAGGCCGAGCAGCAGCGTCACCGTGCCGAACGCGGCCCCGCCGGCCAGGTCCGCGAGCAGCAGCCGCCGGCCGAACGGTGGGCGTTCCCGCCGGCGCCACCAGGCCAGGCCGTAGCAGCCGGCCGCCACCAGGGTCGCGGCGAGCAGGAAGTAGACCAGCGGCAGCCCGATGCCGAAGCCGAGGCTGACCTGCCAGGCGGCGACGAGCCACCCGGCCAGCGCCCAGCCGGGCCGCCGCCGCTCCGGCCGGTATCCGTGTCGCAGCGACCAGCCGTGACCACGGGCCAGCATCGCCAGGGCCAGCGCGATCCCCCCGCTGGACAGGATGTTCAGGTGGCCCGAGTGGGCCAGCCGCCACGGCGCGAACGCCCAGGCGACCCCGGCGACCGCGCCGCCCCACCGGCCCGCGCCGAGCTGCCGCACCAGCGCGTACGCCCCGACGAACGCCAGCGCGTGCAGCAGCACGTACGCCACGTTGTACCGGATCAGGGCGGCCTCGAAGCCGGAGCCGAGCATCCCGAGCGGGGCGTACCCGAGCAGGGTGTCGCTGTAGGCGTAGGTGTACCGCTCGGGATAGAACGTGTTGGAGTGCCACAGGCCGGCCGGGTCGCTGAGCAGGGCGTGCCCCGACCAGGCGATCTGCCACGCCTGCAAGGTGGGGTCGCCGAGGTCGCCGGGGATCGTGCTCGCCGGGTGCCGCAGCGTCGGCCAGGTCAGCACCACCGCCAGCAGCAGGCCGGCCAGGGTCGCCCAGGTCCATTCGGGGCGGGGCCAGCGCCGGCCGGCCCGCCCGTCGGGTTTCCGGCCGGCGGTGGTCTCGTCCGGGCTCGCGATGTCGGCGGTCGGCCGGGCGTCAGTGGACCGGGTGTTCATGTAATAGATACTCCCCGATGCGTTGGCCTTGTCGATCAACTGTCCGAAGTGTGGGCCGTCGCCGGGGTAGTGGTCGGGCGGTTCGCGAACTCATCCGAGGGCTCCTCGCCGTGCCGGCGCTGTGCTGGTGAGGTCGTCGCACGTCCGCCGGCCGGTCCGGCCGGCCCCGCGGTCCGGAGCTGCCGGATGGTGCTGCCGACGGCGGCCCGCAGGGGCCGACGGTGCGACGGCCACGCCACGACCGCGAGTCGCCTGACGGCGCGGCCGGGAACGTGGTGTGCGGACGCTGCCCGAGGCGTCCGCGGCGATCAGCGAGCTGCTCCCGCGGCAACACTCCCTGTGATCGACAACATAGCCACCCGCCGATGGGAAGGCAAGCGCCGAACCCGTGTCGGTCAGGGCAGGATCTCGACGTACCCGTCGGTGCCGTGCACCCGGATCCGCTGCCCGTCGCGGATCAGCCGGGTGGCGTCCGGCACGCCGACGACCGCCGGCAGGCCGTACTCCCGGGCGATCACCGCGCCATGGGTCATCAGGCCGCCCACCTCCGTCACTAGGCCCGCGACCGCGACGAACAGCGGCGACCAGCTGGGATCGGTGTAGGCGGTGACCAGGATGTCGCCCGGCTCGACAGCGGCCTGCGCCAGGTCGAGCAGGACGCGGGCCCGGCCCTCGACGGTCCCGGCGGAGACCGGCAGGCCGACCAGGGCGCCGGCCGGCACGTCGTCGCGCCGGTACGCGCCAGTGACGGCCTCGCCGTCGGAGGTGAGCACCCGCGGCGGGGTGAGTGCGTGGTACGACCGGAAGGCGTCCCGGCGCTCCCGGATCAGCTGGTGGTCCGCCCGGTTCGCGCGCACCACGTCGTGCAGTTCGGGGAAGGTGAGATAGAAGATGTCCTCCCGATCCGGGAGCACGCCGGCCCGCACGAGGCGCTCGGCCTCGGCCAGCAGGGCCTGCTTGTAGACGAAGTAGCGGCTGACGATCCCGTACTTCGGGTATTCCCGGTAGCCGATGAAGGTGCGGACCCGGTCGATCATCCGCTTGGCCTCGTCGGCCTTGCGCGCCCCGTCCGGCAGGGCCCGCAGGCGCGACAGCACCTCCTGCTCCTTCCGGCTCGCCTCCCGCCGCCCCTGTGCGAAGCGCCGCTCGGCGGCGCCCGGCGCGAAGTTGCGGACGTTGTCGAGGATCAGCGGGACGAGCGTGCGGGGGCGCTCGCGCCAGCGCGGCCGGGTGATGTCGATCTCGCCGACGCAGCGCATCCCGTACCGGTCGAGGTACGCCTCGATGGCGTCGCGCGCCTCGACGCCGCCCGCCAGCTTCGGCAACTCGTCCAGGAAACCCTCGTCCTCGACGTCCCGCAGGAACGCCACCACCTCCGGGTACGGGCGGATCACGTCGGCGACGTCCAGCAGCGCCAGGCCCATCTCCGAGGTGACGTTGTTCGGGGCGGACAGCGTGAGCGTGTCGGCCGCGTTCTTCTCGCCCAGCCACTCCCACAGCTGGTCGTTGAGCCACCAGGTGGCCTGCATCCCCGCCATGATCGCCTGCATGCTCACCGGATCGCCGAGGATCCGCTTGTGCTCCTCGAAGGCCGCCAGCAGGAAGTCGAACAGCTCCGGCCCGGTCTTCGTGCGGATGTCGCGCCGCAGGGCGGCGACGGACGCCTCGCTGCGCGCGATCAGTTCGGCGACGATGGCCGGATCGGTCTCGATCGGGGCGGGCGCGCCGCGGGCCGCCGGCCCGCCCGGCTCCGGGTCCGGCAGCGACGGGACGAAGTCGGCGCGCGCGAGGACGGTCTCCAGCGCGTCCCTGGTCAGCGGATCGGACCTGCCGATCATGTCCAGCAGGCCGGCGCGGCTCGCGGGCGCGGCCAGGCCCCGGGTGGCGTCGACGAACAGCCGCCCACCGGCCACGTGCATCGGCGCCATGGCCGTCAACTGCCACACGGACAGGCCCAGCGGCTTCATCGGGTCGGTCATCATCTGCTGGTGGCCGACCGAGAGGTAGACGTGGTTCTCCGCGTCGTGGGCCTCGGGAACGGGAAACAGCGTGGTGATCGGCCGGCTCTGCACGATCTGGAAGTCGTCGTCGACCAGGCACCACTCGATGTCCTGCGGGCGGCCGAAGTGCGCCTCGATCCGCCGGCCGAGCCGTACCAGCCGCAGGACCTGCGCGTCGGTCAGCGCCGGTTGCTCCTGCCGTCGCGGGTCGATCGCCACCTCCCGGGTACCGCCCGCCGGTAGGGCGTGCACGGCACGCTGCTTGGCGGCGACCGCCCTGGCCACGATCTCGCCGTCGCGGACCCGGAAGACGTCCGGGTTCACCAGGCCGGAGACCAGCGCCTCGCCGAGGCCGAAGCCGGCGTCCACCGTGGCGACCTTCCGGTTGCCGCTGACCGGGTCGGCGGTGAACAGGACGCCGGCGGCCTCCGGGAGGACCATCCGCTGCACCACCACGGCCATCTGGACCGTCCGGTGGTCGATGCCGGTGCGCTGGCGGTAGGTCACGGCCCGCTCGGTGAACAGCGACGCCCAGCACCGGCTGACGTGCGCCACGATCGCCGCCGCCCCCACCACGTTGAGGTACGTGTCCTGCTGGCCGGCGAAGGACGCCGTCGGCAGGTCCTCCGCTGTCGCGCTGGATCGGACGGCGTAGGCGGCCTGCTCGCCGAACCGGGCGAGCGCCTCGGTGATCGCCGCCGTCAGGTCGTCGGGGACGGCGACCCCTTCGATGATCCGGCGGATCTCCGCGCTCAGCTCGCCGATCGCCGCCCGGTCGTCCGGGCCCAGGCGGGACAGTTGATCGAGCCGATCCTCGATCGCCGGCGCCTCGGCCATGATCCGCCGGAAGGCGTCCGTCGTCACGCAGAAGCCGGCCGGCACGCGGATGCCCCCGATCCGGGCCAGCCCGCCCAGGTGCGCCCCCTTGCCCCCGACGAGCGCCCCCTGCTTCTCGTCGACCTCGCTCAGCTCCACCACGTACCGCTCGACCATGCCGTGCCCCCCGTTTCCGCAGCTTGTCGCCTCGGCCGACGATTCTGCGCCAGGGCACGGGTCTTGCCGCAAGCCCCCAGGTGCGGTATATGTTGATAGTGGCAGGGAGAGTGGTCTCCTTGCCTTTTCTGTTGGGGCGTCAACTGGAGCCGGCAC
>NZ_JAIOAA010000016.1 GCF_019890675.1 Micromonospora sp. PLK6-60 | reverse complement strand
GCGGGCGAATCGCACCAACCGGGCGTTGGCCGGGCTGGTCGGTCCCGGGTCGTGACCGGGGGCGGTCAGTGGGCGCGGTGGCCGTTGCCGTCGGCGGTGGTGGGCAGGGTGCCGAGCACCGCGTTGACGATGTGGATGCGGGCGTTGGTGGCCTGGTAGTCGGCGCAGACGGCCTCGGCGCGGTCGGCGAAGCGGGCGGTGTCCCGGGTGGGGGTGACGGTGAGCGTGGTGCCGTCGACGGTGGTGGTGGTGCCGGCGGCGGTGAGGTCGTCGAGGGGGTGGGTTCCGGTGATGAGGTGGGCCTTGAGCAGGGTGCGCAGGTCGTCGTGGTGGCGGACCATCAGGTCGTCCCAGTTGTCGTCGGAGAACTTGGCGGCGAAGGCGTCGTCGGAGGGGGCGAGCAGGGTGACGCCGGTGGTGGTGTCGAGTTCGGTGAGCAGTCCGGTGGTGCGCAGCGCGGCTTCGAAGGTGGTGAGGGTGGGGATCCACTGGAGTGCGGCGTCGACGGGTTGGCCGGCGAGGAAGGTGGGGTTGCCCGGGTCGGTGCCGGTCGGTAGGGCGGCGCAGAGCGGTCCGGTGACCTGGGGTGGCGTGGTGCTGCCGGCCGCGGTGGCGGGTTTCGGGGAGGTGTCGGTGTCAGCGCTGGTGCAGGCGGCGGTGCTCGGGAGCAGCAGGGCGGCCAGGGTCAGGTAGCTGGTGGCGCGGTGTCGCGTACGGGTGCGGGCGGTCGGGAGCGCGGGGTGCGACACGGCGGTCTCCAACGGGTCGGGGTTGGGGGTCGTGCCGGCAGGGCGGGCCGGGGCCCGTCCTGCCGGCACGACGTGGTGTGACGGCTAGGGCTTCACAGTGCGGCGCACTGGCCGGCGCGGGGGCCGTCGACGGTGTTGGGGAGGGCGAGGTTGGTCGGGGCCGGGCTGTTGGCGGTGCAGGTCAGCGGGCCGTGGATGGTGTTGCCGGCGAGCAGTGGGGTGTCGGTGCCGGTGGTGTTGCCGGTGAGGGCCACCGGGCCGGTGATGGTGACGTCGATGAGGGAGATCGCGTCGGTGGTGCCGGCGATGCGGACGGGGCCGGTGACGGTGGTGTCGGCGAGGACGATGCCGGCGGCGCTGTCGGCGGTGACCGGGCCGGTGATGGTGGTTCCGGTCGCCACGAGCGTGGCGCCCGGCTTGACGGTGACCGGTCCGTCGATGGTGGCGTCGTCGAGGCAGGCGAATCCGGTGACGACGAGCTTTCCGTCGCGCTGGCCGGTGTGGGTCGGGTAGACGCGTTCGCCGCTGGTGAGCTTCTCGACGCCCAGGGTGTCGAGGAGCAGCGGGATCAGGCCTCGTTCGGGCTGCGCCAGGGGGACGTAGTAGTCGCCGCCGGTCTTGATGACCTTCCAGCCGTGTGCGGCGAGGCGTTGCGCGACGGTGGTGCCGGTGCCGCCGGGTCCGTCGGTGCGGGCGCCGTGGTACTGCTCCTCGGTGAGTTTGTAGGCGCAGGGGGCGTTGTCGAGGATCAGGTCGGGTCGGGGGGCGTCCAGCGGCGGCGGGCTGTCGCCGGGGTGGGGTGCCGGGTGGGCGGGGATCGGTCGGGAGCCGCGGAAGACGATCCGGCCGTTGTTGGCTGCCTGGAAGGTGATGGCGTCGGCGCGGGACTGGGTGAGGCTGGGCAGGTTGGCGCGGTGGTAGTCGAGGAACTGCTGGAAGGTCCAGAGGGCGGAGTAGCTCTTGCGGCGCCGGTTGTTGGCGGTGTTGCCCTCGTCGGGGCGGGTCTGGCCGCCGGAGCTGCGCAGTTCGAGCAGGGAGTTGACGACGTTCTTGAGGCCGAGGGTGTTGCGCAGGATGGTCTCTTCGCTGAGGCCGACGCTGCCGCCGCCTTCGCAGCCGTAGGGGCAGGCCCACCAGCCGGCGTCGGCGCCCTCGCGGTACATGTGGCCTTCGATCATGTCTTGGGACTGGTCGAAGATGCTCTGGGCGACGTTCTGGTGGCGGGGCGGGAGCATGGGCAGGTCGCCGGCGCGGGCGTTGCCGTATTCGTGGCCGTCGTAGCCGGCGATGGGCCGGTAGTCGCGGACCATCCGGATGAAGGCGTCGGTCTCGGGTTGGCGGATCAGGGAGTAGTCGCGGTTGAGGTCCTGGCCGGTGGAGTTGCCGCGGGTGTTGGCGGCGCGGCCGTCGCCGTTGATGGTGGGGACGATCAGGACGGTGGTGTGGGTGAGCAGGTCGATGGTGCGGGGGTCGTCGCTGAAGGCGAGCTGCCGGGCCATGATCAGGCAGGCTTCGCGGTCGCCGGGTTCGTTGCCGTGGACGTTGCAGTTGATCGACACCGGGTTGGTGGCGGCGACGGCGGCCGGGGTGGCCGGTGGTGCGGGGTGGCCGATGACGAGCATGTTGATCGGCCGGTTCTGGATGGTGCGGCCGAGCTCGACGACGCGGACGCGGTCGCTGAGGGCGTCGAGGGCGGCGGTGTAGGCGTATTCGGCGGTGTCGCTGGTGTACTGGGCGGCGCGGGTGGTTTCCCACTGGGTGCGAAGCTGTTCGCCGGGGACGTTCGGGTCTCCCCAGGGTTGCCGGGTGGTGTCGGTGATGGCGGTGGAGTAGGGCTGTTCGGTGGTGCCGACGCGGGCGCGTACCCGCCACTGGAAGCGGTCGCCGGGGTTGAATCCGGCGTCGGCGAAGGTGGGTGCTTCCTGGTTGATCTGGCGGTTGGGGCGCCAGATGCCGACGATGGTGGGTTGGCCGGCGGGGGTGTTGTCGGCGGCTACCGGGGTGCGTTCGATCTGGTAGTCGGTGGCGTCGTCGACGGGTTGCCAGGCGAGGGTGGCGTAGCCGTCGGCCTGCTTGACGGTGAGGTTGGTGACCTGGTGGGGGTCGGCTGCGGCCTGTCCCATGGCGTTGGTGGGGGTGCCGATGGCGGTGAGGCCGGTGGCGAGGAGTGTGGACAGTGCGATGAGGGCTGGTCGCTGATATCGCAAGGCGGGGGCCTCCCGGTCTGGGCCTGGGTTGAGCGTGGGATGCACCCAGCATGAGCTGCGGTTATCGCGAGATCAATGATCTTGAGGGAATCTTGCGGTTGGGGCGGCGGGCGGGCGTGGCCGACGGCGGGACGCGGTGGGTGGCGCAGGTGGGGTGCCGGGCGCGGTCAGGCGGGGCGGGCGAGCCAGCTGGAGAGCCAGTCGAAGGCGGGGTCCTCCATGGCCTGCCAGGTGGCGCCGTTGTGTCCGCCGCCGGGCAGGAGGCTGGTGGTGACGGTCAGCGGTGGGTGGGCGAGGTGGGCGAGGGTGCGGGCGTCGTCGGCGCAGGTGCGGTCGGCGCGGCCGGCGGCGAGGTAGAGGGCGACGGCGGGGGCGGGTAGGTGCCGGAGTCGCCAGGTGTCGTCGTTGAGCGTGTGTTCGGTGCCGTCGCCGATGGTGATGCCGGGGGTGGCGTAGCCGGAGAGGCTGGCGGCGGCGGCGTACCGGTCGGGGTGGCGCAGGGCGAGGTTGGTGGCGCAGTAGCCGCCGGCGGAGTAGCCGGTGAGGGCCCAGCCGGCGCGGTCGGCGCGTACCCGCAGCCGGGTCCGCGCGGCGGCGGGTACGTCGACGGTGAGGAACGTTTCGGCCTGGGGGCCGCCGTTGAGGTTGACGCATTCGGTGTCGGTGAGCGGTGCGGGGGTCTGGTACGGGAAGAGCACCACGGTGGGTGCCATCCGGCCGGCCCTGATCTCCTGGTCGAGGTGGGCGGGGGCGGCGAGTTGGCGGAGCCAGCTCAGGGGTGATCCGGGGTAGCCGTGCAGCGCCTCGATGACGGGGAAGTGTTGGTGTGGGTGGGTGTCGTAGGCGGCGGGCAGGTAGGCGTACACCGGCAGGGTGAGTCCACTGTGGTGGCCGGTGACGGTGAGGGTGATGATCCGGCCGCCGCCGGGCCGGTGGGGTGCGACGGGTTGGCTGTCGGCGGTGCGGCCGAGGAGGCCGGGCCAGCTGGTGTAGGTCTCGATCTGCCGGTTCACCCAGATCAGGCTGGTGGCCACGGCGGTGAGCAGGGTGAGCGCGGCGGTGGTGGCGCGCCGGGCGTGGCGGCGCCAGCCGGTGCCGGTGTCCCAGGTGGCGGCGAGGGCGAGGGTGGTGAGCACCGTGGCGGTGGCGGCGAGGAGTGCGGTGCCGAGGCCGTCGGGGGCGAGGTTCATCGGGGGCCTGCCGAGGGTGGGGTTGGTGGCGCGGGGCCGGGTAGCGGTGTCTGTGCGGCGGCCCAGCGCAGCGCGGCGGTGAGGTCCGGGGCGGTGGTGTGGCTGACCGTGGGGGTCGGTCCGGGTGGGTCGGTGGCGGGCCCGGTGAGGGCGAGGGCGCGGTATCGGGTGGGGGCGGCGGCGGCGACGGCCCGGGCGAGGCGGTGGTGGCCGGTGGCGACGAGGGCCCAGGTGTGGCCGGTGACGCGGAGGTCGCGTTGCAGGTCTTCGGGGAGGGTGGTGGTGAGGGTGTCGACGCTGGTGTGTGCTCCGGGGTGGATGAGGACGAGCACCGCGCCGTCGACGGGGGGTGTGGTCCGGGTGCCGGGGTCCTGGTCGAGGACGACGAGGGCCGGGTAGCGCCAGGTGGGGTGGTGCGGGTAGCCGGCGGGTACGACGACGGTGGGGTCGGTGGTGAGGTGCCAGGTGCGCCATCTGGGGGGCCGCCAGTCGAGGGTGGTGGGGCCGGTGTCGCCGTGGTGGGTGAGCCACCGGTCGAGGCGTCCGGGCCGGTCGGGGTTGGCGTGCGCGGCGGCAGCGCTGGTGTGCAGCAGGTCGTCCCAGCTGGTGTAGAAGTGCTGCGAGCGGTTGACGGCGAGCCCGACGCAGGTCAGGGCGAGGGCCTGGGTGAGCAGGAGCGCGGCGGTGCGGAGCAGGAGGCGGGTGCGGCGGCCGCGGTGCCAGCCGGTGGCGGTGGCGGTGGCCGCCGCGACGGTGGCGAGGGCGGTGAGCAGGAGCAGCGGTGTGCCGGTCAGCGACATCACGTGCACTCCCCTCGTCTCACCATCGCTATCACGGGTGGGGGCGCCGGTGGCGGGGTTCCGGGTTTCCGGGTGGGTGGGCCGATGGTGGCGTATCGGGCTGACCGTGGGCGGGAGGCCGGCTGGGGGTTCGCTGGGAGTTCAGCCGGTGGCGTGACGCAGGGCGTCGGTGACGGCGGCGGGGATGTCGGTGACCGGGTAGAGCGCGTGGGTGATGGTGCGCCGGGTGTCGATGACGAGGATGAGCCGTTTGAGGCGTTGTTGTTGTCCGGCCCGGAAGGTGGGTAGCCGCAGGGCGGCGGTGAGCCGCAGTTCGGTGTCGGACAGCAGGGGGAACGGGATGGCTTCGGCGGCGGCGAAGGCGGCCTGTTCGTCGGTGCGTTGGGTGCTGACGCCGTGCAGGGTGATGCCGGCGCGGTGGAGGGTGGGCCACTGGTCGCGGAAGAGGCGGTTCTCCAGGGTGCAGCCGGGTGCGCCGGGGATGTCGGTCCAGCCGGTGGGTAGCGGCGCGGGGGTGCCGGTGCCGGGGTAGGTGAACAGGATGGTGGGGCCGTCGGCGGGGTCGGTGGGGGTGCCGTCGGTGGCGGTGAGTCGCAGGTCGGTGGGGAGGTGGGTGCCGACGAGGGCGTGTACGCGGGTGGCTTCGGGGCTGTCGGGTGTGGTGGTGGCGGTGAGGGCGCCGTCGCCGAGCAGCCACTGGTCGGCCCAGTCCTGGATGGCGATGAGGGTGGGTAGCAGGGCGCGGCCGCGGTCGGTGAGCAGGTATTCGTGGCGGGGTGGGTGGTGTTGGTAGGGGCGGCGGGTGAGCACGTCGTGGTCGGTGAGGTGGCGTAGTCGTTGGGTGAGCACCTTGCGGGAGACGTGCAGGGCGTCGACGAGGGTGTCGAAGCGGTGGTTGCCGCGGGCGATCTCGCGCAGGACGAGCAGGTTCCACCAGTCGCCGATGACGGCGGCGCCGTGGGCGATGCCGCAGGTGTCGTCGTGGTCGGGGGGCCGGTTCATGGTCGGATCCTGCCGGACGGGGTGCTGTACAGGCGCACCGACCCATTGTAAGTTCCCTTTGGGAACTGACTGGGGAGGTCGGGGTGGCGGCGGTGTGGCCGACGTTCGTGCGGAACTGGCGGGTGACGCTGCGCGCCTACCCGTGGACGTACTTCGTGGGGACGCTGGCGACGGGCCTGCTGACCGTCGGCGTGGCGTTGCTGGCGTACCGGGCGATCGGCGGTGGTCGGGTCGCGGCCAGCTTCACCGCCGCGACCGGGGGCAGTGACTACCTGGGGTACGTGACGGTGGGCGCGGCGGCGCTGACGTTCACCACCCGGATGGTGCTGTGGGTGGCCAAGGCGCAGATCACCGAGTACCGGGAGGGCACGCTGGAGAGCCAGCTGCTCACCCCGGCGCGGCGGCTGCCGTACCTGCTGGGGGTGACCTTGCAGGCGTTGACCACCACGGTGGTGGAGGTCGCGGTGCTGCTGGCCGCCGCGGTGGCGCTGGGCGTACGGCTGAGCGTGCCGGACCCGCTGGCGCTGGTGGCGGCGCTCGCCGCGGCGACCGTGGCGGTGCTGGGCATGTCGGTGCCGCTGAGCGCGGTGATGTTGGCCGCCGGCGAGGCGCACATCACGCAGAACACGCTGTTCACCGCGATGGCGTTGCTGTGCGGGTTCACCTTCCCCACCGGTTACCTGCCCGACGCCGCCCGCTGGCTGGGCGAGGCGTTGCCGGTGACCTGGGCGCTGCGGGTGCTGCGGGCGGCGACCCTGCCCGGCGCGTCCGTCGACGTGCCGTCGGCGCTGGCGGTCTGCCTGGCGCTCGGCGCCGCGTACCTGGCCGTCGGCCTGTGGATCCTCCCGCCGGCCGAGCGGCGGGCCCTGCAAAGGAGTGGCAACGCGTGAGCACCGGGATCGTCACCACCGCGCTGTGCAAGGTCTTCCCGCCCCGGCGTACGCCGTGGTCCTGGCGGGCCCGGGGCACTCCGGTGGCCGCGGTGTCCGGGCTGAGCATCGCCATCCCCGCCGGTCAGGTCACCGGCCTGCTGGGGCTCAACGGGGCGGGCAAGACCACCACCATCCGGATGCTGTCCACCCTGCTGCGGCCCACCTCCGGCACGGCCACGGTGGACGGCCTGGACGTGGTGGCCGACGCCCGGGCGGTGCGACGGCGGATCAACGTGATCGCCGGCGGGGAGCGGATGGTCTACAGCCGGCTCACCGGCCGGGAGAACCTGTGGTATTTCGGCCAGCTCTACGACGTGCCCCGGGCGCGGTTGCGCCGCCGGGTCGGTGAGCTGCTGGAGCTGGTCGGGTTGGCCGCCGCCGCGGACACCCCGGTGGAGCGGTACTCGCGGGGCATGCGCCAGCGCCTGGTCATCGCCCGTGGGCTGGTGAACGACCCGGCGTACCTGCTGCTGGACGAGCCGACGCTGGGGCTGGACGCGCCGATCGCCCGGGAGTTGCGGTTGTTGGTCGCCCGGCTGGCCGCCGACGGGGTGGGGGTGCTGCTCACCTCCCACTACCTGGCGGAGGTGGAGCAGTTGTGCCGGCACGTGCACGTGCTCGACGGGGGCCGGCTGGTCGCCCAGGGCAGCCCGGCGCAACTGGTGGCGCAGACCGACCGGCAGCACGTGCTGGTGGTGACGGTCGGCGGGTCGGTGCCGGCCGCGGTCGAGGCGGTACGGGCGGTCAGCCGCGACACGGGGGCGCGGCTGGACGTCGACGTGGACGAGGCCGGCCGGGACCGGTTGACCCTGCGCCACCGCGACGACCTGGCCGGGCCGGTGGTGGACGCGGTGGTCCGCGCCGGTGGGTCGATCGTGACGGTGGCGGTCACCCCGCCGACCCTGGAGGACGCCATCCTGGCGATGAGTCGGGCGACGCCGGCGGGTGTGCGGTGAGGCACGCGCTGCGGGTGGTGGCGGCGGAGGCGCTCAAGCAGCACCGGCGGTTGTTCGGGCAGCCGCTGGTGGTGTTCTCGATGCTGATCTGGCCGGTGCTGACCCTGGCCGTCACCTACTACACGGTGCTGCCGGTGACGGGCGCCCCGGCGGCCGGCGCGCGGTGGGCGGTCGCCGGTGACCCGCGCCGGCTGCTGGCGTTCCTGGCCGCCGGGGCGCTGGCGTACACGTTCTTCTTCTCGCTGGTGCAGTCGGCGTGGCACTTCTCCTTCGAGCGGGTCAGCGGCACCCTGGAGGCGGTGTTCCTCTCCCCCGCCAGCCGGCTGGCCCTGGTGGTGGGCAACGGCGCCGGCGCGCTGGTGCAGAACGCCTGGCTGTTCGGGTGTTTCGCGGTGGCCGCGGCGTCGGCGGCGGACCTGCTGCGGGTGGCCCACCCCGGCATGTACGTGGTGGCGTTCGTGGCGCTGCTGGTGCCGGCGGTGGCGTGGGGCGCGTTCCTGAACAGCCTGCTGATCTTCTCCCGGGACTCGGCGTTCCTGTACACGCTGCTCGACGACCCGCTGTGGTTCGTGGCCGGGGTGCGGCTGCCGTTGTTCGCCCTGCCGGTCTGGGTCAAGGCGGTCGGCCTGGCGTTCCCGCTGACCAGCAGCCTGGTGGTGCTGCGCGGGTCGTTGCTGGACGGCGCCCGGGTGGCGGAGCTGGCCGCGCCGTTGGCGTGGCTGGCCGCGTTGACGGTGGGCCTGTTCGCCGCCGCGGCGGGGCTGCTGCGCTGGGGTGAGGCGCGGGCGGCCCGCACCGGCAGCCTGCAACTGTTCTAGCCGAGGTCGACCAGCAGGGGGCGGTGGTCGGAGATGGTGGACAGCGGGGTGTCCACCGCGGTCACCGGGGGCAGTTGGCGCTGGGCCTGCCGGTCGGCGAGGACGTGGTCGAGCTGCACCCGGGGGGCCGCGGCCGGGTAGGTGGGGCGACGGCCCAGGGGCCGCCAGCCGGTGAGCAGGCGGGCCGGTCCGGCGGGCAGGTTGAGGTCGCCGAGCAGGATGCGCGGCGCGGGGAGGGTGCGCAGCGCGCGGACGACCTGGCGCAGTTGGTGGGCGTTCCAGCCGGGTACGAACGACAGGTGGGTGGCGGCCACGGTGAGTGGCCCGTACGGGGTGTCCAGCGCGGCGGCGAGCACCACCCGGGGTTCGTCGCGCAGCAGTACCAGGCCGCCGCCGGGGCCGGGCACGTAGATGGGTGAGCGCACGGGCGCCGGGCGCAGCCGGGTGACCCGCCAGGCGCGCACCGGGTGGCGGCTGACCAGGCCGATGCCGTAGCAGGGTTCGCCGTGGCCGTCGTCGTCGTGGGTGAGCGGTCGGAACGCCTCGCCGGGGGTGCCGACGACCGCGGCGGCGAAGCGGTGCTCGGGGGCGTCGAGGGCCTGGGCGGCGATGGCGGTCAGGTCGAGCTTGCCGGAGCGGGACTGGTCCCGGTCGACCTCCTGCAGGGCCAGGACGTCGGCGTCCAGGGCGCGGACCGCGGCGGTCAGCCGGTCGGGGTCGACCAGGCCGTCGGTGAGGGACCGGCCGTGCAGCAGATTGAAGGTCGCCAGGCGCACCCCTGCACCCTACGTGGCCGTGGCACAGTTGCCGGGTGATCAAGGTGTTGCTCTGCTCGATGCTGGTGTTCGTGGCGGTGGCCTCGGTCGGGGTGTGGCTGCGTCGTCGGCGCGGCCGCTGACCGTGTGCCCGGTGCCCGGTGCGGTGGTGAGGCTGGCCACAGCCGGGCCCGGGGTGGCGGTGGTGGTGGGCAGAATGGCCGCCCGTGGATCCGTTCTCGCTGAGTACGCTGCTCGCCGCGGCCGCCGTGGCGGGGTGGGTGGACGCGGTGGTCGGCGGTGGTGGGTTGCTGCTGCTGCCGGCGTTGCTGGTGGCCGCCCCGGGGTTGCCGGTGGCCACGGCGTTGGGCACGAACAAGCTGGCCGCGATCGCCGGGACCAGCACCGCAGCGGTCACCTACGCCCGGCGTACGAAGATCGACTGGCGGGTGGCGGGGCCGTCGGCGGGGTTGGCGGTGGTGGCCGCCGGGGTGGGTGCGGCGCTGGCCGGGGCGGTGCCGGCGCGGGCGTACCGGCCGGTGGTGCTGGTGGTGCTGCTGTCGGTGGCGGTGTTCGTGTTGCTGCGGCCGAACCTGGGGGTGGTGTCGCGGCCGGAGCGGCGTACCCGGGGTCGGGTGGTCGTGGCGGTGGCGGTGGCCGGGGTGGGCATCGCGCTCTACGACGGGCTGATCGGGCCGGGGACGGGCACGTTCCTGGTGTTGGCGTTCACCGCGCTGGTCGGGGCGGATTTCCTGCACGGTTCGGCGATGGCGAAGCTGGTCAACGCCGGGACGAACTTCGGGGCGCTGGTGGTGTTCGGGTTGACCGGGCACGTGTGGTGGCTGCTCGGCGCGGCGATGGCGGTGTGCAACATCGCCGGGGCGGTGCTGGGGGCGCGGATGGCGCTGCGCCGTGGGTCCGGTTTCGTGCGGGTGGTGTTGCTGGTGGTGGTGCTGGCCCTGGTGGCCAAGCTGGGTTACGACCAGTGGCGGTCCGCCTGACCGGCGCGGGTGGCCGGCCGGTCGGGCGGGGGCCGCTCAGGCGGCGTGCCGGATGACCTCGTCGTAGTCGAGGCGGGGCAGCCGCGGCAGCCAGGCGTCGGGGCCGGGCCGGCCGATGTTGACCACCAGCAGCGACTTCCAGCCGCTGTCGGTGAAGAACTCCTTGTCCATGGCGTCGGCGTCGAAGCCGGCCATCGGGCCGACGGCCAGCCCGGCGGCGCGTACGGCGAGCAGCCAGTAGCCGATCTGCAGGGTGGCGTTGAAGCGGGCGGTGCCCTCCCGGGTGACGGCGTCGGCGGCGAAGACGTCACGCAGCTCGGGGCGGATCGGGAAGACCCGCGGGATGGTGTCGTGGAAGTCGGTGTCGGCGGCGAGCACGGCGACGACCGGGGCGGTGGCGGTCTTGGCCCGGTTGCCCTCGGCCATGTGCTCCAGCAGGCGGTCGCGGGCCTGGCCGGGGCGGACGAACAGCACCCGCAGCGGCTGCGCGTTGACGGCGGTGGGCGGGTACTTGGCGAGGTCGAAGATCGCGCGGAGCTGGTCGTCGGTGACCGGCTCGTCGGTGAAGGTGTTCGCGGTGCGGGCCCCGGTGAACAGTTGGGCCCGGGCCCGCGGGTCGAGGGAGATCAGCTCGCTCATCGGTTTCCTCACTCCGAAAGTGGCCGTTGCTCCTCGAACGATAGCAGCTAGCTTTTTAGAAGCACACGATGTTGTCGACGTCACCCGTATCCTTGACGGCATGACTGTCGGTCCGGAGCTGCGAGGCGGGCATGGCACCTGTGACCAGGGCATCGCCCGGGCCTTCGCGTTCCTGGGCAAACGGTGGAACGGGGTGATCCTCGGGACGCTGGCCAACGGGCCGGCCGGCTTCGCCGAGCTGACCCGGGCGCTGCCCGGCATCAGCGAGTCGGTGC
Organism: Micromonospora sp. PLK6-60; assembly: GCF_019890675.1. GTDB lineage: Bacteria > Actinomycetota > Actinomycetes > Mycobacteriales > Micromonosporaceae > Micromonospora. The sequence continues at coordinate 129,192 of NZ_JAIOAA010000016.1, read as the reverse complement.
TCTCCGACCGCCTCGGCGAGCTGGCCCGGGTCGGGCTGGTCTCCCGCACCGTCCGCGAGGGCCCGCCGGTGGGGGTCAGCTACCAGCTCACCGACCGGGGCGACGCCCTCGTGCCGGCCCTGGACGCGCTGGCCAGGTGGGCGCACCAGAACCTGCCCGCCGACCCGGACATGTGATCATCGCCCGATGCCGGTACGCGCCGAACACGACCGGGCGGTCCTCGCCGACCTGCTCGCCGCCGACCCCGCCCTGCACGCCTACCAGCTCGGCGACCTGGACGACTTCTGCTGGCCGTACACCTCGTGGTTCCGCCGTGGCGACCAGGTGGCGCTGCTCTATCACGGCGGCGAGGAGCCGGTGCTTATCGCCCACCCGGTCGGCGGTGACGTGGCGGGCATGTCGGCGCTGCTGGCCGACCTGGCGCCGCTGCTGCCCGCCCGCGTCTACGTCCACCTCTCCCCCGGCCTGCACCCCGCGCTGCGCGACCGGTTCACCCTGACGTCTCCGGCGCCGCACCACCGGATGGTGCTCACCGACCCCACCCTGCCGCGCCGGGTCATCCCGGCCGGCCGACCGCTGACCGCCGCCGACCTGCCCGAGCTGGAGAAGCTGTACGAGGCCGCCTACCCGGGCAACTACTTCGACGCCCGGATGCTGGACACCGGGCACTACCTCGGGGTCCGGGAGGACGACGCGTTGGTCGCGGTGGCCGGGGTGCACGTCTGGTCGCCCACCTACCGGGTCGCCGCGCTGGGCAACGTGACCACCCACCCGGCCGCGCGCGGGCGGGGGCTGGCCACCGCCGCGGTCGCCGCGCTGTGCCGGCGGTTGGCGGACACCGTGGACACCGTCGCGCTCAACGTCCGGGCCGACAACACCGCCGCCCGACGGCTGTACGCGCGGCTCGGCTTCACCGACGCCGCGCAGTTCGTCGAGGGCTGGCTGCACGCCCGCCGCTGACCGGCGACACCCTGCCACGCCCGGCCCCCGTGGCGGGTCGGAAAGCCGACCCTGACCTGGGCTTGTGTCGGACCGGCCGGCTCTCGTGCGCCCCCTAGCCTCGGCGACAGAGGCCGCGTCCACCCCCGCGGCGGAGCGAAGGGGAAACACCATGAGAAGACCAGCACTACCGCGGGTGGTAACGCTCGTCGCCGCCGCGACGGCGATGCTGACCGCGCTGGCCACGCCCGCGTGGGCGGCGCCCGGCGTCAATCCCGCCACGGTGGACCGCGACGCGGACCCCGGCACGTCGATCCCGATCAGCAAACTGGTCTCCACTCCGGCGATCCCGCCGAAGCCGGACGTGGTGCTGCTGGTCGACACGACCGGCAGCATGGGCGGGGCGATCGCCGACGTCCGCACCAACCTGCAGACCATCATCACCAACGTGCGCGCCGCGCAGCCCGGTGCCGAGTTCGCCGTGGCGTCCTACCGGGACACCGGCGACGGGGCCGAGCTGTTCCGGGTACGCCAGGACCTGACCGGCGACGCCACCGCCCTGCAGAACGCGGTGAACGGGTTGGCCGCCGGCGGCGGCGGCGACTTCCCCGAGGCGTGGATCAACGCGTTGTTCCAGGTCTCCAGCGGGGCGGTCAGCTACCGGCCGGACAGCAGCCGGATCGTGGTCCTGGTGGGCGACGCGCCCAGCCACGACCCCAGCGCCGGGCACACCCTGGCCGACGCGACGGCCGCGCTGCAGGCCGACGCGGCCCGGGTGCTCGCCGTCAACGTCGGGCCCGCCGGTGGTGGGCTCAACGACGACGGGCAGGCCGCCACCGTGGCCGCCGCCACCGGCGGGCAGCTCGTCGACAGCTCCCCGGACACCGTCACCGCGGCGATCCTCGACGGGCTGCGCGACCTCGACGTCACCGTCACCCCGACCGTGGTGTCCTGCGACCCGGGCCTGTCGGTGAGCTTCGACGCGCCCTCGCGCACCCAGCAGAGCGGCACCGACGTGCCGTTCGCCGAGACGATCGCGGTGGCCGCCGACGCCGCCCAGGGCGCCACCCTGCACTGCACGGTGGACTTCCTGCTCAACGGCGTCTCCGGCGGCGACGCCTTCCGGCAGCAGATCAGCGTCACGGTCAACGACGTCACCCCGCCGGTGGTCGTGGTGGACGACCAGACCGTCGAGGCGACCGGCCCGGCCGGCGCGGTGATCAACTACCCGGCCACCGCCACCGACAACGTCGACGGCCCGCTCACCCCGACCTGCGTGCCCCCGCCGGGCAGCACCTTCCCGCTCGGCGCCACGCTGGTCACCTGCACCGCCACCGACGCGGCCGGCAACACCGGCAGCGACACCGCCACGATGACCGTGCGCGACACCACCCCGCCGACCACCGGCTGCGTGCCGACCAACAACCCCAGCGGCGGCAACGTGCCCGGCTCGTACAACCCGGACGGCTTCTACCAGCTCACGGCGACCGACATCGTCGACCCCGCGGTGAAGGTCTACATCGGTGACGCCGCGGACCCGAGCGTGAAATTCGGCCCGTTCCCCGCCGGCACCAAGATCAAGCTGGTGCAGGCGCCCGGCGCCCAGTCCCGGGTCAAGGACGGCACCGGCGACATCGACTACAAGGTGACCCTGCGCGGCGACGCGCTGATCACCGCCGTCGACTTCTCCGGCAACGTCTCCTCGACCGCGGTCTGCCTGGTGGCCCCGCCGCCGAAGTGACCCGACGCTGAGCCACGATCCCGCAGGGGGCGACCGCCGACGGTCGCCCCCTGCGGGACCGTACGGGTCAGGGTTGGCGGCTGGGCGAGGCGAACCGGCCGGCGCGGATCTCCCGCAGCGCCCGGCGCCGGACGTCACCGCGCAGGGTGTCCACGTACAGCCGCCCGCCCAGGTGGTCGGTCTCGTGCTGCAACGCCCGGGCCAGGAAGCCGCTGCCGGCCACGGTCAACGGTTGGCCGTGCTGGTCGTAGCCGTGCACGGTGGCGTGCAGGGCGCGCCGGGTCGGGAAGTACAGGCCGGGGATGGACAGGCAGCCCTCGTCATCGTCCTGGGTCTCCTCGGACAGCTCGATGCGCGGGTTGACCACGTGGCCGCGGTGCCCGTCGGCGTCGTAGACGAACACCTGGGCGTCGACCCCGATCTGCGGCGCGGCCACGCCGGCCCGGCCGGGCGCGCCGAGCAGGGTGTCCATCAGGTCGCCGACCAGGGCGCGCAGCTCGGCGTCGAAGCTGGTCACCGGCTCGCAGGTGGTTCGCAGCACGGGGTCACCGATGATCCGGATGGGACGCATAGTCATGCCCGGAAGGCTATCCGGTCGTTACCGCCGGCGGTGGCCCACCGGCGTCGCGCCCCGCGATGAGCATCTGCACCCCGTCCAGGAGGCGTTGCAGGCCGAACTCGAACGCCCGGGCAGGGTCGCCGGCGGCCTGGTACTCCTGCCCGGCGGCGGCGCCGACCCGGGCGGCCAGGGGGAACCGGCGCGGGTCCAGCACCTTCTCCAGGTAGGGGGCGTGCGCCCCCCACCACTGCTCGTCGGTCATCCCGGTGCGCTGCGCCGCCTGGGCGGTCTCCACCGCGCCGCGCACCGCCCCGTGCACGTAGTTGTCGACCAGGGTGACCACGGCGTCCATCTCCAGGTCGGTCAGGCCGATGCCGTCGACGGCGCGCAGCTCGTACTCGTACCTGGCGGTGACGTTGGGGCCCAGCGGCGGGCGGGTGGTGGCGATCTGCAACAGCCAGGGGTGGCGCAGGTGCAGCGCCCAGTTCTCCCGGGCGATCTGGGCCAGCCGGCCGCGCCAGCCGCCGGGCACGTCGTCCGGGCGGGCGGTCTCCCCGTACGCGGTGTCGAGCATGACGTCGAGCAGCTCACCCTTGCCGGGCACGTGGGTGTAGAGGGACATGGTGCCCACGCCGAGGCGCTCGGCGACCCGGCGCATGGACAGCGCGCCCAGGCCCTCGGCGTCGGCCACCTCGATCGCCGCCCGCACGATCCGGTCGACGCTCAGGTCGCCGCCACGGCGGCTGGCCTTCTCCCGGGTGCGCCACAGCAGGGCGAGGCTGCGCGCCGGGTCGCCGGTGCCGCTGTACTCCACGCTCATGCCGGTCACCCTACCGCCGCCCGTACCGTATGGTGTACGGTACGGCGCACGGTTGGATCGGGAGGGGATAACACATGAACGTCATCGAGGCCGACGGGCTGCGCAAACGCTACGGAGACACCGAGGCCCTGGCCGGCCTCGACCTGACCGTGCCGGCGGGCACGGTCAGCGCGGTGCTCGGCCCCAACGGCGCGGGCAAGACCACCCTGGTGCGGGTGCTGACCACCCTCACCCGCCCCGACGCCGGCACCGCCCGGGTGGCCGGGCACGACGTGCGCCGCGAACCGGGCCGGGTACGCGCCCGCATCGGCCTGGTCGGTCAGGCCACCGCCGTCGACGAGGTGCTCGGCGGCCGGGAGAACCTGGTGCTCTTCGGCCGGCTGCACCACCTGTCCCCGGCCCGCGCCCGGGCCCGGGCCGAGGAACTGCTGACCCGCTTCGCGCTCACCGGCGCCGCCGACCGGCCGGTCGCCACGTACTCCGGGGGCATGCGGCGGCGCCTCGACCTGGCCGCGGCGCTGATCCTCGACCCGCCGGTGCTCTTCCTCGACGAGCCCACCACCGGCCTGGACCCGCGGGCCCGGGCCACCGTGCACGAGGCGGTGCGGGCCCTGGTCGCCGCCGGCACCACCGTGCTGCTCACCACCCAGTACCTGGAGGAGGCCGACCGGCTCGCCGACACCGTCGCGATCGTCGACCACGGCCGGGTGGTGGCTGCCGGGCCCCCGCACCGGCTGCGCGCCGACCTCGGCGCCGACCGGGTCGAGGTCGTCTGCGACCAGGTCGCCGACCTGGCCCGGGTCGCCGACACGCTGCGCGCGGCCGTCGCCGGCCCGCCGCGGGTCGACCCCGAGGCGCTGCGGGTCAGCGTCCCCGCCGCCGATCGGGTCGCCACCCTGGCCACCGTGCTGGCCGCGCTTACCGACGCCGGGCTCACCGCGGCCGACGTGACGCTGCGCCGGCCCACCCTCGACGAGGTGTTCCTGCACCTGACCGACCGGGCTCAGGTGGCGGCGTGAGCGTGCTGCCCACCTCCGGCCCGCGCACGGCGCTCGCCGACGCCGCCACCCTCACCGGCCGGGCGCTGCGGCACTGGGTCCGCCAACCCGCCCCGGTCGTGATCACCCTGCTCTTCCCGGTGCTGCTGGTGCTGATGTTCGGTTACCTGCTCGGCGGGGCGATGGCGGTGCCCGGCGGCGGCGACTACCGGGAGTTCCTGCTGCCCGGCATGTTCGCCATGGCCATGCTCTTCGGCATCGAGACCACCTACACGGCGGTGGCCACCGACGCCGCCCGCGGGGTCACCGACCGGTTCCGGTCGCTGCCCATCGCCCGCTGGGCGGTGGTGGCCGGCCGCGCCGGCGCCGACGCGCTGCACGCCGTCGCCGCGCTGGCCGTGCTGTTCGGCTGCGCCCTCGCGGTGGGCTGGCAGTGGCACCTCGGCGTCGGCCGGGCGCTGGCCGCGGCGGGGCTCCTGCTGCTGCTGCGGCTGGCCATGATCGTCGTCGGGGTGCACCTGGCGCTGCTGCTGCGCGCCCCCGAGTCGGTGGCGGCGCTGCAGATCCTGGTCTGGCCGCTGGGTTTCGCCTCCAACGCGTTCGTGGCCCCGCAGACCATGCCCGGCTGGCTGGCCACGGTCGCCGAGTGGAACCCGCTGTCGGCGACCGTGGCGGCCTGCCGTGAGTTGTTCGGCAACCCCGGCTGGGGCGGTGCCGGGTGGCCGGCCGACCACGCGGTCGCGCTGGCCGTGGCGTGGCCGCTGCTGCTGATCGCGGTCAGCGGCCCGCTGGCGGTACGCCGCTGGCGGGGCCTGGACCGGTAGGGTGGCCCGGCTGTCGGGTGCTGTGGGGAGGCGACGCCGGGATGTATCCACCGATCGAGCCGTACGCGCACGGGCTGCTCGACGTCGGCGACGGCCACCGGGTGTACTGGGAGACCTGCGGCAACCCCGACGGCCGGCCCGCCCTGGTGGTGCACGGCGGCCCCGGCTCCGGCGCCACCGCGTCGTGGCGGCGGCTGTTCGACCCGGCCGCCTACCGGATCATCCTGTTCGACCAGCGCGGCTGCGGGCGCAGCACCCCGCACGCCGCCGACCCGGCCGTGGACCTGTCCACCAACACCACCGCGCACCTGCTCGCCGACATGGAGCTGCTGCGCGCGCACCTCGGGGTGCGCGCGTGGCTGCTCTGCGGCGCCTCGTGGGGGTCGTCGCTGGCCCTGGCGTACGCGCAGCGCCACCCCGGGCGGGTCGACGCGCTGGTGCTGTTCAGCGTGGTGGCCAACACCCGCCGCGAGATCGACTGGGTGACCCGGGACATGGGGCGGATCTTCCCCGCCGAATGGGCCCGGTTCCGGGCCGGGGTGCCGGCGGCCGACCGCGACGGCGACCTGTCCGCCGCGTACGCCCGGCTGGTCAACGACCCGGACCCGGCGGTGCGGGACCGGGCCGCCCGGCACTGGTGCGACTGGGAGGACGTGCACGTCTCCCTGGCCGGCGGATACGCCCCCGACCCCCGCTACGCCGACCCGGTGTTCCGGGCGGCCTTCGTCCGGCTGGTCACCCACTACTTCAGCAACCTGGGTTTCCTGCCCGACGGGGAGCTGCTGCGCGGGGCGGGGCGCCTCGCCGGCATCCCCGGGGTGCTGGTGCAGGGCCGCCTGGACGTCAGCGGCCCGCCGGACATCGCCTGGCGGCTGACCCGGGACTGGCCCGACGCCCGGCTGGTGATCGTCGAGGGCGGCGGCCACGGCGGCGGGCCCGGCATCACCGCGACGGTGGTCGCGGCGCTCGACGAGTTCGCCCGCCGGTGACCCGGGTCAGCCGGCGGCCAGCAGGGCGCGCAGCGGGGCGGCCTTCGCCGCCGCCTCGGCCACCTCGGCCACCGGGTCGCTGTCCCAGGTGATGCCGCCGCCGGCCCACACGTGCAGCCGGTGGCCGTCGGCGGCCGCGGTGCGGATGGTCAGGCCCAGGTCGACCCGGCCGGGGCCGACCCAGCCGAGCGCGCCCATTCCGGCGCCCCGGCCCACCGGTTCCAGGGCGGCGATCCGGTCCAGCGCGGCCAGTTTCGGCGCGCCGGTGACCGACCCGCCGGGGCAGACCGCGCGCAGCAGCGCGGCCAGGCCGGTCCCGTCGGCCAGGGCCGCGGAGACGGTCGACTCGGCCTGCCACAGATCGCACCAGCGGCGTACGGCGAACAGCTCGTCGACCCGCACCGAGCCGGTACGCGCCACCCGGGCCAGGTCGTTGCGTTCCAGGTCGACGATCATCACGTGTTCGGCGCGTTCCTTGGCCGAGGCGAGCAGCTCCCGGCGGCCGGCGGCGGTGGCCGGGCGGGTGCCCTTGATCGGTCGGGTGAGCACCCGGCCGGCGGTGACCTCGACCAGGGTCTCCGGGGAGGCGCAGCCGATCGCCCAGCCGGCGCCGTGCAGGGTGCCGCCGTAGCGGGCGCCGGGCAGCCCGGCGAGGCGGGCCAGGGCGGGCCGGGGGTCGCCGGTGTAGTCGGCGGCGGCGTGCCCGACGACGTTGACCTGGTAGACGTCGCCCCGACCGATGGCGGCGCGGACGGCCTCGACGGCGTCGGCGTGCGCCCGGGTGGTCCAGCTGTCGCGCCACGGGCCGAGCCACCAGTGCCCGGGCGGGTCGGCGGGGCGCGGCGGGGTGTCGGTGTGGCCGTAGACCACGATCGCCAGCTCCGGCAGGGCCGGCGCCGGGTTCGGCGCGCCGGGCTCGGCGGCGACCATGCGGGCCCCGGCGGCGGCGGAGACGTAGAGCGCGGCGCCGCACACGTCGTCGCGGTGCGCGGCGGCCGGGCGGGTCAGGTCGGCGGCGCCGAGGCCGTGTCCGGCCAGGAACTCCTCGGCCAGCGCGGCCGGGTCGCCGCCGTCGGACGGCCGCCACTCGAGGCGGTCCCGCTCGACGAGCCGGTCCCGGCAGGAACGCGGGGCGGCGGGCGTGTCCACCGGCCGTTGTGGGAGCGTTCCCACACCGTCCGGGCGAATTCTTCTCATCCGTTCAGCGGATTTCGGGCCAACAAGGCGTAAGCCTGCTCGATCTCGCGCGCTTGCGCTTGGTACTGTGCGTCACTGGTCATGTGAACCATGACACAGTGCCCCCACAGTCCGGAGAACCCGATGTGCCAGCACCAACCCACCTGCCCTTCCGCCGAGGCGACCGACCGGGAAGCCGCCCGGGTCATCGCCTGCTTCCGTGAGCAGGGCTGGAGCCTGCTCTGCAACGGAGTGATCGTCTTCGAGGACACCGGCGAGCTGCTCCCCGACGGCAGCACCATCGCCCCGCACCGCGGCCCCGCCCGACACGCCCTCGTCGCCTGACCACCACCACGCTCCGTGCAAGGAGCGTACGCGCCGCCACCGCGCGAGCCGGGGGCGGCGTGCCACCCCCGGCGCCACCGCCTCAGCTCTCGAACGCCTCCGGCGCCGGGCACGAGCAAACCAGGTTCCGGTCGCCGTACGCCCCGTCGACGCGCCGCACCGGCGGCCAGTACTTCGTCATCCGGTCCACCCCGGCCGGGTAGCCGCCCACCGACCTCGGGTACGCGTACGGCCACTCGTCACCGGACACCATCGCCGCGGTGTGCGGCGCGTTGGCCAGCGGGTTGTCCCCGGCCGGCCACTGCCCCGAACCCACCTGCTCGATCTCCGCCCGGATCGCGATCATCGCGTCGCAGAACCGGTCCAGCTCGGCCAGGTCCTCGCTCTCGGTCGGCTCCACCATCAGCGTCCCCGCCACCGGGAACGACATCGTCGGCGCGTGGAACCCGTAGTCGATCAGCCGCTTCGCCACGTCGTCCACGCTCACCCCGGTCGCCCTGGTCAGCGGCCGCAGGTCCAGGATGCACTCGTGCGCCACCAGGCCGTTGTTGCCGGCGTACAGCACCGGGAAGTGCCCACGCAGCCGCGCCGCCACGTAGTTCGCCGCCAGCACCGCCACCCCGGTGGCCCGGGTCAGCCCCGCCGCGCCCATCATCCGCAGGTACGCCCACGGGATGGGCAGGATCCCCGCCGACCCGTACCGGGCCGCGGCGATCGCCGGCCGGCCCGGCTCCGGCGCGCCGCACGGGTCACCGGGCAGGAACGGCGCCAGGTGCGCCCGCACCGCCACCGGCCCCACCCCGGGCCCACCACCACCGTGCGGAATGCAGAACGTCTTGTGCAGGTTCAGGTGCGACACGTCCGCGCCGAAGCGCCCCGGCTTGGCGAACCCCACCAGGGCGTTCAGGTTCGCCCCGTCGACGTACACCTGACCGCCGGCGTCGTGCACCTTCGCGCACAGCGCCGCGATGCCCGCCTCGTACACCCCGTGCGTCGACGGGTACGTCACCATGATGGCGGCGAGCGCGTCCCGATGCTTGTCGATCTTCGCGTCGAGGTCGGCCAGGTCGATGTCGCCGTCGGCGTCGCAGCCCACCACGACCACCCGCATGCCCGCCATCACCGCCGACGCGGCGTTGGTGCCGTGCGCCGACGACGGGATCAGACACACGTCCCGGTGCCCCTCACCCCGGTCCCGGTGGTACGCGCGGATGGCCAGCAGCCCGGCCAGCTCACCCTGCGACCCGGCGTTGGGCTGCACGCTGACCGCGTCGTAGCCGGTCACCTCCGCCAGCCACCCCTCCAGCTGGCCGATCAGCTCCCGGTACCCGGCGGTCTGCCCGGCGGGGGCGAACGGGTGCAGGTGGGCGAACTCCGGCCAGCTCACCGGCTCCATCTCGGTGGTGGCGTTCAGCTTCATCGTGCACGACCCCAACGGGATCATGCCCCGGTCCAGGGCGTAGTCGAAGTCGGCCAGCCGGCGCAGGTAGCGCAGCATCGCCGTCTCCGAGTGGTGGCTGCCGAACACCGGGTGGGTGAGGAAGTCGCTGCTGCGGGCCAGCCTGGCCGGCAGCGCGGCGTCCACCTCCCCGTCGACGCCGGTCACCCCGAACGCCGCCCACACCGCCGCCAGGTGCCCGCCGGTGGTCGTCTCGTCGCAGGAGATCCCCACCCGGTCGGCGTCGACCAGCCGCAGGTTGACACCCCGGTCGGCGGCGGCGGCGACCACCTCGGCCGCCCGCCCCGGCACGATCGCGGTGACCGTGTCGAAGAACGGCACCTCGGTCACCTCGACCCCACCGGCGCGCAGCCCGGCCGCCAGCCGCGCCGCCGCGCCGTGCACCCGCCGGGCGATGCCGCGCAGCCCGTCCGGGCCGTGGTAGACGGCGTACATGCCGGCCATCACCGCCAGCAGCACCTGCGCGGTGCAGATGTTGCTGGTCGCCTTCTCCCGCCGGATGTGCTGCTCCCGGGTCTGCAACGCCAGCCGGTACGCCGGGTTGCCGTCGGCGTCGCGGGACACCCCGACCAGCCGGCCGGGCAGCATCCGCTCCAGCCCCGAGCGGACCGCCAGGTAGCCGGCGTGCGGCCCACCGAAGCCCATCGGCACCCCGAACCGCTGGGTGGTGCCGGCGGCGATGTCCGCGCCGATCTCCCCCGGCGGGCGCAGCAGCGTCAACGCCAGCAGGTCCGCCGCCACGCACACCAGCGCCCCGGCGGCGTGCGCCGCCTCGACCAGCCGGGTGTCGTCGCGCACCGCCCCGGACGCCCCCGGGTACTGCAGGTGCAGGCCGAAGAACTCCGCCGGCAGGTCCTCGCGCGCCACGTCGACCACCCGCACCTCGATGCCCAGCGGCTCGGCCCGGCCGGCGATCACCGCGATGGTCTGCGGCAGGGCGTCGGCGTCGACGACGTACACCGGGCTCTTGCTCCTCGACGCGCGGCGGGCGAGGGTCATCGCCTCCGCCGCGGCGGTGCCCTCGTCGAGCATGGAGGCGTTCGCGGTGGCCAGCCCGGTCAGGTCGGTGACCATGGTCTGGAAGTTCAGCAGCGCCTCCAGCCGGCCCTGGCTGATCTCCGGCTGGTACGGCGTGTACGCGGTGTACCAGGCGGGGTTCTCCAGCACGTTGCGGCGGATCACCGCCGGGGTGTGGGTGCCGTGGTAGCCCAGGCCGATCATGGACACGGCCACGGTGTTGCGGCCGGCCAGCGCCCGCAGCTCCGCGATCGCCTCGGCCTCGGTGGCCGGCTCGGGCAGGTCGAGGGTGCCGTGCCAGCGGATCACCTCGGGGATCGCCGCGTCCATCAGCGCGTCGACCGAGTCGTAGCCGACGGCCTTCAGCATCCGGCGCTCGTCGTCGGGGGCGGGACCGATGTGACGGTCGGCGAACTGCTCTGCGCTCATCGTGTGCGCTCCTGCGGGCGAGGTCGACGGGTCGGCCTCCCCCTGAGTCACACCCGCCAGGGCGCTCCACAGTGCCTGCCCACGAGGTCCTTTTGCCTGAGAGGTTCCGGGGAGGAATCTGCCCCTTCGGCGCCGCCCGGGTGCATTCCGGGCGGTCTCTCCCACGTGGGTGGTACCGGCACGCTCCACGCTACCAGCGACGGGATCACCGAGCGCCCGGCGGTCACCGACCCGCTGGCGCCGCCCCGGCCGGCACCGCACCGGGCCCCGCCTCGCCGTCCGGGGTGTCCCCGGCGGCGCGCCGGGCCAGCTCACCCAGCAGCCGGCCCAGCGGCGCGTCCACCCGCACCGCCGCGTACCCGTCGCCGCGGGTGGGCCCCTGGTTGACGATCGCCACCGGGATGCCCTGCCGGGCCGCCCGCAACACGAACCGGCGGCCCGACATCACCGTCAACGACGACCCGAGCACCACCAGCGCCCGGGCCGCGCCGACCATCGCGAAACAGCGGGCCACCCGCGCCGCGGGCACCGTCTCGCCGAAGAACACCACGTCCGGTTTCAGCATCCCCGTGCCACAGAACGTGCAGTCGACCGTGCGGAACCCGGCCACCTGCGCGTCGTCGAGATCCACATCCCCGTCCGGGTTGACCGCCACGGCCCTCGGGTCGAACCCGGGATTGGCCTCCCGCAGCCGCCGGTCCAGCTCCCCCCGGGAGGTGCGGTTGCCGCAGTCCAGGCAGACCACCTCGTCGAGGCGACCGTGCAACTCCACCACCTGTGGGCTGCCCGCGGCGGTGTGCAACCCGTCGACGTTCTGGGTGATCACCCCGTCGACCAGGCCGGCGGCCTGCAACCGGGCCACCGCCCGGTGCCCGTCGTTCGGCGCCGCCCGGGCGATCAGCCGCCAGCCCAGGTGGCTGCGCGCCCAGTACCGCCGCCGCGCCGCCGGATCACCGGTGAACGTCTGATAGGTCATCGGGGTGTGCCGGCGGGCCGCGCCGCTGGGCCCCCGATAGTCCGGAATGCCCGACTCGGTGGACAACCCGGCCCCGCTGAGCACCACGACCCCACCGCCGGCCAGCAGGCCCGCCAGGGCATCGGTCGTCTCCGTCACCCGTCCATGCTGCCTCACCCCACCGCCGGCCGGCGAGCCGACGCCGGTGACGTCCGTCGCGGCCGACCGGGCGCGCCGCCGCTGCCGCCGGGTTAGGTTGCAGGTATGCGTGTCGTCATCGCCGGGGGCCACGGCAAGATCGCCAGACTGCTGGAACGGGAACTCGCCGGCCGCGGCGACACCCCGGTCGGGCTGATCCGCAACCTCGACCACGCCGCGGCGCTGCGCGCCGCCGGCGCCCAACCGGTCGCCTGCGACCTGGAACGCGCCGGCCTCGACGACGTCGCCGCGCACCTGCGCGGCGCCGACGCGGCGGTGTTCGCCGCCGGCGCCGGACCGGGCAGCGGCGCCGCCCGCAAGGACACCGTCGACCGGGCCGCCGCCGTGCTGCTCGCCGACGCCGCCCAGGCCGCCGGCGTACGCCGCTACCTGCTGGTCTCCTCGATGGGCGTCGACCAGCCCCCCGGCCCCGGCAGCGACGACGTGTGGGCGGCGTACCTGACCGCCAAGAAGGCCGCCGAGGACGACGTACGCGGCCGCGACCTGGACTGGACGGTGCTGCGACCCGGCCGGCTCACCGACGACCCGCCCACCGGCCGCATCACCCTCGCCCCGCACGTCGAGCCGGGCGCCGTCACCCGCACCGACGTCGCCCGGGTCCTGGTCGCCCTGCTCTACCACCCGGGCACCGCCGGCGCCGTGCTCGAACTCGTCGGCGGGGACACCCCGATCGCCGACGCGGTGGCCGCCGCCGAAGCCCGCTGACCCCGGTCAGCCGCCGAGGACGCTGCGCAGCTGCGCGGCCGCCCCACCGGCCGCCGCGGCGTCGGCCCGCAACTGCTCCGACTGCGCCGACAGGTACGTCTGCCACCGGTTGAGCTGCTGCTGGGCGGCCGCCACCGCGGCCAGCGCCGCGGCGTGCCGCTCCTCCAACTCCTGCAACTTGCGCTGCAACTCGTGCACCCCCGGCCCCACCGCCGGCAGCGGCCCGGAACCACCGCCGTTGAGCGGCGCGCCCGAGCGGCCCACGCCGTTGACCGCCCCGTTGACCGGCGCCGCGCCCACCTCACCGGCCCGCCGGTGCGCCTCGGCCAGGATCTCGTCGGCCTGCCGCCGGGCGTCCGCGATGATCTCCGCACCCTCCGCGCTGGCCTCACCGATCGTGCGGTTCGCCTCGTCCTGCGCCCGCATCGTCAGCTCGACCGTCATCGGGTCCGGACCCTGCTGCGCCGACGACGAACCGGGCAGCGTGCCGTGCCGCAGCATCTCCACCTGGCTGAGCAGGCCCTGCTTCTCCCGCTTCTGCCGCTCCAACTCCGTCACCAGCAACGCGATGCGGTCGTCGGCGGCCCGCACCACGTCGGTCACCTCGTCGGCGGCCAACCAGTGACTGCCCCGGAACCGCCGCGCCTCCAACATGCCCAACTGGCGGGCCGTCTCACCCTGATCCAGCAGACCGGGCACGCTGATGCGGTGGTCGGAGGAGTGGTCGACGCTCATCGGGCACCTGTCCAGCTGAAGTCGCGCGGGGCGGTGGCATCGGCCTCGGCGAGGGGCGGATAGAGGGAGTGATCGTAGCTCTCCGTCAAAATCTGCTCCGGTTGCACTCCCGACCGGGCCAGCGTCGTGATCGTCTCCCGGGTCATCTCCGGGCTGCCACAGACCAGGATGTCGGTGTCCGCCCACGGCCCCAACCGCACCGCCGTGTCCGCGGCCTTACCGATCGCGCCCTGCCAACCCCACCCGGACTCCACCGTCGGCACGTACCGCAACCAGCCCGCCGCGCCGTTCTGCCACGCCTGCGCCGGCGGCATCGACGCCAACTGCGCCATCGCCTGATCGTCGTACAGGTCGTCGGGGGTGCGGCCACCCACCACCAGCGTGGTGCGCCGCCCCGCGCCCTGCTGCAACGCCTCCACCACCGCCCGCAGCGGCGCCAGCCCGGTGCCCCCCGCGATCAGCAGCAACGGCAGGTGCGGCGACCGGTCGTACGCCGACAACGCCGTCCCCACCGGATGCCCCAGCAGCAGCCGGTCCCCCGCCCGCAACTTACGCACCAGATGGGTGGAGAACCGGCCGGTGGCCCGCACGTGGAAGTCGATCGTCCCGTCGGCGCGCGGCGCGTTCGCCGGCGACAGATACCGCCAGGTCCGCAGCTGCGGCACCTGCACCGGCAACGACTGCCCCGGCAGGTAGTTGCACAGATAGTTCGGGCGCACCGTGAACACCGCGATGTCGGAGCGGCGCCGCTCCGCGCCCAGCACGTCCGCCTCCCAGTACGGCGGCGACGAACGCTCCGCCTCCGCCGCGCCGGCCAGCATCAGCTTCGCCACCGCCTCGTACGCCGCGGCCCACTCCGCCTTCAACTGCGGCGTCCAGTACGGACCGAGGAACCGCTCCAGCGTGGCCAGCAGCGCCTGCCCCACCCAGATGTAGTGCCGCTCCCCCAGCCCCACGTGCCGGCCCCGCTGGTCCTGGCCGTGGAACCGCCGATGGTCGGCGCCCAACCGCTGCGCGAACGACGACAACGCCGACGGATCGTCGAGGTTGGTGATGATGTGCCCCAACGCGCTGAGGAGCTTGTCCTCCTGGTACTGCATGTTCGTCGGGAACATCGACCGGGTCTCCGGCGCCACCACGAACAACGTCGCGTAGAAGTACTTCGCCGCGTCCGCTCCCGCGGCGGAGAACTGGCTCCAACTCTGGCGCAGAGCCGCGCTGTCCATCGTCAGTCCTCCTGCTTACGGGCGATGTCGTGGCGCTCCCGCAGCGTCAACTCCGCCGCGGCCTCCGGGTCGTAGGCGCGGTCAGTCTGCCAGAGATTCGGGTTCGGCACCCGCACGTCGTAGTAGCGGTGGTGCACCGCGTGCAACGCCGCCCACCCCACACTGCCGTTGAGCCACGACCAGTCCGCGAACACCGGACGGCCCGCCCGCTCCTCCTGCGCGCAGAACTTCATGAACAGCTCCGACTCGGTGTGCGGATCCGACACCCGCACCCCGGCCAGCCGGAACGAGTGCAGCACCGCCTGGTTGATGACCAGCACCGCGTGCTCCCGCCACAGGGTGTCCTCCCGGCTGGTGTCCAACCCCAACGCCGTCGCCACCACCCGCAACTGGTCGTACCGGGCCGTGTCACCCATGTTCCGGGTGCCGATCTCGTCACCCAGGTAGTGACCGTTGAACGGCGCGCAGCTGTAGTCCACCCCACCGATGCGCATCCGCATGTTGCTGATCACCGGCAGCGCGTGCCAGCGCAGCATCAGATCGGCGAACCACGGGTGGTCCGGGTGCGACAACGCCACCTCCCGCACCAGCTCCCGCGGCACCGGCACCACCGTCGGGTCCTCCGCCGCCGTCTCGATCACCCACGGCAGCAGGTCGAAGCGGCCCAGCACCGGCGGCGGCCGCCAACCCAGCCGAAGCGCCGCCTCCGTCATCGCCACCTGCGCCGGGTCACCCAGCACCGACCCGTCCGCCCGCCGGTGCCCGCAGTAACGGATCAACTGGTCGTTCCAGATCCGCGCCCGCGGCCCGACCCCCGGCCGGTCCGGCGCGAACACCGTCATCACCGACTGGATCCGCCCACCGTTGTCCCCGGTGGCCAGGTGCGCCGCCAACTCCCGGGCGATGCCCCGCACCGTCGTCACGTTGCGCCGGTCACGGACCTTCAACCCGGCCCACCGGACCCGACCCACACACCGCACCGAGTGCCGCCACGCCACCTTCGCCCCGTACACCAACTCCTCACGGGTGTGCCGGTACGACCCGGTCAGCGCGATCTCCTCGCGCACCTGCGCCAACCGCTCCGCCAGACCCGGCCGGTTGCGCTCGGTGTGGAACAACCGCAGGAAATCCTGCGCCTCCGCCTCGACGTCCGCCGCCGCCCCGACCGGCGCCTCGTCCGCCGGCTCTACCACCGACACCGAACCGGTCACCGGACAGGCCATTGCGGACGGAGCTGCGACAGCGGTGCCGGCGGGACGCCGGCCGACATGGTGGTCAGTGTGCACTTCGGCTCGTATCCCCGTCCTCCGGACGGCGCGACACGCGCCGTTCCACCTCGCACCACCGTTACTCAGAGTGATGCTTTGTTCCCCGTGGTGATCACCGGGAACAGGGTGCCTGGCGGCACGGGAAACTGTCAACAACACGACCGCCCGCAAACCCTCCACAAGCGACATACCGGGCCGGGACCGTCACCCGGACACGAAAACGCCGCGGCCCACCCGGACCGCGGCGCCACCAAACCCGAGATCAGCCCGCCCGACGCCGCGCCCGCCGCGCCGCCAACTCGTCACCCACCGACTCCACCGGCGCGGCCGACTCCGCCCCACCGGCCGCCGCCGGCTCCGCCGGCAGATGCGACAACGAACCCTGGATCTCCTTGAACGCGCCACCGATCGCGATGCCGAACACGCCCTGGCCGCCCTGCAACAGGTCGACCACCTCCTCCGGCGACCGGCACTCATACACCGTCGTCCCGTCCGAGATCAACGTGATGCCCGCCAGATCCTCCACCCCACGCGACCGCAACGCCTCGATCGCCTTACGGATGTTCTGCAACGACACCCCGGCATCCAGCAACCGCTTCACGACCTTCAACACCACCAGGTCGCGGAACGAATACAACCGCTGCGTCCCCGAACCCGAGGCGTCCCGGACACTCGGCACCACCAACGCCGTCCGCGCCCAGTAGTCCAACTGCCGGTAGCTGATCCCCACCGCGTGGCACGCCGTCACACCCCGGTAACCCACCGAATCGTCACCCTCGGTAACCGACCCCGGTGAGACCACTCCCGCGTCCCGCTGCTGCGCACCCGGCTCGGCATCTCGCGGCTCATGCATCCGGACCACCTCCCCGCCCGTGCGGTGCCACGCCCCGTCCGAAACGCGCACCCCTCGACACGGCAACCCTATAGCGACATCGAAGAGTTACCACGCAGGAACCGACGCGACACGCCGCACCGCAAAGCGAAGATCACCAACCGCACCGGAACAACACCCACAGTGACGGCCAACCGAAAACCGGCCCGCCCGGACGCGGACCACCGGAATCACCCGGCGAAATCCTCCGGACGCACCTGCTCCAGGAACTCCCGGAACTTCTCCACCTCGTCCTCCTGCTCGTCGGGGATCACGATCCCCGCCTCACCGAGGACCTGCTCGGCACAACGAATCGGCGCACCCACCCGCAACGCCAACGCGATCGAATCACTCGGCCGGGCCGACACCCGCACCCCGTCCCCGATCAACAGGTCGGCGTAGAAGACGTTCTCCTTCAGCTCGGTGATCTCCACCGCCCGCAACGGCGCGTCCAACGCCACCAACACATCCCGAAGAAGATCATGAGTCAACGGCCGGGCCGGCTTGACCCCCTGCTGCTCGTAGGCGATCGCCGTCGCCTCGACCGCGCCGATCCAGATCGGCAGATAGCGGTCCCCCTCGACCTCCCGCAGCAGAACGATCGGCTGGTTGCTGGGCAGCTCCACCCGAACCCCGACCACGCTCAGCTCGCGCACCGCCGCCTCCGTGTCGTTGTCACCTACGCCCGCACCGCGCCCTTCCCTGCACGGTACACGGACCGCGACCCGGCCGTCCCATGCGCCACCTGCACCACGCGTCGCCGGAAAGGGGTTACCCCGGCAAGCCTACGACACGCTTCCCCGCACAGATCTTTCCGCCAGCCACCCACCACGACGGGCGCCGGCACCCACACCGACGCCCGCCCACCACGGGATCACCGACCCAACGTCGACCGCAACCCCACCCGCACCAACGCGGCATGCAACTGCTGCGACAACGCCGCCAACTCCCGCGCCGTCTCCGCCGCCCGAGCCTGCGCCGCCGGATCCGACTGCCGCGCCAACGGCGCCACCAACTGCGCGAACAGACCGACCTCCCGATCCGCCGCCGTCCGGTAACCCCGCAGATGCCGCGGCTCCAACCCGTACGCCGCCAAACCCGCCACCGCCCGCGCGATGATCAACGCATCCCCGTCATACCAACCCGGCGGATCCGACACCACCACCCCGAGCCGCTCCAACTCGACCAACGTCGACTCGGCGATCCCGCTGCGCGCGACCAGATCCACCCGGCCCAGCCGCACCTGCGCCGACTCGACCGGCTGCTCCGGCGCAGCACGCCCCGGCACCTCACCACCGGGACCCACCGCCACCAACGCCGGCCGCTGCCGACCCGACGACGCACCAGCCGCATCCCGATCCGCCAACTGCTCCCGGATCACCCGCAACGGCAGATACTGATCCCGCTGCGCCGCCAGCACGAACCGCAACCGCGACACGTCGTCCCAGCTGTACTTCCGGTAACCCGCCGCCGTCCGCTGCGGCTCCACCAGGCCCTCCGCCTCGAGGAACCGCAACTTCGAAATCGTCACGTCCGGAAAATCCACCCGCAACTGCGCCAACACCTCGCCGATACTCATCAGCGGTTGGGACCGCGCCGCCCCGGGCGGCGTCGAAGCCGCAGGCTCGTTCACCCCCGGCCGGCCTCCTCCTCCGGACGCGGACCGGCGATGAACACCACCCGGAACTTACCGATCTGCACCTCGTCGCCATTGCTCAACGTGGCAGCCTCGACCCGCTCCCGGTTCACGTAGGTGCCGTTCAAGCTCCCCACGTCCCGCACCGTGAACGTGCCACCGTCCCGATGGAACTCCGCGTGCCGCCGCGACACCGTCACATCGTCCAGGAAGATGTCACTGTCCGGATGCCGGCCACTGGTCGTCACATCATGGTCCAACAGGAACCGGGCACCCGCGTTCGGACCACGACGCACCACCAGCAGCGCCATCCCCGGCGGCAACGAACCGGACATCCGGCTCGGCACCACATCGGTGTCCGGCCCCTCCAGCACTTCGTCGAGCGAGCCGAGATTGAGCGTCGAAGTGACGTCGAGCGGGGGGAACTCGTCGCCTGGGCGCGTCATGGGACCACCTCACGGATCAGATCGGTCGGCGTCGGGCGATGGCGGGACTGGCCGCCGGGCAACACCACCACCCGGCGGCTGGCTCCCCCGTGCCACGAAGGCACTTGCACCAACGCTCAACTATTTGGATTCTCGGTCGACTGGGCGAGCCTAGCCAGCACCGAAATGCAGGGCAACCGGACGCGCGGAGTCAACTCCCGCCCCGGCCAGGACAACTCTCAGCTCTCGATGAGCTCACGGTACGCGCCGGCGGACAACAGACCGTCCACCGCCGCCGGATCATCCGGCGTGATCTCCACCAACCAACCCGCACCGTACGGATCAGTGTTGATCACCTCAGGGGTGTCACCGAGCGCCTCGTTGCGCGCCGCCACCGTACCGCTCAACGGCGCGTAGATCTCCGACACCGACTTCGTCGACTCGATCTCACCCAGCGACTCACCCGCCGCCACCACCGCGCCCTCGTCCGGCAACTGGACGTACACGATGTCGCCCAGCGCATCCTGAGCGAAGTGGGTGATACCGACCCGCACCTTGCCGGCGCCGTCACCCACCACCCACTCGTGCTCGGCGGTGTAACGCAGATCCTCAGGAATCACCAGACGCGTCCTTCATCCATCGGTGCACCGGACAACCGGCGCGGCCGCGCCGGTCACGAGACCGGACGGGCGTGTTCCAGCTTCAACGGACCATGCAGCGCCGAAACCTCGACAGTCCCACGATCCTCAACGATCACGTTACCGCCGCCACCCTGAACCGACGCGACCACCCCACCAGGAATGTTGAGCGCCGTGCGCATCGTCGCCGGATCACCGATCACCGTGATCGTAAACGGACCCGACAGCCGGCGCCCGTCCACCACCAGCCCGCCGTTCTCCCCGTCCAGGAAATACGTCGACGCGATGATCCGCGCCGGCGTGCCACCCCCACCGGAGATCTGCATCGCCTCCGCGCCCGCGCCCCGCAACTCCTGCACCGCGTCCAGCACCCGGTTCGCCTCGATCGGCTTCGACCCCGCCTCGAACCGCACCGTCAACCCCGGCCCCCGCGCCGGCAACGTCCCCGCCAGGATGCCCAACTCGTCCGCCCGCCGCGTCGCCTCCTCCAGCGCCGCCTGCCGACCCTGCTCACCCGACCGCAACTGCCGCTGGCTCTCCTCCAACGACGCGATGTCCTGCCGCAGCCGCGCCTCCCGCTGCCCCAGATCCGACAGGATCCGCACCAGGTCCTCCTGCCGGGTCGCCCCCGCGGTCGGATCCGTCGACGTCGTACGCAGCTGCACCACCAGCGTGAACCCGAGCAACGCCAGCAACACACCGATCATCACCGAGGCGCCACTGAGCTGCTGCCGCCAACCGGCCCGCTCCGTGCCCGCCGCCGGCGCCACGTCGCCCTCGCCGCCCTCGTCACCACCGGACGAGCCAGCAACGGAAGACTCCGCCGGATCACCACCCGGCCCGTCCGACTCCGCCGGCGCCAACGGACTCAACTCGTCGGCGTCCGGCGCCTCCGGGCGCGGATCCGGCTCACCCGCCGGCCCCTCCGGCCGCGTCGGCCCCGCCGGCTCCGGCCAGCCGGTCCCGCTGCGCTCGTCCTCGCTCATCCTGCGAACCTACGCCCGGAACAGGTGACGACGGATCGCCGCCACGTTGCCGAAGATACGCACACCCAGCACGACCACCACCCCCGTGGAGAGCTGACCACCCACGCCCAACTGGTCACCCAGATACACGATCAGACCCGCGACCAGCACGTTCGAAATGAACGACACCACGAACTGCTTGTCGTCGAAGATCCGGTCGAGCTTCGCCCGCACCCCGCCGAACACGGCGTCGAGCGCGGCCACCACGGCGATCGGCAGGTACGGCTGCAACGCCACCGGCACCGTGGGGTCCAGATACACCCCGAGGATCACCCCGGCGAGCAACGCCAGCACCGCGATCATCGGCCACCTCCGGAGGGGCTGGAAGACACACCCGGACCGGACGGCCCGGGACCGGCAGACCGACCGGCACCCGACACGGACGGACTCGGACTCACCGACGGCTTGGCGTAGCGTAGCTGCGGCTCCGGAGCGGCCGGCAGGGTGAGGCCCTCCGCCTCCCGAACCCCGAACGACACCCCCGTGGTGGCGGCCACCTCACGCATCAACAACGCCGCCCGACTGTCCCGGAACCGCCGCAACATCGAATCCGGCCCGATCGCCGACACCTCGTACGGGCCGGTCACCGGACGGAAGTCCACCAGGATCGCCTCACCGGCCTGCCGGATCGTCGACGTCGCCGTCAACCGCTGCCCGTTGATCGCCACCGCCTCCGCCCCCGCGCCCCACAGGTCGTTCGCCACCCGCTGCAGATCCGTGTACAACACCTGCGCCGGACCGGCACCCGCGCCGGTCACCGCGTCCTTGTCCTGCGCCGGGTCCGCCAACCGCACCACCACACCGTCGCCGCGCACCCGGCCCAGCCCGGTGCCCGCCTCCAGGTCCCGCAACCGCGCCGCCTGCGAACCACCCAACGCCGCGGCCCGCTGCCGGCTGACCTCCTCGCGCAACTGGTCCGCCCGCTCCGACAACCGGTCGGTCTCCCCCGCCCGCTGCCGGATCTGCTCGACCAGACCCGCGCGGGTCTTGCCGCGCTCCGGCTCCGCCGCCGCGGTCTGCCGGTACGCCACCGCGAACAGGAAACCCAACGCCACCGTCACGACCAGGCTCACCACCCGCACCGAGGCGCCCCGCCAGCCGGGTGCCCGCCCCGGCGGGCGACGCCGGCGGGCCGCCGCCGCGTCCGAATATCCCGGGTCCAACGGGTTGCGGAACAGCTCGGTCAGGAAGTCCGGCGCGTACGCCCGCCCCGCCGGACTCCGCTCCTCCCCGGACGTGCCGCTCACGCCGTCAACCCCCCGGATCGTTGTCGGACCGCCCGCACCAGGCGGCTCGCCTGCACCACGTACATCGCGCCGGCCGCCCAGTAGAGCACCAGCCCCCACCAGGCCAGCCCCCAGCCGATCGCGCCCGCCGCGGTCGCCGCCGCCGGCACCGACGCGGCCAGCAGCAGGATCGGGAACGCCGCCAGCAGCAGGAAGGTCGCGGTCTTGCCGACGTAGTGCACCGGCGGCGGCCCGTAGCCGTAGCGGCGCAGCACCGCCAACGACCCGAGCAGCAGCAGCTCCCGCGCCAGCAGGGCGCCGGTGAACTGCCACGGCACCACCTCGCGGGCGGTGAACGCCAGCAGCGTGGCCAGGATGTAGAGCCGGTCGGCGAGCGGGTCCAGCAGCTCACCGAGGCGGCTGACCTGCCCGAGTCGGCGGGCGATCCAGCCGTCCACCCAGTCGGTGGTGCCGCCGATGGCCAGCACCACCACGGCGGCGACGTCCGCCCGGACGACCAGGAAGAGCCAGAGGAACAGCGGCACGCCCAGCAGCCGGACGAAACTGATCACGTTGGGCAGGGTGAGCACCCGGTCCCGCGCGGCATCCGCCAGCGACGTTGCCTGCTCCTCCCGAGCCGGTCGACGCGACACCGAACCTCCCCTCGCAGCACCCTCCGACGCCCGGCAGTGCCGGGCGCTGCGTGGGACGTGCGCGTAACCGGGCCGGTCGTCCGCCGGCGTCCGCCGCCCTCCCGGGCCCCGGACCCTCCCCGACGGCCCGGCGATTCGGTGATCGCGGACCGGCCAATTGCGTTGCCACTATATCCGGCTCACGTCTGGGCCTCGGTGCCCGTCGTGCTGGTGTCGCGGGCGTGGCGAGTGGCGGTGGTCACCACGCGTAAGGCATCCTAGGACACTAGTGGAGCAGGGTGGGAAGGGTGGCGCCGAGGCCGGTCTCAGGCCGTCCGGGCCGGCGGGTCCGACTCGGAGCCGGCCGCCGTGGTGGTCGCCATCGCCGCCGCCTGGCCGAACGCCAGCAGGGCCAGCAACAGCTCGTGCTGGCCCCGTGCGGGCATCCGGTCCAGCACCGCCTGCACCGCCCGGTGCCGGCGCTCCCTCAGCTCGCGCAGCAGGGCCTCCGCGGCGGCGGTCGGCACCAGCCGCACCTCCCGCCGGTCCCGCGGATCCGCCACCCGGCGCAGCAGCCCGGTCGCCTCCAGCCGGTCGCAGAGCCGGCTGGCCGACGACGGCACCACGTCCAGCAGCTCCGCCAGCCGGTTCACGTTGACGTCCGGCCGGCCGCTGACCAACGAGAGCACCCGCAGCTGGGTCGGCGAGACCGGCACGGAGTGGCGCGACGCCGCGCCCTCCAGCACCCCGAGCAGCGCCTCGGCAGCAGCGTCGATCGCCTCGGCCAGATTCGGCGGTCGCTCCACCCGATGTCCCCTGCGATCGTCCCGCTCTTGTCCTGCCGCGACGGCGGCAATCGGTGTCATCCGCCGTCGTGACCAGCGGAACCGCGCCAGTCCAGACAGACGATCACCGCGTCGTCGCGCAGATCGGCGTCGGCATGGTAGGCATGCAGTTCCCGCATCACCGTACCAACTGCCTCGGTCGCCGGTTGCAGCCGAGTCGACCGCATCGCGCGCGCCATCGCCCGCCCCCCGTACGCCTCCCGGCCCGCCGGCTCGGCGGCGTACACCCCGTCGCTGACCACGAAGAGCCGGTCACCGGGCGCCACCTCGAACTCCTGTGCCGCGTACCGGATCTCGGCGAACATCCCCAGTGGCAGCTGCTGCTCCAGCTCGATCCGGTCGACCGCCCCGGCGCGCAGCCGCAACAGGTGCGGGGAGCCGGCGTCCACGGCCCGCGCCCGGCCGGTGCGGGTGTCCAACTCCAGCAGCAGCGTGGGCACGTGCCGGGCACCGCGGTGCTGGTAGAAGATGGTGTCCGAGGCCAGCTCAGCCTGCTCGGTCAGGCTGCCGCCGGAGCGCCGGGCGTTGCGCATCGCGTTCACCGTGACCGCGGTCAGCAGCGACGCGGCCAGCCCACTGCCCGCACCGTTGAGGACGGTCACGGTCAGCCGGTCGCCGTCGACCGACCAGTCGAAGTGGTCACCGCCCACGGTGTACGCCGGTTCCAGCTGCCCGGCGAGCAGGAACGCCGCGTGCGTGACGCTGCGCCCGGGCAGCAGGTCCCACTGCATCTCGGCGGCCATGGTCAGCCGCTCCCGGCGCCGCACCCGCCGGTACCGGTCGGTCTCCCGGTCCGCCGCGCGCAGCGCCACCGCCAGGTCACCGGCCACGTCGGACGCCCGCTCGACCGTGCCCGCGTCCGGCGTCCGGTCGAGCTCGATCAGCATCACCCCGAGCCGCTCCCCCCAGACGGTCAACGGCAGGTAGAGCCGGCAGCGGCCCCGCTCGTCGGTGTCGGCCACCGGCTGCTGACTGCTGAAGCAGCGCTGGGCCACGGTGTGGCAGGCCAGGAAGCCGGCGTCGGGCAGTTCCGGGTCGAGCACCGGCCACAGCCCGCTGATCCGGTAGTCGGCGATGAACACGTCCGTCCGCGACGCGTCCAACGCGGACCGGACGGCGCGGTCGGCGGCCTCCACCAGCTGGTCGGGTGGAGCCTCGCGGAGAGCGCGCGACACCGGTCCGGGCGCGTGCGGCATGTCGTCCTCCGGGGCAGATTCTTGCATCAGGGCAAGCATCATACGAACCCGGGCTGCGGCCGCCCCACCCGGCGCACCCCGGGTGGCCTGCGCCGGTATCGGCCCGAGGGCCGGGCGCCGGCCGGAATACTGGCACCGGGCGTCCCACGGCCAGGAGGTGTGCGGTGAACTCGGCGAACGGCGCGGCCGTGGTGGTCGGCGTGGACGGGTCCGCGGCGGCACTCCGGGCCGTCCGCCTGGCCGCGGCGGAGGCCGCCCGGCGCGCCCGGCCACTACGGGTGGTGCACGGCTTCATCTGGCCGCTGCTACGGGTGTCGGTCGAGCCGGCCGCCGAGGGGCCGCCCGGGGGCGGGCTGCGCCACCGGGCCGAGGCCCTGGTCGAGGCGGCCGTGGCCGAGGCCGAGGCGGCGGCGCCGGGCCTGCGGGTGACCGGCGAGATCATCGACGGTGAGGCGTCGGCGGCGCTGCTCGGGGAGGCGCCGACCGCGGTCATGATCGTGCTCGGCAGCCGCGGTCTGGGCGGGTTCTCGGCCCTGGTGGTCGGCTCGGTGGCGATCCAGGTGGCCACGTACGCCGAATGTCCGGTGCTGGTGGCGCGCGGCGCGGACCGGGCGGACGGGCCGGTCGTGGTGGGGGTGGACGGCTCCGCGCGCTCGCGCGAGGCCGTCGCCTTCGCGGCCGAGGAGGCCGCGCTGCGCGGCACCGCGCTGCACGCCGTGCACGCCTACCGGCATCCGGCCTCCAGCGGTCCCGGGGACATGCAACCCCTGGTGTACGAGGAGAGCCAGTTGCGCGGCGAGGAGGACCGGGTGCTGGCCGAGGCGCTGGCCGGGCTGGCCGACCGGCACCCGGAGCTGTCGGTCAGCCGGGAGGCGACCCGGGGACGGCCGGTGCGCGTGCTCACCGAGGCGTCCCGGCGGGCGCAGCTGCTGGTCGTCGGCGGCCAGGGCCGCGGTGAGCTGAGCGGGCTGCTGCTCGGCTCGGTGAGCCAGGGGGCGTTGCACCACGCCGACTGCCCGGTGGCGGTGGTGCGCGCACCCGAGTGACCCGGGCACGTTGCGCGCCGGCCAGAACGGGTAGACGCGGTGGGCACGCCACAACGGTGACGACGACCGGAGGAGGCAGCGATGCCAGGACCACGGCCGGGCAGCAACGCCTACGACAAGGAACGGGCGCGACTGCGGGACCTGATCGAGAATTCCGGTCGCGCAGCCGACCAGGAGGCGAATCAGGTCGCCAACCGGATCCTCCAGGAGGATCGGGGCCAGCGTGGGGTGGTCCGTGGGGAACGCACCTACGGCCCCAAGGGCGAACGCGAACCCGGCGACCCGAAGTGAGGGGGCGCCTGCTGGACGGCGCCGTCGCCGGTGCGGTCGGCAGCGTCGCCCTCGACGTGGTCAGCTACCTGGACATGGTGGTGCGGGCCCGGCCGGCGAGCAGCACGCCGCAGGCCAGCGCCGGGCGGCTGGCCGGGCTGGCGGACGTGGACCTGGGGCCCGAGGACCAGGCGGACAACCGCCGCTCGGGCCTCGGGCCACTGCTCGGGTACGGCCTGGGCATCGCCGCGGGCGCCGCGTTCGCCGTCCTCGCCGGTCACCGTCGGCTGCCCACCCCGTTGGCCGTCGCGCTGCTCGGCGGCGGGGTGATGGCCGCCTCGGACGGCTCGATGACCGTGCTCGGGGTGACCGATCCACGCACCTGGCGACGCACCGACTGGGTCGCCGACCTGGTGCCGCACCTGGCGTACGGGATGGCGGCCGCAGCCACCTGGAACCGGCTGCGGCCACCCCGTTGAGCGTCCGCTCAGCCGCGGTCGCTGTCGTCGTCGGCGGTGTCCCCGCCCGGACCGTACGGGGAGGTCTGCCCCTTCGGGACGGGCCGGCCCCGGTCGCCGGTCGAGCGGCCGCCCACCGGATGGCCGGACGGGCCGGGGCCCTTGCTGTCCTGGCTGGTCGCGCCCCTGTCGTTGCGGCGGAACTCCTCCTGCTGCGGTTGCATGAACAGCGTCTCCTTCCCGGTGGGAGCGCGCGGCGGATCCGCCGCGCACCAGCTCGGGTTACCCGCCACCGGGGGACGCATTCGACCGCCGGCCGCCGGGGGTGATCCGGGTCAGGACGGGTACTGCGTCGGCATGGGGGACGACCGCCGGGTGGCCCGGACGCTGTTGACGCGGCAGGGCCGCACGTACGCCGAGGAGGCCGGGATCAGCCTCACCGACCGACCGGCCCCGCTGTACCAGTTGCTGGTGCTGACCACGCTGCTGAGCACCCGGATCCGGGCCTCGGTGGCGGTGGCCGCCGCCCGGGAGCTGTTCGCGGCGGGCTGCCGCACCCCGCAGGCGATGGAGGCGGCGAGCTGGCAGCAGCGGGTCGACGCGCTGGGCCGCGGGCACTACCGCCGCTACGACGAGCGGACCTCGACGATGCTCGGCACCGGGGCCCGGCTCTGCCTGGACCGGTGGCACGGTGACCTGCGCCGGCTGCACCGGGCGGCCGACGGCGAGCCGACCGTGCTGCGCCGGCTGTTGACCGAGTTCCCCGGGATCGGTCCCACCGGCGCGGACATCTTCCTGCGCGAGGTGCAGTCGGTCTGGCCGGACGTGCGCCCGTACGCCGACCGGCGGGCGTTGGCCGGGGCGCGGCGGCTCGGCCTGCCGGCCAACCCGCGCGGCCTGGCCGGCCTGGTGCCCGACGGCGAGTTCGGCCGGCTCGCCTCCGCCCTGGTCCGGGTGGCGCTCGGCGAGGAGTCGGCGGGCGAGGTGAACCGCTCCGCCGCCGCGACCTAGGCCCTGTCCTGTCGATCATGTCGGTGCGAGGCGCGGTCCAGGCGGCGGTCCGGCAAGGCGGCGGTTCGTCCGGATACCGGTGGTGTATCCGGACGAACCGACAACGCCGCCGGTCGCCGTCTGGGCCCGCCGCAGCCCGGCAATGATCGGCAGGACAGGGCCTAGTCGACCGGCTTGTTCCCCGGCTTGGTCAGGTGCCACACCAGCAGCGACGCCAGCAGGGCGAGCACCACCACGCCACCGGAGATCCCCCGCTCGTCGCTGCTGCGGCCGGTGACGGCGAAGTAGATCACCGCGAGGCCGGCGAGCACGGCCAGGACTTTTCGTGTGCCTCGGTCCCTCACGCCCCGGACCGTACGAGCGCACCCGCCGGGCCCGCCGGTTTTTCGGCACCCGTTCAC
Organism: Micromonospora sp. PLK6-60; assembly: GCF_019890675.1. GTDB lineage: Bacteria > Actinomycetota > Actinomycetes > Mycobacteriales > Micromonosporaceae > Micromonospora. The sequence continues at coordinate 101,108 of NZ_JAIOAA010000016.1, read as the reverse complement.
CCGACCGGGTCAGTCGCTCTCCAGGTCGTCCAGCGAGATGGCGTGCGTCATCAGCCAGCGGGCCAGCGCCGCCATGCCGAACAGCCACAGCGGCGCCGACTCCGTCGGCCCGTTCGTGGCGAAGATGGCGAACCGCAGGTCCGGCGCCCGGTACGCCTCGATCCGCCAGCGGTGGTTCTTGTCCCGCCATACCGCCGAAGGATCCATGGCGTCACGGTAGGTGATCGTCCGGGCCGGCGCGGGCGGCTTGCCGGCGACGGCATCACGCCGACGGGCCGGTGACCACCTCGCGGGCGTCGTCGGGCAGCCGGCGGGTAGCGCCGCGCCGGTCCAGCAGCTCCAGCAGCGGCACCGCCACCCGGCGGGTGGTGTCCAGGGCCTGCCGGGCGGCGCTGAGCGTGAACGGCTGCGGCAGCCGGGCCAGCACCCGCACCGCGTCGTCGACCGCCCCGGGCAGCAGCACCACGTTCTCCGCCAGCCGCAGCAGCGCGCCCGCCCGGACCGCCGCGCCGATCTCCCGGGGCCCCAGGCCGAGGTCGGCCAGGCGCTCGGCCTCCGGCGCGCGGAACGGGCGGTCGCCGAACTCGGCGCGTAACCGGGCGACGGCCCGGGACACCGGCTCGGGCAGCGCGTCCACCGCCGCGGCGGTGACCCGGCCGGCGCGCAGCCGCAGCGGCGGGGTGAGCAGCGCCGCCACCAGGGCCCGGTCGGGCAGGTCGAGGCGGTGCCGCAGCGCCTCCACCGGGACGCCGGGCTCCAGCGGGTGCTCGCGGGCGTACCGGCTGACCTCCGCGGTGAGCCGGCCGGCGAGCCGCCGCCAGTGCGTCGGGTCGGCCAGCCAGTCACCGGCCACCGGTGGCGTGCTCACCGGCACGCCCATCCGGGTCAGGTCGCCGGCCCGGACCAGGAGCCGGCGGCGCAGCTCACCGGCCAGGTCGGGGCGGCCGTCCAGCTCCGCGAGGGCCTTCGCGCGGGCGACGGCCGCGCCGCGCCGGGCCAGCGGCGGTGGGGCCACGTCCAGCACGGTCACCCCGCCGGCCACGTGGTGCCGGCCGGGGTCGCGCAGCACCGCCCGGTCGCCGATGAGCAGCGGCAGCGGCCGGGCCAGGCGCAGCCGTACGGTGTCCGGGCCCAGCGGGCGGACCCGGGCCGCGACGGCGGCCGCGCCGACGTGCAGGGTCAGCGTGGCGGGCAGGTCGGCGGCCGGATCGCCGGCGAGCCGCACGTCCAGCAGGTCGGTGCGGTGGAACCGGCCGGGGGTCAGCAGCGCCTCCCCGCGGGCCAGCCGGTCCCGGGACACCCCCCGCAGGTTCACCGCCACCCGGGCCACCGCGGCCACCTCGTCGCGGGCGGTGCCCAGGCAGTGCAGGCCACGGACCCGGACCGGCTCGCCGGTGCCGGCCAGGTCCAACTGGTCGCCGACGCGCAGCCGGCCGCCGCCGAGGGTGCCGGTGACCACCGTGCCGCTGCCCCGGATGGTGAACGCCCGGTCCACCCAGAGCCGCACCGGCGCGTCCCGGGCCGGGTCGGGCAGCCCGGCGACCAGCCGGTCCAGGGCGGCCCGCAGCTCGGGCAGGCCGGCACCGGTGACGCCGCTCACCGCCACCGCCGGCACCTCACCGAGGGAGGTCGCGGCGATCTCCGCGCGGGCCTGGGCCAGCGCCGGCGCCGGGTCGGCCAGGTCGGCGCGGGTCACCACCAGCAGCCCGTGCGCGACACCCAGGGCGTGCAGCGCGGCCAGGTGCTCGGCGGACTGCGGCATCCAGCCCTCGTCCGCGGCGACCACCAGCATCGCGGCCGGCACCGGGCCGACCCCGGCGAGCATGTTCGGCACGAACCGCTCGTGCCCCGGCACGTCGACGAAGGCCACGGTGCCGCCGGAGGGCAGCGCGGTCCAGGCGAAACCGAGGTCGATGGTCATGCCCCGGCGGCGTTCCTCCGCCCACCGGTCCGGTTCCATCCCGGTCAGCGCCCGGACCAGCGTCGACTTGCCGTGGTCGACGTGCCCGGCGGTGGCGACGACCCACACGGCTCAGCCCTCCCCCGGCACCCGCAGCACCGCCGCCCGCAGCAGGTCGTCGGCGGCCGGCGGCACGCAGCGCAGGTCGAGCAGGAGCCGGCCGCGGACCACCCGGCCGAGCACCGGCGGCGCGCCGACGCGCAGCGGCTCGGCGTACCGGGCGGGCAGGCTCAGCGCCCACGAGTCCAGCTCGACGCCGGGGGCGCCGCCGCCGCCGACCACGGACGCGCACGGGGTCACCTCCGCCTTGCGGCCGTCGTCGCCGAGCGCGTCGCGCAGCCGCTCGGCCCGCTCGCGCAGCGTCGCGGGATCGGCGTGCAGGGCGACCCGGGTGGGGGTGTCCGCCCCGTGCAGGGTGCCGGCCAGCGCCGCCAGGGTGAGCTTGTCCACCCGCAGCGCCCGCGCCAGGGGGTGCCGGCGCAGCCGCTCGACCAGCTCCGCCGTGCCGAGCAGCAGACCGGCCTGGGGTCCGCCGAGCAGCTTGTCACCGCTGGCGGTCACCAGATGCGCGCCGGCGCGCAGCGTGCCCGCCGCGTCCGGCTCGTCGGGCAGCAGCGGGTCCGGGGCGAGCAGCCCGGAGCCGATGTCGGCCACCACGGGCACGCCGAGGGTGGCGAGCCGGCGTACCGGCACCGCCGAGGTGAAGCCGGTGACCAGGAAGTTCGACGGGTGCACCTTGAGCACGAAGCCGGTGCGCGGGCCGATCGCCGCAGCGTAGTCGTCGAGGGTGGTGCGGTTGGTGGTGCCGACCTCGCGCAGCCGGGCGCCGGTGCTGGCCAGCAGGTCGGGCAGGCGGAACCCGTCGCCGATCTCGACCAGCTCGCCCCGACTGACCACGATCTCGCGGTCCACGGCGAGGGCGGTGGCGGCGAGGACCAGGGCGGCGGCGCCGTTGTTGACCACGTGCACCGCCCCGGCGTCGGGCACGGCGGCGGCGAGCGCGGCGAGCGCGTCCCGGCCGCGCCGGGCCCGGCGGCCGGTGGCCAGGTCGAGTTCCACGTCGGTGTGCCCGGCGGCGGCCACCACCGCGTCCACGGCGGTGGCCGACAGGGCGGCCCGGCCGAGGTTGGTGTGCAGCACGACGCCGGTGGCGTTGAGCACCGCCCGGGGCGTACTTCCGGGCAGGGCGGCGACGGCGGCGTCGCGTACCTGCTCCGGGGTGATCTCGGCGCGCCGGGCCCGGTCCTGGGCCGCGGTGATCGCGGCCTTCACCCGGTCGCGGCCGAGCGCGGCCACGGCGGCGGCGAGGGTGGGGTCGGCGAGCAGCGTGTCGGTGCGCGGGACGCGCCGCCGAGGGTCGGCCGTGCCGTCGGGCATCGCGTCAACTCCACAGGTTGCCTGGCGGAGACGGACGGGAATCGAACCCGCCTGGCCCGGATTCCGGACCACACCGGTTTTGAAGACCGGGAGGGGCACCAGCCGCCCGAACGCCTCCACCCCGCACTTAACCACATGCGATCACCGCCCGCTGCGGTGAGGGTCAGGAGACGGACTCCTCCGGGTGGGAACGCCGCCGCTCGACGCGCTCCCGCTGCGGCACGACCGTGTACTTCGGGTCCTTCGCCGAGGCGACCCCGCCGTGGAAGATGCCGAACCGGGTGCAGACCGACGCGGCGAGCAGCGCGCCGCCGGAAAGCACGGACAGCACCCGGCTGCGCCGGCCGACCAGCGCCCCGGCCACGCCGGCCGCGGTGAGCGCCCGCCCGGCCCGCAGCAGCCGCCCCGCCCGGCCGGTCGTGTAGGGCTCGCTGAGCAGGCCCAGCCGGTTCTCCACCCGGTGCGCACCCCACAACTCCAGGGCCGCGCCGGCCACGGCGAGGCGGCGGGCCGGCCCGGCCTGGTCGGCCGGCGCGGCGATCAGGCCCACGCCGGCGCCGCTGGCCAGCGCGCTGCCCGCGAAGATGACCGGCAGCTCCGGGTACGCCTCGTGCCAGGACGGCACGGCGGTGTCGGCGAGCAGCACCCCGGTGTACGTGGCCAGCGCCGGCGCGGTGGCGGCGGCGACCAGCCCGGCGGCGTGCCCCACCGGGGGCAGCAGCCGCCGGCCCACGCCGAGCACGCCCCGCTCGGGGAGCCACGGCGCCGCCTCGGCGATCGCGGCCACGCCGGCGGCCGGACCGAAGGCGCTGAGGATCCAGGTGCCCACCGACATCGGGGAGGTCAGCTTCGCCACCCGCAGCATGTGGTGGAACCGGGACGGCCGGCCCAGGTCATGGACCAGGAAGACGGCGCTGGCGCCCACCGCCGCCAGCGAGGTGACCCGGCCGGCGCGGCGCAGCGCCGGCCGGTCGGTGAGCTGCCCGCCGGCGGCCAGCAGCGACGAGCCGGCGGCGAGGCCACCGGTGAACAGGTACGCGGCGATGTCCCACTGCCACACCGGTGCCTTCAGCACCGGCCGCCCGTAGTAGGAGGTGAACTCGGCGGGTGGCACCGTGAGCTGCTCGCCGCCGCCCTTTCGCCGCCCACCACCGCGTCGCCGGTCGGTCGGCGCGACGTCCCGGGGCGGCTGCGCCAGGCCTGCCCGGGCCGCACCGGCGTCGGAGCGGGCCACGCCCGCCCCGCTGCCGGTGGCCCGGTCGGCGTGGCGGTCCGCGGCGGCCCGGCTGCCGGCGGCGTCCTCCTCGGCGGCCCGGTCGTCCGGGGCGCGGTCGGCCCCGGCGGCGAGCCGCTCCCGGAACCGGCGGAACAGGGCGCCGACCGGTGGGCGGTCCGGACTCACGAGTTACCTCCGACGAACGCGGCGACGGCAGCCGCCACCATGGCCAGCGCGGCCAACCCGGCCCGCTTGTACATCTTCGGCAGGTCCCGGGTGGTGACCACCGGGTCCGGGGGCAGGCCGTACACCTCGGGCTCGTCGAGCAGCAGGAAGAACGCGCCGTCGCCGCCCACCCCGTCGGTCGGGTCGTGGCCGTAGAGCCGGGCCTCCGGCACGCCCCGCTCGTGCAGCGTGGCGACCCGCTGGGCGGCGCGTTCGCGCAACTCGTCGAGCGGGCCGTACTGGATGGACTCGGTGGGGCAGGCCTGCGCGCACGCCGGGGTCTGCCCGGCGCCCAGCCGGTCGTAGCAGAGCGTGCACTTCCACGCCCGGCCGTCCCCCTTGCGCTGGTCGATCACCCCGTACGGGCAGGCGGAGATGCAGTAGCCGCAGCCGTTGCAGATGTCCTCCTGCACCACGACGGTGCCGAACTCGGTCCGGAACAGCGAACCGGTCGGGCAGACGTCCAGGCAGGCCGCGTGGGTGCAGTGCTTGCACACGTCGGACATCATCAGCCAGCGGAAGTCGGCCCGGCCCTCCGCGCCGGTGCCCCGCCCGGGCGGCTGGGCGCCGGGCATGCCGAGGAACTGGCTGCCGTTCGCGCCGTTGCCCGCCGTGCCGGCCGGGGGTGCGCCGATCGCGTTGGCCGGCGCTTCCGGTGTGCCGTTCCCAACGGCCGCGGTGCCGTTCGCGCCCGCCGGTGCCCCCACGGTGCCGTTCCCGGTGGTCGGGGCGGTCGGGCCGGTGACCATCCGGGCGGCGGCGTCCGGGTCCCCCGGCGGGACGCCCGGCACGGTGCCGCTCGGGCCGCCCGTGCCCGCACCCACCGCCGCCGCGTCGGCGCTGACCGGGGCGCCGGTCGGATTGCCGGCGAACGGCGGGGTACGGTGCCCGGCCGGCCGGGGCTGCTCGATGAACGCCACGTGCCGCCACGAGTTGGCGGTCAGCGCGCCGGTGTTGTCGTAGGACATGCCCAGCAGGTCGAAGCCGGCGTCCGGGACGCCGTTCCACTCCTTGCAGGCCACCTCGCACGCCTTGCAGCCGATGCAGACGCTGGTGTCGGTGAAGAAGCCCATCCGGGGCCCGGCCTCGGCCCAGCCGGCGTCCGGCGCCGGGTCGAGGGGACCGTACAGGCTGTTGGCGTCGGGAATCATCGTGGCTGCTCCCTCGGCCCGTCGTCGCTCGGCCCGGCCGGATGGCGGACCTCGGTGGTGAGCTGCGGTGGCGTCCCGTGGCCGGGCGGGATCCCGGCGCGACGCCGGTAGTCGTCGACCAGGTCCACCAACCCCGCCCCGGTCGGCCGGCGGCCCGGGCGGATGTCACAGGTGCCGACCTTGCTCTCCTGGATCAGCACGTTCGGGTCGAGGGTGATGCCGAACAGGTCGTTGGCGGAGTCGCCGGTGACCAGGCCCTCGAAGCCGAAGTGGTACGGCAGCCAGAGCTGGTGGATCACCCGCCCGTCGACCCGCAGCGGGGTGAGCCGGTCGGTGACCAGCACCTTCGCCTCGATCACCGCCCGCCCGCTGATCAGGTGCGCCCAGCCCAGGTGGGCCAGCCCCGCCTCGGCGGCCAACTCCGGTGACACCTCGACGAACATCTCCGGCTGCAACTCGGCCAGCGGCCGCACCGTCCGGCTCATGCCGCCGGCGGTGTGGTGCTCGGTGAGCCGGCTGACCGTGAACACGTACGGGTAGACCGCACTGTGCTGCTGCGGCGGGCTCGGGTTCACCGAGTTCACCGGGTGGTCGTACACCTTGCGGGTGGGGTTGGCCTGCTGCCCGTACAGCGGGTTACGCACCGGCGACTCGGCCGGCTCGTAGTGGGTCGGCAGCGGGCCGTCGAGCACGCCGCTGGGCGCGTACAGCCAGCCCTTCCCGTCGGCCTGCATGACGAACGGGTCGTCCCCGGCGAGGGCCGCCGGGCCGGAGGCGTCCGGCGGCGGGCGGTACGACGGCGGCTTCGTCTTCTCGAAGTCCGGCACGTCGTAGCCGGTCCACTCGCCCTTCTCGTCGTCCCACCAGATGTACTTCTTCCGGTCGCTCCACGGCCGGCCCTGCGGGTCGGCGGAGGCGCGGTTGTACAGGATGCGCCGGTTCGCCGGCCAGGCCCAGCCCCACTCGGCGGCGACCCAGTCCTGCTCGTGCCGCGACTTGCGGCGGGCCGCCTGGTTGACGCCCTCGGCGTACACCCCGGAGTAGATCCAGCAGCCCACGGCGGTCGAGCCGTCGTCCTTCGCCTCGGCGAACGAGGCCAGCGGCCGGCCGGTGGTCACGTCGTACCCGTTGATCTCGCGCAGCACCGCCTCGGCGCTCGGCTCGGCGAGCGGACCGTGCGTGGGGTAGTCCCAGGCCAGGTCGAGCAGCGCCCGGTCGCGCGGCTTGTCGGAGCGCGCCAGCTTCTCCCGCAGCTTGAGCCCGAGGTGATAGAAGAACCACAACTCGGAGCGGGCGTCGCCCGGCGGGTCGACGGCCTTCTCCCGCCACTGCAGCAGCCGCTGGGTCTGGGTGAACGTGCCCTCCTTCTCCACGTGCGAGGCGGCGGGCAGGAAGAACACCTCCGTCCGGCACTCCCGCGGGACGATCTCGCCCGTTTCCACCTCCGGGCCGTTCTGCCAGAACGTGGCGCTCTCGATCATGAACAGGTCTCGGACGACCAGCCAGTCGAGGTTGGCCATGCCCAGCCGTTGGGCCCGGCCGTGCGCCGAGCCGACCGCCGGGTTCTGGCCGAGCAGGAAGTAACCCTTGACCTTGTCGTCGATCATGTTCAGCACCTGCTGGTAGGTGCCGTGGTCGCCGGTCATCCGCGGCAGGTAGCCGTAACAGAAGTCGTTCTCCGGCGTCGCCGCGTCCCCCCAGTACGCCTTGAGCAGGCTGGCCGCGTACGACCGGGCGTTGCCCCAGAAACCCTTGTGCCCCGGGTGGCGGATGCTGTTGACCCAGTCGTCGAGGGTCGGGTGGTCGGCGTGGTGCGGCATGGGCAGGTAGCCGGGCAGCAGGTTGAACAGGGTCGGGATGTCGGTCGAACCCTGGATGCTGGCGTGCCCGCGCAGCGCCAGCACGCCGCCGCCGGGGCGACCCATGTTGCCCAGCAGCAACTGGATGATCGCGCCGGTGCGGATGTACTGCACACCGACGGAGTGCTGGGTCCAGCCCACCGAGTAGATCAGCACCCCGGTGCGCTCCCGCCCGGAGTTCTCCGTCCAGGCGCGGGCCAGCTCCAGGAACTTGTCCTGCGGGATGCCGCAGACCCGCTCCACCATCTCCGGGGTGTAGCGGGCGAAGTGCCGCTTGAGGATCTGGTAGACGCAGCGCGGGTGCTGCAGCGTCTCGTCGCGTTGGGTCTCCCCGTGCACCTGGGCGCCGTGCGACTCGTGCCGCAGGCCGGCCGCGGTCTCCCGTTCCTTCGCGGTGTGCCCGCTGCCGGAATCCCCCTCGTGCCCCTCGTACTGCCAGCTGTCCTGCACGTAGCTGGCGGTCTCCGGGTCGAAGCCGGAGAAGAAGCCGTCGCCGTCGTCGGCGTCGACGAACTTCTCGCTGATGATCGTGGCGGCGTTGGTGTACGCCAGCACGTACTCCCGGAAGTCGAGCTCGTTGCTGAGGATGTAGTTGACCACCCCACCGAGCAGCGCGATGTCCGTACCGGCCCGGATCGGCAGGTAGGTGTCGGCGACCGCGCTGGTCCGGGTGAACCGGGGGTCGACGTGGAAGACCTTGGCGCCGCGGCGCTTGGCCTCCATCACCCACTGGAAGCCCACCGGGTGGGCCTCGGCCATGTTCGAGCCCTGGATGACGATGACGTCAGCGTTGGCGACGTCCTGCTGGAAGTCCGTCGCACCACCGCGACCGAAGCTGGCCCCCAGACCGGGGACGGTGGCGGAGTGTCAAATGCGGGCCTGGTTCTCGATCTGGAGTGCCCCCATCGCCGTGAACAGCTTCTTGATGAGGTAGTTCTCCTCGTTGTCCAGCGTCGCCCCGCCCAGGCTGGAGATGCCCAGCGTGCGGTTGAGCGGCCGGCCCTTGTCGTCGACGTCCTCCCAGGTCTCGTCGCGGGCGGCGAGAATCCGGTCGGCGATCATGTCGAGCGCGACGTCGAGGTCGAGATCCTCCCACTCCGTCCCGTACGGCCGGCGGTAGCGCACCTTGGTCTGCCGCAGCGGGCTGGTGACCAGACTCTTGCTGGCCGAGCCCTTCGGGCAGAGCCGGCCCCGGGAGATCGGGCTGTCCGGGTCGCCCTCGATCTGGCTGACCTGGCCGTCCTTGACGTACACCCGCTGCCCGCAGCCCACCGCGCAGTACGGGCAGATCGAGCGGGCCATGCTGTCGGCGGTCTCGGTGCGCGCGGTGAGCGCCGCGCTGTGACCGGACTGGGCGGCGGCGCCGCGGCCGAGCGGGTCGGTCCCGGTGAGTTGCCGGTACACCGGCCAACCTTCGATGAAGGTACGCAGCCCCATACCGGACACCTCCTCCGCACCGTCGGAAGCTGACCACCTGAACATAGGACAGGGGGCACGGGTCCGCGAGCCGAGTGGCGATCATTTTCCGGCGGTGGATGCAGTTCCGCCCCCGGCCGGTGGCCGGGGGCGGAACGGGCGTCGGTGTGCAGGTCGCCTCTCGGCGAGTGGCGCGACGCGGCTCCAGCCGAACGGTATTCCGCGAAGGCAATTTAGGTGAGGCCCGGGGACACTGGACACACCGACACCTCACTCAACCTACCTCGGCCCCCCGTTGTTCCGCTGTGCGCGTGACCCCGACCACTCCTTCTCGGGCGCCGGACATGCCGAAGGCCGGCACCCGTTGATCGGGTGCCGGCCTTCGGTTTCGGGTCAGCTGTTCCAGTGCTGGTTGGCCAGGTCGGTGGCCTGCTTCTCCCACTGCGCGTACGCATCCGGGTAGGCCGAGACCTGCACGGTCTGGGCGGCCTTGGTCAGGGGCATGTCCTGCCAGCCGTCGACCTGCTTCAGGCCCTTCAGGAACGCGAGGGTGGAGTACTCGGGGTCGGTGATCTGCTCCGGCGTACCCCAACCCGAGCTCGGGCGCTGCTGGAACAGGCCCAGCGAGTCGTGGTCATTCTTGTCGCCGAGGTGGCCCAGGTTCTCCAGCTTCGACTCCTGCAGGCTGGTGGCGATCGAGATCACCGCGGCCCGCTCGGGCAGGCCGGCCTTCTTCGTCGCGGCGATGATCGCCTTGGCGTTGGCGGTCTGCTCGGCGTTCAGGTCGATGGTCGACTGGGCGCCCTGCACACTCACCGCGACCGGCTTACCCGCCGTGGCGGCATGCGCCTCGTCGGCGTGAGCGGCGATCGGGCCGGCGACCACACCACCGGCGAAAGCCAGACCAGCAACACCCAGGACGCTCTTACGAATAATCGTGTTCATGGGGGTAGCTCCATTCGGGGGTCGGCACCCGGCGGTCGAAAAGGGGGTCAACCGCACGCGGGTGCAAGCACCACGTCAGGCGCTCAAAAGTCTTCGGGGGGTTCCGGCGGCTCGCGGAAGCACGGGGCCTCTACACGGTGCCGGACCATGTGTAACGACCACCGGCCCACCATCATTCCCCGACCCGGGGCCCCGGGCACGGCCAGGTGGCCGGGCCAGGCGATGCGGTCCTACTGCGGTCGTCCGGATGGTGTAACGACCCCCGCCCGCCAGCCATTCCACCGACCGGATCCCCCCGGTCACACCCCCAAACCCGACAACCAGCCCCACACCACCCAGTCACCCCTTCGCCCGACCCCACCCCCGGGCCCCAACCGCCCACCCGACCCCAGCCGCCCCAGAGGCCGGCCTCGGCCGCCCCCACCCCAGCCCCCCAGCGCTGGGCCGTCGTCACCCACCGTCGGGCCCGTCGCCCAACCGCCCGGCCCGCCCGAAACGGCCGACCCGACAGCACCCCCAGCCGATCACCCCGGCCGACAGCACCATCCCTCTCCCGACACCTACCAATTTGACCTCACAAACGAATCACCCACCCCGCCCTGAACCCCGCCCCGTGCCGACAACCCAATCCTGTTGATCATGGAGTTAGTGGGTGGATAGGAGATCAAATACGGCGCTAACTCCATGATCAACGAGCCAGCCGGCGCGCGGGGGTGCCGGCTGGGGGTGTGCCGGGCGGGGCGGCGCGGATGGACGGGTTCGATCTTCCGGAGTGTTAATAAGGGCCCCTTCCTCTACCGAATGCGTTAACAGGGGGCCCCTCCTTCCGCGCCAGCGGCGCGGGGGGTGGGGTGGGCGTTACGCTGATGGCGTGCAGGTGCTCTCCCCCACCACGACCGGCGTGGCCTTCCTGGCCCGTCCGGGTCGCCCCGCCGTGGTGGCGCGGACGCTGGCCGAGCTGGCCGGCCCGACCCGGGGGGTGGTGGAGCTCCCGGTCCGGCTGATGTGGAGCAGCGAGCGCACCTTCGACCTCGGGCACCCGGACGACCTGCTCTGGATGTACGAGAACGTGCTGCGGGAGAGCATCCGGGTCGACGACCTCCGGCAGCTGATCGACGGGCGCACGCTGCGCCGGGTGTGGCGCCGGCTCAACCTGCCGCACGGCGTGCGGCAGGCCTGGGAGAGCCGGCACCGGGGCCTGCGTACGGCGTGAGCGGGCCGCATCTGCACGAGTTCTACCGCGAGGTGGCCCGGGTGGCGCTGTCCGCGGCCGGCCCGCACCGGTTCGTGCTCGGCGGCGGGGTGGCCTGGGCGGCGCACGGGCTGGTGACCCGACCGACCGAGGACGTCGACCTCTTCGCCGACGTGGAGGGCGCGGCGGCCGCGGCGGCCAGCGAGGTGCGCGCCGCGCTGGAGCGGGCCGGCTTCGCGGTGGTCACCGCCGACCCGGACAGCGAGCTGGGTGAGCTGTTCCCGGGTTTCGACCGGGACGTACGCGACTTCGTGGTGGGCCGCGACGGCCGGCAGATCCGGCTGAGCCTGGCCCGGCTGGACCGGTACCGCAGCCCGGTGGTGATGGATCTCGGGCCGGTGATGGACGTGCGCGACCTGGTCGCGAACAAGACCGCCGCGCTGGTCAACCGGCGGGAGGTGCGGGACTACATCGACGTCGCGGCGGCGCTGGACCACTACCGGGTCGGGGAGCTGCTGGAGCTGGCCCGGCAGGTCGATCCGGCGCTGGACCCGGCGGACGTCCGGGCGGCGGGCCGCTACCTGGACCGGGTGCCGGACCGCCGGTTCGCCCGGTACGGGCTGGACGCCGCGCAGGTGGCCCGGCTGCGGGAGCGGCTGGCCGACTGGCCCCGCTGACGCGGCCCGCGTCGGCCCGCGGCCGTGCGTCACCTGGTCAACTTGCCGCCCGTCACGCCCAGGATCTCGCCGGTGACGTAGCTGGACTCCTGGGAGGCGAAGAAGACGTACGCCGGCGCCAGCTCGGCCGGCTGCCCGGGGCGGCCGACCGGGGTGTCGGTGCCGAACTGCTTCACCTTCTCCTCGGGCATGGTGGCCGGGATCAGCGGCGTCCAGATCGGACCGGGCGCCACCGCGTTGACCCGGATGCCGTGGTCGGCCAGGTTGAGCGCGAGCGCCTTGGTGAAGTTGGCGATCGCCGCCTTGGTGGTGGCGTAGTCCAGCAGCTCCGGTGACGGGTTGAACGCCTGGACCGAGGAGGTGTTGATGATGGTGGACCCCTCGGCCATGTGCGGCACGGCCAGCCGGCAGAGCCAGAACATCGCGTACACATTGGTCTTGAAGACCCGGTCGAACTGCTCGGTGCTGATCTCGAAGAGGCCCTTGTCCTGGGCCATCTGGTAGGCCGCGTTGTTCACCAGGATGTCGATGCCGCCCAGGTCGGACAGGGTCCGGTCGACCAGGTCCCGGCAGTTGGCCTCGTCCCGGATGTCGCAGCGGACCGCCACGCCCCTGCGGCCGGCCTCCTCGACCAGCCGCACGGTCTCCCGGGCGTCGGGCTCCTCCTCCTCGCCCAGGTAGGAGATCAGCACGTCGGCGCCCTCACGGGCGTAGGCGACGGCGACGGCCCGGCCGATGCCCGAGTCGCCGCCGGTGATCAGGGCGCGCTTGCCGGAGAGCCGGTCGCTGCCCCGGTACGACTCCTCGCCGTGGTCCGGCTGCGGGCCCATCCGCCGTTCGGTGCCCGGCGCCGACTGCTGCTGGCCCGGCTGGCCCTGCCGCTGCCCGTACTGCTCGGTGGGGTGCTGCGGGGTGTACTGATCCTCGGTCACGGGGGTCTCCTCGCACGTTTCGTCCGCCCTGGTCCCCTTCTGGGCTACCCCGGCGGGGGCGGCGGAAACAGCTGGGCGCGGCGTCGGAGGTAGCCGAAGTGTTACACCAGAGTGCCGCGGGGGCGCGGTTAAGTGAAATACCGCGCGGAGCTGTGGCAGAAGTGACAACTGCTCGTCTATGGTGCGCAACGGCGCCCGTAGGGCGCCGCGACCCCCATGGAAAGGCACCTCATGACCTCCTCCTCCGGCGCCTCGCGCCGCCAGGTGCTCGCCGTCGCGGCCGCCGCGGCGTCCGTCCCGCTGATCGCCGGCGCGCCGGCCCGGGCGGCGGGCAAGCCGGCGCCGAAGACGTGGGACCTGACGGTCCTGGGCACCTCGGACACCCACGGCAACGTCTACAACTGGGACTACTACAAGGACGCCGAGTTCGACGACAAGGACCACAACGACGTCGGCGTCGCGAAGCTCGCCACCCTGGTCAACCAGATCCGGGCCGAGCGTCGGGGCAGGGCCACCCTGGTGCTCGACGCCGGCGACACCATCCAGGGCACTCCGCTGGCGACGTACTACGCCAAGCAGGAGCCGATCACCGCCACCGGCGAGACGCACCCGATGGCCAACGCGATGAACGTGTTGAAGTACGACGCGGTGACGCTGGGCAACCACGAGTTCAACTACGGGCTGCCGCTGCTGGCCACCTGGATCGAGCAGCTCGGTTTCCCGGCGCTGGCCGCGAACGCGGTGAACGAGAAGACCGGCAAGCCGGCCTTCCTGCCGTACGTGATCAAGGAGGTCGACCTCGGCGGGCACGGCGCGCCGAAGCTGAAGGTCGGCATCCTCGGCCTCACCAACCCGGGCGTGGCCATCTGGGACAAGGGCAACGTCGAGGGCAAGCTGGTCTTCCCGGGCATGGTCGAGACCGCCGCCAAGTGGGTGCCGGTCATGCGGCAGCGCGGCGCCGACGTAGTGATCATCTCCGCCCACGGCGGCGACAGCGGCACCTCCAGCTACGGGCCGGAGCTGCCCAACGAGAACCCGGTGGCGCTGATCGCCGAGCAGGTCCCCGGCATCGACGCGATCCTGTTCGGCCACGCCCACAACGAGGTGCAGGAAAAGTTCGTCACCAACCTGACCACCGGCGAGCAGGTGCTCACCTCGGAGCCGTCGAAGTGGGGCCAGCGGCTGACCCGGATGGACTTCACCCTGACCCGGGAGAAGGGCCGCTGGAAGGTGATCGGCAAGGGCGCCACCACGCTGAACAGCAACACCGTGGTCGAGGACCCGGCGGTGCTCGCGGCCGTGCGCGGTCAGCACGTCAAGACCGTCGACTACGTCAACGAGGTCGTCGCGCAGTCGAGCGTCGAGCTGTCCGCCGTGGAGTCGCGGTACAAGGACACCCCGATCCTGGACTTCATCAACCACGTGCAGACCGAGGTGGTCACCGCCGCCCTGGCCGGCACCGCGTACGCGGGCCTGCCGGTGCTGTCGCTGGCCGCGCCGTTCAGCCGCACCGCGGTCTTCCCGCAGGGCGACGTGCGCATCCGCGACGTGGCCGGGCTCTACGTCTACGACAACACCCTGGAGGCGGTCGTGCTGACCGGCGCCGAGGTGAGGGCGTACCTGGAGTACTCGGCGAAGTACTTCAAGACCTTCCCGGTCGGCACCCCGGTCGACGTGGCGAACATCAACGACCTGAACGTGCCGGACTACAACTACGACGTGTTCTCCGGCGTCGACTACGACATCGACGTCTCGAAGCCGGTCGGCCAGCGGATCACCCGGCTGGTGCTGCCGGGCACCGACACCCCGGTCGCCGCGGACGCGCAGTTCGTCGTCGCGGTGAACAACTACCGGCGCAGCGGCGGCGGCAACTTCCCCGGCATCGTGAAGACCCAGGTCTACAACGAGCAGCAGGAGATCCGCCAGCTGCTGATCGACTGGGCGCAGGCCAAGGGGGTCATCGACCCGGCCGACTTCTTCGTGCCGAACTGGCGGCTGGTCCGCGAGGGCGTGCCGGTCTTCTGACCGGCACCCGGGCAGCGACGGGCCGCGGACCGGTGAGGTTCGCGGCCCGTCGCCGTCGTCAGCCGCCGGCGCGCAGGTTCCACTCCTGCTCGCCGACCGGCTCCGGCCGGTCCCGAGGCGGCTCGGTCTCGGTCGACGTGGCCCGGTCCTCCGGGGCCACCCGGGGCGGCAGCTCGCCGAAGCGGACGTGCCGCAGGAAGGCGTACTCCTCGTCGGTGAACGACTCGCGGGGCTCGCTCATGACCGCATTGTGCGCCCCCGGCGCGACCGGTGGGATCGACCGTCGGGCCGGGAGTCAGCCGCGCCCCACCGGCGCGCGGGGGGCGGCCCGCGTCCGGGGCAGCCGGTCCAGCAGGGCGAGCGCGGCCCGTACCGGCCGCCGGGACAGGGTCCGGTCGAAGCTGGCCCGGCCCTGGCAGAACCGGACGAACATCCGCCAGCCGGGCGGGGTGGCGAGCAGCGCGTGGAAGACGTCCGGCCGGCGCTCGAAGACCTCCAGCAGCCGGTGCCCGGCCCGCATCTCCGGCCCCAGCCGGTCCCGTACGGCCCGCTCGTAGCCGGCCGGGTCGCCGGCGGCGACCGCCGCACCGGCCAGCCGGCCGGAGCGCAGCGCGTAGCTGATCCCCTCCCGGCTCCACGGCTCGAGCAGGCCGGCGGCGTCCCCGGCGACCAGGACCCGGTCCCGGCGCAGCGGCGAGTCGGCCGTCCGGCACCGGGTCAGGTGCCCGGAGTCGTGCTCCGGCGGCACGCCGGAGAGGCCCAGCCGGTCGACGAAGTCGCGCAGGTAGCCGCGGGTCCGCTCGCCGGCGCCCCGGGCGGCGATCACCCCGACCGTCAGCCGGTCGCCCTTCGGGAAGACCCATCCGTACGACCCGGGCAGCGGCCCCCAGTCCAGCAGCACCCGGCCGCGCCAGCGGTCCTGCTCGGCGACCGGCACCGGCAGCTCCAGTTCCAACCCGAGATCCACCTGCCGGAACCGGACGTCGACGTGGCGGGCGGTGACACCGGAGGAGCCGTCGGCGCCGATCACCCACCGGGCGCGTACCTGCGCGCCGTCGGCCAGCCGCAGGCGTACCCCGTCGGGGTCCTGGGTCAGCGCGCGGACCGCGACGCCCTCGCGGATCTCGGCGCCGGCGGCCAGGGCGGCGGCCCGCAGCCGGTCGTCGAACTCCTCCCGGCGGACCATGGCCACCAGCGGGCCGTCGGCGTGGCGGCGGGTGAAGCCGGCCCGCCCGTCCCGGGTGAAGGTGACCCGGTCGACCCGGTCGTGCGCCGGCACGTCGATCCGGTCGGCCACCTCGGCCAGCGAGGTCCCGATCAGCCCGCCGCCGCAGGTCTTGTACCGGGGATGGGTGGCCCGCTCGACGACCAGGGTGCGCAGCCCGGCGCGGGCGGCGGCGTGCGCCGCGGCGAGGCCGGCGGGCCCGCCGCCGACGACCGCGAGATCCCAGACGACCACCGGTGCAGCCTAGGGCAGACCCCGGCGGCGGCGCCCGCGACGCGTCGCCGCGGACCCCCCGATCGGGTGGGCATCATCGGCCGCTCGTGGGGTAACCGCCCGGCGCAGACCGCCCGTCGGTCGGGCGGTCCACCGCGAGGAGGAACGTCATGCCGCAGGTACGGCTGTCGGAGACCGAGGAACGGGTTTACCAGGCGGTGGCCGCGCTGGAGGCCCGGGGCGACGTCCCCTATCCCGACCTGATCGCCCGGGAGACCCAGATGACCGAGGAAGAGGTGCACGAGCCGCTGCACCTGCTCACCGAGCGCGGCCTGCTGCACCGGGAGGACTCCCCGATGGCCGGGCTGGACTTCGGTCCCCGGTGGTGTGCCCGCCAGCCGGCCTGACTCGTTTGCCCCGGCGGAGGCCGGGTAGCGACCGGGGAGGCGTGATCGACGGCGGTCGGAGGGCAGCCCATGAGCACGGACCGGTCGTCGGCCGGGACGGACACCCCGGGGTACGACGACCGGCGGCGCTGGCAGGCGCTGGGCGTGGGCCTGGTGGCGGCGTTCATGACGCTGCTCGACGTCAGCATCGTCAACGTCGCCGTGCCGTCGATCGACCGGGCTTTGCACGCCACCCCGAGCGACCTGCAGTGGGTGCTGTCCGGGTACGCGTTGACGTTCGGCCTGGTGCTGGTGCCGGCCGGGCGGTTCGGTGACGCGCGCGGGCGGCGGACGGCGTTCGTGGTCGGGGTGGGACTGTTCACGCTGACCAGCGCGCTGGCCGGCCTGGCCACCTCCGCGACCTGGCTGATCGTCGCCCGCCTCGTGCAGGGCGCCGCCGCCGGCGTGGTGAACCCACAGGTCAGCGGCATGATCCAGCAACTGTTCCGGGGCGCCGACCGGGGTCGCGCGTTCGGGCTGCTCGGCGCCACCATCGGCATCTCCACCGCGGTCGGGCCGCTGCTGGGCGGGCTGCTCATCCAGCTCGGCGGCGAGGAGCACGGCTGGCGGTGGGTGTTCTTCGTGAACATCCCGGTCGGCATCGTGGCGATGCTGCTCGCCTGGCGGCTGATCCCCGCCCGCCCCACCGGCGGCCCCTGCCGGCACCGGCTCGACCCGGTGGGCGTGCTGCTGCTCGGCTCCGGGGTGACCGTGATCCTGCTGCCACTGGTGCAGCGGGAGCAGTGGCAGGGGTCGGCCAAGTGGCTGCTGATCCCGCTCGGCCTGCTGCTGCTGGCCGGCTTCGCGCTCTGGGAACGCCGGTACGCCCGGCACACCCAGCCCCTGTTCGACCTGCGGCTGTTCGGGTTGCGCTCGTACACGCTGGGCTCGCTGATCGGCCTGATCTACTTCGGCGGCTTCACCGCGATCTTCTTCATCTTCACCCTCTACCTGCAGATCGGCCTGGGCTACAGCGCGCTGGTCGCCGGCCTGGCGATCACCCCGTTCGCGCTCGGCTCGGCGGTCGCCTCGGCGCTCGGCGGGCGGGTGGTCACCCGGTACGGCCGGCCGCTGGTCGCCATCGGGCTGCTGGGCGTGGTGGTCGGCCTGGTCGCGACGGACCTGGTGCTGACCGGGGGGCCGCACCACGACGTCCCGCTGCGTACCGCGCTGCCGCTGCTCGTCGCCGGGCTGGGCAGCGGCCTGGTGATCGCGCCCAACCAGACCCTCACCCTCTCCCAGGTGCCGGTGCCGATGGCCGGCAGCGGTGCCGGCATGCTGCAGACCGGGCAGCGGATCGGCTCGGCGGCCGGCATCGCCGCAGTGGGCGCGCTGTTCTTCTCGACCCTCGCCGAGCACCAGGGCGACTGGGCGGTGGCGTTCCGGCACTCGCTGCTGCTGGCCGCCGGGATCGTCGCGCTGGCCCTGGCCGCCGCCGTGGTGGACATCGTGGCCGGCCGCCAGCACGCCGGTTCGTCCTCCTGACCGGGCCGCCTCCGGTCACCGGCCCGCCGGCACTCCCGGGTGCGGCTCCCGGCCCGGCTCGTCGGCGGGGCCCGGCTCGTCGCCAGGGCGCGGGTCGGCGCCAGGGTGCGGGTCGGCGGCCGGGAGCAGGACGGTGGTGAGCAGCCGCCGGGTGCGGCCCGGACCGGGACCGAGGGCCGCGTACTCGGCGAAGAGCGCGCGCCAGCGGCTGAGGAACTCGGCGGTCTCGGCGTCCGTGGTGTGCAGGGCGTTCTGCCGGTAGCCGCCCAGATCGCGGGCCAGGTCGCCGCCGCCGCCGTCGAGATAGCGGTCGAAGTCGGCGAGCAGCCCGGCGACGAAGGTGAGGAACGCCCGGCGGTGCTGCTCGGGACTCATCGCCCGGGCCGCGTCCGCGTCCACACTGGCTGCTGCCTCGTCCAGCCGGTAGCGGCGCTCCACCGCGCCGCGGACCCGCCGCTCCCCCGCCGGGACCAGGACGCCGTGCTCGGCGAGGGTGGCCACCTGCCGGTAGAGGGTGGCCGGCGGCACGTCCGGCAGCGTGGCGCGCAGGTCGGCCGTGGTCAGCGTCCGGCCGCCGAGGAACGCCTGCACGATGCGCAGCCGGATCGGGTGCAGGAGCAGCTCCGCGGTGTCGAGTGCCACATCGGTCACCTTTTCATTCTCATCGGTGATAACGTTATCTCCGGTGAGAGTATAACGACCTGAGGAGGACGCCGTGGCCACCATCGACGTCGGCACCGACCGGATCCGGGTGCGGCTCAGCCGCGCCGAGAAGCTCTGGGCCCTCCGCGGTGACCTCACCTTCCCCCGCTCCGCCGTACGGGAGGTGACGGTGGAACCCGACGGCCTGGCCGCCACCCGCGGCCTGCGCGCCCCCGGCCTCGGGCTGCCCGGAGTGCGCAAGGTCGGCACCTGGCGGCGGCGCGGCGGGCGCGAACTCGTCAGCGTCCGCGCCGGCCAGCCCGCCGTCCGGATCACCCTCGACGGCCAGTGGTACAACTCGGTGCTCGTCGGCGCCGACCAGCCCGAGGACCTCGCCCGGGCGGTGCGCGGATGAGCACCGAGCGGGAGATCGCGGTCGCCTCCGCCGGGCAGCGGCTGGTCGGCACCCTCACCCTGCCCGCCGGCGCCGGCCCGCACCCCGCCGCGCTGCTGCTGCCCGGGTCGGGACCGCTGAACCGCGACGGCGACCACCGCCGGCTGCCGCTGGGCATCCAGCGGGCCCTCGCCGCCGCGCTGGTCGGCGCGGGCGTCGCGACCCTCCGGTACGACCGCCGCGGCGTGGGCGCCAGCTCCGGCAGCTTCCCGCGTACCGGCTTCCACGACAACGTCGACGACGCCCGGGCGGCCCTCGACGCGCTCGGCGCGGCACCCGAGGTGGACTCCGGGCGCCTGTTCCTCGTCGGGCACAGCGAGGGCGCCCTCACCTCGGTCGCGCTGGCCGCCCGCGGGGTCCCGGTGGCCGGGCTGGTCCTGCTCGCGGGCACCGGCCGGCCCGGCGCGGAGGTGCTGCGGTGGCAGGCCGCCCGGCTGCTTCCCGACCTGCCCGCCCCGGTGCGCCTGCTGCTGCGGCTGACCCGCACCGACCTGGTGACAAAGGTGTCCCGCAACCACGAGAAGATCCTCGCCAGCAGCGGGGACGTGGCGTGGATCGGCGGGCAGCGGCTCAACGCGAAGTGGATGCGGCAGTTCCTCCGCTACGACCCGCGCCCCGACCTCGCCCGGGTCCACGCCCCCGTCCTCGCGCTCACCGGCGACAAGGACCTGCAGGTCGACCCGGGGGATCTCCCGATCATCGCCGAGTCGGCCGGCCGCCCGGCCGAGACCTGCCTGCTGCCGGACATCACGCACATCCTGCGCCGCCAGCCTGGGCCGCCGTCGCTGCGGGCCTACCGGCGGGAGGCACGGCAGCCCGTCGACCCGTCGGTGACCGGGGCGGTCACCGGGTGGATCACCAGCCGCTGCGGTTGACCCACCCTGCCCTGGACATGCCGAAGGCCGGCACCCCGTTGTCGGGTGCCGGCCTTCAGGTTTGGGTCAGCTGTTCCAGTGCTGGTTGACCAGGTCGGTGGCCTGCTTCTCCCACTGCGCGTACGCGTCGGGGTAGGCGGAGACCTGGACGGTCTGGGCGGCCTTGGTCAGGGGCATGTCCTGCCAGCCGTCGACCTGCTTCAGGCCCTTGAGGAACGCGAGGGTGGAGTACTCGGGGTCGGTGATCTGCTCCGGCGTACCCCAACCCGAGCTCGGGCGCTGCTGGAACAGGCCCAGCGAGTCGTGGTCATTCTTGTCGCCGAGGTGGCCCAGGTTCTCCAGCTTCGACTCCTGCAGGCTGGTGGCGATCGAGATCACCGCGGCCCGCTCGGGCAGGCCGGCCTTCTTCGTCGCGGCGATGATCGCCTTGGCGTTGGCGGTCTGCTCGTCGTTCAGGTCGATGGTCGACTGGGCGCCCTGCACACTGACCGCGACCGGCTTACCGGCCGTGGCGGCATGCGCCTCGTCGGCGTGAGCGGCGATCGGGCCGGCGAACACACCACCGGCGAAAGCCAGACCGGCAACACCCAGGACGCTCTTACGAATGATCGTGTTCATGGGGGTAGCTCCATTCGGGGGTCGGCACGCAACCCAAAAGGGGGGTTCGGGTCACGGGCAAGCACCACGTCAGGCGCTCAAAAGTCTTTGGGGGGGGTCCGGCGGCTCGCGGAGGCACGGGGCCTCTACACGGTGCCGGACCATGTGTAACGACCACCGGCCCACCATCATTCCCCGGCCCGGGGCCCCGGCACGGCCGGGGTGGCCGGGCCAGGCGATGCGGTCCTGCTGCGGTCGTCCGGATGGTGTAACGACCCCCGCCCGCCAGCCATTCCACCGACCGGATGCCCCCGGTCACACCCCCAAACCCGACAACCAGCCCCACACCACCCAGCCACCCCATTGCCCGACCCCACCCCCGGGCCTCAACCGCCCACCGGCCCCAGAGCAAACCCCGGTCGTCCCACTGGTCGACGGGGCCATGGGGTTCGACGGCGGCCGGCGACTCGTTTGTGAGGTCAAGTTGATAGGTGTCGGGAAAGGTCTGGCCGGGCCGGGCTGGGCGCTGCGGGGCGGCCGTCCCGGACGGGGCCGGATGGTTGGGGGCGAACGCGTCGGCCGTGGGGCGACAACAGCCCGGCGCTGCGCCGGACGGTGAAACCACTGCGCCCCGGCGGACCGGCTGAGGCTGGCCCCCGAACTCCGTTGATCATGGAGTTAGCGGGTGGATAGAAGATCAAATACGCCGCTAACTCCATGATCAACAGGGGGGCTGTGGTGCAGATGCGTGACCGGCCGGCCCCGGGTGGGGCCGGCCGGTCACGGGTGTGAGGTGTTACCAGACCTGGGCGACGATGTCCGCCGCCTGCTCCTCCCACTGCGCGTACGCGTACGGGTAGGCCGACACCTGCACGGTCTGCGCGGCGGTGGTCAGCGGCAGCTCCTGCCAGCCACCGACGTTCTTGAGCGCGTTGAAGAACGCCTTGGACGAGTAGTCCGGGTCGGTGATCTGCTCGGACGTGCCCCAACCGGACGACGGGCGCTGCTGGAACAGCCCCTCCGAGTCGTGGTCGTTGTACGCGCCGAGGTGGCCGAGGTTGTACAGCTTCGACTCCTGCAGCGAGGTGGCGACGCCGATGACGGCGCCCCGCTCACCCACGCCGGTGTCCTTGGCCGCCTTCACGATGGCCTTGGCGTTGGCGACCTGGGCGTTGTCGAGCGGGATGCGCGACTGCGCGCCCTCGAGGCCGTGCGGGATCAGCTCGTCCCGGCTGGGCCGCTCGCCCTTGCTCGGTACCTTGTCGTTGCCGATGGTCAGGCCGGACTCGACCGTGGTGGCCTTCTTGCCGGTGGCCAGGTCGATGGCGGCCACCGCGCCGGTGTGCGGGCCGCTGGTGATCGGCGCGGCGACGGCGGTGGGACCGAACGCCAGCCCGCCGATGGCGGCGACGCCGGCGACGGTCAGCGCGGTCCGGCGGTTCGGGCTGTTCGCGGCGGCAGTCCTGGTGGTCGCGACCGCGGTCCGGGTGTTGTCGACGGCGGTCTTCGCGATGGCGGGGAGCCATCGAGTGAAGTGCTGCTTCACGATGGTTGCCCTTTCGATCGTTACGACGCGCTCCGAGGTGAGCGCCCCTGGGGGACGACCGGCCGGGTACGGGTTTAGGTCCCGGCGGTACGGGGGACACAACCGGCTCGCCGTGTCGGTCATTCCGGAAATGCCGGTCGGGCCGGAGGCTGCGGCCCAGGTCACCCGGGGTACCGGACAGCCGAGGGCGACCACGCCGAAACGCCGACCGCAGGGACCTCGCCGGCCACTCAGGCGGGCGGTGGGCCGGTCCCGGACGAACCGGTCGCCGGGGCGCCGAACCAGACCAGGACGTGCCAGAGCTGCTTGAGGTGCTGGAGGGTGAGCGCGGTCGGCCCCCGGTCCGCCCAGCGCGCCGGCTCCCGGACCACCGACGCGGCGGCCCGGCCGATCAGCTCGGCGTCGACGGCCTGGCCGGGGCGGGCGAACTCGGCGTGCACCCGGGCCGCCAGCGGCGGGATCGCCGGGCCGCGGAACTCCGGGTCGATCGCGTCGACGGGCAGCGCGAACCCGGCGTGCCAGAGCAGGGGGAAGCCGTGCCGGTCGGCGAGCGCGGCGAGGGTCCGGGCCACCGGGGTGCCCCGGAACGAGGGGTCGACGACGACGGCCTCGACGTCCCGGGCGAGGCTCAGCTCGCCGTGGATCTGCGCCTCGATGTAGTCGTCCAACGCCCGGCCCGCCGCGGCGGACGCCCGCTCGCGGCGACGCAGCAGGGTGCGCAGCAGCGTCCCGGTGTCCATGCCGGACAGACCGAGGCTGATCCCGGTGCCGGCGGTGGCGGTCAGCAGCGCGGCGAGCACCGGTTCGAAGACGTCGATGGTGCCCAGCTCCGTGGGCTGGGTATGCGTGTCGCCGAAGCTGAACGTGGCCCGGGCCAGGACGTCGGGGCGCAGCCGCAGGTGGCAGGAGCCGAACCGGGGGCAGGCGCCGTCCGGGTGATCCAGCAGGTTGAGGCCGCCGTACTTCGGGCGCGCGGCGAGCGGCACACCGACCCTCTGGTACGCGCCGCCGAACAGCCGCTGCTCCCAGCGGTCGCGGTCGCCGCCGGGGAACGCGGTCAGACCGCCGTTGGAGATGCCGGTCTCGAACTGGCTGCGGTAGACGCCGTCCCGGTCGAGCGCCTCGGCCACCGTACGTCCGTCGGCCAGCACCCGGTCCGGGTGGAAGTTGAGGGTCAGCCGGCCGTGCGCGGCCACCGCCGCGATCACCTCCGCCGGCCGGTACGCGGCGCCGGAGCCGGCGAGGTGGGCAGCGATGACGGCGAGCGCGGCCGGCCGGTCGCGCCGCGCCGCGCCGCGGACGTGGCGCAGGGCGGCGGACTGGGCGGCGGTGAGGGTGGGGCCCGGCACAGGGCCGAGTATCGGTGACCCTTCACCGGCCCGCACCGGAGTTTCGCCGGTCAACCGTCGGTGCCGAAACCGTCCAGCGTGGACCGCCCGTCGAGGTCGGTCAGCTCCTGGAAGACGGTGATCTGCAGACCGGCCGGCGCATCGAGGCGCGAGTTGAGCGACTGCCACGGGGTGACGGTCGGCGGGGCGACCTCGGTGGCGCCGGCCTCGACGAGCCGCCCGGTGACCGTGGTGGCGTCGTCCACCTCGAACGCCACCCGGATCCGCGGCGCGACCTGACGCCCGACCTCCACCTCGTCGATCATGCGCTTCTGCGCCGGATTGGCGAGCTCCAGCGTCGCCCGGCCGGCGTCGAGGATCACCACCCGGGCCCCGTCACCGCCGGAGAAGGCGGCCTGCTCGGGCAGGCCGAGCACGTCCCGGAAGAAGCGCACGGCCGCGTCGTAGTCCTCGGCCTCGACCACGAGACGCAGCTGACGTACGGCCGGCCGCGCGGTGTGCTGATCCTGCGTCATGCCCGCCGATCCTAGTCGGCACCATGGACGCGCCGGCCGCCGCGACGCTCGTGACCCGGGTGCCCCCGGCGCTACAGTGAGGTCGCGTCAATCGGAAGGCGACGACGGTGACGGCAAGCGCGGCGGTCGACCAGGTGCGGCTGGGTGACCACGTCTGTTGGGCGTACGACGACGAGGCCGCCGGTCTCGACGCCGCCGACGCCTTCGCCGCGACCGGCCTGCGGCTCGGGCAGAAGGTCATCTGTTACACCGGCACGACCGCCCCGGCCGCCATGCGGGAGCGCCTCGACCGCGCCGGCGTGCCCACGGAGGAGGCGCTGGCGAGCGGGCGGCTGCGGATCCTGCCGGCGGTGGAGAGCTACCTCGCGGGCGGGCCGTTCCGGGCCGGCGACGTGCGCGCCGCCTTCGCCGCCGAGATCGACCGGGCCCGCGAGGAGCGCTACCCGGGCCTGCGGATCGCCGCCGACATGGGGTGGGCGGTGCGCGTCGGGGTGGGGCTTCGGGAGCTGAGCCGGTACGAGGCCGACGTCAACCGGCTGTTCCTGGACCGCCGGGCCACCGGGCTCTGCCTGTACGACCGGCGGCTGTTCCCGCCGGGTCAGCTGCGGACGATCGGCGCCGCCCACCCGTCGACCGGCGGCCCGCACCTCGGCCGGGGGTGGCGGCCGGCGCTGCGGGCGTACCGCACGGACGAGCCGCCGGGCCTGCGGCTGGTGGGGCAGGTCGACCAGAGCAACCGGCTCGCGGTCCGGGCGGTGCTGGCCGAACTGGCCGGACGGCCGGCGGTGCTGGACCTGTCGGAGCTGACCTTCGCCGACGTCGACACGGCGCACGTGCTGGCCGGGCTCGGCGACGACGGCGTACGGCTGGTCGGCTGCCGACCGCGGCTGCGGCGGCTGCTGGACCTGGCGCGGGCGACCGGGCCGGGCCACCCGGGGCAGGTGTCGGCATGACCGGCGACGTCCCGCTGCGCCCCGTCGGCCGGGTGGTGTCCCCGCTGACCGACCCGGCGACCGCGCCGAAACAGGGCGACGAGGGCGCGCCGCCGGCGTGGCTGGTCTTCGACGAGGCGTACGCACCGGCGCTGCGCGGCCTGGCCCCCGGCGCGGACGTGCTGGTGCTGACCTGGTTGGACCGGGCCCGGCGGGACGTGCTGGTGGTGCACCCGCGTGGCGACGCGTCCCGCCCGCAGACCGGGGTCTTCGCCACCCGCTCCCCGCACCGCCCGAACCCGGTGGGCCTGCACCGGGTCCGGGTGCTCGAGGTCGACGGCGTGCGGGTGCGGGTGGCCGACCTGGAGGCGCTGGACGGCACGCCCGTGCTCGACGTCAAGCCGGTGCTCGACGGCGAGCGTTGACGCCGGCCGCCACCGGCGGGCGGGCCGGCCGCGACCGCGGACCGGCCGGCCGGGGTCAGTGCCCCCGGGCGATCCACTCGTCGAGGTGCGGCGCCTCGGCGCCGATGCTGGTGTCGTCGCCGTGTCCGGTGTGGACGACCGTCTCCGGCGGCAGGGTGAGCAGCCGGCCCCGGATCGAGTCGATGATGGTGCCGAAGTCGCTGTACGAGCGGCCGGTGGCGCCGGGCCCGCCGGCGAAGAGGGTGTCGCCGGTGAACACCGCCGCGAGCTCGGGGGCGTGCAGGCTGACCGCGCCGGGGCTGTGCCCGGGGGTGTGCAGCACCCGCAGCGTGGTGCCGGCGACCTCGACCGACTGGCCGTCGGTCAGCTCCCCGTCGGGGGCGGTGTCGGGGTGGACCAGGTCCCACAGCACCCGGTCGGCGGGGTGCAGCAGCACCGGCGCGCCGGTGGCCCGGGCCAGCTCCGGCGCGACGCGTACGTGGTCGTCGTGGGCGTGGGTGGCCAGGATGGCGACGACCCGGCGGTCGCCGACGGCGCGCAGGATGGCCGGCACGTCGTGCGGCGCGTCGACGACGACGCACTCGTGGTCGTCGCCGACCACCCAGACGTTGTTGTCGACGTCGAAGGTCTGCCCGTCGAGGGAGAAGGTGCCGGAGGTGACGGTGTGGTCGACGCGGACGGTCACGGGAACACCACCACCGAGCGCAGCACGTCGCCGTGGTGCATCCGGGTGAACGCCTCCTCCACCTGGTCCAGGGCGATCTCCTCGGTGACGAACGCGTCCAGGTCGAGGCGGCCCTGCCGGTACAGCTCGGTGAGCATCGGGAAGTCCCGGCTGGGCAGGCAGTCGCCGTACCAGCTGGACTTGAGCGCGCCGCCGCGACCGAAGACGTCCAGCAGCGGCAGCTCGACGGTCATCTCCGGGGTGGGCACGCCCACCAGCACCACCGTGCCGGCCAGGTCGCGGGCGTAGAACGCCTGCTTCCAGGTCTCCGGGCGGCCCACCGCGTCGATCACCACGTCGGCGCCGAACCCGCCGGTGGCGGCCCGGATCGCCTCGACCGGGTCCTCGGCGGAGGCGTTGACGGTGTGGGTGGCGCCGAACCTGCGCGCCCAGTCGAGCTTGCGGGCGTCGGTGTCCACCGCGATGATCGTGGTCGCCCCGGCCAGGGCCGCGCCGGCGACCGCGGCGTCGCCGACCCCGCCGCAGCCGATCACCGCGACCGAGTCGCCCCGGGTGACCTGGCCGGTGTTCATGGCCGCGCCCAGGCCGGCCATGACGCCGCAGCCCAGCAGGCCCACCGCCGCCGCCCGGGCGGACGGGTCGACCTTGGTGCACTGCCCGGCGTGCACGAGGGTCTTCTCGGCGAAGGCGCCGATGCCCAGCGCCGGCGACAGCTCGGTGCCGTCGGTGAGGGTCATCTTGCGGGCGGCGTTGTGGGTGTTGAAGCAGTACCACGGCCGGCCCCGCCGGCAGGCCCGGCACCGGCCGCAGACCGCGCGCCAGTTCAGCACCACGAAGTCGCCGGGGGCGACGTCGGTGACCCCCTCCCCCACCTGCTCGACGATGCCGGCGGCC
The DNA here is from genome assembly GCF_019890675.1 of Micromonospora sp. PLK6-60. Lineage (GTDB taxonomy): Bacteria > Actinomycetota > Actinomycetes > Mycobacteriales > Micromonosporaceae > Micromonospora. The sequence goes on along the minus strand of NZ_JAIOAA010000016.1, from coordinate 73,850 downwards.
TCGTGGCCGAGCAGGAACGGGTAGTCGTCGTTGATGCCGCCCTCGCGGTAGTGCAGGTCGGTGTGGCAGACCCCGCACGACTGGACGCGGACCACCGCCTCGCCCGGCCCCGGGTCGGGCACGACGATGGTGGTGACCTCGACCGGCGCGCCCTTGCGCCGCGAGACGACTCCCCGGACTTCCTGGCTCACTGTGCCCCCCTGCTGGTCGATGCCGCTCTCCCGCGAACCTACCGCCGATCAGCGCCGCCGGCCCAGCTGGGCGCGGGAGCGGTTATCCCCCGCCTCCCCGGGTACCCGGGGCCCGGCTCTGCACCGTCCGACGGGAGTGATCATGAGGTTGGCGCATGCGCCGCTGCGGGTCAGCATCGGCGCGTTCATCCTGAATTCCGGGCTCGGCAAGCGCACCCTGGAAGGGCAGGCCGCGGCGGCCATGCACGGCATGGCGGTGGGCGCGATCCCCCAGCTGGAACAGTACGATCCCGACCGGTTCGCCAAGCTGCTGTCCCGGGCCGAGATCGCGCTGGGCGCGGCGCTGATCGCGCCGTTCGTGCCGTCGCTGCTGGCCGGGGCGGGGCTGGCCGCCTTCGGCGCCGGGCTGGTCCAGCTCTACCTCAGGACACCGGGCATGCGGGAGGGCACCAGCCTCCGGCCCAGCCAGGCCGGCATCGGTCTGGCCAAGGACGTCTGGCTGGTCGGCGCCGGGCTCACCCTGGTGCTGGACTCGCTCACCCGCCGCCGCTGAGCGGCCCGGCAGGCCGGGCGGCGACCCGCCGGCCCACCCCCACCGGCAGCGGTGCCGGCCGAGGTGGAACAGGCGGTGCGTGCGCGGGAAAGTGCCGAGCGTCACCCGGATCACCCCCGGGACACACCCCCGGTCGCCGCGACGGCACCGGCCGGAGTGGGCAGAATCGATGGATGACTGCTCGCCGGTGGCTGCTCGCCGACCAGCTCGGTCCGCATTTCCTCGACGACGACCGGCAGCCGGTGCTGCTGATCGAGGCGCGGGAGGCGTTCGCGCGGGCGCCGCTGCACCGGCAGAAGGCCCACCTGCTCCTCTCCGCGCTGCGGCACCGCGCCGCCGAGCTGGGCGACCGGGCACTGGTGCTGCGCGCCGGCACGGTACGGGAGGCGCTGGCCCGGGTGCCCGGCCCGGTCGAGGTCTGCCACCCGACCTCCCGCGACCTGCTTGAGCTGGCCCGCTCGGTGCCGGAGTTGACGGTGCTGCCGCCGCGCGGCTTCGTCACCGACCTGGCGGAGTTCGCCGACTGGGCGGACCGGCGGCGCGGTCCGCTGCGGATGACCGACTGGTACCGGCACGCCTGCCGGCGGCACGGGGTGCTGGTGGACGGCCCGGGCCGGGGCCGGCCGGGCGGTCGCGCCGAGCCGCTGGACGTGCCACCGCCGCCGGCGGTGGTGGAGGACGAGATCGACGCCGAGGTGCGCCGCGACCTGGACCGCTGGGCCGCCGACGGGGTGCGGTTCGTCGGTCGGGACGGGCCCCGCCGATATCCGGCCACGCACGCCGAGGCGCAGGCCCGGCTGACGCACTTCCTGCGGCACCGGCTGCCCGAGCACGGCCGGTACGGCGGGGTGATGAGCGCCGACGACCCGCTGCTGGCGCACAGCCTGCTCTCCTCCTCGTTCAACCTCGGGCTGCTCGACCCGGAGCCGGCGATCCGGGCGGCCGAGCGTGCCTGGCGGGACGGCAGCGTCCCGTTGTCCTCGGTGGAGCCGTTCGTCCGGCAGCTGTTCGGCTGGCGGGAGTTCCTCTGGCAGCTGTACTGGTATCTCGCGCCGCGCTTCCGGGGGCAGGGCTGGCTGGCCGCCACCGAGCCGGTGCCGGAGTGGTTCCGGGAGCTGGACGCCGACGCGGTGGAGGCGCGGTGCCTGGCCGACGCGCTGGCCGGGGTGCGGGACCGGGCCTGGGTGCACCAGCCGCAGCGGTTGCTGGTGCTGGGCAACTACGCGTTGCAGCGGGGCTGGCGGCCGGCCGCGCTGGTGGACTGGTTCCGCGACTGCTTCGTCGACGGCACGGACTGGGTGATGAACGCGACCGTGATCGGCATGAGCCAGTACGCCGACCTGGCCCGGGTGGACACCCGGCCGTACGCGGTGGACGGCAGCTACATCGACGAGGTCAGCGACTACTGCGCCGGCTGCCGCTACCAGCCGGAACGGGTGCTCGGCGACGCGGCCTGCCCGTACTCCGGGGGGTTCGAGGCGTTCCTGCACCGCAACCGGGAGCGGCTGGCCGGCGACCCGCGGCTGGCGGCCGAGCTGGCCGACCGGGACGACCCGCAGCGCCGGGAGGCGGTGCTGGCCCAGGAGGAGAAGCGTGGCGCGAACCCGCCGTGAGGCGAGTCAGTCGACGGCGGCCGGGTCGGCGGGTGCCGGGCGGGCGGTGGACCGGAGGGCCGATCCGCCGGCCCGGTTGAGCCCGAGCGCCAGCACCCGCCCGTACGACGCGGGTGCGACCCGGGCCAGCAGGTCGGGCAGCTTCGCCGACCAGCCGATCAGCACCCGGCCGCGCCGGCGGGCCACCCCGCGCAGGATCACCTCGGCCGCGGTGGCGGGCGGGATGGACAGCAGCTTCTCGAACTGCCGGCGGCCCGCCTCGTACTCCTCGGTGTCCACGCCGCTGCCGACCCGGGCGCTGGCCGCGATCCGGGTGGCGATGCCGCCGGGGTGCACGGAGGTGACGCCGATGCCGTCGTCGACCAGCTCGTGCCGCAGCGCCTCGGTGAAGCCGCGCACCGCGAACTTGCTCGCCGAGTAGGCGGCCTGCCCGGCCGGGGCGATCAGCCCGAAGAGGCTGGAGATGGTGACCAGGTGTGCGCCGGGCTCGGCCTTGAGCGCGGGCAGCAGCGCGTGGGTCAACCGCACCACGGCCCGGAAGTTGATGTCGACCACCCACTCGAACTCGTCCAGGGTGACCTGGTCGAAGCGGCCGCCGAGCGCCACGCCGGCGTTGTTGACCAGCAGCCGGAGCCGCGGGTGGCGGGCGCGCAGCTCGGCGCCGGCCCGGTCGGTGGCGGCCGGGTCGGCCAGGTCGACGACCAGGGTGTCGACCCGGCGGTCGGGGTGCGCGGCGCGGATCGCCGTGACCACCGCGTCGAGGCGGGGCCCGTCCCGGTCGAGCAGGACCAGGTCGGCGCCGCGGCGGGCCAGGCCGTGGGCGAGGGCCTCGCCGATGCCGCTGGCGGCGCCGGTGACCACGGCGGTCCCGCCGGGGAAGACGAAGTCGCGCATGGGTACGGCTCCTTTCCGCCGGTCGGGTGGACCGGGCCGGTCAGCCGACGGGGGTGTCGGCGGGGTGGGCGCGTCCGCCCGTGGCGGTGGGCGGGGTGGCGGTGGCGCGGGAGAAGCGGACCCCGGCGTCGGTGAGCCGGCCGTGTCGCATCAGCAGCACGTCGCGGGGGTAGTTCTGGTGCAGCCGCCAGGGCGCGGCCGGCCCCTGCTTGGGCAGTTGGTCGACGGCGCGCAGCACGTACCCGGACTTCAGGTCGATGATCGGTGCCAGGTCGTCGGTGTCCGGGGCGAGCGGGGTGACGACCTGCTGGCCGGTGGCGTCGAGGTGGCGCAGCAGCCGGCAGACGTACGTGGCGACCAGGTCGGCCTTGAGCGTCCAGGAGGCGTTGGTGTAGCCGATGGTCATCGCGAAGTTCGGCACGCCGGAGAGCATCATGCCCTTGTAGGCCACGGTCCGGGCCAGGTCGACCTGCCGGCCGTCGACGGCGAGGGTCATCCCGCCGAGGGCGAGCAGGTTCAGCCCGGTGGCGGTGACCACGATGTCGGCGGGCAGCTCCTCCCCGGAGGCCAGCCGGATGCCGCGCTCGGTGAACGTGTCGATGGTGTCGGTGACCACCGCGGCCCGGCCGGCGCGCAGCGCGTCGAACAGGTCGCCGTCGGGCACCACGCACAGCCGCTGGTCCCACGGGTCGTAGCGGGGGGCGAAGTGCCGGTCGACGTCGTAGCCGGCCGGCAGCCGGCCGCGCGCGGCCCGGCGCAGGAACCGCTTCACCAGGCCCGGGGCGCGCCGGCTGAGCTGGAAGTTGGCCACCCCGAGCAGCACGTTCTTCCACCGCACCACGGCGTAGGCGGCCGCCGCCGGCAGCCGGCGCCGCAACGCCTCGGCGAGCCGGTCGCGCGAGGGCAGCGCGATGACGTACGTCGGTGAGCGCTGGAGCATGGTGACGTGGGCGGCCCGCTCGGCCATCGCCGGGACCAGGGTGACCGCGGTGGCGCCGCTGCCGATCACCACCACCCGCTGGCCGGTGTGGTCGAGGTCCGCCGGCCAGTGCTGCGGGTGCACCAGCCGGCCGGCGTAGCGCTCGACGCCGGGCAACTCCGGGGTGTAGCCGGCGTCGTAGCGGTAGTAGCCGGAGTTGGTGAACAGGAAGGAGCAGGTCAGCACGGTGTCGGCGCCGGTGTCGTCGCGGTGGGCGTGCACGGTCCAGCGGGCGGTGGCGCTGTCCCACTCGGCGCGGACCGCCCGGTGGTGGAAGCGGATGTGCCGGTCCACGCCGTACTCGCGGGCGGTCTGGCGCACGTAGTCGCGGATGGCGTCGCCGTCGGCGATGGCCTTCGGGTCGGTCCACGGCTTGAACGAGTAGCCGAGGGTGTACATGTCCGAGTCGGAGCGCACGCCCGGGTACCGGAACAGGTCCCAGGTGCCGCCGACCGCGCCGCGCGCCTCCAGCACCGCGTACGTCCGGTCGGGGCAGTCGCGGGTCAGGTGGACCGCGGCGCCGATGCCGGACAGCCCGGCACCGACGATCAGCACGTCGACGTGGTCGGTGGGCATGGGCGTCTCCCGGCGGGACGGGGTGGTGTCCCGGACCCTACCCCCCGCCCCGCTGAGCGTCACCCGGTCCGGGTGAACTCCATGATCCAGTTCGTCTCCCAGGTGCGTTCGCCGTCGGTGGAGAACGCCTGCTCCCAGCGGCAGGAGGTGGGGGTGATCTCCGACCAGATGAACCGGCAGCGCACCGGCCGCCCCGCGTCGCTGTCGTCGGCGTAGAAGGTGCCCACCCCGTCGACGAACCGCCCCACCACCGGCGGCAGTTCGAGGACGCCGCGGCGGCTGTTCATCCAGTAGATCGACCAGAGCCCGGTGGCCGGGTCGAGGATCCGTACGGTCGAGCCGGAGAAGCCCTGGGTGGGGCAGCGCATCTCGTCGAAGCTGCCGGCCCCGTCGAAGAACGAGTGGGCGACGTGGCTGGCGGGGAAGACGTCCCAGTCGTCGGCGCCCACGTGCCGCTCGCGCAGCCGCCGGTTGGTCACGTCCCAGGTGCCGACGAGGAAGTCGAAGTCGCCCATCAGGATCCCACCGGCCCCTCGGCGCGCGCGTCGGCCAGGTAGCCGGCCAGGTCCGGCCGGTCCGGGGCGAGCACGTGCCGTACCCAGGCGGTCCGCTCGTGCTCCAGCACCCCCAACTCCCAGACGCAGCCCACTCCGGGTCGCTCCAGCGGCACGAAGTGCGCCGGGTCGTCGTCCGGGCAGTCCAGTGCGGGCTGGCCGGCGATCGCGATCCGGCACTCCACCACGTTGTCGAAGAACCAGCTGTACGCCAGCAGGTACGCCCCGGTGTCCGCGCCCCGGTGCAGCACCACCCAGCTCGCCGGCGGGGTGCCGCCGTCCGGGTCCGGCAGCAGCTTCGGCAGGTACCCGTACGCCGCCTCGACGACGGCGGGTTCGAGCCGGCGTTCCGGCTGGTCGATGTGGTAGCGCTTGACGTGCCGGCCGGCGACCTCGACGGTCCCGGGCACGGTCAGCTCCTTGTCGTGGAAGGCCATGCCGGTACGGTACGGCCGCTTCCCTGACAGCTACTGTCAGCAGATGCGCGCCAGTCGGCTGCTGTCGATCATGTTGCTGCTCCAGGCCCACGGCCGGCTGACCGCCGCCGACCTGGCGCAGCGGCTGACGGTGTCGGTGCGCACCGTCTACCGGGACGTGGAGGCGCTGCACGCCGCCGGCATCCCGCTCTACGGGGAGGCCGGGCACGCCGGCGGCTACCGGCTGGTCGACGGCTGGCGGACCCGGCTGACCGGCCTCACCGCCGAGGAGGCCGAACGCCTCGTCTTCGCCGGGCTGCCGGGGCCCGCCGCCGAGCTGGGCTACGACGCCGTGGTCGCCACGGTCCAGCACAAGCTGCACGCCGCGCTGCCGGGCCCGCTCGCCGACCGGGTCGCCGAGCTGCGGCAGCGCTTCCACCTCGACCCGGCCGGCTGGTACGCCGACGGCGACGCCTCGGCGCACCTGCCGGCCACCGCCGACGCGGTCTGGCGGCAGCGCCGGGTCCGGGTCACCTACCGCAGCTGGACCGGCGAGGTGACCCGGGTCCTCGAACCGTACGGCCTGGTGCTCAAGGGCGGCCGCTGGTACGTGGTGGCCGCCCGCCCCGACCGGCGCGAACCGGCGACCTACCGGGTGAACCAGATCCTGGCGCTGGCGCCCCTCGACGAGCCCTTCGACCGGCCCGGGGACTTCGACCTGCCGAGCTGGTGGCAGGCACACGTGGCGGACTTCCGGTCCCGGCTGCACCGCGACCAGGCCACCGTCCGGCTCTCGCCCCGGGGGCGGGAGCGGCTGGGCGAGATCGCCGGCGACGTGGTGGTGGCCGCGGTGGACCGCACGGCGGGGCCGCCCGACGCGGCGGGCTGGGTGCACGCGGTCGTACCCATCGAGTCGCTGACCCACGCGCACGGTGACCTGCTGCGGCTCGGCGCGGAGGTGGAGGTGCTCTCCCCCGCCGCGCTGCGCGACCGGCTCGCCGGCACCGCCGCGGCCCTCGCCGCGCTCTACCGGAGGTAAGGAAGGGCCCCTTGTTAACGCCTCCGGTATAGGAAGGGCCCCCTCCTAACACCTCGGGCGGTCAGCGCGACTCGCGGAGGGCGGCGCCGAGGGCGGCCACGCCCCGCTCGATGTCGCCGGTCGGGTTGGCGGCGTAGCCGAGGACCAGGCCGGGCGGCTGCGGGCGCTGCCCGTGCCAGGACAGCGGTTGCACCTTGACGCCGCGGCGCAGCGCGGCCCCGGCGAGCGCCACGTCGGAGACGTCCCCGGCGAGGGTGACCATGAGGTGCAGGCCGGCGGCGGCGCCGTGCACGACGGCCCCGGGCAGGTGGGCGCGCACCGCGCGGATCATGGCGTCGCGGCGGCGGACGTGCCGGCGGCGCAGCAGCCGCAGGTGCCGTTCCAGCGCGCCGGAGTCCATCAGCTCGGCGAGCACCAGTTGCGGCAGCGCCGCGTTGCCCAGATCGGCCATCCGCTTGGCCTCCACCACCGCGTCGTGCAGCCGGGGCGGCACCAGCAGCCAGCCGGTGCGCAGCGCCGGGGCGAGCAGCTTGGAGACGCTGCCGGTGTAGCAGACCCGATCGGGCAGCAGGGCCCGCAGCGCGGGCACCGGCGGGCGGTCGTAGCGGTGCTCGGCGTCGTAGTCGTCCTCGATCACCAGCCCGCCGCGCCGGGCCCAGTCGACCAGCCGGCGGCGGCGGTCGCCGTCGAGCACCACGCCGGTCGGGAACTGGTGCGCCGGGGTCAGCGCCACCGCCGGCGCGCCGCCGGCGGCCAGGTCGTCGACCCGTACGCCGTGCGCGTCGACCGCCACCGGCGGGGTGTCCAGCCGCCAGTGCCGCAGCAACTGGCGTACACCGAGGGAGCTCGGGTCCTCGACCGCCACGGTGTGCACCCCGTCGGCGTGCAGCACCTGGGCGAGCAGGCCGAGCGCCTGGGACACCCCGGCCACCACCACGACCTCGGCGGGGTCGACCCGGATGCCCCGGCGCCGGCCCAGCCAGGTGGCGACGGCCCGGCGCAGCGCCGGGGTGCCCTCGGGATCGCCGTAGCCGAACGCGTCGGGGGTGAGCCGGTGCAGCACCGCCCGTTCGGCGCGCAGCCACGCCGCGCGCGGGAAGGCGGTCAGGTCGGGTCGGCCCGGCGTCAGGTCGACCTCGGCCGGCGCGGTACGCAGCTCGTCGAAGACCTCGGCGCCGGGCGGAGCGGCGAAGACGTCGGGCGGGGCGGCGAACCGGTCGGCGGGCGGCGCGGCGGCGGGCGGCGGCGGGCCCGGGGGTGGCGTGGGCGCGGCGAGCACCACGGTGCCGGCCCGGCCCCGGCCGGCGACCTGCCCGTCCTCGGCCAGCCGCCGGTACGCCTCGGTGACCACGCCCCGGGAGACGCCCAGTTCGTCGGCGAGCACCCGGCTGGCGGGCAGCCGGGTGCCGACGGGGATCCGGCCGTCGGCGACGGCGTCGCGCAGCCGGGCGGCGAGCCAGTCGGACCGGCCGCCGGCGGGCGCCTCGCCGATGTCGAGGTGCAGGAAGTCCGAGCCGGCGGTTATGGTCCCGTCCGGCCGGTCGTCTTTGGCTCTGCCCATCGGACCATTGTGGGCCGAGGGTGGAACCCGTGGGTATCACGTTCCTCCTCGCCACGCTGGTCGTGGTCGTCACCCCGGGCACCGGGGTGCTCTACACGCTCTCGGCCGCGCTGTCGCACGGGCGGCGGGCCGGCCTGGTCGCGGCGCTCGGCTGCACCCTCGGCACCGTGCCGCACCTGGTGGCGGCGATGGCCGGGCTCGCCGTCCTGCTCGGCGCCGGCGGCCCGGCGTTCCGGGTGGTGCAGGTGCTGGGCCTGGGCTACCTGCTGTACCTGGCCTGGCGCACCTGGCGGGAGCGGGGCGGGCTGGCGCTGGACGCGGCGGCCCCGGCCCGGCCCGCCGGTCGGGTGATCCTCGACGCGGTGCTGGTCAACCTGCTCAATCCCAAGCCGACCCTGTTCCTCGCGGCCTTCCTGCCGCAGTTCGTCGCCGCCGACGCGCCCGGGGCCGCCGGCCGGATGCTCACCGCCGGCGCGGTGTTCATGCTGCTCACCCTCGTCGTCTTCGCCGGGTACGCGGTGGCCGCCGCCCGGCTGCGCGGGCGGCTGCTGGAGCGGCCCCGGACCGCCACCTGGCTGCGTCGGGGGTTCGCCGCGTCCTTCCTCCCCCTGGGCGTCGCGCTCGCCCTCACCAACGGATAGGAGTGTTCGTGTACTTCCGTCATTCGCCGCGCGTCTGGTCGGCGTACCCGCAGCTGGTCGCCGGGGTGGTCGCCGCCGGCGGGGTCGGCGGGCCGGGCGCGGCGACCCCGGCGGTCGACCGCCTCACCGCGCGGGCCGCGGCCCGGCTCGCGGCCGGACCGGAGAGCGCACTCGCCGAGATCCAGGCCTGGCGCCGGGCGTACGCGGCGATGGGCTCGTCCCCGACCCGCCACCGCTGCGCGGCGGAGTCGCTGCTGCGCCGGTTCCGCCGCGAGGCCGCGCTGCCCCGGCTGCATCCGCTGGTGGACCTCTGCAACGCGTTCTCGCTGGCGTACGCGATCCCGGTGGGCGTCTTCGACGTCGCCCGCATCGACGGTGACCTGGAGGTGCGGCACGCCCTCGGCGACGAGGAGTACCTGACCTTCGCCGGGACGACCGAACGGCCCGACCCGGACGAGGTGATCTTCGCCGACCGGGTCCGGGCGCAGTCCCGCCGGTGGGCGGGCCGGCAGAGCGGGCACTCGGCGGTGCGCGACGGCACCGACGAGGTGCTGATCGTGGTCGAGGGCCTGCACGCCGACGCCGCCGGGGACGTGCCGCGGCTGGTGGCGGAGCTGACCACGGAGCTGGAGCGGGCCTGGCCGGCGCGCACCCGTACCGCCGTGCTGAGCGCGTCCGCGCCGTCGTTCCGGTACGCCGGCTGAGCCGCCGGCCAGGCCAGGGCGCGGGTCCGGCGGACCGGACGCGACTCAGCCGGGCTGGCCCGGCGCGAGGTAGCGGTAGCGGTCGCCGAGCGTCTCACCGAACCAGCCGTTGACGCTGGCCAGGCCGCGGTCGTTGAGCTGGGCGTCGTGGATCGGGAAGACCCGGCGGGCGTCGACCGCGGTGGCGAAGTCGATCGCCTCGGTCAGCTTCAGCCAGGAGCCGTGCGCGGGGACCAGCAGGGTGTCCACCGGCGTGCCCGGCGGGTGCAGCGCGTCGCCCGGGTGGTAGACCGCGTCCTCGACCAGGTAGCCGAGGTTGGCGCAGTCCGGCTGCCCGCCGTGGATGGTGGCGTGCCGCCCGCCGACCGCGCGCACCGTGAAGCCGCCGGCGGTGAACCGTTCGCCGGCCCGGACCCGGGTCACCGGCAGGGCGGGCCCGGCCGGCAGGACGGCGTCCGCCGGCAGGAACACCGGAATCCCCGCCCCGGCCAGCCGCAGCACGTCGACGTGGTCGGCGTGCTCGTGGGTGACCAGGACCGCGTCGGCGCCGGTCAGGGCGGCCGGCTCGCTCCAGGTGCCCGGGTCGACGACCAGCACCCGCCCGGCGTTCTCGATCCGGACGCAGGCGTGGGTGAACTTGGTGATCCGCATCGGAGGACCCTAACCGCGCCGCGCGCCCGCGTGGGGGCCGGCATGATCAGGGCATGCAGCGACGACCGGCGCGCGGCCACCGGGCCGTGCCGCACACCGCCGACGTCCGGATCGAGGCGTGGGCGTCGACCCGGGAGGACTGCGTGGCGGAGGCGGTGACCGCGCTGGTGGCGACGTTCGTCGACACCGAGGGGGTGAGCCCGGGCGCGGAGAGCGGCTTCGGCGTGCCGGCCGGCCCGGACCCCGACCTGCTGGTGGCCGTGCTGGACGAGGTGATCTTCCGGCTGGAGACGGCGGGCACCCTGCCGCTGACGACCCGGGTCGACCCGGCGCCGGACGGCGGGCTGCGGGTGCGCTGGCGCACGGCGGACACCGACGCGGTGGAGCTGGTCGGGGCGGTGCCCAAGGCGGTCGCCCTGCACGAGCTGCGCTTCGGGCCCGACACGGACGGCTGGTCCTGCGCGGTGACGCTGGACGTCTGACCGGTCAGCCCTTCACCACGCCCAGCGGCACCAGCCGGGCCACCCGCCGGCACAGCCCGGCACCCTCGGCCGCCTCGATCACGGCCGTGATGTCCTTGTACGCGGCGGGCATCTCCTCGGCCAGCCCGCGGCGCGACGCCCCGCGCACCGCGACGCCCCGCGCCTCCAGTTCCCGGCGCGGGTCCTGTCCGCGTACCGCCCTGGTGGCCTGCTTGCGGCTCTGCACCCGGCCCGCGCCGTGGCAGGTCGAGGCGAACGCCGGCGAGCCGGCCACCCCGGTGAGGACGTACGAGCCGGTGCCCATCGAGCCGGGGATCAGCACCGGCTGCCCCACCGGGCGCAGGTCGTCGGGGAGGTCGTGGTGCCCGGGCGGCAGGGCGCGGGTGGCGCCCTTGCGGTGCACGCAGAGCCGCCGCGCGGCGCCGTCCAGCCGGTGCGTCTCGATCTTGGCGAGGTTGTGCGAGATGTCGTACACCAGGTCCAGCTCGGCGCCGGTGATCCTGGTGAAGACCTGGCGGGCGGCCTGGGCGAGCAGCTGCCGGTTGGCGCGGGCGTAGTTCGCGGCGGCGGCCATCGCGCCGAGGTAGGCCCGGCCCGCCGCCGAGTCGACCGGCGCGCAGGCGAGCTGCCGGTCCGGCACCCGGATGCCGTGGGCGGGCATCACCTGCTCCATCGCCCGTACGTGGTCGGTGCAGATCTGGTGTCCCAGCCCCCGCGACCCGCAGTGGATCATGACGCAGACCTGCCCCGCGCGCAGCCCGAACGCCGACGCCACCGCCGCGTCGTAGACCTCCGCGACGGCCTGCACCTCCAGGAAGTGGTTGCCGGAACCGAGGCTGCCCACCTGCCCGGCGCCGCGCGCCACGGCCCGCTCGCTGACCTGCGCCGGGTCGGCGTCGTCCACCGCGCCGCCGTCCTCGCACCGGGTCAGGTCCCGCTCGACGCCGTGGCCCCGCCGCACCGCGTACCGGGAGCCGCCGCGCAGCACCGCGTCGAGTTCGGCCCGGTCGGCCAGGTGCCACACCGCCCCCTTGCCCATGCCGCGCGGGGTCGCCGCGCCCAGGCCGTCCAGCAGGGCGTCCAGCCGGGGGCCCAGGTCGGCGCGGTCCAGCCCGGCGGCGAGCAGCCGTACCCCGCAGGAGATGTCGAACCCGACGCCGCCCGGGGAGACCACCCCACCGGCCTCGACGTCGGTGGCGGCCACCCCGCCGATCGGGAAGCCGTAACCCCAGTGCACGTCCGGCATCGCGTAGGAGGCGCCCACGATGCCCGGCAGGGTGGCCACGTTCGCCACCTGTTCCAGCGACCGGTCCGCCCCGGCGTCGGGCAGCAGCGACCGGGACGCGAACACCACGCCCGGCACCCGCATCGGGTCACGCCGGTCGATGCGGAACCGGTAGGGCGACTCCTCGACCAGCTCCATGCCCGCCGGGCTACCCGGGTCCGGCCCGGTTACACCGGTCAGGACAGCTGCGAGATCGAGGCGCGCCTGACGTGCGTCAACTGGACGACGAAGGCGGCCAGCGCGGCCACCACCCCGGCCACGATCGCCACCGTCGATCCGGCGCCGGCGAGGGCGAGCAGCAGGGCCACGCCGACGCCGATCAGCAGCGCGTTGACCGCGGCCACCATCGCCGCGGTGGTCAGCAGCAGCGACAGCCGACCGGGCCGGCTGCCGACCGCGGCCCAGGCCGCCCGCATCGGGCCACCCGAGCCGACCGCGTCGGCGAAGAACTCGTACCCGGCGCCGTAGCGCTCCTGGTAATACGCCCGGATCTGCTGGATCCGGCGCAGGTCCAGCGAGTTCTCCACCATGTTCTGCACCAGCCGGGCGAAGGTGAGCAGGCCGGTGATCACCAGGGTGGGCAGCACCGCCGCCAGGTAGGGCCGGATCAGCGCGCCCTGGCCCGAGACGAAGCCGAGGCCGATCAGACCCGCCGACAGCAGCGAGAGGAACACCGTCGTGCGGCCGACGGACTCGGTGATGGTCGCGCTGCGCGAGGTCTGCAGCACGAAGTGCTCGGTGGTCAGGGCGGTGAGCAGGGCCTGTTCCCGTTCCCGGTCCTCCATGCCCGATTCCTCCGGCGATGAGCAGGTTTCCACCCACGATACGGACCCAGGGCGGCGCCGCGCGGCGGATCGGCGGGGCACCCCCTGAGCGGGGCCCGGGGCGGGCCGGGCGGACAATGGGCCGGGGTTGCCGGCGGCGGCTGCCCCGGTCGGGAGGGGACGGGCGATGACGGCGGCACGGGAACTGCGGGCGGACTGCGCGCGCTGCTCCGGGATCTGCTGCGTGGCCCCGGCGTTCGCCGCGTCCGCCGACTTCGCCATCGACAAGCCGGCCGGGCGGCCCTGCCCGCACCTGCGCCCCGACTCCCGCTGCGGCATCCACGCCGACCTGCGGCAGCGCGGTTTCCCCGGCTGCACCGTGTTCGACTGCTTCGGGGCGGGCCAGCAGCTCACCCAGCGGACCTTCGCGGGCCGGGACTGGCGGGACGACCCGGCCACCGCGGGCCAGGTCTTCGCCGCCTTCGCGGTGCTGCGGCCGCTGCACGAGCTGCTGTGGTACCTCACCGAGGCGGTGGCGCTGACCCCGGACGGCCCGCTGCGCGACGAGCTGACGGTGGCCGTGGCCGAGACCGGGCGGCTCGCCGACAGCGGGCCGGCGCAGCTGGTCGCCCTCGACGTCGACGCCCACCGCGGCCGGGTCAACCCGCTGCTCTCCCGGGCCGGCGAGCGGGCCCGGGCCGGCCGGGCCGGACCCGACCGGCGCGGCGCGATGCTGATCGGCGTCGACCTGCGCCGGACCGCGCTGGCCGGGGCGAACCTGCGCGGCGCCTGCCTGATCGGGGCGGACCTGCGCGGGGTGGACCTCGGCGCCGCCGACCTGACCGGCGCGGACCTGCGTGGGGCGGACCTGCGCGGGGCGGACCTCGGCGGCGCCCTGTTCGTGCACCAGACCCAGCTCGACGCGGCGCGCGGTGACCACCGCACCGTGCTGCCGCCCGGCCTGCGCCGACCGGCGCAGTGGTCGCTGACCCTCACCCCGACGTCGGCAGGGCGACGGCGCCGCCGCTGACGGCAGCCCGGCAGGTTTGTCGCCGGCCGGGCTGCCGTCAGGTTTGTCGCCGGCCCGGCGGGGCAGGAGTGCGGCATGACCACTGAACAGTCCACCGGCCGTGCCGCCTCCGACGAGCCCGACGGCGCCACCGCGTACGAGGCGTCCCTGCGCCCGCCGGGCGACTCCCTGCGGACCACCGACGACACCGGCGACGACTTCGCCGACCTGCCCGCCGAGGACCGGCGCTCCGCGCAGGACACCAGCCGGGCCGGCTACGACGTGGCGGACGTCTCAGGCGCCGGCGACCCGGCCGTCGAGGAACGGCCCGACGCCACCGTCGACGCCCGACCGGAGGCGGCACTCGACGAGTGAGCGGCTCCCGCCGCCGGAGGGTCGGCCGACGGGTCGAGGCTGATCGCCCCGGCCGGGCAGAGCTCCACCGCCCCCCGGACCCGGTCGACGGCGTCGGCCGGCGGCACCGCCCGGCGCAGCAGCACCAGCCCGTCGGTGTCGTCCTGGTCGAAGACCTCCGGGGCGGTCAGCACGCAGTTGCCGGCACCGCAGCAGCGGTCCCGGTCCACCCGCACCCGGACGCTCACCAAGTCACCGGCAGCGAGTCGAGACCGTAGACGATCGAGCTGTCCCGGGTCGGCAACGACCCGGTGCTGGCGGCGCGCAGCCGGGGGAAGCGCCGGGCCAGCTCCACCAGGGCGATCCGCAGCTCCGCACGGGCCAGCGGCTGACCGATGCACTGGTGCACCCCGAAGCCGAACGCGAGGTGCTGCTGCGCCGCCCGGTACGGGTCGAACCCGTGCGGGTCGGCGAAGACGTCGGCGTCCCGGTTGGCCAGCGACAGCACCGCGATCGCCCCCTCCCCCGCGCGGATCAACTGACCGCCGATCTCCACGTCGGCGGTGGCCAGCCGGGGCAGGCCGGTGCGCACGATGCTCAGGTAACGCAGCAACTCGTCGACCAGACCGTCGGCGTGCTCGGGGTCGTGGCGCAGCGCCGCATACCGGGCCGGGTGGCGCAGCAGCAGCAGGGTGCTCAGGCCGATCATGTTGGCGGTGGTCTCGTGACCGGCGATGAGCAGCAGCACCGCCATGCCGACCAGCTCGTCGGCGGCCAACTCCCCGGTGTCCACCCGGTCGCGGGCCAGCCGGCTGAGCAGGTCGTCGGTGCGCTCCCCGGCGGCCACCTTCCGCTCGACCAGCCGGTGCAGGAACTCCCGCAGCTCCCGCACGTGCCGCTGCACCCGCTCCGGCGGGGCGTCCCGGTCGATCAACGTCCGGCTGCGCTGCTGGAAGAAGTCGTGGTCGGCGTACGGGACGCCGAGCAGGTGGCAGATCACCATCGACGGCACCGGCAGCGCGAACCGGGTGACCAGGTCGGCGGGCGGCCCGGCGGCGGCCAGCTCGGCCAGGGCCCGCTCGACGCTCTGCCGGATCAGCGGCTCGATCCGCCGGACGTTTTTGATCATGAACTCGGCGGTGAGCATCCGGCGCAGCCGGGCGTGCTCCGCGCCGTCCATCCGGATGAACCCGCCCCGCCGGTCGCTGAGCGCGCCGGGCGCCACGCGGCGCAGCAACGGGAAACCCGGCCGGCTCAGGTCGGCGCTGAAGGCCGGGTGCCGCAACAACTGCCGGACGTCGGCGTGCCGGGTGACCAGCCAGGCGACCGCGTCGGTCGGCAGCCGGACCCGGGTGACCGGGCCGCCGAACCGCCGCCGCTCCCCCGCGTCCAGCGGGACCAGCGGATCCCGGTCCAGATTGAGCGGCGGCCACCGTGGCAGGTCGGTCAGGGGCGCGACGGTCACCGGGACACCTCCGAGCGGAACGACTGTCCGTGACGGTACCGATCCGGTACGTTACCTATCGATCGCCGTCGAGACAACCCGCCCGGTTCACCGCGCGGCCACCGCCGCCCGCGCCTCGGTCATCCCCCGGTTGGCCAGCGCGTCGGCCCGCTCGTTCTCCGGATGCCCGTTGTGCCCCTTCACCCACAGCCAGGTCACCTGGTGCCGCTGGCCCGCCGCCTCCAGCCGCTGCCACAGGTCGGCGTTCTTCACCGGCTGCTTCGCGGCGGTCAGCCAGCCGTTGCGCTTCCACCCGGCCAGCCAGCCGGTGATGCCGTTGCGCACGTACGTGCTGTCGGTGTGCAGGTGCACGGTGACCGGCCGGGTCAACGTCTCCAGCGCCCGGATCGCGGCCATCAGCTCCATCCGGTTGTTGGTGGTCGGCGTCGCCTCTCCCCCGCACAACTCCCGCTCGTGCCCGCCGTAGCGCAGCACCGCGCCCCACCCGCCCGGACCCGGATTGCCGCTGCACGCCCCGTCGGTCCAGATCTCCACGACCCGCCCGGCCGCCGCGTCCACCATGCCCGGCAACCTACCGCGCGCCCCGGCCCCGGCGGAAAACCCCGCGCCGGCCGAGCCCGGCCCGCAGCCGGCCAACGGCGTCGCCGAGCACCGCCGAGGTCATCGGCAGCAGCGGGCTGGACCGCATCACCGCCAGGTCCTCCACCGGTGAGGTCTCGCCGTCCAGGAAACGCAGCACCCGCTCGGCCGGGTTACGGTCGAACAGCCGCTGGAAGAACTCCGGCCCGCCCACCAGACCCCGGTCCAACGCCCGCAACGCCACCGCGTCCATCCACCGGTGCCGCCCCGGATACGCCGGCCGGGGCACCGGCGGCCGGCCCGCGGCCAGCGCCGCGGCCACCTGCTCGGCCTGCCGCCGCATCGCGGAGAAGGTGAACCCCGTGGACGGCCGGGTCGCCCCACCCGCCGTGCCCAACCGGACCACCCGCGGCGACGGCCGGCGCGGGAACGGCGCGTCGGTCATCGGAATCACCCCGTTCTCCACCTCCCGCACCCGCAGCGCCGCCGGGTCGAGGCCGAGCAGGCCCAGGTAGCCGCGCAGCGCCGCGTCGTAACCGGCGTCGGTGAGCGGCTCGGGCGAGAACTCGGTGTATTCCACCAGCGCGTACCGCTCGTCGACCGGCAGCACGTAACCGAACGACACCCCCCGGGCCGGCTGCGGGGTGCGGAAGTCCATCAGCACCGCCCGGTCCGGGTCGAACAACGGCTCGTCGCTGGCCACCCACCAGCCGCGGAAGTGCTGCAACCAGCTGGTCCGGCCGGGGCGGGCCGGCGGCCGGGGCCGGGAGTCGAGCACCCAGCCGGCCCGCACCAGCACCCCACCCTCGGCGTCGCGCACGGTCACCCCGGCGCCGTCGTCGTCCAGCCCCGCCACCGCCGCGTCGATGCGTACGGCGCCGAGCCGCTCGGCCGCCTCGGCGGCGCGGGCGTACACCGGGGCGGAGCGCAGCATCGCGTACCGCAGCGGGGCCAGCGGCAGGACGCGGCGCCCGGCGGGCGTGACCACGTCGACCCGCGACCAGCTGGCGCTCAGCATCGGGTCCAGGTCGGTGCCGGGCGTCCCCCAGAACGCCCAGGTGCGGTCCTGGCCACGCTTGCGCACCGGATCCAGCACGGCGATCCGCAGCCCGCGCACCTCGCGCCGGTCCAGGGCGGCGAGGACCAGCGAACCCGCGCCGCCGCCACCGACGAGGGCCAGGTCGACGTCCCGCGGCGCGCTCACCCGTCCACGCTGCCACACCGCCCCCGACCGGCCCGCGCCGCCCCCACTCCGGACCGGCGGTAGGTTCGACCCGACACCGACCGCGACCGAACGGGGAAGACCATGGGTGACGCGCCGCTGCGGGTGGGGCTGCTGGGGTACGGCGTGGCCGGGCGGGTGTTCCACGCCCCGCTGATCGCCGCCACCCCCGGGCTGCGGCTGGCCGCGGTGGTCACCGGCAACACCGAGCGGCGGGAGCAGGTCCGCCGCGAGCACCCGGACACCCGGCTGCTCGACGACGCCGCGCAGGTGTGGGCCGACCCGGACGCGCTGGACCTGGTCGTGGTGGCCAGCCCGAACCGGCAGCACGTCCCGCAGGCCCGGGCCGCGGTGGCCGCCGGCCTGCCCGTGGTGGTGGACAAGCCGCTGGCCGCCACCGCCGCCGACGGCCGCGCCCTGGTCGACGAGGCGCAGCAACGGGGGGTGCCGCTGACGGTGTTCCAGAACCGCCGCTGGGACGGCGACTTCCTGACCGCCCGGCGGCTGGTCGAGGCCGGCGAGCTGGGCCGGGTGACCCGGTTCGAGTCCCGGTTCGAGCGGTGGCGCCCGGCGATCAAGCCGGGCTGGCGGGAGAGCGGCACCGTCGACGAGGCCGGCGGTGTCCTCTACGACCTGGGCGCCCACCTCATCGACCAGGCGGTGCAACTGTTCGGCCCGGTGGACCGGGTGTACGCGGAGGTGGACCGCCGCCGGCCCGGCGCGCGGGTCGACGACGACGCGTTCGTGGCGCTCACCCACACCGGCGGGGTCCGCTCCCACCTGTGGATGAGCGCCGTCGCCGCCCAGCTCGGGCCCCGGCTGCGGGTGCTCGGCGACCGGGCCGCCTTCACCACGTACGGGCTGGACGGGCAGGAGGCGGCGCTGCGCGACGGCGGACGGCCCGACACGCCCGGCTGGGGCGAGGTCACCCCCGACCGGTACGGGCAGCTCGGCGCCGAGGGCGAACTGCGCCCGGTGCCCACCGAGCCCGGCCGCTACCAGGACTTCTACGCCCTCGTCGCGGCGGCGCTGCGCGACGGCGCCCCGCTGCCGGTGGACCCGGGCGACGCGGTGACCACGGTGGAGCTGATCGAGCTGGCGCACCGGTCGGCGCGGACCGGCGCGGTGCTGCCCGTCGAGCCGGTCTGACGTGCGGCTGCCGTTTCCCGAGCCGGGCCCCTCGGCCGACGTCCCCGCCCTGTTCCTGACCTACCTGGACTACTACCGGGACACCGTCGCCGACCGGGTCGCCGGCCTCACCGACGAGCAGGCCCGCACCAGCCGGGTGCCGTCCGGCTGGACCCCCGCCGAGCTGGTCACCCACCTCGCCTTCATGGAGCGGCGCTGGTTCGTCTGGGGTTTCCTCGCCGAACCGGTGCCCGACCCGTGGGGCGACACGGTCGACGACCGGTGGCGGGCGCCGGCCGGGCGGACCATGGCCGACCTGGTCGACGCGCTGCGCGCGGGCGGCCGGCGGACCCGCGCCATCGTCGAGGCCACGCCGCTGGACACCCCCGCCGCGCTGGGCGGCCGGTTCACCGACCCGGCCCGCCGGCCGACCCTGGCCGCCATCCTGTTCCACGTCCTGCAGGAGTACGCCCGGCACGCCGGCCACCTCGACATCGTCCGCGAGCTGAGCGACGGCCGTAGCGGCAAGTAGGCCGTCACTTCTTCCCGTTGAGCACGGCTGCGTCGACTCGGTGGCGAGTCACCACCGCTAGGGCGTCCTAGGAGGCTAGCCGGAAGGACGAGAAGCCAGGTCGGCGCTGGACATGCAGCCTTCCGGCTGCCTATGGTGACAGGCAACCAGATGGCTGCATGTGGGAGGTGACAGCGGGTGGACGAGGTGTTCCGGGCGCTGGCCGACGCCAGTCGGCGCCGGCTACTGGACAGCCTCAACGCCCGCAACGGCCAGAGCCTGCGGGACCTGTGCGCGGGGCTGGAGATGACCCGCCAGTCGGTCAGCAAGCACCTGGCCGTGCTGGAGTCCGCCGGCCTGGTGACCACCAGCCGGCGCGGCCGGGAGAAGCTGCACCACCTCAACGCCGCCCCGATCAACGCCATCGCCGACCGGTGGATCAGCCGGTACGACCGCGAGCGGGCACGCGCCCTCGCCGACCTGCGGACCGCATTGGAGGCCCGACCCGTGCAGACCCCGACATTCGTCTACACCACCTACATCCGCACCACGCCCGAGCAGCTCTGGCGAGCCCTGATCGAGCCGGAGTTCACCCGCCGGTACTGGGGCGGCGCCGCCCTGGTCTCCGACTGGCGGGTCGGCTCCCCCGTGCTGTGGCAGGGCGCGCCCGACACCGCGCCGAAGGACATCGGCCAGCGGGTGCTGGTCTGCCAGCCGTACACCCGGCTCTGCTACAGCTGGCACGCCTTTCAGCCCGAGCACGCCGAGCACTTCGGCTGGTCGCCCGAGGAGTACGCGGCCCGGCTGACCGAGCGCCGGTCCAAGGTGACCTTCGACCTGGCCCCGTACGGCGCGGCGGTCCGGCTCACCGTCACCCACGACGACTTCTCCCCCGACAGCGAGATGTACCGGGCGGTCAGCGGCCAGCTCGGCGCCGGCGGCGGCTGGCCCGAGCTGCTGGCCAGCCTCAAGTCGCTGCTGGAGACCGGCGAGCCGCTGCCCGAGCCGGAGCCGGCCGGGGCGACCGAGGGCTGACGCCCTACGAGCCGGCGCGGGTGCGGCGGGCGGTGGTTCGCTCCGGCCGGCCGCCGGCCCGGCGCACCCCCTCGCGCAGCTCGTCGTCGCCCATCACCAGCCACACCAGCGGGCAGTCCTGCGGGCCGGTCACGTCGAGCTGGCACAGCGTGCACGGCTGCCCCGGCCGGATCGGGCAACGGGCCCCCGGCCGGGGCGGCGAGGTGGTCGTCGGCACGGTAACCACGATCCGCTCCCGGCCGGCCCGGCGGGCAGGGGCCTTGGTCCCGTCCTCAGCCCCGACCGGTGGCGGTGCGGCGCAGCAGCGGGACGAGCAGCCCGGCGGTGAGGTGCAGCGCCACCAGGGTCAGCTTCGCGCCCGCGCCCACCCCCTGCGCCAACGGCGGCAACAGCGAGAGCAGCAGCACCACCAGCGCCAGCCCGGTCCAGGCCGGCCGGGCCCGGCGGGTGAACCGCTCCAGCAGGGCCAGCGACGCCCAGCCGGCCAGGCCGGCCAGCAGCGTGGTGCCGGCCACCGCACCCGGGCCGACCGTCCGGTCCACTCCCCCGCCCCGGGCGACCAGGTCCACCCCGGCCAGGGGCACGGCGACGGCCCAGACGGTGAGCGTGGCGGCGGTGGTGGCGAGGACCGCGAGGGCCCGGTCCCGGCGGCGCGACGGCCGGGCGGCGGCGGTGGGCCGGGGTGTGGCGGTGCGGACGGTCTTCATGGGACGTACCTCCGATCGGACGGCGCGGGCCGGACCCGCGCGGCTTCGTGCCGGAACGCTAGGCGCGCGACGGCGCCGGGCGGATCGGGCCGCGGACCGGTTCCGGGGTACGCCGCGGGGCGCGGCGCGGCGGCAATCTCCGTCTGGCGACCGATGAGCCGGGGCCGGTTGCCGGCCTAGCATCCGGGGCATGGCTGGCTGGTCGAGGAGACAGGTGCTGCTGCTGATCGACGGCGGCATCGCCGCCGTGGTCCTGGCCGCGCTGGTGGCGATGGTGAGCGTCCCCGGCGTGGGGCCGGCCGGCCGGGCCGGCACGGTGCTCGCGGTGGGGCTGGCGGTGGTCCAGGCCAGCTCCCTGCTCTGGCTGCGCCGGCACCCGGCGTACGGGCTGGCCGTGGCGGCGCTGGCCGGCGTGGGTCTGGAGGCGCTCAGCCCGCAGGTCGGCTGGCTGGGGCTGGTCGCGGTGCCGCTTACCTACTTCGCGCGGCTGCGCCCGCCGCGGGTGTCCCTGGTGGCGCTGGCCGTGCTGCTCGCGCCGACCCCGTGGAAGCTGGTCACCGGTGGCTGGCGGGACCTGCTGCTCGCGGTCGTCGGGGTGGGCCTCGGCTGGGCGATCGGCGAGGTGCAGCGCGGCCACGCCGAGCGGGCGCGGGCGCGGCGGCGGCTGGTGATCGGCCGGGAACGGGAGCGGATCTCCCGGGAGCTGCACGACGTGGTGGCCCACCACGTCGCCGTCATCGCGGTGCAGGCCGCCGCCGCCGAGGACGTCTTCGACCAGCACCCCGACCAGGCCCGCGCCGCGCTCGGCGCGATCGAGGTGGCCGCCCGGTCGGCGTTGACCGAGCTGCGGTCGATGCTGCACGCGCTCTCCGCCGACGCCGGGCCGGACCCGGCCGGACCGCAGCCCGGGCTGGCGCAGCTCGACGCGCTGGCCGACGCCGTGACGGCGGTGGGCCTGCGGGTCGTCGTGGACCGGCACGGCCGGACCGAGGGCCTGCCCGAGGGGGTGGAGCTGTCGGCGTACCGGATCGTGCAGGAGTCGCTGACCAACGCGCTGAAGCACGGCCGGGCCACCCGCGCCGAGGTCAGCGTCCGCTACGACGACGGCGTGCTCCGCCTGGAGGTACGCGACGACGGCAACGCCCCGGCACGGCGCGCCGAGCCGGGCGAGGGCCGGGGCATCGTCGGCATGCGGGAGCGGACCCGGCTGCTGGGCGGGACCCTCGACGCCGGTCCGCTGCCGGCCGGCGGTTTCCGGGTGGCCGCCCGGATCCCGGTGGCGGTGTGCCGATGACCGTCCGGGTGGTGATCGCCGACGACCAGGACCTGATCCGGGCCGGCCTGCGCATGATCATCGACGCCCGGCCGGACCTCACCGTGGTCGGGGAGGCGGCCGACGGCGCGGAGGCCGTGGCGGTGGTGCGCCGGACCCGCCCGGACGTGGTGCTGATGGACGTCCGGATGCCCCGGATGGACGGCATCGCGGCGACCCGGGAGCTGGTGGCCGCCGGGCAGCCGGCCCGGGTCGTCGTGCTCACCACCTTCGACCTGGACGAGTTCGTCTACGCGGCGCTGCGCGCCGGAGCGAGCGCCTTCCTGCTCAAGGACACCCGGCCCGGTGACCTCGCGGAGGCGATCCGGGTGGTGGCCCGGGGTGACGCGCTGCTCGCCCCGACCGTCACCCGCCGGCTGCTGGACCGGTTCGCCGACCGGCTGCCCGGCCCGGCGGCCCCGGCCCGGCGGCTGGCCGCGCTGACCCCCCGCGAGGTGGAGGTGCTCACCCTGACCGCCCGGGCGTTGTCCAACGCGGAGATCGCCGCCCGGCTGCACCTGAGCACCGCCACGGTGAAGACGCACGTCTCGGCGATCCTCACCAAGCTCGGCCTGCGCGACCGGATCCAGGCCGTGGTCCTCGCGTACGAGGTGGGGCTGGTCCGGCCCGAGCCGCCGGCCGGGTGACCCGGGGCTGATCGGCACAGGGCCGGCATGTCCACCGCTGTCCGGCGCGGGGGTGGACACGTGACGGCAACGAATATTTCTCATTTACACCGGCTGAGCACCGCATCCCTCCTAGTGTTGGCCACACCGGTGCTAGTCACGGAGTTGGCCACCCGAACGACGTCCCATGCGGTCAGCGGACGAAAAGTGAGGGAAGACGCGTATGAAGGCACAGGCAGTTCTCGGCTCTGCGGCGGTCGGCGTGGGCTTCGGCACGCTTCTGCTCCCGGCGGTCGCACTCGCGGACACCACGGTGTCGCCCGCGACCACCCCGGTCGGCGGGACGGTCGTGCTCACCGCCACCACCTGCAACCCCAAGGACGGTGACGTGATCTTCCACGTCACCGGCCCGAACCGGGACCAGAACGTCCGGTCCACCACGGCGGCGGCGGGCGGCGGCCTGAGCGCCGAGCTCTTCACCGCCGGCTTCACGCTCGGCACCTACACCGTCGCCGCCACCTGCGGCAACGGCAGCTCCGCCGGCAGCGCGCAGTTCACGGTGACCCCGATCGGCGGCGCGCCCGCCGGTGGCGGCGGCAGCAGTGCCGGCGGCACCACCGCCGCGGTGGCCTTCACCGCGGGCGGCGCGCTCCTCGGGGCCGGCGCCACCGGCCTGGTCGTGCTGCTGCGTCGTCGACGCCACGCCGGCGCGGTGGCCTGAGGCCACCCGACCCACCAGCCCTGGACGGATGCCCGTGCCGGCGACACCGGCACGGGCACCGGGCCACGCCACACGGAGGTGCGACCCTGCCCCGGCCCTGCCGCGCCGACCCGTCGGCGCCCCGCTCGCGTACCCGGTCGGCCGCCGCGGCGATCGCCGTCGCCGTGGTGACCGGGACCGGGCTGCTCGCCGCCGGCCTGAACCTCGCCCCGACACCGCCGCCCCGGCCGGGGTCCACCGCCGCGCCCGACCGGTCGGTGTCGCCGGGCACCGCGCTGTCCCGATCCGTGCCGGTACGGGTGGAGATTCCCGCGATCAGCGTCCGGGCCGAGGTGGTCCCGGTCGCCGCCGACGCCGACGGGCGGCTGGAGGTGCCGCCACTGGACCGGCCCACGGTCGCCGGCTGGTACCGGCCGGGGGCCAGCCCCGGCGAGGCCGGCAACGCGGTGATCGTCGGGCACGTCGACTCGCTGCGCGGCCCCGCCGTCTTCTTCAACCTGGGCCGGCTGCGCGCCGGGGACACCATCCGGGTCACCCGCTCCGACGGCGAGGTGGTCACCTTCGCCGTGGACGGCGTCGGTTCATACCCGAAGGACCGGTTTCCCACCGACCGGGTGTACGGCGGCGGTGCCGCCGCCCGGCTGCGGCTGATCACCTGCGGTGGCCGCTTCGACCTGCGCCAGGGCGACTACCTGGACAACATCGTGGTCTTCGCCAGCCGGGTCCGCTGACCGCGACAGGCCGGGTCAGGACTCGAGGTCGGCCAGCTCCCGGGCCAGCTGCTCGGCCCGCTCCGGGTGCGCCGACGCAGTCATCCCCCGGCTCGGCATCTCCACCGTCATCAGCAGGTAGAGGTGCAGCCGGTAGAGCCCGAGCCGCCGGCGGGCCCCGGCGTCCAGCGGCAGCGGCGCCGCCGCCCGGTAACCGCGCAGCACGGCATCGTGTGGCTCGTCCTCCGCCCGGCGGAACAGCAGCGGCGAGACCAGGTCCATCAGCGGGTCGCCGTACAGGTGGCGCTCGCCGTCGACCAGGCCGGTCAGTCGCGGCGTCCCGTCCGGCCCGGTCACCGCCAGCACGTTGCCCGCCCAGCCGTCGAAGTGCAGCAGCGCGGGCCGGCGTACCACGTCGAGGACGTCGGCGTGCCGGGCGACCAGGGCGCGGATCCGGTCGGCCGGCGCCGGCAGCGGGACCTGCCAGTCCACGGCGTCGGCGAGCAGGTCGTCGACGATGGCGAGGAAGGCCGACCGCCAGGTGGGGCCGGACGTCCGGTGCGCGTCGTCGTAGCCGTACCGGTCGCCGGTGACCCGGTGCAGCGCGGCCAGCGCCGCGCCCAGCTCCGCCCGCACCGGCCCGACGTCGGTCCCCGCGTCGGTCAGTTCGGGCAGGGCGCGGCCGGGCAGCAGCCCGGTGAGCAGCCAGTCGCCGAGCACCGGATCGCTGCCGTGGTGCAGCAGCGGCGGCACCGGCACCGCGGGCGCCCGGTCGGCGACCCGCCGCAGGTAGCGGGCCTCGGCGGCGATCATCCCGCGCTCGTACCGCAGCAGCGGCACGTCCGGCGGCGGCCCGACCTTGAGCACGACCCGCCGCCCGTCGGTGAGCTCGACCCACCAGACCGCGGCGAACCCGCCGCCGGCCAGCGGACCGCAGCCGGCCACCCCGGCGCTCGGGCCGACGGAGGCGGCCAGGTAGCGGGCGACCGCGTCCGGGGCGAGGATCCGCTGGGTGGGGCTGGGCGGGCTCACCGGCGGGCCCGGCGACCGGCTGACTGGTCCATCAGTCCGACCCTAGTGGACCGGCCGGGCCGGCACGGTCCCCGCGCTGTCGCCCGCCACGCCGGGCGAGCCCGTTGCGCCCCGGCGGCGGACGCCGGATAGGTTGTCCCGCATGCGCTCGGCTCTGCTCACCGGCACGCTCGTCGCGGTGCTCGTCGGCACGCTCGGCTGCTCGGGGGCCGGCTCCGGGTCGGCGCCCGTCCCGGCCCGCCACCCGTTCCGCGACGCCGTGCTGGCCGCGGACCCCGGCCTGGCGGCGGCCGAGTGGCAGCGGACCCACGACGCCGGTTGGCTCGACCCGATCACCCGGCGGCCCCAGGCCCGCTGGGTCGACGGCCCCGGCGACCTGCCCGGACTGGTCCGGATGGTGCAGGGCGCGGAACAGACCGGCACCCTCGCCGTGCTGGTGCTCCGGTACCTGCCCGATCGGGACTGCGCCGGTGCCGGCGCCGCCGACGCGGCCACGTACGACGCGTTCGTCGGCACGGTGGTACGCGCGATCGGCGACCGCCAGGCGGCCGTGATCCTGGAGCCCGGGGCGGTGACCGGCGAGTGCTTCGACGACGCCCGGGCGGCCCTGCTGGCCGGCGCGGTGGCCCGGCTGGCCGACGCCGGGCAGTACGTCTATCTGGACGCCGGCGTCCCCTACCGGTCGGACGTCCGGGAGACGGCGGCCCGGCTGCGGCGCGCCGGCATCGACCGGGCGGAGGGGTTCGCGGTGAACGTCGGCGGCCGGGAACCGACCCCGTTCAGCCACCTGTGGGGGCTGGCCGTCTCCGACCTGGTGGACGGGCGGGAGATGGTGATCGACACCGGCCGCAACGTCGGGACCGCGCCGCCGGCCGACGCGTCGTGCAACCCGCCCCGCCGGGCCCTCGGCTATCCCCCGACCACCCGCCCGGACCTGGACCGGGTGGCGGCGCTGCTCTGGGTGAAACCACCGGGCACCTCGGACGGCGACTGCGCGCGCGGCGAGCCGGCGGAGGGCGATTTCTATCCGACGCTGGCGTGGGACATGATCGTCCGCGCGCCGTGGCTCGGCCCCTACGACCGGCTGCGCGCCGCGTCCGCCCCGCGTCCCGAGCCGCCGCCGGTGCCCGGGCCCGACGGCGCCGCGATCCGCTACTGAGCCGGTGGCGCCGGTTCCCGGCCCGCGCCGCCGACGGCCGTCGGCGGCGCGGCTGACGGGCGAGGCGGCCCCGGCGGGCACGAACAGGGCCGGACCCCGGGTGAACGGAGCCCGGCCCTGGCCGGTGTGGTGCGGTGGATCAGCGGACCAGCGCGTGACCCTGGTGCGTGGCCTGCGCGCTCTTACCAGCGTTGTGCGACTTGCCCGGGGAACGCTTCACGCCGTTGACCGCCGAGGTGTCGTACGCGAACGTGATCACCGCGGTGGCGATCGCGTCGGCGTTGACGTCCAGGGCGAACGTGTTGACGTTGCCGTGCAGGTTGCCGAACTTGGCGTACAGCGCGGCGTCGGCACCGTCGGCGACCGGGGTGCGGCTGTCGCAGGCCTGGTGGTAGCACGGGTCGTACGACTCACCCGCGACACCGCCGAACAGCTTGGCCTCCTCGGCCGTCTTCACGCCCTCCGCACCGGTGAACAGGCCACCGGCCGGGATGTCCACGCCGGCGGCGATGAACGGCCCGTAGTCGGAGCGGCCGGTGAAGTCGGACGGCACGGTGGCCAGCTTGCGCGAGGCGTAGAACTGCTCGAAGAGCGCCTCGATCTGCGCCGAACCCTCCGGGCCGGGCCCGGACCCGGACTGCGCCGAGTCGTCACCGTCGTACACGCCGAACACGTAGTTCGGCGAGCCGACCATGTCGAAGTTCAGGTAGAGCGCGATGTCGGCGATCTGCTCATCGGTCAGCTCCGCCACGTAGTGGTTGGAGCCGAGCAGGCCACCCTCCTCCGCGCCCCACCAGGCGAACCGCACCGCGTTGTTGGGCTTCACCTTGGCCATCTGCAACGCGACCTCGAGCAGCGCCGCGCTGCCGCTGCCGTTGTCGTTGTAGCCGGAGCCCTCGGGCACCGAGTCCAGGTGCGCCCCGGCCATCACCACGTTGTCGGTGCGGCCGGTGCGGGTCTGGGCGATGACGTTCTCGGTGGTGCGGATCTCCGACTGGGTGTCGGCCGTGATCCGCACGACCAGGCCGGCGGTGGTGGCGAACTGCACGCCCCGGTCGAACGAGACCGAGACCGCCGGGATGCCCACCGGGCCACCCAGGGTGCCGGCGAACAGCTCGTACCGGTCCGGGTTCGTCTCCCGGGTGCCGTTGCCCTGGTTCATGATGATCACGCCGGCCGCGCCGGCGGCCTCGGCGTTGACCGCCTTCTGCCCGAACGAGCAGGTGCCACGCTGCACGAGCGCGACCTTGCCGGCCAGGTTGAGCCCGGCGAAGTCCGCCGCCTCACAGCCGGACGTGGACGCTGCCGGGTTGCCGAGGCTCAGGTCCACCGGGACGACGCCGCCGGTGACGTCACCCGCCCCGGAGTATTCCATCAGGTCGTAGTCGACACCGTCCTGATAGGCGGTCGGGGTGGGCGCCACCTGGGCGAACGTCGAGCCGAACTCCTCGTAGAACGGGAAGTCGAACGACTGCCGGGTGACCTGGTAGCCGGCCTTGGTCAGCTTGTCGGCCACGTAGTCGGCACTGGCCGTGTAGCCGGGGGTGCCGGAGGCGCGGGTGCCGCCGTTGGCGTCGGCGATCCGCTGGAAGGTGTCAAGGTGGCGCAGGACGCCGTCCACCGTGACGGCCTTGGTGAGCTTCTTGACTGAGTTGTTGTTGGGGTCGGCCTGGACCGGGGCCGTGAGGGCCATCGATCCGACGACGACGCCGGCGACAGCACCGGCGAGCGTTCTCTGGACAGACACCACGATGTGCCGTACCTCCTCGATGACGGGGACCGCCGCACCAGCTCCATGCGTCGGTCCATGGACTGTAGACGCAGGTCACACCCGCTGGGAAGCGCTGCGTCGAAACGTCCGGTCAGATCGAGCCGTTTCGTCGCGAACGGCAGTGACCCGGATAGATATCTCGATTCGGCCGACGAGGCGCAACGCCCATCCGCCGCGTTTGGTCGGCCGGATCCGGGGAACCCGACTGCCCGCGCCTACGCCGGGGCCGCACCCGTGCGTCGGCCGAGCGGTGCCCACGGTCGGACCCGCCACCGGCGGGCAGCACCCGAGGAGGGGACGACGATGGCCCAGGCGGCCAGCACAGGCGGCAGCGCCCGCAAGGCCCAGGGGGCGCGCAAGGCCCCGATGCCGAACCGGACCGCGGCGAAGAAGACCGCGACCGCCACGAGACGGGCCAGCGGGGCGACCGCGGCCACGAACGCGGCGGAGAAGCCCCGGGCGACCACCGCGCGGACCGCCCGGAAGAAGGCCACCGCGGCGACGGCCACGCCCAGCCGCAAGCCGACGGCCCGGGCCACCGCCGCGAAGAACGCGCCGGCCAGCAAGCCGATCAACAAGAAGGCGCCACGCAAGGCGGCCCGGGCCCGGGACACGGGTACGGGCACCCGGGCCCCGGCGAGGAAGGCGACGACCATGGAGTCGTTCGGTTCGCGTCGCGCCGCCCGCCGGACCACCGGCTGACGGCGCCCCGCCACCCGCCCGCCGGGGTGCTCCACCGTCCCGGTCAGAATGGCCGGATGGGAAGACGTGGCGCCCGCACCGGCGCGGCCGGACCTGCCTCGCCCTGCCCGTGCGGCACCGGCCAGCCGTACGCGGGGTGTTGCGGGCGGCTGCACCGCGGCGAGGCGACCGCCGGGACCGCCGAGGCGCTGATGCGGTCCCGGTTCAGTGCCTTCGCCGTCGGCGACCCGGACTACCTGCTGCGCAGCTGGCACTCCCGCACCCGGCCCGACCGGCTCCGGCTCGACCCCGGGCAGCGGTGGACCCGCCTGGAGGTGGTCGGCACCGAACGGGGCGAGCTGTTCGACGCCGAGGGCGTCGTCGAGTTCCGCGCCCACTACAAGGAGGATGGCCGACCGGGCACCGTGGCCGAGCGCAGCCGCTTCGTCCGGGAGGACGGCCGGTGGGTCTACCTGGCGGCGCTGCCCGACTGAGACCGGGCGCCCGCACCTGCGGCCCTCGCCCGGCCACCGCCCCACCCCAGCACCGCGGCTGGCCGGGGGGGTCAGTGCTGGCCGGCCCCGGTGCGCAGCGGCAGGCCGAGCCGCGCCACGGCCGCCGCCGCCAACTCGTCGGGGGGCAGCCCGATGTCCAGCACCACCCCCGGCTCGTCCGGTTCGAGGTGCTCCAGGATCGCCCGCTGCGAGCCGAGCAGGCTGGCCGGCATGTAGTGCCCGGCCCGCCGGTCCAGCCGGTCCCGGATCAACTCCGCCTGCCCGTGCAGGTGGACGAACTCCACGTCGGGCGGGCCCTGCCGCAGTACGTCGCGGTAGGAACGCTTGAGCGCGGAGCAGGCCAGCACCGTGGAGACCCCCTCGGCGTGCCGGTCGGTCATCCAGCCGGCCAGTTCGCGCAGCCACGGCCAGCGGGCTTCGTCGTCCAGCGGGATGCCGCCGCGCATCCGCGCCACGTTGGCCGGCGGATGAAACTCGTCGGCCTCGGCGAACCGCAGCCCGGTCCGCTCGCTGATCCCCAGGGCCACGGTCGTCTTGCCCGCCCCGGACACGCCCATTACCACGACATGCCGGACGGGCCGCCGGTCACCAGTCATGGACGGTGCCGTCCTTGAGCCGGTTGAACGGCAGGTACGCCGGCTGGTACGGGAACTTCGCCGCCGCCTGCTCGTCCAGCTCCACGCCGATACCCGGCTGCTCCCCCGGGTGCAGGTACCCGTCGGTGAAGGTGAACGACTGCCGGAACACCTCGTTGGTCAGCGGCCCGTGCTGCATGTACTCCTGGATGCCGAAGTTGTGGATGGCCAGGTCCAGGTGCAGCGCCGCGGCCATCCCGACCGGCGAGATGTCGGTCGGCCCGTGGATGCCGGACTTGATCTGGTACTGCGCGGCGAAGTCGAGCAGCCTGCGCATGGCCGTGATCCCCCCGGTGTGGGTGACGGCGGACCGGACGTAGTCGATGAGCTGTTCCCGGATGAGCGTCTGGTAGTCCCACACCGTGTTGAAGACCTCGCCGATGGCCAGCGGCGTGGTGGTGTGCTGGCGGACCAGGCGCAGCGCCTCCTGGTTCTCCGCCGGCGTGCAGTCCTCCAGCCAGAACAGGTCGTACGGCTCCAGTGCCTTGCCGAGCCGCGCCGCCTGGATCGGGGTCATCCGGTGGTGCCCGTCGTGCAGCAGCGGCAGCTCGGGGCCGAACTCGTTGCGTACCGCCTCGAAGACGCCGGGCAGGTGGCGCAGGTAGGCGCGGGTGTCCCAGTCCTCCTCGGCGGGCAGCGGGATGCGCTGGGCGGGCTCGTAGTCGTACCGCTTGCCGTCCACGCTGGCCTGGGCCGCGACGCCGTAGACGGCGTTGATGCCGGGCACCGAGGTCTGGATCCGGATGGACCGGTAGCCCTGCTCCAGGTGCCGGCGCACCGAGTCGAACAACTCCGGCAGGTCCCGCCCGCTGGCGTGCCCGTACGCCATGATGCCGGTCCGGGACGCACCGCCCAGCAGCTGGTAGAGCGGCAGGCCGGCGACCTTGGCCTTGATGTCCCAGAGCGCGACGTCCACGGCGGCGATGGCGGCCATGGTGACCGGCCCGCGCCGCCAGTACGCCGAGCGGTAGAGGAACTGCCAGGTGTCCTCGATCCGGTGCGGGTCCCGCCCGATCAGCAGCGGGACCACGTGGTCGGCGAGGTACGAGGCGACGGCGAGTTCGCGGCCGTTGAGGGTGCCGTCCCCCAGCCCGGTGACCCCCTCATCCGTGGTGATCTTGAGGGTGACGAAGTTGCGGTCGGGGCTGGAGACGATGACGTCCGCTGCGACGATCTTCACGCAGGTGCCTTTCTCGGGGTGGTGCGGGACGTGCCGGGGTCAGCGAAGGGTGTCGCCGGGCTGCCGGCCGTCCAGCAGGGACAGCTCGTCACGGCGCGGGAGGGCCTCCCAGTCGCCGTGGCCGGCGACGGCGAAGGCGCCGAGGGTGACCGCGCGGCGCAGCCGCCCGGCGAGGTCGAGTCCGTCCAGCTGGCCGGAGAGGTAGCCGGCGGTGAAGGCGTCGCCCGCGCCGACCGTGTCCACCGCGGTGACCGGCACCGCCGGCGCGTGGCACACCCCGTCGCGGGTGTACGCGCGGGCGCCGTCGCCGCCGAGCTTGACCAGCACGGTCTCCACGCCCCGGTCGAGCAGCCGGGCCACCACGGTCGGCTCGTCCGCGCCCGCCGCGCCGACCAGGTCCAGTTCGTCGGCGGAGGCCACCACGACCGAGGCGTGCGCGGCCAGCGAGGCGAGGGTGACCCGGGCGGCGTCGCGGTCCCAGAGCCGGGCCCGGTGGTTGACGTCGAGGCAGACCAGGGCGCCGGCGCGGGACGCGGTCTCGGCCGCCCACGCGGCGGCGTCGCGGGCGCTGGCGGAGAGCGCCGGGGTGATCCCGGTCAGGTGCAGCACCCGGGCGCCGGCGGCGAGCGCCGGGCGCAGGTCGTCGACGTGCAGCGCCGAACCGGCGGAGCCGGCCCGCTGGTACACGACCCGGGTCAGGTCCGCGGTCCGCCGCTCCACGAACATCAGCCCGGCCGGCCGCTGCGGGTCCCGTCGGACGTGGTCGACGCCGACGCCCTCGGCGCGCAGCTCCCGCACCAGGTGCCCGCCGAGTTCGTCGTCGCTGACCCGGCCGGCGAAGGCGGCCCGGTGGCCGAGCCGGGCGACGCCGATGGCCACGTTGGACTCGGCGCCGGCCAGGTGCATGGTCAGCGCGCCGCCGGTGGCCAGCGGGCCGGCCGAGCGCAGCGAGACCAGCGCCTCGCCGAAGGTGAGCAGGTCGACGGCGGTCATGACACGGCGGCCAGGTAGGCCCGGGCGCGCCCGCGCAGGGCGTCGAGGTCACCGCCGGAGGCGGCGTCGCCGACCAGCGGGCCACCGACGCCGACGGCGATCGCGCCGGCGGCGAGGTAGCCGGGCAGCTCGGCCAGGCCCACCCCGCCGACCGCGACGAATGGGATCTGCGGGAACGGGTCGCGCAGCGCCTTCAGGTAGGCCGGCCCGCCCAGCGACGCCGGGAAGAGCTTCACCACGCTCGCGCCGGCCCGGACCGCCGCGTACGCCTCGGTCGGGGTGAGCGCGCCGGCCGCGACCGGGAGCCCGTGGTCGGCCGCCGCGCCGATGGAGTCGACGACGGCGGGGGTGACGACGAACTGCGCGCCGGCCGCCGCGACGTCGGCGACGTCGGCCGGGGTGAGCACGGTGCCGGCGCCGACCAGCGAGCCGGGCGGGGCGGACGCCCGGATGGCGGCGACGGCGTCGCAGGCGCCGGGCGTGGTGAGGGCCACCTCCACCACCCGGACGCCCTCGGCGAGCAGGGCGGTGCCGGCGGCGACCGCGGCGGCGGTGTCGGTGCCGCGGATGACGGCCAGCAGGCGGGTGTCGGTCAGTTCGGCAGTGAGATCGAGGGTCATCTGGTCACCATTCCGCGTAGGAGCCGTCGCGGTGTCGCCACGTCGGGCTGCGCCAGGCGTGGCCGCGCTGGTCGGCGGCGCGGACCGCCCGCTCGTCCACCTCGATGCCGAGGCCGGGGGCGGTGAGCCGCTCGACGTACCCGTCGACGAACTGCAGCGGGGTCTTGTCGAGGCAGTAGTCGAGCACCTCGGCGCCGAGGTTGTAGTGGATGCCGACGCTCTGCTCCTGGATCAGGTAGTTCGGCGTGGCGAAGCCGACCTGGAGGCAGGCCGCGAGGGCGATCGGACCGAGCGGGCAGTGCGGGGCGAGCTGGACGTCGTACACCTCGGCGAGCGCGGCGATCTTGCGTACCTCGGTGATGCCGCCGGCGTGCGAGAGGTCCGGCTGTGCGACCGCGATGCCGGCCTGCAGGACCGGCAGGAACTCCTGCCGGCTGTACAGCCGCTCGCCCGTGGAGACCGGGGTGGTGGTGGAGCGGACGAACTCGCCGATCAGGTGGGAGTTCTCCGGTACGACCGGCTCCTCCAGGAAGAACGGCCGGAACGGCTCCAGCAGCGGGGCGACCCGGCGGGCACTGGCCAGGGTGAACCGGCCGTGGAAGTCGATGGCGACGTCCCGGTGCTCGCCGAGCACCTCACGGGCGGCGGCCACCCGCGCCACCACCCCGTCCAGCTCGGCTACCGAGGCGACCGGGCTCATCCTGCCGGAGGCGTTCATCTTCACCGCGGTGAGGCCGGCTTCGACCTGCGCGGCGATGTGGTCGCGTACCTCGGCGGGCTCGTCGCCGCCGACCCAGCCGTACACCCGGATCCGGTCCCGGACCGGGCCACCGAGCAACTGGTGCACCGGGGCACCGAAGTGCTTGCCGGCGACGTCCCACAGCGCCTGGTCGAGGCCGGCGACCGCGCTGGCCAGGATCGGCCCACCCCGGTAGAAGGAGCCCTTGGTGAGCACCTGCCAGTGGTCCTCGATCCGCAGTGCGTCCCGGCCGATCAGCAGCTCGGCGAGTTGCTCGACGGCGGTGCGGACGGTCTCGGAACGCCCCTCGCAGGTGGCCTCGCCCCAGCCGACGATGCCGGAGTCGGTCTCGACGCGGACGAAGAGCCAGCGGGGGGCGACCAGGAAGGTCTCGATGCGCACGATGGTGGTCACGTCGACTCAGCCCTTCGTCGCGCCGGCGGTGAGGCCAGAGACCACGTACTTCTGCACGAACAGGGCGATCACCATGATCGGCAGGGTGACCACGGTGGCCGCGGCCATCAGGCCGCCCCAGTCGATGCTGGCGTAGCCGACGAAGTCGAAGATCGCCACGGGCAGGGTCTTGGTGTGGGCGTCGGAGAGCACCAGGGCGAACATGAAGTTGTTCCAGGAGAAGATGAACGACAGGATCCCGGCGGTGGCCACACCGGGCACGGACAGCGGCAGGGTGATCCGGCGGAACGCGCCGATGTGAGTCAGCCCGTCGACCAGCGCCGCCTCCTCCAGTTCCTCGGGGAGGCCGTCGAAGTAGCCCATCATGATGTACACGATCAGCGGCAGTGAGACGAACATGTGGCTGAGGATCAGCACCCCGAAGCCGCCGACCATCTTCAGGTTGGAGAAGACGTAGTACCAGGGCACCAGCAGCGAGACGCCGGGGATCACCCGGGCCATCAGGACCACCAGCGCCGACTTGCGCATGTTGAACCGGCTCATCGAGTACGCCGCCGGCACGCCCAGGATCAGCGACGCCACGGTGGCGGCGAGGGCCACCCAGAGGCTGTTGCCGATGAACTGGACGTAGTTCGCCTGCTGGAGCACGGTGGCGTAGTTGTCCAGGGTGGGTGAGAAGGCCAGCGCCTTGCCGGTGTCGTAGATGTCGACGTTGGTCTTGAACGACGCGGCGATCATCCAGAGCAGCGGCGCCGTCAGCGACAGCACCACCACGACCAGCGCCACCACCCGGAACACCTTGTACGGGCCACGCGGCCTCATCGCTGCGCCTCCTTGCGCCGGGCGGTCAGGGCCCACATCGACCCGATGATGATCAGGAAGAACAGGATGAGGACGGTAGAGGAGACGCCGTACTCGTTGTAGTCGAAGCTCAGGCCGTAGGCGTACACGTTGAGGGTCTCCACCTCGTGGAACGAACCGCCGCCGCGGCCCTTGGTGGCGTAGAGGATGTCGAAGGTCTTCAGCGCGTCGATGCCACGCAGCAGGATCGCCACGAGCACCGTGGGCATCAGCAACGGCAGGGTGACGTGACGGAACCGCTGCCAGGTGCTGGCGCCGTCGATGAGCGCGGCCTCCTGCGGCTCGTCGGACAGCGAGGTGAGGCCGGCGAGCAGGATCAGCACCACCATCGGGGTCCACTGCCAGACGTCGATGAAGATGGTGGTCGGCAGCGCGGTGTGCTGGCCGGCGAGCCAGGGCTGGGGGCCGATGCCGATCCAGCCGAGCACCTGGTTGGCCAGGCCGATGTTCGGGTCGAAGATGAGCCGCCACATCATGCCGACCGCGACCGGGGTGGCGACCAGCGGCATCAGGATGGCTACCCGGACCCACTTCTCACCCTTGAACGGTCGCCACAGCAGCAGCGCGATCGCCATGCCGAGGACCACCTCGAACAGCAGGGCCGCCAGAGTGAAGGTGGCGGTGCGACCGACGGCAGGCCAGAACCGGTCGGTGTCGGAGAGCACGTCCAGGTAGTTGCGGAAGCCGACGAACTCGCTCTCGGCGCGGACCGAGCCCTCGGCGTCGGTGAGGCTGAGGTAACCGGTCCAGGCCAACGGAAAGACGATCAGCACGGCGACGAAGGCCATGGCCGGCGCCGCGAAGAGCCACTTGCGATGGGCGTTCGCCCAGCGCGCCCAGCCCGGGGTGTCGGGCATGACGCCGACGCCGCCGGCGGCGCGGGTGGGGGTGGTGACGGTTGACATGAGATCTCCGGGGGTGGGCGGACCGACGGGGGGTACGCGGGTGGCGGGGCCGGCGGCCCCGCCACCCGCGTGGCGGCTTATCTGGCCTCGTCGTCCAGGAACTTCTGGAACGCCTCGTTGGCCGTGTCGGCGGCGGCCTCGGCGTCCTTGCCGGCGATCGCGTCGACGATCGGCTGGCCGACGATCTCGCGCGCCTGGGCGACCTTCACCACGACCGGCCGGTCGTGGGCGACGCCGGCCTTGCCGCTCTCGGTGATCGCCTCGACCAGGTCCTTCGGGTAGCCCGCGGTGCCCTCCGGGTTCTCCCACACCGAGGTCCGGGCGCTCGGCACGCCGGCCTTCTGCAGCGCGAGGGTCTGCTCCTTGCCGGTGGCCCACTCGATGAACTTCCAGGCGTTGCTCTTGTTCTCCGAGCTGTCGTTGACGCCCAGCGCCCAGGACGGGATGTTGTACGGCTTGGAGCCGGCCGGGCCGGCCGGGAACGGCGCGAAGCCCACCGTGTCGGCGACCTTGGACTTGGCCGGGTCGGTGGCGTTCTTGTAGAGCGAGTTGGCCTCGGTGTAGAAGGCGGCCTTGCCCTGGGTGAAGATGGCCATCGCCTCGGGCCAGCCCATGTCGGTGCTGACGTTGGCCGGGCCGGCGTCCTTGATCAGCCCGCCGTAGAAGGCGTACGCCTGCTTGGCGGCGTCGGAGTTGACGGTGGCCTTGCCGCTGTCGTCGACGAAGTCACCGCCGAAGCTGTACAGGAAGCTGGAGAACTGGGTGACCGCCGGCGACTTGCCGGTCCGGGCGACGAAGCCCGCGGTGCCCGGCTCGGCCGCCTTGATCTTCGCGGCGGCGGCCTTCAGCTCGTCGAGCGTCTTCGGCGGGGCGCTCAGGCCCGCCTTGGCGAGCAGGTCCTTGCGGTAGTAGAGGACCTCCTGCTCGGTGATGATCGGGACGCCGACCGTCTTGTCCTCGTACGTGGTGGCCTCGACCGGGCCGGACTGGAAGTCGTCGAAGTCCCAGTCCTTGCTGGACTTGACGTGCTCCGACAGGTCGGCGAGGTACTTGTTCTTGGCGAACAGCTTCCCCTCCTGCAGGGGCCGGTACATCATCACGTCGATGTCGGACGAGCCGGCGTTGAGCTTGACGTTGTACTGGTCGGAGAGCTGATCCTCACCGAGCTGGGTGAGCTCCACCTTGAGCCCGGTCTGCTTCTCGAACTCGGGCAGCGCCTGCTTGATGCTCTCGGTCCAGACGTGGTTCGCCAAGGTCACCCGGACCGTCTTCGAGGCGCCGCTGTCGTCGCCGCCACCGCCACAGGCCGACAGGCCGAGGGCGGCAACCACAGCCAGGGAAGTACCGAATATCGATCGACGTCGCACGCCCATCTCCTTCTGTCGTGGCCCCCGCCCAGAGGGGGGTGGAGCGCCACACCGTTGTAACGTCCGCTTAACGACGGGATGCTAGGCCGATAAAGCGGATTTATTCAAGAGGTGATCACGAACTGATATGATCCAGCGCGTGGATCAGTCCTCATCAGGGGTCGCACCCGTCCAATCCGCCCCTGGCGAGGCCGGGCTGCACGCCCGCGTACTCGACCATCTCGGCACCGCCATCTGCGGCGGCGAGGTGCCGGCCGGCTCCGTCCTGAACATCGACGACCTGGTCGACCGGTACGCCGTCTCCCGATCGGTGATCCGCGAGGTGCTGCGGGTGCTCGCGTCGATGGGGTTCGTCGAGACCCGGCGCCGGGTCGGGGTGCTGATCCGGCCCGCCGCGGCGTGGAATGTCTTCGATCCGCAGGTGATCCGCTGGCGGCTCGCCTCCGCCGGACGGATGGCCCAGCTACGCTCCATCACCGAGCTGCGGACCGCGGTCGAGCCGCACGCCGCCTGGCTGGCCGCCGGCCGGATCGGCCACGACGAGGCCAGCGAGCTGGTCGGGCTGGCAGCCAGGATGTGGGCCGCCGGGCAGGCCGGCGACGAGGACCGTTTCCTCAGCCTGGACATCGAGTTCCACCGGCGGGTGCTCGCCGGCTCCGGGAACGAGATGTTCGGCAAGCTGCAGGAGCTGGTCGCCGAGGTGCTGACCGGCCGGCACCACTACCGCCTGATGCCGCACCACCCGCACCAGGAGGCATTGCAACTGCACGCCGACGTGGCGCAGGCGATCCAGCGCCGCGACGGCGACCGGGCCCGCGCCGCCATGGTGCGGATCATGGAGCAGGCGTTCGACGAGATGAAGTCGATGTGGGAGCAGACCGGGGACGGCTGACCGGCTACAGGTAGCTGGGTCCGGGGTGGTCGGCCAGCTGGGCGACGAGGCCGGCGCAGGAGACGGCGTCGCTGGGATACAGGACGGTGGACCCGTGCACGGCGCGCACCGCGGCGAGGTCCTCCAGCCCCATCTGGGAGGGACCGTCCGGCCCGATCTCCACCCCGGCGTGCGAGCCGGCCAGCGCCATGTCGGCCCGGGAGATGGCGGCCATGCGGACGAAGTCGTAGGCTCGCTGATCGCGCCGACGCGGGCGGTCGCCTGGCCCGGACCCCTTCCGCTGACCGCCCTGGGCCCCACCGTCGTGAGACAGGCCAGGTTTTGTCCGGTAACTAGTGATTTGCAAGCCGGGCCGACCGGGTCCGCCGGCGCAGCCGGGCGGCGAGCGGCACACCGGCCACCGCCAGGTACGGGATCGCGGCGGCCACGAACGCCCACCGGTGCCCGCCCGCCGTCGCGACCACCGCGTAGCCGGCGTACACGGCCATCAGGGTCAGGTCGGTGGCCATCCCGGCCAGCGAGGTGACGGTGGCCCGGCTCGGCCCGGTGATCCGGCTCTGTAGGCGCGCGTCGGCCAGCACGGTGGCCAACTGGAACCCGCCGAGGGCCGCCGCGACCAGGACCAGCCCGGCCGGGTGGCCGGCGCCGGCGCCCAGCGCGAGGGCCACCGCCGAGGCGGCCAGCAGGGCCGCGTTGCCGGCCGCGCCGAGCCGCTCCCCCAGCGGGGCGAGCAGCCCGCCCACCGTGACACCGGCCAGGACCAGCGCGACCAGCGCCGGCACCGCCGCCGCCGGCACGCCGGTCTCCCGGATCAGCAGCGGGACGAACTCGTCGAGCGCACCCCAGACCGCGGCGACGACGGCGACGAGCACCACGGCCGCCCGTACGGCGCCGTCGGCGCGGGCCTCGGCGAGGCCGGCCCGCAGGCTGGCCGCCCAGCCCAGCTCCGGCCCCTCGTCGGCCGGGTCACCACCGTCGGCCCTGTCAGCACTGTCGCCAGCGTCGGCCGGGTCACCGGCGTCGGCCGGCGAGCGGCGGTGCTCCGGGAAACGCCCGGCGGCCAGCGAGGCGAGCAGGCAGACCAGCACGCTGGCCACGCCGACGGCCGGGTAGCCGCCGAGGGCCAGCACCGGCCCGGCCAGCGCCGCGGCGACCAGCGCGCCGACCACCCCGGCGGTCCGCGCCCGGCCCATGGTGCGGGCGTACCGGCCGGCCGCGCCGAGCCGGTCGAGTTCGGTGTAGACCAGCGCCTCCAACGAACCCGAACTCAGCGCGCCGCCGGCGCCCCAGAGCACGAAGCCGACGGCGAACGCCGGGTACGACGGGAGGAACACCCAGATGGCGAAGGCCGCCCCGGCCAGCAGCGGGGCGAACCGGAGCAGCAGCCGGC
Organism: Micromonospora sp. PLK6-60; assembly: GCF_019890675.1. Classification (GTDB taxonomy): domain Bacteria; phylum Actinomycetota; class Actinomycetes; order Mycobacteriales; family Micromonosporaceae; genus Micromonospora. The sequence goes on along the minus strand of NZ_JAIOAA010000016.1, from coordinate 34,414 downwards.
GGGAGACCGCGTCGGCCAGCGCCCCGGAGGGCACCTCCATCGCGATGCTGGTGGCCGACCAGAGCACGAAGAGCGAGGAGATCTGCCCGACGGAGAGCCCGGTGTCGCTGAACAGCAGGGGGTAGAGCGGGTAGAGCAGGACGACGTCGGTGAGGAACGTGTAGCCGTAGAGGGTGAGCGCCAGGCGGCGGACGCGGGTGTCGGGCACCCGCGCGGAAACGACGGTCATGAGGCCTTCCAGGGGACGGGAGCGGACGCCGGCAGGATGCGGCGACCGCGGCGGCCCGCGGTTACGACCTCTGGTCAGGAATCAACATCGCCAGGTCATGGTGGCGATGGTAGTCGCCCCGCCGGCTCGGCGGGGCCCCGTAAAACACCGCCGGCGGGTACGGGACCGTGGTCCCGTCCCCGCCGGCGGCGGATGGTCAGCGGCGGAACTCGTCGGGATTCTGCTGCTGCGGGATGACCATGGTGGCCTCGACGTCGTCGCCGGACGGCTGCCGCGGCACCGTCGGCTGGGCCGGCGCGGCCGGCTCGACGGCCGAGGTGGGCTGGGTCCGGTCCGGGTCGTACGAGCCGACCGGCTGGGTCAGCTCGGCCTCGTCCGGCCGGGACACCACCTGGGTGCGCTCGGCGGCGTCGAAACCGTCCGCCGGCTGGGCAGCGGCGACCTCGGGCCCGGCCGCCGGCTGGGCAGCGGCCGGGTCGTACCCGGCCACCGGCTGGGTGGCGGCCGCGTCGTACCCGGCCACCGGCTGGGTGGCGGCGGCGTCGTCGGTGGTGGCCGGCGCGGCGACCCGGGACGCGACGTCGCGCCGCTCGGCCTGGTACGCGCGGGCGTGCGTGGCGATCGTCCGCGACTCCTGCTCGGCGCGGCTGAGCCAGGACTCCCAGCGGCTCTGCATCGGCCGGACCAGCCCGCCGCCGACCCCGACCACGAGGATGCCACCGACGGTGGCCAGCACCGCGATCAGCACCGGCGTGGTCACCGCGGTGGCGACGCCGATCTGGTTGAGGGCGGCGATGACGCCCAGACCGAGGATGAACACCGAGGCGATGGTGGCCAGCACCCGGCCGTACGACAGGCCACCGAGGGCGCTGCCGATGATGTCCTTGACGGCCTTGGCGATCGCCGCAGCGACCACGATGATGACGATCGCGACGAAGGCGCGCGGCAGCCAGGCGATGACGCCCGCGATCAGGTCGGAGACCGGGTTGGGTCCCCAGATGCCGAAGGCGAGCTGCAGGGTCACCAGCAGCACCGCGTAGAAGGCGAGCTGGGCGACCAGGTCGCTGGCGTCGTACCGGGAGCGGGCCAGGGAGGCCTTGATGCCGCCGCGCTCCACCGCCCGGTCGAAGTGGATCCGCTCGAGGAGCTTGTCCACGATCTTCCGCACCGCCTTGGCGACGAACCAGCCGACCACCAGGATCGCCACGAACGCGAGCGCCTTGGGCAGAAAGAGCATCACCGCGCGGAACGCGTCACCCACCGCGTCGCCGAACCTGTCATTCATATGGGTCCTCCACAACACCGTCGTCAGTGTGAACCGCCCCGAGCTACCCCACCCGGTCGATCCGGAAACGCCGGACGGCCGGCGGCTCAGATGGCCGTCGCCCCGGACACCTTCCAGTCCCCGCCCTCCGGCACCAGCACCAGCACCACCCGGTTCTGGTCGACCTTCTCCCCCGCCGTGCTGACGTTGCGCCGGTACTGGTTGAGGTACACCAGCAGTTCCACCCGATCGGCGGCGGCGGTGACCACCCCCGTCGAGGAGACCTCCGCCAGCACCACGGCCTGCTGCTTCGTCGCCGTCTGCCGCAGCGCCCCGGTGGTCTGCGCGTACTCGGCGGCGAAGTCGCCCGTGGTGAAGGTCCGTCCGTTGGCGACGCTGTCGTCGAAGGTGCGGTAGTCGTACGAGAAGATGGCCTTGGCGGCGGCCGGCGCGGTGGCCAGGGCCTGCCGGACGGCGGTGTCCCGCTGCGCGGCGCGGTGGTCGTCCCACCAGGCGACACCTGCGACGGTCGCCGCGAGGACGATCGCGACGACGAGGGACGGGACGAGCCGGGGCCGGCCGGGCCGCCAGCGGGAAATTGCGGCGAGGGTACGCATCGATCCTCCTGGTGTCATCCGACGAACTGCAGCCGGGAGACGAGCCACTGGCCGGAGTCCTGGTCCCGCACCATGTCGACCTGGATCCGGTAGTGCGACGGCCGCCCCTTGGGCGCCTTGACGTTCTTGACGGTGGCGTCGACCGCCACCAGCACCACGGCACGGTCCCGGTCACCGGAGACCAGGCCGGCGCGCAGCACCGACCCTCGGGACTCGACCTTGTTCTCCACCACTGCCGTGCGGACCTGGGACCGGCCCCGGGTGAATTCCTCCTTGAAGTCACCGGTGGCGCCGGTGGAGATGCGCTGCAGGTCCCGGTCGACGCTGGCCGAGCTGACCGAGATGAAGTTGACGCTGGCCTGCTTGGCGGCGGCCATCGCCTGCTGCCGGGCCTGCTCGATCGCCCGGTCGGCGTACCAGCGGTGGCCGTGGACGCCGGTCGCGGCGAGGGCGGCGGCGAGCACCGCCACGAGCAGCCCGACCAGGATCCGCCGCCGGCCCCCGGACGCCGGCTCGGCCGGTGGCATCGGTTCGGCGGTGCCCATCCGCTTCCCCGCCGACGATCCGGCGGTCGCGTCCGGCCCGTCCACCGCCGGGTCGGCGGTGCCGTCCTCCCTCGCCGAGGGGCCGACGGCATCGGTCGGGCCCTCCACCGCCGCCGGGTCGTCGACGGGTGCCGGCTCGTCCGCCCACATCGGGTCGTCCACCGGGTCGTCGACCGCCCGGCGAAGGTCCGCCCGGCCACGCTGCGCGGCCCCCGTCGTGTCCCGGGCGACGGCCCCGTCCGGGCCGTGGGTCGGGTCGACGGCCGGTTCCTCGTCCAGCCGTTCCAGCAGGTTCTCGATGTCCCCGGGCCGGCCCGGCCGGGCCATGCCCCGACGCGGTGCCGGGATGCCGGCCTTGGCTCCCTTGATCACCTTCAACGCCCGGTGCTTGCGCGCCTGCACGGGTCCTCCCTCTCCGTCGCCGGTCACGGGGTCACCCCGGCCAGCAGCAGTTGCTTCCACGACTGCTCTCCCGCCACCGCGTACTGGCCGCCGCTGCCGCCGAACTGCAACGGCCGGCCGTCCGAGCCGACCACCAGGCCGGTCGCCGGGTCGTACCCGCCCTCGGCGGCCCCGGTGGGCGGCCCGGGTGCGGGCGGCGGCGCGGGGTCCCGCCCGCCCGGCCGGGGCGCGTTCGCCTCGCCACGTACGCTGGCGCCGGCCGCCCGGTCCCGGGCCCCGCACCGGGTGCTCCCACCCTGGTAGACGCAGGCGGGCGGGTCGTCGACGTTGACCACGAGGCCGAGGTGGGCGGTGCCGTCGCCCGGGGTGACGGTGAACCCGCCGGCCACCGCGATCGGGTAGACGACGAGGGCCTGCTCGATGCCGGGCAGCCGCCGGGCGGCGATGCCGTTGACGGTCACCAGGTTGCCCAGCAGGGTGCCGATCGTCGGTTCCAGTCCGCGCAGCAGCGCGGCCAGTTCCCGCCCGGCCGGCGGGCCGTTGGCGAGCAGCCGGCGCAGATCCGGGTCGGCCTCGCGCACGGTGGCGGCGAGCGCGGCCAGGCCGGCCGCCCAGCGGCGCAGCGCTCGCGCCGACTCGGCCTGGGTGGTGAGCACGGTACGCCCGTCCCGGATCAGCGCGAGCGTCTCCGGCAGCCGGGCGTCGGCCTCGGTCAGCAGCGCGTCGCCCGAGTCCAGGATCCGGGCCAGGGCGGTCTCGTTGCCCTCGAACGCGGTGCCCAGCTCGGTGATCAGCACGTTGAGGTCGTCCGCGTCGAGGGAGCGGACCAGCGCGTCGAGGTGAGTCAGCAACGCCTCCGGGGGGAGCGGGACGCCGGTGCGGTCGGCCGGGATCACCGCGCCGTCACCGAGGTACGGCCCGCCGTCGCGCTCGGGCCGCAGGTCGACGTACTGCTCGCCGACCGCGGACCGCTGGGTCACCACCGCGCGCAGGTCCCGCGGCACCGGTACGCCCCGACGCAGGCGCAGCTCGGCGCGGACCCCACCGGCGCGCAACCCGACCGCGGTGACCCGGCCGATCGGCACACCCCGGTAGGTGACCGGGGCGTTGGCGAAGATCCCGCCGGCGCGGGCGAGGTCGAGGTGCACCACGTAGACCCCGCCGAGCAGCCGCTCACCGAGGCCCACGTAGCGGATCCCGACGTAGCCGACACCGAGGACGCTGACCAGCACGAACGCCAGCACTTGCAGTTTGGCCACCCGTCCGATCACGGCCGTCCCCCGCCCAACAGGTCGGTCAGGCCACCCGTCTGCCCGGTCACCGCGCCGGTCACCGGCAGCACGCACGGCGCGGTCATGACCGTGTCGCGCGGCAGTTCGGTGCCGGCCGGGAAGGCGGTGCCCGCCGGCACCACCCCGGTGGGCAGGATCAGCCCGCCGACGGGCACCGGCGAGCCGGGCTTGAGCAGGGCGCAGTCCGCCGGCAGTTGGCACTCCTCCGGTGGGGTCCACTTCGCCGGGAAGTCCTTCGGATCCGGCAGGCAGCTCAGGCCCGGCAGATCCGGCAACTGCGGCAGCTGCGGCAGCTGGGGCGGGCCGGTGCTCGGGGCGGGGGTCGGGGCGCCGGTCGCGGGCGGCCGGGACGGCTTCGGCGTCCTCGGCCGGTCGGGCACCTCCGGCGGGGCGGCCGGACGGGCCGGTGCGGGTGCGGCGGCGACCAGGTTCGCCAGGATGGTGGCCGCGTCCAGGTCGGCGGTGACGGAGAGGTTGACGAAGTCGCCGACGATCGCGCCGGTCACGTTGGGCGGGAACGGGTACGACAGCATGAAGTCCAGCGACTTCGGCAGGTCGTCGCCCGCCTTGACCAGCTGGGTCAGGATCGGTTGCAACGCCTTGACGCTGGCCAGGGTGTCGTCCCGGCTGCGCTCGACCACCCGGGTGCCGACCCGGCCCAGGTCACCGAGGGCGGTCAGCGCGGCGGTGAGCTGCTCACGCTGGCCGGCGAGCACGGTCAGGCCCGGGGCGAGGGCGTCCACCGCGTCGCCGAGCACCTGCCGCTGCCTTGCCAGCCGCTCGCTGAGCCGGTCCAGCGCCTCGATCGCCCGGATCAGGTCGGCCTTCTGCCGGTCGAGGCCGCCGATGAAGGTGTCGAGCTGGCGCAGCGCGTCCCGGACACCGGCCTCCCGACCCGCCAGCGCCGCGCCGAGTTCCCGGTTGATGGTCCGCAGCTGGGCCAGCCCACCGCCGTTGAGCAGCAGCGCGAGGGCGGCGAGCACCTCCTCCACCTCGGCGCCCCGGTCGGTGCGCGACACCGGGATCACGTCGCCGTCGGCGAGCCGCCCGGTCGCCCCGGCCGGGGGCGGTGCCACGGTCACGTACTTCTCGCCGAGCAGGCTGCTCTGCCGGACGGCGGCGGTCGCGTTGGCGGGCAACCGCACGTCACGGCCGAGGCGCAGGGTGACCCGGGCGGTCCAACCGGCGAGGGAGATCCGCTGCACGCTGCCCACGGTCACGTCGTCGACCTTGACGGCGGCCTGCGGCACCAGGTCGAGCACGTCGGAGAACTCGGCGGTCACCACATACCCGTCCCCCTTCGGCGCGCCGCCGGGCAGCGGCAGCTCGGCCAGGTCCGGCAGGCCGCAGCCGGTGGGCAGCAGCGCCAGGACGACCGCGGCGGCCAGCGCCCGCAGCCGCCCGGCGGTCACGAGACACCCCGCAGGATGCCGCCCAGGGTGGGGTCGGCGGTGGTGGTGGGGCCGCCCGGCACCCCGTCGGACACCGGCTCACCGGGAGAGCTGATTCGAGGATTACCCGGTGGTGCCGTGCCGGTCGCCGGGGTGCCGGGCGGCAGCTTGAGCAGCTTGCGTAGCTGGTCGGTCAGGGGCAGGCCGCACTGCCGCAGCGTTTGCGCCAGCGCGGTGCAGGTGGCGGGCACCTGGGCGAGTGCCTGGTCGACCAGCAGCGAGCAGACGAAGCTCGCCGGGTCGTACGGGCCCATCGCGTTGTCCCGGGTGTCCAGGGTGCCGGAGCGCGGGTTGTAGGCCAGGGCGAGGTTGTTCAGGGCCAGCGGCGCCACGTCCAGGATGTCGATGATCGCCTGCTGTTGCCGGACGAGGACGCTGGTGACGTCGGCCAGCGCGGCGACGTTCGACGTCAGCGCCGCGCGGTTCTGCCTGACGAAGCTGGTGACGTCGGCCAGCGCGGTGGCGAGGTGGCGCAGCGCGGCGGCCAGCTCGTCGCGTTCGGCGGCGAGCTGCTCGGCGACGTCGGCGAGGCGCTGGTTGAAGGCGCGTACCTGCTGGTCGCTGCGGGCCAGCGCGGTGGTGAACCGTTGCAGGTTGGCGACCGAGCCGAACAGGTCCTGCCGGCCGTCGGCGAGGGTGGTCAACGCCCGGGAGAGCCCGTCGAGGGTGTCGTGCAGCGCCTGCCCGTTGCCCTCCAGGTTGGCCCGACCGGTGGCGACCAGGTCGGACAGGGCGCCGTCGCGGTTGGTGCCCGCGGGGCCGAGCATCCGGTTGAACTCGTCGAGCGCCTGGTAGATGTCGTCGATCTCCATCGGAGCGGCGGTCCGCCCCACCGGGATCTCCGCGCCGTCGGGCAGGACGGCGCCGCCGGCGTACGCGGGTGCGAGCTGCACGTACCGGTCGCTGACCACACTGGGCGGGATGATCAGCGCCTGCGCGCCGGCGGGGAGGTCGATGCCGGGGTCGTAACTCAGGACCACCCGCACGGCCCGACCCTGCGGGACCACCTCGACCACCTCACCGACCCGGACGCCGAGCACCCGCACGTCCGAGCCGGGGTACACCCCGACGGCGCGGGTGAAGTAGGCGACCACCCGCCGGGGTGGGGTGCCGTCGCGCAGCACGACCACGCCGGCGACGACGGCGAGCAGCAGGACGGTGGCGGCGGCGACCGGACGACGCCAGCGGTGGACCGGACCGGGCATCAGCGGCCTCCCGTGGTGGGCACGTAGGGCTGGAGCAGCCCCTGCACGTACGAGTCGAACCAGCGGCCGTTGCCGACCACGTTGGCGAAGGCGGTCACGAAGGGCGCCATCCGTTGCACGGTCCGCTCCAGGTCGTCGCGGTTGCGTTGCAGGATGGCGACGACCTCCCGCAACTGCCGCAGCGCCGGTTCGAGCTGGGCGCGGTTGTCGGCGACCAGCCCGGACAGCTGGGTGGAGAGCTCGGCGGTGCCGACCAGCAGGCGGTGGATGGCGTCCCGGCGGCGGATCACCTCGGCCAGCAGCCGCTCGCCGTCGGCGACCAGCTTGCGGAACTCCTCGTCGCGGTCGGCGAGGACCTTGGTGACGTCGCGGGCGCGGGCGAGCAGGGCCCGCAGCTCCGCGTCCCGGTCGGCGACGGTACGGGACAGCCGGGACAGTCCGACCAGCGAGGTGTTGACGCTGCCGGGGGTGTCGGCGAACGTCTCGGACAACGTGTCGAACGCGGCGGCGAGCTGCGCGGTGTCCACCTTGTCGAGGGTGCCGGCGAGCCCGCTGACCGCCTGCACGACGTCGAACGGCGCGGCAGTGCGGGACAGCGGGATCTGCCCGCCCTCGGGCAGCCGGCCGGGCCCGGCCGGGGCCAGCGCCAGGTACTTCTGCCCCAGCACCGTCTTGATCCGGATGGTCGCGCCGGTGTCGCCACCGAGGCGTACGCCGTCGTCGTCGACCCGGAACCGGACCCGCACGTACGGTCGGGCGTCCCGGGCCAGCTCCACGGCGGTCACCTTGCCCACCCGGACGCCGGCCACCCGCACCTCGTTGCCGACGGCCAGGCCGCTGGCGTCGGTGAAGGCCGCCCGATACGACCGGCTGGTCAGGGCGGCCACCCGGTCGAGCTGGAACGCGCCGAGCAGGGCGGCGACGAGCACCGTCAGGCTGACCGCGCCGACGACGACGGGGTTGCGTTCCCGGAACGGTTTCACTGGACGCCTCCGGTGGCGCAGCGGGCGGCCGGAGCGCTGAAGCCCGCCGGTTGCAGGGGTGCCCGACCGGCGACCGCCACCCGGCCGTCGAAGTCGCAGAGGTAGAAGTTGAACCAGGAGCCGTAGGAGGCGACCCGGGTGAGCTGCTGGTAGCGGTCGGGCAGCCGGCCGAGGGTGCCGTCGATGACAGCCGCGTTGCGGTTCAGCGTTCCGGCCAGCTCGCCCAGTTCGCGCACGTCCGCGGCCAGCGGTGGCCGGACGTCGGCGAGCAGCGAGGAGGTGGCGTCGGTGAGCTCGCCGATGCTGACCAGGGACTCGCCGATGGCGGTGCGGTCGGCGGCCAGGCCGGAGACGAGCTGTTGCAGCTGGGCGATGCTCTGGTCGAGGTTGCGGTCCCGCTCGGCGAGGGTGCCCAGGACGTGGTTGAGGTTGGTGATGACCCGACCGATCACCGCGTCCCGGTCGGCCAGGGTGTTGGTCAGCGAAGCGGTGTGCCGCAGCAGGCCGGCCACCGTGCCGCCCTCTCCCTGCAGCACCTGGATGATCTCGTAGGCGAGCTTGTTGACGTCGTCGGGGCTGAGTGCGGTGAACAGCGGCCGGAAGCCGTTGAACAGCACGGTCAGGTCGAGCGCGGGTGCGGTCTGGGCCAGCGGGACGAGACCGCCGGGGCGTAGCGGCCGGCCGTCGCCGGGGCCCTCGCTCAACGCCACGTACCGCTGGCCGACCAGGTTGCGGTAGCGGATCTTCGCGCGGACGCTGGTGGCGACCGGCACGTCGTCGGTGACGGTGAAGGCCACCTCGGCGACGCGGTCGTCGACGACGCTGATCCGGCTGACCCGGCCCACCTTCACGCCGGCCACCCGCACGTCGTCGCCGGGCAGCAGGCCGGTGACGTCGGTGAACCGGGCGCGGTAGCTGACCCCGCCGGCCGGGAACGCGCCCAGGGTCTGCGCGAGCAGCGCGGTCAGCAGCAGGGTCACCGCGGCGAAGAACGCCAGTTTCACCAGCGGGCCCGTCGTCCGGACGGTCATCGGGTGTTCACCACCCCGCCGCGCAGCAGCGGCCCCCAGAGCAGGACCGCGATGTCGGGCACCTCGGCCGGCGGTGTCCCGGTCACCGCGCCGACGAGCGGCTTGACCAGGGCGCGCTCCTCGCCGGTGCCGGCCTGGCCCATCGCCGGTGAGCCGGCCACCGGTCCCGCCGGGCGGGCGGCGGAGGGTCCCGGTACGCCGACCGGCAGCGGGGATCGCGGCCGGTCGCCGCCGTAGTCGTAGCCGTCGTGCACCGGCACCTCGGGGGCCGGCTGGTGCGGGTCGGGCAGGCCGCGGCAGTGGGGGCCGTTGTGCGCGCCGTAGACCGGTTCGTCGCGTCCCCGCTGGTATTTGCCGCCGTCGCGGGTGACCTCCAGGGTGATGTGCATCCGGCCGCCGGCGAAGACCTCCTCGACGCGGGGTTGCAGGTCGACCAGGCCGCTCATCAGGCACGGGTACTCGGGGGCGTAGCTGGCCAGCAGTTCCAGCACCGGTCGGCTGACCGCGCCGAGCCGGATCAGCTGGTCGTCGTGCCGGTCGAGGAAGTCCCGGGTGACATCGGCGGTGTCGGTGGTCTCGGCGAGGAACGCCGCGAGCTGCCCCCGCTGGTCGGTGACGGTACGGGCGGTGACGGTGACATCGCGCAGCAGGGCGAGCAGGTCGGGCAGGGCGGCATGGTAGCTGTCCAGCACGACGGCGAGCTTGCGGACGTCCTCGGCGATCGTGGGCAGCTCCGGGTTGACCTGCTTGAGGTAGTCGTCGAGGCGGACGATGTTCGCGCCGATCCGCTCGCCCCGCCCCTCCAGGGCGGTGGACAGCGCGCCGAGGGTGGCGGCGAGCTGGTCGGGGCGGATCGAGGAGAGCAGCGGCAGCGCCTGGTCGAGGACCCGTTCCAGCTCGATCGCCGTGCGGCTGCGGTCCTGGTCGATGACCGCGCCGTCGCGGATCGGCCCGGTGCCGCCGCCGGGGGGCGGGACGAGCTCGACGTACCGCTCGCCGAAGAGCGTCTTGGGCAGCAGGCGGGCCGTGACGTCGGCGGGGATCAGCGCCGTGCTGTCCGGATCCAGGGCCAGCCGCAGGATCGCCCCGGCACCACCGCTGCCCACCGAGCGCACCTCGCCGACGACGACGCCGCGTACCTTGACGTCCGCGCCCGGGCTGAGCTGCAGGCCGGCGCGGGCGGCATGCAGGGTGACCCAGGTGACCGGGGTGAACGCCTTGCGGTACTGCAGCACCGAGCCGGTCAGCGCCGCGACCAGCACGACGATGAAGACGATGCCCAGCATGCGATGTCTCATGATCACCCCGCGATCCGGACGGTGGTGGTGGCACCCCAGATGGCCAGCGACAGGAAGAAGTCGACGATGTTGACCGCCACGATGGCCAGCCGCACGGCCCGGCCGACCGCGACGCCGACCCCGGCCGGTCCGCCGCTGGCGGTGTAGCCGTACCAGCAGTGCACCAGCACCACGATCACGCTGAACACCAGCACCTTGCCGAAGGACCAGAGCACGTCGCCGGGCGGCAGGAACAGGTGGAAGTAGTAGTCGTAGGTGCCGGCGGACTGTCCGAAGTAGTGCACGGCGATGGTCCGGGTGGCGAGATAGCTGGAGAGCAGGCCGATGACGTACAGCGGGATCACCGCGATGAACCCGGCGATCATGCGGGTGGTGACCAGGAACGGCAGGGACGGCACCGCCATCACCTCGAGGGCGTCGACCTCTTCGGAGATCCGCATCGCGCCGAGCTGGGCGGTGAATCCGCAACCCACGGTGGCGGACAGCGCCAGTGCCGCGACCAGCGGCGAGATCTCCCGGGTGTTGAAGTACGCCGACACGAAGCCGGTGAAGGCGCTGCTGCCGATCTGGTGGAGCGCCTGGTAGCCCTGCAGGCCGACCTCGGTGCCGGTGAAGAAGGTGAGGAAGCAGATGACGCCGACGGTGCCGCCGAGCACGGCCAGCGCGCCGGAGCCGAAGCTGACCTCGGCCAGCAGCCGCAGCACCTCCCGGCGGTAGCGACGCACGGTGCGCGGCGCCCAGGCGAAGGCGCGCAGGTAGAAGGCGAGCTGGCCGCCCAGGTCGTCGAGCATTCGCAGTGCCGGCACGTCAGCTTCCCTTCTGCGGTACGACCTGGAAGTACACGGCCGTGACGAGGAAGTTCAGTGCGAACAGCAGCATGAACGTGATCACCACGCTCTGGTTGACCGCGTCCCCGACACCCTTCGGGCCGCCCTTGGCGGTCATCCCCTGGTACGAGGCGACCAGTGCCGCGGTGGCCCCGAACAGCAGTGCCTTGACCTCGCCGACCAGCAGGTCGGGCAGCTGGCCCAGGGCTTGGAAGCTGGCCACGTACGCCCCGGGCGTGCCGCCCTGCAGGATCACGTTGAACAGGTAACCGCCACTGACGCCGACCACGCTGACCAGGCCGTTGAGCAGGACGGCGACCAGCATGGCGGCGAGCACCCGGGGCACCACCAGGCGGTGGATCGGGTCGATGCCCAACACCTGCATCGCGTCCAACTCCTCGCGGATCTTCCGCGAACCGAGGTCGGCGCAGATCGCCGACCCACCCGCACCCGCGATGATCAGCGCGGTCACGATCGGCCCGGCCTCCCGCACCACGGCGAGCACCGACGCGGCGCCGGTGAACGACTGCGCGCCGAGTTGGCGGACCAGCGAGCCGAGTTGCAGCGCGATGACCGCGCCGAACGGGATGGCGACCAGCGCGGCGGGCAGGATCGACACCGAACTGATGAACCACGCCTGCTGGACGAACTCGCGCACCTGCACCGGCCGGCGACCGATGCCGCGCAGGGTGTCCAGGCAGAACGCGAAGAACTCGCCGGTGCGGCGGACCGCGGCGACGGGGCCGCTCATCCGGTCACCTCCCCGTGCCGACCTTCGGCGACACCCTGCCCGGCAGGCTCGACGGTGGGTCGCTCGCCGACGGGGACGCCGCCGAACGAGCCGGCCGGCGGGGTGACCCCGTTGGCCCGGCACCACTGCCCCGGTGGGCGTTCCGCCTTCCGGACCCGGCCGTCCGACGGCGGCAGTTGCAACGGGATCGGTGGCAGCGGCGGCAGTTCGACCCCGGCGTCCGCCTCGGCCCGCAACTCGTCGGCGTCCTTCTCCTCGGCCATCCCGATCGGGCCGATCCGCTGGGCGTTGAGGAACTGCCGGACCACCGGCTCGGTGCTGGACAGCAACATCTCCCGCGGTCCGAACATGGCCAGGTGGCCGTGGTAGATCAGGCCGATGTTGTCCGGCACGGTCCGGGCGGTGTTGATGTCGTGGGTGACGATCAGGAACGTCGCCTCGGTCCGCTGGTTGAGGTCGATGATGAGCTGATTGAGGTAGGCCGTGCGGACCGGGTCGAGCCCGGAGTCCGGCTCGTCGAAGAGGACGATGCGCGGGTCGAGCACCAGCGCGCGGGCCAGCCCCGCCCGCTTGCGCATCCCGCCGGAGATCTCCCCGGGCAGCTTCCGCTCGGCGCCGACCAGGCCGACCATGTCGAGTTTCTCGGTGACCACGGACCGGATCTGCGACTCGGACCTGCGGGTGTGCTCCCGCAGGGGGAAGGCCACGTTGTCGTAGATCGTCATCGAGCCGAACAGCGCGCCGTCCTGAAACAGCACGCCGAACAGTTTGCGCACCTGGTAGAGGTCGCGTTCGGAGAGTCGGGGCAGATCCTTGCCCTCGATGACGATGGAGCCGGCGTCGGGTCGCAGCAGCCCGACCAGGGTCTTGAGGAAGACCGACTTGCCGGTGCCGGAGGGGCCCAGCAGCACCGAGATCTCACCTGCCGGCAGGGTCAGGCTGAGGTCCGACCAGACCGGCCGGCCACCGAAGGACTTGGTCAGCCCTCGCACCGCGACCTCGACACCCATCGACCCCTCCGCTCACTCTCACTGGACATCGGGCGGGGGACGCGAGACGCAACAACTACTTTGGGTTCACGAAACGGCACCCAAGGTGAGCTAGGCAAATCGGCGCGGCTGTCGATAACGTGCGGTCAACCGCCCGGTAACGAAGGTGCCTCGCATCCCCATGACCACAGCGATCGACCCCGAGCTCGTGCGTCGGGCCGCCGACGGCGACCGGGCGGCGACGGCGGCGTTGCTCACCGACGCCCGGCCACGGGTGGTCCGCTACTGCCGCGCCCGGCTCGGCCGCATCGGCGGGGCGTACACCACGGCCGACGACGTGGCGCAGGAGGTCTGCCTCGCCGTGCTGCGCGCCCTGCCCGGATACCGCGAGCAGGGCCGACCCTTCACCGCGTTCGTCTTCGCCATCGCCGCGCACAAGGTGGCCGACGCCCAGCGGGCGGCGGTACGCGACGCCACGGTCGCGGTCACCGACGGCCCGCCGGAGCAGCCGGACAGCGCCCCCGGGCCGGAGCAGCAGGCCCTCGCCACCGACCTGGCCCGCCGGTTGTCGGTGCTGCTGGACCGCCTGCCGGAGGTGCAACGGGAGATCGTCACCCTCCGCGTCGCGGTGGGGCTACCCGCCGAAGAGGTCGGCGCCATCGTCGGTATGACGGCCGCCGCCGTCCGGGTGGCCCAGTCCCGCGCCCTGGCCCGGCTCCGTACCCTGGCCGCGGACGGACTCGACGAGGTGGCGGCATGAGCGGGCGCGGGGACCACGGCGACGCGGCGCGGGAGCTGCCGCTCGTCGGCGACGACCTGCTGCTCGACGCCCTCGGCCGGGGCGAGCCGGCGCCCGCCGGGGACGACGTCGCGGCCCTGCTGGCCGCCTGGCGAACCGACCTCGACGCGGACGCGCCGGGGCTGACCGGCGGCACCGCCCCGCCGGCCGGACCGATCCGGCCCGGGACGCCGGCGGAGCTGACCGAACACGCCACCCCGCCGGCCGGAGCGCATCGGCCCGGGACGCCGGCGGAGCTGACCGAACACGCCGCCCCGCCGGCCGAAGCGCATCGGCCCGGGACGCCGCTCGCGCCCCGGCGGGGCGTGGTCACGCCGCTGCCGGCGCGGCGGCGGGCGGTCCGGCTGGCCGCCGCGGCGGTGGCCGGGGTGCTGCTGCTGACCGGGCTCGCGGTGGGCAGCCGGTCGGCCGGCCCGACCAGCCCGCTGTGGTCGCTGACCAAGGTGCTGTATCCGCAGCAGGCCGAGGTGCGCGGCGTCGAGCGGCTGGTCGCGCAGGCCCGCGCCGCGGTGGCCGCCGGCCGGTACGACGAGGCCCGGCGGCTCGCCGACCGGGCCGGGGCGGCGCTGGCCGGGATCGACGACCCGGACGAGGTGGCCCGGCTGCGCGCCGACATCGACGCCGTGCGGCGGGGCCTCGCCGCCCGGCCGGCCCCGCCGGTCGGCACCGCGCCGTCCGCCTCGCCGGCGGCCGGCCCGTCCGCCGCCGCCCGCCCACCGGTCGCCCGGACCACCGCGCCGGCTCCGCGTGGGTCGGGAAGCGCGCCGGCGCCCACCGGCTCCCCCACCGCCGCCGCCCCGACCCCGTCCCCCGACGATCGGCTGCTGCCGCTGCCCGAGCTGCCGCTGCCGCTGCCCACCGGGTCGCTGCTTTCGCCGCTGCCCGGCCTGCCGCTGCCCAGCATCGACCTACTGGACTGAGCGACGGCGGCGAGACCCGGCGGTCCCGGCGCGGGCCGGGACCACCGGGTCCCGGCTCAGGTCGCCGGGCGCTCCCGGTCCGCCGCCCGGCCCAGGGCGACCATCCGCAGGGTCTCCTCCCGGCGGCGCACCAGCAGCACCCCGGCCAGGAAGGTCACCGGCGGCACCAGCACCAGCACCGCCCACTGGGCCGGCACCAGCGGGATGGCGTGTCCCATGTGGGCGGTCGAGGTCACCCAGCCGGCGAGGGTGCTGTCGATGGTCAGCGCCAGCGCGGCCACGGGCGCCAGCAGCACGGCGATCCGCCGCCGGATCGCCGGGGCCAGGGAGAGCACGGCGGCCAGCGCCGCGGCGGCGGCGACCGCCAGGCCGGCGACGTAGAGCCAGATCACCAGCTCGCTGCCGGCCTCCAGGCCGTAGAGGACGTACACGGTGTACGGGCCGGCCCGGTCGAAGCCGGGCGCGGTCAGCCGGTTGATCTCCAGCACCGCCACCGCGCCCAGCGCCGCCAGCACCAG
The DNA here is from genome assembly GCF_019890675.1 of Micromonospora sp. PLK6-60. Taxonomy (GTDB): domain Bacteria; phylum Actinomycetota; class Actinomycetes; order Mycobacteriales; family Micromonosporaceae; genus Micromonospora. The sequence continues at coordinate 19,293 of NZ_JAIOAA010000016.1, read as the reverse complement.
GGCGAGCAGTCGGCGGACGCCGAGCACGGCGAGCCCGCGGCGGCGCGCGGCGACGCTCAGGGCGATTGCGGTGACCACGGCCAGGGCGAGTTGGGGCAGGGTGTCCACCACGTACGTCGGGTTGGTGCCGGTCTGCGGCCCGACCAGCACCGCCCAGCCGACGACGGCCGCCCAGGCGAGACCGGCGGCGACCAGGCGCAGCCCGGCCAGGGCCGCGACGGCGACCCCCGCCCAGCCGGCCACCCGCAGCCAGTCGACCAGGTCGGGGCCGGCCGGACGCCAGCGCGGCGGCAGGGCCGGATCGACCACCGACTGGTCGATCAGGCCCTTGACCGCGGCGGCGCAGAGCAGCAGGGCGGCCAGCACGGCGGTCACCGTCGACGCGTCGCCCCAGGCCGGCTCGGTGAGCCCCCGTGCGCCCACCCGAAGCCGGGCCCGCAGGCCGGCGCCGATCAGGTTCGCCGCCTCGGCGACGGTGGGGCGGCGCTGCCCCGCCCGGGCGCCGTCGAGCAGGACGGCGAGCATCTCGTCCTCGTACACCCGGCGGTGTTCCCACGGGTAGACGGCGAGCAGGCGGCGGTAGCGCCGTTCCAGGTCGGTCACGCCGCGCCCCCTTCCAGCAGCAGGCCGGCGCGGCGCAGCCGGTCGCCCGCGGCGTCGGCGTGCCGGCGCAACCGGGTCGCCTCGTCGGCGAGCCGGGTCGCGCCGAGGGCGGTGAGCCGGTAGTAGCGGCGCAGTCGGGACTGCACCACCTCCTCCCGGTCCACCTCGATCAGGCCATCGGCGCGCAGCCGGTCGAGCACGGCGTAGAGAGTGCCGGCGCGCAGCCGGACCCGGCCGGCGGAGATGCGTTGGACGTCCTCGATGACGGCGTAACCGTGCTGGGGTGTCTCGGCCAGCGCGGTGAGGACCAGGAACGTGGGTTCCCGCAGGGGGCTCTCTGCCATGCCGACAGCATATACAGCTAGCCGGTATATGCGCCGCCCCGTCAGGCCGGCCGGCCCCGGTGGCCGTCGCCCTCGGCTCCCGCCGCGCCACCGGCGACCGGGCCGCGACCCGCGCCGATCGGCACGCCCGGCTCGCCGGGCCGCTCGGCACCGGGCGCCGGGTGCGGGCGTGCGCCCTTGACGAACTCGTCGAAGAACCGCAGCAGCTCGACCGGGAAGGGCATCACCAGGGTGCTGTTCTTCTCCGCCGCCACGTCCACCATGGTCTGCAACAACCGCAGCTGGTACGCGCCGGGCGTGTCGGCCATCGCCCGGGAGGCGTCGGCCAGCCGGCGGGACGCCTGGTACTCGCCGTCGGCGGCGATCACCCGGGCCCGGCGCTCCCGCTCCGCCTCGGCCTGGCGGGACATGGACCGCTTCATCTCCTCCGGCAGCGCCACGTCCTTGACCTCCACCCGCTCGATCAGCAGGCCCCAGGGCTTCTCGGTCGGCGCGTCGATCACCGCCTTGAGCTCCGCGTTGATCGAGTCCCGGTCGCGCAGCAGGGTGTCCAGGTCGGCCTTGCCGATCACCGAACGCAGCGCGGTCTGCGCGACCTGGAGCACCGCCGAGGAGTAGTCACGCACATTGACCAGGACCTTCACCGGGTCGACGACGCGGTAGTAGACGACGGCGTCGACGGTGAGGGTGACGTTGTCCCGGGTGATCACCCCCTGCGCGGGCACCCCGATCACGGTGGTCTGCATGCTGACCCGAACCATCCGGTCGGCCACCGGGACGATCAGGTGGAAACCGGGCTGGCGCAGGCGCTCCCGCACCCGACCGAAGCGGAACACGACGCCGCGCTGGTACTGCTGCACCAGGCGGACGCTCAGCCCGGCGAGCAGCGCCAGCACGACGATGACGACGACCAGCCCGACGAAGACGGCGGCGGCTCCCATGACCCCCCTCGATCCCGGAGGCCCCCGCCTCCCGGCGCCGCGCATACCCGCTGGAGCGCCGGCCAGTCCCGCCCGGCGGGGACGGCGCAGCGGCGTACGCCGATGAATTCCCGCCAGACCCTGGCGCGGCGGCGACCGGTGGCAATATCCTCCACTTCACGCGCGTTCCTTGGAGCTCCTTTTCACCCCCGACCGCTCACCCCCGACCGCTCACCCCCGACGGCCCCGCGTGGCCACCGAGGAGACCCGCCATGCACTTCGACCATCCCGAACTCGACCGCCGGACCCTGCTGCGGGCCGGTCTGGGCGCCGCCGCGGTCGCGGTCGTCGGGAGCGAGCTCGCCCTCCCGGCCGCCGCGCGGGCCGCCGCCGGCGCCGACCTCGACTGGATCATCAGTTGCGACGAGTGGGGGGCCCGCCCCCCGGCGGACCCGCTGTCGATCAGCGCCATCGCCACCAATAAGATCATCGTGCACCACATGGCGTTCCCCAACGTCACCGACTACTCCGAGGAGCACGCCAAGCAGCTCGCCCGGGACTGCCAGGACCTGCACCTGGACGGCAACAAGTGGTCGGACACCGGCCAGCACTTCACCGTCAGCCGCGGCGGGTACGTCCTCGAGGGACGGCACGGCAGCCTGGAACGGCTCGCCGCCGGCGACCGGCAGATGATCTCCGCGCACTGCCCCGGGGAGAACGGCCGGGCCATCGGCATCGAGAACGAGGGCACCTACGTCACCGACACCCCGCCGACGCAGCTGCTCGACTCGCTGGTCAAGCTCTGCACCACCATCTGCCGGCAGTACGGGCTGCACGCCCACGACATCTTCGGCCACTGGGACTTCCGCGCCACGCTCTGCCCGGGCGCGACGTTCTACCGGGAGTTCCCCGCCCTGCGCCGCCGGGTGTTCGCCGCCCTCGGCACCGACCCGGCCGACGTGCCGGCCCGGCGCTGGCCGGACATCTGGCGCTTCGTCGGCGGCCCGGTGGTGCAGGTGGCGCAGTATCTGCTGGCCTACCGGGGTTACCCGGTCCCGGTGAACGGGGTCTTCGACGCCAACACCGTGGCGGCCGTGCAGGACTGGCAGCACCGCAACGGCATCCCGGTCGACGTGGACGCCACGCTGACCGCGCCGACCTGGGAGACGCTCGCGCCGGAGCTGGGCCGGGACGCCACCGGGGTCCCGGTCAGCGCGGTGCAGTTCATGCTGAACTCCAAGGGCTACGCCGAGGTGACCGTCACCGGGGCGTACGACCACGTGACCAAGAAGGCGCTGCAGGACCTGCAACGCCTGCACGGGCTCCCGCCCACCGGCAAGGTCAGCACGAGCACCTGGTGCGCCCTGGTCGGCGGGGTGGTGCGCCAGTCGTTCCGGGCGGGCTGACCCGCCGCGCGGACAGCGGTGGGGGCGTCAACGGCGCCGCCCCCACCGCGTACGCCCCCGCGCCGGAGGTGTAGCGGCCGGAATAGCGGGAATGCGCCGCCGCCTGGGGACGAGACGGGAGGGGCCATGGAGAGTCGTGCCAAGGCGATGGGACACGGCATCCACCCGGTGCTGATCGTGTTCCCGCTGGGGTTGCTGGTCACCGCGGTGATCTTCGACATCCTCTATCTGATCACCGATCGGACCGGATTCCAGATCTCGGCGGCGTACACGATGGCCGCCGGAATCCTCGGCGGACTGCTCGCCGCGGTCTTCGGGCTGATCGACTGGCTGGCCGTGCCGGCCGGCACCCGGGCCAAGCGGATCGGCGCGGTGCATGGCGCCGGCAACGTCGTCGTCGTGCTGCTGTTCGCGCTGAGCTGGCTGCTGCGCCGCGCCGCGGACAACTGGGACCCGAGCGCGTTCGCGCTGATCCTCGGCTTCGTGGGCGTCGTCCTGGTCGGGGTGACCGGCTGGCTCGGCGGCGAGTTGGTGGAGCGGCTGGGCCTGAGCGTCAGTGCCGACGCCGGGGTCGACGCGCCCAGCTCGCTGTCGCGACGCCCCGCCGGCCGCACCCGCGCCTGAGCAGCCGGCCCGCGGCGAACCGGCGGTCACCGGTCAGCCGCCGGTGGCGGCTTCGGGGCAGCAGACGAGCAGGGCGCGCGGGACGACCCGCACCTTCAGCCGGTCGGTCTCGCCCCGCGCGCCGCCGTCCAGCTCGTACGTCATCGGCGCGTCCAGCCGCACCTTGATCTTCCGGCCCCGGGTCATCCGCACGTACGGCGAGTCCGCCGACCGGCCGGTGGCCATCCGGCCCAGCGTGCGGGCCCACTGCACGGCGCCGGCCGCGGTGCTCACCCCGACGTCCAGGCGACCGTCGTCCGGGCGGGCGTCGTCGAACGCCGGGATACCGCCGGTGATCGTGCCGACGTTGCCGAACAGCACGCAGGTGGCCTCGCCGTCGAACCAGTCGGCGCCGTCCACCCGGATCCGGGTGTGCACCGGACGGCCGCCGACGTGCCGCAGCCCGGTCCAGACGTACGCGAGGCGGCCCAGCCGGCCCTTCATCTCCCGGTCCGCCTCGGCGATCATCTCGCCGTCGAAGCCGGCGCCGGCCATCACCGCGAAGTGCTCGCCGTTGATCCGGCCGAGGTCGAGGGCGCGCCGCCGGCCGTGCAGGCCGATCCGCACCGCCTCGGTCAGGTCGGGCGGGATGTCCAGGTTGGTGGCGAACAGGTTGGCGGTGCCGGCGGGCAGGATCGCCATCGCCGTGCCGGAGCCGGCCAGCGCGTCGGCGCAGCGTTGCACCATGCCGTCCCCGCCCCAGACGAAGACCAGGTCGGCGCCCTCGCGCAGCGCCCGGCGCACCTTCTTCGGCGCCTTGCGGCTCTTGGGCACCTCGTACCAGAGGGGCTTGTCCACGCCGGCGTCGGCGAGGGTGGCGCGCAGTTCGGCCAGGCCGCCGCCGAGGACCTTGCGGCGGTGCGCGACGACGGCCACCCGGCCGACCCGGCCGTCCGTCCCGGTGTTCGTGTTCACGGTCGTTCCTGGTACCCCCGGGGCCGGGCGACCATGCACCGCGCCGGCGCGCCGTGCGGACCCGGACGATCACGGGGAGACTGACGGCATGACCTGGGCCCGCCGTGCCGTACCGCTCGCCGCCGCCGCGCTCGCCGCCCTCGCCGCGCGCGACCTGACCCAGCGCGACCACGCGCTGCGCCGCAACTTCCCGGTGCTCGGCCGGGCCCGCTACCTGCTGGAGTCGATCGGGCCGGAGCTGCGGCAGTACATCGTGGCGGCCAACGACGAGGAGCGGCCGTTCACCCGGGACCAGCGCCGCTGGGTGTACGCCTCGGCGAAGCAGGAGAACAACTACTTCGGCTTCGGCACGGACAACGACATCGAGTACACCGCCGGCTATCCGATCATCAAGCACCGCACGTTCGGCCGGGCCGTGCCGCCGTCCGCCCCGACCGCCGGGCAGGAGGTGCGGCTGCCCTGCGCCAAGGTGCTCGGCGGCGCCCGCGGCCGGGCCAAGGCGTTCCGTCCCGAGTCGGTGGTCAACATCTCCGGGATGAGTTTCGGCTCGCTGTCCGGCCGGGCGGTCGAGGCGCTCAACCGGGGCGCCGCCCTGGCCGGGTGCCTGCAGAACACCGGTGAGGGTGGGCTGTCGCCGTACCACCGCAACGGCGGGGAGCTGGTGTTCCAGCTCGGCACCGCATACTTCGGCTGCCGCGACGAACACGGCCGGTTCAGCCTGCCGCGACTCAAGGAGCTGGTGGCCGGCGCGCCGGTGCGGGCCCTGGAGATCAAGCTCAGCCAGGGCGCCAAGCCCAGCCTCGGCGGGCTGCTGCCCGGGGCGAAGGTGTCCGCCGAGATCGCCGCCACCCGGGGCATACCGCGCGGGCGGGACTGCGTGAGCCCGTCCCGGCACGCCGAGTTCGACGACTGCGACAGCCTGCTGGACTTCGTGGAGCTGCTCGCCGCCGAGACCGGGCTGCCGGTGGGCATCAAGTCCGCCGTCGGCGACCTGGGCTTCTGGTCCGAGCTGGCCGACCTGATGCGGGACACCGACCGCGGGGTCGACTTCGTGACGGTCGACGGCGGCGAGGGCGGCACCGGCGCCGCGCCGCTGATCTTCACCGACTCGGTGTCGCTCCCCTTCCAGCAGGGCTTCGCCCGGGTGTACCGGACGTTCGCCGAGCGGGAGCTGCACGAGCGGGTGGTCTTCGCCGGCGGCGGCAAGCTCGGCCTGCCGGACAACGCGATCGTGGCGTTCGCGCTCGGGTGCGACCTGGTCAACGTGGGCCGGGAGGCGATGCTGGCGATCGGCTGCATCCAGGCCCAGAAGTGCCACACCGACACCTGTCCGACCGGGGTGGCGACCCAGCGCGCCTGGCTGGCCCGGGGGCTGGACCCGGGGCTGAAGTCGGTCCGGGCGGCCAACTACCTGAAGACGCTGCGCCGCGATCTGGTCAAGGTCGCCGAGGCCTGCGGGGTCGAGCATCCCGGGCTGATCGACACCTCGGCCGTGGAGATCCTCCAGGGACGCACCGGCTCCACCCCGCTGCGCGAGGTGTACGGCTACCGGCCGGAGTGGGGACTGCCGTCGGCGGCCGACCGGGCGGAGATCGCGCGGCTGATGGCGGCCGAGGCGCCGCAGGGCGGCAGCGCCCCACCCTCGCCGACGGCGCAGCGGTAATACCCTGCTCCGATGACCACCGAGTCCGACCTGCGGCTGCCCGACGGCGCCACCCTGCACGTCTACGACACCGGCGGCGCCGACCGGCTCGCCGTGTTCTGGCACCACGGCACGCCGAACATCGGTGCCCCGCCGGCGCCGTTGTTCGCCGCGGCCGACCGGCTCGGCCTGCGCTGGGTCTCCTACGACCGGCCCGGTTACGGCGGGTCCACCCGGCGGCCGGGGCGGGACGTGGCCTCCGCCGCCGAATACTCGGCCGCGGTCGCCGACGCGCTCGGCATCGACCGGTTCGCCGCGGTGGGGCACTCCGGTGGCGGCCCGCACGCGCTGGCCGCCGGGGCGCTGTTGCCGGACCGGGTGGTGGCGGTGGTCAGCGGCGCCGGCCTGGCGCCGTACGGGGTGGCCGGGCTGGACTGGTTCGCCGGCATGATCCCGTCCGGGCAGGCGTCGCTGCGCGCCGCGCTGGCCGGTCGCGCGGCCAAGGAACGGTTCGAGCAGTCGGGTCACGACTACGACCCGGAGTTCACCGAGGCCGACCTGGCCGCCCTGGACGGCGCGTGGGCGTGGCTGGGCGGGGTGGTCGGCCCGGCGGTCGAGAACGGCCCCGGCGGGCTGATCGACGACGACCTGGCGTACGTGGGGCGGTGGGGTTTCGACCCGGCCCTCCTCCGGGTGCCGGTGCTGCTGATGCACGGCGGCCGGGACGGGATGGTGCCCGCCGCGCACGGCCGCTGGCTCGCCGAGCACATTCCGGGGGCGTCGTGGTGGCGGCGCCCGGACGACGGGCACATCTCGATCCTCGACTCGGCCGAGGCGGCCCTGGAGTGGCTGCGGGAGCGGGCCGGCTGACGGTCGGCCGCCCGAGCCGGGATTGTGTCGGGGTGTGTCCGGCCGAGGCAGGCGGCTGTCAGATGCGAAAGGCCGGGAAGAACCACAAAGGAAGCCATCGGCGCGTGATGCGCCGATATCGATGGTTTCGCGGTGGTCTCGACCAGCCATTCGTCGTGATCATCATCCGGTTGACCGATGACGGGCCACCGGTCGGTCGTTACCCGAGTGGCACTCGTCACCGCAGAATATGAGCAGCTCAATGCCGGTGCCTCGGAGGAAAGGCGCACTACATGATAAAACGACCGAACCACAGGTCAGGCAAGGGATTACGAGCACTCGGCCTGGCCGCCGCCGGTGTCCTGGTGGCGGCCCTGCTGCCCGGCGCGACGGCGTCCGCCGACACCGACCCCCGGGTCGGCCTCGGCGGGGGTTGGCTCGACGCGCAGAGCGCGAGCAGCAACCTGGACCTGCTGGCGCACCGCGACCGGCCGGCCGGCTTCGTCGACCCGACCAACCCCGGAAACGGTAGCTACTACTCGTCGGACCTCGCGTTCGGCGGCAAGTACGCCATCCTGGGCAACTACAACGGTTTCAACATCGTCGACGTCTCCCAGCCGGACGACCCGCAGCTCGTCACCAGCGTGGTGTGCCCGGGTGGGCAGGGCGACGTCTCGGTCTACGGCAACCTGCTCTTCATGTCCGTGGAAGAGACCCGGGGCCGCCTCGACTGCGGCACGAACTCCAGTGTCGGCACGCGGTTCCAGGGCGTGCGGGTGTTCGACATCTCCGACGTGCGCAACCCGGTGCAGGTCTCGGCGGTCCAGCTCTGCCGCGGCTCGCACACGCACACGGTGGTGACCGACCCGAAGGACCCCGCCAACGTCTACGTCTACGTCTCGGGCACCACGTCCGTGCGGCCGGCGACGACGCTGGAGGGCTGCAACAACGACGCGGCGACCGCGGCGAACCCGTCGCGGTGGCGGATCGACGTGATCAAGGTGCCGCTCGCGGCACCGCAGCAGGCGGCCGTGGTCAACCAGCCGCGGCTGTTCCAGGACCCGGCCACCGGCCGGGTCGACGGCCTGCAGAACGGGCCGGTGAACCCCCGGCACCCGTCCGGTTCGACGTGGTCGCCCTCGCCGAACACCAACGCCTGCCACGACATCACCGCGTACCCCGAGATCGGCCTGGCCGCCGGCGCCTGCCAGGGCAACGGCATCCTGATCGACATCTCGGACCCCGCCAACCCGGTGCGGATCGACGAGGTCGCCGACCCGAACTTCGCCTACTGGCACTCGGCGACGTTCAACAACGACGGCACCAAGGTGATCTTCACCGACGAGTGGGGTGGCGGTAGCGGGGCTCGCTGCCGCGACACCGACGCGCCGGAGTGGGGCGCCAACGCCATCTTCGACATCGTCGACCGGAAGATGAAGTTCGCCAGCTACTACAAGCTGCCGGTGCCCCAGTCGCTGCAGGAGAACTGCGTCGCGCACAACGGCTCGCTCATCCCGGTCCCCGGCCGCGACATCATGGTCCAGGCCTGGTACCAGGGCGGGCTGTCGGTGTTCGACTTCACCGACTCGACCAACCCGCACGAGATCGCGTACTTCGACCGGGGCCCGGTCGACCCGACGCGACTGGTGCTCGGCGGGTTCTGGTCGGTGTACTGGTACAACGGCAAGATCTACGGCAACGAGATCGTCCGCGGTCTCGACGTGTTCGGGCTGAAGCCGAGCGCTGAGCTGTCGGCGGCGGAGATCGCGGCCGCCGCGCAGGTCCAGCTGCCCGAGTTCAACGCGCAGCACCAGCCGAAGGTCACCTGGACGCCGAGCTTCGCGGTGGCGCGTGCCCACTACGACCAGCTCGTCCGGGCCAACGCCATCGGTCACCCGCTGAAGTCTCAGGTCGACGACTTCCTGGCCCGGGCCGAGCGGTTCCAGGCCAACGGCCAGACCTCGGCCGCGAAGGCGCAGCTCCAGGCGATCGGCAACAAGCTGAAGGCTGCCGAGCACCAGAAGCTCAAGCAGGCGATCAGCGACCTGGCGGCCTCCCTGTGATCCGCTGAGTCACCCCGAGAAACAGGGGCGCCCCGGCTCGTACCCGAGCCGGGGCGCTCCTTCGTCGTCGAAGCGGGTCAGCGCATCTCGGCCAGCATGCCCCGCATCCGCTGGATCTCGATGCTCTGGTCGGCGTCCACGTCCCGGGCGAACCGGTCGCTCGCCGGTTCGACCCCGCCGCCGGAGGCGTACAGCTCGCGCACCATCGTCAGCGCACCCTCGTGGTGACGGATCATCGACTCCAGGAACAGCCGGTCGAAGGCGGCGCCGCGCGCCGCCTTGAGCTGCGCGAACTGCTCTTCGGTGAGCATCCCCGGCATGGGCCGGTCGTGCCCGGCGTGGGCGGCCGGCGTCGGCTCGCCGCGCTCGGTCAGCCACTGCTTCATCAGCGTGATCTCCTCGGTCTGGGAGGCCTCGATCCGCTTGGCGAGCAGGGTGACGTCCGGGTTGGTGGTCCGGCCGGCCAGCAGCCCGGTCATCTCCAGCGCCTGGGCGTGGTGCGGGATCATCTGCTGGAAGAACCGCCGGTCGGCCGCCTTGTGCTCCGGCGGCGCGATGCTCGCCAGCTCCTCGGGCGACAGCGACCGTCCGGACTGCCCGGGCGCGCCCGGCTGGACGATCCGGTCCGCCGCCGCCGGCCGGGGCGGCTGTTCGGGCTCGCCGCCGGTGAGTTGGACGGCGGCGAACGAGCCCACCCCGACGGCGACTGCGGCGGCGCCGACGGCGAGGACGAGGCGACGGGACAAGACCATGGTGAGGCTACCTATCCGGGTGCGAGCTGCGGGGCCAGTGGAAGCCCATGGTGCACCACCCCCGGCCCCGGCCACCACCTCTGTCGGACGGGTTCTTCCTGCTCATTGGGCCGGTTGACCTCGGCCGTCAGGGCCGGCCCGCCGGACGCTCAGGCCGGCCGGCGCGGGCTCAGGCCGCCGCGCGGTCGCCCGGCGGACGGCGTCGGCGGGTGGCGTCGGCGAGCGCCGGCGGCCGCCACGCGCCGTCCGGCGGGTACAGGTCGGTGCCCGGTGGGACGATCTCGTCGATCCGGTCCAGGGTCGCGTCGTCCAGGGCGACGCTGGCGGCCTTGAGCAGCCCGTCGAGCTGGTCCATGGTGCGCGGCCCGATGATGGTGGAGGTCACCGCCGGATGCGCGGTGGTGAACGCCAGGGCCAGCTCGGGCAGGGTGTGGCCGAGGTCGTCGGCGAGGGCGACCAGCTGCTCCACCGCGTCGAGCTTGGCCGCGTTGTGCGGCAGCGCCGGGTCGAACCGGCCCGGGGTGAGCGCCGGCCGCCCGCTGGTCAGATCCACCGGGCGGTCCCGCCGGTACCGGCCGGTGAGGAAGCCCGAGGCCAGCGGGCTCCACACCAGCACGCCCATCCGGTACCGCTGGCAGACCGGCAGCACCGACGCCTCGATGCCCCGGGCCACCAGCGAGTACGGGGGCTGCTCGGTGCGGAACCGGCCGAGTCCGCGCCGCTCGGCCACGTGCTGCGCCTCGACGATCTCGGCGGCCGGAAAGGTCGAGCAGCCGAACGCCCGGATCTTGCCGGCCCGGACCAGGTCGGTCAGCGCCCCGAGGGTCTCCTCGATGTCGGTGCGCTCGTCCGGCCGGTGCACCTGGTAGAGGTCGATCCAGTCGGTGCCCAGCCGGCGCAGGCTCTCCTCCACCGCCCGGACGATCCACCGGCGGGAGTTGCCGCCCCGGTTGGGCCCCTCCCCCATCGGGAAGTGCACCTTGGTGGCGAGCACCACCTCGTCCCGGCGCCCGCGCAGGGCCTTGCCGACGATGGTCTCGGACTCGCCCGCCGAGTACATGTCGGCGGTGTCGACGACGTTCACCCCGTGGTCCAGCGCGGCGTGGATGATCCGCCCGCACTCGTCGTGGTCCGGGTTGCCGACGGAGCCGAACATCATGGCGCCGAGGCAGTACGTGCTGACCTCGATCCCGGTGCCGCCCAACGTGCGGTAGCGCATGCGTGTCCCCTCGATCCGGGCGCGACGGTCGTGCCGCGTCCGTGGAGGCCGACGGTAGGGGTTCCAGTGCGCTCGAAGTCAACGGCGGACGGGCCGCCGGTTCAGGTGTCCAGCAGCCGGCCGGCCGCCTCAGCCCGGCACGGACAGCAGGTAGTCGTCGGCCTCGTCGCTCCACCGCAGGTCGACCACCCCGGCGGTGGCCGCCGCCCGGCAGAACTGGAGGAAGCCGCGGTAGCCGAGCTTCTTCTCGCTGAAGTCCGGCCGGGCCCGCCGCAGCTGGTTCTTCAGGCCGGACAGCGCCACCGTGCCGCCGGCGCCGGCCAGGTCCTGCACCACCGAACGCAGCAGCGCGAAGGCGGCCTCCCGGTCGCCGTGCTCGGGCAGGGTGACCTCCGGGTCGCCCTTCGCCGGGCCCTCCCCCAGCTCGACCACGTTGCGCCCGGCCAGGTGGCGCAGCAGCTCGCCGAAGGTCCGGAAGCCGTAGTCGGCCTCGCTGAACGTCGGATCCTTGCGGCGCAGCGCGCGCTTGAGGGTGGAGGCGGTGACCTCGCCACCGGAGCTGTCCTGCAGGCCGGCCACGGTCTGGGCGACCAGCACGGCGAGGCTGTCCACGTCCCGCGCCGGCTGCTCCTCGGCGGCCGGCGCCTCGGGCTCCCGCTCCACCTGCTGCGCGCCGCGCGCCGGCCGGGCCCGCCGCTCCCGCGCCGGCGGCACGTCGACGCCCTCCAGGCGGTCGTAGTAGAGGAACTCGTCGCAGGCCGGCGGCAGCAACGCCGAGGTGGACTGCTCCACCCCCACCCCGATCACCCGCTTGTTCAGCTCGCGCAGCTTGTGCACCAGCGGGGTGAAGTCGCTGTCGCCGGTGCCGATCACGAAGGTGGAGATGTAGTCCCGCTCGAAGGCCAGCTCGATGGCGTCGACGGCCATCTTGATGTCGGCGGCGTTCTTGCGGGAGGCGCCCATCCGCTGCGGTATCTCGATCAGCTCGACGTGCGAGCGGGTGAGCATCCGCCGGTCCTCGTCGAAGTACGACCAGTCGGCGTACGCGCGGCGGACCACGACCCGCCCCCGCTCGGCGAGGGCGTCGGCGATCGGGCGCAGGTTGAAGGCCGCGCCACCGAGGTGGTCGCGGGCGCCGAGGGCGAGGTTCTCGTAGTCGAGGAACAGGGCGATGCGGTCCTCTTGATCCACCGGGTCAGCCTACGCCGCCGGCCGGCGCGGCCGTCGGCGGCACGGCCGTACGGCCGACGGTAAGGACATCGCAAGATTTGCGGGCCCGACCGCCGGCCCGGCCGCGACTACCCTGGCGGCACGAGGAGGTACGTGTGGCGCAACGGGTGCTGGTCGTCGACGACGACCGGACGGTCAGCGATGTGGTCTGCCGCTACCTGGAACACGCCGGCTACCGGGTCGAGCACGTCGGCGACGGGGTGGCCGCGCTGGCCGCGGTCGAGGCGGCGCCCCCGCAGCTGGTGGTGCTGGACGTGATGCTGCCACTCCTGGACGGGCTGGAGGTGTGCCGTCGGTTGCGGCAACGCCCGGACGCCGTACCCATCGTGATGTTGACCGCGCGGGGCGACGAGGCCGACCGGATCCTCGGCCTGCAACTGGGCGCGGACGACTACCTGAGCAAGCCGTTCTCCCCGCGCGAGCTGGTGCTGCGGGTCCGGTCGGTGCTGCGCCGGGCCGGCGGGGAGCCGACCCCGGCGGCCCCGGCGGTGCTGGCCGACGGCGGGCTGGTGGTGGAGACCGGCGCCCGGGTGGCCCGGCTGCACGGCCGGGAGCTGGCGCTGACCCTGCGCGAGTTCGACCTGCTGGCCTTCCTGCTGCGCCACCCGGGGCGGGCGTTCCACCGGGCGGAGCTGTTGGACCGGGTCTGGGGGTGGCGCTTCGGCGACCAGTCCACCGTGACGGTGCACGTGCGGCGGCTGCGGGAGAAGATCGAGGCGGACCCGGCCGACCCGCGGCGGATCGTGACGGTGTGGGGCGTCGGCTACCGGTACGAGCCGACCGATGCGTGACCTCGCGCTGATCTTCGCGGTGGCGCTGGGCGCGGCCTGCTGCGTCGGGGTGCTCGCGGCGGCGGCGTTGCGGCTGTTGCGCGGGCGGTCGATCACCGTGCACATCGCGGTGCTGCTGGCCGGCACGGTGGCCGCGGTCGCCGCCGGGGTGGTGGTGGTCGCCGAGGCGATGTTCCTGTCCGCGCACGACCTGGAGGTCGTGCTGATCACGGTGGCCGCCGCGGCGGTGGTCAGCCTCGGCGTGGGGTGGCTGTTCGGCCGCCGGCTCGCCGCGGCGGCGGTGTGGGCGGCCCAGGCCCGGGAACGGGAACGGCGGATCGAGAAGGGCCGCCGCGACCTGGTCGCCTGGGTGTCGCACGACCTGCGTACGCCGCTGGCCGGGCTGCGCGCGATGGCGGAGGCGCTGGAGGACGGGGTGGTCGCCGACCGGCGGACCGTCGAGGAGTACCACCGGCGGATCCGGGTGGAGACCGACCGGATGACCCGGCTGGTCGACGACCTGTTCGAGCTGTCCCGGATCAACGCGGGCGCGCTGCGGTTGTCGCTGGCGCCGGTGCCGCTGGGCGACGTGGTCTCCGACGCGCTCGCCGGCACCGCGCCGCTGGCCGCGGCCCGCCGGATCCGGCTGGTCGCCGCCGAGTCGGGCTGGCCGACGGTGACCGCCAGCGAGCGGGAACTGGCCCGGGTGGTGGCCAACCTGCTGCTCAACGCCGTCCGCTACACGCCCGACGACGGCACGGTCCGGATCGACGCCGGCCGCGACGGCGCCGACGCCTGGTTCGCGGTGGTGGACACCTGCGGCGGCATCCCCGACGCCGACCTGCCCCGGCTCTTCGACGTGGCGTTCCGCGGCGAGCCGGCGCGTACCCCACGGTCGGGCGACGGCGGGGTGGCGGGTTCCGGCGGGCTCGGGCTGGCCATCGTGCGCGGGCTGGTCGAGGCGCACGGCGGGCGGGTGGAGGTGGCAAACGTCGACGACGGGTGCCGGTTCCTGGTGCGGCTGCCGGTGGCCGCCTGACCCGCCGCCGGTCAGGCGCGGGCCAGCTCGGCGAACCAGCGGTGACCGACCGGGAACACCTCCCGGACGTCGAGCCCGGCGGCCTGCGCCGGCCGGTGCACGCTACGGGTGTCCAGCCCGGCCCAGCGGAAGTCCGGTCCCCGGCGCGGGCCGGAGCGCACGTGCACCACGCCCTGCCAGGCGCCCGCGCCGGGCCTGTCGAGTTCGACCAGGACGGTGCCCCGGGCCCGCAGCAGCGCCCGGCAGCGGCGCAGCAGCGCGACCGGATCGCCGCCGATGCCGATGTTGCCGTCCAGCAGCACGACGTGCGCCCACCGGCCCTGGGCGGGCAGCGGGTCGTGCAGGTCGGCGCGGATCGCGGCCGCGCCGCGGGCCCGGGTCAGCGCGACGGCGCGGGCCGAGATGTCGACGCCGAGGGCGGTCACCCCGGCCCGGGTGAGCGCGCCGACGAACCGGCCCGGACCGCAGCCCAGGTCCAGGGTGGGGCCGGCGCACCGGGCGACGAGGGCCGCGACGGCGGCCTCGGCCGGCCCGTGCCACCGCTCCACCGGCAGCCGGCGGCGGTGCCCGTCCGGGTGCACCAGCCAGCACGGGCCGGGCCGGCGGTCGCGCAGCGCGGTGCCGAAGGCCGCGCCGGTCATCGCCGTTCTCCGGCGAGGCTGCGCCGGGCGGTGCCCGGACGCGCCTCGGCCACCGCCCGGGCGAACCGGCCGGCCGGCACGGTGGCGGCCACCGCCAGCGCGTCGGCCCAGACGTCCACGTCGCGCAGCACCGGCAGCGGCGCCACCCGCAGTCCGCGTCCGCGCAGCGCGGCCCAGGTGAGCCGGCAGGTCTGCGGGGTGGACGTGGGCACGGTACGCAACGCGGCGGCGTGCCCCGGGTCGCGCAGCCCCAGCCCCCACCAGCCGCCGTCGGTGGCCCGGCCCAGCACCGCGTCGGTGCCGGCGAGGCGGCGCACCGCGGCGGCCAGCCGGGCGGGGGTGAGCTGCGGGGTGTCCATGCCGATCTGGAACACCGGCGCCCCCGGGTATCCGGCCGCCACGTCGGCGTGCGCGTGGGCCAGCCGCGCGGCCAGGTCCGGGCCGCGCTGCGGCAGGATCGGCCAGCCGGCGGTGGCGGCGGTCAGGGCGGCCCCGTCGACGGCGTCGTCGAACCGGCCGGCGAGGGCCAGCACCGGGACCACCCCGGGGGTGGCGCGGACCGCGTCGAGGGTGTCGCGCAGCGCGGCGGCGGCGATCCGGGCCGCCTGCTCTCCGGTGGCCGGCGGGCAGAGCCGGGTCTTCACCCGCCCGGGCACGGGTGCCTTGGCGAGCACCAGCAGCACGGTCACCGGGGGCCGTCCACGGTGCGCAGCACCACGGCGAAGTCGCGGGTGGCGCGCAGGGTGCCGCGTACCGAGCCGGAGACCTTGGACCGGGTGCCGGCCGCGCGCGGGGCGTAGCGGACGTCGGTCTCGTGGATCCGCCAGCCCGCCGCGGCGGCCCGGATGAGCAGTTCGAGGGGGTACCCGAAGGCACGGTCGGTGACGCCGAGGGCGAGCAGCGCCTCGCGGCGGGCCACCCGGATCGGGCTGAGGTCGCGCAGCGGCACGCCGCGGTGCCGCAGCAGCGCGGCGACCAGCGCTGTACCGGCCCGGGCGTGCCAGGGCCAGACGCCGGGGCGTACCGGTCGGCGGCGGCCCACGGACAGGTCGGCGGCGCCCCCGGCGACCGGGGCGACCAGGGCGGGCAGTTGCCGGGGGTCGAAGGACCCGTCGGCGTCGAGGACGCAGACCAGCTCGGTGTCGGCCGCCTCGATCCCGGTGTGTACGGCGGCGCCGTATCCCCGGCGGGGTTCGCGGACCACCCGGGCGCCATGGCGGGCGGCCACCTCGGGTGAGCCGTCGCGGGACCCGTTGTCCACCACCAGCGCCCGGTAGCCGGGCGGCAGCGCGGCCAGCACGCCGGGCAGGGCGGCGGCCTCGTCGAGGCACGGCAGCACCACGTCGATGTGTGTCGGCATGGGGCCGACGCTAGGGCGCGGCGGGGCCGGCGGGGCGGCGTTCGGCCTTACGGAACGCTTACCGAGCCGGCAGTTCTTACCGACCGGTGACGGACCGGTGATTCCGCTGACGTGGGTGCCGGTCGGGCCGTACTGTCCGCCTCGTCATGAGATCTGGTGCCCTGCTTCCCCGCTCCCCCGCCGACGCGGCCCGGCCGGCGCGCGACCGGGGCGACCTCGTCGTGCTGGGCGTCGAGGCGGCGTTGCTGGCCGCCGCCGTGGTGGTCGGGGTGGTGCTGAACCGGCGCGGGACGGGCCTGTACGCCGACGCCGCGCCGCTCTACGCCAGCTGGTGGCCGCACCTGGGCTGGGGCACCCCGGCCGCGGTGGTGGTGGTGCTGCTGGTGCTCGGGCCGGGACTGCGCTGGTCCGGCACCGCCCGCTGGGGTGCGCTGCTGGGCGCCGGCTGGCTGGCCTCGGTGGCCTGGACGCTGTCGCTGGCGCTGGTGGACGGCTGGTCGCGGGGGCTGACCCGGCGGCTCACCGTGCAGGCGGAATACCTGCACGAGGTGCCGGGCGTGGTCGACGTCCGGGCCACCCTGGCCGGCTTCACCGACCGGATCCTCGACTTCCAGCCCGACTCGTGGTCGACGCACACCGCCGGGCATCCGCCGGGCGCGCTGCTGGTCTTCGTCGGGCTGGACCGGGTCGGCCTGGGCGGTGGCACCGCCGCCGCGCTGGCCTGCGTGCTGGTCGGAGCGACGGTCGCCGTCTCCGTGCCGGTGGCGTTGCGGGCGCTGGGTGCCGCTGCCGCCGCCCGGGCGGTGCTGCCGTTTTTGGTGCTGCTGCCCGGCGCGGTGTGGGTGGGCGCCTCCGGGGACGGCATCTTCGCCGCCGTGGTCGCCGCCGGCCTGGCCCTGCTGGCGGTACGCGGCCCCGGGGCGGCGCTGGCCGGCGGGCTGCTGCTCGGCTTCGCCCTCTACCTGTCGTACGGGTTCGTGCTGGTCGCGCCGCTGGCGCTGGTGGTGCTGGCGCTGCGCCCGGCCCGCCGGTGGGCCGCGTTGCTGGCCGCCTCGGCGGGAGTGGCGGCCGTGGTGGCGGTGTTCAGCCTCGCCGGGTTCCACTGGTGGGCCGGGTACGACCGGGTGGTGGTCCGCTACTACCAGGGCTGGGCGGCCGAGCGCCCGTACGGCTACTGGGTGTGGGCGAACCTGGCGGCGCTGCTGCTGGCCGCCGGGCCGGTGCTGGGGCCGGCGCTGCGCCGGGCGGTGGCGGCGGGACGCGCGCGCTGGCGGGCGGCCGAGCGACCGGCAACCGGCGACCGGTGGTGGCCCGCGGCCGGACGGGTGGGTGCGCTCGGGCCGACGGTGCTGCTGCCCGCGGCGGCGGCGCTGGCGGTGACGGCCGCGGACCTGTCCGGGATGAGCAAGGCCGAGGTGGAGCGGATCTGGCTGCCGTTCGTGGTCTGGCTGCTGGTGGCCGCCGCGCACCTGCCCGGGCCGGCCCGGCGGTGGTGGCTGCTCGGGCAGGCGCTCACCGCGCTCGCGGTCAACCACCTGCTGCTCACCGTCTCCTGACCGCCGCCGCCTCCGCGCGGCACCGGCCGGGCCGGCGTCGGCGGGGACGCGCGGCCGGGTCAGCCGGGACGCACGGCCGGGATCAACCGCCGACGCGTGGCCGGGGTCTGCCGGGCGACCCGGCCGGGTCAGCCGCGACGGTGGCGGGTTCGCGCAGCGGGTCGGTGGCGAACCGGCGCACCCCGTCTCCGAAACCCACCCGGGCGCGGTAGCCGAGCAGGTCGCGTGCCCGGCGCGGGTCGGCGGTCACGTGCCGGACGTCCGCCGCCCGGGCGCCGCCGACCACCTCCGGCGCCGGGCCGCCCATCGCCCGGGCCAGCGCCCCGGCCAGCTCACCGACGGTGTGCGGCTCGCCGGAGCAGACGTTCACCGGCACCAGCCCGGCCGGGGTCGGCGCGGTCAGCGCCAACAGGTTCGCCCGGGCCACGTCGGTGACGTGGACGAAGTCGCGGCGCTGCCGGCCGTCCTCGTAGACCCGGGGCGGTCGCCCGTCGGCCAGCGCCGAGCGGAAGATCGAGGCGACCCCGGCGTACGGGGTGTCACGGGGCATCCGCGGGCCGTAGACGTTGTGGTACCGCAGCGCCCACACCCCGCCCCCGGTCTGCCGGGCCCACGCGGCGGCCAGGTGCTCCTGGGCCAGCTTGCTGGCCGCGTACGTGCTGCGCGGCTCCAGCGGGGCGTCCTCGGGCACCCGGTCCGGGGTGAGCGGGCCGGCGCAGTCCGGGCAGGTCGGGTCGTACCGCCCGGCGGCCAGGTCGGCGGGCCGGCGGGGCGCGGGCCGGACCACGCCGTGCCGGGCGCAGCGGTAGCGGCCCTCGCCGTAGACCACCATCGAGCTGGCCAGCACCAGCCGGGTCACCCCGGCGCGGTGCATCGCGGCGAGCAGCACCGCCGTGCCGTAGTCGTTGTGGCTGGCGTAGTCGGGGGCGTCCGACGGGTCGAGGCCGTGCCCCACCATTGCCGCCTGGTGGCAGACCGCGTCCACCCCGGGCAGCAGCCGGTCCAGCTGGTCGGGGTCACGGACGTCGCCGACGACCAGCCGGTGCCCGCGCGCCCGGTCGGGCGGCGCGCCACCGTGCGCCTGGGGCAGCAGGGCGTCCAGCCCGACCACCTCGTGTCCCCCGTCGACCAGCAGGTCGACGACGTGCGATCCGACGAACCCGGCGGCGCCGGTGACCAGTATCCGCATGCCGGCCACGGTAGGCCGCTCGGGTGGGCCGGCGGGCCGGTTCGCCCGGGGACGTCAGCACTCGGTAATGCTTCGGTAATGCGCATCCGGGGCCGGGGCGGGCGGATCGGCGGCTACCGTCCGGGCAGGCGG
>NZ_JAIOAA010000015.1 GCF_019890675.1 Micromonospora sp. PLK6-60 | reverse complement strand
CTCGACGGCGTCGACGTCATCCGAGGGACGCCGGCCACGGGCCGGTCGCGGGTGGGTGGGCGACGCCACGACCGGCCTCAGCGCCGGGCGCTGCCGCTGGGCCGGCGGCGGGCCACCAGGCCGACGGTCACCCCGGCGATGGTCAACGCCAGGCCGCCCGGCAGGAGCAGGCCGCCGAACCCGCCGGAGTCGGCGGTGCCGCCGAAGCCGGTGGCCGGGCCCGGGACCGACCGGTGCGTGGGCTGCCGGGTGGGCGTTGGGGTCGGGTTGACCCGCTTGACCACTTGGAGCATGGTGCTGGCCGTCCCGTCGTTGGGGCACTCCAGCTTGACCCGGTAGTTGCCGGGCCGGGTGCGGTCGCGCACCATCGGCGTGGCGCTGAGCAGGCCCCGCTGCGGCTGCACCTGCACCCGCCCGAAGGCGTCCGACACGACCGTCGCCGGCACCGAGTTGTCCCGGCAGCTCGCCCTGATGCCTACCAGGAAGCCGGGCTCCACCGTGCCGGGGGTCACCTCGACGAAGATCACGTCGCTTGGTCGCTGCGCCTCGTCCCCGGTCTGGGGGTCGGGGACCGGCTCGGCCCGGGCCGGCCGGACCGCCGGCGCCGCGGGACCGGCCACCGCCGAGGCGGTCACCGGCAGCGGGCCGGCGAACGCCGCGAAGGCGACCACCGCACCGAGGCGCGTGACTGACACCATGAGCCCTCCCGGCGCCATGGGCCGTACCGCGCAGCGGACCGCCCGTCCTGCCGTACGGGATGAATCCTCTCACCCCTGGCCGCTTGCCACATCCGATCCGGCGGAGCGTCGCGTACCCTCGGATCGCTGTGACCTCCACCGACCCGCACCCCGTCGCCGACCGCGCGTCCCGGATCCGCACCTTCCACCCGCGCCGCGGCCGGATGAGCGGCCGGCAGACCGACGCGCTGGACCGGCTCTGGCCGACGTACGGCCTGGACATCGCCGACCTCGACGGGCCGTTCGATCCGGCGGCGCTGTTCGGTCGCCGGGCCCGGTTGGTGCTGGAGATCGGCTCCGGCATGGGGGACGCGACGGCGGTGATGGCCGCCGCCGATCCGGACCGAGATTATCTGGCGGTCGAGGTGCACACGCCGGGAATCGCCAACCTGCTCGACCTGGTGCACCGCCAGGGGCTGAGCAACGTCCGGGTGGCGCTGGGCGACGCGCTGGACCTGGTCCGGGCGCTGCCGGAGGCGTCGCTGGACGCGGTGCACGTCTTCTTCCCGGATCCGTGGCCGAAGTCCCGGCACCACAAGCGGCGGATCATCCAGCCGGTGCACGTGGCGCTGCTGCGGTCCCGGCTGGCGCCGGGCGGCACCCTGCACTGCGCGACGGACTGGGCCGAGTACGCCGGGTCGATGCGGGCGACGCTGACCGCCGACCCGGAGTTGGTCGACGTGCACGGCGGCTTCGCTCCGCGCCCGGCGCACCGTCCGGTGACCAAGTTCGAGCGGCGGGCGCTGACCGCCGGCCGCGACGTCTTCGACCTGGTGTTCCTGAAAGCAGGGGCCCCTTATTAACGCGAGCGTCAGGCGCCAGGTGTTAAGAAGGGGCCCCTGCTCTACCGGAGGCGTTAATAAGGTGCCCTTCCTTGCACAGCCCGGTTGGCGCGGGAGGCCATGATCCAGGCACGATGGGGGTGCCATGACACTCACCGCCGCGCTGCCGAAGAGCACCGACCCCGACACCCTCTACGACGCGTTCGCCGGCTGGGCGTCCGAGCGCGGCTTCGACCTCTATCCGCACCAGGAGGAGGCGGTCATCGAGATCGTCTCCGGCGCGAACGTGATCATGAATACGCCGACCGGCTCCGGCAAGAGCCTGGTGGCGATCGCGGCCCACTTCGCCGCCCTGGCCGACGACCGCACCACCTTCTACACCGCGCCGATCAAGGCCCTGGTGTCGGAGAAGTTCTTCGCCCTCTGCGACGTCTTCGGCGCGGAGAACGTCGGCATGCTCACCGGCGACGCCAGCGTCAACGCCGATGCCCCGATCATCTGCTGCACCGCGGAGATCCTGGCCAACCTGGCGCTGCGCGAGGGCAAGCGGGCCGACGTCGGCCAGGTGATCATGGACGAGTTCCACTTCTACGCCGAGCCGGACCGGGGCTGGGCCTGGCAGGTGCCGATCATCGAGCTGCCGCAGGCCCAGTTCGTCCTGATGTCCGCCACGCTGGGCGACACCACCCGCTTCGTCGACGACCTGACCCGGCGCACCGGCCGGCCGACCGCCGTCGTCCGCTCGGCCGAGCGGCCGGTCCCGCTCCTCTTCTCGTACGCGATGACCCCGCTGCACGAGACCCTGGAGGAGCTGCTGGAGACCAAGCAGGCCCCGGTGTACGTCGTGCACTTCACCCAGGCCGCCGCGCTGGAACGGGCGCAGGCGCTGATGAGCGTGAACGTCTGCACCCGGGCCGAGAAGGACATGATCGCCCAGGCGATCGGCAACTTCCGGTTCACCTCCGGCTTCGGCAAGACGCTGTCCCGGCTGGTCCGGCACGGCATCGGGGTGCACCACGCGGGCATGCTGCCGAAATACCGCCGCCTGGTGGAGACCCTCGCCCAGGCCGGCCTGCTCAAGGTCATCTGCGGTACGGACACCCTCGGCGTCGGCATCAACGTGCCGATCCGCACGGTGCTCTTCACCGGTCTTTCGAAGTACGACGGGGTCCGGACGCGGCTGCTCAAGGCCCGCGAGTTCCACCAGATCGCCGGCCGGGCCGGGCGGGCCGGCTACGACACCCTGGGCCGGGTGGTGGTGCAGGCCCCCGAGCACGTGATCGAGAACGAGAAGGCCCTCGCCAAGGCCGGCGACGACCCGAAGAAGCGCCGCAAGGTGGTGAAGAAGAAGCCGCCGGAGGGCTCCATCGGCTGGGGCGAGGCGACCTTCCAGCGCCTGGTCGAGGCCGAGCCGGAGCCGCTGACCTCCAGCTTCCAGGTCAGCCACTCGATGCTGCTCAACGTCATCGGCCGTCCCGGCGACGCGTTCGCCGCGATGCGCCACCTGCTCACCGACAACCACGAGGACCGGGCCGCGCAGCGGCGGCACATCCGCCGGGCCATCGCCATCTACCGGGCGCTGCGGGCCGGCGGCGTGGTCGAGGAACTGCCCGAGCCGGACGAGACCGGCCGCCGGGTACGGCTCACCGTCGACCTCCAGCTCGACTTCGCGCTCAACCAGCCGCTGTCGCCGCTGGCCCTGGCCACCATCGAGCTGCTCGACGCCGAGTCCCCGTCGTACGCCCTGGACGTGCTCAGCGTGATCGAGTCGATCCTGGACGACCCCCGGCAGATCCTCTCCGCGCAGCAGTTCAAGGCCCGCGGCGAGGCGGTCGCCGCGATGAAGGCCGAGGGCATCGAGTACGAGGCCCGCCTCGAACTGCTCGACGAGGTGACCTGGCCCAAGCCCCTGGCCGAGCTGCTGGAGGGCGCGTACGAGATGTACCGGCAGGGCCACCCCTGGGTCGCCGACCACCAGCTCTCCCCCAAGTCGGTGGTCCGCGACATGTACGAGCGGGCGATGACCTTCCCCGAGTACGTGCAGTTCTACGGGCTGTCCCGCTCCGAGGGGCTGGTGCTGCGCTACCTCGCCGACGCGTACAAGACGCTGCGGCAGACCGTGCCCGAGGACGCCAAGACCGAGGAACTGGTCGACCTCATCGAGTGGCTGGGCGAGCTGGTCCGCCAGGTCGACTCCAGCCTGATCGACGAGTGGGAGCGGCTGCGCAACCCGTCCGACGTCGAGCAGGTCGCCGCGTCGCTGGAGGACCGGACCACGGCGGTCACCCGCAACACCCGCGCCTTCCGGGTGCTGGTGCGCAACGCGCTGTTCCGCCGGGTGGAGCTGGCCGCCCTGCGCCGCTGGGACCTGCTCGGCGAGCTGGACGCCGCGAACGGCTGGCACGCCGACGCCTGGGCGGACGCCCTGGAGCCGTACTTCGAGTCGTATGACGGGATCGGGGTCGGGCCGGACGCGCGCGGGCCGGCGCTGCTGATGATCGAGCAGGGCCGGGACAAGTGGGTCGTCCGGCAGATCCTGGACGACCCGGAGGGCGACCACGACTGGGGCATCAGCGCCGAGATCGACCTCGCCGCCTCCGACGAGGCGGGGGTCGCCGCCGTCCGGATCACCGACGTCGGCCAGCTCTAGACAGCGTGCGAAAAAGGGCCATCCGGGATGTCCGGGTGGCCCTTTTCGTGCCCTGGGCGATGTCAGCCTTGTCGATTAGAATGTATGTACTAATCGAGCTGTTGACCTGGGAGGATGCTCGTGACTGCGCCCACCTCCACCGCCCCTGTCACCCCCTACGCCACCCTCCTCGGTTTCACCCGGTACGTGGACCGCACCGGGCCGACCAAGGCCACCTTCGTGGGCGGCCTGCGCAAGCAGCGGGCCAGCCGGCACGGGTTCAACCCGCACGGCCAGTTCGTCAAGGCGCTCAAGGCCGACATCGCCTTCCACACCGGCGGCACCCACCTGGAGCAGGTGCCCGACCTGGTGAAGCCCCGGTGGCGCCCGCTCTACCAGGCCCTGGTGCCGGGGGCGACGGCGTGGCTGCGCTCCCTCGGCGAGCCGGCCGAGGTCGACCTGGCCCAGACCCGGGACGCCCTGGCCATGCTGGGCGACCTGCCTGTCAAGATCAACCCGCACTTCGGCGTCCGGTACGCCGACGGCCGCGCCGAGGCGGTCCGGCTGCACTTCGACGAGGCCCCGCCGAGCGAGGAGGCCGCCCTGGCCACCCTGCACCTGATGGCGCGGCACATGGACGCGGTCCTGCCGCACGCCGAGCCGGTGCTGGTCGACGTCCGCCGCGGCGAGGCCCACCGGATGCCCGAGGCGGTCAAGCCCGAGCAGGTCGAGCAGTGGCTGGCCGGCGAGGCGGCCGCCTTCCGCGCCATCTGGTCCACCGCCGCCTGACCGGTCCGCACCCCGCACCATCGCCCCGCATCATCGCCCCGCACCATCGCCCCGCGCCCCCCGCGCCCGCGCCCGCCCCACCCCGCCCGCACCCGCACCCGCACCCGCACCCGCACCCGCACCCGCAAGATCGTGCTCGATATGGGAAGTAGTGGCCTCGACGACACGTCAAGGCCACTACTTCCTTGTTTGAGCGCGATCTTGGGGACGGGGACGGGGTTATCCACAGGGGACAGCGGGTGAGAGCTCAGGTCGGCAGGGTGGCGGCATGCCCAAGGCACCTCGTCGACCTCCCGCCCTGCGCGGCAGGATCTTCCGTGGCTCCGCCGCGATCAGCGGTGGCCTGCTCACCCGAAATGATCTTCGCAGCTCCGCGTGGCGGCCTCTCTTCCGAGACGTCTATGCCGACGCCAGCATCCGGGTCAGTCATCCGCACCGCTGCGGCGCCGTGATCCGCTGGCTCGTGCCGGCCGGCACGGCCATCGCCGGCCGCAGCGCTGCGGCGCTCTACGGGGTGGCGGCCACCTCGCCCGAGGATCCGATCGATGTGCTGGTGCCGACCGGCGCCGACCGGCCCTCGCCGGCCCCGTCGAGCCGGCGACGCGGCCCCGTCAAGGGGCTACGTGTGCATCACGCCGACGTCTGCCCGGACGACGTCGTGGAAAGATCCGGCCTGCCGGTGACCTCCCCGGCGCGGACCTGCTGGGACCTCGCCCGCTGGCTGGACGTCGTGGAGGCGGTCGTCGTGATCGACGCGCTCCTGGCCCGACGGGTCGTCACGCTTGCCGCGCTGCACCGCTACGCACTCGACCGCGCCGGGGAGCGCGGCTGGCGTGCGCTGCTGCGGGCGGCCGGCCTGGCGGATGCGGGCGCCGAATCGCCGCAGGAATCGAGAACGCGGGTGCGGCTGGTGCTGGCGGGGCTGCCCCGACCGCAGACCCAGTGGATCGTCACCGCCGCTGGCCGTTTCGTCGCCCGGCTGGACCTGGCATGGCCCGAGTTCAAGGTGGCGGTCGAGTACGACGGGCAGTGGCACGACGAGCCCGGGCAGCTCCACCGCGATCGCCGCCGGTTGAATCGGCTGCTCGGCGACGACTGGATCGTGTTGCACGTGACGTCGCGGCGGCTTCGCGACGACTTCGACGGCTTCCTGGCCGAGGTCCGGGCGGCGCTGCGCTCCCGCGGCTACCGCCGCCGCTGACCGCTCCTCCCCCGCCGCCACACCACAGGACCAACGAAGCAAGATCACGCTCGATCGTGGAAGTAGTGGCCTGCACGGCACGGCGAGGCCACTACTTCCACGATCCAGCGTCGGCCCACCCGCGAGGTGGGCCCCGCGCCCGCGCGGCGGGGCGCGGCGAGGGCGGCGCGGGCGCGGCGGGGGTGGGGCGGTCAGCTGGCCAGGTACTTCTCGAGGTCGTCGAGGATCTTGTTGGCGGCACCGACGCCGATACCGGTCATCCAGATCTCGTCGGAGACGACGTGCGCCCTGCCCGCCTGCACGGCGGACAGCCCCTGCCAGAGGCTGCCGGTGGTCACCTTCGCCTGCTCGGCGGCGGCCTTCTCGCCGTACGCGGTGACGAAGATGACGTCGCCGTCGACCTCGTTCACCCGCTCCGGGCTGACCAGGTCGAAGCGCTTGTCCTCCTTGCCGTCCAGGCGCTGCCGCTCGGGGCGGCCCAGCCCGGTGTCGCCGATGACGATGCCGGAGAAGGAGTCCGGGCCGTACACCCGGATGTTGCCGGGGATGAAGCGCACGATGGAGATCTTGCGCGACGCGGCGTCGCCGAGCCCAGCGCCGAACTCCTTGGCTCGCTTCTCGTAGGCCGCCAGCAGCTCGCGCGCCTGCTGCTCCCGGCCGAGCGCCTGGCCGTCGAGGAGGAGGTTCTCCTTCCAGGTGATGCCCACCTTCTCGGTGAACACGGTCGGCGCGATGGCGGACAGCTCGTCGTAGAACTTCTCCTGGCGGAACTTGCTGCCCAGGATCAGGTCCGGCTTCAGCGCGTTGATCGCCTCCAGGTCGGGCTCGGTGAGCACCCCAACCTCCTTGATCCCGGCGAGCTTCTCGGCACCGAAGTAGGTCGGCCAGCTCTTCGCCTCACCGGCGGTGGCCGCGCCGACCGGGGTGACACCGAGCGAGAGCGCGGTGTCGATCTTGTCCGTGTCGAGCACCACGACCCGCTGCGGGTCGGCGGGCACCTTGGTGGTGCCCATGGCGTGGGTGACCTCCCGGGTCTCCCCGGTGGCGGTGCCGGCGACGGGGTCGCTCTCACCGCAGGCGGTGAGGCCGACGCCGAGGGTCAGGGCCGCGGTGAGGGCGGCGGCGAGTCGACGCATCAGTGTCCTTTCGGGTACGGGCCGACGTGCGGGCGGTCCGCGTCGTCGGTGGCGTTGCGGGTGGCCGGCGCGGCCGGGCCCTTCGGGGCGGAGCCGGCCGACCCGGCAACGGGCACGGATCCGGCCGACGAGCCAGGACCGGCCGACGGGTCGGCAACGGGCACGGGCGCGGCGGTCGATGGGCCGGCGGACGGCGCGGCGGCACCGGGCGACGGGGCCGGCGACGGGCTGGTCCGGCCGGGCACCACCAGGGGCGCGCCGGTCACCGGGCAGGGCACCACCACGCAGTCCAGCCCGAAGACGTCCCGGACCAGCTCGGCGGTGAGGATCTCCCGGGGCGGCCCGGTGGCCACCACCCGGCCGGCGCGCATGGCGATCAGGTGGTCGGCGTACCGGGCGGCCTGGTTCAGGTCGTGCAGCACCGCGACCACCGTGCGGCCCCGGTCGGCGCGCAGCCGGTGCAGCAGATCCAGCACCTCCACCTGGTGGGCCAGGTCGAGGAAGGTGGTCGGCTCGTCCAGCAGCAGCGCCTCGGTGTCCTGGGCCAGGGTCATCGCGATCCACACCCGCTGCCGCTGCCCGCCGGAGAGGGTGTCGACCGGACGGTCGGCCAGGCCGGCGACGTCGGCGAGGGTCATCGCCCGGTCCACCGCCTCGGCGTCCTGCGCGGACCACTGCCGCCACCACCGCTGGTAGGGCTGGCGGCCCCGCCCGACCAGGTCCGCGACGGTGACCCCCTCGGGCACCAGCGGGCTCTGCGGCAGCACCCCGAGCCGCCGGGCCACCTCGCGGGTGGGCAGGTCCCGGATCGCGGTGCCGTCGAGCAGCACCGTGCCGCGCCGCGGGGTGAGCAGCCGGGCCAGGGTACGCAGCAGGGTGGACTTGCCGCAGGCGTTGGGCCCGACGATGACGGTGAACGCGTCGGCCGGCAGGGTCAGGTCCAACCCGTCCAGCACGGTCCGCTCGTCGTAGCCGGCGACCAGGTCACGGGTGGCGAGCATCGGGCCTCCTCCGGCCGGGGTGGCCGTCACGCGGACCGCCTGCGGCCGCGGACGAGCAGGAACATCAGGTACGGCCCGCCGATGGCGGCGGTCAGCACGCCGGCCGGCAGTTGGGTGGGGGCGAACAGCCGCCGGCCGGCGAGGTCGGCGAGCACCAGCAGCAGCGCGCCGACCAGCGCGGCGCAGACCAGCGGCGGACGTTCGGCGCGGACCAGCCGCCGGGCCAGTTGCGGGGCGACCAGGGCGACGAAGTCCACCGCGCCGACCTGGGCGGTGACCGCCGCGGCGAGCAGCACGCCGGTGGCGGCCAGGCCGATCCGGCGGGCCACCGGGCGCAGCCCGACGCCGCGGGCGGTGTCGTCGTCGAGGGCGGTCGCGTTGAGGGCCCAGCCGGCCCAGGCCAGCACCGGCAGCAGCGCGACCAGGGTGCCCACGATCCACCACGTCTCGGTCCAGCCCTTGCCGGCGAGCGTGCCGATGAGCCAGATCTGCGCCCGCAGCCCGTCGATCGGGTCGGCGGAGAGCAGCACCACCTCGGTCAGCGCCCGCAGCGCGAAGGCGACGGCGACCCCGGCCAGCACGAAGCGCTGGGCGGCCAGCCCGTGCCGGGCCCCGAGCGCGAGCAGCAGCAGCGCGGCGACCAGCCCGCCGAGCAGCGCCGCCGGGGCCACCAGCACCGCCGCCGCGCCGGTGGTGATGGCGACGGTGGCCGCCAGGCCCGCGCCCTGGGTGATGCCCACCACGTCGGGGCTGGCGATCGGGTTGCGGGCCACGCTCTGGATCAGCGTGCCGGCCAGGCCGAAGGTCGCCCCGGCCACCGCCGCCAGCACCAGTCGCGGCAGTCGCAGGTCGAGCACGACCAGGTCGTACGGGGTGCCGGCGCCGGAGAGCGCGCGCAGCACGTCGGCGGGGGCGACGTACGGGGTGCCGAGGGAGAGGCTGAGCACCGCGGCGGCGGCGAGCAGCACGGTCGAGGCGAGCGCGACGAGCACGGCGCGCCGGCGGACCTGGAGACTGACCGGCCCGACCCGCACCAGCGCCCGCCCCGGCAGGCCACCCATAAGCCGACGCTCACCGACCGCCGCCCGGCTCACGCCGTCACGACCTTGGCTCGGCGGACCAGGTACGCCAGCAGCGGCGCGCCGATCAGCGCGGTGACGATCCCGGCGGGCACCTCGCCGGGCGGCGCGATCAGCCGGCCGGTGATGTCCGCGCCGAGCAGCAGGGCCGGCCCGAGCAGGGCGGAGACGGCGAGGGTCCACCGGTGGTCGGCGCCGACCAGGGCCCGGGCCAGGTGCGGCACGGCGAGCCCGACGAAGGCGATCGGCCCGGCGGCGGCGACCGCGGCGCCGGTGAGCAGCACCGCCGCCGCGCCCCCGGCGAGGCGGACCAGCCCGACGCGGTGGCCGAGGCCCCGGGCGACGTCGTCGCCGAGGGCGAGCGCGTCGAGTCCCCGGGCGACCAGGGCGGCCAGCACCAGCCCGCCGAGGACGAACGGCAGCACCTGCGCGGTGACCGGCAGGTCCCGGCCGGTGAGGCCGCCTACCACCCAGAACCGGTACTCCTCGAAGGTGCGGGCGTCGATGCTGAGCAGCGCGTACACCAGGGAGGCCAGGCTGGCGTCGAGGGCCGCGCCGATCAGCGCGAGGGTGACCGGCGAGGCGCCCTCCCGGGTGCGGGTGGCGACCGCGAAGACCAGCAGGCCGGCGCCGAGCGCGCCGGCGACGCCGAACCAGACGTACCCGGCGAGGCTGCCGACGCCGAAGACGGCGATGGCCAGCACCACGCCAAACGAGGCGCCGGCGCTGATGCCGAGGATCCGCGGCTCGGCGAGGGGGTTGCGGGTGAGCGCCTGGAACAGCACCCCGGCGACGGCGAGCGCGAGCCCGACGACCAGGCCGAGGAGCGTCCGGGGCAGCCGCAACTCGCGGACGATGGTGCTGGCCGTGCCGCCGTCGGGGGCGACCAGCGCGTGCCACACCTCGGCGGGGGCGAGCGGGCGGCTGCCGAGGGCGAGGCTGGCCAGCACGACGAGCGCCAGTGCGAGCGCCGCGCCGGCGGCGACGGTCGGCCGGCGACCGCGCGGCCCGCCGGGGGCGACGGCAGGGCGTACGGCGAGGGTGGTCACGATGCTCCCGGGTCGGTGCTGAGGGCGGCCCCACCCTAGCCGAGCCAGGTAAGCCTTACCTAATTGACCGGCGGGGGGTGTGGCATCCGTCCCGTCGGACGAGGCGAATCGCCGTAGCCTTGGTGGATGCGCTTCGACCAGCACACCGTGGTCCTCCTGGTCCGGCCGGCCGACGCCCCCGAACTGCCCCAGGACGCCCTCGACCGGCTGCAGGACGCCCACCTGGCCCACCAGGCCGGCCTGGTGGACGCCGGCCACGTGATCGCCGCCGGGCCGCTGCTCGGTCAGGACGACGACCGGCTGCGCGGCATCGCCGTGCTCGGCGTCGACCCGGCGATGGCGCGCGAGCTGTACGCCAACGACCCGGCGGTCCGGGCCGGCCGGCTCGCCGTGCAGGTGATGAGCTGGATGGTGCCGGAGGGCAGCGTACGCTTCGAGAGCGTGCCGGTCCCCCGGTCGATGCTGGAGGTGGCGTCCGGCGACTGACCGGCTCAGTCCTCCGAGGCCGGCCGGCTGCCCGGCACCGCCGGCAACGGCCACTGCCCGGTACGCACCGACAGCGCCGGGTCCGGCTGCTGGTCCGCCCAGACGTACGCCTCGGGCAGCAGGTCGG
Organism: Micromonospora sp. PLK6-60; assembly: GCF_019890675.1. Taxonomy (GTDB): domain Bacteria; phylum Actinomycetota; class Actinomycetes; order Mycobacteriales; family Micromonosporaceae; genus Micromonospora. The sequence continues at coordinate 134,611 of NZ_JAIOAA010000015.1, read as the reverse complement.
CGACCGGCACCACCCGCAGGCCGTCCATCGGCCCGACGATCACCCGCAGGCCCGGGACGTAGTCCGACAGCACCTGCCGGCACCGGCCGCACGGGGCGAGCACACCCCGGCCCGCGTTGCCGACGGCCACGATGGTCTCCAACTCCCCCGCGCCCTGGGTCGCCGCCGCGCCCAGCGCCACCACCTCGGCGCACGGCCCGCCGGTGAAGTGGTAGACGTTCACCCCGGTGAAGACCCGCCCGTCGACGCTGCGCACCGCCGCCGCGACGGAATGGTTCTCGCTGCGGCACCGCAGCTTCGCCACCGCCGTGGCGGCCTGCACCAGGGCCCGGTCGGTCTCCTTCATCACGGCCTCCGTCCTCCCCACCGGTCGGCGGTCACTCTAGCCCGGCGCAGCCGGGTTGCCCGGTCAGCCGGGCCGGTGGCGTGCCGGCCGGTAACCCGGGAGCGGTCGGGCGGCGGGCTGCCTATCCTTGGCGACGACATGCACACGCCACCCGCACCCGCCGCGCCCGACACCGTCCGCGACCTGCACCGCCGGCTGCCCACCCTGATGTTCCGCGACCAGCGCCGGCTGCAACGGCGCCTCGACGGAGTCCGGAAGCTGCGCGACCCGCAGCGGCGCGAGTCGGCGCTGGCCGAGATCGGCGCCGAGGTGGGCCGGGCCGAGGCGCGGCTGGCGGCCCGGCGGAGCGCCGTGCCGGCGATCACCTACCCGGCGCAGTTGCCGGTCAGCGAGCGCAAGGACGACATCGCCGCCGCGATCCGCGACCACCAGGTGGTGATCGTGGCCGGTGAGACCGGCTCCGGCAAGACCACCCAGCTGCCCAAGATCTGCCTGGAGCTGGGGCGCGGGATCACCGGGCTGATCGGGCACACCCAGCCCCGCCGGTTGGCCGCCCGCACGGTGGCCGACCGGATCGCCGACGAGCTCGGCACCGAGCTGGGCGACGTGGTCGGCTACAAGGTCCGCTTCACCGACCAGGTGGGCGACAACAGCCTGGTCAAGCTGATGACCGACGGCATCCTGCTGGCCGAGTTGCAGACCGACCGGATGCTCCGGCAGTACGACACGCTGATCATCGACGAGGCGCACGAACGCAGCCTCAACATCGACTTCATCCTGGGCTATCTGCGGCAGCTGCTCCCCCGCCGGCCCGACCTCAAGGTGATCATCACCTCGGCGACCATCGAGACCGACCGGTTCGCGCAGCACTTCGCCGACGCCGGGGGCAAGCCGGCGCCGGTGGTCGAGGTCTCCGGGCGGACCTACCCGGTGGAGGTGCGCTACCGGCCGCTGGTCGAGGTCACCGAGGCCGAGGCGGAGGACGAGGCCGACGAGGAGAACGTCCGCGACCAGATCCAGGCCATCGGCGACGCGGTCGAGGAACTGGCCGCCGAGGGGCCCGGGGACATCCTGGTCTTCCTCAGCGGCGAGCGGGAGATCCGGGACACCGCCGACGCGCTGGGCAAGCTGGTGCAGTCCCGGCGTTCGCTGCTGGGCACCGAGATCCTCCCGCTCTACGCCCGGCTCTCGGCCGCCGAGCAGCACCGGGTCTTCGCCCCGCACAGCAACCGCCGGGTGGTGCTCGCCACCAACGTCGCGGAGACCTCGCTGACCGTGCCCGGCATCAAGTACGTGGTGGACCCGGGCACCGCCCGCATCTCCCGCTACTCCAGCCGGCTCAAGGTGCAGCGGCTGCCCATCGAGCCGGTGTCGCAGGCCAGCGCCAACCAGCGCAAGGGGCGCTGCGGGCGCACCTCGGACGGCATCTGCATCCGCCTCTACGACGAGCCGGACTTCGACTCCCGGCCGGAGTTCACCGACCCGGAGATCCTGCGCACCAACCTCGCCTCGGTCATCCTCCAGATGACCTCGATCGGGCTCGGCGACATCGCCGCGTTCCCGTTCATCGACCCGCCGGACCGCCGCAACATCACCGACGGCGTCAACCTGCTGCACGAGCTGGGCGCGCTCGACCCGGCCGAGACCGACCCGGCGAAGCGGCTCACCGCGCTGGGCCGGCGGCTGGCCCAGCTCCCGGTCGACCCCCGGCTGGCCCGGATGGTGATCGAGGGCGAACGCAACGGCTGCGCCACCGAGGTCGTCGTGATCGCCGCCGCGCTCTCCATCCAGGACCCGCGCGAGCGCCCGGCCGACAAGCAGGCCCAGGCCGACCAGGCGCACGCCCGGTTCGCCGACTCCGAGTCCGACTTCGTCGCGTACCTGAACCTGTGGCGGTACCTGCGCGAGCAGCAGCGGGAGCTGTCGTCCAGCGCGTTCCGCCGGATGTGCAAGGCCGAATACCTCAACTACCTGCGGGTACGCGAGTGGCAGGACATCGTCAGCCAGTTGCGCCAGGTGCTGCGTACGCCGGAAGCGGGTGACGGCCGACGCGGCAGGCGCGGCGCGACGGAGGCCGCGACCGACGGCGGCCGGCGCGGGGTCGGCGCGGACCTGCCGGAGGAGATCGACACCCCGAAGGTGCACCAGTCGCTGCTGCCCGGCCTGCTGTCGCACCTCGGGCTCAAGGACGCGCAGAAGCACGAGTACCTGGGCGCCCGGGGCGCGAAGTTCGCGATCTTCCCCGGGTCGGCGCTGTTCAAGAAGCCGCCGCGCTGGGTGATGGCCGCCGAGCTGGTGGAGACCTCCCGGCTCTGGGGGCGGGTCGCCGGCCGGGTCGAGCCGGAGTGGGTGGAGCCCCTCGCGCAGCACCTGGTGAAGCGCAGCTACAGCGAGCCGCACTGGGAGAAGAAGCAGGCCGCGGTGATGGCCTACGAGAAGGTCACCCTGTACGGCATCCCGCTCGTCACCTCCCGCAAGGTCAACTTCGGGCGGATCGACGCGGGCCTGAGCCGGGAGCTGTTCATCCGGCACGCCCTGGTCGAGGGCGACTGGCAGACCCACCACCAGTTCTGGAAGGACAACCAGCGGCTGCTGACCGAGGTGGAAGAGCTGGAGAACCGGGCCCGGCGGCGCGACATCCTGGTCGACGACGAGACGATCTTCCAGTTCTACGACGAGCGGATCCCCGCCGACGTGGTCTCCGGGCGGCACTTCGACTCGTGGTGGAAGAAGACCCGGCGGGAAACCCCCGAGCTGCTCACCTTCACCCGCGAGCTGCTGGTCAACGCCGGCCGGGGCGGGGTGGACGAGGACGACTACCCCGACGAGTGGCGGGCCGACGGGGTGGCGCTGCCGCTGACGTACACCTTCGACCCGACCGCGCCCACCGACGGCGTCACCGTGGACATCCCGCTGCCGCTGCTCAACCAGGTGCCGGCGGAGAGCTTCGACTGGCAGGTGCCCGGGCTGCGCGAGGAACTGGTGATCGCGCTGATCCGGTCACTGCCCAAGGCGATCCGGCGCAACTTCGTGCCGGTGCCCGACTACGCCCGGGCCGCCCTGGCCGCGATCACCCCCGGCGAGGAGCCGCTGCTCGACGCGCTCACCCGGCAGCTGCGCCGAATGACCGGCGTCACCGTGCCACGCGAGGCGTGGGAGCCGGCGAAGCTGCCGGCGCACCTGCGGGTCGGCTTCCGGGTCCTCGGCGACGACGACAAGCCGGTCGCCGAGGGCAAGGACCTCGGCGCGCTGCAACGCCAGCTCCGCCAGGAGGTACGCCAGGTGGTGGCCGCCGCCGCGCCGGACGTCGCCCGGACGGGCCTGCGCGAGTGGACCATGGAGGATCTTCCGCGCACCATCGAGCAGGTCCGCGCCGGCTACGCGGTGACCGCGTACCCGGCCCTGGTCGACGAGGGCGCCACGGTCGGGGTGAAGGTGTTCGACTCCCCGGCCGAGCAGGAGGCCGCGCACTGGGCCGGCACCCGGCGGCTGCTGCGGCTGACCGTGCCGTCGCCGGCGACGTTCCTCCAGGGGCGGCTGAGCAACGAGGCGAAGCTGGCGCTGTCCCGCAACCCGCACGGCGGGGTGCCGGCGCTGATCGAGGACGCGGCCGGCGCGGCGATCGACAAGCTGATCGCCGACGCGGGCGGCCCCGCCTGGGACGCCGAGGGCTTCGCCGCGCTGCGCGAGCGGGTCCGCGCCGACCTGGTCGACACGGTGGTGGAGGTGATGAACCGGGCCCGGCAGGTGCTCGCCGCCGGGTACGCGGTGCAGCAGCGCCTCGGCGCCACCCGGAACCTGGCCGTGGTGGCCGCCCTGGCCGACATCCGCAAGCAGCTCGACGGCCTGGTGCACGCCGGGTTCCTCACCGAGGCCGGGTACGCCCGCCTGCCCGACCTGCTGCGCTATCTCACCGCGATCGAGCGGCGGCTGGACCGGCTGCCCGGCAACCCGCAGCGCGACAAGCAGCAGCAGGACCGGATCGCCGTGGTCGAGCGGGAGTACCAGGACATGCTGGCCGCGCTGCCGCCCGCCAAGCGGCAGTCCGCGGCGGCCCGGCAGATCCGCTGGATGATCGAGGAGCTGCGGGTGAACGTCTTCGCGCAGGCGCTCGGCACCCCGTATCCCGTGTCCGAGCAGCGGATCTACCGGGCGATGGACGACGCCGAGGGACGCTGAGCAACCGACCCCGCCATCGACGCGACAGCCGGCTGCCGGGGCCCGCGATCCGTTGACGGCAGCACCACTACAGCGGCTCGACTCCGGGCGGGAGTTCGGCGGCGGTGGTGGCGTCGTGGACGTACTCCAGCAGGATGCGGCGCAGTTCGCGGCCGGCGTGGGTGGGGACCACGTCGCGGCGGCGGGCCACCGCGATGGTCCGGCGGACGCCGGGCGGGGCGAGGCGGGTGACCCGGATGCCGGGGCGGCGGGCCACCGCGATGCCGGGGACCACCGCGACGCCGAGCCCCGCCTCGACGAAGCTGAGCACCGCGTCCATCTCCCCGCCGTCCACGGCGAGGCTCGGCTCGAAGCCGGCCGCCCGGCACGCCTGCAGGGTGGCGTCGCGCAGGTCGTACCCCTCGCGGAACATGACCAGGGGCTGGTCGCGCAGGTCGGTGATGCGCAGCTCGCCGGTCTCCCCGGCCGCCGGCAGCGGGTCGACCGAGGCGACCACCAGGCTCTCCCGCAGGATCGGGTCGGTGCGCAGCCCGGGGTCGGTGCCGGCGGCCGGCATGATGATCAGCGCCAGGTCGAGGTCGCCGCGGAGCAGGTCGCGGACCAGGTCCTGCGAGCCGCCCTCCTCCACCCGCAGGTCGACGGTGGGGTGGGCGTCGCGGAACCGGCGCAGCACCGGCGGGGCGAGCGAGGTGGCCAGGCTGGGGGTGGCGCCGAGCCGGACCCGACCGCGCCGCAGCCCGACCAGTTCCTGCACCTCCCGGGTGGCGGTGTCGACGTCGGCGAGGATCCGCTTGGCGAGTGGCAGCAGCACCTCGCCGGCCGCGGTGAGGGCGATGTTGCCCCTTACCCGCTCGAAGAGCGGGGCCCCGAGGTCGGCCTCCAGGGCGTGAATTTGCTTACTCAACGAGGGTTGGGTTATGCCCACCAGATCGGCCGCTTGGGTGAAATGTCGTACTTCTGCGACCGCCACGAAGTACCGAAGCTGATGGAGCTGCATCTACATAGCTTACGGCTATCAAGACTGCGAGGTCGATGCATTGGACGACTGATCAAACTGCTCCTAGCGTCGGGCATGTGGTAATCACGAAAACTCGGTCGCCCATCCGCTCGAACGTCGGCCTCAAGGCCGTCATGGCGGTGACGGGCATCCTGCTGGCGCTGTTCCTCATCGTGCACATGCTGGGGAACCTGAAGATCTTCACCGGCGAGACGTCGTTCGACCACTACGCGCACTGGTTGCGCAGCATCGGCACACCGCTGCTGCCCGAGACCTGGTACCTGTGGATCCAGCGCGCAGTGCTCACCGGAGCCGTGGTCGCGCACATCGTCGCCGCGACCGTGCTGGCGCTGCGCGCCCGTGCCGCCCGCCCGGTGAAGTACGCGCACCGCAAGAAGGTCCAGGGCAGCTACGCGGCCCGCACGATGCGCTGGGGTGGGGTGATCATCCTGCTCTTCGTGATCTACCACATCCTGGACCTGACCACGGGGCACCTGAACCCGCAGGGCGACCCGGCCAACCCGTACGGCAACGTGGTCGCCGACTTCGCGCCGGAGCGCTGGTACGTCACGGCCTTCTACACCCTGGCGATCGTCACGCTCGGCTTCCACCTGCGCCACGGCGCCTTCAGCGCGTTCCGCAGCCTCGGGCAGCAGACCCCGAAGGGCGAGCGCCGGGCGCGTACCGCCGCACTGGTCTTCGCCGTCGCGCTCTGCGCCGGCTACCTGCTGGTCCCGTTCGCCGTACTCACCGGATTGGTGGCCTGACATGGACCTCTACACCGAAGGCGACCCGATCGCCGACACCCGGGCCCCGGACGGCCCGGTCGAGACCCGGTGGGACCGCCACCGGTTCGAGATGAAGCTGGTCAACCCCGCCAACCGGCGGAAGCTGACCGTCATCGTGGTCGGCACCGGCCTGGCCGGCGGCTCGGCCGCGGCGACCCTGGCCGAGCAGGGCTACCACGTCAAGTCCTACTGCTACCAGGACAGCCCGCGCCGGGCGCACTCGATCGCCGCGCAGGGCGGCATCAACGCCGCCAAGAACTACCGCAACGACGGTGACTCGGTGCACCGGCTCTTCTACGACACCGTCAAGGGCGGCGACTTCCGCTCCCGCGAGTCGAACGTGCACCGGCTCGCCGAGGTGTCGGTAAACATCATCGACCAGTGCGTCGCCCAGGGCGTGCCGTTCGCCCGCGAGTACGGCGGCCTGCTCGACACCCGCTCCTTCGGCGGCGCGCAGGTGCAGCGCACCTTCTACGCGCGGGGCCAGACGGGCCAGCAGCTGCTGCTCGGCGCGTACCAGGCCCTGGAGCGGCAGATCGGCCTGGGCAACGTGGAGATGAACGCCCGCCACGAAATGCTGGAGCTGGTCGTCGTCGACGACCGGGCCCGGGGCATCGTGGTGCGGGACATGGTCACCGGTGAGATCAGCACCGAGATGGCCGACGCGGTGGTGCTCGCCTCCGGCGGTTACGGCAACGTCTTCTACCTCTCCACCAACGCCAAGGGCTGCAACGTCACGGCCGCCTGGCGGGCGCACCGCAAGGGCGCGTACTTCGCCAACCCCTGCTACACCCAGATCCACCCGACCTGCATTCCGGTCTCCGGCGACCACCAGTCGAAGCTGACCCTGATGAGCGAGTCGCTGCGCAACGACGGCCGGGTGTGGGTGCCGAAGGCCAAGGGCGACGACCGCGCCCCGCGGGACATCCCCGAGGACGAGCGGGATTACTACCTGGAGCGGATCTACCCCTCCTTCGGCAACCTGGTGCCGCGGGACATCGCCTCCCGGGCCGCGAAGAACGTCTGCGACGAGGGCCGGGGGGTCGGTCCGACCGGGCTCGGCGTCTACCTGGACTTCGCCGACGCGATCGACCGGCTCGGCCGCAAGGCCATCGAGGCCAAGTACGGCAACCTCTTCGAGATGTACGAGCGGATCACCGGCGAGGACCCGTACGAGGCGCCGATGCGGATCTACCCCGCCGTGCACTACACGATGGGTGGCCTCTGGGTCGACTACGACCTCCAGTCGACCATCCCCGGTCTGTTCGTGATCGGTGAGGCCAACTTCTCCGACCACGGCGCGAATCGCCTCGGCGCCTCGGCGCTGATGCAGGGGCTGGCCGACGGCTACTTCGTGCTGCCGAACACGCTGGCCAACTACCTGGCGTCGAACCCGCTGGAGAAGGTGGAGCCGAGCCACCCGCAGGCGGTCGCCGCGCGGCGCGACGTCGAGGAGCGGATCGCCCGGCTGCTCGCCGTCAACGGCGACCGCACGGTCGACTCGTTCCACCGCCGGCTGGGCCAGATCATGTGGGAACACTGCGGCATGGAGCGCACCGACGCCGGGCTGCGCAAGGCGATCGACGAGATCCGGGCGCTGCGCGAGGAGTTCTGGCAGCGGGTCCGGGTGCCGGGCGACGGCGAGGGGCTCAACCAGTCGCTGGAGAAGGCCGGCCGGGTGGCCGACTTCTTCGAGCTGGCCGAGCTGATGTGCGTCGACGCCCTGCACCGCGAGGAGTCCTGCGGCGGCCACTTCCGGGGCGAGTACCAGACCCCGGACGGCGAGGCGCAGCGCGACGACGAGCGGTTCGCCTACGTGGCGGCCTGGGAGTACGCCGGCGGCGACCGGCCGGTGCTGCACAAGGAAGACCTGAAGTTCGAGTACGTCCACCCCACGCAGCGGAGCTACAAGTGAACCTGACCCTGCGCATCTGGCGCCAGAGCGGCCCCGACGACAAGGGTCGGATGGTGACCTACCAGGTCGAGGACGTCTCCCCGGACATGTCGTTCCTGGAGATGCTCGACGTGCTCAACGAGCGGCTGATCCTCGACGGGGACGAGCCGGTCGCGTTCGACCACGACTGCCGCGAGGGCATCTGCGGCATGTGCGGCCTGATGATCAACGGCGACGCGCACGGGCCGCAGCGCGGCACCACCGCCTGCCAGCTGCACATGCGGCAGTTCAAAGACGGCGAGACGATCGACATCGAGCCGTGGCGGGCCCGCGCCTTCCCGGTGATCAAGGACCTGGTGGTCAACCGGAGCGCCTTCGACAAGATCATCGCGGCTGGCGGGTACGTCACCGCGCCGACCGGCAGCGCCCCCGAGGCGCACGCCACCCCGGTGGCCAAGGCCAACGCGGACGCCGCCTTCGAGTCGGCCGCCTGCATCGGCTGCGGCGCATGCGTGGCCGCCTGCCCGAACGGCTCCGGCATGCTCTTCACCGCCGCCAAGATCACTCAGCTCTCGCTGCTGCCGCAGGGCCAGCCGGAGCGCTACACCCGGGTGATCGGCATGGTCGACGCGCACGACGAGGCCGGCTTCGGCGGCTGCACCAACGCCGGTGAGTGCACCGCGGTCTGCCCGAAGGGCATCCCGTTGAACACCATCGGCCGGCTCAACCGCGACTACCTCGCGGCGACCGCCAAGCGCGGCGACACCCCGGGTTCCTGACCCGGCGAACATCCCGGCGAGCGCCGGCCGTCGCGCCCCTCAGCGGGCCCGACGGCCGGCGCTCGTCACGTGCGGCACCCCCGCCCACGCCGCGCCGGCTCGCCCACGACCCGCACGACCTGCACGACCTGCACGACCCGCACGACCAGCCCGACCAGCCCGACCTGCACGACCAGCCCGACCTGCACGACCAGCCTGACCCGCACGACCAGCCCGGTCCGCACGCGCGCCTCGCCGGTCGTGCGCGCCTCGCCGGTCACCGTCACTCACGGTTACCCCCAGTCGCAGGACGACGCCGGTGACTCTGCGCGACTCCAGCCGCCCGGCCCAACCGCCACCCCCCAGGCTTTGCTCTGCTTCCGCCCAGGCAACACCCGCCTGAACAGGCCATCTCCCCCGGCGGCAGGCTGGTGGATGACCCCCGCCCGATCACTCTTCGTGCCTGTTGCCTCGGCGGCAGCAGAGCAAAGCCTGCGGGGTGGCGTACCCAACGGACGGGAGGGTGACCGTCGGTGAGCGCGCACGGGCACGCGCGCGCTCGGCCACCGCGGGCCCCGGTGGCGGACGGCGCGGGGCGTGTCGGTTCAAGCGCGCCCTGCCGGGTAGCAGTCCCATGGACGGCACCGAGAGGGGAATCAGGGCATGAAGGCACTTACCTGGCAGGGCAAGCGGGACGTCCGGGTGGAGGAGGTACCCGATCCCCGCATCGAGGCGCCGACCGACGCGATCGTGCGAATCACCTCCACCGCGATCTGCGGCTCCGACCTGCACCTGTACGAGGTGCTCGGGCCGTACCTGAAGGCGGGCGACATCCTCGGCCACGAGCCGATGGGCGTGGTCGAGGAGGTCGGCCCCGGGGTGACCCGGCTCAAGCCCGGCGACCGGGTGGTGGTCCCGTTCAACATCTCCTGCGGCGACTGCTGGATGTGCCAGCGGCAGCTCTACGCGCAGTGCGAGATCACCCAGGTGACCGCCGAGGGCAAGGGCGCCTCGCTGTTCGGCTACACCTCGCTCTACGGCTCGGTGCCCGGCGGGCAGGCCGAGTACCTGCGCGTCCCGCAGGCCCAGGTCGGCCCGATCAAGATCCCGGAGACCGGCCCGGACGAGCGGTACCTCTACCTCTCCGACATCCTGCCCACCGCCTGGCAGGCGGTGAAGTACGCCGACACCCCGCCCGGCGGCACCCTGGCCGTCTTCGGGCTCGGACCGGTCGGCCAGTTCTGCGCCCGGATCGGCCGCCACCTCGGCGCCGGCCGGGTGATCGGCCTCGACCTGGTGCCGGAGCGGCTGGAGATGGCCCGCCGGCACGGCATCGAGACGCTCGACGTCACCCAACTCGACGACGTGCCCGGCGCGCTGATCGACCTGGTCGACGGCCGGGGCCCGGACGCGGTGATCGACGCGGTCGGCATGGAGGCGCACGGCGCGCCGGTCGGCAAGTTCGCCCAGACCGCCGCCGGGCTGCTGCCGGACAAGCTGGCCCAGCCGATGATCGACAAGGCCGGGGTGGACCGCCTGGTGGTGCTGCACGCCGCGCTCAAGGCCGTGCGCCGCGGCGGCACCGTCTCCATCTCCGGGGTGTACGGCGGTGAGCAGGACCCGATGCCGCTGATGGAGATGTTCGACCGGGGCATCCAGCTGCGGATGGGCCAGTGCCACGTCCGCCGCTGGACCGACGAGATCATGCCGCTGCTCGCCGGCGACGACGACCCGCTGGGCGTCGAGGATCTGCGCACCCACCGGCTGCCGCTGGAGCAGGCGCCGCAGGCGTACGAGATGTTCCAGAAGAAGGAGGACGGCTGCGTCAAGGTCGTGCTCGCGCCGTGAGCCGGGTGGTGGTGATCGCCGGGGCGACCAGCGGCATCGGCCGGGCCGCCGCCCACGAGTTCGCCGGCCGCGGGGACCGCCTGGTCCTCGCGGCCCGGGACCCGGGGACGCTGGCCGAGGCGGGCCGGGAGTGCCGCCGGGCGGGCGCGGAGGTCCTCACGGTCCCCACCGACGTCACCCAGCCCGGCGCGCTGGACGCCCTGGCGACCGCCGCCGTGACCGGCTTCGGCCGGATCGACGTCTGGCTGCACACCGCGGCCGTGATGGCGTACGGGCGGTTCGAGGAACTGCCCGAGCCGGTCTTCGAACAGGTGGTACGCACCGACCTGCTGGCCGCCGCCGGCGCCGCCCGGGTGGCGCTGCGCCACTTCAAGGAGGCCGGGGGCGGCACCCTGATCCTCACCGGCTCGGTGCTCGGGCACGTCACCGCGCCGTACATGAGCGGCTACGTCGCCAGCAAGTGGGGGTTGCAGGGCCTGGCCCGGGCGTTGCAACAGGAGGCGCGGGACCTGCCCGGCGTACACATCTGCCTGGTCAACCCCGGCAGCGTGGACACGCCGGTCTACCAGCGGGCGGCCAACCACCTGGGCCGGGCGGGTCGGCCGCCGCTGCCGGTCACCACCCCGGAACGGGTCGCCCGGGCCATCGTCGACTGCGCCGACCGGCCCCGTCGGGAGGTCTCGGTGGGCCGGGCCAACGTGGTCATGCGGTTCGGCTTCACCCTGCTGCCCGGCCTGTACGACGTGCTGGTCGGCCCGCTGATGCGCGCCGCCGGGCTGACCGGCGGGCCGGTACCGCCGACCGACGGCGTGGTGTTCACCCCGGACCCGGCCAACGCCTCGGTACGCGGCGGCTGGCTGCCCGACCTGCCCCGGCTGGTCCGTACCGTGGGCGGCAACGCCCTGCTGCGGGGCGCGCGGGCCGCCCAGGCGGTCGGCGGCTCGGCCGCCGCCGCGCTGCGCCGCGACGGCTGAATCCTTCCCCGCGCCGGCAGGTGGGCGCGGGGGGCGCCGGGTGACTAGCGTGTACGAGAGACCTTGGCGGAGAGGACGGCGCATGGGCGACGCGGAGCGGACGATCGAGCGGGCGCGCGGCGGCCGGTTGTGGCGGATGGCGGGGCTGGCCGCGGTGGCCGGCCTGGCCTGGACGGCGCGGGACGTGCCCGCCCAGCTCGGCGGGCGGCTCGCCGGCCGGCGGGCCGAGCGGGCGGCGCGGTCGCCGCAGTTCCGCGACGGCGTCTTCCACAACCCCGCCGGCACCCGGACGATGGTCGCCGACCCCGGCCGCAACCTGGTCAAGGAGCTGGTCTTCGGCAAGCAGAAGCGCCGCCCGGGCGCGGCCGTCCCGCTGCTGCGCCCCGCTCGCGTCCCGGCCGGCGACGACACCGACCGCGAACTCAACGTGGTCTGGTACGGCCACGCCTCCACCCTGGTCGAGATCGAGGGCCGCCGGGTGCTGCTGGACCCGGTGTGGAGCGACCGCTGCTCCCCCTCCGCGGCGGTCGGCCCCCGGCGCATCCACGAACCCCCGGTACGCCTCGACGAGCTGCCGCCGCTGGACGCCATCCTGATCTCCCACGACCACTACGACCACCTGGACATGGCGACCGTGCGCGGGCTGCTCGCCCAGCAGTCCGCCCCGTTCGTCGTCCCGCTCGGCGTCGGCGCCCACCTGGAGCGCTGGGGGGTGCCCGAGACGCGGATCGTCGAGCTGGACTGGTCCGAGCAGCACCAGGTCGGCGGGCTGACCCTGACCGCCACCCCCGCCCAGCACTTCTCCGGGCGCGGGCTGCGCCGCGACGGCACGCTGTGGAGCTCGTGGGTGATCGCCGGGGCGCACCGGAAGGTCTTCTACACCGGCGACTCCGGCTACTTCGACGGGTACGCCGCCATCGGCGCCGAGCACGGCCCGTTCGACGTCACGCTGATGCAGATCGGCGCGTACGACCGGGCCTGGCCGAGCATCCACATGTTCCCCGAGGAGGCCGTCGCCGCCCACCTCGACCTGCGCGGCGGGCTGTTCGTGCCGGTGCACTGGGCGACCTTCAACCTCGCCCTGCACGACTGGTCGGAGCCGGTGGACCGGCTCTGGGCCGAGGCGAAGGCGCGCGACGTGCGGTTGGCGGTGCCCCGGCCGGGCGAGCGGGTGGTGGTGGACGATCCGCCGGCGGTGGACGGGTGGTGGCAGGCGGTCGCCTGACCCGCCTCAGTCCGACTCCACGCCGCGGACGAGCATGAAGGGCTCCGCGGCGTCCCGTCCGACCACGGTGCCCCAGTGCTCGGCGTGCACCCGCAGCGCGCGGTCGTTGCGGGGGTGCGGCCAGTCCCGCCACTCGGAACGGTAGTGCCGGAACGCCTCCAGCTTGCGCTCCAGCGTGGCCGAGATGTCGACGAACCAGTTCGGCTGCCACCAGGTCACCGGGGCCGGTGTCCACTCCGTGCTGGAGGTGGGCGCGTAGGTGAGCAGCCGCCGTACCGTCTGCCCCGGCACCGGCCGGGTGGCCACCGCCACCGATTCGAACACCGTGCGGTGATCGAGGTTGACGTCGGCCTGCACGGAATAGACGGTGTCCGGTTGGAACTCGGCGATCTGCCGCTCCACCACCCGGTTGACCTCGACGTGCGGCAGCGTGTCCAGACGCATGTCCGGCAGGTCGAGGTGCACGTAGTCGGTCACCCCGAGCGTCTCGGCCGCCTTGCGCGCCTCCTGCTGCTTCTGCCGGAGGATCTCCAGGTCGCCGGCGTACTGGGTGGACGATCCATCGGTCACGCAGCAGATGCGTACCGCGTCGCCCCGGTCGGCGTGGCGGGCCAGGGTGCCGCCCATGCCGAGGATCTCGTCGTCCGGGTGGGCGGCGAAGACGAGGACGCGGCTCATCCGAGCACCACACCCTGCTCGAGGTGGGCGTGCAGTTCGGGGCCACGAGCGGCCGGCCGGTCACCCACCGTCGCCTCGCTCACCAGCAGCGCGCCGTCGCCCGCGGCGACCAGCACGCCCTCGGCACGGTGGGCGAGCACCGTACCGGCCGCCGCCGTCCGATCCGTCGGCTCGGGGCGCGCCGCCCAGATCACCACCCGCTCGCTGCCGAGCCAGGTGAACGCGCCGGGATAGGGGCGGGTCTGAGCCCGCACCCAGGCGTCCAGGTAACCGGCGCGGGTCTCCCAGTCGATCAGGCCGTCCGACGGGACGCGCTTGGGCCAGTGGCTGGCCCGCGACGGGTCCTGCCGGATGCGGGGAGCGGTGCCGGCGGCGATCTGCGGAAAGAACTCGCGGACCAGCGCGAGGTGCGCCGCCGCGCACTTGTCGTACAACGTGGTGGCGGTCTCGTCCGGAGCGATGTCCACCACCGCCTGTCCGACGATCGCCCCGGAGTCGGCGGTCGCCTCGGGGATCTCGAAGAGCGTCACGCCCGTCCGAGCCAGACCGGTCAGGATCGCCCAGGGGATCGGGGCGCGTCCCCGGTGCCGGGGCAGCAGGGTCGGGTGCATGCCGAAGGTCCCGTGCGGCGGAATGGCGAGCAGGTCGTCGCGGAGCAGTTGCGACCAGCCGACCACCCAGAGGCTGTCCGGGGCCAACCGGCGGACGGCCTCGACGCACTCCGGGTCGTTGACGTTGCGGGCTTCGATGAGTTCCGCTCCGTACCGGTCGGCCACCTCGTCGAAGCGGCACATGCCGGACACCTCCGGCCGTACCGGGCCGGGCAGCGTCACGACGCCGGCGATCTCCGCGCCCACCTCCGCGGCCGCTTCGAGGCAGTCCCGCCCGATGGTGTCGAAGCTGACCCAGACGATCCGCTTGGTCATCCGAACTCCCTCCACGTCCTGGCCGGCGTCCCAGGGACCACCATGCCCACGCCGGCATCATAGGCCAATAAGGATCTAAACCCGACAAAGCACAGAAGGTGTCGAAACCAGAAGATCGACACTCCGTCTACCCGAAACGGGCCGATACCGACGCTCGGGCTGGTAGGAAGGGATGGCCGCCCGCCCTCGCGATTGCCCTGGAGACCTGCCGTGCAAGGTAGAGGACACGCCCCGGGTCAACGGGCGGCGGAAGTGATCGTGGTGCTGATGGTCGCCGCGGCCTTCGGCCCGTACACCGGCCTACCGGGCTTGCGGACCGAGCAGCTCGTGGTCTATGCCACCTGCGCCCTGGCCCTGGTCGTCGGGGCCCACCGGCTCGGGCGGGCACCGGCGGCGGCAGGCGTGATCGGGGCCCTGCTCGCCACCCAGTTGGTGGTGGCGATGGTGGCGCCGGGCGCCGAGAGTCAGGCCCTCAACGTCAGGACTGACGGATTCGCGGCGATCGACAACCTCGCGCTTCCCGTCGCCGTACTCGTCATCGGAGCCGTCGTCCTCGGAGACGGCGGCCGTGATCGCCTGATTCGACTCGCCGGCTACACCCTGATGATGGCACTGTGCCTGAACACCGTCCTCTCCTACCTGTCACTGACCCGAGACATGTCGCCGCTGCTGTCCCACTTCTGGGGCGGCACGGGCGGGTTGACACCGGTGGCGGTGCTCGCGACCGGAATGGACCGCTTCGGGGGCATCTTCAATCAGCCTGCGGAGGCGGGCGTCATGTACTCGCTGGGCCTGATCATCGCCGTCTGGTTCTTCAAGCACCAGCCGCTCCGATTGGTGATTGTCGGTGTCGTGCTCGCCATCGGCGGGCTACTCGCCGCGTCGAAGGTCTTCCTCATCGTGGGCATGCCGATAGCCCTCTGGCAGGTCTGGCGCTTCAACAACTGGCGGGGCCGAACCTGGGCCGCGCTGGTCGCGCTCGGTGTGATCGCCTTCTACCGGTACCAGTCGAGCGGCTCGACCACCGCGATCGGTGGAAGGTTGCTCGACGACTGGCTGCGCCCTGATCGCAGCGAGACCGGTCTGGTCGCCCTGTACACGGCCGACAGATTCGGGGGTCAATCGGCCGTCAACGGGTCGGCGAGCATCGTCCTGGACCACGCGCCGTGGTTCGGCCTGGGGCTGCGCGGACTCGATGTTCCCTATGACAGCGGCTGGCTGGAGGCTCTCGTGCTCACCGGCCTCTGCGGCGTCCTCCTGCACACCGCAGTGCTCGTGCTACTGGGCCTGCGCTGGTATCGGAACCGTCACCGGGTGAGCCGCGTGACGAGCCAACTCGGTGGGAGCCTGCTGCTGCTGATCACCATCGGAAATCTCGGGCAGCCCATGCTGACGTCCAACCGGGTGGCAACGGTGGTGTGGCTGCTCCTCTGGCTCCTGGTCATCGACCCGCCGGCGGAACGACGCGCCCGGATCGCGACGGCTGGTCCACAGCGAGGACAGCTCCCCGGTCAGGGTTCGGCATCGGCACCCCTGGCCCGGCAGCTGGTGTAGGTCGAGTAACAGCGTCCGCTCGCCCGGGCCCCGCCCTGGACCTGTCCCCGGATCACAACACGAAAGCGTCGGTCCAGAGCGCCCCGGACCGTCCCGACAGCGCGTCCAGCATCGCCACCGCCTGCCCGTCGGTGAGCTGCGCGACGAAGTCGATGATCGCCCGCCCGCGGGCCCGGCCCACCCGGTCCGGGGTACGCGGGTGCAGCTCGGCCTCGGCCAACTCGACCAGGTCGTGCAGCCGCCGGGGCAGCCGGGACTCCTCCTCCGGGTCCAGCAGCCACTCCCACAGCGCCTCGACCAGGGTGTCGAGCAGCCGGGCCTGGCCGCGCTGGTGCAGGGCCAGGTCGGGGCGGGCCAGCACGAACCGGTGGTGGACGAACTTGAGCACCTGCACCTCGTGCCACTGCGGCCGGGCCAGCAGCACGTGCCCCGAGCGCACGTGCGGGTCGGCGCTCACCCGGATCGCGTCGACGAACCGGGTGGACCAGCGGGCGGAGAAGCGGGCCACGTACTGCTCGGCCTCGATCGAGCCGTCGAACGGCGAGGCGAGCAGCCCCTCCACCAGTTCCTGTCGGACGTGTTCCACGGCGGCGGCGAACGCCTCGTCGTCGGCGATCCAGGAGTCCTTGCGGTGCAGCTGCCGGCGCAGCCGCTCGATCGCCGCGCCGGGCCGCCGCGACGCGCCGTCCAGGCCGCCGTCGGTGGCGGTACGGAAGTGGTCGACCTCGCGCTGCCAGGCCATCAGCTCGGCGGCCACCGCACCCTGCTGGAGCACCCCGACCCGATAGAAGTCCTCCACGTCGTGGATGGCGTACGCGATGTCGTCGGCGGTGTCCATGATCGACGCCTCGACGGTCTGCTGCCAGTCGGCGATCCGGCCGGCGAACGGCTCCCGGGCCTGCCGCAGGTCGTCCAGCTCGGTCCGGTACGCCCCGAACTTCAGCGACCCGCTCTCCGGATCGTCGGGCGGGACGGCCGCACCACGCGGGGCCGGGTCGAGGGTGCGCGGATGCGGGTCGGGGTGGTCGAGGCGGGTCCACGGATACTTCAGCATCGCCGCCCGGACCGCCGCGGTCAGGTCCAGGCCGGTGGTCGCCGCGCCGCGGATCTCGGTGCTGGTGACGATCCGGTACGACTGGGCGTTGCCCTCGAACCCGTCGGTGAGGCCGAGCCGGGTCCGGGCCAGCCGGTCGAGGACCCGCTCCCCCAGGTGGCCGAAGGGCGGATGCCCGAGGTCGTGGGCGAGCGCGGCGGCCTCCACCACGTCCGGGTCGCAGCCGCCCAGCTTGTCCAGCAGCGCGCGGTGTTCGTCGTCGGCGGTGAGCCGCTCGGCGATCGCCCGGGCCACCTGCGCCACCTTCAGGCTGTGGGTGAGCCGGTTGTGCACCAGCAGGCCCGACCCGGACGGACTGATCACCTGGGTGACCCCGTTCAGCCGGGCGAAGAACGGCGACGCCACGATCCGGTCCCGGTCGGCCCGGAACGGGCTGGCCGCCAGGTCGCCGAGCGCCCGGGCACTGCCGCCGAAGAGCCGACGGGCCCGCGGATCCGCAGGTTGTTCCATGATCGCCACGATAGCCGGACGGCACCGGCACGCGCGCCGCGTCGGGCCCGCCATTGGTTAACAGGGGGCCCCTGTACAACGCCCGGCGTTAACAAGGGGCCCCTCCTTGCATCCAGGGGTGGGGCGGCAGAATCGGTCGCGGAACCCAGAGCGAAGGCGGATCAAGATCGTGACCCAGTCTGTTCACCAGCGCATCGCCGAGGAGATCGGCGTCGCCGAACGCCAGGTGCGGGCGGCCGTGGAACTGCTCGACGGCGGCGCCACCGTGCCGTTCATCGCCCGCTACCGCAAGGAGGCCACCGGCCTGCTGGACGACGCGCAGCTGCGCACCCTCGAGGAGCGGCTGCGCTACCTGCGCGAACTGGACGAGCGGCGAGCCGCGGTGCTGGAGTCGATCCGGTCGCAGGGCAAGCTCGACGAGGCCCTCGAAGCGCAGATCATGGCGGCCGACTCGAAGTCCCGGCTGGAGGACATCTACCTTCCCTACAAGCCCAAGCGGCGGACCCGGGCGCAGATCGCCCGCGAGGCCGGCCTCGAACCCCTGGCGGAGACCCTGCTCGCCGACCCGACCCAGGATCCTCGGGAGACGGCCGCCGGGTTCGTCGACGCCGACAAGGGCGTCGCGGACGCCGCCGCCGCGCTGGAGGGCGCCCGGCACATCCTCATCGAGCGGTTCGCCGAGGACGCCGACCTGATCGGCACGCTGCGCGAGCAGATGTGGTCGCGCGGCCGGCTGGTCTCCCGGGTACGCGAGGGGCAGGAGACCGCCGGCGCCAAGTTCGCCGACTACTTCGACTTCGCCGAGCCGTACCCGAAGCTGCCCTCGCACCGGATCCTGGCCATGTTCCGGGGCGAGAAGGAGGGCGTGCTCGACCTGACCATGGCCCCGGAACCCGACGGCGACGCCGACGCGGTCGTCACCGGGCCCACCCGCTACGAGGCGGCCATCGCCGGCCGGTTCGGGGTCGGGGACCAGGGCCGCCCCGCCGACAAGTGGCTGGCCGACACGGTGCGCTGGGCCTGGCGTACGAGGATCCTCATCCACCTCGGCGCGGACCTGCGGATGCGGCTGTGGCAGGCGGCCGAGGAGGAGGCCGTGCGGGTCTTCGCCACCAACCTGCGCGACCTGCTGCTCGCCGCGCCGGCCGGCACCCGGGCCACCATGGGTCTGGACCCGGGCCTGCGCACCGGGGTGAAGGTGGCCGTGGTCGACGCCACCGGCAAGGTGGTCGCCACCGACACCATCTATCCGCACGAGCCGCGCCGGCAGTGGGACGCCTCGGTGCACACGCTGGCCACGCTGGCCGCGGCGCACGGCGTCGAGCTGGTCGCCATCGGCAACGGCACCGCCAGCCGGGAGACCGACAAGCTCGCCGCCGACCTGATCAAGCGGCACCCGGAGCTGAAACTGACAAAGGTGATGGTCTCCGAGGCCGGCGCGTCGGTCTACTCCGCCTCCGCGTACGCCTCGCAGGAGCTGCCCGGGCTGGACGTGTCGCTGCGCGGCGCGGTCTCCATCGCCCGCCGCCTCCAGGACCCGCTCGCCGAGCTGGTCAAGATCGATCCGCGCTCGATCGGCGTCGGCCAGTACCAGCACGACCTGTCCGAGGTGAAGCTGTCCCGCTCGCTGGACGCGGTGGTCGAGGACTGCGTCAACGCGGTAGGCGTGGACGTCAACACCGCGTCCGCTCCCCTGCTCACCCGGGTCTCCGGCATCGGCGCCGGGCTGGCCGAGAACATCGTGCTGCACCGGGACGCCAACGGCCCGTTCCGCACCCGCTCGGAGCTGAAGAAGGTGGCCCGCCTCGGGCCGAAGGCGTTCGAGCAGTGCGCCGGCTTCCTGCGCATCCCCGGCGGCGACGACCCGCTCGACTCGTCAAGCGTGCACCCGGAGGCGTACCCGGTGGTGCGGCGGATCCTCGCCTCCACCGGGCAGGACCTGCGCGCGGTCATCGGCAGGTCGGCGATCCTGCGCGGGCTGCGGGCCACCGACTTCGTCGACGAGAAGTTCGGCCTGCCCACCGTCACCGACATCCTCGCCGAGCTGGAGAAGCCCGGCCGCGACCCGCGCCCGGAGTTCCGGACCGCGACCTTCGTGGAGGGGGTGGAGAAGATCGGCGACCTGGCGCCGGGGATGCTGCTGGAGGGCGTGGTCACCAACGTGGCCGCGTTCGGGGCGTTCGTCGACGTCGGCGTGCACCAGGACGGGCTGGTGCACGTGTCGGCCATGTCGCACACCTTCGTCAAGGACCCGCGGGACGTGGTGAAGTCCGGTGACGTGGTGCGGGTGAAGGTGCTCGACGTGGACGTGCCGCGCAAGCGGATCTCGCTGACCCTGCGGCTGGAGGACGAGACGCCGGCGGGTGGCGGTGGCGAGGGGCGTCGGGAGCGCGGTGGACCCCGGGGCGGCCAGGGTGGCTCCGGTGGCGGCGGGCACCGCGACGACGGTGGCCGGCGCGCGGCCGGCGGCGGTCGGCGCGGGACCGAGGCCGGCCGCGGCGAACGCAGCGGGGCGCGGGGCGGCTCGCAGCAGCGGCAGGGCAAGGGCGCCCCGGCCCCCGCCAACAGCGAGATGGCCGAGGCGTTGCGCCGCGCCGGTCTGGCCTGAGCGCGCCGCCGGGCCCGCCCCCGCCCATCGTCGGCACGCGGAACCGGCGGACCGCCGGATCGTTGAGCGGTGCGAAGCCAGCCGACCGCTCACGCGAGGAGCCATCTGCCGATGCCGGATCCGCACCCACCTCGGGCCGTGCCGACCGGAGGTGGTCGCCCGACGGACCTGGTGATCGTCGGTACGGGCGGGATGGGCCGGGAGCTCTTCGGCATCGTCCGGGCGATCAACGCCCGCGCCGGTGACGGTCCGGTCTGGCGGGTGCTCGGCTTCGTCGACGACTGCCCGCTCGAGGGCAACGTGAAGCTCGTGCACCAGATGGACATGCGGCTCCTCGGCCCGACCCGGTGGCTGGCGGACGCGCCTCCCGGGACGCACGTGGCGCTGGGCGTCGGCGACCCTCGCCGGCGTCGCCTGACCGACGAGAGCATCCGCGGATACGGGCACCCCGCCGCCACCATCGTGCACCCGAACGCCGAGATCGGACCGGACTGCGTCTTCGCCGAAGGGCTGGTCGCCTTCGGCGGCGCCCGGGTGACCACCAACGTCGTGCTCGGCCGGCACGTGCATCTCAACCAGAACTGCACCATCGGGCACGACGTCGAGCTGGGCGACTACGTCTCGGTCAATCCGCTCGCCGCCGTGTCGGGTTACTGCCGGCTGGCGGAGGCCGTGATGGTCGGCACCACGGCGGCCATCCTCCAGTTCCGCACCGTCGGCCGCAACGCCGTGGTGGGTGCGGGCGCCTGCGTCACCCGGGACGTCCTGCCCGACACGATCGTCAAGGGCGTGCCGGCCCGCTGACCCAGGCACCCGGCGGCGCGCGCCCCGCGTACCGTCCAGAGGGTGACGGACGACGGCCAGCGGTGGCGGGAACGGCAGCGGCAGGCGGTGCGCGCGCACGCCGACGCGGACGCGCGCCAGCGGGCGACCGAGCAGGCCGAGGCGACGGAGCTGGTGGCCGGGTTCGCCGCCGAGGCGACCCGGCGCGGCCTGCGCACCGAGCGGCTCACCGTGGCGTCCTACGACGGGCGCGGTCGCTACCGCACCCACCTCACCGGCTGGTACGTCGACCGGGCCCGGACCCGGGCGGTGGACACCGAGGGACGGTTCTACCTGCTGACCGTGCCGGCGAGCCTGCGGTCCCGGCTGCTCGGGGCCCGGCCGGAGCCGTCCGCACCGCCGCTGGTGGTCGGTCGGGGCGGCCGGGACGGCGAGTCGATGCCGCTGGCGACGCTGCTCAGCCTGCGGCTCGAGGCGGGCGACGGCTGGCGCTGACCCGCACGCTCCCGTACGACGTCGCAGACGACTCAGCGGCGGATTCCGGCCCAGTCGTGGTGCCGGCGGACGGTCGACAGGATGAAATCGACCACCCGGCGGGAGGTGTCGGGCACGTCGTAGTCCGCCGGGCAGGGCACCCCGCTCGCGGTGACCTGCCGCACGGTGACCTCGACCGCCTCCACCACGCCCGCCGGGTCGAGCCCGGTCATGATGATGCCACCGGCGTCGAGCGCCTCGGGGCGCTCGATCGACTCGCGCAGGGTCACCGCGGGAAAGCCGAGAATCGCCGCCTCCTCGCTGATCGTCCCGCTGTCGGAGAGCGTGCAGTACGCCCTGCTCTGCAGGTGTACGTAGTCGAAGAGCCCGAACGGCTCGTGGAACGAGATGCCGTCGAGGGCGGCCGGGGCGAGGGCGAGCGCCTCCAGCCGTTTACGGGTGCGCGGATGGGTGGAGACCAGCACCGGCAACCCCCACCGGTCGCGGACCGCCGCCAGGCAGTCGAGCAGCCGGCGCAGCCGGCCCGGATGGTCGACGTTCTCCTCCCGGTGCGCGCTGACCACGAAGTAGCCGTTCGGGGCGAGGTCGAGCTGCCGGAGGATGGTGGAGCCCTCGACGTCGGCGCGGTAGTGCGCGAGCACCTCCCGCATCGGCGACCCGGTGTGCAGGATCCGGCGCGGGTGCAGCCCCTCGGCGAGCAGGTTGCGGCGGGCGTGCTCGGTGTAGACCAGGTTGAAGTCGGCGACATGGTCGACCAACCGGCGGTTGGTCTCCTCCGGCACGTTGAGGTCGAAGCAGCGGTTGCCCGCCTCCATGTGGTAGACGGGCACCCGCATCCGCCGGGCCATCAGGGCGGCGATGCAGCTGTTGGTGTCGCCGAGCACCAGCAGGGCGTCGGGTCGCAGGTCGGCCAGCGCCGCCTCGGTGCCGGCCAGTACGCCTCCCAGGACCCGCCCCAGGGAGGACGTGTCCACCCGGAGGAACCGGTCCGGCTCCCGCAGCCGCAACTCCTTGAAGAAGACATCGGAGAGGCTGCTGTCCCAGTTCTGGCCGGTGTGCACCAGCACGTGGTCGACGGTCTCCGCCAGCCGGGAGATCACCCGGGACAGCCGGATGATCTCGGGCCGGGTGCCGACCACTGTCATGACCCGGGTCATCGGCGGCCTCTCCGCTCGGCGGTCTTGGTGAGAATGTCCTCGAACTGGTCCACGCCCACCCGCAGCGACATGCGCTCCAGATAGACCTGACGGGCCCGCGTGCCCAGCCCCGTCCGGGTCGCGGCGGGCATCCGCGCCGCCTCGGCGAACCGGGCGGCGAGCGAGTCGGGGTCCGCCGGAGCCGCCACCAGTCCCACCCCGGTCGACCCGACGAACGCCGCCGTGTCGCCGCCGGCCGAGGCGATCACCGGCACCCCGCAGGCCAGCGCCGCCTGCAGCTTCGACGGGATGGTGCCGGCCAGTTCGGGCAGGTCACGCAGGCAGACGAGCTGCCAGTCGACGGCGGCGTAGAGAGCGGCCATCCGGTCCGCGGGCTGCCGGCCGAGGAAGCGTACGTTGTCGGCTCCCAACTCGACGGCGAGCCGGCGGGCGGCGTCCTCGTCGGTGCCGGAGCCGATCACCACCAGGTCCATCCGGTCCCGCATCGTCGCGGCGGCCCGGATCGCCGTCTCGATTCCCTGCAGCAGGCCGATGTTGCCGGCGAACATCACCGTCGTCCGGCCGCGGTGCCCGAGGGCGGCCCGGGCCTGCGGGGACGGCGGCACCGGCCGGAACAACCCGTCGTCGGTCCAGTTCCACACCACCCGCACCCGGTCCGGGTCCGCGCCGTGCCGCACCACCAGGTCGGCCATGGTCGGCGAGATCACCACGATGGCGGCGGCCAGCCGGTAGGTGGCCCGCATCAGCCGGGTCAGGTTACGGGCGAAGACCCGTCCGGCCGGGCCGGTGGGCGCCATTCCCGACCGGAGTACGGACTCCGGCCACAGGTCCTGCACGTGCAGGACGACCGGTGTCCCCCGGACCAGCCGGTGCACGGCGGCCGCGGCCGCGGCGGTCGGCGGTGGGTGGTAGACGTACGTGACGTCGACGTCGCGTAGGGCGCGGACGCCGGCCAGGGTGCTGGCGGCCGCGAACGAGGCGAAGCTGAGCGCGCGCCGCACCGGCGAGGTGTCGTGGCTCGGGTAGGAAGGCACCCGCCGGATCGTCACCGCCCCGTGCCGCTCGCGGTGCGACCAGCGCTGCCGCCACCCGGGAAAGGTCCGGCCGTGCGGATAGCTCGGGAAGGTGGTGAGCACGCGGACCTCGTGCCCCCGGTCGGCCAGGCCGTGCGCGAGGTTGCCCGGGACGAAGGCGCCCTCGGGCGCGTACCACTGGGAGACCAGGCCGATCCTCATCCCGGCACCGCCACCGGTGTCGTCGAGGACAGCTCCACCGGCTCCGGCCAGGTGTCCGGCCGGGCCGGGTCGAACAGCTCGTTGGCCCAGAACAGGGTCACCAGCTCGTCGGTGCCAGTGTTCACGATCTTGTGGGCCCACATGGTCGGCATGTCGACCAGGACGGGCTCGGCTCCGGAGACCGGGAACCGCACCACCGTGCCGTCACCGACCCGGCGCAGGCTGATCTCCGCCGTGCCGCGCAGGACGACGAAACGCTCCACCTTGGCCAGGTGGAAGTGCTCCCCCCGGGTACTGCCCGGCCGCGTGGTGGAGCAGAAGGTCTGCCCCGCGCCCCCGTGCGCCCGTACCGTCTCGACCAGTTCCCCCCGCGCGTCCCGGCGGCGGGTCAGCGGCAGCGGATAGTGCGCCGGGAAGCAGTGCGAGCGGTAGGTGTTGAACAGCCGGACCTGGTGCCGGTCGTCCAGCGCCGGGATGTCCCCCACCCGATAGCCGGCGGCCATCACGCCGAGCCGTTCGGCCAGCTCCCGTACGCCGACGCGGAGCGCCGGCAGCGCCGGATCCCACGAGGCCGCCGCCGGGACGCCGAGCAGGCGAGCCGCGGCGTCGGTGACGTGCACCAGGTCCACCTGCCGGTCCTGCTGGATCTCCGGCCGCTGTCCGTCGGCGAGCAGCCGGCAGAAGGTGGCCACCACGGAGTTGTAGAACGGGCGGCCGTGCTCGCCGTACAGGTTCGGCAGCGGCACGTCGTCCACGGGCAGCCCGGTGCCCGCCAGGATGCGCGCGGCGGCCGCCTTGCCGTCCCCGTACGGGGTGCCGTTGCCCGCCTGCACCGAGTTGGCGAAGACCACCGATCCGGGCGGCACCGCGGCAGCGGCCAGCCCCTCGGCCAGCCGGGTCGCCAGCCGGACGTTGCCGGCGGCCACCTCCCCCGGATCGTCCGCCCGGTTGACTCCGGCCAGGTGCAGCACCCGGTCCACCCCGCTGACCTTGGCCGCGACCGTCGCCCTGTCGGCCAGGTCGGCCCGGGTGAGCAGCACCGGTTCCGGCCAGCCGAGGGCCCGCAGCAGCACCCGGACGTGCCAGCCGAGGAAGCCGCCGCCCCCGGTCAGCGCCAGCCTCAGCACGCCAGCACCGGATCCCGCAGCGCCAGCTCCGCCCGGATCTCGGGCAGCGTCATCAGCAGCTCCATGATCTGCGGTACGTCTAGCCGGAACGCGTTCGCCGAGGTGAAGTCCGCCATCAGGGCGGCGCCCGGATCGCCCTCGCTGACATAGAGCGAGTAGTTCAGGTCACGGGCGTCGACCGGCACCCGGAAGAAGTCGCCGAAGTCGTCGGCGTGGGCGAGTTCCTCCCGGCTGGCCAGGGTCTCGTGCTGCTTCTCGCCGTGCCGCACCCCGATCACGTCCAGCTTCGGCGGCACGTCGAAGAGCCGGCAGACGGCCTCGGCGAGATCGCCGATGGTGCAGGCGGGCGCCTTACGGATGAACACGTCGCCCGGGCGCCCGTGCGCGAACGCGTGCTCGACCAGCTGGGCGGAGTCGGCGAGCGACATCAGGAAGCGGGTCATCGTCGGTTCGGTGACGGTGGGTGCCCGCCCCGCCTTGATCTGCTCGAGGAACAGCGGAATGACCGAGCCGCGGGAGTACATCACGTTGCCGTACCGCACGCAGGAGACGCTGGTGCGGCTGCGCGGGTTGTTCCGGGCGTGCGCCTGGGCGACCTTCTCCATCAGCGCCTTGCTGATGCCCATGGCGTTCACCGGATAGACGGCCTTGTCGGTGCTCAGCACCACCACCGATCGCACGCCGTTCCGCTCGGCGGCCTCGATGACGTTCGCCGAGCCGAGGACGTTGGTGCGCACCGCCTCGAGCGGGAAGAACTCGCAGGAGGGCACCTGTTTGAGGGCGGCGGCGTGGAAGACGTGGTCCACGTCGCGGCTGGCCCGCAGTAGCGAGTCGACGTCCCGCACGTCGCCGAGGTAGTACCGCACCCGGTCGTCGCCCAGCCGGTGCCGCATGGCGTCCTGCTTGGCCTCGTCCCGGCTGAACACCCGGATCTCGTGGGCGTCCTGGTCGAGCAGGCGCCGCACCATCGTCTGCCCGAACGATCCAGTGCCGCCGGTTATCAACACCCGGCATCCCGCAGGTAGCACAGTCACCCGTAGCCCCGTTCCGTGGTCATCATCCGTCATTCCCAATCGGAGGATAAACGCCCAGATCGGGACAAACATGCGTTTTGCTTGCCGTCGAGCAAGAGGCCCGTGGCCGCCGACAGCGCAGGGTCCACCCCGCGATCGAGTCTTCGGGCGGTAGACCGTTTCCCCAGCGGCCCTTCCGAGGTTGATCCGTACGTTGACTGTCGTTCTTGCGAGTCATCTGGTGATTTTTCCTTGATGCCGGTTTCAATGATCTGCGTCTCTGCCCACGGGAGGTCGGAGGGTGCCCATGAGCGGTCTGGTCGACGCAAGCCCTCGTCCCCGGCAGCGGCAGCGGCCGGACCGCGGTCAGCGGGTCCTCGACGTCGCCGTCGCCGCGCTGCTGCTGGTTCTCGCCGCGCCGGTGATCGCGGTCGTGGCCGCGCTGGTCGCGGCACGGCTCGGCCGACCGGTGCTGTTCCGGCAGCGTCGCGCCGGGCTGCACGGGCGATGCTTCGACGTGGTCAAGTTCCGCACCATGCGTCCGCCGGGTCCGCACCAGAGCCCGCTCGACGTCGGGGACCGGCTCACCCCGCTGGGGAACTGGTTGCGCGCCACCAGCCTGGACGAACTGCCCACCCTCTGGAACGTGCTACGGGGGGAGATGAGCCTCGTCGGTCCCCGACCGCTGCTTCCCGAGTACCTCGACCGCTACTCCCCCTGGCAGGCCCGCCGCCACGAGGTCCGGCCCGGCATGACCGGCCTGGCCCAGATCCGTGGCCGTAACAGCCTGAGCTGGGCGGAGAAGCTGGACCTCGACGTCGAGTACGTCGACACCCGCAGCCTCCGGTTGAACCTGTCGATTCTCCTGGCGACCGTGCGCCCCGTGCTCCGTCGCGAAGGCATCTCCGCCCCCGGACACGCCACCGCCCCCGAGTTCCTCGGCACGGGCGTCGACGTCAGGACCGCCGGATCGGATCACGGCATGGCGACACCGTCCGGAGGAGCCCGATGAGTCGGACCATCCACCTGTCACCGCCCGACGTCGGGCCGCTCGAGGAGTCGTACCTCGTCGCCGCCCTGCGTTCGGGCTGGGTCGCACCGGTCGGTCCGGAGCTCGACGCGTTCGAACGGGAGACGGCCGCCCGGACCGGCACCCGGGGAGCGGTCGCCGTGAGCTCCGGCACCGCCGCCCTGCACCTGGCGCTGCTGGCGGTGGGAGTCCGCCCCGGCGACGTCGTCGTCGTCCCCACGCTGACCTTCGTCGCCACGGCCAACGCGGTCCGGTACACCGGAGCCCGGCCGGTCCTCGTCGACTGCGACCCGCTGACGGGCAACCTCGACGTCGCCCTGGTCGAGAAGCTGCTGACCCGGTTGAGCGATCGCGGTGAGCGGGTCGGGGCGGTCGTGCCGGTGGACCTCTTCGGCTCGTGCGCCGACTACTCGACGCTGGTGCCCCTCTGCGAGCGCTTCGACGTACCGATCGTGGAGGACGCCGCGGAGGCGCTGGGCGCCACCCACGCCGGGCGTCCGGCCGGCTCGTTCGGCCGCATCGGCGTGCTGTCCTTCAACGGCAACAAGATCATCACCACCTCGGGTGGCGGCATGCTGCTCTCCGACGAGCCGGAACTCCTGGCCCGCTGCCGGTACCTCGCCACGCAGGCGCGCCAGCCCGTGCCGCACTACGAGCACACCGAGGTCGGCTACAACTACCGGCTCAGCAACCTGCTCGCCGCGATCGGGCTGGCCCAGCTGCGTCGTCTCGACGGCATGGTGGCCCGGCGCCGGCACCTGCGGGAACGCTACGAGAAACTGTTCGCCCCGGTGCCGGGCGTGCAGGTGCTCGGAGCCGAGGACCGGGCGGCGAACTGCTGGCTCACCACAGTGGTGGTGGACTCGGCGCGTACCGGTTGGGAGCCGGGCCGACTCGGGGAGTATCTCGCCGCCCGGGACATCGAGACCCGGCCGGTCTTCAAGCCGATGCACCTGCAGCCCGCTTACTCGGACGCGGAGGCCCTGCTGACCGGCGCGGCGGAGAAGCTGTTCACCACCGGGCTGACCCTGCCCAGCGGCTCCGCCCTGACCGAGGCGGACACGACCCTGGTCCTCGCCGCGATCGAGGGATTCATCGCCGCTCCCGGCCAGCACGCCACTCACCCCGACTGAGACGGACTGCGGGTGTCGACGTCACCCGCCCAGGAGGAGTTCGATGCCAAGAATCGGTCTGCGCGCGATCGCCGCGGACACCCGCGCGCTCGGCCTGTCGGCACCGATCCGCGCGGTGTACGAGGCGTCCAAGCGCAGCGGATTCCACGCCGTCCTGTTCCGCGGCGAGACACACCGTCACCACCCGGCTACCCCGGTACCCCTGACCGGCCCACCGCCGCTCGACGACGGTCCCCGCCACCGATGCCTGGACGACGCCCGAAGCGTGCTGCGTGACGGACCCCGAGCCTTCGGGCGGCGGGTAGCTACCGGCCTTTCCGTGCCGTGGTCCACCGACCCGCTCACCGGACGGCGGTGGCCCGAGCGCGAGCCGTGGTGGCGGATCGACATCCGGTCCGAGGCGCGGCTGTCCGACGTCAAGCACACCTGGGAAGTGGCCCGCCACCGGGACCTGGTCGTCCTGGCCCGGGCCGCCCGCATCGACCCGGACGGGCCCTGGCTGGACGGCCTGACCGGCCTGCTCCGGTCCTGGTGCGAGCAGTCCCCGGCCGAACGGGGCGTGAACTGGTACTCAAGCCTCGAACTAGCCCTACGCGCGATCGCCTGGAGCCAGGTCCTCGAACTGACCGGCGAGCGCCTGCCCGGCGACCTGGTGGCCGCCATGGAAAGCCTGCTGCTGGCCAGCGCCCGCCACCTGACGGTCGAGCTGCCCTACACGTTGAGCAGCATGCGCAACAACCACATGCTGGGCGACGCACTCGGGCTGATCGTGCTGTCCCGGATGTTCCCCAGCGCGCGGGGCGCCAGGTGGTGGGCGCGCACCGGCGAGCGGATGTTCGCGGCCCAGCTGCGCCGGCACATGGCCCCCGACGGCCGGATGATCGAGGATTCCCTGTCGTACCACCGGTTCGTTCTCGAGATGCTCATCGTGCGGGTGCTGCTCGGCGGGGCACCGTCCGGCGTACGCCGTGACCTGCACGCGGCCAGCCTGCACCTGGCTCGGCTCGGCGTCTTCGACGGCGACGTCCCGCAGTACGGCGACTGGGACGAGGGACGGGTGCTCGCGTCCTCCGGCGATCCGCTCGACGTGGCCGGTTCGGTCGCGCTCGGCCTGGTGCTGTCCGGTGAACACGTGCCGGCGCGGTGGTACGCCGACTTCGACGAGCTGGCCTGGTACGCGCCCGCGCCGCCCCCGGAAGGCGACGTCACCTCAGCCGTCCGCACCCCACCCGTGACGACCTCGGGCGGCATCGCCCGGGTCGAGCGCGGCCCCTGGCGAGTGTGGTTCAAGGTCGACGGTGGCCCCTCGCACGGGCACGCCGACCTGACCTCGGTGTGGGTGCGGCACGACGGCAACTGGCTGATCGCCGACCCGGGCACGGGCACGTACAACGGTCCGCTGGAGGTGCGTAACGGCCTGCGTACCTCGGCCGCCCACCCGGTGCGCCGGCCGGACGGCCGGGACCAGCTCGTGCCGCACCGCGCGTTCCGCTGGCTGAACACCGGCCGCGGTCACCTCGGGTCACCGCTCGTGTTGCCGGACCGCACCATCCTCTTCGGCTGGCACGACGCGTACGCGCGCGGCGAGCGACCGGTGCGGGTCGGCCGGGCCGTCGTGGTGGCCGACCACTACCTGGCGATCGTCGAGTTCGCCGACCGGCCGGCGACCGTCGGGCACTGGTCACTGACCGTTCCGCTGCACCCGGACGTCTCGGTGGCCGGCGGCACACTGGTCGCCGGCGACAGCAAGCTCGATCTCTTCGGCCTGGACGGTCACTCGACGGTGCGCGGGCGGTCCACGCCGTTCGGTGGGTGGCACAGCCGCACCTACGGACGCTGGGAGCCGGCGACCTGGATCACGGTCGAGAACCGGGCCGACACCATGGTGTGGGGATTGGGCAGGGTGGCCCGGTCACAGTCCGAAGCGGGGGTGCTCGATGGTCTTCGGTTGGCGGTGACCTGGAGTCCCGCCGCCGCCACACTGGACGTGACCCACCTCGCCTCCGGGCAGGTCCACCAGGTACGAGCGCCGCGATGAGCCGACGCCGGGTCCTCGTGCTCAACCACTTCGCCGTGCCCCGGGGCTACCCGGGCGGTACCCGACATGTCGAGCTGTTCAGCCGGCTGCCCGGCTGGTCGTACGTGATCGTCGCGGCCCGTCGCAACCTGACCACCGGCCGGCCGCAGCGGCCCGAACCCGGATTCCACCCGGTCGCGGTGACTCCATATCGGGGCAACGGGCTGGGTCGGGTCGTCAACTGGGCCAGCTTCGCGGTCACCGCCACGGCGGCTGGCCTGCGGCAACCCCGACCCGACGTGGTCTACGCGTCGTCGCCACACCTGCTGGCCGGCCTCTCGGGCTGGCTGGTCGCGGCGCTGCGGCGCACGCCGTTCGTGCTGGAGATCCGCGACCTGTGGCCGCGCGTCCTGCTGGACATGGGGAGGCTGTCCGAGACCTCGCCCGCGTACCGGGCGCTGGCGCGCCTGGAGCGGTTCCTCTATGGGCAGGCGGACCGAATAGTGATCATGGCACCGGGTGTGCGGGCGGCGATCGAGGTCACGGGCGTGGCGGCCGAGAAGATCGTCTTCATCCCCAACGCCGCCGACCCCGAGGACTTCGTGCCCAGCGGTCCCCGCGACGCGCTCCGGCAGCGGTACGGATTCACCCGGCGCACGGCCGTCTACGCCGGCGCGCACGGGCCGGCCAACGGACTCGACCTGCTCGTGCACGCGGCCAGGGCGGTCCCCGATCTGGACATCGTGCTCGTGGGCTCAGGCGCGGAGAAGCCCCGCCTGCAGGCGGCGGCTCAGGGCATCCGCAACATACGGTTCCTCGACCCGATCCCGAAGACCGAGGTGCCCGACCTTCTCCACGCCGCGGACGTCGGCCTGCACGTGCTCGCCGACGTCGAGCTGTTCCGCGTCGGGGTCAGCCCCAACAAGGTGTTCGACTACATGGCCGCGGGCCTCCCGGTCGTCACCAACAGCCCCGGGGTCGTGGGTGATCTCGTCATCAGGGCGGGAGCGGGCAACGTCGTCGATCCGGGAAATCTGGCGCACGGCCTCAGCCAGGCCGCCCAGGCCAGCCCGGACGAACTTGCGAAATTGGGCGCCGCCGGCCAGCAATGGGTACGCGCCAACCAGTCGCGGACCGCCATGTCGACCGCGCTCGCCGACCTGCTCACCCGGTTGCTCGCCGAGGCCGGCACGAAGCGGCCCGCGTCGTTCCCCCCGCCTCCGGTCGCCGGCTGATCAGATGTCATCATCGCTCGTCAGTGGCTCCGGTCGGCCCCCCGTCCAGGAACCGGTTCGCCCGGGAACCAGCCGTTCGCTCCGGAGACGCGCCGCCCGCCTCGGGACGCTGCTCACCAACGGCACCTTGCTGCTCAGCGGGGTGCTCACCAGTGTCATCATCTCCCGAGCTCTCGGCCCCGCCGGCCGCGGCGAGTACATCACCTGGCAGACGTGGGTCGCGACGCTGGGGATTCTCGCCCTCGGTGGTCTGCCGCAGGCGCTCGTGCTCGACAGGTCGACACCGGGACGCCACAAGCTCCGCCAGCTGCTCACGCCGCTGGCGGCGACCTTCGCGGTCGCGCTCGTCCTCGTGGCCGGCCTCGCCGCGATGTGGCGGCCACCCTGGATCATCGTCGTTGCCGCGATGCTGATCGCGGCGGCAACCCAGCTCGGCTCCATCGGCCCGTCCGAGGCGCAGCGGATGGGCCGGATGGGCGTCGAGTTCAACCTGGCCCGCCTCGCGCCACAAGTGGCGGCACTGCTGGCCATGGCAGCTCTCACGCTCCTGGGCACGCAGTCGACGGCCGTCTGGCTGGTCAGCATCGCCGGCCTGCAGACGGCGGCAGTGGCCCTGTGGGTCGTGACGCATGCGGAGCGAGGACGGTCGTCCACCGGGGCTTCCCACCGTCGCCTGCTCGGCGACTCCCTTCGCCTGGCGCCCGGCGGTGTCGTGACCTTCGCGCAGTACCGCCTCGACCTACTCGCGGTCACCGTGCTTTTTCCACATGAGCTTGTCGCCTTCTACGCGGTCGGCATCGCGGCGCAGAGTGCGGTGATGGCCGCCGGCCAGTCGCAAGGAATGCACTGGTTCGCGCGTCGCGGCCGGGAGCTGACGGATCGCCACCTCCAACTGCGGAAGGAACTGCGGCGGACATCCGCTACCGCTGCGATCGTCGCGGTTCCACTAGCCGTGTCCAGCGGCCTGTGGGTAAGCGCCCTGTACGGCGCCAGCTTCCTGCCTTCAGTTCCTGTCGTAGCAGCTCTCTGCTTCGTGGGCATACTGCAGTCACTCGACTATCTGCTCGTCCATGAATGCCTGATGGCAGGCCACGGCGTGCGGACCAGCATTTACCGGCTCCCGAGCCTGATCGCGGTCGCGGCGGGCTTCGGTCTGGCACATCTGGGAGACTGGCCGATCGGCGTCGTCGCATTGGTGCCGGGAGTCGGCTACCTTCTTTCCTCGACAATCTTTTTCATTGCCGCAC
This sequence comes from Micromonospora sp. PLK6-60, assembly GCF_019890675.1. Taxonomy (GTDB): domain Bacteria; phylum Actinomycetota; class Actinomycetes; order Mycobacteriales; family Micromonosporaceae; genus Micromonospora. Next base: position 101,800 of record NZ_JAIOAA010000015.1, on the reverse strand, counting down.
GTCGGAATCCATCCACGACCCTACAATCTGCCTGACAAACAGAGAACCTCAGCGCGGAACTCGGAGCTCGAATGGCAACGTCGACATCCGTCATTGTTCACTACGGCGACCTCACGCCGACAATAAAATTGGTCAACGATATCGTCGAGTACGGCACCGAGGTGGTGGTCGTCGCCAACGACCGGGCACCTCGCCCGGCCGAGGTCGACGACCGCGTCGAGTGGATCGTCCCCGACCGCAACCTGGGGTACGGAGACGCTTTCATGCTGGCCGCCCGCGGGCGGTCCGCGAGGGCCCTGCTGTTGCTGAACACCGACATCGTGCTGCCCCGTGACTCGTTCGAGCGCTGCCTGGATACCTTGTTCAGCGAGCCCGGCGTGGGGATCGTCGGCCCGATCCTGCGGCACGAAGACGGCTCGCTCCAGTCCGGCGCGGCACGCTTCTCCGCCTGGCGTCGCGCACCACGGGTGCTGATCGACCCGGGCCCGCGGACAGTGGATTGTGACTGGGTCACGGGAGCGGTGATGTTCATCAGGCGGGAAGTAGTGGAGGACGTCGGTCTCGACGGATCCTTCTTCATCGGCGCGGAGGACACCGACTTGTGCGTCCGGGCGCGCCGGACCGGTTGGCGGGTGCTCTGCTGTGGCGACGCGCCGGCCACGCATCATGGCTCCCGCGTCATGTCGGGTAGCCGCTGGACCTACTACACCATCCGCAATCGCGTCTGGTTCGCGAGGACGAACTTCGGTGTGGGCGCCGCCCTCCTGAACTGGATCTGGGCCGTGTCCTTGCTGCCCCGAATGGCAGTGGGGGACATCCTCAAACGGCGCGACACGACCAGGTTGCGACTCGGCCTGATGGCATTGCGGCACGCCTGGTGGCGTAAGCCGAGTGCGGCGGAGGGACCGCTCCCGGACGAACCACTTCCCGCCCGCATCATGAGTTGGTAGTCACCCGCGCGAGGGTGGCTGCCGGACCCGCCGGCGGCCACCCTCCGGCCATGCTGGACCTATCGACCGAGCAGTGCGTCGTAGGTGTCGGTGAAACGCCGGAGAGCCACCCGCGCCGAGAAGTTGGCCAGGCATCGCTTCCGTCCACGTGGCCCGAGGTCACACCGTGGATCAGCCAAAATTTCGAGCACCCGGTCTGCGATACCCTCCGGCACCGCCGAGGTGGGGCTCTGCGGGGTCAACCAGCCAGTTTCCCCGTGGGCTATCGTTTCCCTGCTCCCGGCAGTTTCCGTCGCCACCACCGGTAGACCGCACGCCATGGCCTCGAGCACGGACAGCCCCAGGCCCTCCTCATAGGACGTCTGCACGAAGACCGATGCCGATCGGTAGAGTGCGAGCAATTCGACAGTCGAGATATTCGAGCGAACGACCACCCGGTCCGTCAGACCCAGATCCGCGATCAGCGCCTGGTTCGACATCGACAACGTGCCCCCACCCGCCAGCACCAGCGGAGGCACGGAGTGCGCCCGCCGGGCCATCTCGGCATAGGCAAGAATGGTCCGGTCGATCCCCTTCCTCGGATCAGCCAGGCGGCACACGGAAAGTAGCTGACCGTTTCGCTGCCATCCGGCGGGAGATGGCGAGAAGAACGTCGTGTCGACCCCGGGCGCCGCCTTGATGACTCGGTCCTGGCCGAGGGCGCGGACTCTCTCCAGCATTTCCGCGTTCTCCACGAGGACGGCATCAGCCTCGCGGACCGCGTACCGCTCGACTCGTGAGGTCAGGTGCGTCATGGCGCCGCGCCACATGCGAAGGGCGGTCGCGTCGGTGGCCAGGCTCGCCCGCCGCTCCCATTCGACGATGGTTGCCGCCTGAAGCACCACCGGAACGCCCGCCTCCAGCACGGCGGACGCCCATGCCGGGGAGCCGGCGACCACCTGTATCAGGTCGTAGTCGCGCAGAGCGCTCGTCAACTCCCGGCGGGGGCGGTAGCGCATGATCTCCAACTCGACGGCGTTCGCACCCCAGTGCTCGTGCGAGAACGGACCCTCGCCGCCGCTGCGCAGGCTGCGCCGCATCCACGACTGTGGCGCGACGAGGCGCCGACTCGCCCGATCGCTGCTGGACGTCGCCAGGTCGTAGAGATCCACCGAGTAACCTCCGGCGGCCACGAGTCCGTCCCGCAGCCACCTCACCACAGCCGGCACTCCCCCACCGTGCGCGAGGCCATGGGTGACGAGGGCGACCTTCCGCCGGCCCACCTTGCCGTGGTTCAGGGCGGCGCTCGACGATGCACCACTGCGCGTTTCGGTGAAAATCGCTCTTTCCCAACTTCCTGTTCGTGGACAGCTGACGCCTCGGAAACTAGCGTCCGTCGCGATGATCTGCGCCGCCGGAGTTGAGGCTCGCCGCGTACGACTGACATTTCTGGTGATCGGGCAACAGCCCCGAGCGGCGCGCCTGGGCCAGGGTGGGCGCGGCGGTGTCCCGGGCGGACAGCAACGGCGCCGCGGTCGGCCACTCGATGGCGAGCTCGGGGTCGAGCGGGTGCACCGCACGATCTGTCCCGGGGTCGTAGGTGGTGGAGCAGAGGTAGCTCAATGTCGCGTCCTCGGTCAACGCGCAGAATCCGTGCCCGAGTCCTTCCGCGAGGTATACCGCCCGTCGGTCGACATCGTCCAGCGGAATTGCTTCCCACTGCCGATAGGTCGGGGAGCCCACTCGGACGTCCACGACGATGTCGAGGATCCTCCCGCGTACGCAGGTCACGTATTTGGCCTGGCCGACGGGAACATCAGCGAAGTGGATGCCACGGACCACGCCCCGCGCGGACACCGACAGGTTTCCCTGGGCGAATCGGAGCGGATGTCCCACCGCGGCGGCCAGTCGGTCACCGCGGTACCACTCCAGAAACATCCCGCGGGGGTCGCCGTACTGCTGCGGGGTGATCTCCCAGGCCCCTTCTATGCTCAACGGGCGAATCTTCATCGGCTCAGTTCCTCACACCCTGCGCCGACAGCAGACCCAGCAGATAACTGCCGTATCCGCTCTTGAGTAGCGGCTCGGCCAACACCCGCAACTGCTCGTCGCCGATGAGGCCGGCACGCCACGCGACCTCTTCGAGGCAGCCGATCTTCATGCCCTGGCGCTCCTCGATGACCCGCACGAACTCGGCAGCCTGCACCATGGAGGCGAAGGTGCCGGTGTCCAGCCATGCGGTTCCGCGGGCCAGGACGGTCACCGCGAGTTCGCCCCACTCCCGGTAGATCTCGTTGATTTCCGTGATCTCCAGTTCGCCGCGAGCGCTGGGAGTGAGTTTGCGGGCGATGTCGACCACCCGGTTGTCGTAGAAGTAGAGCCCGGGAACGGCGTAGCGCGACTTCGGGTGGACGGGCTTTTCCTCGATCGACAGCACGCGACCGGTGGTGTCGAAGTCCACCACCCCGTACGCCCCGGGGTCGGCAACCGGGTAGGCGAAAATCTTTCCGCCGATGACGTTCGAATTGCCGCTGAGCTGGCGGCCCAGGCCGACGCCGTGAAAGATGTTGTCGCCGAGGATCAGCGCCACGGTTTCGCCGCCGATGAAGTCGGCGCCAATGACGAAGGCCTGCGCGATGCCCTCCGGTCTGGGCTGCGAAGCGTATTCCAGCCGCAGACCGAACTGCGCGCCGGAGCCCAACAGCCGGCGAAACTGCTCCTGATCCTCAGGGGTGGTGATAATGAGTATTTCTCGCACGCCAGCCATGATCAAGGTGGCGAGCGGGTAATAGATCATCGGCTTGTCGAAGACCGGCATGAGTTGCTTTGACACCGCACGTGTGATCGGCCAAAGCCTGGTACCGGTCCCACCCGCGAGAACGATTCCGCGCATGCTCGGATGCTACCGGACCATCGAGATGAACCGGTCGACAACACGGGCAGGACGGCAAATCTGGCTTAGACTCGGATCATGTTGACTCAAATCGCTGACGTCGATTCTGACCGGTTCGTGAACGCACGGTCGGCCCGGAACCTCCGCAGCGCGGATGACGCATCGACCGCTCCGCAAATGGTGAATTTCATTGCAGAAACGGGGCGGGTGGGGGTCGCCGGATGAACCGTTTTCTGGTGACCGGCGCGGGCGGCATGCTGGGACGGGATCTGCTGGCGGTGCTGGGATCCCGAAGCGATCTCTCAGTGACCGCCACCACGCGCGGGGACCTCGACATCAGGGATTCCGTCGCGGTACAGACAGCGGTCGCCGGCCATGACGTGGTCATCAACGCCGCGGCGTGGACGGACGTCGACGGCGCCGAGACACAGGAGGAGGCAGCCACCGCCGTCAACGGCGACGGCGTCGGCAATCTCGCCAGGGCGTGCGCGGCGACCAACGCCCGCCTGATTCATGTTTCCACCGATTACGTCTTCTCCGGCAAAGCGACTCAGCCGTATGCGGAGAATGCCAGCACTTCCCCGATCAACGCGTACGGCCGCAGCAAGCTCGCCGGAGAAGTCGCCGTTTCCCGGCTTCTCCCGCACGCCGGCTTCGTCGTGCGTACCGCATGGCTCTACGGCGCACACGGGCCCAACTTCGTGTCCACGATGCTGCGCCTGGCCGAGGAGCGCGAACGGCTTGAGGTGGTGGATGACCAGCGGGGGCAGCCCACCTGGTCTCGTCAACTGGCCGCACTGCTCAGCTCGCTGGCCGACGCCGCACTGGCCGGGCAGGCCGCTCCCGGCGTCTATCACGGCACGGCGTCGGGCGAAACCACCTGGTACGGCCTGGCCCGTGCCGTTTTCACACTTCGCGGCCTCGACCCCGACCGGATCCGCCCTACCACCAGCGACCGCTACCTCCGTCCGGCCGCCCGCCCGGCCTACAGCGTGCTGGCCCACCGGCGATGGACGGCGGCGGGCCTGCCACCACCGGCCCACTGGCGCTCGGCTCTGACGCAGGCGCTCGCTCCGGCCCCGGCGTCACCGTGGAGGGAGCCAGCGACCGCGCCGCTACCGGCCCCCTGAAGGTGCGTGGCGGTCGTGGTGCTCGTCGGTGTCGAGAGCGCTGCCGCCCACCCGCGGTTGGCTCGCCGGGGCACCAGCACTGCCGCGCTGCGGCCCCACGGCAGCCACAACGCCCGGAGCTGCGGCCGGTTCGCGGGCCAGGCGCTCGAACAGCCGATCCATCAGTACCGGGCTGGGCACCTGGCTGGCCGCCCACGACCGGTACGTGTCCAGGACCTTGGCCCGCAGGGAACCGAGTTCCTCGGACGGCGTGCGGGCCAGTACCGACAGGTGCCGCGCGAAGCCGTTCGTGTCCGCCCAGGGCAACGCGACGCCGCCGGCGCGACGCGCCAGGTCCGTCCACGGCGTCGTGTCGGAGATGACCGGGCATAATCCTGCCGCCATGGCCTCCCGAACGACGTGGCCGAAGTTCTCGGCCTTGGTGGGGAAGAAGAACACGTGGGCCCAGGAGAGCGCATCCGCCGCCTGCTCATGCGGGACGGGGCCCATGAACTCCACTCGGATGTGGCCTGGCAACTTCGCGGCCATGTCCCGACATCGCTGTTCATATGCCTGGTCCGAGGCGGGCCCGATCACGCGCAGATGCACCGGTTCGGTGACCTGTGCCATCGCCGCCAGCACACCCGTCAGGTTCTTCTTCCGGTCGATGCGAGAGAAGAAACAGACGCGCAGCGTGTCGGAGGGGGTCGGCGCGTCCGGTTGCGGGGCGGGGAGACGATCTTCGGCCTCGAAGGCGTCGGCGACCAGTTCGATCGGTCGACCGGGCAGATGCTTGCGGACGCTGGCCGCCTCCTCCTCGGAGGTGCAGTGAATCGTGGCCCCGACCCGGGCCAGCAGGACCCGGAGCACGAGCAGGCCGGCCCGCTTCCGCCAGCCCTTGAAGTCGAGCGCGCCGCGCATCAGCTCGCCTCGCGGCGCGAGCAGCACCGGTCGTCGGGCTATCACGCCGAGGCTGATGAGCGCCAAGGGCACCAGGGTGAAGGGTCTGTTCCAGGCGCTGTTGAAGTAGTAGACGTCGTGGTCGATCCTGGTGAATCGGCGGAGGGCGCGCAGATAGGCTGCCGGTCGCGCGATATCGACATACATGACATTCCGCTCGTGGAATCGGACCACCTCGCCCGCTCGTGCGCCAGCGAAGGGCGCGGAGTCCCCGTAGTCCCGGTCCCGCGTGAAGGCAACGTAGGTGACGCCGGAGTCGCGAGGCGCCGTGATCGCCGACAGACTACGAACGGGACCGCCGGCGCGGTACGCCGGGAGAAAGTGCCCGACGAACACACCGACGCGCACTCCGTCCGGCCGATCTTGGTTCTGCATTCGTTCCTCGCAATATTCGTTGCGGTTCGCCGTCCCCGCCCCATGTCATGTTCATCGGGTCGGGGCCTGGAAGGTTCCTTCCACTACCGGGGTCAGGTCCCGAAGGACGAGGCCAGCGAGCCTTTCACCTTCGCCTACCGCACGCCGCCGGCGCGACCGCCCACCTCGACCAGGGCCGTGGGCACCCTGCCGGTCAGGCGCACGAAGAGTTCGTCCATCAGCAGCTGGCTGGGGACCTGGCTGACGACCCACGACCGGTAGGCGCCGTGCACCTTGGCTCGCAGCGCGTGGAGTTCCTGCCCGGACATGCGTGCCAGCGCCGAGAGGTGCCTCGCGAAACCGTGCGTGTCCCACCACGGCAGGGCGACCCCGCCGGCACGGCGCGCCACGTCGGTCCACGGCGTCCCGTCGGAGCACCGGGCACAACCCCGCAGCCATCCCCTCCCGGATCGCGTGACCGAAGTTCTCGCCCTTGGTGGGAAGAAGGAGGACGTGCCCCCAGGACAGGGCGGCGGCGGTTTCCTCGTGTGGAATCGATCCCACGAATTCGACTCGGATGTGCGCCGGCAGCCCTGCGGCAAGCGCCCGGCAGTGCTGGTGGTAGCCGTCGTCGATGACGGGACCGATCACCCGCAGGTGCACCGGGTCGGGCACCTCTCCGAGCGCGGAGATCGCGCCGGCAAGATTCTTGTGCGGGTGGATCCGCGAGAAATAACAGACCCGCAGCCCCGTGACCGGTGCCGCCTCACTCGGCGACTCCGCAGCGGTCGACTCATCGGCGTCGAAAGCATCGGGAATGAGTTCGACGGGCACTCCAGGAAGCAGTCTTCTCGCCCCGTCCACCTCCGCGGCGGAGGTGCAGTGCAGCGTCACGCCCAGCCTGGTCAGCAGTGACCGCATCAGGAGCAGCCCGACCCGCTTCCGCCTTGACTTCCGGCCGAGGGCACCGGACAGCAGCTCGCCCCTCGGCGCGAGCAACACCGGACGGCGCGCAATGAGACCAAGGTAGATGAGTGCCAGCGGTACCAGCGTGAACGGCCTGTTCCAGAGGCTGTTGAAGTAGTAGACGTCGTGCCCGTAGCGCCCGAACCGGTACAGCGCCCGCAGGTAGGCCACCGGCCTTTCGATGTCGACGTACATCGCCCGCCGGCCCCGCACCTCGACAAGCTCCCGGGGACGCGCGAGCGCGAATGGCTGCCGGTCGCCGGCGTCCCGGTCGCGGGTGAACACCGCGTAGCTGACGCCGGAATCACGGTCCGCCGTGATCGCCGCCAGGCTTCGGATGGGTCCACCCGATCGGTATGCCGGAATGAAATGACCGACGAACACGCCGACCCGAACCTTGTCGGCTACACCAGACTCATGCATGGGCTTCCTCATCCCCGTCACGAACGGCCACACCGCGTCGTCGCCAGCCCGCCGCAGTCACCTCCGAAAGGACCGAGGACGCCCGTCGGTTCCACGCTCATGCGCTGAACGTGCTTTCGGCGGCTTTCGCGGCCACCACCTGCGTCAGCCGACGCGACGGAAGGCCCTCGACGCCGGCCAGGGCGGCGACCACCGACAGCGCCGCACTCGTCGCCCCGAACGACGCCCCGAGCCCTCGTTCGTCCGGCCTGCCACGGCTGACCGCCGCACGCATCCGGACCAGCATCTCCCGGTGCCCCTTGCCGGCCGGCACCCGCTTCACCTCCCGGCCGTCAATCTCCAGCCGCCGGAAGTCGTCGATCAGCACGGTGTGCCCACGACCGAGGATCTCCAGCCGTTCCTTCGCGGTGCCCCGGTGCCCCCGGGTGCAGTACGTGATCGTCGCCGTCGACCCGTCGGGATAGCCGAGCAGGACGCTGACGTCCTCCTCCAGCCCCGGCTCGCCGCGCCCACTGCCGTACGCGTGGACCGCGCCGGGCTGCTCGCCCACCAGCCAGGACGCGAGGTCGATGAAGTGGCACACCTCGCCGCGGACCCGGCCGCCCTGGCGCCGGTCGTGGTACCAGTGCGTGTCCGGCAGCGTCCCGGCGTTCACCCGGTAGGTGATGCTCAGCGGCCCGGTACCGCCGGTCAGCGCCTTCTCCGCCTGGACGACCATCGGGGCATGCCGGCGGTTGAAGCCGACGAAGAGGTGACCCGAGTTGCGGTCGTAGGCGGCCCGGACCTCGTCGAGCTCGTCCTGGGTCAGCGCGAGGGGCTTCTCCACGAAGACGTGCTTGCCGGCGTCGAGCGCCCGCACCACCAGCTCGGCGTGCGAGTCGTGCCGGCTCAGGATGAACACCGTGTCGATGTCGTCGCGGGCCAGCAGGTCGTCGGCGGTCGGCAGCACGAGTGGGATCCCGTGGCGTTCCGCGGCGTGCCGGGCGGTCAGACCCTTGGCGGAGGTGACGGCGGCGAGGTCGTCCGCCCAGCCGGCCGCCTTCAGCGCGGGCAGGAAGGTCGCCTTGGCGTACGTGCCGGCGCCGATCAGGCCGGCGCGCGGGCTCGAGGTGACGCGGCGGGGCCGGATGGTGATCGAGGTACGGTTCGGCTGCGCCGGGGCGGCGTAGCTGAGTTGCACCGCCAGCGAGCGGGGGTCGGCGGCCAGCACCTCGTAGGCGGCCGTCGCCCGCTCGACGTCGAAGACGTGCGTGACCAGGTCGTCGACCGTCACCCGCCCACTGGCCACCAGGTCCAGGTACGCCTCGATGTTGCGCCGGGCCGTCCACCGCACGTGGCCGACGGGATAGTCGACGCCCCAGTCCTCGTACGCCCGGTCGTAGCGGCCCGGCCCGTAGCTGCGGGCGAACCGGAGGTCCAGTTCGCGCTCGTAGAAGCCGCGGCGGTCGAGTTCCAGGCCGACGTCGCCGACCACCACCAGCCGGGCCCGGTCGCGGGCGATCTCGGTGCTGCGGGCGACCGGCTCCGACGAGCGGGTCGCCGCGGTGATCAGGACCGCGTCGACGCCTCGGCCCCGGGTCAGTTCCAGGATCTGATCGGTGGTCGCCGCGCCCGCCTCGACCAGCCCGGTGGCGCCTGCCGTCGTGGCCAGCTCGGCGGTCCAGTCGCGCAGGTCGACGCCGATGACGTTGAGCCCCGCGGCGAGGCCGAGGCGTACGGTGAGCTGACCGACCAGGCCCAGACCGACGACCGCGACCGAGCCACCCACGCCGACCTCGGCCTGCCGTAGCCCCTGCAGGGCGATGGCCGCGACCGCGCCGAACGCGGCGGCCTGGTCGGACACCGCCTCGGGGACGGGCACCGCGAGCAGGGCGGGCACCGCCTGGTACTCGGCGTGCCCGGCGGACGCCGTCGCCACCCGCATTCCCGGCCGGAGGCCGTCGGTCGCGGCGCCGGCGGCGACGACGACGCCGGCGGCGCTGTATCCCAGCGGCATGTCCTCGTCGAGTCGGCTGCGCACGGCGGCCAGGGTGGAGCGCACGCCGGCCGTCCGCGCCCTGCTGACCACCTGGCGGACCAGGTCGGGCCGGGCCCGGGCCTTGGCCAGCAGGCTCGCCGAGGCGAGTTCGCGCACGGCGCGCTCGGTCCCCGCGGAGAGCAGTGACCTGCGCGTGGCGACGAGGGCTTCGGTGGCGCCCGGCTCGGGCTGCGGAACCTCGACGACCCTCAGCTCGCCGTCGGACACGGACTGGACGATCTGCTTCACTCGGCCTGCCTGCCTTTGTCGAGAGAACATCGCATCAGCGGTCGTACGGCGGTCCGCCGCGAGCGACTACGACACGCCTGACCGCAAAATATCGGGTGAAAGTATTTATCAGGGCAATTCACGCCCACCCTCGATCGGTCACGTGCGGAAGAGGGAATCCGCGCGCCGGCCCGTCGAGGTCTCCGGCCGCCAGACGAACGTCCGGATCGTCTCGCCGGGGTGGTACAGCGCCGGCTCCCCGGACAGTCGGAGCGTCTCGTGCACCGGCGAACAATGAAATGGAGCCGCGGCGATGTCCACCCAGGAGCCCGAGTCGAGCCGGACGTCCGGGCCGTGCGGCTTGTCGCGATTGGGCACGGTCATGACCTGGGGTGCGGGCCAGTGCTCGGTCACCACCACGGCGGAGAACTGCCGGCACCGGTCGAGGATCGCCGCGATCTGCCCGTTCGAGAGGTGCTGGAGCACCTGGCGGATCAGGCAGATGTCGGCGGTCGGAAGCGGATCGACGGCGGCGTCGGCCACGGAGAAGTGGATCCGGCTGCTCCCGTACCGTTCGCTGTTGCGTTGGATCACCGCCGGCACCACGTCCACGCCGTGGTACGACTCGACACAGTCGACGAACTGCTCGGCCACCCGGAAGTCGCCACAGCCGACGTCGACCACGGACCGCGCGCCGAGGTCGGCGACGAGCTTGCGGACGTGTTCGGCGTAGCGCTGCGCCACCACCCCCCACGACCCGGTACCGGAGTCGTACGCGTCGGCGCGCCCCCAGGTCCCGCGAGCGTAGATCTCGGAGAACACGTCGGTGGTCGACCTCGCGGCGTTGCGGCGACGGGTGCGGGCGACGACGACGGATCGCCGCCACTCCCGAACGACGGGAGGCGTGATCCTGGCGATCCCCGAGCGCCAGCCTCTACTGCTCATGACGACCTTCCGATCATCTGGCCAGGAGCGGGTCGGCCGGTTGCCGACGTCCCGCGGTACGAAGTCCTCAACGAGCACATCCGGCACAAAGAAACCGCCGCCGGACCATTTGCCGGATAAGCCACGGGACACCTTGCCCGTCGCCACGGAAATGACTTATCGAGTCATTGACATGCATTCGGTGTCACAGGAAGGCTCCGAGCCACAGGTCCTTCATGAAGGGGGCGCGATGAGGCGCAGACGGCTGGCGATCGCCGGCGTGTTCACTCTGGTCGGCGCGCTGGCGCTGACCGCTCCGGCCAGCGCGCGACCACCGTCCGATCCGGTCGGCCGCGACAGCTTGGAGGTGTACGTCGGCACGGTCAACGCGGAGCAGCTGGAGAAGCTGCGCGCGGCCGGGGTCGACCTGGGGCACGACACGGTGCAGACCGGCGCGGCGGGCACCCAGGTCGAGACGGTGCTCAGCCGGCGGGAGGCGAAGCGGCTGACCGGGGCGGGCGTCCCGTTGCGGGTCAAGAAGATCCGCGGCAAGGACGCCTCCCAGGTGCTGCGCGAGCAGTCCGCCGCGGGCTGGAAGGCGTTCCGGTCGTACAGCGAGCCGGGCGGCATCCGGGACGAGCTGACCGCGACGGTGGCCCGGTTCCCGAAGCTGGCCAAGCTGGAGACCATCGGCACCACCGTGCAGGGCAAGCCGATCCTCGCGGTCAAGGTGACCAAGAACGCCCGCTCGGTGCCGGACGGCACCCGCCCGGCGGTGCTGTACGCCAGCAACCAGCACGCCCGGGAGTGGATCACGCCGGAGATGACCCGCCGGCTGCTGCACCACTACCTGGACAACTACGGCAAGAACAAGGAGATCACCTCCCTGGTGGACAGCCGGGAGCTGTGGTTCCTGCCGGTGGCGAACCCCGACGGCTACGACTACACCTTCACCCCGGGCAACCGGCTGTGGCGCAAGAACCTGCGGGACAACGACGGCGACGGGCAGCTCACCAGCGCCGACGGCGTCGACCTGAACCGCAACTTCGGCTACAAGTGGGGCTACGACGACGAGGGGTCCTCGCCGGACATCACCAGCGAGACCTACCGGGGCACCGCGCCGAACTCGGAGCCGGAGACCAAGGCGCTGGACCGCCTGTTCAAGCGGGTCGGCTTCAAGTTCATGATCAACTATCACTCCGCCGCGGAGCTGCTGCTCTACGGCGTGGGCTGGCAGGTGAGCACCCCGACCCCGGACGACGTCATCTACGAGACGATGGCCGGCGACGACGCCCACTCGGCGATTCCCGGCTACGACCCGGACATCTCCGCCGAGCTGTACACCACCAACGGCGAGACCGACGGCTACGCGCAGGCGCGTTACAAGACGCTCGCCTTCACCCCGGAGATGTCCACCTGCCAGAGCGCGTCGGCGTCCGACCCGAACGACCAGTGGGACCCGGCGGACTGCGTCAGCGGCTTCATCTTCCCGGACGACGAGAAGCTGATCTCGGCCGAGGTGGCCAAGAACCTCCCGTTCGCCCTCGCCGTGGCCAAGTCGGCGGCCGACCCGGACGACCCGGTGTCGGTGGTCGGCCGCAGCACCCCGGACTTCGTGGTGGACGCGTTCGACACCTCGTACGGGCGGACCCAGGAGGTCGCCACGATCGCCCGGCGGGCGTTGAAGGACGTCCGGATGCACTACGTGGTCAACGGCGGGCGGCCGAAGACGGTGAAGGTCCACGAGTGGCGCGGCGGTGAGCGCTACGGCGACGACAACAACGACTACTACGCCGAACTGCGCGGCACGGTCACCGGCACGAAGCCCGGCGACCGGGTCGAGGTCTGGTTCACCGGGGTCAAGCCCGGCAAGGGCCCGACCGCCAGCAGCCACTTCACCTACCGGGTCCACCAGGACATCGGCGGCGACGTGCTGGTGCTGGCGATGGAGGACACCACCGGCCTGAGCCCGGCCCAGAACAGCCCCACCGCCAAGTACGCCGGCCAGATCGCGGACTCCGTGCGCAAGGCCGGACACAAGGCGAACGTGTACGACTTCGACGCCATGGGACGCACCGCCCCGCACCCGCTGGGCGTGCTGTCGCACTACCAGACGGTGATCTGGGAGACCGGCGACGACATCATCCTCCGCTCCCCCGGCCAGGTCGCCGGCACGGCGGCGGAGGCGGCGCTGACCACCGAGCTGGCCGTCCGGGACTACCTCAACGAGGGCGGCAAGGTCCTGGTCAGCGGCAAGTACGCGCTGTTCGCACAGGCCGCCAACGGGTCGTACGCCTACCGGCCCGGCGCCCCGCCGGAGTGCACCAACCCGAACGACGTGGCCTGCCTGCCGCTGCTGAACGACTTCCAGCAGTACTACCTGGGCGCGTACAACTACGTCAGCGACGGTGGCACCTCGGCCGACGGCGACCCGTACCCGGTGCGCGGCTCGGCGGGCGCCTTCAACGGCTTCGCCGGCGACCTCAACGCGCCCGGCTCGGCCGGCAACCAGGACCACACGGCGTCCTTCCTCACCACGTCCAGCTTCCTGAAGCCGGACAAGTTCCCGCAGTTCGCCAGCTCGGCGACGGTGGACTGGGTGCGGCCGGGCGGCGCGCCGTTCGACCCGCGCACCGGCGCGTGGTACCTGTACAGCGACCGGTCGGACCAGTCCTACAAGCGGCTGGCCCGGACCGTGGACCTGACCGGGGCGAGCAGCGGTGAGCTGCGCTTCTTCACCTCGTACGACATCGAGTCGGACTGGGACTACATGATCGTCGAGGCGCACGAGGTGGGCAGCGACAACTGGACCACGCTGCCGGACGCCAACGGGCACACCGACACCGGCACCGGCGAGAGCTGCCAGTCGGGCTGGGTGGCGCAGCTGCACCCGTTCCTGGCCCACTACCAGGGCGCGGACTGCTCCCCGACGGGCAGCACGGGCAGCTGGAACGCGGCCACCGGCTCCTCCGGCGGCTGGCAGGAATTCAAGATCGACCTGTCGGCGTACGCCGGCAAGCAGGTCGAGGTGGCCATCTCGTACGTCTCCGACTGGGGCACCCAGGGCCTGGGCGTCTTCCTGGACGACGCGCGGGTGATCGCCGACGGGGCGGTCGTCTCGGAGACCTCGTTCGAGGCGGACCTGGGCGGCTGGACCGTCGCGGCGGCGCCGGCCGGCTCGGCCACCGCGCCGAACAACTGGACCCGCAGCCAGCAGGCGTTCGAGGAGGGGGCGGCGGTGGTCACCGCGGACACCGTCTACCTCGGCTTCGGGCTGGAGGGGCTGGCCCCGGCGGCCCGGGACGACCTGGTCGCCAAGTCGCTGAAGCACCTGCACAAGCGCCGCTAGGCGACGACAGCACGACCGAAGGTGCGCCGGCGGTGACCCCACCGCCGGCGCACCTTCCGGTTACCGGAGGCGGGTCCGACCCGGATGTGGTGAGCTGTACGGATGGCGGGGCTGGGTCTGGTGCTGCACCCCACCCGGGACGTCACCGAGGTGGTCGGGATCATCGAGCGGTGGGCGACGAGGAACCGCAAGTCGCTGCTGGTGCGCGCCGAGGACCGGCACCGGGTGCCGGCGACCGTCGAGCCGGTGCCCGAGGCGGAGCTGGCCACCCGCGCGGACGCCCTGATCAGCATCGGCGGGGACGGCACCATGCTCGGCGCGCTCCGCTCGGCCGTACGCGATCCCAAGCCGGTGCTCGGCGTGCACCTGGGCCGGCTCGGCTTTCTCGTCGAGGTCGCGCCGCCGGAGCTGCCGGAGGCGCTGAGCCGGCTGCTGGCCAAGGACTTCACCGTGGAGTCGCACGCCTGCCTGGCCTGCGACGTGTGCGGCGACGACGTGGTCGCCTTCAACGACATCGCGCTGATCCGCCAGCCCGGGTCGGGCTTCGTCACCGCCACCCTGGCCGTGGACGGCCAGCGGTACGGCTACTACCGCTGCGACGCCCTGGTGATCAGCACGCCCACCGGCTCAACCGCGTACAGCTACGCCGCCGGCGGGCCGCTGGTCTCCCCCGCCACCCACGCGGTGGTGGTGACCCCGTCGGCGCCGATGTCCGGCATCTCCCGGCCGCTGGTCCTCTCCCCCGAGGAGACCATCCGGCTGGAGTTGCGGCCGCACTCGGCGTCGGTCGCGGTGGAGATGGACGGCGTCGTCATCAACGACGCGGCGACCGAGGGGACGGTGGACATCCGCTACCGGCCGGACGCCGGGCAGGTGGTCCGCTTCGACCCGGTGCGCTACCAGGAACGCAACCAGCTCAAGCTGAGCCTGCTCGACCTGCCGTTCCTGCCCGACCAGCTGCGGGAGCTGCTCCCGGAGGAGCTGCGACAGCCGTACACCCAGCGGGAGCTGGACCCGCCCTGTTGACCGTCCGTCCGGTCACGCCGTGGCGAGCACCCCGTCCACCAGCGCCTTCGCCTCCTCCTGGATCCGGGCCAGGTGCTCCGGCCCCTGGAACGACTCGGCGTAGATCTTGTAGACGTCCTCGGTGCCGGACGGCCGGGCGGCGAACCACCCCGACTCGGTGGTCACCTTCAGGCCGCCGATCTTCGCGCCGTTGCCGGGCGCCTCGGTGAGCGTGGCGGTGATCCGCTCGCCGGCCAGCTCGGCGGCGGTGACCTGCTCCGGGGAGAGCTTGCCCAGCGCCGCCTTCTGCTCGCGGGTGGCCGGGGCGTCGATCCGGGCGTACGCGGGCGCGCCGAAGCGCTCGGCCAGGTCGGCGTAGTGCTGGCTCGGGGTGCGGCCGGTGCTGGCGATGATCTCGGCGGCGAGCAGGCAGAGCAGGATGCCGTCCTTGTCGGTGGTCCAGGTGCTGCCGTCGCGGCGCAGGAAGGAGGCGCCGGCGCTCTCCTCGCCGCCGAAGCCGACCGCGCCGTCGAGCAGGCCCGGCACGAACCACTTGAAGCCCACCG
Source organism: Micromonospora sp. PLK6-60 (assembly GCF_019890675.1). GTDB lineage: Bacteria > Actinomycetota > Actinomycetes > Mycobacteriales > Micromonosporaceae > Micromonospora. Next base: position 86,077 of record NZ_JAIOAA010000015.1, on the reverse strand, counting down.
GCACCTCCAGCAGCGGCCGGCCCAGGTCCGCGGCGACCCGGTCGATCATCGAGGAGGAGACCAGGGTCTTGCCGACGGCGGCGGCCGGGCCCCACCCGGTGCGGGTGCGGAACAGGTGCCCGATGGCGACGGCCAGGTAGTGGTTGGGGTTCATCAGCCCGGCGTCCGGGGTGACGATGCCGTGCCGGTCGGCGTCGGCGTCGTTGCCGGTGGAGACCTGGTAGTCGGCGCGGGCGGCGATCAGCGAGGCCATCGCGTTCGGCGAGGAGCAGTCCATCCGGATCTTGCCGTCGCCGTCCAGGGTCATGAACCGCCAGGTCGGGTCGACCGTGGGGTTGAGCACGGTCAGGTCCAGCCGGTGCCGCTCGGCGATCTCGCCCCAGTAGGCCACGCTCGCCCCGCCCATCGGGTCGGCGCCGATGCGCACCCCGGCGTCCCGGATCGCGTCGATGTCCAGCACCGAGGGCAGGTCGTCGACGTAGCCGGCGAGGAAGTCGTACGTCCCGGTGGTGTCGGCGGCGCGGGCCCGGGCGTACGGGATCCGCTTCACCTCCTTGCCCCCGGCGGCCAGGATGGCGTTCGCGCGGTCCTGGATCCACTTCGTGACGTCGGTGTCGGCCGGCCCGCCGTTTGTCGGGTTGTACTTGAAGCCGCCGTCGTCGGGCGGGTTGTGCGACGGGGTGATCACGATGCCGTCGGCAAGCCCGCTGGTGCGGCCCCGGTTGTGGGTGAGGATGGCGTGCGACAGGGCCGGCGTGGGGGTGTAGCCGTCCCGGCTGTCCCGCAGCACGGTCACCTCGTTGGCGGCCAGCACCTCCAGCGCGCTGGCCTCGGCCGGGGCGGAGAGGGCGTGGGTGTCCCGGGCGAGGAAGAGTGGCCCGTCCAGGCCCTGCTCCCGCCGGTAGTCGCAGAGCGCCTGGGTGACGGCGAGGATGTGGTCCTCGTTGAAGGCGTTGCGCAGGCTGGAACCCCGGTGCCCCGAGGTGCCGAAGGAGACCTGCTGCGCCGGGTCGCTCGGGTCCGGGTGCTCGGCGTAGTAGGTGGTGACCAGCCGGGGCACGTCGACCAGGTCGGCGGGCCGGGCGGGCTGTCCGGCACGGGGATGGGCCACTGCTGCTACCTCCAGGGACGGTGGGACGGTGGTTCTTTCCCGGCCGGGGCCGAGGTCACACGTGCCTCACGGCTCGACGCGCTGGCCCTTGCCGATCACCACGATGCCGTTGTCGGAGACGGTGTACCGCTGCCGGTCCTTCTCCAGGTCCACGCCGATCTCGGCGCCCTCCGGGACGAAGACGTTCTTGTCCAGGATGGCCCGGCGGACCACCGCGTGCCGGCCGATCTCGACGCCCTCCATCAGCACCGCGCCGTCCACGTGCGCCCAGGAGTGGACCTTGACCTTGGGCGAGACCACCGAGTTCTCCACCAGCGATCCGGAGATCACCGCGCCGGGCGAGACCATCGAGGCGACCGCCCGGCCGACCCGCTCGCCCCACTGGTGGACGAACTTCGCCGGCGGGTACGGCGGCTGCTCGGTGTAGATCGGCCACTCGAAGTTGTAGAGGTTGAACACCGGGTGCACGTTGATCAGGTCCATGTGGGCGTCGTAGAACGAGTCGAGCGTCCCCACGTCCCGCCAGTAGCCGCGGTCCCGGTCGGTGCTGCCGGGCACCTCGTTGTCCTTGAAGTCGTAGACGTTTGCCTCGCCCCGCTCGACCAGCATCGGGATGATGCTGCCGCCCATGTCGTGCTTGCTGCTCCGGTCCTCCGCGTCGCGCTCGACGGCCTCGCAGAGCGCCCGGGTGGTGAAGACGTAGTTGCCCATCGAGGCGTACACCTGGTCCGGCGCGTCGGGCAGGCCGACCGCGTCGGTCGGCTTCTCCCGGAAGGCGCGGATCCGCCGGCCGTCCTCGCCGACCTCGATGACGCCGAACTGGTCGGCCGAGGACAGCGGCTGGCGGATGCCGGCCACGGTGACCCCGGCGCCGGAGGCGATGTGGTCCTCCACCATCTGCCGCGGGTCCATCCGGTAGATGTGGTCGGCGCCGAAGACGATCACGTAGTCCGGCTGCTCGTCGTTGATCAGGTTGAAGCTCTGGTAGATCGCGTCGGCCGAGCCGGCGAACCACCACGGGCCGCGGCGCTGCTGGGCGGGCACCGGCGTGACGTAGTTGCCGAGCAGGGTCGACATCCGCCAGGTCTTGGTGATGTGCCGGTCCAGCGAGTGCGACTTGTACTGGGTCAACACGACGATCTTGAGGAAGCCGGCGTTGGCCAGGTTCGAGAGCACGAAGTCGACCATCCGGTACATCCCGCCGAACGGGACGGCGGGCTTGGCCCGGTCCGTCGTCAGCGGCATGAGTCGCTTGCCCTCGCCGCCGGCCAACACGATCGCGAGCACCTTTGCTGCCATGTACCGACGCTAACCATCCCGCCCCGACTTCACCACTCGTACGCCGCACAGATCCGCGCCGGGTGCGGAACGGGATTCCGCGTTAGGGTGCCGGGCATGACGGATTCGCGTGGGCTGCGCGTCGACCTGCTCACCCGGGAGTACCCGCCGGAGGTGTACGGCGGCGCCGGGGTGCACGTCGAGTACCTGGCCCGGGAGCTGCGCCGGCTCGCCGACGTACGGGTGCACTGCTTCGGCGCGCCCCGCACCGAGCCGGGCGTCACCGCGTACGCCGAGCCGGCCGGCCTGGCCGGTGCGAACGCCGCGCTGCGCACGATGGGCGTCGACCTGGAGATGGCGGCCGGTTGCGCCGGCACCGACGTGGTGCACAGCCACACCTGGTACGCCAACCTGGCCGGGCACACCGCGAAGCTGCTGTACGGGGTGCCGCACGTGCTGACCGCGCACAGCCTGGAGCCGCTGCGGCCGTGGAAGGCCGAGCAGCTCGGCGGCGGGTACGCGCTCTCCTCCTGGGCCGAGCGGACCGCGGTGGAGGCCGCCGACGCGGTGATCGCGGTCAGCGAGGGGATGCGGCGGGACGTGCTCACCGCCTACCCGGCGGTGAACCCGGACCGGGTCCGGGTGGTCTACAACGGCATCGACACCACCCAGTACGCCCCGGACCACGGCACCGACGTCGTCGACCGGCTCGGCATCGACCCGGCCCGCCCCAGCGTGGTGTACGTCGGACGGATCACCCGGCAGAAGGGCCTGCCGTATCTGCTGCGGGCGGCCCGGGAACTGCCCGCCGACACCCAGCTGGTGCTGCTCGCCGGCGCCCCCGACACCCCGGAGCTCGCCGCCGAGGTGGAGGAGCTGGTCGCCGAGCTGCGGGCCACCCGTTCGGGGGTGATCTGGGTGGCGGCGATGCTGCCCAAGCACGAGGTGATCCAGGTGCTCACCCACGCCACGATCTTCGTCTGCCCGTCCGTCTACGAGCCGATGGGCATCGTCAACCTGGAGGCGATGGCCTGCGAGACGGCCGTGGTGGCCACCGCCACCGGCGGCATCCCCGAGGTGGTCGCCGACGGCGACACCGGCCAGCTGGTCCCCATCGAGCAGGCCGGCGACGGCTCCGGCACTCCGCTGGACCCGGCGCGGTTCGAGGCGGACCTCGCGGCCCGGCTCAACGAGTTGCTGGCCGACCCGAAGCGGGCCGAGGAGTTCGGGCTCGCCGGGCGGCGGCGGGCGGTCGAGCACTTCTCCTGGGACGCGGTCGCGGCCCGGACGCTGGAGGTGTACCGGTCGGTGGGCGCGGCGCGGTGAGCAGCTGCCGGGTGGGACGGTGTCCGGCCGGTAGGATGCCGGCATGAGCTCGGAGGCGGTGGGCAGGTCGATGCCGCCGATCGTCACGCTCGACGACCTGACCGCGATGATGGCCGCGGACGAGCACCATCGGTACGAGATCAGTCCCGAGGGAGTTCTCTCGATCATGCCGCCGCCGGGATACGCCCATGCGATCGTCGCGACCCGGCTGATGGTGTGGCTGGCCCAGGGCGGCATTCCGGCGGATCACCTCGCCCAGGCGGTCGGGCTGCGCATCCCGGGTCGCCGCGGCGGGGTCGGCGGTCGCATCCCCGACCTGGTGGTGTGGAGCAAGGCGCAGGCCGACGGCGTGTGGTTGCCGACCGGCGACGTGCTCCTCGTGGCCGAGATCGTCTCGCCCGGCTCCGAGGGCATCGACACGGTCACCAAGCGGGCCGAATACGCGGCGGCCGGCATCCCGCGATACTGGGTCGTGGAGCAGGACGCGGCGCAGACCGTGACGATGCACCAGTTGGACGGCGAGCAGTATGCGGTGCGGGCCACCATGCCGCTGGCCTGGGTGCTGAACACCAGCCCGGCCGAGCACGACCTCGGCTGACGCACCCTTCCACCAGTTTCAGGTGACGTGCAGGGTGGCGGCGAGCCGATCCAGGGCGGCCGTGGCCGCGCCGGTACGCGCCACGACCGCGACCAGCTCCCGGACCGCCGGCCGGTCGTGCACCTCGCCGTGGGCGGTGCGTTCCGCCTCCAGCACCGTCCGCCCCGCCCGGACCGGGTCGCCGGCCACCGCGTACGCGCGGGCGGCGTCGAGCAGGTACGCGGCCCGGTGCTCGGGTGGCAGCCACCGCCACTCGTCACCGGCGATCAACCGCTCGTGGCGCACCGTCGCCGCCGTGACGTCACCGAGGGAGGCGGCGGCCACCACCCGGGCGGCCTCGACCGCCGCCCGGCCGGGGGCTCCGGTGTCCCCGGCGGACGCCGCGCGGTCGAGCAGGTCCTCGGCGCCGCGCTCGTCCCCCCGGCCGGCGGCGGCGAGGGCGGCCTGCACGAACAAGGTCCCGAGCAGGGACGGGCCGGGCGACGGATCGCCGCCGGGCGGCGCCGACGCGAGCCTGCGGGCGGCCACCACGGCGGCCTCCCGCGCGGACCGTCGCCGGCCGACGAACCGCAGCACCTGACTCAGCGGCACCGTGGCGCGGGCGACGGCCCCCGGATCGTCCATGGCGGCGGCCACCGCCATGCCCCGATCGGCGGCCAGCCAGGCCAGCTCCCCCTGATCGACCTTCAGCAGCGCCAGGGCCACCAGCCCGTACCCGGCCACCAGCAGCCCGTCCGCCGTCGGCCCCGGTCGGGCCGCCCGCGCCGCACGCGCGGCGCCCAGCAGGTCCGGCAGCGCGACGAGCAACGCCGGGTAACGGGCATGCCGGTAGGTCTGCTCCGCGTGCGCCAGGCGGGCCCGCAGCTCGGCCACGTCGGCCGGCCGGCCGGGGACCGGGACGTGGTAGCGGGCCAGCGCGGCCCGCACCCGTGCCACGCCCGGGACAGTACGCGACGGCTGCCTGTCCCGGTCGGCCAGCAGGACCTCCACGTCGATCCGGAGCACGTCGGCGACCTCGCGCAGACTCGACACCCGCTCCAGATTTCGTACGCCCCGCTCGACCTTGTCCACCCAGCTCTTCGACTTGCCGAGCCGGTCGGCGAACTGCTGCTGCGTCATGTTCCGCCGCACCCGCCAATGGGCGACCCGGCGGCCCACCGGAAGGTCGTTCACCAGCCAGCCGCCGGATACGCCGACGGCAGCGGCCCATCGTGCGGGCACTCCTGCATCCCTGCCTCCTCCAGCGTCTGTCCGGAGGCGGGGCAGCTTCAACGCCGCCCCGCCTGGTCGAGGCGCTCCGTTGCTGACGAGAGGGCCTCGTTCGCCAACTTAGAGTGCAGTGAGTACAGAGTCAACACACCATGCACAGAATGCTGAGTCGGATGGCATGCTCGAAGGGCTGACGAGAGGCGGCCGTTCCATGCCGAGAAAACCGCTTTACGAACAGGTCATCGCCGACGTGATCACGTCGATTCAGTCCGGTGCGCTGCAACCCGGAGACAAACTGCCATCCATCGCTGAGCTGTGCGAGCAGTACAAGGCCAGTGCGACGCCGATCAGGTTGGCCCTTCGAATCCTCGACGAGCGGGGCTGGATCGAGGTGCACCAGGGCAAGGGGTCGTTCGTGGCACCGGAGCCGCCCGCCCAGGGGTGAGTTTCCTCGCCGCGAGCCCGAGGGTAGGCGCTCCGCACACTACGAACTTGATGTCGTGAACGAATCAGCCGGGAAACGGGATGCCGCGTTAGTCCGCATCGTTCCGGCGGGGTGATTCGTCTACGACATCAAGTTCGTAGCCTACGAGGGGCACCCGGCACGGTCACCGCGCGACGGGGAGCCCGCGGCCGAGACATTGAGCCCCATGCGCGGCATGTCGGGGCATCCCCGCCCGAGGTAAGCCCCATGTGCGGCATCTCGGCGCGCCTGCGGCCGAGGTAGGCCCGATGGGCGGCATGTCGGGGCGCCCGCGGCCGGGGTAAGGCCCAGGTGCGGCCTGTCGGTAAGGCGGTCCTTCCAGGGGGTAGCGGGCAGCCGCCGAGCCGAGCGCGAAGCGATCTCGCGCAGTAGGTTGAGCGGGTGAGCGGACGGTTCCCCATCGAAGACGTCTCCCCCGCCGTCGCCTGCGGTCGCTACCCGGCCAAGGCGGTGGTCGACGAACTCGTGCCGGTGTCGGCCCGCGCCTACCGGGAGGGGCACGACGCGCTGGGCTGCAACGTGGTCTGGCTCGGCCCGGACGGCGGCGCCCGCCCGTTCACCCGGATGCGTCCCGGCGAGCCCGGCCAGGACACCTGGCACGCCGTCATCCGCCCGGACGCGGTCGGTGAGTGGGTGTTCGCCGTCGAGGCGTTCCAGGACCCGTACCTGACCTGGCAGAACGCGGTGACCAAGAAGATCGCCGCCGGGCAGGGGGCGGCCGAGCTGGGCAACGACCTGGCCGAGGGCGTACGCGTGCTGACCGCCGCGGTCGACCTGGTGCCGGCGGCGGACGCCGACCGGGTGCGGGCCGCGGTCGCGGCGCTGGCGGACACCGCGCTGGACCTGCCCCGCCGGGTGGCCCCGGCGCTGGAGCTGGCCGACCTGCTCTGGGACCACCCGGTCCGGGAGCTGGTGACCACCGGTGAACGGCACCGGATCTGGGTGGACCGGCCCCGGGCGCTCTTCTCCGCCTGGTACGAGTTCTTCCCCCGCTCGGAGGGGGCGGTGCCGGCGACGATCGACGAGCCGGCGCGCTCCGGCACCTTCCGGACCGCGATCGACCGGTTGGCCGGGGTCGCGGCGATGGGCTTCGACGTGCTCTACCTGCCGCCGATCCACCCGATCGGCCGGGTCAACCGCAAGGGCCGCAACAACTCGCTCACCGCCGGGCCCGACGACGTGGGCTCGCCGTGGGCGATCGGCGCCGCCGAGGGCGGCCACGACGCCATCCACCCCGACCTGGGTACGCCGGCGGACTTCCGCGCGTTCGTCGCCGCCGCGGCCGACGAGGGCCTGGAGGTGGCGCTGGACCTGGCGTTGCAGTGCGCCCCGGACCACCCGTGGGTGACCGAGCACCCGGAGTGGTTCACCACCCGGGCCGACGGCAGCATCGCGTACGCGGAGAACCCGCCCAAGAAATACCAGGACATCTATCCGCTGAACTTCGACAACGACCCCGAGGGCATCCGGGCCGAGGTGCTGCGGGTGGTGCTGCACTGGGTCGGCGAGGGCATCAAGATCTTCCGGGTGGACAACCCGCACACCAAGCCGTTCGACTTCTGGCACTGGCTGATCGCCGAGGTCAAGCGGGTCGACCCGGACGTGCTCTTCCTGGCCGAGGCGTTCACCCGGCCGGCGATCATGCACGGGCTGGGCAAGATCGGTTTCACCCAGTCGTACACGTACTTCACCTGGCGCACGTCGGCGGCGGAGATGCGGGCATACTGCGAGGAGCTGGTCGCGGCGGCGGATTACATGCGGCCGAACTTCTGGCCCAACACCCCGGACATCCTGCACGAGTCGTTGCAGCACGGCGGCCCGCCGATGTTCAAGATCCGGGCGGTGCTGGCCGCGCTGCTGAGCCCCTCCTGGGGCATGTACGCCGGGTTCGAGCTCTTCGAGCACACCGCCCGCCCCGGCGCCGAGGAATACCTGGACAACGAGAAGTACGAGCTGCGCCCCCGGGACTGGGCCGGTGCCGAGGCGCAGGGCCGCTCGCTGGCGCCGTTCATCGCCACCCTCAACCGGATCCGCCGGGAGAACCCGGCCCTGCACCGGCTGCGCAATCTGCGCTTCCACGACATCGACAACCCGGCGCTGCTCTGCTGGTCCAAGCACGACCCGGAGACCGGCAACACGGTGATCGTGGTCTGCTCGTTCGACCCGCAGACCGTGCAGTGGGGCAACACCACCCTCGACATGCCGGCGCTGGGCTTCGACTGGCACGAGCGGTTCGGCGTGCGCGACGAGCTGACCGGCGCGAGCTACGACTGGGGGCAGCGCAACGCGGTGCGGCTCGACCCGTACCTGCAACCCGCGCACGTGCTGACGGTCCGCCGCCCGGCGCCACCACCCGCACCCGAGCCGGCGGTCGCCGCCCCGGTGGAGTTGACCGTGGCGGCCGTGCCGGAGGAGTTGTCCGGCGGCACCGCCGCGACCCGGCCCGCCCAGCCCGACGGCCTGCCGGGCGAGCCCGCCCCGGCCGGCGCCACGTCGCGCCCGCGCCGCGGCAAGGGCCGCAAGCGCGGCGCCGCCCCGACCGCACCCGCCCCGAAGGACGCCCGATGGAGCAGCTGATCGCCGGCCAGTCGTACGATCCGCACGCGCTGCTGGGGGCGCACCCCGCCGGCGGGCGGACGACGGTGCGCACCCTGCGCCGCGGCGCCACCGACGTGACCCTGCTGGTGGGCGACGAGCGGCACCCGATGAAGCGGGTGCACGACGCCGGTGTCTTCGCCGCCGACGTGCCAGGTGAGGTGCTCGACTACCGGGTCGAGGTGGACGGCGCGGTGCTCGACGACCCCTACCGTTACCCGCCGACGCTGGGCGAGCTGGACCTGCACCTGATCGGCGAGGGCCGGCACGAGCGGCTGTGGGAGGCGCTCGGCGCCCGGGTCTTCGACGAGGGGGTGGCCTTCACCGTCTGGGCGCCCAACGCGCGCGGGATTCGGGTGGTGGGTGACTTCACCGGCTGGGGCCCGGACGACGGCTGGCCGATGCGCTCGCTGGGCTCCAGCGGGGTGTGGGAGGTCTTCGTGCCCGGGGTGCCGGCCGGCGCCCGCTACAAGTACCGCGTCCTCGGCGCCGACGGGCAGTGGCGGGACAAGGCCGACCCGATGGCCACCCGCACCGAGGCGCCGCCGGCCACCGCCTCGGTGGTGCACCACTCCAGGTACGAGTGGGGCGACGCCGACTGGTTGGCCCGGCGGGCGCGGCGGCAGCCGCACCAGGAGCCGATGAGCGTGTACGAGGTGCACCTGGGCTCCTGGCGGCCCGGGCTGAGCTACCGGGAGCTGGCCGAGCAGCTCACCGCGTACGTCACCGAGCTGGGCTTCACCCACGTGGAGTTCCTGCCGGTGATGGAACACCCGTTCGGCGGGTCCTGGGGTTACCAGGTCACCGGCTACTACGCCCCCACCGCCCGCTTCGGTGACCCGGACGAGTTCCGCCACCTGGTCGACCGGCTGCACGCCGCCGGCATCGGGGTGATCCTCGACTGGGTGCCGGCGCACTTCCCCAAGGACGAGTGGGCCCTGGCCCGCTTCGACGGCACCCCGCTCTACGAGCACCCCGACCCCCGCCGCGGCGAGCACCCCGACTGGGGCACGTACGTCTTCGACTTCGGCCGCCGGGAGGCGCGCAACTTCCTGGTCGCCAACGCGCTCTACTGGCTGGACGAGTTCCACGTCGACGGCCTGCGGGTCGACGCGGTCGCCTCGATGCTCTACCTGGACTACTCCCGCCAGGAGGGGCAGTGGGCGCCGAACGTGCACGGCGGCCGGGAGAACCTGGAGGCGATCGCCTTCCTCCAGGAGACCAACGCCACCGTCTACAAGCACCACCCGGGCGTGCTGATGATCGCCGAGGAGTCCACCGCCTGGCCGGGGGTCACCCGGCCCACCGCCGAGGGCGGGCTCGGCTTCGGGTTCAAGTGGAACATGGGCTGGATGCACGACACCCTGCTCTACACCTCGAAGGACCCGATCTACCGGCAGCACCACCACCATCAGCTCACCTTCTCCCTGGCGTACGCCTGGAGCGAGAACTACGTGCTGCCGATCAGCCACGACGAGGTGGTGCACGGCAAGGGCTCCCTCGCGGGCAAGATGCCCGGCGACACCTGGCAGCGGCTGGCCAACGTCCGCGCGCTGCTGGCGTACATGTGGGCGCACCCCGGCAAGCAGCTGCTCTTCATGGGCTGCGAGCTGGCCGACGACCGGGAGTGGAGCGAGCAGCGCGGCCTCGACTGGTACCTGACCCACGACCCCGCCCGGGCCGGGGTGCAGCGGCTCGTCGGCGACCTGAACCGGGCCTACCGGGCCACCCCGGCGCTGTGGGCGCAGGACACCGAGCCGGCCGGCTTCCGCTGGATCTCCGGCGACGACGTCGCCAACAACACGGTCTCGTTCGTCCGGATCGCCCCCGACGGCCAGACGCTGGTCTGCGTGGCGAACTTCTCCGCCCTGCCGCTGGAGGACTACCGGATCGGGCTACCGGCCGGCGGCACCTGGACCGAGGTGGTGAACACCGACGCCCACCACTACGGCGGCTCCGGGGTCGGCAACCTCGGCGCGGTGCACGCCGAGGACGTCCCGTGGCACGGGATGCCCTCGTCGGCGGCGCTGCGGGTGCCGCCGCTGGGCGTGCTCTGGCTCCGCCCCTCGGCGAGCTGACCACCACGCCCGGGCTGTCACAGGTCGCGGCGGGCCTTGATGAGGATCTGCCATCCGATGAGGTTGGGCCAGCGGGCGCAGCCGATCGCGTCGAGGCGGTCGCAGACACGGCTCGGCAGGATGCGACGCAGCCGCGACAGGGGCAGATGGCCGGTGACGCCCACATGTTCCACCCGCAGCTCCGCCGCGCGACCGAGAAGCAACGGCACGGCGGTCCGGTAGGTGAAGAAGCGTAGGTGCGTGGCATCCAGGACCCCGGTCTCCTGGTATTCGAACCTGCCGCGCAGGAAGTGCATCCGCTCACGCCAGTTGAGCACGTTGGGCACGGCGATGACGCAGGATCCCCCGGGCGAGAGCATGCCGGCGAAGCGGCTGAGCAGAGCCGCCGGGTCCCGCACATGCTCGAGCACGTGGCTGAAGACGATGCAGTCGAACCGGCTGTTCTCCAGATCCTCGGGCAGGTCGAGTTCCAGGTCCGCGACCCAGCAACCGTCCAGGTGCCTGGCGGCAAGCTGACTCTCGGCGGGTGACCCGGTGACGCCGAAGATCTTCTTACCTGGATCGCGTCGGCGGAGGAGAGCCGCGTTGTCCCCCGCACCGCACCCGACGTCGAGCACGGTCACCGCATTGCGGTCCACGAGGTCGACCACGGGGGCGTTCCCCTCGTTGCTGTAAACCTTTTCCGCTACGGACGTCTGCATGACCTCAACGCATTCTCCGGGCCGCATACCGGCGTGCCAGGTGGGGTGCACCTGAACAACGACGCCACCCATCGGCCGGATACCGCAGAGCCGGTGCAGAGTACGGCTCGCCGACCCTCAGACCAGGCCGGCGTCGCGCAGCAGCTTCCACAGCCCGGCGCCGTCCGGGGCGGACAGCCACTTCTGCCCGACCGGGCCGGACGAGGACTGGCCGGCCGGCGCGGGCAGGCTACCGGCCAGCACCGCCTGGGTGGGCGAGAGCCGGCGGATCGCCACCGCGGCGGTGTTCTCCGGGTGCGCGGCGGCGAACTCCCGGTAGATCTCCTGGTCGTGCTGGCCGTCGTCGCCGATCAGCAGCCACCGGACGTCGGGGAACTCCCGGGCCAGCCGGGCCAGGGTGGCCCGCTTGTGCTCCCGCCCACTGCGGAACCACCGGTCGGCCGTCGGCCCCCAGTCGGTGAGCAGCAGCGGGCCGGCCGGGTAGAGGTGCCGGGACAGGAACCGGGTCAGGGTGGGCGCGACGTTCCACGCCCCGGTGGAGAGGTAGAGCACCGGGGCGCCGGGGTGCGCGGTGGCCAGCCGCTCGTAGAGCACCGCCATGCCGGGCACGGCGGTGCGGGCGTGCTCGTCCAGCACGAAGGTGTTCCACGCGGCGAGCAGCGGGCGGGGCAGCGCGGTCACCATGACCGTGTCGTCGATGTCGGAGATGATGCCGAACCGGACGCTGGGGTCGACGACGCGTACCAGCGCCTCCACCGGCTCCGCGTCGGCGACGCTGAGGCGCACGGTGGCCCAGCCGGGGGTCAGGTCGGCCTCGACCATGGTGTCGACGAAGCCGCTGCGGTCGGCGCGCGCCTCGTGCACCACCCCGCCGGCCTCGATCTTGACCCGGACGTGCTTGGCGGGGAGGGTGGTGAAGCTGCGCCAGCCGCGTACCTTCTCCGGCTTGCCCTTCCCGCGCGCCTCCGGCCGGCCGAGCAGCACCCGGCACATCACCCGGGCCCAGCCCGGCGCGCCGTAGCCGGCGTACGCGACGATCTTCATCTGCCAGCCGGTGCGCCGCAGCCGGCGCTCCACCAACTGGTGGACGGCGTCCTCGAGCCGCGCGGCCCGGTGCAGGGTCGGTACGGCGAGCTCGCCGGTGGCTGGTGAAGGTGGCACGCTGCAACCCTGCCACACCCCGCCGGCAGCGGCCAGGCGAGCGCCCGCCCACCGGCTGGCCCGATCCGCCGCGCGTGCCGCCCGGCACGTGACAGACTCCGGGCGGGACGACGACGGGGGCGTGGTCGTGTCGACCTCAGTGCGGCACCGCTGGCGGTGGCGGCCGCGTCCGGACACACCGGCGCTGGTCGCGCTGCTGCTCGGGCTGGGCGGCGTCGGCTACCGGCTGGTCCTGGTGCTGGCCACGCTGCCCGCCTCGAACAGCGACGAGGCGACGTTCGGGCTGGCCGCGATGCACATCGCCGCCGGCCGGGAGCATCCGGTCTTCCTCTACGGGCAGCGCTACATGGGCACCGTCGAGTCCTACCTGGCGGCTCCGCTGATCGCGGTGGCCGGGCCGAGCTGGCCGGTGCTGCGGCTGCCGGTGCTGGCGCTCTACGCCGCCTTCCTCTGGCTGACCTACCGGCTGACCCGGCGGATCTGCTCGCCGTGGTTCGCCGCCTTCGTGGTCGGGCTGCTCGCGCTCGGCTCCGAGCGGGTGGTGCGGGACCAGTTGACCGCCGTCGGTGGCCGGCCCGAGGTGAAGCCGGCGGTGCTGTTGATGCTGCTGGTGGCGGTAGGGTTGGCCGACCGGCGGATCCGCCGCCGCTGGCTGGCGATCGGCCTGTTCGGCCTGCTCGCCGGGTTGTCGATCTGGTCGGACTGGCTGATCGTGCCGTACCTGGCGGTGGCCGGCCTACTGCTGGTCGCGGTGGCCGGCCGGGACCTGGTCGGCTGGGCGGGGATGCTGCTGCTGGCCGGTTTCCTGCTCGGCGCGGCACCGCTGCTCTGGGACAACCTGCTCGCGCCGCCCGGCGAGGACTCGCTGTCGGTGCTGCGGCAGCTCGGCGGGGCCGCCGGCGCCACCCCGCCGGCTTCGGCGCGGCTCTCCGGCGGCCTGCTGACGGGCGTACCGCTGGCCACCGGGCTGTGCCCGGTGACCGGCTGCGCCCGCGTACCGTCCTGGTTCGGGCTGCTGTATCCGCTGCTGCTGGTCGGCGCGGCGGGACTCGCGGTGGTCGCCTACCGCCGGACCGCGGGCCGCCCGGCCGCCGTCCGGGTCGGCCCGCTCACCCACCTCGCGCTGCTCGTCGGCGCCGGGTTGACCCTGCTGGCGTACGTGCGCAGCCCGCTGGCCGCCACCGGGCCGCTGGACAACGCCCGCTACCTGTCGGTACTCCAGCTCTCCCTGCCGGCGGTGCTCTGGCCGCTCTGGCTCGCCGCCGCCCGGCTGCACCGGGGCGCGGCCGGGGTGGCCGCCCGGGTCGGCGGGGTCCTCGGCGCCGGCCTGCTGGCCGCGCTCACCGCCGCCGTACTGGTCGGCACGGTCGGCTTCGTGACCGGCACGGGCGCGGCGCGCACCGACGAGCGGCGGGCCCGCGAGCTGGCCGACGCGGTGCGGCGGCACGGGCTGCGGGAGGTGTACGGCGAGTACTGGACCTGTAATCGGCTGATCTTCAACACCGGTGAGGCGGTGACCTGCGCGGTGCTCGACGGCCAGCTCGCGCCGGGGCAGAACCGCTACCCGCCGTACTGGACGCGGGTGGCCGGGGCGGCCCGGCCGGGATACGTGCTGACCGCCGACTCCCCCGCCGACCGGCGGCTGCGCGCGCTGCTCGGCGACCGCGCCGCCACCGCCACCGTGGTCGAGGTGGGCGGCTATCGGGTGTACCACCCCGAGCCGGCCTTCCGGCCCTGGCGCTGACCCGGCCCGTACGCTGGCCCGGTGCTCATCCTGCTGCCGCCCTCGGAGGGCAAGGCCGACGCCGGGACCGGCCGCCGGCTGGACCTGTCCCGGCTGTCCCTGCCGGAGCTGAACCCGGCCCGCGCCGAGGTGCTCGACGCGCTGATCGCCACCAGCACCGCCCCCGACCAGCGGGCGGCCCTGGCGGCGTTGGGCCTGAGCGAGGGTCAGCGCGACGAGCTGCGCCGCAACGCCCGGCTGCGCGCCGCGGCCACCGCCCCGGCCGCCCGGATCTACACCGGGGTGCTCTACGAGGCGCTGGACCTGGCCACGCTGCCGCCGGCCGCCGAGCGGCTCGCCCGCCGGTCGGTGCTGATCAGCTCCGGCCTCTGGGGCGCGGTGCGGCTGGCCGACCGGATCCCGCCGTACCGCTGCCCGATCGGGGCGCGGCTGCCGGGGGTGGGCGCGCTGGCGGCGTACTGGCGGCGGGCGCTCGGTCCGGCGCTGACGGCGGCGGCCGGCCAACGCCCGGTGCTGGACCTGCGCTCCGGCGCGTACGCGGCGACCTGGGCACCGCGCGGGCCGCTGGCCGAGCGGATGGTGACCGTGCGGGTGCTGCACGAGCGGGAGGTGGACGGGTCGCCGGTCCGCTCGGTGGTCAGCCACTTCAACAAGGCCACCAAGGGCCGGCTGGTCCGCGACCTGCTCACCGCCGACGCCCGGCCGCGCACCGCCGCCGCGCTGCTCACCGCGCTGCGCGACCTGAAGTACGAGGTGCTGGAGCAGCCGACGGCGCCCGGCCGGCCCCGGCAGGTGGACGTCGTGGTGCGGGAGCTCTAGCCGCAAATTTTGCTCAAGGCTGGGGCCGATCCGTTTCCTCCCGGGCGGCGGCGGGCGACGGTAGACGTACCCGACGCCCCAAGGAGCACCGTGATGGCCCCGCACACCATGCTGCTCGACCGGCCCCGCCCGGCGCCGCCACTGGACTGGCACACCCTCGCCGACGCCTTCGAGGTCGCCTGCCTCGTCCGCTGCGTGCCGCCGCCCGCCGACACCGGCCGCCGGGGCGCCGGGCCCTACCGGGGTGCGCCGGCCGAGTTCAACCGCCCGGAGGCGGCGCACCGGATGCGCCAGCTGCTCGCCCGGCTGGACGTGCCGGTGGAGCACGACGTGACCACCGGCGGGCTGCGCCGCCGCTACGAGCTGCACCGGCTGGCGGTGCCCGGGACGCACCGGTCCGCGTACGCCGAACTGGTGGCGGCGGGCTGGCGGCAGGGCCGCCGGGAACTGCTCGGCCCGCAGCCGGGCGCGTCCACCGTGCGCCGGGTGTGGCGTACCCGGCTCGCCGCCGCGGCCTGGCGGTCGGCGCTGCTGGCCGGTGGCCGGCACGTCCGCCGGCACATCCTCGGGGTCCGGCTGGTCGACCGGGAGCTGGCCGCCGTGCTGGTCCGCGGCGCCGCCCTGCTGGACGTGCCCGCCCTGCTGCGTCCCGGCGCCGGCTGTTTCGTGGTGTCGGTCGCGGACGGCCCGCACCGGCTCCGGATCCTGGACAGCGCCGCCCTCTCCCCGGCGGCCACCCCCGCCTGAGCCACCGCCGCGCGGCGACCGCCCGGCCCGACCTACGCCGCCCGGCCCCGACCTACGCCGCGCGGCCCGAGCTACCGCCGGGCATTGGACCGCCCGGCCCGAGTTGCCGCGTACCGGGACGTTCCCGCCCGGTCCGGCCGACCGCCCGCGTCCGGGCTTGCACCGCGACGCCGGGCGGCGCAGAGTGCTGCCTGTGAACCGTGGCCGGCTGCGCCCGGGCCGCCGAGGGTGGGCCCGGTTGGTGGTGTGCGTGCTGCTGCTGGCGGCGCTGCCGCAGCTCGGCGCGTGCCGGGACGAGCCGGCCGGGCCGATCCCGATCCGGATCGCCACCGGCAGCCCCACCGCCGTCTACCATGCCTTCGGCGAGTCGCTGGCCGGCATCCTCAACCGGGAACTGCCCGGGGTACGGGCGAGCGTGGTGGTCACCGCCGCGTCCGAGGAGAACGTGCGGATGGTCGGCTCGGGGCAGGCCGAGCTCGGGTTCACCCAGGCCGACGCGTTGACCACCGAGTCGGCCGGGCGGGTGCGGGCGGTCGCCCGGGTCTACGACGACCTGCTGCACCTGGTCACCCTCGCCGGCAGCCCGGTACGGACGCTGGCCGACCTGACCGGGCGCCGGGTGTCGGTGGGCGCGCCCGGTTCCGGCACCGCGATCACCGCCACCCGCCTGCTGGACGTGGCACAGCTCGACGGCCGGGTCCGCCAGCAGCACCTCGGCCTCGACGACTCGGTGGCCGCGCTGCGCGCCGGCCGGGTCGACGCGTTCTTCTTCTCCGGCGGCCTGCCCGTGCGGGCGGTGCGGGAGCTGACCACCACCACCGCCACCCGCGTGGTCGACCTGGGCGAGTGGACCGAGCGGCTGCGCCGCGCGCACGGCGAGGTCTACGTCACCCGGGACGTGCCGCGGTCGGCGTACCTGACCGAGCCGGTGAGCACGGTGGCGAACCCGAACTATCTGATCGTCGCCACGAACCTGCCGGACCCGCTGGTCCGCGAGATCACCCGGCTGCTGATGGAGCGCCGGACCGAGCTGGCCCGGGCGCATCCGGCGGCCGGCCGGATCAGCCCCCGCTCGGCGATCGCCACCGACCCGGTACCGCTGCATCCGGGTGCGGCCGAGTGGTACCGCCGCACCAAGCCCTGACCCTGCCCAGCGGCTGGCCCGCCCAACGGCCGGCGTGCCCAACGGCCGGCGTGCTCAACGGCCGGCGTGCTCAACGGCCGGCGTGCCCAACGGCCGGCGTGCACAGCGGCCGGCGTGCACAGCCGCCGCGCCAAGCCCTGACCTCCCAGCGGCTGGCGGCCGGGGGTCGCTGACCGCCCACCCGGCGATGAGGGTCGTCGGCCCCGGACCGCGCGACCCCTGTAGCCGCCCCCACCGAAGCGCCCCGCCCAAGCGCCCCGCACCACGGCCCCGCCCCAAGCGCCCAACACCAAGGCCCCGCCTCGGCTGTTGGGGACGGGTTTGCCGCAGCGGCGGGCGCGCCAGGGCCTGGACTGTGAGGGGTGCGGTTCGCGCCCTACCGACTTGATGTCGTAAACGAATCATTCGACGGCTCGGTCGCACCCGCATGCGGCAATGAGCGGGGTCGGTGATTCGTTGGTGAGGTCAAGTTGGTAGGGCGCGGATGAGGTACCGCCGGCTCCCGGCCCGAGGCCCGCAGGCCGGGTGACTTCCCGGGCCAGCGCGACCGGAACCGGCCTGGCCCCACCCCGAAGCGTGGCCCCACCCCGAAGCGCCTGACCCAAACCACCCGATCCCGAACCACCCAACCCCGAGCCCGCCCGACCCCGAGCCCGCCCGAAGCGGTCCTCGGCCCCCGGGCGTGCGCACCGGCGACCATGGATTCGGCCGGCGCCGCCAGCCGGAGCTCAGCGGTGGCGGCCGCGACGGCAGGTTGGGAGATGCGGCCGGAGCGGCCGACATGCCAGCGTGAGATGTGACCGATGTCGAGCTGCCGGACGCCGGGCGGCGGGCCCGGGACGCGACCCGCCGCGCCGCCGAGCGGTTCACCGCGCTGGTCCGCGCCTCCGGCGACGGAACCGCCCGGGCCACCGTGGACTGGACGGTCGCCGACACCGCGGCCCACCTGCTGTCCCTCGCGGCCTACTACGGCGCCCTCCTCGACCCCGGCGCGCCGCCGCTGCCCGTGCCGGGCCTGGACCGGCTGCTCGCCGGCACCACGGTGGACACCGTCCGGGACGCCAACGCGGTCGTCCTGCGGCACCTGCCGGAGCGCGACCCCGGACGGCTGGCCGGCCAACTCCAGGTGGCGGTGGACCGGCTCCTGGCCGCCACCGCCGCCACCACCACCCCCGACGCCACCGCCACCGCCGCCGCCACTACCGCAGGCACCGGCGCCACCGCCGACGCCCGGGCGGTCCGCTGGCTCGGCGGCGCGCTGGTCCCGCCGACCGGTCTCCTCGCCCACCTGGTCAACGAATTCCTGGTGCACGGCTGGGACGTCGCGCGGGCGCTGTCCCGGCCCTGGCCGATGGCGGACGCCGACGCGGCCCTCTTCCTCGACGAGTTCCTGGTCGAGATGATCCGCCGGGACCACGGCGCCTTGCTGGACACCGGGGCGCGCCGGCCGCGCCGGCCGATCGGCGTGGAGTTCCGGTCCGCGCACACCCGGCCGGCGCTGCTGATCCTGCGCGACGGCCGGGTGCGCCTCGGCGCGGCCGGCGACCGCCCCGACGCCCGGGTGACGTTCCGGCCGGCGCGCTTCAACCTGATGCTCTTCGGCCGGCTCAGCGTGCCGCGCGCGCTGGCCCGGCGCGATGTCGTCGTCGGCGGCCCGCGCCCCTGGCTGGTGCCGGCCTTCCTGCGCGTCGTTCACCTGCCCCGCAACTAGGCCCTGTCCTGCCGATCAGTCGGTGCGAGGCGCGGTCCGGCAAGGCAGCGGTTCGTCCGGATATCGATGTTGTATCCGGACGAACCGACAACGCCACCGGTCGCCGTCTGGGCCCGCCGCAGCCGGGCAATGATCGGCCGGAGAGAGCCTAGGCGCCGGGCCCGGACGCCGGCCGGCGCGCGCTCTGACGGCGGGCGGTTCGCCCGCCGCTACGAGGGTGGCGACGTGGACGAATCACCGGGGCGGGTCGCGACCGCCGGGGCGGGGTCGACCGCTGCGGCGGCGCGGTCCGAGGCGGCCGGATCCGGGCCGTCCGGGTCACCGCCCTCGGGGTCCGGGGCGGCGTCGGGGCCGGCCGGGTCGCGGGCGGGCGCCGGGAACCAGAGGCCGGCGGCCAGCCCCCGGGGCTCGGCCGGGCGCATGGTCAGCCGGCCGCCGGAGGCGTCGACCAGCACGGCGACGATGGTCAGGCCCAGCCCGGCGCCGTCGAGATTCTGCGCCTCCGGTGCCCGCCAGAACCGCTCGGTGGCCTTCCCGAGCTGGCTCTCGGTCATGCCCGGACCGGTGTCGCGCACCTCCAGCCCGATCCCCCCGTCGGCGCCCCGCACGGTCACCGTCACCGTCCCGCCGGCCCCGCTGAACTTGACCGCGTTGTCGATCAGCGCGTCCAGCGACTGGTCGATGGCGGTGGGCACGGTCCGGGCGTACGCCGGGGTGGTCTGCACCGCCAGGCGCAGCGTCACCGCGCGATGCCGGGCCAGCGGCTGCCACGCCGCGACCCGGGACGCGGCCACCGTCGCGGCGTCCACCACCACCCGCTCGTTCTCGGTCCGCTCGGCCCGGGCCAGGGTGAGCAGGGCGTCGAGCACCAGGGCGAGCCGGTCGGTCTCCTCCAGCGCCAGCCGGTGCTCGATCCGGCCGTCCGGGTCGGTGACGCTGGGCCCCAGCTCCTCCACCCGCAGCCGCAGCGCGGTCAACGGGTTACGCAGCTGGTGGCTGGCGTGCGCGACGAAGGCACGTTGCCGGTCCATCACGTCCGACACCACGTCGGCCATGTTGTTGAAGCTGGCCGCCAACCGGCGCAGCTCGGGCGGGCCGAGCCGGTGCTGGACCCGGGCGCCCCGGTCACCCTCGGCGATCTCGTGGGTCACCGCGTCCAACTCGGTCACCGGGCGCAGCACCCAGCCGGCCAGGCCGAACGCGGTCAGCACGCAGGCCGACACCGCCACCAGGCCGATCACGGCCAACAGCAACCACCAGGCGGTCACGGTACGGCGGACCCGGTCGGCCGGGGTGGCGGTCACCACCGCGCCGAGCACCTCGCCGCCGTCGTTGACCGGCACCGCCACCACCACCGGACCGTCCACCCAGGGCCAGACCGATTCCGGGCCGCTGACCTGCTGGCCGGAGAGGGCGACGTCCAGCGCCTCCTCGCCGGCCGCACCGACCGGCCAGCCGGCCGAGCTGACCACCGTGCGGCGTTCCCGGTCGACCACCGCGGCGTCGATGCCGTACAGCTGGTGGTAGGCGCGCAGCTCGGTGCCGAGCGAGCCGGGGGCGCCGCTGCGCAGCGCCGGGCGGGCCAGCGAGGCGAACCGGGTGGCGTCGGCCAGCCGGTCGGCGCGTACCCGGTCGGTCTCCCGGGTGGCCAGGGTGGCCGCCAACGGGGTCTCCAACGCCAGGAGCACCAGCGCCATCAGCAGCAGATAGCTGATCACCAGCCGACGACGCACCCGGTCTCCTCACTCGCCGCGGAGCCGGTAGCCGACCCCGCGTACGGTCTCCACCAGGGTGGGGTCGCCCAGCTTGCCGCGCAACGACCCCACGTGCACCTCGACGGTGTGCCGGTCCGCCCAGGTGGTGCCCCAGGCGTCGAGCAGGATCCGGTCCCGCGGCACGGCGACGCCGGGCTGCCGGGCCAGCGAGAGCAGGATGTCGAACTCCTTGCGAGTCAGGGCCACCGCCCGGCCGGCGACGGTGACCGCCCGGCCCTCGACGTCGATGCGGACCGGGCCGGCCTCGATGACGCTGCGTTCCGGCCGGGTGTGCGCGGCCCGGCGCAGCACCGCCTCGATCCGGGCCTGGAGTTCGACCATGGAGAACGGCTTGACCACGTAGTCGTCGGCGCCCAGCCGCAGGCCGAGCACCCGGTCCCGTTCCTCGCCCCGGGCGGTGACCGCGATGATGCCGAGCTGGCTGCTGCGCCGGCGCAGTTCCCGGCACAGGTCGGTGCCGTCACCGTCGGGCAGGGTCAGGTCGAGCAGCACCAGGTCACAGGGGGCGGCGGAGAGCGCGGCGGCGACGGTGGCGGCGTGTTCCACCTCGTAGCCGCGCCGGGTCAGCGCGGACGAGAGGGCCGCGGCGACCCGACGGTCGTCCTCGACCAGCAGGATGCGCACCCGGTACCCCCCGTTCGTCGGTCTGTCGACCACGAATGGTGGCAGACGCGGCGGCCCGGCGGGAGGGGCCGGCCGGGCAGCGCACCGGGGCCGGTCCGCGCCGGCCGACGCGAGGGTGCCGCGCGGTCTACAGGCCGAAGACCTCGTCGGAGACCGCGTCGCGTACGCCGTCGGTGAAGCCCCGGAAGCCGGGGTCGTCGTGACTGGCCGGGACGCTTGTCACGTTCTCCCCGGTGGCCTGGGTGACCGCGTCCACCAGCGCCGGGTGGTCGATTTCGGAGTCGGCGAGGGTGTCGTCGTCCGCCTGACCGAGATTGATCAGGTGCTGGAGGTCCTCGTCGGGGGTGTCCGGGTCGGCGGCCCACTCGGCGCCCGCCCGGTAGCACTCGTCGTACACCGCGCGCTGCCCGTCGGTCCAGTCCTCGTGGTAGCTCTCCATGTGTCCTCCCGGCGCCGGTCCGTCGCCGCGCCGACCGGCCGGCTCCACCTGAGCATGCCGCCCCGGCGCGGCCGGTCGGGGGAAAACCGCGCAGGCCGTGGCGGGCCGGCCACCGCCGTACGCTGAGTGGGTGATCTACAAGTTGCTGCCGTCGACGGAGTGGGCGGACGCCCTGGGCCGGGGCCGGTTCACCGGCTCCGCCGTCGACCACCAGGACGGTTTCATCCACCTCTCCGCCGCCGACCAGGTGGTGGAGACCGCGCGGCGGCACTTCGCCGGGGCCACCGGCCTGACCCTGCTGACCGTGGACCCGGACCGGCTCGGCGCCGCACTGCGGTGGGAGCCCTCGCGCGGCGGCGCGCTCTTCCCCCACCTGTACGGGGAGCTGCCGGTGACGGCGGTGGTCGCGGCGGAGGCGCTGCCGGTGGACGCCCCCGCCGCCGACGCGGTGGCGGACCTGCTGTCCTGATCCGCGCCGCCCGCCGCGACTCGCCGCCGCCGATCTGCCGGTGGTACCCGCCGGCCGTTTGATGCCTTGTTAGGCTGCATCGCGCAGTTTCCTGATCATCAGACGCTTCACCGGGGCCCGTACCGGGGCCCGGCTGGGCAGCGCCCAAAAAGGAACAGACATGGACGTCGCAGCGGAAAGCAGTCGCGACGAGGCGAGCCATCCCGGGCCCCACCCCGTACCCGACCCTCCGGAGACGACGCCCTCCCACACCCCGCCGGACGAGCCGGCCACCGCCGTGGTGGCCCGGCGGTCGCGCCGCGGGCCGCTGGCGGCGCTGGCCCTGGCCTGGCCGGCCCTGGTCGGGTATGCGCTGGTCCGGGCGGTGGGGCTGGTGACGCTCTGGATCTGGGGCTCCGCGCGCGGAGTCCGGCTGCAGGGGATCCTCGCCGGCCGGTACGACAGCGACTGGTACCTGGGCATCGCCACGCGCGGCTACGACCACGCCGAGAGCCTGCACAGCAACATGGCGTTCTTCCCGCTCTACCCGTGGCTGGTGCGCCTGCTGGACCAGTCCTGGGCGATGGACCCGCAGCAGGCCGCCCTGGCCGTCTCCTGGCTCGGGTCGCTCGCCGCCGCCTGGGGGCTGTTCGCGATCGGCAACCACCTGGCCGACCGCCGCACCGGGGTGCTGCTGGCCGTGGTCTGGGGCGTCGTGCCGCACGCCGTGGTCGAGTCGCTGGCGTACACCGAGGCGCTCTTCACCGCCTTCGCCGCGTGGGCGCTGTACGCCGTCCTGACCGGCCGGTGGCTGACCGCGGGCCTGCTCTGCCTGCTGGCCGGCCTGACCCGGCCGACCGCCTCGTCGCTGATCGCGGTGGTGGGCCTCGCCGCGCTGGTCGCGCTGATCCGCCGGCAGGGCCCGTGGTGGCGACCGCTGACCGCGCTGCTCCTGGCGCCGCTGGGCTGGCTGGGCTTCATCGTCTGGGTGGGCGACCGCACCGGCGGCCTGGACGGCTGGTTCCGGATCCAGGGCGAGGGCTGGAACTCGTCGTTCGACGGCGGGGCGTTCACCCTCCGCCGGACCGGCGAGATCCTCGACTCGCCCTCCCGGTTCCAGCACTACATGGTGGCGCTGGTGCTGCTGGCGGCGCTCACCCTGCTCGTGCTGAGCATCATGGACAGGCAGCCGTGGCCGCTGCTGCTCTACAGCGGGCTGCTCCTGGTGACGACGATCGGCGCCGCCGGCTACTACCACTCCAAGGGCCGGTTCCTGCTGCCCGCCTTCGCCCTGCTGCTGCCCGTCGCCGGGGCGCTGGCCCGGGCGCGGCGGGGCCGGGCGTATCCGGTGCTCGTCCTGCTGACCGCCGTCTCGGCGTACTTCGGCGGCTATCTGGCGCTGGTCTGGACGTCGTCGCCCTGACCGGGCCGCCGCCCACCGCCCGCCGGTCAGCGGGTCAGCGGGCGGACGTCCCAGACCTGCACGTCGTCGACCCGGCGGCCCGGGCCGAAGCAGGCGTCCAGCACGGCGGTCAACTCGGCGGCGCGCGGGTGGTCCATCGGCAGCACCACCGCGTCGGCCCGCCAGTACCGCACGTCGGCGACCGCCCGGGCCCGTTCCACCTCGGTGATTGTCGCCCGGTGGTCGCCCTCGGCGACCTCGCGCAGCAGCACGGCCGTCGGTTGCGGCTCGACCCCCCAGCGGCCGGTGTCGTCGGTGGGTGAGGTGGGGCCGAGGAAGTAGCCCTGCGGGACGGCGAAACCGGCGACGGCGGCGGCTCCCCAGCGGATCGAGGTCAGGTTGTCCACCGGCACCGGCACCAGCGTCCGGCCCTCGGCGACGTGGGCGCGCCACGCGCCGGAGGTGACGAACTCCGGCACCGGCGGGCGTGCCTCGGTGGGCAGCGGGGTGGGCACCATCGGCAGCAGCGCGGCGACCAGCGCCGCCCCGCCCGCCAGCCGCACCGCCCGCCGTCGGGCGGGCGCGGCGTCGGCGGTGGCGGTGAGCAGCCGGTCCAGCGCGAGGGCCAGCAGCAGGCCGAGCGTCACCGTGGTGATCAGGGCGAACCGGGCGATCACCATCGAGTCGAAGACCGGCAGGTGCGCCAGCAGCGCGAACGGCGCCGGCACGTCCGTCCGTTCCCGGCCCCAGGTCCAGGTCGAGCCCATCGAGAGCAGCGCGGTCAGCACGCCCACCGCGACCAGGATCCGCACCACCAGCAGCCGCCCGAGGAGCACCGCGACGCCCAGGGCGAGCAGCAGCGCGGGCACCCCGAAGAAGCTCGCCTCCTCGGTTGTGTTGGCGATCAGGCCCTTGGTGTCGCCGCCGAAGACGGTCCGGGTGGCGTGCGCGGCGAACGAGGCCAGCTTCAGGGCGTACACGTCGTGGTCGCCGGGGTGGCCCGTGCGGTGCTGCGGGCCGGCGAACTGCATCCACAGCGGGTACGCGGTCGCCACGGCCACCACCACGCCGGTGACCGCCAGGCCGGCCAGTGCCCGGGGCGCCGCCCGCACCGCCCGGCGCGGGCTCAGCAGCAGGTACGCCAGCGCGGCCAGGGCGCACCCCACCGCGACCAGGAACAGGATCTCCAGGCCGACGAAGAACTGCGCGACGACCAACGCGCCCAGCGTCAGCCCGATCCGGACCGGGCTGCCCTCGGGCCGGGCCAGCCGGACCACCTGCCACAACAGGAACGGCACCAGCCACTGGGCGGTGATGTGCGGGTGCCCGTTGCTGTGCGACACCATGGCCGGCGCGAAGCCGCAGAACAGGCCGCCGAGGAACGCCGCCGCCCGGGTCCGCACCACGTGCCGGGAGAGCACGTGATACCAGGCCAGGGCGGTGGCGACCAGGTTCAGGGTGAGGAAGACCAGATAGGACAGCGCCGCCCCGCCGAGCAGGGTGACCGGGGTCAGCACCAGGCCGGGCAGTTGCATGCCCACGTTGGTCATCAGGTTCACCCCGGCCGGGGCGTTCTGCAGGGTGGTGAAGAACGGGTTGTCCAGGTGGACGGTGGCGTGGGCGCCGTGCGCCAGCATCCACTCGTTGAAGCTCTGGTCGCCCGGCCGGGTGCCCATGAAGGTCCCGTGCGGGTCGGCCCAGCCGCGCCCGGTGACCACCAGCGCCACCGCCAGGTAGACCAGCCCGGCCAGCAGCCCGAACCCGCGCCACCACGGCCGCCGGGCCACTTCGGGGGCACCGGCCGCGGGTCCGTCCGCACCGGCGGGTCGGGCGTCGCCGGCGGGCTCCGTACCGCTCACCGGGTCGCTGGTGCCCGCGGCCGGCGGCTCGCCGGTGCCCGCGGCCGCCGGCTCCTGCTGCGTAGGTGCGCTGTCCGACGGGCGGACGTCGGGCGGGCCGGTGCGGCTGGTGTCCTCGCCGGTCGGCGCGACGGAGGACTGGCGTTTCGTCACCCGTGGGATCTTACGTCCGTCTCCGGCGGCGCTCCGGCGGACGTCCGTGCGACGCGCGAGCCGGGCCGTGGCTCACCGGTACGGCTCGACCAGGGCCAGCACCGCCGAGGGGTCCTCGACGTGCGCGTTGTGGCCGAGCCCGGGCAGGGTGACCACCGGCACGCCCAGCTTCTCGAGCTGCGCGTCGGTGACCATCGGGTCGTGCTCGCCCCGCGCCAGCAGCACCGGGACGTCGGTGGCCGCCAGCAGGGCCGGCAGGTCGGGCGCGCCGACGGCGAACGCGGCGGGGTCCATGGCGAGCCGCCACCGGCCGTCCTCGCGGCGCAGCCCCGCGTCGACCACCGGATGGTCCGGGGCGAGCAGGCCGGTCAGGCCGGCCACCCGCAGGTACCGGCGGGCCGCCTCGTCCCGGGTGGCGAACCAGGTGACCGGCCGGTCGGCCAGCTCGCGTGCCTTGTCCAGCTCGGCCGCCGACCAGGCGACCTTGATCCCGAGACCCACCACGGCCGCCACCGGCAGCCCGGCGGTGCGCGCGGCCAGCGCCAGCGCGACCACCCCGCCCAGCGAGTGCCCGAGCACGACCAGCCGGTCGCGGGCGTCGAGCCCCTCGGCGACCCGACCGGCGAGCCCCTGGAACGTGTATCCGGACAGCCCGGGCGTCCAGCCGTGGCCGGCGAGGTCGGGCGCCAGCCAGCGGCCGGCCCAGTCCCGTTCCAGCAGCGGCGCCCACGGCAGCCACACCTCGCCGGTGGCGCCCATGCCGTGCAGGAGCAGCAGCAGCGGTGGATCGTCGGCCATAGGCGGCAGTGTGCCACCGGCCGCAGCGGGTGGCGAGGGCCCGGGGCGGACGAGTCGGGAAAGCGTCGGGCGCCGGCTCCCGAGGGTGGGAGCCGGCGCCCGGTGTGGCGGTACTCGTCAGGCGGAGTAGCCCCGGGTGGCGATCCAGTTCGCCAGGTCGGTGACGCTGATCCAGTACGCCGGCAGGGACGGGTCCGCCGAGTCGGCGATCCGGACGGTCCGGCCGTTGTCCTGGTAGCCGACCACGGCGATGTAGTGGCCGCCCGGGAACGAGTGCCAGCCGCCGTTGGTGTCGGTGGCGTCCCCGGCGATGTTGGCCACCACCCCGCGCCCGGCCGCGACGCTGCGCACCACGTCGGCCCGCAGCCCGTCGATCTGCCCGGCCGACGGGCTGCCGGCGAACATCGTGGTGCGGTACGGGTTGCCCTTGACCATCTGGTTGAGCACCCGGGTGGTGTCCTCGGCGGAGTTGGTGCCCATCTCCGTGGTGCCGAGCGCGACGGCCAGGTCGTCCTGGGTGCTCCGCACGCCGCTGGCGGAGAGCGCGTTGCGGACGGCGGCGGGGCCGCAGTAGTAGAAGGTGGTCTGCGCCTCGTAGGTGTAGTCGAGCAGCTTCGACGCCGGCGGCTTCTTCGCCGCGGGGGTCAGGTCGGGGTTCGGGGCCTTCTTCGCCGCCGCCTTCGCCTTCGCCTTCGCGGTGGCGGCGGGGCTGGCGGTGGGGCTGGCCTTCGGCGTCGGGGTCGCCGTGGGCGACGCGGTGGCCGAGGGGCTGGCCGACGGGGTGGTGGCGGCGCGCACCTCACCACGGCTGGCGACGTCGTTCGCCCGGGGGGCGATCTCGGCGACCGCCGCGGTCTCCGGCCGGGCCGGCGCCTCGGCGGCATCGGCGTTGACGAGCAGCGCACCGCCGGTGGACGCCACCACGAGCGCCGCGGCCGAGGCGGCCACGACCTGGTACGGACGTTCGGTGGCGAGGCGCCGCAGCTGCCGCTTCAAGTGGTGCTTCACGTGTTTCCTCCACGGTACGGGGGGAGAGCGGCGCACCGGACCGACGCGCGGAGGGACTCGCGCGTGACTGGGGACGTCGGCCGGGGTGCGGACCGCTCGCGGGGATGTCGCCGCCCGAAGGCGGCGGGGCGAACGGCGCTCAGCTCGTACGCCCGCCCGGGGCGGACGACGGCACCGCGGCACCGTGGAGGCGGAACAACCGAGGGGTGGGGTGGTGCACGGGCGTGGAACTCCTTCCGACACCGCCTACCGGGTTAGCTGACGGATTCGGGCGGGAAGAGCGCCCTACCGCGGGCCGTGGCTCGCGGATTCACCCCGGAACTACCTGGGTCCCCGGCTCGTGATCGTCGATTCGGCGGGCCCGCGCGGCGTCGCCATTTCGCGCTCGAAAACCGCAGCGGACGCGCCGACACTACTGGCCGGTCACCGCCCTGCCAACCCCATGCCACCTGCGTAAACCATGATCAGCAAAGTGCCGGTTTTCGCGAGCCGGCACTGACTTCGCTCAATGGGGCAGACGCATTTTCCGGAACGGTACGGCGACAACAGGACGCACCGTCACCCAATTCCCGAAATTGATCATATTTGTGCCCCCGACTGGGCGCGATGACCGTTTCCGGGAACGGGTGACGGGGGTCACCGAATTCCTGGCAACGATTCAGCGCGGAACGCCGGACGCGAGACGCCGGACGCCGGACGCTCGGTGCGGCGTGCGGCGTGCGGCATGTCGGGCCTTCCCCAGGCGGTGAGGGTGCGGCGTGCGGCATGTCGGGCCTTCCCGAGGTGGCGAGGGCACAACGTGCCGCGATCGGGCCCCGCCTCCGCCGGCGCGCAACAGGTAGCCGGATTCAGCCCACCCGGGCCGGCCGCCAGCGGGTCGCGGTCGCCGCCGGGGCGGCCGGCACCGCGACCGCGCGCGGCCGCACGACCACGTCGCGCCGCAGCCGCTCGGCCGCCGCGTACGCCTCGGCGGACAGGGCGCGGGCCGACTCCGCGGCGAGCTCCGCCGCCCGCCACGCCGACCGCTCCCGCTCGCTCGCCGTACGGTAGACGGCCAGCTTCCCGTCCCGGACCGCCCGGGCCAGCACGATCTCCTGGTCGGCCGGGTGCCGGCGGGGATCCCAGCCGTCCCGCCGCCCGAACACGTCGCTGACCTGCCGCGCGGTCAGCTCACCCCGCCAGTGGGCGGCCATCACCGCCTGGTGCAGCCACCGCTCGCGGGCGGCGTACTCGGCCGGGGTACGCGGGGTGCGCGGCGCCGGCAGGGCGGCCGCGCCGGCGAACCGGCGGGCGGCCGACTCGGCCTCGTCGTACGCCTGCCAGGCCAGGTCCACGGCCTCCTGGGTGGCCAGCCACTCGGCCCGCCGTCGGCGGGCGGTCTGGGCGGCCCCGCCGGCGGCCACAGCCACCTCCTCGGCGTACCGGTGCAGGTCGGCCGCCTCGGTGGCGGCCAACTCGGCGACGCTGGGCTCCTCGGCCGGGCGGTCCCGCTCCGGGCGGGCGACCAGGACGGCGAGGGTGGTCAGGGCGAGCACGAGCAGCGCCGACCAGATGGCGGCGGCCTGCGGGACCTCGATCAGAAACTGGTAGAGAACGGTGTTCATCGGCGGCACCTCGCGGAAGCGGAACGCGGTGGAGAGGATCCGCACCCGCCGGGACGGGAGCCGTCGCGGGCGGGGTGCGGGAAGTCAGGTCGAGGGACGCGGTGGGCGGGCGCCCGGCCCGCCGGTGGATCAGGCCGCGGGCGGCCCACGCGAGCCGGCCACTGCGGCCGGCCGGCCGGCGGGCACGGCCGGCGCCACCGGGGAGACCCGCGGGTGCAGCGCGACCGGGGCGGCGCGCCGCCCGGCGTGCACCGGCACGGCGTACGCCGCGACGTCGCGGCCGTCCCGGTCGGCGGCGGGCCGGCTGGCGACGGCGGGCCGGTCGGCGGCGGTCAGGGCGGTGCGGAGGGTCGGCGGCCGATCCAGGGCCAGGGGCGCGGCGATCGAGGCCGCAGCGATCGAGGCCGCGGGCGACGCGACGGCGGCGGAGGCGCCGACGGCCGGCGACACGGCGCCCGTGGAGAACGCCACCGCCAGCGCCAGGCTGGTCAGCAGCCGCCAGGTCCGACGCGCCACCCACCACAGGGGACAGGTGAGCGCGACCGGAAGCACGGCTCCACGTTACCGCCGACGGCACCGGCCCGCATCGCCGCCCGGCGTGTCGCCCTCGGCACGCCGCACCGCACTGACCAGGGTGGACGCCAGGTCAGCCCGGGTCACGCCGGCCGGCGTACGTCACCGGTCGGTCGTCCCCGGAACGCGGTCGCGGCAGCGCGGCGGCCGACCCGGCACGATCGCCGGCGTCCGGCCGGTCGGCCGGGGTGCCGGCGGTCGGGGCCGGCGGGGTGCCGGCGGTCGGGGCCGGCTGGTCTGCTGGGGTGCCGGCGGCCGGGGCGGGCACCGGCGGCCGGCGCGGCGGGCCGAGCCGGCGCATCATCGGCGTCTCCACCCAGCGGTGCAGCAGCCCGGCGAGGAGCAGGTTCAGCAGCAGGAAGCCGAGCGCGGCGGCCGGGCCCCACCAACCGGGCAGCCCCTCCCCCCGATGGCCGGTCAACCGCAGGACCGTCACCATCACCAGCACGTGCACCAGGTAGAAGGCGAACGAGACCTCGCCGAGCCAGCGCATCCGCCGGCCCCGCCACGGGGTACGCCGGCCCTGCACGTCGGCCCGGGCGGCCGCGGCGATCACCACGACGTAGACGGCGGCCATCAGGCCGGCCCACAGTTCGGCGCGGATCCACACGGCGGCGACCAGCCAGGTCAGCACGAAGAGCACGATGGCCGCGGGCAGCCCCGGCCCCCGCCACCGGCCCCGGCGCAGCAGCTCGGCGGCCGCCACGCCCAGCCAGAACTCCAGCGAGCGGACGAGCGGGAAGATCTGGGTGAACCACCAGCGGTCCGCCTCGGGCACCAGCTGCTGGGCCGGCCAGAGCGCGATGATCAGCAGCGGCACCGCGACGACCACGGCCCACAGCGCGGCCGGGGACATGCGCCGCAGCAGCGGCAGCGCGAACGGCAGGCTGAGATAGAAGAACAGCTCGCAGGAGAGCGACCAGCTCACGTTGTTGACGCTGTAGAAGTGGCCCGGGGTCGGATCCCAGGCCTGCACCAGCAGCAGGTTCTCCACGGTGGCCTGGAGATTGAACGGGTCGGCGAAGCAGAACGCGATCAGCAGCGCGGCGGCCCAGGTCACCAGGTGGTTCGGATAGATCTTGGCGAGCCGGCGGCGCCAGAAGTCCCGCCGCCGCTCCCCCGTGCGCGCCGACCAGACCAGCACGAAGCCGCTGAGCACGAAGAAGAACTCCACCCCGGACAGGCCGAGCGCGAAGGTCTTGTCCACCACCGGCTTGAGCGCCGGATCGGCCACGATGCCCATCGTGCCGACGTGGTAGCCGTACACCAGCAGCGCGGCGATCCAGCGCAACCCGGTCAGTGACGGCAACCGGCTCGGCCGGTCGGCGGCGGGCGGGCCGACGACGGTGGGCGCGGCGGTCACGCCACGGACCCGGCGCTGCTGCGGTGGAACCCCGACAACTGACTCTCCTCCCGATCGCGGCGCCGGTCCCGGGCACCCTACCCGCGGCCGTCGGCGTCCCACCCCACCCGCCCCGAGTCGTACGCCTGTTCGATCCGGGTTAGGATCGGCGGGTGCCCGACGCCGCCTACCAGCCGTCGATGCTGGATCTGCAGGACCAGCCCGCCCTCGGCGCGCTCGCCGGACGGGTGCGCCGGCACGAGCTGACCCGAGGCGCCTGGGTCGACCACCTGCCCGGCTGGGTGCACGGCTCCGACCAGGTCTTCGACACCCTGCTGCACGAGGTGCCGTGGCGCGCCGAGCGGCGCACCATGTATGACGCCGAGGTGGACGTACCCCGGCTGCTCTGCTGGTACGCCGGCCACCGCCCGCTGCCGCACCCGGTGCTGACCGCCGCCCGGGCGGCGCTGACCGCGCACTACGCCCCCGAGCTGGGCGAGCCGTTCGTCACCGCCGGGATGTGCCTCTACCGCGACGGGCGGGACAGCGTGGCCTGGCACGGCGACACGCTCGGCCGCTCCGCGCACCAGGACACCATCGTCGCCATCGTCTCCTTCGGCTCGCCCCGGCCGCTGCTGCTGCGCCCGCGCGGCGGCGGCCCCGGGCTGCGTTTCCCCCTCGGGCACGGTGACCTGGTGGTGATGGGCGGCTCCTGCCAGCGCACCTGGGAGCACGCCGTGCCCAAGACGGCCCGCCCGGTGGGACCGCGGGTCAGCGTGCAGTTCCGCCCCGCCGGCGTGGCCTGACCGCCCCTCCCGTCCTGGCCGCCCCTCCCGTTCTGGCCGCCCCTCCCGTCCTGGCCGGACCGGCCGGCGGCCGGGTCACCGCGGCGAAACACGGGCGTGCTAGAAACAACTCTCAGGGTCGATCTCGCCCCCGTCCGCCGACGAGCGAAGGGCGCGCCATGACCCAGACCCCCACCGAGCCGCGATCCCGCTGGTCACCCTGGACCGTGCACGGCGACGGCCGGTCCATCCGCCCCGGCGACGTGGTGCACCCCGGCGAGCGGCTCTCCTGGCCCCGGACCGTCGGCGTCGGCGTGCAACACGTGGTGGCCATGTTCGGCGCCACCTTCACCGTCCCGCTGATCACCGGCTTCCCGCCGGCCACCACGCTCTTCTTCTCCGGCATCGGCACGCTGCTCTTCCTGCTGATCACCGGCAACCGGCTGCCGTCGTACCTCGGCTCGTCGTTCGCCTTCATCGCCCCGGTGCTGGCCGCGAAGTCCGGCGGCGACCTCGGCCCGGCGCTCGGCGGCATCCTGGTGGCCGGCGTCGCCCTGGCGGCGGTCGGCCTGGTGGTGCAGCTCGCCGGCGCCCGGTGGATCGACGCGCTGATGCCCCCGGTGGTCACCGGCGCGATCGTGGCGCTGATCGGCCTGAACCTGGCCCCGGTGGCCTGGGACGGCGGCGGCAGCGGCGGGGTGAAGGCGCAGCCGCTGATCGCGGTGGTCACCCTGGCCGCGATCCTGCTCGCCACCGTCGTGTTCCGCGGCTTCCTGGCCCGGCTGTCCATCCTGCTCGGGGTGGTGGTGGGCTGGCTCCTCGCCGCGCTGCTCGGCCAGCTCGACCCCACGGCGGTCGACGGGCTGAAGCAGGCGGCCTGGGTGGGCCTGCCCCAGTTCCACGCGCCCAGCTTCGAGTGGCGCGCGATCGTGCTGGTGATCCCGGTCATCCTGGTGCTGATCGCGGAGAACGCCGGGCACGTCAAGGCGGTCGCCGCGATGACCGGCCGCAACCTCGACAAGGACATGGGCCGGGCGTTCCTCGGCGACGGCGTGGCCACCATGCTCGCCGGCGCGGGCGGCGGCTCCGGCACCACCACGTACGCGGAGAACATCGGCGTGATGGCGGCGACCCGGGTGTATTCCACGGCGGCGTACTGGGTGGCCGGGGCGGCGGCGGTGCTGCTCGGGCTGAGCCCGAAGTTCGGCGCGCTGATCCAGACCGTGCCGGCCGGGGTGCTCGGCGGCGCCACCACCGCGCTGTACGGCCTGATCGCCATCCTCGGCGCCCGGATCTGGATCGAGGCCCGGGTCGACTTCCACGACCCGGTGAACCTGCTGACCGCCGCGGTCGCGGTCATCATCGGCGCGGCAAACTACACCCTCACCGCCGGCGACCTCTCCTTCAACGGCATCGCCCTCGGCACGGCCGCCGCCCTGCTCATCTACCACGGCATGCGCCTGATCGCCCGCCTCCGCCGCACCACCCCCGACTCCCGCCCGGGCCCCGAACCCGAACTCTGACCCCGACCCCGGCCCGGGGCACGCCGCACATCGCGGCCTCCCCGGCCCGGGGCACGCCCACAGCGCGTCCCCCACCTGGGACACGCCCACAGCGCGTCCCCCACCTGGGACACGCCCGACATGCCGCACATCGCGGCAATCCCAGCCCTGGACACGCCCACATGCCGCACGTTGCGGTGGGAATGGCAGGGGCCCCGCGGTCACCGCCGCGGGGCCCCTGGGTGGAGCAGGGGTCAGCGTTCGATGTGGTGGCCGATGACGGTGGGGCCGAGCATCACGGCGAAGCCGGAGCCGTCGCGGCGGGGATCCGCCGGGGGCAGCTCCACCGGCTCGCCGGTCCCGGTGGCGGCGACCGGGCGCGGGCCCACCCAGGCCGCCGTCAGGTCCACCTCGCCCTTGAGGAAACGCTGGGCGCGTACGCCGCCGGTCGCCCGGCCCTTCGCCGGGTACGCCGCGAACGGGGTCACCTTGACCGTGGCGCCGGTGGAGGTGACCACCATCGGCTCGCCGTGCCCCGGGTCGTCGGTGCGGATCGCGCCGAAGAACATCACCCGGGCGTCGCCCGGCAGGTTGATGCCGGCCATGCCGCCGCCCTTGAGGCCCTGCGGCCGGACCAGCGACGCGGCGAAGCGCAGCAACGACGCCTCGGAGGAGACGAACGCCAGGGTCTCCTTACCGTCGGCGAGCCAGCTCGCCCCGACCACCTCGTCGCCCTCGCGCAGCGAGATCACCTCGAACTCGTCGGAGCGGACCGGCCACTCCGGGGCGCAGACCTTGACCACGCCCTGCCGGGTGCCCAGGGCCAGGCCCGGCGACCCCTGCGCCGTGGGGCCGAGCGGGGCCAGGCCGACCACCGTCTCCCCCGGCTCCAGCGGCGCCAGTTCGGCGGCGGACATGCCGCCGCGCAGCGACACCGTGCCGGACTGCTCGGGCAGCACCGGCAGCGGCAGCACGTCGATCTTGAACGCCCGGCCGGCGCTGGTCACCAGCAGCACCCGGCCCCGGGCGGTGGAGTGCACCATGGCGCGTACCGTGTCGTGCTTGACCCGGCCGCTGCGCCGGCGCCCCTCGACGGCCTCCTCCGACTCGGCCGCGGTCCGGGCGACCAGCCCGGTGGCCGAGAGGATCACCTGGCAGGGGTCGTCGGCGACCTCCAGCGGGCCGGCCGGCACCGAGGCCGCGAGGACCTCCTTCAGGTCGCCGTCGACAAGCGTGGTGCGCCGCTCGGCACCGAACTGCTTGACCACGGCGGCCAGCTCGTCGGAGACCACCTTCTTGAGCACCTTGTCGTCGTCGAGGATCTTCGACAGCTCGGCGATCTCACCGCGCAGCTTCTCCTGCTCGGCCTCCAGCTCCAGCCGGTCGTACTTGGTCAGCCGGCGCAGCGGGGTGTCCAGGATGTAGGTCGCCTGGATCTCGGAGAGCTTGAATTTCTGCATCAGGCCGTCCTTGGCGGCCTGGGCGTCCTCGCTGGCCCGGATCAGCTTGACCACCCGGTCGATGTCGAGCAGGGCGATCAGCAGGCCGTCGACCAGGTGCAGCCGCTCCTCGCGCTTGCGCCGGCGGTAGGAGCTGCGCCGGGTGACCACCTCGTACCGGTGGGCGAGGAAGACCTCCAGCAGCGCCTTGAGCCCCAGCGTCTGCGGCTGCCCGTCGACCAGGACCAGGTTGTTCACGCCGAAGGACTGCTCCAGCGGGGTGAGCCGGTAGAGGTCGGCGAGCAGCGCCTGCGGGTTGACCCCGACCTTGCACTCGACGACCAGCCGGGTGCCGTTCTCCCGGTCGGTGAGGTCCTTGACGTCGGCGATGCCGGTGAGCCGCTTGGTCTTGGTGACCTCGTTGGTGATCGCCGCGATGACCTTCTCCGCGCCGACCCCGTACGGCAGCTCGACCACGGTGATCGCCTGCCGGCCCCGGCTGCCCTCCAGCGGGCCGATCTCCACCTTGCCGCGCATCCGCACCACGCCGCGCCCGGTCTCGTACGCCCGGCGCACCTCGTCCAGGCCGAGCAGCAGCCCGCCGGTGGGCAGGTCGGGGCCGGGGACGAACTCCATCAGCCTGTCCAGCGTGGCGTCCGGGTGGTTGATCAGCCAGCGGGCAGCCTGGACCACCTCGCCCAGGTTGTGCGGGATCATGTTGGTGGCCATCCCGACCGCGATCCCGGACGCGCCGTTGACCAGCAGGTTGGGGAAGGCGGCGGGCAGCACGGTCGGCTGGGTCAGCGAACCGTCGTAGTTGGGCTCGACGTCGACGGTGTCCTCGCCCAGCTCACCGACGAGCAGCATCGCCTCGCGCGACATTCGCGCTTCCGTATATCTTGCGGCTGCCGGTCCGTCGTCTGGGGAACCAAAGTTTCCGTGCCCGTCGATGAGCGGGGCGTTGAGCGAGAAGTCCTGCGCCAGCCGCACCATCGCGTCGTAGATCGCCGCGTCGCCGTGCGGGTGGTATTTACCCATCACGTCGCCGACGATCCGGGCCGACTTCACGTGGCCCCGGTCGGGGCGGTGGCCCTGCTCGTGCATCGACCAGAGGATGCGCCGGTGCACCGGCTTGAGCCCGTCCCGGGCGTCGGGCAGGGCGCGGGAGTGGATGACCGAGAAGGCGTACTCCAGGTAGGAGTCGGAGACCTCGGTGACCAGCGGGTTGTCGAAGACCCGCGCGCCGGCCTGGTCGAAGGCGGAGAGGTCCGCCTTGGCGCGGTCGTCCTTGCGGCGTGCCATGGTTCAGCTTTCCCTTCGGAAGAACCCGGTGTCTCAGGCGTCGATGGCGTCGCGGTCGACCCGGTCGGCCGAGTCGATGAGCCAGTTGCGGCGGGGTTCGACCTTCTCCCCCATCAGCAGTTCGAGGATCCGCTCGGCGGCCTCGACGTCGTCGAGGGTGATCCGGCGGACCGCCCGGGTGGCCGGGTTCATGGTGGTCTCCCAGAGCTCGTCGGCGTCCATCTCGCCGAGGCCCTTGAACCGTGGGATCGGGGTGACGATCTGCTTGCCGGCCTTCTCCAGCTTGCGGACCGTCGCCTCCATCTCGGCCTGGGTGTAGGTGTAGATGGTCTGCGGGCTGCGCCCCTTGGTGGTGATCTTGTGCAGGGGCGGCATCGCGGCGTAGAGCCGGCCGGCCTCGATCAGCGGTCGCATGTACCGGGCGAAGAGCGTGATGAGCAGGGTACGGATGTGCGCGCCGTCGACGTCCGCGTCGGCCATGATCAGCACCCGGCCGTAACGCATGGCGGAGAGATCGAACGTACGCCCCGAGCCCGCCCCCAGCACCTGCACGATCGCCGCGCACTCGGCGTTGTCGAGGACCTGCTGGAGGTTGGCCTTCTGCACGTTGAGGATCTTGCCCCGGATGGGAAGAAGCGCCTGATATTCGGACGAACGCGCCATGCGGCTCGTCCCCAGCGCGCTGTCGCCCTCCACGATGAACAGCTCGCTGCGCTCCACCCCGGTGGCCCGGCAGTCGACCAGCTTGGCCGGCATCGCCGCGCCCTCCAGGGCGGTCTTGCGCCGGGCGGCGTCCTTCTGCTGCTTCTGGGTGAGCCGGACCCGGGCCGCGTCGACGATCTTCTGCAGCACCGTACGGGCCTCGGCCTTGGTCCGCCGGTCCTCCAGCCACCCCTTGAGGTGCTGCTCGACCAGGCCCTGCACCACCTTCGTGATGCCGGCCGTGGAGAGCTCGTCCTTGGTCTGCGAGGTGAACTGCGGCTCGGGGATGCGCACGTGCACCACGGCGGTCATGCCCTCCAGGACGTCGTCCAGGGTGGGCGCGTCCTCCTTGGGCTTGAGCAGGCCGCGGGCGTTGCGGGCGGCCTCGGCGAGGGTGCGGACCAGGGCCCGCTCGAAGCCCTTGCGGTGGGTGCCGCCGTGCGCGTTGCGGATGGTGTTGGTGAAGCACTCGACGGTGCGCTCGTAGCCGGTGCCCCAACGCAGCGCGATCTCGACCTCGGCCCGGCGCTGCACGTTGGACTGCATGACGCCGTTGGCGTCAGCGGCGTTCTCCCGGTAGGTGCCCTCGCCGGTGACCAGCAGGGTGCCGGAGACCGGCCGGTCGCCGGCCGGGGCGAGGAACTCGACCATGTCGGTGAGGCCGTCGGGAAAGTGGAACCGCTCCTCGGCCGGCTCCTCGGTGGTCTCGTCGCGCAGCCGGTAGTCGACGCCGGGCACCAGGAAGGCGGTGTTGCGCAGCTTCATCCGCACGGCGGCGACGTCGAGCGCCGCGCCGGTCTCGAAGTAGCGGGCGTCGTGCCAGTAGCGGATGGAGGTGCCGGTGCGCTGGCCGCGCTTCATCGCGCCGACGATCTGCAGGCCCGGGCCGGGGGTGAAGGGCGCGTCGGGGCCGTCGCCGGCGAAGATTCCGGGCACGCCGTGCCGGAACGACATCGCGTGGATCTTGCCGCCCCGGCGGACCGTCACGTCGAACCGGCGGGAGAGGGCGTTGACCGCGGAGGCGCCCACGCCGTGCAGGCCGCCGGAGGTCTTGTAGCCCGAGCCGCCGAACTTGCCACCAGCGTGCAGCCGGGTGAGCACCAGCTCGACGCCGGAGATGCCGGACTTGGCGTGCACGTCGGTCGGGATGCCGCGGCCGTCGTCGTCGACCTGCACCGAGCCGTCGGCGTGCAGAATCACCTCGACCTTGCGGGCGTGACCGGCGACACCCTCGTCGGTGGAGTTGTCGAGGATCTCGTTGACGAGGTGACCCACGCCACGGCTGTCGGTGGAGCCGATGTACATGCCCGGGCGCTTCCGGACGGCGTCGAGGCCCTCCAGGTGGGTCAGGTCGTCGGCCCCATACAGGGTCTCAGGCTGTGCGGTCAACTGGTCGTACTCCCCGGTCTCGCGGTGTGCTGCCGTTCACCGTCGGCGATCTCACTGACTGATCCCCACGCGGCGCGCCGCAGCGAGCCTAGTCGGACGCTGGGACATCCTCGCGCCGCCGGTCCGTCCCGACCGGCCGTGTCAGCACAACGTCCGGCCCGGCCGGCCTCCTCCGGCCGGCCGTGGTGACCTACGTCGCGGCCCGCCCGGCCCGACCCGGACACCGGGGACACCGGGCGCGCCGGAGACGGTACGCCGGGTCGGGTCAACGCCGGGCGGATGTCCGGCCATTGACGCCCGTCACACGCCCGTGATCTGATCGCCCTCTCAGAGAATCTTTCGCATTTCCATGCGTTGATTGGGAGGTCGCGGATGTCCGTGTTCCGTCGTACCGCGCTGGCGGCGGCACTGGCCGTCGCCTCGGTGGCCCTGCCACCCGCGGTGGCCCCCGCGCCGGCCGCCGCGGCGCTGCCCACCGCCGCCGTGGCGCTCGGCGACAGCTTCATCAGCGGGGAGGGCGCCGGGGCGTACTCATCCGTGGTGGACCTGAGCGGGGTGTCCCGGCCCTTCCCGGGCTGGTCCGCGCCGAACAACAACGCGTACTTCTGCCACCGGTCGCCGAACGCCTCGCTGTTCCAGGCCGCCCTGCCGGGCATCCAGGCCCGGTTCAACCTGGCCTGTTCGGGCGGGCAGCCGCACGACATCGGCACCGCCTCGGCGAACCGCACCGGCGGACGGCAGGTGGCCGCGCAGCTCGACCAGCTCCGCGCGGTCGGGCAGACCCACGACATCGACCTGGTGCTGATCGGCCTGGGCTCGAACAACAGCTCGTTCACCTTCGGCAGCGTGGCGGAGAAGTGCGCCAACCGGTTCATCGCCGACGCCTGGACCGGGTGGTGGGAGTTCTGGGCGTACCTGGGCGGCCCGGTGGAGCAGAAGCCCTGCACGGACGCCGACCTGGCCACGGCGGCGCAGTGGACCGCCGCGACGGCGGAGACCACCGCGGCGGTCCGCCAGATCCTCACCACCCTCGACCAGATCGACGCGGACGGCCAGCACCGGATCGTGTTCCAGGACTACACCAACCCGCTCCCGCCGGAGCTGGCGTCGAACTTCTGGACCGAGGACAGCCGGGACGACACCCGGGACAAGTTCCGCGCCCTCGGCGCCGAGCGGTACGCGGGCGGCTGCCCGATCCACCGGGCCAGCCTGGCCCCGGGCCACCGCTTCTCCCAGGGCCTGGGCACGATGGTCAACTCGGTGCGCGGCACGCTGGCCGCCGAGTTCCCGACCGCCGACCTGGTCTACCTGAACGTGCAGCGGGCCTTCGACGGCGCCCGCCTCTGCGAGCAGTCCGGCAGCCCGGCCAGCACGCTGGCCACCCCGATCCGGCTCCAGGACGGCCCCACCGGGGTCTTCGTGACCAGCCTCTCCGGCTACGACAAGCTGGACATCCAGCGGATCGCCAACACCTGCGGCACGTACTTCCAGACCTGCCAGGAGTCCTGGCACCCGAACGCCGCCGGCCACCAGGTGCTGGGCCGGTGCCTCGCCGGGGCGGCCACCACCGCGGCCCGGGCGGTGGCCTGCGTCCGGGCCCCCGACGGCACGGTGACGGTGAGCTGACGACCGCGCCGCAGCGCGAAGGACGAGCGCCCCCGGGGTCGACCCCGGGGGCGCTCGTCGGTGCGCCAGGAGAGGTCAGGGGCGCACCGCGACGCCGAGGACGTGCGGTGCGGCGGGCACCGGGATCCGGGTGGGCGGGAAGCGGAAGCGGTCCAGTTCGGTGACGGTGAAACCGGCGGCCGTGATCGCGGCGACGGTGTCCCGGCCGGAGTGGCAGCCGCCGAGGACCAGCGGTCCCACGGTGGCGTCGACGAACCGCTGGACGCGGCGCAGGCCGGGGGTGTCGGCCCGGACGTGCTCGTAGAAGCGCAGCTCGCCGCCGGGCCGCAGCACCCGGTGGGCCTCCCGCAGCGCGGCGGCCTGGTCCGGCACCGTGCAGAGCACCAGGGAGATCACCGCGGCGTCCAGCTCCCCGTCGGCGGCGGGCAGGGCGTCGGCCAGGCCGTCGACCACGGTGACCGGCACCGGGGCGGTGGCAGCGGCGGCCCGGGCGGCGGCGCGCAGCCGGGGCTCCGGCTCGACCGCCAGCACCTCGGTGACCTCGGGCGGGTAGTGCGGGAACATCCGACCGTTGCCGGCACCCACCTCGATCACCCGGCCGTGCAGGCCGGCGACCAGCAGCCGCCGGTGCCGGGCCACCCCGGCCTCGTCCATCGACACGCTGGCCCGCTGGTAGAGGCGGGCGAAGATCGGGTTGGACACCCGGGCGCCGGCCATGCACCGCTCCCCTCGATCGACTCCGGCCACCCTAACGCCGGCTCGCCACCGAACGGCGAGATCAGCGGGGGCGGACGCCGCCCGCGGTCTCTCCAGGATGGAGATATCAGTGCAGGCCAACGCGTTCGGCGAGAAGTCGGTGATCTCGGGTTAGGGCGGCCGGCCCAGGGTACGACTTCCGCATGCGCGTCCTCGGGATCAATGCGATCTTCCACGATCCGGCCGCCGCCCTCGTGGTGGACGGCCAGGTGGTGGCCGCCGCCGAGGAGGAACGGTTCAGCCGCCGCAAGCACGGCAAGCGGCCGGTGCCCTTCTCCGCCTGGGAGCTGCCGGAACTCGCCGCCGCCTGGTGCCTGGCCGAGGCCGGCCTCGACGTCGACGCGCTGGACGCCGTGGCGTACTCCTTCGACCCCGGGCTGTGCCGGGACGCCACCGACCTGGGCCTGGCCGACCCGTGGGACTGGCTGCGAATCGAGTACGCCCAGCGCGCCCCGCAGTTCCTCGCCGCCGCGCTGCCCGGCCTGGACCCGGCGAAGGTGCACTTCGTGCCGCACCACGTGGCGCACGCCGCCTCGGCCGGGCTGGCCGCGCCGACCGCCGGGGACGACACCGCCGTGCTGGTGCTGGACGGTCGCGGCGAGGTGGCCAGCCACCTGGCCGGCGTCTACCGCGACGGCGTGTTGTCGTCGCTGCACAGCCAGGAGTTGCCGCACTCGCTCGGCCTGCTCTACGAGGACCTGACCCGGCACCTGGGCTTCCGGCACTCCAGCGACGAGTACAAGGTGATGGCGCTGGCGTCGTACGGCGAGCCGCGGCACCTGGGCGCGCTGCGCGAGCTGGTCCGGGCCACCGACGACGGTGGCTTCCGGGTGGACCGGATCGACTGGGCCAGCCTGGCGAAGGCCGTCCCGGCCGGGGGCGAGCCGACCGAGGAGCACGCCGACCTGGCCGCCAGCGTGCAGGCCCGGCTGGAGGAGATGCTGCTCGACCTGTCCCGCTGGCTGCACGACGCCTCGGGCGGGGCCGGCACCCTGGCCCTGGCCGGCGGGGTGGCCCTGAACTGCGTGGCCAACGCCCGGCTCGCCGCCGAGGGCCCGTACCGGCGGGTGTGGGTGCAGCCGGCCGCCGGCGACGCCGGCACCGCGCTGGGCGCCGCCCTGCACGTCGCCGGCGAGCTGGGTGACCGGGCCACCCCGATGGCCGGGGCGGACCTGGGCCGGGGCTGGTCGGACGAGGAACTGGAGGCGGAGCTGCGCCGGGCCGCGCTGCCGTACACCCGGCCGGCGTCGATCGCCGCCGAGGCGGCCCGGGTGCTCGCCGGCAACGGCATCGTCGCCTGGTATCAGGGGCGGGCCGAGTACGGCCCGCGGGCGCTGGGCCACCGGTCGCTGCTCGCCCACCCCGGCGACCCGGACACCACCCGGCGGATGAACGACGTCAAGGGCCGGGAGCAGTTCCGCCCGATCGCCCCGATGGTCCGCGCGGAACGGTTCGCGGAGCTCTTCGACGGGGTGTATCCCAGCCCGTACATGCTCTTCGTGCACCGGGTGCGCCCGCAGTGGCGGGACCGGATCCCGGCGGTCACCCACGTCGACGGCACCGCCCGGGTGCAGACCGTGCACACCGAGACCGAGCCGCTGGTGGCCGAGCTGCTGGCCGAGTTCGAGCGGCTCACCGGCCTGCCGGTGGTGGTGAACACCTCGCTGAACACCGCCGGCCGGCCCATGGTGGACACCCCGCGCGAGGCGATGGAGCTGTTCGGCTCCGCCCCGGTGGACCTGCTCGCCCTCGGCCCGTTCGCCGTGCACCGCGGGTCGCTGGGCGCGGGCACCACGCCGGCAGCGCCGGGCGGTGACCGGTGATCAGCATCGTGGTGCCCACCCTGGGCCGGCCCAGCCTGGCGGTGCTGCTCGACGCGCTCGCCGGCCAGCTCGCCGCGCTGCCCCAGGTGGAGGTGCTGCTGGTCGACGACCGGGGCGACGACACCGGGGAGCTGGCGGTGCCGGGCGCGCTGACCGCGTACACGAAGGTGCTGACCGGGCGCGGCGCGGGCCCGGCGGCGGCCCGCAACCTCGGCTGGTTGGCGGCGCACGGCGAGTGGGTGGTCTTCCTCGACGACGACGTGGTGCCGGCCCCGGACTGGGCCCGGCGGCTGGTCGACGACCTGGCGGCCCCGGCCGCCGTCGGCGGGGTGCAGGGCGTGGTCGAGGTGCCGCTGCCGGTCGACCGGCGCCCGACCGACTGGGAGCGGGGCACCGCCGGGCTGGCCGACGGGCGGTGGATCACCGCCGACATGGCCTACCGCCGGGCGGCGCTGGCCCGGGTCGGTGGCTTCGACGAGCGTTTCCCGCGCGCCTACCGGGAGGACGCCGAGCTGGCCCACCGGGTCCACGCGGCCGGCTTCGCGCTGCGCCGGGGCGGCCGGCGGGTCGTCCACCCGGTCCGCCCCGAGGGGCGCTGGGTCAGCCTGCGCACCCAGCGGGGCAACGCCGACGACGCGCTGCTGCGCCGGCTCTACGGCCGGCGCTGGCGCGCCGACCTGGGCCTGCCGCCGGGCCGCCGGCCGCGGCACGTGGCGGTGACCGCCGCCGGGCTGGTGGCGTGCGCCGCCGCCGGGGGCCGGCTGGCCGCCCGGCCCGGCCCGGCGCGGCGGACGCTCGGCGCCGTCGCGGCCGTCGCCGCCGGCGGCTGGCTGGCCGGCACGGCCGAGTTCGCCCGGGCCCGGATCGCCCCCGGGCCACGCGACGCCGGCGAGGTCGGCGTCATGCTGGTGACCAGCGCGCTGATCCCGCCACTCGCCGTCGGCCACTGGGTACGCGGCTGGTGGCGCACCCGCGCCGTGCGGCGCACCCCGTCCGTCGGGGCGGGCCGCTGATGTCCACTCCCGTTGCCCCGGGCACCCGGCCCGGCGGCCCCGCCCTGTACGACGCGGTGCTGCTGGACCGGGACGGCACGCTGGTGGAGGACGTGCCCTACAACGGTGACCCGGAGAAGGTGCGGCCGTTGCCGGGGGTCCGCGAGGCGCTGGACCGGTTGCGGGCGGCCGGGTTGCGGCTGGGCGTGGTGACCAACCAGTCCGGGCTGGCCCGGGGCTACTTCACCGAGGCGGACATGCGGGCGGTGCACGCCCGCATCGAGGAGCTGCTCGGCCCGTTCGACGACTGGCAGGTCTGCCCGCACGACGACGGCGCCGCCTGCGCCTGCCGCAAGCCCGCACCCGGGATGGTGCACGCCGCCGCCGCGGCGTTTGGCACCCGGCCGGGCCGGTGCGTGCTGGTCGGCGACATCGGCCGGGACATGACGGCCGCGCTCGCCGCCGGGGCCGCCGGCGTGCTGGTGCCGACGGCGGTGACCCGCCCCGAGGAGATCGACGCCGCGCCCACCATCGCCCGGGACCTGCCCGCCGCCGCCGACGAGATCCTGCGCCGCATGCACGCCCTGCACCCCACCCGACCCCGCCGCACCGGCACCGTCCTCGTCGCCCGCAGCGACTCCGCCGGCGACGTCCTCGTCACCGGCCCCGCCATCCGCGCCGTCGCCGCCCACGCCCACCGTGTCGTCCTGCTCTGCGGCCCCCAAGGCCGCGCCGCCGCCAACCTGCTCCCCGGCATCGACCACATCATCGAATGGCCCCTGCCCTGGATCGACGGTGACCCCGCCCCCGTCGACCCGCACGACATGCGACAGCTCACCGACCGTCTCGCCGCCGTCGACGCCGACGAAGCCGTCATCTTCACCAGCTTCCACCAGTCACCACTACCCCTGGCCCTGCTGCTACGGATGGCCGGCGTTCCCCGCATCGCCGCCATCAGCGACGACTACCCGGGCAGCCTCCTCGACACCCGCCACCGGGTCCCACCCGGCGTACCCGAACCCGAACGCGCCCTCTCCCTCACCGCCGCCACCGGCTTCACCCTCCCCACCGGCGACGAGCCCACGCTGCGGCTGCGCGCCGACCTGCCGGATCCCGGGCTCGACCTGCCGGCCGGCGGGTACCTGGTGGTGCACCCCGGGGCGTCGGTGCCGGCCCGGGCCGCCGCGCCCGAGCACTGCGCGCGGATCGTGGCCGCCCTGGTCGCCGACGGGCACCGGGTGGTGGTCACCGGCGGACCCGACGAGCGGGAGCTGACCGCCCGGGTCGCCGCCGCCGGTGGCGTGGACCTCGGCGGTCGCACCGACCTGGCCGGGCTGGCCGGGATCCTCGCCGGGGCCCGCTGCCTGGTCGTGGGCAACA
Source organism: Micromonospora sp. PLK6-60 (assembly GCF_019890675.1). GTDB lineage: Bacteria > Actinomycetota > Actinomycetes > Mycobacteriales > Micromonosporaceae > Micromonospora. The sequence continues at coordinate 41,650 of NZ_JAIOAA010000015.1, read as the reverse complement.
CCGGCCCGGCGCACCTCGCCGCCGCCGTCGGCACCCCGGTGGTCAGCCTCTTCGCCCCCACCGTCCCGTACGGACAGTGGGGCCCCTACCGGGTGCCCGCCGTCCGGCTCGGCGACGCCGGGGCACCCTGCCGGGACACCCGGGCGGCCCGCTGCCCGATCCCCGGCCACCCCTGCCTGAACGGCGTCGACCCGGGTGACGTGGTCGCCGCCGTCCGGCTCCTGGTGCGCCGACCCCCCGACTGAGCAGGCGCCGTCACCCCCCGTTCCCGACCCGACGCGATCGTGTGAGGAGAGACATGAACGTCCTGCTCTGGCACGTGCACGGCTCCTGGACCACGTCCTTCGTGCACGGCCGGCACCGCTACCTCGTGCCGGTCACCCCCGACCGCGGCCCGTACGGGCTGGGTCGGGCCCGCACCTACCGGTGGCCGGAGAACGCCGTCGAGGTGACCCCGCCGGAGCTGGCCGCCGCCGACGTGGACCTGGTGATCCTCCAGCGTCCCGAGGAGCTGGAGCTGGCCGAGCGGTGGCTCGGTCGCCGGCCCGGGCGGGACCTGCCGGCGATCTACGTGGAGCACAACACCCCGAAGGGCGACGTGCCGAACACCCGGCACCCGATGGCCGACCGGGACGACCTGCTGCTCACCCACGTCACCCACTTCAACCAGCTGTTCTGGGACAACGGCGGCACCCGCAGCACCGTGGTCGAGCACGGCATCGTGCCGCCGGCCGTCGAGTGGACCGGCGAGCTGGACCGGCTGGCCGTGGTGACAAACGAGCCGGTCCGCCGCTGGCGGGTCACCGGCACCGACCTGATGCCCCGGTTCACCGCCGTCGCGCCGCTTGACGTCTTCGGCATGGGGGTGGCCGGGCTCGGTGACCGGCTGGGCCTGCCCGCCGACGCGCTGGCCAGCCACGACGACCTGCCGCAGGACCGGATGCACGAGGAGGTGGCCCGGCGGCGGGCCTACCTGCACCTGTGCCGGTGGACCTCGCTCGGGCTCAGCCTGATCGAGGCGATGTCGATCGGCATGCCGGTGGTCGCGCTGGCCACCACCGAGGCGGTCGACGCCGTGCCGGCCGACGCGGGGGTGCTCTCCACCCGCGTCGACACCCTGGTCGAGGCGGCCCGGTGGCTCGCCACCGACCGGGAGGCGGCGTACCGGCTGGGGGCAAGGGGACGTGACGTGGCGAAGGAACGGTTCGGGCTCGAGCGGTTCCTGGCCGACTGGGACCGGCTGATGGAGGAGGAGACATGCGCATCGCGATGATTTCGGAGCACGCCAGCCCGCTCGCCGTCCTCGGCGAGGAGGACGCCGGCGGCCAGAACACCCACGTGGCGGAACTCGCTGCCGCGCTGGTCGGCGAGGGGCACGACGTGCGCGTCTACACCCGCCGTGACTCCCCCGCCCTGCCCGAGTACGTGGCCAGCCCGGACGGGTACCAGGTCTGCCACGTGCCGGCCGGGCCGGCGCAGCGGGTGCCGAAGGACGACCTGCTGCCGTACATGGGCGAGTTCGGGTGGTGGCTGGCCGACCGGTGGGGGCGCGGCGACTGGACCCCGGAGGTGGCCCACGCGCACTTCTGGATGAGCGGGCTGGCCACCGTGCACGCCGCCCGGCGTACCGGGGTGCCGGTGGTGCTGACGTACCACGCGCTGGGCTCGGTGAAGCGCCGCCACCAGGGCGCCAGGGACACCAGTCCGCGCCGCCGGATGGGCTACGAGCGGGCGCTGGGCCGCGCGGTCGACCGGGTGATCGTGCAGTGCGAGGACGAGATGGGCGAGCTGGTCCGGATGGGGGTGCCCCGGTCCCGGATGGCCCTGGTCCCGTCCGGGGTGAACCAGCACGTGTTCCGCCCCGACGGGCCGGTCGCGCCGCGCGACCCGGCCCGGCCCCGGCTGCTCACCGTCGGCCGGATGGTGGAACGCAAGGGGTTCCTGGACGTGGTCCGGGCGCTGCCGGCGGTGCCCGAGGCGGAGTGCGTGATGGTCGGTGGGCCCGCCGCCGACCTGCTGCCCGCCGACACCTTCGCCCGCAAACTGCGGGCCGTCGCCGAGTCCTGCGGCGTGGCCGACCGGGTGAAGCTGGTCGGCGGGGTGCCCCGGGAGGAGATGGGCGCCTGGTACCGGTCGGCCGACGTGCTGGTCGCCGCCCCCTGGTACGAGCCGTTCGGGCTCACCCCGCTGGAGGGGATGGCCTGCGGCGTGCCGGTCGTCGGCACCAACGTGGGCGGCATCGCCGACACCGTGGTCGACGGGCTGACCGGCGACCTGGTGCCGCCGCGCGACCCCCGCACGCTGGGCGTCACCCTGCGCCGGCTGCTCGCCGACCAGGTCCGGCGCTTCGCGTACGCCACGGCGGCGCTGGACCGCATCCGCAGCCGGTACTCCTGGAAGCGGTGCGCCGAACAGCTCGGCACGGTCTACGCCTCGGTCGCCGCCCTCGGCCGCCCCGCTCCGGCGGTGGCCTGATGAGCGACGCGCTCTGCCCGCTGGATCAGCACCTGACCGGCCTGGCCGCCGCGCTGCTGCCGTACCGGCGGGCGGCCGAGCGGCTGGCCGACTGGGGCACCGAGCTGGCCGGCACCCTGACCCGGGGCGGCCGACTACTGGTCGCCGGCAACGGCGGCAGCGCCGCCGAAGCCCAACACCTCACCGCCGAACTCGTCGGCAAACTCCGCCACGACCGCCAACCCCTCTCCGCCCTCGCCCTACACGCCGAAACCAGCGCCCTCACCGCCATCGGCAACGACTACGGCTACGACCACATCTTCGCCCGCCAGGTCCACGCCCACGGCCGACCCGGCGACATCCTCCTCCTACTCTCCACCAGCGGCACCAGCCCCAACCTCCTCACCGCCGCCCACGCCGGCCGCGAAACCGGACTCCGCTGCTGGGCCTTCACCGGCCCCACCCCCAACCCGCTCGCCGAGCTCTGCCACGACGTGCTCGCCGTGCCGTCGGCGGACAGCCAGGTGGTGCAGGAGCTGCACCTGGTCTCCTCGCACCTGCTCTGCGAGTACGTGGACCGGGCGCTGCCGCTGGTGCGTGACCTGCCGGGCACGCGGGTGGCCCGGCTGCGCGCGGTGCCGCCGGCCTGGGAGCGGGACGTGCCGCCGGCCCGGGACGGCGTCCGGCCCGCCATCGGGGGCGAGCACGTGCTGGCCGGCGTGGTGAGCGGCCGGGCCGTCGCGGCGAACGGCCACGCCCCGCACGCCCGCAACGGCGACGGGCCCGGCCGCAACGGCCACGGCGGGTCCGCACCGGACGGGCCCGGCCGCAACGGGCACGACGGTGTGGCGCGGTCGACCGGCACGGGGTGGGTGCAGTCGTGACCGGCCCGCTGGTGGTGGTCGGCGACGCGCTGCTGGACCGGGACGTCAGCGGCGCGGTTAACCGGGTCTGCCCGGACGCCCCGGTGCCGGTGCTCGACGAGCGGGCCGCCGTGGACCGGCCCGGCGGCGCCGGGCTGGCCGCCCTGCTGGCCGCCGCCCAGGGCACCGAGGTCGCGCTGGTCACCGCGTTGGCCGACGACGCCGGTGGGGCCCGGATCGCCGGGCTGCTCGCCGACGCCGGGGTGGAGGTGTATCCGCTGCACCTGCCCGGCGCGACCGCCGAGAAGATCCGGCTGCGGGCCGGCGGGCAGACCCTGCTGCGGCTGGACCGGGGCGGCGACCCGCAACCGCCGGGCGAGCCGCCGGAGGCGGTGCGGGACCTGCTGGGCCGGGCCCGGGCGATCCTGGTCAGCGACTACGGTCGCGGCCTGCTGCGCCAGCCGACCCTGCGGGCCGCGCTGGCCGAGGCGTCCGCCCCGGTGGTCTGGGACCCGCACCCGCGCGGCCCGGCGGCCCTGCCCGGGGCCCGGCTGGCCACGCCGAACCTCGCCGAGCTGCGGCAGCTCACCGGCGACGCCGGCGGCGGCTCGCCGCTGTCCACCGCCACCCGCGCCGGCCACGAACTGCGAAGGCGCTGGCGGGTGGGGGCGGTCGCGGTGACCACGGGCGCCGACGGCGCGGTGCTCTGCCACGGCGGCGGCATCCCCCTGGTCGTCCCGCCGCCGTCCGCCCTGGACCGGGTCGAGGACACCTGCGGCGCCGGGGACCGGTTCGCCGCCACCGCCGCGCTGGCCCTCGGCGACGGGGCCTCGACGGCGGAGGCGGTCCAGGCGGCGGTCGAGGCCGCGTCCGGGTACGTCGCCGCCGGCGGGGCCGCCGGGCTGCACCGGGAGCCGGACCGCCCGGCCGCACCGGCCGGCACCGCCGACGACGTGGTGGCGAGGGTACGCGCCGACGGCGGCACGGTGGTGGCCACCGGCGGCTGCTTCGACATCCTGCACGCCGGGCACCTCGCCACTCTCCGGGCGGCCCGCCGGCTGGGCGACTGCCTGGTCGTCTGCCTCAACTCCGACCGCAGCGTCCGGGGGTTGAAGGGTCCGGAGCGGCCGGTCAACCCGGAGCAGGACCGGGCCCGGCTGCTGGCCGCGCTGGACTGCGTCGACGCGGTGGCGGTCTTCGACGAGCCCACCCCGCACCGGGTGCTGGGCCGGTTGCGCCCGGACGTCTGGGTCAAGGGCGGCGACTACGGCGAGGGCGGCGCCGAACTGCCCGAGGCCGAACTGGTCCACCGGTGGGGCGGACGGGTGGTCACCGTCCCCTACCTGGCCAACCGGTCCACCACCAACACCATCACCGCCGCGCGTCGGCGCGGCCTCCACCTTGTCGAGGGAGCGGTATGAGCAGGGACATGAACGGCGCGGCGATCCTGGTCACCGGCGGGTCGAGCGGGCTGGGCGCGGCGGTGGTGACCGCGGTGGCCAAGGCCGGCGGCCGGCCGTACGTGCTGGACCGGCAGCCACCGGCGGACGGGGTGCCGTGGGTGGAGTGCGACCTGGGCAACACCCGCGCGGCCGAGGAGGCCACCCGGCAGATCGCCGAGCAGGCGGGCGGGCTGCACGGCCTGGTCACCGCCGCCGGGATGGACGTGCCGGGCAAGCTGGCCGACGTCGACGGGGCCACCTGGGACCGGATCGTGACGATCAACCTGCTGGGCACCGCCGCCGTGGTCCGGGCGGCGCTGCCACACCTGGAGCGCAGCCACGGCACGGTGGTGACGGTGGCCTCCACGTTGGGGGTGAAGGCGGTCAGCGACGCCACGGCGTACTGCGCGGCGAAGTTCGGGGTGGTCGGCTTCACCCGAGCCCTCGCCGCCGAACTCGCCGGCACCGTCGGCGTCACCCTGCTCATCCCCGGCGGCATGCGCACCGCCTTCTTCGACGACCGCGACGCCCAATACAAACCCGGACCCGACGCCAACCTCAACGACCCCGCCGACACCGCCAACGCCGTCATGTTCGCGTTGTCCCAACCACCCGGCTGTGCCGTACGCGAACTGGTCGTCTGCGCCGAACAGGAAACCTCCTACCCGTGATCCTCGTACTGCGCGCGCTCGGCGTCGGGGACCTCGCCACCACCGTCCCCGCCCTACGCGCCCTACGCACCGCGTACCCCGACCAGGAACTCGCCCTGGCCGCACCCCACTGGCTCGCCCCACTGGTCGACCTCGTCGGCGGAATCGACCGCCTGATCCACACCGACGACCTCGGCCCACTCGACCAGCCCGCCCCACCACCGCACCTCGCCGTCAACCTCCACGGCCGCGGACCCCAGTCCCACCGGATGCTCACCGCCACCCGACCCGACCGGCTGCTCGCCTTCACCAACCCCGACGCCGACCACCACGACGGCCCGCCCTGGTGGGCCCACGAACACGAGGTGGACCGCTGGTGCCGACTGCTCGGCTGGTACGGCATCCCCGCCGACCGCACAAACCTGGCGCTGCGCCGGCCGGCGGTGGCCGGCGGTGCGACCGGGGTGACGGTCGTGCACCCGGGCGCCAAGGCGGCGCAGCGGCGCTGGCCGGTCGACCGGTTCGCCGCGCTGGCCCGCGCGCTGACCGACCGGGGCCACCGGGTGGTGGTGACCGGTTCCGCCGCCGAGGCCCCGCTCGCCGGGGCGGTGGCCCGCGCGGCCGGGCTGCCGGCGTCGGCGGTGCTGGCCGGCACGACCGACGTCGGCGAGCTGGCCGCGCTGGTCGCCCACGCCCGGCTGGTGGTCTGCGGGGACACCGGCGTCGGGCACCTGGCCACCGGCTACGGCACCCCGTCGGTGCTGCTGTTCGGGCCGGTCCCGCCGGCCTGGTGGGGGCCGCCGCCGGACCGGCCGTGGCACCAGGCCCTCTGGGCCGGGCCGCGCCCGTCGGGCCCGGCCGGGGCGCCGCATCCGGCGCTGGCCGCGCTGGACGTGCCGACGGTGCTGGCCGCGGTGGACCGGGTAACCCGGGCGGGCGCACCGACCGACGTCCGGGCTGCGGTGGGCCGGCCCGCCGTTTTCGTGGGAGCCGGCCGGACCGCTGGGCCGGCGGAAGCGGCCGGGGATGGCATCCCGGCGGAAGCGGGCCGGACCGCCGTCCCGGCGGAAGCGGACCGGACCGGTGTCCCGGCGGGAGTGGGCCGGGCCGCCGTGCCGGCGGAAGCGGGCGGGGACGGCCGCCGGCCGGTGTCGCCGCGGCGCCCGGACCCGGTAGCTACCAGCGGGTAGCCTGCGGCACTAGGCTGGGGCGGTGCGCGGGGACACGGAGTACACCCAGGAGTTCGTCGACGTCGACGGGGCGCGGCTCGGCGTCCAGGTCTATCCGGAGCCGGCCGGCCCGCCGGGCGCGCCGGTGGTGGTGATCTGGCCGGCGATGGGCGTCCGCGCCCGCTACTACCGGCCGTTCGCCGCCGCGCTGCGCGCCGCCGGGCTGGCGGTGATCGTCGCCGACCTGCGCGGCACCGGCGCGAGCACGCCCCGCCCCAGCCGCGCCTGCCGGTACGGCTACGCCGAGCTGGCCGCCGACGTCGGCGCGGTGCTCGACGCGTTGAAGCCCCGGCTCGACGGGCGCACCACCGTGCTGCTCGGCCACTCCCTCGGCGGGCAGGCGGCCCTGCTGCACCTCGCCCTGAGCGGCCCCGCCCCGGTGGACGGGCTGGCGCTGGTCGCCGTCGGGCTGCCCTACTGGCGGTCCTACCCGGGGCGGCGCGGGTGGGGCGTGCTGCCGTACACCCAGGGGATCGCGGCGGTGGCCGCGGCGCTGCGGGTCTGGCCGGGCTGGGGCTTCGGCGGTCGGCAGGCCCACGGGGTGATCCGCGACTGGGCGTACACCGCGCGCACCGGCCGCTTCCCCCGGCTGGACGGGGTGGACGCGGAGGCCGCCGTGACCACCGTGACGACCCCGGTGCTGGCGATCAGCGTCGACGACGACCAGTACACCCCGCACCCGACCATGGACCTGCTCTGCGCCAAGCTGACCGCCGCCCCGGTGACCCGGCAGCGCTATTCGGTCGCCGAGGCCGGCGCCCCGCTCGACCACTTCACCTGGGTACGCGCCGGCGGGCCGCTGGCCGAGCGGGTGGCCGCCTTCGCCGCCCGCTGCTAGGTCCCCTGTCCCCTTCCGTCGGTTTCCGGCCTGGCCAGGGGCTACCCGCCCGGCGGGTGCGTAGTCGCGCGAAGGGTGGGTAAGCCGCTGCGCCCGAACACGTGGAGGGGGATCAGATGTCCGAACGGCACACCGCGTTGCGGTCCATGCACGATCTCGGCCTGGCGGCCTGGTTCGGCGGCTCCCTGATGGGAGCGCTGGGGGTCAACGGCGCGGCGGCACAGATCAGCGACTCGACCCAGCGGCTCCCGGTCGCCTCGGCCGGATGGTCCCGGTGGACCCCGGTGAACGCGGCGGCGATCGGCGCGCACCTGGCCGGCGCCGTCGGCGAGCTCGCCACCGAGAGTCCCCGGATGATGAGCCAGCGCGGGGTGGGCCGGATGAGCGCGATCAAGACGGCGCTCACCGTCGGCGCGCTCGCGGTCACCGGCTACAGCCGCCTGGTCGGCCGGCAGCTGGAACGGGCCGGCAACCCGTCGGTGGAGGGGACCACCGAGCCCAACTACCAGACGCCGGCGGACGTGGCCGGGCGGCAACGGCAGATGCGGATGTTGCAGTGGGCGATCCCGGCGCTGACCGGTTCGCTGGTCGTGGTCACCGCCTACATGAGCGAGCAGCAGAAGCCGGGCCAGGTGCTGCGCGGGATGCTCGGCCGCGCCGGTGGGCTGATGAGCGCGCCCCGGACGGCCGGCAAGGTGGCGGCGATGGCCGCGGTGAAGCGCCGGATGGCGATGTCGCACTGAACGGCCGGCGAGAACGGTGAGGTGGCGATGAGCGGGAAGGAACGACCGGGCGAGGGTCGCGGGCCGGAGTCGGCCGCACCCTGGGGCACCACGGACGGCTTCGACGCCGACCCGCCGTGGGGCGCCGGCGAGGACGACCCGATGGACGAGGGCAGCGAGGCGACGGCCGTGCCGCCGGGACGCCGGGGCGAGCGCCGGGCGGGGGTGTCCGGCGCGCCGACGGGTCCGGCCGGCCGGCACGGGTTCGGGTCGGTCGAGCCGACCCGGACGACCGAGGCGGGGCCGGGCGCGCCGCCCGACCCGGCCCCGGCCCGCCGCACCTTCCCGGACGACCGGGCCGGCGGGGACCTGCCCGACAACGCACTGGAGGAAGCAACCGGAATGCACCCCGAAGGGGTGACCCGGGACTGAGGCGACGGTTCGCGTGGGCCCAACTTGCGGCACGTCGCACCCTTACCGCCCGGGGAAGGCCCGACGTGCGGCACGTCGTGTGCCGGAGACGGCGAACGGCCCGGCCGCGCGAGCGCGCGGCCGGGCCGTTCCAGTCAGGGCGGGGCGGGGTCAGCGCCGGTGGCCGCTCTGCCAGAGGTCCCGCTCCGGCTCCGGCACCGGGTGCAGGCCGGGCTCGTGCAGGCCCTCCTCGGTGACCCGACCGATCCGGGCGTACGCCTCCGGGCGCACCGACTTGAGCGCGACACCCCAGACGAGGCCGATCAGCATGGCGACGACCGGGATCGCCGGCAGCAGCCACCGCAGGTACGAGGGGTTCTCCGGGGCCAGCAGCGAGTCGAAGTTCACCAGCAGCACGCCCAGCACGGCGCCGAGCAGGATGGTGCCCAGCGACGGCGCGACCACCCGCTGCCAGGTCGTCTCGGGCCCGGGCCGGCCGCGGAAGAAGCCCACCACGGCGGCCGAGGTCAGCGTCATCAGCAGCACCACGCCGACGGCGGCCGCACCGGACAGCCAGGTGAACAGGTCGATGACCGGGTCCCGGTTGGTGAAGGCGAAGAGCAGGAAGACCACCACGGCGAGGGCGCTCTGCACGAGCGAGCCGGCGATCGGCGCGCCGCTGCGGTTGGAGGTGGCACCGAGGAAACGGGGCAGCACGTGCTCCCGGCCGAGGGCGTAGAGGTAGCGGGCCACACCGTTGTGGAACGACAGCAGCGCCGCCAGCACCGAGGTGATGAACAGGACGTTGGCGATGTCGGCGACGATGACGCCGGCGTACTGCTCGAGGGCGCCGAACACGACGCCCGGGCCGGCCTCCGCGGAGGCGGCGGCGGCGTTCTCCGGACCGGTCAGCACGGTCAGCGCCCAGGCGGACAGGGCGTAGAAGAGACCGGTGAAGGCGACCGCGATGTAGGTGGCCCGGGCCACCGTGCGACGGGGGTCCTTGACCTCCTCGCTGTAGATGGCGCCGCTCTCGAAGCCGGTGAAGGAGGCGATGCCGAAGGCCAGCACGGCGCCGAAGCCGGCGGCGAAGAGGTTGCCGGGCAGGATGCCGTCGACGGTGACCATGCCGCCGCCCGGGTGGGCGAAGGACACGATGTCGAAGATGACCACCACGACGCACTCGAGGCCGAGCAGGACGGCCAGCACCGTGGCGTTCAGGTCGACCCGCAGGACGCCCAGCAGGCCGACGATCACCCAGGCGACCAGGGCCCAGACCCACCAGGCCAGGTCGATGTCGAACTTGGCGACCATGAAGTCCTTGAGGATCGCGCCCAGCAGGCCGTACAGGCCGATCTGGATCGCGTTGTAGGCGGCCAGCGCGACGGCGGAGCCGGCCACCCCGCCGGCCCGGCCGAGCCCGTTGGCGATGTAGGCGTAGAAGGCGCCGGCGTTGGCGACGTGGCGGCTCATCGCCGCGTAGCCGACGGCGAAGACCGCCAGCACGGCGGCGAGCAGGACATAGCTGAGGGCGGCACCCATGTTGCCGCTCACCGCGTACATGGTGGTGACACCACCGCCGAGAACGGTCAGGGGGGCGGACGCGGCGACCGTGAAGAAGACCAGGTGAGCGGTCCCGAGTCGCCCGCGGCGCAGACCGCTGTCGGAGAAGAACGGATCGGAGGACAACTTTTCTCCTGAGGGGGCGTGAGTGAGGGGTGATCAGAGAGATCCGTGTGGCAGGGTATTGGTGATCACGGATTGTCACAAGTCCACTTCGGAGATCTTGCCCAAGTGTTCACACGATCACCCGAATTGAACAGCGCGTGTGCATGCCGTACCGTGCCGTGTCGACGCTCGTAGCGGCCCTGGCTGAGGATGCCCATGACCAACCACAGTGCACACTCCGCGTATCGGCTCGCCGATGCGCTGTTCCTGATCGGTCACGATGAGTTCTCCGGCAAACCACACGGAGCGACGGACCGCCTCGAATTCGCGCTGGCCGGCGCGGCGATGGCGGAGCTGATCTTCGAACGGCGGATCACCATCGACAACGGCGGCGTGGTGGCGGTGGACCGCCGGCTGTGGCAGGAGCCACTGACCGACCTCATCGTCACCGAGATCCTCGGCCGGGAGGGGGTGCACCCGACCCGGCTGTGGATCCGCTACCTGCGCGAACATCAGCAGATCCGGGAGCGGGTCGGCACCCGGCTGGTCAACACCGGCGTGGTGCGCCGGGAACAGAGCGGGGTCCTGCGGCGCGGGGTGCGCTGGCCGGCGGTCGACCCGAACCAGGCGGCCGCGCCGCGGGTGCGGCTCACCGCGCTGCTGATGCGTCACCAGCCCAACGAGCTGGACGTGGAGACCGTCCTGCTGGCGTCGCTGACCGGGGCGGTCGGGGTGGGGTCGGTGGCCTTCGACGAGCAGGTCTCCGCGCGGATGCGGGAGTGCCGCAAGTTCCTGCCCCCGCCGCTGGACGGCCTGGTCGCGGCGGTGGTCGTCGCCCTCGACGCGGCGACCGTCGCGGTCCGCCGCTGACCGTTCCCGATCAAGCCGGCCGGCGGCCCCGCGCCGACATCCGGGACGCTGTAAGCGGCTTCACACGCCTCGTCGCTCCTCCCGACGGTGACCGCCGGGAGGAGCGCCAGGATCAGGCCGGGTCGCGCCACATCGGGTAGAGGCTCGGCCCGTCCGGCAGGTCGAGGGTGACCGGCCGGCGGCGGAAACCGAGCCGCTCGTAGAGGGCGGCGTTGCGCAGGCTGCTCGCCTCCAGGTACGCCGGGTGGCCCTCCGCGTCGAGCCGGGTGAGCTGGTGGCCCAGCAGGGCCGAGCCGACGCCCGTGCCGTGGTGGTCGGGGTGCACGCCGATGAACGGCAGGTACCAGTGCGGCTCGCCCGGGTGGTTGGCCGTCATCAGCTCGTCCAGCACGGCGAAGCGCTTCATCGCTTCCGCGCCCGCCCCGGCCTCCAGCGCCCGGTAGAGGTCAGCGCCCTCGCCGTCGTCGTCGTGGCCGCTGTCGAGCACCGGCAGCCAGAGCGTCGCGCCGGCCCCGTCGCCCGCCAGCCACACCTCACCGCCGTGGAGGGCCAGCTGCACGAACTCCCCGAAGAAGGCCGGGTGCGCGGCGGCCCGGTGCCGCTCGTCCGGGAAGATCCACCCGCTGATCGGGTCGGCCATGAACGCCTCGCCGAGCAGCGCCGCGACGGCCGTCGCGTCGTCGGCCGACGCACGCCGGATTTCTCCCTGCCACTGGGTCACTGACTCTCTCCTGCACCTGATCGTCGACCGGGGGGTCGGGCAATGTCTACATCGAACCGACCCGGGACGCTACCAGTCGGGGCGGCCGGTGCCGCAAGACCGCCGGCCGCGCCAGCACCCCACCACCACCGCGGGCGGCGCGACACCCCCGGCGGTCGGCGGCGGGCTCAGCCGGCGGCCGGTACGGCCCGTTCGGCGAGCAGCTCGGCCAGCCGGGCGGCGTCACGCTGGGCCTGGTCGCCGCAGCAGTTGTTCATCAGCACGTGCACCTCGGCGGCCTCCGCCGCCAGCCCGGTCAACCGCGTGACCCAGTGCCGCAGCTCGTCCTCGCCGTACGCGTAGCGGAACTTCTCCTGCTTGTCGCCGCTGGTCCAGGCCGCGCTGTGCCCGTGGAACCGGACCACCGCCAGCTCGGTGGTGGCCAGCACGATCGGCGGCACGGACGAGGCGTGCCCCTGCGGCATGTCCACGCAGACATAGGTCAGGCCGTGCTCGGCCAGGAAGGTCAGGGTGTCCACGGCGGTGGTGCCGTCGAACCAGGAGGCGTGCCGCAGCTCGACCGCCACCCGCCACGGCGCGCACCGCCGGGCGGCGGCCACGATCTGCCGGCGGGCGGCGTCACCGGCGGCCAACCAGGGTGGGAACTGAAGCAGGACCGCGCCGAGCCGGCCGGCCGCCGCGATCGGGTCGAGCGCCGCGCGGAACCGGCGCCACATCTCGTCGTACGCCTCCGGCGACAGGTCCCGCCAGCGGATCCGGCTCGGACCGCCGGCCGGCCGCAGGTCCTTCGGCAGCGCCGCGACCGGGGTGTGGTGCCCGGTGAACAGGCTGAACGCCTTGACGTCGAAGGTGAATCCGGACGGGGTGGCGGCGACCCAGGCGGTGGTGGTCTCCGGCGCCGGCACCGCGTAGTAGGAGGTGTCCACCTCGACCACCGGGAACCGCTCGGCGTAGTAGCCGAGCCGGCCGGCCGGGTTGTTGACCTCGCGGGGATACCAGCCGGAGCGCACCAGCAGCTGGTCCGCCCAGGACGACGTCCCCACCTTGATGACACCCATGTAATTCAGTTCACCCCGGTTCGCCCGGATCGGCAACCGCTGGCGCGGCGCGCGGCGGAACTGTCGGGGGTCGGGCCTAGGTTCGGACCCGGATCGACCGACGGAAGGGGCGAGGATGACCACTTCGGAGCCGGCCGGCGAGCGGGGTGACCTGATCGAGGCGATGCGCGACCGCCGCCGGTTGTTCCTGCGCACCGTGGCGGGCCTGACCGACGAGCAGGCCGGCCTGCGCAGCACCGCCAGCGAGCTCTGCCTCGGTGGCCTGGTGCACCACCTCACCACGATGGAGCTGTCCTGGGGGCGGTTCATGGTGGGCGGCGCGGCGGAGATGGGCCGCGTGTCGGTGGACTGGAGCGGCCAGTTCCGGATGCCGCCGGGCGCGACGCTGGCCGGGCTGGTCGAGGCGTGGGCGGAGGTGGCCGCGGCGACCGACGAGCTGATCGCGACCCTCGACCTCGACACGGCCCACCCGCTGCCGGCGGCGCCGTGGTTTCCCCCCGGCGCCAGCTGGTCGGTCCGGCGGACGGTGCTGCACCTGCTCTCCGAGGTGACCCAGCACGCCGGCCACGCCGACATCATCCGCGAGTCGATCGACGGGGCGAGATCCATGGGTTGACCCGCGCGGTCCCACATGGTGGCCGCGGTCCGCTGAGCGCCCCGCTCCACCGGTCGCGGATGTGACGTCCCGACGCCGGGTGGCGCTGAGGGACACGAGATGAACGCACACCGCATGGACCAGGAGACCGCCGAGCGACTGCTCGCCGGTCGGCCCGCCGCCCCGCCGCACGGATCGCCGGCGCTGGTGGCGCTGCTGACCGCGGTACGCGCCACCCCGCGTCCGGGCGAGCTGGCCGGCGAGGACGCCGCGCTGCACGCCTACCGGATGGCCCGCGCCGGGGCGGTCCTGCCGGTCACGTCGGTGGCGACGCGCGGGCTGGCCGGCCGGTGGGGCGTGCGGATCGGCGCGGCGGTCCTCGCGGTCACGGCCACCGGCGGCGTGGCGTACGCCGCCGCCACCGGCACCCTGCCCACGCCGTTGCGTCCCGGGCCGGCGACCGGCCCCGCACCGTCGGTCACTCCGCAGCGGCCCACCGCGACGCCGGGCGACCCGGCCACCCCACCCCCGTTCGCCTCGGCGGGGCCGTCCCACCCCGAGGTCGACCGGGGGCTGTGCCGGTCCTACCGGGCACACCTGCGCGCCGGCCCGAAGGGCAACCTGGACAGTCCCGCCTTCGACCGGCTGGTCGACGCGGCCGGCGGGCGGGACCGGGTGGCCGGCTACTGCGACCGGGTGCTCGCCGACCGGCCGGGCCGGGCCCCGTCCGACCCGCCGAAGGCCGAGCCCGGCTCGGCGAATTCCCAGTCCGGCCCGGCGAATCCGCAGTCCGGCTCGCCGAGGGTCACCCCCGGCTCGGGGAGTCCCCAGTCCGGTTCGCCGAAGGCCGAGCCCGGCTCGGCCACGCCGAGCAACGGCTCGACCGGGCAGTCCCACCCGGAGCACCCGTCGGCTCCGGCCGGCAGATCGAGCAACACCCAGGGCACCTCGGCCCCGAGCGCCGAAACCCGCTGACCGGCGGCGGCCGACGCGGCCGGGTGCCGGCACCGGCTGACCGGCGCTGGCGCTGCGGGCCGGGCCCGGGGCCGCCGGGACCCGCCGACCGGCCCCGGGCGACGCGGGCCGGGCCCCGACAACCGGCACCCGTTCCCCGGCGCCGGGCGACACGGACCGGGCTCGGGGCCGCCGGCACCCTCGGCCGCCGGCCGGGGCCCTGGCTGGTAGCTTGCCCCGATGACCCTGCGGCGTCGACGCCTGGCGACGGCCCTGCGCCTGGCGATCGTGGTCAGCGTGGTGGCCGGGATCGTGCTCACCGCCCTCGGCCCGGCGACCGTCACGGGCCTGTTGCCCTACTTCACCATCCAGAGCAACGTGGCCGTCGGCCTCTTCGCCGGGTACGCCGCCTGGTGTGGCTGGCGGGACCGGCTCGAGCCGCCGTCCGCCGTCAAGGGCGCCGTCACGCTCTACATCACCATCACCGGGGTCGTCTACCACCTCGTGCTGGCCAACCCGGCCAGCCCGTTCGCGATGGTCCAGCCAGAGCGGGCGCTCGGCGAGGCGCTCGGTAACCAGTTCCTGCACACCGTCGTGCCGCTGCTGGCGGTGGTCGACTGGGCGTTCTTCGACCGGCGCGGCCGGCTCCGCCCCCGCCATGCCGCCTGGTGGCTCGCCTTCCCGCTGGCGTACCTCGGGTTCGCGCTGGTCCGCGGCCTCATCGTGCACCGGTATCCGTACCCGTTCGTCGACGCCGGGCAGCTCGGCTACGGCGGGGTGTCGGTCAGCGCCGTCGGCTTCGCGGTGGCGTTCTGGTTGCTCGGGTTGCTCCTCGTCGGCGTCGACCGGCTGCTCGGCCGGGCCGGGACCACCGCCGCGCCGGGCGGCACGGACGACGTGGCGACACCGGTGCCGGGCACCCGGTCGGACGCGGCGGCGACCACCGACCGGTAGGCCGCCGGTTCAGCGGCGCAGCCGCCGCCGCTGCCCCCGGGCGCGCGGGCCCCGGTCCCGGGCGTGCGCGTCGGAGTATCCCCAGCGGCCGGGGATGTCCAGCACGTCGACCTGGCCGAACCCGTCCGGCAGGGCCGGGTCGACCAGCAGGTTCTCCCCGCAGGGGCGCAGCCCGAGGCCGGTGCCGAGCAGCATCAGCAGCGCGCCGGAGGACCAGGACTGCGGGCGGCCGGCCGACGGCAGCTGGACAGGGTACTTCGTGACCTGCCGGGAATAGCCGGCCACCACCTCCGGCACCGGGCCGGGAAGCCGCTCGGCCAGGGCGAACATCGCGTCGACGATCCGGGCGGACTCCAGGTCTAAGCCGTACCGGCGCAGGCCCG
Organism: Micromonospora sp. PLK6-60; assembly: GCF_019890675.1. GTDB lineage: Bacteria > Actinomycetota > Actinomycetes > Mycobacteriales > Micromonosporaceae > Micromonospora. The sequence continues at coordinate 25,838 of NZ_JAIOAA010000015.1, read as the reverse complement.
CCGCGATCAACGCGTTGTCCGCCGGCCACACCGCCCCCAGGTGCGCGGCGACCGGGTTGTACGGCAGCTGCCCGTCGGCGTACGTGCGCACCCCCCAGCCGGAGAACATCCGGTCGTCCATCAGGTGCCCGGCCACCGACACCGCCCGGTCCTCGTCGACGATCCCGCTCCACAGCAGGTGCCCGATGTTGGAGGCGAGGGCGTCGACCGGGGTGCCGTCCGGCTCCAGCGCGAGCGCGTAGTAGCCCCGCTCGGGCAGCCAGAAGTCCCGGTTGAACCGCTCCTTCAGCGCGGCGGCCTCGCGTTCGAGCCGGTCGGCGTACGCCGGGTCGCCCCAGAACTCGCGGGCCAGCCGGGCGCCGCGCAGCTTCGCGTCGTAGGCGTAGCCCTGCAGTTCGCAGGTGGCCCGGGGGAACGCCGGGGCGTGGCCGTGCCGGTCGCGGATCGCGTCGGGCGAGTTCTTCCAGCACTGGTTGATCACGCCCTTGGCGGTGTTGCGGCGCTGGTACCGCAGGTAGCCGTCGCCGCACAGGTCGCCGTACGTGTCGAGCCAGTCCAGCGCCATCCGGGCCGGGTGCCGCAGTTGCCGCACCAGGTCACCGTCGCCGGACCACAGCTCGTACTCGTCGAGCAGCACCACGAAGAGCGGGGTGGTGTCGGCGGCGCCGTAGTAGAGCGAGGTGGGCTGGTCGCCGAAGGCGGCGGACTCGCCGTACCGGGTCTCCGAGATGATCTTGCCGGGTTCCTCGTCGTGGGCGTCGTCGAGCTGCCCGCCCTGGGCCAGCGCCAGCGCGCGCAGCGTGGCGGGGGTGAGTTCCGGGGTGAACGGCAGCGTCTCCAGGCAGGTGACGATCGCGTCCCGGCCGTAGAGGGTCATCGCCCAGGGCAGGCCGCCCACCGGCACGGCCTGCGCGTACGCCAGCGGCGTGTAGCGCAGCGCGGCCAGGTCGGTCAGGCAGGACTGGTAGGTCTCCGCCACCGCCCCCCGGGCCGCGCTCAGCTGCGGCGCCCGGTCCCGCCACTGGCGCAACTGCTCCCGCATGTCGGCGCGGACCTGCTGCTGGTGCGCTTCCAGGTGGGCCCGGATGTCCCGGCTGCCCTCGCCGCGCAGCACCATCTGCACGTGCAGGTCGGTGGTCCACGAGCCGTTCGGGGGCACCTTGATCCGGAAGGTCAGGCCGGCGTCGTCCACCTCGGCCGGCTCGGTGGCGGTGACCACCGTCTCCCGGGAGAAGCGCTCCCGCTGGTAGCGCAGGCGGAGCTGGCGGGGATTGCGGGTGACGGTGACCGGCCGGGGGCGCGGCCCGGCGATCTCGCCGGTGTCGGCGAAGTCGTTGCCGACCTCCATCCGGACGGTGTACTCGGCCGGCCGCGCCGAGTGGTTCAGCACGGTGATCCGCTCGTTGAAGCTGTCGTCGATCGAGCGGTGCCGGATCACCGACACGTTGGCGTCCACGTAGTGGCTGGCGGTGCCGGGCACCAGGACGAACCGGGTCTCGAAGTACTCCAGGTCGTCGCGGGACAGCGAGTTGAGGGGGCTCCCGTCGACGGTCAGCACCCAGTGCGACAGGAACCGGGTGTCGAAGGAGAACAACCCGACCGGCACCTGCGGGTCGGGGCGCATGTCCCCCTCCGCGTCGCTGACCGCGAAGGAGTTGCCGGCCAGGACGTGCACCAGTTCCTGCTTCACCCGGCCGCCTCCCCGGTCAGCCCCGAGGTGCGGGGATGGCGGGCGTCCGGCGGGCCGGGGAACAGCCGGCGCAACAACATCAGCAGTCGCAGGTCGCCCCGCGCGTACACGTCGTTGCGCAACAGGGCCGAGCCGATGTGGGCGCGGCCGGCGGCGAGTCCGTCGAACACCGCCCGGTCGGCCGCCACGACGAGGTCCGCCTCCGCCGACGAGCGGCTCACGTCGACCTTCTGGTCGTGGATGGTGAGATACCAGTGATCGGTGTGACCGTTCACCCGGATGTCCAGCCGCAGCGTGCCCGCCGTGGTCTCCGGCAGCTCCGGATGTCGACCAGCGACCCGGCTGGCCAGGTGTTCCGCCGCAGACGCCATCGTCCGTCCTCCCCCTCGACGGTTGCCCCTCCGCCGGGCGAGCCTCCCGTGCCGGCGGGTGAGCCCGGATCACCCGCTCCGGGTGAACCTCGCCGGGGCGGCGGGCGGGGCTCACCCGGCCGTTTGGCGCAGCCGGGACCGGGCAGGCAGCACCCGCAGCACCCCACGAGGACGGGAGGGTCACCCGATGCGCGCGCTGCGCTTGCCGAACTGGAAAACCGAGCCGGAACTGGTCGACGTGCCCCAGCCGGAGCCCGGTCCGGGCCAGGTGGTCGTGAAGGTCGGCGGTGCCGGGGCCTGCCACTCGGACCTGCACCTGATGCACGACTTCGAGGCCGGCGCGGTGCCCTGGAACCCGCCGTTCACGCTGGGCCACGAGAACGCCGGCTGGGTGCACGCCCTCGGGCCGGGCGTGACCGGGCCGGAGGTGGGCCAGCCGGTGGCCGTCTACGGGCCCTGGGGGTGCGGGAGCTGCGCCCGTTGCCGGGTCGGGATGGACACCTACTGCGAGAACCCGGCCGGGGCGCCGGTGCCCGGCGGCGGCGGTGGGCTGGGCCTGGACGGTGGGATGGCCGAATACCTGCTGGTGCCCGACGCGCGCCACCTGGTGCCGCTGCCCGAGGGGCTGGACCCGGTGCACGCCGCGCCGCTGACCGACGCGGGCCTCACCCCGTACCATGCGATCCGCCGGTCCTGGCCGAAGCTGGCGCCGGGCAACACCGCCCTGGTCATCGGGGTCGGCGGCCTCGGGCACGTGGGGGTGCAGATCCTCAAGGCGACCACCGCCGCCCGGGTCATCGCGGTGGACACCCGCGACGACGCGTTGACCCTGGCCCGGGAGTACGGCGCCGACCTGACCCTGCGCCCCGACGAGGACGCGGCGGACCGGATCAGGGCGGCCACCGGCGGCCGGGGCGCCGACGTGGTGCTGGACTTCGTGGGCGCGGACGCCACGCTGAAGCTGGGCGTGTCGGTGGCCCGGACGATGGGTGACCTGACCATCGTGGGACTCGGCGGCGGCACGCTGCCGGTGTCGTTCTTCGGGGTGCCGTACGAGGTGAGCATCCAGACCGTGTACTGGGGCAGCCGGCCGGAGCTGATCGAGGTGCTCGACCTGGGCGCCCGGGGCCTCGTCCGGCCGAAGATCACCACCTTCGGGCTGGACGAGGCGGTGTCCGCGTACCACCAGTTGCGGGACGGGACGCTGGAGGGACGCGCGGTCATCGTGCCGTGACCCGCCGCCGGGCCGGTCGCCGTCGACCGGCCCGGCGGGTCGTCAGTCCTGGATCAGCCCGCGGACGTAGGCGGCCTGACCGGCGTGCTGCAGGTCGTCCTCGGCCACGCTGACCAGCCGGACCCCGAGGGTCACCGGCGGGTCCCACGCCTCGTCCACCACCCGGTCCAGGTCGGCGGCGGTCAGCCCGGCCAGGAACCGCTGGGTACGGTCGGCGACCGCGGTGAAGTAGCCGATCAGGGCGGTGGACCCCTCCGGCCGGACCGCCGCGATCTCCGCCGGCCCGTGCCCGTAGCCGGTGTCGTCCGGGTCCGCCTTGAGCCCGAACCGGGGCGCCCAGTCCCCGGAGACCCAGACCTGTTCCTCGCCGAGCAGGTCCGCCACGTGGTGGTCCTGGACCCGGGTCAGGTGCCAGACCAGCCAGCCGACCGGGTTGGCCCCCGGCGCGGGGGCCTGGCGCAACTGCTCCGCGGAGAGGCCGTCCACCGCCGACCGGACCAGCTCGGGCAGCCGGCCGTAGGTCTCGGTCAGCAGCTCGTTCACATTCACCGGATTCCGCCTCCTCGTCGTGGATGTCTCCGGAGGCAGTACCGCCGGGCGACGCCGGCAAACCTGTCCGACGCTCTGACGTGCCGTGCCGCCGTCGACCGGACTGTGATCCGGGCCTAGACTGCCGGCATGAGGTGCGGGACGTGATCACCGAGGAGCGGCCGGCCGTGCCGCACGGTCACGTCTGTTGGTCGTACGACGACTCGGCGGCCTTCGACGACGCGGCCCGCCGTTACCTCTCCGCCGGCCTCGCCGCTGGCGAGCAGGGCTGGTATGTGGGGCCGGACCCGGCCGAGGTGGCCCGGGAACGGCTGGCCGGCCTGCCCGACCTCGACGGGGCGCTGCGCCGGGGCGACCTGCGGATCGTGCCGCCCTGGTCGGCGTACCCGCCGGACGGGCTGGTCGACCCGGTGGGCCAGGTGCGGGCCTACGCCACCGCGACCGACGCGGCGCTGGCCGCCGGGCACACCGGGCTGCGGGTCGTCGCCGACGCGACCGGCCTTGCCGCCACCCCCGCCCAGCGGGACCGGTTCGCCCGCTACGAGCACCGCGTCGACCGGTTCATGCGGGCCCGGCCGTTCTCCGCGATGTGCGCGTACGACCGGCTCCGGCTGGGCGACCCGGCGGTGGCCGAACTGGCCTGCCTGCACCCGTACACCAACGCCCCCGGCCTGCTCTTCCGGCTGTCTGCCTGCGGTCCGGGTGACGACTGCGCGGAGCTGGCCGGCGAGCTGGACCCGTCCAACCACGAGCTGTTCGCGGCGGCGCTGGAGCGGGCGGAGCTGCGCCCGGTGGACGGCGAGCTGCGGCTGTGCGGCCCGCGGCTGCGCTACATCGACCACCGCAGCCTGACCCACCTGGCCCGGTACGCGACCGCGCGGGGGGCGGTCGCCGTCCTGCGCACGTCGCTGCCCACCGCGTCCCGGCTGGTCGAGCTGCTGGCGCTGGCCGGCGTCCGGGTGGAGGCCGCCTGATGAGGACCGGAGCGGCCAGCGACCACCAGGGCTATTTCCACGAGGCCGTCTGCTACGGCTCGGACGAGGAACTGCTGGCGATCACGGTGCCGTTCCTGCGCGACGGCGTCGCCGCGGGCGAGCCGACCATCGTGGCGTTCGGGGCCGAGCACGCCGCGCTGGTCCGGTCGGCCCTACCGGCCGCCACGGCGGTGGAGTTCCTCAGCGGCGGCGACCTCTACGCCCGCCCCGCCGCGGCGATCCGCGCCTACCGCGCCCTGCTCGCCACGCACGTGGCGCGGGGGGTCGGGCAGATCCGGATAATCGGCGAGCTGAGCCCGGCCATGCTGGGTGTGACGTGGGACTGGTGGGCCCGGTACGAGTCGGCGATAAACCACGCCTACGACGAGTTCCCGCTCTGGAGCATGTGCGCGTACGACACCCGGACCGCCCCGCCGGAGGTGCTGACGGAGGTGGCCCGTACCCATCCCCGGTACGCCACCGCCGACGGCCGGCACGTGCCGAGCGAGCACTACGTCGAGCCGGAGGTCTACCTGGCGGAGAACCGCCTGCCCGTCCCCGACCCGCTGCAACTGACCCCGCCCGCGGTCGAGTTGGCCGATCCCACCGCCGCCGAGGCGCGCCGGGCGGTGTACGCGGCGGCCGGCGGCCGACTCCCGCTCGAGCAGGTGGAGGATCTGGTGGTCGCCGTCAGCGAGACGGTCACCAACGCGGTGCGCTACGGCCGCCCGGTGGTGTGCCTGCGGGTCTGGGCCTGCGACGACCGCGTCGTGGTCAGCGTCACCGACCGGGGCGCCGGCCCCACCGACCCGTTCGCCGGGCTGCTGCCGGCCCGGGACGGCGGCCCGGGCGGGCTGGGGCTGTGGATCACCCACCAGTCCTGTAGCCACGTGGCCCACTACCGCGACGTCGACGGGTTCACCATCCGGCTGACCGCCGGTGATCCGCACTTCCGCACCGACGCGGCGCCGCGCGCCGAGCTGACCGCCAGTCCCGCCACCGGCTGACGGCGCGCCCGGTGCGGGCCGTGGTGCGCCGCCGCCCGCCGCCTCCTAAGCTCCGCAGCGTGGCCAAGTACTACGACGTGCACCCGGACAACCCGCAGCCGCGCGCGATCAGGCAGGTGGTGGACCTGATCCGGGCGGACGGCCTGGTCGCCTACCCGACGGACTCGTGCTTCGCGCTCGGCTGCCGGCTGGGCAACCGGGACGGCCTGGACCGGATCCGGGAGATCCGCCACCTGGGCTCCGGCCACCACTTCACCCTGGTCTGTGCCGACTTCGCGCAGCTCGGGCAGTTCGTGCAGGTCAACAACGCCTCGTTCCGCGCGATCAAGGCGGCCACGCCGGGCAGCTACACGTTCATCCTGCCGGCGACGAAGGAGGTGCCGCGCCGACTGCTGCACCCGAGGAAGAAGACCGTCGGGGTGCGGATCCCCGACCACACGGTGACCCAGGCGCTGCTCGCCGAGCTGGGTGAGCCGCTGCTGTCCAGCACCCTGCTGCTGCCGGACGAGGAGGAGCCGCTCACCCAGGGCTGGGAGATCAAGGAACGGCTGGACCACGTGCTCGACGCGGTGCTCGACTCCGGCGAGTGCGGCACCGTGCCGACCACGGTGGTGGACTTCTCCGACGGCGTACCGGAGGTGCTGCGGGTCGGCGCCGGCGACCCCACCCGCTTCGAGTGAAAGGAAGGGCCCCCTGTTAACGCATTCGGTAGAGGAGGGGCCCCTTATTAACGCCCGGGCTCGGGGACGGGCCCCTTGTTAACGCCCGGGCTCGGGGACGGGAGTGACGTCAACGCCCGGGCTCGGGTGGCGGTAGCGGCAGCTCCACGGCGTCGGCCGGGCCCAGGTCCCCGGCGGAGTGCGCCGGCGGCGGCCGGTCGGTCGCCGGTGAGCGGCTGTGCAGCGGGCCGTCGGGCCCGGTGCGCCGGCTGACCACGCAGGTCACCATCCGGATGGGCGGGGGCGGCGCGGTGAACCGGCCGGTGCCCCAGCGCAGCCAGAGCGGGACCCGGCCCGCGCCGGCCTCGGCGAGGAGCTTCTCCCAGGTGCGCCGCCGGGTGCCGTGGTCGATCTCGACCACCACCGGCGGGCCGTCGGGTCGGGCGCAGGCCACGTCGAGCACCGAATGCTGCCCCGACATCGGCGGCGGCAACGGCAGCACGCTGGGTGCGCGCCGGTAGACCCGCCAGCCCCGCTCCCCCGCCCAGCCGGCCACCGCGTCGACCAGCCGGGCGGTCACCTGGTCGGTGGTCAGGTCGGCGAAGGCGAGCCGGTCGAGCCAGTCGGCCAGCGAGGCCGCCAGCCGTTCCCCGTCGCCGCTGTCCGTCACGCCGGCAGGGTACCGGTCGTCCACGCCGGGCGGGGCCACGCCGGTCGGGAGCAGGCGTACGGACGAGCCGGCAGGCAGCGGGGGCCCGGACGAGCCCACGGGCAGCGGACGCCGGGCCGGCGGGAGCAGGCGTAGGGACGGGCCGCCGCCGGGGCAGCACGGCCTGCGGGTGCTTCGATAACATCGACCCTCGTCCGGTCACGGCGGGCTCACGAACGGCGACGGGAAGTGACATGGCGGACGGGATCTCGTCGGCGGCGGCCGCCTTGGGCCGGGTGCGCGGGCGTTCCGGCCAGGTGGTGGGGACCGCCTTCCTCGTCGCTGCCGATCTGGTGCTGACCTGCGCGCACGTGGTCACCGCGGCGTTGGGCAGCGGTCGCTACGACACCGATCCGCCGGACGGTTTCGTCATCGTGGAGTTTCCCCTGCTCGGTGCGGGTCCGCCGGCCGGGGAACACCGGGCGACGGTGGTCGGCTGGCAACCGGCCCGGATCGACGGCAGCGGCGACACGGCCCTGCTCCGGCTGGACCGGTCCGCACCGGTGGACGCCCGCCGGGCCCGCCTGACGCTCACCGAGTCGGCCTGGGGTGACCAGGTCCGGGTCTTCGGCTTCCCCGCCGACCTGCCGGAGGAGTACGGCGTCTGGGTCGAGGCGGAGCTGCGGGCCCGGCAGGGCGCCGGTTGGTTGCAGGTGGAGTCCTCGCCGCAGCAGCGTGGGATCGGCCCCGGCTTCAGCGGCTCCCCGGTGTGGAGCCCGGATGGCGCCGTCGTCGGCATGATCGTCGCGGCTGAGCGGGGCAACACGACCGCGTACCTGATCCCGGTCCGGACGCTGGTCGAGGCGCATCCCGAGATCGCCGCGCCGGACGCGGCCGAGTCGTGCCCGTACCGGGGACTGGAGCCGTTCCTGGAGGAGCACGCGGCGCACTTCCGGGGCCGGGACGCGCTGATCGACCAGCTGGCCGCGCTGGTGGACCGGCAGCCGCTGGTGACCCTGGCCGGGCCGTCGGGAAGCGGCAAGTCCTCGCTGGTCTTCGCGGGGCTGACGCCGCGACTGCGGGACCGCGGCACCCTGCTGACCACCTTCCGTCCGTTGCCCGGGGTGCGCCCCGCGGCGTTGTTGGCCGACGCGGTCGTCGGGGTGCTGGATCCGGCTCTGACCGAGGTGGGTCGGCACGACGAGGCCGCCGCCCTGGCCGAGCGCCTCGACGCCACCCCGGCGACGGCGGTGCCCTGGCTCGCCGGCCGGCTGGTCGAGAAGGCCGGCGACGGCGGGCTGTTGATCTTCGGCGACCAGTTCGAGGAGGTGCCGCCGGCGGCGGCTCCCCAGCTGTGGAATCTGCTGCACCAGCTGGTGTCGGCCGCGCCCAGCCGGCCCGGTGGAGCGCCCGGGCTGCGCGCTGTGCTGACCATGCGGTCCGGCGCGCTGGACGCGCTGATCACCGAGGAGACCGCGCAGGCGGCCCGGGACGGCATGATCTTCGTGCCGCCGATGAGCCGAGCCCAGTTGCGCGACGCCGTCACCGCCGCCGACGTGGACTTCGAACCCGGCCTGGTGAGCCGGATCCTCGACGACACCGGCACCGAGCCCGGGTCGCTGCCCCTGGTGGAGTTCACCCTCGCGCGACTGTGGCAGCGCCGTCGTGCCGGGCTGCTCACCCACCAGGCATACGACGAACTGGGCGGCGTGTCCGGTGCGCTGGCCGGTTACGCCGAGGAGGTCTACGAGCACGGTCTCACCGAGGTGGAACAACCGGCGGCACGCCGGCTGCTGACGCAGTTGGCCCGACCCGCGCCGGACGGCGACTTCGCCCGCCGACCGATACGCCTCGTCGACCTGGACGATCCGCTACGGCTCGGGTTGGCCCGGCTGACGGCCAGCCGGCTGGTGGTGGTGAGCCGGGCGCCCGACGGCGCCGAGGTCGCCGACCTGGCGCACCAGGCACTGATCCACCAGTGGCCGAGGCTGCGCGGATGGCTCACCGAGGAACGGGACTTCCGCGGCTGGCAGGAGAGCCTCCGGGCGGACCTGGCGCGGTGGGAGGCGGACGGCCGGGACGGCGGCGGCCTGCTGCGGGGCGCGCCGCTGGCCACGGCCGTGCGGTGGACGCGGGAGCACCCGGAGGACATCAGCGCGGCGGAGCGCGGCTACATCCGGGCGAGCCGGGCGCTCGCCCAACGTCGGGTTCGGATCCTCTGGTCGGTGGTGGCGGTGATCTCCGTGCTCGCGCTGGCGGCGGGCGGTCTGGCGGTGCTGGCGGCCCGGCAGACCGAGCGGGCCGACGCGCGGCTGCGCACCGCCGCGTCCCGGGCCCTGGCCGACGAGTCCAACCGGTTGCGCCGCAGCGACCCGGGCACCTCGTTGCAGCTGGCGCAGGCCGCGTGGCGCCACGACCGGACGGCGGAGGCGTCGGGCGCGCTCTTCTCGTGGTACACGGCCCTGCAGTCGGTCGACCGGATCTACCGGGACATCTGGGACGGCGACATCGAGGAGGTCCTGACCAGCCGGGACGGGGCGGTCGTGGTATTCGTCAGCGGCGGGCTGCCCGCGGTGTGGACCGGCCTGACCGGGGATGATCCACAGCGGTGGCGACTGCCGAGAGGCGGCCGCTCGTATCCGGGCGGAGAGTTCGCGATCAGCCCCTCGGGCCGCTATCTCGGCTACGCCAACGCCTTGGGTGGGGTGGTGCTGTGGGACATCGAGCGGCGCAGCGGGCCGGTGGAACTGGTCGAGACGAGGCCGGTCGAGGACCTGGCCAACGACATCGGCCCCCCGCTTATCGCTTTCTCTCCGGACGGCGGCCGCCTGCTGGTCTGGTCCCGCGCCTGGAACGACAGGCGCTCGGCCCTGGGCGTGTGGGACGTCGCCAGCGGCCGGCGGCTCCGGGCGGTGGATCCGGTGCGGCGCTCGGACAGCCCGGCGTCGGTGTCGTTCGGCCCCACCGGTGACACGGTCCTACTGACCGAGGCGTTCGCCCCGGCGAGGCTGCACGACCTCGCCACCGGTCGGTTGATCCGCTCCGTCGCCGCCGCCGACAACTACTTCGCCGCCGCGCTGAACGGTGCGGCCCTGACCCACTGCCGCAGCAGCCGGCTCCGGGTCGTCGAGCCGGCCGGCGGCGGCGAGCGGTTCAACCTGGCCGTGGACACCTGTTCCGCCCCGCGGCTGGACGTCGGCGCGGAGTACGCGGTGTTCCTCGACCTCAACGAGGGGGAGTCCAACGCCGAGTTGTCGGTCGTCGATCTGCGGACCCGACGCAGCTACCGGTTCGTCGCCCCACCTGTCGACCTCGTCGAGCAGTCGGGGGTCAGCGCGGTCGCGGTGTTCCGCGGCGCCGACGGCCACCCCACCGTGCTGCTGGCCGACCGCGACCAGGCCTATCGGCTGCGCGCGACCGCCCCGCAACGTCTGGTCGACCCGCCCGGCCGGGGCCCGTTCAACGTGCCCTACCGCTCGGCTCTGACCACCACCCCGGATGGACGGCTCGAGCTGTGGACGGACCGTGACTACGCCCGGGTCGCGCTGTGGGACGTGGTCGACCGACGGACGGTGGCCACCGCGACGCTTCCGCCGTTGCCAGCCGGCAGCGGCGTGCCCACCGGCACCTGGTACGACTTCTCCCCCGACGGGACCCGGTTGCTGCTGACCCGGGGTGACGAGTTGATCGTCTACGCCGTGCCGACGCTCACCGTGCAACGCCGGGTGCGGCTGCCCGTGCAGGCCGAGCTCGGCCAACCGTTGCGGGGGGCCGATCTGAACTCGTGGGCCAGCTCGGTGCTCCCCGACGGCGACGGCCGGGCGGTCGTCCTGCACGCCGGCCAGTTGACCCGGTGGGAGCTGGCGACCGGGCGACAGGTCGGCAGCGCGCTGCCGCTGCGGACGGAGCTGGCCGGGCAGCGCCGATCGGCCCTGCGTGCCGTGCTGGCCCCGCCGGTCCGGCCCGGGCACCCCGGCGAGGTGGTCGTGATCGAGCCCAGCGGCCAGGTCGAGATCTGGAGCCTCGATCGGCGCGAGGCCGTGGCCACCCTGGACACCCGCGCCGCGGGCCCGCAGAACAGCGCCCGCTTCGACCAATCCGGCGACCGACTGGCCGTCGCCGCCAACAACGGGCAGGTCACCCTCTGGAACCTCGGCGGAGAACGGCCCACCGGGCGGGCCCTGCCGACCGGCCTGATCACCGGGCTGCTCGGCTTCACGCCCGACGGCAAGCTGGTCACGCTCACCCAGTTCAGATTTCCGACGCTGCAGCTCTGGGACGACGTCAGCGGGAAGCTGCTCGCGGCGCTCACGCTCCGGGACTTCTCACCGCGGATCACATTGCTCGGCGACCGGCTGGAATTCGCCGACGACGGTCGGTCCGGGTCGTTGCCGCTCGAGCCCACGGCGTGGCTGCGGCGGCTGTGCGCCCTCAACGACCGCCCCTACACGGGCGCCGAGAAGGAGGTCCTCGGCCGGCACAGCGGCACGACCGAGGATCCGTGCGGTTGAGTCGTACGCTTCCCCGGTAGTGCCGTGCCGAGCGACGGGAGTGGCGGATGGCGGACGTCGTGGCGGTGCCGGTGGAGGGCGCCGGGACCGTCCTGATCGAGGTTTCCAGCGAGCGGACGGGCATCGAGCGGGTCGGCCGGGCCGGCGACGTCGTCCGCGACGCCAACGAGACCCTGCAACAGGCACTCGCCCGGGTCCGCCCGGCGGCCGACGCGGTTCTCGACAGCGTCCGCGGCATGGCGAAGACCCCGGACAAGGTGACTGTCGAATTCGGCATCAAGCTGACCGCGGAGGCCGGCGTCGTGGTGGCGCGCACCGCCGCCGAGGCCAACTTCGCGGTGACCGTCGAGTGGTCCACCGGCGAGCGCGGCTGACCTCGACGGTACGGACCGGGAACGCGAACGGCGGGCGACGAGGAACGCCTCGTCGCCCGCCGTCCCCGTACGGGTCTAGGCCAGCGACTTCTCGAAGTCCGGGTTGGCCTTCAGCCACTCGTCCACGGCCTTTGCCTCGTCGCCCTTGTGCGTGTTGAACATCAGGTCCTCGAGGTCGGCGAGCTGCTGGTCGCTCAGCTTGAACTTCTTCAGCATCGCGGCGACCTCGGCGAAGTCCGCGCCGAAGCCCTGGCGGCCCAGCGAGTGGATCTCCTCGGCGGTGCCGAGGGTGCCCTTGTCGTCGGTCAGGTCCTTCAGCTCGTACTTGGCGTAGGCCCAGTGCGGGTGCCACAGGGTGACCACGATCGGCTTCTGGTCGGCGATGGCGCCGTCCAGCGCGGCGAGCATCGCCGGCGTCGAGGAGGTCTTCAGCTTCATCGCGCCGGTCAGGCCGTACTCCGGCAGGACCTTCTCCTGGGTGGCCTTGGTCAGGCCGGCGCCCGGCTCGATGCCGATCATCTCGCCGCCGAACGTGTCGGCGTTGGCCTTCAGGTCCGCCAGCGAGTCGACGCCCTCGACGTACTTCGGCACCGCGATGCTGAGGCTGGCGTTGTCGTACCAGACGCCGAGCTTCTCCAGCTTGTCGCCGTACTTCTCCAGGTAGGACGCGTGGGTCTGGGGCAGCCAGCCGTCCAGGAACAGGTCGATGTCGCCGTTGGCCAGGCCGCCGTAGACCAGTCCGGCCTCCAGGTTCTTGAGCTGGACCTGGTAGCCCTTCTGCTCCAGGATCTCCTGCCACAGGTGCGAGGCGGCGATCGCCTCGTCCCAGGCCATGTAGCCGATGGTGATCTTCTTGTCGCCGGAGCCGGAGCCGCCGGCGCCGTCGGACTCGCCGCAGGCGGCCGCGCCGGCCAGGGCCAGGGTGGCGGTCAGGGCGAGCGCGAGCCCGCGCTTCAATGATCCGAACATCGTTTTCCTTCCTTACGGTGGGCGGGTCGGCCCCGGCACGCCGGGCGGTCGCCACGTGGACAACCACCGGGGTACGCCGGATCGGGCCGCCGCCCGTGGCCGGCCGCCCGGTCGATCGGGACGCGGAGCACCGCGCCGCCGGCCGGACGGCCGCGGTTTCGGGGTGGTGAAACGGTCAGGACTGCTGCTGCATGGCGCGCTGCGCCCGGGCGGCCGGGAACCGGCCACCGATCGAGTCGGTGAGCCGGTCGAGCACCACGGCGAGGACCACGACGGCGATACCGCCCTCGAAGCCGCTGCCCACCTCGACCTGGGCCAGCGCGAACATGATCACGTCGCCGAGGCCGCCGGCGCCGACCATGCCGGCGATGACCACCATGGACAGCGCCAGCATGATTACCTGGTTGACCCCGGTCATGATGGTCGGCAGGGCCAGCGGCAGCTTGGTGCGGAGCAGGATCTTCCACGGGGAGGCGCCGAACGCCTCGCCGGCCTGGACGAGTTCCCGGTCCACCTGGCGCAGGCCCAGCTCGGTCAGGCGGACGCCGGGCGGCATGCTGAACACCACGGTGGCCAGTACGCCGGGCACGGTGCCGATGCCGAAGAAGAAGATCGCCGGGATCAGATAGACGAACGCCGGCAGGGTCTGCATCAGGTCCAGCACCGGCCGGGCGAGCTGGGAGGCGCGGCGGTTCTCCGCGACGAACACGCCCAGCGGCACCGCGAGCAGCAGCGACAACGCGCTGGCCACCAGCACCTGGGCCAGCGTGCTCATCGTCTCCGCCCAGTACGGCATGCCGGCGACCAGGCCGAGCCCGACGGCGGCGCCGAGGGCGAACTTCCAGCCGCGCAGCCACAGACCGAGCGCGGCGAAGACCAGCACCACCACCACGGCCGGGGCGCCGGTGAGCAGGTTGTTCAGCGGTTCGACCAGGGTGTCGACCACGGTGGCGATGCCGTCGAACGCCGGGCCCAGCGTGCTGGTGGCCCATTCCACGGCGCGCTCGGTCCACTCGCCCAGCGGCAGCCGGGGCAGTACGCCGTCCAGCGGTGCGGCGGTCGTACTCATGCCGTTTCCTCCTTCTCGCGGGTCGGTGCCACCGGCTCGCCGCGTACCTCCGTGGTCACCCGGGCCAGGTCGGCCATCGGGGCCCCGGCCACGCCGAGGTCCATCGCGGACGGCGCGGCCGGCAGGTCCGGGCCGGCCTCGTCCACCAGGGACGGTGGGGCGTCGTCGTCGGGGCGGTCGGTCTCGCCGGTGAGGCTGCCCAGCGCGCTGAGCAGGGTGATCCGGGGGATCACGCCGGCCAGCCGGTCCCGGTCGTCCAGCACGGCGACCGGGTGGACGCTCTCGGCGCACTCGCCGAAGAGGTCGGCGACCGCGGTGTCGTGCCGCACGGTGCGGACGTGGTCGGTGCGGACGTGGCCGTCGAGGCTCTGCCGGCCGGCGCGCAGCGCCCGGCTCACCTCGTCCTCGGTGACGGTGCCGAGGAAACGCTGCTGGCCGCCGGTCACGTACACCACGGAGGTCTGCGTCTCGCGCAGCGCCCGGGCGGCGACCCGCGGTCCGGCGTTGACGTCCACGACGCTGTGCGGCTTCTCCATCACCGACGAGGCGGTGAGGATGCGGGTGCGGTCCACGTCGGCGACGAACCGTTCGACGTAGTCGTTCGCCGGGTCGGTGAGGATCTCCTCGGCGGTGCCGATCTGGACGATGCGGCCGTCCCGCATGACCGCGATCCGGTCGCCGAGGCGCATCGCCTCGTTGAGGTCGTGGGTGATGAAGACGATCGTCTTGCCCAGCTCGGCCTGAAGCTCCAGCAACTGGTCCTGGATCTCGCGGCGGATCAGCGGGTCCAGCGCGGAGAACGCCTCGTCCATCAGCAGGATGTCGGTGCCGGCGGCCAGCGCGCGGGCCAGCCCCACCCGCTGCCGCATGCCACCGGAGAGGTCCTGCGGGAGCTTGTCCTCCCAGCCGTCCAGGCCGACCATCCGGATCGCCTCCATGGCCCGCTCCCGGCGCTCGGCCCGGGGCAGGCCGGCGATCTCCAGGGCGTAGCCGGCGTTCTCCAGCACGGTCCGGTGCGGCAGCAGCGCGAAGTGCTGGAAGACCATGCTGATCTTCTCGCGGCGCAGCCGGCGCAGGGCGGCCGGCTTCAGCGTGCCGAGGTCGACACCGTCCACCTCGACACTGCCGCTGGTCGGGCGGAGCAGGCCGTTGAGCATCCGGATCAGGGTGGACTTGCCGGAGCCGGACAGGCCCATGACGACGAAGATCTCGCCCGGGCGGACCTCCAGGCTCGCGTCGATCACCGCAGCCGTCGTCGCGGGGAGCCCCGCCAGCGCCTCCGCGCGCGGTGCTCCACCCTTGAGCCGTCGCACCGCTTCGGCCGGGCGGCTGCCGAAGATCTTGTAGAGCGACTTCACTGCGATAGCGGACACGATCGCCTTTCCGGCGAACACCGCCGGCAGGTACACACCATCGGCGTTCGTCGTTGAACTCGTCGGTCGTGGTCGGGGCCACGCCACCCCCTCGGGGCGGCACTCCGGGCCGGCCGGGACCATACCGACGAGTCGAAGGCGAATCCACTTCACAGCCGCCGCTCAGCGGGGGGCTGTGGACCATCCCACAAAAATCGGGCCAGCCGGCCCGCCCCGCTCGCCGCACAACCCGGCACGCCGCCCCTCGGGCCGCGCGCCCGGTCCGGACAGCGCAGGATGCCGCACCTCGGGCCGCGCGCCCGCTCCGGACAGCGCAGGATGCCGCCGGACGGGCCGGCCGTACTTTTGACCGGTTCACCCCGGGCGGTGCGGGTTCCTAGCCTGAGGTGCATGGGAACTTGGTGGCGGGTCGGCCGGGCCGCGCGGGGGGTCGAGGTGGGGCTCGGCGTGCTCGGCGGCGCGGCGGTCGTGGTCACGGCGGGCGCGATCAGGGACAGCTGGGGCGGCGGTTGGTGGATCTTCGGCGCGGCCGTCGGCGTACTCGTCTGCGGGCTCGCCCTGGCCCGCCGGGCGCACCGGCTGGTCGCGGCGGTGGCCGGCCTCGGCGTCGCCGGGGTGGCGGTCGGCGTGGCGGCGGTCGCCGGCCTGCCACACGAGCCCGGGCCGGCCACCACGCTGGGCCTGTCCGTGCTGGTGGCCTCGGCGGTCCGGGCGCTGCCGGCGCGGCCGGCGGTGACGGTGGCGGCGCTCGGCGGGGCCGTGGTGGCCGGCAGCGCGCTCGTCGACGGGTTCGGCCCGGTCCCCGTGCTGGCCGGCGCCGGCTGGCTGGTCGGGCTCGCCGGCGGGCTGGGCTGGCGGCTGGTCGACCAGCACCGCCGGGAGCTGGTGGCGGGCGCGCGCCGGGCCGAGCGGCGGGAACTGGCCCGGGAACTGCACGACGTGGCGGCCCACCACCTCACCGGCATCGTGCTCCAGGCGCAGGCCGCGCCGGTGCTGGCCCGCCGCCATCCGGAGCGGCTGCCCTCGTCACTGGCTGAGATCGAGACGGCCGGCTCGGACGCGCTGGCCGCGATGCGCCGGGTGGTGGGCATCCTCCGCGACCCGGAGGACGCACCGGAGACCGCCGGCCCGGAACGGCTGGCGGAGCTGGTCCGCCGGTTCACCGCCGCCGGCCGGTCGGTGCGGCTGCGGCAGCCCGCCGACACCACGACGTGGCCGCCCGAGGTGAGCGGCACCGTCTACCGGGTGGTCCGCGAGTCGCTGACCAACGTGGCCCGGCACGCCCCGCGGGCCGGATCGGTGTCGGTGCTGGTCACCGAGGAGGCCGGGGCGATCACCGTCGAGGTCGCCGACGACGGCGCGCCGAGCGCCGCGCCGTCGGGCGCCGGTTACGGCCTGATCGGCATGCGCGAGCGGGTCGAGGCGCTCGGCGGCAGCCTGCGCGCCGGCCCGCGGCCGGCCGGCGGCTGGTCGGTGGTGGCCACCCTGCCCCTGCCGGGCCGGGCGGCGCGGTGACCATCCGGGTGCTGATCGCCGACGACCAGGCGATGGTACGAAGTGGGCTGCGCCTGATCCTGGAGGACCAGCCGGACATCGCGGTGGTGGCCGAGGCGGCCGACGGGGTGGCCGCGATCGCCGACGCCCGCCGGCTGCGCCCGGACGTCTGCCTGGTGGACATCCGGATGCCCCGGCTGGACGGGCTGGCGGTGACCCGCGCCCTGGCCGGGCCGGGCGCCGCCGACCCGATGCGGGTGGTCGTGGTGACCACCTTCGACCTCGACGAGTACGTCTACGGCGCGCTGCGCACCGGCGCGGTCGGGTTCATCCTCAAGGACGCCGGCCCGGCCCTGCTGGTGGAGGCGGTCCGGGCGGCGTACGCGGGCGACGCCCTGGTCTCCCCCTCGGTGACCGTACGGCTGCTGCGGCGGCTGACCCCGGCCGGCGCGGCCGCCCGCCGGCCACCGGCCCGGCCGCTGTCGGAGCGGGAGCTGGAGGTGGTGGCGGCGGTGGCCCGGGGCCGCACCAACCAGGAGATCGCGGCGGAACTGTTCATCTCGTTGAGCACGGTGAAGAGCCACCTGTCCGCGATCGGGACGAAGCTGGGAGCGCGCAACCGGGTGGAGATCGCGGCGTGGGGGTGGGAGAACCGGGCCTGAACCGGTCGCCGGGTGCCGCCATCCCGCAACTTTTGCTGACCGGTTTCTATCTTGACCATGTGAAACCGCAGCTCATACGCTCCGGGCACCCTCATCCCCCGGACCCGCCTCTCACCCGGCGAGGAACGAGTCGACACATGCCCCCGATCCGAAACCCGCTGCGCGCCAACCGACGGCGCCTCGCGGGCGCCACAACCCTCCTCCTGATCACCGGCTCCGTGGCCCTGCTCGGCGGCACGCCCGCCGGGGCCGCACCGGAGACCGCCGGTTGCGTGACCGACCCGACCGCCCGACTGTCCACCGTGCCCAGCCCGGAGTCCGGGCTCGGCTTCCCGCTCGGCCTCGGCCAGGAACGCCTGGTCACCAACGACGAGATCCGCACCTACCTGCGCGCCGTCGACGCCGCCTCCGACCGGGTGGTGAGCGGGGTGATGACCACCAGCGTGCTCGGCCAGGAGCTGCCGTACGCGGTGGTCTCCGCCGAGGGCAACGTGCAGCCCGCCACCCTGCGCAAGATCGCCGAGGACATCCGCGACCTGCGCGACCCGCGCCGGATCACCGCGAAGAAGGCCGAGAAGATCGCCGAGGACGGCCCGGCCATCGTCTGGGTGGCCGGCAACGTCCACGGCGGGGAGAAGAGCGGCGCGGACGCCGCCCTGAAGACCCTGTACGAGCTGGCCGCCGGCCTGTCCTGCGAGGTGGCCGAGCGCAACGACAATCTGGTCACCGTCATCGTGCCGACCCAGAACCCGGACGGCCGCGACGCCAACCGTCGGCAGAACGAGTACGGCTTCGACATGAACCGGGACTGGTTCGCCCGCACCCAGCAGGAGACCGACGGCAAGATCGAGCTGATGCGGCAGTACCCGCCGCAGGTGTTCATCGACGCCCACGAGATGGGCGGCCGGCAGTACTTCTTCCCGCCGAACGCCGACCCGATCCACCACGAGATCGCCAACGAGCCGGTGGACTGGATCAACCGGATCGGCGAGGCCAACAAGGCTGGCTTCGGCTACAACGGCGCCTGCGGCGGCGCGGTGACCACCGAGTGCTACTTCAACTACTCCACCTACGACCTGTTCTTCATGGGTTACGGCGACACCGTGCCGGCCGCCGGCTTCGGCGCGGCCGGCATGACGTTCGAGAAGGGCAGTTCCTCGGCGGTGGCCGACCGGGTGCAGCAGCAGTTCCACACCCAGTGGTCCACGCTCGGCTGGGCCGCGGCCAACAAGCGCGAGGTGCTGACCGGCTACTTCAAGATCTGGACGGACGCGCTCGCCCAGGGCAAGACCGGCGTGCTGGAGCCGAACGAGGTGGTGCAGCCCACCAACACGGTCCAGTTCCCGGTGC
Source organism: Micromonospora sp. PLK6-60 (assembly GCF_019890675.1). Taxonomy (GTDB): domain Bacteria; phylum Actinomycetota; class Actinomycetes; order Mycobacteriales; family Micromonosporaceae; genus Micromonospora. The sequence continues at coordinate 6,903 of NZ_JAIOAA010000015.1, read as the reverse complement.
CCGACGTGCAGGTCCGGTCCTACTTCCTGCTGCCGGACCGGCAGCTCGGCGACGTCCGCCGGCTGGTCGACCGGCTGCGCCGGATGGACGTCGAGGTGTACGAGGTCAGCAAGCCGACCACGCTGCCCACCGCGCGGATCTTCGGCGGGCGCAGCGCCACCGGCACGACCGTGCCGGAGGGCACCTACTGGATCCCGATGGACCAGCCGCAGAAGCACTGGATCCAGGCGATCATGGGCGAGGACCCGTACACCCCGTTCCCCTACTTCTACGACGTGTCGTCCTGGAGCAACCCGCTGCTGATGGGGGTCAACGCGCTCTGGACCGCTGACGACGTCCGCCCGCTGGCCCGGCTGGTGCGCAAGATGGACGGCGGCAAGCCGTACGCGGCGGGCGCGAAGGGCTCGTACCGTTACCCGCTCGACTCGGCCGCCGCCGCCGAGCTGACCTTCCAGCTGCTCAACCGGGGCGTGCCGCTGGTGCGCGACCTGGACAGCGGCGTGGTCGGGCTCGCGGCGAAGAGCCTGACTCCGGAGCTGGACCGGCTGGCCCAGTCCGCCGGCATCACGCTGGAGCCGAACGCGGCGCCGGCCGAGGGCAGCCCGCTCACCCGGCCCGACGTCGGGCTGTTCGGCGGCACGGGCATCTCGCTCACCTCCGGCTCGCACGGCGAGACCCGGTACGTGCTCGGCAAGCGCTGGGGGCTGGACCTGAAGCCGGTGACCACTGCGGACATCAACAACAACACCCCCGCGTTCACCGACCGTACGGTGCTGGTCGTGCCGGACGGCAGCAGCAGCAACGGCGGGCTCACCGCGCAGGGACAGGCGAACCTGCGGGCCTGGATCGCCGCCGGCCACACCTACGTCGGGCTGCGCAACGAGGGCACCCGGCTGGCCCGGGCGGCGGGTCTCACCTCCACCACCGAGGTGACCAAGCCGGCCGACTACCGCATGATCGGCTCGCACCTGCGGGTCGACGTGGACCACGCCAGCCCGGTCGCGCTGGGCCGCCCGGCGGAGGACTTCGAGTTCAACAACGGCGACCCGATCCTGCGGGCGAGCACCACCGGCACCAACGTGCTGAGCTACCCGACCGGCGGCACCTTCTGGGCCAACGGCTACACCACCCGGGCGGACCTGCTCAAGGGCACGACCGCGCTGGTGGACGAGCCGACCGGGGCCGGTCGGGCGGTGCTGTTCGCGTTCAACCCGCTGTTCCGGGCGTACAACGAGAGCGGCCAGCACCTGGTGGCCAACGCGCTGCTCGCCCCGACGGCCGGTGCGCCGGTGGCGCGGGCCGCCACGGCCCGGGCCGCCACCGCGCAGGCCGACCCGGCGCTGATCGACCCGGCGCGGGTCGCCGCCGCGGCCGCCCCGGCACCGGAGAACCTGGGTGGCGAGTGGCGCCCGATCACCGTCGAGGTGGCGGCCGCCGACCTGGCCCGCACCCGCGACCTGGTCGCCGGCTTCACCGACGAGGCGCGCACCTCGGTGCTGGGCGGCTCGGCGTACCTGGTGATCCCCAACCCGGACGGCCTCCAGGCCGACGAGCACCCGTACCTGGGTGACCTGGTCCGGGCGCTGCACGACGCAGGGATCCCGCTGCGGTCCCTGGTCGGCTGATCCCCGTCGGGGGAGCGGCCCGATCCGGGTCGCTCCCCCGACACCGCCGGCGCCTTCCGTCCTCTACTGTGGAGCCACGACGGAGGGGGCGCACGGTGACCGAGAACGGGCAGCAGCACGCGCAGGCGGAGGCACCCGCGGTGGACGCCACCGTGCCGCACTCGGCGCGGGTCTACGACTACTGGCTCGGCGGCAAGGACAACTTCGCCGTCGACCGGGCCATGGGCGCGGCGATGACCGAGGCGATCCCGACGCTGCCGGCGATGGCCAAGGAGAACCGGCGGTTCGTGCACCGGGTGGCCCGACACCTGGTCGTCGAGCAGGGCGTCCGGCAGTTCCTGGACATCGGCGCCGGCATCCCCACCCGCCCCAACCTGCACGAGGTGGCCCAGTCGATCGCCCCGGAGACCCGGGTGGTGTATGTCGACAACGACCCGGTGGTGCTGGCGCACTCCCGGGCGCTGATGGTGAGCACGCCCGAGGGGCGCAGCGCGTACGTGGACGCCGACCTGCGCCGGCCGCGCAGCATCCTCGACCACCCCGGGCTCGCCGAGACGCTGGACCTGACCCGCCCGGTGGCCCTCACCCTGATCGCGATCCTCATGCTGATCGCCGACGAGGAGGACCCGGCCGCCACGCTGCGGGAGCTGACCGAGGCGCTGCCGTCGGGCAGCTACCTGGCGATCACCCACCCCACCCAGGACTTCAACCCGGAGGCGGTGGGCACGGCGGTCGCCGCGGCCCGGCAGGCCGGGATGACGCTGGTGGCGCGGACCCGGGACGAGGTGCAGCGGTTCTTCGCCGGCTGGGAGCTGGTGGAGCCGGGGCTGACGCCGGTGCTGGCCTGGCGCCCGGACGGGGAGCCGCCCGCCGACCCGCAGGCCGCCTATTACTGGGCGGGGCTGGCCCGCAAGCCCTGACGGCGGTCAGTCGCCCAGCCGCTGCCGGGCCAGGAACTTCGGCACCACCATCCGCCACGCCTCGCAGACCAGCTCGGTCATCCGGTCGTGGTCGAGCCGGTCGAGGTGGCAGCAGACCCAGTGGAAGCGCAGGTCCGACGCGCCGGGCAGGAAGAACAGCTCCGGCTCGGTGGCGACCAGCGCGGCTCGTTCCTCCTTCGGGTAGCCGAACCCATGGTGGTCTCGTCGCGGGAGAACGCGACGTAGACGATCGCGCCGACCCGGAACTTGACCCGGTCCCGGATCAGGTGCTCGCTGGTGCGGGGCAGCGTCCGGGTCAGGGCCCGCACGTCGGCGACGGTGACCATGTCCGGACCGTACCGGCGGGGTGCGACGGCGGCCGTCAGCGGTGCGACCGGTTCACCCGGACCGCGCGGGCCAGCACCGCGGGGCTGGCCAGCGTGCTGGGATGCCGGCGCATCTCGACCACCGCGTCGAAGCGCCGGGCGGTCACCGGGTCGCTGATCGAGGCGCGGACGATCTCGTTGCTGGCCCAGCGGGACAGCCGGTAGCCGCGGGGCCGCGGCGCGGACACCGAGGGCCGGGCGAGGTCGGCCGAGGTGGACATCCCCCAGGCGGCGTCCACGATCACCTGTTGCAGGGCGAAGAACCCCCGCGCCGGGCCGCGCGGGTCGGCCCCGGAGCGCAGGTACGCCGACAGGCAGGCGGCGTGCAGGGCCGCCGACGACATGCCCTGGCCGTAGATCGGGTTGAACGAGGCGACCGCGTCGCCGACCGCCACCAGGCCACCCGGCACCCGGGTCAGCCGGTGGAAGTCCCGGCGCCGGCTGTCGGCCTGCCGGTAGGTGCGGACCTCGCCGATCAGCTCGTTGCGCACCACCCGGCCGAACTCCGGCGGGAAGTCCTCCCGGCAGCGCCGGATGAGGTCGTCCGCGTCCCGGCCGGGCCGGCAGTCGCCGTACCCGCCGAGCATCACGATCCACCGGTCGCCCTCGATCGCGGACAGGCCCGCCCCGGCCACGTCGCCGCCGGCCTCGGCGCTGCACCCGGCCAGCACCGCGTTCGGCGTCGGGTTCGCCTCGGTGCGCCGGAACAGCGCCGTGGCGTAGTTCAGGTTGATGGCCAGCCGGCGCAGCGGCGGGCGTTCCCAGCCGGCCTGTTCCAGCCAGTCGCCGAGCCGGCTGGACCGGCCGGTCGCGTCCACCACGAAGTCGGCGGGGGCGACGGCCGGGCCGGTGTCGTCGGCGTACCGGACCCCGGTGACGGCGGTGGCGTCGCACTCCAGGCCGGTGGCCCGGCCCCGCGCGACGGTGACGTTCGGCAGTTCCAGGGTGCGCCGCCGGACCAGATCCTCCAGGAACGGCCGGCTGGCCGCGATCATGTCGACGTCCGAGCCGCGGACCTTGCGCCGCCCGTCGTGATAGCTGCGCCGCGCGTCGGCGGAGGCCAGCGACGCCCCCTCGGCGAGGGCCTGGCGGGAGAAACCGGGGAACAGCCGCTCGATCTGCTCCCGGCCGGCGGGCAGCAGGACGTGCATCTGGGTGCCCTGCGGCACGCCCGGGCGGGGCTCGGCGCCGGGACCGACCTCGTCCCGGTCCAGGATCAGCACGCTCTGCGCGTGGTCGGCGAGCACCCGGGCGGCCAGCAGCCCGGCCACGCTCGCGCCCAGGACGACCGCCCGCCCGAGCACGACGCGGGGTGCGGCGGCGGGCCGGGCCTCGCCGATGCGCGCGAAGAGCCGCGCGGGACGCTGGTTCACGGTGCCTCCAGGGAAGAGGTGGCCGACGCGGGTGGCGCGGCGGTGCCCTCGGGGTCCGGCGTGCTGGCCGGACCACCTCGGCAACGGGCCGCGCCCCGGACCCGCGGGCAGGGGCGGCTGTCAGCACCATTCAACGAACCGCGACGCCGTTCGGTCATCGTGCCGTCGGCCGATGGGACCGGACTCTTCGGCGTCCGGGCACCGGGCGGTCAGCCGCACGTCAACGTCCGGTCAGCCGTTCGCAACTGTCGCTGGTCCGACAGCGCCGGGCGTTGACCCGGCGGCGCACCCGCCCCCGCCGGGCCCGCCACCACTCACCCCGCCGCGAGTCGCTGCGCCGCGGCGCGGGTCACCTCCCGGGCGTACGCCTCGTCCCAGTCCGGCGAGAAGATCACGGTGGCGACCCGGTCGCCGACCCGGACCGCCGCGGTCAACGTCACCAGCGGGTCGCGGGCCAGCACCTCACCCTCGTAGTACGTCTGCTCCTCGCGGACCAGCACCGCCTCGTCCCCGGCGAAGTCGCGGTCCCGCACCACCAGGGTGCGAGTCTCCGGCGAGCCCGGGGCGGTCGGCGGCGTCGTGGCGGTGGTGGTGCACCGGTCCACCACCCGGCGCACGTCGGCGAAGGCACGCGGCCCCCAGCCGTCGGCGTACCGGTGCAGGTGCTCGTAGAGGTAGCTCTTGCCGGTGGTGAACCCGGTGACGTCGAGCTCGGCCTGGTGCGCCAGGGACGGGTAGTCGGCGCTGCGGTACAACGGGCAGAGGTCGGCCCACCGCCAGGTGTCACCGGAGAACGGCTCGGTCGGCGGGCGGGGACGCCAGGCGCCGGGGCCGAGATCCTCGGCGCGCAGCCGCAGGTCGCTCAGCGTCGCCGGGGTGGCGTCGGGCCGGCCGGTCCCGGTCGGGCGGGGGCCGGCGGACGGGGTGCCGTCGCGGGCCGGGCCGCTCGGGCTCGGGCCGACGGAGGCCGGCGGGGTGGACGCCGTGGTGCCGCTGGCGGCCGGGATCGGCGCGGGGTCGACCGGCCGCAGGTGGCCGGCCCAGCCGAAGCCGGCGCCGGTCACCGCGACCACGGCCAGGCCGGCGGCCATCGCCTGGTGCCGGGTACGCTGCCGGCCGCGCCGGCGGACCGCCTCCGGCGGGGCGAACGGGCCCGGTGCCCGCTCGCCGTGCAGCGACTCGAACATCGCGTCCAACCGGTCAGACATGGTGTGCCTCCGCGGGTGTTGCCTCGAGCAGGGTGGCGAGGGCCCGGCGCCCCCGGGACAGCCGGGCCTTGACGGTGCCCTCCGGCACGCCGGTCTCCCGCGCCACCTCGGCCACCGGCAGGCCGACCAGGTGGTGCAGCACCAGCGCGGTGCGCTGCGGCATCGGCAGCTGGGCCAGCGCGCCGGCCAGCGCCACCGAGTCCGGGCTGGGACCGGGCACGTCCGGTGGTGGCCCGTGCCGGCGGTGGGCGGTCCACGCCGAACGGGCGCGCCGCCAGCGGCTCACCGCCACCCGGCGGGCGACGGTACGCACCCACGCCTCCGGATCGGCGTACCCGCTGACGGTCGACCACCGCTGCCACGCCCGCGCGTACGCCTCGTGCACCACGTCCTGCGCCTCGGCGGCGTTTCCGGTGAGGGCGTAGACGCACTGGTACAGCCGTTGCCGGCTGCCCCGATAGAAACTGTCGAAGCTTTCCTCACCTGACATGTGTGCCCACTCCGTTCCGCCCCCGGGCCCGTCGTACCCCTAGTCACGCGGGACCCCGGCCGGCGGTTGCCTGCTCGCCCGGCATTTTCCGGACCGTCGCCGGTCCGGTCCGCGCCGGGGGCAACTATCTGACGCCTCGCGGCGGCTGCGGCCGGCCGGCGGCCGGTCTCAGTCGCGCCGCTGCCAGGTGCAGAGGCAGACCCGGTTGCCCTCCGGGTCGGCGAGCACCCAGAAACTCGGCGCCCCCGCGTCGCTGACCAGGGTGCCGCCGGCGGCGAGCGCCGCGTCGATGCGCGGCCGGACCTGGGCCGGGTCGACCCACACGTCAGGATGCCACCGCTGCCGGGGCTCCTCGTGGCCGGATTCCTGGAACCACACGGTGGGCAGCGCGCCGGCCGGGTCGCGCAGTTCGTCGGCGGGTTCGGCCGGCCGCGCCAGCCCCAGCACCGCGCCCCAGAACGGCAGCACCGCCGGGTACGCCGGCGAGTCCAGGGCCAGTTCCAGCCGGGACACGCTCGCGCACTCCAACTCGACGCCGGCGTCGGCGGCGATCGCGGCGATCCGCCGGGCCATCCGGACGTCGCGCCGGCTGACCCCGCGCACGTCGTGGCTGGTGAGCCGGACGTCCACGTGCACGTACCGCAGGTCCAGGTCCGGGTGGTGGTCCACCTCCTCGGCCACCGCGCCGATCGCGTCGACGACGGCCAGTCCGGTGGCGAAGTCCGAGGTCCGGATGCGGGTGTGCAGGGCACCGAGCAGGTAGGTCCAGCCGGTCAGGTTCTCGGCGGCGATCTGCGCTCCGGTCAGTGTGCTCATCCGATCATGCTGGCTCACCACGGCAGCGGCGGGAAGGACCGGTCACCCGCGGGTGCCTCAGCAGCGGCCGGTGCCGGTGTTGATG
>NZ_JAIOAA010000014.1 GCF_019890675.1 Micromonospora sp. PLK6-60 | reverse complement strand
GGGAGGGGGCGGGCGCCGCCACTTCCCCCGCCGGTCACCCGCCAGTCGCCGGTGGGCGCCCGCCAGCCGGTCAGCCTGCCGGAGCTGAACCGTTCGTCCAGCCGGGCGGTGGTGACCGGGGCGGGCCGCGCGCCGTCGGACGGACCGGCGCCGGCGTTGACGGTGGGCCAGCCGTCGACCCAGTCCAGGCGGTCGATCAGCATCGGGCGTTCGTTGATGCCGAACGGCTCGTCCAGGTACGGGTCGGCCCGGTCGATGGCGTGGTAGACGATCCAGTCCTGCCCGGACAGGTCGGTGAGGAAGCCGTTGTGACCGGTGCCGATCCAGCGGTTGCCGTTCTGGGTGAGCACCGGGGTGCCGCCGGCGCGGGAGCCGACCAGTGGCAGCCCGTCCCGGTCCACGAACGGTCCGCGCGGGCTCTTCGCCCGGCCGACGTGCACGGAGTAGCCGGTGGCCGGCCCGGCGCAGCAGTTGGCGGTGGAGGCGAACAGGTAGTACCAGCCGTCGTGGCGCAGCACGTAGCTGCCCTCGAACTTGTTGTCGACGGCGACCACTGTGGGCTCGCCGACCGCGCGCAGCCCGTCGGCGGAGAGTTCGGTGACCGAGATGCCGCCGTAGTAGCTGCCGTAGTAGAGGTACTTGCGGCCGTCGACGTCGGTGAACTGGCTCGGGTCGATCGTCCACAGCCAGCCGCCGCCCCCGCCGGGCCGGGGCGCCACCACCGGCTCGGGGGCGAAGGTCCACGGGCCGGTGGGGCTCGGCGCGGTGGCGGCGCCGATGGCGAAGTCGTCCCCGGCGGGGGAGACGGTGGTGTTGGTGACCGTCACGTACATGACCCAGCGGCCGTCGAGGTACCGGACGTCGGGGGCCCAGAAGCCCGCGTCCGGCGCGGCGTACGGGGGGCGCTGGTCGGGGCCGAAGGCGTCCCCGACGTACGTCCAGTCGACCAGGTCGGCGGAGCGGGCCGTCGGCACCCGGTGGAAGGTCTTCTCCCCCTCGCGCAGCGGGTCGGTGGTGCCGTAGGCGTACCAGAGGCCGTCCTGGCCCCGGACGACGACGGGGTCGGCGAAGGTGTCGGCGAAGTCGGCGGAGATCGGATTGCGGTAGCGGGTGGTGGGCTCGGCGGCGGCCGGCGTCGCGGCCAGCAGCAGACCGAGCACGACGGCGAGGGCGCCGCCGCGGCGGAGGTGTCCCATCAGACCTGCCTAGGTGTGGGTCGACAAGGGTCACTGCGGTGTCCTGTCTACAACGTTGGATACAACGTTGTAAAGATCTCATACCACTCCACCCCCACCCCCAGCCGGCGGTCGAGGCAGCACTTTCGGGGAAGTTGCTGCCTGAGCGGTAGGGCGAGGCAGCACTTTCGGGGAAGTTGCTGCCAGGCGGGGCGAGGAGAGGGGGATGCGCGGTGGCCGCTTCTGAGAGGGTGGACCCCCGGGTAACTCCCGCACCCCATCCGACCCTGCGGGTCCCGACAAGTATCGAGGTGAGGCCCCGATGAGCGACCGTTTCGCCGCCTTCCGCGCCCTGCACCGTCCCGGCCGGCCGCTGCTGCTGCCGAACGCCTGGGACCACGCCTCGGCCGCCGCGCTGGCCGCCGCGGGGCATCCGGCGATCGGCACCACCAGTCTCGGCGTGGCCGCGGCGCACGGGTTGCCGGACGGCGCGGCGGCCACCCGGCGGCAGCACCTCGCACTGGCCCGGCTGCTCGCCCCGCTGCCGGTGCTGCTGACCGTCGACGTCGAGGCCGGGTTCAGCGACGACCCGGCCGAGGTGGCGGCGTACGTCGCGGAACTCGCCGGCGTCGGGGTGGTCGGGATCAACCTCGAGGACGGCCGGGCCGACGGCCGGCTCGCCGACCGCGAACTCACCGCGGCCAAGGTGGCGGCGGTCAAGGCGGCCGTGCCGGGGCTGTTCGTCAACGCCCGCACCGACGCCTGGTGGCTCGGCGTGGCCGACCCGCTGGACGAGGCCCTGGCGCGCGGCCGGGCGTACCTCGCCGCCGGGGCGGACGGCATCTTCACGCCCGGTGTCACCGCGCCGGAGGTGGTGCGGGTGCTGGTGGCGGAGCTGGCCGCGCCGCTGAACCTGCTGCACCAACCGGGCGGGCCGGGGCTGGTGGAGCTCGGCCGGCTCGGGGTGGCCCGGATCAGCACCGGATCCCTGCTGTTCCGGGCCGCGCTCGCCGCCGCGGTGGGCCTGGCTGACGCCATCCGGGGCGGTGCCGCCGACCCGCTGCCGGACGTCCCGTCGTATGCCCGGGTGCAGGAGTTGAGCACCGAACGCCCCTCATTGGGGTGAGACGGGAGGATCGTTCGCGGTTCGGGCACTTGCGGTGCATACGGTGGGTTCGGCCAGTGAGCACACCCTGTCATCGCGGGAGGCCCGACCATGCGAGTGCCCAGCCGGAGCCCTGGCTCCCAACCCGGCCAGGTGCCGTCCCCGGTCCCGGCCCGCCGCACCGCCCCCGCCACCCCGCGCCGCGGGCCCGGCGGTCCGGACGTGGCCGCGTACCGCACCGCCGTGCTGGACCTGGTGGTCGAGCTCGGCGCCCTGGCCGACGCGCCGTCGACCCGGGCCCGGCAGGCGCTGCTCGACGACCGGCTGCGCGACCCGGCGATCGTGGCGGTCCTCGACGCCACCCCCCAGGGGTACGTGGGCGCCCGCGAGACGCTGCTGCTGGAGATGGCCCGCTACCAGCCGAACGCGCGCAGCTCGGCGACCGACCTCACCGCGCTGGTCCGGATCTACCTGCTGTCCCGGGTGGACGTGCTGTGGTGGCGCGACACCGCGCCCTTCCTCACCGACGCGGAGGTCGAGTCCAGCCAGGACCTGGTCGACCTGGAGTGGCTGCGTCGGCGGGACCTGATCCGGTTCCGCTACCAGGAACAGCCGGCCACCGTCGTCGGCCGGGGCCTGCGCGCGGTGCACCGCCGGGTGCTGCCGTACGCCCGGCCGCAGACCGCCGGGGTGCGCTTCCGCCGGTCCCGGCGGGAGGTGGTGGCGCTGCTCAACGACATCGGCCGCGAGTTCGCCGCGACCGCCCCCCGGGGCACCCCGCCGCTCTGGGTGACCAGCCTGGTCCGCAGCGCCGAGCACCAGTACCGGCTGCGCCGGCTGGGGTACGCCGCGATGGTCCCCAGCGGGCACTGCCTGGGCTGGGCGGTCGACCTGGAGATGCGGTGGTTCCGCCGGTTCGGCGCGGCCGACACCCTCGCCGGGCTGCTGCTGGCCCGGCAGGAGGCCGGCGAGGTCAACGTGGTGGACGAGGGTCAGGCGTGGCACGTCTGCCTCGCCCCCTCGGCCCGGGCCCGGCTGCGCCGGGCGTACGAGGCCGAGCTGGGGGTGTGAGCCGGTGTGCGGCATCGCGCTGAGCCTCGGCCCGGAGGCGGACCCGGCCCTGTTCCGGCGGATGCTCGCCGTGCTCGCCCCGCGCGGCGAGGTCACCGAGACCCGGCAGGAACGCGGCCTGCTCGCCGGCACCCGCCGGCTGCGGGTGGTGGACCGGGAGCGGGCGGTGCAGCCGTGGGTCTCGGCGGACGAGCGCTACCTGCTCTGCTACAACGGCGAGGTCTACAACCACCACGAGCTGCGCGCGGAGCTGACGCGGCTCGGGTACGCCTTCCGCAGCGAGAGCGACACCGAGGTGGTGCTCGCCGCCTTCGTCACCTGGGGTGAGCGGGCCGTCCGCCGGCTGCGCGGGGAGTACGCCTTCGCCGTGGTCGAGCGGGCCACCCGCCGGGTCTACCTGGCCCGGGACCCGGTCGGGGTCAAGCCGCTGTACTGGTCGCACACCCCGGGCTGCCTGCACGTCGCCTCCGAGGTGAAGGCGCTGGTGGCCCAGGGCGCGCCGATCGGTGAGGTGCCGCCGGGGCACCACGGCTGGGCCGAGCCGGACGGCCCGGTCCGGCTCGGGCCGCACGTCGACCTGCTCACCCTCGGCGACGGGCTGCCGGTGATCGACGACCCGGACGAGGCGGCCCTGCTGGTCCGGGTCGCGCTGACCGAGGCGATCCGGATGCGGGTGGACACCGACCTCACCGTCGGGGTGGTCCTCTCCGGCGGCCTGGACTCCTCCCTGGCGCTGCTGCACGTGCGGGAGCTGCACCCGGACTGCGTGGCGGTGACCGTCGGGGTGCCGGACAGCCCCGACGTGGCGTACGCCCGGCGGCTCGCCGCCGACCTCGGCGTGCCGCACGAGGTGATCGAGCTGCGCCCCCGCGACATCCGGCTGGCCGACGTCCGCGAGGCCATCCGGATCTGCGAGCTGACCGAGTACGGCGACATCATCAACGCGGTGGTGTCGGTCCCGATCTTCCGGCGGCTGCGCGAGCTGGGGGTGAAGGTGGTGCTCACCGGGGACGGCTCGGACGAGCTGTTCGGCGGCTACCCGATGTACCAGCAGGTCGGCCCGGCCGGCTCCCGGCGGCTCTTCCTGCACCGGATCCGCAACCTGTGCCGTACCGAGTTGCAGCGGGTGGACCGGGCCAGCATGGACCACGGGGTCGAGGCCCGGGTGCCGTTCCTCGACCTGAGCGTGGTGGAGCTGGCCATGCGGCTGCCGCTGGAGCTGAAGCTGCGCGAGGGCCAGGAGAAGTGGATCGTCCGGCGGGCCTTCGCCGACGTGCTGCCCGACTACGTCCGGCGGCGGCCGAAGAACCCGATGTCGTACTCGTCCGGTCTGCACGAGCGGGTCCGGCTGTACAAGCCGCTCTTCGCCCGGCTGCACCGCTCCTTCGGCTACGAGCTGCTGGAGCCGGTCCGCCGGGACTTCGACGCGGTGCTGACCCGCTGCGGCAACGACCTGGACCGGGCGATCGCCGAGGGGCTGGCCCGGCCGGACCACACCGTGCTGGAACACGCCCGGGACCTGGTCGGCGCGGCGCGGTGGAACGCCGCGCCGCTGGTCCGCCGGCTGGTCGGACCGCGCCCGACCCGGCGGACGCCGGCCCGTTGATTCGCCGTCCCCGCCACGCTTGACTCTGACACGGTGTCAGGCGCGAGCGTGAGGGGACCATGTTCACCATCGGAGAGTTCGCCAGGCTCGGCCGGGTGTCGGTGCGGATGCTGCGGCACTACGACGGCATCGGCCTGCTCCGGCCGGCCGCCGTCGACCCGGGCACCGGCTACCGCCGGTACCGCGCCGACCAGCTGCGCCGGCTCAACCGGGTGATCGCCCTCAAGGAGTTGGGCCTCACCCTGGAGCAGGTGCGGGTGATCGTCGACGAGGCGGTCGACGTCGCCGAGCTGCGCGGCATGCTGCGGCTGCGCCGGGCCCAGCTGGCGGCGCAACTGGCCGCGGACGCGGCCCGGCTGGCCGGGATCGAGGCGAGGCTCCGGATGATCGCGAGGGAGGGTCGGATGACCAGCCAGGACGTCGTACTCAAGGAGATCCCGCCGGTCCGGGTGGCCGAGCTGACCGCGGTCGCCGCCAGCTACCAGGCGGCGGACGTCGGACCGGTGATCCAGCCGCTCTACCCGGAGCTGTTCCGCCGCCTCGACGCCGCCGGGATCCGCCCGACCGGGCCGGCCCTGGCCTGGTACGAGGCCGCCGACGACACCGGCGAGGCGGTGCTGGTGCACGCCGGCGTCGAGGTGGCGGTCGCGCCGTCCGCCGCCACCGACGTGGCGATCGTCGACCTGCCGGCGGTGCCCACCGCCGCGACGATCGTGCACCACGGGCCGATGGCGGAGGTCGACGAGACCATGCAGGCGTTGGCGAACTGGATCGAGCAGCACGGCTACCGGGCCGACGGGTACGCCCGGGAGCTGTACGTCGACTACTCGCAGGAGGAGCCGGAGAAGGGGGTGACCGAGCTGCAACTGGCGGTGGCCCGGTTCAGCGGGTGAGCAGCAGGGCGGCGACGGCGGTCAGGGTGGCGACGACGGCGAGCACCGCCCCGGTGGCCAGGAAGCGGGCCGTCGGCACCGCCACCCCGGCCGCCCGGCAGCGCTCGTACCAGATCAGGGTGGCCAGCGAGGCCCACGGGGTGGCCAGCGGGCCCACGTTGGTGCCGATCAGCAGGGCCAGCAGCCGGGGCTCGTCGCCCACCGGCAGCACCGCCTCGCCGGCCACGTACGCCGGCAGGTTGTTGACCCCGTTGGCCAGCAGCGCCCCGGTGCCGCCGGCGCGCAGCGCCCCGAGCGCACCGCCGGCCGGGCCGAGCAGCTGCCCGACGAGGTCGTCGAGGCCGTACCGGCCGAGGGTCTGCACCACCAGGAACAGGCCGGTGACGAAGACCAGCAGCCGCCACGGGACCAGCGACCAGCGCAGCGTGCCCCGGGAGCGGACGGCGAAGCCGGCCAGCACCAGCGCGGCGGCGACCGTGGAGGCGAACCCGATCGGCACGCCGGCGAGGATGCCGGCGACGAAGAACAGGCAGCCGACCACCGCCGTGCGGTGCAGCGCCCGGTCGGCCGGCACGGGGGTGGGCGGTGGCCGGAATTCGCCCGCGCCGGGTCGGGCGGGGCGCCACCAGCAGAACCAGAGCAGGACGGTGGTCGCCCCGATCGCGGCGAGCTGCGGCGCCGCCATCCGGGCCGCGTACGCCAGCGGGGCGAGGTCGATCCGGTCGGCGGCGAGCAGGTTGGTCAGGTTCGACACCGGCAGCAGCAGGCTGGCCGTGTTGGCCAGCCAGACCGTGGTCATGGCCAGCGGCAGCGCGGGCAGCCCCAGCCGTCGGGCCAGCGCCAGCATCACCGGGGTGAGCAGCACCGCCGTGGTGTCCAGGTTCAGCACGATCGTGGTCACCGAGGCGAACCCGACGCAGAGCAGGAAGAGCAGGGCGTAGCGGCCCCGGGCCGCGATGGCGAGGCGGGTGGCGACCACGTCGAAGGTGCCGGCCGCCGCGGTCAGCTCGGCCAGCACCACCACCGTGCCGAGGAAGAGCAGCAGCGGCAGGATGCGCTGCACCGTGGCCACCGCCTCGGCGCGCGGCAGCAGCCCGCTCAGCGCGCAACCCGCGCCGACCACGGCCAGCGCGAGCGCCACCAGGTCCAGCGGATGGGGCCGGCGCCGGACACGCTCGGCGGTGGCTGTCGGGCCGGGGTCGGGGTCCACGAGGCCCGATCCTCGCACGGGCCGGCGGCCGGCCGGCGCGACGGGCGGGCCGAGGTGGCCGGGCACACGGGTGGGCACACGGGTGGGCACACGGGTGGGCACACGGGTGGGCACACGGGTGGGCACACGGGTGGGCCCGGCCACCGAACCGGTGGCCGGGCCCGAGGTGCCGTCGGCTCAGTTGCCGGGGTAGTGGCCCTGGGTCTGCACGTTCAGTTCGCGGAACCGGAACAGGTCGGCTACCCGGGTGCGCGAGTCGGTCAGCTTCAGCACGTCCAGGCCCTTGCGGATGTCACTGGAGTAGATGTGCCCGTTGTAGTAGTACGTCGACCAGGCCCCGCCGGTGACGTTCTCCGTCGCCGAGAGCGGGCCCCGCTCCCAGAATGCGATCTCCTTGGGCTTGGCCGAGTTGGTGAAGTCCCAGACCGAGATGCCGCCCTGGTACCACGCCTGGACCATGATGTCCTTGCCCGGCACCGGGATCAGCGAGCCGTTGTGCGCCACGCAGTTCTCGGTCGGGCCGTTCACCCGGGGGATCTTGAAGTAGCTGCGGAAGACCAGCTGGCGGTTGTCGCCGCGGCCGACGACGTCGTAGACGGCGTTCGCGCCGCGCTTCGGGCCGATCTGCTCGTTGCAGGTGGCCGCGCCGCCGCCGCCCAGCTCGTCGGTGAAGACCACCTTCGTGCCGGAGTTGTTGAACGTGGCGGAGTGCCAGAAGGCGAAGTTCTCGGTGTCCCGCACCCGGTTGATCACCCGGGGGTTCTCCCGGTCCCGGATGTCCATCAGGATGCCGTCACCCATGCACGCGCCGGCCGCCAGGTCCTTCGCCGGGTACGCGGTGATGTCGTGGCAGCCGCTGGTGTTGGTGTAGCCGCCGTCCGGGAAGAGGTTCGGCGTGGCCACCACCTTCGCCGTGGTGGGCGCCTTCACCGGCACCTTGACGATGGAGATGGAGTCGTGCGGCGGCGGGCACCCGACGTAGCTGTCCGACGGGCCGTACGAGGAGACGTAGAGGTACGCCGTCCGCTGGTCCCGGGACGGGACCAGCGTGTGGGTGTGCGACCCGCAGGCGGTCTGGACCGACTTGATGTAGCGCGGGCTGCGCTTGTCCGAGACGTCGAAGATCTTGATGCCCTCCCACTTGGTCGCGGACCGGTCCACCCCGGTGCTGGCGCAGGAGTCGTCGCTGCGCGGCGAGTCGGTGGAGAGGAAGAGCAGGTTGCCGTAGATGGAGATGTCGTTCTGCGAGCCGGGGCAGAGCACCTGGGAGACGATCTTCGGCGCGCTGGGGCGGGCGATGTCGTAGATGACGAACCCGTCGTAGTTGCCGACGAAGGCGTACCGGTCCTGGAAGGCGAGGTCGGTGCCGAAGGACAGCGGGCCGGTGAACGGCTCCTGGTGGGGCAGGTTGGCGATCTGCTTGAGGTTGGGGCTGCTGGAGATCTCGTCGACGCCGAGCCCGGGGTCGGTGCTCGACGCCGTCACGGATCCCGTGGCGGTCTCGGGGGCCGCCGCCGCGCTGCCGGGCGCCGCGGCGGCGACTCCGGTGAGCAGGAGAGCGGCGGCGGCGAACCGCGTCAGCCGGCGCTGTCGAGGACGAGAGACGATGGATCTGATCATCGGCGAGCCCTTCGAAAGGGGGTTGGCGATGACCGACACCTTACCGCCCAGCGATGGACACCAATGTGATCCGGGTCACATTCTAGTGCCTTTGTCGATGGATAGGATCGCGGATGACCTCGACCCGAGGGGGGTGTCGCATGACTGGCCGACGCAACCGGATATTGGCGGGCGTCACAGTCCTGGGCGTGCTGTCGGCGGTCGGCGCGGCGGCACTGTGGCCGCGCGCCGACGACGCACCCCCGCAGCGGGCCGCCGCGACCGCCGCCGGGCCGGCCACCACCGGCCCCGCGGTGATCGTCCCCGGCCGTCCCGGCGAGCCGGCGGTGACCCGCCCCGGCCGGGAGGTCGCGCCCACCGGCGAGCCGGCCTACAACGAGCTCGACGTGTGGTTCGTCCGGATGATGATCCCGCACCACCGGCAGGCGCTGGAGATGGCCGAGCTCGCGCCGCAGCGCAGCACCGACCCCCGGATCCTGGCCGTGGCCGACCGGATCCGGGCCAGCCAGGGACCGGAGGTCGACGTGATGCGCGGCTGGCTCCAGGCCCGCCGGCTGTCCACCGACGCGCCCGGGCACGACCACGGGTCGATGCGCGGGATGCAGAGCCCCGACGCGATGCGCCGGCTGGCGGCGGCCCGCGGAGCCGAGTTCGACCGGCTCTTCGTGCGGATGATGACCGCGCACCACCAGGGCGCGGTGACCATGGCCGTCGACCTGCTCAAGGTCGGCGCCGACCTGACGCTGGCCCAGTTCGCCAACGACGTCGCCACCGAGCAGGGCATCGAGATCGACCGGATGCGCGAACTGGTCGCCTCCTGAACCGGCCGCGCCGGGCCGGTGCGCCGCACATCGACCGTCCCGCCGGTCGTAGGCTGGCGGGCTGTGAACCGTACCGTCCTGGGTCGCCCGCTGCGCGCCGTCGCCTTCGACGTCGCGGTCGCCGGCCTGGTGGCGGTCCTCGCGCTGGGCGGCCTGGTCAACCAGCGGGGCGGCTGGCCGGCGACGCTGGTCGGCTGCGCGATGGCGGTGGCGCTGCTGTTCCGCCGGATCCGTCCGTCGGCGGTGGCCGTGCTGGTCGCGGCGCTCGCCCTCGGGCAGGTGCTCGCCGGCTGGGGCCCGCTCGGCTTCGACGTGGCCGTGC
This sequence comes from Micromonospora sp. PLK6-60, assembly GCF_019890675.1. GTDB lineage: Bacteria > Actinomycetota > Actinomycetes > Mycobacteriales > Micromonosporaceae > Micromonospora. The sequence goes on along the minus strand of NZ_JAIOAA010000014.1, from coordinate 139,737 downwards.
TGATCGCCCTCTACAGCGTGGTGAAGTACGCCGACCGGCTGCGCGACGGCGTGCTGGCCGGTGCGGTGGCCGCGATCGGCGTGCTGCTGGCCGCCAGCCAGACGGTCAGCCCCGCCGCGTGGTGGGTCAGCGTGATCTGGTTCGGGTCGGTCACCGCGGGCGTCTGGCTGGCCGCGCTCAACCTGCGCACCCGCCGGCTCTACGTGTCCAGCCTGGAGGAGCGGGCGGCCACCCTGGAACGCGAGCGGGAGGCCGAGGCCCGGGCCGCGGTGGCCGGCGAGCGCGCCCGGATCGCCCGGGAACTGCACGACGTCGTGGCGCACAGCATGGCCGTCATGATCGCGCAGGCCGACGGGGCCCGGTACACCTTCGACCGGGACCCCGAGCGGGCCCGCGAGGCCGTGCGGGTGGTGGCCGACACCGGCCGCCAGGCGCTGGAGGAGATGCGCCGGCTGGTGGACGTGCTGCGCGAGCCGCGCGCCGTGCCGGCCGGGGACGAGCTGGTCGCGGAGCCGGAGCACCGCCGCCCCACGGTGGCGGAGCTGCCGGCCCTGCTGGACCGGTTCCGGGCGGCCGGACTGCGGGCGGAGCTGACCGTGCCCGCCGGTGGCGCCCTCCCGCCGGGTGTCGAGCTGACCGTCTACCGGCTGGTGCAGGAGGCGCTGACCAACACCCTCAAGCACGCCGGGGCCGGTGCCACGGTCGCGGTCACGCTGACGTACGCCGAGGAGGCCGTCGTGGTCCGGGTGGTCGACGACGGGCGCGGCCGGCCGGCGGCCCGGCCCGCGCCGCCCGGCGGGCACGGCCTGGTCGGCATGCGCGAGCGGCTCGGGGTGTACGGCGGCAGCCTCACGGCCGGCGCCCGGGCCACCGGCGGGTGGCAGGTCGTCGCCCGCCTGCCACTGCCCGCGCCAGCAGAGCCGAAGGGGACCGCACGATGACCGTCCGGATCGTGATCGTGGACGACCAGGCGCTGGTGCGGGCCGGCTTCCGGATGGTGCTGGACTCGCAGCCCGACCTGGCGGTGGTCGGTGAGGCGATCGACGGCGCCGACGCGCTGCGGGTGATCGCCCGCACCCGACCCGACGTGGTGGTGATGGACGTCCGGATGCCGACCATGGACGGCGTCGAGGCGACCCGCCGGATCTGCGCGGACCGGCCCGCCGGCCCGCCGCGGGTGCTGGTGCTGACCACCTTCGACACCGAGGCCGACGCCTTCGCCGCGCTGCGCGCCGGGGCGAGCGGTTTCCTGCTCAAGAGCGTCCCGCCGGAGGAGATGCTCGCCGCCATCCGGGTGGTCGCCGCCGGTGACTCGGTGGTCGCCCCGGCGATCACCCGCCGGCTGCTCGACCGGTTCGCCGGCCAGCTCGGCCCGGGCCCCGCCGAGGACCCGCGGCTGGCCCTGCTGACCGAGCGCGAGCGGGAGGTGCTGCTGCTGGTGGCGCGGGGACTGTCCAACGCGGAGATCGCGGCCCGGGCGCACGTCGCGGAGGCCACCGTGAAGACCCACGTGGGGCGGATCCTGGCCAAGCTCCAGCTCCGGGACCGGGTGCAGGCCGTGGTCCTGGCGTACGAGAGTGGGCTGATCGTCCCCGGCGGCTGAGCCGGCCGTACGACCTGAGGCGTACGGGTTCGCCCGGTCGGGGACGACCCGGGGCGGAGCGCAGCCGGGCGCGCGGGCTGACGCGGGCCGGGGCGGGCCGTCCCTAGCGTCGGAGAGGTCCGGTCCCCGACCTCACGAGGCGTGCACATGTCCGTTCCATCCCCCGCCCACCACGTCGCCGCCCGAGGTCTGTGGCAGGTCACCCTGCGCACCCTGCGCGCGGAGGCGTCCCGGTCGGTGCTCTGCGCGCTGGCGGTCGTGCTCGGCGTCGCCTTCGTCGCCGGCACATTGATGTTCACCGACGGGATGCGGGCCGGCGCCTACGACCGCGCGGGCGCCTTCGACCGGCACACCGACCTCGCCGTGTACGCCGACACCGCGCCCCTTCCGCCGGCGCTGGTGGACCGGGTCCGGGCGGTCGGCGGCGTGGCCGCGGCGGCCGGGGAGCTGACCGGCACCGGCGGGGTGGTCGGCTCGGACGGGCGGCCGGTGCTCGGCTACGCCGTGCTCGCCGCCGTGCCCACCGACGAGGCCCTGCGGTCGTACGACGTGGTGGCCGGCCGGCTGCCCGACCGGCCGGGGGAGGTGGTCCTCGACGCGCCCACCGTCGCCGCGGAGGGCTTCCGCCTCGGCGCGCCGGTCCGGGTCGGCGGGGCGGCGGGGGCGGCCCGGCCGTACACCCTGGTCGGCACGGTGGACGTGGCCGGCACCTCCCGCGACGTCGGCGGTCCGTTCATCGGCCTGGTCGGCGCCGACGCGCTGGCCGTCACGGGGGAGCGCGGCTACGGGCGGATCATGGTCGCCGCGGCGGCCGGCGCCGCCGGGCCCGGGCTTGTCGACCGGGTGTCGGCCGTGGCCGGCGCCGGGACGCACGTCCTGGACCGGGAGCAGATCCTCGACGCCGCGGTCGACGACGCCGTCCGGGACGTCCGGCAGTTCTCCCTGGTGCTGCTCACCTTCGCCGCCGTCGCCGTGGTGGTGGCCGGCTTCGTCATCGCCAACACGTTCGCCATCGTGCTGGCCCAGCGCACCCGCCGGACCGCCCTGCTGCGACTGGTCGGGGCGAGCCGCGGTCAGGTGTTCCGGGCCACCCTGCTGGAGTCCGCGGTGCTCGGCCTGGTGGCCTCGGCGGCCGGCGTGGTCGCCGGCGCCGCGCTGGCCGTGGGGCTGCGACGGGTGCTCGCCGGGCCGGGCGCGGCCGACGGGCTGGCCCTGCCCGGTTCGACGCTGCTGGGCTGCCTGGCGCTCGGCACGCTGCTCACGGTCGGCGCCGCGGCGCTGCCCGCCTGGCAGGGCAGCCGCGTCCCGCCCGTCGCCGCGCTCACCGACGCCGCCGTGCGGGTCACCCGCCGGGCCGGCCGGGTACGGCTGCTGGCCGGCGCGGTGGCCTTCCTGGCCGGGGCCGTGGCGCTGGTCGGGGCCGCGCGGCTCGGCCAGGTCGTCCTCGTCGCCCTCGGCGGGGTGCTCACCTTCTTCGGCATCGTCCTGTCCGGCCCGGTGCTGGTGCCCGCGCTGATGCGGCTGATCAACCAGCCGCTGCGGCTGCTGTTCGGGGCCACGGCCGAGCTCGCCGCCGCCGACGCCGCGCGCAACCCGCGGCGGGTCGCCGCCACCGCCGGCGCGTTGGTGATCGGCGTCGGTCTGGTCTCGGCGTTCCTGGTGGGCGGGGCGAGCGTCAAGGCGGGGATCGAACGGGCGGTGGACACCCGGATCGGGGTGGACTACCTGGTGACCGGGATCGGCGGTGACCTGCCGGCGTCGCTCGTCGCGGAGCTGGCCGGCCGGCCCGAGCTGGGCGTGGTGCACGAGCCGCGCCGCCACCGCGTCGTCGACGTCGAGGTCCGGGCCGCGCACCCGGCGCTGGTGGACAGGTCGGTGGGGAAGGTCGTCGCCGGGCGCCTGACCGACCTGCGTCCCGGGGCGGTGCTCGTGCACCGGGAACTGGCCGAGGCCCGGGGCTGGGTCGTCGGCTCGTCGGTGCCGGTCGGCGGCCGGACGTACCGGGTCGCCGCGGTGGTCACCGACGACCCCGACGCGCCCGCGCCGCGGGAGGTACGCCCCGGCCACGTCGTCGACATGGTGGACGCCGACTTCACCGCCCGGTTCCCCGCCGAGCGGGGCTTCCTCGCCGAGGTGCAGCCGGCGACCGGGGTGCCGGCGCCGGCGGCCCGGACGGCGATCGAGGAGGTGCTGACGTCCTACCCGACGGCCAACCTGCTGGACCAGGCCGCCTACAAGAAGATGCTCACCGGCACGGTGGACATGCTGCTGGCGTTCGTCACCGCGCTGCTCGGGCTGGCGGTGGTCATCGCGCTGGTCGGGGTGGCGAACACGCTCGGCCTCTCGGTCCTCGAACGGGCCCGGGAGCACGCCGTGCTGCGGGCCGTCGGTCTCACCCGGGCACGGCTGCGGGTCCTGCTCGCCATCGAGGCGGCCCTGACCGCGACGGTCGGCACGGTGCTCGGCGTCGCGCTGGGGGTGGCGGTCGCCGCCGGGGCGATGGGGGTGCTGGCCCGGGTGGGTGGCGACTCGACCCTGGTGCTGCCCTGGGGTCGGCTGGGCCTGATGTTCGCGGTGGCGGTGCTGGCCGCCCTGGCGGCCTCCGTGCTGCCGGCCCGGCGGGCGCTGGCCCGCCCGGTGGTGGCGTCGCTCGGCGCCGACTGACTGCGCCCGGCCGGGCCCGCCGGTCCGGACGGATCAACGCCCGACCGAGGAATCAGCAGCCGCTCCGGCCGAGCGCCCGGTCCGCCATCCGAGGGCAGACCGGGCGTTCGCCAGGTCGGTCAGTCCCCGGCCGCCGGGGACACCGTGGGCTCCGCCGGGGGCGGGTCCTGGGTGGCGGGCGGGTCGGTGGTGGTGCTGGGCGCCGGGTCGGGCGGCGGCGCGGACGTGGAGGTGGCCGACGGCTCCGGCTCCCGGGTGGCCGACGGCTCGGCGGGCGCGGGCGACGTGGTCGAGGTCGGCCTGGCCGTCGTCGGCGGCGCGGTGGCCGTCGGCGACGACGTCGGCCGCCGCTCACCGCCGCCACCGGGGCGGCCGATCGGCTGGACGGCCTCGTCCTCCGACGTACCGCCGCCGCCCTGCCGCGGTTCGGACTGGCCGCTCGGGATCGCCGCCGGGGCGGTGGAGCTGATGTCCACGGCCGGTTCGCCGGTCGGCGGCGGCTTGTAGGCGCCGAGCGCGGCGGCGAGGCCCGCCAGGGCGACCGCCACGGCGGCGACCGCGCCGATCAGCGTCCCGCGCCGGGCGCCGCGGCCGGCCGAGGCCGCCGCCGGGCGCACCACGGGCAGGTCGTCGCGCGTGGTGGCGGTGACGGCGGTGGCGCCGCGCAGCGGCACCGGCGTCACGGCCGTCGCTGCCGACGGGTCGGCGCCGGCGGCCCGGGCCGCGTCGGCCATCGCCGCCCCGGTGGCGAACCGGTCCGCGGGGTCCTTGGCCAGCGCGCGGTAGACCAGCTCCCGGACCGGCTCGGGGATGTCGTCGGGCAGCGCCGGCGGCTCGTCGTCCAGGTGCCGGACGGCGACCTGCAACGGGTTGTCGCCGGTGAAGGGCGGGGAGCCGGTGAGGCAGCAGTAGGCCACCGCGCCGAGGGCGTAGATGTCGGTCGCGCCGGAGACGGGCCGACCGGAGGCCTGCTCGGGCGCCATGTAGAGGGCGGTGCCGGGCACCGCGTTGGTGCTGGTGATGCTGGTGACGTTGGCGGACCGGGCGACGCCGAAGTCGACAAGCACGACGGTGCCGTCCTCCTGCACCAGCAGGTTGCTCGGCTTGACGTCGCGGTGCACGATGCCGCCGGCGTGCGCGGCGTTCAGCGCCTGCGCGGCCTGCGCCACCACCGACATGGTCTCGGCCACGCCGAGCCGGCCGGCGGCCTCGATCCGGCGGGACAGCGGCTCGCCCTCGACGAACTCCATGACCAGGTAGTCGGCCCGGCTGCCGTCGGGCAGGTCGTCCTCGCCGCAGTCGAAGACCTGCACGATCCCGGGGTGCCGCAGCGCCGCCATGATCCGTGCCTCGGCCCGGAACCGGGCGATGAAGTCGGGGTCGGAGACCAGTGCCGGCAGCAGGACCTTGACCGCGACCTGCCGACCGAGCACCTGGTCGGTGCCGCGCCAGACGTCACCCATGCCGCCGGTGGCGACACGTTCGTCCAGGCGGTACCGACCGCTGAGTACGACCTCCGAAGACAACACCCGACTACGGTACCCAGGGCCGTCGGAAAGCATGTGCGCCCGTCTCACCGCGGGCCGGACGGGGCGTTTCGGGGGCGGCTCGGTGCGCCGGTGACCGCCGGGGCCGGCCGGGCTATCCTGTCACGGCGCGCAGGCGAGCGGTGACGCAAAACGACCAAGGAGCCCGTTACGCTGCCAGAACGGTCATTCTCAGTGAGGTGGTCCACCGACCGGGCGGCAGGCAGCGCCGACGGCTCCTCTCCTGTTACGTCGACACACCGTGTCCCGGAGTTGAGATATGTCACTCCGGCGGCCGTCGATGTCGGCTTGTTCCCGACCGGGTCCGCTCCTACCGTTAGCCCGGCTCGGGCCGGCTACCCGGCTCCGGTGCGCCGCGCCGGATGCCGCGCGGGGTCGGTGCGGGCGCCGATCCGCCGGCCGGGCCGGCTGACATGGGGGCGATCAGGTCGGCGGAGGGCTGAGGTGGGGGTGGGGGTCCGGAAACCGGACCGCACGGCAGGGGCACGCGGCTTCGTCGCGGGTTCGTCCGGGCGGCGCGAACGGCGGGGACGGCGGATCCATGACCGGTGAGCTGAACGAGGCGGTCACCGCCGCCCAGGCGGGTGACGAGGAGGCCTTCCGCCTCCTCTACCGCACCCTGCAACCGGGCCTGCTGCGCTACCTGACCGCCCTGGTGGGCGCCGACGCCGAGGACGTCGCGTCGGAGACCTGGCTGCAGATCTCCCGTGACCTGCCGACCTTCTCCGGTGGCGAGTTCCGGGCCTGGACGGTGACCATCGCCCGCAACCGGGCGATGGACCATCTGCGCCGGCAGCGCCGCCGCCCGGCGCTACCGGTGCCGGTGCAGGCCCTCAGCGAACTGGCCGGGGACGCCGACACCGAGGAACGCGCCGGTGAGACGATCGGCACCGAGGCCGCGCTGGCGCTGATCGCCACCCTGCCGCCGCGCGAGGCGGAGGCGGTGCTGCTGCGCGCGGTGGTCGGGCTGGACGCCGAGACCGCCGGCCGGGTGCTGGGCCGGCGGGCGGGCGCCGTGCGTACCGCGGCGCACCGTGGCCTGCGCCGACTGGCCGCCCTGATGGAACGACACGACCTGTCCCCACCGCCCGTCACGGCCGAGGGGACGCCGCCGCGGCCCCGCGCCGGCGGCCGGCCGGCGCGGGAGACGCCGCGAGCCGAACCGGCGGACGGTTGAGATGAGGAAACTTCGGATGATCTTTCGCCGCCCTGACCGGTCCGGCCGGCCCGCCGACCGCGTCGAGAGCGAGCGGATGCTCGACGCCGCCCGGGCTCCGCGTCCGTCGGACGACCCGGTCGCCCGGCTGCTCGCCGCCGCCGCCGCGCCGCCCAGCCCGCGGGAGGTCGCGGGCGAGGAGCAGGCGCTGGCCGCCTTCCGGGCGGCCCGGCGGGATCCGGCGCCGGTGCCCGCCGGCTCGCCCGGCCGGCGGCGGCTCACCACCGGTGCGGTCGCCTGGATCGCCGGGGTCGCCGCGGCCACGACGGCCGGGGTGGCCTTCGCGGCGGTCACCATCGACCGGGAGCCCGGCCCACCGCCCGGTCCGGCCACCTCGAGCCCGGCCCCGTCCGGCGAGACGTCGGGTGGCGCGCCCACGGGCGGCAGCCCGTCGGGCGGGTCGACGACCGACGGAACCCCGCCGGGCACCGGCGGCCCCGGCGGCGGAACCGGCCCCGGTGGCGGTCCGCGGCCGTCGAGCCCGGCCGAGGCCGCCCAGCTGCCCGGCCTGTGCCGCGCGTACCTGGCGAAGTCCGCCGAGGGGCGGGAGCGGGCGCTGCGGACGCCGGGGTTCCGGGTCCTGGTCGAGGCCGCCGGCGGTGCTGACCAGGTGGCGGACTACTGCGGCCGGCTGACCCCCGCCGGCGAGAGCTCGCCCGCACCGCGGGCGAGCCGGACGCCGCCGGTGACCGGCCCCCCGGCAAAGGGCCGGCCGTCCGCCTCGCCCGCCGGCCGGAAGTCCACGCCCGCCGCCGCCAACCGGGCCACGCCCGCCGCCGCCACCAACCGCGCGACACCGGCCCCCGCCAACCGGCCGTCCCCGCCGGGTGTCGTCCCCCCGGCCGGCCGCCAGGACGGCTGACCCCGCCTACGCGCTCGACGACACGCGCCGCGCCCTGGGCGACCGTCGTCACGTCCACACCCCACCTCGGCGGGCCGGAATGCGGCTGGTGGGGCCTTCCGATGGAGTCGATCGGCCACGGTGCGGCACGGCGGCTCGCCCAGCTCAGCACCGGTGACCGGCCGACCGGCCCGGCGGGCGGCGGGTGGCGCGTCCGGCCCGGTCAGCGCGGGGTGCCCACCGATCCGGACAAAAACTCGTCCGGACGGGTGCGCAACATTCGTCTGCTAGACAGAAGATGGTGAGGCCGCGTACGCGTCCGCCGACAACGGTGGCGCGTGGGCGGCGGACGGTGGACCCCGCCCTGGGAAGGAGCCGGCCCCTTGGTGACGTCGCCCGAACTGGACCGGACCACGATCCTGCGAGAGGCGGACGCCGCGGCGCGGCATCTCGCCCGGATCTGTTTCAAGACCGGGCCTCCGGTCTTCACCGGCGTCGAACTGGAATGGACCGTGCACGACGCCGCCGACCCGGCCCGCCCGGTGGACGGGAATCGGCTGCGGGCGGCCCTCGGGCCGCACACCCCCACCACTCTCGACCGCGGCAGTCCCACCGAGCCGCTCGCCCACGGCAGCGCCGTCACGCTCGAGCCCGGTGGCCAGTTGGAGGTCTCCAGCCCGCCCCGACCCTCGGTCGCCGCGCTCATCGACGCCACCGAGGCCGACGTCGGCCAGGTGAGCGGCCTGCTGGCGGACGCCGGGTTGGTGCTCGGCCGGACCGGCATCGACCCGTGGCGCAGCCCGCGGCCGGTCGTCGAGACCCCCCGCTACCGGGCCATGCGATGCGTCTTCGACCGGCGTGGCGCTGCCGGCCGCACGATGATGTACAGCACCGCCGGCCTGCAGGTCTGTCTCGACGCCGGGGAACCGGGCGAGCTGCCGGCCCGGTGGGCCGCGGCGCACGCCGTCGGCCCGCCGCTGGTCGCCGCCTTCGCCACCGCCGACCGGCACGCCGGGCGGCGGACCGGCTGGGCCTCCGCCCGGATGGCGGCCTGGCTGGCGATCGACCCGGCCCGGACCCGCCCGGTGTGGTCGCCGTCGGGCGCCGACCGGGACCCGGTCGCCGCCTGGACGGAGTACGTCCTCGCGGCGCCGCTGCTGTGCCTGCGGGGGGACGGCGCCGACTGGACCCCGCCGGCCGGGGTCACCTTCGCCGACTGGCTGGCCGGCGGGCTGCCCCGACCACCCACCACCGACGACCTGGACTACCACGTCAGCACGCTCTTCCCACCGGTCCGGCCCCGTGGCTACCTGGAGATCCGGTATCTCGACGCCCAGCCCGGCCGGGACTGGCGGATCCCGCTGGCGGTGCTCGCCGCGCTCTTCGCCGAGCCCGGCACCGTCCGCGCCGCCCTCGCCGCGGCCCGCCCGGTGGCCGGCCGGTGGCACGCCGCCGCCCGGTACGGCCTGACCGACCCGCCGCTGGCCGCCGCCGCGGCGACGCTGTGCGACCTGGCGCTGGCGGCCCTGCCGGGGCTGCGCCTGCCCACCGACACGTACGAGGAGATCAGCCGAGGTATCCGGCGGCGGCTCGCCGCCGCGGAGAGGGGACAGCGGTGACCGTCAGCGACCAACTCGACGCCGAGCAGCTGCGCGACCGGATCGGCACGGAGCTGGACCGGACCCGGCGGCGGACCGCCCTGCTGACCGACGCGGTGGACGACGCCGACCTGACGCGCCAGCACTCGCCGCTGATGTCGCCGCTGGTCTGGGACCTGGCCCACGTCGGCAACCAGGAGGAGCTGTGGCTGGTGCGCGACGTCGGCGGGCGCGAGCCGGTGCGCCGCGACATCGACGACCTGTACGACGCGTTCAAGCAGCCCCGCAAGGACCGGCCCGCGCTGCCGCTGCTGCCGCCGGCCGAGGCCCGGGCGTACGTCGGCACGGTCCGGGAGAAGGTGTACGACCTGCTGGACGGCATCCGGTTCACCGACCGTGACCTGGTGGTGGACGGGTTCGCGTTCGGGATGATCGTGCAGCACGAGCAGCAGCACGACGAGACCATGCTCGCCACCCACCAACTGCGCTCCGGCCCACCGGTGCTGGCCGCCGCGCCGCCCCCGGAGCCGCGGGCCCGGGTCGGGGCCGAGGTGCTGGTGCCGGCCGGGCCGTTCACCATGGGCACCTCCACCGACCCGTGGGCGCTGGACAACGAGCGGCCGGCGCACGTGGTCGACCTGCCGGCGTACGTGATCGACGCGGCCCCGGTGACCAACGGGCAGTACCGCCGGTTCATCGCCGAGGGCGGCTACGACGAGCCGCGCTGGTGGAGCGGGGCCGGCTGGCGGCACCGGGTGGAGGCCGGGCTGACCGCCCCGATGCACTGGCGGCGCGACGGCGACGGCTGGGCGTACCGCCGGTTCGGGCGGTGGTCCCCGGTCCGCGACGACGAGCCGGTGGTGCACGTCTGCTTCCACGAGGCGCAGGCGTACGCCGCGTGGGCCGGCAAGCGGCTGCCCACCGAGGCCGAGTGGGAGAAGGCGGCCCGCTGGGACCCGGCCACCGGGCGGTCCCGGCGCTACCCGTGGGGCGACGAGGACCCGACCACCGCGCACGCCAACCTCGGGCAGCGGCACCTCTGGCCGGCGCCGGTCGGCGCGTACCCGGCGGGCGCCTCGCCGCTGGGCGTGCACCAGCTGATCGGCGACGTGTGGGAGTGGACCTCGACCGCGTTCCGCGGCCACCCCGGCTTCACCGCCTTTCCTTACCGCGAGTACTCCGAGGTGTTCTTCGGCGACGACCACCGGGTGCTGCGCGGTGGGTCGTTCGGCACCGACCGGTCGGCCTGCCGGGGGACCTTCCGCAACTGGGACTACCCGATCCGGCGGCAGATCTTCAGCGGCTTCCGGTGCGCCCGCGACGCCCGCGCCGAGGAGGCGCACGGCTGATGTGCCGGCACCTGGCGTACCTGGGGCCGCCGGTCAGCCTGCGGACGCTGCTGTTCGACCCACCGTATTCGTTGCTGCGCCAGTCGTGGTCGCCGCGCGACATGCGCGGCGGCGGGACGATCAACGCCGACGGTTTCGGTGTCGGCTGGTACCCGCGCGAGCCGGCGCCCGGGCCGCGCCGCGGGCCGGAGGCGGGGCCGGCGCGCGGCGGCGAGCCGGTCCGGTACCGGCGCGGCACCCCCATCTGGAGCGATCCCACCCTGCCGGAGCTGGCGGTGGCCACGGTCAGCGGCGCGGTGCTGGCGGCGGTCCGCTCGGCGACGGTCGGCATGCCGGTGACGGCCACCGCCGCGGCGCCGTTCGCCGAGGGCCGGTGGCTGTTCAGCCACAACGGGGTGGTCCGGGGCTGGCCGGACTCGGTGGCGGCGCTCGCCGCCGGCCTGCCGGTGCGGGACCTGCTCACCCTCGACGCGCCGACCGACTCCGCGCTGCTCTGGGCGCTGGTGCGGCACCGGCTGCGGGCCGGCGCGTCGCCGGCGGAGGCGGTCGCCGACACCGTCGCCGCGGTCGGGGCGGCGGCCCCGGGGTCCCGGCTCAACCTGCTGCTCACCGACGGGGACACCGTGGTGGCCAGCGTGGCGGGCCACGCCCTGTCGGTGCGCGCCGGCGCGGACGCGGTGCTGGTGGCCTCCGAACCGCTGGACGACGAGCCGGGCTGGCAGGCGGTGCCGGAGGGTCGTCTGGTGGTGGCCACCGCGGCGGGGGCCCGGATCGACGCCCTGGCGGGCGCATGACGGCGGCCCGGCCGCCGAAGGACCAGGTACGTGGCCAGTTTCGGTCGACGGGGAAGGACAGCCGATGAGCGCGGAACCACTGGAGATCTATCTGGCGGAGCAGGACATCGGGCGGAGCCTGCGGGAGGACGTCCGGTCCGGGCTGACCGCGCGCCCCAAGTGGCTGCCCCCGAAATGGTTCTACGACGCCCGGGGCAGCGAACTGTTCGACGAGATCACCCGGCTGCCCGAGTATTATCCGACCCGCGCCGAGCGGGCGGTGCTGGCCGAGCGGGCCGGTGAGATCGCCGCGACGACCGGGGCGAAGACCCTGATCGAGCTGGGGTCGGGGTCGTCGGAGAAGACCCGGCTGCTGCTGGACGCCTTCACCCGCCGCGGCGGGCTGGGCACGTTCGTGCCGCTGGACGTGTCGGTCAGCGCGCTGCGGCAGTCCACCGCGCAGATCGCCGCCGCCTATCCCGGCCTGCGGGTACGCGGCATCGTCGGTGACTTCACCCGGCAGTTGGACCGGCTGCCGACCGGCGGCCGGCGGCTGGTGGCCTTCCTGGGCGGCACGATCGGCAACCTGCTGCCGATCGAGCGGGCGGAGTTCCTCACCGCGATGCGCGCCGCGCTGGAGGTCGGCGACTGGCTGCTGCTCGGCACCGATCTGGTCAAGGACCCGGGCGTGCTCGTCCCGGCGTACGACGACGCGGCCGGGGTGACGGCCGAGTTCAACCGCAACGTGCTGCGGGTGATCAACCGGGAGTTGGGCACGGACCTCGACCCGGCGGCGTTCGCGCACGTGGCGATCTGGAACCCGGAGCAGGAGTGGATCGAGATGCGGCTGCGCGCGCGGCGCCCGATCCGGACCCGGGTGCTCGACCTGGACGTCGAGTTCGCCGAGGGGGAGGAGTTGCGGACCGAGATCTCCGCGAAGTTCCGGCCGGCGGGCATCGCGGCCGAGTTGGCGGCGGCCGGCTTCGTCACCCACGACTTCTGGACCGACCCGGACGGCCTGTTCGGCGTGACGCTCGCCCGCGCCGACTGAGCCGACGTCGGAGGCCGGCCGGGGTGAACCCGTTCACCCCGGCCGGCCCACCGACCGCGGGTCGGCTAGGCTGGCGGCGCGAAGGGGAGTAGCCCCCAATGTCGTGGTCGACATACTGGTGCGTTCCGCATCCGGCCACGCGGCCCCGTTCCGGGGCGGGCGAGACCTTCGACTCAGGCTGTCACAGCCGGGTCGAGGGCACCCCCGTTCCTCCTCCCGGCTCGGATCGGGAAGGGTTGTCATGGAGGGTTTCCTCGTCGCGCTGGTGGTCAGCTTCGGCGTCATCTTCGTCGCCGAACTGGGCGACAAGTCCCAGTTGATGGCGCTGACGTTCGCCACGCGTTTCAAGCCGGTGCCGGTGCTGATCGGCATCACCGTCGCCACCGCCGTGGTGCACCTGGCCTCGGTCGGCATCGGCTACGGCCTCGGCGCCGCCCTGCCGACCGGCTGGATCTCGTTGATCGCCGGTCTGGCCTTCCTCGGTTTCGGGGCCTGGACCCTGCGCGGGGACGAGCTGACCGAGGCGGAGCGGCAGAAGGCCGAGCGGTCCACCAAGTCGGCCATCATCACGGTGGGCGTCGCGTTCTTCCTGGCCGAGCTGGGGGACAAGACCATGCTGGCCACCATCACGCTGGCCACCAAGTACGGCTGGTTCGGCACCTGGCTCGGCTCCACGATCGGCATGGTCGCCGCGGACGCGCTGGCCATCCTGGTCGGGCGGCTGCTCGGGCGGAAGCTGCCCGAGAAGACCATCAAGTACGGCGCCGCCATCCTCTTCGCCATCTGCGGCCTCTGGCTGATCCTGGAGGCGGTGCGCGAGCTGACCTGATGGCCTACCGCCCGACTGCGCGGGTAACGCTGCGGGGTGAGGCTGGAGGAGCTGCTCCACCGCGGTGACCAGGTACTGGTCACCGCGGTGGAGATCGCCGGTGCCCTGATCATCTTCGTCGGCGCGGCCTGGGCGGCCCTCCGGTTCGTGGTGGACGGGCTGCGCTGCCGCGACGCCGCCGTCTTCACCCCGATCCGGCTGTCCCTGGGCCGGTTCCTCACCCTCGGGCTGGAGTTCCAGCTCGCCGCGGACATCCTGCGTACGGCGGTGTCGCCGACCTTCGACCAGATCGCCAAGCTGGCCGCGATCGCCACCATCCGGACCGCGCTCAACTACTTCCTGCGCCGGGAGATCGCCCAGGAGCAGCAGCAGGTGGGCCGGACCGGGCCGCCGTCGTGATCGGCACCCTGGTCACCACCCTGGCGCTGGTCTGCGCCGTGGTGGCGCTGGTGACCAGCCGCTCGTGGCGGGCCGCGCTGCGGGTGCTGCTGGACCTGCTGACCGCGGCGGGCCTGCTGCGGTTGACCGTCGACCAGGGCTGGACCGAGCTGGCCGGGGCCGCGCTGATCATCATGGTGCGCCGGCTGCTCTGGGCGGTGCTGGCGACCGGGCCGCCCGCGTTGTTTCGCCGGTCCGGCGGCGGGAACGATCACGGTCTGACCTGGCGGCACGGTGAGACCGGATATAACGGGAGGAATACCGCATGAGCCGGCATGACGAACCCAACGAGTACGGCTTCGCTGGCGGGGCCACCGCCCCCGAGCCCCCGCCCGGGGGTCGCCCCGACGAGCAGGATCTGGCCGAGGCGGTGGCCGTACCCGGTGACGACCTCACCGAACCGGCGGCCGACGCGCTCAGCGACGAGACCGCGGAACGGGCGGAGCGGCGGACCCCGCAGCGCCGCGAGTGAGCCCGGTGGGTCCGGGGCGCGGGTGACCGCGCCCCGGACCCACCTGGGGTACCCGGAACCGGGACGGCGGCGTCAGCCGCCCTGGACCGGCCGCTCCTGATAGACGTCCGGCACGCCGTCCGCGTCGGCGTCGCGGGTCTCGCGCAGCGCGATGCGCCGGTACGCCGCGTTCCGCCGGGACAGCACCACCGCGGCCAGCACCGCCGCGGTGACCGAGGCGGTCAGCACGGCCGTCTTGACCCGGTCGTCCTCGGCGCTGCCCACACCGAACGCCAGCTCGCCGATCAGCAGCGACACGGTGAAGCCGATGCCGGCCAGCAGGGACACCCCGAGCAGGTCCGCCCAGCGGATGTCCTCGTCCAGTTCGGCCCGGGTGAACCGGGCCAGCAGCCAGGTCGAGCCGAGGATGCCGATCGTCTTGCCCAGCACCAGACCGGCCACGATGCCGATCACCACCGGGTCGGTGAAGACCGCGCCCAGGTCGGCGTCGCGCAGCGAGACGCCGGCGGCGAAGAAGGCGAACACCGGCACCGCGAAGCCGGCCGACACCGGCCGCCAGCGGTGCTCCAGGTGCTCGGCCAGCCCCGGGCCACTGCCCTTACGGCTCAGCACCGGCACGGTGAAGCCGAGCAGCACCCCCGCCACCGTGGCGTGCACCCCGGAGAAGTGCACGAGCGTCCAGGCCAGCACGGCCAGCGGGATCAGCGCCCACCACCAGGTTTTGCGGCGCTGCACGAGCAGGCCGAAGGCGGCGATCGGGACCAGCGCCGCGAGCAGCGGCAGCGGGCTGAAGTCCGCGGTGTAGAAGACCGCGATGATGCTGATCGCGAGAAGGTCGTCCACCACGGCCAGGGTGAGCAGGAAGGCGCGCAACCCGTGCGGCAGGTACGAGCCGATCACGGCCAGCACGGCCAGCGCGAAGGCGATGTCCGTGGCGGTGGGGATCGCCCAGCCGCGCAGCCCCGACCCGCCGAGGTTCACCGCCACGTAGATCAACGCGGGCGCCAGCATGCCGCCGATGGCGGCCACCACCGGTAGCGCGGCGCGGCGCGGGTCGCGTAGGTCGCCGGCGACGAACTCGCGTTTGAGCTCCAGCCCGACCACGAAGAAGAAGATCGCCAGCAACCCGTCCGCGGCCCACTGGGCCAGGTCCAGGTCCAGGTGCAGCCCGGCGCCGCCGGGCCAGGGCACCCAGCGGGCCAGCGCGACGTACGAGTCCCCCCACGGCGAGTTGGCCCAGAGCAGGGCGAGCACCGCGCCGAGCAGCAGCAGGCCACCGCCGACGGTCTCGGTGCGCAGCACGTCGCCCAGGAAGCGGGCCTCCGGCCAGGAGCCGCGGGAGAGGAGCCGGTGCCGCTTCGAGCGGGTCGGACCGGTGGGCGGGTTGGTCATGGGCGTGCTTCACCTCGGGAATACGGGGACGGCAGGAACTCACCGCCGACCAGACTTCCCGGCACACCTGGACCCGACCCTATCCGGGCCGCGGCCGCGGTGGCGAGTCGCGGCGCCGAGACCTGCCCCTCACCGGGGGGTGGGCAGCACTCCCCACAGCCGGTCGACCGGCTGCGCGCAGAGCAGTTCCATCCGCTTGATCAGCTCGTCCGGCTCGCCGTACGGGTCGAGGGCGCGGATCTCGTCCGGGTGCAGCGGGGGCACCGGCACGTGGGAGATCAGCGGGTGCAGCGGTCGGGTGTCGACCTCGTCGGCGCCGAACAGGTCCTCGTGCAGCTTCTCGCCCGGCCGCAGGCCGGTGAAGACGATCTCGCTGTGCCCGGGGGCCTCCGCGGCGAGCCGGCGCGCCACGTCGGCGATCCGGACCGGCTCGCCCATGTCGAGCACCAGCGCCTCTCCGCCCCGGCCGATCGAGGCGGCCTGGAGCACCAGTTGCACCGCTTCCTGGACGGTCATGAAGTACCGGGTCACGTCCGGGTGGGTGACGGTGATCGGCATCCCGGCCCGCAGCTGCGCCTCGAACGCGGTGAGCACCGAACCGCGGCTGCTGAGCACGTTGCCGAACCGGACGCTGAGGTGGCGTCCGCCGAACAGGTCGGCGTAGTGGGCGGTGAGCCGTTCGGTGATCCGCTTCGAGTAGCCGAGCACGCTTACCGGATCGGCCGCCTTGTCGGTCGAGATGTTCACGAACTCGGCGACGTCCCGGCACGCCTCCAGCACGTTCAGCGTGCCCCGCAGGTTGGTCAGGACCGCCTCGCCGGGGTGCCGTTGCAGCAGCGTGAGGTGTTTCAGCGCGGCGGCGTGGAAGACCACGTCCGGCTGCCGGTCGGCGATGATCCGGGTGATGCCGTCCCGGTCCCGGATGTCGGCGAGGATCAGCTCCGGCCCGTCGAGCAGGGCCCGGCCGTGCAGCGACATCTGCAGCGCGTGCAGCGCCGACTCGTCCCGGTCGAGCATCATCAGCTCGCCCGGCTCGCAGCGGGCGATCTGTCGGCACAGCTCCGAGCCGATCGAACCGCCCGCGCCGGTGACCAGCACCCGCCGGCCGGCCAGGCCGTTGCGGTCGACCATCAGCTCGGCCACCCGCTGCGCCCGGCCGAGCAGGTCGGTGATCTGCATGTCCCGGACGTCGGAGACCGCGACCGGCCGGTCGAGCAGCTCGTGCACCGGCGGGAGCACCTTGAACGCGGCGCCGGCCTGCAGGGTCCGGGCGCGCACGTCGCGCATCAGCTCGGGCGCCGCGCCGGCCATCGAGAAGATCACCGTGTCGGCGCCGGTGAGCCGGATGGCGTCGCCGACCTGCTCGCGCCCGCCCAGCACCCGCACCCCGGCCAGGCGCAGGGTCCGGTTGTCCCGGTCGTCGTCGAGCAGGCCGACCGGTCGGTACCGGCCGGCCGGGTCGGCGAGCAGCACCCGGACCAGCCGCTCGCTGGTGCCGTCCACCCCGTAGATCAGCGCCCGGGACGCCGCGGCGCGGGCCGGTCGGACCCGTTCCCGGTGGAACCGGAACCCGGCCCGGCCGCCCGTCATGAGCAGGATCGCCACCGCGCCACCGACCAGCGGGGTGCTCGCCGGCACCGGTCGGACGTCCATCGGCAGGAGCACCGCCAGCGCGGCGGCGATGGCCAGCGTGCCGGTGACGGCGAGGTCGCGCGCCTCGGCCGCGCTGCCCACCGGGTGCCGGCCCCAGACCGCGAGCCGGATCCGCTCGGCGCCGGTGTGCACCGCGACGCAGGCGAGGGCGGCGATCACCGCGACGGTCGCGGTGTGCCCGGTGAGATCCCACTCGTACCGGGTGGCCGCGGCGGCCAGAAATCCGGCGCACCAGGCGGCCGTGTCCAGCGTTAACAGAGACAGGGCTCGGGCGCGTCGATTCATCGTGATGGGCGTGACGGGGCCGGACGAGGTTGGCGATACGGGCACCGTTGTCTCCCTTTGGTAGCTATAGAACCGCCCGAGGGGTTTGCGGCTAATGAGGGCTCGTGTTCGTCTACATTCGGTTAGGAAACGAAGACGCCGTGTGCGGGGTTTCCATCCTTACACGGTGTTAATGCCTACTAGGGGGTTTTCGTGCAGCTCAGCCGTGTTGTCCGCCGCGCCGGGAGGCCGACCTGATGGATGTGCGCAGCAGCCTGCGCCTGGTCCGCCGCAACTGGTGGATCATGGTGCTCACCGTCATGCTGGCCCTCGGGGTGTCCGCGCTCGTCACGGTGCGGACCCAGCCCCGGTACGAGGCCACCGCGACGTTCTTCGTGACCACCCCGGGCAAGGGGGTTGGCGAGGCGTACCAGGGCAACTTCCTGATGCAGCAGCGGGTCAAGTCGTACATCGACCTGCTGCGCAGCGACCGGCTGGCGCAGGGCGTGGTGGCGAAGGCGCCGCTGGGGCTCACCGCGGACCAGGTACAGGCCCGGATTCAGGCGTCGGTGGTGCCGGACACGGTGCTGCTGCGGGCGACGGTCACCGACACCGACGCCCCGCGCGCCCTCAAGCTCACCGAGGCGGTCGCCGCCGGCTTCGTGGACCTGGTCAAGCAGGTCGAGACCCCGCCGGGCGGCGGTGGCCCGACCATCAAGATCGAGGTGATCAGCGGCCCCCGGGTCGGCTCCGCCCCGGTCTCCCCGCAGCCGGTCCGCAACCTGGCGCTGGGCGCGCTGCTGGGGCTGCTGGCCGGCGTGGCGCTCGCGGTGCTGCGCAGCCGGCTCGACACCCGGCTGCGCGACTCGTTGACCCTCCAGCGGGTCACCGGCAGCCCGCTGCTGGGCGAGATCCCCTTCGACGGCGCGGCCCGCTCGGCGCCGCTGATCGTGGGGGACCAGGCGCACTCGGCCCGCGCCGAGGCGGTCCGCAAGCTGCGGACCAACCTGAGGTTCGTCGACGTGCACGAGCCCGCGCGGGTGATCGCGGTGACCAGCGCGTTGCAGGGCGAGGGCAAGACCACCCTCGCCTGCAACCTGGCCATCGCGCTGGCCGAGGCGGGCTGGCGGGTCGCCCTGGTCGACGCCGACCTGCGCCGGCCGAAGGTCGCCGACTACCTCGGCCTGGAGTCCGGGGTCGGCCTGACCGACGTGCTGCTCGGCGACGTGCAGGTCGGCGACGTGGTGCAGCGCTGGGGCGACAAGTCGCTGCTGGTGCTGCCGAGCGGCTCCGCGCCGCCCAACCCCAGCGAGCTGCTCGGCTCGAAGGCGATGGCGGACCTGCTGGTCGTGCTGCGGCAGTCGGCGGACATCGTGGTCATCGACACCGCGCCCCTGCGCAGCGTCACCGACGGGGTGGTGGTGGCGGTGCAGGCCGACGGCGCGCTGCTGGTCAGCCAGCACGGACGGACGGATCGCAACCACGTCGCCGCGGCCGCCCAGGCGCTGCAGTCGGTCTCGGTGCGGCTGCTCGGCTGCGTCCTCAACATGGCCAAGATCGCCAAGGTCGACGCGTACGGCTACGAGAGCTACAAGGTGCTGGTGCCCGCGCAGCCGGCGGGGGTACCGGTCGACCGGGCCCGGGCCGCGACCGACCTGGGGCGGACCCGCTCCGGTCGGGCGGACCGGGTCGACGGCGAGACCCAGCACCTCACCCGGCTGCCTCGATGAGCGCCGCGACCGGCAGCAGAGCGGTCTCGATGCGGTGGGCGCAGCGCCGGAAGTCCTCGGGCGTGCCGCGGACCGGGTCGCGGATGTCGTCGTCCTCGGGCGGGGCCGGCTGCACCCGGCCGCGCGCCTCGGCGACGGCCCGCACCACCGCCGGGAGCAGGCCGCCGGCCCCGACTGCCGGACGGCCGGCGCTCTCGGCGAACCGCGCGAACTGGTACAGCGTGAACGTCCGGTGCAGGGCCGCGGGAGCGAGGGAGACACAGAGCGCCCGATGGCGGCGGCTGGCGGCCAGCACCAATCCCGCCTCGGCGAGGTGCCGGGGCGACAGCCGGCGGCTGCGGAAGGCGTGCGGGTCGGCGCCGGTGCCGGCGGCGACGTCCGCCGCGTACGGATGCATGGGGTGGCCGTCCACCGCGGCCGTGCCCGCGCTGAACACCTCGACCGGCAGCTTCGCCATCAGCTTCCCGGCCAGGTACTCGGCCATCGGCGACCGGCACAGGTTGGCGTGGCAGACGAACAGGATGCGCTCGGCCATGACGGCCCCTCTCGACGGTGGCGTCGGCGGGGTGGCGGCGTCGGCTCGGCCGGTGGTCGGGGAGGGGCTGCCGGGATCCTACGTGGACCGGAGGCCGACCCCGGGCCGCGCCGCGCCGGAGGGGCGAGTGCGAAGCGGAGGAACGGGATGAAGATCGGCATTCTGTCGTACCATTTCCCGCCCGAACCGGCGTTCATCCCCGGCAGCCTGGCCGAGGAACTCGCCGCGCGGGGCCACGAGGTGCGGGTGTTGACCGGCTTTCCGGACTACCCGGGCGGCCACGTCTATCCCGGCTGGCGCCAGCGGTGGCGGCACGAGACGCACAGCGAGCGCCTGACGGTCCGGCGGGTGCCGAGGTACGCCCGCGGGGACGGCTCGGCGGGCGCCCGGCGGGCGGCGTACCTCTCCTTCGCCGGCAGCGCGGCGCTGATCGGCCGCCGCTACCTCGCCGGCATCGACGCGCTCTACGTCTTCCACCTCCCGCCGACCGCCTTCGCCACCGCCGGCCTGCTGCGCAGGCTGGGCCGGGTGCCGACGGTCCTGCATGTGCAGGACGTCTGGGCCGAGGAGGACGAGGCGGCCGAGGACGCGGAGCGGCGGCGCTGGGCGGGCCGGATCGGCGTCACCATGGCGCGGGTCTATCGGGAGGCGGCCGCGCTCGCGGTCACCGCGCCGTCGATGCGGGACCTGGTGGTGGCGGCCGGCGCGGCGCCGGAGCGGGTCCGACTGGTGCTCAACTGGACCGACGAGCGGATCTTCCGCCCCGTCCGGCCCAGTCCGGCGGCCCACGGTCTGATCCGCCGCGACGGCCGCGGCGTGGTGATGCACGCCGGCACGATCGGCCGGCGGCAGGGCCTGGAGACGGCGGTGCGGGCGGCGGCGGCGCTCGGCGACCGGATGGATCTCGTCCTGGTCGGTTCCGGACCGGAGGAGCGGCGGGTGCGGGGGCTCGCCGACCAGCTCCGGGCGGAGAACGTGCGGTTCGTCGAACGGCGCTCGGCGCTGGACATGCCCGACCTCTACGCGGCGGCCGACTACCAGCTGGTGATGTTGCGCGACCGGCCGGAGCTGCGCGGGACGGTGCCCGGCAAGCTGCAGGCCGCGCTCTCCTGCGCCGCGCCGGTGATCGCCTCGGCCGGCGGCGACACGGTGGAGCTGGTGGAGCGGGCCCGGGCCGGGCTGTCCTGCGCGCCCGAGGACTGGGCCGCGCTGGCGGACCGGTTCTGGCTGGCGTCGACCATTCCGGAAGCGGCCCGGCTGGAGATGGGGCGCCGGGGCCGCGAGGCGTACCAGCGGGAGATGTCGCTGGCCGCCGGGGTGGACCGGATCGAGCGGATGCTGCACGAGGTGTCCGAGGCGGCCCGGACCGGTGCACGGCGAATGCGAACCATGCCCGTGTAAAGGACTTTCCCTGCTACTCCGGCGATATCCCCGCCATTCGCTCGTTATTCATGCTAGAAAGGCGACGTTTCATTATTTCTGTCCGTTTATTGCGGGAGTGTGGCGTGTCGGACACGGCAGGTTCGAATCGTCGGCGGGCCCGGGCCCGTCGGCGCAAGCGCGCCCGGATCCGCCGGGCGCTGCTGGCGTCCCTGGTGGTCGGCTCGTTGCTGCTGCTCGGCGTCGGCTGGGTCGCCTTCCAGGGCTGGCAGGCGCGCGCCCACCTGGTGAACGCGGCGGGGCTGGCCCGGCAGTTGAGCGCCGACGTGGTCGGCGGGGACGTCGACCGCGGGCAGCGCACCCTGGCCGCCCTGCAGGAGCAGTCCGCCAAGGCCCGGGCGGCCACCGCCGGGCCGGCCTGGTGGCTGGGCCAGCGGGCGCCGTGGGCCGGCGACGACCTGGCCGCGGTACGCGAGATCGCGGCGGCCGTCGACGACCTCGCCCGGAAGGCGTTCCCCAGCCTGCTGCGCACCGACCTCGCCTCGCTGGTGCCGAAGGAGGGGCGGCTGGACCTCGGCCGGCTGCGGGCGGTGTCGGCCGAGATCGGCGCGGCCGACGAGGTGGTGCGCGCCACCCGGACCCGGCTCGCGGCGGTGCCCGAGGGCACGCTGGTCAGCCAGGTGCGCCGGGCGTTGAGCGACCTGCGCGGGGAGATGGACCGGCTGGCCAATCTCACCGGTGCGGCCCGGCAGGGCGCCGCGCTGCTGCCGCCGCTGCTCGGCGCCGACGGCGTCCGCAGCTATCTCCTGGTCTCGCAGAACCTCGCCGAGCTGCGGGCCACCGGCGGCATGTTCGGCGCGTACGCCGTGCTGCGGGCCGAGAACGGGCGGATCCGGATGGTCCGGCAGGGCACCAGCGCCGAGTTCGGCCGCTTCGACCCGCCGGTGCCGGCCCCGGCGTCCGCGCGGGCGCTCTGGGGTGAGCTGCCCGGCTCGTACGGGGCGGACGTCAACCTCGTGCCGGACTTCCCGACCGCGGCGGCGCTCTACCGGGAGATGTTCCAGCGGCGCACCGGGTCCAGCGTCGACGGCGTGCTGGCCGTCGACCCGGTGGTGCTGTCGTACCTGCTCGCGGCGACCGGCCCGGTCCCGGTGTCCGGCGGCCCGACGCTGACCGGCGACCGGGCGGTGCGCACCCTGCTCAGCGACGCCTACCGCGACCTGGACGGCCGGCAGCAGGACGCCTACTACGCCGCCTCGGCGGGTGCGGTGTTCGACGCGCTCTTCGCGCGGAAGATTGACCCGAGGGCGCTTTTGTCGGCTTTTGACCGATCAATTGCTGAACGACGGCTATTGTTCTGGAGTGCCCGATCCGAGGAGCAGAAGATGTTGCGGGACACCCGCCTGAGCGGGGTGCTGCCCGAGCGGGACGTCGTGCCGACCGTGGGGATCTTCCTCAACGACGGCAGCGGCGCCAAGCTCGGCTACTACCTGCGCCCCGGCGCGACGCTCACCGTCGGCCGCTGCCGCACCGACGGCCGGCGCGAGCTGCGCCTGCGGTTCACGCTGCGCTCCGCGGCTCCCGGATCCGGGCTCAGCACGTCCGTGCTGGGACTGGGCAAGGCCGGCGACCCGTACACCATCCGCACCCTGGTCTCCGTCTACAGCCCCGCCGGCGGCAGCGTCGTCGACGGCAAGCTCGACGGCCGGGCGATCGGGCTCGGCAGCGCGTACGACCGCCGGCGTCAGGTGGCGGTCGCCAACGTCGAGGTGCCGCCCGGGCGTACCCGGACCCTCGACGTCGGCCTGCTCACCGGCCGCACCGGCGCCGGCACCGCCGAGCTGCGGCTCACCCCCACCGCCACCCCCTGGACCACCCAAGTTGTCAGCGCACCGAGCTGTGAACAGTAGGAGGGAACCGACCATGCGGCTATCCCGCATCATCATGGCGCTAACGGTGGGTCTGGCCGTGGCGGCCGTGCCCACCGCGGCGGGGGCGGCGGTGCCGCAACCACCACCGGACTACGTCCCCGGACCACCGGACCTCACCGTCGCCCCGGGCACCGTCCCGCCGGGCACGATCGTCACGGGTGTCGGCTCCGGCTTCCTGCCCGGCGAGATCGCCACCATCACCGTCACCACCACCGGCCTGCCGGTCGCCGCGCCCGCCGCGGGGACCGCCCGGCGCAGCGACGGCACCGTGGTCGCGATGGCGGCCGTGGCGTACGCACCGATCACGACCCCGCCGTCGGAACTCACCGGCAGAACGCCACCGAGGCGCTTCACCGTGCAGGTGGACGCCGCGGGCGCGTTCACCTTCAAGTACCGGGTGACCCGGCCGGGCGTGTGGACCTTCACGGCCACCGGCAACTCGTCCGGCCGCCGGGCCAGCGCCTCTGTGACCGTCATCGCCGGGCCGCCGACCCACAAGCCGACCCACCGGCCGCCGCACCACCTGCCGGTCACCGGCTCGAGCCTCGGCACGCCGCTCAAGGTCGGTGGCGGCCTGCTCGCCGCCGGCGCGGTGATGGTGCTGCTCACCATGGCCTGGCGGCGCCGCCGGTTCGACACCGGGACGAGGTGACGGCCGCAGCGCACGACCGACGCGGGTGCCCGCCGGACCACGGTCCGGCGGGCACCCGCGCGTCCGCGCCGCCCGCGTCGGGTTCACTGGTCGGATGGACGAGTCGATCTGGGCGGCCGCCCGCGCCGCCCGTACCTGGCTGGACGCGGCGAACGGCACCGGCCCCACCGAGCTGACCGCCCGCATCCTCAAGCTCACCGAGGAGGCCGGCGAGGCCGCCGGGGCCTGGATCGGGGTGCTCGGCCAGAACCCGCGCAAGGGCGTCACGCACACCCGGGCGGAGGTGGCCGCGGAACTCGCCGACGTGGTCCTCACCGCGCTGGTGGCGATCGAGAGCCTGGGTTTCGACTCCCGGACGACGGTCTCCGACTGCGCGGCCAAGGTCCAGCGCCGGCTGCCGTCCTGACCCCGACGCCGACGCCGGGGAACGCCGCGCCGGTGGTGAGTGATCCGAACCCGCCCCGGGTACGTATCGCCAGGCGGGGGGACCGCGAGAAGGGGATCACCATGCCGGTGCCGGGGCACGACAACGGTCAGCGTCCGACCACGACACCGGCGGAGCCCGCGCCGGCGTCCCCGGCCCCGGCAGCGGCGCGGCGGCCCGACCCGCCGGGCGGGCCGTCGCGAACCCCCCGACTGCTCGCCGCCGCCGCCGTGGTGGTGCTGGCGGTGGGGGCGGCCGCGGTGACCGAGACCGTCGCCCATCCCGAACGGCTCGGGGTCGCCTTCAGCGGCGGACCCCGTCCGGCGCCCTCCGGGCCGGTCGCGGCCGGCGGTGCGGGAGCGGTCGCGGCGGCTGCCGCCGAGGCGTTCACCGCCCCGCTGGGCGGCCGGCGGCGCGCCACGTTCGAGCTGGCCGACGGCAGCACCGAGATCACCGTCCGGGTGGCGGACCTCGGCGCGGACCTGTACCGGATCAGCGCCGCGGTCGACGGTGGCGTGCGGCCCCGGCCCGAGGTGCTCGGGGACCGGGTGCGGCTGGGGCTGGAACCCGGCGCCCCGGCCGGACCCGCCGCCGTCGAGGTGCTGCTCAGCTCACGGGTCACCTGGCGGCTGCGGCTCGTCGGCGGGGTGCACGACGCGCTTGTCGACCTCGGCGCCGCCCGGGCCGTGGCCGGGGTCGACCTGATCGGCGGCGCCCACCGGATCGACCTGCGGCTGCCCCCGCTCGCCGGGACGCTTACCGTGCGGATGACGGGCGGGGTCAACCAGTTCGCCGTCCGGCTGGCGGAGCCGGTGCCACCGGTGCGGGTCCGGGTGGCCGCCGGGGCGGGCTCCCTGGCGCTGCCCGGCGAGCGCCGCGACGGGGTCGCGGCCGGCGAGGTGATGAGCTCGCCCGGCTGGGACCGCAGCGTGGACCGGCTCTACGTCGACCTGGTGGCCGGGGCGGACACGGTCACCGTCGGCGCGGGCTGAGCGTAGAGTCGGGCCGGTGGAGCGTACCGAGTCGTTGCCGGCACAGACCCGACCACCCGGCGTCGCCGCCACCGACCCGGGCAGCGTGCTGCTGCCCGGTCACGACGTGCCGCTGGGCCGGTACACCACGGTGCGCCGGTTGCTGCCGCAGCGGCAGCGACGGATGGTCGGCGCGTGGTGCTTCGTCGACCACTTCGGACCGGACGACGTGGCGCAGCGGCCCGGCATGGAGGTCCCACCGCACCCGCACACCGGCCTGCAGACGGTGACCTGGCTCCTCGACGGCGAGATCGTGCACCGGGACAGCCTGGGCAACGTGCAGCCCATCCGGCCCGGCCAGCTCAACGTGATGACCTCCGGGCACGGCATCGCCCACTCGGAGCGCTCGCCGGCCGACCACCCGCCGCTGATGCACGGCGTGCAGCTCTGGGTGGCGCTGCCCGACCCGGCCCGGTCCGGGCCCGCCGACTTCACCCACCACGCCGACCTGCCCCGCTGGCGCGACGGCGACCTCGACGCGACGCTGCTGGTCGGCGAGCTGGACGGGCAGCGGTCCCCGGCGGTGACGCACACCCCGCTGCTGGGCGCCCAGCTCGAGCTGCGCGGCGACGCGCCGGCCACCGTGCCGCTGCGCCCCGACTTCGAGTACGGGCTGCTGGCGATGTCCGGCGCGGCCGAGGTGGCCGGGGTGCCGCTCGCCCCCGGCGCCCTGCTCTACCTGGGCACCGGGCGGGAGTCGCTGCGCCTGCGGGCCACCCCGGAGTGCCGGTTGCTGCTGCTCGGCGGGGCCCCCTTCGACGAGCCGCTGGTGATGTGGTGGAACTTCGTCGGCCGCTCGCACGAGGAGGTCGCCGCCGCCCGGGCGGACTGGGCGGCCGGCAGCGACCGGTTCGGTGTGGTCGCCGACGATCCGGCGCCGCCGCTGCCCGCCCCGGCGCTGCCCACCACCCGGCTCAAGGCCCGGGACCGGCGCGGTGGCGTGCACTGATCCGGTGGATCCGCTCCCGGCCGGCAGGAGTGCCGGCGGCCGGCGCGGGTAGACGCCGGCATGCCGACCACGACCACCTCCACCATCGAGGACCGGAAACGCCTGGCCCGCCGGCTCGTCGGTGCCGGGCGCGGGTTCGCCGAGCAGTACGGCTTCCCGGTCACCAACAACCCGTCCAGCCTCTTCCAGCTGCTCTGCCTCGCCGTGCTGCTCGCCCGGCGGGGCGATCACCGCGCCGCCGTGGCCGCCGCGGCGGGCCTGCGCGACGCCGGCTGGGACAGCGCGGCGCGGCTGGCCCGCTCCCTGCAGGCCGACCGGGTACGCGTGCTGCGCGAGCAGGGCCAGCGGGGTGACGTGGACGCCCTCGCCGACCGGTTGGGCGACCTGGCCCGCACCGTCGTCGACCGGTACCGGGGGGACCTGCGCCGGTTGCGGGCGGTGGCGCACCACGACCCGGCGGCCGAGCGCCGGCTGCTCGGCGAACTGCCCGGCGTGGACGGCGCGGTGGTCGACCTGTTCCTGCGCGAGACCCAGGCCCTCTGGCGCGAGGTGGCGCCGGTGGCCGACCGGCACGCCCTCGCGGCGGCCCGCCGGCTCGGGCTCGGCCGGTCCGCCGACGACCTGGCCGCGCTCGCCGGCGGCGGCGAGTCCGAGCGACTGTCCTGGCTGGTCGGCGCGCTCGCCCGGGTCGACCTGGAGCAGCGGTACGCCGAGCTGACCCGCTGAACGATCCCGGCCCGGGCGGGTGGGCCCGGCCACAGAATCGCCGAAATCCTCCGAACGGGTGATGGCGCACCGTATGCTGGTGGCGGCAGCGATGCCCGCCCGGTTCGGGCGTAACTCCACCGTGCGGCGGTCGCGACCCGGTTCGGGCGCGGACCGCCGGCAGTGGCAGGTTCTGTGGGGCGCCCCAGGTCGCGGTTCGTGACTCGGGGCGCCCCGCCGCCTTTCCCGCCGTACCTCAGCCGGCCAGGCTGGCGAGCAGGTTCACCGTCGCCGCGATGACCACCGCGCCGAACAGGTACGACAGCACCGCGTGCCGCAGGACGGTCCGGCGGATCTCCGAGCTGGACACGTCGGTGTCGGAGACCTGGAAGGTCGCCCCGACGGTGAACGCCACGTACGCGAAGTCCACGAAGCACGGTCGGGCCCGCTGGTGGAAGTCGACCCCGCCCTCCTCCGACGAGTAGTACAGCCGGGCGTACCGGATGGCGAACACGGTGTGCACCACGAACCAGGAGAGGAACACGCTCAGCACGCCGAGCGCGCCGTAGGCGTCCCGGACCGGCCCGTCCGGCACCGAGCGGGCGTCGGCCAGCACCACGGCGACCGCCACCAGGCTGGCCACACACGCCGCCAGCAGCAGCGCGTCCCGCACCGGCCGGTTCGGGTCCTCCCGTACGACCAGCCGGGCGGTCCGGTCGGCGTCCAGCGGCCACAGCCGCCACCACACCAGCAGCAGCCAGCTCAGCGCCGCGCTGTCCCAGCCGACCAGCGGCGCCAGCGCCGGTGTGGCCAGTGCGGCGAAAGCGCCGCCACCGGCCAGGCCGACCACCGCCAGCACCGCGAGTTGCCGGGCGGCCGGGGTGTGGCCGTCCGGGCCGGCGCGCCGCCTCACCGCGCGTCGGTCGGGCCGGCCGGCGCGGACCGCACGGCCGGATCAGATACCACGAAGGTGCTGCGAGACCCGCTGGTGCCGCTTGTCCCGGGCCTGGGCGGCGCGCTGGCCGGCGCCCACCTCGGGCGCGGCCTCGATCCCGGCGGACCGGGCGACCTCCTGACCGTTGGCGTAGTCCACCGGCGGCAGCGCCCGCAACGCCCGCAACACGTCCGGCGGCGCGCCCTCCCGCTCGGCCTCGCGGACGACGTCGTCCTTCTCGGCCGGGTAGTCCAGGCTCGACAGGTACTGCAGGACGTCTGAGTAGGTCGCCATCAGTCGGGCTCCTCAGCCACGTTGCGGACACGACCGGGCGCGGTTACCCGTCCACCGCCCGGTCACGCACCCGGACCCGCCGAAATTCGCCGGCCCCGGCCCGCGACCCCGCGTTTTCCGACCCCGCGCGCCGGGTAGGCGGCACCGCCCGGCGGCGGTCGCCGGTGGCCCCGCCCGGAGGGAGTGCCACGGATGAACCACGACACCTTCGTCGGCCAGGTCGCCCAGCGCGCCGGCGTGGCCCCGGACCGGGCGGTCGAGCTGATCCGGGCGACCCTGGCGACGCTCGCCGAGCGGTTGACCGCGGGTGAGGTGCTCGACCTCGCCCAGCAACTGCCCGAGCCGCTGCGCCCGGCGTTGCGTACCCGACCCGGCACGGAGGCGGCCGAGCGGTTCGGCGCGGGGGAGTTCCTCGACCGGGTCGGCCGGCGCTGCGGCGCCGACGAGGCGGGCACCCGGGCCGCCGTACGCGCCGTGTTCACCACCGTGCGCGAGGCGATCACCGGCGGCGAGTTCGACGACGTGGTGGTGCAGTTGCCGCGCGACTACCGGGACGTGGTGGAGCCGGCGCTGGCCCCCGGCACCGCCCTGCGCCGGGCCTGACCGCGCGCCACCGGACCGGACCCGGTACGGGTCAGCGCACCGTACCGGTGGCCCGCAGCTCGGCGATCCGGTCGGCGTCCAGGCCGGCCTCGGCGAGCACCTCGTCGGTGTGCTGGCCCGGATGCGGCGGCGGGCGGCGCAGCGCGGTGGGGGTGCCCGAGAAGCGCGGTGCGGGCGCGGGCTGGGTGACCCCGGCGTGGTCGACGAAGACCTGCCGCGCCGCCAGGTGCGGGTGCTCCGGCGCCTCCTGCCAGTCCAGCACCGGCGCCACGCACGCGTCGGAGGCGGCGAGCAGGTCCGTCCACTCGTCGCGGGTACGGGTGCGGAACAGTCGTGCCCAGGCGGCGCGCAGCGCCGGCCAGTTGTCCGGGTCGGTGCGGTCCAGCGCCTCGTCACCGTCGCGCGGGAACCCGGTCAGCCGGACCAGTTCGTCGTAGAAGCGCGGCTCCAGCGCGCCGACCGCGACGTACCGGCCGTCGGCGCACTCGTAGGTGTCGTAGAACGGCGCGCCGCCGTCGAGCAGGTTCACTCCCCGCTCGTCGCGCCACATGCCCAGCCGGCGCAGCGCGTGGATCTGCGTGCTCAGCACCGCCACGCCGTCCACGATCGCCGCGTCCACCACCTGGCCCGGCGCGCCGGCGCGGACGGCGTACAGCGCGGCGACCACCCCCAGCGCGAGCATCATCCCCCCGCCGCCGAAGTCGCCGAGCAGGTTCATCGGCGGCACCGGCCGCTCACCGGCCCGGCCGATGCCGTGCAGCGCCCCGGTCAACGCCAGGTAGTCGATGTCGTGGCCGGCGTGCGGGGCGGACGGGCCGTGCTGCCCCCAGCCGGTCATCCGGCCGTAGACCAGCCGTGGGTTGGCCGCCAGGCAGTCCGCCGGGCCCAGCCCGAGCCGTTCGGTGACCCCGGGGCGGAAGCCCTCCAGCAGCACGTCCGCCCCGGCGACGAGGTCGCGCACCACGTCCCGCCCGGCGGCCGACTTGAGGTCCACCGCGATCGAGCGGCGGCCCCGGTTGAGCAGGTCCGGATGCGGCCCGTCGCCGCTCGGATCGGCGCCGGCCGCGCGGTCCACCCGGATCACCTCCGCGCCGAGGTCGGCGAGCATCATGGCGGCGAACGGGCCGGGGCCGATGCCGGCCAGCTCGATCACCCGGACGCCGGCCAGTGGGCCGGTCGGTGCGCTGTCCTGGGTCACCGGGTCTCCCTCCTGCGCGCGACCGGGGTCGCCGCGGGCGGTGGGCCCGCGGGCCCACCTTAGGCGGGGCGCGGGTTTGCCGCGACAGGCCCCGGGAACCCCGCCCCGACGGGCGAGCCGAGGGGGTGGCATGGCCGAGGAGCCGATCCGGGTGGCCATGCTGCACGACCCGTACCGGGAGGACGGGGAGGGGCTCGGCGGCTACCTGACCCACCTGGTGCGCGCGCTGGACTCCGCCGGGGTGCGGGTGCAGCGGGTGCCGGTCGGCACCACGGGCGGGCTGGCGGTGGCCCGCGAGGTGCGCCGGCTCGGCCCCGACCTGGTGCACGCGCAGCTGCCCTCCTCGGGACATCGGCTGCCGGGGCTGCTGCCCGGGCTGCTGCCGCGGACCACCCCGCTGGTCACCACGCTGCACGCCGACGGTGACCACGACGGGCAGCCGGCCGGCCGGCTCGGCTCCGCGTGGCACCGGCTCACCGACCGGCTCCGCCGGGGCAGCGCCGCCGTGGTGGTGACGGACCCGGCGATCCACGTACCCGGTCCGGGTGGGGCGGAACCGGTCGTCATCCCGCCGGCGCCCCCGGTCACCGACCAGCCGGGGGCGGCCCGCGCGGGCCGGCGGATGCGCGCCGGCCTGGGTCTGCCGGAGGGGGCGCCGCTGCTCGCCTTCCTCGGCCCGGCCGGGCCGGAGGGCGGACTGCGTCACCTGGTCCGGGCGCTGCCGGAACTGCGCCGGGCGCATCCGGACCTGCGCCTGCTGGTGATCGGCGGCGGCACCGCCGCCGATCCCGCCGAGGAACCGGCCGCGCTGGCCCGCCGGTACGCCGCCGCCGACGCGGTGACGGTCACCGGCCCGCTGCCGCCCGAACGGATCTCCGCCGCGCTGCACGCCGCCGACGTGGCGGTGCTGCCCGCGCCGGCCGGGGTGGGCGCGACGAGCGGCCACCTGCTCAGCGCGCTGGCGCACGGCACGCCGACGGCGGTCACCGTGCCCGACGGCGGGGACGGGGCGCCGCACCGGGCCGGGGCGGTGGCGGTGATCCGGGCCCGGGAGGACAGCGCGGCGATCGTCGCGGCGGTCGGCCGGCTGCTCGGTGACCCGGTGCTGCGCCGCCGGCTGGCCGAACGGGGCCGGGCGTACGTCGCCGCGTACACCTGGCCGAGGGTGGCCGCCGCGCACCTTGAGCTGTACCGACGGGCGCTGCACCGCGACGGCGGGTGACCCGCCGGACGGGTGTTGGCGTTCCTCAGAAGGTTGCCCTAACCTTGTCGCCACGAGGGGAGTACTTCCCACGAACCATTCCGGTCAGTACGGCGTGCCCCGGGCATGCCTCGGGTGGTTGCCCACCGATGGTGGGTGAAGGAGACCTCGAACATGTCACGGTGTTCGAGGAGGCCCCATGTCTGAATTGTCGTACGTTGCTGCCGGCCAGTTGTCGTCGGTCGGCACGCCCACGCTCTGGGCGGTCACCATCGGCGGGGTGCTCGCCCTGCTGGTGCTGGACTTCCTGGTCACCCGGAAGCCGCACGAGGTCTCGATCAAAGAGGCGCTCGGCTGGTCGGCCTTCTACATCGCCCTGCCGCTGGCGTTCGGCGTCTGGATCTGGGCCCGGTTCGGCTCCCAGCAGGGCGTGGAGTACCTGACCGGTTACCTGGTCGAGAAGTCCCTCTCGGTCGACAACCTCTTCGTCTTCATGCTGCTGCTGGCCGCCTTCGCGGTGCCGGCCGTGCTCGCCCAGCGGGTGCTGCTCTACGGCATCGCCGGCGCGCTGGTGCTGCGCGCGGTCTTCATCGCCCTGGGCGCCGCCGCGCTGCAGACCCTCGACTTCGCCTTCCTGCTCTTCGCCCTCATCCTGATCGCCACCGCGATCAAGCTGCTGCGCGACGCCCTGTCCGGGCACGAGCAGGAGGTCGACATCAACAAGATGCGCTCGGTGAAGCTGCTGCGCCGGTTCATGCCGGTGGTCAACGAGTACCACGGCACCCGGATGACCGTCCGGCAGGGCGCGCGGCGCGCGCTCACCCCGTTCGCCCTCGTGGTGGTCGCGGTGCTGGCCACGGACGTGGTCTTCGCGGTGGACTCGGTGCCCGCCGTGTACGGCATCACCGAGGACCCGTACCTGGTCTTCGTCACCAACGCGTTCGCCCTGCTCGGCCTGCGGGCGCTCTACTTCGTGCTGCACGCCGCGCTGAGCCGGCTGGTGCACCTCAGCTACGGGCTGGCCGTCATCCTCGCCTTCATCGGCGTCAAGCTGGGCCTGCACTGGGCGCACGGCATCTGGCCCGGCGTGCCGGAGATCCCCACCCTCGCCTCGCTCGGCGTGATCATCGGGGTGCTGGTGATCGTCACCCTGACCAGCCTGCGCGCCACCCGAGACCGGACGCCCGGCGATCGCGAGGTGGTGTCCGAGCGGTCCTGACCCGCGCGGTCCTGTGCCGAACCCTCCCGTCGGCGTGCGCCGGGTGGTAGGACTGACGGGTGGGAATCGTGTCGCCGGGCTTCTCGGGCCGCCGCCGTACGACCGGGCCGGACCTGCCCCCAGGGCAGTACCTGACCGAGGACTTTCCGGTGCTGTCGGCTGGCCCGACCCCGCGGGTGCCGCTGGACACCTGGCAGTTCGTCATCTCCACCGAGACCGGGGCCGAGTTCCGCTGGTCCTGGGACGAGCTGATGGCCCTGCCGCAGGAGACGCCGACCGTCGACATCCACTGTGTGACCCGCTGGTCGAAGTTCGGCACCAGCTGGCAGGGCGTCTCGCTGGACACGCTGCTCGACGGCGTGGACACGGCCGCCGACTACGCGCAGGCCCACTCCTACGGCGGCTACACCACCAACCTGCCGCTGGACGACCTGCGCGACGGGCGGGCCTGGGTGGTGCACTCCTACGACGGCGAGCCGCTGCCCGCCGAGCACGGCGGCCCGGCCCGGCTGCTGGTGCCGCACCTCTACTTCTGGAAGTCGGCGAAGTGGGTGCGCGGCGTGCGGCTGACCGTGGAGGACGAGCCGGGCTTCTGGGAGACCGCCGGCTACCACGACTACGGCGACCCGTGGCGCGAGCAGCGCTACCAGGGCGACTGAGGTGGCCGCGCCGACGACCGGCCGGCGGGCCGGCACCCCGCTGATGTGGCGGGTGGCCCGGCTGGTGGAGCGGCGGGTCGAGACGCCGACCGCGCAGACGTTGATCCTGGCGGTGCCGGGCTGGCCGGGGCACCTGCCCGGGCAGCACGTCGACGTCCGGCTCACCGCCGCCGACGGCTACCAGGCCGCCCGGTCGTACTCGTTGGCCGGCCCGGCCGACGGGGAGCGGATCGCGTTGACGGTGCAGCGGGTGCCGGACGGCGAGGTGTCGCCGTACCTGACCGACGCCTACGCCCCCGGTGACCCGGTGGAGGTCCGCGGCCCGGTGGGCGGCTGGTTCGTGTGGCGGCCCGAGGAGACCGCGCCGGTGCTGCTGGTGGCCGGCGGCTCCGGGGTGGTGCCGCTGATGGCGATGGTCCGGGCCCGCCGGGCGGCCGGCAACCGGGCGCCGTTCCGGCTGATCTACTCGGCGCGCACCCCGCAGGACGTGATCTACGCCGACGAGCTGCGCACCCGCGCCCGCGACGACTTCGGCCTGGACGTGACCTACGTGTACACCCGGCAGGCGCCGGAGGGCTGGCGGGGCGAGCCGCACCGGATCGGCGTGGCCGACGTCAACAGCCACGGCTGGCCGCCGGACCTGGAGCCGCTCTGTTACGTCTGCGGGCCGACCGGTTTCGTGGAGACGGTGGCGGACGTGCTGGTGGGGCTGGGCCACCAGACCCGGCGGGTACGGACCGAGCGGTTCGGGCCCACCGGATGACCGGCGAGGAGAGCCGATGACCGACATGTCGTACGTGGACGGCAACATGCTCGACGGGCCGCTGCGTGAGCTGTTCGCCGTCGACCTGAGCAGCGCGACCGGCCGCTGCGAGTCGTGCGGGATGGTCGGCCCGATGGCCGGCCTGCACGTCTTCGCGCAGGCGCCCGGCCTGGTCGGCCGCTGCCCGGCCTGCGACCAGGTGATGCTGCGGCTGGTCCGCGCGCCCGACCGGGCCTGGCTGGACCTGCGCGGCACCACCTTCCTCCAGGTACCGATGCCACTCGACCAGCCACACCCTCGCCCCCTCTAGCCCGCCCGGGCGGCCTGGCGCGAGCGCGCCCGGGCGGGCTGGCGCGGGTTGCGGCAGGCTGGGGTGTTCTGGCGCGGGGACGGCGCGAGATGCGGCAATTGGCGGGTGGACCTCCGCGCCCGGGGCCCGGCCACCGGGTGCGGTGACCGGGCCCGGGGCTGGCCGGCGGATCAGCCGTCGGTGCGGCCCAGGGGGCGCCAGGCGGCGACGGTGAGCGCCGTCAGGGCCGCCGCGGCGGCCCAGAACGGGGCGGTGAGGACGCCGGTGGCCTGGGCCAGCAGGCCGCCGAGCGCGGTGCCGACGGCCGCCCCGCCCAGGTCGGCCAGCGCGTAGGCGCTGCCCACCCGGCCGCGCAGCGGATCGGGGACGAGCCGCTGGCGCAGCGACACCACCAGGACGCCCCAGACCATGGCGTGCCCGCCCCAGATCACCAGCGCCGCCCCGGCCACCCCGGGCTGCCGGGTGGTGGCCAGCACCAGCTGCAACCCGACCTCGATCAGCAGCCCCGCCCGCAGCAGCGTCGGGGTGCCGAACCGGGCCCGCAGCCGGGTGGCCAGCACGGTCCCGGCGAGCCCGCCCACCGCCGAGGCGGTCAGCAGCACGCCGTACCCGACGTCGCCCAGCCCGAGCCGCTGCCGGGCGTAGAGCACGAAGGCGGCGAACGCGGCGCAGAACGCCACGTTCATCACCGCGATGCAGATCGCCAGCACCCGCAGCGTCGGCACCGACCACAGCGCCCGCAGGCCGGCGGCCACGTCGGCGCCCAGCGACCGCAGCCGCCCGCCGCCGGGCCGCGGCGCCGCCGGGTCGGCGGCCGGCACCGGCCGCCAGCGCAGCAGCGCCACCAGCAGCGCGGCCAGCCCGAAGCTGCCGGCGTCGACCGCGAACGGCACCGCCACCCCCACGGTGAACAGGTACGCCCCGAGCGGCTTCGCGGCGAACTGGTTGCCCACCACGAAGGCGGCGAAGAGCCGGCTGTTCGCCCGCTCCAACTGCTCGGCCGGCACCACCGAGGGCAGCAGCGCGCCCGACGCGGTGTCGGCCAGGGTCTCGCCCAGCCCGGTCAGGAAGAACGCCAGGCAGATCAGCGGGACGGTGGCCGTGCCGGTGACCACGGCCAGCGCCAGCGCGCCGAGCACCGCGCCCCGGGCCAGGTTGACCGTGACCACCAGCTTCCGCCGGTCGAGCCGGTCCACCAGCGCGCCGCTGACCAGGCTGAACAGCAGCCAGGGCAGTTGTGGGGCGAGTGCCGCGGCGGCCACCGCCGCGGGCTCGGTCGAGATCGAGGCGACCAGCAGCGGGCCGGCGACCAGGGTGACGCCGTCACCGAGGTTGGACACGGCGTTGGCGGTCCACAGCCGGCGGAAATCGGGGCCGAGCCGGGTCTTCCCGGCGGTACGGGTGGCGGTCATGCCGACCGCCCGGGGACGTGCCGACGTCCGGGCGCGCGGCGGCGCCCGCACGGAAACTGCGGAAACACGAGGACTCCCTCGGAAGCGATGTGGTGGCGTGGTCACGCCAGGACGGAGGACCCGCCCGGACGGCGGGTCACTTCATCGCTTCGCGACGGGCGAGGGGCGCGGTGCCCCCGGTGGGCCGGATCGGCCCGGGGGGTCAGCGGACCGGGATCACCCGCGACGAAGCGGAGGCCGACATCGTGCCGAGAGCAGCCGTACCCATGATCATCCTCCGATCGTTGCGGAACCCGCTAAAGCTACCGCCTTCGGCGGGTAAGGAGGGGCCCCTTATTAACAGACGTCTGTTAATAAGGGGCCCCTCCTTACACCTCAGCTGCCGGGGCGGGGGAAGGCGACCGGGCTGCGGCGGCCGGCGCGGTCGACGGCGCGTACGCCGAAGAAGACGTTGTCCTTGGACAGGTCGACGGTCGCCTCGGTGACGTCGCCGACGGCGATCACCCGCTGCCACTGCGCGGCCGTGGTCTCCCGCCACACCACCTCGTAGCCGGCCAGGTCCGGCTCGTCGCCGCGCCGCCAGCGCAGGGTGGTGTCGTTTGTCAGGTTGGTGGTGACCACGACGACCCCCTTCGGTGTGCCGGGGCCCTGGGCCAGCGACCACAGGGCCGCGCCGTTCACCCGGGCCACCCGGGTGATGTAGTCGAAGTCGCAGAACTCCGGCAGGTCCCCGTACTGCTTGCCGTCGACCACCCGGACGTCCTGGTGCTGGTGGGCGAAGTCCTCGTTGGGCTCGGTGAACCGGCCGGCCGGCCAGCCCTGCTGGAGGAACGGGATGTGGTCGCTGCCCCGCAGGTAGCGGTCCCGCCGGTAGATCACCCGGACCCGCATGTCGGTGAGGCTGTGGTCGGCCACGTCGGTGACGAACCGGGCCAGTTGCCGGGACGGGGAGTCGTTCTCGCCGCCGACCGACTGCCGGGTGCTCGCCTCCGCCGGGGTCTCGGCCGTCGGCACCCCCTCGGCGAAGAGGCGGACCAGCCGCGGGTCGCGGGTGCCGTCGTCGGCGGTGGACGAGCCCACGATGTCGTTGCTGAACATGCCCTGCACGTCCACGCCGGCCGCCTTGAGCTGCCCGGCCAGGTACGTCGAGCCGTACAGGCCCTGCTCCTCGCCGGCCACCGCGGCGAAGACGATCGTCGCCTCGGTGCGCCGGGTGGCCAGCACCCGGGCCAGCTCCATCAGCACCGCCACGCCGGAGGCGTCGTCGTCGGCGCCGGGCGCGTCGCTGACCGCGTCCAGCACGTCGGTCGCCCGGGAGTCGTAGTGCCCGGTGACGACGTACACCCGCTCGGGCGCGGTGTCGCCGCGCAGGGTGGCGACCACGTTGGTGATCCGGGTGGCGACCGGGATCCGGGACGCGGGCTGCTGGACGTACGACTGGAGCTGCACCGTCATCCGCCCGCCGGAGGCGGCGGCGTACCCGGTCAGTCGCTGGTGGATCCAGTCCCGGGCGGCGCCGATGCCGCGCTCCGGGTCGTCCTGGTCGGAGAGGGTGTGCCGGGTGCCGAAGGCGGCCAGCCGGCGCACGGTGGCCTCGATCCGGTGCCGGTCGATCTCGCGCAGCAGCGCGCGCAGCTCGCGGTCCGGCGGCTGCGGGGTGATCGGTCGGCCGGGGCCGGGTGGGGCGGTGGTCTGCGCGGCGGCGGCCGGGGTGGCGGCCACCGGGGTGGCGACGGCGGCGGCGGTGGCCGCTGCGGAGGCGGTCAGGAAGGTCCGGCGGCTGGGCCCGGTGGGGCGTGCCCCGGTCGTCTCGTCTGCTCCCATGAAGCATCCTCACCACATTCGATGCCGGTTGTCCATATCAACGCCGGTGAATCCCGGCGTGCCCGCGTTTGTCGGGCGTGCGGGTGGGAACGGCAACGCACATGACGAAACCTCGGGTGGTGATCGTGGGGGCCGGATTCGCCGGTTACCACGCGGCGAAGACGTTGCACCGGCTCGCCGGCGAGCGGGCCGAGATCGTGCTGCTGAACACGACCGACTACTTCCTCTACCTGCCGCTGCTGCCCGAGGTGGCGGCCGGGGTGGTGGAACCGACCCGGATCTCGGTGCCGCTGTCCGGCACCCTCGACGGGGTCCGGGTGGTGATCGGCGAGGCGGACCGGGTCGACCTGCAGAACCGCTGGGTCGGCTTCACCCAGCCCGAGGGCGACCGCAACCAGCTCGCCTACGACCGGCTGGTGCTGGCGGTGGGCAGCGTCAACAAGCTGCTGCCCATCCCCGGCGTGACCGAGTACGCGCACGGCTTCCGTGGCCTGCCCGAGGCGCTGTACCTGCACGACCACGTGGTCCGGCAGATCGAGCTGGCCGAGCAGGCCGAGGACCCGGCCGAGCAGCGGGCCCGGTCCACCTTCGTGGTGGTCGGCGCCGGCTACACCGGGACGGAGGTCGCCGCGCACGGGCAGCTGTTCACCGACGCGCTGGCCGCCCAGCGCCCCCGGCTGACCGTACGGCCCCGCTGGATGCTGCTCGACGTGGCGTCCCGGGTGCTGCCCGAGCTCGACCAGCGGATGTCCATCACCGCCGACCGGGTGCTGCGCCGCCGCGGCGTCGACGTGCGGATGGGCACCTCGGTCGCGGAGGCCACCCCCGACGGGGTCCGGCTCACCGACGGCGAGTACGTGCCGACCTGCACCCTGGCCTGGTGCGTCGGGGTACGCCCCGACCCGTTCGTGGCCCAGCTCGGCCTGCGGACCGAGAAGGGCCGCCTGGTCACCGACGAGTACCTCAACGTGCCCGGCTATCCCGAGGTGTACGCCTGCGGCGACGCCGCCGCGGTGCCGGACCTGACCCGGCCGGGCGAGATCTGCACGATGACCGCCCAGCACGCGCAGCGGCAGGGCAAGCTCGTCGCGCACAACATCGCCGCCTCCTACGGCCAGGGCCGGCGCAAGCCGTACAAGCACCACGACCTGGGCTGGGTGGTCGACCTGGGCGGCAAGGACGCGGCGGCGAACCCGCTGAAGCTGTCGCTGTCCGGGCTGCCCGCCAAGGCGGTGACCCGCGGCTACCACCTGCTGGCCATGCCGGCGAACCGGGCCCGGATCGGCGCGGACTGGGTGCTCGACGCGGCCCTGACCCGGCCCGCGGTGCAGCTCGGCCTGGTGCCGGCGCACGCGGTGCCGCTGGAGAGCGAGTCACCCGAGGTCATCCGGCGCGGCTGACCGGCCGGCGGGCGGGGGCGGTCGCCGCCGCCGGGCCGGGACGAACTCGCGCAGCAGCACCTGCGCCACGCCCGCCGCCGGGACGGCCAGCAGCGCCCCGAGCAGGCCGGCCAGCTCGACCGCGAGCAGCACGCTGACCAGCACGGTCAGCGGGTTGAGCCGCACCGCGCGGCCCATGATGACCGGTTGCAGCAGGTGGTTCTCCACCTGCTGGTAGACCACGAAGAAGACCAGCACCACGATGCCCGCGGTGGGGGAGTGCAGGAACCCGGCCCCGCCCGCGATGATCGCCCCCAGGGTCGCCCCGACCAGCGGGATAAGGTCGGCGATCGCGACCAGCAGGGCGATCACCCCGGCGAACGGGACGCCGCTGAGCACCAGCACCACGAAGGTGAGCACCCCGCAGATCACGCTGATCAGCAGGTTCCCGCTCAGGTAGCCGGTGACCGTGCGGGAGCACTCCCGCCCGATGCGCCGCAGCCGGGCGGCCGGGCCGTCGCCCACCAGGGCCAGCGTCGTCCGGATGATCTTCGGGGCCTCCAGCACCATCAGGTACGCCAGCACAACCACCGTGAGCAGCCCGGCGAGCGTGCTGAGCACGCCCCGGACCACCCCCGCCGCCGGCTGGCGCAGCTGGTCGCTGTAGCGCCGCAGCTGCTCGGGGTGCGAGGTCACGTAGCCGCGTATCCCCAGCCGCGCCAACACCTCGCCGACCGGCCCGCGTCCCGCCCGGGCCTCCCGGTACACCTCCGGCGCCCGGTCGACGAACCGGCCCACCTCGTCCAGCAGGGGCAGCACGATGCCGGCGCCCAGCGCGGCCAGCAGGGTGAAGGCGGCCACGAAGACCAGCAGGGTGGCCAGCGCCCGCCGGCGGACCAGCCGGCGTTGCAGCGCGTCCACCGCCGGTTTCAGCGCGACCGCGAAGAACGCGGCCAGCACCAGCCAGCCCAGCACCCGCCGGGTCAGCCAGACCAGCGCCAGGCCGGCGACGGTGGCCAGCAGCAGGCCGATGACGATCATCGCCCGCCGGGCCGTACGCCGGTCGTCGCCGTCCCTCATCCGGCGCGGCTACCCCGCGCACCTGCCCGGAAACCCCGGACGCCGGCCCGTCGGGACGCTCACGCCGGCGGCAGGTCGGTGCCGAGGCCGGCGTCGGTGGCCGGGCGGGCGCCGGCGACGAAACCGTCCAGGGTCGCGGCGTGCAGCACCGCGCCGGGCACCGGGTCCCGGGCGACCCGGGCGGCGAGGCGGGACACCGGCAGCCGCCCCGGACGCGCCGCGGCGGCCAGCACCACGTTGCCGTAGCGCCGGCCGCGCACCATCCGCCGGTCGGCGACCAGGCAGACGTCGCCGAAGACGGCCCGCAGCGTGGCGACCTGGCCGCGGCTGAAGACCAGCGGCGGCAGGTCGGTGACGTTCACCAGGTAGACGCCGTCCGGCCGGAGCACCCGGGCCACCTCGGTCACGAACTCGACCGCGGCCACCTGCGGCGGCATCTGGGCCGCCCGGTAGACGTCGGCGAGCACCACGTCGTACCGGCCGGGGGCGGCCGCGGTGACCGCGGCGCGGGCGTCGGCGACCTCGACGCGTACCTCGGCGGGCAGCGGCGGCAGCTCGCGGCGGACCAGCTCCACCACCCGGGGGTCCCGCTCGATGACGGTCTGCGCCGAGCCGGGCCGGGTGGCGGCGAGGTAGCGGGGCAGGGTCAGCGCGCCGCCGCCGAGGTGCAGCGCGGTCAGCGGGGCGCCGGGCGGGGCCGCCAGGTCGAGCAGCCGCGCCATCCGGCGTACGTACTCGAAGTGCAGGTGGCGGGAATCGGCGACGTCCACGTACGACTGGGCGACGCCCCCGGCGAGCAGGGTGCGACCGGTGCGCCGGCGGGGGTCGGCAACCAGTTCGGGCGCGTCGTCTGCGGTGGGCACGGGCCGCACGGTAGCGCGGGCCGGCCCGGGCCCGCCCGCGGATGTCACCGCGAACGGGCCCGGGTGGTGCCGGTCAGCCGGCGTTCATCCCGGCGCCGGCCTCGTCGACGGCGTCGTCCACCCGGCCGGCGAGGTCCACGTCGCGCGCGGTGACCGCGTCGGCCCGGCTGCTGCGTACGGTGAGCACCGCCGTGTCGGCGGTCGGCCGGCCGATCTGCGGTGCCCGGCCCGTCTCGTCGCGGAGCCGGTCGACCCGGTCCAGGACCCGGTCGAGGTTCTCCGCCGGCAGCTCGACGGTCCGCACCAGCGAGCGGCGGTCGCTGGACCAGTACGGCAGCCGGGCGAGCGCCACGCGCAGCTCCGCCTCGCTCAGCGGCGCGGACGACGTGCTCGCGCCGACCAGCCCGCCGCCGACCGGCGGGGACGCCACCAGGTCGCGCAGCCCGTCGGGCACGTCCAGCGAGGCCACCAGGTCGGCGTCCCGCTCGGCCAGCGCGGCGAGGGTGGCCTGGGCCTGGTAGCGCGCCTGTTCCGGGGTGAGCCGGCTGCGCCGACCGACCTCGGCCAGGAAGCCCGGCAGGTCCTCGTGCCGGCCCACGCCGTCGACCGGCACCACGTCGTGCAGCTTCATCGGCACCGCCTCGAGCAGTCGCTCGCGGGCCGCCTCGTCCAGCGCCCAGGCCAGGGTCAGCACGGTCGC
The DNA here is from genome assembly GCF_019890675.1 of Micromonospora sp. PLK6-60. GTDB lineage: Bacteria > Actinomycetota > Actinomycetes > Mycobacteriales > Micromonosporaceae > Micromonospora. The sequence goes on along the minus strand of NZ_JAIOAA010000014.1, from coordinate 98,271 downwards.
CTCCGCCGCCACCTTGGCGGTGAAGAAGTCCACCCCGGCCCGGCGGCCGACGTCGTCCACGAGTTCCCGGTAGCTCATGGTGGGCGCCCCCGGGGCGGGATCCGGCCGGGGCCAGGCGGGCGCGCGGGACGCCACCGCGGGCGGCGCGGGGCCACCTCGCGTGCTGTCCGGCTTGCGCTGGCCGGCGGGCGGCGGTCCGGCCCGCTTGCCCTGGTCGAGATGGGTGGGCTGCTTGGTGGCGCTCAGGCTGGCGCGGGTCTCGCTGGCCCGCCGCCCACGCTCGCGGGCCTCCCGGGCCAGGGCCCGGCGCCGCTGGTTGTCGCCTTCCATCTGCTTGCGCATCGTCACACCTCGTCTCCGCGTCGGCTGGTGTGCTCCGATCCGGTGGCGTTCCCGGGCGGGCGAGGAAGGTAACGGCCGCCTCCGGGGCGGGCCGGGCCGGCCCGGCTTCATCCACTGCGGGTGAGGGGTGCTCACCCGGGCCACCGGCACGATTCGCGTGGACCGGAATTTCGTCCGAGCAGGCGGAAGGGAAGGTCGTCATGAAGAGGATCGTCGAGATCGTCCCGGCGCGTCCCGGGTGGTACGCCCGCTGGCAGGTGGCCCCGGAGGGGACCCGCTGCTATCCGGTGAGCCTCTGGGCGCTGCTGGAGGAAGCCGACGGTACCGGCCGCGAGGTCGTCGGGGTCGACTGTGTCGGCCAGTGGCCGGGTGCGGACGACAACGAGGTGGGCGGGGAGTTCGTCCGGTATCTGTTCCAGACGCCCGATTCCGGGGCGCCCGACGACGCCGAGCCGCCGAATCCGGACGAGCTGCGGGAGAGCGGACCGCGACTGCAACCGGTCACCGCGGCATAGGCATTACTCCGGCCCCCGGCCCCTGGTCCCAGGGCCGGGGGCCGCCTCGATCCCGGGGCGGACCGGTCAGCCGACCTCGCGGACGGCCTGCCCGTCCACCACCGGCGGGGCGACCGCGAGCAACTCGGCCAGGCCCGTGCGGGCCAGCAGCGCCTGCAGCGACGGGCCCACCCCGGTGAGCTCGATCGGCCCCGTCCCGGCGCGGTGGACCACCACCAGGGCGCTCAGCCCGGAGGAGTCGCAGAGCCCGACCTCGGACAGGTCGATGAGCAGGTGCTGGTGCCCGTCGCGGCGGGCGTCGGCGGCGGCCGCGACGAGCTCCGGCGCCGTGTCGAAGTCGAGGTCGCCGGTCAGCCGTAGCCGGGCGCGACCCGCGTCCAGCGGATGCACCGTGATGGTCAACAGCTGGGGTGGCATGTCTCCATGTTCCCAGTCGGGCCGAGAACGGAAACCCCCGGGGGCAGGCAAGGGTGGGGAAACCCGCCGCCGGGTGCCGAACGTCGCCCGGGCGACGCCGGGAACCGGCTCAGGCCGGGGTGGCGGGCCGGGCCGCCGGCGTGACCACGGGCAGCGGCCGGGCGAGCAGGCCGGTGACCCCGGTCATGTCCAGGATCGTGGTGAGGAACCGGGGCGTCTCGCGCAGCACGACCCGGGTGCCCCGCTGCTGCCCCTCCCGCCAGGCGTGCACGATCACGGACAGGCCGGTGCTGTCGATGAAGAGCAGCCCACCGAAGTCGAACAGGAGCGCCGGCGGGCCGGCCACGAGCAGCCGGTCCACCGCCGCCCGCAGCGGCGCGGCGGTGGTGAAGGCGAGATCACCGCCGACCCGCAGCAGCGGAGCCGCGGGGTCCGAGTCGTCGATGCTGATGCTCAGCGGGGTGGTCTCGGCGTTCCGCCCATGGGATGCCACACTCACGCCTTTCCGCAGGCCGCCGGTCGGGCCGGTTCGTTCGGGATCGTAACAACGCCGGCGGCCCGCCGCCCGGTACGCCCGGGCGGGGCCGGACTCGCCTGGGGTGGCGGTACCGGCATACCGGCGTAGGGTGGGGCGGAAGAGACGGGAACACGACCGTTGGCGAACGGTCCGCGGGAATCGACGAGGAGTGGGGCTTAGCTGGTGACTGCTGCCGACGTCAGGGGCTGGGACCCGGGCGACGGACGGATCTCCACGCCGAGTGCCGCACGGGCTCCGGCGTGGGCCGCCGACGCTCCGACCCGGCCTGCGTCCGGCCTGCCACCGCTCGCCCCGGACCGGGGTCACGCCGAGCCGGACTGGTCCGAGGTCGTCGAGCACTTCCGCGAGGGCCTGATCGTCTGCGACGCCGACGGTGTGGTGCGTCACCTCAGCGCCGTCGCCGCGCGCCTGCTGCCCGAGGTCACCCCCGACGTTCCGCTGGTCACCGCGGGGATCCGCGAGCTGACCACCCCGGACGCTCCGGCGGAGTTCACCCACCGCGGCCGCCGGCTGCGGGTCCGCCGGGTGCCGCTGTCCGCCGGGCGCTCCTGCCGTTACGTGGAGGACGTCACCGAGAGCGTCACCCGCTCCGACGCGCTGCTGACCGAGCGCGCCCGCTCGGCCTTCCTGGCGGTGGTGGGGGAGAAGCTGGGCAACCCGCTGCATCCGGATCGGGCCGCGGCCGCCGTGGTGCGGCTGGCCGTGCCGACCCTCGCCGAGGTCTCGGTGCTGGTGCTCGCCCCCCGCGCCGGGCGGGCGCGCTGGTGGCGGGCCGCCCGCTCGGAGGACGAGACACCGATCGTCGACAGTGGTGTGCTGGCCGCCACCGACCTGCCGGCGGCGATCGAGGAGGGCCTGGCCGGCGCCGAACCGCACGCCGTGGACTGGCTGGTCGAGCAGGCCGTCGACGCCGGCTGGCTGCCGGGTCTGCCCGCCCACGAGACGTCCGCCCGGGTGGTGCCGCTGCCCGGCCACGACGCCCCGACCGGGGTGCTGCTGGTCGCCCGGCGGGCCACCCGCTTCTACGACGAGGCCGACATCGACCTGGTCCGGGCGTTCGCGGCCCGGGCCGGCGCCGCGCTCACCACCGCCGTGCTCTACCGCGACCAGGCCGAGGTCGCGGACACCCTCCAGGCCAGCCTGCTGCCGGTGGAGCCGGCCGAGGCGACCGGCGTGCAGTGGGGTACGGCGTACCGGCCCGCCCAGGCCGGGCTGCGCATCGGCGGGGACTTCTACGGCTCGCACCGGCTCGCCGACGGCGGTTCGGTCTTCTTCCTCGGTGACGTGTCGGGCAAGGGGGTGGAGGCGGCGGTCTTCACCGGCCAGCTGCGCCAGTGCCTGCAGGCGCTGCACCGGGTGGAGTCGCACCCGGTCCGGCTGCTGCGGCTGCTCAACGACGCCCTGCTCGAGACCACCCAGGCGCACGGCCAGGGCCGCTTCGCCACGATGGTGCTCGGCGTGGTGCGCCCGCACCGCGACGGCAGTCTCACCCTGACCATGGCCGGGGGCGGCCACCTGCCGCCGCTGGTGCTGCGCGCCGGCGGCGAGGTCGAACCGGTCGGCCTCAGCGGGATGCTGGTCGGGGTGGTGCCCGACCCGCGGATCGGCGAGGTCACCGTCCGGCTGGCGCCCGGTGAGACCTGCCTGCTCTACAGCGACGGGGTGACCGAGGCGCGCGGCGGCCGGCGCGGCGACGAGCTGTTCGGCCCCGAGCGCCTGGTCACCGCCCTCGCCGGCTGCCACCGCATGCCGGCCCCCGCGCTCGCCGAGCGGGTCGAGCAGGTGACCTGCGACTGGCTGGGCCACGGCGACCACGACGACATCGCGGTGCTGGCGCTGCGTGCCACCGGTACGGGGGCCCGCAACTCCCGCCACCTGCACGCGGTGCCCCGCCCGCCGGAGCAGAGGGAGCACCAGGAGTGACGGCGCCCGCCATCGAGACCGATCCCGGTCAGGCCTTTTCCCGCTACCTGGACTGCCTCGCCGAGGCCGACGAGTACGCCGCGATCGAGGTGGCGCGGGGGCTGCTCGACGCGGGGGTGCCGGCCGAGCGGGTGCTGCTCGACCTGGTCGCCCCGGCGCAGGCCGAGGTGGGCGAGCGCTGGGCGCGCAACGAGTGGAGCGTGGCCCAGGAACACGCGGCCACCCACATCAGCGAGCGGGTGGTGGCGGCGATCGCCGGCCGGGCCAACCCCCGGCCGACCCGGGGCCGGGTCGTGGTGGCCTGCATGGACGGTGAGTGGCACGCGCTGCCGCCCCGGCTGGTGGCCGAGGTGCTCCGGCTGCGCGGCTGGCAGGTCACCTTCCTGGGCGCCAGCGTGCCGGTCGCGCACCTGGTGTCGTACCTGCACCGGCACGACGCGCACGCGGTGGCGCTGGCCTGTGCGTTGCCGATGCGCCTGCCGCACGCGCACCGGATGATCGAGGCGTGCCGCCGCTCGGACGTGCCGGTGGTGGTGGGCGGGCGGGGCTTCGGCGAGGACGGGCGGTGGGCGCGCCGGCTCGGGGTGGCCTGGGCGCCGGACGCGCCGACCGCGGCCGACCTGGTGGCCGACGAGCGGGCGCTGCGCCGGGTGCCGCCGGCCGAGCTGTCCCATCTCGCCGACGACGAATACGGCGGCCTGCTCAAGCGGCGGGGTGAGCTGATCGACTCGGCGCTGGCCGACCTGCGCGACCGGGTGCCCGGGATGAGCTCCTACACCGGGGCGCAGCTGGACTCGACCGTCAGCGACCTGGGCTACATCGTGGACTTCCTGGCCGCGGCGCTCTACGTCGACGACGCCTCGCTCTTCACCGAGTTCGTACGGTGGCTGGTGGAGATCCTGACCAGTCGGGGCGTACCGGCCGGGGCGGTGGGGATGACCCTGTCGCACTACCGGCGGGCGCTGCACGACTTCCCCCGGGCCGGCCGCTTCCTCGTCGCGGGTGAGGCTCTGGTCACCGAGGTGAGCCACGCCGGACGATGATCGCCGGGTACCGGGACTGTCCGGTGCCCTGCGTATACTTGCCCCACTGCAAGCGTCCGCCTGCGGTGGGAGCGAGAGGGAACACGGTGACCTTCACCGTCACATACGCCCCGCACGACGGAGGCACGGCGCGGCTGCGGCTGGCCGGCGAGCTCGACATGAGCACCGCGCCCGAGCTCAACGCCGCCATCGACCGGCTCGCCGCCGAGGGCGCCCGCCAGCTCCTGATCGACCTGTCGGAGCTGACCTTCTGTGACTCCACGGGCATCGCCGCCTTCGTCCGGGGCGACAACCTCGCCGCCGCCGACGGCGGGTGGCTGCGGGTGACCGGCGCGACCGGCCGGGTCCACCGGGTGCTCCAGGTGACCGGTCTGGTCGGGGTGCTCAGCTACGACCCGGACACCGCCGACCCCACCTCGCGATCCCTACCGTGATGGGCTAGATTTCCCCGGCCGGCAGCGACCGGTTTGCCTCCGTCCTCCCCGACAGAAACAGGTGTTCCGATGCGCGCAGGTGCCCCGAACCCGGTTCGCATCCTCGTGGTGGACGACGACCCGGGCGACGTGCTGATGATCGAGGAGGCCCTGGCCGACTCCGACGTCAACAAGGTCATCGACGTGGTCAACGACGGCCAGGAGGCGATGGAGTTCCTCCGGCGGACCGGACGGCACGCCGAGGCGCACCGGCCCGACGTGATCCTGCTCGACCTGAACATGCCGCGGATGGACGGTCGCCAGGTGCTCGGCGAGGTCAAGCGGGACGAGGACCTGCGAACCATCCCGATCGTGGTGCTGACCACCTCCAACGCCGACACCGACATCGTCGGCAGCTACACCCTCCAGGCCAACGCGTACGTGACGAAGCCGATCGACCTGGACGACTTCAACGACGTGGTGCACCGCATTGACGAGTTCTTCGGCCGGGTGGTCGTGCTCCCCAAGCGCGCCTGACGGTTCCGCTGCGCGATGCCGCCGGCCGGCACGCGGATAGTGAATATTTTTCTCAAATCCCCGCGCCCCGGGCCCGCGCCGTCGAGGATCGACAGGTGGCGGATCGACATCAGCTGCCTGGGGGGCGACAGCATGGAATTCTCGGTCGTTGAGATCGGCTACGACCAGCGGCAGGTGGACTCCTGCCTCGACGAGGTGGACGCGCGGCTGAGCCGGCTCGTCGCGCGGCTGGAGCGGCTGGCCGCCGCCGGACAGGAGTGGGACCAGCTCCGGCGGGAGGCGGTCCTGCTGCGGGCCGGGCTGGCGCGCCGGGGCGGGATCGCCGCCGATCCCGATCGGCGGGTCGACCCCGGATCCGTCGACCGCCGGGCGGTCCAGCGCCACGCCCCGGGCGTCCGGCGGGAGGCGGCGGAGATTCTCGCCGCGGCCCGCCAGGAGCTCGAATCCGCCCGTGAGGAGGCCCGTCAGGTGCGCGAGCGGGCCTACGCCGAGGCGGTGCGGGCGCGCCGGGAGTTCGAGGCGGCCCTCGACGAGCGCCGGCGGCGGGCGGCCCGGGCCGAACAGTTGCTCTCCGGTGTCACCGTGCCGGTGGACACCCCGACCGCCGCGGCCGGGGTGCCGGCGACCCGGGTCGCCGCTGGCGCCACGGACGCCCCGGTGGAGCCGGAGCCGGACGCGCGAGTCGCCTGACCCGGGCACTCCCGCGAGACGGCCGGGCGCGGCCCCCCGAGTGGGCCGGGGCGCGGCACGCGGAATGTGGGCCGTGACGGCACGACATGCGGCACGTCGGCCCTTCCGTGGTCCCTGAGGGCACGACGTGCGGCATGTGGGGCCTTCCGTGGGCCGTGACGGCGCGACATGCGGCATGTCGGTCCGCAGCGGGGCGAGCGTGCCGCCCCCGGGTCAGACCAGCAGGGCGGCGACCACGGTGGTGGCCCGCCGCTCGTGCGGGGCGTACGCGTTCGGGAAGGCGGAGATTTGGACCGCCTGGGCCGCCGCGGTCACGCTGAGGTCCTGCCAGCCGGGGACCTCCCGCAGGGCGAGGTAGAACGCCCGGGCCGCGTACTTCGGGTCCATCAGTTGGCGCACCGTGCCCCAGCCGCTGCTCGGCCGCTGCTGGAACAGGCCCACCGAGTCGTGGTCGGCGCCGGTGCCCTGGTGCGGGTACCGGCGGGATTCCGGCACCACCTCGCTGGCGAGATTGTGCAGGTCGCTCTCCTGCATGGCGGTGGAGAGCGCCACCACCAGGGCCCGGCGGGGCATCTTGAGGCCGCGGCCGACGTCGACGATGACCTTGGCGTTGTTCATCTGCGCCTGGTCGAGCCCGGCGACCGGTCGGGGCGGGCCCGGCGGGACCGGCTTGCGCGGGATCGCCCGGTGGGTGGTGGGCTTCGGCGCGGGCGTCGGTGAGCCGGTGGCGGCGGGTGGCAGCCGCACGGCCGCGCGGTCCAGGGACCGGGAGGCCGGCTGGTCCGCCGCGGTGGCGGCCCGCTCGGCCATCGCCTCCCGCAGCGGGTCGTGGGGGGTCTCCTCGGCGTCCCCGAGACCGGCGCCGGCGAAGGCCGCCGCGCCCAGCGCGCAGGTCACCCCGGTGGCCAGGGCCACCCGGAACGGGGCGGAGCGCACCAGCGCCCGCCGGGGCGGCTCCGGGACGCGGTGGCGACCCACCCGCCTTTCGGGGGAGGGGGCATCGGTCGAACGGCTGGCCGGTCGCGTGGCGGGCTGCTTCTGCTCAGGGGAGTCGTCGGGATGCACCCGCCGAACCTAGAGAGGTTCTTCGCCCTTGCCATCGGGGTAGTTGGTGGGATGCGACACAATTTGCCATGATCCGGCCCGTCATTACCCTCGGTAGACCACGAAGCCGGCTAAGCAAACATGACCGGAATTCCGGTTAAACGATGATTCGCTGGGAGGAAGGGTGCGCGCGATCGTATCGAATGCGGCCAACGTCCCGATCGTCCGTTCGGGGGAGGGGCCCCGCACCGACCCGGGGAGGGCCCGTCGGCCCCGCAGCGCATGCGGGCGGTGATCGGCGGCGTGCTCGACGAGCCCGCCCCGGACCGCGAGCGGGCCCGGCGGCCGGCGCGCGGCCTGGTCGTCGGCGTGCTCGCCGTGCTGCTCGCCGCCGTCCTGGTGGGCCACGGCCTGGTGCCCAACGTGCGGGGCTTCGGCAGCCTGCTGGACAGCGCCACCCCGCTGCTCGGGCTGGCCGTGCCGCCGCTGGCGCTGGCCGCGGTGCTGCGCCGCTCGCGGTGGGCCCTGGTCGCCGTACTGCTCCCCGCGGTGATCTGGTCGGTCCAGCACGGGGCCGCCTGGTTGCCGTCCCGCGCCTCCGGCGAGCCCACCGGGCTCCGGGTGGCCAGCCAGAACCTGCGCGCCGACAATCCCGACCCGGCGGCCACCGTCGCCGCGCTGCTGCGCACCGAACCGGATCTGATCGCCCTGCAGGAGGTCGCCGACGACGGCCGAATCGCCGCGCCGCTGGCCGCCCGGTACCCGCACCGCGCGGCCGTCTCCACCGTCGCGCTGTACAGCCGCTACCCGATCCGCGCCGAGGACGGGGTGGACACCGGGTTGGGCTGGACCCGGGCCCTGCGGGCCGTGGTCGCCGCGCCCGGCGGGGACGTCACGGTGTACGTGGCCCACCTCGGGTCGGCCCGCGCCGGGCAGACCACCACCCGCGACGGCACCGTCGAGGCGCTGGCCGCGGCCGTACGGGCGGATCCGGCGCCGCGGCTGGTCGTGCTCGGCGACCTCAACACGGCCAGCACCGACCGGTCCTTCCGGCCGCTCGGCCGGCTGCTGCGTGACGCCCAGGCGGACGCCGGCCGGGGCTTCGGTTTCACCTGGCCGGCCCGGCTGCCGCTGACCCGCCCCGACCACGTGCTCTATCGGGGGCTCACCCCCACCACCGCCGGCGTGCTGGCCACCCCGGACAGCGACCATCGGGCGGTGACCGCCGGTTTCCGCTGACCAGCGGCGCCCGCCGGCTCAGTGCCGGCCGTTCTCCGCCGCAGCGACGGTCAACCGGTGCCGGGTGCTGTCCCCGCTGGAGAAGGGCCAGAGCCGGTCCGCGTGCTCGACCAGGGTGGCCAACTGCTCCCGGGTCAGCCCGGCCGAGGAGATCGACGCGTGCACGTCGGCGCGGTACCGGCCGTCGTCGTCGCGCCCCAGCCTCGCCTCGGCGGTCACCTGGACGGTGTGCGCCTCGTCGGTGATCTCGCCCGCGACCTCCACCGCCGCGTGGTGCAGGCAGGACGCGAACGCCGCGGCGAGCAGCTGCTCCGGGGTCAGCCCGGTGCAGTGCGGCGCCAACGGGGACGCCAGCGCCGTGGACAGCCCGCCGTCGTCGGTGCGTACGTGACCTCCCGCGGCGGTCGCCGTGGCCTCGTGCAGCCAGGAACTGGGATCCGGCATGGCGTTCCTCCCGTCGTCGACCCGACGGCTACCCGGCCCGGCACCGGTGAAACGGCGCGTCCGCCCAGCTCAGCGCTCGGCCATCGTGTCCCAGTCGGTGATCTGGGCCGCCTCGGTCACCTCGGCCGCGGCGCGCTCGGTCCACGGCGAGACGGCCGGGGTGCGCGGGCGGGGGACCGCCGCCATCATCGGCACGTACACCCGGGCGTCCACCGCCTCGGCGAGCACCAGCGCGGCGACCAGGCTGGTGGGTCGGTTGGCCGGGTCGTCGTCGAGGCAGCGCTGGCACAGCTCGGCCACCTCGGCGGGCAGTCCGGGCACCTCGGGCAGCGGTTCGGGGGCCTGCCGCCGCCGCAGCCCGAGCAGCTGGGTGGTCGAGTCGGCCGGGTACGGCAACCGCCCGGTGAGGCAGTAGTAGAGCAGCACGCCCAGCGCGTAGATGTCGGCCGCCGGGGTGGCCGGCCGCCGGTCGAACTGCTCGGGGGCCAGGTAGGCGGGGGTGCCCACCACCATGCCGTCCGGTGTCCGGTCCGGTGCGCCGGCCGGAGTGGCGATGCCGAAGTCGAGCACCTTGACCCCTGCCGGGGTGAGGATCACGTTGGCCGGCTTCACGTCCCGGTGCACGATGCCGTGCGCGTGGGCGGCGGCCAGCGCGGCGCTGATCTCGGCGCACACCCGCACCCCGATGCGCCAGTCCAGCGGGCCGGCGCGCAGGTGGCTGGCGAGCGTCTCGCCCTCGGCCAGCTCCATCACGATGTACGGCGACTCGCGTCCCGGCACCGTCGTCGCCGTGCCGAAGTCGTGCACGCTGGCCACGTTGGGGTGCACCAGCCGGGCGGCCGACCGGGCCTCGGCCCGGATCCGCTCCACCGAGGCCCGCTCGTCCCGCCCGTCCGGGGCCATCAGCTTCACCGCGACCGGCCGGTCCAGCACCACGTCGTGCGCGCGCCACACCTCCGACATGCCGCCGATGCCGATCCGCTGCTCGAGCTCGTACCGCCCGGCCAGCGTGCGCATCGGTGCTCCTCGTCGTCGTGCCCGTTCCCGCCGGCCCGCAGCCGGCGCTGCCGGACCCGATACCCGGGCCGCGAGCAGGGCAAACCGTTCTGCGTGCGGGTCGGCGGAGGGCGGGCCGGCGCTGCGGTAGCGTGCGGGCAGGGCCGGCGTCACCCGGGGTGTCGGCGTCGCGACGGACGGTGGTCGACGATGGCTGAGGTGCGCGTACGGTTCGTCGGCGGGCCGGCCCACGACCTGGTCCGGACGCTGCCCGCCGAGGCGGACGGCGGCCCGCCGCCCCGCTGGGTGCTGCGGCATCCGGACGGCCCGGCACCGGCGGGCGGCACCGGCCCCGACCACCTCTACGAGCGGGACCGCCCGGACCCGGCCGGCGGCTGGACGATGCGGTTCGTGCACACCTACCCGCTCGGCGCCGGCGAGTAGCCGGACCCCGTACAGCGGGCACACAGGCGCCGCAGAGGCGCGGCACAGGGAGCGGGCCGACGATGGGGGCATGGTCATGGAGGGGCAGGCCGCGCAGGGCCGGATCGAGCTGCGCCGACCCGACGGTGAGCCAGTGCGGGTGCTGGTGGTCGACGACGAGCCCACCCTCACCGACCTGCTCTCGATGGCGCTGCGCTACGAGGGCTGGCAGGTGCGCAGCGCGGGCGACGGGACGGCCGCGCTGAGCGCGGCCCGGCAGTTCCAGCCGGACGCGGTGGTCCTCGACGTCATGCTGCCGGATCTGGACGGGTTCCAGGTGCTGCGCCGGCTGCGCGAGCAGAGCCCCACCGTGCCGGTGCTCTTCCTGACCGCCCGGGACGCCGTCGAGGAGCGGGTCGCCGGGCTCACCGTCGGCGGCGACGACTACGTCACCAAGCCGTTCAGCCTGGAGGAGGTGATCGCCCGGTTGCGGGCGCTGCTGCGCCGCTCCGGCTTCGCGGTCGCCGCCCGGGAGGACGCCGTGCTCACCGTCGGCGACCTGAGCCTGGACGAGGACAGCCACGAGGTCCGCCGGGACGGGCAGTTGATCACCCTGACCGCCACCGAGTTCGAACTGCTGCGGTACCTGATGCGCAACCCGCGCCGGGTGCTGAGCAAGGCGCAGATCCTCGACCGGGTCTGGAGCTACGACTTCGGCGGCCAGGCCAACGTCGTCGAGCTCTACATCTCGTACCTGCGCAAGAAGATCGACGCGGGCCGGGCACCGATGATCCACACCCTGCGGGGCGCCGGGTATGTCCTCAAGCCCGCGGAGTGACCGGCTCGGGCGGCTGCGGCGCTGGCTGGCCGGCTGGTCGCTGCGGCGGCGCCTGGTGGTCTCCGTGGTGCTGCTGCTCGCCCTGGTCAGCATCGGCATCGGCGGGCTCACCACCGTCGCCCTGCGGCACTTCCTGATCGCCCGGGTCGACGAGCAGATCACCCTGGACAACGGGCGCCGCGGCGAGCTGCCCCCGTGGCTGCGGCCCGACCGGGACCGGCAGTGGCCCCTCGGCGCGCAGCGGGCGGCGGAGCCGCCGCCCGGGTTCCCGGTGGGCTCGGTGGCCGTCCGGATCGCCGACGGGGACACCCGGGCACGGATCCGCACCGCCGACGGCGAGCTGGCCGACCTGCCCGTCGACGCGGTCGCCCCGTTGACCGGGCTGCCCCGCGACGGGCGGCCCCGCACCGTCGACCTCGGCGAGCGCGGCGACTACCGGGCGGTGGCCCGCACCGCGCCGGACGGCGACGTCATCGCCGTGGCGTACCCGCTGACCGGGGTCCAGCAGACCGTCTGGTGGATGCTGGTGGCGCAGGCCGGGGTGGTGACGGCCGGCCTGCTGGTGGCGGGCAGCCTCGGCGCGCTGATCGTGCGGGCCACGCTGCGCCCGCTCAACCGGGTGGCCGCCACCGCCACCCGGGTCACCGAGCTGCCCCTGGACCGGGGCGAGGTGGCCCTGTCCGTGCGGGTGCCCGACGCCGACCCGCGCACCGAGGTCGGGCAGGTGGGCGCGGCGCTGAACCGGATGCTGGGGCACGTCGCCGCCGCGCTCACCGCCCGGCAGGCCAGCGAGACCCGGGTCCGCCAGTTCGTCGCCGACGCCAGCCACGAGCTGCGTACGCCGCTGGCGGCGATCCGCGGCTACGCGGAGGTGGCCCGGCGCGGCCGGGACCGGGTGCCGCCCGACGTGGCGCTCGCGCTGCGCCGGGTGGAGTCGGCCAGCACCCGGATGACCGGGCTCGTCGACGACCTGCTGCTGCTGGCCCGCCTCGACGCCGGCCGGCCGCTGGTCACCGAGCCGGTCGACCTCACGGCGCTGGTCGTCGAGGCGGTCGCCGACGCGCACGTCGCCGGGCCCGGGCACCGGTGGCGGCTGGACCTGCCCGACGAGGTGGTCGACGTGCCCGGCGACGCCGCGCGGCTGCACCAGGTGGTGGCGAACCTGCTGGCGAACGCCCGGGTGCACACCCCGCCGGGCACCACGGTCACCACCCGACTGGCCCGGGTGGACGGCGCGGTGGAGCTCAGCGTCGCCGACGACGGCCCCGGGGTGCCGCCCGAGCTGCGCGACGAGGTGTTCGAACGGTTCGCCCGCGGGGACAGCTCCCGGTCCCGGGAACACGGCAGCACCGGCCTCGGCCTGGCCATCGTGGCCGCGGTGGTGGCGGCGCACCACGGCACCGTCCGGCTGGCCAGCGAGCCGGGGCGGACCGTCTTCACGGTCCGCCTGCCCGAACTCCACAGCTGACGCACAGCCCGGCCATCGGTGCGGCACAACGGCGCCGGCCAGGCTGGCCGGCATGGACGCGACGAGAAGCCTGTTGACCCCGCCGGCCGGACCGGCGCCGCAAGTCGGGACATCCGCGAGCCGGGAAACCGCACCCGATGGGACCGCGAGCCCGGCGCCCGAGCAGCCGGCTACGGCCGTGCCCGCCGCGCCGCCGGGGGCCGCGCCGCCGGTGCGGGACCCGCGCTGGGTGCGGCCCGCGCTGGCCGTGCTGCTGCTGGCCACCGGGGTGCTGTACCTCTGGGGGCTGGGCGACTCGGGCTGGGCCAACTCGTTCTACTCGGCGGCCGCGCAGGCCGGCTCGCAGAGCTGGAAGGCGTTGTTCTACGGATCCTCCGACGCGGCCAACTCGATCACCGTGGACAAGACGCCCGCCTCGTTGTGGCTGATGGCCCTGTCGGTGCGGGTGTTCGGCCTGAGCAGTTGGTCCATCCTGGTGCCGCAGGCGCTGCTCGGCGTGGCCACCGTCGGCGTGCTGTTCGCCACCGTCCGCCGCTGGTACGGGCCGGTCGCCGGCCTGATCGCCGGGGCGGTGCTCGCGCTCACCCCGGTCGCGGTGCTGATGTTCCGGTTCAACAACCCCGACGCGCTGCTGGTGCTGGCGCTGGTGCTCGCCGCGTACGCCACGGTGCGCGCGGTGGAGACGGCCAGCACCCGGTGGATCGTCGCCGTCGGGGCGCTGGTCGGCCTGGGCTTCCTCACCAAGATGCTGCAGGCGTTCCTGGTGATCCCCGTGTTCGCGGCGGTCTATCTGCTGGCCGCGCCGACCGGGCTGTGGCGTCGGATCCGTCAGCTGCTGCTGGCCGGGCTGGCGGTGCTGGTCGCGGCCGGCTGGTGGGTGGCGGTGGTCGAGCTGGTGCCGGCCGCCGCCCGGCCCTACGTCGGCGGCTCGCAGCACAACAGCATCCTGGAACTCACCCTCGGCTACAACGGCCTGGGCCGGATCACCGGCGACGAGGAGGGCCGCGTCGGCGGCGGGGGCCCGTTCTCCGGCCAGACCGGCTGGCTGCGGATGTTCGACACCGAGGTCGGCGGCCAGATCTCCTGGCTGCTGCCGGCCGCGCTGATCCTGCTGGTCGCCGGCCTGGTGCTCGCCGGCCGGGCGGCCCGCACCGACCGCGCCCGGGCCGGGCTGCTGCTCTGGGGCGGGTGGCTGCTGGTCACCGGGCTGATCTTCAGCTTCATGTCCGGCATCTTCCACGCCTACTACACGGTGGCGCTGGCGCCGGCGGTCGGCGCGCTGGTCGGCAGCGGGGTGGTCCTGCTCTGGCGGGTGCGCACCGCGCCGGCCCCGGCAGCCACGGACACCGCCGGCCCGGGCGGCGAGTGGGCGCCGGCCACCACCCGCCCCGGTGGTGCTCGGGCGCTGGTCGCCACCGGCACGCTCGCGATAACCCTCGCGGTGACCGTCTGGTGGTCCTGGCGACTGCTCGGGCGCAGCCCCGACTGGCAGCCGTGGCTGCGGGTCGCGGTGCCGGCCGCCGGCCTGCTGGCGGTGGCGCTGCTGCTGCTCACCCACCGGTGGGCCCGGCGCGCGGTGCCGCTCGGGCTGATCCTCGGCGCGGTGGCGGCGCTCGCCGGCCCGGCGGCCTACGCGGCGCAGACCGCGGCCACCCCGCACACCGGCGCCATCCCGACGGCCGGCCCGGCCGGGCAGGGCGGGTTCGGCCCCGGCCGGGGCGGCTTCCCCGGCGGCCGGGCTCTCCCGGACGGGCAGCGCGACGGCCGGTTCCCGGGCCGCCCGGACGGCGGCCAGAACGGCGCGCCGGGCCAGGCCGGGCCGCAGTTTCCCGGCTTCCCCGGCGGGCAGTTTCCCGGCTTCCCGGGCGGCGGCAGTCCGAACGGCGCCGGCGGGTTCCCCGGCGGGCCGGGCCAGCGCGGTGGCATGGGCGGTCTGCTCGACAGCCGCGAGCCGAGCGCCGAACTGAAGCAGCTGCTGACGGCCGACGCCGACGCGTACACCTGGGTGGCGGCCACGGTCGGCTCGAACAACGCCTCCGGCTACCAGTTGGCGACCGGTGCGCCGGTGATGCCGGTGGGTGGCTTCAACGGCAGCGACCCGGCGCCGACGCTCGCCCAGTTTCAGGCGCACGTGGCGGCCGGGCGGATCCACTGGTTCATCGGCGGTGGCGGGTTCCGGGCCACCGGCGGCAGCACCGCGTCGCAGGAGATCGCCACCTGGGTGGCCGAGAACTTCGAGTCGCGGACCGTCGACGGGGTCACCGTCTATGACCTGAGCAGCGGAAAGCAGGGCTGAGGCATGATCCCTTCCAGCGCGGAGCGCCCGGCCGTGCAGACGCCCACCCAGGCGCGGACCGTGGTGCTGGACCTGGTGGTGCCGGTGTACAACGAGGAGGCCGACCTCGAACCCTGCGTACGCCGGCTGCACGCGCACCTGAGCGCGCACTTCCCGTACCCGTTCCGGATCACCGTGGCGGACAACGCGAGCGTGGACGGCACCCTCGCGGTGGCCGAGGCGCTCGCCGCCGAACTGCCCGACGTGCGGGTGCGGCACCTGGCCGAGAAGGGCCGGGGCCGGGCGCTGCGGGCGGCCTGGTCGGATTCCGACGCGCCGGTGCTGGCCTACCTGGACGTGGACCTCTCCACCGACCTCGCCGCGCTGCTGCCGCTGGTCGCGCCGCTCATCTCCGGCCACTCCGACCTGGCCATCGGCACCCGGCTGGCGCGGACGTCCCGGGTGGTGCGCGGGCCCAAGCGGGAGATCATCTCCCGCGGCTACAACCTGCTGCTGCGCGGCACCCTCGCGGTGCGGTTCTCCGACGCGCAGTGCGGCTTCAAGGCGATCCGCGCGGACGTGGCGCGCGAGCTGCTGCCGCTGGTGCGCGACACCGGCTGGTTCTTCGACACCGAACTGCTGGTGCTGGCCCAGCGGGCCGGGCTGCGCATCCACGAGGTGCCGGTGGACTGGGTGGACGACCCGGACAGCCGGGTGGAGCTGGTCGCCACCGCCCTGGCCGACCTGCGGGGCATCGGCCGGCTCGGCCGGGCCCTGCTGACCGGCGCGCTGCCCCTGGGGCGGTTGCGCGAGCAACTGGGCCGGGCGCCGCTGAGTCCGCCCCCGGCCCGGGTGCCGGCGGGCCTGCCCCGGCAACTGGCCCGGTTCGCCGCGATCGGGGTGGCCAGCACGCTTGCCTACCTGGCGCTGTTCGTGGCGACCCGGCCGGTCCTCGGGGCGCAGGCGGCGAACCTGGTGGCGTTGCTGCTCACCGCGATCGCGAACACGGCGGCCAACCGGCGGCTCACCTTCGGCGTCACCGGTCGCCGGCACGCCGGCCGGCACCACCTCCAGGGCCTGCTGGCCTTCGGGTTGGGCCTGGCGTTGACCAGCGGCTCACTCGCCGTGCTGCACGCGGTCGTCGCCCACCCACCGCGGATCCTGGAGCCGGCGGTGCTGGTGGTCGCCAACCTGGCCGCCACGGTGCTGCGCTTCGCGCTGCTGCGCCTCGCCATGCACCACCGCCGCTGAGGCGCGCGCGTCCCGGCCCGGTCGTGGCACGCTGGTCGGCGTGTATCGGGAACGACCGGCCGGGATCGCGGGCGCGGTGCTCTGGGCCGCCGTCAGCGACGGGGCGCCCACCCGGGTACTGCCGGACGGCTGCCTCGACCTGCTCTGGTCCAGCCGGTCCGGGCTGCTGGTGGCCGGGCCGGACCGGACGGCGTACCGCAGCCTCGCCGCGCCGGGGGAGCGCTGGCTCGGCCTGCGGCTGCCCCCGGGCGTCGGTCCGGCGGTGTTCGGGGTGCCCGCAGACGAGCTGCGGGACCGCCGGGTGCCGCTGGCGGCGCTCTGGGGCCGGGCGGCGGACGAGGCGGCCGAGCGGCTGGCGGAGCACCCGACCGGTGCCGGGCTGACCGCGATCGCCGCCGGGCGGCTCGCCGCCGCCGGTGGTCCCGACCCGCTCGGGCCGCGAGTGGCCGCGCTGCTCGCCACCGGCGCGCCGGTGGCCACGGCCGCCGCCGAGGTCGGGCTCGGCCCGCGCCTGCTGCACCGGCGCAGCCAGGCCCTGTTCGGGTACGGCCCGAAGACCCTCGCCCGCATCCTGCGGATGCGCCGGGCGCTGGCGCTCGCCCGGACCGGCGTCGGGCTGGCCGAGGTGGCCGCCCGGACCGGGTACGCCGACCAGGCGCACCTGACCCGCGACGTCCGCGAGCTGGCCGGGGCGCCGCCGACCGCGCTGCTCGCCGGCTGACGGGTCGGCTGGTCGAGCGCGCCGCCGGTCGGCGGGCCGGTCGGGCTACTGCTCGCCGAGCGGGGCGAACAGGTCCACCCCGTTGCCGTCCGGGTCGTGCAGCACGGCGTACCGCTGGCCCCAGAAGGCGTCCCACGGCGGCAGTTCGCCGTGGTAGCCGGCCTCGGTCAGCTCCGTCCAGTACCGGTCCACCTCGGCCGGGCTGTCGCACCGGAACGCCAGGCTGCCGCGGGACGGGCCGGTCGGCAGGTGGAAGTCCGGATGGAAGCTCCGGATGGTCTCCACCGTGTCCCAGGCCAGCCGCAGCCCGTTGGGCAGGGTGATCTCCACATGCGGTTCGGTGTCGGCGCCGGCCGGCACGTCCAGGCCGAGCCGGCGATAGAAGGCCAGGGTGCGGGCCATGTCGGTGACGACCGTGCCGATCAGGTCGAGGTGAGGTGCCATGTCGGGGACGCTACGCGGCCGGGCGCGGCCCGGTCTTGAACGAAACGGACCGGACGGAGTGTCCTGGTGTGGCCGACAGGCCGGCACCGTTCGCGTACGGTGACAAGTGAGGCAAGTCCGGCTTAACCGGCCATAAACCCCAGCGGTGCGGCCCGGGTCGTGCCGGGCAACAGCGGGCGAGGGAGAGGAGCGGGCGGTGATGCACCTGGCCTACCTGGACGCGGGATCCGGCAGCCTGATCGTGCAGGCGGTGGTCGGCGGCGTGGCGGGGGCGGCGGTGGCCGCGAAGCTCTACTGGCGCCGCCTGGTCGCCCGGTTCCGCCGCCAGCCCACCGACCAGGGCTGACCCGCGCGATGGTGATCCCCGACGGCGACCTGCGGGCCGAGCCCGGCTCGTTCCGGGACCCGGCGAACCGGGTCTTCCACGCCGGTTCGGACGTGCTGCGGGCGCTGGACGCCGGCGCCGCGGCCGACTGGCACGCCCTGGCCGGCACCGACTTCTTCCCGGCGCTGATGGCCGAGGGCAAGGTCTGCGGCACCGAACTGGTCGACCCGGCCGGCCCGCTGCCGTCCGACGGCGGCGAGTGGGCCGCCGTGCTGCGGCACGAGCGGATCCCGTTCGTCTCGCACCCGTACGAGTGGTCGTTCGCCATGCTGCGCGACGCGGCGCTGCTGCACCTGGAGATCCTGCGCACCGCCCTGGCCGGCGGCTTCACCACCAAGGACGGCTCGGCCTACAACCTCCAGTGGCGCGGCGTCGACCCGGTCTTCATCGACGTCGGCTCGTTCGCCCCGGCCCGCGACGGCGAGCCCTGGGCGGGCTACCGGCAGTTCTGCCAGACCCTGCTCTATCCGCTGCTGCTGCAGGCCCACCTCGGCCTGGACTTCCAGCCGTTCCTGCGGGCCCGCGTCGACGGGGTCGAGCCCGAGCAGATGCGCCGCATCTTCGGCGGCGCCCGGCGGCTGCTGCCGGGCGTACCCACCCACGTCCACCTGCACGGCGCGATGCAGCGGCGCAACGCCGCCGCGAGCACCTCCGACGTCCGGGCGCAGCTGCGCGCCGCCGGCTACTCCCGCGAGCTCGCCCTGGCCACCGTGCGCGGGCTGGCGAAGCTGGTCGGCCGGCTCGACCACCGCCCCGGCGCCAGCCACTGGTCGGACTACCAGCGCACCTGCGGCTACACCGGCCAGGACCGGGTGGCCAAGGAACGGTTCGTGGCCGACGCGGTCACCGCCGCCGCCGAGCCGGACCTGGTGCTGGACCTGGGCGCCAACGACGGCCGGTACGCCCGCCTCGCCGCTCGGCACGCCCGCTACGTGGTGGCGGTCGAGCAGGACCCGGCGGTCGTCGACGAGCTGTACCGCGGGCTGCGCGCCGATCGGGAGCGGCGGATCCTGCCGCTGGTGATGGACCTCGCCGACCCGTCGCCCGGCGGCGGCTGGCGCGGCGTCGAACGGGCCGGCTTCGCCGCCCGGGCGGCCCGCGCGGACGTGGTGCTCGCCCTGGCCCTGGTGCACCACCTGGCCATCGGGCGCAACGTGCCGCTGCCGGAGGTCGTCGACTGCCTCACCAGCTGGTGCGCGCCCGGCGGCCGGCTGGTCGTCGAGTTCGTCCACCCGGAGGACCCGATGGCGCGCCGGCTGCTGGCCAACAAGCCCGACGGCCTCTTCCCCGACTACCGCCCCGAAGAGTTCGAACGGCTGCTCACCGGCCGCTGCCGGCTGGTGCAGCGCCTCGAACTGCCCTCGGGCACCCGCACCCTCTACCAGGTGATGGTGGGTGGCTGAGCCCGCGCTGGCCCCCACCGCCGCGCCGCCGGCCGCCCCCGAATCGGCCGGGCGCGCCGCACCGGCCCGGTGGCGGCCGGAGCTGCGCCGGGCGCTGGAGGTGGTCGCCCTGGTCGGCCTGGTGGTCACCCAGCCGGTGCTGGACGTGCTCGGCCGCAGCCCCGACTTCTTCCTGTTCCACCGGGCCCGGCAGCGGGACGTGCTGCTGCTGGTGGCGCTGATCGCGGTGGTGCCGACGCTGCCGGTGGCACTGCTCGGCGCGGCCAGCCGGCTGGCCGGCCGGGCGGTCCGGGCGGCGGTGCACACCGGGTTCGTGGGACTGCTGCTCGCCGCCCTCGCCGTGCAGGTGGGGCGGCACGTGACGCCGCTACGGGGCGTACCGCTGCTGCTGGTCGCGGCGCTGGCCGGCGCCGCCGGGGCGGCCGCGCACCGGCGCTGGCGCGCCCCCGGCCGGGTGCTGCGGGTCGCCGCGATCGGCCCGCCGGTGTTCGTGCTGCTGTTCCTGTTCGCCTCGCCCGCCTCGGCGGTGGTGCTGCCGCGCGGCGAGGGCGGCGCGGCCGGCCAGGCCGGCCCGGGCGTGCACCCGCCGATCGTCATGATCGTCCTGGACGAGTTCCCGTTGCAGTCGCTGCTCGGGCCGGACGGCAAGGTCGACGCCGGCCGCTATCCGCACTTCGCCGAGCTGGCCGGCGGCTCCACCTGGTACCGCAACGCCACCGGGGTCAGCGGCTGGACCCCGTACGCGCTGCCGGCGATGCTCACCGGCCGGTACCCGGCGAAGGGGGTGGCGCCGCACTACTCGCAGTACCCGGACAACCTCTTCACCGCCCTCGGTGGCCTGTACGAGGTGCGCGCCGAGGAGAGCATCACCCGGCTCTGCCCACCCAGCCGGTGCGAGCAGCCGAGCACCCCCGAGCAGGGCCTCGGCGTGCTGGTGCGGGAGAGCGGCAAGCTGCTGCGCCAGGTCGCCGCGCCGGTGGACAGCCGGATCGACCCGGAGGAGTCGTACCGGGAGAAGACCGCGGCCGAGGCGGGCCTGGACGCGGCCGAGCCCGTCCCGGACGACCCGAAGTTCCGCTTCGACAGCCTGGACGACAACCAGCCGGCCCGGTTCACCAGCTTCCTCGCCGGGCTGCGCCCGAGCGCCCGCCCCACGCTGCACTTCCTGCACCTGCTGATGCCGCACGCGCCGTGGGCGTTCCTGCCGTCCGGGGCGCGCTACGACGCGCCGGAGGACCTGCCCAACGACGGCGCCGGCTGGGTCGACCTGGCCCGGGCCCGGCACCTGGCCCAGCTCGGCTACACCGACCGGCTGATCGGCGAGACGCTGCGCACCCTGCGCGCCTCCGGCCTGTACGACAAGGCTTTGGTCGTGGTGACCGCCGACCACGGGGTCAGCTTCCGCCAGGATTGGCAGGGCCGGGGGATGGGGGCGATCGAGCACGCCGCCGACCAGGTCGCCTGGGTGCCGATGTTCGTCAAGGAGCCGGGCCAGCGCACCGGCCGGGTGGACGACCGCAACTGGGAGCACGTCGACCTGCTGCCCACCATCGCCGACTACGCCAACGTACGGCTGCCCTGGCGGGTCGACGGCCGGTCGGCCCGGCAGTCGCCGCGCGACCGCGCCGACAAGCGCTTCTACGACCGGCCGGGGGAGCCGGTCACCATCACCGGCGGGGTGCCCGGGCCGCTGCCGCCCGTACCCGTGCATCCGCTGGTGGGCACCGAGGTGGGTGCCCGACCGGGCGGCGGTGGCCGCGCCACGGTGGCGAACCTGGCCGCGTTCCGCGACGTCCGGGCGGACGACGGCGAGCTGCCCGCGCTGGTCTGGGGCACCGTGCCGGCGTCGGTGCCGGACGGCACGCTGCTGGCCGTGGCGGTCAACGGCCGGGTCGGCGCGGTGGTCCCGGTGGTGCCGGCCGACCCGGCCGGGCGGCGCTTCGCGGCCCTGCTCCCCGACGACCGGCTGTACCGGGTGGGAGAGAACCAGCTCGATGTCTACCGGGTCGGTCCCGGTGACACGCTTCGTCGCCTCACGCTGTCCTGAGGTAGCCTTCCGCTTTCCGGTGCGCGAGCGGGTTTCCGATCATCCAGGTCGGGAATCGGGTGACGCATACCTCACCCCCGAACCACGGTGGGCGGTATCGGCCGGGCCGTGACTACGGTAAAAGCGAAGGCAATTCAACGAGGATTTCGCCGGCGAAGCGAGGGACCACATGACGGAAGTCAAGCTCGATCACCCCGGTGGGCAGCTCTCGATGCCGGTGCACAGCGCGGTCGAGGGCCCCGCGGGCATCGGGGTCAGCAAGCTGCTGAAGGAAACCGGGATGACCACGTACGACCCCGGGTTCGTCAACACCGCATCCTGTTCGTCCGAGATCACCTACATCGACGGCGACGCGGGGATCCTGCGCTACCGCGGGTACCCGATCGAGCAGCTGGCGGAGAAGTCCTCTTTCCTGGAGGTCTCCTACCTGCTGATCTACGGTGAGCTGCCGACCCAGCAGCAGCTGACCGAGTTCACCGAGTGGATCCGCCGGCACTCGCTGCTGCACGAGGAGATGCGCCGCTTCTTCGACGGCTTCCCGCGCGAGGCGCACCCGATGGCGGTGCTCTCGTCGGCGGTCAGCGCGATCTCGACCTTCTACCAGGACAGCCTCGACCCGTTCGACTCCGAGCACGTGGAGATCTCCACGGTCCGGCTGATGGCCAAGGTCCCCACCATCGCCTCGTACGCGTACAAGAAGGCGATCGGCCAGCCGCTGCTCTACCCGGACAACTCGCTGGGCTACGTGGAGAACTTCCTCCGGATGACCTTCGGCGTGCCGGCCGAGCCGTACGAGGTCGACCCGGTGATGGCCCGCGTGCTCGACATGCTCTTCGTGCTGCACGCCGACCACGAGCAGAACTGCTCCACCTCCACCGTCCGGCTGGTGGGTTCCAGCAACGCCAACCTGTTCGCCTCGGTCTCGGCCGGCGTGAACGCGCTGTTCGGCCCGCTGCACGGCGGCGCCAACCAGGCCGTGCTGGAGATGCTGCACAAGATCCAGGTCGACGGCGGCGACGTGCAGTCCTTCGTCCGCAAGGTGAAGGACAAGCAGGACGGCGTCAAGCTGATGGGCTTCGGCCACCGGGTCTACAAGAACTACGACCCGCGCGCCGCCATCGTCAAGAAGGCCGCCCAGGACGTGCTCGGCCGGATGGAGAAGCCGGACCCGCTGCTGGACCTGGCGATGCAGCTGGAGGAGATCGCGCTCGCCGACGACTTCTTCGTCTCCCGCAAGCTCTACCCGAACGTGGACTTCTATACCGGCCTGATCTACAAGGCCATGGGCTTCCCCACCAAGATGTTCACCGTCCTGTTCGCGCTGGGCCGGCTGCCGGGCTGGATCGCCCAGTGGCGCGAGATGATCAACGACCCGGAGACGAAGATCGGCCGCCCCCGGCAGATCTACACCGGCGCCGCCGAGCGCAACTACACCGACATCACCACCCGCTGACGGTGCAAGGAAGGTGCCCTTGTTAACGCCTCCGGTATAGGAAGGGCCCCTGCTTAACACCCGTTGCCGCGAGCTGACCCGAGGCCGCCGACCCGAACCGGGTCGGCGGCCTCGTTCGTCCGCCTTCCCGGCCCGCGGAAGGGGCCACATGCCGCATGTCGCGGCCCGCGGAGGGCGCCACATGCCGCATGTCGCACCCTTCCGGCCTGCGGAAGCGCGACATGCCGGATGTCGAGCGCGGGGGCCCGCAGCAGGCGGGTGCGCTGAGCGGGGGGTGTTAAGAAGGGGCCCTTGCTATGCAGAATGCGTTAATAAGGGCACCCTCCTTACACCTCAGCGGAGGCCGGCGGCGGCGAGGAGGTTGCCGTCGGGGATCAGCGGGCGGGGCCGGCCGTACGTCATCTGGTGGGTGGCCTGCTCGGCGACGAAGCCCGGCGTCTGGGTGATCGCCGAGGCGTACGTCGCCGCGGTGCGGCCGGCGATCGCCGCCCAGCCGTACTGCTCGTCGACCATGGTCCGGGCGCGGCGGGCCAGGGCGCGGGCCCGATCGGTGTCGGACAGCAGCGCGTGCACCGCGTCGCTGAGGCCGTCCGGGTCGTGCGGCCGGAAGGTCATCCCGGTCACGCCCGGCTCGACGATCTCGGCGAGCCCGCCGGTGGCGGAGACCGCGAGCGGGGCCCCGGCGGCGGCGCCCTCCAGGGCCACCATGCCGAACGGCTCGTAGATGCTGGGCACGGCGAAGCAGTCCGAGGCGGCCATCACGGCCGGCAGGTCGGTGCCGCCGAGGAAGCCGGGCATGCTGACCGTGCCGCCCAGCCCGAGCCGGTGCACCTCGGCCTGCAGTTCCGGCCGGTACGGGCCGTCGCCGACGATCACCGCGCGCAGCCCCGGGTGCCGGTCCCGCAGCCGGGGCAGCCCGGCCAGCAGGTGCTGGACGCCCTTCTCGTAGACCAGCCGGCCGGCGAAGGTGACCAGCGGGCCGTCGGCGGCGAACCGGGCCCGGGCGGCGGCGACCGCGGCCACCGGCACCCGCCAGCGGTGCGGCTCGACGCCGTTGGGCACCACGTCGACCCGGTTGGCCGGCACCCCGAACAGCGAGGTCACCTCGTCGCGCATGTAGCCCGAGCAGACGATCGTCCGCACCGACGAGGTGCCCAGCCAGTGCTCCACCCCGTGGATGGTGCGGTTCATCTCCTCGGGCAGCCAGCCCTGGTGCCGGCCCGCCTCGGTGGCGTGGATGGTGCTGACCAGCGGCAGGTCGAGGTGGTCGCGCACGGTCATCGCGGCGTGCGCGACCAGCCAGTCGTGCGCGTGCACGACGTCGTAGCCGCCGGTGGAGGCGGCACGCAGGGCGGCCCGGGTCAGGGTGTGGTTGAAGGCCATCGTCCAGGCCAGCAGGCTCCCGGTGGCCAGCGGGAAGGTGACCGGGTCCTCGGCGGCGCGCACCACCCGGACCCCGTCGACGTACTCCTCCAGCGGGGCGCCGTCGGCGTGCCGGGTGACGACGGTGACCTCGTGGCCGGCGGCGGCCAACGACACCGACAGGGCGTGCACGTGCCGGCCGAGTCCGCCGACGAGCACCGGCGGGTATTCCCAGGAGAGCATCAGCACCCGCAGCGGGCGGGCGCCGCCGAGCGGGGGCCGGGGTGTGGAGGTGGGGGAGGGGCGGCAGGTCCGATCCGGGTGGGCGCCGGACCGCGGGTTGCTCACAACGATCTCCGTCCGTGCAGGGTGGGACGCGCCGGCGACGATGGCGGCGGGGAACTCAGGTGGGTGGGTGGCCGAGGGCCGAGACGGACGCGCGGCGACGCGCGCCCGCACATAGCAAAGGCCATCGGGCGGCGCGGCGCATCTCGAAAAGGGTCATCGTGACGGATGACACCCGAACGTCGCACGCTCATCGCCAGGGCGGATTTCGGTTACGGTCCGAAGGGGTGGATTGCCCGCCGCCGCGCCGGGGCATTAGCGGCGTGCGCATCGGCGGTCCGCCCGACCGTGCGCTCACGATCATCGTTGAAGGAGCGACATGCAGGTCTGGCCGGGCGAGCGTTATCCCCTGGGGGCCACCTACGACGGGATGGGCACCAACTTCGCGATCTTCTCGGAGGTCGCGGAGAAGGTCGAGCTCTGCCTCTTCGACGAGTGGGACACCGGCGCCGAGCGCCGGGTGGAGTTGCGCGAGGTCGACGCGTACGTGTGGCACGGGTACATTCCGGGCATCGAGCCGGGCCAGCGCTACGGCTTCCGGGTGCACGGCCCGTGGGATCCGGCCAACGGGGTGCGCTGCAACCCGCACAAGCTGCTGCTCGACCCGTACGCGAAGGCGGTCGACGGGGAGGTCGCCTGGGACAAGGCGGTCTACGACTACGAGGTGGGCGGCGACCAGGACCGGATGAGCGAGACCGACTCGGCGCCGTTCATGCCGAAGTCGGTGGTGGTGAACCCGTACTTCGACTGGGGCAACGACCGGCCGCCCCGCACGCCGTACCACCACTCGGTGATCTACGAGGCGCACGTGCGCGGCCTGACCATGCGCCACCCGGACATCCCGGAGGAGTTGCGCGGCACGTACGCGGCGATCGCCTCCCCGGTGATGATCGACTATTTCAAGCAGCTCGGGGTGACGGCGATCGAGCTGATGCCGGTGCACGAGTTCGTGCACGACCACCGCCTCGCCGACCTGGGGCTGCGCAACTACTGGGGCTACAACACCATCGGCTTCTTCGCCCCGCACCACGGCTACTCCGCGCTGGGCCGCCTCGGCCAGCAGGTGCAGGAGTTCCGGGGCATGGTCAAGGCGCTGCACGCGGCCGGCATCGAGGTCATTCTCGACGTGGTCTACAACCACACCGCCGAGGGCAACCACCTGGGCCCGACGCTGAGCTTCAAGGGCGTCGACAACCCCAGCTACTACCGCCTCTCCGACGACGACCGGCGCTACTTCGTCGACTACACCGGCACCGGCAACAGCCTCAACGTGCGCAGCCCGCACTCCCTGCAACTGATCATGGATTCGCTGCGGTACTGGGTCACCGAGATGCACGTCGACGGCTTCCGCTTCGACCTCGCCGCCACCCTGGCCCGCGAGTTCTACGAGGTGGACCGCCTCTCCACCTTCTTCGAGGTGGTGCAGCAGGACCCGGTGGTCAGCCGGGTCAAGCTGATCGCCGAGCCGTGGGACGTCGGGCCGGGCGGCTACCAGGTGGGCAACTTCCCGCCGCTGTGGACCGAGTGGAACGGAAAATACCGGGACACCGTACGGGACTTCTGGCGCGGCGAGCCGGCCACCCTGGCGGAGTTCGCCTCCCGCATCTCCGGCTCCGCCGACCTCTACCAGGACGACGGCCGCCGCCCGTTCCACAGCATCAACTTCGTCACCTGCCACGACGGGTTCACCCTCAACGACCTGGTGTCGTTCAACGACAAGCACAACGAGGCCAACGGCGAGGAGAACCGGGACGGCGAGAGCCACAACCGGTCGTGGAACTGCGGGGTGGAGGGGGACACCGACGACCCGGGCGTGCTCGCCCTGCGGGCCCGGCAGCGGCGCAACTTCCTGGCCACGCTGATCCTCTCCCAGGGCGTGCCGATGCTCGGCCACGGCGACGAGCTGGGCCGCACCCAGCACGGCAACAACAACGCCTACTGCCAGGACAACGAGCTGGCCTGGGTGGACTGGGACCGCGCCGATCCCGAGCTGCTCGCCTTCGTCCGCCGGCTCACCGACTTCCGGGCCCGCCACCAGGTCTTCCGCCGCCGCCGCTACTTCACCGGCCTGCCGGTCGGCGGCCGGGCCGCCGGCTCCGGCCTGCCCGACCTCGCCTGGTACACCCCGGACGGCCGGGAGATGACCCACGAGGACTGGGGCAACGACTTCGGCCGCTCGGTGGCCCTGTTCGTCAACGGCGACGGCATCCCCGAACGCGGCCAGTACGGCCAGCGGCACCGGGACGACTCGTACCTGCTGCTGTTCAACGCCCACGACGCGCCGCTGGACTTCACAGTGCCCGGCGAGGAGTTCGGGCCGCGCTGGGAGCTGGTGATCAGCACCGCGGAACCGGATCCGGAGAAGACGACGCTGGTCGAGGCGGGCGGCACCGTCTGCGTGCCGGACCGCTCGCTGCTGGTCCTGGAGAGGACGGTCTGACCGATGCCCGACACCCCCCGACCCGACGTGCCGGAAACGACGACGCGGGTCGGGTCGACCTACCGCGTCCAGATCCGCCCCGGCTTCGACCTCGACGCCACCGCCGGGCTCGCCGGCTACCTGCGCGACCTGGGCGTCAGCCACCTCTACAGCGCGCCCCTGCTCACCGCCACCCCCGGCTCCCCGCACGGCTACGACGTGGTCGACCACCGCGCGGTCAACCCGGAGCTGGGCGGCGAGGCCGGCCGGCAGCGCCTGGTCCGGGCGCTGCGCGCGGCCGGGCTGGGCCTGGTCGTGGACATCGTGCCCAACCACGCCGGGGTGGCCCGACCGGCCGCCAACCCGGCCTGGTGGGACGTGCTGTGCGCCGGGCGCGCCTCGGCGTACGCGGACTGGTTCGACATCGACTGGGACCGGGGCCGGCTGCTGCTGCCGGTGCTCGCCGACGCCCCCGACGCGCTGGACGACCTGAAGCTGGTCGACGGGGAGCTGCGCTACCACGAGCACCGCTTCCCGATCGCCGACGGCACCGGCGACGGGACGCCCCGCGAGGTGCACGACCGGCAGCACTACGAGCTGGTCGACTGGCGGCGCGGCGACGCCGAGCTGACCTACCGCCGGTTCTTCGCCGTCTCCGACCTGGCCGGGCTGCGGGTGGAGGACGAGGCCGTCTTCGCCGCCACCCACGCCGAGATCCTGCGCTGGGTGGCGGCCGGCGACGTCGACGGCATCCGGGTCGACCACCCGGACGGGCTGCGCGACCCGGCCGGCTACCTGGCCCGGCTGCGCGCCGCCGCCCCGGACGCCTGGCTGGTGGTGGAGAAGATCCTGGAGTACGGCGAGGAGCTGCCGGACTGGCCGGTCGACGGCACCACCGGCTACGACGCCCTCGCCGCGGTCTGCGGCCTCTTCGTCGACGGCGCCGCCGAGGGTGACCTGACCGCCCTGGAGGCCCGGCTGACCGGCCGGCACACCTCCTGGCAGGACCTCACCCACGACACCAAGCTGGCCGCGGCCACCCGGCTGCTCGCCGCCGAGCTGACCCGGCTCGCCGCGCTCGCCCCCGAGCTGGACCCCGACGCCACCAAGGCGGCCCTGGCCGAGCTGGCCGCCTGCTTCCCCGTCTACCGGGGCTATCCGCCGCAGGGCGCCCGGCACCTGGCCGCCGCCCGCGCCGAGGCCGGCCGGCGTCGCCCCGACCTCACCGCCACCCTGGACGCGGTCACCGCCCTGCTCCGCGACCCCGGGCACGAGCTGGCCGCCCGCTTCCCGCAGCTCACCGGCGCGGTGATGGCCAAGGGCGTGGAGGACACCGCCTACTACCGGTGGAGCCGGTTCGTGGCGCTCAACGAGGTCGGCGGCTCACCGGCGCACGTCGGCGTGCCGCCCGCGGAGTTCCACCGCTTCGCCACCGCCCGGCAGGTCCGCTGGCCGGCGAGCATGACCACCCTCTCCACCCACGACACCAAACGCGGCGAGGACGTCCGGGCCCGGCTCGCCGTGCTCGCCGAGCTGCCGGGCCGCTGGGCCGAGCAGGTCGCCCGGTGGACCGCCCGCGTCCCGCTGCCCGACCCGGACCTGGCCCACCTGCTCTGGCAGACCGCCGTCGGCGCCTGGCCGCTGGACCGCGAGCGGCTGCACGCGTACGCGGAGAAGGCCGCCCGGGAGGCGGCGGCCTCGACCAGTTGGTCCGACCCCGACCCGGCCTTCGAGGACGCGCTGCACGCGCTTGTCGACCGGATGTACGACGACCGCGAGCTGCACGCCGAGATCACCGCGTTCGCCGCCGAGATCACCCCGGCCGGCTGGGTCAACTCGCTCGGGCAGAAGCTGGTGCAACTGGCCATGCCCGGCGTGCCGGACACCTACCAGGGCACCGAGCTGTGGGAGAACTCGCTTGTCGACCCGGACAACCGCCGCCCGGTCGACTTCGCCGTACGCCGGGAGCTGCTGGACCGGCTCGACGCCGGCTGGCGGCCGGCGGTGGCCGCGGACGGCGCGGCGAAACTGCTGGTCGTCTCCCGGACGCTGCGGCTGCGCCGCGACCACCCGGAGCTGTTCACCGGCTACCGGCCGGTGCCGGCGCACGGGCCGGCCGGGGCGCACGCGGTGGCCTTCGACCGGGGTGGCGCGGTGGCCGTGGCGACCCGGCTGCCGCTCGGGCTGGCCCGCGCCGGCGGCTGGCGGGACACCACCCTGTCGATTTCCGGCAACAGTGTTAGGGACATGTTCACCGGTCGGGTCTACAGTGGGTCTGAGCTGCTCCTGGACGATCTGTTGAGCACCTATCCCGTCGCCCTCCTCGCCCCCGCCGACTCCGTGGAGGCCGCCCCATGACCGAGTTCACCGTGTGGGCGCCCGAGGCCGCCCGGGTGCGGCTGCGCCGGCCCGGCGCCGCCGACCGGGAGCTGACCGTCGCGCCCGGCGGCTGGTGGCGGGTCGACGTGCCCGACGCCGGCCCGGGCACCGACTACGCCTTCCTGCTCGACGACGACGACCGGCCGCTGCCCGACCCCCGCTCGGCCTGGCAGCCGGCCGGGGTGCACGGCCCCAGCCGGGTCTACGACCACGCCGCCTACCGCTGGACCGACGGCGGCTGGACCGGGCGGCAACTGCCCGGCAGCGTCCTCTACGAGCTGCACGTCGGCACGTTCACCCCGGAGGGCACCTTCGACGCGGTGATCGACCACCTCGACCACCTGGTCGACCTCGGCGTCGACCTGATCGAGCTGCTGCCGGTGAACGCCTTCAACGGCGAGCACAACTGGGGCTACGACGGCGTCTGCTGGTTTGCCCCGCACCAGCCGTACGGCGGGCCGGACGGCCTGAAACGGCTGGTCGACGCCGCCCACGCCAAGGGGCTGGGGGTGATCCTCGACGTCGTCTACAACCATTTCGGGCCCTCCGGGGCCTACGCGCCGAGCTTCGCGCCCTACCTCAGCGAGCAGAGCAACCCGTGGGGTCGCACGGTCAACCTCGACGGCCCGCACTCCGGCGAGGTGCGCCGCTACATCATCGACAGCGTGCTGATGTGGCTGCGCGACTACCACGTCGACGGGCTGCGGCTGGACGCCGTGCACGCCATGCCCGACGCCGGCGCGGTGCACCTGCTGGAGCAGCTGGCGGTCGAGGTGGAGGCGCTCGCCACCCACCTGGGCCGGCCGCTGTCGCTGATCGCCGAGTCCGACCTCAACGACCCGAAGCTGATCACCTCCCGGGAGGCCGGCGGCTACGGCCTGCACGCCCAGTGGAACGACGACGCCCACCACGCCCTGCACACCCTGCTCACCGGGGAACGGCAGGGCTACTACGGCGACTTCGGCTCGCTGGAGTGCCTGACCGACGTGCTGACCGGCGCGTTCTTCCACGCCGGCACCTGGTCCAGCTTCCGCAACCGCACCCATGGGCGGCCGGTCGACCGGCAGCGCGTCCCGGGGCACCGCTTCGTGGCGTACCTGCAAAATCATGACCAGATCGGCAACCGGGCCACCGGCGACCGGATCTCCGCCACGCTGTCCCCGGCGATGCTGCGGGTCGGCGCGACGCTGCTGATGACCGCGCCGTTCACCCCGATGCTGTTCATGGGGGAGGAGTGGGCGGCCACCACGCCGTGGCAGTTCTTCACCAGCCACCCCGAGCCGGAGCTGGCCGCCGCGGTGGCCACCGGGCGCCGGCGCGAGTTCGCCGCGCACGGCTGGGCCACCGCCGACGTGCCCGACCCGCAGGACCCGCGCACCTTCCTGCGCTCCCGGCTCGACTGGGCGGAGCTCGACAAACCTGAACACCGCGAGATGTACGAGTTCCACCGGCGACTGATCGCGTTGCGCCGGTCGCGGGCGGACCTGTCGGATCCCCGGTTGGACCGGGTCGAGGTGCGCCACGGCGACCAGTTCCTGGTGATGCGGCGCGGCGAGACGCTGGTGGTGGCGAATCTGGCCGAGCGGGCGCAGCGGGTGAACCTGCCGGGGGTGGTGCGGCGGGTGCTGCTGGCGACGTCGGAGGGGGTCACGGTGATGCGGGACGGGATCGAGCTGCCGGCGGAGTCGGCGGCGATCGTGTCGCTCTGAGGCGCGGCGTCGGCGTTACTGGCGCAACCACCGCAGCACCGCCGCGCCCTTGGGCGTCAGGGTGCCGGCCTCCTCGAAGGCTGCGAGCAGCCCGACGGCCTCTGCGAGCACCGCGGCCCGGGCGTCGTCGGTGATGATGCCGGCCAGCAGGGCGAGCGTGACACCCAGTTCCTCGGTGAAATCGGCGCGGTCCGGTTCTTGACGGTGCAGCGCGCGGCGGGTGTCGGCCGCCCGGGTGAGCAGCGCCTCGGCCGTCTCGACATCGTCCACCCGCTGCGCCAGGACACCCAGCCGCTCGCAGGAGATCGCCAGGTCGCGGGCGTAGGTGGTGTTCTCCGGCTCGATGGTGGAGAGCCGTTCATGGATGCTGAGTGATTGTTGGTACAGCTGTCGGGCCTGGTCGAGCTGCCCGCTGTCGGCGGCGAGGTCGCCCAGCTTGTTGTAGGAGACCGACAGGTCGCGGGCGTAGGTGGTGTTCTCCGGTTCGGTGGTGGCGAGCCGTTCGGCGATGGTGAGCGACTGTTGGTGCAGTTGTCGGGCTTGTTCGGTCTGCCCGTTGGCGCGGGCGTGGTCGCCCAGCTTGTTGTAGGAGACCGACAGGTCGCGGGCGTAGGTGGGATTGTCCGGTTCGGTGCTGATCAGTTGTTCGCGAATGGTGAGTGATTGCTGGTGTAGTTGTCGGGCCTGGTCGGTCTGCTCGTTGGTGGCGGCGAGGTCGCCCAGTCGTTCGTAGGAGATCGACAGGTCGCGGGCGTAGCTGGTGTTCCCCGGTTCGATGGTGGCGAGCCGTTCGGCGATGGCGAGCGACTGTTGGTACAGGTGTCGGGCCTGGTCGGTCTGCCCGCTGGCGCGGGCGATGTCGCCCACCTTGTTGTAGGAGATCGCCAGGGCCCGCGCGGAGCTGGTGTTGTCGGGTTCGGTGGTGACCAGCCGTTCGCGGATGGTGAGTGATTGCTGGTGCAGTTGCCGGGCCTGGTCGGTCTGCCCGTTGGCGGCGGCGAGGTCGCCCAGTCGTTCGTAGGAGATCGCCAGGTCGCGGGCGTAGGTGGTGTTGTCGGGTTCGGTGCTGGCGAGCCGTTCGGCGATGGCGAGTGATTGTTGGTGTAGTTGTCGGGCCTGGTCGGTCAGCCCGTTGGCGGCGGCCAGGTCACCCAGCTTGTTGTAGGAAACCGCCAGGTCACGGGTGTAGCCGGTGTTGTCTGGTTCGGCGGTGACCAGCCGTTCGGCGATGGCGAGTGATTGTTGGTACAGCTGTCGGGCCTGGTCGGTCTGCCCGCTGGCGCGGGCGATGTCGCCCACCTTGTTGTACGAGATCGCCAGGTCCCGGGCGGAACCGGCGTCGTCGGGTTCGGTGGTGACCAGCCGTTCGCGGATGGTGAGTGATTGCTGGTGCAGTTGCCGGGCCTGGTCGGTCTGCCCGTTGGCGGCGGCGAGGTCGCCCAGTCGTTCGTAGGAGATCGCCAGGTCGCGGGCGTAGGTGGTGTTGTCGGGTTCGGTGCTGGCGAGCCGTTCGGCGATGGCGAGTGATTGTTGGTGTAGTTGTCGGGCCTGGTCGGTCTGCCCGTTGGCGGCGGCGAGGTCACCCAGCTTGTTGTAGGAGATCGCCAGGTCGCGGGCGTAGGTGGTGTTGTCGGGTTCGGTGCTGGCCAGTCTTTCGGCGATGCCGAGCGACTGTTGGTACAGCTGCCGGGCAGGGTCGGTCTGCCCGTTGTCGCGGGCCTGGTCGCCCAGCTTGTTGTAGGCGACCGACAGGGCTCTGGCGTAGTCGGTGTTGCCGGGCTCGCTGGCTGCCAACCGCTCCACGATTGCCAGGACGGTGGTGAAGATGGCGCTCGCGTCGGCAGAACGGCCGTAGTCGCGGGCGAGTGCGCCGAGGGCGTCGCACGCGACTATGAGCTGGGATCGGACGGTGATGGGCAGGCCGGCGACGCGGGCGGAGGTGAGCAGCGCCGTGTGCGCGCGACAGAGACTGTCGAGCAGGCCGGTGCTCGAGGGCCGCGGGATCGACGGCTGATCGGCGGCCGTGGGTGCTCCTCGATGGCCACCTCTGGTTTGGCGAGCGCAACGCTGGACCAGCTCGGCGTACCTGCCGGCGAGGGTCGTCGCGGCTACCTCGGCGACCGCCGGGGTGGTGGCCAGTCGCACCAGCACGTCGAGGGCGCGTTGGACCTGCTCGTCGGAGCGCAGCGCCAACACGGAAGCCAGCAGCGTCGAGCCGTGGTCGTTCTGCTCTTCGAGGACCTGGCCGACGAGGGCCTCGCCGAGCCGGTCGGGACGCAGCGGGTTCCACCGGTCGGG
Organism: Micromonospora sp. PLK6-60; assembly: GCF_019890675.1. Classification (GTDB taxonomy): domain Bacteria; phylum Actinomycetota; class Actinomycetes; order Mycobacteriales; family Micromonosporaceae; genus Micromonospora. Next base: position 64,910 of record NZ_JAIOAA010000014.1, on the reverse strand, counting down.
CCCGTCGTACAGGCCGCGTAGCCACCGGTCGACCAGGGAACGCATCGGGGCGGGTGCCGGATCAGCGGGGTCGATCATCAGGTCCAGCAACGCCTGCGCCTCGTCCTCGTCACGGGCGCCGGCGAGGGTGGCGAGGGCCACGCAGAGCCGCACCAGACGGTGATCGAGAGCCGGTAGGCGGGCGTACCAGCGTCTCGCCTCGTGGACGAGCGCCCGGTCCACGGGGGGCCGCCCGTCGGTTTTCCAGTGCGGCCCGGACAGCGCGACGTCGAACGCCTCCAGCAGCACATCCAGCGGACGCCCGTAGCGGAGGTCGGACAGGTCGACGTCGACGGTCGGGGGAGTCCAGCCAGCGCCGTGCCAGGTGTGGCCGAACGCGCTCAGCCCGGTCGCGAACAGCGCGCGTCGTTGTTCCCGGGTGAGGTCGGCCACCGCCGTGGTGGTGTCCACGGCGGTGTCCAGCGCGGCCAGCGCCGCACCGGAGGCGGCCTCAGTCAGCGGTGCCAACGACTGCCCGGCCAACGCGCCGGCAGCGGGGCGACTCAGCAGTAGTAGCCGGACCGGCGCCAGGGCCGACGCCGAGCGACTCAGCGCCGCGAGCCGAGCGGACAGGGCGCTCGCGTCGCGTTCCTCGACGTAGTCCACGACGAGTAGGCGAGGTAGGGGCAGGGTGTCGACACTGCGATCATCGGCGGGAAGCAGGCCGGCTATCCAGCCGCGCGCGTGCTGGGCGCGGCACGCCTCGACGGCGAAGCGGGTCTTGCCGCTGCCGCCGCTGGCGTCGATGTACCGGACCGACAGCCGCTGCGGCCCGTCACACCATTGCGCGACAGTGGCCAGCGTGTCGCCGCGGAACAGGTAGTCCACCACGGCGAACTCGGGACGCAGCATGGTGGAGGGCTGGCCGGTGCCGGGCTGCACGTGCGTGTGCGTCCAGGGCTGCTCGACCAGGTCGTCAGCGCCGTCGATCGGCAGCACGGCATGCCAGGTTGCCCGGTTGGCCAGCACCGCCGCGCTGCCTGCCGAGGCGAGCTGTCTGCCGTACTCGACCAGCTCGTCGGGCACACCCGGACCGCCGGACAACAGCGCCGCCAGCGGCGCGGCCCACCCGCCGAGGTCGCTGTACTTGTCGCGGGTGGCGGTGACCACCCCGACCACGGCCCGTAGGGTCGGGCAGACCAGCGGTGCCCCGGACAGGCCCGGCGCCGCCTGCCCCGCCTTCAGTTGGAAGTACTCGTCACCGGTGACACCTTCGAACGTGAACGACGCCGGTGCTCCCCTCGGATCCACGCCCTCCTCGCGACGCGGGAACCCGAACGCGTGACACTCCTGGTTCAGCGGCTGCCCACCGGACAGCCAGACACAGGGATGAGTGGCGACCCACTCGGCCGTGGCGTGCAGCCGCAACACCGCCAGATCCGGGTACGGCCACAGCGCGGAACCGGTCGCCGGAGGTGCCGACCGGGCCAGCACATCGGCATCCACCGGGTCGACACCCACGTCCCGGTCGGCGGGCACCACCCGGACCTGGTCCCACGCCATCCGGTTGACGTGGTCGTAGACGACGTGCGCGGCGGTGAGCACCCAGCCCGGCGCGACGAAGAAGCCGGTGCCCAGCACCGCACCGGTGTCGGTCCGTTCGATCCGTACGACGTGACGGCGTAGCTGCCGGGAGTCGACCCGCGTGTGCACCCGCTCGCCCCGTCTCAGGCCGGCTCGGGCCGTTTCCAGGTGAGGGTGACCGTCAGACTCGCCTCCCCGTTGGCGTCGACGAGGAGCCCCGTCAACTTGCCGGCCTTGGCCGTCAGCGCCAGCCCGAACGCCACGCTTGCCTCCGACGGCTTGACCCTGTCCCACACCTGGCCAAGCTCATCGGCGATGGCCTCGACCGTGTCACGGACGCCGTCGAACGACAGCATCTCGTCCAGGGTGACACTCTGCGGGCCGCCACCTTCGGCCAGCTCGGCATAGAACTCCACCCCGTTGGCGGTGACCCGCTCCACCTGCCGCGCCCGTCTCTGCCCCGGCTGCATCCGCAAGACCCCTCGACGTCGTCATTCCCGCGCGTGATCAACTCGGTGCCGTTCGTGGCGGCGCGGCACGGGTAGTTTCGGCGAGCCGTCCGCCGCACGCAAGATCCGTACCGTCCGGCGTCGCATTGACGACAGCCCTGGCGAGGTTCCCGTCAACCGATCGGGTCGCCGGTACGACGCCGCTCAGGCGGGGTGCCATTGGCAAGGTAGGCCGGGACGTCTCCGGCGATAGTTCCTGGTGATGCGGCGCGGTGAGACGCTGGTGGTGGCGAATTTGGCTGAGCGGGCGCAGCGGGTGAATTTGCCGGGGGTGGTGCGGCGGGTGCTGCTGGCCACCTCGGAGGGGGTCACGGTGATGCGGGACGGGATCGAGCTGCCGGCGGAGTCGGCGGCGATCGTGTCGCTCTGAATCGCCGGCCGCAACGCCGGGAGCCTGCGGTTGGGACACATAGATAGGCATCAATAATGAGACGCGGAGGTCGTCCCACCGAAGGTGCGAGCGGTTCTTCGGTGTCCGGCGCTCAGGTCCCGTACACGGCCTTGAAGGTGAAGTCGGTGAGCCGGACCGGGGTGGCGAGGGTGGCACCGTTCGACTCGACCATGGTGATCGCCTGCCCCGAGGTGAGCGACCGGCTGCCGGCGGTCGTGTAGGCGCTGATCTCGTCGAAGTAGACGGCGCCGAACTGGGCGAGCGGATGGACCGGCAGGTTGAGGTCGCCGCGGCTGACGCCGGCGTTCACGGTCACGGCGGGCGGGAACCCGGTGTCGATCGAGAAGTTCATCGTCTGCCGGCTGGTCTCGTTGGTGAAGAAGTAGCTCGCCGTGCCGGCCGCGTTCGTGTTCAGGCACAGCGAGGCGCTCAGCACGTCACCGGGGCGAACCGGCAGGTTGACGTTGCCCACGCCCTGCGCCCACAGCTGGCTGGTGACCTGCTGTGCGGAGTCCACGGACATCTCGACGTGGACGTCGAGGAAGCCCAGACCGGCGAAGGTGCGGAAATGGTTGACGCCGAACGGGCTGGCCGCGAAGCGCAGGCTCGGCACCGTCCAGGTGACGAACAGGATGGTGAACGGCGCCGAGGTAGTGGTGGTGAGCTGGTAGCCGCACGACTCGATGGGATCCGGCCCGAGCGCACGGTTGCCGACCGCTGGCCGGTCCGCCGTCGTGCGGTCGAACTCCGGATCGAGGTGGTCGAAGTCCTGGTAGCGGCGGGCCTGGCGGTCCCACAGCTCGGCCTCGCCGGGTCGGGTCTTCGGGTCGGGCCGGGGCGGCAGCCCATACCGGTTCAGCTCGCTCTGCGCGGCGGCGAACGGGTCGAATTGCCTCGGCGGGGCCGGGAGGCGCCGCACCCTCGTCCGTCCGTGGGCTTCCTGTCCGGTCATGACGTCCCCCATCTCCGGTAGGTCCGCGTGCCGGTCGTGCGCCGGGTCCGCCCGCCGCCGTGCCGCCATCACCCTGCTGAAAAGTGGCACGCGACCGTCACTGTGCGCAGCCGCCAAACCGACAGTGCGGGCTTCCGTCGCGGGCTCCTGACGCCTATCGCACCCACCCGGCCGAGCTGGACGGGTGGGCGGAGGCGACGCTGCTGATGACCGCGCCGTTCACCCCGATGCTGTTCATGGGGGAGGAGTGGGCGGCCACCACGCCGTGGCAGTTCTTCACCAGCCACCCCGAGCCGGAGCTGGCCGCCACGGTCGCCACCGGGCGCGGCGCGGCGAGACGCGTGTCGTGGCGAATCTGGCGGAGCGGGCGCGGCGGGAAAGTTTGCCGGGGGTGGTGCGGCGGGTGCTGCTGGCCACTTCGGAGGGGTCACGGTGATGAGGGACGGGATCGAGTTGCCGGCGGAGAGAGCGGCGATCGTGTCACTCTGAAATCCGCCGAAGCCCCGGTAAGCGTGCGCCTGCCGTACTAGAGGCCGAGATGTTCGTCCGGATCGTGGGTTGAGGCCAACCGAGCAGTGCGCAAGCATTCGAGGACTACCATTCGTCGATCTGTGGAGCGGCCACCGTGAAAGAGATCTTGCCCGTGACGATGCCTGACGGCACGTTGGTGTGGGCCCGGGTCGACATCGTCGATGGTCGGGCTAGCGCTGTAGTGAGGGGCGAAGGCCCGTCGGACGTAGGCATTGAAGACAGGGCAGCGGCGGCGGTACGGGGTCTGCAGGAGACCCTGCACAGTGCAGTGACCAGCGTGCGGGAAGGGCTCCGAGCGGCGAGTCCCGATCAGGTTACCGTCGAGTTCGGGATGGAACTCGCCACAGCTGATGGCGGTGTTGTTGCTGCACTGACCGGTGTGACCGGTGGAGCGACGATCAAGGTCACGGCGACTTGGGGTCAAACCGAACTGGCTGCAGGCTGACACGTGCATGACCAGGCCACATGCCGACTTCATAGCCGATATTCTGCGTGACCAGTGTCTGGTCCTCGTAGAAGGTGGGCGGACCACCGGTAGTGGTTTCTTCGCTGCGCCGGGGTTCGTTCTCACCTGCGCCCATGTAACAGGAGCGGAGATCGGAACGAAGGTCACTGTCTCCTGGCCGGGCCACAAAGCTTCTGCGACCGTGCGGTGGGCCTCTCGGCAGCCGACCGCGACGGGTACCTGGCCGTATCCGGACCTTGCCGTCGTGGAACTCGACGAAGGTCCGTACGGCCATGGGTGCGCTTTCCTGGAGCAGCGCTATCCACCGTTGAAGAGTGACGTTCTTGCGATCGGTCATTCTGCCATCTATCAGGCGACACCCGAGGTTGAGCCGACTGTCCTCCGGTATGGCGGGCTGACCTCGTACCCGCCGGAGCAGTTCCTGAAGCTTGAGAGCAACGAAATTCCGGCCGGCATGTCGGGCGGACCGGTCCTGTCCCTGGAAACTGGCGCCGTGTGCGGTATCACCAAATCGCAGCGATTGGCCAATACGTCGATGGGCGGCCGGGCAGTCCCACTCAAAGCGCTCCGGTGCATCGAAAAATCTCTCTATCGCCGATTGTGGAGAGCGCACGATCGATATCATGCGGTCGATACTCCTTGGCTGAGACATGTCGATGCGATCCGAGCAGCACCTACCTCCGAGCTCAACGTCGGCGAGGAGCGGAAACTTCGTGCGTTGCTAGCTGATTTGCCCGTGGTCGATGCTCACAGGCTCCGATGGAACGGCGTCGCCGGGATCCTGGCGGCTGAACCCGAGGCGCCATTGATCGACTACCGGGATGTGGCGGAAGATCTCAGTCAGTTGTATCGCGGTGACGACCATAGCCTGCCCCTCGCTGTCGCCTACGCCGCGGACCTCGCGCGTGATGGTGCAGATGCCCACGCGAGGGCGCTGGGCGACTGGGTACTGGCGGTGTCACACCGCCGAGGACAAGCTGCCGCCGCCAACCGTCGAATGGCCGTGTCACCCACGGTGCCCCAAACGGTCGCCCTCATGGCTGAGCTGACCCCGGCAAGCCAGGATCGCGGTCTGGTCCGGCTCAACGTCTGGCGGCACCTCAACACCGGTGACTCGGTACCGGTGCACATCGGGCGGAAATCACTGACACCTGAGCGTGCCTGGGGTGATTTGAGAGCTCTGCTCCCTGAGGAACTGCAAGCAGCCGGCGGCACCGCGAGCCGGGTCCGGATCGAGATCTTCGCGCCACTTGAGCTCATGGACGAGCATGTCGGGGGCTGGCGTCTGTGGCCCCGCGCGCAGTGGGTCGAATTGGGCCGTCGTTACCCGGTCGTGTTGCGCGATGTCGATCGCCGCTATGACCGTGGAGTGCAGGGCATGTGGCAGGTGCGGTGGGACAACCTGGCGGCAGCGCCGATCGGCGACCTGCTCACGCCAATCGTCTGCGAGGAATGGCCGCACGAAGCGTACGACGGCCTCATCGAAGGTGATCCCATGCGGGGTGCCCTCGCCCTGGCGGCCTCACCGTTCGGGTCGGCCACCCGAGCCGCATTGGACGTGGCTCTTCCCGCGGGCGTACCCGTCGTGCTGTGGCAGCGCCGGCAGTGCCTCAAGTGTAAAGCGCCCCGCACCGGCCCCTGTCCAGGTGCCGACTTCGTCCGCGACATCGCCGCAATGCTGCAGCAGACCCCACTGCAGGAACTTCCCGAGCGCGTCCGCGCGTTACGCAATGACGCGTTGGCACCGGACAGTACGACGCCGTGTGGGAAGGACCTGGTGCTGCTTTGGGACGATCCGTACAGCCAGCCCCCGCCGATGAAGCGACCCCAGGCGCCTGACACGGACTCACGGGAGTGAGAGGAACTCGCAGTGGACGAGTGGCACGTATATCGAGGCTCTGGCGCACCACACGACGGCATCCAGTCGCTGCCTCCGCCGCCGCCGTGGCGAACGTTCGAGGCCAGGTCGCCGTTCTACGAGCCTGACCTTGCCGGCACTATCCAGGGACCTGCCGCGTCGCGGGCTGACCGTTACATCGCCGATAGGTCGACGGTGGAGATGGTCAACACCGCTCTCTATCTGCGGCGCCCGTTGCTGGTGACGGGAATGCCAGGATCAGGGAAGACCGCGTTGGCCTACGCCGTTGCCCACGAACTCAAGCTCGGACCGGTTCTTCGGTGGCCTGTTACCAGTCGTAGCACGCTCGCGGCAGCTCTGTATCACTATGACGCGGTGGGTCGACTGGAGGGCGCACAACTGGAGGGCGCGGGCAACATCGGACGCTATCTGCGTCTCGGCCCGCTCGGCACGGCGCTGCTGCCCACCCGGCGACCCCGGGTGCTGTTGGTCGACGAGCTGGACAAGAGTGACATCGACCTTCCCAATGACCTGCTGGAGATTTTCGAGGAGGGTCGTTTTGAAATCCCGGAACTGGTCCGCCTTGAGGAACTCGCCGAGGTTGCGGTGGGCACGGCCGACGGGGCCACGGTGGCAACTGTCCGAGATGGACAGGTCTCATGTCTGGCCTTTCCGATCGTGATCATGACCAGCAACGGTGAGCGCGACTTTCCGCCAGCATTCCTGCGCCGCTGCCTTCGACTGGAACTATCGCCGCCCTCGCACGAGAGGCTGAACAGGATCGTCGCCGCCCATCTTGGATCGGCACTCGCCCAAGAGAGTGAAGATCTGATCACCATGTTCCTGAGCCGACGGGAAGTCGCCGATCTGTCGACCGACCAACTTTTGAACGCGGTGTACATGGCCGCGAGCCTCCAGGTCAACGGTGTTCTCAACCGCGAGCAACTCGCTCAGTCGGTTCTGCATCGCCTGGGCGATCCGGATCTCTGACCGTGGCGACCGTCGACGTCACCCTCATCCAGCGAATCCTGGCGGACCTGACCGGCTCCGCCACGGCAGTCGAGATCGCAGATTGTCTCTGGCTGGCCGCCCACCTGCCGAGCGGGCACCCCGCACCCTCGCGGGTGCAGCCCCCGGATCACGACGGGCAGCCGCCGTCGCAACCTCGAGTATCGGTCCCGCGCACTCCGCAGCAGCCCCGATGGCCGAGCCGACCCGCCCGGTCTCCGAGCGCGGGCCAGTTCGCCGCTACACAGGGAGCGAGCAAGACAGGTCGCACTTCCGGCCTGCACAGACCGCTGCAAATCTTGCGCTCGCTGCGACCGTTAAAGCGTCGCGCAGTGTCGCAGCAGCGATTCGAACTTGACGAGGCCGCCACCGTAGCCCAGATCGCCGAGAGACGGTTGTGGCTGCCCGTGATGCGGCCCGTCCCCGATCGCTGGCTGGATCTCACCATCGTTATCGATCAGAGTCCATTCGCCGCGCTGTGGCACGACACCATCGACGCTTTCATTGACACTTGTCGTTATCTTGGTGCCTTTCGAAACATTTCCGTCGCGCATCTACACAACGTCGACGGCATGTCGATGCTGGCTCGAACCACGGATCCGACCGACCGGATGCGTCCGTCCGCGTCGCTGTTGAGGGCTGGACGACAGCAACTCATACTCATGATCACGGACGGCCTCGGTCCCAATTGGCAAACTGGTGCGGCAGCCACTGCCTTGGCCGACTGGGGCGAGCAGGCCGCCGTCGTACTGATCGAACTGCTTCCGGAACGGCTGTGGCGTCACACGTGGCTCGATACATTCGACGGTCGTCTCACCGCACCCCACCGAGGAGCCAGCAATGCCACGACGCGCACCCAGATGCGCCGTGACGGCGTCCTCCGAGACGTGTCCAGGGCGATCGCGATCCCCGTTTTAGAACTGGATCGGCAATGGCTGCGCCCCTGGGCCCATTTCACTGCCGGGACCTCGAACCGCGGGCTGGACGCCGCAGTCGCCATCGTCGGCAGGGAAAGGACCGCCCACACGGCCACCCCAGAGCTGATACCCGCCCCGTCGAGTCCGGCCGAGCATGCATTCGTGCTGCGCACCTCGGTCGCTCCCGACACATTCCGACTCGCGAGCCTCCTCGCCGCCACCGCCCCACTGACGATTCCCGTCATGCGGCATATACAGGACCGGCTCCTGCCGCAGACCGGCCCGGCCGAGATCGCCGAACTGCACATGTCCGGAATCTTTGAGCCGACAGGCGAGATCGGCACCGACGTCGTTTACGATCTGCCGCTGGGGCTACGGCCCGTATTGCAGTCGACGCTGCGCCACCACGAGATCGCCGAGGCTGTCTCCGAGGTGGGTACCTACATGGCGGAGCGGCACGCCGGTAACACGGAGGTCGACCACGCGCTTCGCATCGAGTTCTCCCGCGTGTGCCAACCCCTTGTCGATCGCCTCGGAGTACACGCTCCACACGTCGCGGTGAGTGTCCGACACCGACAGCCCACAGCGGTGGACATGCCAGATCGGGACCCGCCTCACATCGGCGCCGAGCAGTGGGGGCGGGCCGGACAGACCTCGCCGAGCACCCCACGTCTTGTCGGAACTTCTTATCTGGTCATGCAGTTCGAGGAATACGGCGGAGCTGACGACACGTTTATCGTCTCGCACTGGTACCAATGGGCTTCACCGAACTGGCAGTCGGTTCGGGGCGACGACCGTTATGTCAGCTATGCGGAACTGGAATCGACCGTCAACCAGATAGTCGCGGAGATGCAGCGACGGTGGTCAGACCATCCCGAGTCGGTGGCCATCGAATTCATTCTACCCTTTCGTCTGCTCAACGAGCCCGTCGATACCTGGCGAACAGGGATCGATTCACGGATGCCCACCCCGTTGGTATGGAGTTTCCCCATCGTGGTGCGGAGCCTCGAGCGCATCCGGGCACCCCACTGGCATCGGCAATGGGGGCGTCGATGGCAGCGCCTGCTCCAACCACGCGGAGTGCACCGGCTCTACCATGCGACGGCATCGGAGAGCGTAGCCCAGATGGAAGCGTCGTTGTCGTTGTCACCCGATGCGGTGGTGTTGGTGCTCAGCGAACCTCCGACGCCGGGCAGCATCGGCGGACAGCAATTACTAGCTGGGTTGAGAGCGGGCTTGCCGGCAATCTTCTGGTATCGAGGGGACAGCGCAAGACTCGATGAGGTGCGGGAAGCCATTCGTGCCATGATTGACGACGTGCAGGCTACTTCCGGGCTAATAAGCCTTCCCGAGAGCGTTGCGAGGTTTCGGCAAGAATCCTGGGCCGTGGGCACCGGCCACCATATCGGCCGTGGCCTTGCTCTCCTGTGGGATGACTTCAATCGCCAACCAGCCCGGACGAACTACCCAAGTGGCAACGACTGATCGAGCCATTTTCATCCTGCGTAGCCGTTGGTTCCGATGTGATGCAGGGCGAGGATCGCTTGGATGATCGCGGTGGCTCGGCGTGGGCAGCAGCGCAGCTTGACCAGGAGCTTCGAGGTCTTGAGCGTGGCGGTTGCTCGTTCTCCGCGGGCGCGGATCTTCGCGTGGGCGGCCCGGACACGCCGGAACTGGTGCCGCCAGTCGCCCCTTGAGGTCTCGACCGCCGGGTCGGCCGTCAGTTCGTCGCGGAGCTCGCGTAAGGCGGTGGAGAAGTGCGTCAACTCGGCAGCGGGGTGTAGCGTCCAATTGGGAGCGCGCTGGGAACTTCTCACCGCCTTCCAGGCCGCTGACTGGAGTGTAGAGCCACGTTGAAGCCGGACACGATCGGCGCAAGGGTCCGCTACTGGCGGATGCGCCGTGGTGGGATGACTCAGGCGGTCCTGGCTGGCCTTGCCGGCATCAGTCAGTCCTACATCTCGCAGGTTGAGTCGGGCCGAAAGACCATCGACCGCCGCTCCACCCTTGTCGCCATCGCCGCCGCCCTGCAGATCACGGTGGCCGATCTGCTTGGGCAGGGCACCGAGCCTGGCGATCCGGCCCGCGACAGTGCCGCGCAGTCGGTACCCGCGATCTGGTCGGCGTTGATCGAGATCGAAGAGGGTGAGCGGCGGCCGCCGAGTCGCTCAGGGGATGAGCTCACTGCGGATATCGCCCGCAGCGACCGTCTACGCATGAGCTGCAACTACCCGGCGATGGCTCGTATGTTGCCGGACCTCCTCGTCGATGCTGCCGCCGTGGGTGGTCAAGTCCTCGCCCAGGTTGCGTACCAAGCATCGACATGCCTGCGGCATCTTGGGTTCCGGCATCTCGCGCTCAGCGCTGCGCGGGTTGCGGTGCTGGCCGCCGAGGACATCGAGGACCGGGCGTGGATCGGCGCCAGCCGGTTCGCGTTCGCGCAGAGTCTGCCGATCGAATCCGCGCCACTCGCAGCCAGATCCGCCGACCGGTCGTTGGCTGAACTCCAGGCCGATGCCGGGGATCAACGAATGCGGCAGATGCTCGGGCAGCTTCATCTCTCGGCCGCGCTGACCTCGACGGTGAGTGGTCGCATGGACGTCGCTCGCGACCATCTCACCGAGGCGACCCGCGAGGCGGCGAGTCTCGGGGATCCACCGGACGGGGCAGGGTTCAACGGCTGCGGCTTCGGGCCGACCAACGTCGGGCTCTGGGAGATGTCGATCGCGGCCGAGCAGGGCGAATCCGGGAAGGTCATCGAGCTTTCCCGAAAGGTGCGGCCACAGGTCCTCGTGGCGACGAATCGCCAGCAGTCGTACTGGCTCGACCTCGGCCGGGCGTTGGCGGACGGGGGTCGCCGGGACGCCGCCGCAGTGGCCGCCTTCGTGCAGGCTGAACGGGCGGCGCCGGTGCCCTTCACGCTGAACCCGCTCGCCAGGGATGCGGTGGTGGCGCTTGCGCAGCGGGCGAGACGCCGAGCAATCCCTGATGATCTGCGTGTTCTCGCTAGCCGGATGGGCATCACGCTGGCGGTATAACCAACAGTAATCAACCCACAACCCCAGCCTCCTAGTGTCCGAATTTGGGAGGCGCGTGCCTCCCTTCGAACCGGGCGCGGTGGTGATCAGTTTCTGCACTGCCGTGTCGCCAGTGGAGGCGGTATGAGCGGTCAGGGCGACGCAGCGTCGGAGAGCATAGGAGAGCAGGTCGAGGCCGCCGAGCGGGAGGCCGCCAAGCAGCGACTCCTCGCCCAGGCCGAGGCGGACCGGATACCCGCCGAGGACACCACCCGGGCGGTGCCGGACCGGCGGTGGCGGCGGTGACCGGTGAGCCGATCGGCCGGCGGGTGGCCCGGTGGCGGGTACGCCGCCGGCTGACCCAGCAGATGCTGGCCGACCGGCTCGGCAGGTCGAAGAGCTGGGTGGACAAGGTGGAGCGGGGCGTGCGGGGGCTGGACCGGTACTCGGTGATCCAGGAGATTGCCGAGGTGCTGCGGGTCGACCCGTCGGTGCTGCTCGGCGCGCCCGCCCCGCCGTCCGTGGGCCCGCCGGCCGGAGTGGACGCGGTCCGCGCGGCGCTCGCCAGCTACGACGCCGGCCGCACCGCGCTGTCGCCGGGGGAGTTGCGCCGGCAGGTGACGCACGCCTGGCTGACCTACCAGCACGCCCACTACGCGCAGACGGTGCGCCTGCTGCCGGGGTTGCTCGACGCCGCGCGGGGGCTGGCCGGGGCGGCACCGGAGCTGCTGGTGCCGGCGTACCGGGTCGCCTCGGCGGTGCTGGTCAAGCTGGGGGAGGCCGACCTGGGCTGGTTGGCCGCCGACCGGGCGATGGCCGGGGCGGGCGGCGATCCGCTGCTGGCGGCGCCGGCCGCCGCGTCGGTGGGCGAGGCGCTGCGCGCGCTGGGCCGCGACCGGCTGGCGCTGGCCGTGACGGTCACCGCCGTCCCCACCACCACCTCGACGGGTACGCCGCACGGCCCGCTGCTGCTCCAGGCCGCGCTCGCCGCCGCCGGCTGTGGCGAGCGCCGGCACGCCGACGACCTGCTGGACCGGGCCGCCGAGCTGGCGGCACGGCGCGGGGACGATCCACTGTGTCCGGGATTCGGGCCGGTCGCCGTCGAGCTGGCCCGGGTGGTGGCGGCGATCGGGTCGGGCGACGCGGGGGCGGCGGTGCAGCGGCACGAGCGGGTGCTCCGGCGGGAGGCGTGGCGGCGGCTGCCGGCCGAGTTCCGGGCCGCCTACCTGCTCGACGCCGCGCGGGCGTACCTGGCGGTGGGTGACCTGCGCGCGGCCGGCCGGGCGGTGGTCGAGGCGGACGGCGTCGCGCCCGCCGAGGTCCGGTTACGGCCGGTGGCGCGTACCGTGATCGCGGAGATCGCCCGGGGGCGCCCGGCGCCGGCCGGCGTGGCGCGGCTGGCGACGCTTGTCGGCCTGACCCGGTGAGCGGCGGGCGAGCATGCGCCGCGACGATCGCCGGCAGGTGTCGGCGGGAGCGCTGTGGAGTTCGCGGCCGTCGATGGCTGACCGGTCGGCCCCGGCGGGTGGTGATCGGGTTACTATCCGAGATCACGACAAGCGTCGCTGGTCGCCCCCGCCGCCGGAGGTCCGAATGCCCGCCACCCCGCCATCTGCGGCCCTGTGGGCCGCCGCACACGCCGAGCGCGCCGCGCTCGCCGACGAACTGGCCACCCTCGACCCGGCACAGTGGGCGCAGCAGTCGCTGTGTGGGCGGTGGACGGTGGAGGAGGTCGTCGCGCACATGACAGCGGGGACGAGCATCGGGCCGCTGCGCTGGATGGTCAGTGTGGCGGGCGCCGGGTTCGACTTCGACAGGCACAACGCCCGGCGGCTCGTCGAGTACCGGGGCGCCACCCCGGCGGAGACCCTCGCCCGGTTCCGGCGGGTGATCGACAGTAGAACCGCGCCCCTCGGCCCGACCGTGGCCTGGCTCGGCGAGGTGGTGGTGCACGCCCAGGACATCCGGCGTCCGCTGGGGATCGCTCGCACGCCCCCGGTCGAGGTCGTCACGCCCGTCGCCGGCTTCTTCGTCCGGCGGAATTTCGCCGTGACCAGCCGTACCACCGGCGCGGGGCTGCGGTTCGAGGCGACCGACGGCCCCTTCGCCGCCGGGGAGGGGCCGCTGGTCGCCGGTCCCACCGTGGCGCTGACCATGGCGTTGGCCGGCCGCGGTGCCTACTGCGACGACCTCACCGGGCCCGGGGTGCCGGAGCTGCGCAAACGCTGCGCGTCCGCCTGATCGAGGCCCGTCCACGTCGATCATGGAGTCGTGGTGGTCGACGGGGCATTCGTGGCTTTCGAGGCGCCACCACGCCATGATCGCGGGACGAGCATACTGAGTATGCTCGTCGGCATGTCACCCTCTCGTCGCGTCCTGGTTTTCCTCGTGCCGGTCGCCGGCTTCCTGCTCGGGTTCCTCGACTTCGTCTGGATCAAGTGGGTGCCGTACCCGTTCGCCGAGCTGGGCAACTCCACCGCGACGTGGGCGGTCGCGGCGTTCGCGCTCGGCTGGTGGATCCGCGCGGGGGCGGTGCGGGCGGCGGTGGCGGCAAGCGCGCTGCTCGTCGTCGCGGTACCCAGTTACTACCTGGCGGCGGCGCTGCTCCAGGGGGACGACCTCGCCGTCATCGGGGCGCCCACCGCGCTGCTCTGGATGGCGTTCGGCGTACTCGCCGGCGTGGTGTTCGGCGTCGCCGGCACCTGGGCCCGGTCCGCCGGCTGGCGGCGGGTCGTGGGTGTCGCGCTGCCGGCGGCCGTGTTCGTCGAGGAGGCGCTCCGCTTCGTCGGCAAGGCGCGGTCCGGCTATCCGGGGGCGTGGTGGAACGTGGTCATCGACCTCGGGCTCGCGGTGCTGCTGGTGGTGCTGGTGGGCGGGTCCGCGCGGGTGCGACTGCTCGCCGCGGCCGTGGCGGTGCCGCTGGCCGGCCTCGGTGCGGTGACGTTCGCCGCCCTCGGCGGCTGACTCGGCCTGCGGTCCATCGCTCCGGAATCCTTCCGGAACTCACGGCCGCCGAAGTCGGTGTGTTCGGCGGATTCCTGGGGCGGGCCGGCGGACGTGCGCGGCGAGCGCTGCGGAAACTGCTGCTGGGCGCGGCGATCGCCGCGTCAGATCCCGCTACCGCCACGCCAGCATGTTTCCGAAACATTTCCGAGAGTCATTGACGCTCCGATACGGCGGTCGCATAATTTTCGGCATCGACAGATCTCGACTCCTGTCGATCCGGGTCGCTACCGCGACGGGGACGACCCGGGCATTCACAACTGGATGGCCATGGCGGCCGAGGGCTACCAGAGCAGTGGTAGCTCGCACATCACGATCGGCGGCTCCGGCGGTGGTGGCGGGGGCGGCGGTCGTGGTGCCGGCGGGGGCGGTGGCGGCGGCGGTGGGTGCACCGCCACCCTCTCGGCTCGCACGACTGGACCATGACGATCCCACACAATGGCAACTGGACCTGGCCCTCGGTCTCCTGCGGCACCGGCTGACCGACGGTCGCTGCGCGGCGGCTTCCCGGGCCGCCGCGCCCCACCTCCGCCGGCCGACGGCCCGTCGGCCGGCGGAGGCTTGTGCGCCGGCCCACGCCTGCCGCGCCGTCCGTGGCGCGCCGTGCGTCCGTGCCGTGCCGTTCCGTGCGTTCGTGCCGTGCCGTTCCGTGCGTTCGTGCCGTGCGTCCGTGCCGTGCGTTCGTGCCTTTGCCGTGCGTCCGTGCCTTGCCGTGCGTCCGTGCCTTGCCGTGCGTCCGTGCCTTGCCGTGCGTCCGTGCCGCGCCCGGAGGCTCCCCCGGGAAGGTGGTCGATCCGCAGCCTACGAACTTGATGACGTAGACGAATCACGTGAGGGCATGGACGAGCGCTTTTGGGAGGATAGGTCCCGGTCTCGACTGGCCGCGTGATTCGTTTACGACATCAAGTTCGTAGCCTGCGGTGAGGACACCCCTGGCGCCGGTAGCACCGCGGCGGCGGCAGGTCGGCAACCGGCTGCCGGGAGCGGCGGCTCCAAAATGTCGCTCTAGGGTTCGGGCATGTCGCACCTCCGATCCACCGGTGCCCCCGGCCGGCACCGTTCACGAGGCCCCGTCGCCCTGGGGCGCCGCGGGCTGATCGGTCAGGGGATCGGCCACTCGTGCACGGGGCGGTTGCTGTGCATCAGCTCCACGTAGTGGCGGACCACCTGGCGCAGCGCCTCCGGCCGGTCCAGGTGGTCGGCCGACTCCAGCCGGTGCAGCGTCGCCACCTGCCAGGTCGCGCCGTTGCGCCCGGTCAGGCAGCGCTGCTCGATGATGCCGAGCAGCCGGTCCCGCTCACCCGGGTCCAGGCCCGCCCGGTCCAGCCCCTGGTATGCCAGCGGCAGCAGCCGGCGCAGCACCAGCTCGGTGGCCGGCAGGTAGCCCAGCCCCGGCCAGTACACCTGGGCGTCGATGCCGTGCCGGGCGCAGCTGTGGAAGTTTTCCTCGGCCGCGCTGAACGACATCTGCGACCACAGTGGCCGGTCGGATTCGGCCAGCGCCCGGACCAGTCCGAAGTAGAACGCGCCGTTGGCGACGGTGTCCAACACGGTCGGCCCGGCGGGCAGCACCCGGTTCTCCACCCGCAGGTGCGGGCGGCCCTTCAACACGTCGTAGACGGGCCGGTTCCACCGGTAGACGGTGCCATTGTGCAGCCGCAGCTCGGCGAGCTTCGGCACCCCGCCCTCGGCGAGGGCGGTGGCCGGGTCCTCCGGGTCGCAGACCGGCAGCAGGGCGGGGAAGTAGCGGACGTTCTCCTCGAACAGGTCGAACACGCTGGTGATCCAGCGTTCCCCGAACCACACCCGCGGGCGTACCCCCTGGGCCTTGATCTCCTCGGACCTGGTGTCGGTGGCCTGCTCGAACAGCGGCACCCGGGTCTCGCGCCACAGCTCCCGGCCGAAGAACAGCGGTGAGTTCGCCCCCAACGCCACCTGGATGCCGGCGATGGCCTGGGCGGCGTTCCAGTAGTCGGCGAACTGGTCCGGGCTGACCTGCAGGTGGAACTGGGTGCTGGTGCAGGCCGCCTCCGGGGTGATGGTGTCCGCGGTGGTGCCGAGTCGCTCCACCCCACTGATCGCGATCCGCAGGTCCTCGCCACGGGCGGCGAAGATCTGCTCGTTGAGCAGGGCGTAGCGCGGGTTCGCCGACAGCGTCTCGGCGGTCAGGTGCTCCGGCCGGAGGGTGGGCAGGATGCCGATCATCACCATGTGCGCGCCGACCGTGCGGGCCTTCTCCTCGGCGGCGTTGAGGCTGGCCCGGACGTGCTGCTCGAACTCAGCGGTGCCGGTGCCGGCCAGCCGGCGGGGCGCCACGTTGATCTCGACGTTGAACTGGCCCAGCTCGGTCTGGAAGGCCGGGTCGGCAATCGCGGCCAGCACGTCGGCGTTGCGCATCGCCGGCATCGAGTCGTCGTCGACCAAGTTCAGCTCGATCTCCAGGCCGGTCATCGGCCGCTGCACGTCGAACCGGGACTCGCGCAGCATCTCGGCGAAGACGTCGAGGCAGCGGCGGACCTTCTCGCGGTAGCGGGCCCGATCCTCCCGACTGAAGGTGCGTACGCCGACGTCCTCGCCCATGGTCACCACCCTGTCACCGTTGGTCCCCCTAACCTCGCATGGCTCGGCGGGCGGGGGATAGACCCGAATACCTCTTTACCCACCCGCCGTCGCGTCGCACCTACCCGGCGTGGTGACCGTGACGGCGGTCGCGTCGCCGCCTGCGCCGCGGCCGGCCCGGCGAGGCTGGCTAGCATGGGCGGCATGCGCGAGAAGATCACCCGGCTGTTCGTCGTCGCCGCGATCGCCGAGGCGTGCTCCTGGCTAGCCCTGCTGGTGGGGATGGCGGTCAAGTACGGGCCGCCGGCCGACGAGACCGGGGTGCAGATCTTCGGCCCGATCCACGGCGGGCTCTTCGTGGCGTACGGCGTCCTGGTGCTGGCGGTGGCCCGGCTGCACCGGTGGAGCCTGCCGGTGACCGCGGTCGCCCTGGCCTGTGCCGTGCCGCCGTTCGCCACCCTGTTGTTCGAGCGCTGGGCCCGGCGCCGCGGCCTGCTGCGTCCGACTCCCGTGCAGCCGCGCACGCCCACCCCGGTCGGCTGACCACCGGGCTTGCGTCGGCCGCCGGGCCGGCCCCGGCCGCCGGACCGACCGACCAGATCGAGCGTGATACCTCAGAGTAATTTTGATGACTCTGAGGTATCACGCTCAATCGCAGACCACCGCCGGTCCGCCCCGCCTTCCCGTGGCCCGGACCCGCCGGATCGCCCGCTTGCCAACACGCACCCGCAGCCGTAACGCGGCGATGATCAGCCGGTCAGCATCGACCAGCCGGCCAGCGCGGCGATCAGCAGCGCGCCGAAGACGGCCTGGAGCAGCAGCGGCGGGCCCAGGTGCGACCAGAGGGTGGGCACCCGCGGGGTGAGCAACTGCCCGGTGGTCAGGTTGACGATCCGTTCGATCCGCGGCGGCAGGTCGGCGTCCCGCTGCGGGCGCAGGGTGATCTGCACGTGGTCCGCCGGGTGCAGGGCGCTCTGCGGCAGGTGGCCGTGCAGCTCCACCTCGCAGAGCCGGCCCGCGCCGTCGCGCAGGCGCACCGGGGTGACCAGGAACTCCGGCCCCTTCTTCAGGTCCTTGAAGCTGCGCCGGGCCGCGCCACCGCCGCTGGACAGCACCGCCCGCACCAGCCGGAGCAGCAGCCCCGCCAGCCCGGCGGCGGTCAGCACCGCCACCAGCACCGGTTGTCCCACCCGCACCTCGCGGGGGTAGCCGTCGAGCAGGCGGACCACCCGGGCGGTGATGATCCGTTCCGTGGGGCGGACCACACGCGGGTATTGCAGGTCAGTATCCATCGGTCACCACCGAGAGTCCCGTTCCGTTCACAGATGGTATCGGCTCCGCGGGTTGAACGACGTGAATGAATCGTGGTCACGGGGCGCGGGCCCGCCAGGTGACAAGCGCAGCGGCGCGGGTATGCGGGGGGCCGAGCCGGAAAGGGGTCGAGCATGCAGCTGTCCTTCCTGCGCCCGCTCTACGACCGTCCCGGGCCGTGGTGCTCGGTCTACCTGGACGCCTCCCGGGACACCCAGGACGCGCGCCCGGCGCTGGACCTGCGCTGGCGGGCCCTCAGCGGGCAACTCGCCGACCAGGGCGCCGACGAGCCGACCATCGCCGCGCTGGACCGGGTGGTACGCGGCCACGACCCGATGCCCGGCGACTACGGCCTGGCCGCCTTCGCCAGCCACGGCCGGCTGGTGCTCTCCGAGTACCTCTCCGCCCCGCCGCTGCGCGACCTGGCCGCGGTCTCCCCGCTGCCGCACGTCATGCCCCTGCTCGCCCAGCGCGGCGAACAGGTCTCCTGGGTGCGGGTGCTGGCCGACCGCACCGGCGCGGACGCGGTGGCGGTCAGCGCCGGCGGCGTCCCGCGTCGGGCCCACGTCAAGGGGCGGGAGAGCCACCAGCTGCACCAGGTCAAACCCGGCGGCTGGTCCCAGTCCCGCTACCAGCGGGCGGCGATGGAGGCGTGGCACCACAACGCCGGCGACGTGGCGGCGGCCACCGCCGAGCTGGCCGAGCGGGTCGGCGCCGACGTGGTGGTGCTGGCCGGCGACATCCGGGCCACCGGCATGGTCGCCGCCCAACTGCCCGAGCGGTGGCAGGACGTGGTGGTCCGCACCGACGCCGGCTCGCGTACCGGGGGCGCCGATCCGGAGGCCATGGACGACCTGACCGTGCAGACCATCGCCGAGGTCGCCGAGCAGCGGATCACCGAGGCGCTGGACCGCTTCGGCATGCAGGAGGACGTCGGCGCCGGACTCGACGCGGTGGTCGACGCCCTGCGCCGCAACCAGGTCGACACCATGCTGCTGGTCGACGACCCGTCCGCGGACGGCCGGCTGTGGATCGGCCCGGAGCCGACCGACATCGCCACCGACCCGCGCCGGCTGGTCGGCACCTCGGCCACCGAACGGCAGCAGGTCCGCGCCGACGCCGCCCTGGTCCGGGCGCTGGTCGGCACGCACGCCGAGCTGGCCGTGCTGGGCCCGGACGAGGCCCCGGACCTCACCGACGGGGTGGGCGCCGTGCTGCGCTACGTCGACGTCGGCACCCCCGGGCGGTTCGTCCATGGCTGAGCGGACCGTCGTCGACCTGGTGGTGGAACGGCTGCGCGCCTGGGGGGTGCCCCGCGCGTTCGGCTGCCCCGGTGCGGCGATCGCCCCGCTCGTCGACGCGCTGGACCACGCCGGCGGCGACCCGGCGTTCGTGCCGGCCCGGCACGAGGAGACCGCCGCCTTCATGGCCGCCGGGCACGCCAAGTTCACCGGCGGCATCGGCGTCTGCCTGGCCACCCAGGGCCCCAGCGCGGTGCACCTGCTCAACGGCCTGTACGACGCCAAGCTGGACAGCAAGCCGGTGGTGGCGATCGTCGGCGAGGACGTGACCGGGCCGCTCGGCAACGCGCACCAGGAGATCGGGCTGAGCCGGCTCTTCGGCGACGTGTGCAACCAGTTCGTCCGCTACGGGCGGTCGCCGGAACAGGTCGCGCCGCTGCTCGACCAGGCGTTCCAGACCGCCGCGGCGACCCGCAGCCCGACCTGCGTGGTGCTGCCCCGCGCGTTGCAGGTCGCGCCGGTCGCCGACCGGTACCCGCAGCACGGGCGCCTGGTGACCGCCACCCCGGGCGCCCCGCTGGCCCGGGTGCTGCCGCACGACGCCGACCTGGACGCCGCCGCCGCGCTGCTCGACACCGGCCGCCGGCTGGCGATCCTGGTCGGCCAGGGCGGGCGGGACGCGGGCGCGGAGATCGTCGCGTTGGCCGACCGGCTGGGCGCCGGGGTGGCCACCTCGCTGCTCGGCAAGCCGGTGCTCGACGAGCGGCTGCCGTTCCACACCGGGGTGCTCGGCGAGGTCGGCACCGCGGCCAGCGCCCAGCTGATGGGGGGCTGCGACACCCTGCTGATGGTGGGCACCACCGAGCCGTGGACGGAGTACCTGCCGATGCCGGGCCAGACCCGGACGGTGCAGATCGACATCGACGGGCGGCGGATCGGCAGCCACTACCCGGTCGACGTGGCACTGGTCGGCGACGCCGCCGAAAC
The DNA here is from genome assembly GCF_019890675.1 of Micromonospora sp. PLK6-60. Lineage (GTDB taxonomy): Bacteria > Actinomycetota > Actinomycetes > Mycobacteriales > Micromonosporaceae > Micromonospora. The sequence goes on along the minus strand of NZ_JAIOAA010000014.1, from coordinate 44,597 downwards.
GCTGCGGGCGCTGCTGAACCGGGTGTCGGAACGGCGCAGCCCGCAGTGGCGGGCCACCGTCGAGGCGGCGGTGGACCGGTGGCACGCGGAGGCCGAAGAGCGGGCCGCCGCGCCCGCCGAGCCGGTGAACCCGCAACTGGTGCTGCGCGAACTGTCGGCCCGGGCGCCGCGCACCGGCGCGGTCGCCGTGGACGTCGGCTCGGTGCTCTACTGGTACGCCCGTCACCTGGCGCTGCCGCCGGGGGTCAACGCGCAGCTCTGCGGCACGCTCGGCTCGACCGGCTGCGCCCTGCCGTACGCGGTGGCGGCCAAGCTGGCCCGCCCGGACCAGCCGGTGCTCGCGCTGGTCGGGGACGGGGCGATGCAGCTCAACGGGCTGGCGGAACTGATCACGGTGGCCCACCACTGGCCGGAGTGGGCCGACCCGCGGCTGGTGGTGCTGGTGCTCAACAACCGCGACCAGTCCGGGGTGGGCGGCGGCCGGACGTTCCCCACCAGCACGGCCGACCGCCGGCCCGACGTCCCGTACGCGGGCTGGGCCCGGCTGCTCGGCCTGCACGGCGTCCGGGTGGACCGGCCGGACCTGGTCGGGGCGGCGTGGGACGAGGTGCTCGCCGCCGACCGGCCCAGCGTGCTGGAGGCGGTGGTGGACGCCCGGGTGCCGCTGGCCCCGCCGGAACCGGCCTTCGCGGACCTGCGCGGCGTCTTCGCCGCCGGTGACGCCGCGCGCCGGGTCCGCGACCGGGTGCTGGAGACCGCGATGGCCGTGGAGGCGGAGGACATCCGCTGACGTCCCCGGTCGGCGGGCATCCGCCGCCGCGCAGCGAATGATCCCGACCGACGGCAGATGCCCGTTTAGACCCGTTCGGGGCGGGAAGCCGGGCCGCGTGGTGAGCGAACGAGGCAGGGTGGGCCCGGTGCCCGAGACGCACCGGGACGTGGTGGCGGCGGGCGCCGGGCTGGCCGGCGACCGGGTGGTCGCCGTGGGCAGCACCGCGCGGATCCTGGTGGCCGCGGCGGCCCGGGCCCTGCGCGGCGCGGACTGCGCCGACCTGGGCGCCCCCGGGGCGGTCTCCCGCTTCCCGGGCGCGCCCGACCCGGTACGCCGGGCCGCCGCCGCCCGGGCCGTCACCCGGGTCGCGCTCACCCCCGCACAGGCGGCGGAGGTGGACGCCGCCCGGGTCGCCGACTGGCTGGTCGGGCAGTACCCGCGGCGTCGCTACCCGGGGGTGCTGATCGGCTCGCCGCACGGCGCCGCCGCCCACCTGGCCGTGGCGCTGGACATGCCCTGGCTGCCCGCCTCGTTCGAGATGACGGTGCACTGGACCGGCGGGGCGGTGGACCGGCCGGCGGCCGCCCTGGACCACGGCGCCGCCCTCGCCGCCCGCCTGCTGGCCGGCAACCCGGACGTGCACGTACGCCAGGTGCACTGCCCGGCCAGCCGGGGGTCGCTCGCCGGGGCCACCGTGTCGCTGGCGGTGCGCTGGCGGACGCTGCCGGCGGCGTACCGGCGGTTCCTCGCCGACCGGCTGCACCCGGGGGCGGCGGTGCTGCTGCTGCGCGACGCCCGCACCTGGCCGGTACGCGACGAGGGGGCCGGGCACAGCTTCCAGGTCGGTTCGCCGGCCAGCGGGCTGGAGCCGGTCGACTTCCACCCCGACTCGCGCGCCCTGCGCCAGGTGCTCCGGGCCGCCGGCGGGGCCCGTGCCCACTGGGCGCCGCCGGAGGTCAGCGCGCCCCGGGAGCCCGCCGAGGCGGGCGTCGACGGCGGGTTCGCCGACAGCGTGGCGGTCTGGGCCGGCCGGCGCGGCCACCCGTTGCACCGGGTGCTGGTCCCGCAGCCGGAGGCGCTCAGCGCGGCCACCGCCGACCTGTACCGCGGCTGGCTGCGCCGCAGCGGCAAGACCGGCGACCGGTTGGTGGTGGAGTGCGGCCGGCTGCTCGACCCGTGGCAGGTGGTGCGGGCGGGGCTGGTGCCGTACTGGTGCGAGAACGCGACCCGGCGACGGGTGGAGGGGGTGGAGTGGTGGCTCGCCGGCAGCGAGCCGTTCAGCTCGGTGGACGTACTCCCGGAACCGCCCGGGGTCCGCTCGCCGGCCCTGGCCGGGCTGCCGCAGTGGCTGGCGGTGGCCGCGTTCGGCCGCCGGCGCCGCGCCCTGGACCGGGGTTCGGCCCGCGGCTACCCGGTGGCCTCCGTGCCCACCAGCCGGGCCACCGAGGTGCTGCGCAACCAGCCGTACGACCTGCCGGTGCCGCCGCCGCTGCCGGTGGCCGACGCGTTGCGGGCGTTGCGGGACGCCGGGGACGCGCACGGCCTGCTGGTGCGCTGAACCGCCAGACCGGCCGGCTCGGCCGACCGGCTCGGCCCGGTACAGCCGAAACATCCTCGCGAACCCGGGGTCGCGTGATTGAGTACCTACGGAGCGGGAACACCGCTCGCTGCGACGGCCTGATCACGCCGTGTGGCGTGCGGTCGCCCGCTCGCAGGCATCCAGTCACGTAACCCCACTTCCGTCCCGGTGCGTGGGTCGACCACGCGTAGGACCGGTTTCCCGATCCGGGCGGGGACCTTCCCGAGGGAGGCGCGGATGTACGGACAGACCAGCACGACGACCCCGCCGGCCACCGAACGCGGCCTGGAGGACCTGGACGCGGCGGCGCTGGCGTACGCGGCCCGCATCGCGGGGCTGCCGCCCGAGCGGCGGCAGGAGGCGCGCGACGATCTGGTCCGGTTCGCGCTGCCCTTCGCCGGCCGGCTGGCCCGCCGCTACCGGGGCCGTGGCGAACCGCTGGAGGATCTGGAACAGGTGGCCCGACTGGGCCTGGTGAACGCCGTCGACCGGTACGACCCGGAACGGGGCTCGTTCACCGCGTACGCCGCGATCACCATCGTGGGCGAGATCAAACGGCACTTCCGGGACCGGACCTGGGGGGTGCACGTGCCGCGCCGGCTGCGCGACCTGATCCTCGAGGTGGGGCAGGCCACCTCGGCGCTGACCAGCGAGCTGTCCCGGGCGCCCAGCGTGGCCGAACTGGCCGAGCGGTTGGAGACCCCGGAGGAGGAGATCCTGGCGGCGCTGGAGTCGGCGGCCGGCTACAGCCCGGCCTCGCTCAACGCGCCGGTCGGTGGCGAGAGCTCCGCCGAGTTCGGCGACCTCGTCGGCGAGTCGGACAACGCGCTGGAGTCGGTGGACGACCGGGTCACCGTCAGCGGACTGCTGCACCGGCTGCCCTGGCGGGAGCGGCGGATCCTCGCCATGCGTTTCTACGGCAACCAGACCCAGGCGGAGATCGCCGCCCGGTTCGGCATCTCCCAGATGCACGTCTCGCGGCTGCTGTCCCGGGCGCTGACCTGGCTGCGCCAGGCGATGCTCGCCGACGCGCCGCCGCCCTGGCAAAACGGCGCGGCCGAGTCCGAGCCGGCGAAGTCGAAGATCTCGGTCCGGCAGAACGGCGACCGGGTGGTGGTCGAGGTGGGCGGCGAGATCGACCGCGACGGCGCCGACCAGCTGCGCAGGGCCATGCTGGAGGCGGTCACCGGCCAGCCCCGCGAGGTGGTGGTGGACCTGGTGGGCGCCGGCGGCTTCGACGCGGGTGGGATCGCCGCCCTGATGGCCGGCCGGGACGCCGCCGCCCGCACCGGCGTGCCGCTGCGGCTGACCCGGGTCCAGCCCGGGGTACGCCGCTCGCTCACCGCCGCCGGCCTCTCCGCCACCGCCGACGCCTGACGGTGCCCCACCGACCCCGACCGGGCCTGGCCCTGGGCTTGGGCTGGGCTTGGGCTTGGGCTTGGGCTTGGGCTGGGCTTGGGCTTGGGCTTGGGCTTGGGCTTGGGCTTGGGCTGGGCTTGGGCTTGGGCTTGGGCTTGGGCCAGCGTGTCCGGCCGCGGGCGTGACGGCGCGGACCTCGGCGTGATGCGGCATGTTGGGGTGTGCGGCGGGCCTGGTGGCCCGGTGTGCGGCATGTTGGGGTGTCCGGCGGGCGTGGTGGGCCCGGTGTGCGGCATGTCGGGGGTGTCCGGCGGGGCGTGGTGGCCCGGCGTGGTGGCCCGGTGTGCGGGATGTTGGGGCATGCGGCGGGCGTGGTAGCGCGGTATGCGGCGTGTCGGGGTGTGCGGCGGGACATGGTGGCCCGGTAGGCGGGGTGTTGGGGTTTCCGGCGGGCGCGACCTCGGCGGGTTCGCCGACGGTCGGGCACACGGTCCGGCCGGCGTGTCGCCGGCTGGCAGCCGAGGTGTCTTCCGCACGCTACCAACTTGATGTCGTAAACGAATCGCCATCCAGGATGGACGAACGAGCGCCCCTGCTCAGGGCGGTGAGGCCGACCTGACACAAGCCGCTTTGATTCGTTTACGACATCAAGTTGGTAGTGCGCCGAACTCGGTCCCGCTGGCCCCGCCCGCGCGTTCGAGAGACCTGGTCGGGGGCTGGCTGCTCGGTGCGCGGCGCCCTGACGGCGCCGTCCCGCGGGCAGTAGTTGTTCTCCGAGACGTGGCAACACGGCCGGTGCCGCCGCCGGGGTGGCCGCCCGGACGCGACGTGCTCCGCCGGGTGGCTGGCCCCGGCCCGACGTGCTCCGCCGGGTGGTTGGCCCTGTCCGCCGTGCACCGCCGGGTGGGCCCAGCCCGCCGTGCGGCTGGCCCGGCACGCCGTGCGCCGCCGTGCGGCTGGCCCGGCACGCCGTGCGCCGCCGGGTGGCTGGCCCGGCGCGGCGTGCGCCGCCCGCCGGTGCGCGCCTGTGTGGTCGGGATGGCCCGCGTGGCCGGACGCCCCGCGCGGCCAGGGCGGCCGGTGGGTGATGGCACGGCGGCCGGTGCGGCCGGTGGTGGCGTCCGCGCGGCAGGGCCGGGCGGCTGGCGGGTCAGTGGTCCGGGGTGTCGCCCTTGCTGTGCGGGTGGCGCCACCGCTCGTTCTCCTGCGGGGCGCGATCGGCGCCGAGTGCGCCCGCCTCGGGCTCGTCGGTCTGCTCGAAGCTGGGCCGGCGGATCTCCTCCGGCTCGGGCACCTCCACCGGCCGGGCGCCGGACTGGGGCGCCGGGTGGAAGGCCACCGCCTCCCGGGCGCCGTGCGCGCCCTCGGCGGCCGGGGACTCCAGGGGGTGCGGCTCGCGGTGCAGCTCCTCGCGGAACTCCTGCGGTGGCCGGGTGGTGCGCTGGGGGAGGTCGCGGCCGAGGTCGGAGACGAGTGAGCCGTACTTGGCGTCGAAGGCGGGCCGCTCGGAGCGGATCCGGGGCATCCGGTCGAAGTTGCGCAGCGGCGGCGGGCAGGTGGTGGCCCACTCCAGGGAGTTGCCGAAGCCCCAGGGATCGTCCACGGTGACCGCGGCGCCGTACCGCCAGGACTTCCAGACGTTGTACATGAAGAACAGGGTGGAGGCGCCGAGGATGAACGAGCCGATGGTGGAGATCTCGTTCAGCCCGGTGAAGCCGTCACTCGGCAGGTAGTCGGCGTACCGGCGGGGCATGCCCTCGGCGCCCAGCCAGTGCTGCACCAGGAACGTCATGTGGAAGCCCACGAACATGGTCCAGAAGTGCGCCTTGCCGAGCCGTTCGTCGAGCAGCCGGCCGGTCATCTTGGGGAACCAGAAATAGACCCCGGAGAAGGCCGCGAACACGATGGTGCCGAACAGTACGTAATGGAAGTGGGCCACCACGAAATAGGAGTCGGTGACCTGGAAGTCCACCGGCGGGCTGGCCAGCAGCACGCCGGTGAGGCCGCCGAGCAGGAAGGTCACCAGGAAGCCCACGGCGAACAGCATCGGTGTCTCGAAGGTGAGCTGCCCCTTCCACATGGTGCCGATCCAGTTGAAGAACTTCACCCCGGTCGGCACCGCGATCAGATAGCTGAGGAAGCTGAAGAACGGCAGCAGCACCTGGCCGGTGCCGAACATGTGGTGCGCCCAGACGCTCATCGACAGGATGGTGATCGCGATGGTGGCCAGCACCAGGCCGGTGTAGCCGAAGATCGGCTTGCGCGAGAAGACCGGGATGACCTCGGTGATGATGCCGAAGAACGGCAGCGCCACGATGTACACCTCGGGATGGCCGAAGAACCAGAACAGGTGCTGCCAGAGCATCGGCCCGCCGGTCGTCGGGTCGTACACGTGGGCGTTCAGCAGGCGGTCCGCGGCGAGCGCGAACAGCGCGGCGGCCAGCAGCGGGAAGACCAGGATCACCAGCACGCTGGTGAGCAGCAGGTTCCAGGTGAAGATCGGCATCCGGAACATGGTCATGCCGGGGGCGCGCAGGGTCAGGATCGTGGTGATCATGTTGACCGCGCCGAGGATGGTGCCCAGACCGGAGATGGCCAGGCCCACGATCCACATGTTCCCGCCGACGCCGGGGCTGTGCTGGGCGTCGCTCAGCGGGGTGTACGCGAACCAGCCGAAGTCGGCGGCCCCGCCGGGGGCGACGAAGCCGCCCAGCACGATCGACCCGCCGAATAGGTACAGCCAGTACGCGAAGGCGTTCAGCCGCGGGAACGACACGTCGGGCGCGCCGATCTGCAGCGGCACGATGTAGTTGCCGAAGGCGAACACCAGCGGGGTGGCGAAGAGCAGCAGCATGATCGTGCCGTGCATGGTGAACGCCTGGTTGTACTGCTCGGGGGAGAGGAACTGCATCCCCGGCCGGGCCAACTCGGCGCGCAGCAGCAGCGCCAGCACCCCGCCGATCAGGAAGAACACGAACGACGTGGCGAGGTAGAGCAGGCCGATCTCCTTGGCGTCCGTGGTGCCGAGGAGCCGGAGGAGCTTGTTGCCCGGCAGCGCCGGACGCACCGGTCCCGGATAGCCACCGAACCGGGCCGGGGCCAGTACGGCCGGCCCCCGGTCGCGGGCCGGCTCCGTGACTACCCGTTTGGGCATGACTCTCACCCCGTCGTGACGGCGGAAAGGACGGGCGTGGCTACCCTGCCCCGTCACCCATCAAACCAGGCGAGAGCGGAAAATTCGGTCAGTTCGCCGGTAGCATCGCCCAGACGACCTTGCCGCCGGCCGCCGGGGAGCTGCCCCACCCGCGGGTGAGCTCCCGCACCAGCAGCAGGCCCCGGCCGCCCTCCGCCAGCGGATCACCGCTGCCGCAGCGGGCCGCCTCCCGGCTGCCGTCGAAGACCGCCACGTGCAGGTACGGCCGGCGCAGCGTCATGGTCACCCGCATCGGCGTGCCGGCGTGCCGGACCACGTTGCCGACCAGTTCGCTGAGCACCACCGAGGCGGGGCCGACCGCCTCGGGCAGGTTCCACCGGGCGCAGGCGTCGCTGACCAGCTCCCGGGCCCGCCGGCAGGCGCCCGCCACCGGGTCCAGCCGGGCCCGCAGCCGGGGCGCCGCGGCGCCGGCCGCCGCCCGGGTCGCGGCGTCGCAGTCGGGGCGCACCGGCACCACCCGGCACGCGGCCGACTCGGCCAGCAGGGCCGCCGCCTCCGGCGGCGCGGAGCAGAGCACCATCGGCACCCCCGGCCAGCTGGCAGCCTGCCGGGCCGCGGCCACGAAGACCGACAGCGCGAGCGGATCCTCCACCCGGACGGCGGAAAGGTCGACCACCAGCGCGTCCGGCTGCTCGGTCAGGCAGCGGTCCAGCACCCCGTGCACCGGCCGGATCGTCCCGGTGTCCAGCCCGCCGGCGATGCGGACGACGGTGACCGGTCCCTCGTCCTCGACCAGGCACCTGATCCGGCTCGGCATGGAGTCCTCGATTCCGTCGCGTCGGTGGCCTGCGAACTACCCGACGGACGGGGGCACGAAACCGTGACGGCACCGCTCAGCGGTGACGGTCGCCACGCGCGGTGAGCACACCGAGACCGATCATGCCGAGGCCCAGCAGCAGGTGCAGCCAGTTGTCGGCGGGATTGACCGGAATGAAGTTGGCGCCGGTCGAGCGGTCCACCACCAGCCCGTAGAGCCAGAGCACCAGATAGATCGCCCCGCCGCCGACGAGGAACGCGCGGGCGCCGGGCGCCGTCCGGGACATCGCCAGGCCGGCCACCCCGAACCCCAGGTGTACGAGGTTGTGCAGCACCGAGACCTGGAAGACCCCGAACAGCTCGGCACCCGACGCGTGCCCGGCGACGTGCAGGTCGCCGAAGTTCGTGGTGATCCCCGGCACGAAGCCCAGCACCCCGATGACCAGGAAGATCACGCCCACCGTGGCGGCGGCCCGGCGTACGGGCGGGTGCCCGTCGGCCGGACCCCGGCGCGCCCGCGCGTGTGCCATCGCTCCGCTCACCGCACCCTCCTCCCGTGCCGGGACCGGTGGGTTCCCGGCCCGGGAGGGGACAAACGGTCAGGCCGGCTGGAGCTGGCGGCGCTGCGGGGCGGCGGCGAGCCGGCGGACCTGCTCGTACAGCTCGACGTACCGCTGCGCCATCACCGCCGGGGTGAACCGGGCGGCGGCCTCCCGCCGGCACTCCGCCGGGTCGAGCAGGCCGGCGGCCAGCACCAGCTCGCCCAACTCCTCCTCGTCGGTGGTGAGCAGGCCGGTCCGGCCGGGCTCGATCAGCTCCGGCAGGCAGCCGCGGGAGGTGGCGACCACCGGCGTACCCAGGGCCAGCGACTCGACCACGGCGGTGCCGCCGGGCTCCTCCCAGCGCAGCGGGAACAGCGACGCCCGCGCGGAGGCCAGCAGGTCGTCGCGCTCCTGGCCGGCGACCGTGCCGACCCAGCGGACCAGGTCGCCGTCGAGGTGCGGGGCGACGTGATCGTGGAAGAACCGGACGTCCGGGTTCTGCCGCGCCTCGTCGCCCGCCGCGGCCAGGTCCTCCGGCCGGTGGTACGGCCCGACCGGGCCGGCCAGCACCAGCGGGAAGCCGACCTGGCGGGCCAGCCGGGCGCCGAGGTCCTGCCCCTTGCCCGGGTTGATCCGGCCCAGGATGACGGTGTGGTCACCCTTGGTCACCGTCGGCCGGCGGTCGGCCCCCACCGCGAGCGGGGTGGACAGGTGCACGTGCCCCACCGAGTGGTCGCGCAGCGCCTGCGGGGCGCGGGCCAGTTGGGAGGCGGAGACGCCGTTGACCCGGACCCGGTCGCCGCCGTCGAGGTTGCCGTACAGCTCGGGGTGCTTGGCCAGGTCCCAGTGCAGGGTGTGCAGCACCGGCGGGCCGGCCGGGCCCATCGCGGCCAGGGTGGCCAGCCCGACCGCCTCCACGTGGTCGTGCACCAGGTCGATGTCGTCGCGGGAGTGCCAGGCGCGGGCCACCCCGCCCAGGTGCGCCTGCGCGACGCCGCAGACCTGGTTGTACGGGCGTTGCAGGGCGTGGAACTGGCCGTCCGGGAAGACCGAGATCTTCTCGTCGACCGGCAGGGTGCTCGACTCCACCGAGGCCAGCACCACCCGGATCCCGAGCCGGCGCAGCTCCGGCACCAGGGTGGCGATGACGTTCTCGATGCCGCCGTAGCCCGGCGGGGGCACGGAGAGCCAGGGACCGGCGTTCATCAGGACCGTGAGACTCATCGTGCGGGATTCCTTCCGTCGGCGCGGGCGCCCGCGGGCGTACGCGCTTCGCCACCGACCGGCCGGTGCGGCCGGGTGTCGCTGTGTGCTGCGGCCGGTCCGGCGGACCGGACCCTCACGCGGCCGCCAACGGGCGGCGGGGCACCCGGTGGCGCAGTTGCGCCAGCGGTGGCCGCTCCTGCACGGAGACGTCGCTCACCACGATCTCCCGCTCCAGGTTGGGCAGTGCCTCCGAACCGCCGCGGCGGAACTGGGTGAGCAGCGGCGCGGGGGAACTGCCCGGGCTGGCCCAGCCACGACGTTGCAGCCGCGCCCAGACGGTGTGCAGGATCTGCGCGGACATCCGGCCCAGCGCGGCGGTGTCCTGGTGCCGGTGCTTGCGCTCACCGAGGTCCACCTGAGCCAGGGCGTCCAGCCCGACCAGCTCCAGCAGGTCGATCAGCATGGCCGTCTCCACGCCGTAGCCGGAGACGAACGGCACCCGGGCCAGCACGTCACGACGGCCGGCGTACTCGCCGGCCAGGGGCTGCACGAATCCGGCCAGCTCCGGCCAGAAGAGGTTGAGCAGCGGCCGGGCCATCAACTCGGTCACCCGCCCGCCGCCGTCGGGCTCCACGCTGGACTGGCCCACCAGCGGCCGGTGGTAGAAGCCCTTGACGAAGTCGACCGACGGGTCGGTCAGCAGGGGGCCGAGCAGGCCGGTGACGAAGTGCGGCCGGAACTCGCGCAGGTCGGCGTCGACGAACGCGACCACGTCGCCCTCGGCGGCGGCCAGCCCCGCCCACAGCGCGTCGCCCTTGCCGGTCAGCTGGGGCAGGCCGCGGGTCATCGCGTCCTGGCTGACCACCTCGGCGCCGGCGGCGCGGGCCACCTGCGCGGTACGGTCGGTGGAGCGGGAGTCGACGACGATCAGCTCGTCGACCAGCGGAACCCGGTCCACCAGGTGCTCCCGGATGGTGGACACGATGGCGCCGACCGTCGCCTCCTCGTTGCGCGCCGGCAGCACCACACTGACCCTGGTGTCGCCTTTGGCCCGGACCAGCCGTCGGGCCGGCCACTCGGTGGCCGAGGTCGTCCGGTACGTGGCCCATGCCTCCACCACCGGTGACACGGTCGATTCTGTTTCCCGCACAGGCACCCCCAGATAGTGGCGGAAACGCGGAACTGGATTTCCCAATCGCGACCCCGCGCTAACCGGATCATCGCTATCAGACTGATCACGAAGATCACCCGTACCGGTTCCCGGGACATGAACGTCTGATTGCACGCGCGCTGCGGGTTTGGCGCGCCGCCGGCCCGGGGAGAGCTTGCGCGGAACGTGAAACCGCGGTGGAGAGGTCGGTGGCGGATGCGCACATGCCGGGTGGGACTGGTGGGGGCCGGCGGGGTGGCGCAACGCCACGCCCGGGTGTTGAGCCAGTTCGCCGACGTCGAACTGGTCGGGGTGACCGACGTGACCCGCGACGCGGCCGAGGCGCTGGCCGCCACCCACGGCGGCCGGTCCTTCGGCGACGTGGACGAGCTGCTCGCGGCCGGGCTCGACGCGGTGTACGTGTGTGTGCCGCCGTTCGCGCACGGTCCGGTCGAGGAGGCGGTCATCGCCGCCGGGGTGCCGATGTTCGTGGAAAAGCCGGTCGCGGTCGACCTGGACACCGCCGAGCGGATCGGCGCGCTGGTCGAGCAGCGGGGGCTGCTCACCGCCGTCGGGCACCACTGGCGCTACCTGCACGTGGTGGAGCAGGCCCGGGAGCTGCTGGCCGACCGTCCGGTGCGGATGGTCAACGGCGCCTGGCTGGACAAGGTGCCGCCGGTGGCCTGGTGGGCGGTCCGGGACCGCTCCGGCGGCCCGGTGGTGGAGCAGGCCGCGCACGTGCTCGACCTGGTCCGGGTGCTGGCCGGCGAGGTGGTCGAGGTGACCGCGTACGGCGACGGCTCACCGCCGCCGGTGGCCGGGGCGGACATCGACTCGGTGACCGCGGCGACCCTGCGGTTCGCCGGTGGCGCGGTGGGCACGCTGGCCGCCGCCTGCGTGCTGACCTGGAAGCACCGCGCCGGGCTGGAGATCCTCGCCGACGGGCTGGCCCTGTCGCTGGCCGAGGACGGCCTGACCGTCACCGACGCCGACGGCGAGCGGCACCTGCCCGCCGACCCGGACGGCGCCCGGGTGGCCGTCGACCGGGCCTTCGTGGACGCCGTGCGGGGCGTCGGCGAGGACGTGCGCGTCCCGTACGCCGAGGCGCTGCGTACCCAGCGGCTCGCCCTCGCCGTCGCGGACAGCGCGCGGACCGGCCGCCCGGTCGCCCTGCCCACCGGCCCGGCCGCGCTGGCGGGGGTGACCGTCGATGCGTGACCGGGTGGTGGCGGTCAGCGGCCCGGGCCGGGTCGAGCTGGTCGAGCAGGACGTCCCCGCGCTGCCCGAGGGGGGCTTCCGGGTGGAGACGCTGTTCAGCGGGGTCTCCGCCGGCACCGAGCTGAGCTTCGTCAAGGGCACCAACCCCTACCTCAACGTCACCTGGAACGCGGCTCTCGGGCTCTTCCAGCCGGGGGAGGCGAGCACGCCGTACCCGGTCACCCGGCTGGGTTACATGCAGGTGGGCCGGGTGGTGGAGAGCCGCACCCCGGCGGTCGCCGTGGGCGCCGTGGGCGCGATGACCTACGGCCACCGCAGCGGCTACGTCGCCGACCCGCTGGCCGAGCGCTTCGTGCCGCTGCCGGACGACCTGGACCCGATGCTCGGGGTGTACGTCGCGCACATGGGGCCGATCTGCGCCAACGGCGTGCTGCACGCCGCCGCAGACCTCTGCGGCACCGACGTGCGCTCGCTGGGCGACGGGGTGCGGGGCCGGCGGGTCGCGGTCGTCGGCAGCGGCGTGGTCGCCCTGCTCACCGCCCTGTTCGCCAAGCGGCACGGCGCCGCCTCGGTGGTGGTGCTGGACCCGACGCCGCAGCGGCGGGCGGTGGCCGAGGCGCTCGGCCTGGAGACCCTCGACCCGGACGCCGACGACCCGGCGGTGGTGCTGAAGACCCGGTGGCACCACGCCGCCGGCGACCGCGGCGCCGACGTGGTGTTCCAGTGCCGCGGCCAGGCCTGGGCGCTGCACCTGGCGCTGCGCCTGCTGCGCCCCCAGGGCACCGTGATCGACCTGGCCTTCTACCAGGCCGGCGCGGACGCGGTCCGGTTCGGCGAGGAGTTCCACCACAACGGGCTGTCGCTGCGCTGCGCGCAGATCGGCCGGGTGCCGCGCGGGCTCGCCCCGGTGTGGGACCGGGAGCGGCTCTCTGCCGAGACGATCGAGCTGCTGCGCCAGTACGGCGACCAGATCCGCAAGCATCTGGTGACCGCGGTGGAGCCGCTCGCCGAGGCCCCCCGGGTGCTGACCGACCTGGCCGAGCGGCGCCGCTCCGAGCTCCAGGTGATCTTCACCGGCTGACCGGGCGATCGGCGCGAAGGGTGGCTCGGCGGGACAAGTCGGCCGACCCGGGACGGCCGGACCACGAAACCCGGCGCGGTTCGCGTACCGTTGCGGCTCATGGGTGTGTCGCAACGGATGAAGACCAGGTTCCGGCGGTTCCTCCAGCGCCCGGGGACGACGGTCGACCTGGCCCCGCTGGAGAAGCTGCTGCCGCGCATCGCCGCGCGCGAGGAGGAGCTGGAGAAGCTCTCCGACGCCGAGTTGACCGAGGCCGCCGGCGCCGCCGAGGGCTACGCGGAGCTCTGCGCCGTCGGCCGGGAGGCGGCCCGTCGCGGGCTCGACCAGCGCCCGTACGACGTCCAGCTGCTGGGCGCGATGGCGTTGCTCGCCGGCAAGGTCGCCGAGATGGCTACCGGTGAGGGCAAGACGCTCACCGCCACCATCGCCGCGTACGGCCACGTGCGGATGGGCAACGGGCCGGTGCACGTGCTCACCGTCAACGACTACCTGGCCCGCCGCGACGCCCAGTGGATGGAGCCGGTCTACACCCTGCTCGGGCTCACCGTTGGCTGGGTCAACGAGGCCTCCACCCCCGAGGAGCGCAAGGCCGCGTACGCCTGCGACGTCACCTACATCTCGGTAAGCGAGGCCGGTTTCGACTACCTGCGCGGCCAGCTGGTCACCGACCTCGCCGACCGGGTGCAGCCGCCGTTGCGCACGGCCATCGTCGACGAGGCCGACTCGATCCTGATCGACGAGGCCCGGGTGCCGATGGTCCTGGCCGGCGCGGTCCCCGGCGAGCAGGACCCGGTGCACACCGCCGCCGCCCTGGTCCGTGGCCTGCGCAAGGGCAAGCACTACACGGTCGCCGAGGACGGCCGCAGCGTGGCCTTCACCAGTGACGGCCTGGCCGCGGTCGAGGCGAAGCTCGGCGGGATCGACCTCTACGACGAGGAGCACGTGGGCCAGCTCTCCGCGGTCAACGTGGCGCTGCACGCGCACGCCCTGCTGCACCGGGACGTGGACTACATCGTCCGGGACGACTCGGTCGAGCTGATCGACGAGATGCGCGGCCGGGTGGCCCAGCGCCGGCGCTGGCCGGACGGCCTGCAGGCCGCCGTGGAGGCCAAGGAGGGGCTCGACGCCACCGCCGAGGGCGAGGTGCTCGGCACCATCGCCGTGCAGGCGTTCGTCGGGCTCTACCCGACGGTGTGCGGGATGACCGCGACCGCGGTGCTGGTCGGCGACCAGCTGCGCGAGTTCTTCGGCCTCGAGGTGGCGGTGATCCCGCCGAACACCCCGTGCGTCCGGGAGGACGAGCCGGACCGGATCTACGCCACCCGGGCCGAGAAGGACGAGGCGCTGGTCGACGAGATCCGGCGCAACCACGAGCGCGGCCGTCCGGTGCTGGTCGGCACCCTGGACGTCAAGGAGTCCGAGGGGCTGGCCGCCGGGCTCCAGGCCGCCGGGGTGCCCTGCGCGGTCCTCAACGCCAAGAACGACGACGAGGAGGCGGCGATCATCGCCGAGGCCGGCGCGTACGGCGCGGTCACCGTCTCCACCCAGATGGCCGGTCGGGGCGTCGACATCCGCCTCGGCGGCAGCGACCAGGCCGACCGGGACCGGGTGGCGGAGCTGGGCGGCCTCTACGTGATCGGCAGCGGCCGGCACGACAGCCGCCGGGTCGACGACCAGCTCCGCGGCCGGGCCGGCCGGCAGGGCGACCCGGGCGGGTCGGTCTTCTTCGTCAGCCTGGAGGACGACCTGGTCGTCCGGCACGCCGGCGACACCGTCCCGCCGTCGCCCCGGATGAACGCCGACGGCCTGGTCACCGACCCGCAGGTGGACTACGCGGTCGAGCACGCCCAGCGGGTCGCCGAGGGCGTCAACCACGAGATCCACCGCAACACCTGGCGCTACAGCGTGGTCATCGAGCAGCAGCGCAAGGCCCTGGCCGAGCGTCGGGAGCGGCTGCTGACCAGTGACGTGGCCGGGGTGATGCTGCTGGAGCGGGTGCCGGAGAAGGCCGGCGAGATGGACGAGGACCTGCTCGCCGACGTGGCCCGCACGATCGCCCTCTACCACCTGGACCGGCTCTGGGCCGAGCACCTGGCCGAGCTGTCCGAGGTGCGCGAGGGCGTGCACCTGCGGGCGCTGGGCCGGCTCGACCCGCTGGACGAGTTCCACCGGGCCGCGGTGCCCGCGTTCACCGCCCTGGTGCCGGAGATCGAGGCCCGGACCATCGCCACCTTCGAGGAGACCGAGTTCGACGACGGCTGGGAGCCGGACGCGTCGAAGCTGGTCCGGCCGAGCGCCACCTGGACGTACCTGGTGCACGACAACCCGTTCGGCTCGGAGCTGGACCGGCTGATCGCCTCGGTGGGGCGCCGGTTGAGCGGCGCCCGCTGACGTACCCGGGGGTCCCCGCCGGCGCCGACCGCGCCGGAGGGGACCCCTTTGCGCGGTTTCGATCCTGGTTTGCGAGGGTAGTAGCCCGGGGCTCACGAATCGGGAGAGAGTACGAGACGATGACACAGGCAACGGCGCCGGTGGCAGATCTTTCGGGGGCCGGGGTCCGGTGAACCTGGACACGCAGGACCCGATGAACGACACCCTCGGCGTGCTGGAGACGGCCGCCCTGCTGCGGGAGTTGACCGCGGGGCTGATCGCGGTCGACGACTTCGACCGGGCCCTGGCCGAGCTGGTCCGGATCGTCCGGGACGCCGTGCCCGGGGCGACCTGGTGCGGGTTCACCGCGCTGCGCGCCGGCGAACCGGCCGGGGTGGCCGCCTCCGACGACCGGCTGGCCGAGCTGGACGACCTGCGCCACGGGCCGGACACGCCGGTGATGGCCGCCATCCGCCGCCGTGAGATGACCAGCTCGGAGGACCTGACCGCCGAGGAGCGCTGGCCGGTCTGGACGGCGCGGGCCCGGGCGCTCGGCGTACGCGGGGTGATCTCCGCGCCGGTCGACGTGGACGAGCAGGTGATCGGCGCCATCAACCTGTACGCCGACAGCACCGCCGCGCTGGCGCCCCGCCTCCAGCTCACCGCGATGCTGCTCGCCGAGCACGCGGGGCTGCTGCTGGCCGCGGTCCGGGACCGGGCGCGGCAGGCCGCCGAGGCCGGCGAGCGGGACGCGTCGCTGCTGGGCGAGGGCGTGGTCGGGCAGGCGATCGGGGTGATCATGACGCAGCGGGGCTGCCCGGCGCCGGAGGCCCTGGAGGTGTTGCGCAGCGCCGCCTCCTCGTTGGACATCCCGCTGCGCGAGGTGGCCGAGCGGCTGGTGCGCACGGTGTCCCGGTCCCGGGAGGGCTGAGCCGAGATCGTTTCGCCCCGGTGGCGCCCGGGTAGCACCCTGGACTGGTGAACCGCGTGGACCAGGGAGGAAACCGATGGAGAGCCGACTGCGGGTGCAGGGGCACCCCATCCAACCGATGCTGGTGACGTTCCCGTACGGGCTGTTCGCCTGCGCCACCCTCTTCGATCTCGCCCACGTGGTCGGCGGGCCGGCCTTCCTGGGCGAGGTGGGCTACTGGACCGCGATCGCCGCGCTGGTCGCCGCCGGGCTGGCCGCGGTCGCCGGCATGATCGACCTGTGGGACGTGCGGGCCGGCCGGACCCGCCGCACCGCGGTCACCTTCAACCTGGTGAACACGGCGGTGGCCGGGCTGTTCCTGATCTCCTGCCTGATCCGCGCCGACTCGCCGCAGCGGGGCGCGTCGGGCGTCCTGCTCGTCGTCGAACTGCTCGCCCTGGCGGTGGGTGGCGTCGGCGTGGCGCTGGGCGCCCGGCTGATGCGCCAGTTCGACCGGCGGGAACCCAGTGTCGGCGCGCTGCGCGACCTCACCGGCCCGACCACCGAGATCATCCGCCGTCCGGGCCTGACCCGCGGCCGGGCCTGACCCGCGTCCGGCGCCCGGGAAACGCGTTGCCGGGGGACCGGCCGGGCGGGCAGGCTGCCGGGCGTGACCGATCAGCGCACCTTCGACACGTTGCTCGCCGAGGCCGACGCCGCGCCCGTCGACGGCTGGGGCTTCTCCTGGCTGACCGGGCGGGCCACCGAGGAGCGGCCACCCTGGGGGTACGCCCGGCTCATCGGCGCCCGGCTGGCCACCGCCGGGGCGGCGCTGGACATCGACACCGGCGGGGGAGAGGTGCTCGCCGAGGCGCCGACGCCGCCGCCCCTGCTGGTCGCCACCGAGGCGTGGCCGCCGAACGTCGCCGTGGCCCGCCGTACGTTGCGCCGGGTCGGCGGCCGGGTGGTCCGGGCGGACAGCGCGGCGCCGCTGCCGTTCCGGGACGCCACCTTCGACCTGGTGGTCAGCCGGCATCCGGTGGACACGGTGTGGTCCGAGGTGGCCCGGGTGCTCACCCCCGGCGGCAGCTACCTCTCCCAGCAGATCGGCCCCGGCACCATGCGCGAGCTGAGCGAGGCGATGATGGGCCCGCTGCCGCCCCCGGCGACCCGCCACCCGGAGCACGCGGTCGCCGCCGCCCGGGCCGCCGGCCTCACGGTGGTCGACCTGCGTACGGCGACGCTGCGGGCGGAGTTCCACGACGTCGGCGCGGTTGCCTGGTTCCTGCGCAAGGTGATCTGGACGGTGCCGGGGTTCACCGTCGGGGCGTACCGGGAGGCGCTGCGCCGGCTGCACGACCGGATCCGGGCCGATGGGCCGTTCGTGGCCCACGCCCGGCGCTTCCTCATCGAGGCCCGCCGCCCCTGACCGGGCCCGAGTGGGCGGTGGCGTGGTGGTCGGCGAGCACGTCGGCGCCGAAGTCGCTGGCCGGGCGGCGCAGCACGGTGTGCGCGTGGTTGCCGTCGTCGGTGGTGTTGTCGTACTCGATCAGCAGGTCGTCGCCCTGCACCCGGTAGTAGTGCCGCTGCCCCGGCCGGGTCGGCCCGGACCAGGCGAAGTGCAGCTCACCGCCGGCCAGCCGGCCCGCCTCCTGGGCGGCCAGCTCCGGCGGCAGCCGGTCCAGGTAGAGCGCGACGAGTTGGTCCAGCAGCGCCCGGCCGCCGGGGCCCAGCCGGCCGCGGGGCACGCCGAGCGGCTCCAGCCGGCCCGGCGCCACCGGCCGGGTGGCGCTGATGATGTCGGCCGGGGCCTCGTCGGCGACGACGGCCGCCGACCGGCCCGCCGGGCCGATCGCCTCCAGCAGCTCCCGGGCCAGGTCCTCCTCGGGCCCGAGCGGGCGGGAGACCGGGCGGCCGGCGTGCCGGACGGCGGCGGGGTTCGCGCCGAAGAAGATCGGCGCCGGGGAGACCTGATCGGCCACCACGGTCATGCTGACCGACAGGTGGTGGCCCTCGACCCGCCAGGCCCACCGGTCGTCGCGGGCCGGGTCGCCGAAGACGGCCACCCAGTAGTCGCCGCTGTGCCGTCCGCGCCGCCAGCCCTCGGCCCGGTCCAGCACCTCCTCCAGCCCGACGATCGCCATCGCCTGGGCGTACCCGGCCGGGCTCAGCGCGGTGGCGAGCAGCCGGTGGACGGCCTTGCGACCGGCGACGTCCAGGTCGGCCAGGCAGGCGCCCGGCCGGGGCCGGGGTCGGTACTCCAGCCAGCGGCGGGCCGCGTCGTCGTCGAAGTCGTGCCGGGCACGCCGCCGGGCCGGCTCGTCGAGCGTCGCCAGCAGCGTGGTCGCGGCGGCACGCATCTGCTCGGGTACGGGATCCTCCACCGCCCCTGTATACCTCGGGCGGCGTCCACCCCCGCTTCCAGGAGGTCACATCGCGCGGCGCGGTGCGGCGTGGGCGGCGCGGTGCGGCGTGGGCGGTGCGGTGCGGCGTGGGCGGTGGCGGCGCCTGCGGTGCGGCGTGGCGCGAGTGGGGGCGCCGCCCGGGTGTTCTGGGACGGGCGGGCGGAGTGGCGGAATCGTTGACCGCCGGTGATGTGCATCGGGACTATGCCGTCGCTCGCCGGGCGCCCGGAGGCAGGCCGCCCTCGTCGCCCGTCCGTGCCCCCGGCGGATATCGCCCCAGGCCGCACACCGTCGGGGTGGTCGGTCGGCAAGCTACCAACTTGATGTCGTAAACGAATCAGGGTGACAGCGGAATCCCGCCATCGGGGTGCTTCCCCCGGCGGGATGATTCGTTTACGACATCAAGTTTGTAGGCTGCTGGAGCACACCCCCGGGCCCCCGCGGATTGCCGGGCTCCACGTCGGCGAGGACCGCCGCGCCGCGCTTGTCATGCCACGCCGCGCGCCGCCGCACCGGGGAACACCGCGTCGCATCGGGCCCCGTAGCACCGGCCACCACCGACCGGTCCTGTAGCACCGGGCAATCCGCGTCGCACAGCGCCACGTCGCGTTGCCGGCTCGCGTCGCACTGCGCAGCGCCGGGTGGCGTAGCACTGCGCAGCGCCGGGCCGCGTCGCACTGCGCCGGGCCGCGTCGCACTGCGCCGGGCCGCGTCGCACTGCACAACGCCGGGCCGCGTCGCACTGCACAACGCCGGGCCGCGTCGCGCTGCACAGGGCGCCGCGTCGCACTGCGCAGCGCCGGCTCGCGTCGCACTGCGCAGCGCCGGGTGGCGTGGCAGCGCCGGGCCGGGCCGGGCCGCAGAGCGCCGCACAGTGCCACATCCTGCCGCGCCACGTCCGGCCGCGGCGGGTCAGCCTCGGCCGAGCGCGGTGAGCATCGCCGGGAGGTCGAAGAAGCGGGCGGTCTCCACCGCGGAGGGGTTGCCGTGGTCGGGGTCGGCGCCGGCGTCGAGCAGCGCGCGTACCGTGTCGGGGTTCTGCCGGAACACCGCCGCGGCGAGCGCCGTCTGGCCGCGGTCGTTGGCGCGGCGGTGGTCCGCGCCGCGGGCCAGCAGCGCGGCCACCGTTTCCGGGCGGGCGTGGTAGGCCGCCAGGATCAGCAGGGTGTCGCCCTTGCCGTTGGTCAGGTTGACGGGCAGGCCGGCGTCCACCTGGGCGGCCAGTTCGTCGGTGGCGCCCGCCCGGGCGAGGTCGAACATCCGGTGGGCGTAGGCGAGCGTCTCGGCGTCGAGGTCCTCGGGCATCCGCCCAGGTTAGGCGAGTGTCGCCGGCCGCGCCCGGCGACCGGCGCGAGCGGGACGGCGGGGCCGGCGGGCCGACCCGCCGTCCCACCATCCGGTATTGCCTACTAAACCTATAGGGTTTGCATTCTATAGTGGGTCGACCACGTCACGCCGTCCACGAGGAACTCCGCCATGAGCCGCCAGCCCGATCTACTCACCGTCGCCCGCCGGTACGCCGACCCCGCGGACTGGCCGGTGCCGCTGTGCTTCGACCCGGCCCAGCGGTGGTACGCCCGCCTGGCGGCCGGCCCCGGCCACGAGGTGTGGGCGCTGAGCTGGCTGCCCGGCCAGGGCACCGACCTGCACGACCACGGCGGCTCGGCCGGCACCTTCCTGGTGGTGGCCGGGGAGCTCACCGAGGAGACGGTCAGCGGCCACCGGCTGCGCCCGCACCGGCTCGCCGCCGGCGCCGCGCGCCGGTTCGGCGCCCGGCACGTGCACCGGGTGACCAACCGGGGCGACCAGCCCGCGGTCAGCGTGCACGTCTACGCCCCGGCCCTGACCCGGATGACCCGCTACCGCCTCGTCGCCGGCCGGCTGCTGGCCGCCGAGGTGGCCGAGGCGGGCGTGGCGTGGTGACCCGGCCCGCCCCGAACCCTGGAAGGACGCCCCGATGAGCGTGACCCCGCCCGCGACGCCGATCGGCGCCGACAGCTGTCCCGTGCCGCCACCCGGGTCGCGGGGGATCGACGAGATCCTCGCCGACGCCCGGACCCGGCTGCGCCGGCTCGACCCCGAGCAGGCCCACCTGGCGTACCGGCGCGGCGCGCTGCTGGTCGACATCCGGCCCGCCGGCCAACGGGCCGCGCACGGCACCGTGCCCGGCGCGCTGGCGATCGAGCGCAACGTCCTGGAGTGGCGGCTCGACCCGCGCTGCCCGGCCCGGCTGCCGATCGCCGTCGACTACGACCTGCCGGTGGTGGTCCTCTGTCAGGAGGGTTACACCTCGTCCCTGGCGGCGGCCGCGCTCCAGGAGCTCGGGCTGCGCCGGGCCACCGACGTGGTCGGCGGCTTCGCCGCCTGGCGGATCGCCGGCCTGCCCGCCCTCGGCCCCACCCCGCCGCACCATCCCTCGCCCGTCGCGCCGCCGGTGACCGCCGGCCGGGCGGCGCACTGACCGCCGCGCGGCAACCCGCGTGGCGGCGCCACCGTCAGGAGGCCCGCATGACCGTCGTCGCCATCTCGCCCCGCCCGTACCCGCCGGGTCGCCCCGACCCGGCGCCGCGCCCCACGCCCACCCTCACCATCACCCTCGACCTCGGCGGCGGCGCGCTGACCCCCGGGCTGTCCCGCCTGGTCGACCTGCTCGACGAGCTGGCCGCCACCGGGGAGGGCGTGCTGCGCCACGAGCCGACCCCGCCCCGGCCCGGGACGGCCCGCCGGTGGGGCGACGGCCGCCTGCCGGGGCCGCGCGCCGTGCCGGACCCGCCGGAGCCGGCTGGGCTTGAGCCGGCGGACGCCGCGACGGTGCGGATCCTCGCCGGGACCCGGGTGGTCCGCCACGCCGGCCGGGAGATCCCGCTGACCCGGATCGAGTTCGACCTGCTGCGCTTCCTCGCCGAGCATCCGCGCCGCGTCTTCACCCGACTCCAGCTGCTCACCAACGTCTGGGGCTACGAGCACGCGGTGGCGCGCACCGTCGACGTGCACGTGCGCCGGCTGCGGGCCAAGCTCGGCGCGGACAACCCCCTGGTCACCACCGTGTACGGGGTGGGCTACCGGCTCGCCGACGACGCCCGGGTGGTGGTCGACCCGGACCGCTGAGCCGGCCACCCGGCACGTCCGAGGGGCGGGCCCGCCACCGTGACCGGCCGAAGTGCACAAGTCGGGTACCCCCGTATCGCGCCGTCCGGGCGGTTCTGCTGTAATCATCAGGCTCGTACGGAGAGCGAGCGGACGGCTCCGATGTGTTCGTCAATTGTCACATTCATGCAACGCGGCCGCCCCTTGACCCTCGCCGGGGGCCCGGGAAGCATCGAGGCAGCGGCGTCCCGGGCCGTGGGGAGACACCCGGACCAGCCAAGGAGGACCATGTCGGTCAGCCCCGCCTCGTCGCGCGCCGGATGGCATCCGTCCCAACCCGCGGTTCCCGGCCGTCCCCCCGGTGGCCAGCGCCGACCGGCCAGCACCCCGACGCCGGTGCTCACCGTCACGCTGTCCATCCCGCTGGCCGCCGAGGAGTCGCTCACGCCACCCGCCCGGCGGCTGCTGGAGGCCGCCCGGGAGCTGCTGGAACGGGGTGAGGGCACGATCACCGCCAGCGTGCCGGCCGAGCGCCGCCCGGAGGGTGCCCCGCCGGGACGCGCCACCGGCCGGCCGCGCGCCGCCACCGTGCCGGCGCTGCACATCCTCGCCTCCTCCCGGTCCGTGCTGCGCGACGGCGAGCCGCTGCCGCTGACCCGGCTGGAGTTCGACCTGCTGCTGCACCTGGTCGCCCATCCGCGCCGGGTGTTCACCCGGCTCCAGCTACTCAACGCCGTCTGGGGCTACGAGCACGCCGGGGTGCGCACCGTCGACGTGCACGTCCGCCGGCTGCGCGGCAAGGTCGGGGTGGACGTGCCCCTGGTCACCACCGTGTACGGGGTGGGCTACCGGCTCGCCGACGACGCCCGGGTGACCATCGACCGCAGCGGCTGACCGGTCCGGGCAGGATGGTCGGATGCGCATCCGTCCCATCTCGCCGGACCGCCTCGTCGCCGAACTGACCGACCTGTTGAGCCGGGCCACCCCGCCCGGGCGGCTGCGGGTGGCCGTGGACGGCGCTCCCGCCGCCGGGCCGGACGACCTGGCCGCCGCGCTGGTCGAGCCGCTGCGCGCCGCGGGCCGCCCGGTGCTGCACGTACGGGCGGCGGACTTCCTGCGTCCCGCCTCGATCCGGCTGGAGCACGGTCGCACCAACCCGGACGCCTACTACGCGGGCTGGACCGATGAGGCCGGGCTGCGCCGGGAGGTGCTCGACCCGGCCGGTCCGGACGGCTCGGGCCGGCTGCTCCCGTCACTGTGGGACCCGGTGGCCGACCGGGCCAGCCGGGCCGGCTACGTCGACCTGCCGACCGGGGGAGTGGTGCTGGTCAGCGGGGCGCTGCTGCTCGGCGCCGGGCTGCCCTTCGACGTCACCGTCCACCTGGCGCTCTCCCCGGCCGCGCTGGCCCGGCGCACCGACCCGGCGCAACGCTGGACGCTGCCCGCCTTCATCCGCTACGCCGACGAGGTGGACCCGGCCTCGTTCGCCGACGTGGTGGTCCGCGCCGACGATCCCCGGCACCCCGCCCTGGTGGAGGCCGGAACCCCAGGCTGAGCCACGGGCCGGGCGGAAACCGGACGGCCGGTGCCGGACCGGCGGGAAAGTCACCGGTTTGAGCCCGCCACGACCCGGGTAATCGCCCGGCTCACAGAGCGCGGGTGATCCACAACCGCGCGTACCGGACGGACCGGGACCGGGGCGCAGAGCCCCGGTTCGCCCGGGTACCACGAGAGGCAGGCAGCGATGCTCGTGCAGGAGAAGCAGACCACCGCCCGTACGCAGGCGGAGAACGACCAGATCCGGCTCTCGCTGCGGTCGCGCTACGACGAGCTGTCCGCCGAGTACGAGCAGGCCGTGCTGCAGAGCCAGGTGCTGCGGCTGGTCGAGGTCGGCGACACCGCCGGTGACGACCAGGCCGACAGCGGCACCAAGACCGCCGAGCGGGACACCGCGCAGTCCCTGCTGCGCACCATCCTCGACCGGCGGTCCCAGTTCGAGCACGCGCTGGCCCGGCTGGACGAGGGCACCTACGGCTTCTGCGAGGGCTGCACCGCGCCGATCCCGGTCGAGCGGCTGGAGATCTTCCCGTCGGCGACCTCCTGCGTGGGGTGCAAGCAGACCCGGGAGCGCCGGGCCGCCTGAGCCGGGTTGCCGGTCGGCCGGTTGCGCGGTGGACTCCACCCATGGGTGACATCAAGGTGGGCACCGCCTCGTGGACCGACCGGACCCTGCTCGACTCCGGCTGGTATCCGCAGACGGCGGACAACCCGGAGAAGCGCCTGGCGTACTACGCCCGGCAGTTCCCGCTGGTCGAGGTGGACGCCACCTACTACTCGCCGCCCGCGGAGCGCACGGCTCGGCTGTGGGCGGAGCGCACCCCGGCCGGCTTCACCTTCAACGTCAAGGCGTTCAGCCTGCTCACCGGGCACCCGACCCGGGTGGGTTCGCTCTACAAGGACCTCCGCCCGGACACCGACAAGAAGAACGTCTACCCGGACGACCTGTCGTCCCAGGCGTACGAGGAGGTCTGGACGCGCTTCCTGTCCGCGCTCGACCCGCTGGTCGAGGCGGGCAAGCTGGGCGCCCTGCTGTTCCAGTTCCCACCCTGGTGGGGCATCCGCCGCGACCACAAGGACTACCTGGTCGAGGTGGCGAAGCGGTGCGCCCCGCTGCGCCCGGTCTTCGAGTTCCGGCACGCCTCCTGGTTCGACGGGGCGAACCAGGAGGAGACGCTGGCCTTCCTGCGCCGGCACGAGTTGCCGTTCGTCTGCGTCGACATGCCGCAGGGGCACCGCTCGTCGGTGCCCCCGGTGCTCGCGGCCACCGCCGACCTGGCGGTGGTCCGCTTCCACGGGCACAGCGACAAGTGGACCAGCAAGGACATCCACGAGAAGTTCGGCTACCGCTACTCCGACCGGGAGCTGCGGGACTGGGCACCGAAACTGCGCGAACTGGCCGGGGAGACCGCACGCACGCACGTGCTGATGAACAACTGCTACCGCGACTACGCGCAGACCAACGCCGCGACCCTCGCCGGCCTGCTCGACGCCGACTGAGTTCACCCGTCCGGGGTGAGGCCGGCTCACCCGGGGCGCACCCAGGATGGACGGTGTGTGCGGTCGGGCGACCCGGCCGCGACGAGGGTACGGAGGTGGCTGTGATGGCGGTTCGGGTGGTGGCGGACCCACGGCGGGGCGCCGTGCTGCACGTCGTCGGCTCCGGCGGTGACTCGCGCCGGCCGGCCCGACCCAACCGGGTGCATCCGACCCGGCTGTGGCGCGGCCCGTCGGGTCCGCCGCGGCGCGCCGACGACCGACGGTGGGAGACCGACACACGGGGGTGGGCAGATGGCTGAGCAGCTGATTTCGGCGTTCGAGTCCTCGCTGGACAAGACCAACCTGATCCTGAAGGACATCGAGGGCGCCTACGGTTGGCCGAAGGAGCAGCGCAACCAGTCGTACGCGGCGTTGCGCACCGTCCTGCACCTGCTGCGGGACCGGATGCCGGTGGGGGAGAGCGTCGAGTTCGCCCAGCAGTTGCCGGTGCTCGTCCGGGGCATCTACTTCGACGGCTGGCAGCCGGACGACGTGCCGATCAAGCTGAACCGGGACGACTTCCTCTACGAGGTCCGCCAGGGCTTCCCGTACGACGTGGAGGGCGGCCCGCAGCGGGTGGTGCAGGTGGTGCTGGACACCCTGCGCCGGCACGTCACCCAGGGCGAGTGGGACGACGTGACCGACAACATGCCCGCCGACCTGGGCCGGATGACGGCCTGAGCACGATCAGCCCGGCCCGCCCCCGTCACCCGGGGGCGGGCCGTCGGCGTCTGAGGGGGTGCGGGTGACCCGGTGTCCGGCCCGCCCGGCCAGCGCGGCGAAGGCCACCGCGTCGACGATCGCCGCGCCACCCGGGTCGTTGTTGAAGTAGACGTACGCCGGCTCGGCGGGGTCGAACGCGGCCGCGAGCCGGCGGACCCACGCGGCCAGCGCCGCCCGGCCGTAACGCGGCCACGGGCGGGCCCGGCCCTCGTGCAGCCGCAGGTAACCGAAGTCGGTGGTACGCCACAGCGGGGTGATCGGGCGGCTGCCCCGGTCGGCCCAGACCAGCGCCGCGCGGTGCCGTTCGAGCACCCGCCGGGTGGTGTCGCTCCACCAGCTCGGGTGCCGGGGCTCCACCGCCACCCGCACGTCGTCGGGGAAGTGCCGCAGCGTCGCGGCGAGGGCGTCCGGGTCGGCGCGCAGGTTCGGCGGGAGTTGCACCAGCACCGGCCCGAGCCGGTCGCCCAGCGCGGTGGCCCGGTCGAGGAACCGGGCCACCGGCTCGGCCGCTTCGCGCAGCCGCTTGATGTGGGTGAGGTAGCGGCTCATCTTCACCGCCACGCAGAAGTCGTCCGGGGTACGCGCCCGCCAGGCGGCGAAGGTGTCCCGCTCAGGCAGCCGGTAGAAGGCGTTGTTCACCTCCACCGTGGCGAACCGGTCGGCGTAGTGCTCCAACCAGCGCCGCTGCGGCAGCTTCGCCGGATAGAACCGGTCCCGCCAGTCCCGGTACTGCCAGCCGGAGGTGCCCACCACGAGCATCGCGGACCTCCCTGTCGCCAGCCGGGTCGGGTCCATCCTGTCACCGGCGCCGCCGACGCGCCGGGCGGGAACCGGTGGCGAACCGTCCGTACCGGCTGGCCGGGACGTCTACCGTGTGGTTAGAGAAGATCGCGCGTGGGGTACCACCCGCTGCACCACGAGCCCCGGCGCACGGCGGGGCGGCACACCCGAGGGAGCACCCATGGCACTGAACGACGACGACATCCAGACCAGCAGCGGCGGCGGCCTCGAGGGTCCGGCGGACGGTGGCGCGACCCCGGGTCAGCAGGACGGTGGCGCCGACGGTGGTGCCGAGGGTCCGGCCGACGGTGGCGCGACGCCGGGTCAGCAGGACGGCGGCGCCGACGGCGGTGCCGAGGGTCCGGCCGACGGTGGCGCGACGCCGGGTCAGCAGGACGGCGGCGCCGACGGCGGTGCCGAGGGTCCGGCCGACGGTGGCGCGACCCCCGGCCAGCGCGACGGTGGCGCCGACGGCAGCGCCGCCTGACCGTCATGACGATCGTCGACCCGCCGGGCGGCCACGGCCGCCCGGCGGTTCCGTCCGCCGCCGTCGCGGCGCTCACCCGGTGCGTCAGCGTCGAGCCGGCCAAGTTCGCGACCGGGTACTGGGGCCGGGAGCCGCTGCTCTCCCGCGCCGGGGAGCTGCCCAACCCGGCCGGCTTCACCGACCTGCTCAGCCCCGCCGACGCCGACGAGCTGCTCAGCCGCCGCGGCCTGCGTACCCCGTTCCTGCGGGTGGCCAGGGACGGCCAGCTGGTGCCGGCGGCGCGCTGGACCGGCGGCGGTGGCGCCGGCGCCGAGATCGGCGACCAGGTCCTCGACGAGAAGATCCTCCAGCTGTACGCCGACGGCGCCACCCTGGTCCTGCAGGGCCTGCACCGCACATGGCCGGCGCTTGTCGACTTCGCCCGGGACCTGGGCACCGCGCTGGCCCAGCCGTTGCAGGTCAACGCCTACCTGACCCCGGCCGGCAGCCAGGGCTTCGCCACCCACTACGACACCCACGACGTCTTCGTGCTTCAGGTCGACGGCCGCAAGCACTGGCGGATCCACCGACCGGTGCTGCCCGACCCGCTGGAGCGGCAGCCGTGGGGCGGCCGGGCCGACGAGGTCTCCGCCACCGCCTCCGGGCCCGCCGCGCTGGACGTGGTCCTCGAACCGGGCGACGCGCTCTATCTGCCCCGGGGCTGGCTGCACAGCGCGCAGGCACAGGAGTCCAGCTCGCTGCACCTGACCGTGGGGGTGCGCGCGCTGACCCGGTACGCGCTGGTGGAGGAGCTGCTGGCGCTGGCCGCCGAGGATCCCCGGCTGCGGGCCGGCCTGCCGTTCGGCACCGACGTCGCCGACCCCGACGCGATCGAGCCGGAGCTGACCGAGACGGTGGAGGCGCTGCGCGACTGGCTGCTGCGCGCCGACCCGGCGGCGGTGGCCGCCGGGCTGCGCCGGCGGGCCTGGCCGGCCGCCCGGCCGGCGCCGATCCGGCCGCTGGCCCAGGCCGCCGCGCTGGCCACCGTGGCCGCCGACACCCGGATCGCCGTGCGCGGCGGGCTGCGCTGGCAGCTCAGCGCGAGCGGCGACGGGAAGGTCGCGCTGCGGTTGACCGACCGCACCCTCACCCTGCCCGCCCAGTGCGCGCCGGCGCTGCGCCGGCTGCTGGCCGGCGAGCCGGTCCGGGTCGGCGACCTGCCCGGCCTGGACGACGACGCCGACCGGGTCACGCTGGCCCGCCGCCTGCTGAAGGAGGCCGTCGCCGTCCCCGCCTGACCGGCCGGCGGGCGGCGTGCCTGACCGGCCGGCGGCCCCGCCGCAAGCTTGGGCGGCGGGTGTCTTTGTCGGTCTGGGTGGGGTGCGTTTCACGCGCTACCAACTTGATGTCGTAAACGAATCAGGTGGCGGCTGCGTCCCGCCGGTTTGCGGCAGTGTGGGGGGTCGGTGATTCGTTTGTGAGGTCAAGTTGGTAGGTGGCGGAGGAGGTGCCGCCGCCGTCGTGCCCGCCGGCCGGGTGTCCGCCGGCCCCGCGCGTCCGATGCGGCCGGCTCGGGGAGGAAGCCGTCCCGGCGCCGACTCGCTTGGTCAGCGGGGGAGGAGTGTCAGCAGCAGGATGGTGGTGGCCAGGCCGGCGACCAGGACCACGAAGATCGGGCGGGGGCCGAGGACGGCGTGCCGCCGGTCCGCGAACAGCTTCGCCGGCGCCAGGCCCAGCGGCGGCCCGAGCAGCGTCACCACCAGCGCCAGCACCGGCAGCCCCACCGCCAGGTCACCCCCGTAGCCCAAGCCGAGCACCCGGGCGCCCGCCCCCAGCGCGTACGCGACGACCGCGCCGGCCACCCCGCACAGCGCCAGCACCGGGTTGGCCGAGCCGGGCAGCTCGCCGGGCTGGCGGGCCCGGTCCAGCAGTTCCTGCGCGCCGCGCAGCAGCGGCACCGGGTCACCGGCGGCGTCCCGGGCCGGGCCGGGCGGGTCACCGAGGCGTCGCGCGCCCACCCCCAGCCGCCCGCGCAGCTGCTGCCAGAGGTGGGCCACCTCGCCGTCCACCCGTTCCTGCAACTCCCGGGCGGCGGTCAGCTCCGCCTCCGCCCGGCGCACCTGCTCCTCGGCGTCGGCCACGGCCCGCTCGGCCGCCGCGCACTGCCGGGCGTACCAGGTGTGCGCCTCGGCGCGCTGCTGCGCCACCCGGGCGGTCAGCTCGGCCAGCCGCCGCACCTGGGCCGCGTACGTCTCACTGGTCACCGGTTCGTTCATCGGGACGGACCATAGGGGATGATCACCTGTCCGGTGCGGTGCACCGCCCGGTCGAAGAAGAGCCCCCGCCAGGGGCGGGGATACCAGTCCGGGCCGCCGGTGCCCGGATAGAGCGACGAGCCCAGCTCGCCGCCCTGCACGTCCAGCGCCACCCACGCCCCGATCTGGTCCGTGCGCGCCGCCGGGCCGCCCAGGTCGGCCCGCATCCGGGCCACCCCCCGCCACCAGGCCAGCACGTGGGTACGCCGTTCCGGCCCGTCGTGCAGGATCCGGCGTAGCTGCTCCAGGCCGGTGCGCCGCCCGGCCCGCCCGGCCAGCTGCCCCGCCGCCGCGTCGACGGCGTACAGCAGCAGGTAGTGCGGGGTGCTCGGGGTGCCGGGTGCGGCCAGCCCGTCGCCCACCTCGGCCATCAGCTCCGGCAGCGTCTCCTCGTCGTACCAGGCCGCGTCGCCGGCCAGGTCGGCGTAGAGCTCCCGGGCGGCCGGGTCGGCGTCCTGGTCGAGGCAGGCGATGGAGAACCGGGCGGTGCCGGGGCGGTGCTGGCGGGCCAGGGACCGGGCGGCGGCGTCGAGCACCGCGCACGCCTCGTCGACCCGGGTGCCCAGCACCGCCAGGTTGCGCCCGGGCGCGCGGGGCAGCCGCAGCGCCGCCGAGCGGGACTGCACGTCGATGATCTCGCCGAGCAGCGCCACCGGGCTGCGCGGCACCCCGGTCTCCGGCTCGGTCAGCGCCCGGAAGTCCGGCGCCTCGACCAGCCGGGGAATGGCGTCGCCGTCGAAGAGCCGGGCCGGCGCGGCGTCCGGCGGGCGCATCCGCCACAGCCGGTGTTGCAGGTCGCTCCAGCTCTCCCAGTCGCTGGCGGACGGGATCCGGGCCACCTGGTTCCCCTCGACCAGCCCGGACTCGGCGTTGACCACGGCGTGGTGCCGGGGCAGCGACTGGGCGGCGTCGTTGCGTTCGGCGAGGATCCGCAGCGCCTTGGGCAGCGCGATGCGCAGGGTGAACTGGGCGACCAGCGCGGGCCGCCCCCACAGCGCCTCGATCCCGCGCACGTCCTGCGAGGCGAGCACCAGGTGGATGCCCTGTGACCGGCCGCGTCGGGCCAGGTCCTCCAGCAGGTCGGCGGCTTCGCGGGCGACCACGTCCCGGCCGGCCAGCAACGCCTGGAACTCGTCGACCACCGCGACGATCCGCGGCCAGTGCCCGTCCGGGTCGACGGCGCGCAGCTCGGCCAGCTTGGTGACCTCGTGCTTCTTGGCCGCGTCCGCGCGGCGGCGCAGCTCCTCGGCGAGGAAGCGCAGCAGGGCCAGCCCGAACTCCCGGTCGGTGTTGACGTTGATGCCGACCAGCCGCATGTGCGGCAGCCAGCTCGGGTCCCGCCGGCCCTGGGCGAACCGGGCGAAGGACACGCCCTCCTTGAAGTCCAGCAGATAGAACTCCAGCTCGGCGGGGGAGTAGCGGGCGGCGAGCGCGCCGATCCAGGCGAAGATCAGGTTGGTCTTGCCGGTGCCGGAGGGGCCGCCGATCAGCGCGTGCGGCGGGTAGTCGCCCAGGGTGAGCAGCACCGGCCGGCCGTGCGGGCCCTCCCCGATCGGGGCGACCAGCCCGGTGGCGGAATCCTCCCGCCACATCCGGTCCGGTGGCGGCAGCAGGTCGGCGAAGGGGGTCGGCGGTGGGCCGGCGTTGACCCGGGACGCGATCGTCCGGCAGGTCTCGGTGACCAGCGCGGCCGGCGGCGGCGCGTCCAGCACCACCGGCAGGCCGCCGACGACCGCCTGCTCGGCGTCCACCCGGACCCGGGTCACCGTCGGGTCGTCCGGCAGGTCGATGCCGCGCACCACCAGGTGCACCCCGCACGCCGCGCCGGTGCGCACCACCCGGTCGAGTTGGCCGCGTTCGTGCCGGGACGGCTCGTCCCCGCCGAGCAGCACCGCCACCCGCCACGGCTCCGGCCGCCGGCCGGTGGCGGCGGCCAGCTCCCGCAGCGTGCGGTACTCGCCGGCCAGCACGGTCTCGTTGATCCGGCGGATCTGCTCCACCAGGTCGTCGAGCAGCCGGCCCAGCCCGCCCGGCCCGACGAAGGTGAGCAGCCCGGCGGTGCCCAGTGGGGCGAAGCCGGCCAGGCCGCCGCCGAGGTGCTCGGGGTCGTAGCCGAACAGCCGCACCGCGCCCGGGTCGGCCCGGCCGACGCTGCGCAGCAGCAGCGCGGGCACCACCGCGGCGTACCCCTGGGGGTCGCCGCCGGTGAGTTGCACGTGCCCGGCGTCCAGCAGCGGGACCAGCGCGGGGACCGGCCCGGCGCCGTCGATGCGGACGGTGCCGACGCGGACCGCGCCGGGCGGCTCACCCCGGCCGGCGGGGGTGGCCACCCAGCCGTCCCAGTCGGCGGAGGCCGCGCCCGGCGCCTCCCGCGCGGCGGCGGCGGCCGCGCGGCGGGCCAGCTCGGCGAGGCGGGCGGCGTGCCGCTCGTCGATCTCCGCCAGCCGCCGGTCGCGCTGCGCGCCGACCCGTTCCGGCACCGCCGTCGCGGCCCGGCGCACCCGGGCCAACCGTTCGCGGGCCGAGGTCAGCTCGGTGCTGGCGGCGGCCGATCGGGTACGGGTGGCGCCGAGCGCCTCGGCGAGCATGCCCCGAACCCGCGACACCAGCTGTGCGCGCAGGTCAGCCACGTCGTCCGTCGTTCCCTTCCGATCGCCGACCGCCGTTGCTCCCGGTGCCGCCCCCGCCGCCGTTGCTCCCGGTGCTCCGCCCGTCGCCGGTGCGCGCGGACCCGGTGCCGGGCCCGCCGCCGCCGGTCGGACCCGGGTCCGGTTCGGCGGCTGGTATCTCCCGGCCCAGCCGGGCGGCGAGCAGGCCGGTCACCACCCCGGCGGTGACCGCCGAGTCGGCCGCGTGCGGCGGCTCGCCGGAGCGGGCCGGCGGCGGCATCCGGCAGATCCGGGTCAGCAGGGTCTCCAGCGCCGGCGGCGGGAGGCCGGGCAGCAGGTCCCGGACCCGGCCGTCCAGCGCGCTGCGCAGCCGCCCCAGATCCTCGGCCCGGGGCGGGTGGCCGAGCAGCTCGGTGGCGAACTGGCGCAGCACCGGCGGGGCCACCGCGGCCAGGCCGAGGCCGACGTCGGCGTGCGCCCGGCGCAGCTCCCGGTGCAGCCGGTCCCGGTCCCCGGACCGGACCCCGGCGGCCACCCGCCGCAGCAGCTCCCGGGAGTCCTCGATCCGCTCGTCCGGCTCGTCGGGCGGCCCCTCCCGGCCGCCGGTCAGCTCGGCCACCCGCACCGCCCACCACCGGCGTACGGCCGGGTCGGCGGTCTGCTCCGGCGGGGCCGCCCCGGCGGCCGGCGGCGCGTCGCCGGTCGGCCGGTCGTGGCGTTGCCGCCGTTCCCCTGGTGGGGGCGGGGGCCCGCCGTCGCCGGCCAGCCCGATCGCGGCCAGGTAGGCCGCCAGCTGTTCCTGGGCGACGCGCAGCGCGTAGCCGGCGGTCTCGGCGTGCTCGGTGGCCGCGGAGAGCTCCGGCACCCCCATCGGGTTGGCGGACTCCTGGCGGACCCAGCGCAGCCGCTCGGTGGCCTGGCCGAACTTCTCCAACGCCTGGTTCAGCTGCCCGAGCGGCAGCTCCTCGGCGGCGGCGCGCACCTGGGCGCCGACGTCCTCGATGATGGACACGGGTCGGCCTCTACAGGGTGGACACGTACAGCTGCGCCTGCTCGACCGCGACGAGCGTCGCGGCGAGGCACTCCTCCAGCTCCTGGCTGGCCTGGGTGAGCGACGACTGGGCCGCCTCCACCGTCTCGTGCCCGCTGCCCTCGAGCGCCCCGGCGAGCGTCTGCTGGGCCTCGTTGAGCTTCTCGCCGGCCGCCTGCACCGCTGTCTGACCGTCCCCGATCTGTTGGAGGGCTATGTCGATGGCTGCCTTCAGCTCGGCGACGCTCGCCACGGCGGACCTCCTGGGGGCGGGGAGAGATCTCCATTACAACCCATGCCGGTCGGGAAGCGAACATCCGCCCTGCCCGCGTTCCTGCCCGGGTGTCCGGTTACCGCCCTGACGTGCGCGAACGGCATTCACGTCCGGGTCGCCGGTCCCGCTGGCGGACCACCCGGTCCCGTCGACGGGACGCCGCCGGTCAGCGGCGGACGCGGCGCGGCCCGTACACCTCGGCGCCCAGCTCGGCCACCCGCCGCCGCAGCTCCCGGTCCGCCGTCACCACCGCCCGGCGCCGGTCCCCGGCCGCCGCGACCAGCTCGACGATGGTGTCGTCGCCGGAGCCCGGCGCGGAGACCACACCGACCCCGGGCACCCCGGGCACGTGCCGGGCCGCCCCCTCCACCACCAGCACCACCTCGACCGGTCCGGGCAGCTCCGGCGGCAGCCCCGCACCGGCCAGCGGGGCCAGCCCGTCGCGCAGCCGCGCGGCGGCCCCGGCGCGGTCCCGCCACCAGCCGTCCGGGCGGGAGCCCACCACGTTGGCGCCGTCGACGATCAGCAGCGGTCTGGGGTCCACCCCCACAGCCTGCCACCGCGTTTGTCGCCGGGACCGCCGGGTAGCCACCGGCGACCGTGCCGCGCCCGCGGTGTCGACCGTGCCAGCGCCCGACAGCGGAGGACAGACATGATGGGACCCGGCGACTTCGGCTCCGACCCGTGGGACGAGTTCCTGGCCCGGTACTTCGGCCGGGGCGAGGGCGGCCGCCGACCGGCGCACCGGGTCGACATCACCCGGCTGATGACCGCCGACGCGCGGGAGATGCTGGCGGACGCGGCCCGCCGGGCGGCGCAGCGGCACAGCAACGACCTGGACACCGACCACCTGCTCTGGGCGGCCCTGCAACGTGAGCCGCTGCGGGACCTGGTGCGGCGCGCGGGCGCGGACCCGGACACGCTTGTCAACGCGCTCGGCGGCCGGGGCGACGGCGCGCCCCGGGGCGAGGTGCCGCCGAACCTGTCGCTCACCCCGGCGGCCAAGCGGGCGCTGCTCGACGCCCACCAGCTCTCCCGGGCGATGGGCGCGAACTACATCGGCCCGGAGCACATCCTGATGGCGTTGCCGCTGAACCCGGAGTCGCCGGCCGGGCGGATGCTGGCCGCCGGGCGGATCCAGCCCGAGTCGTTGCAGGCCGCCGGGGCCGAGCGCGGCCAGATGTCCGCGCCCCGGCCGGACCGCGGCACGCCCACCCTCGACCAGTACGGCCAGGACCTCACCGACCTGGCCCGGATGGACCAGATCGACCCGGTGATCGGCCGGGCCGACGAGATCGAGCAGGCCGTGGAGATCCTGTCCCGGCGGACCAAGAACAACCCGGTGCTGATCGGCGAGGCCGGCGTCGGCAAGACCGCCATCGTCGAGGGGCTCGCCGAGCGGATCTGCGACGGCGACGTGCCGCAGACCCTGATCGGCAAGCGGGTCGTGCAGCTGGACCTGGCCGGCCTGGTCGCCGGCACCCGCTACCGGGGCGACTTCGAGGAACGCCTGAAGAAGGTGATCGACGAGATCCGGGCGCACCGGGACGAGCTGATCATCTTCCTGGACGAGATCCACACCCTGGTCGGCGCGGGCGGCGCGGGCAGCGAGGGCGGCATGGACGCCTCCAACATGCTCAAGCCGGCCCTGGCCCGGGGCGAGCTGCGGGTGATCGGCGCGACCACGCTGGACGAGTACCGCCGCAGCATCGAGAAGGACGCCGCGCTGGCCCGCCGGTTCCAGCCGGTCTTCGTGCCCGAGCCGAGCGTCGAGGACACCGTGGCCATCCTGCGCGGCCTGCGCGACCGCTACGAGGCGCACCACCAGGTCCGGTTCACCGACGAGGCGCTGGTCGCCGCGGCGGAACTCTCCGACCGGTACGTCACCGACCGGTACCTGCCGGACAAGGCGATCGACCTGATCGACCAGGCCGGCGCCCGGATCCGGCTGCGCACCCGCACCCCCGCCGCCGACGTGCGCGAGCTGGAACAGCAGCTCGACGACGTACGCCGGGACAAGGAGCAGGCGGTCGCCGACGAGCAGTACGAGAAGGCATCCACCCTGCGCGACCGGATCGGCGAGCTGGAGGAGCAGATCCGCCGCGCCCGGGGCGACGAGGGCGACGGCAAGGTGCCCTCGGTCGGGCCGCGGGAGATCGCCGAGGTGGTCTCCCGGGCCACCGGCATCCCGGTCAACCAGCTCACCGAGGAGGAGCGGGACCGGCTGCTGCGGCTGGAGGGCCACCTGCACGAGAAGGTGATCGGGCAGGACGACGCGGTGACCGCGGTCGCCGAGGCGGTCCGCCGCTCGCGTACCGGGCTGGCCGACCCGAACCGGCCGATGGGCAGCTTCCTGTTCCTCGGCCCCACCGGCGTCGGCAAGACCGAGCTGGCCCGGGCCCTGGCGGAGGCGCTGTTCGGCGAGGCGGACCGGATGGTCCGGCTGGACATGAGCGAGTTCCAGGAACGGCACACGGTGGCCCGGCTGGTCGGCGCGCCCCCCGGCTACGTCGGCTACGAGGAGGCCGGCCAGCTGACCGAGGCGGTGCGCCGCCGCCCCTACGCGGTGGTGCTGCTGGACGAGATCGAGAAGGCTCACCCCGACGTGTTCAACGTCCTGCTCCAGGTGCTCGACGACGGCCGGCTCACCGACAGCCAGGGCCGCACGGTGAACTTCAAGAACACCGTCCTGATCATGACCAGCAACCTCGGTTCGGAGCTGATCACCGGCGCCCAGCGGGCGGTCGGGTTCGGCGCGGGCGAGCCGGGCGGCGCGCAGGAGAGCGACGAGCTGCGCGAGCGGTTGATGCGCCGCCTCCAGGAGAACTTCCGCCCGGAGTTCCTCAACCGGATCGACGAGGTGATCATCTTCCGCCGGCTGGAGCAGCAGCAGCTGCGCCAGATCACCGAGCTGCTGCTGGAGGAGACCCGCCGCCGGCTGCACGCCCAGGACGTCGAGGTGGAGCTGACCACCGCCGCCGTGGACTGGCTGGCCGAACACGGCTACCAGCCGGAGTTCGGCGCCCGGCCGCTGCGCCGCACCATCCAGCGGGAGATCGACAACCGGCTGTCGAGGATGCTGCTGGAGAACGCCGTCAACTCCGGGCAGCGGGTCACCGTCGACGCCCGGGACGGGCAGCTCACCTTCGACGTGACCGCCGGTGAGCGCGGCTACCGCGCGGCCACCACGTCCCATCCGCGGTGACAGGAGGGCGGTCGGATGCGCGACCCCGAGGAGAGCGACGAGCGGGCCGAACCGATCGTGGCGCCGCCGACGGCGAACCCGGCCCGGGTACGGGTGCCGCCGGAGGGCCTGAAGCAGCAACCGGACGACGGTGAACCGGCGCCCGCCGGGCCGCCGGAAGAGGAGGCGTGATGGTACGCGAGCAGCGGCTCGACCCCGAGGTCGAGCTCATCTGGGAGGACTTCCACGCCGAGGTCAACGTCCCCTCCGAGCAACTGCGGCAGTGGCTGCTCACCCGCGGCTCGGGCGAGGAGGCGTTCGGCGCGAACCCGGACCTGGACCTGCCGGAGCCGGGCCGGCGGATCCTGCGGGTGCTGAGCAAGCGCAAGGTCGACCTCACCCCGGACGACGTCGAGGTGATGCGGGAGGCCGTCGACCGGATCCGGGCGTTGACCGCGGACCGGCCCGCCCGGGGCGCCGCCGACGACAAGTGGCGGCACGCCCTGCTCGACCTGGGCCACGACGTGCTCGTGGAACGCTGACCGCTCCGGGCGTGGCCCCGCCTGGTCAGCCGGGCGGGGCCGTCGCCCTGCCGGGCGCTACTCCGATTCCAGGCTGTCCAGGCGCAGGCCGGCGGCGTCCGCGGCGGCCTGCCGGTCGGCCCGGGCCCGCTCCTCCCGGCTGAGCAGGTTCGCGTACTCGGCGACGTCGGCCGGGCCGGGCACCTCCGGCAGCCGGCGCAGGAAGGACTCCACGTCCCGGGAGGCGGCGGTGTGCGTGGCGGCCGCCTGGCGCAGCAGTTCCCGCTCGTCGGCGGCCGGGTAGAGATCGGTCATGCCGGACTGATACCCGTCACCGGCCGGTTCGCACCCCCGTCCCGCGCCGGCCGCACCCCGAAATCCGGGTTGCCGAGCAGCCAGGACAGGTAGGCCGGGTGCGCGGCCAGCGAATCGGTGTACGCCGCCACCGCCGTCTCCAGCACCGGCTCGGCGTACCGGGCCGCCGCCGAGTCCGGGTGCCAGCCCAGCAGCAGCCGCCAGCGCAGCGGCGTGCCGGCCAGCCGGCGGGTGACCAGGCCGGCCAGCGGCCGGAAGGTGGCCTGGCACAGCGCCACCGCCGCCCCGGCCTCCACCAGGTCGACCCCGCCCCGTACGTCGGTCTCGTACACCGCCCGGGGGGTGAAGCCGGCGCGGGCGCAGGCGGCGGCGAAGCAGTCACCGAAGCAGCCGTCGCCGGGCGCCGCCACCCACCGCTCCCGGCGCAGGTCCACCAGGCGCACCTCGCTGCGCGCGGCCAGCGGGTGGGTCTGCGGCAGCAGCACCAGCACCGGGTCGACGGCCACCTCCCGCCAGCGCAACCCGAACTCCGCCGCCGGCGTGGTGTCGCCACACGCCCCCACCAGCGCGAAGTCCAGCCGGCCGCCGGCCACCAGGTGGGCCAGCTCGTCCACCGACCAGGAGGCGTACGTGCTGATCTGCGCCTGCGGCTGCTCGGCGCCCAGCCGGTGCACCAGCCGGCCCAGGATCGGGCTGTTCACCCCGCCGAACCGGTAGCGGGTGGGGGTGTTCGCCGCGCCGGCCAGCCGGGCCGCCTCGTCCTGCAACCCCTTCATCGCCGGCAGCAGCACCCGGGCCCGGGCCAGCACCAGCTCGCCCAGCGCGGTCGGCCGGGCGCCCCGGCGGTCCCGTTCGAACAGCGCCCCGCCGAGCGTGCGTTCGATCCGCTGCAGCTGGGCGGTGAGCGCCGGCTGCGCCAGGCCGAGGCTCGACGCCGCCTTGGTCACACTCCCCGTCTCCGCGATCGCGCACACCACCCGCAGGTGCCGCAGCTCCAGATTCATACCGTGACGGTAGGACCACGCAGCGATCGGGGGAAGGGTCCTATCGGCGGTCTGCGATGTCTTTCGGCCCGGCCGGGCCGGGCCGGCCCCGCGCCGGCCGGTCCAGGTCCGACAGCCGGGTACGCCGGCCGCTGACCACGTCGCGGACCTTGTCCACCACGCCCACCGCCGGCTCGACGATCCGGTTCCACGGCGGGGTCGCCGGGGTGCCCGGATGCGGCCGGGTCGGCGCGGCCTCCTCGGCGATCTCCCACCGGTTGCCCAGCCGGATCAGCTCCGCGTCGGTGGCCACCTCGCGCAGCGGGACGACCAGGGCGGCGACCCGGCCGACGTGCCGGCGGACCCGGTCGGCCACCTCGACCAGCGCCGGGTCGTCCGGCCCGGTGAGCGCCTTCAGCGCGCCGAGCAGCGCGCCGTCGGCCTCGATCTCCCGGTCGACCAGCTCGGCGCTCTCCGGCACCGCCGCCCGGGCGGCGGGGAAGAGGTACTGCTCCTCGGCGGACAGGTGCCGGGACAGCGCGGCGGTGAGCACGTCCAGCACCTGCCGCCCGCGCGCCGGGTCCCGGCCCGCCGTGGTCAGCTCGTCGCACAGCTCCAGCAGTTGCCGGTGTTCCCGGTCCACCAGGTCCGCCAGGCTCCGGCCACCGGGCCGGTAGGCGTCGTCCGCGGCGGGCGGCAGCGGCGGCAGGGGTACGGACATGGCGCCCTCCTCGACTGGCGACCGGCCCGGACGCGGGTCCGGTGCGCGGTGCGGGGACGCCAGCGCCGGTACCCGCCCGCCGCCCGCGCGAAACGCCGCGCGGCGCGGCCGGTGCGGCGGCTGGTATGAAGAACGGATGACGAGCGACGCCGCCTCCGCCGCACCGGACCCCACCGACGAGGTCGTCGACCTCTGCCGGGACCTGCTGCGCATCGACACCACCAACACCGGGGACAACGCCACGAGCGTCGGCGAGCGCCGGGCGGCCGAGTACGTCGCGGAGCGCCTCGCCGAGGTCGGCGTGACCGCCGAGCTGCACGAGTCGGCGCCGGGCCGGGCCAACCTGGTCGCCCGCATCCCGGGCGCCGACCCGGGCCGGGACGCGCTGCTGGTGCACGGCCACCTCGACGTGGTGCCGGCCGACGCCGACGAGTGGTCGGTGCATCCGTTCTCCGGCGAGCTGCGCGACGGCTACCTGTGGGGTCGGGGCGCGATCGACATGAAGGACTTCGATGCGATGGTGCTGGCCGTGGTCCGGCACTGGCAGCGCACCGGCGTCCGCCCGCCGCGCGACATCGTGCTGGCGTTCACCGCCGACGAGGAGGCCGGCAGCGACTACGGCGCGCGTTTCCTGGTGGAGCGGTACCCGCACCTGTTCGACGGCTGCACCGAGGCGATCGGTGAGGTCGGCGGCTTCTCCTACTCGGTCAACGAGGCCACCCGGCTCTATCTCATCGAGACCGCCGAGAAGGGCATCGACTGGCTGCGCCTGCACGCCAAGGGCCGCCCCGGCCACGGCTCGTTCGTGCACGATGACAACGCGGTCACCGCGCTGGCCGAGGCGGTGGCCCGGGTCGGGCGGCACCGCTTCCCGGTGACGGTCACCGCCACCGTCCGGGCGTTCCTGGCCGAGGTCTCCGACGTCCTCGGCATCGACATCGACCCGGACGACCCGGAGACCGCCATCGCCAAGCTGGGGCCGATCGCCAACATCGTCGGCGCCACCATCCGCAGCACCGCCAACCCGACCCGGCTCAGTGCCGGCTACAAGGACAACGTCATTCCCGGTCGGGCCAGCGCGACCATCGACTGCCGCAGCCTGCCCGGCCAGTCGGAGCTGCTGGAGGCGCAGCTGCGCGAGCTGGTCGGGCCGGACATCGACATCGAGTACGTGCAGCGCCAGCCCGCCCTGGAGACCACCTTCGACGGTGACCTGGTGGCCGCGATGTCGGCGGCGCTGCGCGCCGAGGACCCGGGCGCCCGGCCGGTGCCGTACATGCTCTCCGGCGGCACCGACGCCAAGGCGTTCTCCCAGCTCGGCATCCGCTGCTTCGGCT
This sequence comes from Micromonospora sp. PLK6-60, assembly GCF_019890675.1. Taxonomy (GTDB): domain Bacteria; phylum Actinomycetota; class Actinomycetes; order Mycobacteriales; family Micromonosporaceae; genus Micromonospora. The sequence continues at coordinate 4,594 of NZ_JAIOAA010000014.1, read as the reverse complement.
TCGCGCCGCTGCGGCTGCCGGCCGATCTCAATTTCTCCGCCCTGTTCCACGGCATCGACGAGCGGGTACCGGTGGACGGGCTACAGTTCGGCGTGCGGGTTCTCGACCGGTTTCTCCGCAACTGCTGACCGGACCCGACCTCCCCCCATCGCGAAGGGACTGCCTCACATGACCGACCAGCACGGTGAGCTGGACGCTGCCCTCGAGCGCGTGATCGACGCCGCCCGCCACCACCTGGCCGCCGTCCGCGCCGCCCAGGGGCGGGTCGACGACGACGACGTCTGGCAGGCGTACGTCGCGTTGAACAACGCCTCCTTCGCCTACGACGAGCAGCTGCTCGACGCCTTCGGCGAGGTGACCCCCTGGGACGTCGAGTCGATCGACCCGGAGGAGGCCGACGAGCGCTTCGCCGGCGCCGAGGGCGTCGAGGCGTCCGACCCGCACCCGCGGGTGATCTCGGTGCGGCAGCGCCGCGACTACCGGGTCCCCAGCATCGCCGGCCTGATCCGGGTGGCCGAGGCGGCCCGCCGCGAGGGCACCCCGGAGGGGGACGAGCCGGCACCCGTCGAGGGGGTCGGCGAGGCGGTGCTGGAGCTGTTGCAGAGCGGCGACGGCTCGCTGTCCGCGCTCGACGTGCCGGAGCTGGAGCCGCTGGACGGGGTGGTGATGGTCAGCGAGGTGGGCACCCCGGTCGACCTGGAGTCGTTCGACGACGACGACCCGGTGGGCCCGTTCCAGCCGGCCGCCGACGACCGGCTGGTCGGCCGGCTCGACGAGCACCCGTTCCTGGAGGCCGACGAGGAGCACGACCACGCCGGGCACGCCCACTGACACACACCACCGGCACCGGGGTCGGGCCGGTCCGGTCCGGCCCCGGCGCGGTGCGTCCGGGTCAGTACGACAGGCCCGGCTGCGGCTGGGCGACCCGGCGGCGGCGCAGCATCACCTGCCGCGTCCCGTCCCGGAACAGCCGCACCCGGGCCAGCTCCCATCCGGAGAACTCCGCCTGGATCGCCAGCTGCGCCGCGGCGGTCAACCGGTCGACGTTCGGCGGCAACCGCAGCGGCGCGTATTCGTAGTCCATAGGACCTATGCTGCCCAGCCGGACGGCCGTCCGCCACCCCCTGTGGCCCAGGCCCTGTCCTGCCGATCATTGCCGGGCTGCGGCGGGCCCAGACGGCGACCGGCGGCGTTGTCGGTTCGTCCGGATACCGGTGTTGTATCCGGACGAACCGCCGCCTTGCCGGACCGCCGCCTGGACCGCGCCTCGCACCGACATGATCGACAGGACAGGGCCTAGCCGTCGCGTTCCGGGTAACCGACCGGTAGCGCGGAGACGTCGTCCAGCGCGGTGGTGATCTCCGCCGGGAGCGTCATCCGCTCCACCTGCAACGCGCCCAGCAGCTGACCCACCGTGCGGGCGCCGAGGATCGGCGCGGTCACCCCGGGCCGGTCCCGGACCCAGGCCAGCGCCACCTCCAGCGGCGACACGCCCAGCCCGCCGGCGGCGGTGGCGACCGCCTCCACGATGCTGGAGCAGCGCGGCTCCAGGTAGGTGGCGACGAACCGCTCGAAATGCGGCGAGGCGGCCCGGGAGTCGGCGGGACGGCCGTGCCGGTACTTCCCGGTGAGGACCCCCCGGCCCAGCGGCGACCAGGGCAGCAGGCCCAGCCCGAGCGCCTCGCAGGCGGGCAGCACCTCGCGCTCCACGCCCCGCTCCAGCAGCGAGTACTCCACCTGGGCGGCGACCACCGGGGCGCGCCCCGGCCAGGCGGCCTGCCAGGCGGCGGCCCGGGCGGTCTGCCAGCCGGAGAAGTTCGACACCCCGACGTAGCGGACCCGGCCGCTGGACACCGCGTGGTCCAGCGCCGACAGGGTCTCCTCGAGCGGGGTGTCCGGGTCGTACCCGTGCACCTGCCACAGGTCCACGTGGTCGGTGCCGAGCCGGCGCAGCGAGGCGTCCAGGGTGCGCAGCAGGTGCCCCCGCGAGTTGTCCCGGCGCCGCCCGCTGCCCGGCCGCAACCCGGCCTTGGTGGCGATCAGCAGGTCGTCGCGGGGGACCAGGGCGCCCAGCAACGAGCCGAGCACCGACTCGGCGTCGCCGTCGCCGTACACGTCGGCGGTGTCGATCAGGTTGCCGCCCGCGTCGAGGTAACTCTTCAGCTGGGCGGCCGCATCGTCGGCGTCGGTGTCCCGGCCCCAGGTCATGGTGCCGAGCGCGAGCCGCGAAACCGCCAGCCCGCTTCGGCCGAGCGGTCGCTGTTGCATGGGTGAACCTTATTTCGAACCCGCCGTCACGGACATCCTCGCCCGGAGTCAAGTTCCTGCCCGACCCGGCGACGGCGCGGCTACCCTCGGCTCGGCGCCGCTGGGACGCGTTGCGGGCGAGCCGGTGATCGGGCCGGCGTCCGGCATTGCGTAACCTGATGCGACCTGTGGTGCGGATGGGGGAGGACCAGTGCGACTCGGGCTCAGCCTCGGATACCAGACGGCGTGGAGCACGCCGGCGGATCACCTGGCTCTGGCGCAGGAGGCGGACCGGCTCGGCTACTCGGTGGTGTGGGCGGCGGAGGCGTACGGCTCCGACTCGCCGAGCATGCTCGCCTGGATGGCCGGGCAGACCGAGCGGATCGACGTGGGCAGCGCGGTGATGCAGATCCCCGCCCGGACCCCGGCGATGACCGCGATGACCGCGGCGACGATCGACGCCCTCTCCGGCGGCCGGTTCCGGCTCGGCCTGGGGGTGTCCGGGCCGCAGGTCTCCGAGGGCTGGCACGGCGTACGGTTCGCCAAGCCGCTCGCCCGGACCCGCGAGTACGTGGACATCGTGAAGCTCGCCGTGGCCCGCAAGGAGGTCGCCTACGACGGCGAGCACTACACCCTGCCGCTGCCCGACGGCCCCGGCAAGGCGCTGCGGTTGGGCTTCCACCCGCCGCGCGACCACATCCCGATCTACCTGGCCGCGGTGGGCCCGAAGAACCTGGAGCTGGCCGGCGAGATCGCCGACGGCTGGCTGGCCGTCTTCTACGCCCCCGAGTTCGCCGAGGAGCAGCTCGCCTCCGTCCGCGCCGGCCGGGCCAAGGTGGGCAAGGAACTGGCCGGCTTCGACGTGGTCCCGTCGGTGCCGGTGGTGGTGGGTGACGACATCGCCACCTGCGCCGAACTGGTCCGCTGGTACGCCGCGCTCTACGTCGGCGGGATGGGCAGCCGGCAGCAGAACTTCTACAACCAGCTCGCCACCCGGATGGGCTACGGCGACGCCGCCCGCGAGGTGCAGGACCTCTACCTCGCCAAGCGGCAGCGCGACGCCGCCGCGGCCGTACCGATGGAGTTCATCGACCGCACCTCGCTGCTCGGGCCGAAGGAGCGCATCGCGGACCGGCTGCGGGAGTACGCCGCCGCCGGGGTGACCACCCTGTCGGTGACCCTGTTCGTCGCCGACCGGGACAGCGGCGTGCAGACCCTGCGTACCGTGGCCGAGGCGCTGGAGCTGTCCGGGGTGGGCGAGTGACCTGGGTCGAGGCCATCGTCCTGGGCATCGTCCAGGGCCTGACCGAGTTCCTGCCGGTCTCCTCCTCGGGGCACCTGCGGATCACCTCGGCGGTCTTCTTCGGCCGGGACGCTGGGGCGTCGTTCACCGCCGTCACCCAGCTCGGCACCGAGGCGGCGGTGCTGATCTACTTCGCCAAGGACATCTGGCGGATCGCCCGGACCTGGCTGCTGGGCATCCGGGACCGCTCGGTGCGCTCCAGCCTCGACTACCGGATGGGCTGGTACGTCATCGTCGGCACCATCCCGATCGGGCTTCTCGGGCTGCTCTTCAAGGACCAGATCCGCACCGCCGGCCGGAACCTGTACCTGATCTCCTTCACGCTGATCTTCTTCGCCCTGGTGCTGGCCTTCGCCGAGTACTGGGGTCGGCAGACCCGCACACTGGAGAACTTCCGGATGCGCGACGGCGTGGTGATGGGCTTCGCCCAGGCGATGGCGCTGATCCCCGGCGTGTCCCGCTCCGGCGGCACGCTCACCGCGGGACTGCTGCTCAACCTCACCCGGGAGACCGCGGCCCGATACTCGTTCCTGCTGGCCATCCCGGCGGTGACGATATCCGGAGTGTTCAGTCTGCCGGACGTCTTCGAGCCGTCCGCCCCGGGCACCGCCGCGCCGACCGTGGCACAGATGATCGTCGCCACCGTGATCGCCTTCGGCATCGGCTACGCGGCCATCGCCTGGCTGCTGCGCTACGTCGCGCACCACACCCTGTACCTCTTCGTGCTGTACCGGGTGGCGCTCGGCACCCTGGTGCTCTGCCTGCTGCTCACCGGCACGATCAAAGCCACCTGAGACGTCGAAGGCCGGCACCCGTTGTCGGGTGCCGGCCTTCGGGGTTTAGGTCAGCTGTTCCAGTGCTGGGTGACGAGGTCGGCGGCCTGCTGCTCCCACTGCGCGTACGCGTCGGGGTAGGCGGACACCTGGACGGTCTGGGCGGCGTCGGTCAGGGGCATGTCCTGCCAGCCGTCGACCTGCTTGAGGCCCTTGAGGAAGGCGAGGGTGGAGTACTCGGGGTCGGTGATCTGCTCCGGCGTACCCCAAC
>NZ_JAIOAA010000013.1 GCF_019890675.1 Micromonospora sp. PLK6-60 | reverse complement strand
GCAGCCTCAACCCGGGCCGAATCACTCACCCGGCCGCGGACGTCTCATCCGCCTCGCGCGCAACCGACGCGCCTTCACCGTCTCCCACTCGGCCTTCGCGGAACTTCTGCACGAGATCTTGGACAGTTACTGTTCGTCACGAACGGCAACTGTCCAACATTCGCGGCCGGCCACCTCACGCGGCGGGTGGGTGTCCACCTACCCACCCGGGCATCCCTGAGCCGCCGGTGGATCCCGCGCCGGGCGTGGGCCGGTTCGGCAGCGCATTCCGGCCGGCGTTAACAAGGGGCCCCTCCTCTACCGGAGGCGTTAACAAGGGCACCCTCCTTACCCGCCGGAGGCGGGCCGCGCTTCAGCTCCGGCGGTCCGGCTCGCCGCGCTCGCCGGTCCAGGTGCCGCCGCGGTAGATCGTGCCCTGGTATGTCCGGTCCGTCACCGGCGGCCCGTCCGCGAACTCCACCGGGGCTCCGGAGTCGGCGGGCACCTGCCGGCCACGGCGGACCCGGGACACCACGAACCAACTCAGGGCCGCCACGCACGCGACGATGACGATGTTCTGGAAGGTGCCGGCGTACGACTCGACGAGGTGCCAGTTCTCGCCGAGCAGGTAGCCGGCGAGCACGAAGACGCTGTTCCAGATCAGACTGCCCAGCGTGGTGTAGAGCAGGAATGTCGGCAGCGGCATCCGTTCGACGCCCGCCGGCACCGAGATCAGGCTGCGGAAGATCGGGATCATCCGGCCGAAGAACACCGCCTTGCGGCCGTGCCGCAGGAACCACGCCTCGGTGCGGTCGACGTCGGCGAGTTTCACCAGCGGCAGCCGGGCCGCGATGGCACGCATCCGGTCCCGGCCGAGCGCGGCGCCGATGTAGTACAGGGCCACCGCGCCGAGCACCGAGCCGAGGGTGGTCCAGGCGATGGCGCCGAAGAGACTCATCCGCCCCTGGCTGGCGACGAACCCGGCCAGCGGCAGGATCACCTCGCTGGGGATCGGCGGGAAAAGGTTCTCCAGGGCGACGGCGAGCCCGGCGCCGGGCCCGCCGAGCCGTTCCACCAGGCCGGTCACGAAACCGACCGGGCCGTCGGAGGGGGGCTCCGCGGCGACGGTACGGGGGCCGAGCACCAACTGCGCGTCTCTGAGCATTCGACAACGTTACGGGGTACCCGGACCGTCGACCACGCCGATCGGCGTCTCCGCCCCGGTTCGCCGCGCCGTCCTATGCTGCGGGGCACCGACGAGGAGGTCTGTCCATTGCGTACGCCGCTGCGGATCGCCGTCGCCCAGCCGCTGTCCCGCTCCGGTGACGTGGCCGGCAACGCCGACCGGCACGCCGACCTGGTCCGGCGGGCCCAGGCCCGGGTGGTGGTCTTCCCGGAGCTCTCACTCACCGGCTACGGCCCGGACGCCCCGGTCCTGGACCCGGAGACCGACGGGCGGCTGGCGTCGCTGGTCGCCGCCTGCGCCGACTCGGGCGCGCTGGCGGTGGCCGGCGCGCCGGTCGCCGGCCCGGACGGCCGGATCCACATCGCCATGCTGGCCGTGGACGGGGCGGGCGCGCGGGTGGCGTACCGGAAGATGTTTCTGGGCGGGGCGGAGCCGCAGCGATACAGCCCCGGCGACGCGCCGGCCGTGCTGTCCGTGGACGGGTGGCGGCTGGGGCTGGCGATCTGCAAGGACACCGGGGTGCCCCGGCACGCCGCCGAGACCGCCGCGCTGGGCATCGACGGATACGTCGCCGGCGTGCTCGAATCGGCGGCGGACGCTCACGTGACCGACGAACGGGCCGCGCGGGTCGTCGCCGAACACCGGGTCTGGGTCGCGGTGGCGAGCTTCGCCGGGGGCACCGGCGGTGGGTTCACCGAGGCGGCCGGCCGATCCGGCGTGTGGTCCCGCACCGGCACCCCCCTCGCCCGGGCGGGCACCGCGGTCGGCGAGGTGGTCACCGCGACCCTCACCGACCACCCGCCCGGACACAGCCGGTGATCAAGGGGTTCGCGTCAGCATCCGGCCGGCGGTTGACACAAACCCCTTGACCGACGCCGGCAGGGTGGTGGCAGCGGTGGGGGGGGTTCCGTTGGGGGTCCCCGGGGGCGCCGGTGGGCGGATACGGTGTGTCGGTGACCGATGTCGCCCCCTCCGCTCGCGGCTCGGGGCCCGCGCCGGGCGGGGCGCCGCTGGCGTCCGGACGGGAAGCCGACGTGTATCCGCTCGGGCCGGACCGGGTGCTGCGCCGCTACCGGCACGGCGGTGACGTCGGGCCGGAGGTCGAGGTGATGACGTATCTGCACCGCGCGGGCTACCCGGTGCCGCTGGTGCACTCGGGCGGGGCCGCCGACCTGGTGCTCGAGCGGTTGTCCGGGCCGACCATGGCGGCGGCGTTCCTCGGTGGTGCGCTGGACGTCGTGGCCGGGGCGCGAATCCTCGCCGACCTGCACCGGCGCCTGCACGCGCTGCCGGCCCGGCGGTCGAGCGACCCGGGCGTCCGCGTCCTGCACCTCGATCTGCATCCGGAGAACGTGCTGCTGACCCCCGCCGGCCCGGTGGTCATCGACTGGCGCAACTCCGACGAGGGACCACCCGCGCTGGACCGGGCGATGAGCGCCCTGATCCTCGCCGAGGTGGCCACCGAACCGGGCGGGAAACTGGTCGCGCCGGCCGGTGCACTGCTGGCGGCGTTCCTGGCCGAGGTCGGCCCGGCGACCGCCCTGGACCGGGCGGTGACGCTGCGGACGCGGACCGGCCCGCACGGCCCGGCGCGACTGACGGAGGCTGCCGCCCTGGTCCGTGCCGCGGCACCCCGATGACGGGCGGCGACGGTGGGCGCCCTGCCGTGCAAGGCGGCACCCCGACGACGGGCGGCGACCGCACCGGTCCGCGACGCGGCTCCCTGATGACGGACCCGGCAGCGGCGCTCTCCAACGTGGACGATCCGACCCGGCGGGCGCTGGCGTGAGCGGCGACATTCCGGGCCGCTCGGCCGGTACGCCGGTCGGGCGGCTCGCCGAGGTGTGGCGGTATCCGGTCAAGTCGATGCTCGGCGAGCGCCTCGACGCCGTCGAGGTGACCGTTCTCGGCGTCGCCGGGGATCGGCGACTGGCGCTGCGGCACCGGGTGTCCGGCCGGATCGCCAGCGCGAAGGACCCCCGGCGCTGGCGGGCGCTGCTCTCCCTGCGGGCGACCGGCGGAACTCCGGACACGGTACGGGTCACCCTGCCCGACGGGCGCTGGGTCGACGCCGACGACGCCACGGCGGACGCGGTGCTGAGCGCGGCGCTCGGCGAGCCGGTGACGTTGATCGACCAGGTGCCGCCGGGGGCCGTGCTGGACCGGGCCGACCCCGACGAGGTGCTGACGGCGGGGGTGGCCGCCTCCGTGCCGGTGCGGGAGAGTCCGCTCGGGGCGGCCGCCCCGCCGGGAAGCTTCGCCGACTTCGCCCCGGTTCACCTGGTGACCACCGCCAGCCTGGCCCGGGTCGGGGTCACGGACGCCGTCCGGTACCGGCCGAACCTGGTCGTCGCCGAGGCGGGTGCGGGCGGCTTCGTGGAGAACGAGTGGGTGGGGCGGGAGCTGTGCATCGGGTCTGAACTGGTCCTGCGGGTGATCGCGCCGACCCCGCGCTGTGCCGTACCGACGCTGGCCCACGGTGCGCTGCCCCGCGCGCCGGATGCGCTGCGCGCGCCGGCCCGGCTGAACCGGATCGAGCCGCTGCCCAGGCTCGGGCCGCAGCCCTGCCTGGGCGCCTATGCGCAGGTCGTCCGGCCCGGGCCGGTCGCGGTGGGCGACCGGGTGGCGCTGCTCTGACCGCACGGGCCGGCCGGACGACCCGGCGGCGGGTCCGGATGGCCGGTCACGACGTGGCCCGCGAGGCTGGTCCGTCCGCACGAGCCGGCCGGACCGTCCGACGCGCTCAGCGCGAAGAACAGCACGGAACGCCAGCCCGGCCCGGCGTTCAGCCCTCGCCCCGGCCGCCGCGCAGCCGGCCGGCGGCGTCGAGCAGCCGCAGCAGGTCGTCGGCGGTGCCGGCGTTGAGCTCGTCCTTCTCCGCTGCCTCGGTGACCTTCTTGCGCAGCTCGTCGATCCGCTTGCCCCGGTCCTTCGGCTTGCCCCGGTCCAGGTCGGCGAGCTTGTCGCGGAGGTCGTCCGCGGTGTCCGGGTCGACCGCCCCGACGGCCTCGGCCCGGTCGAGCAGGCTGCCGAACGCGGCGGCGAACTGCCGCAGGCTGACCGGCACCTGCCCGACGTCCGGTGGTGGCGCGGAGGTGGTGGTCCGGTCCGGGGTGGGGCTCGGCGCGCCGGTCGACGGCTGACCGGCCGGGGTGGCGCCGGCCGGTGGGGTGGTCGGCGCGACCTGCGACGGCGGGTCGGTGTCGCGGGCGAACAGCCCGACCAGGGCCACCAGCAGGGCGAGCCCCACGGCGACCAGGACACCGAGCGGGCGGTTGCCCCGGCTCGCCGGCGCGGTTGGTGCGGGCGGCCGGACCGGGGCCGCCGGACGGTCGATCAGCGTGGGCGGGTGCACTGCGGCCGGACCGTCGGTCAGGTGGGGCGGCCGCGCCGCCGCCCGGTTCGCGACGGGCAGGGCGGTGGTGGGCGGATCGACGGCCCGGATCACACCGAACCGCTCGGCCAGGTGCGCGGCGGTCGGCCGGCGGCCCGGGTCGGCGGAGAGGCAGGCCAGGGTCAGCGTGGCCACCTCCGCGGGCAGCCCGGGCACCCGCAGCAGCGGCGGGCCGACCTGCCGGGCGTGCACCTGCTGGGCGTCCTCCCAGGTCCGCACCGGGTACGGCGGCTCGCCGGTGAGGGTCCGGTAGAGCAGGGCGCCGAGGGCGTACACGTCGCTGCCCGGGTGGGGCGGACCGGCGGCGAGCCGCTCCGGCGCGAAGTAGGCCGGGGTGCCCATCATCATCTCGCCGGTCTGCCCGGCCCGCCGCGGCCCGGCGACCGCGGCGATGCCGAAGTCGAGAACCTTGGCGCCGGTCTCGGTGAGCATGACGTTGCCGGGCTTGATGTCGCGGTGCACGACGCCGATCCGGTGCGCGGCGGCCAGCGCACCGGCGACCTGGCCGGCCATCCGGACCGCCGCCGGCCAGGCGAGCGGGCCGGCGGCGAGGCGGTCGGCCAGGGTGTCGCCGTCGACCAGTTCCATCACCAGGTACGGCACGACGGTCCCGCCGTCCAGGGTCGCCTCGCCGTAGTCGTACACCTGGGTGACGTGCGGGTGGGTCAACCGTGCGGCGGCCCGGGCCTCGCGCTGGATGGTGGCCCGCAGGTGCGGATCCGCGGTCAGCTCGGTGGCGAGGGCCTTGACCGCGACCGGCCGGTGCAACACCTCGTCGTCGGCGCGCCAGACCTCGGACATCCCGCCGAGGCCGATGCGCGCCCGCAGGACGTACCGATCGTGCAGCCGGAGTGCGGGGGTGAACGGCGACATGGTGTCCCAGTGTGCCTTCCGGTCGCCACCGACCACCAACCGCGGTGGGCTCCCGGCCCGGTTGGTGGTCGGTGGCGGCCTCGCCGGTGGGCTGCTCAGCCGGCGCAGGGCGGTGCCGGCACGGGGCGCGGCTGGATCGCGTCGGCCAGCCGGTGCAGGGCGGCCGCCGTGCGGTGCCGGGCGGGGGCCAGTCGCGCCCGCGGCGTCGGCTCGGGCCGGACCGGTGCGTCCGGACGGGCCGAGTTGACGTGGCGGTTGACGGCGTCGACGGCAAGGGAGAATCCGGTCGAGTATTCCATGATCAACTCCTCGGTGCGGTGCGGACGGAGGTGCGGACGATCAGTTCGGTGTCGAGCAGGACCTGCCCGGCGGCGGGGTCCTCGGGCGGTTCCAGCAGCAGCTCGGCGGCGAGGCGACCCTTCTCCTCGCCCGGCTGCCGCACGGTGGTGAGGCCGGCGGTGGCGGCCTCGGCGATGTCGTCGAAGCCGGTCACCGACACCGGGTGCCGGGCGGCGGTCGCCGGGTCGCGGGCGGCGAGCGCGTCGAGCACCCCGAGCGCCAACACGTCCGAGCAGGCCAGCACCGCGGTGGGTGGGTTCTCCCCGGCGAGCAGGGAGCGGACCGCCTCGGCGCCGGCGTCCCGGCTGTTGCCGGCGGCGTTGAGTACGGTGATGGCCGACCACTCGACCCCGACCGCCGCGAAGGCGTCGTGGAATCCGGCGAGCCGACCTCGGGTGGTCGGGTGTCCGACGTCGTCGACGCCGGCCAGCCGCAGCGGTCCGGTCGGCGCGCCGGGCACGATGGTGTCGCCGAGGAAGGCCACCCGCCGGTGACCCAGGCCGGCCACGTGGTCGGCAACGGAACGCGCCGCCACCCGCTCGTCGATCGCGACGTACCGCTGCGCCGGGTCGGACTCGGACATCGCCGTGGTGACGTACGGCAGACCACGGCGTCCGATCGCGTCCAGCGCCCAGGACTCGTCCCCGGCGCAGTAGACGCAGAAGCCGTCGACGGCGGCGTTCTCGACCGACTGCCGGGCATGGTTCAGATCGGTGGGCACCGGGATCAGCAGCAGGCTGGTGTCGTGCCGCTCGGCGGCCCGGCTCACCCCGGCGAGGAAGCGCACGGCGAACGGGTCGGTGAAGGCGTAGGACAGTTGCGAGGTGAACAGCACCCCGATCGCGCCGACGTAGCCACGGCGCAACGACCGGGCGGTGGGGTTCGGCCCCGGATAGCCCAACTGTCGCGCGGCCTCCAGGATCCGCGCCCGCAGCGCGGGCGAGAGCTGGTCGGGGCGGCTGTAGGCGTTGGACACGGTGCTGCGGGAAACGCCGACCGCGTCCGCCACCGCTTGCAGCGTGGGCTTCACCCGAACCCCCTCTGGATCGATTCAGATTTCTGTATCGATCCAGAGATTACTGGAGGCCTCGGTGGGCGTCAATGGGAATCGAACGGCCGGCGGCCGCGCCGGCCGCCCACCCTCACTGTGGGTGATAGTCCGCCCGGTCACTCTTCGTGGCCGCCTCGCCGGCCCGGCCGCACCCACCCCGCCGCCTTTGCTCTGCTTCCGCCCACGCAACACCGCACTGAACAGGTGAAATGCCTGGAGGCCACCACCCGGCAGGTCGGCCGCCCGGTCACGCGGGGTGCCTGTTGCCTCGACGGCAGCAGAGCAAAGCGGCCGGGTGTGGCATGGCCCGGGAAGCCGAACATTACTTTTGGTGAGGAAGGTTCGTGCGCCGGGCCGCGCCGGGCCGCGCGGGACCGGGCGGATCGGGGCGGGCCGGCGGGCGTGGCGCTCCGGGCCGGTTGCTGTCGCCCACGGTCGCGTCGCCGGGGCGCGGAACCCCAGGTCAGTCGGGGTAGCGCTCCGCCAACAGCCGACGCAGGATCTCCGGGGTACGCTCCGGCGGCTCGGCCTCCACGCACAGCCGCTCCATGGCCAGCGCGTAGAAGTCGAGATCCTCGCGCTTGTCCAGATAGAGGGCGCTGGTCAGCTGTTCGATGTAGACGATGTCGGGCAGATCCTGGTCGCCGAAGCGCAGGATGGTGAAGGCACCCCCGGCCGCGGCGTGCCCGCCCGCGTCGAAGGGGATGACCTGGAGGCGTACGTGCGGGGAGCGGGTGGCCTCGATCAGCGCGGTGATCTGCCCCCGCATCACCTCGGGGCCGCCGATCGGCCGGCGCAGTGCCGCCTCGTCGACCACCGCCCACAACTGCGGCGGCTCGGCCCGGTGCAGCAACTCCTGCCGCTGCATGCGCAGCCCCACCCGCCGGTCGAGCTCGTCCGGGTCCGCCTTGGCGTGGCCGAGGAGCACCACCGCCCGGGCGTAGTCGGCGGTCTGCAGCAGACCGGGCACGAACTGCACCTCGTACGTGCGGATCAGCGCGGCCGCCGCCTCCAGCCCGAGGTACGACTGGAACCAGCTGGGCAGGACGTCACCGTACCGATGCCACCAGCCGGGGCTGTTCGCGTCCCGGGCGAGCTTGAGCAGCGCCTCGCGCTCGTCGGCGTCCTTGACCCCGTAGAGGGTGAGCAGGTCGGCGACGTCACGCTCCTTGAAACCGACCCGGCCCAGCTCCATCCGGCTGATCTTCGACTCCGAGGAGCGGATCTCCCAGCCGGCGCCCTCGCGGGTCACCCCGGCCGACTCGCGCAGCCGCCGCAACTGGCCGCCCAGCAACATGCGCAGCACGGTCGGACCGGTGGTCGGGCCGCTCCCGGCGGGAACCATCGTCACGTGCCGACCTCCGCATGCCTTGCCCAACGGCCGGGTGCCCCACTCCGACCGACGTGTAAGCATGCCATGGACCGTGGGTGAGGTGAACTAGTCCGGACGGCCGATCCGGTCCCGTCGCCGGGACGGTATGCCCGCGGCCGGTACGACTCAGTTGATCAGGTGATCGAAGTCGCCGTCCCGCGCGCCGAGCACGAAGGCGGCGATCTCGTCCACCGTGTAGATCAGCGCCGGCCCCTCGGGGTGGCGCGAGTTGCGCATGGCGATGCCGGCGCCGCCGGGCAGTTCGGCCAGTTCGACGCAGTTGCCGCTCGGGTTGCTCCGCCGACTCTTCTGCCAGGTGAGCGTCGGCAGTAGCGGAACAGGAACGCCGTTGTGAGGCTGCATGGCCGTCCTTGGGGTGAAAGAGCCTGCCGATGCCGCGGGGAGGGGCGGGTGTGGCGAGGAGCCGTCGATTATGGACGCAGATGCACGTGCATCTGCTATTGCATCTGCATTGGACAGCGAGCATGATAACGCACGGGACCGGTACCCATCCGTTCACTTTGGGTCACCGCCCACCTGGCCATACGCAGGGAAAACACGGCCTGGTGCGGGCGTGCTCGCGCCGCCGGCCGACGGTCGCACGGGTGTGATGGGAGGGCGCGTGCCGGATCCGTTGACCGTCGCGTCCGGGATCTCGGCAGCCGGCGCGCTGATCTCCGCCTGGCAACTGCGCAACCGGGCCGTACGGGCCGAGGCCGAGATCGAGCACCTGCAGGCCGAGCTGGCCGCCGAGCGGCACGCCGCCAGTCACGACCCGCTGACCGGCCTGCCCAACCGGCGGGCCTTCCACCGGCTCGCCGCGACCCTGCTCACCGACTCGGCCGGCAAACCGCTGATCGCCGTCGTCCTCGACCTCGACGACTTCAAGCAGGTCAACGACCGCTACGGGCACGCCGCCGGCGACCAGGTGCTGATCAGCGTGGCGCAGCGGCTGTCCGCCTTCGCCGGCAACGACCTGGTCGCCCGACTCGGCGGCGACGAGTTCGCCGGCCTGCTGACCACGCCGACCGTCGACCGCCGGTGGATCGACCACGCCACCCGGCGGCTCTGCGACTCGCTGGCCGCCCCGATCCACCTCGGCGCGGTGAGCCTGCGGGTGACCGCCTCGGTCGGGCTCGCCCCGGTCACCGGCCCGACGCAGCTCGCCGAGGCGCTCTGCCGCGCCGACGAGGCGATGTACCGGGCGAAGAGCGTCACCTCCGGCGGCACCCGCCCACAACTGGTGGACAGCGCACACCTGGCCGAGCGCTGACCGAGCCGGCCAGGACTGCACCGCGCCAGGCCGGCAGGGCTGCACCGCACCCGCGACGAAGCCGGCCAGGACCGCACCACGCCGGGCCGGCAGGGCTGCGCCGCGCCAGGCCGGCCATCCCCGAGGCGGCCAGCCCGGAGGAGGCCAGCGCTCGGGCGGTCAGCGCCAGCCGTACCCGTCGCGCAGCGCCCGGCCCACCCGGTCGAACCGGGCCCGGTCCAGCACCGCGCCCTCCCGGCGGATGCCGTCCTCGCGCATGGTGAGCACCCGGTCCAGCCGTACCCAGCTCGGCCGGTTGTCCCGGTCCCACTCCCCCGGCCCGAGCGCCAGCCAGTGCCGCTGACCGTCCCGATCGCTCTGGCTGGACAGCATCAGCCCGAACAGGGTCCGGCTCTGCCGGCCGACCACCAGCACCGGCCGGTCCTTGCCCTGCCGCGGGTCGTCCTCATAGTTCACCCAGGTCCAGACGATCTCCCCCGGATCGGCCCGGCCGTCCAGCTCCGGGGCGTACGTCAGCTCCCGGCGTTGCAGCGCGGTGACCTGCCGGCGTCGCGCCGCCTGCGCCGGCACCACCTGGCCGCCGCCGGTGGGCGACGTACCTCCCCCGCTCATCCGACCGAGCCGCGCCGCCACGTTCTTCAACAGGTTCGCCACGGCGGGCAGCGTAGCGCCCCGGGGCTCTCCCGCTGTGCTTGACTGTCCCGGTCGGCCTCCGATGTCGGGAAGGCGGTGCCGGATGAGTCAGCCGGGACGGATCGCACGCGACCACCCGTCCGAGCCCGCCGGGTCCGGGCCCGCACCCGGAGACGACATCGAACTCCCCGACGACCTGCCCGTCGTCCGGCGGCGGGCGGTGCGGCTGGTGGTGCTCGACGCCGACCAGCGGGTGCTGCTGTTCCACACCCACGACCCCGACCACCCACGGCTGGGCACCTGGTGGGAGCTGCCCGGCGGCGGGATGGACCCCGGCGAGACGTACGTCGACACGGCCCTGCGCGAACTGCGCGAGGAGACCGGCATCCAGGCCACCGCCGACCAGCTCGGGCCGCCGGCCTGGCGGCGGCAGGCCAGCTTCATCCACCGACAGTTCCGGCACCTCCAGGACGAGGTCGTGCTGACCGTACGCCTCGACGGCCCCGGCCCGGACGTGGACGGCGCCGAACGCCTCGACTACGAGCTGGAGGACTACTTCGGCTTCCGCTGGTGGCCGATCGGGGAGATCCTGACCTCCCCGGCCCGGTTCTATCCGGGACGGCTGCCGGCGCTGCTCGACGGCTTCCTGGCCGGTGACGAGATCGACGAACCCTTCGAACTGGCCTCCTGACGGGACGTGCCGACCGGCCGTCGAGGGCGCAGAGTGGACGGATGACCACGACCCCGCACGCCGCCCTGGCCGGCTACGCCCACCGGTTGCACGCCGCCGTCGGCGACCGGCACCACGTCGCCTCCCCGCTCGGCGCCTGGCTGCTGCTCGCGCTCAGCGCCCCGGCGGCCACCGGCGCCGACCGGGACGAGCTGGCCGGACTGCTCGGCGTCGACGTACCGACCGCCGCCCGGCTGGCCACTGCCCTGCTGGCCGACCCGCACCCGCTGGTCGCCTCGGCGACCGCCGTCTGGCACCGCCCCGGTTCCGACACCGACGGCTGGCGGGACTGGCGGGCCACGCTGCCCCGGGCGACGGCCACCGGGACGCTGCCGGAGCAGCCGGAGCTGGACGCCTGGGCCCGCGAGCACAGCCTGGGCCTGGTGGACCGCTTCCCGCTGCGCCTCGAGCCGGCCACCCTGTTCGTGCTGGCCGACGCGCTGGCCACCCGGGTCTCCTGGGCGCAGCCGTTCCAGGTCACCCCGGCCGGCGCGCTCGGCCCGGGCAGCCGATGGGCACGGCGGCTCAGCCGGGTGCTGCGCTCCCCCGGGCACGGCCACCGGGGCTGGATCGTCAGCACCGGACGGATCGGCGACGTCGTGGTGCACGCCGCGCCGGCCCGCACAGCGGGGACCGCCGGCCTGACCGTGGTGTCGGTCGCCGCCGCGCCGGAGGTCGCCCCGCCGGAGGTGCTCGCCACCGCGTACGAGCTGAGCGCCGGGGCGGCGACGAGCGCCGGGCCGGCCGGGGCGCGGTCGCTGTTCGACCTGCCGCTCGGCGACTCCCCGCTGTGGACCCTGCGGGAGGAACCGGTACGCACCCGGGCGGCGGGCGGGCGGGAGGAGCGCCACGAGGCGGTGCTGCCCTGCTGGTCCGCCACGGACAACCACGACCTGACCGTCGACGGGCTCGGCTTCGGCACCGCCACCCGGGCGTTGGGCGCGCTGCTGGACGCTCCGGCGCCCCAGGTGGCCGCCCGGCAGGCGGCGGCGGCCCGCTACTCCCGGTACGGCTTCGAGGCCGCCGCGGTGACCGCGATGATGGGGACGGTGTCCCTGCCACCCGAGGGGGTCGCCCGCACCGCCGAGTTGCGCTTCGGCCACCCGTACGCCGTCGTGGCGGTGGCCACCGACGACCGCCCGGACGGTCCCGGCCCGTGGCACGGCCTGCCGGTCTTCTCGGCGTGGGCGGCCGAGCCGGAGGACGTGCCGGACGCCGACGCCGTCGACCCGCCGGCCTGACGGCCTGGCGTGCGCCGGCCGGGCCGGGCCGGTGACCGTCACCGCGCCCGGTCGCGCTCGCAGCCGCGACCCGCAGGCCGTGGGCGTGATGCCGCGCGGTCAGCCGCCGATCGGCGCGCCGCGCCACTGCCAGGTCTCCCGGCGCGGCCGGCCGGGCAGCTCCGTGCGGCCGGTGCACCAACGCAGACCCGACCAGGGGTCCACGCCGGTCACCGCGCCCGCCGCGTCGGGAAAGAGCCGGGCGGTCACCCGGGCGCAGAGCGGGGCGGGCGGGTCCGCCGGGTGGCCCAGGGCGCGGGCGATGTCGTCGCCGTGCAGCAGCACCTCCGCGCAGGCCATCGCGGCGAAACCCTCCGGGTCGGCCCAGCCGCTCGGATGGTATGCCCGCTGGCGCGCCGGGACGGTGCGCACGACCGCGGCCAGGACCCGCCCGGACGCCTCGGCGAACTCCAGCACCTCTGCCGGTGTCGCGTCGGCGTCGGCACCGGCCAGGAAGCGCACGTAGCGGCCGTCGGGGCGGGCCACCAGCTGCGTGGCGTAGGACAGCAGGGTGTCGCCGACGTGCTCGGCGACGTGCCAGCAGTCCCGTCCCGGGGACTCGGCGGGCGCGGCCCAGTCCCGGTCGACGGCCGGGGTCAGGGTGGTGACCAACCAGCCCAGCGCGGTGTCGAGGTCGTCGGCGGTGACGGTCATCGCGGCCTCCCCATCGGCGGGCCCCCTGCCCGCGCGCCCATCCTGCCCCAGCGGTGCGACGCGTGCGGGCCGCGCGGGACCTCCGGCCCGGCCGCCCGGTCCGTGCGCCCCTGCCCGGCGACCGCCCGCCCACCTAGCTTCGGAGGTGGGAAACGAGGAGGTCGCCATGCGTACGTGGCAGGTTCGGGACGTGATGACGACGGATGTCGCGGCGGTACGGGAGCACACCGCCTACCGGGAGATCGTGGACGTGCTGACCGGCCGGCGGGTCACCGCGGTGCCGGTGGTCGACGAGGCCCGGCGGGTGCTCGGGGTGGTCTCCGAGGCGGACCTGCTGCACAAGGTGGAGCTGCTCGGGCAGCCGCACGAACGGCGGGTGTTCACCGGCCGGCGGCAGCGGGCGGCCCGGACCAAGGCCGGCGCGACGGCGGCCGCCGACCTGATGACCGCCCCGGCGATCACCGTCGGGCCGGACGCCACGCTGGTCGAGGCGGCCCGGCTGATGACCGCCCGGCGGGTCAAGCGGCTCCCGGTGGTGGACGACCTGGGCCGGTTGACCGGCATCGTCACCCGCGGCGACCTGCTCGCGGTGCACCTGCGCCCGGACGCCGACATCCGTACTGACGTGGTGCGGGAGGTGCTGCACCGGGTCCTCGCCGTGCCCGACGGGGTGGTGGACGTCGAGGTGCACGACGGCGTGGTGACACTGACCGGCCAGCTCGACCGGTGGTCCACGGTGCGCCTCGCGCTGCGGCTGACCGCACAGGTCAGCGGCGTGGTCCAGGTGGTCGACGCACTCGGGTACGCCGTCGACGACGCCCCGATGTCCGCGCTGCGCGCCGGCGGCGCCACCCCCGCCGGCATCGCCTGAGGTGTAAGGAGGGGCCCCTTATTAACAGACGTCTGTTAATAAGGGGCCCCTCCTTACACCTCAGCGAGCGCGTCGAGGAGGAGGGCGGCGGTCCAGCTGAACGCCGGCGACCCCAGGCCGGCGCCGGTGTCCGGGTGGAAGTACTCGTGGCAGCCGGCCCCCGCCACCAGGTCGATCATCGACCGGCGCAGCCCGGCGGCCAGCTCCGGCCGGCCGTGCGCCCGTAGCCCCCGCCACACCAGCCAGTTGATGTTCATCCAGCTCGGCCCCCGCCAGTAGCGCAGCGGGTCGAAGTCGGCGGCGGTGCGGTCGTGGCTGGGCAGCGGCCGGTCCATCCGGCCGGCCAGCCCGAACCGCGCCGAGCACGCCTCGGCCAGCACCGCCGCCACCTGCGGCGCGGGCAGGTCGGGCAGCATCAGCGGGGTGAGGCCGAGCACGGTTCGCGCCGGGACCAGCCGGCCGGTGCGCACGTCGCGGGGCCGGAACGTGCCGGTGGCCGGGTCGAACAGCCGCTCCACCAGGGCGGCGGTGATCCGCGCGGCGCGCTCGCGGTGCGGTTCCGGGTCGGCGCCGACGACGGTCGCGATGCTCGCCAGGGCGTGCTCGGCGGCCCCCCGGGCCGCGTTGAACAGCGGGCACTCCACCAGGAACGGGTGCCGGTCGGCCAGGTCGTCGTCGCGGTAGCGGCCGGCCCGGTAGGACTGCACCATCGCCAGGTAGCGCGCGTAGTCCAGGTCGGTGGGGCGGTGCGCGGCGTCGGCGTGCGCGGTGTCGTGCCGACGGTACGCCCGCATCGTCTCGGCCTCGGCGGGCACCGCCGCCATCGGCGCGTCCCAGGCGGGGCTGTTGTCCAGGCCGGACTCCCACGGGTGCACCACGCAGGCCAGCCCGCCCCCGGCGACGTCCCGCCGTTGTGCCAGGTAGCGCTGCTGGGCCACCAGCCCCGGGTAGAGCTCGGCGAGCGCCGCCCGGGACGCCGCGGAGGGCCCGCGTCGGTGCACCAGCCAGGCCGCGAGGGCGTGCACCGGTGGCTGCACGATCCCGGAGGTGGCCGCGGCCGGCGCGCCGTCGGCGGCGGCCGAGTCCCAGAACTCCGGCCCGGGAAAGTACGCGCCGACCCGCAGCCGGGGGTTGAACACGATGTGCGGCACCCGCCCGTCGGCCCACTGGGCGGCGAAGAGGGTACCCAGTTCCTGCCAGGCCCGGTCGGGGCGGACGTGGGCCAGCCCGATCGCGATGAACGCCGAGTCCCAGCTCCACTGGTGCGGGTAGAGGGTGCGCGAGGGCACCGTGTGGTCGTGTTCCCAGTTGCCGTCGAGGGTGGCCAGGGCGAGGCGGCTCAGCTCGGCCGGGTCGGCCGGGCCGCCCCGGTGGCCGTTTCCCGGCCCGCCCGCCGGCCGCGCGACGCCGGCCGCGGCGTCCGGCCCGGCGGTCACGCCGCCGCCGCTCGGGGCTGGGCGTGCCGGAGCACGGTGGCGGCCTGGTGCAGGGCGCGGACCGGGTCGCCGCGCAGCCGGCACTCCAGCGCCAGCCAGCCGCGGTAGTCCAGCTCCAGCAGGGTACGCACCAGCGCCGGCCAGTCGAGGTGCCCGGCGCCGGGCTGGTAGCGGTTGGAGTCGCTGACCTGCACGTGCCCCAGGTACGGCGCGGCGGCGCGCAGCGCCCGGTGCACGTCGTCCTCCTCGATGTTCATGTGGAAGGTGTCGGCGACCACCCGCACCGAGGGCAGCCCGACCGCGGCGCACAGCGCCACCGCGTCCTCCAGCCGGTTCACCATGTGGTCCTCGTACCGGTTGAGCGGTTCGAGAAAGAGGGTGACCCCCTCGGCGCGGGCGTGTTCGCCCAGCTCGCCCAAGGCGTCGACGAGCACCTGCCGGTCCCCGGCGGCCGAGCGGGGCGGCTCGAACGGCGGCAGCCGGCGGGAGAACATCCCCCAGGACGCCGGGGTCATCGCGCCGACGCCGCCCAGCTCGGCGATCACCGACAGTTGGGAGCGCAGGTTGCGGACCGCGTCCCGGGAGCGGGCCGGGTCGAAGTCGCCGATGAAGTGGTCCATCTCGACGCAGACCGTCGGCATGGCCACCCCGGCGGCCCGGGCGCGGCGTAGTTCGGGCAGCCGGCGGGCGAGCGCGAGGTCGGCGCGACCGCGCAGTTCCAGGCCGTCGTAGCCGAGGGAGGTGGCGAGGGCGTACTTCTGGATCAGGTCGGTGCCGGGCAGCAGTTGTTCCTGGCAGGCGAGTGGAATGGTCATGGGAACCTCAGCACGACTTGGAGGGCGGCGCTTTCGCCGTGGTCGAGCAGGGCCAGCGCGTCGGCCACCGCGTTCGCCTCGACCACGTGGCTGACCAGCGGCAGCGGGTCGACGGCGCCCTCGGCCACCAGGTCCATGAAGGTCTGCGCGACGCGGCCGCCGGTCCACCGGCCGGCCATGCTCGGTGCCGGCGTGGGCCCGGAGACCTGGGCGGCCACCAGTTGGATGCGGTTGTGGTGGAACTCCTCGCCGAGGCCGAGTCCGTCGGCCTGGCCCTGGTAGAAGCCGGCGGCCACGACGCGGCCGGCGTGGGTGGTGGCGCGGATCGCCTCGTGCAGCGCCGGGTACGCCCCGGACAGCTCCAGGCAGACGTCGGCGCCGCGGCCGTCGGTGGCCTTGTGCAGGATGGTGGCGGCGGACTCGACGCCCGCGTCGACGGTGAGCCGGGCGCCGTAGCGGGCGGCCATGGCGAGCCGGGCGGGGATCCGATCGACGGCGACCACCCGCGCGCCGGAGAGCACGGCGAGCCGGCTGGCGAGCAGCCCGATCACGCCCTGCCCGAACACGCCGACCCAGTCGCCGAGGTGCAGGTCGCCGGCGAGCACGGCGGTGAGCGCGATGGCGCCGGGGCGGGCGAAGACGGCGGCGAGCGGGTCCAGCCCGGGTGGCAGCGGGGTGACCGCGCCGGCGGGCAGGACGGCCTCGGCCCGGTGTCCCCAGATGCCCCAGACGAGCTGGCCGGGATGGCGGTCGGAGACGTCCGAGGCCACCTCGGCGACCTCGCCGACCTCCTCGTAACCGAAGCCCACCAGCGGGTACGGCACGGGGGTCTGGCGGGGGACGAACATCCGGGTGACGTCGTCCCAGTCCTTGCTGAGCCGGGGGTTGCTGCCCCGGTAGAGGGTGAGTTCGGTGCCGGCCGAGATGCCGGAGTAGCGGGTGCGTACCCGTACCTGGCCGGGGCCGAGCGGATCCGACGGGCAGGGCTCCAGACTGATCTGTCGGGGCCCGGCGAGAGAGACAACCCAATTGACCATGAGTCACATCCCGGAAGCGCCGGGGTAAAGCAAATGACAAAAATAGTTATATGTCTTGTAATTGATCAGTACAAGACGTTGAATCCCTCATGTACCCTTCGAGAGGAGTGCCACCGATGTCATCCCCTCCGACGCGGATCGTCGCCTCCACCCTGATCATGGCACTGGCCGGTGCAGGTCTGCTCGCCTGCGGCGACG
Source organism: Micromonospora sp. PLK6-60 (assembly GCF_019890675.1). Taxonomy (GTDB): domain Bacteria; phylum Actinomycetota; class Actinomycetes; order Mycobacteriales; family Micromonosporaceae; genus Micromonospora. The sequence goes on along the minus strand of NZ_JAIOAA010000013.1, from coordinate 141,052 downwards.
ACCAGCCGAAAAGCGACAACTCCCAGATAACCGTGTGGAGCCTGGAGGACGTGGCCGACCGGGTCAACGCCACCAAGGCGATCATCGCGGACTACACGGCGAAAACCGGGGTGAAGGTCAACCTGGTCCCGGTCAACGAGGACCAGTTCCCGTCGCTGATCGCCTCCAGCGCCGCGGCCGGCGAGCTGCCCGACGTGGTGGGCTCGGTGTCGCTGGCCGGCATCCGCACGCTGGCCGGCAACGAGCTGCTGCACCCGGACGCCAACGGTCAGATCGTCGACAAGCTGGGCAAGGACACCTTCTCCCCGCGCGCCCTGGAGCTCACCTCCGACGGCGGCAAGCAGCTCTCCGTCCCCAGTGACGGGTGGGGTCAGCTGCTCGTCTACCGCAAGGACCTGTTCGACAAGGCCGGCCTGCCGGCCCCCGACACGTACGAAAAGATCACCGACGCCGCGACCAAGCTGAACACCGGCGGCGTCGCCGGCATCACCGCGGCCACCGCCCCGGGCGACGTGTTCACCCAGCAGACCTTCGAGCACCTGGCACTGGCGAACAACTGTCAACTGACCGACGATTCCGGCGACGTGAAGCTGGATTCGCCCGAGTGCGTCGAGGCGTTCCGGTTCTACGGCGACCTGATGCGCAACCACTCGGTCAAGGGCGCGCAGGACGTGGACACCACCCGGGCCACCTACTTCGCCGGCAAGGCGGCCATGGTGGTCTGGTCGCCGTTCATCCTCGACGAGCTGGCCGGGCTGCGTAACGACGCCAAGCCCACCTGCCCGCAGTGCGCGGCCGACCCGACCTTCCTGGCCAAGAACAGCGGCTTCGTCACCGCGATCAAGGGGCCCAACGGCACCGAGCCGGCCCAGTACGGCGAGATCAGCTCGTGGGCGGTGCTCGACGGCGCGGCCAGCGACCCGGCCAAGTCCTTCGTGGAGTACATGCTCTCCGACGGCTACCCGCGCTGGTTCGGGATGTCCCCCGAGGGCCGTTTCCCGGTCCGCAACGGCACCGCCGAGGACAAGGAGAAGTTCCGCACCGCCTGGCGCACCAGCCAGGCCGGGGTGGACACCAAGAAGCCGCTGTCCGAGGTCTACGGCGACCAGGTGCTGGACACGCTGGGCCGCAGCCCGGACACCTTCACCCGCTGGGGCCTGCCGCAGGGGCAGGGCAAGCTGGTCGGCGCGATCCTCGGTGAGCTGCCCGTACCCAAGGCCCTCGCCGACGTGGTGGGCGGCAAGTCCGACGCCGCCGCGGCCGCCGGCCGGGCCAAGAAGGACGTCGAGGCGATCAAGGCCGGTGTCAATTGACGACCACCGCGCCGGAGGCCGGTCGCTCCCCCACCCGGGAACGACCGCCGCACGGTCGCCGGCCGCTCACCCTGCGCCGCCGCGAGTCCCGCGCCGGGCTCGCCCTGGTCGCGCCGACCCTGCTCGTCGTGCTCGCGGTGATCGGCATCCCGATCGTCTGGACCCTGGTCCTGGCCTTCCAGCGGGTACGCCTGGCCACACTGCGCAAGACCGGGCTGTTCGGGGAGTTCACCCTGGACAACTTCACCCGGGTGCTCAACACGCCCGGCTTCGCCGACACCCTCTGGACCACCCTCGTCTACGCCGTCGGGGCCACCTTCGGCTCGATCGTGATCGGCCTGGTGGCGGCACTGGTGGTGCGCCGGCCGTTCAAGGGGCGCACCCTGGTCCGGGCGTCGATGCTGCTGCCCTACGTGGCGCCGGTGGTGGCCGTCGCGTTCGTCTGGCAGGTGCTGCTCGACCCGCAACTGGGCCTGGTGAACAACTGGGGGCAGCGGTTCCTCGGCTGGGACACCCCGATCCCGTTCCTGTCCCAGGAGTCCACCGCGCTCTGGACGGTGATCGGCTTCGAGGCGTGGCGGTACTTCCCGTTCGCCTTCCTGTTCCTGCTGGCCCGGCTCCAGGCGGTGCCGGGTGACCTGGAGGAGGCGGCCCGGGTGGACGGGGCCACCCCGACCCAGCGGTTCCGGCACATCCTGTTCCCGCAACTGCTGCCGGTGATCGCGCTGCTGGCGCTGCTGCGGTTCATCATGACCTTCAACAAGTTCGACGACGTCTACCTGCTCACCGGCGGTGCGGCCGGCACCGAGGTGGTCAGCGTCCGGGTCTACCAGTTCCTCACCGCGCGTACCGACATCGGCGCGGCGGCGGCGCAGGCGGTCGTGCTGGCCGTGGTGCTGATCGTCTTCGTCGCGATCTACCTGCGGTTCTTCACCGGACGGAAGGAGACGTGATGGACCGCGACCGGATCGAGACGGTGACCCTGCGCTGGCTGCGGCGGCTGGTCATCGCCGCCTTCCTGCTGGTCACCGCGCTGCCGTTCTACTACATGCTGGTGCTGTCGGTACGCCCCATCGAGCGGCTGCTGCTCGACCCCGGCGCGCTGCTGGTGCCGCTGGGCGAGCTGACCGTCGCCACGTACACCGAGGTGTTGAAGGCCGTCGACGACGGCGGCCAGGGCTTCCTCACCTTCCTGCGCAACAGCGGGATCGTCGCGGTCTCCGCGACCCTGCTCACCCTGCTGGTGTCGATCCCCGGCGCGTACGCGGTGTCCCGGCTGCGGTTCTTCGGCCGCCGGCAGGTCAACTTCCTGTTCCTGGCGGTCTACCTGTTCCCGTCGATCGTCATCGCGATCCCGCTGTTCGTGGTCTTCACCCGGGCCGGGCTGCGCGGCTCGCTGATCGGGCTGGTGCTGGTCTACATCTCGCAGACCCTGCCGGTCTCGGTCTACATGCTGAAGAACTACTTCGAGACGATCCCGATCAGCCTGGAGGAGTCGGCGGCCATCGACGGGGCCGGCCGGCTCGGCATCATCCGCCGGGTCAGCCTCCCGCTCGCCGCCCCGTCGATCATGGCGGTCGCCCTCTACGACTTCATGATCGCCTGGAACGAGTTCTTCTTCGCCCTGCTGTTCCTGGTCGACAAGCCGAACCGGTGGACGGTGTCGCTCGGCCTGTCGCTGCTCTCCGACGGCGTCGAGGTGCCCAAGACGGTGCTGATGGCCGGGTCGGTGATCCTGACGCTGCCCATCGTGATCCTCTTCTTCGCCAGCGAGCGGCTGCTCACCGAGGGCCTCACCAGCGGCGCCGAGAAGGGCTGAGGTGTAAGGAGGGGCCCCTTGTTAACAGACGTCTGTTAACAAGGGGCCCCTCCTTACACCCGCTACCGTGCACTCATGGCCAACCCCACCCGCTGGATGACCGAGACCGACCCCGAGCACTCCCAGTGGTACATCGACCGGTTCCGCCGGCTCGCCGCCGAGGGCGTGGACCTGGCCGGCGAGGCCCGCCTGATCGACGCCATGGTGCCGCCGCGCTCCCGGATCCTCGACGCCGGCGCGGGCACCGGTCGGGTCGGCGCCGCGCTCGCCGCACGCGGGCACACCGTCGTCGGGGTGGACGCCGACCCGAAGCTGGTCGAGGCGGCCCGCGCCGACCATCCCGGCCCGACCTGGCTGGTCGGCGACCTGGCCGAGCTGGACCTGCCCGCCGCCGGGGAGGCCGAACCGTTCGACGCGGCGGTCTGCGCGGGCAACGTGATGGCCTTCGTCGCCCCCGGCACGGAGCAGCGGGTGCTCGCCCGCATCGCCGCCCACCTGCGCCCGGACGGGCTGCTGGTGGTGGGCTTCGGCACCGACCGGGGCTACCGGCTGGACCACTTCGACGCCGACGTCGCGGCCACCGGCGGGCTGCGGACGGAACACCGCTTCGCCACCTGGGATCTGCGGCCCTGGCACGACGAGGCCAGCTTCGCGGTCACCGTGCTGCGCCGCACGCCGGAGTGACCGGCCCGGCGCCGCGTCCCGGCCCGACGCGCGCGGGCCGCCGTCGCGCCACCACCGGGAGACCGGCGAGCCCGACGCGCGCGGGCCGCCGCCGCGCCACCACCGGGAGACCGGCGAGCCCAACGCGAGCGGGCCGGCCGCGCCACCACCGGGAGACCGGCGAGCCGGACCGCGACACCGCGCCGGGTCAGCCGGGGGCGGCCACCGCCCGGGCCGCCGCCGGGTCCAGCGGGCTGCCGGCGGGCACCAGGCTGACCAGGCCGGCGGGCAGGCGTACCGGCCGCACGTCGCGGTAGCCGAGCATCGGCAGCACGCCGCGGTCGGCCAGCACGTACCGGCGGCCCAGATCGGTCACCACGCAGACCGTGCCGCCGGCCGCTCCGGGCGCGGCCACGCTCTCCACCACCGCTCCCCGGCCCGGCTCCACCAGGACGTGATCGGCCAGCGGGACGTCGCCGGCCGTGGCCCCGGTCGGGGCGGCGCCGGCCAGGTCCGGCACGGCGGCGCCCAGCCGCACCTCCCGCGCGCCCCCGTCGTCCCCGGTACGGGCACAGACGCCGTCCCCGTCGACGGTCGCCAGCCGGGGCGGCGACGGGGGCGGGGCGGTCGGCCCCCGGGGCACCCGGTCGGGCCGCTTGGGCAACTCGGCGAAGCGGCCGAGAGTGAGCTGCTCCGGGGTGCCCTGGCGGGTGCGGGCCAGCAGCAGGCTGGCCTGGAACTCGGTGATGCCGGCGAGGCCGTCCCGCTCGGCGACCGCGTACTGCCGGCCGCCGCCGGTGTTGCGGACCAGGTAGACGTCCCCGACGGTGGCGCCGGGCACCCGCCGGGACCGCTCCCCCAGCCCGGGCACCGGAGGCGCGGCCAGGTCGCCGCCCACGGCGAGGGTGTTGAGCAGGGCGGGCGCCACCGGGACCGCCCGCTCCCGGGTGGCGGCCAGCGCCGCGAGCACCCGGTCGGCGTCGCGGACCAGGTGCCGCCGCTGGTGCCAGAGCAGGTACAGGGTGCCGTCGGGATGCCGGACCAGCAGCCCGTCGTCGCGCAGCGGGCGACCGCCCCGGGCGGCCAGCCCGATCAGCAGCGCCGAGCGGGGGGCGGGACGCTCCCCCTCGGCGCCGCCGGCCACCGAGCAGACCGTCCACCCGTCGGTGGCGAGGCGGCCGGGCGCGGGCAGCGAGTCGGGGGCGTCGGCGATGCCCAGCGGCAGGCCGCGCGGCACCCCCTCGATCGAGCGGCGGGACACCAGCACGGTCCGCGGCTGCTCGGCGCCGGTGATCAGCAACGCCGAGGCGTAGTTGAGCACCGGGTGCAGCTTGTCCTGACGGTAGACGAAGCGGGCGCCGGATTCCTTCTCCACGATCACCGCCGCGGTGTCCCGCCACTTGGTGCCACCGCCGGCGAACAGGCCGTACAGGGCGGAGCCGCCGAGGCCGATCGCGGCGACCAGCACGCTGGCCAGCCCGGCGCCGGCGAGCCGGCGGAACGGCGAGCGGGCCGGATCCGTCTCCCGCATCACCAGGGCGGCGACCGCCCGCTGGACGGTGAACTGGTACGAGTGCAGTTGGTCCTGCCGCGACGGCATGCGGCCCCTTCCGGCGTACGATCGCCGCCCAGGATAAGCGTTCCGTCGATCTCCCGGGGACCCTGCGTGGCGGCCGGGAGATCGACGGCCGTGGACCGGTGGTGCCGCGCCGGCCGGCACCACCGGTGCCCGACCCCGGCCCGACGGGGGATCCGCCGCCGGCCGGTCCCGGTCTAGGTTCGCCGGATGACGAGCGCCACCGCCCGCCGGCCGGGACTGCGACCGGCCGCGCCCGACCGCCGGCCGATCACCGGTACGGCCGGGCCGGAGCCGGTCGCCCGGCTGGGGCCCGGCCAGACGGTGGAGGCGCTGGCCGTCGCCACCTCCGCGCTCACCCCGGTGAGCTGGGCGGGCGTGCTGTTCGGCGGCTGGCTGCTGACCCACGGAGCGGCCGGCACCCGCGGCACCGGCGCGGCGGCGTGGGGCGCGTGGCTGACCCTGACCGGCCCGGTGGCGCTGCTGCTGACCGCCGCCGCGGCGGTGACCCTGCGCTGGCGGGGCTCCTCCGGGCCGGCCTCGGTGTTCGGGGCCGTCGCGCTGGTCGGCACGGTGGGGGCGGCGCTCTGGCCGTGGTGACCGGTCGGCTGGTGTCGGGGCGATCCCGCGTGTTCACGCCGGCGCGACCGGTAGCATCCGGTGCACCGAACCGGCCGGAAAGAGGGACCACCCGTGGGCATTCGATTCGAGGAACTGGCCTGGCGGGAGACCCCGATGGGGGCGATCAGCCTGCGCCGGCGGCGGGACCCGGCGCTCGACGTCGACGTGTACGAGGTGAAGCTCGACGACGAGTACCTGATGTCCAGCCTCTTCCCGGTGGCGGAGATCGAGCTGGCCCGGCTCGGCCTGGCCCCGCTGGCCGGCACGGACCTGGACGTGGTGGTCGGCGGCCTGGGCCTGGGCTACACCGCGCGGACCGCGCTGGAGGAGCCCCGGGTCCGCTCGATGCTGGTGGTGGAGGCGCTCGACGACGTGATCGAGTGGCACCGGGCCGGCCTGCTGCCGTTCGCCGACGGGCTGGCGAGCGACCCCCGGACCCGGTTCGCGCACACCGACTTCTTCGCCGCGGCGGACAGCGCGGACGGCTTCGACCCGGACGAGCCCGGGCGGCGGTTCCACGCCGTGCTGCTGGACATCGACCACTCTCCGCGGCACGTGCTGCACCCCGCGCACCGGGCCTTCTACACCGTCGACGGGCTGCACCGGATGGCCCGGCACCTGCACCCGGAGGGGGTCTTCGCCCTCTGGTCGAACGACCCGCCGGACCCGGAGTTCCAGCGCATCCTCACCGAGGTGTTCCCGACCACCGTGGCCCACGTCGTCCGGTTCGCCAACCCGCTGCAACGCCGCGAATCGGCCAACACCGTCTACGTCGCCCGCCACTGAGCCGGAGCCGGCATGGCCCGCTGAGCCGGCGGGCCGACGACCGGCGGTGATCACCGCCCGAACGGCCGGTCGATCACCGTGGGCGAGCGGCCGGGCCGCCCGTACGATGGGGCCGCCCGGGGCGGCGACCCGGTCGAGGCTGGGCGGCGGGCGAGCCGGGCGGACGGGAGCGGGATGGACCGGGAGGACGGGTCACCGGTCACCTTCGGCCTGCTCGGCACCGTGGAGGTGCGCGTCGCCGGCCGGCCGCCGGTGACGCTGCCCCCGGCGAACCGGGCGCTGCTGGCCCGGCTGCTGCTGGCCGCCGGCCGGGTGGTCGCCGCCGACACCCTGACCGACGCGCTCTGGGCCGGTGCGCCGCCCGCCGACGCGGCCAACGCCTTGCAGCTGCGGGTGTCGAAGCTGCGCCGGGCGCTGGCCGGGGCCGGGGCGGGCGCCGACCTGGTGGTCACCCGGGCCCCCGGTTACCTGCTCGCGGTGCCCGGCGACGCGGTCGACGCGCACCGCTTCGAGCGGCTGCTGGCGCAGGCGCGCGCGGAGCGGGATCCGACGGCGGCGCTGGCCCGGTTCGACGCGGCGCTGGCCCTGTGGCGCGGCCCCGCTCTGGCCGACGTGCCCGACGCCGGGTGGGTCGCCACCGAGGGCGGCCGGCTGGAGGAGCTGCGCCTCGGCGCCGTCGAGGACCGGCTGGAACTCTTGCTGGACGCCGGCCGGCAGGCCGCCGCGCTGCCCGACCTGGAGCGCCTGGTCGCCGCGCACCCGCTGCGGGAACGCGCGCACCGGCTGCTGATGCTGGCCCGGTACCGGGCCGGCCGGCAGGCGGACGCGCTGACCGCGTACCACGCGCTGCGCCGGCGGCTCGCCGACGAACTGGGCATCGACCCGGGGCCGGAGCTGCGGGCGCTGGCCGAGGCCATCCTGCGCCAGCAGGTGCCGCCGGCCGCCGCGCCACCGCGGCCCGCGCCCGCCGCCACGTCACCCGCCGCCGCCCCGCCGGCCGCCGGGCAGCGACCGGCCGTCGCGGCGTCGGCGCTGGTCGGGGGTACGGCCCCGCCTGGCCCGCCGGACGGCGCGCTCCTGCCCCGCCGGCTCACCTCGATGGTCGGCCGGGACGCCGACCTGCGCCGGGTACGCGAGCGGCTGGACGGGGCCGGGGTGGTCACGCTGACCGGCCCGGGTGGCGTCGGCAAGACCACGCTCGCCCTGGAGGTGGCCCGCCGGTTCCAGGCGGAGCTGCCCGTACACCTGGTCCGGCTGGCGGCGGTGCCCGCCGGAGCGGACCTGCCGGCGGCGGTGGCCGGTCAGCTCCAGGTGGCCGGCGGCACCGGCGACGCCGCCACCGCCGCGGTCGCCGCCCGGCTGGGCCGGGAGCCGGCGTTGCTGGTGGTGGACAACTGCGAACACCTGGTGGACGAGGTGGCGGCGCTGGTGGAGCGGCTGGTGGACGGCTGCCCGGCGCTGCGCGTACTGGCCACCAGCCGGGAGGCGCTGGCCGTGCCGGGCGAGACGCAGCTGGCCGTCGCGCCGCTGGCCGTACCGGAGGAGGCGGCGCAGGCCGCGGCGAGCCCGGCGGTCCGGCTCTTCGTCGACCGGGCCCGCGCGGTACGGCCCGACTTCGCCCTGGACGCCGCGACCACCCCCGCCGTGGTGGAGATCTGCCGCCAGCTCGACGGCATGCCGCTCGCCATCGAGCTGGCCGCCGCCCGGGTGAAGGCGCTGCCGCCGGCGGAGATCGCCGCCCGGCTGCACGACCGGTTCGCGCTGCTCACCGCCGGGGCGCGTACCGCCGAGGCCCGGCACCGGACGCTGCGGGCCACCCTGGACTGGAGCCACGAGCTGCTCACCGACGCCGAGCGGCGGCTGCTGCGCCGGCTGGCCGTGTTCCGGGGCGGCTGGGACCTGGCCGCGGCGGAACGGGTCTGCGCCTTCGCCGGCCTCGCCGCCGAGGAGGTGCTCGACCTGCTCTTCCGGCTGGTCGACCGCTCGCTGGTGGTGCCGGACCCGGCCAGCGGGCGGATGCGGCTGCTGGTCACCGTCCGGGAGTACGCCGCCGGCCGGCTCGACGAGGCCGGCGAGCGGGAGCAGACCCGGCAGCGGCACGTCGCGCACTTCACCGAACTGGCCGAACGGTACGGCCCGTCCGCGCGCGCCGGCGGCGACGCCTGGGCCCGGCTGGTGGCGGAGCACGACAACCTGCGCGCCGCGGTCGACTTCTGCCTGGCCCGGCCGGACGGCACGGCGGCCGGGCTGCGGCTGGCCCGGGCGCTGTACCCGTTCTGGAGCTACGGGCTGCGCGACGAGGGGATCCGGGCGCTGACCGCGCTGGTGGACACCGGCCGCCTCACCCCGGCCGAGCGGGCCGCCGCCCTGCAACGGGTCGGCCTGCTCGGCGTGTACTACCCGACCCCGGTCACCCGGGCGGCCAGCCGGGAGGCGCTGGAGCTGCACGAACGGCTCGGCGACGCCGGCAACGCCGCCATCTCCGGGCTGGCGCTGGCCTGGGAGGGCCAGTACGACGGGGACCTGGACCGGCACCGCCGGCTCGTCGAGCGGGCCCGGGCGGAGCTGGCCGACCCGTGGTGGTCGGCGATGACCTGGTACGTCGAGGCGCTGCTCGATCTGCGGGCCGGTGCCTTCGACCGCTCCGCCGACCGCTGGACGCACTGCCTGGACCTGCTGGCCCGCACCGAGGACCGGCTGTTGGTGGCCGGCATCCACGCGCACCTGGGCGTCGCGCTGCGCGAGGGCGGCCGGGGCGACGAGGCGCTGCGGGCGCTCACCGAGGCGGTGGGCGCGGCGCGGGCGGTCACCGCGTCCCCGCACGCGCTGGCGTTCAGCCTGGTGCAGCTCGCGCACACCCGGCTGGACCGGGACGACGCCGGGGACGTGCCGGCGCTGCTCGCCGAGGCGGACGACACCGCGCGGCGCAGCGGCAACCCGCGCTGCCGGGCCTGGGCCGCCTGGGGCCGGGCGCGGATCGCGTACGCCGGCGGTGATCCGGTGCGCGCCGTCGAGGGCTGCCGCACCGCGCTGGCGCTGTTCGAGGAGCGGGAGTTCCCGTGGGCCCGCCGCCGGCTCTGGCAGCTGACCGCCGACGCGGCGGCCGACGCCGGGCAGCCCGACGAGGCACGACGGGCCCGCCAGGCCGCCGAAAACCTGGCCTAACCCCCCTCCTCGCGGCGGGCGGCGAACCCGGCCCGGCGCAGCGCCGCCAGGTCCGGCTCACCGCCGACCCGCAGCACCCGGCGGTCCGCGTCGTACTCCAGCGACACCACGCCGGGCAGGTCCCGGAGCCGGCCGCTGATCCACCGCACGCAGTGCCGGCAGATCCCGTCCGGCAGCGGCACCGACAGTTCCGCCCACTCCTCGCGTTCCATGCCGGAAGGTTCGCCCGGCCCGCTGTCCGGGCGCTGTCCACCCGGCCCGCCCCGGCGGCCAGCGTCCGGACAGCGCGGCCCGCGACGGTGGTCCACGTCGGCACCGAACCCACGTCGAGGAGGCATCCCGTGCACCCCTTTCTCACCACCGAGCTGATCCGCCTGGAGCAGGCCGAGCTGTCCCGCCGGCTGCGCCGCCGCCCGCGGCACCGCGTCGACGTCCGCCCCGCCCGCACCCGCTGACCGGCGCCCCCAGACCGAGGAGAGCAATGCCATGACCAACCGCACCGCCGTCCTGCCGTCCGTCACCGATCCGATCCCCGCCGCCGAGCCCGACGTCGCCGCCCGCACCCGGGCGGTGGTCAAGACGTACGGCCGGGGCGCCACCGCCGTCCGCGCCCTGGACGGGGTCAGCGTGACCATCGCCCGCGGCCGGTTCACCGCCGTGATGGGCCCGTCGGGCTCCGGCAAGTCCACTCTGCTGCACGCCCTGGCCGGACTGGACACGGTGGACTCCGGGGAGGTTCTGCTCGGCGGGACCGACCTGGCCCGCCTCGGCGAGCGGCAGCGCACGCTGCTGCGCCGCGACCGGGTGGGCTTCGTCTTCCAGAGCTTCAATCTGGTGCCCACGCTGACCGCGCGGGAGAACATCCTGCTCCCGCTGACCCTGGCCGGGCGCCGCCCCGACCCCGAGCGGCTGGACCACCTCGTCGCCACCCTCGGCCTGGCCGACCGGCTACGGCACCGACCCGGTGAACTCTCCGGCGGCCAGCAGCAGCGGGTCGCCGTGGCCCGCGCCCTGATCACCCGGCCGGAGATCGTCTTCGCCGACGAGCCGACCGGCAACCTGGACTCCCAGTCGGCCCGGGCGCTGCTCGGCTTCCTGCGCCGCGCCGCCGACGAGCTGGGCCAGACCGTCGTCATGGTCACCCACGACCCGCACGCCGCCGCGTACGCCGACCGGGTGCTGTTCCTCGCCGACGGTCGGGTCGACGGCGAGTTGGCCGACCCGACGGCGGCGGCGGTGCTGGACCGGATGGCGCGGCTGACCCGCTCCACCGACGAGGAAGGTGCCTGAGATGTGGCGGTTGACGCTGCGCAGCACGCTGGCCCGGCGGGCCCGGCTGGCGCTCACGGTGGTCGCGGTCGTCCTCGGGGTGGCCTTCGTGACCGGCAGCCTGGTGCTGACCGACACCTCGACCCGGCTGCTCGACGACCAGTTCCGCACCGCCACGGCGGGCACCGACCTGACCGTGCGGGACGCCGTCGCGTTCGACTCGGCGATGGGGGTCGAGGTGGCCCGCGATCCGCTGCCCGAGACCACCGTGCGGCGCGTCGCCGCGCTGCCCGGGGTGTCCGCCGCCCGGCCGCTGGTGCGCGGCGAGGGGCTGCTGGAGGTGGCCGGCCGGCCGGTGGTCCCCCGCGGGGCCTCGGTGCTGGCCTCCTGGGAGCCCGCCCCGGTCGGGGCGTTCCCGGTGCGCACCGGCCGGGCCCCGGCGGCGGCCGACGAGGTGGTGGTGGACGAGGACACCGCCCGCGCCCACGGCGTACGGCTGGGCGACACGGTGACGGTCCGCGCGGTGGAGACCGCCCGGCTGCGGGTGGTCGGCCTGGCCGGCTTCGGCGACCGGTCCGGCCTGCCCGACAGCACGGTCGCGCTGGTGGACCTGGCGACAGCCCAGCGGCTGTTGCGCCTCGGCACCGGCGTCTCCGAGGTGGCGGTGGTCGCGGCGCCCGACGTCGCGGCCGGTGACCTGCGACAGCGGATCGGCCAGGCGCTCGGCGCCGAGGTGGAGGTCGCCACCAGCCAGGACATCGCGGCGGCCGGCGCCAAGGCCGCCCGCGCCCAGCTCGACATGATCCGGGTGATGCTGCTCGCGCTGGCCGCCGCCGCGCTGCTGGTCGGCGCCTTCCTGATCGGCAACACGTTCTCGATCGTGGTCACCCAGCGGGCCCGGGAACTGGCCCTGTTGCGGGCCGCCGGCGCGACCGGCGGGCAGGTGCTGCGGTCCATCCTCGGCGAGGCGCTGCTGGTGGGCGTCGCCGCCGCCGGGCTCGGCGCGGTGCTCGGGGTCGGCGCGGCGGCGGCGATGCGACGGCTGGCGGGCGCGTTCGGCGTACCGCTGCCGGACGGCGGCCTGGTGGTCACCCCCCGTACCCTGCTGGTCGCCGCCGTGGTGGGGGTGCTGGTCACGGTGCTGGCGGCGGCCGGGCCGGCCCGGCGGGCCGCCCGGGTCGCCCCGGTGGCGGCGCTGCGCCGGGCCACCGCCGCCGGCACCGGCCGGACCCGGACCGGGCTGGGCCTGCTGGCCACCGTGACGGGCGGCGCGGCGGCCGGGCTGGTCGCCACGGGCGCGCCGGTCACCCTGCTGGCCGTCGCCGCGACCGGGGCGCTGCTCGGTCTGGCGCTGCTCGGCCCGGCGCTCGCCCCGCCCCTGGTCCGCCTGCTCGGCCGGCCGCTGCGGCTGGCCGGCACGCCGGGCCGGCTGGCGGTCGAGGCCGCCGCCCGGACCCCCGCCCGGACCGCCGCCACCGCGCTGGCGCTGGCCCTCGGGCTGGCGCTGATCAGCTACCTGGCGGTGCTCGGCACGTCGGTGAAGAACTCGATCCGCGACTCGTACGCCGAGGTGGTCACCGCGGACCTGGTGGTGGAGAGCGCCCGCGGCGAGATGCTCGGCGGCCTCGCCCCGGAGGTGCACGAGCGGATCGCCGGGCTGCCGGAGGTGGCGGTGACCTCCCGCATCCGGTACGGGCACTGGCGCGACGGCGAGCAGGTGTCGGCGCTCACCGCCGTGGACCCGGCCACCCTCCCCCGGGTCGCCGCGCTGCGGATGACCGCGGGCAGCCTGGACGCGCTGCGCGGCGGCGGGGTGGTGCTCGCCGAGCACGTGGCCCGCCAGCGCGGGCTGCGGGTCGGCGACGACCTGCCGATGACGTTCTCGCACACCGGCACCCGCCGGCTGCCGGTGGTCGGCCTGCTGCGCGACTCCGACGCCCGGGCGCTGGCCACCGACCACATCATCGCGCTGGACACCTTCGCCACGCTCTACCGGGAGCGGGCCGACGCGAGCGTGCTGGTCCGCCTCGCACCGGACACCGACCCGGCGGTCGCGCGGCGGGCGGTCACCGCGGCGCTGGCCGACACCCCCACCGCCGACGTACGCGACCAGGCCGCCGCGGTGGCCGGGCGGACCGGGATGGTGGACCAGGTCCTCGGCCTGGTGACCGCGCTGCTGATGTTGGCCGTGCTGATCGCTTTGCTGGGCATCACCAACACGCTGGCCCTGTCCATCACCGAACGCACCGCCGAGCTGGGCCTGCTGCGGGCCGTCGGGGCGAGCCGCCGCCAGGTGGGCTGGACCATCCGCTGGGAGGCGGTGCTCGTCGCCGCCCTGGCCACCACCGTCGGGGTGACGCTCGGCGCCGGGTTCGCCGCGGCCACCGTGGCGGTCCTCGACCGGGACGCCCCGACCGCGCTGGCGCTGCCGGCGGGCCGGCTGGCGGCGGTGGTGGCGGTCGCCCTCACCGCCGGGCTGCTGGCGGGGCTGCTGCCGGCCCGGCGGGCCGCCCGGATGGACGTATTGCGGGCCATCGCCACTCCCTGACCCATGGCGGTGGTGGTTCGCGCCGCCGCCGCATCGACCGCCGGCCGACCGTCCGGCGAGGCGACGACGAGAGGAACGACCATGATCACCGAAACCCGGGTAACCCTGCGCCGGGCCGTCCCGGCCGACGCGCCGACCGTGGACACCCTGGTCCGGGAGCTCGCCGCCCACGAGGGCGACGCCGCGCACGTCACCACCGACGTTCCGCGCTGGCGGGAGATGCTGGGCCGCGACGACGTACTGGTGCTGCTCGCCGAGCGGGCCGGCCGCCCCCTCGGGTACGTCTCCGCGCAGCGCCGCCCGCACCTGTGGAGCGGCCGGGACATCCTCGCCCTCGACGACCTGTACGTGCGGGCGGACGCCCGGGACGCGGGCGTCGGCCGGCGGCTGATGACCGGCCTGGCCGCCTCGGTGGCCGACGAGGGCCTGCTGATCCGCTGGGAGGTGAAGCCGGGCAACACCGCCGCGCAGCGGTTCTACCGGCGGCTCGGCGCGAGGCTCTGGACCAAGGTGGTGGCGGCCTGGCAACCGGCCGCCGCGCCCACGCGCCCGTAGGGCGGGTGTGGTGCCGGGCGGCCGGTCCCCAGCGGACCGGCCGCCCGGTTCAGCGCACCTGGCGGGCGGCGAACCGGGCCGGCGGCACGGCGATCGCGTCCTGGGCCGCGACGAGCTGCAACTCCCGGGTGCCCGCCGCGAGGGTCGCCTCGAACACGGCGAACACGGAGTTGACGGTGCGTTCCAGCGCCGTAGCCGGCGAGCCCGTGGCCGACAGGTGCGCCAGGTACAGCGCCGCGGTCACGTCCCCGCCGCCGTTGGGGGTGATCGGCAGCAGTGGCGTGGTCACCGCCCAGGCGCCCTCGTCCGAGACGGCCACCACCTCCAGCGATCCCTCGGGCACGTCACCGTGCACCACGCTGGTGACCAGGACGTGCCGCGGTCCGGTCGCCCGGACCACGTCCACCGCGGCCAGCAGCTCCGGCAGCGTGGTGGTGGTGCGGCCGGCGAGGAAGTCCAGCTCGAAATGGTTCGGGGTGATGATGTCCGCGCGCGGCACGACGACGTCGCGCAGGTATTCGGGAATGCCGGGCCGGACGAACATGCCCCGCCCGACGTCGCCCATCACCGGGTCGCAGCAGTAGACGGCGTCCGGGTTGGCGGTCTTGACCAGGGTCACCGCGTCGAGGATCACCGTGCCCATCGCCGGGTCGCCCTGGTAGCCGGAGAGCACCGCGTCGGCGTCACCGAGGACCCCGCGATCGGCGATGCCGGCGATCACCTCGGCGACGTCGGCCGGGGCCAGCAGCGGGCCGCGCCACGCGCCGTACCCGGTGTGGTTGGAGAAGTGCACGGTCAGCACCGGCCACACCTCGTGCCCGAGCCGCTGGAGCGGGAAGACGGCCGCCGAGTTGCCGACGTGGCCGTAGGCGACCGAGGACTGGATGGACAGGATCTTCACCAGCTCATCATGCCCGTTCCGGCCGCGCCCGATGCGTCAGGAGGGGCTACCCGGCGGCGGCGTAGGGTGTGGCGGTCGTCGGCGCACGGGTGGAACGGGGCGAGGGACGTGACGATCCAGCACGCGTCGGTCATCCCGACCGACGCGCAGATCCGGGCGCTGCACGAACGCTTCGCGCCGACCGAGGAAGCCTTCGACCTCGTCTACACCCACTGCCGGATCGTGTGCGAGGTGGCGGAGCAACTGCTCGACCGGCACCGCCCGGCGGTCGACGTCGAGCTGGTACGCGCCGGGAGCCTGCTGCACGACATCGGCGTCTACCGCCTCTACGGCCCGACCGGGCGGCTCGATCACGGCAACTACATCCGGCACGGGGTGCTGGGTCAGGCGCTCCTGCGTGACCTCGGCCTCCCCGAGCCGGTGAGCAGGTTCTGCGCCCATCACACCGGCGTCGGGCTCACCCGCGACGACGTGCTGCGGCAGGGCCTGCCGCTGCCGGTCGGCGACTACACGGCCGACACCGCGGAGGAGCTGCTGGTCATGTACGCCGACAAGTTCCACAGCAAGTCGACGCCACCGGCCTTCCTGACCGCGGCGTCGTACGCGGCCAAGGTGCGGCGGTTCGGCGCGGACAACGCGGCCCGGTTCGCGGCGCTGGTCGAGCGGTTCGGCGAGCCCGACCTGCCCGCCCTGTCCGAGCGGTACGGGCACCCGGTGCGCTGAGCACCGGGGCCACGCTCCGGTGTGGACGGTCAGCGGCCGACGAGCTGGTCGCGGCGGCGGATCAGGTACGCCGTCTCGGCGGTGTTGCCGGCCAGCTCGATCGCCCGGTCGTACGCCGCCCGCGACTGCCCGCTGCGGCCCAGCCGGCGCAGCAGCTCGGCGCGGGTGGCGTGGTAGGCGTGGTAGCCCTCCAGCGGCAGGCCGTCCACCTGCGCCAGCGCGACCTGCGGGCCGTCGACCTCGGCGACCGCGACCGCCCGGTTGAGCCGCACGATCGGCGAGGGGTCGAGGCGGACCAGCTGGTCGTAGAGCGCGACGACCTGCGACCAGTCGGTGTCCCGGGCGTCGGGGGCGTGGGTGTGCACGGCGTTGATCGCGGCGAGGAGCTGGTAGCGGCCGGGCGGCTGGCCGGTGGCGATACGCGCGCGGACCAGGGCGTGCCCCTCGGCGATCAGCGCCCGGTCCCAGGCGCCGCGATCCTGCTCGCCGAGGGTGACGAGTTCACCGCTCGCCGACACCCGGGCGGCCCGCCGGGCCTCGGTCAGCAGCATCAGCGCCAGCAGCCCGGTCACCTCGCCGTCGGCCGGCAGCAGCGCCTCGACCAGCCGGGTCAGCCGGATCGCCTCGGCGGTCAGGTCGGCGCGGATCGCCGCCTTCGCCGGGTCCGCGGGCAGGTAGCCCTCGTTGAAGATGAGGTAGAGGACGGCGAGCACCCCGCCGACCCGGGCCGGGAGGTCGGCCCGGAACGGCACCCCGTACGGGATCCTGGCCGCCTTGATCTTCGCCTTGGCGCGGGTGATCCGCTGGCCCACCGTGGCCTCCTGGACCAGGAACGCGCGGGCGATCTCGGGCACGGTGAGCCCGCCGACCATCCGCAGGGTCAGCGCGATCCGCGCTTCCATGGCGAGGGCGGGGTGGCAGCAGGTGAACAGGAGGCGGAGCCGGTCGTCGTCGATGGCGCCGAGCGGTTCGGGGGTGTCGAAGAGCATCAGCGCCTCCTGGTGCTTCTCCTCGCGCCGGGCCTCCCGCCGGAGCCGGTCGATGGCCTTGCGCTGGGCGGTGGTGGTGAGCCACCCACCGGGGTTCGGCGGGACGCCGTCGACCGGCCAGCGTTCGACGGCGGTCGCGAACGCCTCGGCAGTCATCTCCTCGGCGACGTCCAGGTCGCCGAGGCGCCGGGCCAGGGTCGCGACCAGCCGGGCCCACTCCGCGCGGTGGACCCGGGTGATCACCTCGGCGACGTCGGTCATGCTCCCAGCAGCGGCCGCAGCTCGACCCGCCGGTTGCAGCTCTTCGAGCCGCCGGCCGCGAGCCGCAGCGCCACGTCGAGGTCGGGCGCCTCGACGATCCAGAAACCGGCGATGTGCTCCTTCGACTCCAGGTAGGGGCCGTCGGTGAACACCGGCTCACCGTGTCGGGCGTCGACGACGGTGGCCGTGTCGGGCGCGGCGAGGCCGCCGGCGAAGACCCAGTGGCCGTCGGCCTGGAGCTGCTCGTTGAAGACGTCGATCGCGGCCATCTCCTCGGCGGTGGCGAGGCCGGTCGTGTCGGCGAGCACGGACATCAGATACTGCGCCATCCGGATCATCTCCTGTCTCGGTGACCGCCGCCTCGGGCAGCCGCCTGTCGTCCCTGCTACGAACGCCGCCGCCGCGGTCCGACACGCGGCACCGAGTTTTCTTCTATGATCCACTGGCGGCGCGACCGGGACGGGGGTCTCAGGTGATCGGTGCGGTCTTCTTCGATGTCGGTGGGACGATCCTCGACGAGTCCCGCGAGTTCGCGGCCTGGGCGGACTGGCTCGGCGTACCACGGCACACCTTCTCGGCGGTCTTCGGCGCGGCGATCGCCCGGGGCCGGCACTGGCAGGAACCGTTCCGGGCCTTCCGGCCCGACTTCGATCTCGCGGCCGAGCTCGACCGCCGGGCGGCCGCCGGCGTTCCGGAGTCGTTCGGCGAGGAGGATCTCTATCCGGACGCGCGGGCGTGCCTGGCCGCCCTGCGGGAACAGGGCCTGCTCGTGGGCCTGGCCGGCAACCAGCCGGCGCACGCCGAGGCGACGCTGCGCGCCCTCGACCTCCCGGTGGACGTGATCGGCACCTCGCACGCCTGGGGGGTGGAGAAGCCGTCGCCGGCCTTCTTCGAACGGGTCGTCGGCGCGGGCGGCGGCGACGCGTCCGCGATCCTGTACGTCGGCGACCGGCCCGACAACGACGCCCGACCGGCCGCGCAGGCCGGCATGAAGACCTGCCTGATCCGGCGTGGTCCGTGGGGTCACATCCTCGACGACCCGGCCGTGGCGCAGCGGTGCCTGTTCCGCATCGATGCGCTTGACGAACTCCCGGACCTGGTGGCGAGGCACAACGCGACGGGCGGTTAGGACGCCTGGCGGACGGGCATGGCGGCCAGCCAGACATCGGCCAGTTCGCCGACCGGGACGTCGAGGGCCTGGCTGAGGCAGACCACCGTGCCGAACGCCGGTGCGGGCAGCCGACCCGACTCGATCTTGCGCAGCGTCTCGGGGGAGATCCCGGCCGCCAGGGCCACCTCGACGAGGCTGCGGCCGGCCCGCGCCGCCCGCAGGGCGACCCCGAGGCGCTGGCCCGCGGCGATCTGTTCGGCGGTGAGTGGTTGACGCACCATGCCCGCAGGATATCCCGCCGGAGCGCCCCGACCTCGCATGGTATAAAAATACCGCAGACGGAGGGGGAGAAAGTCGTGATCGAGCTCAAGTCCGCCGAGGAGATCGACCGGATGGCGGTGACCGGCCAGTTCGTCGGCGAGTTGCTCGCCGAGCTGAGCGGTGTCGCCGCGGTCGGGGTCAACCTGATGGACCTCGAACACCACGCCCGTCGCCGGATCGCCGAGCGCGGCGCCGAGTCCTGCTACTGGGACTACGCCCCCTCGTTCGGCCGTGGCCCGTTCCGCAACGTGCTGTGCCTGTCGGTGAACGACGCGGTGCTGCACGGCCTGCCGCACGACTACGTGCTGCGCGACGGCGACCTGCTGAGCATCGACATGGCGGTCGGCATCGACGGCTGGGTCGCCGACTCCGCGCTCTCCGTCGTCGTCGGCACCCCCGACCCGGCGGACCTCAGGCTGATCGAGGCCACCGAGGTCGCCCTGACGGCAGCCATCGCCGCCGCCCAGCCCGGCGGCCGCCTCGGCGACGTCTCCGCCGCGATCGGCGAGGTCGCCCACTCCTACGGCTACGGCGTCAACGCCGAGTTCGGCGGCCACGGCATCGGCCGCACCATGCACGAGGCCCCGCACGTGGCCAACAACGGTCGCCCCCGCCGCGGCGTGAAACTGGTCCCCGGTCTCACCATCGCCATCGAGCCCTGGTTCTGCGGCTCCACCGACAAAATCAGGTACGACAAGGACGGCTGGACGATTCGTTCCGCCGACGGCTCCCGCACCGCCCACTCCGAACACACGGTCGCCATCACCGAAGCCGGCCCACGGGTGTTGACCCGCCGCCCCGATCACGGCCCCACCTCGGTCGATCCCACCAGGAAGCCCGCGGCGGCCTCCTGACCCACCGCCGCCCTGAGCAGGCACAAGTCCACAAAAGCGAAAGGCAGGGAGATCGCTTCTCCCTGCCACTCTTAACGTATACCGCACTGGGGGCCTTGCGGCAAGACCCGGGTCATGCCGCAGAATTTCCGCCCGAAGCCATCAGGCGCGGAAATCAAGAATTCGTACGCATTGAAATGCGACCCCAGTGAAATGGACGGCTCATGTTTGACGTGATCATTGCCGGTGGCGGACCGACCGGCCTGATGCTGGCCGCCGAGTTGCGGCTGCACGGGGTACGGGTGCTCGTGCTGGAGAAGGAGGCGGAGCCGACCCGGTACGTCCGCTCGCTGGGCCTGCACGTCCGCAGCATCGAGGTGATGGACCAGCGCGGCCTGCTGGAACGGTTCCTGGCGCACGGCCAGCAGCACCCGGTCGCCGGCTTCTTCGCGGCGATCCCGAAACCCGCGCCCCGGCTGGACACCGCGCACGGCTACGTCCTCGGCATTCCGCAGACCACCACCGATCGCCTGCTGGCCGAACACGCCGCCGAGGTGGGCGCCGAGGTGCGGCGCGGTTGCGCGCTGGTCGGGCTGAGCCAGGACGACGACGGGGTGACGGCCGAGCTGGCCGACGGCACGACCGTGCGGTCGGGCTACCTCGTCGGCTGCGACGGCGGCCGCAGCACCGTACGCAAGCTGCTCGGCGTCGACTTCCCCGGTGAGCCCAGCCGCAACGAGACGCTGCTGGGCGAGATGGAGGTGACCGCGTCGCCGGAGACGATCGCGGCCGTGGTGGCCGAGGTCCGCAGGACCCAGCTGCGGTTCGGCCTCGGGCCGGTCAGCGTCGACGGGGCGTACCGGGTGGTGGTGCCGGCCGAGGGGGTGGCCGATGACCGCACGCCGCCGACCCTGGAGGAGTTCAGCCGACAACTGCGGGCGTACGCGGGCACCGACTTCGGCGTGCACTCACCGCGCTGGCTGTCCCGCTTCGGCGACGCCACCCGGCTGGTCGAGCGTTACCGGGTCGGCCGGGTGCTGCTGGCCGGCGACGCCGCGCACGTCCACCCGCCGACCGGCGGGCAGGGGCTCAACCTCGGCATCCAGGACGCGTTCAACCTGGGCTGGAAGCTGGCCGCCACGGTCGCCGGCTGGGCGCCGGACGGGCTGCTGGACAGCTACCACGACGAACGGCGACCGGTGGCCGCCGACGTGCTCGACAACACCCGGGCCCAGATGGAGCTGATGTCCACCGAGCCGGGCGCGCGGGCGGTGCGCCGGCTGATGACGGAGCTGCTCGACTTCGAGGACGTCAACCGGCACCTCACCGAGAAGGTCACCGCGCTCGGGGTCCGCTACGACTTCGGCGCGGGCCACGACCTGCTCGGCCGGCGCCTGCGGGACGTGCGGCTGAAGCGGGGCCGGCTCTACGAGCTGACGCGCGGCGGCCGGGGCCTGCTGCTCGACCAGACCGGGCAGCTCTCGGTGCGGGGCTGGGCAGACCGGGTCGACCACGTCGTCGACGTCAGCGAGGAGCTGGACGTGCCCGCCGTGCTGCTGCGGCCCGACGGGCACGTCGCGTGGGCCGGGGACGACCAGCGGGAGCTGCTCCCCCAGCTGTCCCGCTGGTTCGGCGCCGCCGCCTGAGCCGGCCGGCTCACAGCGGCCCCAGCACCACCGCCGGGTCCGCGTCCAGGGCCAGGGTCGCCAGCACCGTACGCAGCTGGCGTTCCTCGTACCGGAAGTGTGACTCCATGATGGCCGCCACCCCCTCCAGATGGCGGGCCAGCTCTTCCGGTGGGGCGGACCGGGCCACGGCGGCCTGCAACCCGGCCAGCAGGTGCGCGATCATCGAGTGGTCCTGCCGCAGGTAGCGCAGCGCCTCGCGCAACTCGGGGTGCCGCCCGGCGATCGCCGGGAACAGGTCGCGGTCCTCGCCCTCGTGGTGGGCGGTCAACGCGGCACAGAACCCGTGACAGAACAACAGCAGGTCCCTGGTCGCCGGCTGCGCCGGCTCGCCGGCGGCCAGGGCCTGCCGGGTCACCGTCAGCGCTTCGCGCAGCCGGACATGAACGGCCTGCAACTCTCGGCTCCAGGCCACCAGCCTGGTCTGCTCGCCCTCACTCACGAGTGAAGGGCGAAGGGACGACGGTCATCAACGTCGTGCTTCCCTTCGGTCCGGCGCCTCCATGCCTGACACGGTCTGCCACCGGCACGCGACGCTGCGGCCAGCCTAGCGGCAACAGGGCCGTGCCGTGGCCCCGCGCGACGCGCTCACCGCAGCCAGCCCAGGAAGCGCCGGTGCAGGGTGCCGGCGGGCGCCCAGGTCAGGTCCGCGGTGGCGCGGACGAGCTGCGCCCCCAGGTACAACGCCAGCGAGACCGGCGCGTCCGCGTACTCGGCCCGCAGCTCCTGCCGCCGGGTGGCGCACGGCCACGGCGCTCCGCAGCCGCCGCAGGTCCAGATCGGCAGCACCGGCCCGTGGGTGGTCACGCTCCGACCCCGAGGAAACGCGCGGTGATCGCCCGCGCCCGCCGGCTGGTCGCCCACTCCACCTGCCAGCACGGGTACGGGGTGAGCCGCCCCCACCACGCCCGGCACCCGGCACACATGCCGTCGAGCCCGCGCACGTGCACAGCCAGGATCGCCTGCTCCTGGTCGGTCACCTCAGCTCCCCTGCGGCCAGTGGGCGCGACCGATCGGCATCCGGTGGCGGAAACGGCACGGCAGGTCCGCTCCGCAGCGACAGATCCGCCGCCACCTCCGCCACGACCACACCGGCCGGTGGCGTCGGGCCAGGGTCAGCGCGACGGCGAGGAGATATTCCTCGTACGCGACACGCTGCCGGCCGTTAGTCGATGTGCTGCACGCTTCGTTCCCTGACTTCAGCGACGCAGTAAGGACCTCCTGCGTCAGCTCGCGGTTCCGCCGCACATCCCGTGAACGCCTCGCCTGATCGAGCAACCGTTGATGCGCCTCGGCATGCTCGTGTTCTTGGATAAGCCGGCCGACGCCGCACTGCACGGCCTCGGGTCGTCCGATCAGCCTGCGGACAATCGCGTACCCGGAAGTTGCCAAGGGGCCTCCCTCGCACCATGGGAAACAGACCGTGCCCTGGAGATGCGCAGGCGCTGGTCGCTCAATTGGGGCGTCCCGCCACTCCCAGGCATGGTTGCTGACCGGAGCCAGGCAGTAACGGGACGCCATTGAAAGCTAGTGCACTAGGTTCGCCTCAGGCAAGAGGGCGCGCGAACTTGGCACACCAGGTTGGGTGTGATCGACTGAGCAGGCTGACCGGAGGTAAAACTCGAATGCCGACCTCGCCTGCCTATCTGAAGATCGCTGCCGACCTGCGGGCCGCGATCATGTCTGGCGACCTTCCCGCCGGGGCGAAGCTCCCGTCGGAAACCGGCCTGATGCGCCAGTACGGCGTGAGTCGCACCGTGGCCAAGTGGGCGATCGCCGTACTCAAGGGAGAGGGCATCGTGGAGGGGCGCGCTGGCTCCGGCGTGTACGTCCGCGACACCCGCCGGCTGGTCCGTCATGCGCAGGGCCGCGACCTGCGGGCTGGCGACGGTCCAACCTCGCCATTCGCCCGCGACGCGGCTCGCGCCGGGCAGCAGGGGACCTGGGAGCACGACAGCCGCCACGACCAGGCGGATGAGCGGATCGCCGCCCGGCTCGGCGTCGAGCCGGGAGCGGCGGTGATGCGAACGTCCTACCGGTTCCTCGCCGACGGCGAGCCGATCCAGCTCTCCACCTCCTACGAGCCGCTCGCCATCACACAGGGCACGCCCGTGGAGTGGCCGGAAGCCGGCGGACCGGCGGGCGTGGTGGCCCGCATGGACGTGATCGGTGTCCGGCTCAGCGAGGTCGTCGAACGCGTAAGCCTCCGGGCTGCGACGGCCGGTGAGGTGGAAGCTCTCAGCCTTCCGGCCCGCGCGTTCGTACACACCATCGAGCGGACCTACCTTGCCGGCGACCTACCGGTCGAGACGGCAGACATCGTGCTACCGGGTGGCCGGTACGACCTCGTCTACCGGATCCCCATCGGCTGAAGCACCAGACCGACGCGACCGGGCGGTACCCCGCTTCCGATCCACGCCAGGCACGACGAGCAGGATCACGGCATGGAATTCTTCTGCTATCACCGCGACCGCCGGGACTCGCTGGCCCTGCGCGAGGAACTGCGCGAAGCGCACTGGTCCTACATGGACGGCTATGCGGCGGTGATGATCGCCCGTGGGCCGACTTTCGGTCAGGACGGCCGCACGCCCACCGGCAGCCTGCACATCCTCGACCTGCCCGATCCGACGGCCGCCCGGGCGTTCGCCTTCGACGAGCCCAACTACCAGGCGGGCGCCTACCGGGACGTGCTGCTGCGCCGGTGGCGCAACACGCTGGGGCGCACCATGTGGGACTTTCCCGGCGGCCGGGACGGCGGCAACCGCTACCTGGTGCTCGGGCTCGGCACCGGCCCGGCCGCCGACCTCACCGCGCCGGCCGACCGCCACGACCTGATCGCGTACGGGCCGTTGCTGTCCGACGACGGCACGACCTGGCTGGGTACGGCGGCACTGGTCCGGGCGGCCGACCCGGACGAGGCACGCGCCGTGCTGACCGCCGCGCGGTACGCCGAGATCGAGGTGCACGACTGGGCGTTCGGCCGGTCGCCCGTCCTGAACGGAAGCTCCGACGGCCACCGGCGAGGCGATCCGCGACCGGCGAGGATCGCGTCAGGCACCGCCGGACGGCAGGCCCCCGGCACCGGCGCCCCGCAGCGACCGGGTGAGCGAATGTGACGGCGCTTGCAGGAAGCAGAGGCCGCCGGGGAAGCCCGCCGTCCACTCCGGCAGTTCGACGAAGGTCGTCATTATCCGCATCCGCTTGCGCAGCGTCTTCTCCGGAACGTCCACGAAGCTCGCAGCGATCCCCCAGCATCCCTCGTCGAGGTCCTCGCCGGAGATCGATTCGTCGTCCGGCGTGAGTTCGGAGCGCCAGGTACCGACGAATTCCGTGTCGTGCGGCCCGGTGCAGGATGCCGGCGGAATGCTCAGCAGATCGTCACCGTCGAACCGGGGTTCCCGGAAACAGGCGAGCAGCATCGGCGAGTCCCCGCGGAGGGCGCCCTTGAGGCTGTTGGCCCGGGGGATCGGCACCCACAGGTCCAGTGCCTCCATCTCGGCCACGTCACAGCGGTACCAGCGCTCGCCGGCCGACCACTGGTCGGCGCTCGGGACCAACGCCTTCATCGCCAGCCGGGACTTCCGCCAGTCGCCACCGAGCCACTGCTCGGCCCGCCTGTCGCAGGCGTCGTAGACGCGGAACATGGCCTCGCTGTCGGCGTCCGGTGCAGCCTCCGCCTCGGCGTCGACCCCACCGAAGCTGCTCACCAGGAGCGTTTCCGTCTCGTGCCGGGAGCTGCACGGGATTGGGCGGTACGCCTCGTCGTGGCGCCCCTCCGTCATCGTCTGATGGCAGGCCCCGGACGCCGGCAGGAACGCCGGATCGGACCGGGCCGGCGACGCCTCTGAGCCGCTGTGACACGCCCCCGTCGCCGCCACCAGCAAACCGACCAGCACGATCCGGACCATCGCCTGCATGCTGCCGCGCCCCTCTCGGTGCCATCCGACCCACGCCGGTCCGGGGCATCGTAGCGGAGCAAGATCAGGTCGTCCGTGCGGGCATCTCGGCTGCCCCACGGATCCTGGGCGTTCGGCGTTCGGCGGTCGCCCGTCCTGATCGTCGATCCGGCTGAGGGGGTACCGGCAGCCGGAGGTGTGTCGCGCAACCTACGAACTTGATGACGTGAACGAATCACCTCCGGCGCAAAATGCGGCAAGCGGCGGGCATCTCCCGGCCGGCTGATTCGTCTACGACATCAAGTTCGTAGCGTGTCAGACCGGCCACCCCGGGGCGCACCGCGAAACGCGACAAGCGAAAGCCCGCCGCCGCGCCGCCCGGGTAACCGGTTGCGCCGGCGCCGCCCCGTACGCCATAGTCGAATGATGATCTCCTACCGGAAGGGCGGCGACGCCCTGGCGCGTTGAGCGCCCCCGCGCGGCACGACGCCGCGCATCCCCTCCAGCCCGCTCGCGACGGCACCGCCCGCGACCTGTGGCAGCAGGCCAGTCTGATCCGCCAAGGGTGGCTCGACCACGGGCTGTCCACCGCGCCGGCCGACCGGCCGACCGCCGAACGCTGTCTGACCGCCATCTATGCCAGGGCATCGCGGCCGCGACCCCGGTTCGAATGGGTCGACTCTCCGGCGAAGGCACTGCCGCTGATCACCGGCTGGCCCACCCTCGACCAGCTCTACGAGCGGATCCGCGACCCGCGTTCCGCCGGCACACCGCCGGTGGCCAGCGATCTCGCCATGGTCGTCGCCCAACTGCGCGCCGCGTTGAGCGCGGGCCTCACGCACCCCGACCCGGAGTTGTCACCGGTGCGGATGGGCAAGACCAGAGAACCGTGGCCGGAACTGCCGCCGCTGTCCGCGCTCGACCGCGGCGTTCCGCTCGCCGTGCTGCTGCACCAGGGCGTACGCGTGGCGCTGCACCGCAGCCTCGCGCACGGCTTCCGGTCACCCGTGCGCGCCGCGCTCGCCGGTGACACCGCACTGCCGGTGTGCTGGTACGGGCAGCAGGAGGCGTCCTGGATCGCCTACTACGACGTGCTGCGGCGACTCGGCCTGGCCCGGTACGGACCGGACGAGAGCGAGCACCTCGACGTCTGGGCCGGCCTGGCCCGCTCCTGCGGCTGGTGGTGGCCCGGTGCGGACGTCTGCGTGGTGGTGGACCGCCCCGAAACGGTGCACACCGAGCCGGTCCCCGGCACGGTGCACGATCAGCTCCGGCTCCAGCCGCGCGGGGTGCGCTTTCGCGACGGCTGGCAGCCACGCCTGACGACATGACCTGAGCCGACCGCCGGGCCGGGACGAGGCGACCCGCCCGTCCCGGCCCGACCCACCCGCGCGGCCCGGCTACCCGCCGAGCGACGCCTTGGCGGCGTCGATGGCGTCGAGCAGCTCCTCGTTCTGCGCGAAGGGGTCCTCGACGACGGCCAGGTCCACCCCGCACTCGCGCTGCCGCGCCCGCAGCAGCGTCTCCTCCACCGGCGACTCCGGGAAGGCCAGCGGGTCGAGGTCGGGCGCCCCGGCCAGGCCCTCGACCAGCAGCCACTTGCCGTCCTCGTCGTAGCGGACCACACCGGCGGCGATCCCCCTGGTCCACTGGTCGAAGAGCGCGGCCAGGCTGGTCGCTGCCCGTACCGTCTCCCCCATGTCCGGCGAGATCTCGTACCGCCAGATCTCGCCCTCGTGCTCGCCGGCGAGCACGAACGTGTAGAGCAGGTAGTCGAAGTGGAACAGGGGCAGTTGCTGCCGCCACGGGAACGGCGTGCCGATCGACATCCCCAGGTAGTCCAGCGCGTCGGCGTCCTCGGGCCAGGGCATCCGCCAGCCGACGTTGGGCAGCACCTGCCGGTCGGGCCAGCGCTGCGACTGCAACCAGGTCAGTTGCTCCGCGATGTGGTCCACCCCGAAGATCCGGTGGACCACTGCCGGCGGCTGCCCGGTGGGGGACTCGCCGTGGTCGGGCCAGTCGAGGCCGGCGGCCGTCGCCGCCTCGCGGTATCTGCGCACCGCGTCGCGCAGCACGCGCATGTCATCGAGCATCAGGGGGCTCCTTGGCTACCGCACTGAGAAGATCACGCTCAGGCTAGCGCCGTCCACTGACGACAGTGGTGCCCGGAAGGCTCAGCCCTGGCGCAGCCCGGCGACGCCCTCGCGCAGGTCGTGCTGGCTGATCGGGCCGACCGGGCCGGCGCCGGTCGCCTCCGCCATCGCCTTGGCCAGCTGCACCCGGCGCAGCACCTCACGGATGTCGGCGCCGGTGAGGCCCGCGGTGAGCGCGGCCAGGTCGGCCGGGTCGACGTCCTCGGCGAACATCCGGAAGCCGGACCGTTCGTGCTTGGTGATCAGCTCCCGGATCATCTTGGCGATGATCTCGGCGCGGCCCCGCTCGTCGGGCAGCGGGATGGCCACCTTGATGTCGAAGCGCCCGGAGCGGGTCAGCGACGCGTCCACCCGGTGCGGGAAGTTGGTGGTCGCCACCACGATGACGTTCGGGTTCTCCTCGATCAGCGTGTTCATCTCCTGCTTGAAGATGCCCGCGACCGCGTTGACCGCCTGGCTGGCGGCGTCCCCGCCCGCCCCGGCGTAGCTGATGATGCTGTCGAACTCGTCGAAGAGCATCACCGTGGGCTCCCGGTAACGCCGGGCGTCCCGGAAGATCTGCTTGATGTTGCGTTCGGAGCCGCCGAGGTACTTGTCCAGGATCTCCGGGGTGCGGATCTCCACGAACTCCGCGCCGACCTCGTTGGCCAGCGCCCGGGCCAGCATGGTCTTGCCGGTGCCCGGCGGGCCGTACATGAGGATGCCCTGCGGCCGGCGGGCGCCCCAGCGGGCCATCACGGCCGGATGCCGGAAGGAGATCGCGATCTCCCGGAACCGGGCGACCACCTCGTCGAGGCCGCCGACCATGTCCAGGGTGACCGTCTCGCTGCGTGGCGCGGTGGTGGCGGTGACGACCGGCCCCGCCGGCCGGCCGAGCAGGTACGTCCGCCCGCGCAGCACCCGCGGCTCCGGGGTGTCGCCGGCCAGTTCGCGCACCGCCTGGAGCACCAGCCCGATCATGGCCCGCAGGTGCGCCGGGGTCACCGCGTCGCTGGCGACCGATCCGCGCACGATGCTGGTGTAGCCGCCGTCGGGGGTTTCCCGGTGCGCGATGTCCGGGCCCAGGCCCAGCGCCTCGGCCTCCCGCAACACCGCCGCGCCGGCCTCGTCGGGGTCGGTGACCACGGTCGGCGCGGGGGCGACCAGGCCGAGCCGGCGGGTCGCCTCGGCCGCCACCCGGCCCGCGCCGGCCACCACCCGGCCCGCAGTCGGGTCGGCGGCGGCGAGCCGGCGGGCGAGCAGCACCCCGGCCGGGCCGACGGCGCCCAGCGCGAACAGCCCCGAGGCCCGGCCGCCGGGCGTGCTGCGCACCTCGGCGTCGAAGCGGTGGGTGGGCACCACGTCGGTCTCCACCACCCGGATGGTGAGCCGCACGTCGCGCACCGGCGGCGGGAACACGCACCCGTGGAACAGCTCGACCGGGCCGGCGCCGGCCGCGGTCAGCAGCGCCGCCGCGTCCAGCAGCGTCACCTGGGCGCCGAACAGGTCGAAGCGCTCGGCGTCCGGCCGGAGGTCGTACTCCTGCTGCGTCATGCCAACCACGCCCCTCGCCCCGGTGGCAGGTGTCGTCCGCGGCAAGTCTGACAGCTGCCCGGGGCGACCGCCACTGCTCGCCGCCCCTGGTCAGCGGCGGTCAGGCGGCGGAGCCGGCCAGCGCCGGCAGCGGGGCCCCGGCCGATCCGCCGTCGATCGGGCGGTCCTGGACCGGGCCGGCCTCGCGGCGGTTGGGCAGGGAGAGCCGGATGACCTTCCACCAGGCCGAGGCGACCTGCCGGGGCAGGGAGCCGGTGGTGTACTTCAGCCCGTACCGGTCGAAGAGGTCGCGGACCTTGGGGGCGATCTCCTGGTAGCGGTTGCTGGGCAGGTCGGGGAAGATGTGGTGCTCGATCTGGAACGACAGGTTGCCGGTCATGATGTGCATCAGCTTGCTGCCGCTGATGTTGCCGGAGCCGAGCATCTGCCGCAGGTACCACTCGCCCTTGGTCTCCCCCTCGATGGAGGTCTTCTCGAAGGTCTCCACGCCCTTCGGGAAGTGCCCGCACATGATCACCGAGTGGCTCCACACGTTGCGGACCAGGTTCGCGGTGAAGGTGGCGGCCAGGGTGCTGAGGAAGGACGGGCCGGAGAGCAACGGGTGCACGACGTAGTCCTTGAGCACCTGCTTGCGGATCTTGCGGCCGACCGCCCGGACCCGCGCCCGGAACTCCGGCGACTTGTGCCGGCCCTCCTTGAGGTTGCGGCCCAGCTCCAGGTCGTACGCGGCGATGCCGTACTCGAAGAAGGCGGCGTTGACCAGGTTGTAGAAGGGTTGGCCGAGGTGGGCCGGGTGCCACGGCTGGTCCTCGTCGACCCGCATGATGCCGTACCCGAGGTCGTTGTCCTTGCCGAGCACGTTGGTGTACGTGTGGTGCAGCTCGTTGTGCGAGTGCTTCCACTGCTCGGGGGGCGAGACGTGGTCCCAGTCCCACGTCGTCGAGTGGATCTTCGGGTCGCGCATCCAGTCCCACTGGCCGTGCAGGACGTTGTGCCCGATCTCCATGTTCTCCAGGATCTTGGCCACCGACAGGGCCGCGGTACCGATCAGCCAGGCCGGCGGGAAGAGCGAGAAGAGCAGCACCGCCCGGCTGCTGATCTCCAGCGTGCGCTGCGTCTTGATCACCCGACGGATGTAGGCCGCGTCCCGCTCGCCCCGGCTGGCGATCACCTCGTCGCGGATCGCGTCGAGCTCCTTGCCGAGCATCTCGATGTCCTCCGCGCTGAGGTGCGCGATGGGGTTGCGGGCCTTCTTCTGGATCACGGTCACGTGTGGTTCCTCCGTCAGAGTTCGATGTCGCAGGGGCCGGCCGCCGCCGACACGCAGGTCTGGATGAGCACCCCGTCGCCCGGCTCGGCCGTGGTCAGTTCCCCGTTGCGCAGGTCTCGCACCGCACCCTCCCGCAGTGGCACCACGCAGCCGAAGCAGATGCCCATCCGGCAGCCGGACGGCATCAGCACCCCGGCCTGCTCGCCGGCCTCGAGGATGGGGGTGGCCCCGTCGGCCGCCACGGTGACCGCCGAGCGGGCGAAGCTCACCGTGCCGCCCTCGCCGACCGCGGCGACCGAGCGGCGGAACCGCTCGATGTGCAGCCGGTCGGCGGCCCCGTGCGACGCCCAGCGCTCCTGGAGCGCGTCGAGCAGCCCGACCGGGCCGCAGGCCCAGGTCTGGCGCTCCAGATGGTCGGGGACCAGCCCGGCCAGCTCGTCCGGGCCGAGCAGCCCGTCGACCTCGGTGTGCCGCTCCACCAGTCGGATGACACCACGGGCGGCCAGCTCCCGCACCTCGGGGCCGAAGATCACGTCCTGCGGGCGGGGGGCCGAGTGCACCAGCACCACGTCCGCGTCGCCGTGCGCGCCGGCCCGCAGCATCCCCATCACCGGGGTGAGTCCGCTGCCGGCGGTGACGAAGAGCAGCCGGCGCGGCGTCGCCGCCGGCAGCACGAAGTCCCCCTGCGCCTGGTCGAGCTGGACGATGGTGCCGGTCCGGACCCGGCGGACCAGGTGGTTGCTGACCTTGCCGTCGGCGATGGCCTTGACGGTGATCGTGATGCAGCGGTCCGGGCGACCGGGCGGCGAGGTGACCGAGTATGCCCGCCACTGGCGGACCCCGTCGACGTCCACCCCGAGCCGGACGTACTGGCCGGGGGTGTGCCCGCGCCACCCACGGCCGGGCCGGATGACCACGGTCGCCGCGTCCGCGGTCTCCGGCTCGACGGCCACGATCCGGCCGCGCAGGTCCGCGCCGGCGCGCAGCGGCGCGACCAGGTCGAGGTAGTCGTCCGGCAGCAGCGGGGTGGTGACCGTCTCGGCGAGGCGCAGCAGCCTGTCCCGGAAGGAGACCTTCGCGGGAGGACGCGGGACAGTTGTGGTCATACGACCAGCGTGACCGCCCTGATCGCATAACATCTTGACCGGCTAAGGTGAATTGTCCACGGGTTTTTGTTCGGGGAGCACAAGAATGTCGGACGAAACCGGTACGACGCGCCGGGCCGCACACCTGCAACTGGACGAGGGGGTGGCCGGCCGGCTGCGCGACCGGCTGCCGCTGGTGGCCGAGCGGACGGTCACCGCGATCACCGCCGAGGTGCCCAGCTACTCGGGGGCCCTCACCGGCTCGATGCGGGACAAGATACAGCACGCCGTACGCATCGCGTTGGGCACGTTTCTCCAGCTCATCGAGGGCGCCCAGGCCACCGACCCGAGCACCCCGCTGACCCCGGCGCTGGAGGCGGCGTACGCGCTGGGCAGCGGCGAGGCCCGCTCCGGCCGCAGCATGGACGCGCTGCTGGCCGCGTACCGGGTGGGGGCCCGGGTGGCCTGGCGGGAGGTCTCCACCACCACCGTGCGTAGCGGGCTCGCCGCCGAGACGGTGGCCGAGTTCGCCGAGCTGATGTTCGCCTACATCGACGAGCTGTCGGCGGCCAGCGTGGCCGGGCACGCCGACGAGCTGGCCAGCGCGGGCCGGGTCCGGCGGCGCGACCTGGAACGGCTGACCCAGCAACTGCTCGCCGACGAGCCGGAGGACACGCTGCGCCGCAGCGCCGAGCGGGCCGACTGGCCGCCGCCGCAGACCTTGACCGTCGTGCTGCTGCCGCGCAGCAACGTCCGCGCGGTCCTCGCCCTGCTCAGCCCGCACACCCTGGAGAGCGGGGAGGACCTGCCCGGGGTGGAGCCGGCCGAGGAGATGGCGGTGCTGCTGGTGCCCGACATGCACGGCCCGCGCCGCCGCCAGCTGGCCCGGCTGCTGCACGGGCACCGGGCGGTGCTGGGCCCGGTCCGCCCGTGGACCCGGGTCAGCCGCTCGTACCAGCGGGCCACCCGGGCGCTGGCCCTGGGGCTCGGCCCGGGCCACCGCGGCCCGGTGCTCGACACCGAGGCGCACCTGGCCGAGCTGGTGCTCAGCATGGACCCGGAGGGCCTGGCCGACCTGCGCGCCCAGGTGCTGGAGCCGCTGGCCGGGCTGCCCCCGGCCACCGCGCAACGCCTCGCCGAGACGCTGCGCTCCTGGCTGCTGCACCAGGGGCGGCGGGAGGACGTGGCGGCGGACCTCTTCGTCCACCCGCAGACCGTGCGCTACCGGATGGGCAAGGTGCGGGAGCTGTACGGCGACAAGCTGCACGACCCGGCCGTCGTCCTGGACCTCACCCTCGCGCTGGCGGTCCCGCCGCCGACCCCGGCCGGGGACTAGGCCCTGTCCTGTCGATCATGTCGGTGCGAGGCGCGGTCCAGGCGGCGGTCCGGCAAGGCGGAGGTTCGTCCGGATACCGGTGTTGTATCCGGACGAACCGACAACGCCGCCGGTCGCCGTCTGGGCCCGCCGCAGCCCGGCAATGATCGGCAGGACAGGGCCTAAGCACCCGCTCGGCCGGCCCGGGACGCGCGTCGGCCCGCCACCAGGCAGGTGGCGGGCCGACGACGTGGGTAGGTCAGAGCCGGCGGCGGCCGTACGCCCCGGCGACCAGCCAGACGCCCGCGGCGGCGAAGAGAACCTGGAGCAGCAGCTCGATCCAGTCGATGCCGCGGGTGTCGTCGACGCCGAACGCCCCGGCCACCAGCGTGCCGAGGATGGCGGCCACCACACCGATCAGCAGGGTGAGCCAGATCGGGATCCGCTGCTTGCCCGGCACGACCAGGCGGCCCAGCGCGCCGATGATCAGACCGATGACAATGGCGGTGAAGAAGCCGGTGATTTCCACGTGATCGTCCTTCCCAGGATTGAGGTCGACGTGGCTCATGCCCGGGACCGGAGCTGACCGAAACCGACCGGGCCCGGTTGTCACGGGATCGTCATCGATCCGTGAGTGGGCTGTCATCAGCGGGGTGAGCCCCGCCACAGCCGAGCAGCGCCAGGTCGTCCCCCCACCCGTCGACCACCTCCCCCAGCCCGTGCCGGCGGGCCAGCCGCACCACCTCCGGGGCCATCCCCACCGGGTCGCGCAACGCCCGCCCCGGCAGGTCCGCCGCGTCCCAGGGTGCCGGCAACGGATACGTCGCCAGCTCCCACCGCAGGTACTTGTTGTACGGACGCAGCCGCCCGTGCCCCGCGAACACGGTCTCCAGCAGCCACGGCGTGCTCTCCCGGGCGTCCAGCTCGGCGGCCACCGGGTCCCCGGCCCGCCGGCTCTTGGCCGACCGGTACGCGAGGTTGAGGTATCCGTCGAGGGCCTCCCGGGCCCAGGCACCCGCCTCCGCCGCGGTGGGCACCGCCTGCCGCCGGACCAGCTCGGCGACGCCGCCGTCGAGCCGGTCCAGCAGCACCCGCGCGCCCCGGTAGGCGTACCGCTGCCACCGGTCGGAGGTGTCGGCCAGCTCGTCGACCGTGCAGACGATCTCGTCCAGCTCGGGGCTGCGCCGGGTCCGGGTCCACCCGCCGCCGCGTTCCCGGACCACCACGATCACGTCCACATCCGACCACCGGTTCGCCATCCCGCGAGCGTGCGAGCCGGTCAGCACCAGCCCCACCACGATCGGGTCGGCCTCGGCCCGGCCGCGCAGTTCGTCGAGGACGTTCATGCCCGCAGTCTGCCGACGCCGGCAAGCGGTTTCCGCCCCGCCGCTCAGGCGACGTGGGTCCGGTAGCCGGCGATCGCCTCGTCGAGCACCTCCCGGCCCGGGCGCCGCCACACCTGTTCGGCGAAGACCTCCACCTCGACCGGGCCGGTGTAGCCGGCGGCGTCCACCGCCTCCCGGAACCGGCGCAGCTCGACGCAGCCGGCGCCGGGCAGCCCCCGGCCGAGCAGCACCCCGGCCGGCAGCGGCGTCACCCAGTCGGCCACCTGGAAGCAGGCGATCCGGCCCTCCCGGCCGGCGCGGGCGATCTGCGTCCACACCTGGTCGTCCCACCACAGGTGGTAGGTGTCCACCACCACCCCCACCGCCTCGCTCGGATGGGGCGCGGCCAGGTCGAGCGCCTGCCCGAGGCTGGCGACCACGCACCGGTCGGAGCAGAACATCGGGTGCAGCGGCTCGACCGCCAGCCGGACCCCGGCGGCCAGGGCGTGCGGCACCAGCGCGCCCAGCGCCTCGCCGACGTGCGCGCGGGCGGCGTCGAGGTCCCGGCCGCCGGAAGGCAGGCCGCCGGAGACGAGCACCAGCACCGGGGCGCCGAGCGTGGCCGCCTCGTCGATCGCCCGCCGGTTCTCGTCGTACCAGTCCGGCGCGTCGAAGAAGCCGCCCCGGCACAGCGAGGTGACGGTGAGCCCGGCGTCGCGGACCAGGGCGGCGGCCGGCGCGACGCCGTACGCCGCGAGGTCCTCGCGCCACAGCCCGACCGCGGCCACCCCGGCGTCGACGCAGCCCGCCACCAGCTCCGGCAGCGGCCAGCGTCGGGTGGTGGCCGAGTTGAGCGCGAACCGTTTCACTGGGCCACCCCCGCCGTGGTGAAGAACGCCCGGGCCCGGTACCCGGCCAGTTCCGCGTCGGGCAGCAGGCCGGCCGCGTCGGCCAGCCGCAGCAGCCGTCCGAGATGGGCCGGCGACCGTCCGGACTGGAGGCCGCCGACCATGGTGAAGTGGTCCTGGTGCCCGGCGAGCCAGGCCAGGAAGACGATGCCGGTCTTGTAGTGCAGGGTCGGCGCGCCGAACAGGTGCCGGGCCAGCGGCAGCGTCGGCGCCAGCAGCCGGTCGTAGCCGTCGGTGTCCCCCGCGTCGAGGGCGCGCAGCGCCGCCGCGGCCGGTGGCGCAATCGCCGCCAGCACGCCGAGCAGCGCGTCGGAGTGGCCCCGCGCGTCACCACGGATCAGCGCCGGATAGTGGAAGTCGTCCCCGGTGTAGAGCCGGACGCCGGGCGGCAGCCGCCGGCGCAACGCCACCTCGAAGTCCTCGTCGAGCAGCGACAGCTTGATCCCGTCGACCCGGCCGGGATGCGCGGCGACCAGCGCCAGCACCGTCTCGGCGGCCCGACCCGCGTCGCGGGCGCCCCAGTAGCCGGCCAGCGCCGGGTCGAACGCGGGCCCCAGCCAGTGCAGCAGCACCGGGCCGTCCGCCTCGGCGAGCAGCCGACCGTAGACGTCCAGGTAGTCGTCGGCGCAGCGGGCGGTCGCGGCGAGGTGGCGGCTGCACATGAGCACCGGCCGGGCGCCGGCGGCCTGCACGTCGGCCAGCTGCTCGGCGTACGCCGTGCGGATCTCGTCGAGGGTGGCCGGGCCGGCGGGCAACTGGTCCGTGGCGACGCCCGCGCAGATCGCGCCGCCGGTCTCCCAGGCCGCCCGCGCCGAGCGCCGGATCAGCTCGCGCGCCGTCGGGTGGTCCAGGCCCATGCCGCGCTGCGCGGTGTCCATCGCCTCGGCCACCCCGAAGCCGTACGACCACAGGTGCCGGCGGAAGGCGAGGGTGGCGTCCCAGTCGACGGCGGCCGGGGCGCCGGGCCCGTTCTCCGCCGCCGGGTCGGCGACCACGTGTGCGGCGGCGTACGCGATCCGGCTGGTGAACGGCCGCCCCGGGCCGGTGTGCGCGGCGCCCCGGCCGGTGAGGGTCAGCGGCCCGTCGGGCAGGGTGACCGCGGCGCTCATGCCGGCTCCCGGCCGGACAGCTCGGTGACCTCGACCCGCCGGCCCTCGCGGGCCGAGCGCAGGCCCAGCTCCGCCAGTTGCACGCCGCGCGCGCCGGCCCACAGGTCCCAGGTGTACGGAGCGTCCTCGACGACGTGGCGCAGGAACATCGTCCACTGCTCCTTGAAACCGTTGTCGTATTCCGCGTTGTCCGGCACCTCCTGCCACTGCGACCGGAAGTCGTCGGCGCCGGGCAGGTCCGGATTCCACACCGGCTTCGGGGTGGTGGCCCGGTGCTGCACCCGGCAGCGGCGCAGGCCGGCGACGGCGCTGCCCTCGGTGCCGTCGACCTGGAACTCGACCAACTCGTCCCGGTTGACCCGGACCGCCCAGGAGGAGTTGATCTGGGCGACGATCCCACCGTCGAGCTCGAAGATGGCGTACGCGGCGTCGTCGGCGGTCGCCGCGTACGGCTGGCCCCGCTCGTCCCAGCGGCGCGGGACGTGGGTGGTGACGTGCGCGGTGACGGCGCGCACCGGCGCGAAGAGCTGCTCCAGCACGTAGTGCCAGTGCGGGAACATGTCCACCACGATGCCGCCGCCGTCGGCCGTCCGGTAGTTCCAGCTGGGCCGTTGCGCCGCCTGCCAGTCCCCCTCGAACACCCAGTAGCCGAACTCCCCGCGCACGGACAGGATCCGGCCGAAGAACCCGCCCCGGACCAGCCGGTCGAGCTTGCGCAGGCCGGGCAGGAAAAGCTTGTCCTGCACCACGCCGTGCCGGACCCCGGCCGCGTCGGCCGCCCGGGCCAGCTCGACCGCGCCGCCCACCGTGGTGGCGACCGGCTTCTCGGTGTAGATGTGCTTGCCGGCGGCGACGGCCAGGCCGAGCGCCTTCTCCCGTTCGCTGGTCACCTGGGCGTCGAAGTAGACGGCCATGTCCGGCCGGGCGAGGGCCGCGCCGAGATCGGTGGTCCAGTCGGTGAGTCCGTGCCGCCGGGCGATGTCGCGCAGCTTCGCCTCGTTGCGCCCCACGAGGAGCAGCTCCGGCCAGAGCCGGTCCCCGCCGCGCAGCGGCAGACCGCCCTCCTCGCGGATCGCGAGCAGGGAACGGACCAGGTGCTGCCGGTAACCCATCCGCCCGGTCACGCCGTTCACGACGATCCCGATCGGGACACGTGCCGTCATCGCCCCTCCAGTTTGGTGGTCGGTGAAGACGGAAGCGCTTACGTAAGCGCTTCCGTAGACTAGGCTGCCTGCTGCGGCACTGGCAATAGACGACCGTGCATTCATGGGGAGCTGCGGATGCCCAGACCCGGCCCGAGGGTGCGCCTCGTCGACGTCGCCGCACGCGCCGGCGTCTCACTGGCCACCGCCTCCCGTGCCCTCGCCGGCCGGGACGGGGTGAGCGAGTTGGTCGCCGACCGGGTCCGGCAGGTGTCCCGGCAGCTCGGCTACGTGGCCAACCCGTACGCCCGCACCCTGGCCGGCGGGGCGAGCAACTCGGTGGGGCTGGTGGTGCACCAGGTCGACGACCCGTACTTCGCGGAGATCGCCGGCGGGGTCATCCAGGTGGCGGCCGAGCACGGGCTGCTCGTGCAGATCTGCCACTCCGGCCGGGACCCGGAGGCCGAGCTGCGCCAGTTGCGCCACCTCATCGCCCAGCGGGTCGGGATCATTCTCGTCGCCGGATCCGGCTACACCGATCCGCAGGTGGAGGCCGCGGCCCGCGCCGAACTGGCCGAGTTCCAGCACGGCGGCGGCCGGGTGGCCGTGATCGGCCGGCACGCGCTGGGTGTCGACGCCGTGCTGCCCGACAACCAGGCCGGCGGGCGGGCGCTCGCCGCGCACCTGCTCGACCTCGGCCACCGGCGGATCGCGGTGGCCGCCGGCACCGCCCGGCTCACCACGGTCGCCGACCGGCTCGCCGGGGTCTCCGCCGCGCTGGCCGAACACGGCCTCTCGCTGGCCGAGCTGCCGGTGGTGCACTCGGACTTCACCCGCGACGGCGGCCGGGTGGCCGCCGAACGAATCCTGCGCGATCACCCGTCGACCACGGCGATCATCGCGCTCAACGACGCGATGGCCATCGGCGTGCTCGCCGCGCTGCGCGCGCACCGGGTCGCGGTGCCGGCCCGGATGTCGGTCGTCGGTTTCGACGACGTGTCGGTGGCCGCCGATCTCGCTCCCAGCCTCACCACGGTGCGGCTGCCGATGACCGACATGGGTCGGATGGCGCTCACCCTGGCGCTCAAGCCCCGCTCGGCCCGGCCGCGCCGCCGGGCGACCGGGCACGCGCTGCAGG
Organism: Micromonospora sp. PLK6-60; assembly: GCF_019890675.1. Lineage (GTDB taxonomy): Bacteria > Actinomycetota > Actinomycetes > Mycobacteriales > Micromonosporaceae > Micromonospora. The sequence goes on along the minus strand of NZ_JAIOAA010000013.1, from coordinate 103,039 downwards.
TGCGTGACTCGACCGGGCCCGCCCCGGTCGACTGACGGCGGGACCGCCGTCCATCCTGGACGGCGGGTTTGCCGGGACGAGCCGGCGGAAACCTTTCGCCCGTGGACGACGGGGTGTGGTTCCGGCGGTCGAGAAGGCGGCTGCTGGCTCGGGCCGCGCCGGCGGCCACCCTGGCGGTGCTGGTCGCTGTGCTCGGCGAGCTGTTCCTCGACCACCGCTGGTACGACCCGTTCCCGGCGCTCTGCCCTCTCCTGTTCAGCGTCGGTGGGACGTACGCCCAGCTCGCCAGGCAGAAGGGCCTGCCGCTGCGGGTGACGACGGGCGAACTGCTGGTCACCCGACCCGACGGCGAGACCCTCGCCATCGACCGGGCGGCCCTGACGGTGGCCGAGATACGCGGCCGGTGGTGGCCCCGGCTGGTGCTGGCGGTCGACGACCCGCACCGCACCCGCCCGGTGCTGTCCGCGTACCAGTGGGGTGAGCTGGGTTTCTGGAGCGGCGCCCGGGTGCGCCGGCCGCGCGAGTTCACGGTTCCCCTGGTCGGGGTCGAGCCGGACGTCGACCGCCTCCGCGCGGCACTGGCGGCGCCGACCGACCGGCGGGGGTGAGCGGGTGGCCGAACCGTACGTCGCCCGGCACGGGCTGGGCCCGCAGACGCTGGCCGTGGTGCTCTTCGGCGCGGTGTCGGTGGCGGTCGGCGTTTACCTGGAGGGCGGTGGCCTGCCCGAGGCGCTGCTGCTCTGGCCGCTGAAGCTGATCCTGATCCTGCTGTTCGGCGGCGGCGCGCTGGTGCTGCTGGCCAACGCGCTGACCAGGCGGGTCGCGCTGCGGGTCGAACCGGACGGGATCAGCCTGCTGTCCCCGCTGACGCTGTGGCCCGGACGCCGGGCACCGGACATCGTGGCGCCCTGGTCCGACGTCGCCGCGGTGGTGCTGTTCCACCAGTACTTCCGGTGGCCCGCCCGACTGCGCTACCTCGGGGTGCGACTGCGTGAGGGGATTCCCGCGCCGGCCCGCGCACCCCGTCCCGGCTCGGCCGGTGAGCGGACGCTGCGGGGACTGCTGCCGCACGTGCCGGTCGAGGTGAGCGGGCTCAGCCTGGCCGTCAACGGGTGGCGCCTGAACCGGCGGCGGCTGGTGGCCGCCGTCCGGGCGTACGCGCCGGAGGTGCCGGTCGCCGAGATCGACGCGTGCGGGCGGATCCGCGACATCCGTCCCGACCATCCGTGACGAAAAGTCGTTGGGCGGACGGGCGGGTGCCGGGCAGAGTGAGCCGGGTGAGCGGCCGAGGACTGCGTCCCGACGGGACCATCGCCCGAGAGGGCGCCCTGCACCGGGTACCGGCGGCGTTCGTCCCGGTGGTCGACGCGGCGCGGGCGCGGATCGCCGAGGTGTTCGGCGACGGGCGGCTGCACAGCGCGTACCTCTACGGCAGCCTCCCGCGCGGCACCGCCGTCCCGGGGGTGTCCGACCTGGACCTGCTGCTCGCCCTGCGGCGTGAGCCGACGGGCGCCGACCGGGCGGACGCCGACGCGATGCAGGCGGCGCTGGACGAGCGCTTCGCCCAGGTCGACGGGGTGGGCGTGCTGCTGTTCAGCGCGCGTACGCTGCTCAGCGACCTGGAGCGGCACGACCTCGGCTTCTTCGTCGCCTGCCTGTGCACGCCCCTGCTCGGCGACGACCTGGCCGGGCGGCTGCCCCGCTACCGGCCGACCTCCCTGCTGGCCCGGGAGACCAACGGCGATCTGGGCCGCGAGCTTGCCGGGTGGCGCGAGCGGGCCGCCGGCACGGACGCCGAACGCCGGGCCCTGGCCCGGCTGGTCGGCCGGCGCCTCGTCCGCACCGGCTTCACCCTGGTCATGCCGCGGTGGGGCGGCTGGGTCAGCGACCTGGACGGGTGCACCGAGGCGTTCGGCCACTACCACCCGGAGCGCCTGGCGCAGATGCGGGTGGCCGCCGCGGTGGGCCGCGCACCCCGGGCGGACCCGGCGGTGCTGGCTCTCCTGCTCGACGACCTGGGTCCCTGGCTCGCCGCCGAGTACACCGCCGCGAACGGCGAGAAGGCGCCGCGCCCCTGAGCGTCGTCGGTCAGGTCGCGGTCGGCGGGTCGGCGGCGAGCAGGCCGGCCAGCAGGCTGCGCAGGGTCCGCTCGAACAGGTCCGCGCGGGGGGCGCGCGCCGGGGGTTGGGCGAGGGCCGCGGCCAGGTGCGGGTACGCGGCCAGGTCCAGCGCGGGCAGGCCGGTCGCGGCGGCAGCGGCGTTGCGGGCGAAGAGGGTGACGACTCCGGTCATCATCGCGATCGCCTCGAACTTGGCCGCGACCGGGCAGCGCAGCGGCGTCAGGATCCGCAGGCAGTCGTCGAACCAGGCGAGGGTCTCGGGGCCCATGCCGGACGTCCGGTGCGCCACGTCCAGCAGCCACGGGTGCCGCTGGTAGAGGGCGAGTTGCCGGCGGGCCTGCCCGAGCATGGCGTCCAGCGGTTCGCCGTCCGCCGGCGGGTGCGACCGCAGCTCGCCCACCGCCCGGTCGGTCATCAGGTCCAGCAGGTCGTCCCGCGAGGACAGGTAGCGGTAGAGCGATCCGGCGCCGGTGCCCAGGGCGGTGGCGACGGCCCGCATCGAGACCGCGCCGAGCCCTTCGGCGTCGGCCAGCGCGATGGCGGCGGTCACGATGTCGTCCCGGCTGTGCGTCGGGGCCGGTCCGCGGGTGCCGCGGTGCGGCCGGGTCCAGATCGGCTGCCGGGCGGCGGAACCGGTGGTTGCGTCGGTCACGGGAACCACTCTAAACTGCAAACGGCGTTCGCAGTTTCAACTGACGGGGGTGGACGAACCATGGAACGGATCACCGCACCGGACGGGGCGACGATCGTGCTGCACTCGACCGGCAGCGGCCCGGGCATCGTGGTGGTGCACGGCGGCGGCGTCACCATCGGCGTCTACCGCCGGCTCGCCGACCGGCTGGCCGACCGCTTCACCGTCCACCGCTACAACCGGCGGGGCCGCGCGGACGCCGCTCCACGCGCCGAGCCGTACACCGTCGACCAGGACGTCCACGACCTGGCCGCCGTCCTCACGCACACCGGCGCCGGCAACGTCATCGGGCACAGCTCCGGCGGGTTCATCGCCCTGCGGGCCGCGCAACGGCTGCCGGTGCGACGGCTGGCGCTCTACGACGCGGCGGTCAGCATCGACGGCGGCTTCCCGGTCGGCTGGCTCGACGCGGCGCGGGCGGCGGCCGCGGCCGGCGACCTGGCCCGGGCCATGGCGCTGACCGGGGCCGGCATCAACACCCACTCCCCCACGGCCCGGCTCCCGCTCGGCGTCCAGATCGCGCTGAGCCGGGCGTTTTTGCGCACGCCGATCGGGCGCACCATGGGCGCACTGCTGCGCACGACGCTGGACGAGACACACCAGATCCGGCTGCACGACGGCCCGGCCGACCAGTGGTCCGGGGTCACCGCCGAGACGCTGCTGGCGTACGGCGCGGCCGGCCCGCCGTACTATGCCGGGCTCAACGCGGCGCTGGCCGGCGCCCTGCCCCGGGCCCGGGTCCTGCCGGTGCCGCGCAGCGGCCACGACGGCCTGAACCGGGCGCCCCGCCGGCTGGTCGAGCCGCTCACCGAGTTCCTCGCCGCCCCGGTCTCCGGGGCAGCCGCCGGTCAGGGATGACCGACGTCGAGGCGCGGGCGCATCTCGGGCGACCAGCTGAACCGGTAGCGGGGGTCGGCCACGCTCTGGGCGAAGGCCGCCGCCACAGCCGGGCTGCTCGCGATGCGCCAGTCCAGCTCCTTGTCCACCTCGAACCAGATGAGCCCGATGATGTTCCGGTGCCGGGGCAGCGTACGGAACGTCTCCCGGATCCATTCGGCCTTGCGTCCGCTGGCGTCGGAGGCCCCGGTCTCGGTGATCACCATCGGCTTGCTGGTGAAGCGGCCGAGCTCGGTCATCGTGGGGCCGAAGATCTCGTCGAAGGACCAGTAGTTCGTGAAGACTCCGGTGCCGTAGTAGCCGGTGGCGCCCACCCAGTCGACGTAGTCGTCCCCGGGGTAGTAGTCGGCCAGGTGCCCCGTCGACTTGTTCCACCTGGCGTTCGGGCTCCACACCCAGGTCACGTTCGTGGCTCCGGCCGCCTGGAACAGGTCATGGACGTGGCGCCACGCCTTGACGTAGTCGCCCGGTCGGTTGCCGTTCGCCTTCTCGCACCACGGGTACCAGTCGCCGTTCATCTCGTGGGCGAACCGGATGGCCACCGGGTAGCCGAGTGACCTGATCCCGTCCGCCCAGGAGCGCAGATAGCTGTCGAAGTCCCCGTTGGCGATGCGGGACAACCGGTAGGCGGGCTGGTTGGACCGGATCCTGTCGACCTGGCGGGCGGGGAGCGTCTTCTGCTTCCTGGCCTGCTGGTCCACCCGGTAGTCCCACGGTTCCCAGCCCAACATCGGCAGCATGCCCCGGCTGCTGATCCGGTCGAAGAGCGTCCGATCGAACTCGTCGGTCGCCCATCCCGAACTGAAGAGCATGACCTGTGGCTGGTGTGCCGCGGCGGCGGTGAACGTGTCAAGCGCCGCGAAGTCGTGCGGGCCCTTCTCGGTCATCACCCCGACGAACGCCTTGTCGTCGGGCGGGAAGACCGCCACGGCCGGTACGGGTGACGGGCTGGGTGCGCTCTCCGCCACCACGCGTGGTTCGGCGTTCGCCACCGGCTCGGTCCGGCGGTCCTCCGGGCCCCCGGACGTGGTCGGTGCGATGGCGAATGCGTAGGCCAGCAGCAGCGCGCCCGCCGCCACCAGCAACGCTCGCGGAAGCGTCAACCGCATCATCGCGGCACCCCCTCCGCCGCCACCGCGACCTCGTCGGGTGGCAATCCAAGCCGGGTGACCGGCGCGGTCAGGGCGCCGGGCGGCGGCCGATCGGGCAGGGACATCAGTCCTCCATCGCTGAACGCGGAATCATGTCGGCGGACCAGGTGAACGTGTAGCGCGGGTCGGCGACCGCCCGGGCGAACGCCCGGGCGGCGGCCGGGGAACTCGCGATGCGCCAGTCGGTCTCCCGGGGCTTGTCCACCTCGAACCAGACGACGCCGATGATGTCCGGGTAGCGGCGCAGCGACCGGAAGGTCTCCGCGATCCACTCGGCCTTGCGCCCCTGCGAGTCGGAGGCGCCGGTTTCGGTGATGACGAGCGGCTTACCGGTGAAGGCCCGGATGTCCTCGATGGACTCGGCGAAGATCTTGTCGAAGGACCGGTATTCCGGGCTGAACACCGTGCTGTAGTAGCCCGAGAGACCCACCCAGTCGACCTGGTCGTCACCCGGGTAGAACGTGGACAGCTCCGGGGTCGAGTCGTCCCATTTGTTGTTCGGGCTCCACACCCAGGTGACGTTGGTGGCCCCGGCGGCCCGGAACAGGTCGCGTACGTGCCGCCACGCCGCCACATAGTCGCCCGGTCGATTGCCGTTCACCGATTCGCACCACGGGTACCAGTAGCCGTTCATCTCGTGGGCGAACCGGATGGCCACCGGATATCCGAGTGACCTGATCCCGTCGGCCCAGGAGCGCAGGTAGTCGTCGAAGTCCCCGCGCACGATGTTCGCCAGCCGGTAGCGCGGTTGCGCGATGCGCGCCCGGTCGACCTCCGGCGTGGGTAGCCCCCGCTCGATCGCCGCTTCGCCCGGCCGGTGGTCCCACGGTTCCCAACCGACGATCGGCAGCATGCCGCGACCGCTGATCCGGTCGAACAGGGTCCGGTCGAACGGGCCGGACGCCCAGCCCACGCTGAAGAGCATGGCCTGCGGTTGGTGCTCGGCGGCCGCGGCGAACATGGTCGTGGCGGTGAGATCGTGCGGGCCCGCCGCGGTCATGACACCGACGAACGTCTTCCCCTTCGGCGGGAAGAGTGCCCGGGCCGGCCGGGGTGACCCGCCGGGTCGGGCGGTTTCCGCCGCCTCACCCGCCACCGGCCGGTCCGGTCCGGTCCCGGCGGTCGGGCCGGACCGTCCGTCCCCCCACCGCCCGGAGGTGGCGACGGACGTCAGGGCGAGGGCCAGCAGCAGCGCACCGGCCAGCACCAGCGCGCCGCGCGGCCGGGTCAACCGAGCCACGGCGCCCTCCGGCCGGCCGGCACCCGCGAGCGCGGTGGGCGCCGCCGGCCCCGGGGCACCCGGACCGGGCCGGGGCGCTCCCCACGCGCCCGGCCGCGGGCGGCCAGGCCGGACGCGATCGCGATCAGCGGCGGCCCGAGCCCGGTCAGCAGGGTCAGCACCGGCCACACCCGCAGCAGGGTGACGTCGTGATCCAGCACGAAGCTGGCGCCGAGCAGCGCGGCGGCGAACCCCGCCCACGCGAAGTGCAGCCGGAAGGTGGCCAGCGACTCCGTGGTGCGCAGCTTTCCCTTGGCGGTGACGACGAAGGCCAGCTTGCGGCGCAGCAGCGCGCCGACGGCGGCGGCCACGTAGACGGGGCCGGTGAAGAACGCCAGCGCCATGCCGACCAGGCCGATCTCCTCGCGCTCGTGGGCGGCGAGGTTGAACCGGCGCAGCCACAGCCAGAGCAGGAACCAGGTGCCCATGGTCGAGCCCCACAGCGTCGCCCAGACCGTGACGTCGAGCTGGACCGTGCTGACGCCGGTGAGCAGGTAAAGAGCGGTGGCCAGGTTGCCCAGCACCAGGCTGACCGCGACGCTCGGGTAGTAGAACTGGAGCAGCCGGTACTGCCAGCGGCGCCGGGTGCTCAGCTCGCGGGGCGCGCGCAGGTCGGGCCGGACCAGGATCTCGCAGATCCCGGCCGCCCACCGCTTCTGCTGGTTGAAGTAGTCCGCCCAGGAGGTCGGGCCCTCCCCGATGGCCACCACGTCCGGCGTGTAGACGCCCTTCCACCGGTTGCCCGTCGCCGGGTTGGTCGCGGCGTGGATCCGGATGCTGGTGAGGTGGTCCTCGATGATCGAGTCCTGGTAGCCGCCGATGGTCCGCCACGCCGCCGGGCGGTAGAGGTGGCCGGTGCCGGTGAGCAGCGGCGCGTCCAGGCCGTTGCCGCCCCGGGCGATGAGTCCGTTGTAGAGGTACTGCTGCACCGAGGCGCCGTGCGCCACCCAGTTCTGGTGCATGTTGCCGTAGACCTGCGGGGTGACCACGAAGGCGACGTCGGGGTCCCGGAAGTAGCCGAGGGTGCGCTCCAGGAACCCGGGCAGCGGCACGTGGTCCGGGTCGACGTTGGCCACCACGTCGTAGCGGTCCTCGTGCTCGGCCCGCCAGGCGTTGTGGTTGCCGGACTTCGTCCGGGCCCGGAACTCGCCGCTGGGCTGGTTGTACTCGGGACGGCCGTGCCGGCTGAAGTGCCGCACCCCGAGCCGCGCGGCCATCGCCTTCACCGCCGGGTCGTCGCCCTCGTCGAGGATCCACACGTCGACCTGGCCGCAGTAGACGATCTCCGTCATCCGCCGCAGCGTGCGCTCCACGACGTCGATCGGCTCCTTGCTCGGCACGATGGTGGTCAGCAGGGCGACCCGCAGGCCGACCGGCGGGTCGACCGGCACCGGGTCCTTGGCGTGGTACGCGAAGACCCAGATCACCAGGTTCTGCGCCAGGCGGATCAGCTCCACGCCCACCACGACGCAGAAGCCGAGCCGGGCCGCCATGGTCTGCCAGCTGTCGGCGCCGATCACGCCCGAGCCGGGCACGTGCGCCGGCAGCAGCAGCCAGCCGACGAACACCAGCCCGGCCGCGCTGTTGAGCAGCACGAGCAGGGTCAGGACCAGCCGGGCCGCCGGGGTCAGGACGCGGCGGAACGTCACCGGCGCCGCCGCCCGCCGGGCCGCGGCGAGCGGGCCGGCGATCGCGCCGCAGCCCGCGTACGCCAATCGGGCCCGCACGTTGCGCCAGCCGCGTTCGGGCCGGGGGTCGGACGTGACCCGGGGCGAGTCGCGGACCGGGGAACCGCCGGCGGCGGCTCCGCTCCGCGCGGCTCCGGACACGCGTGTATCGCTGGCGACGCCCACGTTTCCCCCATGAAAGTGAAGCTGCCGAAACCGGCTGGACCAATGCTATGCAGACATTTCGCCTAAAAAGTGCAGAACTCACGAACGGGCAGGACCGGCCACGATGGACGGTGTCGCTCCACCACCGGCCCGGCCGTTCGGCGCCGGGCGGGCGGCCACCGGCGGGTCCGCCGGCCGTGTCCAGTCCTCGACGATGCGGGCGAGCCGGCCACCGGCGCGCTGCGGCCCGGCGGGCTCGCGCAGATCCAGGTGCACCGACACGGCGAGCACCGCGATCGCCACCAGCGCCGCCGCGGCCCAGCCGGCCCGCACCCGGCTCAGGGCGACGGCCCCGAGGATCGCCCACGCCGGGAGCGTGAACAGCAGGTACCGCGGCTGCCACACGGGGGCGGCCTGGGCCGCGAGCAGCAGCACGACCGGCGGCAGCACCGCCCACGCGGTGCAGACGGCGGCGCCGCGGCGCAGCGGCAGGCTGAACAGCGCCAGCAGGAACAGCACCGCACCCAGCGCGGCCACGCCGAACAGCTCCCGGGGGGCCGCGGCCAGCTCGGCCGACCCCGCCGCCACCCCCGGCGCCGGCCACGTGCCACGCCCCGGGCCGAGCAGCACCGTCGCGGCGGCGGGCGACACGCCCACCGCGGTGACCAGCAACCACCAGCCGGCCATCGACCGCCGGAAGGCCAGCACCACCCAGCCGTGCCCGACCACCAGCAGCAGCGCCACCAGATGGCACGAGCCGAGGATCAGCACGGCGGCGCCGTAGACGGCGAGCGGTCCGGGCCCCGGCCGGTCGGTGGCGCGGACCAGACACCAGGTGGCGAAGACCGCGGCGAGCACGGCCAGCGGGTACGGCTGGGCCTGCTGCGCGGACAGCGCCGACGTCGGCAGCAGCGCGAAGATCACCCCGGCCAGCAGGCCGACCCGCGGCGCGTACAGCCGGGTCGCCAGCGCGCCGACCATCGCCGCGGCCGCGACGGCGGCCACCGTCGAGGGCACCCGCAGCGCCAGGTCCGACGTGCCGAAGGCCCCCACCCAGGTCCGCATGATCAGGTGGAACAGCGGGGCCGCCGACTCGGTTTCCGCCGCCCCCGGCAGCACCGGCCCGCCGCCGCGGAGCAGGCCCAGCCCGCCCATCAGCAGCGCGGGCACCAGCCAGGCGGCGAGGCGCCACCGCGCGGAGTCGACCTCCGGCTCGCCGCCCGGGCCGTGGTCCTCCCCCCAGGGGTCCTCGACGCCCAGCTCGGTCAGCCCCGAGCGGGGCAGGACCATCGTCTCCGCGTCCGTCATCGTCTCCCACGCATTCCGTTCGGCGGGTCGAGGGCACGGCAGAGCCCACCCGGCGGGGTGCGGTGCCGCGACACGCGCGAGCTGCCAGCACCGACGCCGGGCTTCCTGAATCGCTGCGGGATGCCCACACCGGAGCATAGGAGCGGCATTCGCCCGCAAATGCCCAAATCGTTCATATCGCCCGAGAAGGTGTGCCGGTAGGGTCCGGGCATGAGTTCACCGCCGTCCGCCCGGGCCGTCCGCCAGTACGCCGCCGGCACCGGGAACCTCACCGCGCGGATCGCCCTGCACGCCTATGGCACGAACCCGCAGGACTGGTTCGCCTGGCTCGCCGAACAGCTGCCCCTCGGCGGGGACGTCCTGGACATCGGCGCGGGCACCGGCGAGCTGTGGCGGCGGGTCGACCCGGTCCGGCGAGGGCTCCGCCTCACCCTCGCCGACTTCTCCCCCGCCATGTGCGCGCAGTTGCGTACCGTGCCCGGCGCGCGGGTGCAGCGGTGCGACGCCACCGCCCTGCCGTTCCGCGACGCCAGCTTCGACACCGTGGTCGCCAACCACATGCTCTACCACCTGGACGACCCGGACCGTGGGCTGCGCGAGTTCGCCCGGGTGCTACGCCCCGGCGGCCGGCTCGCCGTCACCACCAACGGCGGCGACCACCTCGCGGAGCTGAACGCCCTGCGCGCCGCCGTCGGCAGCCCGGGCCTCACCCTCACCGGCTTCACCGCCGAGTCCGGCCCCGGGTACGTGGCGCGGCACTTCACCGACGTCACCGTGCGGCGCCGCCCGGGCGAGCTGGCCGTCCCCTCCGCCGAGCCGATCCTCGCCTATCTGGCCAGCCTGGCCGAGCAGCCCCTCAGCGCGGCGCAGGCGTCCGCCGTGCGCGAGCGGATCCGGGTCGGGGCCGACAGCACGGGCGACTTCCGGATCCGCCAGCACAGCGTGCTCATCACCGCCCGCCGCTGACCGGCCGCCGTGCCACCGGCCGGCCGGGAAACTCCGGTCGCCCCGGGTGTCACATCGCCGTCGGCGGCGGTGCTGACAGGGTATGGAGGACGTACGGTTCCGCAGGCAGAGTGGGACCCGACCGGCGGCCGGCGGGCCGGCGGTGCTGTCCCTTGACGCCCCCGGCCCGGCCGGCGGCCGAGGCGAGCGGAGGGCCGGCGTGGCCGTGTCGACTCCCGGCCGGCGGGCACCCGTCCGGGCCGACCTCGAACAGGTCTTCCGCGCCGCCTACGCCCGGGTCGTCGCGGTGGCCGCCCGGGTGCTCGGCTCCCGCGACGAGGCCGAGGACGTGGCCCAGGAGGTGTTCCTGAGCTTCGGGCGCTCCGGCGTGCCGGCCGGCGAGGCCCCCGCCTGGCTGTCCGTCGCCGCCGCGCACACCGCGCTGAACCACCTCCGCTCGGGTCGCCGGCGGGCCTCGCGCGAGCGGGTCGCCGGCGTCGCCGACCCGGTCAGCCCCGACGTCGCCGACGCCGTCGTCACCCTCGACGAGCGCCGCCGGGTCCGGGCCGCGCTGGCCCGCCTGCCCCGCCGGCAGGCGCTCGCCCTGGTCCTGCGGCACAGCGGCCTCAGCTACGCCGAGGTCGCGGCCGCGCTCGGTCTCTCCCCCGGCAGCGTCGGCACCGTCGTGCGGCGCGCCGAGTCCGCCCTACGCAAGGAGTTGAGCCATCATGCGTCACCCGAGTGACGGCACCCTGCGCCGGCTCGTGGACGAGCCGGCCGGCGTGCCGGACGTCGACCGCGCACACGTCGCGGCCTGTCCCGGCTGCCTGTCCGGGCTGGCCGCCGCCCAGCGGGACGCGACGCTCACCGGCGCCGCGCTGGACGTGGAGCTGAGCACCGACGTGGCGGCGGGCTGGCACCGCCTGGCGGGCACGCTCGCCGCCGACGGCCGTCGTCACCCGGCCACCGCCCGCCCCGCCCGTCGGTGGCGCACCGCGCTGCGCAGCCCGGTGATCGCGGCCGTCGCCGCCGTCGCCGTGCTGGCCGGGGCGAGCGCCGCGGCCGCCGCCAACTGGCTGGAGATCTTCCGCACCGAGCGGGTCGCCCCGGTCACGTTCAGCCAGGCCGACCTGGTCGAGCTGCCCGACCTGTCCGCCTACGGCACCGTCGAGGTGACCCACCGGCCCCAGCTGCGCGAGGCGAACGGTCCCGCCGCCGCACGGCAGGCCACCGGACTGCCGCTCCCCCAGGTCGGCAAGCTGCCCCGCGGCGTCACCGGCGCGCCGACGTACCGGGTGGGCGACCGGATGGAGGCGGTCTTCACCTTCTCCGCCGAGCAGGCGGCGCGGACCGCCGCGGCGGCCGGCGAGCCGCTGCCACCGCCCCCTGCGGGGCTCGACGGCAGCCGGTTCCGGCTGGTCGCCGGCCCGGGACTCGCCGCCGTCTGGTCGGAGGCCCGGGGCGTACCCGCCCTGATCGTGGCCCGCGCCGTCGCGCCCACCGCCTACTCCTCCGGCACGCCGTTCCAGACCGCCCGCGACTACCTGCTCTCCCTGCCCGGCCTGCCCGCGGACGTGGCGGCGCAACTGCGCCACTTCTCCGCCGACGGGGCGACGCTGCCGCTGCCGGTCGCGGCGGATCAGCTGTCCAGCCGCCCGGTCGACGTCGGCGGGGTGCCGGCCACGCTGCTCACCGCGCGGGACGGCTCGATGGCGGGCGTGGTCTGGGCGCACGACGGGCAGCTCACCGCGGTGGCCGGCTCGATCAGCGCCGACGAGGTGCTCTCCGTGGCCCGGGAGCTGCGGTGGACCAGGTGACCGCCGCCCCGCCGGGCGGGCCCGCCGTCGAGGCCGCCCGGCGGCTGGTCGCCGACCTGCCCCCGTCCCCGGCGGTCTGGTGCTCGGGGCTGCGCAAGCGGTACCGGCGGCGCACCGCCGTCGACGGCGTCTCGTTCACCGTCGACCGCGGCGAGGTGGTGGGCCTGCTCGGACCGAACGGCGCCGGCAAGACCAGCGTCATCAAGATGCTGCTCGGCCTCGTCCGGCCCGACGCCGGTGAGGTGCTGCTGCTCGGGCGGCCGGCGCGGGACCCGCAGTCCCGGGCCCGCGTGGGCTACCTGCCGGAACTGTTCCGCTACCAGCCGTGGCTCACCGCCGCCGAGGTGCTGGCGCTGCACGTCCGGCTCGCCGGCACCGCCGTGCCGGCCGCCGAACAGCGCGAGTGCCTGGCGCTCGTCGGCCTCGCCGACCGCCGCGGCGACCGGGTGGGCGGCTTCTCCAAGGGCATGCAGCAGCGGCTCGGGCTGGCCGTCGCGCTGGTGGCCCGCCCGGAACTCGTGGTCCTCGACGAGCCCACCAGCGCCCTGGACCCGCTCGGCCGCGCCGACGTCCGCGACCTGCTGCTGTCGCTGCGGTCCCGCCGGGTCGCCGTCCTGCTCAACTCGCACCTCATCGGCGAGGTCGAGCGGGTCTGCGACCGCGTCGTCATCCTCGACAAGGGCCGGGTCGCCGCCGCCGGCACCCTCGCCGAACTGCTCGGCCGGCGGGAGCTGCGGCTGCGGCTCGACGCGGTCGGCCCGCGGGCGCGGGCCCGGCTGGCCGAGGCGGGGACGCTCACCAGCGACGGGGACGCGTACACCGTCACGCTGCCCACCGAGCCCGCCCCGGCCACCGTGCCGGACCTGGTGGCCGACCTGGTCACCCTCGGCGTACGGATACACGCCGTCGAGCCGGGCCGGGTCAGCCTGGAGGACCGGCTGCTGGACATCCTGCGCGCCGAGCCGGGCGGTGAGCAGCCGTGATCGCCCGTACGGTGGGCACCGTCGCGGCCCTCACCCTGCGCGAGGCGGCCCGGCGCCGGGTGCTGCGCGCCCTCGCCGCGCTGACCCTCATCCTGCTGGCGCTCAGCGCCTGGGGCTTCTCCCGGCTCGGCGCGGAGTTCGGCACCCTCACCAGCGGAGAGTCCCGGCTGGCCGCCTCCCAGGTGCTCAACCTGGTGATGTTCGGCCTGAGCCTGATCGCCGCCCTGGGTACGGCGTTCCTCGCCGCCCCCACCCTGGCCGGCGAGATCGAGTCGGGCACCGCGCTGGCCGTGCTGGCCCGGCCGGTGCCCCGCTCGGCGGTGCTGCTCGGCAAGTGGCTGGGGCTGGTGGTCTTCGGCGCCGGGTTCGTGGCCGTCGCCGGCCTCGCCCAGATCCTCATCGTCCGGGTCACCGTCGATTACTGGCCGCCGCACCCCGTGGCCGGGCTGGCGCTGCTCGCCGCGCAGACCACCGTGCTGCTCACCCTGGGCCTGCTGCTGTCCACCGCCGTCTCGCCGATGGCGTCGGGCATCGTCGCCGTCGGCCTGTTCGGCGCCACCTGGATCGCGGGCGTGGTCGGCAGCGTCGGCGCGGCGCTGGACAACGAGGGTGTGACGCAGGTCGGCACCGTGTCCCGGATGCTGCTGCCCACCGACGGGTTGTGGCGCGGGGCGATGCACGCCTTCCAGGACCCGGGGGTGCTGGGCCAGTTCGGCCAGGCGGTGAGCGCCTCCCCGTTCCTGAGCGTCGCCCCGCTGACCGCCGGCTACCTCGGCTGGGTCGGGGTGTGGGTGGCCCTCGTGTTCGGCCTGGCGGCGGTGGCCTTCCGGCGCCGCGACGTGTAGCCCACCGGCGCGCTTGTCAGCGGGCACCTCGGCATACATACTTGTGGATGTTCCTGAGCCGGACACGATCGGGCACCCGGGCACCCCGGTCACCACCCCTGCCCGTCCCGCATCCGTCGGAGGAACCACCCCATGAGAGTCAGGCTCAGACTGCTCGGCGCCGCCCTGCTGGCGGCCGTCCTGGCCGCGCTCGCGGCGCTCACCCTGCCCACCCCGGCGTCGGCCGCCGCGCTGACCGAGGTCACCGGCTTCGGCACCAACCCGAGCAACCTGCAGATGTACCTGTACGTGCCGGACCGGGTCGCGCCCCGGCCCGGGCTCCTGGTGGTCGTGCACTACTGCACCGGCTCCGGGCCGGCGATGTACTCCGGCACCCAGTTCGCGTCCCTCGCCGACCGGTACGGCTACATCGTCGTCTACCCGTCGGTGACCCGCAGCAGCAAGTGCTTCGACGTCTCCTCCCCGCAGGCGCTGCGCCGCGACGGCGGCAGCGACCCGGTCGGGATCATGTCGATGGTCAACTACGTGCGGCAGCGCTACGCCGTCGACGCCGACCGGATCTTCGCCACCGGCACGTCGTCCGGGGCGATGATGACAAACGTCCTGCTCGGGCTCTATCCCGACGTGTTCAAGGCCGGCGCGGCGTTCGCCGGGGTGCCGTTCGGCTGCTTCGCCACCACCAACGGCTCCGAGTGGAACAGCGAGTGCGCCAACGGGCAGGTCGTACGCACCCCGCAGCAGTGGGGTGACCTGGTGCGCAACGCGTACCCCGGCTACACCGGGCCGCGTCCCCGGATGCAGCTCTGGCACGGCACCAACGACGACACGCTGCGCTACCAGAACTTCACCGAGGAGATCAAGCAGTGGACGAACCTGCATGGTCTCAGCCAGACCCCGACCTACACCGACAACCCGCAGTCCAACTACACCCGCACCCGCTACGGCGGTAGCGGCGGCCAGGCGCCGGTCGAGGCGATCAGCATGCAGGGCGTGACGCACAACCTGCCGGTCGACGCCGCCCAGGCGATCCGCTTCTTCGGCCTGGACGGCACCACCACCCCGCCGACCAGCCCGGCGCCCACCACGCCGGCGCCCACCACCCCGCCACCGACCACGCCGCCGCCCACCACGACGCCGCCGCCGTCGACCGGCGCCTGCCGGGTGACGTACGAGGTGAACGCCTGGAACAACGGCCTGACCGCCTCGTTGACCGTCACCAACACCGGCAGCGCGACGATCAACGGCTGGAGCCTGGGCTTCACCCTGCCGGCGGGGCAGACCATCACCAACGGCTGGAACGCCACGTACGCCCCGACCAGCGGCGCGGTCACCGCCCGCAACGTCTCCTACAACGCCGTCCTGGCCCCCGGCGCGTCGGTGGCCATCGGCTTCCAGGCCACCCACACCGGTGGCACCGGCAAGCCGGCCAGCTTCACCCTCAACGGCGCCGCCTGCACGACCGGCTGACCGCCGGCGCGAGTCCACCCGCCGAACGTCGGTCCGTCGCGGCGACGGACCGGCGTTCGGCCGCTCAGGCCGGCCGCGACGCCGGGTCGGGCTCGCCCGGCGCGTCCGCCCGCCGCGCCCGCACGTCGTCGAGGTGCGCGGCGAGTTCGTCGGTGAGCAGCAGGTCGCGGCGGATCTCGTCGTGCGGGTACGCGGCCCGGCCCACCATGTGCGCCGCGACCGGGGCGGTGGCCAGCTGGAACGCGCCCACCAGCACCAGCGTGGTGATGTCCACCCCGGAACGCAGCCGCAGCGCGCAACCGAGCAGGACCAGCAGCAGGCCGAGGACCTGCGGCTTGGCCGCCGCGTGCATCCGGGACAGCAGGTCCGGGAAGCGGACCAGGGCGACCCCGGCGGCGAGGCTGAGCAGCGCCCCGGCGATGAGACAGCCGGCGGCGACGACGTCGAGGACGGCGTCGAGCGTCATTTGACGTTTCTCCGCGCCGCGAACCGGGCCACGCTCACCGACCCGACGAAGCCGAGCACGGCGAGGACCACCAGCACCGGCAGCGCCGTGGCGTCCCGGCTGTAGGCCGCCTCGGTGGCGATGGCCGCGACGACGACGGCGAGCAGCACGTCGGTGGCGACCGCCCGGTCGAGGATCGACGGCCCACGGATGATGCGGGTGAGGGTGAGCGCGCCGGCCACGGCGAGCAGCGTGGCGACGAGCACGGCGACGACGGTCACGTCGATGCCCCTTCCAGGTCGACCGGCTCCGACGGGCCGGTGGGAGCGGGCCGGTCGAGGGTGCGCAGTTCCTCGGCCGACCCGATGGCGGCGATGATGCGTGCCTCCAGGTCGAGCACGCCGTCGCGGAACCGCTCCACCTCGGCCGGGGTGCGGACCCCGAGGACGTGCACGTAGAGGGTGCCGGTGCCGCGGTCGGCCTCGAGGATGAGGCTCCCCGGCACCAGCGACAACGCCTCGGCGGTGAGGGTGAGGTTGAGGTCGCTGTTCACCCGCAGCCGCACGGCGATGATCGCGGCGTGCGGGGTGTGCCCGAAGCGCACCGCCAGCCAGGCGATCTGCGCCGAGGCGACCACGAGGTCGAGCAGGAAACGCAGCACGAAGCGGAGCAGCCCGACCGGCCGGATCCGCCCGGCGAACGTCACCGGTGGCAGCGGGAACACCACCACCAGCACGGCGGCGACCACCAGGCCGTTGATCACGTTCGCCCAGGAGAGCGTCCCCCAGAGCAGCACCCACATGGTGGCCAGGCCGGTCACCGCCACCACCCGGTTGCGCCAGCGGGCGCGGCGGTCCAGCGGCGGGTTCGCCGGCCCGGTCGTCATCGACTCGTCGGTCACGGGGCACCGTCCGGGAACACGGCCTCGACGTACGGGGCGCGGCGCAGCAGGTCCTCGGCGGCGTCGGTGCTGATGTCGAAGAGCGGCCCGGCCACCACCGTCAACGCCAGGCCGAACGCCACCAGCGCGGCGGTGGAGCCGATCATCAGCCGGGGCAGCACCGCGCCCGCCGGCTCCGGGTCCTCGTGCGGCTGCTCGGCGCCGTCGGTGCGGGCCGCCCGCACCGGGTCACCCGGCTCCGGCATGTCCGGGTGCGGGGCCCGCCAGAACGCCAGGTTCCACACCCGGGCGATGGCGTACAGGGTGAGCAGGCTGGTGAGCAGCCCGCCGGCCACCAGCCCCCACGCCAGCGCCCCGCCGTCGGCCACCCCGGCCTGCACCAGGCCGAGTTTGCCGAGGAACCCGGAGAACGGCGGGATGCCGGCCAGGTTGAGCGCGGGTACGAAGAACAGCACCGCCAGCAGCGGCGACAGTCGGGCGAGCCCGCCGAGCCGGTCCAGTGCCGTGCTGCCGCCGCGCCGTTCGATCAGCCCGGCGGCGAGGAACAGGGTGGTCTGGATGGTGATGTGGTGCACCACGTAGAAGATCGCGGCGGACAGCCCCAGCGTGGTGGTCAACCCGACCCCGAACAGCATGTATCCGATGTGGCTGACCAGCGTGAACGACAACAACCGCTTGATGTCGGACTGGGCCACCGCGCCGAGGATGCCGACCACCATGGTCAGTGCCGCGACCACCAGCAGCAGGTCGGCGGTGCGGCCGCCGGGGAACAGCAGCGTCTCGGTGCGGATGATCGCGTACACGCCGACCTTGGTGAGCAGGCCCGCGAAGACCGCGGTGACCGGGGCGGGCGCGGTCGGGTAGCTGTCCGGCAGCCACGCCGACAGCGGGAACACCGCGGCCTTGATGCCGAAGGCCAACAGCAGCATGCCCTGCAGGACCAGCCGCAGGTCGTCCGGCAGCGCGTCCAACCGGTCCACCAGCTGCGCCAGGTTGAGCGTCCCGGTCGAGGCGTACACCAGGCCGATCGCGACCAGGAAGAGCACCGACGACAGCAGGCTGACCACGACGTACGTGGTGCCGGCCCGGATCCGCGTCTCCGTGCTGCCCAGCGTCAGCAGCACGTAGCTGGCCACCAGCAGGATCTCGAAGCCGACATAGAGGTTGAACAGGTCGCCGGAGAGGAACGCGTTGCACACTCCGGCGGTCAGCACCAGGTAGGTCGGGTGGTAGACCGACAGCGGCGTCTCCTCGTGCCCGTCGGCCTGGCCCTGCCCGATGGAATAGACCAGCACGCACAGGGTCACCGCCGCGGACACCACGAGCATCAGCGCGGCGAGCTGGTCGGCGACGAGCACGATGCCCAGCGGCGCGACCCAGCCGCCGACCTCGACGACCAGCGGGCCGTCCAGCGACGAGCGGACCAGCAGCAGCGCCGCGACCGCGACGGTGGCGGTCAGCACGGTGATGCTGACCCACCGCTGGGCGCGCGGCCGGCCGACCAGCAGCAGGGTCAGGGCGGCGCCGATCAGCGGCATCACCACCGGCAGCGGAACGAGCCAGGTCATGTCGCACTCTCCCGCTCACGGGCCACCGGCATCGGCTCGGTGGGGTCGGCCGCCAGTTCACGCACGGTGTCCGCGTCGGCGGTGCCGGGGCCCTCGTCCCGGTCCGCCAACTCCATGATCCGGCGGTCCTCGACGTCGTCCTGCACCTCGTCGTGCCCGTTGAGGTGCCAACTGCGGTAGGCCAGGGCGAGCAGGAACGCGGTCATGCCCAGGGTGATGACGATGGCGGTCAGCACCATCGCCTGCGGCAGCGGGTCCGCCATCTCCGCCTCGTCGGTGGTGCCGACGATCGGCGGGCCGCCGGCCCGGCCGCCGGTCAACAGCAGCAGGTTGGCGCCGTTGCCGAGCAGGATGACCCCCATCAGCACCCGGGTCAGGCTGCGTTCCAGCAGCAGCGTGATCCCGGCAGCGAAGAGCACACCGACCACCAGGACGTAGATCAGGTTGGGGTTCACACCAGCTCCTTCGTCCGGTCCTCGGCCGGTTCGGCCACGCCCTCGTCGACCTCCTGCTGGCGGTCCATCTCCGCGCCGAGGCTGCGCAGGATGTCCAGCACCAGGCCGACCACGATGAGGAAGACGCCGACGTCGAAGAAGACCGACGTGACGAAGTGGACGTCACCGAAGACCGGCAGGTGGAAGTCGAGCAGCGCGCTCTGCAGGAAGTCGCCGCCGAGCAGCATCGCGCCGACCCCGGTGCCGATGGCGACGATCAGGCCCGCCCCGAGCACCCGCCCGGCGTCCACCGGCGCCGCCCCGTTGAGCTCGGTGCGCCCGCCCGCCAGGTACCGCACGGCCAGGCCGAGGCCGGCGACCAGCCCCGCGGCGAAGCCGCCGCCGGGCGCGTTGTGGCCGGAGAAGAGCAGGTAGATCGCGAAGAGCACGATCGCGTGGAACAGCAGCCGGGTGACCACCTGGAGGATGACCGACTGCTGTCGGGAGGTGGCGCCGGTGGTCAGCCAGCGCGGCCGCACCGAGTCGCTGCGGCCGACGCCGGGGATGCCGCTGCGCATGTCCAGGGCGCGGGACCGGCGGAAGATGAGGCTGGCCACGCCCGTGGCGGCCACCACCAGCACGGCGATCTCGCCCATCGTGTCCCAGGCCCGGATGTCGACAAGGGTCACGTTCACCACGTTCTTGCCGCCGCCGTACGCCACGGCCTCGCCGGGGAAGTCGACCGAGATCGGGGTGGCCACCCGGGCGCCGGCCGCCACGTACGCCATGCCGGCGGTGACCAGGCCGACGGCGACGCCGAGCGCGACGCGCACCCGCCGGCTGGTGCGGATCGGCCGGACCGAGAACTTCGCCGGCAACCGGCGCAGCACCAGCACGAACATGACGATCGTGACGGTCTCCACCAGGAACTGGGTAAGCGCCAGGTCCGGGGCGCCGTGCAGGATGAACAGCAGCGCGGTGCCGTAGCCGGAGACGCCGACCAGGATCATCGCGGTCAACCGCCGCCGGGCCCGCGCCGCCATCACCGCCGACACCACCACCACGGCGCCCGCGACCGCCTGCAACGGGCTGTCCCACAGCTTGAACCGCTGTGGCCAGGGCAGGCCGGCCAGCAGCGCGCCGCCGGGCAGCACCACCAGCACCACCAGGATGACGCCCAGATAGAACGGCAGCGAACCACGCTGGGTGGCACCGGTCAGCTCCACCGCCGCCCGGTCGACGCCCCGCACCGCCCAGTCGTAGGCGCTCGCGCCGTCGAACGGCAGCCGCGCCAGCCGGGGCCGGCGCCGGTGCAGCAGCAGGAACAGCCCGACACCGGCCGCGACGGCCAGCGCCGACAGGCCCAGCGCCGGGGTCAGGCCGTGCCACAGCGCCAGGTGGTAGCCGGGGTCGGCGTCCGGGAACAGATCCGCGTACGGGGCGAGCACCCGGTCCACGGCCGGCGCGAGCACGCCGACGGCGAGACCGGCGACGCCCAGCACCGCCGCCGGGGCGACGAACGGCCACTCCACCCGCTCGGGCCGGGTGGCCTCGACGTCCGGCTTCGCGGCGAACGCGCCCCACAGGAAACGCATCGTGTACGCCACGGTCAGCGCCGAGCCGATCACCAGCCCGGCCAACACCAGCAGATCCGCCGGGCCGCCGTGCAGGAACGCCTCCAGCGCCGCCTCCTTGGCGACGAACCCGGCCAGCGGCGGCAGCCCGGCCATCGACGCCGCCGCCAGACCGGCCACCACCGCCAGCACCGGTGCCCGCCGGCCCAGCCCGCTGAGCTCGCGCAGGTCGCGGGTGCCGGCGACGTGGTCGACCACCCCGACGATCAGGAACAGCGTCGCCTTGAACAGGGCGTGCGCCAGCAGCATCGCCGCACCCGCCAGCGCGGTGCCCCGGGTGCCCGCGCCCAGGATCACCATCAGCAGGCCCAACTGGCTGACCGTGCCGTAGGCGAGCAGCAGCTTCAGGTCGACCTGCCGCAGCGCCGCCCAGCCGCCGAGGAACATGGTGACCAGTCCGGCGGTGAGCAGCACCGGCCGCCACGGCGTCGCCTCGCCGACCGCCGGCCCCATCAGCGCGACCAGGAACACCCCGGCCTTGACCATGGCCGCCGCGTGCAGGTACGCGCTGACCGGCGTGGGCGCGGCCATCGCGCGCGGCAACCAGAAGCTGAACGGGAAGATCGCCGACTTGCTCAGCACGCCCAGCAGGACCAGCACCAGGGCCACCGCGAGGTAGCCGCCGCCGGGCAGGTCGTCGGCGATCTCCGACCACCGGTACGTGCCGGCGTGCTGGCCGAGCATCACGAACCCGGCGAGCATCGCCAGACCGCCCAGCGTGGTCAGCAGCAACGCCTGCATGGCGGCCCGCCGGCTCGCCCGCTGGGTCGGGTCGCTGCCGATCAGCAGGTAGGAGAAGACGGTCGTCAGCTCCCAGAACACGTAGAGCAGCAGCAGGTCGTCGGAGACCACCAGGCCCAGCATCGCCCCGGCGAACGCCACGAACACCGCCGCGAACCGGCCCAGGCCGGGATCGTCGGAGTGGAAGTACCGCGCGCTGTAGGCGAGCACGAGCGCACCGACGCCACCGACGAGCAGCACCATCAACCAGGACAGCGTGCCCATCCGCAGGGCGATTTCCAGACCGAGCTGCGGCACCCAGCCGACCGTCTCGACCACCGGCGTGCCCGAGCGCACCTGGTCCGTCCGGGTCAGCGCCCAGCCCAGCGCCGCGGCGGGCACGAGGGCCAACAGGTAGAGAGCCCGGCGGCCCCAGATGCGTACCAGCGCCGGGGCGATCAAGGCTGCGAGCGCATGGACCGCCACCAGTACCAGCACACAACCTCCCAATGATCCACAACGCGGTGAGTCAACCCTAACCTGCGATCAGGTGAACAGCACATACGATGATCGACATTCGTCGAACTACGCGAGTCGGGGCGCCGCCGAACCGGCTAACCTGGTCGGCGTGGCCGTCCGGCCCCGCCGCCCGACCGGCGGCGCACGGCCCGCGGGGCGGCAGGTGACAGTCCGCCGACCCGCCCGACGATGGGACGCGGTGATGCGCAACACTGCCCTGCTGTCGATGCGAACCGCCCTGGCGGGCACCACCGGCAACGCGATGCTGATGGGCGCCGCCGAGGTCAGCTCCCCGCTCGGTTGGGTGCTGCTGCCCGGCCTGCTCGGGGTGACGATCCGCCCCCGGGCGGCGGCACTCGTGTCGGCCTGGGCGGGGGTGCTGGTCGCGGTGTCGGTCGCCGTACCGATCGTCCCCGGGCACCGGACCGACCCGTCGGCGCTGCTCGTGTCCGCGATGTGCCTCGCGGCGGCGCCCGCCCTGGCCTGGGCACGACGCCGCCGGCGGAGGGCCGCGGTCGTCCGCGCCGCCGCCCCACCGGACGTCGCCGTGTTCACCATGCCCGCCGGCCCCGGACGCGCCGCCCTCGCGATCTGCCGCAGCCCCGGCGAGGTCGCCGCCGCCGTCCCGGTCCGCGACGGCGGCCTGCGGGTCCTCGTCGGCACGGCGGTCGGCGACGCCCTGGCCGACCGGGCCGGCACCCGGGCCATCGAGCGGACGTTCCACCAGCAGGCCGGCCGGCCGCGGCGCACCCTGCCCCAGCTCGCCCGCGCGCTGCGCCGGGCCGTCCACGACCTCGCCCCCGCCGGCTACCTCGACGCGACAATCGTGCAGGTCGACCGGGCCGGCCGGGTCGAGGCGGTGCGCTGCGGCTCACCCGACGTCGGCACGCCGGACGGGCCGGCCGGCGTCCCGGCCGGCCCCGCCCTCGGGCTCACCGCCCCGGCCACGGAACCGACCGGGGCCACGGAGGTGACCGGCGGTCGCGTCACCGCCCGCCGCATCGCCGTCGTGAGCACCGGCTTCACCGACACCCACGGCGAGCGCTGGGTCCGCGTACTCGGGGAAGCGATCCGCGACGACGACCCGGCGCGGGCGGCGCAGCGGTTGACCCGCGCGGAGCCGGGCGGCGGGCGGACCGGCCCCGCGCTGGTGATCGACCTCAGCCCGGCCGGCTGACCGCCGCACCGAGGAGGGAGGGGCTGCGGCGTGCGCAGCCCCTCCCCCGTCGGTGTCGTCTAGCGCAGTTTGAATTGAGCGGTGATGCGAGATCCGTCTTGAATGGTGGCGGTTACGGCGTAGCAGGTGCCGGGGCTCTTCGGGGTCTTCCAGTTGTACTGGAAGTGACCGTCGGTGTAGGTGAGCGAGTTCTCGCCGGTGGCGAGTGACTCGATCTCTTCCGTCTGCGCGCTGGCGTCACAGGCGACATCGGCCACCGTCATGGAGGCGATGGCGGGGTCGGTCGCCTCCGAGGCGTCCGAGAACACCTCGAACTTCATCGGTACGGTGCTTCCGGCCTTGACGGTGTTGACCACCCCGTCCATGCCGACCGGCTGGTAGAAGCCCTTCACCGTCAGCGGCGTCGCGCCCTTCAGCTCGTCGCTGATGCGGTAGTAGTCGAAGTCCACGTGACCGCCGAGTTCCGTCGTCGCGTAGTTGTACAGGGCGAAGCGGTATCCCATGAAGTGGTTGTTCGTGCTGTAGTTCATCTGCTGGGTGTTACCGAGTTGGGTCCAGTGCACGCCGTCGAGGCCGTAGTAGAACGTTCCTCGGTCCAGCTGACCCGCGAAGTTCGCATCCACCTTGAAATAGACCTTGTTCGAGGTGAGGGGGTAGCTCGCGACGTCGGTGTGGTTCGTGGTCGAGGAGCTGTTCATCATGACGAGGGTCTTGACCCCGTTGTTCATGCGCACCTCGATCGTGCCGTACCGGGCGGTGAAGAGCGCCAGGCCCGCGCGATCGCCGTTCTTCATGTTGCTGACATCGAGCGCCACCTGGGCGGAGGAGGTCGGCCCGAAGGTGCGCTGCGTCAGGGAGTTCCGTGCGTTCAGCAGGTTGGTGGCCAGCTGCCCCGTGGTGAGCCGCAGCCAACCCGGGCGCTCGGTGAGCGACCAGTACCGGTTGTCCGGATTGTGGTTCCACTGCCAGTCGAGCTTGAGGTTCGAGCCGTTGTACACGTACTCGGGCAGCAGCGGATCCAGGATCGCGTCGTTGTACGTCGGCTTCGGCGCGCTGTTGGTGAACTCGTCCGACGACACGACGCTCTTCATCGGGAAGCCCTGAATCGGCTTCGGGCCGCTCCGGGTGAGGTGCAGGCCGGTCTCGTCGTCACCGTACATCGGCCAGCCATTGGTCCAGTTGATCGGGATGAGCCACGGGATCCGGCCGACCGAGCCGCTGTCGCGGAAGACCACGCCGTACCAGTTGCCCTGCCCGTCGTCGACGATGTTGCCCTGGGCGGGCCCGCCACCGCCCGTGCCGACCACGACGTTCTCCTGGGCGATCGTCTTGGACTCCCAGGGACCGGCAAGACTGCTCGCGCGATGGGCGACCTGGGTACGCGGCTTCCCCGACGGCCACGTGATGCACTCGATGTAGTACGTGCCGTTGATCTTCTGGATGTGGCAGCCCTCGGCAAGCCCGCCCGTGGGCGTGATTCCGGTGATCGGGTCCGGCGCGTGGATGTTCTGGATGAGCACCTGCGACTGGGCGCCTGCGGCGATGCCGGTGACCGTCTTGTTCACCTCGATGATCCTGAGGGGATTGTTGCCGTAGACGAGCCAGTTACGTCCGTCGTCGTCCATCAGGAGGCTGGGGTCGTGGTACCGGGCGTTGACCTCCGTCCGGCGCCACGGCTGGTGCTCCGGATCCTCGGTCTGGAAGAAGTAGGTCCTGCCCGTCGTCGGTGACGGGACCACGATGTAGAAGGTTCCGTCCTTGTACCTCAGGGTGCTTGCCCAGGTCCCGTTGCTGTACATGCTCTGGTTGTTCTTCAGCGTGGTCGCCGGCCTGTCGTCCATGACGAGGTACGCATAGCTGATGGTCTCCCAGTTCACGAGGTCATAGGACTTCATGATGGGCACACCCGGATTCATGTGCATCGTCGTGCTCGACATGTAGAAGGCGTCCCCGACCCGGATGACGTCCGTATCAGGCACATCTGCCCAGATCACCGGGTTGTCATACGTCCCGTCGCCGTTGTCGGACGAGCCGATGACGTGGGTGTCCGCCTGCGCGGGCCGGGCGATTGCCAGACCCCCGACAGCCAGGATCAGCGCCATCATGACGGGGATGACTCTCCACGGTCTTGCCAACAGATAAGACATGGTGCACGTCTTCCTTTCCTTGATCGACGGTCCGGTTCACGAGTCGTCCCGGGCTGTCGAATCCAGAGATTCACGAAGGGGTACGGGGAGCAGAGCCGAGTCCCTCCGTGGCGATGTCGTGTCCAGCAGGCGCCGGGCTCTTCGGGGTTCCCGGTCGTCCTGGAAGCGACCGTCGGGGCAGGTCGCCGAGTGTTAGCGTTAACACTCGTTCCAATCTCTAGTGGGGGCGACGTAACACCAAGTTAATAGGAGTGATGGACGGATTGCCCCACTCCGACACCCTGTTGCGGCCGGTGTTCATGTTGGCGCTAACACTGGTTGTAGTGGATTTTTAACACTCCCGACACAGGAGTGTCAAGAGTCACGGGTCGACCCCGAGGCGGCGCTGTCCGATGTGGAGGGAGGTCATCCGTGCTGGCCGGCCGAGCCGGGCCGGCCCGGCTCGGCCCGCCCGACGGGAGGCGACCCGAGGACCACGCCGCCGCCTCCCTACCTCAGCCGGTGGCGGTCAGCGTCGGGCCGGTCTGGCTGCGCGTCGCGAGCGCGGCAAGGATGTCGTCGACGCGCTGCTTGGCATCCCCGAACAACATCGAGGTGTTGTCCCGGAAGAAGAGCGGGTTCTGGACACCGGCATAGCCGGTGGCCATCGAGCGCTTGAAGACCACCACCTGGCCTGCCTCCCAGACGGTCAGGACGGGCATTCCGGCGATGGGGCTGTCGGGGTCTTCGGCAGCAGGGTTGACGGTGTCGTTGGCGCCGATGACCAGCACGACGGAGGTGTGCGCGAAGTCGTCGTTGATCTCGTCCAACTCCAGGACGATGTCGTAGGGAACCTTCGCCTCAGCCAGCAGGACGTTCATATGGCCGGGCAGGCGGCCCGCTACCGGGTGGATGCCGAAGCGGACCTCGATGCCCCGCTCGCGGAGCTTGCGGGTGAGCTCGGCGACGCCGTGCTGCGCCTGGGCGACCGCCATGCCGTAGCCGGGGGTGATGATGACCGAGTCCGCCTCCGCCAGCATGTCGGCGACCTGCTCGGCGGTCACCTCGTGGTGCTCGCCCTGAGTCACCTCGCCCGGGGTGGTGCTCTCCATACCGAAGCCGCCTGCGATGACGGACAGGAACGACCGGTTCATGGCCCGGCACATGATGTAGGAGAGGTAGGCGCCGGAGGAGCCGACCAGCGCGCCGGTGATGATGAGCAGGTTGTTCTCCAGCAGGAACCCGGCCGCGGCGGCGGCCCAGCCGGAATAGCTGTTCAGCATCGACACCACCACCGGCATGTCACCTCCGCCGATGGAGGCGACCAGGTGCCAGCCCAGTGCCAGCGCGATCGCGGTGACCACGACGAGCAGCCACAACTGCGGGTCGAGGACGAACCAGACGGTGAGCAACGCGAACGCGGCCAGGGCACCGAGGTTGAGCATGTTCTTGCCGGGCAGCATCAGCGGGGCGGACTTCATCCGCGCCGACAGCTTGCCGAACGCGACGATCGATCCGGTGAAGGTGACCGCGCCGATGAAGACGCCGATGAAGACCTCGGCATGGTGGATCCCCAGCATCTCCTCGGCCCGAAGCGCGTGCGCTTCGGCGCCGTCGAGGTCGCCTTCGACCTGGAGGTAACCGTTCCAGCCCACGAGCACGGCGGCGAGGCCGACGAAGGAGTGCAGCAGCGCGATCAGCTCGGGCATGCCGGTCATCTGCACCCGCCTTGCCCGGTCCAACCCGATGACGGCACCGACCAGGGTGGCCCCGACGAGCAGGCTCGCGGCGGTGCCGCCGATGCCGTGTTCGGCGGCCAGCGCGACGGTGGCGACCAGGGCCAACGCCATGCCGGCCATGCCCAGGGCGTTGCCCGCCCTGGCGGTCTCGTGCTTGGACAGGCCGGCGAGCGCCAGGATGAACAGCAGCGCGGCCACGATGTACGCGGACTGCGCCGCGGTCTCGACAGTCATGTCGTAGTAGCTCCAGGACTCGGGGGTGGCATCAGCTGCGGGAGAACATGGTCAGCATGCGGCGGGTCACCGCGAAGCCGCCGAAGATGTTGATGCTGGCCAGCAGGATCGCGGCGGACGACAGCCCGGTGATCAGGGCTCGGTTCGACGCCTCGCCGTGACCGATCTGCACGAGCGCGCCGACGACGATGATCCCTGAGATCGCGTTGGTCACCGACATCAGCGGTGTGTGCAGCGCATGGTGCACGTGACCGATCACGTAGTAGCCGACCACGATCGCCAGGGCGAACACCGTCAGGTGACCCAGCAGCGCCGGCGGGGCCAGCGCGGCGACCAGGAACAGCACCACCCCGACGGCCGTCGCCATCGCGACGCGGCGGGACGTCGGTACGGGCCGCTTCGCTCGCGACTCCGTTGACTTCTCCGCCGCGACCGGCGCCACCGAGACCTGCACGGGCGGTGGCGGCCAGGTGAGTTCGCCGTCCCGGACCACGGTCATCGACCGCTGCACCACGTCATCGAAGTCGAGCACGAGCTGGCCGTCCTTGCCGGGCGTCAGCAGCTTCATCAGGTTGACCAGGTTGGTGCCGTACAGCTGCGACGCCTGGGTGGGCAGGCGAGCGGCGAGGTCGGTGTAGCCCAGGATGGTCACGCCGTTCTCGGTGACGACCGCCTCACCGGGGATGGTGCCCTCCACGTTCCCGCCGTTCGACGCCGCCATGTCGACGATGACGCTTCCCGGCTTCATGCTCGCCACCATCTCCTTGGTGAGCAGCAGAGGCGCCGGCTTCCCGGGGATCAACGCGGTGGTGATGATGATGTCCACGTCCGGGCACTGCGCTGCGTACAGGGCAGCCGCCCGGGCGTGGTAGTCCTCCGACATCTCCTTGGCGTACCCGGTGGCCGAGACCTCCACGTCGGGCGCTTCCACCGGGAGGTACTCCCCGCCCAGCGAACGCACCTGGTCGGCCACCTCGGGGCGGGGATCGGTGGCGCGGACGACGGCGCCCAGGCTGCCGGCGGCACCGATCGCCGCGAGCCCCGCGACACCCGCACCCGCCACCAGCACCTTCGCCGGTGGCACCTTGCCGGCAGCGGTCACCTGACCGGTGAAGAACCGCCCGAAGGCGTGTGCGGCTTCCACCACGGCCCGGTATCCCGCGATGTTCGCCATTGAGGAGAGCACGTCCAGCGACTGTGCGCGGGAGATGCGCGGCACGGCATCCATCGCGAGGGCGGTGATCGGACGACGCGCCAGCTGCTCCACCAGTTCGGGTTTCGACGCCGGAGCCAGCAGGCTGACCCACGTCGCACCCGGGCGGAGCGCGTCGAGCTGCTCCGCTGACGGCGCGTTCACCCCGAACACGATGTCCGCGGTGAGGGGATTCCCCACGGACGCGCCGACGGAGACGTATGCCTCGTCCGGGAAGCTCGACGGCTCCCCGGCGGCGGGTTCCACCACCACCTGATAACCCAGCTTCAACAGCTGGACCACAGTGGTGGGGGTTGCGGCCACCCGGGTCTCCCCGCGCCTCGACTCGTTGACAACGCCGATAAGCACACGCATCTCCTTGGTCGCCGGGAGGCCCTCGGCCTCGGCCCCGCCTCTTGGCGGTCAGGCGTTCGCCGATTCTCATGCGGGGTCACCGCGACTCCCATAATGTCGATCATCGCGCTGGTCTGCCATAGACCGATGTCGCCGATTTCGGCGTCGGCCCTCGGGCACGACGCGACGGGAACCGGCGCCTTCCCGCCGGTCAAGGTCACCGGAAGACGCTGGACAGCCGTCCTGATCGCCGTACGGCGACCACCCGCCCCGGGACGACCCGACGGGTGGGGCCGCCCGGCAGGGCTTAGGTCGTGCCCGGACCGGGTTCGTCCGTCGAGCCGGGTCCGCGGGGGTAGCGGGTGACGAGTTCGGCGCCGATGCGCGCCAGCTCCGCCTGGACGGAGCGGGGTTCGACCACCTCGATCAGCGCGCCCCAGCCGGCGAGGTTCCGGGCGAGGTCCAGCGGGGTCGGTGCGGCGAGGCGGACCCGGGTCGGGCCGTCGCCGGGTTCGTCGTCGGGGTGGCAGTGCCGGCCGAACTGGTTCCGCAGCACGGACACGAACCTGCTGTCGACGAGGACGGTCGCCCAGGTGCGGGAACGTCGCTGTTCGACCTCGTCGACGACGTGTTGCCAGGCGGCCTGGAGGGTGAAGTCGTCGGGACGTTCGGCGGGTAGGTCGGTGGGCTCGGCGGCGACGATCCGGTCGACGCGGAAGGTGCGCCGACCCTGGTCGGTCCCGGCGACCAGATACCAGACGTCGTCCTTGTCGACCAGGCCCCAGGGATCGACCAGCCGTTCGGTCTGCTCCCGGGTGCGGCCGGTGTAGGTCAGCCGGAGTTTGCGCTGCCGGATGACGGAGGTCTGCAGCAGGTCGACCAGTTGCGGGCGGCGGCGGTCCGGCTCACCCCAGCGGGCGGGGTCGATCATCGTGGCGTCGGCGGCGGCCCGGGCGTCGGCCCGGAAGGTCTGCGGCAGCGCCCGGAGGAGTTTGCGCAGGGCCGCCCTGACCTCGTCGGAGACGGTCGCGGCCGGGCCGGCGAGCAGGAACAGCGCCTGGGCTTCGGTGGCCGACAGGCCGGACAGGTCGGTGCGGGCCCCGCCGACCAGCGCCCAGCCGCCGCCGCGTCCCGGCTGCGGATAGACCGGGATACCCGCCGCCGACAGCGCCTCCAGGTCGCGGCGGGCGGTGGCGACCGACACCTCGAGCTCGCCGGCCAGTTCGGCTGCGGTCACCCGACCGCGGGTCTGCATGATCAGGAGAGCGGCGACGAGGCGGTCAGCGCGCATCTCTCCACCCTCGGCCCAAAGTGGTCAGTTGGTGAGCACTTTAGGCCGGAGGATGGTCCCTGTCACCGACCGAAGGAAAGGAAGCACCAATGTTGCGCGGATTCGCCACGATCAACTACTGGGCCGACGACCTGGCGGCGGCCACCCGGTGGTACGCCGAACTGCTCGACGCCGAGCCCTACTTCGTGCGCCCGGTCGACGGGCCGCCCGCCTACGTCGAGTTCCGCATCGGCGACAGCCTGGACGAGCTGGGCCTGATCGACCGCCGGTACGCGCCGGCGGGCGCCGCGCCCGGCCCCGGCGGCGTCGTCATGTACTGGCACGTCGACGACATCGACGCGACGTTCCACAAGCTGCTGTCGATGGGTGCCACGGAGTACCAGCCGCTCACGCCACGAACGTCCGGCTTCGTGACGGCATCGGTGATCGACCCGTTCGGGAACGTGCTGGGCATCATGCACAACCCGCACTACCTGGAGATCCTGGGTCGATGACGCACGGCACCTCCACCTGTCCCCTGCCTGGGGACGAGGGATGTCCGGCGCGACCGGCGGCGTGACGGCGCCCGCGGATCCACCGATCGCGGGAGGATTCGCCGTCCGGCCGCGCGGGCACATTCACCATCGACCACGCACGGACCGAGGGAGGCGACACGGACATGGCCAAGGGTGACATCGACACCTACCAGCAGGACGGGCAGTGGAAGAACCGCCCGGAGGGCAACGAGCGGGCGAGCAGCCGGCACGACACCAAGGCGGAAGCGGTGGCGGCCGGCCGGGATTTGGCCGCGGAGCGCGAGACCGAGCACGTGATCAAGAAGCAGGACGGCACGATCGGCGAGAAGAACACCTACCCCCGCAGCCGCGACCCCCGGGAGATCCCGGGCTGAACCACCGGCAGCGCCGACGGCGGCCGCACGGCCGTCCGGCCTTGGCGAGCCGAAGGTCCCGGCGGGTTCGACGAACCCGCCGGGACCTCTCCCGGTCGCAGATCGGAACCGACCCGGGGAGCCGCACCGTGTCATCCTGTACGCCGTGCCGGAACGGGTGATGTTCGTACAGCTGAAGACGGGCCACGACACCGACAGCGGGCCGGCGTGGATCAGCTACGTGCGGTTCAGCAAGAGCTGGCAAACGGCGTACTGGCATGGCAGAAGGCTCCGACGCGGGCGCGGGATGTACGACGCCAACTTCTACGACGTCGACACCGACGAGGAGTACTGGCTCTCCGGCCCGCATCGCGACCGCGCGGACACCCGCTACCGCGGCGTCCGGCCCGAGATCGACGACGACGTCCGTCCGGCGTACGAAGCATTTCTCCGTGGTGATCCGCTACCCGGGCGGGAACGCGGCTGATCCTATCGGCGGGCCTGGCGCCTCCCGGCCGCCCTACCGCGGCACGGCACGGAACCACGCCTCCCGATCGGCCGGATCGGGTCCACGCCGGGGCAACGTCGGCGGATCCGCACCGGTGACCGGTGCGTAGTGGTCGAAGGTGGTGGTCAGCACGGCCTCGCCACCGGTGAGGTCGGGAAGGGCGGCGACGACCTGCGGCACCCGCGCCGACGGCAGGGTGCCGCTCACCTCGAGGTACCCACCGGCGACCGCGGTGTCGTGGACGAGCGCCCCGGACCGGCCGAGCAACGCCAGCACCGGCTCCACCGCGTGCTGCGGAAGGTTGACGTCGAAGCGCTCGATCGGCTGGCACACCCGGGTACCGGCCCGGCGCAGCGCCGCGGCGACCACGACCGGGGCGAGATTGCGGAAGTCCGCCGCCACCGTCGAGATGGACTTGTCGAACTTCTGGTGCGGCTTGCTCTGCCGCGGCCAGTATCGGGACGCCGTCATGGTGACCGTGCAGTCGGTGACCGGCCAGCCGCGCCGGCCCTGCCGGAGCGCGGCCCGCACACCCTCCTCCGTGGCGGCGACGAACGCCGGTGGCAGCCGGCCGGGCTCGATACCGGGGTGGAACTCGATGCCGTGCCCGACCGGGGCGGCCTCGATGCGCAACCCCAGCCCGGCCAGGTAAGGGTTGCCGCGCTCGCGCACCCGCTCCTCGGCGCTGCCGGTGCCGGCGATCCGTTCGATGCAGGCCGTCAGCGTGCCGGAGAACCGCACCCGGACGCCGTACCGCTCCGCCATGAGCGCGGCCAGCACCTCTTTCTGCACCTCGCCGTGCAGGCGGATCACCGCCTCCGCCTGCTGCTCGTCGAGCCGCAGGTCCACCAGCGGGTCCTCGTCGGCCAACTCGGCCAGGCCGGCGAACATCGCCAGGCGCTGGTCCGGGTCGACGGGTTCGACGAGCGCCTGCCTGGTCGGCGGTGGGAACCGGTAGCCGCGCCGCAGCGGCGGGTCCCCGATGTGCTGGCCGATCCGGGCCGCCACGCCGCGTACCGCGGCGATCTGCCCGGCCGACACCGCGGGACGCACCAGCACGCCGTCGGGCTCGATGACGGCGATCTGGGTCACCGTCTGGGGGCGGGTCTCGGCCAGCGGCACCCGATCCCGTACGCGCAGACGCCCGGACCACAACCGCAGCCAGGCCCGCCGGCCGTGCCCGTCCCGGTCGACGGCGAAGACCGTGCCCGCCAGTGGACCGTCCCGCTCCTCGGCGCGCGGCAGCAGGTCGGCCAGGAGGTGGGACAGCTGCCGCACCCCGGCTCCGGTGATCGCCGAGCCGCACGCCACCGGGGCGAGTTCGGCGCGGCGTACCGTGTTCCGGATCGCCCGCCGGACGTCGCGGACCCGCACCGGCCCGTCGGTCAGCCACCGCGTCGCCAGCGCGTCGTCGACCTCCGCCACCGCCGCCACCACCGGTTCGGCGTCGAGGCCCACGGCCCGCACCCGGGCGTCGCTCCCGCCCTGGCCGAGGACCGTGGTGAGCGGGACCGGCCGCGCCCCGAGCCGCTGGCGTAGCTCGGTCGTCACCCGGTCGACGTCGGCACCGCGGCGGTCCACCTTGTTGAGGAAGAACATCGTCGGCACGCCGATGCGGCGCAGCGCCCGCCAGATGGCGACGGTCTGCGGCTGGACCCCCTCCACGCTCGACACCACGAGCACGGCGGCGTCCAGCACGGCCAGCGAACGCTCGACCTCCGCGATGAAATCGGGGTGGCCGGGGGTGTCCACCAGGTTGACCCGCAGGTCACCGATCATGATGGAGGTGACCGCCGCCCGGATGGTGATGCCGCGCCGGCGCTCCAGCTCCATCGAGTCGGTGCGCGTCGTGCCGGCGTCGACGCTGCCGAGCTGGGACACGGCGCCGGCCTCGTAGAGCAGGCGTTCGGTCAGGCTGGTCTTTCCGGCGTCAACATGGGCGACGATCCCGAGGTTCAACAGTGCCAAGGCGGAACTCCACGGTAGGACGGTCAAGGGTCCGGAGCGTGGAAGTTGCTCGCATTGTCACTCCTCATCGTGGTCGTTCCCGGCGAATCACCCTGCCCACCGGTCTGCACCCGGCGGACGGCCTCCACGTTCGCACGCCCGCTGCGACCGCCGCCACCGAATTCAGTCCCGACGGCACTGCCGTGAGCCTGCCGCGTCGACTGCGGAAGACCTCGGGACACGCGGCCGAGCGCGGGGCCGCTAGCGTGAGTTCGTGCGCATCGATGCGGAGCATGCTCGGCAGGCATTGGCCAGGTGGGAAGGTTTTCCGGTCCACCGTGAGCCACGCCCCGTCGTGCTGACGGCGATGGGCGTCACGGCGCTCGAACGGCTCAGGGCGGACACCCGGTGGCGGGAGGTGTTCGACGGCCCCGGCGTTCCGCACTCGGCGCTGCCGCCGGAGCTCGTTCCGGCGGCGATCAAGTACTGCAGCGACGTGCAGACCGGGGCGCCGAGACCGTTGGCACGACTCATCCGCGCGAACGGGCCCTTCGCCACGGACCGGGGCCGCCGCGAGCTTCCCGCGTGGATGATGTATCCCGACGACCGGAGATGGCCGTTCATCGCCCTGGACCCAGATTTCGAACACCGGATGACGTGGCGGCCGCCCGGCCTGAGCGCCTGCGATCACGAGGAGGCGGTGCTCGCGGAGGACGGGCGGACGCTGACATACCGGTTCACCGGAACGCCCACGCCATATGCCGACTATCCCTACGCCGAGGTCTTCGAGACGGACCAGGCCGTGCTCGTCGAGCCCGTGGAAGTCCCCAGGGACGGGCCGGACAGCGCTCGACTGGACTACGCGGAGGAGCGCGAGGTGGTGGTGCGGCTGGCCGCTCCGCTCGGTGACCGGGTTCTGATCGGGCAGGCGCACGATCCCGGCTCGGCCACCTTCGGCTCGCCCATCACGGTGCTCACCTCGGCCTGACCGACCGCGACTGTCGTTCACCGCCACCCGCCACGCCCGCCGACGCGCCACGGAACCCGTCACGGATTCCGGTGAGCTGTGTGAACCGACCGGACGAACACACGTCGTGTGGTGGTGTCCGCACCTGTCGTCGCGAGCCGACACCACGTCCGCGGAGGACTCATGCGAAGGATCTTCAACACCGTGCTGAGCGCCCTGGTCGCCAGCGCTCTGAGCCTGGGAGGCGCAGTGATCATCGGACCCCGCGAAAGCTCGGCTGCTCCGGGCGCGAGCCGCAGCGTGGCCTGGCATTCCTGCCCGGAGCACGAGGCAGATCAGCGACTGCGGTGTGGGTCGCTCACGCTTCCCGTCGACTGGGCCCGCCCCGACGGCCCCACCTTCGAGCTGGCCCTCGCCACCCGCCCGGCGGCGGACCCCGGGGACCGGATCGGCACCCTGATCTTCCACCCGGGTGGGCCGGGGCTGTCCGGTATCGACGCGGTGTTCGACGAGCGCTACTTCAACCCGGAGATCCTGCGCCGCTTCGACATCGTCGGCTTCGACCCGCGCGGTGTCGGCCGGAGCAACCCGGTCGTGTGTTCCGCCAACCTGCTGGCCGAGCGGCCTCCGCCGGTGCCGACGAGCAAGCGGGCCTACGACGGCCTGGTGAGGTACAACCGCGCGCTGTACGAGGACTGCCGGCAACGCACGGGCCCGTTGACCGACCATCTCGACTCGGTGAGCGTCGCCCACGACGTGGACGCGATCCGGGCCGCGCTGGGAGAGTCGACGATCACCTTCTACGGCGTCTCCTACGGGTCGCTGACGGCCCAGGCGTACGCCGAGAACTACCCGCACCGGGTGCGCGCGATGGTGCTCGACAGCCCGATGGACCACAGCCAGTCCGCGCGGTCGTTCTTCGTCACCCACACCGCGGCGGCCGAGGACATGTTCACGCAGTTCGCGTCCTGGTGCGACCGGACGCCGACCTGCGCCCT
The DNA here is from genome assembly GCF_019890675.1 of Micromonospora sp. PLK6-60. GTDB lineage: Bacteria > Actinomycetota > Actinomycetes > Mycobacteriales > Micromonosporaceae > Micromonospora. The sequence goes on along the minus strand of NZ_JAIOAA010000013.1, from coordinate 68,082 downwards.
GCACGGCCGCGACGTGCCGGCACTTGTCACGTCGCTGTCCGCTCGGGCGGACAACGGCGATCTCGGCAACTACACCCGGTACGGCCTGACCGCGGAGCTGCAGTTCACGTCCTGGCTTCCGGCCAACTGGCCCCGACTCGCCGAACGGCTCACCGCACTGGACGGCGGGCCGGTCGGGCCCGGGACGGCCGCCACCATGCCCGAGGTTCGACCCCTGGCCGACTTCGCGTTCTGCCAGGACTGGAAACTCGACATCCGCAACTTCACCGACTTCTCCCGCCTCCTGGAGGAGGCCGCATCGGCCGCACCTCACCTGTGGGTCGGCGCGGCCGGCGCGGAGTCCTTCGGCTCCTGCCTCGGCTACCCCGGCAGGGTCCGTAATCCGCAGCATCGGCTGGACGTCGACACCCGCCGTCCCGTGCTCGTGGTCGCCGCCCAGCACGACCCGGCCACTCCACGCCACTGGGCGGCAACCGTCACCGAACAACTCGGCCGCGGCGCGCGGCTGTTCACCTACCAGGGGTGGGGTCACGGGGTCTACCGCCAGCACCTGTCGTGCCCCGACGCGGTCGTCGACCGCTTTGTTGTCGATGGGCGGCTCCCGGCGCCGGGGACGACCTGCGCCGCGGTGGATCCGCGCCCCTGAGCCGGCCGGCGCTGCCGGCTGCTGAGTGGGATACCCCGGCGGCCGGCAACGGTTCCCACGGTTCGATGCCGGCAGGGCGGCGGAACCGTAGCGGGCCGGGTGGTGGCCGCCGCGTCGACGATCCGCTACGCCGCCACGCCATCGGCGCGGTGGCCCAGCTTCGCCAGACGATGCCGGATCCCGGCCTCCTGCCCCGGATTCGAGTCGTTGCTCAGGGCGAGAGCCGCCAACCAAGCCGTCCGGGCTGCGGACCGGTCGCCCATCGCATAGGCGGTGTCACCCAGGCCCAGCTTCGCCCGGACCATGTGCACGCGATGGCTGATGGCAGTGGACAGCTCTTCGGCCGCGGTCCAGTCCGCCAGCGATTCGGCGTACTGCCGCTCGCGGAGATAGAGGTTGGCGCGCCGGAGGTGGCATTCGCTGCGGCGGACATCGCGGCCGAGCTGCTCGCTCATGGCCAGCGCCCGGCCGATGGTCGCAAAACTCAACGTACGGTCGCCGAGTTCGTACTGCGTGTCGGCGAGACGGCACAGCACATCCAGTTGCGTGATCTGCTCCCCGAGGGACTCCGCGATCCGCAGCGCCTGGTGATGACAGGCGGCGGACCGGTGGTAGTCGCCGACCGCGAAGCTCACCTCGCCGATGTTGCGCAGCGTCAGCGCTTCCCGGGACGCGTTGCCCAGCTCGGTGAAGATCGTGAGCGCACGTTCGAGCAGGGCCAGCGCGGAGGTGCTGTTGCCGAGGTAGAACTGGGCACCGGCCAAACTGCGCAACATGTTCGCCGCTCCGGCCGAGTCGCCGGCGCCGCTGGCCGCGTCCAGGCACTCGCGCACCACGGTCGCCCACTCCTGCCACCAACCGTCCCGCTGGTAGAAGCCCTGCACCGTCAGCTCCAACTGCCAGGCGTCGTAGACCCGGCCCACGTCGTTCGCCTGACGCATGACGGCTTTGAGCACCTCACGTTCGGCGGCGAACCAGTCGGCGGCCTCCATGCCGGTGCTCGGGCTCTCGTCGACGACCCCGTCGAGAATCTCGGGTGGATCCGCGTCGATCTCGGGATTGATATGACGATTGGCCGCGTACGCGGCACGTCGGTAGTACCCGAGCAGCCGGTCCGTGGCCGCGTCGCGCTCCGCGGCGGTGTCGGTGTCGTGCAACAGCTCCCGCGCGTACGCGGCGATCAGGTCGTGGGCGCCGTAGCGACCGGGCCGACGTTCGGTGACCAGCCTGCTTCGTACCAGCTCGCCGAACACGCCGCGGGCGGTGCGCGCGGGCAGGCCGCCCAGGCTCGCCGCGGCCGGAAGCGTGACGTCCGGGCCCGGATGCAGTGCCAGCAGACGGAAGAGGCGGGCGGCCGAAGGGCTGAGCCCACGGTAGGACCAGGAGAAGATGGCGCGCAGGTCGCTGTCCGGATCGTCGACGTCGAATCCGTCGAGGCTGCCCCGAGTGTCGTGCAGCTCACGGGCGACGGCCGACAGCCGATATCCGGGGCGCGCCAGGGTCCGGGCGGCCACCACGGCGAGGGCCAGCGGCAGGCCCCCGCACAGTGTGACGATCTCGTCCAGCGCCGGCCGGTCCGCCAGCGCACGCGCGGGTCCGAGGCGCGAGACCAGGAGGTCGCGCGCCTCATCATTCGGCAGAACGTCGAGTGCGAGCACGTCGGCCCCGTGTGTCGCGGCGAGACCGGCCAGGCTGTACCGGCTGGTGACCAGGACGAGGCTTCCCGGGGCGCCGGGGAGCAGCGGCCGGACCTGGTCGGCGTCGCGGACGTTGTCCAGGACGATCAGCACCCGGCGCTCCGCCAGGACACTGCGGTAGAGCCCGGACCGGGCCAGCTCGTTCACCGGGATGTCCGGGCCGCGGACGCCCAGCGCGTGCAGGAATGCCTGCAGCACCTCTCCCGGGGCCAACGCGGCGTCCGGATCCAGGCCCCGGAGGTCGGCGTAGAGCTGGCCGTCCGGGAACTCGTCGGCCACCCGGTAGGCGAGGTGGGTCGCCAGGGTGGTCTTTCCGACCCCGGGGATGCCCTCGATGGCCACAATCCGCAGGGCCCCGGTCGGGGCTCGGCCGTGGATGAGCGCAAGCGCCCGGCGCAGGCTCTCCGCCCGGCCGGTGAAGTGGGGCAGGTCGGGCAGCAGCTGGGCCGGAACGACGAGCGGGCCAGCCGCCAGCGGGCCCTCGTCGCGCAGCGGTACCTCCGGCGGCTCGGCACTGCCGGCGGCGTCGTGTCGCAGGACCTTCCGGTATGCCTCCTGGAGCTCCCGGCCCGGATCGATCCCGAGCTCATCGGAGAGCCGGCCGCGGAGTTCCTGGTACAGGGCGATCGCCTCGGCCTGCTGCCCGGCCGCGGACAACGTCAGCAACAGTTTGGCCTGCACGGCCTCGTCCAGCGGACGCTGCGCGGCGACCCGCCGCAGCATGGGCAGCACGGTACGCGCCGTTCCGGCGCGCAGGGCCAACTCGGTGGCCTCGCCCACCAGGTCGGCGTACTCGTTGTCCACCGCCTCGAAATCGGCGACCGGGCGACTGATCAGGTCCGGCGCTCCGGCGCACGGCCCACGCGACAGTTCCAGCGCCCGCACGTAGGTCGCCAACGCCGCCACGGGGTCGTCCGCCGTCCGCGCCTGTCGCACCAGGTCGCGAAAGCGCAGCAGATCCAGTCCGTCCGCGTCGACCACCATGCGGTAGCCGGCCGCGTCGCCCACCAGCCACCGTCCGGATGCGCGGGGTCGCAGGTCGGGTTCGAACAGCCGGCGGAGGCTGCCCAGGTGCAGGTGCACGATGTTCACGGCGCTGCGGGGCGGCCGCTCGTCCCACAACAGCGCGACGAAATCCATGATGCCGACAGGGCGGCCGGCCCGCGCCAGGAGCAGCGCCAGGATCAGCCGCTGCTGGCGCGAGCCCGGATCGACCTCCTGTCCGCCCCGCCACACCCGCACCGGGCCCAGCACGGCGAAGCGCACGGGCGGACCCTGGCCCGGCGTGCCGGCCCCCATCAGCATGGCGAGCGGTCAACGATCACGGCTCCCAGCTTAGAGTCTGTTGGCCGAGGGCGGCTGAACCCGGACCGCCCGGTGGCGTAGTGCCGGATGTGACGGCAACCCCTGAGCTGTTGTTCGGGCGCGAGGTGGAACTGGCGCGTATCGAACGATTCCTGGAATCCGTGCGGCACGACGGAAACGTGCGGATGGTCCGCGGCGAACCCGGCGTCGGCAAGTCGGCCCTGCTGGCCGCCGCGGCGACCATGGCCGAGGCGGCCGGCCTTCGGGTGTTACGCGCGTCCGGGTCCGAGTTCGAGGCGGACGTCAGTTACTCGTTGCTCAACCAACTGCTGCTGCCGCTCTACGGTGAGATGCAGCGACTGCCCCCGGCGCTGCGCGACGCGCTCACCGTGGCGCTCGGCTTCGGGCCCGGCCCGGCACCCGCGGCGTTGATGGTCTGCAACGCCGCCCTGTCCCTGCTCACCACGGTGGCAAAGCAGGCGCCCGTCCTGCTGATCGTGGACGATGTGCAGTGGGCCGACCGGTCCAGCGCGGTGGTGCTCGGCTTCGTCGCCCGCCGGGTGCCGAAATCACCCATCGGGGTGATCGCCGCCCGGAGAACCGGCACCGAGAGCTTCCTCGACCCTAGCGGCCTCACCGGGGTCACCGTCGAGCCGCTGAGCGCCGAGGCGTCGAGCCGGCTGGTGGATTTCCGCTTCCCCACCATGACGCCGCGCGCTCGGCAACGCCTGCTCGACCTCGCCCAGGGCAATCCCCTGGCCCTGGGCGAGCTGCCGGACACCCTGGCCGACCCGCCGCAGCCCGCGAACTTCTCGGACGTGGTGCCCCTCAGCGACCGGCTACAGGCCAACTTCGCCAACCGCATCGCCGGCCTGCCCGATCCCACCCGCCTGCTGCTGCTGCTCGCCACGTTCGAAGGCAGCGGCGACGTGCGCATTCTGCGCGGCATGACCGACCTCACCCCGCTGGCACCGGCCGAACGAGCCCACCTGGTGCGGGTCGACGACGCGACCGGGCGGATCACCTTCCGGCACCCCCTCATCCAGTCGGCGATCGTCGCGACGTCCACGCACGAGGAGCGCCGCCGGGCGCACCTGGCCATCGCCGAAGCCCTGCCGGGCGATCCGGAACGTCGTAGCTGGCATCTCGCCGCGGCCACCGCCGGGCCGGACGAGGTGGTCGCGGCGGAACTCGAGCGCGCCTCCCACCGCGTCCTGCAACGTGGTGACGCGCTGGCCGCCATCGCCGCCCTGACGCGCGCGGCGGAGCTCAGCGCCACCGGGGAGGACGCTGCCCGACGGCTGGCCGAGGCGGCGTACATCGGCGCGGAGGCCGGCGGCTCGGCCGACGCGACCACCCTGCTCGCCCGGGCCCGGAAGATGAACGTCGACGCGGCCGGCGCTCTGCACGCGGCCGGCGCCGCGGCTCTTTTGATGATCAATGGAGACGGCGACGTGCACACCGCCCACCGGCTGCTCGCCGGCGCGATCGAGACGGGCGCGCACGGCTGGCGCGCGGACGACCCCGCGCTCGACGAGGCCATGCACACGCTGCTGTTGCTGTCCTGGTACGCCGGCAGTCCCGACCACTGGGCCGCCTTCCACCGGCTGCTGGCCATGCTCCGCCCGGGCCCGGCCGACCTCCTGTCGGTGATGAGCAGAACCTTCCCCGACCCGGTACGCACCGGCCGGGCGGCGCTGCCCGACCTGGAGGCGCTGATCGCCACGTTGCCCGAGGAGGAGGATCTGACCCGGGTCATGCGGATCGGCACCGCCTCGATCTATCTCGACCGGTTGGGCGAGAACCGCGAGTACTCGTGGCGGCTCGTGCGGCAGGGGCGCGAGGGAGGGGCGCCGCGGCGGCAGTTGTCGGCGATGATGCACCTCTGCCTGGACGGCTTCCTCACCGGCCGGTGGGACGAGTCCGAGACCTTGGCCGTCGAAGCGCAGCAGGTCTGCGGCGACAGCGGCCTCACCTTCCTGAGGTGGTACTTCCTCTATACCCGGGCGATCGTCGCGGCCGGCCGGGGCCGGGCCGGTGAAGCGTACGAGCTGGCCGACGAGATCACCCACTGGGCGCTGCCCCGCGGGGTCGCCGGAGCGGCGGCCATCGCCCATCACCCGCGTGCGTTGGCCGCCGCCGCGACGGGCGACTTCGAGTCGGCCTACCGGCACGCTGCCGCGTCCAGTCCCGCCGGCGTCCTCGCCGCGTACGTGCCGAACTGCACGTGGTTGATGTTCGACCTGGTCGAAGCCGCGGTGCGCACCGGGCGTCCGGCCGAGGCCCGGGCGCACGCCGACGCCATGCGCGGGGCGGACGTGGCCGCCTTGTCCTCCCGCATGAGGCTGCTTCAGCACGGCGTCGACGCGCTCGTGCTCGACAGCGACGACGCCGACACCCGGCTCGCGCAGACCCTGAACGACCCGGCCTCCGAGCGCTGGCTGTTCGAGTCGTCCCGGATCCGGCTCGCCTTCGCCGAAAGGCTGCGCCGCCGGCGGAATTTCTCGGCCGCCCGAACCCAGCTGCTCGCCGCCCGCAGCGGCTTCGCCGCCATGGGCGCCGAGCCGTGGCTGGTCCGCGCCACCGCGGAGCTGCGCGCCACCGGCTACCGGCCCGTCGTCGCCGAGCAACCGGCCGCGGGCCCCGCCGGCCTCACCGGCCAGGAGCTCGAGATCGCCGGCCTGGCCGCCGGCGGTCTGACCAACAAGCAGATCGCCGAGCGCCTCTACCTTTCCCCCCGCACGGTCGGCGCCCACCTCTACCGAATTTTCCCCAAGCTCGGTATCTCGGCACGGGCCGGGCTGCGCGACGCCCTGTCGGCGCAATTACCGGAATAGCAGAATGCTGAACGGACGCTAATTAACTGGCAATAGAGTAGGAATTTACTGCCCCCCTCCTACGCTTTCCCCAGCGTGCTGGACGACGGAGGGGAATATGATGCCGAGGGCCACCGCCACCGACACTGACCTGCAGGTACTCCACCGGGACAATGGCGGCGCGCTGTTGCACTACCTGCGGAGACTGACCCCACCGGGCTCTCCCTGCACGGCCGAGGATCTGCTGCAGGAGACGATGCTGAGGGCCTGGCGCAGCCTGGACCAACTGCCCGCCGGTCCGGAGCCGCAGCGGCGCTGGCTGTTCACAGTCGCCCGGCGAATTGCGATCGACGCATACCGCAAACGGCAACGGCGGCCCATCGAGGTCGGCTTCGCCGACCCGGACCTGGCGCCCCCGGCAAACTCCGCGGCAGAAACGGCGATCGCCTCGCTCACCCTGCGACGCGCCATCGGCGAACTCGGCGCCGCCCACCGGTCCGTCCTGCTGGAGCTGCACGTCAAGGGACACTCCGTCGACGAGGTCGCCGCCCTGCTCGGCATTCCGGCCGGCACCGTCAAGTCGCGTGCCCACTACGCCGTGCGTCATCTGCGCGAAGCGCTGGCGAGTAGCTGAACAGCGCGAAGTGACCGTCAGCGCGGAGTGAGCATCAGCACCGCGCCGTCGTCAGAGACGGCGCGTCCCGCACGCTCCACGGGGTGGTCGTGCCGAGTCGACGGAACGCGCGATCCCCGGTGCGCGGGACGCGACCGGGGATCGTGCGGTGGCCACTGTCGTAGGTGGCGGGCCCGCTATCGCGGCAGACCGTCGTAGTCGGCCTGCCCGGCGGCCTGCCCGCCGTCGCCGGCCACGTCGCTGCCGGTGACGAACGTCGAGTCGTCGCTGGCGAAGAAGAGGACGATCCGGGCGATGTCGTCCGGCTCCCCGACCCGGCCGAGTGCGATGTTGCTCGTGTTGAAGGTGACGCCTTCGGTCATGGGCGTGCGGGTCTGCCCGGGGTGGACGGCGTTCACGCGGATCCCGTGGACGCCCAGCTCCAGCGCGGCGGTCTTGGTGAGGCCACGTACGCCCCACTTCGACACCACGTAGCCGGACATCCTCGGCACGCCCTGGAAGGCGCCGACGGAGCCGATGTTGACGATCGACCCGCCGCCGGCCCGCTTCATCGCCGGGACGACCGCCTGGATGCCGTTGAAGACACCGATCAGGTTGACGTCCAGCGTGCGCTGCAACCGCGCGGTGTCCCACTCTTCCAACGGCGCCGGGTCGGCGATGCCGGCGTTGTTGACCAGGACGTCGACGGAGCCGAAGCGCTCCTCCGTCCGCCCGACGAGGGCGGCCCACTCGTCCGTCGATCGGACGTCGAGCTTCTCGGCGACCGCCCGCGGTCCGAGCTCGGCCGCGAGTTCCTCCGCCGCCGGAAGGTTCACGTCGGCGATGACGACGCTCGCGCCCTCGCCGACGAGCCGGCGGACGGTGGCGGCGCCCATTCCCATCGCGCCGCCGGTGACCACCGCCGTCTTTCCCTGTAGCCGTGCCATGGTGATGTCCCTTCTCCCGCCCCGCAGGTGCGGGGATTCATGCGTCGTGGTCGGTGCTCCGGCTGAGGGGCTTCCCCGGCGGTCCGCTCGTCCGGCGTCTGCTGCACGGCGTCGTCGAGGCGGTCGACGGTCTCGTTGCCCATCGACATCGACCGATGGCCTCCTAGCCGGCCTCGCCGGACCGGACCTGGTCGGTGACGTCCAACTCGAGGGTGCCGGAGCGGTCGGGGCAGGCGCTGACGACCTCCTCGGCCCCCGCCGTACGTCGATCGCTCAGCACGACCGTGTTTCCCGCGGCGAGCGCCGCTCGGGCGACTTTCCGACCGAGTCCGGAGCCCGCTCCGGTGACCAGCCAGACGCGTCCCATTGCGATGGTCCTTTCCGAGGTCCCGTCCGCGCGGCGCGGTCGGGGTGGGGTGCCGCACCGTCAGGCGGCGTTTCCCGACTTGAGGGCCCGGGCGATGCGGACGACGCGTTCGGCCTGGTGCCGGGCTGCGTTGCGGGTGTCGTCACCGATCGCGCTGAAGTCGGGGCCGGTCGCGTGGTGTGAGGTGCCGTAGGGGTTGCCGTCGACGAACTTGACCGCGTCGGTGTATCCGGGCGGCACGATGATGCCGCCGAAGTGGTGGATGCTGTTGTACATGGCGAGCAGGGTCGACTCGTGCCCACCGTGGCGGGTGGCGGTCGAGGTGAAGCCGCTGTAGACCTTGTCGGCCAGCGCGCCGGCCTGCCACACCGCCGACAGGGTGTCGAAGAACTGCTTCAACTGGGCGGCGATGTTCCCGAAGCGGGTCGGCGACCCGAAGATGACGGCGTCGGCCCAGACGAGGTCATCGGGGGTCGGGGCGGGCACGTCCGCGGTGGCCGCGTGGTGGGCGGCCCAGACCGGGTTCGCCTCGATCGCGGCCTGCGGCGCCAACTCGGCGACCTTGCGGATCCGCACCTGCGCGCCGGCGGCCTCCGCCGCGTCCGCCATCGTGGTGGCGATCTCGGTGCCGGTACCGGTCGACGAGTAGTAGATCAGGGCGAGCTTGACGACGTTGGACATGGTGTGGATCTTCTCCTCGGATGCGTGAACCACGGTGGCCCTCGGCGATGCCCGGGCGGCTTACTGCGGCCAACCGTAGCCAGATTCAGGTGACACGTCACCTCTACGTGTCCGATGACACATCACCTTCGCTGGGTACGGCGACGCCGAGCACACCCAAGGTCATCACCAGGTCGGCCCATCGCCGGGAAACAGCCCTTATGGTCGCTTGAAAGGCCAGCTCCGCCGCGACCTGAACCCGCGCAGCAGCCCTGCCACGGGGGCGGGGTGGCAGCAAAGCCCGGCAACAGAGCAGGTGGCACGTCACCGTTTATCCGCGCCGACAGCTATCCGCCCCGGAAATAGAGGTGACTTGTCACCACCCGGGTCGGCCTGCTCAGTCCTCGAAGGCGTCGTCCTCGAGGTTGTCCAGCACCGCTTCCGAGACGACGGCGAGGGTGTCGAGCTGACGAGGGCTGAGCACGTCGAGGAAGATCTGCCGCACGTACCGCAGGTGCAGCGGCGTCGCTTTGTCGATCACCGCGCGCCCCTCGTCGGTGAGGGCGATGCGCGTGCCACGTCGGTCCTCGACGCAGGTCTGCCGCTCCACCAGACCTCGGCGGATCATCCGCGAGATCTGGTGGATCAGGCGGGTCTTCTCCCACCTGAGCGCCTCCCGCAACTCGAAGACGCGCATCGGGCCGTCCTTGGACATCCGCAGGCTGCTCAGCACAGCGAAATCCGCCACCGAGATCTCCGCGTCCCGGAGCAACTGGCGGTTCATGTGACGCCGGACGTCCTCCTGCATCGTCAGGAACGCGAACCACGCACGTCGCTCACGGTCGTTCAGCCGCTCAGACTCGCTCACCCCTCAACGCTACCGCCCGGAGCAGGCCCGACCGCGCCGACAAGGTGGTGAGCCGGGGCATGGCCGGCTACTCCCGCCGCCACGGCGAGAGCGAGCTCGGCTGAACCGATGTCGAGCGGGGGCCGTGTGGATGCCGAACTGCTTCCGGACGTACGGGAGCCGGTAGAAACCGGGAGACCCCAAGATGATGCGCAATTACCTGGTGCCCTTCGCCGCCCTGATGACCGCCGGCGCGGTGGCGTTGACCGCGTGTGGCTCACCGTCGGAGGCGCCCGCACCGGCGCGGGTGCCCGCCCCGGCCGGCGGCGAGGCCGCGGACGGCTCGGTGGGCGGCAGCCTCGCGCTGCTCTCGGGCACCGCGAAGTCGAACAGGTCGCAGGCCGACACCGGCGACTGGGCGGTGCCGAACGGCGGCGTCGCGGCGGGGGCGGCCCGCCGGTCGTCGCAGCGGTGGGTGCAGTTGACCGCGAGCCGGGCCGGCGACCTCGACCCCGTGGTCGTGAACGGCGCGGGGCTGACCCTCTACCGCTTCGACAACGACAGCAACAACCCGCCCACCTCGACCTGCGACGGGGAGTGCGCGCAGACCTGGCCGCCGGTCACGGTCGCGCCGCGCGGCAAGGTCTTCATCGCCGGGGTCAGGAAGTCGGCGGTCGGTACGGTCACGCGCGCCGACGGCACCGTCCAGGTCACCATCGGCGGCTGGCCGGTGTACCGGTTCGCCAAGGACACCAAGCGGGGTGACACCCTCGGCCAGGGCGTCGGTGGCACCTGGTTCGGGGTCACCCCGACCGGCGGCAAGGCCGGCGCGCCGGAGGGTGGCCAGGACACCCCGGACACCGGTGACGCGACCGCGCCGCCCGCCACCAGTGCCGTCTTCTTCGACGACGCCAACTTCAGCGACAACGGCGAATCGCAGGGCGTGGCCGGCAGCGGGTGCCAGAACCTGCCCCGCCCGGGTGTCGCCTCCTCGGTCGCCGCCCCCGGCTCGCTGAAGATCTGGGCCGGCCCCGACTGCACCGGCCGGACGCAGGTCATCAACGGTGACGTCGCCGACCTGGCGGCCATCGACTTCGACAACGCCGTCGCCTCGGTCCGCTTCGGCTGACCGCCGACCGCCCGGGTGTGCCGGTCCGGCTCTGTCGCCGGGCCGGCACACCCGTCTTCGGGTCGGCCCAGCCGCGCCCCGACCCGCCCTCCCGAGGCACCGCCGCAGCGACCGCGGCGATGCCCTACAGCTTCGCGGTGGCGTAGACCTTGCCGTCGGTGTTCTCCACCCGGACCCCGTCGACCTGGGCGGGCTCGATCAGGGCACTCCCGTCGAGGGTGGTGCCGTCGGCCGCCCCGGCCTCGGACACCAGCCAACCGCCGCTCAGCACGGTACTGCCGTCCTTGCCGACGACCAGCAGTCGGCAGCGCTCCCCCTGCGGGATGCCGGAGACGGCCGCGTTGATCCGCACCCAGCCCGTCGCCGGGGTCATCGCGACGGTGAGCCGGGCACCCGTGTCCGGGTCGGTGGTGCTGGCGTAGCGGGTAGCGGCGGTCACCGAGGCCGGCGGGGTGGGCAGGGCACGCGTGTCGGGTGCGTCGCCGGTCGCGCGACCCAGCAGGACGCCGCCGGTCGCCGCGGCGGCGAGAGCCGCCACCGCGGCCGCGCTCACGATCACCGTGCGGCGCCGACGACGCCCGGCCGATTCGCCGCGAACCTGGCGCAGGGTGCGCTGCAACAGCAGGTCGCCGCCCTCCGGTGGGCCGTCGAGCAGCATCGCCTCGGGCACGGCTTCGAGGGCGTGCTGCCACTCCCGGAGCGACTCGACCTCGGTGCGGCACTCCGCACAGGCCGCGAGATGCTCCTCAACCTGCCGGAGCTGCTCCTGGTCGAGCTCGCCCATCAGATAGCCGCCGATGTCCACGTGGTCACCGGCCGGCGTCAAGCTGTCCGATTTCATGGGGCAGACCGTTCCACCCGGTTCAGTGCACCGCGATGTCGCGGAGCGCCCGGAGTGCGTAGTAGGAGCGTGACTTGACCGTTCCCGGCGGGATGCCCAGCGCCTTGGCGGCTTCCGCGACTGTACTCCCGCGCAGATAGACCTGCTCAAGAACCTCGCGATGCTCCTGGGAGAGGCGGTTGAGCGCGTCCACCACCACCATCGAGTTGACCACCTGGTCGGCGTGGTCCCGTTCGATCGCGCCGTCCGTCGGGCTCTCCGGCACCTCGGGCGGTCGCGCCTTGCGGGCCCGCACCGTGTCGGTGACGAGGTTACGGACCACGGTGAGCAGCCACCCCCGCACCGATCCCTTGCCGTTGACCAGGCTGTCGGCGTGGCGCCAGGCGCGTACCAGCGCCTCCTGGACGATGTCCTCCGCGGCGGCCCGGTCGCGGGTCAGTTGCGTCGCGTAGGCGAGCATCGCGCGGCCGTGTTCCTCGTACAGGGATCGGATCAGGGCCTCGTCCACTTCCGGCCGACGATCGGGCCGCAACCCCGCCATACCAACCATCCTCTGTTGACCCTCGCCGGCGTCGCCGACGGTGCACCGGGTAACCAGGATGCCTGCCGCACCTTCTGATATCGGCAATAAGGAATGAATATGTTTTTATGCTCACGAGGGTGAACTTTCGCGCTCTCGGCCCGTCGGCGCGGCCGCCTTGTCCCCGTCCGGAGCGACCACGAACCAGAGCCCGTCGGCCCCCTGCCCGGTGGCCTGACCGGGCACCCGGTCGTCCACAAAGCGGTAGACCGGCCGTCCGCCCACGGTCACCTGCTGGGTCCCGTCCGGACGGGCCACCGCGCCGAGCCGGGCGGGATCGAGGTCCTTGAACTTGACGGTCTCGTTCACCAGGACCGGCAGCCACACTGTCAGGCACCGTCCGATGCAGTTCGACCGCGAGGGCGCGGCGCTGTCCCGGTCGAAGCGGTAGAGCGTGAAGCCCTGCCCGTCCAGGACCACCGGGCCGAGTTCCGGGTGCTCGCCGAGCTGCACCGACGCCGGCCAGTAACCCCCGTCGGGGCTGCGCTCCCCCAGGCCGTCCGGCGCGCCGGGCACCCGCGGATCCGGCGCGGCGCCGGACGTCGGCCGCGGCCCGCCGCCGATGTCCGGCTGCGGTACGGCGACCGGGTCGGTGACCGTGGTGGCGCATCCGGACGCGAGCAGCGCGGCGGCCAGCGCCAGGGCACCGAGCAGGGTACGGGGAGTACGTGCCTTCATCGCCACACCAATCGATCGACGGGTTCGGACAGGGAGCCGGTCAGCGGCGCGGATTCGCGAGGCGCCGGCCGCGCGGCGTGGGATGGTCCAGGTCGAGCCCGAGCACCCCGACGTCGAGCGTCCCGTCGGCGTCGACCTCGAACCGCCAGGCGGCGTTCGGTGCGTCGCCGACGACCAGGACCGCCGCCGTGCCGCCCGAGGCGGTCGCCAGCGCGCCGAGGCGCTCCAGCTCGGTCGGCGCGATCGCGGTGGTGACCAGCACCAGGTGGTGGTGCAGCGCGTCGGGCTGACCTGTCGCACCCCGGACGTCGCGGTGCGGCGTCAGCACCTCCCGTACGTCGGCGACGGCCCGGACCTGCTCCGGGACCGGCGCCGAGGGAGGGGGTGGACCGACCACAGTGATCCGGAGGGACGCCGCCGCGTCGCGCCGGCCGATCTCGTCGACGAAGGCGCGGGCGAGGCGCTGAGCGACGTGGGAATCTCCGGTGAGCGCGACGATGCCCGGCGCCCGGCCGAGGTTGACGACGGCCAGCTCACCCCCGACCGTACCGACGGTGGCGAGCAGCGGCATCCCGTCGGGGCCGTCGACGCTCTGGTCGAGCTGCCAGCTCGGTGCCTCCCAGATCGCACCCTGCTGGCGCACCCGCCAGGGCGGCGGGGCGACAGGCAGCGCCGGCGCCAGCCGCAGCGACACCCGGTCCGGACCGAGGAGCGCCGCGTACACCTGGGCCTGGGCCGTCTGCGCGGCCACCTGCCGCAGGGCGCGGTCCAGCACCTGCCGCGAGCCGGTCGCCGGGGCCGGGCGCGGCGGCCCGGCCGCGCGACGCCGCCGGACCAGCACCGGTACGACGATCGCCAGCAGCGCCGCGCCGACGCCCAGCAGCGCCACCGCGACCGGCCGGAGCCCCGGGATCCCGCCGCTGTCCACCCCCGGCGGTCGGGCGACCGGCGGCGCATCCGGCTGCCGGCCCTCGTCCGCCGGCGCATCCGGCTGCCGGCCACCGTCCGGCGGGGCGGACGGCGGCGTGCCGACCCGGATCTCGCCGGAGGTCGCGCCCTCCGGCAGGACGAACACCCAGCCGGCCCGGATCGACTGCGCCGGATCGGTGAGCGAGCCGCCGTCCGGCTGGGTCCGCCCCTGGTTCAGCTCGAAGAGCTCCGGCCAGCGCCGGCTGTCGCCGAGCACCCGGTCGGCCACCCCGGGCAGCGTCAGCTCGCTCTCCGTGCCGGGTTCCCCGGGCACCACCCAGTACGGCACCGACGGCTGCACGGCGTCCGCCCCGGTCGGGGCCGCGAGCAGGAACGCGGTCACCACCGCCAGCACCAGTCCGGCGTACGCCCTGGTCCGGGACATCTCACGCGGCTCCGTCGGCGTTCAGTGACTCGCGCAGGGCGTCCGCGAGCAGGCGCATGGACCGGGGGCCGCCCGGGTTGACCAGGACGTCGAGCCCGTCCGGGAGCAGCCCCAACAGCTCGGCCAGGCCGACCTGCCGCCACTGTGGAGCGTCGACGCGCGCCTGGTCGACGGCGCCGGAGGCGATCACCGCGCAGGCCACCCCGTCCGGGGCGGACATCACCGCCACCTCGCCGGCCTCGTCGAGCGCCACCATCACCAGGCTGTCGCGCACCGTGCGCAACACGAGGCCGACGTCGGCCCGGTCGCTGACGACGAGCTTCGCCGCCGCGTCCACCGCGCTGGTGGGTGAGTCGGCGTTACGCGGCTGATACAGCGGGTTGGCCTCGAACCGCCCGATGGTCCCGTCGTCGGAGACCAGCCAGCCGCCGACGATCGTCTCCACCGCAGGGTCCCTTGTCGACTCCTCGTCGTCTCTGTCCAGCAGCAGCATCCAGTCGCGCTGCACGTCGGTCTCGTCGCGCTCGTTCATCAGGACCTTCCCTTCGGCGTCGGAGTGATCCTCCGGAACTCGCCCCTGCCGTCTCTCTCGTCGTTCGTGCTCTCCACGGCCAGGGTCGCGATGGTCTCGCCGGGAGTGGTGAACAACCCGTCGAGATCCTGGCCCTGGGTCGCGTGCACGGTGTTGTTCGCCGCGAAGATCGGCCGCTTGTTGCCGAGGTCGCGCATGACGTCAGCGAACTGCTGGCCGGCGTCGCCCGCCGTGTTGGCGAAGTTGCAGGAGATCATGGCGATCGCGGCCTTCGGGTTGGCCTCGGCGAGCGCCCGGAAGTTGGGGTCGTTGCTGAGGATCTTGGCCATGCTGGCGCCGGGCACGTTCACCACCTTGCCGCCGGTCAGGGTCACCGCTGCGCTGTCCGGGCTGCCGTGGGCGAAGATGAACATCGGGTCGCTCTTCAGCCTGCTCCACGGAGCCGCCAGGAAGGTGTTGCCGGCAAGGGTGGGCTGGTCGCCGGGCAGTTGCCTGATGATCTTCAGGCCCCCGACGTCCATCGAGCCGCCCAGGTTCCTACCCGCGGCGAGGTTGGCCTTCTGCGCTCCCCAGTCGGTGAAGTTCGCGATATCGGTCGACCTGCTGGGGAAGATGACCCCGATCTGCTTGCCGTTGCTGTCCTTGAGGGGGACCGACTGGACGTCGTCGATGCTGAACGTCTCCAGGCGGCCCTTCTGGTTCATCCCGGCCAGCAGTCGGGGGTCGTTGGCGCGCCTCTGGTTGGAGATCCTGAGGTCGCGCGCGAAGCGCATGTCCTCGATCTTGTTGCCGATAGACGTGAACACGCCCTTGATGGTCTTGCCGAGGCCGAGCGAGGTGACCGTGGTGTCGATCCCCGTCCCCGGCGTGGGGGCCTTGCCCACGTCCCGGGTCGCCCCCGGCGTGCCGCCGAGCCCCTTGATGCTGTTCCTGATCCCCTCCGAGACGCTGCCGGGCAGCTTGTTGCCGGCACTGCCGGCGATCTTGATGATGCGACCGACGAGCCGCCCGCCCGGCACCAGACCGAGCACCAGACCTCCGGCGGCCAACCCGATCGCGGCGGGGTCCCCGGTCAGCGCCGCCGCCGCCAGGTCGATCGCACCGGAGAGGAAGCCGATCGCCTGGCCGAGCGGCGGGAAGATGAACGAGGCGATCACCGACAGCGCGTCCAGGATCAAGGTGATCCACTGGATGACCGTGCTGCGGAGGAAGTCGATGAACGCCTGGAACGCCTCGACGATCTTCTCCCACAGCGAGCGCTGCGGCGCGTCCTTCGCCAACCCCCGCAACGTCTGCGCCGCCGTCCGGGCGGCCTGATCCCGCAACGCCGTCGCCTGGCCCAGCAGCGCCTTCGCCTGGTCGAGCGCCTGCTGGGCGTCGGCGGCGCGCCGCTGCGCGGCGGCGTCGTCGTCGCTGGCCCGGTCCTTCGCGGCCTGGTCCGCCGCCGGGTCCCCGCCCAGCGCGGTGAGCGCCGCCTGCGCCGAGGCGAGCGCCGCCTGCGCCGCGCTCTGGTCGCCGGAGGCCTGCCGGGCCTGGTCCAGGGCGCGCAGCGACATCGTCTGCGCCTCCTCCAGCGACGGCAGGTACCGCAGGTACGCGTCGGCCGCCGCCGAGTAGGAGTTCGCCATCCGGTCCAGCCGGCCGGGCAGCTTGCCGATCAGGTCCCGGAACGCCTCCATCGCCTTGCCCTGACCCAGTTGGACCTGGCCACCGGAGGCGAGCAGGTCGTGCGCCTCCCGGGTGGTCCTGGACAACTCCTGGTAGGCCCGGGTGATCTCGTCGAAGGACTCCGGATCACCGGGTACCGGGTCGGAGTCCACCTGCAACACCGACCACTCGGCGTCTCCCGGACGCGCCATGACCAACCTCCCCCTCGCACCGACCGCTCCCCGCTCCGGCCGATGCCGTGAGCCGACTCGCACACGTGGCGGTCGTGGAAACGGTTCAGCCGGACTGAACCGATCCGACCGGCCGTCCGTGTACGGCGCGAAGTCATTGACCGGGGAGGAGATCGGGGATGGGCAAGCGGGGCAGGCTCGACGTCGGGGTGGCGGCATGAGCGTGATCGACGTACCCGGCGCGGAGCTGATCCGGGTGCACGACCTGTTGCAGCGCACCAGGGAGCTGATGGACAGCTCCCCGATCAGGTCGATGGGTCCGGTGGTCGACACGCTCGGGCAGCGCGAGCTGGAGTCGGCCGCACGCGAGTTCGAGAAGCGCTGGGGCGACGGACGGTACGTGGTGGCCAAGGACCTCGAAGGGGTCCGCGACGCCGCCAAGGCGGTGGCCGACGCGTTCCGGGAGACCGACGACCAGACGGCAGCCGCGCTCGAGTCGGACGGGGCCACGAGTTGACCGGCGCGGGAGGCACGTCGGTGGCGGTCCCGACCGGCTTCGAGCTGCGGACGCCGCCGGACTGGGTCGACTTCTCGGTCGCCGACCAGGCGAGTGAGAACCGCGTCGCGGACGAGGTGTGGACCCGGGCCCGCGCGGGCGGGTTCACCGAGGAGCAGGCGGGACAGTACGCCGAGCAGCTCCGCCGGTCGGTGCGCCAGGCCCGCGACGCGGGCACGGTGCACGCCGCCGGCACCTTCCAGGTGTACGAGGACGGCGCGCTCATCGCCACCGTGCTGGTCTCGGTGGTCAACCCGCCCGCCACCGGCGACATCATCGGCGCGTTGACCGCTGTCGCGCAGCCCGCCCACGCCGACGGCACCTGGCGTCGGGTGAGCACCGCCCACCTTCCCGCGATCGGCACCGTCGGCCGGGTGCACGGCATCCAGCACGTCACCCAGGACGGCGCCACCATGCGCAGCGCCGTGATGCACACCGTCGTACCACTACCGGGATCCGCGAACGTGGTGGTGGTCACCGGTTCGAGCCCGAATCTCGCGGAGGCGGAGGAGATCTTCGAACTCTTCGCCGCGATCACCGCGACACTGACCTTCTCGTATGAGGGGGAGGCGCCCGCGCTCACGCCGCCGGCAGCCTCCCCGGGGGAGGTCGGCAGCCAGGGGTGACTGCCGACCTGCGTTGGGGGGACACCTGGGGGTGGTGTCCCCCCAACGTCGTATCGGTGCCCGGTCGGGGCGCCGGGGCGGTTGCGTACCCGGGCCGTCTTCGTACCCGGGGCTACCTCGGCCGGGCGTTTCCGGCCCTCGGCGTTGGCCGGAGACGGTCGGGTCCGGCCCGATCCGGGCCGGACCCGTCGTCGCGGTCGCCTGCTATCCGGCGTCGTCGGCCCCGGCCGGCAGCTTCCGCAGCGCGGCCGGTTCGGTCCGGGGCACCTGCACCAGATGCGGTCGGCCGTCGCCGAAGTGGGCGAGCACCCGGCCCGGCCGCCCGCCGCCGAGCTGGCTGCGGGACAGCTTCACGCCGATCAGCTCACCGTCGCCGAGTCCCTGCGGGCTGAGCAGCGCGCCCTGCCGGTTGCGGCGGGCGTCGACGTGCCAACCGCCGAAGCCGCCGGAGAGGCCGTCGATCGAACCGCCCAGGATCAACCCGAGGCCGTTCTCCGCCCCGACCCGGGCGATCTCACCGAGATCGCTGCCGGCGTCGCACTTGAGCAGCTGCTCGGCGTCGTCCAGGACGACCACGGCCGGTCCGGCGCGCCCGGCCAGGGCCGCCGCGAGCCCGGCGGAGGTGAAGTTCTCGCTCGTCACCAGGTCGAGCACCCCGGGCACCCCGGCCAGGTCCCGCAGCGGGGATCGGCGGGGTGCCGCGATCACCACCGGCGTGCCCCGCTCCAGCAGACCGGCGACCATCGTCAGCAGGGCCGTGCTCCGCCCGGACCGGGGCGGTCCGGCCAGGATGAAGGACGGGTTGGTCCCGAGGTCCGGGCCGATGGCCGAGAGTTCGTCCCCGCCGACGCCCAGCATCGTCCAGAGCGGGCCGCCCGGCCGGGACAGCACGCTCGCCTGGGCCAGGGTCAGCTCGTCCGGCAGCACGTCGATCCGGAACGGACGGCCGGCGGCATCGACTGCCGCGTCGCGCAGTCGCGCCGTCTCGGCGATCGCGGCGAGCGCGCGGGCCTGACCCTGCCCGGAGCTGTCCGGGGTGAGCAGGGCGATCTGCGCCTCCGCGCCGTCGGCCGCCCGGATCGCCCGGCCCGTGCCGATCTCGTCGGGCAGCTGCCGGTGGTTGATGCCGACCAGGCTGTAGTCGCTGCGTTCGGTGAGTCGGAGCACCAGTTTGTCGTCGGTCGTCGACGAGATCCGGGTGCTGAACATGCTCCGGTCGCCGGCCAGCACCACGTGGATGCCGGCCCCGGCGCCCTCGCGCAGCAGGGTCAGCAGCGCCGCCATGATGCTGCCGTTGTCGTAGTCGGCGAACGTCTTGTCGAAGACCTCGAACCGGTCCAGCAGCACCAGGATGTGCGGCGGCCGGTCGGCCTCGGCCGCCGCGGCCCGGTACTCCACCAGCCCGGCCGAGCCGGTGGCGGCGAGCAGTTGCTGGCGGCGTCCCAGCTCCGCGACGAGGCGGGCGAACAGGCGGCCGAGCCGTTCGGCCTCGGTCCGCTGCACCACCGCGCCACAGTGCGGCAGCTCGGTGAGGGCGAGCAGGGCCCCGTTGCCGCAGTCGACCCCGTAGAGGTGGACGTCGGCGGTCGAGTGCGCGCCCGCCGCGGTGCCGGCGATCGTCCGCAACGCCTGCGACCGGCCGCTGCGCGAGGATCCGATGACGTGCAGGTGCCCGAGCGTCCCCAGGTCCAGCTCCAGCGGCGCCTGCTCCTGCTGCGCCGGCAGGTCGACCAGGCCGTACGCCACCGCGGGCAGGTGGTAGCCGCTGCCGCGCGGCGCGGGAAGCGTGTCAACGGTCAGCGTGTCCGGCAGCGCCGGCAGCCACGGGCTGTGCGGCGGCGCGATGGCGAGTTGCTCGCTGGCGCCCCGGACGGCCTCCACCAGCACGGCGAGGTCGGTGAGTTCGGCCGATGGCGCGGCCTGCACGCCGGGGCGGCTGGGCCGGGGCCGGCCCAGGTCCTGCCAGGAGACCGGCGCGAGCCAGGGCGCCGCCCGGACCTCGGCGCGGGCGCCCGGGCGGAAGCCACCGACCCGCCCGGCCTGGAACGGCACCAGCGACGACTGGGCGAGGCGGACGAACGCGCGGCCCGGCGTCGACTTGAGGATCGAGGCGGCGTCCGGGGCGTTCAGCACGTCCTGGCTCTCGCTGGTGTCGGTGACCCGCAGGGCGATCCGCAGGTTGGTGTTCGCCCGGATCTCGGGCGACACCACCCCGCCCGGCCGCTGGGTGGCCAGCACCAGGTGGATGCCGAGCGACCGGCCCCGCTGGGCGATGTTCACCAGACCGGTCACGAAGTCCGGCAGGTCGCGGATCATCGACGCGAACTCGTCGATCACGATCAACAGTCGTGGCATCGACGTCCGGGTCGGCTCGCGCCGCAGCAGGTCGACGTAGTCGTCGATGTCCTTCGCACCCGCCTCGGCGAGGATGTGCTCACGCCGCTTCAGCTCCGCCGTGAGCGAGGTCAGCGCCCGACCGACCAGGTGGGTGTCGAGGTCGGTGACCATGCCGACGGTGTGTGGCAGCCGGACGCAGTCCTTGAACGCGCTGCCACCCTTGTAGTCCACCAGCACGAACGTCATCGCGTCCGGCCGGTTGGCGACGGCGAGCGAGGCGACCAGGGTCTGCAACAGCTCCGACTTGCCGGAACCGGTGGTCCCGGCGACCAGGGCGTGCGGTCCGTCCCGCTTGAGGTCCAGCGCGAACGGCCCGTCCAACGAGACGCCGAGCACCGCCTCGGTGGTCCGGCCTCCGGTGGTCCACCGGGCCGCCACCGCGTCCGGCTCCGGCGGTTCCATGCCGAGCACGTCGAGCAGCCGGCTCGCGTCCGGCAGGGCGGCGCCGTCGTCCCCGCCACCGGTGTCCCGCAACGGCGCGAGCGCGCGGGCCACCATACGCAGCCACCGCGTGGAGAGCAGGTCCGGGTGCACCCCGGGGATCGGCGCGGCGAGCGTCCGGGTCACCAGCAGCGAGCCGTCGGGCTGCTCGGCGACGACGGCCTGGCACTCCTCCGGCAGCAACCGCTCCTCGGCGTCGACACAGATCGCGTACACCCCGACCGCGGGTCCTTCGCGCAGGATCTGCGTCACCCCGGGCAGGGACCGCAGCCGCCGCGCCCCGTCGAGCACCACGAGGACGTCGCGGAAGGCCCCGTCCGTTCGCGCGCCGGCGCGGGCCGCGATCACCGCGCCCAGCTCGGCCACCCGGCGGGCCATGGTCTGGGTGTCGGTGCCGACGGTGGCGAGGGTGTCCTGGCCGTCGCGCGGCGCCGCGTGCGGCAGCCAGCCGACCCACGACCAGCCCTCCTCGTCACCCGCACCGGCGAGCAGATAGATCTGGAGGTCCTCGGGGCTGTGCAGGGTGGCGGCCTGGGCGACCAGCCAGTGGGCCGTCACCCGGGCGGTGGCGCCGCCGGCGACACCGACCACACCGTGTCTGCGCACCGGCACGGTCGCCGGCACGTCCAGGGCGCTCCACCGCACCTCTCGGCGGTGCTCGTCCTGGCTGGGATCCCGCAGCAGCACCTCGGACGGCAGGTCGGCGCTGCCGGCCCGCAGTTCGAGGAAGTCGGGGTCGGTGCGGCGTCGTTCCCAGAGGCGGCGCTCCGGTCCCACCGCCATCAGTCGTACCGCGGCGGGGTCGGGGAAGTTGTCCCGCCGGGCCAGCCGCTCGGCCGCCAACGCCTCCTGCGCCTCGGCGCTGATCCGCGTCCGCTTCGCCTCGTACTCGGCGAGCCGGGTACGGTAGCTGGCCTTTCCCTGCCGACGGGCGCTGACCTGACCGGCGATCAGCGCCACCGGCGACAGGATGGCGAAGAGCAGGGTCAGCGGATTGCCGGTAATGAGGTAGGCGGCGCCGGAGACCACCAGCGGGGCCAGCACGGTGATCAGCACGAACGGGCGGCGTTCCGGCGGCGACGGCAGCGACGGCAGGGTGAACTGGGTCGCGCGGACCTCCGGCAGCAACCGTGGCGGACGGTTGTAGTCCAGGCCGGTGCGGTCCTCGGAGATCTGCAGCGCGGCCTCGGCCCGGACCGGCACGCGCAGCTCCAACAGGGACGAGCCGACGGCGAGCTGACCGCCGGGCGACCACACCTGTTCGTCGTCGAGTTCGGCCCGGTCGAGCAGGAGGCCGGGCCGGGCCGGTCGGATCCGGCACGCGCCGTCCGGGCTGACCCGGACCGACGCCACGACGGGGGCGAGCGAGGGGTCGGTGAGGCGGACCCGACTGACACTCGCGGTGCCGATGGTGTGCTCGCCGAGGTCGAGCGGATGGACCGCGCCGGCGTCGGTGCCGCTGACCACCCGCACCTGCACCAGCCCCGGCGGCTGCGTCGGGGCCTGCGGCACGGGACGGTCCAGCCCGATCACGGTGCCCTGCCGCAGCGGGGCTTCGGCGAGGGTGAGCTGTGGGTCCACGGGCGCCCCGGCGACGAAGATCGCCGGTGGTCGGCGGGCGGGGTCCGGCCGACGCGCGGCGAGCGCCTCGGCGAGTTCCCCCACAGTGGTGTCGGGGTCCGCCTCGACCTGGTAGTCGAGGACGGCGGTGGACGGATCCGCAACGGTGAGCTGCAGGCGCACGAGGGTCTCCTGGTCGGATGGTCCGTCGGGAAAGACGGTCGGGGCCGCGCGGTGATTCGCTCACCACGCGGCCCCGGGCCCGTCCGGTCGTTCAGCGGCCGAGGCTGGCCCCGGTCTGGTTGTCCGTCTCGGAGAACGCGTCGCTGACCTGCGAGAGGTACTGGCTGATGCCCTCCATGCCGTTGAGGGTCTGGTCGACGCTGCCCTTGTACTCGTCGAAGTACGGGCCGAACTTCTGCTGGGCGGCCGGGGTGTTGTAGCCACCCTGGATCAGGGTGTCGATCTTGCTCTTGGCCTGGTTCATCCCGTCCAGCAGCGTCTGCATGTTCTGCTTCAGCCAGGTCGAGGCTTCCTGCATGTCCTCGCTGACGATGTGGTAGGTGGCCACGTTCCGCTCCTTCGTGTCGTCGGTCGTTCACCGGCTTCGCGGGGTGGCCTCTCGTGGGCCGCCTTCCGCCGTCGCCGCCACCCACACGGACGGTCGCCCGGAACGGTTCAGCGCAGGATTCGACGTCGGGACCGGGGACTCGGTGAACCACTTCGCCGGCCACGCCGTGTGGATGCCGGATCACGCGTACGGGCGCGGTCCTCCCCGAACACGAGGTGGAGCAGAGATGCTTGTGCACAGCCGGATCGCGCGGGCCGCGATCGCACTGGCCGGTGTGGCGGCCCTGGCCGCGTGTGGCGACGAGGTGACCGGGCCGGCGACGCCGGCCACGGTGGCGGCCCGCACGGTGGCGCCGGCGACGCCGGGTCCGACCGCGGAGGCCGGCAGCCCGCCGGAGGTGATCGAGGCCCCGGCGAGCCCGGTCGCGGCCCCGACCGTGGCGAAGACCCAGGGTCGGGTACGGATCTACAGCGGCCCGTCCGACGTCGCGCTCTCCCCCGCGCCGGACACCGGGCGGGGCAGCACCGTCATCGAGCTGAACGGGACCGCGTCCGCCGAGCTCGGCACGTACGTCGCCGACGGGCAGGGCCGGACGCTGTACCGGTTCGACAAGGACACCGCCGAGCCGTCGACGTCGAACTGCGCCGGCGAGTGCGCCGCGACGTGGCCGCCGCTGCTCGTCAGGTCAGCCGGGCAGATCTACCCGAGCGGGATCAACCCGAAGCTGGTCGGCTACGTGGAGCGGGCCGACGGCACCTGCCAGGTGACCATCGCCGGCTGGCCCGTCTACCTGTTCGCCAAGGACACCGAGCCGGGCGACACCTTGGGGCAGGGGGTCGGCGGCACCTGGTTCGCGATCAGCCCGACCGGTGAGCGCACCGGTTCCGGACCCGAGGTGGTCAGCACGCCCAGCCCTGCCGCCGCCCGCTGAGCCCGAAGAGGAGACGACAATGACCACCCCGTACCCGGGAGCCGACGGCGGCTCCCCGACGCCCGCCCCTGGCTGGGCACCGGCACCACCGGCGCAGTGGGGGCCGGATTCCACCGGGGCGAGCCCGCCCGTCGGGCGTCGACGGCGCGTCTCCCGGAAACTCGTGATCGCCGTGGCCGGCCCGGTCGTGGCCGTGGTGGCGCTGGTGCTCGTACTCGGGCTGGCCTGGCCCGGATTCCTCCACCGGAAGGTCTTCGACACGGCGGCGCTCCAGCAGGGCGTGCTGTCGGTGCTGCGCGAGGACTACCAGCTCGACGCGGACCTCGTCGCCTGCCCGCCGGGCCGGTCGGTCACCGTGGGCAGTAGCTTCTCCTGCTCCGCTCAGGTCGCCGGTGCGCCGGCGACCGTCACCGTCACGGTGCTGTCCCGCGACGGCCGGTTCGAGGTCGGTCGTCCGCAGTGACCTCCGGTCCGGTCAGCCGTCCCGGCAGATGGGCCGGCCGTGGCGTCGGCCGCCGGGCCGCGCGCGTGTGCCGCCGCCCATCCGGTGCGACGGCACCCTGCGCGTGTCGTTCACCGCTGCGGCACACGACACATCGGGCGGTCACCGCAGGAACAGGCCCACCGATCGGGACGTGGTTCTCGCGGCCGGCCGGGCGCTACGCGAACACGCCGCTGTAGGCGTTGATGGCCGGCTGGCCGCCGAGGTGGGCGTAGAGCACGTTCGAGTCCCGGGGGATGTCGCCGTCGCGGACGAGGTCGATCAGCCCGGCCATCGACTTCCCCTCGTACACCGGGTCGATGATCATGCCCTCCAGCCGGCCGGTGAGGCGGATGGCGTCCACGGTCGACGGCACCGGGACGCCGTAGCGGTCGCCGGCCCAGCCCGCCAGCACGGTGATCTCGTCGTCGCGCAGGTCACGGCCGAGCCCGATCAGCTCGGCGGTGTTGCGGGCGATCTTGGTCACCTGGGCCCGGGTCTCGTCGATCGTGGCGGAGGCGTCGATGCCGAGCACCCGCCGTGGCCGGTCCTGGCCGGCGAACCCGGCGATCATGCCGGCGTGGGTGCTGCCGGTCACGCTGCACACGATGATCGTGTCGAAGAAGACACCGAGCTCCTGTTCCTGCCGCTGCACCTCGTACGCCCAGTTGGCGAAGCCGAGGCCGCCCAGCGGGTGGTCGGAGGCGCCCGCCGGGATCGCGTACGGCGTGCCGCCGGCGGCGCGGACGTCGTCGAGCGCCTGGTGCCAACTCTGCTTGAAGCCGATGCCGAAACCGTCCCCCACCAGGCGTACGTCCGCGCCCATGATCCGCGACAGCAGGATGTTGCCGACCCGGTCGTTGACCGGGTCCGGCCAGTCCACCCAGCTCTCCTGCACGAGGACGGCCTTGAGGCCGGCCCGCGCGGCGACCGCGGCCACCTGGCGGGTGTGGTTCGACTGGATGCCGCCGATGCTGACCAGCGTGTCGGCGCCCTGCCTCAGCGCGTCCGGCAGCAGGTACTCCAGCTTGCGGGTCTTGTTGCCGCCGAAGGCCAGGCCACTGTTGCAGTCCTCGCGCTTCGCCCAGATCCGGGCGCCGCCGAGGTGGTCACTGAGCCGGTCCAGCGGGTGGATCGGGCTGGGGCCGAACAGCAGCGGGTAGCGCTCGAACGCGTCGAGGGACATGGGTCACTCCTTCGTCGGGGGTGTCCCACGCGAGGGGTGGCGCGCGAGACCGGGAACCGAGCCGGGGCGGGAAGCAAGGGGCCCGCAGCCCAGCATGCAATATATTGCATGTCATGGACGCGAGGCTGTCAAGGAGCAACATGATCGGCGCCCGACCGCGCCGGTTCGCGGGACGCCGTCACCCACGCCCCGACGACGCAACAAGGCCGCAGCACGGCGGCACCCGCCCGCCGCCCCGCCCTCGACGAAAGACGAACCGGCGCCTACTGCGCGGGCGTCTAGAAATCGAACAGGGGATCCAGGCTCAGCCAGTTGTCCCGGGCCGCCACCGCCGCGCGATCCACGTCGCGCGCCTCGCACAACTCGATGATGCGTTCGTGCAGGGCCACCGAGGCGCGCCCGTTCAGTGACGAGAAGCGAAGGCGTTCGAGCCGTCGCAGAATCGGCGTGAACTGCTCCAGCACCGAGCGAATGGCCGAATTGGCGGCGACCGTCACCGCGACGCCGTGGAATTCGTCGTCCGAGGCGATCGCGGCATCGACGTCACCTGCCCGCAGCGCCGCCGCGAACCGCCGGTTGGCCGCCCGCATGGCCTCGATCTCCTCCGCCGACAACTGGGGCACGGCCTGGCGCACGGCCAGCTCGTGCATCGCCGCGGTGACCGACTGCGCCGCCCTCGCGGCCTGCACGTCCAGCGGCGTGACCATGGTGTACCGGCCGGGCTTGGTCTGCACGAGGCCGGCCTCCTCGAGCCGGGCCAGCGCCTCGCGCACCGGGGTGCGGCTCACCCCCAGCCACTGCGCCAGATCCGCGTCGTTGAGCCGCTCCCCCGGCGCCAGAGTGCCGTCGACAATTGCGTCGCGGATCGACCGGTAGGCATTTTCGCGCAGCAGGGCTCGCGGAATCACACCCTGGCGCTCGGGGATCGGCATGCAATATATTCCACACTGCGTGGTAGCGCCTGTCAACGAGGCACATCCCACTCGCGTCGGGTGCGGACCGCCGGGTCGAGCGCCGGACCGGGCCAGCCGGCGGTGAGCCACCTCGGCCTGGTCGAGGTCGTCCAGGATCACCCACCGAGGGCCGCTCGCGACCGGCCCATCAGCCGGCGGCCGGGCGAACACCGGCCAACCGAGTTCGGAGCGCGGAAGGCGACCCCCCTTTTTTTCGCATCGTCACAGCAGCCATCCCATAAAGGCAGGAAGGTCGTCGCATTTACCGATTGCATCGGACGCCACCCCCTACCGACAATCCTCCGCCCATAATTCGTCCACATCGACGTAACTACCAATGAAGTAGATTTTCACCCGCTCCCCCATACGCTTTGCTCCCACCTGCCGGATTGCTACAGGGGCGAGCCATGATCACAACGACCGACGCCATCGGGTCCGACCTTCGTGCGCCCGGTGCGGCTGCCACACACCGTCCGGACCGCCGCGCCGAGGCGCGGCTGCGGGACATTCACCGGAACAACAGCGGCGCGCTGCTCTACTTTTTGCGTGGCCTCGTTTCCCCCGGCGTCGGCCACACCGCCGAGGACCTCCTCCAAGAGACCATGCTGCGTGCCTGGCGGCGACTCGACACGGTGCCGACCGAGCCCGATTCACAGCGGCGCTGGTTGTTCGCGGTGGCCCGCCGGCTGGCGATCGACGCGCACCGCAAGCGGCAGTCGCGGCCCGTGGAGGTGAGCCTTCTCGACATCGAGCCCGCGGCCGGGAGCGAGGCGGCGAACACGGCGATCGCGACGGTGACCATGCAACACACCATCGGTCTACTCAGCGCCGCCCACCGGTCCGTGCTGACGGAGCTGTACGTGAAGGGAAACTCCGTCGATGAGACCGCCGCGCGGCTCGGTGTCCCGGTCGGGACCGTCAAATCCCGCGCGCACTACGCCACGCGGTTCCTGCGCAACGCATTGATCAACAGTTGAGTGCCGCACCACCCACGTCGACCGCAGCGAGAGGTGATCCGAATGACGCAACCGGGAGAACCGGGAACCGACCTCTTCCGACTCCTCCGAGCCCTCGCCGGGCGCCTGCCGGAGGAGCTCGTCGCGGCGCTGGGAAAGCGGCTGGCGGGAAACCACCCGGTCGAGGTCGCGCACGCCATCGTCTTCGCCGCTGTCGCCGGACCGGTACCACTGACCGACAGCGAAGCCGACGTGCTGATCGCCACGCTCACCGCCGCGGGCCAGAACGTCGGGATGGCCAAGGCCGTCACCCGGACACCGGAGGCTGCCCGCAGCCACTGCTGAGCGGGCCGCCGGTTCGCCAGATACGCCGCCCTGACGAGACCGGCGGATCCGCCGAGGGCTCACGACCCCAGTTAGCGGGTGAACATGAACGCGCGGAACGACTGGTACTTCCCGGTTGGGAAGGTGCGGAACGTGCCGAGATTCCACTGGTCCCCGGTGCAGTCCGGGCCGGTGAACGCGCTCACCTGTTCGATGGTGCGCTCGCCGGTGAGTGAGTCCGCGGTCGGTGGCATCGCCGTGCAGCTACCGTCAGGTTCGGCCACGTACAGGACGGATCGAGCGAACGTACCCTCGAAAATGCTCAGTCCCGTTTCCGGAACGTCGACGGCCAGTGCGGGCTGGGCCTGAATTCCCACCATCGCCGCGATACCGGCCACGGTCAGGCCCGCTGCGGTACGGATTCTCCTCTGCATACTGACACCCTCCCCAGTTCTGGTTTCCGTGCGGAACGAATGGTCGGCCGGCGACCCATCTCGGTCCGTTCCGGCCCGCCACAAACAGCGTCATGCGCGCGACTGTCGGAGACAACCACCCGGAGCGGTGACTAGACAGACAGAAATTCAGCGATGTCTGATTGAACGTCGGGATGCCGCATTCGTAGCGGCGGGACGTCAGTTTTCCGCGCCGGGTGGGCCCCGGACCGGACGACCAGGCGCTCAGGCCGCCGCGAGATGGTCGGGAAGCGTCGACAGACGAGGCTGGGCCGTGGGGGCGGTCACCCGTCCGGGCGCCGACGCCTACCCGGTGGGCGTCTTCACGGGCCGCGGGCCCTTCGGGCGTCGCGGGCGTACCGCGCGCTGTTCCGGGAACGTCCAGCGGAAGCGAATCGCGGCCAGCCGGACGGACGTGGTCACGACGACGCAGACGACTCCCGCGATCAGGGTCGGGGTGCCGAATTCGGTGAGCAGGATGAGCGTCCCGGCGCCCGCCCCGGCGGCGACGGCGTAGAGGGTGCCGACCTGGAGGATGGAGATCGGCAGGCCCAGGATGACGTCGCGCAGCATCCCGCCGCCGATGGCACCGATGACTCCCACGACCAGCGCTCCGGCCTCGCCGACGCCGAGGGACAACGCCTTCGAGGCGGCGATCGCGCCGAACAGGCCCATGACGACCGCGTCCAGCACGGTGATCAGCCAGTCCGCCCGCGCGAACGCCGGTTGCAGCGCCATGCCCAGGACCGCCGAGGCGCCGGCCACCAGCAGGTACCAGTTCTTCCAGACCACGACGGGCGGCTGATTGAGCACGATGTCGCGAAGCAGGCTTCCCCCGAGTGACACGGTGAGCCCGATGACGATGACGCCGAGCACGTCGATGCGGCGATGTCGCTCTCCTGCGGCGAACAGGGCGCCCTGAAGGCCGCCGAGTCCTGCGGCGAGGAGTTCGATCCAGAGCGCCACCTGGAAGGTCGTGGACATGCGGTCACACTCCGGGGAGATCGAGGCCGGCTCGCGTGGCGCGTGCGAGCCGGCCCTGGGTCGACAGTGGTCGGTGTCAGCGAGCGCCGGCGGCGCTCTGTGCGGCGGTGACGATCACGTCGGAGATGACGTCGGGCTGGGTCGCGAACAGGGCGTGACTGGCCGAGACGTTGGTGATCTCCGCGTTGATGCGCTTGGCCATGTGCTGCAGCATCGCCTGGTCGAACGCCTTGTCCTCGGTCGCGATGACAGCCCAGCTCGGCTTGTCGCGCCAGGCGGCGTTCTTCACCGGCGTCGAGAACGCCGACATGTTGACGGGCACCTGCGAGTCGCGCAGGAAGGCGGCGTCGGCGTCGCTGGCATCCGCCGCGAACCCGGCCTTGAACTTGTCGGGGTTGAGGTAGCCGTATCCCTCGACCACGTCGATGACGAAGTCCGGCGTCGGGGCGAAACCCTCGTACTGCTGGGCGGAGGTCTCTCCGGCGTCGGGCACCAGCGCCGACACGTAGACCAGCCCGGCGACGTTCGGGTGGACGCCCGCCTCGGTGATGACCGTGCCGCCCCAGGAGTGGCCGACGAGAATCGTCGGACCGTCCTGCCGGTCGAGCACGCGGACGGTGGCCGCGACGTCGTCGTCGAGCGAGGTGAGCGGGTTCTGCACGATGGTGACCCGGTATCCCCGGGATGTCAGGTTGTCGTACACGCCGCGCCAGCCCGAACCGTCGGCGAACGCGCCGTGCACGAGCACGACGTTCTGGATCTCTCGATCGGTAGTGCTCATGGCTTCTTCCTTCCGTCGCCGCGCCGGCCATCCCGGAGCGGGGGTTCCTGGTGAACTGGCGGCATGCCGCCTGCGATATGCAGTATATTGCGTGCAGTGTTTCTCAACAAGCCCTGCTCAGGACGTGTGCGCCTACCCACTCCGGTGCGAATTCCGCCTACCCCGAGCCGGTCGCCCGGGAGTTCCCGGTCCGGCGCCGAGTGGGTCAACCGCCCACCAGTCGAGCGGCGGGTTGTCGCGTACCCGTCGTCGATCCGGCGGTGCACCACCGCCGAGCGGACGTGCCGATCGGCGTTCAGCCAGGCGATGGCCCCGTCGGTACCGACCGGCCGGCCGGTGACCACCACGTCCATCGCCTTGGGCGGGTCCAGCCCAGGTTCGGGGGCCAGCGGCAGACCCGTCGCGTGGGCCGTCTGCCGGTAGTGCTGGACGAGCCGGTGGAGCGCCTGTTCCCTGGCCTCGTCGTCCTCGTGCAGGTGGGCCAACTCTCGGGCGTAGGCCCGGATCAGGTCGTGCGTGGTGAAGCGGCCCGGGCTGTGTTCAGTGATCAACCCGGTCCCGACCAGTTCGGCGGTGAGCAGCCGCACCTCAGGCAGGGGTACCCCGGCGAGACCGGCCATCGCGGGGATCGTGAGGTCCGACCCGGGATGCAGCGACAACAGTCGGAACAGGCGGGCCGCGCGGACGCCGAGCATTCGGTACGACCACGAGAAGATCGCCCGGAGGTCGTCGCCCATGTCGGAGAAGCCGTCCAGGCTGCCCTGGGCGTCCCGCAGCACACCGGCGATGGCGGTCAGCGAGCGATCCGGATGGGCCAGGGCCCGGCCGGCCACCACGGCCAGCGCCAGCGGCAGCCGTCCGCAGCGCTCGGTGATCTCGTCCAGCGCCGTCGGGTCCGCGGCGGTTCGCGCCGCGCCGATGCGGGCGATCAGGAAGCTTCGCGCGTCCTCCGGCGACAGCACGTCGAGCGTCATCAGGTGGGCGCCGTGCGCGGTCGCCAGCCCGGTGAGGCGCCTACGGCTGGTGACCAGCACCAGGCATCCGGGGGCGCCCGGCAGCAGGGACCGCACCTGCTCGACGCTGTGGGCGTTGTCCAGCACGACGAGAACACGGCGGCCGGCCAGGATGCTGCGGTACAGGCCGGACCGGGCGTGCTGGCTGGCGGGCATGTCGGCGTCCGGAACGCCGAGGGCATTGAGGAAGCCCTGCAGGACTTCGGCGGGATGCAGCCGGGACTGGTCGGGGTCGAAGCCCTGGAGATCGACGTAGAGCTGCCCGTCGGGGTACGCGTCGGCCAACTGGTGGGCGAGGTGGATGGCGAGGGACGTCTTCCCGATACCAGGGATCCCGTCGATGGCGAGCACCGGCATCGACACCTGCGACATCACGTGACCGTTGA
The DNA here is from genome assembly GCF_019890675.1 of Micromonospora sp. PLK6-60. Classification (GTDB taxonomy): domain Bacteria; phylum Actinomycetota; class Actinomycetes; order Mycobacteriales; family Micromonosporaceae; genus Micromonospora. The sequence continues at coordinate 36,634 of NZ_JAIOAA010000013.1, read as the reverse complement.
CCAGGCTGAGCGTCCGGCGCCGAGCGTCATCCCGGCCGGTGAAGTACGGAAGATCGGCCGGTAGCTGTGCGGGCAGCACCTCGGTGCGCCACGGCGCCCGCGCGATCCGCATCCGACCCGGGTGCGGGCTCGGGGACGAGGGCTCGACGGTCTCCGGCGTCGCGGGTGCGGTCGCGTTCTGCCGCAGCACCAGCTGATACGCCTCGCGGAGCTCCTCACCCGGATCCACACCCAGCTCGTCGGCGAGCCGGCGTCGGACGTTCCGGAACAGCGCGATGGCCTCGGCCTGCTGGCCGTCGGCGGACAACGCGAGCAGGAGCTGGGCCTGCAGCGCCTCGTCCCACGGGCGATGCTCCGCCATCCGTCGCAGGACGGGAAGGACGGCTCGGGCGCGTTCCAGGCGCAACGCCAGCGTGGTCGCCTCGCGGACCAGGTCGGCACACTCGTGGTCGACGACGCCGAAGGCCAGGTGATCGTTCGCGCCGAGCTCCGAGGCCCCGCCGCAGGGACCACGCCACAGGCCGAGTATCGCCTCATAGGCCGACATCGCCTCAGCGAGCCGTCCGGCGCTCTCGTCCGACCTGGCCCGTTCGGCCAGAGCGCGCAGTCTCAGCAGGTCCAGGTTGTCGGCGTCGACCCGCAACCGGTATCCGGCGGCGTCGCCCAGCAGCCACCGTCCGGCGGATCTCGGCGGTAGACCGGGCTCGAACAGCCGCCGCAGTGCGCCCACGTACCGGTGCACGACGTTCACGGCACTCTGCGGTGGCCGCTGCCCCCACAGCACCTCGACGATGTCGCCGACGCCGACCGGCTGTCCGGAGTTGGCCAGCAGCAGACCCAGGATCAGACGTTGCTGGCGAGGGCCGAGATCCACGTGTGTGCCCTGGCGCCAGACCCGCACCGGCCCGAGCACGCCGAAGCACAGCGGCGTCTGGTGGTGCTTGGTGACGGACATGGTCCCAACCTCCTACGTCCACCGGGAACTGTGGCGAAATCTCTCGATGCCGCCCGGCATGACGGCGGCCGGAGCAGCCGGCATGCCGGGCGTCTGCCTCGATCGGTCAGCGGGTGGTGGCGCGGGCGGCCTCGTCGATCAGATCCGCCACCGCCTTCGGCTCGGAGACCGTCACGGCGTGCGAGGCGTTGATCTCGACGGTGCGCGAATTGGCGCGCTTGGCCATGAAGCGCATCGACTCGGCCGGGATGGCCAGGTCCTGTCGGGTCACCATGAACCACGACCGGATCGACTTCCACGCCGTCTTCGTGGCCGTCTCGTCGAGCGCCGCGCTGGTGATCGGCCGCTGGGTGGCCGCCATCAGGTCGGTCACGTTCCGCGGGACGTCAGCGGCGAACACCTGCCGGAACTGGTCCTGCTTGATGTACAGGTCGGTGCCCGCGCCGGCGCCCGGAATGGACACCGGCACGCTCACCAGCGCCGGGCCCAGCTGCCCGCCCGGGAACTTCGCGGCCAGCCCCGAGGTGCTCTCGCCCTTGTCCGGGGCGAAACTGGCGATGTAGACGAGCGCCTTGACGTCCTTGTCCCCGTCGGCGGCCTCGCTCATCACCGAACCGCCGTAGGAGTGCCCGGCCAGCACGATCGGCCCCTGCACGCTGTCCAGCACGCTGCGCACGTACTCGGCGTCCGAGTGCAGCCCCCGCAGCGGGTTCGCCGCCGCGACCACCGGATAGCCGTCCCGCTTGAGGTCCTTGATCACACCGTTCCAGCTCGACGAGTCGGCGAACGCGCCGTGCACCAGCACCACCGTGGGCTTGGCCCATGGGCGGTGTCCCGGCACCGCCTGGGCGGACCCGGCGACGAGGGCGGCGGTGGCGACACCGGCGACGACGGCCGTCCAGGAGGCCAGCTGTCGGGAAGCACGGAAGAAGGAGAGGTTCATGGGATCGTCCTTTCAGTTCCAGGACGGCCCGACTGACTCGGGTCGTCCATCAGGGATGGTGGGAAATCGGGCGACGATGGGCGTCGCTCGGGGGAACCTGGTGGAGCGTCAGACAGCCGCTGCGGCCCGGAGGATGAGGTCGGCCACCGCCCGTGGCTGCGACGTCGGAAGGGCGTGCGAGGCGCCCGGCACCTCGACCGATTCCCGCGCGTTGGCCCGCTCGGCCATGAAGCGGAACGTCTCGAGCGGGATGGCGAGGTCCCGTTCCGGAGAGATGAACCAGGACGGGACGGTCTTCCACGCCGGCTCGGCGGATCCCTCGGTGAGGGCGTTGGTGTTGAACGGCCGCTGGGTTGCCGCGGCGAGCGCGGCCTGGTCGAACGGCAGGTCGGCGGCGAAGTGCTCGTGGTAGCTCTCCGGACGGACGTAGACGTCGGCGGTGCCGTCGCCGAGGGGCACCTCGTAGAGGTGATCACCAAGGGTGGCCCCCGGGAACTTGCCGGTCAGGTCCGGCACGTTCTCGCCCTTGTCCGGAGCCAGCGCGGCCACGTAGACGAGGGCCTTGACGTTGTCGTTGCCGACGGCCGCGTTGGAGGCGACCGCGCCGCCGTACGAGTGACCGACCAGTACGATCGGACCCTCGATCGTGGCGAGAAGGCTGGACACGGCGGCGGCGTCTCCGGTGAGACTGCGCAGCGGATTCCCGGCCGCGATGGTGCGGTGACCGGCGGCTTGAAGCCGGCTGATGACGCCGTTCCAGCTGGCCGACTCCGCGAAGGCGCCATGGACGAGGACGACTGTGGGTTTCATCTGGGCTTGGCTCCCTGAAGCTCGATGCGACATTGCGGCGGGCCGCTGATGGATCCCAGAGTCGGCTCCGGCGCGGCGTACCGAATCAGTCATTCGCCTGCGGGCGGGCGCGGCCGGGCGCCGGCGACCCGGCAGAGCCTGGCCCGAACTGTCCGGATCACTCGGGCTCCCGGGCCGGCATCAGCAGTCGCGAGCCCACGGCGAACAACGGGGCGGATCGATGTCGGCAGACGACCACGGGTGGCACGATTAGGTCATTCGACAGGTAGCTCCCGAGGGTCGACCGGCACTGTGCTGGGGCGAGTCCGCGGACCCGCCGGGGAGTTCCCCTCCTCTCCTTCGCGGAGAGTCGGTCGAGCTGATCATCGGCGCCACCCTTGACAACCTCCGAGGCCGCCGTGCAACATATTGCATGATGCATCCGTCAGTCGAGACGTAGGCGCTTCCGCCAACCGGCGAACCCTGGCCACCCGCTGGGCGCTTCCGGCTCCGGCCCGACCTGATCGAGGCGGTTGCCATGGAACATCTCTTCGGCCGCGAGACAGAGTTGGCCCGGATCAGCCGATTCCTGCAGTCGGTGCGGGCCGGCGGCGACGTACGAATGGTCCGCGGCGAGCCGGGCATCGGAAAATCGGCGCTGCTGGCCGCCGCGGCGGACCTGGCCGATCGGGACGGCATGCGGGTGCTCCAGGCATCCGGCTCCGAGTTCGAGGCGGACGTCAGCTACTCGATCCTGAACCAGCTGCTGCTGCCGTTGCACGACGAGGTGCAGCGCCTGCCACCCGCCCTGCGAGACGCCCTCACCGTCGCCCTCGGCTTCGGCCCGGGCCCCACCCCCGCGCCGCTGCTGGTCGGCAACGCCGCCCTCATGCTGCTCACCACCGTCGCCAAGAAGACGCCCGTGCTCCTGGTCGTCGACGACGTGCAGTGGGTGGACCGGCCGAGCGCCGTGGTGCTGGGCTTCATCGCGCGGCGGGTGCCGGGCTCGCCGGTCGGCGTCGTGGCGGCCTCGCGCACCGGAACCGAGAGTTTCCTCGACCGCCGCGGCCTCACCGAGGTCACGGTTCAGCCGCTCACCCGGGACGCCGGCGCCCAACTCCTGGACACCCGCTTCCCCACCATGCCGGCACGTGCCCGGCAGCACCTGATCGACCTCGCACAAGGCAACCCGCTCGCCCTTGTCGAACTGCCCGGCACCCTGACCGGCTCCGCCGCGGAATGCGCCGAGCGGTCCCACGTGGTGCCGCTGAGCGAACGACTCCAGGCGGTCTTCGCCCAGCGGATAGCCGGCCTGCCCGAGGCGACGCGGCTGCTGTTGCTGCTCGCCACGTTCGAGGGCAGCGGCGACGTACGGGTGCTGCGCGGCATGGCGAGCCTCGTCGACCTGGCGCCGGCCGAACGGGCCGACCTGGTACGAGTGGACGACGCCACCGGGCAGATCACCTTCCGCCACCCGCTGATCCGATCGGCGATCGTCGCGACGTCCACCCACGAGGAGCGCCGCAACGCCCATCTCGCCGCCGCGGCCGGACTGCCCACGGACCCGGAACGCCGCGCGTGGCATCTGGCCTCGGCCACGGCCGGCCCGGACGAGGCGGTGGCGGCGGAACTCGAGGACGCCGCGCACCGTGTCATGCAGCGTGGAGACGCCCTGGCCGCCATCGCCGCCCTGGTCCGCGCGGCGGAGCTGAGCGCCACCGCGGACGCCCGAGCGCGGCGACTGGCCGAAGCCGCGTACATCGGCGCGGAAGCCGGCGGCGCCGGCGATGCGACCACGTTGCTGGCCGATGCCCAGGCGACCAGCCCGGGCACCGCCGGGTCGCTGCACGCGGCCAACGCGGCCGCCCTGTTGGTGATCAACGGAGACGGCGACGTGCACACCGCCCACCGGCTGCTCGCCGGGGCGATCGAGACGGGCGGGCACGGCTGGCGGGCTGACGACCCGGCGCTGGACGAGGCCATGCACACCCTGCTCCTGCTGTCCTGGTACGCCGGCACGGCCGAGCACTGGGCCGTCTTCCACCGAGCCATGGACCGGCTCGTCCCCGGCCCGCCCGACATCCTCTCGGTGCTCAGCAGGACCTTCGCCGACCCCGTACGCACCGGTGCGGCCGCCCGGTCCGAGCTGGACTCGCTGATCTCCACCCTGGCGCGGGAGGAGGACCTGACGCGGGTCATGCGGATCGGCACCGCCTCGGTCTACCTCGACCGGCTCGGCGACAACCGAGAACACTCATGGCGGCTGATCCGCCAGGGCCGGGACGGAGGTGCGCCGCGCCGGCAACTGGCCGGGCTGATGCACCTCTGCCTCGACGGCTTCCTCACCGGCCGGTGGGACGAGACCGACGAGCTGGCCCACGAAGCCCAGAAGGTCTGCGTCGCCAGCGGCCTCCCCTTCTTGAACTGGTACTTCCTCTACAACCAGGCCATCGTCGCGGCTGGCCGCGGCCGTTGCGACGAGGCGCTCAAGCTGGCCGACGAGATCACCCACTGGGCACTGCCCCGCGGCGTCGCCGGCGCGACGGCCATCGCCCACCATCCCCGAACGCTCGCCGCGGTGGCGGAAGGTGACTTCGAGGCCGCCTACCTGCACGCCACCGCGATAAGCCCCGCCGGCGTCCTCGCACCGTACGTCCCGATCAGCACCTGGGTGATGTTCGACCTGGTCGAGGCAGCACTGCGCACCGGGCGTACGGCCGACGCCCGGGCACACGCCGACGCCATGCGAGCCGCCCGCGTCGCCGAGCTGTCCCCCCGCATGAGGCTGATCCAACACGGCGTCGACGCCCTCGTGCTCGACACCGACGAAGCGGACAATCGACTGGAGGAAACACTCCAGGACGAGCTCTCCGAGCGCTGGCTCTTCGATGCCTCGCGGATCAGACTCGCCTTCGCGGAAAAGTTGCGGCGACGTAAGGACTTCGCCCGCGCCCGGATCCAACTGCTCGCCGCGCGCGCCGGTTTCACCGCCATCGGCGCCGAACCGTGGTTGGCCCGATGCATCGTCGAACTGCGGGCCACCGGATACCGCCCGGTTAGCGCCGAGCCACCGCCGGCCGCCCTGACCGCCCAGGAACTCGAAATCGCCCGGTTGGCCGCCAGCGGCCTCACCAACAGGCAGATCGCCGAGCGCCTCTACCTCTCACACCGGACGGTCGGCGCCCACCTGTACCGGATCTTCCCCAAACTCGGCGTGTCGTCACGCGCCGGGCTCCGCGACGCCCTGTCGGCGCACGGCCCCGGACACCCGGGCCCAGAACCTGCGACGAGGTGAGAAGCGACCGCGTCGCCTGCCGAGTCGATGGCGCCGAAGGCCGACGCGTGCGTACAGTTCGTCCACGCCACCGGCCGGATCGCCGCGCTCGAGAACACCGATGCGGCGCTCGCCCCACCTGCGGGCACCACCCTGACAACGGCTCCGGCGTACGGGCGACACCGGCGCTGCCCTGACGGCATCGAGGACAGACACCGGCGACCACACCGCCGGCAGGGAGTGGGCAATCATGGGTTCGGCAGTGACCGCGTCCGAGGCCGAGTCGGGCCTGACGTTCTCGAGCGCGTCCGGGCGGTGGACGGTGGCGGCCATGGTGCTCGGGTCCGCGATGGCCTCGATCGACGCGACCGTGGTCGGCATCGCGCTGCCGGCGATCGGCCGGGAGTTCAATGCCGGGCTGGCCGCGTTGCAGTGGGTGGTCATCGGCTACACGCTGACCCTGGCCGGGTTGCTGCTGGTCGCCGGGGCGCTGGGAGACCGGTACGGACGGCGGCGGGTGTTCGTCGCCGGGGTGGTGTGGTTCGCTGTCGCGTCGCTGTTGTGCGCCGTCGCGCCCACCGCCGGAATGCTGGTCGCGATGCGTGCGCTGCAGGGCGTCGGCGCCGCCCTACTGACGCCCGGCAGCCTCGCCATCCTGCAGGCCGCCTTCGCACCGGCCGACCGCAGCCGCGCCATCGGCGCCTGGTCCGGCCTGGGCGGCGTGGCGACCGCGATCGGCCCGTTCGTGGGCGGCTGGCTGGTCGCCGCCGGATCGTGGCGGCTGATCTTCCTGATCAACCTGCCGCTCGCCGCACTCGTGGTGGCCATGGCGCTGCGACACGTACCCGAATCACGCGACCGGAACGCCGCCCCCCGCATCGACATCACCGGCGGCACGCTGGTCACCCTGGGGCTGGTCGGACTGACCTACGGACTGATCCAGGGGCCGGGCACCGGCTGGACCCACCCCGCGGTGCTCACGTCGGTGGTCGGTGGTACAGCGGCGCTGGCCGGGTTCCTGGCCTGGGAACACCGAGCGGCGACGCCGATGCTCCCCCTACGGTTGTTCCGCTCGGTGCAGTTCAGCGCCACCAACGCCATCACCTTCATCGTCTACGGAGCGCTGGGCGGCGCCCTGTTCCTGCTGCCCATCCAACTGCAGCAGGTGAGCGGTTACACGCCACTGCAGTCCGGTATCGCGCTGCTGCCGGTCACGATCATCATGCTGCTGTTGTCGGCGCATTCCGGCGCGCTGGCCGCCCGCATCGGCCCTCGCGTGCAGATGAGCGTCGGACCGGTGCTGGTCGGCGCCGGGCTGGCCCTGCTCGTACGCGTCGGCCCCGACGGCACGTACGCCACCCAGGTCCTGCCGGCGGTGATCGTGTTCGGGTTGGGACTGGCCACCACGGTGGCCCCGCTGACCTCGGCCGCGCTCAATGCCGCGCCGGCCCACCAGGCCGGCATCGCCTCGGCGGTCAACAACGACGTCGCCCGCGCCGCCGCCCTGATCGCCGTCGCGGTGCTGCCGGCGGCCGCCGGCATCACCGGCGGTGACTGGCAGCAGCCGGCGCGGTTCTCCACCGGCTTCCACACCGCGGTACTGATCTGCGCGGCCCTGTGCCTGGCCGGTGGCCTGCTCGCGGCGCTGACCATTCGCCGGCTGCCCGGCACGGTGGCCGCGACCCCGACCAGGCACCTGGTGCACTGCGCGCTGGACACACCACCGGCGGCGCCGGTCAGCCCGCCGTCCACGACCGGCCGCGGGCCCGGCAGCCTCCGCCGGTGAGCCCAGCTTCCCACTGGCAACCACGCCCGGTCCCCACCCCGACCTGTTGCGATACCTAGCGCCGATCGGATGGCCGGACGACATCGCTGACTCGGCTCCCCGGCGTCGATGATGCGTTCCAGGACAGCCAACGCCCTGCGGCGCTGTCGCAGCACGTCGATGCTGGACAGTGGCGGTTCAAAACCTCATCGAAGAAAGCGGAAGCCCTGACCGCGTTTCCGCTGGTCAGGGCTTCTGATGTGTCGGGACGGCCGGATTCGAACCGACGACCCCTTGACCCCCAGTCAAGTGCGCTACCAAGCTGCGCCACGTCCCGATGCTCCCCGCGCGGTCTCCCCCGCGGCAGCCGGTACAGCTTAGCGCAGCTACTGCCACAGCCGCGCACACCCCTCCCCGCGCCACTTCAGCCTCACCCGTCACCACCGCTAAGGCATCCTAGGAGGGTGGGTTGAACGGTGCGCCGGGCGGGGAAGCCCGCCCGGCGTACCGAAAAAGGGCAGGTCAGCCGTGGGCCTTGCCGCGACCGCCCGGGCCGAGCTTCTTGCGCGGCCGGACCGAGATGTCGATCGGGCTGCCCTCGAAGCCGAACTCCTCGCGCAGCTTGCGCTCGACGAAGCGCTGGTAGCCGGCGTCGATCGGGCCGGTGGTGAAGAGCACGAACCGCGGCGGCGCGACCCCGGCCTGGGTGGCGAAGAGGATCTTCGGCGCCCGGCCGCCGCGCACCGGGTGCGGGGTGGCCTGCACCAGGGCGGTGAGCCACTGGTTGAGCTGCGCGGTGGGGATCCGCTGCTCCCAGCTCGCCAGGGCCCGGCGCAGCGCCGGGGCGAGCTTGTCCACCGCCCGGCCGGTCTGGGCCGAGAGGTTCAGCCGGATCGCCCAGGGGATGCGGCGCAGCTCCCGCTCGATCTCCTTGTCCAGGTAGTACCGGCGGTCGGCGTCGACCAGGTCCCACTTGTTGAAGGCGATCACCAGGGCCCGGCCGGCCTCCACGACCATGGACAGGATCCGCTGGTCCTGCTCGCTGATCACCTCGCTGGAGTCCAGCAGCACCACGGCCACCTCGGCCGCCTCGATCGCCGAGGCGGTCCGCAGGCTGGCGTAGTACTCGGTGCCGCTGGCCTTGCCGACCCGCTTGCGCAGGCCGGCGGTGTCCACCAGCTGCCAGGTCTCCCCACCGATCTCCACCAGGCTGTCCACCGGGTCGACGGTGGTGCCGGCGACCGAGTCGACCACCGCCCGCTCCTCGCCGGAGAAGCGGTTCAGCAGGCTGGACTTGCCCACGTTGGGGCGGCCGACCAGGGCCACCCGGCGCGGGCCACGGGGCCGGTTCTCCACGATCTTCGGCGCCTCGGGCAGCGCGTCCAGGATGGCGTCCAGCAGCTCGCCCGAGCCCCGGCCGTGCAGCGCCGACACCACGTGCGGCTCACCGAGGCCCAGCGACCACAGCGAGGTCGCCTCCATCTCGATGGCGGTGTTGTCGGCCTTGTTCGCCACCAGGATCACCGGCTTGGCGCTGCGGCGCAGCATCTTCACCGCCGCCTCGTCCACGTCGGTGGAGCCGACCATCGCGTCGACCACGAACAGCACCACGTCGGCGGTGACCACCGCGATCTCGGCCTGCGCGGCGATCGCCGCCGCCCGGTCCTTCGCGTCCGGCTCCCACCCGCCGGTGTCCACCACGGTGAACGCCCGGCCGTTCCACTGCGCGTCGTACGGCACCCGGTCCCGGGTCACCCCGGGGATGTCCTCGACGACCGCCTGCCGGCGGCCGATGATCCGGTTGACAAGCGTGGACTTGCCGACGTTGGGGCGGCCGACCACGGCCACCACCGGCTGCGGGCCAGACGGCTCCTCGACGTCGAGGTCCGGCTCGCGCAGCTCCACCCAGCCGCCGTACTCCTCGGTCACTGGACACCCCGCTCGGTGAGCAGGTCGCGCAGCCGGGCGACGACCTCGTCGATGCCCAGCTCGGTGCTGTCCAGCACCACCGCGTCGGGGGCCTGCTGGAGCGGGTTGGTCTTGCGGGTCGAGTCGAGCTTGTCCCGCCGGGCCAGGTCGGCGGCGGTGGCCGTCACGTCGGCGGCGTCCTCGGCGCTGCGCCGCCGCGCCCGGGCCGTCTCCGAGGCGGTCAGGTAGACCTTCAGGTCGGCGTCGGGCGCCACCACCGAGCCGATGTCGCGTCCCTCGACCACGATCCGGCCCGCGTTGTCGATCATCTGCCGCTGCCGGTCGACCAGCAGGGCGCGCACGGCCGGCACCGCGGAGACGGCGGATACCGCCGCGGTCACCTCCGGGCCGCGGATCTCCTTGTCCACGACGGTGCCGTCGACGGTCACGCCGTACCCCCGGGGGTCGGTGCCGATGCGCAGCTCGACCTCGCCGGCGACCTTGGCCACCGACTCGGCGTCCGCGGGGTCGACCCCGGAGCGCAGCACCGCCCAGGTGATCGCCCGGTACATCGCGCCGGTGTCCAGGTAGCGGGCGTCCAGGCTGACGGCCAGCCGTCGGGAGACGGTGGACTTGCCCGAACCGGATGGTCCGTCGACGGCGACCACACACCGCCCGGTTCGTATGTTCTGCCCCACCGTGTTCCTCCTCGGCCCGTGTCTCGCGGGCACCGGCTGTGCCGTTGAGCGGAAGTGTTCCTCATCCATGATGCCCGCGGCCCCGTCCGGGCCCGCACGCGCCGCCGCCGGGGGCGACCCACGCCACCGCGGCCCGCCCGGCCCGCTGTCGGCCGCGACGAAGCCTACCGGCAGCGGTACCCGCCCCGGCGGCCGTCAGTCACCGACGGCCTTGAACAGGGCGGCGACCTCCGCGTTTGTCAGCCGCCGGAGCCGCCCGGTACGCAGTTCACCGAGCTTGATCGGCCCGATCGAGGTACGCACCAGCCGGGACACCGGGTGCCCGACCTCGGCCAGCAGGCGCCGGACGATGTGTTTGCGCCCCTCGTGCAGGCTCAGCTCCACCTGGGCGGTCTTGCCCAGGGTGTCCACCACCTTGAACGAGTCGACCTTGACCGGCCCGTCCTCCAGCTCGACGCCGGCCAGCAGACGCTTGCTCAGGTTGCGCGGGATCGGCCCGGCCACCTCGGCCAGGTACGTCTTCAACACCTCGTAAGACGGGTGCATGAGTTTGTGCGCGAGGGTGCCGTCGTTGGTGAGCAGCAGCAGGCCCTCGCTGTCCGCGTCGAGCCGCCCGACGTGGTAGACCCGCTGCTCCACCCGGTTGCCGATGAACTCGGCGAGCTCGTTGCGCCCCTTGTCGTCGGCCATGCTGGTGACCACCCCGCGCGGCTTGTTCATCGCCACGTAGACCAGGCGGACGTCGGCCTGCAACCGCTCCCCGTCGACGAAGATCACGTCGCGGGCCGGGTCGGCCTTGTCGCCGAGCTGCGCCACCCGGCAGTTGACGGTCACCCGGCGCCGGAAGATCAGGTCCTCGCAGGCCCGCCGGGAACCCACGCCGGCGGCGGCGAGCACCTTCTGCAGGCGCTCGGCGCCCTCGTACACGGGGGCGTCGGGCTTCGGGGCACGGTCGTCACGTCGCATCGGCAAGCTCTTCCACGTCGTCAGGCAGGAACGGGGCCAGGGGCGGCAGGTCGGCCACCGAGTCGAGTCCCAGCTTCTCCAGGAACATCGTGGTGGTCCGGTACAGGAACGCCCCGCTGTCCGCCTCGGTGCCGCACTCCTCGACCAGGCCGCGGGAGACCAGGGTACGGATAACCCCGTCGCAGTTCACACCCCGGATGGCCGAGATCCGCGACCGGGTCACCGGCTGCTTGTAGGCGATCACGGCCAGGGTCTCCAGCGCGGCCTGGGTCAGCCGCACCGACTGCCCGTCCAACACGAACCGCTCGACGTAGCTCGCGTATTCCGGCCGGGTGTAGAGCCGCCAGCCGCCGGCGGCCCGGCGCAGCTCGAAGCCGTGTCCGGCGGCGGTGTAACCGGCGGCGATGCCGGCAAGCGCCGGACCGATCCGCTCCGGGGCCTGCTCCAGGACCTGGGCCAGGGTCAGCTCGCTGACCGGCTCGTCCACCACCAGCAGGATCGCCTCCAGCGCGCCACGCAGCTCCGCGTCGTCCAGCACCGGCCCGGGCTCCGGCGGCGGCGTCGCCCGCCGCCGCCCCGCCGGCTGCTTCCTGGGTACGCCCCCAGCGCCGTCCTCCCCCGCCGCCCGCGCAGCCGGCACGCCCTCCGCAGCCGCCTCCCGCGCCTCGGGTCGGCTCCGGCCCGCGGCCTCGTCCTGTCCCGCCGGCCCACCCGCCACCGCCGGATCTTGGACAGTTTCCGTTCCGGACGAACGGTAACTGTCCAAGATCGGGTCGTCCTCGCCGTCGACGGGCGGCTCGGGCGGCTCGGAAGTGGGGTCGGGTTCGGGGTTCGGCGGGGGTGCGGGGCGTTCCCACGGGGGGACCCAGGCGGCGGCCTGTTCGGCCAGGGAGTCCCGGCGCTGCTGCTCGCTCATTCCGCTCGCTCCTCCGTCGTCCCCACCACGTCACCGCCCGGCCCCGTCGCCGACGGCCCCGCCTCGGCGGGGGTGCCGGCGTACTCGTCGATGTGCAGGTCGGTGCCGCCGTCGGCCGGGCCGGTCCAGCGCACCGTCAGCTCCTCCAGCGCCTCGTCCTGCACGAAGGCGACCAGCCCCTGCCGGTACAGCTCCAGCAGCGCCAGGAAGCGGGCCACCACCTCCAGGGTGATGTCGCAGTCCGCGCAGAGCGCGGCGAAGCTCGCCGTGCCGGCCCGGCGCAGTCGGCCGGTGATGATCTCCGCGTGCTCCCGGACGCTGACCCGGACCATGTGCACGTGCGCGATGGAGACCTCGGGCACCGGTTTCGGCGTCATCGCCCGCAGCGCCAACTTCAGCAGCCGCTGCGGGCCGACGCCGAGCACCAGGTCGGGCAGCGCCTCGGCGTACCGGGGTTCCAGGGTGACCGCCCGTGGGTAGCGCCGGCCGCCGACGGCCTCCAGCTCGGCGATGTGCGCCGCCGCCTCCTTGTACGCCTTGTATTGGAGCAGCCGGGCGAAGAGCAGGTCCCGGGCCTCCAGCAGGGCCAGGTCCTCCTCGTCCTCGACCTCGGCGGCGGGCAGCAGCCGGGCCGCCTTCAGGTCCAGCAGGGTGGCCGCGATGAGCAGGAACTCGCTGGTCTCGTCGAGGTCCCACTGGTCGCCCATGGCCCGGATGTAGGCGATGAACTCGTCGGTGACCCGGTGCAGCGCCACCTCGGTCACGTCGAGCTTGTGCTTGCTGATCAGTTGCAGCAGCAGGTCGAACGGGCCGGTGAAGTTCGCCAGCCGGACGGTGAAGCCCGCGCTCTCCTCCGCCGCCGGCACGCCGGCCGGGTCGGTGGGCACCTCGGCGGCGGCCTCGGCCGCCGCCACGGGCGGCTGGTCCGGGCTCGCCGGCGGGTCGAGCAGGGGCGCGGTCACCGGAAGACCGTAGTCCACGTCAGCACGGACCGGACCTGCGGCTACCGCTCCGCCTGGGCGGCGATCACCTCACGGGCGAGCTGGCGGTAGTTGCGGGCGCCGGAGGACGCCGGGTCGAGGGTGGTGATCGGGGCACCGGCCACGGTGGACTCGGGGAACTTCACCGTCTTGGTGATCACCGTCTGGTAGACCTTGTCGCCGAACGCCTCCACCACCCGTTGCAGCACCTGCCGGCAGTGGGTGGTGCGGCTGTCGTACATGGTGGCGAGGATGCCTTCCAGCTCCAGGTCGAAGTTGAGCCGCTCGCGCACCTTGTCGATGGTGTCCAGCAGCAGCGCCACGCCGCGCAGGCTGAAGAACTCGCACTCGAGTGGGATGAGCACGCCGTGCGCCACGGTCAGCGCGTTGATCGCCAGCAGGCCCAGCGAGGGCTGGCAGTCGATCAGGATGAAGTCGTATTCCTTGCGGATGGTCCGCAGCACCCGGGCCAGGGCCATCTCCCGGGCGACCTCGTTGACCAGCTGGATCTCGGCGGCGGAGAGGTCGATGTTGGCCGGCAGCAGGTGCAGGCCGGCCACGTCGGTCTTGATCAGGACGTCCTCGGCGGTGACGTCGTCCTGCATGAGCAGGTTGTAGACCGACAGGTCGAGGTTGTGCGGGTTGACCCCCAGGCCCACCGAGAGCGCGCCCTGCGGGTCGAAGTCGACAAGCAGCACCTTGCGGCCGTACTCCGCCAGCGCGGCGCCCAGGTTGATGGTGGTGGTGGTCTTGCCGACGCCACCCTTCTGGTTGGCCATCGCGATGATCCGCGCCGGGCCGTGCCGGTCGGTGGGCATCGGCTCCGGGATCGGCTTGCGCATCGTGTACGCGGCCGGGTCCGCCGGCCCGAGGTCCGCGCCGAGCGACGCCTGCTGCTCGCGGAGCTCCGACGTCCAGGCGTCGGCACGATCCTCGTTGCCAGCCATGTCCTCGTTGCCCCCTCCCGACGACCACCCGGCGTCGGAGCCGTCCGACGTCCCTCGCGGCGCCGCTGCGTACCCCGGTCGGTGTCGCCCAGGAGGTCCGCGCCGATGCCGACTGTACGCCACCGGCGAGCAGGGCGTTCGGTACCGGTCCGGCGTGTCGGCCACCGGACCGGCGACCGCCGCCCGGTCCGGCTCAGCCGCGGGCGCGCGGATGGGCGGTGGCGTACACCTCGCGCAGCCGCTCCACGGTGACCAACGTGTACACCTGGGTGGTGGTGACCGACGCGTGACCGAGCAGTTCCTGCACCACCCGCACGTCCGCGCCGCCGTCGAGCAAATGGGTGGCGAAGGAGTGGCGCAGGGTGTGCGGGGAGACCGCGTCCGGCCCGTCCACCGGCAGGCCGGCGCGGTCGGCGGCGCGGCGCAGGATGGTCCAGGCGCCCTGGCGGGTCAGCCGGCCGCCCCGGGCGTTGACGAACAGTGCCGGGGTGCCCCGGCCGGCGGCGACCAGCCCGGGACGGGCGCGCACCAGCCAGGCGCGCACCGCCTCGACGGCGTACCCGCCGATCGGGACCAGCCGGCTGCGCCCGCCCTTGCCGCGCAGCAGCACCGAGCCGGCCTCGGCGTCCAGGTCGTCCACGGCCAGGCCGACCGCCTCGGAGATCCGCGCCCCGGTGCCGTACAGGAACTCCAGCAGCGCCCGGTCGCGCAGCGCGAGGGCCGCCCCGTCGCCGGTGGCGGTGGTCGGGCCGGCGGTCTCCAGCAGCCGGACCACGTCGGCGACCGGCAGGGCCCGGGGCAGCCGCCGTGGTGGGGTGGGCGGGTGCACGTCGCGGCTCGGGTCGGCGGCGGTCAGCCCCTCGCGCAGCGCGAACCGGTGCAGGCCGCGCACCGCGCTGGCGGCCCGGGCGGCCGAGGAGACCGCGAGCGGCGGGTGGTCGTCGTCGCCGGCCCGCAGCCGGGCCAGGTGCGCCTCGACGGTGCCGGCGCCGACCGACGCGAGGTCGGTGACGCCGGCCGCGGCGAGGGTGTCCAGGTAGCGGTCCAGGTCCCGGCGGTACGACGCGAGCGTGTTCGGGGACAGGCCCCGCTCGACGGTGAGGTGGTCCAGGTAGCCCCGGACCGCGCGGCGCAGGGCCGGCGCGGGTTCCGCGCCGGCCCTGGCGTCGGTGGCAGCGCTCAGCCCAGCACCTCGGCCAGCGGCAGCACGTCCAGGCCGTGCGCCTCGGCCACCGGGCCGTACACCACCCGGCCGGCGTGGGTGTTCAGGCCCAGGGCGAGGGCCGGGTCGTTGCGCAGCGCCGCCCGCCAGCCCTGGTTGGCCAGCTCCAGCGCGTACGGCAGGGTGACGTTGGTCAGCGCGTGGGTGCTGGTGTTGGGCACCGCGCCGGGCATGTTCGCCACGCAGTAGAAGATCGACTCGTGCACCTTGTAGGTCGGGTCGGCGTGCGTGGTGGCCCGCGAGTCCTCGAAGCAGCCACCCTGGTCGATGGCGATGTCGACGAGCACGCTGCCCGGCTTCATCCGGGACACCAGCTCGTTGGAGATGAGCTTCGGGGCCTTCGCGCCGGGCACCAGCACCGCGCCGATCACCAGGTCGGCGTCGAGCACCGCCCGCTCGATCTCGTACGCGTTGGAGGCGACCGTCTGCAGGTGGCCCCGGTAGATGGCGTCGGCCTGGCGCAGCCGGGCGACGTTCTTGTCCAGCAGCAGCACCTCGGACTGCAGGCCGAGCGCGATGGCGGCGGCGTTCATGCCGGACACGCCCGCGCCGATGACCACGGTCTTCGCCGCGTACACGCCGGAGACGCCGCCGGGCAGCACGCCCCGGCCGCCGCCGGTACGCATCATGTAGAAGGCGCCCACCTGCGGGGCGAGCCGGCCGGCCACCTCGGACATCGGGGCGAGCAGCGGCAGCGAGCGGTCGGGCAGCTCGACGGTCTCGTACGCGATGCCGGTGACCTTGCGGTCGACAAGCGCGTCGGTGCAGTCCTTCGAGGCGGCCAGGTGCAGGTAGGTGAAGAGCACCTGCCCCTCGCGCATCCGGTGGTATTCCTCGGCGATCGGTTCCTTGACCTTGAGCACCAGCTCGGCGGCGTCCCAGACCTCGTCGGCGGTGGCCAGGATCTTCGCGCCGGCCGCGGCGAACTCGTCGTCGGTGATGCTGGAGCCGACGCCGGCACCGGCCTCGACGAAGACCTCGTGGCCGTGGCGGGTGAACTCGTTGACGCCCGCGGGCGTGATCGCCACGCGGTACTCGTGGTTCTTGACCTCGCGCGGGATTCCGACCTTCACGATGCAGACACCTTCCTCCGGGGCTGCTCATCCCCGACTGCGCGGCGCCACGGCGGCCCCATTGCCGACGCGGTCCACCGGTCCGCCCGGCGGCAGTCTAGGGCCGCACCCACCCTCGGGAAGCCAGCACACTGACACCCGGTGACGGGTTCGCCTGACGATGTGTCAGGAATGGCCCTCCCTGCCGCCCGTGGAACCACCCCCATCGTCGCACCGGGTGACCGTCCCCGCCCACCGACCACGACCGCGGCCGCGCCGCTGGGCCGTGCTCGGCCGGCGGGGTGGCACCGACGTGCGGCAATAAGCGGCCTAACCGAGGCCGAACAGGCCGACATGCCGCAATACGCCCCGCCGGGACGGAGACGCGGACGCGTGCGCGACGGGCGACGGGCCGGTGCGGCGACAGCCGCGCCGGCCCGTCGGGGCGTACCCGGTCAGCGGGGCAGCGGGGCGTCGGCCCGGCGCAGCACCGACCAGCCGGCGTCCCGGGCGCGCGCCGCGGCGAGCAGCCCGGCCACGCACGGACCGTTGGTGATCTCACCGGCCAGCACCATGCCGACCGCCTCGTCCAGGTCCAGCCGGACCACCTGGAGGTCGGCCTCCTCGTCGGTGCGCCGGTGCCGGCGCTCGGCCGGCACCGCACCCAGGTCGCGGGCGAGGAAGACCCGGACCAGCTCGTTGGAGAAGCCCGGCGAGGTGTGCACGTCGACCAGCAGGTCGATCCGCCCGGCGGTGAGGTCGGCCTCCTCGGCCAGTTCCCGGGCCGCCGCGGCCGGCGGCTCCTCACCCTCGACGTCCATCAGCCCGGCGGGCAGCTCCCACAGGTGCCGGCCGACGGCGTGCCGGTACTGCCGCAGCAGCACCACCTGCCCGGCGTCGTCCAGCGCCACCACGGCCACCGCGCCGACGTGCCGCACCTGGTCCCGGGTGGCGGTGCCGCCGCCCGGCATGGTGACCTCGTCGCTGAACACGGTGAAGACCGGGCCGGCGTAACGCTCCCGCCGGCCGGTCACCTCGTACCGGTGCTCGACCGCGCTCATGGGCGCGCGGCCGCCTCGGCCACCGGCGCGCCACCGTTGCGGCCCGCCTTCTTCGCCGGCGGGCCGTCCAGGTCCACCGGGAGCCGGTCGGCCTCCGAGTACGCGATGGCGGCCGCGACGAACCCGGCGAACAGCGGGTGCGGGCGGGTCGGGCGGCTCTTCAGCTCGGGGTGCGCCTGGGTGGCCACGAAGAACGGGTGCTGCCCCCGGTCCAGCTCGACGAACTCGACAAGCCGGCCGTCCGGCGAGGTGCCGGAGATGTGCAGCCCGGCCTTGGCGAGCTGGTCCCGGTAGGCGTTGTTCACCTCGTAGCGGTGCCGGTGCCGCTCGCTGACCTCGGTGCTGCCGTACGCCTCGGCGACCAGCGAGCCCTCGGTGAGCTTCGCCGGGTACGCCCCCAGGCGCATGGTGCCGCCCAGGTCGCCCTTGCCGGCGACGATGTCCTCCTGGTCGGCCATGGTGGCGATGACCGGGTGCTTGGCGTCCTCGTCGAATTCGAGGGAGTTCGCCCCGTCCAGGCCGGCCAGGTGGCGGGCCACCTCGATGGTCATGCACTGCAGGCCGAGGCAGAGGCCGAGCAGCGGGATGCCGTTCTCCCGGGCGTGCCGGGCGGTGCCGATCTTGCCCTCGATGCCGCGCACGCCGAAACCGCCGGGGATGACGATGCCGTCCACGCCGGCCAGCGCGGCGGCGGCCCCGGCCGGGGTGACGCAGTCGTCGCTGGGCACCCACTTGAGCTGCACCCGGGCCCGGTGGCCGAAGCCGGCGGCCCGGATGGCCTCGCTGACCGACAGGTACGCGTCGGGCAGGTCGACGTACTTGCCGACCAGCGCGACGGTGACCGTGTGGTGCGGCTGGTGCACCCGGTCCAGCAGGTCGTCCCAGCTGGTCCAGTCCACGTCCCGGAAGGACAGGCCGAGCCGGCGCACCACGTACGCGTCGAGGCCCTCGCGGTGCAGCACCTTCGGGATGTCGTAGATGCTGGGCGCGTCCGGGGCGGCGACCACGGCCTCGCGGTCCACGTCGCAGTAGAGCGACAGCTTCTCCTTGAGCTTCTCCGGGATCTCCCGGTCGCAGCGCAGCACGATGGCGTCGGGCTGGATGCCGATGTTGCGCAGCTGCGCCACCGAGTGCTGGGTGGGCTTGGTCTTCAGCTCACCCGACGGCGCCAGGTACGGCACCAGCGACACGTGCAGATAGAAGCAGTTGTCCCGGCCGAGGTCGTGGCGGACCTGGCGGATCGCCTCCAGGAACGGCAGCGACTCGATGTCGCCGACGGTGCCGCCCACCTCGGTGATCACCACGTCGGGCAGCTGCCCGTCGGCGTCCGGGTCGGCCATGCCGAGGATCCGCGACTTGATCTCGTTGGTGATGTGCGGGATGACCTGGACGGTGTCGCCGAGGTATTCGCCGCGCCGCTCCTTGGCGATCACGTCGGAGTAGATCTGGCCGGTGGTGACGTTCGCCTTGCCGGACAGCGCCCGGTCGAGGAACCGCTCGTAGTGGCCGACGTCCAGGTCGGTCTCGGCGCCGTCCTCGGTGACGAAGACCTCGCCGTGCTGGAACGGGTTCATCGTCCCGGGGTCGACGTTGAGGTACGGGTCGAGCTTCTGCATCACCACGCGCAGCCCGCGGGCGGTGAGCAGGTTGCCGAGGCTGGAGGCGGTGAGGCCCTTACCGAGCGAGGAGGCGACGCCCCCGGTGACGAAGATGTGCCGGGTCGTCCGTGCTGAAGGGGCCAAGGCCTGCTCCCGTGTCGTCCGTAGCGGTCGTGCGAACCGCCGTGCCGATCACCTGGGTGATCACGCGATCCACGGGATTCCACGGTAACACCTTCCCCGCCGGGGACCGGGGCCGCACCCGTCGTACGCCCGATCCGGGCCGGGCCGGCTCAGCCGGCCGTGACCTCGGTCGATGCCCGCCGGGCCTGGTGCGGCACCGGCCCGTCGGCGGGGTCGGCCCCGTCACCGGGCCCCGGACCGGCCGCGCCCGCCGCGTCGTCCGAGACCGGCCCGCCGGGACCGGCGTCGTCCGGCGCCGGCCCGCCGCCGGGCCGCCGCTGTCCCCCGGGCCGGCCGTCGGGCGCGTCGTCCGGGCCGCCGCCCGGCACGTCGTCCCAGGGCCGGCCGGTGCCGGGCTGGGTGCGGTCGGTGGAGTGGTCGAGCACCCGCAGCGCGGCCAGCGCCGCCATCGGCACCACCAGCGCCGCCGCCGCGCCGGCCACGTCCAGCGCCACCCCGCCCAGCACGCCGCCGATGCCGGCGGCGACGCCGGTGCCGGCCATCGCCGCCCGGACCGCCGGGTAGATGCCGAACAACCGCATCAGGCCGCCCCACGGCTGGAGCAGGGCCAGCCAGACCAGCGCCGCGCCGGCCAGCGCGATCACCGTCAGCGGGCTGTTCACCAGGGTCTCGAAGTTGGCGCTGCTGGACCGGTTCACCGTCAACCCGCCGGTGCCGTCGCCGAGCGCGGCCAGGAAACGGCCCAGGCTGCCCCGCTCGTACTCCGGCCGGCGCAGGTCCACCGTGGCGAAGCCGATGGTCACCGCCAGCCCGGCCATGGTGGCCCAGACGAACCGGCTCACCGTCAGCCAGCCACCGGCGCTGATCGCGGCGGCGACGCTCACCCCGGCGGTGAGCGCGATCGCCCCGATCGAGTCGGCGCCCAGATACGGGCTGCCCACCACCACCACCGCCAGGCCACCCACCAGCACCATCACCGCCGGCCGCCAGCCGCGCCGGAACCGTTGCGCCAGCCAGCCGGCGCTGAGCAGCGCGCCGGCCAGGAACACCCCCAAACCCACCGTGCCCAGCCCGGCGTACCGGCCGCCCTGCAACGCCGAGTAGCCCACCACCCCGTTGAGCTGCAACCGGGCCCCGGTGAGCACATCCGCGCCGACCGCCAGGGTGGCCAGGCCGGCCACCGCGCCGAGCGGTCCCAGCGTCCCGGCGTACCCCGGCGCGATCCGCACCAGGGCCGTCCCGCCACCGATCAGCAGCACCGTCACCAGCGCGAAGTACCCGCCCGCGTGCTCACCCCGCCACCACGGCACCGCGTCGGCCAGCAGGGCCGCCGGCACGGCCAGCGCGGCGGCGATCAGCAGCAGCTCCACCGCGCCGACCACCCGCGGCGACACCGGCTCCGGGCCGTACGGGCCGGCGTGCCGGCGGGCGCGGCGCAGCAGTGGCAGCACCGCGACGGCGAGCGCCACCTGGGCAACCGCCAGCAGGGCGAAGAACCACCCGGCCACCCGGCGCTGGGCGCCGGCCTCCCGGTCGGCGTCCGCCGTCGCCTCGATGTCGGCGGCGAGATCACCCGGGCGCTCCCCCACCGACTGGGCGGGCCGGCCGACGAAGAGCCGCTGCGGCAGCGGGCGGCCCAGCGCGGTGAGCGCGGTGGGCGCCAGATCGGCCAGTTGCAGGTAGCCCTCCCGGCCGGTGCTGGCCGAGGTCAGCCAGCCCCGCTCCCAACCCGGCCCGTCGGCGACCGCCACGTGCAGCCGGGACGTCTCGTCGGTGTCGGAGATCCCGGCGAGCAGCACCAGCGACCGGGGCGGGCGCGCGGCCAGCACCCGGGCCAGTTGCTGGTCGGCCAGGCGCGCCGCCTCGGCCCGCCCGGCCGGGTCGGTGCCGCTGACCGTGCCGAGGTCCACGATGCTGAGCACGCAGGAGCCGAGCAGCTTGGCCGGGTCCTTCGGCAGCGCCGACGCGTACCGGTCGACCCGGCCGAACGGCCGGGCCGCGGCCACCGCCGCGCCGGGGCCGACCGCCACCGAGCAGCGCACCGACTCCGCCAGCGAGCCCGGCACCGCGCCCCAGGGCAGCCGGTCCTGGTTGTGGGCGACCACCCCCTCCTGCTGCGGCAGGTTCGCGCCGATGCCGTCCGGCTGTTCCACGGTGACCGCACCGGCCGGGCAGCCGCCGGCCGGGCGGGACCCGTTCCAGGCGGCGAAGTTCCCGGCGCCCAGGGTCAGCCAGCCGTCCACCGGGCAGGTGGGCCGGTGCGCGGACCGCACCGACAGCGACCCGATGGAGCCCTGCTCGGCCATCCGCCACAGCGTCGGGGTGGTCTGCGGGTCGACGTCTTCCCAGCGCAGCCCGGCCACCCCGGCCAGCACGACGAAGTCGGCCGACCGGCGCGGCGCGGTCTGGTCCGGCCGGGCGGCCAGGGCGGTGATGCCCAGCGCCACCACGACCAGGGTGAGCAGCACCGGGGTCAGCCTGCGCAGCATCAGCGCTGCCCCGTCGACGGGGCGCCGGCGTCGGGCCGGGCCGGGCCGGAGCCCGGCGGGCTCAGCTCGGCGTAGAGCGCGGCCAGCGCGGCGACCGTGTCGGCCTCGGTGGGCCAGGCCGCGGCCCGCTCCACGCCCCGCCGGGCGAGTTCCGCCCGGCGCGCGTCGTCGTCCAGCAGGCCGCGCACCGCCGCGTCGACCGCGTCGACGTCACCGGGCGGGACCAGCACGGCGGCGTCGCCGACCAGCTCCGGCAGGCCGCCCACGTCGGTGGCCACCAGCGGCACGCCGGCGCGCAGCGCCTCCTGCGCGAACAGCTGGCGGGCCTCCCAGTCGCTGGTGACCAGGGCCAGGTCGGCGCCGGCCAGCAGGTCCGCGACGTCGGTGCGGTGCCCGAGCAGGGTCACCGGGGCGCGGGCCGCCGAGATCCGGGCGGCCAGCGGCAGGTAGGCGGGGCCGCTGCCGGCGATCACCACCACCGGCGCGGGCCGGCGGGTACGCCAGCGGGCGGCGGCGTCGACCAGCACGTCGTAGCGCTTCTGCGGGTGCAGCCGGCCGACCGACAGGATCAGCGGCTGCCCGGCGGCGACGCCGAACTCGGCGCGGACGGCGGTCCGGCGCCGGCGCGGCGCCGGCAGCGTGGGCGCGGCCACCGGCGCGAGCCGGGCGTCGGGTGCGCCCAGCGCGGCGGCCCGGGCCACCAGGTCGGCGGAGGCTCCCAGGGCGATCGTGGCCGACCGGGCCACCACCCGTTCGGCCAGCCGGGACAGCTGGCCCCGCAGCCCACCGGCCAGCACCGCGTTGTGCCAGGTCACCACCAGCGGGACGGCGGGCCGGGCGAGCACGGCCACCAGCCCGGCGCGCAGCCCGTGCGCGTGCACCACGTCCACCTTCGCGTCGGCGAGGGCCCGGCGCAGCGCGGCGACGGCCCGGGCGTCGGCCGGGGTGGGGCTCGCCGGGATCTCCACCGGGACGAACCGGGCGCCCGCGCCGGTGAAGTCGAACTGTTCCTGGGTCGCGGCCGGCCCGCAGACCAGCACGGACGCGCCGGCCTCGGCGAGGCCCCGGGCCACCGACCGGACGTGCTGGCCGACCCCGCCGGTGCTGGAGGCGAGGACCAGGGCCACCGAGCCGGGCCACCGCGGTGCCGACGAGGCGTCCGTCATGAGGAAACGGTCTCCTTTCCGTCGCCCCGCTCGCCGGGGTGCTGGTCCGCCCGCGGGCCGTCGGCCCCGCCGGCCGGTCGCCGCCGGCGCAGCCGGCGGGTCACGGCCGCGAGCAGCGGCCGCACGTCGCGGGCGTCGGTCAGCCAGGCGACGGCGAGGAACAGGACGCCGGCCACGACCCCGGACAGCATGCCCTGCGCGAGGGCCTGGAGTGTCGTCGGGGTCCCGTCGCCGAGCCCGCCGAGGCCCCGGGCGGTGGCCACCCCACCCGCCGCGGCGACGGCAGCCGCCAGCAGCCCGGCGGCGCCGGCCCGCCCGATGCCGGCCAGCGCCTCCGGGCCGGCGGCGCGCCGCACGGCGGTGACCAGCAGCGCGCCGAGCAGCAGCATGCCGGCCGAGGTGGCCAGCGTCACCGCGAGCACCCGGTCGGCCAGCGGCAGCACCCGGCCGAACAGGAGCGCGAGGGCGGGCACGCTCAGCCACCCGCACGCGGTGGCCAGGGTGGCCGCGCGGGTCTCGCCCCGGGCGTAGAGCGCCCGGGTGAGGACCGCGAACAGGCCGTAGCCGACCAGGCCGGGGGCGAAGCCGGCGATGCCGACCGCGGCGGTGCGCGCGTCGACCGGGTCGGCGAAGAAGAAGTGCCCGACCGGGATCGCGGCGCCGACCAGCGCGGCGGCGCCGAGCAGGCTGAACAGCACGACCCCGCGCACCGCCGGGGCCAGGGTCTCGCGGTAGGCCCGTTCGTCGCCGCTCGCCCGGGCCGCCACCAGCGTCGGGTACGCCGCCACCGCCAGCGGCACCGCCAGCACCGACCAGGGCAGGAAGTAGATCGTCTGGGCCAGGTTGTAGACACCCACGTCGGCGGTCCGGCCGTAGGTGACCTGGTTGAGCGTGACGACCAGGGCGATCTGCTGGGCCGCCACCGTCACCACCCCGGCGACCACCAGCCCGCCGACCCGGGCCCGGGCGTCGGCCGGGAACCGGTAGCCCGGCCGGGGCCGCAGCCGCAGCCGGCGCAGCGGGATCAGCAGCGACAGGGAGAGCACCACGACGCCGAGTGTGGTGCCGCCGGAGAGCAGCAGCTCACCGCCCCGACCGACCTCGCCTATGCCGGCCAGCCGCCCCTCGACGGCGGTGAAGCACAGGTAGACCGCGATGACGGTGACGCTGGACAGCAACGGCGCGAGGACCGGCCAGGCGAACCGGCGGTGCGCCTGGAGGACGCCGGTGAGCACGATGCCCACGCCGTAGAGCGGCAGCTGGGGCGCGAAGACCCGCAGCATCCGCGCCCCGGCGGCCTGCTGGACGTCGCTGAGACCGTGCCCGAGCAGGCCGGTCAGCGGATCGGCGAGCAGCGCGACCAGCACGGCCAGCGGGATCAGGAGGCTCAACGTCCAGGTCAGCAGCGCACCCGTGGTGGCGGCCACGGCCCGCCGGTCGCCCACCTCGACGGCACCGGCCAGCAGCGGTACGACGAGGCTGGCCAGCGCCCCACCGGCGACGATCTCGAAGATGAAGTTCGGGACGTAGTTCGCCACCAGGTAGGCGCCACCGAGGTCGGTGGGGGCCAGCGTCCAGGTGAACACGGCGGTACGGCCGAAGCCGGCGAGCCGGCTGACCACGGTGAGGACGGCGATGAGGGCGGCCGCCCCGGCGACGCGGCCGGCGGCGGCGAGAGGTGCCGGTTTCGTCACGTCAGTCGGCGAGCCGGCCCAGCTCGTCGAGGTGCCGCAACCCCGGGGTCCGGTGGATCACCTGGGTGAAGCTGACCCGCTCGCTGGCGGCGGTGAGGCCGGCCAATACCGCGAGCACGCCGGCCCGGCCCAGCGGCCCGCTGCGGGCGGCCAGCGACACGCCGAGCAGGGCGCCCAGCGCGTTGGCGCCGCTGTCGCCGAGCATCACCGTCTCGTCGAGGTCGTCGCGGAGCAGGCCGGCGGCGGCGCTCGCCGCCCCGACGGCGATCCCGCCGTGCGGGCCGCCGGCCAGCGGCGCGCCCAGCAGCAGGCCGGACTTCAGCGCCCGGCCGGGGCGCAGGTCGAGCAGGTTGAGCAGGTTGGCGGTGCCGGCCACCACGCCGGCGCCGAGCAGGACGTCGACGGCGCGGCCGAGTCCGCCGTGCCGCTGCCGGCGCGGATGGGCGGCTACCCGAGGGTCGGCGGCGAGCAGGGCGGCCGCGCCGAGCCCCGCCGCGCCCACCCCGGCGATCTTGACCAGTCCGGCGGTGACCCGGCCCTCGCGCAGCGCGGCCAGGTGCCCGGCGAATCCCTTCGCGGCCTTCTGCTCCGGCCGGGCGCCCACCACGTCGTCGTAGAGCCCGACCGCGCCCGCGCCCAGCCCGGCGACGAGCGCGGCCGCCCCGGCGGCCCCGCTGCCCGCGCCCACCGCGGCCGCCCCGGCGCCGCCCACGGCCAGCGCCGGCCCGGCGGCGAGGGTGACGGTACGGCCGCGGAAGTTCGTCCGCTCCAGCGCGGGCGCCACCGGTGCGGTGCGCACCTCCCGCAGCACGTACCGGGCGGCGACCGCCCCGGCCCCGGCGGCCAGCAACCGACCCCACCTGCTCACGCGAGCCCTCCGATCCGGACCCGGGGCGCGCGGGGGCGCGAACCGGGCGTCCGCCGTTGATTCACTGGGGCAGTTTAGGCAGGATCGCCGCCGCGCTGTCGCCCACGCCGTAGTGGCCGGCCTTCTTCTCGGTCAGCTGCTGCACCAGCGCCAGGGTGGTGACCAGCTGACCCTGGACGGTGTTGGCGTTGTCGACGGTGGAGATGGCCTGGGCCAGCACCGGGTCGCCGCGGACCACGGCCACCACGTTGCCGCCGGCGGAGCCGTTGCCGCCGACCACGATCGAGCCGGTCCGGTCGAACTGCTCGGCCACCTTCACCACCGACTCGTCCTTCTTGACCGAATCCTTGTCCACGTACGGCTGGCCGCTGACCAGCACGACCGCCTCGGCGGACTTGGTCACCCGGTCGTCGGTGGTCAGGTAGCCGGCGCTGGAGTAGGCGCCGAGCACCGACCGCCGGTCGGGTTCGCTGACCGGGGCCGCGCCGGCCGCCCGGTCCAGCAGGACGCTGGCCAGCAGCGCGCTGGAGGTCTCCACCCCGTGCCCGTTGCCGGGCAGCCCGGAGGCGGGCGCGGTGGGTCGGGCCGCGGTGACCGCCAGCTCCATCAGGTTGCTGTTGTTGTCCGGGTTGATGAACTTCTCCTGCAGCTCGACCCGGGCGGTCACGTCCGCCCCGGCCAGGTCCAGCATCTTGACCACGCCGTCGGTGTGCTGCCGCCCGCTGGG
The DNA here is from genome assembly GCF_019890675.1 of Micromonospora sp. PLK6-60. Classification (GTDB taxonomy): domain Bacteria; phylum Actinomycetota; class Actinomycetes; order Mycobacteriales; family Micromonosporaceae; genus Micromonospora. The sequence continues at coordinate 10,472 of NZ_JAIOAA010000013.1, read as the reverse complement.
CAGGCTCAGCACCAGCACCCGCTTGCCGGTGAGCTTGCCGGGCAGGACCACCTGGGCGATCTCGGCCGCGAAGTCCTCTTCCGAGTCCAGTTCCTTCTGCAGGTTGTTGACCGACTGACGCATCTGCTGGTTGTCCTTGCGCAGCAGGTTGACGTTCTCCCGCAGCGAGTCGGCCACCGGGCCGTTGAGCGCCGCCGTGCCGACCACCAACCCGATGGCCAGCGCCAGGAAGACCGCGGTCAGGGACACCACGTGGTACCGAAAGTTGATCACGCTTGCAGCCTCTTGATCGTCGGGGAGCTAGAAGAGCTGGCCGAGCCGGAACACGAAATTGTCCCACCACTCCGAAACCACGCCCAGATACGCCTTGCCGACGGTGGAGACGGCCACCGCGGACGCCATCGCGGCGACCGCGGACAGCACCAGCAACAGCAACGAGGAGCCGGAGATGCTCTGCCGGTAGAGCCGGCTGACACCCTTGGCGTCGACGAGCTTGCCGCCGACCTTGAGCCGGGTGAGGAACGTCGAGGCCATGCCGCCGCGCCCCTTGTCCAGGAACTCGACGAGCGTGGCGTGCGTGCCCACCGCCACCAGCAGCGACGCGCCCTTCTCGTCGGCCAGCAGCATCGCCAGGTCCTCGCTGGTGGCCGCCGCCGGGAAGGTGATCGCCGGCACGCCGAGCCCGTTCACCCGGGCCAGGCCCGGGGCCCGACCGTCCGGGTACGCGTGCACGATCACCTCGGCGCCGCAGCGCAGCACGTCGTCGGTGACCGAGTCCATGTCGCCGATGATCATGTCGGGGGTGTAGCCGGCCTCCACCAGCGCGTCCGCGCCGCCGTCCACGCCGATCAGCACCGGCTTGAACTCCCGGATGTAGGGCCGCAGCACGTCCAGGTCGGCCTTGTAGTCGTAGCCCCGGACCACGATCAGACAGTGCCGGCCCCGGACCTCGGTCTCGATCTCCGGTACGCCGACCCCGTCCAGCAGCAGGTCCCGCTCCTGCCGGAGGTAGTCCATGGTGTTGGCGGCGAACGCCTCCAACTGCACGGACAGGCCCTCCCGGGCGTCGGCCATCGACTTGGCCACCGACTCGGCGTCCTGCAGCGCGCCGTGCGCCACCGGCTCCTCGCCGACGAAGACCGTGTTGCCCTCGATCCGCACCTGATCGCCCTCGCGGACCTGCTCGAAGACGCACTCCCCGAGATCGTCGAGCAGCGGGATGCCCGCCTTGACGAGCACCTCCGGGCCGAGGTTGGGATAGCGGCCGGAGACCGACGGCTTGGCGTTGAGCACCGCGGCGACGCCGACGGCGACCAGCGAGTCGGCCGCCACCCGGTCCAGGTCGACATGGTCGATGATCGCGATGTCCCCGGGCCTCAGCCGCCCGACCAGGCGCTTCGTCCGGCGATCGAGGCGAGCGGTGCCGGCAACTGTGCCCGGTTCCGCATTCCGGGTCCGGCGCAACGTGGGTAGACGCATCGTGACCATCCTGGCATGTTGAGGCAGGCATTTCTGTCGCGACATGCCTGAGCAGGGCCGCCTACCCAGGGAAGCACACTCCGAGCACAAGCCGGTGTGCTTGCGCTCACAAAGCCGGGCTCACGAACGCCTTTCCTTCGCCGCCACGGCCAGCAACTCCTCCGCATGCGCGATACCCAGATCCGAATCCGGCAAACCCGCCAGCATGCGCGCCAACTCCCGGGCCCGCTCGGTGTCCTCCACCACCCGCACCCCGCTGGTGGTCACCGCTCCCCCGGTGTCCTTGGCCACCACCATGTGCCGGTCGGCGAACGCCGCCACCTGCGGCAGGTGGGTGACCACGAGCACCTGGTGGCTGCGGGCCAGCCGGGCCAGCCGGCGCCCGATCTCCACCGCCGCCTGACCACCGACCCCGGCGTCGACCTCGTCGAATACCAACGTCGGCGGCCCCCCCGACCCGGCGAAGACCACCTCGATGGCCAGCATCACCCGGGACAGCTCGCCACCGGAGGCGCCCTTCTGCAGCGGCAGCGACGGCGCACCGGGATGGGCCAGCAGCCGCAGCTCCACCTCGTCGCCGCCGTCCGGGCCCACCCCGACCTCGGCACCGTTGACCCGCAGGGCCGGCTCCGCCCGGCCGGCCGCCCGGGGCAGCACCGCCACCTCGATCCGGGCATGCGGCATGGCCAACCCGGCCAGCTCCACCGTCACCTGCTCGGCGAAGCGCAGCGCCGCCTCCTGTCGGGAGGCCGACACCCGGCCGGCCAGCTCGGCCACCTCGGCGGCCAGCCGCTGACCCTCCCGGTCCAGCTCCTCCAGCACGTCGTCCGAGGTGTCCAGATCGGACAGCCGGGTCCGGGCCCGCTCCGCCCAGGCGATCACGCCGTCCACGTCGTCGGCGTACTTGCGGGTCAACGCCCGCAACGCCGCCCGGCGCTCGTAGATCGTCTGCAACCGGGCCGGATCAGCGTCCAACCCCGCCAGGTATCCCGACAGCTCGGCCGACACGTCCGCGACCAGGGTGGCGGCCTCCTCCAACCGGGCCGCCAACTCACCCAGCGCGGGATCCGTGCCGGCCTGGGCCTCCAGCGTGCGGCGGGCCGTGCCCAGCAGCACCGTCGCGTCCGGCGTGTCGTCGGTCGCCTCCACCCCGCCGGCCACGCACTGGTGGGCCAGCTGCGCCGCCGTGCGCAGCCCCTCGGCGTGCTCCAGCCGCTGCGCCTCCGCCTTGAGGTCGTCGTCCTCGCCGGGCTGCGGGTCGACCCGGGTGATCTCGTCCAGGCCCAACCGCAGCAGGTCGGCCTCCTGGTGGCGCTCCCGGGCGTTGCGCCGCCGGTCGGCCAGGTCGTCCACCACCGCCCGCCAGCGGGAATACACCTCCCGCAGCGCGTCCAACAGCTTCTCGTGCTCCGCGCCGGCGAACCGGTCCAGCGAGGCCCGCTGCTCGGCCGGCCGCAGCAGCCGCAGCTGGTCGGACTGGCCGTGCACCGCCACCACCTGCTCGCCGACCTCACCGAGCATCGACACCGGCATCGACCGGCCGCCCAGGTGCGCCCGCGACCGACCCTCCACCGTGACCGTCCGGCTCAGCAGCACCGCACCGTCCTCGTCCGGCTCGCCACCGGCGTCGGTGATCCGGGCGTGCACGGTGTCACCGACCCGGCCGCGCAACCGCAGCCGCCCCTCCACCACCGCCCGCCCCGGTTGCGCCCGGACCCGGCCGGCGTCGGCCCGACCACCGAAGAGCAGGCCCAGACCGGTGACCACCATGGTCTTGCCCGCGCCCGTCTCGCCGGTGATGACGTTCATCCCGCCGGTCAGCGGGAGCGTGGTGTCCTCGATGACGCCCAGTCCGGTGATGCGCAGCTCTTCCAGCACAGCAACCGACACTAGACGCGCCCTGGGACAGTTGACCAGCCGGCACGGCGCCCCCGGCCCGCCCGACAGCGCCACCGGCGGGCCGGCCGGACCGGCGCCACGGCGCTCACCTGCGGCTGCCGCGCCAGCCCTGCACCGGCAGGTCGAACTTGGCGACCAACCGGTCGGTGAACGGGCGGGGCCGCAGCCGCACGATCCGCACCGGCAACGCCCCCCGCCGCACCGTCACCCGCGCCCCCGGCGGGAGGTCGTACACCCGGCGGCCGTCACAGCAGAGCACCGCCAGCGTGGTGAACGGATCCACGGTGATGACGAAGGTGGACGTCGGCGCGGTCACCAACGGCCGGCTGAACAGCGCGTGCGCGCTGATCGGCACCAGCAGCAACGCCTCCACCTCGGGCCAGACCACCGGCCCCCCGCCGGAGAACGCGTACGCCGTCGAGCCGGTGGGGGTGGCGCACACCACGCCGTCGCAGCCGTACCGGGACAGCGGCCGGCCGTCCACGTCGACGAGCAGCTCCAGCATCTGGGCCCGCTCGCCCTTCTCGACGCTCACCTCGTTCAACGCCCACGACTCGATCGTCGGCCCGCCCTCGAACTCGGCGGTGACGTCCAGCGTGAGCCGCTCGTCCACGGTGTAGTTGCGCGCCACCACGTCCCGCACCGCCGAGTCCAGGTCGCCGATCTCGGCCTCGGCGAGGAAACCCACCTTGCCCAGGTTGATGCCGAGCAGTGGCGCCTTCGCCGGCCGGGCCAGCTCCGCCGCACGCAGGAACGTGCCGTCGCCGCCGAGCGCGAAGACGATCTCCGCGCCCTCGGCCGCCTCCGGACCGGTCACCGGCACCGCGCCCGGCAGATCCAGGTCCTCGGCCTCCTCCGCCACCACCCGCACCTCGAAGCCCGCGGCGGTCAGATCCCTCGCCACCGCCCGCGCGTGCTCGGTGCTGCGCCGACGGCCGGTGTGGGTGACCAGCAGCGCGGTCCGCTCCACGGTCAAGGGGCCATCTCCTCCGTGTGTGTCGGGGCGCCGGACGCGCCCCGGCCCTCGGGGCCGGCCGCCACCACCGCCCGCACCCGCTGCGGGTCGGCCGGCGGGGCGCCCCGGCGTAACCATACGAAGAACTCGACGTTGCCGCTCGGCCCCGGCAGCGGGCTGGCCGTCACGTCGGCCAGGCCCAGCCCGAGCGTCGCGGCGGCGGCGGCCACGTCCAGCACCGCCTCCGCGCGCAGCTCCGGATCGCGCACCACCCCGCCGGCACCGACCCGCTCCCGACCCACCTCGAACTGCGGCTTGACCATCAGGGCCAGGTCGCCGTCGGCGCGGGTGCAGGCCGCCAGGGCCGGCAGCACCAGCCGCAGCGAGATGAACGACAGGTCGGCCACCGTCAGGTCGACCTCGCCACCGATCAGCTCCGGGGTGAGGGTACGCACGTTGGTGCGCTCGAAGACCCGAACCCGCTCGTCGGTGCGCAGCGCCCAGGCGAGCTGGCCGTAGCCGACGTCCACCGCCACCACCTCGGCCGCGCCCGCGCGCAGCAGCACGTCGGTGAAGCCGCCGGTGGACGCACCCGCGTCCAGGCAGCGGCGACCGGCGACGGCGAGCCCGCCCGGGGCGAAGGCGGCCAGCGCGCCGGCCAGCTTGTGGCCGCCCCGCGAGACGTACTCCGAGGTGGGGTCCGCGCCGGTGACCAGCAGCGGGTCGGCGGGGTCGACCATCGCAGCGGCCTTGCGGGCCGGCACCCCGCGCAGCTGGACCCGGCCGGCCTCGACCAGCGCGGCGGCCTGCTCCCGGGAACGGGCCAGACCGCGACGGACGAGTTCGGCGTCGAGCCGGTTGCGACGTGCCATGGGTGGTGGTTCTCCGGTCGGTCAGGCCTGGTCGATGCCGGCCAGGGTCTCGCGCAGCGTCTCGTACGCCGCCTCGTACTGGGCGATCTGGTCCGCCGGGGACAGTGCCTCGGCGTTCGCCATCGCCCGCACCGCGGCGTCCACCGCCGGATGCCGGGCGTCCTCGAACTCCGTCGGCGCGGTGCCGGGAGGCGGGCCGGGACGCGCCGCGGGGGGCGGCCCGGGCCGGGGGCCCGGCGACGGCACCGGTCGCCCGCCGGGCGGCGGGCCGGGACGGTACGGGCCGGTCACCGGCGGCCTCGCCGGCGCGTCGAGCCGGTCACCGGGCGTCCCCGGGCAGCCGCGGCGCGGCCGGGGCCTTCCGCACCGGCGCGGCCGGCTCGGCGGCGCCCGCCGCCGGGCCCGCGGCACGGGTCACCACGCCGGGCGCCTTCTTCGCGACCGCCTTCTTCGCCACCTTCTTCGCCACGGCCCGGCCCGGTGCCGGCGCACTTGGCACGGCGGGGGCGGCCGACGGGGGCGCGGTCACCGCCGCCTCCGGCCCGCCCTTGGCCTCGCGGAGCTGGCGCTCCAGCTCGTGCACCCGGCGGGTCAGCTCGGCGACCTCGTCCGCGGTGGCCAACCCCACCGCGCCGAGGGCCCGGTCGACCTCGAACCGGACCAGCTTGGTCAGCGCCTCCCGGTTGGCCAGGCCGGTGGAGACCAGCTCCTCGGCCAGCGCCTGGAGCTGCGCGGCGGTGGCGCCGCCCGAACCGACCATCCGGCGGACGACGTCCTGGGCCCGCCTGCGGGGCGTTTCGGTCAGGCCCATGGCCAGCTCGAGGTAGGCGCGCCACGCGTCCTGCATGCCTGAGTCCTTCCGCGGGGTGGGTTGTGCTGGTGTCACGCTACCGGGCCGGGCTGACGGTCGGCGTGCGGTACGGTGCCGGGAAACGGCGTGGCGCGTGGTGAGGAGACGATGTGGCCAGCGTGGACGAGTGCCGGCAGGCGTTGCGGGATCTGGCCGCCCGGCTGGACCGGCACGCCGACGTGCAGGACCGGATCGACCTCGACCGGACCCTGGCCTGCCGGGTCACCGACCTGGACACCGCGTTCCACGGGCGGATCACCGGCGGTCGCCTGGTCGAGCTGACCGACGGGGACGACCCGAAAGCCAAGATCGTCCTCAGCACCACCAGCGACGACCTCGTCGCCCTGGTCCACGGTCAGCTCGACGTCACCAAGGCGGTGGCCGCCCGGCGGGTCTCGATCAAGGCGAACCCGTTCGACCTGATGAAGCTCCGCAAGCTGCTCTGAGCCCGGCCCAGGCTCAGGCCGGCAGGCCGAGGGCCGCGAGGGCTTCCTCCGCCGCCTCCGACGCCGGTCGCACCAGCGTCGGCTCCCCCGCCGCCGACCAGGCCGCCGCGCAGAGCGCGGCGAGGGCGTCCAGCGGGCGGCCGGCGCCGGCGAGTTCCAGGCCGCCGCCGGTCCCGACGACCGACCAGCCCGGGACCGACCCGGCCGGCACCCGGACCACCGCCGCCGGGTCGAACAGCCCGGCGAGGTCCAGCGCCACGTACGTCGGCCGGCGCTCCTCCGGGGCGGCCAGCAGCTCCGGTACGTCGCTGACCCCGGTGAGCACCAGCAGGCTGTCGAGTCCGGCCCGCCGGGCGCCCTCGATGTCGGTGTCCAGCCGGTCCCCGACCACCAGCGCCCGCCCCGCCCCGGCACGGCGCGCCGCGGTGGCGAACAGCGCCGGCTCGGGCTTGCCCACCACCACGTCGGGCTCCCGCCGCAGCGCGGTGACCAGCGCGGCGACGAGCGAGCCGTTGCCGGGCAGCGGACCGCGGTCACTGGGCAGGGTCCGGTCGGTGTTCGTGGCGATCCACGACGCGCCGGCCCGGATCGCCACCGCCGCCTCGGCCAGCTCCGTCCAGCCGACCCGCGGGCCGTAGCCCTGCACCACGGCGGCCGGGGCGTCGTCGGCCAGGCTGACCGGGGTCAGCCCGGCGGCGCGGACCTCCGCGCGCAGCGCCTCCGCGCCCACCACCAGCACCTTGGCGCCGGCGGGCAGCCGGTCCCGCAGCAACTCGGCGGAGGCCGCGGCCGAGGTCAGCACCTCCTCCGCCCGGGCCGGCACACCCATGCCGGTGAGCAGCTCGGCGACCTCGCTGGAGCGCCGGGACGCGTTGTTGGTCGCGTACGCGACGCCCCGCCCCTCGGCGTGCAGCCGGCGTACCGCCTCGACCGCGCCGGGGATCGGCCGGTCGATCAGGTAGATCACCCCGTCCAGGTCGAAGACGACCAGGGTGTACCCGTCGACCAGCCGGTCCCCCGCGTTCCCGCTCATCGCTGCGGCGAGTCCGTTCCGCGCACGTCCGCGACCGGCTCGGTCACGCCGCCCGCGTCGCCCGGCTCGCCCGCGTCGGTCGACTCGACCGCGGCACCGGTGGCCACGGGGCCGGTCGCCTCCGTCGCGGCGGCCGACGGTGCGGTCCGGTTTGCCACGGCGGTCGCCGCGTCGTCGGTCAGCTCGTCGCCGGTCCGGCCGTCCGCGTCCCGGTCGTCGTCCCGGACGAGGTCGTCCGCCGCCAAGGGCTCCCGGTCGATGCCGGTGTCGGTGTCCTCGTCGTCCGTGAGGTCGTCCGCGTCGCCGTCGTCGTCGTCCGCGTAATCGTCTTCGTCGTCCGCATAATCGTCGTCCGCGTCAACGTCCGCGTCCGCGTCCTCGTCGTCCGCGTCAACATCGTCGTCCGCGTCGACATCTTGCGCGACTTCGTCGGCGTCGGCGAGGTCGTCGGCGGCGTCCGTGTCCGGCCGGGTCGGCACCGCGCCCGGCGTACCCGGGCCAGCCAGCTCCTCGACCGGCTCGTCGTCCTCGTCGTCGCCCTCGATCACCACGCCGTCGAGTTCGAGCAGCCGCTCCGCCGCGTCGGTCTCGCCGTCGGTGTCCACGTCCGCCGCCCGGGAGAACCACTCCCGGGCCTCCTCGCGCCGGCCGACGGCGAGCAGCGCGTCCGCGTACGCGTAGCGCAGCCGTGCCGTCCACGGCTCGGCCGTGTCGGCGGTCAACTCGCGGACCTGGAGCATCGCCACGGCGGCGTCCTTCTGGCCCAGGTCGCCCCGGGCCCCGGCCGCCACGATCAGCAGCTCGATGGCGACGGCCTGGTCGAGCTTGTCCCGGTCGGCGCCACGGAACAGGTCGATCGCCCGCTCGGGACGGCCCAGCGCGCGCTCGCAGTCCGCCAGCACGGCCAGGTGGCTCTGCAACCCGGTCATCCGGTGGTACGTGCGCAGCTCGGCGATGGCCGTCTGCCACTCCCCCGCGTGGTACGCGGCCAGCCCGACCGCCTCCCGCACCGAGGAGATCCGCGAGGCGAGCCGCCGGGCGGCCAGCGCGTGCGCCAGCGCCTCCGCCGGGTCCTCGTCGATCAGCTGACCGGTCGCCACCAGGTGCCGGGCGACGGTCTCCGCCACCGGCTTGTTCAGGGAGAGCAGCTCGGCGCGGACCGCGGTGTCGAGGTCGCTCGCCACGATCTCGTCGGGCAGCACGGGCGCGGCCGGGCCGCCCTCGGTGCCCTCGGCCCGGTCGTCCCGTCGGTCCCGCTGCGGACCGGCGCCGTAGCCGCCCTCGCCGCGACGGTCGTCGAAACCCCGGCGGTCGGCGCCGCCGCGCTCGGTACGCGGCCGGTCCGGCCCACCCCGGAAGCCGCCCTCGCGACGCTCGCCGTCCCGGCGGTAGCCGCCCTCGCGGGGCCCCGACCGGAAGCCGCCGTCACGATCGCCACCCCGGAACCCGCCGTCGCGGCGCTCACCGCCCCGGTAGCCGCCCTCCCGACGGTCACCGCCCCGGAAGCCACCCTCGCGCGGCGCGTCGCCGTCCCGGCGGAAACCGCCCTCACGACGGTCGTCACCACGGAAACCCTCGCGGCGCTCACCGCCCCGGAAGCCACCGCCCTCGCGGTCACCACGGGGGCCGCCCTCGCGACGATCGCCGCCGCGGAAGCCGCCACTGTCGCGGCCGCCACGGGGGCCGCCCTCACGGCGGTCGCCGCCCCGGAAGCCACCCTCACGCGGCGCGTCGCCGTCCCGGCGGAAACCACCCTCGCGCGGGCCCGAGCGGAAGCCGCCCTCACGACGGTCGCCACCGCGGAAGCCACCCTCACGCGGCGCGTCGCCGTCCCGGCGGAAACCACCCTCGCGCGGACCCGAGCGGAAACCACCCTCACGGGAGCCGGAGCGGAAGCCGCCCTCACGGCGGTCACCGCCGCGGCTGTCGTCCCGCCGGAAACCGCCCTCACGACGGTCGTCGCCCCGGGCGCCGCCCTCACGGCCACCGCGGAAGCCGCCATCGCGATCGCCACCGCGGAACCCGCCGTCGCGGCGCTCACCGCCCCGGAAACCGCCCTCACGCGGCGCGTCGCCGTCCCGCCGGTAGCCGCCCTCACGGGGACCGGAGCGGAAACCACCCTCACGACGGTCGCCGCCACGGTTGTCGTCCCGGCGGAAGCCGCCCTCACGCGGACCCGAGCGGAAGCCACCCTCACGACGGTCCCCGCCCTCGCGACGGTCACCGCCCCGGAAGCCACCGCTCTCACGGTCACCACGGGGGCCGCCCTCACGGCGGTCGCCACCGCGGAAGCCGCCCTCGCGCGGCGCGTCACCGTCCCGGCGGAAACCACCCTCACGGGGACCCGAGCGGAAGCCGCCCTCACGACGGTCGCCACCCCGGAAGCCACCCTCGCGCGGCGCGTCACCGTCCCGGCGGAAACCACCCTCACGGGGACCCGAGCGGAAGCCGCCCTCACGACGGTCACCGCCACGGAAGCCGCCCTCACGACGGTCGCCGCCCCGGTAGCCGCCCTCGCGCGGCGCGTCGCCGTCGCGGCGGAAGCCACCCTCGCGCGAACCCGAGCGGAAACCACCCTCGCGACGGTCCCCGCCACGGGAACCACCGTCGCGGCTGTCGTCCCGCCGGAAGCCGCCCTCGCGGGGGCCGGAGCGGAAGCCGCCGTCCCGGCGGTCGCCGCCCTCGCGGGAACCGCCGTCGCGGCGGTCGCCGCCGGCGCCGCCTCGCTGGCCACCGAAACGGTCGTCACGGCTCCCGCGGTACGGCGGACGGTCGTCGCGTCGGGCGTCACCACGCCCCTGCTGACGGTCGCCACGGTCCTCGTAACGACGGGGGCGGTCGCCGCCCTGCGGTCCAGAACTCACCGGTACATCCTTCCTCATTGCGTCGCCAGGACGCTAACGCAGTCAAGGGCCGCCCCTGACGGGCGGCCCTTGAC
>NZ_JAIOAA010000012.1 GCF_019890675.1 Micromonospora sp. PLK6-60 | reverse complement strand
GCGTCGACCACCGCGTCCCGTACCGCCAGCAGGTCCGGCGCGTCCACCGCACCGCCGGCCCCGTGCCCGAGCACGAGCAGGGCACCGGGTGGCCCGGCGGGCCCGTCGGTGTCGACGCGGGCCGGCCCGCGCGGGGTGTCGATCTCGTCGTGGTGCCGCACCGGCCCATTCTGCGCGGCCCGGTGGCGCGGAATGCCGCGACTCCGGGGAAAGTTGCCGAATCAAGAATTCGGTCCGGCACCGGCGTCCAGCCCGGAAAACGGCACACACCGGCGCCCGACCGGCATCCGGCCCGGGAGCCCGCGCGGCCCGCGGCACCGACCAGCGGGTGCTCGCCAGGAGGTCGCCGGGCCCGGGAAACGGGTCGCCCGCACCGGCGTACGACCGGTGCGGGCGACAGCGTCAGCTCAGCGGCACCAGGGTGAGCAGGCGGTCCCGGACCGGCGGGCCGGCGTCGTCGACCGCGTCCGGATCCGGCTGCACCTCGCTGCGCCAGGCGACCAGCATCGCCCGCCGCTCACGCGGGGTGGTGCCACCCCAGACTCCGTGACAGTCCCCCACCTCCAACGCCCACGCCAGGCAGGAGCCCTGCACGTCACAACTGCGGCAGAGCGCAACGGCCGCGTCGGCCGGCTCGTTGGGCGCCGGAAAGAACGTCTCCGGATCCACGCTCTGACAGGTCCCTCTGGTCCGCCACGCCTCGTCCTGACGCCGATCACGCAGGGCCCGCAACAGTCGCGGGTCCCTTCGCGCGGCGGCCACCTCGTGCGGTCGGGGCATACGCGCCCGTGTCATCCACCCACCTCCCCCGTGGGACCGGCAAGATCAAGAAGATCGATGAGGGTCATCCGCCCCGTGCGAAATGCCACCCTCCGCCGGCGCTGTGTTCTATCGCACCGACAGACACAGGGACAAGGGTTTGACGGAAATCTGGCGCAAAAAGCCGGCCACGATTCATCCGAACTCCACCAAATCAGCACGCGACAATGCGCGGCCGCCTCAGAAGAGCGTCATTTCCTCCGCCGCCCGCTCCCCCGGCAGCGGCACCCGCTCGATCAGCCCCGGTCCGTCGTTGCGGACGTCGCCGACCGCCGGGCCCACCGGCCGGATCTCCAACCCGGCGAGCCAGCCGGGCGGGGGCGGGTCGAGCAGGGCGGCCGGGTCCTCCGCCGGGGCCAGCCAGGCCGCCCGCCGCTCGGGCGGCAGCAGCAGCGGCATCCGGTCGTGCACCTCGGCCAACTCCCCCACCGCAGCCGTGGTGAGCACGCTGAAGGTGAGCAGCTCACCGCCGTCGGGCAGCCGCCGGGGCGACCAGATCCCGGCGAAGGCCAGCACCGAGGCGTCCTGCGGGGTCATGTAGTACGCCTGCCGGCCGGCGGGCGAGCGCACCCATTCGTACCAGCCGTCGGCCGGGATCAGGCAGCGCCGGCGGGCGAAGGACGACGCGTACGCCCGGCTGGTCGCCACGGTCTCCGCCCGCGCGTTGATCATGCGGGCGGCGCCGGCGGTGCTGGTGGCCCAGTGCGGCACCAGCCCCCACCGGCCGGTGCTGAGCGCGCGGTGCCCCTCGGCGTCGAGCCGGACCAGCGGCACCGGGTCGGTGGGCGCGACGTTGTGGTCGGGCCCGAGCCGGCCGCCGGTCTCGTCGTACGCCTCGAAGATCGCGCTCAGGTCACCCGCGCTCCGGGTCGTCGCGTACCTCCCGCACATGGGGCACACGCTATCCGGCTCCGGCCGTTCCGGCTGTCCCGCCAGCCGGGAGACCGCCCTCCGTCGAGGTCCACCGGCCCGTCGGCGCGGCAGAATGTGACCGTGGGACATCTGACCGCGACGCGACCTGTCCAACCGTGGACCGCCCCGACCGCCTCCGACCCCGTCGCGGCGACCCTGCGCCTGCCCGGCTCGAAGTCGATGACCGCCCGCGCCCTGGTGCTCAGCGCCCTGGCCAACGGCCCGTCGACGCTGGCCGGGCCGCTGCGCGCGCGGGACACCGAGCTGATGGCCGGCGGGCTGCGCGCCCTAGGCCCGCACATCTCGACCGCCGACGACGAGCGGTGGCTGGTCCGGCCGCACCGGCTGGTCGGCCCGGCCCACGTGGACGTCGGGCTGGCCGGCACCGTGATGCGGTTCCTGCCGCCGGTCGCCGGCCTGGCCGAGGGCCGGATCACCTTCGACGGCGACCCGGCCGTCCGGGCCCGTCCGCTCGGCCCGCTGGTCGGCGCCCTGCGCTCGCTCGGCGTCCGGATCGACGCCGCCGGGCCGGGCAGCCTGCCGCTGGCCGTGCAGGGCGCCGGCCGGGTCACCGGCGGCGAGGTGGTGATCGACGCCTCGGCCTCCAGCCAGCTGGTCTCCGGCCTGCTGCTCGCCGCCGCCCGGTTCGACCACGGCCTGGTGGTCCGGCACCAGGGCCCGCCGGTGCCGTCCGCGCCGCACCTACGGATGACCGTGCAGATGCTGCGCGCCGCGGGCGCCGCCGTCGACGACGGCACCCCCGACGTGTGGGCCGTCGAGCCGGGCCCGCTCAGCGGGCGCGGCTGGGAGATCGAGCCGGACCTGTCCGGCGCGGTGCCGTTCTTCGCCGCCGCCCTGGTCACCGGCGGCGAGGTCACCCTCCAGGGCTGGCCGCGCAGCAGCATGCAGCCGGTCGAGCAGCTCCGCTCGCTGCTGCACCGGATGGGCGGCGAGGTGCGGCTGGGCACCGACGGGCTGACCGTGCGCGGCACCGGCAGCGTGCACGGCCTGGACGCCGACCTCTCCGACGTCAGCGAGCTGACCCCGGTGCTGACCGCGCTGGCCATGCTCGCCGACTCGCCGTCCCGGCTGACCGGGGTGGGCCACATCCGGGGGCACGAGACCGACCGGATCGCCGCGCTGGCCCGCGAGTTCGGCGCCCTCGGCGCCGACATCAGCGAGTCCGCCGACGGGCTGGAGATCCGGCCCCGCCCGCTGCGCGGCGGCACCTTCCGGACGTACGCCGACCACCGGATGGCGCACGCCGCCGCGGTGGCCGGGCTGGCCGTGCCGGGCGTCGAGCTCGACGACGTGGCCTGCACCTCCAAGACCATGCCGGAGTTCCCGGCACTATGGTCAGGGATGGTGACCGGCAAGAGCTGACGTGCGGAGGTGCCGCCCTGGCGACCAAACGGCGGGAGTACGACGAGGACGACGTACGGGTCCGGCCAGGGAAGTCCTCCCGGCCGCGCACCCGCACCCGCCCCCGGCACTCGGACGCGGTCGACGGTTTCGTGATCGCGGTGGACCGGGGCCGCTACACCTGCGTGCTCGCCGAGGCGGACGCGCCGACCGTCACCGCGATGCGGGCCCGGGAGCTGGGCCGCAAGTCGGTGGTGGTGGGCGACCGGGTGGCCCTGGTCGGCGACACCTCCGGGGCGGCCGGCGCGCTGGCCCGGATCGTCCGGATCGCCGAGCGCCGCTCGGTGCTGCGCCGCACCGCCGACGACGACGAGACCACCGCCGAGGGGCGGCTGGAGCGGGTGGTGGTGGCCAACGCCGACCAACTGGTGATCGTCAGCGCGCTGGCCGACCCACCGCCGCGTACCGGCTTCGTCGACCGCTGCCTGGTGGCCGCGTACGACGCCGACATCGAGCCGCTGCTCTGCCTGACCAAGGCCGACCTCGCCGGCCCGGAGGCGGTGCTCGACTACTACACCGAGCTGGAGCTGCCGTACGTGCTGATCCGGCCGGATTCCGACCTGGACGCGCTGCGGGCGCTGCTCGCCGGCCGGGTGTCGGTGCTGGTGGGCCACTCCGGGGTGGGCAAGTCGACCCTGGTCAACCGCCTGGTGCCGGACGCCGAACGGGCGGTCGGCACGGTCAGCGCGATCGGCCGCGGCCGGCACACTTCGACCAGCGCGGTGGCGCTGCGGCTGCCGCCGGCGCCCGGCGCGGACACCGACCCGGGCTGGATCGTCGACACCCCGGGGGTGCGCAGCTTCGGGCTGGCGCACGTCTCCGCCGACAGCCTGCTGCACGGCTTCCCCGACCTGGTCGAGGGGACGGTGGACTGCCCGGCTAACTGCCCGCACACCGCCGAGGAGCCGGACTGCGGGCTGGACGCCTGGGTGGCCGCCGGCAAGGCCGACCCGCGCCGGCTGGCCTCGTACCGCCGGCTGCTGGCCTCCCGGTCCGGCGACACCGACCCGCGCGAGCCGGAGCGCAACCCCGGCGACCCCCTGGCCGGTTCCTGATCGGCGGGCGGTGGCGACCCGGCTCCCAGGGTCGGCCGGGGGCGTCGCTACCGTTTCCGGCATGACCGGGTACGCCGCCGACCTCGCCCTCGCCCACCGGCTCGCCGACGCCGCCGACACCATCTCCGCGGCCCGGTTCCGGGCGCTCGACCTGCGGGTCGAGTCGAAGCCGGACCTCACCCCGGTCTCCGACGCGGACACCGCGGTCGAGCGGGAGATCCGCGCCCTGCTCGCCGAGCACCGGCCCGACGACGGGCTGCTCGGCGAGGAGTACGGCGAGCAGCCGGCCGGGCCGAACGGGCGGCGCTGGATCGTCGACCCGATCGACGGCACGAAGAACTTCGTCCGGGGAGTGCCGGTCTGGGCCACCCTGATCGCCCTGCTGGAGGCCGACCGCCCGGTCCTCGGGCTGGTCTCCGCGCCGGCGCTGGGCCGCCGCTGGTGGGCGGCCCGGGGCGCCGGGGCGTACGCCGGGCCGGACCGGGAGCACGGCGAGCCGATCCGGGTCTCCGCGGTCCGGGAGCTGGCCGACGCCAGTTTCTGCTACTCGTCGCTGACCGGCTGGGCAGCGGCCGGTCGGCTGGACGGGATGCTCGGGATCATGCGGGACGCCTGGCGCAGCCGGGCGTACGGCGACTTCTACGGCTACGTGCTGCTGGCCGAGGGGGCACTGGACGTGATGGTGGAGCCGGAGCTGTCGCTGTGGGACGTGGCGGCGCTGGTGCCGATCGTCACCGAGGCGGGGGGCACGATCACCGACCTGGCCGGCCGTCCCGCCCCAGTTGGGGGCGCCTCCGGCGCGCACAGCGCGGTGGCCAGCAACGGGGCGTTGCACGCCGACATCCTGCGCCGGCTCGGTCGGCCGACCGCGCGGTGAGCCCCGGGCACCCTCTATCCTCGCCAGGTGGTGTCCTCCGGGTGGTGCTTCCTCGCGGCCATGATCGTCGCGTACGGCGTCGCCAACCTCCTCCAGTCGGTCGCCGCCGCGCGCACCACGGTGCACCACACCTTCGACCCGGGCCTGCTGCTGCGGCTGGCCGGGCACCGCACGTACCTGGTCGGGCTGCTGTGCCAGGTGGCCGGCTTCGTGCTGGCCTTCCTGGCCCGCCGCGACCTGCCGTTGTTCCTGGTCCAGGCCAGCGTGGCGGCCGGGCTGGGGGTCACCGCGATCCTCGGCGTGGTGGTGCTGAAGTGGCGATTACCGATGGCCGAGGTGGCGCTGCTGGCCCTGCTCTTCGCCGGGATCACCGCGCTGGTGCTCGCCGCCGAGCCGGCGCAGTCCCGGCCGCTCGGCTTCGCCGGCCTGGTGGCCCTGGGCGCGGCGCTGGGCGTGATCGCGGTCTGCGGGTTCTTCGCGGTACGGCTGCACGGCGCCCTGGGTTCGGTGGTGCTCGGCTCGCTGGCCGGGATGGCGTTCTCCGCCGCCGCGGTGGCCGCCCGGCCGCTCGCCGCGGCGGCCTCGGCGGAGGCGTTCCTCCGCGACCCGCTGCTCTACCTGCTGATCGCCCACTCGCTCGTCGGGCAGTTGCTCCTCGGGCTGGCCATGCAGCGGGGCTCCACCACGGCGGCGGTGGCGGCGATGGACGCCGCCGGCGCGGTGCCCGCGGCGGTCGTCGGCCTGCTGCTGCTTGGTGACCGGATCTGGCCGGGCCGCGAGTGGCTGGCCGGCGTCGGTTTCCTGGTCACCCTGCTCGCGGTGATCGGGTTGACCCGGTACGCCGAGCCGCAACACCACCACACCTCGACCCGGGAGCGGGAACGCGCGATGGTCGGGGTCGGCACCGCCGCGCTGCCGCCCGCCCCGCTGGGCGAGCAGGCCGCGCCGCTGGATCAGGCCGCCTCGACCGGCTTGCGCCGGCCGACCACCCGCTCGTAGAGCCGCTCCAGCGCGCCGGCGGTCCGTTCCCAGGTGTAGCTGCACCGCACCCGGTCCACCGCGGCGTGCCCGTACGCGAACCGGCCGGCGTTGTCGGCCAGCAGCCGGCGCAGCGTGACGCCCAGCGTGCGGACGTCGCCCGGGGTGACCAGCCGTCCGGTGACCTCGTCGACCACCGCGTCGGCGATGCCACCCACCGCGTAACCGACCACCGGCACCCCGCACGCCATCGCCTCCAGCGACACCCGCCCGGCGGCGGCGTAGTGCGGGGTGCAGGCCACCAC
The DNA here is from genome assembly GCF_019890675.1 of Micromonospora sp. PLK6-60. Taxonomy (GTDB): domain Bacteria; phylum Actinomycetota; class Actinomycetes; order Mycobacteriales; family Micromonosporaceae; genus Micromonospora. Next base: position 152,851 of record NZ_JAIOAA010000012.1, on the reverse strand, counting down.
GTCGGCCGAGCGGTACCAGGTGGCCAGCTGGTCGTGCGGGACCTCACCGACCAGGCTGACCTGGTCGGCGACCCCGGCCAGCTCGGCCAGCTCGCGCAGCCGGCGCGCCTCGGCGTGCCCGGCCAGCCCGGCGGCCGGCGGGCCGCCGGCGATCACCAGCTCGGCGTCCCCGACCAGCCGCATCGCCCGGATCAGGTCCTCGTGCCCGTGGCCGGGCGCGAGGCCGCCGACGGCCAGGATGCGGTGCCGCTGGTCCCGGGGCGCCGCCTCGCCGTCGGGGTGGAACTGGTCGGTGTCCACGCCGGTCGGCACCATCGCCACCGAGGTGCGTTGCAGGCCCATCCGGGTCAGCTCGTCGACCTCGTCGTTGCACTGGGCGACCGCCACGTCCACCGCCCGGCTGAGCGCCCGCTCCAGCGGGATCCGCTCCCCCGGCCCGCCGTACCCGGGGCCGAGGTGACGCAGCTGCTCGACGCCGAGGGAGTGGAACGTCTGCACGATCGGGATGTCGGTCTCCCGGACGGCGTGCGCGGCGGCCAGGCCACCCACCCAGTAGTGCCCGTGCACCACCTCGGGCATCCAGTCGTCGGCCCAGCGGTCGGCCAGCCAGCGACCGAACTCCGCCATGTACGGCACCAGCTCGGCGGTGGCGGTCGGGGCGGCCGGTCCGATCGGCGCCCGCTCCAGGCGGTAGCCGTCCAGCTCGGCCCGCGCGGGCAGCCCCGGCTCGTCGAGCCGCTCGTACACCCGCACCTCGTGCCCGCGCTCGGCCAGCTCCGCCGCGACCCGCGCGACGTGCTGACGGGTGCCGACGGCCGGGCCGTCAGCGGGCCTGGAACGGCCGGCGTGCGCGCACACTAGGCCGACGCGCATGGTGCACCTCCATGCCATTGACGAGCGGTGGTCTCCCCGGTCAGAGCGTCCCATTAACCCAGGTCCGTCGAGCCGAAACATGACAACTCGGGAGGGACCTGGTGGCGTCCGGCACTTCCGATCGTGGGGTCACCACCGGCCGCCCGGATTCCGTCGCCGATCCGTCGGGTCCCGTCGGCATGACCTCCCGGTGCCGGGGGTACCGGATTCCAATGCCGCTCACCCGCAGTCTCGCCGACGCCACCGTGGTCGTCACCGGCGCCTCCGGTGGCATCGGCGCCGCCACCGCGTACGCCCTGGCCGACCGGGGCGCCGACGTGGTGCTGGCGGCCCGGAGCGAGGCGGCGCTGCACGTGGTCGCGCAGCGGTGCCACGAGCTGGGCGGGCGCGCCCTGGTGGTGCCGACCGACGTGACCGACCCGGCCGCGGTCGACCGGCTCGCGGAGCGCGCGGCGACCGCCTTCGGCCGGATCGACGGCTGGGTGAACAACGCCGCGGTGAGCGCCGTCGGCCTCTTCGACGAGATCCCGGTGGCGGAGTTCCGCCGGGTGGTGGAGGTCAACCTGCTGGGCACCGCGTACGGCGTGCGGGCCGCGCTGCCCCACCTGGCCGCGGCGGGCGGCGGGGTGCTGGTCAACAACGCCTCGGTGCTGGCCGAGGTGGCGATGCCCTACCAGTCGGCGTACAACGCGGCGAAACACGGCATCCGTGGGCTGGCCGACACGGTCCGGCAGGAGCTGCGGGTGACCGGACGCTCCAGCATCTCGGTCTGCACCGTCCTGCCCGCCACCATCGACACCCCGTTCTTCCGGCACGCGGCCAACCACAGCGGCCGGGAGCTGGTGCCACCACCGCCGGTCTACCCGCCGGAGGTGGTCGCGGAGACGATCGTGCGGCTGCTGTGCCGGCCGCGCCGGGAGGCGTACGCGGGCGGGGCGGCCCGCCTGATCGGCCTCCAGTGGCGGCTCGCCCCGGCGCTGGCCGAGCGGGCGCTCGGCTGGTACGTGCACCGGACCCAGTTCGGCCCGACGGCCCGACCGGAGACCACCGGCAACGTGTTCGGTCCGCGCGGGACGGCGCGGACCGGCGGGGGCTGGCCCGGCCGGCGCCGGCAGCTGGTCCGGATGAGCGCCGCGTTCGGCCTGGCGGCGGCGGGGACCGCGGCCGGGACGGTGGCGGCGATCGCCCGACGATCCCGGACGGAGCGGTGATGGACGGGGCGAACCGGCCGGGTGCGCGGCCCGGGGCCGGCATGCACAATAGGACGATCATGCCGACGGACGTGCCCTGCCTGGTGGAGACCGACGGGTCGTCGCCCGTCCTGCACCTGACCGGGGCGCTCGGTCCGGCCGGGGTGCCGGCGGTCCGCGACGCGCTGCTCGCCCGGCTCAGTGAACGGCCCGGTCCGGTCGTCGTCGATCTCTCCCGGCTGCCGCCGGGCGGGCCGGCCACCCGTCGGGTGCTCGCCGAGGTGCTCGCGGCGGTGGCCGACTGGCCGGCCGCCGGCCTGGTGGTCTGCGATCCGAGCGGGGCCACCGCGGGCGTCGGGGCGCTGGTCTGCCCGACCCTGGACGCGGCGCTGGCCGCCGCGCCCCGCCCCGAGTTCGCCCAGGTCGACCTCCCGCCGGTGGTGGGCTCCGCCCGGCTGGCCCGGGAGCTGGTCACCGAGGGCTGTCGCCGCTGGGGCCTGCCGGAGCTGGCCGAGCCGGCCTGCATCGCGGTCACCGAGCTGGTCAACAACGTGGTCGCGCACGCGGGCACCCCGATGACGGTCTGGCTGGCGCCCCGGGCCGGCACCCTGCACCTGGCGGTCCGGGACCACTCGCCCGAGCGCCCGACGTTCTCGGGCCTCGCCCCGGTGGACACCGCGGGCGGGCGCGGCCTGCTGCTGATCGACACGGTGGCCCGGCGTTGGGGCAGCAGCGCGGTGCCGGACGGCAAGGTGGTCTGGTGCGTCCTGTACGCCGAGGACGAGGCCAGCTTCCGCCGCTGATCGCCGCTTTCCTCCGCTTTGCTCCCGATGGCCACGGGCCGCCCCGGTTACCCGCGAGGGGCAGTGGGTAGTGATCAGACATGCGCGACGACGAGTTCCCGACCCCCATTGCCGACCCTGAGGCGGATGGCCTGCCCGACACCGCCGACGACGACTCGTCCGCCCACGACGACGTGCTGACCGGTCGCGAGGCGGACGGGCCGAAGCCGGCGCAGCTGCCCGGCGACCGCACTCCGGTGGCGGTGGACCGCTTCGGCACCACGGCGGACGAGCAGCTCGACGGCGAGTCGCTGGACTACAAGCTCGACCGCGAGCAGTACGAGCGGCCGGCGGACGACCCGCTGGCCGGCCCGGTCGACCCGGACATCGCCGCCGAGGCGGACAGCGAGGAGGCCGCCGCCCAGGCCCAGCTCGACGCCGACGTGATCGACCCGGGACCCACCTCGGACCCGCACTCCCCGGTCTCCGTCTACGACCACGGCCAGCTCGGCACGGTGGCCGACCACCAGGTCGGCCGGCTGGTGGAGCCGGACGAGGGGGCGCACACCGACCAGGAGACCGACAACGTCGCCTTCGACGCGGGCGCGGCCGGCGGCGGCGCGACCGCCGAGGAGCTGGCCGTGCACGAGACCCGGCCGCCCGAGGCGAGCTGACGCCTCAGTCCAGCCCGCGCTCGATCGCGTACCGGGTCAGCTCGACCCGGTTGTGCAGCTGGAGCTTGCCCAGCGTGTTCTGCACGTGGTTCTGCACCGTCCGGTGGGACAGCTCCAGCCGCTCGGCGATCTGCCGGTAGGACAGCCCCTTCGCCACCAGCCGCAGCACCTCGGTCTCCCGATCGGTGAGCCGGGGTGCCGCGTCGGGTCGGGCCACCGACCGGTCCCCGCCACCGGCCGCCAGCCGGCGGAACTCCCCCAGCACCAGCCCGGCCAGGCCCGGGGTGAAGACCGGCTCGCCCGCCGCCGTCCGCCGCACCGCGTCCAGGAACTCCGCCGGGGCGGCCGACTTGACCAGGTAGCCGGTGGCCCCCGCCTTCACCGCCTCCAGCACGCTCTCCTGCTCGCCGCTCGCGGAGAGCATCAGCACCCGCACCTGCGGCAGGGCGGCCCGCAGGCCCCGGATCACCTCCACCCCGGAGATGTCCGGCAACTGGAGGTCCAGCACCACCACGTCGGGGCGCGCGGCGGGGGCCACCCGGACCGCCTGCCGTCCCTCCCCGCTGGTGGCCACCACCTGGTGACCGGCCTCGGCGAGGTCCCGGGCCACCCCCTCGCGCCACATCGGGTGGTCGTCGACCACCATCACCCGTACCACGTCGTGCACTCCTCTCCCACCGCTCAACCCGGTCGCCGGGGGACGGTCAGCTCGATTTCGGTGCCGGCGCCGGGGCCGGCCTCGATCCGTACCGTGCCGCCCAGGTCGCTCACCCGGCCCCGGATGGACTGCGCCACGCCGAGCCGGCCCTGCGCGGCGGCCTCCGCGAGCCGGCCGGCCGGGATCCCCGGCCCGGCGTCGCGGATCGAGACGGTCACCGTCTCCCCCTCGTCCTCGACCAGCACCCAGGCCCGGCCGCCGGCGTGCCGGGCCGCGTTGTCCAGCGCCGCGGCGGTGGCGGCCACCAGTTCCCGGGCCACCGCCGCGGGCAGCGGGACGGGAGTGGCCGGCGTGGCCACCGAGACGAGCGCCGAGGCGTACGGGCCGAGCAGGGCGCGCAGGTCGAGTTCGCCGCCGTCCGCATGGTCGCCCGCGGCGGTCACGGGGAAGCCCGCCGGGCGTACGGTGCCGGCGATCAGCGCGCGCAGCGCGGCCTCCTGCTCGCCGGCCAGCCGGGCCAACTCGCCCGCCTCCCCGTCCAGGTGGGCGCCGCGGCGCTGCACCATCGCCAGCACCTGGAGCACCGAGTCGTGGATGCCCCGGGCCAGCCGTTCCCGCTCCCGGGTCGCCGCCTCCAGCTCGACCGCCCGTTGCAGCCGCTCCTCGGCGGTGACCGCGAGCCGGGCCACGTGCCCGACCACGACGCCGGCGAGCAGCAGCAGGATCACCCCGGTGAGCGAGGACTGGCCGATCCGTTCCCGGGTGGCCAGGTCCGCCCCGCCGAGCAGCAGGGCGGCCACCGCGCCGCGCCGCCGCCCGCCGGAGACGGCCCAGGCGAGCACCGGCCCGGCCAGCCAGGCCACGGTGAGGGTGGGTACCCCGGCGGCGAGCGCGGTCCGGCCGATCACCCACGGGGTGACCGCCATGACGGCCAGCACCGCGCCGAGGTCGGCCAGGAGCAGCGGCCACCGGCGGCCGGCCGGGCGGGCGTACCCGGCGACGCTCACCCCGGTCCAGGCCAGCATCAGCAGCAGCACGCCGCCGGCCGCCAGCGGATGCGCGTACCGGTCGCCGTTGCGCACGGCCAGCAGCCCGACGTAGCCGAGGGAGGCGAAGCGGAAGACGGCGATCGCCCGCCACAGCGGGCCCTCCAGCCCTCCGGGGGGCGTCGGCATGGCGCCACGATGCCACAGCGGGGCCAATCGGCGGTCGGGGCCCGGTGCGGCGGGGAAAAACCTGGCGTACGGTGGAAATGTCGCGAAAGACCAGGGATCCAGTTGTCGGACGGGGCCATGACGAACGCAGAACCGCGCGCACCGCGTACGGTTGTGCCCATCGACTCCTCCGTCCTCATCGCAGAGGCCTTCGATCAGGCCCAGGTGACCGAGCTGCGACACTCGGTCACGTCCTGCGTGCTCGCCGCCGGGCTGTCCGGGCAGCGCCTCGACGACTTCGTGCTGGCGGTCAACGAACTGATCACCAACGCGGTCCGGCACGGCGGTGGGCACGGCTGGCTACGGCTCTGGCGCAGCGCCTCGGAGGTGGTCTGCGAGGTGGCCGACCACGGCCAGGGGATCACCGCCGGGCGGCTGGCCGACCACAGCCGGCCGGCGCCGGACACGGCGGGCGGCTGGGGGCTCTGGCTGGCCCGGGAGCTGAGCGACACCATGGAGGTGGCCACCGGCGACGCCGGCACCACCGTCCGGATCACCGCCACGCTCATCGTCCCCGCACCGGCCACCGCCGGCCCGGACGTCACCCCGGCCTGACCGCCGCGGCGGGTACGGTGCCGGGGTGACCCCCGACTACGTCGCCGCCATCGATCAGGGCACCACCTCGTCGCGCTGCATCCTCTTCGACCGGGCCGGCGAGATCGTCTCCGTGGCCCAGCGCGAGCACCGGCAGATCTTCCCCCGGCCCGGCTGGGTCGAGCACGACGCCGAGGAGATCTGGCGCAACGTCCAGCGGGTGGTGGGCGAGGCGCTGGCCGGCGCCGACGTCGGCCCCGAACGGCTCGCCGCGGTCGGCATCACCAACCAGCGGGAGACCACCGTGGTCTGGGACCGGGCCACCGGCCGCCCGGTCGCCAACGCCGTCGTCTGGCAGGACACCCGGACCGGGCCGCAGCTGCGCGAGCTGGCCGAGTCGTACGGCGAGCAGCGGCTGCGCGAGCGGACCGGGCTGACCCTGGCCACCTACTTCGCCGGACCGAAACTGCGCTGGCTGCTCGACCACGTCGACGGCCTGCGGGAGCGCGCCGAGCGGGGCGAGGTGCTCTTCGGCACCATGGACAGCTGGCTGATCTGGAAGCTGACCGGGCGGCACGTCACCGACGTGACAAACGCCAGCCGGACCATGCTGATGGACCTGCGCACCCTGGACTGGGATCCGGAGCTGCTGGCGGCGCTGCGGGTGCCCGCGGCGATGCTGCCGGAGATCCGCTCCTCGGCCGAGGTGTACGGCACCGCCGGGGGCCCGCTCGCCGGGGTGCCGGTGGCCAGTGCCCTCGGCGACCAGCAGGCGGCGCTGTTCGGGCAGACCTGCTTCCAGCCCGGCGAGGCGAAGTGCACCTACGGCACCGGCAGCTTCCTGCTGCTCAACACCGGGGCCAGCCCGGTCACCTCCGCACACGGCCTGCTCACCACCGTCGCCTACCGGATCGCCGGCCAGCCCGCCGCGTACGCCCTGGAGGGGGCGATCGCGGTCACCGGCTCGCTGGTGCAGTGGCTGCGGGACAACCTCGGCCTGATCTCCACCGCGCCGGAGGTCGAGGAGCTGGCCCGCACCGTCGACGACAACGGCGGCTGCTACGTCGTACCGGCCTTCTCGGGGCTGTTCGCGCCGCACTGGCGCAGCGACGCGCGGGGTGTGATCGCCGGGCTGACCGGCTACATCACCAAGGGACACCTGGCCCGGGCGGTGCTGGAGGCGTCCGCCTGGCAGACCCGCGAGGTGGTCGACGCGATGGACGCCGACTCGGACGTGGCGCTGCGCCGGCTGCGGGTGGACGGCGGGATGACCGCCAACGAGCTGCTGATGCAGTTTCTCGCCGACGTGCTGGACGTGCCGGTCGTCCGGTCCCGGATCACCGAGACCACCTGCCTCGGCGCCGCGTACGCCGCCGGCCTGGCGGTCGGCTTCTGGCCCGACCTGGCCACGCTGCGGGAGCAGTGGCGGTCCGACGCCCAGTGGCAGCCGGCGATGGACCCGGCCGAGCGGGAGCGGGAGTTGCGCCAGTGGCGCAAGGCCGTGCAGCGCACCCTGGACTGGGTCGACTGACCGTCCGGGCGGGTCGGTCCCACGGGCGTCCCTTCGGTACGGTGCTGCGGTGACCCGGCGGCGTCCGGCCGCCGCCCACGCGGGCCGCCGACAGCGCCGGGACCTTGGGTGACCGGGCGCCGCGACGGGTGCCGGACAGGAGAGCCATGCCGACCGTGCTGCTGACGATCATGACCGTGCTGGCGCTGGCCGGCGCCGCGTACGCGGTCATCCGGCTGCGGCGCGACCTGCGCCTGCTCGCCCGGGGCACCCGGGTGCCGGGCGAGGTGGTCGACCTGCGACCGGTCACCCTGGGGCACGGCCCCCGGACGTACTATCCGGTGGTGCGCTACCGGACGCCGGACGGCCGGGACCTGACCGCGACGCCCGGACGCTGGCGGCAGACCCCGTTGTCGGGCGCCCCGGGGCCGGTGACCGTGGTGCTCGACCCGGCCCGCCCGACCCGGATCCTGGTCGAGGCCCCCGGGATCGGCACCTCGTCGGTGGTGGTGCCGTTCGTGACACTGCTCGGCGTGAGCGTGATCGTGTTGGCCGCCGGGATCGTCGCCTACACCTCCCTCAGCTGAGCGCCCGGCACCCTCCATCCTGGACGTCGCGCGGGAGCCACTAGGGTCGGGCACGGAAACCGGACCGGGGAGGGTGACCCACAATGACCGAGCCGCGCCAGGGTGATCAGGCGGCCGACGTGATGGCCCAGATGATGGCGCGGATGCGCGAGGAGTTGCGGCGCGGCGACGAGCTGCGCAGCCGGCTGGCCGGGCTCACCGGCCGGGCGGAGAGCCCGGACGGGCTGGTCGCGGTGACCTGCACCGCCGACGACCCGGCCCACGAGCTGCACCTCGACCCCCGCGCCCTGCGCCGGCCCAGCGAGGAGCTGGCGGAACTGCTCCAGGAGCTGCTCCGCGAGGCCCGGACCGACCTGCGCCGGCAGACCGACGAGGCGCTGCGCGAGCTGGGCGGCGGCGCCGGCCCGCAGTCACTGGTGCACGATCCGGCGGCGGCGCAGGCCAAGCTGGCGCAGCTCAACGAGCTGGTCTCCGGGCCGGTCCGGGACAGCGTCCAGATGCTGGAGCGGATGCGCCGCCAGCTCGGCGTCTGACCCCGGTCAGCGCGGCCGTCCGCCGCCCGGCGCACCCCCGCATCCCGCAGCTCGGGGCGTCACCGCCCGGGGACAGCGCGACGTCCCGGAAGGCGCGTCGGTGCGGCGGGGACGGCTCAGCCGGCTCGGCGGGACCGGCGGCGGAGCCGCAGCCAGACCAGGGCGACCCCGCCGAAGCCGGCCAGCAGGACCAGTCCGAAGGCGACCGGCGCGATCAGCCAGCTGGTCAGGCTGGTGGTGGCGCTGGTGCCGTGGGCCCAACCGGAGACCTGCTGCCCGGGGCGCAGGACGTCGCCGCCCACGCCACCGCTGACCACGGAACCGTCGGCCAGCCGCCAACTGCCCCGGCACCGCTGGGTGGCCTTCGGTCCACTGAGATCGCAGGACTCGACCCGGACGGTCACCCGCTCGGCGGAGACCACCCGCGCCCCGGTGACGACCACCGCGCCCACCAGGGCGACGAACAGGGCAAGCGGCACCAGCAGCCGCAGCCAGCGCGGCCAGCCGGCCGCCCGGGCCACGTAGCTGCCACTGTGGACGGCCGGCGGGTCTGCCATGGCGGCAGGCTATCAGGCGGGGCCGTCCGTGATCGCTGATCTTAGTAGGCTGTCGGCGCAACGACCGACGGCACGGGGAGGGGCCGATGATCCATGCCGACCCGAAGGCGATCCGTCGCCTCGGTGAGACGATCGAGAGCCAGGTGGGGCCGAGCCTCGACGGCGCCGCGGAGCGGCTGACCGCCACCCGGGGCATCGAGCACAGCAACTTCACCGCGGTGGTGCCCGTCCTCGCGGTCGCCTACGTCGGAGCGGTGGAGTTCGTCGAAGAGCAGCTGCGCAGCAAGCGCGAGCACCTCGGGGAGATCCGCTCCCGGTTGGGCCGGACGGCCGACAACTGGGCGGCCGCCGACGAGGCCAGCACCATCAAGACGCGATGACGACGATCGGGGGGCCGGCGTGGCCGAGGTGACGGAGGCGGCGGCGGCCGCCAAGATCGCGATGGTGGAGATCTCGGTGGCGGCGGCGGTGATCCCGGCCGCCTGGCCGATCGCCCAGATCGTCTACTTCAACCAGTGCGACCCGCAGACCATGATCACGACCGGGGGCACCTGGTTGGAGCTGTCCGAGCAGCTCGGGGTGACCCGCGACCAGCTGGAGTCGGCCGTGGGGACGATCACGGCCGAGGAGTGGAGCGGCGACGACCGCGCGGCGTTCGGCAAGCACATCCAGGCGTACGACGTGCAGGTCATCGGCACCCAGGTGCTGGCGGTGACCGTCGGGGTCACCATGATCTGCGTGGGCATGGTGCTGTTCTGCCTGGTCGTGGCGTACGTGGTGATCTCCACCGTGCTGGCCGCCTTCGCCGTGTTCATCGTCGCGGCCGCCGCCACGGTCGTCGGCGCCCCCGCCGCCGCCTCGGCGGAGGCGACCGCGAACTCCTTCGCCGCCTCGGCGGGCGGGGTGCTGCGCGGCATCGAGGCGATGGCCGAGGCCGTCGCCGCCGGCGGCGCGGCGGCCATCGCGGGGGCCGGTGCCTTCGACGTCGGGATGCAGCTCGGCAGCGGCAACACCGACGTGCTGAAGGACCTCGTCCAGGCCACCGTCGACGGGCTGGACAATGTGGCCGCCGGGTTCCTCTCCAAGTGGGAGCGGGACTTCGTCGGCTACGGCATCCACAGCAGCGCCCGGCACGCCGCGGGCCCGCCGAACGGGCCGGGCTACCTGATGTACGGCGGGTCGACGCAGGTCGCACCGGCCGGCAAGGACGGCGACGGTGACAACGTCTACGGCACCGGTGGTGTGGTGGACAACCTCTGGGGGCGGGTCTTCGGCGGCGACGCCTGGAACCACTGACCCGCCGCGCGCACCGGTGGTCAGTGCCAGCGGCCGCCGGTGAGCTTCTCGTAGACCTCGACGTAGCGGGCCCGGGTCGCCTCGACCACCTCGGCCGGCACCTCGGGCGCCGGGCCCTGCTTGTCCCAGCCGCTGGCGGTGGCCCAGTCCCGGACGTACTGCTTGTCGTAGGAGAACTGCGCGCGGCCCGGCTGGTAGGACTCGGCCGGCCAGTAGCGCGACGAGTCCGAGGTGAGCAGCTCGTCGCCGAGCATCAGGGTGCCGTCCGGCGCCCAGCCCAGCTCGATCTTCGTGTCGGCGACCAGGATCCCCCGGTCGGCGGCGATCTCGGCGCCCCGCCGGTAGACGTCGAGGGTGATCTGGCGCAGCCGCTCGGCGGTCTCCGCGCCGACCTTGTCCACCACCTCGGCGAAGGTGATCGGCTCGTCGTGCTCGCCGACCGGCGCCTTGGTCGACGGGGTGAAGATCGGCTCGGGCAGGATGGACGCCTCGACCAGGCCACGGGGCAGCTCGACCCCGGAGACGGCGCCGGTGCGCTGGTATTCCGTCAGCCCGCCGCCGGTCAGGTAGCCCCGGGCGACGCACTCCACCGGCACCATGTCCAGCCGCCGGCACCGGATCGCCCGGCCGGCGAACTCGGCCGGCACGTCGGTGGTCGACAGGACGTGGTTCGGCACCAGGTCGGCGAGCTGCTCGAACCACCAGACCGACAGGGCGGTCAGCAGCCGGCCCTTGTCCGGGATCGGCGTCGGGAGCACCACGTCGTAGACGGAGATGCGGTCCGAGGCGACCAGGATCAGGTCGGCACCGTCGGCGTAGACGTCCCGGACCTTGCCCGAGTGCAGAAGTTCCACGCGCCCTAGTACACCACGGGGCGTACCGCGGGTCGGCGCGGCCACCCGGCCGATCGCCCGGACCGGTACGGATCACCCGGTGCCACGTTGACACCCGCCCGGGCCACCTGTGTAAATGATCCGACCGCGTCACCCGTACCCCGGAGGAGCCCGCGTTGCCCGTACCCCGGCCCGCGCCGTCCCACGCCGCCGCCGGTGTCGGCCGGCGCCGGCTCCTCGGCGCGCTGGTCGGCCTGCCCGTGCTCGCCGGCGGCCTGCCCGGCTGTACGAACGAGCCGGCGGCCCGGGTCGACGACGGGCCGATCGAGCTGTCGGTCTTCTGGTGGGGTGGGACGACACGGGCCCAGGCGACCGAACGGACGCTGCGCCGCTACTCGCAGCGCAACCCCCGGGTCAGCTTCCGGATCACCTGGCAGGGCCTGACCGGCTACTACGACCGGCTGGCCACCCAGGCCGCCGGCGGCAACGTGCCGGACCTGTTCCAGATCGACGACACCGTGCTGGCCGAGTACGCCCGGCGCCGGATCGTCCTCGACCTCAGCCGCCATGTCGAGGACCGGCGGCTGGACCTGACCGGGCTACCCGCCAACCTGGCCCGGTACGGGCAGGTCGAGGGGCGGACGGTGGCGGTCGCGGCGGGACAGAGCCTGCCGGTGCTCGTACACAATCACCAGCTGCTGCGCCGGCTCGGCGTGTCGGCGCCGACGAGCGGGATGTCCTGGGCCGACTACATCGCCTGGGCGGCCCGGGTGACCCGCGCCGCCGGCGGCCGGGTGGCCGGGACCGTGGACCCGTCCGGCGACTACCGGGCGTTCTGGCTCTGGCTGCGCGGCCGTGGCGGGCGGTTGTACCAGGACCGTCAGCTCGGCTTCGGCTCCGGCGAACTGCTCGACTGGTTCGAGCTGTGGCAACGCGCCCGGGCCGACCGGGCCACCCCGGGCGCCGCCCTGGCCGACCAGTCGGACAGCGGCGACCTGTCCCGGCAGGCCGTGGTGACCGGACACACCGCCGCCTCGTTCGCCTGGTCGCACCAGCTCCCGGAACTCCAGCGCCACACCGCCGACCGGCTGGTGGTGACGGGGGTGCCCGGCCCCGTCGCGGCCCAGTGGCCGCGGGCCTCGATGTTCTGGGCCGGCTTCCAGGGGACGCGGCACCCGGACACCGTGGCCGACGTGATCGACTTTCTGACCAACGACCCGGAGGCCGGCCGGATCCTCGGGCAGGAGCGCGGCCTCAACCCGAACCTGTCGGTCCGCGCCGCGGTCCGCGCCACCCTCACCGACCGGGAGCTGAAGCAGGTCGCCGCGCTCGACGAGGCGGTGTCCAGCCTGCTCGGCCCGGCTCCCGAACCCCCGGCGGAGGGGCACCGCGCCGTCCGTACGCTGCTCGTCGCCGCCGCCGAGAGCATCCGCTCCGGCCGGTCCGGGGCACGCGCGGCGACCTCGACGTTCATGGCCCGGGCGAACGCGGCGCTGGCCGGCTGAGGGCCGGCCGCCGCGTTCACGCCGCCGCGGGGCGCCCGCCGTCGCCGGCGGGCGCCCGGCGCGGTCAGCGCGGCGGGCCGCCCCGGCGACCCCGCATCAGCCGCAGGATCAGCAGGACGATCCCGACGACCACCACCAGGCAGCAGAGCAGCCCGATCAGGCCGAAACCACCGCGGGAGCGGCGCCGGGCCGCCTCCACCACCAGCTCACCCGTCCCGGTGGACGCCCAGGCGGCGACCGGAACGAAGACGGAGAGCACGACCGCGCCGAGGACCGCGCTCAGCCGGCCCCACCACTTGTTCACCACAGACATGTGCCCATCCTTGCCGAGTGCCGCAACGTCGGCACGTCGCCGACCGGACGTGTCCCGTCGGCGGGCACGACGAAGGCCCCGGAGATCACTCCGGGGCCTTCGTCAAACAAGTAGCGGGGACAGGATTTGAACCTGCGACCTCTGGGTTATGAGCCCAGCGAGCTACCGAGCTGCTCCACCCCGCGTCGGTATGTACAGCCTACCCCATCCGCCCGAGAGAGATCAGCCGGGTCCCTGCATCCGCCCGAACCCGGATGGCCGACCGAACTCGGGTGCCGACCGGGCCGGGTGCCGACCCTTCCCGGGCGGCACGCCCCGGCTCGCCGACCGCCGGCACGACGAAGGCCCCGGAGATCACTCCGGGGCCTTCGTGACGAGTAGCGGGGACAGGATTTGAACCTGCGACCTCTGGGTTATGAGCCCAGCGAGCTACCGAGCTGCTCCACCCCGCGTCGGCCCCTGAACCGTAGCGCACCGGGACCCCGAACCGCAAAACGGCCGTGCGGGCCGCTCCGGTCGCCCCGCCGGCCGAGCGCTGGCCGGCGGGGCGAGCGGCGGTCAGCCCAGCCAGTCCTCGATCGCCCGGACCGCCCGCCGGCTGTAGTCGTCCAGGTTCGCCCGGTCGCTGGAGCCGTTCTCCCAGCCCCGTTCCCAGAGCACCGTCACCACGTCGCCGACCCGGATCGCCCGGATCAGTCGGACCTCGTCCCCGCCGGCCGGGGCGCCCTGGCCGTCGGTGGCCCGGGTCCGCATCTCGAACAGCACCGAGCCGTCCCCGTAGCCGCCGCCGGTCAGCAGCCGCACCCGGTAGGTCGGGCCCGACCCCCCGGCCTGCTCCGGGCAGTCCCGCACCGCCTGGCGCAGCTGCTCCAGCCAGCCCGCCGCGGCACCGGACCGGTGCACGGCGACGGTGTGCAGGTAGGTCCCGTCCGGCACCCACCCCGCCTCGGTGTGCGGCCGGAGGTAGTGGACGAGCAGTCGGGTCCGGCTGCGCACCGGCTCGTCCAGGCGCGCGCCGCACAGATCCGGCAGCGCCCGCTCGCCCTCGACGAACCGGGGCGGCTCCGCCGCCGTACCGGCCGGCTGGGTGAAGAAGGCCCCGTCGGGAATCCGGGTGGGCGGCTTCGGCGGGGTGCCCGACGACGGCCCGCCCGACGGCGACGGGGGCGGCGACACGGCCGACGGACTGCCCGACGGTGCCGCGCTCGGCGACGGGACCGGCGACCCGGTCGGCCCGGCGGTGGCCGCCGGTGGGCTGATCGGGTCCCGCTCGGCGGGAGCGAGGGCCATCGACACGCCGACACCGACCCCGGCGACCAGCAGGGCCACGCCCAGCGCGCCGGTCGCCGCCCGCCGCCGGGCCCGCCGGTCGGCCCACGTCCGCACCGAGTTCGGCGGGTCCAGCCGCTGCCCGTCGGCCTCCGAGGCCAGCGAGCGGTAGAACACTGCCAGGTCACGCGACATCATTCACCTCCAGTTCCGGCTCGGCGACGCCGGGCAGCAGCGCCACCAGTCGGGTCCGCCCGCGGGACAACCAGGACTTCACCGTGCCCGCGGGCACCCGCATCTCCCCGGCGATGTCCTCCACCGGCATGTCGTAGAGGTAGTGCAGGGCGAGCGCCTGCCGTTGGTTGATCGGCAACTGCCGGAGCGCGGCCACCAGCACCACGCTGTCCTCGCCCGGCGGGCTGACCGCGTCCGGTGGTCCGGTCCGGCTCAGCACCCCGCGCCAGCCGCGCAGCCGGCGCCAGCGGTCCGCGGCCAGCCGGGCCATCACCACCCGCAGCCACGCCTCGGGCGCCGGGTGGTCGGCCAGCGTGCCCCAGTGCCGCCACGCGCGGGCGTAGGCCTCCTGGACGAGGTCCTGGACCTCGTTGTGGTCCCCGACGACCGCGTAGCCGTACCGCACCATCCGTCGCGAGGTGCTGCGGTAGAACTCGTCGAAGCTCGGCGCGTCCCTCATGTCCTCGTCACTTCTCCCCCGGTGCTGCCCGACGTCATGCAAGGAGGACGGACGACGGGGCTGCCGGGTTGCACCTGACCCGGGCCGCCCCGGTCGGCTGCCCGACAACCACCGGAAAACGGCGCGGAGCCCGCGGCGGGACCGCAAGGTCCGCTACCACGGGCTCCACGCCGGGAGTACGCGCCCGGATCAGCCGTTCGGCGACGGCTCCGGCGACGGGGCGGAACCGCCGCCCGGCGCCGATCCCCCCGCTGCCTGCTGGGCCTGCTGGAAGGCGTTCATCGCGTCGTCCAGCGTCTTCAGCGCCCGGCCGTACCGCTCGAAGTCGCCGGAGGTCTGCGCGGCCTTGACCTCGCCGATCGCCTGCTCGACCCGCTCGGCGGCGGCGGCCAGCTCACCGGTGAGCGCCGGCGGCTGGGTGCCGCCCGTGGTCGGTGGTGTCGCGCTCGGGCTCGGGGACGGCGTTTCGCCCCCGCTCGGCGGTTCGGTGCCGCCGCCGGTGGGCGGTGGGTTGCCGGCCTGCGCCTTCTTGCCCTGCTCGACCAGTTGCTTGATGCCGTCGGCGAGGTTGTTCGCCAGCACCACGTACGAGCCGCCGTCGCCGTACGAGACGAGCACCCGCTGCAGCAGTGGGAAGGCGTCCTGGCTGTTGCTCTTCACGTAGACCGGCTCGACGTAGAGCATCCCGTCGGCGAACGGCAGCGAGAGCAGGTTGCCGTACTGCACCTGGGCCTGGTTGGAGGAGAGCAGGTTGAGCTGCTGCCGGATGTCGCCGATGTTTGTCATCTGCTGGTGCACCTGCACCGGACCGCCGACCCGGGTCTGGTCCGGCAGCTCCAGCACCTCCAGTCTCGGCTCCCCGTCGACGTACGACCCGGAGATCAGCGCGGCGAGGTTCTGCCGGCCGTTCGGGGTGACCGCGGAGGTGAGCTGGAAGCGCGGCGCGTCCTGCTCGGGGAACTGGGTGAAGAGGTAGTACGGCGGCTGCTTCTGGCCGCTGTCCGGGGCGTCCGGCACGTTCGGCACCTGCCAGAAGTCCTGGCCGGAATAGAAGTCGCCGGGGTCGGTGACGTGGAACTTGGTGAGCAGGTTCCGCTGCACCTTGAACATGTCGGCCGGGTAGCGGAAGTGCTCCGCCAGCTCGGCCGGGGTGTCCGACTTCGGCAGCACCAGGTTCCCGCCGAAGGCCTTGTTCCAGGCCTTGAGCACCGGGTCGGACTCGTCGAACTCGTACAGCCGGACCGTGCCGTCGTACGCGTCGACGGTGGCCTTCACCGAGTTGCGCATGTAGTTGACGTTCTCCCGGGCCAGCTGGAAGGTGCCCCGGTTGGTCAGCTCGTCGGTGGTCTCCGACTGGAGGTTGATCCGCTCGGCGTACGGGTAGGTCGCGGCCGTGGTGTAGCCGTCCACGATCCACTGGACCCGGCCGTCCACCACCGCCGGGTACGGGTCGCCGTCGACGGTGAGGAACGGCGCGACCTTCTCCACCCGGTCCCGCGGGTTACGCACGTACAACAGCTTCGAGTTGTCGTTGACCGCCTCGGAGAGCAGGAAGTTCGACTCCTGCTCCTTGATCGCGAAGAGCAGCCGGCGGGTGAACGAGCCGACGTCGACGCCGCCGGAGCCGGTGTAGGTGTAGTACTGCTCGCCACCGGTCGAGGTGGGCCGGTCGAACTCGACGTTGCGCTCGCCGGTCTGCCCGACGATCGCGTAGTCGTCCGGGCCCATCCGCTCGCCGTAGTAGATCCGGGGCTGCTTCGCCGGGATCTGGTCGGTGGAGGACGCGCAGCCCTGGGCGTCCTTGCCCGCGTCGCCGAGGAACCCGGAGACGAAATACGGAAGGCCGTTGCAGATCTGGTTGGCCGGGGCGGCGACCAGGCCGTACCCGTGGGTGTAGACGGTGTGCTTGTTGATCCAGTTGCGCTGCTGGTCGGTCAGCTCGCCGTAGTTGATCTCACGGACGCCGACCACGTAGTCGGAGGTCTTGTCGGCCACCGTGTACCGGTCGATGTCCAGTTTCGGCCCGAAGTCGTAGAAGCCACGCACCTGCTGCAACTGGGTGTACGTCTCGGAGACCAGTTGCGGGTCGAGCAGCCGGGCGTTGCCCACCACCGCGGTGTCGGTGGCCAGGCTGGCCGGTGGGACAAGGTTGCCCGCCGCGTACCCGGAGGTCTTGGTGCCGGTCAGGCCGAACGCGGACCGGGTGGCCTCGATGCTGCGGGCGATGTACGGCGCCTCCTTGTCCCGGGCGCTCGGCTTGACCTCGAAGGTCTGCACCGCCCACGGGTAGATGCCGCCGATCGCCACCGCCGAGACGCCGAGCAGGGCCAGCGAGATGCCCGGCCAGACCAGGTTCCGCATCACCGCGTTGGAGAACACGATGATCGCGATCGCCACCACGATCGAGATGTAGGCGAGGATCTCCTTGGCCGGCAGCAACGCGTTGACGTCGGCGTAGCCGGCCCCGTAGAAGTTGCCGCCCGAGTTGTACTCCAGCAGCATGGTGCGCCGGTCGAGCACGTAGGCGACGGCCTTGAGCAGCACGAAGACGGCGACGAGCGAGCTCAGGTGGGCGCGGGCGGCGTTCGTCATCCGGTCCCCGACGCCCTGCAGGCGCACCCCGCCGAAGACGTAGTGCACGGCCAGCGCGCCGAGCAGCGCGAGCACCACCGCGGTGAAGCCCACCCCGAGCAGGTAGCGCCAGAACGGCAGCTGGAAGACGTAGAAGCCGACGTCGACCCCGAACTCGGGATCCTTCACCCCGAAGTTGCCGCCGTTGCGGAACAACATCCACTGGCTCCACCGGCTCTGCGCGGAGAGCCCCGCGAACAGCCCGATCACCGCGGCGGCCAGCGCGATCCAGGTGCCCAGCCGGGGGCTGAGCAGCATCCGGTAGCGCTCCAGGGCAGCCTGCTCCAGGGAGTGCGGGTGCAGCTTGGGCCGCAGCCGGTGGGCCAGCCACAGGTTGCCCCCGACGACCAGCGCCACGGCGAGCCCGATCACCAGGAACAGCAGCAGCCGGGTGACCAGCACCCCGGTGAAGACCTCCGTGTACCGGACCTCGTCGAACCAGAGCCAGTCCGTCCACGCCTGGACCCCCCACCCGAGCAGGGTGAAGAGCAGGAAGACACCCACCAGGACACCGATGGTGACGCGCCCGCGCCGGCTCATCCTGGGCATGGGGCTGCTACGCATTACCACTATTTGGCTCCGCACGCTCGATGTGATCGGCTTTGACCAGGCACCAAGAGTACGGGGTGTTCCTGAACACGATCGGTCAAGGTCGCGTCACGATCACCGTGGGCGGCCGGGGCGGCCGGTCAGCACCGGGTCGGCTGGCCCCCGGCGCGCAGCGTGTCCAGTGCCTTCAGCGCCTCGTCCAGCGACCCCACCCGGAGCAACGGCAGATCGGGCTGGGGGTTGCGGACGGCCTCGGCGCAGTTGTCCGCGGGCACCAGGAACACCTTCGCCCCGGCCTCCTTGGCGCCGACCAGCTTCTGGGCGATGCCACCGATCGGGCCGACCTGGCCCTCGTCGTCGATCGTGCCGGTGCCGGCGATGATCTTGCCGCCGGTGAGGTCGGCCGGCTCCAGCTTGTCGATGATGCCGAGGGCGAACATCAGCCCGGCGCTCGGCCCGCCGATGTCGCCGAGGTCGATGCTCAGCGTGAAGGGGTGCGGCTGCCGCTGGTCGATCTCGATCCCGATCCGCGGCCGGCCGTCCTGCTCGCGGCTGGTGAGGTCGGCGCTGGCGGCGGCCCCGCCGCGGCTGTAGCCGATCTTGAGTACGGTGCCGGCGGGCTTGGCCCGGATCAGCTCGGTCAGCTTCGCGGCGCTGGTCACCGGCGCCCCGTCGACCGCGGTGACCACGTCGCCGACCTTGAGCACGCCGGCCGCCGGCCCGCCCGGGACCACCGACTTGACCGCCACCTGGACCGGGTAGCCCAGCTTGCGCAGGGCTGCCGTCTCCGCGCTGGTCTGCGACGCCTGGAAGTCCTCCGCGTTGCGCTTCTCGACCTCCTGCTGGGTCTCCCCCGGCGGGTACACCAGCTCGCGCGGCACCACCGCCTCGTCGGCGGAGAACCAGCCGGCCAGCGCCGACCGCAGCCGCACCGTGGGCTGCACGCCGACGGTGGTCAGCCGCAGCTGACCGGCCGAGGTCGAGGTGGCCCGCCCGGAGATCTGGATGACCTCCTTGCCGTTCTCGGTGCCGAGGGTGTTCACGGTCGGTCCCGGGCCGAGCACGACGTACGGGATGGGCGCGCCGAGCACCCCGATGCTGAGCAGAGCGGTGAGCAGGGCACCGAGGAGGACGGTCACGCCGCGACGTCTCATGCGGCAGAGCGTACCGAGCGGGGTGCCCCCGCCCCGGCAGGACCGAACCGACCGCTTCGCCCTCAGCGCAACGCCGACGCGGGCGACCTGGGGCGCGGCCCGCGTACCGTAGACGTCGTGCCTGATATTCCGTTCGGTTTCGCGCTTCCGGGTGGGCAGCCACCAGACCCCAACGATCCCGCGCAGATGCAGCAGTTCATGTCGCAGTTGCAGCACCTGCTCTCCGCGCCGGGCAGCGGGCCGGTCAACTGGGACCTGGCCCGGCAGGTGGCCGCCAGCCAGCTGGCCGCCGCCGGCGACCCGGCGGTGTCTCCGTACGAGCGGCACGCGGTGGAGGAGGCGCTGCGCCTGGCCGACCTCTGGCTGGAGCCCGCGTCGGCGTGGCCGACCGGCATCCGGACCTCGGTGGCCTGGAACCGCAACGAGTGGATCTACAAGACCCTCGACGTCTGGCGCAAGCTGTGCGACCCGGTGGCCAGCCGGATGGTCGGCGCCATGGGCGACCTGGTGCCGCCGGAGGCCCGCGCCCAGCTCGGCCCGATGCAGTCGATGGTCGCCACGCTGGGCGGCGCGCTCTTCGGCGGCCAGCTCGGGCAGGCGCTCGGTTCGCTCGCCGCGGAGGTGCTCTCCGCCGGCGACATCGGGCTGCCGCTCGGACCGGCCGGCACGGCCGCGCTGATCCCGGCCAACATCCGCGCGTACGGCCAGGGCCTGGAGTTGCCCGAGGACGAGGTACGCCTCTACGTCGCCCTGCGCGAGGCGGCACACCAGCGGCTGTTCCAGCACGTCCCGTGGCTGCGCGGGCACGTGCTCACCGCGGTGGAAAACTATGCCTCGGGCATCCGGGTCAACCGGGAGGCGATCGAGGAGGCGATGGGTCGGGTCGACCCGACCGACCCCGAGTCCATGCAGGCGATCGCCCTGGAGGGCATCTTCACCCCCGAGGACACCCCGGCGCAGAAGGCGTCTTTGGCCCGGCTGGAGACCGTGCTCGCCCTGGTCGAGGGCTGGGTCTGCCACGTGGTGGACAACGCGGCGGGCGAGCGCCTGCCCAACGTCGTACGCCTGGGCGAGGCGTTCCGGCGCCGGCGGGCCGCGGGCGGCCCGGCCGAGCAGACCTTCGCCGCCCTGGTCGGGTTGGAGCTGCGCCCGCGCCGGCTGCGTGAGGCGGCGGCGCTCTGGGCGGCACTGACCGAGCACCGGGGCATCGCCGGCCGGGACGGCCTCTGGGACCACCCGGACCTGCTCCCCTCCGACGACGACTTCGCCGACCCGGTGGCGTTCGCGCAGTCCCAGCTCGAACTCGGCGAGCTGGACAGCTTCGACTTCACCGCGCCGGGCGGCCCGGAGGAGCAGGCACCGGGCACCCGCCAGGACGGCCCGGACGACGCCGAGGGCGGTCCGGCGAAGGCCTGACGCCGACCCGGCACCGCCGCCCGAGGCCCGCAGACGGCCCGGGATGCCGCATGGCGCGCCTTCGCGGACCGGGAACGGGCCCGGATGCGGCATGACGTGCCCTCGCCGGCCGGGGACAGGCCGGGATGCCGCATCCGGCGCTCCGGCGCTTCCCCGCGCCCAGCGCGGCCGGGCGGGACGGCCGGGGCGCGAGCCGACGGTCAGGTCGGGCGGGCGGAGAGCAGGGCGCGGGTCGCCTCCCAGCCCTCGAAGGCCGGGTCCAGGGTCGCCAGGTCGGCCGGCCCGCGCAGCCGGCGCCAGGCCGGGGTCACCGCCACGTCGCCGGGTCGTGGGGCCGCCGAGCGGACGTCGGCCGGGACGGCGGTGTCCAGGTCCAGCGGCGGCAGCCAGTCCGGTACGGGCAGCCGGGCGGCGACGCCGAGCAGCCCCGGGCCGGTCCCCTCGGCCGGGGCCACCGCGACCGGTCTGCTGGTGAGCGGCCGGAGCAGCTTGCCGAGGGTCAGGCCGGGGACGTCCGGGGCGTCGGCGGCCACGACGGCCGCCTGGTCGTACCCGGTGAGCGTGGCGAGGACGGCGTCGACGGTCGGTGTCGGCACCTCGTGCACGGGGGTGGCGGGCCAGACCACCGCGTCGGCCAGCCACCGGTCGGCGGGGGTCACCGCCACCGCGGTCTCCACCTCGTCCAGCGTGGCGAGCAGGTCCACCACGTCCTCGGCGAGCGCGGTGCGCCACCGGCGCGGGTCGATCCCCGGCGGTGTCCAGGCGACCGGGCCGAGCAACGCCACCACCACACGTCGGGCCATCCCCCGACCCTAGGCCATCCCCCGGTCGATCATCGGCTGTGGCCCCGGGACGGCGACCAACAGGCCAACCCGACCCACAGCGGCCAGCGGCCCAGACCGACCCACAGCGGCCAGCGGGGGGCCAGACCGACCCACAGCGGCCAGCGGGCCAACCAAACCCACAGCGGCCAGCGGACCAACCTGGTCCCGGCTGGCCAGCGGCAAGCCGGGGGCGTCAGTCGCCGTCCGGCAGGCCGGACGCCGCCGCGACGCCCTCCAGGTAGCCCCGGGCCCGCTCGGTCTTGGGGTACCGCCCGACCAGGGCCCAGAACCGGGCGTTGTGGCTGGGCACGATAAGGTGCGCCAACTCGTGCACCAGCACGTAGTCGATGACCCACTCCGGCATGTCCTGGAGCCGGTGCGAGATCCGGATGGTCCGGTCGGCGGGGGTGCAGGAGCCCCACCGGCCGTTCTGGTTGGTCACCCACCGGACGCTGGCCGGAACGGCCTGCGGGCCGTGATCGGCGAGATAGAGCGCGATCAGCCGGGTGGCGCGGACGAGCAGTTCGGCGTCGGACCGGGCCAGCCGGCCCTCCCGCGCGGCGAGCCGGGCCAACATCCGGTCGACCCACTCGGACTCCTCGGCCCGGGAGAACTGGTCGGGGATGAGCACGACCACCCGCTCGCCGTCCCGGTACGCGGACACTGTGCGTCGCCGACGCTGGCTGCGCCGTACCTCGACGACCGGCTTCCGCACCGCTGCCATGGCGGGGCGCTCAGCCTCGGTTTCCTGTCACGAAGGAAAGCTAATGCTTACTGACCAGGGATCCGCAAGGGTCAACCGCACGACACGCGCCCGGAAAATCACGGTTGGTTACCGAGAGTCCTGAAAAAAATCCTTGCGGGTGCCCGCGATCACCCTTCGTGGCGGCGCGACGGCCGACGACAGCTCGGCCGAACACGATAGGTGATCATTGGCCGCGGTCCCGCTCGGGGGCCCGGACGGGGTGATCTGGACGGCTTTACCCGGCGTGTCCCCGGCAAACTGCCTTATCCGGCCCAATCCGGCATGCACACTCTCGACGTCGACTTGCTCACAGTGTCGATGGACAGCTGACATGGAACCGCCCAGTCCTGGGTAGGGTCCGCCAACCAGCGGTCACGTGGGTGGCCGCGGAGAAGTCCCAGCGTGGGGGTCGGAGGGCACCCATCGCCGGGCGCACCGCCGGGAAGGGATGACCGGCGGACGAGACGAGGAGGGCACCGTGGCCGACCAGGCCCAGACGTACAACGGTTACTGCGTCAAGTGCAAGGAGAAGCGGGACTTCGAGGGGCACGTGGAGGTCTCGAAGACCGGGATGAACATGGCCAAGGGCAAGTGTCCGGTGTGCGGGACAACAGTGAACCGCATCCTGGGCAAGGCCAAGGTCTGATTCGACCGGGATCGAGGGACGGGGTGGCCGGCGGCCACCCCGTCCCTCGTTCGCTCCCGGGTGATCCCCGCACCCGCCGAGCACTGTCGGGTGTCCGACACGGTTACCGGCCGGTTGTGGATATCGCCGATTTTCCTGTGGACAACCCTGGATACAGGGGCCCGCACCTGTGGACAACGAGCCACGGTGAGCACGGACGCGGTCACGATCCGGAGTCATGACCCGTACCGCGCTTCTCCGTCCCACCCTGCTGCCGGGGCTCACCCGGCTCTGGCGCGACCGGCACACCCTTCAGCTCGGCCTGGAACCCGGCCGGGCCGTCCTGCTGGAGGTGGCCAATCCCCGCTCGGCCCGCGTGCTGGAGCTGCTCGACGGCACCCGCAGCGAACGCAGCATCCTGAGCCACGCCGTGGCCGTCGACGTCCCCGCCGCCGAGGCGCGGACCCTGCTCGACGCGCTGCGCGCCGCCGGGCTGGTCGTACCCGCGCACACCCTGCTCCCCCGCGACCTGGCCGGCCCCGCCCGGGACCGGCTGGCCGGCGAGGCCGGCGCCCTCGCCCTGGCCGCGGCCGACCTGCCCGGCACCCCGGCCCAGCTGCTGCGCCGCCGCCGCGGCGCCCGGGTGGTGCTCACCGGCGCCGGCCGGCTCGGCGGTCCGCTCGCCGTCGCCCTGGCCCAGGCCGGGGTCGGCCACGTCGACGCCGACCTGGCCGGCCCGGTCCGCCCCGGTGACCTGGTCGGCACCGGCCTCGCCAGCACCGAGGTCGGCCGGCCGCTGGCCGCCGCGATCCGCGACGCCGTCGCCCGCACCGCGCCGGGCACCGCCACCGGCCGGGTGGGGCGCGGACGCGCCCAGTTGGTGGTGCAGCTCGGCGCCGACCGGCCGGCCGCCCTGCTCGCCGCCCGGTACGCCCAGCGCCGCCAGCCGCACCTGCTGCTCGGGCTCCGCGAGGGCGTACCCGTGGTCGGACCCCTGGTCCGTCCCCCGGTCGGCCCCTGCCTGAACTGCCTGGACCTGCACCGCGGCGACCGCGACCCGGGCTGGCCGGCGCTCGCCGCCCAACTCGCCGCCGCCGGCCCCGACCAGGACTGCGCGGCGGCGACCCTGCTCGCCGCCGTCGCCTACGCCGCCGCCGAGGTGCTGGCCCACCTGGACGGCGGCAACCCGGAGACGCTCGGCTGCGCGGTCCGGGTCGGCGCTGCCGGCCGCTTCCGGCGCCGCACCTGGCCGCCGCATCCCTCCTGCGGGTGCTCCGGCCGCCGATGAGGGCCCGGCCCGGCTGCCGAGCAGCCGCGGAGGCCGCGCGTCGGTAACAATGGCCGGGTGACCGACATCCCGCGCCGGGCGGTGTCCCGGACCGCCAAGCTCGCCGCTCTTCCGCTCGGCTTCGCCGGTCGGACCGTCCTCGGCATGGGCAAGCGGGTCACCGGCCTCGCCTCCGAGGTGATCTCGGCGGAGATCCAGCAGCGCACCGCCGAGCAGCTGTTCAGCGTGCTCGGCCAGCTCAAGGGCGGGGCGATGAAGTTCGGCCAGGCGCTGTCGGTCTTCGAGGCGGCGCTGCCGGAGGAGGTCGCGGCCCCCTACCGGCAGGCGTTGACCAAGCTCCAGGAGGCCGCGCCGCCGCTGCCCGTCGCGAGCGTGCACAAGGTGCTGGCCGAGCAGCTCGGGCCGGACTGGCGGGACCGGTTCGTCGAGTTCGACGACACCCCGGCCGCGGCGGCCAGCATCGGCCAGGTGCACCGCGCGGTCTGGCGCGACCCGGGATACGGCCCGAACGGCGGCCCGAACCACCGGGACGTCGCGGTCAAGATCCAGTACCCGGGCGCGGGCGAGGCGCTGCTCGCCGACCTGAAGCAGCTCTCCCGGCTCGGCGGGATGTTCCGCGCGATCCAGCCCGGGCTGGACGTCAAGCCGCTCCTGGCCGAGCTGCGCGAGCGGATCACCGAGGAGCTCGACTACGAGCTGGAGGCGGAGTCGCAGCGCGCCTTCGCCGCCGCGTACGCCGACGATCCGGACATCTTCATCCCGGAGGTGCTCGACTCGTCGCCCCGGGTGCTGATCACCGAATGGATCGAGGGCACCCCGCTGTCGGAGATCATCCGAGCCGGCACCGAGGAGCAGCGCGACGAGGCCGGCCGGTTGATGGCCGAGCTGCACCTCTCCGCGCCGATGCGGGCCGGGCTGCTGCACGCCGACCCGCACCCGGGCAACTTCCGGCTGCTCCCGGACGGCCGGCTCGGGGTGATCGACTTCGGCGCGGTCGCCCGGATGCCCGAGGGCACCCCCGAGCCGATCGGCCGGCTCGCCGGGCTGGCCCTGCGCGGGGAGGCGGACGCGGTGGTGGCCGGGCTGCGCGACGAGGGGTTCCTCAGCGGCACCGAGCCGATCGACGCGCAGGCGCTGCTGGAGTACATCCAGCCGATGCTCGCCCCGGTGGCCGAGGAGGAGTTCCGGTTCACCCGGGCCTGGCTGCGCGCCGAGGCGACCCGGCTGGCCAGCCCCCGGTCGCCCGCGTACCAGCTGAGCCGGCAGCTCAACCTGCCCCCGTCGTACCTGCTGATCCACCGGGTGACGTTGGGCTCGATCGGGGTGCTCTGCCAGTTGGAGGCGAAGGCGCCGTACCGGGCGATCCTGGAGCGCTGGCTGCCCGGCTTCGCCCCGGTGGGCTGAGCGCCGCAGAGACACTGCGGGGGCGGTGGCCCATGGCCACCGCCCCCGGCGTGATCGTGGGTGGACTTACAGAACGCCCAGTTCGCGGGCCGACTGACGCCGGCTCTTCATCGCGACGGTACGGGCGGAACGGGCTGCCTCAGTGCTCGTGGTGGTACGACCGGCCTGAGGCCGGCGCATTCGAGCCCGGGACAACGCTTCGTTGAGTAGTTGCATCTCGGTTCCGTTCGGCAGGTGCAGCATCGTTGTCGGCTTTCTCTAGGCCGGTGAGGACCACCGGGGACGTACGGATCGGGTAGTTGTCAGGCCGCCAGCCGGACCGTGTTGCGCGACTCGGACAGCCCACTGGCCGCCAGTCGCGCCTCGGCCTCGACCCGGAGCTGCGCGTCGCGGGCGACGTCCTCCTTGCGCGGACGGCCACGGGGCCGCTTGCGCGGGACGACCGCGCCACGCTCGAAGATCTCGCCACCCCAGACGCCCCAGGGCTCGGCCCGCTCCACCGCACCGGCGAGGCACTCGACGCGCAGCGGGCAGTCCCCGCAGAGCGACTTGGCCAGCTCGAGCTCGGCAGGCGAGTCGGAGAACCACAGGTCGGGGTCGAACTTCCGGCAGGGCAGGTTCGCCTCCACCTCGACGTCCACGTCGAGCGGGGCCAACGCCAGACTCATCGCCCGGTCACCTCTCTCTCACTTCGATCTCGTGGATCGCATTCCGACGTACTTCGGCACTACGTGCGGTGCAAAAAAACTGAGGCCGCGGATCCCGGTGTGCGGGTTCCGCGGCCTCGAGGTGAGCCGGTGGTCTGGTGGTCAGACCGGTCTACCTCGAGGTGGAACGCCGCGAGCATCCGTGCGCTTGTTGACGCCGATGCCCATGCCCGTGAAGCCACTGGTCCCCTCGATCCCCGCCAGCGGTGCAACGGTCAGGTTCAGCTCGGCCTGAACCGGGACCTGGTGCACCTGCGGAACCGACGGCCGGGCGGCGTGGGCCACCCGGACGGCCGACAGCGGAGCGAGGGCAGCCGGCATCACCGCCGGACGCTCATACGTGTAGATCTCCACCGGGGCCACCTCCCTCTCGTTCCTCGTGCCGGTCATTGACTCAGCCCCCGTGAGCAGCCGGAATGGCGCTGCTCCCGAGGTGTGTCCTGAGGCTATTCCTCGTCCGCCGGGGAGGGCAAACGATTTACGGCTGGATTTCGAAACTTTTCTGTGAGCAGACGTCGTCGACGGTCGCGCCCCTGACCAAGGCCAGTACCGACTCGCCGTAGAGGCCGAGTTTGCGGGGGCCGATCCCGGCGATCGCGATCAGGTCCTCGACCCGGCCGGGCCGCCGCTCGGCCAGCGCGGTCAGCGTGGCGTCGGTGAAGACCACGTAGGAGGGCACCTTCTGCGCGCCGGCCACCCGGACCCGCCACTCCCGCAGCCGCTCGTACAGCTCCTCGTCGAGGTCGGACGGGCAGGTCGGGCAGCGGCCCAGCTTGCGGTCCGGGCCGGCGAGCAGGGTGGCGCCGCAGATCCGGCAGGAGATCACCCGGTTGCGGCGGGCCTCGCCGCCGGCCCGCCGCTGCGCCGCCGCGCCGCCGGCCCGCTCGGGGCCGCCGGAGCGGTCGAGCTGGGGCAGGAAGCGGCTGGGCCGCCGGGCCCGCCCGCCCGGGGACCGGGCGGTGGCGTACGACAGCCAGAGCCACTGCCGGGCGCGGGTCACCCCGACGTAGAGCAGCCGGCGTTCCTCCTCCACCTGCTCGGCGGTGCGCGCGTACGTGGTGGGCAGGGTGCCCTCGGAGAGCCCGACCAGGAAGACCGCGTCCCACTCCAGCCCCTTGGCGGAGTGCAGCGAGGCCAGGGTCACCCCGTCCACGGTCGGCACGTGCTGCTGGGCGGCCCGCCGGGCCAGCTCCTCGTTGAAGTCGGCGAGCGTCACCGGCCGCTCGATCGCGGCGGCCTCCCCGACGAGCGTCACCTCGGGGCTGGCGGCGTGTTCCTCGGCGAGCTGGACCAGCGCGGCCAGCGCCTCCCAGCGCTCCCGGGCGGCGCCGCCCGGCGGCGGCGCGTCCGGCGCCCAGCCGACCGCGGCCAGGGCCTCCCGCACCGCCACCGGCAGCGGGGTCTCGCCGGGGATCGAGCGGGTGGCCGCGCGCAGCGCCACCATCGCCTGGCGCACCTCGACCCGCTCGAAGAAGCGCTCGGCGCCCTGCACCACATACGGCACCCCGGCCTCGGTGAGCGCCTTCTCGTACGCCTCGGACTGCGCGTTGGTGCGGAACAGCACGGCGATCTCCCGGGCCGGCGTGCCCGCGTCGATCATGGCCCGGCAGCGGGCCGCCACCGCCGCCGCCTCGGCCGGCTCGTCGGTGAAGATCCGCAGGTCGGGCTCGGGGCCGGGCGGGCGCTGGCCGACCAGCTCCAGGCGCAGCCGCGCCTCGGTGCCCCGGGCCTGGGAGATGACCGCGTTGGCCAGCCCCACCACCTGTGGCGTGGAGCGGTAGTCGCGGACCAGCCGGACCACGGTGGCGGTGCGGTACCGGCGCGGGAAGTCGACCAGGTACGACGAGCTGGCGCCGGTGAACGAGTAGATGGTCTGGCTGGCGTCGCCGACCACGGTGAGGTCGTCCCGGCCGCCCAGCCACGCCTCCAGCAGCCGCTGCTGGAGCGGGTTGACGTCCTGGTACTCGTCGACGACGAGGTGCCGGTACTGGCCGCGTACCTGCTCGGCGACGTCGGGGTGCTCCTCGATCCCCCAGACGGCGGCGCGCAGCATGTCCTCGAAGTCGATCACACCGTTGGCCCGCTTGGCCCGCTCGTACGCGGCGAAGACCTCGGCCACCTTGGCCGGCTCGTGCGGGGTGTCGCGCAGCGCCTTGGCCGCGGCGACCACGTATTCCCCCGGCTCGACCAGGGACGACTTGGCCCACTCGATCTCACCGGCCAGGTCCCGGGCGGCGGCCCGGTCGGCCCGCAGGCCGACCTTGGCGGCGGCGAGGGTGACCAGCCGGACCTTGCTGTCCAGCAGCTCGGGCATGGCCCGCCCGGCCAGCAGCCGGGGGGCGAAGTATCGCACCTGGCGCAGGGCGGCGGCGTGGAACGTACGCGCCTGCACCCCGGGCACCCCGAAGCCGGTGAGCCGGCTGCGCAGCTCGGCGGCGGCGCGGGCGGTGAAGGTCACCGCGAGCACGTGCCGGGGCGAGATCTCCCCGCTCAGCGACCGGTAGGCGATCCGGGAGGTCACCGCGCGGGTCTTGCCGGTGCCGGCCCCCGCCAGCACGCAGACCGGACCGGCGGGAGCGGTCACCGCGGACCGCTGCTCCGGATCCAGCCCGGCCAGCATCCGCTCCGCCGCTGAGTGAACCACCACAGCCAGGAATCATCTCAGCTTCGACCGACGTTGCACTGGTTAGCCTGGCCTGACCGGACCGGGCGCGAGCCACTTGGAGGACCTGAGCATGTTGACGATGTATTCCACCCCCTGGTGCGGCTACTGCCACCGGCTCAAGTCGCAGCTGGACCGGGAGGGCATCGGGTACGAGGTGGTCGACATCGAGCAGGACCCGAAGGCCGCCGAGTTCGTGATGAGCGTCAACGGCGGCAACCAGACGGTGCCGACGCTGCGCTTCGCCGACGGCAGTGCCCTGACCAACCCGTCGATCAAGCAGGTCAAGGAGCACCTCGCCGCCCTGCCCAGCTGACACCCGCACCGACGCAGCACGCAACGGCCGGCCCCGCCCGGGGCCGGCCGTTCCGTCTGTTGATCATGAGGTCAGCGTCGGCCCGCCCGGCGGGTCGGGACGCCAACTTCATGATCGACGGTGTTCTCCGGGGACCGGCGGGGGGTCGGGAGCGGGGGTCGGGTGGGCGCGCGGCGGGCGGGCGGGGCGGAGAGGCGGCGGCCGTGCCAGAGGTAGCCCCCGGCGGCCGTGGTGATCAGCCCGACCAGCACGAAGAGCAGCCGGTAGTCGAGCACCCCGACGAGCAGGGCGCCCGCCCCGATCGAGACCGCCTGCGGGCCGCTGACCAGTGCCTCCGACGCGGCGGCGACCCGACCGAGCAGTCCGGGCGGGGTGCGCCGCTGCACCAGCGTGTGCAACCCCACCATGATCAGCGGCAGCGAGAGGCCGGCCAGCAGCAGCGCCACGAAGCCGAGCCACAGGTGCGGGTACGCCAGGGCCAGCGCCGCCGGGCCGAAAATGGTCACCCCGGCCGCGAGCGCGCCCACCTCGCCGACCCGGCGCACCACGGCCGGTGAGAGCAACCCACCGATCAGCCCGCCGACCCCCTGCACGGCCACCAGCACGCCGACGAACGCGGCGTCGCGGCGCAACCCCAGGTCGACGTACGCGAAGATCAGCGACTCGGTGAACCCCATCACCAGCGAGCCCAGGCCGTACCCGATCAGGGCCCGGCGCAGCGCCGGCTCGCCGGCCAGGTGGCGCAGCCCGGCGCCCAGCTCGGCCGGCCAGCGCAGCGCGCCGGCCGACGGTGGCCGCTCGGCCACCCGCAGCGCGCCGACCACCGCGCCGGCGGTCAGGAAGCCGGTCATCGCCAGGGCGACCAGCAGCCAGCCGCCGACGGCGGCGTAGAGCGCGGCGCCGGCGAGCGGCCCGACCAACCGCAGTCCCTGCCGGACGGTCTGCAGCACGCCGTTCGCGTCGGCCAGCAGCTCGACCGGCACCAGTTGCCGGATCAGACCGCTGAGCGCGGCGCTGAGGGTGATGTAGGAGAGCCCGTACAGGCCGGCGACCACGTAGATCACCCAGACGTCCGCCCGGTCGTCGACCGCGAAGAGCGGGGTGAGCAGCGCCGCCGTGGTCAGGTTCGCGACCACGAAGAACGGCCGGCGGGGGTACCGGTCGACCACCCACCCGACGAGCGGGGCGAGCACCATCGGCGCGATGATCGCGAAGATCGTGCCGCCGGCCAGCCCGTCCGAGCCGGTCAGGTCCTTCACCCAGATCGCCAGGGCGAGCAGCAGGATCGACTCGGCGGCCATGCTGGCCAGCACCGCCGCGAAGAGCAGGCGGAAGTCGGGGCGGCGCAGGACGGTGCGCATGGGGGTTCCTCCTCTTTTCTTCGAGACACGCCCCTTGCCGGAACCTCCGACGCCGGTCGCGACGTCCATACTGACCGTGGGGGGCGAATTTCATACAGTTACCGTCGCGTCGGCGGCGGTCGACGGAGAAGAGGACGAAGGTGCCTCCTGCCGTACCCAGCCCGATCCTGCGACGTCGCCGGTTGGGCACCGAACTGCGCCGTTTCCGCGAGCTCGCCGGGCTGACCGGGGACCAGGTCATCGACCGGATCGGCTGGGCCTCCGCGTCCAAGCTGTCCCGCCTGGAGAACGGCCGCAGCCGGCCCGACCCGGAGGACGTGCGGATCCTGCTCGACCTGTACGGGGTGGACGCCGAGTCCCGCGACGAGCTGCTCGGCATCGCCCAGGAGGCCGGGGACATGCGGGGCTGGCTGCTGAAGAACTACCCGGTGATGACCCCGCAGCAGCGCGGCTGGGCCGAGATCGAGGCGGGCTGCGCCGCCATCTCGGAATACAACCCGGTCCTGGTGCCCGGCCTGTTGCAGACCCCCGGGTACGCCCGGCTGCGGATCCTCTCCGCCCGCCAGGTGGACGCGCGGGCCGGCGACCCGGAGCCGGTCGAGGACGCCGAGACCGAGGTGCAGGCCCGGCTCGCCCGGCAGTCGCTGCTCACCCGCCCCGACGCGCCGCGGTACACCGCGGTGCTGGAGGAGGCGGCCCTGGGTCACCGGGCCGGCCCGCCCGAGGTGCTGCGCGAACAGCTCGCCCACCTCTGCGAGCTGGCCCTGCTGCCGAACGTCACGCTGCACCTGCTGCACCGGGACACCCGGATCGCCGACTGCTACCTGCCGCCGACCGCGTTCTCGCTGTACCGGTTCGCCGATCCACAGGATCCGGAGACGCTGGCGATCGAAGGTGGCTTCACCGACGTCATGTCGACCGAGGTAAACACCCTAAATCGCTATAAAGTGGTGTTCGAGTGGCTATGCTCGGCGGCGCTCTCCGAGGAGGACACCATCACCCGGCTCTTCGAGGCGGCGGGGCGGCTGTCCGAAGCGGCGACACCGTCCACGGTGGCGTACGGCTCGGCAACGGCGCCGGTCCAGCGCCGCCCCTCCGGGCGCCTGACGGACCGGTGATCCCGGCCCCGTCGGGGCGTGCGGGGCCACTCGTTCCCCATCGGAGCAGTGTCACCATCAGGAGCAGAACCATGAACGAGATCGGCCGCACGTCCGCCCTCGCCCGGGAACTCGCCAGCGCGCCGTGGCGCACCAGCACCAGAAGCCAGACCTCGAACTGCGTGGAGGTCGCCCCCCTGCGCACCGGCCCGGCCGCGGTCGCCCTGCGCGACAGCAAGGACCGCGGCGGCCCGGTGCTGCTGTTCAACCGGGCCGGCTGGCTGGGCTTCATCAGCGGGGCGAAGAACGGACAGTTCGATCTGAACTGATCCCCCGACCGGGACGGGGCCGTCGGCGTGACGCCGGCGGCCCCGTCGGCGTATCCGGCCGACGACCCCGTTGAGCAGGCGTCATCCGATCGGACGACGGGCCACACCAATAGGCGCGTTTCACTTGCTGGGACGACCACGGGGCGTAACATGACGAAAGAGTGACGTGGAAGTTCCAGCGAGTCTGAAGTTCCAGCGGGCATTCGTCCGTCGCGGTTCATCGGGAGAAACCCATGCGGTTCCTGATCGTACGCACCGACATCCGCGCCGCCGCCGACGCCGAGATCGCGGCAGCCTGGGCCGGCGGCGGCCGCCTGCGCGACGAGCGGAGCACGCCGGAGGCCCGCCGGCAGGTGGTGCACGCCGAGGACCGCCAGGCCGCGCTGGTGCTGGCCCGGGCGCTCGCCACGGTGGGCGCGGTCCGCTCCGGCCGGCAGCGGGTCAAGGTGCTCGCGCTCGACGACCCCGTCCCCCACGCCCACTACCGACAGGGCGGCTGACCTCATCGGACGTCCGCCGTGGCCGGCTCGGCTCCCCCGCCGCGTTCCTCGCCCACCGCGCCACGGCGGCCCCGGTCCCGGCCCGTGACCGTCGCGGCAACGGCGGTCCGGGCCGGGACCTCGTACGACACCGGCCGGCGTCGTCGACGGCCAGCGGTCAGTGCCCGCCGTCCAGCCAGCCGTCCAGCCAGCGGTGGACCAGGAACAGCGCGATCGACGACGGCGGCGGGAGCACCAGCAGCGCGCCGTCGCCGGTGTCCACCTCCCGGCCGGCCAGCGCCGCCCCGATCTCGCGCCGGGTGAACCAGCGGGCGTGGGCGATCTCCGCCGGGTCGACCCGTATTGGGGCGTCGGCGTCCGCCCGGGCCAGGAAGCCCAGCATCAACGAGCCCGGGAACGGCCAGGCCTGGCTGCCGGCGTACGAGATGCGCTCGACCGTGACGCCTACCTCCTCGCGCACCTCGCGCAGCACCGCCGCCTCCGCCGACTCCCCCGGCTCGACGTAGCCGGCGAGGCAGGAGTAGCGCCGCCGGCCCGGCTCGCTCGGCCAGGTGGCGTTGTTGCCGAGCAGGCAACGCCCGTCCGGGCCGGCCCCGCCGTCGTGCACCAGCACGATCATCGCCGGATCGGTACGCGGCCAGGCCCGGACCCCGGCCGGGTCGACCCGCGACCAGCCGGCCTCGTCCACCTGGGTCGGCCGGCCCGACGCGGTCGAGTAGCCGTGCCGCAGGTGCCAGTTCAGCAGGGCGAGCGCGGTGGTGAACAGGCCGGCGTCCCGGTCGGTCAGCAGGTGGCCGACGTCCCGCAGGTGCACCGCCCGGGTCTGCGGCACGGCCGGCAGCGGGCCGTCCACCGCGAAGACCGGCACCCCGTCCGGCTCGACGCCGAGGAACATCGGCACCGAGCGGGGCACCTCGGGCAGCTCGCCCGAGCCGAGCAGCAGCAGCTCCGGCGGGGCGGCCGTGCCGCGGACCAGGGCCCGGCCCTCGGCCGTCGAGTCCAGCACCAGCACCCGGGCCCGCTCCCACGCCTCGGCCAGCCACTGCGGGTCGGTGCGCCGGTGCGCGGCCCGGTCCAGGGTGGACCGGGCCAGCGGTGGCACCGACTCGCCGCTCACGACCCGGCCGCCACCCGCTGGACCGGGGTCAACGCGGCCAACTGCCCCTCGACGCGCTCGGCGTCGCCCAGCAGCACGGTCACCGCCCGGGCCGGCGCCAGGTAGCGGGCCGCCGCCGCGGCGACGTCGTCCACGGTCGCCTTCGCCAGCCGGGCCGCGTGCTCGGCCAGGAAGTCCAGGCGCAGCCCGTTGCCCGCGTACGCGCTGGTCAGCGAGGCCAGGCCGGCCTGGGTGGACATGCCGAGCTGGAGCGTGCCGAGCGCGTACTGCCGGGCCTGCTCCAGCTCGTCCGGCTTCGGCGGCAGGGACGCCAGCCGGCCCAGCTCGTACATGGTCTCGAGCAGCGCCGGGCCGGTCACCTCGGTGGCCACCTCGGCGGCGGCGACCAGCACCGAGCCGGCCACCGAGTGCTCGATCCCCGAGTGCGGCCCGTACGTGTAGCCCTTGTCCTCCCGGATGTTCTCCGTCCAGCGGGAGGAGAAGTAGCCGCCGAAGAGCAGGTTCGCCAGTTGCAGCGCGGCGTGGTCGGGATGGGTGCGGGGCACCGCCGGCAGCGCGACGCGCAGTGACGACTGCACCGAGCCGGGCCGGTCCACCAGCAGCAGCGGCCCCGTCTCCAGCGGCGGCGCGGGCGGCAGCTCGGCCTCCTGCCCCGGCCCGGTCCAGCCCGCGAGGGCCCGCTCGGCGGCGTCCACGGCGCGGTCCGGCTGGACGTCGCCGACCAGCACCAGCACCGCGCCGGCCGGGTGCACCCGCTCGGCGTGCAGCCGGCGCAGGGCGGCCGGGCGGACCGCCCGCACCTGGTCCGGCTCGGGGGTCTGCACGGCGTACGGGTGCCGGCCGTAGATCCGCTTCAGCAGCGCCGTCCGGGCCAGGTGGGCCGGCTGGCTCTGGGCGACCTGGATCCGGTCGACCAGGCGCTCCCGCTCGGTCTGCACCCAGTCGGCCGGGTAGGTCGCCCCGGTGAGCACGTCGGCCAGGATCTCCAGCATCCGGTCCAGCCCGGTGACCAGGCCCGCCCCGGAGAGCATCAGCCGGTCCGGGTCGATGCCGGCGGAGAGCCCGCCGCCGACCTTCTGCAACTCGGCGGCGATCTGGGTGGCGGTGAGGGTCGCCGTGCCGGACAGGATGGTCTGCGCGAGCGTGGCCCCCCGGGCCAGGTGGGCCCGGCCGAAGGGCATCCAGAGCCGCAGCTCCACCAGGGGGACCGCCGGCCGGCGTACGGCGATCACGGTGAGCCCGTTGCCGAGCGTCCGCTCGGCCTGCTTCGGCACCTTGAGCTGCCGGGTCGGGCCCAGCGCCGGCAGTTCACGCACCCCTACACTCATCGGGCTCCTCCCGCGACGACCTCGACCGACGCCCGGCGCTCCGGCCGCAGGGTGGCGGCGGCGGCGCGGATCTGCTCGTCGGTGACCCCACCGACCAGCCGGGGCAGCTCGTTGAGCAGCCCCGGATCGTCGCGCTGCTGTTCCAGCACCGCCATCCGCAGCGCCCGGCCCAGCACCGCGTCGGTGTCCCGCAGCAGGTGGGTGGCCATCCGGGCCTGGGTACGCGCCAGCTCGCCGTCGGTCAGCCCGTCGGTGGCCAGCCGGTCCAGCTCCTCGTCGAAGGTGCGCAGCACCTTGTCCACGTCGCCGCCGGGCGGCAGGTGCGCCTGGAGCAGCAGCGCGGTGGGGTCGCGCACGTCGAACGGGTCGCCCATGAAGCCCAGGTAGCCGCCGAGGCCGGTGACCGTCCGGTCCCGCTGGACCAGGCGTTCGACCAACCGGGACGCGTCGCCGTCGGTGAGCACCTCGGCCAGCACCACGTACGGCAGGTAGCCGGCGAAGTCGCTGACCGGGTCGGGCACCCGCCAGGCGGAGGCCACCGCCGGCAGCGGCGCCAGCGGGTCGGTGTACGCGGTGCGCCGCTCGGCGGCCAGGTCGGGCTCGGTGAAGTCGGGCCGGGCCGGCGCCGGCCGGGCCGGCACATCGCCGAAGTGCCGCTCGATCAGCCCGGTCGCCTCGGCCACGTCCACGTCGCCGCTGACCGCCAGCACCGCGTTGCCGCAGGCGTAGTAGCGGCGGAAGAAGTCGGCCGCGTCGGCGACGGTCGCCGACTCCAGGTCGTCGAAGGAGCCGTAGCCGTCGTGCGCGTTGGGGAAGGTGTCGAACATGACCGGCGGCAGCTTCAGCCAGGGAAACCCGCCGTACGGCCGGTTCAGCACGTTGACCCGGATCTCCTCCTTGACCACGTCGACCTGGTTGCGGAGGTTCTCCTCGGTCAGCCGGGGCCCGCGCATCCGGTCGGCCTCCAGGAAGAGGGCCCGCTCCAGCGCGTTGCTCGGCAACGTCTCGAAGTAGTCGGTGTAGTCCAGGTGGGTGGAGCCGTTGAAGGTGCCGCCGGCGCCCTGGACGTGCCGGAAGTGGGCCAGCTTCTCCAGGTTCTCCGAGCCCTGGAACATCAGGTGCTCGAAGAGGTGGGCGAAGCCCGTCCGGCCCTCCGGCTCGGAGCGGATGCCCACGTCGTAGACGACGGCCACGCCGATGACCGGCGCGCTGCGGTCGGGGGTGAGGACGACCCGTAGGCCGTTGTCGAGGGTGAACCGCTCGACCGGGTATTTCGTCGCTGGAATTCTCGATCTCCGCGCCGCCACGGCTCGACCCTAGCGCGTCGGCAGCCCGCGCACCCCCGCCCCGCTCACGGACGGTTCCGGGCCGGCCGGGCCCACCTATCGAGTCGGTGGGAATTGCCGGCAATTTCGGGACTCCCTGTCCCACCATCCGGTCGATTCTTGACGCCGGCCACGGCCTGCCCCACTCTTCCTACCAACTAAGTAGGAATACTGCGGATTGGATAGACGATGAGACGGCTCCCCTTCCGTCGGCTGGTCTCCCTGGCCACCCTCGCCGCGGTGAGCGCGGCCACCCTCGGCACCACCGCCGCCTGCGGCGAGGACGACGCGAGCGGCGACTCCGGGCCGGTGACGCTGCGGCTCGGCTACTTCCCCAACATCACCCACGCCCCCGCCGTCGTCGGCGTGGAGAAGGGCATCTTCGCCGACAAGCTCGGCAGCGGGGTCAAGCTGGAGACCAAGACCTTCAACGCCGGCCCCTCCGCCATCGAGGCGATCTTCTCCGGGGCGCTCGACGCGACGTACATCGGTCCGAACCCGACGGTGAACGCCTTCTCCAAGTCCAAGGGCGAGGCCGTCCGGGTCATCTCCGGCGCCGCCTCCGGCGGCGTCGCGCTGGTGGTCAAGCCGGAGATCACCTCGGTGGAGCAGCTGCGCGGCAAGAAGATCGCCACCCCGCAGCTCGGCAACACCCAGGACGTCGCGCTGCGCTACTGGCTCAAGGAGAAGGGCCTGACCACCACCAAGGAGGGCGGCGGCGACGTCAAGGTCGTCCCGCAGGAGAACGCGCAGACGGTGGAGACCTTCTCCAGCGGCACCATCGACGGCGCCTGGGTGCCCGAGCCGTTCGTCTCCCGGCTGGTCAACGCCGGCGGCAAGGTGCTGGTCGACGAGCGGGACCTGTGGCCGGACAAGAAGTTCGTCATCACCAACCTGATCGTCTCCACCAAGTTCCTCAAGGCCCACCCGGACGTGGTGAAGAAGCTGGTCGAGGGCCAGGTCGCGGCCAACGAGTTCGTCAACACCAAGTCGGACGAGTCCCAGCAGGCCATCTCCGACCACATCGGCAAGATCACCGGTAAGCCGCTGGACATCAAGCTGATCAAGCAGGCGTGGCCGACGCTGGAGTTCACCAACGACCCGATCGCCTCCTCGCTCAAGACGGGCCTCGACCACGCGGTCGCCGTCCAGCTCACCGAGCCGGTGGACCTCAACGGCCTCTACGACCTGTCGTACCTCAACGAGGTGCTCAAGGCCCAGGGCAAGCCCGAAGTCACCCAGCCATGACGTCGACCACGACGACCCCGCGCAGCGCGACCGGCCAGGTCGCGCTGCGCGGCGTGACCAAGGTGTACGGGCGCGGCGAGCACGCCGTACTCGCCCTCGACGGGGTTTCCCTGGACGTGGTGCCCGGCGAGTTCGTCTGCCTGGTCGGCGCCTCGGGCTGCGGAAAGAGCACGCTGTTGAACCTGGTCGCCGGCCTGGACCGGGCCAGCGGCGGGCAGATCGACGTCGGCGAGGGGGTCAACCCCGGGCTGATGTTCCAGGAGTCCGCGCTCTTCCCCTGGCTCACCGTCGAAGGCAACGTCGAGGTGCCGCTCAAGCTGCGCGGCCTGTCCCGGGCCGCCCGCCGGGAACGGGTCGCCGAACTGCTGCGTACGGTGCACCTGGCCGACTTCGGCCGCAAGCGCCCGCACGAGCTCTCCGGCGGCATGCGGCAGCGGGTGGCGCTGGCCCGCACCCTCGCCCTGGACACCCCGGTGCTGCTGATGGACGAGCCGTTCGGCGCGCTCGACGCGATGACCCGCGACATCCTGCACGACGAGTTGGAACGCATCTGGTCCGAGCGCAAGCTCACCGTGCTCTTCGTGACCCACAACGTCCGGGAGGCGGCCCGGCTCGCCGACCGGATCATCCTGCTCTCCAGCCGACCCGGCCGGATCATCTACTCCACCGAGGTCGACGTGCCCCGGCCCCGGCGCATCGACTCCCCGGAGATCGCCGCGATCGCCGCCGAGGTCACCGACCGGCTCCGTACGGAGGTGGGCCGCCATGGCCAGTGACACCCTCGCCACCACGCCGCGCAGCGACGCGGAGATCTCCGGCCTGGACGCGCTGGAGATCGCCGGTCAGGAGAAGGCAACCACCCGGGCCAGCCGGATCTGGGCCGCCACCTGGCCGAAGGTCGCGGCGCTCGCGCTCGCGATCGGGCTCTGGCAGGTGGTGGTCTGGGCCGGCTGGAAGCCCTCGTACTCGTTGCCCGGGCCGGTCACCGTCGGCGAGGAGCTCCTCCGCCAGATCCGCGGCCCGCAGCTCTGGGACGGTCTGGTCACGACGCTGCGCCGGGCCGCCGTCGGTTACGTCTTCTCGGTCGCGGTCGGTCTGCTGGTCGGCCTCGCGGTGGCCCGGTTCCGGGTGCTCCGCGCCGCCATCGGCTCCATGATCACGGCCTTGCAGACCATGCCGTCGATCGCCTGGTTCCCGCTGGCGATCCTGCTGTTCGAGCTGAGCGAGAAGGCGATCTTCTTCGTGGTGGTGCTCGGCGCCGCGCCGTCCATCGCCAACGGGGTGATCACCGGGGTCGACTACGTGCCGCCGCTGCTGGTCCGGGCCGGCCGTAACCTCGGCGCCCGGGGCCTCAACCTCTACCGGTACGTCGTCGCGCCGGCCGCCCTGCCGGCCATCGTGGCCGGCCTCAAACAGGGCTGGGCCTTCTCCTGGCGCAGCCTGATGGCCGGTGAGCTGATCGTCGTCGGCATCTCACAGACCTCGCTGGGCGCGCAGCTGACCTACTCCCGCGAACTCTCCGACGCACCGTGGCTGCTCTCCACGATGATCGTCATCCTGGTGGTGGGTCTGCTGGTCGACGCGGCGTTCGGCGCCGCCGACAAGGCGATCCGACGCCGGTGGGGCGTCCTCGACCAGGCCGGCAACTGAACCCGTGTACGTCTCCGCGCGCAGCGACTACGCCGTCCGGGCCATGCTCGCCGTCGCCGACGCCGGTGGTGACCCCGGTCAGCCCGGCTCGGGTGGCGAGCTGGTCAAGGCGGCCACCCTGGCCGAGACGCAGGACATCCCGCTCAGCTTCCTCCAGGGCATCCTGCTCGACCTGCGCCGGGCCGGGCTGCTGCACAGCCACCGCGGCACCGAGGGCGGGTACGCGCTCACCCGGCCCGCCGCCGAGATCACCGTCGGCGACGTGCTGCGTGCCGTGGGCGGCGCGCTGACCACCGTGCGCGGCCTGCCCGCGCAGGACGCCGGCTACCACGGCGTGGCCGCCGGGCTGCGGGACGTCTGGCTCGCCGTGGACGGGGCGATCGGCGTGGTGGTCGACCGCACCTCCCTGGCCGACCTGCTGGTCCGCCGGGACCACCCGGCCAGCCACTGACCCTGCCGGCTCCGGCGAACGGCCGGGGCCGGCAGGTGGCTTCCGGGTCGAGCCCGGTCAGGCGGTGCGGGGGCGGCGGCGGGGACGCCGGGACCGGCCGGCGGCGCCGTGCGACGCCCGTCCGCCCTGGTCG
This sequence comes from Micromonospora sp. PLK6-60, assembly GCF_019890675.1. Taxonomy (GTDB): domain Bacteria; phylum Actinomycetota; class Actinomycetes; order Mycobacteriales; family Micromonosporaceae; genus Micromonospora. Next base: position 112,969 of record NZ_JAIOAA010000012.1, on the reverse strand, counting down.
GTGCCGTCCCCGGCCCGCGCCACGCCGGTGGCCCGCGGGCTGCCGGCCGGGTGCGGGGTGCTCCTGGTGCGCCGACCGCCGCCGGCCGTGCCACGCGCGGCCGCCGGCTGCGGGACGGCGATGGTCACCGGCACGCCGGACGGCTCCCGGGCCCCGGTGACCCGGGACAGCGCCGGATCACCGAGCCGCACCTGGGTCGACTGCGGCTTGATGCCGGCCACGCTCATCAGCCGGGACACGTCCCGGCGCTGGTCGGGCAGGACCAGGGTGACCACGGTGCCGGACTCCCCGGCCCGGGCGGTACGCCCACCCCGGTGCAGGTAGTCCTTCGCCTCGGTCGGCGGGTCCACGTTGACCACCATGTCCAGGCCGTCGACGTGGATGCCGCGGGCCGCCACGTCGGTGGCCACCAGCGCGGTCACCTGCCCGGTGCGGAACTGCTCCAGGATCCGGGTGCGCTGCGGCTGGGACTTGCCGCCGTGCAGCGCCGCGGCGCGTACCCCCTTGGACAGCAGTTGGCGGGCGAGCCGGTCGGCCCGGTGCTTGGTGCCCATGAACAGGATGGTGCGGCCCTCGCGGGCAGCGATCTGGGTGAGCGCGGCGGGCTTGTCGGCCGCGTCGACGTGTAGCACGTGGTGGGTCATCGCGGTGACCGTGGCGGTGCCCGGGTCCACCGAGTGCGACACCGGGTTGCTGAGGAAGCGGCGGACCAGCCGGTCCACGCCACCGTCCAGGGTGGCCGAGAAGAGCATCCGCTGGCCGTTCGGGGCGACCTGCTCCAGCAGCTTGGTCACCTGCGGCAGGAAGCCCATGTCGGCCATCTGGTCGGCCTCGTCGAGCACGGTGATCTCGACCTCGCCGAGCCGCGCGTCGCCCCGGTTGATCAGGTCGTGCAGCCGGCCGGGGGTCGCCACGACCACCTCGGCGCCGGCCCGCAGCGCGTCCGCCTGCCGCTGCAACGACAGGCCGCCGACGACGGTGGCGCAGCGCAGCCCGAGGGCCCGGGCGTACGGGGCGAGGGCGGTGGTGACCTGCTGGGCCAGCTCACGGGTCGGCACCAGCACCAGGGCCAGCGGGCGGCCCGGGCGGGCCCGGCGGCCGGCGGTGCGGGACAGCAGCGGCAGCCCGAAGGCGAGCGTCTTGCCCGAGCCGGTCCGGCCGCGGCCGAGCACGTCCCGGCCGGCGAGCGAGTCCGGCAGGGTGGCCGCCTGGATCGGGAACGGCTCGACGATGCCCTGCGTGGTCAACTCGGTGACCAGGGCCGGAGCCAGACCGGTGGCGGCGAAAGTGGACATGGTCATGGTCATGCGGAATGCCTTCCTCGACGCGGCACGTGTCGAGGAAGGGCGCCGGCGAGGGCGCCGTCACCGGCGGACAGAAGTGCCGGTGGTCACAAGCACGAACCGAAGGGGGTACGGGCGGTCCGCCCACGCCGTGGGCCCGAACGAGTCGGGCCCGCACCCGCACGCGCTGGGCGGCGGGAGTGACGGCGGGGCGGACCGGCCACGTCGCCGCGCCCTGAGGACGCGGCGGTGGTGCCAGGTGATCCGGAGATCAGAGCGGGCGGATGTTCTCCGCCTGCGGGCCCTTCTGGCCCTGGGTGATCTCGAACTCGACCCGCTGGTTCTCGTCCAGGCTGCGGTAGCCGGAGGACTGGATCGCCGAGAAGTGGGCGAAGACGTCGGCGCCGCCGCCGTCCGGGGTGATGAAGCCGAAGCCCTTGTCAGCGTTGAACCACTTGACGGTGCCGATGGCCATGCTTTTCGTCTCCTTCGACGGAACGTCGGTCCCGCACCTGCTGCGGGACCGTGATGCGCGTCACACCGGATGGCATGTCACGCATGTCGCTGGTTGGTCGCCCCGCCCGGAGAACTCCGGACACAACAAAGTGCGCCTGGGGCTACAATCCGCCAGGCGCACACAAAGTCTGCTGGAAACCAAAACTGCAACGTCATCAACGTATCACGGATGCCGGCGTCCGACACCCCCGACGGTGGACTCCGGCAATCCGGCGATCAGCGCGGCGAGCCCGTCGGCGTCCAGCAGGTCGGCCGGCCGCACGGTCACCCCGTCCCGGACGTAGTGGAAGGCGGCACCCACCCGATCGACCGGCACCCCGGCCAGTTCCGCCCAGGCCAGCCGGTACACGGCCAGCTGCACGGCCACCGCCGCCGCCTCCGGCCCGGTCGGCTGCTTGCCGGTCTTCCAGTCGACCACGTCGTACCGGCCGCCGGGGCGGGTGAAGACGGCGTCCATCCGGCCGCGCACCACCACGCCGGCCAGCACGGTGGCGAACGGCACCTCCACCTCCACCGGCACCCGGTCGGCCCACTCGCTGGCCAGGAAGCGCTCCTGCAGCTCGGCCAGCGCCTCGTCGGGCGCGGCGTCGGCGTCCGCCGCGCCGGGCAGCTCGTCCACGTCGAGCAGCCGGTCGGCGCCGAAGCGCTGCTCCAGCCAGGCGTGGAAGGCGGTGCCCCGGCGGGCGTACGGGTTGGGCGCGGTGGGCATCGGCCGGCGCAGCGCCCGGGCCAGCGCCGCCGGATCCCGGCGCAGCGCGACCAGCTGGGTCACCGACAGGTGGTCGGGCAGGGCCACCTCGACCGCCTCCGCCTGGCGCAGCAGCTCCGCGCGCTCGGCGAGGAGCAGGTCCGCCTCCCCCCGCCAGCGCGCCACCTCCGGATCGTCCGGGGCCGCGCCCGACGCCGGCTCCGGGTCGGCCAGGAAGCGGCGGACCAGCGCGGCGGCCTCGGCCAGCGCCGGCCGGCGGGCGCCCAGCGGGTCGGCGGGCCAGTCCGCGCGCAGCACCAGCTCGGCGGTGGGGTTCACCGCGTCACCCGGCGGCTCGGGCGCCCACTCGTCGACCAGCAACCCGTCGCCGCCGTCCAGGCAGGCGTCGTGCACCTCGCGCAGCAGCACCGAGGCGCCGCGGAACCGCTTGGTCCCCTCCCCCCACCAGTAGCCGGAGCAGAGCAGCAACCGCCGGGGCCGGGTCACCGCCACGTACGCCAGCCGGCGTTCCTCCCGCTCGTCGTGCGCCCGCCAGGCGTCGGTGAAGTCCTCCAGCGCCCGGGCCACGCCGCGCTGGTCCTCGGCCTCCGCCAGACCGAACGCCGGCAGCCCGGCCGCGTCGCCGCGCAGCGGGAACGGCAGCACGCCCAGCCCGCCCAGCCAGTGGTCGGAGTTGCGCACCGGTCCCGGCCAGACGCCCCGGGTCAGCCCGGCGACCGCCACCACGTCCCACTCCAGCCCCTTGGCGGCGTGCGCGGTGAGCACCTGCACCGCGCCCTCCACCACCTCGATCTCGCCGGGCGCCAGCCCGCGCTCCTCGTCCTCGGCGGCGGCCAGGTAGGCCAGGAACCCGGCCAGCGTGGCACCCGGGGTCTCCCCGCTGAACCGGGCCGCCACGTCGCCCAGGGCGTCCAGGTGCCCGCGCGCCAGGCCGGCGTCGCCGGTGCCGTCCCGGCCGGCCCGCACGGCCACCTCCACGTCCAGGCCGATGGTCCGCTCGATGTCCGCGATCAGCTCCGGCAACGTCTGGTCCAGCCGGTAGCGCAGCAGCGCCAGCTCCGTCCCGTACGCCCGCAGCCGGGCGTAGCCCTGGTCGGAGTACGCCTGCGCCGGCCCGGGATCGGCCAGCGCCTCGACCAGCGTCGCCTCGTCCAGCGCGTCCACGGTGATCTCCGGCCCGTCCTCGCCGGTGTGCTGCCGGCGGGCGCGGGCGATGGCCCGGGCCCGCCGGTGCAGGGCCACCAGGTCACGCGGCCCGATCCGCCAGCGGGCGCCGGTGAGCAGCCGCAGCAGCGCCGCCCCGTCGGTCGGGTCGGCGAGCACCCGCAGCGTGCAGACCACGTCCCGGACCTCGGGGGTGTCCAGCAGGCCGCCCAGGCCGACCACCTCGACGGGCAGCCCCCGGGCGCGCAGCGCCGCCTCGATCGCCGGGATCTGGCTGCGCAGCCGGACCAGCACGGCGGTGGTGGGGCGCAGCGGCACCGGGATGTGCTCGGGCAGCGCGGTGGGCATCCGGGCCGCCCCGCGCCAGGCGGCGAGGACGCCGTCGGCGATCCAGTCGGCCTCGTCGGCGTACGTCGGCAGCAGCGCGCAGTGCACGGTGCCGGCGGCGTGGCCGCGCGGGCTGCGGTGCGGGATCGGATCCTTCACGCTGAACGCGGCGTGCAGCTCGGGCACCTGGGCCCCGGCGGCGCGCAGCGGCGTGGCCAGCGCGTTCGCCACCCCGAGGATCTCCGGCCGGTTCCGCCAGCTGGTGGTGAGGCCGAGCGCCGGGGCGGGCGTGCCGCCCACGGCGGCGAAGTCGGTGGGGAAGCGTTCCAGGGTGCCGGCGCTGGCTCCCCGCCAGCCGTAGATGGACTGGCAGGGGTCGCCCACGGCGGTGACCGGGTGGCCGGCGCCGAAGAGCGCGTTGAGCAGCACCACCTGGGCGTGGCTGGTGTCCTGGTACTCGTCGAGCAGCACCACCCGGAACCGGTCCCGCTCGATGGCTCCGACGCCGGGGTGGTCGCGGGCCACCCGGGCGGCCCGGGCGAGTTGGTCGGCGAAGTCCATCGCCTCGAAGTCGTCCTTGCGCCGGGCGTACGCGCGCACCAGCGGCAGCAGCCGCAGCCGGGTCTGCTGCACCGCCAGCGCCCGGCGCACGTCGGCGTAGACCCGGCCGGGACGGGACTGCACGTCGGCGAAGAACCGGCCGGTCCAGGCGGCCAGGTCGTCCGGGTCGACCAGGTGCTCGTCCAGCTCGCCGGCGAGCGCCAGCACCGCGTCGGTGACCGTGCTCGGCATCCGGTCCACCTCGGACATGTCCCCGTCGTAGTTGCGCACCAGCAGGTCCACCAGCTGCCACCGGGACGCCTCGGTGAGCAGCCGGGTGGACGGCTCGTAGCCGGCGCGCAGCCCGTGCTCGGTGACGATCCGGCCCGCGTACGAGTGGTAGGTGGAGATGGTCGGCTCGCCGGCGAGGGGGTCGTCCAGCGGGTCGCGTCCGCGCCGGCCCAACCGGCGCACCAGCTGGCCCAGCCGGGTACGCACCCGGTGCGCCAGCTCACCGGCCGCCTTGCGGGTGAAGGTGAGACCGAGGACCTGCTCCGGCCGGACGTACGAGTTGGCCACCAGCCAGACCACCCGGGCGGCCATCGTCTCGGTCTTGCCGGAGCCGGCGCCGGCCACCACCAGCAGCGGCTCCACCGGGGCGGCGATGATCGCGGCCTGCTCCCGGGTCGGCGCGGGCAGCTTCAGCAGCCGGGCCAGCTCGACCGGGGTGTAGCGGGGGCCGGCGTCGGCGGTCCGGGGGGCCGGGGCGGCGGCGCCGAACAGCGCGGGCTGGGTCACCGCGGGCCGCCCTCGGCCACGCGTCGGGGTCGTACGCTCACTGGTCCTCCGCGGCGGGTCGGGTGGCCGGCGGCTCGACCACCTGCCGCCCCCGGCCGGAGACCGGGCAGCTGGTGCGCACCGGGCAGACCCGGCACTTGGCGTTGGCGACGGCGGCGAAGGTCGAGGCGGCCATCGTATCGGCGGTCCGGCGGACCAGCGCGGTGGCCCAGCCGGCCTCCGGGCCCTCCCCGGCGGCGGCCTGGGCCTGCTCCTTGGCCTCCTTCGCCCCGGTGCCGAGCTGCACCAGCGCGGCACCGCCGGAGGCGTCGCCGTACTCGCCGAACGCCCCCGCCTCCACCGCCGCCTGGTACGCCCCGAGCTGCGGATGCTCGGCCACCTCCCGCTCGGTGACCGCGGTGGACTTGCCGGTCTTCAGGTCGATCACCACGAGCCGGCCGTCGGCGTCCACCTCCAGCCGGTCCACCCGGCCGGTCAGCTCGATCGGGCGGGCCGGGTCGTCGAGGCGCACCGCGAACTCGTGCTCGATGGCGAGCAGCCGGCGCGGGTTGCCGGCCAGCCAGCGCAGCAGCTTGTCCACCATGGCCTCGGCGCGGGCCCGTTCCGGGCCGGCCATCCAGCGGGCGGCCAGCTCGATCGCGTCGAACCGGGCGGCCACGTACTCCAGCAGCGCGGTGCGGTCCGCGCTGGCGTCCTCGGCGAGCATGGCCGCGGCGTGCACCAGGTTGCCGACCCCCTGGGCGGCGCTGGCCGGCGGGCTCCCGCCGTGCCGTTCCAGCAGCCAGCGCAGGCTGCACCGCAGGGCGCTCTCCATCGCCGACGGGGTGACCCGGACCGGCTCCCCCTCGTCGACCAGCGGCCGGTCGTCGGAGAGCGGGCGCAGCCCCCACCACTGGTCGGGATGGGCGCCGGCCACGCCGGCTGCGGCCAGCCGGGCCAGCTCGGCCGCCGCGGCCTGCCGCCGGGCCGCCGGTGCGGCCGGGTCGGTCACTGCCGTACGCAGCTCGGCGACCAGCGCGGAGAGGGTGAGCGCCCGGGGCGGCAGGGTGACCGGCAACTCCCCCGGCGGCCCGTCCTCCTGCTCCTCGTCGACGACCGCCACCGGCCCGCCCCCCGGCCCGCCGCCGTCCGCGCGGGACGGCGCGGGGTTCGGCCCGGTCCCGGGCTGCGGCCCGGACGGCGCGGGGTTCGACCCGGACGGCGGGGTCCCGGGTTGCGGCCCGGACGGCGGGGTCCCGGGTTGCGGCCCGGACGGCGCGGGGCCGGGTTGCGGGCCGACCGGGGCCGTCCCGCCGCCGATCGGGGGCGGTTCGGTCGCGCCCAGCTCGTGCAGGAAGCGGCTCGGCTGCTCCTCGTGGTCGTCGCCGCCGACCGCGGCCGAGGCGACCGCGGTGACCAGCAGCCGGCGCCGGGCCCGGGTCACGGCCACGTGGAACAGCCGGCGTTCCTCGTCGAGCAGGGCGGAGGTCTGGCCGACCAGGCTGGCCCGCAGCCCGCCGCCGTCGGCCCGCCCGGCCAGCACGTCGACCAGCCGCTCCGAGCCGAGCAGGCTGCCGCGCAGCCGCAGGTCGGGCCAGACGCCCTCCTGCACCCCGGCCACCGCGACCAGGTCCCACTCCAGCCCCTTCGCGGCGTGGGCGGTGAGCAGGCGTACCGCCTCGCCCCGGTCCGCGCTGGCGGCCAGGGTGTCCGCCGGCAGGTCCTGCCCGAGCACGTGGTCGAGGAAGACCTCGGTGCGCGCGCCGGGCAGCCGGTCGGTGAACCGGGCCGCCGCGTCGAAGAGCACCAGCACGGCGTCCAGGTCACGGTCGGCGGCCTCGGCCCGCCAGCGCTGCGCGGTCTCGTGCTCGCCGGTGGCCGCCCGCCCGCGGGTGATCTCCCCCGCCCACCGTTCGGCCAGGCCGCTGGCGTGCCACACCGCCCAGAGCACGTCCTCGACGCCGGCGCCGGGCCGCTCGGCGGTCTCCCGGGCGATGGCGAGCAGACCGGCGACGGCCTGCGCCGGCTCCGCCCACCGCCGGTCGATGCCGGTCAGCTCCTCCGGGTCGCGTAGCGCGTCGACGATCAGCTCACCGGACGGACGCCGGTCGCCGGTGGCCAGGGCCAGCGCGCGCAGGCCCTGCCGCAGCCGCCGCTCGGCCAGCGGGTCGGCGCCACCGAGCGGCGAGTGCAGCAGCGCGACCGCGGCCTCCTCGTCGAGCCGGTCCGGCTCCAGGGCGCAGCGCAGCAGGAGCAGCAGCGGAGCCACCGCCGGTTGCAGGTGCAGCGGCAGGTCCTCGCCGTGCACCACGGTCGGCACGCCGGCGGCGTGCAGCGCCCGTCGCAGCGACGGCAGGCGCAGCGCGGTGGAGCGCACCAGCACCGCCATCCCCGACCAGGGCACCCCGTCGAGCAGGTGGGCGGTGCGCAGCGCGTGGGCCAGCCAGACCGCCTCGCTGGTGCTGGAGCGGAAGGTGCGCACCTCGACGCTGCCGGGCGGCGCGTCGGGCAGCGGGCGCAGCCGGCGGTGCGCCGCCGGACCGCGCAGCCGCCGGGCCAGCCGCCCGCTGGCGGCCAGCAGCCGCGGGCCGGCCCGGTAGGAGGTGTGCAGCACGACCTGCGCCGCCGGCGCCCCGGACGCCGTCCGGAACCGGTGCGGGAAGCTGGTGACGACGGCCGGGTCGGCGCCGCGGAAGGCGTACGTGGAGGAGTCGGGGTCGGCGAACGCGACCAGCGGGCGGCCGCCGCCGGCGATCACGTGCAGCAACTCCTGCTGGGCCGGGTCGGTGTCGGCCAGCTCGTCGACGTAGACGTGGCCCAGCCGGCGGCGTTCGGCATCGAGCAGCTCCGGGTCGTCGCGCAGCATGCCGGTCGCGGCCCGGACCAGCTCGGCCGGGTCGTACGCGACGGAGCCCCGGTTGGTGACGTCGCGCAGCGCGAGCACGGCCACGTACTCCCGGAGGAAGCGGGCGGCGGCCGGCCAGTCGGCGCGGCCCAGCCGCTCACCCAGCCGGGCCAGGTCGGCCGGCCCGACCCCGCGCTCGGCGGCCCGCATCAGCAGGTCCCGCAGCTGGGCGGCGAACGCCCTGGTCCGCAGCGCCGGGCGCAGATCATCCGGCCAGCCGACCGGGTCGTCCTCGGGCTCCTCACCCACCACGTCGAGCAGCTCCCGGATGATCAGATCCTGCTCGGGGCCGGTGAGCAACCGGGGGGACGGCTCGCCCCGCCCGGCCGCGGCCCGGCGCAGCAACCCGAAGGCGTACGCCGGGAAGGTGCGCACCAGCGGCTCGCGCAGCACCCGGTGACCGTCGGCGGCGATCCGGGCCTCCAGCCGGTGTCGCAGGTCGGTGGCCTGCCGCCGGCTGAAGGTGAGCACCAGGATCCGCTCCGGGTCGACCCCCTCGGCGACCCGCGCGGCCACCGCCTCGACGAGGGTGCTGGTCTTGCCGGTGCCCGGCCCGCCGAGGACCAGCATCGGGCCGGCGGTGTGCGCGACCACCTCGGCCTGCACCGGATCCGCGATCCGGCCGCCCGCCTCCCCGCCCAGCCTCGCGCGGCCGGGCGTCGCCTCGCCCGCCGTTGCGCCGCCCGACAGCTCCCTGGCCGCCGTTGCGCCGCCCGGCGTTGCGGCTCCCGACGTTGGGGCTCCCAGCGTTGGGTCGCCCAGCGTTGGGTCGCCCGGCGTGGCGGCGCCCGACGTTGCGGCACCCGACGTTGCGGCGCCCGACGGTTCGCTGCCCGGTTCGGGGTGCGCGGCAGTGCCCGCCGACCCTTCCGGTCCGCGGCCCGCCTCGGCCACCCCTGTGGACCGACCATCCCCCCGCGCCGCCCCGCCGTCGGGGCGGTCCCCCCGGTCCGCCTCGGCAGGCCGACGCACCAGCCGGTACGCCTGCATCACCTCATCCCACCACGCCGGTACGACATCCGGGTCCTCGTCCCCCGCCGCCGCGCCACACCTCACGTCGACCGGACGGCGAACGGCGACGCGCAGCCGGGCGACGCCGGCCGGAGCCGTCACCGTCCGTGGTCTCCCAGGAGGCGAGGACATCCGCGAGCGTGATGACTCTGAGGTATCAATATGACTCTCAGGTATCACGCTCGATCCCGTCCCCCGCCTCCGCCCGGGGAGCCGTCCCCGCCCGGGGAGCCGGGACCGCCCGGGCAGCCGTCCCCGCCTGGGGAGCCCGTCCCCGTCCGGTGAGAGCCGGTCGCCGCTCGGGCAGCCGGGGCCGCCTGGGGAGCCGGTCGCCGCCCGGGGAGCCGCGGCCGCTCGGGCAGCCGCCCCTGCGCGGGGAACCGCCCCGGCCCGCGAATCGCTCGATCGAGGCGACGCGCCGGCCTACCGCGCCTCGCCCGTGGGGAGGCCTAGCGGCGACGAGCCCTCAGGTGAGCTGGGACTCGAGGGCGTCGAGAGCGGCGGGGACGGTGTCGGCCACCGTCAGCAGGCCGAGGCCGGCGGGCTTGAGGAAGGCCTGGTCGGCGAGGGCGGCGAGCCAGTCGACCAGCGGGCGGTAGAAGCCGTCGGCGTCCACCAGGGCCATCGGCTTGGTGTGCTGGGCGAGGGTGGCCGTGGTCCAGACCTCGAAGAGTTCGTCCAGCGTGCCCAGGCCGCCGGGCAGGGTGAGGAACGCGTCCGACTTCTCGATCATGAGGGTCTTGCGGCTGGCCATGCCGTCGGTGACCAGCAACTCGTCGGAGGCGAGGTCGGCCACCTCCAGGTCCACCAGCGACTGCGGGATGATCCCGAGGGTCCGGCCGCCGGCGGCCCGGGCGCCGTCCGCCAGCGCGCCCATCATCCCGACGCAGCCACCGCCGCTGACCAGGGTGTGCCCGCGCCGGGCCAGCTCCGCGCCGGTGGCGGCGGCGAGGTCCAGCCAGCGCTGGTCGAGGGTACGGGAGGAGGCGCAGAAGACGCAGATCGCCGCCACGGCTCAGATCTCCCCACCCGGGCGGGACACGGACCGTTCGGTGGACCCACCGCCGCCGTCCCGGTCCGGGGCCGCCTCGGCGGCGGCCCGCTGGTCGGCTTCGGTGCGGGCGACCGACTCCTCGCGGATCGCCTCCTGCTCGGCGGAGAGCGTGGCCTCGGCCTTGACGATGTGCCGCACCGCCTCCTGGACGTCGTCGGTGACGCAGATCAGCTCCAGGTCGACCAGGCTGATCTTGCCGTCGGCGGCCATGCTGTTCCGCAGCCAGTCCAGCAGCCCCCGCCAGTACGCCTCGCCCATCAGCACCACCGGGAACCGGGTGACCTTGCCGGTCTGCACCAGGGTCAGCGCCTCGAACAGCTCGTCCATGGTGCCGAAGCCGCCGGGCAGCACCACGAACGCCTGGGCGTACTTGACGAACATGGTCTTGCGGGCGAAGAAGTAGCGGAAGTCGATGGCCAGGTCGACCCAGTCGTTGAGGCCCTGCTCGAAAGGAAGTTCGATGCCGAGCCCGACCGAGAGGCCACCAGCCTCGCTGGCGCCCCGGTTCGCGGCCTCCATGACCCCGGGTCCGCCACCGGTGATGACCGCGTAGCCGGCGCGGGCCAGGGCGGCGCCCAGCTCCTCGGCCAGCTGGCACTCGGGGCTCTCCGGCTTGCTGCGGGCCGAGCCGAAGACGCTGACCGCCGGCGGCAGGTCGGCCAGGGTGTCGAAGCCCTCCACGAACTCGGACAGGATGCGCAGCGCGCGCCAGGCGTCCCTGGTCTTCCAGTCGCCCCGGCTGCGGGAGTCCAACAGGCGCTGATCGGCGGTGCTGGACGGGATGGCGCCCCGGCGCAACGTCACCGCGCCGCGGTGCCGTTCCCGCCCCGGATCCCGGCCGGGCTGCTGGCGCCCGTTGCTCTGGCTCATGAGGCAACGGTAGTGGAGCCGCCAGCTGGCGGGACGTGGGGCGGCGAGCCCGGGAAATAGTTCGCGCCCGCACGCAACCGATCGGGCCTGCCGTACGTCTTTATTCACATACCCGGTATGGCCGGGGTACGCGACTTCGGGGGAGGAGCGAGCGTGATCAGTAGCACCGAGATGATCAGGATCCGGCGACAGATGCAGCGCCGGATCCAGGACGTGGTGGCCGAGCGCCGCCGCGCCCGCCAACTGGAGGCCCGCTCCGCCGACCTCCACACCATCCCCACCCAGCCCGCACACCCCGACCCCGCGACCACCCAGCCCACCCCCATCGAGGCCGACTCCACCCCCACCCTCACCCCCACCGCATGACCACCACCCACCCCGCCCCTCGGGGCGCCCTCCCCAGCTGAACGGCCCCGGGGACGATCAAGGGGTTTGCGTCGCCGGGACGTACTTCCGGTGACGCAAACCCCTTGATCACCGAGGAGATACCCGGGAGGGAGGCCGGCGGGGTCAGGCGGGGGCGAGCCAGCGGTGGAGGGTGGCGGCGCCGTCGCGGATCTTGGTGAGCTCGACGTGCTCGTCCCGGTGGTGGGCCAGGTTGGGGTCGCCGGGGCCGAAGTTGAGCGCGGGCACGCCCATCGCGGCGAACCGGGCCACGTCGGTCCACCCGAGCTTGCCGATCGGGGCGGCGCCCACGGCGGCCAGGAACTCCCGCGCCGGTGGCGCGTCCAGCCCGGGCGCCGCGCCGGGCGCCGAGTCGGTGACCACCAGGTCGAAGCCGGCGAAGACCTCCCGCACGTGCGCCTCGGCGGCGGCCGGGTCGCGGTCCGGGGCGTACCGGAAGTTGACCTCGACGTCGCAGCGGTCCGGGATCACGTTGCCGGCCACGCCGCCGTGGATGCCGACCGCGTTCAACCCCTCCCGGTATTCGCAGCCGTCGATGGTCACCCGGCGCGCCTCGTACGCCGTCAGCCGGCGCAGCACCTCACCGGCGGCGTGCACGGCGTTCACCCCGTGCCAGGAACGCGCGGCGTGGGCCCGGGCGCCGGTGGTGGTCACCGTCGCCCGCAGCACGCCCTGGCAACCGGCCTCGACGATCCCGTACGTCGGTTCCAGCAGCACCGCGAAGTCGGCCGTCAGCCAGTCCGGGTGCGCGTCGGCGAGCAGGGTGAGGCCGTTGTACCTCGACTCGATCTCCTCGGCCTCGTAGAAGAGGTACGTCACGTCGTACCGGGGGTCGGGCAGGGTCACCGCGAGGTGCAGCGCGAACGCCACCCCGGACTTCATGTCCGAGGTGCCGCAGCCGTACATCAGGTCGCCGCGCATGGTCGACGGCCAGTTGTCGTTGTGCGGCACGGTGTCCAGGTGGCCGGCGAGCACCACCCGCTGCGCCCGGCCCAGGTCGGTCCGGGCCATCACCGTGTTGGCGTACCGGTGGGTGGTCAGGTGCGGCACCGCGCGCAGCACCTCCTCCACGCAGTCGGCGATCGCCTTCTCGTTGAGCGAGACGGACTCGATGTCGACCAGGGCGCGGGTCAGCGCCACCGGATCGGCCAGCACCTCGGGGGTCAGCGGGTTCTGCATGATTCGCACGGTACCGTCAGCACCGTGAGGAGCACACAGTCTGCCTGGGGCATCGGCCTGGCCACGATCACCGCTGACGACCAGGTGCTCGACACCTGGTACCCGACCGGCAAGCTGGGCCTGGGCGAATTGCCCCTGGTCCCCGGGGAGGACGAGGCCGACGTACTCGACCTGCCGCCCGGGGCGGTCGGCGAGCGGGCGCTGCCCGGCCTGCGTACGGTCGAGGTGACCACGGTGATCGGCTCGCTGGACGACCCGATCAAGGACGCCGCCGACGCGTACCTGCGGTTGCACCTGCTCTCCCACCGCCTGGTGCGGCCCAACGAGCTCAACCTCGACGGCATCTTCGGCAAGCTGGCCAACGTGGCCTGGACCTCGGCCGGGCCGTGCCCGCCGGAGCGGGTGGACGAGCTGCGGGTCATCGAGCGGGCCGCCGGCCGCCACCTGAGCGTGTACGGGGTGGACAAGTTCCCCCGGATGACCGACTACGTGGTCCCCGCCGGGGTGCGGATCGCCGACGCGGACCGGGTCCGGCTCGGCGCCCACCTGGCCTCCGGCACCACGGTGATGCACGAGGGCTTCGTCAACTTCAACGCCGGCACGCTGGGCACCTCGATGGTCGAGGGGCGGATCGTGCAGGGCGTGGTCGTCGGCGACGGCTCCGACATCGGCGGCGGCGCGTCGATCATGGGCACCCTCTCCGGCGGCGGCAAGGACAAGGTACGCGTCGGCGAGCGGAGCCTGGTCGGCGCGAACGCCGGCGTCGGCATCTCGCTCGGCGACGACTGCGTGGTCGAGGCGGGCTGCTACATCACCGCCGCCTCGAAGATCACCCTGCCGGACGGGCGGGTGGTCAAGGCCCGCGAGCTCTCCGGCGTCGACGGGCTGCTCTTCTGGCGCAACTCGGTGACCGGCGCGCTGGAGGCGAAGCCGCGTACCGGCCGGGGCATCGAACTGAACGCCGCCCTGCACGCCAACGACTGAGGTGTAAGGAAGGGCCCCTTCTTAACAGACGTCTGTTAAGAAGGGGCCCTTCCTTACGCTCGGGGCATGAGTTCGATGAGGGAACGCATGCTGGCGGGCGAGGCGTACATCGCCGAGGGCCCCGAGATCATGGCCGACCTGGACCGCGCCGCGCGGCTGGCGGAACGCTTCAACACCAGCTCCGCCGCCGATCCCGAGGGGCGGCTGGCCGCGCTGCGCGAGCTGCTCGGCGCGGTCGGCGAGGACACCTGGGTTCGGCCGCCCTTCCACTGCGACTACGGCTACCAGATCCACCTGGGCCCACGCTGCTTCGTGAACTTCAACGCGGTCTTCCTCGACGTCGCCCGGATCACCATCGGCGCGGACGTCCAGATCGGACCGAACGTGCAGCTGCTCACCGCCACCCACCCGGTCGAGCCGGAGGCCCGCCGGGCCAAGTGGGAGGGCTCGGCGCCGATCACGATCGGGGACAACGTCTGGCTCGGTGGCGGGGTCATCGTGCTGGCCGGCGTCACGATCGGCGCGAACACGGTGGTCGGCGCGGGCGCGCTGGTGACCCGCGATCTGCCACCGAACGTCGTCGCCGTCGGTAGCCCGGCCGCCCCGGTCCGCACCCTGTAGAACTCGCGCCACCTGCGGAAACGGCTATTGAGGGATAGCCAACACCGGCCCAGTGGGTGCACTCTGAGTAATCAGACGGTGACAGGGAGCACTGATGGCGACGGCGCGGGTGCTGGAGCTGCGGGTGCACGGGGTGTCGAACACCCCGCCCCAGCAGCTCCTCGGACTGCGGCCGGAGCCGGACGGCACGGGCCCACGCCCCTGGCTGGTCGCCGGCGGCGAGGTGACCGGTTTCTACCGGTCCACCACCGCGCGGCCGCACGATCCGGTCACCGTCGAGGCGTACAGCTGGGGGCAGTTGACCTCGGGCGCGCGGACCGCGCGCGACGTGGAACGCGCGCTGTGGACCCTGCTGCTGCCCTTCACGCTGGCCAACGTCGCCCTGTACGCCCGACCCGGGATCCCGGCGGAGCCGGACCAGGAGCGCTGGGGCAGCCGCTCGGGGCTGGCCGCCTGGCTGATCCGCCTGTTCTGCCTGAGCCTCACCGGGACGCTGGTGCTCACCGTGACCGGGATCGGCGTCGACCTGGTCGGCTGGCAGTGCGTGGACCGCGACTGCCTGGCCCGGATGCCCGGTCCGTGGGAGTTCCTCGCCGAGGGCTGGTGGCGGGAGGACGCCCGGGCGCTCGCCGCCGGCCTGCTGCTCCCCCTGGCCCTGCTGGTCCTGCTCGGCCTGATGGCCTGGCGCACCTACCAGTACGAGGCGGAGATGCCGGCCGACCCCTGCCCCGGCCCGGCGCCACGGGACCGGCGGGCCGGGGGCGCCACCCGGGACCCGGCGGCCGGAGCTGCCAGCCGGGGCGGGGAGTCCCGGTGCGGCCCGCACGGCGAACCGGACGAGCCGGACGAACCGGCGCCGCCGCGCAACCCGTTGCAGGATCCCACCTTCTGGTGTGGCGAGGGCCAGCTGCGCCGGGCCGGGGTGCTGCACCTGTGCACCGGCGCGGTGGTCGCGGCGGCGGTGCCGCTGGTCGCGGTGCTCCGGATGGACCCGCCGCACGGCCTCCGCTCGGCGCTGGCCTGGCCGACGGTGACGGCGATCGGCGCGGTGCTGGTGATCGCGGTGGTCGCCGCCGGCCGCCCCTACCTGAGCCGGCGCGCCGGGTACACCCCGCTCGGCCCGTGGAGCGTCGCGGTGGCCGTGCTCACCGGGCTCGGCCTGGCCGGCACCTTCCTGATCCTGCTGCTGCCGGACGGCCCCGCCGGCGTCCCGCTGACCGAGCTGCGCCCGCCGCCGGGCTGCGTCCGGGACGCCGCCGTCCCGGGCTGCCGGGCGGACCGGTCCCTGCCGGGGTACGACGCCATCTTCGCCTGGCTCGCCGTCTACCAGGTCCTGCTGCTGATCGCGATCGGCGCGGTCGCCCGGTCCGGCCGGCGGGCGTTGGTGCCGCCGGCGCTGGGCGGCGCGCTGCTGCCGCTGGCCCGGGCCTGGGTCGACGGCAGCCTGCCCGGCGCCCCGTCCGCCCCGGCCGCGCTGTCGATCTGGATGCTCACCGGGCCGGCGATCGCGCTGGCCGGCACCGGCCTGCTGCTGCCCCGCGCACACCCCGACGCCGACCGACACCCGGACGGCCCAGACCGGGCCGACCCACATCCGGGCAAACCGGACCAGGCCGACCGGCACCCGGGCGGCCCGGACCAGAACGGCCCGGGCCCGGGCGGCCCGCAGCCGGGCGGCCCGGACCGCGAACGGCCGACGGCCGACCGGGAGACGGCCGTCCGGGAGGCGGCCGACCCGGGCACCGACGTGGCCTGGGGCGGCCGGGGCCCGGCCCTCATCGCCGGCGCCGGCTGGCTGATGGCGGTCGCCTACTGCGCGGGGCTGCTCTACTGGGTGGCCGCGCGCCTCGACGGCGCGGTACGCCCCGGCGGCACCTCCCCGGTCACCCTCCCCCAGCCGGTGATCTGGGCCGGCCTGGCGTTCGTGGTCGCGCTGGCCGTCCTCGGCTGCACCCTGCTCGGCGCCGGGATCGTCTTCCAGGTGCTACGGCACCGGGAGTACGCCCGCCTCACCCGTCCCGGGACCGGGCTCTCCGCGCACGACCTGCGGCGCTGCCGCGACGTCAGCCGGTTCCGGGCGCTGCACCGGCTGGTCGGCGACCACGCCATCCGGCTGATCGGCTGCTACGCCGCGGCGACCGCGGCGCTGGTGACGCTGAGCTGCGCCGCCGCCCTGTCCCACACCGACCTCGCCGCCGGCCACCGCGGCGCGCTGGACCGGATCGCCGGCGTGGGCGACGCGCTGTTGGGCTGGCTGCCGGTGGTGGTAGCGGGCGTGGGCATGCTGGTCTACCGCAACGACACCGTGCGCCGCACGGTCGGCGTGTTCTGGGACGTGGGCACCTTCTGGCCCCGGGCGGCGCACCCGCTGGCCCCGCCCAGCTACGCCGAACGCGCGGTGCCGGAGTTGCAGACCCGGGTGGCCGGGCTGCTGGCGCTGGACCGGGCCGACCCCCGCCGGGTGGACGGGGTGATCCTCTCCGGGCACAGCCAGGGCACCGTCATCTGCGCCTCGGTGCTGCTCCAACTTCCGCCCCGGTGGCGGCGGCGCACCTGGTTCTTCTCGTACGGCTGCCAGCTCACCCGGCTCTACGGGCGGGTCTTCCCGGCCTACTTCGGCCCGGAACGGCTGCGCGCCCTCGCCGTGGCGCTCACCCCACCCGGCGGGCCGGTGGCGTGGAGCAACTTCTGGCGGCACACCGACCCGCTCGGCTGGCCGGTCGACGCCGGCGAGCGGGACGTACCGGTGGCCGACCCGGAGGCCCTGCACCCCAGCGCGGGCGAGGTGGCGGACCCGCCGATCCGCAACCACGGCAGCTATCCGGAGGCGCGGGAGTTCCTGCGGGAGCGGGCGGCGGTGGCCCGGCTGCTGCGCCGGCCCGTGCCCTCACCCCGGCAGCGGGTCAGCTAGCCGGACCACCAGGTCGGCCCGGCCGGCGGTGCCGGCGACCAGCGCGGCGTTGGTCTCGTCGCTGCCGAGTGCCCAGGCCCGCGCCTGCTCCGGCGACCGCCCGTACGCCTCGTGCCGGGCGGTCAGCCGGCGCAACCGCAGCTCCGCGTCCAGGTCCAGGAACCACGCCTGATGCAGCAGCGACCGGACCTCGTCCCAGGGGAACTCGGGCAGCAGCAGATAGTTGCCCTCGGTCACCACCAGCCGGACCTCCGGTGGCACCGCGATCGCCCCGGCGACCGGCTCCTCCAGGTCCCGGCGGAACTGGGGCGCGTAGACGGTGGTGGGTTCCAGCCGGTGCAGCCGACGCAGCAGCGCCACGAAGCCGTACGCGTCGAAGGTGTCCACCGCGCCCTTGCGCGCCTCCCGGCCGAGCCGGCGCAGCTCGGCCTGGGCCAGGTGGAAGCCGTCCATCGGCACCAGCCGGGCGGCCGGCCCGACCGCCTCGACGATCCGCTCGGCCAGGGTGGACTTGCCCGCACCAGGCGCCCCCGCGATGCCGAGCAGCTGGCGGGGCCCGTCGGCGGCGAGCGCCCTGGCCCGGGCCACCAGGTCGTCGAGCGCAAGCACCGTCGCCGGGGGCATCAGCGCAGGACCGGCTCGCTGATGGTGAACCGCGC
Source organism: Micromonospora sp. PLK6-60 (assembly GCF_019890675.1). GTDB lineage: Bacteria > Actinomycetota > Actinomycetes > Mycobacteriales > Micromonosporaceae > Micromonospora. The sequence goes on along the minus strand of NZ_JAIOAA010000012.1, from coordinate 95,054 downwards.
CGCGACGGCCGCGTGCACGCTCTGCGGCTGCGGGTCCAGCTCCAGCTCCGGCAGGACGTCGCCGGCACCGCCCCCGGCGAACGCCGCCCGGGCGAACATCGGCTGGCCACCGCCGTCGGTGTCGGCCAGCTCCAGCAGGGCGGTCACCCGGGCGCCGAGCGCCTCCGCGTACTCGCCGGCCCGGGACAGCGCGTCGGCGATCGCCGCCCGCCGGGCCTCCCGGTACGCCGGGCTGTCCGGGCGCAGCGACCACCACGGCCCGGCGATCTCGACCTGGTCCTGGTCGGCCAGGCGCAGCATCAGCTCGCCCAGGTCGGTGAAGTCGGTGACGGTGACCGTGGTGGCGACGCTGCCGTGGTAGGCGACCACCCGCTCGCCGGAGCGCCGCCTCTCGGGGCGCACCCGCAGGTCACCGGTCTCCCGGTGGGCCACGACCGCCTCGTACGAGTCGAGCAGCACCCGCACCGCCGCGGCCCGCTCCGCGAGCCGGGCCAGCGTGGCCTCCCGGTCCCGGTCCCGGGCCGTCGCGGTCACCGTGAACCGGGCCAGCTCGGGCGGCACCTCGCGGTACGCCTCGCCCCGCACCGCCACCACCGGACCGTCCACCATGACCACACCCTAACCGGGGGACGCGGGCCCCGGACGACGCCCGTCGTACGCGACCACGCCGTCGCCGGTCCGGCAGCCGGTGAGGTATCCCCCGGCCTCGCCCAGCTCGCACAGGTACGCCAGTTCGTCCGCCGGGTCCCCGGCGAGTGGGAACTCGCGCCGCCCCGGACGCGGGCGCCGGTCGGCGAGCGCCAGCCGCGCCGAGCGGGCCTGCTCGTACCGGGCGACCAGGGCGGGCAGGTCGTCGGCGCGCAGCGCCGCCGCCAGCTCGTCGAGGACCGCCCGCACCTCGTCGAGCTGCCGCAGCACCTGCTCCCGGTTGTTCGCCAGCATGTCCGCCGTACGCCGGGCGGGGGTGCCGGCGACCCGGGTGCCGTCCCGGAAGCTGCCCGCGGCGAGCCCGAGCACGGCGTCGCGGAGCGGGGAGGCGGCGACCGCCCCGGCCAGGCCGCCGGCGAGCAGGTGCGGGACGTGCGAGGAGAGCGCCACCACGGCGTCGTGCCCGGTCGCGGACATCGGCACGACCCGGGCGTCGAACACGTCGATCAGCAGCGCGGCCAGGGTGCGGAACGGCGCGAGCCCGGCGGCGCTCGGGCACAGCACCCAGGCGGCGTCGGTGAGCAGGTCCGGCTGCGCCGAGGTGAGGCCCGCGAACTCCGCGCCGGCCATCGGGTGGCCGGGGACGAACCGGTCGGTCAGCCCGCGCTCGGCGGCGAACCCGGCCAGCGCTCCCTTGGTGCTGCCCACGTCGCTGATCGCGCAGCCGGGCGGGGTGTGCGCCGCCACCGCCAGCAGGGTCTCCGGCAGGGTGGGCAGCGGGCCGCCGAGGAAGACCACGTCCCGGTCGCGGACCGTGTCGGCCAGCCGGTCCGCGAAGTCCAGCCCCCGTCGTACGCCCTCCGCGCGGGTCGGCCCGTCCGGGTCCCAGGCGCGCACGTCGGCGCCCGTCTGGTGCAGCCGCAGCAGGATCGAGCCGCCGATGAGACCGGTGCCCACCACGGCGATCCGCGGGCCGGGCCTGTCCCCCATCGCGTACCTCGGCGGCCGGCTCAGGCCTCGGCGAGCCGGCCGGCGACCGCGGCGATGTGCTCGTCGGACTCGGTCAGCGCCGCCCGGACGTACCGCGCGCCGCCCGGGCCGTAGAAGGCGCCGGCGGCGACCAGGATGCCCCGCCGGGCCAGCCAGTCGACCGTCGCCCAGCAGTCCTCGCCCCGGGTCAGCCACAGGTAGAGCCCGGCTTCGGAGTGCTCGACCGTGAAGCCCGCGCCGGTGAACGCCGCGTACAGCTGCTCGCGGCGGGCCCGGTAGCGCTCGCGCTGCGCGTCGGCGTGCGCCTGGTCGGCCAGCGCGGCCACCATCGCCGCCTGCACCGGGGCCGGCACGATCATCCCCGCGTGCTTGCGGATCTTGAGCAGCTCGGCGACCAGCGCCGGGTCGCCGGCGACGAAGCCGGCCCGGTAGCCGGCCAGGTTGGAGCGCTTGGAGAGCGAGTGCACCGCCAGCACCGAGTCGTACGAGCCGCCGCACACCTCGGGGGCCAGCACCGACACCGGCTCGGCGTCGGCCGACCAGCCCAGCGGCAGGTAGCACTCGTCGCTGGCCACCACCGCGCCGCGCTCGCGCGCCCAGTCGACCACCTTGCGCAAGTGGGCGGCGGGCAGCACCCGACCGGTCGGGTTGCCGGGCGAGTTCACCCAGACCAGGCGTACCCGGGAAGTCGGCCCGACCGCGGTCAGCGAGTCGGCGCGCACGGTCGTCGCGCCGGCCAGCCGGACCCCGTCCTCGTACGTCGGGTAGGCGATGGACGGCACCACGACCACGTCACCGGGCCCGATCCCGAGCAGGGTGGGCAGCCAGGCGACCAGCTCCTTGGAGCCGATGGTGGGCAGCACCCCGAGCCCGTCGACGCCGGCGCCGCAGGCCCGGGCCACCCAGCCCGCGATGGCGTCCCGCAGCGCGGGGGTGCCCGCGGTCAACGGGTAGCCGGGGGCGTCGGACGCGTCGGCGAGCGCCTGCCGGATCACCGGGGGCACCGGGTCGACCGGGGTGCCCATCGACAGGTTGATCAGTCCACCGGGGTGCGCCGCGGCCAGGGTGGCCGCGGCGTCCAGCGTGTCCCAGGTGAAGTCGGGCAGCCGCGACGAGACCGGCGCGGGCCGGTTCAGTGGCCCTCTCCGCGCGGCGGCTGGGCCGCCACGAAGGTCGCGTCCTTCTCGATCTTGCCGATCTTCGACGCGCCGCCGGGCGAACCGAGCTCCTCGAAGAACTCGTAGTTCGCGCCGGTGTAGTCCTTCCACTGCTCCGGCACGTCGTCCTCGTAGAAAATCGCCTCGACCGGGCAGACCGGCTCACAGGCACCACAGTCGACGCACTCGTCGGGGTGGATGTAGAGCATCCGATTGCCCTCGTAGATGCAGTCGACCGGGCACTCCTCGATGCATGCCTTGTCGAGCACATCCACGCACGGCTCGGCGATGATGTAGGTCACCGGTCTTCTCCTCCGCAAGACTCGCCGCGATCTCCGCGACGGGTAAGAGCCTAGTATCTCGCCGGGGAGGAGGTCGATCGTGCTCCGACAGCAGGATGTGGGCCACCGGATCGTGGTGCGGCAGATAGTGGGCGTTCGCGCCGGCCGGCCGCTCTTCTCGGACGCCCTGGGCGAGTTGGTCGAGCTGGGCGAGACACATCTCACGCTGGCCACCCGGCAGGGCCGGCTGCGGGTGCCGCTGGCCCAGGTGCACCGGGCCAAGCGGGTGCCGCCGGCCAGCCGACCGACCGCCGCCGCGGTCGTCGCGCTGGAACTCGCCTCCGACGAGGCCTGGCCGGCGGCGATCCGCGGCCGGCTGGGCGACTGGCTGCTGCGCAGCGCCGCCGGCTGGAGCGGCCGGGCCAACTCGGCGCTGCCGGTCGGCGACCCGGACCGGCCGCTGCCGGCAGCGGTGGACGCCATCGAACGCTGGTACGCCGAACGGGGCCAGCCGGCGATGGTCAACACGCCGCTGCCGCTGGCCACCCCGGTGGCCGCCGAACTCGACGCCCGCGGCTGGGCCGCCCGCCCGCTCGTACTGTTCCAGACCGCCGCCCTGGCCGCGCTGCCGCCGGCCGCGCCCGCCGCCGGCCCGCCGGTCGAGCCGGCTGCCGGCCCGCCGGTCGAGCTGGCCCGCACGCCGTCCGCGGACTGGCTGGCCGTCGCCGCCGGGCGCAAGGGTGGCCTCCCGGACGCCGCGCGGCACGTGCTCACCGCCGTGGACCAGGTCCGCTTCGCCCACGTGTACGCCGACGGGCGGCTGCTCGCCATGGGCCGGGGCACGGTCACCGGGCAGGGGCGCTGGCTGGGGCTGAGCCTGATCGAGGTGGTCCCCGAGGCCCGCCGCCAGGGCCTGGCCGGCCGGGTCGTCCGGGCGCTCGCCGAGTGGGGCGCCGCCCTGGGGGCGACCGACGCCTTCCTCCAGGTGGAGCAGCGCAACACCGCCGCCGTGGCGCTCTACCGCGGCCTCGGCTTCACCACCCACCACACCTACGTGACCCGGGTCGCCCCGACCTGACCGGCCGGCCGCGAGGCCCTCACGCCCCCGCCGGGGCGGGGGCGTGAGGGCCGGCCGTGGGGCGTGGGGCCGTGGGGCGTGGGGGCGTTATGCGGGACGTTGCGCCTTTCCGCCGCGGGGAAGGCACAACTTGCCGCACAAAGCGCGAACGGGCGCCCTCAGCGGCGCACGGACGGGCGCCGGCTTCAGCGGCGGACGACGCGGCGCGGCTTGGCGGCCTTGATCTCGGCGTACCGCTTGAGCTGCTGCGAGCGGTAATCGCGGCCGAGCGCGGTGAGCAGCAGGTAGCCGATGGCCACCCCGGCCAGCGCGGCGGCCAGGTAGAGCCAGATCTGGGCGAAGAACAGGCCCGCTCCCCCGCCGAACGGGTTGTCACCGACCAGCAGCGGGCCGACCAGCACCGTCAGCGCCAGCGCCACCGCCACCGCGGCGGCCAGGTCGGTGGACCACTCGGCGAGCGGCCGGGTGGCCCCCCGCCGGAACGCGACCCCGGCGAGGATCAGGCCGATCACCAGGAACATCACCAGCGAGACCCGGTCGGCGGCCGTGTCGTCGCCGGCGAAGGCGAACTTGCTGACCAGCCGGGCCACCACGTTTACCGCGAACAGTGCCGCGGCGAGGGCGCCGATAACGCGCCACCGATCCCTCATCGCATGTCTCCCGCCGTGCTCCGCCCGCCGGGCGCGGCGGGCCTTCTGGCAGGAATGTCTATCACCCGTACCTGGGTGGCGTCATCACCCGCGCACCGCGGCGACGGGCGCCAGCAACTGGCGGAAGAGCATCACCGCGAAGGTGACCGCGCCGGCCAGGATCAGCCCCAGCCCGAGCAGGTTGTCGCCGCCGAGCAGCAGGTCGCCCTCCCGGGTCCGGACGGCGGCCACCGCCATCAGCACGAACCAGGGCAGCGCGGGCAGCAGGGCCGCCCAGCGGGTGCCGACGGCCGCGTGGGCGAACCAGCTCAGCGCCACCGTCGCGCCCACCACCAGGACCAGCCCGGCCACCCCGGACGCCACCCCCACCAGCACCTCACCGGAGGTGCTGGGCCGGGCCTTGACCTGCTCCCAGGCGGCGACCGCGAGGATCAGCTCCAGCACGGCGACGAGCGCGCCGGCGGAGAGCGCGACCACTCCGCCGGCCACCCGCAGCAGCACGTCGAGCAGTCGCGCCGACCGGCCGGGTGGCGGGGCGGTCTGCTCCTCCGGCGGGGCCGTCACGGCAGCGGCCGGCAGGCTCACCGGAGCCCGACCGCCCCGACCGGGGACCGGTCGGACCCGTCGGGCGCCAGACCGGCGAAGAGGTCGTCCTCCCAGCCGTACGGGCCGCCGCCCGGGCCCCGCTCGCCGACGGCGAGTGTGAAGTATTCGACCCCCATGAACTCGGCGCCGAAGTTGCCGGCGATGGAGTAGAGCCAGGAGTTGGCCGGGATCTGGGTGGCGTGCGCGCGCATCGCCGCCTCCTTGGCGGCGTGCTGGTCGGTGGCGTCGATCCGGGCTGCGATCTCCGGATCCGGCGTGCCGAAGGGCAGCTCGCCGACGTCCTCGATGCCGGCGAACGGGTTGTCCGACGAGTCGGTGAAGTGCTGGAGGCCGGCCTCCAGCACGCTGCGCGGCATCGCCGTCCAGTAGACCTTGGCCGGGGCGCAGCCCTGCGCCTCGGCCAGCTCGACCGCCCGCATCGCCACCCGGTGCGCCTGGATGTGGTCCGGGTGGCCGTAGAAGCCGTTGGGGTCGTACGTGATCATGACCTGGGGGCGGACCTCGCGGATGACCTCCACCAGCAGCCCGGCGGCCTCGTCCAGGTCGGCCCGCCAGAACGCCCGGGGGTGGTCGTTGGTGGCCAGGCCCATCATCCCGGAGTCCCGGTAGCGCCCGGCGCCGCCGAGGAACCGGTGGTCGGTGACGCCCAGCGCGGCGCAGGCGGCGGCCAGCTCGGCGATCCGGTACCCGCCGAGCTGGTCGGCCTCGGCGGCGACGAGCTGCGCCAGCGCCGGCACGTGGATCTCGCCCTCCTCGCCGAGGGTGCAGGTCACCAGCGTGACGTGAGCGCCGTCGGCGGCGTAGTGCGCCATCGTCGAACCGGTGCCGATGGACTCGTCGTCGGGGTGCGCGTGGACCAGCAGCAGTCGGCGATCGGGCAGCTTCGTCACGACCGTCACTCTAACCGGCGGTCCTTCCCGTGGACGCCTGACGCGTCCAGGCAGGTCGGCCACATCACGCCCGGCGCCCGCCTAACATCCGGGTTGTGGACTTTCCCGAGCTGGCCGCCCGTACCCGTCGGTTCAGCCTCGGGGCGCCGCGCGCCGTCACCGTCACCGACGACGGCTCCCGGGTGGTCTTCCTCCGCTCGGGCGGCCCCGAGGACACCGTCGAGGCGCTCTGGCTGCTCGACGTCGCGTCCGGGGAGGAACGGCTGGTCGCCGACCCGGCGGCGCTGCTCGGCACCGACGCCGACCCGGCGGCGCTCTCCCCGGGGGAGCGGGCGCTGCGCGAGCGGTTGCGGCTCAGCTCCGCCGGCATCGGCTCGTACGCCCTGGACGCGGCCGGCCGGGTGGCGGTGTTCGCGCTGGCCGGGCGGGTGTTCCGGGCCGACCTGGTGCACGGCGACGTGGTCGAGGTGGCCACCGTCGGGCCAGCGATCGACCCCCGGCCCGACCCGGCCGGCGAGCGGCTGGCCTACGTCACCGACGCCGCCGAGGGGGTGCGCCGGGGGCAGCTGCGGGTGGTGGAGCCCGACGGCACCGACAACCTGCTGGCCGGTGAGGACTCCGGGGTCACCTGGGGGCTGGCCGAGCACATCGCGGCCGAGGAGTTCCACCGGTTCCGCGGCTACTGGTGGGCCCCGGACGGCCGGTCGGTGCTGGCCGCCCGGGTGGACGAGTCCCGGGTGACCCACTGGCACCTGCACGACCCGGCCGAACCGGCCGCCCCGCCGACGACGGTGGCGTACCCGGTGGCCGGCGGGGCCAACGCGGAGGTCAGCCTGCACCTGCTCGACCTGGACGACGGCTGGGTCGACGTGCACTGGGACCGGGAGACGTACCCGTACCTGACCTCGGTGGACTGGGCCGACGGCGGGCCGCTGATCACCGTGCTGCGCCGCTCCCAGCAGCACGGCCTGGTGCTCGCGGTGGACCCGCGTACCGGGGAGACGCAGGTGCACGCCGAGCTGGCCGACCCGCGCTGGGTGGAGCCGATCCCGGGCACCCCGGCCCACCTGCCCGACGGCCGGGTGCTGGTCGGCGGGGAGCTGGCCCACGACGGGTACGACGCCCGCTGCCTCTTCGCCGACGGCACCCTGCTCACCCCGCCCTCGCTCTACGTACGGCGGGTGGTGGGCCGGCTGCCGACGAGCGGCAACGCCCCGGCGGACCTGCTGGTGGAGGCGAGCGACGGCGAGCCGAGCGAGCGGCACCTGTTCCGGGTGCGGACCGCCGTCGGCGGCGGGGTGGACGCCCGCCGGTTGACCACCGACGCCGGCTGGCACACCGCCGCCGCGGGCGGGGACGTGCTGGCCGTCGGGTTCGCCTCGCTGGACCACCCGGGCACCCGGTGGACGGTGCGCCGGGGCGACGACGAGGTGGCCGAGCTGCGGTCGCTGGCGGCGACCCCGCCATACCAGCCGCTGCCGCTGCTGGAACGGGTCACCGACCGGCGGCTGCCGGCCGCGGTCCTCTATCCGGACAACCACGTCACCGGTCGGCGGCTGCCGGTGCTGCTGGACGTCTACGGCGGCCCCGGCCACCAGGAGGTGGTGGCCGCGCGGGCGGCCTGGCTGGAGCGGCAGTGGTGGGCCGACGCCGGTTTCGCGGTGGTGGCGATCGACAACCGGGGCACCCCGGGGGTGTCCCCGTCGTTCGAGAAGGCGATCCACCGGCGGGTGGCCGACGTGGTGCTCGGCGACCAGGTGGACGCGCTCACCGCCCTCGCCGAGAAGCATCCCGACCTGGACCTCGACCGGGTGGCGGTGCGCGGCTGGTCGTTCGGCGGCTGGCTGGCCGGGCTCGCCGTGCTGCGGCACCCGGAGCTGTTCCGCTGCGGCATCGCCGGCGCCCCGGTGACCGACTGGGCGCTGTACGACACCGCGTACACCGAGCGCTACCTGGGCCTGCCGGACGACGGGATGGACGTCTACGCCCACCACTCGCTTGTCGAGTTGGCCGCCGAGCCGGTGACCGGCCCGGGTCAGACCCGCCCGCTGCTGCTGGTGCACGGCCTGGTGGACGACAACGTGGTGGCCGCGCACACCCTACGGCTGTCGGCGGCGCTGCTGGCGACCGGGCGCCCGCACTCGGTGCTGCCGCTCACCGGCGCCAGCCACCTGGCCGCCGGCGGGCTGGCCGAACGCCTCCTCCGCCTCGAACTGGAGTTCGTGCGCGCCTCGATGTAAGGAGGGTGCCCTTATTAACGCCTCCGGTATAGCAGGGGCCCCTTGTTAACACCGGGTGTTAACAAGGGGCCCCTCCTTACCGCCGGGCGGTTACTGCTTCACGTACGCGTTGACGAAGCTCGGGTAGCCGAAGACGGACGAGATGAAGATGCCGCCGGCCTTCGAGCCGTGCACCGCGTACGCCACGTCGACGTAGAGCGGCACCACCGGGGCGAACTCCTTCATGATCCGCTCATCGAGCTTGCCCCACTCCGGGCCCTGGTCGGCCGGGGGCATCGCCAGGATCCGGTCCATCTCGGCGTTGATCGCGTCGTCGTTGAAGTACGACGAGTTGCTGTTGCCCTCGGCCTTGATGGTCCGGCCGTCGTAGAGCACCGGCAGGATCGACGCGCCGCTCGGCCAGTCCGCCGCCCAGTTGCCGATGTACAGGTCCCAGGGGTTGTCCTTCTTCTTGACCTCGTCCAGCTTCGCGTCGTCCGGGATGTTCCGCAGAGTGATCTTGAAGCCGGCGCGCTCCAGGTTCCCCTTGAGCTGGGTGCCGATCTGCTGCTCGTCGGTGTTGTCGGCGACGCCGAGCACCAGCTCGGGGGTCTGGCCGCCGAGCAGTTCCTTGGCCTTGTCCGGGTTGCCGTTGGGACCCGCCTCGTACGCCTCGTACGCCTGGTAGCCGATGGTGGACGGCGGCATCAGGGTGGTCAGCGGCTGGGCCACCGTCTGCCCGCCGAGCGCCTTGATCAGGCCCTCGCGGTCGATGGCGTAGTTGAGTGCCTGACGGATCTTCAGGTCCTTGACCCGCTGGTTGTTGATCACGAGCTGGTTGGCGCTCGGCGTCGGGGACAGGATGGTCCGCGACTTCAGCGAGGCGTCACCGGCGACCTTGGCGACCAGCGACGGGGGCACGTAGTTCCAGGCCAGCGCGCTCTGGTCAGCGCCGTTGTCGGCGATCACCCGGTTGTTGGCGGCGTCCTGGGTCGGGCCGAAGGTCCAGACGAACTGGTCCGGGTACTGGTGGCGCACCGGGTCGGTGGCCGGGTCCCAGTTCGGGTTGCGGTCCAGGGTGAGCTGGACGCCCGCCTGGTTCTTCAGGATCTTGTACGGACCGGACGAGAACGGCTTCTGGTCCAGGTTGACCCCGGTGTCCTGCTCCGGCTTGAGCGGGGCGGTGGTCGGCAGCGAGACCGCGAACGGCAGGTCGCAGCGGGGCTTGGCGAACTCGAAGCGCAGCGTCTTGTCGTCCGGCGTGGTCAGGCCCGGCGGCAGCGAGGTCTTGTTCTTCTTGAAGTCCCACTTGGTGTCGAACTGCGCGTCGTCGGCCAGCCACTCCTGCAGGTAGGTGGGGCCGCCGGTGAGGTCCGGGTCGAAGGACCGGGCGATGCCGTACGCGATCTCCTTGGACGTGATCGGGCTGCCGTCCTCGAACTTGACCCCGTTCTTGATCTTGAATTCCCAGGTCTTGCAGTCGTTGTTGACGTTCGTGCCCGGGGTCTCCGCCAGGTCGCCCACCAGGACCAGGCCGCCCTTGCCGTCGTCCTTCCAGGTGGTCAGGTACCGCGCGAAGAGCGGGTTGGCCATCAGGCCGGCGAACGAGTACGTCCGCTGCGGGTCCAGGTGGGAGATCGGGGTCTCCCGGATGATGGTGAACGTGCCGCCCTTGGCGGCGCCCTCCACCTCGGCAGCCGGCCCCTGCGAGTCCTTGGGGTCGGTCGCGATGACCCCGGTCTGCTGCCGGTTGGTGTCCACGGTGGTGCCCTGGCCCGTGTTCTCCGAGCAGGCGCCCAACGCCACAACCAGTGCGATGGCGCCGCCAGCGGCGGCCGCTGCGCGTGGTCGCATCTCCTACCTCCTCCACCCGTACGCCGGGCGGAACCGCCGACGTCCCGAGGATCGTAAAGAAGAAAACCTACAAGTTGGGTAACAGTTGCCGATAAATTTCGTCGCGGTCGGCCGGCTGAAGGTGTTAATAAGGGGCCCCTGCTCTACCGAATGCGTTAACAGGGGGCCCCTCCTTACACCCCTCCTTACACCTCAGCCGAGCCGCACTCGGGGGTCGATCGCGGCGTAGAGCAGGTCCACCACCACGTTCGCCAGCACCACGAAGACCGCCGCGATCAGCACGGTCGCCATGATGGTCGGCAGGTCACCGGAGCGGACCGCGTCCACCGCGGTACGCCCCATCCCATTCAGGCCGAAGGTGGTCTCGGTGATCACCGTCCCGCCCAGCGCCCCGCCCACGTCCAGCCCGGCGATGGTCACCACCGGAGTGATCGCCGCGCGCAACGCGTGCCGCCCGTACACCTTGGGTTTCGCCAGGCCCTTCGCCCGCGCGGTACGCACGAAGTCCTCCGACAGCGTCTCCAGCATCTGCGCCCGGGACAGCCGGGCGTAGATGGCGGAGAAGAGGAAGGCCAGCGCCACCCAGGCCAGCACCAGCCCGCTGGCCCAGCGCAGCGGGTCGTCGAAGAACGACGTGTAGTTCGGCACCGGCAGCAACCGCAGGTTGTAGACGAAGACGATAAGCAGCACCGCGCCGACGAAGTAGAGCTGCAGGGAGGCGCCGGTCAGCGAGAAGCCGATCGCCGCCCGGTCCAGCCAGGTGCCCCGGCGCAGCGCCGAGACCATGCCCAGGCCGACCCCGAGCAGCAGCCAGAGGATCGCCGCCGGGATGACGATGCTCAACGTCACCGGCAGCACCCGGGCGATGGTGTCCGAGACCGCCTCGTTGGAGACGTACGACCAGCCGAGGCAGGGCGCGTCGCACCGGCCGCCCTGGGCGCTGCCCAGGTCCCGCCCGGTCACGATGCCCTTCATGTAGCCGGCGTACTGGCTGACCAGCGGGTCGCGCAGGCCCAGCTCCTGGCGGACCCGCTCCAGCCGCTCCGGGTTGCAGTTCTTGGGGCACATGCCGCTGACCGGGTCGCGCGGCAGGGCGAAGAACATCAGGAAGCTGAGCACGCTCACCGCGAACAGGGTGAGCGCGGCCGAGAGCAGCCGCCGGACCAGGAATCGCGCCACAGCAAACCCCCTTACCGGGAGGACTTCGGGTCGAGCGCGTCGCGCAGCGCGTCGCCGAAGAGGTTGAAGGCGAACACCAGCGCGAAGATCGTGATGCCGGGGAAGAAGACGTACGCCGGGTCGGTCTGCAGGTAGTCCAGGCTGTTGTAGATCATCCGGCCGAAGCTCGGCGTCTCGTCGGTGAGCCCGACCCCGATGAACGACAGCGCCGCCTCGCTGGTGATGTATTGCGGCACGGCCAGCGAGAAGGAGACCAGGATCGGCGCCCACACGTTGGGCAGCAGCTGCCGGAACAGCATGTGCCCCAGGCCGGCGCCGCTGGCCCGGGCGGCCTCCACGAACTCCCGCTCGCGCAGCGCGATGACCTGGCCCCGGACCAGCCGGGCGGTGCTGGTCCAGCCGAACAACGCGAAGATCGCGATGAGCACGCTGATCTGGAAGTATGCCGGCACCGCCTCCCGCTGGCCGTAGAAGCGCAGCGCGACGGTCGGCATCAGGGCCAGCGCGATGATCAGGAAGGGCATGGCCAGGGTCAGGTCGGTGATCCAGTTGATCACCGTGTCCAGCCAGCCGCCCAGGTACCCGGCGAGGGTGCCCAGCGTGACGCCGATGCCGGCGGTGAGCACCGCGGCGGCGAACGCGATGAACAGCGAGGTACGCAGGCCGTGCACCATCCGGATGAAGATGTCCCGGCCCAGCCCCGGCTCCACCCCGAACCAGTGTTCGCCGGTCACCCCGCCGGCGTAGCCCAGCGGCATGCCGAAGCCGTCCAGGCGGTGCTGGAACTGCTCCTTCGGCCCCACCCCGTAGACCGCCTCGATCAGCGGGACGGCCAGCGCGACCAGCACGAAGAAGACCAGCATGGCGCCGCTGACCAGGGCGGTCCGGTCCCGCTTGAGTCGGGCCCAGGCGAGCTGGCCGGGCGAGCGCCCGACGAAGCCCTTTTCCCGGGGCGCGTCGCCGTCACCGGACGACTCGATCTCGGCCAGCGCCACACCCTCCACCGGGGACAGGCTCACTCCGCCACCTCCTCGTCGCTCCCGCCGCCCACCGGCACCGGCGGCGCCGCCACCGGCCCGCCCTCCGGGTAGTGGCAGGCGGTGGCCTGCCGTCCGCCGTCGCGGGGCACCAGCGCCGGCTCCTCGGCGGCGCAGCGTTCGGTCGCCTTCCAGCAGCGGGTGCGGAACCGGCAGCCCGACGGCGGGTTCAGCGGGGTCGGCACGTCACCGGTGAGCCGGATCCGCCCCGCCGGGCCGAGCGCCGTCACGTCCGGCACCGCCGACAGCAACGCCCGGGTGTACGGGTGCTGCGGCCGCTCGTAGATGTCGGCCCGGTCGCCGATCTCCACGATCCGCCCCAGGTACATCACCGCCACCCGCTGGCAGAAGTGCCGGACCACGGCGAGGTCGTGGGCGATGAAGACGAACGCCAGGTCCAGCTCGCGTTGCAGGTCACGCAGCAGGTTGACCACCTGCGCCTGGATCGACACGTCCAGCGCGGAGACCGGCTCGTCGGCGACGATCAGCTTCGGCCGCAGCGCCAGCGCGCGGGCGATGCCGATGCGTTGCCGCTGCCCGCCGGAGAACTCGTGCGGATAGCGGTTGTAGTGCTCCGGGTTCAACCCGACCAGTTCCAGCAGCTCCTGCACCCGCTTGCGGATGCCGCCCGGCGGGTCGATCCCGTTTACCTGCAACGGCATCGCCACGATCCGGCCGACGGTGTGCCGGGGGTTCAGCGACGCGTACGGGTCCTGGAAGATGATCTGGAGGTCCTGCCGCAACGGGCGCAGCTGTCGCCGCCCGGCGTGGGTGATGTCCTGCCCGGCGAACTCGATCGTCCCCGCCGTCGGCTCCAGCAGCCGCACCAGCATCCGCCCGGTGGTGGTCTTGCCGCAGCCGGACTCGCCGACCAGGCCCAGCGTCTCCCCCGGCCGGACGTCGAAGTCCAGCCCGTCGACCGCGCGGACCAGGCCCCGGGTGCGGAACCCGTCCCGCACCGGGAAGTGCTTGGTCAACCCCCGCACCCGCAGCAGCGGTGCACTGTCGGCCGTCATCGCGCGACTCCCACCTGGGCGACATCCTCCCGGTACAGCCGGTCGCGGTCCTCGGCGCTCAGGTGGCAGGCGACCAGGTGCCCGGGCCGCCCGGCGGGCGCGAGCACCGGCACCTCGGTGCGGGACCGGTCGCCGTTGCGGCCCGCGTACCGGCAGCGGGGGTGGAACGCGCAGCCCGCCGGCAGGTTGATCAGCGAGGGCGGGCTGCCGGGGATGGGCACCAGGTCGGTGTCCGCGTCGCCGTGCAACGACGGCACGCTCGACAACAACCCCCAGGTGTACGGGTGCTGCGGCGAGCGCAGCACCTGCTCGACGCTGCCGTGCTCGACGGCCCGGCCGCCGTACATCACCAGCACCTCGTCGGCGACCTGGGCGACCACGCCCAGATCGTGGGTGATCAGGATGATCGCCGAGTGGAACTCTTCCTGGAGGTCGGCCAGCAGGTCCAGGATCTGCGCCTGCACGGTCACGTCCAGCGCGGTGGTCGGCTCGTCGGCGATCAGCAGGTCCGGGTCGTTGACCAGGGCCATCGCGATCATCGCGCGCTGCCGCATGCCGCCGGAGAACTCGTGCGGGTACTGGTCGAACCGGCGGGCCGGCTGCGGGATGCCGACCCGGCCGAGCATGTCCACCGCCCGGCTGCGGGCCTCCCGCTTCCCGGCGCGCGGGTGGTGCACCCGGTACGCCTCGGCGATCTGCCGCCCGACCGTGTAGTACGGGTGCAACGCCGACAGCGGGTCCTGGAAGATCATCGCCATGTCCCGGCCGCGCAGCCGGCGTACCTCCTCGTCCGGCAGGCCGACCAGCTGGCGGCCGCCGACGGAGATCTCACCGGTGATGGTGGCGCGCCGGGCGTCGTGCAGGCCCAGGACGGCCAGCGAGGTGACGCTCTTGCCGGAGCCCGACTCCCCCACGATGCCCAGGGTGCGCCCGCGGGCCACGGCGAACGACACGCCGTCGACCGCCCGCACCACCCCGTCCGGGGTGTCGAACCGGACCCGCAGGTCGTCCACCCGCAGGTACGGGTCCGCCGCGGCGCGCTGCGCCGGCAGGTCGGGGCGGTCGTCCGACCGCGCAGCTTCCGGACCGTCCACGACCGCCTCCCTCGGGTTGTAGAGAACCTACAGCAGTGATCCGAAGGTGAAAATAAGCTACATGCCCGGCGGTGTCAGCACGGCCGAGCGTAACGACTCCACAACGCCACCCGCAGCCCCCGATGGCCCGGTCGCGCGTCCGGCCGCACCACAGGTGCGACGATGATGGAGTCAGCCACGTGAGGATGCCCGTCGGCACGAGGTGGAGGTGACCATGACCGCGGCGGTGTTCGACCACGACGGACCGTGGACGGAAGAGGAGTACCTCGCCCTCGGCGAGACGCAGGATCGCGTCGAACTCTTCGACTGGAGCATCCACGTGACCCCAGGTCCCACCCCTCGGCACCAGCGCATCTCTCGAAAGCTGGGCAACCTCCTCGAATCCGCCGCCGAGAGCGCCGGATTGGAGCTGTTCGAGGCCGTGAACGTCCGGCTCCGGCCGGGCCGCGTTCCCGTGCCCGACCTCGTCCTCACCGATCCGATCAACCTCGACGAGCCGATGATCGAGGCGGATCAGGTGCGGCTGGTCTGCGAGATCATCTCGCCGAGCAACGCCGCCACCGACAAGGTGCTCAAGATGCACTACTACGCCGCCGCCGGCATCGAGTGGTATCTGCTGGTCGAGCAGCGGACCGGCGTCATGAGCCTGTTCCGTCGCAGTGGGCGGCACTACGCCGAGGTGTCCGCCGTCAAGCGGGGCGAGACTCTCGCGCTGACCGAACCCGTGCGGGCCCTGATCCGCCCGGAGGATCTCGTCCCCTGACAGATGTCGGCGGCTCGCCTAGGGTCGGGCCATGACCGAGTTCGACGTGGCGACCGCCGCCGTGCAGGCCGCCCTGGACGCCGGCGCCCGGTACGCGGACGCCCGGGTGATGCACCGCCGCTACGAGTCGATGTCGGCGCGCGACGGAACGATCGAGGAACTGACCCAGGACGAGAGCCTCGGGTTGGGGGTGCGCGCGCTGGTCGGGTCGAGCTGGGGCTTCCACGCCGTACCCGACCTGTCGGACGCGGCGGCACGCGCGGCCGGCCGGCGGGCCGCGGCGATCGCCACCGCGAGCGCCCGGGTCGCCGGCCCGCCGATCGACCTGGTGCCGAGCGCGCCGACCACCGCGAGCTGGGCCTCGACCTGCGTGGTCGACCCGCTCGGGGTGGCCCTGTCCGACAAGGGCGACCTGCTGGTCCGGGCCACCGCGACGATCCGCGAGCACGGGGCCGACCTGGCCGAGGGGCTCTACCAGATCTGGGACACCGCCAAGTGGTTCGTCTCCAGCGAGGGGCACCGGATCGACCAGCGGATCCGGGAGTGCGGCGGCGGCATCTCGGCCACCTCGATCGGCGACGGCGAGACCCAGCGCCGGTCCTACCCGAGCTACCGCGGCCAGTACGGCACCACCGGCTGGGAGCTGGTCACCTCCCTCGACCTCGCCGCGCACGCGGCACAGATCGCCGAGGAGTCCCGGGCGCTGCTCACCGCGCCGCAGTGCCCGGCCGGCGAGACCGACCTGATCCTCGGCGGCGAGCAGCTCGCCCTCCAGATCCACGAGTCGGTCGGGCACGCCATCGAGCTGGACCGGATCCTCGGCTGGGAGGCCGCCTTCGCCGGCACCTCCTGGCTGGACCTGGCCCGGCTCGGCTCGCTGCGCTACGGCTCCGAGCTGATGAACGTCACCATCGACCCGACCATCCCCGGCGCGCTGGGCAGCTTCGGCTTCGACGACGAGGGCTCCCCGGCGGTGCGCCGGGACGCCGTCCGGGAGGGACGCTGGGTGGGCGTGCTCGCCGGCCGGGACTCGGCCGCCGTCGCCGGCCTGGACTACGGCGGCAGCGTACGGGCGGACGGCTGGTCCCGGCTGCCGATGGTCCGGATGACGAACGTCGGCCTGGAGCCGGGCCCGCACACCCTCGACGAGATCATCGACGCCACCGACGACGGGGTGCTGATGGACATCAACCGGTCCTGGTCGATCGACGACAAGCGGCTCAACTTCCAGTTCGGCTGCGAGGTCGGCTGGGAGGTCAAGAAGGGCCGGCGGGGTCGGATGCTGCGCAACCCCACCTACACCGGCATCGGCCCGCTGTTCTGGCGCTCGATGGACATGCTCTCCGCCGAGACCGTCTCCTGGGGCACGCCGAACTGCGGCAAGGGCCAGCCCGGCCAGGTCGGGCACACCGGCCATCCGGCCGCCCCGGCCCGCTTCCGCAACGTCCGAGTGGGGGTACGCGCATGACCGGCAGCGAGCTGGACGTCGCCGCCCGGGTGGTGGAGCTGGTCCGCCGCCTGGCCGGACCGGACGCCCAGGCCGAGGTCACCGTCGCCCGGCACCAGCTGGCGCTGACCCGGTTCGCCAACTCCTTCATCCACCAGAACGTCGACGAGGTGGGGGTGGCGGTGCGGCTGCGGCTGCACCTCGGCGGCCGGACGGCGGGCGGCAGCGGCAGCCTGGTCGACGCCGACGGGCTGACCGCGCTGGTCGAGCGGACGGTGGCGGCGGCCCGGCTCGCCCCGGCCGACCCGGCCTGGCCGGGGCTGACCCCGCCCACCGCCGTCCCGCCCGCCCCGCCCACCGACGACGCCACCGCGCAGGCCCGGCCCGAGGACCGGGCGGAGCGGGTCCGCGCGTTCGTGGCTGCGGTGGGTGGCCTGGAGGCGGCCGGCTACTGCCGTACATCGTCCCGGCACGAGGCGTTCGCCAACTCGGCGGGCCACTCGGCGACCGGCCGCTCGGCGGAGGCGGCGATGGACGGGATCGCCCGGACCGGCACCGCCGACGGGGTGGCCCGGCAGCACGCCGACCACCTCGCCGAGCTGGACGGCGCGGTGCTGGGCGCCCGGGCCGCCGCCAAGGCCCGCGCCGCCGCCGAGCCGGTCGAGCTGCCCCCGGGCCGGTACGAGGTGGTCTTCGAGCCGGCCGCCGTGAGCGACCTGTTGCAGAAGCTCGCCTGGTACGGCTTCAACGGCAAGCGGTACGCCGAGCGGCAGTCCTTCGCCGAGCCGGGCGTGGCCCAGTTCGACCCGGCGGTGACCCTGGTGGACGATCCGCTGCACGGCTCCCACCTCCAGTTCGACCTGGAGGGCACGCCGCGCCGGGCGGTGACCCTGGTGGACGGCGGGGTGACCCGGGCGGTGGTGCACGACCGGCGCAGCGCGGCCGGCGGGGCGTCGACCGGGCACGCGATGGCCGGCTCGGGCACCTTCGGCCCGCTCCCGCACAACCTCCGCCTGCTGCCCGCCCCCGCCGACCCGACGACCGGCTCGGGTCACCCGGCGGCCAGTCGCGCCGGCGTCCCGGCGGGCGGGTCGGTGACGGGGGCGGTGGCCGACCCGGACACCGCCGCGCTGGTGGCGGGGATGGCACGCGGGCTGCTGGTCAGCGACCTCTGGTACACCCGGGTGCTCGATCCGAAGAGCCTGGTGGTGACCGGGCTGACCCGCAACGGGGTGTGGCTGGTCGAGGACGGGGTGCCCGTCCGGGCGGTGCGCGACCTGCGGTTCACCGAGGCGTACCCGCGGGCGATGGGGCCGGGTGCGGTGCTCGGCCTGGGCAGTGCGGCGGTCCGCCAGCCGGACCGGACCGACGGCCTCTGGTGGGCGGCGCCGGCGGTGCGCCTGGCGTCCTGGCACTTCACCGGCGGCGCCTCCGGCTGACCGCCCGACACCCCGCACCACCGCAACCCGCACCATCCCGAGCCACGCGCGTCCCGACACCCCGCACCGCCGCAACCCGCGCCATCCCGACGCCCGGACACCCCGGGCTGCCGCATGTCGCGCCGTCGGTCCATGAGGGGCGCCAAATATTGATCTTGGCGGAAGGTCTTTCCAAGCTGGAAAACACACGGGACACTGCGTTGCACGGCCGGGCCGTGAAGATCGGCGTAACGTGTGTCACTTAGCTGCGCCCTTTTCGCGGCGCGGTCGCACGCGTGCAGCACCCGGTCCGGCGGACGCGGCCTCACCGCCTCCGCCGGCCGAACGGAACGTGATCCGCCGCCCGGCGGGGCAGCGACGTCAGGGAGACGACTCGAATGACAACAACGTCGGCCAAGACGCCGAGATCGCAGCCGCGGGGAGCGCGAGCACGCGCCGCCATCGCGGCGAAGACGTTGCGCACCGACCGCTGGTGGCTGGCGCCACTGATCACCGTCGTCGGGCTCGGCGCGTGGGTCAGCTACGCGACGGTCCGGGTCTTCATGCACAAGTGGTACTGGGTGGAGCAGTACCACTACCTGACGCCGTTCTACTCGCCGTGCGTCACCGACCGGTGCGTGGAGGGCTCCTCGCACTTCGGCCAGTACCTGCCCGGTTGGTGGATCATCCCGGACGCGGCCTTCACCCTGCCGTTCCTGCTGCTGTTCCGGCTGACCTGCTACTACTACCGCAAGGCGTACTACCGGTCGTTCTGGCTGTCGCCGCCGGCCTGCGCGGTGCCGGACGGGCACCAGAGCTACAGCGGTGAGACCCGGTTCCCGCTGCTCGGGCAAAACCTGCACCGCTACTTCTTCTACGCCGCCGCGATCATCTCGCTGATCAACACCTGGGACGCGATCTACGCCTTCCACTCTCCCAAGGGCTTCGGCTTCGGGCTCGGCAACCTGATCCTGCTGGCCAACGTGGTGATGCTCTGGGCGTACACGATTTCCTGCCACTCCTGCCGGCACATCATCGGCGGCCGGCTGAAGCACTTCTCCAAGCACCCGGTGCGGTACAAGGCCTGGACCGGGGTGTCCTGGCTGAACGTCCGGCACATGCAGCTCGCCTGGATCACCCTCGGCACGCTGGCGCTGACCGACTTCTACGTCATGGCCATCGCCGCCGGCTGGTTCAACGACCTGCGGTTCATCAACTAGAGGCCCCTGGACATGACTGAGACGCGAATCGAACGACACCACTACGACGTCGTCGTGATCGGGGCCGGCGGCGCCGGCCTGCGGGCGGCGATCGAGGCCCGGCTGGCGGGCAAGAAGACCGCGATCATCTCCAAGTCGCTGTTCGGCAAGGCGCACACGGTGATGGCCGAGGGCGGCGCGGCCGCCGCCATGGGCAACGTGAACAGCCGGGACAGCTGGCAGGTCCACTTCCGCGACACGATGCGCGGCGGCAAATTCCTGAACAACTTCCGGATGGCCGAGCTGCACGCCAAGGAGTCGCCGCAGCGGATCTGGGAGCTGGAGACGTACGGCGCGCTCTTCGACCGCACCAAGGACGGCAAGATCTCGCAGCGCAACTTCGGTGGCCACGAGTATCCGCGACTGGCGCACGTCGGCGACCGGACCGGCCTGGAGCTGATCCGTACCCTCCAGCAGAAGATCGTCTCCCTCCAGCAGGAGGACAAGCGCGACCTCGGCGACTACGAGGCCCGGATCCGGGTCTTCTCCGAGACCACCATCACCGAGCTGCTGCTCGACGGCGACCGGGTGGCCGGGGCGTTCGGCTACTACCGGGAGTCCGGCGAGTTCGTCCTCTTCGAGGCCCCGGCGGTGGTCCTGGCGACCGGCGGGGTGGGCCGCTCCTACAAGGTCACCTCGAACTCCTGGGAGTACACCGGGGACGGACACGCGCTGGCGCTGCGGGCCGGCGGGACGCTTATCAACATGGAGTTCCTCCAGTTCCACCCGACCGGCATGGTCTGGCCGCCCTCGGTGAAGGGCATCCTGGTCACCGAGTCGGTGCGCGGCGACGGCGGCGTCCTGAAGAACTCCGACGGCAAGCGGTTCATGTTCGACTACGTCCCCGACGTCTTCCGGAAGCAGTACGCGGAGACCGAGGAGGAGGCGGACCGCTGGTACGAGGACCCGGACAACAACCGGCGCCCGCCGGAGCTGCTCCCCCGCGACGAGGTCGCCCGGGCGATCAACAGCGAGGTCAAGGCCGGCCGGGGTACGCCCGCCGGGGGCGTCTACCTCGACATCGCCTCCCGCAAGTCGGCCGAGGAGATCCGTCGCCGGCTGCCGTCGATGTACCACCAGTTCAAGGAGCTGGCCGACGTCGACATCACCAAGGAGCCGATGGAGGTCGGTCCGACCTGCCACTACGTGATGGGCGGCGTCGAGGTCGACCCGGACTCGGGGGCCGCGTTCGGCACCGTGCAGGGGCTGTTCGCCGCCGGTGAGGTCTCCGGCGGCATGCACGGCTCCAACCGGCTCGGCGGCAACTCGCTCTCCGACCTGCTGGTCTTCGGCAAGCGGGCCGGCGGCCACGCCGCCTCGTACGCCGACGGGCTGGCCGCCCGGCCGCAGGTGTCGGTCAGCGCGGTGGAGGCCGCGGTGGAGACGGCGCTGGCGCCGTTGCAGCGCGACACCGGCGAGAGCCCGTACGTCCTGCAGCAGGATCTCCAGGCGGTGATGGGCGACCTGGTCGGCATCATCCGCCGGGAGGGCGAGCTGGTGGACGCCATGTCCCGGCTGGCCGAGCTGCGCGAGCGGGTGGCGAAGGTCAGCGCGGCCGGCGGCCGGCGCTACAACCCGGGCTGGCACCTCGCGCTGGACCTGCGCAACATGCTTGTGGTGTCGGAGTGCACCGCGAAGGCCGCGCTGGAGCGGCAGGAGTCCCGCGGCGGGCACACCCGGGAGGACTTCCCGGGGATGGAGCCCAGGTGGCGCCAGGTGAACCTGGTCTGCAAGCTCGACGGGGACGCCGTCGTGCTGACCCACAAGCCGCTGCCGAAGATGCGGGCGGAGCTGATCGGCCTGTTCGACCGGGCCGAGCTGTCCAAGTACCTGACCGACGAGGAACTCGCCGAGTTCGACGCCCTCGCGAAGGAGGCGGGCAACTGATGGGAACCAAGAGGCAGTTCCGGATCTGGCGCGGCGACGACACCGGCGGTGACCTGCAGGACTACACGGTCGAGGTGAACGAGGGCGAGGTGGTCCTCGACGTCATCCACCGACTCCAGGCCACCGAGACGCCCGACCTCGCCTGCCGGTGGAACTGCAAGGCGGGCAAGTGCGGCTCCTGCTCGATGGAGATCAACGGCAAGCCGCGGCTGAGCTGCATGACCCGGATGTCCACCTTCGAGGAGGACGAGACGGTCACGGTGACCCCGTTGCGGACCTTCCCGGTGATCCGCGACCTGGTCACCGACGTCTCCTTCAACTACGAGAAGGCCCGGGAGACCCCGGCGTTCGCGCCGCCGGCCGACCTCGCGCCGGGCGAGTACCGGATGCAACAGGTCGACGTGGAACGCTCGCAGGAGTTCCGCAAGTGCATCGAGTGCTTCCTGTGCCAGAACGTCTGCCACGTGATCCGGGACCACGACGAGAACAAGCAGGCGTTCTCCGGCCCGCGTTTCTTCATCCGGGCCGCCGAGCTGGACATGCACCCGCTCGACGCGAAGACCGACCGCAAGGAGTACGCGCAGGCCGAGCAGGGCCTGGGCTTCTGCAACATCACCAAGTGCTGCACCGAGGTCTGCCCCGAGCACATCAAGATCACAGACAACGCGATCATCCCCATGAAGGAGCGCGTCGTCGACCGCAGGTACGATCCCCTTGTGTGGCTTGGTAGCAAGATCTTCCGGAGGGGTCAGGTGCCTCAGACCAGCGTGACCAGCGGCCATTCCAGCGGTGCGGTGCGCGCGGGTGCCGCGCACGGCGGTGTGCACTCGCACGCCGGCGGCTCGCACGACGCGCAGGCCGAGCGCCAGGCGCAGCAGGGCGTCAACTGGCACCGCGAGGTGCCCCACCCGACCGCCCCGGCCGTCGACGCCAGCGGCAAGCTCCCGCTGACGGAGTTGACCTTCGACCGGGCCGCGGCCCCGTCGCCGTTCGGTGACGACGTCAGCTTCCCGCTGCCGCCCGAGCACCTCAACTTCGCCCACCCGCAGCAGGACGAGAAGCACTGAGCACACCGGCGCAGACGATGACGGGGGCCACGGCGACTGCCGGCGGCCCCCGTCCCGTTTCCGACCGGGTGTCCGCTTCGGCCCCAGCCAGCGCTTCGGCGTCAGCCGGCGCTTGGGCCCCGGTCAGCGCGTCCGGGTCAGTCCGCGGCGAGCAGTGGCCGCAGCGCGGCCACGATCGGGACGTCCGCGGGGAGCCAGTCGACGGTGTCCAGTTCGTCGGCCGACAGCCAGCGCAGCGCGGAGTGCTCCAGCGCCTCCGGCTGGTCGCCGTGCAGCAGCCGGGCCGCGTACACCCGCAGCACGGACCGGCCGTGGGCCATCCGGACGTCCCGGCCGACCCGGTCGCCGACCTCCACGCGTACGGCCAGCTCCTCGGCGCACTCCCGGACCAGCGCGGCGGTCTCGCTCTCGCCGGGCTCGACCTTGCCGCCGGGGAACTCCCACCGGCCGGCGACCTCGGGCGGGGCGGCCCGGGCGCAGGCGAGCACCCGCCCGTCCACGATGATCGCGGCCCCGACGACGACCTTCGGGTCGCGTCGGTCGGCCTGCCCATGCCCATTAGCCCGTTCGGTCCGCACGGGCGTCCAGGGTGCCAGATCAATCGGCGGTTTGGGTACCTTGGCCGGCCGCCAGGCCAATAGATCTGGGAAGTGTGGGCGTGGACACACCCACGCGCGGGAGACCAAACTTGGGGAACCGACGAGGACACGGGACGGCGACGATTTGGCCACAAGCCGGCAACGACGCCTGGGAGGTGCGGTGATGCGCGCGCTGTTTGCAAGCCGAGCGAAACACGACTATCTCAGTGACGCGTTGACCTTGCTGTCCGGTTGGACGCGCGAAGGCGAACAGATCCGCCGGACCCTGGTCATGGACGACACCCAGCACGCGGCCCTGACCGAGCGGGTCAAGGTGGTCGCGGACGCCCTGCGCCTGCGCCCGGACATCAGCCGGCGCGCCGACCGGACGCAGATCCGGGTCGGGCACGGCGACGGCGCCCCGTTGAGCGAGGGCGAGGTCCTGCTGGCCGCCCGCATCGAGGACGCGTACCGCGCCGTCACCGGCTCCTGACCTCGCTCAGCCTGCCACGTCCTGCGGGTACCAGCGCAGCTCCACCGAGTTGCCGTCCGGGTCCCGGACGTAGACCGAGATGGCGCTGCCTCGCGCGCCGAACCGCTCGACCGGACCCGCCAGCACGGTGAAGATCCCCGAGTCGATCACCTGTTGCCAGTCCAACGGCTCGACGACCAGGCAGAAGTGGTCGACGTTGGTGCCACCCCGATCGCCGTGCACCAGGTCGATGATGGTCCCCGCGTCGACCCGCACCGACGGGAACGGCACCCGCCCGGCCCGCCACTGCTCGACCCGGACCGGGGCCAGATCGAGGGTTGCGCAGTAGAAGTCCAGTGACCGGTCGACGTCGGCCACGTTGAGCACCAGGTGGTCGAGCCCGGTGACGCTGACCGCGCTCACTTCGCCTCCAGCGCGTACGCCTGGCGCAGCCAGCCGGCGAACAGGGCGGCGTCGAGGTCGGCGGCGGCACGCAGCTTCACCGACGCCATCCGCCGGGCCCCGGGAACCAGCCGTCCGGACCGGTCCTCGATGTCCTGCCCCCGCCACAGCCCGAAGGCGACGTGCGAGGAGTATCCCTTGACCAGGCAGACCGGCTGCCGCCCCGGCTTGTCACCGAGTCCCCACACCGGGTGACCGTGCCACACCGCAGCGGACGCCTCGGGCAGTGCCGCTTCGATGACGCTGCGCAGTTCCTCCGCGATTTCGCGCAGTGGTGGGTCGAGGGTCGCCAACTGGTCGCTCACGGTCGTCATGGTTCACGCTGCCTTTCGGGCTCGTCTCTGCTGCTCCCACCCTCCGCCGAGCGACGGAGCCGACCAAGACCCGAACGCTCTACCATCGTTGAGCCAGGTTCAACGAAGGGTTCGGACGTGCTGGAACGCCACGAGGTGGAGACCTTCCTGGCCCTCGCCGAAGAGCTGCACTTTGGTCGGACCGCCGAACGGCTGCGGGTGACGACCGGTCGGGTCAGTCAGGTGATCAGGAAGCTGGAGCGGCGGATCGGCGCGCCGCTGTTCGCGCGTACCAGCCGGGTCGTGCGACTCACCCCGATCGGCCGGCAGCTCGCCGACGACCTGGCCCCGCTGGTGGCCGGCATGGACGAGGCGGTACGCCGGGCGGTCGAGGCCGGTCGCGGGATCACCGGCCGGCTACGGGTTGCGTTCCTCGGCGAGTGGACCGCGCCGGTGCTGCTGCGAGCCGTCGGCCTGTTCACCGGGCGCCACCCGGAGTGTGCGGTCGAGGTGACCGAGGTGCAGCTGGCCAACTCCCGGTCGAGCCTTCGGGACGGCACGGTCGATGTCCTCGTCGCGGCGTACCCGTTCGACGGGATGAGGTGCGGCCCGCCGCTGCTGTCGGAGCCCCGGGTGCTCGCGGTGGCCGCGACCCATCCGCTGGCCGGCGCGAATTCGGTCTCGCTGGAGGTGCTCGCGGAGCACCCGGTGGTGCAGTACCCGGCGGTGACCTCGGCGGCCTTCAAGCGGGACCGCACCCCGGAGTCGACCCCGTCCGGCCGGGCGGTGCCGAGGGGGCCGGTCGGCAACACGTTCTCCGAGATGCTGACGCTGGTCGCCATGGGCCGCGGTGTGTTGCCGGTGGGCGCGCACACCCGGCGCTACTACCCGCGCCCCGACGTGGCGTACGTGCCGATCCACGACGCGCCGCCGATCCTGCGCGGGCCGGTCTGGTCGGCCGGCAACGACACGGCCCGGGTCCGGGAGTTCGTCCGGGCCGCGGTCCAGGCGAACCCGCTGACCTGAGCAAGTGGCCCGGGGTTCGTACGGTGGGACGCATGGCCAACGCGACGTACGACCGCAAGGAGCAGTTCCAACAGATCCAGAGCGGGCTGCTCGACGGGGAACGGATCATCGCCGTCTACGACGCCGTGGGGACCGGCACCGGGTTCATCGGGCTCACCGACCGGCGCGTGATCATCCAGGACCGCTCGTTCATCGGCAAGAAGTACGCGATCACCAGCATCCCGTACAGCAAGATCACCAGCGTGAGCGTGGTGAGCAACAAGTCGTGGGGCGGGTCGTTCTTCTCCACCGGCTCGATCGCCGTGCACGTCGGCACCCAGACCTACGAGGTGGAGTTCCGCGGCGCGGAGAAGAGCCACCACGTGCACAACGTGATCCTGCACTACATCTCCTCGTGACGGCCGGGAGCCGCGCCCGGGTCGCGCCGGTGGCAGGCTGAGGCCGTGCCGCCCGCCACCGACCACGACCGGGTACGCCGCAGCTACGACACGGTCGCCGACTCCTACCGGGAGCGGATCGGCGACGAACTCGACGGCAAGCCGCTGGACCGGGCGCTGCTCGCCGCGCTGGTCGAGCTGGCCGGGGCGGACGCCACCGTGGCGGATTTGGGCTGCGGCCCCGGGCACGTGGCGGCGTGGCTGGCCGGGCAGGGCGTCCGGGCGGTCGGCGTGGACCTCTCCCCCGGCATGCTCGACGCCGGCCGGCGGGCGTACCCGGAGGTCGAGTTCCGGGAGGGTGACCTGTTGGCGCTGCCGGCCGCGGACGGCGAGTTCGCGGCGGCCGTGGCGCTCTACTCGGTCATCCACCTGACCCCCGCCGAGCTGCCGCCGGCGTTCGCCGAGCTGCGGCGGGTGCTGCGCCCCGGCGCGCCGCTGCTGGTCGCGTTCCACGTCGGCGCCGAGGTGCGGCACCTGGACGACTGGTGGGGCCACCCGGTCGACGTGGACTTCCACTTCTTCGCGGTGGAGACGGTGGTCGAGGCGCTGCGCGGGGCGGGGCTGACGGTGCGGGCCCGGCTGGACCGGGCGCCCCTGCCGCAGGAGGCGGCGACCGACCGCTGCTACCTGCTGGCGCACCGCCCGGCCTGACCGCCCTGGCTGGCCCGCCGGTCGGGAAAAGTGGTTGCCCCGACCGGCGGCCACCGATTGGCTGGAATGACGCCAATCGAGAGGAAACGATGTCCATCTTCGACGATCCCGCCCTGTTCGGCCGGCTCTGGGCGGCCACCTACGACGATCCGGGCAACCCGGACCCCGCGCCGGCGGTGGATTTTCTCGCCCCGCTCGCCGGCCCGGAGCCGGTGCTGGAGCTGGCGATCGGGACCGGTCGGGTGGCCCTGCCGCTGGCCGAGCGGGGGTTGGCGGTGGAGGGCGTGGAGGCGTCCGAGGAGATGGTGGCGGTGCTGCGGGACAAGCCGGGCGGTGACCGGCTGCCGGTGGCGATCGGCGACATGGCCGACGTACCGGTCGACGGGCCGTACTCCCTGGTCTTCCTGGTCTTCAACACGCTGTTCAACCTGACCGGGGCGGGCCGGCAGGAGGACTGCTTCCGCAACGTCGCCCGGGTGCTGGCCCCCGGCGGCGCGTTCGTGATCGAGACCTTCGTGCCCGACCCGGCGGACTTCGACCGGGACGAGCAGGTGCAGATGCGGGAGGTCACCGAGGACTCGGCCACCATCCGGGTGCACCAGTACGACCGGGCGGCACAGACCTTCGTCCGGCAGACCATCACCTTCGACCGGGACGGCGTGCACCTGCACCCGTTCGCGATGCGCTACGCCTGGCCGGAGCAGATCGACGCGATGGCCGAGCGGGCCGGGCTGCGGCTCGCCGAGCGGTACGCCGACTGGGACCGGTCCCCCTTCACCGCACAGAGCCGGACCCACATCTCCGTCTACCGCCGCGAGGCCTGACTCCCGGACCGGCGCCGTTTCCTTGACAGCCCGAATGGAAAGTCTAGACTTACCGTTCGTGACGGCTTACCAAGGGCGCATGCTCGAGGCCCTCGGTGACGGGACCCGGCGGACCATCTTCGAACTCCTCGCCGCCGGTCCCCGTTCGGTCGCGCAGATCGCGGACGACCTGCCGGTCAGCAGACCGGCGGTCTCCCAACATCTCAAGGTGCTCAAGGAGGCCGGGCTCGTCTCGGCCACGGCCATGGGCACGCGGCGCGTCTACGCGGTCGACCGGGAGGGCCTGGCGGCGGTGCGCGCCTACTTCGACCGCTTCTGGCACCAGTCCCTGGCGGCGTTCGCGCAGGCCGCCGAGAAGGCAGCAGAGGAGAAACCATGACGACCCACACCGACCAGGACAGCTCCGTACGCAGCAGCATCCACGTCGCCGTTCCGCCGGAACGTGCCTTCGAGGTGTTCACCAGCGGCATCGACACCTGGTGGATCCGCGAACACCACCTACTGCCCGGCGAGCTGAAGGAGGTCGGCATCGACCCGCACGAGGGCGGCCGGCTCTGGGAGCAGAACGACGCCGGCGAGGTCTGCGCCTGGGGGCGCGTCCTCACCTGGGACCCGCCCCGCACCTTCGCCTTCGCCTGGCTGATCGGCACCGACTGGCAGCCGCCCGCACCGGACGCGCCGAGCAGCCGGGTGACCGTCACCTTCACCCCCACCGACACCGGCACGCAGGTCGACCTGGTGCACGACCGGCTGGACGCGCACGGCCCCGGCTGGCCGGGCATGCGCGCGTCGGTGGCCGGGGAGGGCGGCTGGCCCACCCTGCTCCAGCGGTACGGCGCGGCGGTCTGACCGCCACCGCGAGCCGTCCCGACCGGAACGCCCCGGTCGGGCGGCTCAGCCGGTGAACCGGTCGCGGACCAGGGCAAGCAGCTCGGCGTGCGTCTCCGCGTCCGCCGCCACCAGCAGCCCGCCCACGCCGGTCTCCGGCGGCTGGCCGAGCAGGCCGGTCACCACGGCGCCGGCCGCCCGGCACAGCGCCACCCCGGCGGCGAAGTGCACGGTGTCGACCAGTGGACCGTCGGTCACGTACGCCGCCCGGCGGCCGGCGGCGACCCAGGCGACCGCCAGCGTCGTGGAGACCACCCGCGGCCGGAACCGGGCGACGAACCGCTCGTCGGCGAGCAGGTCGACGCCCCGGAAGGCGGGCGCGTTCGCAAACGGCGGATCCAGGTTGACGTCGACGATCCGGGACTCGGCCGTCGGCACCAGCGGCTCGTCCGCGTCGCCCCGCCGGACGTACCCGCCCGCGCCGTCGGTCCAGAAGACCTCGTCGGTGAACGGGTCGGCGGCGGCCGCCGCGGTGACGCCGGCGGTGGCGCGCAGGGCGACGTTCACCGCCACCAGTTGGGTGCGGGCCGCGAAGTTGAGGGTGCCGCAGAGCGGGTCGACCAGCCAGGTGCGGGCCGCGTCCACACTCCCGGTCCGGCCGCCCTCCTCGCCGAGCACGGCGTCGTCGGGCCGGGCCGCCCGCAGCGTGTCCAGGACGGCCCGTTCCGCCTCGATGTCGGCGGCGGTGGCGAAGTCGGTCGCCGACTTCTCGATCCGGGTCAGCGGGGTGCCGTAACGAGCCCGCACCACGGCGGCGCCCGCCCGCGCCCCGGCGATCGCCAGCTCGGCATCGGTCAAGGTCGACATGCCGCGAGGGTAGCCGCGCGTCCGCCCGCGTGCTTACCCTCACCGGGCCAGCCGACGGGTGCACGACCCGTCGTGGCCGGCCCGCAGCAGGCAGCGCCGCCCGCCGGGCAGCCGCAGATCGCAGAAGACCCGATGGCGTACGCCCTGCTCGTCCTCCGCCGACACGGTGGTCTCCCCCGGGTCGGCCGCCGGCAGCAGGCCGGCCCACCGCGCGAGCACCCGGGCAAGTCGCAGGGCGCCGGCCAGATCCGTCGCGACCACCGGCAGGTGTACGACGAAGCGCTCGCGGTCGGCCATCAGCGCCGGCCGGCGTGCGCCCGCTGGGCCTGCTCGGACTGCCAGCGCCGCAGCGCGTCCTTGATCCTGGCCGTCTCCAGCCGGCTGTCCCGCAGCGCCTCGTGCACCGCGGCGAGGTCCCCGGCGACCCGGTCGAGGAAGCGCCCCACCTCCTCCGGGTCGAGCCCGCGCCGCCCCAGCCGGGTCCGGCGGAACCGCCGTTCCCGGACCTGCCAGGGCAGCAACGGAAGGTACGCCGACGAGCGGTAGTTGGCCCCCGGCCTCGCCGCTCGGGCCGGTCGCTGGTTCCGCACGGTACGCCGCAGGAAGACGCGCAAGGTTCCACCTTTCCCGGTCGGGGCACGAGGCGAGCGAACCCGCTCGGGTGAACCCGCAGGGTTACCGGGCGAGAACGGTTCGCTACACCCAACCTAGCAAGGTGGCAATGTTGCCACAACCCCACTATAGCTAGTAGCCATAGGGCAACAAGGCTTTGAGGATGGCCATCGATCCGTATTCGCACACGCCCGTATACGTGCAGCTCGCGGAGCTGATCCGGGAACGGATCGAATCCGGTGAGCTGCCCGCTGGCGCGAATGTCGGCAGCGAGATGTCGCTCAGCCAGGAGCACGGCATCGGCCGGGACGCGGTCCGGATGGCGATCGCGCTACTGAGGTCGGAGGGCCTGGTCACCACTAGCCGTCCGCTCGGCACCCGCGTGCGAGAGACACCGCAACGCAGAACGGTCGAGCTGACGCCCGGCGCGTCGGTGGTCGCGCGGATGCCCAACGGCAGGGAGCGGCGGGCGATGCAGCTCGACGAGGGCGTGCCGGTCCTGGAGGTGCGGAGCCCGACGGGCGACGTCGAGCTGCTGCCCGGCGACGAGGTGGAGCTGACCCGGCCCGAGCGCTGACCGACCGCCCCCCGATGGAAGGCAGCGACACTCACCGACAGTGATGCCGGAGCGGGAGCAGACCCCAATGAGCGTGATACCTCTCAGTCATCAATATGACTCAGAGGTATCACGCTCATGCGGTTGCCCCATCCCCCGGCCCGACACGCCCCGCCTGACACGCCCGGCCCGGCCCGCACGTAACAGCCCGGCACGCCGGCCACGCCCGGCCGGACGTCAGCTCCGGCAGCCGAGCGACGACGCAGCGAGAAGCACCGCACCGAGCGCCACCGGCCGCGACCTACCTCGCCCGGCCGGGCGTCACCGTTGGCAGGCGGCCGACAGCGCGGCGAGCAGGCCGACCGGGTCGTACACGATGCGGTGGCCGTCGCTGATCACCTGGCCCGTGCCGGGGTCCACCGGGTCGGTGTCCGCCCAGCTCAGCGGCACCACGCCGACCTCCACCTCGAAACCGGACGGGCGCCGCAACCGGATCTCGCGCAACGGGCCCCAGTCCGCCAGGCGGATCACCTCGCCGCCGAGCAGGCCGGCCCACACCGCCGGATCGGCGCGGCCCGGCTGGCCGGTGAGGACGACGACGTCCAGGTCGGAGTCCATCCGCGCGGCGTCGCGCGCCCACGAACCGACGAGCACCACCCCGCGTACGTCCTCATGGCCGGCGGCCCACCCGGCCACCGTGTCGATCACCGCACCGGCCTCGCGCGACCGCTCCCGCGTCACCATGGTTGGCGACTCTCGCACGATCGTCCCGGGCGGGATGGCGGTCAGCAGCAGCCGCCCGCGGCGGCCCCGACCGGTTCGCCGCAGCGGCAGTCGCCGTCGGTGCCCTTGTCGAGCCGGTCGGCGTCGCCCTTGACCACGTACACCTCCCAGCGCTCGTCGCCCGGACCGCGTACCCAGACCTTGTCCTGGAGGGCGTAGCAGCACTCCGGGAGCGGGCTGACCGGAGAGAAACCCATGAGCGACAAGCCCACCGTCCTGTTCGTCTGCGTACACAACGCCGGCCGGTAGCAGATGGCCGCCGGCTGGCTGCGCCACCTCGCCGGCGACACCGTCGAGGTCGGCAGCTACGTCATCGTCACCATGGGCTGCGGCGACACCTGCCCGGTCTTTCCCGGCAAACGGTACGAGGACTGGCAGCTCACGACCCGGCCGGGCAGTCGCTCGACGTGGTCCGCGACGTCCGCGACGACATCCGGCGTCGCGTCGAGGCGCTGCTCGCCGAACTGCGGCCGGCCGCGCGTTGACTTCCGGCCTGTGCCGGCTGCCCGTTTCCCCGGTAGCGTGCCGTCATGGCGACACACTGGACCCTCGGCGGTGACGCCGAGGAGCCGCAGCGCCTGGCGGCCTTCTGGGCGCGGGCGCTCGGCTATGTGATCGAGCCGGGCCACGACGACCCGGACGGCGCCTCGATCGTTGATCCGGCCGGCGTGGGCCCGGCCATCGGTTTCCTGCGGGTGCCCGAGGGCAAGACCGCCAAGAACCGGCTGCACATCGACATCCGCCCGGCCGGGAAACCACCCTGGGACCCGGCCGAGCGCGAGCGGCTCATCCGCGCCAAGGCCGCCGAGCTCGCCGGGGACGGGGCGACCGTCGTACGCGAGGAGTCCTACGGCCCGGAGCTGGGCCACATCGTCATGCTCGACCCCGAGGGCAACGAATTCTGCGTCGCCTGACACCGCGCTCCCCGCCCAAGGGGGCAGCGCCGGCCGGTCGAACGTGGTCAGATGTCCGGGACCGGTGACCGTCCGGTCGGGACACCCGTTGACGGCGAGGACGAGGCATGGGGCGAAAGTGGCGGATCGCCGTCGGTGCGCTGGCCGGTGTCACCGGCGCGGTGACCTGGGCGCTGGCCGCGGCGATCTATCAGCCGTTCATGCAGCCGGACGGGTTCTGGACCGACAGCGCCACCGGCGCGACGCTGCCCGAGCTGGCCAGTAACAACACCTACTGGCCGCGGGACATCCGCCAGCTGGCGATCCTGCTCGCCCTCGGCGGCGTACTCCTGATCTGTCGGAGCGATCCGCGCGGCCTGGCCGTCGGCGGGGTCGCCACCGTCGGCTGGCTCGGGGCGGACCTGTGGCTGGACCGGATCGACGTGGCCGGTGGCACCACCGCGGCGTGGCTCGCGGCCGGCGGGCTCGCCGTCTTCGCCGCGACCGCCGTCCTCGCGCACCGGGCGTCCGCCGGTGCCGACGGGTCGCCGCTGGCCGGGCACGTGACGGCGACGGTCGCCGCGCTGCTGTCGGTCACCACGATGCTGGTCAGCACGCCGTGGGACGAGCCGGTCACCGCACCCGATCAGGTCGCGGTCGAGAACGCGCTGGCGGTCCTCAAGGCCGCGCTGGTGGTGATGTTCGTGGTCACCGCCCTCGCGCTCGTCGTGCGCACCACCGCCCAAGTGCGCCGGGTGGCCGTCTTCGTCGGGGTGGCCGCGCTCGGCGCCTGGCTCGCCGTGGGCGGCGACGGCGGGGCCAACCCGCTCGGCATGGCCGCCATGTTCGTCGGCGCCACGCTCGCCGTGGCGGCGGCCCGGGACGTCCCGCCGACCCGACTGCTCCCCGTGGCGATCGTCAGTGGCGCGGCGCTGCTTCCCGCGTTCGCCGCCCTCTACCTGATCGGCATGGGGGTCGGCAGCGCGATGACGGTGGTGGCGGGCAACCCGCCGGTCAACGGCGCCGACAGCGACCTCGCCCTGACCTTCTGCGGTCTGGCCCTCGGGTTGCTGCTGGCCTCGCTCAGCCACCTGCTGACCCGGGCCGCCCCGGCCCGCCCGCACGCCGAGCCCACCCCTGTCCCGAACGGAGGATAGTCGCGCCGATGAGTCGACCGGATCAGGTCTCGGCCGCCTCGCGCGGCGGCCGCGTGGTGCTGTCCGCGCAGTTGCTGTTGCTGGTGATGTGTCTGATCGGCAGCTTTGGCGTGCTGCTCGTCGCCGCGCTGCGCGTCAACGATCTCCCGGCGGTGTGGGACCCGGGGCTGGAGCGGTTGGGCGACCCGAAGGATTCCCTCCCGCCGGTCGGTCCGGACTCGGTGTGGAACCCGCTGCTCTGGGTTTTCGAACTCGGTCGGGTGGTGGCGATGTTCGTCTACCCCGTCGCCTTCCTGACGGTGATCCTCGGGGCGGCCGCACTCGCCCGGGCCCGGCGGGTCGGCGACCGGAAGACCTTCGGCGGGCTCGTCGTCGGCACGGGAGCGTGGGTCGCGCTGGCAGTGCTCGCCCTGGCCCCGTACGGCACGCAGCTACACCGCTGGTTGCTCGACTGAGCCTGGCCGGAGCAGCCCGGACAGCTCACCGAGGGTAGCGAAAGCCGGCCCGTCCCAACCGGGGTCGGTGTCGTTGTGCTCCATGGTGCGGAAGACGGTCATACCGACCGCCGCCGCCCCGGCCAGCTCACCGTCCGCGCCGTCGCCGACAAAGACGCACTCCGCCGGCCCGACGCCCAGGCGCTCGGCGGCAAGCCGATAGATCGCCGGGTCCGGCTTGGACAGACCGACATCGCAGGAGAAGACCGCGACGTCGAACCGCCGGGCGAGCCGACTCCGCGGCCACGCTTCGGCAGTGTCCGAGGTGGCGTTGCTGATCAGGGCCAGCGGATGCCCGTCGTCGCGCAGCGCGTCGAGTATGCCCAGGGTGGCGGCCGAGACACTGTCCAACACCCGGCGCCCGAGGGCTCGCCGATGCTCACCGGCCCGGGTCACCTGGTCGTCGGTGGGTGCGCCGCCGAGACGTCCGGCGAGGATGCGGACGGTTTCCTCCACGTCCCATCGGACCAGCCGGTCCCGCCAGGTGGCGTGGTACGCGGCGACCAGCGCGGCCGGGGCAACCCCGACCATGACCGCCATCTCGCCGACCACCCGGTCGCGCTCCTCGTCGGCACCGTGAATCAGGGTATGGAAGAGGTCGAAGATCACCGGCCGCGACATGTGCGCATCCTAGTGAGACCGTGTTCGCCCCGGCGCTCGCCGGGTAGGGGATTCAGGACGCGACCGGAACGGAGTCACCGCTGATGCGCTACACCACCCTCGGATCCACCGGCCTCGAGGTGTCCGCCCTCTGCCTCGGCTGCATGAGCTACGGCGTGCCCGACCGCGGCCCGCACCCCTGGTCGCTGCCGGAGGAGCAGGCCCGCCCGTTCATCCGCCAGGCGATCGAGGCGGGGATCAACTTCTTCGACACCGCCAATGTCTACTCCGACGGCACCAGCGAGGAGATCGTCGGCCGGGCCCTCAACGAGTACGCCCGCCGCGAGGAGGTGGTCATCGCCACCAAGGTGCACGGCCGGATGCGGCCCGGACCGAACGGCGCCGGCCTCTCCCGCAAGCACATCATGACCGAGATCGACAACAGCCTGCGCCGGCTCGGGACCGACTACGTGGACCTCTACCAGATCCACCGGCTGGACCACGTCACCCCGCTGGAGGAGACCCTCGAAGCGCTGCACGACCTGGTCAAGGCCGGCAAGGTGCGCTACCTCGGCGCCTCGTCGATGTACGCGTGGCAGTTCGCCAAGGCGCTCTTCCTCGCCGACGCGCACGGCTGGACCCGGTTCGTGTCCATGCAGCCGCACTACAACCTGCTCTACCGGGAGGAGGAGCGGGAGATGCTGCCGTTCTGCGCCGACCAGGGCGTCGGGGTCATCCCGTGGAGCCCGCTGGCCCGGGGCAGGCTGACCCGCGACTGGGCGGAGACCACCGACCGGTCCGGCACCGACGAGTTCGGCCGTACCCTCTATGCCGCCACCGAGGACGACGACCGGCGGGTCGTCGACGCGGTCGCCGCCGTGGCCGCCGCCCGTGGCGTACCCCGCGCGCAGGTCGCGCTCTCCTGGCTGGCCGACCGGCCCGGCGTCACCGCGCCCATCGTCGGCGCGACCAAGCCGCACCACCTCACCGACGCGGTCGCCGCCCTCGACCTGCACCTCACCGACGACGAGAACGAGACGCTGGAGGGCCCCTACCGGCCGCACCCCGTCCTCGGCTTCTCCTGAGCCGCCGGTCTCCGTCGGGAGGGTCCGTCCGACAATTGGGCCGGAAAAAGGGCTGACCGGGCCGTTCACGGGGTATCAGAACGGAATGGACAACGAC
Organism: Micromonospora sp. PLK6-60; assembly: GCF_019890675.1. Lineage (GTDB taxonomy): Bacteria > Actinomycetota > Actinomycetes > Mycobacteriales > Micromonosporaceae > Micromonospora. Next base: position 59,799 of record NZ_JAIOAA010000012.1, on the reverse strand, counting down.
CTCGAACTCTGGCAGAACCTGGCGGCGCGGCACCGGCAGTGTGACGACGACGCTCGGCGCTGCCGGGACTGCCAGGCCTACTGGCCGTGCGCCTACCGGCTGGACGCCGACCGTCACCTGCTCGGCACGATCGGCGCGGCGACCCTCCCCGGTCACCAGCACTTCGTGTTCGCCTGACCGGGCGGCGAGCAGGACGTGCTCAGCGGCAGCTCAGTCGAAGTCGATCCGCATCAGCCTGCTGGCGGCCCAGTCGTCTGGGTGGGTCGGCCTGATGGTGCCGGGGTCGTGGGGCTGGTTGAGGTCGTCGACGATGGCCGCGAGCACTGCGGCCCGTTCCGTGGGATCGGTGACGGTGGTCGCGCGCGCCGGCAGGTCCGCGCTGATGCCGTTCTTGAGGTGGAAGGTGAAGGCGGGGTTCGCTCGTAGGTTCGCGTACCAACTGGTCGCGCCGCCGCCCGCCCCGCTGCACAGATAGGTTGCGCCGTTGGCGCGATAGAAGAAGATCTCAATGCGCCGGGGTCGTCCGGTACGCCGGCCAGTGGTGGTGATGTCCACGATTCGCTCGCGGGTTCCGGCCGCCGGCGTGATCTCGATGGCCCGCCTGATCTCGTCCGGCAGGTGCGCCAGCGGGTCACGGGCGCTGTCTGCGGGGTTCATGCGGCTTCCTTCTGCAATGCGGGGCCGAGGAGCAGCCCCCCGTCGATGACGTACTCGGCGCCGGTGACGAAGGCCGCGTGCGGCGACGCAAGGAACAACAGCAGCGCGGTGATGTCGGCGGGCTGCCCGAGTCGCGGGACGGCGAACGGCTCGGGCGAGTAGAAGTCGGCGATCGGGGCGTCGCTGCCCGCCGCCGGCTCGGTGATGAACGCAGTGGCGACAACGCCGGGGTGGATCGCGTTGACGCGGATGTTGTCGCGGCCCAACTCAAGGGCAGCGGTCCGGGTGAGCCCTCGAACCGCCCATTTGCTGGCGACATAGGGCGCGTAGAGGGCGGTGCCGCCGAGGCCCATGGTGGAGGCGATGTTGATGATCGATCCTCCCCCCGCGCGCCGCAGCGCCGGGGCGGCTGCCTTGATGCCGAGGAAGGTGCCGGTGAGGTTGATGTCGAGGATGCGAGCCCAGGTGGCCCGGTCGGTGGACTCGATGAGGGCCGGTGGGTTCTGCACCCCGGCGTTGTTGACCAGGATCGTGAGCGCACCGAAGGCCTTCTCGGCCTCCGCGACGGCGGCGGACCACGACTCCTCCTGCGACACGTCGAGGCGGACGAAAAGCGCCCCGGCTCCCAGCTCGGCGGCGAGGCCGGCACCACCCTCGGCATCGATGTCACCGATGACGACGTTGGCGCCTTCGGCATGCAGGGCGCGAACGTGGCTGGCCCCCTGCCCACCGGTGCCACCGGTCACGAGCACGGTCTGATCGGCGAAGCGGGACATCGGTTTCCTCCGAATGGATACGAGGGACGACCACCCGGAAACCGGGTGGTGAGTCGGACGACTCACCACGCCGACGCTACGCTCTCGCGAATGGTGAGTCAACCCACTCACCTCGCTATGATGGGCGGATGACCCCAGCGCCGTCGGCCTATCACCAGCGCGTGGCGGAGGAGAAGCGCGCGCTCATCGTCCGGGCCGCCACCGAGCTCTTCCTCGAGTTGGGCTACGACCGGGCATCACTGGCCCGCATCGCCGACCGTGCCGGCGTGTCGAAGGCGACGCTGTTCAAGCAGTTCCCGACCAAGGCAGCGTTGTTCGATGCCATCGTCATCGCCTCGTGGGCCGAGAACGACGTCGCCGACGTGCCGCCCGCCGGTGACCTGACGGCCGGCCTGACCGTGCTGGGACGGCGCTACGCGACGCTGTTGAGCCAGCCGGAGATGACCGACCTGTTTCGCATCGTCATCGCCGAACTGCCACGCTTCCCCGAGCTGGCCAAGGCACACTTCGCGCAGGGCAAGATGCCGTACTTCGAGTCCGTCCGGATCTACCTGCTGGCCGAGCGCGACGCGGGCGCCGCAGACATCGCCGACCCGGAACTGGCCGCTACGCAGTTCCTCGGGATGATCTCCAACTATCTGTTCTGGCCGAACCTCTTGCTCCCGGACTGGACGGTGACGCCCGCCCGCACGACCGCGGTGGTGGAAGAAGCCGTCCGCACCATGGTCGCCCGGTACGGCACCGATGCTCACCACCGGGACCGCTAGGTGCACTTCGTCTTCGCCTGACCGGGAGGCGACCTGGACGTGCCCAGACCTTGAAGCGGAGGACGTCACCCGTCCGCAACGTCGGTAAAGACCCTGGCGCACATGGCATCGGCATCGCGTAGCCCTTCATCCTCCTCGTGGATGCAGGCCGCACAGATGGAGAGGTCGCGACGGTCCTGCCTCGGGTGGGCCTGCGCGGCGTGCCCGCATTCGGGGCAGGGCCTAATTTCCTCGGCCGGCGTCGGTAGAGCAGTCAGCCCATGCGGCCTGGCTGTCCACACCTTCCACCCTGCTGGATGATCTTGCCTCGCCGCTCTCTGGGGTCCGGCGGCCCTTACGGCCGATGTCACCGGATTGATCTTGCCCACTAATGTCGGCTGCATTGCTTGACACCCGGCAAGCATGACCCGAATCGGGCACCACGGCCGGCCCGGCAACCCACCACCTGCGCGCCGGCCCTGCCTGAACCCGCCTTATAGATCAGGAGCACCTCCATGTCCCAGCCGACCGCCTCGCCGCAACCGATGCTCGTGCAGGTTCGCCAGAAGGAGACCGGCATCGCCTACCTGTTCTGGTTCCTGCTTGGCATCTTCGGCGGCCACCAGTTCTACCTCGGCAAGATCGGACGGGGCCTGCTCTACCTTTTCACCTTCGGCATCCTCGGGGTGGGTGTCCTGATCGACCTGTTCACGCTGCCGAGCCAGGTGCGTCAGGTCAACACGCAGCTTGCGATCGGCACCCGCTGATCATCTCCGCGCCGGATCCGTCATCTGCCGGCACGCCTGCCGCTGCGGAGGGCCGGTCTCATTGTTAAGAGGGGCCCCCTGCTATACCGAATGCGTTAACAGGGTGCCCCTCCTTACACGTTGAAGCGGAACTCCACCACGTCGCCGTCCTGCATGACGTACTCCTTGCCCTCGATCCGGACCTTGCCGGCGGCCTTGGCCGCCGCCATCGATCCGGCCTCGACCAGGTCGGCGTAGGAGACCACCTCGGCCTTGATGAAACCGCGCTGGAAGTCGCTGTGGATGACCCCGGCGGCCTCCGGCGCGGTCGCGCCGACCGGAACGGTCCAGGCCCGCGCCTCCTTGGGGCCGGCCGTCAGGTACGTCTGGAGCCCCAGCGTGCGGAAGCCGACCCGGACCAGCTGGTCCAGCCCCGGCTCGGACTGGCCGATCGACTCCAGCAGCTCGCGGGCCTCGTCCTCGGGCAGGTCCACCAGCTCGGACTCGATCTTGGCGTCCATGAAGACCGCCTCGGCCGGGGCGACCAGCGCCCGCAGCTCGTCGAGGAACTCGGCGTTGCCCAGCTCGGCCTCGTCGACGTTGAAGACGTAGAGGAACGGCTTGGTGGTGAGCAGGTGCAGCTCGCGCAGGTGCTCCAGCTCGATCTTGGCGGCGGCGGCGCCCGCGTACAGGGTGGTGCCGCCGTCGAGCACCTCGACGGCCTGCTTGGCGGCGGTCACGGCGGCGGCCCGGTCCTTGCGGAGCTTGGCCTCCTTCTCCAGCCGGGGCAGCGCCTTCTCCAGGGTCTGGAGGTCGGCCAGGATCAGCTCGGTGTTGATCGTCTCGATGTCGTCGGCCGGGGAGACCTTGCCGTCGACGTGCACCACGTTCGGGTCGGAGAAGGCCCGCACCACCTGGCAGATCGCCGAGGCGTCCCGGATGTTCGCCAGGAACGCGTTGCCCCGGCCCTGCCCCTTGGAGGCGCCCCGGACCAGGCCGGCGATGTCGACGAACGACACCGGCGCCGGCAGCACCTTCTGCGAGGAGAAGATTTCGGCCAGCTTGCCCAGCCGCTCGTCCGGCAGCCCGACCACGCCGACGTTCGGCTCGATCGTGGCGAACGGGTAGTTCGCCGCGAGCACGTCGTTCTTGGTCAGCGCGTTGAACAGGGTGCTCTTGCCGACGTTGGGCAGGCCGACGATGCCGATGGTGAGACTCACGACGAGCCAGCTTACGCGCTCCGCCGGGCCGACCGGGCAGCCAGCCCCACCCGGGGCCGAATAGGGAGCCCGGTCACCGGGTCCCGGCGGTGAGCAGCCGGGGCTCGATCCGGGTCTCCCGCACGGTGCCGTCCGCGCCCCGGCTCAGCTCGTACGCGGCCGCGCCCGCCCGGTCGGCGACCGCCTCGACCAGCCGGGTGCCCCGGTAGACGAGCCCGACCCCGTCGTCGGTGCAGTGGCTGGTGGGCAGCGTGCCGTCGCCGACCAGCCGGTGCATCAGCGGCCGGCGCTGCTCCTCGCTGTCGTAGTGCACCCCGTTGCCGTACGGCAGCCAGCCCAGCGCGTCGGTGAAGCCGCGCAGCTCCGGGCCGAAGCTGTCGGTGGCGCCGCCGAGGTGCCAGCAGATCGAGCCGGCGGAGACGCCGCCGAGCACCACGCCGGCCTCCCAGCACTCCCGCAGGATGTCGCCGAGGCCGTGGGTGCGCCACACCGCGCAGAGGTTGGCGACGCTGCCGCCGCCCACCCAGACGATGTCCTGGCCGAGCAGGTGGGCCCGGATGTCGTCGACGTTGGGCATCGGAAACAGCGCCAGGTGGGAGGGGCGGTACCGGGTGCCGGCGAAGGCGCCGTAGAAGACGGTGTACGAGGTGGGCTGGTCGCCGACCGCCTGGTTGAGATAGCAGATCCTCGGCTCGCCCGCGCCGGACAGCTCGGCCATCAGGTCGAAGACCGGCCCGGGCGCGGCGTCCCAGGGGCCGCGGTTGCGGCGGGAGTAGCCCATGCTGGTGGCGACGATTGTCGGTTCGCTGGCGGGCATGGCGGTCCTCTCCGTCGGTGACGACGATCATCCTCCGGCACGTCGCCTCGACGGTGGGATCAGGCCCCGGGGTCGGCGGCGGCGAGCAGGGCGCGCAGCAGGTCACCCAGGCGCTCCTGGTCCCGCGCCGGCAGGGCGTCCAGGATCCGCCGCTGCACGGCGAGACCGGCGTCGACCGACTCCTCGACCACCCGCCGCCCCTCGTCGGTCAGGGTGATCCGCAACCCGCGCCGGTCCGCCGGATCGGGGGTACGCCGGATCAGGTTGCCCCGCTCCAGCCGGTCCAGTCGACCGGTCATCCCGCCGGAGGTGAGCATCAGCCCGGCCGCGAGCGCCTTCGGCGCCAGCGTGTACGGCGCACCGGAGCGGCGCAGCGCGGCGAGCACGTCGAATTCGCCGCGGCTGATCCCCCAGCCGGCGTAGACCTTCTCCTGGGCGTCACCGACCAGGCGGGACAGCCGGTAGATCCGGCCGAAGACGGCCATCGGCTCGGGTCGCATGCCGGGTCGTTCGCGCCGCCACTGCTCGACGATCGCGTCGACGTCGTCCCGCTCGGTCACCACCGGATTGTGCCGCACGCCGCACTTCCCTTCTTCACTCGCCAGTGATTAGCTTAGCAGTAAGCTACTTATCATCGAGAGAATCGAGCGTCCGATGAGCCGCCGAGGCACCGACGTCGCGCTGACCGCCCTCGCCCCCGCCACCTGGGGCACCACCTACCTCGTCACCTCCGAGCTGCTGCCCGCCGACCGGCCGCTCTGGTCGGGGGCGCTGCGCGCCCTCCCCGCCGGCCTGCTGCTGCTCGCCGTGACCCGCCGCACCCCGCACGGCTCCTGGTGGTGGCGCAGCGCGGTGCTCGGCACGCTGAACATCGGCGCGTTCTTCCCGCTGCTCTTCCTCGCCGCGTACCGGCTGCCCGGCGGGACCGCCGCGGTGCTCGGCGCGGTCCAGCCGCTGCTGGTCGCCGGGCTGACCGTGCTCGCCCTGCGGGACCGCCCGCACCGCCGGGCGTTGCTCGCCGCCGCGGTCGCCCCGCTGGGCGTCGCGCTGGTCGTGCTCCGGCCGGACGCCGGCACCGACCCGCTCGGCGTGGCCGCCGGTCTCGTCGCCACCGCCGCGATGGCCACCGGACTGGTCCTCACCCGGCGGTGGGGGCGCCCGGCCGGGATCGGCGGCCTCGCCGCCACCAGCTGGCAGCTCACCGCCGGTGGCCTGCTCATCGCGCCGGTCGCGGTCGCCGTCGAGGGAGCGCCGCCCGCACCGGACGGCCCGGCCCTGCTCGGGTACGCCTGGCTCGGGCTGGTCGGCAGCGCGCTGGCGTACGCGCTGTGGTTCCGGGGTGCGGCCCGGCTGCCGCTGACCCAGGTCTCCATCCTCGGGGCACTGAGCCCGCTCACCGCCGCCGTGCTCGGCTGGCTGGTGCTGGGGCAGGCGCTCAGCCCGCTCCAGCTCGGCGGCTTCGCCGTCGCGGTGGCGGCCATGATCGTCGCTCAGCTCCCACCGCGCACCGCGGGTCAACCGGCCAGGCGCCAGTCGGTCGCGCCCTCGCCCACGCCCGTCTTGCCCACGCCCGTCTCGCCCACGCCCATCTCGCCCACGCCCGCTCAGCCCGCCAGGCGCCAGTCGGTCTCGCCGGCGGCAAGCTCGGGCAGCGCGCCCGGCGGCAGGTCGGCGGCGAGTTCCGGCAGGTCGGCGGGCGGCAGCTCGGCGGCGGCCGCCCGGGGAAGCGTGAAGCGCTGCGCGGCGGCTGGGCCGGCCGCGTAGGACTCGCCGAGCAGCCAGCGCACCTCGTCGAACGTCCAGCCCAACCCGGGCCGGCCGGCGATCTCCCGCACCAGGCGCAGCCCGACCCGGGTGTCGTCGTCATAGAAGCGCATGCACCAGTGGTGCGCCCACATGCCCAGCGCGCGCAGCCCCGCGGCGTCGAGCGAGCCGGCGAGCCGACCACAGGCGGTCTCGGGGAACGGACGCCCCGGGTCGTTGGCCCGGTCCCGCTCGATCGCGCCGTACGCCGCCGGCGCCACCACCCGCATCCGGTCGTAGAAGCCCTGCACCACCGCGCGGTCCAGCCGGGCCCGCTCCGACCGCATCAGCGGGCACCCCGCCCGGCCACGCTCGCCATTCCCCGCACCTTCTTCTTGAGTTGGTGGCGGCACGGTACCGGCCACCACCGACACTTTCGCCGCGAAATCCGTTGCCGCGCCAGGGATAGCCGGCCTGAGCTGGGGCGTCTGTATCTGTGACGAAGAAGAGCGGGAGGGTGGGTGGACGAGGACGAACGGGCGCGGCTGGCGGAGTTCGTGACCGGCCGCACGCCGGCGCTGATGCAGGTCGCGTACCTGCTCACCGGCGACCGGCACGCCGCCGAGGATCTCCTCCAGTCGGCGTTGGCCAGGACGATCCCGAAGTGGCGGACGCTGCGGCACGCCGACCCTGAGGGATACCTGCGGGCGGTCATGTACCGGGAGCAGGTGAGCCTGTGGCGGCGACTGCGTCGGCGCCGGGAGCGGGCGCTCACCGGCGCCGACGAGGAGGTCCAGCCGGATCCGAGCGGCGGCACCGACGTACGCCTGGCGATGCGGGCGGCGTTGCGGCGGTTGCCGCCGGCGCAGCGCACGGTGCTGGTCCTGCGCTACTACGAGGACCTCACCGAGACCCAGGTGGCCGAGGCGCTGGGCTGCTCCGTGGGCACGGTGCGCAGCCGTACCCACCGGGCGGTGCATCGGCTACGCCAGCTCCTGCCGGACGTCGAACTCCTGGAGGTACGGCAATGACCGGGCCGATCGAGGACCTCATCCGCGCCACCCTCTCCGACCTGGCCGAGGAGGCACCGACAGTGCAGGACCAGTTGATCCCGGCGGAGCGCCGGGCCCGAAGCCGGCAGCGGACCACCGTCACGCTGGGGGTGGCGGGGGTGGCGGCCGCCGTGCTCCTCGGCGCGCCGATCGCGCTCGCCGCCAGCCGTGACGACGCGCCCCCGCCGTTCGCCCCGGGTTCGACGGCGATCCCGTCGCCCACCTTGCCGCCCTCTCCCAGCGGCCCGTGGCTGATTACCCCGTCCGACACCCCGACCCCGCCACCCTCCCCCAGCGGCTCGTGGCTGTTCACGCCATCCGGTACCCCGACCCCGCCACCCTCCCCCAGCGGCTCGTGGCTGTTCACGCCATCCGGCACCGCCGGGGGCGATCGGGCCGTCGGCTGGGCGGCGGTCCAGTCTCCGGGGCCGCGGCACTGACCCGGTCACGCGCGCGGACACGCACCGGCTGTCCGGGTCCGCCGGGCCCGGACGGTCAGGTCCGAATCCCGCCAGCCGACGGCGTCACCTGCGAGGCAGTATCGGTGTCATGGAGTTGGACTTCGAACGGTGCTACCGGGCCGTGGACAGCCGCGACCAGCGGTTCGACGGCTGGTTCTACACCGGGGTGACGTCGACCGGGATCTACTGCCGGCCGTCCTGTCCGGCGATGACGCCGAAGCGGCGCAACGTCCGATTCTTCCCGTCGGCCGCCGCGGCGCAGGGCGCCGGGTTGCGCGCCTGCCGGCGCTGCCGCCCGGACGCGGCACCCGGTTCGCCCCAGTGGGACGTCCGGGCCGACGTGGTGGGCCGGGCCATGCGGTTGATCGCCGACGGGGTGGTGGACCGGGACGGGGTGCCGGGGCTGGCCGGCCGGCTCGGCTACACCGAACGGCACCTGCACCGGATGCTGCACGCCGAGCTGGGTGCCGGGCCGCTCGCGCTGGCCCGGGCGCAGCGGGCGCAGACCGCCCGGACGCTTATCGAGACCACCGCGATGGGGATGGCGGAGATCGCGTTCGCGGCGGGCTTCGGCAGCGTCCGGCAGTTCAACGAGACGATCCGCGAGGTGTACGCGGTGCCCCCGTCCGAGCTGCGGATCACCCGGGGCCGGCTGCCGGGTCCGGCCGGGGCGGGCACCATCACGCTGCGCCTGGCGTACCGGCCGCCGCTGCACGCCGCCGCCCTGCTGGACTTCCTCGCGGTGCGGGCGCTGCCCGGCGTGGAGGAGGTACGCGACGGGACGTACCGCCGGGGGCTGCGGCTGCCGCGCGGCACCGGCGAGGCGGCCCTGACCCCGGCGGACGGCCACGTGGTGGCCACCCTGCGGCTGACCGACATGCGGGACCTGGCGCCCGCGGTGGCCCGCTGCCGCCGCCTGCTCGACCTGGACGCCGACCCCGAAGCCGTCGACGAAACCCTGGCCACCGACCCCGCCCTGGCCCGTGCGGTCGCGGCGGAGCAAGGCGTCCGCCTCCCCCGCGCGGTAGACGGCTTCGAGATCGCCCTCCGCGCCATCACCACCCAGCAAATCTCCCTACCAGCCGCCAAAACCACCCTCACCCACCTCCTGTCCCACACCGCCACCAACCGCGTTGATCATGAAGTTTGCGTCGAGCAAACGGCCTCCGCCGGACGCAAACTTCATGATCAACCGGACGGGCCACGGGCGCTGCGGCCGTTCGCCGGTGCGGAGGAGGTGTTGGGGGTGGGGGATGGGGGGTTTCGGATGCCGGGGGCGCGGCGGGAGACGGTTCGGGCGTTGGCGCGGGAGGTCGCCGAGGGGCGGCTCGATCTTGATCCGGGTGGGGATCGGGAGGAGACCGTTCGGCAGTTGATGGCGCTGCCGGGGGTCGGCGCCTGGACGGCGGGTTACGTCGCCATGCGGGCGCTCGGCGACCCCGACGTCCTGCTCCCCACCGACCTGGCCGTCCGCCGGGGCGCCACCGCCCTCGGCCTGCCCGACACCCCCACGACCCTCGACGCGTACGCCGACCGCTGGCGCCCCTGGCGGTCGTACGCGGTGATCCGACTCTGGAGAGCGGCATGACCACCTTGGACAGCACCGTCATCGACACCCCCGCCGGCCCGCTGAGCGTCCTCGCCGGACCCGACGGGGCGGTCCGCGCCGCCGGCTTCACCGCCGACCCGGCGACCCTGCTCCCGCTGGCCCATCCCAGCCTGCGCGGCGACCTGCGGCACCGGGCCGACCTCGGGCCGGTGCACCGGGCGGTCGCCGACTACCTGGCCGGTGACCTGACCGCGCTCGACGGGGTACCGGTCCGGCAGCACACCGGCGGCGCGTTCATGGCGCACGCCTGGCAGGTGCTGCGCGAGGTGAAACCGGGCGAGCCGGTGACGTACACCGGTTTCGCCGCCCGCGCCGGACGGCCCCTGGCGGTCCGGGCGGCGGCGGCCGCCTGTGCCCGCAACGCCGTCGCCCTCTTCGTCCCCTGCCACCGGGTGCTGCGCACCGACGGGACGCTCGGTGGCTACCGGTGGGGGCTGCCCGTGAAGAAGTGGCTTCTCGCCCATGAGCGGCCGATGACGGCAAGCTGACAGAAGAACCATTGAACTCTGCCGCTACCGTCGGGTAGTGCTCGCGCACCGCGACGGCGACCTCACCCCCCGCAGGCGGCCGCTTCGCAACCTCCTGCGGCTGCGTCCCTACCTGCGGCCGTACCTGCCGCGCTACTGCTGGCTGCTGGCCGCCGCGCTGGCCGCCACCGGGGCCAGCCTCGCCGTGCCGCTGCTCACCCAGCGGGTCGTGGACGGGCCGATCGCCGACCGCGACCCCGCCGGGGTGCTGCGGCTCGGCGGGCTGGCCCTGCTGCTCGGGCTGGCCGAGGCCGCGCTGATCGTCGTCCGGCGGTGGACCCAGTCGTCCGCGTCGGTGGGCATGGAGGCGGCGATCCGCGCCGACGTCTACGCCCACCTGCAACGGCTCCCGGCCGCCTTCCACGACCGGTGGCAGACCGGCCAACTGCTGTCCCGGATCACCAGCGACCTGTCGGCGATCCGCCGGTTCCTCTCCTTCAACCTGCTCTTCCTGGTGCTCAACCTGGTCACCTACGCGGCGGTGGTGGTGCTGCTGGTGCGGCTGCATCCGGCGCTGGGCCTGCTGGTCGCGGCCAGCGCGGTCCCGCTGGTGCTGATCAGCCGCCGGTTCGCCCGGACGTACCACGCGGCGTCCCGGCGGATGCAGGAGCAGCAGGGCGAGGTGGCCACGCTGGTCGAGGAGACCGCCGTCGGGCTGCGCACCATGAAGGCGTACGGGCGGGGGCCGCAACTGGCCGCCCGGTTCGCCACCGGCGCCGGCACCCTGCACGACATCGGGGTGGGCAAGGCCCGGCTGCTGGCCCGCACCTCGGCGCTGTTCGACCTGGTGCCCAACCTGACCCTGGGCGTGGTGCTGGTGACCGGCGCGACCGCCGTCGCGAACGGCGCGCTGACCGTCGGCCAACTGGTCGCCTTCGTCAGCCTCCAGCTGATGCTGATCTGGCCGGTCCAGTCGCTGGGCTGGATCATCGCCAACGGGCAGGAGGCGGCCACCGCCGCCGACCGGATCCACGAGGTGCTGGACACCCTGCCGGCCATCGTGGACGCGCCGCACGCGGTGGAGCTGTCCCGCACCACCGTGCGCGGCCGGCTGGCCTTCGAGGCGGTCTCCTTCCGCTACCCGGGCAGCCCCGAGCCGGTGCTGCGACAGATCGACCTCACCGTCGAACCGGGCGAGACCCTCGCGCTGGTCGGGGCGACCGGGTCCGGCAAGAGCACCCTGCTCTCGCTGGTGCCCCGGCTGCACGAGGTGACCGACGGCCGGATCACCCTGGACGGGCACGACGTGCGGGACGTCCGGCTGGGGTCGCTGCGCCGGCTGGTCGGGGTGGCGTTCGAGGAGCCCACCCTGTTCTCGATGTCGGTCCGGGAGAACCTCACCCTGGGCCGCCCGGACGCCGGCGAGGAGGAGGTCCGGGCCGCGCTGGCGCTGGCCCGGGCCGACTTCGCCTACGAGCTGCCGTGGGGGCTGGCCACCCGGGTCGGCGAGCAGGGGCTGACGCTCTCCGGCGGCCAACGGCAACGGTTGGCGCTGGCCCGGGCGGTGCTGGGCCACCCGGCGCTGCTGGTCCTGGACGACCCGCTCTCCGCGCTGGACGTGCACACCGAGGCGCAGGTCGAGGCGGCGCTGCGCCGGGTGCTGCGGGACACTACCGCGCTGCTGGTGGTGCACCGCCCGTCCACGGTCGCGCTGGCCGACCGGGTGGCGCTGCTCGACGAGGGCCGGATCGTGGCCACCGGCAGCCACTCCGAGCTGCTGGCCACCGTACCCGCGTACCGGGCGGTGCTCTCCGCCGCGGCGGAGACCCCGGCCGTCCCGCCGCCCCGGCTGGGCGAGCCGGACGGCGCCGGGCTGGTGCGCTCGTGACCGGCGACCGGGAGGGCGCGGCGGAGCTGGCCCGGTGGCGGGGCCGGGCCACCGACCCCGACGCGGACCGCAGCCGCGCCGAGGACGCCTCCCCCGAGGCGGTGGCCCGGCTGCGGGTGCGCAGCCGGGCACTGCTGCGGAACCTGCTGCGCCCGCACCGCCGCCGGCTGGGCGGGGCGGTCGCGCTGCTGCTGGCCCAGAACGCCGCCGCGATGGCCGGGCCGTACCTGGTCATGCTCGGCATCGACCGGGGCATCGGCCCGCTGCGGGCCGGCGACCCGGCGCCGCTGGTCGCGCTGGCCGGCGCGTTCGCCGCCGCCGCCCTGATCGAGTACGCGGCCCGGCGCGGCTTCCTCACCCTCTCCGCCCGGATCGGCCAGGCCGTCCTGCTGGAGCTGCGCCGCCGGGTGTACGGCCAGTTCCTGCACCTGCCGGTCGGCTTCCACGAGCGGTACACCTCCGGCCGGATGGTGTCCCGGCTGACCAGCGACGTGGACGCGATCGCCGAGCTGGTCGACGGCGGCATCGACCGGCTGGTGGTCTCCACGCTGTCGATGCTCACCGTGGCCGGCATCCTGCTCTGGCTGGACCCGCCGCTGGCCGGGGTGACCCTGCTCGCCTTCCCGCTGCTGTTCTGGCTGTCCCGCTGGTTCACCCGGGCGTCGGCCACCGCGTACCGGCAGACCCGGGAGACGGTCGCCCTGGTCATCGTCCACTTCGTCGAGTCGCTGCGCGGCATCCGGGCGGTGCAGGCGTACCGGCGGGAGCGGCGCAACCAGCGGATCTTCGACGCGGTGAACGACGACTACCGGGAGGCCAGCCTGCGCACCTTCCGGCTGGGCGCGCTCTACTCGCCGGGGATCCGGGCGGTCGGCAACGTGATGGTGGCGGTGGTGCTCGGCTACGGCGGGGCCCGGGTGCTCGGCGGCGACATGGCGGTGGGCGTGCTCGCCGCGTTCCTGCTCTACCTGCGCCGCTTCTTCGAGCCGATGGAGGAGCTGAGCCAGTTCTACAACTCGTGGCAGTCGGCGACGGCGGCGCTGGAGAAGCTGGCCGGGGTGCTCGACGAGCGGTCCGCGGTGCCCGAGCCGGCCCGGCCGGTGCCGCTGCCCACCGGGCCCGGGCACGGCGCGCTGGCCTTCCGGTCGGTCTCCTTCGGCTACCGGCCGGACACGCCCGTGCTGTCCGGGCTGGAGCTGCGGGTCCCGGCCGGGCAGACGGTGGCACTGATCGGGCCGACCGGCGCCGGCAAGTCGACGATCGCCAAGCTGGTGGCCCGGTTCCACGACCCGGACACCGGCACGATCAGCCTGGACGGGGTGGACCTGCGCGACCTCGGCGACGCCGAGCTGCGCCGGGCGGTGGTGCTGGTGACCCAGGAGAACCACCTGTTCAGCGGCTCGGTGGCGGAGAACATCCGGTTCGGCCGGCCGGACGCCGACGACGCGGCGGTGACGGCCGCGGCGCGGGCCATCGGCGCGCACGACTTCATCGCCGCGCTCCCCGACGGGTACGACACGCAGGTACGCCGGCGCGGCGGCCGGCTCTCCGCCGGGCAGCGGCAGCTCGTCGCGTTCGCCCGGGCGTTCCTGGCCGACCCCCGGGTGCTGATCCTGGACGAGGCGACCTCGTCGCTGGACGTGCCGAGCGAGCGGCTGGTGCAACGGGCGCTGGCCACCGTGCTGCGCGACCGGACGGCGCTGGTGATCGCGCACCGCCTCTCCACCGTGGAGATCGCCGACCGGGTGCTGGTGGTCGACGGCGGGCGGATCGTCGAGGACGGCCCGCCCGACCGGCTCATCACCGCCGACGGCCGGTACGCGGCCCTGCACCGGCAGTGGCGCGACTCGCTGATCTGAGCGCAACCCGGTGGTCCCGCCCGGCGGGGCTGCCTACGATCGGGCGATGACCGACACGGCGAGGACGGCCCGCGCCGGCGTCCCCGAGCGTCCCACCCTGGACGGCCTCGAGGAGAGCTGGGCGCGCCGCTGGCAGCAGGACGGCACGTACGCGTTCGACCGCGCGAAGCAGCGTTCGGACGTGTACGCGATCGACACGCCGCCGCCGACCGTATCGGGCGAGCTGCACATGGGGCACGTCTTCTCGTACACGCACACCGACACGGTGGCCCGGTTCCAGCGGATGCGCGGCAAGGCCGTCTTCTATCCGATGGGCTGGGACGACAACGGCCTGCCCACCGAACGCCGGGTGCAGAACGTGTACGGGGTGCGCCCCGACCCGGCCCTGCCGTACGACCCGGACTGGACGCCGCCGGCCGCCCCGGTGGGCGACGACGCGCGCAAGCACCCGACGGCGATCTCCCGGCGCAACTTCATCGAGCTGTGCGAAGTGCTCACCGTGGAGGACGAGCAGGTCTTCGAGGCGCTGTGGCGGCGGCTCGGGCTGTCGGTGGACTGGTCGCTGACGTATACCACCATCGGGCGGGCGGCCCGGGCCACCTCGCAGCGGGCGTTCCTGCGCAACCTGGCCCGGGGCGAGGCGTACCAGGCGGAGGCGCCGACGCTGTGGGACGTCGGGTTCGCCACCGCCGTCGCCCAGGCGGAGCTGGAGGACCGGGAGCGGCCCGGGGCGTACCACCGGCTGCGGTTCCACGCGGCGGACGGGCGGGCGGTGCTTATCGACACCACCCGGCCGGAGCTGCTGCCGGCCTGCGTGGCGCTGGTCTGCCACCCCGACGACGAGCGGTACGCCGACCTGGTGGGCGCCTCGGTGCGTACCCCGGTCTTCGGGGTCGAGGTGCCGGTGCGCGCGCACCCGCTGGCGGACCCGGCCAAGGGCACCGGCGTCGCGATGGTCTGCACGTTCGGTGACCTGACCGACGTGACCTGGTGGCGGGACCTGGAGCTGGCGACCCGGGTGGTGATCGGCCGGGACGGCCGGCTGCTGCCCGAGCCGCCGGCCGGCGTGCCGGCCGAGCCCTACGCGGCGCTGGCCGGGCAGACCGTCAACGGTGCCCGGCGGACGGTCGTGGAGCTGCTGGCCGACGCGGGTGACCTCGACGGCGAGCCGCGGCCGATCAGCCACCCGGTGAAGTTCTACGAGCGCGGCGACCGGCCGCTGGAGATCGTCTCCACCCGGCAGTGGTATCTGCGCAACGGTGGCCGCGACGGCCGGCTCCGCGACGAGCTGCTGGCCCGCGGCCGGGAGCTGCGCTGGGTGCCGGAGCACATGCGGCACCGCTACGAGCACTGGGTGGGCGGCCTGACCGGTGACTGGCTGGTCAGCCGGCAACGCTTCTTCGGGGTGCCGGTGCCGGTGTGGTACCGGCTCGACAACACTGGCGAGCCGGACTGGTCCCAGCCTCTCACACCGGAAGAGGCGGCGCTGCCGATCGACCCGGCCAGCGAGCCGCCCCCCGGTTTCACCGAGTCCCAACGCGGCCGGCCCGACGGGTTCGTCGGTGACCCGGACGTGCTCGACACCTGGGCCACCTCGTCGCTGACCCCGCAGATCGTCGGCGGTTGGGAGACCGACGACGACCTGTTCCGCCGGGTCTTCCCGATGGACCTGCGCCCGCAGGGGCAGGAGATCATCCGCACCTGGCTCTTCGCCACCGTGGTCCGCGCCCACCTGGAACACGACGTGCTGCCCTGGCGGGACACCGTGCTCTCCGGCTGGATCCTCGACCCGGACCGGAAGAAGATGTCCAAGTCCAAGGGGAACGTGGTCACCCCGATGGAGCTGCTGGAGCGCAACGGCTCGGACGCGGTCCGGTACTGGGCCGCCAGCGGCAAGCCCGGCATGGACCTGGCCTTCGACCCGGCGCAGATCAAGGTCGGCCGCCGGCTGGCCACCAAGCTGCTCAACGCGTCGAAGTTCGTCCTCGGGCTGGGCGCCGCCGACGCGCTGCGCGCACCGGCCACGGAGCCGTTGGACGCCGCCATGCTCGCCGAACTCTCCGGCGTGGTCGCGGCGGCGACGGCCGCGTTCGACGGGTACGACCACACCGCCGCGCTGATGGCCGCCGAGGCGTTCTTCTGGCGGTTCTGCGACGACTACATCGAGCTGGTGAAGGAACGCGCCTACGGCACCGGGCCGGGGGCCGACTCGGCCCGGGCGGCGCTGGCCACCGCGCTCTCGGTGCAGTTGCGGCTGTTCGCCCCGGTGCTGCCCTTCGTCACCGAGGAGGTCTGGTCCTGGTGGCGGTACGGCTCGGTGCACCGCGCCCCCTGGCCCACCACGTACGAGGTGGGCCGGGCCACCCAGGGTCCGGGTGAACCGGCGCTGCTGCGCGTGGCCGCCGACGCGCTGGGTCAGGTGCGCCGGGCCAAGTCGGAGCGGAAGCTGTCCATGAAGGCGGACGTGCCGCTGGCCGAGGCGCTCGGCCCGGCCGCCCTGCTCGACCAGCTCAGCCTGGTCGCCGCCGACGTGCGCGCGGCGGGGCGGATCGCCAAGCTCGACTTCCTCCCGGACCGGACGCCGGAGCTGGTGATCGCCTGCGCCTTCTGAGGTGTAAGGAGGGGCCCCCTGTTAACGCATTCTGCATAGCAGGGGCCCCTTCTTAACACTTCCCGCAGCTCAGCTGGTTTCGCCGGCGACGCTGAACGAGCGGAGCCGGTCGATGGCGAGCACGGTGAAGCCCACCGCCACCAGCCCGGTCAGGATCGCGGCGACCGGCACCGACACCGTGGTGCCGAGCAGGTCGGTGGGGGCCATCCGGTCGGCCAGCGCGATCACCCACTGCTGGATGGAGAGCACCCGGGTGCCGTCCGCGAAGCGGCCGAGCAACCCCTCCCAGATCAGCACGTAGACCAGGCCGAGCAGCACCGGCCGGCGGGTGAGCAGGCTGAGCGCCAGGAACAGCGCCGAGTACGCCAGCGCGCCCAGCGCCGACGCGGCGGCCAGCGCCAGACCGAGGCGTACCGAATCGGCGAGCAGGCCCGCGACGAAGAGCGGGACGGCGACGGTGGCCGCGCTGACCGCGGTCGCCACCGCCAGCTTCGGCAGCACGATCTGCCAGCGGGGCAGCGGCTTGGTGAGGATGTGCACCACCGTGCCGTCCTCGATCTCGGCACCCAGCACGCCGGTGCCGACGACCAGCGCCACCACCGGCAGGACCACGGCCAGGCCGAGCCCGACCAGCACCGCCGGGCCCCAGTCGCTCGGCGCCACGTTCAGGGACCGGCAGAGCACGGCCAGCCCGACCAGCAGCAGGGGCAGCGGCAGCAGTATCAGGAAGCGACGGCGGCCGAACAGCCCGCGCGCGGTGATCCAGCCAACGGTCGACATCATGCCTCCACCAGGTACGAGAAGACGCTCTCCAACGATTCGTCCTCGGGCAGCAGTTGCCGGACCCGGATCCCGTGGCGCAGCGCGAGTTTCGGCAGTGCCCGGGTGAAGGCGCCGTAGTCGCCGGCCTTGACGCTCAGGCCGGTGCGGCCGAGTTCCACGCCGGTGACCGACGGCTCGGCCATCAGCGCCACGGCCAGCGCCCGGTCGTCGGTGGAGTGGATCGCGAAGACGTGCGGCCGGTTGGTCATCAGCCGACGGATGGTGCGGAAGTCACCGGAGGCCGCCAGCCGGCCGGCGACCATCACCTGCACGGTGCCGGAGACCTGCTCGACCTCCTCCAGGATGTGCGAGCTGAACAGGATGGTCCGGCCGGCGTCGCCGAGGCGGTGCAGCAGGGTCATCATGTGCAGCCGCTGGCGCGGGTCCATCCCGTTGAACGGCTCGTCGAGCAGCAGCACCTGCGGGTCGTGGACCAGCGCGGCGGCCACCCGGGTGCGCTGCCGCATGCCCTTGGAGTACGTGCCGATCCGCCGGTCCTGCGCGTCGCCCATCTCCACCAGGTCGATCGCCCGTCGGGCCGCCGCCGCCGGGTCGGGCAGCCGGTGCAGCTTCGCGCTGGCCAGCACGAACTCGTACGCGCTGAGGAAGGTGTGCACCGCCTCCCGCTCGCTTACCAGGCCCAGCCGCCGGTAGACCTGCGGGTTGCGCCAGGTCGGCTCGCCGTCGAGGCGGACCGTGCCCCGGGACGGGCTGAGGAAACCGGCCATCATGTGCAGCAGGGTGGTCTTGCCGGCGCCGTTCGGGCCGAGCAGACCGGTCACCCCCGGGCCGAGGCGCATGGAGACGTCGTTGACCGCCACCACGTTGCCGTACCAGCGGGAGACCCCGGTGAGGTCGAGGGTGGAGGCGGGCGTGGTCGGCGCCGCCGGCTGGGCGCTGATCGTGGTCATCGGGCGGCCACCTTCCGGTATCGCAGCAGCAGCAGGGTGACGCAGCCGGCCACCAGGAGCACGACGGCGGCGGCGTAGACCGGCCCGAAGTCGCCGATCGGCATCCCGCCGCCCTGCCCCTCCGGCACCAGCAGGTCGCCGAGCGCCCAGGTGCCCACCGCACCCACCAGGGTCGACGGCGAGGCGAGGAAGGCCAGCTCGTTGATCGTCGGCGACGGCATGATCGACAGCACGCCGACGACCGGCGTGGTCATCAGGAAGATCGCCACGATGCCACCGGCGGCGAACGCCCGCTTGCCGGTGAGCGAGGCGATCAGCAGGCCGATCGAGGCGAACACCACCGCCCACAGGGCCGCGTAGAGCAGGCCCGGCAGCAGGTCGAGCAGCTCGTGCCAGACCCCGCTCATCCCGTCGCCGGTGGTGAACGCGGCGCCGAGGAACATCACCAGCTGGGGCGCGCCGAGCAGCAGCCAGAGCGCGGTGGCCAACGCGCCGAGCTTGGCCAGCGCGTAGTCGCCGCGGGGCAGCGGCCGGGAGAAGTACAGCGGCAGCACGCCGCTGCGCAGGTCCCGGGAGACCAGCTCCGGCGCGGCGACCGCGACGAAGAAGATGACCAGCCAGCTCATCGCGTCGGCGAACTGGGCGTACGTCATGACAACCTCGCCGAACTGGGCGCGTACCGCGGTCAGCCCGGCGGCGACGACCAGCACGATGGCCACCACCAGCCACGGGAAGATCTTGGCCTTGGCGGACCGGCCCAGACCGAACGCGGTCCGTACGCCGTGCAGGTAGAGCGCGCCGAACACGTGCCGGCGGCCCAGCCGCGGCCCGGTGTAGCGCTGGTAGCCGATGTCGTGGATGACGCCGGTCAGCTCAGACATGGCTGGGCTCCCTCGTGGCGAAGAGTTCGGCCACCCGGTGCCGCCGCTGGTCCAGCCGGTGCAGCGGCAGGTCCAGCTCGGCGACCGCGCCGAGGATCAGGTCGTAGGTGGCCTCGTCGGCGAGCGGGACGAGCAGCAGCCGCCCCTCCCGGGCCACCGGCAGGTCGAGCGCCGCGAGCCGGATGGCCAGGTCGTCGGTGCCCTCGCTGACCTCGACGGCGAGCACGTCGGTGGCGGAGGTCATGGCGGACACCCGGTCGGCCCGCAGCAGCCGCCCGCCGTCGATGGCGACGAGGGTGTCGCAGATCCGTTCCACCTCGCCGAGCAGGTGCGAGCAGACCAGCACGGAGATGCCGAACTCGGTGCCGATCCGGTGGATCAGGGTGAGCATGGCGTCCCGGCCGGCCGGGTCGAGGCCGTTTGTCGGCTCGTCGAGCAGCAGCAGGTCGGGGTCGTGCACCAGGGCCTGGGCCAGCTTCACCCGCTGTTTCATGCCGGTGGAGTAGCCACCCACCGCCCGGTGCCGCTCCTCGTGCAGGCCGACGTGGCGCAGCGCCTCGGAGGCCCGCTCCCGGGCCACGGTGCGCGGCAGGCCACTGATCCGACCCAGGTGGGTGACCAGCTCGGCGGCGGAGAGGTCGGGCGGCAGGGCGTCGTGTTCGGGCATGTAGCCGACCCGGGCGCGCACCGCCGCCGGGTCGGTGGTCGGGTCCAGGCCGAGCACGGAGACCCGGCCGCTGGTCGGCGGGAGCAGACCCAGCAGGATCTTGATCAGGGTGGACTTGCCGGCGCCGTTGGCGCCGACCAGTCCGATGATCCCCGGCTCGACCGACACGGTGAGGTCGGCGAGGGCGGTCACCCGTCCGCCGTACGTCTTGGTGAGCGACTCGGTCGCGAGCAGTGCCACGGGGTTCAGCGTAGGGAGCCGCCGCCAGACGGGACATCAGGAAACGCTCGGGGTTGCCCCTGATTCCGCCCGGACGGTTTCGGTAAGGCTTCCGTAAGCGGCCGGCCCGGTGACCGGGGCGGCCCGGGCCGGAACACTCGACGCATGGTGAGCCGTCTGCTTCGCAAGCCCCTGACCTGGGTCACGGTCGCCGTCCTCGGCGCCGGGGCCGCGTTCGGCCTGTACTGGTTCCAGCCGTGGAAGGCGGTGACCGACACCCGGGTCGCCGAGCGGCTCGCCCCGGTGGCGGAGTCGGCGCCACCGACGGCCGGGCCCCCGACCACGGGGGACGCGGGCCCGGCCACCCCGACCGCACCCGCCGGACCGGCCCTGGTCAGCCGGGGCGACTTCGTCACCCACGAACACGACACCTCGGGCACCGCGCGGATCGTCCGGGCCCCCGACGGCAGCCACCGGCTGGAACTGGTCGGGCTGGCCACCTCCAACGGACCCGACCTGCGGGTGTGGCTGAGCGACCAGCCGGTGCGCACCGGCCGGGACGGCTGGGGCGTCTTCGACGACGGGCGCTGGGTCGAACTGGGCCGGCTGAAGGGCAACCGGGGCGACCAGGGGTACGACATCCCGGCCGGCACCGACCTGGCCGCGCTGACCAGCGTCTCGATCTGGTGCAAACGGTTCGCGGTGTCGTTCGGCGCCGCCGCGCTCGCCCCGGCGGGCTGACCCGCCGCACTCCCCCCGCGGCCCACAGGAGTGGCGGTCTCGACCGAACGACGACCGACTGCGAGACTGTGTGCCGACCAGGAGTGGGGGTTCGATGAGCAACGGGTGGGTGCTGCCCGACGAGGTGCTTCGGGGCGCGCAGGCGTACACGCCGCGCCCCGCCGAGCTGGCCGATCTGGAGCTGCTGCTCTCCGGGGCGTACGCGCCGCTCACCGGCTTCATGACCCGCGCCGACCTGACCTCCCTCGCCCGGCGGGGCCGGCTCGCCGACGGCACTTCCTGGCCGGTGCCGGTCACCCTGCACGTGCCGGCCGCGCTCGCCGAGGGGCTGGACCCGGCGGATCCGGAGCGTCGGGCGCTGCTGCTGACCGACGGTGAGGGCGCCCCGGTGGCCGGGCTGGAGGTGACCGACCGCTGGGCCGCCCGGGACGGGCTGGTCGGCGTCGGCGGTCCGGTCCGCCGGGTCGGCGACGGCGGTCACGGCCCGTTTCAGCGGCTGCGCCGGGGGCCGGAGGAGGTCCGGCCGCTGCTGCCGCCGGGCCGGGTGCTCGGGGTGTTCGCGGACCGCCCGCTGCACCGCCCGCAGCTCGCCCAGATCGCGCACGCGGCCCGCACCATCGGCGCGCACCTGCTGGTGATGATCCCGGTGGGGGACGGCGTGGGCGGCGGGCTGCCGTCGGAGGCGCTGGTCCGCAGCGTCTTCGCCGCCCGGGACCGGATGCCCCCGGCCACCATCGTCGCGGTCCCGCTGTCCCGCCGGGCCGACGAGATCAGCGACGCGCTGCTGCGGGCCCGGGTCGCCGCCGCGTACGGGGTGACCCACCTGCTCTCCACCGGCGAGATGCTCTCCGGCGCGGGCCTGCGGGTGCTGGTGCCACGGGAGCTGGCCTACGACAACCGGGACGGCCAGTGGCGCTGGCGGGAGGACATCCCGCCGCGCAACCGGCGGCTGGCGCTGACCCAGGCCGAGATCGACGACCTGCTGGACCGGGGCTTCCCGCTGCCGGAGTGGCACACCCCGCCGGCGGTGGCGAAGGAGCTGTCCCGGGCCCGGCCGGCCCGCCGGCACCGGGGCATGGTGATCTTCCTGACCGGCCTCTCCGGCTCCGGCAAGTCGACGATCGCCCGGGGCCTGGCGGACGTGCTGCGGGAGCAGGGCGACCGGACGACCACCCTGCTCGACGGCGACGTGGTGCGCCGGGAGCTCTCCGCCGGGCTGGGGTTCAGCAAGGCCGACCGGGACGCCAACGTGCGCCGGATCGGCTGGGTGGCCGCCGAGATCGCCCGGCACCGCGGGGTGGGCATCTGCTGCCCGATCGCCCCGTACGCGCAGGCCCGGGCGACCGCCCGGGAGATGGCCCTGGCGGCCGGGGCGGGCTTCCTGCTGGTGCACGTGGCCACCCCGCTGGAGGTGTGCGAGCAGCGCGACCGCAAGGGCCTGTACGCCCGCGCCCGGGCCGGCCTGCTCACCGGGATGACCGGCATCGACGACCCGTACGAGGAGCCGACCGACGCGGACGTGGTGGTGGACACCACGGACCTGACCGTCGACGAGGCGGTCCGCGTGGTGATGGAGCACCTCACCGAGCACGGCTGGATCGAGCCCCGCCTCCAGTCGGCCTGACACCGGGCCGCCCGCCTTCCGTCGCGCCCGGCCGCGCGCTAGTGTTCATCTTTGTTGGAACACGTTCGATCGCGTGAGACGGTGCGCGGGAGCCGGGGGTGGGGGAAGGTGCTGGCGCGGCAGCGGCAGGCGGCCATCCTGGACCGGGTCCGGGCCGCCGGCGGGGTCCGGGTCAGCGACCTGGCCGGCGAGTTCGGCGTCTCCGACATGACCATCCGGCGCGACCTGGACACGCTGCACGAACGCGGGCTGCTGGCCAAGGTGCACGGCGGGGCCACGCTGGCCCTGCCCGGCTCGACCGACGAGCCCGGGTTCGCGGCGAAGTCGGTCCGGCAGCCGGCCGAGAAGGCCGCCATCGCCGCCCGCGCCGCGACCCTGGTCCGGCCCGGCGCCGCGATCGCGCTCTCCGCCGGCACCACCACCGCCGAGCTGGCCCGCCGGCTGGTCGACGTGCCCGGGCTGACCGTGGTGACCAACTCGCTGCCGGTGGCCGAGGTGCTGCACACCGGCGGCCGGCCGGACCAGACCGTGGTGCTCACCGGTGGTGTGCGTACCCCGTCGAACGCCCTGGTCGGCCCGCTCGCGGTGGCCGCCGTCCGGTCGCTGCACCTGGATCTGCTCTTCCTGGGCGTGCACGGGATCAGCGAACGCGCCGGCTACACCACGCCGAACCTGATGGAGGCGGAGACCGACCGGGCGCTGGTGGCCGCCGCCGACCGGCTGGTGGTGCTCGCCGACCACACCAAGTGGGGCACCGTGGGCATCTCCTCGATCGTCGAGCTGGCCGCGGCGGACGTGCTGATCAGCGACGACCGGCTGGCGCCGGACGCCCGGCGGATACTCGGCGACAAGATCGGCGAACTGGTGATCGTGACGGGCAGCGAGGGGACGCAGTGAAACGTACGCGGATCGAGCTGGCCGACGGCCGCGAGCTGATCTACTTCGACGAGCGGGACGACGCGGTCCGCGACCAGCCGGACCGGCGCGAGCTGCCCCCGCCACCGCCGGCCTCCCAACTGCGGTACGACCCGCTGACCGACGAGTGGGTGGCGGTGGCCGTGCACCGGCAGACCCGCACCTTCCTGCCGCCGGCCGACCAGTGCCCGCTCTGCCCGTCCCGGGGTGACCGGCTCAGCGAGATCCCGGCGCCGGACTACGACGTGGCGGTCTTCGAGAACCGCTTCCCCGCGCTGAGCCAGCGGGTGGCCGACGAGCCGGCCGAGATCACCCCGTTCACCCGGGTCCGGCCCGGGCGCGGGCGCTGCGAGGTGGTCTGCTTCACCGACGACCACAACGCCGCGTTCGCGCAGTTGCCGCCGCGCCGGGTGCGCACCGTGCTGGAGGCGCTGGCCGACCGCACCGAGGCGCTGAGCGCGCTGCCGGGCGTGGAGCAGGTCTTCCCGTTCGAGAACCGGGGCGTGGAGATCGGGGTGACCCTGCACCACCCGCACGGGCAGATCTACGCGTACCCCTTCGTCACCCCCCGGACCCGGGCGCTGCTGGCGGCCGCGCGCCGGCACGCCGAGCGCACCGGCGGCCGCAACCTCTACGCGGACGTGCTCGCCGCCGAGCGCGCCGCCGGCGACCGGGTGGTCGCGGCCAACGAGCACTGGACGGCGTACGTGCCGGCCGCCGCCCGCTGGCCGTTCGAGGTGCACCTGGCCCCGCACCGGCCGGTGCCGGACATCCCGGCGCTGGACGACGCGGAGCGGGACGCCTTCGGGCCGCTCTATCTCGATCTGCTGCGCCGCTTCGACGGGCTGTTCGACCTGCCGATGCCCTACATCGCCGCCTGGCACCAGGCCCCGGTACGCGTCGACCGCGAGCTGGGCCACCTGCACCTGCAGCTGTTCAGCATCCGGCGGGCGAAGGACAAGCTGAAGTTCCTCGCCGGCTCCGAGTCCGGGATGGGCGTGTTCATCAACGACATCGCCCCGGAGCGGGCCGCCGATCTCCTCCGCGCCGCCTGACCGCGCCCGCCCCTCGCCCTCGCGCGGCATCGCGGTCGGACGGCGTGGGAACAGGGCGCGGGGGGCCCGGGACAGGGCCCCCCGCAGGGAAGGGACGGCTGGCTGTGCACGACAGCCGGGAAGGCTGGCTGATCGGCACTCGTGCCGCGAGGCGACCGCGGTCAACCTTCCTGGACGCGACTGGCACCACGTCCACCTGTTACAACGAGCCAGCCGCCGGCCGGTGACGATGGCGCGGGCTGCGGTGTCGGGCCCGCCCGGGCCGCTTGGTGGGGCTGTCCGGACGGTGTGGCGGGTAACGGAGCCGGGACCACTTCGGAGACGACGGAGCCCGCCGGCACCATGGCCGACGGGCTCCGGGCAGAGCACGGGACGACGCGGATCAGGCGGCGAGCTTGCGCGCCAGGTTCTCGTCGAGCGCGTTCATGAACTCGTCGGTGGTCAGCCACGGGGCGTCCCGCGAGATGAGCAGCGCGAGGTCCTTGGTCATCTGGCCGCCCTCGACGGTCTCCACGATGACCTGCTCCAGGGTGTTGGCGAACTCGGTGACCGCCGGGGTGCCGTCCAGCTTGCCCCGGTGGGCCAGGCCCCGGGTCCAGGCGTAGATCGAGGCGATCGGGTTGGTCGAGGTCTTCTCGCCCTTCTGGTACTGCCGGTAGTGCCGGGTGACCGTGCCGTGCGCCGCCTCGGCCTCGACGGTGCGGCCGTCGGGCGAGAGCAGGACCGAGGTCATCAGGCCGAGCGAGCCGAAGCCCTGCGCGACGGTGTCGGACTGCACGTCACCGTCGTAGTTCTTGCAGGCCCAGACGTAGCCGCCCTCCCACTTGAGCGCGGCGGCGACCATGTCGTCGATCAGCCGGTGCTCGTAGGTGAGGCCGGCGGCGTCGAACTCGGCCTTGAACTCCGCCTCGAACACCTCGGCGAAGATGTCCTTGAACCGGCCGTCGTACGCCTTGAGGATGGTGTTCTTGGTCGACATGTAGACCGGGTAGTTGCGGTCCAGGCCGTACCGGAACGAGGCCCGGGCGAAGTCCCGGATCGACTCGTCGTAGTTGTACATGCCCATGGCGATGCCGCCGCCGGGGAAGTTGGCGACCTCCATCTCCATCGGCGTGCCGCCGTCGGCGGGGGTGTAGGTGATGGTCACCGTGCCCGGGCCGGGGACGACGAAGTCGGTGGCCTTGTACTGGTCGCCGTGAGCGTGCCGGCCGATGATGATCGGCTTGGTCCAGCCCGGCACCAGCCGCGGCACGTTGGACATGATGATCGGCTCGCGGAACACGACGCCGCCGAGGATGTTGCGGATGGTGCCGTTCGGCGACCGCCACATCTTCTTCAGGCCGAACTCCTCGACCCGCGCCTCGTCCGGGGTGATGGTCGCGCACTTGACGCCGACGCCGTGCTCCTTGATGGCGTTGGCGGCGTCGACGGTCACCTGGTCGTCGGTCTCGTCGCGGTGCTGGATCGACAGGTCGTAGTAGTGCAGGTCGACGTCGAGGTAGGGCAGGATCAGCTGCTCCCGGATCTGCTTCCAGATGATCCGGGTCATCTCGTCGCCGTCGAGCTCTACGACCGGGTTGTTTACCTTGATCTTCGCCATCGGCCGGCGCTCCTCTCGGGGGACACGTGCTCAAGCAGTACGAGCGTACTGGAAACCCGCCGGCACTCCCCAGCCGGCCCGGACCGGCCGGAGAACCGGACCGCCGACGGGGAAGATCACTGGCATCATCAGCCGATGCCACTGAGCCGCACTCTCGGGTCTATCACGGTCACCGCCCTCACCGACGGCGAGGGCCCGTTCTTCCAGCCCCGGGCCGAGGCGTTCCCGGACGCCACCGAGGCACACTGGCGCGAGGCGGACCGGCGCGACCCGGGCGCGGTCACCGCCGACGGCCGGTGGTGGCTGCGGTTCCGCGCCTTCGCGCTGCGTACCGGGGACGGGCCGGTCACGCTTGTCGACGCCGGCATCGGCCCGGCGGACGCACCCGCCGCGAGCTGGGCCCCCGTGCCGGGCCGGCTCCCCGCGGAGCTGGCCGCCGCCGGGATCGACCCGGCCGACGTCCGCACCGTGGTCCTGACCCACCTGCACAGCGACCACATCGGCTGGGCGGTCACCGGCACCCCCGGCCGCCCCTACTTCCCCAACGCCGACTACCTGCTCCAGCGGGCCGAGCTGGACGCCGTCGAGTCGATCAACCCGGGGCTGCCGGCCGGCCTGATCGCGCCGTTGCGCGCCGCCGGCCAGCTCCGGGTGGTCGACGGCGACACCGACCTCACCCCCGGGGTACGCGCCCTGAGCACCCCCGGCCACACCCCCGGCCACCAGTGCGTGCTTGTCGGCACGCCCGAGGAGCGCCTACTCCTCACCGGCGACCTGCTGGTGCACGCCATCCAACTCGTCGACCCCACCCTCCCCTACGCCCACGAGCAGGACCCACCGACCGCCCGCGCCTCCCGCCTGACCCTCCTGCAAACCCTCGCCGAAACCACCACCCCCACCACCCTCGCCACCCCCCACCTAACCGCCCCCTTCACCCCCCTCCCCCCACCGCCCGCACCCGCCCGCTCCTGAGACGCGTTGATCATGAAGTTTGCGTCGGAATTGGGGCTCGCGCGCGACGCAAACTTCATGATCAACGCGGTCTGGGGCCGGGGACGGGGAAGGGCGGGCCGGCGGGAGCCGGCCCGCCCTTCCGGCGGTGGTACGCGGGTCACATGTTGGCTACGTCGGCCTGCTTGCTGCGGACGGCCTCGGCGGCCTCCTTCAGGGCGGCCAGCTCGTCGGCGTCGAGGTCGGTCTCGACGACCCTCTTGATGCCCTCGGCGCCGATCTCGGCCTCGACGCCCAGGTAGACGCCGGAGATGCCGTACTCGCCGTCGACCCAGGCGCAGACCGGCATGACGTCGCCGGAGTCCTCCGCCACGGCCTTGGCCATCCGGGCGGCGGCGGCCGACGGGGCGTAGTATGCCGAGCCGGTCTTGAGCAGCGCGACCACCTCGGCGCCACCGTTGCGGGTCTTGACGACCAGCTCCTCGATCTGCTCGGCCGGCATGGCGTCGCGCAGCGGCCGGCCGTCGACGGTGCTCTTCGACGGCACCGGCACCATGGTGTCGCCGTGCGAGCCGAGGGTCAGCGTCTTCACCGACTTCACCGGCACGTTCAGCGCCTCGGCGACGAAGTTGGTGAACCGGGCGGTGTCCAGCATGCCGGCCTGGCCGAGCACCCGGTTCTTGGGGAACTGGGTGGCGAGCTGGGCCAGCGCGGTCATCTCGTCGAGCGGGTTGGAGACGACGATGACGACGGCGTTCGGGGCGTACTTGGCGACGTTCTCGGCGACCTGGCGGACGATCTTGGCATTCGTCTCCAGCAGGTCCATCCGGCTCATCCCCGGCTTGCGGGGCAGGCCGGCGGTGATGACCACGACGTCCGAGCCCTCGATGGCCTCGTACCCCTCGCCGTTCGGGCCGGTGGTGACGCCGACGACCTTGGTCTCGAAGCCCTCGACGGCACGCGACTGGTTGAGGTCCAGGGCGAGGCCGGCCGGCTTGCCCTC
Organism: Micromonospora sp. PLK6-60; assembly: GCF_019890675.1. GTDB lineage: Bacteria > Actinomycetota > Actinomycetes > Mycobacteriales > Micromonosporaceae > Micromonospora. The sequence continues at coordinate 31,758 of NZ_JAIOAA010000012.1, read as the reverse complement.
CACGATGTCGGTGATCACTACGGTGTCGAAGACGTCGTACTCGGCCAGGCGCTGTGCGGTGGTGGAGCCGTAGAATCCGGCCCCGACGACAGTGACCTTCTTACCCATGGTCGTCCCACTCCCTGATACCAGTCGGTTTTCCGGACCGTATCAGTCATCCTGGCACCGAACCGGTCAGGGGCGGACGGTTATGACATGGTTGGCGGCCTCAGCCCTGCTCGGCGCGTTCCACCACATTGGTGAGCAGCATGGCGCGGGTCATCGGGCCGACCCCGCCGGGCATCGGGACGAGCTTGCCGGCCACCTCGGCGACCTCCGGGTCCACGTCGCCGGTGTAGCGGCCCTTGCCGTCCTCCCCGATGACCCGGGTGATGCCGACGTCGACCACGGTCGCCCCGGGGGTGACCATCTCGGCGGTGAGCAGGCCGGGCACGCCGGCCGCGACGATGACGATGTCCGCCGCCCGGGTCTGCGCGGCGAGGTCGAGGGTGCCGGTGTGGCAGAGGGTCACGGTGGCGTTCTCGCTGCGCCGGGTGAGCAGCAGGCCGAGCGGGCGGCCGACGGTGTTGCCCCGGCCGACCAGCGTCACCTTCGCGCCGCGCAGCGGCACGTCGTGCCGGCGCAGCAGCTCGACGATCCCGCGCGGGGTGCAGGGCAGCGGGCCGTCGTAGCCGAGCACCAGCCGGCCCAGGTTGACCGGGTGCAGGCCGTCGGCGTCCTTGGCCGGGTCGATCATCTCCAGCGCCCGCTGGGTGTCCAGGTGGCCGGGGAGCGGCAGCTGGACGATGTAGCCGTGGCAGGCCGGGTCGGCGTTCAGCTCGGCCAGCACGTCGTCGACCTGCTGCTGGGTGGCGTCGGCCGGCAGCTCGCGGCGGATGGAGGCGATGCCGACCTCCGCGCAGTCGCGGTGCTTGCCGTTGACGTACGCCTGGGAGCCGGGGTCGGCCCCGACCAGGACCGTGCCCAGGCCCGGGACGATGCCGCGCTCCGCCAGTGCCTTCACCCGCGCCCGCAGCTCGTCCTTGATCTCGGCCGCGGTCGCCTTGCCGTCCAGGATGGTCGCCGTCACCTCCCGATCGTCTCACGGCCCGCGCCGGCCGCCGCGCGCACCGCGCCACCCGGCGCGGTCGGGCTCCGGAACGACCGGCCGCCATCACGGTACGTGAGGTGTTCTTTGTCACCGAGAGTCACATCTTGTGGCTCGGGTCACCCGCCGAGCCGGGACGGTGCGGGCCGAAGTCGGACAAATAGCCTCGCCCGTCGGGCGGTACGCTGCCGGCGCGAAACCCTCGCGCGGCCGCGCCCACCCGGCGACGCGCCGCTGCGGTTCATTGCGCTGCGTCACCGACGCCGGATCCGGCTGCGCAGCGTGAGCAGATGAGGAGACCCCCCAATGCGTGTTCGTAGGCTCGCCATCTGGCCGGCTGTATCGCTCGCGGCGACCCTGGGCCTGGCGGCCTGCGGATCGGACGGCGACGGCCCGGGCCGGCCCGACCCCGACGCGGCCGTCCGCATCGAGATCGCCGAGCCGCAGCACCTGGTGCCGACCGACACCGCCGAGACGAACGGCTCGCAGGTGCTCAGCGCCCTGTTCAGCCCGCTGATCGACTACGACCGGGACAACAAGCCGTACGAGGTGGCGGCCCGGTCGATCGAGTCGACGGACAACCGGGTCTGGACGGTCAAGCTGAAGACCGGCTACACCTTCCACAACGGCGAGCCGGTCACCGCCCAGAACTACCTCGACGCCTGGAACTACGGCGCCTACGGTCCCAACGAGCAGAACTCCAGCTACTTCTTCGAGAAGATCGCCGGGTACGACGACCTCCAGGGCGACCCGCCCGCGGCCAAGACCCTGTCCGGGCTGCGCAAGGTCGACGACCTGACCTTCACCGTGACGCTCGCCGAGCCGTACGCCGAGTTCCGCACCATGCTCGGGTACACCGCGTTCTATCCGCTGCCGAAGGCGGCCTTCACCGCGCCGGGCGTGCTCGACGAGGGCTACGAGGACGCGCCCATCGGCCAGGGCCCGTTCCGGATGAAGGGCAGCTGGGTGCACGACGCGAAGGTCGAGGTGGAGCGGTACGACGCCTTCCCCGGGCAGCAGCCGAAGGTGGCCGGCGTCGAGTTCCGGATCTACCAGCAGGCCACCGCCGCGTACGCCGACGTGCTGTCGGACAACCTCGACGTGATCAAGACCATCCCGACCGAGAACCTGCCGACGGCGCCGGACGACCTCGGCGACCGGTTCCGGCAGAGCCCGGCCTCGTCGCTGCAGCTGCTGGCCTTCCCCACCTTCCAGCAGGAGTTCAGCAAGCCCGAGGTGCGCAAGGCGATCTCGATGGCGATCGACCGCGACGGGATCAGCGACTCGATCTTCAAGGGCGCGGAGCAGCCGGCCCGCTCGTTCGTCTCCCCGGTGGTCGCCGGCTACCGGAAGGACACCATCGGCGAGGCGGGCACCTACGACCCGGCCCGGGCCCGCGCCATGTACGAGGCCGCGGGTGGCCCGCGGACCATCGAGCTGTCCTACAACGGCGACGGCGCGCACGGCGCCTGGGTCGACGCGACCTGCGACCAGCTCGCCACCAACCTCGGCGTGACCTGCGTCGGCACCCCGGAGCCGAAGTTCGCCGACCTGCTGACCAAGCTGGGCCGCAAGGAGCCGGTGGGTCTGTTCCGGATGGGCTGGGTCATGGACTACCCGTCCATGGAGAACTACCTCGGCCCGCTGTACAGCTCCACCGGCTCGTCGAACTACTACGGCTACCGCAACGAGCGGTTCGACCAGCTCCTCGCCGAGGGCGCCAAGGCCCCCAGCGAGGAGGAGGCGATCCGGAAGTACCAGGCCGCGGAGGACCTGCTCGCCGCGGACCTGCCGGTGATCCCGCTGCGGTTCGGCCGGAACAGCTTCGGCCACTCGGCGAAGGTCAGGAACGTCGAGATGGACCTCTTCGACCGGGTCGACCTGCTGAAGATCGAGGCGCTCAGGTGAGCCGGGGGCGGGACGCGGCGACCGCGTCCCGCCCCCGTTCCGTCGTCAGTGGAAGAAATGCCGGGTGCCGGTGAGGTACATCGTCACGCCGGCCTCCTTGCAGGCGGCGATGGTCTCCTCGTCGCGGACCGAGCCACCGGGCTGCACGATGGCCCGCACCCCGGCGTCGATGAGGATCTGCGGGCCGTCGGCGAACGGGAAGAACGCGTCCGACGCCGCCACCGCACCGCGCGCCCGCTCGGCGCCGGCCCGGCTGACCGCCAGCCGCGCCGAGTCGACCCGGTTCACCTGGCCCATCCCCACCCCGACCGAGGCGCCGTCCTTGGCCAGCAGGATCGCGTTGCTCTTCACCGCGCGCACCGCCCGCCAGGCCAGCACGAGGTCGCGCAGGGTGGCCTCGTCGGCCGGCTCGCCGGTGGCCAGCCGCCAGTTGGCCGGGTCGTCGCCCGCGGCGTCGATCCGGTCCCGCAGTTGCACCAGCACCCCGCCGGTGACCTGCCGCCACTCGGCCGGCAGCGGGTTGAACTCCGGCGCCCGCAGCAGCCGGATGTTCTTCTTGCCCTGGAGGATCTCCACCGCGCCGTCGTCGTAGCCCGGGGCCACCACGACCTCGGTGAAGATCTCCGCGACCTGCCGGGCCAGCTCCACGCTGACCGGGCGGTTCACCGCGATGACCCCGCCGAAGGCGGAGACCGGGTCGCAGTCGTGGGCCCGGCGGTGCGCCTCGGCCACGTCCGCGCCGACCGCGATGCCGCACGGGTTGGCGTGCTTGATGATCGCCACGGCCGGCTGGTCGGCGAAGTCGTTGGCCGCCCGCCACGCGGCGTCGGCGTCCACGTAGTTGTTGTAGGACATCTCCTTGCCGTGCAACTGCTCGGCCTGCGCCAGCCCCGGCGGGCTGGCCGGGTCGGCGTAGACGGCGGCGCCCTGGTGCGGGTTCTCGCCGTAGCGCAGCACCGCCTGGCGGCGCAGCGCGAGCCCGGCGAACTCCGGCCACCCGTCGGCGGCCGGGTTCAGCGTGCCGGCGAACCACTCGGCGACGGCCACGTCGTACTCGGCGATGTCGGCGAAGGCGCGGGCCGCGAGCGCCCGACGCTGGGCCAGCGTGAAGCCCCCCTCGGCCAGCGCGGCGACCAGCGCCGGGTAGGCCGCCGGGTCGGTCACCACGGCGACCGAGGCGTGGTTCTTGGCGGCCGCCCGGACCATCGCCGGGCCACCGATGTCGATCTGCTCGACGCACTCGTCGGGGCCGGCGCCGGAGGCCACCGTGTCCTGGAACGGGTAGAGGTTGGAGACCAGCAGGTCGATCCCGCCGATCCCGTGCTCGTCGAGCTGCGCGGCGTGCGCGTCCTTGCGCAGGTCGGCGAGGAGGCCGCCGTGGATCTTCGGGTGCAGGGTCTTCACCCGGCCGTCCAGGATCTCCGGGAAACCGGTCACCTGCTCGACCGCGGTCACCGGCACGCCGGCGCCGGCGATGGTGGTGGCGGTGCTGCCGGTCGAGACCAGCTCCACCCCGGCGGCGTGCAGCGCCCGGGCCAGCTCGACCAGGCCGCTCTTGTCGTAGACGCTCACCAGCGCCCGGCGGATCGGACGGCGCTCGTCTGCGGTGGCACTCACTCCGACGGTGACCTTTCTTCCGGTGACTGTCCAGCCTTCACGGACCAGGCGGCCGACCTGCTCGACGAGCTGGCGCCGCTCGGCGGTCTTGATGCGCTCGGTGAGCGCCGCCTCGTCGTCGCCGTCGAGCACCGGCACCGCGACCTGCGCGACGATCGGCCCGGTGTCCATGCCGGCGTCGACGAAGAAGAGGGTGGCCCCGGTGACCTTGACGCCGTAGGCGAGCGCGTCGCGGGGGCCGTGGATGCCGGGGAACGCCGGCAGCAGGGTGTTGTGGGTGTTGAGGTAGCGGTCGCCGAACGCGGCGAGGAAATGCGGGCCGACCAGCTTGAGGAAGCCGGCGCTGATCACCAGGTCCGGCCGGTGCGCCGCGACCCGCGCGGTCAGCGCCCGGTCCCACTCCTCGCGGGTCGGATGGTCCGCCACCCGCTCCACGAACGTCGGCACCCCGGCCGCCGCCGCCCGGTCCAGGCCGGCGATGCCGTCCCGGTCGGCGCCCACGGCGACCACCCGCGCCCCGTAGCCGGGGTCGGCGGCGGCGTCCAGCAGCGCCTGGAGGTTGCTGCCGGAACCGGAGACGAGGACGACGAGGCGGGCGCTGGACGCGGGCTCGGTCACCGGGCCAGCCTATCGGGCGGCCGGCGGGCCGGACGCAGGGGCGGTGCGCCTCCTGCGGTGATCACCGTGCTGGCCCGGACGCGATACGCTGCCGATCGCTCGGTGCCCGGCGTACGGCCGGCTCCGGACCGTCAACGGACGGCACGCCGACAGTGCCGTCAGAACGAGGAGTACGCGCGCATGCAGCCCGGACAGCCCGGTCAGGACCCGTACGGCCAGCAGCCCAACCAGGACCCGACCGCCCCCCACTTCCCCGCCGACCCGTACGGCCAGTCGCCGCAGGCGCCCCAGCCGCCGTACGGGCAGCAGCCCACCTCGGGCCAGCCCTACGGCCAGCCGGACCCGTACGCGGCTCCGCCGCAGGCGCCGTACGGCCAGCAGCCCACCTCCGGCCAGCCGTACGGCCAGCAGCCCACCTCGGGCCAGCCGTACGGGCAGCAGCAGCCCTACCAGGACCCGTACGGCGCGCAGCAGCCGTACGGCGCCCAGGGCTACCCGAACGCCGGCTACCCGCAGCCGCAGGGGCAGAACAACACCCTCGGCCTGGTCTCGATGATCCTCGGCATCGCCGCGATCCCGATGGTCTGCTGCCTCTACCTGGGCATCCCGCTGGGCATCGCCGCGGTGATCACCGGTTACCTCGGCCGGCAGAAGGCCGCCCAGGGGCTGGCCAGCAACGGCGGCCAGGCCAAGGCCGGTCTGATCTGCGGCGCCGTCGCCGTCGGCCTGGGCATCCTGCTCATCATCCTGTCCATCGTCGGGCAGGGCCTGGACCTGCCGACGAGCCCCTGACCACCGCACCGCGGCCCGAGGGGCGTCCCGACCGGGGCGCCCCTCGCCGTTTGTCGGGCCGACGTCAGCGGGACGGGGCGGGCTGGCGTCAGCGGGACGGGGCGGGGCGGGCGAGCACCTTGCCGGCCGCGCAGCCGAGCAGCGCGCCCGCCGCCACCACCACGGTCGCCACGGCGGCCACCTGCCAGGGCACCGGACCGACCTCGGCCAGCCGGCCGCCGCCGAGCGGACCCCGGGCCGCCGCCGCCACGGCGCCGAGCAGCAGGCCGGCCACCGGACCGGCGAGCGCCGCCGGCACCAGCAGGGCCGGCCAGCCCGGCACCGCCCGCCGCTCCGGCGCCGCCCGCAGCAACCGGCGGGCGAGCAGCCAACCCGCGGCCATCGCCACCAGCACCGGGATGGCGAGCAGCACGGCCCCCGGCCCGCCCACCGGGCCGCGCGGCAGGCCGGCCAGCAGGGGTACGGCGGGCAGCGCGCCGAGCGAGACCTCGCTGGTGCGCACGGCCGTGTCGACGCCGACGGCGAACCCGGGACCGAGCAGGTAACTGAGCGACCAGACCGCGGCGTTCGGCGCGTACGCCAGGCTGACCAGGGTGATCCCGGCCTGGCCGGCCACCCCGGTGCGGTACGCGCCGATCATGTCGGCGGCGTCCCCGCCCCCGGTGGCCACCGCCAGGCCGGCCGCCCCGGCGCCCGCGCCGAGCAGCAGCAGGGCGGCCACCACGCCGGTGCGCACGCCGTCGACCACCGGCGGCGGCAGCCGCTCGGCGAGCAGCACCGAGACCCCGGTGGTGCGTACCGCGCCGAGCAGGGCGGCCGGCACCCCGAACGCCAGCGTGGTGAGCCCGGCCCGGACCGGGGAGACCTGCGGGCCGGCGAGCCCGACCAGCAGGGCGGCCACCGCGCCCAGCAGGCCGTACGCGACGCCCACCGCCGCCGCGACGGTGAGCGCCGCCCGGGGCGAACGGCCACCGCGGGCGCCCACGGCCCGGCTGGCGTGCACGCCGGCCCGGGTCAGCCGCCAGAGGACCAGGCCGGTGAGCGCCAGCGGGCTCAGGCCGAGCGGCCCGGCCGCCGTGCCGAGCGGCACCCCGTGGCCGAGCAGCCAGCCGGCCAGCCCGGCGCCGAGCGCGCCGGGCAGCGAGCCGGCGTCCTCGGTCAGCTGGGCGAGGGCCAGCACCACGGCCACCGGCAGCCAGCCGGTGAGCGCGGCCCAGAGCGCCGCCACCCCGGCGGCGACGGGCAACGGCGCCCGGCTGCGCGGCGGCTCGCCGGCGCGCGGCGCGGGCACCCGGGCCCCGGCCCGGGGGCGGCCGGGCGGTCGGGTGTCGGCGGCGGGGCGGCGCGGCTGGTCAGGGGTGACGGAGGACATCGCGTCTACTCTGGCATGCCGCGCGGGTCACGGCAGGCCGGTATCGGTCCACCACCGGCGGCGAGTTCCGTGATCCACCGGATCTGGCTCCCGATCCGGTTTAGCCTCGGGCCAGGGACGCGACCTTCCGTCGCGGCACCGACCGCTCGGAGGAAGCCGTGAACGCTCCTTATCCGCCGCCACCGCCGCCACCGGCCGCCGGCCGGGACCGGACCACGCTGTGGGGCGTCCTGGGGATCGTCCTGGGCCTGCTGTGCTGCGGCATCCTGGGCATCGTGTTCGGCTACCTGTCGATCCGGGACGCCCGGCGCTTCGGGAAGTCGCCGCTGCTCGGCTGGTTGGCCATCGCGTTGGGCATCGTCAACCTCATCGTCAGCGCGATCGTGCGCGCCCGGGGCGCCTACTACTACCCGTACTGGTACCGCTGATCCGGGCCGGGGCACGACGAGCGGAGGGGGTCGACCGGCACCGGTCGACCCCCTCCGTGTGTCACGCGCGGCTCAGCGGCCGGACATGATCTCCCGCATCAGCTCGGCGGTCTCGGTCGGGGTCTTGCCGACCTTGACGCCGACCGCCTCCAGCGCCTCCTTCTTGGCGTCGGCGGTGCCCGCCGAGCCGGAGATGATCGCGCCGGCGTGGCCCATGGTCTTGCCGGGCGGGGCGGTGAAGCCGGCGATGTAGCCGACCACCGGCTTGGTGACGTTGGCCTTGATGAACTCGGCCGCCCGCTCCTCGGCGTCGCCGCCGATCTCACCGATCATCACGATGGCGTCGGTCTCCGGGTCCGCCTCGAAGGCGGCCAGCGCGTCGATGTGGGTGGTGCCGATGATCGGGTCACCGCCGATGCCGACGCAGGTGGAGAAGCCGATGTCGCGCAGCTCGTACATCATCTGGTAGGTCAGCGTGCCGCTCTTGCTGACCAGGCCGATCCGGCCGGAGCCGGTGATGTCGGCCGGGATGATGCCGGCGTTGGACGCACCCGGCGAGGCGATGCCCGGGCAGTTCGGGCCGATGATCCGGGTCCGCTCGCCCTTGGCCACGTTGTACGCCCAGAACGCGGCGGTGTCGTGCACCGGCACGCCCTCGGTGATCACCACGGCCAGCTCGATGCCGGCGTCGATCGCCTCGACCACCGCGGCCTTGGTGAACTGCGGCGGCACGAAGATGACCGTGACGTCCGCCCCGGTCTCCTTGATCGCGTCCGCGACGGAGGCGAAGACCGGCAGCTCGGTGCCGTCGAAGTCGACAGTGGTGCCGGCCTTGCGCGGGTTCACGCCACCGACCACGTTGGTGCCGGCGGCGAGCATCCGCTTGGTGTGCTTGGAACCCTCGGAACCGGTCATCCCCTGCACGATGACCTTGGAGTCCTTGGTCAGCCAGATAGCCATTGTCAGACCCCCGCAGCTGCCAGCTCGGCGGCCCGCTCGGCCGCGCCGTCCATGGTGTCGACCCGCTGGATGAGCGGGTTGTTCGCGTCGTCGAGGATCGCCCGACCGGCCTCGGCGTTGTTGCCGTCGAGGCGGACGACGAGCGGCTTGGTGGCCTTCTCGCCGCGCTGCTCGAGCAGCGCCAGCGCCTGCACGATGCCGTTGGCGACGGCGTCGCACGCGGTGATGCCACCGAAGACGTTGACGAAGACGCTGCGCACCGACGGGTCGGAGAGCACGATCTCCAGGCCGTTCGCCATCACCTCGGCGCTCGCGCCGCCGCCGATGTCGAGGAAGTTGGCCGGCTTGACGCCGCCGTGCCGCTCACCGGCGTACGCGACCACGTCGAGCGTCGACATGACCAGGCCCGCGCCGTTGCCGATGATGCCGACCTCGCCGTCGAGCTTGACGTAGTTGAGGTCCTTGGCCTTGGCGGCCTGCTCCAGCGGGTCCACGGCGGCCTGGTCGACAAGCGCCTCGTGGTCCGGGTGGCGGAACGCGGCGTTCTCGTCCAGCGAGATCTTCGCGTCCAGCAGCAGCAGCTTGCCGTCCTTGGTCTTGGCCAGCGGGTTCACCTCGACCAGGGTGGCGTCCTCGGCCACGAAGGCCTGCCACAGACCCACCGCCACCTCGACGACCTGGTCGGCGACCTCGGCCGGGAAGCCGGCGGCGGTCACGATCTCCCGGGCCTGCGCCTCGTCCACGCCCTTGACCGCGTCGATCGGGGCCTTGACGACCTTGTCCGGGGTCTCCGCGGCCACCTGCTCGATGTCCATGCCGCCGGCCACGCTGGCGATGCAGAGGAAGGTGCGGTTCGCCCGGTCGAGCAGGTACGAGAAGTAGTACTCCTCGGCCACGTCCGCCGTCACGGTGATCATGACCTTGTGGACGGTGTGGCCCTTGATGTCCATGCCGAGGATGTCGGTGGCCCGAGCCACCGTCTCCTCCGCGCCCTCGGCGAGCTTGACGCCACCGGCCTTGCCTCGGCCGCCGACCTTCACCTGCGCCTTGACGACGACCCGGCCGCCGAGTCGCTCGGCGATCGCGCGGGCCTCCTCCGGGGTAGTGGCGACGCCGCCGGCGAGCACGGGCAAGCCGTGCCGCTCGAACAGGTCCCGCCCCTGGTACTCGTACAGGTCCACGATTGCGCGTCCCGTCCCGTCTCCGCGGCGCGCCGTCGCGCCGCCACCAGCGTTGAGATAAACAGTTTGACGCCTGTCATCAGATGAGACAGGCCATTTGCCGCAGCCTAACGAGACCGGGACGGGCGGCAACCGAGCGGGTGCGGGGTGTGCGGTAATGCACAGCCCGGCGCCGGTCAGTCGATCGGGCAGCGCCCCCGGGCGTACCGCCGCAGCGCCGCGACGACCTCCTGCTCGGCGCGGTCGGTGAGCCGCAGCCGGGCGAGGAAACCCGGGTGCGCCGCCCGCACCGGCCCGGGCGGACCGGGCACCTGGGTGTCCAGCCAGGCCAGCAGGCCGAGCCGGCGGAACAGGCCGCGGTCCCGGGGTTGCACGCACAGCACCGGCTCCAGGCCGTGCCGGTGGCGGTGCACCAGGGCGATCTCCGACCAGGGCAGCCAGACGACCTGGCCCCGGAACACCCGGGCCCGGATCCAGAGGCCGTCCGGGCCGGCCGCGAGCACCGGGTCGTCCGGGTTGGCGAGCCAGAACAGCACCGCCACCAGCAGGCAGCAGGCGGCGAGCGGGATCACCAGCCCGTCAGGACGCGGGCCGGCCGGCGGGCCGCCGAGCCGGCTGACCCCGGCGACCAGGAAGAACCCGCCCAGCAGCGCCCCGATCAGGAGGGCGACCCGGGCGGCGCGGCGGCGCACCCGGGGACGGACCACGAAGGGCTGACCCTCGGGTACGCGGCGGGCGACGCGCACGGCGGGTTCCGGACCGGGCTGCGGCACGACCGGCACGGCGGCCTCCGGGGGCTGGGCGGCGGTAGCGCCCAGCCTACGACCCAGCGTCAATTCCCGGTGACCCGCCGTGACCGCCGTGCGCGTCAATCGGGGCCCGGCAGGCCTTAAACGGGGCCCGGCACCGTCTCATGGCATCAAGCGGGCCCGGCATCGCCTCATGCGTTAACAGGGGGCCCCGCTACTACCGAATGCGTTAACAGGGGCCCCTCCTTGTACCCGTAACCGCCGGTCGGGGGCGTCGTTGAGTGTGATGTCGGAGCGCTGATACGGCGCGAGGACGGGAGCGGCCGATGCCCTGTCGGTCGAGGGGTGGCGGCGGGGCATCGTGCATAGAAGGGCCGGGCGTGTGAGGGGTGCGTCCGGCCCTTCCCCCCTGTCCGGATCCGGAACGGAGCCGGCCGGGTCAGGCGACGGGCTGCGCCACGTTCGCCCGGACCCACTCGACGATCGACTGGGTGGTCGCACCCGGCGTGAAGATCTTGGCGACGCCGAGCTGCTCCAGCTCAGGGATGTCGGCGTCCGGGATGATCCCGCCGCCGAAGACGACGATGTCCCGCGCGTCCCGCTCGCCGAGCAGTTCCAGCACCCGGCGGAAGAGCGTCATGTGCGCCCCGGAGAGCACCGAGAGCCCGACCGCGTCCGCGTCCTCCTGGATGGCGGTCTCCACGATCTGCTCCGGAGTCTGGTGCAGGCCGGTGTAGATGACCTCCATGCCGGCGTCGCGCAGGGCGCGCGCGACCACCTTGGCACCGCGGTCGTGGCCGTCCAGGCCCGGCTTCGCGACGACGACCCGGATTCGAGAGCTCATCAGCGCACACCTTTCACGGGCTCCGCGACTCAACACCTGAACGAACGGTAACCCGCCGGCCCGGAGCCGGGAAATCCGGGCCGGGTCCCTACCGCCTCGGCCGCCGTCCAGGAAGTCGGACACCTCCGCCGAACGGTCACTGTCGGCGACGAACGGGCAGTATCGGGGACCTCCGACCGGGGTACCGAGCTATGACAATGTCGGACGGAAAGGGACAGAAGGAAACGCCGATTCGGCGCTTCCGCTTGTGACCGGGGCGGGGGTTGGCTAACGTGTCCACGGTTGTCATCAGGTCCACGGACGGGTGACGACGCGGCCACCGGACGTTCGAACGAGCTTCACCGAACGGTCGGTAACCGCATCGGATCCCCGACAACGGAGGGTGTGCGTGCGCCAGCGCCTGTCGTCTGAGCCCGATCGATATCGCGGCCGCCGCCGCGTACCCACCCCACCCCGGAGCCGCTACGCCGCCGTCGTCACCTCGGCTTTCGTCGGTGCCGGCGTGGTCGCGCTGGGCGCCGGCGCCCTGCCGGACGCCAAGAGCGTCAGCCCGTCGGTCCTCGACGAGCTCAAGCAGGCCTCCATCACCAGCCAGGACGTGGCCGACCGTGCCGCCTCCGTCGACAAGCCCTCCCGGAGCAACGCCCGGGACAGCCAGGCGAAGCGCGACGAGGTCTGGCTGCTGCCGCTGCAGGGCTACGACTTCAAGTCGCCGTACGGCATGCGCTGGGGCAAGCTGCACACCGGCATCGACCTGGTCGCCCCGGAGGGCACTCCGTACGTGGCGGTCCACGACGGCACCGTCACCAAGGCCGGCTGGTTCGGCGGCTACGGCTACGCCGTGATCGTGAAGCACGCCGACGGCAGCGAGATCATCTACGGCCACTCCTCCGAGGTCAGCGTCCACGAGGGTCAGCAGGTGAAGGCGGGCGACCAGCTCGGCCTGGTCGGCAACACCGGCCACTCGTACGGCTCGCACCTGCACCTCGAGGTCCACGTCGACGGCCAGCCGATCGACCCGGTGCCGTGGCTGGATGTCCGTGGAGTGAACATCCAGCTGCAAATCGACACGTTCTACAGCGAGGTAGCCGCGTCCTGACGCTGCGCACCGCCCGTTGACCGCCCGGATCGATCGATCCGGGCGGTTTTTCGTCGCCCGACGCGGATCGCTGTCTCCTGGGCCACAGCCTCAGGTGTGACGCCCGCCACCGGCCGGCAAGATCACCTACCCGGACGATGGGGCGCACCGGGGCAGAAATCCGGCCCGACGCCTCCCCCGGCCCGCACTCCTCCCGGGGACCCCTACCCGCCGGTCACCACGCGGACACCAGTATTTGCGGGTCACGTGCCCCGACTCTGCGAAGGTCCGTTGTGCTGGAAGACAGCTACCGTCAGCAAGATCGCGACAACCTGACCGAGGCGACCGCCACCCACGGCCGGCACCGGCTGCCGGCCGGGCGCCGCCGGGGCCGGCTGGTGGTCGGCGCGGTCACGCTGCTCGCCCTCGGTGTCGCCGGTGTCTCGGCCGCCACGCTGAGCCGTCCGGACGCGCCGCGGTCCGCCGCGGTGTCCCTCGACGCCGACGCCCAAGCCAGTGCCGACGCGGTTGCCCGGGCCGACGCCGCCGCCCGGGCCGACCGCTCCGCCCGCGACCAGGCCACCCCGGTCAGCCCCACCGCCAGCCCCAGCGCGGCCACCCCGACCGCCAGCCCGTCGGCCCGCCCCACCCGCACCGCCACCAAGCCCAAGCCGAAGCCGAAGCCGACCGTCACGGCGACCCCGAAGCGCACGGCCAAGCCGAAGCCCGCCTGGGTGATCCCGATGAAGGGCGCCGAGATCACCTCCTGCTACGGCCAGCGGTGGGGCACCCTGCACGCCGGCATCGACTTCGCGATGCCCGCCGGCACCCCGATCCACGCCGCCGCCGCCGGGACCGTGGTGAAGGCCGGCGACGCCGGCGACGGCTACGGCAACTCGGTCTTCATCGACCACGGCAACGGCTACCTCACCCACTACGCGCACCAGAGCCGGCTGGTGGTCGGCGAGGGCGACAAGGTCAGCGCGGGTGAGCTGATCGGCTACGAGGGCTCCACCGGCGACTCCACCGGCCCGCACCTGCACTTCGAGGTGCACCAGGGCGGCATGTGGAACCAGATCGACCCCGCGCCGTTCCTGCGCGCCCGGGGCATCGACGTGGGCTGCTGACCGCGACCGCTGGCCGGATCCGTCCGCTTCGCGGCGATCCGGCGGCACCCGCTCGCGCCACCGGCGGTACGGCTGGCTGTACCCCAGGTCCGGTGGCCCGCCGTATCGGCGCACGCCCCCGCCGTACCTAGTGTCGGACGGCATGAGTTCACGAAGGGGCGCGTCGAGATGGCGGGTCAGCCGGTCCGCGACCACGGTGACCGGCTCGCCGGCCGCGCTCACCACCCCCGAGCCCGGAACGTCGCCGTACGCGGTGCGGTTGGATTCGGTGTCGAAGGAGTACGGGTCGGGCAGGACCGCGGTACGCGCTCTCGACGCGGTGACCGCCGGCTTTCGACGGGGGACGTTCACCGCCGTCATGGGCCCCTCCGGATCCGGCAAGAGCACGTTCCTCAACTGCGCGGCCGGTCTGGACCGGCCGACGTCCGGCCGGGTCGTGCTTGGTGACACGGAGTTGTCCAGCCGGTCGGAGACCGAGTTGACGCAGCTCCGGCGGGACCGGGTCGGGTTCGTCTTCCAGGCGTACAACCTGCTCAATGCGCTGAGCGTGGCGGACAACGTCACGCTGCCCCTCCGGTTGGCCGAGCAGCGGGTCGATCGGGAGCAGCTGGCGGCCGTCCTCGCCGCGGTCGGGCTCGCCGGCTTCGCCGACCGCCGTCCCAGCCAGCTCTCCGGTGGCCAGCAGCAGCGGGTGGCGATCGCCCGGGCGCTGGTCACCCGGCCCGACCTGGTGTGCGCCGACGAGCCGACCGGGGCGCTGGACAGCCGCAGCGGCCGCCAGGTCCTGGCCCTGCTCAGAAAGATCGTCGACGACCTGGGGCAGACCGTGCTGATGGTCACGCACGATCCGGTCGCGGCCGCCCAGGCCGACACGGTGGTGTTCCTCGCGGACGGGAGGTTGGCCGGCGAGCTGACCCGGCCGTCCGCCGAGCGGATCGCCGAGCGGATGACCCACCTGGGGGAGCCGTGAGCCGCCGGGTGCGGTCGGGGCGCATGCTGGCACTGGCCTGGCGTACCGTCCGGGGCCGCAAGGGCGGTTTCGTCGCCGCGTTCATCGCCGTGCTGTTCGGCTCGGCGGTGATCACGGCCTGCGGGATCCTGCTGGAGAGCAGCGAGCGTTCACGCGTGCCGGCCGAGCGCTACCGGGCCGCCGACCTGGTGGTGGGTGCCCCGCAGGCACTGCCGGTCGCCGACGACGTGGATCCGCGGTTCGCCGAGCGGGCCACCCTGCCGGCCGACCGGGTCGACGACGTCACCCGGGTGCCCGGCGTCCGGGCGGCGATCGCCGAGGTCAACGTGCCGGTCAGCGTGCTGACGGCGGACGCCGAGGTGCTCGCCGGGCCGGACGGCGCCCCCGTGCTCGGGCATGGGTGGCGGTCGGCCGCGCTCGGCCCGTTCGTCACCAGCGCCGGCCGGGCCCCGACCGGGCCGGACGACGTGGTGCTGGACTCCGCGCTGGCCGAGCGGGCCGGCGTCACCGTCGGCGCGTCGGTGCGACTCGCGGTCGGCTCGGACACCTCCAGCTACCGGGTGACCGGCATCGCCGGGCTGCCCGACCGCGGACTCGCCCGGCAGTCGGCCCTGTTCTTCACCGACGACCGAGCCCGGGAGCTGACCGGCCAACCGGACCGGGTGGACGCGATCGGGGTGCTGGCCGCACCCGGTGTCCGTGCCGACGAGCTGGCCGGCGCCATCGGGGCGGCGGTCCCCGACGTGGTCGTCTACTCCGGCGACGACCGAAGCGAGGCCGAGTTCCTCGACATCGGCGGCACCCGGTCGTTCCTCAGCGAGCTCGCCCTGGCGTTCGGCGCCAGCATGGTGTTGGTGATCATGGTCGTCGTGGGGAGCACCCTCGCGCTGTCGGTTCGGCAGCGGCTGCGGGAACTGGCGCTGCTGAGGGCGGTCGGCGCGACCCCGAAGCAGGTGCTCCGCATGATCGCCGCCGAGGCCATGGTGGTGGGCACGCTGGGGGCGGCGCTCGGGGTGCTGCCGGGCATCGGGCTGAGCTTCCTGTTCCGCGCGGCCTTCACCCTGGTCGGCGCGGTACCGGACGACTTCGCCCTGGTGATCGGTCCGCTGCCGGTGCTCGTGGCGCTGGTGCTGTGCCTGGTCGCCGTCCGCCTGGGTGGCTGGATTGCCGCCCGGCGCGCGGCCCGGCTCCGGCCGGCGGACGCGCTCGGCGAGGCCGCGTCGGAGCCATCCGGACTCGGGTGGCTCCGGTGGACCGTCGGCCTGCTGCTGATCCCCGCCGGCATCTTCATGGCGGTCGTGCTGCCGTTGGTGCTGCCGGGTGAAGGGGCCGCCGAAAGCGCGGCCTTCTCGGCGTTCCTGCTCGTCTTCGCCGTCGCGCTGCTGGGGCCCCGGCTGCTCGGCGGTGCCGTCACGCTGCTCGGCCCGTGGCTGAACCGCAGGTCTGGAGTCAGCGGATTCCTCGCCACCGCGAACGCGCGGGCCAACTCGCGACGGCTCGCCGCGGCGACCACTCCGCTGATCATGGGCATCACCCTGGCCACCGGGCAGCTCTTCAGCGCGACCACCGCGAGCGCGGCCGCGCAGGGCCAGGTCACCGCCGGGCTACGCGCGGACTACGTCGTCACCGCGACCTCCGCCGGCGTGTCGCCGGAGGTCGTCGACCTGCTCCGACGGGTGTCCGGCGTCTCGGTGGCGACCCCGGTCGTACGCACCCGGACGCTGGTGACCTTCGGCACGGACGACAGCCCGCAGCTCAGGAACTACCCGGCACAGGGGGTCATCGGCGACCGGCTCGCCGAGACCATGGATCTCACCGTCCTCGCGGGGGACGTCGCGAAGCTGCGGGGCGACACGGTCGCGTTGAGCCGGATCGCGGCGGGCACCCTCGGTGTCACTCTCGGCGACGCCGTCGACCTCCGGCTCGGTGACGGCACGCCGGTCAGACCCACCGTGGTGGCGCTCTACGAGAGGGGACTCGGCCTCGGGGACGTCACGCTGCCACACGACCTCGTGCTGGAGCACACCACCGACCGCCTGGACTTCGCGGTGCTGGTCGCGGCGAGCGCGGGAACCGACGTCGGGGCGCTCGGCGACGCGTTGCGGTCCGCCGTCCGGCATCTCCCGACCGTCCGGGTCGACAACCGCGAATCGTTCGTCGCCGCGCAGCGCGATGCCGCCGCCGGGGATTCGGCCGTCGGCCTCATCCTCAACGCGGTCCTGCTCGGCTACCTCGCGATCGCCGTGGTGAACACCCTGGTGCTGGCGACCGCCGCACGCTTCCGCGAGTTCGCCCTGCTCCAACTGGTCGGCGCCACCCGTCGGCAGGTGCGGGTGATGATGCTCGGCGAGACGAGGACGATCGTCGTCGCAGCGGTTCTCGTCGGCACCCTGGCCGCGGTCCCGTCGCTGATCGGCACGAGCCTCGGGCTGACCAGGACGCCGGTGCCGTCCGTTTCGCCGCTCACCTACCTGGCGATCGTCGCGGTGGCCGCGCTGCTCGGCTGGGCCGCCATCATGAGCGCGACCCGGGTCGCCATGCGACCGCGCCCGATCGATGCGATCGGCGGTCGGGAGTGACGAACGACGTTCACCCGGCGCTGTCGGTCCGGGTCAGCGGCCACCGGTCCGACTCGCGGCGTTGAGGTAGGCGAGGACGGCGAGGACCCTGCGGTGGCCGCTGTCGGTCACGGCAAGGCCGAGCTTGGCGAAGATGTTGCCGATGTGCTTCTGCACGGCGTTGTCGGTGACGACGAGCTGGTCCGCGATGGCCGTGTTGTCGTGCCCCTGTGCCATCAGTGCGAGCACCTCGCGTTCGCGGGGCGTGAGGGCGGAGATCGGGTCGCCGGCGTGCTGGACGAGTTGCGCGATGACCTCGGGATCCATCGCGGTCCCGCCGGCGGCGACCCGACGCAGCGCGTCGACGAACTCGTCCACCCGGCTGACCCGGTCCTTGAGGAGGTAGCCCACCCCGCCTCCGCTGGTGGCGAGCAGTTCGGCGGCGTACTGCCGCTCGACGTACTGCGACAGCACCAGGACCGGCAGGCCGGGGTGCTCCCGACGGGCCTGGAGCGCGGCGCGGATTCCTTCGTCGCGAAAGGTCGGCGGCAGCCGGACGTCGACGATGGTGGCGTCGGGCCGGTGCTCCCGCACGGCGGAGAGGAAACCCGCCGCGTCGTCGGCGATGGCGGCGATCTGGACGCCCACCCGATTGAGCAGCAGTTCCAGGCCGGTGGACAGCAGCACGTTGTCTTCGGCGATCACGACCCGCACGGCAGCTCCACGGTGATGGTCGTCGGCCCGCCGGCCGGGCTGTCGACGTCGACGGTGCCGTCCAGCGCGAGCACGCGGCGGCGGATCCCGGCCAGCCCGGTGCCCAGTTGGTCGTCCGCGCCGCCGGTGCCGTCGTCGGTGATCACCACCGACAACCGGTCCCCGGCGCGGCTCACCCCTACGGTGGCCGTGGACGCCCGGCTGTGCCGGACGACGTTGGTGAGCGACTCCGCGACCGCGAAGTAGACGACGGCTTCCACGGCCGGCGGCACCCGGTCGAGGTCGCCGATGTGCAGTCGGGTCGGCACGCCACACCGGGTGGTCAGGGCGCTCAGCGCGCCGCTGAGGCCGCGGTCGGCGAGAATCGGCGGATAGACCGTCCGAATCACCTCGCGCAGCTCGGTCATCGCCTCTTCGATCCCCAGGTGCGCGTCCCGCAGAAGTCCCGCCACGAACTGCTCGTCGCGCGGCTCGTCGGAGAACGCCTGCCGGGCCACGGCCAGCCGCATCGCGATGGACACCAGCCGGGCCTGGGTGCCGTCGTGCAGGTCGCGTTCGATCCGGCGCAGCTCCGCACCGTGGGCGTCGAGCACCTCCGCCCGGGTACGGGTCAACACGGCGACCCGGTCGGCGAGCTGCTCGGCCGTCGAATACGACAGCACCGCGAGGCAGATCCGGGCGTGTGCGCGGGCGAGCGGCCCGGCGCCCAGGTAGGCCACCGCGCCGAGCAGGACGATCTGCAGTGGGCCGAGGGTGAGGGCCGTCGGCCAGCCGGTCACCGGCACGTCGATGAACAGCCGCGGCCGATCCGCCGGCCGGAATGCCCACCACAGGGGGGTGGCGATCACCGCCACCACGACATTGCCCACGCACAGCAGCGCGGGCAGGCCGAGCGCCACCCCGGTCACCGCGTTCACCGGCAACCAGAGCAGGTCCCGGCCGGTGGCCGGATCGGTCCACCCGCGGCGTCCCGGGACAGGGCGCGCGGCCACCGGCGTGCCGAGCAGCCGGCCCGCGCGGTCACGGTGCCGGTCCGCCCACCGCCGGGCCAGCGCCGGGTGGCACAGCAGCGGCAGCGCGAGCACCGTGGCGACCCCGGACAGCAGCGATCCCAGCAGGTAGGCCGCCCCGCGCCAGACCGGCACCCAGCGCCGACCCGACCACACCGCACGCCCTCGCGGGGCAGCGGAGGCCGAGCCCGTCACCATCGCTCAGAGCTTGTCGATCGGCGCGTGCCGGAGCACCAGCCACATGGTCTGGTCACCGAAGTCGATCTGCGCCCGCGCACCCGGACCGTGCCCCTCGACGGCCAGCACCCGGCCCAGGCCGTACCGCTGGTGGTTGACCCGGTCCCCCGCCGACACCTTCGGTGCCTGCGGCAGCTCGCTGGCGGTGGTCAGCCGGCTGCCGTCCACGCCGAGCTTGCGGGCCAGCTGGGCCGCCTTCGGCGTACCCCCGGCGAAGCCGCCCGGTCGGTCGGCGCGGCCGCCGACGCCGCCGCCACCGCCGGCCCAGGAGGTGTACGACCCCTCGGTGCGCTCCCAGCGGACCAGCTCCGGCGGCAGTTCCTCCAGGAACCGCGACGGCGGGTTGTAGGCCGGCTGCCCCCAGGCCGAGCGGGTCACCGCCCGGGACAGGTAGAGCCGCTCCCGGGCCCGGGTGATGCCCACGTACGCCAGCCGGCGCTCCTCCTCCAGCTCGCGGGTGTCGCCCAGTGAGCGCAGATGCGGGAAGACGCCGTCCTCCAGGCCGGTCAGGAAGACCACCGGGAACTCCAGGCCCTTGGCCGTGTGCAGCGTCATCAGGGTGACCACGCCCTGGTGGTCCGGGTCGTCGCTGGGAATCTGGTCGGCGTCGGCGACCAGCGCCACCTGCTCCAGGAAGCCGGCCAGGGTGGCCCGCTCCCCCTCCTCGCCGAGCGCCTCGACCCGCTCGGTGTACTCCCGGGCGACGCTTACCAGTTCCTGGAGGTTGTCCACCCGGCCGGCGTCCTGCGGGTCCAGGCTCTCCTCCAGCTCGGTGAGGTAACCGGAGCGGGTCAGCACCGCCTCCAGCACCTCCTCCGGGGTGCCGGTCTCGGCCAGCTCGCGGGCGCCGTCGAGCAGGGCGACGAAGTCGCCGATGCCGTTCGCCGCCCGGCTGGAGATGCCCGGCGCGTCCTTGGCCCGGCGCAGCGCGGCGCCGAAGGAGACCCGGTCCCGGCTGGACAGCGCCTCGACGCACGCCTCGGCCCGCTCCCCGATGCCCCGGCGGGGCGTGTTGAGGATGCGGCGCAGGCTCACCGTGTCGTCGTCGTTGACCACCGCGCGCAGGTAGGCCAGCGCGTCGCGGACCTCCTTGCGCTCGTAGAAGCGCACCCCGCCGACCACCTTGTAGGGCAGGCCGGCCCGGATGAACACCTCCTCGAAGACCCGGGACTGGGCGTTGGTGCGATAGAAGACCGCCACGTCGCCGGGGCGGGTCTCGCCGGCGTCGACCAGCCGGTCGACCTCCCGACCCACCCAGTCCGCCTCGGCGTGCTCGGTGTCGGCGACGTAGCCGACGATCCGCTCGCCGGCCCCGGCGTCGCTCCACAGCCGCTTCGGCTTGCGGGAGGTGTTCCGGTCGATCACCGCGTTCGCCGCGTTGAGGATGGTCTGGGTGGAGCGGTAGTTCTGCTCCAGCAGGATCGTCCGGGCGTCGGTGAAGTCCCGCTCGAACTCCAGGATGTTGCGGATGGTCGCGCCCCGGAACGCGTAGATCGACTGGTCGGCGTCACCGACCACGCACAGCTCCGCCGGCGCCAGCCCCTCGGTGCCGGCGACCAGCTCCTTGATCAGCACGTACTGGGCGTGGTTGGTGTCCTGGTATTCGTCCACCAGCACGTGCCGGAACCGGCGGCGGTAGGTCTCCGCGACGTGCGGGTGCGACTGGAACAGGTGCACCGTCGTCATGATCAGGTCGTCGAAGTCCAGCGCGTGCGCCTCGCGCAGCCGCCGCTGGTAGAGCGTGTAGGCCTCGGCGAGCGCCCGCTCGTTGGGCCCCTTGGCCCCGGCGGCGAAGGTCTCCGGGTCGATCAGCTCGTTCTTCAGGTTGGAGACCTGGGCGGCCAGCCCGCGGGCCGGGTAGCGCTTCGGGTCCAGGTCCAGCTCGCGGGTCACCAGCTGCATCAGCCGGCGCGAGTCGTCCGCGTCGTAGATCGAGAAGGTCGACTTCAGCCCGGCGTGGTCGTGCTCGGCGCGCAGGATCCGCACGCAGGCGGAGTGGAACGTCGACACCCACATCAGCCGGGCGCGCGGGCCGACCAGATGGGCCACCCGCTCCTTCATCTCGCCGGCCGCCTTGTTGGTGAAGGTGATCGCGATGATCTCGCCGGGATGCACGTCCCGCGCGGCGAGCAGGTAGGCGATCCGGTGGGTGAGCACCCGGGTCTTGCCGGAGCCGGCGCCGGCCACGATCAGCAGCGGGGAACCGGCGTGGGTCACCGCGTCCCGCTGGGGCCCGTTGAGGCCCTCGACCAGCTGCTGCGGGTCGAGCTGGCCGCGGCCCGGCCCGGGCCGGTGCGGCGCGGGGCGGGCGGGCTCGGACGCGGGCGGGGACGCGGGGATGTCGAAGAGAGGATGCATCGCACGGCGAGTCTATGCCGCCGGGCGGACACTTCCCGCCCGCGTACGCGCCGACGGGCCCAGCCCCGGTGAAACCCGGCCGCACGGCGCCACCGCCGGGCCCGGACGGCCGCCGGCGTCCCACGAATTGGCGGAATCCTTGCGGGGCCCGCCGGCCGGCCGGCATACTCGACGGCGTGTTCGATCAGCGCTTCTACTTTTACTACGGCACCGGGAGTCCGGCAGCCGTGGGTCGCGCCTGATCAACCAGACCTACGAAAAGCCCCGGGCTCCCCAGGAGCCCGGGGCTTTTTGGTCCCGGTTCCCGGCGCCCGGCCCGAATGCGGCGAGGAGTACGGCGATGATGACAGACGTGGCGGAGTGCAGCGGCGGCGTGCCGGCAGCGACCGGTGACCAGCCCACCGACGCCCGACCGGCGGACGGCACCGACGCCGCCGGCCCGGCCGGCGCCGAGGTGAGCGGCACGAAGGCGACCGGCACCGACGACTCGGCCGCCGCCGAGCGGATCGTCGCCATCCGGGAACGGATCGACGAGATCGACAGCAGCATCATCGCGCTGTGGCAGGAGCGGGCCGCCCTCTCCCAGGAGGTCGGCGCCACCCGGATGGCCTCCGGCGGCACCCGGCTGGTGCTCTCCCGCGAGCGGCAGATCCTGGAGCGGTTCCGGGCGGCCCTGGGGGCCGACGGCACCCAGCTCGCCCTGTTGCTGCTGCGGGCCGGCCGCGGCCCCCTCTGAACCGCCCCGACCCGGACCCGCACCGCCCGACCCCGCCCGCGTGGACCCGGGCCGGGCCGCGGCGCCGGCATGCCGCATGTCCGGCCATCCCGGGCTGGCTGATGACCCGACGTGCCGTATGTCCGGCCGCGCCGACCGACCGGTGCTCCCGACAGGCACCCGGGACGGTCGAGGACGAGCGGGGGCGGCCCGGCGGCCGGGCCCCGGATACGGCGAACCGCCTGCCGGCGTCACGCTGACGCCGGCAGGCGGTCCGGATGGATCACACCTCGTGGGTGGGGACGATCTCCCGCTGCTCCGCGAAGTGGCACGCGCTCGGGTGGTCCGAGCCGCGCCGGATCTCCAGCAGCGGCACCTCCTGGGCGCAGACGTCCTGCGCCTTCCAGCACCGGGTGCGGAACCGGCAGCCCGAGGGCGGGCTGATCGGGGAGGGGACGTCACCGGTGAGCCGGATGATCGCCTTGTTGTCCCGCAGCGTCGGGTCCGGCACCGGCACCGCCGACAGCAGCGCCTGGGTGTACGGGTGGGTCGGCCGCTCGTAGATCTCGTCCTCGGTGCCGATCTCCACCATCTTGCCGAGGTACATCACGGCGACCCGGTCGGAGAGGTGGCGCACCACGGACAGGTCGTGCGCGATGAACACGTACGACAGGCCGAACTCCGCCTGGAGCTTCTCCAGCAGGTTCATCACCTGCGCCTGGATGGACACGTCCAGCGCCGACACCGGCTCGTCGCAGACGATGACCTCGGGCCGCAGGGCGAGCGCCCGGGCGATGCCGATGCGCTGCCGCTGACCGCCGGAGAACTGGTGCGGGTACCGGTTGATGTGCTCCGGGTTCAGGCCGACCAGGTCGAGCAGCTCCTGGACCTTGGCCCGCCGGCTGCCCCTCGGCGCCACGTCCGGGTGGATCTCGAACGGCTCGCCGATCAGGTCGCCGACGGTCATCCGCGGGTTCAGCGAGGTGTACGGGTCCTGCATCACCAGCTGGATCTGCCGCCGCAGCCGGCGCAGCGCGCCGCCCCGCAGCTTGGAGATGTCCTGCCCCTTGTAGAGCACCTGACCGGCGGTCGGCGCTTCCAGGTTCATCAGGACCCGGGCCAGCGTCGACTTGCCGCAGCCGGACTCGCCCACGACACCGAGCGTCTCGCCGGCCTTCAGCTCGAAGGAGACGCCGTCCACCGCCTTGACGTGACCGACGGTCTTCTTGAACACCACACCGCGGGTGACGGGGTAGTGCTTGACCAGGTCACGAACCTCGATGATGTTCTCAGTCACGGCTCACGAGCTCCTCGGCGAAGTGGCAGGCGCTGGCCCGGCTGGCACCGATCTGCAGCAGCGGGGGCACCTTCTCCCGGCACACCGGCTGCGCCATCGGGCAGCGCGGGTTGAACGGGCAGCCCGGCGGGATGTTCATCAGGTTCGGCGGCAGCCCCTTGATGGTGCGGAGCTCCTGACCCTTCTCGTCCATCCGCGGGATCGAGTTGAGCAGGCCGAGGGTGTACGGGTGTCCCGGCTTGCCGTACAGCTCGTACACGTCGGCTTCCTCGACGATCCGGCCGGCGTACATGACCGCGATCCGGTCCGCGACGTCGGCGACCACGCCGAGGTCGTGGGTGATCAGGATCATGCCCATCTGCCGCTCCCGCTGGAGCTCGCCGAGCAGGTCCATGATCTGGGCCTGCACGGTCACGTCCAGCGCGGTGGTCGGCTCGTCCGCGATCAGCACCTCCGGGTCGAGCGCCAGCGACATCGCGATCATCGCGCGCTGCCGCATGCCGCCGGAGAACTGGTGCGGGTAGTTGCTGTACCGACCCTTGGCGTTGGGGATCTTCACCTGGTCGAGCATCTCGATCGCGCGCTTCTTGGCGTCCGAGCGGCTCAGGCCGCGCCGGATGCGGAACTGCTCGGCGACCTGGAAGCCGACGGTGAAAACCGGGTTGAGGGCGGAGAGCGAGTCCTGGAAGATCATCGCAATGCCTTCACCACGGATCCGCCGCCGCTCCTCGCCGGACATCTTGAGCATGTCCTTGCCGTGGAAGCGGACCTGGCCGCCGGTGACGAACCCGGGCGGGGTGTCCAGGATGCCCATGATGGTCTGCGCGGTGACGCTCTTGCCGGAACCGGACTCGCCGAGCACGGCGAGGGTCTCCCCCGCGTCGACGTGGTAGGTGACCCCGTTGATGACCTTGGCGACGCCGTCCCGGGTGCGGAACTCGACCCGCAGGTCTTCCACCTCGAGCAGGCGGCCGGCGGGCCGGCCGGAGCCGGCGCCCGGTGCGGACTGCTCGGAGACGAGAATGTCGGACACTTCAGTTCTCCCCTATCGGAGCTTCGGGTCGAGGGCCTCGCGGACCGCCTCGCCGAGCATCACGAAGCTGAGCACGGCGACGACGAGGAACAGCGCGGGGAAGAACAGCAGGAACGGCGAGACCCGGATGTAGTTCTGCGCCTCGCTGATCATGATGCCCCAGGAGACGACCGGGCTCTTCAGCCCGACGCCCAGGAAGGAGAGCGTCGCCTCCGCGCCGATGAACGAGCCGACCATGATCGTGCCGTAGACCAGCAGCGGCGCCAGGCAGTTCGGCAGCAGGTGCTTGAGGACGATCCGACCGGTGCCGGCACCGAGCGCGCGGGCCGCGACGATGTAGTCGGCCTCCTTGGTGGCCAGCACCGAGGAGCGCATCAGCCGCATCACGACCGGCCAGCTCAGCACGACCAGGGACATGATGACCAGCCCCATGATCTTCCACTCGCTGTTGCTGGTGCCGGAGCCGTTGAAGGTGGTCAGGATGACGATCGCGCCGAGCACGAACGGCAGGCCGAAGAAGACGTCGGCGATCCGGCTCAGCAGCGCGTCGACCCAGCCGCCGCGGTAACCGGCGATGATGCCCATGGTGCCGCCGATGAGCAGGGTGCCGATCACGGAGATGACGGCCACCACGATCGAGGCGCGGGCACCGTAGATCACCCGGGCGTACACGTCCCGGCCCTGCACGTCGTAGCCGAACCAGGCGTCGGCCGACGGCTCCACCCGGCTGCGGGACAGCGCGCCGTTGACCGCGTCCCCCGAGGTGAACAGCTGCGGGAAGGCCGCCATCACCAGGAAGATCAGGATGAACGTCGCCGAGATCCAGAACAGCGGCTTGCGGCGCAGGTCCCGCCAGGCGTCGCCGAGCAGGCCGCGCGGCTTGTTCCTGCGGTCGCTCTCCGGCAGGCCGGCGTTGGCCGGCGCGCCGGTCTGCGCCGGCTCCTCGATGCGGGGGGTGCTGACGATCGAAGCGGTGCTCGGGTCACTCATAACGAATCCTCGGGTCCAGGGCGGCGTAGAGCAGGTCGACCAGCAGGTTCATCAGCAGGTAGACCAGCACGAGGACCACCACGATGGAGACAACGGTAGCGCTCTCCTTGGTGAGGATCGCTCGGTAGACCTGCCGGCCGATGCCGTTGATGCCGAAGATGCCCTCGGTCACGATCGCACCGCCCATCAGGGCGCCGAGGTCGGTGCCGAGCAGGGTCACCACCGGGATCAGCGAGTTCCGCAGCAGGTGCACGCCGACCACCCGCCGCATGGGCAGGCCCTTGGCGATCGCGGTGCGTACGTAGTCACCCCGCCGGTTCTCGGCGATGCTGGTCCGCGCCACCCGGGCGATGTACGCCATCGAGACGCTGCCGAGCACGAAGCCGGGCAGGATCAGTTCCGAGAACCGCATCTCGCTGGACACGGTGGGGGTGACGATGCCCCACTTGACGCCGAACAGCCACTGGGTGACGAAGCCGATGACGAAGATCGGCAGCGCGATGAGGAACAGCGTGGAGATCAGGACCAGGTTGTCCAGGAAGCCGTTGCGCCGCAGACCGGTCAGCACACCGGCGCCGAGACCGATGACCGCTTCGATGCCCAGGGCAACCAGGGCCAGCTTGAGGGTGTTCGGGTACGACGTCAGGATGATGTCGTTGATCGACTGGCCGCTGAACTTCGTGCCGAAGTCCCCCTGGAGCAGGTTCTTCATGTAGGTCGCATACTGCACCCATACCGGCTGGTCGAGCTGGTACTTCTCGGTCATGAACGCGATGTAGGTGTCCGGACACCGCCGCTCGCCGCACTTGCCGGCGAAGGGGTCTCCCGGCACCGACCAGACGAGCCAGTAGATCATGAACGTCGTACCGATGAAGACCGGTACGAGTTGCAGTAGCCGTCTCAGCAGATAACGGCCCATGGGGTGGTCCTCCTGACAAGGGGGCGCGTCGGGCGGCCGACAGGGATGGCGTCGAACGCGCGGGGTGGCGACGAACGCGAGGGAAGCTACACCCTCTCGCGGAACGGCCCCAGGTCGGGCTCACCGGAGGTGGCGAGCCCGACCCGGGGGTCAAACCGTGGTGCTGATCAGAGCTCGATCGTGGTGATGTCAGCCTCACCCACGTTGTTCAGCTCCATCTTCTTGATCTTCTCCGAGTGGCCGGACTGCAGGCCGTAGAAGTAGATCGGCAGGGACGGAACGTCCTGGTCGACGAGCGCGACGGCCTCGGCGAACTTCTCGTGCGAAGCCTCCAGGCTCGGCGCGCCACTGGCCTCCTTGGCCAGCCGGTCCACCTCGGGGTTGCTGTAGAGACCGTCGTTCGAGGAACCGCCCTTGACGAAGAGCGGGTTCACCCAGTTCTCCACGTCCGGGTAGTCCTGCTGCCAGGCCGCGCGGTACGGGCCCTTCATCTTGTGGGCGTTGACGGCCGCGCGGAACACCGCGAAGGTCGGCATGCCCTCGGCGCGAGCGTTGATGCCCAGGTTGGTCTTGACCTGCTGCGCCACCGCGTCCATCCACTCCTTGTGGCTGGAGTCGGCGTTGTAGTAGAAGACCATCTCGCCCTGGAAGCCACCGGCCTCGGTGAGCAGCTGCTTGGCCTGCGCGGCGTCGAACTTGCAGACGGTGCAGTTGCCCGGCTTGGCGCCCGGGGTGAGCGGGTTGGCCCAGCTGTCGGCCGGCTTACGGGTGCCGAAGAAGATCTTGTCGGAGATCTCCTGCCGGTCGATCGCCAGCGAGACGGCCTTGCGCAGCTTCGGGTTCTGGAACCGCTTGTCGTAGAACGGGAAGGCGATGAAGGCGGTCGTCGGCGTGGTGGTGTTCATCGCGCGGTCGCCCAGGTCGGACTTCCACTTGTCACCGGCCAGCGCGGAGACCGGGATCGACTCCAGGAAGTCCAGGTTGCCCGAGAGCAGGTCGTTGTAGGCCGCGTTCTCGTCCTGGTACAGCTTGACGGTGACGTCCTTGACCTTCATCTTGTCGCGCAGGCTGTAGTCGTCGAAGCGAGTCAGCTTGATCGCGACGTCGTCCTCCCACGACACGAACTTCACCGGGCCGTTACCGATCGGCTTCTTGCCGAAGTCCTCGGCCTTCTGCGAGAAGAACGCGTCCGGCAGCGGCATGAAGGCGCTGTAGCCGAGCTTGGTCGGGAACACGGCGGTCGGCGCGGCGAGCGTGACCTCGAAGTTCCAGTCGTCGACGACCTTCAGGCCGGACATCTTGTCGGCGGTCGGCTCGGGGGCCTTCTGCGGGCCGTCCGGGCCGTCCGGGTCCTCCTTGTTGACATCGGCGAAGCCGTCGATGTCGGCGAAGAAGGAGGCGTTCTGCGCGCCGTTGGGCGAGTAGGCCGCCCAGTTCCAGGCGTCGACGAAGTTCTTGGCCTTGACGACGGTGCCGTCGTGGAACTTCGTGTTCTCCTTGATCTTGATCTTGAAGACCTTGGAGTCGGTGGTTTCGATCGACTCGGCGACCGCGTTCTGCGGGGCGCCGCCGTTGTTCGGGTACTCGACCAGGCCGGTCCACAGGTCGTCGATGATCTTGCCACCACCGGTCTCGGTGGTGTTCGCCGGCACCAGGGGGTTCTCCGGCTGGACGCCGTGGATGGTGACGGCGCCGTCGGAGCTGTTGCCGCCCTCGCCGCCTTCGTTGCCGCCGCTCGAGCAGCCGGACGCGATGAGCGCGAATGCCGCGCCCAGCGCGACCGCGCTCGCCCGCTTCGAGACTCTCATTCCGAGGGGCCTCCTCTTTCTGACCTGGTTCCGTCGTGGGTTTCACGCACGTCTTTGGGGGGTGACACCGCCGGCGCCCCGAAGGACCACCGGCTACCGCAGTGAAATCGGGACACCCCTGATGTACCGATCCGCCGGGCTTCCAGCACCCCTCGGCATCGGCACCGCCGCACGGTAGACGGCCACGGAATCGCACCTCGGGGTGGGTCCCATGGTCCACGGCTGCCGTACGGAGTGCCTCACCCGGGGGTGAGGTGCTTGCCACTGTGACACCGACCGGTCGCTTCCGTGAAGGTGCCGTTATCAAGACGTTAGTTGCCCGCCATGCCACCGATACCTGAGAAAAGATCACGAAACGAGGCGGTCGTACCGGTCTGAGCAGGAAAGACACGGCGTGGAGTCGGGCATGAGCGGGCCGGTGGGGCGAAAACCACCCAGCCGCTCACCAGCCCGTTGAGCCGCCGTGGGTCAGCCACTCGATGGCCGATTTTGTCCGTCCGGACGATGGGCGGCTCGACCGGGCAGCCGGGGTGCTGGGCCGGCCGTCCGAGGTTACCCGACGGTCGGGAAATCCGCCGCCCCGCCCGACCGATAACGATCAGATCGACGGCGACCGCTGGGGCACCCCCCCGGTTTCAGACCAGGCGGCGGTCCGCCGCCCAGCGGGAGAGCTCGTAGCGGTTGGACATCTGGAGCTTGCGCAGCACGTTCGACACGTGTGTCTCCACCGTCTTGATCGAGATGAAGAGCTCCTTGGCGATCTCCTTGTACGCGTACCCCCGGGCCAGCAGCCGCAGCACCTCGCGCTCGCGGTTGGTGAGCTGGTCCAGCTCGGGGTCGGCCACCGGCGCGTCCGGCCGGGCGGCGAAGGCGTCCAGCACGAACCCGGCCAGCCGCGGGCTGAACACGGCGTCCCCGTCGGCCACCCGGCGGATCGCGTCGGTCAGCTCGTCCGGCGAGATGGTCTTGGTGACGTAGCCCCGGGCCCCGGCCCGGATCAACCCGATCACGTCCTCCGCCGCGTCCGAGACGCTCAACGCCAGGAACCGCACCTGCGGGTGGGTACGCCGCATCGCCTCCAGCACGGCCCGGCCGCCCCCGTCGGGCATGTGCACGTCCAGCAGCACCACGTCCGGCGTGGTCGCGGCGATCCGGCTGACCGCCTCGGTCACCGTGCTCGCCTCCCCCACCACGTCGACGTGGCCGCCCAGTTCCGCCCGGACCCCGGCGCGGAACATCGCGTGGTCGTCGACGAGGAAGACCCGCAGGCGCCCGGCCGGCGTGCCCGCGCCCTCGTCCGGTACCGCAGTCTGCTCGGCCATGGTCATCTGTCCCTCTCCGCTGTGCCGCCGTTGCCGGTGATCGGCAGGATCAACCGGACCTCGGTCCCCTCGCCCGGCCCGGAACGGATCTCCGCCCGGCCGCCGTGCCGCTTCATCCGGCCCAGGATCGAACCACGCACCCCGTGCCGGCGATCCTCCACCGTATCGAGGTCGAAGCCCTTGCCCCGGTCCCGGACGAACACGCTCACCTGCTCCGGCTCGACCTCGGCGTAGAGCGAGACCGTGCGTACCTCGGCGTGCCGGGCCGCGTTGACCAGCGCCTCGCGGGCCGCGGCGATCAGCGCGCCGACCCGCTCGTCGGTCTCCCGGTCGCCGACCACCACCGCCTCGACGGTGATCGCGAAGGTGTCCTCGACCTCGGCCGCGGCCTGCTCCAGGGCCGCCGCGAACCGCTCGGTGGGCGAGGCGGTCGGGCGGTAGAGCCAGTTGCGCAGCGACCGTTCCTGACCCCGGGCCAACCGCTGCACGGTCTTCACGTCGGCCGCGTTGCGCTGGATCAACGCGAGGGTGTGCAGCACCTGGTCGTGCACCATCGCCGCCAGCTCGGCGCGTTCCTGCTCGCGGATGCGCCCCTCGCGCTCGGAGCGCAACTGGTTCCAGGTCCGCCACAGCACCGGTGCCGCCACCACCCCGACGCCGGCCAGGCCGACCAGCGCGAAGATCACGCCGTTGATCACCGCGTCGAAGTTCTGCACCGGCGAGTAGACGGCGACCACGCCGATGATGCCGACCGCCACCAGCACGCCGCCGCCGATGAACCGGAGCACGAAGGCCCGCCGGTCGCTCTCCTCCACCACCGCGCCCAGCCACGGCACCGGCATCGACTCGCCCCACTGCCGGCGCCGCTCCGGCGCGGACTGGTGCCAGATCACCCCCGCGCCGACCGCGATGATCGCGACCAGCCAGCCGGCCGTGCCGGCCGCGCCCACCGAGTCGAAGACCAGCACCTGGACCAGCAGCACACCCAGCCCGATGGCCACGAACGGCAGCAGCTCGGCGATGTCCCGGCGGGCCGGGGCGGCGTGCTCGCCGGGGCGCAACGGGACCACCGCCCAGAAGGCCGCGTAGAGCAGCAGGCCCAGCCCGCTCAGCCCGAGCAGGACCATGAAGGCGACCCGTACCCGCAGCACCGAGATGCCGAGATGCTCGGCGATGCCGGCGGCGACGCCGGCCGCCATCCGGTGCTCGGGCGCCCGGTAGAGGCGGGGTGGCTGGCTGACCGTGCTGATCGGAGGCTCCCGGGTTCGGGGTGGCGGTGCGGCGGCGTCCACCGGTGGTGGCGCCGGTACCGATCGTCACACGCGCTGGCCGGCGAGGACCACGGGGACGCCCCGGACATTCGCGGGTCGGGGATCTCAGGGTGGCGTCAGGGTCGGTTCCGGAGGACGCTCGGGCACGCCGCGCAGCAGGATCGAGGCATGACCGAGGAAGCCGCCCGCCCGCCCCTGCCCGGGGCGGCGCCACCGGACGGGCCACCGCCACCACCGCCGGCGGCCACCCCTGCCGACCCGCCGGAACCCGCGCCGGGCCCCACCGGCGCCGCGGCCCCACCACCGGGCGGGGGCCCGGCCGACCCGCTGCCGGCCGGCGACTGGCCGGGCACGCCGGGCGCGAGCGCCGCCGGCCACCAGGTGCCACCCGGCGGGTACGCCCCGCCCGGCGCCGGCTTCACCTCGCGGTACGGCCTGGTCCGCCCGCGCGACGGCCGCTACCTGGCCGGTGTCTGCGCGGCGATCGGCCGGGCCACCAACACCGACCCGGTGCTCTGGCGGGTGATCATCGCCGTCCTCGGTTTCTTCGGCGGCATCGGCGTCCTCGTGTACGTCGCCGCCTGGCTGATCATTCCGGGTGAGGGCGACAGCGCCTCCCCGATCGAGTCGATGCTGGGCCGCGGCCGGTCCAGCATGTCCCCGGTGACCGTGATCGTGCTCGGCATCCTGGTCGCGGCGACCTTCGGCTACATCGTCACCGACGCCTTCCGCGCGGTGCTGCTCGGCGCGGCCATCCTGATCGGTGGGGCGCTGCTGCTCAACCGCGACGACCGC
>NZ_JAIOAA010000011.1 GCF_019890675.1 Micromonospora sp. PLK6-60 | reverse complement strand
GCCTCCCCCTCGGCGGGCGGGTCACGGTGACCGTCGACGCCGCCGGCCGGCTGACCGCCCGGCAGGGCGACCGGACGGCCACCTCACCCGCGCCGGCCGGCTTCGACCCCGCCGACCGGCACAACCTCGCCGTCGAGGTACGCGGCCGCCAGCTCGTCGCCGAGCTGAGCCCCGCCCGCCTCGGCGACCAGTTGGCCACCGTCGCGCTGACCCTGGACCGGCCGGCCGCCGGCCCGCTCACCCTGGTCGCCACCGGCGGGCGGGCGGCGTTCGACAACGTCAGCGCCACCCGGCTCTACCAACCGGTCCGCACGGTCGCCGCACCCCCGCGCGTCGGCGCTGCCCTGCCACAGTTCTCCGACGAGTTCTCCGCCGGGCTCGACCCGGACTGGCAGTGGATCCGGCGCAACCCGGACGCCACCGTCGCCGACGGCCGGCTGCGCTGGCCGGTCGAGGCGGCCGACCTGACCGGCACCGGCAACACCGCCGGCGTGCTGCTGCGCGACGCGCCCACCGGGGACTACGTGGTGGAGACGAAGGTGACGCTCGACCTGGGCGAGGAGACCGTGCGCAACTACCAGCAGGCCGGGCTGGTCGCGTACGTCGACGACGACCGGTTCGCCCGGCTCAGCCAGGTCGCCATCTGGAACACCCGGCAGGTCGAGTACGGCTACGAGCTGCCCTTCGCCGGCCAACCGGTGTACGGCGGCAACATCGTCGGCACCCCGGCGACGACCACCTGGCTGCGGCTGGCGCACCGGGTCGACCCGGCGAACGGCGAGCACGAGTTCCGGGCCGGCTCCAGCCGCGACGGCAGGAACTGGACCTGGGGCGGGGTGTGGACCTTCCCGGCCGACACCACGCCGAAGATCGGGCTGGTGGCGCACGGCGGCGCCGAGCCGCCGGTGACGGCCGAGTTCGACTACCTGCGCTTCTACCGCTGATCACGGACACCGCGCCCCGTCGTCCTCCCGGGCGGCGGGGCGCGGCCTGCGGTCAGCGCGGCACGCCCGACAAAGGCCGGACCGTCCGGCTCTCCCCGTCGTAGCTACGCGCCGCCACGAACTCCCCGCGCGGCCGGTCCACCCCGGCCACCGCCCGGGCCCGGCGCCGGTCGGCGTCCCGGAAGCGCAGCGCCAGGCTCAGATGCGGCACCCAGCGCCCCGGCCGGTGCCACGGGTTGCCCCGCTCGGGGCCGCCGAGCACGTCCCAGACGGCCGCGTGCAGCGCCACCAGCTCGGGCCCGGGTCGGACCAGCCAGGCCAGCGGCGCGCTGCCGTCGAGCACCTCGATCCGGTCCAGCCGGGCCGGCAGCGGCAGCACGGCGGCGCACAGGTCGGCGATCCGCTCCTCGGCGCCGGGTGGGAACGCGTCCACCGCCGCCAGGGTCAGGTGCGGCCGGTTGGTCGGGTGGGCGTTGCGGGCCAGGCTGGGCAGCCCGGCGGCGGCCAGCCGGGCCCACGCCGCCCGTACCGCCTCCTCCAGCCCTGGCGAACAGAGCAGCTCGACCGTACGCACGCCCGTCAGGTTAAAGGTCGCGCGCTCGCCGCGGGGGTCAGAACCAGCCGGCGTCGCGGGCGATGCGGACCGCCTCGGCCCGGTCGGTCGCGCCGAGCTTCTGGACGCTGGCGGTCAGGTAGTTGCGGACGGTCCCGGCCGACAACCGGGTGCGCCGGGCGATCACCGCGACCGGCGTGCCGTACTCGGCCAGCCGCAGCGTCTCCAGCTCCCGTGGGGTCAGTGGGCACTCGGGCAGGGTGAGCGCGTCGGCGGCGAGCGCCGGGTCGACGTAGCGGCCGCCGCCGTGCACCCGGCGGATCACGTCGGCGAGGGCCCCACCGGGTGCGCCCTTGCGCAGGAAGCCGCGGGCCCCGGCGGTGAGCGCCCGGCGCAGGTGACCGGGGCGGCCGTGGCCGGTGAGGATCACCACCGCGCAGTCCGGCAGGGCCCGGGCCAGCTCGGCGGCGAGTGCGATCCCGCCGGGCGGCGGCATCTCCAGGTCGACGACCGCGACGTCCGGGCGGTGGGCCAGCGCCGCGTCCACCGCCTCCCGCCCGGTCGCCGCCTGGGCCACCACCGTCAGGTCCGGCTCGAGACCGAGCAGGGCCGCGAGGGCGGTACGGATCAGTTCCTCGTCGTCGGCGAGCAGCACCCGGATCACGGGGTCACCGGCACCCGCGCCCGCAGGACGAACTCGTCGCCGTCCCGCCCGGCGGCCAGGCCGCCGCCGCCCGCGGCGAGCCGTTCGGCCAGCCCGCGCAGCCCGTGGCTGTGCTCATCCGGTGCGCCGGCCGCCGCCCCGTCGTTGCGTACCGTCATGGTGATCATGTCGTCCTCCCGCTCGACGTCGATCCGACACCACCCGGCCCGGCTGTGCCGCAGCACGTTGGTCCCGGCCTCGCGCAGCACCGCGGCCAGGTCGGCGGCGGCCCGGGCGGGCAGCTCGCCGTCCGGCGACCGCACCGTGCAGCGCACCCCGCAGGAGCGCAGCACCTCCCCCACCGCGGTGAGCTGTTCGGTCAGGTCGACCGCCCGGTAGTCGTGCACCGCCTCGCGGACCCGGTGCAGCGCGGTGCCGGCGAGCCGGCGTACCTCGTCGGCCTCCCGGCCGGCCCGGGCGGCGTCGACCGGCGCGAGCCGGGCGGCCAGCTCCGCCTTGAGCGCGATCACGGTCAGATCATGCCCGAGCAGGTCGTGCACGTCGCGGGCGAACCGGAGCCGTTCCTCGGCGGCGGCCAGCCGGGCCCGCGCCTGCTCGCCCTGCCGGGCCTCGACCAGCAGGTCCCAGAACCAGACCTGCGCCCGGTTGACCGTGGCGACCCCCGCCCCGACCAGCCCCGTAATGATCAGGTGGTCGGTGAGCGAGCCCCCGGTCCACCGGGCCACCCCGGCGGAGACCGCGACCACGGCCGCCGAGGCGACCAGCGCGCCGGGGGTGGCCAGCACCAGTGGCGCCATGCCGACCAGCGAGGCGCCCAGCCAGGCCCAGGTCGGCCAGGTGCCGGCGGCGACCGGCCCGGCCAGCGGGACGCTGAGCACCGCCGTCACGGCCAGCCCCACCGTGAAGCGGCGCCGCCACCGGTGGGACAACCCGGGGGTGACCGCCGCGTAGAGCACGGAGGTCTGGGCCACGGTGAAGCCGAGCACGGCCACCGCGCCCAGCGTGACCCGCGTCGGGTCCGGTTCGCGGGTCAGCCCGGCACCGGGCAGCAGCAGGCTGGCCCAGACGCTGGTGACCAGGAAGACGAGGGTGACCTGCCGGGCGCGGCGCAGCCGCCGGTCGGCTCCCGTCCACACCCCGTCGACCGTCATGCCCGCCGATCCTAGGGCAGCGCCGGCCCTGGTCACCCGTGCGGAATGTCATCGGGAAACCGTGCGCCCCGCCCGGTCGTCCGGTGACATCGGCATCTGGGGTCCGGCGCTTGGCCGGCCCAGGATCGACACATGACCGACGCGACGACGTACCCCGGCACCCACCCCTCCGACGTGCCGACGCACCCTGACACCCGCCCTCCCGCCCCGCGGCCCGCCCGGCACCGGCTGCTGCGGCACCTGATCGAGATGACCCTGGCGATGGTCGCCGGGATGGTGCTGCTCGGCCCCGTCCGGCACGCGCTCGGCGGAGCGCTCGGGCTGGCCGGACCGCTCGCCCGACCCGAGGTGGCCGCGCTCGGCATGGCCACCGACATGGCGGTGGCCATGGCGGCGTGGATGTGGCACCGGGGCCATGGCCGGCGGGCCACCGCAGAGATGGTGGCCGCCATGTACCTGCCGTTCCTGGTGCTGCTCGTCCCGTTCGCCGCCGGCCTGCTCGGCGGGGAAACGGTGCTGCTGGGCGGGCACCTGCTGATGATGCCGGCGATGGTCCTGGTCGCGGTGCGGCACCGGCACGACCACCCGGGCCCGTCCCGGCGGTACCCGGTGGTCGCCGCGCTGGTGGCACGCCGGCGACGCGGCTGAGGTGAGCCGGACGTGTCGGGGGCGACGGTTGTGCCGGTCGGCGGAGCACGCCGGTGGGCATGATGAAAAGCTCTCCCCATGAGTTCCGCACCTGTGCCGACCGATCCCACCCCCTCCGACCCCGACGAGGCGAGCGCCTTCGCGGACCTCGGGCTGCGCGCCGAACTGCTGGCCGCGCTGAGCGCCCTCGGTTACGAGGAGCCGACGCCGATCCAGCGGGAGGCGATCCCGCCGCTGCGCGAGGGCCGGGACCTGCTGGGTCAGGCGGCGACCGGTACGGGCAAGACCGCCGCGTTCGCGCTGCCGTTGCTCCAGCGGATGCCGGAGGACCGCTCGGGCGGTGATCCGCTGGCGCTGGTGCTGGTGCCCACCCGGGAGCTGGCGGTGCAGGTGTCCGAGGCGTTCCACCGGTACGGCAAGGACCTCGGCGCCCGGGTGCTGCCGATCTACGGCGGGCAGCCGATCGGCCGGCAGTTGCGCTCCCTGGACGCCGGGGTGGACGTGGTGGTGGCCACCCCGGGCCGGGCCCTGGACCACATCGCCCGGGGCACGCTGCGGCTGGGCAACCTGGGCACGGTGGTGCTGGACGAGGCCGACGAGATGCTGGACATGGGCTTCGCCGAGGACATCGAGGCGATCCTGGAGCACGCGCCGGCGCAGCGGCAGACGGTGCTCTTCTCGGCGACCATGCCGGCCCGGATCGACGGGCTGGCCCGCCAGCACCTGACCGACCCGGTCCGCATCCAGATCGAACGGGAGCGGCCGGTCGCCGGCGAGGCGCCCCGGGTGCGGCAGAGCGCGTACATCGTGGCGCGGGCGCACAAGCCGGCGGCGCTGGGCCGGGTGCTGGACGTGGAGTCGCCCACCTCGGCGATCGTCTTCTGCCGCAGCCGCGAGGAGGTGGACCGGCTCACCGAGACGATGAACGGCCGGGGTTACCGGGCCGAGGCGCTGCACGGCGGAATGAGCCAGGAGCAGCGCGACCGGGTGATGGGCCGGCTGCGCTCCGGCACCGCGGACCTGCTGGTGGCCACCGACGTGGCGGCCCGCGGGCTGGACGTGGAGCAGCTGAGCCACGTGGTCAACTACGACGTGCCGTCGGCGCCGGAGTCGTACGTGCACCGGATCGGTCGGGTCGGCCGGGCCGGCCGGGAGGGGGTGGCGATCACCCTCGCCGAGCCGCGCGAGCACCGGATGCTCAAGACGATCGAGCGGGTGACCGGGCAGCGGATCCTCATCGACAAGATCCCCACGGTGGCCGACCTGCGCACCCGGCGGCTGGCGCTGACCCAGGCGGCGCTGCGGGAGTCGCTGCTGGAGGACGACCTGGAGCCGTTCCGGGTGATCGCGGAGTCGCTCACCGACGAGTTCGACCTGATGGAGGTGGCGCTCGCGGCGGTGAAGCTGGCCCACGAGGCGACCCTCCCCGGTTCGGACGACGAGGCGGAGGAGATCCCGCAGGTCGCCGTCCGGCCGGCCCGGGAGGGCCGGCCCGGCCATGAGGGCCGCGGCGAACGGCGCGGCCCGGCCCGCCCGCGCGCGACCGGCACCGTCCAGGTCTTCGTCGGCCTCGGCCGCCGGGCCGGCGTACGCCCGCAGGACCTGGTGGGGGCGATCACCGGCGAGACCGGGGTGCGCGGCCGGGACATCGGCTCGATCGAGATCGCCGACCGGTTCTCGCTGGTGGAGGTGCCGGTGGGCGTGGCCGACGAGGTGATCCAGGGGCTGCGCGGCAGCACCATCAAGGGCCGCAAGGCCACCGTACGCCGGGACCGCGACGGCGACGGCGACGGGGGACGCTTCGACTCCCGGGAGCGGCGCGACCGCCGCTGATCCATCTCGACGCCGGACGCGGTGCGGCCCCGGTCGACATCGACCGGGGCCGCACCGCGGGCGCGCTCAGCAGCCACCGCTGCCGGGCGTGGCGAGGTCAGCAGTTGCGGATCGACCAGACCGGGTCCCAGTTGTAGGTGCCCGGGCCCTTGTCGTTGAAGGACTTGAGGACCTTGCCGCTCTGGCTGTAGAAGGTCACCCAGACCCCGCCGTACTGCTGGTTGTTGTAGCTGCCGTTGCCCTGCCAGTACGACAGGTAGTAGCGCTTGCAGTAGTAGAGGTCGAACACCTTCCACTTGTTGGCGGTCTTCACGGTCGGGTCCAGGACGAAGGCGCAGAACACCCCGTAGCCGCACGAGGTGGCGGCGGGATTCGACACGTACCGCACGTTGTTGGCCGCCGGCGAGATGCCCGGCGAGACCGCGGCGGCCAGGACGGTCGCCGCCTTGGCGCTGACCGGCGCGGCGGCCACCGGCGCCGCGGCGACCGGGGTGCTGGCGACGGGCGCGCTCGCCCCGGCCGAGGCCGGGGTGATCACGGTGAGCATGCCCGCCACGAGCACGCCGACCAGGGCGAGGCTGCGGACCAGGCGGGCGGGGACTGCTCGATTCGCGTTTTCCCGGGATGGATTGATGAACACGTGCTGCCCCTTTCAGGAAAGCGGTCGCCGCTGCCGGCACCAACGGGCCGAATCCATCGGCGAAGCCAGATAAGCGCAGCGTATGACGTTGCAACGACCACAACCAGACGCGTTTGCGACAATTATCGATTGCCGCCACAGCACGTCCGAAGCCCGAATTCATCTCGCTTCAAATACGCGGGCCCATGGCTTCACATTTCACCTCCACCCCGCCCCCGCCAGCTCCGTCGACCATGGGATTGTGGCGCCCGGTACGCCCCGATGGCGGGCGCATTTTCCCGGCCACGACTCCATGATCGGCGGGGTGAGGATGGGGTGCGGGGCGGGACCGGCCCGGGTGCCGGGCACGGGCCGGCGGTGCCAGGCCATCCCGGGCGGTCCCGCCCGACGGCCGGTCGACGCCGATGGCGTCGGGGCCGGTATCGGGTCAGCAGTTGCGGATCGACCAGACCGGGTTCCAGTTCTGGGTGCCCTTGCCGGTCTTGGTGAAGGTCTTGAGGACGTTGCCGCTCTGGCCGTAGAAGGTCACCCGCACGCCGCCGTACTGGTGGTTGTTGTAACTACCGGTGCCCTGCCAGTACGAGAGGGAGTAGCGGTGGCAGTAGTACAGGTCGAAGACCTTCCAGTTGCCCCTCGTGGGGTCCCACACGAAGGCGCAGAGGTTCCCCGACGGACACGAGGTGGTGGCGGGGTTCGACACGTGTCGCACCCGCCGGGCCGCCGGCGAGATGGTCGGCGCGATCGCGGCGGCCGCCACGGCCGTCGTCGCCTTGACCGCGACCGGAGCGGCGGCGACCGGAGCGGCGGCGACCGGAGCGGCGGCGGGACTGCTGGCGGTGGGCGCGGCAGCCTTGGCGTGCGCCGGGGCGGCCACGGCGAGGAGGCCGGCCAGCACCACCCCACCGGTCAGGGCGAGCGCCCGGGTCGCCCTGCCGGGCCCCGATCGCCGCTCGACCCCGGGTGACGAATCGACAAACATGTGATCTCCTTTCACAAACCATTCACGCTGCGCCGGGCCGCGAACTGATACGCGGGTGTCGGCCGGGAGCAGCCTAAAACGCGGGGATGGCGGCGGTCAGGTGGACCGCAATCATTCTCGCGACTTCCGCCGAATGGGTCCGCGGAGGCGAAAAATTGCTCAGCTTTCCGGCGGACCAGGCAGATGTGAATCGTTTGTCAAAAGCGCGGATCACGTGTTCGAAAACTTCTCCGGATCATGTCGAGCGACGTTGCCGGGCCGGCCGAACGGCCGACCCGGCAACGTCCGGGTGTCTCAGGCGGCAGCCAGCGGCGTGCCGCCCAGCGACTCCGCGTCGACGTCGGCCGGGCGCAGCGCCAGGGCGAGCACGTCGGCCACGTCGGTGAGCGCGTGCACGGTCAGCGCCTCGCGTACCTCGGCGGGCAGGTCGTCGAGGTCCGGCTCGTTGCGCTTCGGGATGATCACCTCGGTCAGACCGGCCCGGTGCGCGGCGAGCAGCTTCTGCTTCACCCCGCCGATGGGCAGTACCCGGCCGGAGAGGGTCACCTCGCCGGTCATCCCGAACTCGGGGCGTACCGGCCGGCCGCCGGCCAGCGACGCCAGGGCGGTGACCATGGTGATGCCGGCGCTCGGGCCGTCCTTGGGCACCGCGCCCGCCGGTACGTGCAGGTGGATCCGCCGTCCGGCGAGGGCGTTCGGGTCGAGCCCGAGCCGCCGCCCGTTGGAGCGCAGGTACGACAGCGCGATGTGCGCGGACTCCTTCATCACGTCGCCGAGTTGGCCGGTCAGGGTCAGCCCCGGCTCGCCCTCCATGCTGGTGGCCTCGATGAAGAGCACGTCACCACCGGCGCCGGTGACCGCCAGGCCGGTGGCCACGCCGGGCACCGCCGTCCGCTCCGCCGACTCCGGGGTGTGCTTCGGCCGGCCCAGGTAGCGGGCCAGGTTGTCGGCGTCGACGCGGACCGGGGCCGGGTCGGTGGCCAGCGCCACGGCGACCTTGCGCAGGATCTTCGCCAGCGCCCGTTCGAGCTGCCGGACGCCGGCCTCCCGGGTGTACTCCCCGGCGATCAGCGCCAGCGCCTCGTCGGCGACGGTCACCTCGTCGGCGGTCAGCCCGGCCCGCTCCCGCTGCCGGGGCAGCAGGTGGTCCCGGGCGATGGCCACCTTCTCGTCCTCGGTGTAGCCGTCCAGGGTGACCAGCTCCATCCGGTCCAGCAGCGGGCCGGGGACGGTCTCCACCACGTTGGCGGTGGCCAGGAAGAGCACGTCGGACAGGTCGAGGTCGACCTCCAGGTAGTGGTCCCGGAAGGTGTGGTTCTGCGCCGGGTCGAGCACCTCCAGCAGGGCCGCCGCCGGGTCACCGGAGTAGCCGACGGCCAGCTTGTCGACCTCGTCGAGGAGCACGACCGGGTTCATCGAGCCGGCCTCGCGCAGGGCGCGGACGATCCGGCCGGGCAGCGCGCCGACGTAGGTGCGCCGGTGGCCGCGGATCTCCGCCTCGTCCCGCACGCCGCCCAGGGAGACCCGGACGAAGTTGCGGCCGAGCGCCCGGGCGACCGACTCGCCGAGGCTGGTCTTGCCGACCCCGGGCGGGCCGGCGAGGGCGAGCACCGCGCCGGAGCCGCGACCGCCGACCACGCCGAGGTTGCGCTCCGCGCGCCGGTTGCGCACCGCCAGGTATTCCAGGATGCGGTCCTTCACGTCGGCCAGGCCGGCGTGGTCGGCGTCGAGCACCGCGCGCGCCGCGGCAAGATCGGTGTTGTCCTCGGTACGGGTGTTCCACGGCATCTCGAGGACGGTGTCCAGCCAGGTACGGATCCAGCCCGCCTCGGGTGAGGCGTCGCTGGCCCGCTCCAGCTTGCCGACCTCGCGCAGCGCCGCCTCGCGGACCTTCTCCGGCAGGTCGGCGGACTCCACCCGGGACCGGTAGTCGGCGGAGCCGTCCGGCTCGTCCTCGCCGAGTTCCTTGCGGATGGCGGCGAGCTGCTGGCGGAGCAGGAACTCCCGCTGCGACTTCTCCAGTCCCTCGCGGACGTCGGTGTTGATCTGCTCGGTGACCTCCTGCTCGGCGAGGTGCTCCTTCACCCAGCCGACCAGCAGTTCGAGGCGGGCGGTGACGTCCGGGGCGGCGAGCAGCTCGGTCTTCTGCGCCAGGCTGAGCCAGGGCGCGTAGCCGGCCGAGTCGGCCAGCTCGGAGAGGTCGGTCATCCGCTCCATGGCGTCGATGACCTGCCACGCGCCGCGCTGCTGGAGGACCGAGGTCATCAGCGCGCGGTACTCGCGGGCGAGTTCCCGGGCCTTCCCGGCCGGGGCGGGTTCGTCGAGTCGGGTGGCCTCCACCCAGAGCGCCGCGCCGGGTCCGGGCACGCCGGAGCCGATCCGGGCGCGGGACAGGCCGCGGACCACCGCGGCGGGTTCGCCGCTGGGCAGCCGGCCGACCTGCTCGATGGTGGCGATCACGCCGACGGGTCCGTACTCGCCGTCGAGGCGGGGCACGGCGAGGAGCTTCTTGTCGCCGGTGGCCCGGGCCGCGTCGACGGCGGCCTGGGTGGTCGGGTCGAGGGTCACCGGGATGACCATCCCGGGCAGCAGGACGGCGTCGGTCAGCGGAAGTACCGGAAGAGTTGCCATCGAACACCTGCCATCACGTTGAGTTGAGCGTGTCTGGCTCAAGTCACAAACCGTGCCCCGTTGTTCCGACATGTGATCCAGGACACGCCTCTCCGGCGGCGGGGGGCGGCGTCGGGCTCCCCCGCCGGCAAATGGGCGGCCCCGGTCGCGCCGATTGGCCACGGCGGTTTTCCCTCGACCGGCGGCACCGGGCGAATGGGAATTGGCGCGTAATGTTGCGATTATCCCGGCGCATACGTCAAACTCTTGGGCAGACCCCGCCCGACACGAGGAGTAATTGGCGATGGCAAGGAAGGTAATCACGGTTCTGACCGACGATCTGGACGGCGGAAAGGCCGATCGGACCGTCGAGTTCAGCCTGGACGGCGTGGCGTACACCATCGACGTCTCCGACGAGAACGCGGGGGTTCTGCGCAAGGCCCTGGACCCGTACATCTCCGCCGGCAGGCGCATCGGCCGCGGCCCGGCCGACGCTGGCCGGACAGCCCGCCGCCCCGGCCGCTCCACCGGCGCCGGAATGGACCGGGAGCAGAACCGGGCCATCCGGGAATGGGCCACGAAGAACGGCTACGAGATTTCCGAGCGGGGTCGGATCCCGGTCTCGGTCGTCGAGGCCTACAAGAACCGCTGAGGTTCCCACCAAGGTCACCTTCGGGCACGCCGGGGTCACGCTGGGAAAGCGGTGACCGCGGTGTGCCTTTTGCCGGGCGCAATTGTCCCGGCACGACGATACGGCCGGGCGCCCGGGGAAGATTTCCCCCGGGCGCCCGGCCGCGTACGTCGGCTCAGTTCACCTCGATGCGCACTACGTCGAAGGCCGGGGTCTGGTTCGCCCGCTCCATCATCGGGATGCGGTGCGAGCCGTCACCGGCCCACACCGCGCACTGCGCGGTGCCGGACTGGGGCAGACCGGGGATCTGGATGACGACGTCGTCCGCCTCGGCACCACCCCGCCCGTCCTCGGTCGCCACGAAGAACGCCGGCACGTCCTGCGGCGCCGGCGGCTCCCGGTCGCTCTGCAGCATCCGACAGGCGGTGTGGAAGTGGCCCCGCACCAGCCCCTGGTCGTTGAGCAGCGAGGTCTCCTGGTAGTAGCCGCCCTGGCCGGCGGCGAGGAACCGGTCCCGGACCAGGTTGCGGGTGGTCACCCGCAGGGTGAAGGCCTGGCCCTGCCCCACCTGCTGGGGGAATTCGGTGATGAGCAGCGACGGGTTGTTCGCCGCGGCGCCGACCTCACCGAAGGCGGTGCCCACGCACCGGTTGCCGTTCTGGAAGCCGTCGTGCGGCTGCAGCTGGCTGTTGGTGCAGTCCTTGGCCAGCACCTCCAGCCCGTTGCCGTTGCCGCCTCCGGTGTTGCCACCGCCGTTGTTGCCACCACCGGTGTTCCCACCGCCGGTGTCACCACCACCGGTGTTGCCACCGCCGGTGTCACCGCCACCGGTGTCACCGCCGCCGTTGTTGCCGCCGGTGTTACCGCTGTCGGCGAGCGCGCACTCGGCGAGCTGGTCCAGGCCCTGCGGGCG
The DNA here is from genome assembly GCF_019890675.1 of Micromonospora sp. PLK6-60. Classification (GTDB taxonomy): domain Bacteria; phylum Actinomycetota; class Actinomycetes; order Mycobacteriales; family Micromonosporaceae; genus Micromonospora. The sequence goes on along the minus strand of NZ_JAIOAA010000011.1, from coordinate 177,618 downwards.
CTGGGCGACCCGGCCGATGGCGGTGGCGATGCGGTTCACCGTCGCCCGCCGCTTGTCCGCCAGCGGCCGCAGGACGGCGTTGACGATGAAGTCCTGACCGTTGCCGCCGTCGGCGGCCAGCCGCCGGTTCGCCTCCGCGATCTGCTGGCGCAGCAGGGCCAGGTTGCGGTCGACCTCCCGGCGGGCCCGGGCCGGCACCTCCGGCAGCGCCCCGGCGACGTCCGGGCAGGCGACGGTGGGCGTACCGCCGGCGGTGCCCCCGCCGGCCTTGGTGTCCTGGCACTCGGTCGCCGACATCTGGCCGTCGCCCCAGTGGTTGCGCACCCAGCGCCCGTCCTGCCAGGTCCGGGTGGTGCTGCCCCGACCGCTCGGCGCGGTCGCACCGGGGCTGGCCGCCACGCACGAGACCGGCTTCGCGCGAGTGCTCGCGGGCTGGTCATGGGCCGACGAGATCTGGGTGACAGCGACGATCCCGCCGAAGACCGCGAGCGTGCCGGCGGCGGCCAGCAGTCGCCGCTTGTTCCGCGCGTTACCGGATGGCCGGCGTGCCCGTGTGGACCTGCGCATCGAATTGCTCTCCTTCTCGATCCGGTAGTTGACTCGTGACCCCGCCGGAGGAGGCGAATTCGGGGTGTGGCACACCCCGGCGAGGTGCACGGCCGTTCCGGCCGCACGTCGATAACCGACGATGCCCTTTCCGCACCGCCGCCGCGCCTGTCGGCGCGACTGGAAAGATCTGCGTCCATTCGGGCAGGAGTACGGAGGGCGGCGGGCGAGGGTTCAACCGGAGTTCGCGGAATTTGCGAGCGGATTTCCGGCGCCGGAGCGGGCCCGGTCAGTCGGCGCAGAGGTGCGCGAAGGCGAAGCCGTTCACCAGTTCGTCGCCGCGGTCCCGCAGCGCGACGATCGCGGCACGCAGCTCGTCGCGGCCGGTCAGGTCGGGGTCCACCCCGGTCAGGTCGCGCAGCCGCTCGCCCACGGCGGCGGCCGCCAGGTCCTCGGCCAGCCGGGCGGCGTCCACCCCGCAGGAGAACCGCTGCTCGGTGACGCGTACCCGCTCCACCAGGCATCGGCCCGGGCGCACCTCGACCCAGCTCCAGCCCTCCGCCGGCCCGCCGCGCCAGCGCACGTGCAGGCCCCGCACGATCGGGTCGGTCAGCTCCCGGCCGACGTACGCCTGGACGGCCGCAACCCGGGCCAGCGCGCCCAGGTCGTTGACGTGCCCCTCGCGACCGTCGGGCAGCCGGCCGACGATGTCGCGGTAGCCCACCGGCGCGGTGTCCGCGTCCGCGACGTCGCCGTCGACGACCGCGGCGTACCGGCGGGCGTCGATCACGTAGTCGGCGATGCGGCGGCCGTGCTCGGCGGGGCGCAGCGTCGGCGACTCGATCCGCAGCAACGGCAGACCCACCGCCGCGCAGACCGCGTTCGTCGCGCGCTCGGCCCGCTGCCGCGGCGACCCGGCCGGCGCCGGCGGCACGACGGCCACCGCGAACGCCGGCAGCCCGGTACCGGCGTCGCAGACCACCTGGGCGAAGTCCTCCCGGATCGCGGAACTCCACTGGTGCCCGGTGATCCCCGGCGGGCGCCCGGTCACCAGGTCGCCCAGCCGGCGCCCGGCGTGCACCACCTGACCGGCCCGGGTCGGGGCCGGGCCGGCGGTGAGGGGACGCAGCCAGGCGTCGCTGCCGGTGCTCGTCGTCATCGCGGGATCCATCCGTGGGTCGGTCGGCCGGGCCCGAGTCTAGGTCGTCGATCATGCTGGTCGGTGCGCCGGTGCGGACCGCGCCCCGGGACCGGCGGAGGTGCGCCGCCCGCGGCGGTTATCTAGGCTCACCGGGTGCCGCACAGTGGACGGGACCCACGTCAGTCGACCAAGAGCAGCCTCGTCGCCGTCTCGCACGCCATCGAGGAGGCGGCGCTGGCCACCACCGAGGACGGCCCGCTGCTCGTCGTCGCGCTGTTCCAGCAGCCGCCCTACTTCGAACGGGCGCGCCCGCGATACGCCCGGATGGCGGGCACCGCCGCGGTGACCGTCGTCGGCATGGTCGGGCAGCTCCCGGCCGACCTGCCACCCGGCGTCACCGGCGTCGCGCTGGACGGGACGGACGACCTGGCCCGGGAGTGGAGCGTGGTGGCGCTGACGCCGCGCTTCGGGGCGGCCCTGGTGGCGTACGACCGGGGCGAGGTGGAACCGGCGCCGACCCTGGAGGCCGGCCGGCTCTTCGACGGCGGTTGGAGCTTCCGCCGGGACGAGGCGCTGCACGAGGCGCTGCGGCTGCGTGACCGGCTGGCCGACCGGCTGCCCGCCGCGGCGCTCGCCGGCTGGGACGCGGTGCTGCACCGGGTACGGGAGCTGCCCGCCACGCCCGGGGAGAGCCGGGCCGAGGCGGCGCTGCGGCTGATGGCCGGCCGGGCCGAACGCGCCCGCCGCCGGCCGGCGGCGCCGGGGGCGGAGTCGTCGGCCGAGGACCGGCCGGCGCTGTTGGACGAGCCCGCGATGCGCCGCTGGACGGTCGCCGACGGGGTCACCGCCTCGGGCACCCTGTCCGTCGCCCTGATCGGCGTGCGGGTGGCGGAGCCGGCGGGCACCCCGGAGCGTTTCGGCCGGCGCAGCGTGGCCCGGGAGACCCAGGCGGTGATCGCGTCGCTGACCTCGGTGCTGCGGCCGGTGGACCGGGCGGTGCGCCTCTCCGAACAGGACTACCTGCTGATCCTGCCGGCGTTGACCGAGGAGCAGGCGGTGGCGGTGGCCGGCCGGGTGCACGAGTCGCTCGCCGGTCTGGCCCGGTCGTACCCGTTCGTGGCGTACGCGGTGCACGCGGCGGTGACGGTCACCGATCGGCGGCCGTTGCCGCTGGCCGAGGTGCGGCACGCCGTCGAGTGGGCGGCCCGCGAAGGGGTGCCGGTGGCCACCCTGGCCGGGCAGACCGCCGCGGCCGGCCGGGCCTGACCCGGCGGGCCGGAGAGGAGGTACGGGTGCGGGTCGTGTCGTTGGTGCCGTCGCTCACCGAGGCGGTGGCGGTGACCCTGCCCGGCGTGCTGGTCGGCGCCACCGACTGGTGCACCCACCCGGCCGGGCTGGACGTGGCCCGGGTCGGCGGCAGCAAGTACCCGGACCTGGACCGGGTCCGGGCGCTGCGGCCCGACCTGGTGCTGCTGAACGTGGAGGAGAACCGCCGGGAGGACGCGGACGCCCTCGCCGCCGCCGGCGTGCCCGTGCGGGTCACCTACCCGCGTACGGTGCCGGCGGCCCTGGACGAACTCGCCGGCCTGCTCGCCGACCTCGGCGCGTCTGGCGAGCCGGCGTGGCTGGCCGCCGCCCGCCGGGCCTGGGCCGCGCCGCCCGCCCTGCCCGGGGCACGCACGGCGGTGGTGCCGGTCTGGCGCCGGCCGTGGGTGGTGCTGGGCGCGGACACCTTCGCCGGGGACGTGCTGGGCCGTCTCGGGGTGGCCAACAGCTACGCCGACCACGCCGAGCGCTACCCCCGACCGAGCCTGGACGAACTGCGCCGACGGCGGCCCGAGCTGGTCGTGCTGCCGGACGAGCCGTACCGGTTCACCGCCGACGACGGGCCGGAGGCGTTTCCCGGCGTCCCGTGCGCGCTGGTCTCCGGCCGGCACCTCACCTGGTACGGGCCGAGCCTCGCCGAGGCGCCCGCCGTGCTGGGCGCCGCGCTGGCCCGGGCCCGCTGAGCCGGTCCGGGACCGCCGGGCGGGCTCAGGCGACCGGGGTGGCCGGGCCGGGCGGCAGCTCGACCAGGGCGGTGTCGTCCACGTCGTACCCGATCCGGTTGACCACCTGGACCACCCCGCCGACCTGCGCCGCCAGCCGGCCGGCCAGCTCCGCCGCGGTACGCCGGTCCAGCCGGCCGTCCAGGGTGACCAGCCCGTCGCGCACCTGCACGGTGACCAACCCGTCCCGCACCGCCAGCACCTGGCGCAGCACCTCCTGCACCACGTCCTCGCGGATCTCCGCGTCGGTGCGCAGGTGCACCCGGAGCAGGTCGCCGCGGGTGACGATGCCGGCCAGCCGGCCGAGGTCGTCCACCACCGGCAGCCGCTTGACCGCCTCCCGGTCCAACTGCCGGGCCGCGGCCGGCAGCGACGCCCCGGGCACCGTGGTGACCGCCGGCGCGGTCATCAGGTCCCGGGCCACCAGCCCGGCGGCCTTCTCCCGCGCGGTACGCCGCCGGCGCCCCTCGAAGACCCGCCGCTCCTCCGGCCGTCCGGCGCGCTCGACCTTGTGCAGCAGGTCCACCTCGGACACCACGCCCAGCACCCGCCGGAACCCGTCCACCACCGGCACCCCGCTGACGCCCCGGCGGATCAGCACGTCGACGATCTCCCGGTACGGCGTCTCCTCGCCCACCGTCGCGACGTCCCTGGTCATCACGTCGCCCACCTGCCACGTCCTCATCACGGCCTCCTCGCCGAGTTCCCACCGACGACGCTACGGACGCACCGGGTGCCCCGGTCAGAGGCGGCGGACCGCCGTCGCCCGGCCGACCGGACCGGTCGGATCGGGGTCGAAGGTCCCGGGCCGGCAGGGCCCGGTCGGCCCTGCCCGCCCGGCACCGGCGGGCGTGCAATGGAGTTGCCACCGGGAAGCGCGGTGCGAGGCACAGGAAAGGACGTGGAGACCATGACCGCGACAATCGAGCGGACCACCGCCGACAACATCGCTCCGGCGGCCGAGACCACCCGTGAGAAGGCCACCCGGTACGTCTTCGCCGGGCTCCGGATCGCGCTGGGCTGGATCTTCCTCTGGGCGTTCGTCGACAAGCTGTTCGGCCTGGGGCACGCCACCCCGGCGAAGAACGCCTGGCTCAACGGGGGCAGCCCGACCAAGGGCTTCCTCGCCTTCGGCACCGCCGGCCCGTTCGAGGGCTTCTACCACGGCATCGCCGGTGCGGCCTGGGCGGACTGGCTGTTCATGCTGGGCCTGCTGGGCATCGGCGTGGCCCTGATCCTCGGCATCGGGATGCGGATCGCCGCGGTCACCGGCGGTCTCCTGCTGGTCATGATGTGGACGGCCGTGCTGCCCCCCGAGAACAACCCGTTCATGGACGACCACCTGATCTACGCGGGTCTGCTGGCCGCGCTGGCCCTGGTCGGCGCCGGGAACACCCTCGGCCTGGGCCGGGCGTGGGCGAAGCTCCCGATCGTCACGCGGCTCCCCTGGCTCCGCTGAACACCTCCCCCGAGGCGGGCGTCACCGACAGGTGGCGCCCGCCTCGCACGTGCCGGCTCCCGGACGGGTTGCCCCGTGCGGGCTCTCTCTGGTAGATATATCTGCCAGATATGGGCGGAGGGTGGGTTGCCATGGCGGGCGCGCGGGGGAGCCAGACCGAGATGGCCGTGCTGGGTGCGCTGAGCATCGAGCCGATGACCGGCTACGCGCTGCGGGAAGCGATCCGCGACGTGCTGGGGCACTTCTGGAGCGAGAGCTTCGGCCAGATCTATCCGACGTTGGCCACGCTGGAACGCCACGGCCACGTGACCCGAGGTGGTTCCACCCGGGCCGGCTCGTCGCTGTTCGCCATCACAACGTCCGGCACCGAACGGCTACGGGACCTGCTCCGGCAGCCCGTCCAGGCCACTCCGCCGCGAAACGGCCTGCTCCTGCGCCTGTTCTTCGGCCGCAGCCTCGGGGTCGAGGCGTGCCGCGCGCTCATCGCGCAGGCCAGAGTCGATGCCCAACGCCGGCTGGACGAGTTCGACGCGATCGCCGCGCAGGTGGCCGGCGAAACGCAACACTCGGACGACATGCTGTTCTGGCTGCTCACCGTCTCCGCCGGCCGGCACAGCGCGCGGGCCACCCTCGCCTGGGCGGACGAGAGCCTGGCCGTGCTGGACGCCGCGCCGCCCGCCCCCGCAGACCGGAACGAGACCGGATGAGGGCGATCATGCACATCCTGCCGCCCGAGCGCGCCGCCCTCGCCGCTGCCGCCGCCTGCGCCGGCATCGCACTGTTCCAGCTCGTGCTCGCCGTGGGCGCCCCGCTCGGCCGGGCGGCCTGGGGCGGCACGATCTCCGGGCGGCTGCCGGCCAGGTTCCGCGCGGCAAGCGTCCTCGCCATGCTCGTCTGGTCGTTCGCCGCGTTGGTGGTGCTGGCCCGGGTCGGTCTCGGACCGATGCCGCCGGCCGCCTGGACCACATGGGCCACCTGGGTCCTGTTCGGACTGCTGGTGCTCGGGGCGCTGATGAACGTCGCCTCCCGCAGCCCGTGGGAACGGTACTTCTGGGGCCCCTACGCCCTCGTCCTCGCCGGGCTGGCACTCGTCGTGGCCGGTAGCTGATCGCGCTGTGCCGCCTGCCCCCTCGCAGGCCCGGCACGTCCACCCGCGCGTGTCCACCGGGACCGGCGGGTATCGGCGCCGCGCTATCCGGCAGGATCGACTGCGGACCGCAGACATCACCGAGGTGGGAGAGCGCGCATGAACATGCCACAGGCAGGTAAGCCGGAGGTCGGCCCGATCGAGGGCGCCCCGCCGGCCGAACTGGTCGTCGAGGACCTCACCGTCGGCGACGGCCCCGAGGCCCAGCCGGGCCAGCTGGCCACGGTGCACTACGTCGGGGTCTCCCACTCCACCGGCGGCGAGTTCGACTCCTCGTGGAACCGGGGCGAGCCGTTCGCCTTCCCGCTCGGCGGCGGCCAGGTCATCGCCGGCTGGGACCAGGGCGTGGTCGGCATGCGGGTCGGCGGCCGGCGGAAGCTGACCATCCCGCCGCACCTGGGCTACGGGGCCCGGGGCGCGGGTGGCGTGATCAAGCCGAACGAGACCCTGGTCTTCGTCGTCGACCTGCTCGACGTCGGCTGACCCGCCGACGGCAGCCACCGATCGCACGCCGGTCGGCCCGGCGTCACGCCGCGAGCGCCACCTCGCCCGGCCCGCAGGTGCGGATCTCCAGCACCCGGTGCAGGCCGGTGGTGCGCAGCACCCGCTGCACGGTGGGCGTCGGGTCGACCAGCACCAGCTCGCCGCCGCGCGCCCGCACCCGCAGGTGGGCGGCGACCACCGCGCGGATCCCGGCGGCGGAGAGCAGCGGGACCCGGGCCAGGTGCAGCCGGAGCACCGGCCGGGCCGGAGCCGCCCAGAGCGCGGCGCGCAGCGCCCCGACGGTGGCGATGTCGACCTCGCCGACGGCCCACACGTCGACGGCCCCGTCCCCCACGCTGACGGTGACCTCGAAGCGGTCGCTGTGCTGCTCCATGCCCCGAATCTATCCCCTGCCACCGACAATTCCGGCCGGCTGAGACGCCCGTCTCCGGGAAGGTCCAGGGTCGCCCCCCAGACGCCTCGGGGCGCACCCCGACACCGGCCCGGCCGCGCGCCTCGGGAACGCGACACGCCCGGCCCGGGACCCGTCGCCGGTCCGCACCGGCCGGGTCGCCGGGCCAGAATGAGCGGATGGCCGTGCCCCGCCCCCGTACGCCCCGCCCCCGCGCTCCCCGGCTGATCCGGCCGGTCCGCGAGCCGGCCACCGTGCCTCCGCCGCTGGACGGGCCGTGGGCGCCGGACGACCGCCGGCTCGACGCGGCCGACACGTTCCCGCTGCCGGACGGCGCGCACGGGCCGGAGGACGTGCTGGTGCACCCGGACGGCCGGGTGATCAGCGGCGACGAGGACGGCCGGCTGTGGTGGTGGCCGGCCGACGCCGAACCGGGCACCCGGCCCCGGCTGCTGGCCGAGACCGACGGCCGGCCGCTCGGCATCGAGTTGGACCCGACCGACGGCACCCTGGTCATCTGCGACGCGTACCAGGGCCTGCTGCGGGTCACGCCCGACGGGGCGGTACGCCGGCTCAGCGGGGCCGGGTCGCCGGTGCACCTGGCCGACAACGCCACGGTCGCGCCGGACGGGACGATCTACTTCACCGACAGCAGCGACCGGTTCCCCGTCGAGCACTGGCGGCGGGACCTGCTGGAGCACCGCCCCAACGGCAAGGTGCTCGCCTACCAGCCGGACTCCGGGCGCACCGAGGTGGTGGTGGCCGGGCTGTACTTCCCCAACGGCATCGCCCTCACCCCGGACGGCGCCGCGCTGCTGGTCGCCGAGACCGCCACCCACCGGCTGCTGCGGGTCGGCCTGCCCGACGGCGCGGTGACCGTGCTGGCGGATCTGCCTGCGTACCCGGACAATCTCGCGGCGGTGGGCGACGGGACGTACTGGATCGCCCTGCCCAGCCCACGCCGGGCGATCGTGGAGCGGCTCCTGCCGCACCCGCGGGTCCGCCAGCTGGTGGCGCTGCTGCCGACCGCCGCGCAGCCCCGCCCAGCCCGGTACGGCCTGGTCGCGCTGGTCGACGGCGACGGTCGGGTGCTGCGCACCCTGCACGGCCCGGCCGGGCGGTACCCGATGATCACCGGGGTACGGCAGCATCGCGACCAGCTCTGGCTGGGCAGCCTCACCGGGTCGGGGATCGCCCGGGTCCCACTGGGCTGACCCGCGCCACCCAGCCCGACGCCAGCGGCCACCAGCCCGACCCGGGGGCGGGTCAGGCCGAGTTGCGGCATCCCGGCCCATCCCGGGACGGGTCCGCGGAGAGCGAGGCGGGGCGGGAACGGCGCGGCCGGCCCGGTGCCGGTGGGCGCCGAGCCGGCCGGTTCGCGGCCGTTCCTCCCTGTGCCGTCAGCCGCCACTGCCCGACGGGGCCGGTTCCGGCGAGCCGCCGGCCACCGCACCGGGGTGCGGCGTGGTCGGGGTGGGCGAGGGCTTCAGCCCGGCGGGCACCGGCAGCGCGCTGCCCTTGGCGAACTCGTCCCAGCTGACGTTCCAGGCCGTCCAGCCGTTGCCCGGCCGCAGCGGCACCTCGGTGCCCTCGACCTCGATGAGGTCGCCGACCTGCGTGACGCCCATCAGCCAGTCCGCCGCCGCGGAGGAGACGTTGGCGCAGCCGTGCGACACGTTGGTGTAGCCCTGATCCCCCTCCGACCAGGGCGCGGCGTGGATGAACTCGCCGCCCCAGGTGTACCGCTGGGCGTCCTCCACGTCGACGACGTAGCCGCCGTCGGGTTCGCCGCGGGTGTCGAAGGTGGTCTGCTGGTGCTTCTCCATGATCACCATCTTGCCGCTGGAGCTGGGCGTGCTCGGCTTGCCGAGGCTGACCGGGATCTTGCGGGTCAGCTTGCCGTCCTGGTAGACCGACATCTGCTTGGTGGCGTTGTCGATCTTCAGGTTGACCTGCCGGCCGATCTTCGAGGTCGAGCTCCGGTCGCTGTCGCCGACGTACTCCTTGCCGATCGGCAGCCCTTCCAGGGCGGACCGGACACTGATCTTCGTGCCCGGGCGCCAGAAGTCCGGGGCCCGGTAGTAGACCTGGGTGCCGTCCTCCAGCCACGACCAGGTGCCCGGCTGCGGCGGGTCGGTCTTCACGAACAAACGTCGTTGCACCGCCGCCCTGGCCTCTTTGGGAATTGCCGGCTCGAAGGCGACGGTTACCGGCATCGCCGTTCCGTACGTCTGATTTCCGGCGAAATAGAGGACGCTGGTGATCGCCTGTTTGTCGGATTTCTTGGCGGTGGTGAACGTGGTGGCGCGGGTGGCGGTCCGCCCCTTCGCCCCGGTGGCCGTCACCTCCGCGGTGTACGTACGCCCGTTCTGCAGCGGCTTGCTCGGCACCCAGCTCGACCCGTCCTCGCGGGGCGCGCCGGCCACCTGCCCGCCCTTGTCGTCGGTGAGCTTCACCGAGGTGATCCGGCCGTGCTGGACCGAGGTTCCCACCTCGGCGCTGATCGGGACGTCGCGGGTCTTGTCGGCCGGCGTGACGGTGACCGCGACCGCCTGGTCCCGGGCCTCGGCCCGGTCGGCCGCCTTTCGTTGCGCGGTGCATCCCGTCGGCACCATGACGACGACCGCCGCGAGCAGTCCCACCCCTCGCCTCAAATTCATCACGCGCTCCCCGTTCCGGCTGCATTCCCGCCCATTGTGAGCAGCTCACCGAACTGCGTATGCGCACTTCCGAGAATTGCCCGAAGTCGGCCGCCGCTATTTCAGTAATTGCTCGACAATGGGGTCCGAATGCACTTTGCGCCCGCCTGCTGCCGTCCCGGCCCTCGTCGTCCCCGGCCGAGGCCGATCGGCCGCGCTCGCCCCGGGGCGACCCCGATCAGCCGCTCGGGACCGGTCCGGGTCCACCTCGCCCGCTCCGGTGCCGGCCGCCCCGTTCCGACCGGATCCGGCGAGCCCGGACGACCACCGGCCTCAGTCCCGCGCCTCGTCGCCGTGGTTGCGTTCCCACCGGCCGCCCACCGGCGGGGTGTCCAGCCGGATCGGCGCCTCGGCGTTGCCGGCGAGGTCGTTCTCCTCCACCCGGCAGGACACGCAACTGCCGTGCTCGGTGACCCAGATCCCGTGGGTCTGGGTCTGCGGCTCGTGGCTGTCCCAGATCCGGTTGGCCCGGATGGTGGCGGCGTCCAGGGCGGCGTCGACGGTGATGCCGGCCCGGACGTCCGGCGCCGCGGGCAGCTCGTACGGGGTGCCCGGCGCCGGGGTGTCCGCGCTCCACGCGGTGAAGGCACCCGGTCGGTTGGGGGCCAGGTGCAGGTCGGTCGAGTCGTTGGCCGCCACCACCGCCACCCGCTCGCCCACCCGGAGCACCTTGCCGCGATGCTCGTCGTGTTGCCAGGTCGCGCGGCGGTCGACGGCGGTCTTCTCGCTGTACCGGACCGAATCCCCGCCACCCCGGCTGCCGGTGCCGCACTGGCGTCCGTTGGCCCGGATCCGGTTGTTGGTGATCAGCGCGTCCCGGATGGGCCGGTCGAGCCGGATGGCGTCCAGGCTGTTGCCGTAGAAGTCGTTGCCGTCGATGACGATCTCCCGGGCGCACTCCTGCTGCTCACCACCCAGGCTGCGCTGGTGGTAGCCGTACCGGCCGTTGCCGCTGATCCGGTTGCCCCGGATGGTGTACGGGCCGGGTGTGTTGCCGATGCTGATCCCGTCGCGCAGGTTGCCGTCGATGACGCAGTCGCTGAGGATGCCGCCCCGACCGGCCGTGCTGGTGGTGCCCTTGGCGGAGACGTGGAAGCCGGCCTCCACGTTCCCGGTCATCGTGCAGGCCGACACGATCAGCCCGTTGGCCCCCCAGTCGGAGACGCCGAACCGGTTGCCCTCGGCGTGGCAGCCGATCACCCGCAGGCCCCGGGGGCGCAGCGCGCCCTCCACCTGCAACTCGAAGAAGATGCCGTTGGTGGCGTTGCCGACGGCCGAGCAGTTGACCACGTTGGCCCGCTCGACGCTGCCCCACCCGCCCACGCCGATGCCGATGCCCGCGCCGCCCATCTCGGTGCCGTTGTCCAGCCGGCCGCAGCCGACCACCAGCACCCCGTCGATCAGGCAGTCCTGGAGGAAGTCGCAGCCCAGGCCGGTGGCGGCGGTGTGGTGAATGTAGAGGTTGCGGAACACGCCGCGCACGACGTACTGCAGGCCCAGTCCCTTGGCGAGCGGGTTGTACTCGGCCATCGCCACCCCGGAGCCGTCGATCTCGAAGTCGGCGAAGGTGCAGTATTCCAGGTGGCGCTGCGGGTCGGCGTCGTGCAGCGCGGCGGTGTAGAACGCCAGCGGGGTGGGGTCGGCGCGGTTGCCCGCGTTGCTGAGCAGGAACCGGGTCGCGCCGGGACCGGCGCCGACCAGCGACACCCCGGCCCGCCACACCGTGCCCGCGTCCCGGATCGAGTAGACGCCGGGCGGGCAGTAGATCACCCGCGCCCGCCCGTCCGCCGCGTACGCGTCGCCGAGACGGTCCACCAGCGCGGCGAGCGCCGGCTGGTCGTTGGTGGTGCCGTCCCCGGCGAGGCCGTGTTCGAGCGCGTTGCACAGCAGCGGCGCGCCGGCCACCGGATGGGTGCTTCCCCTGCCCGGGGCGGCGATGTGCGGGAACGTCATCGCCCTCCTCCCCCTGCGACCGGGCCAGCGTTCCCGCTCGGGGCCGGAAGAAACTCCCGGCGCCACGACCGCGGCCCCGGCACCGGAGGGTGGGCGGTGCCGGGGCCGGGGGCGTGGCGGGTCAGACGTTCGCCACCAGCAGTGCCGGTTGCTCGACGCAGTCGGCGACGTGCCGCAGGAAACCGCCGGCCACGCCGCCGTCGCAGACCCGGTGGTCGAAGGTGAGGCTGAGCTGGGTCACCTTGCGCACCGCGAGTTGCCCGTCGACCACCCACGGCTTGTCCACGATCCGGCCCACCCCGAGCAGCGCCGCCTCCGGGTGGTTGATGATCGGGGTGGAACCGTCCACACCGAACACCCCGTAGTTGTTCAGCGTGAAGGTGCCGCCGTTGAGCCGGGCCGGCGGCAGGGTGCCGGCGCGGGCCGCCGCCGTGGTGTCGGTGAGCGCGGCGGCGAGTTCCCGGGTGGTGAGCCGCTGCGCGTCGCGCAGCACCGGCACCAGCAGGCCCCGGTCGGTCTGCGCGGCGATGCCCAGGTGCACCCCGGCGGACTGGACGATCCGCTGACCCTCGGTGTCCACCTGCGCGTTGAGCTGGGGGAACCTCCGCAGCCCACTGAGACAGATCCGGGCCAGCAGGGCCAGGATGCTCACCGGCTGGTCGGGGGTGGCCGCGTTGATGGCGGCCCGGGTCGCCAACAGCCCGGTCGCGTCGACGTCCACCCAGATGGTCACCTCCGGGATCTCCCGGCGGCTGCGGGACAGCTTGTCCGCGATCACCTTGCGGATGCCGGTGAGCGGGATGACGGTGTCGCCGGCCGGGGCGAGCCCGACGTGCGCCGCCGGGGCGTCGGGCACCGCGGTGAGCCGCGGGGCGGGCGCGCTCAGCGCCGCCTCCACGTCGGCGCGGCGGATCACGCCGCCGGGCCCGGTGCCGGTCAGCGACCCCAGGTCGACGCCGCGCTCCTTCGCCAGCCGCCGGACGATCGGCGAGATGACCAGCGGCGCGCCGCCGGCCGGCCCGGACGCCGCGTCGGTGGCCGTCGGTGCGCCGGCCACCGGGGCGGACCCGTCGGTGTCCGGCTTGGCCGGCGCCGCACCGGCCGCGCCGTCGGCCCCGACGCCCGCCGAGGGTTCCGGCGCCACAGCCAGCCGGGGCCGGCGGCGGCGCCGGCCCGCGCCGCCGTGGCCGGTGCCGTAGCCGATGAGGACGTTGCCGGAACCGGCCCGTTCCTCCTCGCGGTAGGTGGCGTGCGGGTCGTCGCCGTCCGCGTCCAGCGGCGCGATGGTGATCAGTGGCTGGCCGACCGGGCGGACCTCACCGGCCGCGCCGTGCAGGGCCACCACCCGCCCGGCGTACGGGCAGGGCACGTCGACGACGGCCTTGGCGGTCTCCACCTCGACCACGGTCTGGTCCACGGTGACCACGTCGCCCACGGCGACCCGCCACTCGACGATCTCCGCCTCGCTCAACCCCTCGCCCAGGTCCGGCAGGAGGAAGTCGCGGTTCCCGACAGCGCTGGCGCTCATGCCGTGCTGACCGGGCATGCCCGCACGGCCCTCGCTGCGCTCGGTGCGTGCGCTCATGCCGCCACCCACCGGCTGTCGGGCTGGTCGTCCCACTGGAGTCGGGCCACCGTGTCGAGCACCCGGTCGACCGAGGGCAGGTGGGTGTGCTCCAGCATCGGCGCCGGGTACGGGATGTCCAGGCCGGACACCCGCAGCACCGGGGCGTGCAGGGCGTGGAAGCAGCGCTCCTGCACCCGGGCGGCGATCTCCGCGCCGACCCCGGCGAAGCCCTGCGCCTCCTGGATCACCACGCACCGGCCGGTCCGGCGGACCGAGGCGGTGACGGTGGCGTCGTCGAACGGCACGATGCTGCGGACATCGACGACCTCCAGGTCCCAGCCCTCCTCGCGGGCGGCCTCGGCGGCCTCCAACGCGACCGGCACGGCCGGGCCGTACGCGACCAGGGTGGCGTCGGTGCCGGCCCGGCGCACCACGGCCTTGCCGAACGGCGCGGTACGCGCCGGCAGCTCCGCCTCGGCGCTGGAGAAGTAGAGCTTCTTCGGCTCCATGAACACGACCGGGTCCGGGTCCTCGATCGCCTCGCGCAGCAGCGAGTACGCGTCGTCGACGGTGGCCGGGGTGACCACCTTCAGGCCCGGGGTGTGCGCGTAGTACGCCTCGGACGAGTCGCAGTGGTGCTCGACGCCACCGATGCCGCCGGCGTACGGCACCCGGATCACGATCGGCACGCTGAGCGCGCCGCGGGTGCGGTTGCGCAGCTTCGCCACGTGCGAGGCGATCTGCTCGAAGGCGGGGTAGCCGAAGGCGTCGAACTGCATCTCGACCACCGGCCGCAACCCGGTCATCGCCAGGCCGACGGCGAAGCCGACGATGCCGGACTCGGCCAGCGGGGTGTCGAAGCAGCGCTTGTCGCCGAACCGGGCCTGGAGCCCGTCGGTGATCCGGAAGACGCCACCGAGCTGCCCGACGTCCTCACCGAAGACGAGCACCCGCTCGTCGTCGGCCATCGCGTCGGCCAGCGCCGCGTTGAGCGCCTTCGCCATGGTGGTGGTGGCCATCAGCGCGCACCCTCCTGGTCGGAGTCGGCGGCCAGCTCCGCGCGGACCTGCTCGCGCTGCTCGACCAGCTGCGGGGTGGGCTCGGCGTAGACGTGGTCGAACAGGCTCATCGGGTCGACGGCCGGCTTGTCGTGCATCCGCTCCCGCAGGTCGGCCGCGTACGCCTCGGCCTGCTCGGCGATCGCCGCCACGGCGGCGTCGTCCAGCTCGCCGCGCTCGCGCAGGTACGTCTCCAGCCGGGCGACCGGGTCCCGGTCGCGCCAGGCGTCCACCTCGGCGCCGTCGCGGTACCGGGTGGCGTCGTCGGCGTTGGTGTGCGCCTCCATCCGGTAGGTGTGCGCCTCGATGAGGAACGGTCCCCGGCCGGACCGGGCGTGCTGCACCGCGCGGGTGAGCACAGCCAGCACGGCGACCGGGTCGTTGCCGTCGACCTGCTCGCTGGGCACGCCGTAGCCGACGCCCTTGTAGGCCAGGCTCGGCGCGGCGGTCTGCCGGGACAGCGGGACGCTGATCGCGTACTTGTTGTTCTGCACGAAGAAAACCACCGGGGCCTTGAACACGGCCGCGAAGTTGAGCCCCTCGTGGAAGTCGCCCTCGCTGGTGGCGCCGTCACCGATGAAGGCCAGCGCGACGGTGTCCCGCCCCTGGTACGCCTCGCCGTAGGCCAGCCCGGCGGCGTGCACGCACTGGGTCGCGAGGGGGGTGCACTGCGGCGCGGTGCGCATCGCGGCCGGGTCGTAGCCGCAGTGCCAGTCGCCGCGCAGCAGGGTGAGCACCTCGACCGGGTCGATGCCCCGGGCGGTCAGCGCCATCGACTCGCGGTAGGTCGGGAAGACCCAGTCGCCCTCGCGCAGGGCGAGGACCGCGCCGACCTGGCAGGCCTCCTGGCCGCGCGAGGACGGGTAGACGGCGAGCTTGCCCTGCTTGGTCAGGGCGGTGGCCTGGATGTCGAAGCGCCGACCGACCACCATCCGGCGGTACAGCTCGCGCAGCTCCGCCACGGGCGGCTCCGGGTAGTCGTCCCGGGCCGGCAGCGGGGTGCCGCTCGGGTCGAGCAGGCGGACCGGCTCGGTGGCCGGTAGCAGCCCGGCGGACGGGTCGGCGACGGGCGCGGCGGCGGTGGCCACCGGCGCGTCGGCCGGGCGGCGGGAGCGCGGGGATGCCCTGCGGACCGCCTGGGGTGTGGTCGTCACGACAAGGACCTCCTGGACGTGTGGTGACCCTTATGCTCCTGCTGTCGGATGATTGACTCAAGATCCAGGATGAACGTGGGACGAATGGCATCCGGAAGGGGGCGGGATGAGCCAGGAGACCGGCCCGGAGGCGGGCCTGCCGGCCGGAGCGGGACGTTCGGCCGGACCGCTGGACGAGGTGGACCGGCGGATCCTCGCCGAGCTGGTCCAGGACGGCCGGCTGTCGATCCGTACCCTCGCCGAGCGGGTGCACGTCTCCCGCACCAACGCGTACGCCCGGGTCGAGCGGCTGCTGCGCGAGGGCGTCATCACCGGATTCCGCGCCCAGGTCGCGCCCGAGCCGGCCGGGCTGGGCACCTCGGCGTACATCGCGCTGACCATCGAGCAGAACACCTGGCGCGAGGTGTCCGAGGAGCTGGCCCGGGTGCGTTACGTCGAGCACGTGGCGCTGCTCAGCGGCGAGCACGACGTGCTGGCGCTGGTCCGGGCGCCGGACAACGCCACCCTGCGCAACGTGGTGCTGGAGCGGGTGCAGAGCATCGCCGGGGTGCTGTCGACGCGCACCTGGCTGGTGTTCGAGGAGTTCGGCGGCGCGCGGAGCCCCTGGGAATAGGCGCTCAGCGTTCCGGCGGCGCGGCCAGCCCCTCCCGGTCGGCGAGCTCCAGCAGCGGCTCCAGCGAGAACCGCCGCTCGTCCAGCCCGGCGTGCGGGTCGCCCCGCTCGGCGAACCGGGCCGGCATGCTCAGCACGTCGAAGTCCTCCGGCCGGGCGTCGTCCAGCTCCGCCCACTCCAGCGGCGCCGAGACCAGCGCCGCCGGCGTCGGCCGGATCGAGTACGCCGAGGTCATCGTGTGGTCCCGGGCCATCTGGTTGTAGTCGACGAAGACCGGCCGGTCCCGCTGCTCCCGCCACCAGGTGGTGGTGACCAGCTCCGGCAGCCGGCGCTGCATCTGGCGGCCCAGCGCCAGCATCGCCCGCCGGCACTCGCCGAAGCTCCACCGCGGCTCGATCGAGAGGTAGACGTGGATGCCCCGGCCGCCGGTGGTCTTCGGGTAGCCGGTCAGCCCCAGCTCGTCGAGGAACGCGCGCACCTCGTGCGCCACCGGCACCACCTGGGCGAAGTCCACCCCCGGCATCGGGTCGAGGTCGATGCGCAGCTGGTCGGGGCGCTCCACGTCGGCGGCGGACACCGGCCACGGGTGGAACCGCAGCGTGCCCAGGTTGGCCGCCCAGATCACCACCGCCAGCTCGCTGGGGGCCACCTCGTCGGCGGTCCGGCCGCTGGGAAAGGTGATGTGCGCGGTGCGCACCCAGTCGGGCGCGCCGGCCGGCAGCCGCTTCTGGTAGAACGCGTCACCCTTGTTGGTCTGCCGGGTGGCGATCGTGGCGCCCTCGAAGACGCCGCGCGGCCAGCGCTCCAGCATGGTCGGCCGGTCGCGCAGCGCGCGCAGGATGCCGTCCCCGACCGCCAGGAAGTAGCGGACCACGTCCAGCTTGGTCAGGCCGCGCTCGGGAAAATAGGGCTTGTCGGGGCTGGAGACGCGCACCACCCGCTCCCCCACCCGGATCTCCTCGGCCGGTGTCGCCACGCCTCACACGGTAGCGGTCGCGGGGCCGACCGGTGGGCCGACGCGGGCGCGGTCAGCCGGCCAGCAGGACGCCGACCACCAGCAGCGGGACGGAGACGAACAGGAATATCCCGATGCCGGTGAGCACCCGCCCGCCGCCGGCGTCCTCCCGCTCCGGCGCCAGGCCGAAGGTGGTCCGCGCGTCCAGCATGCCGATCCGGCTCAGCGTCAGGTCACCGGTGATCGCCAGCAGCAGCGCGACCACCACCAGCGCGATGCCGAAGCGGTGGACGAATCCGCCACCGGAGACGGCCACCCAGACCCCGACGCAGAGCGCGGCGAGCGCCGCCGTGACGACAATCAACACCAGGGCTTCCCGCAGCCCGCGCAGCACGGTCATCGACCGTCACCTCCCCGTCGGTACGGCCGGCGCCGGCCGTACCGACATGGTGCACCCGGCGCGCCCGCCGCCGCTGCCCCGCAGCCGCGCACACGACGGTGACCGGACGGGGATCTTCCCGCCCGGTCACCGTCGTCCGGCTCAGCCGTTTTCCTGCATGATCCGGTCCTTCAGCAACTGCTTGCCCTGCTCGCCCGCCTTGCGGTTGTTCTCCTGGATCTTGCGGAACCAGGTGGCGAGTTCCGAGTCGCCCCGCGCGTCCGCGTCGGCGATGTACGTCTCCAGTTGCCAGATGTGCTGAAGTGACATCTGCACCGCGTGGATCAGGTCGTAGTTCTTGTCCTTCACCGGGCTGGCCGGCTCCCTGACCATCGTGGCCACGGCACACCTCCCCCATGTCGCTGTCGTGGCGCCCCGCGCTTACCCGCCGGCGCCCCGTTCACGCCCGGCCGTGGCCCGGACCGGGCGGTTACCGGCCCGCCCGCCCGGGTACGGGTGGCCGCATGGCGGAACTGGCAGCCCTCTGGATCGTCCGGCACGGCGAGAGCACGGCGAACGTGGCGGCGACCGCGGCCGAGCAGTCCGGCGCCGAGCTGATCGAGCTGACCCACCGGGACGCCGACGTGCCGCTGTCGGCCACCGGTGAGGAGCAGGCCCGGGCCACCGGCCGCTGGCTGGCCGGCCTGCCCGAGGCGCGCCGGCCGGACCTGGCGGTGGTGTCGCCGTACCTGCGGGCGGTGCGCACCGCCGAGTTGGCGCTCGCGGGCACCGGCGTGCCGGCCAGCCTCGACGAGCGGCTGCGCGACCGGGAGCTGGGCATCCTCGACGGCGTCACCGGGCACGGGGTGCGCCGGCGCTTCCCGGACGAGGCGACCCGCCGGGCCCGGCTGGGCAAGTTCTACTACCGGCCGCCGGGCGGCGAGTCCTGGACGGACGTGGCCCTGCGGCTGCGCGCCCTCCTGGCCGACCTGCGCCGCGACCACGCCGGTCAGCGGGTGCTGCTGTTCGGCCACGACGCGCTGGTCTTCCTGCTCCGCTATCTGGTGGAGGGGCTGACCGAGGCGGAGCTGATGGCGCTGACCCGGGAGCACGTGATCGCCAACTGTTCGGTGACCGGCTGGTCGGCGGCCCCCGACGGCCGGCTGGTCACGGAGATCTTCAACGACGTCGGCCACCTGCACCAGCAGGGCGCCACGCCGACCAGGGAGGACGAGGTCCATGCCGAACCGGTCTGAACCGCAGGTGATCACCCCGGCGCTGCTGCGCGACTGGGCGCTGCCCGTACCCTCCGGGGGCAAGGACGCCCGGGGCACGGTGCTGGTGGTCGGCGGTTCCCGGTTCACCCCGGGGGCGGTGCTGCTGGCCGGGGTGGCCGCGCTGCGGGCGGGTGCGGGTGTGCTCCAGTTGGCCGCCGCCGAGTCGACTGCCGCGGCGCTGAGCATCCAGGTGCCGGAGGCGCTGGTCGTGGGCCTGCCGGAGACCCCGACCGGGGCGGTCGCCGGGCAGGCCGGTGACCGGCTGGGCGAGCTGGCCGGGGAGGCGACGGTGGTGGCGGTCGGCCCGGGCCTCAACGACATCGACGAGACCCGGCGGCTGCTGCGGCTGATCCTCGACGCGACCGGCCCGGAGACCGCGCTGGTCCTCGACGCGTACGCGCTGGGGGCGCTGAGCCACACGCCCGACCTGCTGGTCGGCTCCGGCCGGCCGGCGGTGCTCACCCCGAACCTGACCGAGGCCCGGCACCTGCTCGACCGGGAGCCCGGCGACGACCTGGACGCGGAGGCCGCCGAGCTGGCCCGCCGCTACGACGCGGTGGTGTCGTTGTACGGCCACATCGCCACCCCGGACGGGCAGGGCTGGCGGGAGGAGAGCGGCGACGCCGGGCTGGGCACCTCCGGCAGCGGCGACGTCCGGGCCGGGCTGCTGGCCGGGCTGCTGTCCCGGGGCGTGCCGCCGGCCCAGGCCGCCTGCTGGGCCGCGTTCGCCCACGCGGTGAGCGGCCAGCGGCTGGTCCCCCGGTACGGCCGGATCGGCTTCCTGGCCCGCGAGCTGCTGGACGAGATCCCGCACACGCTCGCCACCGTATGACGGACGTTCGTCAACCTTTCGACTGTGTGTAACACCACAGACGGTCCCTACGCTGAACCTCCCGAGAGCGTGCGACCTGCGCGTTCTCCGTCGGAGCGCCGCCCGCCAGGCGGCGGCCCGGCTGGATCAGCCCCCCTGGGAGTCTGTGTGAAGAACCTCCGTCGCAAGACACTGGCCGCCGCGTCCGCCGCGACGCTCGGCGCCGGCCTCGCCCTCGCCGGCGGGCTGGCCCCGGCGGCGGCCGTGGGCCCGGACACCACGTTCCTGGTCCTCGCCCCGCAGGGCGGCAAGACCGACAAGGCCGCCGCCCGGGTGGCGGCCGCCAAGGGCACCGTCGTGGCCAGCTACGGCCAGATCGGCGTGCTCGTCGCCCGCTCCACCAACCCGAACTTCGCCACCGAGGTGGCGGGCGCGGGCGTGGAGTCGGTCGCCTCCACCGCCGGCCTGGGCACCGCCCTCGACGAGGGCGAGACCGTCGAGGTCGCCGCGGCCGACATCGCCGCCGTCGACCCGACCAAGGAGCCCCTGTACGGGCAGCAGTGGGACATGGACATGATCCACGTCCCGCAGGCCCACGCGGTCAACGCCGGCAGCCCGGACGTCGTCGTCGGCGTGCTGGACAGCGGCATCTCCAGCAGCCACCCCGACCTGGCGACCCAGATCGCCAAGGACAAGTCCACCTCGTGCATCGGCGGTGTCACCGACACCGCCGAGGCGGCGTGGAACCCGACCACCAGCGACCACGGCACCCACGTGGCCGGCACCATCGCCGCCGCCGTCAACGGCGTCGGGGTGACCGGCATCGCGCCGGGCGCCAAGGTCGCCGCCGTCAAGGTGGTCGACAACGACGGCTACATCTACCCGGAGGCCGCGGTCTGCGGGTTCCTGTGGGCCGCCGACCACGGCATGCAGGTGACCAACAACAGCTACTACATCGACCCGTGGGAGCTCAACTGCCGCAACGACGCCCGCCAGCGTCCGGTGTGGCAGGCGGTGCAGCGGGCCATCCGCTACTCGCAGTCCAAGGGCGTGCTGAACGTGGCGTCGGCGGGCAACAGCAACTACGACCTCGCGCACAAGATCACGGACACCGGCAGCCCGAACAACGGGAAGCCGGAGAACCGTGAGGACCTCACCAACGCCTGCCTCGACCTGCCGGCCGAGGTGCCGGGCGTGGTGACCGTGGGCGCGGTCGGCCCGACCGGTCAGAAGAGCTACTACTCCTCGTACGGCCAGGGTGTCATCGACGTGACGGCGCCGGGTGGCGACAGCCGGATCCGCACGCAGGGCGCGACCCCGACCACCACCGACCAGATCCTGTCCACCACCTGGGACAAGAACACGAAGGCCAACGGCTGGGGTTACAAGCAGGGCACCTCGATGTCCGGCCCGCACGCGGCCGGCGTGGCGGCGCTGGCGCTGTCGGCGCACCCGGGGATGACCCCGGGCCAGCTGGCGTCGTTCCTGGAGCGGACCGCGGTGGCGGGCTCCTGCCCGCAGGGCGTCTACAACCCGGCGCCGCTGCACCCGGACGGCCCGCACGCCTGGGACGCGACCTGCTCCGGCGGGGCGCGTAACGGGTTCTACGGCGCCGGCATCGTCGACGCGTACAACGCGGTGAAGTAGCGGTAGCACCATCGGTGGCGGGCCCGGCGCGACACGCGCCGGGCCCGTCCGTTTTCGCAGGTCCGAGGCGGGGTACCGGGGGGACGACCAGCGACAAACTAGGAGGTACGGGTGTCCACCGATGCCATCGTCCTGCTCAAAGAGGACCACAAGGAAATGCGCCGCCTGTTCAAGGAGTTCCAGCAGGCCGAGGACGCCCCGGCGGCCAGGCGGCAGAAGCTGGTCGGGCAGATCCTCGAGGCGCTGACGGTGCACACCTATCTGGAGAACGAGGTGATGTACCCGGAGGTCCGCAAGCTGCTGCCGGACCTGGAGGACGACATCCTCGAGTCGTACGAGGAGCACCACGTCGCCGACCTGCTCTGCGCCGAGCTGTACGCGATGGACGCCACCGACGAGCACTTCAACGCCAAGACCACGGTGCTGATCGAGAACGTGCTGCACCACGTCGAGGAGGAGGAGCAGGAGTGGTTCCCGAAGGTGCGCCAGGCGCTCGGCCGTAACGTGCTCCAGGAGATCGGCGAGCGGATGATCGCGCTGCGCAAGGACGCGCCGAAGACCCCCACCGACCCGAAGGCGATCAAGAAGGCCGTCGACGCGGTCAACGCCTGACCCGTGCTGCGCGGTGCGGACCCGGCCGGGTCCGCACCGCCGGGGGTCAGAACCGGAAGATCCCCTCCGGCCCGGCGGCCGGTTCGTCGGGTGCGGGCAGGATCTGGCGCAGCCGCCCGGGCGGGTGGGGCCGGGGCCGCCACTCCCGCGGGTAGCCCACCGACACCTCCTCGAAGCGCACCCCGTCGTGCCAGGTGGTGCGCGGGATGTGCAGGTGCCCGTAGACCACCGCGACCGCGTGGTGGCGCCGGTGCCAGTCGGCGGTGGCGGCGGTGCCGCACCACTGGGCGAAGATCGGATGCCGCAGGATCCGGGTCGGCTCGCGGACCAGCGGGAAGTGGTTGACCAGCACGGTCGGCAGGGCCGGGTCGCTGCCGTCGAGCCGGCGGGCGGTCTCCGCGACCCGGGCGGCGCACCAATCCCACCGGCTCGGGTACGGGTCGGGGTGCAGCAGGAACTCGTCGGTGCAGACCACGCCGCTGCGGTACGCCTCGGCCAGCGCCGCCTCCCGGCTGGCCAGCCCGTCGGGGCGCCAGCTGTGGTCGTACAGCAGGAACAGCGGCGCGACCAGCGCGGGCCCGCCGGGGCCCCGCCAGACCGGGTACGGGTCCTCCGGGGTGAGCACGCCCAGCCGCCGGCACATCGCCACCAGGTGCTGGTAGCGCGGCACCCCGCGCAACGTCACCGGGTCGCTCGTCGGGGTCCACAGCTCGTGGTTGCCGGGCGTCCAGACCACCCGGGCGAAGCGCCCGGCGAGCAGGCCCAGCGCCCACTCCACATCGGCCACCAGCTCACCGACGTCCCCGGCGACCAGCAGCCAGTCCCGCGGCGAGCGCGGACGCAGCGACTCCACGACGGCCCGGTTGGCGGCGTGACCGACGTGCAGGTCGCTGATCGCGAAGAGGGTGCCGTCGTCCGCGGTCACCGTCATGGCTTTCGATCCTAGGTGAGGAGTCGCGGGTCCGCCGCCGGCGACCGGTCCGGCGGCGGGCCCGCACCGTCGCCGCCCGCGTCGGCGGGTGCACCGGGACGAGGCCGGACGAACCCGCTAGGATCGGCTGCGGGCCGTGACTGGCGCGTGGGGATGGAGCACCATCGGGAAGCGGTCTCGTCATACGGACGCACGCCGAGCGCCTGGGCCTTCGCACATTCTCCAGGAGGTCGCATGTCGCCGAACGCCGAGTCCACCGCCTTCCGCAGCGCGTTGGAGGTCATCCGGGCCGTCGAGCCCCGGGTGGCCGACGCGATCGGTCAGGAGCTGGCCGACCAGCGCGAGTCGCTCAAGCTCATCGCCAGCGAGAACTACGCCTCCCCGGCGACCCTGCTGGCCATGGGCAACTGGCTCAGCGACAAGTACGCCGAGGGCACCGTCGGCCGCCGCTTCTACGCCGGCTGCCAGAACGTCGACACCGTGGAGGCGCTCGCCGCCGAGCACGCGCGGGAGCTGTTCGGCGCGTCGCACGCGTACGCGCAGCCGCACTCCGGCATCGACGCCAACCTGGTGGCGTTCTGGGCGGTCCTCGCCGACCGGGTGGAGTCCCCGGCGCTGAAGAAGGCCCAGGTGCGTCAGGTCAACGAGCTGACCGAGGCGGACTGGTTCGCGCTGCGCCGCGAGCTGGGCAACCAGCGGATGCTGGGCATGTCGCTGGACGCCGGCGGCCACCTCACCCACGGGTTCCGGCCGAACATCTCCGGCAAGATGTTCGACCAGCGCAGCTACGGCACCGACCCGGCCACCGGCCTGATCGACTACGACCTGGTGGCCGAGGCGGCCCGGGAGTTCAAGCCGCTGATCCTGGTGGCCGGCTACTCGGCGTACCCGCGCAAGGTCAACTTCCGGATCATGCGGGAGATCGCCGACGAGGTCGGCGCCACCTTCATGGTGGACATGGCCCACTTCGCCGGCCTGGTCGCGGGCAAGGTCTTCACCGGCGACTTCGACCCGGTGCCGCACGCGCACATCGTCACCACCACCACCCACAAGTCGCTGCGCGGTCCGCGCGGCGGCCTGGTGCTCTGCGGGCCGGAGCTGGCCGACCAGGTCGACCGGGGCTGCCCGATGGTGCTCGGCGGCCCACTGCCGCACGTGATGGCCGCCAAGGCGGTCGCGCTGGCCGAGGCCCGCCGCCCCGACTTCGCCGACTACGCCCAGCGGATCGTCAGCAACGCGCAGGCGCTGGCCGAGGGGCTGACCCGCCGGGGCGCCACGCTGGTCACCGGCGGCACCGACAACCACCTGGTGCTGATCGACGTCTCCTCCTACGGCCTGACCGGCCGGCAGGCGGAGCAGGCGCTGCTCGACTCGGGCATCGTGACCAACCGCAACGCCGTGCCGCAGGACCCGAACGGCGCCTGGTACACCTCCGGCATCCGGATCGGCACGCCCGCGCTGACCACCCGGGGTCTCGGCACGGCCGAGATGGACGCCACCGCCGAGCTGATCCACACCGTGCTCAGCCAGACCACCGCCGGCGAGTCCAAGGCGAAGTACGTGCTGGACCCGGCCCTGGCCGACAAGGTGAGCCGGCAGGCCACCGACCTGCTCGGCAACTTCCCCCTCTATCCCACCGTCACCCTGTCCTGACCTCCTGGTCGATCAAGGGGTTCGCGTCGCCCCGGAGCGTCGGCGGCGACGTGAACCCCTTGATCGACGAGGTGGAACGGGGGGATCAGGCCAGCGGGCGCTTGAGGTGGTAGCGGTGGACCTCGGTGCTGCCCTGGACGTTGTTGACGTCCTCGGCGGCGGAGACCAGCTCCCAGCCCTCCCGACCGGCCCGGTTGAGGTGCGCGATGGCGGTGTCTCCGTACGCGGTGATGTCGGTGCGTGACCCGTCCGGGCCGTACCAGACGAACGAGACGTGAAAATTGCGGCCCTGCCCCTGGTAGCGGCGGACCAGCAGGGCGTACTCCCAAGCGACCATCCGTCCATTATGGTGGCCGGCCGTGTACGGCCGGAACACCAGGGGTGACCGAGGCCGGATCGCCCCCCGCTCAGCCCGACGGCCGGTGGCCGAGGTAGGCGTCCAACGCGGCGGCACCGGTGAGCATGGCGCGACCGCGGGCCGACAGGCGGGCGTGCCAGTCCCGCAGCATCGATTCCAGGGGTGCGACACCACCCGCGGCGCGGACCTGGGCGATCAGCGGGGCGATCTGCTCCAGCCGGTAGCCGCCTCGTCTGAGCTGGTGGACCAGGAGAGCGTCGCGGACGTCGGCCGCCCGGTAGACGCGGTAGCCGGTGTGCGGGTCGCGGCGCGGTTGGACCAGGCCGGCCCGTTCCCACTTGCGCAGGGTGGCCGGGCGCAGGCCGAGCCGGCGGGCCAGCGGGCCGACGAAGGTGTCGCCGCGCTCCGGCGGCGCGGGGTCGAGGTCGCGCAGCGCGGCTTCGACGGCCCGGAGCGTGTGGCGGTCGTCGAGAAGCTGGGCGTGACTCTCGTCGACGAGCCGGAGCGCCTCCTCGGTCGCGCCCCGGTGGATCGCCTGCATGATCGCCGTTGCCGCCCGGTGGCCGTGGCCGGGCACAAGAGCGAGGAACGCGCGCAGCGCGTGCGCGTGCCGCGGCGTGTACGTGCGGTAGCCGTGCGGGGTGCGTTCAGCGGCCGGCAGGATCCCGGCCGCCTCGTAGTTGCGGACCGCCTGCGTGGACAGCCCGTGCCCGCGCGCCAGGTCGACCGGCCGCAGATGACGCCCGCTTTGAAGGTTTTGCCGCATCCTCACGCTCACATCGCGGTGGAAGTCTCAACCGTTGGTTCAACGATACCGTTTATGCCATGACCGCTGCTGTCACCGCCGCCGTACACCCCGTCGACGCCACCACCGTGCTGCGCCTGCTGGCGACCCGGCCACGGCTGCTCGCCCTCGGCGAGCCCACCCACGGCGAGGACGTGCTGCTCGACGTGCGCAACGAACTCTTCCGGCAACTCGTCGAGCAGGCGGGCTACCGGACGATCGCCATCGAGAGCGACTGCCTGCGGGGCCTGGTCGTGGACGACCACATCACCTCGGGCACCGGCACCCTCGACGACGTCATGACGCGCGGCTTCAGCCACGGCTTCGGCGCCTCCCCGGCCAACCGCGAGCTGGTGCGCTGGATGCGCGCGTACAACGAGGGCCGGACCGCAACCGAGCAGGTGCGCTTCGCCGGGTTCGACGGCCCGCTGGAGCTCACCGAGGCGGCGAGCCCCCGGCAGGCGCTCACCGCGCTGCACGGCTACCTCGCCGCCCGGGTGGACACCGACGCGCTGCCCTGCACCGCGGAAACGCTCGACCGCCTGCTCGGGGCCGACGACCGATGGACCGATCCCGCCGCGATGATGGAGCCCGCCCGGTCGATCGGTCACACGCCCGAGGCCCGCGAGCTGCGGCTGGTCGCCGACGACCTGGTCGCGCTGCTCGACGCGCAGACGCCCCACCTGGTCGCGGCGTCCACACCGCAGGAGTGGGACCGGGCCCGCCTGTTCGGGCGTACCGCGGTCGGGCTGCTGCGCTACCACGCCGCGATGGCCGACCCCGCACCCAGCCGCATGTCGCGGCTGGGTGCGCTGCGGGATTCGATGATGGCCGACAACCTGCTCGCCCTCGCCGAACGCGGCCCGGCGCTGGTGCACGCCAACAACGCGCACCTGCAACGACACCGGATCACGATGCGGATGTGGCAGGGACCGGTGCAGTGGTGGAGCGCCGGCGCGATCGCCGCCGCCCGGTTGGGCGAGGAGTACGCCTTCCTGGCCACGGCGCTCGGCACGCTGCACCACCACGGCGTGCGGACCCCGCCCCCGGACACCATCGAGGGGCTGCTCCACGCGCTGTCCGAGGACCGGCTCCTGGCCGACCCGGGCCGGTTGGCCGAGGCGCTCGGCGACGCGGTGCCCGCCGCCCGGGTGTCACCCTGGTTCGGCTACGCGCCGCTGGACCCGGCCCAGCTGGCCGGCATCGACGGGCTGGTGTTCGTCCGGGACGTCCCCGAGGGGCAGCGGTGGTGGCCGACGGCGTGATCACCGGCCGGGCCCGGCCGCCTCCCCACGCCGACCGAAGACCGGGATCAGCACGGCGGCGACCGCGAGGTGCATCAGCGCCAGCACGGTCTTGGCCGCGCCGGTCGCCTCGACCCCGAACAGCGGCAGGAACGACAGCAGCAGGACGCCGCCGGCGAGCGCCGTCCAGATCGTCGCCGCCCGGCCGGTCAGCCGCCCCAGCAGCGCCCGCGCCCCCCAGCCGAGCGCCGACACCAGCAGCGTGAGGACGGCGGCGAACGGCAGGCTGATGACGCCGGGAGGTTGGCCGTTTCCGGGGTCGACGCGCAGCTCGATGCCCAGCACCCGGGAGGCGGCCCAGACCAGCGCCACGGCGACGACCGCCCCGGCGAGCGCGAGCAGGCCGGTGCCCAGCCGGGTGGGCTTCGAAAAGGTGGAGACAGTGGTCATCGATGGCTCCGTTCGGGAAATGGATGATCTCGCCGCCCGCTTGATCGCCTTCACCCGTCGAAACTATGGCGACCACTGAGGACGAACCATGCTTGCAAGGCCTTGATTCATGCGCGATCGTCCCGCGACGTTACGCTCGACGGGTGGACGTGCTCAGCGACGTGATCGCGGTGATGCGGACCGGGCAACCACGCTCGGCGCGGGTGGCCTGGCACGCCCCGTGGGCGCAACAGTTCGCGCCCGTGCCGGGGTCGGCCGGCTTCCAGGTGATCCTGCAGGGACCGTGCTGGCTCATCCACCCGGCGGGCGAGGCCGTGCCGCTCTCCGCCGGGGACGTGGTCTTCCGGCCGCACGGGCGGGGGCACACGCTGGCCGACAACCCGTCGACCGCACCGGCCGCGCCCGCCTGCGACCCGACCGACCTGCAGCTCCCCCACCGCTTCGCCAACGACACCGTCGGTGGGTCCGCCGGCGGCCCCCCGACCACGGTCACCCTCTGCGGCGGATACCAGCTCGATCCCGCCCGGGCCCATCCGTTGCTGCGGGACCTGCCCGAACTCGTCCACCTGCCGGCCCACCTGGGGCGCCATCCAGAGCTGCGGGCCACCGTCGAGCTGCTCGCCGGCGAGCTGGCCCGCCCACGTCTCGGCACCGACGCCATCGTTCCCGCGTTGCTCGACACCCTGCTGCTGCACATCCTGCGGGCCTGGCTGGAGCAGCAGCCGGCCCGCGGCACCACCACGGGCTGGGCGGCGGCGCTCAACGATCCGCCCACCGCCGCCGCTTTGCAGGCCATCCACCGTGATCCCGCGCGGCCGTGGACGGTCGCCACGCTGGCCGCCGAGGCCGGGCTGTCCCGGACCCCGTTCGCCCGCCGCTTCACCGCCCTGCTCGGCCAGCCGCCGCTGACCTACCTGACCTGGTGGCGGATGACGACCGCCGCCCGGCTGCTGCAGGAGTCCGACGCGCCACTGGGCGCCATCGCCGGCAAGGTCGGATACACCTCGGAGTTCGCCTTCGCCAACGCGTTCAAGCGCCGGTTCGGAGCCGCTCCCGGCCGGTACCGCCGCGCCGGCCCCGACGGCGTCCGCCCGGGGCGCGCACGGACGATGGGTACGACCCGCGTCCACTGAGGCGTCGCCCGCGCGCGGATCCGCATCTCGTCGGCGACGTCCGGGAACCCATGCCGGCGCCGGTGCGTCTATCCTGCCGACGATCGGGGTTCGGGAGGCGTCGTGCGGAAGATCCTGTTGGTGGGGCTGGCGGCGATGATCGTCGCCGTCGGTGGGTGCGCCCGGGAGGCGGGTGGCGCTGCGGACGCGGCACCGGAAGCCGGCGGCACGCCGGGCGTCGAGGGGTGCGCGACGCCGCCGAGTCCGCCGGAATCCGTAGTCACCGCTGGGGCGACCATGTATCCGGAGTCCGACGAGCTGTCCGAGGCGCTCGGGAGCATCCAGCAGGCCGGGGAGTCCACCTTCCGCGACGTCTTCGCCGGCCTGGAGACGGTGCCCGAGCAGGGTTACGTCATCGTCTACCGCCTGCCGTCGGCGCGGTTCGACGCGTACGTGCGGGACGTCGCCGCCGGGCAGTGCGTGCTCCTGCGCGACGCCGCCCACTCCGCTGCCGAGCTGAGCGCGTTGCAGGATCGGATCACCGACGACATGGACTACTGGCGCACGCGCGGCGTCGACGTGAACGCGGTCGGCCCGCGCCACGACGGCTCGGGTGTCGTGGTGAGCACCCTGGCGGTCGCCCGGGCGCGGGCGGAACTGCCGAAGCGGTACGGCACCGCCATTCCGATCATCATCGAGCAGGGCGGCCCGGTGGAACTCCTCGGCGGCTAGATCGTCCGGCGCCCCCGGCACGCCTCGGCCCGCCGGACAGCCCGGGGCTGTCCGGCGGGCCGGCTCGGCTCACAGCGTGGTGCAGAGCACCCCGTTGAGGGTGAACACCGTGGGTAGCACGTTCGGTCCGCCGTACGCGCCGACGAAGCCGACGGTGGTGCTGCCGCCGCCGCCCGGGATCGGCGGGCTGCCGTCGGCGTTGGTGACCTTCACCGTCGCGCCGGTCTGCGTCCAGGTCGCGTTCCAGCCGCTGCTCACCTGCTGCCAGGAGGTCGGCCAGCGCCAGGTCAGCGCCCAGCCGTTGATCGGCTGCGACCCGTTGTTGACGATGTCGACGCTGCCGACGTAGCCGTTGCCCCAGTCGTTGACGTCGGTGAAGCGCACGGCGCAGCTGCTGCTGGCCGGGCTACCCGTGGTGAACGTGACCGGCGGGGAGGACCAGGAGACCCGGCCGGCGCCGTCGCGGGCCAGCAGGTTGACGGTGTACCGGGTGCCCGGCGTGAGGTTGCGGACGGTGAACGACGAACCGGTGGTCTCCCCCAGCTGCTCGCTGACGGTCCCGAACTGCCGATGGATCTCCACCTTGACCGGGAGCCCCGAGGGCGGCGGCGCCGGCCAGGAGATGGTGGCGGTGCGGTCCGTCACGGCACTGGCGACCGGCGGCCCCGGCGCGGCCGGCTGGCCGGTCGGCGGGCTGGCCGGGCGCAGCACCAGCGTGGTCAGCGAGTACGCCGGCAGGGTCCGGCTGGTCGCGCTGCCGGACTGGTCCTGCGCGATGGCGGTCGCCCCGTTCGCGTACGTGTAGACCGTCGGCGCGCCGGCGGCCGGGGTGTAGCCGGCGTAGTCGATCGTCACCGGGTACGCGTTGTCCGGGTCCTTGTTCAGCAGCAGCACGGCGAGGTCACCGTTGCCGCGCCGTACCGCGTGCGCGGCGACCAGCGGCTGGTCGGTGCCGGCGCGGATGAACTGGTCACCCGGCCGGGCGAACAGGTTCATCATGGACAGCCCGTGGTACGGCGCGAACGGCGTGTTCAGCGGCGGCTCGCAGACCGAGCCGTCCGCGGTGCACCCGCCGCTGGACAGCATCCCGAAGTCGCCGTAGTCGGTCTGCCCGGCCACCGTCGACACCTCGCCGATCCCGTTGTGCACGTTCCACCACTGCGCCGTGAAGACGCCGTTCTCCAGCAGGTCGCTGTACGCGTCGGCCAGGAACAGCGCGCCCGGCTGGGTGTTCTGCCCCTGCCCGACGTTCAGCTCGGTGAAGCTGATGCCGATCCTTGCGGCGCCCGGCCCGGCGTACCGGGTGAGCGCCTCGCGGAGCAGATACATCGCGTCGTCGATGTGCGCGGTGCGGGACAGCGACTCGGCGGCGTTGCCGCCCGGGTACCAGTGCACGTCCACGAAGTCGATCTTCGGGCCGGCGATCTCCAGCACGGTGCGGTTCCACGGCCCGGGGTCGGCGTCGGCCTTGATCCCGTCCGGCCAGTTGCCCGGCATGGTCAGCACCGCGCCGACCTTGATCGTCGGGTCGACCGCCTTCATCGCGTCGGCGTACTCGACGACCATGTTGGCGTACTGGGTGGCGCTCTTGTCGGGGTGGTCGTCGGCCTCCCAGGCGGACCCGTAGAGGCCGTTGCCGTAGTTCTCGTTGCCGACCGTCCAGTACTTCGCGCCGTACTTCTTGGTCACGTTCGCGTACCGGACCCAGTCCGCGGCCTCGGCCGGGGTGCCGGTGCCGTAGTTCGCGATGATCATCGGCTGGGCGCCGACCCGCCTGGTCGCGGCCATGAAGGTGTCGAAGTCGGTGTTCGGGGCGACGTATCCGCCGGGCGCGGTGTGCGTGCGCCAGTGGTAGATGTCCGCGTAGGACCCGCCCGGGTAGCGCAGCATCCGCACGCCGGCCGCGCGCAGCAGGTCGGAGGTCTCGGCGGTGCCGAGATTGCTGTCCCAGATGGCGTGGTTGACGCCCAGCGCGGTGTCCGGCACGGTGGCCAGCCCGGCCCGGGCGTTGACGGTCACGGTCACCGGGTCGGCCGCGGCGGCGGCACCGGCCGGAGCGGCACCGGCCAGGCCGGCCGCGGCGAGCAGCAGGCTCGCGGCGAGGGCCGGCCAGCGTCGGTGGTGGAACCGGGACGGTGGCGGGGCAGGGTGGTGGACCCGCGCGGGACCAGGGTTGTCCATGTTCGTTCCTTCGTGGGCGACGATCGGGGATGCGCCCGGCCGGCAGCGGTGTGGCTGCGGCCGGCGGCGCTGCTGGTGTTCGCTCGTCGCCGTCCCCCGGGAGGAGGTCCCGGTTGCCCAGTCGGACGGCGGGTTCCGCCCGCGCGGCGTCCCATCGAGGGATAAGAATGGCACAGGGCTCACGGACGCCTCAAGGGAGCGAGCCGTCCCCGGCAGCTATCCGTGCGCCGCCCGGTTGCGGTAGGCGCGCGGCGACAGGCCGGTGGCGCGCTTGAAGGCCACGCTGAGGGCGCTCTCCGAGCCGTAACCGACCGCCCGGGCGATCACGGAGAGGGTGTCGTCGCCGCGTCGGAGCCGGTCGGCGGCGAGCTCGATCCGCCAGCCGGTGAGGTACTCCACCGGGCCCTGGCCGACGACCTCCTTGAACCGGGCGGCCAGCGTGGACCGGGAGACCGCGGCGACCCCGGCCAGCTCGGCCACGGTCCAGGGGTGGTCGGGGCGGGCGTGGATGGCCCGCAGCGCGGCGGCGAGCACCGGATCGGCCAGGCCGGCCAGCCACCCGGTGCCACCGCCCTGGGCCAGCTGCAGGCGCAGGATCCGGATCAGCATGACCAGGGCGAGGTGCTCGGCGACCAGCCGGCCGGCCAGCGGCGCCGCCCGCAGCTCGGCGGCGATCTCCCCGATCGCCCACCGGACGGTCGCGGCCTCCGGCCGCGCGGCGGGCACGTGCACCACCGGCGGCAGGCCGTCCAGCAGCAGGGCACGGGCGCGTTCGGTGAACGAGAACGCGCCGCCGATGAGGAACACGTCGTCACCCACGCCGGCCCGGGCCACCCCGTCGACGGCCGCCGCGAAGACCGGCCCGGCCGCCTCCGGCGGGGTGTCCGGATCGCTGGCCAGGATGAAGTTCCGGGGCCGGGTGAGCAGGAAACAGTCGCCCTCGACCAGCGCGACCGGCTCGGGCACGCCGTCGACCCGCAGCAGGCAGCTGCCGCGCCGCACCGCGTTGAACTTGACGCCGGCCGGCGGGTCGAAGCGGAGCGCCCAGCGACCGCCGGCCGACATGGCCGTGGACAGGCGGCTGGTCGTGCCGGCGACCGCCAGCACGTCCTCCAACGGATCCACGAAACCCTCCCCTGGACGCCTGCTGAAGAATGGCGGACTCCAGACTACGGACAGTCCAGGGCGTCCGTCCGTAGCGTCGAGGGCATGACAACGCACACCCGGGTCAGCACCCCGTTCACCGCCCGCGCCACCGCCGCCGAGATCCTCGACGGCGTCGACCTGACCGGCCGCCGGATGATCGTCACCGGCGGCGCCTCCGGGATCGGCGCGGCCGCCACCCGGGCCCTGGCCGCAGCCGGGGCGGAGGTCACGGTGGCCACCCGCGACCCGGGCAGCGCCGACGCCCTGGTGGCGGAGTTCGCCGGACCGGGCCCCGGCGCCGTCCGGGCCGCCGCCCTCGACCTGGCCGACCTGGCCTCGGTCGACGCCTTCGTCGCCGGCTGGGACGGGCCGCTGCACGCGCTGGTCGCCAACGCCGGGATCATGGCCGTGCCGACCCGCCGGCTCACCGCACAGGGGTGGGAGCTTCAGCTCGGCACCAACCACCTCGGCCACTTCGCGCTCGCCCGCGGCCTGCACGACAACCTGCGCGCCGCCGGCGCCGCCCGGGTGGTGGCCGTCAGCTCCGGGGCGCACCTGTCCCAGCCGTTCGACTTCGCCGACCCGCACTTCGCGGCGCAGCCGTACGACCCGTGGGCGGCGTACGGCCGGTCGAAGACCGCGGACGTCCTGCTCGCCGTGGGCATCGCCCAGCACTGGGCCGGCGACGGCATCACCGGCAACGCCCTCAACCCCGGCTACATCAACACCAATCTCCAGCGCTATCTGGACGACGACACGCTGCGGGGGTTCGGGGCGCTGGACGAGGCGGGCAACCGGATCGACCCGCCGCACTTCAAGACGCCCGCCCAGGGCGCGGCGACCACCGTGCTGCTGGCGGCGTCGCCGCTGGTCGAGGGGATCACCGGCCGGTACTTCGAGGACAACCAGGAACTCGAGGTGGTGGCCGGGGGCCCGGACGCCACCGGCGGGGTCGCCGCGCACGCCGTCGACCCGGCCGCCGCCGACCGCCTCTGGGCGTACGCGGAACAGGCCCTGGCCTCCCGCGAACGCGGCTGACCCGGTGCGGCCGTCAGGGCGCCCGCTTCTCGACCATGGTCCACCCGGTCCACCCGCGCTCGGCGACCAACTCCCGCAGCCGGGCGACGACGGGGTGGGCGGCATCGGCGAACGCGTCCATCAGCCGCACGAACGCCGCGTCGGGCATGACGTCGTTCTGCTGGTCCAGCTCCCCGGCGGCCTCCGCCTGCGCGAACATCTCGCTCATCAGGTCGGCCGTCTCGCGCAGCAAGTCCTCGTCGTGCGGGTCTTCCGCGATCCGACCGATGAGGCCGTAGAACCGGACGACCATCGGGTTCCCCAGCTGGGCCACCTTGTCGGCCATGAACGCCGGGATCGCCTCCGGCCAGCGTGCCGCCATGAGGATCCACCCGTCGCGCTCACCGTCGATGACGGCCGCCGGCACGCCGAGGGCACGCAGCCGGTCCAGGTAGTCGACCACCTCCGCCGGAACGGCCAGGGTGTCGCCGGAGCCGAGCCGGGCGATCCGCCGCCGGTGCTCCTGCAACGTGCGGATCTGCGTCCGCAACTGCCGGTCGATCTCGGTGGTCGCGGCGGCGAACGTCTCGGGGTCGGCGTCGAGCAGCTCGCGGACCCGGGCCAGCGGGACCCCGGCCTCGGCCAGGGTCCGGATCCGGATGAGGCGCACCACGGCGGCGGCGTCGTAGCTCCGGTAGCCGGAGGCGTCGCGCTCCGGCTCCCGGAGCAGCCCGACCTGGTGGTAGTGCCGCACCGCGCGGATGGTCACCCCGGCGTAGGACGCCAGCCGTCCGATCGTCAGCATGACCTCAGCCTGCCACCCGGTCCCGCCGTCACCTGATCCTGCGGTGGTGCACGGCCGTGGCGAGGCCGTACGCGACGACGAGCAGGCCGGCGCACCAGCCGAGGGCGATCCAGCTGTCGGCACCGACCCGCTGCTCGGCGAACAGCTCACGGATGGTGTTGACGATGGACGTCACCGGCTGGTTCTCGGCGAAGGCGCGCACCGGGCCGGGCATGCTCTCCGTGGGTACGAAGGCCGAGCTGACGAACGGCAGGAGGATGAGCGGATAGGAGAACGCGCTCGCGCCGTCCACCGACCTGGCGGTCAGGCCCGGGATGACGGCGAGCCAGGTCAGGGCCAGGGTGAACAGCATCATGATGCCGGCCACCGCGAGCCAGTCGAGCACGCCGGCACCCGTGCGGAAGCCCATGACCAGGGCGACCAGCACCACCACCACGAGCGAGACCAGGTTGGCGACCAGCGAGGTCAGCACGTGCGCCCACAGCGCCGACGAGCGGGCGATCGGCATGGACTGGAACCGCTCGAAGATGCCGCCCTTGAGGTCCAGGAAGAGCCGGTACGCGGTGTAGGAGACGCCCGAGGCCACCGTGATGACCAGGATGCCGGGCAGCAGGTAGTTCACGTACCGGTCCGACCCGGCGCGGATCGCGCCGCCGAACACGTAGACGAACAGCAGCAGGAAGGCGACCGGCATGATCGCGGTCGAGATGATGGTGTCCGGGCTGCGGCTGATGTGGCGCAGGGACCGGCCCAGCAGGGCGGCGGTGTCGCCGACGAAACGCGTGCTCATCGTGGCTCCTCAGTTCTTCGGGGCGGCGGTGGTGGCAGTGCCGGCGGTGGCGGTGGCGGTGCCGGCGACGCCCTGGTCACCGACGATGGCCAGGAAGACGTCCTCGAGGGTCGGCTGCTTCTCGACGTACTCGACCGTGGCGGGCGGCAGCAGCCGCTTGAGTTCGTCGAGGGTGCCGTCGGCGATGATGCGGCCCTGGTGCAGGACCGCGATCCGGTCGGCGAGCTGTTCGGCCTCGTCGAGGTACTGCGTGGTGAGCAGGACGGTGGTGCCCTGCCCGGCCAGTTCCCGGACGGCCTGCCACACCTCCAGCCGGGCCTGCGGATCGAGGCCGGTCGTCGGCTCGTCGAGGAAGATCACCGGCGGGTTCCCGATGAGACTCATCGCGATGTCGAGGCGGCGACGCATGCCACCCGAGTAGGTCGACACCCGCCGACCGGCCGCGTCCGCCAGCGAGAAGCGGCCCAGCAGGTCGTCCGCGATCCGGCCCGGATCCCGCAGCCGCCGCAGCCGGGCGACCAGCACCAGGTTCTCCCGCCCGGTCAGGATCTCGTCGACGGCCGCGAACTGTCCCGTCAGGCTGATCGACTCGCGCACCTTCGCCGCCTGCCGGACGACGTCGAAGCCGTTGACGCCGGCCGTCCCCGCGTCCGGCTTGAGCAGCGTGGCCAGGATCCGCACGACTGTGGTCTTTCCCGCGCCGTTGGAGCCGAGCAGGGCGAAGATGCTGCCCCGCGCGACGTCGAGGTCCACGCCGCGCAGCACGTGCAGCTCCCGGTAGGACTTCTCCAGGCCCCGGACCTGGATCGCGGGCCCGGAGGCCGGCTGGCTCGTCATCGGGGATTCAACGGTCATGGCGTCAGCATGCGGGGTTGACGCTGCGTCAAGGTCAAGCCGGCATCCGGGGCAGCGGCGACGACGCGCGCCCGTTAGGTTGTGAGGGCCAGTGCCGACCTGCGTGATGGGGAGCGATCGTGAGCGACCCGCTCGACGAGATCGCCGAGTTGGAGCACCTGCGCCGAGAGGCGCAGGCGCTGTCCCGACGGCTGGCGGCGGGCGATCGGGAGGCGGTCGAGGCGTCGGCCCGGGATCCCCACGAGGTCGTGCGGGTGGCCCTGGCCGCCGAAGGCCGGATCGACGCGGTCGAGGTGTTTCCCGACTGGGACCGGCGGGTCGGCGCGGACGACCTGGGCCCGGCCATCGTGGCGGCGGCCGACGAGGCGGCCCGGCGCAGGGCCCAGGCGTGGGTGCACGGGGTGACGCAGCAGCCGACCGACGACGCGGCCGACCCGGTGCCGGGCGCCAGCCCGTCGGTCGCCGGCCTGACCGATCCCGTCGACGACTCGGCCGTGAACTACGCCCGGAGCCTGTTCTACGTGCTCAGGGACTCCTTCGCGGGGCTGGACGAGCTCGAACGCGAGGCCCGCGCGGCCGCCCTGGCCACCTCATCCGTCGGCGGTCCGGACGACCGGGTGCGGGTGACCCTCGCCGGCGACCGGCTGTCCGGGGTCACCTTCGACGACGAGTGGCTGGGGTCCGCCGACGCCGAACAGGTGGGCGCGGCGGTGACCCAGGCGGTGCACGAGGCGTACGCGCAACGCGCGGACGCGACCCCGCTGCGCGGCTCGTGGCCCTACCGGGAGCTCGACCGGATGGCCGGCGACCCCGCCCAGCTTCTCGCCAGCCTCGGCCTGGCACCCCGACGACCCCCAGGGAGCGCCTGAGATGCCGCCACCCGGCCCGGAGAAACTGAAGGCTTCGATCGAGGCGCTGCGCCGCGACGCCACGGTCTGGGACGACTCGGGCGACATCCTGCGCGACGCCGCCCAGGTGGCCGCCCGCCTCGACCTCGCGGCGCTGCACTTCTCCTACATCGGGGACAAGGTCGGCCTCGTCGACCTGTACCGGCAACTCCAGGACCGGCTGATCCGGCTGCTCGGCGAGGGCAGCGCGACCTGCGAGACGGTGGCGGTGTCGCTGCGGAACGCGGCGGACGGCTACGAGCGTGACGAGGCCGACGCCGTCCACCGGCTGAACAACATCTACTGAGGAGCCCCGGTGACCCGCCCACTCCCGCTGTCCGAAGGCGAGTTCGACGAGCTGATCCGGTCGATCGAGGACGGGATCCAGCGGGTCGAGCGGCTCGCGAACGAGATCATCGACGGGGTGAACAGCGCCCTGCAGTGGCTGGGACCACTCGCCCAGCAGGCGCTCGACCTGCTCCGCAGGTTCGGTGAGCTGCTGGCGAAGTTCTTCTCCGAGGTCGGCAAGTTCTTCACCCGCTGGGGCGTGCCCTGGACGCTCTACTCGCACGGCGAGACCTGGACCCGACAGGTCGGTGGCCCGGCGCACGAGCTGGCCGCCCGGGTCGACGCCGGGCAACTGCTCGTCGACGACTACTGGAGCGGCACGGCGGCCAGCGCCTACACCGGGATCCTCCCCCTGCAGGGCAAGGCGCTGGCCGCCGTCAAGGCCGCCACGGACGAGCTGGACGACGCGCTGTGGAAGATCGCGGGCGCGATCATCGCATTCTGGCTCGGCATCGCCGCGGTCGTCGTGCCGTTCATCGTCGAGCTGATCGCCGAGGCCGCGGCGGCGCTCGGCATCATCACCGCCCCGCCGGCGGCAGCGGCCGCCGCCGGTTCGACGGCCAAGGCGATCGCGCTGACCACGGCGGTCGTCACCGCGGGCATCACCTACCTGACGGTGTTGTGGACCCAGATGCGCGACCTCGACCAGCGGCTGCACAACAGCGACGGCCTGCCGGGCGGCAACTGGCCGACCCTGGTCTCCGACATCTCGAACGGCCGGGTCCACGACGGCGGCCGGACCCTCGACTGGAACATCAAGCCCTGATGGCGACCGCGCCCGTGGACCCGCCGGACGACCGCGTCCCGCTGCCCGATCCGGCCGCCGCCCGCCGAGGGGCCCGCCGGACGGTCCTCGCCGGCCTCGTCCTGGTCGTCCTGCTCACCGGGTTCACCGCCGGCGGTGCGGCGATGCTCGCCGCCGGGGAACTGCCGGGCCTGCCGTTCGCCGTCGGCGGCGCGCTCGCCCAGCTCGCCGTCGTCGTCATCGTGCTGGCCACGCTCTGGGCCCGGGCCGGCGGCGACGGTCGCAGCATCTCCCGGTCCCGCGTCGCCGCGACGCTGCGCATCCTCGCCGGGCTTCGCGGGGTGCTGCTCGTCGCCCTGCTCGCCCTGGCGGCGTACGCACTGGTGCGGCTGGTCCAGGGCGACCCGTGGACCCTGCTGACCGGTGCCGTCATCGCCCTGTTCCTCTGGCTGCTGTTCCGGGGCGCCGGCCGGATCCGGCGGCACTGGACGGGCGGCGACGCTGACCGGCCCCGGTGACGCATGTAGCGGCAGAGCATGGTTACCGGCCGGCGGGCGCGTCAGCGTGGAGGCGAACCCGCTGACCTGGAGTTGCCATGAAGAAACTGACCGTCTCCCCGCTGCCCGACCTCACCGGCCGGCTCGCCCTGGTGACCGGGGCGAGCGGCGGGCTGGGCCTGGGCCTGGCCACCCGGCTGGCCGCCGCGGGCGCCGAGGTGCTCCTCGCCGTCCGGGACCCCGCCAAGGGCGCGGCGGCCCTCGGCCGTCTCCGGCGGGAGGCGCCCGGCGCCGCCGCGTCTCTGCGGACGCTGGACCTCGCGGCACTGACCTCGGTGGCCACCCTGGCGGAGGAGCTGATCGCCGACGGCCGGCCGATCGACATTCTGATCAACAACGCCGGGGTGATGGCACCCACCACCCGGCACACCACCGCCGACGGCTTCGAACTGCAGTTCGGCACGAACCACCTGGGGCATGTCGCGCTCACTGTCCGGTTGCTGCCGCTGCTGCGGGCCGGGCACGCCCGGGTGACCACCGTGACCAGCAGCGCCGCCCGGCAGGCCCGGTTCGACTGGACCGACCCGCAGAGTGAGCGGAGCTACTCCCCGGTCCGGGCCTACGGGCGGTCCAAGCTGGCGAACCTGCTGTTCGCCCTGGAACTGGACCGGCGCAGCCGGGACGCCGGCTGGGGCATCGTCAGCAACGCCGCCCACCCGGGCACCACGCTCACCGGGCTCTACACCGCCGGACCCAACCTCGGCCGCCGGCGGCCGGCCCCGCACGAGGCGATCATGACCCGTCTGCACCGGATGGGGGTACTGGTCCAGAGCGTGGACCGGGGCGCGCTTCCGCCGCTGTACGCTGCCGCGAGCCCTCGCGCTCAGGGCGGACGCCTCTACGGGCCGGACGGGTTCGGGCAGTTCACCGGGGGCCCGGCCGAACTGACGCTCTACCGGTCCGCCCGGGACGAGGCCGAGGCCGCCCGGCTGTGGGAATACTCGCTGGACCGGGTCGGCTTACTCGGCTGAGCACCGATGCCGTTCGAGCCTCGAGGAGGGCCCTTCGTGGACCGCGCCCGACTGGCCGAATACCTGCGTACCCGGCGGGAGGCGTTGCAGCCCGAGGACGTGGGGTTGCCCCGCGGGCGGCGCCGCCGCACCACGGGGCTGCGCCGGGAGGAGGTCGCGGTGCTCGGCGACATGTCCGTCGACTACTACACCCGCCTCGAACAGCCGCGCGGTCCGTACCCCTCCGAGCAGATGCTGGCGGCGCTCGCCCGCGCGCTACGCCTGTCGCTGGAGGAACGCGACCACCTGTTCCGCTTGGCGGGCTACGCGACACCGCCCCGGTCGGCGGAGGCCGAACACATCAACCCGGGAATGCTGCGCATCTTCGACGGCCTGCACGACGCGGCCGCGCAGGTCGTCTCCCACCTCGGCGAGACGATGCTCCAGACGCCCCTCGCCGTGGCCCTGCTGGGCGACCAGCGGCGACACACCGGCCTGGCACGCAGCCTGCACTACCGCTGGTTCACCGATCCCGACACCCGGCTGATCCACCCCGAGCCGGAGCGGGCGGCGCAGAGCCTCACCGTCGTGGCCGACCTGCACGCCTCGTTCGTCCGCGACGGCAAGGGCTCGCGGGCGGCGGCGATCGTCGACGCGCTGCTCGCGGCGAGCCCCGAGTTCACCGCGCTGTGGCGGCGGCATCCCGTCGCCGGCCCGTACTGCGGACCGCAGCGGATCGCACATCCCCAGGTCGGCCTGCTCGAGTTGCAGTGCCAGCGGTTGATCGATCCCGACCAGTCGCAGCAACTGGTGGTCTACACGGCCACCCCGGGCACGGACAGCTACGACAAGCTGCGGCTGCTGTCGGTCATCGGCGCGTACGACGGGTCGCCGGTCCCGTGACGGGCGGCGGCGGTAGCTTGCACAGTCATGGCCACCACCGCCGCCGACGTCCGCCGGGACCTCGCCCGCCTCGCCGATCCGCGGCGGGCGGAGCAGGTCAGCCGGTTCCTGCAGATGCAGCCGGGCGGCTACGGCGAGGGCGACCGGGCCATCGGCGTCACCGTGCCGGACCAGCGCCGGGTGGCCGGCCGGTACTGGCGTGACCTTTCGCTGACCGACACGGCGGCGCTGCTGCGCA
This sequence comes from Micromonospora sp. PLK6-60, assembly GCF_019890675.1. Lineage (GTDB taxonomy): Bacteria > Actinomycetota > Actinomycetes > Mycobacteriales > Micromonosporaceae > Micromonospora. The sequence goes on along the minus strand of NZ_JAIOAA010000011.1, from coordinate 136,971 downwards.
GCGACGTGCACGAGGAGCGGCTCACCGCGCTCCTCGTCCTGGTGCGCAAGTTCGCCAGGGGCAGCGAGCCGGAACGGGACGAGATCTTCGACCTCGTGCTGGCCAACACCGACCGGATCGACAACTGGGACCTGGTGGACTCGTCCGCGCCGTACATCGTGGGCCCGTGGTTGCTCGACAAGGACCGGAGCGTGCTGGACCGGTTGGCCGGGTCGCGGCTGGTGTGGGAGCGGCGGATCGCGGTCATGGCGACCTTCGCGTTCGTCCGGGCCGGCGACTTCGACTGGACCTTCCGGCTCGCCGAGCGGCTGCTGCGCGACCCGCACGACCTGGTGCACAAGGCGGTGGGCTGGATGCTGCGCGAGGTGGGCAACCGGGACCGGGCCGCGGCGGAGGCGTTCCTGGGCCGGCACCATCGGGCCATGCCGCGGGTCATGCTGCGGTACGCGATCGAGAAGTTCGAGCCGGAACGGCGGCGGGCGTACCTGTCGGGCACGGTCTAGAGCGGCCCGGCGCCGCCGTCTCCTACCAGGGGTGGAGACGCGCTCCGACCGGCGGCCGCAACCGGGGCTTCCGGTCCGACGAAGTCGATCAGCCGGCGCACCAGCATCGATGGCATGACAACCACCGCACTGGGCCGGGCGGCCCACTGGCACCGCCCCCTGATGGTCTTCGTGTCGGCGATGGCGGTCCTGGCCGTCGTCGCCGCGGTCGGCATCGTCGCCGACCCGCGCGTGCTCACCGGCGCGCCGATCTGGGTCAAGCCGTTCAAGTTCGCCGTGTCGTTCGTGGTGTACGCCGCCACCCTCGCCTGGATGCTGTCCCTGCTGCCGCGGCGCAGCCGGGTGGCCGAGTGGGCGGGCACCGCCATCGTGGCGGTGGGCGTCGGCGAGATGGCGATCATCGTGGGGCAGGTGCTGCGCGGCACCGCCAGCCACTTCAACGAGAGCACCCCGTTCAACGCTGCGCTGTGGCAGATGATGGGCATGCTGATCATGGCGTTGTTCGTCGCGCACGTGGTGATCGCGGTCGTGGTGCTGCGCCGGCGGATCCCCGACCGGGCCGCCGCGCGTGCCGTCGGCTGGGGGCTCGGGCTGTCGCTGCTCGGCATGCTTGTCGCCTTCCCGATGGTGGCGGGCGACCCGGCGCCGGCGGTGGAGGGGGTCGCCGGGGCGCACAGCGTGGGCGTCGCGGACGGCGGGCCCGGCCTGCCGCTGCTCGGGTGGAGCACCACCGGCGGTGACCTGCGCATCGGGCACTTCGTCGGGCTGCACGCCCTGCAGGCGCTGCCGATCCTGGCAATGCTGCTGCACCGGTTCGCCGCCCACCGGCTCGACGAGCGCACCCGGACACGGCTGCTGACCGTCGCGGGCGCCGCGTACGGCCTGCTCACCATCCTGCTCACCTGGCAGGCGCTGCGCGGGCAGCCGCTGCTGCGCCCCGACGCGCTCACCGTCGCCGCCGCCACCGCGCTGCTGACGGCGACCGCCACCGCCACCGCGGTCGTCGTCCTGCGCCGGCCCGCCCCGCGACTGGCGCTGGCCGGATGACCGGCGCTCTGTTCACGCTGACGTTCGCGGTGGCCGCGCCCTTCTGGGCGCTGATGATCCTGCTGCCGAACCGCCCGGTGACCGCCCGGATCATCGGCTCCCCGCTGATCGTGGCGCCGGTCCTGGTGATCTACGCGGCACTGGTGCTGCCGGCGCTGGGCACGGTGCTGCCGGCGGTGACGTCGCCGACGCTGGACGGGGTGCGCGACCTGCTCGGCACCCCGGACGGCGCGGCGGCGGCCTGGGCGCACCTGGTCGGGTTCGACCTGTTCGCCGGCCGATGGGCATGGCTCGACAGCCGCCAACGGGGGGTGCCGGCGCTGGTGATGGCGCCGGTGCTGCTGCTGACGATCCTGCTCGGCCCGGTCGGTCTGGGCGGCTACCTGGCGCTGCGCACCCGGTGGGTCCGCCAGCCGGTACCTACTGCGGCCGGGCCGCAGCGCCTACCCTGATGCGGGTGGGCTGGGTGGCGCGACTGTTCGACGCGCGGGACACGTTCGTCCGGATGCTGCTGCTGAACCTCAGCGGGCTCTGCTACCTGCTCGTCGGGGGCCAGGCGGACCGGTCGCCGACCACGGCCCAGTGGCTGCTGGCGGTGCCCGCGTTCGCGGCCGGGATGGCGCTGCACCGCCGGGCACGGGTCAACCTGGTCGTGCAGACCGCGCTGCTGGCGGTGGCGCTGCACACCCTCGACGACGTCACCATCAACCAGGTCGGCGCCAGCTGGGCGTTGCTGGAGCTGACCATGCGGGCGGGCCGGCTGCGCACCGTGTGGCTGGCCGCCGGCCTGCTGGCCGTGGTGGACCTGACCGACTCGATCGGCGACCCGCTGCGCCGGGCGCTGTCCGGGGTGTTCGGGCTGCTCGTCGAGGTGGGCGTGCCGCTGCTGCTCGGCCTGGTCATCCGCACCACCGGCGAGCTGACCCGGCAGGCGCAGGAGCGGGCGGCGGCCGAGCAGCGTCGGCGCGAGTCGGAGAGCCGGGCCGCCCGCGCCGACGAACGCAGCGCCATCGCCCGTGAACTGCACGACGTGCTCGCGCACCACGTGGCGTCCATGGTGCTGCGCGTCGGCGTGGCCCGGCACGTCCTACCCGACCTCGACCCACGGGTGAGCGAGGTCTTCGACGACGTGCACCGGACCGGGACCGACGCCCTGGCGGACCTGCGCCGGCTGGTCGCGGTGCTACGCGACCCCGACGGCGTACGCGGGGACGCGGCGTTGACCGCGATCGAGCCGTCCGCGCTGCCGGCCGCGCTCGGCGCGGCGGTCGACCGGGCCCGCCAGGCCGGGGTCACCGTGGAGGCGGAGATCGACCCGGCGGTCGGCGCGCTCGACGCGGTACGCGGCATGGCGGTGCTGCGGCTCACCCAGGAGGCGCTGACCAACGTGGCCAAGCACGCCGGCACGTCCGCCCGGGCCCGGCTGCTGGTGTCCGTGGTCGACGGCGCCGTGCACTGGGAGGTCAGCGACGACGGGCGGGGCCGGCGGCCAGCGACGGTGCCGGCCGGCGGCGGGCACGGCATCACCGGCATGCGGGAGCGCGTCGAGGTGCTCGGCGGCGCGCTGGAGGCGGGGCCGGTCGGGGCGGGCTGGCGGGTGCGTACCGTCCTGCCGGTCACCGAGACCGGGCCGGTGGTCGCCGCCGCGCCGCCGTCGCCCCGGCCGCCGCGGGGCACCCCGTCCGGACCGCCGCGCGGTGGCGGGCCGCCGGCCGGACCGTACGCGCCGGAGCCGGCATGATCCGGGTCCTGCTGGTCGACGACCAGCACCTCATCCGCGCCGGCCTGCGCATGCTCTGCGACGCCCAGCCCGACATCGAGGTCGTCGGCGAGGCCGACAACGGCCGCGAGGCGATCACCCTCGCGACGCGGCTGGTCCCCGACGTCGTCGTGATGGACCTGCGCATGCCCGGCGTCGACGGGATCACCGCGACCACCCGCATCCTCGCCGACCGGCCCGCCACCCGGGTGCTGGTGCTGACCACCTTCGGCGACGACGACCACCTCTATCCGGCGCTGACCGCCGGCGCCTGCGGCTTCCTGCTCAAGGACGCGCCCCCCACCGACCTGCTCGACGGCATCCGCCGGGCCGCGGTGGGCGACAGCCCGTTCAGCCAGGACGTGCTGCGCCGGCTGGTGCAGCGCGCGGTGCACGCCCGCCCGGAGGCGCCCCGGCCGGTCGAGGGGCTGACCGCGCGGGAGCAGGACGTGCTGGACCTGGTGGCCGAGGGACTGTCCAACACCGAGATCGCGGATCGGCTCCACATCGGGGTGACCACCGTCAAGACCCACATCACCAGCCTGATGGCCAAGACCGGCAGCCCCAACCGGGTACGCCTGGCGCTGTTCGCCCGCGACGCCTGACCCCGCGCTGTTCGCCCGCGGCGCCTGAGCTGTTCACCCGCGGCGCCTGAGCTCGCTGCGGGCGTTAACAGGGGGCCCCTCCTATACCGAATGCGTTAACAAGGGGCCCCGCCTTGCACCTGCCGCACCCGGGCGGCCTCCCGGGTGAGGTGGTCGCGCTCCGGCACGCTGGTGGCCGCGCGGGCGGCCTCGACGTACAGCTCGCCGGCGCGGTCGAGGTCACCGGCGCGTTCGTGCAGGTACGCGGTCACCGCCGCGTACCGGGGCAGGTCGGGGGACACGTCGGCCAGCGCCGCGAGGCCGGCCCGCGGCCCGTCCGCCTCGCCGACCGCCACCGCGCGGTTGAGCCGCACCACCGGACTGCCGGTGAGCTGGAGCAGTTCGTCGTACCACTCCACGATCTGCACCCAGTCCGTCTCGGCGGTGGTGCGGGCGTCGGCGTGCAGGGCGGCGATCGCGGCCTGCGCCTGGTACTCCCCCAGCCGGTCGCGGGCCAGCGCGGCCTGCAGGATGACCACGCCCTCGGCGATCAGGCCGGTGTCCCACCGCGACCGGTCCTGGTCGCGCAGCGGCACCAGGCGACCCTGCGGGCCGGTACGCGACGCGCGGCGGGCGTGGTGCAGCAGCATCAGCGCGAGCAACCCGGCGACCTCGGGCTCGGCGGTCAGGGCGACGAGTTGCCGGGTGAGGCGGATCGCCTCGGCGGCCAGGTCGACGTCCCCGCCGTATCCCTCGTTGAAGACGAGGTAGAGCACCCGCAGCACGGTGCCGAGGTCACCGGCCTGGTCGAGGGGCAGCCCGGTGATCCGCCGCTTGGCGCGGCTGATCCGCTGCGCCATGGTCGCCTCGGGGACCAGGTACGCCGCCGCGATCTGCCGGGTGGTCAGGCCACCGACCGCGCGCAGGGTCAGGGCGACGGCCGAGGCCGGCGGCAGGGTCGGGTGCGCGCACAGGAAATAGAGCCGCAGCGTGTCGTCCGTGGCGGGCGCCGGACCGGCGGGCGGCTCGACCTGGACGGCGACCTCCCGCCCGCGTCGGGACGTCTCGGCCCGGGCGGCGTCGAGGAATTTGCGCCAGGCGACTGCGACGAGCCACCCCTTCGGTTCGCGGGGCGGGTCGTCCGGCCAGGTCTCCAGCGCCCGGATCAGGGCCTCCTGCACGGCGTCCTCGGCCGACGCGAAGTCAGCTCCGCGTCGGACGAGGACCCCGATCACCGCGGGCACGAGTTCCCGCAGCAGCGACTCGTTCACCCGGCCACCGTGGGCGCCTCGGTGAGGAACGGCCGCACCTCGAGCCACTCCTGGATCGGTTTGCCGCCGGCACCGGGAGCGGCGGACAGTTCCCCGGCCAGTTGCACCGCGCGGTCCCAGGACGCCACGTCGATGACGAACCAGCCGGCGATGAGGTCCTTGGTCTCGGCGAACGGGCCATCGGTCACCGGCGGTCGCCCCGCGCCGTCGTACCGCACGAACGTGCCCTCGGGCGCGAGTGCCTGGCCGTCGACGAACTCGCCCGACTCCTGGAGGCGGTCGGCGAAGTCACGCATGTACCGCATGTGCGCGTCGACCTCCGCCGGGGTCCACCGGTCCATCGTCGTCCAGCCCTCGACCGGCGCCGGGCCGCCGCGGTAGTGCTTCAGCAGCAGGTACCTCATGTCGTTCTCCCTCTCGGCACGGCCCGTGGTGGCCGCTCGTGCCCCTGGGACGGAGCCGGCGTCCCGTTCTCGACATCCGCGGGGCGGCTACCGGTGGAACTGCTCGAACATACTGACCGACGGCCCGCGCCGCGTGCGGGTCAACGGCCGGGCCGGGATTTCAGTACGATCGCGCAGGCGTACCCGGACAGACCTGTCCCCCGTCGGTTGCCGGGCCCGACTGTCGACGCACCTCGACCGCACCGCCGACCCACCTCGGGAGCACCCTCATGAGCAGTCCGTATCCGGGGCCGCAGCCGCCGTACCAGCCGGGCGAACCAACGGCGCCGCAGCAGCCGTTCCCGCCGGCCGCCGAGCAGCAGCCGGCATATCCGGGGCAGCCGTACCCGGGGCAGGCGCCGTACCCCCACCAGCAGCAGCCGGGTTACCCGCAGCAGCCCGGCCAGCAGGGCTACCCGGCGCCGGCCACGGGCCAGCCGCCGTACCCGGGCCAGGCCCAGTATCCGGGCCAGCCGCCGTACCCGGGCCAGCCGCCGTATCCGGGGGCTGCGGAGCAGGCCGGCCAGTATCCGCCGGCGCCGGGCCCGTGGGGCTACGACGGGCAGCCGCCCGCGTCGGGTGCGGGCCGCAAGCCGGTGCTCCTCGCGGCCGCCGGCGTGGTGGCCGCGCTGGTGCTCGGGGTCGGCGGCTGGGCCGTCTATGACGGCTTCGTCAAGGAGGACTCCGGCGTCGCCGCCTGCAAGGAGATGGCGGCGAACGCCGACCGGGCCGATCGGGGCGAACCGAGCCCGGCCGGCGAGGACCAGCTCAGCAAGGAAACGTACGACGAGATGCGGGCCAAGTTCGCGGATTCGAGGTACGACGACATCCGTACGCACGGCACCGGCGCGGTGGACGTGGCCTGGCGGATCTCCCAGCTGGACAAGACGCAGCGCGACAGCCTCGACCAGGCGATGACGTACGTCACGCAGCTGACCGAGCACCTGAAGGGGCTCAAGGACGCCTGCGCGGCGCAGGGCGTCGACCTGAAGATCAACACTGGTCGCTGACCGCGCCCCGGCCGGCACCGGATTACGTTTGCGCAGGTGGGAGCGGTAAGGTCGGCAACCCCGGCCCGGCCGGTAACGGGCGGGGTGGGCAGGCGCGACCAGGCTCACCGCACCCGTCCACGATTCGGCGAGCCGAGCTAGGGGTACCGGGTGCGGGTGTCTGATACCGGTAACTACGACGACGGCGGCAGATACGGACCCGCTGGTCCGGGCGGCTACGCCGCGCCCCGCCGTGGCCACGACGCCGGCCGGCCGGCCGCCCCGGCGCCGAAGGCGCGCCGCCGGCGGCGGTGGCCGATCATCCTGGCGGTCCTCGCCCTGCTCGCCGGCATCGGGCTGATCGGCGGCACCTACTACGTCGACAGCGTGCCCACCCCCACCGACCTGAAACTGCCCGAGTCGACCACCGTCTACTACGCCGACGGCAAGACGCCGATGGCGACGCTCGGTGCGGAGAACCGGACGATCGTGCCGTACGCGGAGATGAACGACACCGCCAAGCAGGCGATCGTGGCCGCCGAGGACCGCAGCTTCTGGAAGAACCCGGGCATCGACTTCGCCGGTGTGCTCCGCGCCGCCTGGTCGAACGTCACCGGCGGGCAGCGGCAGGGCGCGTCGACCATCACCCAGCAGTACGCCCGGGTGGCCGCCGACCTCAAGGGCGTCACCTACTCGCGGAAGCTGCGCGAGGCGGTCGTCGCCTGGAAGCTCGACGACACGTATTCCAAGGAGGAGATCCTCGGCTTCTACCTGAACACCGTGCCGTTCGGGCGGGGCGCGTACGGCATCGAGGCCGCCGCCCAGGCGTACTTCGGCAAGACCGTGCGCAAGGACGCGCCCGCCGCCCGGCAGCTCACCGTGTCCGAGGCGATGATGCTGTGCGCGATGGTCAAGCAGCCCGAGGCGAACCCGGACGACCCCGAGGGGCAGCCCGGTTACGACCCGGCGCGCGGCCCGAAGGCCAAGCAGAACTCGATGGAACGCTGGTCGTACATCCGCGACGGCATGGTGAAGCTGGGCTACCTCGACCCGCAGCAGGCGGCGGACCTGGCGTACCCGGACTCGGTGAAGCCGATCGACCGCAAGGGGCGGCAGTCCAACACCAACCGGCCCACCGGCCTGGTGGTCAAGCACGTGCTCAGCGAGTTGCGGCAGACCGAGCCGTTCAAGGACAAGACGTCCGACTACATCCGCAACGGCGGCTTCAAGATCGTCACCACCATCGACAAGCGGGTGCAGGACGCGGCGGAGAACGCCGCCGACATCCGCCGCGACACCGCCCCCGAGCAGGTACGCGGGCAGCCGAAGAACTGGCAGGCCGCGCTGGTGTCGGTCGAGCCGGGCACCGGCCGGGTGCTCGGCTACTACGGCGGCAACGACGGCGAGGGCGCCGACTACGCCGGCTGGTACTACGACGAGGAGGGCCAGCCGGTCGGCTTCGGCCAGCACCCGCCGGGGTCGTCGTTCAAGGTGTACGACCTGGCCGCCGCCGTACGGGACAAGATCTCGGTCAAGAAGCACTTCGACGCGCCCGACACCAAGGAGTTCCCCTCGTCGGGGCGGACCAAGAGCAGCCCGGCTGGCCCGATCCGCAACGCGGAGAAGGCCGACTGCCAGCCCGACTGCGCGCTGTGGGAGGCCACCGTCCACTCGCTCAACGTCACCTACTTCGAGCTGACCGAGCTGCTCGGCGTGGACAAGGTGATCGACATGGCCACCCGGGCGGGCGTCGAGTCGATGTGGGAGAACGCCGCGGGCGAGAGCAAGCCGCAGCGGGTGGACCTGCGTGGCAAGAGCGGCGCCGACGTCGCCGGCAAGTTCTCCACCGAGGTCGGCCTCGGCCAGTACGGCATCACCGTGCAGGACCACGCCAACGGGATGGCCACCTTCGCGGCCGGCGGCAAGCGCGCCGAGGCGCACTTCGTCCGGATGGTCGCCAAGGGCGACGACCGCCTCTACGAGGAGAAGCTGACCCAGACCGACGTCGGCCTGGACGACGAGGCGACCGCCCAGCTCAACTGGACGCTGCGGCAGGTCAGGGCGGCCAAGCTCGACAACGGCTGGGACTCCGCCGGCAAGACCGGCACCTGGCAGTCCGGGCAGAGCCTGACCGAGAACGCGCACACCTGGATGGTCGGCTGGACGGGCGCGCTGTCGGCCGCCGTGTGGCTGGGCACCACCGACGGCAAGCCGCTGCGGACCACCGACGGCAACAACAACGTGTTCGGCTCCGCCGGGGCCGCGCCGATCTGGCGGCAGTTCCTGACCTCGGCCACCGCGGCGATGAAGCTCAACCCGGACAAGTACCGGTTCGCCGAGCCGAAGTTCCCCGACGACGCCCCGGCGACCAGCGCGCCGGCCCCGCGGCCGAGCACCGCCCGGCCGGAGCCGACCACGCCGGAGCCGACCAGGCCGACGCCGAGCACGCCGTCGGCGACCCCGAGCCGGGTGTCGCCGTCGCCGCGGACGACCAGCCCCTCCCCCACCGGCAGGCCGAACCCGCGGCCGAGCCGTACCTCGTCGCCGAGCCCGTCGGTGACGGTGGAGCCGACCCGGCTGCCGTTGCCGGGCTGACCGGACCCGGCCGGCCCGCCGCCGCAGGCGGGCCGGCCTGGCGGTCAGCCGCGCGGGCAGATCTGAATGCCCGTTTCCAGCCAGCTACTGCCGATCAGCGCGACCGGATGGCCGACCTCCCGCACTCGGCGGTCCGCCGTCTGCACCGAGAAGCGCAGCGTCAACGGGGTCGGTTCGAATTGCGTCGCGCAGTCGAACTCCATCCGGACGCGGATCCAGCCGGTGCCGGCGGAACGGATGGTCACGCTGTGCTTGTCGTCGGCGAGCAGGAGGCCGTCCCGCTGCGCCCGCACCGAGCGGACGGTGACCGGCTCCGGCCCGGCGTTGACCACCATCAGGTGCCCCGCCACCCAGGCATTGCCGCCGGCGGACCCGCCGGTCTCGGTCGCTCCAGTGGGCGTGGCCACCAGCGCGACGACGCTGTCGCGGGCCCGCTGGTCGCGGTGGTCGCGCAGCACGCTGACCCCGACGCCGCCGACGAGCAGGCCGACGACCAGCGCGGCGAGGACGCGTACGGTGCCCCCGGCTCCGCCGGCCCGCCGGCTGTCGGGTCGGGCGGGCTCCTGGGTGTCGAGGTCGATCACGGGTGGCTCCACCGGCATGCGCCAACCCTAGGGCGCGTTTCGGATGGGCGTGGGCCGGGTGAGGTCACCTCGGTCCAGGCCCACCGAGCAATGACGCGATGGGTTCCGATGCCTCAGCGCGCGCGGCGGTAGTGCATGGCCACCGCGCCGTTGCGCAGCGGCGCCGCCGAGAGCAGCTCGAGCCGGCGCGTGCCGGGCAGCCCGCCCTGGTACAGCGTCGGGCCGTGGCCGGCGATCCTGGGATGGACGAGCAGCCGGTACTCGTCGATCAGGTCCAGCCGGTCGAGCTCGTTCGCCAGCCTGCCGCTCCCGAGGAGGACCCCGGCCGGGGTCGCGTCCTTGAGCTTCTGCACGCCCTCGCGCAGATCGCCGGCGATGTGGTGGCTGTTGGTCCACGGGAAGTCCGTGCGCGTCGACGACACCACGTACTTGGGTTTGGCCTCCAGCTTGACCGCCCACTCGCGCATGGCCGGCGGCGCCTCCTCGTCGCCGCGGGCGACGGCCGGCCAGTAGCTCTCCATCATCTCGTAGGTGACGCGACCCCACAGCATCGCCCCGCTCTCGTCCATGAGACGGGTGAACAAGGCGTGCGTCTCGTCGTCGGCGATCCCCTCCTGGTGGTCGACGCACCCGTCCAGGGTGAGGTTGAGGCTGAAGGTGAGGCGTCCCATGGCCGGCGAGTCTAACGGCACTTGGCGCACCCGAGCCGCTACCGTGACCCGCCCGGGTGCCGCCCCGCACCCGGTCCCCGCCGCCACCGGCGCTCCCGCAGCCGCCGCGCGAACCGCAGCCACTCGGCCGCCACGACCACCGAGCCCGACGCCGAGATCACCGCACCGATGAGCAGCAACGGCCATCGCCAGATCGGGGCCGCCGCGTCCCGGACCACACCCGGGTCCCGGGGGTCGTACCGGACCAGGATCACCTCGCCGGGCTCCGGGGGGCCCGCGGGGTCCTCCATCAGCGCCTCGGTCCCGGTCGGGCCGCTGACGAAGACGATGTTGGCGGTCACCCCCCGCCCCTCGTTGACCCGCACCACCCGGGCCTCCGCGAGGCGGCCCCGGTTCTCCAGGGCGAGGCCGTCGCGCACCTCCCAACCGAGGACGAACAGGAACGCCGACGTCAGCAGCGCGGTGAACGCCAGCCACAGCCCGGCGGTGAGCGCGGTCTCGCCGTCGCCCCGTACCCAGCCCAGCACGACCCGCTCGAACCGGGACGGTCCGGCCGGGCCCGCCGGTCCCGCCGCGTCAGCCATCAGCCACCGCTCCCGCCGGGCAGAGAGGGCCGGCCACCGGCAACGATCATCGCGTACGGCGGGCCGCCAGCACCACACCGAGCGGCTGGTCAGGCACCTTGCGCCAGGACTTCGGACGCCGGCCCCGCAGCCGGTCCTCGACGGCCTCGACGGTCAGCGGATCGGGTGCCCCGGTGAGCGTGGTGAGGTCCAGCCGCTCCTGGTGCCGGTTCGCCCGGTGCGGGAACCGCTTGTTACGGCGAATGCCGCGGCGCGAACTCTTGTCGTTCGCGCCGTAGCTGTTCCGGCGGTCCCGGGCATAGCTGAGCGCCTTCTTCTCCTGCGGCGAACGTCGCCTCACCGACCACCCCGTCGACTCGATCCGGCGTCCCCGGCACCGTAGCCAACCAGGGGTGCGGCTGTCACCAGCAATAGCCGGCAGCGGCTACGCCAGCACCTTCGCCAGCAGCGCGGCGAGCTGGTGTCGCTCCGGTTGGGTCAGCCGGCCGAGCCGGTCGGACGGGAAGTCGAAGGCCCGCCGGACGGCGTCGCGCACGCGCTGCCCCGCCGGGGTGATCGACACCCGCTTGATCCGCCGGTCGGCCGGGTCGGGCACGCGGGCCACCAGGCCGCGGGCCTCCAGCCGGGAGACGAGCTGGGTGACGTTCGAGGCGTCGCACAGCAGCTCGCCGGCCAGCTCCCCCATCGAGCAGCCGTCTGCGGTCAGGTGTTCGAGCAGGCAGGCCTGGGCGGCGCTCAACGACACCGTCTGCGCGGCCCGCCCGTACGCGGCGTCGTACGCGAACACGAGGTCCGACACCTGCTGGTCAAGGCCCTCCGTCACCTCGGTCATGCCGAGAGATTACTTGACCCACTCAGGCATCCGTGTTTAGGTGGGTCGAGAAACTTTAGCCACTAAAGGAAAAGGGAGTGGTACGACGTGACGCGTCCGCACTCGGCCGGAGACGGCATCACCCGCGTGCTGGTGACCGGGGTCCGCGGCAAGACCGGCGCACCGCTGGCGCGACTGCTCGTCGCCCGGGGCGTCGAGGTCCTCGGCGGCAGCAGCGACCCGGCCACGGTCCGCATCGACGGGGTCCGCCCGACCGCCTTCTCCTGGGACGACCCGTCCGGCTGGCCGGCCGCGACCGAGGGCGTGGACGCCGTGTACGTCGTCCGGCCGGATCGCGCGGACGCGCCGGAGCTGATCGGCGCGCTGCTCACCGAGACGTCGCCGCGGACCCGGGTCGTCCTGCTGTCCGAGCAGGATGCCGACTACATGGGGCCCGACGGTTGGGCGCCGCGCGCCGAGCGGGCGGTCCGGGACAGCGGGCGCGCCTGGACGATCCTGCGGCCGAGCTGGTTCATGCAGGTCTTCACCGACCCGCGCTTCTATCGCGACCAGATCGCCGGCGGCGGGAAGCTGGAATTCCCCGGCGGCGGGGAGCGGCTGGCCTGGATCGACGCCCGGGACATCGCGGCCGTGGCCGAACGGGCGCTGCTCGACGAGGGGCACGCCGGCCAGGCGTACGAGATCACCGGCCCGGAGGCCCTCTCGCTGCCGCGCACCGCCGAGCTGCTCTCCGCCGCGATCGGCCACCCCCTGGCCCACCGGGAGGTCACCGTCGACGAGGCCGTGGCCGGGACCACGGGCTTCGAGCGGGAACTCTTCGTGCTGACGTTCGAGCGGGTGCACGCCGGCAGCTTCGCGACGGTGACCGACACCGTCGAGCGGGTGACCGGGCGGCCGGCCCGGACGATGCGGGACTTCCTGGCCGACCAGGGCGCCGTGCTGGCCCGGTAACCGGGTGGCGCGGTGTGGCGGGTGTGGGGACACTACGGCGGTGACCGCCGCCCCGCCCCACCCGCTGCGGCCCCGCGCCCTGCGGCCCGGTGATCTCGTCGTCGTCGCGTCGCTGTCCGGGCCACTCGACGCCGCCTACGAGCCCGACCTCGGGCAGGCGGTTCAGGTGCTGGAGCGGATGGGATTCCGGGTGCGCCGGGCACCGCTGCTCCAAGCCGGCCGGCGCCGCTGGTGGAGCGCGGCCACGCCGGCGGAGATCGCCGGGGAGCTCAATGCGCTGCTGCGTGACCCCGAGGTCCGCGCCGTCATCGCCCATGACGGCGGCCAGACGGCGCTGGGCTACCTCGACCTGATCGACGTCGCGGCGGTCGCCGCCGACCCCAAGCCGATCCTCGGCTACAGCGACATCTCGCTGCTGCATCTGGTGCTCTACGCCCGCACGGGCCTGGTCGGGTTCCACGCCGACCTGGCCACCCCCGGGCTCGGCGGGGCGTGGCAGCGCGCGCCCGCGGCCCGCCGGGCGGAACTGGAGCGGCTCTACTCGGCGCTGTTGACCGGTACGGAGCCGATCGGTGCGCTGCCCGCCAGCGGGGCATGGGAGTGCTGGCGGGCCGGTCGCGCCGAGGGCCGGCTGATCGGCGGGGTGATCAACCGCATCGTGCTGGCGCAGGCGACGCGGTACGCGCTGCCGCTGGACCGGTTCGACGGCGCGGTGCTGTTCTGGGAGGAGATGGGCGGGCAGGCCGCGTACGTGTGGAGCTACCTGCACGTGCTGCGGCACGCCGGCATCCTCGACCGGATCGCCGGCATGGTGGTCGGCGTCCCGCACGCGATCGACGGGCTCGGCGCCGGCGCGTCCCCGACCCTGGCCGAGATCGTCCTCGACGTCCTCGGCGACCGCGACATCCCGGTGCTGGGCAACGTCGAGTTCGGACACGCCGGCCCGAACCTGCCGATGCAGGTCGGCATCCGCGTCGGCCTCGACGCGCAGCGGCGGACGTTGGCGCTGCTCGAAGCGGCGGTACGGCCGCCCGCCACCACGCCAGCGGCCGGCTGAGCCGGCGGGGCGCCGCCGTCGCCCGTTCCCGAATATTCCTCACAGTCGGTATGGCGATCCTCATCGGGCCAGTGTCCGGTTCGACCGCTCCGTCGATGCGATTGGTGCAACTATGGAAGGCGTGGGAACTGCCAGAACTGACATGCCTTCGATCTCGCCGCTGACCGGCGAGCCGATCAAACGCGCCGATGCCGAACGGCTCGCCGGGGTCCTGAAGGCCCTCGCCGACCCGGCCCGCCTGCGGCTGCTCAGCCTCATCCAGTCCGCCCCGCAGGGCGAGGCGTCCGTCAGCGACGTCACCGCCCCGCTCGGGCTGTCCCAGCCGACGGTCAGTCATCACCTCCGGATCCTCACCGAGGCCGGCCTGCTCGAACGCGAGAAGCGCGGCGTCTGGGCGTACTACCGGGTGGTGCCGTCCGCGATCGGGGCCATCGCCGACCTGTTGACCCCGCCCCGCAAACGGGCCACCAAGCGGACCCGCTGACGGCCGCGCCTCGGGCTCGTCGTCGCCGATCAGCCCGAGGCCGGTCGCACGCCGTACCGTTCGGCCGCGCGGGCCTTGGCCTTCGCGGCCTCCACCTCGCGGTCCCGGGGCGGCGCCTTCGTCACCAGGCGCTCCAGCAGGGTCCGGGTGGCCGCCGTGACGGCGCGGACCGCCTCGTCGAACGCCTCCTCGTTGGCCGCGGACGGTCGGGTCGCCCCGCTGACCTTGCGGACGTACTGGATCGCGGCCGCCTCGATCTCGTCGTCGGTGGCGGGCGGTGCGAAGTTGTGGAGCACGCGGATGTTCCTGCACATGCCTCCACCATGCCAGGCCCGGGCCGCGCCGGGAACCGTCCCGCGCGCCGGCGCACCGGCCGGTCAGGAGAAGGCCGCGGCGAGTTCGTCGTCGTAGCTGGCGATCGGGCGGCCGTCCGGGGCGTAGGCGACGAGCCGGCCGTGGGTCATGGTCGCCGACCGGAACGAGAAGGTACGGCTGCCCGGGTACGCGGCCAGCAGCGGGATGGCCCGGGGCGCGCCGCCCGGCGCGGAGTAGTACGCCAACCGGGCGACCTGCGGGGCGACCACCCCGTTGACGCGTACCTTGGTCTTCTCGGTGCGGGTGCCGAAGGTGACCGGCGCGCCGGTGCCGTAGGCGGCGCACTCGGCCGCGCCCCGGCAGACGAAGAAGTACCGGGGATTCGCCACGTCCGCCAGGTCGTACGCCTTGAAGGTGGGGTCGGCCCCGGCGGGCAGCGGCTGCACGGCGAAGAACGCCAGCGCCGCCGCGGCCGCGACGCCCACCCGTAGCCCGGCGCGGCGGCGGCCCGGCCGGCCGGCGGCCCGGGTCGCGGCGACCGCGACCCCGCCGAAACCGGCGAGGCAGAGCAGGCAGACGCCGAGTGCGCGGGCGTTCTCGAACAGGAACTGCACCCCGGGCCGGCCGGACACCGGGCCCAGCACCGCGCCCAGCGACACGACCATGCTGACCAGCAGGGCGCCGCCGGCCACCCGCCGGGTGGCGCCGGACGCGCCGATCAGCAGCATCGCCGCGAGCACCGGCCACACCTGGTGGTGGGTCCAGGACACCGGGGACGCGGCCACGGTGGCGCAGCCGACGAGCACCGCGGCGTGCCCGGGGCGGTCGTGCGCGGCCAGCTGCCGGGCGCGCAGCAGCGCCACCGCGCAGACGACCGCGACCAGCCCGGCCCAGATCGGGGGCAGCGCCGCGTCGTCGACGCCCACCCGCAGCAGCATCCCGTGCACCGACTGGTTGCCCAGCGACGCCAGGTCACCGATGCGGGAGGTCTCCAGCACGGTGCCGGACCAGTAGGTCCAGCTCGCCCGGGGCAGCACCACGGCGGCGAGCGCCGCGCAGGCGGCGAAGGCGGCCACCGCGCGGGCGGCGTCGCGGTAGCGGCCGGCGACGAGGAAGTACGCGACGAACAGCAGCGGGGTCAGCTTGATCGCGGCGGCGACCCCGACCAGCACGCCGCGCAGCCGGGCCGGGACCAGGCCCATCCCGTCGAGCAGCGCCAGCAGCAGGATGAAGATGCTGACCTGACCGAAGCGCAGGTTGCTCTGCACCGGCGCGGAGACCATCAGCACCGCCGCCACGGCCGCGACGGCGCGCCGCCGCCGCTCTCCCGCGGGGGCCAGCACCGCGCCGACCGGCACGGCCACCGCGACCACCGCCGCGCAGGTCGACACCAGCCAGATCGCCTGGACCATCCCCTCGGGCACGAGGGTCATCGGCCATAGCACGAGGGCCGCGAAGGGCGGGTAGGTGAACGGGCCGCCGTTGTCCGCCACGTACGTGTAGAGCGGGTGCCCGGCGCGCAGGTGCGCCAGTGCGCCGTAGTAGATGTGCAGGTCGGACAGCCGGTCCGGACGGCGCAGCACGAGCAGCACCGACCCGAGGGCGGCCAGGGTGAACCCGGCCCACAGCAGCAGCACCCGGCGATCCCGCATGGGCCCGAGCATAGGGAACCGGCGGGCGGGTGGTGACCCCTGCCGTCAGGGCAACTTGACGTCAGGAGATCCTGACGGCAGAGTGTGGTCATGACTCCCGACAGCCTCGAACGCGAGCACACCCTCCTCACCGCCGTCGCCCGCTACGACGAGCTGCGCACCCGGGACGCCCTCGCCCCGGCCGGTGTTGACGACGAGCCCTACCCGGCCGAGGCCGCCCCGCTGACCCGCGAGGAGGCGCTGGAGCTGTTGGCGCTCGGCGAGCTGATCGCCCGCAAGGCCGGCTACGGCCGACAGCTCGCGGTCCGCAGCGCCCGCGCCACCGGCGCCTCCTGGTCGCAGATCGGCGGGGCGCTGGGCACCAGCAAGCAGTCCGCGTGGGAGGCGCACACCCGCTGGATCGAGGAACAGGCCGCCTGACGCCGAGGCGCCGGGCGCGGGAAACCCCGCACCCGGCGCCGCCGGTGTCGCTGGTGTCGCTGGTGTTAAGAAGGGGCCCCTGCTCTACCGGAGGCGTTAACAGGGGGCCCTTCCTTGCACTTACAGCTGGCGGACGCGGACGTCGCGGAACTCGATCAGGTCGTTGGTGCCGTGGTTCTGCAACCCGATGAACCCGCTGAGGAACTGGCGCAGGTCGGTCGGCGGGTCACCGGCCCGCGACGACGCCTTGCCCGGCGTGTTGTCGAACTCGTTGATCACCACGCCGTTGCGGATGATCGTGTAGTGCTGCCCGACGACCCGGACCTCGTAGTCGTTCCACTGCCCCTTCGGCGTCGGTCGGGCCTGCGCCAGGCCGACCGGGTCGAAGTTGTAGACGGAACCGGTCTTCTGCGGCTCGCCGGTCGGGCCGTCGTAGATCTGAATCTCGTGGCCGCAGTAGATCGCCACCCAGGCCGGTGAGCCGGCGGCCGAGCCGGTCCGGCCGCACTCGGGTCGCTGGTCGACCGGGGTCCGCGGGTCCGGGAACCGGGTGAACACGCCGGTGTTGGCATACGTGCCCGCCGGCGAGACGTCCCGGAACTTCACCCGCACCGAGAAGTCGCCGAACTCCCGGCCCGCGTACCAGAGCATGCCCAGGCCGCCGGAGCTGCGGATCGAGCCGTCCCCGCGCAGGTTGAACAGCCCACTGGGCGCCTGCCGCCAGTCCGCCAGGGACTTCGCGGTCCCGTCGAAGATGCTCTGGTAGCCGGCGGTCGTGCCGACCTCGGACTGCCGGGCCGCGCGGATGAGCAGGTTGCCGTCGCGGGTGTCGAGCACCCCGTCGGCGCGCAGCTCCGCCACCACGTCCTGCACGTGCGCGACGAACATGTTGTGGCTGGTCCAGCCCCGCTCGTCGTCGATCAGGTCGTTGACGGTGCACCCGCCGCCGACCGCGTAGTTGGCCAC
The DNA here is from genome assembly GCF_019890675.1 of Micromonospora sp. PLK6-60. Lineage (GTDB taxonomy): Bacteria > Actinomycetota > Actinomycetes > Mycobacteriales > Micromonosporaceae > Micromonospora. The sequence goes on along the minus strand of NZ_JAIOAA010000011.1, from coordinate 119,264 downwards.
CTGGGTGTCGGTGTCCAGGATGCGGACGGTGGAGCGGGTGTCCGGCGCGACGCAGCCGACGTCGATCGGCAGCACCGTGGTGGCCACCTCGCCGTTGGCGTAGGTCACCTTCAGGGTGGCCTGGTAGGTGCCGTAGTCGGCGTACCGGTGGGTGGGGTTGGCCTCGGTGGAGGTGGCGCTGCCGTCACCGAAGTTCCACTCCCAGGCCACCCCGCCGGCCCGGGCCCCGGAGAAGAGCACGGTCTTCGGCTCGCTCTGCGCGGCGGCCCGTACCCCGGCGTCGGCAGGGTTGGGGGTGGCCGGACCACCGGTGTAGGCGACCCGGATCAGCTTCTGGTTCCCGTGCAGGCTGAAGAACCCACCGGCGTAGTCCAGCAGGTACAGCGCCCCGTCCGGGCCGAACTTGGCGTCCATCCAGGACTGGAGCTGGTCGCCGCCGTTGCCGCCGCGGATGATGGCGCGCAGGTCCTCGGCGAAGGCCGGCCGGCCCTGCTTCGGCACGTTCTTCGGGTCGACGGTCACCGCGATCCGGTTGTTGGCGTTGGACTGGTCACCGATGAACCACTTGTTGTCCCAGTACTCCGGCCAGGCCACGCCGCTGGTGGTGTCGACCTGCTCGCGCTGGTAGGTGGGGCCGTCCATGATGGCCTGGCCGCCGCCCTTGAGGTACGGCTCGGTGAACGTCTCGTCGCCCAGCTCGTACGTCGGCAGGCCACTGCCGTCGGCCCGCTTCGGGTAGACCGGCCCGCCGCCCTGCGGCGAGTACCAGATCATGTTGTCCCGGGCCGGCGGGATGTCCACCAGGCCGGTGTTGCGCGGCGAGGTGTTCTTCAGGTTGTCGCAGTCGTACCAGCCGGTGAGCACCTTGGCGTCGGTGTTGCTGCGGTCCCGGTAGGGCTGCCGGTTGCCCATGCAGTACGGCCAGCCCTGGTTGCCCGCCGAGGTGATGATGGTGGCGGTGTCGTACTTCGCCGGCCCCAGCTCGGGGTCGGGGGCGCCGGCGTCCGGGCCGACCCAGGCCGCGGTGAGCCACTTGTTCACCGGGTCCCAGGCGATGCGCGAGATGTTGCGCACGCCCATTACGTAGATCTCCCGGCGGGTCTTGCCGCCGCCCTCCTCCTGGCCGGTGAACAGGTTCCCCTCGGGGATGGTGTACGTCCCGTCGGCCTCCGGGTGGATCCGCAGGATCTTGCCGTTGAGGTCGTTGGTGTTGCCCGAGGTGCGCCGGGCGTCCTGGAACGAGACGCCCTGGTACGCCTCGGTCCAGTTGTTGCCGGAGTAGCCGTCGGAGCCGCCGGAGGAGTTGCTGTCCCCGCTGCCGATGTAGAGGTTGCCCTTGTCGTCGAAGGTCATCCCGCCACCGGCGTGGCAGCAGCTGTGGATCTGGGTGTCCCAGTGCAGCAGGTCCTTGCGGGTGGACTGGTCGATGGTCTTCGCCGCCCGGTCGTAGGTGAACCGGGACACGGTCCGCTGACCGATCCGCCGCTCGCGGTCGATCGACTCGTGCGGCATCCAGTAGACGTAGATCCAGCCGTTGTCGGCGAACTTCGGGTCCAGGGTGATGCCGACCAGGCCCTCCTCGTTCTTCACCAGCTCGCTGCCGCTGCCCCGGTTGCCCATCACCTTCAGCGTGGTGAGCAGCTTGACCTGCTTGTTCTTCGGGTCCCACTGGTGGATGGTGCCGCAGCCGAGACCGACGTTCGGGTCGTCCCAGCTGACCACCGGCCCGCTCGGGCAGGCGGCCTTGCCGATGTAGAAGACCGTGCCGTCCTCGGCCACGGTCAGCCCGTGCGGCTCACCGATCTGGTCGAGCTGGCCCGGCTGGTTCGCCGCGGTGAGCCGCTCGATGCGGTAGTTCGCGGCGATGGTCGCCTGGCAGTCGCCGCGCACCATGCCGGTGGCCCACTTGATCGCGCCGGCCAGGTGGCCCTGGAACCGGGTGTCGTCGGTCCAGCTCTCCGGGGTGCGGCCCATGCCGGTGTAGAACGACCGGCCGCCGTCGTAGTCCTGGCACCAGGAGATCGGGTGGAACGCCCCGTTGCCGCTCAGGCCCGGGTTGTAGCTGCCCTCCTCGACCTGTGCGACGGTGTGCACCTTCCCGACCGGGCTCGGGTCCCAGTTGATCCACTGGTCGGACCGGGTCCAGGTCAGCGGCAGGCCCTTGTTGGCCGGGTGCTGCCGGTCGGTGAGGTCGACGACCGCCTCCTGCACCGTGCTGTCCGGCGACGGGCCGGCGTCCGGGCCGATCAGCCACAGCTCGGCGAGCTGGATCAGCGGCTCCCCGCTGTTGGCCGTGATGTCCAGCCGGTAGTGCTGGTAGGCGGTGGTGTTGGTGAACGAGTACTGCTTGGTCTGGAACCGCTGCGGGAACGTCTCGCCGGTGCGGCGGTCCAGGTCGACCCAGGTGCTGCCGTCGACCGAGCCCTGCAGCTTCCAGTCCTTCGGGTCCCGGCCGGGGAAGTCGTTGGCCGAGGTCAGCGCGTACCGGGAGACCACCACCGGCTTGGCCAGCGTGGCGGTGAGCCAGCCGGTCGGGGTGCGGGCCAACCACTTGCTGCTGGTCGAGCCGTCGACCGCCTTGGCGGCGGTCTCGTTCGGCGGGTTCTCGCCGCTCGCGGTGGCCGAGACCACCTTCTCCGCGTTCGGCAGGCTCGCCGCCGGCCGGCTGCCGAGCAGGCCGGTGAACCAGGCCGAGTCCGGCTGGGCGCGCGCCGCGTCGTGCACGCCCACGAACCCGCCGCCACCCTTGACGTACGCCTGGAAGGCGGCCTCCTGGGCGTCGTCGAGGGTGATGCCGTTGGCGGACAGGAAGACCACGCCCCGGTACTGGGCCAGGTTGTCGAAGGTGAACACGCTCGGGTCGGTGGCCACGTCGACGGTGAAGCCGTGCTGCCGGCCCAGCTTCTTGATCGCGGTGGTGGCCGGGCCCACCGGGTCGTCCTGCTTGCCGGCCCGGCCGTGGAAGACCAGCACCTTCACCGGCGCCGGGGTGGCCAGGGCGGCCTGGGTCGCGGTCTGGGTGACGGCCGTGGCCTGGGCGGGCACGGCCAGCAGGCCGAGCGCCAGCAGGGCGCTGCCGGCCAGGGCGGCGAACCGCCGGGGTAAATGGCGTCTGTCGGCCATCTCGACTCCTTTTCAGGTTGAGGCGGACCTGAGCTCAGTTGTGCTGGTGGGTGGCGGCGCCGGCCGGGGCCGGGGCGGCGGCGGCCGGGGCGGCGGAGTGGTCGTGCTCCCCGCCCGGCGGCATGTTTCCGTTCTCGTCCAGGACGTGCAGCATCGTGTACATGCCGGCGTCGGAGTGGAACTGCATGTGGCAGTGCACCATCCAGTGACCCGGGCCGACCGAGTCGCCGGCGACGATCTGCACACCGAACGAGTCACCCGGGCCGAGGGTCTTGTTGTCGATGGTCGGCACCTGGTCGGTCTGGGCGTCGGTGCCGGTCACCGCCCCGGTGCGGGTGTCCGCCCAGGAGTGCCCGTGCACGTGGAAGGTGTGCATGTCGTTGCCGATGCCGACCACGATGAACTCGACCCGCTCCCCCTTCTTCGCCACCAGGCAGCTGGGCCCCGGCTGCGGGTTGTCGCGGTCACAGGTGTCGGCCGCCGCGCCCCGGCGCAGGTTGATGCTCTGCCGGTCACCGAAGACCGTGGTGTAGGTGCGGTCCGGGCGCGGGTCGCCCGGGCGGCGTACCACCAGGCCGCCGAAGAGGCCGGCGCCGAGGCCCTGGGTGCCGTGCGGGCCACCCACCACGTGGTCGTGGTACCACCAGTAGCCGGCCGTGCCGGGCGTGCCCTTCTCCTTGTCGCGCTTCTTGGCGTACCAGGTGTAGGTGCGCGACTGGCCGGGCGGGACGTACGAGAAGCTCTGCGTGGTGCCGTCGGAGAGCTGGGTGTACTTCACGCCGTGCACGTGCAGCGAGACGCCCAGCGGGTGGGTCGGGTCGGTGCGCAGCTTCTCCAGGGTCGCGGCGGGCACCTGGTTGTACAGCGTGATGGCCAGGCACTCCCCCTCGGTCATCTCCATCGTCGGGCCCGGGTAGGAGGCCGTCTCCGGGGTGAGGCCGTAGCCGAGCCGCACCTGGGTGCCGTCGGGCGGCAGTTCCACCGCGTACAGCTTGATGGTGCGGTCCGGGCGGACGCAGCCCTCGGGCCGTTCGGGCAGCGCGACGGCGACGTCGTCGGCGGCGGCGAGCCCGCCCGCGCCGACCAGGGTGAGCAGCGCGAGCGCGACGACGGTGACCAGCCGTCGGGCGCCGGGGCGGCGCCTGGGCGCGCGGGCCGGCGGGCGGTCGCCGCCGGCGGCGGTCGCCGGGCCCGCGCCGGGCTCCGGGTCGTCCTCGATCAAACGCCAGGCGCTCACGCGGGCCTCCGCAGGTCGCTCATCCGCCCGTAGCTGCGCGCGGCGGCGCCGAGCGAGCCGGGTGGGTTGGGTTGGGCGTTGGGCGCGCTGTCCTGTTCCCACAGGTACGCGAACCGGTTGCGGTTCTTCAGCGCCAGGAAGAAGTCGGTGTACGGGATGAAGCCGGCGCCGAACTCGACGTCCAGGTAGGAGTTGCCCTGCTGCGGGTCGGGCAGCGGGATGCCGTCCTTGACGTGGAACATCGGGTACCGGTTCGGGTGGGCGTTGACGTAGTCCACCGGGCGGAAGCCGGGATACTTGCGGGCCCCGCCGTACGCCCACAGCAGGTCCATCTCCAGGTACACGAACCGCGGGTCGGTCAGCTCCAGGAACAGGTCGTACAGCCGCACGTCCGGCCGGTCGGTGGCGAAGCTGAACTCGATGGTGTGGTTGTGCTGATAGAGCTTGAGGCCGCGGGCGGTGGCGGCCGCGCCCCAGGCGTTGAACTCGGCCGCCGCCTTCTGGTAGCCGGCGACGGTGCGGTCGCCGGTGGGCGCCTCGGCGGTGCCGATGGCCCGCATGCCGAGGATCTCGGCGATGTCCAGCTCCCGCTCCAGGTTGGTGCGGAAGTCGTTCAGGCCGCGGTGGCTGCCGATCGCGGTCAGGCCGTTGTCGTCGAGCAGCCGCCGGAGCTGCTGCGGGGTGATCGCGCCGACGTCGCCCTGGGTGTAGCCGGCGAACTCCACCTCCCGGAAACCGATCCGGGACAGCTCACTGAGGACGTACGCGAACCCGAATTTGTTGATCTTGTCCCGGACACTGTAGAGCTGGATACCCATGTTGGCCTTGGGGATCAGCCGGGGTCGGGTGTCGGCCGCGGTGGCCGGGCCGGCCCCGGTGAGGCTGGCCGCGCCGACGGCGACGGTGGAACCGGCGATGCCGGCCAGCAGCGCCCGGCGGTCGATCTGTTGCTTTGCCATGGTGTTCCCTTCGCGTCAGTTGCCGGGGTCGGCCGCGTACGGGGTCAGCGGGGCGACCCGTATGTTGCGGAAGCTGATGACGTCGCCGGTGCCGTGGTTCTGCAGGCCGAGGTAGCCGCTGGGGCTCTGCCGGCCGGCGCCGCCCGGGTCGTCGGCGCGCGGCGGGTCGAAGACCGCGTCCGGGGTGTTGACGTAGTCGTTGATCAGCTCGCCGTTGCGGAAGATCGACCAGTGCTGCCCGACCACCCGGATCTCGTAGTCGTTCCAGGTGCCCTTGGGGGTGACCCGCGCGCCGGCCAGATCGACCCGGTCGAAGCCGTACACCGAGCCGGTCTTGTAGGCGTCGCCGTCGGTCCGGTCGTTGATCTGCAGCTCGTGGCCGTACTTGACGGCCACCCACTCCGGCCGGGACTCGTCGGGGTGGTCGTGGACCTGCGGGAAGCGGGCCAGGACGCCGCTGTTGGCGCGGCCGTCACCGGGCGCGTCGTCGCGCCACTGCAACTTCAGCGAGAAGTCCTGGTACGCCTGCTTCGGGAACCAGAGCATGCCCATCCCCGGGACGGCCTTGCTGGTGATCGACCCGTCGGCGTTGCGGGCGAAGCCGCCCGGGCCGACCTGCTCCCACTGGGCGAACGAGGCGGCGCTGGAGTCGAGCAGCGGCTGGTAGCCGCTCTTCGCCTCCGGCTTGCCGACCGCCGAGTCGCGGGCGGCGGCGACCAGGGCGGTGCGCTCCTTCTGGGTGATCAGGCGGAACTCGCGCAGGTGGTCGGCGATCACCTTGACGTAGTCGACGAACTCGGCATGGTTGAGCCAGGTCCGCGGGCCGTCGAAGAAGTTGTTGATCGTGCAGTCGTCCTGGACCGGCCGGTTGGTGACGCCGCTGTCGGTGGTGCCGAACCAGACGGTCGGCCGGGTGTCGGGCACCCGGCAGTTCAGCCCGCTGGACACCACGGTGAAGGTCAGCGAGCCGGTGCCGGAGGTGTTGCCGGCCTTGTCGGTGGCCCGGAAGCTCAGCGTGTGCTCGCCGGGCTGGTCGACGGCGAACGGCCGCAGGTAGCGGACGAAGTCGCCGTCGAGGGCGTACTCGATCTTCTCGACGCCGGAGCCGGTGTCCGCGGCGGCCAGCGTCACGGTGGCGCTGCCGAGGTAGCTGCCGCTGACACCGACCTGGCCGGCCACCGACGCGGTGACGATGGGCGCGGTGGTGTCGTCGGACGGGGGCGCGACCACGGTGAACGACACGCTCTTGGCCGCCGAGGTGTTGCCCGCCTTGTCGGTGGCCCGGTAGCTCACCGTGTGCGCGCCGGGCTGGTTCACCGTCACCGGCGCGGTGTAGATGGCGTAGGGCTGCCCGTCGAGGGAGTACTCGATCCGGTCGACGCCCGAGTCGGCGTCGGTGGCCGTGACCATCACCGAGACGCTGCCGACGAAGGCGCCGTCGGCGTTCTTCTGTCCGTGCAGCATGGCCGACGTGGTCGGCGCCGTGGTGTCCTGGGCCGGCGGCGCGACGACGGTGAAGGTCACCGACTGCGGGGTGGAGGTGTTGCCCGCCTTGTCCGTGGCCCGGTACGTCAGCGTGTGCGCACCCACCGCGGTCACGCTCACCGGCGCCGCGTAGGTCGCGTACTGCGCCCCGTCCAGGGCGTACTCGATCCGGTCCACCCCCGACTCGGTGTCCGTCGCCGACAGCGTCACCGTCGCCGCACCCAGGTACGCCCCGGCACCGTCGCGCTGACCGGTCACCGCCGCCGACGCCGTCGGCGCCGTGGTGTCCCCCGCCGGCGGCTGCGCCACCGTGAACGACACCGACTTGACCTCCGACGTGTTCCCCGCCTTGTCCGTGGCCCGGTAACTCACCGTGTGCTCACCCGGCTGGTTCACCGCCAGCGGCGCCGTGTAGGTGGCATAGGGCTGCCCGTCGAGGGAGGTCTCGATCGTGTCGACGCCGGAGCCACCGTCGGCGGCGGTGACGGTGACGGTGGCGGTGCCGACGTACGCGCCGTCGGCGTTCTTCTCGCCGGTGACCTCGGCCGAGGTGCTGGGCGGGGTGGTGTCGTCGGCCGGGGGCGCGACGACCGTGAAGCTGACCGACTGCGGGGTGGAGGTGTTGCCCGCCTTGTCCGTGGCCCGGTACGTCAGCGTGTGCGCACCCACCGCGGTCACGCTCACCGGCGCCGCGTAGGTCGCGTACTCCGCCCCGTCCAGGGCGTACTCGATCCGGTCCACCCCCGACTCGGTGTCCGTCGCCGACAGCGTCACCGTCGCACCACCCAGGTACGCCCCGTCGCCGTCCCGCTGACCGGTCACCGCCGCCGACGCCGTCGGCGCCGTGGTGTCCCCCGCCGGCGGCTGCGCCACCGTGAACGACACCGACTTGACCTCCGACGTGTTCCCCGCCTTGTCCGTGGCCCGGTAACTCACCGTGTGCTCACCCGGCTGGTTCACCGTCACCGGGGTGGTGTAGGTGCCGTAGGCGCCGCCGTCCAGCGCGTACTCGACCTTGTCGACGCCGGAGCCCTCGTCGGTCGCCGACAGCGCCACCGTGGCCGCGCCGACGTACTCGCCGTCGGCGTTCTTCTCGCCGGTGACCTCGGCCGACACGGTGGGGGCCGTAGTGTCCGACCCGCCGCCGGTGACGACCAGGAGGCCGTTCATCGTGCCGTGGCCGGGGATCGCGCAGAAGTACCGGTAGGTGCCGGGGCTCAACACCACGTCGACGGACCACCGGCCACCGTTGGCGTCGTACGGGTCGGCGAGGATGTTCACGTCGACGTCGCTGTTGTACGCCGGGTCGCCGGTCTCGAAGGTCAGGGTGTGCTGCATGCCGCTGGTGTTGCCGGTGGCCGCGCTGTTCTCGAACACGATGGTCGCCGGCCCCGCGACGGCGGTCGCCGGCGCCGAGAGATAGGCGATCTCGTTCCCGGCGGTCCAGGTGAGCACCTGCGCCTGGAGTTGCCGCTCGGAGGTGGTCGCCGCGCCGCGGTCCGGGCCTCGGTCCGGTTTCACGGCCGGACGGGCGGCCGCCGGCTTCACGGCCGGACGGGCGGCCGGCTCCACGGCCGGACGGGCGGCGGCCGGCGCGGCGGTGAGCACGGTGGCGGCGAGCGTCAGCAGGGCGGTGGTGAGCGCGACGAACGGTCGCCGGCGCGCCGGTGGCCGCACGGGTGGTGAGTAGCCGTTCATGGGGGTCCTTTCGCGGTCCGATGGGCAGGCATCGGCGCAGCGTGCAGCGCCACGTCGGGCGTGGTGGATGGACGGAGCGGGGGTGGGCGTGCGCGTGCCCTCCTGCGCGCACGGGTCAGCGGCCGTGGGGTGAGGCGCCACGGACGTCGGTGAGGCGGTGCGGGGGGTCGATCCGGTGGTGGGTCGGCAGCTCGTCGCCGGGTGCGCGGCCCGGTGCCGGCCGACGACGGCCCGGGACGGATGCGCAGCCCCCCGGGAATGCCGCGGCTGAAAGCTACCTACGCTGCGGTCTCATCGCGGTGAAACATATCGACAGATCCCGACCCTACTGACTTGCCGAGAGCGTGTCCAGACCTTTCGTTGGTCGCAGTTGGACTTTCCTCGGAGAAGACAAAAGTAGGCTCGGTTGATCGGGAAGATGGGAGGTCGTGCCCGGCGCGCCGACGGTCGGACACCCCGCGCGCATGATCGGATCGGGCCACGATGATCGGGCCCGGCCGGGGTGTCCTCGGCCAGAGTTGACGGCGGAGGGAGGCCCCGTGATCTCGGCACTCAACCGGCTCGTCGACGCCGTCGAGGAGCACCTCGGCGCGGACATCGACGTCCACGCGGTGGCCCGGCTGGCCGGCACCACCGAATACCACCTGCGCCGGATGTTCTCGTCGCTGGCCGGCATGCCGCTGTCGGAGTACGTGCGCCGGCGCCGGATGACCGTCGCCGCCGCCGACGTCGTCCGCGGCGGGGACGACCTGCTGAGCATCGCCGTCCGGTACGGCTACGGCTCGACCGAGGCGTTCGGCCGGGCGTTCCGGGCCGTGCACGGCGCCGGCCCCGCCGACGTACGCCGGGACGGCGGCCCCCTTCGCACACAACCACAGCTCAGGTTCCGCCTGACCGTCGAAGGGAGCATCCCCATGGACACCCGCATCGTCGAACGCCCCGCGTTCCGGCTCGTCGGACACGCCGCCCGGGTGCCGCTGATCCACCGGGGCGTCAACCCGCACATCCAGCGGCACGTCGCCGCGCTGCCCCCGGAGGAGCACGTCCGGCTCAAGGCGCTCAGCGACACCGAGCCGGCGGGCCTGTTGCAGGTCAGCGACGACGTCGATCCCGACGCCGCCGAGGGCAGCGAGCTGACCTACCTGCACGGGGTCGCGCTGTCCCACGGCACGCCGGCCCCGGACGACCTCGACACCATCGAGGTGCCGGCCGGCACCTGGGCGGCCTTCCGCACCAGCGGGGCGTACCCGCAGGCGCTGCAGACGACCTGGGCCGCGACCGCGACCGACTGGTTCCCGGCCAACCCGTGGCGGCTGCGGCCGGGGCCGGCGATCGTCGCGGTGCTCGACCGGGCGGACGACTTCAGCACCGCCACCACCGAGCTGTGGCTGCCCGTCGAACCCGCGTGATCCCGCGCGGGGCGGGGCCGGCCGGCCCCGCCTCGCGCGGGGCTCAGTCGAGGCAGAACTCGTTGCCCTCCGGGTCGGCCAGCACGATGTGCCCGGCCTCCAGCGGCGGAGCGGGCTCGTGCCGGCCGAGCCGGGTGGCGCCGAGGGCCACCAGCCGCGCGGCCTCGGCCTCCAGCGCCGCCATTCGCGCGTCACCGGTCAACCCGGGGGCGGCCCGTACGTCGAGGTGCACCCGGTTCTTGGCCTGCTTGCCCTCCGGCACCCGCTGGAAGAACAGCCGCGGCCCGTGACCCGCCGGGTCCACCACCGCCGAGGCGTCGTTACGCCGCTCCGGCGGCACCCCCAGCGCGTCCAGCGCCTCGTCCCAGGTCGCGAAGCCCGGCGGGGGGTCCTGCACCCGGTAGCCCAGCACGTCGGCCCAGAACGCCGCCAACCCGGCCGGGTCGGCACAGTCGACCGTCACCTGCACCTCGCGCGCCATCTCAACTCACCTCCGGTCGGTGCTGCTCGCGGGCCTGCGGGGGACGGTTACGGAGCCGGTGGCTCCCGGTCTGGCTGGTCATGACGTCAGCCTCTCGCGGATCGCGGACAGGATCGGTCCTCGATTCGTGCAACGATCGGCGGGTGACCGTGGAGGCGACGACCGAGCGGGTGCTGCGGCTGCTGGCGCTGCTGCCACGGCGACCGTCCTGGACCGCCGCCGAGCTCGCCGCCGAGCTGCGGGTGACCGACCGCTCGGTACGCCGGGACGTGGAGCGGCTGCGCGCGCTCGGCTATCCCGTGCACGCCACGTCGGGCGTCGGCGGCGGCTACCGGCTCGGCGCGGGCACCCGGCTGCCGCCGCTGCTGCTCGACGACGAGGAGGCGATCGCCACGGCGGTCTCCCTGCGGTTGGCCGCCGGCGGCACGATCGCCGGTGCGGGCGAGGCCGCGCTGCGCGCGTTCAGCAAGCTCGACCAGGTGCTGCCGGCCCGGCTGCGCGCCGAGGTGCGGGCCGTGCACGACGCCACGGACACCCTCGCCGGCCCGGCGGTCGAGATCGACGCGGAGCTGCTGGTGACCCTCGCCCGGGCCTGCCGCGACGCGGTACGGGTGCGGTTCCGCTACGCCGGGCGCGACGGCGAACCGGGTGAGCGCACCGCCGAACCGGTGCGGATGGTCACCACCGGTCGCCGGTGGTACCTGATGGCCTGGGACGTCGACCGCGCCGGCTGGCGCACCTTCCGGCTGGACCGGATGCGTGAGGTGGTGACGACCACCTGGCGTTTCCGGGCCCGGGAGCACCCGGACCCGGTCGGCTACGTGCAGCGGTCCGTCGCCGAGGCGCCGTACCGGTATCTCGCCCGGGTGCGGGTGCACGCCCCGCCGGAGCGGGTCCGGGAGGTGGTGCCGCCCCAGGTGGGACGCGTCGAGGACGACCGCGACGGGTGGTGCGTGCTGGTGGTCGGCGGGGACGACCTGACCTGGCTCGCCGCGCAGGTGGCCCGGCTGGGTTTCGAGGCCCGGGTGCTGGAGCCGGCGGAGCTGCGGGCGGCGGCCGCGCGGCTCGCCCGCCGGCTCGACACGCTGGCCGGCTGAGCGGGCGGCTCAGCCCGCCGCCTCGGCGTACTCGGCGTCGGTGGCGCCGCGCCACCGGCCCGTCGCCGGGTCCTCCACCAGCCAGGGCTGGCGCAGCCGGCCGTCCACCCACCGCCCGAACCACTCCGCGACGTCCATCCGCTGGCCGAACAGCGGCGACACGCCCTTCGGCGCGGGGTTCGGGTCCACCCCCCACACCTGCCCGTCGGCCAGGTCCAGCAGGGAGGTGACGCCGCAGCCCCAGTCGCACAGGGACAGTGGGATCCGTGGTCCCTCGCCCGGGTCGGCCGGCGCGGGGAGCACCCCGGCCGGGTTGCCGTGGCCGCCCCGCAGGCCGATCAGGCCGACACCCGGCCCGAAACCGCCGTTGCCCAGCTCGAGATAGAGCCGGCGCAGCAGCGGTGGCAGCGCGACGCCGGCCGCCGCCTCGGCCTCCTCGACCGCGGCGCGGGGCGCCGGGGTGAGCGGGGGCAGCGGGTCGAGCCAGCCGCGGGCGAGGGCCTCCGCGTACTCCGGGGTGCCCCGCGAGTAGGTCCGGCGCCGCGCCCCCTGCTCGGCCCGGGACAGCGGGCCGAGGTCGAGGCCGACCCCGACCCGGCCCGGACGGTCGTCCAGGTATTCCCCCGCGGCCACCAACCGCGCCAGTGCCGCGAAGACCTCGTCGTCGCCGTACATGGCAAGGGATTGTGCAGGACGGGTCGGACACCCGGCGGCTCAGGGGGCCAGCACCAGTTCCTTCAGCCGGGCGTCGAGGGCCGAGGCGTCCACCCCGCCGGTGAAGCCGCGCAACAGCTTGCCGCCCTTGCCGACCAGCACCACCGCCGGTGGTTCCCGGACGGCGTAGGAGAGGGCGACCCGGCCGTCGTCGTCGAGCAGCACCGGGTGGTCCACCCGGTGCGCCCGCAGGTAGCGCTGCACGTCCTCGGGCTTGTCCTGGCCGGCGACACCGACGAAGACCACCCGGTCGCGGTGCTCGCGGGCGAGCTGGCTGAGCGCGTCCTGCCGCTGCGCGCAGACGTCGCACCAGGAGGTGAAGAAGACCAGCACCACCGGCCGGTCGGCCCAGAGCCGGGCGAGGTCGACCGAGCTGCCGTCGGTGAGCCGGCCGGTGACCGCGGGCGCGCCCGGCGCGCCGGACGGCGCCGGCCGCAGGGCCAGGCCGGCCGGTGCCGGACCGGGCAGCGCCGCCGCCCCGCCGACCACCGGCTCGGGCCGCGCCGGTTCGTCCCGCGCCGCGGAGCAGCCGGTGGCCGCCAGCACCGCGACCACCGCGAGGGCGGCCAGCCGTACGCCCCTCACGACGGCACCACCGCGACCAGCGCCGGTCCCTCGCTGTCGTTGGGGGTCAGTGCGACGGGCGGGCGGTCGTCGACCACCAGCCGGTACGCGTCCCGCCGCGCCACCCGCACCGGCACCCGGAACTCGCAGTACGTGGGCACCTTCGCCACCTCCAGGTCCTCCTCGAACGTGGCCACCGAGCGGCCGGTCGACAGCGCGCCCTCGGCCAGGGTGCGCCCGTCGGCGTCCACCACCCGGAACGGCGCCCGGTTGTGGAAGTGGGTGTACGGGCCGGTGCCGGCGCAGTCGACGCCGACCGGCCGGATGTTGATGTCGCGGACCAGCACCCGCACGGTCGTCTCCGCGCGGGCCTCCTCCTCGTCACCGCCGCATCCGGCCAGCGCACCGGCCAGCACCACCGGCGCGCACAGCGCCGCCAGCAGCCGTCTCATCTCGTCCTCCGATACGTCGCCCCGGCCCCGGGGTTCTCCGTGCCCTACAGCAGCGCGCGGGGCCGCTCGACCCGGCACTGGCTGGTCACGGTCTTGGACGGGTCGCTCTCCGAGGTGGCGGTGAGCGTCACCAGGGTGGTCGCCGCCGCGTTGGCGGTGGCGCCCACCGACACGTCCACCGAGGTGGACTTGCCGAACTCGGCGGTGGCCAGCTCGTTGGGCAGCTGCACCTGCCACCCGGCGGCGCCGACGCTGGCCGACAGCCGGTAGACGTCGGAGCGCAGGTGGTCGCTGACGTCCTCCGGGTGCTGGGCGTCCGAGGCGACGTAGCTACCGGTGTTGGTCAGGTCGAAGGTGCAGGTGGCACCGCCGGCGGTCGGCTTGCCCCGGGTCATCAGCTGCCCCTTGGACAGGGCCACCCCGTGCTGGCTGGGCCCGGCGCCGTCCAGCGACCGCACCGCCACCGTGTACGACAGCACACCGTCGGCGTCGCGGCGCAGGTTGAGCACGTAGAAGTGCAGCCGGTTGGCCTCGTCGACGAACTCGTACTCGCTGCCGGAGTTGGCGCCGGCGTGGAACAGCGCGTCGGACAGCTGCCGGTAGTCACCCATGGTGATCATCTGCGGGGTGCCGTCCGGCCGGTAGAAGTCCACCATGTCGATGTCCTGCGGGTTGGCGTCGACCACCCACTGGAACGGCGCGCTGTCGGCGTTCTTGGTCTTGCTGATCAGCACGCCGCTGTCCGGGGTGAACGAGTCGGCGCCCATCCGGTCGACGACCTCGACGGTGTAGTTGTTGAACCGGCCGCCGTCGCAGAGCGGGTCGGTGCTGGTGTTGCACGCCGGGGAGCGGTCGGCGTTCATCGCGATGTTGAGGCCGGTCAGGCCGTTCTGGCCGGCGTCGACGGCACGGGCGGTGACGTCGGCGACGACCAGCCCGGAGGTGGCCAGCTCCTCCCGGGACAGCCGCAGCACGTGCTCCTCGCCGACCAGCTTGATCTTCATCTTGTCGCGCAGGGTGTGCAGCGAGCCCAGCGAGCCGCCGTTGACCGGGGGGATCTGCCAGCGGGTGTGCGGGCCGCCGGGGCCGTTGAACGACCCGCGCGACATCATGCTCCAGATGCCGGTGTACGCGCGGCGCAGCGGCACCCCGTACGGGTTGTTGTAGTTGTCGCCGATGCTGAGCAGGTGGCTCAGCTCGTGGGCGTACACGCCCATGCCGGAGCTCTCCGCCTGGGTGGAGGAGCCACCGCCGGCGTTCGGCCAGATCGTCGCCGCGGCCTTCCAGGAGGTCCAGTCGACGTAGCGGGTCTTCGCGTAGTTGGGCAGGTTCGGGTCCGGCGGGCCCCACGCGTCGGGCACGTCCTCCTTGTTCTGGAACATCATCTGCCCGAACTCCTGCCAGGTCGACGACTCGTCCTGGCCGGCGGAGAGGATGAACACCAGCTCGAAGGAGTTGGCCACCTCGTCGCCCACGGCCGCGCGCCAGGCGCCCAGGCCGTCGGTGCGGATGTTGCGGTTGCACGCCTCGCCGGCCGGGCAGGCGCCCGGGTTGAAGCTGTTGTCGATGCCGTACTGGTACGACTTCGACGGCATCCGGAACGGGCCGAACCCGGTCAGGTCGACGCCGTAGCGGCCGCCCGAGTCCTCCATCCAGTACTCGTGCAGGGTGTGGCCGCGGTTCAGCCCACCCGGCTTGTTGAGGAAGTCGGTGTAGAACCCGGCGACGTTGTCGCGCGGGATGTTGGCCGCGCTGGCCTGCGGGTTGCCGAAGACCGACGACCCGGCCGGCTTGGTGATCTCGAACGGCTGGTCGGTGTAGTCCAGGGTGACCAGCGCGATCTTGAAGTTGCGGACCGAGCCCTTCACCGTCGGGTCGGCCCAGTTGGTGTTCGGGACGGCCCGGTAGTCGTCCCAGGTCATCGTGTCCGGGTTCTGCCAGTTCTGCGGGTCGAGCGCCTGGAACGGTGCGCGGTCACCGGTGGCCGGGTCGGGGGCGGCGGCGGCGGGACCGGCCGCGGCGGACGCGACCAGTGCGGTGGCGAGCGCGGTGGCCAGCACGGATCGCCGCACCGCACGTCTGGTGGGCAGCAGGTGCATCGAGTCACCTCTCAGGGTGGCGAGTGGGGGTGGGAGAGCGGCGGGCACGGCGTGCCTAGGTGCGTGATCACTCCCCGGGACGAATCTAGGAGCGGGCCACGTCCCGGTCACCGTGCAGATGTCGGCACGTCCACCGGCGGTTTTCGACACGTGCAGGAGGGCATATCCACCGGGAGGGCGGTTGCGCGCCGCCCCGCCGTCAGCACAAGGTAAGCGAACGGTCCTGCCGAACCCCGCGCGCCGGACCCGATCTTCATGGTGTCGTGGGGACACCGGGATGACCGGGAGAGCAAGTGCAGACAGAATTGCAACACATCGTCGACACCATGGCCGCCCGGGTGGGCCGGCCCGCGTTGATCGAGGACCGCCGGCAACGGGTCGTCGTCTACAGCGAACACACCGGCCTGATCGACGACGTCCGGCGGACCTCGATCCTGCGCCGGCACACCACGCCGGAGGTCATCGCCTGGTTCCGCGACGTGGGGATCATGGACGCCCGCGGGCCGGTCCGCACCCCCGCCTCCCCCGAGCTGGAGCTGCTGCCCCGGGTATGCGTGCCGATCCGGCACCAGGACCTGCTGCTCGGCTTCGTCTGGTTCATCGACCCCACCGGCGACATGAGCGACGCGGACATCGCCACCGTCACCGAGGCGATGCCCGACCTGTCGCTGGCGCTGTACCGGGAGAACCTGCTCGGCGAGTTGACCTCGCAGCGGGAGGCGGAGGCGGCGCGTACCCTGCTCGCCGACGCCCCGGAGACGCGCTGCGAGGCGGTCCGGTCGCTGCTCAGCGACGGGGTCATCGCCGGCGACGGCGAGGTGACCGCCCTGGTCGCGACGCTGGTCGGCACCCGCGAGGAGCCGGTCGACGAGCCGGCCCGCATCGCGCTGGAGCACACCCTGGTCGCCACCCGGCGCTGGGTGGGGCCGCGGGAGGCGCTGCACCTGGTCCGGCACGACCACGGCGTGCTGCTGCTGTGCTGCGGCCGGGGCGGTGGCGGCCGGGTCACCACCGAGGCCGCCGCCCGGCACCTCGGGCAGACGCTGCGCAGCGCCAGCCAGGGCCTGTCGTCGGTGTCGCGCACCGTGGTCGGCATCGGCGAGCCCCGGCCCCGGTTGTACGACACCGTCTCGTCCTACGAGGAGGCGTTGCAGGCGGCCCGGGTGGGTGCCCGGCTGCCCGCCCTCGGCCCGCTGGTGTCCTGGGCCGACCTCGGCATCTACCGGGTGCTGTCCCGGATGGACACCCGGGAGCTGGGGGCCGCCGCGGTGCATCCGGGGTTGGCCGGGCTGTTCGCCGAGGAGGCCAGCCAGGTGCTGCTGGAGACCCTGGAGACCTACCTCGACCTCGCCGGCAACGCGCACGCCACCGCGAAACGACTGCGCCTGCACCGCACCACCCTCTACTACCGGTTGCAACGCATCGAGCAGCTCGCCCAGACCGACCTGAAGGACGGCAACGAGCGGCTCTGCCTGCATCTGGCGCTGAAGCTGGCCCGGCTCAACGGCGACCGGCCGGACCGCTGACCGGCGGGGACGCCCACGATCGGGCGCCCCCGCCCTCCGCCTAGAGGCCGGCGGCGACGGCCGCCTGGCGACCGCCGACGATCGGCAGCTCGATGCGGCTGCGGTCGAAGTGAACCGTGATGTCGGCGCGGGTCTGCTTGGCCCGGCTGCTGTAGCCGGAGTAGGAGCCGAGCAGCACCACACCGATCTGGTGACCGGTCTCGAAGACGTAGTCCTCCGGCATCAGCCGCACGTCGACCTCGTTCTTCGCGCCGGGCACCAGCGGCGTCGACACGCTCAGCGAGTCGAGGTTGAGCCCGTCGATGATGCCCTTGGTGACCAGTTCCTGCGGGTTGCTGGCGACGTTCTTGGCGACCTGCTTGTAGCACGCCTCCTCGGCGTGCCCGCCCCAGTTGGCCGACTCGCCCCAGCAGTCCTCGGTGGTGAGGGTCCGGACGCCGTCACCGGTGGTGCTGAACCGCTCCCGGGTCCCGTAGTCGACGAGCAGGCCGGCGAAGCTGGTGTCCTCGCCGTTCACCGTCGCATTGATCTTGACGTACGGGGTGCCGGAGATGTGCAGCGGCGCCTTCAGCGGCTGCGACAGGTACACCAGCCGGTTGGCCTTGTTCGCCTGCGGGTCCGACGGGTGCCGGATCGCGTTGGTCTGGGACATCGTCGGGGTGTCCTGGAAGGTCTCCGCCGCCTTGCCGGCGAACGGCTTCACCGACAGCCCGCCGGCGACCGCGCCCTTGGCCGGCTGCAGCCACACCTGGGTGGGCTGGGTGTGCGGCAGCGGCCAGGTCTTCGCGGTCTCCCACACGTCGGGCAGCCGCTCGATGTCCGCCATCGGCTCGGCCATGATCCCGTTGTCGATGCCCTGGAGCCAGAAGTCGAACCAGCGGTGCAGGGTGTCCACCCACTCGGCCCGACGGAAGTCGAACGGGTCGATGTGCCCGGTGCCGGTCAGCCACAGCTTGCGCGGCACGTCCCGCTCGGCCAGCGCCTCCCACCACTTGCTGAAGTGGTCGGCGCGCACGTTGTCGTCGTTGATCCCGTGCACGACGAACACGCTGGCCTTGACCTGGTCGGCGTGCGGCAGGTAGTCCCGCTCCGCCCAGAAGTCGTTGTAGTCACCGGTGACGTCGTCACCGTCCACGCCCAGTTGCGCCCGCACCGGCGCGCAGTACGCCCGCCGAGCCGGGTTGGTGACCGTGTTGGCCAGGCTGCCCGAGTAGTTGTTCGCCCGGGTGACCAGGCCGTTGCTGCGGGAGTAGTCGTACCAGCTGGAGATCGCCGAGATCGGCACGATGGTGGACAGCCCGTCCACCCCGCTCGCCGCGGCGGCGTTGGCCAGCGTCCCGTCGTACGACTTGCCGATCATTCCGGTCTTGCCGTTGTGCCAGCCCGCGACGACCTCCTGGCCGGCGGCGTCGAAGCCCTTGCGGCGGCCGTTGAGCCAGTCGATGGCGGTCGGCGCGCTGATGTTGTCGGCCCGGCCACCGGTGACCGGGCAACCGGTCGAATTGTTCGTGCCGATCATGTCGAGCAGCACCACCGCGTAGCCGCGGGGGACGAAATAATTGTCGTAGTACAACGGCCATTTGTCGTTCAGGCCGTCCCCGTCGACGTCTCCCTTGCATTCGGTCTCATTGCCGCGGCAGACCGTCGAGTAGTACGGGCTGGCGTCCATCACCACCGGCACCCGCAACCCCTGGTCGCTGGCGGCCGGCCGGATGATGTCCATGGCCACCTTGTCGAGCGCCCCGTCGCCGTCGGTGTCGACGTCGGACGTGACGAACACCCGCTGCCGGACGGCGTCGGCGTAGCCGAACACCGGCTGCGTCACCCCGTCCGCGACCACCACCGAGGTCGGCGCCCCGCTGGTCGTGGGCTGCGCCAGCGCGCCGGTCGCCGGCACCGCGGCGACCAGGGTCGCCGCGGCGACCAGCGCCGCGCGCCAGCCAATCCTCGATCCGTGCATGTGTTGCTCCTCCTCCCCGCGCCGGTCCTGAACCGGCACGCCCCGGCGCTGACCGGGAGGAACGCGCGGCACCGGCGCGGCAGTTGGGATGAACCTATGAACCGGATCGGGAGCGGTCTTCGGACACCTGTTTCAGATGCCGGCCGCGCGCTCCTACGCCTGTCGCAACCGGCCGGGAACCATCCTCAGCAGGCCGTTTGCTCATTGACAGCGCCGCGCGGGCCGGTAAAGGATGTGCCCACTTCGACGCTCTCACCGGTATCGAATTGCGTTTCGCGCGAATTAGCGCCGTTATCCACCCCCATCTCGGCCATGTCCTCAGAAAGGGCCACCATGCGCGCACCCCACCTGCCCGACCGGCGTTGGCGGCGGCGACTGCCCGCCGTCGCCGCCGCCGCCGTCTCCACCGTCCTGCTGGTCTCCCCCGCCTCCGCCATCGCGCTGCCGGACGCGGCGCCCGCCGGCGCCGCCGACGTGGCGCTGGACCTCGGCCGCACCGCCGACGAGCAGGCCAGCGTGGTGGAGGTCCTGCTCGCCGACACCGCCGAGCTGGACCGGCTCGTCGCCACCGGCGTCGACCTGGACCACGAGGTGTCCCGCACCGAGCACGGCATCGTCGCCCACGCGGTGGTCACCCCGAACGAGGTGGCCAGCCTCAAGGCCGAGGGCTACCGGCTCGGCGAAACCGTGTTCAGCCCGGAGGACTCCGTCGACCGGGTCGCCGAACGCGACGCGACCATCAGCGAGCACGTGGCGGAGAACCGGGCGTTCACCGCCGCCCTGGCGGCGGACCCCACCACCAGCGACGTGAAGATCATCCGCGCCGACTACTACACCTCGGGCACCAGCCAGATCCTCTCCGTCGAGGCGAAGTGGGCGCAGGGCCAGACGTCCACCAGCGCGCTCACCGTGCAGCGCGACAGCGGCCCGGGCACCGCGATCGGCTCCGGCGGCTCGCAGAACATCAGCCGCTTCGTCGACGCCGGTGTCTACCTCTACCACCGGGGCGCCGCCACGATCACCGCCCGCCCGGACCGGATCCAGATCACCAGCCCCACCGGCGACGTCGCCACCGTCACCGTCAAGGAGTGGCTGCCGATCCCCGAGGAGAACCCCGAGGGCGCCGGCTACCAGAAGGACTTCATCACCAGCTACCTGACGCCGACGGAGCTGTACAACCGGATCAAGCAGCTCGCCGCCGCGTATCCCGACCTCGCCGAGATCGTCGAGCTGCCGTACAAGACCAACGGCTACCGGCGCAAGGCGCAGGCCGTCCTGGGCACCGCCAACGCCAGCCGCGTCTCCGTCGACTCGCGCGCCTGGGGACACGAGGGCGGCAACGACATCGCCGTGACCCTCGCCAACCCGGGGGCGGCCGACCGGCCGCTGAGCGTCACCGTCAGCGGCACCGACATCCGCGTCGACCTGGCCACCAACGCCGCCGGCACGGTGACCAGCACCGCCACCCAGGTCGTCGCCGCGCTCAACGCGCAGGCCGGCACGCTGGTGCAGGCCTACACCTACCGCGGCAGCACCGGCACCGGCGTGGTCGCGCCCGCCGCGCGCACGCCGCTCACCGACGGGCTGCGGGCGCCGGCCAGCGTCTCCCGCGATCCCCACCCGGTGTACGCGATCCGGATCGGCAAGGTCCGCGACGGCTCGAAGCCCGGCGTGCTGGCCTACGCCCAGGAGCACGCCCGGGAGTGGGTGCCGCCGCTGGTCACCGTGGAGACCGCCGAGCGGTTGCTGCGCAACTACGCCCACGACGGCAAGACCAAGCAGCTGCTCAACAACCTGGACATCTGGATCGCCCCGTCGGTCAACCCCGACGGCGGTCACTACTCCTTCTACGACTTCAACTCCCAGCGGCGCAACATGACCAACCACTGCCCGCTGACCGGATCGGCCGACGCGCTGGCCCGCAACTCCTGGGGCGTGGACAACAACCGCAACTACACCGAGTACAGCCTCTTCGACGGGTTCTCCGGCGCGTCCAGCAGCTGCACCAGCGACACCTACGCCGGCCCGAGCGAGCTGTCCGAGCCGGAGAACCGGAACGTCGACTGGCTGGCCCGCCGGGGCAACATCAAGTTCTCGATGAACCTGCACTCGTCCGGCAACTACTTCATGTGGTCGCCGGGGGCGTACGCCACCCCGGGCCGGATCTCCGCCCCGCGCCCGACGCTGGCCCAGGAGTCGTTCTTCTGGGGCGCCTCGTCGCGGATCCTCACCGCGATCAAGCGGCACCGGAACATGGCCGTCACCCCGGCCCGCACCGGCCCGATCTCCGACGTGCTCTACTCGGCGGCCGGCAACTCCGGTGACATGCTCTGGTACAAGTACGGCATCTACGCCTGGAACTTCGAGGTCGGCACCTCCTTCCAGCCCACCTGGGACGAGGCGCACGAGGAGACGCTGGAGTTCTCCAACGGCCTGGTCGAGCTGCTGCGGGTGGCGAAGGACTTCGCCAACGACAAGCAGCGGCCGGAGAGCACCCTCGTGGTGACGCCCAGCGCCACCGCGGGCAGCGTGAACGTGACCTTCGGGACCAGCGAGGCCGCCGCCGTCTTCTACACCCTCGACGGCGCCGCGCCGACCTACTCGTCCACCCTCTACGCCTCCGCCGGGATCCGCGAGGGCGGCGAGACGCTGACCGTCCCGGCCGGCACCACCATCCACTGGTTCTCGGTCGACGCCGCCGGCAACGTCGAGAACAACTACACCCCGAACGGCACCGCCAAGAACTTCCGCAAGGGCAAGGCCGTCCTGGCCACCGGCTGACCACCGGCCGGGGGCGCGGCGCCGACGCCGCGCCCCCGGGCGGTCAGCCCCGGTCGGCCATCCGCCGCTGCCCGTCCTCCCGGCCGATCCGCAGCTCCCGCTCCAACTCACCGACCACCGCCCGCAGGTCGTCCAGCCGCTGGCTGATCGCGATCCGGTCCAACTCGTCGGGCACCCCGTCGCCGTCCACGTCGTAGTCCGGCGCCAGCCCCTCGGTCATCTCCAACCGGCGGGCCTCCTCCATCGAGTTGACGATGACCGCGATCAGGATGTTCAGCAGCAGGTTCACCGTGATCAGCACGTAGCTGACGTAGTAGACGAGGGTCCACGCCGACACCGCCAGCCCCTGCTCGATCAGGTCCGGCAACGTCTCCAGCGACAGCAGCACGAACAGCGTCAACAGCGATTGGCCGATGTCGCCGTACTCCTCCGGATAGATGTCGCCGAAGATCAGCCAGCCCGCCATGCCGTAGACGTAGAGCGTCACCATCGCCAGCGCCAGGAAGCCGCCGACGCCGGGCAGGCTGCGCCACAACGCCGCGACGATGGTGCGCAGCCCTGGCGAGAAGCGCACCAACCGCAGCACCCGGGCCACCCGGATCACCCGCAGCAGCGCCGAGTCGCCGTGCAGCCCGGGCAGGAAGATCGCCGCGGTCACCACCAGGTCGAACACGTTCCACCCGTGGCGGAAGAAGTCCTGCGGTCGCCGCCCGTACGCCAGCACCCGGATCGCGATCTCCACCACGAACATGGTCCGGAACGACCACTCCAGCCACCGCAGCACCGACCCCGCCGCGCCCAGGTGCGGGTACGTCTCCAGGCCCAGCACCGCCGCGTTCGCGCCGATCAGCACGATGATGGCGATCTCGAACGGACGCGACCGCGCCAGCCGCGCGCAGAACCCGGCCACCCCGCTCGGTCGCGGGGCGCCCGATCCGCCGCGCTGGTCCGGCACGACCGGACCGCTCACCACGCGGCGAACCTCGTCGGACCGGAAACGGCGCCGGGATCGGCGGCCGGCGGGACGGGACGGGGCGAGGATCCGGCGGGCATGCGCGTCAGCCTAACCAGCGCGCGGCCCGGCTCGCGTCGCCCCGACCAGCCGGCCTCCCGGAGCGCCGGCGGTCCGGCCACGGCCCGGCGGGTCAGGCGGCGCGGCCGGCCTTGAGCGCCGCCGCGGTGCCGACCACGCGTCGGGCCTGGTGACGGGCCGCTTCCAGGATCGCCGCGCCGGGCGGTCCGTCGGCGGTCACGTGGGAGGTGCCGTAGGGGTTGCCGGTCCGGAACTGCACCGGGTCGGTGTAGCCGGGCGGCACGATGATGCCGCCCCAGTGGTGGAAGGTGTTCCCCAACGCCAGGATGGTGGACTCCTGCCCGCCGTGCGCGGTGTTGGACGCGGCGAAGGCCGAGTAGACCTTGTCGGCGAGCCTGCCCTGGAACCACAGGGGACCGGTGGTGTCGATGAACGCCCGGAGCTGGCTGGCCGGGTTGCCGAAGCGGGTGGGCGTGCCGAACAGCACGGCATCGGCCCACTCCAGGTCGTCCAGCGCCGCCTCGACGACATCGGCGGTGTCCTGGAGGTGCCGGGCCCACTCCGGCCTGGCGTTGACCGCGTCCGGCGGGGCCGTCTCGGCGACCCTGCGCAGGCGCACCCGCGCCCCGGCCTGCTCCGCGCCCTCGACCGCGGCCCGCGCCAGCGTGTGCACGGTGCCGGTGGAGCTGTAGTAGATGATCGCGACGTGTACTGCTGTCATTGTCGAAGTCCTCGCCTCTCCCAGGTGCCGTTCGGTGCCGCCGACCGGTTGGCTCAGCAGTACGACGACCGGGCACCGGCGAGTGTCAGGCGGCCCGCCCGCCTCACAGTCAGGGGTGGTGTTTCGTCGAACTGGGGACGACGGACGCGACCGAGGAAGGCGGCGAGCGGATGACCACCCGATCCGGGACCACCCCCGCCCAGCCCGATCCGGGTCTCGCCGTGGTCCTGGGTGAGCGGCGGCGCCTGACCGATCTGGCCTATCGGCTCCTCGGCTCGCTGGCCGACGCCGAGGACGTCGTCCAGGAGACGTACGCCCGTTGGTACGCCATGCCGGCGCCCCGGCGGGCGGCCATCGAGTCACCCGGGGCGTGGCTGACCACGGTCGCCAGTCGGATCTGCCTCGACCTGCTCGGCTCGGCGCGGAAACGACGGGAACGCTACCTGGGCGCGTGGCTGCCGGAG
Source organism: Micromonospora sp. PLK6-60 (assembly GCF_019890675.1). GTDB lineage: Bacteria > Actinomycetota > Actinomycetes > Mycobacteriales > Micromonosporaceae > Micromonospora. Next base: position 95,461 of record NZ_JAIOAA010000011.1, on the reverse strand, counting down.
CCGTTGCCGGAACGCGCGGAGTGGCCCGGCGGGCGGCCGGGCGACCGGGCCGGCGACCCGGCCGACCGGGTGACCCTCGACGAGTCGGTCCACATGGCCTTCCTCGTCGTCCTGGAGTCGATGACCCCGGCCGAGCGCGTCGCGTTCATCCTGCACGACGTGTTCCGCTACTCGTTCCCGGAGGTGGCGGAGATCGTCGGTCGCACCCCGGCAGCCTGTCGTCAGCTCGCCTCGTCGGCCCGGCGCCGCCTTCGCGACCCACGCGCCTCCGCCACCCCGGTCAGCCGGCAGGCCGAGATCGTCCGGGACTTCAGACGGGCCTGGGCGGCCCGGGACGTCGCCGCCCTGGTCGCTCTGCTCGACCCCGGCGTCACGGCGGTCGGCGACGGCGGCGGCCTGGTCGCCGCCGAACCTGGCCCGATCACCGGCGGCGGGCCGGTGGCCCAGGTGTTCGTCGACGTCGCCGGCCGGGCACCCGGGCTGACGATCCTGGAGCGTACGGTGAACGGTCGGCCCGGTCTGGTGGCCCGGCTGGACGGCGTGACCGTGACGGTGATCGCGTTCGACGTGGCGGGCGACCGGATCAGACACCTCTGGGCGGTCCGCAACCCGGAGAAGCTCCGGGCGTGGACCGCGGAGTGACGCGCGCGGGGTGGCGTCAGCCGCCCGACGCCTCGGCGATCTCGGCCCGGACCTGGCGCTGGAAGGCGCGCGCCGCCGGGCCGGTCGGTGGCGTCCCGCCGGTGCGGGCGGCGATGGCCCGGCCGATCAGATCGACGGCGTGGCCGCGGCCGGCGAGCCGGCGGCCGGCGGCCACCTTGGACAGCCAGACCCCGTCGCGCACCCGGACCAGCGAGCGGCAGGCGCCGAGGACCGCGTCCTCCGCGCCGGGGGCCGGCGCGTCACCCGGCGGGGTCGGCCGGGCCAGCCACCAGGTGAGCGCGTCGACCAGCAGGCGGCGCAGGTCGCCGGGGGCGAGGTCGGCGAAGGCGTCCGCGGCCGGCGGCCCGGCGAGGGTACGCCCGGCCGCGTGCAGGATGCTGCGGTCGAGGCCGTACCAGAACAGGCCGTCCTCGACGGGGCGGTCCGCGGCGGCGAGGGTCTGCCGGAAGGGCATCGTGGCCCCGGTGTTCAGTTCCAGCTCGAAACCGGGCTCGGCGGTGCCGGACCGGGCGACGTCGCGGCGGTAGACGACGAGTTCCAGCCCGCGCGCGGGACAGGGCAGCGCCTCGTGCCGCAGCCGGCCGACCAGCGCCCGCTTCTCGGCGTCGGTCAGCGACCGCGCGCAGACCAGCGCGACGTCGACGTCGCTGCGCCCCGGCTGGTACGCGTCGAGGCCGACCGAGCCGGCCGCGTACGCCCCGACGAGGTCGTCGCCGAGGACGTCCCGGGCCGCGCCGACGAGGTCGTCGAGGTAGTGCCGTACGTCGGAGTCCATGCCCCATGGTCGCGTCCGGGATCCGGCGCGCGGCGTCCGGGGCGGGTTGTTGCGTTTCGGCCGGCCGGCGCGATGCACCTGTGTGGCGGGCGGGCTCGGGTCGGGGACGGGGAGTGAAAATCCCCGCAAGTTGACCTTGAACCATTGCAATGTCGACAGAACGGTGATTGACTCCTGCTCCGTGTTAGAAGCCACGATTACCGATAGATCGGCTGTTTCGTGAAACGACACGCTATGTCCAGTAGTCTCGCCGTCCGGTCGCCCGGCTGGCGGCAGCGGGTGGCCCGCTGGCTGGATCCGACGGTCGCGCGGTGGGAGGTCGCCGCCGCCGAGGCACCGCCGCCGACCCGGCAGGACGACCCGGCGGTCAACCTGTGGCCGGCGATCTGTGAGCAGTTCGCGCTGCGCATCCTCGCCTCCGCCTATCAGATGGGCAGCCATCTGGCGGCGGTCGAGGCCGACGAGCAGGACCCGGACCGGCTGGAGCGGCTCTACCGCGTCGACCACGCCAACACCCGGATCCGCCGGCACGCGGAGAATCTGCAGGTTCTGCTGGGCCGCCGCGTCGAGGACGCGGACCGGCAGACCGTCGCCGTGGTGGACGTGATCCGGGCCGCCACCTCGGCCGTCGAGCACTACCCGCGGATCCGGGTGGGGCACGTCGTCGACCTCGGCGTCGTGGAGTTCGCCGCCGACGACGTGATCCGGGTGCTGACCGAACTGCTGGACAACGCCACCCGCTTCTCACCGCCCACCTCCAGCGTGACCGTCTCCGGCTACGTCACCGAGGACGGCGGCGTGCTGCTGCGGGTCGAGGACCTCGGCATCGGCATCGGGCCCGACCAGTTGCCGGGCCTCAACGCGATGCTCGCCGGCAGCCCACCCCCGGCGGCACTGTCGAACGCCGCCAACCACCTCGGCCTCGCCGTGGCGTCCCACCTGGCTCTCGTGCACCGGCTGCGGGTCACGCTGACCAACAGAGCCACCGGAGGCACCACGGCGACCGTGCTCGTGCCCGCGCACCTGCTGTGCGAGATCAGCCCGACCGCACCGCCGGCCGCCGGCCCGCCGTCGGCCTGGCCACCGTCGCGACCCGCCATGGACGGCCCGGCCCACCAGTGGGGTACGCAAGCGCCAACGCAGGACACCAGGCGATCCCCCACCGTCGAGATCGCCACCGTCGCCGGTCCGGACGCCCGGTCGCAGTTCGTCCCTCCGGCCGGGGCAGGGGTCACCACCGCCCCGGCCGCCGCACAGCCCGGCCCGGCGGCCCTCGCGCCCGATGGCCACGGCACCACCCGCGGCGGGCTGCCCCGCCGGGTGCCCGAGAGCGTACGCGCCGACGCCGCTCCGGCCGCGCCCCGCGCCGCCCGGCCCGAGCCCGAGATCGCCGCCGAGCGCGCGGCGTGGCCGGACGAGACCGCCGCGTTCGCCGCCGGCATCACCGACGCCCGACCAGCCACCACCGACGAAGGACCCCGCCCGTGACCACTCCCCTCGACCACGGACGCCCCGACTGCGGCTGGCTGGTCCGCCAGTTCGCCGACGACGTGCCGGGCGTCACCCACGCGCTGGTCGTCTCGCTGGACGGCCTCCAGCTCGCCGCGTCCCGGCAGGTGCCCCGCGACCTGGGCGACCAGCTCGCCGCGTTGACCGCCGGCCTGCTCAGCATGGCCGACCGCAGCGCCGACCTGCTCGACCTGGGCCAATCCGAGTACCTGACCGTCCGGCTGCCCCGGGGGCACCTGCTGTTCATGCGGGTCAGCGACGCCGCGGGCCTGGCGGTCGCCGCCGCGGCCGGCTGCGACCTGCGGATCGTGTCGTACCACATGACGCAGTTCGTGACCGCCGTCCGGCACGCCCTCACCCCGCCGGTACGCGGCGGGTTCGGCTTCGCCGCCGGCCAGTCGGTCTACTGACCCCGCCACCCGAGGAGCCTGCCCGTGCCCACGTACTGGAAGGTGCGGCCGTACGTCCTGACCGGCGGCCGCACCCGGACCCGGCAGCACCTGCTGGTGCACACGCTGGTCTCGGTGCCCTACTACGACGCGGTCTTCGCCTCCGGCCTGCTGCCGGAGACCCGCTTCCTGTATGAGCAGGCCCGCCGGACCCGTTCGGTGGCCGAGCTGTCGGCGGTCTGCGGCATGTCGCTCGGCGTCACCCGGGTGGTCGTCGACGATCTCGCCGCCACCGACCGGCTGCGGGTCCACTCCGACCAGTACGCCTCCCCGTTCGACTACCGCCTCCTGGAGAGACTGCGCGATGGCCTCCGGCAGCTTGTCTGACAATCCGCTGCTGACCTCGGCGAAGGTCGTCATCGCCGGCGGCTTCGGGGTCGGCAAGACGACATGTGTCCGGTCGATCTCGGAGATCCCGCCGATCAACACCGAGGCGTGGATGACCGCGGCGAGCGAGCCGGTGGACCGGCTGGACCCGGGCATCGACAAGACCACGACCACGGTGGCGATGGACTTCGGCCGGCTGACCATCGACCAGGACCTGGTGCTGTACCTGTTCGGCACGCCCGGCCAGCCGCGGTTCTGGCCGATGTGGGACGACCTGTGCCGGGGTGCGGTCGGCGCGCTGGTGCTGGCCGACACCCGGCACCTGGAGGGTTCCTTCCCGGCGGTCAACTACTTCGAGCACGACATCGACCTGCCGTTCGTGGTCTGCGTGAACCTCTTCGACGGGGTGCTCACCCACCCGCTGGACGACGTCCGCGCGGCGCTCGCGCTGTCCGCGGACGTCCCGCTGACCGCCTGCGACGCCCGCGACCCGGCGTCGGTGGCCCGGGCGCTGCTGGTGGCCGTCGAGCACACCATGGCCCGCACCGGCGGCCGCGCCGCACTCGCGTCCGACCCGCGACAGTCCCACCAGTGGAGGCAACATGCGTAGAGTCCTGATCGTCGGCGCCGGGCAGTCCGGCCTGCAACTCGGGTTGAGCCTGCTCGCCGAGGGCTACCAGGTGACCATCATGTCGGCCCGCACCCCGGACGAGATCCGGCGCGGCTGGGTGATGAGCACCCAGGCGATGTTCGCCGAGGCCCTGCGCACCGAACGGCGATACGGGCTCGACCTGTGGCAGGACCAGGCGCCGGACATCCACGGGCTGCACGTGTCGCTGTCCGCCCCGCCCGGCGAACGCGCCCTGCGCATCCCCTGCCCGCTGGACGAGCCGGCGCAGAGCACCGACCAGCGGCTGAAGATGGCGGCCTGGCTGGAGCTGTTCGAGGAACGCGGCGGCACCGTCCACTACCAGGGGGTGACCACCGCCGACCTGGACGGGCTGACCCGACTCGGCCGCTACGACCTGACCATCGTCGCGGCCGGCAAGGGCGACCTGGTGGGCGTCTTCGACCGGGACCCGCAGCGGTCGGTGCACACCGCGCCGCAGCGAGGGCTGGCCGTGGCGTACGTGCACGGGATGGCGCCGGATCCGCTGCTGCCGGTGCCGCACGTCAGCTTCAACGCCGTACCCGGGCTGGGCGAGCTGTTCGTCATTCCCGCGCTGACCCTGTCCGGGCCGTGCGACATCCTGTTCTGGGAGGCGGTGCCGGACGGCCCGCTGGACCTGTGGCGGGACCGGCTCGACCCGGCCGACCCCCTCAAGCCCCCCCTCGCCCTGGCCCGCCGCTACACGCCGTGGATCCACGAACGGTGCCGGGAGGTGGAACTCACCGACGCCCGGGCGACCCTGTCCGGCCGGTACACGCCGACGGTGCGGCTGCCGGTGGCGGAACTGCCGTCGGGCGGCGCGGTGCTCGGCATGGCCGACGTGGTGGTCGCCAACGACCCCGTCACCGGCCAGGGCAGCAACACCGCCGCCAAGTGCGCCGCGGCCTACCTGCGGTCGATCCTGGAGCAGGGCGACCGGCCGTTCGACCGGGAGTGGATGACCCGCACCTTCGAACGGTTCTGGTTCGACACCGGCCGGGCGGTCACCGCCTGGACCAACGCGATGCTGCAACCGCTGCCGCCGCACGTGCAGCAGGTGCTGGGCGCGGCGGCCGGCAACCCGGCGATCGCCCGCCGGTTCGCCAACGGGTTCAGCGACCCGACCGACTTCGACGACTGGTTCATGTCCCCCGACCGGGCCGAACGCTACCTCGCCGAGGTCGCCGGCTGAGCACCGCGGGTACGGTGCCGTGGCCGGGCCGCCCGGCCGGTCACGGCACCGGGTGCTCCTCGGCGGGGACCCGCTCGGTCGGCCCGGTGTCCGGAGCCACGACGCCGCCGGTGTCGGCGATGATCGCCTGTCCCTTCGCCAGCCAGGCGACGCCGAAGGCGAGCACGGCGACGATCTCGCACCACAGCAGCGGGCGCACCGCGTCCTGGGTCGCGGGCGGCAGGGCGTTGCTGGCCAGTGCCAGCGCGACGGCGACGAGGATGACGACGCCGCAGCCCCGGTAGAGCGGGTCGCGGCCCGGCTTCTCGGCGGTCACCCGGGGCCGGCTCGGACCGGTGTGGGCGAACAGGAAGCAGAACGCGGCCAGCAGCAGGAACAACGCGGCGGCGGCGAGCTGGTGCAGCCGGCCGATCAGCCGGTCGGTGCCGTCCGCGCCGGCGGTGGCGGCGGGCAGCAGCGCCACCACGATGGACAGCGCCCCGGCGACGGTGCTCAGCACGTCGTCGATCCGGGCGTAGCGGTAGCAGATGAGGAAGACGCCGATGGCGCACATGCTGCCGACGAAGACGTCCCGCCCGTCGGTGTGGTAATAGGCGCTGATCGAGTCGAGCAGCACCAGCCGCCCGGCCCGTACGGCGTCGCCGGCGATCACCAGGAACGGCAGGGCGATGCCGAGCACGCCGACGCCCAGCCGCAGCCGGCGCACGGTGAGCGCGTCCTGGGACGGTCTCGCGGACATGGCGGCTCCTCCTCCCGGCGGCCGGTTCGCCCGAGAACGTCCGACCGAAGTCGGACAGATCCACGATATCGGTTCGAGAGTGGACCCCACGGTTTTGCCCCGCCGGACTACGGTTGAAACCGGGCTCCGATCATCCCGGACGACCGTCGTCCGGGTGTGTCCACCACGGGGATAAGGAGATCGACATGTCGCCCCCCACCACCCGCTCCCGCCGGGCCGCAGCGCTGGTCGCGCTCGCGGTCGCCGGGAGCATGTTCGTGCCGATCGGCGCCGCCCAGGCGGCCCCCCGCGAGCAGTCGCCGGCCGCCCGGCAGCTGACCGCGCCGGTCACCACCGGTGTCGTCACGACGATGAACGCCACCGCCACCCAGGCGCTGGCGCAGCCCACCCTCAAGCAGGGCGCGCGCGGCACCGCGGTGACCAACCTGCAACGCCGGCTGGTGGCGCTGCACTACGACGTCGGCGCGGTCGACGGTGACTTCGGGCCGTCGACGTTCCACGCGGTGGTCGCCTTCCAGAAGGTCAACGGCCTTGGGCGCGACGGCGTCGTCGGGCCCAAGACCTGGGCGGCGCTGAGCAAGCCGGTGGTCCCGAAGCCGCGGTACAAGCACTCCGGCCTCTCGCTGGAGGCCAACCTGTCCAAGCAGGTGCTGTACCTGGCCCGCAACGGCCAGGTGATCCGGATCCTGGACGCCTCCAGCGGCAAGGCCAGCACCCCGACCGTGCGGGGCAACTACAAGATCACCCGCCGGATCGACGGGTGGCGGCAGAGCGACCTCGGGTTGCTGTGGCGGCCGAACTACTTCTACCGGGGCTACGCCATCCACGGCGCCACCTCGGTGCCGGCCTACCCGGCCAGCCACGGCTGCGTGCGGGTGACGGTGCCGGCGATGAACCGGCTCTGGGGCACGATCAAGGTCGGCCTGCCGGTGCACGTCTACGCCTGAACACCAGCTAACGACGAACGCCCGGCCGGGAATCCCGGCCGGGCGTTCGTCGTGGTGCGCGCCCCGCACGGCCCTCGGGCCGTACGCGAGGCCGGCCCGGCCCCCCGAACCGGGGAGCCGGGCCGAGCCGACGGGGTCAGAGGCTGAGCCGCTGCCCCGGGAAGATCAGGTCCGGGCTGCCGCCGATGACGCGCTTGTTGCGCTCGTACAGCGCCTGCCAGCCGCCCGCCAGGTCGCGGGCCGTGGCGATCTGCGACAGGGTGTCGCCCGACTTGACCACGTAGTTGCCGCCGGTCGAGGTGGACCGGTCCGGCGCCTGACGCCGCTCGGTGCCGCGCGAGGCGCGCTGCTCGCCGCGGTCCTGACGCGAGGACTTCTGCTCGGTGTGGTGCGTGGACTTGCGCTCGGACTTCTGCGTCGACTTGCGCTCCGACTTGGTCTCGGAACGGTTGTCGGACTTCGCCGAGTAGCTCTTCGTCGAGCCACCCTTCTTGCCGCACGTCGGCCAGGCGCCGATGCCCTGACCCTTCAGCACCTTCTCGGCGATGGCGATCTGCTCGCCGCGGCTGGCCAGGTCGGCCCGGGCCGCGTACTTCTGACCGCCGTAGCCGTTCCAGGTGCTCCGGGAGAACTGCAGGCCACCGTAGTAGCCGTTCCCGGTATTGATCTTCCAGTTACCGCCGGACTCGCACTGGGCGATCGCGTCCCAGTTGACGCTGGCGGCCTGCGCCGCGGTGGCCGGGCCGAACAGCGCCATGGCGCCGGTGACCGCTCCCGCGGCGAGCGCCCCGACGGCGACCCGGCCGGTGACCTGACGCGTGCTGGCCCGACGGTGACGGGCCTGGTATTCAGTTGCCATCTGTCGTTTCCTCCACGCCGACGAGGTGAGCTGTCGGGTTCGGGCCGAGGAGCCCGGCCGCCACAGGCGGCTTCACCCCGAGGTGCCGTGCACCGGAGAACGTTGGGTCCCCCGCTCCATGCCTGAGGTCCAGGTACCGACGGCCGGCGGCAGGATTAGGCGTTACCGACCGTGGTGTCCGCGAAGAGCGGACCCATCCGACGTTAGGAACGGTTGGTGCCGATTGCCCACTTCTTGTGAAGTTCTTCACCCGTAAGGGCGACCGGGCGCCTCCCCGCTTGCGGACGTGCGAAAAGGAGGGATCATGTCGCACCCCCGACGTCCTTCATGGATGGACAGAACTCGCTCTGAACTGGGCAAACGCCGCCACGCCCGGAAGCCGATCGCCATCCGACCCGTCCACTTGCCGCAGTGCCCGGCGCCCCTTTTCCCCGCACCGACACGTTCCCGCGACCGCAGCACCCGGCGGCGCGCCGCACGCCCACGCCACCCTCCCCCGGCCGCCCAGCCACCCACACAGTCACCGTCCGTAATCGACAACCCCATCGCGCGACGCCCGCGCGCTGCCCCCGGGCGAGGCAGCAAGTTCGGGGAAAGTGCTGCCTCACGAGCCGGCGAGGCAGCACCTTCCCCGAAACTGCCGCCACCCCGCCGGGCGAGGCGGGGCGGAGGCGGGGCGGAGGGGTTGGGGGGTAGCGGGCGGTCAGGGGGCGGGGTGGGCGGCGCTGCGTAGCACCGCCGCCGGCACCTGCGGGGACCGCCGTACGGCGAAGTCGGCCGGCAGCAGGGTGGACACCTCGGTGACCAGGGCATCCAGGTCCGGGCCGGCGGAGTGGCTGCGCACCCGCAGCCCGACCCGCTCGCACAGCCCACGGATGTCCTCCGGCAGCGCCGGCGGGTCGGGCAGCGGGGTGTCCCCGAGCAGCACGGGAACCACCGGGATCTCCCAGCGCAGCGCCCGGCGGATCTCCCGGCGCACGTAGTCGCGGGGGTCGTCCAGCCGGCGCCGGCCCTGGTCGTCGCGCACGCTGAGCCAGTACGGGCCGATCAACGCCAGCAGCACGTGGCTGCCCTGGAGTCGGGTCCACAACTCGGGCGGGAAGGCGGTGCCGGGGCGTACCGACCGGTGGTCCCGGAAGACGTGCCGGGCCCCGAACTCGGCGCGCAGCCGCTCGTCGATGAGGTCGGCGCCGAACATCGCGTCGTGCGTCCGATAATTGACAAAGATTCCTGTCATCTGACAGCTCCCGCCCTTACAGACGCGTTACCGCCAGTCCGGTAATGACAATAAGAAACGTGAGCCGATTCGGGCTCGCGTTCTTGCGAGGTACCGGCGGAAAACGCCCGTCGCTGGCAGGATAGCCCGTCCCCCGGTCACGGCGGGCGGAGCGACAAAAATCAGCACATCGCGAGAACGGCCGGCCGGACGGTGACGTCCGCCGGCTCAGCGCGCGGGCGCCACCCGCAGGGCGCTCGTCAGCGCCGGCATCAGCCGCCGCACGGCCTCGTCGTCGCGCCACCGCCGCACCACCCGGTTCAGCTGGCGCAGGTCGTAGCGGGCGGTGGCGGAGTCCACCGACCGCACCGTCTCCAACGCCGGGCCGACCACGGCGGCGGCCCGCTCCAGCTGCCGCTGCCCGGCCAGGGCCAGCGCCAGCCGGGCCGCGTACCGGGCCCGGGCCCGCCGCGCGGTGGGCGGCAGCAGGTCCAGTTCGGCGTCGAGGATCTCCGCCGACTCGTCGAGCCGGCCCAGGTCGTGCAGGCTCCAGGCGGTGGCGAAGCGCATCGGGTCGGGCGCGCTGGTGCTGCCCAGCGCCGGCTCGTCGTCGTCACCGGCGGACTGGGCCAGCAGGTCGGCCGCCTCGGCCAACGCCCGCCGGCAGCCGGCCTCGTCGCCCATCAGGGCGTACCCCTGGGCCTCCCGCTGGGCGGCCAGGCCGCGGGTCCGCGCGCCGCAGCGGGCCGCGCGGGCCTCCTGGGCCAGCTGCACCGCACCCAGCGCGTCGTCCCGGTACAGGGCGAGCTCGGCCCGCCGGACCAGGGCGTACGCGCGCAGCTCGGCGTTGCCGCCGGCCACCGCCAGCTCGACGGCGTGGTCGGTCCACCACGCCGCCGCCGCGTCGTTGCCCCGCTCCTGCGCCATCCAGCCGGTGTACTCGGCGATCCGGGCGGCCAGCCGCAACGCCTGCTGCCGGGCCGGCGGGCGGGACGCCTCGGCCAGCTCCCGCAGGAAGCCGGTGGTCGAGACGAGCAGCGGGCCGAGCGCCGCGGGACGGCTGGTCTGGCCGAGCAGGCGCAGCTGGTCGAACCAGGCCCGCACCAGCGGCAACGCGGCCTCGGCCTCGCCCGTGCGGTCACCGGACGAGGCGCCGCGGCCGGCGCCGGTGAGCCCGCCCAGGAGGTACGCCGACACGCCGGCGGGGGTGAACGCCGCCGCATCCGTACCGTCCACCGCCACCGTCCACGCCTGTGCGGGCGGCGGGGCGGACGCCCGCGGGCCCGGCCGACCGGGAACGAGCCGCGTCAGGGCGCCGTCGGCGGCCAGCGCGACGTCGCAACTGCGCGCCAGCGGGCCGCTGGGCCGCTTCGCGCCTGACTCGATCTTGCTCAGATGCGATTTGCTGTATCGCACCCGCTGGGCCAGATCGGTCAGCGACAACCCGGCCGCCTCCCGACGCCGACGCAACTCGGTGCCGAAATCATCCATCGTCCAGGCCCTCTCGTCACGCCGCCGGCCACCGTTTCCCGAGTCCGGGCCGAAATGGCGCGGCCAACCGCCGCCGGCGAATGCGAAACAGTGACCAGGATCGTTGACGCAAAAACAAGAGTGGGCTGTCGGCTTCACGACGCACTGCCCGGAATTCGATCACGACCGGCCGGACGACCGGCGCCGGGTGGCCGGCAGGCGCGCCGCGCCGACCACCCGGACCGTGCCGTCAGAGCGTACGGGCGAGCCGATCGGCCAGCAGTCGGGTGAAGCGGGACGGGTCGGCCAGCTCCCCACCCTCGGCCAGCAGCGCCAGCCCGTGGAGCAGCTCGGCGGTCTCGGTCAGCCGCGCCCGGTCGCCGTCGGCGTCGTACGCCTCGCGCAGCCCGGACACCAGCGGGTGCCCCGGGTTGAGCTCCAGGATCCGCTTGACCTGGGGCACCTCGTGGCCCATCGCCCGGTACATCTTCTCCAGCGTCGGCGTCATGTCGTGCGCGTCGCCGACCACGCAGGCCGGCGAGCTGGTCAGCCGGGTGGAGAGGCGGACCTCCTTGACCGAGTCCTGCAGCGTGCTGCCCATCCAGGAGAGAAGGTCGGCGTACTGCTTGCGGTCGGCCTCCTGCCGCTCCTTCTCCTCGTCGGTGTCCAGGTCGACCTGGCCCTTGGCGATCGAGCGCAACTGCCGGCCGTCGACCTGGCCGACCCGCTCCACCCACACCTCGTCCACCGGGTCGGTGAGCAGCAGCACCTCGTAGCCCTTGGCCCGGAACGCCTCCATGTGCGGCGAGTTCTCCAACATGGCCCGGGACTCGCCGGTGGCGTAGTAGATCTCGCCCTGCCCGTCCTTCATCCGCTCCACATAGCCGGCGAGGGTGGTCAGTTGCTCCGGGTCGTGGCTGGAAGCGACCGAGACGACGTCGAGGATCGCGGACTGGTTGTCCGGGTCGTCGACCAGACCCTCCTTGACGACCGCGCCGAACTCCTTCCAGAACGTCAGATACCGGTCGGCGTCCCGCTCCCGCATCTCCTTGACGGTGGACAGCACCTTCTTGACCAGCCGGCGGCGCACCACCCGGATCTGCCGGTCCTGCTGAAGGATCTCCCGGGAGATGTTCAGCGACAGGTCGTGGGCGTCCACCACACCCTTGACGAAGCGCAGGTAGTTGGGCATCAACGCCTCGCAGTCGTCCATGATGAAGACCCGCTTGACGTAGAGCTGCACCCCCCGGCGCCCCTGCGGGGAGAACAGGTCCAGCGGGGCGTGCGAGGGCAGGAAGAGCAGCGCCTCGTACTCGAAGGTCCCCTCGCCCCGCATGTGGATGGTCTCCAGCGGGTCCGCCCAGTCATGGCTGACGTGCTTGTAGAACTCGTGGTACTCGGCCTCGTCGACCTCGCTGCGCGGCCGCGCCCACAGCGCCTTCATCGAGTTGAGGGTCTGCGTCTCGGTGGTGCTCGCGCCGTCCTCCCCCGGTCGTTCCACCGTCATCCGGATCGGCCAGGCGATGAAGTCCGAGTAACGCTTGACGATCTCCCGGATCTTCCAGTCCGAGGCGTAGTCGTGCAGGTTGTCCTCGGCGTCCTCCGGCTTCAGGTGCACGGTGACGGAGGTGCCCTGCGGCGCGTCGTCGACCGCCTCGACCGTGTACGTGCCCTCACCGGTGGACTCCCACCGGGTGCCGCCGGACTCCCCGGCCCGGCGGGTCAGCAGGACGACCCGGTCGGCCACCATGAAGGTGGCGTAGAAACCGACCCCGAACTGGCCGATCAGCTCCTGCGACGCGCCCGCGTCCTGCGACTCGCGCAGCTTGCGCAGCAGCTCGGCGGTGCCCGACTTGGCGATCGTGCCGATCAGCGACACCACGTCCTCGCGGGACATACCGATGCCGTTGTCCCGCACGGTCAGGGTGCGCGCCTCCCGGTCGACGTCGATGGCGATGTGCAGGTCGTCCACGTCCGCGTCGAGATCCTTGTCGACCATCGACGCCAGGCGCAGCTTGTCCAGCGCGTCCGAGGCGTTCGAGACGAGTTCGCGCAGGAAGACGTCCTTGTTCGAATAGATCGAGTGCACCATCAGCTGCAGCAGCTGACGGGCCTCGGCCTGGAACTCCAGCGTCTCGCTCCGGTTGCTCACCGCGACCTCCCTGTTACGTCACCGATCCGCCGGCAAGGATACGAGCCGACGATCGGCCCCGGCGCGCGGCCACCGGGTCGACCGGCACGTCGCCGACTGTCGGATATCCGAATCCCATCGAGGTGCCGCCGCCGTTCGGGTGCTGGTGGAATGGCGGGTCCGCGCCGATTAATCCGACACCAATGGGCGGTCTACGTCGGTGACCTCCCCCCTCGTCCACCGTGCCCGTGACCGGCCAGTGAAGGAGTCACGCCGTGCGAGCCGCCCCCAGGTACGACGCGTTCATCTCCTACAGCCACGACCAGGATCGGGTGATCGCCCGGGCGCTGCACTCGGCGCTGCATTCGTTCGCCCGTCCGTGGTACCGCGTCCGGGCACTGCGCATCTTCCGCGACGAGCACGACCTCGGCGCCAGCCCGCACCTCTGGAAAGACATCGAAGCGGCGCTGGCCACCTCGTCGTGGTTCGTGCTGATGGCCTCCCGCCGGGCGGCGAAATCGCACTGGGTGGAACAGGAGGTCAGGTGGTGGCTCGAGCACCGGGCCCGGGACCGCATCCTGATCGCCCTGACGGATGGCGACCTGGTGTGGCCCAGCCGCGCCGTCGACTTCGACTGGTCGGTCACCGACTGCCTGCCCGACATCCTGCGCGGACGATTCACCGACGGCGAACCGCGCTGGATCGACCTCCGGGGTCTACGAGACGTCGCCCACCCGTCCGACCAGGCGGCCGATGCCCCGTCCTGGCGCCGCCGGCTGCGCCGGCCGCGACCGGAAGAGCTGCGCCTCGGTGACCTGGTGATCGAGTTCGCGGCGCCCCTGCACGGCAGGTCCAAGGCCGACATGCATCGCGAGAGCCGGCGGCGTCGCCTCCAGTTCCGCGCCACGGTGGCAGCGACCCTCGCCGTGCTGCTCGCCACGACGACCGTCGCGTTCCTCCAGCGCAACGCCGCTGTCGACCAGGCCCGGATCGCCACCGCCCGACAACTGGCGGCGAACTCCCTGGCCTTGCAGGCCACCCGGCTCGATCTGGCGCAACTGCTCGCCGTCGAGGCGTACCGGATGAACCCGGACCGGCAGACGCGGGCAGCGCTGTTCCAGTCGGTGACGACCAGCCCGCACCTGGTTCGCTACCTGCACGCCGACGACGAGCTGACCACCACGGTCGGCTCCCGGGACGGCCGGGTGGCCGTGGCCGGCACCCGCGGCGGCCGGGTGTACGCGTGGGACGTCGGCACGGGACGGCGGGTCGAGCTGCCGCGCCTGGGACGACTGGTGACAGGCGTGTCGGTGAACGCCGACGGTCAGGTGGTGGCCGCCACCGACGGAACGACCGCGTACGTCTGGACGCCCGGTGGCGGCCGAACCTCGCTGGCCAGCCCCGCTCCCGAGGCGCTGCCCAGCGGCGTCAGCGGTCGGGTGGCGGTCTCGCCGAGCGGCCGCTACGTGACGGTGGGGCTGGAACGCGACTACACCACCTTCCTGACCACGCACGACCGGTCGACCGGCCGGCGGACCAGCGCCCGTGCCGAACTGCCGGCCGGCAGCCTGGCCATGCCCACCGAGTCGGAGCTGGTCATCGTGGACGGCGGAGGGAGGTGGGACCGCCGCGCCGTGCCGGGCCTGACCCGGCGCACCCATTCGGACTTCGCCCTCAACGGAGCGCGCGGCGGCCCCACCGCCGTCTCGGGAAACGGCGCCTGGCTGACCTACACCACCGGCGCGCCGGTGCTCAACCTGTGGCGCACCGACCGGCCCGCCGACCAGAACCGCCCGGACCTGAGGGGACTGTCGCACGGCTCACTGCCGCAGGCCATCGCGATCAGCGACAGCGGCACCCGGCTGGCGGTGGTGGATGGCGGCACGGTCTATGTGTCGGCCACCGATCGCGGCGACGACCTGGTGACCAGCCAGCTCGCCCTGCCGGGAAACAGCACCACCGTCGCCGCCGGCCTGCGGTTCTTCGGCGCCGACGAACGCCTCCTGATGATCACCGGAAGCGACCTGGTCGTGTGGAACCTCCAGCAGATCACCCGGGCCGGCCGAAGCACCCCGGTGCCGGTCGAGCCAGGGTGTTCGGCGTGCCCACCGCCGCAGGTGGACATCCGGCCCGACGGCGGCGCGGTGGCCGTCCTCGACGCCGACGGCAGCCACGTCGCCGTACGTCCGCTGGAGCCGGGCGCCCTGGACACCACCCTGACCGCCCCGTCCGTCACCTACACCGCGGTCGGCTGGGCCGCCGACGGCCGAAGCCTGTTCCTGAACACGAACACCGCTGGCATCCAGGTGCACGCCGCGGCACCCGGGCTGCCCCGGGTGCGGCAGTTGAGCGGGCCCGACATCGGGGCGCAACCGCTCGGGCTCACCCCGGACCGGCGTGGCCTGCTCTACGTCGCCGAGGACCAACCCGGGCGGTTCTGGGTGCGGAACGTGGCGACCGGGGAGATCGACTGGCCGCCGACGGCCGCCGACACCGTCGAGGGCGCCCGGGCGCCGTATTCCGGACAGGTGGTCACCACGTTCCTGACCGACGGACGCTACCGGGCGCAGGTGATCGACGTGGGCAGCGGCACGACCCGGGTGATGGACACGCGCGACGTCGACCAGGTGGCCAGCAGCACGGAGCACGTCGTCGTCACCCGGACGGACGGCACGGTGGAGGTCTGGGACGCCGCGGGTCGGCAGCGGCTGCGCTCCCTGCACCAGGACAGCAGCTTCCGGCAGCCCGCCGACAGCACTGACCCGGCGACCACGGCCGGCTACCTGGCACAGCAGCGTTCCGACCGGAACATCGTCGTCACCGACCTCGACGCCGGGGAGGAGGTGGCCAGCCTCACCCTTCCGGAACGCTACCGGCAGCGTCTCGTCACGCTCACCTTCACCCCCGACGGTCGGGACCTGCTCGCTGTCGCCGAGGGCGGAGTGTCCGAACCGGAGGACGGTCTGCTGGTTCGCTGGAGTCTTTCGCCCGACGCGTGGACGGCGGCGGCGTGCGCGGCCGTCGGACGTGATCTGTCCGCCGACGAGTGGCGGCGCTTCGCCGCCACCGATCCACCGGACGACCTGTCCTGCCGCCGGTGAACCCGGCGCGGATCCAATAGGGACGCACCCGAGCCGTCGGCTGCGATACTCGGCCCGGACCGTGGCACCGACGCGAGCAGGGAGCCGGAACGTGGGCGAGGGTTGGGTACGGAGCCGGTGGGCGCGCGGGTTCACCGGCCTGCTGGTCGGCGCCGCCCTGGGCTGGCTGGTCCACCAGGGACTTCAGCTGACGGGTCCGGAGCTGTTCATGCTGCTCGGCGCGGCGGCCGGCCTGGTGGGCGGGCTGCTGCTGCACGCGTACGCCCGCAGTGTCCGGCTGACCGAGATCACGGTGACCGTCCCGCAGTTCAGCGAGCTGCGTTTCGCCGTCACCCGCGACGGCCAGCAGGTCGCCTGGAAACTGTTCGTGGAGACCGCGACCCGGGTCTCCACCCAGGCGCTCGGCCCCGGTGACGGGCGGATGCGGGAGGCACTCACCTCCCTGTACGGGCTCTTCGCGGTCACCCGGGAGCTGCTGAAGGAGGCCCATCCGGGGGTGCAGACCGGGCCGGAGCCGACGGTGGAGCAGTTGGGCATCGCGATGCTCAACCTGGAGCTGCGGCCCTTCCTGTCCCGCTGGCATCCGGCGCTGCGGGCCTGGGAGCTCGCCCACCCGGACACCGCCGAGAGCGAGTGGGCCGACGACGCGGCGTGCCGGGCCGAGCTGGCCCAGGTGCAGCGGCGGCTGGCCGCGTACGTGCAGAGTTTCGGCAGGCTGGCCGGGGTGGCCCGGCCGGAGGTGCTGCTCGGCCCCGCAGCCTCGGAGGACGCCGGTCGCCGGTCCGGGTGACCCGCGGGCGGGTCGGTCAGGGCTTGCGGCCGGCGTTGATCCGGCCGAGCCCGAGGCCGACCAGCCCGGCGATCTCGCCCGGCCGGTGGGTCTCGCTCAGCCGCCGGTTCTCCTCGGCGGCCAGGCCGTTGTCCACCAGCCCGGCGGACCGGTCGGCGAGCACGGCGAGCGCGTCGCGGTATCCCGGGTCGGGCGGCCCGGCCCCGTCGGCCGCCGGGAGGAAGTCCGGGTCACCGACCCCGACGCTGCGCAGAATGTCCCAGGTGGCCCCGCCGAAGCCACCCGCGAGGTAGAGCGGGGTGCGGTGCTCCACCGCCAGCAGTGTCTCCTCGACCAGGCCCGGCATCCGGCCGGTGAACCCGGTCCGCCGGCCCCCGATCACCACCTGGCCGTCGACCCGCCGCGCCAGCCAGGCCCGCATGGCGGTGAGGGCCGGCGCGAGCTGTGACTCGTCCACCGGCGCGGGGGCGTCGCCCCGCCCCTGCTCCGGGTCCACCTCCTCGCCCGCCGGGTCCAGGCAGACGACGGTGGCGTGCAGCGCGAAGTCGCGGCGCAGCCGGCGCAGCTCGGGCAGGGGCAGCCGGCGGTGGTTCTGCCAGGCGAGGCAGATCAGCAGCGGCGGCTCGTCGAGCGGCCCGTAACGCTGCACCTCCCGCAACAGGAAACTGGTGTGCCCGTCGGGCCGGAGGTGACCGCCGTAGGCGAGGGTCCCCCCGCCGACCAGCACGGTCCGGGCGACCTCGCCCAGCGCCAGGCGGAAGTGGTTCGGCAGCAGGCCGAGCCGGCCCAGGTCGGGGCTGTCGGAGGCGGAGAGCCCGACCCGCACGCCGGCCAGCGAGTCCCTGGGCAACAAGCCGGTCATCGAAGCCTCCATCGTCAGCCGCGCCGCGCGTCGAGCATCCGCGGAGTCAGCAGATCGACCCCGCCGTCGAAACCGGCGGCTCGGGCCATCTGATCGAGTACGAGGCTCTCCTGCGGCCCGAGCGGCGGTTCCGGGTGCAGTACCCGGACGGTAGCACCGGGCGGCGCCACCCGCCCGGAGCGCGCGCGGTGCAGCCAGTCGGCGAACGTGGCGGCCTCCGGGGAGCGGGGCGCCCACCAGTCCACCGGCAGCTCCGGCCAGTGCCGCCGCGCGATCCGGTGCTGCCACTGCCACAGCGCGCTGCTGAGGCACTCGTCGACCAGCTTGCGCAGGCCGCGCCGGATGCCGGGGTCCGGGTGGTCCGGATCGAGCCGGACCCGCGGTACGTGGTCCATCAGGAAGGAGCCGCGGTCGTCGCCGATCCGCAGGTCGTCGAGGATGACGATGGGCACCCCGGCGCACTTGGCCAGGTGCACCTCCTCCTGGCACCACTTGCGGGCCGAGTAGTGGTCCCCGCGTACGGCGAGCAGGGCGCTGCGGCGGGCGTTGTCGCGCAGCACCCGCGCCCACCGCGACCCGGCCTGGATGCTGTGGGCGTCGAAGAACTGGTCCAGGCGGGTGCCGGCGATCATGTCGCAGACCCGCCGGACGAGGTTCGCCGCCCGCTGCTCGTCGTCCGGGTCGGCGTGCCGGCTGTGGCTGACGAAGACCGTCAGCGCCCGGTCGCCGTCGCCCCGCACCAGCTGGGCGAGGGCCTGGCTGAGGTCGCGGCACCGGCGCTGCGCCGGCGACTCGCCGGGCAGCCCCGCGGTGTCCAGGCGTTGGTAGCCGTCGAGCAGCGCGCCGAGTCGGGTGCGGTCGATCGCGCCCTCGGTCAGCACCACCGGGAAGAGCCCGACGTGCGCGGGGTCGGCCCGCTGCCCGTCGACGAGGGCCGTCAGGTAGTCCCGCCACCGGGCGTCCCCGCCCTGACAGGCCCGGGCCAGTGCCGTGCCGAGCACCGGCACCACCGCGACGAAGGCGGCCGGCGCCGCGCTGCCCGGGCGCGGGTCCGACGGCAGCGGCACCGGCCGCGGCACGTCGTCGGGACCACGCCAACCCTGCGACCGGACGAACACCGACACCGCCCCGCCGATCAGTCCGGTGAACGCGTCCCCCTGGAAGTGGTCCACGATCTGGTGGGCGATCTCCTCGCCCTCGGTGTCGCCGACGTGCCAGACGACGTAGATCTCGAGCCCGGGCGGCAGCATGGCTCCTGCCTATCCGATGTGGACGACCTCCGACCAGCCCAGGGTACGATCTTCGATCCGTTCGGCCGGCCCGGGGTCGACCTGTCGGGCCCGGCCCGCCGATACCCGGGCGGCCCGGGGTCCGGCGGGTATCCTGCTCGGGGTCGCAGCGTGCGGGGAGGTGGCAGGTGACCAGGGAGACCGGGCGCAAGCTGATCGCCTCGAACAAGAAGGCACGGCACGACTACACCGTCCTGAAGACGTACGAGGCGGGGCTGGTGCTGGCCGGCACCGAGGTGAAGTCGCTGCGCGAGGGGCGGGTGTCGCTGGTCGACGCGTTCGCCCAGGAACACGACCGCGAGCTGATGCTGCACGGGCTGCACATCGCCGAGTACGGCTTCGGCAGCTGGACGAACCACGCGCCACGCCGGACCCGCAAGCTGCTGCTGCGGCGGGTGGAGATCGACCGGATCCTGGACCGGCTGCGCGAGGGCGGGCTGGCCCTGGTGCCGCTGTCGATGTACTTCGCCAACGGCTGGGCCAAGGTCGAGCTGGGCCTGGCCCGGGGCAAGCGGTCGTACGACAAGCGGCAGACCCTGGCCGAGCGGGACGCCAACCGGGAGATCGCCCGGGAGTTGGGCCGGCGGCTCAAGGGCCGGCCGGCCCGGGCGGGTCGTTAGCCGCCGGGGCCGGACACCGGGCAGACTGTCCGCGTGACCGGCAGTGAGGATCCGCGCCTGCGCGAGCTCGTCCTGCTGCGCCGCGTCCGGGACCGGATCGACCGCGACTACGCGCAGCCGCTGGACGTGGCGGCGCTGGCGCGTGGCGTGCACCTGTCGGCGGGCCACCTGAGCCGGCAGTTCCGGGCCGCCTACGGCGAGTCGCCCTACAGCTATCTGATGACCCGGCGGATCGAGCGGGCGATGCACCTGCTGCGCCTCGGCGAGCTGTCGGTCACGGAGGTCTGCTTCGCGGTGGGTTGTTCCTCGCTGGGGACGTTCAGCACCCGGTTCTCCGAGTTGGTCGGGATGTCGCCCAGCGCCTACCGGCGGGCCGTCGGTGGGCAGGGCACGGGCATCCCGGGTTGCGTGGCCAGGCAGGTGATGCGACCGGTCAGGAATCGAGAAGCCGGCACCGGTCGCGGCGGCCTAGCGTGACCGGCATGAGCCTGATCATTCACCAGACGTTCCTGCCCGCCGACGATCCCGACGAGTCCCTGTCCTTCTACCGCGACGCGCTGGGTTTCGAGGTGCGCAACGACGTGGCGTTCGGCGGGAACCGCTGGATCACGGTCGGGCCGGCGGACCAGCCGCAGACCTCGATCGTCCTCGAGCCGCCGGCCATGGATCCGGGGCTGACCGGGGACGAGCGCCGCACCATCGCCGAGCTGATGGCCAAGGGCAGCTACGCGACCATCGTGCTGGGCACCGCGGATCTGGACGGCACCTTCGAGCGGGTGCAGGCCAGCGGCGCCGACGTCGTCCAGGAGCCGATCGACCAGCCGTACGGCGTGCGCGACTGTGCCTTCCGCGACCCGGCGGGCAATCTGGTCCGGATCAACCAGCTCGGCTGAGCCGAACGGTCCGGCCACCACGGGCCTGACGGATGCTGGGTGGGCGGCGGCGACTGCGGTAGGCTTCCGCCCAGCTACTACGGCCTGTCGTCGTCGACGGGCGGCCCGACCGGGAGGTCCCGATGGCGGAGGACGACGCGGAGATCACCGCGTGGGCGGTGGCCGCCGGTCGGGGCGACCGGGAGGCCGCCGCTCGTTTCGTCCGGGCCACCCAGCACCAGGTGCGGCGGTTCCTGGCCGCCCTGATCTCCCCGACGGAGGCGGACGACCTCGCCCAGGAGACCCTGCTGCGGGCGATGCGGTCGCTGCCCTCGTTCGCCGGCCGCTCCTCGGCCCGCACCTGGCTGCTCACGATCGCGCGGCGGGTCGCGGTGGACCACATCCGGGCCGCGTCGGCCCGCCCCCGGACGGTGCCGATGCCGGACACGTACGACCGGGCCGACGCCACCGGCGGCTTCGACCGGCAGGTGGTGCTGGAGCAGGTGATCGCGGCGTTGCCGGCGGAGCGGCGGGAGGCGTTCGTGGCCACCCAGGTGCTCGGCCTGTCCTACGCCGAGGCGGCCCAGGTGTGCGGCTGCCCGGTCGGCACCATCCGCTCCCGGGTGGCCCGGGCCCGGGAGGATCTGGTGGCCGCGCTGGGCGGCGGCGCCGAGCGCCGCGACGGAGCGGTCGGATGAGCCGGTTCGCCCGGGTTGACCTGCGGAACCCGGGAACTTTCGGCACGGCCGGGCCGACTATTCGGGCATGAGGTGCGAGCAGTGGCGTGAGGTGCTGTCGGCGCAGCTGGACGGCGAGGAGACCCCTGCCGAGCGGATGACGGCCGAGGCGCACCTGGCCGGCTGCCCGGACTGCCGGGCCTGGCTCGACACGGCCACCGCGGTGACCAGGCGGGCCCGGCTCGCGGTCAGTGTGCCGGGGCCGGATCTCACCGACGCGGTGCTGGGCGCGCTGCCGGCGCCGCGGCGACGGTCGGGGCGGCTGGTGCTGTCGCTGCGGGCGGCGCTGGGGCTGGTCGGCGCGGCGCAGCTCACGCTGGGGCTGGTGCAGATCGGGCGCGGGGTGGCCGCCCCGCACACCCACCTGGTCGACGGTCTCGGCGCCGCCGGGCACCTGTGGCACGAGTCGGCGGCGTGGAACGTGGCGGTCGGGGCGGGTTTCCTGTTCGTGGCGACCCGGCGTACCCGGCCGACCGGTCTGCTGCCGATGTTGAGCGCGTTCGTCGCGACGCTGGTGCTGCTGTCGGTCAACGACCTGCTGACCGGGTCGGTGGACACCACCCGGCTGGTCAGTCACGGGTTTTTGCTGGCCGGGTACGGGCTCGTGGTGGCCCTGTCCCGGCCCGGGCTGCGGCCGGACGGGCCGACCCGGGGGGACCGCCCCGAGCGGACCCGGTGGCGGCTGCCGGCCCAGGAGGAGCCGGCGGCGCCGCCCGCGCTGCGCCTCGTGCCGCCGCCGTACGCCGGGTCCGCACGGCACCGGGACCGCCCGGCGGCCTGAGGCGCGTCATCGCTCGGCCAGCCTGACGATCTGCCGTCCGGGCGGCGCGACGACCGGTGGCCGAGAGCGCTCTCTTGACACGTCACCCTGACCTTCGTAAATTGGCCGTAATCTATTAGTACGGTTTGTTTACCGTTCGGTCGGGCCCGTTCCATCGGCCGGCGGTGACCACCCCCGCACGGCAAGGGAGGAAACGTGCGCAGCATCCGCACGATCGCGACGGTGGCGCTGGCCGCCGTCGGCCTGTCGATCGCCCTCACCGCCACCACCAGCGCCCCGGCCGTCGCCGGCCCGGGCGCGGTCACCTGGTCCGACGAGTTCAACGGCGCCGCCGGCACCCCGCCGGACCCCGCGAAGTGGCGCTACGACACCGGCGGCGGAGGCTGGGGCAACAACGAGTTGCAGTACTACACCACCAGCACCCGCAACGCCGCCCTCGACGGCAACGGCAACCTGGTGATCACCGCCCGCAAGGAGAACCCCGGCGGCTACAACTGCTGGTACGGCAGCTGCCAGTACACCTCCGCCCGACTGCTGACCAGCGGCACGTTCGCCCAGGCGTACGGGCGGTTCGAGGCGCGTATCAAGATCCCCCGCGGGCAGGGACTGTGGCCGGCGTTCTGGATGCTCGGCAACGACATCGGCAGCAACCCGTGGCCCAACAGCGGCGAGATCGACATCATGGAGAACGTCGGCTCCGCGCCGTCGACCGTGTGGGGCACCCTGCACGGCCCGGGCTACTCCGGCGGCAACGGCCTGAGCGGCTCCACCTCGCTGCCCGGCGGCCAGGCCCTCGCCGACGCCTTCCACACCTTCACCGTGGACTGGGCACCCGACGCCATCACCTGGTATCTCGACGGCGTGGCGTACTCCCGCAAGACCCCGGCCGACGCGGGCGGCAACCGCTGGGTCTTCGACCACCCCTTCTTCATGATCATGAACGTCGCGGTCGGCGGCAACTGGCCCGGCTCGCCGAACGCCAGCACCACCTTCCCGCAGACCATGGTCGTCGACTACGTCCGGGTGCAGGCGTGGGACACCGGCAGCGGCGGCACCGGCGCGCCGATCGTCGGCTACGGCAACAAGTGCGTGGACGTCGCGAGCGCGAACACCGCCAACGGCACCCCGGTGCAGCTCTGGACCTGCAACGGCACCGCCGCCCAGAAGTGGACCTGGGCCGCCGACGGCTCGGTGCGCGCCCTCGGCAAGTGCCTGGACGTCACCGCCGCGTCCACCGCCAACGGCGCCAAGGTGCAGCTCTACGACTGCAACGGCACCGGCGCCCAACGCTGGGTGTTCAGCTCCGCCGGTGACATCGTCAACCCGCAGTCCAACAAGTGCCTGGACGCCACCGGCGCCAGCTCCGCCGACGGCACCCGCCTGCAGATCTGGGAGTGCACCGGCGGCGCGAACCAGAAGTGGCGCCGCTGACCCGGGCCGCGAGATCCGCGCTACTTCGGTGAAGTTGTTGCCTCGGCACCGGGCTGAGGCACCAACTTCACCGAAGTTGTCCGGATCTTGACCGATGCACGTCGAAACCCTCCGGGTGGGACCGTCTACTGTGTGGTGAAGTGGTGACGGTGTGATGGGGAGCGACGGCATGGATCCGATCGTGCTGGCCGCCGGCACGGCGCTGGTGTCCGCGATGGCCACCGACGTGTGGCAGCAGGCGCGCGGGCAACTGGTCGCCCTGTGGCGGCGGGCCCGCCCCGAGCAGGCCGAGGTGATCGAGGGCGAGCTGGCGGACGTCCGCGACGACGTGCTCGCCGCCCGGGAGGCCGGCGACGCGCAGACCGAGCCGGCCCTGGCCCGGGCCTGGCAGCTGCGCCTGCACCGGCTGCTCGGCGACGACCCGGCGCTCGCCGCCGAACTGCGCCGGGTCCTCGACGAGACGCTGACCCCGGCGCTGCCCGCCGACGAGCGCGCCCGGATCGACTCGGTCGTGCTGAACGCGCACGCCACCGGGCACGCCCGGATCTACCAGGCCGGCCGGGACCAGCACATCACCGAGCGGTGAGCGCCGAGCACGGCGACCGGGTCGGCCTGTCCGCCGACGCCCGCGACCAGGCCCGGATCTACCAGGCCGGCCGGGACCTGTACGTCAACCACGCCGCCCCGGCCCGCTCCGGCTATCTCCAGCAGGTCCGCCGGCTCGCCCCGGAACTGCTGCGGGACCGAGACGCCGAGCTGGCGGAGCTGGCCGCCTTCTGCACCGCGCCCGACGGCCCCGCGTACGCCTGGTGGCGGGCCGGGCCGTGGGCCGGCAAGTCCGCGCTGATGTCCTGGTTCGTGCTGCACCCGCCGCCCGGCGTACGGGTGGTGTCGTTCTTCGTCACCGCCCGCTTCGCCGGCAGCAGCGACCGGGGCGCGTTCCTGGACAACCTGTCGGTGCAGCTGGCCGAGCTGCTGGGCGAGCCGGCGCCCACCGGCCTGCCGGAGGCGGTCCGGGAGGGCTACCTGCTCGACCTGCTGGATCGGGCGGCCCGCTGGTGCGCCGAGCACGGCGAGCGGCTGGTGCTGCTGGTCGACGGCCTGGACGAGGACCGGGGTGTCTGCGCCGGCCCGGACGCGCACAGCATCGCCGCGCTGCTGCCCCACCGGCCCGGGCACGGGCTGCGGGTGCTGGTGGCCGGGCGGCCCAACCCGCCCATCCCCACCGACGTGCCGCACCGGCATCCGCTGCGCGACCCCGCGGTGGTCCGCACCCTGGCGGTCTCCCCGCACGCGCAGGCGGTGCGAAACGACGCCAACACGGAGCTGCGCCGCCTGCTCGACGGCACCGACCTGCAACGGGACCTGCTCGGTCTGCTCACCGCCGCGGTCGGCGGGCTCAGCGGCGCGGACCTGGCCGAGCTGACCGGCGCCGACCAGTGGCAGGTGGAGGAGCACCTGCACACGGTTTCCGGGCGGACCTTCCTCACCTACCCCAGCCGGTGGCAGCCGGCGCACGGCCCCCAGTCGTACCTGCTGGGCCACGAGGAGTTGCAGCAGAGCGCCCGGCACTACCTGGGCCCGGCGCGGCTGGCCGGCTACCGGCGGCGGTTGCACGACTGGGCCGACGGCTACCGGCGGCGCGGCTGGCCGGAGGGGACGCCGGAATACCTGCTACGCGGCTGGTTCCGGCTGTTGCGCGACACCGGCGAGGTGGACCGGATGGTGGCCTGCGGCACCGACCAGGCGCGACACGACCGGATGCTCGACCTGTCCGGCGGGGACCTGCCCGCCCTGGAGGAGATCCGGGCGGCCCAGGACGCGCTGCTCGGGCGGGACGAGCCGGACCTGACCGCGATGGCCCGACTCGCCGTGCACGCGCACCAGCTCGGCCAGCGCAGCGCGCAGATCCCGACCGAGCTGCCCGCGGTCTGGGTGGCGCTCGGGCACCCGGCCCGCGCCGACGCCCTGGCCCGTTCCCTCGACGACGGAGACCGCCGCCACCCCGCCCTGAATGACGAGGACCGCCGCACCACCGCCGTGATCCTGATGATGCTCGCGTACCTGCGCGGCGGCGACGCCGACGGGGCCGAGGCCGCCGCCCTGGCGGTCGCCGACGAGCAGGGCCGCAGCCAGGTGCTCTGGCGGCTGGTCCACGAGCTGGTCGACGCGGGACGGCTGGACCGAGCCGCCGCGCTCGCCGACGCGATCCCGGCGGCCGGCGAGCGCGCCGACGGCTTCGCGTCGGTGGCCGAGGCGCGGCGGCGTTCCGGCGATCCGACGGGTGCGCTGGACGCCACGGCCCGGGCCGAGCAGGCCGCATCGCGGATCGCCGACCCGGGCCAGCAGGCCCGGGCGCTGGCCCGGCTGGCCGGGCTGGTGCGCGGGCAGGGTGACGCCGCCCGGGCCGGCGAGCTGGCCGGGCGGGCCGAGGCCGCTGCCGACCGGGTGGCCACGGCGGACGAGCGGGTGGGGACGCTGATGCACCTCGCCGCGCGGTGGCAGGAGTCGGGCGACGTCGAGCGGGCCCGCCGGGTCGCGGGCCGGGGCACCGCGACCGCCCTGGCCACCACCGGGACCGAGCGGCGGATGACCGACGTCCCCGCGCTGGTCGGGGCGCTGCTGGCGCTCGGCGAGGACCGGCAGATGGTCGCTGTGGTCCGGTTCGCCGCCGCGACCGGCGACGGCTTCGAGGTCGCGAGAGTCGTCACGGTGCTGGCCCGTGGCGGTGACCTCAGCCGCGCCACGGCGGTCGCGGAGTGGCTGGGGGACTCGATGACGGTGCCGGCGTACACCGCCCTGGCCGAGGCCGCCGACGCGGCCGGGGACGCCGCGGGTGCGCGGGAGTGGCTGGGCCGGGCGACGGCGCGGCTCCGCTCCGCCTGGCGTGGCCCGAGCTCGAACGACACGGCGGTGGTGGCCCGGGAGACCGCCCGGCAGGGCGATCCCGCCCGCGCGACGGCCCTGGTCGAGGAGATCGTCGAACCCGACCGGCGAGCGGAGACCCTGTGCCTGCTCGCACGGGAGGCCGTCGAGGCAGGGCGACCCGACGACGCCCGGGATCTCGTCGCCCGCGCGTCGACGGCGGCGAGCAAGGTCGTCGACAGCTACTCGCACCCGGCGGCCCGGGACCGGGCCCGGGCCGGCGTCGTGGCGGCGCTGGTCGCCACGGGTGACCTGGACAGTGCCGCGAGCGCCGCCCGGGGCATCCGGACGCCGGACGTCCGGGCCGGTGCCCTGGCCCGGGTCGCCACCGGGCTGGTGCACGCCGGAGACCTGCCGGCCGCCCGCCGGTTCGCCCTGCTGGCCGAGGCGGCGTACCGGTCGGCCGGCGGGTGGAACGAAGCCACGGTGGCCCGCGAGGCGCGGTTGACCGGGCTGGCGGTCTCCGACGGAATCGAGGCGGCCCGGGTAGGCGCCGAGGCGATCGGTGATCCGGAGGCGCGGGCCTGGGCCCTGCACGGCTTGGCCCAGTGGCTGACGTCGACCACCGGCGCGCCCCCGGACCCGCGGCTGATCGAGCAGGCCCGCGCCGCCGGGCGGGCCGTCCACGACGAGGACCGGCGCGACCGCGTCCTGCGGGCCCTGTCGCTGCTGACGCAGAACCACTCGCCGCCCACCCGGCCGACCGTCGAGGCCGGTCACATCTGGCTACCGGGCCTGCAACTCCTGTCGGAGCGGGTGGAGCAGCTGCTCGCGGACGGCGATCGGGCCGGGGCCCAGCGCAGCGTCCGGCGGGCCGAGCAGTCGGCCCGCGACATCTCCGATCCCTTCGGGCGGCGGACGGCCATCGGGAGCCTCGCTCGGCTGCACGCCCGGGCCGGCGACGTCGACCGCGCCGAAGCACTGCTCCACGAGATCGTCAACCCCGACCAGCGGGAAACGGCGCTCACCGCGACGGCGCTGATCGTGGCGGCCGCCGGCGATCCCGACGGAGCCGAAGGACTGATCCGGCGCGGCCTCGAACCGGCCGGCCAGGACCGGGCGCTCGCCACGCTCGCCCAGGCCGTCGCCACCACCAGCCCACCGGGGCACGCGGAGGCGCTGGCGCACTCCATCGCGGACGGCGGCCGACGCGACGACGCGCTGCGCGCGGTGGCGCGGGTGCTGGCCGGGGCGGGCCAGCTCGACCGGGCGGAGGCGGTGGCCGGGACCATCGTCGGCTGGATCAACCAGGCGGTGGCGCTCGTCGACATCGCCGAGCAGGCCGACTCCCCCCGGGCCCGCCGGCTGCTCGCGTCGGTGCTGCGGGTGGGCACCTGGATGATGCTCCGGCGGCTGCTGCCCCGCATCGACCCGGCGGCCTGCCTCGCCATCGCCGACGAGTACTTCCGGCTCAACCCGGACCCGGCGACGCCGGACGACCCGGCCGGCTGACTGGCCACCGGCGCCGGGCGTCCCACGCCCGCGCCCGCGGCCCGGCACCGGTCATCCCGCCCGCCGGCCGACCAGGCCCCGGCACCGGTCGTCCCCGCCCGCCGACCGACCGAGCCTCGGCTCCGGTCGTCCCCGCCCGCCCAGGCCGGGGCCCGGCTCCCCTGCGGGAGCCGGGCCCCGGCGCGGATCAGTCGGTGCAGGACGGCTGGTCGAAGTGCCCCGGCGTGCTCGGGAACGCCGACCCCGCCCCCTGGTCCTTGTTGTCCCGCGGATACACGTAGGACAGCTCCAGGAAGGCCGAGGTGCCCGAGGTGGTCACGTCGGTGGCGCTGCGTCCCGCGCCGGTGGCCCAGGCCAGCCGGGTGAGGAAGTCCTGCATGGCCGGGCTGTGCTGGCGGATGTCGTTGAACCCGCCGTAGGCGGCGTTGCAGTGGGTGAACAGGTTGTACGCGCCGTTCCAGTCGAAGAGCCGGTCGCCGTTGTTCGGCCCGTTCGCCGTCACGTCGCCCTGGAGCACGTCCCGGTCCCAGCCGCCGTAGATCCAGTCGGTGCCGTGGTGGTGCTGGTTGTCGGCCACGACGTCGTTGTCCAGGCCGGTCATCTCGAACCAGCGGCACGGGTCGATCGTGCCGGACGGGGTGTCGACCGGCCAGGCCCCGGCCGCGCAGTTGCCCGGGTAGGCGCCGCGCGGGCGGAAGTCGAGCAGGTCGGCGCCGAGCACCGCGGTCACCGCCGGGCCGCTGGTCGCCCCGGCCCCGCCGAACAGGTGGTCGACGTACTGGTCGTGGTCGCCCCGGGCGGCGGCGCTGAACACGCCGTTTACCAGGCACTGCGGGTTGGCCGCGTCGAGCACCGGGTCGCAGCCCTTGCCGCCCCACAGCACGTCCGAGCCCTCGCCGCCGAACACCTCGTCACCGCCGCTGTCCCCGTTGGCCACGTCGTCGCCGAAGCCACCGTGGATGTTGTCCGCCCCGGCGCCGCCGCGGATCCGGTCGCCCGCCCCGGCGGTCAGCCCGGCGTGCGGCATCGGCGCCGAGGTGGAGCTGCCGATCCAGGCGTCCCCGTCGGTGTCGTGCAGCAGGTCCACCCGCCGGTCGTAGCCGCCGGGCCGGAAGCCGGTGAACGTCTCCTGCGGCACCGAGGACAGCGTCGTGGTGAAGCCGAGCGCCGCGACGTCGTCGGCGTTGAGGTACTGGTTCACCACACCGCCCCGGTCGCCGAGGATGGCGTCGCGGCCGTCGTCGCCGTACAGGGTGTCGGCGCCGAGCTCACCGAAGAGGTCGTCGTCGCCTGCGCCGCCCCGGATCAGGTCGTCGCCGTCCTGGCCCCAGACGCCGTCGTTGCCGCCGTCGCCGTAGAGCTGGTCGTCGCCGTACGCGCCGGCCGGCTCGCAGGTGGACTGGGCGGTGGTGCAGAACCGGGTCGACGGGCCCGGCAGCGCCGGGTCGTGGGTCCGGACCGCCGTGGCGTCGACCGGCACCGCGCCGGTCGGGTAGCGCTCGGTGTAGACCCGGTCGCCCTGTTTGCCGTCGACGGTGGTGACGGTCCGCAGCAGCGAGCCGTTGTCGCCGAGGACCACGTCGTCGCCGCCGTTGCCCTCCACCACGTCACCGGTGTCCCGGAAGCCGGCGGCCGCGCTGCCGCCGATCAGGTCGTCCTGCCCGTCCGGCGCGCCCGGACCGACCAGGTCGGCCGCCGCGGACGGACCGCCGGGCCAGCCCGGGTCGGGCAGCGGGGTGACGGTGGACCGGCCGGCCGCACCGAGTGGGTTGTCGCCGCGCAGCACGTCCGCGCCGCCGTTGCCCTCCAGGTAGTCGCCGTCCCCGTCGCCGGTCAGCGCGTCGTCGCCGTCCTGACCCCAGAGGGCGTCGACGCCGTCGCCGCCGCTGATCCGGTCGGCCCCGTACCGGTTGGCGGTGGCCGCCGCCCGGTCCAGCAGCACCACGATCCGCGGCCCGAACGCCGTGCCGTCGGCCGCCGCCCGGACGGTGACCGGGGTCGGCTGCTCGCCGGGCAGCGGGCGCAGCACCGCGCCGTTGTCGCCGATGACCGCGTCGGAACCCGGCCCGCCGAAGATCGCGTCGGCGGTGTCCGGCTGGCCGGTGGTGGCCGCGCCGGTCCCGTCGTACGCGGTGCTGGAGCCGCCGACCAGGTCGTCGTCGCCGGCGTTGCCCTCGACCCAGTCGGCGCCGGGGCCGCCCTCGGCGAAGTCCGCGCCGCCGTCGCCGCGGATCCGGTCCGCGCCGCCCTGGCCGAAGATCACGTCGCCGGCCTCCCCACCGGAGATCAGGTCGGCGCCGCTGGTGCCGGCCACCGGGGAGAAGCCGAGGTCGAGCAGGGTGACCTTGCGCGGCGGGCCGAACCGGGCCTGGGTGACCCGGGTGGGGTCGGCCGGGGTGAACCGGGCGTTGTCCCCGGCGATCAGGTCCGGGTCGGCGTCGCCGTACAGCTGGTCGCCGGAGTCCGGCCGGCCGGTGCCGGCGGTCGGCTCCTGCGCGGAACCGCCGACGATCTCGTCCCGGCCGAGGTCACCGTGGATCAGGTCGGCGCCGTTGTTGCCCTCGAGCTGGTCGTCGCCGGCGTCGCCGTTGATCCGGTCGTCGCCCAGGCCGCCGTAGGCGACGTCGTCGTCCGCACCGGCGGAGATCACGTCCCCGGCCCCGGCGGCGGGCACGTCGCCGGCCAGGTCCAGCGGGTACGGCCCGACGTCGCCGACGCGCGGCGTGCCGTTGTCCCCGACGATCCGGTCGACGCCCGCCTCGCCGTAGAGGAAGTCCCGCCCGTCGGCGCGGCCGGCCACGCGCCCGCCGCCGTAGAGCACGTCCTCGCCGGCGCCGCCGAAGACCTGGTCGCTGCCCTCGTTGCCCTCGGCGGTGTCGGCGCCGGGACCGCCGAACAGCCCGTCGTCGCCGGTGTTGCCGAAGAGCAGGTCGTCGCCGTCGTCGCCGAGCAACTGGTCCACCCCGGCGCCGCCCCAGGCCCGGTCGGCGTCGCCGCCCAGGTGCAGGCTGTCGTCGCCGAGTTGGCCGCAGGCCCGGTCGGCGCCGGCGCCGAGGTCGGCCCGGTCGTCGCCGCTGCCGGCGGAGACCACCTCGACCCCGGCCCCGCCGAGGATGAGGTCGGCCGCGCCCTGGTCGGTGGGGGTCGGCTGGGCGTCGGCGAGGACCGCGTCGGCGCAGGTCTCCGCCGGCAGGTGCCGGTCGCCGAAGATGGTCGCCCCGCCGTCGCCGCCGATCAGGTGGTCGCTGCCCAGGCCGCCGACGAGCAGCTTGGTCTGCGACGCGGTGTTCGCCGGCAGCGGCTGGTGGGTGACCTCGCGGAACGGGCCGTAGCCGTCGGAGGCGCCGGGCGGCCCGACCGACGACGGTTCGGCGATCACGTAGTCGTCGCCGGGGCCGCCGAAGATCTCGTCGGTGCCGTACCCGCCGACCAGCACGTCCTCGCCGCCGTAGCCGTACAGGTGGCTGGTCTGGCCGTTGGCCGAGTGCGACACCACCAGGTCGGTGCCGGCGCTGCCGTGCACGGTGTCCGCGCCGCCACCGGTGTCGACCTGGTTGACCAGGCCGACGTCGCCGGAACCGGGCTGGTCGGCGTCGGCCGGCACGTTGGTGTCGTACGTGTGGATGGTGTCGTCGTTGCGGCCACCGTTGATGGTGTCCGAGCCCGGACCGCCGACCAGCTTGTTCCTGCCGTTGGGCCGGTCGTTCACGACCACGCCGAGCACGTCGTCGCCGCCGTTGCCGTAGACGGTGCTGGCGCCGTGCCCGACGGTGACGTGGTCGGCCAGGCCGGCGGCGGCGCCGGTCGGGTCGGTGAGCGTGGTCCAGTCGATCACGTCGGTCAGGTTCTTGTCGCCGACCCCGGTCTTGACGGTGACGTTCCGGTTACCGCCGCCGAGGCCGCTGTCGCCGGCCACCACGTTGTCGCCGTCGCCGGTGGTGACGGTGTCCTGGCCGGGGCCGCCGGCGACCCGGCTGACGGTGCCGGCCGCCTCGGCGGTGACGATCACGTCGTCCCCGCCGCGGCCGTCCACCCAGGCCGGTCCGGTGCCGGTGCGGATCTGGTCCCGGCCGTCGGAGCCGACGACCACCGCCTCCTTGTCGAACTGCGAGACCTTCGTGCCGTCGCCGCCGGTGTCCCCGTCGCCGAGCAGCAGCACCGACATCGACGTCTTGGCCGCGTCGGCGACCTGGTAGCCGCGACCGTCGACGACCACCCGCTTGAGGCCGGGGTCGAGGAACTCCTGCTTGCGGCCGAGCGCCTCGACCGCGAAGCCGTCGAAGCCGGCGTCGCCGGTGGCGTAGTGCAGCGCGTACACCTTGATCACGTCACCGGCGTAGGTGCCGGCGCCGTTGTCCCAGGCCTTGTCGCCGCGCTGCTCCTTCTTGCCGAACTTGCCGGCGAAGACGACCAGGGTGTCGCCGACCGTGCCGCCGAGCTCCGGTGGTGGCGGGGTGCAGTCCGGTTGGGCGCGGAAGTCCAGCAGGGTGGCGTCGACCAGGGTGAAGTCGAACGTCTTGGAGAACAGGAACAGGTCGATGGTGATGTAGACCTTGAGGAACACCGACAGCTGGCCGCTGGTGGTGAACAGGCAGATCGGGTTGACCAGCAGCGCCTGGAGGAACTCGCTGGTGCGGAACTTGCCGTCGTTGTTCGGGTCGTTCCAGCTGAACCCGACGGTCAGCCGGATGCCGCCCTGGATGCCGGCCTTGACGATCAGCACGCTGACCTCCGCCCCGGCGGCGATCTCACCGCGCAGGGTGACCACCGGTACGGCCTTGCCGGTGCTGTCGGCGGTCTTGAAGTACAGGCCGTCGAGGAGGCTGACGGCGTCCACCGCGGTGCCGTCGCTGGCGGCCTCGACGGCGTGCCGGATGCCGGCGGTGTCCAGCCCGGCGATGAACCGGGCGGTCACCGAGGCGCTGCCGGCCAGGGTGATCATGACCGGCGGCGGCGCGTACACCGGGCCGAACGACTGCCGCCAGCTGAAGCCCAGCGTCAGCGGGCCGGAGTCGAAGCTGACCAGTTCGACGTCCTGCCCCATCAGCAGCCCGAACAGCGAGCCCGGGTTGTCGAAGATCGGGAAGCTGAAGCCGGTCTTCTCGGCGGTCGACTTGTCCTCGCCCGCCTTCGGGGTGAACAGCTTGTCCCCGTCGTCGCCGGCGGTCTCGTCGATCCGGGACTTGACCTGCGTCGCGGTCTTGGCCTGGGTGAACGGGTCGGCCCGGTCGATCAGGCTCTCCGCCGCGGCGGGGGACGCCTCGGTGCTGAGCGCCCGGTCCGGGTTGACCAGGAACTGGCCCAGCGGGATGGCGCAGCCGGTCTCGCAGTCCAGGTCCTTGTTCACGAAGTTGATCACTTCGCGGACGGTGTCCACGAACTTCAGGTCCGGGCCGCCGCTGAGGGTGCTGAACGTCCGGGCGAGCCAGACCAGGGTGATGTCGGGCCCGCCGGTGGCCTTCGACAGGTCGGACAGCACCGGGATCGGCGCGTACAGGGTGTCGAGGACCGGTTGCAGCGGGCCGGTGACGGTCTTGATCTTGTCGACGACCGGCTTGAGGATCTTGTCGAAGAACGCCCCGGCGTTCAGTTCGATGTCGGTGAAGGCGACCCGCAGCGGGCTGGTCACGCCGGTGCCCGACGCGGTCAGCGCGCCCCGCTTGTGGGTGAGCTCCCAGGCGAGGGCGAAGCGGGCGCTGACCCCCGGCAGCGCCGAGCCGACCTCGTTGCCGGTGTTGACCGCGGCCGACAGCTGCCAGTCGATGTCGACCTTCGCGGTGAGGTCGGTGGCGAGCAGCGAACCGAGGTCACCGAACTGGGCGAGGGTGAGCCGGGCGGCCGGGTCCGCGGCGCAGTCCGCGGCCACCCCCGGGTCGAAGCAGCTCTTCTCCCCCGGCGAACCCTTCAGGTCGATGCCGAAGTACGCCCGCACCAGCGGGTCGCTCTTCTTCTTGGTGGCGTCGACCTGGATGAACGCGAGCTGCGCGGCGAGGTCGCCGGTCATGTCGAAGTTCGCGCCGATCTGCACCTCCGGCGAGGTGTCCCCGTCGTGGGTGGGGACGTAGAAGCCGACCTCCCGGTCCAGGACCAGGTCCAGGTGCAGCTTCCAGCCGAGCCGGGCCTGGATGCCGTCGGCGGCGCCCTTCTTGGCCTTCAACGACAGGCCGGGGATGCCCAGGTCGAGCGGCACATTCAGCTTCGCGCACTCGTTGCTCCCGGCGTCGGCGCAGCCGGTGGCCGCGGTCGGGTTCCCCTTCGCGGTGCTGAGCTTGATCCGGATCGACTGGAAGTTCTCCGGCTGGCAGGGCACGCTCACCCCGTCGCGGCAGCCGACCACCGCGCTGACGCCCGGGTCCAGATCCTTGAGTACGTCGTTGAGCGCGGCCTGCATGCCGGCGCTGTCCAACGTGGCGTCGGCCAGCACCGGCCCGAGGGCGGCCTTGACGTCGGCCCGCAGTTGGGCGACGAACTTCTGGCCCTGCGCCAGGTCGTCACCGACCAGCGGCAGCTTGCCGTCGAAGCTGGCCAGCCGCAGCGCCTCCTCCACCTTGGCCAGGTAGCCGTCGATGCCGACGTTGAAGTCGGTCAGCTTCATGGCCAGGTTGGCGAAGCAGGCGTCGAGGTTCGGCGGGTTCGCCTGCGGGTTCAGGTCCAGCCCCATGGTGAAGGTGAACAGGTTGGTGGCGTCGGCCGGCTCGCAGTTGTTGACGAACAGCGGGGCGCGGGCGCAGATCGGCACGTTCGCGCCGCCCACCCCGCCGCCGCAGTCGACCCCGGCGGTGCTGAACTGCGGGGTCACCCCGAGCAGGCCGCTGATCGGCCCGTCCTCGGTCAGCCCGCCCAGCCCGACGCTGAGGTTGGCCAGCACGGTGGCCGGGTCGGTGTCCTTCTTGCCGAGGTCGAGGGCGAGCGGGCCGACCCAGGCGGCGATCGCCCCGTTGGTGATGCCGCCGGTGACGGTGACGCCGGCCGACGAGGTGTGGTCGAGTTTCGGGGTGGCGCTCGGGCTCAGCGGCAGCAGCAGGCCCAGCTTGGCGTTCGCGCTGACGTCCAGGGCGAAGGTGCCCGAGCTGTCCAGGCTGACCAGGTCCCGGCCGCCGCCGAAGCCCAGGTTGATCGGCCCGCCGGTGAGGAACTTGCGCTTCCAGTCCAGCCCGAGCCGCAGGTACGGCCCGCCCGCGCGCTGGTCGACGGTGAAGCCTACCCCGCTGCCCGCGCCGATGGCGTTGTTCAGCACGTCCAGGGCGTCCTGGAGGTTGTCCGGCGGGGAGGCGAGCAGCTTGTCCAGCGCGTCGGCGAGTTCCGGCCGCAGGGCGTACGCGCTGCCGTCGGCCGGTTTCGGGGTGCCCGCCGCGTCGACGCGCAGGGTCCGCGCGTCCACCTGCTCCAGCACCCGGTACGCCTGGCTGCCGATGACGACGGTCCGCCCGTTCAGCCGGTCGGTGAACGGGGCCTTGTCGGCGGCGCGGGTCTCGTCCCGGAGCAGGAAGTTCGCCCCGTCGGCCTGGTACTTCACGGCGCCGCCGACGCCGCTCTCGTCGGCGCCGAGCAGTTGCCGGGCGGAGCGGCCGAGCAGCGGGATCGTGGTGTTCAGCGGGCCGCTGCCGCCCTCGGGCTGCGACAGCGCGGCGTTGACCAGCCGCAACGCCTCCACCACGAGCGCGAACAGCGCCTTCGGGTCGTTCGGGTCGAAGTCGACGGCGAAGAGTCCGCTCAGCCCGGTGGTGTTCACCACCGGTTGCTGGCCGGCGACCCAGCTCACGTCGACGCCCACGCCCTGGCCGAGGGCGCCGGTGTCGCCGGGCACGCTGACCTTGACCTGGCCGGTGGTCTTCACCGACGAGGTGACCGCCAGCAGGTCGCCCGGGGCGGAGCGCAGCCGGTCGAAGAGGGCGCCGAGGCTGACGTCCTCGGCCTTCTTGAACGACACCTGGAGCATCCGTTGGCCGGCGGCGGCCGGGCCGACGGCGAGGTCGCCGCCGAGCTTGACCTTGAGGAAGCCGGCGTTGGCGTAGAAGTCCACCGCGCTGGTGATCGGGAAGTCGGCGGCGAACAGCGGCACCGCCGGGTCGGTGCGCAGCAGCACCCGGTCGGCGTTGGCCTGCGGGCTGCCCAGGTCCTTGAGGTTGAGCACCAGGGTGACGGCGGCGCTGTAGCGCGGCTTGACCTTGGCCAGGCTGGCCTGGGCGTTGGCCACCCGCAGCCCGACCTTCTTGTCGCCGACGGTCTTGGTGAACGCGCTGGCCAGCTCCACGGCGCCGGTGTTCGGGCTGGAGCCGCTGATCACCCAGACGCTGTCGTCGCCGGGCTGCCCGCCGATCCAGGGCTGGGCGAGGGTGACCGAGTTTGCGGTGTTGGACTGCACGGTGCCGGCCGAGGTGCCGGCGACCACCCGCTGCCCGACCAGCGCGCCCGGGGCGAACCGGTCGCCGCTGACGCTGAAGCCGTCGCCGGTGAACGTGGCGCCGCGCCCGGAGGTCGAGGCCGCGCCCGGGTCCAGCGGCACCTCCACGGTGGACTCCCGTTCCAGCTTCAGCCGGAACGCCAGCTTGTCGCCGGCGAAGGAGAGGTTGTCCACCGGCAGGCCCTCGGCGGAGAGCAGCGCGACCAGTTCCTGGATGGAGGAGAACTTCGGCTGGCCGGCCAGCGCCGGGTCGTCGTTGTCCGGGTCGAACTGCGGGTCGTCGGGGCGCGGGTGAACGTACTTCTTGAGGAACGCCGTCAGCTTCTCGTTGACCTGCACCGCGTCGGCGAAGGTGCCCTTGAGGAACGGCAGGTTGAGGTTGCCGGCCGGGCCGCTCTGCTGCACCCCGCTGAGCAGGGTGACGAGCTGCGCCAGCCCGGAGGCCAGTTCGAGCGGGCTCATGGTGCGGAACTTGGCGATCGTCTCGTCGAGACCGGTGACGGTCACCGCGGGTGCGCCCTGGCTGATGTCCGGCCACTGCACGGTCACCGTGGCGGCCACCGCGGGCAACGCGAACGGGGTGCCGGAGGTCGCCGCGCCCAGCTTGATCACGCCGGTGACCGAGCCGGGGCCCGGTTCGGTCTCGGTGTCGGAGATCCGGCCGCCGCCGGAGCTGTCCAGGGCCACCTGCACCAGGCCGGCCAGCGAACCGGACTTGCCCAACTCGCCGGTGCCCGGGCCGGTGGCCGTGTCGAAGGCGAGCCGGCCGTCGCCGTCGGGGTCGGTCAGGGTGACCTTGACGTGGGTACGCGCGGTAAGTGTGCTGCCGGCGGTGAGGGTGACGCCGAGGATGCCGAACGCGGCGGACGCCTTGTCCAGGTCGGCGCGCAGCCGGGCGGCGGCGTCGATGTCGATGCGTGGGGTGTCCCCGTCGCGGACCAGGTAGGTCTCCCCGGACGCGGTGTGCCGGGCCCGCAGGTGCAGGGTGGCCCAGCCGGTGACGGTCACCGCCTTGTCCAGGGTGACCCCGCCGACGCTGAGGTCCCGGTCGGCGACCTCCTTCTTCGTGGTCAGCAGCACGTCGAGCAGGTGGTCGCCGCCGCTGCTGGTGACCTGGCTGGTCAGCCGGGTGCCGCCACCCAGGTCCACGTCGTCCCGGTTGAGGCCGGCGGCCAGCGCGTCGGAGGCCGTGCGAGCGAGCTTGTCCGCGTCCACCAGCGCGCCGGGGCTGACCCCGAGCAGTGGCAGCGGTTGGGCCAGCAGGCCCACCCGGGACAGCCCGCCCTCGGCCCAGGTGGCCGTGTCGGCCATCAGGTCCTTGAACGCGGCCTCCCACGCCTCGTCGGCGTGGGCGGGAGCCGCCGTCCACACCAGAGCCATCGCCGCCGTCATCACCGTGGCGATCGCCGCCGCGAGCAGTCTCCGTAGGGCCACCTGAGCCACCTCGTTCCGCGGAGGGCCGTCACCGACGGCGTGCTGGTCGGCGACAGCACATCGATCGCGGGGATCACTCACAACAGCTGTGTCGCGATGGTGACAGAGCGTCGAACCGATCAGGTGAGACGGCCCGCCGCGACGGACGAACACACTGGTCCGGGCGGCTTTCACCGGGCCGCGCGCACCCTCGTCGCGCCCGTCGACGCCCCGCGACACCTGTTACCCCCCTGTTACGCCACGGCGAACCTGCTGCCGTACGGCCGGCGGACGGTCGAGCCGCAAGCACACGACCGGCCGGCGACGGCCGGATGACGGGAGGGAGCAGACCGATGAGGATCAGAAGGGCCCTGGTGGCGGCGGTGCTGCTGGCGGCCGGGCTGGTGGCCGGCGGCGCGACGACCGCATCGGCGGCGGCGCCGTACTGCGGGATCACCTGGGGCAGTGGGGCGAAGACGGCCGGCACACTCAGCGGCGCCCCGCTGATCGAGGTGCGGGCCGGGCAGCAGGACTGCTGGGACCGGGTGGTGTTCGAGTTCGACGGGTCGGTGACCGGCTACTCGGTGGCCTACGGCGAGACGTACACCGACGGGGCGGGCGAGCCGATGTCGCCGTACACCGCGGGCGGGGCGCTGCTGAGCGTGTCGCTGCGGGCCCCGGCGTACGACGGGTCGCACGGCGCGACGGTGCCGTACCGGGTCGGCGACCACGCGGTCAACGCCTTCGGCTACCGGACGCTGCGCGACGTGGTGTTCGGGGGCAGCTTCGAGGGCTACACGACGTTCGCCGTGGGCGTGCGGGCGCAGCTGCCGTTCCGGGTGTTCGTGCTCGCCGGCCCGGGCACCCACAGCCGGATCGTGCTGGACGTCGCCCACCAGTGGCAGGCGTGAACCGACGCCGGTGCCGAGGGTCCGCGCGGACCCTCGGCACCGGCCGTTCCGGCAGGTACGTCCCGGTGACGGCGGACTTACGCTGGGGTGATGGAGGGCCGCGTGCTGCTCGTCGAGGACGACGCCGCCATCCGGGAGGCGACCGCCCTCGGTCTGCGCCGGGCCGGTTTCCGGGTGGGCACCGCCGCCGACGGGCGGGCGGCGCTGGCCGCGTGGCGGGCCGGCCCGGTCGACCTGATCGTGCTCGACGTGATGCTGCCCGGGCTGGACGGGTTCGAGGTGCTGCGGGAGATCCGGCGCGGCAGTCAGGTGCCGGTGCTGATGCTCACCGCCCGCACCGACACCGTCGACGTGGTGGTGGGCCTGGAGTGCGGGGCCGACGACTACCTGCGCAAACCGTTCGACCTGCCGGAGCTGGTCGCCCGGGTACGGGCGGTGCTGCGCCGCGCCGCCGCCCCGGTCGAGGAGACCACGCTGCTGGTGGGGCGGCTGGAGGTCGACCCGGCCCGGTTCACCGTCCGCAAGGACGGCCGGGAGCTGACCCTGACCGCGACCGAGTTCCGGCTGCTGCTGGAGCTGGCCCGCCGCCCGGGGCGGGTGTTCACCCGCGACGTGCTGCTGGACCGGGTGTGGCAGCACTCGCAGGTGTTCGACACCCGGCTGGTGGACGTGGCGGTGCAGCGGCTGCGGGCCAAGCTGGAAGACGACCCGGCCCACCCGATCCTGATCCGGACCGTGCGCGGCGCCGGCTACAAACTCTCCCCCTGAAGGACCGCCGATGGCCGCGTACGCCGTCTCCCCGGGTCGCCTGCGACGGCGGCTGGTGGTGGCGTTCGTGCTGGTCGCCGGGGTGTCCGCCGGGGTGCTGGCCGGCGGGTCGTACCTGCTGCTGCGGCAGGCCCGGCTGGACGGCTCGGTGCAGCGGGCCGCCGCGGACGCCCGCTACGAGCTGGTGCTCGCCGCGCAGTTCCTGCCGCTGACCGACGCCCGCCGGGCCGACCTGCTGGCCAGTTTCACCGGCAGCGGCCGGCAGGTGCTGCTGGTCGACCCGGACGCCCGCACCGGCGACCCGGACCTGGCCCCGGCGCCCGGGGCCCGGTTGCGGTCCGCCGTCGCCGCCGGGCAACTGGCGTACGAGCGCCGCGCCGACGCCGGCCGCCACCTGCTCCTGGTCGGCGGCCGGATCCCCGGCTCCACCACCGAGCTGTACGTGGTGACCGTCGAGGACGGCATCGTCGCCGACCTCGACCAGCTGCGCACCGCGCTCGCCGCCGGCTGGGTGGTGGTGGTGCTGCTCGCCGCCGCCGTCGGGCACGCCCTGGCCCGGCGCACCCTGGAACCGGTCGGCCGGGCCAGCCGGGCCGCCCGCGCGGTCGCCGAGGGCCTGCTCGACACCCGGCTGCCGGTGCGCGGCCGGGACGAGTTCAGCGACTGGGCCGCCGCGTTCAACGAGATGGCCGACGCGTTGCAGGGCAAGATCGACGCGCTGTCCCGGGCGCAGGCCCGGGAGCGGCGGTTCACCGCCGACGTGGCGCACGAGCTGCGTACCCCGGTGACCGCGCTGGTGATCGCGGCCTCGCTGCTGCGCGAGCACCTGGACGCGCTGCCGGCCGACGCCCGGCGCGACGCGGAACTGCTGGTGACCGACGTGGTCCGGCTGCGCCGGCTGGTGGAGGAGCTGATGGAGATCTCCCGGCTGGACGCCGGCCGGGAGGTGGTGGAGCCCCGGCCGGTGGACGTGCCGGCGCTGCTGCGCGCGGTCGTCGAGGCCCGGGGCTGGCGCGACCGGGTGACCGTCACCGGCGACGGCCGCCGGTTCCTGGCGCGCAGCGACCCCCGGCGGCTGGAGCGGGTGCTGGCGAACCTGGTCGGCAACGCCGTCGAGCACGGCACCGGCCGCCGGCGGGCGGCGGTGGCCCGGGCGGGCCCGACCCTGCTGGTCACGGTGACCGACGAGGGGCCGGGCATCCCCGCCGACCACCTGCCGCACCTGTTCGACCGCTTCTACAAGGTCGACACGGACCGCGCCGGAGCGGGCAGCGGACTGGGCCTGGCCATCGCCCGGGAGAACGCCCGGCTGCTCGGCGCCCGGCTCACGGTGCGCAGCGAGGTCGACGTGGGCACCGAGTTCCGCCTGGAACTGCCCGTCGACCCGGCCGAGGGAGGTGCCGGATGAGACGCGTCCTCGCCCCGCTGCTGGCCGCCGCGCTGCTCGCGGCGGGCTGCGCCGACGCCCGCTCCGGCACGCTCGGGCCGGCCCCCACGCTCCCCGCGCCGGTCACCGCCACTGCCCCGACCAGCCCGGCCGCCCGACCGACGGCCTCCGCTCCGGCCCCGCCGTCCCCTGCCTCGCCGCCCCCTGCATCGCCGCCCCCTGCCTCACCGGCGGCCACGGCGGCGGCCGAGCCGACGCCCACCGGCGTCGTCACCGTGCACCTCTGGTTCGTCCGCGACGGGCGGCTCGTGCCCACCGCGCGCACCCGGCCGGCGACGCCCGCCACGTCCCGGCTGGCGCTGACCGAACTCGCCGCCGGGCCGTCCCCGGCCGAGGCGGCCACCGGGATGACCACCCTGCTCCCCGCCGGCGTGCAGATCGTCCGGATCGCCGCCGGCACCGCCACGGTCGCCGTCCCCACCGGCTTCGACCAGGGCGCGGCGGCGACGGTACGGCTGCGCCGGGCGCAACTGGTGTGGACACTCACCCAGTTCCCCACCGTGCGTCGGGTCGACCTCGGCGACGGCGCGCCGACCACCCGGGCCGACTACGCCGCGCTGCTGCCCCCGATCGTGGTCACCGCGCCACTCGTCGGGCAGCCCGTGACCACCCCGGTCACCGTCACCGGCACCGCGCAGGTCTTCGAGGCCACGGTCAGCATCCGGATCCTCGACCGCGCCGGCCGGGAGATCGGCACCGGCTTCACCACCGCCACCTGCGGCACCGGCTGCCGGGGCGACTACCGCACCACCGTCCGGTACCGGCTGGCCGTCGCCGGTCCCGGCACGATCGAGGTGTACGAGGTGTCCGCGCGCGACGGCTCCCGGGTGAACGTGGTGGCGGTGCCGGTCGCACTCGCCGCGTCGGCGGGAGACCCGGCCGTCAGCGCCACCGGGCGGTGATCTCCGGTGCCACCGGTCGGTCGGCCCGGCCGATGCGCAGCTCCTCGAAGATCGTGTCCCGGGCGGCCCGCTCGACCTCCGCGTCCAGGTCGATGCCGAGCTCCGCCGAGGCGTCGTGTGCCGCCCCGATCAGCACGAGCTCCACGCCCGGGTGGTCGAGGAACCGGGGCGGATCGACGGGTGCGAAGCGCCGGGTGTGGAAGCGTTCCTGGAGGTCGGCCGGGAGCCGCGCCCTGCCGCGGCCCGGCAGCCCCACTCCCGGCGGAGACGGCGCCGCAGGGTTCTTCACCGTCACGATGTAGCTGGCCTCCGGCTCGATGTCCAGCTCACGCTGTGGCGGGCCGGGCCGCCGGGGCAGCTCCAGCTGGTACGCCAGGTGGGTGTGGTCGTCGTGCCGGGTGACGCAGTATGCCCCCTCGGCCAGCGGCCGGGGCGCCTGCTGCAGCCGCTCACCCCGGGTCTTCGTGACGTACCGGGACGGGCGCAGCGCCTCGTACAGCTGCTCGGGCCGGTCGACGACCGACTCCACGAACGCCCAGTACCGGGCGTGCTCGCTGATCTCGGGCAGGTGCTTGCGGCCCACCACGAGCAGCCGCAGGCGCCGCCGCCCACGCCAGGGGCACAGCACCACCAGCAGCCGCTGCACCTCGGCCAGCGAACCGACGTGCTCCTCCCCCACTCGTGGACGGTAGAGGAAGTAGATGTCCCCGTCCTCCAGCACCTCGGCCATGCCCCCGACTCACCCGCCCCCGGCTAGGGAATGCCGAGGTCCGGCGCCTCGTAGAGCCAACCGTCCCCGCCCGGATCGAGACCGACCCGGCGGTAGCTGAACGTCTCCACGCCCTCGTGCGGCCCGTGCAGCTTCAGCTCGTACGTGGGCGGCGGGTCGTCGGCGTCCGGCACGTCCCAGACGAGCCGCTGCCCGTCGTACGGTCCGCCACGCAGGCGCAGGTTCACCTCGGCCATGGCCCGACGCTAACCGAGGCCGGGGATGGGTGTGGCCGGCTCGTCCAAGCGTCCGCCTTCGGGGTTGTTTTCCCAGGTAAACCCATCTGCGGCGGCGGTTGCCTCTCGGGCTCGTTCGTTACCCCCGAGAGTGACCGCAAGTCTTGATGCTTGGTGGTCGGACCCCGATGGTCCGGCAGCGGGGATCCGGCTACCGTCTCGGGCATGGACATCCTGCCCGGCGCGACGAGGCAGTCGTTCGTGGGGAGCGACCTTCGGCATCGCACCCTCGACGGGCACTTCTTCAAGATGTGCGACTTTCGCGGCGCCGACTTCCGGGGCGCCTCGCTGCGCGGCGCCAGCTTCGCCGGCTGTGACCTGCGGGATGCCGACCTGCGTGACACCGATCTGTCGTACGCGCGGTTCGGCCACGTCATGACGCACGATCCGGAGTACGGCCGCACGGACGTCACCGGGGCCCGCTGGGAGGGGGCCGACCTGCGCGGGGTCACCGCCGAGCGGGTCATCGGGTGGCCTGACGACCGCTGACCGGGACGGCGCGGTCAGCGGGTGCCCGGTGGCCGAGGTATGGCCCGGTCGGCTCGGAGGCCGACCGGGCCACCTCGTCAGTCGACGAGCGTCGCGTGGAATCGCGACTCGGCGGCGTCGAACTCGATCACGCGCACGCGTACCGTCGCGCCGACCGCGGCACCGCCACCGCGGACGAGCCCGTGCACACCGGTATCAGACTCGACGAAGAGCCCGAACGGCTTGACGGACGTGACGACGACATCGACCTCGTCACCGGCAGTCAGGAGGGTTCCGGTCATACGGCTCACCCCCTCTCCATCCTCGGGGTGAGTCGGGCAGCGGTGCGCACGCCGCCCCAGGTTCCTTCTGTCGCGGGGCAGCGCGGGCGCCGGGCTCTGCCCAGACGTCACGCCGACAGATGCTACCGCCCGGAGCGAGCTGCTGGCCGCGCCGGCGATCACCGGCCCGGATCTTGGACAGTTGCCGTTCGGGCGGAACGGTAAGTGTCCAAGATTCACGGCGGTCGGGGCGCGCAGCGTGTGGTGGGCGGCCCGGGCCGCCAGCAGGCAAAGGAGACTGGGCCGGCGGCAGCGTCGAGACCGGGGTCAGTGGCGGCCCCAGCGGCCGACCACGGCCGCCGCGCCGCCGCCCCGGCGGACCGGCTCGGCGGCGGCGAGCAGCCGGCCGTCCGGCTGGAACTCGATGCCGGTCGCCGCGCCGATCTCCGCCGTCGAGGCGAACGTGTGGCCGGGCGGTAGGGTGCCCGCGTACGCGGTGATGAAGGCCGGTTCGGCCTGGGTGCTGGCGCTGTTGCGCTGCGACGCGCGCGGCGCGGCCAGCGCCTGCGGCAGGGTCATGCCCAGGTCGATCCGGTTGACCAGCAGTTGCAGCACGGTGGTGATGATGGTGGCGCCGCCGGGGGTGCCGACGGCGAGGAACGGCCGGCCGTCGGCCAGCACGATCGTCGGTGCCATCGAGCTGCGCGGGCGCTTGCCCGGCCCGGGCAGGTTCGGGTCGGGTGCGGTGCCCTGGGTGGGCGCGAAGTTGAAGTCGGTCAGCTCGTTGTTGAGCAGGAACCCGCGACCGGGTACGACCATCGCGTTGCCGCCGGTGGCCTCGATGGTCAGCGTGTACTCCACCACGTTGCCCCACCGGTCGGCGACGGTGAGGTTGGTGGTGCTCTTGCGGTCGTCGCGCACGTCGGCGGCCGGTGCCGCCGCGCAGCCGCCGTACGCGCCGTCGGGGACGCCGGGGGCGACCGGCTTGGGCAGCGCCGCCGCCGGGTCGATCAGGCAGGCGCGCTCGCCGGCGTAGCCGTCGCTGAGCAGCTCGCGCAGCAGCTCGCGCGGGGTGTGGTCGCCGACGTACCGGTTGCGGTCGGCGAATGCCAGGGCGCTGGCCT
The DNA here is from genome assembly GCF_019890675.1 of Micromonospora sp. PLK6-60. Taxonomy (GTDB): domain Bacteria; phylum Actinomycetota; class Actinomycetes; order Mycobacteriales; family Micromonosporaceae; genus Micromonospora. The sequence continues at coordinate 50,952 of NZ_JAIOAA010000011.1, read as the reverse complement.
CCAGGTAGTGGTGCAGCGCCTGGGCGGCGGTCATCGACCGCAGGTTGTAGCGTTCCAGGATGTTGAGCGCCTCGCCCACGGCGGTGCCGCCGCTGGACGGGGTGGCCATGCCGTACACCTGAAGGCCGCGGTAGTCCGACCGGGTCGGCTCCGGGAAGCGGGTGCGGTAGGCGGCCAGGTCCGCGGCGGTCATCGTGGCCGGGCGGATCGGGTACGGCCACGACTCGGTCGGCTGCGCCGCGACCGGCGGGCGGGCCACGGTGGCGGTCACGTCCCGGCCGATCTCGCCCCGGTAGAACGCGTCGGTGCCCCGCTTGCCGATCAGCCGGTAGGTGGCGGCCAGGTCGGGGTTGCGGAAGGTGCTGCCGACCGCCGGGGGTCGCCCGCCGGGCAGGTACAGCGCGCGGGTGGAGGTGAACTGCGCGAACGCCGCCTGGTTGGCGGCGATCTGGCCGGCGAAGGTCTCGTCCACGGCGAAGCCGCGCTCGGCGACCTGGGCGGCGGGGCGCAACAGCTGGGCCAGCGACCGGCTGCCCCAGCGGTCCAGGGCGTCGCGCCAGGTGGCCAGGGTGCCGGGCACGCCGACCGACAGGCCGCTGATGCGGGCCTCGTCGAACCGGTACGGCTGGCCGGTGGCCGGGTCGATCAGACTGGTCTCGGTCATCGAGGCCGGGGCCGCCTCCCGGCCGTCGATGGTGTGCACCCGCCTGGTCTTCGCGTCGTAGTAGACGAGGAAGCCGCCACCGCCGACGCCGGCCGAGAACGGTTCGGTGACGCCGAGGGTCGCCGCCGCGGCGACCGCCGCGTCGACGGCGTTGCCGCCGCGCCGCAGCACGTCCAGCCCGACGGCGGTGGCGGTGGGGTCGACAGTGGAGACCGCGCCGCCGTATCCGAGGGCGGTCGGCTGCTTCGGCGGCTCGGCGGGCTTCGCCTGCACGGGCGCGGCGACGCCGGCGACGAGCGCGGCGACGGTCGCGGTGACGAGTAGGGCCCGAGGTCTCATGTGGTCTCCCCAGATCGACACGGGTGAGCCTCCTGCCTACTCCCGTGGTCGGGATCCGGCAACCCGGGCCGACGATCGCCCGGGGGGTCAGCAGGGCCCGCCGGTCTCCCAGTTCAGCTTGCCGCGCCCGAACGGCACCACCCCGGGCTTGAGGGTGCGCGGGATGCTCCAGTTGCCGGCCACCACGTACCAGGAGTCACCGCAGGCGCCGGAGAGGGCGAGCCGCATGGTCCAGGTGGGCGCGGATCGGTCCAGGTAGCGCACCTCGGAGCGGTACAGCGTGGCGCCGCCGTCGGCGGTGCGCCGGTAGGTGGCCCAGAGCACCCGGACCCGCTCGCCGGGGCAGAGCAGGTCGGTGACGTCGCCGCCGGTGCGGGCGGCGACCTTGACCACCCCGTCGGTGAAGACCTGGACCACGTCCACGACCCCGGCCGGGGTGCAGCTCGGTGTGGGCGAGGTGGTCGCCGTGGGGCGCCGGGTGGCGGGCGCGGTCGTCGACCGGGTCGCCGTGGGCCGCCGGGTCGGGGTCGACGCGCGGGTGGCCTCGGGAGTCGGCACGCGCGCCGGCACGGCGACCGGGCGCGTCGGGGTCAAGGTGGCGGCGGGGGCTGGCGAGGTCGGCGCGGCGACGGGGGTGGGCGCCAGCGAGGTCGGCGCGGCGGCGGGGCGGGCCGCCGGAGGTTCGGCATCGGCGGTGACGAGCACCGTCACGAGCGGCACGGCCAGCACCACGGCGAGCCCGGCCGCCGGCAGCAGCCAGCGCCGCCGGGACCGGCTGACCTCGGGTACGTCGGTGCGGGGCGGCGGCTCGGACATGCGGGGCTCCGGAGGGGGCGGTGGCGATGCTTCGCCACGGTCGGTGGATCTTATAGCCGGTGAACTCCGGGATGCGCCCCTGGTCAGGCTCCCCCGGCTGGGCAGCGACGCTGATCCGACACGCGCTTCCGTTCGCCCGGGACGCGGGGCTACGGTCGCTCTCACCTCGGCCACCGGCCGGGTCGCCCGCGTCAGCCTCGCGAAAGGACCCCGTGATGACGAGCAGCCCCACCGACGGCAGCCCGCTCACCGTCGGGCACGGCCCGCACCCGGTGCTGGCCCTGCACGGGTGGTTCGGATCGGCGCGCGGCTGGGGCGGGCTGCCCGAGCTGATCGACGGCGAACGCTTCACCTGGGCCTTCCTGGACTACCGGGGCTACGGCGCGCGCGCCGGGGTGGCCGGCGAGCACAGCATCGCCGAGATCGCCCGCGACGCGCTGGACCTGGCCGACTCGCTCGGCTGGGACACCTTCTCGGTGGTCGGGCACTCGATGGGCGGCAGCGCCGCCCAGCGGGTGCTCGCCGACGCCCCCGGCCGGGTGCGACACCTCGTCGGCATCAGCCCGGTCCCGGCCGGCGGGGTGCCCTTCGACCTGCAGAGCTGGGCGCTGTTCGACGGCGCGGCCGGCAACCCGGCGAACCGGCGCGCCATCATCGACCTCACCACCGGCAACCGGCTCTCCGGGCACTGGCTGGACGAGATGGTCCGGTTCTCCCTCGAACACTCCACCCGGGAGGCGTTCGGGGCGTACCTGAGCGCCTGGGCGCGCACCGACTTCACCGACGAGGTGAAGGGCAACCCGGTGCCGGCGCTCGCCGTGGTCGGCGAGCACGACCCGGCGCTGGGCGCCGACACGATGCGCGAGACCTGGCTGCGGCACTACCCCAACGCCCGGCTGGAGGTGCTCGCCAACGCCGGGCACTACGCGATGTACGAGACGCCGGTGCGGCTGGTCACCGTACTGGAGGAGTTCCTGGGGCAGGACGGTCAGCCCACGGCGAGGGACACCGGCGCGCTGAGCGGGCCCTCGTTGCCGCTGCGGTCCACACCGGAGACGCAGTAGGACACCGGGCGGTCCGCCGGGGCGGCCCGGTCGGTCCAGGCGCCGGTCCGGGTGGTGCCGACCAGCCGGGCCGTGTCCCCGTCCACCCGGTAGACGGCGAAGCTCGTCGCGGCGTCGCCGCGCCAGGTCACCTCGACACCGCCGGCCGGCGCCCGCCGTACGCCGGTGAGCGCGGGCGCCGCCGGCGGGGCGGCCGGCAGCTGCGCCATCGCCGGCAGCAGCGCCGGACCGTCGTAGTGCGCCGCGCTGTACCGGCTGACCGCGCCGAGCTTGTCGTCGCGTACCTGGCGGGCGCTGAAGTGCACGCTCCCGCTGACCTGGTGCCGGCGGTTGAGGGCGAGCTGGCGGTCCAGCTCGGCCGGGTCGCGCCAGGCGCCCCGCTCGCCCACCCGGTAGTCGGCCTGGCCGATGTAGAGCTGCACCCGGGTGCCCCGCACCAGGGCCGCCCACCAGGGCAGCAGCTTGGCGTAGTCGGCCTTGGCGAAGCCGATGTGCCAGTACAGCTGCGGCACCACGTAGTCCAGCCACTGCTCCCGGACCCAGCGGCGGGTGTCGGCGTAGATGTCGTCGTAGCTCTGCAGGCCGGCGGTGGCCGAGCCGGCCGGGTCGGTGCCCTTGTTGCGCCAGATGCCGAACGGGCTGATGCCGAACTTCACCCACGGCTTGACCGCCTTGATCCGCTCGCTCATCTCCCGGACCAGCGTGTCGACGTTGTCCCGCCGCCAGGCGTGCCGGTCGGTGAAGCCCCGGCCGTACCGGGCGAACGCCGCGCCGTCCGGGAAGTCCTGCCCGGCCTCCGGGTACGGGTAGAAGAAGTCGTCGAAGTGCACCCCGTCGACGTCGTACTTCTCGACCGCCTCCAGCATGGCGTCCTCGACGAACGCCCGCGCCTCGGGGATGCCCGGGTTGAAGTAGAGACGGCTGCCGGGCCGGTCGGCGCTGGGATAGGTGACCGCCCACTCGGGGTGCCGGCGCAGCGGGTGCGTCGGCGCGAGCCGGTCCATCCGGGGGCCGGGCCCGCCGACGGTGGCCGGCTGCCCACCCCGGTACGGGTTGAACCAGGCGTGGAACTCCAGGTTGCGGGCGTGCGCCTCGGCGATCATGAACGCCATCGGGTCCCAGCCCGGGTCCCGACCGTCCTGCCGACCGGTCAGCCACTGCGACCACGGGGCGTAGGCCGAGGGCCAGAGCGCGTCGCCGCTGGGCCGTACGTGCACGAAGACCGCGTTGTGGTTGCGCCGCACGGCCAGGTCCAGCCAGCCGCGGAACTCCGCGCGTACCGTCTCGGCGGGCAGGCCGGGCCGGCTCGGCCAGTCGATGTTGTTCACCGTCGTGATCCACATGCCACGCAGTTCCCGGGGCGCCCGGGCGGCCCGGCCGGCGCACGAGCCGACCTGGCCCGCGGCGGCCTCGGGCGCGATGCGCACGGCGGCGGTCCCGGCCGCGTCGCCGTCGCCGCGCCCGCGCAGCGACCAGGCGCCCGCCGCGACCGCCACCGCGAGCAGCACGACCACCGCCACGACTGCCCGGGTACGTCGGCGCCCGCCCCGCCTGCGGTGACGCCGGCTCGGCGCGGGGGCGGCGGGGTGCGGGTCGGCGACGGGCATCTGGCCAGTCTGCCCAGGTGAGCGGCGCGACCGCGCGGCGGGGGTGGTTATTTAACGTGCCGCTAAGGCGGCCCGGACGCCCACCACCGTCGATGTGACAACTTCGACTCGCCCGATCGGCCCTGCGGGACCACCCATTTCCAGCCGGTCACCGAGGCGCTCAGCGTCTACGGTGTGCAGATCGTCTGATCGGCGTCACGGGTGCGGGGGCCGCCGGGACACCGGCGGCCCCTTCGCGTGCCCCGCCGCAGGTCAGGCGTCCGCCGGCTCGTCGCGCGACAACCAGCTCAGCCGGCGTCGCGCGTGCACGTCGGTGCGGGCCAACGCCGCCAGCTCGCCCCGGCGCCCGGTGCGGGCCAGCAGGTCCAGGTGCCACAGGTGCGCGTGGTGGCGCGCGTGGTCCGCGCTGTAACACTCGGCCACCGGCGCCAGCAACGCGATGGCGGTCGCCCAGTCGGCACGCGACTCGGCGTCGCGGGCGGCCCGCAGCCGGTCGGCCAGCGCGCCCTCCCCGACCTGGTCGACGTCCATCGCGTCGCCGGCAGCCTCGCGCAGCCACGGGCCGGACGTCAGACCCCAGCCGGGGTCGGTGTGCGCCGCCGCTGCCTCGATCAACCACTCGTCGCCGACGGACGCCACGATCAGGTCATCGCCCGGGAACCGCAGCCGCACCCCGCTCGGCGAGCGGCGGTCCGCGTCCAGGTACAGCAACGCGGCGTCGTCCAGCGGCCGCTCGGCGAAGGACGCCAGCACGCCGGGCGGCTGGGCCGCCGCCACCCGCACCCGCCCGTACTCCCCCATCTCGTACGCCGGGTACGGCTGGGCGCGGGACAGCCGGAGGTGGTCGCCCGCGCCGTGGAACATCAACGCCGCGCCGCCCTCGACGTGCAGCCAGAAGTGCAGCAGCGCCGGTTCCTCCTCGGGCGGCCGGCCGTCGGGCCAGTGGCGGGCCTCGGTCACCGTGACCACCCGGCGGCCCAGGAACTCGCGCAGCAGGTCGGCCGTCGCCTCCCGTTCCGTCACGGGAGAACGATAGCCGGACGGGAAGAACCGCCCGGACCTCGAACCCGCCCTCGGCGCGGGGGCCGGCGTGCAGCGTCACGGCGTCACCGACTACCTGGTCTGCACGGACTGCCGCAACGGCCAGCAGCCGGCGAATTGGGCTGGTTTGCTCCGGTGAGCCGACCCCGGCCGGCCACACCCGGCACAATTCGCCGGGTGGACGACGCGCTGACCGACGCGATTCAACGGGGCGACCTCGCCGCCGTCCGGGATCACCTGGCGGCGCTGCCGCGCGAGGCCCGGTGGCGGGGCGAGGGCTCGGCGGTGGCCGGCGCGCTGATCCGCTTCGGCGGGCCGGGTCTGGCGCACCTGTTCTACCGCGACGGCGAGATCCTGCCGGACGGGCCGTGGGGCGACGTCGACCCGGTGCGCTGGGCGGCCGAGCACGGTGCCAGCGATCTGCTGAGCAGCCTGCTGCTGCGCGCATCCGTGCCGGAGGCGACCCGGCGGACGGCGCTGGACGCGGCCCGGGCCTGGCTCGACGTGGACCCGGAGGCCGAGCTGCGCCGCCGGTCCGGGTTCACCGACGCCGACCACGTCACGGTGCGACGGGAGCACCTCACCACCGACGAGTACGAGCCCCGCGTGCTCCGGATCCGGCTCACCACCGCCGACGGCCGGTGGACGGAGGTGCTGGTGGCGCACCGGGCCGCCGTCACCGTCCTCGAGGAGAGTTTGGACCTCTCCGTCTCACCCGACGAGTTGCTCGCGCGGGCGCGGTGGTCGGCCGACCCGGAGTCGTACGACTGGTCGGCGGCGCGGCACGCCCTGATGACCCGGTTCCCACCGGCGGAGGTCTTCCGGTGGGCGGCCGAGCGGCTCGCCGACCCGGACGTGCTGGTCCGCCGGTTCACCGCCGAGCTGCTGCACTTCGGCACCGTGGACGGGGAGACCCCCGACGCGCCGTACGCCGGCGAGGCATGCGCGGTGCTGCGCGAGCGGATGGCGGCGGAGCCGGACACCGAGACGCTCTGCGCCGTCCTGGGCGCGTACGCCGGCTACCGGGAGACCGGCGCGATCCTGTTCGAGTTCCTGCCGTTCGCCACCGACGAGCGGGCGCAGGTGCGCGCCCGGGTGGCACACGACCTGCTCAACGGCCACGGCGGCGCCGCCGACGACCCGCCGCCGGAGATCCTGGCGGCGATGACCCGCCTGGCCCGCGACCCGGACCCGGACGTGCGCGCCGTGGCCACGGCGACCCTCGGCTACTCCCCGATCGACGTGCCCGCGCTGCGGGAGCTGTTCGCCGCGCAACTGGCCGGCGACGACCACGAGGTGGAGATCCTGGCGGCGACCGGGCTGGCGCTGCGCCACGACGCCGCCGCCCTGGCCCGGCTGGGCGAGCTGAGCGAGGCCGACGGGTACGAGTCGCGGGCCTGGTGGGCGTTCGACTCGGTGCAACGGATGCTGGCGAGGCCGGACCGGCGTTGACCGCCACCGCCTCGCCGGCGCACCGGAGCGCGCCGGCGAGGCCGGCCGGGCGTTACCGCTGGGCGATGGTGACCGTCGCCGTACGGTAGTTGTTGCGGGTGTCGTTGTTGCTCGGGTCGTAGTTCTGCTCGATGTTGCCGGCGGTGTCGACCGAGAACCAGCGGAACGTCGTCGTCTCGGTCACGTGGAAGACCTGCCCCGGCTCCCGGAACTCGGTCGCGGCGTAGCGCGGCGACTCCATGGTGGGCCGGCTGCCGTCGGTCGTGTAGTAGATGGTGGCCGGCTCGCTGGTCTCGAAGCGCACGTCGACCGGCCCGGCGTACGTCCCGCCGCCGGGGACCAGTTGGGACGTCGGCTTCTTGTTGTCCTTGCCCCAGTCGGCGGCGATCCGGAACATCTCCATGATGCCGTTGGCGTACTCCATCGTCTCGGCGTGCCCGCTGACCAGCTCGGGGTTGCCCTCCCAGGCCGGCTGGAACGAGCCGCCCTGCCAGTTGCCGGTGGCCGGGTTGTAGATCGAGCCGCCGACCTCCCACCCGAAGGCGTAGATGCCGTAGGTGTGGTAGAGGTCCTCGCGCACGTTGCCCGCCGACGAGTAGAGCACGTCCGACGAGCCGCCGACGTTCTCCGGCGTGACGACGGTCTGCCGGTGCGCCTTGACCTGGGACAGGATCCGGGCCGCCGACTGCCAGTAGAACGCCTCGTCACCCAGCGGCGGGCGGGGCGTGGTGATCCGCCCGTCCGCGATGTACGCGCCGGGCTGCCAGAACAGCTGCCCGCCGTTGGAGTGCACCGACATCATGAACTTGATGTTCGAGTACTTCTCGACGAGCCAGACGATGTTCTTCGACTCCGGCTCGGACAGCTTCTCCGGGCCCTGGTAGGTGTCGCTGACGCAGCTGCTCGAACCGCCGGCGTAGCCGTCCTGGGCCGAACCGACCCGGTAGTTGCGGTTCAGGTCGACGCCCCAGGCGTTGCGCCGGCCCGGATCGGCGTTGTCGTCCGGGCAGTGGTTGGTCAGGTTCCGGCGCTGCGAGGCGAAGTTGTAGAAGCTGTAGTTCGCCCCGTCCGGGTTGTTGGACAGGATGAAGAAGATGTCGGTGTTGTTGACGATCTTCTTCGTCTCCCAGTCGGACTTGTAGTTGTGCACCAGCCGCTCGGCCGACTCCAGCGACGTCGTCGCCGGCACCCACTCGCGGGCGTGGTCCTGCGCCTGGATCAGCACGCCGGGGTTGCGGCCGTCGCGGTGCTTGCCGATGCGCAGCACCGGGATCGTGGCCGGACCGCGCGGCACCTCACCCTCGGGCGCGCCGACGCGCTTCTGGTCGAGGAAGTCGGTGAGCGCGACCGGGCCGGGCGTCGCCGCGACGATGCCGGTGCCGGTGTTGGTGCGGTACGGGTGCGCCCGGTCGATCAGCCCCGCCGACCGGGTACGCAGTGCCGTCGCCACCTCGGCCGCCGTGCTGGCCGGCGCGCCGGAGGCGTTCTTGGCGAGCAGCACGCGGACCGCCGTGCCGCTCACCTCGACCGCGAGCGGGAGGTTCGCCCCCGGCCGGTCCACGAACTCGACGGTGACGTCGTTGCCGCCCTCGTGACCCCAGGCCGCCGAGCTGACCACGACCGCGGCCTGCCCGGTGCCGCCGATGGTGGCCTGCGCCTTGCGCTGGTAGCCGTTGGTGCGGTTCGGCAGGTAGACGATCTCGGCGATGTCCGGGTACTGCCGGGCGATCTCCTCGGCCCGGCTGAACAGCTGCTGCGGGTGCCGGTAGCCGTCGACGAAGTTCCACCTGTAGGCCGGGTTGGCGGTCAGCGGCGGCGCGCCGTCCTCCAGCCAGTTGGAGACGTGGCCGGTGGCCACCCCGCCGGTGGAGCTGGTCACCCGGATCTGGTTCGGACGGGTGTCGAGCTTGAACAGGTTCCGGTGGAACATGTACTGCCCGGAGTCGACGAACCGGCTCATCGTGCGGGCCGAGCCGAACTCGGTGCCCGGACCGGAGTCGTTCGCCAACTGCATCCCGACGATCGGGCTGGTCTGCTGCCCCTCGGTGGTGCGCGCCTCGACGTACAGGAAGCCCTGGCCCTTGGTGGTGAACCAGTCGGCGCGGGCGATGCGTACCGTCTCCTGGTGGGTGAGCGGCGCGACGGCCCGGGCGGCGAACGCGCCGGCGGGGGCCTCGGCCTCGTCGTCCCAGGCGAAACCCTCGTCGTCGGCGAGGATCTTCACGCCCAGCGCCTCGAGTTCGGCGGTCTGCTCGGCGGTCACCACCGCCTCGCCCTCGATGCCCGCCGGGACGCGCTTGAGGCCGTGCTCCAGGTCGAAGCCGGCGGCGACGACCTTGTCCAGCATGTCGGCGCCGGTCAGCTGGATGCGCACCAGGCTCACCGCCCCCGGGTCCTCCAGGTGCGATCGCCCGGAGCTGGCCGGGGCGCTCGGCCCGGCCGGGTCGGCGCCGGCCGGCGCGGTGGCGATGAGGACGCTGCCCACCAGGGCGGGCAGCGCGACCAACGCAATGCGCCGGCGTCGTGTGCCTCGCATACTCCCCTCCTTCTGCTTGTGGCGGTCTGCCGTGGTGCTCTCCGCTCAGGTGCCCGGAGAGTATCGGCGTGGATGCGTCCGGATGGGCATTGACGTGCACAGTTGAGGGAATCTTGAAGTTCGCCCGGTCCCGGACGCCGCAAGATCGATCAGCCCCCACGGCGGATAGGCTCGCCCGGTGACTCTCCAGGCGATGTTGCTGTTCGTGCTCGCCGCCGTCGCGGTGATCGTCGCCGTGCGGTGGGTGGCGGCGCGGACGGGTCTGCCGGCGGCAGCGCTGCTGCCGCTGATCGGCATCGGGTACGCGCTGCTGCCCGGGCCCAACATCAGCCTCGATCCCGAATTCGTGCTGCTGGTGGTGTTGCCGCCGCTGCTCTACAGCGCGGCGCTGGACTCGTCGTTGCTCGGCATCCGCCGCAACCTGCGCATCGTGGTCAGCCTGTCGGTGGTGCTGGTCCTGCTCACCGCCGTGCTGGTGGGGATCGGCTTCCACCTGTTCGTCGCCGGGGCGACGCTGGCCGCCGGGATCGCGGTCGGCGCCGCGGTCGCGCCACCCGACCCGGTGGCCGCGCTGGCGGTGGGCCGCCGGGTCAACCTGCCGCCCAAGCTGGTCACCATCATCCAGGGCGAGGGGCTGCTCAACGACGCCACGGCGCTGACCATCCTCAGCGTCGCCGTCGCCGCGGCGGTCGGCGGGACGTTCTCCTACGCCTCGGCCGCGGGCACGTTCGTGGTCGTCGCGGCGGGCGGGGTCGCGGTGGGCGCGGCGGTCGCCTGGGCCGTCCGGCTGGCCCGGCCGCTCACCTCGGACCCGCTGCTGGCCAACGCCGTCTCGCTGGCGACCCCGTTCCTGGCCTACCTGCTGGGCGAGGAGCTGCACGTCTCCGGCGTGCTCGCCGTGGTGACCGCCGGGCTGATCGTCGGTCACCACGCGCCCCGGCTCTCCTCGGGCGCCAGCCGGTTGCAGACCACCGCGGTGTGGCGGCTGGTCGACTTCCTGCTCGAAGGGTTCGTCTTCCTGCTGATCGGCCAGCAGTTGCCCGCCGTGGTCGGCGGCCTGCGCGAGTACGACACGTCGACAGTGGTCATCGCGGTCGCGGTGTCGGTCGGCGTGGTGCTGCTGCTGCGCCCGGCGTGGCTGGTGCTGACCCAGTCGCTGCCCCGGTCGTTGCACACCCGGCTCGGCGGCGCCTCCGACGACGACCTCGACGAGGCCGCCGGCGCGCGGCAGGCCGCGTTGGCCGAGCGCAACGCCCGCCGGCTCACCGCCCGGGAGGTGACGGCGCTGAGCTGGTCCGGCACCCGGGGCGTGATCAGCCTCGCCGCGATCTTCACCCTGCCGCTGACCACCGACAGCGGGGCCCCCTTCCCCGACCGCAACCTCCTGCTGTTCTGCACGTTCGTGGTGGTGCTGGTGACCCTCGTCGGGCAGGGCCTGACGTTCGCCCCGCTGGTGCGGGCGCTGGGCCTGCGCGCCGACGCGACCGACCAGGCCCGGGTGCGCAACGAGGCCCGCTCGGCGGCCGTCGAGGCGGCCCTGGCCCGCCTGGACGAGCTGGTCGCCGACGAGCCGGACCAGGCCCCGGCCGTCGACACCACCCGCGCCCAGCTGCGGGCCCGGCTGGCCCGCTACCGGGGCCGGCTCGACCTGCTCCAGCAGGCCGAGTCGACCGAGGTGCCCACCTCACCGGAGTACGAGGCGGCGTTGCGCATCCGCCGGGCCGCCATCGAGGCGCAGCGGGAGGAGCTGCTGCGCTGGCGCGACGCCGGCCGGCTGCCCGACGAGGGGCTGCGCGTCCTGGAACGGGAACTCGACCACGAGGAGCTGTTGCTGCCGAAGCGCGGCGGGCGCTGACGGCCTACCCGCGCCTATGCTGCGGCAGTGAGCGGCCCACCGGAGCGGACGGCCTTCGACCTCGACGGGTACGCGCGCCGCGTGCGCGACGGGCCCTGCTTCGTCTGCGCCTTCCTGCGCGGTGACCCCGACTACCGGCACCACCTGGTGCACGAGGACGACGACACGGTCGCGTTCCTGGCCCGCCACCCGACGCTGCTCGGCTACTGCCTGGTCGCGCCGAAGCGGCACATCGAGAGCTGGGTGCACGGGATGGCCCGGGACGAGTTCCTGCGGTTCCAGGCCGTCGTGCACGCCGTCGCCACCGCCGTCGAGGCGACCGTGCCGACCGAGCGGATGTACGCGCTGAGCCTCGGCAGCCAGCAGGGCAACGCCCACCTGCACTGGCACGTAGCGCCGCTGCCCCCGGGCGTGCCCTACCACCGGCAGCAGTTCCCCGCGCTGATGGCCGAGCACGGCGTGCTCGCGGTCGACGACGACGACCAGGCGGCGCTGGCCGGCCGGATCCGCGCCCGCCTCCGAATGAACTAGGGCCTGTTTCATAAGGGCGGTCGAGCCGAGGCGGAGTCCGGGCGGCGGTCCGGCAAGGCGCGGTTTCGTCCGGATACCGGTGTTGTATCCGGACGAAACCGCAACGCCGCCGGTCGTCGCCCGGGCCCGCCGCAGGCCGGCCAGTTCTTATGAAACAGGCCCTAACCGTCCTGGCGGGTGAGGCAACCTTTTCCAGGGCCAGCCGGTACTACCCGTGACCGACGTGGCAGGAGGGCGGGCACGTGATCACACCGGAGGGCTTCGACGATTTCGTCGTGACCCGCTCACCGCGGCTGTTACGCACCGCGTACCTGCTCACCCGGGACTGGGCGGCGGCCGAGGACCTGTTGCAGACGGCGCTGGCGCGGGCCTGGGAGGTGTGGCGGCGCATCGACGGCGACCCGGAACCGTACGTGCGGCGGATCCTCGTCAACGCGTACGCCTCGGCGTGGCGGCGCCGGTGGCGGGGTGAGGTGCCCACCGCCGAGCTGCCCGAGGTGGCCGGTCACCGTGACCCGCACGCCGGGCTCGACGACCGGGACCGGCTCTGGCGGGCGTTGGGGCGGCTGCCCCGCCGGCAGCGCGCCGTGCTCGTGCTGCGGTATTTCGAGGACCTCTCCGAGGCCGAGATCGCCGACGTCCTCGGCTGCTCGGTCGGCACGGTCAAGAGCCAGGCCAGCCGGGCCGTGGCCAAGCTGCGGCTCGACGAGACGCTGGCTCCGGAAGGGATGCTGGGATGGACCTGACCGACCTCAAGCAGGTGCTCGACGAGCGCTCCGACGGCTCCGGCGAGCACGTCCTGCACCAGGTGCGGCTGCACGGCGTACGCGCCAAGGTGGTCGCGCGGCGGCGGCGCCGGTTCGCGGCCTGGTCCGCCTGCGCGGTGCTCGCCCTCGCCGGGGTGGCCGCGGCCGTCGCGCCCGGCCCGGGCGCGGACGGCACGCCCACCCCGGCGACCAGCCCGGACCGCACCATCGAGGGCTTTCCCGAGTACGCCGAGGGCGCGCGCGTCGTCGCGGCCACGTCGGCCCCGCTGGCGGAGCGCCGCATCGAGCTGACGATGGTGCCCCGCACGCTCGACCTGGTCGTCTTCACCCGCTGCACCGACGTCGGCGTGGAGGTGACGCTGGAGCACACGGTACGGGTCAACGGCCACCCGCTGGTCAGCGGCAGCTGCGGGAACGCCGGCGCCAACCGTCCGTCGAAGTGGGACGGACTGGGCGTGGTGGTCGGCCGGCCCGTCACCTTCGTCATGACCGTCACCGAGGCGGCGGGTTCCGCCACCGCCTCGGTGACGGCGACGGTGGGGCTGGCGATCGGCGAGCGGATCCCGTTCGACAGGTATCCGCTACCGCCCCGGCCGTTCGGACCGCTCGGCGCGCTCGACCAGATGCTGCCGGCCGGCTGCACCGAGGCGGTCTGCCCGGACGCCGTCATCATCCGCGCCGACGCCGCCGACCCGACCCGGCCGGTGCGGCGCACCCTGACCTGGCGGACGCTCCAGTCGGTCGACATGGTCGCCCAGACGCCCGGGCTGCTGCACCTGCGGGTCAACGGCGTGGAGATCACCACCGGCGAGTGGTGGGACTACTACTGCCGCGGCAACGGCATGTACGGCGACCAGGGCGGCGGGTGGAAGCGCGAGTTCGGGCTCGACCCGCGCCCGGGTGACCAGGTGGTCGTCGAGGTCGTACCCGAGCACCTCACCGGGGCCTGGCAGGTGGTGCTGTCCCCGGCGGAGAGCTGACCCGGTGACCCGTCGGCGCCCGCCCCCCGCGGGCGCCGGCGGGGTCACCCCTTGACGCAGACCACCTGCTTGAGGTGGGCGACCACCTCGACCAGGTCGTCCTGCTGGGCCATCACCTCGGTGATGTCCTTGTACGCGCCGGGGATCTCGTCGACCACCCCGGCGTCCTTGCGGCACTCCACCCCGGCGGTCTGCGCGGCCAGGTCGGCGGTGCTGTACGTCCGCTTCGCCTGCCCCCGCGACATCCGCCGCCCGGCGCCGTGCGACGCCGAGTGGTACGCCTCCGGGTTGCCCCGGCCGCGCACGATGTACGAGCCGGTGCCCATCGAGCCGGGGATGATGCCCAGGTCACCCTTGCCGGCCCGGATCGCCCCCTTGCGGGTCACCAGCAGCTCCACCCCGTCGTAGCTCTCCTCGGCAACGTAGTTGTGGTGGCAGGAGATCGGCTCGTCGTACGCCACCTGCGGAAACGCGTCCCGCACCACGCCGCAGAGCAGGGCGAGCATGACCGCCCGGTTGCGCCGCGCGTACTCCTGGGCCCACCACAGGTCCCGGCGGTAGGCGTCCATCTCCGGAGTGCCGGCGAGGAACACCGCCAGGTCGCGGTCGGGCAGGCCGGTGTTGTGCGGCAGCCCGCGGGCCACCGCCATGTGCCGCTCGGCCAGCTCCTTGCCGATGTTGCGGGACCCGGAGTGCAGCATCAGCCACACCCGCCCGGCGTCCGGGCCGCCCTGCTCCAGGCAGACCTCGATGAAGTGGTTGCCGCCGCCGAGGGTGCCGAGCTGGTGCCGGGCCCGGCTCTCCAGCTGCGCCACCCGCCGGTCCAGGTCGTCGAAGCCGGTCCAGAAGGCGTCCCAGCCGCGCTGCTCCAGGCCGCGGACCCGGCGCGGGTCGACCGGGTGGTCGTGCTTGGCGAAGCCGACCGGGATGGCCGCCTCGATCGCCGTACGCAGCGACTTCAGGTCGTCGGGCAGGTCGTCGGCGGTGAGCGAGGTGCGCACGGCGGACATGCCGCAGCCGATGTCCACGCCGACCGCGGCGGGCGAGACCGCCTGCCGCATCGCGATCACCGAGCCGACCGTGGCGCCCTTGCCGAAGTGCACGTCGGGCATCACGGCCACGCCCTGCACCCAGGGCAGGGAACCGATGTTGCGCAGCTGCCGGGCCGCCTGCTCCTCGATCGTGTACGGGTCGGTCCAGACCCGCACCGGCGCACGGGTGCCGGGCAGCGGGGTGTAACCCATCGTCGTCTCCTCGATAGGGGTGGTCGTACGGGGTGGGTGCGTGGGAACCCGGTGACGAAGAAGCCGCCCGGTCCCTGCGGTGGGGGCGGGCGGCTGCGCGTGGATCGCGCTCGGCGCTAGTCGCGCCACCACCCTGGCCGCCGATACCACCGGCGGGCCCGGCCGGCCCGGGTGCGCTCGTCGGCGCAGGGCAGGCCACCGCCGCGCGGCAACGACCGCGTGGGTTCGGTGCTGGTGCGCTGCGTCACGGCATGCTCCCTCGGGGACCGGCTCGTCGATCTGGTGCCGCAACGGTATGCCGGTCGTCGGGTCACCGCAATCGATATTGACGGCGCTCCTTGACATATCGACTTTCGTTACGCACGCTACGGGCACATAACGAAAGACGATATGGGGGCCAGTGGTGAACACGACCGTGAACGCGAGCGTCCGACTGCTCCTCGCGCTGACCGGCGCGGCTGCCGCGGCCGTGCTCGTCCTCGGCGTGTGGCCGACCGTGCTCGGCCCGGCCGGCCTGGAACTGGGCCGGGGCCTGGCCCCGATGCTCACGCCCCAGCCCGCGCAGACCGTGACCGTGCGGCCGGACGACGGGTTCGCCGCCCGCTGGCAGGCGGCGGTCCCCGCCACCCACCCGGTCTTCGCCTGGCAGGACACCGCCGACGGCACCCGGGACGCGGTCACCGGACTGCCGCCGGTCGAGCTGGCGACACCAACGATGGTGCTGTCGATCCTGGAGCCCGGCTGGCCCGACCGGCTCCGCCTCGCCGGGCCCGACCTCGCCGCGCAGGCGTTGATCCTGGCCGTGCTCTGGCTGCTGCGCCGGATCGTGCGCACGATGCCGGCCGCCGAGGTGTTCACCGCCGTCAACGCCCGCCGGATAGTCCTCATCGGCCTGCTGGTGGCGGTCGGCGGCAGCGCCGTCCAACTGCTCGGCTACGCCGCCGACAAGGCCGTCATCGCCCGGTCCGCCGCCGCGGGCGTCGTCGACGTGGCCTTCTCCTTCTCCGTCGCGCCGCTGGCGATCGGGGCGATCGTCCTGCTGCTCGCCGAGGTGTTCCGGCAGGGCGTACGACTGCGCGCCGACGTCGACGGGCTGGTGTGATGGCCCCGACGCCGGAGGAGCCCGGTCATCGGGTCACCGTCCGCCTCGATCGGCTGCTCGCCGCCCGCGGCCTGACCCTGGTCGAACTCTCCGCGCAGGTCGGCGTGAGCGTGGTCAACCTCTCGGTGCTGAAGAACGGGCGCGCCCGGGCCATTCGCTTCTCCACCCTCACCGCCCTCTGTGACGCGCTGGGCTGCACCCCCGGGGACCTGCTGGAGGTCGAGCCCCGCGACGGCTGACGCCGGCCACAGTCCCGCACGCGAGGCACCACTGAGCCGGATCAATCCACATCAGACAGACACCAAGGATGACCGAGTGCGCACCGAGGGTTGCTGCGGTGATCGTCGCTCCCTAGTATGAGCCTGCGCCAAGGCTGGGGAGCGGCGTGCCGCGAAGGTGTTTCGCGGTGCCTCTTGTTCACCGAGCCTAGGAGGGCTTGTGCGCACATCTCAGGGTTCGCCACGGTCGTGGCTGGCAGGAAAGCGGATCGTCCAGGTAGCCGTGCTGGGCTTGCTCGCCGGCGGCGCGGTCGGGCTCACCGCCACCGCACCTGCGGCCGCTGCCGGCACGTCCACGAAGGTCTTCAACTGCTACACCGAGTGGTGGAACACGGCCTAGGCACAGAAGTGCTCCTCGCCGGGTGCGAAGAACGCCGGTGCCTACTATTCCGGCGTCGCGTGCTCAAAGCAGGTTGACAAGAGCATGCGGAAGGTCCGCTCCGCGGGCAGCACCGCCACCTACAGTGGGACCGACTGCACGTTCAGCGCCAGCAACGGTTGGATCACCTACGACTACAACTGATCCATCCCAGCAGTGCGGCGAAGGAGCGCGGGTCAGGCGCCCGTGTTCCTTCGCCTCGCGTGTTCGTGAAATGAGAGTCGCTCCATGAGTGTCGTGCTAGAGGCGCTGGCCCAGGGCTACGGGACCACCACCGTCATCGACAATCTCAGCGTCACGCTGCGACCGGGCATAACCGCGCTACTGGGTCCCAACGGGGCGGGCAAGACGACCCTGCTCCGTACGTTGGCCACCGTCATGCCGCCGCGCAACGGCGTGATCCGCATCGATGAGATTGAGATAGCCGGCGAGCGGTCGGCGCGCCGGGTCCGCGACCGGATCGGCTACCTGCCGCAGGACTTCGGCTTCGACCCGCAGATGAAGGTCGCCGACTTCGTGACATATGCGGCCTGGTTGCGCGGGGTGCCGTCCGGCCAGTGGCACCGGGTGGTCGATGAGGCGTTGGAGATGGTCGACCTCACCGAGCTGCGGAAGTCCCGGATGCGCAGCCTTTCGGGCGGCATGCGCAGGCGTGCCGGCATCGCCTGGGCGATCGTGGGGCGCCCGCGACTGGTGCTGCTCGACGAACCCACGGTCGGCCTGGACCCGCGTCAGCGGCTGCAGTTTCGGAAGATCATCTCGGGGCTCGACGACACGGTCGTGGTGCTCAGCACCCATCTCATCGACGATGTCGGGGCAGTCTGTGACCGGGTGATCGTGATGAACGGCGGCGCGGCCAGGTTCGACGGCACGGTCGCCGAGTTGGCGGCGCTGGCCCACGACGGCCTTCCCGGTCACTCCCCACTGGAACGGGCGTACATGCACCTGCTGCCCGAGGGAGAGCAGAAACTGTGAGTACGGTCTGGCTGCATCTGCGTACCTCACCGATCCGCTGGGCACTGCCGGCATTCGTCGTCATCGACCTGGCCGTGCTGTTCCTGCGGAACCGGCACTGGATCGGCGTCTGGCCCGAGACCGGCGCCGCGGCGCAGGTGCCCGCGTACCTGCTGGGCATCGTCGGCGCGGGCGCGGCAGCCTGGTCGGCGGGCGCGTCCCAGCGACACGGGCTCACGGAACAGGTGCGGGCGGCGCGGGTCCCGCCGATGGTGTCGGAGGCCCACCGCCTCGGCGCCACCGTCATCGTCCTGCTGATCCCCTATCTGATCGGTCAGGCGACGGCGTTCGCCGTCACCGCTCGGACCTTCCCGCCGGGCGTCCACCTCTGGCTGGGGTACCTCCTGCTCGGTCTCTTCACGATTCTGACGTCGGTCGCGCTGGGTTGGGCATGCGGCCAGCTGTTCGGACCCGTCTTCGCGCCGCTCGCGGCGACGTTGGGGTTCCTGTTCCTGACCACCTTGCTGGACCGCGACGGGTCCGTCGTGATCTCCGGCCGACCTGAGGTGGCGGTCGACCCGTTGCCTTTGGCGCTGCGGTTGGGGTCGATCGTGGCGCTGATCCTGGTCCTGCTGTGGCTGCCCGCCGCAGCCGCCTCGGGACCGGTCCGGCGGCGAACGTGGCTGCTGGTCCCGGTGGCTCTGCCACTCGTGGTGGTCATGCTCGGCACCGACGTGGTGGCCGACCGGAAACCGCCGGGGACCAGGGTGACCTGTGTCCAAGGGTCGGCGACCCTGTGCATCTGGCCGGAGCACGAGAAATACCTGCCCCAGCTACGCGCCCTCAACGCACGGATCGATCTGCTGCCCGACGCCTTCGTCCGGCCGTCACGGATCAACGAGGTCGGGCTCCAGAAGACCCGGTACATCGGGCCGGACGGGAAGGAGTACCTCGGTTACGAGGAGGGACCGCCGATCTTCTACATCCTCGAGGGCAGTCCGTGGTCCTATGCCGGTGACATCGGCACCTCGATCAGCGCATCGACCTTCGGGTACCAGGACGAAGGATGCGACTGGCAGCGGATCACCTCGTCGGACGAGCCCCGACTCTGGGCCCTCGACGCGTGGCTTGAGGTGTTCCTGGCCGGCGGAGGTAGTCCCAACTCCCACACCAACGCACCCGCCCAGATGCAGCAGGCATGGGCCGAGGGACGGGCGGTCGCCGGAAACCCGTCTCGCGCCGCTCAGTTCCGATGGGCTGAGGGAGAGGTGAACGAACTCCGTGGGCGTTACTGTCCGACACGACGCTGAGGTCTCCGGGCAGAGGCTCCCGGTCCGGCTGTTCCTCACCGTGCGGTCGGTCCGGACCGTACTGGCCGTCACCGTCCTCTCCGGCGCACTGGCCGCCTGGTTCGGTCTGGTCGAAACGCCCATCCCGACAGCGGTGTCGGACGGCAGGGCGACGGTCCCGGTCTGGCGCATGCTCACCATGGGCGTCGCCGTACTGCCGGTCCTCGCCCTGCACAGCCCCCTTGCCAACCTGGAGCTGGTGGCCACCCGGCGGTTCCGTGCCATGCAGCGGCTCTACCTCGCCGGCCTGGGTGCCGGCTCTGCGGTGATCTTCCTGGGCAGCTGTGCCGTCGTGCTGCGCCCGGAGATCCTCGGGATCATGGCACGGTCGTGGATCGCCTGGTTCGGGCTGGCCCTGGCCGGTGGAGCATTCCTGGGCTGGCGGCTGGCCTGGGTGCTGCCGTCGACAGTGGCCATCGTGCTGTCGTACTGGGGGTACGCCGAGAACCAGCAGTACCGGTGGTGGGAGTTCAGCGCCCGGCCGGCCGACGACCTACCCAGCCTCCTGCTGAGCGTCACACTGCTCGCCACGGGCCTGATCGCGTACGCGGCGACCCCCTGGCGCCGCCGCCGGTGGACCAGCTGGCGCCGCTGGAGCAAGACGCGGACGCCGGACGCCGGCAGCGCGATCAGGTAGCGGCCCGTCAGCTCAGCCGGCGAAGCCCCTCAATGATGGCCGAACGGAGTTGCTCGCCGTACGCGTCGGCCGGCAACGCGCCGACCCGCTCGGCCGCCTGCGCGAAGGCGGCACGCGCGGCGACCGGGTCGCCCAGCCGCTCGTTGGCCATCGCCACCGCCACGTGGAGCGAGGGATAGAGCGCGGCGACCCGTTCGTCGCCGACGGCGTCGGCATGCCGCAGCGCGTCCTGGTTCCACCGCAGGACCTCCCCCGGGTCGTCCTGCTGCCGGGCCAGATAGTGCGCCGCGACGCAGGCGTCGTAGTCGTCGACACGCCTCGCCCACGCCTGCTCGAACAGCGCCCGCGCGGCGGCCGGTCGCCCCTGCGCCTCTGCCCGCATCCCGTCCTGGCAGAGCTGAAGCACCGGATTGCCGAGATCCATCGTCACTCCCGTTGATCGCCGATCGGCTGACGCGGTGATCCTGCGGGCTCAACCAGGTCGAAGGTCAACCGCCCTGCACCGTCGGCGGCGGCGACACCCCCGCGCGCCGCCTTTGCTCTGCTCACGCCGGCGCAACAGAAACCGGGCCGTTGTGTTGCGGACAGGGCAGCAGAGCAAAGGCTGCGGGCCGGGTGTCCGGTGGCGGTCGGGACACGCCGAAGCCCCGCCGAAGCCCAGCCGGCACGGCCAGACACGACGCGACCCAGCACGACCCGGCCCGACACGGCGCTGGCCTGGTGGGAGCACCACCAGGCCAGCGCCGCTGTCAGGCGGACGCCGCGCGGGCATCCGGTCGGGTCACGCCCGTTCCAGGCCCCGCTCGACGGCGGCGATGATCTGCGGGCGCAGCTCCTCGGGCCGGACGATGGCGTCCACCGAGCCGACCTCGACCGCGCGCTGGATGCTGTGCACCGCGTCGAACTCGGCGGCCACCTCGCCCAGCTTCTCCGCCCGGACGTTCGCCCGGACGTCCACGAGCTGGGTGACCAGCGCCGCCCGCTCCGCGCCGGTCGCCGCGTTGACCCGGGCCTGCAGGTCGGCCACCCGCGGGTCCTTAGCGGTACGCGCGTTGACGTCGCCGGCGAACACCACGGCCGCGGCCGGCGCCCCGCCGATGACGGAGGCGAACGAGCCCTCCACGGCGAGCACCGTCATGTTCGGGTTGAGCGCCTTGGAGAAGACCACGAACGCGCCACCGTGGTACCGCGAGATCACGCAGAACACAATCGGTCCGTCGAAGTTGACGATGGCCCGGCCGATCTCCGCCCCGTACTCCAGTTGCAACTGCCGCATCGACTCGGGCGAGCCGTCGAAGCCGGACAGGTTCGCCAGCACCACCAGCGGCCGGTTCCCGCTGGCGGCGTTGATCGCCCGCGCGGCCTTCTTCGACGAGCGCGGGAACAGCGTGCCGGCGGTGTAGGTGTCCGGGCCGTCGGTGGGCGGGAACCCCCGCCGCGGCACCGACCGGGACTCGATGCCGAGCAGGCACACCGGCAGCCCACCGAGGTGTACGTCCTGCACGACGGCGGTCTCCGCGTCGGCCATGCCCGCCCAGCGCTCCAGGACCGGGTGGTCCTGGTCGGCCAGGGCCCGCATCAGCGTACGGATGTCGAAGGCCTTCTTCCGGTCCGGGTTGCGCTCCCGGGAGAAGATCTCGCCGACGGTGGTGAAGTCGCTGTCCGGCACGGCGTGCGGGTAGCCGGAGATGTCCCGGTCGACCGGGTCGGCGGTGACCGCCCGGCGGGGCAGGGTCTCCCCCGGCGCGACGTACGTGTGGTCGTGGTGGGCCATCAGCACGTCGCGGGCGGCCGGCAGGTCCGGCGCCCAGTACTGGGCCTGGCCGTTGGGGCCCATCACCCGGTCGTAGCCGCCGATGCCGAAGTTGTCCTCGGCCGACACGCCGCCGGAGAAGTCCAGCGACTGCTTGCCGGTCAGCACCATCGCCGAATCCGGGGTCATCACCAGGATGCCCTTGGTGTGCATGAGCATGGTGGCCTCGGCGTTCCAGTACGGCTGGGCGCCCACGGTGATCCCGGCGACCACGATGTTGATCTCGCCGCCGGCCTGGGTGAACTGCACGATCCGCTTGAGCGCGGCGGCCACCCAGTCCATGTTCTCGGTGCCCGAGCTCATCGAGATGCGCGCGCCCGCCGACAGCGCGAACCAGTCGATCGGCACCCGCATCCGCTCGGCCAGGTCGAGCGCGGCGATGACCCGCGCGCACTCCGGCTCGGCCAGCGCGCCCAGCGCCCGGGTCGGGTCGCCGAGCAGCACCACCCGGGTGACCCCCTCGGGATAGCGCTCGGTCGGGGTGCTCACCACCCCGGCGACGATGCCCGCGGTGTTGCGCCCCTTCGGCCGCTCGACCGGCACCAGCGCGCCGCTGTCGTCCAGGTCGTACTCGGTGAAGGTGCCCTGCGGGCCGGCCAGCATCCCGGTCAGCTCGTACGGGTAGGTGGTGCCGCGCCGCCGCGCCGAGAGCACCTTCTGCCGGTAGTCGTCGAGCGGCTGGACCGGCTCGGCCGTCGGCGCGTCGACGGAGATGCGCATGCCCGCGTCGTAGGAGACCCGGACCGCGATGTCGGTCACCGCGCCGGTGGCGGCGTCGGGCTGCCGGCCGAGGAACAGCACCTCCTCCAGGCCCGCGCCGGACGTGGTGGGCAGCACCCGCTGGGCCACCGCGTTCAGGTCCTCGATGCTGAGGTCGTTCGGCGGCCAGACGTAGATGGTGATCCGGTTGGTGTCGAACCGCTTGCGCGCCGGCCGCTGCGCCTGCACTTTGCGGATCGCGTCGAGACACGCGTCGAGGGCGCCCTCGACGGCGGGCAGCGCGAGGATCCGGCCCTCGGCGTCGCGCAGCGGGGTCAGGTCGCGGACCTGGGCCATCGCGGCCAGCCGCTCGTCGGCCGGGTTGTCCGGGGCGACGGCGTGGAAGAGGTAGACCTCCTCGTCGGCCGACGGCAGCCGGGTCAGGTCGAAGTGGCGCAGCCGCGGCAGTTGCAGCCGCTGGGCGATCCGCGGGTGCAGCCCGCGGATGACCCGGTCCTCGCCTTGGCCGGGGCGGAAGGTGAAGTGGTGGTGCACCTCGGCGCCGGTGCGGCCGGCGACCGTGACCGTGACCCGCTGGAGCGCGTCCAGCAGCCCGGCCCGGTCGATGATCTCCCGCAGGGTGCCGGCCATCGCGTCCACGTCGGGCTGGTCGCTCCAGGTCAGGTAGACGTCGGCGACCGTGTCCGCCGCGGCCAGCCCGGCGACCTCGGCCAGCGCCGTGGGCAACCCCGCGAAGTCGGTGGCGGCGGCGACCAGCCGGAACCGCTCGCCGTCGAGGTCGTACCCGGCGGTGAAGAAGGTGTGCCCGGCGACCTCGACGCAGCGCGCGTCGCCCGCGCCACGGTTGCCGTAGTAGCGGCGGCTGAGCACCTCCAGCATCGGGCCGTGGTCGGCGCCCGGCTTGCCGATGCGCTGGCCGAGCAGCCGCACCAGCGGCTCGGGCGAGGCGACCATGGTCGCGATCCGCTCGGCCCGGTCGGCCGCCTCGGGGTTCAGGTCGAGGTGGCGCAGGTGGGCGCGGACCGCCGCGTACACCTCGGCCCGCTTGCGGCGCAGCATCGGCTGGGCCGCCCAGCGGAACACGATGCTGCGGGCCAGGTCGCCGACCACCGGGAAGCGCAGCTGGGTGGCGGAGATCAGGTGCTCCAGCGCCTGCCCGACCAGTTCGCGCAGCCCGTTGCCGGGCAGCGGCTCGGTCAGCCACCGCTGGAGGAAGGTGACGATCACCGAGACGTCGGCCGAGGCCCGCTGCTGGGCGAGGAAGATCCGGAACACGGCGTCCTCCAGCGCGGGGGTACGCGCGAAGTCGTCGACGCCGTAGTGGTGCAGCACCCGGGCGAGCCGGTGCCGGAAGGTGTCCGGCAGCCCGGCGCGGTCGACGTCCAGGCTCTGCAGGTAGGCGTGGAAGTATTCCCGCGGGCTGTGCACCCGGGTGTCGGTGTGGCTCTCCTCGCCGGCCGGTCGGTTGCGGCTCAGCTCGGACAGGTCGGCGAAGACCTGTAGCAGCTCGACCTCCTGGTCGAGCGGGCGGTGGCCCAGCTCGTCCCGGGCGGCCAGGTAGTCGGCCAGCACCCGGCGCCCGTCGCGCGGGTCGGGGTCGTAGCCGAGCAGCAGGCTGCGCAGGTCGGCGACGCCCCGGGCCACCCGGGCCTCGGCGGTCAGCCCGGCCGGCTCGGCGGGCAGCTCCAGGTCGACGGCCTCGGTCTCGGCGGCCGGGCCGGCGTCGTCGTCGCCGACCGGGTCCAGGCGCAGCAGCGGCGCGCCGGTCTCCACCTGGCTGCCGACGGAGACCAGGCACTCCCGCAGCTTCGCCTTGAACGGCGCGCGCAGCACCGTCTCCATCTTCATGCTCTCCAGCACGAGCACGGGCGCGCCCGCCTCGACCTCGGCGCCGACCTCCAGCGGGGTGGCGACCACCAGCGCGGGCGCCGGGGAGCGCAGCACGCCGCCCTCGTCGCGGCTGACCCGGTGGGTGATGCCGTCCACCTCGACCAGGTGCACCGGCCCGTGCGTGTCGGTGACCAGCCGGAACCGCCGGCCGTTGACCACCAGCCGGCCGGTGTGCTCGTCGAACCGCTCCAGCTCGGCGTCGACCGTGGTGGTCTCGCCGATGCCGACCCGGAACCGGCGCGGCCCGGTCTGCGCGACGCTCACCCGGTAGGTCGCGCCGCGCAGCTTCAGGTCGATCGGCCGGCCGCTGGTGTGCTGCACCTGCGGGCGCCCGCCGTGCGCGGTGGAGAGCAGCCGCTGCCGCTCCACGAGCGCCTCGTCCTCGTACGCCTCGATCGCGGCCGCGGCCAGCGCGACGCCGGAGTGGCGGGTGGAGACCAGGCGGCCCTGCGCGCGGACCCGGTCGATCCAGCCGGTGTCCGCGCTGGCGTCGATCACCTCGGGCTGGTCGAGCAGGTCGAGCAGGAAGCTCTTGTTGGTGGCGCCGCCCTCGATGATCACCGTGGTCTCGGCGACCGCCCGGCGCAACCGGCCGAGCGCCTCGTCGCGGGTACGCCCGTAGGCGATGATCTTGGCGATCATCGAGTCGAAGTCGGCGGGGATCACGTCGCCCTCGCTGACCCCGGTGTCCACCCGCACGCCCGGGCCGCTGGGCAGCGCCAGCCGCACGATCCGGCCCGGCGCGGGCGCGAAGTCCCGGTCCGGGTCCTCGGCGTTGAGCCGGGCCTCGACCGCGTGCCCGGCCTCGGCCGGGACCCGGTCGCCGAGCCGCCCGCCGCCGGCCACGTGGATCTGGGCCTTGACCAGGTCGAAGTCGGTGGTGGCCTCGGTGATCGGGTGCTCCACCTGGAGTCGGGTGTTGACCTCCAAGAAGGCGAACAGCCGGTCGCCCGGGTGGTAGAGGAACTCGACCGTGCCCGCGCCCCGGTAGTCCACGGCCAGCGCCAGCCGCTCGGCCGCCGCCTTCAGCTCGGCGGCCTGCTCGGGGCCGAGCACCGGCGAGGCGGACTCCTCGATCACCTTCTGGTTGCGCCGCTGCACCGAGCAGTCCCGCACGCCCAGCGCCCACGCGGTGCCCTGACCGTCGGCGATCACCTGCACCTCGACGTGCCGCGCCCCGGTGACCAGCCGCTCCAGGAAGACCACCCCGCTGCCGAACGCGCGCTCGGCCTCCAGGCTGGTGCGCTCGTACGCCTCGGTCAGCTCGTCGTCGCTGCGTACCACCCGGATGCCCCGGCCGCCACCGCCCGCGGTCGCCTTGAGCATCAGCGGGTAGCCGATCTCGGCCGCCGCCCGCTTCGCCGCGGCCAGGCTCTCCACCGCGCCCCGGCTCCACGGCGCCACCGGGACGCCGACCTCCTCGGCGATCAGCTTCGCGCCGATCTTGTCACCGAGCGTCCGCATCGCCTCGGGGCTGGGGCCGATGAAGGTGACGCCGATCTTGTCGCACAGCTCGGCGAAGGTCGGGTCCTCGGCGACGAAGCCCCACCCCACCCACGCCGCGTCCGCGCCCGTGTCGAGCAGCGCCCGTTCGAGGACGCGGTGGTCCAGGTAGGGCCGCGCCGACGCCGGACCCAGGCAGTAGCCGTGGTCGGCCTCGCGGACGAAGGTCGCCCCGCGCTCGGCCTCGGTGTAGAGCGCGATGGTCTCGATCGGCGGGGCACCGGACTCGGCGTTGAGCTCGCGGACGGCGTGGATCAGCCGCATGGCGGCCTCACCCCGGTTGACGATGGCGATGCGGCTGATCACCGAGCAAGCCTCCCAATGGTGCGTTCACAGCAGAACGGGGACGCCCGCGCCGGGGTCCCCGTATCAACCTTCACCCCTACCGGCCGGTAGGCAAACCGCCGGACCCGCCACCCGGAGGGCAGGAATCTTGTGGACAACCGACCAACGCGGCCCGTCACCACCGACCCGGCGGTGTTCCGGGTCACAACCGTCGGCCGGCTTCCGCCTCCGGGGCCTGCTGTCCCCGCGCGGCGTACGCGCTGCGGGCCTGCTCGAACAGGTGCTCACCCTGGTGCTGGACGGCCGCCCCGCCGAACGCCAGCACGCTGAGCACGAGCGTGAGCACGGCGAGCGCGGGGCCACGGCGGGTGGCGGGCGGGTCGAGCAGGGCGCGGACCCGGTCGGGCACGTCACCGCCGGTGGCGGCGGGCAGCGGACCGGCGGCGTACCGCCGGCGGGCCAGCGCGGCGCGGGCCAGGGCCCGGGCGACCAGCCGCCGGTCCCCCAGCCGCGCCGCGGCGTCCTCGTCGGCCCACCGCTCGATCGCGTTGCGCAGCCGGCGGGCGGTGGGCCGCAGCAACGGGTTGGCGCTGGCGGCCAGGTCGACCGCGGCCACCCACCAGGCGTGCCGGTGCGACAGATGGGAGCCCTCGTGGGCGAGCAGGGCGGCGCGCTCGTCGGCGGACAGCGCGCGCAGCATGCCGCGGGTGACCACGATCCGGCCGGCCGCCTCCGGGGTGGTGAAGGCGTCGGGGACGTCGCTGTCGAGCACCACCAGTGCACCGGGCGCGGCGAGCCGCCCGCAGTCGCGGTGCGCGACGCGCATCGCCCGGGCCCGCCGGCCGAGGAAGACGGCGGTGCGGGCCGCGCCGAGCGCGAGCCCGAGCAGGGCGGCGGCGGGGACCGGCCAGGGCAGTGGGGCCTGCGACCGCAGCGCCTGGGCGGACCAGGCGCCGACGGCGGCGACCTCGGCGTCCTGGCCGACCCAGGTGAACGCGGTGACGGCCGCGGCGAACCACAGGGTCGCGGTGACCGCCAGGCCGGCCGGCGCGAGCAGGCGGACGGCCAGGGACGGGCGCAGCGTACGGCTGAGCCACGGCCCGCAGCCGGCGTACGCCAGGGTCGCGGTCAGCACCGCCAGCAGCGGGGTGATCATGTCTGGTCCGGCTCGGCGCGGTGGAGCAGGGCGACCAGGAGCGCCTCGTCCTCGGGGGTGAGGGCGCCGACGAACCGGGTCAGCACGGCAGAGCGGTCACTGTCGTCGTCGAGCAGGCGGCGCATCTGGTGCGCGACCACCTGGGCCCGGTCGCGCACGGCCCGGTAGGCGTAGGCGCGGCCGGCCGGGCGGCGGGTCACCCGGCCCTTGTCTTGCAGGCGGGCCAGCACCGTGGTGACGGTGTTGTAGGCCAGGCCGGCGTCGAGGCGCTCCCGAACCTCGGCCGGGGTGAGCGGGGCGTCGGCGGCGGCGAGCACCGCGAGGATCTCGTGTTCGAGGTCCCCGTGCCCGCGGCGTCGGTTCTTCACCCGTCCCCCAGTAACTACAAATATTGTCGGAGTAGGCTGCTGACTACAAACATTGTAGGACTCAGCGGACGACGGGGGGCGGCGATGGACGCCGGGCTGTTCGACGGGATCAACCGGTTCGCGGTGGCGACCCCCTGGCTGCACGCCGCGCTGACCGGCTACGCCGGCTACGGGGTGCTGCTCTTCGCGGCCCTGATGCTGGCCGGGTGGTGGTACGCCCGCGGCACCGGCGACCCGCGACGGACGGCGGCCGCCCTGCTGGCACCGGTGGCCACCGGCCTGGCGATCGCGGTCAACCAGCCACTGGTCGCCCTGTTCCACGAGCCCCGCCCGTACACCGCCCACCCGGGCATCCTCGTGCTGGCCACCCGCAGCACCGACTTCTCCTTTCCCTCCGACCACTCGGTGATGGCGGGCGCGGCGGCCACCGCGCTGTGGTTCGTCTCCCGCCGGCTCGGCCTGGTCACCACGGTCGCCGCCGTGCTGATGGGCTTCTCCCGGGTGTACATCGCCGCCCACTACCCGCACGACGTCCTCGCCGGCCTGGCCGTCGGCGCCGCCGTGGCGATCATCGTGCTGCCGCTGGCCCGGCCGCTCGCCACCCGACTCGTCGACGTGCTGGGCCGCACCCCGATGCGCCCGCTCGTCGTCGCCGGGCCCCCGCTGCCGGCCGGCCGCCCCTGAGCGACCACCTCGGCGGATGAGAGAGTGGGGCCGTGCGGGTGGGGATCCTCGGGCCGCTGGAGGTCCGCGACGGCGAACGACTCGTCGACGTCGCCGGGGCACGGCTGCGGGCCCTGCTGATCCGCCTCGCCCTCGATCCGGGCCGGCCGGTGAGCGTGTCGGCGCTGGCCGAGGCGCTCTGGGCGGACGCGCCGCCGGCCGACACCGCCAACGCCGTGCAGACGCTGGTGTCCCGGCTGCGCCGGGCGGTGCCCGGGCTGGGCGTCCGCAGCGGTCCCGCCGGCTACCGGCTCGACCTGGACCCGGGCGACGTGGACGCCGAGCGGTTCGCGACGCTGGCCCGGGACGGTCGGGAGGCGCTGCTGGCCGGGGACGCGCCGCGGGCGCTCGGCACGCTACGGGACGCGCTGGCGCTGTGGCGGGGACCGGCGCTCGCCGACGTCGCCGACGCCCCGTACGCGGCCGCGGCGGCGGGCCGGCTGGCGGAGCTGCGGCTCACCGCCCAGGAGGACCGGATCGAGGCGGAGCTGCGCACCGGTCGGCCGGAGCTGCTGGGCGCCGAGCTGGCCGAGCTGACCGCCGCGCACCCGCTGCGGGAGCGGCTGGCCGCGCTGCACCTGCGGACGCTGGCCGCCGCCGGCCGGCCCGCCGAGGCGCTGGCCGGGTACGAGCGGGTCCGGCAGCGGCTCGCCGACGAGCTGGGCGTGGACCCCTCGCCCGAGCTGCGGGCCGCGCACCTGGCGGTGCTGCGGGGCGAGGCGGCCCCGCCGCCGGTGGCCGCCGCGCGGCGCGGAAACCTGCGGGCCGCGCTCACCACGTTCGTCGGGCGGGACGAGGACCTGCGCCGGCTCACCGGGCTGCTCGCCGGCAACCGGCTGGTCACCCTCATCGGGCCGGGCGGCGCCGGCAAGACCCGGCTGGCCAGCGTCGCGGCGGGCCGGTTGGCCGACGGCGCGCCGGGGGGTGCCTGGCTGGTCGAGCTGGCGCCGATCACCGACCCGGCCGACGTGCCCCGGGCCGTGCTCGACACGCTGGGCCGCCGCGACCGGGCGGTGGAACCGGCCCGGCCCACGGTCCGCGACACCCTCGGCCGGCTGGTCGACGCGCTCGCCGCCGACGAGACGCTGATCGTGCTGGACAACTGCGAGCACGTCGTCGAGGCCGCGGCCCGGCTCGCCGAGGAACTGCTCGGCCGCTGCCCCGGGTTGCGCGTGCTGGCCACCTCCCGCGAGCCGCTGGGCATCGTCGGCGAGGCGCTGGAGCCCGTACCGCCGTTGCGCCTGCCGCCGGCCGACGCGACGCCGGCCGACGCGGCGGCGTACCCCTCGGTGCAGTTGCTGCGCGACCGGGCCGCGGCCGTGCGGGCCAGTTTCGCGGTGACCGACGACAACGTCGCCGACGTGGTGGAGATCTGCCGCCGGCTGGACGGCCTGCCGCTCGCCATCGAGTTGGCCGCGGCGCGGCTGCGGACGCTGTCGCCGCGGCAGGTCGCGGCCGGGCTGGACGACCGGTTCCGGTTGTTGACCGGCGGCAGCCGCACGGCGCTGCCCCGGCACCGGACGCTGCGGGCGGTGGTGGACTGGAGCTGGGGGTTGCTCACCGACGACGAGCGCCGGCTGGCCGAGCGGCTCGCGGTCTTCCCCTCCTCGATCACCGGCGAATCGGCGACCGGCGTCGCCGGGCCGGCCGCCGCCGCGCTGCTCGACGCGCTTGTCGACAAGTCGCTGCTCCAGGTGGTCGGCGACGGGCGCTTCCGGATGTTGGAGACCATCCGCGAGTACGGGCTGGAGCGGCTCGCCGCCGCCGGGGCCGCCGCCGAGGCGCGCGCCGCGCACGCCGGGTACTTCCGGGACCTGGTGGCGACCGCGGAGCCGCACCTGCGCACCGCCGGCCAGTTGCCCTGGCTGCGGCTGCTGACGGCGGAGCGGGAGAACATCGTCGGCGCGCTGCACTTCGCCTGCGACGCCGGTGACGCGGACACCGCGCTGCGGATCGGCGCGGGCCTGGCGCTGCCGCTGGTGATCTGGGGCGACGACGGCGGGATCGGCGGCGACGTGCTGGCCCGCGCGCTGGCGCTGCCCGGGCCGACGTCGGCGGCGGAACGGGCCGTGGTGCTCGCCATCCGGATGGTCACCGAGATGTTCCAGGGCGCCCGCGAGCCGACCGGGGAGCGGGTCGCGGAGATGACCGAGGCGGTGCGCGCGGCGAACGGGAGCGGACACCCGCTGGTGGCGTTGCTCGAACCGGCGCTGTCCATGTTCACCGACGACACGGCCGCCGGGATCGCCGCGGTGGACCGGGCGCGCGGGCATCCCGACCCGTGGACCGACGGGACGCTGCTGGCCATGCGCGGCCAGATCCTGGAGAACAACGGCGACGCCGAGGGCATGCTGCGCGACCTGACCGAGGCGGTCGAGGAGCTGCGCGCGGTCGGCGAGCGGTGGAGCCTGTCGATGGCCCTGAGCAACTACGCCGACGGCCTGACCAAGCGGGGCGACTTCGCGGCGGCGACGGCCGCGCTGGAGGAGTCGGCGCGGCTGGCCCGCGAACTCGACCCGGCCGCCGAGCCGAGCTTCCAGCTGATCTGGCTGGCCGCCATCCGGGCCCGCTCCGACGTGGCCGGCGCCAAGGCGGAGCTGCGCCGGTTCGTCGCCGACCGGACGACCGACCGGCACGGCCAGGACGCCGCGTTCGGGCTGATGATGCTCGGCGACATCGCCCGGTTGGAGGGCTCGCTCGACGAGGCGCAGGAGTGCTTCGCCGACGCGATGCGCCGCCAGGAGGCCGCGCCGATGGTGGCGCCACAGTTCCGTGGCCTGCTGCTGGCCGCGAGGGGCCACCTCGCGCTCGCTCGCGGCGACGTGGCGGAGGCACGGAAACGCCTCTCCGAGGCCACCGAGCGGGGCCTCGCCGCCCGGGACATGCCGGTGGTCGCGATCATCGCGGTCGGCTGGGCGGCCCTCGCCGAGGCGGACGGCCGGTACGCGCGGGCCGCCGAGCTGCTCGGCACGTCCGACTCGCTGCGCGGCTGGCCGGACCGGTCCAACGCGGACGCGCAGCGGCTCGCCGAGCGGCTGCGCGCCGAGCTGGGCGACGACGGGTACGCCGCCGCGTACGCCCGAGGGCACGGCCTGAGCCGGGCCGACGCCCTCGCGTCCGTGGGCGGCGACCCGGCTCGGTGAGGCGGTCAGGCCCGACGCCGGTAGGCCCGGACGGCGAGCGGGGCGAAGACCGCGATGATCGCCACGGTCCAGAGCAGCGACCGGGTCACCGGCCCGGCCACCGGCCCGCCGATGATCAGGCCCCGGGCCGCCGCCATCACGTCGGCCACCGGGTTCACCCCGACCCACCACTGCAACCAGCCGGGCAGCGTGTCCGTCGGCACCATCATGTTGGTGCCGAAGGTCAGCGGGAACAGCACCA
Source organism: Micromonospora sp. PLK6-60 (assembly GCF_019890675.1). Taxonomy (GTDB): domain Bacteria; phylum Actinomycetota; class Actinomycetes; order Mycobacteriales; family Micromonosporaceae; genus Micromonospora. The sequence goes on along the minus strand of NZ_JAIOAA010000011.1, from coordinate 19,515 downwards.
GGAACGCGGTGCCCTGCACGGCGCCCGGGCTGCGCATCAGCACGCCGAGCAGCACGCCGATCCAGCTCACCGCGAACGCGAACGCGATGGTCAGCAGGCAGGCCGCCACCGTGGACAGCGGATCGGTGCCGATCCGGAAGCCGATGGCGTAGCCGAACGCGAACAGCACCACGATGGAGACCACGAACCGGACCAGGTCGCCGACCACCGAGCCGACCAGCGGCGCGGATCGGGCGATCGGCAGGCTGCGGAACCGGTCGAAGACGCCCTTCTCCACGTCGGTGTTGAGGCTGACCCCGGTCGCGATCGAGGCGAACAGCACGGTCTGCACCATGATCGCCGGAAGCAGGAACTCCAGGTACGCGTGCTGCGAGCCGGAGATCGCGCCGCCCAGCAGGTAGACGAAGATGACCACGAAGACGACCGGCTGGAGCGTCACGTCCAGCAGCTGCTCCGGCGTACGCACCGTCTTGATCAGGCTACGGCCGGCGAGTGACAGGCTGTGCCGGGCCAGCCCGAACGGGCGGGCGTCGGCCCGGGGCAGGCTGGTCCGGGGCGGCGTCGCCGCCGTACGGGTGGTCGTGGTCATGCCGGCACCTCCGTCGGCTCGGCGGCGCCGTGGCCGGTCAGCGTGAAGAACACCTCGTCGAGGCTGGGCAGCCGCAACGCCAGCTCGACCACCCCGATGCCGGCGTCGTCGAGCCGGCGGACCACCGTGGTGAACGCCGCGTCGCTCTCCACCGGCACGGTGAGCAGGCCGGGCCGGGGCAGCTCGGGTTCGGCGCCGGTGCCGGCGCGCAGGATGTCGGCGACCTCGCCGATCCGGTCCGGGTCGGTCGGCCGGACCACGATGGTCTGACTGCCGGCGATCCGCTTCAGCTCGCCCGGCGTGCCGTGCGCGATCACCCGACCGTGGTCGATCACCGAGATCTCGTCGGCCAGCGCGTCGGCCTCGTCCAGGTACTGCGTGGTCAGCAGCACGGTCGACCCGTCGTCGACGAGCGAGCGGACCACGCCCCACATCTCTTCCCGCTTGGCCGGGTCCAGGCCGGTCGTCGGCTCGTCCAGGTAGATCACCTCCGGCCGGCCGACCAGGCTGGCGACCAGGTCCAGCCGGCGGCGCATGCCACCGGAGTACGTCTTGGCCGGCCGTCCCGCCGCATCGGTCAGGTCGAACCAGGCGAGCAGCTCCGCCGCCCGGGCCCGCGCGTCGCGCCGGCTCAGGTCGAGCAGCCGGCCGATCAGCACCAGGTTCTGGGTGCCGGTCAGGTCCTCGTCGACCGAGGCGTACTGCCCGGTCAGCCCGATCAGCCGGCGCACCGTGCCGGCGTCGCGGACCACGTCGTGGCCACCGACGGTGGCGCGCCCGGAGTCCGGGCGCAGCAGAGTGGCGAGGATGCGTACCGCGGTGGTCTTGCCGGCGCCGTTCGGCCCCAGCACCCCCAGCACCGTCCCCGGTCGTGCGGCGAGGTCGATCCCGGCCAGCGCGGTCGTCGCACCGAACCGCTTGACCAGGCCCTCCGCCTCGAATGCGTAGCTCATGGCAGCCACCATGGCCGGGCCTGCTGGCAGGCCACGCACACGACGCTGACAGCGGTCGCACCGCGCCCGACGGCACCGGAGCTTCGGGGCCGCGATCGGACGCGGGGTCAGTCCTTCTTGCGCTTCAGGAACGGGAAGCGGGCGGCCAGCTCGGTCAGCTCGACCCCGCCGCACCACGCCTCGGCCAGCTGCACGACGGGCAGCAGGTCGCAGGCGTCACCGTGGGCGCGTACCCGGCCGCCCTCGGAGATGTCCACCATGAAGTAGCGGGCCTCCCGGGCCAGCCCGACCCGGACCAGGCCCCGGTCACAGGAGATCTCGGCGTGGGTGTAGTGCGCCCGCCCGCTCTCCGGGGCGCTCAACCGGCCGATGGACAGCCCGTGCCGGGCGGCGCAGTCGGCCAGCGCGGCGGCGAGCCCGTCCTGCTCGACCAGGTCCGGATAGAGCCGGACACCGAGCGCGGTGGACGCGTCGCTCATGACTGCCTCCCACTTCCTTGTGACAGAGACCAGCTGCGCGCGGGTTACGGGAATGTTTCCGGCGCGCCTGGTCATCCTGTCCCCCGCCACCGTCCGAGGGCAATAGGAACAGTCGATTCCGCCCCGGACGGGAGAGCGCGCCAGCCGCGCCGGGACCTCGGTAGGGTCGGGGACCATGGCGCGGATCCGGTGCGACTTCTTCTCCGAGGCCCTCGGCATGGGCACCTCGATGACGGTGCTGCTGCCCGAGCGGGCCGCCGCCCAGATCGGCCTGGCGGGCAGCCCCCCGGCCGGTGACCCGCCGGTGCTCTACCTGCTGCACGGCCTCACCGACGACGACACCATCTGGACCCGGCGCACCGCCATCGAACGCTACGTGGCACCGCTGGGCCTGGCCGTCGTCATGCCGAACGCCGGTCGCAGCTTCTACACCGACGAGGCGCACGGCAACCGGTACTGGCGGTTCCTCACCGACGAGCTGCCCCGGGTGTGCCACTCGTTCTTCCGGCTCTCCGACCGCCGGGAGGACACCTTCGTCGCCGGCCTGTCGATGGGCGGGTACGGCGCGGTCAAGTGGGCGCTGCGCGACCCGGGCCGGTTCGCCGCCGCGGCCAGCCTCTCCGGCGCGCTCGACGTGGTCCACCGGCGGGACCACCCGACCCACCCGCTCGACCCGGCCGTCTGGCACACCGTCTTCGGCGACCGGCCGCCCGCCGAGGACGCGGACACGGTGGCCCTCGTCGAGCGGGCCGGTGACGACCTGCCCGCGCTCTACCTGGCCTGCGGCACCGAGGACTTCCTCTACGAGGACAACCGCCGGTTCGTCGCGGCGGCGCAGCGCCGGGGCGTGCCGCTCACGGTCGACTGGTCCCCCGGCGACCACGACTGGGCGTACTGGGACGCCAAGATCCGTGACGTGCTGGCCTGGCTGCCGCTGAAGCAGCGCTGAGCCCGGCCGGCCGGGGGTGTGCCGGCCGGGCCCGGCCGCGGCGGTCAGCCGCGGGTCAGCAGGACCTTCAGCGCACCGGTCTCCGCCGGCCGGGCGAAGACGTCGTACGCGTCGAGGATCCGGTCCAGGGTGAACCGGTGGGTGACCAGGTGGCCGACGTCGAGCTGGCCGGCGACCAGCATGTCCAGCAGCTTCGGCGTGGAGTACGTGTCGACCAGGCCGGTGGTGACGGTGACGTTGCGGATCCAGAGCCGCTCCAAATGCAGCGTGGCCGGCTTGCCGTGCACGCCGATGTTCGCCACCCGGCCGCCGGGGCGGACCAGGGTGGTGCACAGCTCGAAGGTGGCCGGGGTGCCGACCGCCTCGACCACGACGTCCGCGCCGAGCCCGCCGGTGAGCTGCCGGACCGCCTCCAGCGGGTCGGCGTCGGCCAGCACGGTCAGGTCCGCGCCGAACTGCTTCGCCGCGTCCAGCCGGCTCTGCGCCCTGTCCACCGCGACGATGTGGGTCGGCGAGAACAGCTTCGCGGTCAGGATGGCGGCCAGGCCGATCGGGCCGGCGCCGACCACCACCACCGTGTCGCCGGGCCGGACCTGGCCGTTGAGCACCCCGACCTCGTACGAGGTGGGCAGGATGTCGGCCAGCAGCACCGCCGCCTCGTCGGAGAGCGACGCGGGCAGCCGGTAGGTGGACAGGTCGGCGAACGGGATGCGCGCGTACTCGGCCTGCACGCCGTCGACGGTGTGCCCGAGCACCCAACCGCCACCGCCGAGGCACTGCCCGTAGGCGCCCTGGCGGCAGTAGCGGCAGACGCCGCAGGCGGAGATGCAGGAGGCGAGGACCCGGTCGCCCACCGTCAGGTTGCCGATGCCGTCACCGAGCGCCACCACCGTGCCGACCGCCTCGTGGCCGAGCACCCGGCCCGGCTGCACCTCGGGCACGTCGCCACCGAGGATGTGCAGGTCGGTGCCGCAGATGGTGACCGCGTCGACCCGGACGATCGCGTCCCGGGGGCCGGCGACGACCGGATCGGGAACCTCGGACCAGGACTTGCGGCCCGGCCCGCCGTACACGAGTGCCTTCATGGCTCCTCCTCACGCCGTGTGTCACCTCCCACGCTTCCCGCCGGCGCGCCCGGTGGGCAGGGCCGCAGGTCGGCCCGGCCCGGGGCGTTCGGCCCGTCCGGGTTTGCCGGGTGCGGCGTGGGGTAGCGAGGGTGGGCCCCCCGCCGCCACGGCGGCCGTTCCCGCCCCCCGGAGCCGCCGATGTCCCCGCTCCTGAGCACCCGGGCCGCCGGCCCGGGCTTCCTCGCGCCCGAGTCGCTGATCTCCACCTTCGGGCTGATCGGCGTGCTGGCCGCCGTCTTCGCCGAGTCCGGGCTGCTGGTCGGGTTCTTCCTGCCGGGCGACTCGCTGCTGTTCACCGCCGGGCTGCTCGTCGCCGACGGCCACTACCTGCACCAGCCGCTCTGGCTGGTCTGCCTGCTGGTGGGGGTGGCCGCCGTGCTGGGCGACCAGGTGGGTTACCTGTTCGGCCGGCGGGTCGGGCCGGCGCTGTTCCGCCGCCCCGACTCCCGGCTGTTCAAGCAGCAGCACGTGGCCCGGGCCAACCGGTTCTTCGCCCGGCACGGCGCCCGCTCGCTGGTGCTGGCCCGCTTCGTGCCGGTGGTACGCACCTTCACCCCGATCGTCGCCGGGGTCAGCCGGATGCGGTACCGGACGTTCGTGGCGTACAACGTGGTGGGCGGGCTGCTCTGGGGCGTCGGGGTCACCGTGCTGGGCTACTTCCTCGGCCGGATCGCGTTCGTCCGGGCCAACGTCGAGTTCATCCTGATCGGCATCGTGCTGGTCTCGGTGCTGCCGATCGCGGTGCAGTTGCTGCGCTCCCGCCACCGCGCCGCCGCACGCGAGCAGCGGGTGCGTTAACCCGGGGGCCCCGCCGCTACCGCAGGCGTCAACAAGGGCACCCTCCTGTCACCGGGCCACCGGGAAGTCGAAGTAGCGGTTGGGGTACGGCTCGTCGACGAGCCGGTAGTGCCACCACTCGCGGGGATAGTTCTCGAACCCCTGCGCCGTCATCAACCGCCGCAGCAGCTCCCGGTTGTCCCGCGCGGTCCCGGTGACCCGGGCGTCGGCGGTGTGCGCGCGGGGGTCGAAGCAGTCGAACCCGGTGCCCATGTCCACCGAGTCGTCGGCGAACCGCTCGCCGGCCGGCGCGGTGCAGGCCACCAGCGGCTGCCCGGGGGTGAACCCGGGCTGCGCCGGCGTCGGCACCGGGACCAGGGTCAGGTCGACGGTGCTGCCCCGGCTGTGCGCGGTGGGCGCGCCGAGGTAGCCGTCGGCGAACAGCCGCGACTTCGGCACGTCCGGATAGAACTCGGCCCTCATCTGCTCCTCGCCGGGGCGCCGCGCCCAGGCGACGAAGTCGTCCACGGCGCGCTGCGGGCGGTAGCAGTCGTACACCTTGAGGCTGCGGCCGGCGGCGAGCGCGGTGGCCTGCACCCGGCGCAGCGCGTCGGCGGCGGCCCGGGTGAGCAGGCACAGCGGTTCGGGGTAGCCGGTGATCGGCCGGCCGACGAAGTTGTGCGCGGTGGCGTAGCGGATGTCGGTCCGGATGCTCGGGTCGGCGTCGGTGAGGACGACGAAGCCCGCCGCGACGCGGGGCCCGGGGGACGTGGCGGTCGGCGGCGGTGGGCGCGGGGCGGGCCGCTGGCAGCCGGCGGTGAGCGCCGCGGCCACCACGGCCACCGCCGTGAGCCGCCGGACGGTGCTGGCCGGGCCGAACCCCACGCCGTCCTGTCTACCGGACCCGGTGCCGGGCCGGCGGCGCATCGGCCGGGCCGCGCCCGGTCAGTCGGTGAGGGTACGGCGCAGGAAGTCCACCGCCGCGGCGTCGTCGTCGATCCCGCCCGCCTCGTGGCCGTTGTACCGCCACACCGACAGCTCGGCCCGACCCCGGTACTCGTTGACCGCGGCGTAGACCGTCGACGGCGGCGTGATCTCGTCCATCAGCGCCACCGAGAACCGGGCCGGCGCGGTGGCCCGCCGGGCGAAGGCCACCCCGTCGACGTAGCCGAGCGTGCGCAGCACCTGCTCCTCGCGGTCCCGGTGCACGGCCAGGTAGTCGCGGATCTCCCGGTACGGGTGGGCGTCGGTGACCAGCACGGCGCGCGGGATGTCGCAGAGGAACGGCACGTGCGACACCAGCGCGCGTACCCGTGGCGCCAGGGCGGCGACGGCGAGCGCCATGCCACCGCCCTGGCTCTGGCCGAGCACCGCGATCCGGTCGGGGTCGACGACGGGCAGGTCGCACGCCGCGTCCACGGCGCGTACGGCGTCGGTGAACAGCCGGCGGTAGTAGTAGCGGCGCGGGTCGTCGATGCCCCGGGTGACCACGCCGGGCACCTCCGGGCCGGCCGCCGCCGGGTCGGGGGTGTCGCCGCGACTCCAGCTCGACCCCTGGCCGCGGGTGTCCAGTTGGAGGTGGGCGAAGCCGGCCGAGGCCCAGAGCAGGTTCTCCAGCGGGTGGCCCCGGCCGCCGCCGTAGCCGACGTACTGCACCACCGTCGGCAGCGGCCGGTCGGCCCCGGCGGGTCGCCGCAGCCAGGCCCGCACCGGTTGCCCGGCGAAGCCGGGGAGGGTCACGTCGGACACCTCGACGGTGGTCAGCGGGCTGGCCACCGGGGTCACCGTGACGGGAACGTCGCAGGCGCGGGCGTCGGCGAGGGTGTCGGCCCAGAACTGGTCGAAGTCCGCCGGTTCGCGCAGCCCGCTGCGGTAGCCGCGCAACTGCTCCTCGGGCAGGTCGGTGTGCACCCTCAGGCCGCCGCGACGGCGCGGCCCGGGTGCGGGCGCCGGAGGTTCTCGGCCACCGGCGCGCGGCCGGGCCGGGTGGGTCCGCTCATCGTCGTACCTTTCGCTTCGCCGCTGGGGGCGCGGCCGGGCCCGTTCCGGAAGTAGCCCCGGTTCGGCGCCCCGGGGCCGGGCCGCGGGCCGCGGCCGGGCGGGACCGGAGGTACGCGTGGGCCGCACCGATCGCCCACTCGACGCTGAGGAGAGGCGGGCGCCCGGCGAACCGGGCCGTCGGAAAGGACACCGGCTCGTTTCCGAAACGTTTCCGTAATTTGCGGGAACGCTAGAACCCGTCCCGGCCTGTCGTCAACCCCCGCCGGTGGGGCAAGATTGGCCGTGGCACGCGCACGCCGCCGGGCCCCGGCAGGGATGCGGCCGACGGGCACGGCCGCAGGAGGAGACACCGTGAAGGCGGACGACGAACGCAGGGTGACCATCACGGCGATCGCGCGGGAGGCCGGCGTCTCCGTGCCCACCGTGTCCCGGGTGCTCAACGGGCGCTCCGACGTCGCGCCGGGCACCCGCGAGCGGGTCGAGGAACTGCTGCGGCACCACGGCTACCGGCGGCGCGGCAACCGCACGGTCACCCGCGCCAACCTGGTCGACCTGGTCTTCAACGACCTGGACAGCCCGTGGGCGGTGGAGATCATCCGCGGGGTGGAGGACGTCGCCCACCGGGCCGGCGCGGGCACCGTCGTGTCGGCCATCCACCGCGAGTCCACCTCGACCCGGCAGTGGTTGCAGAACCTGCGGGCGCGGGCCACCGACGGGGTCATCTTCGTGACCTCGCAGCTGAGCCAGCCGGTGCACGCCCAGCTGCGCCGGCTCAACGTGCCGGTGGTGGTGGTCGACCCGGCCGGCGTGCCAGCCACCGACGTGCCGAGCGTCGGCGCGACCAACTGGACCGGTGGCCTCGCCGCGACCGAGCACCTGCTCGGGCTCGGCCACCGCCGGATCGGCTTCGTCGCCGGCCCGGCCAACCTGCTGTGCAGCCGGGCCCGGCTGGACGGCTACCGGGCCGGGCTGGAGGCCGCCGGGGTGCCGCTGGACGACCGGCTGGTCCAGCCCGGCGACTTCTACCACGCCTCCGGCTTCGCCGCCGGGTCCGCGCTGCTCGACCTCGACGACCCGCCGACCGCCATCTTCGCCGCCAGCGACCAGATGGCCTTCGGCGTGTACGAGGCGGTGCGCCAGCGCGGTTCGCGGGTCGCCGACGACATCAGCGTGGTCGGCTTCGACGACCTGCCCGAGGCCCGCTGGGCGTCACCGCCGCTGACCACCGTCCGCCAGCCCCTGGCCGAGATGGGGCGGCTCGCCGCCCGTACCGTGCTGCGGCTGGCCCAGGGCGAGCAGATCGAGTCCCCCCGGGTGGAGCTGGCCACCGAGCTGGTGGTGCGGGACAGCTCCGCCCCCGTCCCCCGGTAACCCCCGGTCAGCGGCCGACGCCGGAGCGGGCGCGCAGCAGGTGCCGCCGCCGGCGCGCCACCAGCACCGCGCCGCCGGCCACCAGCAGCACCGCCGCCGCGACGGCCACCGCGGTGGGCGGCCGGGACGTCCCGGTGGCCGGCGCGCCCCGCAACCCGGCGCCCCCGGCCAGGGCGGACGCCCCGGCGCTCGGCGTGGCCACCGCCGTCCCGCCGGGCCGGACCAGCTCACCGACCGCCGCGTCCCGGGGCAGGCCGAACCCCCAGTCCAGCAGCGCCGCGCCCTGTTGCCAGCCGCGCTGGCCGGTGGCCTCGGCGCCGAGCACGGTCACCACCAGCCGCCGGCCGCCGCGCTCGGCCGCCCCGACGTACGTGTGCCGGGCCACGTCGGTGAAGCCGGTCTTGCCGCCCAGCGCGCCCGGATAGTGGGTCAGCAGTTGGTTGTCGTTCTGGATCTCGAACGGCTTCTCCCGCAGCGCCGGCTGTCCCGGCACCACCGCGGTACGGGTCGCCGTGTACCGCCGGAAGGCCGGCTCGGCGAAGCAGGCCCGGGCGATCAACGCCAGGTCGTACGCGCTGGTGAACTGGCCGGGCCCGTCCAGCCCCGACGGCGTCACCGCGTGCGTCTGGTACGCCCCGAGCTCCCGCGCCTTCTCGTTCATCTCCCGGACCCCGCCGGCGACCGATCCCCCGCCGAGCCGGGCCAGCGCGTTCGCCGCCTCGTTACCGGACCTGAGCAGCAGGCCCAGCCAGATCGTCTCGATCGGGTACCGGCCTCCCTCGGCCAGCCCGACCGCCGAGCTGCCCGGCTCGATGTCCAGGTCGGCGTGGGTGACGGTGACCACCCGGTGCGGGTCCAGCTTCGGCAGCATGGTGGCCGCCAGCAGCAGCTTCTGCACGCTGGCCGGGGTGGCGTACTCGTGCGGGCCGCAGCCGCCGAGCACCGCGCCGCTGTCCAGGTCGGCGACCAGCCAGGCGGTGGCGGCGACCGCCGGTGGCACGGGCGCCTGCCGGGGCACCACCAGCCCGGCGGTGTCCAGCGCGGCCCCGCCGACCGCCCGGGCGGCCGGGTCGGCCGGCGGTGGCGGCTGCGGCGGCCGGGTCGCCGGGGCGGGCACGTTCGGGCAGGGCGGCGCCTCGGCGGGCAGCCGGCCGGGCCGCACGGGCGCGCCGGCCCGGGCCTTCGCCACGGCCGGCGCCGGCACGGTCAGCACCGGCAGGAGCAGGGCGGCGGCCAGCGCCGCGGGCAGGCCTCTCATGTCCACGGACGTTAGCCACGCCGACTCGATCGGGTCACCTGCTCGGCCATTCGCGTCCTGCGGGCCGGGTGGCCCGGTAGGATTCCCCGCCGCGTCCGGGCCACGCCCGTGACGAACCGCCCGGGACCGGGCGCGGGTCGACCGGGTTGCGCCGCCCCGCGCCGGTCAACGGGCCCGCGACGTGCTGCCGGCCAGCCAGACCCCCGCCGCGATGGCGGCGACGGCCGCGACCACCAGCGGGGTCCGCGCCCCGCCGAGGGAGAGCGTCTCCCGGAACACGGTCACCCCGATGACCACCCCGGTCACCGGCTCGGTGAGGGTGAGCGCGGTCAGCGGCGCCGCGATCCGCCCGCTCTGGAACGCGCTCTGGTTGACCTGCACCCCGACCACGGCGACCACGACCAGGGCGGCCAGCCGCCAGTCGGTCAGCAGCGCGAGCGGGTCGCCGTCGAACCGGGTCGCCACCGCCTTCAGCAGGGCCGCCGCCATCCCGTAGAGGATCCCGGCGGCCACCCCGAGCAGCGCTCCCCGGGTCGCCCCGGTGGCCGCCCGGGCCAGCAGCAGACAGCCGGCCACCGCGGCGGCCACCGCGGCCCCCGCCCACCCCCAGGCGGCCGGCGCCGGGTCGTCGATCCCCGCCCTCGGGTCGGTGGCCACCAGGAAACCGGCCACCCCGGCGATGCCGACCAGCGTCGCCGCGAGGTCGCGGCAGTGCGGCAGCCGCCGGTTCCAGGCCGCCTCCAGCAGGACGGCCATGAAGAGCCCGCTGGCCAGCACGGGCTGCACCACGGCCAGCGGACCGTAGCGCAGGGCCAGCGCCTGGGCCAGCGTGCCGGCCACGTCCGGGACCCAGCCGAGCTGCCACAGCCGGGTACGCAGCAGCCGCCACAGCAGCCGGAGGTCGAGCGCCCGCCGGGGCGGCTGCCGCTTCGCCGCCCGCTGGTGCATGGTGGTGGAGACGGCGTAGCTGAACGCCGCGACGAGGGCGGCCACCACCGCGATGCTCACCGGGCGGCGGCCCGTTGCTCGCCCAGCGGCCCCACCGACCAGCCCTGCCGGCGGCACTCGGCGAGCAGCCGGGGCAGCGCGCCGAGGCTGGACCGCCAGGCGCCCGGCGCGGAGGTGCAGTCCGAGTCGTGCAGCAGGATGGTGCCGCCGGGGCCCAGCCCGGCCCGGACGGTGTCGTAGACGGTGGCGCTGGTGGCGGTGCGGGTCCAGTCCCGGCCCCAGCAGGTCCACAGCACCGGGCGCAGGTCCAGCCGGCGCGCGGCGAACAGGGCCGAGCCGGTGAGCACCCCGTACGGCGGGCGGAAGAAGCGGGGCTCCCGGCCGGTGACCCGGGTGACCAGCTCGTGGGTGCGGGCCAGTTCCCGCCAGGTGGCCACCGGCCCGCGCAGCAGCAGGTTGCGGTGGTCCCAGCCGTGCACGGCGACCTCGTGCCCGGCGTCGGCGATCCGCCGGCCCAGGTGCGGCGAGCGGTCCAGCATCGAGCCGAGCACGAAGAAGGTCGCCCGGACGGAGTGCTCGGCGAGCACCGCCAGGAACCAGGGGGTCGACTCGGGGTCCGGCCCGTCGTCGAAGGTCAGCGCCACCCGGCCCGCCCCGACACCGCCGTTGAGACCGGGCAGGCAGCACCCCCGCAGGCCGGGCAGGGCGGTGAGCGCCGGCGCGGCCTGCGCCGCGGCCAGCGTGGCCGCGACCGTGCGCAGCGCCGGGGCCGCCCGGCGCAGCCGGCCCGCCCAGGCACCGGTCACCTCGACGCGGCCCGTCACCGGCGGCCGGTCCGGGTCAGGGTGGCCGACTGGGCGACGGCGATCAGCACGGCCGTCGCGTCGCCGACGAAGTCGCCGATCGAGGTGACCAGGGTGCGGACCCGGCCCGCCGGCAGCGCCCCGACGACCGGCGCGGCGGTCGCGGCCCGCGCGACGAGCTGCGCCGGGTCGGTCGACGCCACCCAGTCCTCGCCGGCCCACCTGCCGTCGCCCGCACCGGTGGCGCCGACCGGCGGATCGCCGTCGAGGGCGGCGAGCACCCGCCGCAGGTGGTGCGCCGAGGGCGCCCAGCGGGTCAGCCCGGACCGGGCCAGCACGGCGGCGTTGGCCCGGCCGTGCCCGGCGATCGGCCGGTACGTCACCACGGGCACGCCGCTGGCCAGCGCCTCCTGGCAGGTCAGCCCGCCGGCGTTCTCCACCACCACGTCGACCGCGCGCATCAGCGTGGGCATGTCGTCGACCCAGCCGAGGACGTGCTCGTGGGCGCGGGACAGCCGCTCCCGCAACGCCTCGTTGCGACCGCAGACCACCACCGGCCGCACGCAGCCGGTCGCGGCGACCTCGGCCACCGTCGTCTCCACGTCCCCGGCGCCCCAGGCGCCCGCCACGATCAGGGCCAGCCGGTCGTGCCGGGGCAGCCCGAACCGGGACCGGGCCTCCCCCCGGCTCACCTCGGGCGCGGTGGTGAACGCCGCCGGCACCAGCGGCTGGACCTCCTCGACGGTGACCGGGTGCGGGACCGGCCGCAGCTCGGCGTGGCGCAGCGCGCAGTACACGTCCACCCCCGGCGACACCCAGGTCGGGTGCACCACGAAATCGGTCACGTAGGTGAGCACGGGTACGCCGAGGCGCCGTCGTTCCCGCAGTGGCCCGAGCAGCTGGTTGGCGAACGGGTACGTGGTGACCACCGCCCGGGTGTCCGGCGGGATGCGCCGGCGCATCCGGCGGCGCACCGGCCACAGCAGCATCCGGATCACCGTCACCGATCGGCGGGACCGGCTGGTCATGGTGAACAGCGCCTCGTACCCCCAGGGCAGCCAGCGCAGGATGCCCCGGTAAGCCTCGCGGAACGCCCAGCGTACGGGCCGGGGCAGGGTCTCCAGGAGGTTGACCCGGTCCACCAGGAAGCCACGCTCGCACAGTCGGCGGGCCAGCTCGGCGGCCGCGGTGTCGTGGCCCGCGCCCACGTCTGCCGACACCACGACGACCCGGCCGCGGCTCTCCTCCCTCATCGGGCCGGCTTTCCCATCGACGGATGATCCAATCCGGTCACCGCCCTCAGAGCATGTGCCGGCGGACCAGCAGCCGCAGCGCCGCGTAGCCGGGCAGCACCGGGAGCCAGAAACTGGCCAGCCGGTACACCAGCACCCCGGCCACCGCCGTCGCCGTCGGCGTACCGGACAGCAACAGACCGGACACCAGGGCCGCCTCGGTGGCACCGAGCCCACCCGGCGTCGGAGCGGCCGTGGCCACTCCCTCCCCCACGATGCACACCAGCACCACCGCCGGCACCAGCGCCAGGTCCACCGGCAGCCCCACGGCCAGCAGCGAGAACCAGAGGCAGGCCCCGTAGGCGAGGGTGAGCCCCACGCTGGCCGACAGCAGCCGCAGCATCCGCCGGCTGTGCCACAGCGCGCGTACCGCCCCGGCGGCCTGGCGACGCGCGGCGCGCACCCGGGCCCGCAGCCGCGGCACGGCGAGCGCCCCGGCGATCCCCAGCAGCACCGCCACCACCACCAGCAGCACGGTCAGCGCCCGGGCCGTGGCGGCCCCGGTGAGGTGACGGCCCGCCGTCCGGGCGAAGGGCACCAGCACCGGCAGCAGGACCAGCACCGACAGGATGCCGGCGACCCGGGTCACCGCGACCGCCGTGGCGGCCACCGCCACCGACAGGCCCCGCTGCCGCAGGTACCGCACCCCGAGCGCGGCGCCCCCGACCGCGCCCGGCGCCAGCCGGTTCGCGAACGACGCGGCCACCTGCACCAGCACGGTCTCCCGCAGCGGCACCCGCTCCGCCGTGGCCAGCCGCAGGGCGTACGCGCTGAGCGGGTAGGTGGCCGCGGAGGCCAGCAGGGCGGCGGCGGCCCAGCCCGGGACGGCGTGCACCAGCGCGTGCGCCGCGACCCGCACCTGGGCCAGCTGCGGCAGCAGGAAGTGCACCAGCAGCCCCAGCATCACCAGCAGGAACACGTCGCGCCGGCTGACCCGTACCACCCGGGCGAGCTGCCCCGGCCGGTCCGGGCAGCGGCGGGTGATCTCCTCGCGCAGCGCGTCGAGCACCTCCGGGTGGGCGGCGAGCAGCGCGCGCCCGGCCCGGGACAGCAGCGCCCGTTGCAGCCAGGGCAGGCTGTCGGCGACCGGGCCGGCGCCGAGTTGGCCGACCGCCGCGTCCACGGTGGGCCGTACCCCGGCCAGGCAGGCCAGCGTGACCAGCAGCTCCACCAGGTCCCGGGCCTGCTGCTCGGGGGTCGCGTCGTCGGTGCCGAAACCCAGGTCGACCAGCCAGGCGGTGGCGTCGGCGACCAGGATGTTGGCGGCCCGCAGGTCGCCGTGCGCCAGCCCGGCGCGGTGCAGCGCCGCCACCTGCCGGCAGACGTCCACCAGCGCGTCCGGGCCCAGCTCGCCCGGGCCGAGGCCGTCCAGTGGGCGGGCGGCCACCCACTCCTCCACCAGCAGCGCGTCCCCCGCCGGGTCGGCGGCGGTGGCCACGAACCCGGGGGTACGCACTCCGGCCCGCGCCGCGAGCAGCAGCAGGTACGTCTCGTGCTCGCTCTTCTGCTTCGCCGTCACGTACGGCGGCTCGTCGACGACGTGCCGGTAGCGCAGCCGGCGGTACAGCTTGTACAGCCAGTCCGCGTCCCGCTGCCGCCCGCCGGTGACCTTGACGAAGAGCCGCCGGCCGTCGGTGGTGCGCACCCGCCACGGGCGGGAACCGCGCGCGTCGCCGGCGATCGGGGCCACCTCGGCCACCGCGATCCCCCGCCCGGCGAGCACCCGCCGGATCCGCCCGGCGGCCTCCCCCGGGCCGACCTCACCGACGAGCAGCCGGGTCAGGGTGGCCGAGAACCAGCCGACCAGCAGCCCGCCCAGCACGTCGGCCGGCAGGTGCGCCCCGACGTAGACCCGGGCGACGGCGACCGCACCGACCGCCGACCACACCAGCCAGCGCAGGTGCCGGGGCAGCGCGGGCGCCAGCACGACGCCGAGCGCGGTCACCACCGCCACGTGCCCGGACGGATAGCCGTACGTGTCGGGCACGTGGGCGTGCACCCGCACGTCGGCCAGGTAGCCGGTGGGCCGGCGCCGGCCCACCGCCGCCCGGACCAGCACCGTCAGCCAGTAGCCGAGGTTGCCGGCGACCAGCAGGTCCCGGGCCAGCCGGTAGCGGCGCGCGGCGGCCGCCCCGACCGCCGCGACGAACACCGCCGGGTACGAGCCGAGGGCCAGCACCACCCCGAGCACCGGCGTGAGCGGCCCCGGTATCTGGTTGAGCAGCGCGAAGAGGTCCCGCTCCCAGCGCCCCGGTGGCCGGTGCCGGGCCCAGTGGCTGAGCGCGACGAGCAGGCCGGCGGAGACCAGCAGACTCGCCACCGTCGCCGGGGCGGGCCGACGGATCCGGGCCACCCCGGCCTACCCGGCCGGACGTGGGCGGCCGGTCCCGCCCGCCGGCCGTCGAGGAGCCATGAGTCGACCTTAGGTGGGCGGCCGTGCCGGAATCCCGGCAACCGGTCAGATCACGCAGGCGGTGACCCGCCCGCCGTCAGGCGGCGCGGCGGCGGCCCGGTCCGCGCCGGCGCTTGCCCCGGTCCCCGCGACCCCGGGCCAGCACGACGATCACCAGGACGACGAGGAGCACGCCGGTGGCGGCCGCCGCCGGCCAGTAGCGCCGGGTCCAGTCCTCGGCGGCGCGGTAGGCCGCGACCGGCCCCGGCGTGTCGGCCGGGTCCGGCTCGGCTGCCGTCCCCTCCGGCTCGGCGGCGGGCGCGTCCCGCTCCGCGGCGAGCTCGCCCGGCTCGACCAGCCGGCCCACCGAGGCGTCCTTCGGCAGCGCGAACCCCCAGTCCAGCAGGGTCGCGCCCTGCTGCCAGCCGGGCATCGGGTTGCGTTCGGCGTTGAGCAGGGTGACCACCAGCCGCCGGCCGTTGCGCTGCGCGCCACCGACGTACGTGTGCCGGGCCAGATCGGTGAAGCCGGTCTTGCCGCCGAGCGCGCCGTCGTAGCGGTAGATCAGCTTGTTCTCGTTCTGGATCTGGAAGCCGGGTCGCTTCAACGCCGGCTGCGCCGGGATCTGGGTGCTCTCGGTGAGCGCGTACCGGCGGAAGTCGGGGAGGGCGAAGCAGGCCCGGCCGATCAACGCCAGGTCGTACGCGCTGGTGAACTGCCCCTTGCCGTCCAGCCCCGACGGGGTCACCGCGTGGGTCTGCAACGCGCCGAGCTCCTCGGCCTTCGCGTTCATCTGCGCCACGCCACCGGCGACCGACCCGCCGCCCAACCGGGCCAGCAGGTTGGCCGCCTCGTTGCCGGAGTTGAGCAGCAGCCCGAGCCAGACCGTCTCGACCCGGTACCTGCCGCCCTCGACCAGCCCGACCGCCGAGCTGCCCGGTTCGATGTCCAGATCACCGCGGGTGACCGTGACCAGCTGCTTCGGGTTCAGCTTCGGCATCATCGTCGCCGCCAGCAGCAGCTTCTGGGTGCTCGCCGGGATGCCGTACTCGTGCGGGCCGCAACCGCCGAGCACCGCGCCGGTGTCCAGGTCCGCGACGATCCACGAGGTGGCGCTGACCGCCGGCGGTTTCGGCGCGCCGGCCGGCACGACCAGGCCGGTGGTGGCCAGCTCGTCGCCACCCACCCGCTGGTCCGCCGGCACCCGGGGCGGGGGTGCGGGCTTCGGCGGCCGCTTCGTCTGCGGCGGTGGCGGGACGCGCGGGCAGGGCACCGGCGTACCCGCCGGGGCCGCGGCGGCGCGGGGAGTCGCGGCGGCCGGGACCGGCGTCGCCATCAGTACGGCGGCGGTGACCGCGGCTGCCAGGGCCCGTCCTCTCATGGGTGAGCAGGGTAACCGGGAAGATCCAGGAAGGGCTAACCACCCCGGCGTGGCGGCGCGCCGTCAGCCCGGCAACGCCGTCGGGCCCGAGTTGAGATGGAAGGCCCGTTCCTCGGCGACCTCCCGGGCGTGCAGGAACCGGGTGGTCCACTCCGGATCGCCCGCCGGGATCCGGTCCACCACGTGCTCGTCGAGCGGCGTACCGCCGCGGCGGGGCAGCAGCCCCACCGCGACCACGGTGTGCCCGTCCTGCCCGTAGTGCACCACCTGCCAGCGGGCCGAGCGCGCGGAGCGCCGGTCCAGCGCCCGGCCCACCGCGAGCGCCAGCAGGAGGACCGCGACGACCAGCGGCAGGATCAGGATCAGCGCCCGCACCGTGCCACCTTCCTCACTGCGCGAACTTTATCCCCTCGACGAATTCACCGCCGAACATCTCGGTCGGGGCCCCGAGGCGGACTCTCGTCGACCGCCGCCCGGACCCGCCGGTCAGCGCCGCCGGGTCCGCCGGCGCCACCGGCGCAGCCCGGAGCCGGCGACCACCGCCGCGACCAGCAGCAGCACGAACTGGCCGAGCGGCCACCAGAGCGCCAGCAGCCACCGCACCGCGCCCTCGACCCGCGACGGCGACGGGCCGCCGAAGGAGTCCAGCAGCCCCGCCGGCACGTCCACGAACAGCGCGCTGCCCGGCAGGTCCACCAACCGGTGCCGGGAGCCGTCGCGGCGCAGCTCGGTAAGCGTCACCGAGCCCACCGCCCACCAGTCGGTCTCCGACCAGCGCGGGTTGTCCGGCTCGCGGGTCAGGCCGGCCTCCGGCTGGTACTCGACGACCACCGCGTCACCGTCGCCCTGCCAGCCGAGCAGCCGGGCGGCCAGCCCACGGGCGGCCGGCAGCCGGGGCCCGTCCACCACCGCGCCGGTCGTCGCGTCCCGCCAGCCGGGCCGGATCGCCCGCCGGGCGAGGCGCCGCTCGTCGCAGGTGGTCCCGTCCTCGCAGTCCCCCATCGTCCACATGGCCAGCCGGGTGCCGTCCGGCGACCAGGCGCCCGGCCCGGCCAGCCGCTCCGCCGGGGTGAGGGTGGCGATCCGGCGTACGGTCATCCCGGCGGTCTCCACGACGTACAGCGCGTCGACCGTGGCCACCGCGAGCCGGGCCCCGTCCGGCGAGAACGCGGCCAGGTTGCCCAGCCGGAACTCCTCGTCGATCCGGGGCAGCGCGCGCACCCGCCCGGTGGCCAGGTCGAGCAGGTTCAACCCGCCGAGCCGGGAATCCTCGGTGGCCGGCCGCAGCAGCAGGGAGTCGCCGTCCGGCGACCAGGCCAGCGGGTAACCGCCCGGGTAGGTCCGGTTCTCCCCCGTGCCGAGCTCGACCACCGCGGTGACGCCCTGCGGGCCGCCCGGGCCGGCGACGTCGTGCTGGTAGGCGACGCCCTCCAGCCACGGCATCGCGGCCAGCCGCCGGCCGTCCGGGGAGAGCAGCAGGTCCCCCACCCCGGCGCTCACCTCGCCCACCGTACGGGCCAGCCGGTATCGGCCGTCCCGGGCGACGAGCAGGCTGCGTCCCTCCCAGCCCCAGATGTCGCTGCCGCGCAGCTCCCGGTCGCCGGAGACCACCAGGGCGGCCGGCCCGGTCGGGTGCTCGACCACGCCGGCCTGCCCGGTCAGCGGCGGGTACACCCGGGCCGGCACCACCGGCCGGTCGCCGCCGGCCGGGGCGTACCCGTCGGCGTGCACCCGGGGCAGCACCACCGGCGCGGCGCCCAGCACCACCAGCACCGCCACCACCGCCGTGGCCACGGTGCGCCGCCGACGCCGCCGTCCCCGCTCCCACAGGTCCGGCCCCAACCGGGCGGGCCGCGCGTCGGCCGCGATCCGGTGCAGCACCTGGCCCAGCCGCCCGTCACCCATCACCGCACCTCCAGCAGCCGCGCCAGTTCCGGCGCGAGCACCCGCAGCCGGGCCAACCCGTCCCGGAGTTGGCTCTTCACCGTGCCGACCCGGCAGCCCAGCGTCTCGGCCACCTGGGCCTCCGACAGGTCCTCGTAGTAGCGCAGCACGATGGCGGCGCGTTGCCGGGGCGCGAGCCGGGCCAACGCGTCGCGCACCGCGAGGTGCACCGCCACCGCGTCCGCCGGATCCGGCACCGCCCGGTCGGCGGTGTCCAACGGCGACTCGGCCACCCGCCGGGTCCGCCGCCGCCACCAGGAGACATGCTGGTGATAGAGCACCCTGCGCACGTACGGGTCGGGGTCGCCGCCGGCCACCACCCGCCGCCACCGCCCCGCCACCCGCAGCAGGGTCTGCTGCACCAGGTCCTCGGCGAGGTGGTGGTCACCGGTGAGCAGGTAGGCGTGGCGGGACAGGGCGGCGCCGCGCTCCCGCGCGTACGCCTCGAACGACTGCCGGTCGGCGTCCACTCGCCACCTCCTCCTCCCTCTGACACGCCGGGAGGTGTCCGGGTGGAGGGGTGCCGGTGCCGGATTCCCGGTCCGTGCGACGGTCAGTCCCGGAGGCTGGGCAGCGCGCGCAGCCACCAGCGCTGCCAGGGAGTCTCGACCGCGCGCGAGTGGTAGTGCCGCCGGACCCACGGCACCGCCTGCCGCACCGGCAGGCCGTCCAACACGGCCAGGGCGGCGAGCCCCGTGCCGGTCCGGCCCTTGCCGCCCCGGCAGGCCACCTCGACCCGTTCCCCGGCGTACGCCCGCCGCAGCGCCTCCCGCAGCGCGTCCACCGCGTCGTCCCGGTCGGCCGGTATCCAGAAGTCCGGCCACCGCACCCGTCGGTACGGCCACGCCGGCGCCGGCCCGTCGACCAGCAGCACGGTGAAGTCGGCCGGCGACGCCGGCGCGGCGGCGGGTCGACCGCGTACCTGGGCCCCGCCGGGCAGTACGACCACTCCGGTACGGTCCGACCACGCAGCCATCCCGCCATCATGCCCCTGGTCCGGAGCTGCCGAAGGCCGGCACCCGTTGTCGGGTGCCGGCCTTCGGGGTTTAGGTCAGCTGTTCCAGTGCTGGGTGACGAGGTCGGCGGCCTGCTGCTCCCACTGCGCGTACGCGTCGGGGTAGGCGGACACCTGCACGGTCTGGGCGGCGTCGGTCAGGGGCATGTCCTGCCAGCCGTCGACCTGCTTCAGGCCCTTGAGGAACGCGAGGGTGGAGTACTCGGGGTCGGTGATCTGCTCCGGCGTACCCCAAC
>NZ_JAIOAA010000010.1 GCF_019890675.1 Micromonospora sp. PLK6-60 | reverse complement strand
CCCCCCGGAGCAGCCGGTCTCCGCCGAGCCCGCCACGCTCGGCGGGGCGCCGACCGCGCCCGCCGCCGCCCCGCCCACGCCGGTCCCGCCGGTCGCCGAGCCGGCCGCCTGGTCGCCGCCGCCGGTCACCGTGCCGCCGGCCGCGCCGCCCCCGGCCGGCTACCGGCCGCCGTTCGCCCCGCACGGCCCGTTCGCCGGAACCCCGCAACCACCCCTCGGGTACGCCCCGGCGCGGCCGAGCCGCCCGCCGAAGCGACCCCGCGAGCGGTCGCCGCTGGGCGCGATCACCTTCTCACTGATCTTCCTGGCGCTGGGCGTGGTCGCCCTGCTCGACCTGCTGGACGTGTTCCCGATCGGGGCGGCCGCGTACTTCGCGGCGGCACTGGCCGTCATCGGCGCCGGGCTGCTCGTCGGCGCCTGGTTCGGCCGGGCCCGCTGGCTGGTGGCGCTCGGCCTGGTCACCGCCGCCGCGCTGGGCTTCGCCACGGTGGCCGAGTCGTACGACCGGGTCGGTGGCCTGGACGGCAACGTCACCTGGGCCCCGCAGAGCTACCGGGACGTCGCCGTGCGGTACGAGAACAACTTCGGCGACGCGGTGCTGGACCTGCGCGCGGTGACCTTCGACGAGCGGGACACGAACGTCAACGTGGTGGTCAACTTCGGCAACACGACAGTGGTGGTGCCGCCGAACGTCGACGTCACCGCGGTGGCCGACGTCAAGGCCGGCGAGGCGACGGTCTTCGGCCAGCACGCCGCCGGGATCGGTGGCCGGCCACGGCAGTGGACCGACCTGGGTGCCGACGGGGCCGGCGGCGGCCGGCTGCACCTGGTCATCAACGTCAACGCGGGCAACCTGGAGGTGACCCGGTGAAGGCGCACCGCACCGACGCTTTCTCACTCGTGTTCGGGCTGCTGTTCCTCGGGCTGTCGGCCTGGTGGCTGCTCGCCCAGCTGCTCGGGCTCGCGCTGCCGCCGGTCGGCTGGTTCCTCGCCGGTGGGCTGATCCTGGTCGGCCTGCTCGGGCTGCTGGGCGCGTTGCGCTCCGGCCGGCACACCGCTCCGGCGGCCCCGGCCGCGGCCGGGCAACAACCCGCCGGACCCGGCTGGCCGGTCGCTCCGGCGCCGCCGGCCGGTCCGCCGGGCCCGGCCGACTTCGCCCCGGGCGGATGGGGGACCCGGTGGCCGGGCGCGGCGGCGCCGACCACCGAGTGGCCGGCCGCACCGACCGGGCAGTGGCCGGGCGCGGAGCCGACGACCGCGCGGTGGCCGGGCGGTGAGCCGGTGACCGAGCAGTGGCCGGACGCGGAGCCCGCGACCGCCGAGCAGCGGCCGGGCGCGGAGCCCGCGACCGCCGAGCAGCGGCCGGGTGCGGAGCCGGCGACCGAGCCGCTGCCGGCAACCGGTCCCGGCGGACCGTCCGCCGCCGGCACCGAGCGGTCCGATGCCGCGCCGGAGGCCGCGGACGAGGTGCCGCCCGTCGCGGTGACCGACGCGCCCCGGGACGCGGTCGAGGACCGGACGGTCGACGAGCCGGTCGGACCGGCCCGCTGGTCGCCGGCGCTGCCCGACGCGGATCGACCGGGGGACGGTGCCGGGCCGGCGTCACCCGCCGAACCGCCCACGGTGGAACGACGCGGGGACCGCTGACCAGTGCGGTGCGGCTGCCCCGAACCGGCGCATATGCTGGCCGTGGAGAAGTCGCCTCCGCCGGCCGGTCCGCGCCGCCCGGCCCGACCGTCCCGAGCCGCCCGGCTCGCCCGGGTGGTCCCGCCGCGATTCCCACCGCTACCTCGTCAGGAGTCCTTCCGAGATGACCCAGTCCCCCGCCGTGCGGACCTCCGGCCGGTCCGGTCCGGTCCGTGTCGGCGAGCGCGCCGCCCGTACCCTCGTCAGCGAACTCGCCCGTCGCAACGACCCGAAGTCGGCCCTGCTGGTCGGCGCGACGCCGGAGTCCGTGGTGCTCGCCGCCGCGATCGACGCGCTGCTGCCCGGTGACGCGCTCACCGTGGTGCCGGCCGAGCCGGCGGGTGCCGCCGCGCTGCGTGACCACGTCACCGCCCAGGGGCGTTGGGTCGCCGACCGGGTACGCGTCGTCGACTCCCTCGCCGAGGCCGACGCCGCCGAGGTGGTGGTCGCCGCCGAGCCCTTCACCGGCACCGCCGACGAGACCCGGGCGGCGGTGGACGGCCTGGCCAAATACCTGACCGACGGTTCGACGCTGAGCGTCGCCGCCCCGCTGTACGGCACCGCCGGCGCGAGCGCCGAGCTGGACCGCCAGGGCGTCCTGCACGGGGTCCGCACCGACCTGGTGCTGCGCAACACCCCGCCGGTACGCGTGCACCAGCTGCGGTTCTCCCCGGCGGGCGCGGCGCTGGCCGGCCGGCTGGCCCCGGCGTACCGGCCGTCGAGTGTGCCGCTGACCCGGAGCATGCACCTCGACTCCAACGGCGTGGTCGCGGCCGGCATCACCCTCGGCCTGGCCGCGCTGGCCCGCGCCGCCCGGCCGAAGTCCAAGCTGTGGCTGCTCCCCGCGCTCGCCGCCGCCCCGGTCGCCGCATTCTTCCGGGATCCGGAGCGGGACGTCCCCGAGGACCCGGCCGCGGTGGTCGCGTCGGCCGACGGGCAGGTGCTGTCGGTGCAGCGGCTGCACGACGAGCGGTTCGGCGCGGGCGAGTGGCTGCGGATCGCGGTCTTCCTGTCCGTGCTGGACGTGCACGTCAACCGCTCCCCGGTCGCCGGCAAGGTGGTGGACTACTTCGTCGCCGACGGCGGCTTCGTCAACGCCATGAAGCCGGACGCCGAGCACAACGTCGCCGCGTACACGGTGCTGGACACCGAGCGCGGCACGGTGGTGGTGGCGCAGCGGACGGGCCTGATCGCGCGGCGGATCGTGCAGCGGGCGCCGATCGGCGCGCTGCTGGCCCGGGGCGAGCGCTTCGGGCTGATCCGGTTCGGCTCGCGCACCGACGTCTACCTGCCGGCCGACGCGGCGGAGCCGCTGGTCGGCCCCGGCGACAAGGTGGTCGGCGGCTCGACCGTCATCGCCCGCTGGCGCTGATCGCGGACACGAAAAGGGGCGCCGCTCGTCGCGGCGCCCCTTTTCGTCAGGTGCGGGGGTCAGGCGTCCCGGCGCTGGTGCAGCCAGAGCAGCGGGCCGCTGACCAGGTAGCCCACCACGACCAGGGCGAAGGTGAGCCGGATGTCGATCAGGGCGCCGACCACCGGGGCGAGCCACAGCCACGGCGGCAGCTTGAGCAGCCGGGCCAGCTTCGCGTACGGGAAGCTGGAGACCATGGCGAAGGCCAGCAGCACGACCCCGGCGACCATCACCGCGCCGGACACGGGCAGCCCGATGGCGACCGTCAGCGCCAGCACCGCCGCCGCCATCGTGGTCGGCACGCCGCAGAAGAACCGGCCGTCCTTGGGCGAGACGTTGAACCGGGCCAGCCGGACGGCGGCGCAGGCCGCGACCAGCACGCAGGCCACCCCGGCGGCGGCCGGCGGCACCGACCCGGCGAGCGAGGCGTACACGACGACCGGGGCGGCGAGGCCGAACGAGCACATGTCGGCCAGCGAGTCCATCTGGGCGCCGAACGGGCTGGCCACGCCGAACTTGCGGGCCAGGGCACCGTCGAGGCCGTCGAAGGCCACGCAGGCGATCAGGCAGAGCGCGGCGGTCCGGACGTCGCCCTGCATGGCCAGGAAGATGGCCAGCATGCCGAGCGCCAGGCTGCTCAGGGTGCAACCGTTGACCAGCGCGAACTTCATCCGGCGGGCGGCGGTGCGCTCGCCGGGGAGCAGCGGGATCGCCCGCGCCGGCGAGTCGTCCACCGGCTCACTGGGCGCGAGGGCCGGGCTGACCGGCATGATCGCCTCGATCTCGCGCTCGTAGCGACCGCGGGCGGGCCGGTGACGCCGGCCGGCGAGGCGGCGCTCGGGCAGGACCAGGTCGGAACCGGGGGTCAGGTCGCCGTCGCGGCGACCGACGCGGACCAGCAGCACCTGACGGGCGAACGTACTGCTGCGGCGCAACCTGCCCGCCCAGCGACGCCCTGCGGGGCGCGGACTGTCAGTCGTACGACGCCGGCGCCATGGGGCTCTCGGCACGTTTCCTCCATCACCGGATCGGGTGGCCCGCCACGTGGGGCGGGGTGTCCGGCTGTCTCGTGCCGGACCTTTCTGGCCCGGCAGCCGTTTCAGCGGAGTACACCATTGCACAGGGAACGGGGCTTGGCGATAGCTACCGGCGGTACTTATACCTGGCTTAACCCGCGCAGACCGCCCTCTTATTCCCATCCCGGGCTACATCGCCCATTTCTTTCATCGGCCGCCTTCTTCGCAGCTCGCCTCCTGACTGTACCGGAGTTGGCCGATGTCCGCCCCGCGAGCGGGGGCTACCGACCCCGGCGTCCGGTTGCCAGGGCGGCCACCCCGGTCATCGACAGGCCGTCGAGCTGCGCGGCGGTGAACCAGGCGGCGCGGGCGGTCGAGCCGCCGGCCAGCTCGGTGACCACCGCCTCGGTGGGGGCGTCCACCACCACCCGGTAGACCACCCGCACGGAGTGCCAGTCCATCGGCCGGCCCTCCGGTCCGAGCGCCGCCGGGTTGTGCAGGTGGTCCACGGTCACCAGCCCCAGCACCCGGCCGAGCTGGCCGGCCTCCTCGACCAGCTCCCGCAGCAACCCGGTGGCCGGCTGCTCGCCGTGGTCGGTGCCGCCGCCGGGCAGGTGCCACCGCCCGGCGCCCGGGTACCCCTCCGCGATCATCGTCAACAGCACCCGCCCCGCCGGGTCGGTGACCAGCCCGTACGCGGCGAAGCGCTGCCCACGGTCGAGCGGCGGCGGGGTGAGCAGCTCGGCGGGGGCGGCCCGGGGCAGCTCCGGCGGCAGGGGGGTGACCGGCACCCCGAGCAGCTCCGCGGTGAACGGCATCAACGGCAGCCCGGCCGCCTCCGCCGGGGTCACCCAGGCCAGCTCGTCGCCGCCACCGGCGGGCGCCGGCCGGAGCTGCCCGGAGCGCGCCTCGACGTCGAACACCAGCCGGTCGACGTGCAGCGCGACGTCGTCGTCGCGGAAGGTGACCACGTCGGCCACGGCGGCCCGCACCCCGGTCACCCCGACGGTCAGCCCGGTCTCCGCGCCGAACTCCCGGACCACCGCGTGGGCCGGGTGCTCGGCGTGTGCCAGGCCACCGCCGGGCAGCTGCCACACCCCGGGGAACGGGCCGGTGGCGGCGCCCCGGGCGAGCAGCACCCGCTCGCCGCGCCGCAGCACCCCGTACGCGCCGATCCGCCGCCGCTGCTCCATGGACCGCTCCCCCGCTCCCGCGCCACCTCGTCGATCATGAGGTTAGCCGCAGCGGGGGCGGCGCTCAGGTCAGCTGGGCGGCCTGGACGGCCTCGGCGGTGACCTCGGTGAGCCGGTCGGTGGGGAGCGCGCCCAACTCCTCGCGGGCGAACCAGCGCGCCTCGCAGGTGGAACCGCCCACGTCGGCCACGGTCGGCGGGGCCGGCTGGTCGACCACCACCCGGTAGAAGGCGCGGACCCCGTGCCAGTCGATCGGGTAGCCCTCCGGGCCGAGCGAGGCGGCGTCCCGGTGGCTGGCCACGCCGAGCAGCTCCACGAGCCGCCCGGTCTGTCCGGTCTCCTCGACCAGCTCCCGGATCAGCGCCGCGCCCGGCTGCTCGCCGTAGTCGGTGCCGCCGCCGGGCAGGTGCCAGCAGCCGGCCCCCGGGTAGCCGTCCGAGACCCGGGTGAGCAGCACCCGGCCGTCCGGGTCGGTCACCACCGCGTACGCGGCGAAGCGCTGCGCGCGGTGCAGCCCGTCGGGGCCCGGCACGGCATAGAAGGAGGGGAACTCCGGCGCCTCGTCCGGGACGATGTCGGCGGAGGAGGCGGGCAGTCCCAGGGCGCGCGCGGTGAACGAGCGCAGCGGCAGTTGCCGCGCCTCGTCGAGGGTGAACCAGCGGGCCAGGTCGGTGGGGCGGTCGATCCGCTCGGTGAGCGTGCCGCCGCGCACCGTCACCCGGTAGAGCAGCCGGTCGGTGTGGATGGTGATGCCCCGCTCCGGCAGCGCCCGCATGTCCGCCAGGACGTCGTGCAGGCCGGAGACGGCGACGGAGAGGCCGGTCTCGGCGGCGGTCTCCCGGACGACTGTGTGGTTCGGGTCCTCGCCGTGGTCGACCGCCCCACCGGGCAGGGACCACGTGCCGGGGGTGCCGGAGCGCTCCGATGCGCGGACCAGCAACACTCGGCCGACTGAATCAGCACAAACTGCGTATGCCGCGATCCTGCGGAGCGGCTCCAGCAAGGTGGTCACGGGGGGAAATTCTCCCCCTCGGCGGTTACCTCCATCGAAAACTGTCAGGTTCCTGACTCTTCGCTGGCACCTCAGGGGCGGGTCAGGGTATTGATCCGGGCGGTCACCGAGGTCGA
This sequence comes from Micromonospora sp. PLK6-60, assembly GCF_019890675.1. Taxonomy (GTDB): domain Bacteria; phylum Actinomycetota; class Actinomycetes; order Mycobacteriales; family Micromonosporaceae; genus Micromonospora. Next base: position 198,540 of record NZ_JAIOAA010000010.1, on the reverse strand, counting down.
TCCGCCGGCCGGCGCGGACCGTGGAGACATGACCTCGACCCACGCACCCCAGCCCCCGTACAAGCAGCTCCGGCGACCCACCACCGACCGCATGGTGGCCGGCGTCGCCAGCGGCCTCGGCCGCTACTTCGGCCTCGACCCGACCCTGGTCCGGGTGGTCTTCGCGGTGAGCGCACTGCTCACCGGCGGCTTCCTCGCGCTGGCGTACCCGATCATGTGGTTCCTGATGCCCGAGGAGCCGGCCGGCGCCCCCGCCTGGCCGCACGGCCCGGCCGCCGCGCCCCGGCCCGGACCGGCCGGCTGGCCCACGGCCGACGCCACGCCGCCCACCGGTCCGGTGCCGCCGCAGCCCCGGCCGGCGGCTCAGCCGCCGGCCTGAGCCGCGCTCACTCCCACTCGATGGTGCCCGGCGGCTTGCTCGTCACGTCGAGCACCACCCGGTTGACCTCGGCGACCTCGTTGGTGATCCGGGTGGAGATCTTCGCGACCACGTCGTAGGGCAGCCGGGACCAGTCGGCGGTCATCGCGTCCTCGCTGGACACCGGGCGCAGCACCACGGGATGCCCGTAGCTGCGCCCGTCGCCCTGCACGCCGACGCTGCGCACGTCCGCCAGCAGCACCACCGGGAACTGCCAGACGCCCCGGTCCAGGCCGGCGGCGCTCAGCTCCTGCCGGGCGATCAGGTCGGCCCGGCGGAGCACCGCGAGCCGCTCCTCGTCCACCGCGCCGATGATCCGGATGGCCAGGCCCGGGCCCGGGAACGGGTGCCGCCAGACCATCGCCTCCGGCAGCCCCAGCTGGAGGCCGAGCGTGCGGACCTCGTCCTTGAACAGCGTGCGCAGCGGCTCGACCAGGGCGAACTTCAGGTCCTCCGGCAGGCCGCCGACGTTGTGGTGGCTCTTGATGTTGGCGGTGCCGGTGCCGCCGCCGGACTCCACCACGTCCGGATAGAGGGTGCCCTGCACCAGGAACTCGACGTCGCCGTGCGCGGCGACCTCCCGGGCGGCGGCCTCGAAGACCCGGATGAACTCGCGACCGATGATCTTGCGCTTCTGTTCCGGGTCGGTCACCCCGGCCAGCGCGCCGAGGAACCGCTCCCGCGCGTCGACCACCTTGAGCTTGATCCCGGTGGCCGCGACGTAGTCCTTCTCCACCTGCTCGGCCTCGCCGGCCCGCAGCAGCCCGTGGTCGACGAAGACGCAGGTGAGCTGGTCACCGACCGCCCTGTGCACCAGCGCCGCGGCGACCGCGGAGTCCACGCCCCCGCTCAGGCCGCAGATGACCTCCTTGTCGCCGACCTGGGCCCGGATCCGGGCCACCTGGTCGTCGATGATGTTCTCCGGCGTCCAGGTCGGCTCGATGCCGGCGATGTCGTACAGGAAGCGGGTGAGCATCTCCTGGCCCTGCGCGGTGTGCCCCACCTCGGGGTGGAACTGCACGCCCGCGCGGCGGCCGGCCAGGTCCTCGAACGCGGCGACCGGGGCGCCCGCCGACTCGGCGGTCACCGTGAAACCGGCCGGCGCCTCGGTCACCGCGTCGCCGTGGCTCATCCACACCGGCAGCTCCGCCGGCAGGTCCCGGAGCAGCACGCCGGCGTCGAGGCGGGGACGCAGCGGGGTGCCGCCGTACTCCCGGTTGCCGGTCCGCGCCACCGTGCCGCCCAGCGCCCGGGCCATCGCCTGGAAGCCGTAGCAGATGCCGAAGACGGGCACCCCGGCGTCGAACATGCCGGCGTCGATCTGCGGGGCGTCCGGCGCGTAGACGCTGGACGGGCCGCCGGACAGGATGATCGCGGCCGGGTCCTTCGCCAGCATCTCGGCGACCGGCATGGAGTGCGGGACGATCTCCGAGTAGACCTTCGCCTCGCGCACCCGGCGCGCGATGAGCTGGGCGTACTGGGCTCCGAAGTCCACCACGAGGACGGGGCGAGGCGTGCTCATGCGCAGAAAGCCTACCGACAGTCACCGCCGGCCGTGTGCGGGGTGCGGGACCCCGCCTACCACCGCAGCGCGGCGGGGGCCTCGGCGGGGACGGCCGGCGCTCGCGGCGGCACCGGGTCGAGCCGCCGGTACGCCGAACCCAGCGGCGGCCGGGGATCCTCGTCGCCCTTGTTCGGCCAGAACGACAGGGCCCGCTCGGCCTGCGCGGTGATCGTCAGCGACGGGTTGACGCCGAGGTTCGCCGAGACCGCCGCGCCGTCCACCACGTGCAGCCCCGGGTGCCCGAACACCCGGTGGTACGGGTCCACCACCCCGTCGGCCGGGGTGGCGCCGATCACCGCCCCGCCCAGGATGTGCGCGGTCATCGGGATGTTGAACGGCTCGGTCAGCGCGCCGCCCGGCGTACCGCCGATCTCCTCGGCGAGCAGCCGGACCGCCTGGTTGCCGGCCGGGATCCAGGTCGGGTTGGGCGCGCCGTGACCCGGGCCGGAGACCAGCCGCCGGCCCAGCGGCCCGCGGCGCAGCCGGGTGGTGAGCGAGTTGTCGACCGACTGCATCACCAGCGCGATCACCGTCCGCTCCGACCAGCCCCGCACGGACACCATCCGGGCGGCCAGGGCGGGCTGCCGCACGATGCTGCCCAGCCAGCGCCGGACCCGGCGCGGGCCGCCGTCGACCAGCAGGGACTGGAGCAGGCCCATCGCGTTGGAGCCGCGGCCGTAGCGCACCGGCTCGATGTGGGTGCGCGGGTCCGGGTGGAACGAGCTGGTGATCGCCACTCCCTCGGTGAAGTCCAGCCCCGCGTCGCGGGCCCGCCGGCGGGGCACCGAGGCGCCGAGGATCGCCTCCGAGTTGGTCCGGGTCAGCTCGCCCAGGCGCGACGACAGGGCGGGCAGCGCGCCGGTCGCCCTCATCTCGTGCAGCAGCCGCTGGGTGCCCAGCGCCCCGGCGGCGAGGACCACCTGGTCGGCGTGGATCACCTGACGGCGGCGGCGCAGCCAGGCCCCGGTGCGCTCGGCGGACACCTGGTAGCCGCCGTCGGCGGCCGGCCGGACGGCGGTCACCGTGGTGAGCGGGTGGACCTCGACGCCGAGCCGCTCGGCCAGCCACAGGTAGTTCTTGACCAGGGTGTTCTTGGCGCCGTGCCGACAGCCGGTCATGCACGACCCGCAGTGGGTGCAGCCGGTGCGGGCCGGCCCGGCCCCACCGAAGTACGGGTCGGCGACCCGCTCGCCGGGGCGGCCGATGTGCACGCCGACCGGGGTGGCGTGGAAGGTGTGCCCCACCCCCATCCGCTCGGCCACCGACCGCATCGCCCGGTCCGCGCCGGTGACCCTCGGGTACGTGGTGACGCCGAGCATCCGCTTCGCCTGGTCGTAGTGCGGGGCCAGCTCGGCCCGCCAGTCCGTGACGTCCCGCCACTGCGGGTCGGCGTAGAACGCGTCCAGCGGCTCGTAGAGGGTGTTGGCGTACACCAGCGAGCCGCCGCCCACCCCCGCACCGGAGAGCACCATGACGCCGCCGCCGGTCCTCCGGTCGGCCGAGCGGAGCAGGGTGATCCGTTGCAGCCCGTAGCAGCCCAGCCGGGGCGCCCACAGGAACCGCCGCAGCCGCCAGGAGGTCCGGGGGAACTCGTCGTCGGCGAAGCGCCGGCCCGCCTCCAGTACGCCGACCCGGTAGCCCTTCTCGGCCAGCCGGAGCGCGGTCACGCTGCCACCGAAGCCTGAGCCGATCACCAGCACGTCGTACCGCATGCACGCATCATTACCGACGGGTAGCCATCGCGCCAGGGCCGGTTTTGGGCGATCATGCTGCGGTCCGGCGACCGACCCGGCGGAGCATCCGTCCGGGCGGCCAGCCGGCACGGGGAGGGGATCGGCATGGTTCACCCGAGTGCGGCACCGCGACGCCGGCGCTGGGGCTGGGCGGCGCTCGCCGCGGTGGTCCTGATCGCGGCGGGCACGGTGACGGTCACCCGGCTGGTCGGCCGGCCGGTGGTCGAGGCGCCGTCCGGGCCGGTCGCGGCGTCGCCCTCCGCGACGGTGCCGGTCACCCCGAGCCCCACCGTCCCCGCGCCCACCGCCAGCCCCACCCCGCCACCCGGCGCCGACATCACCGGCCCGCTGACCCTGCTGCTGGTCGGTGTGGACACCCGGGTGAAGATCCCCGGCTGGGTGCCGCACTCGGATGCGGTGCTGGTGCTGCACGTGCCCAAGGGGCTGAAGCGGGCGTACCTCTTCTCGCTCCCCCGCGACCTGCTGGTGGACATCCCGGCGTTCCCCAAGGCCGGCTACCGGGGCGGGCGGACCAAACTCACCCACGCCATGAGCTACGGCGCCCGGGTGCCCGGCAAGCCGCAGCAGCCCAGCGCGGCCCAGGGGTACGAGCTGCTGCGCGCCACGGTGAGCCGGTACACCGGGTTGAAGATCGACGCCGGCGCGGTGCTCACCTTCGGCGGCTTCGACGGCCTGGTGGACGCCCTCGGCGGGGTGGACCTCTACGTCGACCAGCGGGTCCCGTCGAAGCACCGCCGGCCGGACGGCCAGCACCGGCCGGCCGGGGCGGGCGGCTACGTCGGCCCGCAGATGGTCTACGAGAAGGGCAACCGGCACCTGAACGGCTGGCAGGCGCTGGACTACGCCCGGCAGCGCTACATCCCCGGTGGCGACTACAGCCGGCAGCGCCACCAGCAGCAACTGGTCCGGGCGCTGGCCCGCAAGATCCTCAGCGCCGGGCTGGCCCGGGACCCGGAGCGGCTCCAGCGGGTGGTCCGGGCGCTCGGCGCCGCCCTGCTCTACGCCGGCGGCGAGCGCCTGATCGACCTCGCGTACGCCCTGGGCGGGCTGCCGTCGAACGCGTTCACCCTGGTCGGCCTCCCCGGCACGGGGGTCGGCTCGGGCGGCGCCTACCGGGGCGAGCAGCTGCTGCCGCTGGGGCGCGGCTTCCTGCCGGCGCTGCGCGCCGGCAAGGCCGACGCGTACCTCGCCGCCCACCCCCAACTCCGCATCCGCGCCTGATGTGCAAGGAGGGGCCCCTTATTAACAGACGTCTGTTAATAAGGGGCCCCTCCTTTCACTCGGGGCGGGCGGGGCGCTTCTTGCCGTAGAGCCAGGCGTCGAAGAGCTTGTCGAGCTGCTTGCCGGAGACCCGCTCGGCCAGCGCGACGAACTCGTCGGTGGTGGCGTTCTCGTTCTTCTTCTCCGCCGTCCAGGTCTTGAGGATCTTGAAGAAGGCGGCGTCGCCCACGGCCAGCCGCAGGGCGTGCACGGTCATCGCGCCGCGCTCGTACACCGAGGCGCTGAACAGGTCCTTCACCCCCGGCTTGCCCGGCGGCACCCGCCACACCTCCGGCGGCACCCCGGCGTAGCGCTGGTCGAAGGCCCGCTGGGCGGTGTCCCCGCCGGAGTGCTCCGTCCAGAGCCAGGCGCCGTAGCTGGCCAGGCCCTCGTTCAGCCAGATGTCCTGCCACCGGCTCAGCGCGATGCTGTCGCCGAACCACTGGTGGGCCAGCTCGTGCGCGACCACCTCGGTGTTCTCGCCCCGGTCGAAGAACCCGCCGGAATAGACCGGCCGGCTCTGCGTCTCCAGCGCGAAGTTGATCCGGTCGTCGGAGACGACCACCCCGCCGTACGCGTCGAACGGGTACGGCCCGAAGACCGTCTCCAGATAGTCGGCCACCCGTACGGTCTGCTCGATCGACCGGTCCGCCGCCCCCTCGGGCAGCCGGGTGGTCACCGCGCTGAACACCGGCCGGCCCTTGTGCTCGCCGGTGCGCACCCGGAACTTCCCGATCACCACGGTGCTCAGGTAGCTGGCCATCGGGGCCGCCTCGGACCACTTCCAGGTGGTCCAGCCGGCGCTGGTGCTCTTACCCTTGGGCACCCCGTTGCTGACCGCGACCAGCCCCTCCGGGACGGTGATCTCGAAGTCGTAGGTGGCCTTGTCGGACGGGTGGTCGTTGACCGGGAACCAGGTGCTCGCCGACTCCGGCTGGCCCAGCGCGATCGCCCCGTCCGGGGTGTGGAAGAAGCCGCCCGAGCCGGCCGTGGTGCTCTCCAGCGGCTTCGGCTTGCCGCCGTAGCTGATCTCGGCGACGAAGCCGTTGCCGCTGGCCAGGCCGCTGGCCGGGGTGATCACCAGCTCGTTGCCCTGCCGGGCGTGGGTGGCCGGGGCGCCGTCCACGGTCACCTTGCGCACGGTCAGCCCGGCCAGGTCCAGGTTGAACGAGGACAGGTCGGCGGTCGCCGTGGCCCGCACGGTGGCCGTGCCGGAGAGCTGGTCCTTCGCCGGGTCGTAGCGGACCTTCAACAGATACCCGCCGACGTCGTAGCCGCCGTTGCCGTACTTCGGGTAGTAGCCGTCGCCGGCGCCGGCCGCGCCGGGCTTGAACTGCCGGGTCGGCGACGGCGACGGCTCGGCCGCCGGACTGTCGGTCGCGCCGCCGCCGGCCGGCTCGTCGGTCGTGGTGCACCCGGTCAGCCCGAGGGCTCCGGCAAGCAGCAGCGCGACCCCACGTCGCGGCTCCCACCAGGTCATCTGCGAGGTCCTTCCCCCGTGCGTCCACGACGGACCGCCACCGTCGGGTCCGCCGTCCGCGGCAGACTACGCGAGGATCCGGCGCCGCCGGGTCTACAGCGGGGTCGGCGCGCCGGTGCCGATCAACCAGGCGTCCAGCAGGGGCTTCAGCGGGCGGTCGGCGACCCCCTCGGCGTACGCGACGAAGTCGTCCGTGGTGGCGTTGCCGCCGCGCCGCTCCGCCACCCAGCCGCGCAGGATCCGGAAGAAGGTGTCGTCGCCGACCGTCCGGCGCAGCGCGTGCACGGCCAGCGCGCCGCGCTTGTAGACGGCGTCGCCGAACAGGCCCGACCGCCCCGGGTCCACCGACGGCCGCGACCAGTCGGTCACCGCGTACTGGAGCTCCGCGTTGCGCTGCGCGGTACGGCCGCCGTCGTGTTCCTCCCAGAGCCACTCCGCGTACGTGGCGAAGCCCTCGTTGAGCCAGATGTCGCTCCACCGGGCCACCGACACCGAGTCACCGAACCACTGGTGGGCCAGCTCGTGGGCGATCACGTTGCCGTTCGCACCGGAGCGGAAGAAGCCGGGCCCGTACACCGGCCGGGACTGCGTCTCCAGCGCGTAGCGGATCCGGTCGTCGGCGATCGCGATCCCCCCGTACGAGTCGAACGGGTACGGCCCGAACCGGCTGGCCAGGAAGTCCACCACCGCCCCGGTACGGGCCAGCGAGGCGGCCGCCGGGCCGTCCGCGGGCAGCGCGGCGGCGACCGCGGTCACCATCGGCTTGCCGGCGTGCGTGCTGGTCTCGACCCGGTAGTCGCCGATCACCAGGGTGGTCAGGTAGCTGGCCATCGGGGTGGCCTCCACCCACCGCCAGGTGGTCCAGCCGCCGGTGCTGGTGCGCCCCTTCGGCACCCCGTTGCTCAGCGCGGCCAGCCCGTCCGGGACGGTCACCTCGATGTCGTAGGTGGCCTTGTCGGACGGGTGGTCGTTGACCGGGAACCAGGTGCTCGCCGAGACGGGTTGGCCGAGGGCGACGGCGCCGTCGGCGGTGGCGAGCAGGCCGCCGCTGCCCAACTGCCCGTCGGTGACCGGGGCGGGCACCCCGCCGTAGGCGACGTCGACGGTGAACCGTCGGCCCGAGTCGAGGCGGTGGGCGGGGGTGATCACCAGTTCGGCGCCGTCCTGGCGGTGCCGCGCGTCGGCGCCGTCGACGCGTACCGAGTCGACGGTCAGGCCGGCGAGGTCCAGGTTGAACCGGGAGAGCTTGGCGGTGGTGGTGGCGGTGACGGTGGCCTGCCCGGTGAGCCGGTCGGTCGCCGGGTCGTAGCGCACCCGCAGCCGGTAGTCGCCGACGTTGTAGCCGCCGTTGCCGCTGCCCGGCACGTACGGGTCGCCCGCGTCGGCCGCCCCCGCCCGGTACCCGTCGTCCCGCGCCGGGCAGCCCGTCAGCAGCAGCACCGTCACCAGCGCCGCCCCCGCGTACCGCCGCAGCTGCCTCATCCGCCGAGCGTAGATGCGCGGCGGCGCGGGCGGGACCGAAATCCCCACCCGCGCCGCCGGTCGCCACCCAGGTCAGCGGTCCAGGTCAGCGGTCCAGGACCAGGCCGACCTTCTGGAACTCCTTGAGGTCGCGGTAGCCGCACTTGGCCATCGCCCGGCGCAGCCCGCCGAAGAGGTTGAGCTGGCCGTCGGGCTCGTCGGCCGGGCCGAAGAGCAGCCGCTCCAGCGAGCCGATCGGCTCGCCGGCCACCTCGAACGCGCCGCGCGGCAGGGACGGGTGGCTGGCGGCGGAGTGCCACCAGGCGCCGCCGGCCGGGGCCTCCTCGCAGAGCGAGAGCGGCTCGCCGAGCATCACCGCGTCCGCGCCGCAGCCCAGCGCCTTGGCGATGTCGCCGGAGGTTCGCAGGTCACCGTCGGCGATCAGGTGCACGTACCGGCCGCCGGTCTCGTCCAGGTAGTCCCGGCGGGCGGCGGCGGCGTCGGCGATCGCGGTGGCCATCGGCACCCGGATGCCGAGCACCGACTCGGTGGTCGACCACTCGTCGCCGCCGATGCCGACGATCACACCGGCCGCGCCGGTCCGCATCAGGTGCAGCGCCGTCTTGTAGTCGGTGCAGCCGCCGACGATGACCGGCAGGTCGAGGTCGGCGATGAACTCCTTGAGGTTCAGCGGCTCGTCGGTGGTGGAGACGTGCTCGGCGGAGACGATGGTGCCCTGGATGACCAGGATGTCCACGCCGGCGTCGAGGATCACCGGGGCGAGCGCCAGGGTGTGCTGCGGGGAGACCCGGACGGCCACCGTGCCGCCGCCGGCCCGCAGCTCACGGACCCGCTCGGCGATCAGCTCGGGCCGGATCGGCTCGGCGTAGACCTCCTGGAGACGCTTGGTCGCCCGGGCGTCCTCGCCCAGGCCGGCCAGCTCCTCCAGCACCTTGGCCGGGTTCTCGTACCGGGTCCACAGGCCCTCGACGTTGAGCACGCCGAGGCCGCCGAGCTGACCGAGCCGGACCGCCGAGGACGGGCTCATCGTCGCGTCGGAGGGGTGCCCGACGCAGGGGATGCCGAACTGGTACGCGTCGAGCTGCCAGGCGGTGGAGACGTCGTCGACGTCCCGGGTCCGGCGGCTCGGCACGATGGCGATGTCGTCCAGGTGGTAGCCGCGCTGCGCGGTCTTGCCCAGCCCGATCTCGACCACGTCACGCATGGGGACTCCAGGTGGTTGGGGGTGATGGTCAGCGGGTGTGGTAGTTGGGCGCCTCGACGGTCATCTGGATGTCGTGCGGGTGGCTCTCCTTGAGCCCGGCCGCGGTGATCCGGATGAGCTGGCCGCGCTGGTGCAGGTCGGGGATGTTCTCCGCGCCCGCGTACCCCATCGCCAGCCGCAGGCCGCCGACCAGCTGGTGGGCCACCCGGGACAGCGGCCCACGGTACGGCACCTGGCCCTCGACGCCCTCCGGCACCAGCTTCTCGTCGCTTGTCACGTCCTGCTGGAAGTAGCGGTCCTTGGAGTACGACTTGGCCTGCCCGCGGGACTGCATCGCGCCGAGCGACCCCATCCCGCGGTATGCCTTGTACTGCTTGCCGTTCACGAAGATCAGCTCGCCGGGGCTCTCCTCGCAGCCGGCCAGCAGGCTGCCGAGCATCACCGTGTCGGCGCCGGCGACCAGGGCCTTGGCGATGTCGCCGGAATATTGGATGCCGCCGTCGCCGATCACCGGCACCCCCGCCGGCCGGGCCGCCCGGGTGGCCTCCATGATGGCGGTGATCTGCGGCACGCCCACGCCGGCCACGATCCGGGTGGTGCAGATGGCGCCCGGCCCCACGCCGACCTTGACCCCGTCGGCACCGGCGTCGACCAGGGCCTTCGCGCCGGCGTAGGTGGCCACGTTGCCGCCGACGATGTCGATGGCGACGTCCTTCTTGAGCCGGGCGACCATCTCCAGCACGGCCCGCTGGTGGCCGTGGGCGGTGTCCACGATGAGCACGTCGACGCCCGCGTCGACCAGCGCCCGGGCCCGCTTGTACGAGTCCTCGCCGACGCCGATCGCCGCCGCCACCCGCAACCGGCCGGCGTCGTCCTTGGTGGCCTCCGGGTACTGCTCGCTCTTGGTGAAGTCCTTGACGGTAATCAGCCCGCGCAGCTTGCCGGCGCCGTCGACGATCGGCAGCTTCTCCACCTTGTGCCGGCGCAGCAGCTCCAGTGCCTCGTCCTTGCTGACCCCGACCGCGGCGGTGACCAGCGGCGACCGGGTCATGATGTCGCGCACCGGGGTGGCCGGGTCGGAGACGAAGCGCATGTCCCGGTTGGTGACGATGCCGACCAGCTGGCCCTCGGCGTCCACCACCGGCACACCGGAGATCCGGTACCGGCCGCAGAGCTCGTCGACCTCGCGCAGGGTGTCGTCCGGGCTGGCGGTGACCGGGTTGGTGATCATGCCGGACTCGGAGCGCTTCACCAGGTCGACCTGGAGCGCCTGGTCCTCGACCGAGAGGTTGCGGTGCAGCACGCCGATGCCGCCCTGGCGGGCCATGGCGATCGCCATCCGCGCCTCGGTGACGGTGTCCATCGCGCTGGACAGCAGCGGGATGGTCAGCTCGACGTTGCGGGTCAGCTTGGTCCGGGTGTTCACCCGGCTCGGCACGACGTCCGACTCGCCGGGCTGGAGCAGCACGTCGTCGAAGGTCAGCCCGAGCGGCACCACCCGTGCCGAGCCGGCCGGCAGCTCCGGCAGGTGGCCGCCCAGCTCGCCGGGATCGGTGCCGGCTGGCAGGTCGGTGCTGGGCGAATTCTCCACGATTGCTCCCCTGAGCTGCTCGAACGGGCTTCAGCGAGGCGGCGCGCGCGGGCACCGGCGCACGCCGGGGTGACGGCGCGTGGCTTCATCGTACTCACCGGGCCGGGGCGCCTCCGCCGGTGGCGGGGCGGGTCGCGCGGGGCGGAGCACGCATTCCCGCCGGCCCGGGGGCGGACTTGGCCCGCGGGTTGGGACTACGGTGAGGGGGTGCACGACGAGCCCATGGACCCGTTCAACGGCGACCCCGCCGACCCGGCGGCCGGTCTGCACGGCCCGGGCGACGACGGCGAGCTCGATCCGCTGACCGACGTCGAGCGCCAGGACGTGCTGGAGGACCTGGCCGACCTGGAGATCTACCAGGCCCTGCTGGCGCCGATCGGGGTGCGCGGGCTGGTGATCGAGTGCGAGGACTGCCGCGAGCCGCACTACTTCGACTGGGACCTGCTCCGCGGCAACCTGCGCCACCTGCTCAGCTCCGGCCGGCCCCGGGTGCACGAACCGGCCTACGACCCGGATCCGGACCACTACGTGACCTGGGACTACGCCCGGGGCTACGCGGACGGCGTGCACGACACCCTGACCGAGGGCACCGACGAGGACGCTCCCCCGGCGCGCTGAACCGCTCGCCCGGCACCGACCCGACCGGCGCTCAGGCCACCACGCCGACCCCGACCCGACCGGCGCTCAGGCCACCACGCCGACCCCGACCCGACCGGCGCTCAGGCCACCACGCCGACCCCGACCCGACCGGCGCTCAGGCGACCAGGCCGGCGCGGAAGCCGGCGGCCACCGCGTGCGCCCGGTCGCGGGCGCCGAGCTTGCGGAACAGCCGCCGGGCGTGGGTCTTGACGGTGTCCTCCGAGACGAACAGCTCCCGGCCGATCTCGGCGTTGCTCTTGCCCTCGGCCATGCCGAGCAGCACCTGAAGTTCCCGCTCGGTCAGCCCGACCGAGGAACGGTCGGCCGGGGCGGGGCGCGGGGTCGCGCCCGCGTCGCCGTTCGCCTCCTCGGCGGGGTCGACCTCGTCGTCCCCGCGCTGCACGGGCACCATCGCCGGGCTGTTCCCGGTCGCCTCGGCGGGGCCGCCGGACCAGGCCGGCCCGGGCTTGCCGGGGGTCCGGGCGGGCGTACCGGACCGGGCCGGCCCGCCCACCGCGGCGGCGTCCCGCGCCGGGTCGGTGACCCGGGGCCGGGCCGGCCGGCCGGGCGCGGAGAGCAGCAGCAGGAGCGCCTTGGCCACCGCGGTGGTCAGATCGTGGTCGGCCCCCTGGATCAGGCCGCGGGCGCCCGCGTTCATCGTGGCCGTCGCGGCCTCCGACTCCTCGGCCCCGAACAGCAGCACGGCGGCCTGCGGGGCGCGGGCCAGGACCCGGCGTACGAAGCCGGCGCTGTCCGGCCGGGTGAGCGCCGTGTCGGCGAGCACCACGTCGGTCGGACGCTCGGCCAGCCGCAGCATCACCTCGGGATCGGAGACGGCGGTACGGATCACCGCGGACAGCCCCAGCCGGGCCGCCGCGGAGGTCAGATGCTGGGCCGCGACCGGTGTCCGGACGCACACGAGAACCGTACGCACAGTAGCTCTCCTCTCCGCCACAGAGCAGAACACGAGGGCGTCGCTCCGGGAGGAGGTTCCGGGCAATCCTCCGAACTTTTCCGACAGATGGGGCATATGCCGCAGACTGTCCAACCTTTTGGATCACAGAAGTGTGAGGTGCGGATCGGCAGGGTACCGACCTGCCAGGCCGGAAACGGTGTGCCTGCGCGGTCCGCCGCCCGGGTCGGTTCACAAGATCTCCGCGGTGCCGCGCGGGAGGAGGGGTGCTGATGTCCAACGTACGCAGACTGCCCGGACCTATCGTCGACCTCTGGGACTGGCAGCGGCTCGGCGCCTGCCGGGGTCGCGACAGCGCCCAGTTCTTCCACCCGGACGGCGAGCGGGGTTCGTCGCGGCTGCGCCGCGAGTCGGGCGCCAAGTCGGTGTGCCGGGCCTGCCCGGTGCGCGCCGAGTGCGCCGCCCACGCCCTGGCCGTGCGCGAGCCGTACGGCGTGTGGGGCGGGTTCAGCGAGTCCGAGCGGCTGCGGCTGCTCGCGCTCGGCTGGGAGGACCTGGCCGACCGCCGGCAGACCCGGGTCGACGTGGCCCGGCTGGAGGCGCGGCTCGGCTCGCCGCACAAGTCCACCGTCCCGGACCAGCTCAAGACCGTCCCGGACCAGCGCAAGGTCGCCTGACCGATACCCAGCTTTCGCCACCGGCGCCGCTCCCGCTCAGGGGGCGGCGCCGGTGCCGTTGCCGGGGGTGTGCGCCCGTGCGGCGCGGCCCGCGGCCGTTCGCCAGGTGCGATGGCGCCGCGTCGCGGGGGCCACACCGCCGGGCCGGGGCGACCCAGCGCGGCGTGCGCCCGGGGTCATCGGGACCGGTCGGCGGAGCGCAGCAGCCGCGCCCCGACGATCGCGGCCCAACCGAGCAGCGGGAAGACCGCCACCCGCTCCATGCCACCCACGCCGAAGCCCAGGTCGACCTGGGCCAGGAACAGGGCGGTACCGACCAGCCCCAGCAGGCCGAAGGTGACGCTGGCCCAGCGGACCGCGGCGAGCGCGGCGCCGCCGCCTCCCGGGTCACCCTCCCCGGACCGGCGGACCAGGGCCGCCACCGGCATGGCCAGGTTTCCCGACCCGAAGATCAGCAGGGCGCCGAGCACGTGGGCGTTCTCGTGCGCGTCCGCCGGGAAGAGCCCGACCAGGAGGTAACCGCCGGCGGCGCCGAGGACCAGCCAGCGGGTGACCCGCACCGCCGTGCCTCGGCCCAGCGCCGACCAGGCGAGCAGCACCCCCAGCGCCAGCAGGATCCCGGTGGTCACCGCGGCGGAGTTCAGCAGCAGGTGCCAGGGTGAGCAGACCTCGCGCGGGCGGGTGGTGTCCCACCGGCCACAGGTCACGTTCCCGAGGTCACTGATGTTGTGCTGGGTCCAGTCGTACGGCGGGCGACGCCAGCCCAACCCGGTCACCAGGTTCGCGGCGAGGAACAGCGGGCCGGCGAGCAGCCAGCACAGCCCGCCCAGTCGATTGGTGGTCATGCCGCCAGTCCAACCGGCCCGCCGGCCCGGCGCACGGGGCCCGGACCGACGATCCGGGTAGGGCTGGACCCACCACCACGGTGGCCCCAGGCGGCTGGGCCGGCGCCGGCGTCCCGAATAGCGTCGGCGACATGAGTCCACCCCCACCCACCCATCTGGCCGCCGCCCTGCCGCGCCGCCGTTACCTGCTCGGCCGGTGGCCGTGGCGGGCGCTGGTCTACCTGCTGACGACGGTGCCGATCGCCGGGGTGCTCGCCGCCGGGCTGGCCCTCGCCGGAGCGCCCCTCCTCGCCGTCGTCAACCGGGTGCGGCGGGGCGAGGCGGTGCCCGTCGCGCTGGTGGCGGTCCTGACCGTCGCCGTCGTCTTCGTCCTGGCGACGGCGCCGCTGGTCGGCCTGGCCGTCGCGGCGGTCGAGCGGCGGCGGCTGCGGCTCGTGGACGACCGCCCGCTGCCACCGCCCGACCGGCGGGGCTGGGCGGCCCGGTTCAGCACCGGCGCGGCGTGGCGGGAGGTCGGCTACGCCTTCCTGCTGGGCGCCGTCGTGCCGCTGGCGTACTGGTTGGTCGCCCTGCTGGTGCTCGTCGACCTGCTGGTGGTCGCCGGCCCCTGGCTCGCCGACGGGAGCGACCCGATCGTCCTGCTCTGGGCGACCGTCGAGACACCCACCGAGGCCGTCCCCTTCGCCGTGCTCGCGGCGCTGCTGCTGCCCGTGCTCTGGTACGGCCTCGGCGGGCTCGCCGCCGGCCAGGCCGCGCTGGCCCGCCGGCTGCTCGGCCGGCCCGCCGACGCCACCGCGTTGCGCGAGGTCTCCCGCTCCCGGGCCCGCCTGGTCAACGCGTACGAGGCCGAACGCCGACGGATCGAGCGGGACCTGCACGACGCGGTCCAGCCCCGGCTTACCAACCTCACCCTGCACCTCGGGCTCGCCCGACTGGACGTACCCGCCGAATCGGCGGCGGCCCGACCCCTCGCCGTGGCACACGACCAGGCCAGGTCCCTGATGTCCCTGCTGCGGCAGGTGGTGCACGGCATCCGTCCGCAGGGTCTCACCGACCTCGGCCTGGCCGGCGCCGTACGGGAACTGGCCGAGGAGGCGAGCCTCCCGGTGACCGTACGCGCGGACCTCCCCCACCCCCTGCCCCACGTCGTCGAGACCACCGCCTACCTCGTCGTCGCGGAGTGCCTGGCGAACGTCGCCCGGCATGCTGGCGCGACCCGCGCGGACGTCCGGCTCACCTGCTCCGGCGGCGGTCTCGTGGTCGAGATCGCCGACGACGGCCACGGTGGCGCCGACCCGGCCCGGGGCAGCGGCCTGACCGGGCTCGCCGACCGGGCCGCCGCGATCGACGGCCGGCTGTTGCTGGCCAGTCCGCCCGGCGGCCCTACGCTGGTGCGGGTGGAGCTGCCGTGCCGCCCCTGACCCGGATCGTCCTCGCCGAGGACGAGGTCCTCCTGCGGGAGGGCCTCGCCGGGCTGCTGACCCGGTTCGACTTCGAGGTCGTCGCGGCCGTCGGCTCGGCGCCGGAACTGCTGGACGCCGTCCGGTCCCACGAGCCGGACCTGGTGGTCACCGACATCCGGATGCCGCCGGCCCGGCGCGACGACGGCCTGCGGGCGGCCCTCACCCTGCGGACCGAACGGCCGGACCTCGCGGTCGTGGTGCTCAGCCAACACGTCCGGACCGAGTGGGCCGCCGCGCTGCTCGACAGCGGGGACGGCCGGCGGGTCGGCTACCTGCTCAAGGACCGGGTGGCCGACGTCGCCGACTTCCTCACCACGCTCCGCTCGGTGGCCGGCGGCGGCACCGTCATCGATCCCGACGTGGTACGCCGGTTGCTGCGCCGCCCCCGCGACCCGCTCGCCGCGCTGTCCCCGCGCGAGCGCGAGGTGCTGGCCCTGGTCGCCGAGGGCCGGTCCAACCAGGCCATCGCCGCGCACCTGCACGTCACCGAGGCGGCCGTGGGCAAGCACGTCGGCAACATCCTGACCAAGCTCGGCCTGCTGCCCAGCGACGACACCAACCGCCGGGTGCTGGCCGTGCTCGCCTACCTCCGGGGCTCGCCGGTCAGCGGACGGTGACCGGCACGGTGTGCCAGCCGGTGGCGCCGTCGGGGGCGACCGGGCGGCGCTGGCCGGTCTGGGTGTCGCCGGCGGCGTCGGTGGCCCGGACCTGGAGGGTGTGGTCGCCGGGGGTGGCCGACCACCGCCAGGACCACTGCACCCAGGTGTCCACCGAGGCGGTCGGGGCGAGGGTCGCCTCCTGCCAGGGGCCGTCGTCGACGCGTACCTCGACCCGGCGGACGCCCCGGTGCTGGGCCCACGCCACCCCGGCGACGGTGACCGGGCCGGCGGTGACCCGGTTGCCCCGCCGGGGGGTGTCGATCCGCGACTGCGTCTTGATCGGCCCCTGCGCCGACCAGCCCCGCGGCACCCAGTACGCGTCGAAGTCCGCGAAGCTGGTCAGCTCCAGCTCGGTCACCCACTTGCACGCCGAGACGTACCCGTAGAGCCCCGGCACCACCATCCGCACCGGGAAGCCGTGCTCCACCGGCAGCGGCTCGCCGTTCATACCCACCGCGAGCAGCGCGTCCCGCCCGTCGCGCAGCACCGCGGTCGGGGTGCCGCAGGTCCAACCGTCGACCGACCGGCCCACCACCTGGTCGGCGCCCTCCTCCGGCTGCGCCTCGTCCAGCAGCTCCTTGATCGGTACGCCCAGCCAGCGCGCGTTGCCGATCAGGTCGCCGCCCACCTCGTTGGAGACGCAGGCCAGCGTGACGTACCGCTCGACCAGCGGGCGGGCGAGCAGGTCGGCGAAGCTCAGCTCGATCGGGTTGCGCACCCGGCCGTGGATCCGCAGCCGCCAGGTGTCCGGGTCCACCTGCGGCACCACCAGCGCGGTGTCGATCCGGTAGAACCCGCTGTTCGGCGTGCTCCAGGGAGCGAGCTGGGTCAGCGACAGGTCCGCGCCCGCCGGCACCGGGGGCGCGGGCGAGGCCGGGGCCGGCAGGGTCACCGCCCGCCGGGCCGAGGACACCCCGCGCAGCCCGGCCAGCCAGTGCCCGCCGAGGCCGACCGCCACGGCCGAGCCGGTCAGCCAACCCACCCCGGCCAGGAACCGCCGCCGCCCGTCCGGGTCGACCTCCACCCGGGCCGGCGCACGACCGGCGGACTCGGCCCCTGACGCACCCGGCGTGGCCGGCTGGGGCACGGCCGGTTCGGGCTGCCCGGCCGGCGCGGCTCGCTCGGGTGGCTCGGCTGGCGCGGGTGGCGCGGCTGGCGCGGGTGGCGCGGCCGGCTCGGGTGGCGCGGCCGGCGCGGATGGCCCGGATGGCGCGATCGGCGCGGCTCGCCCGGTCGGCGCGGCGGATGGGACGGTCGATGCGGGCGGCTCGGGGGGCGTCCACGGCCAGAGGTCCGGTCGCAGCGGGCCGGCCAGCAGCAGCCAGAGCGTGCCGGCGCCGAGGCCCGCCCCGATCAGGGACGGCAGGGCGTCGAACGGGTCGGCGCCGGGCCGGGTCAGCGCGGCGGCCACCCCGAGGGCGGCGAAGGCCGCGATGCCGGCCAGCCCGATCCACAGCCGTCGGGCGGCCAGCACCCCCAGCAGCGCGGCGAACGCGGCCAGCAGCAGCACCGTGCCGGCCAGCAGCGCGATCTTGTCGTACCGGCCGAAGAGACCGATGGCGAACTGCTTGAGCGGCTCGGGGACGACGTCGACGACCAGCCCGCCGACCGCGATCAGCGGCGCGGACCGGGGGCCGGTGAGGACCGCCACCGGCTCGGCGGCGCCGATCGCCACCGCCGCGGCGGCGACCCCGGCCAGCGCGGCGTCCCGGCGCGGAAGAGGACTCATGGCGTCCAGTGTCGTCGCCCCGGTGCCCGGTCCGCCAACCACGTCAGCGTTCCGTAATCCGGCCCCGGAGATGCGGCAGGGCGCACCGCCTCATGGCGGTGCGCCCTGACCGGCGTACGGCTCGGGTCAGAAGCCCGGGCCGTGCTGGTGGCTGTGCCCGTGGCCGTGGCCGTGCCCACCGGCGGCGGCCGGCTCCGGCTCGGCGGGCTTCTCGACCACCAGGCTCTCGGTGGTGAGCAGCAGACCGGCGATCGACGCGGCGTTGGTGACCGCGTTGCGGGTCACCTTCACCGGGTCGATGATGCCGGACTTGACCAGGTCGACGTACTGGCCGGCGGCGGCGTCGAGGCCGTTGCCCCACTCCTGGCCGGCGACCTTCTGCACCACGACGTAGCCGTCGTGGCCGGCGTTCTGCGCGATCCAGCGCAGCGGCTCGACCAGCGCCTTGCGCACGATCGAGACGCCGACCTTCTCGTCACCGGTGAAGCCGAGGTCGTCGTCGAGCACCGGCAGGATCTGGGCCAGGGCGGCGCCGCCGCCCGGGACCGTACCCTCCTCGACCGCGGCCTTGGTCGCGGCGATGGCGTCCTCGATGCGGTGCTTGCGCTCCTTCATCTCGACCTCGGTGGCCGCGCCCGCCTGGATGACCGCGACGCCACCGGAGAGCTTCGCCAGCCGCTCGGCCAGCTTCTCCCGGTCCCACTCCGAGTCCGAGGCCTCGATCTCCTTGCGGATCTGCGCGACCCGGTCGGCGACCTCGGCGGACTGCCCGCCACCGTCGACGATTGTGGTGTTCTCCTTGTCGACCACGACCCGCCGGGCGGTGCCGAGCACCTCCAGGCCGACCTGGTCGAGCTTGTAGCCCAGCTCCGGCGCGACCAGCTCGGCGCCGGTCTGGATCGCCATGTCCTGGAGCATCGCCTTGCGCCGGTCGCCGAAGCCCGGGGCCTTGACCGCGCAGACCTTGATGGTCTTGCGCAGCGCGTTGACCACCAGGGTGGACAGCGCCTGGCCCTCGACGTCCTCGGCGATGATCAGCAGCGGCTTGCTGTTCTGGAGGACCTTCTCCAGCAGCGGCAGCAGCTCCTCGATCGCCGAGATCTTCTGCGTGGTGATCAGGATGTACGGGTCCTCCAGGACCGACTCCTGCGACTCCAGGTCGGTGACGAAGTTCGGCGAGATGAAGCCCTTGTCGAACTGGAGACCTTCGGTCACCACCAGCTCGGTGCTGAGCGCGGAGCCCTCCTCGACGGTGATCACACCGTCGCGGCCGACCCGCTCCATCGCCTCGGCGATCAGCTCGCCGATGGTGGCGTCCTGCGCGGAGATCGTCGCGACGTGCGCGATCGACTCCTTGCCGGAGACGTCCACGGCCTTGCCGAGCAGCGCCTCGGAGACCTTGGTGGCCGCCGCGTCGATGCCCCGCTTCAGGCCGGTCGGGTTCGCGCCGGCGGCCACGTTGCGCAGGCCCTCCCGGACCATGGCCTGGGCCAGCACGGTGGCGGTGGTGGTCCCGTCGCCGGCGACGTCGTTGGTCTTGGTCGCCACCTCCTTGACCAGCTGCGCGCCGAGGTTCTCGTACGGGTTGGTGAGCTCGATCTCCTTGGCGATCGTCACGCCGTCGTTGGTGATCGTGGGCACACCGAACTTCTTGTCCAGGACGACGTTGCGCCCGCGCGGGCCGAGAGTGACCTTGACCGCGTCCGCGAGGGCGTTGACACCGTGCTCCAGCAGGTGTCGGGCGTCGTCCGAGAAGCTCAGGATCTTCGCCATCAGTATCCCTTCGAAGCGACGTTGCCCCGGCCCGGCGAGCCGGACCGGGGCAGCGTCACTGATCGGTTGCTTACTTCTCGATGACCGCGAGGACGTCGCGGGCGGAGAGCACCAGGTACTCCTCGCCGGCGTACTTGACCTCGGTGCCGCCGTACTTCGAGTAGAGGACGGTGTCGCCGACCTTGACGTCGATCGGCACGCGGTTGCCCTTGTCGTCGATCCGGCCCGGGCCGACAGCGAGGACGGTGCCCTCCTGCGGCTTCTCCTTGGCGGTGTCGGGGATCACGATGCCCGAGGCGGTGGTGGTCTCGGCCTCGTTCGCCTGGACCACGATGCGGTCCTCGAGCGGCTTGATCGCAACCTTGGTCGCGGTAGTCACGGGCATACCCTCCTGGGGTACTTGGTTTCGTTGCTGGTCGGCACGCCGACCAGCGTCAATCTGCCACATGCCACCGGGCGGGGCCGTCGTCGCGGGTGCCGGTCCGCCTGGCGTTCAACCCCCGGGCGCGAGGCCCGGACGTTGGCACCCTCAGGGTGAGAGTGCTAATCGCAGGTTATTCCTCGGCTAGCACTCCGTCAAGGAGAGTGCCAACGCCGGGCCGTCGTGTCGCCCCCGTCACCCCGCCCGCGTACCGGGCCGGAGAATGGCCGGGTGGATCTGGACCAGCTCGCCGCCCTGCGTACCCCCGAGGGGTCGGCCGCGCTCGCCGCGGCGACCGAGGTGGCCGGCGGCGACCCGCTGGCCGCGGCGGCCGCGCTCCGCTCCACCGGCGTGCCGCCCGGGTTGGCCGCCGCCGCGCTGACCCAGGCCGAGCTGCGCCGCCGCGCGGTCGGCAAGTTCGGACCCGAGGCGGACGGCATGTTCCTCACCCGCCCGGGGCTGGAGCAGGCCACCCGCCGGGTGGTCGCCGACCGGCGGGCCGCCCGGCTGCGGGCCGCCGGGGTACGCACCCTGGCCGACCTGGGCTGTGGCCTGGGCGCGGACGCGCTCGCCGCCGCCCGCGCCGGCATCCGGGTGTACGGGGTGGAGGCCGACCCGCTCACCGCCGCGATGGCCGCCGCCAACGCCGAAGCCGCCGGGCTGGCCGAGCTGTTCACGGTCGAGTGCGGCGACGCCACCTCCTTCGACGTGTCCCGGGTGGACGGGGTGTTCTGCGACCCGGCGCGGCGCAGGGCGGGCACCGGCCGGCGGATCTTCGACCCGAACTCCTACTCCCCGCCGTGGGACTTCGTCACCGGGCTGGCTGAGCGGGTGCCACGGACCGTGGTGAAGGTGGCTCCCGGGCTCGACCACGCGCTGATCCCGGCCGGCGCCGAGGCCGAGTGGGTAAGCGTGGACGGCGACCTGGTCGAGGCGGCCCTCTGGTGCGGCGCGCTCGCCGAGGTCCCCCGCCGCGCCACCCTGCTGCGGTGCAAGGAGGGGCCCCCTGTTAACGCATTCGGTAGAGGCGGGGCCCCCTGTTATCACCCCGGCGCCGAGCAGCTGACCGGGCCGGGCACCGCCGAGGCGCCGGTCGGCCCCGTCCGCCGCTTCCTGTACGACCCGGACCCGGCGGTGGTCCGCGCGCACCTGGTCGCCGAGTTGGCCGCCGACCTGGACGCCACGCTCGCCGACCCGAGCATCGCCTACCTGTACGCGGACACCGCCACCCCGACCCCGTACGGCCGCTGCCTGGAGGTGATCGACGTGCTGCCGTTCTCGCTGAAGCGGCTGCGCGCCCTGCTCCGCGAGCGGGGGGTCGGCCGGGTGGAGATCCTCAAGCGCGGCTCGGCGCTGGAGCCGGACCAGCTCCGGCGGGACCTGCGACTGGCCGGTGCTCTGGCGGCGTCCCTGGTGCTCACCCGGGTGGCCGGCGCGCCCACCGCGCTGGTCTGCCGGCCGGTGACCGGCAGCCACGGTCGGTGGATCGAGCCCTAGCCGCGCGCCGTGGCCAGCACCTGGTCCCAGGAGGCGAGCGCCGCCTCGGCGATGGCCCGCAACGTCCGGTCCGAGGCGCCGTCGCGGGCGCGTACGGCCATGCCGAGCGCCACCGCGTGGAAGAACTCGGCCACGGCCGCGGTGTCGGTGCCGGCGGGTACGTCGCCGTCCTCGACACCGCGATCGAGTCGGCGCGCGAGGTCGGCGACGTCGGCCTGCCGGCAGTCCGCGAGGAAGCGACGGACGGGTTCGTTCTCCGCGCTGATGGTGGTGGCGGCCAGCGCCACCAGGCAGCCGGTGGGCCGGGCCGGGTCGACGTAGGCCCGCGCGTGGTGGCGCAACAGCGCCGCGACGCCTGCTCGGGCGGTGGGCGAGTCGTGCAGCGCCTGCTGCGGGACGCGCCCCTCCACCTCGTTGTACCGCGACACCGCTTCCCGGAACAGCTTCTCCTTGCTGCCGAAGGCCGCGTAGAGGCTGGGCGAGGCGATGCCCATCGCGGTGGTGAGGTCGGTCATGCTCGCGCCCTCGTACCCGCGCTGCCAGAAGACCTCCATGGCCCGGTGCAGCGCGACGGTCCGGTCGAAGGCACGAGGCCGACCCCGCCTACCCACCGACACCGCTTCCCGCCATCCCTGTCCCGGCTAGCCCCCGGACGTCTTCAGGCCGATGATGCCGATGCCGACGAGCGCGATGAAGACCAGTCGCTGTGGGGTGGCACTTTCGCCGAAGGCGACGATACCGGCCAGCGCCACGCCGACGGCGCCGATGCCGACCCACACGGCGTACGCCGTGCCGACGGGCAGGCTCCTGAGGGCCAGCGACAGCAACACGAAGCTGAGCAGCGCCGTCGAGCCCGCGAGCAGGCTCGGCCACAGTCGGGTGAAGCCGTCGGTGTGCTTGAGCGCCAATGCCCACACGATCTCCAGCAGGCCGGCGACGAGCAGCAACATCCAGGCCATGACTACCTCCTTCAGGCCGCGAATCCGCCGTCGACGGCGATCGAGGCGCCGGTGATGTACCGCCCGCCCGGGCCGGCGAGGTGCGCGACGGTCGCGGCGATCTCGTCGGGTGCGGCGTAGCGGCCGAGTGCGATGTAGCCCCGCTCGGCATCCGCGCCGTCGCCGTCGGCCGGGTTCATCTCGGTGTCGGTGGAGCCGGGGTGCACAACCGTGACGGTGATCCCGCGCGGGCCCAGGTCGCGCGCCAGTGCGCGGGTGAGCCCGACCAGGGCGCTCTTGCTCATCGCGTACAGGCTGAGGCCCGGGTAGGGGACCCGGTCGACGAAGCAGCTACCGATGTTGACGATGCGCCCGCCGTGCGCCATGTGCCGGAGCGCGGCCTGCGCCGCTACGTACACCCCGCGCACGTGGACGGCGAGGGCCCGGTCCACGTCCTCGACGGACGTCTCCTCGATCGGCCCGTACGGGAAGACACCCGCGTTGTTCACCAGGATGTCGAGGCGGCCGTACTCGGCGGCCACCCGGTCCACGGCGGCGGTGAGGGCCGCCGGGTCGCCGCTGTCGGCCGGCACCGCGACGGCGCGCCGCCCGAGCGCGGTGATCTGCCGGACGACCTGCCGCGCCCGGTCCTCGGCCCGCAGGTACGTCAGCGCGACGTCCGCGCCGTCCTGGGCGAGACGCACCGCCACGGCGGCGCCGATGCCCCGGCTTCCTCCGGTGACCAGCACGGCCTTGCCGGCGAGTGGGTCCACGTCGATCCCCCAATTCTGTGTCGATCGCTACATTATTAGAGGACTGTACGACACGGCCGCCCGCCCGGGAAACCCGGTGAGCGTCGGCGGGAGCCGCGCTAGCTTGTCGGGCATGGCGGGACAGGGCACTCCGGCGACGGCACTGCTGACCAAGCGCGGGGTCAGGCACAGCACCCATCCGTACCGGGTCTCGCCGGACGCGCCGAACTACGGCGCGCTGGTCGCGGCGGCCCTCGGGGTGCCCCCGGAGCAGGTGTTCAAGTCGCTGGTCGCCGAGGTCGACGGCGCGCTCACCGTGGCGGTCGTGCCGGTCACCGGGGAACTGGACCTCAAGGCGCTCGCCGCCGCCGTCGGCGGCAAGCGGGCCGCGATGGCGGAGCGGGCGGTGGCCGAGCGGGCCACCGGTTACGTGCGCGGCGGGATCAGCCCGCTGGGCCAGCGCAAGCGGCTGCCCACGGTGGTCGACGCGTCGGCCCTCGACCAGCCGAGCGTCTACGTCTCGGCCGGTCGCCGCGGCCTGCAACTGCAGCTCGCGCCGGCGGACCTGCTCGCATTGACCGACGCCGTCACCGCGCGGATCGCCACCGCCTGAGCCACCCCGCGTGGGCGAGCGCTCCGGCGCCGGGCGGGAGCGCTTCCACCCGGGGTGACGGCGGGGCGACAATCGCGTTGCTGAATTGTTACCGCCGCCAACAAACTTCCATCCACATCGCTCTTGCGCGCATGGTGTGGCCGGAAATACGTTGCCGGGCACAACAAATAACCGCTATCCCCCACCCCCGAAAGGACCCGTGCAGATGCGCAAGGGCTTCCTCACCTTCGCCGCCGTGGGCCTGCTGGCCACCGGCAGCATGGCCGCCTGCGGCGACGACTCCGGCGGCAACGAACCGGCCGGCGGCGGCAACGACAAGAAGCCGAAGATCGGCGTGATCCTCCCGGACAGCCAGTCCTCCGCCCGCTGGGAGAACGCGGACCGCAAGTTCCTGAAGGCGGCCTTCGACGCCGCCGGCGTGGAGTCCGACATCCAGAACGCGGAGAACGACAAGAACGCCTTCCAGACCATCGCCGACCAGATGATCACCGGCGGCGTGACCGCGCTGATGATCGTCAACCTGGACTCCGGCACCGGCAAGGCCGTGCTGGACCGGGCCAAGTCGCAGGGTGTGGCCACCATCGACTACGACCGGCTGACCCTGGGCGGCTCGGCCCAGTACTACGTCAGCTTCGACAACGAGGCGGTCGGCAGGCTCCAGGGCGAGGGCCTGAGCAAGTGCCTGACCGACAAGGGGGTCAAGAACCCGGCGATCGCCTACCTCAACGGCGCACCGACCGACAACAACGCGACCCTGTTCAAGAACGGGTACGACTCGGTGCTCAAGCCGAAGTTCGACTCGAAGGAATACACCCAGGTCGCGGACGACTCCGTGCCGAAGTGGGACGGCGGCCAGGCGACCACGATCTTCGAGCAGCAGCTCACCAAGGCCCGCGGCAAGATCGACGGGGTGCTCGCCGCGAACGACACGCTCGGCAACTCCGCCATCTCGGTGCTGAAGAAGAACAAGCTCAACGGCAAGGTCCCGGTGACCGGTCAGGACGCCACCGTGCAGGGCCTGCAGCACATCCTCGCCGGCGACCAGTGCATGACCGTCTACAAGGCGGTCAAGAAGGAAGCCGACGCCGCCGCCGAGCTGGCCATCGCCGTCGCCAAGGGCGAGAAGAAGGACACCGGCCAGACGGTGAAGGACCCGGAGGGCAACCGCGACGTCCCGGCCGTGCTCCTGGAGCCGAAGGCCATCTACAAGGACAACGTCAAGGACGTCATCGACGACGGCTACGTCACCAAGGAAGAGCTGTGCACCGAGGCGTATGCGAAGCTCTGCGCCGACGCCGGCATCAGCTGACCCTCGCCGAACCTCGTACCGCTGGTGAGGTGGCGTCGCCCGGCACGGATCACCCCGTGCCGGGCGACGCCCGCGCCGGACGGGACCCGAGATCTTCCCTCCGCCCGAAGGAGACCCCCGTGTCCGCAACCCCCCTGCTGGAACTGCGCGGGATCGACAAGAGCTTCGGTCCCGTCCAGGTCCTGCGTGACGTCGCCCTCTCCGCGCACGCCGGCGAGGTGACCGCGCTGGTCGGCGACAACGGCGCCGGCAAGTCGACCCTGGTCAAGTGCATCAGCGGCATCTATCCCACCGACGCCGGCGAGTTCCTCTTCGACGGCCGCCCGGTCAGCATCAACAGCCCCCGGGACGCCGCCGCCCTGGGCATCGAGGTCGTCTACCAGGACCTCGCGCTCTGCGACAACCTCGACATCGTGCAGAACATGTTCCTCGGCCGGGAGAAGCGCAGCGGCATCGTGCTCGACGAGCCGACCATGGAGCAGATGGCCGCCGAGACGTTGGCCGGGCTGAGCATCCGTACGGTCAAGTCGCTGCGCCAGCACGTGGCCAGCCTCTCCGGCGGCCAGCGCCAGACGGTGGCCATCGCCAAGGCGGTGCTCTGGAACAGCAAGCTGGTCATCCTGGACGAGCCGACCGCCGCCCTCGGCGTCGCGCAGACCGCCCAGGTGCTCGAACTGGTCCGCCGGCTGGCCGACAACGGTCTCGCGGTGGTGCTGATCTCGCACAACATGAACGACGTCTTCGCCGTCTCCGACCGGATCGCGGCGCTCTACCTCGGCCAGATGGTGGCCCAGGTGAAGACCGCCGACATCAACCACTCGCAGGTGGTCGAGCTGATCACCGCCGGCCGCTCGGGCAACCTCGGCCTCCCCGCCGAACCGGGTGGCAACGGCACCGGCGCCGCGCCCGCCGACACAATCCCAGGAGCCGTCCGATGACCACCACACTCGTCAAGAAGGACGGCCCGGCCGCGGTCGCGCCGCAGCCGACGGTCGGCAGCCACGTCCGCACCTACCTCAGCCGGGTACGCGGCGGCGACATCGGCGCGCTGCCGGCGGTGCTCGGGCTCGTCGTGCTCTGCGCGTTCTTCGCGATCCAGCAGCCGACGTTCCTCACCGCCGGCAACTTCGCCAACCTCTTCACCCAGGGCGCGGCGGTGGCCCTGATCGCGATGGGCCTGGTCTTCGTCCTGCTGCTCGGCGAGATCGACCTCTCCGCCGGTTTCGCCAGCGGCGTCTGCGCGGCCATCCTGGCCAACGTCGCCACCGTGCGCGGCTACCCCTGGTACGTGGCGGTGCTCGCCGCCATCGCCACCGGTGTCGCGATCGGCGCCCTGCTCGGCGTGCTGGTCGCGAAGATCGGCATCCCGTCCTTCGTCGTCACGCTCGCCGGCTTCCTCGCATTCCAGGGCATCGTGCTGATGCTGATGGACGAGGGCGCGAACATCTCGATCCGCGACGACACCCTGGTGGCCATCGCCAACCGCAACCTGTCACCGGCGATCGGCTGGGCGCTCGCCGCCGTCGCCGTCGCCGGCTACGCGGCCGTGCAACTGCTCCGGCACCGCAAGCGTTCCGCCCGCGGGCTGCTCACCGACCCCTTCGCCGTGGTGCTGGCCCGGATCGGCGGGCTGGCGCTCATCCTCGGGCTGGCCGTCTACATCCTCAACCTGGAGCGCAGCCGCAACGTGCTGATCTCGTCACTCAAGGGCGTGCCGATCGTGGTGCCGATCATCGCGGTGCTGCTGGTCTTCTGGACCTTCGTGCTGCAGCGGACCAGCTACGGCCGGCACGTCTACGCCGTCGGCGGCAACACCGAGGCGGCCCGCCGGGCCGGCATCAACGTCGACCGGATCCGCATCTCGGTCTTCGTGATCTGCTCCGGCATGGCCGCCATCGGCGGCATCGTGGCCGCTAGCCGGGCCAACTCGGTGGATCCGAACACCGGTGGCAGTAACGTACTGCTCTACGCCGTCGGCGCGGCGGTCATCGGTGGCACCAGCCTCTTCGGCGGCAAGGGCCGCGTCCTGGACGCGGTGCTCGGTGGCGCCGTGGTGGCCGTGATCGACAATGGCATGGGTCTGATGGGTTACAGCTCGGGTCGCAAGTTCGTCGTCACCGGTGTGGTGCTGCTGCTCGCCGCGAGCGTCGACGCGATCTCGCGACGGCGGGCCGCCGCGACCGGCACCCGTTGACCGGCGAACGCCGTCCACGGAACACGGAGTACCAGTAGCGATGCGCGCAGGACCGAGCCAGGAGGAGATCCGTCGGCAGAACCTGGGCGCCCTGCTGCGGTACGTCCACGTGCACGGGGCCACCACGCGGGCGGAACTCACCACCGCGCTCGGCCTCAACCGCAGCACCATCGGCGCGCTGACCGCCGACCTGGCCGGCGCCGGTCTGGTCAGCGAGGGGACGCCGAGGGAGACCGGCCGGGCCGGGCGCCCGTCGCTGGTCGTCCGGCCCGCGTCGGAGCGGGTCTACGCGTACGCGTACTCGATCGAGGTGGACCGGCTGCGGGCCGCGCGGGTCGGTCTCGGCGGTGAGGTGCTCGACCGCCGGGACCTGGACCGGCCGCGTGGCCTGGACGCGGCGGAGACCGCACCGCTGCTGGCCGCGGCGCTCAAGGAGATGCACCAGTACGCTCCGCCGGACGCGCTCTGCATCGGCGCCGGGGTGGCGGTCTGCGGCATGGTCCGCAAGGCCGACGGCCTGGTCCGGCTCGGCCCGACCACCGGCTGGGTGGACGAGCCGCTGGGCACCGCGCTCGCCGACGAGCTGGGCCTGGCCGTATCGGTCACGGTGGGCAACGTGGCCGACGTGGCGGCCTTCGCCGAGCACGCCCGGGGCGTCGCGGCCGGCTGCGACAACGTCATCTATCTCTACGGCGACGTGGGCGTCGGGGCCGGCATCATCGCCGGCGGCCGGCGGCTGACCGGCCACGGCGGGTACAGCGGCGAGGTCGGCCACATGGTGGTGGTCCGCGCCGGTGCGCCCTGCGACTGCGGCCGCCGGGGCTGCTGGGAGACCGAGATCGGCGAGCACGGGCTGCTCCGCGCCGCCGGGCGTTCCGAGGCCCGGGGGCGGGACGCGCTGCTCGCCGTCTTCGACGCCGCCGACCGGGGCGACGCCCGCGCCACCACCGCCGTCCGCCAGGCCGGCGACTGGCTCGGCTTCGGCGTGGCGAACCTGGTAAACATCTTCAACCCGGAGATGGTCATCTTCGGTGGCACCATGCGCGACCTCTACCTCGCCGCGGCGGCCCAGGTCCGCAGCCGGCTGCACGCCAACGCCCTGCCCGCCTGCCTGGAGCACGTCCGGCTGCGCACCCCGAAGCTGGGCGAGGACGCTCCGCTGATCGGCGCGGCCGAGCTGGCCTTCGACCGGCTGCTGGCCGACCCGCTCGACGCCGGCTGACCGCACGTCACCCGCCGGTCCGTGAGATGAAAGGAGGGGGCCCTTATTAACAGACGTCTGTTAATAAGGGCCCCCTCCTTTCACTTCAGGCATCCCGCCAACCGGCGGGCCGGGAGCCCAACGGGTCGGCCAGCAGCCGCTCGAAGGCGAGTTCGGCCGCGCCGATCAGCGGGGCGTCCCGGTCCAGCGCCGCCGCCCGCAACCGGACGTGCTCGCGTACCCCGGGCCGGGCCATCTCGCCGAGCCGGCGGCGGACCGCGTCCGCGCCGAGGATGTAGACGGCGCGCAGCGACCCGCCGAACACGACGACATCCGGGTCGACGACGTTCACCAGGTTCGCCACGCCGAAGCCGAGCCACTCGGCGACCCGGTCGACCGCGGCCCGGGCCACCGGCTCGTCGTCGGCCGCCGCGGCCAGGATCTCGCGTACCGCGTCCCGCCGGTCGGCCGTCCGGCCGGCGTGCCGCAGCAGCGCCGCCTCGCCGACCTCGGTCTCCCAGCAGCCGCGCGAGCCGCACCCGCACGGCAGGCCGTCCGGCCGGACCACCATGTGGCCGACCTTGCCGCTGTGCCCGCGATGGCCGACGACCAACCGGCCGTCGACGATGAGGCCGGCGCTGACCCCGACGTCGCCGTGCAGGTAGACGAGGTGGCTGCTGTCCGTGGCCACGCCCCGGACGTGTTCGGCGACGGCGGCGATGTCGGCCAGGTCCCCGGTGACGAAGTCCTGGCAGACGGCGAACTCGGCGGCGAGGGCCGCGCCGAGCCGGTCGTCGGCGCCGCCGGGCCGGACCGTGCCGTCGGCGTCGCGGACGGCGTCGGTGACCGCGACCGCGCCGCCCACGCACCGCCCGCCGGCGGTGATCCGCCGCTCCATGTCGCGGACCAGTCCGGCCAGCGGGCGTACGGCCTCGACGGCCGGGGTGGCCTGCGGGCGGCTCGCCTCGCGCAGGTCCAGGATGCGGCCGCCGAGGCCGATCCGGGCCGCCCGGAGGCGGTCGGTCTCGATGCTCAGCGCGTACGCGTACACCCGCTCGGAACGGGGGCGGACCACCAGCGAGGGGCGGCCGGCGCGGCGGGCACCGGTCGGCACCTCCTCGGTGACCAGGCCGATGGCGGCGAGGTCGGCGGCGAGCGCGCCGATGGTGCTGCGGTTGAGCCCGAGCCGGCTGGTCAGCTCGGCGCGGGAGGTCGGGCCGTGCAGGTGGACGTGGCGCAGCACGGCGCCGAGGTTCTGCCGGCGGATCTCCTCCTGGCTGTTACCCGCCGACGGGAGCAGCCGCTCCGAGGCGCGGCGGGGACGGGGAAGCCCAGGGTGTTCGGGATCCACCGGCGTCGGCCTCCTTACGGGTCGTTCGTCGAACCGGACACCGTGACGACGAAGGGTCCCGGAGTGACACCCCCCGGGACCCTTCGCGTCGTCGACCCGCCGTCAGCTCACTTGGTGAGCGGCGCGAGCTTCGGGTCGTTGGCGTACGCCTCGGCCGCGTTGGCCTTGGTGACGGCGACCGGCGGGAGCAGGTAGGTCTCGACGACCTTGCTGCCGTTGTTGTACGACTCCTTGTCGTTCACCTGCGGAGTCTCACCCTTCTGCAGCGCCTGGACCATGGCGATGGTCTCCTTGACCAGGTTGCGGGTGTCCTTGTTGATCGTCATGTACTGCTCGCCAGCCATGATCGACTTGACCGACTCGACCTCGGAGTCCTGGCCGGTGACGACCGGGACCGGCTTGCCGGCGCCCTTGATCGAGGTGATGATCGCCCGGGCGAGGGTGTCGTTCGGGGACAGGACGCCGTCCAGCTCCTTGTTGCCGTACGTCGAGGTCAGCAGCTGGTCCATGCGGGCCTGCGCACCCTCGGCCTTCCAACCCTGGATGGCGGTCTGCTTGACTTCGGTCTGCTTCGAGGCGACGACCACGTTGCCCTTGTCGATCTCCGGCTTGAGCACGTCCATCGCGCCGTTGAAGAACACCCCGGCGTTGTTGTCGTCCGGCGAGCCGGAGAAGAGCTCGATGTTGTACGGGCCGTTCGGCTTCTTGGCCTTCATGCCCTCCAGCAGGGCCTGGGCCTGGAGCTGGCCGACCTTGAAGTTGTCGAAGGCGACGTAGTAGTCCAGGTCCGGCGTGTTGGTGATCAGGCGGTCGTAGGCGATGACCTTCGCGCCCGCCTGGTGCGCCGCGGCGACCTGGGTGGAGAGCTGCGCGGCGTCGGTCGCGCCGATGACGATGACCTTGGCGCCCTTGGTGACCATGGCGGTGATCTGCGCCTGCTGGTCGGCGACCGTGGTCGACGCGCCGGCGTACTGCACGTCGCTCTTGAAGCCGGCCTCCTTCAGGCCGTTGGTGAACAGGTCACCGGCCAGGACCCAGTTCTCCGAGGTCTTGGCGGGCAGGGCGACACCGATCAGGGAGTCGGCCGGGAAGCCCTTGGCCGAGTCGCCCGAGCCGCTGCCCGAGTCGCCGTCCCGGCCGGAACCACAGCCGGTCAGCGCCAGCGCGGCGATGGCACCGACGGCCACCGTCTTGGCGAGGAAGTTACGCATGAGGATGTGAGGCCCTTCTGCAGAGGTGGAACGGGATGGTGAGGCGGTGCCCCTCAGCTGGGCGCCGTCGTGGCGGGCTCACGGTCCGCCGTCGACGCTGCCGGGGACGGGGACGAGCCGGGTGGGTCTCGGCGGAAGTTGCGGGTGAGGCTGCCGATGATGGAGAAGCGACCCTGGCTCTTGTTGTAGACGTCGAGGGCGACGGCCAGCAGCAGGACCAGTCCCTTGATGATCTGGACGCGGTCGGTGCCGACGCCGAGCAGCTGGAGGCCGTTGTTGAGCACGGCCATGACCAGACCGCCGACGATGGAACCGCTGATGGTCCCGATGCCGCCGGAGACCGCCGCGCCGCCGATGAAGACCGCGGCGATCGCGTCCAGCTCCCAGCCGTTGCCGTCCTGCGGCCCGGAGGCCGCCGAGCGGGCCACGAAGATCATGCCGGCCAGCGCGGCCAGGGTCGACATGTTCATCATGACGAAGAAGTTGACCCGCTTGAGCTTCACGCCGGACAGCTCCGCCGCCCGCGAGTTGCCGCCGACCGCGTAGATGTGCCGGCCGCCGGCCGTGTTGCGGGTGTAGAAGGAGTACGCCAGCATCAGCGCGACCAGGATGATGCCGGAGACCGGGAAGCTGGTGCCGACCCGGCCGCTGGCGAAGCGCAGCGTGACGAAGACGATCACGCCGACCATGACCGCCATCCGGAGCACCGAGATCCACATCGGGGCCGGATCGGCGTCCATCGCGTGGCGGGTCTTCCGCGCCTGGAACTCGCGCCACACCACGGCCACGCAGGCGGCCAGGCCGAGCAGCAGGGTCAGGTTGTTGTAGCCGGTGTTCGGCCCGACCTCGGGCAGGAACCCGGAGCCGATCACCCGGAAGCCCTCCGGCACGGGGATGGTGTTCGCGTTGCCGATGAACTGGTTGCCGCCCCGGAACAGCAGCATGCCGGCCAGCGTCACGATGAACGCCGGGACGCCGATGTAGGCGACCCAGAAGCCCTGCCAGGCGCCGATCGCCGCGCCGATCGCCAGCCCGAAGAGGATGGCCAGCGGCCAGGGCAGTGACCACTCGAACATCGCCTTGGCCACCAGGATGCCGGTGAAGGCCGCCACCGAACCGACCGACAGGTCGATGTGCCCGGCGACGATCACCATCAGCATGCCGATGGCCAGGATCAGGATGTACGAGTTCTGCTGGAACAGCGCGATCAGGTTGTCCGACCGCAGCGTCAACCCGTCCGTCAGGATCTGGAACAGGACGACGATCGCCACCAGCGTGAAGATCATCCCGAACTGCCGGGCGTTCGACGTGGTGCCGCCGAAGAGGTTCTTCTGCAGGTCCTTGTAGCGGCTCATGCTGTCTGCATCCTCTTGGTCGAGGTCATCTGCTTCATGAGGGTCTCCGGGTCGGCGTCCTTGCGGGCGATCTCGCCGGTGATGGCGCCTTCGAAGACGGTGTAGATGCGGTCGCAGAGCCCGATCAGCTCGGGCAGCTCCGAGGAGATGACGACGACGCCCTTCCCCTGGTCGGCGAGCCGCTGGATGATGGCGTAGATCTCGTACTTGGCGCCCACGTCGATGCCGCGGGTCGGCTCGTCGAGGATCAGCAGGTCCGGGTCGGTGAACATCCACTTCGCCAGGACGACCTTCTGCTGGTTGCCGCCGGAGAGCTTGGAGACGCTCTCGTCCACCGTCGGGGCCTTGGTCCGCAACTCCCGGCGGTAGCCCTCGGCGGCCTTGTACTCGGCGACCTCGTCGAGCACGCCGTGCCGCGAGATCTTGGACAGCTTGGCCGCCACCGTGGACGCCTTGATGTCGTCGAGCAGGTTGAGGCCGATCGCCTTGCGGTCCTCGCTGACGTACGCGAGCCCGTGGGCGATCGCGTCCGCCACCGACTTCAGCACGATCTCCTTGCCGTCCTTGATGATCGTGCCGGACTCGTACACCCCGTAGGAGCGGCCGAAGACGCTCATCGCCAGTTCGGTGCGGCCGGCGCCCATCAGGCCGGCGAAGCCGACGATCTCGCCGCGCCGGACCACGAAGCTCTCGTTCTTGCACACCTGGCGCTCGGCGGAGATCGGGTGCCGGACGTTCCAGTCGCGGACCTCGAAGAAGACCTCGCCGATGTTCGGCGTGTGGTCCGGGAACCGGCTGCTCAGCTCCCGGCCGACCATGCCCCGCACGATCCGGTCCTCGTCGACGCCGTCGGCCTTGACGTCGAGGGTCTCCACCGTCCGGCCGTCGCGCAGGATGGTGATCTGGTCGGCGATGGCCTCGATCTCGTTGAGCTTGTGCGAGATCATGATCGAGGTGATGCCGCGCGAGCGGAAGCCGCGCAGCAGGTCCAGCAGGTGCTGGGAGTCGGCCTCGTTCAGGGCGGCGGTCGGCTCGTCCAGGATGAGCAGCTTGACGTCCTTGGCGAACGCCTTGGCGATCTCCACCAGCTGCTGCTTGCCGACGCCGATGTCCTTGACCAGGGTGTCCGGGTCCTCCTGGAGGCCGACCCGGGCCATCAGGTCCAGCGCCATCCGGTTCGCGCCCTTCCAGTCGATCGCGCCGCGCCGCCGCGGCTCGTTACCGAGGAAGATGTTCTCGGTGATCGACATGTTCGGGATGAGCGCGAGCTCCTGGTGGATGATCACGATCCCGGCCTGCTCGCTGGCCCGGATGTCCGAGAACCGGGTCTCCGCGCCCTGGTAGCGGATCTCCCCCTGGTACGAGCCGTACGGGTAGACCCCGCTGAGGACCTTCATCAGGGTGGACTTGCCGGCGCCGTTCTCACCGCAGATCGCGTGGATCTCTCCGGTGCGCACCACCAGGTTGACGTCGGAGAGAGCCTTGACACCGGGGAATTCCTTGGTGATGCCACGCATCTCCAACAGGATGGGCACGTCGCTCATCGTTCGCACCACCTCGCCAACGTCATGACTCCTCCGGAGGGGTCGAGGCCTGGCAACGTTTTTTGTTGCCGTCGGCAACGTATTGCGGCGGGAACATGAACTGCAACTTTTGGGCGGAGCACTTTCGTAACAATCCGGCAATATAGGCGCGCCACCCTACCGCGAAGTAACCCCCGTCACTCCCCCGCCCACCGACCCCACGTGCCGACGCCTCTGAGTGCCGACCCATCGCTCCCGACAGCCCACCCTGCGCCCCCCTGGCGCGGCACGGCGGCGCGGCTCGCGGCGCACTGCGGCCATCCCCGACCAACGACGGCCCAACATCCGGCACGCTGCGGCATCCCCGATCAGCGACCGCGTTGATCATGGAGTTGGCGGGGGCGGAATGTCGAACTTTCCCCGGCCAACTCCATGATCAACGCCTGGCAAGCTGTCAGCGAGCGGCGGTTGTCCGGTGGTTCGTGCTCGGCACCGGGTCGGCGGGGAGGTCGGCGGGCGGCGGGTCGGTGGCGGGGGTGGTGCCGCCGGGGCGGTCCAGTTGCCGCCACGCCGGGCTGAGCAGCGGCCACAGGGTCACCGCCAGGTAGGCGCCGGCGAACACCAGGGCGGCCACCACCAGCGAGGTGCTGTCGGTGAGCAGCCCGGCGAGCAGGCCGCCCAGCGGGATCCCGCCCCAGGAGATGGCGTGCCCCAACCCGAGCACCCGGGCCCGCAGCGCCTCCGGGATCCGCTCGTACGTCAGTGCGCCCAGGATCGGGTTGATCGCGGCCAGCCCGAGCCCGGCCACGAACGAGATCAGGTAGACCGCCCAGAGCCGGTCCACCAGGGCGAGTGCCACGTACCGGGGCGCCCCGCCGAGCAGGAAGCCCACCGCGAAGGTGGCGAACCTCGGCACCCGGGGGGCGAGCACGGTGAAGACCACGTTGCCGAGCACCGCGCCCACCGCGAACGTCGCGGAGAGCACGCCGAGCGCCGCCGGGGAGCCGACCACCTCCCGCGCCCAGACCGGGGCGAGCACCGCGCCGTAGGCGGCGTCGGCCAGGTTGGTCACGAAGAGCAGCACGGTCACCACGCGGACCAGCCGGTCCCGCACCAGGAACCGCACCCCCTCCGCCAACGCGGCGAGGTAGCCGACGAACCGGCCCGCCGGCACCCCGGCCGCCGCCGTCGAGCCCGCGGCCGGCACGGCCGCCGGGTCCGCGGCGGGCCGGCGGGCGGCCGGCACCAGGGTGGCCAACACCAGGCCGGCGAGCAGGAAGCTCACCGCGTCCAGCGCCAGCACGGTCGGGGCGTCCAGCACCGCGATGAGTACGCCGGCCAGCGGCGCCCCGAGCAGCGTGGCGAGCCGGCCCAGCCCGTCGTGCAGGGCGGTGGCCCGGGTGAGCGCCATCCCGGACGCCGCCACCGCGTCGGGGAAGATCACCCGTTTCGCCGTCTCGCCGAAGCCGCGCAGCAACCCCACCAGCGCGATCAGCGCGACCAGCAGGCCGAAGTCGAGCCGCCCGGCGTGGTACAGCAGTGGCACGGCCACCAGCACGCCCGCGCTGGCCACGTCGGCCGACACGCTCGCCCGCCGGTGCCCGACCCGGTCCAGCAGCGGCCCGCCGAGCCCGCAGGCCAGCACGTACGGCAGCATCTCGGCGAACGCGACAAGCCCGGCCCGGCCCGCGCTGCCGGTGGTGGTCAGGGTGAACCAGGGCAGCGCCACCATGCTCATCCGGGTGCCGGTCAGCGAGATCAGCTCGGCGGCGAGCAGGCCGACCAGCGGGCCCCTCCGCCGGCTCACCGGCCCGCCCCCGCGCCGTGCCCCTCGCCTTCGGCGGGGTCCTCGCCGGAACGGTCCTCGGCGGAGTCGTCGCCGGGGCGGTCCTGGCCAGGGCGGTCCTGGCCAGGGCGGTCCTCGGCGGGGCGGTCCTCGGCGGGGCGCAGGAAGGGCATCACCTCGGCCTGCACCACCACGGACTCGGCGTCGGCCGGGGCCGCGACGTCCGGGTCGTCGCGCCGGTAGCTCTCCATCAGGGCGAACAGCCGGCCGTGCAGTTCGGCCGCCTCGGCGGCGGTGAGCCGCAGCCGCCAGTTGCTGAGCGTGAAGGTTTCCCGCCACTCGGGGGGCAGCGCCGGCAGCTCGCCCAGCCAGCGGTCGACCCGCTCGGCGTAGGCCGCCGCCACGGCCCGCAGGTAGGTCTCCGTCTCGGCCGGTGCGGCCTGCCCGACGTCCCCCTCCAGCACGGTGTTGCGGTGCGCCGCGCGCCACCAGCGTTCCCGGCCGGTGGCCCGGCCGGGCTCCTCCTCGACGAACCCGTACTGAGCGAGCTGGCGCAGGTGGTAGCTGGTCGCGCCGGTGGACTGGCCGAGCCGCACGGCGAGCAGGGTGGCGGTGGCCGGGCCCTGCTCGCGGAGCAGGTTGAGCATGCGCACCCGCAGCGGGTGGGCGAGCCCGCGCAGCGAGGTCGCGTCCGGCCGGATCTCCTGAGGCGTCATGTGTCCAAAGATAACTTTGCAAAGAAGTCTTTGCAAGCAGTTGTTGGCATGAGGAAGGCGGGCGCGACGGTGAACCGATCGGAAGATCGGGCCGTACCAGTGGGCGACGGGTGGCCGGTGGCCGCCGGGTCGATCAGGTCAGTTCCGCCAGGAGGAGGCACCGCAGGATGGCACCGCTGGATTCCGTACGTCGTCGGCCCGGGCACCGGCTCCGCCGGGCGGCCGTCCTGCTCGTGGCGGTGCTGGCCGGTCTGATCGCGCTGCCCGGCGCGGCGGTGGCGGCCCCCGGGGCACAGCTCAACGCCGCCGACATGACCCTGCTCAACGGCGTACGGCTGGCCGGGCTCTGGGAGATGCCGGCCGGGCAGATGGCGGCCGAGAAGGGCCGCTCGGCCAGGGTCCGCGAGATCGGCGCGGAGATCTCCCGGCAGCACGGCGTCCTCGACCAGCTGGTGGTGGACGCCGCCAACAAGCTGGGCACCACCCTGCCGACCGACCCGACCGCCGAGCAGAAGGGGTGGCTGGGTGAGATGCAGGAGGCCCGGGGCACCCAGTTCGACCAGATCTTCGTGACCCGGCTGCGGGTCGCGCACGGCAAGATCTTCCCGGTGATCGGGGCGGTCCGGGCCAGCACCCGCGACCCGATCGTGCGCAAGCTCGCCGACGAGGCGAACAAGTTCGTCGGGGATCACATGGCGATGCTGGAGAGCACCGGCCTGGTCCGCTGGCAGCAGCTCCCGCCGGCGGCGCTGCCGCCCGCGCAGAGCGACTCGCTGCTGGCCGCCGCCCGGGCCGGCGCGCCCGTCGGCCCGTCGACCGGGGTCAGCACCACGGTCGTCTGGCTGGTCTTCCTCGCCGCCCTGGGCACCGCCGGACTGGCCACCTACCGGATGCTGCGCCGCGGTTGACGCCGGCCCGCCCGGTCAGCGGTCGACCTGGGTGAAGTCCCAGGAGTGCGGTGGCCGGGCGAGCAGCGTCGCCGGCGGGTCGGGCAGCGGTCGCGGGTTGCTCCGCCACTTGGAGATCACCACCACCCGGTGGTCGGTGGCGGAGAAGACCTCGCTGGACAGGTGCAGCGGGTCGTGCTCGAAATCGGGCAGCGCGGTGTCGCACACCCAGCTGATCAGGTCGGCGAAGCCGTACGGCTCGGCCCGCGCCTCCCACATCCGTACGATCACGCCACCCTCCCCCGGCTCAGACACTGACCACGGTCAACGGCATGGCCGAGTCGGCCGGCAGGTCCAGCCGGCTCGGGGCGACCCCCGCGGCGACCAGGTGCGCGCCGAGCGCGGCCACCATCGCGCCGTTGTCGGTGCAGAGCTTCGGCCGGGGCACCCGGACCCGGATGCCGTACTTCTCGGCCCGCTGCTCGGCCATCGCCCGCAACCGCGAGTTCGCCGCCACGCCGCCGCCGATGACCAGCGTCTCGATGCCGTCGGCCCGGCAGGCCGCCAGCGCCTTGGCGGTGAGCACGTCGCAGACCGCCTCCTGGAACGAGGCCGCCACGTCGGCCACCGGCACCGGCTCGCCGGCCCGCTGCCGCGCCTCCACCCAGCGGGCGACCGCGGTCTTCAGGCCGGAGAACGAGAAGTCGTACCGGTGGGCGGCGAGATCCTTGGCCGCGGTGAGGCCGCGCGGGAAGGCGATCGCCGCGGCGTCGCCGGCCCGCGCCTCGCGGTCGATCGGCGGGCCGCCCGGGAACGGCAGGCCGAGCAGCCGGGCCACCTTGTCGAACGCCTCCCCGGCGGCGTCGTCGATGGTGGCCCCGAGCGGCGTGACGCCGGTGGACAGGTCGTCGACCCGCAGCAGCGACGAGTGGCCGCCGGAGACCAGCAGGGCGATCGCCGGCTCGGGCAGCGGGCCGTGCTCCAAAGTGTCCACGGCGACGTGCGCGGCGAGGTGGTTGACCCCGTACACCGGTTTCTCGGCGGCGAGCGCGTAGCCCTTCGCCGCGGCCACCCCGACCAGCAGCGCGCCGGCCAGCCCGGGACCGGCGGTGACGGCGATCGCGTCGACGTCGGCGATCGTCACCCCGGCCTCCTTGAGGGCCCGGTCCATGGTCGGCACGATCGCCTCCAGGTGGGCGCGGCTGGCCACCTCCGGAACCACCCCGCCGAACCGGGCGTGCTCCTCGACGCTGGAGGCGAGCGCGTCGGCGAGCAGCGTGTGCCCGCGCACGATGCCGACGCCGGTCTCGTCGCAGGAGGTCTCGATGCCCAGGATCAGGGGTTCGTCAGCCATCGCCTATTCGTCCGTCCCGCGCCGCATGATCAGCGCGTCGGTGTTGCTCGGTTGGTAGTAGCCGCGGCGCAGGCCGATCGGCTCGAAGCCGTACGCCGCGTAGAGCTTCTGCGCCGGCGCGTTGTCGGCGGCGACCTCCAGCAGCACGCTCGGGGCATGCCGCCGGGCCGCCTCGGCGAGCAGCGCCTCCAGCAGCAGCCGGCCCAGGCCGCGCCGCTGGGCGTCGCGGCGCACCGCGATGTTCTGCACCCACGCCTCGTCGGCCTGCACGGTGAGCCCCGCGTAGCCGAGCACCGCCCCGGTGTCGTCGGTGGCGACCAGATAGAAGTGCCCGTTGGCCAGCTCGTTCCAGAACATCGGCGCCGACCACCGCTCGGCGCCGAAGAGGTCCGCCTCGATCGGCAGCACCTGCGTGATGTGCCACCAGCGGAACCGCTCCAGCCGCACCACGGGACCACTCGCCGCCGGACCGGCTACGGCGGGACCGGTCACGGCAGGACCGGCTTGCGGCCGGTCGCCGCCACGGCGTCCGGACGACGCAGGTAGAGCGGGGTCAGCGGTTCCGTCGGCGCGCCCGCCCGGATCCGCTCGGCCGCCAGCCGGACCAGCGCCGCCGGGTCCGGGTAACGCGGCTCGTCCCGCACCGGCAGGCCCAGCACGTCGGCGTACCGGAGGGCGCCGTCACCGACCGCGACGGTGACGGCCAGGTCGCGGGCCCGCTCGGCGACGACCGCCGGGGCGTCCACGTCCGGTCCGGCGATCCGCTGGCCCGCGCCGTCGTAGACCGCCCAGTAGATCTCCTTGCGCCGGGCGTCGGTGGCCGCCAGGACCGGTTCGCCGGCCGCCGCCGGGTGGCCGACCCCGTCCAGCGAGCAGACGCCGTACGTGGGGATGCCGAGCACCTGGCCCATGGTCGCGGCGGTGACCAGCCCCACCCGCAGCCCGGTGAACGGGCCCGGGCCGAGCCCGGCGACCACGGCGGTCAGGTCGGCGGCCCGGGCGTCCGCGTCCGCCAGCACCGCGTCGACCTGCGGCGCGAGCAGCTCCCCATGGGCACGGGCATCGACGGTACGGCGGTACGCGCGCAACACGACGCCGTCCGCCGAGACCTCCGCCAGCGCCGCGGTCACCGCGGGGGTCGAGGAATCCACCACGAGTACGAGCACGGTATGCCAGCGTAGTCGCCCCACCGGTTACCACCCGTGACGCCCCCGCCCCGCCCGCCTGGCGGAACCGGGGGTCACGCTCGGTAGTCCCCGGCCCGGGCATGGGTCCGATCGAGTGTGAGCCTCAGCGGCGGGTCAGCCGGCGCTGCGTTCCCAGTCGATGGTGGGCAGGCCGGCGTCGGCGAGGGCCTTGTTGGCCGCGCTGAACGGGCGGCTGCCGAGGAAGCCGCGCGGATTCATCGGGCTGGGGTGGCCGGCCTCCAGCACCACGTGCCGCGGGTTGGTGACCAGGGCGGCCTTCTTGCGGGCGTAACCGCCCCAGAGCAGGAACACCACCCGCTGGTCCAGCGCGTCCAGCGCGCGGATGGTGGCGTCGGTGAACTCCTCCCAGCCGGAGTTGGCGTGCGACCCGGGGGTGGCCTGGCGGACGGTGAGCACCGCGTTGAGCAGCAGCACGCCCTGCGCCGCCCAGCCGTCCAGGTTGCCGCTGCGCGGCTTGGGCACGCCGAGATCCTCGCCCAGCTCCTTGAAGACGTTGCGCAGCGACGGCGGGACGGTCACCCCGTCCCGGACGCTGAAGCTCAGCCCGTGCGCCTGCCCGGCCTTGTGGTAGGGGTCCTGCCCCAGGATCAGCACCCGGCACTGCTCCGGCCCGCACAGCCGGTAGGCGGAGAAGAGATCCTCGACCGGCGGGAAGACGGTCCGCGTCGCGTACTCCCGGGCGACGAAGTCGGCCAGCGCCGCGGTGCGGGCCGGGTCGAGGTGCGGGGTGAGCGCGGCGCGCCACCCCTCCGGGAGCAGCGCCATCAGGTCGAGCGTGGGGGCGTCGTCGGGCATCGGCAACCTTTCACACGAGCGAGTCGGCCCTCTTCCTATCAGGCCGCACCGACACCCGCGGCCGACAGGACCGGCCCGCGCGGTCCGGACTTCCGTAGGATGACGACGTCGGATCACGACCTCTGGAGACGGCATGACTCGCACCTTCACCGCCGCGGTCCACCAGGAGGACGACTGGTACGTCGCCCGCTGCCTGGAGCTCGACGTCGCCAGCCAGGGCGAGACGCTCGACGAGGCGCTCACCAACCTGCGCGAGGCGGTCGAGGTCTACCTCGACGAGGTGGAGAATCCCGCGATCGAGACCACTCCCCTGGTGACGTCGTTCCAGGTCGGGCGGGCTGCGTGAGCCCAGCCCTGGCAGACCTTCCGCTACGCAAGGTCCTGCACGGTCTGGAGAAGGCCGGCTTCGAACACGTACGCACCAAGGGCAGCCACGCCGTCTACCGGAACCCGTCCGGGAACGTCGTCGTGGTGCCCCAGCACGGCACCGTGAAGCGGGGCACGCTGGCCTCGATCCTCCGGCAGGCCGGACTGACGCCGGCGGAGTTCCTCGACCTGCTGCGGTGACCGCTCGACCGTCAGCAAACGCTGTCAGCCGAGGGCCGTCAGCCGTACCGCCCAGTCGCCGCCGACCGGCTCCAGCTCCACCACCCGGGTGTCGTCGTCCCGGCGGTCGATGCGGACCCGCAGGTGGGCGTCGGCGAGCTGTTCGACCATGCCCTCGCCCCACTCGACCACGGTCACCGAGTCGTCCACCGAGGCGTCCAGGTCCAGGTCGTCGATCTCGGCCCGCGGGTCGGCGGCGTCGCCCAACCGGTACGCGTCGGCGTGCACCAGCGCCACCCGGCCGCCGCGCTCCGGGTCCGGCCGGTGCACCCGGGCGATGACGAAGGTGGGCGAGGTGATGTCGCCGCGTACGTGCAGGCCGGCGCCGATGCCCTGGGTCAGCGCGGTCTTGCCGGCGCCCAGCGGGCCGGTGAGCAGCAGCAGGTCGCCGGGGCGCAGCACGTGGGCCAGCCGGCGGCCGAACGCCTGGGTGTCGGCCGCGGTGGGCAGCTCGACGACGTGACTCACAATCCCTCCAGGAACCTCGTCAGCGCGGCGTTGACCTGGTCCGCGTGCTCCAGCATCACCACGTGCCCACTCTCGTGGATCTTGACCGCCGCGGCGTGCGGCAGCCGTCGCACGATCTCCTCGGAGTGGGTGGCCGGGATGATCAGATCCTTGTCACCCACCACCACCAGCACCGGGGTGCCGGCCAGCGCGGCCAGCGCCGGCAGGCGCGAGTGGGTGGCCAGCGTCCGAAGGTAGCGGGTCACCGTGTCGGCCGACGTCCGGGAGTTCATCGTCTCGACGTACGAGACCAGCGCCGGGCTGGGCTTCGGGGTGCCGAACCCGAGCCGGCGGGTGAGCAGCCAGGCCACGTTCTGGGTCGACCGGCGGGCGTGCTCGATCACCGTGCCGCCGTACCGGGTGGCGTTGTTGACCATGTAGAGCACCGGCGCGCCGACCCGGCTGAGCAGCGCCGGCGCGACCAGCCGGCTCTCCGCCAGCAGGCCGCCGGAGGTGGCCATCAGCACCGTGCCGACCACCCGGTCGCCGAACAGCTCGGGGAACAGCTCGGCGAAGGCCATGATGGTCATCCCGCCCATCGAGTGGCCGACCAGCACCAGCGGCCCCTCCGGGGTGGTCGCGTCTATCACCCGGCGCAGCGTGCGGCCGAGCCGTTCCAGGTCGTACTCGCCGGTCTCCAACCGGCCGGACCGGCCGTGCCCCGGCTGGTCGTACGCGACGACCCGGTAGTCGCCGCGCTCGGTGAGCAGCTTGCGCTGGAAGTGGAACGTCCCCATGTCCAGGCAGAAGCCGTGCACGAACACCACGGTCGGGTGCCCCTCGATCGGCCGCCTCGGCTCCACCACCTCGACGTGGATGTCAGTGCCGTCCGGCATCTCCAGCCGGTACGCCTCGTCGTACGACAGGTCGCCGAAGACCTCGTGCGCGTACGGGTCGGTCGGGTCGGCCTTGAGCCGGCGGACCAGGGCGCGTTCGCTGGCCACGCCGGCGGCGAGCCCGGCGGCGGCCACGCCCACCGCGGCCCCGACCACCCCGGCGACCCGCCCGGCGGCGGTCCGCGGCCGGGGCACGCGCAGCCGGTGGGGCCTGGTCATGGGCGCTCGCCGTCGAAGACCCGGGGCACCCGGCTGCCGCCGAACCGGGTGACGATCTCGTAGTTGATGGTGCCGGTCGCCTCGGCCCAGTCGTCGGCGAGCGGCTCGCCGTGCTCGCCGGTGCCGAACAGGGTCGCCACGTCTCCCGCCGCCACCGGGTCGTCGCCGCAGTCGAGCACGAACTGGTCCATGCAGACCCGGCCGGAGATGGTCCGCCGCACCTCGCCGAGCTGCACCGGGCCGACGTTGGAGGCGTTGCGGGGCACCCCGTCGGCGTAGCCGAGCGGCACCACGGCCAGGTTCGCCGCCCGCTCGGTGGTGTACGTGTGGCCGTACGAGACGCCGGTGCCCTCCGGCACCCGCTTGGTGAGCGTCACCCGGGCCCGGGCGGTCATCGCCGGGCGCAACCCGAACCGCTCCCCCGGGATCGGCGACAGCCCGTAGCAGGCGATGCCGGGGCGGACCAGGTCGAAGTGGGTGTCCGGGCGGGTGAGCGTGGCGGCCGAGTTGGCCAGGTGGCGGTAGCGGGGCCGCAGACCGGCCCGCTCGACCATGGCCAGGCCCTCGTGGAAGACGGCGAGCTGGCGGTCCGTGGTGGGGTGGCCGGGCATGTCCGCGTACACGAAGTGGCTCCACACGCCGACCACCTCGACCAGGCCGTCGGCCTGGGCCTTCGCGGCGGCCTCCAGCAGCGCCGGCCAGTCGGCGACGGTGGCGCCACCCCGGGACAGCCCGGTGTCGATCTTGAGATGCAGCCGGGCCGGGCGGTCCGCCCGGCGGCTCGCCTCGATCATCTCGTCCAGCAGGGGCAGGCTCGGCACGCCCAGGTCGACGCCGGCGGCGACGCCCTCGTGCAGCGGCAGGCCGGGCGCGAGCAGCCAGGCCAGCACCGGCGCGGTGATCCCGGCCCGGCGCAGCCCGAGCCCCTCGTCCAGGGTGCAGACGCCGAGCCAGTCCGCCCCGGCGTCCAGCGCGGCCCGGGCGGCGGGGACCATGCCGTGGCCGTAGCCGTCCGCCTTCACCACCGCCATCAGCTCGGCGCTGGTGCCCGACCGCAGTCGGGCCACGTTGTCACGGATCGCGTCGAGGTCGACGCGTACCTCGGCCTGCCACATGGACCCAGCCTACTTCCCGGTAGATCACCTCGGCCCGGAGCCGCGCGTTCCGACCAGCCGGCCGACCACCGGCCGCAGCGCGGTCGCCACGTCGGGCGCGGTCACCGGGCCGCCCCGGGCCGCCTCCCGGCCGGCCAGCCCGTGCAGGTACGCCGCCGCGGCCGCCGCCCGCTCCGGCGCCACCCCGGCCGCCAGCAGCGAACCGAGCAGACCGGCCAGCACGTCGCCGGTGCCCCCGGTGGCCAGCGCCGGGGTGCCGGTCGGGTTGACGTACGCCCGGCCGGCCGGCGTGCCGACGATCGTGCGGTCCCCCTTGAGCAGCACCACCGCGTTCATCCAGGCGGCCAGCCGCAGCGCGGCCCCGACCCGGTCCGCGCCCGGCTGCTCGCCGCAGAGCCGGGCGTACTCCCGGTCGTGCGGGGTGACCACGATCGGCGCCTCCCGGTCCCGCAGCCGGTCGGCCATCTTTCCGTCCACCAGCAGGGTCAGCGCGTCCGCGTCGAGCACCACCGGCACCGGCGCGGCGAGCACCGCGCGCAGCTCGGCGGCGGCCTCCTCCCCGGTGCCGAGCCCGGAGCCGCAGACCCAGGCCTGCACCCGGCCGGCGTCGGCCACCCGCCCGGTGGCGATCACCGACGGGTGCTGGTGCACCACCTCGGCCCGGGCCCCGCCCGCGTAGCGGACCAGGCCGGTCGGCCCGGCCAGCGCGCCGCCGACGGAGAGCACCGCCGCCCCCGGGTACGTCGCCGAGCCGGTCGCCACGCCGACCACGCCCCGGGTGTACTTCTCCGCCGACGCGCCCAGCTCCGGCCACCACCGCTCGACGTCGGCCCCCTCGACGACCTGGAGCGCCGGCGTGCCACGCAGCCACGGCCCGAGGCCGATGTCGACCAGCTCGACCTGGCCGGCCAGCGCCGCCG
Source organism: Micromonospora sp. PLK6-60 (assembly GCF_019890675.1). GTDB lineage: Bacteria > Actinomycetota > Actinomycetes > Mycobacteriales > Micromonosporaceae > Micromonospora. The sequence continues at coordinate 153,775 of NZ_JAIOAA010000010.1, read as the reverse complement.
CCGGCCCCACCACCAGGGCGGGCTTCAGCGCGCCGAAGGCCACCGTCACGTCGGCGGGGACCGCGCTGGCCCGGCCGCTCGCGGTCACCGGCACGTGCCCGGTGTCCACCGCGACGCCGCTGGGCACGTCCACCGCGACCACCGTGGCCCGGGCGCCGTCCCGCCCGCAGCGGCCGGCGAGGCTCGCGGCGAGCTGCTCGGCGGTCTCCCGCAGCCCGCCCCGCCCGCCGATGCCGACGATCCCGTCGAGCACCAGGTCGACGGTGGCCGGCGGCCGGTCCACCAGCCGCCCACCGGCGGCGCGCAGCGCGGCCAGCCCGTCGGCGTGCGCCCGCCCCGGAGTGGTCGGCAGCGCCGACACGGCCGCCCCGCGACGGGCCAGCAGCGCACCCGCGTAGAGCGCGTCGCCCCCGTTGTCCCCGGTGCCGACCAGCAGCAGCACCCGCGCGCCGTACACCCCGCCCCGGTCGGCGAGCAGCAACGCGCAGCGGCGGGCCAGGCCGGCCGCCGCGCGCTTCATCAGCGTCCCCGGTGGCAGGGTCGCCATCAGGCCCGCCTCCGCCGCGCGTACGTCCGCGACCCGCCACACCGGCTTCATGCCACCCGTCCCGTCCCCCGGCGGACCCGCGGCCCGCCGGTCAGTCAACGCTCCGCCACCACCATGGCCGAGGCGATCCCACCGTCGTGCGACAACGACAGATGCCAGCGGTTCACCCCGCGGTCGGCCGCCGCGGCGGCCACCGTGCCGGACACGGTCAGCCACGGCCGGCCGTCCGGGTCCGGCACGATCTCGCAGTCGTGCCAGCTCAGCCCGGCCGGCGCGCCCAGCGCCTTGGCCACCGCCTCCTTGGCCGCGAACCGGGCGGCCAGCGACTCCGGGGAGCGCGGGTTGCCCGAGCGGGTGAACCGCTCCGCCTCGGTGAACAGCCGCTCCGCCAGCAACGGGGTGCGCTCCAGCGCGCGGGTGAACCGCGCCACCAGGACCACGTCGATGCCGACCGCGACGATCACGAAAACCACCCTACCGGCGCGCGGGGCCGGAGATTAGCCGCCGGATCCGCGCCGGGCAACACCTGTGGACAACCCCGGCGTACGGCCACCGCCCGCCGTCCACAGCGGCGGCGGAACCACCCCCGCACCGCCTAGCGTCGCCAGCTGTCGATGTCCGGCGAGGGCGAGGAGTCCGACCATGAGCGAGGAGCCGCTGACCGTCCACCCCGACCTGCTGTACCGGGTGGCCGGGGTGCTCGACGGCGACGCGTACCGGCTGGTGCGCGGGCTGGCCGGCGGGCTCCCACCCGCGCCGCAGGCGGCCGGCTGGCGGGCCGACGCCGAGCTGGCGGGGCTGGCGGCGGCGGTCCGGGGCTGGGCCGGTGACCTGGGCCGCCGGCTGGCGGAGAGCGCCGGTGCGGTCCGGGTGGCCGCCGACGGCTACCGGGCGGTGGACGACCGGGCGGCCCGCCGGCTGGCCGCCATCGAGCGGTGAGCGGACGGTTCCCGACCGCACGGCCCCGCGCGCTGCGCCACGGAGCGGTGCGCGGGCCGTGGGCGACCGGTCGCCCCGGCGGCTCGCCACCAGCGAGCGGTGCGGCGGCGGGGGCGTGGTGACCGGGCGTCCCGCCGCGCCGGTCGCGGCCTACGAGCGGCTCTGGTCCGCCGACCCGGCCGGCTGGTACGCCACCGGCGTCGCCTGGCGCGGGCTGACCAGCCAGGTCGACGCGCGGGCCGCCGAGCTGACCGAGGGGGCGGCGGCGTTGCGCGGTGGCTGGTCCGGGGCGGCGGCGGGCGCCGCACAGGCGCGGTTCGCCGGTTTGCGATCCGAGCTGGCCGCGATCCGGCCGGTCCTGATCGAGGTGGACCAGACGCTGGCCGTCCTCGCCGACCGGTTGCGGGTGGCGAAGGCGCGGCTGGCCGAGGCGGTCGCCCTGGCGGAACGGGCCGGGGTGGCGGTCGACCGGGCCGGCCGGGTCCGGGCCGATCCGGGCCGCCACCCGCCGGACCGGATCGGCCCGACGGTGACGCAGGTGTCGGCGGCGATCGGCGCGGCGCTCGCCGCGGCGGACCGGGCCGACCGGGAGGCGGCCGGCCGGCTGGCCGGGCTGGCCGACGCGGCCGGGTCGGGCTGGCTGTCGCCGCCGGCCTGGCGGCCACCGGCGGGGGCGGGACCGGCGCTGGTCGGCCGCTGGTGGCGCGGGCTCACCCCGGCCCAGCGCCGGTGGCTGGTCCGGCACGAGCCGCACCTGGTCGGGCGGCTCGACGGGGTTCCGGTGGCGGCCCGGGACCAGGCCAACCGGTCGCTGCTGGCCGCGCACCGGGGCGTCCTGCTCGCCCGGTGGAGCCGGTTCCGCGGCCGTCCCGGTCGTGGTTCCGCCGAGGCGGCCCTGGCCGGGCTGGACGCGCTGGCCGACCGGCTGGCAGCCGGGCCGCCGCGGGCGTACCTGCTCGGTCTCGACCCGGCCGGGGACGGCCGGGCGATCGTCGCGCTGGGCGACCCGGACCACGCCGACCACGTGCTGACCTACGTGCCGGGGATGACCTCCGACCTGGCCGGCGCCGCCGGTGAGCTGAGCCGGGCGGCCCGGGTGCTGACCCGGTGCGACGCCCTCGCCCCCACCGCGGCCACGGCCGCGGTGCTCTGGCTGGACTACGACGCGCCGGACTTCCTCGACGAGGCGGCCCGCTCCGGCCAGGCACGCGACGCCGGCCCGACGCTGAGCCGCTTCCAGGACGGGCTGCGGGCCAGCCACGACGGGCCGCCGGCCCGGCAGACCGTGCTGGGCCACAGTTACGGGTCGGTGGTGGTCGGGGTCGCCGCCCGGGACCACGGCCTCGGCGCGGACGCGCTGGTCTTCGTCGGCTCGCCCGGGGTGGGCGTGGCCGAGGCCCGGGAGCTGCGGGTGCCACCGGGCCAGGTCTGGGCGGCGACCGCGCCGGACGACGTGATCCGGCAGGCCCGCCCGTTGCCCGAGGTCCTCGGCCGGGCGCTGCTCGACCAGACGCCGATCGGGCCGGTGCTGCGCGGGTACGACCGCCACGAGCTGTGGTTCGGACACGACCCCAGCGACCCGGGGTTCGGCGGCCGACGCTTTCCCAGCGGCCGGTACGGCCATACCGGCTACTGGGAGCCGGAGAACCCGGCCCTGGACGGCATGGCCCGGATCGTCCTCGGCCGGTGACCGCCTCCCGCCCCCCCCCCGCAGGCCCCCCGACCCCGACGGCGCGGGATGCGGCAAGTCGGCCCCATCCCCGACGGGGACGGCGCGGGATGCGGCAAGTCGGCCCCACCCCCGACGCGGACGGCGCGGGACGCGGCAAGTCGGCCCCCGACCGGACGACGCAGGGGCGCGGCGAGCGGCCCCACCCCCGCCCCCGACAGCGCAGAACGCGGCAAGTCGGCCCCATCTACGGGCCGGACCGCGCGAGACGCGGCAAGTCGGTCCAACCCCGACCTCGACAGCGCGGGACGCGGCAGTCGGCCCGGCCCCGCTCCCGACACCGACGGCGCAGGATGCGGCAGGTCGGCCCCACTCCCGACGGGGACGGCGCGGGATGCGGCAGGTCGGTCCCGCCCGGCGGGCAGGCGGCCCAGGGCGGCTACTCGACGGTCACCGACTTGGCCAGGTTGCGGGGCTGGTCCACGTCGTGGCCGCGGGCGGCGGCGATCTCGGCGGCCAGCACCTGCAAGGGCACGGTGGTGACCAGTGGGGCGAGCAGCGTCGGGGTACGCGGCACGGAGATCAGGTGGTCGGCGTACCGGACCACGGCCTCGTCCCCCTCCTCCGCGATCACGATGGTGCGGGCGCCCCGGGCCCGGACCTCCTGGATGTTGGAGACCACCTTGTCGTGCAGCATGCCCCGGCCGACCGGGGACGGCACGACGCAGATCACCGGCGTGCCCTTGTCGATCAGCGCGATCGGGCCGTGCTTCAGCTCGCCGGCGGCGAAGCCCTCGGCGTGCATGTACGCCAGCTCCTTGAGCTTGAGCGCGCCCTCCAGGGCCACCGGATAGCCGACGTGCCGGCCGATGAAGAGCACGGTCGGCTCGGCGTGCAGTTCGCGGGCGAGCTCGCGGACCGGCGCCATCCGGCTGAGCAGCTCGCGCAACTTGCCCGGCATCTCCTGGAGCTGGGCGACCACCGCGCCCACCTCGTCGGCGAACTTGATCCCGCGCACCTGGGCCAGGTGCAGGCCGATCAGATAGCACGCGACGAGCTGGGTGAGGAACGCCTTGGTCGAGGCGACCGCGATCTCCGGGCCGCCGTGGGTGTAGAGCACCGCGTCGGACTCGCGCGGGATGGTCGAGCCGTTGGTGTTGCAGACGGCCAGCACCCGGGCCTTCTGCTCCTTGGCGTGGCGCAGCGCCATCAGCGTGTCCATCGTCTCGCCGGACTGCGAGATCACCACGATCAGGGTGGACCGGTCGAGCACCGGGTCGCGGTAGCGGAACTCGCTGGCCAGCTCCACCTCGCAGGGGATCCGGGTCCAGTGCTCGATGGCGTACTTGGCGACCAGGCCGGAGTGGTAGGCGGTGCCGCAGGCGACGATGAAGATCTTGTCGATGTCGCGCAGGTCCTCGTCGCTGAGCCGGACCTCGTCGAGGGCGATCTCACCGGTGGAGGTGAGCCGGCCGAGCAGGGTGTCGGCGACCGCCTGCGGCTGCTCCTCGATCTCCTTGAGCATGAACCAGTCGTAGCCGCCCTTCTCGGCGGCCGAGGCGTCCCAGTCGATGTGGAAGTCCTTGCCGGCGGCGGGCAGACCGGCGAAATCGGTGATCTCGATGTGGTCCGGAGTGATCAGCACGATCTGGTCCTGGCCCAGCTCGACCGCGTCCCGGGTGTGCTCGATGAACGCGGACACGTCGCTGGCCAGGTAGTTCTCCCCGTCGCCCCGGCCGACCACCAGGGGTGAGTTGCGTCGGGCGCCGACCACCGCGCCGGGGATGCCGGCGTCGACGGCGAGCAGCGTGAACGCGCCCGCCAGCCGCTGGCAGACCACCCGCATCGCGGCGGAGAGCAGGTGCGGGCCGTCGGCCTCGCCGGCCGCGCGCAGGTCGGCCAGCGCCCGGGCGAGCAGGTGGGCCGCGCACTCGGTGTCGGTGTCGCTGGTGAACTCGACGCCGTCCGCCTCCAGCTCGGCGCGGAGCGTGGCGAAGTTCTCGATGATGCCGTTGTGGATGACGGCGGTGCGGCCGTCCGGGGCGACGTGCGGGTGGGCGTTGCGGTCGGTGGGTCCGCCGTGGGTGGCCCAGCGGGTGTGCCCGATGCCGGTGGTGCCGTCGCCGATGTTGATCGGGCTGGCGGCGCACGACTCGGGGTCGGCCGCGGCCCGCTCGGCCAGCACCTTCTCCAGGTTGGCCAGCCGGCCGGCCTTCTTCTCGGTCAGCAGCACGCCGTCGCAGACGACCGCCACACCGGCCGAGTCGTAGCCCCGGTATTCGAGCCGCCGCAACCCGTCGAGCACGATGCCCAGCGCCGGGCGCGCGCCGGCGTAACCCACGATTCCACACATGAAGGCGAGCCTAGCCGAGTTTCGCTCATCTAGGGTGCTCGTAAGGCGGGTTTTCGAGCATCAGATTTGAGCGATTGGGCCGAGCCGGGTCCTCCGGGGGACAAACCACCGCCGGCACGGGGTCGACCGTCGGCGGTAGGATTTGGCAGGATGTCGCGGATCCGCCAGCAAGCCCGGAAGGCGACTTGATGTCCGACCCCACCCCGCCACCGTCCCGCCGAGGCCCGGCGGAGGACCCCCGGGACCCGTGGGCCGACCTGGGCGGCCGGCTGTCGGAGCACCCGTTCGGCACGCCGCGCCGGCCGTCGGCCCGCCGGGCGTTGCGCGGGCTGGCCGCCCTGGTCGCGGCGGCCGTCGTGCTGGCCACCGTCCTGCACCGGCAGGGCGTGTGGACCACCCCGGAGCCGGACCGCACGGCACCCGCGGCGCAGAGCGCGTCGCCCCGGCCGGGCGACCTGACCGGTGTGCTCACCCCGACGCCGAACGAGTCGGCCGGCGCGCACCGGGTGGTCTACGAGGTGACCGGCGACGGACCGGTCAGCGTCACGTACTGGGTGGAGGGTCGGGCGCCGGAAACCGTGGAGGCCGGCCGGCTGCCGTGGCGCGCCGAGCTGCGCGCCGCGCCCGGCACGACCGTCAACCTGCTCGCCAGCCGGCAGCGCGGCAACGGCGGCATCCAGTGCCGGCTGCTGGTGGACGGGGTGGAACGGGCGCGCAACTCCGCCGCCGGCGCGGTACCGGTCGCCGACTGCAGCGCCCGGGTGGCCGGCGGAGCGGCGAGCGTAGGCTGACCGGCGTGACGACCGCGAATGTCGATCCGCTGGTGGCCCGGATGCGGCCGTTCGGGACGACCATCTTCGCCGAGATGTCCGCGCTCGCGGTGCGCACCGGCGCGGTCAACCTCGGCCAGGGCTTTCCGGACACCGACGGCCCGCCGGAGATGCTCGCCGCGGCCGCCGAGGCGCTGCGCGGCGGGCGCAACCAGTATCCTCCGGGCCCCGGCGTGCCCGAGCTGCGCGCGGCCATCGCGGCGCACCAGGACCGCTTCTGGGGGCTGACGTACGACCCCGACGGCGAGATCGTGGTCACCGCCGGCGCCACCGAGGCGGTCGCGGCCAGCATCCTCGCCCTCTGCGAGCCGGGCGACGAGGTCGTCTGCTTCGAGCCGTACTACGACTCGTACGCCGCCTCGATCGCCCTGGCCGGCGCGGTCCGGCGGCCGGTGACGCTGCGTCCCGGCGCCGACGGCCGGTACGCGGTCGACCCGGCGGAGCTGCGCGCCGCCTTCGGGCCACGGACCCGGCTGGTGCTGCTCAACTCCCCGCACAATCCCACCGGCAAGGTCTTCACCGCCGGCGAGCTGGCCCTGGTCGCCGAGCTCTGTCAGGAGTACGACGCCTACGCGGTCACCGACGAGGTCTACGAACACCTGGTCTTCACCGACGCGGCGGCGCCGCACGTGCCGCTGGCCACGCTGCCCGGCATGCGGGAGCGGACCCTGCGGATCTCCTCGGCCGGCAAGACGTTCTCCTGCACCGGCTGGAAGGTCGGCTGGGCGAGCGGACCCGCGCCGCTGGTCTCGGCCGTGCTGCGGGTGAAGCAGTTCCTCACCTTCGTCAACGCCGCGCCGCTGCAACCGGCGGTGGCGGTGGCGCTGGCCCTGCCGGACGACTACTTCACCGGGTTCCGCGACGGCATGCAGGCCCGACGCGACCAGCTCGGCGCCGCGCTGCGCGCGGCCGGGTTCGAGGTGTTCAGCCCGGACGGCACCTACTTCGTCACCGCCGACGTCACCCCGCTCGGCGGGCGCGACGGGATCGAGTTCTGCCGGTCGCTGCCGCAGCGGTGCGGCGTGGTGGCCGTGCCGACCCAGGTCTTCTACGACGACGTCGAGGCGGGCCGGCGGCTGGTCCGGTTCGCCTTCTGCAAGCGACCCGAGGTGCTGGCCGAGGCGGGTGCCCGGCTGCGCCGGCTGGGCGAGGACGGGTGACCGGCCGGGCGGCCCGATTCCGGCGCTGACCCCCACCGGGCCCGGCCGTCAGCCGGCCGCGCGGGCCGAGCCCGGGTCGGCCGGCCGACCGGTGCCGCCGGTGCTCGGCTGGCCCGCCAGGGTGGCCAGCGTCGCGCCGCCGTCGGCGAGCAGGGCCGCCTCCGCGTCGTCGACGAAGGCCAGGTCGGCCTCCACGTGCCGGGTGGCCGCCGACAGCAGCAGCCGGACCACCGGAGCGTCGGCCCGGCGCCGCAGCCCGTCGAGGTTGCGCAGCTCGCGCATCAGGTGACCACGCTGGTTGCCGAGCACGGCCCGGACGGTCTCCGGCGCGCCGGAGCGGGCCGCCGCGGTGACCTTGAGGAAGAAGTCGTCCCGGAAGCCGCCGCTGCGCGGGCTGGGCTCGGCGAGCCAGCGGTCCAGTTCGGACCGGCCGTCGGCGGTGATCTCGTAGACCACCCGGTCGGGCTTGACCGCCTGCGGATGCCGCTCGGCGACGACCAGGCCGTCCCGGGAGAGCCGGTCGAGGATCTGGTAGAGGTGCCCGATGTTCAGCGGCCCCCACTGCGGCCCGACCGCCGTCTCGAAGGCGCCCTTGAGCTCGTACCCGTAGCTCGGGCCGCGCGCCAACAGGGCCAGGACCGCGTGCTGGATCGCCACCGTCTCCTCCGATCCGGTTCCGGAACAGGGCCCGCGACGGGCCTTGCATTGTGACAATGTATCGCCCAGAGTGGGGACAGCACACGGGGAGGCGCGACATGTTCCGGTTCATCTGGGCGCAGCTTCGCGGTCGTGCTGGACGGTCGGTGGCGCTGCTGGTCGGCGTGCTGGTGGCCACCACCGGTTTCGTCGTCCTGACCGGCGCCACCACCACCTCCCGGCTGGCCGTCACCGGCACCGTCGAGCGCAACACCCGCGCCGCGTACGACATTCTGGTCCGGCCACCGGGCACCCGCACGCCGCTGGAGGCCGAACGCGGTCTGGTCCGGCCCAACTACCTCTCCGGCCTCTTCGGCGGCATCACACTCGATCAGTACCGGCAGGTCGAGGCGATCGCCGGGGTCGACGTCGCGGCGCCCATCGCCATGCTGGGCCACTCCACCACCGGCGTGCCGGCCCCGATCGACCTCACCGACGCGGTGGACCGGTCGCTGGTCCGCCAGGTGATCCGGGTCGATCCCGTCTTCGGCGCCGAGCGCGGCCTGTCCGCCGCCCCCGGCAAACCCCGCTACGTGTACGTGACGAAGAACCCGCTCGTCCACCCGGACCGCACCCAACTGACCGGCGGCGACCGCTGGCGCTACTCGGACGGCCGCTCCTACCCGATCGAGGACGGCTGCGGCGTGGTCCCCCGCGAGGTGCTGCCCGGCGGGCGGACCGTGCCGATCTGCGACCCGAGGTACGCGTTGCTCGGTGACCGCGGGACGTACTCGGAGCGCGAGGACTGGTGGGTCGAGGCGGTCCGACTGCGACCCGACGGCAGGTTCGAGGCCGGACCGGATGTCCTGGCCACTGCCGACGACGGGGCCGGCACGATCGCCGATCGGCTGGTCATGGCGTACAGCGTGACCGTGCCGTTCCTGCTGGCGGCGGTGGACCCACCCGCCGAGCAGCGCCTGGTCGGCCTCGCCGACGCGGTGGTCGCCGGCCGGCCGGTGCGCGCCGACGACCCGGTCGAGGTCGTCAAGCGCGGCATGGCGGTCAACCACGGGTTCCCGGTCCTGGTCACCGCGCGGCCGTTCATCGACGAGACGCTGACCGCCCGGCTCAGCCGGCTGCCGGGGGTGAACCCCGGCGAGATCTCGGTGCTCGACCTGGCCCGGACGCTGGGTGACCGGACGGGCGTGCCCGCCGGTGAAAGCCGGGCCGACGTGGCGCGGGGACACCGGGCGATGGTCGAGGAGGGGCTCAGTGACACCGGCTGCTGCAACGGGCAGTTGCAGCGGGTGGTGCAGTCCGGCGACGTCCGGTACGAACGGTTGCCCGACGGCACGCTGCGCCCCGAACCGCAGCCGCCGGCCGCACCCGAGGTGTACGGCCAGCGCTTCATCTACAACCCGCTGCCCCGCCCCTGGCTCGCCGACGACCGGGGATCCCGGGCCGCCCGGCCGCTGGCGCTGACCGAGGGGCACACCGCGCCGTTCCGGCACTGGTCGGCGGTGGGCGTCTTCGACCCGGAGCGGCTGACGGGGTTCAGCGACGTCGGCAAGGTGCCACTGGAGACGTACGAGCCGCCGCGCGCCGAGGGCGCCGACGAACGCAGCCGCGCCGCGCTGGGCGGCAAACCGCTGGAACCGAGTGGCAACCCGGCCGGTTACCTCTCCGCGCCGCCCCTGCTGCTGACCAACCTGGCCAGCGTGGCCACGCTGCTCGACGGCGGGAGCAGCCCGCAGCGCACCGCGCCGATCAGCGCCATCCGGGTCCGGGTCGCCGACGTGGGCGGCTACAGCGAACGGTCGGCCGAGCGGGTCCGGCTGGTCGCCGAGCAGATCAACCGGGCCACCGGCCTCGACGTGGACATCACCCTCGGCTCCTCCCCCGCCCCCCAGACCGTGGAACTGCCGGCGGGCACGTTCGGCCGGCCCGACCTGCGGCTGACCGAGAACTGGTCCGCCCTCGGCGTCGCCTCGGTGATCACCCGGGCGGTGGACCGCAAGAGCGCCGTGCTCTTCGTGCTGGTGCTGGTGGTCTGCGTACTCTTCCTCGGCAACGCGGTCTCCGCGGCCGTGCGGGACCGCCGGCCGGAGCTGGCGGTGCTCGCCTGTCTCGGCTGGTCGGCCCGCCGGATCGGGGCGCTGATCCTCGGCGAGGTCACCGTGACAGGGCTGGCCGCCGGCCTGCTCTCGGTGGGGCTCGCGGTGCCGCTCGGCGCCGCCCTGGGCATCGACGTGGACTGGCGGCGGGCGCTGCTGGCCGTACCGGTGGCTCTGCTGCTGGCGCTGGTCGCGGGGCTGGCGCCGGCGCTGCGGGCCGCCCGGGCCCACCCGGCCGCCGCGCTGCGCCCGCCGGTGGCCGCCGCCGGCTGGGTACGCCGGCCGCGCACCCTGCCGGGCCTCGCCCTGGCGAACCTGGTCCGCACCCCCGGCCGCACGCTGCTCGGCGCGGGCGCGCTGGCCATCGGGGTGGCCGCGCTGACCCTGGTGGCCGCCGCCGCGTACGCCTTCCGCGGCGCCATCGTGGGCAGCCTGCTCGGCGACCTGGTGTCGCTGAGCGTGCGCGGCGCGGACGCCCTGGCGGCGGTGGCCACCGTGCTGCTCGGCGCCGCCGCGGTGGCCGACGTGCTCTACCTGAACATCCGGGACCGGGCCGCCGAACTGGCCACGCTGCGGGCCACCGGCTGGACCGACGCGGCGCTGGGCCGCCTGATCGGCTACGAGGGGCTGCTGCTCGGCCTGCTGGGCGCGTTGACCGGCGCCGGGCTCGGCCTCGGCGGAGCGGCCTGGCTGGTCGGTGCGCTGCCGGCGGCGCTGGTGCTGGTGGCCGCCGCCGTGGCCGCGGCGGGGGTGCTGGTCACCTGCCTGGCGGCGGTCGTCCCGGCCGCGCTGTTGCACCGCCTTCCCACCGCACGACTACTGGCAGAGGAGTGACCATGGACGCCACCACGGGCAGCGCGGTCCGCGTGGCCGGGCTGGTCCGGCAGTTCCGCAGCGGCGCCGAGCGGCTCACCGCCGTCGACGATGTGTCGCTGGAGATAGCGCCCGGGTCGGTGGTCGCGCTGACCGGGCCGAGCGGCTCCGGCAAGTCCACGCTGCTGCATCTGATCGGTGCGATCGAGCAGGCCGACCGGGGCACGGTGACGGTGGACGACGTGGCGGTCACCGCGCTGCGTCGGGCCGCGCTGGCCCGCTACCGGCAGGGCATCGGCTTCGTCTTCCAGCGCTACCACCTGCTGCCCGCGCTGACCGTGCTGGACAACGTGATCGCGCCCGTGCTGCCGCGCCGGGGGCGCGCCGACCACGCCACCCGGGCCCGGGAACTGCTGGCCGCGGTCGGCCTGGCCGACCGGGAACGCGCCCTGCCCGCCCAGCTCTCCGGCGGCCAGCAGCAGCGGGTGGCCATCGCCCGGGCGTTGATGGGCGAGCCGCGGCTGCTGCTGGCCGACGAGCCCACCGGCAACCTCGACTCGACCACCGGCGCCCAGATCCTCGACCTGCTGCTGGACCTGCGCGACCGGCACGGCATGACGATCCTGCTCGCCACCCACGAACGGGCCATCGCGGCCCGCTGCGACCGGCTGATCCGACTCGCCGACGGGCAGGTCGTGGAGGACGTCGACCTCACCGGTGGCGAGGACCCGGCCGACACCTACGACCGGGTGGCCCGGCTCCGGCTGTAGCCCGGCCGGCCGAACCCGCACCAGAAAATCGAGGAAGGGACGACATGTTCGGGTTCGTCTGGCGTCAGATCCGTGGTCGGGCCGGTCGCTCGGTCGCCCTGCTGGTCGGCGTACTGGTGGCCACCACCGGCTTCGTCGTGTTGACCGGGGCCACCACCACCTCCCGGCTGGCGGTCACCGGCGACGTGCAGCGGGAGACCCGCGCCGCGTACGACATCCTGGTCCGCCCGGCGGGGACCCGCACTCCGCTGGAGGCCGAGCGGGGGCTGGTCCGCCCCAACTACCTCTCGGATTCCTTCGGCGGCATCACCACCGAGCAGTACCAGCGGGTCAGGGCGGTGACCGGGGTGGACGTCGCCGCCCCGATCGCGATGCTCGGTCACTCCACCACCGTGGTCGACCTGCCGCTGGACCTGACCGCCGCCGTCGACCCGTCGCTGGACCGCCAGGTGATCCGGATCGACCGGGCCTTCCTCGCCGAGCGCGGGCTCAGCCACGCGCCCGCCGAGCCGCTCTACGTCTACGTGACGAAGCACCAACTGCTGTATCCGGACAACCCCGGCGGGTTCCGCTCCGACGCCATCCGGTACAGCGACGGCCGCCGCTACGACTCCGACCTCTGCGGCGACGTGCCGCGGGAGGTGCTGCCGGGCGGCCGGAGCGCCCCGGTCTGCGACCCGCGCTGGTACCTGGCCCCCTCGATGGCCACCCTCACCGAGCGCCAGACCTGGTCGGTACAGGCATTCCGGCTGCTGCCCGACGGACGTTTCGAAAGCCCCGCCCCGCAGGCCCCCGGCGCACCCCCCGCCCAATCGGCCGACCGACTGGTCGTCCGGCAGTCCCTGACGGTGCCGTTCCTGCTCGCCGCCGTCGACCCGGACGCCGAGCAGCGGCTGGTCGGGCTCACCGACGCGGTGGTGGGCGGCCGGCCCCTGGCGACCGGCGACGACGTACAGACCAGGCAGCTGGAGGGCGCCCGCATCCACACCCTGCCCGTGCTGGTCAGCGCCCGGCCCTACCTGGACGGCGCGATCCGCACCACCTGGCGCCGGATCACCCCGCGGGGCAGCATCGCCGACGTCGCCCCGGCGGACCTGGCCGGGGTGCTGCGCGGCGCGCCGAGCGTGCCGGCCGGCGGCACCGAGCAGGACGCGGCGGGCGCGTACCGGTCGCAGCTCGACGGCGGCGCGGACGGGTCGGAATGCTGCTCCGGGCAGCTCTCCCGGGTGGTGCAGCCCGGCCAGGTCAGCTACGACCGGAGCCCCGACGGGGTGTTGCGGGCCCGGCCCGCGGCCCCCAACCCCGACGTCTACGTGGGCACCGACCGGTCCATCGCGACCCCGCGGCCCTGGCTGACCGAGGACACCCCGTTCCGGCCGCTGGCCGCGCTCGGACTCCCCCAGTCCAGCCGGTCCACCGCCGTCCTGCGGCAGTGGCGGTCGGTGGGCCTGTTCGACCCGGAGAAGCTGACCGGGTTCAGCGACGTCGGCAAGGTGCCGCTGGAGACGTACCAGCCACCGCGCGCCGAGGGCGCCGAGAACCGCAGCCGGGCCGCGCTCGGCGGCCGGCCGCTGGAACCCAGCGGCAACCCGGCCGGCTACCTGTCCGCCCCGCCGCTGCTGCTGACCAACCTGGCCAGCGTCCAGAAACTGCTGGCCGGCAGCGTCAGCCCGCAACTCGCCGCGCCGATCAGCGCCATCCGGGTCCGGGTCGCCGACGTGGCCGGCTACAGCGAACGCTCCCCCGAGCACGTGCGGCTCGTCGCCGAGCGGATCGCCACCGAGACCGGGCTGGACGTGGACATCACCCTCGGCTCCTCCCCCGCCCCCCAGGCGGTGGAGCTGCCGGCGGGCTCATTCGGCCGCCCGGCGCTGCGGCTGGCGGAGAACTGGGCGGCGCTCGGCGTCGCGTCGGTGATCACGAAGGCGGTGGACCGCAAGAGCGTGGTGCTGTTCGCGCTGGTGCTGGTGGTCTGCGTGCTCTTCCTCGCCAACGCCGTCTCCGCCGCCGTCCGCGACCGGCGCTCGGAACTGGCGGTGCTCGCCTGTCTCGGCTGGCCGGCCCGCCGGATCGGCGCGTTGATCCTCGGCGAGGTGGCCGTGCTGGGACTGGCCGCCGGGCTGCTGGCCGTGGGCCTGTCGGTCCCGCTCGGCGCGGCCCTGGGCATCGACGTGGACTGGCGGCGGGCGCTGCTCGCCGTACCGGTGGCGCTGGGGCTGGCACTGGTCGCGGGCCTGACTCCGGCGCTGCGGGCCGCGCGGACGCACCCGGCCGCCGCGCTGCGCGCACCGGTGGCGGGGGTGGGCCGGGCCCGCCGGCCCCGCGCGCTGCTCGGGCTGGCGCTGGTCAACGTGCTGCGCACCCCCGGGCGTACGGCGCTCGGGGCGGGCGCGCTGGCCCTCGGTGTCGCCGCGTTGACCCTGGTCGGCGCCGCCGCGTACGCGTTCCGCGGGGCCATCGTCGGCAGCCTGCTCGGTGACACCGTCTCGCTCAGCGTGCGCGGCGCGGACACCACAGCCGCGGTCGCCACCGTCCTGCTGGGCGCGGCCGCCGTGGCGGACGTGCTCTACCTCAACATCCGGGACCGGGCGGCCGAGCTGGCCGCGCTGCGTGCCATGGGCTGGACCGACGCCGCGCTGGCCCGGCTGATCGCCTACGAGGGGCTCACGCTGGGTGTGCTCGGCGCCGGCACCGGGGCGGCGCTCGGGCTGGCCGGCGCCGCCGCGCTCGTCGGTGACCTGCCCGGCGAGCTGGCGTCGGTCGCCGGCGTGGTGGCCGCCGTCGGCGTCCTCCTCACCTGCCTGGCCGCGCTGGTGCCGGCCGCCCTGCTGCACCGGATGCCGGTCGCCCGGCTGCTCGCCGAGCAGTGAACCCGGCCCGCCGGGCCGCCGACCGCGGCCCGGCGGGTTCGGAAGCGTCAGCCGGCCGGGCTGGCGGTCCGCACCTGCTCGGCGATCCGCTCGGCGACCTCCCGGGCAGCGTCCTCGGTGGCCGCCTCGACCATCACCCGGACCAGCGGCTCGGTGCCCGACGGGCGCAGCAGCACCCGGCCGGTCTCGCCCAGCTCGGCCTCGGCCCGCTCCACCTCGGCCCGCACGTCCGGCGCCGACGCGCCGACAGTACGGTCGCCGACCGGGACGTTGATCAGCACCTGGGGCAGCTTGGTGAGCACCCCGGCCAGGTCGGCCAGCGACCGGCCGGTGGCGGCCATCCGGGCCATCAGGTGCAGCCCGGTCAGCACCCCGTCGCCGGTGGTGGCGTACGCGGGCAGGACGATGTGGCCGCTCTGCTCGCCGCCGAGGGCCAGCCCGGAGGCGCGCAGCTCCTCCAGCACGTACCGGTCGCCGACCTTGGTCTCCATCAGCCGGATGCCCTCGCGCTGCATGGCCAGCCGCAGGCCGAGGTTGCTCATCACCGTGGCGACCAGGGTGTCCCCGGTCAGCGTGCCGGCCTCCCGCATGGCCAGGGCGAGGATCGCCATCACCTGGTCACCGTCGACCTCGTCGCCGTCGGCGGTCACCGCGACACAGCGGTCGGCGTCGCCGTCGTGCGCGATGCCCAGGTGCGCGCCGTGCTCGACCACGGCCTGGCGCAGCGCGTCGATGTGGTTGGAGCCGCAGTCGTCGTTGATGTTCAGGCCGTCGGGCTCCGCGTGGATCGCGATCACCTCGGCGCCCGCCTCCCGGTACGCCACCGGGGCGACGTCCGCGGCGGCGCCGTTGGCGCAGTCGACCACGACCTTGATCCCGTCCAGCCGGTGCGGGACGGTCCCGACCAGGTGCTGCACGTAGTGGTCGGCGCCGTCGAGCAGGTCGTGCACCCGGCCCACGCCGGCCCCGACCGGCCGCGCCCAGGCGGTGGTGGCGTTCGCCTCGACGGCCGCCTCGATCTTCATCTCCAGCTCGTCGGGGAGCTTGTGCCCGCCGGCGGCGAAGAGCTTGATCCCGTTGTCGGGCATCGGGTTGTGCGACGCGGAGAGCATCACACCCAGGTCGGCCTTGGTCTCGGCGGTGAGGAAGGCCACCGCCGGGGTGGGCAGCACGCCGACCCGGACGACGTTCGCGCCGGCGCTGGTCAGCCCGGCGACCACGGCCGCCTCCAGCATCTCGCCGCTGGCCCGGGTGTCCCGGCCGACCACGGCCAGCGGGGGATGGCTCTTGTCCGTCTCGGCGAGGGTGTGCGCGGCGGCGACCGCCACCGCGAGCGCCAACTCCGGGGTGAGATCCGCGTTCGCCCGCCCGCGTACGCCGTCCGTGCCGAACAACCGGCCCATACCCGCCAACCTCCGATGAGCTGTTCCAGGGGAAAGGCGGACGGCCGGGCCACCTCCCGTGCGGGGAGGCGAACCCGGCCGTCCGTCAGAAGTACAACGTGCAGCTGTTGATCAGCGCTTCGAGTACTGAGGAGCCTTACGGGCCTTCTTGAGGCCGTACTTCTTGCTCTCCTTGACCCGGGCGTCCCGGGTGAGGAAGCCGGCCTTCTTCAGGGCCGGGCGGTCGTCCGGCTCGCTGACGATCAGCGCCCGGGCGATGGCGAGGCGCAGCGCGCCGGCCTGGCCGGTGGTGCCGCCACCGCGCAGGTTGGCGATGACGTCGAAGGCCTCGGGCTTCTCGGCGGTCACCAGCGGGTCCTTGATCAGCTGCTGGTGCACCTTGCTCGGGAAGTACGCCTCGAGGTCGCGGCCGTTGCAGGTGATCTTGCCGGTGCCCGGGACGATGCGGACCCGGACGATGGCCTCCTTGCGCCGACCCACGGTCTGGATCGGGCGGTCACCACGCGGCGCGCGGGCGACGGGCGCCGGCGCCTCGGTGGCCTCGGGGGCAACCTCGGTCTCGGTGATGTCGGTCATGCTGCTTCCTTCGCCCGCGCTCACTGCGCGATCTGCTTGATCTCGAACGGCACCGGCTGCTGGGCCAGGTGCGGGTGCTCGGCACCGGCGTAGACCTTCAGCTTCTTGATCAGCTGACGGCCGAGCTTGTTGTGCGGGAGCATCCCCTTCACGGCCAGCTCGATGGCCCGCTCGGGACGCTTGGTCAGCAGCTCTTCGTAGCCGACCTGCTTCAGACCACCCGGGTAACCGGAGTGGCGGTAGGCGACCTTGGTCTGCCGCTTGTTGCCGGTCAGCGCGACCTTGCCCGCGTTCACGATGACGACGAAGTCGCCCGTGTCGACGTGCGGCGCGAAAGTCGGCTTGTGCTTGCCGCGCAGCAGCGTGGCGGCGTGGGTGGCCAGGCGGCCCAGCACGACATCAGAGGCGTCGATGACGTGCCACTGACGCTCGATCTCACCCGGCTTCGGGCTGTACGTACGCACAGGTCTACCTTGTCTCGTCGTCGGTCTGGGGTCGCGCGCCGAGGTGACCCGTTTCCCAGGTCGAACCAGCGCGCACGAACGACCAAGCGTACCTGATGCGGCACGCCTCTGGATGTCGTACAACAGCAGGCAACGATACCCGCAGCCCCGTCGGCAGGTCAAAACGGGGTCACCCGGCGTCCCCGGTCGGCCCGACTGCGGTGCGGGTCACACCCCGGCCCGGGCCATCCGCGAGCCCGGCCGGACGTAGCCCACCCAGGTGACGACCAGCAGCAGGACGAAGAACCCGAGATAGAACCGGAGCGCCGGCTGGATGCCGCCGTAGGTCGATTTCGCCCAGGCGTAGCAGATGGGCACGAGGAACCCGCCGAACGCCCCGACGGAGGAGATGACGCCGAGCGCCCCCGCGGCCTGCCGCCGCATCGCCAGCATCGTCTCCGGGGAGCCGCCGAGGTCCTCGCCCTTGACCCGGAAGATCTTCGAGATCATCCGGTAGGTCGAGCCGTTGCCGATCCCGGTGGCGACGAAGAGCGCCATGAACGCGGCGAAGAAGACGCCCAGGTGCCGGTGTTCCACGGACCACAGCGCCGCGTACGCCCCGGCGGCCATCAGCGCGAAGCTGCCCACCGTCACCCGCGCGCCGCCGACCGCGTCGGAGAGCCGGCCGCCGAGCGGGCGGCACACCGAGCCGACGCCGGCACCGAGGAACGCCCAGCCCAGCGCGATGTCGGGGCGGCCGAAGACCGACGTGAGCAGGGTCGGGAAGGCGGCCGAGTAGCCGATGAACGAGCCGAACGTGCCGACGTACAGCAGGGACATCAGCCAGGTGTCCCGGTGCCGCAGCGCGGACCAGACCGGCCCGACGTCCGCCTTCGCCTCCGCCAGGTTGTCCATGAACAGGTAGGCGCAGGCGGCCGCGGCCACCGCCAGCGGCACGTACATCAGCCCGGCCCGGGCCAGCGCGAGCCCGCCGCCCAGCACGATCACCTGGGGCACCAGGAACTGCACCACGGCGACGCCGATGTTGCCGCCGGCCGCGTTCAGGCCCAGCGCCCAGCCCTTCTCCCGTTCCGGATAGAAGAAGGAGATGTTCGCCATGCTGGAGGCGAAGTTGCCGCCGCCGAGCCCGGCGGTGGCGGCGATCAGCATCAGCGGCAGGTAGCCGATCTCCGGGTGGCTGACCGCCCAGGCCAGGCCGGCGCAGGGCACGATCAGCAGCAGCGCGGAGGCGACCGTCCAGTTCCGCCCGCCGAAGACCGGCACCGCGAAGGTGTACGGCAGCCGCAGCAGCGCGCCGACCCCGCTGGGCAGCGCGGTCAGCCACAGCGCCTGGCTGGTGGTGAGCTGCCAGCCGGCGTCGTCGAGCCGGACGACCACGATGCTCCACAGCAGCCAGACCGAGAAGCCGATGTGCTCGGCGAAGATCGAGAAGATCAGGTTCCGGCGGGCGGTCCGCCGGCCCACGGCCCGCCAGAACGCCGGGTCCTCCGGCTCCCAGTGGCCGATCCACCGGCCGGGCCGGCGGCGCAGGTCGACCTCACCGCTCTCCGCGGGTTCGACAAGAGTGGTCATCAGCGGTTCTCCTCACGGCCCGGCGGCGTCCAGGGACGGTCGCCCGGTCCGCCGGCGGACCGGCGGGGGCGGGCGCCCGGCAGCACCGTAGGAAGCCGGAATTACCGCGAGGTTCGTCCGGGAAGTCGGGGAGGCAACGGGCCCCGCACCGACCGGCCCGACCGGTGGTGAGGTGAGCGGACGGGCCGGGTCAGAGCTCCTGGAGGATGCGCAACGCCCGACCGACCCGCTGCATGGTCTCGGTGTCCGCGACGTCCACGCACTCGGTGAACCACTTCTTCATGGGCGAGGAGAGCCGGTCGGGCATCACCACGTACCCGCCCATCCGGACGGCCAGCGGCGAGTCGCGCAGCAGCGTCTCCTCGACCACCTCGGCCACGATCACGATCGGCACCTCGGTGGAGTTGTAGACGTCGGAGCTGATCACCAGACCGAGCCGTTCCCGGGCGCCCTCGATGCGCCAGACCTCGCCCCTACGCAGCACGCGGGCGCCCGCCGAAGAGCACGTCGTCGACCATGCCCACCTCGTCGGCGTCGGCGAGGGCGGCGGACTCCAGGTCGAGGCCGGCGCGGCCGACCGCGGCGGCGTGCGCGGCGAAGACCTCGCGCAGCGCCTTCTCCCGGGCCGCCTGGTCCATCCAGGCGGAGAGCGACAGCCCCTCCGCCCGGGCGAACCGGCGCGCCTCCTCGATCGTCTCGTCGGAGAACGACAACGTCACCTTCGCGGTCATGCCGCTGAGACTACCCGCTGGTATGACCACCAGTCATCTTCTGCTCCCAGGAGCCGATCATTCGGACACCACCAAATGAAACAACCGAAGCCGCTTGCAGATATTTCGCTTGGCCGCGACGATGAGTCCGAACGGTTGGGACAATGGGTCCGAGGATCAGCAAGGGAGCATCATGAGCCTCAGCGCCGCGATGGCCGCCTCGGTCATGCCTTCCGAGGGAGCCGAGCGCCAGCAGGTGGCCGCCATGGAGGCATTCCTCCTGCGGCACCCTCGCGCCGCCGGCAGGAGCACGGCCCGCCTCGTCTCGTCCGACGGAGAAGAGGTCGAGGTCCCCGCCCAGTTGGTCGACGTACTCCGTCAGATCTCAGCGATGCTCGCACGCGGCGACGGCGTCGCGATCAGCGCCATCGCCCGCGAGCTGACGACGACCGAGGCGGCAAAGCTACTCGGCATGTCCCGCCCCACACTGGTCCGGCTCCTTGACAGCGGGGCCATCCCCGCCCACCGAGTCGGCAGCCACCGGCGCGTCTTCCTCAGCGACGCCCTCGCCTTCCGGCAGCGGCAGATGGATGAGCGCCGAAAGTCGTACGAGGCCCTCATGTGGGAGGCCGACGCGCTGGGCTTCAACGACGACGAGTAGATCCCGGCCGGAGCAGGGCGGGCTGGTTAGGGTGTCCACTGTGATCCCCGGCGCCCCCCTGGTGTTCCTGGATGCCAACGTGCTCTTCTCCAGGACGCTTCGCGACTGGATCAGCCTCCTCGCGCTGGACAGCGACTGCACCGTTTTCGATCTTCGGTACAGCGAGGATGTCCTGGCGGAGTGGATGTATCGCCTGCGCCGAAAGCGGCCCGAGCATTCCGAGCAGGCGATCGGGGGACAGCGACGCCGGTTCGTCCAGGCTTTCCCGGACGGCCTGGTCACGGGCTATACGCCGCAGGACGTCCCGTGCCCGCCAGACCCTGATGACCGTCACGTGCTGGCCGCTGCCGTCCACGGCGGCGTCCACTTCCTGGTCACCGACGATCGACGCGCCTTCCCACCGGAATGCACCCAGGAGATGCTTTCCGTCCTCACCGGTGACGAGTTCCTCAACTGGGTGGCCGACCGCTCGATGGTCCTGGTGCGGAGCGTGCTGGCTCGGCAGACCGACTACTACCGACGCAGCCTGGTGGCCCAGGACCGGGATGCCGTCGAGCTGATCGCCCACCTGCGGAAGGCCGGAGCACTCCGGTTCGCGCAGCGACTCGAGGATCAGCTACCCGACCCGTCGGCCCGCTGACCGCCGACTCCGCCGTCCGCGACGGCTGGACGCCCGACCGCCGCGGACGGCGAAGCGCTCCTGATCCAGGCCCATCGATCCGCTCGGTCGCCGCCGTGCGGTGTGAGCCGCTCTTGACAGGACCGAAACAGAAGAGACCCGGACCGGAAACCGCCCGCCGGCACGCTTTTCCGACATGACAGACGGTGCGCACGCGGCGACGCGATCGGGGGTACGCCCCCGGGAGGCCGCCACGCACTGCCCGTACTGCGCGTTGCAGTGCGGCATGGTGTTGCGTGCGACCGGAGCCGGCGTCGAGGTGGCCCCCCGGGACTTCCCCACCAACCGCGGCGGGTTGTGCCAGAAGGGCTGGACCGCCGCCGACCTGCTCGACCATCCGGACCGACTCACCACGCCGCTGCTGCGCGACCGGCCCGGCGGCGAACTGCGCCCGGCCGGCTGGGACGAGGCGCTCGACCGGGTCGCCACCGCACTGCGGGCGGTCCGGCAGCGGCACGGGCCGGACGCGGTCGCGGTCTTCGGCGGCGGCGGGCTGACCAACGAGAAGGCGTACGCGCTGGGCCGGTTCGCCCGGGTGTCGCTCGGCACCCGGCACATCGACTACAACGGGCGCTGGTGCATGTCATCAGCCGCCGCGGCCGGCAATCGGGCCTTCGGCGTCGACCGGGGACTGCCGTTCCCGCTGGCCGACCTCGGCCGGGCGGACACGCTGCTGCTGGTCGGCGCGAACCCGGCCGAGACCATGCCGCCGCTGATGCGTCACCTCGCCGACCAGCGGGCACGGGGCGGCCGGCTGATCGTGGTCGACCCGCGGGCCACCGCCACCGCCCGCCAGGCCGACCTGCACCTGCAACCGCTGCCCGGCACCGACCTGGCGGTGGCCAACGCGCTGCTGCACATCGCGCTCACCGAGGGCTGGCTCGACCGGGCGTACATCGACACGCGGACCACCGGATTCGACGAGGTCCGGCGTACCGTGGCCGGCTACTGGCCGGCGGAGGTGGAACGGCTGTCCGGGGTGCCGGTGGCCGACCTGGAAGCCACCGCCCGGGCGCTGGCCACCGTGGACCGGGCGGTCATCCTCACCGCCCGGGGCGCCGAGCAGCACGCCAAGGGCGTGGACACGGTCACCGCCCTCATCAACCTGGCGCTTGCGCTGGGCCTGCCCGGGCGCGCCGGTTCCGGCTACGGCTGCCTGACCGGGCAGGGCAACGGGCAGGGCGGCCGGGAGCACGGGCAGAAGGCCGACCAGCTCCCCGGCTACCGGCGGATCGACGATCCGGCAGCCCGGGCGCACGTGGCCCGGGTGTGGGGCGTCGACCCGGCCACGCTGCCCGGGCCCGGGGTGCCGGCCTATCAGCTGCTCGACTCGCTGGGCACCGCGTCCGGGCCGAAGGCGCTGCTGGTGTTCGGCTCCAATCCGGTCGTCTCCGCGCCGCGCGCGGCCCGGATCGAGTCCCGGCTGCGCGACCTGGACCTGCTGGTGGTGGCCGACTTCCTCCGCTCGGAGACGGCGGAGCTGGCCGACGTGGTGTTGCCGGTGGCCCAGTGGGCCGAGGAGGACGGCACGATGACCAACCTGGAGGGCCGGGTGCTGCGCCGCCGAGCGCTGCGCGAACCACCCGCCGGCGTCCGCACCGACCTGGAGGTCATCGCCGGGCTCGCCGCCCGCCTGCCCGGCGCCGAGCGGCTGCCGACCGACCCGCGGACGGTCTTCGAGGAGCTGCGGCTGGCCTCGGCCGGCGGTCCGGCCGACTACGCCGGGATCACCTGGGACCGGATCGACGCCGACAACGGCGTCTTCTGGCCCTGCCCGGACTCCGACGGGCCGGACCGGCCGCGGCTCTTCGCCGACCGGTTCCCCACTCCGGACGGCCGGGCCCGCTTCCATCCGGTGACCCACCGGCCGGCCGCCGAGCCGGTCTGCGCCGAGTACCCGCTGCACCTGACCACCGGGCGGGTCCTCGCGCAGTACCAGTCCGGCACGCAGACCCGGCGGGTCGCCGCGTTGCGCCGGGCCGCGCCGGGCGGCTTCGTCGAACTCCACCCGGAGCTGGCCGCCCGGCTCGGCGCGGCCGAAGGTGACGAGCTGCGGGTGGTCTCCCGTCGTGGGGAGCTGTGCGCACCGGCCCGGATCAGCCCGGCGATCCGGCCGGACACCGTGTTCACGCCGTTCCACTGGCCGGGCGCGGCGCGGGCCAACTCGGTCACCAACGACGCGGTGGACCCGGTCTCCGGGATGCCCGAATTCAAGATCTGCGCGGTCCGGGTGGAGCGGGCATGAGCGGCCGGACCGGCGGACGGGATCGGCCGGCGGGGGACGGAGGACGACCGTGCGGGTGGTGATCGTCGGGCACGGGATGGCCGGCTCCCGGCTCGCCGCCGAGCTGCACGCCCGGGGCGGGGACCGGAAGGTCACCGTGCTCGGCGCGGAGCCGCACCGGGCGTACAACCGGATCTTGCTCTCCACCCTGCTGGCCGGCAAGATCACCGAGCCGGACGTGGAGCTGGCCGAGGTCTCCGGGCAGGGGGTCGACCTGCGCACCGGGGTGACCGCCGTGGCAATCGACCGGGCGGCCCGCCAGGTACGCACCGCCGACGGCGACCGGATCCCGTACGACCACCTGGTGCTCGCCACCGGCGCCCGGGCCGTGGTGCCCCCGCTGCCCGGCCTCGATCCGGCCGGCCTGCCCGACCGGGTGGCCGCCTTCCGCACCCTCGCCGACTGCCGGCGGATCCTGGCCACCGCCCGGGGCGCCCGCCGGGCCCTGGTGCTCGGTGGCGGCCTGCTCGGGCTGGAGGCGGCGCGCGGGCTCGCCGCCCGGGGACTGGACGTGACCGTGGTGCACCCCACGCCGTGGCTGATGGAGCGGCAGCTCGACGCCGCCGCCGGGGCGGTGCTCGCGGACACCCTCGCCGGGCTGGGCGTCAGCACCGTCCTCGGCGTGCCGGCCACCGCGGTGACCGCCGACCCCGACCGGGTCCGCCTCGACCTGGCCGACGGCCGTACGCTCGCCGCCGACCTGCTGGTCCTCTCCTGCGGGGTGCGCCCGGACACCGCCCTGGCCACCGCCGCCGGCCTGACCGTCCAGCGCGGCATCGTGGTGGACGACCGGCTGCGCACCAGCGACCCGGACGTCTCGGCGATCGGCGACTGCGCGCAGCACGACGGCGTGCCGACCGGGCTGGTCGCCCCGGCCTGGGCGCAGGCCCGGGTGGTGGCGCGGCTGCTCAGCGGCGAGGAGCCGACGGCCCGGTACCGGCCCCGGCCGGCGGTGACCCGGCTCAAGGCGGCCGGCATCGACCTCGCCGCGATGGGTGACCCCGGCGCCGGTCCCGGCGAGGAACTGGTGTTCAGCGACGCGACCCGCGGCACGTACGCCCGGCTGCGGATCGACGGTGACCGGCTGACCGGCGCGATCCTGCTCGGCGACAACCCGGCGGTGGGCACGGTGGTGCAGCTCTTCGACCGGGGTGGGCCGGTGCCGGCGGACCGGCGGTCGCTGCTGCTCGGCCGGGCCTTCGGCACGGCGCCAGCCACCAGCTCCACCTCGCCGGCGCTGATGCCGGACGGGGCCACGGTGTGCCAGTGCAACGACGTCAGCAAGGGAGCGCTGGTGGCCTGCTGGCGCGGCGGCGCCCGGACGGTCGACGAGGTGGTCGCCGCGACCCGGGCCGGCACCGGCTGCGGCGGCTGCCGGGACGCGGTCGCCGGCCTGGTGGGTTGGCTGGCCGCCGCGGACTCGGTGGCGGTGCCGGGATGACCAGCTCCCTGGCGGTGCCGTGCTGGCCAGCTCCGTGGCGGTGCCGTGATGACCAGCGACGACGTGCGAGGAGGTGACACGATGACCGGTCCGAGGGTGGTGGTCGTCGGCAACGGGATGGTCGGCGAGCGGTTCGTCGAGGCGCTGCGGACGCGGGACCGGGACGGGCGCTGGCGGGTGACGGTGCTCGCCGAGGAGCGGCGGCCGGCGTACGACCGGGTGCGGCTGTCGGCCTTCTTCGACGGGGTGAGCGCCGAGGAGTTGAACCTGCACACCCCCGACGACGGGGTGGAGCTGCGGCTGGGCGAGCCGGCCCTGCGCATCGACCGGGAGCGGCGGCTGGTGACCACCGCGGGCGGCGAGGTCCCGTACGACGCGCTGGTGCTGGCCACCGGGTCGTACCCGTTCGTGCCACCGGTCGACGGCACCGACCTGCCGGGGGTCTTCGTCTACCGGACCCTGGACGACCTCGCCGCGATCCGGGAGCACGCCCGGGGCCGGCGGACCGGGGCGGTGATCGGCGGCGGCCTGCTCGGGCTGGAGGCGGCGAACGCGCTGCGGCTGCTCGGCCTGGACACCAGCGTGGTCGAGTTCGCGCCCCGGCTGATGCCGGCGCAGGTGGACGAGGCGGGCGGGGCGATGCTCCGCCGCTACGTCGAGGAGCTGGGCGTCACGCCGTACCTCGGGGTGGCCACCAGCGCGCTGCGCCCGGGGCCGGACGGCACGGTGGCCGCGCTGGAGCTGGCCGACGGCCGTACGGTCGACGCGGAGCTGGTGGTGGTGGCCGCCGGCATCCGGCCCCGGGACGAGCTGGCCCGGGCGGCCGGGCTGCCGCTCGGCCCGCGCGGCGGGGTGCTTGTCGACGCCGGCTGCCGGACGGCGGACGAGCGGATCTGGGCGGTCGGCGAGTGCGCGGCGGTGGACGGCACCTGCCACGGGCTGGTCGCCCCCGGGTACGCGACCGCCGAGGTGGTCGCCGACCGGCTGCTCGGCGGGGCGGCCACCTTCCCCGGCGCGGACACCGCCACCAAGCTCAAGCTGCTCGGCGTGGACGTGGCGTCGTTCGGCGACGCGCACGGCACCACCCCCGGCTGCCTCGACGTCACCTTCACCGACCCGGCCACCCGGGCGTACGCGAAGCTGGTCCTCTCCGACGACGCGCGGACGCTGCTCGGCGGCGTGCTGGTCGGCGACGCGAGCGCCTACCCGACGCTGCGGGCGAGCGTGGGCGGTCCGCTGCCCGCTCCCCCGCTGGCGTTGCTGGCGCCGGCCGGCGGCGCGGGCTCCGGCGCGGGAGCGCTGCCGGCCGCCGCCCAGGTCTGTTCCTGCAACGCGGTGACCCGGGCTGACATCGACGCGGCGATCGCCGGCGGGGCCGGCGACGTGCCGGCGCTGAAGGCGTGCACCCGGGCCGGTACGAGCTGCGGCTCCTGCGTGCCGATGCTGAAGCAGCTCCTCGACGCGGCCGGGGTGCGGCAGTCGACGGCGCTCTGCGAGCACTTCGACACCAGCCGGCAGGAGCTGTTCGACATCGTCCGGGTCCGCGGCATCCGGACCTTCTCCCAGCTCATCGCCGAGCACGGGCGGGGGCGCGGCTGCGACATCTGCAAGCCGGTGGTGGCCTCGATCCTCGCCTCGCTGGGCACCGGGCACGTGCTCGACGGCGAGCAGGCGTCCCTGCAGGACACCAACGACCACTTCCTGGCCAACCTGCAACGCGACGGCAGCTACTCGGTGGTGCCCCGGATCCCCGGCGGGGAGATCACCCCGGAGAAGCTGATCGTGATCGGCGAGGTGGCCCGGGACTTCCGGCTCTACACCAAGATCACCGGCGGGCAGCGGATCGACCTGTTGGGCGCCCGGGTCGAGCAGCTCCCGCAGATCTGGCGGCGGCTGGTCGACGCCGGCTTCGAGTCCGGCCACGCCTACGGCAAGGCGCTGCGCACGGTGAAGTCCTGCGTCGGCGAGACCTGGTGCCGGTACGGGGTGCAGGACTCGGTCGGGCTGGCCGTCGCGCTGGAGCTGCGCTACCGCGGCCTGCGGGCCCCGCACAAGCTCAAGTCGGCGGTCTCCGGCTGCGCCCGGGAGTGCGCCGAGGCGCGCAGCAAGGACTTCGGCATCATCGCCACCGAGACCGGCTGGAACCTCTACGTCGGCGGCAACGGCGGCTTCCGCCCCCGGCACGCCGACCTGTTCGCCACCGACCTGTCCACCGAGGCGCTGATCCCGCTGATCGACAGGTTCGTGATGTATTACATCCGCACCGCCGACCGGTTGCAGCGCACCGCCGCCTGGATCGAGGCGATGGACGGCGGCCTCGACCACCTCCGGTCGGTGATCGTGGACGACTCGCTCGGGCTCTGCGCCGAACTCGACGCCGCCATGGCGCGGCACGTGGCGTCGTACTCCGACGAGTGGCGGGACGTGCTGGAGGATCCGGAGCGGCTGCGCCGGTTCACCTCCTTCGTCAACGCACCCGACGTGCCGGACCCGTCCATCACCTTCACGGTGGCCCGCGGCCAGCCGGTGCCGGCGCGCGCCGCCGACCACCGCCGGCAGCCGGTCGCGCTCGGACTTCCGGAGGTACGGCGGTGAGGACGCTGAACTGGACGCCGGTCTGCCCGCTCGACCGGCTGGACCCCGACCGCGGGGTGGCCGCGCTTGTCGACGGCGTGCAGGTGGCCCTCTTCCGCACCGGCGGCGAGCTGTACGCGGTCGACAACCTCGATCCCGTCGGCGGGGCGTACGTGATGTCCCGGGGCATCGTGGGCAGTCGCGGTGGCCTGCCGACCGTCGCGTCCCCGCTGCACAAGCAGGTCTACGACCTGCGGACCGGGCGCTGCCTGGAGGTGGCCGGCGTGACCCTGCGCCGGCACCGGATCCGGTGCCGGGACGGTCTGGTCGAGGTGCGGTTGCGACAGGAGGAGTGATGCGGGAGGAACTGGCCGGCTTCACCGTCGGCGTGACCGCCGACCGGCGGCGGGACGAGCTGGCCGCGCTGCTGGAGCGGCGCGGCGCCCGGGTCGTGCTCGCCCCGGCCCTGCGGATCGTGCCGCTGGCCGACGACACCGACCTGCGCGAGGCCACCCGGGCCTGCCTGGGCCGGCCGCCGGACGTGCTGATGGCCAACACCGGCATCGGCATGCGCGGCTGGCTGGAGGCGGCGGAGGGCTGGGGGCTGGCCGAGCCGCTGCACGCCGTCCTCGCCCGCTCCTACGTGGTGGCCCGCGGCCCGAAGGCGACCGGCGCGGTGCGGGCCGCCGGCCTGCGGGAGCACTGGTCGCCGGCCTCGGAGAGCTGCGACGAGGTGATCGAACACCTGGTCCGGCGGGGCGTGGCCGGGCAGGTGATCGCGCTCCAGCTGCACGGTGAGCGGCAGCCGGAGTGCACCGAGGCGCTGGTGGCGGCGGGCGCCACGGTGATCGAGGTGCCCGTCTACCGGTGGGCGCCCCCGGCCGACCCCGCCCCGCTGCACCGCCTCGTCGACCTGGTCGCCGGCCGGCTGGTCGACGCGGTCACCTTCACCTCGGCCCCGGCGGCGGAGGCGCTGCTGCGGGCCGCCGGCGACCGGACCGAGACGGTGCTGGAGGCGCTGCGCGGAGACGTGCTGGCCGGTTGCGTCGGCTCGGTCACCGCCGAACCCCTGATCCGGCGCGGGGTGCCGGTGAGCGCCCCGAGCCGGGCCCGGATCGGGGCGCTGGTCCGGACCATCGTCGACGAGCTGCCCCGCCGCACGGTGACCGTGAAGGCGGGCGGTCACCTGGTGACCCTGCGCGGGCACGCGGCCGTGGTCGACGGCGAGCTACGCCCGCTGGCCCCCGCCCCGATGGCGGTGCTCCGGGCGCTCGCCCGCTCCCCCGGCCGGGTGCTGTCCCGCGCCGCGCTGCTGCGTACGCTGCCGCGCGGCGCGGACGAGCACGCCGTCGAGATGGCGGTGGCCCGGCTCCGGGCCGGGCTGCGGGCCCCCCGGGTGGTGCAGACCGTGGTCAAGCGCGGGTACCGGCTGCGCCTGGACTGACCCGGAGTCAGCTCCGCCGCACCGCCGCGCGCATTCCGCCGAGTTCCAGGTCGACCAGGGCGTACAGGAACGCCGAGGCGTGACCGGCCTCGTCGTGCGCGATCTCGGCGAACAGGTCCGCCGCCTCGTCCTCACCCACCGAGGCCGCCTGCCGGGCGAAGGACGGGTACATGGTGCCCGCCTCGTACGTCTCGCCCTCGATCGCCTTGCGCAGGTTCTCGGCGTCGGAGCGGACCAGACCGGCGAGGGTCGCCGCCTCGGAGAAGTGCTCGCCGAGTTCCTGACCGGCGGTGTTCGTCCAGAGGCGGGCCAGCCGCAGCCGGCCACCACTGCGGGCATGCTGGGCGTAGCGCGTGTAGCTGGCGTTCGCGAACGCCTCACCGCGCAGCGTCGCCTCCAGGTTGTCCTGCGTCACGCCCGAACAGACCGGCAGGCCGGCGACGATGGGCACCGGCGGGACCGCCGTGCCGATCGGGACCCGTACGCCGGAGCGCGGATGGGTGATCGCGTACAGGGCGAGGCGGAACTGGGCGGCGTGGGTCGCCTCATCGGCCGCCAGTTCCTGGAACAGCCGCGCGGCGCGCGGGCAGCCGTCCCGGCGGGCCTGCTGGGCGTACCCCGGGTAGACCACGGTGGCCTCGTGCCACTCGCCCTCGATCGACGTGCGCAGGTTGGCCACGTCCGTGCCGACGAAGTCGACAAGCGCCGCCTCCTCGGTGAAGTGCTCACCCAGCTCGGTCGCGGCGGTGGCGACGAACAGGTCGGCGATGTCGTCGTGCCCGTTGCGGGCCGCCTCCGCGCCGTACGCGAGGTAGCTGGCGTTGGCGAACGCCTCCCCGTGCATGGCGGTGAGCGTGTTGGCCCGGGTCGTGTCGTCCGCCACCGCCGCCCGGGCGGGCGCCTGCGCCAGGCCGACGCCGAGCAGGGTGCTCGCGACCACCGCGATGGCCGCTCTCACTGTCCTCATGAATCCCCCTCTTCATCCATGACGCAAAGCGAAGTTCACTTCACTCTGCGTAACAAATGTCGCGATGGATTCTATGTTTCTGCAGGTCAGAGTCGTGTGCGGCGACGCCGCGGAACGACGCTCGTCGGCGGGTCCACTACGGAGACCGCCGAAAACAACGACAAAACGGCTCAGCCGACCGGGGCCGGGTAGCCGCGGCCGTGCTCGGCCTGCAACCGCTTCATCGCGTGCTCGACCACCGTCACCAGCACCTGCTTCACCGAATCGCGGTGCCGAGCGTCGGTGAGCACCAGCGGCACGTCGCTCGCGATCGCCAGCGCCTCGCGCACCTCGTCCATCTCGTACTGCGGCGAGCCGTCGAAGTGGTTGAGCGCCACCACGTAGGGCAGGTTGCGGTTCTCGAAGTAGTCAAGCGCGGCGAACGCGTCGGCGATCCGGCGGGTGTCGACAAGCACGGCGGCGCCGACCGCGCCCCGGATGATCTCGTCCCACATGAACCAGAACCGGGTCTGCCCGGGCGTGCCGAAGAGGTAGAGGATCAGGTCCTGCGCCATGGTGATCCGGCCGAAGTCCATGGCGACCGTGGTGGTCTCCTTGCCGGGCACCTTCGACGGGTCGTCGACCCCGATGCCGGCGGAGGTCATCAGGGCCTCGGTGGTCAGCGGGGTGATCTCGGAGATCGCGCCGACCAGGGTGGTCTTGCCCACGCCGAAGCCGCCCGCGATGACGATCTTCGCGGAGACGATTCCCCGGTTCCGACCCGCCCCGGCGGGGTCATAGCCTGCGAAGTCCACTTAGCACCCTTTCAAGGATCTCCATCCGCCCCTCGTACCCCTCGGCGGGAGCGGCAGTGTGTAGCGTCAGCAGGCCATCGGTCACCATGTCGGCGACCAGCACCCGGGCCACCCCCAACGGCATCCGGGTGTACGCGGCGATCTCCGCCAACGACTGGGCCCGGCCCTCGCAGACCGTGGCGATGCGGTGCTTGTCGTGCCCGGCGAACCGCGACTCGACGACGGCGGTGGGACTGGCGCTCAGCACCGCCTCGATCGCCACGTCCATCCGCGCCTCGGTCCGGCCGCGGGTGACCGCGTACGGCCGCACCAGCGCGCCACGCGGGTCGTCACGCCGCTGATCCATCTCGCGATCACCTCCTCTCGGCCGGGGCCTGCCGGCGCCGGGTCACCGTCGGCCTAGGAGCGGACCGCGTCCCGGGGCAGCGGCACCAGGGCGGCGCCGACCCGTTCCACCAGCAGCGCCATCTCGTAACCGACCTGGCCGACGTCGCAGCTGCGGGCGGCGAGCACCGCCATCGACGAGCCGTCGCTGATCGACATGAGGAACAGGTATCCGCTGTCCATCTCGATCACGGTCTGCAACACCCCGCCGGCGCTGAACATCCGGGCCGCGCCCTCGGTCAGGCTCACCACGCCGGAGGTGATCGCGGCGAGCTGGTCGGCGCGGTCCCCGGGCAGATCCCGGGACGAGGCCAGCAGCAGGCCGTCCGCGGACACCGCAACCACGTGGGCGATGCCCGCCACGCTGTCCGCGAAGTTGGTGAGCAGCCAACCCATGTCCTGCATAGCCGCCGGGCGGTTCATCGACTCGTCTCCTTGGTGGGGGTGAAGGTGGGATCCGCGCCCACCGACCGGCCGCGCTGTACGCCCCGGTGGTAGGCAGACAACAGACCGCGGACGTCCTCGGGGGTGCGTCGGCTGCGGTCCCGACCGCTGTCCGACTCGATGCCGCCGGGGACGAGCTGCGCCTGCGGGACCCGCTTGGGCAGGCCGGAACGGGTGGTGTCGCGGACCTCCGGCGAGGCCGCGCGGGAGGCCAGCGACCAGCCCTCGTCGGCCGCCGTGCGCCAGGCGTCGGGGTCGATCGAGGGCGGAGCCGACACCGGCGGTGCGGGCTCCGGCTCGGCCGGTTGGGCCGCCGCCGGCTCGGCCACCGGTGCCGGCGGCGCGTACGCCTCCGGCACGGCGAAGGGCTCCGGCTCGCCGCTGGGCGCAGCGTACGACTCCGGCGCGGTGGTGGGCGCGGCGTACGACTCCGGCTCGGCCGCCGGGGTCGGCGGCGCGTACGGCTCCGGGGCGGCGGCCGGCGGGACGTACGGCGGCGGGGGTGGCGCGGCGGCCACCGGCGGCTCGGCCGGCGGTGCGGCCTCCGCCGGCCGGGGCGCGGCCGGCGGCTCCTCGTCGAAGCGCGGCCGGGTGAAGATGGCGGTGGCGTCGTTGCCGTGGGACCGGAACCAGACCGCCTCCATCTCCCGGAAGATCGGCGAGTCGGCCGGCCGGTCGGGCCGGGCCACCAGGGACGCGGCGGCGGATGCCGGTGCGCTGCCGACCCCGTGGCCGGCGACCGGACCGGTGGGCAGCGCCGGCTCGGGCTCGACCGGCGCGGTCCACCGGGACGGCGACTCGACCGGCGCGGACTGGGCCGCGGCCGGGCTGTACGCGGGCGGGGCGGAGACCGACGACATCGGGTGCGGCCCGGTCGCCGGCTGCCCGGAGACCGGGTACGCGGCGACCGGCTGCGCCGACACCGGCTGCGCGGACACCGGATATCCGGAGACCGGCTGGGCGGAGACCGGATATCCGGAGACCGGCTGCGCGGACACCGGATATCCGGACACCGGCTGCGCGGAGACCGGGTACCCGGACACCGGCTGCGCCGAGACCGGGACGGCCGACACCGGGGCGGCGCCGAAACCGACCTCGGGGGCGAGTTCCCGGGCGTCGGCCGGCCCGGGCCAGTGGGCCGCCGGTCGGGGGGTGCGCCACGCGTCGGAGAGCGTCGCGGTGCCGCCGGCGACCGGCGACCCGCCCAGGCCGGCCGGGGCGTACGGGCCCGGCTCGGCGGCCAGCGACGGCCGGGGCCGGGTGGGCAGCGGCATCGGTCCGGGGTCGGCGGGCAGCACCACGGTGGCGTTCGGCAGCGTCACCTGCGCCACCGTGCCGCCCTCGATGTTGCGGCGCAGCTCCACCCGGATGCCGTAGCGGTTGGCGAGCCGGCTGACCACCGCGAGACCCATCAGCCGGAACGCGGAGACGTCGACGGTCGGTGGCGCGGCCAGCCGGCGGTTGAGCGAGTCGAGCTGCTCCTCGCTCAGCCCGAGGCCCCGGTCCTCCACCTGGACCAGCACGTAGTCCCGGATCCGCCGGGCGTCGGCGACCACCGTCGTGTTCGGCGGGGAGAACCGGGTCGCGTTGTCGAGCAGCTCGGCGACCAGCCGCACCACGTCGTTCACGGCGTTCGCCGTGATCGAGATGTCGGTGTCGATGCTGCCGAACTCGATCCGGTTGTACTGCTCCACCTCGGACTGGGCGGCGCGGAGCACGTCGACCAGGAGCGCGTCCTCCCGGCGCGGCACGCCCGCGTCGGCGCCCGCCAGCACCAGCAGGTTCTCGTCGTTGCGGCGCATCCGGGTGGCGAGGTGGTCGAGTTCGAAGAGCTGGGCGAGGCGCTTGGGGTCCTCCTCCCCCCGCTCGATCGCGTCCAGCTCGCCGATCATGCGGTCGACCAGGGTCTGACTGCGGCGGGCCAGGTTGACGAACATGGTGGAGACGCTGGTCCGGAGGGCGGCCTGCTCGGCCGCGACGCGTACGGCCTCGCGGTGGACCACGTTGAAGGCGAGCGCGACCTGGCCCACCTCGTCGCGATTGTTGAGCTTGATCGGGTCCCGCATCTCGCGGACGATCTCCTCGACCCCGCCCTCGCCGACGTTGCCCATGTTCTGCAGCCGGGTAACCGCGTCGGGCAGGTCGTGGTTCGCCACCGCCAGCGCGCCCTCCCGCAGCCGGCGCAGCGAGATGTTGAGCGACCGGGCCAGCACCACCGCCAGGGTGATCGCGACGAGCAGGCTGAGCAGCACCAGCACCGACTCGAGCGCGGCCTGCCGGGTGGCCTCGATCCGGGCCCGCTCGGCGTCGGCCAGCAGCCGGTCCTGGAGCTCGACCTCCGCCTTGCGCATCAGGTCGTCCACCGCGCCGATGGCGGCGGCCGCCTCGGTGGCCCTGATGGTGGGCCGCTTGCCGATCGACCGGGTCAGGTCGCTGGTGACCCGGTCGGCCTGCTGGACCGCGTCGCCGGTGACGATGCGGGACGCCACCTCACGCTGCCCCTGCTCGGCGGTCTGGGAGAAGGCGAGCAGGGCGTCCTTGCGCTGGGCCAGCGTGGAGACGAAGGCGAAGTAGTCGGCCTCGGTGACCCGCCCGGCGGTCAGCGCGGTGAAGGCGACCGCCTCCTCCTCGGCGACCGCCGCGCGCGCCCGCCCGTACGCGGCGGTTGCCCGCCGGGCGTCCGCCCCGCGCCCCTCGGTGGCCGACTGGGCCAGGGCGTCGCCGTACCCGTTGAGCGCGGAGAGGACCGCCGCATACCGCTGGCCCGGGTCGCCGGCCGACGATCCCTGGCGGCCGAGCGCCTGCTTGCGGATGTCGGGCAGGGTGGCCAGTCCCTCGTCGATGTCGGTGAGCAGGTCGCCGACGAGCGGCGGCGGCTCCTCGATCCGACCCCGTCCGCTCTGGTACGCGGCGATCCGCTCGTCGGTGGCGCGGGCCAGCCGGTTGTAGTCGTCGGGCGCGCCCTTCGAATCGGCCAGGAAGGCCAGGGCGGCCATCCGCTCGGCGTGCAGCCCCTCGGAGAGCGCGGAGACGTCGAGGGAGAGCGCGGTCATCGACCGGACCCGGGTGGCGTCGTCGGCGCTCTCGGCGACCGCCACCAACCGGACGGTGGCCAGCGCGATGACGGCGGCGATCGGCACGACGAGGATCAGCGCGAGCTTGGTACGGATCCGGGCGTCCCGCAGCCGGGGCAGCCCGCGACGACGGTTGAGCTGGCCGGGGCCACCGCTTTCGGGCAGGGTCGTAGGTCCGGTGCTCACGACATCGCCTCCGTCGTTTCTTCCGCGCTCGTACCGCCGACCCGCGCCTGCTGCAGGGGACAGCGCCACGCGCGGCACGGCCGGAATTTCATCAGACAAGATCCTGTTTGGGAAGCGGCGATGCGGTGGAAATCAGCCGTTCGGCAATCCACCCTTGATCCGCGCGCCGAATACCGCCGAGTTGCCGAGTCCCTGAACAGGGCATGTAACTCCAGAGTGGTCATCTGCTTATTCAAGGTGAGCATTTGTTAACACTCAGTATCACCACGATGTGGGACGCGCATCCCGGCATGCAGCGCCCATCGCGGTGGATCACTCAGCTCCGACCACACCGTACGGCGTGCGGCGCAGATCATCTACTCAGGACCGGAGGTGGATCTCCCCGCCGGCCGCGCGCCACGGCGGGGGGCGAGATCACCGGGCCGACCCGGAAGATCGACGGTCCGGCGACCCCGGGGCCGCCATTCCGCCGGACGCCGACGCCGATCACCCGGAAATCGGATGCCCGGGCCCCTCGATCATCGACAGAAAGCGAAATACGACCGGCTGCCCGACATCGAGAACAATCGTCGCCCGGGCCGGCGGACGGAACCGTCCCGACACCGCCCGCAGGTCCGGGCGGGCCCCCGGGCGGGTGTCGGGGACC
Source organism: Micromonospora sp. PLK6-60 (assembly GCF_019890675.1). Lineage (GTDB taxonomy): Bacteria > Actinomycetota > Actinomycetes > Mycobacteriales > Micromonosporaceae > Micromonospora. The sequence goes on along the minus strand of NZ_JAIOAA010000010.1, from coordinate 118,771 downwards.
CGACCTGGCGGCCGGCTCCCGGGCCCCGGGATAGTCGCAGCTCGGGCGCGTCGCCGCGCCGCGCGGCGCCAAGGTGGCGATCGGGCGCACCGGCCCGTAACGTGCGCCACATGGCCAATCGGACGTGGGGCAGACTGCTGCTCACGGCGCTCGGATTGAGCGTGCTGGCCGGAGCCGGTCAGCTCGGCATCGCGTACGGGTTCGGCATCGTCCGGCTGACCGGCGAGTTCACGGACGGCTCGGTCAACCGGTGGCCGGCCCAACTGGTCTGGGTGAGCTGGTTCGCGGCGCTCGCCGCGGTGACCGGCGCCCTCCTCACCGAGCGGCTGGCTCGGCGCGAGGAGCTACCGGCCGAGACGACCGAGCAGCTCGCCGTCGCGGGGGCGGCCGCGCTCGGCGCGACGGTGGTGGCCCCGCTGTGCATGCAGCCGGCGCGGGCCGCCGAACTCCTCTCCGTGGACCCCGTCTGGGCGGTCGGCATCTGCGCGGTGCTCGGCGCGGTGATCGGCGCGGGCGCCGCGCTGACCGTGCTGCTCCGGCCGCCGCTGGGTTGGAACGTGGCGGTGCTGGCCGGCGTGGTCTGGCTGCTCGCCCTGATCTCGGCGGCGCCGTCGCTGGTGGGCAGCGGTCCGCTGCCCACCGTGCGGCTCGGGGTGCTGGAACCGGCCGGCCTCGCGCCGGACACGGCGGAGCGCCTGGCCCTGCTGATCCTCCCGGTGGTGGCCCTGGTCAGTGGCGCCGTGACGGGCGGCCTGGCCCGCCGGCGCGGCCACCCGCCCCTGGTCAGCGGGGCGACCGGCGCGGCCGGCCCGGCGCTGATCGCCTTCGCCTACCTCTCCGCCGGCCCCGGTGACAGCGTGGACCGATACCAGCTCGCGCCCTACTACGCGGCCCTGATCGCGCTCGCCACCGGCGTGCTCGGCTCGACCGCCGCGGCCCTGCTGCGCTGGCCGCTCCTGCCGGCCGGCCGGACCGGCGCGTGGTCGGCCGAGGACGCCGTCACGCCGACCGCCATCCTCCGCCCGCTGCCCGCCGGCACCGGCCTGCCGGCCGGCGCGCCACCGGCCCCGGCGCCCGGCGACGACCGCGCGAGCCTCGTGGCGGGCGACGCCCGGGACGGGTTCCGCGCCACGGCCGGCGGCGGGCACGCCGACCTCTTCGCGTCCGCCCCGCCCGCCGGGAGCACGCCGCCGCACTGGGACTGGCCGGCCACCGGCACGGACCCGGACGCCGCCCCGGCCCGCGTCGCCTCGGCCGCGATCCGGTCGGACCGGCCGGCCACCGACGTACCGGCCACCGGCACCGACCAGCCGCCGGTCACCGGGCTCGACCCGGCCCGGACCGCCGACCCGGACCGGTCGCCGGCCGCCGAGCCGGGCGGAGCGGAAGTGCGGCCCGCCACCGCCCCGGCGGACCCCTCGGCGGCGGCCGGATCGGGTACGCCCGCCGACGGCGTGGCGGGTGCGGTCGCCGCGACCGGGCCCGGCGCGGCGGCAACGGCCGGCCCCCCCCGCCGACCCCGGCGCACCCGCCGTCCGGCCGACCCGGCGGCTGCGGCAGCCACGACTCCCACGGCGGGCACGGAAACCCCGACGGCGGCCACCACCCCCACCGCGGGCGCGGACGCCCCGACGGCCGCCACAGCCGGCCCGGAAGCGGTCGCCACGACGGGCACGGAAGCCACCGCCACCCGGGCAGCGGGCACGGCAGCCGCGACGGCCCCCGAGGGGACCACCGAAGCCACCGGCCCGACGCCGACCGCGAAGCGCGCCCGACGCCGGACCGCCGGCGCCCCGGCGAACGGTGCGGACGCGGCGGGTGCCCCGGCAACCGGCGCGAACCCGGCGGGCGACCAGCCACCGGCGATGGCCGGTTCGCCCTCCCCCGCCACGGCCGAACCGGTGACGCCGCCCACCCCGCCGCCCAGCGACGCGACGGCAGCCAAGCCGGGCGCGACGGCGGCCAAGCCAGGCGCGACGGCGGGCGAGCCGGCTGGCGAGCCGGAACCGGCCACCGGCACGCCGGCCACGCCCCGGCCCAGGCGGACACGGACCTCCCGCGCCACCACGACCGGGGCACCGCCCACCGGCGGCGGCCCGGCCGCGCCGGGTGCGCCCGAAGCGGCCCCGCTCGACCCGGCCGGCGCCGTGAGCGGTGCCCCGCTCGGCCCCGCGCCGGCCCCCGCCACCCCCGTCGGGTCGCGGACGGAGCCCGCCGCCACCACGCGGAACGGCCCGGACGCCACCACGCTGAGCGGCCCGGACGCCACCACGCCGAGCGGCCCGGACGCCGCCGCGGCGGAGCCGGCCGCCACTGCGCCCGCCGGGGAGCCGCCGGCAACCCCGACCGGGGGCGACCGGACGGCCACGCCCGGCACCGACCCGGTCGAGGCACCCCCGCCGGACGAGGAGCGGCGTGGCCCGGTGCCGGCCTGGCCGGGCGCACCGGTGCGCCCGGCCCCGCTCGGCCGGACGCCACTGACCGGCCCGGTCGGCCGGGGGACACCGCCCGAGGAGCGCGACCGGGCGGCCCGGCCGGACGGCGTCGAACCGACCACGCCCCGGCCCCGGCACCGCGCGCCGCTGCCCGACCTGGACCGGGCGGGCAGCTGGGACGCCTTCGGCAACGGGTTCCGGCGTACCGCCCCGCTGGAGCCGGCACCCGCCGCACCACCGACACCGGCCCCCGCCGAGGAGCCGGCCGTCCCCCGGCAGCCGGACGGCAGCCGGGAGCCCGCCGCGCCGCCCGCCAGCGAGAAGGCCCGCCCGAAGCGGGGCCTGTTCCGGCGCAACCGGTCGCGGGCCGTGGAGCCGGACCGCCCGCCCGTGGACGAACCGCTGCCGGCCCCGGACGAGGAGTACGTCGACTGGGTCACCGGCCTGGCCAAGGAGGCGCCCGAGCCGGAGGCCGAGGAGCCGGGGCGCCGGTCGCTGCGCTCCACCGGCCGGCACCACCGCGACTGACCGCCGCCGTCCGGCGCCGACCACCGGCGCCGGACGGATCGGTCAGGCCAGCGGCAGGTACACCCGCCCGCCGGAGGAGACGAACTCCGCCGACTTGTCCCGCATGCCACGGGCGGCGTACTCCGACAGCTCCTGGCTGATCTTCATGGAGCAGAACTTCGGGCCGCACATCGAGCAGAAGTGCGCCGTCTTCGCCGGCTCGGCCGGCAGCGTCGCGTCGTGGTACGACCGGGCGGTCTCCGGATCCAGCGACAGGTTGAACTGGTCCTCCCAGCGGAACTCGAACCGCGCCCTGGACAGCGCGTCGTCCCAGGCCTGCGCCCCGGGGTGCCCCTTGGCCAGGTCGGCGGCGTGCGCCGCGATCTTGTACGCGATCACGCCCGCCTTGACGTCGTCGCGGTCCGGCAGCCCGAGGTGCTCCTTCGGCGTGACGTAGCAGAGCATCGCGGTGCCGAACATGCCGATCATCGCGGCGCCGATCGCCGAGGTGATGTGGTCGTACGCGGGCGCGATGTCGGTGGTCAGCGGGCCGAGCGTGTAGAACGGCGCCTCGTGGCACCACTCCTGCTGGCGGTCCACGTTCTCCTTGATCTTGTGCATCGGCACGTGTCCCGGGCCCTCGATCATCACCTGGACGTCGTGCTCCCAGGCCACCTTCGTCAGCTCGCCCAGGGTGCGCAGCTCGGCGAACTGCGCCTCGTCGTTGGCGTCCGCGATGGAGCCGGGCCGCAGCCCGTCGCCGAGCGAGAACGTCACGTCATAGCGCGCGAGCAGCGCACACAGCTCGCGGAAGTTGGTGTAGAGGAAGTTCTCCTCGTGGTGCGCCAGGCACCAGGCGGCCATGATCGAGCCGCCCCGGGACACGATCCCGGTCACCCGGCCGACCGCCAGCGGCACGTACGGCAGCAGCACCCCGGCGTGCACGGTCATGTAGTCCACGCCCTGCTCGGCCTGCTCGATCACGGTCTCCCGGAAGACCTCCCAGCTCAGCTTCACCGGGTCGCCGCCGACCTTCTCCAGCGCCTGGTAGATCGGCACGGTGCCGATCGGCACCGGCGAGTTGCGCACGATCGCCTCGCGGGTCTCGTGGATCCGCTTGCCGGTGGACAGGTCCATTACGGTGTCCGCGCCCCACCGGGTGGCCCAGGTCAGCTTCTCCACCTCCTCGGCGACCGACGAGCTGACCGCCGAGGTGCCGATGTTGGCGTTGACCTTGACCAGGAACGCCCTGCCGATGATCGCCGGCTCGCACTCCGGGTGGTTGACGTTCAGCGGCAGCACGGCCCGGCCGGCGGCGATCTCGGCCCGGACGAACTCCGGCGGCACCCCCTCCCGGATCGCCACGAACTCCATCTCCGGCGTGACGAGCCCCGCCCGCGCGTAGCCGAGCTGCGTCGGCCGCCGGCCGTCCGCCCCGGCCAGCGGCGTGCCCGCACCCCGCACCGGGGCGACGTCGCCGCGCTCGGCGATCCACGGTCCGCGCAGCGGCGGCAGCCCGGCCGCCGGATCGGAGCCGGGGCCCGAGGTGTCGTACAGCCGGACCGGTGGGTTGTCCCCGGTCAGCTCCACCTCGGCGAACGGCACCCGGACGTCCGGCCGGGAACCCTCCACGTACACCTTGCGCCGTGCCTGCATGGCAGCCTCCCTCTCGCTCACCGCGACCAGCCGAAGTGGTCCAGCGGGCCGCGTCCCGCGCCCAACTCCCAGTCCCGGGCGCCGGTCAGCGCCCGGGTGACGTACTCCTTGGCGGCGGCCACCGCCGCCGGCACCGGATCGCCGGCCGCCAGCCGGACCGCGACGGCCGCCGAGAACGAGCAGCCGGTGCCGTGGTTGTGCCGGGTGTCCACCCGCGGCGCGCGCAGCAGCGTGGTCCGCCCGCCGCCGCTGAGCACGTCCACCGCCTCGCCACCGGCGGCCACGTCGCCGCCGGTCACCACCACGTACGCCGGGCCGCCGGCCGCCAGGTCCTCGGCCGCCACGACCATCTGCTCGACCGTGCCCACCGGGCGTCCGGTGAGGGCCGCGGCCTCCGCGCAGTTCGGCGTCGCCACCTCCGCGTACGGCAGCAGCCGCTCGACCGCCGCCACCACGCCCAGGCGGTGCCCGCTGGTCGCCACCAGCACCGGGTCGACGACGAGGTGCGGCAGCCGGCCCGCCTTCGCCGCCCCGGCCACCGCGTCGGCGATCGCCGGGCTGCCGAGCATGCCGGTCTTCACCGCGCGTACGGCGAAGTCGCCGAGGACGCTGTCGAGCTGGTCGGTGACGGTCTGTGGCGGCAACGGCAGGACGGCGTCCACGCCCCGGGTGTTCTGCGCGGTGACGGCGGTGAGCACGCTGGTGCCGTACGCGCCGAGGGCGGCGAAGACCTTGAGGTCGGCCTGGATGCCGGCGCCCCCGCCGGAGTCGGAGCCGGCGATCGTCAGAAGGGTTCTCGGCGTCAATCTTTGCTCCTGCTCGCGGTTGGGGGCTGCGGCCGACCGGGCAGCGCCGTTTCGAAGGCGTCGCGCAGGGTGGTGGCGGCCTCGGTGGGGTCGGGGGCGCGCATGACCGCGCCGAGCACGGCCACCCCGACGGCACCCGCCCCGATGCACGCCGCCACCTGCGCGGGCGTCTCGATGCCGCCCAGGGCGAGGGCCGGGACCGGGCTGGCGGCGACCAGCCGGCGAAGCCCGTCCGGTTGCAGGGGCGGCCCGTAGCCGGGTTTGGTTCTGGTCGGGAAGACCGGCGAGAGGGTCACGTAGTCCTCGGTGGTGAGCCGGTCGAGTTCCGCCGCGTCGTGGCAGGAGCGGCCGACCAGGGCATGCTGGGGCGGCGGGTACGGGCCGGCGGCGGGCAGGTGGACGGCGTCGCCGCCGAGCGGGTCCGGGCCGGCGACGAGCAGGGCACCGCCGACCTCGGCGAGCACCGCCCGCAGTTCCGCCGCGAGCGCGGCCCGCTCGGCCCGGGGCAGGTCCTTCTCCCGCAGCACCACCCAGCGCACTCCCCCGCCGACGGCCCGGGCGACCACCTCGACCAGCGGCCGACGGGCCACCCGCCGATCGGTCAGCAGCACGACGCCGGACGGGATCCGCCCCGGCGGGAGCCCGGGACCGACCAGGGTCAGCCCCGGTGTCCGCGCCGTCACAGCTCGGGCCGGCCGTCGTCGGGAGTGGACGCCAGGGCGTGGAACCGGCGGGGGATCCGGCCGGCGCCGGCGGCCAGGCGACCGGCCTCGACGGCGTAGCGCATCGCCGTGGCCATCGCCACCGGGTCGGCGGCGCGGGTGACGGCACTGGCCAGCAGCACCCCGTCGCAGCCCAGTTCCATGGCGAGCGCCGCGTCGGAGGCGGTGCCGATGCCCGCGTCCAGGATCACCGGCACGTCGACGCTCTGCCGGATCAGCCGGATGTGGTGCGGGTTGCCCACCCCCAGGCCGGAGCCGATCGGCGCGCCGGCCGGCATCACCGCCGCGCAGCCCACGTCGGCCAGCCGCCGGGCCAGGATCGGGTCGTCCGAGGTGTACGGCAGCACGGTGAACCCGTCGGCCACCAGCTCCTCCGCGGCGCGCAGCAGCTCCACCCCGTCGGGCAGCAGGGTGCGCTCGTCGCCGATCACCTCCAGCTTCACCCGGTCGGTACCGAACGCCTCCCGGGCCAGGTGGGCCACCTTCACCGCCTCGGCGGCGGTGTAGCAGCCGGCGGTGTTCGGCAGCAGCCGCACCCCGCACCGGTCCAGCAGGTCGAGCAGCCCGCCGCCGGCGACCGCGGCGGTGTCGACCCGGCGCAGGGCGAGGGTGACCAGTTCGGCGCCGGAGGCCCGGATCGCCTGCTCCAGCACGTGCAGGTTGGCCGCGCCGCCGGTGCCGAGGATGAGCCGCGAGCGGTACGTCTCGCCGCCGATGGTCAGCTGCACCGCGCTCACCCGCCCTGGGCGGCGCTGAGCACCTCGACCCGGTCGCCGTCGCGCAGCACGGTGGCCGGCCAGCCGCCGCGCGGGACCACCTCCCCGTTCACCGCGACGGCGAGCCCGCGCCGCTGGTCGGTGACGGCGCGGACCAGGTCCTCGACGCTCGTTCCGCCGGGCACGTGCCGCCCGGCGCCGTTGACGGTCAGTTCCACGTCTCCTCCTGCGTGACGGGGTGCCCGGCCGGGCCGGCGAACCGGTCCGGCCGGAACGGGGCGAGCAGCGGGTCCGGGGTGCCGGTGACGATCAGCTCGGCGACCAGGTCGGCGGTGACCGGGGTGAGCACGATGCCGTGCCGGTGGTGCCCGGTGGCGGCGAGCACGCCGGGCCGGCCGGGCAGCGCGCCGATGATCGGCGCGTTGTCGGGCGTGCCGGGGCGCAGCCCGGCGGACGCCTCGGCCAGGTCGTACTCGGCCAGCTCGGGGACCAGGTCGACGGCGGCGCGCAGCAGCCGCAGCACCGCGCCGGCGGTCACCTCGGTGTCGGTGCGCTCCTCGACGGTCGCCCCGACCACCACCTCGCCGCCGGCCCGGGGCACCAGGTAGACCGACTCGCCGTCGGCGTACCCGCGGATCACGTGCCGGAAGCCCGGCGCACCGCCGCCGGGCGCGCGGAGCCGGAGCACCTGGCCCTTCACCGGCCGGACCGGCAGCCCGGTCAGCGCGGCCGTGCCGCAGCCGGCGGCGACGACGACCACCGGCGCGGCCACCTCGCCCAGCGCGGTGACCGCGCCGGGCAGCAGCGTGGCGCCGGCCCGCCGGGCGGCGGTGCGCAGCGCGGCGACCAGCCGGCGCGGATCGACCTGGTGGTCGCCGGGGGCGACCGCGCCGCCGCGCAGCCGGGGCGCCAGCGCCGGTTCGCGGTCCCGCAGCTGCGACGGGCGCAGGGCGGTGATGGGCAGCCCCAGCCCCTGCTGGTACGCCCAGAGCCGGCGCGCCTCGGCCAGGTCGTCGGCGGTCAGCCCGACCACCAGCGTCCCGTCGGTGCGGTAGCCGAGGTCGGCGCCGGACGCCTCGGTCAGCTCGGCGGCGAACCCGGGCCAGCGGGCGGCGGACTCGGCGAGCAGCCCGGTCAGCTCCCGCTCGCCGAAGTACGCCTCGGCCACCGGCGACAGCATCCCGGCGGCGACGTGCGACGCCCCCGACCCGGGCGCCGGATCGTGCACCACGACCCGCAGCCCCCGGGCCGCGCACCGCCACGCGATGGCCAACCCCACCGGCCCCGCCCCCACCACCCCCACATCGGCAAGGAAGGGCCCCCTGTTAACGCCTCCGGTAGAGGCGGGGCCCCCTGTTAACACGTCAGCGACGCGATCAGCTCGGCGGTGGCGCGGGCCGGGTCGGTGGCGCCGGAGATCGCGCCGACCACCGCCACCCCGTACGCCCCGGCGGCGCGCAGCGCCGGCACCGTCGCGGCGGTCACCCCGCCGATGGCGATCACCGGCACGGACACCGCCCCGGCGACCGCCCGTACGCCCGCCGGGCCGATCGGGTCGGGCAGGCCGGTCTTGGTGTCGGTGGCGTGGCAGGGGCCGACGCCGAGGTAGCCGGCCCCGGCGGCGACCGCCACGGCGGCGGTGCCCGGTGTCCGGGCGGTGGCGCCGAGCACCGCCGTGGGCCCGAGCACCCGGCGGGCCGCCTCGACGGGCAGGTCGTCCGCGCCGACGTGCCCGCCGTCGGCGCCGGCCGCCAGCGCCACGTGCAGCCGGTCGTTGACCAGGCAGGTCGCCCCGTACGGCCGGCAGAGCGCGACCGCCGCGCGGGTCAGCTCGTACGCCTCGCGGTCGGTGGCGTCGTCGGTCACCCGGACCTGGACGACCAGTTCGGCGCGGGCCACCGGCAGTGCGGCGCGCAGCACGCCGAGCGGGTCCCGGCCGGGCCGGGTGTCGGTGATCAGATGCAGTCGTCCCAGGGACGGCACGGCAACTCTCCTCCCTGCGCCGGCATTACCCGGATCAGGTTCGACGGTCGGGGGCGCACAGCCCCCCTCTCAGCCCGGTGCACCGGGCTCCCGTGGGTTACGTGGTTGTCACCGTACGACGGATCGGCGGATCCGCCAAGCCCGGGTGGGCGGAGGCGGCCCGCTATCCCCTTTGGATGCCTCTAGGAGGGAATGCGACGTGCCGTTACCGAACCGTTACAAGCATTTCCCTTGCCCGGCACACATGGACCGGAACTAATTTGTTCAGCGATTCGACAAAAATTCGCGGACCGGGGACGCCCTGCTGGCGGGGCGCCCCGCAGTCGGATCGGGCGGTCTTCGGCGAGCCGCTCCCGCAGGACGTCCACACCGGACGAAGGAGACCTCGTGTCCTTGTTCCGCCGTCACCCCCGGCATCGTCGACCAAGAATCCCCGTAGCCCTGCTCTCCCTCAGCGTGGCGTCGACCGTGCTGCTCGGCGCCCCCGCGCCGGCCTCCGCGAGCGCTGCCCCGGCCGCCGCGCCGGCACCCGCGGCCCAGGCCGCCGCAGCGGCACCCGCGGCCCAGGCCGCCGAGGCGTTCTCCGTGCTGATCTTCTCGAAGACCGCCGGTTTCCGGCACGACTCGATCCCCACCGGCATCGCCGCCATCCAGAAGCTCGGCGCCGACAACGGCTTCACCGTCGACACCACCGAGGACGGCGCGGCCTTCACCGACGCCAACCTCGCCAAGTACCGCGCGGTGATCTGGCTCTCCACCACCGGCGACGTGCTCGACGCCGACCAGCAGGCCGCCTTCGAGCGGTACATCAAGGCGGGCGGCGGCTACGTCGGCATCCACGCCGCCTCCGACACCGAGTACAGCTGGCCCTGGTACGGCGACCTGGTCGGCGCCTGGTTCGCCAACCACCCGGCCAACCAGCAGGCCACCGTCAAGGTCGAGGACCCGGCCCACCCGTCCACCGCGCACCTGCCGGAGCGCTGGTCCCGGTTCGACGAGTGGTACAACTTCCGGACCAACCCGCGCGCCAAGGTGCACGTGCTGTCCAGCCTGGACGAGACGAGCTACACCCCGGGCGCCGGCGCGATGGGCCATGACCACCCGATCGCCTGGTGCCAGGACTTCGACGGCGGGCGGGCCTGGTACACCGGCGGCGGGCACACCCGGGAGTCGTACGCCGAGCCCGAGTTCCTCACCCACCTGCTCGGCGGCATCCGGACCGCGGCCGGGGTGGAGCGCGGCGACTGCGCGGCCTCGAAGACCAGCAGCTTCGAGAAGGTCACCCTGGACAGCAACACCAGCAACCCGATGGAGCTGGACATCGCCGCGGACGGCCGGGTCTTCTACGCCGAGCGCGACGGCCGGGTGCAGATCATCAAGCCGGACAGCGTCAGCACGGTCACCGCGCTGACGTTGAACGTGTTCACCGGCAACGAGGACGGCCTGCTCGGCCTGCGCCTCGACCCCGATTTCGCCACCAACAAGTGGATCTACCTTTACTGGGCGCCGAACGACGGGGTGTCCCGCAACCTGATCTCCCGGTTCACCGTCAACGGTGACGCCCTCGACCCGGCCAGCCGCAAGGACGTGCTGCGGGTCGACACCCAGCGCAACACCTGCTGCCACGCCGGCGGCACGATGACCTTCGACAGCGCCGGCAACCTCTACCTGGCCACCGGGGACAACACCAACCCGTTCGAGTCCAGCGGGTACACCCCGATCGACGAGCGGCCCGGCCGGCAGGACTATGACGCGCAGCGCACCTCGGGCAACACCAACGACCTGCGCGGCAAGGTGATCCGGATCCACCCGGAGGACGACGGCAGCTACACCGTGCCGGCCGGTAACCTCTTCGCCCCGGGCACCGCGAAGACCCGCCCCGAGATCTACGCGATGGGCTTCCGCAACCCGTTCCGGATCGGCATCGACCCGGCCACCGACACCCTGTACGTCGCCGACTACGGCCCCGACGCCGGCAGCGCCAACGCCGAGCGCGGCCCGGGCAACACGGTGGAGTGGAACATCGTCAAGGCGCCCGGCAACTTCGGCTGGCCGTACTGCGTGGGGCAGAACGTCGCCTACAACGACTACCAGTTCCCGTCCGGTCCGAGCGGTGCGAAGTTCAACTGCGCGGCCCCGGTGAACGAGTCGCCGAACAACACCGGACTGACCACCCTGCCGCCGGTCGTCCCGGCCACCGTCGACTACAACTACGGCGGCAACCCGCGCTTCCCCGAGATCGGCGGCGGCGGCGCCCCGATGGGCGGCCCGGTCTACCGGTACGACGCCGACAGCACGTCGAAGCGCAAGTGGCCGGCCTACTACGACGGCAAGGCGCTGTTCGGCGAGTGGAACCAGTCCAAGATGTACACCATGCAGGTCGGCCGCTCCGGCACCGAGCTGATCGACATCAACCAGCTGCTGACCGGCATGAGCATGGTCCGGCCGATGGACTTCGAGTTCGGTCCGGACGGCGCGCTCTACCTGATCGAGTGGGGCAGCGGCTTCGGCGGCAACAACGACAACTCCGGGGTCTACCGGATCGACTACACCGCCGGTGACCGCGCCCCCATCGCGGTGGCCACCGCCGACCCGACCTCCGGCCCGGCGCCGCTGACCGTGCGGTTCTCCAGCGCCGGCTCGCGGGACCCGGACGGCGGGACGCTGACGTACGCCTGGAAGTTCGGCGACGGGCAGACCTCGACCGAGGCCAACCCGACCCACACGTACGCCACGGCCGGCAACTACACCGCGCAGCTCACGGTCATCAACCCCAACGGCCGTACCGCGGTGGCGAACGTGCCGGTCACCGTCGGCAACACCGCGCCGACCGTGACCATCGAGTTCCCCCCGGACGGCGGCTTCTTCGACTGGGGTGACCAGGTCCGCTACACGATCAAGGTGACCGACCCGGAGGACGGCACCATCGACTGCGACCGGGTCAAGCTCCAGGTGCTGCTCGGCCACGACGAGCATGCCCACCCGCTGGAGCAGCACACCGGCTGCACCGGCGTGGTGCAGACGTCGCTCGCCTCCGGACACGGCGCCGAGGCGAACGTCTTCACCGTCTTCGAGGCGACCTACACCGACAACGGGGGCGCCGGCGGCGCCGGCCCGCTCACCGGCCGGGCGATCGAGCAGTTGCAGCCCAAGCGGAAGCAGGCCGAGTACTACACCGCCACCGGCCGGGCCCCGGGCAGCACCGGCGGCGGTGACCCGGGCGTGCAGAAGGAGACCACCAGCGACACCGCCGGCGGCGGCCAGAACATCGGCTTCATCGAGGACGGCGACTGGTGGTCGGTGCAGCCGGCCGACCTGACCGGCGTCGACCAGATCCGGTTCCGGGTCGCCTCGGCCACCACCGGCGGCCGGATCGACGTGCGCGCGGGCGCCGTCGACGGACCGGTGGTCGCCACCGCCACCGTGCCGGGCACCGGCGCCTGGCAGACGTACACCGACGTCACCGTGCCGGTCACCGCGACCGACCGGGCCACCGGCAGCCTGTACTTCGTGGCGAAGGACCCGGCCGGCGGCACCGGCTCGCTGTTCAACGTCAACTGGATGGACTTCCTCGGCCGAGGCGTCACCGACAACGCGCCGCCGGTGGTCACCGCCACCGCGACGCCGACCGCCGGCACCGCGCCGGTCACGGTGGAGTTCGACGGCACGGCCACCGACGCCGAGGGCGACACCCCGCTGACGTACGCCTGGGACTTCGGCGACGGTGGCACCGCGACGACGTTGCAGGCGCGGCACACGTACACCTCGCCGGGCACGTTCGTGGCCAGCCTGACCGTGACCGACAAGCGCGGCGCGAAGGCGTACGCGACGGTCACCGTGAAGGTGGACGCCCCGAACACCTCCTGCTTCGGGGCCCGCTCGGACGACTTCCTCGGCAGCACCTTGGACAAGGACCGCTGGACGGTCGTCCGGGAGAACCAGCTCTACTCGGTCTCCGGCGGCTCGCTGCGGCTGCCCACCGCGGTGGGTGACCTCTACGGCACCCGCAACGACGCGACCAACCTGGTGCTCCAGCCCGCACCCAGCGGCGCCTGGCAGGCCACCACGAAGGTCACCCTGCCGGTGACCGCCAACTACCAGCAGGCGGGCCTGCTCCTCTACGGCGACGACGACAACTACGCCAAGGTGGATCTGCTCTACAACGGCAGCCGCCGGGTGGAGTTCATCCGGGAGACCGCCGGCACGCCGCGCAACGAGTCGGCGGACGCCACCGCGGCGCCGGCCGGTGACACCGTCTACGTGCGGCTGATCAGCGACGGCACCAACCTGACCGCCGCCGTCTCCGGCGACGGCAGCACCTTCACCCCGGTCGGCCGGGCCGCCGCCCTGGCCGGCATCACCAACCCGCGGATCGGTGTCTTCGCGCTCAACGGCGGCACCGAGGCACCGGTGGTGGACGCGGTGTTCGACTGGTTCCAGTTCGCGCCGGACGGTCCGGCCGAACCGGTCGCCCCGTCGGACGAGTTCACCGGCACCACGCTGGACAAGTGCCGGTGGAACGCCATCCTGCGGGAGGACCCGCTGACGTACCGGGTGACCGACGGTGCGCTGCGGATCGACGTGCCGAAGGGTGACATCTACGGCACGGACAACACCGGGCCGACCAACTTCATCCTGCAGACCGCCCCGTCCGGGGACTGGACCATCGAGACGAGGGTCGACGGCAGCCAGCTGGCCGAGCAGTACCAGCAGGCGGGTCTGATCGTCCACGCCGACGACGACAACTACCTGAAGTTCGACTTCATCGTGGACAACCAGGCCGGCCAGCCGGTCAGCCGGCGGATCGAGTTCCGCAGCGAGATCGGCGGAGCGGTGCAGGACCCGCAGCCCCAGGTGAGCGACCTGACCTCGGCGGTCTGGCACCTGCGGCTGGCCCGCACCGGCAACACCTTCACCGCCTCGTACTCGCCGGACGGCGAGAACTGGCAAACGCTGCAGGCGTTGACCAACGCCGCCGTCGGGGCGACCCCGAAGGTCGGCCTGTTCACCCTCGGGGCCAACGCGGCGGTCTCCAAGCCGGTGTTCTTCGACTACTTCCGGCTGACCGCCGGGCAGGTCGACGGCACCGCGCCGGTGACCACCGCCACGGTCTCCGGCACCCCGACCGCCGGCTGGCACACCGGGCCGGTCACCGTCACGCTGGCCGCCACCGACGGGGCGAACGGCAGCGGGGTGGCGCGCACCGAGTACCAGCTCGACGGGGCCACCACCTGGACGGCGTACACCGCCCCGGTGGCCGTCAGCGGCGACGGTGAGCACGAGGTGCGGTTCCGCTCGGTCGACGAGGCCGGCAACGTGGAGGAGACCAAGAAGGTCGCCATCAAGATCGACGCCACGGCGCCGGTCAGCTCGGCGGCGTTCGCGCCGCCGAGTGACGAGGGCTGGCACGCCGGCACGGTGCCGGTGGTCCTCACCGCCACCGACGCCGGTTCCGGGGTGAAGTCGCTGGAGTTCTCCCTCGACGGCGGCGCGTGGACCCCGTACACCGAGCCGGTGCAGGTGACCGGCGACGGGCGGCACGAGCTGCTCTACCGGGCCACCGACAACGCCGGCAACGCCGAGACGCTGAAGTCGGCGGTGCTCCAGATCGACGGCACCGCGCCGACGCTGCTGGTGTCCGGGATCGCCGACGGTCAGCTCTACGGGGACAGCCAGGACGTCCGGATCTCCTGGCAGGCGGTCGACCCGACCTCCGGGCTGCGGAGCACGGTCGGCAAGCTGGACGGCAAGGCGTACGCCAGCGGCACCCTGCAGGCCATGTACGAGCTGCCGCTCGGCCTGCACGAGCTGACGGTGACCGCGACCGACAAGGCGGGCAACAGCACCACCTCGAACGTCCGGTTCTTCGTCACCACCTCGTTCCGGGACATGCAGAACCTGCTGGACCGGTTCAAGGCGACCGGGCGGCTCACCACCAAGGCCCACCAGCAGCTCAGCACCAAGCTGGACGCGGTACGCAAGGCCGAGGCGGCGGGCAACGACACCCGGGCGATCAAGCTGCTCGGCGAGTTCCGGACGCTGGCCGCGGACACCAAGCTGGTGACCGAGGCTGAGATCCGGGACGTCCTGGTCCGGGACGCCGACGCGATGATCGTCCGGCTGGGCGGCACCGTCGGCCAGACCGGAGTAAAGGCGAACAAGGGCAAGCCGGTCCAGGGCACCGGCCGGCTCGACGGCGATCCCACCCGGATCGCCCCCGGCCGCAAGCTCTGACCCACCCGGGCTCCCCGCCCGCCGCCGACCCGGCGGCGGGCGGGGAGCCCACCCGTATCGGGAGGAGTGACACGATGCGTACCCGCAGAGTGCTCGCCGTGCTGGCCGGCCTGTGGCTGGCGGTGCTGACCGTCGCCCCGGCCGCCGCGCACGGCGGCAAGCTGAAGCTGGTGGTGGCCGGGGACGGCGCCACCGGGGTCACCGTGCAGGCCAGCCACGCCGACGGGCACCCGCTGACCGAGCCGGTCCGGCTGGTGCTGACCGCGGCCGGCGCGGACGGCCGGAAGGTCGGCCCGGTGCAACTGGTGCCGAGCGTCGAGGGTGAGGGCTTCTACTCCAGCGGCCCGCTGCTCTCGCCGGGCCGGTGGAAGGTCACCGTCACCGCGCCCGCCCCCACCGCGGCCCGGGCGACCGCCCAGGTCGATGCCCGTCCGGCGGCCGTGCCGGTACCCGCCGGTCAGCAGGTCGACGGGCAGCGGCCGGCGGGCAGCCCGTCGCCGAGCGGACCGGCCGGGAAGCCGGCGGCCGGCGGGGCGACCGGCGGCGCGAGCGACCCGGCGACCGGCCGGGCGAGCGGGGCGACCGGCGGGCCCGCGACCGGCGCCGGGGCGGAGAACCGGGCGGCTGCTGGTGACGCCGGCCGGCCGTGGTGGCCGATCGCCGTCGCGGTACCCGTCCTCGCCGTGCTGGCGCTGCTGGGCGTGCTCGCCGCCCGCCGCACCCGCCAACCGGACAACCCCGGCCCCGGCCCCGGCGACCCCACCACCTGACAGTCCGGGCCCACGCCGGCACCCGACAGTCCGGGCCCACGCCGGGACCGCCGCTGTCCCGGGCCCTACCAACTTGATGTCACAAACGAATCGTCCGGCTCCAGCACGGCCGAGTTTTGCCTGTTCGCCACGAGGCGGACAGCGGGCGGTGATTCGTTTACGTCATCAAGTTGGTAGGGCACGAACCGACCCCACCGCCCCCGGGACGGCACTCACCTCGGGCACCACCACCACCGGCGCCGCGCCGCGCGGGGCAGGGCGGGGCGGGGCGGGTCAGAGGATGACGTCGAGCGCGGCCAGGTCCTCGTCGGTGGGCTGCCACGTGCCGGCGGCGGCGTTGGCGCGGACCTGGTCGGGCGTGGTGGCACCGGCGATGACCGAGGTCACCGCGGGCCGGGCGGCCAGCCCGCCGATCGCCACGTCCAGCAGGCCGATCCCCCGCTCGGCCGCGTACGCCTCGATCGCCTCGATGACGTCCCACTTCGCGGCGGCGAGCCGCCGGGCGTACCGGCCGCCGCCGGAGAGCCGGCTGCCGGCCGGCGGCGCCTCGCCCCGCTTGTACTTGCCGGTGAGCAGACCGTCCGCCAGCGGGAAGAACGGCAGCAGGCCCAGCCCGAACCGCTCGCAGGCGGGGACGACCTCGTCCTCGACGTCCCGCTCCAGCAGGGAGTACTGGTTCTGCGCGCTGACGAACCGGGTCCGGCCCCGCGTCGACGCCGTCCAGTCGGCGTCGGCGATCTGCCAGCCGGCGAAGTTGGAGTTGCCCAGGTAGCGGACCTTGCCGGCGCGGACCAGGTCGTCCAGCGCGGCGAGGGTCTCGTCGATCGGGGTGCCCGGGTCGGGTTCGTGCATCTGGTAGAGGTCGATGTGGTCGGTGCCGAGCCGGCGCAGCGACGCCTCGACCGCGCGGGCGATGTACCGCCGGGAGCCCCGGGCACCGTGGTCGGGGCCGTTGCGCCCGTTCATGTCCATGCCGAACTTGGTGGCGATCACCACGTCGTCCCGGTGCCCCTTGAGCGCCTGCCCGAGCAGTTCCTCCGAGCCGCCCTCCGGCTCGCCGTAGATGTCGGCGGTGTCGAAGAAGTTGATCCCGGCGTCCAGCGCGGCGTCGACCACCGCCCGGGTGCCGTCGAGGTCGAGCTTGCGGCCGAAGTTGTTGCAGCCGACGCCGACCACGGACACCACGAGCCCGGAGTCGCCCAACCGGCGGTAGGTCATCTCTGTCACGAGATCCACCCTATGCCGGCCCGCCGCGCCCCCGACGGTCGCCGACCACGTCGGCGACCAGCCGCCGCGCGTCGGCCAGGGTCCGCGCCAACTCGTCGGGGGTACGCCCGACGGCACCGAGCAACGCCTGCGCGCGGGACGCGAAATCGGGCGGCGCACCGGGCAGCCGCCCCGCCGCGGCGACCATGCCCTTCTCGTTGACCAGCCACCGCCCGGCCCGGCCGTGCAGCGCCTGGACCAGCACCCCGACCGCCCGGAACAGGCAACCGGCGACGTACGCCGCGTCGCCGGTGGAGGCCGCCTTCGCCGCGTTGTCGACCAGGAATCCGGCCTCCCACCCGCCATCCACCAGCGCGTCGCCCAGCGCCGCCGGGTACGCCAGCGTCTGCGCCCGCAGCGCGGTCAGCTCGCCGGTCGGGTCGGCCAGCACCCGGGACAGCGCCACCTCCCCGGCGTACGTGTGGGAGTAGAAGCCGAGCGGGTGGCCGGCCTGCACACCCACCTCGTACCGGCCGGCGCGGCAGTCCGCCCAGACCCGGTGCACCCGGTCGAGGTCCCGGTAGATCCAGTCGACGTCGGCCCCGCCGACCCGCAGCCAGCCACCGCCGTCCACCCACGGCCCCCAGCCGCCGGGGGCGGTCGGCTCCGCCGGCTCGTCGGCGACGTCGGCGGCCAGCGCCCGCAGCCCGGCCACGTCCA
Organism: Micromonospora sp. PLK6-60; assembly: GCF_019890675.1. Classification (GTDB taxonomy): domain Bacteria; phylum Actinomycetota; class Actinomycetes; order Mycobacteriales; family Micromonosporaceae; genus Micromonospora. Next base: position 101,016 of record NZ_JAIOAA010000010.1, on the reverse strand, counting down.
GCTCGCCCCGGTAGTAGAGCCCGAGGTCCCAGTCGGAGTCGGGCCGGTGTGTGCCGCGGGCCCGACTGCCACCCAGCGCGACCGCCAGCACGCCGTCCACCGCGCACAACCGCGCGGCCGACCGCTCGTCGATCACGCCACGTCCCAGACCGGTTCGGCGGTCTCCACCACTTCCCCGTCGCCGCGGAACAACACGAACCGGTCGAAGGACCGGGTGAACCACCGGTCGTGGGTGACCGCGACGACCGTGCCGTCGAACGCCGCCAGCCCGGCCTCCAGCGCCTCCGCCGAGGCCAGGTCGAGGTTGTCGGTCGGCTCGTCGAGCAGCAGCAGGGTCGCCCCGGACAGCTCCAGCAGCAGCACCAGGAACCGGGCCTGCTGGCCGCCGGAGAGGCTGCCGAACCGCTGGTCGCCCTGGCCGGCCAGCTCGTACCGGCCGAGGGCCGCCATGGCCGAGTGCCGGTCCATGCCGCTCCGGTGGGCGTCGCCCCGCCAGAGGATGTCGACGAGCGTCCGCTCGGTCAGCTCCGGCCGGTCGTGGGTCTGCGAGAAGTGGCCGGGCCGGACCCGGGCGCCGAGCCGGACCACCCCGTCGTGCGCCACCGGGGCCAGCGCGGGCGCGCCGTCGACCGGCCCGTCGACCGGGTCGGGATCGGTGCCGCCGCGCGCCAGCAGGCGCAGGAAGTGCGACTTGCCGGTGCCGTTGGCGCCCAGCACGGCGACCCGGTCGCCGTACCAGAGCTCCAGGTCGAAGGGGTAGGTCAGGCCGTCCAGCTCCAGCTGCTCGGCGATCACCGCGCGCTTGCCGGTCCGCCCGCCGGTCAGCCGCATCCGGATGTCCTGCTCCTTCGGGGGTACGGGCGGCGGCCCGGCCTCCTCGAACTTGCGCAGCCGGGTCTGCGCGGCCTGGTAGCGCGAGGCCATGCCGTCGTTGTACGCGGCCTTCTGCTTGTACATCAGCATCAGCTCGCGCAGTTTCTGGTGCTCCTCGTCCCACCGCTTGCGCAGCTCGTCGAGGCGGGCGTGCCGGGCCACCCGGGCGGCGTGCCAGCTGGCGAAGCCGGCCGGGTGCACCCAGGCGCTGCCGCCCTCCACGGCGACCACCCGGTCGGCGGTCTGCGCCAGCAGCTCCCGGTCGTGCGAGACGTAGAGCACCGACTTGGCGGACTCGCGCAGCCGGCCCTCCAGCCAGCGTTTGCCCGGCACGTCGAGGAAGTTGTCCGGCTCGTCGAGCAGCAGCACCTCGTCGGGGCCGCGCAGCAGCAGCTCCAGCGCGAACCGCTTCTGCTGGCCGCCGGAGAGGGTCCGGACCGGGCGGTCCCGGGCGGCGTCCCAGGGCAGGTCGAGCACGATGGTGGTGACGGTGTCGAAGAGCACCTCGGCGTCGTACCCGCCGGCTTCGCCCCAGGCGGCCAGCGCGTCCGCGTACGCCAGCTGGGCCTTGCCGGCCGCGGTGCTGAACTTGCCGCGGGCCTCGGCCGCGCGCATGGCGGCCTCGGTGTCCACCAGCCGGCGACCGGCGTCGCGCAGCGCCGGCGGGGCGAGCGAGAGCGCCAGGTCGGCGAGCGTGGACTCGTCGCCGATCATGCCGATGAACTGCCGCATCACCCCGAGCCCGCCGGAGCGGGCGATCGCGCCGGTACGCACCGGCAGGTCGCCGGAGACCATCCGGAGCAGCGTCGTCTTGCCGGCGCCGTTGGGACCGACCAGGGCCACCTTGGCGCCCTCGCCGACCCGGAACGACACGTCGGCGAAGAGCTCCCGACCGTCGGGGAGGATGTGCCCGACCGCTGCCACGTCCACGTAACCCACGCCGGCATCCTGCCCGAGGTGCCGGGCCGGGCGACACTCGATTACCGGGTGACCCGCAGCACCCGGTAGCCCTTCTGGCTGGCGTGCCGGTCGACCCGCCAGCCCTGCTCGACCAGCCAGCCGTGCAGCGAGTCGCCGCCGAGGTGCCGGGCGACGACCAGCCAGGCCACCCCGTCCGGGGCGAGCCGGGGCAGCCAGCGCCGCAGCAGCTCGTGCAGTTCGGCCTTGCCGATCCGGATCGGCGGGTTGGACCAGAGCTGGCTGAACGAGAGGTCGGCCGGGACCTCGTCCGGCGCCACGGCGTGCACCCGGTCGGCGGCGCCGACCCGTTCGGCGTTGGCCGCGGTCAGCGCCCGGGCCCGCTCGTTGACGTCGACCGCCCAGACGGTGGCTGCCGGCGCGGTGCTGGCCAGCACGCAGCTGATCGGGCCGAAGCCGCAGCCGAGGTCGAGCAGCGCTCCGGTGGTGTCCGGGGCCGGCAGTTCGGCCTTGCGCAGCAGCACGGCGGTGCCCGGGTCGAGGCGGGCGGCGGAGAAGACACCGGCCGCGGAGCGGAGCGCGTAGTCGCGGCCGGCGACGGAGAACTCGACCTCGCGCGGCGCCGCGGCGGTGGACGGTTCAGCGGTGAAGTAGTGGTCGCCGGTCACGCCCGCATTGTCGCACCGCCGGTGCGGCCCGCCGTCGACGGTAGGCCGGTACCCTCCACACGACTCGCGCCGCAATTTCCGGATATTACCCTCTAAAGGGATAATGGACCCTACTCTATGTCACATGGTGCATCGGTACGAGTCCGCTGAGGACGACTACGGGGACCCGCGGCAGGACGTCGAGCTGCCGGGGCCCCGCCTCGGCCCGCCCCCGTCGGCGGGGCCCTCGCCGTCCCGCTTCCCGACACCGGCGCTGCCCCGGACCACCCGGCTCGCCCTGCCACCGTCGGAACCGACGTACGCCCCGACCGACCGCGGGCCGTACCCGCCACCGGCGCCGGCGTACGCCCCGACCGACCGGGGCGGGTCGTACCCGCCGCCACCGGACCGCCCGGCGCCCGTCCGGTCCGCCGGGTACCCGCCGCAGCCGGCCCCCCAGGCGTACCAGCCGACGGTCCCCCCGCAGCAGCCCCCCGGCCGGCACACCGGCCAGGGCGGCGGACGGCTGTGGCCGGCGCTGGCCGGCGGGGCGGCCGTGCTCGTGCTGCTCGCCCTCTTCGGGCTCGGCGGCGCGGCCCTGCTCGCCGACCGCACCGGCGACCCGGGAGCGGGGCAGACCGACCCGCCGGCCGCCCTGCCGTCCACCCAGGCCGCCGACAGCGGCCGGCAGGACCTGGACTCCCGGGACACCGACCAGGCGCCGCTGACGGCGAAGGAGGTCTTCCCCGGCCAGAAGCTGATCGTCGCGGACGGCCGGCCCGCCTACCGGGTGCTCAAGACCCAGGCCGGCGGCGACTGCAAGGTCGCGGCCACCGGCGAGGTCGCCGACCTGCTGGTCCGGCTCGGCTGCAACCAGGTGGTCCGGGCGACGCTCCGCTCCCCCGACGGCGACCACCTGCTCACCGCCGGGCTGTTCAACCTGACCGACGTGGCCAGCGCCCAGCGGGCCCGGGACCGGGTCCGGCAGTTGCTCGACGAGCGACAGGGACGGTTCCGCGGCATGGCGGCCGGCGAGGACACCGAGGCGGTGGCCCGGGCGGCGGCCCGGGTGGGCTGGCAGGTACGCGGCCACTACCTCGCCTACTGCCTGGTCACCCGGGCCGACGGCGAGGCGGTCAAGGCCGGCGACCCGGCCGCCCGGGAGATCCTCTTCGACATGATCGAGCTGTACCTGAACCAGGGCGTGCTGGAACGGCGGGCCGCCGGCGGGGTGGCCAGCCAACCCACCGCCGGCAGCTCGACGGCCACCCAGCGCGGCACCGACCCAGACGAACTACCCGGCGACTGACCCCCTCCCGCGTGTCGATCATGGAGTTGGCGGCCCCGAACTGGGACATCTCACCCGGCTAACTCCATGATCGACGAGATGGGGAGCGGGCTGGCCGCCGCAGGCGGCAGCGGGCGGGGTCAGGCCTCGGTGAGCGGCACGCGGAGGCGTCGGGTCAGGTCGGCGCGGCGGGCGTACTCGGCGGGGTCGGTGGGATAGCCGACCTCGACCAGGGCCAGGCCGTGCGCCGGCGCGACGGTCACCTCGCTGGCGCGCTCCCGCCGGCTGAGCAGGCTCGCCGGCCACTGGACCGGCCGGCGGCCGTCCCCGGCGACCAGCATCGCGCCGACCAGGCTGCGCACCATGTTCTGGCAGAACGCGTCGGCCCGCACGGTGGCGACCAGGATCCCGTCCGGGTCGCGCCGCCAGTCCAGCCGGGTCACCTCGCGCAGCGTGGTGGCGTTCTCCTTGCGCCGGCAGTACGCGGCGAAGTCGTGCTCCCCCACCAGGCCCGCGGCGGCGGCGTTCAGCGCCGCCAGGTCCAGCGGCTTCGGCCACGCGAGGGTGTCCCGCCGGCGCAGCGGCTCGGCCCCCCACGGGGCGTCGGTGACCCGGTACTCGTACCGCCGGAAGGTGGCCGAGAAGCGGGCGTCGAAGGTGGCCGGGACCTCGGTCATGGCGCGTACCCGGACGTCACCGGGGAGCAGCCGGGCCAGCCGGCGCAGCAGCCGCCCCTCGTGCTCGCGCCAGACGGCGGTGGGCAGGTCGAGGTGACACACCTGCCCGGTGGCGTGCACCCCGGCGTCGGTGCGCCCCGCCACGGTCAGCCCGGTGGCGGTGCCCGCACCCAGCACCAGGTCCACCAGCTCCATCAGCACCCCGGCGACGGTCCGCCGGGTCGGCTGGGCGGCCCAGCCGGAGAAGTCGGTGCCGTCGTACGAGACGTCCAGCCGCAGCCGGGTCCGCTCGTCCACCTCGTACCTCCCGTTCACGCGTCGGGCCCGGCACCCCGTGAGGGATGCCGGGCCCGACGATGCTGCCTGACGCTCAGGCCTTGTTCTCGGTGGCCTCGTCGCTGTCCTCGCGGGCGGCGGCGGTGTCACCGGAGGCCGACACCGGAGCCTCGGCGTCCTGGTCGCCCTCGGTGGAGCGCGGGGTCTCCTCGGCCGGGGCCAGGGCCTCGACCTTGTCCTGCTGGGCGGCCTTGCGACCGGCGGTCTTCTTGTTCGCCTTCGGCGCGGCGACCGCCAGCTCCTCGACCAGCTCGATGATCGCCATCGGAGCGGCGTCACCCTTGCGCGGACCGGTCTTCACGATCCGGGTGTAGCCGCCCTGCCGGTTGGCGTACCGGGGCGCGATCTGGTCGAACAGGTTGAAGACCACGTCCTTGTCCTTGACGACGCCCGCCACCCGCCGGCGGGACGCGAGGTCGCCGCGCTTGGCCTTGGTGATGAGCTGCTCGGCCAGCGGACGCAGCCGCCGGGCCTTCGTCTCGGTGGTCTGGATCTTGCCGTGCTGGAACAGCGCGGTGGCCAGGTTGGCCAGCATGAGCCGCTCGTGCGCGGGGCTGCCGCCGAGGCGGGGGCCCTTGGTGGGCGTGGGCATTGTTGGTGCTCCTCAGATGTGGCGGCAGCCGGACTTAGAGCTGCTCGGTCTCGCGGTAGTCGTCGGTGTCGTAGTCGGCCTCACCGAAGGCGTCCACGACGTGCGCCGGGTCGAAGTTCGGAGCCGAGTCCTTCAGACCCAGGCCCATCCCGGCGAGCTTCATCTTGACCTCGTCGATCGACTTCTGACCGAAGTTGCGGATGTCGAGGAGGTCGGCCTCGGTGCGCCCGATGAGCTCACCAACGGAGTTGATGCCCTCGCGCTTGAGGCAGTTGTAGGAGCGGACGGTCAGGTCCAGCTCCTCGATCGGCAGGGCCAGGTCCGCCGCGAGCTGGGCGTCCTGCGGGGACGGCCCGATGTCGATGCCCTCGGCGGTCTCGTCCAGCTCCCGGGCCAGTCCGAAGAGCTCCACCAGCGTCGACCCGGCGGAGGCCAGCGCGGTACGCGGGCCCATCGACGGCTTGGTCTCGACGTCGATGATCAGCCGGTCGAAGTCGGTCCGCTGCTCGACCCGGGTCGCCTCGACCCGGTAGGTCACCTTCAGCACCGGCGAGTAGATCGAGTCGACCGGGATCCGGCCGATCTCGGCGCCCGCCTGCTTGTTCTGCGCCGCCGTGACGTAGCCACGACCCCGCTCGACGGTCAGCTCCATGTCGAGCCGGCCCTTGCCGTTGAGGGTGGCGAGCTTCAGGTCCGGGTTGTGCACCGAGACACCGGCCGGGGGCTGGATGTCACCGGCGGTCACGTCGCCCGGGCCCTGCTTGCGCAGGTACATGCTGACCGGCTCGTCGTGCTCGGAGCTGACGCAGAGCTCCTTGATGTTCATGACGAGCTCGACCACGTCCTCCTTGACCCCGGGGATCGTGGTGAACTCGTGCAGCACACCGTCGATCTTGATCGAGGTGACCGCCGCGCCCGGGATGGACGACAGCAGCGTGCGCCGCAGCGAGTTGCCGAGGGTGTAGCCGAAGCCCGGCTCCAGCGGCTCGATGGTGAACCGGGAGCGGGTCTCGTTGATCGACTCTTCGGAGAGAGACGGTCGCTGGCTGATGAGCATTTCTTCTCTTCTCTTCCGGGGCGCCCGCTATTTGACGCCCACGACACAAACTGTTCCGGTGGCCCGCCCCGGTGAGGGCGGGCCACCGCAACGAGCCCCTACTTGGAGTAGAGCTCGACGATCAGCTGCTCCTGGACCTGGGTGTCGATCACCTGGCGGGCCGGGAGCGAGTGCACGAGAACCTTCATCTGGCTGGGGATGGCCTCGAGCCACGCCGGAACGGTCTTGGAGCCGGCCTCGGCCTGCGCGACGATGAACGGGGTGAGCTCCTTGCTCTTGCCCCGGACCTCGATGATGTCGTGCTCCTTGACGCGGAACGACGGGATGTCGACCTTCTTGCCGTTCACGGTGAAGTGGCCGTGCTTGACCAGCTGGCGGGCCATGTCCCGGGACTTGGCGTAGCCGGCCCGGTAGACCACGTTGTCCAGCCGCGACTCGAGGATCTGGAGCAGAACCTCACCGGTCTTGGCCTTCTTGCCCACGGCCTCTTCGTAGTAGCCGCGGAACTGCTTCTCCAGCACGCCGTAGACCCGGCGGGCCTTCTGCTTCTCACGGAGCTGGAGCAGGTACTCCGTCTCCTTGGTGCGGCCGCGGCCGTGCTGCCCGGGCGGGAACGGCCGGGACTCGAACGGGCACTTCGGGCCATCGCACTTGCTGCCCTTGAGGAACAGCTTCATCTTCTCCCGCCGGCAACGGCGGCAGTCAGCACCGGTGTAACGAGCCATCTCTCTCTAACCTCTCAGACCCGGCGACGCTTCGGCGGACGGCACCCGTTGTGCGGCTGCGGGGTGACGTCGGAGATCTGCCCGACCTCCAGCCCGGCGGCCTGCAGCGAACGGATGGCGGTCTCCCGGCCGGAGCCGGGACCCTTGACGAACACGTCGACCTTGCGCATGCCGTGCTCCATGGCCCGACGCGCGGCGGCCTCGGCGGCCAGCTGCGCGGCGAACGGGGTCGACTTGCGGGAGCCCTTGAAGCCCACCTGGCCGGACGAGGCCCAGGAGATGACCGCACCGGTCGGGTCCGTGATGGACACGATGGTGTTGTTGAAGGTGCTCTTGATGTGCGCCTGCCCGTGGGCGACGTTCTTGCGTTCCTTGCGCCGGACCTTCTTGACGGCGGCTCCGGCACGAGCCTTCGGTGGCATAAGTCTGTGCGCTCCTAGTTACTTCTTGCCGGGCTTCTTCTTGCCGGCGACGGTCCGCTTGGGGCCCTTCCGGGTCCGCGCGTTGGTCTTGGTGCGCTGACCACGCACGGGCAGACCGCGGCGGTGCCGGATGCCGGCGTAGCAGCCGATCTCGACCTTGCGGCGGATGTCGGCGGCGACCTCGCGGCGCAGGTCGCCCTCGACCTTGTAGTTGGCCTCGATGTGGTTCCGGAGCTCGACCAGCTCCTCGTCCGTGAGGTCCCGAACGCGCTTGTCCGGCGAGATGCCGGTCGCGCTGAGCGTCTCCAGGGCGCGGGTGCGACCGACCCCGAAGATGTAGGTGAGCGCGATCTCCATCCGCTTCTCGCGGGGGAGATCCACGCCGACTAGACGTGCCATGTGCGGGCGTACTCCTCGTGATGTTGTGGCGGAGGTGTGGACCCGTCCCACCCCGCTGACCGACCGTCCCTGTCCTTCCGGCGTCACGCGCCGGCGACCGGGATCGGTCGCTGCCCGAGCGGGCCCCGGCCTCCGACCGGGGGTCAACCACGAGGGAGTACGCGCTGCGTACCGCTCGCGGCTGGGACGAGCTTGGTGATGTGCGATCGGGGATCTGCGGCCCGAGCGAACCCTCCGACCGGCCGTCACGACCGGTGCGAGTGGGTCAGCCCTGGCGCTGCTTGTGGCGCGGGTCGGTGCAGATGACCATGACCCGGCCGTGCCGGCGGATAACCCGGCACTTGTTGCAGATCCTCTTGACGCTCGGCTTGACCTTCACGGTTGCCTTACTTCCCATCTGGCCCGGAGTCGCGAGGCGCGACGCCGGACGTCGAAGACGGACACGGGACGTCCCCGGCCGCCGTCAGGCTTACTTGTAGCGGTAGACGATGCGCCCGCGGGTCAGGTCGTACGGCGAGAGTTCGACGACGACCCGGTCCTCCGGCAGGATGCGGATGTAGTGCTGCCGCATCTTGCCGCTGATGTGAGCCAGCACCTTGTGACCGTTCGCGAGCTCCACCCGGAACATGGCGTTCGGCAGGGGCTCGATGACCCGACCCTCGATCTCGATGGCTCCGTCTTTTTTCGGCATGTCCTCCGCTGTCCTGACGTCGGTTGCTCCGGACGGCCCACAACGTCTTACACGGACCACCCGATGGTGGTCCGAGCCAGCCGCGGCTCCGGCTCCCACAGAAGCGCGGGTGGGCATGCCGGAGTGGACGCTGTGCGCCGATCAGAAAGTGTACGCCCGTCGGCGGGCGGTCGCCAAACCGACCACCCGGGCGGTCACCCGGCCGGACGAGCGGGCCGGTCGCTGTGACCCTCGTCACGCCCCGTGGCGGCGTCGTCCTCGATCGCGGTGGCCTCCCGGCGCGCCTGTCGCTGCACCTGCCGGCGCTCGTGCCGCTCGGCCCTGCGCCGCCGCTGCCGCTCCACCGCCCGCTGCGGCTCCCCGGTGGCCAGGCCACCGGCGGTCTGCATCAGCACCACCGCGCCCCACGGCCCGAGCACCCACAGCGGCCAGTAGTAGCCGAAGCCCCCGCCCACCCCGCTGACCAGCCAGATGGCGGTCAGGATCGCCGCCACCCGGAGCCAGGGCAGCCACACCTCGGCCAGCCACTGCCGGCGGACCCGGCCCGGATCGACCGGCCGCTCCCCCGCCGGGTCACCCGTCCCGGCCGGCATCCCGGACAGGTCACTCGCCCCGGGCGGGGGCGGGGCGGTCACCGGCGCGTCGGCCGGGCGGGGCGCCGGGAGTGCCGCCGGGATCGCCCCGGGCAGGTCGGCCAGCAGCGCGTCCAGCTCGCCGTAGGTCTTCGCACCGTACGCCCGTTGCAGGCGCTCGTCGTACTCGTGCAGGTCGAGCCGGCCCTCGTTCAACGCCACCCGGAGCCGCTCCGCCGTGACCTCGCGGTCAGCGTCGCCCGCCCGCATCCCGCTGCGCCCCTCCATGGGGGCAAGCATGGCACCCGCCCGCCAGCCCTCACCAGCGCCCCGGACCCGGCCCCCTGGTCGGCCCCCTGGTCGGCCCACCGAGCCGCCGGCGGCAGTCGCGCCCGGGCCCGCGGCGGGGTGACGGCCACGGAGAGTCACCTGCCGGGCAGCGGGGACTCCCGAACGGCTGATACCTCTGAGTCATCAATATGCCTCAGAGGTATCACGCTCGATTCGCCCCCACCGGGACGAGCGACGCCCGCGAGCCGAGAACAACCACCGAGAACAGCCACGACGTAGCGGCGGCCGGTCACTGGAAGGCGCCGCCGGCCGCCGGAGCGGGTCGTCGGTCAGGGCGCCGGGGAGCCGGCCGGCTGCCGGGCGGTCACCAGGTCGCCCAACCGGCCCCGGCCGCCGTCGAACGCGGTCAGCACCCAGACCCCGTCGTCCAGCAGCGCCATCGAGTGCTCCACGTGCACGGCCATCGAGCCGTCCCGGGTGACCACCGTCCAGCCGTCCGCGAGCTCCACCGTACGGGGCGAACCCATGGTGATCATCGGCTCGATGGCCAGCGCCATGCCGGGGACCAGCTTCGGCCCGCGTCCGGGGCGCCCGTGGTTCAGCACGTGCGGGTCCTGGTGCATCTCGGTGCCGATGCCGTGCCCGCCGTAGCCGTCGACGATGCCGTACCGGCCGCCGCGGCGGACCGCGTTCTCCACGGCGTGCGAGATGTCGGTGAGCCGGCCCCTGCCGCCGGCCGCCCCGCGCGCCGCCGCGGCGATCCCGGCCCACATGGCGTCCTCGGCCACCGCCGCCATCTTCAGCAGCGCCGGGTCGACCTCGCCCACCCCCACCGTGATCGCCGCGTCGCCGTGCCAGCCGTCGAGCACCGCGCCGCAGTCGATCGAGATCACGTCGCCGTCCCGCAGCACCTGCTTCGGGCTCGGGATGGCGTGCACCACCTGCTCGTTGACTGAGGAGCAGATCGACGCGGGGAAGCCGTGGTAGCCCTTGAACGAGGGGACGGCGCCCGCCTCGCGGATGGTCGACTCGGCGATCGCGTCCAGGTCGGCGGTGCTGACCCCGGGGGCGACCGCCTCCCGCATCCGGCGCAGCGCCTCGGCGACCACCAGGCCGGCGGCGCGCATCTTCTCGATCTGGGCCGGGGTCTTCAGCTGGATGTCCAGCTGGGGACGGCGCATGGAGGCGTTACCTTTCGTTCTACGCGGAACAGCGGGGCACGTCTCGCGTACCCCGCTGTTCGCACTCTATCCGCCGGCGGACCGGCGGGACGTCATCCGCCGTACGAGCGGAGGGCGTCGATGGCGCGGACGGTCACGTCCTCCACCGGGCCGGTGGCGTCGATCCCCACCAGCTTGCCCTGGGCGCCGTAGTAGTCGACAAGCGGCGCGGTCTTCTCGGCGTACTCCCGCAGCCGGGCGGCGATGGTCTCCGGCTTGTCGTCGTCGCGCTGGAACAGCTCGGCGCCGCAGCGGTCGCAGATGCCGTCCCGGGTGGTGGCGTCGAACTCGACGTGCCAGATCTTGCCGCAGCCCCGGCAGGTGCGCCGGCCGGAGAGCCGCCGGATCACCTCGTCGTCGTCGACGACCAGCTCCAGCACCAGGTCCAGCGCGGTGCCCAGGTCGGCGAGGAGCTTGTCCAGCGCGGCGGCCTGCGGCGTGGTGCGCGGGAACCCGTCGAGCAGGAACCCCTCCGCGGCGTCCGCCTCGGCCAGCCGGTCGCGGACCATGTTGATGGTCACCTCGTCCGGCACCAGCTTGCCGGCGTCCATGTACCGCTTGGCCTCCACGCCCAGCGGCGTGCCCTGGGAGACGTTGGCCCGGAAGATGTCACCGGTCGAGATCTTCGGCACCGAGAGGTGAGCGGCGATGAACTCCGCTTGGGTGCCCTTGCCCGCGCCCGGCGGGCCCACCAGAACGAGTCGCATCTACCGCAGGAACCCTTCGTAGTTCCGCTGCATGAGTTGGCTCTCGATCTGCTTCACGGTCTCCAGACCGACGCCGACCATGATGAGCACAGCGGTGCCGCCGAACGGGAAGTTCTGGAACTGCTGGCTGTTCAGCCAGATGAAGAAGAAGTTCGGCAGGACCGCGACGATGCCCAGGTAGAGCGCGCCCGGCAGGGTGATCCGGCTGAGGATGAAGTCGAGGTACTCGGCGGTCGGCCGGCCCGGGCGGATGCCCGGCACGAAACCGCCGTACTTCTTCATGTTGTCCGCGACCTCGGTCGGGTTGAACGTGATCGACACGTAGAAGTACGTGAAGAAGATGATCAGCAGGAAGTAGATCGCGATGTGCAGCGGGCTGGCCGGCGCGACGACGTTGTTCTGGATCCAGGCCTGGGTCTTGCCCGGGTTGGTCTGGTCGAAGAACTGCAGGGCCAGCTGCGGCAGGTAGAGCAGCGACGAGGCGAAGATGACCGGGATGACACCCGCCTGGTTGACCTTCAGCGGGATGTAGGTCGAGGTGCCGCCGTACATCCGCCGGCCGATCATGCGCTTCGCGTACTGCACCGGGATCCGGCGCTGCGCCTGCTCGATGAAGGTGACCGCGGTGATGACCACCAGGACCAGCGCGAGCACCAGGATGAACTTGCCCCAACCCTGCTGGGTCTTGATCTTCCAGCCCTCGCTGGGGAGCCGGGCCGCGATCGAGGTGAAGATCAGCACGGACATGCCGTTGCCGACGCCGCGGTCGGTGATCAGCTCGCCGAGCCACATCACCATGCCGGTGCCCGCGGTCATGGTCATGACCAGGATGACCAGCGTCAGCCAGTCCGGGATGCCGGTGCCCTGGGGGACGATCGGCCACTGGTCGCAGCGGTTCTGGAAGAGCTGGCCGGAACGAGCCAGCGCGACGAACGCCGAGGACTGCAGGACGCCCAGGCCCAGGGTCAGGTACCGGGTGTACTGGGTGATCTTCGCCTGGCCGGCCTGACCCTCCTTGCGGAGCTGCTCCAGCCGCGGGATGACCACGGTGAGCAGCTGCAGGATGATCGACGCGGTGATGTAGGGCATGATGCCCAGCGCGAAGACCGAGAGTTGCAGCAACGCGCCGCCGGAGAAGAGGTCCAGCAGGTTCAGCACCCCGGTGGTGTCACCCTGGATGCTGTCGAGGCACTTCTGCACGTTGCCGTACGAGACGCCCGGGCTGGGCAGCGTGGCGCCCAGTCGGTAGACCGCGATGATGCCGACTGTGAACAGCAGCTTCTTGCGCAGGTCAGGCGTACGGAACGCACTGAGAAAGGCGGACAGCAACTTCTTCCTCCTGCGCGACGCGGGCCGCCGGTGTTCCCTGGCGGGGCGGGGTGGGTGCCGGGCGGACTGCCCGATATCCATAGCTGGGAAGGGACTCTAACAGCCCGATCCCGGTCCGGGCAGATGTGCCCGGCTACATAAACCGAATCCGATGTTACTTGGCGCACACGTGCCTGGTAGACCAGGGCGCCCGCCCAGTCGGTGACAACTGAGCGGGCGCCTGGATCCGCCTTACAGCTCGGAGACCGAGCCACCGGCGGCGGTGATCTTCTCCTTGGCCGACGCGCTGAACGCGTGCGCCGACACCTGGAGAGACACGCCGCCGAGGTCGCCGGTGCCGAGCACCTTGACCGGGTGGCCCTTGCGGACCGCCCCGGCGTCGACCATCTCCTGCGGGCCGATCTGGCCGCCGTTCGGGAACAGCTCGGCCAGCCGGTCCAGGTTGACCACCTGGAAGACGACCTTGAACTTGTTCTTGAAGCCCTTCATCTTCGGCAGGCGCATGTGAATGGGCATCTGCCCACCCTCGAACGCCGGCGAGATGTTCTTCCGGGCCTTCGAACCCTTGGTACCGCGACCGGCGGTCTTGCCCTTGGAGCCCTCACCGCGACCCACGCGGGTCTTCGCGGTCTTGGCACCGGGCGCCGGACGCAGGTGGTGCACCTTGATCGTCATTACTCGACCTCCTCGACCTTCACGAGGTGGTTGACCGTGAAGATCATGCCGCGGATCTCCGGACGATCCTCCTTGACCACCACGTCGTTGATCCGCTTGAGACCGAGCGAACGCAGCGAGTCACGCTGGTTCTTCTTGGTCCCGATCTCGGACCGGACCTGGGTGACCTTCAGGCGAGCCATCAGGACGCCACCCCCGCCCGCGAGGCGAGCATGGCGGCCGGCGCGACGTCCTCGACCGGCAGGCCACGGCGGGCGGCGACGGCCTCCGGGGACTCGAGCCCCTTCAGCGCCGCGACCGTGGCGTGCACGATGTTGATCGGGTTCGACGAGCCGAGGCTCTTGGAGAGCACGTCGTGGATGCCCGCGCACTCCAGCACGGCACGCACCGGACCACCGGCGATGACGCCCGTACCGGCGGAGGCCGGCTTGAGCAGCACCACACCGGCGGCGTCCTCGCCCGTGACCGGGTGCGGGATCGACTGACCGATCCGCGGCACCTTGAAGAAGTGCTTCTTGGCCTCCTCGACACCCTTGGCGATCGCCGCGGGCACCTCCTTGGCCTTTCCGTAGCCCACGCCGACGGTGCCGTCGCCGTCGCCCACGATCACCAGGGCGGTGAAGCTGAAGCGACGACCACCCTTCACGACCTTGGCGACGCGGTTGATCGCGACGACCCGCTCGAGGTGCGGGGTCTTCTCGACGGGCGCGTTTCCGCGGCCGCCCTCACGGCGGTTGTCGCGGCGACCACCCTCGTTGCCACCGGACCCGCCGCCACGGCGCTGTTGACCTGGCATCAGCAGCCTTCCTTCTCTCTCGTGACGGGGTTTCTAGAACTCGAGCCCGGCTTCGCGGGCGGCGTCGGCAAGCGCGGCGACCCGCCCCGCGTACCGGTTGCCACCGCGGTCGAAGACGACCTTCGAGACGCCGGCGGCCTTGGCCCGCTCGGCGAGCAGGGCGCCGACCTTGCCGGCCAGGGCGCGCTTGTCGCCCTCGGCACCGCGCAGCGAGGCGTCCATCGTCGAGGCCGACGCCAGGGTGTGACCCTTGGTGTCGTCCACGATCTGGGCGACGATGTGCCGCAGCGAGCGGGTGACCACCAGGCGGGGACGCGCAGCGGTGCCGCTGATGTTCTTGCGGACCCGGAAGTGCCGGCGCGCACGCCCGACGGCGCGCTTGGCGGCAACGCCGCGGCGGCGCTTGAGCAGCGTGGCGCTCACTTCTTACCTGCCTTTCCAGCCTTACGGCGGATGACCTCGCCCTGGTACTTGATGCCCTTGCCCTTGTAGGGCTCCGGCGGGCGGATCTTCCGGATGTTGGCGGCGATCTCACCGACCTGCTGCTTGTCGATGCCGGCGATGTGGAACAGCGTCGGCCGCTCGACGGTGAAGGTGATGCCGTCCGGCGCCGGCACCAGCACCGGGTGCGAGAACCCGAGCGCGAACTCCAGGTCCTTGCCCTTGGCGGTGACGCGGTAACCGGTGCCGGCGATCTCCAGGCTCTTGCGGTAGCCCTCGGTAACCCCGACGATCATGTTGGCCACCAGCGTACGGCTCAGGCCGTGCAGCTCCTTGGCCTTGCGCTCGTCGTTCGGCCGGTTGACGTGCAGCTCGCCGTCGTCGCCCCGCTCGGCGGTGATCGGCTCGGCCAGCACGTGGCTCAGCTCGCCCTTGGGGCCCTTGACCTTGACGGTCCGCCCCTCGATCGTGATGTCGACGCCGGAAGGCACCGGGATCGACTTACGTCCAATACGCGACATTTCTACCAGTCTCCCGTTACCAGACGAAGGCGAGGACTTCCCCGCCAACGCTCCGCTTGCGGGCCTGCCGGTCGGTCAGCAGCCCCTGGGACGTCGAAATGATCGCCACGCCCAGCCCACCGAGCACCCGGGGGAGCCCGTCCGACTTGGCGTACACCCGGAGACCGGGCTTGGACACGCGCTTGATGCCG
Organism: Micromonospora sp. PLK6-60; assembly: GCF_019890675.1. Classification (GTDB taxonomy): domain Bacteria; phylum Actinomycetota; class Actinomycetes; order Mycobacteriales; family Micromonosporaceae; genus Micromonospora. Next base: position 85,648 of record NZ_JAIOAA010000010.1, on the reverse strand, counting down.
GCCAGGCTCCGCTCCCGGTTCTGGCCGTACTTCAGCTCGACGACCAGTCGCTTGCCGACGGCGCCCTCCTCGGGCTCCTCGACCAACCAGGTGGCGATGTAACCCTCGGCCTTGAGAACCTCGGCGATGTTCGCCTTGATCTTCGAGTAGGGCATCGTCACCCGGTCGTGGTACGCCTGGTTGGCGTTACGCAGACGCGTGAGCATGTCTGCGATCGGGTCGGTCATCGTCATGAAACTCGTCAACCTTTCTCGCCGGGGTTCCCCGGGCCAGGCCCGGGGCCTACGGCGAAGAGACAGTTCAGCTGACGCGCGGAGCGCGCCGGGCTATTACCAGGAAGCCTTGGACACGCCGGGCAGCTCACCGCGGTGGGCCATCTCCCGGATGCACACCCGGCAGAGACCGAACTTGCGGTAGACCGCCTTCGGACGCCCGCACCGCTGGCAGCGGGTGTACGCGCGAACCGAGAACTTCGGCTTCGCGGCCGCCTTGAGGATCAGCGCCTTCTTGGCCATCTCAGTTCTCCTTGAACGGGAAGCCCAGGAGCTTGAGCAGCGCCCGGCCCTCGTCGTCGGTCGTGGCGGTGGTGACCACCGTGATGTCCATGCCCCGCTGGCGATCGATCTTGTCCTGGTCGATCTCGTGGAACACCGACTGCTCGGTCAGCCCGAACGTGTAGTTGCCGTGCCCGTCGAGCTTGCGCCCGTCCAGACCGCGGAAGTCGCGGATACGCGGCAGCGCGATCGACAGCAGCCGGTCCAGGAACTCCCACATCCGGTCGCCGCGCAGGGTCACCTTCGCGCCGATCGGCATGCCCTCGCGGAGCTTGAACTGCGCGATGGACTTGGTCGCCCGCCGGACCAGCGGCTTCTGGCCGGTGATGGTGGCCAGGTCGCGGACCGCGCCGTCGATCAGCTTGGCGTCCCGAGCGGCCTCGCCGACACCCATGTTGACGACGATCTTGACCAGCCCGGGCACCTGCATGGGGTTGCCGTAGGCGTACTGCTCCTGCAGCTTCGCCACGACCTCGTCGCGGTACCGCTGCTTGAGGCGCGGCAGGGTCTTGGTTTCGGTAGCCGTGGTCATCACAGGTCCTTACCGGTGCTACGCGCGATGCGGACCTTCTGGCCGTTGTCGTCGATCCGGTAGCCGACGCGGGTCGGCTTGCCGTCGGAGTCCACGACCATCACGTTCGAGACGTGGATCGGGGCCTCCTGGGTGACGATGCCACCGGTCTTGGCGCCACGCTGAGTGGTGCTGATGCGAGTGTGCTTCTTGACCCGGTTCACGCCCTCGACCAGGACCTTGTCCTGCCGCGGGTAGGCCGCGATGACCTTGCCCTTGGCACCCTTGTCCTTGCCGGCGATGACGACGACCGTGTCGCCCTTCTTGACCTTCACGGTCACAACACCTCCGGCGCGAGAGAGATGATCTTCATGAACCGCTTGTCCCGCAGCTCCCGGCCCACCGGGCCGAAGATGCGGGTACCGCGCGGGTCCCCGCCGTCCTTGATGATGACGGCGGCGTTCTCGTCGAAGCGGATGTACGAGCCGTCCGGCCGCCGCCGCTCCTTGGCGGTGCGGACGACGACGGCCTTGACCACGTCGCCCTTCTTGACACCGGCACCCGGGATCGCGTCCTTCACGGTGGCCACGATGACGTCGCCGATGCTCGCGTAGCGCCGACCGGAGCCACCGAGAACGCGGATGCACAGGATCTCCCGGGCACCCGTGTTGTCGGCGACGCGCAGTCGCGACTCCTGCTGAATCACGTCTATCTCCTATGTCTGCCGGTTCTCCGGCCGCCCCGCAGGACGGCCGGAGCCTGGCGGAACCTCGCCCGACCGGTTCGCCGGCCGAGCTCGAGCCTTCGCTACTTGGCCTTCTCGAGGATCTCCACGAGCCGCCACCGCTTCGTGGCGGACAGCGGCCGGGTCTCCATGATCAGGACCCGGTCGCCGATGCCGGCGGTGTTCTGCTCGTCGTGGACCTTGAGCTTGCTGGTACGGCGCATGATCTTGCCGTACAGCGCGTGCTTGACCCGGTCCTCGACCTCGACCACGACGGTCTTTTCCATCTTGTCGCTGACCACGAGGCCCTCACGGACCTTGCGGCGCGCGCGCACGGTGGCGGTCGCGTTCTCGTCACTCATGATGCAGTCACCTCAGTCGGCGCGGCCGAGAGACCCAGCTCGCGCTCACGCATGATCGTGTAGATCCGGGCGATCTCCCGACGGATGACCTGCAGCCGCCGGTTGTTGTCCAGCTGCCCGGTTGCGGCCTGCACGCGGAGGTTGAACAGCTCCGCCTTGGCCTCGCGCAGCTTCGTGACCAGCTCCTCCTCGGAGAGCTCACGCAGCTCGGAAGGCTTGACGCCCGCTGCCATCAGGATTCACCCACTTCGCGCGTAACAATCCGGCACTTCATCGGGAGCTTGTGGATCGCGCGGCGCATGGCCTCGCGCGCGATCTGCTCGTTGGGGAAGGACATCTCGAAGAGGACCCGCCCCGGCTTGACGTTGGCGACCCACCACTCCGGCGAACCCTTACCGGAACCCATCCGGGTCTCGGCCGGCTTCTTGGTGAGGGCCTGGTCCGGGAAGATGGTGATCCAGACCTTGCCGCCACGCTTGATGTGACGGGTCATCGCGATACGCGCCGACTCGATCTGCCGGTTCGTCACGTACGCCGGCTCGAGAGCCTGGATCCCGAACTCGCCGAACACCACCCGGTTACCACCCTTGGACGCGCCACTGCGGTCCGGGTGGTGCGGCTTGCGGAAGCCCTTCGGGGGCTTGCGCGGCATCAGCATCTGTCAGCCCTCCTGCTGCGTTTCTGCCGGCTGGGTCGCGGCCGCGGCCACGGCCCCGGCGTCGACCGGGTCACCGGCCGGCGTCTCGGCCTGCTGCGCGATGGTGGTCGCGGCAGCCCGGCCGGCCTCGGTGCCACCGGCGGTCGTACCCGACGAACCCGAGCGGCCACGGCGCGGCCGCTCCGGCCGGTCGCCACGGTCGCGGCGCGGGCCGCGCGACGGGGCGGCCTCGGCCGGGGCCTCCCGGCCCGGAACGGCGTCGCCCTTGTAGATCCAGACCTTCACACCGATCCGGCCGAAGGTGGTACGGGCCTCGAAGAAGCCGTACTCGATGTTGGCCCGCAGCGTGTGCAGCGGAACCCGACCCTCGCGGTAGAACTCGGTCCGGCTCATCTCGGCGCCGCCCAGACGACCCGAGACCTGCACCCGGATGCCCTTGCAGGCCGGGTTCTTCATCGCGGACTGCATCGCCTTGCGCATGGCCCGACGGAAGCTGACCCGGCTGGACAGCTGCTCGGCCACGCCCTGGGCGACCAGCTGCGCGTCCGACTCGGGGTTCTTCACCTCGATGATGTTGAGCTGCACCTGCTTGCCGGTGAGCTTCTCCAGCTCGCCACGGATCCGGTCCGCCTCGGCGCCCTTGCGGCCGATGACGATGCCCGGACGGGCGGTGTGGATGTCGACCCGAACCCGGTCCCGGGTGCGCTCGATGTCGACCTTGGAGATACCCGCCCGCTCCAGGCCCTTGGACATCATCCGGCGGATCTTGACATCCTCGCCGATGTAGTCCTTGTAGAGCTTGTCCGCGAACCAGCGGGACTTCCAGTCGGTCGAGATGCCGAGCCGGAACCCAGTGGGGTGAACCTTCTGACCCATTACTCGGCACCCTCCGTCGTGCTCTGCCCCTCGGCGGCCTGGTCCTGCTTGGCCGGGGCCGTCTTCTTGGCCGACGCCTTCTTCGGCGTCGCCGGCGCCACCGCCTCGACCGCCACCGTGATGTGGCAGGTGCGCTTACGGATCCGGTACGCCCGGCCCTGCGCCCGCGGCCGGAACCGCTTCATCGTCGGGCCCTCGTCGACGAACGCCTCGCTGACGAGCAGCGCGTCGGGGTCCAGCCGCTCGTTGTTCTCCGCGTTGGCGATCGCGCTCGCGAGCACCTTGTACACCTGCTCGCTCGCAGCCTGCGGCGCGAACTGCAGCACCGTGAGCGCCTCCTTCGCGGGCAGGCCGCGGACGAGGTTGACCACCCGGCGCGCCTTCATCGGCGAGATGCGCACGTGCCGCGCAACCGCCCGCGCGCCCGGAAGCACCGGAGCGTCGCCCTTTCCTGGCATCGCTGTAACCCCTTGTTCCTCTATCCGTATGCCCGCGGCGTCAGCGCCGACGGCTCTTCCGGTCGTCCTTCTCGTGACCCTTGAACGTGCGGGTCAGCGCGAACTCGCCGAGCTTGTGCCCGACCATCGCCTCGGTCACGAACACCGGGACGTGCTTGCGTCCGTCGTGCACGGCGATCGTGTGCCCCAGCATCTCCGGGATGATCGTCGAGCGCCGCGACCAGGTCTTGATCACGTTCTTCGAGCCCTTGTCGTTCTGCACTTCCACCTTCTTGAGCAGGTGGTCGTCTACGAACGGGCCCTTCTTCAGGCTGCGAGGCATGTCTTATCTCCCTCAGCCGCGCTTACGCGTGGCGTAGCGGCGGCGGACGATCAGCTTGTCGCTCGGCTGGCCCTTACGGCGGGTGCGGCCCTCGGGCTTACCCTGCGGGTTGACCGGGTGGCGACCACCGGAGGTCTTACCCTCACCACCACCGTGCGGGTGGTCGACCGGGTTCATGGCGACACCACGGACGGTCGGGCGCTTGCCCTTCCACCGCATGCGGCCGGCCTTACCCCAGTTGATGTTCGACTGGTCGGCGTTGCCGATCTCGCCGACGCTGGCGCGGCAGCGCACGTCGACCCGCCGGATCTCGCCGGACGGCATGCGCAGGGTCGCGTACGCGCCCTCGCGGCCGAGCAGCTGGATGCCGACGCCGGCCGAACGGGCCAGCTTCGCGCCGCCACCCGGACGCAGCTCCACGTTGTGGATCGTGGTACCGACCGGGATGTTGCGCAGCGGCAGGTTGTTGCCCGGCTTGATGTCGGCGCTCGGCCCCGACTCGACCCGGTCGCCCTGCTTCAGGTCCTTCGGCGCGATGATGTAGCGCTTCTCGCCGTCGGCGTAGTGCAGCAGCGCGATGCGCGCGGTGCGGTTCGGGTCGTACTCGATGTGGGCGACCTTCGCCGGCACGCCGTCCTTGTCGACCCGCTTGAAGTCGATCAGACGGTACTGGCGCTTGTGACCGCCACCGTGGTGCCGCGTGGTGATCCGGCCGTGGGCGTTGCGTCCGCCCTTCTTCGGCAGCGGCGCCAGCAGCGACTTCTCGGGCGTCGATCGGGTGATCTCGGCGAAGTCGGCGACGCTCGAGCCACGCCGGCCCGGCGTCGTCGGCTTGTACTTACGGATAGCCATTGTCTACACCCCTCAGCTGACCGGGCCGCCGAAGGCCTCGATACGGTCACCGTCAGCCAGCTTCACCATCGCCCGCTTGGTGGCCTTGCGCTGGCCGAACCCGGTACGGGTCCGCTTGCGCTTGCCCTCGCGGTTGAGCGTGTTGACCGTCAGGACGCGGACGTTGAAGATCTGCTGGATAGCGATCTTGATCTCGGTCTTGTTCGCGTCCGGGTGCACCAGGAAGGTGTACCAGTTGCGGTTCAGCTCGCTGTAGCTCTTCTCCGAGACGACCGGCGCGACGATGACGTCACGCGGATCGGCGATCGTGCTCACTTGCCACCCTCCTCGGTGGTCTCGGCCGGGACGCCCAGGAACTCGTCCAGCGCCTCCTTGGTGAAGACCACGTCGTCGGCCACCAGCACGTCGTACGTGTTGAGCTGGCCGGCCTCGATCAGGTGCACCCGCGGCTCGTTGCGCAGCGACACCCAGTTCAGCTCGTCGGTGCCGCTCAGCACGACCAGGACCCGACGGGCCTCGGTCAGCTTGGCCAGCGTGGCCAGGGCGGCCTTGGTCGACGGCGTCTCGCCCGAGACGAACGCCTCGACGACGTGCACCTGGCCGGCGCGCGCCCGGTCGGAGAGGGCGCCACGCAGGGCGGCGGCCTTCATCTTCTTCGGGGTGCGCTGGCTGTAGTCGCGCGGCACCGGGCCGTGGACCACGCCACCGCCGGCGAACTGCGGCGCGCGGGTCGAACCCTGGCGGGCCCGACCGGTGCCCTTCTGCTTGTACGGCTTCTTGCCGCCGCCGCGGACCTCGCCCCGGCTCTTGGCCTTGTGCGTGCCCTGGCGGGCCGCCGCGAGCTGAGCCACCACGACCTGGTGCATCAGGGCGAGGTTCGCCTGGACGTCGAAGATGTCGGCCGGCAGCTCGACGGAGCCGCTCTTGGCGCCTTCGACGTTGCGGACGTCAACGGTGGTCACTTGGCCGCACCGCCCTTCTTCGCCTTGGTCTTGGCCGCGGTACGGACCAGGACCAGCGCGCCCTTGGGGCCGGGGATGGCGCCACGGACGAGCAGGAGGTTGTTCTCGGTGTCGACCGCCTGGACGGTCAGGTTCTGGACGGTGTAGCGCACGCCACCCATCCGGCCCGCCATCCGGGTGCCCTTGAAGACGCGACCCGGGGTGGCGCAGGCGCCGATGGAGCCGGGCGAGCGGTGCTTGCGCTCGACACCGTGGCTCGCGCGCAGACCGTGGAAGCCGTGCCGCTTCATCGGGCCGGCGTAGCCCTTGCCCTTGGTCTTGCCGGTGACGTCGATGACGACGCCGACCGGGAACTCCTCGACCGTGACCTCCTGGCCCAGCGAGTAGTCCGCGGCGTCAACGGTGCGCAGCTCGACGATGTGCCGGCGCGGCGCAACGTCCGCCTTCGCGTAGTGCCCGCTGATCGGCTTCTTGACCTTGCGCGGGTCGATCGTGCCGTAGGCCAGCTGGACCGCGGAGTAACCGTCCTTCTCGGCGCTACGAACCTGGCTGACGACGCACGGGCCGGCCTGAACCACGGTCACCGGGACAACACGGTTGTTGTCCCAGACCTGGGTCATGCCGAGCTTTGCGCCCAGGATCCCCTTGACTTGCCTGTCCATTTGTCCGATCCCTACAGCTTGATCTCGATGTCGACGCCAGCCGGCAGGTCGAGGCGCATGAGCGAGTCGACCGTCTTCGGGGTCGGGTCGATGATGTCGATCAGCCGCTTGTGCGTGCGCATCTCGAAGTGCTCGCGCGAGTCCTTGTACTTGTGCGGCGAGCGGATAACGCAGAAACGGTTGATCTCCGTGGGCAGCGGCACCGGGCCAGCGACCTGCGCCCCGGTACGCGTCACCGTCTCGACGATCTTCCGAGCCGAGGAGTCGACGACCTCGTGGTCATAGGCCTTGAGCCGGATGCGGATCTTCTGTCCCGCCATGGTGGCTTCTGTTCCTTCTCTCGATGCCGCTGTGTTGCGGGCACCTGCGCCGGCTGGCACAGGCCCACTTCGCCGACCCCCGCGGTCGGGCGTGTCGCGCCCTCGGGCCAGGCTCCGCCCCGGGACTCCGGAGCGACTGCCGACCTCGCGGTGGGTCAGGGCGCCGATCGCATCACAGCGATCTGGACGCCGTGCGAGGGTGGTTGACCGCCACGGGGGCGATCAACCACCCAACGCCCGACTGTTGGTCATAGCCGGAGGTCCAACTTTCGCCGGACACGGTCGACCAACCGTCGTTACGCAACCTGACCAGTATGCCGTACTACCGCACGGCAACGCCAATCGGGGTTACCTAGCTCACTTGATGATCTTGGTGACGCGACCCGCGCCGACCGTCCGACCACCCTCGCGGATCGCGAACTTCAGGTTGTCCTCCATGGCGATGGGCTGGATCAGCTTCACCGACATCGAGGTGTTGTCGCCCGGCATGACCATCTCGGTGCCCTCGGGCAGCGTGACGACGCCGGTGACGTCCGTGGTCCGGAAGTAGAACTGCGGACGGTAGTTCTGGAAGAACGGGGTGTGCCGGCCGCCCTCCTCCTTGGAGAGGATGTAGACCGTCGCCTCGAACTCCGTGTGCGGGGTCGTGGTGCCCGGCTTGACGACCACCATGCCGCGCTCGACGTCCTCGCGCTTGGTGCCCCGCAGCAGCAGGCCGACGTTCTCGCCTGCGCGGGCGTCGTCCAGGGTCTTCCGGAACATCTCGATCGCGGTGACCTTGGTCTTGAAGCCCTTCTCGCGGATGCCGACGACCTCGACGTCCTCGTTCGGGAGCAGCACGCCACGCTCGACACGACCGGTGACGACGGTGCCGCGACCGGTGATCGTGAAGACGTCCTCGACGGGCATGAGGAACGGCTTCTCGGTCTCGCGCTCCGGCTGCGGGATCGCGGTGTCGACCGCGCTCATCAGCTCGAGCAGCTTCTCGGTCCAGACCGGGTCGCCCTCGAGCGCCTTCAGCGCGGAGACCTGGACGACCGGCAGGTCGTCACCCGGGTACTCCTGCGAGGAGAGCAGCTCGCGGACCTCGAGCTCGACGAGCTCCAGGAGCTCCTCGTCGTCGACCATGTCGCTCTTGTTGAGCGCCACGACGATGTACGGCACACCGACCTGACGGGCCAGCAGCACGTGCTCGCGGGTCTGCGGCATCGGGCCGTCGGTCGCCGCCACCACCAGGATCGCGCCGTCCATCTGCGCGGCACCGGTGATCATGTTCTTGATGTAGTCGGCGTGACCGGGGCAGTCGACGTGCGCGTAGTGCCGCGCCTCGGTCTGGTACTCGACGTGCGCGATCGAGATCGTGATGCCGCGGGCCTTCTCCTCCGGCGCCTTGTCGATCTCGTCGAACGGCGTGTACGGGTTCAGGTCCGGGTACTGGTCGTGCAGGACCTTGGTGATGGCCGCCGTCAGCGTCGTCTTACCGTGGTCGATGTGACCAATGGTGCCGATGTTGACGTGCGGCTTAGTCCGCTCGAACTTAGCCTTCGCCACTGGTGTCCTCCTGTGGACTTCTTGGTTCGTTCGCCCCGGTGCGCCGGGTCGGCGCTTAGGACTCTGTCGACAGCCTTTCCGGCCTGACGGCCGGGAAGCCTTTGTGGGTTCTGCGGCGATGAAGCCTACAGGCCCGGATTCATGCGATCCGCCCGGGTGGTCGCGGGTGGGAGAGCGTTCCCGCGACCGGACCCGGCTCGCGCCTCAGCTCAGGTGAGCGTCACTCACCCGTCGCCTTGGCGATGATCTCCTTGGCCACCGAGTTCGGAACCTCGGCGTAGGAGTCGAACTGCATGCTGTAGCTAGCCCGGCCCTGGGTCTTCGACCGCAGGTCGCCGACGTAGCCGAACATCTCCGACAGCGGCACCAGGGCCCGGACGACGCGAGCGCCGCTGCGCTCCTCCATCGCCTGGATGATGCCCCGCCGGGAGTTGAGGTCGCCGATGACGTCACCCATGTTCTCCTCAGGAGTGGTGACCTCAACGGCCATCATCGGCTCGAGCAACGCGGGGTCGGCCTTGCGGGCCGCCTCCTTCATCACCATCGAACCGGCGATCTTGAACGCCATCTCGGACGAGTCGACCTCGTGGTACTGACCGTCGAGCAGCGTCACCTTGACACCCACCAGCGGGAAGCCGGCGAGGATGCCGTACTGCATGGCGTCCTGGGCGCCGGCGTCCACCGACGGGATGAACTCCCGGGGGATGCGGCCACCGGTGACGGCGTTCGCGAACTCGTAGGTCGGCGCGTCGTTGCCCAGCGGCAGCGGCTCCACGCTGATGATGACCCGGGCGTACTGGCCGGAACCACCGGTCTGCTTCTTGTGGGTGTACTCGATCTTCTCCACCTTGCGGCGGATCGTCTCGCGGTACGCCACCTGCGGCTTACCGATGTTCGCCTCGACGTTGAACTCGCGGCGCATCCGGTCGACCAGGATGTCCAGGTGCAGCTCGCCCATGCCGGAGATGACCGTCTGACCGGTCTGGTCGTCGAGCTTGACCCGGAAGGTCGGGTCCTCCTCGGCGAGCCGCTGGATGGCGGTGCTGAGCTTCTCCTGGTCAGCCTTGGTCTTCGGCTCGATGGCGACCTCGATGACCGGCTCCGGGAAGGTCATCGACTCCAGGATGACCGGGTTCGCCGGGTCGCACAGGGTGTCACCGGTGGTGGTCTGCTTCAGACCCTGCACCGCGATGATGTCGCCGGCCTGGGCCGAGCCACGCTCTTCCCGCTTGTTGGCGTGCATCTGGTAGATCTTGCCGACCCGCTCCTTGCGGTCCTTGGTGGAGTTGACCACCTGGGTGCCGGTCTCGACGATGCCGGAGTAGACCCGGACGTAGGTGAGCTTGCCGAGGTGCTTGTCGGTCTGGATCTTGAAGGCGAGACCGGAGAACGGCTCGGACTTCGACGGCTTCCGCTGCAGCGGGGTCTCGCCGTCGGTCGCGGTGCCCTCGATGGCCGGGACGTCCAGCGGCGACGGCAGGTAGTCGATCACGGCGTCGAGCATGGGCTGCACGCCCTTGTTCTTGAACGCCGAGCCGCAGAGGACCGGGTTGGCCTTGCTGGCGATGGTGGCCCGACGGATGGCGGCCTTGATCTCCTCGACGGAGATCTCCTCGCCCTCCAGGTACTTCTCCATCACCGAGTCGTCGACGTCGGCCAGGGTCTCCATCAGCTTCTCGCGCCACTCCGCCGCGGAGTCGGCCAGCTCGGCCGGGATCTCCTCGATGGCGTAGTCCTCACCCTTCTGGGTCTCCCCACGCCAGGTGAGGGCGCGCATGCCGACCAGGTCGACGACGCCGATGTGGTCGCCCTCGAGGCCGATCGGGATCTGGAGCACCAGCGGGGTGGCGTTCAGCCGGTCGATCATCATCTGCACGCAGCGGAAGAAGTCGGCACCGGTCCGGTCGAGCTTGTTGACGAAGCACATCCGCGGGACGTGGTACTTGTCGGCCTGACGCCAGACGTTCTCCGTCTGCGGCTCCACGCCGGCGACACCGTCGTAGACCGCGACCGCACCGTCCAGCACGCGCAGCGACCGCTCCACCTCGACCGTGAAGTCGACGTGGCCGGGCGTGTCGATGATCTGGATCGTGTGGCCCTTCCACTCGCACTTCGTGGCGGCGGAAGTGATGGTGATACCGCGCTCCTGCTCCTGCTCCATCCAGTCCATGACGGCGGCGCCCTCGTGGACCTCACCGATCTTGTACGTGATACCGGTGTAGAACAGGATTCGCTCGGTGGTAGTGGTCTTACCGGCATCGATGTGCGCCATGATGCCGATATTGCGTACGTTGGCGAGCGCGTCTGCGGCGGCCACTTCAATCCCTACTTATCGTCGTCCCGACACAACTGGTGGCGGTTCCGGCGCCGGTCGGGCGCCGGAACCCCCGGTGTTACCAGCGGTAGTGCGCGAAGGCCTTGTTGGACTCCGCCATCTTGTGGGTGTCCTCGCGCCGCTTGACGGCGGCACCGAGGCCGTTGCTCGCGTCGAGCAGCTCGTTCATCAGCCGCTCGATCATGGTCTTCTCGCGACGGGCCCGGGAGTAGCTCACCAGCCAGCGCAGACCCAGGGTGGTCGCGCGGGACGGCCGCACCTCGACCGGGACCTGATAGGTGGCGCCACCGACCCGACGGCTGCGGACCTCGAGGGTCGGCTTCACGTTGTCCATCGCCCGCTTCAGCGTGACGACGGGATCGGTGCCGGACTTCTCGCGGCAGCCCTCCAGGGCGGCGTACACGATGCGCTCGGCGAGCTGACGCTTGCCGCGCATCAGGATCTTGTTCACCAGCTGGGTGACCAACGGCGAGTTGTACACCGGGTCAGCGACCAGCGGCTTCCGCGGAGCGGGTCCCTTACGCGGCATGTCAGCTCTTCTCCTTCTTCGCGCCGTAGCGGCTGCGAGCCTGCTTGCGGTTGCGGACACCCTGGGTGTCCAGCGAGCCGCGAACGATCTTGTAGCGCACGCCGGGAAGATCCTTGACCCGACCACCGCGGACGAGCACGATCGAGTGCTCCTGCAGGTTGTGGCCGACGCCCGGGATGTAGGCGGTCACCTCGATCTGGCTGCTGAGCTTGACACGCGCGACCTTGCGGAGCGCCGAGTTCGGCTTCTTGGGGGTGGTGGTGTACACGCGGGTGCACACACCGCGCCGCTGAGGGGAACCCTTCAGCGCCGGGGTCTTGGTCTTGGTCGTCTTGGCCTGACGGCCCTTTCGGACCAGCTGCTGGATGGTGGGCACCGGGTTTCTCCGCTCCCTTCGGCCGCTGCTAGGCGACCGCGCCGTCTGCTCTTAGCCGGCCGGATGGACGGCTCTCCTACATTCCAACCGGGTCCGCCTGACGGCGGCCCCAGCACCCGCGGTCGGGCGTGTCGCCCGGATCGCGGTCCGGTGTCGTCGCTCGCGCGCGTAACCGGCTTTCTGTCACCGGCACGCGGCTCACCACGCGCCGGGTCTTGGGCCTTTGTCGTGTCGCCGCGCGATCACCGGGGGCACCGGCGCCAGCGCACGCACGAGTTGCCCGGGCGGGCCCGGGCACAAGGGGAAAGAGTACCTACCACAGCCGCACAGGTCAAAACGGAACGGTCGGAGTGGGCTGCGTCGCAACCCGTCGTCCTCGAACCGTCGTCCCCGTACGCCCACGATGGGCACCTACGACGTCAAGTGTACCGGCTCGCCCCGGGTACGGCCGCTCGGGCCCGTAGCGACCGCCGTCACGTGAACTGCAGCACCAGGGCCAGCGCCAGGCCGAGCAGGCTCAGCCCCAGCCCGACGCAACCGCAGATCAGCCCGGCCCGGGCCAGCCCGCGGCCGGCGAACCGGACCTCCGGCGGGGCGGCCGGCCGGCGGATCTGCCGCGACCCGAGCAGACCGGTCACGATCGCGGCCGTCCCGGCGATCGCGCCCAGCACGGTGATGGCGCCGGCGGCCCAGACCCCGCCCGCGCTCCGGGCGGCGAGGCCGACGCAGAGCACCAGCAGCGAGACCAGGATCGAGACGATACCCACCAGCAGCGACGCGGTGGCCAGGCCGGAGGTGACCGGCGGCACGTCCAGGTGGACCACCCCGAACGGCGTACCCGGCACCGGGTCGATCCGCTTCGGCGGCCGGGCCGGCTCACGCGACGGCCGGGGGCCGCCCCAACCGGGGTGGGCCGGCGCGGGCGGCCACCCGGGCCCCGGCGGCGGACCCCACGAACCGGGTGCCGGCCAGCCGGGCCGCATCGGGCCGCCGGACGCCGGCCCGCCCGGAGGGTACGGCCCAACGGGCCCCCCGCCCGGGTAGGGCTGCCCCGAGTGCGGCGGGCCCGAGTACGGCTGGCCGGGGTACGGCTGGCCCGAGTACGGCGGCCCGGGGTACGGCTGCCCGGGGTACGGCTGCCCGGGGTACGGCTGCCCGGGGTACGGCTGGCCCGAGTACGGCTGCCCGGAGTACGGCTGGCCCGGGTATGGGCTGGTCCCCGGCGCGGGCTGGCCGGTCGGCGGCACGGGCGGTGGCGCGTACCCGACGGAGGCGGTCTCCGGCGGCAGGCTCGCCGGTTCGTCCCACCGCGCCGACGCCGGACTCCGGTCGCCCGGCCCGCCGTCCCCGCCCGGCGCGGAGCCCTCCCCGGAGCGTCCCGGGTCACCCGCCGCCGGCGGCACCGGTTCCGTCACGCGCTCCTCCTCCTGGCCAGCCACGCCCACCGTCACGCGACGGACACCGGTCAGGCTACCGCCGGCACGCTCCCCGTCCGGGCCCGGCGCGAGGATCCGGCGGCGGTCAGTCGATGTTGGGGGCGTAGTCCTGCCCGAAGGGCGCATCCGCCCACCGGACCACCCCGACGACCAGCGCGCCGACCAGCGCTACCGCGGCGAGCACCAGACCGACCCAGGCCAGCCGCTCGCCGCGGCGCAGCCAGGCGCCCCCGGTCAGGAAGCCGCCGGAGGCCCACGCCTCACGGCGCGCCTGCCGGGACAGTTGCAGGGCGATCGTCGCCGGCACGATCCCGCCCACGAACAGGCCGGTCAGCGCCGCGATCAGCCCGAGCGCGAAGACCGCCCGGGCCTTGGTGGCGCGGGCCGGGTCCGGATCCAGCGGGTGGCGGGTGCCCGCGTACCCGACGGGTGCCGGCCCGGGTGCGGTGGTCATGGCCCCATCATGCCCGGTGCCGGGCGGCCCGGGCACGACGAAGCCCCCGGCGGGAGGCCGGGGGCTTCGTCGTGTCACTGCTTAGCGGTACGACCCGAAGTCGAAGTCGTCCAGCGGCACCGCCTGGCCGCTGGCCGGCCCGAAGCCGTAGTCGGTCTCCGGGTAGCCGGTCATCGAGTAGACCTTGGCCTTCGCCTCCTCGGTCGGCTCGACCCGGACGTTGCGGTACTTGCTGATGCCGGTACCGGCCGGGATGAGCTTACCGATGATCACGTTCTCCTTGAGGCCGATCAGCGAGTCGCTGCGGGCGTGGATCGCCGCGTCCGTCAGCACCCGGGTGGTCTCCTGGAAGGAGGCCGCCGACAGCCAGGAGTCGGTGGCCAGCGAGGCCTTGGTGATACCCATCAGCACCGGACGACCGGCGGCGGGCTCGCCGCCCTCGCCGACGAGCCGGCGGTTCTCCGACTCGAACAGCGCCCGGTCGACCAGCACGCCCGGCAGGAACTCGGTCGAGCCGGAGTCGATGACCGTCACCCGCTTGAGCATCTGGCGGATGATGATCTCGATGTGCTTGTCGTGGATGAGCACACCCTGCGAGCGGTAGACCTCCTGGACCTCCTGGGTCAGGTGGACCTGGACCGCGCGCGGGCCGAGGATGCGCAGCAGCTCGTGCGGGTCGATGGTGCCCTCGGTGAGCTTCTCGCCGACCTCGACGTGATCGCCCTCGTGGGTCCGCAGCCGGACCCGCTTGGAGATCTTGTCGTAGACGATCTCGTCGCTGCCGTCGTCCGGCACCACGATGATCTTCCGCGACCGCTCGCCGTCCTCGATCCGGACCCGGCCCGGGGTGTCGGCGATGGGCGCCTTGCCCTTCGGGATCCGGGCCTCGAAGATCTCCTGGACCCGGGGCAGACCCTGGGTGATGTCCTCACCCGCGACACCACCGGTGTGGAAGGTACGCATCGTCAGCTGCGTACCCGGCTCACCGATGGACTGGGCGGCGATGATGCCGACCGCCTCGCCGACGTCCACCGTCTTGCCGGTCGGCAGCGAGCGGCCGTAGCAGGCGCCGCAGACGCCCAGCTTCGACTCGCAGGTCAGCACGCTGCGCACCCGGATCGTCTCGACCCCGGCCGCGACGATCTTGTCGACCACGATCGAGTTGACGTCGGTGCCCCGGGTGGCGACGACGGTGCCGTCCGGCCCCTTGATGTCGTCGGCCAGGGTACGGGCGTGCACGCTGGTCTCGGCGTGCTCGTGCACCACCAGGGCGCCACCCTCCAGGCGCTCGCCGATCTGCATCGGGATCGCCCGGTCGGTGCCGCAGTCCTCCTCGCGGATGATGACGTCCTGCGAGACGTCCACCAGACGCCGGGTCAGGTAACCCGAGTCGGCGGTACGCAGGGCGGTGTCCGCGAGACCCTTACGGGCACCGTGCGTGGAGATGAAGTACTCCAGCACGGACAGACCCTCCCGGTACGAGGCCTTGATCGGCCGCGGGATGATCTCACCCTTGGGGTTGGCCACCAGACCACGGATCGCCGCGATCTGCCGGAGCTGGAGCAGGTTACCGCGGGCACCCGAGTTGATCATCTTCCACAGCGGGTTCTCCTGCGGCAGCGCGGTGTCCATCTCCTTGGCGACCTCGTTGGTCGCCCGGGTCCAGATCTGGATGAGCTCGCCGCGCCGCTCCTCCGGGGTCATCAGACCGCGCTGGTACTGCTTGTCGATCTGGTCGGCTTCCTTCTCGTACCGAGCCAGGATCTCCGCCTTGCGCGGCGGCGCGATGACGTCCTCCATGCCGATGGTGACGCCGGACCAGGTCGCCCAGTGGAAGCCGGCCTCCTTGAGCCCGTCCAGGGTGGCGGCCAGGGCCACCTTCGGGAAGCGCTCGGCGAGGTCGTTGACGATCGCGGAGAGCTGGCCCTTGCGGATCTCGTAGTTCACGAAGCGGTAGCCCGGGGGCAGCGTCTCGTTGAACAGGACCCGGCCCAGGGTGGTGTCCACCGTCACCGGCTCGCCCTCGACCCAGCCCTCCGGCGCGACCCACGGCTCTGCGCCGCGGCCGTTGTCGACCCCGACGACGTCCCGCAGGCGGATCCGGACCGGCGCCTGCAGGTGCAGCTCGCCGTTGTCGTACGCCATCCGGGCCTCGGCGTCCGAGCTGAACGCCCGGCCCTCGCCCTTGCCACCCGGCGTCTCGTGGGTGAGGTGGTAGAGACCGATGACCATGTCCTGGGTGGGCATGGTGACCGGCTTGCCGTCGGCCGGCTTGAGGATGTTGTTCGACGACAGCATCAGGATCCGCGCCTCGGCCTGGGCCTCGGCGGACAGCGGCACGTGGACCGCCATCTGGTCACCGTCGAAGTCGGCGTTGAACGCGGTGCAGACCAGCGGGTGGATCTGGATCGCCTTGCCCTCGACCAGCTGCGGCTCGAAGGCCTGGATGCCCAGCCGGTGCAGGGTCGGCGCCCGGTTCAGCAGGACCGGGTGCTCGCCGATGACCTCTTCCAGCACGTCCCACACGACCGGCCGCTGCCGCTCGACCATCCGCTTGGCGGACTTGATGTTCTGTGCGTGGTTGAGGTCGACCAGCCGCTTCATCACGAACGGCTTGAACAGCTCCAGCGCCATCTGCTTGGGCAGGCCGCACTGGTGCAGCTTCAGCTTCGGGCCGACCACGATGACCGAACGGCCGGAGTAGTCGACGCGCTTGCCGAGCAGGTTCTGCCGGAACCGGCCCTGCTTGCCCTTGAGCATGTCGGACAGCGACTTCAGCGGGCGGTTACCCGGGCCGGTGACCGGCCGGCCGCGGCGGCCGTTGTCGAACAGCGCGTCGACGGCCTCCTGCAGCATCCGCTTCTCGTTGTTGACGATGATCTCGGGCGCGCCGAGGTCGATCAGCCGCTTGAGCCGGTTGTTCCGGTTGATCACCCGGCGGTACAGGTCGTTCAGGTCGGAGGTCGCGAAGCGGCCACCGTCGAGCTGCACCATCGGGCGCAGGTCCGGCGGGATGACCGGGACGCAGTCCAGCACCATGCCGAGCGGCGAGTTGCGGGTGTTCAGGAACGCCGCGACGACCTTCAGCCGCTTGAGCGCCCGAATCTTCCGCTGGCCCTTGCCGCTGCGGATGGTCTCGCGCAGGCTCTCCGCCTCGGCGTCGAGGTCCATGTTCTGCACCAGGGCCTTGATGGCCTCGGCGCCCATGGAACCGGTGAAGTACTCACCGAACCGGTCGCGCAGCTCGCGGTAGAGCAGCTCGTCGGTGACCAGCTGCTTCGGCTCCAGCTTGCGGAAGGTGTCCAGCACCTCGTCCAGGCGGTCGATCTCGCGCTGGGCCCGGTCGCGGATCTGGCGCATCTCGCGCTCTCCGCCCTCCTTGACCTTGCGCCGGACGTCCGCCTTGGCACCCTCGGCCTCCAGCTCGGCCAGGTCGGCCTCGAGCTTGGCGGCCCGCTTCTCGATCTCCGAGTCACGGCTGTTCTCGGACTGCCGCTTCTCGGCGAGGATCTCGTTCTCGATGGTCGAGAGGTCACGGTGACGCGCCTCGGCGTCCACGCTCGTCACGACGTACGAGGCGAAGTAGATGATCTTTTCGAGGTCCTTCGGGGCGAGGTCCAGCAGGTAGCCCAGCCGGCTCGGCACGCCCTTGAAGTACCAGATGTGGGTCACCGGAGCGGCCAGCTCGATGTGACCCATCCGCTCCCGGCGAACCTTGGAGCGGGTCACCTCGACGCCGCAGCGCTCGCAGATGATGCCCTTGAAGCGGACCCGCTTGTACTTACCGCAGTAGCACTCCCAGTCCCGCTGCGGACCGAAGATCTTCTCGCAGAAGAGCCCGTCCTTCTCCGGCTTGAGGGTGCGGTAGTTGATGGTCTCGGGCTTCTTGACCTCGCCGTGGGACCACTGACGGATGTCGTCAGCGGTGGCGAGGCCGATGCGCAGCTCGTCGAAGAAGTTGACGTCGAGCACTATGTCCCCTATGTCGTCGTCTGTACTGCTAGCTAGTGGGTGGGGTCGGGAGCCGGCGAACCGGCTCCCGACCGTTCACCTCAGACCTCTTCGACCGAGCTCGGCTCGCGCCGGGACAGGTCGATGCCCAGCTCCTCCGCCGCCCGGAACACCTCGTCGTCGGTCTCGCGCATCTCCAGGGCCACGCCGTCGCTGGAGAGCACCTCGACGTTGAGGCACAGCGACTGCAGCTCCTTGAGCAGCACCTTGAACGACTCCGGGATGCCCGGCTCGGGGATGTTCTCGCCCTTGACGATCGCCTCGTAGACCTTCACCCGGCCGAGGACGTCGTCGGACTTGATCGTCAGCAGCTCCTGCAGGGCGTAGGCGGCGCCGTACGCCTGCATCGCCCAGCACTCCATCTCACCGAAGCGCTGGCCACCGAACTGCGCCTTACCACCCAGCGGCTGCTGCGTGATCATCGAGTACGGGCCGGTCGACCGGGCGTGGATCTTGTCGTCGACCAGGTGGTTGAGCTTGAGGATGTAGACGTAGCCGACCGCGATCGGGTCCGGCAGCGGCTCGCCGGAGCGACCGTCGAACAGCTGCGCCTTGCCGCTGCGCCCGATCAGCTGCTTGCCGTCCCGGTTGGGCAGGGTCGACGCGAGCAGACCGGAGATCTCCTCCTCGCGGGCACCGTCGAAGACCGGGGTGGCCACGTTGGTGTCCGGCTCGGACTCGTGCGCGTCGATCGAGCGGAGCTGGCGCTTCCACTCCTCGTCCTCGCCGTCCACGCTCCAGCCGGTCTTGGCCACCCACCCGAGGTGGGTCTCCAGGACCTGGCCGATGTTCATCCGGGACGGCACACCGAGCGGGTTCAGCACGATGTCGACCGGGGTGCCGTCCTCCAGGAACGGCATGTCCTCGACCGGCAGGATCTTGGAGATGACGCCCTTGTTGCCGTGCCGGCCCGCGAGCTTGTCACCGTCCTGGATCTTGCGCTTCTGGGCCACGTAGACCCGGACCAGCTCGTTGACGCCCGGGGGCAGCTCGTCGCCGTCCTCGCGGGAGAAGGTACGCACGCCGATGACCGTGCCGGTCTCACCGTGCGGCACCTTCAGCGAGGTGTCCCGGACCTCGCGCGCCTTCTCACCGAAGATCGCGCGGAGCAGCCGCTCCTCCGGGGTCAGCTCGGTCTCACCCTTCGGGGTGACCTTGCCGACCAGGATGTCGCCGGGGACGACCTCGGCGCCGATCCGGATGATGCCGCGCTCGTCGAGGTCGGCGAGCATCTCCTCGCTGACGTTCGGGATGTCGCGGGTGATCTCCTCCGGACCGAGCTTGGTGTCCCGGGCGTCGACCTCGTGCTCCTCGATGTGGATCGAGGTGAGCACGTCCTGCTGCACGAGGCGCTGCGACAGGATGATCGCGTCCTCGTAGTTGTGGCCCTCCCAGGTCATGAACGCCACGAGCAGGTTGCGCCCGAGCGCCATCTCGCCCTCGTCGGTGCACGGACCGTCGGCGATGACCTGACCGGCCTCGACGCGGTCGCCCTCGAAGACGACCGGCTTCTGGTTGACGCAGGAGCCGGCGTTGGAGCGGCGGAACTTGTGCAGCAGGTACGTCCGGCGGTGGCCGTCGTCCTGGTGGACCGTGATGTAGTCCGCGCAGAGGTCCTCGACCACACCGCCGACCTCGGCGACGACCACGTCACCGGCGTCCACGGCCGCGCGGTATTCCATCCCGGTGCCGACCAGCGGGGACTCGGCCTTGACCAGCGGCACCGCCTGGCGCTGCATGTTCGCGCCCATCAGTGCCCGGTTGGCGTCGTCGTGCTCGAGGAACGGGATCATCGCGGTCGCGACCGAGGTCATCTGCCGCGGCGACACGTCCATGTAGTCGACGGCCCCCGGCGCGACGTCCTCGGTCTCGCCGCCCTTACGGCGGACCAGGACGCGGTCCTCGGCGAACGTGCCGTCCGCCCGCAGCGGGGCGTTGGCCTGCGCCTTGACGAACCGGTCCTCCTCGTCCGCGGTCAGGTAGTCGATCTGGTCGGTGACCCGACCGTCGATGACCTTCCGGTACGGCGTCTCGATGAAGCCGAACGGGTTGACCCGGGCGAAGGTGGACAGCGCGCCGATCAGGCCGATGTTCGGGCCTTCCGGCGTCTCGATCGGGCACATCCGGCCGTAGTGGGACGGGTGCACGTCGCGGACCTCGAAGCCGGCCCGCTCCCGGGACAGACCACCCGGGCCGAGCGCGCTCAGCCGGCGCCGGTGGGTCAGGCCCGCCAGCGGGTTGGTCTGGTCCATGAACTGGGACAGCTGCGAGGTGCCGAAGAACTCCTTGATCGCCGCCACCACGGGGCGGATGTTGATCAGGGTCTGCGGCGTGATCGCCTCGACGTCCTGGGTAGTCATCCGCTCGCGGACGACCCGCTCCATGCGGGAGAGGCCGACCCGAACCTGGTTCTGGATCAGCTCACCCACGGTGCGCAGGCGCCGGTTGCCGAAGTGGTCGATGTCGTCGGCCTCGTAGCCCTCCTCACCGGCGTGCAGCCGGCAGAGGTATTCCACGGTGGCGACGATGTCGTCCTCGGTCAGCGTGCCGGTGGTGATCGGCACACCCACTTCGAGCTTCTTGTTGAACTTGTAACGACCGACCTTGGCGACGTCGTACCGCTTCGGGTTGAAGAAGAGGTTGTCGAGCAGGGTCTGGGCGTTCTCGCGGGTCGGCGGCTCGCCAGGGCGGAGCTTGCGGTAGATGTCGAGCAGCGCCTCGTCCTGGCTGGCGATGTGGTCCTTCTCGAGCGTGGTCATCATCAGCTCGGACCAGCCGAACTTCTCACGGATCTGCTCGGCCGACCATCCGATGGCCTTGAGCAGGACCGTGACGGCCTGCCGGCGCTTGCGGTCGATGCGGACGCCGACCGTGTCGCGCTTGTCGATGTCGAACTCCAGCCAGGCACCCCGGCTCGGGATGACCTTGACGCTGGAGAGGTCGCGGTCGGAGGTCTTGTCCGGCTGCTTGTCGAAGTACACGCCCGGCGAGCGGACGAGCTGGCTGACCACGACGCGCTCGGTGCCGTTGATGATGAAGGTGCCCTTCGGCGTCATCATCGGGAAGTCACCCATGAACACCGTCTGGCTCTTGATCTCGCCGGTGGTGTTGTTGGTGAACTCCGCGGTCACGAACAGCGGGGCGCAGTAGGTCAGGTCCTTCTCCTTGCACTCCTCGATCGAGGCCTTGACCTCGTCGAAGCGCGGAGCCGAGAAGGACAGCGACATGGTGCCGGAGAAGTCCTCAATGGGACTGATCTCGTCGAGGATCTCCGCGAGACCCGATCGTGCGTGCGGGTCGTCCGCCGACCGGCCCTGCCAAGCCTCGTTGCCGACGAGCCAGTCGAAGGACTCGTTCTGGATGGCAAGGAGGTTGGGGACCTCGAGATGTTCGGTGATCCGACCGAATGAAACTCGGCGGGGAGCGAAAGCACTCGACGTACGACTGGTCTTCGCAGGGCGGGAAGCTGCCAAGATGCGTCCTTCCGAGGACCGGTGCTGCAGAACGGCTGGTACGCGTGCACTCCAATGACCCCACCAGAATTATCCGTAAACGGACATTTCCGAGCAGGGGTCAAGTCGGAAGGCAGCGCAAACTAGCAGTGTAGCCGAGAGGCTAACCGCTGTCCAGCCCACCCCGCAGGCCGTTGCGGAACTTGCCTCGGGAGCCCCTTGAACGGGGTGTCCCGGGCCGCTCGGAACGCAACGTTCCCGTGGGCCGCTCGGGTTTGTCGGCGGCGTTGTGGTGCCGCCGCTGCCATTACCCAAGTGGTGGCCGTCGCAAGCGCGGAAGGTCTTGCTGATGTCAGCGTGCCTGGCAGCGTGGTGCCGCGTCAAGGGCCGGTACCGGTCGGTCGGGCTCTTTCCCTCCGGCGGGCTACCGCGGCAGGGCGCCGGAAACCCCCGATCCGGGCGCCACCGGCCCTGCTCACGCCGTCGCGGGGCGTACACCGACAACCACAGCGGGCGGTGATCCTCGAATGAGGAACACCGCCCGCCAGGAGATGGTGTGCCCCGGCTCACGCGAGCCGGACACGCATCAGGGGAAGCAAGGTCACTTCATGGTGACCTTGGCGCCCTCGCCCTCGAGCTTGGCCTTGGCCTTCTCGGCGGTCTCCTTGTTGGCCTTCTCCAGGATGGCCTTCGGCGCGGCCTCGACCAGGTCCTTGGCCTCCTTGAGGCCCAGGCCGGTCAGCTCGCGCACGACCTTGATGACCTGGATCTTCTTGCCGCCGTCAGCCTCGAGGATGACGTCGAACTCGTCCTTCTCCTCCTCGGCCGGGGCGGCAGCGCCGCCGGCGGCCGGGGCACCCGCGGCCATGGCGACCGGGGCGGCGGCGGTGACCTCGAAGGTCTCCTCGAACTGCTTCACGAACTCGGAGAGCTCGATCAGCGTCATCTCCTTGAACGCGTCGAGCAGCTCGTCGGTGCTGAGCTTCGCCATGTCTGGCGTCCTTTCCTGAAACTGTTAGGTAAGAATCTGGTGCGCCGGGGGGCCTCAGGCCGCCTCGGCGCCCTCCTGCTCGCGCTTCTTGTCCGCCAGGGCGGCCGCCGTACGGACGGCCTTGGAGAGCGGAGCCTGGAACAGGGCCGCGGCCTTGCTCAGGTTGCCCTTCATGGCACCGGCCAGCTTGGCCAGCAGCACCTCGCGGGACTCCAGGTCGGCGAGCTTCGTGACCTCGGCCGCGGTGATGGCCTTGCCCTCGAAGACGCCGCCCTTGATGACGAGCTTCGGGTTGGCCTTCGCGAAGTCGCGAAGCCCCTTCGCCGCCTCGACGACGTCGCCCGAAACGAAAGTCAGCGCGGTAGGACCGGTGAACAGCTCGTCGAGGCCGGAGATGCCCGCGTCGGTCGCCGCACGCTTCGCCAGCGTGTTCTTGGCGACCGTGTAGCTGGTCTCCTTGCCGAGCGAGCGTCGCAGCTGGGTGAGCTGGGAAACCGTCAGACCGCGGTACTCGGTCAGCACCGTGGCACCGGCGCTACGGAAGCTCTCGGTCAGCTCAGCGACGGCCGTGGCCTTGTCGGACCGGATCGGCTTGTCCGCCATGTCCCTCCTCTCTCGTTGCTCGAGGCTGGTCACCGTCGACGAGCGGCGCTCGCGACGGCGGCGGAGGCGACCCGACAACGAGAAAAGCCCCGGCGCAGGGCGCACGGGGCGAGGGCCGGCCGGTAACCGTCGCAGTCGGCGGACCACGAGGAACACAGCCGAGTTTCGCTTGCCGCCCTGCGCGGGTCGCCCGTTGTGGCGGGACCTTCGACCGTGCCGGGGCACGGTGACCAGCGGTCTCTGGGTGGAACTTCGGGGTGAAGCGTACGCGACACTTGCCGTATCGACCAAATCCGGGTAGGGGTGCTCCGGGTCACTCCCCCGGCGCGGTCAGGCCCGGAACCGGCGACGCCAGGCGTATCCCGCCACCGCGAGGGCGGCCCAGGCCAGCGCCCAGCCGGTCAGCCCCAGGCCGGGACCGACGGCCAGCGGGCCGCCCAGCGCGCGGGCGGTCGGCAGCAGCGGCGGGGCCAGCCACGGCGCGACCGACCCGCTCAGGCCGAGGACCAGGCCGCCGACCGCGCCCAGGGCGAGCACCGCGACGCCGTACCCGGCGGCACCGGCGCAGGCCCGGCTGGCCAGCGCGCCGAGCGCCACCGCCGGGGGCACGGCGAGCAGGTGCGCCCAGCCGCCGAGCAGCAGGCCGGCCAGCAGCGTGCGGTCACCCGGGTGCACCGGCCCGGTCACGCCGCCGACCAGCCACGGGAAGACCAGCGCCACCGCCACCGTGCCCAGCGCCGCCACCGCCGCCGCGAGCAGGCCGGCGGCCCGCTCCCGACCGGCGCCGACCAGCACCCCGGCCAGCCGGCGCTGCACGTCGGGCTCCACGTCCAGCAGGATCTTGGTCTGCCAGGCCAGCACCGGGAAGAGCACCACCGCCGAGACGCCGTACGCCTCCGCCGGCTGGGCCCGGCCGCCGCCGTAGAGGACGCCGAGGGCCAGCAGGCCGGCGAGGACCGGCGCGAGCGCCCGTCCGGTACGCAGGAAGCCGGCCAGCCGCTGCCGGACCAGGGCGGTCACCCGGCCTCCCCGGCGGCGCTCGGCACCCCGGCTCCCCGCCGGCTGACCTCGGGCGAGCCGCCGTCGGGCGACCCGTCACCGTGCCGGCCGGCTTGGGGCGGGCCGGTGTCGGCTCCCTGCCGGCTGACGTCGGGCGGGTCGGTGCTGTCGGCGCGTACTCGGAGGATCTGGTGGCCCTCGGCGCGCAACCGGGCGACGGTGCCGGTGACCCGATCGGCCGGCACCAGCAGCTCGACCACCGACATGGCCGCGCCGGCGGTCGGCGCGGTCTCGCGCACCGTCGAGTCGGCCACCGTCCAGAGCCGGGCGCCGGGGAGCCGGGCCGTCTCGCCCCGGTGGTCGCTGACCAGCACCGAGCCACCCCGGGCCCGCACCTCCTCGACCAGCTCGGGCACCAGCTCGCGGGCGGCCGCGTCCAGCCCCTCCCAGGGCTCGTCGAGCACCAGCAGGCCCGGCGGGCGGAGCAGGGCCTGGGCCAGCCCGACCTTCTGCGCGGTGCCCTTGGAGAGCTGGGCCAGCCGGACCGGGCCGAACCGGGCCAGGCCCAGCCGGTCGGCCCAGTGGGCCACCGCCCGGTCGGCGGCGCCGGCGCCGAGCCCGGCGACCCGGGCCATCGAGGTGAGGTAGGCCGTGACGGTGAACGGCTGGTCGGCGGGGAACCGCTCCGGCACCCAGCCCACCGCGGCCGGCCGGTCGGCCACCCGGCCCCGGGCCGGGCGTAGCACCCCGGCGGCGAGTTGGAGCAGGGTGGACTTGCCGGCCCCGTTGCGGCCCAGCACCACGGCCGCCTCGCCCGGGGCGAGCGCGACCTCGACCGCGCGCAGCACCCACGGGCCGCGCCGCCGGTACCGCGCCCAGACGCCCTCCAGCCGCATGCGGGCCAGCGTGCCACAACCACCGCACGCGAAGGGGCCCCGCCACGACGTGACGGGGCCCCTTCGGGAAGCTGCGGTGCTCAGGCGTCGGCCGGAGTCTCCGTCAGGTTCTTGACCACCTTCGGGTCGACCGGCACGCCGGGGCCCATGGTGGTGGTGAGGGTGACCTTCTTCAGGTAGCTGCCCTTCGCCGCCGACGGCTTGGCGCGGAGCACCTCGTCGAGCACGGCGGCGTAGTTCTCCACCAGCTGGGTCTCCGAGAACGAGGCCTTGCCGATGATCAGGTGCAGGTTGGAGTGCTTGTCCACCCGGAAGGTGATCTTGCCGCCCTTGATGTCCGCGACCGCCTTGGTGACGTCCATGGTCACCGTGCCGGTCTTCGGGTTCGGCATCAGGCCGCGCGGGCCCAGGATCCGCGCGATCCGGCCGATCTTGGCCATCTGGTCCGGCGTGGCGATCGCCGCGTCGAAGTCCAGCCAGCCACCCTGGATCCGGGCGACGAGCTCGTCCGTGCCCACCTCGTCGGCACCGGCGGCGGCGGCCTCCTCGGCCTTCGCGCCGGCGGCGAACACGATCACGCGGGCGGTCTTACCGGTGCCGTGCGGCAGGTTGACCGTGCCGCGGACCATCTGGTCCGCCTTGCGGGGGTCGACGCCGAGGCGCATCGCGACCTCGACCGTGGCGTCGAACTTGACGTTGGTGGTCTCCTTGGCCAGCTTGACGGCCTCGGCGGGGCTGTAGAGCTTGGACCGGTCGATGACGTCGGCGGCCTTGCGGTAGCTCTTGCTGCGCTGCATTTCTCAGTTACTCCTGTGGTTGCTGGCGGGCCGCGGTCATCGCGTGCCCTCCCACGAACGGATCGGGAACGAACGGGGCGACGTCAGTCGCCGACGACGATGCCCATCGACCGGGCGGTGCCGGCGATGATCTTCGCAGCCTGGTCGATGTCGTTGGCGTTGAGGTCGACCATCTTCTTCTCGGCGATCTCGCGCACCTGGGCCTGCGACACGGTGCCGACCTTGTTCGACTGCGGCACGCCGGAGCCCTTGTCGACCCCGGCGGCCTTCAGCAGCAGCCGGGCGGCCGGCGGCGTCTTCAGGACGAAGGTGAAGGACCGGTCCTCGTACACGCTGATCTCGGCGGGGACGATGTCGCCCCGCTGCGACTCGGTCTGCGCGTTGTACGACTTGCAGAACTCCATGATGTTGACGCCGTGCTGACCGAGCGCCGGGCCGACCGGCGGAGCCGGGGTGGCCTGGCCCGCCTTCAGCTGAAGCGTGAACGTCTTGACGAGCTTCTTCTTCGGAGGCATGTCTCTTCCTGGGGCTTGGAACTGGGATTTTCCGCCGCCCGCGGGCGCGCACGGTCAGCGCGATGCGGACGGCCGACGTTAAAGGGTAGCGCAAACCTCTACCGAGTTCTCGCAGAGGTCGGCGAGTCGGTGCAACGACGCACCGGCGGGCCGCCCGCGAAGGCCGCCCGCCGGTGCGGACATACGTCAGATCTTGGCGACCTGGTTGAAGTTCAGCTCGACCGGGGTCTCCCGGCCGAAGATCGACACCAGCACCTTCAGCTTCTGCTGGTCGGCGTTGATCTCGCTGATCGTCGCCGGCAGCGAGGCGAACGCGCCGTCGGTGACGGTGACCGAGTCGCCGACCTCGAAGTCGAGGACCTTGACCTCGGGCTTCGCCTTCTTCTGCTCGGTCTCGACCGCCGGGGCCAGCCACTTCAGCACCTCGTCGAGGCTCAGCGGCGCCGGGCGGTCGGCCCGGTCGGTGGCCCCGACGAACCCGGTCACGCCCGGGGTGTTCCGCACGCAGGAGTAGGACTCCGCGGTCAGCTCCATCCGGACCAGGATGTAGCCGGGGAACACCTTGGCCTGCACCTGGGAGCGCTTGCCGTTCTTGACCTCGACCTCTTCCCGGGTCGGCACCTCGACCTGGTAGATGAAGTCCTCCATGTCCAGGGAGGTGATCCGGGTCTCGAGGTTGGTCTTGACCTTGTTCTCGTAGCCGGCGTACGAGTGCACCACGTACCAGTCGCCGGGCGCGTAGCGCAGCTTCTGGCGCAGCTCGGCGACCGGGTCGAATTCCTCGTCCACCGGCTCGGTGGCCGGGAACTCGGTCTCGCTGGCGGCCTCGACCGACTCGTCACCAGCCGCCGTCGCCACCGCGGACTGCTCGTCCGGGGTCTCAGCGGTCTCGTCGTACTCAGGCACGCTCGCTCACTTCCGTCACTATCGGCACAGTCGGCCGGTCAGCTGGGGTTGCCGAAGACCCACAGCACGCCCTTCGCGAACGCGAAGTCGAGGAGGCCCACGATCGTCAGCACCACCGCGACGAACGTGACCACCACGGCGGTGTAGGTCAGCAGCTCCTTGCGGGTCGGCCAGATGACCTTACGCAGCTCGGCCACGACCTCGCGGAAGAACCGCGCGATGCGGGCGAAGAGCCCGATCCGCTCGCCGTCCTTGCGGGTCTTGCGCTCGGGCGACTCGGCCTTGGTGCGCTCCCGGGTGGCCGTGCCACCCCGCGAGACCGGCTCGTCACCAGTGGCCTCGTCGTCGGCCACGTCGTCGACGACCTCGTCGCGCTCGTCGCGCAGCTCGTCGCCGGCGTCCTCGCCGCGCCGCTTGTTGTCGGCCACTTCGCCCTCCGTAGCGGGATCTCGGGTCGCACGCCGGTGCGGCGTACGCGGCGCTTGGTCACGCCGGCCGGACCAACCGTCCCGCGACGGGCCGCGGCCGGCGGATCGACCAGGACGGACCCGAATCGCCTCGGATACCACCCCGCCGATGCCACCACCACGGGCCGGGCGCCGCCAGGACGGCGGCGCGACCCACGGGAACGGTCAGGCCTGAGGCGCAGGGGTGACAGGACTTGAACCTGCAGCCTGCGGTTTTGGAGACCGCTGCTCTGCCAATTGAGCTACACCCCTGTGCGGCAACTCACACCCACCCGGCCACGATCGACCGCGCAGGGGTCACTTGCCCCACGGCGGACCAGTGTACGGGTAGACGTGCGACTTTCCCAACCGGTCCACCCCTCGCGCGTCGCGAGGGTTGTCAGCGGGCCGCCCGGACGGTCGCCCGGGCCTGCGACAGCACCTTCTCCCCCTGGCAGGTCGCGGTGATGTCGAGCCTGGTCAGGCCGTCCTCGGTGACCTCCTTGACCACCGCGGAGACGGTGATCTCGGTGCCCTCGTCGGTGTCCGGCACCACCACCGGCCGGGTGAACCGCACGTTGTAGTCGACCACCGCGTCGGGGGCGCCGGCCCACCCGGTGACCGCGCGGCCCACCAGGGCCATGGTGAACATGCCGTGGGCGATGACGCCGGGCAGGCCGACCGCGGTGGCGACCCGGTCGCTCCAGTGGATGGGGTTGAAGTCGCCCGAGGCGCCCGCGTAGCGGACCAGGTCCGCCCGGGTCACCCGGAACGTCTGGGTGGGCAGTTCCATGCTCACGCCTCCCCGCGTACGACGATCTTGGACCAGACGGTGACCACCGGTTCGCCGGCGACCGTGGCGACCTCGGTGCGGGTGGTCAGGAAGCCGTGCCCGCCCCGGGTGGTGACCTCGTCGATGGTGCTCACGCAGACCAGCTCGTCGCCGGCCACCACCGGACGGGTGTACGCGAAGCGCTGGTCGCCGTGCACGACGCGGCGGTAGTCCACGCCGAGCGCCGGGTCCTCGACGATCTGGGCGGTCGCGGCCATGGTGAGCACCTGGGGGAAGGTCGGCGGGGCGACCACGTCCGGATGCCCGAGCGCGCGGGCGGCCGCCGGGTCGTGGTGCGCGGCGTCGGTGGCGCCGATCGCGGTGGCGAACTCGCGGATCTTTTCTCGGCCCACCTGGTAGGGGGCGGTCGGCGGATAGCTGCGGCCGACGAAGGACGGGTCCAGGGACATGCCGCCGAACCTACACGCAGAAAAGATCGCCGATCCGTACGGGCGGTCGGCCCGGGTGGGCCGCCGGCCGCGCGGATCGGCGATCGGATGCTGCTGGTGACCGGGCCGGCGACGCCGGCCGCGAATCAGCGGGTCTCGCGGTGGATGGTGTGCTTGCCGTCCCGGGGGCAGAACTTCTTCAGCTCGATGCGGTCCGGGTCGTTACGGCGGTTCTTGCGCGTGATGTAGTTGCGCTCCTTGCACTCCACACACGCCAAAGTGATCTTCGGCCGGACATCGGTAGCCTTCGCCACGGCGGAGTGCCTTCCTCGCTAACGGATAACAACTACGGCGCATCAGCCTACGCGCTGATGTCGCAGACATGCAAAGTGGGCGCCTGTGGCGCCCGTCCCACCGACCACCGGGAGTTAGCCCGGAGGACGAGAGTAGCGGTGGCCGGACTTGAACCGGCGACACAGCGATTATGAGCCGCTTGCTCTGCCATCTGAGCTACACCGCCGTGGCGGGTCCAGCCGGACCCTTTGAGCCCCCTTACGGAATCGAACCGTAGACCTTCTCCTTACCATGGAGACGCTCTGCCGACTGAGCTAAGGGGGCCTGCTTGATCACCCCGTGGGGTGTCGCGCAGGAAGAACAGTACACGACCGCCCCTCGGCAGGTGAAATCGGATCCCCCCACACCGCGTACCCGCAGCTCAGGGCACCACGCGCAGCCTCGGGAGCTCGCCAGGGGCGACCGATTCCGGGTCCACCTGGGCGCCGAACCAGGCCTCCAGCCGCTCGTACGGCAGCGGGCGGCTGAACAGGAAGCCCTGCCCGATCTCGCACCCGATGTCCTGCAGCAACTCCAGGGTCAACTCGCTCTCCACCCCCTCGGCCACCACCGCCAGGCCGAACTGCTGGGAAAGCGTGACCACCGCGTTGACGATCGCCAGGTCTCCCGGGTCGGTGGCCATCCCCTGCACGAACGACCGGTCGACCTTCACCTCGTGCACCGGCAGCCGGCGCAGGTAGGCCAGTGAGGAGGAACCGGTGCCGAAGTCGTCCACCGAGAGACGCACGCCCAGGTCACGCAGCCGCCGCAGGGTCGGGATCGGCCGGTCCGTGCCGTCCAGCACCCCGGCCTCCCGGATCTCGAAGGTGAGCCGCTGGGGCGGTACCGCGTACTCGGTGAGCAGCTCGCGGACCCGGTCCGGGAAGTCCCGGTCGGTGAGCGTACGGGCGGAGAGGTTGACCGCGACGGAGAGCGGCTGCTCGGCGGACGCCCAGTCCCGGCTGCGCCGCAGCCCCTCCCGGAGCACCACCTCGGTGAGCCGGCCGAGCTGCCCGGTGTGCTCGGCCACCGCGACGAAGTCCTCCGGCGCGACCACGCCGTGGGTCGGATGCTCCCAGCGGGCCAGGCACTCGACGCCGACCAGCCGGCGGTCCCGCAGCGTTACCTTGGGCTGGAAGTAGACCTCCAACTCCCCCTCGTCCAACGCCCGACGCAGGTCGCCGGCGAGGCCGAGGCGGCGCAGCGACCGCGACTCCAGCGCCGGGTTGAACAGCTGGACGCTGCCGGGCACCGACTTGGCCGCGTTCGCGGCCAGGTCGACCCGTTGCAGCAGGGTCGCGGCATCGCTGCCGTGCTCCGGGTGTACGACCACCCCGACCGCCGTGTCCACGTCGAGCGTGATCGCGTCGAAGGCCAGCTCGCCGCGGATCTGCCGACGTAGCTGCCCGGCCAGCTCCAGGGCCGCCTCGGCGCTCTCCAGCCGCAGGGTGACCAGGAACTCGTCGCCTCCGGTGCGGCCCACCAGGGCCGAGGACGGCGCGCTGGCGCGCAGCCGCGCCCCCATCTCGGCGAGGACCTTGTCGCCGGCGGCGTGCCCCAGCGACTCGTTTACCTGCCGCAGCCCGTCCACGTCGAAGAGCAGGACCGCGACCACCTCACCGGGCGCCCGGATCTTCACCGCCTCCGCCAGCGCGCCGGTGATCCGGCGCCGGTTGGGCAACTTGGTGAGCGCGTCGTGGTATGCGTCGTGGCGCAACCGGTCGACCAGCCGGGAATTCTCCAGGGCCACCGCCGCGTGCGCCGCCACCGTCTCGAAGACCGGCAGGTCGGCCGGGGTGAACCGACCGACGTCGCTGAGCCGGTTGACCACCTCCAGCGTGCCGATCACCACCGGCCCGGAGCGCAGCGGCACGATGATCAGATCCTTGACGTGCCCCCGGTCCAGCTCCCCGCGGGACTCCGCGGCGTCGCCGAACGCCCGGCCCACCGCGAGCAGCCGCCCCCGCTCCCGCACCTGCTCGCGCAGCTTGGCGGGGGTGACCGCGACGTCGAGCAGGCCCTTGTCGTCGAGCCGGGCGGTGAGCAGCACCTCCGGGTGCCGGCCCTGGGCGGGCAGCCAGAGCGTCGCGTACTCCGCCTGCATCAGGGCGCGGATCCGGCCCAGCAGGATGTCGGCCAGCTGCCCCTCGTCGCCGCCCTCCCCCATCACCCGGGTCAGCTCGTACATGTCGCCGAGGGTGCGGTGCTGGCGGAGGAACTGGGAGTAGGAGCGGTAGAGCAGGACCCCGGCGACGGTCAGCGCGAGCAGCAGGACCACCGACCAGGGTGTGGTGGTCAGCGCGATGAGGATGACCAGGCCGATGGTCACGTTCACCACCGCGGTGAGGAGCACCTGCACCGCCGTCCGGGCGGTCTCCCGGCCGCCCTGCCAGCCCTGCAGCAGGGTGATCACTCCCACCACGGCGACCAGGCTCATCACGTTGTAGGCGGTGACGGCTATGAAGGTCACGGCCCAGGTCGCGGGGCCCACCCCGGAGACCGCTGGCAGGGCGACGACCAGCAGGACCGCCACCGAGGCGGCGGCGGCGCTCTTGGCCACGTTGAACCACAGCTTCGCCGGCCCGTGCCGCCGTTGGAGCTGGGTGATCACCGTGGCCGCCGTCATCACCAGCACGACGAGCAGGGGCGAGAGCCAGTAGAGCGCGAGGACGAGCGGGATCTCGGTCAGGCTGACGACGACCGCCTGCCGGCGCACGACGAAGCTCAGCGCCGGGATTTCGGTGACCACCGTGAGGGCCAGCAACAGCAGCGCGATCGGCCACTCGGCGAATTCGGTCCGGGTGCCCAGGGCGAAGAAGATCGCGCTCACCAGCGCGAAGCCGGCCAGCGGACCGGTGATCAGCCAGGCGTGCTCATTCGAGAGACGCTGCTTGGCCTTGGAGGCAACCATGACATCCCGTCAGCGGCGCCGCCGCCCGGCAGCGCTCACCGAGCGTCGACGGCAGGCGAGATGACGTACGTGTGAGATGCCGGCGCGCCCCAGTCGACCCCGTTGGCCTGGAAGTCACCTTCACCGAGCACCCCGGCGACGCTGAGACCCAACGCGGCGGCTGCGACGAGTGCGAGCGTCCTTCCCAGCAGCCGGCCAAACTTGTGACCAGACATCTTGGTACTCCTGTCGACAGGGGTGCGAAGCGTGGAGATTCCACGATGGTGCCATAACCAGCAGGGGCAACAAAGTCCTCGCCGGCCCGGCTCCACCTCGGTACCAGCAAGTCCGACCGAACGTCCCGACCGGCTGGCTGGCGAGGTGATACCCGTACCGGCCACTCCCGTCACACCTGGTTCGTCTGGTGATCACACAGACCATAGGCACTATCGGCGGAATACCGGCAACCCGCCCGAATGCCCCCTGCTCGCTCGGCCGGCCCCGCCGGTCCGGTCCACTTGCGACGCTCCCTCCTCGGCCGGGCGGCGGCCTCGTCAGCGGTCTGGCTGTTGGCCGACGGTCCGGGACTCGCTGACCGCCGCCTCGATGCGGAACCCGACCCCGGCGACCACCAGCAACGCCGCCAACACGTACGGCTCGACCGCTCCGGCATCGTTACCCAGAGTGATGATGGCGACCAGGAAGCCGGCGAGCAGAGCCATGGTGCCGAGCAGGCGGACCGTGGCGGCGCGCCGCGGAGCGGAATTCACCGGAGGACCGTACCCGGATATCGGCCATTGTCGCTGCCCGGCTTCTGACAGTGGCGCCGGCGGGGCCGCGCGCCGCCTGCCAGGTCTTGACCTATACGTCGATCATCTGCTTATGTCGACGGCATGACCGGATCCTTCGCGTCGATGCGCGAACCCACCTACTTCATCCTGGCCGCGTTGCAGGACGAACCGCTGCACGGCTACGCGATCGTCAAGCGGGCGCAGGAGTTGTCCGACGGCCGGGTGCGCCTCACGACGGGCACCCTCTACGCCGCCCTGGACCGGCTCGCCCGGGAAGAGATGGTGCGTGTCGCCGAGGAAGCAGTGGTCAACGGCCGCGCCCGCCGCACCTACCAGCTGACCCCGCGAGGCATGTCCGCGCTGCGCGCGGAAGCGGAGCGGATGGCCGCGGCGGCGAGCGTCGTTCGGGACCGTTCCGTCCGCGCGGCGCCGGCGCCGGGTCGGGTGCTGCCGGCATGACCGAGCTGGAACGCCGCTACCGGTGGCTGCTGCGGGCCTACCCCCGCGCCTACCGGCGATACCGCGCCGACGAGATGCTCGAAACCCTGCTCGCCACGGCCGACCAGCGGCGGCGGCCCGACCTTCGCGAAGCGGCGGCGCTCGTGGTCGGCGGGCTCCGCGCCCGCACCGGTGTCGACCGCCTCGGCTCGCGGTCAGCGCTGGGACACTCCGCGCTGCGCCTGTCCGCGCTGCCCCTGCTCGTCTACGGCGTGACGCTGTGGGCCGGGGGACCGATCTCGTTCCTGGCGACGATGCTGTCGGATGGCCCATACCGGCCCGACGCATGGTGGTTCATCGTCATTCCGGCACTGCTGACCACCGCGCTTTTCGCTGCGGCGTGGGGTAGCTACCGGCTGGCATTCGCCGCCACGACACTGACCCTGGCGGCGCAACTCTGGTCGGCCAACTGGTGGAACCAATCGCTCTGGTCGGTGTACAGCCTCCAAGGCGCGATCGTTCCCCGGTTCTGGCCAGCGGTGCTGGCCTCGCTCGCCCTGCTGCCGCTGGTCCGCGTACCCCGAACGCCGGTGACCAGGCCATGGGCCTGGCCAGTCCTCGGGGCGCTGACCGTCGCGGTGCTGACGCCCAGCCCGATCAACGGCTGGTCCGACGCGCCACTGATGTCCCTGTACGCGTTCGCCGCCCTGGCCGTCATCGGCGCACCCATCGATGCACGGCTGCCGATCGTCGCCTCGGTGCTTCTCCTGGCGCCAGCCTTGGCGCAGGCGAGCTACCAGCTCTATTTCAGAGAGGCAGGGTGGGAACTGGGGGTTTCCACCACCACGATCCTTGTACTTACGGCGGTCATGGTGAGCACGCTTGCAGCCGGCACGATCGCAGGCCGTCGTCAAGTGCGGATGTAGCCCGGAAGCGCTCTCGCTACCACTTCTCGTGGATAGCCGACGAGCCGGATCCTGCCGGACAAACGCAACGGCCCCCGATCAGCATTCCTGCTGGTCAGGGGCCGTTCTCGCACCTGGTGGCGGGTAGAGGATTCGAACCTCTGAAGCTTTCGCGACGGATTTACAGGGCGTCCGCGACCTTCTCAGCTACAGGCGGGCTGAGCTGCGGCTTCGCCTCGGGCATCCATCCGCTGGCGATCGACCGCCCACCATCTGCCCACGCCCACGACACCAGCTCAGCGAAGGAGCCTGCAGGTCCCCCGACGATCCCCAACAGCATGACGGTTCCAGACGACGCTCTGTCACTTACCTCATCGGCCCCAGCTGCACCGGGGTTGATGGACCAGGGCCCTGCTTCTTACTCCACAGGGGCAATGAAACAAGGCTTCAGGACGCGCGCTTGCTCAAGCTCTACAAACCGACTCTCCCCCTCTTCCCGCTCATTGAGAAGAACTATGTCGGCCGTCTCACCAATGACTTGCATGCTAGCGCTGAGACGCCTTCGCGCTTCTATCGCTTCCGAGGTTTTTCCCGAGGGATAAACCACCAACAAATCAACATCTGACCTAGAACCTTGTCCCGCACACGTCACGGGGCGCCCAGGACATCGAGCTGCGCTACCAAATACATATATGGACCAACCGCTAGGAACTACTTCGTCCGCGAAGCGCTTCACGCTGA
Source organism: Micromonospora sp. PLK6-60 (assembly GCF_019890675.1). Lineage (GTDB taxonomy): Bacteria > Actinomycetota > Actinomycetes > Mycobacteriales > Micromonosporaceae > Micromonospora. Next base: position 50,771 of record NZ_JAIOAA010000010.1, on the reverse strand, counting down.
GCAGGAGACAGATACCCGAGAAACGCTTCTCCATCAAAGTAAACCGCCCCAAGGAACTCGACTGCCTTGAAAAGGCCCACGCCTCGCTCAGTCGCCAGGGCTTTGGCCTCTGATGAGTAGTGATTGTAGTCCATGGTAGAGACGATGCAGGTAGTTTCAGGAGCCTCAGCGAGAATTTCTTCGACATCGGCAACGCCGATCTCATACGAGTTGGTGAGGTAGACGCGGACGCCGGACATACCTCGCCGTCGTACAACGAGCCGGAAGTCGTCCAACTCCTCGACAGTCTCGACTACGTCTCTCGCTTCGAGATACCTCCTTAAGTAATCTCGATGCTGTGGGCGCGGCCGCTTCGCGTAGTATCCGGACTCAGGCATTCATTCCTCCAATGAAGTGTCATTAATCCCGCAACAGGTTGTTCAATTCTATGGGAAATCGGGGAGCTGCCGGATTGATGATCCCACCAAGATGGCGGTCCTCCATGCTTCTCACGTGCATTCGTAGCCTGGTCACCACCGGACGTTCCTGCTCGTTTAGAAGCGCCTGGTTGGCTTCGAGGAGTCGGAGCATCCGGGCATTGTTGGGCAGAACCCGAGCAACAACTTCCCGCCGCCATGCTGCGCTCACATCGCTGAATAGCGTCCTATTGGCCGCCTCCGAATCAGGACCATAGGTTTCCCATATCTGCCGATTCTCCGATAGATAAGGGTCGAGGGACCGCCGGAGTTCGGCACGGGTCCCATAAGTCTGGATTCCAAGAATCTCCCGTACGCGCGCTTCATGCGAGTCCTTCCATTCCTTGAGCAAGCTCACCGGATACAGACTCGGCGCGGCGTCAACAATGCTGTGGCAGTTCGGACACAGCAGAATTAAGTTCTGAAAAGAGGTTAGTTCCGCTTCGGTAGCCTCAACGTCGCTGCGAGGTCCACCCTCACCCGCCGCTACGATATGTGCCACTTCAGCCAGCTTAACGGCTCGGCCGTCTTCCAACTCGTGCCAAAGAGAGCCGATTGGACACGCGGGCTTATAGCAGTACCCCGCCCCTGCGGCGATAAGCCGCACCACCGTCTCTCTAGAGATCTTTCGCCCGCGATTAGGTGCGCAGCGGCTTGATACCATCTCTGTCACACTGTCAAGCCTCCCACGGCAGGCAAGCTAGCTGACATACTCCCTACGGTGGAGTACGCGCCGAACTTATGGCTATCGCCATGATGGATACTCCGGAGAGCCGGTGCAGTCATCAACCTGCCTCATGTGCTGTTGGACTGCCAGGCACCTGAACAGCAATTAAGTGCGGCAAACCCAGGGCCCGGATCAGGCGGGACGACGCTGGAACTTGCGCGTGACCTTGTTCGGGGCTTCATCGTACTCAGCTGCTGTCAACAGCCGGCCAGGGAAGAGTATTAGCGTCCCGATCCTGAGCTGGACGGATCACCCGAGGACCCTGCCGATCTTGTCGTTGATGGTGTCGTCGCCGCCGTCGATGCAGTTGGCGTAGACGCGGAGGAGGACGGCGACACCGTGACCCAGGCGCCGGGCGACCTCGGTCGGCGGGACGCCGGCATTCAGCCAGAGCGAGGCCGCCGCGTGCCGCAGGTCGTACGGCCGGCGGATCAGCGGCGAGGCAACCTGTGATTCGGTCAGCGCCTTTTCGCGGGCGAGCTTCCACCACCGGTCGTAGACCGACTCGGAGAGCGGCCCGCCGTGCAGGCCCCGGAAGAACCGACCGTCCGGACCGACCCCGTGGTGGTCGACGTGCTCGCACAGCAGCTCGACAAGCCGGGGCGGGATCGGGACCGTACGGGTCTCAGCCCTCCCCCGGTGCTTGAGGCCACGCCGCTCGTGGGAGCCGCCGTCATCGGTCCAGTGGGAGCCGGCGCGCGGCGAGGTGCCGGCGAGCACCAAGCGGCCCCAGCAATATTCGATCTTCTCGTGGTCGCAGGACCGGGATGGCCTGACCGCCGCCAGGTCGTCGAAGTCAGCGCCGCAGTCGACGCACCGGCCGGGCAGGTCGCAGTCCTCCCGTCGAAGATCGGCAGCTTCGGACGGGCGCATGCCGGCGTAGTAGAGACAGCCGAAGAACGCCGTGACTTTGTCGGCGCGTTTGCCGAGAGATTTCACCGCCTCCAGCAGCGCGGCGACCTGGGCCGGGTTCGCCACTACCCGCCGGTCGATGGACTGCGCGACCTCGGGAGCGGTCCACTGCACCCGGTCGACCGGGTTGGAGGCGATCAGCTCCAGCTCGACGGCGTACCCGAGCACGTTGTAGAAGGTGGCCCGCTTCCGCTGGACGGTGGAGGCAGCCGCGGGCTTGCCGTCTAGGCGTACGCAGAGGCTGTCGAGGACCCGGCGGACCATCGCGGGCGAGTCCAGCTCGACGACCGGCAGGGACGCGGATTCCAGCCAGGCGAGGGCCGCCGCGTGTTCGGTGGGGATCTCCTCGGACCAGCGGCGCGGGTTGAGGCCGTAGAGGTACAGCGCCTCACGGAGCAGGGCGTCGGCCGGTCGGCCCCGCTTCGTCGGCCGGGTCAGGGTCACCGTGATGGACGTCAGCGCCTCGACGATAGAGCGCCGGGTCTTGGCCGCCGCCCGGGGCCACTTCATCTCGACGTACGCGCGGCTGTGCGCGTACCAGGTCGTGAGGTTCTTGGTTCTGGCCTCGGAGACCGGGCGGCCGGTGGCCGGGTCGAAGGGCTCTCCGGCGTTGGCCGCCTGAACCAGCTCGGCGCGGAACGAGTGCGCCAGGGCCTTGGTACGGAACATCTCCTCGAAGCGCTGGCCAGCCACCGCCCAGCGGACCCGCCACGGTCGAGCCTTCCGGTCGGCGCGCTTGCCGATCTCCCAGATCTGGACCTCGTAGCTCTTCTTCATGCCGCGTCCTGCTCCAGCTCACCGAGCCACCGCCCGAGCGCGGACCGGCGGACCCGCAGCTGCCCGTTCGGGAGCTTGATCACCCGTGGCCCCTTGCCGGTCTGCCGCCAGTAGAACCAGGTCGAGCGCGATACCCGCAGCTCGGCGAGCACTTCCGGCACGGTCAGCAGTTCCTCGTTCAATGCGACTCCTCCCCCATGTCCTGCGCGTCGTGCTGAGTTGCCGAAAGATCTGGCGACCCCTGGGCGGCCCGGTCCTTGGCGGCGAGGAGTTCCGTCCGCCAGCGGGCGCGTTCGCTGATCGAGCGCATGAGCCGGTGGGACATCGGTCCGACGTCCGGGTCGTCGGGCCGGGCGAGTTCCCAGGCGTGCCGGACGCGCTCAGCGGTGTCGCCCTGGTCGTCGACGAGCTGCCCGGCGGTGGCGCTGTCGGTGGTGACGCCGAGCAGTGCCCGGACCCAGGCGCGTACGTCGTGCTTGTGGTCGGCGAGGGTCTTGCCGGACCAGTCGCGGGAGATGAGGATGCGCCGGCCGCCGATGCCGAGGGTGTCGCGTTGGTGGACCTTGCCCTTGCAGCGGCCGGGCTTGAGCTTGGCGTGTGCCTTCTTGGGTTGGACGCCGTAGAGCAGCCAGTTGGCGCACCGGTCGGTGCACGGGGTGACCCGGAGTTCCTGCCAGAGCCGGTCGAGGTGGGCGCGTTGCCGGTCGGTGGTTGCCTTGTGGCAGTCGCCGGTGTGCTTGGTGATGTACTTCGTGACGTACCGGATGGTGCGCTCGGCGTCCTCGGTGCCGGGCATGACGCCGCGGGCGTCGACCTGGGCGCCGAAGCGGACGACGTGCACCGGCTCGGCGTCCGGGTCGTCGTCGATGGCGTCGAGGGCTTCCATCCAGCTGGCCAGCGGCTCCCGGGTGTCGGGGTCGACCCACGCGGCCGCCTGCTCGTCCCAGACGGGGAGCCGGTCGAGGGTGTACCGCTGGACGTCGACCGCCGGCCACCACACCTGGTGATAGGTCGCCGCCGCCACGGTGCGGAGCACGTCCCGTGGGATGGTGCCCCGGATGGCGAAGTGGGCGTGTGGGGCGAGGCGGCGTTGCGGCTCGACGCAGCCGGCGTACTGGACGTTCCAGCCCTCGCAGCGGCGCAGGTTCTGCCAGAGCCGGTCGAGCAGCCGGGGGAAATGCACGGCGTCCCAGGCTGCTCGGCGGTAGTCGTACCGAGCTGGGTTGACCGGGGTGCCGTCGGGGCGGACCGGGCCGTAGGAGTCGAGGGTGAGCGTGAGCCACATCGACGGCCGGAAGGTCGAGCCGTCCCGGGCGGTGTAGGTCTTGCCGACGGTGCGCCGCTCGACCTTGCGGCGGGGCAGGTCGGGGGCGTCCTGGCGCCGCCGGGTGGAGCGCTTGCGCCTGCGGCCGGGCTCGTCGTCCTGGTCCTCGTCGGCGCCCGCATGGGGTGGGCCGACGCGCCCGCGCAGGCCCTCCGCTGCGATGGCTTCTTCTACCTCGCGGATCGCCTCGTCGAGGTCGGTCACCTGGTCCCACTGGGCGGCGCGGACGGCCTCGTCGCGGGAGAACTCCAGGTGTGCCCGGAACAGGATCAGGGACTTCTGTGCCTCGGTCGCGGGTTCGGGGCCGGGTAGGGGTTCGTCGTCGCGGTGCCAGCCCTCGCGGATCTGGGCCTGCCGCAGCCGGCGGTTCTTCTTGGCGCAGGGCGGGCACTTGTCCTCGCGGGTCGCCCCGCAGGGCAGGTCGATGACCTCGGTCAGGCCGGTGTCGAGGTCGGTGCGGCGCATCGCGAGGGGGCGGACGCAGACGCCGTACTCGATCGCGATCTGTTTGAGCACGTCGACCGAGCGGGGCAGCGCCATGCGGGCCGCCCGCGACCCCGGCCGAGGAGCAGCAGCCGGGGTCGGGGCGGCCGGCGCGAGGCCGGGCAGGGTCGGCGCGGTCATCGGATGATCCCCACGACCTGCGGCCGGGTGGGCTGGACGACGCCGAGCGGAGGCAGCACCGCGGCCGATGCCGGCGGCATCACCGGAGCCGGCGGGACGGGTTCGACAGGCTGCGGCTCGTCGTACCAGTCGGCTTGCGGCTGGTCGGGCTCGGGCGCCGGTGGTACGGCGGGTGCGCTGGACAGGACGACCTTGACCAGGGCGAGGAAGGCCAGCGACGGCACGGCGGCGACGATCCAGCCCCACACGGACGGTTCGGCTTCCGCGACCTGGGCGGCGAGGGACAGCAGGGCGAAGGCGACCAGGAGCACGCCGACCATTCCGACCGGGCGGCCGGCGCGGCGGCGGGCGCGGATCTCCAGCCCGAGGTAGATCGCCATCAGCTCGACGGCCACCGCGTTGGCCCAGCCGATCCAGTCCGGCTGCCCGTGCGCCACGGTCAGGTCATGGACGTGGGTGAAGGCGGCGGCGCCGGCCATGATGCCGACGGTGAGCAGGATCAGCAGCCGGGCAGCCGGCTCGGCGCGCATCATCGGCGGCCCCCGCGGTCGCGCACGGTCAGGGTGATGTGGATGCGCTGCCCGTGCAGGTCGCGGCGGTGGTCGACGAAGTGCGCCAGGCCATGCAGGGCGGCGGCGAGCCGGTCCGGGGACTCGTTCAGCTCGATGTGCAGCGGCTTGATGCGGTGGGTGCCGAGGAAGAAGCGCTTGAGGGACATCGGTTACCTCCGGGCCGGGGCGACGCGGGTACGGATGTGCTCGGGCGGCTCGCCCAGGGAGGCGACCGCTTCGGAGAGGCAGCGCCACAGCGCCCACGCCTCGTCGGGGGTCAGGTGCATGCGGCGCCGGCCGCCGCCGACGGCGAGATAGACCGGGTACGGGTCGGGCCGCTCCGGGTCGACGCGGACGGACACGGCGGTGCTGCTCGCGCCATCCGCGTTCGGGGCGCGCAGCCGGTAGAAGGCCGGGGCGGTCACCGCGGCTCACCCCCGTCGGCGTCGCGGTCGAGGAAGGTCAGCAGCGAGTCCGGCAGCAGCGGCCCGCGAGGGCGGGGCAGCGGTTTCCGGTTGGGCTCGTCGGCGGTTTCCCGGCCGACCTGGGCGAGGATGTCCGCCGCGTCGGCCGGTGCGGCGTAGCCGGCGGCCAGCTCCCGGATGTGGTCGTCGGAGATGTACGAGAACCGCACCCGGGCCGGCTCCGGGGTGCCGTCGAGGATCACGTAGCCGACGCCCTTGGCCCACCGGGGCATCTGGTCGGCCAGCGCACCTCGGTTGCGGGCGCCGTCACCCAACACCAGGTCGACCTGAGCGGCCTCGGTCAGGCCAAGCGCGATCCGGGTCGGGAACAGGTCCCGGAACGGCAGCACCTCCTTGCGGGGGTCCTGCAACGCAGCCACCACCAGCACGCCGACGCCGGCACCCTGAGACAGCAGCAGCCCCAGCGAGGACGCGATGCGCTTGCGCAGGTCGACGTCCTGGAGGTACGCGGTCAGCGCCGCCATCTCGTCGATGACGACCACGACCAGGGGGTCAGCCTCGGTCGGGGTGTGCACCCGCACCGCGCCGGCCAGCCGGGTCTGCCGCTCCCGCATCACCGCCACGGCCTCGTCCAGCAGGTCCGCCATCGCCTCGAACGACTTGCAGGCGAACCGGGCGAACAACGGCCGACCCATGGCGAACTCCATCCCGCCCTTGGGGTCAATCACCCACAGCCGCACCAGCCCCGAGGTGATCCCACCAGCAAGCGCCCGCACCAGCGACCACAGCACGGAGCCCTTCCCGGAGCGGGTAGCGCCGCCAATCAGCACATGGGTGGCAAGCAGGTGCAGACGCCAGTGCCGCAGATCCTCGCGACGGGCCAGCGGCAGCGCGGTGAAGTCCGGCACCGACGGCACGTCGAACGGCTTCACCACCGTCCGCAGCGCATCCGTGCGGACCACCACCAAATAGACCAGCGACGGCCGGTCCCGGTACCGCAGCCGGTCCACCCAGCCGAGCACCATCGCCCAATAGCCGGTACGAACCGGCGGCTCCCCGGGACGCTCCGAGTAGACCCGGGCGTGGCGGCGGCCGAACGCGTACGCCAGGTTCGCCGTGACCCGCTGGAACTCCTCCGGCGTCTGGCCCCGCACCATGCGGATGGTCAGCACGTCGAGCGCCTGATCCGAGCGCACCCGCAGCAACCGCGGCAGGACGACCCGATGGTCATACGTGCGGGTCAACCCGCACAGCGTCATGGCCTCCCGCCACGCCCGCCGATAGACGAACACCTGACGGCACCGACCCAGCACCGGGCCGGCGCACCAGGCCCACCAGGACGCCTCGTGCTTCCACCGCCACACAGCCGACACCAGGCCGGCCAGGACCAGCGGAACGATCAGCCCGGAGCGGCCGAACTCCCGGTAGAGCACCACCGCGGCCACCGCCAGGCCGACGGAGACCGGGTGACGCACGCACCACCACAGACCGCGCCACAGCCACCGCAGCACCAGGCCGAGCACGATCAGCCAGACCGGCAACTCCAGCCGGCGCGGCCGGATCACCATCAGGTCCCCGGCCGTGGTCATCACGACCTCACCACGCGGCCGGCGGATCATCGCGCACCCCGAACGACCGCCACCAGCACCCGCCCGACGGCGGGCATACCCTTGGACATGTCACTACCTCTCTCGCCAGAGCAGGGGAAGAGACAGAGGGCGGGGCTGCCGTCCGCCAAGACCTGACAGCCCCGCCCCCACCTGATGCGGCTACGCCGCCGCCTTCTTGGCCACGCCCGCCGGCGCCCGCAGCCCGGTCGCACGTAGCGAGTACGCCATTCGGTTGTTGTTGCTCACGTACGGCGTGACCGTCATCCCGTCGAACTCCACCGCCTCGAACGGCGCACCCGTCGGCGGCACCGGCTGGTAGTCGGCGGAGATCTTCACCGTCGTCTCCCGTGACCGCTTCCCCAGCTCGGGATCCAGGTCCATCACCCGCACCTGCCACACCCGCTGGCCGGTCACCTTGTCCTTTGCCGGGGTGCGCCGGCCGGTCTTCTCGTCGTAGTCCTCGACCTCACCCATCGACTCGGGCACCAACGCGCACCCCGCCGGGAACACGTCCTCGAACCGCACGGCGAACCGCGTGCCGCCTCGCAGAGCCATCGCTCAACCTCCAGGTTGTTAACTTGTCTGCCAAGTTGCGGTCCAAGGTAGACGGCACTTGGCAGACAAGTCAACAACTTCCTAGATGCGGGCTGGCCGAGAGGTTTTGCGCAGTCCCACATCTGCCGACCAAGGGGGCAGTCGGACGCCCCAGTGCGGCTTGAGCCCCTGCACCCTGGTTGATCTTTGTGCAGGGGCCGCATCTCGCTGCTTGGGGCCGGCAGACGTCTAGCGTTCAACAGATTGATCAGCGCCGCTACGCTGGTGGCTGGCGGCGAGGCAGGTGACTTGATGGAATCGGATAATCACATCGTGAATGACGAATGGCCGTACGACGACGAGGATCTTGACGGGCTGAGCCGCGTAAAGCTGATCTGTGAAGGCTGCGCCGGCACCGATCCCCACCTGCAGGATGCGGTCGCACGAGCGACCTCGCCGAACTACGCGTGCTCATACTGTGGTTTTCATCCGGCCGCCCCGATCGACGTCCTCATCCGCGCGTTCATGGTAGGCGTCCACCACACGTTCGATCGAGCCGATGATGTGGGAATGCCGCTCGACGAGGAGCTCGTCACTCTATTCCGAGGCGACGAGCTTCCCTACCACCTCGACGGACTTGGCTCCGACCCGTACGGCTGGAATGTCTCCGATGACGTCGGGCGACGGGTACCAGAGGGCGTCTACATCCTGAAGTCCTGGAAATCGCGCGAACCCACGGAAGAGTACGCCCTCACATGGAGTAGGTTCCGCCAACAAATCATGCATCGCACACGCTTCGTGTTCTGGGCCGTACAGCGGAAGGCAGGCAGCGGCGGCGTCGACCAGATGTCAGTGGCGGCCGCACTTGACGCTATCGGCCGATCGCTCAGGGAACTGGGCGCGATCAGGACTTTGCCCCCTGGCACGTCCATGTACCGAGTACGCGGTCATGACGCCACAGATGAGTCGAAGAGTTGGGCCGCGCGCGACCTCGGGACCAACCGACCAGAGTTGTCAGTGAACGCCTCACGTATGAGCCCGGCCGGCATCCCGCTGTTCTATGCAGCCGAAGACGTCGAGACCGCACTCGCGGAGGTAGCGCGCACAGATCCCCGCGAGTACTTCACCTCAGGACGCTTCGCCACGACGAAAGCGATCGACATAGTGGATCTGAGCGCGATTCCTTCGGTGCCGAGCCCATTCGATCCAGAACTCGGCGGCGCACGACACGAGATCGAGTTTCTGCACGAATTGATCGGCGAGCTACGGCAGCCAGTCGATCATCAGCGCGGTCACCTTGACTACATCCCCACACAGGTGTTTAGCGAGTACATGCTGCATGTCTTCGATGGTGCCGATGTGAAGGGTATCGCCTGGAATTCGGTGGCCTCGCTTGAAGGCCGCCTGTGTTTCGCGGTGAACATCGCTCATGAGAACTGCATTGGCGAAGAAGAAGCCTCGACCAGCGAGCCTCAGTTGCGGCTCGCCAATGGCAGCCTGGCTACTCACCAACGCCGCACCAACGAGTTCCGCACCCTATAGAAGTCACCGAGCGATTCCCTCGCTGCTCTCCCGCCGCTCGGCGGACGCCGCATTCCGAATTTCGGTCCAGGCCGTTAGATCATCATCTAAGATCTGATTCAGCATCAACATGCAGTGATTCGCAACCTCGCTGCGGCCCTCGCCCGACGCCCGACGCAGATAAACTTCCCTCTGAACCGTGTGCAGCCGGCTCACAATTACCGACCGTTGAATCCACAATTCACGGTGACGAAAAAGACCATCCCATGCGGCAAGCACCGCAATAATTGCGGTTACACCTACGCTGCATAGCCCTAGCCAAGCCAGCCCGGTGAAAGTTGTGGTCGCTCCTAGTAGCGCGATCAGCCCGTTGGCCGCCGCAGTCGCGACTACCACCACACGGGCCCGGCGCTTGGCCACGCCGCGCGCTCGGGAGAAATCGGCAAGGTAAAACTCCAGATAATACATGGCTACGTCAAGGGTGTCCGCGTCCGCGGGTGGGCTGCCGGGCAGGCGGACACCGCTCGACTGCTTCTCCCGGATCACGCGCATCACCCTAAGGGATGCCCGCAATCCTGGCACCTGCCTGTCCGGACCGACGGAGGATGCCCGAGCCCTGAGCCGCGACTGACGAATGAAGCGCTTGACGATGGATAACTAACGGTGATGACACCTAAAAAGAGATCGGTAGACGACCAACATTCCCGCCCTGAGGGCGTCAACGACGCCACGGTCAAGGCACTCGGAGAGCTAAGCAAGGCGCTGGAGACGATTCACCGGGTACGCGGACACCTCTATGCGGCACACCAACTCGTCGGCGGGGCGGACCTGACGCTGGACCGCGTCGTCGAGCTGCTCCGGGAGGCGGGGCACAGCGAGATGGCCGAGCGTGTGGAACGCGACCTACTGGGTCGGAACGTGCTTCCCGGGCGTTGGACGTTCCAGATCATGGAGGAGTTCGACGACGGCTACTACGCGGCCTTCCAGGAGGTCGAGCGCGAAGCCCGCGAGAAGCTAGCCGGCGGCCGGCGGCACATCTACGAGGCCGAGATGAAGCAGCGGCGCCGCACCCTCGGCATGCCAGGGCACGAAGCTACGCCGCAGGAGTGAGCGGTAGGCCGTTGGGCAACATCGAGGCCAGGGCTTCGGCTCTGGCCTCGATGATCCTCATCCGTCCCTCGTACTCTGCCGGCTCCCGGTGGGCGGCCTGGCTGGTGACCTGGCCGGGCCACTTGCGGTAGAGCAGGCCGTATTCGCGGGTGAAGTAGCCCTCGCTGATCGCGTTGGCGGCGAGCAGCAAGCCGGTGTCTTCGGAGGCGGGCAGGGCCATCCAGCCGCCCAGAGCGAAGACGAGATCCCGGCGGAGACAGAGTGTCGCCGGGTGCACCGAGGCGCGGTAACCGTTGGCCTTCCAGAAGGACAGGACATCGCCGCGGGCGATGACCCCGCCGGCCGGATCCTTGTCCCACCCGGCGGTCGACCCGTCGGGCAGCAGATCGAGAACGCGCGAGGTAGTCCAGCCGATCTGCGGGTGATCGTCGAACGCGGCGATGTCCCGGGCGAGGGCGCCGGCGGTCAGTTGGTCGTCGGCGTCCAGAACCTTGATGAGTTGACCGGCAACCCGGGAAAGCGCGAGGGTCCGGGCAACACCGGGACCGCCGGGTCGACCGGCGCCGAGGCTGATCCGCGGATCGTCGGGGAGCACGTCGAGCAGGGCGCCGGTCTGCCCGTCCTCCTGGACGAGCCACTGCCAGTCCCAGCCCGGGGGCATGTCCTGCTTGACCAATGACTCGTAGGCGCCAGCAAGGTGCTCGATGCTGGGCGCGTGGACGGGCGTGACGACCGAGACGATCTGCGTCAAGTTTTCCACCGTTGGAGTTTGTGGGAGTAGACAAGCTCGGTCCGGTCGCCCGGCATCACCACGTCAGCGACCTCGACGACGCGGCCCGTGGTGTCAATCGAGGTCTTGCGCACGGTGAGCACGGAGACGCCCGGGTCGATGTCCAGTAGCTCGGCCTCGTCGGGGGACGGTGGGCGGGCTCGGATCACGTCGTCGATCCGGTCCACCTCGATGCCGAGCGTATGGAGCTGGTGCTGCGTGCCGCCCGGCCAGGGCTCTTTGCCCGCGTCGAGCAGATCCGGGTTCGCGGCCACCAGGTCGTAAGGCAAGAATGAGTACGACATGGTCAGCGGCGCGTTCTCGTGCTGGGAGGACGTCCAGTAGACGCGGCGCAGCAGCGGAGTACCCGGCTCGACCCGTAGGGCCGCGGCCATGTCCTCGTCCGCCTCAACGCGGGTGTACTCAGCGTGGAACTTCAGGTCATCAACGGTCAGGCCGGTGTCGTGCTCAATGGCACCGGTCTTGATCCGCTCGGCCTCGTCGAGCAAGGCACGATCCTTCTCCCACTGGTACCGCTCGGCGTTGCGCCGGCGCACCCGTTGCCGGGGGGCGCGGACGTAGGTGCCGCGCCCCTGCTCGGCCCGGACCAGGCCCCACTCCCGGAGCTGACGAATGGCGTTGCGCACGCTGGTGCGGGACAGGCCCGACGTGTCGGCCAACTCCGTCTCGCTCGGCATCAGCGTGCCGGGGGCTAGCTCTCCGCGCGTGATCTTTGCCCGCAACTCTTCCGCGAGTTGCAGGTATCGAGGGCGCCAGTCCCGGCCATGCACACCGGTCACCGTACCCCCTAGTCGTTCCAACGTCTGCCAGGTGGTCCCGCCAGCGGGCCGCTCGGGTAGCGCGGCGACGGGAGCCGGTACCCGCCGATGCTGCTGCTTGCCTACGGCGGCTGCCCGCGTCGTGAGCCGTCGGTCAGTGGCGCCCATCGCGCTCCTCCAGGGACTGCCCTCTGGTCATCATCACCAGCCGGGCGTAGGTCAGTTCGTAGATGAGCCGGTCCAGCTGGATCCGGTCGAGCACGATCGGCTGAGTAGCGCCGTCGCGGGTCGCGTCGAGCTTCACCGCCAGCTCGCGCCGCGCGAAACGGTCGAGGAGCAATTGAAGGCTTACCCAACCGGTCCGCTCCCGGCCAATGGTGGACAGGAACCCACGGTGCATCGGATCGTTCGGCCCACAACCTCGGCACCAGTTCGGGCAGCCGGCGGGAGTTGACTGCACCCTTTGGAGCTTGTCGGCCTGGACCTCGCGTTCAGTCATCGCCGCCTCCAGTCGCTGCGGTGGCCTGGTCCAGCAGACTGCGAAGGCGCTCGGCCAGTTCGGCGGCCTGCGCCAAGGACAGTTCCGCCCAGGCTTTGCCGGCACGGCAGGTCGCGTGGACCGCGATGAGCGGCGTCCGGGCGTCGGCGCCGATCAGGTACGTGACGACGACGCCGCTCGTGCGAGCCTCACCGAAGCGGTAGATCCGGCCGCGGTGGCGGCGGGCCATGTGCGTCATCAGCGGCGGGACCAGATGGCCGCACCGGTCCGGGGCGCACCAGTCGGGGTGACTCATCTCGTCAGCCGGCTTGCTAGCAGGTGTCACTGCGACCACCGCCCACCGTTGCCCCGATACGCCTGCGCCAACGTCATCAGCGGCGCGTACCGCATCACGGGCACTTCCTTCGTCGGACCGACCGACCACCAGGGCGCAGCCGCCGCAGGCACCTGACGCGCAGTGAGTTGGATCCTGCTACTGGTGTTCCCGGTCAGTTGGCGCTTTCGGGACCACCAGGACGACAACCAGTGGCGCCGGCGGTGAGAGCCAGGCACTACGCCTCCACAGGTAGACGGGGACCGGTGGCCAGCCACGGGGGAATGCAGCCGGCCACCGGCCCGGATGAAGGCACGGCGCACCGTCCGACGCAGACGGGTCGGGTATCGCCGAGCCAACTTGTCCGCGCGGCTACCGCAACCGGTCCGACAGGACGCCGCGCCTCACGTGCGGCCAGGACCGGCGCGGCACCACCCCTGATACGAACCGTCACCCCGGCCGCACACCAGGAAACGTATCTACAAGTGGACGAGTTGTCTAGACGTCGAAACGGGTCACTTGGTTGGCACTTGGTAAGACAAGTGCCAGGTACGGTGAGCAGGTGCCCACCCCGCACTACGGACAGCCCCGCTACCGCACAATCGCCGACGAGTTGAGGGAGCGCATTGAGAGCGGCACCATCCCACCGGGTGCGCTTCTGCCAACCGAGAGCGCCCTCACCGCCGAGTTCAGGGCAGCCCGTGGCACGATCCGTCAGGCCATAGCCGCACTACGTGAAGCAGGGTTAGTCGCCACCGAACATGGTCGCGGCACTTACGCGAGCCTCTACCGGCACGAGAGCGTCCCAGATAAGGGCATGGGGCCGGAAACGCGGCAACGTCGAATCGCCGCCGATCCGGGGCTAGCCGCTCTCTTTGCTGTCGAGATTGGCACGCCTTTGATCGAGCAAGAGCGCATCAGTCGAACGGATGGAGCCGTCGAAGAGGTCGTCCGCGTATATCGATTGCCCGGCCCGACCGCTTGAAGGTTGGTTCGCCCAAACCCCCGCAGGGCACCGGCATATAGTCTGCAATGCCCAGCGCTGGGCCGCCTGGCGGCCGGGATCGGTAAGCCAGATCCTTTTACCAAGGACCGCGCCGGCCACTTTGCTAGGGCCGCCAGGGTCACACGCGCACGCTGGGGTACAAAAGTTCCAACTTAAGAAGAAGCTCCTCAGCGTTCAGGAAGCCGTCAACTTTTGCGTCCTTCTTGATCGCCCCATGCCTCAAAAGCTGCTCGGTGAGAGCCGAGGAGTCCTCACAGATGAGCCGGCGCGCTCTACGCGTCACCGGCTCGAACCCCGTTAAGGCTGCCCGATAGGCGGCAGATACAGCTTCGGCCCGCTCGATTAGTTGAGTCGGAAGCACAACGTCAAGCAAGTCCGTTGGACTTAGCTGAGTCTGACCAGTGGAGCCAGTCATCAAGCTGGTGGTCTGCACCCGGCCCCAAGTACTGTTGAGCCAACAACTCACTGCGTCTGCCACCGGTACTCCGCCAGCGATACGGCAGCGTGCCACATGAGAATCAACGGTGCCGTCGGCGGCGCCTTCGTAAACTGCAGCTTTCCCGAGGGACCCATCGCCATCCATTGCCACCAGAAGATCCCCGAACTTCACCGGAAACCTTTCGACCGATCGACCGGTGGTCGGCTTAGCCCGGTCCCATGCAATAGTCCCAGCCTGTATGGTTGCCGTGGCCACAGCATAGAGAGTGTCTTCGTCAACTTCCTCCTCAGCAACCCAAGTAGGTTGCCGGCCTTTGAGTGGCAGCCCTCGCATAGCGGAGGATAGACGAGTAACACAAACTTTATCAAGCATTGAGCGTATTGCGCGATTGGCGGGGCTATGCCACCGATTGTCACATCTCAGACCCCTAGTCGTTGCAACGTCTTCCATTGCCACCCGCACAAGCTGCACGCGGGAGTCAGGGACAAGGGGGGCGGCTAGTCCTAGGGACTTGTGAAGAACGCCATCACAGACTGAAGCGAAGGCACTCTCGCCTTCATAAAGAGCCGCGATTTTAGCGAGCGTTTGACGATAGCGATCAGCAGCAATCTCCATCTCATTCGCAGCAAGCTTAGGAATAGGAACGGGGGAGATAAGTTCTTGGCTCAGATTGTCCTGCGATTTACCGGCGGCAAGCGCCGCAGTGAGCAGTCGCCACGCCGGATGGTTCAAGACTGCGGCCACAAAGGCGGGCGGAACGCCCGGGCCAAGAGCCGCCCGGATAATGAAGCCAGCCGGAATCACCGGAAGGCCAGCTGGCGCCAGGTCACCCGGCCAAGCAAGACCAGGGGCCGACGCCCTCGACCTTGTGATCATGACTTCGTTATCGGCAACGGCCAAGTCACGCGCTTTGTACGAAGTCCCAGCAATAATCGCTGGGTCATTGACCGAACTCTTTAGCGGGACACAAGCTTCCGATCTGAAAGCAAAGGGAGCGATAGGAGCGACCGATGCGTACAGAGCCAGTGGATCGCCCGAATCGTCTGAGTATGCGGACCGCGGTAGGTTTACCCCATTCGTAAAGCTTGCCAGATCTCCGAAGCGGTGCGCAGATGCGAGAGAGCCGATTACCGGAGCGGCAAGCTGACGCAGGTAGTGGTGGCGAGGGTCAAGGCGAGCTGCACCCGAAGCAACCACTGAGTCTGGAGTCACCCGTGTAATGGTCAGGCCCATAGCGCCTCCCTGCGCAGGGCGGCCAGCGCGTCGGCTCCGCCATCTGCTACGACGATACGCCAACCGTCCTTCGCATCATTGAGGTTGCGGATGGACTCGACACCGCCTTCTCCGTCGTCCTGCACTGCATGGAATAGATCGTTACGCGCGGAGTTTTCCGCCCGCTTGGTTCTACGGAAGCCTACCTCGTTGACGATCACCCCCAAATAGCTATCACCGCCTAGGTCAGCGACGGTTGCAGCGAACGCCAAGGAATCCACATTCATGGCCCTTGCACTAGCCTGCGCAGCTTCTGCCCATGACGTCTCGTCCGAGGAGTCGCACGGAACCTCCAGGCCGAGCCGGTCGAGCGCAGCGGCAGCCGCTCGGGCGTGATTAGCTAGTTGCTCTGGGGTTGTTCTGCGGCCGGGATTTAGGATCGTTCGTGTAGCAGCGATAATCGAGTTACGGTCAGCTGATTTCTGCGCGTAGTGTGTTCTAAACGAAGCAACCCAGCGAGCCTCGTCTTCTGGGGACTTTTTCTGGGCAAATAGTAGGCTAGTGCGGGTCGGGGTCCACGGCTGAAAGGCGTGAACCGGAAGGCTCACAATTGCCCGGACATCAAAGTGCTGGAAAAGAAAGAGCCTTGCTTGAAGGTTCTCCGTAGTAGAAAAGAAGCTCTCGGGAAGCACGGCGGCGAGTCTCCCCCGGTGCTTGAGCAACTGATACCAGCGCTCGAGGAAGAGATTTTCGGAGTTGCGATCGGCGGCAAGCTCGAAGTTTTCCAGAAGGCGCTGTCTGACTGAGCCGTCCAATGTGATGCTGAACGGCGGGTTCGTGACAACAACGTCAAACGTTCCGGCTATGGCCTTTTCGTATGCGTCGCCACCACCTGGCGCAGGGCGAAACTTCTGTTCGCGATGCTTGCTCGCAAGTTCATCAAGTGGAGCCAGTCCATCATCGTGATAGATGTGAGTGTGACCATCGCGATGCAGGACCATGTTCACTTTCGTTGAGATCGCAAGGTCTTCGCGCTTTTCGATTCCGTAGATGAACTCACGTGCCCACTCGTTGGGGGCGCCCGGGGGGAACTTCGATGCGAGCTGTTCACGCACATCCCTGTTCCGCGACAAGTGGTGCCGCCGGGTCGCTATGTGTTGGCTTATAAGCCGCATAGCCGCAAGCAGGAAGCTGCCACTACCACAGGAAGGGTCGATAATATAAGGCAGGCGTTCATTTGTATGGACGCGGCTCGTCAGCTTTTCCTCGGCCAGCTCCCCAATTCCGATGACCTCAAGCATAAAAACGGCTAAATTGTAGTGCGTGAAGAAGAGGCCCTTGCTCTGCTTGAAACCGTCTCGGGTAATTGCCTCAAAGAAGGCGCCCAGCAAATCGCCAGTGGTTTGACCAGCCGCTGTGAGCGAGAAGCCCTGCAGCGTTTCGACCACCCATTGCATTTCCTCCGCAGAGAACAGCGATTCATCGAGAGGTTCAACGCGGCTTGCGTCTTGGTCAACGTATCGTTGATACGCCTCCTGGTAGCATTCATTCACGCGGCGGAGGGTTTCCCTTGGCGACTCCTTATCCACGCCAACATGACGAACCTGGAAGCGATATGGCTCCCCCTCGTTCGTGACTTTCTCGTCATGAATCTTGGTTAAGAAGAGCCGAACCAGCCATGCATAGATCTGGTTATCGTCTCGCGAACCACCCCACAGCTTGTTGTGCAGCTCCCGGCGAAGCCGTTCTAGCTGTGAGCGGGTTAGATCGTTGCGGAGGTCACGACCCGTGCCTGGGGCGTATGGGATAGGGGTTGGTTCCTGATAGTTGACGGGAAAATCCTCGATATGAGGGCGTCCACTGCGCTCCCATCTTTGGAACGTAAGCCCAGGCCGATAGTCGATGGTGACGGTGTTCAGGAAAGGCCTTCCGTCGTTCCCAACCTGGGCAGTAACGAGGGAGAGCACGCTTGCGTCCGGGTCCTCCGCCGTCAAAGCGAACAACTGGCCCCGAATGCGCGGATCCGCCGCACCCCCCCAGTCCGCCGGCGGCTTAGTCTCGATCAAAGCAAAAGCTTTGTCAGAGCCTTCTGGGTGGGACACCCGGACGTCCAGTTGAGCTTGCCCACCCCGGCCGTATGAGTACGCACGCTCCAATTCCAGAGCCTCCGGCGGATAGAGACCGGCAGTACAAAGCCAAGCCACCAAATACGCTCGTACTACCTCCTCCTCGCCGACGAAGTCCCGGATCAGTTCATGCTGCTTGATTCGGGGTGAATATGTCACCTGTCTGGCGTTGACATCCAACGAGACGAACTCACCCTCAGGGTCGAGTTCCTGGATGGCCTCGGCAAGCGCCAGTTGCCCGGCAGAGCCCAGATGAGGGAGCGACAACGGTTCCACCTGTCTCGACGATCACAAAGTCGGCCAGCGGGGCATGCTCGCTGACCGGTAGAACCTACGGGATGGTGCCTGTTCCGTGGAACCACCGATCCTGTGGCTCGTCTGACGTCCGCTTCTGCGTCACCCACCTCACCCGTCATGCTGCCGAGTTGTTCTGTTCTGGATCAAGGCGCCGCGCTCCGCGCGGCGCGGGGCGGTAACCCGGCCGGCGGCAAGCCGCCCCGGCCGCCTCCGGCGCCGGGGCGGAGAGCCACCGACAGCCGCCGGACCGCCGCCCCGAGTCTGTTGATCCGGCCAGGCGGCACGATCACGGCCAGGCGGTACGGAAGCCGAACCGGTCGGCCTCGTCGACAGTCAGGGCTCCCGACTGCCGCGCCAGTCCAACCCCGGGACTGGCTTGCCCCCGATTCCTCTCCCGCAGCCGCCGACACTCCACCGCGGACCCCTCAGCCGATCGATACACGCACGAACTCCGCCGGACCGGACCCAGGCCACCAACCCAGCATTCACAGCTCCAGAAAAGCCCTCAGCGGGCAAGATCGTCCTGCCCACCATCTGCCCACAACCAGTCGTCAACGGCTGGACTCAGCCGGACCAGGCCGGACAGACGACAACGGCCCCTAATCAGCATCTCTGCTGGTCAGGGGCCGTTGTCGCACCTGGTGGCGGGTAGAGGATTCGAACCTCTGTAGCTTTCGCGACGGATTTACAGTCCGCTCCCATTGGCCGCTCGGGCAACCCGCCAGGGCGTACCACCGCGTCGCAACGCGGCGGCGGAAGCAAGGATAGCGGTCGCCCCCGGGCCGGACGCAACCGGGTACCGTCAGGGGGTCGCAACGCTGGTCAGTGGGCGACAGAACGGTACAGACCGCCGGACAGCAGGAGCATGAGCATGGCAGCGAACCCGTCGTTCGACATCGTGAGCAAGGTCGACCGGCAGGAGGTCGACAACGCCCTCCGCCAGGCGGAGAAGGAGCTCGCGCAGCGGTTCGACTTCCGGGGCACCGGCGCGGAGATCTCCTGGTCGGGCGAGGAGGCGATCAGCCTCCAGGCGGAGACCGAGGAGCGGGTGCGGGCCGCGCTGGACGTCTTCAAGGAGAAGCTGGTCAAGCGGAACATCTCCCTGAAGTCGCTGGACGCCGGCGACCCGCGCTCCTCGGGCAAGGTCTTCAAGATCGACGCCAAGGTGATCCAGGGCATCGACCAGGACAAGGCCAAGGCGATCAGCAAGAAGATCCGCGACGAGGGCCCGAAGGGCGTCCAGGCCCAGATCCAGGGCGACCAGCTGCGGGTCACCGGCAAGAAGAAGGACGACCTCCAGGCCGTCATCTCGCTGCTCAAGGGCGAGGACTTCGGGGTCGCCCTGCAGTTCACCAACTACCGGTAGGGCACAGGCTTCCGCACGTCGTCGCCCGGTCCGACCGCGCCGGTGGCCGGGCGACGGCCGGAAGCTTTCCGGATTTGGGCTTGCATCCGGTACCTGGGTACGGGCTTACCGTCGGGTCATGAGCGACGGTAACGCCACCACCGATGATGCCTGGGTGCCGGATTCCTGCGCCCTGCCGACGGCCGAACGGCCGCTGCGGCTTGCCGAGTTCGACCAGTTCTTCCGCGATTCGGTCCGGGGCGTCGACCGGCGGTCGGGGCGGCATCTGCGGCTCTGGCTCGCCGGTGACGGGCAGGTCGAGGAGGCGGCGCGGGAGCTGACCGCCCGGGAGTCGTCCTGCTGCTCGTTCTTCGCGTTCGACGTTTCCCGGTCCGGCCCCGACCTGCTGGCGTTGGACGTCCGGGTGCCGGCGGCCCACGTCGACGTGCTCGACGGCCTCGCCGCCCGTGCCGCGTCCGCCGCGGCCTCGCGATGAGCGGGTCGGGGCTACCCGGCGGCAGGCCCGCTAGGAGCGGATCAGGGCCGCGCGGCGGCGGGATCGTCATGAGCGGGTCGGGGCTGCGCAGCGGTCAGCTCGCCGACGCGGCCGGGGTCAATCCGCAGACGTTGCGGTACTACGAGCGCCGGGGGCTGTTGGCCGCTCCGCGGCGGTCGCCGGGCGGGCACCGGCTCTATCCGCCCGACACGGTCACGCTGCTCCGGATCATCAAGACCGCGCAGCGTCTCGGCTTCACCCTCAACGAGGTCGCCGACCTGCTGGCCGCCGGCCGGCACCGGCACGGCGGTCGCCCGGACATCGGCCTCCAGGCACGTGCCAGAGCGAAGCTTGTCGAGGTGGAACAGCGGTTGGCCGACCTCACCGTCATCCGCGACACCCTCCGCGCCGCCATCTCCGCCGGCTGTGACGACCTGGTCGCCTGCGCCGGCAGTTCCTGCTGTCCGCTGCCGTTCGCCGAACTCGCCGAGAGGAACGACGGTGCCGACACCTGTTGACCGGCTGCGCCGCCTGCTTCCCTCCGGTATGACCGGGCTCGCCGGCGTGGCCTGCGCCGCCTGTTGCCTGCTGCCGGCGCTGCTCGCCGCCGGGATCCTGGGTGGCGCCGGCTGGGCTGCCGTCAATCGGTTCCTGCCGGGCGTCGCCGTCGCCCTGGCCGGGCTCGCCGGCCTGTCCTGGTGGTGGGCCGGCCGGCGCCGCCACGCCACCGGCTGCGCCGGCGGCACGTGCTCCTGTCGAGCGGGCCTCAGCGCGAGAAGATCAACAGCAGGATCACCGTCAGGATCGCGCTGACCAGGAGCGAGCCCAGGCAGCCGACCCGGTTCGAGAAGAAGACGAACATGCCGGTGGAGTACCCGCCGGCAGCGGCTTGAGACCGCCTCCGCACCGGCCGTCCGGGTCGAGCGTCCGTCCGAAGGCGGCCGACCCGCCCGGCTCAGACGGCGACCGGCTGCTCCCGGCGGAGCGCCGCCGCCTCGGCCCGGGCGATCGGGCCGGCGGGCAGCGCGGCCACCACCGCGCCGACCGCCACCGCGCCGCCGGCGAAGACGAACGCCCAGGGCACGCCACCCGCGTGGTCGACGATCAGGCCGGCCACCGCGCCGCCGGCCGCGCTCGCCCCGATCGAGGTGGTGACCACCCAGGTGTACGCCTCGTTCAGCATGCTGGCCGGGGTGATCCGGCCGACCAGGGTGTTCTCCAGGGTGAGCGCGGGGGCGATGGTGGCCCCGCCGACCGTCAGCGCCACGCCCAGCGCCACCGGGCCGGGCATCAGCGCGAACAACGCCAGACTGGTGGCGACGGCGGCGAGCAGCCAGGCGAACTGCCGGGTCATGTTCGGCGCCGGCCGGCGTACGCCGAACCAGAAGCCGCCGATCGCGCTGCCCACTCCCCAGACGGCGAGCAACAGTCCGGCCAGGCTCTCCGGGTCGTCCGTCGGTTGCCCGGCGGCGAAGGCGGGCACGATGACCCCGGCGGCGCCGAACGCGATGCCCAGGCCGGCCACGCAGATCAGGAGTGCGGGGAAGCCGCCCAGGCCGAGCGGCCCCAGCCCGCGGGTGTGCTGCTCCCGGGGGTGCGGTCGCCAGCCGCGCATCACCCGACCGAGAGCCACCGCGACGGTGCCCACCAGGGTGACCACGGCCGAGCCGACCAGCGCGGCCGCGGCGTCGGCGACCAGCACGAAGCCGGCCACCAGCAGCGGGCCGAGCACGAAGACGATCTCGAAGAGCGAGGTCTCGGCGGCGAGCGCGGTGTTGCGGAGCTGGTAGCGGCCGGTGGCGGGGCCGGTGAGGTCGTTCCAGGCGCCGCGGATCGCGGCGGTCAGCGGCGGGTACGTGGCGCCGGCGACCCCGGCGGCCAGGTAGATCAGCGCCAGGCTGCCCGCCTCGGCGCGACTCGCCCAGAGCAGCCCGACCAGGGCCAGCGGGTGCGCGACGGCGGTGGTCAGCAGCACCGGGGTGGGGCCGGTCCGGTCGGCGATCCGGCCGGCGACCGGGCTGAGCGCGGCGCCGGACAGGGCGTAGATGCCTCCGGCGACGGCGGCCAGCGAGTACCGGCCGGTGACCTGCTGCACGACCAGCAGCAACGCCAGCGGTGTCATGCCGATCCCGAGCCGCCCGACGATGCCGAAGATCAGCAGCAGCGGAGCTCCGGGGATCCGCCAGACGCCCGCGTACTGGCGCAGTCCGGCCACCGTCGACCTCCAATGTAATGACCGAGAGAGGTTTCGACCCTAACGCCGGGGACGCCTCGGGTGGAACGGTCTGGGGCGCGGGTCACCAGCACGGCCGCCGGCGACCCCGTTATTTCCGGCGTTCCGTCCCGGCGCCGGGGGCAGCCAGGGAAGAGTCGTTGGCAGGGGTCGCGGGTGGCCGAGGAGGAGATGGTGCGTCACCGGAGGGGCAGCTTCCTCGGGCTGCTCGTGCTCGCCGCCGCCGTCCCGGCCGTGCAGAACCTGCTCTTCGTGGGGATGGACTACCGGGGGGCGGAGGGCCTCTCGCCGCAGGGCTCGGCCGTCTGGCCGTACGACTCGTACAACGACATGCGGTGGCTGCTGGTCTACCACAACTCCTGGGCGACCTATCTTGGCGGACTGGTCCTCGCGATCGGGGTGCGCGGGCTGCTCTCCGGCGCGCTGGTGAGCCTCGCCTGGCCCGGCGACGTACCCCGTCCCGGTTTCCGGCGCGTCCTGCTGCGCAACCTCGGCGTCGCGGCGATGACCGCCGCGATCGTCAGCCCGTTCGCGGCGCTGGCGGTGGCCGCCGGGGTGGTGTCGCTGTCCTGGTTCGTCTTCGCCTCGGTGGGGCCGATGCTGCTGCTCGCGCCGTTCCTGCAGCGGGCGGGGGTGGGCCCGGGCTGGTGGCGTGGCCTGCCGTCGGCGGCGCTGGTCGGCTGGTCGCTGCTCGACTTCGTGGTGATCACCGTCACCGGGGCGCTCGTCTGGTGGGTGCCCGGGTGGTGGACGGTGCTGTTCGCGGCGGCCTGCGGGGCGGTCAACGGCCTGCTGTGGAACCGGACGGTCCACGCGGCGGTCCACCCGACCCACGTCCGCTGGCGACGGGTGCCGGTGGCGCCGATCGCCATCGTGGTCGCGCTGGTCACCCCGCTGGTGATGCAGGGGGTGACGGCGGGCGGCGGCCGGCAGCGGAACAACTTCCGGCCGCCGGTGCTCACCGAGCGGCTGCCGCCGTCGGTCCCGTACGCGGTGGTCGTGCTGGGCGGGCACAACTCGGCGTACGACGGCGTGCCGGCCGTCGACCCGGCGGTGCAGCAGTTCTCCTACGCCGGTCTGGACGGCGCCGGGCGCCCGCTGCCGTACGACACGCTCGCCACCCACCGGTCGCTGGAGTCGAGCGCCGACCTGCTGGCCCGGCAGGTGGACCGGCTGCACGCCCGGACCGGCCGGCCGGTGGCGCTGCTCGGCGAGAGCGAGGGGGCGATGGTGGCGCGGACCTACCTGCGTAACCGTCCGGACACCCCGGTCCGGGCCCTGCTGATGTTCAGCCCGCTGGTCCGCGCCGCCCGGACCTACTACCCGCCGCCGGACGCGGACCGCGGCTGGGGGTTGGCGGCCGGCTGGCAGCTCCGTGGCATCTTCGCCACGGTGAACCTCTTCACCGGTGGCCAGAGCAGCCCGGACGAGCCGTTCATCCGGTCCCTGCTGGAACAGGGGCCGTTCTACCGGTTCGAGACCATGTGCACAATTCCCAACGTCCGGGTCATCGCGTTCCTGCCGACGGTCAGCGCCGCCGAACTGCCGCCCGGCCCGTACGCGAACATCCCGGTGTTCGAGGTGCCCTCGTTGCACGGCGGCCTGCTCAGCCGGGATGTCGTCAACGACCGGCTGGTCGACTACCTCGCCGGCGCGGACATCAACGCGCCGCGCCAGGAGTATCCCCTCTATCAACTGGTCGGCGCGGCCTGGCAGGCCCCCGGGCTGGCGGTCACCATCAACCCGGCCTGGCGGCCGTCCCCCGGACCGCCCTTCACCCAGCAGCGGATCTGCCAGAAGCAGCCGTGAGCCCGGTCACCGCGACCGCGGTGACCGGGCTCGTGCTCGTGGCTCAGCGCTGGAACCGCACCGGACCGCTGTTGGCGGCCATCCGCTCCAGCCGGGCCACCCGCTGCTCCATCGGCGGGTGGGTGGCGAACATCGCGGCGATGCCGCCGCCCCGCTTGAACGGGTTGTCGATCATGAGGTGCGCGGTGCTGGTGAGCTGCCCCTGCGCCGGCAGCGGACGGGTCTGCGTACCCATGTGGATCTTTCGTAGGGCGCTGGCCAGGGCCAGCGGGTCGCGACTCAGCTCGGCGCCGGACTGGTCGGCCTGGTATTCGCGGCTGCGGCTGATCGCCAGCTGGATCACCGTGGCCGCGATCGGGCCGAGGATCAGGGTGAGCAGCAGCACCGCCGGGTTCGGGGCGTCCTCGTCGTCGCCCCCGCCCAGCGGGATGAAAAAGGCGAGGTTCGCCAGCATGGTGATGATGCCGGCCAGGCCGGCCGCCACGCTGGAGATCAGGATGTCCCGGTTGTAGACGTGGGACAGCTCGTGCCCGATCACGCCGCGCAGCTCGCGGTAGTCGAGGATCTCGACGATGCCCTGGGTGACGCAGACCGCCGCGTGCTGCGGGTTGCGCCCGGTGGCGAACGCGTTGGGCTGCGCGGTCGGGCTGATGTACAGGCGCGGCATCGGCTGGCCGGCCTCCGTGGCGAGCTCACGGACCATCCGGTACAGCTCGGGGAACTGGGCCTCGCTGACCGGTTGCGCCCGCATCGAGCGCAGGGCGAGCTTGTCGGAGTAGAAGTAGGTGACGCCGTTCATCAGCAACGACACGACGACGGCGACGACCAGGCCGCCACTGCCGCCGAACCAGTAGCCGACCGCGAGGATCAGCGAGGTCAAGAGGCCGAGCAGCGCTGCGGTCTTCAGACGGTTGTGATGCACGATGACTCCTTCGGTGCGCGGATCGAAGGATCCGCCGACCGGTTCAACAACCCGGTACCCGCCAACCATCCTGCTCATGGCTGAAAGTTGACTGAGGGATGCTGTGAACCCGCTGGACGACCCGGACAGCGGGGAGGAGTCGGGACGAAGCCGTCAGCGGGCGGCCAGGTCCAGCACCACCTGCGGGGCGAAGCCGACCAACACGGCCACCGCGGTGGTCACCGCCAGCGCGGCGAGCACCGTACGGGCCGGGCGGGCGGGGGCCGGGCCGGCGCCCGGAGCCCACAGGACGGCCGCGAACCGCAGGTAGTAGGCGAGCCCGACGACGGCGTTGACGGCCACCACCAGGGCCAGCCAGCCGGCCCCGCCGTCCAGCAGTGACCGGACGACGGTGACCTTGGCGAACAGCCCGGCCAGGCCGGGCGGCAACCCGGCCAGCCCGACCAGGGCCAGCGCCAGCGCCCCACCCACCCAGGGGTGGCGGCGGGCCGCGCCGCGCAGCTCGTCGAGCGTGCCGCCGTCCGCACCGGCCGGGCGCAGCGCCACCACCGCCGCGAAGGCCGCCAGCTCCAGCAGCACGAAGAAGACCGTGTACGCGACGGCGGCGGCGTACGCCCCGGCCCGCGCCTCGTCGGTGCGCCCGGCGGCCAGCGCCAGCGCGCCCAGCGGGGCCAGGATGTAGCCCGCCTGGGCCACCGACGACCAGGCCAGCAGCCGGACCGTACGCCGCTGGCGCAGCGCCACCAGGTTGCCCACCGTCATGGTCAGCACCGCCAGCACGGCCAGCACCGGCCCGGTGACCGTCGCCGGCAACGCCAACCCGGTCACCGCCAGCAGGGCGACCACCCCGCCCAGCTTCGACGCGGTGGAGAGGTAGGCGGCGACGGGCAGCGGCGCCCCGTCGTAGGTGGCCGGCGCCCAGGCGTGGAACGGCACCGCGGCCACCTTGAAGGCCAGCCCGAGCACCACCAGCGCCACCGCCGCCGTGGTCAGCGGCAGGTCCAGCAGCTCCGGGCGCTCGCCGAACAGCGCGCCGAGCCGGCCCAGGTGCAGCCCGCCGGTGACCGCGTAGAGCAGGGCCGCGCCGAGCAGGGTGAGCGTCGTGGCCACCACGCTCACCACGAAGAAGGTGACCGCCGCCTGGGCGCCGGCCACGCTGCCCCGCCGCAGCCCGACCAGCACGTACAGCGGCAGGGTCAGCGTCTCCAGGGCCACGATCAGGGTGATCAGGTCCCCGGCCGCGCCCAGCACCACGCCGCCGGTCAGCGAGCAGGCGAGCAGGAAGCAGTATTCCCCCACCGGCGTCCCGCCGGCCCGCAGCAGCGGGCCGGATATCGCCAGCACCCCGAGGGTGAGCAGCGCGAACAGCGCCCCGACCAGGGCCGCCCGGTCGTCGTACAACCAGGAGCAGTCGGCGCCCACGCAGAACGTCCGCCGGGTCTCCCCCGCACCGACCAGCGCCGCGCCGACCGCGGTGCCGGCGGCGCCCCCGGCGGCCACCGCCCACGTGACGCCCGCACGGGCCACCACCAGGTCGGCCAGCAGCACGAGTACGGCGGTGCCGGCGGCCAGGTACGCCGGCAGCAGGGCCACGTTGTCCACGCTCTGCACCAGGCTCATGCCGCTACCTCGCTCCGCGTTCCGGTCCGCCGGCCGCTCACCGGACCACCTCCAGCAGGGCGTTCACCGGTCCGGACGCGTAGCCGAGCACCAGGGTCGGCACCAGGCCGACCGCCAGCGCGAGCAGCACCAGCGGCGCCCAGGCGGTCAGCTCGGCCACCGCCACCCCGGGCCCGATCCGCCCCACCGCCGGGCTGGGCCGGCCGTGGGTGACCCGGCGCAGCAGCCGCAGGAAGTACGCGGCGGTCAGCGCCCCGCCGACCGCGGCCAGCACCGCCAGGGTGGTCCAGAGCGGCCCGCCCCGCTGCACGGCGGCCACCACGGCGAACGCCTCGCCCCAGAAGCCGGCCAGCCCGGGCAGCCCGAGTGAGGCCACCGCGGCGAAGCCGAGCAGGCCGGCGAGCCGGGGCGCGGTCTCCCGCAGCCCGGACAGCTCGGCGAGCGCGCCGGTGTGGGCCCGGTCCTTGACCGCGCCGGCCAGGAAGAACAGCAGGCCGGTGATCACCCCGTGCGCGACGTTGCCGATCAGCGCCGCCTGGATGCCGGTGGCGGTCAGCGTGGCCACCCCGAGCAGCACGAAGCCCATGTGCCCGACGCTGGAGTAGGCGATGAGCCGCTTCAGCTCGTCCTGGGCCAGGCAGACCAGCGAGCCGACGATGATCGCGGCGACGGCGAGCACGCCGAGCACCGGGGCGGCCCAGCGGGCCCCCTCCGGCGCCACCCCCACCGCCACCCGGATCAGCCCGTACGTGCCCATCTTGAGCAGCACCCCGGCCAGGATCACGCTGCCCACGGTGGGCGCCTGGGTGTGCGCGTCGGGCAGCCAGGAGTGCAGCGGCCAGAGCGGGCTCTTCACCGCGAAGGCGAGCGCCAGCAGGGTGAACGCCGCCAGCTGGGTGCCCCGGGACAGGCCCGACCCGCCGGTCAGGGTCACCAGGTCGGCGGTGCCGGCGGCGGCCACCACCACGTACACGCCGACCAGCAGCAGCACCGAGCCGAAGAGGGTGTAGAGCGCGAACTTGCGGGCCGCCCGGCGCCGGTCCGCGCCGCCCCAGCCGGCGATGATCGCGTACATCGGGAGCAGGACGACCTCGAAGAAGAGGAAGAACAGCACCAGGTCCAGGGCGAGGAAGGTGCCCAGGATGCCCACCTCGACCACCAGCAGCAGCGCGACCAGGGCCTTGCCGCTGCCGGCGCCCTCGGGCACCCGCCACAGGGTGTATCCGCAGCAGAGCAGGGTGAGCAGCGCGGTGAGCACCACCAGCGGCCAGGAGATGCCGTCCACCCCCAGGTGGAAGCGCAGCTCCAGTCCCGGCACCCAGGGCAGGTCGAGCTGGTGCCAGGGCTGCACGGCGGGCCGCGGCCCGTAGCCGAACCAGCCGTGGTCACCGGTGACCAGCAGCACCGCCGGCACCAGGGTCAGCGCGGCCACGGCGGTGCCGACCGCCCGGGCGGCCCGGTCACCCGGCGTGGCGGCCACCACCAGCGCGCCCAACGCCGGCAACGCCAGCACCGAGATCAGCAGGAACGCGCTCATGGCAGGGTCTCCGTCATTCGCGACCGCAGGGCTCGCACCCCGGGCTCACTCCTCGCGCTCACGTGGACCAGCCTCCGATCAGGACGGCGGCCAGGCCGATCAGCAGCGCGCCGGCCAGCACGGCGGTCGCCGCCCGGGGCAGCGCGGCCCGGTGCAGCGCGGCCAGCCCGCCGCCGAGCCGGTACGCGCCCCGCCCGCTGCCCTCGACCGCCCCGTCGACGATCCGCTCGTCGCCGGCGCGGGTGGCGGTGGCCAGCGCGGTGACGGGGCGTACGACCAGGGTGTGCTGGACGTCGTCGAGCCGGAACGCCCGGGCGAACACCGGCCGCAGCGGGCCCAGGAAACGGGCCGGGTCGGCGGCCGGATCCCGGCGCCAGCCGGCCCAGGCCAGCCCGACCCCGACGGCCAGCAGCGCCAGCGGCAGCAGGACCGCCGGGGTGAAATGCACCAGCCCCTCCGGGGGCAGCAGGTCCGACGGCTGTTCCCGGGTGGCCGGCGCGGCCGGGCGGAGCCGCTCGGCGAACGTCCCGGCGAACCCGGCCAGGCCGAGCAGCGCGGCGGGCACGGCGAGCAGCAGCACCGGCCAGCGCAGCACCGCCGGCGGGTCGTGCGGCTCGGCCAGCGGGATGCGGGTGGCGCCGAAGAAGGTGCGCAGCAGCAGACGGGTCGCATACCAGGCGGTGACGGCGACGCCGAGCAGCCCGGCCAGCCAGACCAGCCAGCCCACCCAGGACGGGGTCGGCCCGGCGCCGTCCAGCGCGGCGGCCTCGGCGGCGGCCAGCACGCCCTCCTTGCTGAAGAAGCCGGACAGCGGCGGCACCCCGGCCAGCGCCCCGAGCCCGATCAGCGTGCACCAGAAGGTGACCGGCATGGCGGTCCGCAGCCCGCCCATCCGGGACATCAGCGTGGTGCCCACGGCGTGGATGACCGCGCCGGCGGCCAGGAACAGCAGTGCCTTGAACGCGGCGTGGGTGAGCAGGTGGAACAGGGCCGCGCTGGGCGAGCCGACCGCCAGCGCGCCGGTCATGTAGCCGATCTGGGAGACCGTGGACCAGGCCAGCACCCGTTTGAGGTCGTCCTGTGCGGTGGCCGCGAACGCCCCGAGCAGCAGGGTGATCGCGGCCAGCACGCCGAGCACGGTCAGCGCGACCGGGGCGGCGGCGAAGAGCGGGAAGAGCCGGGTGACCGCGTATACGCCGGCGGCGACCATGGTGGCGGCGTGGATCAGCGCGGAGATCGGCGTCGGGCCGGCCATCGCGTCCGGCAGCCAGGTGTGCAGCGGGAACTGGGCGCTCTTGCCGGCCACCCCGGCCAGCAGCAACAGGCAGGCGGCGGTGAGGGTGCCGGTGGAGTGGTCGTGGGCGAGCACGTCGGCGATCCGGAAGCTGCCCGCCGACACGCCGAGCAGGGCGATGCCGAGCAGGAAGCCGACGTCACCCACCCGGGTGACCAGGAACGCCTTCACCGCCGCGGCGGGCGCCTCGGGCAGCCGCCGGTCGTGCGCGATCAACAGGTAGGAGCAGAGGCCCATCACCTCCCAGCCGACCAGCAGCAGGATCAGGTCCCCGGCGACCACCACGGTCAGCATGGCCGCGGTGAAGAGGCTGATCTGGGCCGCGTAGGGCGGGTAGCGGTGGTCGACCTCGACGTCGTCGTGCGGGCCGCGCCGCAGGTAGCCGATCGAGTAGACCTGCACGGCCAGGGCCACCGCGCTCACCGCGACCGCGACCAGGGCCGCCGCGCCGTCGAGGCGTACCCCGAGGGTCACCCGCAGGCCGCCGAGGTCGATCCAGGTGGCGGACGTCTCGACCGGGGCGCCGACCCGCAGCGCCAGCAGCACCGCGACGAGCAGCGCGCCGGCCGCACCGGCCACGCCGAGCCCGATCGCCAGCCGGCGGGCGGTGCCCTCGCCGGTGGCCGCGCCGCGCGGCGACGGCGGCAGCAGCAGGCCGAGCAGGCCGGCGAGCAAGGGTACGGCCGGCAGCGCGGCCCCGAGCAGCCCGGTCACCGGCCCCCCTCCACGGTGGCCGCGACCGGCTCGGCGGCGGCGTCCTCGTCGAGCGGCACCTCGTCGACCACCACGCTGGCCCGCAGCCGGTAGAGCTGGAGCACGATCGCCAGGCCCACCCCGACCTCGGCGGCGGCCAGCACGATCACGAAGAGCGCGAAGACCTGCCCGGCGTGCGGGAGCTGGGCGCGGACCGTGGTGTCGGCGGTGACCAGGATCAGGTTGACGGCGTTGAGCATCAGCTCGACGGCCATCAGCACCAGCACGGCGTTGCGCCGGCGCAGCACGCCGTACACCCCCAGGCCGAACAGCAGCGCGGCGGTGACGTACGGGATGACCGGCCTCACCGGCGGCCGTCCTCGTCGGCCCGGGTCGGGGCCGGCGGCGTCCGGCGGCCCGGCTCCCCGGTGGCCTGGGCCGGCGGTGGCGGCCGGCGGCCCAGGTCGGCCGGCGGCCCGCCGGCCTCCGCGCGGCGGCCGATCTCCGGCCGGGCCAGCACCACCGCGCCGACCAGGGCGGCCAGCAGCAGCACCGAGAGCACCTCGAAGGGCAGCACCCAGGAGCGGAAGACCTGCTCGCCGAGGCGCTCGGCGGTGCCCGCCGCCGGCAGGTCCACCCGCGACCAGCGGAACGCGTCCACCAGCAGCGCGGTCAGGCCGAGGCCGGCACCGCCGCCGACCAGCGCGGCCGGCCAGCCGGGCCGGTCCAGGTCGTCGGAAGCGCCGATCGGCGCCCGGGTGAGCATCACCGCGAAGAGCAGCAGGACCACCACCGCGCCGACGTAGATCAACACCTGCACCCAGGCGACCAGCTCGGCGGTGAGCACCAGGAACATGCCGGCCAGCGCGCCCAGGCAGACCACCAGGTGCAGGCCGGCCCGGACCAGGTGCCGGGTGGCGACCACCAGCAGGCCCGCGCCGACCGCCACCGCGCCGAACGCGAGCAGCAGCACGTCCGCGGCGGTCATCAGGCCCCGCCCTCGCCCTCGCCCGCCGGGGGTGCGGCCGGCGGGGCCGCCGGGGGCGTGGCCGGCGGGGCCGCCGGGGGCGTGGCCGGCCGGGCCGCCGGGGGCGTGGCCGGCCGGGCCGCCGGGGCGGCGGCCTTGCGCGCCGCCACGGACTCCTCCTTGGCCGGCTCGCCGTTCGGGTCGTGCGCCGGCGGCGGCGGGACCGTGCCCATCCACTCGCCGAGGTGGTCCTTGTCGTGCAGCAGGTCCTTGATGTCGTACTCGGCGTATTCGAACTCGGGCGACCAGTAGAGCGCGTCGAACGGGCAGACCTCGATGCAGATGCCGCAGTACATGCAGAGCGAGAAGTCGATGTCGAAGCGGTCGAGCACGTTGCGCTGCCGGGGGCGGGCCGCGCCGGGCACCGCCATCTCCTCCTTGTGGGAGTCGATGTAGATGCACCAGTCCGGGCACTCCCGGGCGCAGAGCATGCAGACCGTGCAGTTCTCCTCCAGCAGCGCGATCACGCCACGGGACCGGGGCGGCAGCTCGGGGGCCACGTCCGGGTACTGCTGGGTGGTCGAGCGGCGGGTCATCGTCTTCAGCGTGACCGCCAGCCCCTTCACCAGCCCCTCGCCGGGAATGCCGCTGCGCTCGCTCACGCCGTCGCCTCGCTTCGCTCGCCCACGCCGGGAGACCTCACCGCGCAGAGCTGGCCGATTCGCTCGCTGCGCTCGCTCATGCCGCTCATCCTGCCCTGTGGCCACGGCGCGCGCGACCACCACCCTGGGGATTACACCGGTATCGTGGGGCGCGGGGAGAACGACGCACCGGGAAGGGCCTGTCGATGACCGCCGCGCTGGAGAGCGACCACCCGCCCGAGCGCGCGTGGACGACCGACGATCTGGACGCGTTGCCGGAGGACGGTCGCCGCCGCGAACTGCTCGATGGAGTGTTGCTCATGTCCCCCTCCCCCACCCGGATGCACCAGAGCATCGCGATGCGGCTCGGCGTCGCACTGGACGAGGACTGCCCCGACGGGTACGACGTGACCCAGGGGGTGGAGGTGCGGATCAACCGGACCCGCTCCTTCGTTCCGGACGTGCTGGTCACCACCTCGGCCGCGGCCGCGCGTGAGCCGTCCCGGTACGAGCCGCACGAGGTGGCGCTCGCCGTGGAGATCGTCTCGCCCAGCACCCGGTCCATCGACCGGGTGCTCAAGCCGGCCCTCTACGCGCAGGCCGGGATCCCCTTCTACTGGCGGATCGAGATCGAGGACGAGGGCATCGTCGTCTACACCTACAAGATCGACCCGGTGCACGAGGTCTACACCGAGACGGGCCGGTGGACGAAGTTCGTCGACACCGGCGAGCCCTTCCCGGTGAACCTGCCGATCAGCCGGATCACGCCCCGGGGCCGGTGAGCGGGGGCAGCATCTCCACGCCGAGCTGCTGGAGGGTCTGGAACAGCTCGTTGACACTCCACACGTCGGCGATCCGCCCGTCCGGGTCGAACCGCAGGAACGTCGCCCCGGAATAGCTGGCCACCCGGCCGGTCGGCGGCACCGGGCCGAACTGCCCGGCCTGGGTGCCGGCGGCCCGCCAGCGCACCGCCACCCGGTCACCGGCCGCCACCAGGTCGACGATCTTGTAGCGCAGGTCGGGGAACGCCGCCCGCCGGTCCCGGTGCCAGGCCAGCGTCGCCGCCGGCCCGGTCCCGCCCAGCCCAGGACAGCCGGCGGCCACCAGCTCGTACGCCGAATCCTCCCGCCCGCCGTTCCACACGTCCGCGACGAACCGGCGGGCCGCCGCCTCCACGTCGATCATCCGCGCAGCGTAACCGGCGCTCGGCGAGCCGGCCGGCGGAGCTGGCGCTCGTCGGACGAGCCCGGCGGACCTGGCGTTCGACGGCCCGGCCGCGCGGACATGGCCCGCCATGGACGTGCCCGGCGGACCTGACAGTCGCCGGACGGGCCCGGCGGACCTGGCGCTCGGCGGGCCGGCCGGGCGGCGATCGGCCAAGATGGGGGCGGAGACGGACGACGGGATCTTCGAGGGGGCGGCGTGGCCGAGCAGACAGGTGGCAAGTACGTCGAGCCGGGCGGTGAGTTCACCCGGGACCAGCGCTACATCGCGACCCGGATCACCGCCGACGGGCGGGACGGGTGGCCGGTCGAGCCGGGCCGGTACCGGCTGGTGGTCAGCCGGGCCTGCCCCTGGGCCAACCGGCTGATCATCGTCCGGCGCCTGCTCGGCCTGGAGGACGCCCTCTCGATGGCCGTCGCCGGCCCCACCCACGACGCGCGGAGCTGGACGTTCGACCTGGACCCGGGCGGGCGGGACCCGGTGCTCGGCATCGAGCGGCTCCAGGAGGCGTACTTCGCGCGGTTCCCCGGCTACGAGCGGGGCATCACCGTGCCGGCGATCGTGGACGTGCCGACCGGGCAGGTGGTCACCAACGACTACGCGCAGATGAGCCTGGACCTGTCGACCGAGTGGACGGCGTACCACCGGCCCGGGGCGCCGCAGCTCTATCCGGAGCCGCTGCGCGGCGAGATCGACGAGGTCAACGCGGTGGTCTTCGCGGACGTCAACAACGGCGTGTACCGGTGCGGCTTCGCCGGCAGCCAGGAGGCGTACGACAAGGCGTACCACCGGCTCTTCGACCGGCTGGACTGGCTGACCGAGCGGCTGGCCGGGCAGCGGTACCTGGTCGGCGACACGATCACCGAGGCGGACGTACGGCTGTTCACCACGCTGGTCCGCTTCGACCCGGTCTACCACGGGCACTTCAAGTGCAACCGGCAGAAGCTGGCCGAGATGCCGGTGCTCTGGGCGTACGCCCGGGACCTGTTCCAGACCCCCGGCTTCGGCGACACCATCGACTTCGACCACATCAAGCGGCACTACTACGAGGTGCACCGGGACATCAACCCGACCGGCGTGGTCCCGCTCGGGCCCGACCTGTCCAACTGGCTCACCCCGCACGGCCGGGAAGAGCTGGGCGGCCGTCCGTTCGGCGACGGCACCCCGCCGCCGCCTCCCCCGCCGGCCGAGCGCGTCGACCCCGCGCACACCCCGCTGGGCTAGCGGGGCGCTGCGGTGTTAACAGGGGGCCCTTCCTATTTAACAGGGGGCCCTTCCTATACCGAATGCGTTAACAAGGGCCCCCTCCTTACACCGCCAGCCGAACGCCCGCCGTGAGCACCAGCTGCCCCAGGGAGACCGGCACCAGCACCAGCCAGCAGAGCCGCTGGAGCTGGTCCTCCCGCAGCCGCGGGTAGCTCACCCGCAGCCAGATGATCACGAACGAGACGGCGAAGACCTTGAGCAGCGTCCAGAGCCAGCCGAGCTGGGCGTCGGCGAACGGCCCCTGCCAGCCGCCGAGGAACAGCACGGTGGTCAGCGCGGCGATCACCACGATGCCGACGTACTCGGCGAGCAGGAAGAACGCGAAGCGCAGCCCGGTGTACTCGGTCAGATAACCGAAGACCAGCTCGGAGTCGGCGATCGGCATGTCGAACGGTGGCCGGCGGATCTCGGCCAGCCCGGCCAGGAAGAACACGATCATCGCGGGCGCCTGCCAGAGCAGCCACCACGGCCGCCACGCCTCGACGATGCCGGACAGGCTGAGCGTGCCGGCCGCCATCGCGACCGACGCGGCGGCCAGCACCAGCGGCAGCTCGTACCCGAGCAGCTGGGCCGCGCCGCGCAGGCCGCCGAGCAGGCTGTACTTGTTGGCCGACGCCCAGGCCGACATCAGCACCGCCACCACGCCCACGCCCACCACCGCGAGCACGAAGAACAGGCCGATGTCCAGCGGCTGGCCGACCAGGTCGTTCGGGCCGAGCGGGATCACCAGCAACGCCAGCAGGTAGGGCACCAGGGCCACCACCGGGGCCAGCCGGAACACCGCCCGGTCCGCCTCCCGCGGGGTGACGTCCTCCTTCTGCACGAACTTGACCCCGTCGGCGACCAGCTGGGCCCAGCCATGGAAGCCGCCGGCGTACATCGGGCCGAGCCGGCCCTGCATGTGGGCCATCACCTTGTGCTCGGCCTGGCCGACGATCAGGGGCAGGGTGAGGAAGGCGACGAGCACGCCGCCGACCCGGATCACCAGCTCCAACCAGGTCGGCATCAGTGCGTCCCTTCCTCGTGGTCGGCCCGCTCGGTGGCGGCCGGGCCCCGGGCCGAGGGCCGGTCGGCGGGCGGACCGGAGCGGGCCGGCCCGTCCCCGGGGCCACCGGTGGCCCCGGGCAGCGGACCCGACGCCGGCTCGGCCGGCATCGCCTCGGTCTGGGCCGCCTCGGTGGGGGTCACACCGGCCTGGGCCGCTTCGCCCGGGGTCGCACCGGCCTCGGCCGCCTCGCTCGGCGCCGCACCGGCCTCGGCCGCCCCGCTCGGCGTCGCACCGGCCCGGGTCGCGTCGCTCGGGGCCACGCCGGCCTGGGTCGCGTCGCTCGGGGCCGCGCCCGCCTGGGTCGCGTCGCTCGGGGTAGCGCCGCCGGGTGCCGGGCCCGCGCTCCGGTCACCCGGGGTCGCCGGGCCGGCCGGCCGGGGCGTACGCGCAGGGCGGTTGCCCGGCGCGGGCCGGGCCGGACGCTCCCGGGCCGGGCGGGCCGGGGTGCCGCCGCGCGGCCCCTCCCCGACGCCACCGGCCCCGGCCGGCGTAGGCGTGGTGCCCCACTCCCCCGGCGCCGGCACGCCCGGCGGGCGGATCGGGCGGCGCCCGCCGCCGGCCTCGGACTCGCCCGGCTCCTTCGCCCCGGGCCACGGCTTGGCCACCCGGGAGGCGAGCACGAACTCCTTGCGCAGCGGGTGCCCCTCGAACTCGGGGGGCAGCAGCAGCGGTCGCAGCTCGCCGTGGCCGGTGAAGTCGATGCCGAACATCTCGTGCGTCTCACGCTCGTGCCAGGCCGCGCCCGGATAGAGGTCGACCACCGAGGAGACCGCCGGGCTGTCCCGGGGGATCCGGGTGCGGATCAGCAGCCCGTGCCGATGGGTGGTCGACCACAGGTGGGCCACCACGTCGAAGCCGTCGGCCAGCTCGTCCACCGCCGACAGCCAGTCGAAGAAGTCGCAGCCCAGCTCGGCGTCGTCCCGGGCCGCGCGGAGCGCCTCCCGCCAGCTCGCCGGGGGTACGTCGACGGTGGCCCGGGCGTACGACTGGCCGCCGGAGGCCGACGGGGTGACCTCGACGGGCCCGAGCAGCGTCGCCAGCCGACGGCCGACCTCTTCCGGAGTCATGCCGCTGATCCTATGGCCCGGGCCCGCCCGGACGAGCCGCGCGCCGTCCGAGGTGCAAGGAGGGGCCCCTTATTAACAGACGTCTGTTAATAAGGGGCCCCTCCTTGCACCCGCACCTCGAGCTTTTGTGGGTTTTCGGGCGGGCGGGCGGTGGGCGGGGAAAGATGAGCATCGTGCGCGCTGTGACTGTGATCCCCGGTGTCCCCGGCTCGCTGCGCCTGACGCCGGATCACCCGGAGCCGCCGACCGAGGAGGGCGGGATCCTGGTCGAGGCGCTCGCCGTGGGCATCTGCGGCACCGACCACGAGATCATCGACGGCCACTACGGTGAGCCGCCGCCGGGCACGGACACCCTGGTCCTCGGGCACGAGGCGCTCGGCCGGGTGATCGAGGACCCGAGCGGCACGCTGCAACGCGGTGACCTGGTCGCCGGCATCGTCCGGCATCCGGACCCGGTGCCGTGCGCCAACTGCGCGGTCGGCGAGTGGGACATGTGCCGCAACGGGCAGTACACCGAGCACGGGATCAAGGCCCTGCCCGGCTTCGCCCGGGACCGCTGGCGGTTGCAGCCGAAGTTCGCCGTCGGCCTGGACCCGATCCTGGCCCCGGTCGGGATGCTGCTGGAGCCGGCGAGTGTGGTGGCGAAGGCGTGGGACCACATCGAGCGGATCGGCGGCCGGGCCGAGTGGAAGCCGCAGCTCGTCCTGGTCACCGGCGCCGGGCCGATCGGGCTGCTGGCGGCGCTGTTGGCCGTGCAGCGCGGGCTCGCCGTGCACGTGCTGGACCGGAACACCACCGGCCCGAAGCCGGACCTGGTGCGGGCGCTCGGCGCCACGTACCACACCGGGACCGTGGGCGAGCTGGATTTCGAGCCGGACATCGTGGTGGAGTGCACCGGCGCGCCCGTGGTGGTGCTGGACGCCATGTGCAAGGCGGGACCGGCCGGGGTGGTCTGCCTGACCGGGGTCTCCAGCGGCGGGCGGACCATCGACTTCGACGCCGGGGCGCTCAACCGGGAACTGGTCCTGGAGAACAACGTGGTCTTCGGCTCGGTGAACGCCAACCGCCGGCACTGGGACCTGGCCGCCGAGGCCCTGGCCCGCGCCGACCAGGACTGGCTGGGTTCGCTGATCACCCGCCGGGTGCCGGTGGAGCGGTACGCCGAGGCGTACGCCCATCAACCGGACGACATCAAGGTGGTGCTGGAATTCGCCCGCTGACCGGGAGGGTCAGCCGGTCGGCGGACGGACCGTGGGCGCGGTCAGCGACTCGACCGAGCGGGCCGGCGGGGCCGGCGGGTCCACCGGCGGGGCCAGCCGGTCCGGGCGGGGCACCCCGCCCACCCCGGACTGCTCGGCGGCGATCTTCTCCTGGAGGCGCAGGATGCCGTGCAGCAGCGCCTCCGGGCGGGGCGGGCAGCCCGGTACGTACACGTCGACCGGGATGAGCTGGTCGACGCCCTTGGTCACCGAGTACGAGTCCCAGTACGGGCCGCCGCAGTTGGAGCAGGCGCCGAAGGAGATGACGTACTTCGGCTCGGGCATCTGGTCGTAGAGCCGCTTCACCGCGGGCGCCATCTTGTCGGTGACCGTGCCGGAGACCACCATCAGGTCGGCCTGCCGCGGGCCGTGCGCGAACGGGATGACGCCGAGTCGCATGAAGTCGTGCCGACCCATGCTGGTCGCGATGAACTCGATGGCGCAGCAGGCCAACCCGAAGTTGAACACCCACAGCGAGTAGCGCCGGCCCCAGTTGAGCACGAACCGGATCGGCTCGCCGAGCACCGCCGGCAGCTGCACCTCGGGCCCCCTTCCGCTGTCCCCGAACCGACAGTCAACCACAGCGCTGAATCGGCGACCGGTGCAACCGGAACAGGCATCGAGGCGTGTGACCGGAGTCGAACCGCGTGGGCGGGCGACCTACGGGGAGGATCAGGTGACGGTGACCAGGGAACCGAGGCTCGACAAGCCTCCACCCGGCACAGCCGGGCCGGACGAGGACGGGCGGTCCGGGGCGGTCGACTTCGACCAGCTCTATCACGCGCACTTCCGGTCGTTGACCATCCAGTTGACCGCCTACTGCGGTGACCTGCCGCAGGCGCAGGACCTGGTGCAGGAGGCGTTCTGCCGGGCGTTCGCCCGCTGGTCCCGGGTGTCCCGGTTCGACGACCCGGTGGCCTGGGTCCGCCGGGTCGCCTGGAACCTGGCCACCAGCCGGTGGCGCCGGCTGCGCACCGCCCAGTCCTTCCTGCACCGGCAGCGGGTGGAACACGTGCCCGGTCCCGGCCCGGACCGGGTGGCGCTGCACGCGGCGTTGGCGCAACTGCCCGCCAACCACCGCCGGGCGGTGGTTCTGCACTACCTGGCGGACCTTTCCATCACCGAGATAGCGGCCCAGGAGGACGTGGCGGAGGGCACCGTCAAGTCCTGGCTGCACCGGGGACGAGCGGCGCTGGCCAGCCAGCTGGCCGCGACGAGCGAGGTGAACAACCGTGACTGAGTACGAGGACCGGCTGGTGGATGCCGAGTTCACCGCCTACCGCGACGCGCTCGTCCCGGCCGTCCAGCCGGCCGGGCCGGACGCCGCCCGGGCCACCGTCCGCCGCCGCCGGCACCGTGCCGTCGCCGTCACCGCCGCCGCCGTGGTGCTCGCGGTGGCCGTGCCGGTCGCCGGCCGGGCCGCCCTCGACCGGGAGTCCGGGCCGCCGGATCCGGGACCCGCGCAGTCCGTCGAGCCGTCACCGACCGGTACGGGCGCACCGTCCCCGTCGGCCGCGCCGTCCACGTCGCCCCCGGTCTCCCCGCCGGCCGGCTCCCCGACCGGGTCCGCCGGCGCGGAGGTGCCGACCGTGCCGGACGGCCGGATCAGCCGGGCCCAGCTGCTCGCCGGCAAGGTCGACCTGCCGGCCTGGACGCCCGAGGAGTGCGCGGCCGGCGGCGGGGTTCGGCTGCGCAAGACGGACCAGGACGTCGGGGTGCCGGCCCTGCTCTCGCTCGCCCACGGCGACATCGACGCCGACGGCGCGGACGAGACGGTGGCCCTGCTCGGCTGCCGGTACGGCGAGGCGGTCGGCAAGCAGGTGGTGGCCTTCGACCGGGACACCGCCGGCCGGATCGTCACCCTCGGGCAGGTGACCCGCACCGGGGAGGGGCAGCGCGACATCCTGGCGTACGAGGTGACCGACGGCGGGTCGGTCCGGGTGCGGGTGGCCGACATCCAACCCTGCTGCGACGTCCCTACGTACCTGGCCCGGGACCAGTGGCGCACGTACCGGTGGCAGGGCGGGCGGTTCGCCCAGACCGGCGGCCCGACGGAGTTCGGCCCGGACGATCGGCTCACCGACCTGGCCCTGACCGCCGGTGAGCTCGTGCTGAGCACGCCGGGCGCGGACGGGAAGCGGACCGGCTCGCTGACCGTCACCGTGGTGAACAAGGGCCCGGTCGACGTGCCGCTGCTGGGGTTCGTCGGCCTGGACCGGTTGGGTGAGCGGGCCGGTGGGGACTTCGCGCAGTGCCGCGACCTGCCTGAGGTGGGACCGCACTGGGCCAGCTGCGTGACGGGCGGGCTGCCCGCCGGGCAACGCCGAAGCTTGACCTTCACCGTCCTGGTCGACGGGTCCACGTCCGGCGACCCGGCGGTCGTCCGGGTCGTCCACTACGACGCGCAGAACAAGGGCTGGCCTGATCTCGTCGAGACGAACAACGGGGCCGACGTCCGCAGCGCGGGCTGATTCGCCACCGCTCGCGTCCGCCCGGCACGGGGCAGGCGGACGCGAGCGGTTGGTCCCTATCCGTCCACTGGGGACGAAATGGTCCGCCGGTCGTCGGTAGGGTGCCCGGTGCGCGCCGAGGCTTCCCGGCGCCGCCGCATCACGGGGAGGAACACCGCATGTCTCGTACCATCCTGCGCCTGGGCACCGCCGCCCTGGCCGCCGCGACCGGGCTGGCCGTCGCCGCCGCGCCCGCCGTCGCCGCCGATCCGGTCGCGAACCTGACCGTCTCGACCAACCGGCTGGTGCTGGACCCGGCCGACCGGGGTTACCAGGGCACCCTCAAGATCACCGTAGCGAACACCGGGACGGCCGGCGCCTACCCGACCGTCCGGATCACCGAACCGGTGGCGGCCTCGCTGCGGCTCAACGGGACCGGCCTGAGCTGCAACTGGAACGAGTCGACCACCAGCCGGCAGGCCATGCACTGCGACGACCTCCAGAAGCTCGCACCGGGCCGCAGCCGCATCTACCGCATCCCGTTCGAGGTGCTGACCACCGTTCGGGACCGGGCGATGAGCGTCGACGGCGGCGCGGTCGCGGTCAACACCACCGGCGATTACCCGCTCAGCGCGGACGTCCCGTTCGCCACCCTGTTCCGGGCCAGCGACGGCAGCCTGCGCAACCCCGAGCCGTACGTGCAGAGCACCCGGCC
The DNA here is from genome assembly GCF_019890675.1 of Micromonospora sp. PLK6-60. Classification (GTDB taxonomy): domain Bacteria; phylum Actinomycetota; class Actinomycetes; order Mycobacteriales; family Micromonosporaceae; genus Micromonospora. The sequence continues at coordinate 10,175 of NZ_JAIOAA010000010.1, read as the reverse complement.
GGACGCGTCGGTGAGCGTCGGCGACGCGGTGCTGACCCAGCAGGAGGACGGCAGTTGGTCCGGCCGGCTGCCGGTCACCGTCCGGTACGCCAACGACGCCCCGCATCGCCTGATCATCGGTGAACTGTCCCTGCCGGACGGGGTCCGCTACCGGGGGACCGACCCGGCGACGGGGCCGAGCGGGGGGTCCGACTTCGACGTGCCCGGCGGCCCGTTCCTGGCGGGCGAGGAACGCACCGTCGACGTGCTGCTCTCGGCCGACGCCGACGCGGGGATCACCCCCGGCGAGGTGGGTCCGGTCACCGTGTCCCTGTTCATCCACTGGTTCCCGCAGGTGGAGGACCTGAACCCGGCCGACAACGTGGCCACCGGCACGATCAGCGCCAGCTGACCGTCGCTCGCCCCGGCCGGATCCGCTCCGGCCGGGGCGACGTCGTTAGGGCACCTCGGGGCGACGCCGCCACGGCGGCGCCCGTCACCAGGCCGGGCGCTGGAGCAGCCCGACGAACTCCACCAACAGCCGTTCCCGCACCGCCACCGGCACGACGTCGAGCAGCGTGTTCACCACCGCCATCCGCGCCGGCAGCGGCCCACCGGCCGGGTCGCCGCCGAGGCCGAGGCCGGCGGCCAGCCCGGCGACCAGCTCCGGGGTGAGCGCCTCCGGGGTCAGCGCCCCGGCCAGCGCCAGCAGCTCCGCCGACAGCCGCACCGGCCCGGCGGCCCGGGTCGCCGCCACCGCGCCGGCCAGGTCCGGGCCGAACTCGGCCACCCGGGGGGCCACCGCCGCGGTCACCGTCAGGTGCACGCTGGCCGGCAGCCCGGCGTACGACAGCTGGGGCTGGGTGTGCCAGCCCCGCTCGGCCAGCTCGTCGACCAGTACGAACAGGTCCAGGTCGGCGTCGTCGGCGGTGAAGCAGACCACCGTCGCCTCGGGTTCGGCCAGCAGCCGCAGCCCGTCCACCGCGCCGACCGCGGCGGCCAGCCCGCGTACCGCGTCCCGGGTCTGCTCCGCCAGCCGCAGGTAGCCGTCCTCGCCCAGGTGCCGCAGCGTGGCGTACGCGCCGGCGATCGGGCCGCCGGAGCGGGTGGAGGCGATCACCGGGTTGACCATCGTGTACCCGGGCCAGTCGGCGTACCCGAAGTACTGCGGGGCGCGCAGTGCCGGATCCCGGTGCAGCAGCACCGACACCCCCTTCGGGGCGTACGCGTACTTGTGCAGGTCGACGGAGATCGAGGTGACCCCGTCGACGGCGAAGTCGAACGGGGGCACCGGCTCGCCGAGGCGGCGCAGCCAGGGCAGTGCCCAGCCGCCGAAGCAGGCGTCCACGTGGCAGCGCACCCCGGCGGCGGCGGCCACCGCCGCGATCTCCGCGACCGGGTCGACCACGCCGTGCGCGTACGACGGGGCGGAGCAGGCCACCAGCACCGTCTCCGGGCGGATCGCGGCGGCCACGTCGGCCACCGCCGGCCGCAGGGTGGCCGGGTCCACCGGCACCCGGTCGAGCGCCACCCGCAGGTAGTGCGCGGCCTTGGCGAAGGCGGCGTGCCCGCTGGCCGGCACCACCAGCCGCGGCTCGGCGATCTCGGGCCGGGCGTCCCGGGCCGCCTTGACCGCCAGGATCAGCGACTCGGTGCCGCCGCCGGTGACGCTGCCGACCGCCTCCGGCGCGCTGCTGCCCGGGCCGCCGCCGAGCAGCCGGGCCGCCGCCCCGACCAGCGCGTTCTCCATTGCCAGCAGGGACGGGAAGGCGGTCGGGTCGAGCCCGTTGACGTGCGCGCACTCCGCGTACGCGGCCCGGGTCAACTCGTCCAGCCCGGCCACCCCCGGGTCGTACACGTAGGCGAACAGCCTTCCCCCGTGCGTGGGCCGGTCCCCCGCCCGCAGCGCCCGGATCTCCGCCAACACCCGCCCCGCGGCCACCCCGTGCTCGGGCAGCGCGCTCCACTTCTCGTCGATCATGGACTGGTGGCGCCCTTCTTGTAGTGGTCAGCGGCTTTCCTCCCCCACCACGACTCCATGATCGGCGGAGCGGGGGGTGGGGGTGGGGGGAGGGTGTAGTGGCGCAGCAGCACCAGGGGGGTGGCTACCAGGAGGGCTGGTAGGGCGGTGAAGCCGAGGAGGATGCCGAGGCGGGCGGTGGCCGGTTGCGTCGCCGCGACGCCGGTGGACGAGGAGACGTAGCCGGAGAGCTGGAGGACCAGGCCGTAGATGCCGGGACCGAGGGCGAGGCCGAAGGTCTCCCCCGCCGTCCACAGGCCGGTGAACACGCCGGCCTGGCGGCGGCCGGTGCGGGCGGTGTCGTACGCGATGCAGTCCGGCAGCATGGCCAGGGCGAAGACCTGCTGGCCGGCGTAGCCGGCGCCGATCAGCGCGACCACCGCGTACACCCCGGCGGCCGGCAGCGCCGGCGCGGCGACCAGGGCGGTCGCGCCGGCGGCGAAGAGCAGCGAGGCGACGACCAGGCCGGCCCGTTTCCCCGCCCGGGCGCCGACCCGGGTCCAGAGCGGCATGACCAGCAGCGCCGGGCCGACGAAGCAGGCGAAGAGCAGCGTCGGGCCGGTCTCCGGGGCGGCCAGCACCTGGTCGGCGAAGTACTTCACCCCGGCCAGCACGGTCGCCACCCCGGCCGACTGCACCACGAAGCAGACCAGCAGCACGCGGAACGGCCGGTTACCGGCGGCCACCGCGAGCTGGGCGCGCAGGCTCGGCTCGCTCTCCCCGACCGCTCCGACCGGCGCGGCCCGGGTGCCCAGGAAGGCCCCCACCGTGCCGGCCACGATCAGCGCGGCGACGAACAGGCCCATCCAGCGGTGCCCCGGCACGCCCCCGCCACCGCCGGTCACCACGGCCGGGGCCACCGCCCCGGAGACCAGGATGGCCAGCGCCAGCACCGCGATCCGCCAGGTCATCATCCGGGTACGCTCCGCCGGGTCGGCGGTCAGCTCGGCCGGCATCGCCACGTACGGCACCTGGAAGAAGGCGAACGCCGTCGCCGTCGCCAGGAACGCCACCGCCACGTACGCCCCGGCGGCCGGCCCGCTGCCGAACGGCGCCGCGAAGATCGAGGCGAAGAGCAGTGCCAGGGCCAGTCCGCCGCCGAGCAGGTACGGCCGGCGGGGCCCCCAGCGGGACCGGGTGCGATCGGAGATCCGCCCGGCGACCGGGTTGACCAGCACGTCCCAGGCCTTCGGCAGCAGCACCAGCAGGGCGGCCACGCCCGCCGCGACGCCCAGCGTGTCGGTCAGGTACGGCAGCAGGAGCAGCCCCGGCACCGTCCCGAAGGCACCGGTGACCAGGGAGCCCAGCGCGTACCCGAGGTGCACGCGGCGCGGCAGCCCGGAAACGGTCATGGAGCCGAATGCTACTCACGTTATGGCCTCGGTCACAGCCCCTCGCCGGCTCGGTCTCCGCTCCGGTCAGCGCGCCTCACCGGCTCGCCGCACCCCCGGGTTCAGTGCCCCTCGTCCGGCCACCAGGCCGCCGCCGGCATGTCCACCCCGGACGGGCGCAACGGGCAGCCCTCGGCGCGCAGCCGGGCCCGCGCCTCCCGCTCGTGGCCGGGCGGCAGCCGGCCGGCCGAGTTCACCACCCGGTGCCAGGGCACCCCGCCCCCGTGCCGGGCCATGATCGAGCCGACCAGCCGGGCCGAGGCCCGCCCCGATCGCTCGGCCAGCGCGTCGGCCACCGCCCCGTACGACATCACCCGGCCGGGCGGGATCCGCTCGACCAGCTCCAGCACCGCCTCGACGTACTCGTCAGGTGTCACGAGCTGCCAGAGTATGGGAACGGCGGCGGGCACGGCGGACCCGAGCGCGCAGAATGGTCGGGTGCGTGAAGCAGTCACCTCGGCCCGGCGGGTCGTCGTCAAGATCGGCTCGTCCTCGCTGACCACGGCGACCGGCGGCCTGGACGACTCCCGCGTCGACGCGCTCGTCGACCCTCTCGGCGCGCTGGCCGCCCAGGGGCGGGAGGTGGTGCTGGTCTCCTCCGGCGCGATCGCCGCCGGTCTCGCCCCGCTCGGCCTGCCCCGGCGCCCGCGCGACCTGGCCACCCAGCAGGCCGCCGCCAGCGTCGGCCAGGGGCTGCTGATCGGCCGGTACGCCGCCGCCTTCGCCCGGCACCGGCTGACCGTCGGGCAGGTGCTGCTCACCGTCGACGACGTGACCCGCCGCGCGCACTACCGCAACGCGTACCGGACCCTGCGCAAGCTGCTCGACCTGCGGGCGGTGCCGATCGTCAACGAGAACGACACGGTGGCCACCGAGGAGATCCGGTTCGGCGACAACGACCGGCTGGCCGCGCTGGTCGCCGCGCTCGTCGACGCCGACCTGCTGGTGCTGCTGTCGGACGTGGACGCGCTCTGGACCGGTGACCCGACCCGGCCGGAGAGCACCCGCATCACCGACGTACGCGGCGAGGCCGACCTGGCCGGGATCGACATCGGCGGCGCCGGCCGGGCCGGGGTGGGCACCGGCGGCATGGTCACCAAGGTCGAGGCGGCCCGGATCGCCACCGGGTTCGGCATCCCGGTGGTGCTCACCGCCGCCCCGCTGGCCGCGCCGGCGCTGGCCGGCGAGCCGGTCGGCACCTTCTTCCATCCGAGCAGCCGGCGCCCGGCCGCCCGGCTGTTCTGGCTGGCGCACGCCACCGCGCCCCGGGGGCGGCTGCACCTCGACCCGGGCGCGGTGCAGGCGGTGGTGGGCCGGCGCAAGTCGCTGCTGCCCGCCGGGATCACCGCGGTGGACGGCGCGTTCACCGCCGGCGACCCGGTCGACCTGGTCGACACGCAGGGCGCGCCGGTGGCCCGCGGGCTGGTCAACTACGACGCGGTGGAGCTGCCCGGGCTGCTCGGCCGCTCCACCACCGAGCTCGCCGCGGCCCTGGGCCCGGCCTACGAACGCGAGGTCGTCCACCGCGACGACCTGGTACTGCTGTAAGCAGGGGCCCCCTTTTAACACACGTCTGTTAATAAGGGGCCCCTCCTTTCACCTCAAGGGAGTGGGAATGAGCGTGACCGAGCAGGCCCGGCGGGCCCGGGACGCGGCGGAGGCCCTCGCGGTCGCCACCCGTACGGCGAAGGACGCCGCGCTGCACGCGATGGCCGACGCGCTGGTGGCGCGTACGCCGGAGATCCTGGCCGCCAACGAGGCGGACCTGGCGGCCGGGCGGGCGGCCGGGCTGACCGCGGCCGTGCTGGACCGGCTGGCGCTGGACGCCGGCCGGGTGGCGGGCATCGCCGACGCGCTGCGCCAGATGGCCGCACTGCCCGACCCGGTCGGCGAGGTGGTCCGCGGCTCGACCCTGCCCAACGGGCTCGAACTGCGGCAGATCCGGGTGCCGTTCGGGGTGGTCGGCATCATCTACGAGGCGCGGCCGAACGTGACCGTGGACGCCGCCGGGATCTGCCTGAAGTCCGGCAACGCGGCGCTGCTGCGCGGCTCGTCGTCGGCGGCGCACTCCAACGCCGCCCTGGTCACGGTGCTGCGCGACGCGGTCGCCGGGGCCGGGCTGCCGGCCGACGCGGTGCAGCTGCTCGACGCCACCTCGCGCGACTCGGTCAAGGAGCTGATGCGCGCCCGGGGCCTGGTCGACGTGCTGATCCCGCGCGGCGGGGCGTCGCTGATCCGGACCGTGGTCGAGGAGTCCACCGTGCCGGTGATCGAGACCGGGGTGGGCAACTGCCACGTCTACGTGGACGCCGCCGCCGACGTGGCGAAGGCCGTGGCGATCACCCTGAACGCCAAGACCCAGCGGCTGTCGACCTGCAACACCGCCGAGTCGCTGCTGGTGCACGCGGCGATCGCGGACGCCTTCCTGCCGCCGGTGCTGGCCGCGTTCGCCGAGGCCGGGGTGACCGTGCACGGTTCCCCGGAGGTGGCCGCCCACTCCGCCGCGGTGGTGCCGGCGACCGACGAGGACTACGCCACCGAGTACCTCTCGGCCGACATCTCGGTCGCCGTCGTCGACTCGCTGGACGCGGCGGTCGCGCACATCCGGCGGTACGGCACCGGCCACACCGAGGCGATCGTCACCGACTCCCAGCCGGCGGCCCGGGAGTTCGTGGCCCGGGTGGACGCGGCGGCGGTGATGGTGAACGCCTCCACCCGGTTCACCGACGGCGGCGAGTTCGGCTTCGGCGCCGAGATCGGCATCTCCACCCAGAAGCTGCACGCCCGCGGCCCGATGGGCCTGCCCGAACTGACCAGCACCAAGTACGTCGTCACCGGCGACGCCCACCTCCGCTGACGTACCGGCCCGCCCGGGGGTGACGTGCGGCAAGTCGTGGCCTCCCGGGCGCGGGAGGGGCCGACTTGCCGAAAGTCGCGCCAAGCCACGCGGGGGTCAGTGGGGGCGGCAGGCGCGGAGGGCGGTGAGGGTGGTGTGCACGTCGAAGCGGTGGCCGTCGTCGCTGTCCCAGCCGCCGTCGGTGCGTTGCGTCTCGGCGAGCCGCTTGCGGGCCCCGGCCAGCACCCACTCCTCGTCGCCGAGCCCGATCCGGCGCAGGGTGGCGGCCAGCCAGGCCACGTTCGACGGGGACAACCGTGGGATCCGCTCGGCGAGCACCACCTGGATGCGGGCCGACTCGTAGAACATCTGCTGGCGGTGCAGCACGGCGGCGGCCAGCCAGCCGGTGGCCAGGAACGACGGCCAGCTCCCGTCGGGCGCGAGCTGCCCGGCGAGCAGCTCCGCCGCGCCCCGCACCACCGGCGCGTACGGGCCAGGGTCGTCGTACGGGCCGGCGGGCCCCGCGAGGCTGAGCCAGAAGGCGGCACCCGCGGTGAGGTAGAGCCGGGCCGCCGGGTCGCCCGGGCGGGCCCACTCCGGCGCGGCCTCGGCCAGCCGCTCGTCCTCGTCCCAGCCACCGTCGGGCAGCTGCCGGCCGGCCAGCCAGTCCAGCGCCCGGCGGGCCGCCGGGCGGTCCAGGGCGCCCAGGTCGTCCAGCTCGACCAGCCGGAAGCAGGTGGCGTCGACGGAGGCGACCTGGGCGTCGGAGAGCGCGGGCCAGCCGCCGTCCGGGGTCTGCCCGCCCTCCACGGCGGCGAGCACCTCCGCCGGCACCGGCGCGCCGGTGCGCAGGTGGGAGAGGCGGGCGCGTTCCACCGGGTCGCCGTGCGCCACCACGTAGCCGACGGCCGCGTCCAAGTCCACCACGGCGGACACGTTAACGCAGGTTAACGCGAGTCCGCCTCGGCGGATCGGCCAGCGCCGGCCGACCCGTCGAGGCGGGACGGGACGCGCTCAGTACTCGGGCAGCGACGGGTCGATCTGCTTGATCCAGGAGAGCACGCCGCCCTGGACGTGCACCGCGTCGGAGAACCCGGCGGCCTTCAGCGCGGCGAGCGCCTCGGCGGAGCGGACGCCGGACTTGCAGTGCAGCACGATCTGCCGGTCCTGCGGCAGCCGCGCCAGCGCCTCGCCGGAAAGGATCTCGCCCTTGGGGATCAGGGTCGACCCCGGGATGCGGACGATCTCGTACTCGGCCGGCTCGCGGACGTCGACCAGGAAGACGTCCTTGCCGGCGTCCTGCCACTCCTTCAGCTCGCGGGCGGTGATGGTGGAGTCCGCCGCCGCCTCCTGCGCCTCGACGGAGACCGCGCCGCAGAAGTCCTCGTAGTCCTCCAGCAGGTCGGTGACCGTCGGGTTCTCGCCGCAGAGCGCGCAGTTCGGGTCCTTGCGAACCTTGATCTTGCGGTAGCTCATCTCCAGGGCGTCGTAGACCATCAGCCGGCCGACCAGCGGCTCGCCGATCCCGGCGAGCAGCTTGATCGCCTCGTTGACCTGGATCGACCCGATCGAGGCGCAGAGCACGCCGAGCACGCCACCCTCGGCGCAGGACGGCACCATGCCGGGCGGCGGGGGCTCCGGGTAGAGGCAGCGGTAGCAGGGGCCGTGCTCGGCCCAGAACACCGACGCCTGGCCGTCGAACCGGTAGATCGAACCCCAGACGTACGGCTTGCCGAGCAGCACCGCCGCGTCGTTGACCATGTACCGGGTGGCGAAGTTGTCGGTGCCGTCGACGATCAGGTCGTACCCGGAGAAGATCTCGCGGACGTTCTCCCGGTCCAACGCGGTGTTGTGGATCTCGACGTTGACCAGCGGGTTGATCTCGCGGATCGACGCGGCGGCGGACTCGGCCTTGGACCGGCCGACGTCGGAGACGCCGTGGATGATCTGGCGCTGGAGGTTGGACTCGTCGACGGTGTCGAAGTCGATGATGCCGAGGGTGCCGACGCCCGCGGCGGCGAGGTACATCAGGGCCGGCGAGCCCAGGCCGCCGGCGCCCACGCAGAGCACCCGGGCGTTCTTCAGCCGCTTCTGCCCCTCGACCCCGACGTCGGGGATGATCAGGTGACGCGAGTAGCGGCGGATCTCGTCTACGGTCAGCTCGGCGGCGGGTTCGACGAGCGGGGGCAACGACACGGTGGACTCCCCGGGTTCGGCGGTGGGACCGCGCCATTGTCGCTCGCTACCGGGGGCATCGGCCATGATGAGGGCCACCCCGCCCGGCATGCGGGAGCGGGAATAACTCAGACCCCCTCGGCCGACTCGCCCTCGTAGCGGGTCCCGTCGACGTACGGCCAGGCATTCGCGACGCACCCGTCCAGGCCGTACGTCTGCTGCTGCATCACCGGGGCCGGGGCGCCGGGCCGGGGGCAGGCCTGGTGCAGCTCGCCGAACTCGTGCCCGACCTCGTGGTTGATCACGTACGTCCGGTAGACCGCCAGCGGGGCGCCGTAGTCGGGCACCCCGTCCATCCAGCGCGCCAGGTTGATGATCACCCGTCCGGGCAGCCGGCACGAGGTGTAGCCCTCGGTGTGCAGGCCGCCCTCGGCGCACATCTGCTCGGAGGTGCCCGGGGTGGCCAGATAGACGGTGAAGTCGGCCGCGTCCGCGTCGGCCACCCGCTGCACCCGCAGTTCGCCCGAGGCGGTCCAGCTCCGGGCGTCGCCGAGCACGTCGTCCACCTGGGCGGCGAAGGCGTCAGGGTCCCGGCCGCTGTCCTGTTCGACCGCCACCCGGTAGCGGCGCAGCGGCCCGGCGGAACCCCGTACGGGCGAGGCGCCGGAGGCGGTGGCGAACGACCCGGACCCGGTGGCCGGGTAGCCGGCCGCGGTGTCGGGGTGCGGCGCCACGGCGTCGGGATGGGTGTCCGCCCCACCCCCGCCGCCCTGGGCGACCACGGTTCCGCCGCCCGCCGGTCGGCCGGCCCGGTCCCCGACGGTGCCGTTCCCGGTCACCTCGACCACCCCGACCACGGCGCCGAGCAGGGTCAGCCCGATCAGCGCGGCGCGGCGGCGGCGCCGGCGCATCCGGAGCCGGCGACGCACGAGGTACGGATTCGGCTGCGGGTCGGGCCGGACGGCCGGACCCGGAGGGGACACGGGTGGCATGAGACCAGCATGACAGGCAAATCGGACTAAATCCGGCTATCTGCCACCTTTAGTGCCTCACCGTCGCGGGCCGGTGTACCGCCGGCCGTTCAGGTAGGGCCACGGGTTGGGCCGACAGCCGTCGAAGAACAGCGTCTGCTGCTGCATCACCGGCGCCGGCCGTCCCGCGCCGGGGCAGCCCTCGTGCCGGTACCCCAACTGGTGGCCCACCTCGTGGTTCACCACGTACAGGCGGTAGGTGTCGAGCGGGACGCCGGCCGCCACGAAGTGCGGCACCGAGGTGCGCCACCGGTCCAGGTTCAGGATCACCTTCCCCGAGGTCCGGCAGGACGTGTACGGCCGGCCACCCACCCGGATGTCGACCCCGCCCGCCGCGCACATCCGGCCCGCGGTCGCGGCCGTGGCGAGATAGACGGTGAAGTCCGCCCGGACCCCCGGGCCCACCCGCTGCAACCGCAGCCCGCCACCGTCCACCCAGCTTCCCGGCCCGGCCAGCGCGGCCTGCACCGTCGCGGCGAAGGCGGGCACCTGCTCGCCCGAGCCGACCTCCACCGCGACCCGGAACCGGCGCAGCACTCCGGAACGGCCGAGCACCGGCCCCGGCTGCTCCACGTACCCGAAGACGCCCCGGCCCCGGGCCGGAACCGGCCCCGGCAACCGCAGCACCGGGGCGGGGTCGGCCACCTCGCCCACCAGCGGACTCGCCTCCGGTGCGCCGCCGGCGGGTGCCGTGGTGGGGCTGGTCGGGAGAGCCCACGTCTCAACCCCCGGCACCCGCAGCT
>NZ_JAIOAA010000001.1 GCF_019890675.1 Micromonospora sp. PLK6-60 | reverse complement strand
TGTCCCTGACCTCCACCAGCTCCGCGAGGTGGGCCTGATAGTTCGGGCAGGTCGCGATGTCCTCGTGCGAGCAGCTCAGCCCGGCCTCAAGGAGATCGAGCGCCGACCGCAGCGCGGCCATCCTGTCCTGCAGCGCGCGGTGGTGGCGGCGCAGCACGTCCCTACGGTCGGCCGGGCCGTGCGCGGCGAGGAATGCCCGGATCTCGGGCAGCGGCAGCCCGGCCTGCTTCGCGCGCACGATCGACGCCACCCGGACCAGGTCCTCCCGGGCGTAGCGGCGGCGGCCGCCCTCGACGCGGGCGGGGGCGAGCAGGCCCACCGACTCCCAGTGCCGCAGGACGTGTGCCGGCAACCCGAAGTGGTCGGCCACCTGGCCGATCGTCATCGGTGTTGACTTCATGTCGACATTAAGTCCGACCATGGGGGGCATGTCCAGTCTGCTTGCCGTCCTCGACGCCGCCGAGGGGGAGCCCACGGCGGTCGAGCTGCGCGCACGTTCCTACGAGTTGCTCGGCGACCTCATCGGCCGCACCGTGGTCGACGTCGGCTGCGGCAGTGGCCGCGCGGTCGGCGAGCTGGCCGCGCGCGGAGCCCGCGCGGTCGGCGTCGACCTCGACCCGGCGATGATCGACGTGGCCCGGAGGCGCTGGCCGGCGGGCGGGTTCCACGTCGGCGACGTTTACCGACTGCCGCTGGAGACCGGGTCGGTCAGCGGCTACCGCGCGGACAAGGTGTTGCACATGCTCGACGAGCCGGCGCGAGCGGTGGCCGAGGCACGCCGGGTGCTCGTGCCGGGCGGCCGGGCCGTCCTGCTCGGCCAGGACTGGGACCTGATCGCCATCGACTCGGACCAGCCGGCGGCCACCCGGCGGCTGGTGCACGCCAAGGCGGACTCGCTGCCGTCGCCGAGGGTGGCCCGGAGGTACCGCAACCTCCTGCTCGACGCCGGCTTCACCGACCCGGTCGTCGAGGTGCGGACCGCGGTGTTCACCGACGACACCGCGCTCGCTCTGGTACGCCGGATCACCGAGGAGGAAGGGTGGCTCGCCGAGCAGGCCGAGCGGGCCCGTACCCACCGCATCTTCGTGGCGGTGCCGATCTTCCTCGCCGCCGCGCGGGCCTAGCGCCTCCCGGAGGAGCCCTCCCAAGGGCGCGAACTCGATGGTCACCGTGCCCGACCGGCGAGACACGGCGCCGTTCGGCCGGATGTGTGCTTTAATCACCCACATCGATGTTATCGATAACATGCACGTAACGTTCAGGACCGCCGGCGGCGCCGGCCGCTGCGGTTCTGGCCGCCGCCGGTGGTGACGGGCGACCGCCGGTCGGGCTCGGCCGCAACCTCGTCGACCGACGACGCATCCGCCGCGAGGGGCAGGCGTTCGACGGTGCCGCAGCGGTGGTGGCGGCGATCGTGCTCGCTCGCCGTCGAGATCTGGGAGGAACAAGTCATGCGAACAATGGCACGGTGGCTCGCGGCGGGCGCCGCGACGGCCCTCATGGTCGCCGGCCCGGTGGCCCCGGCCGGCCCGGCCAGCGCGGAGTCGAACGGCGGCACCCGGGTGATGCCGCTCGGTGACTCCATCACCGAGGGCACCCAGGTGCCGGGCGGCTACCGGATCGGCCTGTGGCAGCGCCTCGCGAACGGGCGGTACACCACCGATTTCGTCGGCTCCCAGTTCAACGGGCCGGGCAGTCTCGGCGACCACGACCACGAGGGCCACCCGGGCTGGCGCATCGACCAGATCGACGCCAACATCGTCGGCTGGCTCAACACCTACCAGCCGCGCACCGTGCTGCTGCACATCGGCACCAACGACATCCTGCAGAACTACAACGTCTCCACCGCGCCGAACCGGCTGTCCACCCTGATCGACCGGATCACCAACACCGCACCCGCGGCGGACGTGTTCGTCGCGCAACTGACGCCGCTGTCCAACAGCGGCCAGGAATCGGCCGTCCGCACCTTCAACGCGGCCATCCCCGGCATCGTGCAGAGCAAGGTGAACGCCGGCAAGCGCGTCCACCTCGTCGACATGCACAGCGCCGTGACCACCGGCGACCTGATCGACGGCATCCACCCCACCGCGACCGGCTACGACAAGATGGCCGCCGCCTGGTACGCCGCCCTGCTGGCGGTGCCCGGCAGCATCGGCACCCCGGGTGGCGGCACCCCGGGTGGCACGACCACCGCGATCGTGGGCGCCCAGTCCGGCCGGTGTCTGGACGTGCCGAACGGCAGCACCACCAACGGCACCCTCGTGCAGCTGTACGACTGCTGGGGCGGCACCATGCAACGCTGGACCTACACCTCGGGGCGGCAGTTGCAGGTGTTGGGCAGCAAGTGCCTGGACGCCGAGGGCGGCGGCACCGCGAACGGCACCCGCGTGATCATCTGGGACTGCGGCGGCGGCGCCAACCAGCAATGGACCTTCACCGGGGGCACCATCCGGGGCGTCCAGTCCGGACGCTGCCTCGACGCGTACAACTGGGGCACCGGCAACGGGACGCGGATCGTGCTGTGGGACTGCCACGGCGGCGCCAACCAGCAGTGGAGCCAGCGCGCCTGACGAATCCGGGCGGGGCCGGGGCGACCGACACGGTCGCCCCGGCCCCGCCGCGTACGGCACCGACACCGCCGGCGCGGTGGCCTACCCGTACATCAGGTGCAGCATCATCCCGGCGTCGGCGTGTGGCAGGTTGTGGCAGTGGTTGGCCCACATCCCGGGGTTGTCGGCGGTGAAGGCCACCTCCCAGACGTCGCCGGGGCGCACGTCGAAGGAGTCCAGCCACAGCGGACTTCCGGTCGCCCGCGCACCGTTGCGGGACAGCACCAGCACGTGATGGCCGTGCAGATGCCACGGGTGCACCACCAAGGATCGGTTGACGATGGTGAACCTGACGACGTCGCCCCGGCGGACCACCTGCGGCGGGATGTCCGGGCCGGCCGCGCCGTTGACGGTGTGCGCGTAACGGGGGAGCAGCCCGCGCAGGTCGAGGCCGCGGTCGAGGACCAGCGGGAACTCCCGGTCGAACCGGGTCCACGGCACCGCGGCGGCGACGCCGTAGCCGAGCGGATCCAGCACCGGCCACCCACCGGTCGCCGCCGACACCGCTCCGGTGGACCAGACCGCCCGTCCGTCGACGAACAGCCCCACCGGCGTGGCGGGCGCGGTGAACACCAGGTCGTAGCGGCCCCCGGCCGGGATCAGCACGGCGGTGTCCGCCAGCGGTGTCGGGCCGCGCAGGTCGACGCCGTCGATGGCGGCGACCCGGAACGGGACCCCGGCCAGGGCGTACCGGTGGGTGGTGCTGTCGGTGTTGATCAGCCGCAGCCGCACCGGCACCCCGGCCGCGACGGGCGCGGTCGTCGGCGCGGGCAGCGCGACGCCGGCCAGGGTGTGCACCGGCACCGTGACCTCGACGCCGGTGACCGGTGCCGGGCGCACCACCAGGACCCCGTAGAGGCCCATCCGCACGCCGACGTCGGACACCGCGTGGGTGTGATACCAGTACGTGCCGGCCTGGTCGGCCCGGAAGCGGTAGACGAACTCCTGCCCGGGCAGCACGGCCGCCTGGGTCACGCCGGGCACCCCGTCCTGGTCGTTCGGCACGTCGTACCCGTGCCAGTGCAGCGTGACGCCCCGCCCGATGTCCCGGTTGCGCAGGGTCACCTCCAGCACGTCGCCGACGGTGGCGGTCAGCTCGGGCCCGGGCACCTGGGCGTCGAACGCCCACGCCGCGACGTCCCGGCCGCCCGCCCGTACCGTGGCGGTCCCGGCCGTCAGGGTGAACCGCCGGGTCGGTTCGCCCACGATCCGCGCCGCCCGATGATCATGATCGGGTACGGCGGGCGCGGCGTTCGGGGTGACCACGAGCGCGGTTCCGGCCAGCAGCGCCGCGACCGCCACCACGAGGGCCGCCCGGGACAGGGTCCGGGACGGGCGGGTGTCGAGGGCCCGCCACGAGACGGCGGTGGCCGTGACGACCCCGGCGACCGCCAGCAGTCCCGCGCCCACCGACACCGGATAGCCGTGCAGGAGCGTGACGAGCAGGGCGCCGCTCGCGGCGTACCCGGCGAAGAGCAGCGGGACCGCCGCGGACCGGGAGTCGGGCCGCGCCCGCAGCAGCCACGGCCCGGCGACGAGCACCCCCGCCAGCGACAGCGGGGCGGCGATGAGCACCTTTTCCGCCGCGAACCACCAGCCGGCCCGGGCCAGCGCGGCGACGGTGACCGCGCGGGCCGCCGTGGCGAGCAGCGCGACGGCGGCCAGTCCCAGCGCGAGCCGGCGGCGCCGGGCCGCCGCGGCCGCGCCGCCGCCCAGCCACCCGGCGATCGCCAGGACCGCGATCACCAGGTCCGCCGCGAGCAGCGAGCCGACGGTCATGCCGGCTCCCGTTCCCCGACGGCCACCGTCGTGGCCTCGGCGGGCGTCGGGTACGCCAGCCGGCGGGCCGCCTGGTGCACGCGGACCACGATGTGCACCACGATGATGCCGTTGAGGGCGTGCAGCCCGGCGATGGTCAGGCCGAACGGGGTGCTGCCGCCGGCGGTGTCGGTGAGCGCGTTGGCGAGCATGGCGATCAGCGGCTGGAGGACGACCAGGCCGAGCGGCAGGATCGCCAGTCCGATGATCCGACCCGGCGCCCTGGCCAGCACGGCGACCAGGGTGGTGAGCAGGATGAGGGCGGGGATGACGGCCATCCCGGTGACGCTGTGCAGTGCGTACGCGCCCTCGCTCGCGGGTTTGGTGAACGCCCCCACGGCGGCGAAGACGAACTGGAAGACGAACGCGACGAGCGACACGAGGCTGACGACGACGAGGGCCTTGCGCATGGTGACCTCCTAGGAACGAGCGGGGGACAGGGCCTGGGCGACGTGCTCGGTGGCTGTCATCGCCCCGTACGCGACCAGCCACACGAGGTCGGCGTCGGGCGGGTGGGTCAGCCGCCACAGCGCGACGTCCCCGGTGCGGATCGCGCCGGGTGCGAACGCCGCCAGCAGCGCGATCCGCGCCCCCACCCGGTCGGCGCCGGGCAGGTCCCGGATCAGGTCGGCGGCCCACTCCACGGGCCGGGCCGGGTACCGTCCGTCCTCCCACCGCACCGTGGCGGCGACCGTCTGCCGGGCCACGTCACCCAGCAGGTGCCCGCCGCGCAGCGCGGCGTCGCGCAGCGCCGCGTACGCCACGCCCACCGGGCTGTCCCCGGCCCAGTCCGGTGCCGGCACCGGGCCGGCGTCGAGCAGCGCCAGGCCGCGGCCCGGCTCCTTCGGCTCCCGGGCCGCCCGGGCGTAGAGCCGGCCCCCGACCGATCGCACCACCGGGGACCGCTGCAGGCCACCGGGCAGCAGATCCGGGTCGAGCAGCGCCGAGACGATCCGGTTGATGAAGTGGAAGGCGAGCAGCGTGCCGGTGATCTCCGGCCGGTACGGGCTGGACCAGCCGACGGCCCGCGGGCTGCGGCTGGCCTCGGCCCAGGCGACGAGTTCGGCGTGCCTCGGCGCGGATGGCGTGCCACCCTGGGCGACCACCTCGGCCAGCTGGTGCTCGCCGAGCGCGTGCAGCAGCATCACGTGGGCGTCGAGGCAGAACCGGCAGCGGTTGGCCCGGGACACCGCCGACGCGACGAGTTCCCGTTCGACCCGGGACGCGTCCCCGGCGAGCAGCGCCTCGCGCAGCAACGCCCACGCCGCGGCCTGCACCTCCGGCACCACCGAGAGCGCCTGGAAGGTGGGCACCGGCCCGAGGAACTCGTCGCGCAGCTGCCGGTACACCGCCGCGGTGACACCGGTCGCCGCCGATGCCTTCGGCGGCGTGAAGAAGCGGTATGTCATGGGCTCGATGCTGGCCCCGGCCGGGCGGGAAAACGTCGTGCCGTCGTAGGCACTTGCCCGGCCGCCGATACCGCCTCGGTGGTACGCCGCGGCTACCGCGGTCGCAGGATGCCTCCCGACGTACGGCCGTTCTACAGTGCGGTCATGCGCCGCGACCTGCCGTACGCCCTCAGCGGCCTCGCCCTCGGCGTCCTGCTGCTCGGCAATGCCGCGCTCGCCCCGGACGCCGCGCCGGTCGGGGCGCTCGACGTCACCCTGGTCCTGGTCATGGCGGCGGCCCTGGCGGTGTGCCGGCGGCACCCGGTGGTGACGTTGCTGGCGGTGGCCGCCGCCATGCTGGCCTTCCACGTCCGGGTGCATCCCGGGGTGTCCGCCGCGTTCCCCGTCCTCGGCGCGGTCTACGTCGCCGCGTGGCGCGGGCACCGCGCGGCCCCCCTGCTGGCCAGCCTCGTCTTCCTCGGCGGCTTCCTGGCCCGCGACGTCACCGTCGCGCCCGCCGGGCGGCCCGGCCAGCAGATCGCCGAGCGGACCGCCCTGCTGCTTGGCTGGTTCGTGGCGGCCAACGTCGCCGGCTCGTCGCGCGGCAGCGCCGGGCCTACCTGGAGCAGGTCGAGCAGCGGGCGGTCGAGGCCGAACGCACCCGCGAGGAGATGGCGCTGCGCCGCGCGGGGGAGGAGCGCCTGCGCATCGCCCGGGACCTGCACGACTCGCTGACCCACAGCATCTCGGTGATCAAGGTGCAGGCCGGGATCGCCGTGCACCTGGCCCGCAAGCAGGGCGACGAACCGCCGGCCGCGCTGCTGGCCATCCAGGAGGCCAGCGGCGCCGCCATGCGGGAACTGCGGGCCACGCTGGAGGTCCTGCGCTCACCCGGCGACGGGGACCGGGTCGGGCTGGCCCGGCTGGGCGAGCTCGCCGAGCGGACCCGGGCGGCCGGTGTGCCGGTGCGGGTCGCCGTCACCGGCCAGCCCCGGGACCTGCCCGCCGAGGTCGACCAGGCCGGCTACCGCGTCGTCCAGGAAGCCCTGACCAACGTGGCCCGGCACGCCGGCTCCGCCACCGCCCGGGTCCACGTCGAGTACGCTCCGGCGTGGCTGACCGTCTCGGTGACCGACGACGGCCAGGCGTCACCGGAGAAGCCGGTGACCCCCGGGGTGGGCCTGCGCGGCATGCGGGAACGGGTCACCGGTCTGGGCGGCACCCTGCACGCCGCCGCCGACGACGAGGGCGGTTTCACGGTGCGGGCCACGTTCCCGGTGCGGGGGGCGGCATGACCGAGCGTCGGCGCGAGGTCCGGGCGGATCGGTCGGGCCCGGATCGGGGCGGCGCCAACCGGAGGCAGGGGTCGGCATGATCCGGGTCCTGCTCGCCGACGACCAGGCCCTGATGCGGGCCGGGTTCCGGGCCCTGCTGGACGCGGAGGACGACCTGGCGGTCGTCGGCGAGGCCGCGGACGGCGCCGCCGCCGTCGAGCTGGCGCGACGCCTACGCCCGGACGTCGTGCTGATGGACGTGCAGATGCCCGGGCTTGACGGCATCGAGGCCACCCGACGCATCGCCGCCGACGGCGCCCTCGCCGCGGTCCGCGTCCTGATCCTCACCAACTACGGACTCGACTCGTACGTCTTCGCCGCCCTCCGCGCGGGCGCCAGCGGCTTCCTGCTCAAGGACGCCGATCCCGGCGACCTGCTGCGGGCCGTCGCCGTCGTCGCGCACGGCGACGCGCTGCTCGCCCCGGCGGTCACCCGCACGCTGATCAGCGAGTTCGTCGCCGGGCCGCCGCCGGCCGACCGGGCGGCGGGGCGGCACCTGCTGACCGCCCGCGAACAGGAGGTCGTCGAGCTCGTCGCCCGCGGGCTGAGCAACGACGAGATCGCCGCACGCATGGTGATCAGCCCGCTGACCGCCAAGACCCACGTCAACCGGGCGATGACCAAGCTGCACTGCCGCGACCGCGCCCAACTGGTCGTGTGGGCGTACGAGTCGGGTCTGATCACGCCGCGCCGCCGGTGACACCAGCCGCTGTCGGACGGGGCGTTCGCACGAACTACGGTAGGTCGGCGACGAGCTCGTCGCGCCACTGGGCGAAGCGTTTGCGCATCTCGCTGATCTGGGCGGGGGCCGCGCCGTAGGCGGCGAACCGGCGGTCCGGGTAACGCTCCATCATCCCGAACAGGTCCGCCAGGACGCGCCGGTCGAAACCCGCGTCGGATTGTTCGGCCAACTCGCACAACCGGGCCCGGGTGTAGCGACCGCTCAGGACCGCCGCGTCAATGTCCAGGAAATCGCGAGGCTCGGCGCGCGTGTAGAGAGCGGACATCTTGCCCGCGACCACGTCGTCGGCGTGCAACACCGGCCCGACGTCCATCATCACCGGCGGCAACGCGCGCCAGTTGGCTGCCAACTCGACCTTGTACGGATGCTCCGGATGAGCAGGGTCGGTGACCGCAAGGCGGGCGAACGTGTCGAACTGCTGCGTCACGTCGACGGAGTAACCGTTCGAGCGGTAACCGCCGACCACGGCGTCCACCGCTGCGGTGAACTCGCCACGTCGCTCCCACGCGGTGAACAGGTCGACGTCCTCACTCGGGCGGTCCAGGATGCCGTGGGCCTGCACCGCATAGCCGCCGGCCAATGCGAAGCCGTATCGGGCGGCGACCCGCAGTCCGATCTCCGCGAGGCGGAGGTGAACGTGATCCACTTCTATCCGGCCAGCGCCTCGGGCGGCGTAGTCAGCTCGGGAAAGCGCGCCTGCCACAACGCCCGTATCCGGGCCGGCAACCACAAGCTGGGCCACAAACGGCGCAGCGTCGGGCCGTGCAACCATCGGCACAGATCCGCAGCCGAATTGGCCTGATTCAGAACCGTCTGGTACATCAGCTGTAGATCGCCGGCGTCGTCGAGGTCGTAGGTACTGTCACCGGACCAGTCCAACCACCGATCGAGTGTCACCATCCCGTGAGTCGGGCCGCGCAGATCGGCCAGGGAGGGTGCGACCACGAAGTGCCGCTGGTCCACATACCGTGACCCAGGTGGTGCGCCGTCGCCGCGAGCCATGTCTCTACCTCCTGACCTCTGATCGTACGTCCGACGGGCGTCGACAGCCGGTGCATCCGGGACACGGCGATCCGCTACGGGTCGTACTCAGGCCACCGCCCCGGCACGGATCGGGTGATCGGTGCCGGGGCGGTGGCCTCGGGTTCAGCGTCGGTCCAGCTCGGCGAACTGTCCCGGCTGCCGGCCCGCGCCGGCCGGACCCCGGTACGCCTGGGCGATGTCGAGCCAGTGCTCGGCGATGTCACCGGTGGCGCTCAACGCCAGGTCGGCGCGGTGCCGGCGCCGGACGGCCAGCAGGCAGAAGTCCCACGCCGGCCCGGTGATCCGCTCCGGGGAGTCCTCGGGGCCGAACGTCCACACCTGCCCGGACGGGGCGGTCAGCTCGAAGCGCAGTTCGGTCTGCGGGGTGGGCAGGTCGCGCGCCTGGTAGCCGAAGTCCCAGCACCGCACCGCGAAGCCGACCAGGTGCCGGATCCGGTCGGTGGGCGTGCGCCGCACCCCCAGCGTGTCGGCGATGTCCTGCCCGTGACCGAACAGCTCCATGAAGCCGGCGGTGGCCAGGACGCCCGGCGGCAGCGGACGGACCAGCCAGGGCACCAGCTGGTTCGGCGGCACCGCGGCGATCGCCTTCTCGGCGGTGCTCCGCTCGGCGCGCCAGCGTTCGAGCAGCACCTCCGGCGGGTCGTTGAGGTATTCGGACAGGGCGGCTTCCACGTTGCCGTTGAAGTCGCCGGCGATCCGGGCGACCATCGCGTTGAAGGCGTCCGGTTGGGCCGCGGCCATCCCGGCGACCCGGAACGTGGCCGCGAGGTGGGCGATCTGATGGGCGATCGTCCACCCGGGCGCCGGGGTCGGCAGCGACCACTGCTCCGGTGCCAGTCCGGCGACCAGATCGTCGAGATCCCTGCCCTCGGCCGCCAGCGCGGCCATCTCGTCCTGCTGAGCGGTCACGTCGTACCCCTTCCGGTTGTTGGTGGGATCCGGGCGGAGCCGGCGTCCGGTTCCGCCCGTGGGCCCGCCGGCGGCGGTCCACCGCCGCCGAACTCGGCCGGTAGGCGCCAGGCTCGTGGCCGGCGCGGATTGTGTACGAGCAGGAGGGTCACCGCGCCCAGCACCACCACCCCGTTGACGACCAGCAGCACCGCGCTGAGCGGGTCGATGCCGTGCGCGTGGGAGTCGAGCAGGTCGGCGGCGGCCCGGTCGAGCTGTGCCCCGGCCGGCGCCGGTGGCCGCCCGGTGCCGACGCTGAACCGCACCGTCCCCTGGCTCTGCCCGCCGTCGCGGAAGCTGACGTGCCAGGCGACGGTGAGGTCCCCGGTGAGTCCGGCGTCGAGGGGCAGTCGCAGGGTGCGCGGCTCCGCCGGCCGGGGATCGGCGGTGGTGACCGCCGTCCCCCGGTCGTCCAGCACGGCGACGTGCGAGTCGTCGAGGTCCGGCTCGCCGGTGAAGGTCAGCCGCACCGCCGCGGGCGTGGTCACCAGGACCGCCCCGTCCCGGGGGTCGCTGCCGGCCAGCCCCGTCCCGGCGCGGGCCGCGCCGGGCACCGCCAGGACGGCGAGCACGGTCGCGGCCAGCACCGCGAGGGGGTACCTGGCGCGGCGCATCTCAGGCCGGGACCGGCGCCGACGGTGCGCCGGTCAGGGTGCGCCTCTGCTCGGCGAGGCAGCTGCACGACGCGGCCCGCAGCTCCGCGTCGGACGGGCGCAGGTGCCGGTACATCGCGATCACCATCGGGATGAAGACCACGCTGTTGTAGAACAGGTGCAGTTCCACCCGGCCGACCAGCAGCTGGATGATGCTGGTGGGCTCGGACCGTCCGAACAGGAACGTCCCGGACTGGGCCTGGAGGAACAGCAGCAGGTGCTCGATGTGGTGCCAGAACTGCAACGCCAACGCCACCGTCCACCAGGTGCGGGCCCGGCCGGTGAAGCCCGGACGCAGCAGGAACAGGCCGATCAGCATGACCAGCGCGTAGCCGTAGTGCAGCCACTCCGAGGTGACCAACCACGGGAACCACTGCCCGAGCACGCCCCGGGACTGCGGCCGGGGCAGCCCCAACACCCAGATCTGGTACGCCTGGACCAGGTGCTCGGCCCAGTGTCCGAGGACGATGACCAGGTACGCGGTGAGCGCCGCCCGGTGATGGCGCCCGTTGAGCCGGCCGATGAACCCCTCCCGGCGGGTCGTGTCGACGGTGGCCATGCGATTCCTTCCCTCCTGGCTGTCGCTATTCCGGTCACGCTAACCGGGCCACCGAATACGTTCCCCTTCAATTGTGCGCAGTTCCGGACGCAGTGGTTGCCGGCGCAATTTCGGGGGTAATTGCGACCGGGCGCCGGCGGACCGGTGACGGCCGTGCCGATGAGAGGCAGTGGTGGGCGACCCCGGTCCGCACTCTGGGCGTACAGTGGCATCGTCGTCGGCCGAAGTGCCCACCGCGCTGAGGTACGTGACCGTGCAAGCAAGGTGAGGGGCGGGATGACGTTTCAGCTCGACGCCGATGGGTCCCAGGCGCCCGGCAAGGTCTCCGCGGATCGGTACGCCGAGGGCATCCTCAGTCACCGGTTGCCGACGGAGATGCGGCGCCTGCAGGTCATGGAGCGGATGCTGGACCCCGACGAGATGGCGTCCCTCGCCGGCCTGGGCATCGAGCCGACGTGGCACTGTCTCGAGCTCGGGGCCGGCGCCGGCTCCATCGCCCGCTGGCTGGCGGAGCAGTGCCCGCAGGGCCGGGTGGTCGCCGCCGACGTCGACACCTCGTTCCTCGACCAGTCGCGTTCGTCCAATCTGCACGTCGTGCGGCAGGACGTGGAGCGGGGGGAGTTCCCGCCCGCGTCGTTCGATCTCATCCACGCCCGTGCCCTGTTCATGCATCTCGCCGACCGGGACGCGCTGCTCGGCCGGGCGGTGCGCTGGCTGAAGCCGGGTGGCTGGCTGGCGGTGAGCGAGGCCGACATGTTCCCCGTCGACTCGACGCCGCACCCGGCGATCGGCAAGATGTGGACGGCCGCCGAGCAGTTGTTCCGGTCGCAGGGGTCCGATCCCCGCTGGGCGCGCCGGCTTCCCCTCCTGCTCGGCCGCGCCGGGCTGGTCGACATCGGCATGTCGGTCAAGGTGGACATCCTCGGTGGCGGCGGGGTGACCGACGAGTTCTGGCGGTCCTCCTTCGCTCAGGTGAAGCCGTTCCTGCTGGAGCGGGGGCTGGTCGACGAGTCCGTCTACGACGAGGCGCACGCGCTGGTCGACGACCCGAACTTCCGGGACACCCTGTGGGCGTACGTCCGGGCCTGGGGGCGGCGTCCGCGGGACTGACCCGGCCGGTCGGATCAGTCGAAGTCGCCGTCCGCCCGCTGCTCGGGCAGCGGCACGGTCAGCTCCACCTGGGTGCCCTGCCCCGGCTGCGAGGCGACCAGCACCAGGCCGCCCAGCAGCGCCGCCCGCTCGCGCATGGACGACAGGCCGGCGGTCGCCGAGGTCCGGATGTCGGCGTGGTCGAAGCCCTGGCCGGTGTCCTCGACGACCGCCCGCAGTTCGTGCGGGGCGATGTCCACCCGGATGAGGATCTTGCCGGGTGTGCCGTGGGCGAGCGCGTTGCGGATCGCCTCTCTGATGATGAGGAACGACTCGTCGCGGACGGTCGTGGGCACCCAGTTCTCGTCGCCGTTCACCCGCAGCCGCAACTGGCCGTCGCTCGCGGGTACCGACTCGATGTAGCTCGCCAGCGCCTTCTCGAGGCTCTTGAGCGGCGCCTCGAGCCGCAGGTCCGTGATCACGGCGCGCAGGCTCTCCAGGGAATCCAGCACGGCGTGGTGCGCCTTCTTCGCCTGGGCCGCCGCCTTGACCGGATCCTGCTGGTGGTCCTCGAAGAGTTCGAGCCGCCGGTGCGCGATGCTGAGCCCGTTGCCCACCCGGTCGTGCAGTTCTCTGGCGATGCGCTGCCGCTCACCGAGATGGGCTTCATGGATCCGATTCAACAGAAAGCTGGTGTATGCCCCGGTCGCTTCGCGAACCCGTACGGTGATGCTTTGGTGCAATGTCAACATCACGACACCGAGTGTTTCCATCGAATCCGCGTCCACATGCTGGATGACCCACCGCAGAACCGTCTCGACAAAAACCATGGCGGCCCGCCACGATTCCCGCGTCGGTATGGCTTGGGCGGCGCGCGTCTCCCCGATGTCCCAGGCGAGCATCGTGGAGCTTTCGTCGATCTGGACCCGCCCCGCCCGGATGCTGCGGGCCAGGTCCGTCAGGGACTGGCTGGCGTGCGCGATGGTCTGCTCGCGCGCGGTCGGGTCGCTGGCGACCGTGCTGTCCAGCGAGTCCAGCGCGCGCACATAGTCGGCCAGGATGATGGATCGTTCCGCCTCGAGGCGTTCCGCCAAGGCGTTCCGTGCGGGCTCCGCGCCTCCGTGGGCATCGTCAGCCAAGGCTTCCTCCGGAACCCCAGTCATCCGGATAAGTTCATCTCCGATGGGTTGTCCGGATTAGTGCGGAAGTGCAGTTCCGGCTTCCCGCCGACCATCCTCACACAGAACTCTCATCCGAACAACAATTGCCCGCCCAGTGCGACAATCATGCCGAGGTTCATTAAGTACTGCGTTGCCATGAATGCCCGATATGGTCGACGGCTGTCCGACTCTGCTCGCTTAGCGGAGCCACCCAAACACACAATGGTTATGGCGATGGCGCCGCCGAGCATCGCCAACCCCGGCCAGATGAGCAGCGGCGAGGTCCACACCCCGGCCGCGCAGAAGGCCACGGCCAGCCCCAGGGCCGCGCCGGCCGCCGCCCGCCGCGCCGCCGCCTCGCCGTGCACCCCGGCCACCGTGCGCCGGCCCGCCGCGGCGTCGCCGGCGACGTCCGAGAGATCCTTGGTCAGCCCGCCCACCAACCCCATCCAGGTGGTCACGGCCGCCACGAAGACGACGAATTCCGGACCGGGATACGACGAGCCGGCCGCGGCGTACGCGAGGTGGCCGGCGTAGTAGGTCAACAACCCCAACGACAGCCCGGTGAGGGTCGAGGTGATCGCGTGCCGCTTGAGCTGCACCAGCGGGCTCGAGTAGCAGAAGCCGAGCGTGAGCAGGGCCAGCACCGCCCAGAAGAGGCCGCCGCCGAGCGTGGCGCCCCCGATGAGCGAGAGCGCCGCCGCGCCCACGGTGATCCGTCGGGCGGTCGCCGTGGGGAGGGCGCCGCGGGCGATCGGCCGGCGTGACCCGTTGATCCGATCCTCCTGGACGTCCGTGACGCCGTTGAACAGGTAGACGGCGAACACCGCGAGCTCCCAGACCACCGCCGCCGCGGCGATCCGTCCGAGATCGCCCCGGGGGGCGGCGATGCCGCTGAGCGCGCTGCCCACCAGGAATCGCAGCAGGAAGACCAGCAGGACGCTGGGGCGTGCCTCGACCACGCAGAGCCGCGCGATGTCGATCAGCCGCCGGAGGGGCTGCGGTCGCGGGGAGGTCGGTGCGACTTCGGTGTCCGCCATGAGCGGGATTATGTCCTGATCGAAGCGGGACAATAAAGGGGGTGGCGCGATCCTGGCCGCCTCTCCGCACGACGGGATATTGGTGAAACTTCAACTTTCGATACTGGTTGCTTCATATTCCGTCTCATTGCCGGTCACTTCGGCGCGGCGGGTCGCGGATCACGCGCGGTGCGGTGGCGTGGCGCGCAGGTTCGGTACGCAAACTACAACTTTCGATATCCCGAACGACTCCTAGGGTGCGACTCCGTGACGTCTTGCCGCCGGTCCGCTTGCCCCGGAGTCGGTCCCGGGTTAATTTCAGGCATGTCTCGGGACACTGAGTTCAGTGTCTTACGCAACTCACCGTGGTCAATAGATGCCCGATCTTGTGCGATTGTGGCATCGAACCGAACTGCGCCACGTGCGGGCGCGGGAGATTGTTAAGGAAGAGCAGCTATGGACTCGTACCGCCGCTACGCCCCCTTCCGCCGCATCGAGCTTCCCGACCGCACCTGGCCCGACCGTACGCTCACTCAGGCGCCCCGCTGGCTCTCCACCGATCTGCGGGACGGCAACCAGGCCCTGGTCGAGCCGATGTGTCCCAGCCGCAAGCTCAGGATGTTCGAGCTGCTGACAAGCATGGGATACCGGGAGATCGAGGTCGGTTTCCCCGCCGCCAGCCAGGACGAGACGGAATTCGTGCGGATGCTCATCGAGCAGGACCGCATTCCCGACGACGTGCGGATCACCGTCGGGGTGCCCGCCCGTGCCGAGCTGATCGAGCACACCGTGAAGAGCCTGCGCGGTGCGCGCCGGGCCACGGTCTGCGTCTTCAACGCGACGGCGCCGGCGAGCCGCAGCATGGTCTTCAAGGTCGACCGCGAGCAGTGCCGTGACCTCGCCGTCCAGGGGGCCCGCTGGGTGGTGCAGCACGCCGAGCGGCTCCTCGGCGACTGCGACTTCGGCTTCGAGTACACGCCCGAGATGTTCAACGAGACCGAGATGGACTTCGCGCTCGAGGTGTGCGAAGCGGTGATGGACGTCTGGCAACCCGGCCCGGGCCGGGAGACGGTGCTCAACCTGCCGTCCACGGTGGAGCGATCGGGGCCGCACATGTTCGCCGACCAGATCGAGTGGATGGACCGGCAGCTGTCCCGGCGCGAGCACATCTGCCTGTCGGTCCACCCGCACAACGACCGGGGCACCGCCGTCGCCGCCGCCGAACTGGCCATGGTGGCCGGGGCCGACCGGATCGAGGGCTGCCTGTTCGGCAACGGCGAGCGCACCGGCAACGTCTGTCTGGTCACGCTCGGGCTGAACCTGTTCAGCCAGGGGATCGACCCGCGCATCGACTTCTCCGACATGGCGCGGATCCGGGCGGTCACCGAGTACTGCACGCGCATCCCCGTCCATCCCCGGCATCCGTACGGCGGCGACCTCGTCTACACCGCCTTCGCCGGGTCGCACCAGGACGCGATCAACAAGGGACTCACCGCGCTCGCGCGGGAGGCGTCGGCGCAGGGCAGGCGACCCGAGGAGGCCGCCTGGACGGTGCCGTACCTGCCGATCGACCCGAAGGACATCGGTCGCTCGTACGAGTCGATCGTCCGGGTCAACAGCCAGTCGGGCAAGGGTGGCGTGGCCTACGTGCTGCGGTCCCGGCACGACCTCACCCTGCCGTACGGCCTCCAGGTCGACTTCGCCCACCTGGTGCAGGGCCACTCGGAGGCGACCGGCGACGAGATCGAACCGGCCCAGCTGTGGCGGCTCTTCGAGTCGGCGTACCTGGAGCCGGTGGGCGCCGGGGCGTCGGTGACCGCCGCCACCCTGTACGTGGACTGGCGTAACCGCCAGGTCGACGAGGTCACCAGCGCGGAACAGGCCCGGGTGGTCGAGGCGGTGCTGGCCGCGCAGGGGATCGACGTCCTGGCGGCGCACGTCGTGGAGTCGGCGCCGTCCGGCCACCCCGGATCCGACGACGACGACCTGCCCTTCGCCGTGTACGCGGAGTGCCGGGTCGAGGGCGAGGAGCGGCCGGTCTGGGGGGTCGGGCTCGACCCGGACATCGTCGCCGCGGCGGTGGCGGCGACCCGCTCCGCCGTCGGTCGCGCACGGCCCGACGATTCCGTCGTCCCCGAGTCCTGGTACCCCCCGGCCGACCTGGCGGCGCGCGCCGCGGCCAAAGTGGACGCCTGACCTGCCCTTCGCGCTCGCGATTCCCCCCGGGTTGGCTTCCTGTCGGCGCTAGGCAAGGATCAGCGTCACGGGAGCCATTCCTGGGGGGAGTCGCACTGTGCCTGACGTGGTGACATCGGACGGGGTACGCCTGTCCTACTCCGAGGCGGGGAGCGGACCGCCATTGATCATCATCCCCGGCATCGCGCAGCCGAAGTCCGTCTTCGTCCATCAGCTGGAGGGACTGCGCGAGCGGTGTCGGGTGATCGTCTACGACCAGCGCGGGCACGGCGACTCCGACAAGCCCGCGCACGGCTACCGCATCTCCCGACTGGCCAAGGACCTGGACGAACTCATCGAGGCGCTCGGTCTGGCGGAGATCACCCTGATGGGTTGGTCGCTGGGTTGCGCCGTGGCCTGGAGCTACTACGACCTCTTCGGGCCGAAGCGGCTGGCGCGGCTGATCCTGGTCGACGGCAGCGTGCTGCTGTGTGAGACGCCGGAGATGACCGAACAGGACATCGCCGACACCGGCGCGGCGTGGGACGCGGCCGGAGCGCTCGGGATCGTCAGCGCCATCCGCAACGACCAGGAGGAGCTGGTTCGCCGGCTGGTGAGCTCGTTCGTCACCGATGAGCGCACGGACGTGGAATGGCTGATCGGCGAGGCGCTCAGGATGCCCGCCGAGGCGACGGCGGCGCTGATGTTCGACTACGTCTACAGCGACTGGCGCGACGTCATCCCGCGGATCGCCCTGCCCACCCTGATCGTCGGCGCCACCCGCAGTCACATTCCCGTCTCGGTGCAGGAGTGGCTGCACCGCACCATTCCCGACTCCCAGCTGGCGGTGCTGCGCGACCGGGCGCACCTGCTGTTCTACGAGGAGCCGGAGACGTTCAACGAGCTGGTGGCGCGCTTCGTCGGCGAGCCGGCACCGGTGCCGGCGGGGGAGGCCGCGCGGGCGCGCGGGTGAGGCCCGCCCGTCGCGGTGTCGTCATTCGTACGCATCGCGACCGGCCGATTCGGATACCATCCTCCGCGAAGCTGACCGCAGGGAAGCGCCCATGTCGCAAGCACGTGACCACATCACGATCCTCCTCGTCGACGACCACGCACTGCTCCGCGAGGGCCTGCGGGAGATCCTGGAGGCGCAGGACGACATGTCCGTGGTGGGCGAGGCCGGGGACAGCGCGAGTGCCCTCGCACTGGCCGCCGAGTCGCGGCCGGACGTCGTCCTCCTCGACGTCGAGATTCCCGGGGAGGACGTCACCACGACGGTGAGCCGGCTCCGGGCCCGCACGCCGGACACCAAGGTGATCATCCTGAGCATGTACGACGGCCCGCAGCTGCTGCGCAGCCTGCTCGCCGCCGGCGTGCGGGGATATCTGCTCAAGAACGTGCACCGGCAGGAGTTGGTGGCGGCCATCCGCAGCGTCCACTCCGACGAGGGGCGGATCGTTCTCGCGGTCTCCCGGGAAAGCCTCGCCCAGGCGGAGGGGGGCGGGACCGACGTGCTCTCCACCCGCGAGCGCGAGGTGCTCGAACTCACGGCAGAGGCCCTGAGCAACACCCAGATCGCGTCCCGACTCAAGCTGACGGAGGCCACCGTCAAGCGGCACCTGCGCAACATCTTCGTCAAGCTGGGCGCGGTGTCCCGCATCGACGCCGTGAACAAGGCGGCGGCGGCATCGCTGATCACGGTCAAGGAACGGCCGGCCACGCCGCGAAGGTTGGGCGCCGCGCCTAACGATCCGGCGTGACGTCGTCGTCGCGCCGGTGGTCCGCTCCCGGCCCGGGCTCGGTCGGAAAGATCGTTTCGAGCCGGTCGCGCTCCTCGGTGGTGAACCGTACCTGCACCGCGGCGGCATCCATCTCCAGGTGCAGCGGATCGCGGGTGCTCGGCACCGGCACGACGCCCGGTTGGGCCAGCAACCACGCCAGCGCCAGCCGACTGAGGCTGACGTGCTTCTCGGCCGCCAACTGCTGGGCGGCGAGCAACCGGTGCCCGACGTGCTCCAGGCGCTGCGACCGAAAGCGCGGGTCGTCGCGTCGAACGTCGTCGGGGTGCAGGTGGTCGACCGAGCTGATCCGTCCGGTCAGCAGCCCGCGGGCGAGCGGGCGGGCGGCGATGACGGTGACGCCCAGGGCGCGGGCCGCCGGCAGCTCCGCCGCCTCGACGCCCCGCTCCAGGAGCGAATATTCGAGTGCCAGCGCGGCGACGGGACGCTCGGCGTGGGCACGGCGCAGCTCTTCCGCCGTGGCGTGTGACAGGCCGATGTGTCTGATCTTTCCGGCGTCGACCAGCCGACCCAGCTCGCCCACACTCTCCTCCACCGGCACGCGGGGGTCGATCCCCAGGTAGAAGAGGTCGATGGCGTCGACGGCGAGGCGCCGCAGCGAGGCGTCGCAGGCGCGGGCCAGGGCACCGGGCCGACCGTCGCCGCCGACCGGCCCGCCCGCGGCGTCCACACGCGGCCCGCCCCGGGTCGCGATCAGCACCCGGCTGCCCCGGATCGCCTTCCCGACGATCCGCTCGAGGTCGGCCCCCCGGTGCGCGCCGGCCATGTCGATCATCCGGACGCCGAGCTCCAGGGCGCGCCGTACGGTGCTGCTGATCTCGGTCCTGCCGACCGGGCCGTACTCGCCGGTCAGCGCGTTGCCGCCCAGACCGAGCGCCGGGAAGACCAGGTCAGCCAGCCCTACGTTTCCGGTTCCCATACAGTCCCTCGATCGCCCCCGCGAATGCCCGGTCGACGCCTGTCTCTCCGGTCCCAGCAGCGCCCGCGGGACGGTCAAGCCGGGGACCGGACTCCCGGGCGAGGCGTTCTGCCGCGTGCGAAGCCTCAAACTACCTCCACCGATGCTCCGCCAGTTGCCCCGAGGTGAATTCCGCGAAGGACGCGGCCGACCTGGACGGCGACAGCGGCCTCACCGGATGGACGGGCGCCCGGTCGGTGGCGAACCAGCGCCGCGGCGCGCCGGTGTCACGCGGCCGCCTCCAGGTTGGCGACGACCGAGTCGGCGCGCATGTCGGGGAGCGCCAGCAGCACCGGGGGATCGAGCGGGCAGGCCGGCCGGATGGTCAGGTCGGCGATCCGCACCACGCCCGGATGCATGGTGATCGGTCCGTGGTACCCGACCGCCATCCCCTCGCATCCGTCGGCCGCCGCGCTCGGGCCCGTGCCCTGCCCGGCCGGCCGGCCCTGGGGGCAGCAGGCCACCGCGTACCAGGTGCCCGGCGGCACGTCGTCGAGCACGTACGACCCGGTGCGGGGCAGGACGGCGCACCGCACCGGCTCGCCCTGCGGGATTCGGCTGGGAAAGAGCCCGACGAAGACGGGCCCCGCGCAGACCGTGTCGGTGCACGAGATGGTGCCGCGTACCGTCGACCGGGTGTGCGTGACGGCCCGGTGGCTGCCGTCGATCCGGCCGTTCGGGAAGGACCGCCAGGGCCGGCGACCACCGAGCCGCCGGTAGGTGCGCGGCGGCACACCCACGCTGTACGCGAAGCGCGAGCTGAAGGTGCCGACGCTGGTGTAGCCGACCATGTGGCTGATGTCGGTGACCGTCAGCGACGTCGACGTGAGAAGCTGCTTTGCCTTCTGCAGGCGAACGGCGGAGAGAAAACGGCCCGGGGTGAGCCCGGTCGTTCGCTGGAAGATTCGGGTGAAGTGGAACTTGCTGTACCTTGCCGTGCGGGCCAGGTCATCGATGCAGAGTTCCTCGCCGTAGTTTTCGTGGATGGCCTCGATGACGTGTTCCACGGCCCGCTCGACCGCCTGCTCGACCGCCTGCATAACGACTCCCAAAGATGTCAGCTTTATTCGTCCTCAGTGCTGGCTATCTTCAGAGTCGTCAATGCGGTTCAACGTCGACAGACCCGCCCGGCCTGCAAACGTGGCTAGGGCCCGGGGTAGCCGGATGGCTACCCCCAAAAGTCACCCCGAGCAATCATCGATTCGTTCGGTCCGGGTTGGAATAATCGAGCCGGACCAAGCGAATGTCAACCGACTGGGGGCAGGCATGGCAAGCGTGTTCCTCCGAGCTTCCCGGCGCAGTTCCCTGGCCCAGATCCGGTACGTCGAGCCGGTCCGGCCCGGGACCGGCGGCGGGCTCGTCAACCGGGTCTACGACCAGGTCGAGCGGGATTTCGGCATGCTCGCGCCGCCGATCGCGCTGCACTCACCGGCCCCCGACGTGCTCGCCGCCGCCTGGCTGATGCTGCGCGAGACGCTCGTCGCCACCGGCCGGGTCGACCGACCCACCAAGGAGGCCGTCGGCACCGCGGTCTCCCGGGGCAACGCCTGCCCGTACTGCGTGGAGGTGCACAGCGCCACGTTGGACGGCCTCACCGGCACGGGCGGGCCGGTCGCCGACGCCGGCCGGCGGGAGGTGGTCGCCTGGGCGGCCGGCTGCGCGACCGCTGCCACCGCGGACAGCCTCGTCCGGGTGCCGTTCCCCGCCGGCCACGCCGCGGAGCTGGTCGGAGTGGTGGTCACCTTCCACTACCTCAACCGCATGGTCAACGTGTTCCTCCGCGAGTCGCCCTTCCCGTCCGGCCTGCCCGCTCCGGCGCGTGGCGGGCTGCTCCGGCTGCTCGTGCGGATCCTGCGGCCGGTGACCCGGGCGCCCCGACGGCCCGGAGACGCCGCGGATCTGCTGCCCGCCGCGGCGGTGCCCGACGACCTCGGGTGGACCGCCGGGAGCCCGCACGTCGCCGACGCGTTCGCCCGGGCGGCGGCCGCCGTCGAGGCGGCCGCCGCCCGGCACACGCCGGCGGCGGTCCGGGAGCTGGTGCTGTCGCAGCTGGCCGGGTGGCACGGGGAGCCCCCGGGCGTGAGCCGCGCCTGGGCCACCGACGCCGTGGCGGGGCTCGCGGTCGCCGATCGGCCGGCCGGCCGGCTGGCCCTGCTGACCGTGCTGGCTTCCTATCAGGTCAGCCCGCCCGTCGTCGACGACTGCCGTGCCGTCGGGCTGACCGACGAGGCGCTCATCGCGCTCACCTCGTGGGCGAGCCTGACGGCGGCGCGGCGGGTGGGCGGTTGGACCTGGGACTCACTGCGTGGCCACCGCGAATTCAGCGGGCGGCCGTGACCCGTCGCCGGGTCGCCGCCGGGCCGGCCCGGCTCACGCGGAGTCGTGTTCGCGAGCCCGGTCGAGCCACTCGGTGATCAACGCCTTGAGCAGGTCGGGTTGCTCGTGCGGCAATGCGTGGCCGGCGCGGTCGAGCACCGCGAAGGTGGCCCGAGGATAGTGCTCGAGCAGGTCCCAGGGGCCGGCGTAGCCCACCATGGAATCCTGGCGGCCGGTGACGATCAGCGCGGGGCTGGCATATTTCGGGCCCTTCTCGGGGCTGGTGCTGAACATCCAGTTCGCGCCGATCCGGGCGAGGCCCTCGTCGTCGGCCAGTTCGGCGGAGGGGGCCACGTATTCCCGGAAGCGCTCCAGCGTGGCCGGCGTCTGCACGACGAAGTAGTCGCGGAAGGTGCTCTCCTCCGCCGGGTCCAGGGTGTCGCCCCGGTCTACCGAGTCGTGCAGCACCTGGTGCGCCGGCACGTCCCGCACGTGCTCACCGAGCGGACAGATCAGCGCCAGCCCGCTCACCTGCTTCGGCCGGCGACCGGCGATGGCCCGGGCATAGTAGGCGCCCGCGGAATGACCGATGAGCCGGAACGGCTCCTTACCGACCACCCCGTCGACGAACGCCAGCAGCAGGTCCAGCACGTCGTCGCCGCTGTTGAGCGTCTCCGGCGCGGGCGTGTGCCCCATGGCCGGCAGATCCGGGTAGATACGCCGATGATCCTTCACGTCGTCGAATATCGGTTCCATGGCGCTTGTCATTTCCCGGTGATCCACGTTCGCGCCGTGCAGCACCAGGACCGGTGTCCCGTCGCCGTACTCGACGTAGTTCACCGGGACATCGAGCGCTTTGAACTCCATAATCAGTCCAACCTGTCGTGTTCGTCGGCGGTCCGGTGGCGGTGAAACCAGGATAACCGCGGCGAGTGCTCTTTTCCCGATCAGTCACCGCGACACACGGGCATTACGCTCCCGCGAGAATTCCGTCGGTGAGCGCGACCGCGACCGCGTGCGTCCTGGTGGGACAATTGAGCTTCGCGAGCACATTCGACACGAGACGCTTGACGCCGTGTGGCGAAATGGTCAGCCGCCGGGCGATCTGCTTGTTGCTCAGCCCTTCGACGAGCAGTTCGAGCACCTGCCGCTCCCGCGGCGTCAGGTTCGAGCCGGCCGCCGCCGGTCGCACGACGCTCTCCCGGGCCCGGGAGAGCAGCCGGTCGGCCAGCATCGTCGGCATCGGCGTCTCCCCGTCGGTGACCCTCGTGATGGCGGCGGCCAACGAGGCGGACGTCAGGTCCTCCTGGACGATGAATCCGTTGCTCGGGACGGTGATGACGCCGTCCAGGGTGTCCTCGTGGTCCCGGTGCAGCAGCAGGAGCACCTTCGTGCCGCGCTCCCGGGCGTCGCGCGCCAGCCGTTGCGTGGCGTCGGCGTCGAGGTCGCCGTAGCGGAGGATGAGCAGATCGGGCGCACGGTCCCGCGCGGCCGCGGCGACCCGGGGCGCGAAGTCCACCGACCCCCACAGGTGAACCCCGTCGACCATCGCCAGGGAGTTCAACATGACGGCGAGTCCATGGCGGACACACTCGTCGGCCACCAGGAGCTCGACCTGGATGCCTTTCGGCGTCGGTTGCCACGATTCGAGATGAACCACCACAGCTGAAGTCTCGGTCATATCGGCCCACTGCCTAGCTCGACGACGTCCCTCGTCTTGGACCCTAGGAGCTCCGCTCATCGGCTTCAACCGAACCGCCGAAGGGTGCAAGTCAGGGTATCGAAAGGTGTAGTCCGAGTGGCGTGTTCGGGGCAGCGGCGTAGCGTCATCCGGTTACCCGGACCGGTCCGGGAGAGCCGGCGGCCGCGGGATCGGCACACCAGGAGAAGACAGCGCGTACCGCCGGCGGCATGCTCGACCCGACGTCCTTCTCTCCCCGCGCCGGCGGTGATGTCGGCTGCCGATCGTCCGGCCCGGCGGTCGGGGCGGGGGAGACCGGCGGACCCGCGCTGGACCGCGGTCCGCCGGTGATCCGGACGGCTGTGGCGAAGGGAGTCCCGACAATGACCGAAGACAGTTCCTCGTGGGGTGACGCCGGCACCATGCTGGCGACCGCGGGCGTGGCGGAGGACCAGTCGTACTACCGGCAGTTCACCGGCGCCGACGAGAAGGCCGCGCTCACCATCGGCCAACGGATACAGGCGGCCTGGGCGGCCAACGACGCGGACGCCTTCGCCGAGGTCTTCGCCGAGAACGGCAGCCTGCTGCTGGGGGACGAGCAACTGACCAGCCGGGAGGAGATCCGGGCGTACATGGCCAAGGGCTTCGCCGGCCCGCTGCGCGGCGCCCGGGTCACCGGGTGGCCGCTGGCGGTCACGTTCCTCAACGACGACGCCGCCTTCCTGGTCACCCAGGGCGGCATCATGTACGCCACGGACGACGAGCTGCTCCCGCAGCGGGAGATCCGGGCGGTCTGGGTGATCGCCCGGCGCGCACCCGGGGTGCTGGAGCTGATGTCCCACCAGGGCAGCCCGATCCGCGGCTGACACCGTGCTCCCCTCGCCGGCCCGGAGCAAGCACGGAGATGCGTTCCCCGAGCGCCCGGACCGACGATGGGGTGGCAACGCGGGTCACCACCGAATGGCCTGTCCTGGACGTTGTATCGGTCCATGCGGAATGGAGTTCTGACATGTCGACGAGCACTTCGCCCGAGGTGGCGGACAAGGCTGCCCAGCTGGCCGCCTACTACGGTCCGTTCACCGGCGAGAAGGAGAAGCAAGCCCTGAGCGTTCCGCTGCGGCTCGTAGCGGCCTGGGCGAAGAACGATGCCGCCGGCATCGCCGAGGTGTTCACCGAGGACGGCATCATGATCCTCCCCGGTGACGTCTACAAGGTGGGCCGGGGGGAGGTCCTCTCCTTCATGGCCGCCGCCTTCGCGGGGCCGTTCAAGGGCACCGGCGTGACCGGGCGCCCGGTGGACGTGCGGTTCGTCGGTGACGACGTCGCGCTGCTGCGTACCCACGGCGGGATCCTCGCCCCCGGCGAGACCGACATCGCCCCCGAGCTCGCCGTCCGGTCCACCTGGGTCACCGTCCTGCGCGACGGCCAGTGGCAGCTCGCCGCCTACCAGAACAGCCCCCGTGGCGAGGGCGCCACGCTCCGCTGGTGACATCCGCACCGCATCACGGCAACAGGGAGGACCAGATGACCGAGAAAGCCGCGTCGCTCGTCGAGAGCGCCAAGAAGTGGGCGACCTACTACGGCGGATACCCGAACGGCGAGAAGGGCGCCGCGTACACCGCGGCCCTGCGCGTCCGGGCCGCCTGGGACGCCAACGACGCGGACGCCTTCGCCGACATGTTCGTGGAGAACGGCAGCATGCTCGTCGGCGACCGGCAGTTGATGAACCGCGAGGAGATCCGGGCGTACATGGCCGAGGTGTTCAGCGGCCCCTACCAGGGCTCGACGCTCACCGAGGAGCCCCTGGAGATCCGGCTGCTGACCGACACGGTCGCGCTGGCGGTCACCGACGGCGGGATCATCCCGCGCGGCGCGAGCACCGTCGACCCCGCCAACCTGGTACGGGGCACGTGGATCATCCGCAAGACCGACAGCGACTGGCGGATCGTCTCGCGACAGACGAGCCCGATCAAGGGCTGACCGGACGGTGTCCTCTCTCCGCGAGGCTCTCCACCGACGTATGAGCACTGGGACCGGTGACGGTTCCGGAGAGGACCTGATGTGAAAGCCCTCGTGCTGGCGGGTGGGTCCGGCACCCGCCTGCGCCCCTTCAGCCACTCGATGCCCAAGCAGCTCATCCCGTTGGCGAACAAGCCGATCCTGGCGTACGTCCTGGAGGACATCGCCCGGATGGGCGTGACCGAGGTCGCGATGATCGTCGGGCGCTGGGCGTCGGACATCGTCGGCGCCATCGGCGACGGCGCCCGGTTCGGCCTGCGGATCAGCTACATCGAGCAGGACCAGCCGCTCGGCCTGGCCCACTGCGTACGGCTGGCCGAGCCGTTCCTCGGCGCCGACGACTTCGTCATGTACCTGGGGGACAACGTCCTGCCGGACGGGGCCGCCGACCTCGCGGCGGAGTTCCGGGCGCGCCGCCCGGCCGCGCACATCGTCGTGCAGAAGGTCGGCGACCCGCACCGGTTCGGGATCGTGGAGGTGGCGCCGAACGGGGCGGTGGAGCGGCTGGTCGAGAAGCCGGCGCAGCCGCGGTCCGACCTGGCGGTCGTCGGGGTGTACTTCTTCACCGCGGCCATCCACCGGGCGGTGGCGTCCATCGCGCCCAGCGACCGCGGCGAGCTGGAGATCACCGACGCCATCCAGTGGTTGCTGGCGAACGGGGCGGCGGTCGAGGCGAGCCGCTACGAGGGCTACTGGCGGGACATCGGGCACACCGAGGACGTCCTGGCCTGCAACGGCCGGCTCCTCGGCGCCCTGCGGCCGGACATCGCCGGCGAGGTGGACGACGCCAGCAGCGTGGTCGGTGACGTGGTCGTCGAACGCGGGGCACGCGTCGTCCGCTCCCGGATCGAGGGCCCGGCGATCGTCGGCGCGCACACGCTGATCGAGGACAGCCACGTCGGGCCGAACACCGCGATCGGACGCGCCTGCACCCTGTCCGCCACCGACCTGGCCGAGTCCATCGTGCAGGACGGATCGTCGATCTCGTCCGTGCGCGGCCTGCGCAGTTCCGTCATCGGTCGCTCCGCGGCCATCAAGTCCATCGACCACGGCAGTCCCTACCATCGCCTGGCGATCAGCGACCACGTGAGCGTCGAGCTGGCCGGATAGCGGCCCACGCCCACAGGTCCCGCGGATCCCGGTGAGGAGTCCGGAGAGAATCATGACCACTATCGCGGAGCGGACCGGCGTCACGACCTTCCGGGGCAGGCCGGTCACCCTGCTCGGGACACCGGTGAGCGTGGGGGACAAGGCACCCGACTTCACCGTCCTCGGCACCGACATGTCGCCGGTGACGCTGGCTTCCTCGCGCGGCACCGTACGCATCATCTCCGCCGTTCCGTCGCTGGAGACGCCGGTCTGCGACCAGCAGACGCGGCGCTTCCACGAGGCGGCTCAGGGGGTCGACGGCCTCCGGGTGCTGACCGTGTCCGTCGATCTCCCGTTCGCCCAGCAGCGCTGGTGCGGGGCGGCGGGCCTGGCCGACGTGCAGACCCTCTCCGACCACCGCGACGTCTCCTTCGGCCTGGCGTACGGCGTGCTGATCAAGGAACTGCGCCTGCTCGCCCGGGCGGTCTTCGTCGTCGACGCGAACGACGACGTGGTGCACGCCCAGTACGTCCCGGCGATCGAGCAGCACCCGGATCACGACGCCGCGCTCGCCGCGGCGCGCGCCGCCCGGACGTGACCCTAGGCTGAGCGGCGGGTCAGCAGAATCGCACGCTGGGAGGTGCCGGCCCGGCCGGCGACGGCGACGCTGGGACCTAAACACGGACAAGGGAAGGACTCCCCATGCGCGTGCTGTTCGTACCGGCCATCAACAGGTCTCAGCTCTACGTGATGACCCCCTTGGCGTGGGCGCTGCGGACCGCCGGGCATCAGGTCCGGGTCGCCAGCCAGCCCGACCTGGCCGAGCACATCGCCTCCATCGGCCTGACCCCCGCGCCCGTCGGTCGCCCGATGACGGACCTCAAGAAGGACATGGAGGAGGCCGAGCCGGAGCAGGACCCGGTGGCTCCGGCAACCGATCCGCGTACCCGGGCGAGGTCCACCCAGGCCGAGTACGGCTGGGGTGATCCGGCAGCGACGCTGGCGCACCTGACCTGGGACTTCTACAAGCTGCTCACCCCGGACTCGATGATCGACGACCTGGTGGACTACGCCCTGCGCTGGCGGCCGGACCTGATCGTGTGGAACACGCTGGCCTTCGCCGGTCCGGTCGCCGCCCGGGTGAGCGGCGCGGCACACGCGCGCATGCCCTGGGGCGTCGACGCGCACGCGCAGATCCGCGCCGGCTTCCGTCAGGCGCGCGCCGAGCGCGGCGAGGACGCGCTGCCCGATCCGATGGAGCAGTGGTTGGGGCCGTTCCTGCGGCGCCACGGCGCGCACTTCGACGAGGAGATCGCGCTCGGGCAGTGGACCATCGACCCGGCGCCGCCGTGGGTCTACCACCCGGCCGACGCCGGGGTGCACTACGTGCCGGTGCGCCCCACCCCCTTCAACGGCCCGGCCACCGTGCCGGACTGGGTGCACGAGCCGCCCACCCGCAAGCGGGTCTGCCTGACGCTCGGCGTCTCCAACCGGGAGGGTCATGGCGTCGAGGCGTCGCCGCGTGACCTGCTCGAGGCCGTGGCGGATCTCGACATCGAGGTCGTCGCCACGTTCAACGAGCGGCAGATCGGCGCGGGGACCGACCTGCCCGACAACGTCCGCCTGGTGGACTTCGTGCCGCTGAGCGTGCTGCTGCCGACCTGCTCGGCCATCGTGCACCACGGCGGTCCGGGGTCCTTCGCCACGGCCTTGGAGCACGGCGTGCCGCAGCTGATCGTCAACGGCACGTACTGGCACGTGAAGTATTGGGGGTCGATCGCCGCGGCCGACGGGCTGGAGGCCCGCGGCGCCGGCGTGCACGTCGCCGACGGCGACAACCTGACCCCGGAGAAGCTGCGCAAGCAACTGATCCGGGTGCTGGAGGACCCGTCGTTCGCCCGCAACGCCGAGCAGTTGCGCGTCGAACTGACCGGCCAGCCCACCCCGAACGAAATCGTTCCGCTGCTGGAGAAGCTGACCGCGGCGCATCGCGTCGCCCGCCCGGCCTAGCTCCGCAGTTCAGAAAGATCCCCGCGCCGAAATTGCGGCGCGGGGATCTTTTCGGGACCGGGAAACCGGCCGCCGGTCAGCTCGGGAAGTTCGTGCTGGCCGCGACCAGGAGCTTCCATTCGCCGTCCTGTTTCGTGAAGGTCAGCGCGGTGATGAAGTGCTCCTCGAAGTCGGGGAACGTCAACGTGCTGTCGAGGACCAGCAGGGCGGTGTGCTCGCCGATGACCTCCTTCATCGGCACGAAGCTCGACGTGAAGCTCATCTGGAACAGCCCGTGGAAGAGGGCGGCCACCTGCTCCTTGTCCCACTGGGCGTCGCCGGTCGAGTCGATCTTGGTGACGTCGTCGCGATAGAAGCGCATGAGGCCGTCGACGTCCCGGGCGTCGAACGCCTCGTTGTACCGGCGGTACATCTCGTCGAATTCCTGCTCGGCCCGCGTCCTCGTCAGAGTGCGGGTTTCCGTGCCATTTTGCCCCGGCATTGTCACGACCTTTCGATCCGCGGGCGGTTGTCGCCCAGATCGTAACCGTCGGCCGGTTCCATCTCTTGTTCGACAGTGCGGAAAACTGTGCAACCTCGGAGTGGGATTCCGCTGGTGAACGCTTCATTCTGGCCCTGGAGACAGGATTGGAGGAATGGTGAGCAATTATGACTACGTGATCGTCGGCGCCGGCTCCGCGGGCTGTGTGCTCGCGTCGCGGCTGAGCGAGGACCCGGACGTCTCGGTGTGCCTGATCGAGGCGGGCCCCGCGGACACCGCGCAGAACATCCACGTGCCGGCGGCCTTCGCGAAGCTCTTCCGGACCGCGCTGGACTGGG
Organism: Micromonospora sp. PLK6-60; assembly: GCF_019890675.1. Classification (GTDB taxonomy): domain Bacteria; phylum Actinomycetota; class Actinomycetes; order Mycobacteriales; family Micromonosporaceae; genus Micromonospora. Next base: position 689,373 of record NZ_JAIOAA010000001.1, on the reverse strand, counting down.
ACTACGACAGCCACGACGAGCCCCACCTCGACCGGCGCCGGGTCTACCTCCCGCGCGGCCGGGTGCTCGGCGGCACCAGCTCGATCAACACCCAGATCTACATCCGCGGCAACCGCCTCGACTACGACGGGTGGCAGCAGCCGGGCTGGAGCTACGACGAGGTGCTGCCCTACTTCAAGCGCTCGGAGGACAACGAGCGCGGCGAGTCGCGGTTCCACGGCAGCGGCGGCCCGCTCGCGGTGTCGGAGAACCGGTCCCGCAACCCGATGTCGACGGCGTTCGTGGAGGCCGCGGTCGAGGCCGGTCACCACGCCAACGACGACTTCAACGGCGCCGAGCAGGACGGCTTCGGCTACTTCCAGCTCACCCAGAAGGGCGGGCGCCGGGCGAGCACGTCGACCGCCTTCCTGCACCCGGCGATGAACCGGTCGAACCTGACCGTCGAGACCAACCTCCAGGTCCACCGCGTGCTCATTGAGCACGGGTCGGCGACCGGCGTCGTCGCGCAACGCCTCGACGAGGCCGTCACCATCAGGGCCGACCGCGAGGTCATCCTCGCCGCCGGCACGTACAACTCGCCCCAGCTGCTGATGTACTCGGGCATCGGCCCGGCCGCCGGTCTCGCTCCGCTGGGCCTGCCGGTCGTGGTGGACCTGCCGCACGTCGGGCAGAACCTCCAGGACCACGTGCTGATCCCGTTGATCTTCCAGCACGAGCACCCGATCAGCATGCTGGCCGCCGGCGCGCCGGAGAACCTCGAGCAGTTCATGTCCGAGGGGCGCGGCCCGCTCACCTGCAACGGCCCGGAGGTCGGTGGCTTCGCGCGTACCGCCGACGGGCTGCCGGCGCCGGACGTGGAGTTCCTCGCCGCGCCGGTGATGTTCGTCGACACCGGACTCGGCATCCCGACCGGACACGCGCTGTCCTTCGGCCCGTCGATGATCACCCCACGCAGCCGCGGGCACGTGACCCTGGCCTCCGAGGACCCGACCACCAAGCCGCGGATCGTGCACAACTACTTCGCCGACCCGGAGGACCTGGCGTCCGCCGTGGTGGGTCTGCGGATGGCCCTGGAGATCTCCCGGCAGAAGGCGCTCGGCGCCTACACGGTGTCGCCGTTCCGGCCGCCGGCCTCGGAGTCCGACGCCGCCCTGGCCGACTACATCCGCCGCTACACCCACTCCATCTTCCACCCCGTCGGCACCTGCGCGATGGGCTCGGTGGTCGACGCGGAGCTGCGGGTGCTCGGCGTCTCCCAACTGCGCGTCGTCGACGCCTCGGTGATGCCGACCATCGTGCGCGGCAACACCAACGCCCCGACGATCATGATCGCGGAGAAGGCCGCCGACCTGATCCGCAAGTCCGGCTCCTGACCCGCCAGCTCGGGGGAGCGGTGCAAGGAAGGGCCCCTTATTAACAGACGTCTGTTAATAAGGGGCCCTTCCTTGCACCGCAGGCGACTCAGGAGACCTGGGTCTCGACGCGCCGGTCCGGGGCGGCGGCCGGGACCGGGCCGGGGCGTAGGCCGCGGACCGTCGCGGCCAGCACGGCGGCGACCAGCAGCGCGCCCACGCCGAGCAGCGAGAAAGCCCGGGTGCCGAACGCCTCGAAGAGCCACACCGCGATCACCGAGCCGAGGACCAGACCGGTGTCGCCGAACATCCCGAAGATCCCCCAGGCCCGGCCGGTGCCGCCGCCGTGCTGCTGGATCCCGCGCCGGGCGATGAGATAGATGTACGCCTGCGCCACCATGAACACGGCGATCCCGATCAGCCCCCACGCGAGGACGGCCACCGCGTTCAGCGCGATGCAGGACACGCCGAGCACGGCGATGCCGACGCTGGCCATCCGGGGCAGCCGCCACCAGTCGGAGACCCGGGCGAGCAGCTGGTTCGCGGCGGCGAACACCAGCATGCCGAGGCCGAGCACCCAGGCGGCGCGGCCGGTCGGGTCCTCGTAGGCCCGGGCCAGATACAGCGGGACCAGTGGTTCCGCCGCCGCCCAGAGCAGGTTGGCGAACAGGTCGACGATGGCGAAGAAGGCGATGGCGCGCAGCAGCGGCCGGAGGCGTTCGGACCGGGCGGCCGGCACGTCCTCGGCGGGCGGCACGCTGCGGGCCCGGTCGGGCAGCACGACCCACGCCACCAGGGCGTTCACCAGCGTCAGCAGCGCGGTGGCGGCCAGCACCGCCGGATAGTCGGCGAACGGATAGACGAGCCCGACGACCAGCGGGCCGCCGGCGAAGCTCAGCACCGCGACGCTGCCCAGATGCGCGTAGCCGCTCGTCGGGTCCCGGCCGTGCTCGGCGGAAATCACCGTCAACGACCGGTACAGGACCGGGGTGAGCACCCCGTCGGCGGCACCCCAGATCAGCCGGCCCAGGATCGCCGGCTCGGCGGTGTCGGCGAAGATGATGAAGGACATGCCGATCGCGGCCGCGACGAGCCCCACCAACGCCGTCGCCCGCAGCCCCCAGGAGTCGGCGAGATAGCCGCCCACCGGCTGGCCGAGGATCTTCGTCACCGCGAAGCCGGTGAGGAAGATGGCCAGCTCGGTCGCGCTCAGCCCGAGGCGCTCGGAGATCCGGGGCAGGTACGGCAACAGCGCCGTGTACCCGATGTTGGTGCCCACGATGGTGGTGAGCAGGACGGCGAGGTTCCCCGAATAGCCCAGCCGCCGGCCCAGGGCGATCATTCGCGACCCGTGTTCTGCGCGAGGTACTCGTGCAGGCCCTTGTTCATCCGTTCGAGCGCGTCGGTGACCTCCGGCCGCGAGCCGGTCTGGTAGACCAACGCCCACACGTCGGCGCCGTCGAAGGCGTGCTTTTCCTTGTAGGCGTAGTTGCACCGGCCGGCGTTGATGACCTCGGCGCCGTTGGCCACCGCGTAGCGCAGCGACTCGTACATGAGGAAGGCGTACGTGTTCAGCTCGCTCATCTTCTCGTTGTCGAGCCCGGCGAAGACCAGGCTGAGTCGTCCCCGGTAGAGGAAGCAGTAGAACGCTCCGACCATCCGGTCGTCGTGCTCGGCGACCAGCAGGACGGCGCCCGGCACGCCGGTCACGGCGCGGAACATCTCGGGACCGTAGATGTTGTCGGTGTGCTTCTCCGAGGAGCCGATCGCCAAGCGGGCGAACTCGTCAAGTCGCGGCACCATCTCGGCGCCCGTCAGCACCCGCAGCCGCACCCCGCTCTCCTGGGCCCGGCGCCACTGGCGGCCGAGCTCACGGCGGGGCTTGGAGGTCATCCGGCCGAGGAACGCGGACTCGGAACCACCCACCGGCGCCTCGTAGGCCCGGTCCAGCAGCACCGGGTAACCGTCGGGCCGGACCGCGGACCACGCGTCGACCTCGGCACCGTCGAGGTTGGCGAAGACCAGCGCCTCCGCGCCCCACCGCCGCGCCTGCTCCAGGCCGAGGTCGACGGCGTGTTCCCGGTAGCCGGCCGAGCTGCCGCCCGCGCCGCCGTGCACGCCGTAGACGGTGGACGAGAAGACCACCGGGCCGGACCAGACCGGCTCGATCCCCGCCGTCTTCTCGTAGTCGCGCCAGATCGGCGAGTGGTCGACCAGGTAGTAGGGCACCAGCTCCGGCGCCGGCCCGCCCTCGAGCACCAGGTGACGGGACGCGCGGACGCGTTCGGCGCGGACGCCCTCCCACGCCCGGGTCCAGGCGACCGTCGTACAGAAGAAGCGTCCGTCGAGCGGACCGGCCGCGACGGCGGCGGCGGAGTCCACCCAACGGGCCCGTACGGTGTCAGTCACTTGCCACCCTCCTTCTCAGATGGTCGAGGCGTCGATGACGAACCGATAGCGCACGTCACCCGCCAGTACCCTGCCATACGCCTCGTTTATCCGATCGGCGGAGATCATTTCAATATCCGCGCCGATTCCGTGCTCCGCGCAGAAGTCGAGAGTTTCCTGCGTTTCCGCTATGCCGCCGAACATGGATCCGGCGAGCCGTTTGCGGCCGTCGATCAGTGCGAACAGGTTGAGCGGCACCGGGGCCTCCGGCGCGCCGACGTTCACCAGCGTGCCGTCGTTGCGCACCAGCGAAAGGTACGCGCCGAGGTCGAGCGGCTCCGACACCGTGGACAGCATGAGGTCGAAGGCGCCGGTCAGCCGGGCGAAGGTCGCCGGATCGCTGCTCAGGTGGAAGTGGTCGGCGCCGAGCTTGACCGCGTCCTCCCGCTTGCCCGGCGACCGGGACAGCACGCTCACCTCGGCGCCCAGCGCGTGGGCGATCTTCACGGCCAGGTGGCCGAGCCCGCCCAGGCCGACCACGGCGACCTTGCTGCCGGGCCCGGCCTGCCAGTAGCGCAGCGGCGAGTAGGTGGTGAGACCCGCGCACAGCAGCGGGGCTGCCGCCTCGAGCGACAGCGTGTCCGGGATGCGCAGGACGTAGTTCTCGTCGACGACGATGGACCGGGAGTACCCACCGTAGGTGGGCTCGCCGTGGCGGTCCCGCGCGTTGTACGTGAAGACCATGCTCGGGCAGAACTGCTCCTGGCCACCCCGGCAGTGCGCGCAGGTGCGGCAGGATTCGACGAGGCAGCCGACGCCCACCCGGTCGCCGACCGCGAAGCCGGTGACCGCGGCGCCGACCTCGGCCACCACGCCGGTGATCTCGTGTCCCGGCACCATCGGGAAGATCGCCTCTCCCCAGCCGGCGCGCGCCTGGTGGATGTCGGAGTGGCAGATGCCGGTGTACGCGATGTCGATCGACACGTCGTGGTCGCCGACGGGGCGGCGGTCGATCGTGGTGCGCCGCAGCGGCTCCTTGGCGGCGGGCACGGCGTATGCGGCAACGGTGCTCATCAGAGGCTTCTCCTCGTGGGCGCGCGAACGGTTGCCCGCTGGGTGGACACACGCGACCGCCTGCTGCCCGACCGCGTTCAACAACCCAGCCTGGGGCGCGTACCCGGCCCGTGTCTTCTTCCATCGCGCGATCTTTCCGCTGCGGCGGGCGCTGTCGACGACGGCCGGACGCTCCCGCAACGTCGGAGTGGGCGCGCCGATCACGGTGCGTCGATCATTTCTGATATGAGGGAGCACCCGGCAGATCTCGGACCTGACCCAATGGCGGACGTGCGGCGACGCGACGCCGACGAGTACGGCGCCTTCGCCTCGGCCGATCCCCGCCCCCTGCTGCTTCTGGTCAACAGCTTGTGTGCCGACTATCGCGAGTGGGCGCTGCGTGGCCTGCACCGGGAGTTCCGGTTGTGGCTGCTGGACGCGCGGGAGGCCAGCTGGGACCGGCCGTACCTCGTCGGGCAGACCTGCGTCGACGCGCTGGACACCGACGAGGCCATCGCGGCGGCCAAGGAGCTCGCCAGCCGGCTGCCGATCGCGGGCGTGCTGTGTTACGACGAGATGCGGATCTGGGCCGCGGCGCGGATCGCGGCCGCGCTGGGGCTGCCCACCAGCACCCCCGACGCCGTCCTCGCCTGCCGGGACAAGCGGCTGACCCGGGAGCGGATGGCCGCCGCCGGGGCGGGCGCGGTCCGCTCCGTCGCGGTGGCCGACGCGGCGGGCGCGGGCCGAGCCGCCGCGCAGATCGGCTACCCGGTGGTGCTCAAGCCCCGGGCGCTCGCCGGCAGCGAGGGGGTCACCCGGATCGACCGACCCGAGCAGCTGGAGGCCGAGTTCGCCTTCGCCGACGGCGCGCACGTGACCGACGCGCCCCGATTCGCCGAAGGGGTGCTCGTCGAGGAGTACCTGGACGGCCCGGAGATCACCGTCGACTCGGTGGTGTGGCGCGGTGAGGTCCGGCCCGCCTTCATCTCGCACAAGGAGCAGCGCCTCGCCCCGACGTTCGAGGAGACGGGGCACGTCGTCACCGCCGACGACCCGCTGCTGCGCGACGAGCGGCTGCGGGCGGTGGTGCAGTCGGCCCACACCGCGTTGGGTTTCACGCACGGCGTCACCCACACCGAGGTGCGGCTGACCGCGAAGGGCCCCCGCATCATCGAGGTGAACGGGCGGCTGGGCGGCGACATGATCACGTACGTCGGGCTGCTGGCCACCGGGATCGACCTGGCCGTGGCCGCCGGCCGGCTGGCCGTGGACGAGCTGCCGGACCTCACCCCGCGCCGCCGGTCCACCGCCGCCGTGCGGTTCTACTACCCGCCGCACGACCTCGTTGTGGAGGAGCTGCGGCTCGATCCGGCCGGCCTGCCGGCCGGCATCTGGGAATGCACCATCCTCGCCGGGCCGGGCCAGCGGCTGCTGCTCCCACCGCGGTCGTTCGTGGACGGCCGGCTGGCCGCCGGCTTCGCCGTCGGCGCCGACGAGGCGGCCTGCCAGCACGCGCTGGACGAGCTCGGCACCCTGCTACGGGTGCGCGGCCGACCGATCGATTGACGAGTTGAATTCCTTTCGAATACCGGCGCCATTCACGAAGGGCGGCAGTTTCAAAGATGCGACCAGATACGCACCGCCATGACCATGGCAGGGTGAATTCAACAAAGCTGCATACCACACCGTACGATGCCGTCATTGTCGGCGGTGGTCACAACGGACTCGTGTGCGCGGCTTACCTCGCGCGCAGCGGTCGGCGGGTCGCCGTCGTCGAGCGACGCGATGTCGTGGGCGGCGCCTGCGTCACCGAGGAATTGATTCCCGGTTACCGTTTCTCCACGGCGAGTCTGGTGACGGCGCTGTTTCCGCAGCAGATCATCGACGACCTGGGCCTGGCCCGGCACGGCCTGGAGGTCATCGCCCGGGACCCGTCCGTGACGGCACTCTTCCCCGGCGGCCGGAGTCTGACCCTGGGCGCCGACGAGGTCGCCAACGCCACCGAGATCAGCAGGTACTCGGCGCGGGACGCCAAGGCGTACGCCGAGTACGGGCGGACGATGCGGCGGCTCGCCAAGGTGGTGGAGCCGTACCTGGTCGGCCCGTCGCGGACCCCGCTGTTCGACGACATACCGGCGTTGAAGGCCGTGCTGCGCACGGCCACCGACCTGCCCGACGCGGATCTGCGGCTGCTCGTGACGGCGCTGTTCGGCAGCGCGCGGGAGCTGCTCGACGACTGGTTCGAGTCCGACGAGGTCAAGGTGCCGCTCTGCACCGAGGGCACCACCGGCGTCGACGGCGGACCGTCCACTCCCGGCACCGCGTACCTCATGCTCTACCACCAGCTCACCACCGGTGAGTGGGGCCGGCCGGCGTGGGGTCACGTCAAGGGCGGCATGGGCGGGATCACCCAGGCGCTCGCCGCCGCCTGCCGGGAGTACGGGGTGGACATCCTCACCGGCCGGTCGGTGGACCGAATCCGGACCGGACCGGACGGCGCCGAGGCGGTCGAGCTGGACGACGGCGCCCGGCTCACCGCGCGGGCGATCGTCTCGGCGGCCGACCCGCGGACGACGTTCCTGCGCCTGCTGGACGCCGACGCCGTGCCCGTCGCCTACCGCAGCGTGGTCGCCGGCGCCGACTACCCGGGGGTGGTCGCCAAGATGCACCTGGCCCTCGACCGGCTCCCGGAGGTCCGCGGCCTCGACCCCGCGGGTCCGCACCTGCGCGGCACGCTGATGCTCATTCCCAGCCTCGACCACCTGGACCGGATCCACGCCGAGGCCGCCCAGGGCCTGCTGCCCAGCGAGCCGCAGGTGGAGTGCACGGTCCCCACCGTCCTGGACCCCGGCCTCGCCCCGCCCGGCCGGCACGTCATGAGCGTCTACCTCCAGTACGTCCCGTACACGCTCGCCGACACCACCTGGGACGAGGCGCGGGAGGCCTTCGCCGACCAGGTGCTGGCGTACATGGAGTCGTACCTGCCGGGCCTGACGGCGTCCGTCGTCGACCGCAGGATGCACACCCCGGTGGACCTGGAGCGCGACTTCGGGCTGCCGGGCGGAAACCTTTACCACGGCGCGATGTCGCCCCGCGACCTGTTCGCGGGCCGACCCGTCGCCGGGTACCCCGACTATCGCACACCCGTCCCACGCCTGTACCTCTGCGGCTCCGGTACCCGTCCAGGCGGGGGCGTCTTCGGGGTACCCGGCCGCAACGCGAGCGACGTGGTGCTGCGCGACTTGGAGGACGGACATGCCCGCTGACCGGCCGACGGCCGAAACCCCGCTCGCGGAGTACGGGCCCATCACCCCCATCACCCTGCCGGTCGACGGCCGGATGCCCGACCCGGCGACGGGCGGCTCCAGCAAGGCGGAGTACGACGACTACTTCCGCCTGATCCGCGAGCGCCCGGACCTGGCGGCGTGGTCGCGGTCCTGCCTGGACGTGCAGCGCCAGGTTCTCGCCGACCTCGACCTGACCGAACTGTCCGCCGAGGACCGCTGCGACATCCTGGCGGGCTGCCTCGTGGTGCTGCACGCGACCCTCGACCGGTGGGTGGCCACGGGCGGGCAACGGCGCCGGGAGGTGGCCTAGTGACCGACCGTCACCTCAGCGGTCGACCCCGGCTCGGCCGGCCGACGTCCGGGCGGATGCCGGCCGGCGGGGGCCAGGCGGTGCTCCGCTGGAAGGTCGGCCATCAGCTGTTCCACCTGCACCTGGCCGCGATGAACACGCTGCTTGTCGACGCGCGCGCCGCGCTCGACGCCCGGCGCTGGGGGGCGCTCACCGACTGCCTCGATCAGCTCCGCGTCCTGTACGACGCGGCGACCGCGACGATGCGGTACGCCGCCGACTTCAGCCCGGCGACGTACGAGGGGCTGATCCGCCCGTCGATGGCGCCGCCGTACCTGAGCCCCGGGTTCTCCGGGGTGCTCAACAGCGAACACGAGCAGATGTTGGAACGCTTCCGCGCCCTGCGCCGGCAGTTGAAGCAGCTGCAACGCGCGGGCGACCTGCCGGCGGCGGTGGGGGAGGCGGGCGCCCGGCTGTGGTCCGCGCAGTCCCGCAACCGCAAGAACCACGTGCTCGTCTGCGAGAAGTTCGTCCCGGAGGGCAGGTCGCTGCTCAAGGAGTACTTCCAGGCGCAGGAGGACGCGGCCGATCCCGCGCAGCGGACTGCGCGACATGAACCGAGGGAAGGCGGGCAATGACCGGGACCAGTGGACGGGCCGTTCTTGTCACCGGCGCGTCACGAGGAATCGGGCGGGCGATCGCCAAGGCGTTCGCCGCCAACGGAGACCGGGTGGCGGTCAACTACCGCACAAACGACAAGCTCGCCGAGGCCCTGGTCGACGAGCTGCCCGGCGAGGGGCACCTCGCCGTGCAGGCCGACATCGCGGACCCCGACGCGGTCCAGCGGTTGGTGGACACCGTGGCGAAGGCGTTCGGTCGCATCGACGTCCTGGTCAACAACGCCGGCGTCTTCGTCGACCATCCCATCCTGTCCTCGTCCTACCAGGACTGGCAGGCGGCGTGGCGGGCGGAACTCGACATCAACCTCGTCGGCGCCGCCAACGTCACCTGGTGCGCCGTGCGGCACATGAGCGCCGGCGGACGGGTGGTCAACATGTCGTCGCGGGGCGCCTACCGGGGCGAGCTGGACTGCTCCGGCGACGCGGCCAGCAAGGCCGGCCTCACCGCGTTCGGGCAGACCATCGCCCTCGAACTCGCGCCGCGCGGCATCGCGGTGGCCTCGGTCGCGCCGGGTTGGGTCGAGACGGAGATGACCACCGACTACGTCACGGGTCCCGGCGCCGACGCGATCATGGCGCAGAGCCCGTTCGGGCGGGTGGCTCAACCCGACGAGGTGGCCGGCGCCGTGCTCTACCTCGCGTCGCCCGGGGCCGAGTGGGCCAGCGGGGCGGTGCTCCACCTCAACGGCGCGTCCTACCTCCGCTGCTGAGTCGAGCGCGAGCTGACGGGCCCCCGGGATCAACCCGGGGGCCCGTCGCTGGTCAGCCAGCGTTCGCCATACGCTCGCGCAGGCTGCGCGGACGCAGGTCGGTCCAGGTGCGCTCGATGTGGTCGAGGCAGGTCCGCCGGTCTCCGGTGACGCCCACGTCGTGCCAGCCACCGGGGCGGTCCAGCTCCACCGGCCAGATCGCGTACTGCTCCTCGTCGTTGACGACGACCCGGTACCGCCGTTCCCCGGCCTCAGCCGACATGTTCCGGCTCCCTCCACTCGACGACCTGGTCGTGGGCGGCGACCCTTGCCCGCTGCGCCGCGGGCTCGGGGAAGAAGCCGACGTCGACCAGGTACTGGAAACACTTGTGGGCCAACTCCTCCGACAGCGGCGCGGAGCCGATGCCGGTGCCGTCGAGGCCCGCCAGGGTGCCGGCGCACTCGACCTCCCGGTCGGCGGCGGTCAGGTCACCCGCCGCGAACGACTCGGTCCGCAGGCGCCGCTCCTCGTCGAGGAAGAGCGGCAGCAACGGCAGGACCGGGCTGTCCGGGTCGAGCTCGGCCAGGCGCTTGAGCACCGTCTCGAAGGGAACCGGGTCGAAGGTGTAGCCGAACGACCTGATCCAGGAGAAGATCGACTGCACCGGGACCGGCTCGGGGTCCCAGAGGTGGTACGTCCCACCGAGGCAGTGCTCCTGCGTCGAGAGGTGGGCGATGGCCTGCGAGACGCAGTCCACAGTGCTCACCGGCAACCGGTACTCGAGGTCGGGCCCGATACCGAAGTCGAGCAGGCCCTTGATCTCCACCAGGAGATAGTCGTTGAGTTGGGTCGCCCCGGTCCGGGTGTGGCTGAAGACCAGCCCCGGCCGGTAGATGGAGCACGGCACGCCGCGGTCCCGGGCCTGGCGGGCGAACGCCTCGGCGACCCACTTGCTGCGCGCGTACCCCTCGGGCACCGTTCGGGCGACCATCTCGACGTCCTCCCGGTAGGGGCGCTCGATGCCGCTGCCCACCAGGACGTCGATGGTGGAGACGTGGTGCACGGCCTTGAGGGTGCCGGTGGTGGCCAGGCGCAGCACCTCGGCGGTGCCGTCGACGTTTGTCCGCTTGATCGCGCTGTACGGGTACATGAAGTTGGCCACGGCCCCGCTGTGATAGATCACGTCGATGTCCCGGCCGAGGCGTTCGTAGGCGGACCCGCTCAGCCCGAACCGGGGTTCGGACAGGTCCCCGACGACCGGCCGGATGCGGCTGAGGTAGGCCTGGTCCCAGGTGCGGTAGCCGCTCATGGCGGCCCGGATCCGGGCGATCCCCTCGTCCTCGGAGCCCGCCCGGACCAGGCACCACAGGGTGGCGTCGGTCCGCTCGGCCAACTCCTTGACCAGGAACGCGCCGAGATAGCCGGTCGCCCCGGTGACGAACACGTGCCGCGGGCCGAACCAGGTCGACGGGGCCAGGCCGCCGGGGTGGATGTCCGCGTCCAGCTCACCGGCGGCGGCGAGTTCGTCAAGCGTCCAGGTCCCGGTCGCGTCCGGGTCCTCCAGCCGGCGGGCGGCCTCGACGAGCTGGGCCACGCCGAGCACACTCGGCACCCGGAACAGCTGGTGGGTCGGCACCGACACGTGGAAGCGACTCATCACGCCGAGCAGCAGCCGGGACAGGTGCAGGGAGGTGGCGCCGAGGTCGAAGAAGTTGTCGCTGCGGCCGACCGGCAGGCCGAGCACCTCGGCCGCCAGCTCCGCCACCTCGGCCTCCAGCGGGGTCGCCGGTTCGTCGCCGGCGGGGACCGCGGGCCCGGCCGGGTCGGGCAGCCGGGCCCGGTCGACCTTGCCCGCGACGTTGCGGGGCAGCGCGTCGAGGAGCAGCAGCCGGCTGGGCACCATGTGCGCGGGCAGTCGTTCCCGGAGCTGGTGAAGGATCTCGTCGGTGCCGGCCGCGGTGCTCCGCGCCCAGGCCACCAGGGTCGCCGTGCCACCGAGGTCGCGGACGTCCGCGACCGCCTCCACCACGTCGGGGTGGGCGGCCAGCGCCGCCTCCACCTCGCCGAGTTCGATCCGGAAGCCGCGGACTTTCACCTGGTGGTCGAACCGGCCGCGGAACTCCAGCTCGCCCGTGGGCAGCCGGCGGACCCGGTCCCCGGTGCGGTACATCCGCTCGCCGCGGGTGGAGAACGGGTCGGGCAGGAATCGTTCCGCGGTGAGGCCGGGCCGCCCGTGGTAGCCGCGCGCCACCGTCTCGCCGCCGATGAAGAGCTCGCCCTCGACGCCGTCCGGCACCGACCGGAGGTCCTCGTCGAGGACGTAGGTGCGGGCGCCGCGGATCGCGGTGCCGATGGAGACCGGGCCGTCGCTCGTGGGCGTGACCGTCGCCGAGGTCACCCACACCGTGGTCTCGGTCGGGCCGTAGTTGTTGACGAGCAGGCAGCCGGGGAGCAGCCGGTGGTGGCGTTCCACCAGGTCGGCCGGGCACGCCTCGCCGCCGACGATCGCGCACCGCAGCGTCGCCAGCGGCTCGGGCGCGTCGGCGAGCATCAGCGAGTACAGGGTCGGCGTGCAGTCCAGGTGGGTGACCTGGTGCCGGGCGGCCAGGGCGCGCAGCGCCAGCGGGTCGCGCAGGTCGTCGACGGAGGGGACGACGACCCGGCCGCCGGTGCTCAACGTCCAGTAGAGCCCGACCGCGCACGCGTCGAACGCGAACGAGATCAACAGCAGGAAGCAGTCCGGGTCCGGGCGGCCGAACTCCCGGTTGGCGAGCGTGGACCGGACGATCTGCCGGTGCGGCACCACGACGCCCTTCGGCTGCCCGGTCGAGCCGGACGTGTAGATGATGTAGGCCGCGTTGTCCGGCCCGACCCGCTCCGGCAGCGGAGCCGCCGGTGCGCCGTCCGCCGACCCGACGTCGAAGGTGACGGTCGTCCAGGGGCCGCTCGGCGCGGTCGCGGCCAGCCGCCGCGGCGCCACCAGGAGGCTGGCGCCGGAGTCCCGCATGAGGTAACCGACCCGCTCGGGCGGATTCGCCGGGTCGACGGGCACGTACGCCGCCCCGGCCTTGAGCACGGCGAGCAGCGCGACGACCGTGTCGGCGCCGCGCGCTGCCAGGACCGCCACCGGCGTCTCGGGGCCGGCGCCGGACCGGATGAGCCGGTGGGCGAGGCGGGTGGCCTGGTCGTCCAGTTGGCCGTAGGACAGTTCGGCGTCGTCGCCGGTCACCGCCACGGCGTCGGGCCGTTCCGCCGCCTGCCGCTCGATCAGCCGATGGAGGAGTGCGGTGTCATTCATTGTTGGTCTCAGCGCCTTCCGCGATTCATCGGGGTTGACGGAGCTTCCCTTTCGAAACCGTTGTGGTTCGTCGTCTGGTACGGTCCCATCCGCCCGAAAGGCGGGACTACTCAGATCGTGCTTCGTGCCCCGGTGCGGCGTCATTTTCCCGCCCTTTCCGCCCAGCGGCAATCTCGGAGATGCGGGGGCGCGGGAAGCGTCGAGACGATGTGGCGGAGACAGAAAGATCGCCGACACCGACAGAGGTAGCGCAGCGATGACTCATGTGAACGGTTCCGGACCTGTCGCCCTCGTCACCGGCGGCGCCCGCGGCATCGGTCGGGCGATGTGCGAGCGGCTCGCTCGCGACGGCTTCCGCGTCGTGGTCAACTACCGGTCCGACGCCACCGCCGCCCGGTCCCTGGTGGAGCGGCTCCGGTCGGCCGGCGCCCAGGCGGTCGAGATCCAGGCAGACGTCTGCGACTCCGAGCAGGCGGCTCACCTGATCGACGCGGCCGCGCAACACTTCGGCACGGGCGTGTCGGTCCTCGTCAACAACGTCGGCGAGTTCAGCCTCAGCCCGGTGTCCGCCACCTCCGCGCAGCGCTGGGACGAGGTCATCACCAGCAACCTCAGCTCCGCGTTCTACACCACCCGGGCCGCGCTGCCGGCCATGCGCGAGCAGCGGTACGGGCGGGTCGTGACGCTGGGCCTCTCCGCGTCCCTGGTCGTCCGCGGCGCGCCCAACATCGCGGCGTACTCGGTGGCCAAGACCGGCATCGCGGTGCTGACCAGGTCGCTCGCCGTGGAGGAGGCGCCGCACGGCATCACCGTGAACTGCGTCGCCCCCGGTCTGATCGACAACGGTCACCTGCACCCCGCGCAGCGGGAGTGGATGGCCAAGCGGGTCCCCGCCGGGCGACTCGGCACCGGGGAGGAGATCGCGGAGGCGGTCGCGTTCCTCGTTTCCGACCGGGCCGCCTACATCTCCGGCGCGACCCTCGCGGTCGCCGGCGCCTGGGACTGGGAGGACCGCCCCACCGACCACGACGAGGGCGTGTTCGAGGTCTACGAGGAGCAGACCGCGGATGTCTGACCTGGTCGAAGTCCACGGCAACCGGGACGGTACGGCGGTCGCCGGCCACGTGGAGCACCTCATGATCCCCGGACCGTGCCGGCTCGACCCGGACGACGCGGAACTCCTCGGCGCGCCGATCCAACCGCACTACGGCCCGTCGTGGTCCGCCTACCTGCGGCAGGTCCTGGACGACCTGGCCGCGCTGCTCGGGGCGGCCCGCACCTACGTCCTGCCCGGCTCCGGCTCGGCGGGCCTGGACGCCGCGCTGTTCAACCTCTTCGAACCCGGGCAGCGCGTGCTGGTGGTGGATTCCGGCTACTTCGGGGACCGGCTCAAGGCGATGGCGGGCGCACACGGTCTCCAGGTGCGGGTCGCGCCCTGCGTCCCGGGCCGTCCCGCCGACCCGCACCGGGTCGCCGAGCTGCTGCCCGGCTGCGACGGACTGCTTGTCACCCACGTGGAGACGGCCACCGGCGTACGCCATCCGGTGGCGGAACTGGCCGCGACCGCGCGGGCGGCCGGGGCGGTGACCCTGGTGGACGCCATCGCCTCCGCCGGCGGCGAGCACGTCGACATGACCCGGATGGGCATCGACGCCCTGGTCACCGCGTCCCAGAAGGGGCTCGGCGGGGCGGCGGGGCTCGCCGTGGTGGCGCTTACCGAAGCCGGCCGGCAACGGGTCGAGAGCCGTTCCCGGCGGCCACCCACCTGGTATCTCGACCTGGCCACCTGGGACGAGGCGGCGGTGGATTCGCCGGACTGGGAACCGACCCCGGTGACCATGCCGACCAGCCTGATCCAGGTCCTGGGCAGCAGCGTACGGCGCATCCGGGCGACCGGGATCCGGACCTGGACCGAGCGGCAGGGCCGGCTCGCCGCCGACTGCCGCCACGGGGTGCGCGAGCTCGGCCTGCGCGTGCCGGCGCCCGAGGAACACGCGGCGAACCTGGTGGTCGTGGTGGCGGACCCGCGCGCCGACGCCATCCGGGCGCGGCTGGCCGACGCCGGGATCATGGTGGCCGGCGGGCTGAGCCCGTTCGCGGACGGGGCGTTCCGCATCGGGCTCGTCGGACGGGCCGCCTCCGCGGGAATGGTCCGGACACTGTTGCGGGAAATCGCCCGAGCCCTGCGGTGAGCAGCGCACCGACGAAGTGGTCGGCCGTCGCGGCGGGCACCAGAATATGTATCTGCACCGGGAAAAATCGCGTCGAGCGCGCATGACAACGGAAGTCTCGAAGGAATGGAGCGCGGCAGAATGGTCACTGTCATTGAGACGTGGTTCCTCAAGGAGGAACTCACCGACAAGGTCGTCCCGATCATGCAGGAGCTCGACGACATCGTCGGCCCCAACGCTCACGCCGATCCGGGCTGGTCCGGCCACGCCGGGTTCTACCAGTACGACGCGGAGCCGACCCGGGTGATCATGATTTACCCGTGGCGTGACCGCGAGATGCACCAGCAGTTGTGCGACGTCGAGGACCCGATGCTCGTGGACTTCACCGCCAAGTACTGCCAGCGCCCGCGCCAGGTGCAGTACCTGACCGAGCTTCCGGTCGAGGTCGACGACGACCACGACCACCACTGAGGACGCGCCGCCGACGAAGGCCGGGCAGCGGGGAGTACGTCTCCCGCTGCCCGGCCTTCGCGGTCCGCGCGCCCGGCACGCCGCCGGCCCCGGCCCCGCTGGTGCGGGGGCCGGGGCCGGGGGTCACGCCGTCGGGACGGGGGTGTCGGTGGCGACCAGGTCCTTGTCGGCCGCGATCGCGGCGATCGTGCCGCCCGCCGTGGCCACGATGACGAACGGGGTGGGCCCGGGCATGGTCGGCCGGTGCGCCATGTCGCCGGCGGCGTACACGCCCGCGACGCTGGTCTGGTGGAAGTCGGTGACCTCCACGCAGCCGTCCGGCAGCAGCCGGCAGCCCAGCTGGTCGGGGATCGGCGAGCGCTGACCGAACTGCCCGATGGCGAACAGCGCGCGCCGGGGGAGGGGATCGCCCGACTCGAAGACGATCCGCTCCAGCTCGTCACCGCTCGACTCCAGCCGGACGACCTTCTCGGCGCGGACCGGCACCCCGTACGTCGCCAGCCGGGTGCGGGTCGCCTCGTCGAGGTCGTCGCCGCGGCCGTTGACGCAGAGCACCACGTCGTCGCTGAACCGGCGCAGGTGCAGCGACAGGTCCACCATGACCGGGTCGGAGCCCAGCACGGCGATCGTGGTGTCCTTGACCTCGTAGCCGTGGCAGTACGGGCAGTGGTAGACCCCGCGCCCCCACAGGTCCTCGATCCCCTCGATCGGCGGCAGGTCGTCGGCCAGGCCGGTGGCGAGCACCAGCCGTCGCGCCTGGACGGAGTCGCCGTCGGCCAACGCCAGCTCGAACCCGCCCGCCTCCAGCTGCCGGGCCTGGTCGACCGCCACGTTCCGGATCTGCACGGTGGGGTAGCGGGCGAGCTCCTCGCGGGCGAGAGCGCGCAGCTCGGCCGGGGGCGTCCCGTCCCGGGTGAGGAAGTTGTGCATCTCGGCGGCGGGTGCGTTGCGGTACTCGCCGGAGTCGATCAGAAGCGTTGTGCGGAGTGCCCGGCCGAGGGTGAGTGCAGCGGACAGACCGGCCGGTCCACCTCCGATGACGATCACGTCGAACACGGGAACCTCCTTGAGGGGTTTGGCCCTGACGTGCGGGCAACGTCATCTGGTCGTCAGGGCCCTCATGCCAGGATCACGGTCGTGCGGGGGACGTACCTCTTCAGGATTGCGGAGCGGGGACCGGGGTGGCGGCCCGCGCGGGCGTCGTCGCGCGGCGTCGCCCGACGAAGTCCTTGATGGACTGTGCCATGAAATCGATCATTTCCACTGTGATGCCCGGGTAAACCCCGATCCAGAACGTACGGTCGGTGATGATGTCGCTGTTGGTGAGCGGGCCGGCGACCCGGTGCTCGCGGTCCCGGTAGGCCGGGTGCCGGGTGAGGTTGCCGCCGAAGAGCCGCCGGGTGCCGATCCGCCGGGACTCCAGGAAATCCACCAGCTCCTGGCGGGTGTACGGGGCGTCGGAGTCGACGGTGATGGCGAAGCCGAACCAGCTCGGGTCGCTGCCGGCGGTGGGCTCCGGGAGCAGCAGCCCCGGCACGTCCGCCAGGGCCGCCCGCAGCCGCCGCCAGTTGCGCCGCCGCGCCGCGCCGAACTCCGGCAGCTTGCGCAGCTGGGACAGCCCGAGCGACGCCTGCAGGTCGGTGGACTTCAGGTTGTATCCGACGTGCGAGAAGATGTACTTGTGGTCGTAGCCCTCGGGCAGGTCACCGAGCTGGTACGAGAACCGCTTCAAGCAGGTGTTGTCCTCGCCCGGCTCGCACCAGCAGTCCCGCCCCCAGTCCCGCATGGACTCGACGACGCGGGCCAGCGCCAGGTTCGCCGTCAGCACGCAGCCACCCTCGCCCATGGTGATGTGGTGCGCGGGATAGAAGCTGACCGTGGAGACGTCGCCGAACGTCCCGGTGAGCCGGCCCCGGTGCAGTGAGCCGACGGCGTCGCAGTTGTCCTCGACGACGAAGAGGCCACGGGCCTCGGCGAGCTGGGCGACCTCCTCGGCGGGGTACGGGTTGCCGAGCGCGTGCGCGATCATGATCGCCCGGGTACGCGGCCCGATCGCGGCCTCGATCCGCTCGGCGGTCGTGTTGTACGTGCCGAGCTCCACGTCGACGAAGACCGGGACGAGCCCGTTCTGGATGATCGGGTTCACCGTGGTGGGAAAGCCCGCGGCGACCGTGATCACCTCGTCGCCGGGACGCAGCCGCACGTCGTCCAGCTGGGGCGAGGTGAACGCCGAGAGCGCGAGCAGGTTCGCCGACGACCCGGAGTTGGTGAGGTGGGCCTTGCGCAGCCCCAGCGTGCGGGCGAACGCCGACTCGAACTTGCGCGCGGCGACCCCCGCGGCGATCCGCAGGTCGATGGCCGACTCGGCGAGCGCCGCCCGGTCGTCCTCGTCGAGCACGGCGCCGGACGACAGGATCGGTGTCACGCCGGGGACGAACTCGTCGGTGGCGTTCTCCCGGTGCAGTTGGCGCACCTCCGCCAGGATCTGCGCCTTGCGCGTGCTGTTCACGTCGACCTCCTGGAGTCGTCTGGCGGGCATCAGGCGGTGAACCGTTCGGCGGCCGCCCGCACCTGGTCCACCAGCCGGGCCTGGCGCACGATGGCCTCGCCCTGCGGGCCGAAGTCCGCCTGCCGCAGGATCGACCGGGAGAAGGCCGCGAGGGTGTTGCGGAACTGGTGGTCCGCCGGCAGCGTCAGCTCCTCCACCCGGTCCTGGCTGTCGAGCCGGACCACCGGCTGCCACGTCGGCGGCGGGGTGAACGCCCGGTCCAGCGTCAGGCGTCCCCGGTCGCCCCACACCGCGTAGCCGGACCGGTACCCGTGCTCGAAGCCGAAGGACAGCTCGGCGGTGACCCCCGAGGGCGTGCGCAGCAGGGCGTGGCCGGCCACGTCGACGCCCCGGGCCGGGTCCAGCCGCCGGGCCGCGCCGACCACCTCCAGCTCCGGCCCGAGCAGCAGCTGGGCGGCCCGGATCGGGTACACCCCCACGTCCAGCAGCGCGCCACCGCCCAGGTCCGGGCGGTACCGCACGTCCGCCGGGTCGAGCGGGGGGATGCCGAAGCGCGCGCTGAACACCCGGGGCGTGCCGATCCGGCCGTCCGCGACCAGCCGGCGGACCGTCGCGTGCTGCGAGTGGTGGAGGAAGGTGAAGTTCTCGGTCAGCCACAGGCCGGCCCTGCCCGCCTGGTCCACCAGATCCTGGGCGGTGGCGGCGTCGACCGTCAGCGGCTTCTCCGACAGCACGTGCTTGCCGGCGGCGAGCGCGCGGCCCACCCACTCGGCGTGCAGGCCGGTGGGCAGCGGGACGTACACCGCGTCGACGTCGGGGCGCTCCAGCAGGCTGTCGTACCCGTCGGCGGCGGCGCAGCCGAACCGCTGGGCGACCTCGCGTGCCCTGGCCGGATCCCGGCTCGCCACGGCCGTGAGCGCGACGCCCTCGGCCACGCCCAGCGCCGGGAGGGTCCGGCGCAGCGCGATGCTCGCGCATCCCAGGACCCCGACGCGCACCACGGACCGCATCGCCGTCGTCCCCCTCACCAGAGACTGTGCAGGCAGGCGACGAGGCTGCGCGCCTGGACGTTCACGTAGTGGCCGTGCCGCAGCAACTCGCCCAACTGACCGATGGTGAGCCAGCGGTAGCCGTCCGGGGCCCGCAGCGGGAAGTCCTCCTCGACCTCGATGACCAGGTACCGGTTCTGCGCGTCCAGGAACCGGCCGCCCTCCTCGGAGAGGAGGGCGTCGAACCGGATGCGGGCCGGGTCCGCGGCCAGCACGTAGTCGAGGTAGCGCGGCTGCCGGTCGGCGGGCAGGTCGGTGTGGTTCTCCGGTGTGCACTGCACGGTGGGCCCCAGCTCCACCTTGTCGATGAAGCCCGGTTCGACCCGGGCGTGCACGAGCACGTGCAGGACCCCCTCGATCCGCTTGGTGAGGAAGGCGATGACCCCGCGCGCGCTCGGCACGAGCAGCGGCTGCCGCCAGGACGGCACCTCGCGGTTGCTGGCCTCGACGTGCACCGCGATCACCCGGAAGTGCCGGCCCGCCTCGTGCGCGATCTCGCGGTCCGACCGGCGCCAGCCGGTGACCTCCCGCGCCGGGATGAGCCGGGTGTTGACCTCGCGCCGGGTCTTCTCCTCGGTGAGCCAGCTGAGGATCTCGCCGAGGTCGTGCCGGGCGGCGGCGCCGCGGTCGAGTGACCGGGCCAGCGCCTGCCGGAACCCCTGGGGGGCGTGCCGGGAGCCGCTGTCCCGCTGCGGGGGAGCGAACGGCATGCAGGACAGCACCGTACGGGCGTCCATGTTGACCAGGTTGTCGACGTGCAGCAGGTCCAGCACCTGGCGCAGGGAGAGCCAGCAGAAGTCGTCGTGCGGCGCGACCTCGCCGGTCACCTCGACGACCATGTTCCGGTTCTGCTTGCGATAGAACCACGAGCCCTGCTCGGACTGCAGGACGTCGACGAGCACCCGGCCCCGGTCGGCGCCGACGAAGTGTTCCAGGTAGCGGATGCCGCCGCCGCGGTGCACCCGGCTGGAGTTGCTGCGGGTCGCCTGGACCGTCGGCGACAGCTGCAACGTGTTGACGTTGCCCGGCTCCATCTTGGCCTGCATCAGGCAGTACGGCACGCCGTCGAAGTACTTGACGAGGATGCCGCAGAGCCCGATCTCCGGCTGGTTGATGATCGGCTGGGACCAGCGGGGCACGGGCCCGTAGTCGCTGCGGACCGCCAACCCCTCGATCGTGAAGAACTTCCCGCTGCGGTGGCCGAGGTTCCCGGTCTCCGGGTCGAAGCCCCAGTGCTCGAGGTCGGCGAAGCAGATCGGCGTGACGTGGAAGCGGTTCGATCGCGTCCGGTCGGACCACCAGGGCCCGAACCGTCCGACCGAGCGGTCCTCGGCCGCAGTCGCTGATTCGGTGAAGATGCGGCCGGCGCCGGCCCGCTCGCGGAGCGCCGTGCTGTGCGACATGTCGGAAGACCTTTCTCGGCGGCCCGGAAACGGTGGTCCCGCCAGCCCGATGCGCACCATGCTCATCGCACGCGTGCGGCCTCAGAATGAATCCGGCGTCGCCGGAATGCCACTCCGGAATTGCGCTGTGAGCGCCGCAATTCCGAAGTGGCGGGAAGCCCGGAGTGGTTTCATTCTGGAACCACCTTGGCCGGGGAAACAGCAAACAACAGCGAACATTGGAGGAGCGTCATGGAGAACATCAACACCGTTCTGACCGCGACCGACGACGAGCTGCTGACCGCCGCCGAGGTGACCTCGGCCGACTTCAGCGACGCCACCGTCGCCCCGTCGATCGTGCTCGGGGAGCCCTGCGACGTCTGAGACGTCGTCTCAGCAGTAGCGTGATGATGATGGTGCCGCGGTGTCCCCGCGGCACCATCGTCGTCTCGTGTGAGGCCGGAAGGACGAACCGATGACGACCCGCCCGCCCCTGGGCTCCGTGCTGATCGGAGTCTGCGGCTCCAGCGCCGCCGTCTCGACCGGTCGCCTGGTCGAGGAGGCCCTGCGCTACGCCGACGACGTCACCGTGGTGGCCACCCGTACGGCGGCCGCCCGCTTCCTCCCCGAGCTGTCGGTGCCCGTCTACACCGACGAGGACTGGCTCGACGACCCGCTGCACGTGACCCTGCTGGAGCGGGCCGACACCTTCGTGGTGGCGCCGGCCACCGCGACCACCCTGGCCAAGGCCGCCGTCGGCATCGCCGACACGTTGGTGACGGCCCTCATCTCGGTGCACGGCCCGGGCGTCTACTTCCAGCCCTGCATGAACGCGCGCATGTGGGCCAACCCGGCGATCCGGCGGGCGGTCGCCACGCTGCGCGCGGACGGGTACCACGTGCTGGAGCCCGGCCCGATGACCTCCCGCTCCAGCCCGGTGCGGGGCTCGGGGGTGGGGGAGATTCCCGGCGCCGTGATGGACCTGGTCGCCGAGCACGCGTCGCTGGCCGGCGGACGATCCGCCCGCCCGGGTGCGCAGCCTGGAAGATGAGCCCGGCCCGGCACGCGCCTAACGTTTCCCCTATCTGATCCGGAGCGGCCAGACCCTGACGAAGGAGCTGATGGACATGCCGAAGGTTTCTCGGGAGAGCGCCACCAAGTCCGAGGAGGTCGGCCCCGTCAAGGATCGATTCGAGATCATCGACGGCTACTCGGTGAACTTCACGGCGTTCGAGGAGGACATCGACGCGACCCCGCTGCTCAAGGGCCTGCCGGGGGACCGCTGCCAGTGCCCGCACTGGGGCTACGTCTTCAAGGGCACCATGACCGTCCGGGTCGGCGACACCGACGAGGTCTACCACGCCGGTGAGGCGTTCTACACCCCGCCCGGGCACACCCCGTTGAAGCACGAGGCCGGCACCGAGGTCATCATGTTCAGCCCCGAGGCGGAGCTGAGCCGGACCGGCGCCGCGGTGCGCCGCAACGCGCAGGAGCAGTCCCTGCACGTCCGCACCTCGGAGTAGGACAGCAGCCGTACCACCATGGCCCGCCGTGACGTCGTCTCCGGCGGGCCACGGCCGTGCCGGCGGGTGCTGACGGGCGGCGGCGCGACGGACCCGGCGACCGCCGCCGTCCGAGCGCGGCTACGCCGCCTGGTCCGCTGCGCGGCTAAGCAGCCTGGCCCGCTGCGCGGCTACGCCGCCCGGCCCGCCTGCGCGGCGCTGACGTGGCCGGCCTCGTGCAGCCACCGGACGGTGTCGGCCAGCGTCTCGACGAGCGGCCGGGCCGCGGTGCCCCGCAGGTCGTCGGTGGCGGCGGTGTCGAGTGGCCGGGCCACCCGGCAGGCGTAGATGGCCCCGTACTCGACCGGCACGTGCACCGGCAGGACCCGCTGGGCCAGCCCGGCGAGCCGACCGACCGGCAGCAGCGCGACCGCCGGCAGGTGCACCGCCGGCAGCCGGCGCCCGGTGACGCGGCGCAGGCCGGCCAGCAGCTCCCGGGTCGGCACGAACCGGCCCGGCCCGGCGACGCGGGCCGGGACCGGCCCACCGTCCAGCAGGCTCGCGTGCAGGCCGGCGAGGTCGCGGACGTCGCCGATCGGGAAGCCGCCGTCGGGCCAGATCGGCATCAGCCCGCGCAGCACGTCGCGGATCCGGGCGCTCTGGTCGCCCAGCTTCGGGTCGCGCGGGCCCAGCAGCGCGGGGGGATGCACGATGGTGACCGGGGCCCCCTCGTCCTGGTGCCGGCGGGCCACCCGCTCGGCCGCCGCCTTGGCGGCCAGGTACGGCTCGCGGGGCCGGCGCACCGGCGAGTCGGCGGTCACCGGTCCGGGCGCCGGGACCAGCGTCCCGAACGTCGAGACGTGCACGATGCGCGGCACGCCGGCCGCGCGGGCGGCGTCCAGCACCACCTCGGTGCCGCGGCGGGTGACCGCGCGTATCTCGGCGCGGCGACGCGGATCGAAGCTGTAGACCGCGGCGGCGTGCAGCACCGCCGAGCAGTCCCGGACCGCGGCCGCGACCGTCGCCGGGTCGGTGACGTCCCCCGTCGTCACCCGCAGCTCGGCCAGGTCGACGCCGTGCGGTCGCAGCGCCCGGGCCGCGCGCCGCCGGTCCCGCACGAGCAGGTGTACGGCGCCGCCCCGGCGGTGCAGCTCGGCCACGGTGTGCGAGCCCACGAACCCGGCGCCGCCGGTGATCAGAATGGTCACTGCTGCCTCCCTGGTGCCTTCGACGGCGGGCATTCTCGGAGTTGGCCGGCCCGCGCGGCGCCGAAATGATGGATTTGCGGACTGTCGGTCCGGCTCATTCATTCGTTCTTCACGGGAGCGGCGAAATGGTTGTCAAGGTCATGCCGTCCGAGGATCGCGCCGCATTCGCGCGATGGGTGCAGCAGGCGTCGGACGACGAACTGAAGGAACTCCTGGCGCAGTCCCGAGCCGACGTGCTCACCGCGCTGGTCGAGGGAATGCCCGACGTGTTCCGCGCCGACCGGGCGGGCACGTTGGACGTCGTGGTGCACTGGCGGGTCACGGGACGGCCCGACGGCGACGCGGACGTGTTCGAACTGCGCATCGCCGAGGGCAGGTGCGTCGTGGTGCCGCCCGAGACGCCGGCGCCCCAGCTGGTCCTGACGCTCGACCCGGTCAACTTCGTCAAGATGACCACCGGCAACGCCAACGCCCGGATGTTGTTCCTGCGGGGCCGGCTGCGCGCCCGCGGCGACCTCGGCCTGGTCAACCGGTTCCCCTCGCTGTTCGACGTGCCCAAGCCGTGAACCCCCCGGTGGCCCGCCACTGGGGCGGGCCACCGGGGGCTCAGGCATGGGCGGGCTGGCGGAACCCGCTGCTGCTCTTGCGGTGCTCCGGCGGTTCGGCGACGTAGCGGACCGGCACGCCGCGCGCGCGGGCCGCCTCGACGATCCCGGGTACCGCCCGCTCGGCCAGCGCGGCGATGGTGAGGGCCGGGTTGACGGTCAGCGCGCCCGGCACCGCGGAGCCGTCGGTGACGAAGATGCCGGGGTGCCCGCGCAGCTCGTGCCGGTCGTCCAGGGCCGAGGTGTCGGGGTCGTCGCCGATCCGGCAGGACGCCAGCGGGTGCACGGTGTACGCGCCGATCACGTCGTCGGTCCACGGCATCACGGTGGACAGGCCGTCACGTTCGAGGATGTCGCGCACGTCGGCGTCGGCCCGCGCCCACCCGGCCCGGGTGTTCTCGGTGGGGCGGTAGCGCAGTGCCCCCCGGCTGAGCATCTGCTGCGCGATCCGGTCGGCGTGGCCGGTCTCCGGCGGCGGGCCGAAGACGCCCTCGTTGTCGTCCTCGGACATGATGAAGATCGTCAGCCAGGACTGCCAGCGGCGCAGCATCTCCTTCTTGTCCACGCCGAACCAGCTCGGCCCGTCCGCGTTCGCCACCTGGGCCAGGATCGTGCCGAAGCCGGGCGGGAAGTAGAGCTGCTCCAGGGAGTGCCGGCTGAACTCCGGCAGGGCGCCGTCCAGCCGGTCCCAGCTGGCGCAGACCGGGCCCTTGCCGATCTGGTACGCCTCGTACGCCCGCCCGTCCGGACGGCTCAGCCCGAGCAGGTCGCGCGCCTTGGCCTCGTCGATGACCGCGGTGTTCAGCCGCTCGCCGTTGCCGGAGAAGTACCGGCCGACGGCGGCCGGCAGCTCGCCCAGGTCCTCCTCGGACCGCTGGAGGATGACCGGGGTGGCGACCGCGCCGGCGGCCACCACCACCAACCGGCAGTCGATCGTGCCGCCCCCGGTGACCACCCGGTAGTCCACCTCGTCCACCGTGTTGTAGTGCACGCGGTAGCCGTCGTCGGTCCGGGTGATCCGCTGCACCTCGTGCAACGGGCGGATCCGCGCGCCGTGGGCCACCGCGGCCGGTAGGTAGTTCAGCAGCAGCGAGCGTTTGGCGTCGAACCGGCAGCCGGACATCATCCAGTTGCAGTTGGTGCACTGCTCGCCGTCGATGGCGGCCGGCACCGGGTTGGCGGTCCGCCCGGCGTGCGCGCAGGCCGCGGCGAACAGCCCGCCCGAGTAGGTGACGTCGTTCCACCCCTGCGGGGTGACCGGCAGCGACTCGGACACCATGTCGTAGAACGGGTCCAGCGCGGTCCGGTCGATGGAGCGGGGCCACATCCGGCGGCCGATGCTGCCCTGCCGCTCGAACGTGTGCCGTGGCGCGCGGGGGGTGGCCGCGAAATAGACCACGCTGCCGCCGCCGACGCAGTTGCCGCCGAGGACGTTCATGCCGTCGCCCAGGGTGAACTCGAACGCCCGGGTGGCCGCGCTGCCGAACGCGAAGTCGTGCTCGAAGTCCGCGCCGGTCAGCCAGGGGCCCCGTTCGAGCACCGTCACCCGCGCGCCGCCGGCCGCCAGCCGGTACGCCGGGATGGCGCCGCCGAAGCCGCTGCCGATGACCACGACGTCGGTGCTGTCCGCGTTCATGCCGGGTCCCCCTTGGCCGTGGTGAGCGGGTGCACCGACGCCAGTTCCCGGCGGTAGGAGAACTCGGGGAACCGCCACAGGCCGTCCGGCCCGGGTGGGGCGAACCCCATCGCGGTCAGCCCCGGATGACCGGCGGCGAGGGCCTCCACGGTGTGCCGGTCGGCCCCGGTGTCCCAGGCCATGAAGCTGAACATGGCCAGCGGCACCCAGAGCTCCTGCTCCGGGTGCCCGGGCGCCATCAGCTCGGCGGCGAGGCGGGTGCGGTCGGCGAAGCCCAGCGCGACGAAGGGCGGGACGTCGCCGTCGAGCGCGACGCCCCGCTTGTCGGCCCACGCCTGCGCGTGGTCGTTGAGCCCGACCACCAGGGTCGGCAGCAGGGCGGCGAAGCCGCCCTCCTCGGACGTCAGCAGGGCGAGCGCACCCGAGGTCACCGCGCCACCGCCCTCGGCCACGCCGGCGATCGCGCGGTCCTCCGGGAATCGGCGCTCACCCGGGATGACCGTGTCGGCGAACGCCTCGATGGTCATCGTCTCCCACTCGTCCAGTTCGACGGTCCTCGGCTGCACGGCGGTCACCGCCCGGCCGGGGCGAGCGCCGGCACGCCGGCCGCGACCGCCGCCGGCCGCCGCTGCGCGAGCAGGTGCCGGACCCACCAGTAGGCGCCCCGGGCGACGCAGACGATGGTCACCGCGAAGAACAGCGTGTAGACGACGTTGAACACCATCAGCACGCCGTACACCGTGGCCACCGAGGCGCCGAACATGAACATCGCCCGGCCCTTCGACGGGGTGGTGCCCGGGTCGGTGATCATGTAGTTGGTGAACAGCACGAACGCCACCCCGGTCATGGGCACCAGCGCGCCCCACAGCGACACGTCCCAGATCCAGTGCCGGACCAGCGCCTGGATCACGAAGCCACCGACCCAGCCCATGATGAGCAGCACCTTCTTGGTGAGCATCGCGTTGAGCACCGTGCCGGCGGTCAGGATGACGAACGGGACCAGCACCCGGATCATGTCCGGGACGTTCTCGGTGAAGTGGTACGGCGGGGCGATGTTCACCCAGGAGAACGCCAGCAGGGTCACCGTGATGCCGAAGTTCGACGGGTTGAGGAAGTGCCGCATCCGGCCGTTGATCGGCGCGCGGAAGACGGCCTTCTGCCCGATGGCCACCACCACGGCGAACGCGATCGGCCAGAAGTGGACGTTGGCGTACAGCAGCATGTTGCAGGCGAGCGCGGTGATGTGGGTGGGCAGCAGGAAGGTGTACATGCCCCAGGCGCCGTGGCCGGCGAAGGCCGGCCGGCGGCCCTGCGACCAGGCGGTGACCAGCTCGATGGTGATCTCCGCGGCGTAGCCGACGGCCAGCGCGAGCAGCGGCCACGACCAGGGCTGCTCGAAGCCGAGCACGGTGTACCCGAGGATGTTGAACACGCTCATCGAGATGGCGAAGTTGCGCAGCGCCTTGTACCGGGGGTCGGTCCGGTCGACCCGAGGCGGGAGCGGTCGGGCCGGCGGCACCGCCGGGGACTGCGGGGCCACCCGCTCGGCGGCCCGCTGGTCCCGGATCGTCTTTTCCTGGATCACGTCGGTCATCGTGCCGGTACCTCCGTTGCCTGCCCGGTGAGCATCAGGTCGTGCCACCCCGGGGTCACGTCGAGCGTCTGGACATGCCGGCCGCCGTCGAGGTCGCGCCAGCTGATCTCGGCCTTGACCGGCTGGTCGCCGTGGGAGCCGAGCCCGAAGAACACGTCGAAGCTGCGCCGGCCGCTGTGGCCGCCGCCGCCGTCGAGCTGGGCCAGTTGGGTACGCCCGTCCGCCGTGGTCAGCCGCACCTGGGCGCCGTACGCCGGGGTGGTGGCGGCGCCGGTGGCGTCGCCGCGCGCGGGCCGGTGCAGCCGCAGGCCGACGAAGGCGCCCTGGCCCGGGTTGTCGTTGCGGTAGTAGGCGGGGGAGTCCCACTGGCGGGCCACCGCGAAGTCCTGGCCGCCGTCGCCGTTGGTGTCACCGACCGCCACGCCGCGGGTGGGCACCGGGACGGCCAGGCCGAGTTCGCTGCTGACGTTGACGTACTTGCCGTCGCGGTCGCGGGCCCAGAACGCCAGCGCCTCGTGGCCGGAGATGTCGTCGCCGGGTTCGGCGTGCGGCCACATGCCGGGGTTCTGCAGCATCAGGTCGTTGCTCATCGCCAGCTCCTGGAGCCAGGGCCAGCGGTTGATGTCGCCCTTGACGAAGCCGGCGGCCTGCACGACCGCGGGGTGGCCGCTGTTGTCGAAGTCGGCCATCTTGGTGTCCCAGCCCCAGCCGGTGAACGCCATGTGGTAGTCGGCGGCCTTCTGATCGAACGGGGCCACCCCGGCGCGCAGCTTCGCCGCGGCGTCCCCCGCCGAGGTCGAGGTGTTCTTCCACAGGAAGTTGCTCTCCTCGATGCCCCAGGAGGTGGTGATGTTGCTGACGAACATGTCGAAGCGTCCGGTGCCGGTCAGGTCGCCGAAGTCGACCGACATGCCCTTGAAGGAGTCCTGGCCCAGCACCATCGACTTGGGCGTCGCCACGCCCCGGCGGCCGGTGGTGCCGGCGAACTTGATCCGCCCGTTGGTGGACACGTTGTGCAGCAGGTGGTCGTGGCCGAAGTCGTTGGCCAGGTACAGCTCGGGCAGCAGGTCACCGTCGAGGTCGGCCGAGGCGGAGCCCAGCGTCCACCCGGTGGCCAGCTTCGGGTCGATCGCCGCCGGCTGTTCCTGGTAGCTCGCCGTGGGCTGGTCACCGCCGGTGGCGGCGGTCCAGCGCAGGATGTGCGCGCCGCCGCCGTTCTCGGCCCGGGACATCGAGTGGTTCATCTCGACGTTGGCCGGCGAGTCGGGGTCGAGCACGCCGCTGTCCGGGAAGTAGTTGAAGACGCCGATGTCCGGGCCGCCGTCGCCGTCGAAGTCGGCCACCGCCACGGCGTTGGTGTTCCACAACGGACCGTGGTAGGTGCCGTCCGGTGACGGCGCCTGGGGGACCAGTTCGGTCGGCCGGTAGCTGGCGGTGCTCAGCCCGCCCGGAGTGCTCTGCTTGTTGAGGAACAGGATCGGGGTCCGTCCCCAGTAGTAGGTGAGCAGGTCCATCCGGCCGTCCTGGTTGAAGTCGCCCGGGTTGCAGCCCATCGGCGCGACGCCGGGGCCGGTGGGTAGCGGCGCCGGGTCGAGCACGAACGGCTGGTAACGGTCGCCGGTGCCGGGGACCGGGGTGACGACGACCGAGTCGCTGCGGGTGTCGACCAGGCACAGGTCCTGCGCGACGCCCGCGCCGGTGAGGTCGTTGACCGCGATGGCCGCGCCGACCGAGGAGACCCACGAGCGGATGTGCTCGTAGTCTGAGTTCACCGGCCGCACGGTGCGGTGGGTGAGGCCGGGTGGCAGCGCGATGGGCAGCTCGGTGAACTGGTAGCGGGAGGCGATCGCCGCGCGATCCTCGGCCGAGGCCGAGGGGGCGCGCGCCACCACGTACAGCGCGCCGACCAGCACGAGAACGAAGATGGAGGGCAGTAGCCGGCGTACGAGTCCGGCGGGTCGCGTTGGCAAGGTTCCCCCTTCACGTGGACGCGCATGACCGTCACGGCGCGATTTCGGAGAGCTGACCGGCCCGGGAGCGGACACCGGCGGCGGTCTCTCTCATCGTCGGCCGCCGGTGCCCGGTTTGCTTCTCGTGCCATGCGCTCTCGGTCGCGGATCCGCCGACCCGGCGGGCGTTTCAGGCGCGGTGCACGGTCACCGGCAGGCCGCCGCGGATGCGCAGGGAGAGCATCGGCTCGGCGACGACCGGCCGGCCGGGCACGCCGGTCAGGCGGAGGTCACGGCAGAGCATGGCCAGCACGAGCACGGCCTCCAGCATGCCCAGGTTGTTGCCGACGCAGAACCGGGGGCCGGCGCCGAACGGGATGTAGGCGTAGCGCGGCCGGTCGGTGCTCGCGCCGGGGGCGAACCGGTCCGGCTCGAACTGGTCCGGCCGGTCCCAGAACCGCCGGTCGCGGTGCAGCGTGTACGGCGAGATCAGCACGTCCGCCCCGGCCGGCACCCGGTAGCCGCCGACCACGTCGGAGTGCACCGCCAGCCGGGGCAGCAGCCACACCGGCGGGTACAGGCGCATGGCCTCCTGGATCACCGCGTTGGTGTAGGTGAGCCGGGACAGGTCCGCATAGCCGGGCAGCCGGTCGCCGAGCGTCTCGACCGCCTCGGCGTGCACCCGTTCCCACACCGCCGGGTGCCGGTCGAGCAGGTGCAGGGTCCAGCTCAACGTGCTGGCCGTCGTCTCGTGCCCGGCCAGCAGCAGGGTGACCAGCTCGTCGCGCAGCCGGGCCTGCCCGACCCGCGGATCGGCCTCGCGGCCGGTCGACTCCACCAGCCGCGACAGCAGGTCGTCGGTGCCGTCGGCCCGGCCGCGTGACTCGGCCACCAGCCGGTCCACCACCCGCCCCAGCCGCCGCCGGGCCCGCCGGAACCGCACCTGGTGCGGCAGCGGAATCCACATCGGCACCATGCTGAGTGTGGCCAGCTCGAACATCGCCTGGTCCTGCACGGCGCTGAAGTCGCTGCCGATGCCGGCGAACGCGTGCAGGTCGGCGTCGAGCAGCGTACGCCCGAGCACGCCCAGCGTCAGCGAGGTGAGCTCGTCGACCAGGTTCACCGGCCCGGCGCCGACCCGGCCGTGCAGCCGGTCCACCAGCCGGGCGCCCTCGGCCGCGATCGCGTCGGCCTGCTGGGCGACCCGCCGGCTTTGGAACGCCGGTTGGATGATCTTGCGCTGTTCCCGCCACAGCTCGCCCTCGCTGGTCAGCAGGCCGTCGCCGAGCGCACGGCGGGCGTGCACGAGACCGATCCCCTTGCGGTAGTTCGCCGCGTTGTCGGCCAGCACGTGCTTGGCGTGGCCGGGGTGGTTGAAGAAGTAGAGCGTCTTGTGTCCCACCGGCAGGCGGGACGCGTCACCGTAGCGCCGCGCCGCGCCGGTCATCATGGCCAGCCGGTCCCGGTTCATCAGCATCAGCATGCTGACGGCGGCGGCGCGGGAGGGGCCCGGTGGGGTGCGGGCGGTGGACCTCGTGGTGGTGATGGCCATCATGCCCTCCCGAAGCAGCCGCGCAGGAAGATCAGCACGTCGTCGTCGGCGGTGCCGGAGATGGCCAGCAGCCGGCCGACGAAGATGGTGTGGTCGCCCCCGTCGTAGGTCTTCCACAGCGCGCACTCCAGCTGTGCCGCCGCGCCGGCGATCAGCGGAGCGCCGGAGTGCTCGCCGGTCTCGGTGTCGACGAGGGCGAACTGCTCGGCGCCGAGGGGCCGCCGGCCGGCGAAGTGCCGGGCCACCCGCTCCTGGCCGGCGCTCAGCACCGAGACGCCGAACGCGCCGGCCCGCAGCAGCGCGTCGTGCATGACGGCGTCACGCGCGACGCAGACCAGCACGAGGGGCGGGTCCAGCGACACCGCGGTGAAGCTGTTCGCCGTCATGCCCCGCGGCTGCTCCCCGCCGACGGTGAGGACGGTGACGCCGGTGCAGAAGGCGCCGAACGTCCGCCGCAGCAGGGTGGTGTCCTGCACGTCGGTCACCGCGAGGTCGGCCCGCACGCTGGTCATGACCGCGCCCGCACCGGCACGAGGGTGTACGGCTCGAGCGCCCGCACGAGCGGGTCCGGTACCCGCGCCGGCACGGTCCGGGTGTTCGGGCCGCGCATGCACGCCACCCGCTGCATCCCCCGCGCCACCAGCGTCTCACCGCCGCCGGCGTCCAGCCGTACGTAGTCGAAGCCGAACTGGAGCTGGGTCTGGCCCAGCTCGAGCAGCCGCATCCGGATGGAGACCTCGTCGAAGGCGGTGATCTCGGCGTAGAACTCGCAGTCCACCTTGAGCGTGAAGAGCTTGAGGTCGTCGCGCATGTCGACCAGCACCTCGGGGGCCCGCTCCTTGAGGAACAACTCCCGGGCCCGGCCCTGCCAGCGCAGGTAGTTGACGTAGTAGACGTTGCCGACGAGGTTGGTCTCCTCGAAGCCCACGACGTGTCGGTACTCGAAGTAGTCGTTCATGTCACCCACTCATTCCGCGAGTACTGCGAACACCACCGGCGCGTCGGAGCCGCGTACGGTCGTGGCCAGCACGCCGATGCGGGTCTCGCCGGAGGTCAGGACAACCCAGCCGGGCCGGTCGGCCGAGCCGAGCGTGAGCGGCGCGTCGGCCGAGAATCCGGCCTTGCGCAGGCACTCGGTGGCCGCCCAGACCCGGGTGCCGGCGAGGTCGGGCGGCTCGGCGTGCGCCGAGGCGATCTGGTCGGCCAGCGGCTGGTGCCGGCCGAGCAGCTGCTGCCACTCCTGCGCGGCCCGGGGCGCGACCGGTTCGAGGTCGCAGCCGAGCGCGCCGCTGGCGACCACCGCGAGGGTGAGCCCGGCGCCGTGGGCCGCGCTGATCGACCGGCCGGCGATCTCGGGTCGCCCGTCGGCGCGGTGCCGCATCTCGACCGGCTGGCCGAGCGCCCGGCCGGCGGCCCGGCTGGTACGCCGGCGGCGCGTGCTGACCTCGTCGCCGGTCTCGTCGCCCGGCTCGTCCGGCTCCACCACCACCGCCGCGCGGATCCCCGCCACCTCGCCGAGCCCGCGCTCCAGGTAGGAGCCGAGCAGCGCCGGCGGCCACGGTCCCTGGCCGTCCCGCTTGCGCACCGCGCGCAGGTGCAGGCCGGACCAGCGCTCGACGACCGCGCCGGTGGCGTCGCGCAGCGCGATGTCGTAGACGTAGGTGTCGCCGTCGCGGCTGCGCTCGGTCGCGCAGTAGCGCAGTTCGCCCTCCTGCGACAGCCGGTCGCCGGCCGGCTCGATCCGGTCGATGCGGACCGGCAGCAGGGTGGCGTCCGGCACGCAGACCTGGTTGCCGTGCATCAGCGCGTCCCGTACGCCGGGATCGCCGAGCAGCAGCTCACCGGGGAGGAAACCGGCGAACCAGCCGGTGCGGGGGAGTGCCTCGACCACGGCGTCCACGTCGCGGGCCGCGGCCCGCCGGTAGCCGCGTAGCCGCTGGAACCGGTCGCCCTGGAACAGCAGGTCGCCGTAGAGCTCGGCGGCCGGGTCCAGCGGCACCGGCGGCAGGTCCTCGGCGACCTGCTCGGGCGGCCCGTCGGACGCGCCGTCCCCGGTCTGGCGCAGCCGGGCGCGGAAGTGGTCGGCCGTGAAGCCGGTCTCGGCGCTGCGGATGACCACGTCCACCGCGTCGTCGTCGGTGCGAACCGCGGCGACGCGGATGGTGACGGACCCGTCCGGCGGCACGACGATCGGCCGGTCGAACACCGCGTCGGTGATCGTCGGCGGTGCGGTCCACCCGGTCAGCGCGGCGGTGACCTGCGTCATCGCCTCCATGCCCAGCACGGCGGGGAAGAGCAGGTTGCCGTCGAGCAGGTGGTCGCTGAGGTACGGATCGGTGCCGGCGTTCAGGTCGGTCTCGACGACCAGTTCGACGTCGTGGTAGCGGACCAGCGGCCGGTCCACGAAGCGCAGCAGCGGCAACGGCCCGCCGTCGCGCTCGACGGTGTCGATCTCGCCGGTACGCCCGCTGATGACCACCGTGGACGGCGTCTCGGGGTCGGCCAGCAGCCGCCGCAGCATTGTCAGGCCCTGGTCCGGTGTGATCGGGGTGATGCCCTGGCGGTTCAGCCCCTCGACCACCGACAGCCGCTCGCCCATGCCGACGCCGGACCAGACGGACCATTCGAGGACCAGGGTGCGGCACTCGGGGTGCTCGGCGCCGAAGCGGGTGACCAGGTCCTCCAGCCACTCGTTGGCGACCGAGTAGTGCGCCTCGCCGCGCAGGCCGGCCCGGCCGATGATGCTGCCCAGCGCCACCAGCAGGCGCAGCCGGTCGGTGTCGACGGCGGCCAGCACGTGCCGCAGGCCGTCGACCTTGGGCGCGAGCGTGTCCCGCAGCGTGTCGGCGTGTACCGCGGTGAGGGCGGCGGGCTCGTTGCGTCCGGAGCCGTGCAGCACGGCGGTGACCGGGCCGCCCAGCCGTTCGGTGAGCTTCTCGACCGCCGCCTTGACCTGGTCGGGGTCGGTGACGTCGGCCCGCTCGTAGGCGACGGTGACGTCGTGCTCGGCGAACCGGGACAGGTTGGCGGTCAGCTCGGCGTCGGCCGCCGGGTCGGAGCGGCCGAGCAGGGCCAGCCGGGCGCCGCTGTCCGTGGCGACGGCGAGCGCGCACTCGGCGGTGATGCCCTTGCCGCCGCCGGTGACCAGCAGGACGTCGTCGGAGCCCAGCACCGCCTCGGTCCGTCCGGCCCGGATCGGCAGTGGCCGCAGCACCGGCACCCGCCGGGTGCCGTCGTCGGCGTACCAGACCTCGGAGAATCCGGTGGTGGCCGCGACGTCCGCGACGATCCGGTTCACCGCGCCGGGCTCCGGGGCGGTGTGCACCACGGTGGTGCGCACCCCGGGCGCCTCCAGGCGCAGGGTCTTGGCCAGGCCGGCGGCGCCGCGGCCGTGCTGGACGAGCACGAACCGGCCGTCCGCCTCGGTGGCCGCGGTCCGGGCGCCGGTCAGCGCCATGCCCAGGTCGGCCTCGCCGCAGTCGGCCGGCAGCACGACGAGGATGCCGGTGCCGACCCCGGCCCCTTCGAGCGCTGTGCGCAGCGCCCCGGCGAAGCCCTCCCCGCTGGGCGCGTACACCTTCCAGGCGCCGCGGTCCTCGGACCCGGCGGCCTCCGGCGCGGCGCGCTCGTCGAGGTCGATCCGCCAGGCCCGGACCCAGTCGGCCGCGCCGGTCACCACCGGCGCCGCCGCCGTCGTGGTGGTCGTGGCGTCCCCCGCCGCCGAGCCGCGCAGCCCTTCGAGGGTCTCGGCCAGCTCGCCCAGGGTCGCGGTGGCGAAGTTGGTCGGGGTCACGCTCGGCTCGATGCCGATCCGCTGGGCGACCGTGTTGACCACCTGGCCCACGGTGATCGAGCTCAGGTGCAGGTCGTCGAGCAGGCGGCTGTCCATGGTGACCAGGTCGACCGGCAACTCGGCCCGTTCGGCGGCGATCCGGCGCAGCAGCTCGGGCACCGCCTCGCCACCGTCGACGGTCCGCGGCTGCTCCGCCGGGCCGGACGGCGCCGGCTCCGCGCCGTTCGGGGCGCCCGGCCGGTGCGCCGGCACCTCGGGCGCCTGTTCGCACGGGCTCTCGAAGAAGCCGAAGGTGGCGCCCACCGCGAGGGGGCGCAGCAGGCGGCCGTGGAAGAGCTGGGGCTCGATGGTGGTGGCGCCGACCACGAACGCGGTGGCGAGCACCCGGAGCAGACCGACGGAGGATTCGTCGTCGGTGTCCAGCGCGACCGCGGGCACGTCGGCCACGGCCCGGGCCAGCCCGCTCAGCACCCGGCCGGGGCCGACCTCGACGAACAGGTCGACGTCCTTGGCGGCCAGCGCGACGGCGTCGGCGAACAGCACCGGGTCGGTGATCTGCCGCTCCAGCAGCCCGGCCAGGTCGGTCTCCGGGTCGAGCGGCTGGCCGGTGACGGTCGAGACGACCTTCCCGCGCACCGGGTGGAACCGCTCCTCGCGGAGCACCTCGCCGAACGCGGCGGCGGCGTCGGCGACCAGCGGCGAGTGGAAGGCGTGGGACACGGCCAGCCGGGCGGCGCCGACGGACGCCTCCTCGGCGCGCCGGCAGGCCTCCTCGATCGCCTCCGCGCTGCCGGCGACGACGGTCTGCGCCGGGCCGTTGTGGCCGGCGACGACCAGCGGCAACCCGGCGATCAGCCGCTCCGCCTCCGCCACGCCGGTGGCGAGGCTCGCCATGGTGCCCGACGAGCTGTGCTCGGCCATCGCGCGGCCCCGCCGCTCGGCCAGCCGCAGCAGCGCCTCGGCGTCCAGCGCGTCGGCCCAGTGCAGCGCGGACAGCTCGCCCAGGCTGTGCCCGACCGCGACCTGCGCCTCGATGCCGAGCGTGCTGAGCACCCGTTGCCCGGCGATCGAGCCGGTGACGATGCGCGGCTGGGCGACCTCGGTGGCCACGGTGTCGCCGCCGGCCGGCAGGGCGGCCCGCCGGTAGACCTCGTCGGCCTCGGCGAAGCGGCGGCGCAGGGCTCCGCCGCTGACCCCCCGGCCGGATCCCTGGCCCGGGAACAGGAAGCCGACGCGGCCCTCGCGGACCTGCCCGAAGGACGTCCGGCCCTCGTCGGCGTGCAGCCAGGTCTCGCCGGCGTCGATCGCGGCGATGACCGCGGCCAGGCGTTCGCCGGCCTCGCTCGGCGAGCGGACCACCACCGCGGCCCGCCAGGCCAGGTCGCGCAGCTCGCCGTGCAACGTCGCGGCGAGGTCGCTGAGCTGGGCGTAACTGACGCCCGGCACGAACCGGGCCGTCCGGTCGACGCGTTGCCGCAGCTCCTGCGGGGTCAGCGCGTCGAACACCAGCAGCTCGGCGTCCTGCGAGCCGGCCGCGATGGCGTTGATCCGGGCGCCGTAGCGCACCCGGCGGTCCGGCTCCCCGTTGTCGAGCACGAGGTGGGTGTTGATGCCGCCGAAGCCCATCGCGGTCACGCCGGCCCGCAGCGGCTGCCCGTCCGGCCACGGCTCCGCCTTGCGCAGGACCCGCAGCGCGGTCTGCTCGGCGCTGAAGATCTCGTGCGGGTCGACGCAGCCGACGGCCGGCGGGAGGACCTCGTTGCGCAGCGCCATCGACGCCTTGATCAGGCCGGCGATGCCGGCCGCCGCCTTGGTGTGGCCGATCATCGCCTTGATCGAGCTGATCGCCGCCGGGGCGGCCGCCGGGTCGGCGGCCAGCCGGTGCTCGTTCAACGCCGTCAACTCGTTGGCGTCACCGACCTTGGTGCCGGTGCCGTGGCCCTCGAACAGCGAGACGGTGTCGATGCCGAACCCCGCGTGCGCGTACGCCCGGTCGAGGGCGAGGTGGTAGCCGCGGGTCTCCGGCCGGGTGATGCCACCCTTGCCGTCGGACGAGATGCCCCACCCGGCCACCGAGGCGTAGATGCGGTGCCCGCCGCGACGGGCGTCGTCCTCGCGCATCAGCACCACCATCCCGCAGCCCTCGCCCGGCCAGAAGCCGTTGGAGCCGCGGTCGTAGACGCGCATCTCGCCGGTGGCCAGCGCGCCCGTCTTGGCGAACCCGATGATCTCGAACGGGTCGATCGACAGGTCCACCCCACCGGCCACCGCGACGTCGAGCTCCCCGGCGGACAGGGCCTTGCAGGCGGTGGCCACCGACAGCAGGGAGGACGAGCAGGCGCCGTCGACGGTGTAGCCACCGCCCTTGAGGTCGAAGTGGTTGCAGATCCGCCCGGCGATGGTGTTGGACAGGCCACCGGCGAGGGTGTCCTCGTCGATCGACGGGAACGGGCTCTTGTACGCCTGCTCGAGGTCGTCGAGCAGGGCGCCGAGCTCGTCGTCGCCGAAGCCGCGTTCGCGCAGCACCGCGCTGATCGTCCGCTGCACGTACGGCCAGCGCAGGCGGAGCTGGTTGGCGCGGGAGAACTCGCCGGTCAACGTGTTGCCGACGATCACGCCGGTGCGGTCCCGGGGCAGCCCCTCGGCCATCGGGAAGCCGGCGTCGGCCAGCGCGCCGGCGGCGATGTCCAGCGCCAGCCAGTGGGTCAGGTCCGTCGACCGGTAGGTGCTGCCCGCCACCCGGTACGCGACCCGATCGAACTCGTACGAGTCGATGACCGCGGCCTCGCGGGCGTAGAAGCGGTCCGGCGTACTCGGGTCGGGATCCCAGTAGTCGGCCAGTCGCATCCGTACGTCCGGGAGGCGCCGGAACGCCCGCCGACCCGCGATCGCGTTGTCGAACAGTTCCTTCGGGTTGGTGGCGTCCGGGTAGCGGCACGCCATACCCACCAGGGCGATTCTGGTCATGCGGATCGGTGTCTCCTTCCATGGCGAGCTGCCCTACGACGTCGGTGTCCGACTCCCCCGGGAGCGAGCGACTTCGTGCCGATGGCGGTCAGCTGATGTGCGCGGCCAGGGCCGCGGTGATGCGCTCGCGCCAGGTGGCGTAAGCGGGAACGTCGGTGTCGGTGAGGCCCTCGCGGGCCCGGTCGGTGACCGCCGCGGCGGTGGCGACGTCGGTGCCGCAGAGCACCTGGGTGGCCAGCTCGTTGTGCGGGACGACCAGGTTCGCCCGCAGCCGGGCCGCCGCGGCGAACGCGGCGCCCTGGGCGACCTCGCCCCGGTACGGCCCGGCCAGCTCGGCGAACCGTGCCAGCTCCTCGCGGGTCACCCCGCCGGCGTAGGTGGCGGCCAGCCCCGCGCCGCTGTAGAGGTCGGGTCGCCGCTGCGGCGGGAAGCCGTCCAGCAGCGCGGCCACCCGTTCCGGGTCGGCGCCGCCGACGAACCAGGTGGCCCGGCCGATGCCCTGGTCGATCACCCGGCCGGCGTGCCCGGGCGGGCCGCCGGCGGGCCAGGGGAAGCGCTTCTCGCGGAAGTGCTCGTGGACGTACCGGCGGGTGTGGAAGTACGCCTGGTGGAAGCCGTACCCGTCGAGCACCAGCCAGCGCAGCAGCGGATCCGGCGCGTACAGCTTCGACCAGCGGAACCGGGGCAGCCGGGCCATCGCCCAGCCGACCCCGACGTACACCATGTAGATGTGCGGGTCGCCCGGGCCGGCCAGGAAGTCCCGCACGTGGTGGCCGTGCCCGACCGGCAGGCCGTCCAGCACGCCCATCGCCATGCCGGCGCCCTCGAACGCGAAACCGCGGTAGGTGTCGGAGAGGCCGGCCAGTTCGGCCTCGACGTCGGCCGGCCGGCCGGTGGCCGCGGCGGCCGCGTAGCCGGCGAGGAAGGACCGGCCGACGGTCTCCAGCCGCTCCACCGCCGCCGGGGACTTCACGTGGAATCCCCGCACGGCGACGCTCGTCTCGGCGACGTCGGGGGTCAGGATTCGTCGTCGCAGCGCGTGCCACTTCTGCATGCGGGCCTCCCACCAGTGGTCGGGTCGGTTCTCATTTCCGGTCGAGGTGTGCGCGGACCTGTCGCCGCCAGGACTCGTAGTCGGGTTCGTCGGAGCTGGTCGTGCTCAGGCTGACGTCGTCGGCCAGCGCGGACGCGGCGGGCACCGTCAGCTCGGCGAGGACGTGCAGCGCGCTGCGGGTGTGCTCGGCGACGAAGCCGGAGAAGTCCCGCGCCTTGGCCGCGAACACGGCGCCCTGGGCCAGGTGCGGCCAGTGCGTGCCGGAGTCCTCGCGCAGCGCCTTGAGCCCGGTCTCGTCGCAGCCGCCGGCGAAGGTGGCCGCCAGGCCCACCCCGCTCCACAGGTCGGCGTGCCGGTCGGTGGCGAAGCGGCGGACCGCGGCCCCGACCGCGTCCGGGACGCCGCCGTGGATGAACCACAGGGCGCGGCCCACGCCCTGGTCGACGGCGCGCGGGAAGTAGTCGGCGCGGCCCCGCCAGGGGTACGGGTCGAGCCGGCGCTGCCGGTTCACCACAACGTCGGTGTCGAAGTACGCCCGGTCGAAGCCGTACCCGTCGACGGCCAGCCAGCTCATCGTCGGGTAGTACGGCTCGCCGGTCAGGTCGGGCAGCACGCCGCGCCACAGCGGTCGGGGCAGCCGGGCCATGGCGAAGCCGATGCCGATGTAGGTGAGGAAGGTGTGTGGCCGGCCGGGGCCGGTGAGCAGCCGGCGGGTCCGTTGCCCGCGCCCGGCGGCCATCGCGTCGCGCACGGTCAGCGCCATCGTCGCGCCCTCGTAGGCGAAACCGCGCAGCTCGGCGTCCACCATGTCCAGTCGCCGGGTGAGGTCCGCCTGCCGGCGGAAGTCGATGCCCCACTCGAAGCCGCAGACCACCGCCTGGGGGATGGCCTCCAGCGCCCGGGTGGCGTCGGTCGGGGTGACCGGGAACCCGCGGGCGGCGAAGCTCACGTCGGTCAGCGACGGGCTCAGCGCGAGTCGGCGCAGGGATCCGAGCAGTGTGGACATATCGACGCTCCTGACATTCCCGAGGGCCACTCCCATCGTGTGCCGAGACACCTCACGTACGCGTCTCCTGTCGTGCGCCGTCCGCGCCGACCCGTTGCCGGGCGCCGATCCGCCGGGCGGCCTCGAAGGCGGCCCAGCCGACCACCTCGACGAGTGCCTCGTCGGCGGGCAGGTGCCGGCGGAACTCGGCGATGGCGTCGTCGCCGACCTGGTGGGACGCCACGGCGGTGAGCAGTGCTATCCGGCCGGTCGCCACGTCCCGGGGGTCGAGGTCGGCCAGCGCGTCGTCGCACCACGCGGTGGAGAGGCCGGTCTCCTCGCCGCGCCAGCGGTCCAGGTGGTCGCCGACGACGGCGCGGACCGCCGGGGAGAGCCACTGCCGGCCGGCCGCGTCGAACGTGGCGTGCGCCCGGGCCATCGCGCCGGCGATCCCCGGGTTGGCCGCGGCCCAGCCGGCGTCGGCGGGCAGCGGGGCGGCCGGCAGCATGTCGAGGGAGAGGCCCGGCTCCCGGCGGGCGTGCAGCGTCGCGCGCAGCAGCCGGCCGATGCCCTGCTTCATCCGGCGCCGGGCCCGACCGGTGACGCCCGGCGGCAGCAGGAAGTTGGCGAGGAAGACGTTCACCGCCCGGGTCAGGTAGTGCATGCTCACCACGGTGCCCACCAGTTCGGCCCGCTGCGCCGGGGTGAGCCAGGCGGGGACGGGCCGGCCGTTCGGCGCCTCGTGCGCGGTACGGGCCCAGGCGCTGATCTCCCGGATGCCGGGGGAGCGCATGTCGTCGACCCGGTCGGCGGCCAGCCGCTCGGCGTCGTGCTCGCCGGTGAGCTCGTACATGCTCACCGAGTGCATGTCCACGCAGTACTGGCAGATCGTCGCGACCGAGACCGCCGCCGCCGCGGCCTCCTTGCTGGCCCGGTCGGCGGCCCCGCTGACCAGCAGCGACTCGCGGACCAGCATCCAGTAGGCGGCGAGCGAGCGCGGCGACGGCGAGTGCATCATCGCCGGTGGGATGACCAGCCGCATCTCCTCGGCGACCTGGGCGTACGCCCGGCCGACCAGTCCGGTGGCGGTCGCCGTCGGAACGGGGACGACATGACGGACCTGACGTTGTACCGCGGAGGCCGCGACCCGACCGGCGATCATGGGAGCTCCCTTCCCCTGGAATTG
The DNA here is from genome assembly GCF_019890675.1 of Micromonospora sp. PLK6-60. GTDB lineage: Bacteria > Actinomycetota > Actinomycetes > Mycobacteriales > Micromonosporaceae > Micromonospora. Next base: position 648,723 of record NZ_JAIOAA010000001.1, on the reverse strand, counting down.
CCAGTATCGGCCTTTCATTGCCGAGAAAACGGCGTCGGAGACAAGGGCAGCACGGCTGAAGAATTGCGTGGGAAAGCGCCGCACTACGGAAGATGCCGGTACCCGTCCGGTGGGACGAATCTGGCGACGTGCGTTTCTCTGACTAAGCCACAACTGCCTTCTGCGGGGGCTTGTGCGGCCTTCCTTCGGGCGGTTTTCGCGAAGGGGCACCCGATGATTGACATGACCCAGACGAAGGTGCCGCGCGCCACGGCCGACGCGACCGGAGACGGCGACATCGGCGGCATGCGGCAGCGGATCGACGAGATCGACCAGGCGATGATGTCGTTGTGGCGGGAGCGGGCCCGGCTGTCCGGGCGCATCGGCGCCGCCCGGCTCGCCGCCGGCGGTACCCGGCTCGTGCTGAGCCGGGAGCAGCAGGTGCTCCGGCGCTTCCGCGAGGGCATCGGCAGCGAGGGCGTGCAGCTGGCGCTGCTGCTGCTGCGGGCCGGTCGCGGCCCGCTGTAGCCACCCCGTCGCGTCCGGGAAGGTTGACCGCGGTCGCCTCGCCCGGACGGGCCGGCGGCGGCCACCGTGCCCGCCGCCGGCCGGGTCAGCGCAGGAAGCCCCGGAAGTCTCCCCAGCCCGCCGCGATGTCGGCCTCGAGCTGGCGCAACCGGGCGGTCAGCACCTGGTCGAAGCCGTCCATGAAGTATTCGTCGCCGGGGACCGCGGCGACGCCGGCGCCGCCGCGCACGTACTCACCGACCACCTCCAGCAGGCTCTTGTCGGGGCCGACCCGGCCGGCGATGTAGCGCTGGGCGCCGGGCAGGCCGGGGAATCCCGCCTCGCGATAGAGGTAGACGTCGCCGAGCACGTCGATCTGCACGCCGGCCTGGATGTGGGCCGTCGGTCGCATGCCGGCCGGGTCGACCCGGATCAGCTCGGACTCGGCGCCGTCCTTCAGGCTCTGCAACGCGTATCCGTAGTCGACCCGCAGCGTGGGCGCCCGCTCGGCCACCCGCTCGGCGAAGTCGCCCAGCGCGTCCTGGAGCTCGGCGCGTTCCGCCGCGGACAGCTTGCCGTCCGGGCGGCCGCTGTAGTCCTCCCGCAGGTCCAGGAAGTCGACCGGCTGGTGCGGCGCCGCGTCGTTGAGCTCGGCGATGAAGTCGACCAGGTGCCGCAGCCGCCCGGCCCGACCGGGTAGCACCAGATAGCTGAACCCGAGCCGCACCGGACGGTCCCGTTCGGCGCGCAGCCGCTGGAAGCGCAGCAGGTTGGTCTTCACCCGGCCGAAGGCGGCCCGCTTGCCGGTGGTCTCCTCGTACTCGGCGTCGGTGAGCCCGTAGAGCGAGGTGCGCAGGCCGTGCAGGTCCCACAGGCCCGGCTGGCGGGACAGGGTCTGCTCGGTGAGGGCGAAGGAGTTGGAATAGAGGACGAGCTTGAACCCGCGCCCGGCGGCGCGGCTGACCAGTTCACCCAGGCCCGGATTGGTGAGCGGTTCCAGCCCGCCGGAGATGTACATGGCGAACGGGTTGTCCGGCGGCACCTCGTCGATCACCGACGCGAACATGGCGTTGCCGTCCGCGAGCGCCGACTGCTGGTAGCGGGCGCCGGTCACCCGGACGCAGAAGTGGCAGCGGAACATGCACGTGGGGCCCGGATACAGCGCGATGATGTGCGGATAGACGACCTTCCGGTCCAGCACGGCGTCGAGGACGCCGTCGCGCTCCAACGGCAGGATCGTCTTCGCCCAGTACTTGCCGGACGGGCCGGCGGTCACCGCCGCCCGCAGGTCCGGCCGCCGCCGCACGGTGGCCAGCAGCCGGGCGAAGGTGTCCCGGTCGACCCCCAGCTCGTGGCGGACGGTCTCCAGTGGTGTGAAGGGACTGCGGCCGTACCGGTGGACCAGCCGGGCCAGGTGGGCGGCGGAGGGGTCCGCCGCGCCCGCCGTCGGCGGGTCCGGGTACGTCGCCGTCCGGCCCTGCGCTACCTCGGTCATTGCCGGCCTTTCGTCGGGTACGGCTAGCCCTGTCGGCGGCGGGCGGTCACGGCGGTGCCGTGGGCCACCGCGAACCGGATGATCGCGCAGACCCGGCGGATCTGCTCCCGGTTCACCGTGGTGCCGCTGGGCAGGGAGATGACGCGCGCGACCAGCCGCTCGGTGTGCGGCAGGCTCACCGGCCGTCCGGACCGGTACGGCTCGAGCTGGTGGCACGCGGGGGAGCCGATCGGGCGCAGCGCCATGACCTGCTCGGCGTGCAGGACGTCGAGCAGCAGGTCCCGGCTCAGCCCGGTGGTCTCCTCGTCGACCTCCACGATCACGTACTGGAAGTTGTGCCGCTCCTCCGGGTCGTGCGCGAAGAAGGTGATGCCGTCGAGGTCGGCCAGCTCGGCCCGGTAGGTGTCGTAGTTGGCCCGGTTGTGCCGGACCGTGTCGTCGAAGGTGTCGAGGGAGGTCAGGCCCATGGCGGCCGACGCCTCGCTCATCTTGCCGTTCGTGCCGCCCGCCTCGCTGACCGAGGCGAGCCCCTTGCCGAAGTTGTGCAGCGCGCGTACCCGGTCGGCGAACTCGTCGTCGTCGGTGACGATCGCCCCGCCCTCGAAGGCGTTGACCACCTTCGTGGCGTGGAAGCTGAACACCTCGGCGACGCCGAAGCCGCCGACCGGCCGGCCGTCGGACGTGCAGCCGATGGCGTGCGCGGCGTCGTAGAAGGCCGGGATGCCATGGTTCGCGGCCACCTTGCCCAACTGGTTCACCGCACACGGCCGCCCCCACAGGTGCACGCCGACGACGGCGGACGTCCGTGGGGTGATCGCCTCGGCGACCCGCTCGGGGTCCAGGCACCCGGTGACCGGATCGATGTCGCAGAACACCGGTTCCAGGCCGAGCCAGCGGGCGGCGTGCGCGGTCGCCGCGAAGGTCAACGACGGCACGATCACCTCGCCCGACAGGTCCGCGGCGCGCATCAGCAGTTGCAGGGCCGTGGTGGCGTTGCAGGTGGCGACGCAGTTGCGCACGCCGGCCAGCTCGGCGACCCGGTCCTCGAACTCCCGGACCAGCGGCCCGCCGTTGGACAGCCACTGGTTGTCCAACGCCCAGGTCAGCCGGTCGAACAACCGGGTCCGGTCGACGGTGTTGGGCTGGTTGGTGTGCAGCGGATGCAACAGTGCCGGGCGTCCACCGAACAACGCGAGATCAGTGAGGTCACGCTTCACGTCGCCCCCCTTCGGGCCTACCGTGCTCGCAGCACCATGGTTCTCAAGCGGCGGTGTCGGCGCATCTCGTGGATTGCCGCGAGCGCAGCATCCGGCGCAGTTCGTCGGCGCGTTCCCGCACCGACCGGCGCACCACCGGGGCGGCCCCGGCGGCGGCCGTCTCGGCCCGCGCCGGGAAGTCGGCGCCCCCGGCGAAGACCGGGAACAACCGCTGGGAGTAGGCCATCGCCGGGATCATCCCGGCCCGGCCCAACTCGGGCAGCAGCCGCAGGTACGCCTCGGCGTGCCCGGCCAGCAGCGCGTCCTGGCCGGGGCGCCAGAACGCCGTGGTGACCGCGGTGAGCGAGCCGACCGGCACCGCCCGGTCGACCGCCAGCGTCCGCCAGACGGCCGCCTTGTCCTCCGGGTCGGGGGCCGCCGCGCGCACCGCGAGGGCCCGGAACCGGGCGTCCGGGTCGGGGTCGCGGGCGAGCAGGTCCCGCACCTCGGTCGCGGTGTCGCCGCCCAGCTCGGCCCGCCGTTGCAGGGCCCGCCAGTGCAGGTCGACGTCGTCGCCGGCGACGTCGCGCAGCCGGTCGACCGCGGCCAGGTCGCCCGCGGCGCGGGCCAGGGCGCGCAGCGCCACCACCCGGCGGCCGGGGTCCTCGGCCAGCCGGGCGCAGGTCGCGGCGACCGCCGCCAGCAGCCGGTCGCGCCGGTCGTCACCGGCCCACAGCTCGGCGGCGTTGCCGGCCAGCCGCAGGTAGGGCTCGATCACCGCGTCCGACGTCTCGACGGCGAGCACCGACGTCAGGCAGCGCACCGCGTCGTCCGCCGTGGCCTCCCCGGTGGTCAGCATGTCCCAGACGGTGGCCACCACGACACCGCGCGACACCGCGGTGGGCAGGGCGGCGGCCGAGGCGACCAGCTCCTCGACGCCGCCGGCCGGGCGGGTGACCGCGAAGGTCAGGTCCTCGTCGTTGACCAGGTACAGGTCGGCGCCGGCCGGCAGGTCGACCGGGGTGTACGGGCCCCGCACGTCCACCTCGGCCAGCCCGGTGCGGGTCAGCCCACCGGCCGTCCGGGCGTACGCGCCGACGGCGAGCACCTGCGGGCGCGGCGGGCCGTGCGGACCGCGCCCGGCGAGCACCAGGCCCTGGTCGCCGGACTCCAGGGTCAGCCGGTCGGTGCCGGCCGTGTCGAGCCAGCCGGCCCGCCACCCGTCCAGGTCCCGTCCGGACGTCTCGGCCAGCGCGTCGATCAGGTCCTGCAGCGTGGTGTTGCCCCAGGCGTGCCGGGCGAAGTAGCGCCGCATCCCGGCGACGAAGTTCTCCTCCCCGACATAGGTGACGAGCTGCCGCAGCACCGCGGCGCCCTTGGGGTAGGTGATGGCGTCGAAGATGGCCGCCGCCTCGGCGACGTCGGGCACCGGCTGCCGGATCGGGTGCGAGACGGGGCTCTGGTCGGCGAGGTACGCGCGCAGCTTGTCCCCGGCCAGCAGGCCGGCCCAGGCCTCGGTGTAGCGGGTGGCCGCGGTCGCCGCCCAGTAGCAGGCGAACTCGGCGAACGCCTCGTTCAGCCAGAGGTCGTCCCACCAGCGCATGGTCACGATGTTGCCGAACCACATGTGCGCCATCTCGTGCAGCAGCACGGTGGCCAGCCGCTCGCGCTCGGCCGGGGTCGGTGGGGAGCGGCGCAGCCACGCGTCCGACCAGGTGACGCAGCCGTAGTTCTCCATCGCGCCGCCGAACTCGGGCATGAACACCTGGTCGTAACTGGCCTGCGGGAACGGCATGCCGAAGGCCGCACCGAAGTGGGCCAGGCCCTGCGCGGTCACCGTGAAGATCTCGTCGGCGTCGCGCTCCAGCACCCCGGCCAGCGAGCGGCGGGCGAAGATGCCGAGGTCGTAACCGCCGGCCGCGCGGCGGATCTGGTGCAGCGGCCCGGCGTTCACCACCGTGTTGTACGGCGACAGCCGGGGCGTGGCCGGGAAGGTCCAGCGCCGCGCGTCGCCGAGCGGCTCCACCCGGGGGCCACCGCTGTTGCTGGTGACCGTCCAGGCGACCGGCGCGGTGACGGTGAACGCGTGCGTCGCCTTGAGGTCGGGCTGGTCGAAGCAGGCCCACACCTGGTGCGCCGCGTCCGGTTCGAAGCTGGTCCACACGTAGACCTCGCCGTCGACCGGATCGACGGCCCGGTGCACCCCGGCGCCGTCGGTGGTCCGCGACTGGACCGTCTCGACCCGCAGCTCGTTGTCCGCGGCGAGCCGGGGCAGCGGGATCCGCCCGTGCGCGGCCGGCGGCAGCGGCTCGCCGTTCAGGGTGGCGGCCACCACCACGGCGGCGCAGTCCACGAAGCTGGCCGCGCCCGGCTCCGCGCAGCGGAACGTCATGGTGGACACGCAGCGCAGCGGACCGTCGCCGGGCAGGGCGGTGAGGTCGACGGCGATGTCGTAGTGCCGCACCGACAGCAGGGCGGCCCGCCGGGCCGCCTCCACCTGGGTGAGACCGCGCGGGCTCATCGGGCCGCGTCAGCCGGCCGCGGCGCGTTCAGCGCCACGACGGCCCGGGCGGCCATGAAGTACGGTCGCGCCTGCTCCCGGAACTCGCCGAGCGAGCGGAACCCCCGGTCGAGCACGGCGGTGGGCAGGTGGTCGGTGCGCCACAGCGCGGCGAAGACGTCGTCGATCTGCTGGGTGGGCACGTCGCCGGGGTGGAACTTCGGGTTCACCCACATGGCCCGCTCGGTCAGCCCCAGCAGCCGGGTGCTCTGCCGGATCAGCTCCGGCAGGTCGGCGGCCAGTTCGGGCGGGAGCTCCTCGTAGACGAGCCGGCCCGAGCGGCGCCGGAACGTGCGCACCAGCACCCGGACGGCGCGCTCCTTCTCGTCGAGGGTGTCCCGCTCACCGGGGGCCAGGATCCGGCGGCGGACCAGCTCGTCGGGGGAGAGGCCGTCCAGCCAGGCCGGCGGGAGGTCGGCGAAGCCGATCTCCGGATACTCGGGCCGGAGGTTGTCGAACACGTGCGCGGTGTGCCGGTCCGGGAAGTCGGGCAGGAACAGCTGCGCGTACGCCAGCACCTGGCGCTCGGTCGGCCCGGCGGGGTCCGCGGTGGCCGGGGTGTGCTGCAACCGCCACTCCCGGCGGTAGGAGGTGAGCGGGACCGCCACCTCGCCGGCCGGTGGTGCCGGCGCGGCGCCGGCGAGCAGGTCACGCACGGCCGCCTCGGCGTCGATCCGCTTGATGTCGCCGAGCCGGTCGCCGCGCAGTTCGTCGACGACGAGCCGCACCGGCGCGGCCAACCCGCGTTCGTCGGCCGCGGCGAGCAGGGCCGCGTTGGTGCGGGTGCTGAAGTGCACGTCGCGGGCGAGGTCGACGACGTCGGCGGCGGCGGTCGCGTCGAGCCGGCCGGCCGCGACCAGCCGGTCGGTGACGCTGAGCACGCTCACCAGCGCGTGGGTGAACGCCCGGAAGTCGATGTCGGCGTCGCCGTGGGTGAGCGCCACGTCGGCGTCGGAGACGACCCGGCCGTCCTGGTACCAGCCGTAGACGGTGCCCAGCCCGACCATGCCGTGCCCGTGCAGCTCGCAGGCGCGCAGGGCGCCGAGGCTCGCCGTGCCGTAGACGGGCACCCCGGCCGCGTACAGCTCAAGGATCTCCTTGTGCCGGATCGGCGCGGTGTGCTGGTAGACGCCGTCGACGATGAGCACGGCGTCCGCGCCGGTGAGGCGGAGGCGGTAGAGGTCGCCGTGGGCGATCGGCGGGTGCGCACACACCCCGTCGAGGGCGAGCATCGGTGAGCGGGACAGCGAGGGTCCGGCGAAGACGTGGATGGTCATGACTGCTCCGTCTCGGTGGGATCGGGGCGTCGCGGCAGCTCCTCGTTGGCCTCGTGGTGCCCCTCGGGCAGGCCGGGCGCGACCACCTTGCAGACATGGAACGGCTCGCCCGGTGGGGTCAGGTCCACCCGCAGCACCGCCCGCCCGGTCAGGGCGCTCACCTGCCGGGTCAGCAGGGCGACGAGCTGTTCGCTGGGCAGGCCGACGTCCAGCAGCGGGGCGCCGACGTCGGCCCAGGTGTGGTTCGGCTCGACGACCGGCGGCGGGGCGGCGTACCGGACGCCCCGGTAGGAGACGCTGCCGATGTCCTCCCGGGTGCCGCTGATCACCGACATCCGGCTCTGGATCGCCTCGGTCAGGGCCCGTTGCAGGGCGACCTCGGGCAGCAGGTGGCTGCCCGCCCCCGCGTACAGGCTCGGCATGTCCGACCGCCAGAGGAAGACGGCGAAGGCCGGCGCGCCCGGCACGGTCGAGCAGTCCACCACCTCCACCCAGAAGCCGGCGGCGAGCAGCCGCTCGATGAGATCCCGGCTCCAGCAGTCCGGCAGGGTGCCCAGCTCGACCACCTTCCGCTGCCGGATGGGGGTGTGCGCCATGCCCGCCGTCGAGAACCGCTCGATCACTTCGAGCAGCGCGTGGATGGTGGCCTCGGGCAGGGTGTTTCCGCTGGCCAGGCCGTTGGAGGAGCAGAACTGGGTGGGCGGGCGCCAGGTGCCGTCGCAGACCCCGTCCATGGCCACCGAGCGGAGCGGGACGAAGGTCCGCGTCCCGTCGCCGAGCGCGGTCGCCGGGACCCAGCGCAGCGGGAAGAGGTCGGAGATGACGGCGCGCTCGGTGGGGGTCACCTCCGTCGTCGTGTACGGCAGGTCGAGCTCGGCGGCGGTCGCGACGAAGGCGTCGGGAGTGGTGAAGTACCGCTCGCAGATGCCCAGCTCGATGGCCTCCATCACCGCCGAGATCCGGGCGAGCAGGTCGGTGGCGCCCTTGCCCTGGCTCACTCCCACGGTGGTGGCGAGCGGTCGCACCGCCATGTAGACCGGCATGCCGATGGTGTCCAGGCCGGTGAGCTCGGCGACCCGGGTGATCCCGTGGTCACGCATCCGGGGCCGGATGAGTTCCCAGGTCTGTTCGGGAGTGCGGTCGCGCAGCAGGCCGGGCGGTACGTCGGCGCCGGTGGGGGGCGCGACGGGGCTGGTGGTCGTCACGGCTGGCTCCGAATCACTCGAATGGCGGCGGTGGCCCGCTCGGGTGCGCGGTCCGCGTACAGGGCGTCGATCTCGGCGGCGTACTTCGCCGCGATGGGCTGGCGCTTGAGCTTCATCGTCGAGGTCAGCTCGTCACCGCCCGGGTCCCAGAAGGTCGGCAGCACGGTGAGCTTCTTGATCTGTTCGATCCGGGACAGCCGCCGGTTGCCCGCGGCCACGCTGGCCTCGATCTCGGCCAGCACCCCTTCGTCCCGGGCCAGGGCGGCCGGGTCGGTCTCGACGCCGGCCCGAGCGGCGTACGCCGCGGCCGCGTCCCGGTCGAGGGTCACCAGCGCCACGTTGTACGGCCGGTCGTCGCCGAAGGCCAGCACCGGCCCGATCAGCGGCGAGCCGGCGGTGATGGCGTGTTCGATGTTGCTCGGCGACATGTTCTTCCCGCCGGAGTTGACGATCAGCTCCTTCTTCCGGCCGATGATGGTGAAGGTGCCGTCGGCGTCGACCGTGGCGAGGTCGCCGGTGCGCAGCCACCCGTCCGGGTCGACCGCCGCCGCGGTCCCCGCCGGGTCCTTGCGGTAGCCCCGCATCAGCCACGGCATGCGGACCAGCAGCTCGCCGTCGGCGGCGATGCGCGCCTCGGCGCCGGGGGCGACCCTGCCGATGGTGCCGATCTCGGACTCGGCGGGCGACGCGGCCGTGCCGAGGCCGCACTCCGTCATGCCCCAACCCACGACGAGCGGCAGCCCGAGCCGCTGCCAGAACGCGTAGACGTGCCGGGGGATCGCCGCGGTGCCGGTGAGCGCCCACTTCAGGCGGTCGAACCCGAGCCGGGCGCGGATCGACTCCAGGACCGCCGGGTCGCCGGCGTCGAACGCCGCCGCCGTCCGTTCGTCGGCCCGTACCTGCCGCTCGACGGCGGCCTTGAGCTTCTCCCAGGTGCGAGGCACGGCCGCGAAGGTGGTCGGGTGCAGCGCGGCGATCACGTCCGCCAGCTGGGCGGGGTCGGCCAGGCAGGTGACCTGCCCACCCCGGACGATGGGATAGTAGTGCCGGTAGAAGCGGTCCCCGGAGTGGCTGGACGGAAGGTAGGAGATCGCCGTGTCACCGGCCTCCATCGGCCAGACGGTGGCGACCGAGTCGATCAGCCGCAGCCAGCCGCGATGGGTGTGCTCGACCCCCTTGGGCGGCCCGGTGGTGCCCGAGGTGTAGATCAGGCACAGCAGGTCGTCGGGTTCCACCGCCCGCCACGCGGCCTCGAAGTCGAAGCCCGGCGCCGGCGCGAGGCGCGCCAGGTCGCCGTCCTCGACGACCAGCAGGTGCGCCAGCGGCGCCCCGGCAGCCGTGATCCGGTCGACGAACTGCCGTTCGCAGACCACGATCCGGCAGTCGGCGTGGGTGAGCAGGTAGTGGATCTGCTCGGGGGAGCTGGTGGGATAGATGGAGTAGGTGGCCGCGCCGAGGTGGGAGGCCGCGACCTCGGTCAGGTTGAACTCGGGGCGGTTGGTCAGCATCGCCGCGAACGTGTCGCCCCGCCGCAGCCCGAGTGCGGCCAGCCCGCCCGCGATCCGGCGCACCTCGTCGCCGTACTGCCGCCAGGTGAGCCGGACGCTGTCGTCCGGGGTGCGCAGCGCGACGTCGTCCGGGTGCGCCGCAACGGTCCGCTGGAACGCCTCGGGAAAGGTCCTGGGTCGCGACATCACGCGGTCTCCTGGAGCTGTCATCGACAGGTGGTCACGGCGATATGTTCGCAACGATCCGGCACCGAGGCATCTTGTCGATTGCGCCACCGTGCTCCGCAATCAGGAAGACAAAAGCGGATCGGTCTCTCGGTAGCGTCCCGGGATAAACGCAGACGAATTCGAGCCCGACTCAGCACCCTCGGAGGCACGGTGACACCACTCGACTCGAACCGGCGCTGGCTGGCACTGGCACTGCTGGCCACCACACAGTTCGTCCTCATCCTGGACACCGCGATCGTCATCGTCGCCATTCCGTCGATGGAGACGGACCTCGGGTTCACCCTCGACCAGCTGCCCTGGGTGGCGAACGCGTACATCCTCGCCTTCGGTGGCCTGCTGCTGCTCGGTGGCCGCATGGGCGACATCGTCGGCCGCCGCCGCATGTTCATCGGCGGCCTGATCCTGTTCGCGCTGGGGTCGCTGATCGGCGCGCTCGCCACCGCGCCACTGTGGCTGATCATCGCCCGGGCGGTGCAGGGAATCGGCGCCGCCGCGGTCTCCCCGGCGGCGCTCGCCCTGGTGATGACCCTGTTCACCAAACCGGAGGAGCGCAACAAGGCGCTGGGTGTCTGGGGCTCGGTGGCCGCCGCCGGCGCCGCCGCCGGCTACATCGTCGGTGGCGTGCTCACCCAGGCGTTCGGGTGGCAGGCGGTGTTCTGGGTAAACGTCCCGATCGTCCTGGCGGTCGTGCTGTTCGCGCCGCGGCTGCTCCCCGAGGCGCGAGACGGCGGGCACGGGTCCTTCGACCTCGCCGGCGCCGTCACCCTCACCGGCGGCATCACCCTGGCCGTGTACGCCCTGATCAACGCGGAACGCAGCGGCTGGACCTCCGCGGCGACGCTCGGCCAGTTCGCCGTGGCCGCGGCGCTGCTCGTCGCCTTCGTGGTGATCGAGACGCGCAGCAGCGAACCGCTGATCTCGCTCGGCATCTTCCGGATCGCCTCGCTGCGCAACGGCAACGCACTCACCCTGCTCATGCAGGGCGCCATGGTGCCGATGTTCTTCTTCCTCACCCTCTACCTGCAACACGTACTGGACTTCTCGCCGATGCAGGCCGGGTTGGGCCAGATGCCGGCGGCGCTGTGCTTCGCGCTGCTCGGCACCCAGGTCTCCAAGGTGGTCAGCCGGATCGGCTACCGCATCCCGGCCGCCGTCGGCGGTCTCGTCTCCGGTGCCGGCATGCTCTGGCTGGCCCAGGTCGACGTGAACGGCGCCTACCTCACCGACGTGCTCGCGCCGCTGACCATCGCCGCGGCGGGCGCCACCTTCGCCGTCATCGCGCTGATGATCGCCGCCACCGCGGAGGCGCCGCTGCACAGCGCCGGCCTGGCCTCGGGGCTGGTCAACGTCACCCAGCAGATCGGTGGCGCGCTGGGGCTGGCCGTGGTCGGCACGCTCGCGGCGGCGGCCAGCGCACGGGCGACCGACCGGGGCGGCGACGCCGCCGCGGCGCTCACCGACGGGGTGGGCCTGGCCCTCACCGTGGGCGCCTGCTTCGCCCTGGCGACCGGCGTGCTCTCCGCCGTGCTGCTGGGCAAGTCCCGGGGTGCCGCCGCAGCCGCCGAGGACGACGCGGCGCCGGCTTCGGCCTCGGCGGACACTGCGCCGGTCCAGGACGCGGCACCGGCGGAGCGTCCGGCGGACGCCGACGCGGAGCCCGCCAACGGGCGGTAGCTCCGGTGCGCAAGTCCGGCACTCAGCGGCTGGCCCGGGCGGGCCGGCCGCTGAGCCGTGCGCAGCTCCACCCGGGAGTGTCTCGTTAGGGACCTGGCCGGTCGAGAACAGGCCCGTCGGGGGTGCGGTGCCGCCCCGCCAACCTCGGAAGGGATGCCATGACCACGACAAGCACACCCCGCGCCGGACGTCGGGAGTGGATCGGGCTGGCCGTCCTGGCGCTGCCGACGCTGCTGCTGGCGCTGGATTTGAGCGTGCTGTACCTGGCGCTGCCGCACCTCGCCGCGGACCTGGAACCGGACAGCACCCAACTGCTCTGGATCATGGACATCTACGGCTTCATGATCGCCGGGTTCCTGATCACGATGGGCACCCTGGGCGATCGGATCGGGCGGCGCCGGCTGCTGCTGATCGGCGCCGCCGCGTTCGGCCTCGCCTCCGTCGCCGCCGCCTGGTCCACCTCCCCGGAGATGCTGATCGCCACCCGGGCGCTGCTCGGCGTCGCCGGGGCCACCCTGATGCCGTCCACGCTCTCGCTGATCCGCACCATGTTCGCCGACGCCCGGCAGCGCAGCATGGCGATCGCCGTCTGGATGACCTGCTTCATGGTGGGTACGGCGATCGGGCCGGTGGTCGGCGGACTGCTGCTGGAGCTGTTCTGGTGGGGCGCGGTGTTCCTGCTCGGCGTGCCGGTGATGGCGGTGCTGCTGATCGCCGGGCCGCTGCTGCTGCCGGAGTACCGCGCCGAACGGGCCGCCCGGCTGGACCCGCTCAGCGTGCTGCTCTCGCTCGCCACGATCCTGCCGATCGTGTACGGCCTCAAGCACGTCACCGCGCACGGCTTGGGCCTGCCGGTGCTCCTCGCCGCGCTGGTCGGCCTCGCCGCCGGCACGCTGTTCGTACGTCGCCAGCGGCGGCTCGCCGACCCGCTGGTGGACCTGCGGCTGTTCCGGGCCCGCGAGTTCAGCGCCGTCCTGGGAGTGCTGCTGTTCGCCTCCATGACGGTCGGCGGGATCATGCTGTTCGCGACGCAGTACCTGCAACTCGTCGAGGAACGCTCCCCGCTGCGGGCCGGGTTGTGGCTGCTGCCGCACACCGGCGCGATGATCGTCGGCTCGATGCTGGCGCCGGTGCTCGCCCAGAAGATCCGGCCCGGCCTGGTGGTTGGCGCCGGGCTGGGCATCTCCGCCGTCGGCTACGTACTGCTCACCCAGGTCCACGCCGACGGCGGCCTCGCGCTCGCGGTCACCGGCCTGGTCATCACCTGGTTCGGCTTCGCCCCCGCGATGGTGCTCGGCACCGACCTGGTGGTCGGAGCCGCGCCGGCGGAGCGGGCCGGCTCGGCGTCGGCGCTGTCGGAGACCAGCACCGAGCTGAGCGTGGCACTCGGCATCGCGGTGCTGGGCAGCGTCGGCACGGCGGTCTACCGCGGCCGGATGGACGGCGTCGACCTCCCGGCGGAGGCGACGGAACCGGCCCGCGACTCGCTGCTGGGCGCGGTGGACGCGGCCGCGCGACTGCCCGCCGACGTGGCCGCCTCGGTGCTGGCCCCGGCCCGGGACGCGTTCATGGCCGGGTTCGGCGCCGCCGCCTGGGTGGCCGCCGGGATCGTCGCGGTGCTGGGCGTGGTGGCCGCGCTGCTGCTGCGCGACGTACGTCCCACCGGCGCGGCGGAGGCCGCCGATGCGGCGGACGCCGCCGCCGAGACCGACGAGCGCGCCCCGCAGGCCGCGAGGGGCTGACCGCCGGCGCGGCGCGCCGTACGCGATGCCGCGGCGCCGCCGCCCGACGCGATGCCGCAGGATGCGGCAGATCGGCCCCATCGTCTGCGCGGATAGGGCCGGATGCCGCATCCTGGCGGCCGACCGTCCCGCACGGTCGACGCCGAGCGGATGGGAGGGTGGACGCGTGGGACTGGATAAGGAGATCGCAGCGCAACTCGCCGAGGCACGCCTGGTGGAATGGCGGCGCGACAGCTACGAGGAGTGGCGCGAGATGCTCGACGACAAGGACATGCGCCTGGTCGTGGGCGAGGACGGCAAGCGGCACACCGTGGTCAGCTACGCCATCGACGACGGCGACGATCGGGTCCGCATGGTGGTGGCCGTGGATGACGGGGGCTGGTCTGCTTTCGCGCCGCTGGTGCGCGTCGAGATCATGAGGCCGGATGGCACGTTCGTCGAGTGACCTCTTCTGTGTGGACTCTCGGCAAGGCGGTCGGTTCCGGCGTGATGCGTGGTCAGACGGCCTGCCGAGGCGCTTCTCGGCCTGGCACGGTTGCTGCACTTCGCTGCTGTACTGCTGGCATCAGATGAGGCGCTGGATGCGGACCTTGGGGCGCTCGTTCCTGAGGTGGCCTTCCTTGTGCTGCCGGACCTGCTCGTTCCAGATTTCCTGGTCGTAGTCGGGGTCGGGTGGGATCCACTTGTGGGAGCCGTCGCTGTAGTGGTATTTCTCGTCGCCGCGTCGCAGGATGCTCATCGGGTCCAGCCGAGGAAGCGGTGGTGTAGGTGGCCGGCGGGGACGTGGGCGAGGTCCCGGGTGGCGTCGACGAGTTGGGCGGCCAGGTAGAGGGCCAGTGACACGGGGGCGTGGTGGTACTCGGCTCGTAGCTCGCGCCGCCGGGTGGGGCAGGGCCACTGCCCCGCGCAGCCGCCGCAGGTCCAGGCCGGTGTGACCGGGTGGTGCGTGGTCATCGTGAGCCGTCCTGGCTGGGCCAGTGGCCGCGGTTGATCGGGATGCGGTGACGGCTTCGGCACGGCAGGGTGGCGCCGCACCGGCAAACCGTAGGTGGTCTACTCGTGTTGCCAACCGAGGGGAACACCGTGCCACCGCGTTACCGCTACGAGCAGATCGCCGACGACCTCGCCGAACGCATCGCGACCGGCGAGTTCCCGCCGGGCTCCAAGCTGCCCAGTCGACGGGAGCTGATCGAGCACTACGGCGTCACGGAGCCCGTGATCGACCGCGCCATGCAGGTGTTGCGGATCAAGGGGATGACCGAGACTCTGCCAGGCGTGGGCGTCTTCGTCGCCGAATAGCGGGGTCCCTACCTAACCAACAAATGAGGTAGCCCTACGGTGAACCACCCCGAGCGGCTAATCCAGCACCGCACGGAAGGTGCGCTCGCCGATGCCGCGCATCAGCGGGTTGTCCGCCGAGTGCGTCAGGAAGACCAGGGACAGGGCAAGCGCCCACCCACGCGACCGCTCCCAGGTCGCGTCGTCCGCGCGACCATACGTCTGGCGAAGCGCAGCACGCTGCTCCGCCGTGAACAGCATCCAGGCCACGGACAGGTCGGTGGCGGGATCGCCCGAGGTGATGTCACCGAAGTCGATCACGGCGCTGATCCGGCCGCGGTCGACCAGGATGTTGGCCGGGTGCAGATCCCCGTGCAGCCACAGCGGCGGACCGTCCCAAGCAGGTGAGGCGGCGGCCGCCTCCCAGATCCGCAGTGCGGCGGCACGGTCAGCCGGATCGACGTGTGCCAGCCCGGTCAGGACTCCCTCGGCCCGCCCGGCCAGGTGAATCCCCCGGAACGGGTTGACCGGCGCCTCCGAAGGAGCTGGGGCATGCAGCGCGCCCAAGAAGCCACCGAGCGTCGCCGCGGCCGAACAGAGATCGTGGGGCGTCGACCGCGCCGCGATCCGGCCCGGGAAAAACGGCACGACACTCCATGACCACGGGTACTCGGTCGTCGGCCGCCCGACACGCACCGGCGCTGGCACCGGCAACGGCAGGCGGCCGGCCAACTCCGGCAACCACCGCTGCTCATGCGCGACGAGTTCGGCGGCCTGGCCGCGCCGCGGCAACCGGACCAGGAACTCCTCACCAAGCCGACACACAAGGTTGTCCCAGCCGTTGGCCAGGACCTCGACCGGCAGATCCGCCAGATCGGGGTGCTGCTGATCGAGCAGACGGCGCACCAGTTCGACAGAGACCGGAATCTCCGCTGCGGGCATTCGGTGAGCTGGCACAGCGAGAACCCTACGACCGGGTGGAATCAGCGGCGACCGACAGCGCCGTAGAACATCAGCTTCGGGTCGTCGGGCTTGCTGGCGTCCGGGCGCCACTCCGCGACGTTCACCAGCCCCGGCTCGACCAGCGTCAGCCCCGCGAGCTGGGCGGCGACCCGCTCCCGCCGGCGCAGATACAGCGGCGTCACGCCCGAGCGGTAGACGTCCATCGCGTCGGACGCGGCGTCGGCCGGGATGCCGTCGGCGGTCGCGTGGGTGAGGGCCAGGTAGCTGCCGCCGGGCAGCGCGTCCCGGTACCGGCCGACCACCCCGGCGGGATCCTCGGCGTCCGGGATGAAGTGCACCACCGCGATCATCAGGATCGCCAGTGGACGGTCCAGGTCGACCAGTTCCCGCAGCCGCGGGTGCGCCAGCAACTCCTCCGGCCGGCGTACGTCGCCCTCGATGGCCACCGCGTTCGGTTCGCGGGCGAGCAGCGCGCCCGCGTGCGCGACGACCTCCGGATCGAAGTCCACATAGACCACCCGGGCGGCCGGGTCCACGCCGTGCGCGATCTCGTGCACGTTGCCCTGGGTCGGCAGGCCGGCGCCGATGTCGATGAACTGCCGGATGCCCGCCTCGGCGGCGAGGAACCGCACCGCCCTCCCCAGGAAGGCCCGGTTCTGGCGGATGCCCGCCACCACGTCCGGCACCGCGGCGATGACCTGGTCGGCGGCCTCCCGGTCCACGTCGAGGTTCTCGGTTCCACCGAGGTAGTAGTCGTACATCCGGGCGATGGTCGGGGTGCGCTCTGTCGTCATGTCGCTCACCTCCGGTCGTCGTCCCGCGCCACCACGCGGAACGCGGACGCGGCTGATGCCGAAGTCTATCGACGGGCGTCGGTCGCCCGATTCTTCCTGAGTGCGCAGTGTCGTCCGATGAGCGCAGTCGCCCTTCCGGCGCCGGACGCGGCGGACTTAGCCTGAAACGCCGACGACACCGAGGAGTTTCGATGGACGGGATGCCGGTGCACATCTGGGTGGTCAGCATCGTCGCGATCGGCGTGGTCGTCGTCGGCGTGTGCGCGAACCTCTATCGGGGAGCGGACGCCGCCGGCGCCGGCCGTGCGGGGGCGCTGCGCCTCGCGGCGGTCGCCGGGGCGGCGTACACCGGTTGGTGGGTGCTGGTCCTGGTGCTCGGCGGGCGCGAGGTGTTCCTGTCCCGGCCGGGCGCCGTGCCGTGGGTGGTCCCGGCCATGCTCGGCTGGATCGTGGTGTGTCTGCTCTTCGCCCGGCGGCCGGCGGTGGTGGCGGCGCTCGCCCACCCCCGGGCCGCGGTGTGGCTGACCGCCGTGCAGGTGGCCCGCGGGCTGGCCGGGCTGGCGTTCCTGCTGGCCCTGGCGGCGGACCGGCTGCCCCCGGTGTTCGCGATCCCGGCGGGGCTGGGCGACCTGGCGGTGGGCGTGGCCGCGCCGCTGGTCGCCTGGCGGCTGGCCCATGACCCACGGCGGCGGACGACGGCGGTGTGGTTCCACCGGCTGGGCCTGGCCGACATCCTGGTGACGGTGCCGCTCGGCGCGCTCGCCGCGCCGGCGGTCAAGCTGTTCGGCGACGACACCACCGTGGCCATGGGACTCCTGCCGCTGGTGACGCTCGCGCTGGCCGGCGCGCCCACCATGTTCGCGCTGCACCTCGTCGCGCTGCGCCGGCTGCGCCCCGCCCCGGCTTCCGGGCTGGTGCCCGAGGCCGACGGCCGCGCGCCCGCCGGCGGTATGCGCAATCCGTCCGGCGGTGTGCGCAATCCGTGAGGTGCGCCCCCGGTGCCGGCCGGTCAACGATTTCCATGAGACGAAATCGGACTTTCTCGGCGAGGAGGCAACAGATGCGCGTCGTGTTCACCGTGTGGCCCGCGCCGGCACACCTGTATCCGGTCGTGCCGCTCGCCTGGGCGCTGCAGAACGCCGGACACGAGGTGTGCGTCGCGTCGCACCCGGTCCTCACCGAAGCGATCGTGGCGGCGGGACTGGCCCCGGTGGCGGTGGGTGATCCCGCGGTGCCGCCGATGGGGCCCGGTAAGCCCTACCCCGCCGAGCGGGCGCGGCTGGACGAGCTGACCCGCCAGCTCGCGCTGGATCCGGCGCAGCGGGACCCGTGGGACATCTTCTACCAGTTCATGCTGCCCGCCATCTGGGACTTCCACCCGGCCGGGGCGTCGCCCGAGCAGCCGCGGCCCGGCGTGGACGACCTCGTCGACTTCGCCCGGCACTGGCAACCCGACCTGGTCCTCTGGGACCCGTGCTGGCCGGGCGCGGCGGTGGCGGCGCGCGCCGCCGGGGCCGCGCAGGCCCGGCTGCTGTGGGGCCAGGACTACTTCACCTGGAGCCTGGACGAGTTCGCCGCCCGGCAGGCCGGCGCCGGAGCGGCGCTGGGCGAGCACCCGCTGGTCGAGGCGGTCGCCCCGGTGGCGCAGCGGCACCGGGTGACGCTCGACGACGAGCTGCTGCGCGGCCAGTGGACCGTCAACCCGACGCCCGCCGGGGTGTGGCTGCCCACCCCGCACACCCGCACCGTCGCGGTGCGCTGGGTGCCGTTCGCGGCGCAGGCCCCCGCGCCGGCCTGGCTGTACGAGAACCCGGGCCGCCCACGGGTCGCGGTGTCGCTCGGCCTGTCCCAGCGCACCTACATGCGCGGCGGCTGGGGGCACGTGCCAAGCCTGCTGGACGCGGTCGCCGACCTGGACGTCGAGGTGGTCGCCACGCTCAACGCCGCGCAGCTCGAAGACGTGGGCCGGGTGCCGGACAACGTCCGCCTGGTCGACTACCTGCCGCTGAGCCAGCTGCTGCCCACCTCCGTCGCCCTGGTGCACCACGGCGGGATGGGCACCTACGCCACCGCCGCGGCGCTGGGTGTGCCGCAGCTCATCACCGACTCGGACGTGGACCAGGGGCTCGCCGTGGTCGGCGACAACGAGGGTTCGGTGGCGGCCAAGCACATCGAGTCGACGGCGACCGCCCAGCACGTGGTGCGACGCGGCGCCGGCCTGCGGCTGGACATCGGGCACCCGTCGGCCGAGGCGATGCGCAAGCAGCTCGTGCGGGTGTTGGAGGACCCGTCGTTCGCCGACGGCGCCGCCGCGCTGCACGAGGACATCCTGGCCACGCCGAGCCCGGCGGAGATCGTCGGCGCCCTGGAACGGTTGACCGCCCGCCGCCGGGGCGACGCGGGCTGATCGACGTGCTCCCGCCCGGAGCGGGACGCGTGGTGGACGGCGTGGCCGCGGCGGCCGCAGAGCGACGATGCCGCGACGAGGGAATGGAGTGCGGGGATGACTGACCAGAAGGCGTTGCTGCTGGACGAGGTCCGCAAGTACCACGAGAACACCGGCACCGATCCGGCGTTCGTACCGGGCGAGAGCGAGATCTGGCCGACCGGGGCGGTCCTCGACGTGGAGGATCGGGTGGCGCTGGTGGAGGCGGCGCTGGACATGCGCATCGCCGCGGGGCCCAGCGCCCGGTCCTTCGAGTCGAAGATCGCCAAGCGGCTCGGGGTGCGCAAGGCGCACCTGACCAACTCGGGCTCCTCGGCCAACCTGCTCGCGGTCACCGCGCTGACCTCGCCGCAGCTCGGCGAGCGCCGGCTGCGCCGGGGCGACGAGGTGGTCACGGTGGCCGCGTCGTTCCCCACCACGGTGAACCCGATCCTGCAGAACGGCCTGGTGCCGGTCTTCGTGGACGTGGAGCTGGGCACGTACAACCCGACCGTCGAGCGGGTGGCCGCGGCGATCGGGCCGCGTACCCGGGCGATCATCCTCGCGCACACCGTGGGCAACCCGTTCCCGGTGGCGGAGATCGCGGCGCTGGCCAAGGAGCGGGGACTGTTCCTCATCGAGGACAACTGCGACGCCCTGGGATCGACGTACCAGGGCCGGCCGACGGGCACCTTCGGCGACCTCGCCACGATCAGCTTCTACCCGGCGCACCACATCACCATGGGGGAGGGCGGCTGCGTGCTGACCTCCAACCTGACGCTCGGCCGGATCGTCGAGTCGCTGCGCGACTGGGGCCGCGACTGCTGGTGCCTGCCCGGGGAGAGCAACACCTGCCTCAAGCGTTTCGAGTGGACGATGGGCACGCTGCCGCCGGGCTACGACCACAAGTACGTCTACTCGCACCTCGGCTACAACCTCAAGTCGACCGACATGCACGCCGCGCTGGGCCTGACCCAGCTCGCCAAGCTGGACGACTTCTGCGCGGCCCGGCGGCGCAACTGGCGCCGGCTGCGCGCCGGCCTGGCCGGGGTGCCGCACCTGATCCTGCCGGCGGCCACGCCGGACAGCGAGCCGAGCTGGTACGGCTTCATCCTCACGGTCGACCCGGCCGCGCCGTTCACCTCCGGGGAGCTGGTGGAGTTCCTGGAGGACCGGAAGATCGGCACCCGGCGGCTGTTCGCCGGCAACCTGACCCGGCATCCGGCGTACGCGGACCAGCCGTACCGGGTGGTCGGTGAGCTGACCAACAGCGACATCATCGTCGAGCAGACATTCCACGTCGGGGTGTACCCCGGACTCACCGAGGAGATGATGGACTACGTGGCCGCCTCGGTCCGCGAGTTCGTCGAGGCCCGGGGCTGACCGGGCCGGCCGTCCGTCCACCCTCGCCACTTGGGCGGCCCGCACGCCGGGCATGACTGACCGTATTGCCCTAGAGTCGGGGTGTAACCAGTCGTATGGAGGGAATGAGCGAGATGACAGTCGCGAAGCCGGTGGACGCCCGGACGATCAGCGAGGACGATGCCGCACCCACGTCGTGGAAGCAGGGCGGTGAGCGGCTGGCCGGCGGCAGCACCTACTGGCTCGCGACGGTCCGCCCGGACGGGCGGCCGCACCTGGTGCCCGTGCTCGCCGTCTGGGTCGACGGCGTGCTGCACTTCAGCGCGGGAGGTCAGACCCGCAAGGCCCGCAACATCGCCGAACGCCCGCAGGTGTCGATCGCGACCGAGGGCGACGGCATGGACGTGGTGGTGGAGGGCGAGGCCGTCCTGGTCCGCGACACCGGCCGGCTGGAGGGCGTCGCCCGGGCCTACGCCGACAAGTACGGCTGGGAGGTGAAGGTGCAGGACGGTGCCTTCCAGTCCGCGGGCGGGGCGCCCACGGCCGGCGATCCGCCCTACGACGTGTACGAGGTGATCCCGGCGAAGGCGTTCTCCCTGAGCACGTCGCAGTCGCCCACCTCCACCCGCTGGGTCTTCGACAAGCGCTGAACCTCAGTATTCGTCGTGCCGGCGCCACCAGCCGCCGGCGGGCGAGTCGGCGCGGCCGGCCGGCTCCTCCCAGAACTCCTGCCGGCCCAACGCGGTCAGGTCGAGGTAGTTGGAGGTGCCGGTGAGCAGGTCGGTGCCGCGGGCGTACGCCGAGTAGGTGTGGAAGACGTCCTCGCCGTCGCGCAGGAACACGCTCACCCCGGGCGCCTCACCCGAGACGCCGAAGCCGAGCCGCAGCAGCTCCGCCTTGTCCCGGAAGTTGTATTCCACCGGGGCCACCGACTCGTCCAGCGTGACGTGGAAGTCGTGGTTGAAGTCGCTGCCGTGCGACGAGTACCAGGGCACCGTCCAGCCCATCCGCTCCTGGTAGGCCAGCAGCTTGGCCAGCGGCGCGCGCGACACCAGCACCAGGGAGGTGTCGCGCGCGTGCAGGTGCGCCAGATGCCCGATGTTGTCGGTCACCCGGGAGCAGCCCGGGCAGCCGGCGTCCCAGCTCGGATCGAACATGAAGTGATAGGTGATCAGCTGGCGGCGCCCGTCGAACAGGTCGAGCAGGCTCGCCGGGCCGGCCGCCCCCGCGAACTCGTACGTCTTGTCGACGCGGACCATCGGCAGCCGGCGCCGTTCGGCGTTCAACGCGTCGCGGGCCCGGGTGAAGTCCTTCTCCATGGCGAGCAGCCGTTCGCGGGCGGCCCGCCATTCGTCGCGCGAGACGATGTCCGGCAGGTTCATCGGGCGTACCTCCTCGATCAGCTCCGTCAACGGCTCAACGAGACCGGCGACCGTGCGGTGCACGGTCGCCGGCGACGTCGGGTCACTCCACGAAGCTGAGCTCCGGCATCGGGAAGACCAGCCGGCCACCGCCGGCCACGAAGTCGCGCTCCCGCTCGACGAAGCCGTCCCGGTGGATCCACGGCAGCACCAGGAGCTGGTCGGGGCGGCGGGCCTTCGCCGCTTCCTGCGAGACGATCGGGATGCCCGTGCCGGGGGTGAAGGTGCCGTGCTTCTCCGGGTTCATCTCCCCGATGCAGGGCAGGTCCTCCTCGGTGAGCCCGCAATATTGCAGAATCACGTTCCCCTTGGTCGACGCGCCGTAGCCCAGGGTCAGCTTGCCCTCCTTGCGCGAGGTGGCCAGGAAGTCCCGGAGCTGGTCGCGGTAGCGCTCCACCCGGTCGGCGAACTCCCGGTACGGGGCCATCGTGTCGAGCCGGAGCTCGGACTCGCGCGCCCGGATGCGGGCCAGCCCCGCCTCGTCCACCTCATACGGCGCGGACCGCTTGGCCAGGATCACGTTGAGGCTGCCGCCCCAGACCGGCAGGATCTCGGCCTTGACCACGACCAGGCCGGCCCGCTCGGCCATCCACTCGATCTGCCGCAGGCTGTAGTACTCGAGGTGCTCGTGGCAGATGATGTCGTAGCCGGTGGTCTCCAGCATCGACGGCAGGTAGCTCTGCTCGATCATCCAGATGCCGTCGTCGGCGAGGATGTCGTGGACGTCCTGCATGAAGGTCGTCGGGCTGTCCAGGTCGTAGAACATCGCCAGCGAGGTGACCACCTTCGCCTTGCGCGTCCCGTACCGGTCGGCGAAGGCCTGCCGGGAGAACAGCTCGGGGATCAGCTGCGCGTGCCGCGGGTAGAACTCGAGGAACTTCTCCCCGCTGGGGTCGATGCCGACCAGCTCGGGGGCCTCCGGGCCGTCGGCGGGGTAGGCGTTGAGCAGGGTGGCGTCGTTGCTGCCGATGTCCACCACCAGATCGCCCGAGCGCACGCCGGTCAGCTTGCGGAGCAGGTCGACCTTGCCGCCGAGGTGGTCGATCATGAACTTGGCGATCCCGGAGCGGTAGCCGTAGCCGGTGCCGTACATCAGCGCCGGGTCGGTGGTGTGCCGCAGCTGCACCAGGCCGCAGCCGGCCGGCTCGGCGCACTTGACCAGTTCGAGGGGAACCGCGGGGACCACCTCGTCGCGGCTGCGCGGGAATGTCGAGGTGATCGCCTGCGAACCCAGGTCCAGCACCGACGGCAGCTCCTTGTTGCCGCAGATGCGGCACTCCGTGATCTCCATTGCTCCTCCTGATGGGCGTGGGTAGGGTCGGAACCTGGCCGGCGCCGCGCGAACGGCGTCGACGACGCGACAGCGGACGTCGGCCAGCGAGTCTCGAACCCCGGATCAGCGGTCCGCCGCCGGAGCGCCACCGTGCTGGCACCACCATGGTTCTGAACTGGGCACAGCCGCCGCATCTCTTGGATTGCCGCAGCTCGGGGGCCGTGCGTCCGGCATCGTGAGGGACCGCCAGCGCCGCCGCGCCACGCGCGACGGCGGCCGACCCGTGGCCCATCCGGCACCGCCCGACGGCCCAGCCGGGACGCTGGGCCGTCGGTTCCGTCGAGCGGATCAGCGGGTCCGGTGCTGCGCGGCGAGGCGCTCGACCACCGGGACCAGGTCGGCGGGGCTGGGCATGGCGAGCAGGTCCTCGTAGATGCGTTTCGCGCCCTGCTGGAAGGACGGCTCGCCCAGGACGAGGGCGAGCTGCTTGCGCATGGTGTCCGGCGAGCTCTCGATGTCGAGGGTGAGCCCGGCGCCGCGGGCGGCGACGTACGCGGCGGTGGCGGTGGCCACCGGGTACTTCATCGGGACCGGCGCGACCAGGTCGGTGACGAGCTGGGGGACCTGGTAGTTCGCCGCGGCGGCGAAGGTGCCGGTGCCGCCGTGGTGGATCAGCGCCGCGCAGCTGGGCAACAGCTGGTTGAGCGGCAGGTAGTCGACCGCCCGGACGTTGGCGGGCAACTCGTCGAGGTCGGCCAGCTGCACCGCGTTGAGGGTGGCCACCACCTCGATGTCCAGGTCGGCCACGGCCTCCATGATGCTGGGCATGTAATCCCAGCCGCCCTCGATGAACTCGCGCTGGGACAGGCCCAGCGAGAGGGCCACCCGGGGGCGCTGGGGCGGTTCGTACAGCCACTCCGGCACGACGGTCTGGGTGGGGGTGAACACGCACCGCACCGGCACCCGGCGGGTCGTGGTGGGCAGGCCGGCGCCGGTCGGCAGCAGGTCGAGCGACCACTGGCCGACGAGCAGCTCGGTGTCGACCGGCACGCCGTACCGCTCGGCGATCGGCCGGACCGCCTCGGCCAGCGGGTGGTCGTCGATGGTCAGGCTCGGGTGTTCGGCGTAGCGGTCGAGGGTCCAGGCGAAGTAGTCCTGGCAGTACAGCAGCCGGGCGTGCGCCGCGCCGCAGGCTGCCGCCGCCACCGCGGCGGCGGGCCAGCAGGGGTCCCAGACCACCAGGTCGGGCTGCCACTGGCGGGTGAAGGCCACCAGGTCGTCGACCCCGGGTCGGGACTCCTGCGGCGTCGCGCCGGGCGGCGCGAAGTCCCACACCCCCGGCAGGAGGTAGTGGCGGAAGATCTCCCACGGGTCGCTCTGCGTCGGGTCCAGGGCCAGCGTCTCGGTGGCGCGCTCCAGCTTCGCCCACTCGGCCTCCGGGTATTCCTTGCCCGGCCCGGTGGCCGGCGCCGCCTCGTCGCCCAGTGCCACCGCGGACAGCCCCTGGGTGGTGATGGCCGCCGTCATCGCGTGATGGGACCCGATCCGCACCTCGTGTCCCGCGCTCTGCAACGCCCAGGCGAGCGGGATCACCGGATACAGGTGCGCCGGTCCGGGCCAGACGACGAACAGGACTCGCATGGTAGGGCCTCCCTCAACGGTTTGTGCTTACGGCGCGGCGCCGCTCCCGGGCGTCACCGCTTTCCCTGCGGCACCGCCAGACGGGCGGCGGTCGAGCCGGCGGCCCGCTCGCGCAGCGGCTCCCACCAGTCGCGGTTCTCCCGGTACCAGCGGATCGTCTCGGCCAGCCCCTCGTCGAAGGGGATCTGCGGCTCGTAGCCGAGCTCCTTGTGGGCCTTGGTGATGTCCAGCGAGTATCGGCGGTCGTGCCCCGGACGGTCGGGCACCCGCTCGACCCGGTCCCAGCCGGCGTCGAAGGCGGCCAGCAGCCGCTCGGTGAGCTCGATGTTGCTGAGCTCGGTGCCGCCGCCGATGTGGTAGATCTCGCCCGGGCTGCCCGCCGTGATCGCGAGCTGGATGCCCCGACAGTGGTCGGACACGTGCAGCCAGTCCCGCCGGTTCTCGCCGTCGCCGTACAGCGGCAGCGGCGTGCCCTCCATCAGGCTGGTCACGAAGAGCGGAATGATCTTCTCCGGGAACTGGTAGGGCCCGTAGTTGTTGGTGCACCGGGTGACCACCACGTCCAGCCCGTGGGTGCGGTGGAAGCTGAGCGCCATCAGGTCCGAGCCGGCCTTCGCCGCGGCGTACGGCATGTTGGGGTCCACCGGGCAGTCCTCGTCCCAGGAGCCCTCCGGGATGGAGCCGTACACCTCGTCGGAGGAGACGCACAGGAACCGCCCGACGCCGTGCCGGACCGCCGCCTCGAGCAGGGTCACCGTGCCCAGCACGTTGCTGTGCGCGAACTCCCGGGCGCTCTGGATCGAACGGTCCACGTGCGTCTCCGCGGCGAGGTGCACGATGAGGTCGTGCCCGGCGACGACCTCGTCCACCAGGTCGGGGTCGGCGATGTCGCCGTGCACGAACCGGTATCTCGGGTTGTCGGCGACCGGCGCCAGGTTGGCCAGGTTGCCGGAGTAGGTGAGCTTGTCCAGCACGGTGACCTGTGCGCCCTCGGACCCCGGCAGTTCGTCGCGCAGCGTCGCCCGCGCGAACTCCGAGCCGATGAACCCAGCGCCACCGGTGACGAGGATCCTCATGTCCAACTCCTGCCCGTTCCGATTTGTTCGGCCGCCGCCCGCTGTAGTGTCACCAACCAGCTCCGTCAGCCACATCTCATGACGTGCGTTGTTCCGGCGGCGCTCAGCGCCCGGCCACCACCATCGCCCGGCGATGCTCGGCGGTCAGCGGCGCGCCGTCCTCACCGAAGCCGTCGATCGAGGTGAAGCCGGCGCCGCGCAGCCAGTCGCGCAGCTCGGTGTACGTGTGCAGCCGGTGCGAGGACGGTTCCCGGCGGATCCGGCCGTCGCGGATGGTGGTCCGGGTGGCGATGCTGCGGTTGGTCAGCGGGTCCAGCCGGTGCACGTCGGCCACCAGGTCCCCGTGGTGCTCCTCCACCGAGGACGGCTGCCAGTCGCGCAGGTACCGGGGGTAGTTGATCGTCTCCAGCAGGAACCGGCCGCCGGGCCGCAACGCCTGCGCCACCCGGGCCAGCACCCGCTGGTCGTCGGCGTCGTCGAAGAAGCCGAAGGCGTTGCCGAAGTTGACTATCCGGTCGAACCGGCCGCTCCAGGTCATGTTCCGCATGTCCTCGTGCAGGTAGTCCACCGTCACACCCCGGGCGGCGGCCGTCTCCCGGGCCCGCTTCAGGAAGGTGGTGGACAGGTCCAGGCCGGTGACCCGGCAGCCCCGCTCGGCGAGCCGGTTGGTGATGCGTCCGTGGCCGCAGCCCAGATCGAGCACCTCCATCCCGGGCGCGAGATCCAGGACCTTCCAGATCCGGTCGGTGTCGGCGTCGCTCACCTCTTCCAGGCGCTCCTCGAAGAAGTAGAGGTAGTCGTCGTCGAACAGGGCAGCCGTATCGGCAACAGGCTCGCTCACTCATGCTCCAGGCGTCGTGACGGATTCCGGTCCGGGCGGTCAGCTCGCGCCGCTGTCCGGCAGCGCGAGCCACCAGGGATTGGCCCGGGCCCATTCAATCGTCCGGGCCAGCCCGTCGGCCAGCTCCGTGCGGCAGGACCAGCCGAGCACCGTACGGGCCTTCGTGCTGTCCGGCACGCGGCGGGCCAGGTCCTCGTAGTGCGCGCCGAGCGCCACCACCGTGTCGACCTCGACGGTCTCCGGCCCGTCACCGACGAGCTTGGCGACCAGGTCGACGACCTCGCGCACGGTGGTCTCGGTCATGCTGCCGATGTTGAAGACCTCACCGACCGCCCCCGGGTGGGTTCCGGCGAGCACGGTGCCCTCGATGGCGTCGTCCACGAAGGTGGGGCAGCGGGTCTGCCGGCCCTGGTCGTAGACGGTGACGGGGCGGTTGTTGAGCGCCCGGTGCACCGAGCGGCTGAGCAGGAACGCCGGGCGCTGGCGCGGCCCGTAGACGTTGAAGTAGCGGACGACGGCGGCGGCCAGCCCGTGCTGCCGCGCGTAGGCGAACACCAGGTGCTCGATCAGGGCCTTGCTCGACGAGTACGTCCACCGGTCGGTGGAGGTGGGCCCGAGCACCCGGTCGTCGTTCTCCCGCCACGGCACGGCGGGGTTCTTGCCGAACACCTCGCTGGTGCTGGCGTGCACCACCCGGGCGCCCGCGCGCAGGGCGGCGTCCAGCACCGTGCGCGTACCGGAGAAGTTGATGTCGATGACGTCCAGCGGCCGGGACAGGTAGCGGTCCACGCCGACCACCGCGGCCATGTGGTAGATGACGTCCTGCCCGGCGGCGGCGTCGGCGACCCGGGCGCCGTCGCGGATGTCGCCCTCGACGAACCGGGCGTGTTCGCGGGCGGTGGCCTGGTCCGCCGGCGGTGGCACGGTGTCGAAGACGGTGACGTCGTCGCCGCGGGCGACGAGGCGTTCGACGAGGTGGCTGCCGAGGAACCCGCAGCCGCCGGTGACCAGGACGCGGCTCATGCCTGTCGCCCGATCCCGCGGTAGACGTAACCCAGCTCGCGCAGCACCGCGATCTTCTCCTTCGAGTAGTAGGCCCGGCCGTCGAGCACCAGGCAGTCGGCGCCCACCGGGAGCGCCGCGAAGTCGATGCCCTCGAACTCCTTGTGCAGCGCGAACACGGCGAGGCAGTCGGCGTCGCGGGTGGCCTCCTCCAGTGACGGCGACAGCGACAGGCCGAACATCTCCTCCGCCTCGGCGGGGTCGACGAGCGGGTCGAAGATGCGGACCCGGGCGCCCGCCTTGGTGAACGCCGCGACCGCGCCCTGGGTCGGGGTGGCCCGAAGGTCCCCGGTGTTGTTCTTGAACGCCAGTCCGAGCACGGCGATGGTGGTCGAGGCGGGATCCTTGCCGAGCTCGGCCAGGGTCGACAGGGCGAGTTGGGCGGTGTAATCGGGCATCCCGGCGTTGATCTCGCGGCCGGTGGGCACGGTCTGGATGTCCAGCCCGCGCTGCTGAGCCGACCGCCACACCATCCACGGGTCCTTGGTCAGGCACGAGCCGCCGACGCCCACGCTGGGCAGCAGGATGTTGATCGTGCTGGAGCCCTTGGGGATGGTGTTGGCCGCCTCGATCACCTCCAGCACGTCCACGTCGTGCCCCGCGCAGAACTTGGCGAGTTCGTTGGCGAGCGCGATGTTGAGGTCGATCCACCAGTTGTCCGCGAGCTTGACGATCTCCGCGGCCTCCAACGACCCGAGCGGGATGGCCCGCACCCCCAGCGTGCGGCGCCAGAACTCGGCGGTGGCGGCCACGCTGTCCGGGTCGAGGCCGCCCACCACGATGGGGAAGGTGTTCAGCTCGCGCAGCGCGACGCCCTCGGAGAGGCGCTCCGGTGAGAAGGCCAACCCGAAGTCGACCGAGCCGGTCATCCCGGCGCGTTCCAGGATCGGCTGGACGATGGTGCGGGTGGTGCCCGGCGGCACCGTGCTCTTGAAGACGAAGAGCTGGCCCGGGCGGATGTGCCCGCTCAGCTCCGTGCACGCGGCACGGAGCTGGCCGTCGGCGAGTGAACCGTCCTCGAGCACGGGCGTGCCGACCGTCACGAGCACGACGTCCGCGGCGCTGATCGCGGCGTAGTCGGTGGTGATGCGCAGCCGCCCGGAGTCGAGACCGCTGGCGATCAGCTCGGCGAGGCCGTCCTCACGCAACCGGCAGCGTCCGGCGGTCAGCTCGGCGACCAGTGCGGCGTTGGTGTCGACGCCCACGACGTCGACACCCCGGTCGGCCAGCGTGGCCGCCAGACAGGATCCGACGTACCCGAAGCCGACGACCGCGACGGTCAGGTCGTCGTCTGGAAGAAAACGCATGCTGTCGCTCCACTGCAGAGTCGTCCGGACGGCGGCTGCCGGAAAGGACGCGTCGCTCACGCGCCGATCACAGGTAGTGGGTGTTGGGCTCCAGGCCGCACAGGACGCGGCCGTACAGCTCGTAGTTCGTGTTCGGGTGCATCACGCCGTGCAGGTTGAGCGCCTGCACGTCGCGCAGGATGCGCTGGATCGGCACGTGGCTGTAGATCGACGAGCCGCCGCTGGCGGTGTTGAGCACCTCCACCGCCTCCTTGGCCCGCTGGCAGGCCGCGCCCATGTCCAACCGGACCCGGGCCCGCTCCTCGGTCGTCCACGACTCGCCGTTGAGGCTCTTGACGTCCACCAGCGTGGCCGCGCGCTGGGCGTGGAACTCCGCCTCGTCGGACTTCACGGTGGCCTCGGCGACCTGCAGGTGGGTCAGCGGCGCCTCGCGCTGCTCGGCGTACCCGGTGTAGGAGATCTTCCGGCCGGGCAGCCGCTCGTGGAACGCCTCGATGGCCGCCTTCGCCAGGCCCTGGGCGGTGCCGCTGACCGTCGAACAGGCGGTGGGCAGCAACGGCGCCCGGAAGATCGGGGTGGCGGCGTTGCGCTCGGAGGAGTACTGCTCGTGCAGCACCGGGCCCATCGACAGGAACCGCTCGCGCGGCACGAACACGTCCCGGGCGACCGTGCTGACGCTGCCCGAGCCGCGCAGGCCCGAGGTGTACCAGTCGTCGACGATCTCCAGTTCCTTGATCGGGATGGCCGTCATGATCGGCTCGGGTTCGCCGCCGGGCTTGAGCAGGATCACCGCGTTGGTGTTCCAGTGGCTCTGCTGCACCCCGGAGTTGAAGGCCCACTTGCCGTTGACGATGACGCCGCCGTCGACCGGTACCGCGGTGGCGGTCGGGCTCAGGATGCCGCACACCCGCACGTCCGGCCCGGAGAAGATCTCGTCCTGGGTGGCGTCCGGGAACAGGCCGGCGATCCAGGTGCTGATGTTCCACACGGCCACCGTCCAGGCGGTGGAGCCGTCGCCGCGGGCGAGCTCGGCGACCACCCGGGACACCGTGCGCACGTCGGACTCGTAGCCGCCGTACCGGGCCGGAACGCGCATCTTGAACACGCCCGCGTCCGCGAGCCCGTCGAGCACGTCGTCCGCCAGTCGGCGGTTCTCCTCCATCCAGTTCGCCCGCTTCCGCAGCAGCGGAACCAGCTCTGCGGCGCGGCGGACGAGATCCTCTGTCGTCGGTGTCTGGCTGGTTGTCACGGTCGACTCCCTCAAGGATTCCCGGAATGCGGAGAGACCGCCGAAGGCGGCAATTGACACGTCAGCTCATCCGAGCCTGGCATGACCGCCGTGGCCGCACATCTCCATGATTGCGGCGCGGCCTTCTCGCAGAATGCGGTGTGCTCCGCACCCGAATACGGGTGCCGCCATCATCGATACCCTGCAATCGCCTCTATTTTTCAGCAACCATGCCGGCGGGCGGGAGTCGCGACATGTACGACAGCGAAGTGGCCGAGATCTGGGACACCATCTACCGGGGCCGCGGCCGGGACTACGCCGCCGAGGCGCGCAGCGTGGCGGAGGTGATCCGCGAACGGCACCCCGACGCCGGCTCGCTGCTGGACGTCGCCTGCGGCACCGGCGAACACCTGCGCCACTTCGACGACCTCTTCGACCACGTCGAGGGTCTGGAGCTGTCCGGGGACATGATCGAGGCCGGGCGCGGCAGGTCACCCTGGCTCACCATGCACCAGGCGGACATGCGCTCCTTCGCGCTGGGCCGCCGCTTCGACGCGATCACCTGCCTGTTCAGCTCCATCGGCCACGCCCACGGCACCGCCGAGCTGGACGCCACGCTCGCCCGTTTCGCCGCGCACCTGAACCCCGGCGGCGTGGTGGTCGTCGAGCCGTGGTGGTTTCCGGAGACCTTCGCCGACGGCTACGTCACCGGCGACGTGGTCCGCACCGAGGGGCGGGTGATCGGGCGGGTGTCGCACTCCCGCCGCGAGGGCGCCGCGTCCCGCGTCTCGGCGCACTTCACCGTCGCCGACGCCGACACCGGGCTGCGCCACTTCACCGAGGACCTGCTCATCTCGCTGTTCACCCGGGAGCAGTACGAGGACGCCTTCCGCCGCGCCGGCGGCACGGTGGAACTCCTCGACGGGGGGCCGTCGGGCCGGGGGCTGTTCGTGGGCGTCTGGCGATAGCCCGGCGACAGCCGCCGGGACGGCGGCCACAGTGGCGGGACCGCCGTCCGCCGGGTGTCAGCGGGCCCGGCGGACGGCGGAGATCACGGCGCCGGCCTGCTCGCCGGACAGGTGCGGTCCGATCGGCAGGCTCAGCACCTCGGCGGCCAGCCGCTCGGCGAGCGGGAAGGCCCCGGCCGGCCAGCCCAGATCGGCGTACGCGGGGGAGCGGTGCACGGCGGTCGGGTAGTGGATGATCGTCTCGACGCCGTCCGCGGCGAGCCGGTCGCGCAGTTCCGCGCGCCGGTCGGTGCGCACGACGAACAGGTGCCAGGCGTGCTCCGCCCACGAGGCGACCGCCGGCAGCAGCAGGTCACCCGCGCCGCCCAGCTCATCCAGGTAGCGCTGCGCCACGGCGGCGCGGCGGGCGTTCCAGTCGTCCAGGTGGCGCAGCTTGACCCGCAGGATCGCCGCCTGCACCTCGTCGGTGCGGGAGTTCGTGCCGATCACCTCGTGCCGGTACTTCGCCCGGGCGCCGTAGCCGCGTACCAGCCGGAGCCGGTCGGCCAGTGCCGCGTCGTCGGTGACCACCGCGCCGCTGTCCCCGGCCGCCCCCAGGTTCTTGGCCGGATAGAAACTGAACGCGACCGCCGTCGACCCGGCGCCGATCCGGTCGCCCCGATGACGCGCGCCGGCCGCCTGCGCGGCGTCCTCGACCACGGCCAGGCCGTACCGCTCCGCGACGCCGCGCAGCGAACTCAGGTCGGCCGGCTGGCCGTACAGGTGCACCGGCAGGATCGCCCGGGTACGCGGGGTGACCGCCGCCTCGGCGCGCCCGGGGTCGATGGTGAACGTCTTCTCGTCCGGCTCGACGGGGACCGGTCGGGCGCCGACCGCCGTCACCGCGAACCACGTCGCGATGAACGTGTGGGACGGCACGAGCACCTCGTCGCCCGGCCCGATCCCGAGGGCCCGCAACGTCAGCTCCAGCGCGTCGCAGCCGTTGCCGACCGTCACGCAGTGGGCCGCCCCGCAGTAGGCCGCGAACTCGGCCTCGAAGGCTTCCACCTCGGGCCCGAGCACGTGCCAGCCGGACTCCATCACCCGCGCGTAGGCCGCGTCGATCTCGGCGCGCAGCTCGACGTACGGCGCCCGCAGGTCGAGAAAGGGAACCCTCATCTCTGGCATTGTCGCGGCGGGATCGCCGCCGTACGTCTCCGACGTTGCGCACGCCGGGATCGGGCTGACTCGCGGCCAGCGGCGCGCCGCGTGTCGTTTGGCATGCACCTGATTCCGGGGAGCTATCCGCACGTTGTCGACCCGCATCGAACGAGCGCAGGCGGGCCGAGGCGGGTCGGTCCGAAGACGGGCCTGTTGTGCTGGAGGACATCCGGGAACCTGACGTAAGCGCACGTCCGGCGCCTCGCCGCAGACATGGACGCCGGCTTGAGCTGCGGCTGCGCGCGGCTGGCCTGCACGTGACTCAGCGGTAACCGTCGCCGACGCCACGAACGGAACAGTTCGGCAGTCCCGTTTGCCCCCCTGGGAACACGTCGATCTAATGGGCCGCGGGGCAATATCGGGAGGCTTCGGGAGCCTCAGCCGGCGAGGACACCCCCAGGCCTGACAGCGGGACCCCGGGCGGCGGCCAGCGGGACGGTACCGACGAGGCCCCCTCCCGTCCTCGTGCTCGTCCTCGAACGAGCAGGGCCCGAGGGCTATCGACATACCCCCTGACCGGCCACGGGACGACAAGAGCCAGCGGAGGGGTCGGCCCCCGGATTGCCGGAGAGAGAGAAGAGCGGACGAGTGGCGGGGTCGCCCGTGGCAGCGTCGCCCAAAAAACGAGCTGCGCTCGCTCCATGCTGACGCGCAACGTGACCCAGCTCACCCGCGACATAGTCCTATTGACGTGGGCCACCCAGGCCTGACATCTTGCGAAGCAAGGCGGAGCGCGGGGCAGCACTTCCTCCACAAGGGAGGAGTCTGTCTCGAAGGGAGCTTTCCCCGATGGGGAATGACATTGCCGCTCGTCTCCAGTGGCTGGCTATCGCGATCTTGGTCGCCGCCTTCATCGGCACCGCTGCCGGCGTGATCCGTTGGCTAGGCGACCACGACCTCGGCGGTGCGCTGCTGTTTGGTGCAGGCGCGTTCGCTGGTGCCCTGCTCCTGATCCTCACGGTTATCAGGTTCCTCGGCGGCAGGGACGAGTGATGCCGTAGATCCGATGGGTGACTGCCATCACGATCGCTTGCGAGCGTCTGCCGCACAGCTGCACAGTCGAGGTCAACCGAACCAACCACGGCTATCACTTTCCTACGGGTCTCACCAGCCCGGCGAGTGGGACAAGTGTGTCCCGTGGAGGTTTTACGAATGGACAATGCTCTCGCCGTCCGTCTCCTGTGGCTGGTAGTGGTCGTTTTGGCGGCCAGCCTCGCGGGAACCATCGCAAGCTGGATCTCTTGGGCCACCGAGCCGAGTATCGGTAAGGCCCTTGCCTCTGGTGCTGGGACGTTCGCCGGCATGGTCAGTCTGGTTCTCGCGGCGGCCAACTTCCTCACAAGGCGAGATGTCTGACCTCTAGGTTTTCTCTTCAATCGATGCCCGTCCTTCCTTCCCGCCCACACCCCTCCGGGGGGTGTGGGGCGGGTGGGAGGACGGGGCGGTGCATGCTGTCTGCCTCTTCCCATCGCTTCCCGGGAAGCCCTCCAATTGCTCTGACCGGCCACGCTGTACTCGTCGGGGCCTGTCTTCCCATCGCTTCCCGCTCCTCGTGGGAAGACCGGGCGGGTACCTACAAGACGAGGGCTTCCCGCCAGCCGTGGGAAGCCCTCGTCACGTGTCGTATGGGTCTTGTCACCGGTGCCCTCCGGTTACTCTGGCCGCCGCGATACCCCTACTTGGGGCCCGTCGGCTTCGGGATGGGCGCCCGGGTCTTGCGCTCCCGATTGGCGTCCTCGACTGCTCGTCGGGCCAGCTCGTGTCCGGCCCTGGTCAACGCCTCCTGTGCGGGTCGGGCACCGATGTTGAGCGGGAGGCCGAGTTCGTCCATCCAGGCGATGATCCGCTCTTGCTCCTCCCAGCGGACCGGTGTGGCCGGCTTCAACACGGCCGACTCGCCTTCTGTGTCGAGCCCGAGCGACAGCGGCTCGAACTCGGCCGCGTTCTTCTGCTTTGTGCACTTCACCCTGATGATCTTGTCGTTCACCCGATCGACCCGGAGCTGTCCGAGCAGGGCCGGCGACAAGACCTCCCGGGCGACCGCCCGACGGGCCGGCATCGGGGCAGCGTCCCAGCGGGCCTGAACGTCCCCCCGGCCCCGAGGAAGGCGGCCAGCGCGGGCGGAGCGGACAGTTCCCGTTCTTGCTGCTCCAACTGCTCGGCCTCGCCCAGCCACTTCCGTTCGGCTGCTCCGGCCATCTTCGGGGTGATCTGCTCGGCGGCTAGCTCCGCCTCCAACTCGGCCCGCGACGATCGTCGGTGGCGGGTGCTGAACCGGCAGATGTAGCGGGTGTCGGACCCCGCCTTAGAGGAGCACGCGGGTGGGCCGCTCAGCGAGCCGGCGCTTACCGAGTGGGCCACCGCGATCAGCGAGGGTGGGCGGCTGGAGCTTCACGCAGGCTGACGGGCGACGGACGCTGCTGCCCGTCGCCTCCCTTGGATCTAGTCTGCCGGGGGATTGACGTAGACGCCTCGGCCCGGCTGCCCGTACACGAGGTTCCGCGCCTTGAGCTGGATCATGACGAAGCGGATGACCGTCTCGCTGACTTCGTAGATGTCGCAGAGCTGCCGGGTGCTGGGCAGGCGGTCGCCTGGCTTCAACACGCCGGACTCGATCTGGCGCGTGATGTCGTCGGCGATCTGTTGATACAGCGGCTCAGCCATCCGTAGCCCTCCCCACGCAAGAGAACACGTAAGGCACCACGACAGGCGACACGGGGTATAGTCGGTACACCCGGTATACCTAGTAACGTAGGTTGTGAGGTGCCAATGGTCCGCTACGACGAATACCTGTTGGCAACGGCTCTAACCCTGGCCAGGCGGCATCGGCCGGTGTGGTCCTGGGCCAAGTGGCGGAAGGTCTGCCGGTGTGGCGCGGAGCTGCCGTGCCGGGCCAGGCATCGTGTCCCGATCAACCGGGGGCACTGGCTCGGTGATGGGTCGTGATCGAACGTCCCGAGGTGCCCTTCCTGGTGCAGGTGGCCTGGTTCGTTCTCGATGACCACACCTTCAAGCGCTGTGCCTGGTGCCATCCGGACGGCTGGTGTCCCCGCGTCGCGCTCTCGCGTGCCCAGATCCTGGCCTGGCGACGGGTCAGGGACCTTCGGTGACCCAGCTCCAGGCTGGCGACCTGGTGCGGGTGACCCGAGCGGCCAGCGTGCAGTTCGTCAACCCGATCATGTTCCGGATGATCCGCGTACTCGACTGGCCGACCTACGACCGGTGGGTGTGGCTCGACGGGTACCAGCTCAACGACAAGGGCGAGGCGGTGGCCCGACGGTCGATCTTCGTGCAGCCGGCGGGGTTGATCATCCGACGACGGACCGCCCCCGTGCCGGTCGGGCAACAGAGGCGGTCCAACTCGCCACAGCGGCATTGACCCACCGGGCGCGCGTCGTCACTCGTGCGGTTGCGCCACCGGTCGCCGGCCCCGCGTCGACACGAACTGGTAGGACATGACGCTGAACGCCGGATCCCGCAGCAGCCGGCGGAACCCGTCCAACTGCCCCGGCGACAGGCCCGCGTCGAGCAGTTGCGGTTCCAGCTGGCGGGAGTTCGTCTCGTACAGCGACGCCCCGGCGGAGCCGCCGGGCCAGCTCTGCGAGTGGGTGATCGTGTCCACCTCGACCAGCCCGGCACCGACCAGCTCGGCGTGCACGTCCTGCGCCCAGGCCAGGTCCGCGCCGTTGCCCTGCAGGACGTCGAGCATCGCGTCGGTCACCGCGGCGAAGAGTTTCGCCGCGTCGTCGCTCGGCGCGGTCAGCACGCGCAGCGGCGCGGTGCAGTCGAACTCCTCGACGACCAGCCAGCCCCCCGGTGCCAGCCCGCCGGCCAGCGCGGCCAGCACCCGCCGCCGTTCCGGCAGGTGCAGCAGCACCAGCCGGGCGTGGATCAGGTCGAAGGCGTCGCCGGGCAGCGGCTCGGTGCGCACGTCGTGCCGGCGTACGTCGAGGTTGTCGGCGGCCGTCAGGTGCACGGTGTCGATGTCGGTGGCCAGCACCCGGCCGGTGGGCCCGATCGCCCGCGCCATGCCGCGGGCGATCGAGCCGCCCCCGGCGCCGACCTCCCAGCAGGTGCCGCCGGGGGTGAGCACCGGCGGGGACAGCCGGCGGGCGGTGATCGGGTCCAGGAACGACTCCAACGCCCGCAGCTGGGGCACCGCGTCCGGGGTGCCGTTGTCGAAGGTGTACTCACTGCCATCGTGGTCGGTCGGCATCGCTGCTCATCCCTGTCGTAGCTGTCCAGGTGAGGGACCCGGACCCGGAACGCGGGCCGGGCACGGGCCGGGAGGCCGACGGCTTCCCGGCCGCGGCGACGCTGAGCATCGCCGCCAGTGCGCCCGGATCGGCCCGGGCCTCGTCCGACGGCCGGTCGTAGACCACCCGGCCGTACTCCAGCACCGCGATCCGGTCGGCGATCTCCAGCGCGTGCCGCAGCTGCTGCTCGACGATCAGCACGGCCAGCCCGCCCCGGGCCAGCGTGCCGACGAGATCTCGGATCCGCGCCGCCAGCTCGGGGGCGAGCCCCTCGCACGGCTCGTCGAGCAGCAGCACGTGCGGCTGGCCGAGCAGCGCCCGGGCGATCGCCAGCATCTGCTGCTCACCGCCGGAGAGCTGGTCGCCGCGGTGGCGCAGGCGCAACGCCAGGCGGGGCAGCAGGTCCAGGATCCGGGCGACCGTCCACCCCTCGCCGCCGGGTGGCGCGGCCCGCCACGGCGCGGCGGCCAGGGCGAGGTGCTCGGCCACCGACAGCCGGGAGAAGACCCGCCGGCCCTGCGGGACCAGGCCGACCCCGCACCGGGCGATCAGGTGCGGCTGCCAGCCGGCCACCTGCTGGCCGCCGATCTCGATCCGCCCCGAGTACGGGCGCAACAGGCCGGCGACCGTGTGCACCAGGGTGCTCTTGCCCGCGCCGTTGCGGCCCAGCACCGCCTGCACGCTGGCGGAGGCCACCTCGAGGCTCGCCTCGTGCAGCACCAGGCCACCGGCGTAGCCCGCGCAGACCCGGTCGATCCGCAACATCACGCCACCCCCTCGGCGTACGCCTGCCGGACCGGCTCGGCGGCCCGGATCTCCGCCGGGGTGCCGGTGGCCAGCGTCCGGCCGTCGCGCAGCACGGTGACCGTGTCGCTGAGCGCGTACACCAGGTCCAGCCGGTGCTCGACCAGCAGCACCGCGACCGAGCGGGGCAGCACCCGCAGGAACTCCACCAGCCACTCGACCTCGACGGCGGACAGCCCGGCGGCCGGTTCGTCGAGCAGCAGCACCCGGGGCCGACCGGCCAGCGCCATGGCGATCTCGAGCTGCCGGCGCTGCCCGTGGGCGAGGTGCCCGGCCAGGGTCCCACCGAGGCCGGCCAGGCCCACCCGTTCCAGCATCGCGCCGGTGGTGCGGGCGGCGGCCCGGCGGGCGCCGCCCGGCCACCACCGCCGGGTCGGCGCGGCCCGGGGCAGCGCGGCCACCAGCACGTTCTCCCGTACGGTGAGGGTCGGCCACCCGGCGGGACGCTGGTGGATCCGGTTGACGCCCCGGCGGGCCCGGGCGGCCGGGCCGAGCCGGGTGACGTCCCGGCCGGCCAGCCGCACCCGGCCGGCGGCCGGCCGGGTACGGCCGCCGAGCACGTCCAGCAGCGTCGTCTTGCCGGCGCCGTTCGGACCGATCAGGGCGTGCCGCTGGCCCAGTTCGAGGCGCAGGTCGACGCCGTCCAGCGCGGCCAGCGACCCGTACCGGACGGTGACCCCGTGGGCGGACAACAGCGGTGTCATGCGCGTACTCCCGTCGGGCTGGGCCGGTCCGGGACGGGCCGGCGGGTCAGGGCCGGCGGCAGCAGCCGGCCGCGCACGGCCGGCGGCCGGTGGCCGGCGCCGGGCAGCAGATAGACGGTGGCGACGAAGGCCAGCCCCAGCACCAGCGGCGCCTGCCCGGGCAGCACGCCGAAGAGCCAGTCCCGGGAGGCGATGACGATCGCGGCGCCGATCAGCGCGCCGCCCACCGACCAGGTGCCCCCGATGACCACCGCGAGCAGCAGCAGCGCCGAGGTGTCGAAGCCGAAGTCGGCCGGCGAGACGTACTGCTGGGCCACCACCAGCAGGGAACCCGCGGCCCCCGCCACCGCCCCCGCCGCGACGTGCACGCCGGCGACGTGCAGCGCCACCCGGTGGCCGCTGGCCCGCAGCCGGGCCTCGTCGTCCCGGCCGGCGCGCAGCAGCAGCCCGACCCGGGTACGCAGGACCAGCAGCACCACGCCCACCAGCACCGCCACCACGACCAGGGCGTACAGGTAGCGCGCCCGGTCGGTGGCCAGCACCGGCAGACCCCACAGTGGACGCACCGGCGGGATGCCGGCCAGCCCGTCGGTGCCGCCGGTCACCGACCGCCACCGCCCGACGATCGTCACCACCAGCTCGCCCACCGCCAGGGTGATCATCAGGACCACCACTCCGCGCGCCGACACCACCAGCGGCACGGTGGCCGCGGCCAGCGCCGCCCCGGCCGCCGCGGCGACGCCGAGGTGCACCAGGCCGACGTCGGAGAGCTGGCCGCCGACCACCACGCTGGCGTAGGCGCCCGCCGCGTAGGGCGCGGTCTGCCCGAGGGTGGGCAGCCCGGCGACGCCGGTCAGCAGCGCGACGCTCACCGCCACCAGGCCCAGCGCCAGCGTCCGGGCGAGCAGCGCCACGGTGTAGTCGTCGACCGCGGACGGCGCCAGCACCAGGCCGACCAGCACGACCGCGGTGATGCCGCGCCGCAGTGCGCGCAACGCCCGCGGCATCACGCCGCCCGCCGGGCGGTGGCCAGGCCGCGGGCCCGCACCGCGAGCACCGCCGCCATCGCCGCGAAGAGGAGAAAGGGGGCGGCGGACGGGGCGAGCGCGACACCGAGGGTCTGGATCTGGCCGACGGCCAGGGCGGCGAGCAGGGTGCCGCCCATCGACCCGAGCCCGCCGAGCACCACGACCACCAGGGACAGCAGCAGCACGACGTCGGCGGTGCCGGGTCCGGGGCCGATGATCGGGGCGCCGAGCACCCCCGCGACGCCGGCCAGCGCCCCGGCGGCGGCGAGCACGCCGACCCGGACCCGGGCCGGGTTCACCCCGAGGACGGCGACCATCTCGGCGTCGTCGACCGCCGCCCGGACCAGCATGCCGGCCCGGGTGCGGCGGACCGCGAGGTGCAGCAGGCCGGCGATGAGCGCGGCCACCCCGATGAAGACCAGCCGGTACGCCGCATAGCGGTGCCCGGCGATGACGACCGACCCGTCCAGCGCGGCCGGTACCCGCACCGGTGGCTGGTCCGGCCCGAACGCGCTCACCAGCAGGCTGCCCCCGACCAGCGCCAGCCCGAAGGTCAGCAGCGCCTGGGTGAGGTGGTTGCGCCGGGCCGCCCGGGTGAGCAGGACGGCGACCAGCGCGCCGGCGGTGGTGGCGGCGGCGACCCCGACGGCGAGGGCCAGCACCAGGCTCGACCAGCCGCCGTCCAGCAGCGCGGCGGCGGTGTAGCCGCCGATGGCGTACAGGGTGCCGTGGGCCAGGTTCAGGATGTCGGCGACGCCGAAGCAGAGCACCAGCCCCGACGCGGCGACGAACACCAGCAACCCGTAGGCCACCCCGTCCACGGCGGGCACCAGGTACGGGTCGAACCCGAGGTCGGCCGCCACCGGGTCAGCCGCCGACGGTGGCGAGGTCACCCACGACGGTGTTGGACAACGCCCGCCCGTCCTGGCGGACCTGGCGCAGATACCACTTCTGCACCGGCGCGTGGGTGCTGGGCGAGAACTGCCAGGTGCCGCGCGGGCTGGAGATCTGGCCGAGTTGGCCGATCGCCGCGTTGATGCGCTCCGGCGTGGGGTTGTCGCCGGCCGCGGCGATGGCCCGGTCCAGCACGGCGGCGGCGTCGTAGGAGGCCATCGCGTACGTGGTGGGGGAGCCGTCGTTCTTGGCCTTCCAGGCGGCCACGAAGTCGCGGTTCTCGGCGTTGTCCAGGTCCGGCGAGTAGTTGAGCACCGAGTAGATGTCCCGGGCGGCGTCGCCCTGCGCGTCGAGCACCCCGCCCTCGGTCAGGAAGCCCGCGGCGTAGAGCGGGATGTCCTTGATCTCCGACTGGGCGTACTGCTTGACGAAGTCGACGGCCGCGCTGCCGGCGTAGAAGGTGTAGACGGCCTCCGCGCCGGAGGCCTTGATGCCCGCGAAGTACGGGGTGAAGTTGGTGGTGGCCGGGAACGGGGTGAAGGTGGTCTTGCCGTCGGGGTTGGCCAGCTTCCCGCCGGCCTTGACGAAGGCGTCGGTGAAGCCGCGCAACTCGTCCCAGCCACCCTGGTAGTCGGGGCCGATCGCGTACACGCTGCCCTTGACGTTGTCGCGCACGTGCTGGGCGATCGCCTCGCCCGGCTCGTCGGAGAGGTAGGACGTGTGCCAGACCCGGGAGACGTCCTTGAGCTCGGGACGGCCGTTGGAGCCGACGAACGGCACCTTCGTCTCGTTGAGCAGCGGATAGACCGCGGCCACCGAGCCGCCGCCGACGATGCCGGTCAGCGCGGCCACCCGGTCCTGCTTGAGCAGCTTGGTGGCGGCCGGCACGGCGGTGGCCGCGCCGTTGCCCTCGTCGGCGACGACGAGCTGCACCTCGTGGCCGCCGAGCCGGCCGTCGTGGCTGGACAGGTAGAGCTGGAAGCCGTCGCGGATCTCCTTGCCGACCGCCTGGTACGTGCCGGAGAGCGAGGCCAGCAGGCCGATCTTGATCGATTTGCCGGGGCCGGCGGCGGGCTCGCCGTCGGCGCAGCCGGCGGCCGGCAGCAGGATCAGCGCCGACAGGGCCGCGAGGCAGGCGCGTCGGCGCCGGGGATTGCTCAGGGACATGCTGTTCTCCTACGAGGGATGGGATGTGCGGGTAAGCGGCGACGGTCAGCGGCTGCGGCTCAGCGCCGCCCGGGCCGCCGGGGTCAGCGCGTCGCCGATGCGGTTCGCCAGCTCGGTCATCTCGTAGGAGACCTTGCCGACGTCGCACTGCGGATCGGCGAGCACCAGCAGGGACGCGCCGTCGTTGAAGGCCATGGAGAACATGAAGCCGCCCTCCAACTGGGTGACGTTGGAGATCACCGCGCCGGCGTCGAAGAAGGCCGCCGCGCCGCGCAGCAGGCTGACCAGCCCGCTGCCGGTGGCCGCCAACTGGTCCGCCCGGTCCGCCGGCAGCCCCCGGGTGGCGGCCACCATCAGGCCGTCACTGGAGATGGCGATCGCATGGCTGACCTCGCTGGCTCGTTCCGCGAACGCGTCCAGCAGCCAGCCGAGATCCTGGTGGTCGGTCACGTGCTCTCCCTGGGGGATCAGTTGTTGGTCAACATCGGCCGCCGACCGGCGACGCCCCGCGCGTACGCGGCCATCGCGGTGGCCACCTGGGCCGGGTCGCGGTGCTCGGTGCCGCGCTGCTGCGGGACCGTGACGCCGCCCGGCACGAGCTGCTGTTGCGGCTGCCGTCGGGGCAGCCCGGACGAGGTGGTGGTGACGACCTCGGGCGCCTCGGCCCGGGCGGCCGTGCGCCAGGCGTCGTCGGCCGGGGTGGCCCACGGCGTCCCGTTCCCGCCGTTCGGGCTGTGCGCCTGGAACCAGTGGTTGACCTGGTGGAAGATGACGAGCTCTTCGGTGGGGGCGTCGTCCGGCGCGGCGGGCCGGAAGACCGGCGCCACGGGCAGCGATCGGTCGATCGTCGCCCGGCCGGCCGAGGGCAGCGGGGCGGCCCGGTCGGCGGCGGCGGGCAGCGGGGCGCCCCGGTCGACCACCGGCGGCACCGTGGCCGTCCGGGCCGCCCGCCGGGACGGCCGGGTGGGGGAGAGCAGGTACTCCTCCGGGGGCAGCGGCCGGATCATCGTCGCCGGGAGCGCCACCTCGGCGATGGTGCCGCGGCGTGGGCCGGGACGGAGCTGGACGGCCACCCCCAGCCGCGCGGCGAGGTGCCCGACGACGACCAGGCCCATCGCCCGCACGGCGGCGACGTCGATGGCGGGCGGGCGGCTGAGCAGTTCGTTGAGCTGCTGCCGCCGCTGCGGGGTCAACCCCACACCCTCGTCGCTGATCTGGATGATCACCCGGTCGCCCAGGCTGCGACCGGTCACCCAGGCGTCGGTCTCCGGCGGGGCGTACCCGGTGGCGTTGTCCATCAGCTCGGCCAGCAGGTGCACGACCTCGTCGACCGGGTCCGCGGCGACCGCGACGTCGCCGTCGACCGCGCCCAGGCGGATCCGGACGTAGTGCTCGATCTGGCTCTGCGCCGCCTGGAGCACCTGTTGCAGCGGTACGTCGTGGTGGCGCACCCGTCCGACGCCCACGCCGCCGAGCACCAGCAGGCTGGCGTTGATCCGGCCCATCCGGGTGGCCAGGTTGTCAAGCGTGTAGAGCCGTTGCAGCCGCTCCGGGTCGGTCTCGTCCTGCTCGACCCGGTCGACCTGGGCCAGCACCGCGTCGACCAGCCGCTGCTCGCGGCGGCTGAGGTGGATGAAGATGTCCGCCGTGTTGGCCCGCATCACCGCCTGCTCGGCGGCGGTCCGCACCGCCGCCCGGTGCACCGCGCTGAACGCCTGCCCCAGCTCGCCGATCTCGTCGCCGCTGGCCGCCTCCAGGGCCTCGGCGCTCTCCCGCCGGGCCAGTTCGTCCGGGTCCACCGCGCTGCTGTCCGGGTGCTGGAGCCGGGCCACCACCTGCGGCAGCTGGTCGTACGCGACGGTGTTGGCGGCGTCGCGCAGCCGGCGCAGCCGGCGGGTGATCCGCCGGGCCACCGCCCAGGTCACCAGCGCGGTGAGCAGCAGCGCGCCCACCGCGGCGCCCGCCTCGGCGATGGTGCGCCGCTGCTGCTCCGCGTGCGCGACGCGGATGTCGCCGAGCACCGCCGCGTCGACCCGCTGGCGCACCTCGGCCAGCCGGACGGACCACCGCTGGGTGGCGGTCACCCAGGCGTCGAGGCCCAGCCGCGGCTGGCTGCCGGTGACGGCCCGGGACACCTCGTCCTGCATGCGTTGCAGCGCCACGGCGTCCTCGCCGCTGCCGGCCTGCTCCCACCAGGCCCGCCAGCCGGGCCGGGCGAGGGCCAGGAAGGACAGGCCCGACTCGGTGAAGGCGGTGCGGGCGGCGGTGATGTCCTGCTGGAGGGCGGGCGTCAGCTGGCCGGCGGTGATCGCCCGCAGGACCGCGACCTGCTGTTGGCCGACCGCCTCGGCCGCCTTGGACAGCGCCGCGGAGGCGCGGATGCTGTCGGCGATCCGCGCGTCGACCACGCCCAGGGTGACGCTCTCGCGGAGGGTGATCAGTTCGGCGATGACGATCCGATAGCTGAAGGTCATCGCCGACACGGAGGCGTGCGCGGCGGTCCGTACCTGGGCGCGCAGCGGTGGCAGGCCGGCCAGCGCGGCGTCGATGTGGGCCAGCACGGCGCGGCCGGCGTCGAGGTCGGCGGGGAGCTTCGCACGCTGCCGCCGGTAGTGGGCGACGGCGGCGTCGGTGGCGTCGGCCGCGGCGGCGAAGGTCTCCTGCTGCGCCGTGCTGCCCTCGGCCAGCAGGTACGCGGCGGTGATGCGCTCGTGTTGCAGCCGGTGGGCCAGGTCGCCCGCCTCGACGCCGACCTGGGCCAGCAGCCCCAGGTCGCTGGCCCGGGCGGTCTGGTGGGCGCTCTCGGTCAGTGCCAGGCCGGCGAAGCCCATCACGGCGACCAGGGGGGCCGCCACGATGAGGCGCATCCGGGTGGCGATCCGCCAGCCACGGCGGCGGGTCGGGTAGGGTCTGGCCGCGTGGGACTTCCTGCTCGACGCCAAGACTGACTCCCGCGCTCATTCGCAAATATCAATCTGCACTTGCCGATTGCACGTCTCATTGCGCCGGAAGCCATGGGCGTAGGCCAGACCTGACCGTGGTACAAACAGCCCGTACCAGCATCTGTACCCAACGTGTCCGCGGCCGGATCGCCGACCGTGCCGGGTGGGCTCGCAGGTCAGCGCGGCCCGGGCGGCGGAGGTG
Organism: Micromonospora sp. PLK6-60; assembly: GCF_019890675.1. Taxonomy (GTDB): domain Bacteria; phylum Actinomycetota; class Actinomycetes; order Mycobacteriales; family Micromonosporaceae; genus Micromonospora. The sequence goes on along the minus strand of NZ_JAIOAA010000001.1, from coordinate 604,516 downwards.
GCGCGTCGGGCTCCGGCTGGGCGAGCACCTGCCCGATCAGCTCCCGCAGCTCGTCGATCGCCGCCACCACCACCTCGGGATCGCGCGCGTCGCGCCGGGGCGGCGGCACCGGGGCCGGCATCTCGAGCGGCACGGCCCGGGGCCCGCGCCGGCCGTCGGCGGCGAGTTGCTCCGCCGCGACCTTGGGCCACAGGGCCAGGAGCCGCCCGTCGGCACCGAGCACCTCGTCGCAGCGGACTGCGAACTCGTGGCTGCCGAACCGGCGGCCGGCCTCGACCGCGGCGACCGTCTCCCGGCTGAACCGCACCCGCTCCGCCAGCGCCCGCTGGGTCAGCCCCTGCCCGGTCCGCCAGCGACGAAGTTCCAGCCGGAACCGATCGCTGGCACCGGCGTGAGCGGCGCTGGACGGGGGCGGGCGATCCATGTGCTCACCTTCACGACGCCGCGCCGGCGACGGCGTGGACGTCGGCCAACGGTCGGACGATGACCAGACATTCGCAGGGGACAATTCTTAACCCATTCAGCGCCGGCTGTGAAGACGTCACTGCGCTGAGTGGTCGTCGCGGTGGCCGGCGGCGACCCGGACCGTACGCCGTCGCGGCTCGCCGGGCCGCCCGCGCGGGCCCCGCCCACCGGTCGACCCGCGGCCCGGGGGCGCCGGTCACGCCGCCGGCAGTTCGGCGGCCGGCACCGACCAGCCGGCGGCGCCCGCCGGCACGTCGACGACCACGGGCAGGGCACGGTGCGCGCGGAACGCCACGTTGGGCCGGAACGACCGGTCGTATCCGGGTGCCAGGCGCAACCCGGGCAGGCTCTCGACGAGCCGCCCGAGCGCGGTCTCCGCCTCCAGTCGCGCCAGCGCCGCCCCGATGCAGAAGTGCGGACCGTGCCCGAAGGAGAGGTGGTCCTGCACGTCGGGGCGCTCCGGGTCGAACCGGTCCGGGTGGGCGAAGACCGCGCCGTCCCGGTTGGCCGCGCCGATCAGCAGCAGGCAGCGCGCCCCGGCCGGGATGTCGGCGCCGCCGAGGGTCACCGGCCGGTTGGTCACCCGCAGCCACCCGTCGATGGCGGGCGCGAACCGCAACGTCTCGGTGAGGAAGCCGGGAATCCGGTCCGGTTCCGCGGCCAGCGTCCGCCAGCGGTCCGGCTCGGACAGTGCCTGGTCCAGCGCGTGGGCGAGCAGCCCCGCGGTGGTCTCGTGCCCGGCGACCAGGAGGTTGAACACGATGCTCGCCACCTCGGTGACGGTGAGCTCCTCGTCGTGGCCGTCGCGGTAGGCCAGCAGGCGGTCGACGTAGCCGTCGCCGTACCGGCCGCGGTCGAGCCGGCCGCGGACGAGCTCCTGGCAGTAGTGCCAGAACGCGAGCAGGTCGCGGGCGAGTCGGACCTGTTCGGCCGGGTCCGGCCGCCCCCAGATCAGCGCGATCTGGCCGTCCGCCCAGGCCCGGATCCGCCCGATGTCCTCGTCGGGTACGCCGAGGATGTCCAGCAGCACCAGCAGCGGCAGCTCGGCGGTGAACTCCGGGACGAGGTCGACGGGCCGGCCGGCGCGGGTGGCGAGCCGGGCGACCAGCTCGTCGACCCGGCGGGCGACGATCGGGCCGTACTGCCGGGCCACCCGCTCGGGGGTGTTGGCGAACGTGGCCCGCAGCGCCCGGCGGGTCCGTGGGTGCACCGGCGGGTCCGCGGCGGCGGTGGTGGGTGGCGCGTCGATCTGCACGATGATGTCCATCGCCTGCGGGCAGACGTCGTAGACCGGCGCGAGGGTGAGGGCGTTGCCGAAGGTCGCGGCGTCGCCGAGGGCTCGCCGTACGTCGGCGTGGCCCGTGATCAGCCAGAGTCCGAGGTCCTCGTCGTGGTGCACCCCGCCGGGGCCGTCGAGGAGCCGCCGCCACACGTGCGCCGGGTCGGCCAGATAGGCCCCGGCAAACGGATCCAAGCGCATGACCGCCTCCCGAATCACCGGATCGACGACCGAAATCGTCAATCGCATCCGGGCGGTCCGCGTACCGCCGGACACCTTCACGGTGCGGCACCGGATCCGGGAAGTCAAGATTTACGCATGTCAATTACCCGGAATGGTGAACGGGGCGCCGGGCAGCGGTGCTGGCGTGCCGTTCTGCAAATTGCCAACCGAGCCTTACGTTGTGAGAACCGCACGTCCGGGCAGGCATTGGCGGGAAGCGGTGCCGCCTCCACCGTAATCGACGGGTCTTCGGCGTGGGGGCCCCCACCCGCCGACCGTAACCGACTGCCGGCGACCGGAATGCGAACGCCTTGCCGCGGGCGTCCAACGGCGCCTCCGGAGCCGGGTCGCCGGCCCGTTCGGCGGCGACACCCGTATCGTGCGTGACCGTTTCCGATCAGGCATGTCGCCCTGGTCCGCGCCCGTCCCGCGCCACGGCCCGGGTTCAGCCGACGGCGCGGCCGGTCACCGGTCCACCGGCACTCAGCTCGGCGACGTCGACCAGCCCCGCCCAGCCGCCGTCGTACTCGAGCAGCAGCCGGCTGGCCCGGGTGGAACCGTCGCTCTCCGCACGCCGCACCAGGTCCCGGACCGTGGCCGCCTGGGCGGCGTCGAGTTCGACGCCGTGGCCGGTGCTGGTCACCCGCACCCTGCCCAGCGAGCCGCTTAGTACCAGGCACGACCCGGTGCCGTCCACCTCCAGGTAGTAGGTGTCGGCGTCGCACATCCCGAAGAACCGGCCGAGGACGCCGGGCCGGTCGGCCGGGTCCACCACCGTGCTGATCGACTCGTCCACCGCGTGCACGTCCACCGTGAGCGCGCCCGGGGCGGGCGACCGATTCCCGGCATGCGTCACGACGTACGCGGTCGCCGTGGCCAGCGTCGTCACGGCCGCCGCGGCGACCGCGACCAGGCCGACCAGCCACGGCCGGCGCCGCGACGTCCGCGCGGTCCCGTTCGGGCCGTCGAGGTCACTCGTGGAAGTCATGGGTCCAACGTATGGACGGCCCCTCGTCGCCGCCTGAGTCGCCGTACTCAGCCGGCCGGAGCCCGGACATCCCGGGTGGCCGGTGACCGGAACGGCCCGTCACATCCGGTGCTGCTGCCCGGTCCTGGCTGACGTCGCCGGGCGAGCGGCTACCGGATCGCCGCCCGCTGCCTGCCGGCGGACCCTGTGACGACCGGCACCGGGCGATCGGGGCGGGTGGCGTCACAACCGGTGCGGCTGCCCGGTCCTAGCTGGTGTCGCGGGCGAACGCCCCCGGCAACCCGACCGAGACGAGGGTGTGAGGAAATGAAGATCGCCGTGCTGGGTGGTACCGGGCTCATCGGGTCGCAGGCTGTCACGATGCTTCAGCAGCATGGTCACGAGGCGGTGCCGCTGTCCCCGTCCAACGGGGTGGACCTGCTCACGGGCGAGGGTCTGGACGCCGGGCTCAAGGGCGCCGACGTGGCGCTGAACCTGACCAACTCGCCCACCTTCGACGAGAAGTCGGCCGACTTCTTCCGCACGTCGATGGAGAACCTGCTGGCGGCGGCGCAGCGGGAGCAGGTCGGCCACGTGGTGATCCTTTCCATCGTCGGGGTCGACCAGGTGCCGGACCCCTACTACCGGGCCAAGGTGCTCCAGGAGGAGATCCTGCGGGCCGGCCCGGTGCCGTACACGATCGTCCGGGCCACCCAGTTCTACGAGTTCATCGGCGCGATCATGTCCTGGACCAGCGACAGCGACACCGTACGGCTGCCCGCCACGCCGGTGCAGCCGATGGCCTCGGCCGACGTGGCGAAGGCGGTGGCCCGGGCCGCCGTGGGCGCCCCGCTCAACGGCGTCCGGAACGTGGCCGGCCCGGAGGTGCTCCGGCTCGACGAGTGGGGCCGGGTCGCCCTGGCCGCCGGCGGCGACACCCGGACCGTCGTCGTCGACCCCACCGCCGGCATCTTCGGCGTGGTGCCGGGCGACGTGCTGACCGCGCCGGAGGGCGCGGTCCTCGCGGAGACCAGCTATCGGGAGTGGCTCGCCCGCTGACCGCCGGGCCGGCGGCCGGCACCCCCCGCGGGGTGCCGGCCGTCGCCGTCCACGGCGAGCGCGGCGGCCAGCTCGTCCCGGCCGGTCACCCCCAACCGCGGGCAGATCTGCGCCAGTTGCGCACCGACCGTGCGGTGGGAGATGAACAGCCGCTCGGCGATCTCCTGATCGCTGAGCCCCTGCGCGGCCAGCGTCGCGATCCGCAGTTCCGGCGCGGACAGCCGCTCGCTGATGTTCGCCTGGCGCCGGCCGCTCACCTCGCCGAACGCCCGCAGCTGGCCCCGGGCCGTCTCCGCCCAGGGCAGGGCGCCGAGCCGGTCGAACTCGTCGCGGGCGGCGCGCAGCAGGTCGCGGGCCTCGACGCGGCGGTGCCGCGCCCCCAGCCACCGGCCGTGGTGCAGGTGCAGCCGGGCGCGGGCCAGCCGGCAGCCGGCCGGCAGCGCGACCAACGCGTCCCGGTAGCGCCGCTCCGCCTCGTCGTCCGGAGCGAGCACCGCACCGGTGTACGCCTGCGCCGTCGACATCATCTCCGAGGGCAGCAGCCGGGCCAGCTCGGGCAGGTCGGTCAGCAGCTTCCGCGCCGGTCCGACGGCACCGGCGGCCACCGCGGCGTCGGCCAGGTCCGGCGCCACCAGCCAGCAGCTCACCGAGTGGTGGTGCGGGCCGGCCGGGTCGAAGACGTGCGCGAGCAGGTCGTACGCCTCGACGGCGCGGCCGGCGAACAGGGCGAGGAGGCCGTCGACCTGCTGCGCCATCACGGTGGCGAAGGGCATGTGCCCGAACAGCTCGGCGGCCCGCAGCTCCGTCACCAGCCGCCGCGCCGCCACCGTCTCCCCGCGCAGCGCCGCCACCAGGGCCGCCGTGACGGTCAGCCCCAGCAGGGCGATCGTCTCCCCGGTCTCCTTCGCCAGCAGGTAGCCCTCCTCGGCCTCGGCCCGGGCCTGGTCGAGCTGGCCCAGGTAGACCCGGGGCCACGAGCCGGCAAGCGACCGGGCCAGCAGACCGAGGCGGCCCTGCGAGCGCCAGATCGTCGACGCCTGCTCCAGGTAGCGGGTGCCGTGGGTGAAGTCACCGAGGACCATCCCGGCGGTGCCGAGGAAGTGCAGGTTCCGGCCGCCCCGCGGGTCCGGGGTGGCGCGGGCGAGGCGGGCGATCACGTCGGCGCCGTGCCGGTACGGCTCGGTGTACGCCCGTACCGACAGCACGTTGGCGCTGTCCGGGTCGGCGTCCCAGCGGTCCAGTTCGGCGGCCGTCCCGGCGCGGGTCCGCGCGTCGCCGTCCTGGAAGAAGCAGCGTGCCGCGGCCCGCCACAGCAGGTTCTCGGCGACGTCGCGGGCGCCGTCGTCGTACGCCCCGGCCGCGGCGCGGGTCATCTCCCGGATCCGGCGGTGTGGTTGGTCCGGTTCGAACGCGGCGTTGTCGGAGACGAGCAGCAGGCGGGCGCGTTCGACCGGGCCCAGCCCGTGCAGGTCCGCGCGGGCCAGCAGCGCCCGGGTCTGGTGGCGGTCGTTGAGGTCGCTGGACAGCTCGGCGGCCCGGACCAGGATCCGGGTCCGGTGGCGGGGGTCGGTGACCAGCCCCGCGGCCCGGCTCAGCGCCGGTACGGCCGCGGCGACCTTGCCCACCGCCTGCGCGGTGTCGGCGAAGCGTTCGAGCCGGCCGGCCAGCTTGTCGTCGGGGCCGAGGGTGGCCGCGACGAGGTGGGTGAGCTGGCGTTCCGGGACGTCGTCGAGCAGCGCGGCCAGGGCGCGGTGCACGGCCAGCCGATCGGCGAGCGGGGCGCGTTCGTAGCTGGCGGAGCGCATCAGCGGGTGCCGGAACTCCGGCCGGTGCTCGACGAAGGTGACCAGCCCCGCCTCGACGGCCTCGCGAACCGCGTCCTCGGTCACCGCCGCGCCGGCGACCTGGCTGGACACCGCCAGCAGCTGGCTCACCGGCGCGGTCGGCTCGGCGGCCAGGACGAGCAGGAACGTGCGGCAGGCGGCGCTCGTCTCGTCGGTACGGGCGGCGAAGGCGGCCTCCAGCCGCTGGGTCAGCGGCAGGTCGGGCATCCCCTGGTGCGGACCCTGTTGGGCCGCCTTGGGCAGTTCGACCAGGGCGAGCGGGTTGCCCGCGGACCGGTCCAGGATCAGCGTCCGTACCGACGGCGGCAGGTCCGGCGCGCCGGCGTCGAGGAGTTCGGCGGCGGCCGTCCGGTCGAGGGGTTCGAGGGGCAGGTCGGGATGGCTCAGCGTGCCGCGCCAGCCGGCACCGTCGGTGCGGGCGGCGCCGAACATCTGGATCGGGTGGTCCCGGGTGCGCCGGGCTACGAAGCCCAGCACCTCCCGGCTGGGGGAGTCGAACCACTGCAGGTCGTCGCAGAGCAGCAGGATCGGCTGCCGGTGGGCCCGGTCGACGAGCAGTTCCAGCACCGCGAAGGCGACCCGGTGCGCGTCCGGCTGGCTCCCGGCGTCACCGAACGCGGCGCGCAGGGCCAGCCGGTGCGCCTCCGGCAGGTCCTCGATGTGTCGGGTGACCGGCTGGAGCAGCAGGTGCAGGGCGGCGAAGGGGAACCACCGCTCGGTCTCCACCCCGGCCGTCGACAGGACGACGAAGCCGCGCTGCGCGGCGTCGGCCGCGACCGTACGCAGCAGCGCCGACTTGCCGACGCCGGCCATGCCGTGCACCAGCAGCGTGGACCCGTGCCCGGTGGCGGCGTCGGCGAGCCGGCGACGCAGGGCCCGCAGTTCGGCGTCCCGGCCGACCATCGGTGGCGCGGCACCGGCGGTGGCCCGGTTGTCGGGTCGGGCGGGGGCCGGCGCGGGCGGTGGCGGCGCCGGGGGTGGCGGGGCCGGCGCGGCGGTGCCGGGTCCGGTGCGTTGGTGCAGCATCCGGTCGTACGCGTCGAGCAGCTCCGGCCCGGGGCTGATGCCCAGTTCGTCGCGGAGCCGCCGGCGGATGTCGCGGAACAGGTCGACGGCCTCCGCCTGCCGGCCGTCGGCGGCGAGGGCCAGCACGAGCCGGGCCTGCAGCGCCTCGTCCAGCGGATCGTCGCCGGTGGCCTGGCGCAGCACGGGGATGACGGCACTTGCCTGCCCGGTCCGCAGCGCCGTGTCGGCGGCGTCCCGCACGGCCTGGGCGCGCTCGGCCTGCACCGCGACGAAGGTGGGGTGGGTACGCGCGGTCGGTTCCAGTCCCGCGGCGCACCGGCCCTGCCACAGCGACAACGCCTCGACGTGCAGGCGTACCGCCTGGTGCGGGTCGGTCGCCTCCCGGGCCCGGGCCAGCAGAGCGCGGAAGCGCAGCAGGTCGAGTGAGTCCGCGGTGACCCGGAGCTGGTACCCGGCCGCCTGCCGGATCAGGTACCGGCCGGTGGCCCGGACCGGCAGCTCCGGTTCGATCAGCCGGCGGAGCGCGCCGATGTAGCGGTGCACGACGTTCACCGCGCTGGCCGGTGGGTCGTCGTCCCAGACCGCGTCGACCAGTTCGGTCACGCTGACCACCGAGCCGGTCCGGGCCAGCAGCAGGGCGAGGACGAGCCGCTGCTGGCGACCGCCGAGGTCGAGGTCGGTGCTGCCGCGTTGGACCCGTACCGGACCGAGGATGGTGAACCGGACGTCGGTCATGCGCCGGGCGTGCCTTGCCGAGCCGGCCAGCGCGGCCAGAAAGTGGTTCGCACGTCGCCCTCCGTTCTCCGGTTCCACGAGCCGAGACAGGGTCGCGTTCCTGGGTGTGACAGCAGCGCGAAGTGATCCAGACCACACCGTGGCGCGGGTGACGGGGTCGTCGCCGTCGACCGGCCGACATCACTGGACCGTCACTGACGCCGGCACTTCCTCGGCACTGCATCCGCACTACGCGCTCCTAGCGTCGAGATCACCGAGAGTCACCGACCAGGAGGCGTCGATGTCCGAAGCCCTGCTCGAATCCACCGGCCCCGCGCAGGCCACGTCCCGCCAGGCCGCCGCGCGGTCCCGCCGGCCGGCGGCCCGGCCCCGTGCCCACCCGCCACACCTCGCCGACTTCCTCGACGTGCGCGACCGGCTGCTGCGCATCGCCGGCCGCATCGTCGGCGACGAGACCGACGCCGAGGACGTCGTGCAGGACGCGTGGCTGCGCTGGGACCGTTCGGATCGCGGCGAGGTGCGCAACGTGCCGGCCTTCCTCTACCGGACCACCACCCTGTTGTCGATCAACGCGATCCAGACCGCGCACGTGCGCCACCGCAGCGCGGCGCCCGCGTGGCAGGTGGAACGCCCGGACCGGGGCGACGACCCGACGGTGGTGGTGGAACGGGCGGAGGAACTACGCGCCGCGCTGCGGCTGCTCGTCGAGCGACTCGCACCCCGGGAGCGGGCCGCCTACCTGCTCCGCGAGGCGTTCGGCTTCCCGCACCGGCAGATCGGTGCCGCGCTCGGGCTGACCGACGCCAACGCGCGCCAACTGCTCCGGCGGGCCCGGGTCCGGCTGACCGCCGCCACCGGCGGGCCGGCGTCGCCCGTGGAACAACTCCGGCTGCTCGCGGCGTTCGGGGAGGTCGCCCGCACCGGGGATCCGGCCGCTCTCGTCGAGGTGGCGAGGGAGCCGGTCAGCCCGCGACGAGGGAAGGTCGGCGGCGGGCTCACCGGCGGTGCCAGCCGCGCAGCTTCGCCGGATTCCGCACGATCCACAGGGCCGTGGCCCGGGCCTCGTCGTGGCTGACGGCGATCACGGCGACGGCGACGCCGGCCCGGCGCAGCACCAGCCCGGCGCGACCGTTGACGCTCTCGGTGGTCACGTCGGTGCCGGGCAGCAGCGCGCGCAGCAGCCGGGCCACCCCGGCCGCGCCCCGCGCCGCCTGGGCCGCCGCCGGCGCCGGAGCGCCGCTGTCGGACACCGCGACGGCGTCCGGGTGCAGGGCGGCCTCGATCGCGTCGGCGTCGCCCGGGTGGCAGGCGGCGGCGAGCCGGCGTACGGCCTCGTCAGGGCCGGCGGGCATCGTGCGCCCGGACCCCCGCCGCGGCGTCGACGTTCGGCATCGTGCCCACGGTCGTCCCCCTTGTCCCTCGCTGTCGGCAGCTATGACCGGGCGGGCGGCTCGGGCGTGACAGCAGCGAAGGCGGTGAGCTTGGCGGGGTTCATCATCCACAGCAGTCGATCGATGCCGGCCGCGGAACCGGCGACCGTGATCATGCCGAACAGCTCGCCGTCCCGGCGCAGCACCACGCTGGTCTGCCCGTTCGTGGTGACCCGCCGCACGTCCACACCGGCCCAGAACCAGGTCGAGACCGTCGCGACGAACCGCGCCACCTGCGCGCCCCCGACGATCGGCTTGCGGGCGGTCCGCCGCGCCCCGTTGCCGTCGGAGATGCTCGCCGCGTCGGCCGCGAACAGCCGCTCCAGCGCGGCGAGATCACCGCCGCGGGCGGCGTCGACGAAGGCCACCAGCAGCTGCCGCTGGGCGGCCTCCGGCACCGGGGCCCGGCGCTCGGCGGCGATGTGCCGGCGCGCCCGGCTGACCAGCTGGCGGACCGCCGGCTCCGTGGACCGCAGCACCTCGGCGAGCTGCGGGTACGGGTAGTCGAACGCCTCGCGCAGCACGTACGCCGCCCGCTCGTGCGGCGTCAACCGCTCCATCAGCAGCAGCACCGCGAGCTCCAGCGCCTCCCCGCGCTCGGCGCCCAGGAACGGGTCCGCGCTCGTGTCGACCGGCTCCGGCAGCCACGGCCCGAGGTACGTCTCGCGCCGGGCCCGCGCCGAGCGCAGCTCGTTGATCGCCAGCCGGGTCGTGGTCGTGGCCAGGAACGCGCCGGGGTTGGCCACCACCGCGCGGTCCGTCGCCTGCCAGCGCAGCCAGACCTCCTGCACCAGGTCCTCGGCCTCGCTGGCGCTGCCGAGCATCCGGTAGGCGATCCCGAACAGGCGCGGCCGCACCCCGGCGAAGATCGACGCCGCCTCGTCGAGATCTCCCGCCACCGATCCTCCCCCCGGTCGCTCGTGCGGCCAGGTTAGCCGCCTGTCACGGACCCCGCCGCCGCCCGGTGTCCGAGGCCGCCGTCATGGCCGCCACCCGGCGGTCCGCCCATATCGACACATCCCGATCAACCGAGTACGCTCGCGGCTGGGAGCCGTCAGGTCGTCGCGGGCAGCGCAGCGCTGTCGCCCGCCATTTTCGTCTGAAACCGCCAGGCGTGGGCTCCTCGACGGGTTGGGCATCCCGGCGAGCGAAACCGGCGTCGGCGGACCAACTGGAGCATTGATGAAACTCTCACGAACAGCACGCCGTCTGGGAATCGGCGCGGTCACCGTGCTCGCCGCCGCGTTCACGATGGTCGTCGTCAACCAGGCCGGCCCGGCCTCGGCGCACGGATCCGTGACCAACCCGCCGTCGCGCAACTACGGCTGCTGGGAGCGCTGGGGCTCGGACCACCTCAACCCCGCCATGGCCCAGAGCGACCCGATGTGCTGGCAGGCCTGGCAGGCCAACCCGAACACGATGTGGAACTGGAACGGCCTGTACCGCGAGGGTGTCGCCGGCAACCACCAGGCCGCCATTCCGGACGGTCAGCTGTGCAGTGGCGGTCGTACCCAGGGCGGCTTCTACGCCTCGCTGGACGCGGTCGGTGCGTGGACCGCGAAGCCGATGCCGAACAACTTCAAGCTGACGCTTACCGACGGCGCCAAGCACGGCGCCGACTACCTGCTGGTCTACATCACCAAGCAGGGCTTCGATCCGACCACCCAGCCACTCACCTGGAACAGCCTGGAGTTGGTGAAGCGCACCGGCAGCTACCCGACCACCGGGCTGTACGAGACCGACGTGAACGCGGGCACCCGCACCGGGCGGCACGTCGTCTACACCATCTGGCAGGCATCCCACCTGGACCAGTCGTACTACCTGTGCAGCGACGTGATCTTCGGCGGTGGCGGCACCAACCCGCCGCCCACCACCACGCCGCCGCCGACCAGCCCGTCGCCGACCGTCCCGCCGCCGACCACGCCGCCGCCGGCCGGCAACGGGGCCTGCACCGCCACCTACCGCAAGACCAACGAGTGGTCCGGTGGCTTCGGCGCCGAGGTCACCGTGCGGGCCGGTAACGCCGCCATCTCCGGGTGGACGGTGAACTGGACCTGGCCCAACGGCCAGAGCATCACCAGCGCCTGGAACGCGACGGTGACCTCCAGCGGATCGTCGGTCACCGCCACGAACGTCAGCTACAACGGCGCCCTGGGCGCCAACGGCAGCACCAGTTTCGGCTTCAACGGCGCGTGGAGCGGCACCAACGCCACACCCACGCTCACCTGCGCGGCGCGGTAACGCACCACCGGCGGGGGTGGCGGCAACGCGCCGCCCCCGCCGGTCGTCGCCGCCGTCGGGTCGGCGGATCGGCGTACCCGGCCGGGCAATCGCCCTGGTCACCGAGGCTCGATGGGAGCGATACCAACGGAGCGGCGGAGATGGATAGACTCCCGGCATCGCCGGAGCCGTCCGCAGGTTCCGGCGGGTGCCGACCGACCTGAATGGAGACCCCTGTGAGCCGTGACAAGGCGGCACCGCCCGGAATCGACCCCAACGTTCCCAGCGTCGCGCGGGTCTACGACTATTTCCTGGGCGGCAAGGACAACTTCGAGGTCGACCGCAAGGTCGCCGAGCACGCCCTGCGGATCACCCCGGACGGGCCGGCGGCGGGCCAGGCGAACCGGGCCTTCCTGCGTCGGGTGGTCCGGTTCCTCGTCACCGAGGCGGGCATCGACCAGTTCCTCGACATCGGGTCGGGGTTGCCCACCCAGGGCAACGTGCACGAGGTGGCCACCGAGCACAACCCGAAGGCCCGGGTGGTGTATGTGGACAATGACCCGATCGTGCTGGCGCACGGGCGGGCCCTGCTCGCCGCGGACGGCGTCGCGACGGTGATCCAGGCCGACATCCGGTCTCCACAGGAGATCCTGGACCACCCGGACGTGCGCCGATTCCTCGACTTCGACCGGCCCGTCGGGTTGCTGCTCTTCGCCATCCTGCACCACATCGGAGACGACGAGGACCCGCGAGCGGTGGCCGCGGCCCTGATCGACGCCCTGCCGTCCGGCAGCTACGTGGCGGTCTCCCACTTCAGGGACCCGGGCGAGCGGGACCCGGAGGGTTCCCGGAAGGCACGCGAGGTCGAGCGGATCTTCAACGAGTCGCTCGGCACCGGCCGCTGGCGCACCGACGAGGAGATCCTCACCTTCGTCGACGGCCTGACGCCGGTGGAGCCCGGGCTGGTGCCGCTGGCCGAGTGGCGCCCGGAGCCGGGCGCGGCCGCTCCGGAGCAGACCGACACCTACCACACCTTCGTCGGGGTTCTCGCCCGCAAACCGTGAACTGACGCGACCGTTCGGGCGGGGGCAGGCCGGTCGGCAACCTCGCCCGAACGGGTCTGGCGCGGCCGACGTCGCGGCGGCGCTGCCACCTAATACAAACGAACGCTTGCACAAATAAGTGTTTGTATTAGGGTCAGGGGTATGGCCACCGCCCTCACCGACCCGCCCGCCGACCTCGGCGCGGCCTTCGCCGCCCTGGGTGACCCCGTCCGTCGCGCCCTGGTGGCGCGCCTCGCGCACAGCGACGCCACGGTGGGCGAGCTGGCCGAGCCGTTCGACCTGACCCAGCAGGCCATCTCCCACCACGTCGGCGTGCTGCGCCGGTGTGGCCTGGTCGAGCAGCGCCGCGAGGGCGCCCGGCGGCCCTGCCGGCTCAGGATCGACCAGCTGGCGCTGCTCGGCGGGTGGATCGCCGAGCAGCGCCGCGTCTGGGACGACCGGCTCGGCGTCCTCGAACAGCACCTCCGCGACCAGGAGCGGCACGTTGAGCAACGGTGAACTGCGCGGCGACGAGCTGATCGCCGAGCGGCACCTCCCGGCGGAGCCCGCGCGCGTCTGGGGCGCCTTCACCTCGCCGGCGAGCATCGCGGCGTTCTGGGGCGGGTCGCACGCCACCGTGCCCACCGAGTCGGTCACCGTCGACCTGCGCCCCGGCGGTGAGTTCGCGCTCGACACGCGCGCGCCGAGCGGCGCCACCCGCCGGCTCCGGTTCGTCTACGTGACCATCGACCCGCCACACGAGCTGGTGTTCGACGAGCCCACCACCGGTCTGCGCACGACCGTCACCGTGCGGCCCGCGGGCGACGGCACCCACCTCACCGTGCACCAGCGGCGACTTCCGCCGGAACTGCGGACCGCCCAGGCGGCCGACGGGCTCGCCTCGATCCTCGACCGCCTCGCCGCACACCTGCGGCACCACCGGCCCAGCACAGAACGGAGCACACCATGACCCGCAGCGCCCAGCGCGACCTCGTCGCGGAATACTTCGCCGGCTTCCGCACCAGCGATCACCGGCGGATCCTGGCCACCCTCACCGACGACGTCGAGTGGGTCATCCACGGCCACCGGAGGACCCGCGGCAAGGCCGAGTTCGACGGTGAGATCGAGAATCCCGCCTTCACCGGCAGTCCGGAGCTCGACGTCCAGCGCGTCCACGAGGACGGCCCGGTCGTCGTCACCACGGGCGAGGGCCGCGGCGTCAGCGTCGAACACGGCCCGTTCCGCTTCGCCTTCAACGACCTGTTCACCTTCCGCGACGGGCGCATCGCCCGGGTCGACTCCTACGTGGTGCCGCTGCCCTGAGCGCGGGACCGGACGCCGCGCCGTCGTTTCCGTACAAGACGGCGGGGCCGGCGGGTGCCTAGCATCGGCGGCGGTCCGGACGCCGCCCCCCGGGCGGGATCGTGGCGGGCCTGTCGAACGTCGGCACACGGCATTGGGGAGAACAAGAGATATGCGTGATCTGGTCTACACCGGGTTCATGTCGCTCGACGGCGTGGTGGACTCGCCGGGCGGTGGGCCGGGCGAGGACCATCGCAGCGGCGGCTGGGTGGTCAAGGACGTCGAGTTCCTGCCCGAGTCATTCTCGCTCAAGGAGGAGGAGCTCGCGGACACCACGGCGCTGATGTTCGGCCGCCGCAGCTACGAGGCGTTCGCCCCGACCTGGCGCGACTCCGAGGACCACGCCGCCTACAAGGAACTGCCCAAGTACGTGGTGTCGGGCACGCTCTCCGAGGACGCCCTGCTCGACGGATGGGGGCCGACGACGATCCTGCGTTCGATCGACGACATCGTCGCGCTCCGCAAGAGCGAGGGCGGGGCGATCTTCATCCACGGCAGCGCGGAGCTTGCCCGCCGCCTGGCGGACGCCGGCCTGATCAGCCGGTACCACCTGCTCGTCTTTCCCGTCCTGCTCGGCGCCGGCAAGGGCCTGTTCAGCGAGGCGGACAAGGACAAGCAGATGTTGCGCCTGCGGGAGTCCGCGGCCTACCCGAACGGCATCGTCAAGCTGATCTACGACGTGGCCGGCTGACCCACGTCCAGGCCGAGCGCACCGCCTGCGCCCGCGCGCAGTTGCCCCGCCGTACGTCCGACGTACCGGTGCAGCGCGCGGGCCAGGTGCGGCTCGTCGAAGTACCCCAGCCGGGCGACGACGTCGGCGACCGGGACCCCGGCGGCCAGCAGCTCCGACGCGCGGCGGGCGCGTTCGATCTGGCGTACCGCGCCCTGGGTGAGCCCGGTCGCCGCGCGGAACCGGCGTTCGACGGTCCGCGTGGACACCCCGGGCCGGTGACCTCGACGCAGCTCGGCGACCAGCGGGTCACGGACCACCGCCCCGGCCCGGACGAGCCGGTCGACCAGGGCCTCGACGTCGTCGACGCCGGGCGTCTCCCAGCGGACCCCGTCCAGCCGGAAGGTCCGGCGCGTGACGTCGGGCAGTGCGGCGCCGGCGTCGACCAGGGCCGGCGTGGGTACCGCCCGTGGCGAGGTGCCCACGGCGAACTCGATGCCGACGAAGGTCGCACCCTCCGGCACCGGTGCCGTCCGGGTCCTGGTCTCCGGCCCGGAGACCGCCGCGTACGCCCGATCCTCGCGCCGCCAGAACAGCAGACCCCAGCACGCCGTCGCGACGGAGGTCATCTCCGCGACCTGCTCGCTGGTGCAGGTCCAGACGGTGTCGACCCAGGCGGAGTCGGACGGGCGGGTGGCGAACCGTAATCCCACGCCAGGAGGATACGGCGGCGCCTGTCGACGCCGCGAAGGCCGCGCCCGCGCCCGCGCCGCCCCGACCTTGACGATATCGAAATACGACTATACGTTACGGATTCGTGCCTTCCGCTACATCGGTGCCGCCGCGACGACCGCGCCGCCGGCCGCGCCACGGAGGAGGAACCCGTTGTCCACCAGACGTGAACTGCTGGCCGCGGCCTCCGGCGCCGCGGTCACCGCCGCCGGCCTCGGCGCGCCCGCACCGGCCTCCGCCGGCGACCGCCGTGGTTGGGTCGCCACCTGGGCCGCCGCGCCCACCACGATCCCGCCCACCCCGCCCGCCGTGCTGGAGCGGCAGACGGTCCGGCACGTCGTGCACTGCAGCGCCGGTGGCGACGAGCTGCGCCTCCGGCTGACCAACGAGTTCGGCGCCACCCCGCTGCGGGTGGGCGCGGTGCACGTCGCGGTGCGGGCCGGGCAGGGCGCCAGCACCGACGCGCTGCCCGGCACCGACCGCCGGGTCACCTTCGGTGGCCGCCCGGACGTGACCGTCCCGGCCGGCGCCCCGCTGGTCAGCGACCCGGTGCCGCTGCGGCTCGCGCCGGGTGGCGACCTGGTGGTCAGCCTCTATCTGCCGGCCCGCACGCCGGTCACCACGCTGGCCGCGTTCGCGTTCCAGGAGAACGTCATCGCCGACGGCGACGTGACGGCCGCCCGCACGGTCGACCCCGTCGCCAGGACCACCCAGTACCTGTTCCTGTCCGGTGTCGCGGTGCGCAGCCGGGGGCAGGCCGTGGTCACCCTCGGTGACTCGATCACCAACGGGGCGAACACCGGGAACAACCTCAACCACCGCTGGCCGGACCTGCTGGCCGCACGGCTGCGCGCCGCCCGGATCGACCGCGGCATCGCCAACGTCGGCATCTCCGGCAACCGGCTGCTGCACGATCCCCACCCGCCGGCCGGCACCCCCGCGGTGGGCTTCGCGGCGTACTTCGGGCACAGCGCCCTGCGCCGGTTCGACCGGGACGTGGTCGCCCAGCCCGGCGCCCGCTTCCTCATCGTGCTGCTCGGCGTGAACGACCTGGGCCACCCCGGCACCACCGCGCCGGCCTCGGAGGTGGTCTCGGCGGCCGACCTGATCTTCGGTCACCGCCAGCTCGTCGGCCGGGCGCACGAGGCCGGGCTTCGCGCGATCGGCGGGACGATCCTGCCGTTCCGGGGCGACACGCTCGGCTTCTGGTCGCCGGAGAACGAGCGGAAGCGTGCGGCCCTCAACCACTGGATCCGCACCTCGGGGGAGTACGACGCCGTGGTCGACTTCGACGCGGCCGTGCGCGACCGGGCCGACCCGCTGCGCCTCGACCCGGCGTACGACAGCGGCGACCACCTGCACCCGAACGACGCCGGCATGGCGGCGATGGCCGCCGCGGTGCCGCTGGGCCGGCTGCGGTGACGAGCCGGTGAGTGGCCGGTCGGTCACCCGGTGGCCGATCCGTGGGTCGGCTGGGGTCAGGGTCGAGGATTAACTGGATTAATTCCAGAAGAGTGGGCTATGTTCGTCGCATGGCGTCCGACTTCGCGGCGCAGCTGCGGGCGGTCTCCCTGCGGGTGACCAAGCCCCGAGTGGCGGTGCTCGCAGCCCTGCGCGACCACCCGCACGTCGACACCGACACGGTGATCGAGCTGGTCCGGGCCGATCATCCGACGGTCTCGAACCAGGCGGTGTACGACGTGCTGCGCGCGCTCACCGAGGCCGGGCTGGTGCGGCGCATCCAGCCGGCCCGGGCGACCGCGCGCTACGAGTCGCGGGTGGGGGACAACCACCACCACGTCGTGTGCCGCTCGTGCGGCACGATCGCCGACGTCGACTGCGCCGTCGGCCATGCACCCTGTCTCACCGCCTCCGACGACCACGGTTTCGTGGTCGACGAGGCGGAGGTCGTCTACTGGGGCACCTGCCCCGACTGCGCGACCGCCCGCACGACCCAGTGATCCGCCAGCTCGGAAGGAAACACATGAGCGACACCCAGGACAACGGCCCGTCGAGTGCGCAGGGCGTGGACGAGAAGGCGGCGGCCGGCTGCCCGGTCGCGCACGACTCGGTGACCGCGCACGGCAGCGAGAGCGAGAACCCGGCGATCGACTCGCCGACCCCGAAGTCCGGCGGTCGGCCGCGCACCAACCGGGACTGGTGGCCCAACCAGCTGGACCTCTCGGTGCTGCACGCCCAGTCGCCCAAGGGCAACCCCCTGGGGCCGGACTTCAGCTACGCCAAGGAGTTCGCCAAGCTCGACGTCGAGGCCCTCAAGCGGGACATCACCGCGGTCCTCACCACCTCGCAGGACTGGTGGCCGGCCGACTTCGGCCACTACGGCGGCCTGATGATCCGGATGAGCTGGCACGCCGCGGGCACCTACCGCATCGAGGACGGTCGCGGCGGCGCCGGCGACGGCGGCCAGCGCTTCGCCCCGCTGAACAGCTGGCCGGACAACGCCAACCTGGACAAGGCCCGCCGGCTGCTCTGGCCGGTCAAGCAGAAGTACGGCCAGCAGATCTCCTGGGCCGACCTGCTGGTGCTCGCCGGCAACGTGGCCCTGGAGTCGATGGGCTTCAAGACCTTCGGCTTCGGCTTCGGCCGGGAGGACGTCTGGGAGCCCGAGGAGATCTTCTGGGGCCCGGAGGACGCCTGGCTCGGTGACGAGCGCTACGCCTCCGAGAAGGAGATGGCCGCCGGCGTCGGCGCGACCGAGATGGGTCTGATCTACGTCAACCCGGAGGGTCCCCGCGGCAACGCCGACCCGGCCGCGGCGGCGCACTTCATCCGGGAGACCTTCCGCCGGATGGCGATGAACGACGAGGAGACCGTCGCCCTCATCGCCGGCGGCCACACCTTCGGCAAGACCCACGGCGCCGGGATCGCCGACGACCACGTCGGCCCGGAGCCCGAGGGCGCCCCGCTGGAGAACCAGGGTCTGGGCTGGCTGAGCACGTACGGCAGCGGCAAGGGCGGCGACACGATCACCAGCGGCCTCGAGGTCACCTGGACCGACAAGCCGACCCAGTGGAGCAACCGCTTCTTCGAGATCCTCTTCGGCTACGAGTGGGAGCTCACCACCAGCCCCGGCGGCGCCAAGCAGTGGGTCGCCAAGGACGCCGAGGCGATCATCCCGGACGCCCACGACCCGGCGAAGAAGCACAAGCCGACGATGCTGACGACCGACCTGTCGCTGCGCGTCGACCCGGCGTACGAGAAGATCTCCCGCCGCTTCCTGGAGCACCCGGACGAGTTCGCGCTGGCGTTCGCCAAGGCCTGGTACAAGCTGCTGCACCGCGACATGGGCCCGGTCAGCCGCTTCCTCGGGCCGTGGGTCCCGGAGGCCCAGCTGTGGCAGGACCCGGTGCCGGCCGTCGCGCACGAGCTGGTCGGTGACGCCGACGTCGCCGCCCTCAAGGCGAAGGTCCTCGACTCCGGCCTCAGCACCGCCCAGCTGGTCTCCACCGCCTGGGCGTCGGCCGCCAGCTTCCGCTCCACCGACAAGCGCGGCGGCGCCAACGGCGCCCGGATCCGGCTCGAGCCGCAGCGCAACTGGGAGGTCAACCAGCCCGAGCAGCTCGCCACGGTGCTGGCCACCCTGGAGGGCATCCAGCGGGAGTTCAACTCCGCCGGTGGCGCCCAGATCTCGCTGGCGGACCTGATCGTGCTGGCCGGTTCGGCCGCGGTCGAGAAGGCGGCGCGGGACGCCGGGGTCGAGGTGACCGTGCCGTTCCACCCCGGCCGCACCGACGCCACCCAGGAGCAGACCGACGTCGAGTCGTTCCGGGTCATGGAGCCGCGCGCCGACGGGTTCCGCAACTACCTGCGGCCGGGTGAGAAGACCCAGCCGGAGGTGCTGCTGATCGACCGGGCCTACATGCTCGACCTGACCGCGCCCGAGATGACCGTCCTCGTCGGCGGCCTGCGTGCCCTGGGGAACAACGTCGGCGGCACGTCGCACGGCGTGCTCACCGACCGGCCCGGCGTGCTGACCAACGACTTCTTCGCCAACCTGCTCTCCCCGGGCACCCGGTGGAAGGCGTCGGAGTCCGAGGAGCACGTGTACGAGATCCGGGACGTGGCCACCGACGAGGTGAAGTGGACCGCCACCGCGGTCGACCTCGTCTTCGGCTCCAACTCCCAGCTGCGGGCCCTCGCCGAGGTCTACGCCAGCCAGGACGCGCGCGACAAGTTCGTCACCGACTTCGTCGCGGCCTGGACCAAGGTCATGGAACTCGACCGGTTCGACCTGGCCTGATCCGGCAGGAACGACGAGCCCCGGTCGATCGCTGATCGACCGGGGCTCGTGCGCGTCCGGCCGAGGCGACGCCGACGCGTCGGACCCCCGTCGTAGGGTGGGGGCGTGGCGGATCGAGGGCTGACGTTGATGGCGGTGCACGCACACCCCGACGACGAGGCGACGAGCACGGGCGGCATTCTCGCCCGGTATGCGGCAGAGGGAGTCACGACGGTGCTCGTGACCTGCACCGACGGGCGGTGCGGCGACGGGCCCGGCGGGGTCAAGCCGGGCGACCCCGGCCACGACCCGCAGGCCGTGGTGGCGCTGCGCGAGGCCGAGCTGACGGCCAGCTGCGCCGCGTTGGCGGTCACCCACCTGGAGACGCTCGGCTATGCCGACTCCGGCATGATGGGCTGGGCGACAAACGACGCGCCGGGCGCGTTCTGGAACACCCCGGTGGCGGAGGCGGCCGACCGGCTGGCCGAGCTGATCCGGCGCTACCGGCCCGACGTCGTCGTCACCTACGACGAGAACGGTTTCTACGGCCACCCGGACCACATCCAGGCCCACCGGATCACCATGGCCGCCGTCGAGCGGACGGGCATCCCCGCGAAGGTCTACTGGACCACCGTGCCGCGCAGCGCGTTCGAGGAGTTCGGCCGGGTCATGAAGGAGATCGGCGTCGAGTTCCCGGAGCCGGACGGGCCGGCCGAGGAGATGCCGGAGCTGGGCCTGCCCGACGACGAGATCACCACCTGGGTGGACACCACCGCCTACGGTGGGCAGAAGTTCGAGTCGCTGGCCGCGCACGCCAGCCAGGCCGAGAACATCTTCTTCCTCCAGCTCGGCCAGGACCGGTTCACCGAGCTGATGGGGACGGAGACCTTCGTCCGGGTCCGGGACACCACCGGTGCGCCGACGCCCGAGGACGATCTGTTCGCCGGCCTGCGCTGAGCCGGCGCGGGCCCCGGGGGTCGCGCGGGTGGCGACCCCCGGAGTCCGCCGTCGTCAGGCGATCGTGCAGGACGCGCCGTTGAGGGTGAACGAGCTCGGCCGGGCGGTGTTACCGCTGTGCGTGGCCTGGAAGCCGATGGAGACCGACCCGTTGGCCGGGATCGCCGCGTTGTAGCCGACGTTCCTGGCCGTCACCTGCCCGGAGGCGGGCGAGTAGGTGGCGTTCCATCCCGAGGTGATGGTCTGCCCGGCGGGCAGGGTGAAGACCAGCGACCACCCGTTGATGGCGGCGCCGGTGTTGGTGACGGTGATGTCCTCGGTCAACCCGTTGTTCCAGGCGTTGACGTTGACGGTCACCCGGCAGGCGCCGGAGCCGGGCGGCGGGGTCGGCGACGCCGTCGGGCTCGGTGACGTGGTCGGGCTGGGCGAGGTGGTCGGCGAGGTGGTCGGCGAGGTGGTCGGGCTGGGCGTGGTGGTCAGGCCGAAGAACTGCACGGCGGCCGCGGCCATGCCGCCCGCGGGCAGGCTGTGCCCGGCGCCCTGGATGCTGTACGCCTCCACCTGCACCGTGCCGCTGGAGTCGGCGTACCGGCGCCGGTTCCAGTTGGTCTGCGGCGTGTCGGTCGAGGTGGGGGTCTGGCTGAGCCCGAACACGTTGGTCCACTGCTCGATCGTCTCCTGCAGCAGCGAGTACGGCACGAGCGTGTCGTTGGTGCCGTGCCACAACTGCACCCGGGGCCGGGGGCCGGTGTAGCCGGGGTAGGCCGCCCGGACCGCGTCGCCCCACTGCTGCGGGGTCCGGTTCATGTTCCCGCCGGTGCACTGGCTGCTGCCGGGCGGGTAGTCCGCCGCGTTGGCGAAGCAGTTGTAGGGCACGCCCATGAACGCCGCGCCGGCCTTGAACACGTCGGGATAGAGGGCCAGCATGTGGTTGGTCATCATGCCGCCCGACGAGCTGCCGGTGGCGTAGACCCGGTCGGGGTCCGCGCCGTACTGCTGCTGGGCGTAGCGGATCATGGAGATGATCGACACCGGGTCGCTGCCGCCGCCGCGCCGCTTGGCGGCGTCGGACCAGGTGTCGAAGCAGTTGCCGAAGCCGGCCTGCTGGGTGGCGGTCGGGTAGATCACGATGAACCCGTAGCGGTCGGCCAGGCCGGCGAACTCGCTGCCGGAATAGAAGCCGGGGCCCGACCCGCCGCAGCCGTGCATGGCGACGACGGTGGCCGGCCGGGCGGGGCGGGAGTCCGGCACGTAGATGTGCATGCGCATCCGGCCCGGGTTGTCGCCGAAGTTGGTCACCTCGGTCAGCGACGCCGCGTACGCGGGTTGGAAGGCGGGGATCACCAGGCCGAGCGCCGCCAGCGACGCGGCCAGGCCGAGCAGCAGTTTCCTTCTGATTCTCACGGGGGACGACTCCTTCGATCACGGAGGCTGGATCGGGCCCGCGCGTCGGTCGCGGGTGCCCGGCCCCGCGGTGATCGCGCATCGCCCGCTGCGGTGGTACGCCCTGCCCGGCTCGGTGCGGCGTCGCTTAGCAGATAGTGTTCCCTCCGGCCCGACAAGTGTCAATCGACAGACCTCGATCGAGATTCGGCCGGTCGCGGCGATCCCGACCGGCCGGTGATCCGTCTACAGTCGAGACACCGTCCCTGAGCCGAGCCCGGAGCGCCTGTGGCAAGCCCGTACGACATCGAGGAGATGTATCCCGACGACCGCTCGCTCCGGTTGCCCCGACGACAGGCCGGCAACTCGCCGCAGGGGGTGGCGGTGACCCTGCTGGCGGACTACACGCTGCGGACCCGGGCCGCGTTGCCGTCCGCCGCCATCGTCGCGCTGCTCGCCGAGGCCGGCGTGACCACGGCCGGCGCCCGCACCGCGATCAGCCGGCTGGCCCGCCGCGGCGTCCTGGAAGGCAGCCGGCAGGGCCGACGCAGCTCCTACCGGCTCAGCCGCGCCGCCGCCGCCGACCTCTCCATCGGTGGCCGCTGGATCCTCGCCTCGACCACCTCGGCGGGGGAATGGGACGGGTGCTGGACGATCGTCGCCTTCTCGCTGCCGCAGGACCGCAGCGCGCAGCGCCGGGCCCTGCGCGGCCAGCTCCGCTGGCTCGGCTACGCGCCGCTGTACGACGGGCTGTGGATCTCGCCGTACGAGATGACCCGGCCGGCGCGGGCGCGGCTCACCGAGCTCACCCGCGGCGCCGTCACGGTCTTCCGCGGGCCGCATCTTCCGCTCGACGGGACCAGCCGCCGGGCGCCCATCGACGCCTGGGACATCGACGCCATCAGCCGGCACTACGAGGCGTTCCTCCGGCGGTGGACACCGCTGCTGCCACGGGTGGCCTCCGGCCAGGTCGACGGCGCGGCGGCGGTGCGGACGCGGGCGCAGGTGATGGACACCTTCCGGCGTTTCCCCACCCTCGACCCGCAGCTGCCCGTGGAACTGCTCCCGGCGGGCTGGCTCCGGCAGCCGGCCCGGGACCTGTTCGCGGCGGTCTACGACGGCCTCGCCGAACCCGCCGAGCGGCACGTCCGGGCGGTCGTCGCGCGGTTCACCGACGGCGCCCAGCCCGGCGTCCGGGCACACACCACCGCCGACCTGCTCGCCGGAGTACGCGACGACGCGTGCCGCGCCGAGCCGGCCCGCTGATCACGCCCGCCGCGAGGGGCGGATCGCGCGACTCGCCGCGCTGACCGGGCGGCGAGTGTCGGAGGCGTCTGCGATGCTGCGGCAGTCACCTTCTCGACAACACCTGACCGGAAGGGATCATCGCGATGGCGAAGGTCGTCTCCACCCTGTTCATCTCGGCCGACGGGGTGGCCGAGATCGACCCCGATTGGCACTTCCCGTACTTCGACGAGAACATGGGCCGTGCCGTCACCGAGGACTACGACACGTCGGACGTGCTGCTCATCGGCCGCGCGACCTACGACAGCTTCGCCGGCGCGTGGCCGGAGCGGGAGGCCGCCGGCGGGGAGGACGCGCCGTTCGCCAAGCAGCTCGGCGACGTGCGCAAGGTGGTCGTCTCCCGGCAGCCGCTGGAGTTCTCCTGGCGCAACTCCGAGCTGGTCGACGGCGACCTGCTGGCGGCGGTCGCCGCGCTCAAGGCCGACCCCGGCGTGCGCGGCGTCCTCATCCCCGGGTCCATCTCCGTGGTGCAGCAACTGCTCGCCGCCGGGCTGGTCGACGAGCTGCGGCTGCTGGTGCACCCGGTGGCGGCGCGCAAGGGCCGCCGGCTGTTCGACGACGGCGACACGCCGTACCACCTCAAGGTGACCGCGACGGAGACCTACCCGACCGGGGTGATCCGGGTGATCTACACGCCGGCCGACGCGCCGGGCGCGGCCGGCTACGACGACGTCAAGGACCAGGTGCCCGCCGGGGAGTAGGCCCTCGCGGGTGCGGGCCCGCCCGCCCCGGCTCGACCGGGGCGGGCCCCGCACCTGTCACCCGGCGCGCCCGGCCGGTGCCGGGGCCCACCGGCGCCGCGACCGGTTCGCCGGTCGGCGGGGCCGGCCGGTGCGCCGCCCTACTGGCCGCGCACCGTGGTGAGGTCGGCCAGGCCGGAGATGGTGAGCAGCGGCTCCAGCAACGGGCTGGCGACCAGCGCGATCCGGTCGGCGTGCGGGAACAGCACGGACAGGCCCGCGCTGTCGAGGTATTCCACCGCGGTCAGGTCCACGACCAGGGGCGCACCGTCGGCCGTCACGGCGTCACCCAGCGCGGTGGCGAACGAGGCCGCGTTGCTCATGTCGATCTCACCGACCGCGGTCAGCACGCGGACGCCGTCGGGACGGCTGCTGGTGGTGAGGGTGAGGGCCGTGGTCATCGGACGATCCTTGCCTGCATGTCCACGGTGGTGCCCGTGGCGCCGGGAATGACGGTGATGCTGTCCATGAGGGCGCGCATGAGGACGAGCCCTCGACCGCGATGGGAACCGGCCGGCGGGTCCGGGATCCGCCAGTGTCCCGTGTCGGTGACGCTCAGGCGCAGCGCGTCGGCGGTGGCGGCGGCCCGCAGCCGGATCAGGCCGCCGGGGCTGTCCCGATGGCCGTGCTCGATGGCGTTGGCGCACGCCTCACCGGCGGCCACCAGCACGTTGTAGGCGTTGGCCGGTTCCAGCCCGCACCGGTCGAGCCAGCCACGCAGCGCGCTGCGGACGGTGGCCAGGTGCGTGGACTCGGCCGGGAAGTCCAGTTCCAGTGGCCCCGGGTGGCGGTAGAGGAGCAGGGCCACGTCGTCGTCGTACCCGCCATCGGGGGTGAGCTGCTCCATCACCTGGCTGGCGAGGGACTCGACGGGGGCGCCCCGGCCCTGCTGGATGGCGGCGGTGGCCGAGGCGATGCCGGTGGTCAGCGGTTGGCGGCGGCGTTCGACGAGCCCGTCGGTGTACAGCATGAGCGTCGCCCGGGCCGGCACGACGGTCGTCGCCTCCGGTCGCTGTCGGCCCGGTTGCACGGCGAGCGGCCGCGAGCGACCCGCCTCGAGTAGTTGGGTGGTGCCGTCGGGGTGGACGACGATGGCCGGTGGGTGCCCGGCGCTGGCGTAGCGCAGCTCCCCGGTGGCCGGGTCCAGCACGCCGCAGAAGACCGTGGCGCTGGCCGCGCCGGGCAGCAGGGCGGCGAACCGGTCCAGGGCCATCAGGGTCCCGGCCGGGCTGGGGTCCTGCAGCAGCAGGGCCCGGCAGGCGCTGCGCAGCTGTCCCATCACCGTGGCGGCCCGCAGGCCGTGGCCGACGCAGTCGCCGACGACGATGCCGATGCGCCCGTCGGGCAGTTCGACGGTGTCGTACCAGTCGCCGCCGACCTTCAGTGGGCGGGCGGCGGGGGAGTAGCGCACCGCGAAGCCGGCGGGCAGCTGTGCCGGGCCGAGGATGGCCCGTTGCAGGGCCAGCGCCGTCTCGCGCTGCTGGTCGATCTGGTGCACCCGGTGCAGGCCCTGGCCGAGCTGGCCGGCGAGCAGGGCCAGCAGCATCTGGTCCTGCTCCGTGAACGGGCGCTTCTCGCCCAGGTCGATCCAGATCGCCATCGTGCCGTGCGGGTGGTCCACCGCGATGCCGGCGCCGTCGGTCCGCGCCGCGACCGGGGTGAGCAGCGGCGTGTCGCGCATCTCGACCAGGCCGCGGCGGCGGTCCTCCGGCAGCGACTCCCAGTGCAGCCGGGGGTCCGTCGCGGTGACCGTGGGTGCCGGGGAGTCGTCGAAGACGGCGGCGAGCACGGTGCTGGCCCGCCACAGCCGGCGCAGCTCCGCCAGGACGCCGTGCAGGGCGTCGTCGAGATCCTCCGCCTGGGACAGCCGTACGTTGATCGCGGCCAGCGCGCTCTCGCGCTGCACCGCGTAGTGCTCCGCAGTGACGTCCCGGAAGGTGCCGACGATCACCTGTCGACCGGTGTCCGGGTCGGTCACCTGGCTGAAGGCGGCCGCCACCCACAGCCGGTGACCGTCGCGGTGCGTCACCGGCACGGTGTAGCTGCCCTGGGTCTGGCCCAGCAGCACGGAGAACCCCTCGGTCGCCTGCCGGTGCGCCTCCGGCTCGGTCTCCGGGTCCGGCCACCACGGCGGGAGCGGCGGGTAGGGGAGGTCCTCCGGCCCGTAGCCGAGGATGTCGGTGAACGCGGTGTTGATCTCGATGACCGAGCCGTCCTCGTCGCAGACGAAGAACGCCTCCTGCAACGAGTCGATCAGCGCGGTACGCCAGCGGGCGTGGTGGTTGCGCAGCCGCGCCAGCTCGACGTTCGCCCGTACCCGCGCCAGCAGCTCGGCCGCCGCGAACGGTTTCACCAGGTAGTCGTCGGCGCCGGCCTCCAGCCCCTCGATGGACGCCTCCTGCCCGGCGCGGGCCGACAGCAGCAGCACCGGGGTGCTCGCGGTCCGCGGGTCGGTGCGCAGGGCGGCCACCAGTTGCAGGCCGTCCAGCCCCGGCATCATCACGTCGCTGATCACCAGGTCGGGGGTCTGCGTCCGGGCGGCGTCCAGCGCCGCCTGCCCGTCGGGGACCGCCTCCACCAGGTGCCCGGCGGAGCGCAGCAGGCGGGTCAGGTATTCCCGCATGTCGGCGTTGTCGTCGGCGACCAGGACGCGGGCCGCCGGCCCACTCACCAGGGGCGCGACCGGCCCCTCCGCCGGTGGCGCGTCGTCGGGGCCGGTCTGCGTCGCCGGGTCGGCGGGCAGCCAGCGCAGGGCCTCCTGCACGAACGGCTCCGCCGCGACCGAGACCCGGTCCGGGCCGGCGGTTGCCAGCGCGTCGGCCGGCAGGTGGGCGGTGCCGAACGGCAGACGGATCGTGAAGGCGGTGCCCTGGCCCACCACGCTGGTCGCGGTGATGCTGCCGCTGTGCAGCCCGACCAACTCCTTGACCAGGGCCAGGCCGATCCCGCTGCCCTCGTCCGACCGGGAGCGGGCGTTCTCGATCCGGTGGAAGCGCTCGAACAGTCGCGGCATCTCGTCGGGGGGAACGCCGATGCCGGTGTCCTCGACCCGCAGCACGGCCTGCCCGGCCTCGGCGCGCAGCAGCACCCGGACGGCGCCCTGGAAGGTGAACTTCAGCGCGTTGCTGAGCAGGTTGAGCACCACCTTCTCCCACATGCCCCGGTCGATGTGCACCGGTTCCGGCAGCGGCGGGCAGTCCACCTCGAAGGTCAGGCCGGCGCGTTCGATCGCCGAGCGGAAGACGCTGGCCAGGTCGACGGTCACGGCGGCCAGGTCCACCGGCTCGTAACGCGCCTGCATGCGCCCGGCCTCGATCCGCGAGAAGTCGAGCAGGCTGTTGACCAGTTTGCCCAACCGCAGCCCGTTGCGACGGATGACGTCGAGTTCCTCGCGCACCTGCTCGTCGGCGTCCGCCAGCCGCCCGCGCAGCTCCTCCACCGGCCCGGTGATCAGCGTCAGCGGGGTGCGGAACTCGTGGCTGATGTTGGAGAAGAACGCGGTCTTGGCCCGGTCCAGCTCGGCCAGTTCCTCGGCGCGTCGCTGCTGGGCCTGATAGCTGCGGGCGCTGCCGATCCCGGTCGCCACGTGCCCGGCGGCCAGCTCCACGAAGCCGCGGTAGCCGTCGTCCAGCGCCCGGTAGCGGTTCAGCCCGGCGACCAGGAACCCGTACGGCGCGCCACCCTGCTGCCGCAGCGGCACCAGCAGCGCCTCCGTCGGGGGATCGGGCCACTCGCCCGCCGGCAGGCCGGCGAAGACCGGGCCGTCGAGCGCCACCCGCACCGACTCGCCGTCGGCCAGCCGGGCCACGGGCCAGACCGCCCCGGCGTCGGTCAGGGACAGCGTGGTCGGCGCCGCCGGGTGCCCGTCCGAGACGCCGGTCGTCTCCGCCAGCCGGGCCTCGCCCTCGTCACCGAAGAGGTAGGTCAGCGTGAACGGCAGGTCCCACCGGTTGCGGCCCAGCTGCCGGCTGGCGAAGGCGAGCATCTCCTGCTCGGTGCGGACCACGCTGGGGTCCGAGCCCAGGTCCCGCAGGGTCGCCATCCGTCGCTCGCCGATGACCCGGTCGGTGTCCTCGCTCACCACGCAGAGCATCCCGACCAGCGCG
Organism: Micromonospora sp. PLK6-60; assembly: GCF_019890675.1. Classification (GTDB taxonomy): domain Bacteria; phylum Actinomycetota; class Actinomycetes; order Mycobacteriales; family Micromonosporaceae; genus Micromonospora. The sequence goes on along the minus strand of NZ_JAIOAA010000001.1, from coordinate 576,731 downwards.
CCGTCGTCGTCGCGCAGCGGACTGTAGGAGAAGGTGTGGTACGTCTCCTCCCGGTAACCGGACCGCTCCAGGAAGAGCAGCAGCGCCTCGTCCCAGGTCGCGTTGCCGGTCCGGAGCACGGTGTCGATCCGGGGGCCGATGTCGTCCCAGATCTCCGTCCAGACCTGGTTCGCCGGCCGGCCCAACGCCCACGGGTACTTGCGGCCCAGCGTGCTGCGCCGGTACGCGGCGTTGCAGAAGAAGGTCAACTCGGGGCCCCACGCCATCCACATGGGGAACCGGGACGACAGCAGGATGCGCACCGCGGTCTGCAAACTCTGCGGCCAGGTCTCCGGCGTGCCCAGGGGCGACGTCGACCAGTCGACCCGGGCGAGATCGGGACCGATCTCACCGTCGACGGCGAACACGTCGGCGCGGGCCCGCGGGTCGCTGTCAGCGCCGTTCATCGCCCGAAGTCTCCCTCATCACCACAGATCCCGCTCGTCCAGATCACGTAGCCGCTGAGGCGCCATAACCGGGCCGGTTGAATGTGCCACCAGTGCGGTCTCCTAGCTTAGCCACAGGTGTTCTTGCCCTCCCGGCAGCCATCTCACGCCCGACCGACGAGCTGCCGACCGCGGTGATTGGCGCGGCCGCCGCCCGCCCGGTTCCGGGCACCGACCTGGCCTGGCTGGCCGACGGCTACGCCGCCGTGACCGTGGTCCGCGCGCTGGGGATCTGCCCGAGGTGCGGGTGCCCACCGACGGGTGAAACCGGGCGGTGCGCCGGCGGGGCGGTCGGTAGCCTGGCCCGGTGCCCCCGCAGCTCCCCCTTCCCGAGCCCGGCGAGCCGGACACCAGCGGGCCGCTGCGGTACCTCTGGTGGCTGGTCCGCTGCCAGCCGTGGCGGGTGCTGCGCGGCAGCCTGATCGGCAGCGCCTGGATGCTCGGGTTGTCCGTCCGGCCGTACCTCGTCGCCCGCGCCATCGACGACGGGCTGCGCCCCGGCGACCACCGGGCGCTGCTGTGGTGGGTGGCCGCGATCGTCGTCGCCGGGGTGGCTCTGGCATACCTGGGCATCATGCGGCACCGTACGATGACGTTCGTCCGGGAGGACGCGTCGGTCCGCTCCGCGGCCGTGCTGCTGCGCCACCTGTCCCGGGTCGGTGCGGTGCTGCCGCGCCGGCTCGCCGCCGGTGAGGTCGCCACCGTCGGCGGCGTCGACATCACCCACACCTCGGCGGTGCTGACCGTGACCGGGCCCGGCGTGGGGGCGGTCCTCGCGTACGGGTTCGTCGCCGTGGTCCTCTGGTCGGTCTCCCCGCTGCTGGCCTTGTTCGTGCTGCTCGGCGTGCCCGCCGTGGTGCTCGTCGTCGCGCCGCTGCTGCGCCGGCTGGAACGGGCCGAGTCGGTCTACCGGCAGCAGCAGGGCCTGCTCACCACCCGGGCCGGGGACATCGTGGCCGGGCTGCGTGTGCTCGCCGGGGTCGGCGGGCGCGGCCTGTTCGCCGACCGGTACGCGGCCCGTTCGCGCACGTTGCTGGCCGAGGGCTACCGGGTCGGCGCGGTGAACAGCTGGATCGAGGCGCTGACCATCGCCGTGCCGGGGCTCTTCCTGGCCGCCGTGGTGTGGTTGGCGGCCCGGATGGCCGCGGCCGGTGACATCACCATCGGGCAGCTGGTCGCCGTCTACGGGTACGTGGCGGTCCTCGTCGTGCCGGTGTGGTTCCTGCTGGAGGGCGGTCACCAGCTGATCCGCGGCCGGGTCGCGGCCCGGCGGATCATCGGTGTGCTCGACGTGGCCCCCGACCACGCCGCGCCGCCGGCCGGCACCGGCGCCCCGGTGGCCCCGCCACGGCGTCCGGCCGACCTGCACGACCCGGCCACCGGGCTGACCGTGCCGGCGGGGCGGCTGCTCGCCGTCGCCGCCGACGACCCGGCCGCGGCCGGCGCGCTGGCCGACCGCCTCGGCCGTTTCGTCGCCAGCGACGTGACCTGGGGCGGTGTCCCGCTGGCCGGTGTTCCGCTCGACGACGTGCGGTCCCGGATCCTCGTCGCCGACCACGACTCCTACCTGTTCGCCGGGACGCTGCGGGAGATGCTGTCCACCCGCGCCGGCACCGGGGACGCCGAGATCGCCGCCGCCCTGCGTACGGCCTCGGCCGAGGACGTCGTCGACGCCCTGCCCGACGGGCTCGACACGCCGATCGGCGCCCGCGCCCGCACGCTCTCCGGCGGGCAGCGGCAGCGCGTGCGCCTCGCCCGGGCCCTGCTCGCCGAACCGGAGGTGCTGCTCCTGCTCGAACCGACCTCGGCCGTGGACGCGCACACCGAGGGGCGTATCGCGCGGCGACTGCGGGCGGCGCGCGCCGGGCGGACCACCGTCGTGCTGACCACCTCGCCGCTGCTGCTCGACCGCGCGGACACCGTGGCGTACCTCGCCGACGGCCGGGTCGTGGCCACCGGCACCCACGTCGAGCTGCTCGCACGGGACCGGGGCTACCGGGCGCTGGTGTCCCGCGACGATGTGCCCGCCGGCGTCGACGGGGCGCGCGGATGACCGGCCTGCCCGTCGCCGACCGGACGGCGGTGCGCCGGGCGGCCCGGGACCTGATCGCCCGGGACCGCCGCGCGGTCGCCGGCATGCTGGTGCTGCACGGCGCCGCCGCGGTCGCCGGGCTCGCCCCGCCGTGGCTGCTCGGCCGGATCGTGGACGAGGTCACCGCCGGCGCCGGCGCCGCCACCGTGGACCGGCTGGCCCTCGCCATCGCTTGCTGCGTGCTGGCCCAGGGCCTGCTCGTCCGGTACGCCCGGTACGCCGGCCACCGGCTGGGTGAGCGGGCCATCGCCCGGCTGCGCGAGCGGTTCGTGTCGCGGGCGCTGGACCTGCCGGTCTCCGTCGTCGAGCGGGCCGGCACCGGTGACCTCGCCACCCGCAGCTCGGTCGACGTGACGACCGTCGGCACCACGGTCCGGGACGTGCTGCCCGTCATCGTCATCGCCGCCACCCAGCTGCTGCTGCTGTTCGGCGCGATCTTCCTGCTGCACCCGCTGCTCGGCCTGGTCGCCCTGGCCGGGCTGCCGTCGATCGCCGCGGTCACCCGCTGGTACCTGCGCCGCGCCCGGCCGGCGTACCTCGCCGAGGGGGCGGCGACCGCCGAGCTGACCGAGGCGCTGACCACCACCGCGGAGGGCGCCCGCACCGTCGAGGCGCTGCGCCTCGACGGCGACCGCGTCGCGTACGGCCGGCGGCGCATCCGCCGGGTGTGGGAGGCCCGCCGGGCCACCCTGGCGCTGCGGTCGGTCTTCTTCCCGGTGGTGGAGGCAAGCTACCCGCTGCCGATCGCCGCGGTGCTGCTCACCGGTGGTTTCCTGCTGGCCGACGGCACGGTGACGCTCGGCGCGGTGGTGGCCGCCGCGCTCTATCTCCAGCAGGCGGTCGACCCGATGGACCAGCTGCTCCAGCAGGTGGAGCAGGCGCAACGCGGGTTGGCCTCGTTCGCCCGGGTGGTCGGCGTGGGCCAGCCGGCGCCGGACCGCGCCGGCCCGGCCGCGCCGGCGGTGCCCGAGCCGCGCGGTGGGAAGGCCCAGCGGCTCGTGGTGCGCGGCGCGCGATACTCCTACGGCGACGGTCCCGACGTGCTGCACGGCATCGACCTCGAGGTACGCCCCGGCGAGCGGCTCGCCGTCGTCGGCCCCTCGGGCGCCGGGAAGTCCACCCTCGCCCGGCTGCTCGCCGGCATCGACGCGCCCCGCGAGGGCGTGGTCAGCGTCGACGGTCGCCCGGTCACCGACCTGGACCCGGCGCAGCGGCGCCGCCGGATCGCCCTGGTCACGCAGGAACACCACGTCTTCATCGGCTCGCTGCGCGACAACCTCGCCTTCGCCGCGCCCGGCGCGACCGACGAGCAGATGCGCGCCGCGCTGGCGGCGGTGGGCGCGGACTGGTATGAGGGCCTGCCGCAGGGCCTGGACACCCCGGTCGGCGACGGTGGGCGCGAACTGGCCGCCGCCGACGCCCAGCAGCTCGCGCTGGCCCGGGTCGTGCTGGCCGACCCGCACACGCTGATCCTCGACGAGGCCACCGCCGCGCTCGACCCGACCACCGCCCGGCGTACCGAGCGGTCGCTCGCCGCCGTGGTCACCGGGCGCACCGTCATCGCCATCGCGCACCGGCTCAACACCGCCCACGACGCCGACCGGGTGACGGTGCTGGAGGACGGCCGGATCACCGAGCTCGGCAGCCACGACGAGCTGGTGCGCGCCGGGGGCGCCTACGCCGCCCTGTGGCGCTCCTGGCACGGCGGGACCGGCCGCTGACCGGCGCCCGGTCAACCGCCCAGGGCCAGCTCCGCCACCTCGGCGGCGCACCCCCAGGACAGGGTCACCCCGGCCCCGCCGTGGCCGTACGCGTGCACCAGCCGGCCGCCGGGCGGGCCCGCCGGGTCCACCTCGACCCGCGGGCCGCCGTGGCGGGCCGGCCGCAGCCCGATCCGCTCGCCGCGCACCGGGGCCGCCGCCAGCTCCGGCACCAGCGCGACACAGCGGCGCCGGATCGCCGCCGCCGTGTCCGGGTCGGGCGCGGTGTGCGCCACCCCCGGCTGGTACGTGCCGCCGAGCACCACGTCGTGCCGGCGCGGGTGCACGTAGGTGATCCCGGCCGGGTCGTCCTCGTCGCGGACGGAGACGGTCAGGCCCGGGTTGGCCACCAGCACCACGTGTCCGCGCACCGGGTGCACGGCCGGGTCGGCGGCGAGCCGCCCGGCGGCCAGGCCGGTGGCGTTGACAAGCGTCGGCGCGGTGTCGAACGCGTCGGCCAGCCGACGCACCCGGCGGCGCAGCAGCTGGCCGCCGCCGGCCGTCAGCCGCTGCCGCAGCCAGGCCAGGTAGGGCGTCATCTCCACGGTGGGCGCGGTGAACCGCAGCTGCCCGGTGTACGGCGGCGGGGCCGGCTCCGCCACCAGGTCCGGGCACGCCGGCGCCCACCACGGCGGCCCGGCGTGCGGCCGGCGCAGCAGCATCCGGGTCGGCCGTTCGACCACCCCCGGCACCCCGGCGGCGGCCTGGCGGCCCAGCTCGGCGCGGGTCTCCCAGGCCCAGCGCAGCACCCGGGGGTCCTCGTCGGTGTGGCTCGGATACCAGACGGCGGCGGCCACCGTGGACACCGTGTCCGCCGGGTCGTCGGCCGCCAGCACGGTCACCCGCGCCCCGCGTGCCTGGAGGGCCAGCGCCGCGGTCATCCCGACGACGCCACCGCCGACGACCACCACGTCCGCCGCTGCCGTCACCGTCCCTCCCTCCGTCTGGCGCCCGATGGCACAAAGGCTTCCGGGCCCCGGCCCGGATGATAAGTCCGCGCGTCACAGAACTTTTATCATCTGAATAAAAAGATGCCGATGCCTTGATTAAAACTCGACGCCCGGGAGGATGCTCTGATGCGTCGTCTCTCTCCGGCTCCCGGGCGCGCCGTCGCGGGCCTGTTCGCCGTCGTGCTCGCCTGCGCGGTCGCCGTCCTCGGGCTCGCCCCGCCCGCGGCGGCGCACGGCACCCTGGCGATGTCCACCCCGGCCGAGGGGGCCACGGTGGACCGGCCGCTGACGGCGGTGGAGCTCTACTTCACCGAGCAGGTCGCCGGCAACGCCTACTTCACCGTCACCGCGCCGGGCGGCGGCCGGGTCGACAACGGCTGGGCGCACGGGTCACCCAAGCCGCTGGCCCAGCCCGTCCGGGAATACTTCCTGGTCGACGGGAAGTTCGAGCCGCGCGAGTACGCGACGGGCTTCCCGGCGGTGGTCACCGTGGCGCACCTGCCGGCGGTGGGGGAGTACTCGGTGACGTACCTGTCGGTGGCCTCGGACGGCGAGGCGGTGCGCGGCACGATGAAGTTCCGCTACACCGGGCCGGTGACGGCGGCGCCGCAGGGCTGGCAGCCGCCGACCAACCAGCCGGACCCGGCGCTGGTGGCCGCCGCCGACCAGCACGCGGACGCCGGGCACGGCTCCGGTGGGCAGTCCGCGGCGGCGCCCCCGCCGGTGGCGTCCCCGGTGTCGTCGGCCCCGCCCGCGCCGGCCGCCGCGCCGACGGCCCGGACCGACGACGGTGGGCCCGGCTGGCTCGCCTGGTCCGGGTGGCTGGTGGCCGCCGCCGCGGCGGCCGGTGTCGTCGGCTGGCGCCGCCGCACCGCCCCGGCGGGCCGGACCACCGGCCGGCCCCGCGGCCCGGCGGGGACCGCCCGCCCGCGCGGCGGCGGAACCCGGGCCGGAGGCGGAACGGGGGCGGCCGGCGCCCGGAGCGGCGGCAAGGGACGCTCGACCACCCTCGCGGCGGCGCGCAAGCGCGGCGCGCCGGTCACCGCGCGGACGGCCGCCCCGGCCGGAGAGCCGGACGCGTCGGCCCGCACCGCGACGGTCGACGAGCCGCCGCCGGCGGCCGGCTCCTCGCCCCCGTCCGGTGCGGACGACGGACCGCCCGGGCGTCGGCTGAGCGACGTGCGGCTCGCGCTGGTCGTCGGCGGGGTGGTGGTGGCCCTGGTGGCCGGCTTCGGGCTCGGCCGGGTCGGCGCCGCCAACGGGAGCACCGCCGCCGGCACACCGACCCCGCCGGCAGCCACCAGCGGGCCGGCCGCCGGTGCGGCGGTGGGGGCCGGACACCAGCACGCGGCGGGCGCCGGCGCGCACACCCACCCGGGTGACGGCGGCGCGGACCAGACGCAGCCGGCCGGGACGACGGTCAGCGCCGCCGGGTACACCCTGGAGCCGCAGCGGCGGTCCCAGCCGGCCGGGGCGGGTGTGGACTACCGGTTCCGGATCGTCGGGGCCGACCGCCAGGCGGCGACCCGGTTCACCGTCGTCCACGACAAGCCGCTGCACCTGATCGTGGTGGGCCGCGACCTGAGCGGCTACCAGCACCTGCACCCCACCATGGCCGCCGACGGGACGTGGAGCGTCCCGCTGCGGCTGGCCCGGGCCGGCACCTACCGTGTCTACGCCGACTTCTCGGTGACCACGGCCGAGGGCAGCGCGTTGCCGCTGGTCCTGGGCGTCGACCACCACGTGCCGGGCGCGCACGCCCCGGCGGAACTGCCGCCGCCGCAGCCGCAGGCGCGCACCGGGCCGTTCACGGTGGCGTTGGACGGCACGCCCACCGTCGGCGTGTCCGTGCCGCTGCTGTTCCGGGTGGGCCGCACCGGCCCGGCCGGCCCGGTGCCGCTGGAGCGCTACCTGGGCGCGTACGGGCATCTGGTCGTGGTGCGGGAAGGGGATCTCGGCTACGTGCACGTGCACCCGGAGCCGGAACTGGTCGACGGCGCGGTCAAGGTCTGGCTGACCGCGCCGAGCGCCGGCCGGTACCGGGCGTTCTTCGACTTCCAGGTCGACGGGACGGTGCACACCGCGTCGTACACGCTCGACCTGAGCTGAGCGGGCCCGGGTCCGGGCTCGACCGATCCGGGGGATCGGCCGAGCCCGGCGGGTCAGCGGCCGGCCGGAGCGGGGCTGACCGGGACGGCCGGCCGGCGTCGCCGCACCGCCCCCACCACGAGGTCGATGACCAGGAAGCCGAGCAGCGGGCCGCCGAACCAGGGCAGCGCCCAGCCCACGGCGGCGGTCAGCGGCACACCGAGCAGCAACGCCCAGCGCGGCAGCCCGCGCAGGCCGCCGCGATCCGGTGCGGCGCCGAGCGGGGCGCGGCGGTCGGCGCGGGTGGGACGGCGCTGCCACCACATCCGGTAGCCCCAGACGACGACGCAGAGCAGGCCGAGGGCGAGGGCGGCGAGCAGGATCTGGTTGACCGGCCCCAGGAGCTGACCCATGTGGGCCTGGACGCCGAGTTTGCTGAGCTTCGCCAGCATCGGCCAGTCGGCGAAGTCGCTGCGGGCCGTGACGTCGCCGGTGGCCGGATCCACCGCGATCCGGTCGTAGCCGACCGGCCAGGTGTTGTCGATCTGGGCCACCAGCCAGGCGGTGCCGGCCTGCTCCGCCGCGGCGATCTCCACTGGGCCGGACAGGCCGGCGTCGCGGGCCACCGCCAGCACCCGGTCGTACGTCGCCGGGTCCGCCGCCGCCCCGGTCGGCGTGCCGCCGTGCTGGTGCGGGCCGCCCTCTCCGGCGGGCGGGCCGGCGAGGGCGGTGGAGATCTCCGGGGTGCCGGCCCGCAGGGCGTCGAGGCCCTCGCCGAAGTGGGCCCCGGCGTAGCGGGACCAGGTCAGGCCGGTGGCGGAGAGGAAGAGCAGGCCGACGGCGAGCCAGACCCCGGTGGTCGCGTGCCAGCCGCGGGTACGGCGTACGCCCCGGCCGGCGGAGAGGTCCGGCACGAACAGGTGCGCCAACCGGCGGCGGGCCGGTCCGCGCCGTCGCCACCACAGCACCAGTCCGCCCAGCGCCACCACCCACAGCCAGCTCGCGGCGATCTCGGAGTAGTGCCGGCCGAGGTCGCCCAGGTGCAGGTTGCGGTGCAGGTCGTCGAGCCAGGTGGTGGCCGGCGTCGAGCCCCACCAGGTGGTGAGCTGTCCGGTGACCCGCGCGGTGTACGGGTCGACGTAGACGGTGTGCTGCCGGTCGCCCAGCTCGGGTTGGGCGAAGACGACGCGGGTGGTCCGCTCGTCGGTGCCCGGTTGCACGGCGGCCAGCGCGCCGTCGGGGTGCGTCGCCCGCGCGGCGGCGATCTGCTCGGCCAGCGGGCGCGGCTGGTCGCCGGTGCGGGCGGTGGTGAGCGTGTCGCCGTAGCGGACCTGGTCCAGTTGCGGGGTGACGGTGTATGCCAGGCCGGTCAGGGCGGCCACGACGAGGAAGGGGGCGACCAGCACGCCGGCGTAGAAGTGCAGGCGCAGCAGCAGGGCCGCCAGCGCCGACGAACGCCGTGCCGGCCGGGCGGGTTCGGTGGCGGGCGCGGTGGGGTCCGGCGGCAGTTCGCCGGACAGCTCAGTGACAGACATGGTGATCCGATCCGTGTTCCGGCGCGTGGCGCGGGCGTTGACGTGGGCACGACCTTCTCGGCTCCGCGTCGGTGCGGACCCTCGTACCGCTCTCAGGTGACGTAGTCGGGTCGTTGGGCCGGGAAGTTCCCGGCTGAGCCCGCCGATTCGGATCGGCCGCGGTCTCCGGGTCAGGCGCTGGCGCGGTGCCGTGCAGGCCGCTGGCAACTTCAAACTGGTCGATGTTAGCGTTCCCATATGGTCCCGCGCGCTCGTCCCGCGCAGCCTGCCCTGGCCGGTGGGCCGGCTCATTCGTCTGATGTGTGGCGCCGAGCTGCGGGCGCTCCTCGCCGGAATCCCGCCCAGCGGCGCGTGGTCTGGCCCAGCCAAGGCATTGACGTTATGCGATGGAAGCGCTTAACGTCTGATGTATCGGGCGCCTGAGCTACCCCACCACCCCACCCACCACCGTGTTCCGGAAGGGATCGCCATGTCCCGTCCCCCGCTCACCCGACGCTCGCTGCTGGCCGCCATCGGCGCCGGTGGCGCCGCGGCAGCCGTCGGCGGCCTCCTGCGTCCCCTGCCCGTCCGTGCCGCCATCCCCGGACCGTCCAGCTATGCCGAGACGTGGGCGTCGGTGGGGCAGCACCCCGCCGCGGCGGAATGGTTCCAGGACGCCAAGTTCGGCATCTACTACCACTGGGGCGTGTTCAGCGTCCCGGCGTTCGCCAACGAGTGGTACCCGCGCAACATGTACAACCCGGGCTCGAACGAGAACAACCACCACCGCAACACGTACGGCGATCCGTCGGTCTGGCCGTACCACAACTTCATCAACGGGGCGAACGACCGGTCGGGCCGGTTCGTGCAGTTCGCGCCCCGGCTGCGCTCGGCCGGCGGCAACTTCGACCCGGCCGACTGGGCGCAGTTGTTCGTCGACGCCGGCGCCCGGTTCGCCGGCCCGGTGGCCGAGCACCACGACGGCTTCTCCATGTGGAACAGCCAGGTCAACGAGTGGAACTCGGTGGCCCGTGGGCCGCGGCTGGACCTGTTGCGGCTGCACACCGACGCGATCCGGGCCCGGGGCCTGAAGGTCTTCGTCGCCATGCACCACGCCTTCAACTTCACCGGCTTCTACCAGTGGGCGCCGCAACAGTCCGATCCGAGCCTGCGCAAGCTCTACGGCCAACTGGGCACCGCCGCCCAGGAGCAGCTCTGGTTCGACAAGCTGCGGGAGGTCATCGACCAGGCCCAGCCGGACGTCATCTGGCAGGACTTCGACCTGGCCCGGATCAGCGAGGCGCAGCGCCTGCGGTTCCTGGCGTACTACTACAACCGCGCGGTGGCCTGGGACAAGGAGGTCGTCGCCACCTACAAGGACGGCCTGGAGCGCGGCGGCACGGTCTACGACTACGAACGAGGCGGCCCCGCCGCGCTGCGCGAGCCCTACTGGCTCACCGACGACAGCATCAGCAGCTCCAGCTGGTGCTACACCACCGGGATCGGCTACTACTCGGTCAACCAGATGCTGCACTCGCTCATCGACCGGGTCAGCAAGAACGGCAACATGGTGCTCAACATCGCGCCGATGGCGGACGGCACCATTCCCGCCGGGCAGCGCACCGTCCTGCTCGGCATGGGCGACTACCTGCGGCGCTTCGGCGAGTCCGTCTACGCCACCCGGGCCTGGACGACCCACGGCGAGGGGCCGACCCAGATGGGCGGCGGATCCTTCACCCAGCCGCGCGCGGGCACCGCCCAGGACATCCGGTTCACCCGCAGCAAGAACAACCAGGTGCTGTACGCCACCGTCCTCGGCTGGCCGGGCAGCTCGTTGACCATCACCACGCTGTCGTCGAGCCGGATCAACCTCAGCTCGCTGGCCGGCGTGCAACTGCTCGACTCCACTCCCGGCGGCTACGTCAACCTGCCGAACCGTACCCAGGACGCCGGCGGGCTGCGGATCACCATGCCGTCGGCCGGCGCGCCGTTCAGCGCCTCCGCGTACGTGGTGAAGCTGACCTTCACCGGGCCGATCCCCACGCTCGGCGGCGGGGCCACGGTCTCGGCGCCGGTCAGCGTCTATCAGAACACCGGCTACGACGGCGGGGCCAACCTGTCGGTCGGCAGCTACACCGCCGCGCAGTTGCAGTCGGCCGGCATCGGCCTGCGGACCATCTCGTCGGTCCGGGTCACCGCGGGTCACCAGCTCATCGGCTACGCCAACGACAACTTCAGCGGCACCAGCTGGACCTTCAACAGCGACAACGCCGACCTGCGCAACACCGGCAACAACGACGCCATCGCCTCGCTGCGGGTGACCTTCAACCCGGCGACGTACCAGCGGATCACCAACGTGACGAACGGACTCGCCCTGGACAGTGGCGGCAACGTCGCCGCCGGGTCGCCGCTCAAGCAGTGGAGCTGGGACAGCAGCAGCAACCTGCAGTGGCAGGTCGTCGACCTGGGCAACGGGTACCACCGGATCGTCAACCGCACCAACGGCATGGTCGTGGACGGCTACGGCCTGACCGGCAACGGCGCCGCCGCCCAGCAGGCCCCGTGGAACGGCGGCAACAACCAACAGTGGCAGCTCACCGACCAGGGCAACCGGCGCTACCGGATCGCCAACCGGACGACCGGGCTGGTGCTCGACGGCGGCGGCCAGGTCGCCTCCGGCTCCCCGGTCAAGCAGTGGAGCTGGGACGGCAGCACCAACCTGCTCTGGACCATCACCGCAGCGTGAGCCGTCGGCGCGCGGCGCCGTGATCCCCCGGGGTCGCGGCGCCGCGCGGTCTCAGGTCTCCGCCGTCGCGGCGAGCACCGTACGCAGCCACGCCTCGGAGGTGTTGACGTGCATCAGGGCGCTGGCCTGGGCGAGCAGCTGGTCGCGCGAGCGCAGCGCGAGATAGATGGCGTGGTGCTCGTCGATCGTCTTGTGCGCCGCGTTGCCCTCGATCAGCCCGCGCCACACCCGGGCCCGCAGCGTACGGCCGGACAGCCCGTCCAGCAGTGAGGTCAGCGTCTCGTTGCCGGTGGCGGCGATGACGGTGTGGTGGAACGCGGTGTCGAACTGGATCAGCTTCTCGGCGTCGTCGGCCGCCGCCCGCATGTCCGCCAGGATCTGGCCGAGCTCCTCCAACTGGGCGTCGGTCATCCGCAGCGCCGCCAGGCCGGTCGCCACCGGTTCCAGCATCCGGCGCACCTCCATGACCTCCAGCAGGGTGTCGCCGCGCAGCAACTCGACCGCGACGCCCAGCCCCTCCAGCAGCAGCCGCGGCGCCAGGCTGGTGACGTACGTGCCGTCGCCACGTCGCACGTCGAGCACCCGCGCCGACTCGAGCACCTTGACGGCCTCCCGGACCCCGCTGCGCGACAGTCCCATCTGCGCGGCCAACTGCGGCTCCGGTGGCAGTCGCGCGCCCGGCGGCAGCTCGCCGCTGGAGATCATGCTGCGGATCTTGGCGATCGCGTCGTCGGTCAGTGCCATCCACGCCCCCTTCGGACCGGCCCTCCGTGCGCCGTCGACGGGGGACCGCCGCTCGCGGCGCCGCCGACGGCCGTCACCACTATAGATACGTCCGACGTTTGCCGCCCTGGCGGTTTCCGCGCGGGTCCGACCCGCGTCGGGCGGGCGCGGGTCCGCACCGCAGCGGGTGATGCCGGGTGGCCCTGCCCCGGCCCGGTTCGGCGACACCTGCCGGGGTCCGGTCCGGTCGCCGCCGCGCCTTGCGATGTTATCGATAACATTATATCTTTCGAGGCAGGAGCCGACGTCACCCGCCGTGCTCCGCACGGGCGTCGACCGCTGCCGGCCGACCTCGGCGGCACGGTCGTGGCGGGTGATTCTCTGGCGGGCGTTGGGCGGCCCGCCGCCGGTCCGACGCGGCCGGTCGAGCCGGGCGTCCCGCGACGCCCGACCGACGCGGCTGCGCGCGGCCGGAAAACGCCGGCGGCCGGCCCGTGACGGCGGATGTCCGGGGGCGACCCGGCACGGGAAGTCGCCCCCGGACATCCGTCTCGATCCCGCCTCTACATCAGACAAATCGCGGGTGGCCTGCCCGTGACCGACGCCCGCCGCCGGGCCGGACGCCGGTCGCTGGCGGGCCCTTCAGGCTGCGTGTTTTCCCAGCTAAACACCGATAGGCGGGCGCACAGACGGCATCGCTATCGACCATTGCCTATCTTGTCGTGTCGGAGTAACGTTCGCGAAACACATCAGACGTCTGCGGTCCATGGGCTGCCGGCGGCCCGGCCGAGCGACGCCCCTTTCCGGCACCGAGCGACCCGGCGTGTCGGCTGCTCACCGCCCGCTTCGCCGGCGGCCGGACCGGTCACCACCTGGAGGAGCGATGTCAGACCTGACCCGACGGCAGGCCCTCAAGATCGGCGCGGCCGGCGCCGGGGGCGCCATGCTGCCACTGCCGTGGACCGCCGTGGCCCGTGCGGGATCGGCGGCACCACCACAGGTGCTCGCCGCCGACGATCTGGCGCTCTGGTACAACGGCGCCGCCGGCACCGACTGGCTGCGCGCCCTGCCGATCGGCAACGGCCGGCTCGGTGCCATGGTGTTCGGCAACGCGGACACCGAGCGCCTCCAGCTCAACGAGGACACCGTGTGGGCCGGCGGGCCGCACGAGCCCAGCAACCCGCGCGGGCTGGGGGCGCTGGCCGAGATCCGCCGGCTGGTCTTCGCCAACCAGTGGACCCAGGCCCAGGACCTGATCAACCAGAACATGCTCGGCAACCCGGTCGGGCAGCTCGCCTACCAGACCGTGGGCAACCTCCGGTTGGCCTTCCCCGCCCCCGGCACCACGTCGCAGTACAACCGGCAGCTCGACCTGACCACCGCCACCACCTCCGTGACGTACGTGGCGAACGGCGTCCGCTACCAGCGCGAGGTGTTCGCCAGCGCGCCGGACCAGGTGATCGCGATGCGGCTGACCGCCGACCGGGCCAACTCGATCAGCTTCACCGCCACCTTCGACAGCCCGCAACGCACCACGGTGTCCAGCCCGGACGGCACCACGATCGCCCTCGACGGCGTCTCCGGCAACCAGGAGGGCGTCACCGGGGCCGTCCGCTTCCACGTGCTGGCCAACGCCACGGTCAGCGGCGGCACGGTGAGCAGTTCCGGCGGTACGTTGCGGGTCACCAACGCCACCAGCGTGACCCTGCTGGTCTCCATCGGCTCGAGCTACGTCAACTACCGCAACGTGGGCGGGGATTACCAGGGCATCGCCCGGCGGCACCTCACCGCGGCGCGGGCCAGCAGCTACGACCAGCTGCGCAGCCGGCACGTGGCCGACTACCAGGCGCTGTTCGGGCGGGTCAGCCTCGACCTCGGGCGCACCTCCGCCGCGGACCAGCCGACCGACGTACGGATCGCCCAGCACAACAGCGTCAACGACCCGCAGTTCTCGGCCCTGCTCTTCCAGTTCGGCCGGTACCTGCTCATCTCCTCCTCGCGGCCCGGCACCCAGCCGGCCAACCTCCAGGGCATCTGGAACGACTCGCTCACCCCCTCCTGGGATTCGAAGTACACGATCAACGCCAACCTGCCGATGAACTACTGGCCGGCCAACACCACAAACCTGGCCGAGTGCCACGGCCCGGTTTTCGACATGATCAGGGACCTCTCGGTCGCCGGCGCCCGCACCGCCCAGGTGCAGTACGGCGCCGGCGGCTGGGTGACCCACCACAACACCGACGCCTGGCGGGCCACCTCGGTGGTCGACGGGGCGTTCTGGGGGATGTGGCAGACCGGCGGCGCCTGGCTGGCCACCATGATCTGGGACCACTACCTGTTCAACGGCGACATCGAGTTCCTGCGCGCCAACTACCCGGCGATGAAGGGCGCCGCGCAGTTCTTCCTCGACACGCTGGTCACCGAGCCCGCCCTCGGCTACCTGGTCACCAACCCGTCGAACTCGCCCGAGCTCGGCCACCACGCGAACGCCAGCGTGTGCGCCGGCCCCACCATGGACAACCAGATCCTGCGCGACCTGTTCGACGGGTGCGCCCGGGCCAGCGAGATCCTCAACACCGACGCCACCTTCCGGGCCCAGGTGCGGGCCACCCGGGACCGGCTCGCGCCGATGAAGGTCGGCTCGCGCGGCAACATCCAGGAGTGGCTCTACGACTGGGTGGAGACCGAGCGCAACCACCGGCACGTCTCGCACCTGTACGGGCTGGCGCCCAGCAACCAGATCACCAAGCGCGGCACCCCGCAGCTGTTCGAGGCCGCCCGGCGGACCCTGGAACTGCGCGGTGACGACGGCACCGGCTGGTCCCTGGCCTGGAAGATCAATTTCTGGGCCCGGATGGAGGAGGGTAAACGCGCCCACGACCTCATCCGCTACCTCGCCACCACCGCCCGGCTCGCCCCGAACATGTTCGACCTGCACCCACCGTTCCAGATCGACGGCAACTTCGGCGCCACCGCCGGCATCGCCGAGATGCTGGTGCAGAGCCACGCCGGCGAGGTGCACGTGCTGCCGGCCCTGCCGCCGGCCTGGCCCAGCGGGCGGGTGAGCGGCCTGCGCGCCCGCGGCGGGCACACCGTCGACATCACCTGGAGCAACGGTCAGGCCAGCGAGGTGCTCGTACGGGCGGACCGTGGCGGCACCGTGCGGCTGCGCGGCCGGATCTTCGCCGGCACCCCCACCGTGGTGGACACCACCGACGGCACGACCGCCCGGACCACCCGGATCGAGAGCGACCTCATCGAGCTCACGGCGCAGGCCGGGCGCACCTACCGGGCCACCGCCGGGGCCAGCACCACGCCGACCCTGGAGCAGAGCTTCACCAACGTCAGCACCACCAACGACACCAACACCGGCGCCGGTAACTTCGACGGCGGCGGGGCCACCCTGTCCGCGCAGGCCCTGGCGGCGGCCGGCGTCACCCCGGGCAGCACCGTGAGCCGCAACGGGGTGAACTTCCGCTGGCCCGCCGTCGCCGCGGGCGGCGCCGACAACGCCATCGCCTCCGGGCAGTCGATAAGCGTGACCGGCTCCGGCCGTACGCTCGGCTTCCTGGCGACCGGCACCTACGGCGCCGTGTCGGGCACCGCGGCGGTGGTCTACGCCGACGGCACCCGCCAGACGTTCACCCTCGCCACCCCCGACTGGTACGGCGGACCGCACGCCGGCGGGACCGCCGCCATCGTGACGGCGTACCAGAACCGGCCGAACAACCAGCGCACGAACGTGGCGGCCTGCGTCTACTACGTGGGCGTGGCGTTGCAGAGCAAGCAGGTGGTCCGGGTCGAGCTGCCGAACATCAGCGCCCGGGCGGCGTCCGGCGTGCCGACCATGCACGTCTTCGCCATCGCGATCGGGGCCTGATCGCGCGGGTCGGCGCCGGAGACCTCCGGCGCCGACCGGCTCAGCCGAGCAAGCTGTTAACAAGGGGCCCCTGCTATGCAGAATGCGTTAACAGGGGCCCCTTCCTTGCACGGTCAGGAGCGGGACCACTGCATGCTGGTCGCGGTGCCGCAGGTGCGCTGCTCCAGGGCGGCGCCGGCGGTGGTGGAACCGCCGACCACGTTGAGGCACTTGTTGCTGTTGACGTTGACCAGCTGGTAGTAGTCGCCGCCGGCCGACTGCCACCGGAACGCCTGGTTGAGCCCGTCGTGGCAGGTGTACTGGACCAGCTGCGCACCGTCGGCGGTGGAGGCGTTCACCACGTCGGCGCACTTGCCGCTGTGCACGCTCTGCAGCCGCACGGTGCCGTTGCCGGCGTCCAGGAAGCGCCACTGCTGCCAGGCGTTGCCGTTGCTGGTCCACTGGCCGATCACCGCGAGGTTGTCCAGGTTGGGCTGCTGGACGTCCATCACCTGACCGCTGTTGCGGTTGGTGATCCGGTACGCCGGCGTGGTGGTGCCGCCGCCCCCGGTGAACTGCCACCAGTTGACGTTGAACAGGCTGCCGCTGCCGCCGGTGAAGCGCAGGTACAGGTCCCGGGTGCCGGTGGCGCCGCTCACCGGGCAGGTGGTGGTCGTCCAGTTCTGCCAGCCGCCGGTGCCGCCGACGGTGCAGGTGCCCACCAGCGGGCCGCTCGTGCCGTCCAGCCGTACCTCGATCCGGCCGCCGCTGGACGCGGAGGCCACCCGGGCGGAGAAGGAGGTGGCGCCGGTGCCGAAGGCGACCCCCTTGACCTTGAGGTAGTCGCCGTTGTCGATCCAGCCGACGTTCAGGCCGCCCTCGCTGGCCGGCTCGGTCTCGATGCCGGACCCCCAGGCGATCGTCTCGGCCTCCTGCCGCACGTACGGGTTGAGCGTGCCGACCTGCGGGGCGCCGGCGGTGGTCATGTTGATCGTGGGGATGGTGCCGTCGGCGTTGTAGCTGAACTTCTCCACCGCCACCGAGCGGGTGTAGCCGCCGCCGCCGGGCAGTGCCCCGTTGTGGTAGAAGAAGTAGGACCCGCCGTTGAAGTCGACGACCCCGGGGTGGTTGGTGAAGCTGCCGCCCTGCCGGGGCATGACCGTCCCCCGGTAGGTCCACGGGCCGGTGGGGCCGGGCGCGGTGGAGTAGCCGATGAACTCCGAGCAGCACTCCGCGGCGAACACGTTGTAGTAGAGCCCGTTGCGCTTGTAGACCCAGGGGCCCTCCTCGTAGAGGGTCGGGCGGCTCGCGTTGCCGGTGCGGGTGCCGAACCCGGCGGTGGTGAGCGGGATCTGGGTCGGGCCGCCGGAGTACGAGATCATGTCGGTGTTCAGCCGCACGTACCAGAGGTTGGGGTTGCCCCAGTAGAGGTACGCCTGCCCGTTGTCGTCGATGAAGGCGTGCGGGTCGATCTCGCCGTTCTCGACCAGCGGCCGGCCGATGGCGTCCCGGAACGGGCCGGTGGGGCTGCTGGACACGCCGACCCCGATGGCCATCCGGCCGGTCGCCCGGTTCTTCACCGGCACGTACCAGTAGAAGTTGCCGTTGCGGTAGACGACCTGGCCGGCCCACGCGTCGGCGCTGGCCCAGCTGAACGTGGCCAGGTTCATCGGTACGCCGTGGTCGGTCCAGTTCACCATGTCGGCGGAGGAGAACACCCGCCACTCGCGCATGGTGAAGTACGTCGAGTTGTCCTCGTCGTGTCCGGTGTAGACGTACACCCGCCCGTTGTGCACCAGCGGTGCCGGGTCGGCGGTGTAGATGTGCTGGACGATCGGGTTGTCGGCGCGCGCCACGCCCGGCAGCAGGCCGACGGCGCAGAGCAGGGCCGCGACCACGGCGACGAGGCGTCGCGGTCGGGAGCGGATGGGGACTGGCAGCTTCACGACTACCCCCAGGAGGGTCGGACGGTGGTGGGAGGTGGCGGGGATGACCGGAAGCCGGCCATCCCCGCCTGCGGTGCGGTGGGTGGCTGCCGGTCAGGCCCGGCTCCACCGCTGGTTGGTGTTGCCGTGGCAGGACCACACGATCACCGCGGTGCCGTTCGCCGTGCCCGCGTTGTTGACGTCGACGCAGAGCGAGGGGAAGCGGACGTTGCTGATCGTGCCGTTGCCGTTGAAGGTCCACTGCTGGTTGGTGCCGCCGTTGCAGTCCCAGATCTGCACCCGGCTGCCGTTGGCGGCGTTGGTCGGCACCTCCAGGCACTTGCCGAGGATCCGCAGCGTCTGGCCGTTCTGGCTGATCTGCTGGTTGGGGTTGCTGTGGCAGTCCCAGATGAGGGTGCCGGTGCCGTTGGCGGTGTTGGAGTTGTCCAGGTCGAGGCAGCGCCCGGAGGATTCGCTGCGCAGCCGGAAGGTGCTCGGCGGCGGGGGCTCGGTGGTGCCGCCGCCGCTGACCCGGTACACCACCGTGCCGTGCGCCGGCACGCTGGCGCTGATCGCCCCGCTGGTGGTGCTGGTGCCGTTGGTCCACGCGTCCCGCAGCGTGAACGAGCTGCCGCTCTTGCCGATCGCCGCCGCCGTGGTGGAGACCGTCGTGGTCGAGCTGCCCTGGTTGAACAGGGCGACCGCGACGTCGCCGTTGGCCAGCGGCTTGGCCAGCACCCGCCGGGTGCCGTCGTTGGACACCTGGACCGCCTGGCGGCCCAGGGTGTCCTGGTTGATGGCGATGAGCTGCTGGTTGCGCAGGATGGTCAGCGTCTCCGCGTTGGCCGAGCGCACGTCGTTGCCCATCATCAGCGGCGCCGCCATGATCGCCCAGAGCGCGAAGTGGCTGCGCATCTCGGTGTCGGTCATGCCGCCCCGGCCGACCTCCAGCATGTCCGGGTCGTTGAACGCGCCCGGCGCGGCGTAGCCGGCCAGCGGCACGTTGACGTTGACGATGTTCTGGATGCCCATCGGGTAGCCGTTTGTCTGGCCGGTGTTCCACGCGTTGGTGATGTCCTCGGTGGTCCGCCACAGGTTCGCCACGTCGCCCCAGTTGCGCTGCGGCCCGGTCTTCTCGTGCACGCTGTTCGGGTTGATGCTGTAGACGATGGGCCGCCCGGTGGCGGCCAGCGCGTCGCGCATGATGCCGAACCTGGCCACCTGCTCGTTGATGGTCCCGGTGGGGGAGCACCAGTCGTACTTCAGGTAGTCCACGCCCCAGGCGGCGAACGAGCGGGCGTCCTGGTATTCGTGGTTGAGGCTACCGGTGGCGCCGGGGAACGAGTTGAAGTACTGCGCGCAGGTCTTGTCCAGCGGTCCCTGGTAGATGCCGAACAGCAGTCCCTTGGAGTGCAGGTAGTCGCCGAGCGCCTTCATCCCGCTCGGGAACCGCTGCGGGTGCGCCTGGAGGTTGCCCTGCGCGTCGCGGTTCGGGTCGAACCAGCAGTCGTCGACGACGACGTACTTGTATCCCAGGTCGCGCAGGCCCTGGTTGACGATGCTGTCGGCCATCTGCCGGATCAGTGTCTCGTTGATGTTGCAGCCGAAGGTGTTCCAGGTGTTCCAGCCCATCGGCGGGGTGCGGGCGACGCCGTTGTTCAACGCCTGTGCCGGGCTCGGTGCGACGACCACGCCGGTGACGGCCGACGCGAGCGTCACCGCCAGGGCCGCCACTACGGCCGTGAGCCATCTTCTCGGTCTACGCACGGTTCCTCCTTGCCGGAGCGGTGGGGGCGTCGGTGGGCTGCCACCGGCCGTCGGTACGGCGGGGGCGGTGCCGGTCGGTGTCGCCCCGTCGGCCGTGCGGCCCGGCTTCCGGCCGGTCCCGGTGGTGGCCACCCGATCGGCGGCGGTTCGCCGGTGGCGGTCGGGGGCCCCGATGTCCACATGGTCGGGGTTCGACAGCCGCGAGGGCTGCCCGGTGGCCGACGCGATGTGTCGGCCATGTTATCGATGACATCAACAAATGTAAATTGAGGCCGATCGCGATCCACCCGCGACCTGCCAGCCAGGTTGGACGACTATTCGCAGCTCACAGCGCATGCCATGGCGGCTGGCGCGCCGCGCCGGCCGAGGATGTGGCCGCTGCGGCGCATTGTCGAGTGGATCACGCGAACGGCCCGATGTTCTCGCTAACAACGGTGCCATCGTGAGTCGGGGCCGCCGAGCGGGCCGCCGGCCCTGGTTCGGCCGCCCGGTACGGGCGGCGTGGCGCTCGCCCGGCGGCGGGTTCAGGGGCCGAGGTGACCGGCCGTGCGGGCCGGTGGCCAGGTGGGCGCTGAAGGTGGTCGTTCCGTTACGGAGCTGTTGCCGGCGAGTGTCTTGACGACGCTGGATGTGAGCGTTAACACTAGGCCCGTCATCGTTCGGAGGTGGACATGAGCAGTGTGGACGGTGCGGACGAGCGGTACGTGGTCGGAGTCGACTACGGCACCCTGTCCGGACGGGCCCTGGTGGTGCGGGTGCGCGACGGCGCGGAGGTCGGGACCGCGGTGCACGAATACCGCCACGCGGTCATCGAGTCCGCCCTGCCCGACGGCGGGCCGGCGCTGCCCCCGGACTGGGCCCTGCAGGACCCGGAGGACTACCGGGACGTGCTGCGGCACGCGGTGCCGGCCGCGCTGGCCGCCGCCGGCGTCGACCCGTCCCGGGTCATCGGGATCGCCACCGACTTCACCGCCTGCACGGTGCTGCCGACGCTCGCCGACGGCACCCCGTTGTGCGAGGTCCCGGAGCTGCGCGACCGCCCGCACGCGTGGGTGAAGCTCTGGAAGCACCACGCCGCCCAGCCGCACGCCGACCGGATCAACGCGCTGGCCCACGAGCGGCGCGAGCCGTGGATCGGCCGCTACGGCGGCAAGATCTCCGCCGAGTGGCAGTTCGCCAAGGGGCTCCAGATCCTGGTGGAGGACCCCGAGGTCTACCGGCGCGCCGAGCGCTTCATCGAGGCGGCCGACTGGATCGTCTGGCAGCTGTGCGGCGCCGAGACCCGCAACGTATGCACCGCCGGCTACAAGGGCATCCGGCAGGACGGCCGGTACCCGTCGCGGGAATACCTCACCGCGCTGCACCCGGACTTCGCCGACTTCGTGACCAAGCTGGACGGCCCGCTGCTGCCGCTGGGCGACCGGGCCGGCTCGCTGACCGCCCGGGCCGCCGCCTGGACCGGGCTGCCCGAGGGCATCGCGGTGGCCGTCGGCAACGTCGACGCGCACGTCACCGCCGCCGCGGCCCGGGCGCTGGACCCGGGCCGGCTGGTGGCCATCATGGGCACCTCGACCTGCCACGTCGTCAACGGCCGCGAGCTGGCCGAGGTGCCCGGGATGTGCGGTGTGGTCGACGGCGGCATCAGCCCCGGCGCCTGGGGCTACGAGGCCGGGCAGAGCGGCGTGGGCGACATCTTCGGCTGGTTCGTCCGGCACGCCGCCCCGGAAGGGCTGGACTCGCACGAGCGGCTGACCGAGCTGGCCGCCGCCCAGCCGGTCGGCGCCCACGGGCTGATCGCGCTGGACTGGTGGAACGGCAACCGTTCGCTGCTGGTCAACCACGACCTCAGCGGTCTGGTCGTCGGGCTGACGCTGGCCACCCGTCCGGCCGACGTCTACCGGGCGCTGCTGGAGTCGACCGCGTTCGGCACCCGGATGATCATCGAGGCGTTCGTCGAGGCCGGGGTGCCGATCACCGACCTGGTGGTGGCCGGCGGCCTCACCTCCAACCGCCTGCTGATGCAGATCTACGCCGACGTCACCAACCGCCCGCTGAGCATCATCGGCTCCGCCCAGGGGCCGGCCCTCGGGTCGGCCATCCACGCGGCCGTGGCCGCCGGGGCGTACCCGTCGATCCACGAGGCGTCGGCGGCGATGGGCCGGGTGCACGAGGCCGCCTACCGGCCGGACCCGGCGAACGTGCGGGCGTACGACGCCCTCTACGCCGAGTACCGCGCGCTGCACGACCACTTCGGTCGCGGCGGCAACGACGTCATGCTCCGCCTGCGCGCGATCCGCAACGCGGCCGTCGACGCGGGCGAGGCGCGGGCCGACGAGGTGCTGGAGGTGGTCGGATGAACACCGACGCGACGGGAGAGCTGACCGCGCTGCGGGAGTCGGTGGCCCGCCTGCACGCCGAGTTGACCCGCTACGCCCTGGTGGCGTGGACCGCCGGCAACGTCTCGGCGCGGGTCCCCGGCCAGGACCTGATGGTGATCAAACCCAGCGGGGTCGACTACGACGACCTGACGGCCGAGGCCATGGTCGTCTGCGACCTCAACGGGAACGTGGTCGACGGCGGCGGGTCGCCGTCCAGCGACACCGCGGCCCACGCCTACGTCTACCGGGCGATGCCCGAGGTCGGCGGCGTGGTGCACACGCACAGCAGCTACGCCACCGCTTGGGCGGCCCGGGGCGAGGCGATCCCCTGCTGGCTGACCGCCCAGGCCGACGAGTTCGGCGGGGAGATCCCGGTCGGGCCGTTCGCGCTGATCGGCGGGGACGACATCGGCAAGGGGATCGTCAGCACCCTGTCCGGGCACCGCTCGCCGGCGGTGCTCATGCGCAACCACGGGGTCTTCACCATCGGCAAGGACGCCCGCGCCGCGGTCAAGGCCGCGGTGATGTGCGAGGACGTCGCCCGCACCGCGCACCTGGCCCGCGCGCTCGGCCAACCGCTGCCGATCGCGCCGGCCGACGTCGACTCGCTGCACGACCGATACCAGAACGTCTACGGCCAGCGCCCGCG
This sequence comes from Micromonospora sp. PLK6-60, assembly GCF_019890675.1. Classification (GTDB taxonomy): domain Bacteria; phylum Actinomycetota; class Actinomycetes; order Mycobacteriales; family Micromonosporaceae; genus Micromonospora. The sequence continues at coordinate 553,795 of NZ_JAIOAA010000001.1, read as the reverse complement.
TACCGGGTGACGGCCGGCACGGACCCGTTGACCAGCACCACCTCATCCCACCACCACACCCCGGTCGGACGCCCTGCGGGAGGTGCGGCCGGCCCCACCCAACCCCGAGGAGAATTGATGAGAACCAGGAGAACCGCACGCAACGTCATCGCGGTGTTCGCCGCCGCGTTGCTCGCGGGCAGCGTGGCGGCGTGCGGCAACAGCGACACCGGCGGCAGCGGCGGGGAGGGCGGCGACAAGAAGATCGTCATGGGCTTCTCCCAGGTCGGCGCGGAGAGCGGCTGGCGGACGGCGAACACCACCTCGATCAAGGAGGCCGCCGCCGAGGCCGGGATCGAGCTGAAGTTCGACGACGCCCAGCAGAAGCAGGAAAACCAGATCAAGGCGATCCGCAACTTCATCCAGCAGAAGGTCGACGTGATCGCCTTCTCGCCGGTGGTGGAGTCGGGCTGGGACACCGTCCTCAAGGAGGCCAAGGACGCGAAGATCCCGGTGATCCTGACCGACCGCGCCGTCGACTCCGCCGACAAGTCGCTGTACAAGACCTTCCTCGGGTCGGACTTCGTCAAGGAGGGCCGCCTGTCCGGCGAGTGGCTGGTGGAGAACACCAAGGACGCCACCGGGCCGGTCAACATCGTCGAGCTGCAGGGCACCACCGGCTCCGCCCCGGCCAACGACCGCAAGAAGGGCTTCGCCGAGGCCATCGCCGCCAACCCGAACCTGAAGATCGTCGCGTCCCAGTCGGGCGACTTCACCCGGGCCGGCGGCAAGCAGGTGATGGAGCAGTTCCTCAAGGCGAACCCCAAGATCGACGTGCTCTTCGCGCACAACGACGACATGGGCCTCGGCGCCCTGGAGGCGATCACCGCCGCCGGCAAGGTGCCCGGCAAGGACATCACCATCATCACCATCGACGCGGTGAAGGACGGCATGCAGGCCCTCGCGGACGGCAAGTTCAACTTCATCGCGGAGTGCAGCCCGCTGCTCGGCCCGCAGCTGATGGACCTGGCGAAGAAGGTCACCGCCGGCGAGGAGGTGCAGCCCCGGATCGAGACCGAGGAGACCACCTTCACCCAGGAGCAGGCCAAGGAGGCCCTGCCCAACCGCAAGTACTGACCGGCGCCGGGGTCGCCGTCCACCGGACGGCGGCCCTGACCCGTCGCTCGTCTCCGTTACCGAAACCACCAGCAAGAAGAGGTCCGATGGATGACGGATAGCCGTCCGGTCCTGACGATGACCGGGATCAGCAAGTCGTTCCCGGGAGTCCGCGCGTTGCACGACGTGGACTTCCGGCTCTTCCCGGGCGAGGTCCACGCCCTGATGGGCGAGAACGGCGCCGGCAAGTCCACCCTGATCAAGGTGCTGACCGGCGTCTACGGCATCGACGAGGGCACCATCACCCTCGCCGGTGACCAGGTCGCCTTCAGCGGGCCGATGCAGGCCGCCGCGGCCGGCGTGAGCACCGTCTACCAGGAGATCAATCTCTGCACCAACCTGTCGGTGGCGGAGAACATCTTCATCGGCCGGGAACCGCGCCGGCTCGGCGCCGTCCGCTGGGGCGAGGTCCGCCGGCGGGCCCGCGCGCTGCTGGCCCGCCTGGACCTCGACCTCGACGTCGCCGCGCCGCTGGGGTCATACTCGCTGGCCGTGCAGCAGATGGTCGCCATCGCCCGGGCGATCGACGTGCGGGCCCAGGTGCTCATCCTCGACGAGCCGACGTCCAGCCTGGACGCCGGCGAGGTCGCCCAGCTGTTCCGGATCATGCGGCAGCTGCGGGACGAGGGGATCGCCATCCTGTTCGTCACCCACTTCCTCGACCAGGTGTACGCCGTCGCCGACCGGATCACCGTGCTGCGCAACGGCGCCCTGGTGGGGGAGTACCTCACCGAGGAGCTGCCGCAGTTCAGCCTCGTCGAGAAGATGATCGGCAAGGAACTCGACGCGCTGGAGCGGCTCGACGAGCAGCCCAAGCGGGCCGTCGCCGCCCAGTCCGGCGGTGCGCCGCTGGTGGAGGTCGCGGAGCTCGGCCGCAAGGGCGCCGTCGCCCCGTTCAGCCTGCGCATCCACGCCGGCGAGGTGGTCGGCCTGGCCGGCCTGCTCGGGTCCGGGCGTACCGAGGTGGCGCGGCTGCTGTTCGGCGCCGACCGCGCCGACCACGGCCAGGTGGCGGTCGACGGCGGCCGGGCGTCGCTGCGTACGCCGGTGCAGGCCATCGACCGCGGCGTCGGGTTCTGCTCGGAGAACCGGCGGGCGGAGGGCATCGTGCCCGAGCTGTCGGTCCGGGAGAACATGATCCTCGCGATGCAGGCCGCGCGGGGCTGGCTGCGGCCGATCCCGCGGCGCCGCCAGGACGAGCTGGTCGACCGGTACGTCAAGGCGCTGAGCATCCGGCCGGCGAACCCCGACCTGCCGGTGCGCAACCTCTCCGGCGGTAACCAGCAGAAGGTCCTGCTGGCCCGGTGGCTCATCACCGAGCCGCGGCTGCTGATCCTCGACGAGCCCACCCGCGGCATCGACATCGGCGCCAAGACGGAGATCCAGAAGCTGGTCGTCCAGCTCTCCGACGGCGGCATGGCCGTGCTGTTCATCTCCGCCGAGCTGGAGGAGGTGCTGCGGCTGAGCCACCGGGTCGCCGTCATGCGCGACCGCACGATGGTCGCCCAGCTCGACAACGACGACAGCCTCGACGCCGACCGCGTCATGCAGACCATCGCCAGCGGCACCAACCGGGAGGAGGTGACCCGATGAACGACACCGCAGCCCGGCTCCGCGCCGTGACCGGCCACCGGCTGTTCTGGCCCGCCCTGGTGCTCGTGTTGATGCTGGTGGCCAACACGGTCTACCGGCCCGGCTTCCTGGCCGTCGAGGTCAAGGACGGGCATCTCTACGGCACCCCGATCGACATCCTGCGGCTGAGCGCCCCGTTGATCCTGGTCGCGTTGGGCATGACCCTGGTCATCGCCACCGGCGGCATCGACCTGTCCGTCGGCTCGCTCTGCGCGATCAGCGGCGCCATCGCCTGCCTCTACATCAGCAAGGCGCCCGACCAGAACAGCCTGTCCACGGTCTTCACCGCGCTGGCCCTGGCGCTCGGCGTCGCGCTCGTGCTCGGCATGTGGAACGGCGTCCTGGTCGCCGTCATCGGCATCCAGCCGATCATCGCCACGCTGATCCTGATGGTGGCCGGCCGGGGGGTCGCCCAGCTCGTCACCGAGGGACAGATCATCACGATCAACTCCGGTCCGTACCGGGCGATCGGGCTCGGCCATTTCCTGACCCTGCCGCTGGCCATCCTCATCGCGCTGGCGGCGGCCCTGCTCGTCGCCGCGTTCACCCGCCGCACCGCGCTCGGCCTGATCGTGGAGTCGGTGGGCGGCAACGCCGAGGCGAGCCGGCTGGCCGGCATCCGCTCGGGCCGGATCATCTTCCTGGTGTACGTGGTCAGCGCCGCCTGCGCGGCGGTGGCCGGCTTCATGATGACCGCCAACGTGTCCAGCGCCGACGGCAACGCCGCCGGTCTCTGGGTGGAGCTCGACGCCATCCTCGCGGTGGTCATCGGCGGCACCTCGCTGGCCGGCGGCCGGTTCTCCCTCAGCGGGACCATCCTCGGCGCGCTGATCATCCAGACCCTCACCACCACGGTGTACGCCATGAACATCTCGCCGCAGACGTCGCTGCTGTTCAAGGCGGTCGTCGTCATCGCCGTCTGCCTCATCCAGGCGCCGGCGTTCCGGGCCAGGTTCGCCCGGCGTCGCAGTGGCCCGACCCCCGGGCCGGCGGCCCCGCAGCGGGAGAAGGAGCAGGTGCCGGCATGAGCAGCACGTCGTTGACCAGCGGCCGGGCCTGGCGGCCCACCCTGCCCCGCCGGCACGTGCCGGTGTTGGCCACCCTCGTCCTGCTGCTGGTGATGTACGGCATCGGGGTGTCCCAGTACCGGGCGTTCTCCAACGTGCAGGTGGTCTTCAACGTCTTCATCGACAACGGCTTCCTGCTGGTGGTCGCGGTCGGCATGACCTTCGTCATCCTCACCGGCGGCATCGACCTGTCGGTCGGCTCGGTGGTGGCGATGACCGCGATGGTGTCGGCGGCGATGCTGCGCGACGGCCTTCCGGCCGGGCTGGTGCTGGTCGTCGCGCTGCTGATCGGCCCGACCCTCGGCTTCCTGATGGGCTGCGCGATCCATTTCTTCGAGATCCAACCGTTCATCGTCACCCTCGCCGGCATGTTCTTCGCCCGGGGCATGTGCACGTTCATCAGTGGCGGTTCCATCCCGATCACCGACGGCTTCTGGACGGCGATGTCGCAGGAGCGCATCGGCAACCCGGCGGGCAACTTCGTGTCGATAAGCGTGCTGATCGCGTTCGCGGTGGTGCTCGTCGCCGCGTACGTGCTGGCGTACACCCGGTTCGGCCGCAACGTGTACGCCATCGGCGGCAACCCGCAGTCGGCCCTGTTGATGGGGCTGCCGGTGGGCCGGACCCGGATCGCGGTCTACACGGTCAGCGGGCTCTGCTCGGCCATCGGCGGCATCCTGCTGTCGTTCTACACGCTCTCCGGCGCTCCGCTGATCGCCGTGGGCATGGAGCTGGACGTGATCGCCGCGGTCGTCATCGGCGGCACGGTGCTCACCGGCGGGTCGGGCTACGTGTTCGGCACCGTGCTCGGTGTGCTGGTGCTGGGGGTCATCCAGACACTGATCACCTTCGACGGCACCCTCAACTCGTGGTGGACCAAGATCGTGATCGGGGGGCTGCTCTTCGCCTTCATCCTTCTCCAGCGCCTCATCGGCATCCGCTTCAAGTGACCGCCCCTCTCGCGGAAGGCAACAACATGGCAACACACCCCGAGCCCGAGGTCTGGTTCCTCACCGGCAGTCAGGGCCTGTACGGCGAGGACACGCTCCGGCAGGTCGCCGACCAGTCCCGGCAGATCGCGGCGCGACTCGACGAGTCACCGGACATCCCCGTCCGGGTGGTCTGGAAGCCCGTGCTGACCTCCAGCACGGACATCCTCGCGGCCTGCCGGGACGCGGCCGGGCAGGGGGTGGTCGGGGTGATCGCCTGGATGCACACCTTCTCGCCGGCCAAGATGTGGATCGCCGGGTTGGACGCCCTGCAGACCCCGCTGCTGCACCTGCACACCCAGGCGAACGTCCTGCTGCCGTGGGACGACATCGACATGGACTTCATGAACCTGAACCAGGCCGCGCACGGCGACCGCGAGTTCGGGTACATCCAGACCCGGCTCGGGGTGGCCCGCAAGACCGTCGCCGGTCACGTCAGCGACCCGCGGGTGGTCGGGCGGGTCGGCGCCTGGGCCCGCGCCGCCATCGGCTGGTCGGCGGTGCGGTCGCTGCGGCTGGCCCGGTTCGGGGACAACATGCGCGACGTCGCCGTGACCGAGGGCGACAAGGTGGAGGCGGAGCTGCGCTTCGGCGTGTCGGTGAACACCTACGGCGTCAACGACCTGGTCGCGGTGGTCGACGAGGTCGCCGAGGCGCAGGTGGACGACCTGGTCAAGGAGTACGACGACACGTACCGGATGGATCCGCTGCTGCGCACCGGCGGGGAGCGGCACGACTCGCTGCGGTACGCCGCGCGCCTGGAGATCGGCCTGCGTACCTTCCTCGACGACGGCGGCTTCCGGGCGTTCACCACAAACTTCGAGGACCTGGGCGGGCTGCGTCAGCTGCCCGGCATCGCGGTGCAGCGGCTGATGGCCGACGGGTACGGCTTCGGCGGCGAGGGCGACTGGAAGACCTCCGTGCTGGTGCACACGTTGAAGTCGATGGCCGTCGGCGTCCCGGGCGGCACCTCCTTCATGGAGGACTACACCTACGACCTGAAGCCGGGCGAGGAGGTGGTGCTCGGCGCGCACATGCTGGAGGTGTGCCCGAGCATCGCCGCGGACGTGCCGAACGTGGAGATCCACCCGCTGGGCATCGGCGGCCGGGAGGACCCGGTGCGGCTGGTCTTCGACGCGGCGGCGGGCCCGGCCGTGGTGCTGGGCATGGCGGACATGGGGGAGCGGTTCCGGCTGGTGGCCAACGTCGTCGACGTCGTCCCACCGCCGCAGCCGCTGCGCCGGCTGCCGGTGGCCCGGGCGGTCTGGCGGCCCCAGCCGCACCTGGCCGGCTCCGCGGAGGCGTGGATCACCGCCGGCGCCCCGCACCACACCGTGCTCTCCCAGGCCGTCGGCGTCGAGGAGTTGCGCGACCTGGCCGAGATGAGCCGGACCGAGCTGGTGGTCATCGACGCGGACACCGACCCGTACCGGTTCGCCGACGAGCTGCGCTGGAACCAGGCGTACTACCGGCTGGCCCGCGGGTTCTGACCGCCGCGCACCGGGTGGTGCTCCCCCCCCTCTCGGCGGGGGGAGCACCACCCGCTCGCGTCCGGCTCCGGCGTGGCGGCGAGCGCGCGGCCGGGCGATGTTACGTATTGACTAACGTCGTGTTATCGCTCACAGTCGATGGATAGGACGGCCGCCGTGTCCGGCTGGCCGGGCCGACGATCGTTCCACCGCAGTCCCACGCGTCGCGCGCCTCCCTGGGCAGGAGGCACGATTGTTAGCGATCACATGCGGTGCGCGCGCGGGTCCGGTCGATCCGGGAGCGCCGGGATGGCGGCCGGCGGACCTTCCCCCTGAACCTGTCATCGAAGGAGGATCATGGTTGCCATCGGTGGGCTCTCGCGGGCCATGGCACGCCCGCGCGGCCGGCTGTCGCGGGTCGTCGCCGCCGTCGCGGCGGTGGTGCTGGGCGGCGCCCTGGTGGGCGTCGCACCGTCGCCGGCGTCCGCGGCGACGGTGGACACCAACGCGTGGTACGTGTTGGTGAACCGCAACAGTGGCAAGGCGTTGGACGTGTACAACCGGGCCACGAACGACGGGGCGCGGATCACCCAGTGGGCGCGCAACGACGGCGCCTGGCAGCAGTGGCAGTTCGTGGACTCCGGTGGCGGCTACTACCGGGTGAAGTCGCGGCACTCGGGCAAGGTGCTCGACGTCTACAACTTCTCCACGGCCAACGGCGCGTCGATCGTGCAGTGGAGCGACGGCAACGGCACCAACCAGCAGTTCCGGCTGGCGGACTCGGCCGGCGGGTACGTGCGGCTGATCAACCGCAACAGCAACAAGGCGGTCGAGGTGCAGAACGCCTCCACCGCCGACGGCGGCAACGTGGTGCAGTACGACGACTGGGGTGGCAACAACCAGCAGTGGCAGCTGGTCCGGGTGGACGGCAGCGGCAACCCGGGCGACCCGGGCACGCCGGGCGGGAACTTCACCAACCCGGTGGTCTGGCAGGACTTCGCCGACGTCGAGGTGATCCGGGTCGGGGACGTCTACTACCTGACCGCCTCCACCATGCACTACTCGCCGGGCGCCCCGATCCTGCGCTCCTACGACCTGGTCAACTGGGAGTTCGCCGGGCACTCGGTGCCCCGGTTGGAGTTCGGCACCAAGTACGACCTGCCCCCCGGGCAGCAGGCGTACGTGGACGGCATCTGGGCCTCCACGCTGGCCTACCGGCCGAGCAACCGGACGTACTACTGGGCGGGCTGCATCGACTTCGCCCAGACCCACATCTACACCGCGTCCGCCGTCGACGGCGCCTGGACCAAGCACACCACCATCCCGAACTGCTATTACGACGCCGGGATGCTGATCGACGACAACGACACCATGTACGTCGCGTACGGCAACGGCACGATCAGCGTGGCGCAGCTCTCCGCCGACGGGCGCACCCAGGTCCGGTCGCAGCAGGTCTACCAGACCCCGTCGAGCATCGGCACCCTGGAGGGCGCCCGCTTCTACAAGCGCAACGGCGCCTACTACATCTGGCTCACCCGCCCGGCCAACGGCCAGTACGTGCTGAAGTCCACCAACGGCCCGTTCGGCCCGTACGAGCAGCGGCAGGTGCTGCTCAACCTGCCGGGCCCGATCTCCGGCGGCGGGGTGCCCCACCAGGGCGGCCTGGTGCAGTTGCCGAACGGCTCCTGGTACTACATGGCGTTCACCGACGCCTACCCGGGCGGCCGGATGCCGACGCTGGCGCCGATCACCTGGACCGCGGACGGCTGGCCGCAGGTGCAGACCGTCAACGGCGCCTGGGGTGCCAGCTATCCCAACCCGCTGCCGCTGCGCCCGGTCAAGCCGCTCACCGGCGTGGACACCTTCGCCGGCAGCACGCTCGGCCCGCAGTGGGAGTGGAACCACAACCCGGACAACAGCCGCTGGTCGGTGAACAACGGGCTGAACCTGCAGACCGCCACCGTCACCAACGACCTCTACCGGGCCCGCAACACCGTCACCCACCGCATCCAGGGGCCGACCTCGACCGGGACGATCGAGCTGGACTACTCGACGATGCGGGACGGCGACCGGACCGGGCTCGCCGTGCTGCGCGACGTCTCGGCCTGGATCGGGGTGCGCCGGGACAACGGCACCACCCGGGTGGTGATGACCAACGGGCTGACCATGAACAGCAGCTGGGACACCGCCAGCACCGGCAGTGAGATTGCCAGCGCGCCGGTCTCCGGCGGGCGGATCTGGTTGCGCGCCAACGCCGACATCAGGCCCGGCTCGGGGCGGCAGGCCCGCTTCTCGTACAGCACGGACGGCGTCAACTTCGTGTCGCTGGGTAACGCCCTGACGCTCAACAACAACTGGACGTTCTTCATGGGCTACCGGTTCGCCATTTTCAATCACGCCACCCAGGCGCTCGGCGGGGCGGTGACGGTGCGCCGGTTCGAACTGTCAACGCCGTGAGGTTGCTCACCGTAGGCCCCTCCGCCGGGGTCGGCGGGGGATAGCAATTGACCGCTGCCGAAAGGCCTGTTCCGCGCGCCACCACGGGCACGGAACAGGCCTTTCGGTAATTCCCGGTAGCCCGCCGGTTGTGGGGAGCGGTACCGCGGGAATGATGTCCGCCAATTCGTCGCCGGGCCCGACATTGAGCTGCCAATCAGTGGGCTGCGCGGTGCTCCGACCCGTACCGGAACTGGCGTAGACTGTCCGCGATCCAGTGTCGGCCACCGGCGGAGCTGCTCCGCCGTGGCGGCAGCGGGAGCGGGATTGGGCATCCGGGCCGCCCCGGTCGACGTCGACGGGCCGCGGTCCCGCCTGGCGTGGGAAAGGGAGTGGCCGTGCGCGGTCCTGCGATGACTGACGTGGCCCGGCTCGCCGGTGTCTCGCACCAGACGGTGTCCCGGGTGTTGAACGGGCATCCCAACGTGCGCGAGCAGACCCGGCTGCGGGTGCAGGCCGCCATCACCGAACTCGGCTACCGGCCCAACCGCGCCGCCCGCGCGCTGGTCACCGGCCGGTCCCAGGTGATCGGCGTGGTCGCCCAGAACACCACCCTCTACGGCCCGGCGTCGCTGCTCGCCGCCCTCGAACAGGCCGCCGCCGAGGCGGGCTTCGCGGTCAGCGTGGGCAGCGTGCGGGATCTCGACCACCGGTCCATCTCGGCCGCCGTCGAGCGGCACCTGGCGCACCGGGTCGCCGGGGTGGTGGTGATCGCGCCGGTCGAGTCGGCCGGCGAGGCCCTGGCGCGGCTGCCGAAGGACGTCCCGCTGGTCACCGTCGACGGCGACCCGGACGGGCCGGTGCCGCTGGTGACGGTCGACCAGGTCGCCGGCGCGCGGGCCGCCACGCAGCACCTGCTCGACGCCGGGCACCGTACGGTCTGGCACGTCTCCGGGCCCTCGGACTGGTTCGACAGCGCCGGCCGGATCCAGGGCTGGCGGGAGGCGTTGGCGGCGGCCGGCGTGGAGGTCCCGCCGCTGGTGCCGGCGGACTGGTCGGCGGCGGCCGGCTACCGGTGCGGCCAGATGCTGGCCCGGATGCCCGAGGTCACCGCGGTCTTCACCGCGAACGACCACCTCGCCCTCGGCGTGCTGCGTGCCCTGTACGAGCACGGCCGCCGGGTGCCCGACGACATCAGCGTGGTGGGCTTCGACGACGTGCCGGAGGCGGCATACTTCATCCCGCCGCTGACCACCGTGCGGCCGGACTTCGCCGCGGTGGCCCGGGCCAGCCTGGAGATGCTGCTGACCCAGATCGAGTCGGTCAGCAACGGCGCGCTGCGTCGCACCATCGCGCCGAGGCTGGTCGCCCGCGGCAGCGTCGCCGGGCCGCCCCGCCGCTGAGCCCGGCCGACACGGGGCCGGCGGGGAGCACCACCGGCCCCGGGGCGCGGGCGGACCTGCCGCCCACACCCCGGGCCGGAGCGGTCAGGGCCGGTGTCAACGCCCCTGACCGGAGCGGCTACACGAACCGCCAGAGGTGGTCGTTGGTGCCGTTGTCGTCCCAGATGACGACCTGGGCGCCCTGCGCCGTCGAGCCGCCGGTCACCGCGAGGACCCGCCCGCCGTTGGCGCACTGGATCCGGAAGTAACCACCGGTGCCGTAGCGCAGCCGCCAGCGGTGGTCGGCGGCGCCGTTGTCGGCCCACTGCAGCACCCGGGCGCCGTTGGCGGTGCCGGCGTTCTCCACGCCGAGCACCCGGCCGCTGTTGGAGTTGCGCAGCCGCAGGTAGCCGCCGCTGTCCACGACCGCGGTCCAGAGGTGGTCGGCGGTGCCGGTGTCGCCCCACTGGATCACCAGGCCGCCGTCGGCGGTGGACATGTTCTGCACGCCGAGGACCAGGCCGCTGGCGAGGTTCTGGATCCGGCGCGCGCCGTTGGGCACGAACCGCCACTGGTTGTCCGGCGTGCCGTTGTCCGGGTCCTGCACCACCCGGGCGCCCTGCGCGGTGTTGCCGTTGAGCAGGGCCAGCAGCTTGCCGGAGTTGCCGTTGCGGATCTTGTGGGAGCCGTCGCCGACGTCGCCGACGGTCCACCGGTGGTCGGCCGTCCCGGTGTTCGACCACTGCACCACCTGGGCGTTGTCCGCGGTCGACATGTTCTGCACGCCGAGCACCTTGCCGCTGTTGGCGTTGCGCAGCCGGACCGCGCTGCCGTCGACCAGGAGTTCCCAGTCGTGGTCGGCGGTGCCGTTGTCCGCCCACTGCAGGGCCGGGGCGCCGTCGGCGGTGGACATGTTCTCGACGCCCAGCACCAGACCGCTGGCGGCGTTGACCAGCCGGAAGGTGGCGCCGGCGGTGCCCCCGGTCTGACCGTTGGCGCTCCAGTAGACGGTGTAGTTGTGCCCGTGCGCGTCGTGGAACGGCCCAAGGTTGACCGTGGACCCGTTGGCGGTGGCGGTGAAGCTGAGCGCGGTGCTGCTGGTCCGGGTGACCGAGGCGGTGACGAGCGTGGGCAGCGCGGAAAGCGCCGTGTTGCCGTAGTTGCCGGAGAGCACCACCGGTCCGTAGCTGAGCGCCACCACGTTCGGGTTGTCGTTCGCGGGCAGTGTCTGCACCCGCATCGGCAGCCGTACGGTGACCGTGTCGCCGTCGGTCCACGAGCGGGTCAGGGCGGCGTACGTCCCCGGCGTGGTGGCGATGTCCTGCGCCACGCCGTTGACGGCGACCGTGGCGCCCGTCGTCCAGGCCGGGATGCGGATGCGCATCGTCCACGACCCGCCGACGCTGCCGCTGACGGTCAGCGTGGTGGTGTCGCCGGCCGGGTAGTTGGTGCTCTGGGTGACCGTGATGCCCCGCTGCGACCAGGTGAGCACCGACGGCATGAACAGGTTCACGGTCAGCGTGCTGCCGTTGTGGAAGTAGATGGCGTCCATCAGCGTGGTGTTGCTCTCCAGGCCGGTGCCCTGGCAGCACCAGAAGGAGTTGTAGTCGGTGCTCCAGGTGCCGCCGCCCCACGCCGGGCCCACGCCGCGCCGCCCGCCCGGCTGCAACGGGGTGAAGTAGGTGATGTGGCCGTGGCTGTCGGCCGGGTTCTGCGCCCCGATCAGGTGGTTGATCAGTGCCCGCTCGTAGAAGTCGAAGTAGGCGGTCCGCCCGGGGTCGAGCAGCCACAGCTCCCGGGTCAGCCGGAGCATGTTGTACGTGTTGCACGCCTCGCAGGTGTCGTTGCGCAGGTAGCCGGCGATGGCGTTGGGGGCGCGGAAGTGCTCGGCCTGGCTGTTGCCGCCGATGGCGTAGGTGTGCGCGTTGACGGTCATGTTCCAGGCGTTGGTGGCGATGTCCCGGTAGCGGGTGGTGCCGGTGGCCTTGAACTCCCGGGCCGCGCCGATCCACTTCGGCACCTGGGTGTTGGCGTGCAGCCCGTTGAGCTGGTCGGAATTGGCCGCGAGCGGGTTGAACACCGCGGCGTGGTCGAACCGTTGCGCGGCGGTCAGCCACCGGCCGTCGCCGGTCTGCTGGTACACGTCGGTCAGCACGGCGTTCATGCCGCCGAACTCGGTGCCCAGCATGGCCTGCAGCTGGGTCGAGGTGAGCCGGCCGGTGCGCCAGTCGACCCAGCCGGCGAGCGCCAGCAGGACGTCGCGGGCCTGGTTGTTGCCGATGAGCCGCCACACGTCGAGCAGCCCGGCCAGCGTCTTGTGGATGCAGTAGTACGGCACGTTGCCGTTGTTCAGGGTGCGCGCCTCGAGGGCGGTGAAGTCGGACTCCGGGAAGCCGGACAGGTAGCCGGTGTTGAAGCCGGCGGCGCCGTTGTTGGCCTGGCACCTGGCCAGCTCGGCGACCATCTGGTTGGCCTTGTCCCGGCAGGTGGTGTCGCCGAGCACCGCCCACGCCTGCGCCCAGGCGGTGAGGAAGTGCCCCTGGACGTGGGTGCGGAAGGGGAACGTCGGGGCGTCCCAGCCGCCGTTCGTGGCGGCGCCGCCGGTGGAGAGGCGATGGTTGGCCCGGAAGTTGTAGAGCAGCCGGTTGACGTCGACGAAGCGCAGGTAGTTGAGGGTGCGGTTCTGGTTGTCCTGCCAGCGGCTGGCGGTCAGCCGCACCTGGCCGGGGTCGAAGGCGTACGCCGAGACGCCGATGTCGGCGCGGACCGGGGGCAGGGCGGCGCCGGCGGCGCCCGACCGGACGAGGGGTCCGACGACGGACCCCGCCGCGGAGGCGACGGCGGTCGCGCCGGCGGCCCGCAGGAGAAGACGGCGGTTCAGGAACGGAGAGGGCATCGCGGGCTCCTTGCCAGGGGCGGTGGTGGTGACGCGACGGGCGGGCGCAGCGGGGAACTGCCCGAGCCGGGGCGGGCGTCGGGCATGGCACGACGGGGTGGTCCGCAGGTGGCGCGCCGTGTCCCGGACGGTCGCCGGGGCACGGCCGGCGACCTCACAACGAGCGATGCGAACACATCGATGTTATCGCTAACATAGCGGCGGCGTGGGTCGGCTCGCAAGACCTGCCGACCCACGCCGGAAACGCCGGGGAAACCGTCAGTCAGGGCGGGGCGCGTAGACCTCGGCCATGGCGTGGAACGCGGCCTTGGGCTCCCACCGCCCCGAGTCGAGGACCTTGACCAGGCCGTACGAGGCGAGGTCGAGGTCGGCCCGGCCGCCGTCGGGCCGGTGCGGCAGGTTGCGCGCCGCGAAGGTGCACCAGAACGCCGCGTCCACCGGCTCGCGCTCGTACACCTCGACCAGCTCGCGCAGATACCGCGCCTGCTCCTGCTCGTCGCGCTCCAGCTCCCGGGTCAACTCCCGCCCCTGGGTGCCGTCCCACTCGACCAGGAACGCGCCCCGGGCGCCGAGGTCCGCCGCGCCACGGTACGTGGTGCAGCCGAACTCGGTCACCGCCACCGGCTTGCCCTGTTCGGCGAGCACCCGCAGGGCGTGCTCGTAGATGTCGGCGTTCTCCTTCGAGCGGTACAGGTCCACCCCGATGACGTCGAAGGGTGCCCAGTCGACCCGCTCGGAGGGCAGGGCGGCGTAGCTGACCCGGCCGCCGAAGCGCTCGCGGACCCGGGCCACGGCCGCGGCGAGGAACGCGTTGAGCCGGGGCGGGATCGTGGGGAAGACCTCGCGCAACTCGTCCGGCCGGGACAGCAGTGCGAGCCGTTCGTCCAGGGTGTCGCCGGGCAGGAAACCGCGGGTGAACAGGGTCAGCTCCGCCCCGGTGAGCAGCACGACCTCGGCGCCGTCGCGGCGCAGCCGCTCGGCGCGCTCGGCGCAGTCGGCGAGCACGTCCAGCAGTTCCTCGGTGGTCAGGTCGTTGGTGAAGGGCGAGAACCAGACCTCCAGGCCCGCGTCGGCGGCGTGCCGGGCGGCGACCTCCAGCCGCTCGGGTCGGCTGCCGGTGATCCGTACGGCGGTGCAGTGCAGCTCGTCGCGGATCACCCGCAGGTCCTGGCGGACCGCTTCGGGGTCGAACGGCTCGTACGTGGTGGGGCCGGGGCCGAGGGCCCAGCCGGTGTCGTAGGTGATTCCTCGGGTACGCATGCCGATAGGGTACGGCACGTACCCTAAAAAGGGGACGGCGCGTACCCTACGATGGGGCGGTGAAGCGACGGCGCGGCGTGGTGCTGGCGGACGCGATCCTGCAGGCCGCCGCCGACGAGCTGGTCGAGTCCGGATACGCCGGGCTGACCATGGAGGCCGTCGCGCGGCGGGCGGGGACCAACAAGAACGCGGTGTACCGCCGCTGGCCGGGCAAGGCGGCGCTGGGCATCGCCGCCTACGGCCGGCTGGCCGACGCCGCCACCGACGTGCCCGACACCGGCAGCCTCCGCGAGGACGTGCTGGAGCTGCTGCGCCGGGTCAACCGGCAGTTCTCCTCACCGCTGGGCGCGGTGCAGCGCGACCTGCTGGCCGCCGCGGCGGCCGAGGCGGACCTGCTCGCCGGCCTGCGGGCGGCGTCGGCGGACGCGGGCTCGCGGCTCTGGCTCGGCGTACTCGAACGCGCGGTCACCCGCGGCGAGGCGCCGGCGTCGGCACTGCATCCCCGGGTGGCCACCGTCGCGGTGGTGCTGCTGCGCAACGAGTACGTCGTGCGGGGCGCCCAGACCGCGCCGGACGACGTCCTGGTGGAGATCGTCGACGAGGTCTACCTGCCGCTGGTCCGCGGCCGAGCGGCCCTACACGCGTCTGCGGACCCAGCCGATGATCGCGGTCGCGATGAAGAGGATCGCCCCGACCACGAACAGCCAGAACAAGCCCTTGACCGCCAGGCCGACGATCGCCAGCACCAGCCACACCACCAGTAGAGCAACGATCAATGCGATCATGAGCCGCCACTTACCCGCCTCTGACCTGCACAAACCTTGACGGGTCGCCGCTCTGTGCGGGTTGCCCCGGTCCGGCGCGGCGCCCGCCGCCGCAGGCCGCTGTGGTGGTGCCGGCGGGCCGGACTACCGGGCGTCGCGCCGGCGACGCGCGCGCTCGAACTCGGCGACCTCCGACATCCAGGGCCCGTGCTGGTCGAGTGCGGCGCAGCCGCCGCGGACGAACCGGTCCAGCCGCCCGCACCGGTCCCGCCCATCGGTGGAGGCAGTCGCTTGCACTTATTGCAATGTGAGCATATGTTGACCGGGGGTGGACGGGGAAGGAAGGGCGTCATGGGAGCGGGGCACGACCACGGTGCGCAGGTGCTGCGCGCCGGCGAGAAGCACCGGGGGCGGCTCTGGGCGGCCTTCGGCATCCTCGCCGGGTTCATGCTGGTCGAGGCGGTCGCCGCCGGGCTGACCGGTTCCCTGGCGCTGCTGTCCGACGCCGGGCACATGTTCACCGACGTGCTCGGCATCGGGATGGCGCTGGCCGCGATCAGCGCGGCGAGCCGGGCCTCCCGCGACGGGCAGCGCACCTTCGGCCTCTACCGGATGGAGGTGCTCGCCGCGCTGGCCAACGCCGTGCTGCTCTTCGGCGTGGCGATCTACGTGCTCGTGGAGGCGGTGCGCCGGTTCGCCGAGCCGCCCGAGGTGCTCGCCGGACCGATGCTGGTCGTGGCGGTGGCGGGCCTGCTGGCGAACATCGGGGCGTTCCTGCTGCTGCGCGCCGGCGCGACGGAGAGCCTGAACGTGCGCGGCGCCTACCTGGAGGTGCTGGGCGACCTGTTCAGCTCCGTCGGGGTGATCGTCGCCGCGGCGGTCATCGCCCTCACCGACTGGTGGTACGCCGACCCGATCATAGCCGTGGCGGTCGGCCTGTTCATCCTGCCCCGCACCTACCGGCTGGGCCGGGCGGCCCTGCGCGTGCTGGTGCAGGCCGCCCCGCCGCACCTGGACGTCACCGAGGTCCGCGACGCGCTGGCCGCGGTCGACGGCGTCGCCGACGTCCACGACCTGCACGTGTGGACCCTCACCTCGGGCATGGAGGTGGCCTCGGCGCACCTGATCCTCGCCCGCCGCGGCGACCTGGCCGCCGTGCTGGCCGGGTCCCGTCAGGTGCTGCACGACCGGTTCGGCATCGAGCACGCCACCCTGCAGGCCGAACCCCAGGACGCCGACGGGGTGTGTGACCAGAGCGGTTGGTGACGGCGGGACACCACCTGCGACGGCGGCGGCCCGGGTACGTCCGGGGGTCGGACGGCCCGGCCGGCCGGGCCCGTGGTCCCTGGCCGGCGGCGCCCGGCCGGGTGACGATGAGCGGGTGGGGACCGTCCCCGGAGGTGACAGCGATGATGTACGGATACGGCCCCGGCGGGCTGTGGATGACGCTGGTTCCGGTGCTCTGGCTCGCGCTCGGCGCCGGACTGGTCTGGGCGCTGCTCCGGCTGGTCCGGCGCCCGGACGGCGAGGGCGGGCGGCAGCACCGGGAGACGCCGCAGGAGATCCTCGACCGCCGGTTCGCGGCGGGCCAGATCGACGCCGAGGAGCACCGGCGCGCGCGGGCGCAGCTGGCCGGCCGGGACGCCGGCGCCCCCTGACCCGCTCAGCCGGTGACCGGCGTCTCCCGTGCCGCCGGCTGGAACAGTTCGACGAGGTTGCCGGCGGGGTCGGCGAGCAGGATCTGCCGCCCGCCCGGGCCGGCCACCACGTCGCTGCGGAACGGCACTCCGGTGCCGCGCAGCCGCCCGACCGTGGCGTCGAGGTCGTCGACGACCAGGTGAATCCGGTTGCGCCCGGCGCCGGCGGCGTCGTCGGGGGTGGCCCGGGCGCCCGAGCTGGCCGGGCCGGACAGCAGCAGCCGCAGCGGGCCCCGCACCATGTCGGCGAAGGCCGGCGCGGCGTCGCGGTTCAGGGTGAAACCGAGGTGCGTGGTGTAGAAGTCGACGGCTGCCCGGACGTCGTCGACGAGGTAGCGGACGCTGGCGTACCGGTCGGATGTGGTCACTGGGGTGCCTCCTTCGGGTGGGCACTGGCGGTGAGGACGGGCGTCAGGTGGCTGACCCGCGTCTGGATCTCGGCCGTGATCCGCCGGAAGGACGGATAGCTGGCCCGGTCGGTGTCGCCGGTCGCGGCCGGGTCGGGGATGCTCCAGTGCACCCTGCGGGGCTGGCCCGCGAAGTCGGGGCAGGTCTCCCGGGCCCGGTCGCACAGGCTGATCACGTAGTCGAAGCGGCGCCCGGTCAGGGTGTCGACGTGCCGGGTGGGCTGCCCGGCGACGTCCGTGCCGAACTCCTCGCGCAGCACCCGTACGGCGTTGGGGTGCAGGTGGTCCCGGGGCCGGGTGCCGGCGCTGGCCACCTCGACCCGGCCGTCGGTGTGCCGGCGCAGCAGGGCCTCGGCGATCGGCGAGCGGGTGCTGTTGCCGGTGCAGACGAACAGCACGCCGGGGCGCGGGCCGACCGGGGTTCCGGGCGGTGCGGCGGGCGGGCGCAGCGCCGGGTGCAGGGCGGCGCCGGTGTCGGCCAGCGCCGCGGCACAGCGGTCGAGGTCGAGGTGGTAGTAGCTGCCCCGGCCGTCGAAGCTGCTGCGGGTGGCGGTGAGCAGGCCGCCGTCGCGCAACAGCCGCAGGTGGTAGGAGACCAGGTTCTGCGGCTCACCCAGCAGGGCCGTCAGGTCCCGCACCCGCTGGTCGCCCTGCGCGAGCACGGTCAGCAGCCGCCACCGCAGCGGGTGGGCGGCCAGCCGCAGGAACGCCGGGGCGGCCCGGCTCGGCGACGCCATGACCGGAAAATACATCAAGCCGGTTTGATGGAGCAACGATCCGGGCGTTCTCCACCGGCTGGTGTCGGGCCGGCCGGCGGGTCAGGGCACCGGGGCCGGCGGCGACTCCACCGCGAGCCGGGCCCCGGCGGCGCGTACGGTGCGGTGCACGACCAGGCCCGACAGCAGGAACACGACGGCGAGCAGCAGCCAACTGCCGGTGCCCGCGGCGGCCAGCAGCCACAGCGCCGCGGCCGGGCCGACGATCTCCTCCGCCGACAGGCCGAGGTGGAAGAAGGCGATGTAGCGCCCCTGCCCCCGGGGCGGCGCCAGGTCGAACGACACCTGCCAGGACGCCGCCGAGTGCAGCACCTCACCGGCGGTCAGCGCCACCACCGCGGCCCCCAGGACGACGCCCACCATGAGCGCCGAGTCCAGCGCGGCGGTCAGCGCGAACAGCAGGCAGGCGAGCACGAGCACCAGGCCGCTGACCAGGCTGGCGGGCCCGGCCTTGGCCAACGTGTCGGCGAAGCGGGTGACCGGCACCTGGGTCAGCACCGTCAACGCCGTGTTGGCCGTCAGCAACGCGGTAAGCACCCAGGCCGGGGCGGTGGTGTGCTGGGTGATCCACACCGGTAGCACCACGAGCAGCACGGTGCTGTGCAGCATGAGGACGCCGTTGGCGGCGGTGACGGTGACGTAGGCCGGATCCCGCGCCGGCGGGCGCGGCGGACGTTCGTCCTCCTCGTCGGCGCGGACGCGGGCGGAGACCTCGGGCAGCCGCAGGATCAGCAGGGCCGACACGACGAACGACGCGGCGTTGCCGAGGAACAGCAGCCGGAACGCGGTGGGCGAGCCGTCGGCGAGCGCGAGGCCGGCGACCGCGAAGCCGACGGTGAGGCCGGCGTTGCGTACCGCGCGGACGAACCCCATGGTGCGGGACCGGCGCGGGCCGTCGAACAGGGCGCCCACCATGGCCTGGTTGATCGGCGGGCCGCCGTGGTCGGCCACGTACAGCAGGCAGGCGACCAGCAGGAACTGCCAGAAGTCGGTGACGAAGAGGTAGGCCAGGTAACCGACCGCGCGCCAGAGGGTGAGCACCACCAGCACCCGGCGGGGACCGAACCGGTCGGCCAGCCGCCCGATCGGCACGGTGGTGGCGAACCCCACGGCGGCGGCGACCGACAGCCCGATGCCGACCTGCACCGACGACAGCCCCACGACGGTGGTGAAGTAGAGGATCGACCCGGCCAGGAACAGGCCGCTGCCGACCGAGCTGACCAGTGCGTTGAGCGCCAGAATCCGCCCGGCGCGGGTGTCCGGCAGCAACCGCCGCAGCCGGCCCGGCGGGGGAGCGGTCGTCACCTCACACCTCGATCCGGCGGTCCGCCGGTCGCGGCGCGGCCAGGCCGCGCGCCATCGTGTGGGTGACCTGCAACGCCCAGTTGAGGGCCTGGCTGGCCGGGTCGGCCGGGACGGGCCGGGCGCGCAGCACGTCCCGCAGCGCGGTGCCGGCGGACAACGGCCGGGGGTGGTCACGCCCCGCGTGGTACGCGTTCAGGAAGGCCCGCAGCAGGCCCTTGCCGTTGCGGTGCACGACCACCAGTTCGGGCAGGAAGCAGACCGGACGGTCGAGGCGTTGCAGACCGTCCACCACGCTGTTGTCGCCGCCGACGCCGAGCGCCGAGAACCCGCCCGCCTTGACGAACAGGTCCCGCCAGACGGCGCTGTTGCCGCCGGCGAAGAAGGTGACCGGCTGGCCCTCGGTGAGGCTGCGGTAGCGCTGCAGGTAGCGGGCCTGCCGGGCCCGGGACACGACGCCCTGGTCGAAGGGGAGCACCCGGCCGGTGACGGCGCCCCGATCCTCCGCCAGGCCCTCGACGATCCGGGACAGCCAGTCCTGGCGGGGCAGCGCGTCGTCGTCGAGGAAGCCCAGGATCGGCGCGGCGGCCTCCTCCGCCGCCCGGTTGCGGGACGCCATCGCCCCCAGCGACGTGTGGTTGCGCAGCACCCGGACCGGCAGGTTCGCCAGCTCCACCTCCTCGCTGACCACCGGCCGCGACGCGTCGTCCACGACGATTACCTCGTCCAGGTGGCGCAGGTCGTTCTCGCGCAGGGCGAGCAGGCACTGCCGCAGGTCGCGCGGCCGGTTCCGGGTCGGGATGACTACCGTGACGAGGCCCACCACTGATCCCTCCAGCCGCGGCACAGCGCGGCCCAGTCGTCGTCTGCGTTGGTCGGCAGGTAGGTGCGCCGGATCCGCGCCGGATCCGCCGACCACGGGCGGGCCGGCGCCTTCACGGTGCCGAACCCGGCCGTGCCCGCGGGCAGGCCGGGGTCCGCCGGCACCAGGCCGTACGGGTAGGCGAACGGCACCGGGCCGGTCCGGTGCCGCGCGGCGCTGACCGCCTCGATCGACCCGTCGACCTCGCGGCGGCGGGTCTCGGCGTCGACCTCGGTCAGCTTGACGTGGTTACGGGTGTGCGCGCCGATCCGGTGACCGGCCCGCTCGAGGTGGCGGGCGTCGTCCCACCCCAGGTACGCCTGCCACGGGTCGTCGACCGCCCGCGCCCCGCCGACCTCCGGCACCCGGTCGGTGATCAGGAAGAACAGGGCACGCACCCCGAACGCGTCGAGGACCGGCAGGGCGTGCTCGATGGTGTCGCGGTAGCCGTCGTCGAAGGTGAACAGCACCGTCGGCTGCTCCGGTCGGGAGGCCGGATCGGTGCTCACGTCCGGCGGCGCCAGGGCCGGGCCGACCGTCTTGAGCACCGTCTCGACGCCCCGGGCGAACGAGTCCGGGGTGAGCGAGGTGTAGTGGTCGAGCGTGGGGTGCACGTGGTGGAAGTAGAGCACCAGCGGCCAGCCCGGCGCGGAGCCGAGCCACGGGTGCAGGTGGGCGTCGGTCATGCGGCAACCTCCAGGGCGGCGGCGACCGCGGCGGGCACCTCGATGCCGTCGCGCTGCGCGGTCGACGTGGCGTCGGCCTCCAACTGGTCCGGGAAGTACGGCCGGGGTGGCGGTGTGTCGTGGCCGGCCAGCACCGCGTCGTGCAGCCGGTCGACGAGGTCGTCCACCGGCGGCGACCCGAACGCGGCCAGGCCGAAGCCGACGAACAGTTGACTGCAGTCCATCGACCGGTCCGGGTATTTGCGCTGCTTGGAGACCAGCGGGCTGACCGTCTGGCCGCCGAGCACCCCGGCGAGGATCTCCGCCATCAGGGTGATGCAGAGTCCCTTGTAGTCCCCGAAGACCGGGATCGAGCCGCCGAGGTCCAGCTCGCGGGCGTCGGTGCTGGGCCGGCCCTGCCGGTCCAGCAGCCACCCGGGCGGGACGGGCCGGCCGTGGTGCTCGGCGTTGCGGATCTTTCCGGCCGCGACCACCCCGGTGGCGAGGTCGATGACGAACGGTTCGCCGTCGGCACGCGCCGTGACCAGGCAGATCGCGTTGCTGCCCAGGGTCGGCCGGCGGGCCCCCGGCGCGGCGACCGACGGGCCGGAGATGTTCAGCAGCAGGCCGACGGCCCCGTGCTCCTGGAACGGCCGCCGGTAGGCGGCCAGCATCCCGATGTGGTTGTTGTGGTGGACGGAGACGGCGGCGACCCCGTGGCTCGCCGCCGTCCGCGCGCACCACCGCGCCGCCAGGTCCGCCGCCGGCTGGCCGAATCCGCCACCGGCGTGCACGGCGGCCGTGCCGTCCCGGACGGTCAGCTCCGGGGTGGCCCGGGGGTCGATCCCGCCGGCCCGGATCCGGTCGAGGTACATCGGCAGCAGCCCGACGCCGTGTGAGCGGTGCCCCCGGACGTCGGCGTCGACCAGCACGTCCGCCACCCGGTCGGCGACCTCGCGCGGGGTGCCGGCCGCGTGCAGCGCCGCCGCGGTGCGGGTGCGCAGCTCGTCGGGGGGCAGCACGACGGTGCGCGCCGCCGCCCGGGCCGCCGGCCCGGGCAGCAGCGCACCACGGTCGAGGCGGATCACCCGGTCGGCGCCGGCGACGGCGTGCGCGGCGAACAGCACGGTGGGCAGCCCGTCCGCCCGGCGCCGGCGCAGCAGCGCCGCGATGTCGGGCGCCGGCAGCTCGTCGGCGTCGTCGATCACGAGCAGGGCCGGCCGGGCGGCCGCCGCCGCGTCCACCGAGGACCACACCGGCCGGCGCCGCATGCCGGGTACGGCCGGCCGGCCGCCCCGGCGCAGCAGGCCGCGACGCTGGGTGGCCGCCGTGCCGTCGATCCGCCCGAAGCGGGCCGGGTAGTGCCCGGCCAGCACCGACGCGGTGAGGGTCTTGCCGCTGCCGGCGTCGCCCAGCACGAGCAGCACCTCGCCGGCGGCGACCTCGAGGTGCCCGCCGCGCAGGACCACCCGTTCCCGGCCGCGCGGGCCGGTGGCCACGACCAGGTCGTGTACGGACAGCGCGGACGCCGCGGTCACCATCGTGCCGGGTTCTCCGGGTCGGGCTGGAGGAACTCCAGGCGGTTGCCCAGGTTGTCGAAGGCGTAGAAGCGCCGGTGGCCGGGGAAGTTGTCGTCCCAGGTCACCTCGACGTCGTTGGCGGTGAGCCGGGCGGCCAGCGCGTCGAGGTCACCGACCAGGATGCCGGGGTGCGCCTTGCGGGCCGGCTGGAAGTCCTGCTCCACCCCGAGGTGGATCTCCAGTCGGTCGCCGCGCACCCAGAGCCCGCCCCGGGCGGCCAGCACCGGCGGCTTCTGCACCTCGGTGAGCCCCAGTACACCCACGTAGAAGGCGCGGCACTGGTCCTCGCTGCCCGGCGGGATGGCCAGTTGGACGTGGTGCAGGCCGTAGCCGTAGTTCGAGTCGTGCTCCGGGCCGTACCCGAAGGTCGACGTGGTGGTGTCGGTCATCTCTCTGCCTTTCTCGACGTCCCGGTGGTCTCGCCCCGGGACCTGGACGTCAGGGCCGCCTGGTCGCTCAGCTCGGCCCACAGCTGTCCCGCCGCCGCGGACAGCGGCACGCCGGTGGTGGCCCGCCGGCGCGGCGTGATGGTGCGGAGCGCGGCGCCCAGATCCACCTCGACGAACTCGCTGAGCAGGTCGTCGACGGCGCCGGCGCAGAGGTCGTGGTAGTCGACGACGAGCCGCCGGTGCGCCGGCACGGTGCGGCAGGCGAGCGGCCACTGCCGGTGCCAGGCGACCCACTTCGCGACCGCGTCGGCGGGCCGCTCCGGACGCCACGGGCGGTCACCGGACCAGCCGAGCATGGACTCGGCGACCTCGGTGGGGTGCCGCACCAGCAGCAGCAGCCGGGCCCGGGGGAGCATGCGCAACAGCGACGGCAGGTGGAGCAGGTATTCGTTGTACTTGTCGCCCCACCGGGGGAAGCCGGCGTAGCTCTCCGCCAGGATCCGGCGGGCCAGCTCGTCGGCGTCGCGGGCCCGGCCGGCGGCGGTGTCGGCGGCGGCCCGGCGCAGCGACGTCTCGACCTGGCACAGCCACCGCTCGACCCCGGCCCCGCCGGGCGGGCGACGCCGCAGGGCGTGCAGGATCTCGTCCGCGCGCAGGTGCCGGGCGTCCACGTCGTCCTGCCGGCACCACCGGTCCAGCAGGTAGGGCAGCTTGCCGTTGACGGTGAAGTGGCCGCCAGCCGCGCCGTACGCCTCGCTGAGTGCCCAGGCCAGGGCCGTGGTGCCGGAACGCTGGCAGCCGAGCAGGATCAGCGGGTCGGTCAACGCGTCGCCTCGACCATCTGCCGCAGGATCCGCATGCACTCGACGCTGGCGTGGTAGCCGTCCGCGCTGAACGGCTCGCCCCACGGTTCGTCGCGTTGGGCCTGGGTGAGGACCCGCCCGTGCCGCCAGTGCGTCTCCAGCGACAGCCAGCCGTCGTATCCGTCGTCGGCGAGGCGGCGGACGATGGCCGGCCAGGGCAGGTCACCGTCGCCGAGCCGGACGTATCCGTTGCGGCCGTCCGGGTCCTTGACGTGCACGTGCCGGATCAGCTGCCGGCCGAGTTCGTAGTCGGCCGGGTAGGGGTCCGCGTGCCATCCGCTGAACACGCTGTTGCCGGGGTCCCACAGGATGCCCAGCTCGTCGCGGCCCAACGCGTCGAGGAACCGCAGCGAGTGCGCGATCGTCGGGGTGTTGGTGCGGGTGCCGGTCTCCAGCAGCAGCTCGACGCCGGTGAGGTCGACGGCGGCCAGGACGCGTTCGGCGGCGCGGGCGGCGCGTTCCGGCGCCGGGTCCCCGGTGCGGTAGAAGCTGAAGATCCGGATGTGCGGGGCGCCGAGCAGGCGGGCCTGCGCGACGGCGCGGGCCAGCAGCTCGGCGGTCCGGGCCAGGTCCTCGTCCGTCTCCGGCAGCGGGCACTTGAGCGCCGGCGGGCAGAATCCGGCGATCTCCAGTCCGGCCTGCCGGACATCCCGGCGGATGGCGTCGAGCTGCGCGTCGTCCAGGTGGTGCGGCGGCACGCCCGCGCAGGACCGCAGCTCGACACCGTCGAGGCCGGTCCGCCGGATGCTGTCGATGACGGTGCCCAGGTCCTGGTGCACCTCGTCGTTGATGATGGCGAGACGCACGATCACCTCCCGTGGTGCGCGCGGGACCAGGCGGCGACGGTGTGCCGCAGGTCGGATCGGGGTGTCCCGGCCCGGGACTCGACCGTCACGGGCAGCCCGTCCGGGGGTAGTGCCCGGAACAGCGCGGTCAGCTCGGCCAGGTCGTCGGGTCCGAGTGGATGGTGGTCGGAGCCGCCTGCGGGCCGTAGTCGGAAGCCCTTGACCTGGACGGCGGCGACCGCCGGCCGGAGCAGCCCGAGCGCGGCCGCCGGATCGTCGGTGGTGGCGGCCAGGCCGGCGGTGTCGAGCACGACGCGGAGCCCGTACCGGTCGTGCAGCTCGCGCAGCTCCGCCGGCAGGGCGCGGCCGTGGTGGGTCTCGACCAGGACGTCGGCCGCGTTGCGGCCCGTGGCCAGTGCGGCCACCTGCGCCGCGACCAGCCCGCCGGCGGCGGCCGCCCCGACGTCGGCGAACACCTTGACCGGGCGCCCCGGCCAGGCCCCGGCGAGGCGGGCGACGTCCTCCGGGGTGTGCCGGGGGTCGCCGAGGGCGACGGAGATGCCGACGAACGCGACGCGGACGCCCCGCTCGGTGAAGGGGGTCAGGCCGTCCGCCTCCCAGCCGTGGCCCTTGCCGGCGCGCAGGTCCACCGTGTCGCCGCCGCACTCGCGGACCAGGTCGGCGAGGGCGGCGCCGGCCAGGGCGGGGGCCGAACCGGAGGAGAGACCGAAGCCGGCGCTCATCGGGCCGGGACCGCGGCGGTGAGCTCGAGGAGGCGGGTGACCCCCCGGCTGCGGCGCAGGCTGCTGCGATCGGGCGGGGTGTCGGCGGCGAGTTCGTCGATGACCCGTCGGCGCAGCTCCGGCCCGGGGACCGGCTCGGTCCGGATCCGCTGGCCGTCGATCTGGGCGTCCACGGCGCCGTCGGCGATGTCCAGGTGCCCCGGATCGCCGACGACGCTGAGGCGCTCGCCGCGGGCGCCGGCCCGGGCCGTGACGGTGAAGGCCAGGGTGGCCTGCGAGTCGAAGGTGATGACCCCGGTGCACTGGAGGTCGATCCCGGGGTGGCACTCGGCGCGGTCGGTGATCGTCACCGAGACCGGCATGCCGAGCAGTTGGCAGGCGATGTCGAGGTAGTGGACGCCGAGGTGCGCGACGATTCCGCCGAGCGCGCGGCCGGGGTCGGCCCGCCAGCCGGAGAAGTGCGCGGCGGTCCGCGGGCGGCTGACCAGCAGGGTCGCCGCGGCGGTCGGGCCCCAGGAGGTCCGCAGGGCCGCCGCGGGCAGGACGTGCCGGTGCTGGAGCATCACCGCCGCCGGCCGGCCGGCGGCGACCGCCGCCGCTTCGACCTGGGACAGCTCGGCGAGCGTGGTCGCCGGCGGCTTCTCCAGCAGCACCGCCTTGCCGGCGGCGAGCGCCGCGCAGGCGAGGTCGGCGCGGCCGCCCGGCGGGAGGCACAGCGACACCGCGTCCACGGCGGGATCGGTCAGCACCGATTCCCACGACGCGGCGCGGGGGGTGTCTCCTGTGGTGACTGTCACATCCGTTTCGAGGATGGAATGCAGCCGCGCGGTGTCCGAACGGGACAGTGCCGCAATGTGTTGTTGACCGGCCCGGCCATAGCCGACGACGACCAAATCCACCGTCCGAACCCCCCGAATCGGAATTGCGCGCAGCGGTGCGCGCAGGATTTGAGCTGACCATGGTCGGTGGAATTACCCGGCCGTGGTCCGAGCGATAATACAGATGACGATGATGAACGTCAACGACTGTAACAAGCCGCAGATTGTCCGCTTTGGATGGTGTTTGTCATCGACCGTTCGTTGTGGACGGACGGCCGGGCGGATGTCGTGACCATGGGCTACCATGTGCGGGTTCGCGGGCGTCGACGCTGCGGACGATGCGTGTCGACAAACGGTGTGCCGGGTGTCGACGAGCGACGCGAAATGGGGGCGAAATGGGGGCTGCGATCGTTTCGGTGTCATTTCGCGGACATCCTTCGGTGGCTCCGGTATGAGGCTCGCCCGGTCGCGTCGACCCATTTCGCCGGCAACCATGCCGAACAAGTAGGAATTGCGTCGGACGATGCGGTGGTCAGCGCCGGAATGCGACCTGGTCGCCCGCCGCGTCGCGTACTCGTGGGAGGAGACCGGATGAGAGAGGGCAGCCTCGCTACGCACCTGCTCATCGTCGGTGGCGGGCGGGAGACCCCGGCCCTGGCCCGGGCGGCCGCGCCCGGCCTACGGACCTCGGTGTTCTGCCGGGCCGAGGTGCTGCCCCGGGTCCGCGACGTCGGCCGCAACGCCCGGGTGGTGGTCTTCCCCGACGACGGGCCCGAGGAGGAGTGGGTGGCGGAGGCCCGGGCGATCCACGCCCGCGACCCGTTCGACGCCCTCGCCACCTACAGCGAGAAGGACCAGGACAAGTTGGCCGCCATCGGCGCCGCGCTCGGCCTGCCCGCGCACCGGCCGGAGACGGTCCGGTGGGTGCACGACAAGGTCGCCATGCGGGAACGGCTGGCGGCCACCGGGGTCGACGACACCCGGGCGATCCGCGTGCGCGACCTGGCGGAGGCCAGCGCGGCGGCCGACACGCTCGGCTTCCCGCTGGTCTGCAAGCCCGTTCGCGGGGTGGGCAGTTGCGGGGTGTCCCGGGTGGACGGGCCGCGCGACCTGGCCGTCGCGCTGGCCTTCCTCGACCGGCAGGCCGGCGAGCTCGACTCCGCCGAGGCGCTGCTGGAGCCCCTGCACGAAGGGCGCGAATACAGTGTCGAGTGCCTAAGCGAGAACGGGGTGCACCTGCGCGCGTGCATCACCGCGAAGGTCACCGAGCCCCGGCACTTCGGCGAGCTCGGGCACACCCTCCCGGCCCGGCTCGACGCCGCCGACGAGGCGTCGATCGACAAGACCGTGCACGCCGTGCTGGACGCCCTCGGGGTCCGCGACGGGGTGACCCACACCGAGGTCATCCTGACCGACGCGGGCGTGCGCGTGGTGGAGACGCACCTGCGCCCGGCCGGCGACGAGATCCCGTACCTGCTGCGGCGGGTCCGGGACGTCGACCTGGTCGACGCGCTCGCCCGGCAGAGCGTGGGGCTGCGGGTGCTCGACGAGGTGCGGGAGCGGCTCGTCGCCGCCCCCGACGACCGGTACGCCGCGATCTGGTACGGCGTCACCGGCGCCGTCGGCCAGGTGGTGGAGGTGGCCGGGGCCGACGAGGCCCGGGCCCGGGACGGCGTCGTCGACGTCGAGGTGCTCTGCGAGCCGGGCGACGAACTCGCCCGGCCGGACGGCCCGCCGGTGCGCACCGTCGGGGTGCAGGCGGTGGGCGCCTCGCCCGAGGAGGCGCTCGACCGCGCCCGCGCGGCCGCCGCGCTGGTCTCCGTCGTGCTGCGCACCCCGGCGGTGCCGGCGGCATGAACCCCACCGACCCCTTCGCCCAGGTCCTTCTGGAACACCCGGCCGTCGCGGCGCACCTGCCGGCCGGCGGGACCGCACCGACCGACCCGGCCCTGCGGCTCGCCCGGGCCATGCTGACCGCCGTGCGCCCGGTGCGGGAGGCCGCCATCACGGCCGACCCGCTGGGCGTCGAACTCGCCGCCGACCTGCTGGTCGTCGTCGAGGCCGCGCTCGTCGCCGCCGCGACCGCCGCCGCCCCGGACACCACCCCCGCGGTCCGCGCCCTCACCGCCTGGCGGGTGCACCGCGACGCGGCCGGCGCGGTCGGCGGCGTGCTCGCGCTGCTCGGCCCCGAGGACCGGGGCGCGGTGGCGGCGCTGGCCGACGAGGTGCGCCGCCACCCGGGCGACACCGTACGGCTGGCGCGCGACGCCCGCCGGGAGGTGCTGGACCGGCCGGGCCTCGACGCGGTGCTGGCCGAGATCGAGGCGAGCACGCCCGCCCGCACCCCCGACTACCTGGCGCCCGCGGCGACCGCCGTCCGGGAGCTGGTGCCGGTGCTGCGTGACGTCGTCGAGGAGGACTACCGCCTCGACGACGAGGGTGTCGACGCCGGGCTGGCCTACCTGCTCGACCCGCTCAGCGCCTGCCACACCGGCGCGCTGCTCGTCGCCCACGCCGCCCGGCGGCTCGCCGACGGCGACGCCCGCGCGGCCACCGTGGCCCGCCGCTGGTGCTACGCCCGGGTCCGGTCGACCACCCTCGAGGGCCTGTCCCCACGGCACCTGGCCAAGAGCCGGCAACTCGTCGCCGGCGGGCCGGTCGTGGTCGAGTCCGGCACGCCGGCCTGAGCGCGGGCAGGAAAGGAGAACCCCATGGACCGGACCTCCGGCACCACCACCCAGCGGACCGGCCCGGCCGGGCTGCTGGCCTCCTCGGCCGCCCGCTGGCCGCAGCGCCCGGCGCTGGTCGAGGGCGAGCGGACCCTGTCGTACGCCGAACTCGACCAGGCGGTCACCCGGGCCGCCGCCGGGCTGCGCGACGCCGGGGTGGCCCCCGGCGACCGGGTCGGCCTGGTCCTCGGCCGGGGCACGGCGGAGCTGATCGCCCTGGCCGCGCTGTACCGGCGCGGCGCGTGCTTCGTGCCGGTCGACCCGGCCGCACCGGATTCCCGGATCGGCTACGTGCTGGCCGACGCCGGCTGCATCGCCGTGGTGGCGCCGCGCGCCCTCGCCGACCGGCTGGCCGGCCTGTCGGCACGGGTCGTGCCGCTGGAGACGCTGGCCGAGGCGACCGGCGCCGTGGCCGAACCGGACGACCCGGCGCGGCTGGCGTACGTGATCCACACCTCCGGCTCCACCGGCGAGCCGAAGGGGGTGGCCGTCGCCGCCGGGGCGGCGGCCGAGCACGCCCGGCTGGCCGCCGGCTACTTCGGTCTGGGGCCCGCCGACCGGCTGCTCCAGTTCGCCTCGCTGGGCTTCGACGTCGCGCAGGAGGAGATCTGGTCCGCCTGGGCGGCGGGCGCGGCGCTGGTGCTGAACCCGGCCGGTCTGCCGGCCGCGCCGGAGCTGGCGGGCATCGTCGCCGGGCACGGGATCACCGTGCTGCAACTGCCGACGGCATACTGGCGCAGCCTGCTGGCCTCGGTCGACGGCCTGGACCCGGCCGCGTTCCGGTCGGTACGCCTGGTGATCATCGGCAGTGAGGCGGCCCGGATCGACGACCTGGCCCCGTGGCGGGCCTCCCCGCTGGCCCACGCCGAGCTGGTCAACGCGTACGGTCCGACGGAGGCGGTGGTCACCGCCACCGCCTACCGCATCGCGCCGGGCGCGGCGGTGCCCGCGACCGGCGGCGGCCTGCCGATCGGTCCCGCGTTCCCGGGGCGCAGCGCGCACGTCCTCGACGCCGACGGCGCGCCGGTGCCGGCCGGCGAGGTCGGCGAGCTGTACCTCGGCGGGCTGCTGGCCGAGGGGTACGTCGGCCGTCCCGACGCGACCCGGGAGCGGTTCGTCCACGCACCCGGCGGGGACCGGCGCTACCGCACCGGCGACCTGGTGCGGGAGCTCGCCGGTGGCGTCCTGGAGTTCGTCGGCCGCGCCGACGGGCAGCTCAAGCTGCGCGGCTACCGGATCGAGGCCGAGGAGGTCGAGGCGGCGCTGCGCCGACACGACGGGGTGCTGGCGGCCGCCGTGGGCCTGGTCGACCGTGGTCGGGGCGAGCCGGTGCTGGGTGCGCTGCTGACCGCCCGGGGCGACCGGCGACCCGACCCGGCCGAGGTGCTGCGCACCGCGGCGGGGGTGCTGCCGCCGTACATGGTGCCGGCGTTCGGCACCGTCGTCGCCGAGGTGCCGGTCAACCGCAACGGCAAGCTGGACCGGCGGGCCGTGGCCGCCGAGCTGGAGCGGCGCTACGCCGAGCGGCGGGAACAGACCGGGCCACCGCCCGCCGCTGACGCGCCGGCCGCCGGGGACGCGCCGTCCGGCGGAGACGCGCTGGCCGCGCTGCTGCCGATCTGGCGCACGGTGCTCGGCGTCGACGACCTCGACCCGGACGAGGACTTCTTCGAGGCGGGCGGGGACTCGCTGCTGGCCATGCAGATCACCGCGCGGGCCCGGGCGGCCGGCTGGACCGTCGCGCCCGCCGACCTGCTCGCGGCGGCCACCGTACGCGCCACCGCGGCGCGGGCCCGGCCGATGCGCGGCTCGTCGCCGACGGCGGCGGTGGACGCCACCGGCCCGGTGGAGCTGCTGCCGGCGCAGCTGCGGTGGCTGCACGACGGCCCGATCCCGGACGTGGACGCCTTCGTGCTCTGTGCGCTGTTCACCGTGCCGGCCGACCTGGACCGGCAGGTGCTGATGGACACCGCGCGCGTGCTGCTGGACCGGCACGCGGTGCTGCGCAGCCGGTTCGCGTTCCACGACGACCGGGTCGACGCCCGGCAGGTCGAGGTGCGGCCGGAGTCCGTGGTGGACGTGGTCGACCTCGACGGCGGCCCTGCGGCGGACGTGTCCGCCCGGGTCGAGGCCCGGCTGGCGGAGATCCAGCGCAGCCTGTCGTTGACCGACGGCCCGGTCTGGCGGCTGGTGCACCTGCGGGTGCCCGACGCGCCGGGGCGACTGTTCCTGGTGGTGCACCACCTGCTGCTGGACGGGTGGTCGATGTCGCTGCTCGTCGACGACCTGGACGCGGCCGTCACCTCCGGCCGGCGCGGCGAGGTCACCCTCCCGGCCAGCACGGCCGGGGTCCGGGAGGTCGCCGCCGCGTTCGCCGGGTACGTCGGCGGCGACGAGGCGCGGCGCGACGCGAAGGTGTGGCGGGACCGGCCGTGGGACGAGGTCGGGCCGCTGCCGTACGACCGGCACGGTCCGGGGCTGTTGACGACGGTGCGCACCGAGACCGCCTGGCTCGGCGCGGAGGACACCGACCGGCTGCTGTTCCGGCTCGACCGGGGCGTGCCCCGGGCACACGAGCTGCTGCTGGCCGCGATCTGCGTGGCCCTGGCCGGGTGGAGCGGCCGGCCGACCCAGGCGGTCGACGTCTACACCCACAGCCGGGACGTGCCGGTCGGCGGGCTGGACCTGTCGCGCACCATCGGGTACGTCCAGGCCACCTACCCGCACGTGTGCACGGTGCGGGGCGCGGACGCGGCGGAGGTGGTGCGGCTGGCGGCCGAGCCGACCGCCCCCGAGCGCCGCTACGGCTTCGACGGGCTGCGGTTCCGGTCGCCCGACGACGCCGAGCGGGCGACCCTCGCCGCGCTGCCGGCGTGCCCGGTCCGGCTCAACTACCGCGGGCAGCTCGACCGGATCGAGCGTCGGCCCGCCGGGTCCGCCCTGGCCGACGCCGACGAGGATCCCGGACTCAACCGGTCGCCCCGGCAGCGCGAGCGGTACCAGTTGATGTTCGAGGGCGACATCGTGGACGGCCGGTTGCTCGTCGGCGTGAAGTACAGCACCGACCACTACGACCGGGAGACCGTGCGCGCCCTGGTCGACTCGGTGGTCGGCCTGCTGGCCGACACCGCCCGGCGGTTGGCCCGATGAGCGCCGGGCCCGGTGCCCCGGCCGGCGGCCGGCTGCGCGACGCCGTGCGCGACGAGGTGGCCGCGCTGGTGGGCCGGCCGGGCTGGACCGACGACGACGACCTGGTGACCGTCGGCCTGGACTCGCTGGACATCGCCCGCCTGGCCACCCGGCTGCACCTGGTGACCGGGGCGAACGTGCGGGTCACGGACGTCTTCGCGCACCGTTCGGTGGCCGCGCTGGCGGCCTGGCTGGCGCAGCGGGCGGCGGCCGGGCCGGCGGACCCGCCGCCCGTGGCCGGCGACGGGCGGCTCAGCGAGGGCCAGGTGCGGCTCTGGCTCGACGACAACGTCCGCCCGGAGCAGGCGCTGGGCAACGTGCTCCGGGTCGCCTTCCGGCTGGTCGGCGAGGTCGACCCGGACGCGGTCGCCGGTGCGCTGGCCACGGTCGTGGCGCGACACGACGCCCTGCGCACGGCCGTGCACGGTGACGAGGACGGCCTGCCGACGGCCCGACCCCTGCGGGTCGAGGAGGCGCTCGCCGTGCGCCGCCGGCCCGCGCCGGCCGGGGAGCCGGTCGCCGTCGCCGCGCAACACCTCGCCGACGAGCTGACCGCCGAGGTCAGCCTGGAGCACGGGCCGCTCGTCGTCGCGGGCCTGCAACCGTGCGCCGGCGGTCAGCTGTTCGTGCTGGCGGTGCACCACGCCGCCGTCGACGGGGACAGCGTGGCGATCCTCGCCGAGGAGATCTCCGCGCAGCTGGCCGGGCGGCCGCACCCCGTGGCGCCGGTGCCGTACGCCGCGTTCGCCGCGGCGGAGGCGACCGCCCGCCAGGCCCCGGACCTGCCCGATCGGACCCGGCGCTGGGCGGAACGGTTCCGTGACCTCGCGCCGGTGACCTGGCCCGACACCCCCGACGCGGCGCCGGGGCCGGCGCTGGGGGAGGAGCCGCTGTCCGTGCCGGGTGAGCTCGTCGACCGGCTGCGGCGGCGGGCCGGCGGGCTGGGGGTGACCCCGTTCGTGCTCGGGTTGGCCGCGTTCGGCCGGGCCGTGGCCGGGGTGACCGGGGACCGGTCCTTCGCGGTCGCGGTGCCGCACTCGGCCCGGGAGGACCGCCGGTACGACGCGACGGTCGGCTTCTTCGTGGTCGCCCTGCCGGTGCCGGTCCACGTGCCGGCCGAGCCGGACGACGCCGAGCTGACCGCGTTGCACGGCACCGTGGTCGAGGCGATGCGGCACCAGGACGTCACGCTGCCGGCCATCCTGCGCAGCCTGCGCCGGCGCCGGGCGGCGTTGCTGCGGGTGCAGTTCGCCTGGTCGAACTGGCCGGAGCCGCGGTGGTCGGTGCCCGGGGTGACGGTCGAGGAGATCCGGGTGCGCCCGCTGGCGGCCCAGTACGACCTGACGGTCGAGGTCTTTCCCCGCGTCCCGGGCGGGCCGTTGCACGGGGTGGTCGAGTACGACCCGGCCGCGGTGACCGGGATGACCGCCCGCCGGATCGCCGACGGCTTCGGCGACGAGATCGCGCGGATCGCCCGGCCGGAGGACGCCGGCTGAGCCCACCGGCGGCCGTCGGCGCGGCGCGGCGACCTTTCTCGCCGACGGCTGTCGGGAACCGGCGTTCGGCTCCGACCTCTCCGGGACGGCCCCGGCCGGGGGCTGGAGAGAACGGAGCGCGACCATGACCAAGGTGACCGCCCAGCTGTCGGTCTCCCTCGACGGGTGCTACGCCGGACCACGGCACGACGGCGCCGGCGACTGGATGGGGTCGGCGGAGAGCCGCGGGTTCTTCCGGGTGACCCGCTGGGTGATCGACGCGATGGCCTGGCGGGAGCGGTTGGGCTTCGCCGGCGGCGAGCAGGACACCAACTCGCGGATCGTGGCGGAGACGTTCGAGGCCGCCGGGGCGTACGTGATGGGTCGGCGGATGGCCGACGGCGGTGAGGTGCCGTGGGGCGACGAGCCGCCGTTCCGGGCGCCGGTCTTCGTCGTCACGCACCGGCCCCGCGAGACCCTGGTCCGCCAGGGCGGGACGAGCTTCACGTACGTCACCGACGGCGTGGCCGCCGCGGTCGAGCGGGCCCGGGCGGTAACGAACGGCCGGAACGTGGCCGTGGCCGGCGGTGGGGAGTTGGTCCGGCAGGTGCTGAAGGCCGGCCTGCTGGACGAGTTGGAGCTGCACATCGTCCCGGTGGTGCTGGGCACCGGGATGCGGTTGCTGGACGAGGGGCTCGGCCTGGACGGGTGGGAGGGGATCGAGCTCACCCCGACCCGGGTGGTGCCCACCCCGCAGGTCACCCATATCCGCTACGCCGTCGGGGGTCGCGTGCCGCTGGTGCTCGACGACCGGGGAAGTGGCGGCGGTCCGGCCCGGGTGGGGGTCGCCGAGGGCGAGTGACCGGTCGCCGCGTCGCCCTGCCCGCCCGGTTTGTCCGGCCGTCGGGCGGGTAGGGCCAGCCGTCGGTCGAGTGGAGGGCGGTGCGGGATGGGCAGGGGCCGGATGGATGACGTGGCGGTCGGCGCGGTCGGTGATGCCGCGGGCGCGGTCGTCGATCCCCGCGAGGGGCTGCGCCGGCTGCGCGGTGGCCTCGGCCGCCGGGGCGTGGCGCTGGGGGCGGGCCTGGTGCTCGGCTTCCTGGTGGCCCGCGCCCGCCGGCGCGGCTGAGCGGGGCTGTTCCGGCGCGGCTGAGCGGGGCCGTTCCGGCGCGGCGAGGAGCGCCGAACGGCCGGGCGGGAAAACCGCCGGATCCGGGCGTTTACCGGTATTCGGTGCGGGTAGGCCGGGCAACCGGACGGTCAACGCGAACGGGGACGGGTGACCCGGCAACCGGCCGGCGGCCCCACCGGGCCGGTGCGATACCGGGAGGCGTGACGTGCAGGAGATCGTGGGCGAGAGCCTGGCCCGGCGGTTGGTGGAGTGGGGCGTCGACACCGTCTTCGGCCTGCCCGGCGACGGCATCAACGGGCTGATGGAGGGCTTCCGCCGGCAGCGGGAGAAGCTGCGGTTCGTGCTGGTGCACCACGAGGAGGCGGCGGCCTTCATGGCCACCGGCTACGCCAAGGCCACCGGGCGGCTCGGGGTCTGCGTGGCCACCTCCGGCCCGGGCGCCATCCACCTGCTCAACGGGCTGTACGACGCCAAGCTCGACCACGTGCCGGTGCTGGCGATCACCGGCATGCAGGAGACCTCGGTGCTCGGGCAGAACTACCAGCAGGAGGTGCACACGCCGCTGCTGTACCAGGACGTGGCCGTCTACAACATGATGGTCACCAACCCTCGGCAGCTGCCCGGGCTGGTCGACATCGCCGTCCGCAACGCGCTGGCCAAGCGCACCGTCGCCCACCTGAGCTTCCCCAACGACGTGCAGGTCGCCGCGGTGGACGAGGACCCGTACCGGCACGTCAGCCCGGGGGAGCCGCCGGCCAGCAGCCCGGTGGTGTCGCGGCCCACGGTGCCGGCCGAGCCGGCCGACCTGGCCCGGGCGGCGGAACTGCTCAACGCCGGGACGAAGATCGCCATGCTGGTCGGCGTCGGCGCCCGGCACGCCCGCGACGAGGTGCTCGCGGTCGCCGAGGCGCTGGGCAGCCCGATCGTCAAGACGCTCTCCGGCAAGATGGTCGTCCCCGACGACCACCCGCTGACCACCGGCGGCCTCGGCCTGCTCGGCACCCGCCCGAGCGAGGAGCTGATGGAGGAGTGCGACACCCTGCTGATGGTCGGCACCTCCTTCCCGTACGCGAAGTTCCTGCCCGCGCCGGGGCAGGCCCGGGTGGCGCAGATCGACCTCGACGCCAGCCTGATCGGGATGCGGCTGCCGGTGGACGCCCCGGTCACCGCCGACGCCGGGGTCGCGCTGCGGCAGCTGCTGCCGCTGCTGCGGCCCCGTACCGACCGGTCCTTCCTGACGAAGTACCAGCGGGAACACGACGCCTGGCGGGCGGAGATGGTCGCCCTGCAGGACCCGACCCGTGACCCCATCGCGCCGCAGTACCTGATCTCCTGCGTGGACGAGGCGGCCACCGACGACGCGATCCTCACCTGCGACTCGGGCACCATCGCCACCTGGTCGGCCCGGCACTGGACCATCCGCGGCGGCCGGGAGTTCTACCTCTCCGGCAACCTGGCCACCATGGCGCCCGGCCTGCCGTACGCGATCGCCATGCAGCACGCGTTCCCCGACCGGCAGGTGATCGCGTTCGTCGGGGACGGCGGGTTCGCGATGTTGATGGCCGAGTTCCTGACCGCGGCGCGGCACGAGCTGCCGATCAAGGTGATCATCAACAACAACAACGCGTACGGGCAGATCCTCTGGGAGCAGATCGTCCTCGGCTACCCGGAGTACGAGGTGCGGCACCGGGAGCCGGAGGCGGACTTCGCCGCCTGGGCGCGCGCCTGCGGCGGGTACGGCGCCAAGGTCACCGATCCCCGGGCGCTGCCCGGGGTGATCCGCGACGCGCTGTCCCACCCCGGCCCGGCGCTTGTCGACTGCGACGTCAACCCCGACGAGCCGCCGATGCCGGGCAAGGTCAAGTACGACCAGGCCAAGCACTTCACCGAGGCGTTCCTGCGCGGCCAGCCGCACAAGGTCGCCACCCTCGCCACGGTGGCCCGCGACAAGATCAACGAGTTGCGGTCGTGATCCGGCGGACCGTTGCCCGGCCGGCGCCGACCGCGGGCGTGCCGCTGCCCGACCCCGTCCTGCGGCCACCAGCGCCGGCGCACGACGTCGACCTGGCCGCCCTCGCCGCCGACCTGTCCGCCGAGGTCGACGGGGAGGTGCGGTTCGACGACGGGTCCCGGGCCGCCTACGCCACCGGCGGTTCCAACTACCGGCAGGTGCCGCTGGGCCTGGTGCTGCCCCGTACCGTCGAGGCGGCGGTGGCGGCCGTGGCCGTGTGCCGGCGGCACGGCGTGCCCGTGCTCTCCCGGGGCGGCGGCACCAGCCTGGCCGGCCAGGTCACCAACGTGGCGGTGGTGATCGACTGGTCGAAGTACTGCAACCGGCTGCTGGCGGTCGACCGGCAGGCGCGGACCTGCCTGGTCGAGCCGGGCATCGTGCTCGACACCCTCAACGAACTGCTGGCGCCCGACGGCCTGGAGTTCGGCCCCCGCCCGTCCACCCACAACCACTGCACGATCGGCGGCATGATCGGCAACAACTCCTGCGGCGCCACCGCCCAGCGCGCCGGCAAGACCGTCGACAACGTCGTGGAGCTGGAGGTGCTGCTCTACGACGGCACCCGGATGTGGGTCGGCGAGACCAGCGACGAGCGGTACGCCGAGATCCAGCGCCGGGGCGGCCGGCAGGCCGAGATCTACCGGGCCCTGCGGGAGCTGCGCGACGAACACCAGACCGAGATCCGCGCCCGCTACCCGCACATCCCGCGCCGGGTCTCCGGATACAACGTCGACAGCCTGCTGCCGGAGCAGAACTTCCACGTCGCGCAGGCGCTGGTCGGCTCCGAGGGCACCCTGGTCACCGTGCTGCGGGCCCGGCTGAAGCTGGTGCCGGTGGTGCCGGCCAAGGCGATGGTGTTTCTGTCCTACCCGGACATCGGCGCCGCGGGTGACGCCGTACCGCGGGTGCTGCCGCACCAGCCGATCGCGCTGGAAGGGCTCGACGACAAGCTGATCAACTTCGAGAAGCGCAAGCACCTGCACCCGGCCGCCCTGCACAAGCTCCCGCCCGGCGGTGGCTGGCTGATGGTGCAGTTGGGCGGCGACACCGTCGAGGAGGCGGAGGCCGCCGCCCAGCGGATGATCGACGACCTCAGCGGCGACGGCGGGCCGGGCGTGCACCGGTTCGACGACCCGGCCGACGAGGAACAGATGTGGGGGGTCCGCGAGTCCGGGCTCGGCGCGACCGCCCGGGTGCCGGGGGAGCGGGACACCTGGGAGGGCTGGGAGGACTCGGCGGTCCCGCCGGAGCGGCTGGGGGACTACCTGCGGGACCTGGACCGCCTCTTCCGCGAGTACGGCTTCGAACAGGCGTCGCTGTACGGGCACTTCGGGCAGGGCTGCGTGCACACCCGCATCCCGTTCGTGCTGACCACGGCCGACGGGGTGGGCCAGTTCCGCTCCTTCGTCGAACGGGCCGCCGACCTGGTGGTCTCCTACGGCGGCTCCTTCTCCGGCGAGCACGGCGACGGGCAGTCCCGCGGCGAGCTGCTGGTGAAGATGTTCGGCGACCGGCTGATCCGGGCGTTCGGCCAGCTCAAGGCGATCTTCGACGCCGACGACCGGATGAACCCCGGCAAGGCGGTCGCGCCCTACCCGCTGGACAGCCACCTGCGCCTCGGCGTCGACTTCAACCACGGCGACGTGGCCACCACCTTCCGCTATCCCGACGACTCCGGCAGCTTCAGCCGCGCCGTGCTGCGCTGCGTCGGCGTCGGCCAGTGCCGGCGGGAACACGGCGGGGTGATGTGCCCGTCCTACATGGTCACCCGGGAGGAGGAACACTCCACCCGGGGCCGCGCCCGGCTGCTGTTCGAGATGCTCGACGGCACCGCCCGGGGCGGGCCGATCGGCGACGGCTGGCGCTCGGCGGCCGTCCGCGACGCCCTCGACCTCTGCCTGGCCTGCAAGGGCTGCAAGGCGGACTGCCCGGTCAACGTGGACATGGCCACCTACAAGGCGGAGTTCCTGTCCCACCACTACGCGGGCCGGGTGCGCCCCCGGTCGCACTACTCGATGGGCTGGCTGCCGCTGGCCGCCGCCCTCGCCGGCCGGGCGCCGCGGGTGGTCAACGCACTGGCCCAGGCCCCCGGGGTGGGCCGGCTCGCCAAGACGCTCGGCGGCATCGACAAGCGCCGCGACATCCCGCTGTTCGCCACCGAGTCCTTCCAACGCTGGTTCGCCCGCCGCACCCCGGGCGGGGACGGCTCGCGCGGTGAGGTGCTGCTCTGGCCGGACACCTTCACCAACCACTTCCACCCCGGCGTCGCCCGGGCGGCGGTCGAGGTGCTGGAGGCCGCCGGCTGGCGGGTCCGGGTGCCCGACCGGCCGGTCTGCTGCGGTCTGACCTGGATCTCCACCGGCCAGCTCGACGTCGCCAAGCGGGTGCTGCGACGGACCGTGGACGTGCTGCGCCCGCACCTGCGGGCCGGGACCCGGGTGGTCGGCCTGGAGCCGAGCTGCACGGCGGTGTTCCGCAGCGACGCCCACGAGCTGTTCCCCGCCGACGAGGACGTGACCCGGCTGCGCCAGCAGACGGTGACCCTGGCGGAGCTGCTGCACGAGCACACCCCCGGGTGGCGGCCACCGCGGCTGCCGGCGCACGCGCTGATCCAGACCCACTGCCACCAGCACGCCATCCTCGGCACCGCCGCCGACCAGGCGGTGCTCACCGCCGCCGGGGTCCGCGCCGAGTTCCTCGACTCCGGCTGCTGCGGCCTGGCCGGCAACTTCGGCTTCGAGCAGGGGCACTACGAGGTCTCCGAGGCGTGCGCCGAACGGGTGCTGCTGCCCGCCGTGCGGGACGCCGCCGACACCGACGTGATCCTCGCCGACGGCTTCAGCTGCCGTACCCAGGTCGCGCAGAGCGCCGCGGCCGGCCGCCGGGCGATCCACCTCGCCGAGCTGCTGCGCGCCGGCCTGCGCGGCGGCGCGGTGCCGGGCCGGCCGGAGTGGAGCTGGACCGAGCGGCCCAGCCCCCCACCGCGGGCGGCCCGCTGGGCCGCCGCCGCGACCCTCGCCGTGGCCGCGCTGGCGCCGGTGGCCGCCCTGGCCGCGCGGGCCGCCCGGCGGGGGCGGTGACGGGGTGCGGCTGAGCGCGGCCGCGTACCGGGTGCCCACCGACGCCCCGGAGGGCGACGGCACGCTGGCCTGGGACGCCACCACGCTGGTGCTGGTCTCCGCGACCGCCGACGGGCACACCGGGCTGGGCTGGACCTACGGTCCGCCGGCCGTGCTGCCCGTGGTGGCCGACCTGCTCGCCCCGGTGGTCGCCGAGCTGGACCCGGACGACGTGCCGGCCGCCTGGGCGGCGATGCGCCGGCGGCTGCGCAACGCCGGCCGGCCGGGCGTCGCCGGGCTCGCCCTGTCCGCCGCCGACTGCGCGGT
This sequence comes from Micromonospora sp. PLK6-60, assembly GCF_019890675.1. Lineage (GTDB taxonomy): Bacteria > Actinomycetota > Actinomycetes > Mycobacteriales > Micromonosporaceae > Micromonospora. The sequence goes on along the minus strand of NZ_JAIOAA010000001.1, from coordinate 513,936 downwards.
CTGGGACCTCAAGGCCCGCCGGCTGGGCCTGCCGCTGGCCCGACTGCTGGGCACCGCCCGCCGGCAGGTCCCGGTGTACGGCAGCGGCGGCTTCACCACCTACGACGCCGCCCGCCAGCACCGGCAGCTCGCCACCTGGGCGCACGAGCAGGGCATCCCCCGGGTGAAGATCAAGATCGGCGAGTCCGGGGGGACCGAGGTCACCCGCGACCTGGCCCGGATGGCCGCCGCCCGGCGCACCGTCGGCGACCAGACCGAGCTGTACGTCGACGCCAACGGCGGCTACCAGCGCAAACAGGCCGTCCGGGTGATGCGGGCCGCCGCCGACCTCGACGTGCGCTGGTACGAGGAACCGGTCAGCTCCGACGACCTGGTCGGCCTCGGCCAGGTCCGCGACCAGGTGCTGCCGGACGTCGCCGCCGGCGAGTACGGCTTCGACCTGGTCTACTTCCACCGGATGGCGCCGTACGTCGACTGCCTCCAGATCGACGTCACCCGGTGCGGCGGGATCACCGAGTTCCTGCGGGCGGCGGCGGTGGCCGCCGCGGCCGGGCTGGAGGTCTCCGCGCACTGCGCCCCCCACCAGCACCTCGCGGTCGCCGCCGCCACCCCCAACCTGCGGCATATCGAGTGGTTCCACGACCACGTCCGGATCGAGTCGATGCTCTTCGACGGCGCGGTGCCGGCCACCGGCGGCGCGGCGGTCGTCCCGCTGGACCGGCCGGGCGTGGGGTTGACGCTGCGGGCCGGCGAGGCGGACCGGTACCGGGTGGCCTGAGCGCGGGAGGTGCGACGATGCGGGCACGTGAGGTGCGCCAGCAGACCGGCCGGGTGCTGGTGGTGGTCTGCGACAAGGGGGAGGAGGCGGTCGCCGCCGTCGGGGCGGCCCTGCGCGAGCAGGGGATCCGCGCCGCGCGGGTGACCGCCGTCGGCGGGTTCGCCGACGCCGAGGTCGGCTGGTTCGACCGCGACGCCGGCGACTACCGGCGGATCCCGGTGACCGAGCAGGTGGAGGTGCTCTCGCTGCTCGGCGACGTCGCGGCCCGCGACGGTGAGCCGGCGCTGCACGTGCACGCGGTCCTCGGCCGCCGCGACGGCAGCACGGTCGGCGGGCACCTGCTGCGCGGCCGGGTCTGGCCGACGCTGGAGGTGATCGTCTCCGAGGTGGCGCCGGAACTGGCCAAGCGGGTCGATCCGGAGACCGGGCTGGCGCTCATCTCCGGGTCGTGACCGCCGGTCAGCCGGCCGGCCGGCACGGCGTGGCCTGGCCCAGCGTCACCGCCGTCTCCAGCATCAACGCGTGCACGAACGCCTGCGGCAGGTTCGCCCGCAGCTGCCGCTGCTGCACGTCGTACTCCTCGGTGAACAACCCCGGCGGGCCGCAGGCGGCCCGGTTGCGCTCGAACCAGCGTTGCGCCTCGACCGCGTCGCCGGCCTGCCCCGCCGCCAGCGCCGCGGCGAACCCGCAGAGCAGGAAGGCGCCCTCGGCGTCGCCCAGCGGGCGGCGGTCCGGGCGGAACCGGTACAGGTACCCGTCGCACTCCAGCTCGGCCAGGACCGCCCGCCGGGTCGCCTCGGTACGCGGGTCGTCCGGCGGCAGCGCGCCACGGATCGCGGGAAACAGCAGCGCCGCGTCGACCCGCCCGTCGTCGTACGCCCGCTGCCAGCGACCGGACGGGTGCAGCCCGTGTGCCGCCGCGTCGGCGAGGATCGCGTCGGCCAGCGCCGCCCACCGTCCGGCCAGGCCGCGCGGCGCGATCCGGGCGGCCGAGCGCAGGCCGGCCACGCAGGTGAGCTTCGAGTGCGTCCACTGCCGGGCCGGCAGCTCCCAGATCCCCGAGTCCGGCTGCCGCCAGCACTGCGCGACGATCCGCGCGGTCGACTCCAGCGCCCGCCACCCGTCGTCGGTCAGCCGGTCGAGCCGCCCGGCGGTCGCCAGCAGCAGCAGGACCTCGCCCAGGCTGTCCAGCTGGAACTGCCCGCTCACCCAGTTCCCGGCGCGCGGTGGCGCCCCCGGATAGCCCGCCAGGAACTCCAGCCCGTGCGGTGCCGGCATCGGGCCCCCGTCGACGGTGTACGCCGGGGCCAGCCGGTCCCCGTCGGCGAGCACCCGCGCGGAGAGGAAGGAGACCGCGTCGTCCAGCAGGTCGTAGCGCCCGATCCGGGCGGCGGCGTGCCCGGCGAACGACTGGTCCCGCAACCAGGCGTAGCGGTAGTCGAAGTTGCGGCCGGCGAGCGCCCGCTCCGGCAGCGCCGTGGTGGCCGCCGCGACCATCCCGCCGCCGGGGCGGGTCAGCCCGCGCAGCACCGCGTAGGCGAACACCGCGTCCCGCTGCGCGGGGCCGCCGGCCAGCGGCGGCAGCGCCTGCCGCCAGGTGTGCTCGGTGGTGCGCCACAGCTCGGACGGCTGCGGCGGTTCGTCGTCGATCGGCCGGTCGGCTATCTCGAGCACCAGGTCGTGCCGGCCGCCGGCGGGCACGGTGAGCTCGCCGCAGAGCGCCCCGTCGCCGGTGGGTCGCAGCCGCTCACCGCCACTGTGCCGCAGGTACAGGGTGCCCGAGCGGGCCAGCCAGTGCGATCCCTGCCGCCGCGCGTCGCGCACCGGCTCGCGGCCGAAGTCGGCCCGCGGATCGAGCCGGACCCGGACCACCGCGTCCCGGTCCACCGCGCGGATCTGGCGCAGCAGCACCACCCGTCGCTGCTCACCCGGGTAGCACAGGGCCTCCCGGGACTCGATGATCCCGTCGGTGGTGACCCACCGGCTCCGCCACACCAACGAGGCCGGCTCGTAGTGCCCGCCCCAGACGAAGCGGGGGTTCGCCGGGGTCACCAGATAGTCGCCGCGACCGCCGAGCAGCCGGCTGAACACCGGCGGGTCGGCCCAGCCGGGCGCGCACAGCCAGCTGATGTTGCCGTCCGGGCCGACGAGCGCGCCGCGCCGGCCGTCGGCGAGCAGCGCGTACTCGCGCAGCACGCTCGGCGTGTGCGTCGCCGGCTGCGCCCCGGGCGGGTGGTCGTCGCGCCCCACCGGCGCCGCCTACCCCCTCCGTACCGCCGCACACGCGACCGGCGGCCCGGAATGGCCCGGTCGGCACCGGGTAGACGCCGGGACGGCAGCGAGGTGACCGGGAGGGCGGGATGGGTCGGAACCGACAGCACGCGCAGGTGGCGGTGATCACCGGCGCCAGCGCCGGGGTGGGCCGGGCCACCGCCCGTCTGCTGGCCCGGCGGGGCATCGCCATCGCCCTGCTGGCGCGGGGCCGCAAGGGGCTCGACGCGGCCGCCGAGGAGGTACGCGCCGCCGGCAGCCGGGCGCTGCCGATCGAGGTGGACATGGCCGACCACGACCAGGTCGCCGCCGCCGGGCGGCGCGTCGAGTCCGAGCTCGGCCCGATCGACCTGTGGATCAACAACGCCTTCAGTTCCATCTTCGCCCCGTTCCGGCAGACCCAGCCGGAGGAGTTCCGCCGCGCCATGGAGGTCACCTACCTCGGCTACGTGCACGGCACCCGGGTGGCGCTCGACCACATGGCGCCCCGCGACCGGGGCGCCATCGTCCAGGTCGGTTCGGCGCTGGCGTACCGGGGCATCCCGTTGCAGGCCACCTACTGCGCGTCCAAGCACGCCATCGTCGGCTTCACCGAGGCGTTGCGCTGCGAGCTGATGCACGAGCGCAGCAACGTCAAGGTGACCATGGTGCACCTGCCCGCGCTCAACACCCCGCAGTTCGACTGGCTGGCGTCCCGGCTGCCCCGGCACGCCCAACCCGTACCGCCGATCTACCAGCCGGTGGTCGCGGCCCGCGCCATCGTGGCCGCCGCCGACCGGCCCGGCCGGCGGGCGTACTGGGTCGGCGCCTCCACCGCGCTGACCATCCTCGGCAACCGGCTGGTGCCGGGGCTGCTCGACCGGTACCTGGCCCGTACCGGCTACGACTCGCAGCAGACCGACCAGCCCGCCGACCCGCGGCGGCCCGGGAACCTGTGGCAGCCGGCGGACGGACCCCAGGGCCACGACCACGGCGCGCGGGGCGAGTTCAGCGGCCGGTCACGTGCGCACAGCGCGCAGGCCTGGCTGTCCCGGCACCGGCTCGTGACGGCCGCCGGTCTGGCCGCCGCGACCGCCGGGACGGTCGCCTGGCGGCGGCACTGACCGGCCTCACCGACCGGCGGCGGGAACCGGCCGGTTGCGGTCGTGGGTCAGCGCCGCGACGGCCTCGTCGGCGCCGTCGAAGAGCGGGAAGACCGCCTCCAACCGCATGGTGTGCAGCACCGTACGCACGAACGGCGGCACCGCCGCCAGGGCCAGCGTGGCCTCCCGGTCGCGGGCGTCGCGGTGCGCGCGGACCAGCACGCTCAGCCCCGTCGAGTCGATGACGTGCACCTCGCTCAGGTCGACCACCACGTCGCCGCCCATGTCGGCGGCGTGGCGCAGCGCCCCGCGCAGCGTGTCGCCGCTGTCCAGGTCGATGTCACCGGTGGCGGCGACCACGGTCACGCCGGCCCGGTGGTCGATGCCGGCGATGCCACCCGGGCCGTGCCCCGCGCACCGGGCGTGGTGCCCGCCGCCGGAGCGGGGTTGGCGACTGCAGTGCGGGCAGTGGTGCGGGCCGGCGGCGAGCGGCGAGCCGGTCCATCCCTGCTCGGCCAGCAGCGGCCAGACCACCTCGGCGTCGGTGAGCGGCGAGGCGGAGTCCGTGATGGTGTCGCCGCAGCTGTCGCAGATCAGGGTCAGCACGTGCTCGTCCGGGACGGCGGTCATCGGGGTGTCCTTTCCGGGGTACGGGAGGCGTCGCCACTCGGGCGCGGGCGGGTTGCGGCTCGCCCCTGCCTCCTCCTTCGCGGACCGCTTCGGCCCACCATGGCGAACCGGTGTGGCGGTCACCCCACGACTTGATGACGGTCAGGTGACAGGTCGGGGGTGTGGGTGCCGCGTCCGGCCCGCTGGCGCGAGTGGTGGCCCGCGGCTACCATCTGCTGTCGCTGCCGGCCGACCCCGCCCGGACGGCCGCCGAACGGCTGTACGCCGCGGTCGGTTCGCGACCGCCGCCGCAACTCGGGCTGGTGCCCGGCGCGGCGGTGCCGCTGGACACCACCGCACCGGAACTGCTCCGCCGCCGACCAGGCGGCGGCGGCCCGGTGGCGGACCTGACCGTTAGTCGCCCCGGAGGGCCGACCGTGCTGCTGCTGTCCTTCGCCGCCGTGCTGCTGCTGGCGGTGCTCGTCTCGGCCCTGGCGAACCGTACGATCCTGTCCACGGCGGCGCTGTTCCTGCTCGCCGGGTTCGCCCTCGGCGAGGGCACGACCGGGGTGCTGCACCTGGACGCCGAGTCGCCGATCGTGGCGGAACTGGCCGAGTTGGCCCTGTTCGCGGTGCTGTTCACCGACGGCATGCGGGTGGGCTGGGCGGACCTGCGCAGCGCGTGGCGGCTGCCGGGCCGCGCGCTGGGCTGGGGGCTGCCGCTGACGCTGGTGGTGACCGCCCTGCTCGGGCACTACGTGGCCGGGCTCGACTGGCCCCAGGCGCTGCTGATCGGGGCGGTGCTGGCCCCGACCGACCCGGTGTTCGCGGCAGCGCTGGTCGGCAACGACAAGGTGCCCGCCCGGCTGCGGCATCTGCTCAACGTGGAGTCCGGCGTCAACGACGGCCTGGCGCTGCCGTTCGTGGTGGTGCTGCTCGCCGTCGCCGCCGGCTCCTCGGACCTGCACCTGGGGGAGCTGACCACCGAGCTCGCCGTCGGGCTGGCCATCGGCGTCCTGGTGCCGCTCGCGGCGATCGCGCTGGAACGCACCCGGTTCTTCGCCGCCTCGGCGGCGTACGCGCCGCTGAACGGGGTGGCGATCGGGCTGCTGGTGCTGGCGCTGGGCAAGGTGACGCACGGCAACCTGTTCCTGGCCGCCTTCGCCGCCGGCATCACCGTGGCCACGTTCGGGGCCCGGGAGCGGGCCGCCTTCGAACACTTCGGTGAGAACGTCGCCGAGCTGCTGAAGCTCGCCGCGTTGCTGGTGTTCGGCGCGCTGATCTCGCCGGCGTTCCTCGCGGAGATCCCGTGGACCGGCTGGCTCTTCGCGGTGCTGGCCATCGTGGTCGCGCGGCCGATCGCGTTGTGGATCTCCTTCCTCCGCTCCGGGCTGAACCTGCGCGAGCAGGCCGCGGCCATGTGGTTCGGGCCGAAGGGCTTCGCCTCCGTCGTGTACGGGCTGCTCGTCCTCGAATCCGGCATCGTCGCCGCCGACGAGGTCTTCCACCTGGTCGCGCTGACGATCGTCGTGTCGATCCTGGCGCACTCCTCCACCGACGTGGTGGTCGCCCGGGCCTTCGACGAGTCCCGCGAGACACCGTCCTGGCACGGGGTGCTGCGCCGGGCCCGCCGCGGCGGCCGGGCGGTGCCCGACCCGCGGGCGCAGCCGACGGACCCGCCGGGGGAAACGCCCGCCCGGGCCGGCGAGTCCCCGCGCGCCGAATCGTAGGCTGACCTGGTGAACCTTCGCACCTCCGGAGACCGCCGATGACCGACATGCGCCTGCCCACCGTGCGGACCGCCGGCCCGGCCGATGTGCCCGCCCTCGTCGACCTGGTCCAGTCGGCGTACCGGGGGGAGCGCAGCCGGGCCGGCTGGACCACCGAGGCGGACCTGATCGCCGGCCAGCGCACCGACGCGACGATGGTTGCCGCGGCGGTGACCGACCCGGGCGGGGTCGTGCTGGTCGTCGAGGACGGGACCGGGATCGCCGCCTGCTGCCAGCTGGAACGCCGGGACGGTTACGCGTACTTCGGGATGTTCGCGGTGTCGCCGGGCCGGCAGGGCGGCGGCCTGGGCCGGGCGATGCTGGCCGAGGCCGAGCGGTTCGCCCGCGCCGAGTGGGCCGCCGGTGAGCTGCGGATGACCGTCATCCGGCAGCGGGCCGACCTGGTCGCCTGGTACGAGCGCCGCGGCTACGTCCGCACCGGCGAGCTGACCCCGTTCCCGTACGGCGACGAGCGGTTCGGCACGCCGCTGCGCCCGGACCTGGTGTTCGAGGCCCTCACCAAGCGCCTCGGCTGAGGCGCGGTGGCCGGCCCCGAAACCGGCCGAAAGTACGGCGCCGACGGCGCTGAACCGTGCCGTGGGCCGATGATCCGGCCGGGCCCGGTTCGCAGGATGGGCGCATGCCATCCGACGACACTCCACCGGTCCTGCTCGCCGAGGGCCTGACCAAACGCTACGGCCGCCGTGCCGCGCTGACCGACTGCGACCTCACCGTCCCGCGTGGCCGGGTGGTCGGCCTGGTCGGCCCGAACGGCGCCGGCAAGTCGACCCTGCTGCAGCTGGCCTGCGGGCTGATCGCCCCGACCTCGGGCACGCTGCGGGTGCTCGGCGCACCGCCGGCCGCCGACGCGGCGCACCTGGCCCGGGTCGGCTTCGTCGCCCAGGACACCCCGGTCTATCCCACCTTCACCGTCGCCGAGCACCTGCGGATGGGCGCCCGGCTCAACCCCGGCTGGGACCAGCGTCTCGCCGAGCGGCGGATCGCGCAGGTCGGCCTGCACCCGGGGCAGCGGGCCGGCGGTCTCTCCGGCGGCCAGCGTGCCCAACTCGCCCTGACCGTCGCCGCGGCGAAGCGGCCCGAGCTGCTCATCCTCGACGAGCCGGCCGCCGCGCTGGACCCGCTGGCCCGCGACGGGTTCCTGGCGAGCCTGATGGAGTTCGTCGCCGAACTGGACGCCAGCGCCGTGCTCTCCTCCCACCTGCTGGGCGACGTGGCGCGGGTCTGCGACCACCTGATCGTGCTGGCCGGCTCGCGGGTGCGGCTCACCGGCGCGGTGGCCGACCTGCTCGCCGCCCACCGCCGGGTGCTCGCCCCGCGCGGCGGCCTGGCCCGGCTGCCCGCCGGGGTCGAGCTGGTCGGGGTGCGGCCGGACGGCCGGTACGACCGGGCGGTGGTGCGGGCCGACCGGCCGCTGGCCGAGCCGTCCTGGACGGTCGAGCCCGTCGACCTGAAGGAACTCGTCCTGGCCTACCTGACCCGCGCGGCCGGCGCACCGGCCGGCGGTGTCCCGACCCCCGCCCGGGAGGCGCTGCGATGATCTGGATGAGCTGGCGGCAGTTCCGCGCCCAGGCGGTGGTGGGCGCCGCCGCGCTCGCGGTGCTCGCCGGGTACCTGCTCTGGTTGGGTTTCGACGTCCGCGACGCCCACGCCGGCTACCTGGCGCAGTGCCGGCCGCAGGGCGACTGCGCCGAGGCGCTGGCCCGGTTCGCCCGGGACTACGAGAACACCCTGCTCTACCTGGCCGCGCTGCTGGCCCTGCTGCCCGCCGTGGTCGGGATGTTCTGGGGCGCGCCGCTGATCGCCCGGGAACTGGAGAGCGGCACGCACCGGCTGGTGTGGAACCAGAGCGTCACCCGCCGCCGCTGGCTGCTGGTCAAGCTGCTGGTGGTCGGGCTGGGCGCCGTGCTGGTGGCCGGCGCGGCGAGCCTGCTGCTCACCTGGGCGGCGGCCCCGGTCGACGCGGTGGCCGGCAACCGGTTCAGCACCGTCGTGTTCGGCGCCCGCGACGTCGCGCCGGTCGCCGCCGCCGGGTTCGCGCTCGTCCTCGGCACCGTCATCGGCCTGCTCACCCGGCGTACGCTGCCGGCGATGGCGCTCACCGGGCTGGCCGTGGTGCTGCTCCAGTTCGCGGTGCCGAACCTGGTCCGCCCGCACCTGATGCCGCCGGTGCGGGCCGACCGGGCGATGACCGAGCAGGCCATCAACGAGGCCCGCGGCCTGGGCAGCATCACCAACAGCGCCACCGTACGCGGCCTCGGCGTCCCCGGTGCCTGGGTGACCGACGTCAGCGAGCTGCGCACCCGCGACGGGCGTACCCTCGACCGCCGCGCCTTCGACGACTGCTTCTCCGCCCGCGACGACCCGGCCGCCCCCGCCACCGGGCAGTACGGCGCGGCGGCGCGCTGCCTCGGCGCGCTGGACCTGCACGTCGAGCTGGCCTACCAGCCGAACCACCGGTACTGGCCGTTCCAGCTGCTGGAGTCCGGGCTGTACCTGCTCGCCGCCGGGGTGCTGACCCTGTTCGGCCTGTGGCGGATCCGCCGCCGGGTCACCTGAAGCGGGTGCGGTGCGGCCGGGGCCGCGGGTGGGGGCACCGGCCGCACCGATCCGGGCGGGCGCCCGGAAGAGTCCACTGTGAGCTGAACTCGATCCCGCTTTCTCCGTCTTTTGAGGAGAGGGCGAACAGATCGCCCTTGCCGGATGCGGACGCGTCGGTTCAGGCACTGCGCCGACCTGTCGTCCTGCCGGTCCACGGGTGAGGAGCGAGGCGATCAAACACTTGCTGACAGCATCGGGTCCACGAGCGCGGCAGCGATCGGCTGCTCGCAGAACAGCAATCCTGGCGGGTGGCTTGATCTCCATCCTGCTGGTTTCCGGCGCCCCGGCCGCGGGTGCGCCGGACGAGGGAGCCCCGCGGCGTCCGCAGCCGGCAGGAGTCCAACCCGACACGGAGCTTTCGTCGGCGTTGGAGAACGCCGAGACCACCGCGGAGTTGTTCGCCGTGAAGGAGCGATTCGCGTCCGTGCAGCCCGACGCGGCGGCTCCCGAGGGATCGCAGGCCCGGCAGGCCGCACTGGTGGCCGCGGGCGACCTGGTGGAGATGTCGGGGTACGACGGTGTGGTCACCGCGGCGATTTCGCGTACGGCGTCGCCGAGTGCGTTCGAGGCGGCCAAGAGGTCGGTGACGGCGGCCCGAGGACGGGTCGCCACCGCGGTCGTCCGCAGCAGCATGACCAGGGCGGAACTTTCCGCCACGAAGGTTCGACTGGCCGAGCTGTATGAGAAGTACGCGAGCCCGGGCGACGGCATGAGCTATTCCTTCGACGCCGCCAAGGACGTCGTCGTCGTGAAGGGCAAGCTCTCACCGTCACTCGTTGCGCGCCTCAAGGAAATCGGTCACGTTCGGGTGGAGGTGGATTCGTCCGCCGAGTTCACCAGGGACCAGGGGGAGCGATACGCCGACTCCGGCCCGTGGCACTACGGTAACGCGTGGATCCGCAACTATCGCCACGGTGGGAGCTGTTCGAGCGGATTCACGATGAACGGTCCCAACAATTCCGGTGGCTATTCGGTGACGGCGGGGCACTGCGGGAACTCCTTCGACGACTTCTATTCGGGAGAGCATTTCTACGGGGAGTTGCAGAGGGCGCCCTACCCGACCTTTGATTTGGGAAAGATCACCTGCTGCGGGCAGCAGTACGGGAAGAACATCTATACCGGACAGTGGGTCTTCCGGGCGCAGGTGACTGCCTTCGACCCGGGACTCGGCAAGCCGGGTAACAATGGGGCGTGCGTCAGCGGTCAAGAGACGCGACAAGAATTCTGCGACCTGCGAGTGGTTTCGCTCAGCGCGGTATTCTGCGACACCGCGGGATGTACGGCGAACCTGATGGAGTACCGTCGCGACGACGGGGTCAGGGTGACCGTCGGGGGGGACTCCGGGGCCGCCGTCTACTCGCTGAACGCCGGAAACGCTCAGGTCCACGGGATGCACATCGGAAGCGGCACCTTCTCGGGGGGCCGGACCCAGTTCGCCGAGAAGTACTCAACCATCCAGCGCTACTACGGCGGCGGGCTCCGCACCTGGTGACGGACGAAACGGATCTCTCCCCGGCTGCGTACCGTCATCGGGACTGCGTGGGTGGGTGACCGGCGGCCCAAGCCGCCGGCCGGCGGTGGGCTCGCCTTCCCTCGGCGAGCCCACCGCTGGCCGAGTGACCAGACATAGACGGACGGTAGTCAGCGCCACGTACCCGGCTAACTCGGTGACGCTGCTCGTCCTGCCGCAGCGCCGTCGCTGAGCGGTTCTTCGGCGCGCACGAAGGACGAAGCCGGCCCGCGTGGGGTGCGATCCGCCGAGGGCGGGCCGGCTCCGTCCTGCCAGACGTAGAGGTCGCGCAGTAGGGAAATCTCGGCGCCGTGATGGATCAGCTCTCTGTTGACGTGCAGGACGATGCCCTCCATCGGACGTCGCTCGGGACCCACCGTGGGCGGGTTCTCCAGGTCGGCGTCCGACAGTGCGCGGACCCCCGCGTTCCATCTCCCGTACATGTCATCGAGCTGTTCCAGCGCCTCGTCGGCGGTCCCCGCGTAGGCGAATGTCTGGGAGTCGACGTCCTGGCCGCCGAAGTGCCATCCGACCCGATAGCCCAGGCACGAGACGATGATGTGCGCCAGCCGCCAGGCAATCGTGGTCACCGGCGCGGGCACCGGGTCAGGGGACGCGGAGTCCACCGTCCACTCTCCCGAGCCAACCGACATCGGTGCGGCCGACGTGCCACGTGGGCGGATGCTCCAGCAGCCGCGCACCGGCTCCCAGAAATACTCCTCATCGGTGAGACCGTCCAGCCGCGGCCGCAGGCTTTTCTGCCAGTACCAGTCCAGCTGCTCCGCGAGCCGCTCGCTTCTTGTCATTTCCGCACCCTACGTACAACGGAGACCTGGCTGTGACCCTTGCGGGGGTCCGTGGGCCGCGAGTGAGTACCGCACCGATGCGGATTCAGTCCGGGCGTTGCATCGCGGCCAGTCTGCGCCGCAGGTGGGCCCGCTCCGCCCGGGCCGGGGTGTCGAAGGGGCCGAGATCCGCGCAGGATGGCCCTCATGGAAATCACCTCTGGTGGCACGCCCGGCCCGAGGTTGGCCGGGCACCTCTGGGAGATGGACAACAACCTCTACGGGCGACTGCCGGAGAGGTCCAACGCGAGGTCCACGGCCGAGGTGTTCGTCCGCGCCGGCTGGCGGGCCGTGGCCACGTCCTGGACCGAATGCCGGATCGAGCACGAGTGGGCGGAGTTCGACCTGCTCCAGCCGGCGGCGGGTGGCCTGCTGCTGAGCGGTGTCGTCGAGCCGTCCCGGCTGGACGACCTCGGCGCGGTCCTCGCCGGCCTGGGGTGGCGCTTCGAGCTGGAACTCTGGAGCGACGACGGGCCGACGCTGCTGCGGGAGATCGCCGGATAGCGCCGCCCGCTCAGGCGTCCAGGAAATCCTCGATCATCGGGGCGAGCCAGCCCGCCCGCTGCGGCACCGAGGCGTGACTGGTGCCGGGCAGGACCGCCAGCCGGCAGGCGGGCAGCCCGGCCAGGTCGCCGGGCACCCCGCCGCCGAGCAGCCGGAACATCTCCACCGCGTGCTCGGGCCGGACGATGTCGGAGTCGGCGACCACGATCATCGTCGGGGCGGCGAGGCCCCGGATCGCCGCGGCCGGCCACTGCGGCAGGTCCGCGTCCAGGCGCGTGACCCGGGCGACCAGGGCCGGCCAGCCGGCCGGGTCGGGCGCGCTGCGCAGGTACTCCTCGTGGAACTCGGAGCCGTGCAGGTGCTCCGGTCGCAGGTCCTGGATGCCGTCGAGCAGGCCGGGGTGGATGCCGCCGTGGTGGAAGCTGACCGAGAGCAGCACCAGCCGGCCGACCCGCGCGGCGTGGTCGGTGCCGAGCCGCAGCGCCACCGCGGCGCCCAGGCTCCAGCCGAGCACGTCGGCGGCCGGCACGCCCAGGTGGTCGAGGAGGGCGACGACGTCCTCGGCGCAGTGCTCGACGGTGAGCGGGCGGTCCACGTCGGCGGTGTGGCCGTGGGCCTGCAACTCGACCGCGATCACCCGGCGGGTCTTCGCCAGCAGCGGCAGGAGCGTGCCGAACGACGTGCCGATGCCGGAGAGGGCGCCGTGCACCAGCACCAGGGGCCGGTCGCCGCCGGTCCCGTGCGACTCGTACCAGAGGGACAGTCCGTTGACGTGGGCGTAGGTCATGCCGTGACGGTGCGGCACGGCGCTTACGGTTCCCTTCTGGTGCGCTTACCGCTTGTAGGGTGGCCGGCATGCGCTTCGGGGTCCTCGGGCCGCTCGCCGTCAGCACCGACCGCGGCGAGCCGGTCACCGTGCCGGGGGTGAAGGTGCGGGCGCTGCTCGCCGACCTGATCGCCCACCGCCGGCAGGTGGTCTCCGCGGACCGGCTGATCGACGACCTGTGGGGCGACGACCCGCCGGCCAACGCCGCCGGGGCGTTGCAGGTGCGCGTCTCCCAGCTGCGCAAGGCGCTCAACGACGCCGAACCGGGCGGCCGTGACCTGGTCGAGTCGCGCCCGCCGGGGTACGTGCTGCGGGCCGGTGACGTCGACGCCGACCGGTTCACCGCGCTGGCCGCCGCCGACGACGCGGCGAGCCTGACCGAGGCGCTGCGGCTGTGGCGGGGCGAGCCGTACGCGGACGTGGCGGACGCCGAGTGGGTCCGCGCCGAGGCGACCCGACTGACCGAGGCCCGGCTGGTGGTGCTGGAGAAGCTGGCCGCGGCCCGGCTCGACCGGGGTGAGCACGCGCTGGTCGCCGCCGAGCTGGCCGAGCTGGTGGCCAGCCACCCGCTGCGCGAGGGCCTGCGCGCGTTGCAGCTGCGCGCCCTGTACGCGGCGGGCCGCCAGTCGGAGGCGCTGGACAGCTACGCCGACCTGCGCCGCCGGCTCGCCGACGAGCTGGGGTTGGATCCCGGCCCGGAGCTGGTCGCCCTGCACCGGCGGATCCTGGAGCAGGACACCGGGCTGGCCGCCCCGCCGAAGGCGGCGCTGATCCGCAACAGCCTGCCGGCGCAGCTCGACGAGCTGGTCGGCCGGGCCGCCGCGCTGGCCGAGTTGCGCGCACTGGTGCCCCGGCAGCGGCTGGTCACCCTGATCGGGCCGGGTGGGGTGGGCAAGACCCGGCTGGCCACCGAGGTCGCCCGCGAGCAGTCGTACCCGGACGGGGTGCACCTGGTGGAGCTGGCCGCGTTGCGGCCGGGGGAGAGCGCCGTCGCCGAGCTGGTGCTGACCGCGCTCGAGGTGCGGGAGAGCACCGGCGCGGCGGCCACACCCGAGGACCGGCTGGTCGCCGCGCTGCGGCACCGGCGGGCGCTGCTGGTGCTGGACAACTGCGAGCACGTGATCGAGCCGGCCGCCGCGTTGGTCGCCCGGTTGCTGCGCGAGGCCGCCGAGGTGAGCGTGCTGGCCACCAGCCGGGAGCCGCTGGGCCTGGCCGGTGAGGTGCTGTGGGAGGTGCCGCCGCTGCCCGTACCGGCGGACGAGCGGGACCTGGACGGGGTCCGGCGCTCGGCCGCGGCCCGGCTGTTCGCGGCCCGGGCCGCCGCCCAGCAGCGCGGCTTCCGGCTCGACGAGCGCACCGGCCCGGCGGTGGCCCGGCTGTGCCGCCGGCTCGACGGCCTGCCGCTGGCGTTGGAGCTGGCCGCGACCCGGGTCCGGGCGCTCGGCCTGCCCGGGGTGGTGGAGCGGTTGGACGACCGGTTCCGGCTGCTCAGCACCGCGCAGCGGGACCTGCCGGCGCGGCAGCGCACCCTCACCGCGGTGATCGGCTGGAGCTGGGACCTGCTGGCCGACGACGAGCGCGCGGTGCTCGCCCGGCTGGCGGTGCACGCCGACGGCTGCACGCTGGCGGCGGCCGAGGCGGTCTGCGACGCCGACGTGGACACCCTGGCCCGCCTGGTCGACCGGTCGCTGGTGGTGCTCGACGAGAGTGGTGCGGCCGCGCGCTACCGGCTGCTGGAGTCGGTGGCCGCCTTCTGCCTGGACCGGCTCGACGACGCCGAGACGGTCCGCGCCCGGCACGTGGCGTACTACACCGAGTTGGCCGAGCACGCCGATCCGCTGCTGCGCGGCCCCGGCCAGCGGGAGTGGCTGGCCCGACTCGACGCCGAGACCGCCAACCTACGCGCGGCGCTCGCCCACGGCGGCGGGCTGCGCCTGGCGAACGCGTTGACCTGGTACTGGTTCCTGCGCGGCCGGCTGACCGAGGCGCGCCGGGCATTGACCCTCGACGGGGACGCCGGGCAGCGCGCGGTGGCCGCCGTCTGGCGGGTCGGGTTCGCGCTGCTGCGGGGGGAGGACGTGCCGCCGGACGAGATCGAGGCCGCGCTCTCCGGGCACCCGGACGGGCGGGCCGGCTGGTTCGTGGCGTCCGCGCTGTTCGCGCGCAGCGAGCTGGGTCGGGCGGTCGACCTGCTGGAGCGGGCGCGGGCGGCCGACCCCGACGACCGGTGGGTGGCGGCGGCCGTCGCGGTGACCCGGGCGACGCTCGCGCACGCCGCCAGCGACGTGGCCGCGTTGGAACGGGAGGGCAGCCGGGCCGCGGCGCTCTTCGCGGAGCTGGGCGACGCGTGGGGCCGGTTGCAGGCCACCGACTGGGTGGGTGGCCTGGCCGAGCTGACCGGCGACCACGAGCGGGCCGCCGCCCTGCACCGGGAGGGCCTGCGCTGGGCACAGGAGCTGGCGCTCTGGCCCGAGGTCGGCAGCAAGCTGTCCTGGCTGTCCTGGCTCGCCTCCCAGACCGGGGATCACCAGCAGGCGTGGGAGCTGGCCGAACGGGCCCACCGGCTGGCCGTCGAGCAGGCTTCGCCGGCCGCCGAGGTGTTCGCCGAGCTGTGCCTGGGCATCGCGGCGCGCCGGGGCGGGAAGGTGGACGTGGCGATCGGCCATCTGGAGCACCTGTTGGCGGTGGGTGGCGACGACGCTTTGTTCCTGCCGATGGTGCTGACCGAGCTGGGTCACGCCGTCGTGGACGCCGACCCCGGTCGGGCCCTGGACCTGCACGTGCGGGCGTTCGACGTCGCGGTGGCGCTCGGCGCGCCGCGGGACGCGATGGGCGCGCTGGAGGGGCTGGCCGGGGCGACGCCCGATCCGCGGGTGGCGGCGCGGCTGCTCGGCGCGGCGGCGGCCGCGCGGGCGGCGGCCGAGGTGCCGGCGGCGCCGGCGGAGCGGGCCGAGGTCGAGCGGGTGACCGGGCGGCTGGTCGCCGGGCTGGGCGGGGCGGGGTTCGCGGCGGCCTACCGGGCCGGGCACGACCTGGGCCCGGGACAGGCCCGGGCCCTGGTCCAGCCGTTCCTGGTCAGCCGGTGACCGGGGTGTAGGTGGCGATGATGACGCCGCTCTTCATCACCCGGCTGCCGGCGAGGGAGAGCGTGGTCGGCAGGTCGCCCAGCGGGGCGCTGACCGACGCGCCGCCCTGCAGCACCGGGTGGATCCAGAACCGGACCTCGTCGACCAGCCCGGCCCGGACCAGGGCGTGGGTGACCGTGCCGTAGCCGTACATCAGGATGTCCCGGCCCTCGGCGGCCTTGAGCTTGGTGACCTCCTCGATCAGGTCGCCCTGGAGCACCTCGCTGTTCTTCCACTGCGGGTTGGTCAGGGTGGTGGAGGCGACGTACTTCTTGACGTTGTTGAAGTAGGCCGCGCCGGTGGTCGGGTCGTTCTCGTCCATCTTCGGCCAGGCGGCGGCGAAGCCCTCGTAGGTGCGTCGGCCCATCAGCAGGGCGTCGGCGGCGTCGGTCTGCTCGCCGGCGAAGGCCATCGCCTCCTCGTCGAAGTACGGGCTGGTCCACGCCGGGCCCTCGATGACGCCGTCGAGGGTGAGGTAGGTCGAGTTGATGATCCTGCGCATCGTGTGCTCCCTGGGGGTTGGTGTCCGTTTCTCGCTGACACCCACCACACTGCCGGCGGCTGCTTACGATCCGCTTCAGGTGCGCTTGCGGCCGGCCTACGCCGCCTTACCGGTGCCGGCGCGTTGATACCCGACGGGGTATTTGCGGATCGGGAACCCCCGGGGGTATGTTGGGGTGGTGAAGCTGCAACCAGAGATGACCGGCGAGGCGCTCAACCGGCTCAAGCGAGCGCGGGGCCAGCTCAACGCCGTGATCGAGATGATGGAGAACGGCGAGGACTGCCGGGAGGCGCTGACCCAGCTCGCGGCGGTCTCTAAGGCGATCGACCGCGCCGGCTTCAAGATCATCGCCTCCGGCATGCGGCACTGCGGCGCCGCCCGCGACCGGGGCGAGGAGCCGGAGATGACCGAGGCGGAGCTGGAGAAGCTCTTCCTCGCCCTGGCCTGAGTGTCGCCCCCGCGCGCCGCGTAGGTGCGGCGCGAGGGGGTAACCCCTGCGCGCCGTCGGGCCGGGCAGAGGTCTGTTTCCTGGATACCCCCCCGGGTATGAAGACAAGGTATGGAAGGGAGATCGACAACATGGCAGCAGAGGTGTCCGTCATTGCGACGTCCTCGCTCGGCGACCGCAGCTACCTGGCCAGCGACGGCCGGACGGCGATCGTGGTCGACCCCCAGCGCGACATCGACCGAGTTCTTTACCTGGCCGGCGAGCAGCGGGTGCGCATCACCCACGTGGTGGAGACGCACCTGCACAACGACTACGTCTCCGGTGGGCTGGAACTGGCCCGGGTGACCGGCGCCCACTACCTGGTGGCCGCCGCCGACACCGTCGGCTTCGACCGTACGGCGGTCACCGACGGCGACGTCGTCGCCGTCTCCGACTCGCTGCGGCTGCGGGTGGTCGCCACCCCCGGCCACACCTTCCACCACCTGTCGTACGTCCTCGACGAGGCCACCGCCGGCGACTGGCAGCCGGTCGGCGTGTTCACCGGCGGGTCGCTGCTGTTCGGCACCACCGGACGCACCGACCTGCTCGGCCAGGAACACGCCCACGAACTGGCCCACCACCAGCACGCCTCGGCGCAGCGGCTGGCCGACCTGCTGCCCGACGGCGCCCAGGTCTGGCCCACGCACGGCTTCGGCAGCTTCTGCTCGGCCAGCCAGGCCGACGCCCCCGACTCCACCATCGGGCGGGAGAAGCAGGCCAACCCGGTGCTGCGGCTGGCCGCCGACGCGTTCGTCACCGAGACCCTGGCCGGCCTCGACGCCTACCCGGCGTACTACGCGCACATGGGCGTGGCGAACGCCGCCGGGCCGGCCGCCGTCGACCTCACCCCGGCCGCCCGGGCCGACGCCGCCAGGCTGCGCGAGCGGATCGCCGCCGGCGAGTGGGTGGTCGACCTGCGCCACCGCAAGGCGTACGCCGCCGCGCACCTGGCCGGCACGGTCAGCCTCGGCCTGGACGGGCCGATGTCCACCTGGCTCGGCTGGCTGATCGACTGGGGCGTCCCGATCACCCTGCTCGCCGAGACCCCCGAACAGGTCGCCGACGCCCAGCGGGAACTGGTCCGCATCGGCATCGACCGGCCGGCCGCGCAGGCCACCGGCGGCCCCGAGCAGTGGGCCACCGCACCGGAGCAGCTGCGCGAACTGCGACTGGCGGACTTCGCCGCCCTCGCGGCGGCCCGCGCCGGCGACACCCCGGCCGGCCTGCCCGCCCCGGACGTCGTGCTCGACGTGCGGATGACAAACGAGTGGCGGGCGAGCCACGTCGAGGGGGCCGTGCACGTCCCGCTGCCCGACCTGCCCGAGCGCCTCGGCGACGTACCGGCCGGCGTCGTCTGGGTGCACTGCGGCTCCGGCTACCGGGCCACCGCCGCGGCGTCGCTGCTGGCCAACGCCGGCCGCGAGGTGGTCGTCATCGACGACAGGTTCGACCGGGCCGAGGCGGCCGGCGTCGCCATGGCCGACTGACCCCGTACCGATCCACCGGCGGGCGCGACCGCGCGCCCGCCGGCGCCGCACCCTGCCCTGCCCCCGACTCACCCCGAGCGAGGAAAACATGACCGAGACCACCCGCCCGGCCACCGTGGACGCCACCACCCTGCGCGAGCTGATCGACTCCGGCCGCGCCCCCCGACTGCTCGACGTGCGCACCCCGGCCGAGTTCGAGACCCTGCACATCCCCGGCGCCTACAACGTCCCGCTGGACCTGCTCAAGGAACACCGCGCCGAACTGCGCCAGCACCTCGACGAGGACGTGGTGCTGATCTGCCGCTCCGGTGCCCGCGCCGGGCAGGCCCGGCAGGCGCTCGCCGAGATCGGCCTGCCGAACCTGCACGTCCTCGACGGCGGCATGCTCGCCTGGCAGGCCACCGACGCCCCGATCGCGCGGGGCCGGCAGCGCTGGGACCTGGAACGCCAGGTCCGGCTGGTCGCCGGGTCGATCGTCCTGCTCGCCGTCCTGGGCTCGGTGGTCGTACCCGGGCTGAAGTGGGTCGCCGGGTTCATCGGCGCCGGGCTCACCTTCGCCGCGCTGAGCAACACCTGTGCGATGGGCATGCTGCTGAGCAGGCTGCCGTACAACCGGGGCGCCAGCTGCGACCTGGACAGCGTGGCCGGCCAACTGCGCCAGACCGGGCAGCGGGCATGACCGGCACGCTGCTGCTGACCGTCGGGCTGGCCGTGCTGATCGGGATCAGCCTCGGCCTGCTCGGCGGCGGCGGTTCCATCCTCGCCGTACCGCTGCTGGTGTACGTCGCCGACCTGCCCGCCAAGGAGGCGATCGCCACCTCGCTGCTGGTCGTCGGCGCCACCAGCGCCGTCGGCGTACTCCCGCACGCCCGCGCCCACCGGGTGCGCTGGCGCACCGGCCTGCTCTTCGGCGTCGCCGGCATGACCGGCGCGTACGCCGGCGGCCGGCTGGCCGCGTTCGTCCCGGCGGCGGTCCTGCTCACCGGCTTCGCGATCATGATGCTGGCCACCGCGACCGCCATGATCCGGGGCCGGCGGGCGGCCGAGGGTCGCCCGGTGCCGCACGAGCTGCCGGTGCTGCGGGTGATCACCGACGGCGTCGTCGTCGGCCTGGTCACCGGACTCGTCGGCGCCGGCGGCGGGTTCCTGGTGGTGCCCGCGCTGGCCCTGCTCGGCGGCCTGCCGATGCCCGTCGCGGTCGGCACCTCACTGGTGGTCATCGCGATGAAGTCCTTCGCCGGCCTGGCCGGTTACCTGTCCAGCGTGCAGATCAACTGGGGCCTCGCGGTCGCGGTCACCGCCGCCGCCGTCGTCGGCAGCCTGCTCGGCGGGCGGCTGGCCGGCAGGATCCCCGCCGACCTGCTACGCCAGGCGTTCGGCTGGTTCGTGGTGGTGATGGGCGTGTTCGTCCTCGGCCAGCAACTGCCCGACGGGCTGCGCGGCAACCCGCTGCTGTGGACCGGGGCCGGGCTGATCATCGCGGCGGCCGTCGCGGTGGCCGTGCGCCGCGCGCGACAGGACCGCTCGGCACCGGGTGAGCGGGCCGGTCGGTCCCCGGTGGGATCGGCGCCCCGCCGCTGAGCCGGTCCGGCGCACCGTCAGGCCATCACCCGGGCGACGAACGCGGCCACGTTCGCCACCGTCCGCTCGATCTTCTCCTCCACCGACAGTGACTCCTGCAACCGCGCGCCGGCGCCCGCGTTCTTGCGGCCCCGCACGTAGAGCGAGCAGTCGAGGTCGGCGCAGAGGTAGGTGCCCACGGTGTTGCCCTGCTGCCCGGCCTTGCCGGCCTTCGGGGCGACCATCAGGCTGACGTTGCCGGTGTGGGTGGTCAGGCACATCGAGCACATGCCGCGTTGCAGCTGCCCGGCGGCGGGGCTGGGCCGGCGCAGCGCGATGGCCCGAGGGTGGCCGTCCAGTTCGGCGACGAGGTAGGCGCGGTCCGGGGACTGCGGATCCCGCCAGCCGAGGTAGTCCAGGTCGTCCCAGGGGCGGTCGCTCAGGTCGCGGGGGACGAAGAGCCGCTTCGTCTGGCCCTTGGTGCAGTTGACGAAGGCGGCACGGATCTCCTGCTCGGTCAGCGGCTTCATGAACCCCACGGTAATTTGCCTAAAGGTATTAGGCAAATGCATAATCACCTAAGGTGACGACCGGGGGAGGGGCATGGCACGCGCGGGACTGAGCACCGAACGGCTGATCCAGGCGGGAGCGGAGCTGGCCGACGAGGTCGGCTTCGACCAGGTGACCGTCTCCGCGCTCGCCCGCCGCTTCGACGTCAAGGTCGCCAGCCTCTACGCGCACCTGCGCGGCTCCCAGGACCTGCGCACCGGGATCGCCCTGCTCGCCCTGGCCGAACTCGCCGACCGCGCCGCCGACGCGGTGGCCGGCCGGGCCGGCAAGGACGCCCTGACCGCGCTCGCGAACGTCTACCGCGACTACGCCCGCGACCATCCCGGGCGGTACGCGGCCACCCAGCTCCGGCTCGATCCGGCGACCGCCGCCGCCAGCGCCGGCGGCCGGCACGCCCAGCTCACCCGGGCGATCCTGCGCGGCTACGACCTGGCCGAGCCGGACCAGACGCACGCGGTGCGGCTGCTCGGCAGCGTCTTCCACGGCTACGTCAGCCTGGAACTGGGCGGCGGGTTCAGCCACAGCGCCCCCGACACCGAGCAGACCTGGGCGCGGACCATGGACGCCCTCGACGCCCTGCTGCGCAACTGGCCCCGCTAGGTCGGCTCGATGGGGTGGACCGTGCGGGCGGCCACGGCGCCGAGCTTGTCCGGGTTGGCGATGGTGCGGATGACGGCGATCCGGCCCTGCTCGTCGACGTCGAGGACCATCGCGGCGATGACCCGCCCGGCCCCGGTGAACACGATGCCCGGCCCGCCGTTGACCTCGACGAACTCGATCGTCATGGCCTCGAACTCCACCCCCTGGTAGGGGTGCCGGCCGAGGGTCGCGAACCAGGCCGCCACCGGCGCCGCTCCGGTCACCGGCCGCATCGCCTGGCGCACCTTGCCACCGCCGTCGGTCCACACCGTCACGTCCGGGGCGAGCAGTTCCAGCAGGGTGTTCAGGTCGCCACCCGAGGCGGCGGCGAGGAACCGCTCGGTCACCTGCCGCTGGCGGGCCCGGTCGGCGTGAAACCGGGGCCGCCGGGCCCGCACGTGCTCGCGGGCCCGGTGCGCCGCCTGCCGCACGCTCTCCTCGGACCGCCCGACCGCATCGGCGACCTCCGCGTGGCCGAACCCGAAGACCTCCCGCAACACGAACACCGCGCGCTCCAGCGGACTCAGCGTCTCCAGCACCACCAGCAGCGCCATCGACACCGATTCCGCCGTGGCCACGTCGTCGGCCGCGTCGCTGCTGGTGAGGATCGGCTCGGGCAGCCACGGCCCGACATAGGTCTCCCGCCGGACCCGGGCCGACCGCAGCCGGTCCAGCGCCAGATTCGACACGATCCGCACCAGGTACGCCCGGTGGTCGGCCACCCGCGACCGGTCGACCCCCGACCACTTCAACCAGGCGTCCTGCACCACGTCCTCCGCGTCGGCGGCGGTGCCGAGGATCCGGTACGCCACCGAGAACAGCAGGTCCCGATGCGCCTGGAACGTCTCCTGCGGCTGCTGGTCGGCGTGCATCCGGTGCTCCCGTCGTCGGGCCGTCGGTGGCGGTCAGGCCGCGAACCCGAGGGCCAGCGCGGTCTGTGTCGTCGGTGGCGGTCAGGCCGCGAACCCGAGGGCCAGCGCGCCGACGACCGGCGCCAGGTACAGCAGCGGGAACGGCACGTGCGAGTAGGCGCGGGCCCGGACGACGGTGACGACGGCCCCCACGAAGTAGATCACGAGGCCGACGCCGGCCAGCACCCCGACAACCGGCACGAACAACCCCACCAGCAGGCCGAGCGCCCCGGCGGCCTTGGCCGCGCCGAGCCACGGCCACCACGAGCGGGGAACGCCGTACTCGGCGAGCGGCCCGACCACCCACGGCGCGCGGAAGAAGACACAGGCGGCGGAGAACCCCACCCAGAGGGCGGCGGCGACGGTGACGACGGTGTACGCGGTGGACATGTGCCCTGCTCCTCGGGTCGGTACGAGCTGACGACCACGAGACGGCGCGGGCCCGGCCCACCGTGAAGTGGCGTGACCTACGCCACAGCGGGCCCCTCGGCTCCCGGCCGGATCATGCACATCCCGCCCGGCGCGGCCCGATCCATCGCGACCAGCGCGGCGGGCGCCTCGCCGAGGCCGATGGTGCGGGTGATCAGCTCGCCCGGGCGCAGCACCCCGGCGGTGACCAGCCGCAACAGCTGCGGATACGCGTGCGCGGCCATCCCGTGGCTGCCCCGCAGCTCCAACTCGTACGCCACCACCAACTCCATCGGCAGCGCCGGCCGGCCCTGGACGGCGGGCAGCAGGCCGACCTGGACGTGACGCCCGCGCCGGCGCAGCCCCTCGATCGAGGCGACGCACGTCGGGTGGCTGCCCAACGCGTCCACCGACAGGTGCGCCCCGCCGCCGGTCGCCTCCCGCACCGCCGCCGCCACCTCGCCGGGCCCGGCCAACGCGCTCCCGTCCAGGCAGACCTCCGCCCCGGCGGCCCGGGCCAGCGCCAGCGCGCCGGGCGAGACGTCGACGGCCACCACCCGGGCGCCGCACGCCGCGGCGATCATCACCGCGGACAGGCCGACCCCGCCGCAGCCGTGCACCGCCACCCACTCACCGGCGGCGACCCGCCCCTGGTGCACCACCGCCCGGAACGCGGTCGCGAACCGGCAACCGAGCGCCGCCGCGACCGGGTGGTCCAGCTCGTCGGGGAGCCGGACCAGGTTGACGTCCGCGTCGCGTACCGCCACGAACTGTGCGAACGAACCCCAGTGGGTGAAGCCCGGCTGCGTCTGCCGCTCGCAGACCTGCTGGTCCCCGGCGAGGCAGGCCGGGCACCGGCCGCACGCGCAGACGAAGGGCGCGGTGACCCGGTCGCCGGGCCGCCAGTCGCGTACGCCGGCGCCGACCGCCGCCACCACGCCGGCGAACTCGTGCCCGGGCACGTGCGGCGGGCGGACGTCCGGGTCGTGGCCCCGCCAGCCGTGCCAGTCGCTGCGGCATAGCCCGGTCGCCTCGACCCGGACGACCACCCCGTCGGGCGTCGGGTCGGGATCGGGCACGTCGCGCACCTCGGGCCGGACGCCGAACTCGTCGTAGATCACCGCACGCATGCGCCGCATCCTGACACGCCGACCTGCCGGCCCGCCCGGCCGGGAGTAGCGTGCGGAGTCGGAACCCGGCTGGAGGAGGACGTCGCAGTGCAGACGACGACCGTGGACGTGCCGACCGGCGACGGGGTGGCCGACGCGTACCTCGTCCGGCCCGACGGGGACGGACCGTTCCCGGCCGTGCTGGTCTTCATGGACGCGTTCGGGCTACGGCCGCGGCTGGCCGAGATGGCCGCCACGATCGCGGCACGCGGCTACGTCGTCCTGGTGCCCAACCTGTTCCACCGCTCCGGCCGGGCGCCGCTGACCGACCTGTCCGGCCTCGCCGACGAGCGCCGCCGTGCGGAGCTGTTCCAGCAGCTCGGGCCGATGATGGCCAGGCTGACCCCGGACGTGGTGGCCCGGGACACCGCCGCCTACCTGGACTTCCTGGCCGCGCAGCCGCAGGTCGCGGCCGGCCGGGCGGCGATCACCGGATACTGCATGGGCGGCATGAACGCGCTGCGCGCCATCGAGGCGCACCCGGACCGGCTCGCCGCGGCGGCGGCCTTCCACGCGGGGCGGGTGGTCACCGACGCGCCGGACAGCCCGCACCTGGGCGTGGCTGCGGTCACCGGCGAGCTGTACTTCGGCCACGCCGACCAGGACCCGTCGATGACGGCGGAGCAGATCGCCACCCTGGAGCGGGCGCTGGACGCCGCCGGGGTCCGCTACCGCTCCGAGGTGTATCCCGGTGCCCGGCACGGCTACACCCAGGCGGACACCCCGATGTACGACGAGCAGGCCACCGAGCGGCACTGGGCCGCCCTGTTCGACCTGCTCGACCGCACCTTCCGCCGCTGACCCGGGGGCAGGCCACGGACCGGGAACTGGTCCCTGTCAGCGCGTCCCCGGCTGGTTAGCGTCGGGCCATGACCATCGATCCGCGGCTGCCGCGACGCTTCGCCGACCTGACCACCGCCCACGTCGCCGACGCCTGCCTGCGGGCCGGCGTGCCGGTGCGCTGCGCCCCGCCCGCGCTGCGGCCCGTGGTGGCCGGCGGCCGGTTGGCCGGGCGGGTGCTGCCGGCCCGGCACGTCGGCAGCGTCGACATCTTCCTGGAGGCGATCGACCGCGCCGAGCCCGGTGACGTGCTGGTGGTCGACAACGACGGGCGCGGCGACGAGGCGTGCGTCGGTGACCTGGTGGTGCTGGAGGCGCAGGCCGCCGGTCTGGCCGGCCTGGTGGTGTGGGGCCTGCACCGGGACACCATCGACATCCGCGCGGTCGGTCTGCCGGTGTTCAGCCTCGGGGCGACGCCCACCGGCCCGCAGCGGCTCGACCCCCGGCCGGCCGCGGCGTTGACCTCGGCGCGGGTCGGCCCGTGGACCCTCGACGGCGCCGACGTCGTGCTGGCCGACGAGGACGGGGTGCTGTTCGTGCCGGCCGGCCGGGTGGGGGAGCTGTGCGACCTGGCGGAGTCGATCCGGGACACCGAGCGGCGGCAGGCCGACCGGATCCGGGCCGGCGAGTCGCTGCGGGCGCAGGTCGGGTTCGGGGCGTACCTGACCGGCCGGGCGCGGAACCCGGCGCTGACCTTCCGGGAGCACCTGCGGGCGGTGGGCGGCGCGATCGAGGAGTGAGCCCCGCGTGGGCGGTGGCCGGCCACGACCTCGGTCAGGTAGCGGCGGTGGGACCGGCTTCCAGGACGGCTTGACTCTCCCGCCGCGTCAGGGCGGAGGGTGGGCACATGAGTGACCACTATGACGCTTTCGAGATGAGTCCCGTGCCTGTCCCCGGTCCGGATGCGGTCGCGCCGGAGCCGTTCCGAGGCATCTACGGCATGCCTGCGTTCGTGAAGATCCCCACCAGCGATCTGGCGGCGTCGGTGGACTACTGGGTCCGGGGGCTCGGGTTCTTCGAGCTGTTCGGCATCCCCGGCCAGCTGGTGCACCTGCGCCGGTGGGCGTTCCAGGACGTACTTCTCGTCACGGCGGAGAGCGTTCCGGAGCGGGCGCCGGCGATGAGCGTCAACTTCGCCTGCGTGCTGCACCAGATCGAGGCCATCGCCGAGGCGTGCCGTGCGGTGGACCCGGATTCCGTCGACGGCCCACGGGACACCTCCTGGAACACCCGGGACGTGGAGGTGATCACGCCGGAGAACGCCCGGATCGTCTTCACCGCCGGGAAGTCGTTCGATCCGGCCAGTCAGGAGGCGCGGAACCTGGCCGCCGTCGGAATCACCCCGCCGGGCGTCGGGCGCGGCGACGATGCGGAGCATGCCTGATGCCGCCGCCGACGGTGTGACGGGCCCCGCGACCGCCAGCGATCGCGGGGCCCCGCCGCCGGGTCACCAGGTGGTCGGCTTGCCCTTCTGGTAGAGCCACACGTCGAAGAACGCGCCGAGGTTCTGCCCCGACTCCCGCTCGGCCAGGGCGATGAAGTCCGCCGTGCCGGCGTCGCTGTGCCGGTGGATCGCCGCCCACTGCCGCAGGATGCGGAAGAAGGCGTCGTCGCCGACCTTGCCGCGCAGCGCGTGCAGGGTCATCGCCCCCCGGTTGTACGGGATGTTGCTGAACATGTCCTCCGGGCCCGGGTCGGCCAGCACGATCTGCCAGAACGACGACGACGCGGCCCGCCCGTAGTTGCTGGAGCTGTTGAAGGTCTGCTGCACCGAGGCACCGCCGTTGTACTCGGTGTACATCCACTGGGCGTAGGTGGCGAAGCCCTCGTTGAGCCAGATGTCCGACCAGCGCTCCGGCGAGACGCTGTCGCCGTACCACTGGTGAGCCAGCTCGTGGGCCATGGTGCCGACGCTCGCCCGGCTGGAGAAGATCGGCTTGGTCTGGGTCTCCAGGGCGTAGCCGACGTTCGGGGCGTAGTCGATGATCGCCCCGGTGGAGGCGAACGGGTACGGCCCGAACTTCCCGGTGAAGAACTCCAGCATCTTGGGGATCTGCGACACCGCGTCGGCGGACCCGGCCACCAGCCGCGGGTCGATGGCCACGTACGACGGGATCCCGCCGGGGGTGACCGTCTGGGTGACCTCGAACTTGCCGATGGTGATGGTCGCCAGGTAGGTGGCCATCGGCTCGGTGTTGTCCCAGACGAAGGTGGTCCAGCCGTCGCGGGTCTGCTGGGACAGCAGCTGGCCGTTGCCGACGGCGGTGAGCCCCTCGGGCACGGTGGCGGTGAACCGGAAGGTGGCCTTGTCGGTCGGGTGGTCGTTGGTGGGCAGCCAGGCGGGGGTGCCCTGCGGTTCGCCGACGACGAACGCGCCGTCGTCGGTGGGCACCCACCCCTCGATCGACCCGTCCGGGTCGGTCACCGGGCCGGGCACGCCGGCGTAGCGGACCACCACGGTGAACCGCTGCCCGGCCTTCAGCTTCGGCCGCGGCGTGACGATCAGTTCCTGGCCGTCGCGGGTGAAGGCGTGGGCGTGCCCGTTGACGGTGACCGAGGAGACCTCGGGGCCGCGGAAGTCCAGGTTGAACTGGTCGAGATCCTGGGTGGCGACCGCGGTGATCGTCGCGGTGGCGTCCATGAAGCGGGTCGCCGGGTCGTAGGAGAAGACCAGGTCGTAGTGCTGGACGTCGTATCCGCCGTTGCCCTGGTCGGGGAAGTAGGGGTCGCCGACGGTCGGCGCGCCGGCCGTGTAGCGGGGGGTGCCGGGTGCGCCGGGTGCGGCGGCGGCCGGGCCCGGCACGACCGCCGAGCCGGTGGCCATGAGCGCGACCGTGGCCAGCGCGGCGCCGCGCAGGCGGGGGATCGTCATGTGCATCCTCCGAGGGATTTTGCCTGGTAGCGAGGGGGATCGGATGATCGACCTCCATCCACCCGCACCGGAGGCGGATCCGTCAAGCGTCCGCCGGCCCGGGATCGTGTTCCTGAGCCGTCCGGCCGATGCCGGCGCACCCGGAGCGCAGCCCCGGCCGCACCGGACGGCCCGGCCGCCATCCCTCAGGCGTCCGCCACCCGCACCACCAGCGCCCCGGACACGTCGCCGCGTCGCGCGGTGATCGTCCAGCAGCCGGCGGTGGGGAAGGACCAGCCGGTGCCCCACTCCTGGCCGGGACGCTGCCAACTGCTGGCACCGTGTGACTCGGGGCCCCAGGCGGGCGCGACGGTGGTCCCGTCCGGCCCGGTGGCGCTGATGGCGAGGTCACCGCTGCCGGTCATCCGCCAGGCCACCTTGACCTCGGTGCCCGGGCTGAGCACCGGCGTGCGGGGGAAGAACAGCGCCCACAGCGTCGCGCCGTCCCCGCTGCCCTGCCGCTCCAGCGACCCGCCCGGCTCGGGCAGCCGGGCCGTCGCCGGGCAGCCCGCCCCGCCGCCGGCGACGACCGCCGGCCGGTCGCCCGCCGGTGTGCCGGACGACGCCGGTTCGGCGGGGGCGGCCCGGCAGCCGGCCAGCGTCGCCGCGCCGACCAGCGCGAACGCCGCCAGCCGCCGGCACCGCGAGCGCCTCGGTTCACCTGTGTCCATGCCGACCTTCCTCAACCTAGTGACTGGGCGATCGCGATCGCCTCGTCCCGGGACAGTTCACCCTCCAGCCGGTAGCACACCCCGGCGTCCTGCCAGATCAGCGTCGAGGCGGCCAGCCGGGCGGTCTCCACCCGCGTCGTGCCGCCCCGGTCCACGTACGTGAGGGTGTGCGGGCCGGCCACCCACACCGCGAAGTCGCCACCGACCTCGACCGGGATCACGTCCGGACCGGCGGCCCCCTTGAGGAACACCGGGTCCAGGCGCCCGTCGTACGCGTCGAGCCGCAGCGTCCCGCCGCGGTAGAGCAGCGTGGCCACCCGGTACGCGCCCGTCCCGTCCGGGTCGGCGACCAGCACCCGTTCGGGCGGGCCGAGCCGGGCCGGCAACCGGATCGGGAACCGGACCTGCCGCTGCGCCTCGGTGCGGCCGGCGGTCCGCTGCGACGGCAACGGCGACGGGTCGGCCGTCGGCGGCGGCGCCGAGCTGACGATGGTGACCCCGGCGAAGCGCAGCAGGCCCGCCACGGCGTCGGCGAGGGCGGCCCGGCCGGGCGGCAGCACCGCCACCAGCAGCGCGGCCAGCCCAGCGGCGACCCAGTAGCGCCACCGGCGGCGGGGCGGCGGCGGGGCGGCCAGCCGGGCGTGTACCCGGGCGGTCACGTCCGGCGTGGGGGGTGTCTCCAGCCAGGCGGCCAGCTCCCGCAGCTCCCGTTCGAGTTCAGCCACTGCGGACCTCCTCGCGGTCGAGCAGGTCGCGCAGCTTGGCCAGCGCCCGGGAGGTCCGCGACTTCACCGTGCCCCGGGGCCAGCCCAGCATCGCCACCGTCTCGTCCTCGGACAGGTCGAGGAAGAACCGGCAGACGATCACCTCGCGGTCGCGTACCGGCAGCAGGCGCAGCGCCCGGACCAGCGCGGCCCGGCGCTCCCCGGCGAGGACGGCGTCCACCCCGCCGTCGGCGACCTGCGCCGACCCGGAACTCACCGCGGCCATCCGCAGGGCGAGGCCGTCGCGGCGGCTGCGGGAGCGGTGCAGGTTGCGGGTCTCGTTGGCGACGATCGCCAGCAGCCAGGAGCGGAACGACGACGCCCCCCGGTAGCGGGAGAGGCTGCGGTACCCCTTCACGAACGCCTCCTGGATGACGTCCTCGGCGTCGGAACCCGCGCCGAGCAGCACCGCCGTCCGGTACGCGGCCGCGCTGTGCCGGGCGACCAGGGCTTCGTACGCCTCCAGGTCACCGGTCCGCGCGCGGCTGACGAACTCTGCGTCGTCCAGTGGGCACCTCCGTCGTGCACCCTCATGACACCGCTCGCGCCGCCCGGGTTCCACCCTCGACCGGTGGAACCCGGGCGGGCCGGCCGGTGTCGTCCGGACATGATGGCCACGACACCGCTGCACCGCCGTACCCTGCTGACCGTGCTCGCCGGCGCCGGCCTCGCCACGGTGGCCGGCTGCGGACCCGAGCGCACCGCCACCGCGCAGCCCGCCGTCGCGGTGCCCGACCCGCTGCTGGCCGAGGTGGACGGCGGGGTGGCCGTGCTGCGCGGCGCGGACCGGCGGACCGTGCCGAACGCCCTGGCCACCGCCGACGGGTCGGCGCTGTGGGCGACCACCACCGCCGGCACCGACACCACCCTCACCCGGATCGACACCGGCACCGGCCGCCGCTCCGCACCGATCACCCTCGCCGGACGCTGGCTGCCGCAGGCCGTCTCCACCGACGGCACGACGGTGGCGCTCACCCCGGACGCCCGGGCGGCCACCGACCGGCCGGCGGGGCGCACCGCCAGCCCGGTGCTGGTCGTCGACGCCACCGGGATCCGGCACCGGCTGCGCCTGGCCGGCAACCACGTGCCCGAGGCGTTCAGCGCCGACCAGACCGGGCTGTTCGTGCTGGAATGGCTGCCGGCGGCCGCGCCGGACCGCTACCGGGTCCGCGTCGTCGACCTCGCCACCGGCACACCCGGCCCGCTCAGCACCCGCAACAAGACACCGGTGCCGCCCGGCGCGGAGGAGGAGATGCGCGGCGACGGCCGGCACGCCGTGCTCGCCCCGGACCGGCGGGTGCTCTACACGCTCTACACCCACCAGGCCGACCACCGGCACACCCGGGACCTGGTCAGCGGCCGACCGGGCAACGTGCACGCCTTCGTGCACACCCTGAACCTCGCCGAGCGGTGGGCGTACTGCGTCGACCTGCCGCACCCGTTCGGGGCGGCCGCCGCGGCCGGCCACACGATGGCGCTCACCCCGGACGGCACCCGGCTGCTCGTCGCCGAGGTCACGTCGGGCGCCCTCGCCGAGATCTCCACCGAGGAGCTGGCCGTACGCCGGACCGCCACGCTCGCCCCCGGCCCCACCGCGACCGGGTACGCGGTCGCCGGCCGGGACCGGCTCTTCGTCGGCGCCGGCCCGACCGTACGCGTGGTGGACCTCGCCACCCTGCGCCCGGTCGGCGCCTGGCCGCTGCCCCAGCCCGCCACCGGGTTGGTGCTCAGCCCCGACGGCCGCCGCCTGCACGTCGGCCAGGCGGCGGCGGTGAGCTGGCACGACACCACCAGCGGCGGGGAACTCGGCCGCGCCCCGGTGCCCGGTCTCGTCGGGCTGGCCGGCCTGGCCGCGCCGGCCTGACGCACGGCCGGAGTACCCTCGACGGGCAGCCGTCCCGGGAGGCCCATGACACCGCCGACCGCTCTGGTCCTCGTCGTCTTCGGGCGGGGCGTGCACCGCGCCGGCGACCGCTACGCGCTCACCCCCGCCAGCCTGGCCCGGGTCGACGCCGCCGCCGCCCACATCGCCGCCCACGAGGCCGCGTTCCGGCACGCGGCCCGGCACGGCCGGCCGCCGCGCATCGTGTTCACCGGCGGGTGGAGCGAGGCGGGCGAGGGTGCGCCGGCGCCACCGCCCGGCAGCCGGGAGGCCGACCTGATGTGGCGCGCCGCCCGCGCCGCCGGCCTGCACCGCTACGCCGACCTGCGGGTGGAGAACCGGTCGCGCAGCACACTGGAGAACCTGGTGCACACCGCCGGGGACGGCCTGCTGGCCGGGTGGCAGTTCGACGCGGCGCGACCGCTGGGCATCGTCTCGCACGCCGGGCACCTGCCCCGCATCCGGCTGCTCGCCGGCCGGGTGCTGGGCCTGCGCGGGCCCGCCCTGCTCGACGTGCCGGCCACCGGGGGAGAACCACCGGGTGCGGCCGGGGCGGAGCGGGTCGCCCGGCTCGCCTGCCGGCTGGCGTACCTCGGGGTCGGCGACCACGCGGCCCTGATCCGCCGCGAGCGGGCCATGGTGGCCGCCCTGCGCCGGGCGCGGCGGTGGGGCGTCGTCCGGCGCGCCCCGGCCGGCGCCGCCGCGATCGACCACGGGCCGGATGCGAGGCGACGGGCCGAACTGGGTATGTGAGCGCCGTCGCCCAGCGGCACCCGTCGATGACGGGCGACGTCCGCCCCCGCCCGTGCGCCGGCCGGGCCGTCACCACGGCCCCTCCGGTGTGGAGAGGACCACGATGATCATCCTGCTGCCCGTGTGCCAGCCCGGCGATGCGCTGCCCACGCTGGTCGCCGACCTGCGCGCCGCCGCCCCCGACCTGACCGTGGTGGTGGTCGACGACGGCAGCACCGGCCCGGCGCCGGTCGACGCGCTGCGCGCGGCCCGCGACCGGGGCGCCACCGTGCTGCGCCACCGCCGGAACCTGGGCAAGGGCGTGGCCCTGCGCACCGGGTTCCGGTACGCGCTGCGCACCCTCCCCGGTCAGGACGTGGTGTGCGCCGACGCCGACGGGCAGCACCGCACCGAGGACATCCTGCGGGTGGCCGAGCGGGTCCGGGCGACCGGCGCGGTCGTGCTGGGCGTCCGCCGGTTCACCGGGCGGGTGCCGCTGCGCAGCCGGCTCGGCAACGGCGCCACCCGGCTGCTGTTCCGCGCGGTCACCGGCCACGACGTGCGCGACACCCAGACCGGGCTGCGCGGCTTCCCGGCCGCCCGGCTGGACTGGCTGCTCGGCGTGCCGGGTGACCGGTTCGACTACGAGATGGCCGTGCTGCTGGCGGCGGTGCAGGCCGGCGACCGGGTCGAGCAGGCCACCGTGGCCACCCGGTACCTGGCCGGCAACTCGTCGTCGCACTTCAGCGCGCTGGCCGACTCGGCCCGGGTCTACCGGCCGCTGCTGCGCCACGCGTACCTGCGGGCCACCGGCCGGGCCGACCAGGCCCGGCCCGGCCGGACCGCCGCGCCCACCGTGGACGCCATGCCGACCGACGCCGCGCCCGGCGCGGAGACCGTGCCGACCGACGCCGCGCCCAGCGCCGAGACCGTGCCGACCGACGCCGCGCCCACCGTGGACGCCGCGCCGACCGAGGGCGTCGCACCCGGCGGGGGCGCCGGCCGCTGACCGGCCGGCCGGATCGCCGGCACCCCGGGCCCGTCCGCCGCCGACCGCGGCGGGCGGGCCCGTCCGCGCGGGGACACCGGCTGCGTCCCCGGGGCGTCACCGGCGGCGGACTGATCGCCGGTCCGCGGTGACGGCGGGATGACGCGACCTTCGGCAGGGTCGCAGCACGCGCCGTCGAAGGAGAACCACATGATCAGGACGATGGTCCGGCTGCGGGCCCGCCCCGGCTGCGAACCGGCCGTGGCCTCCGCCTGGGACGCGGCCCGCGCGGCGATCGGCGAGCTGCCCGGCAACCTGCTGCGGGACCTGCTCGTCGACGCCATCGCACCGCGCTGCTGGGTCGTCGTCACCGAGTGGACCGACGAGGCCGCCCTGCGCGACTACGAGCGGGGGCCGGTCGCCGCGCGGTTCGCCGAGGCCGTCCGCCCGCTGTGCGAACCGCCCGCCGACGGCGACCGCCGGGTGATGCGCGACGTGCCCGGTGGCGGCTCGACCGTCTTCGTGGACGTCGAGCTGACCGTGCCGGCGGCCCGGCGCGCCGAGTTCGACCACGGCTACCCGCAGGTGCTGGACCGGATGGCCGGCGTGCCCGGCTATCTGCGTGAGGACCTGCTGCGCGAGCCCGACTCCGACACCTTCCACATCTTCGCCGAGTGGACCGGCGCCGCCGAGTTCCACCGCTGGATCGCCAACCCGGCCCACGCGCGGGAGGAGGCCGGGCCGATCGCCCCGTTCCTGCTCCGGATCCGCCGCCGCCTGTTCCACGGCGTGGCGGACCCCGCCGGCGTGGGCCTCCCCGACCGTGGCCGCACACCGGGCAAGGAGAGCGACGTGCACACGACAACGGACGTACTCATCGTCGGGGCGGGGCCCACCGGGCTGACCGCCGCCATCGAGCTGGCCCGGCGCGGCGTCGACTGCCGGCTGGTGGAGCAGCGGGCCACCCCGCCCGCGCACGCCGACAAGGCGATCGGGGTGCACTGCCGCACCATGGAGCTCTGGGAGGAGCAGGGCGTCGTCCGCGAGGCGATGGACGCCGGCATCTGGCTGACCGGCAACATGGTGTTCGTCAACGGCCACGAGACGCACCGGATGAGCTGGGAGCTGCCCGAGCTGCCGTACGCGCACCTCGGCCTGCCCCAGTACGAGACCGAGCGGATCCTCACCGAACGCCTGGCCACCCTCGGCGTACGTCCGCGCCGGGGCGCCGCGCTGACCGCCTTCACCCAGGACGACGACGGCGTCACCGCCACCCTCGACACCCCCGCCGGGCAGGAGACGGTACGCGCGAAGTACCTGCTCGGCTGCGACGGCGCGCACAGCACCGTCCGCGACCTGCTCGGGCTCACCTTCACCGGCGGGCTGGGCCGGTTCCCGCAGCTGTTCATGCTCGGCGACGTCGACGTGGACTGGGACATGCCCGACGGGCACCTGCTGCGGTTCATGCACGAAACCGACGGCCGGATGGACGGCATGCTGGTCTGCGTGCCGCTGCGCGGCGAGAACCGCTACCGGATCGCCACCCTCGCGCCACCGAGGTTCTTCGCCCAGACCGGCGGCCAGGACGCCCCGCCCGGCTTCAGCGAGGAACTGGCCGAGCCGACCCTCGCCGACGTGCAGGCCGCCATCGACCGGCTGGCCCCGCCCGGCACCCGCGCGTCGAACCTGCGCTGGTCGTCGGTGTTCCGGATCAGCCACGGCATCGTCGACCGCTACCGCGACGGCCGGGTCTTCGTCGCCGGCGACGCCGCCCACCTGCACCCGCCGGCCGGCGGGCAGGGCATGAACACCGGCATCCAGGACGCCTGGAACCTCGCCTGGAAGGTGGCCCTGGCGGTGCGCGGGAAGGCCGCGCCGGGGCTGCTGGACAGCTATGAGACCGAACGGCGCCCGGAGGGTGAGGAGATCGTCGGCCGGGCGGTGCGGATGGCGTTCACCGACGAACTGGACCGCGAGGACCTGAAGCGGCAGTTCCTCCAGGAGATGTCGATGCTGCTCAGCTACGCCGACAGCCCGCTGGTCGGGGAGACCGTCACCGACCCCGACGCCCTGCGGGCCGGCCCGCGCCCCGGCGACCGGGCGCCGGACGTGGGCGGCCTGCGCCGCCGCGGCGTCGGCCACCCGCTGCGGCTGCGTGACCTCACCCGCGGCACCCGGCACACCCTCCTGCTGTACGCGGACGGCTCGGCCGACGAGGCGGCGGTCGCCGCGGTGGAGAAGATCTGCGCCGACCTGCGCGCCCTGGCGGCGGGGGAGCTCGACGCGTACCTGCTGCTCGACCCGGACGCCCCGCAGCCGCGGCTGCTCGCCCCACCGGTGCTGCGCGACGCCGCCGGCGAGTTCCGCGCCCGCTACGGCGTCACCGGCACCGCCCTGTACCTGATCCGCCCGGACGGGCACGTGGGCTTCCGCAGCCAGCCGATCGACGCCGACGGGCTGCGCAAGAACCTGCACCTGGTCTTCGGCGGTGCGAAGTGAGCACGGTGCGCACGGTGCTGGCGATGCGGACCCGGCCCGGCTGCGAGGAACGGTTCGAGGCCGAGTGGCTCGCGGCGGCGGAGAAGATCGGCGCGCTGGACGGCTGCCTGCGCCAGGACCTGGTCCGCGACGCCGACGACCCGCGCAGCTATCTGATCATCAGCGACTGGGCGGACCGCGACCGGCTGGACGCCTTCGGCCGCAGCGCCCAACGCGACGAGCTGCTGCGAGTGATCCGCGACCTGCGCGAGTCCGCGCAACGCCACACCTACCAGGTGCTGCACAGCATGCGCGGCCGGCCGGAGGAGACCCGATGACCGAGTGCCCGATCCCCGCGTCCGAGCTCTACACCGACGAGTTCGCCGCCGACCCGTACCCGGCGTTCGCCCGGCTGCGCGCCGAGCAGCCGGTCTGCCCGGTCAGCTCGCCGCGGTTCGACTCGTACCTGATCAGCCGCTTCGACGACGCGCGCACCGCGCTGACCGACCCCCGGCTGTCCAAGGACCTGTACGGCCCACAGGAGCACTACCTGCGCATCTTCGGCCCGAACTCGGCGGGCCTGAACAAGAACATGCTCAACGCCGACCCGCCGGAGCACACCCGGCTGCGCCGGCTGGTGTCCCAGGCGTTCGCCCCGCGCCGGATCGAGGCGATGCGCCCCCGGGTGGCGCAGCTCGTGGACGACCTGCTCGACAAGATCGTGCCGCACGGCGAGGCCGAGCTGATGCGCGACTTCGCCATCCCGCTGCCGATGCTGGTGATCTCGGACCTGCTCGGGATCCCGCCGACCGACCACGACCGGGTGCTCGACTGGACCCAGGTGATCCGGACCTCCGGGTCGTCGCGCCGCAGCCCGGAGCAGGAGCGGGCGGCCGTGCAGGAGGCCCAGGCGCGGCTGCACGAGTACCTCACCGAGCTGGTGCAGGCGAAGCGGGCCCGCCCCGCCGACGACCTGATCAGCGCGCTGATCGCCGCCTGCGACCAGGAGGGGACGCTCTCCGAGCCGGAGCTGGTCACCACCACGTTCCTGCTGCTGTTCGCCGGCCACCAGACCACCGCCGACTTCATCGGCAACGCGGTGGTGGCGCTGCTGACCCACCCCGACCAGCTCGACCTGCTGCTGCGGCAGCCGGCGCTGCTGCCCTCGGCCATCGAGGAGCTGCTGCGCTTCGACGGCCCGCTGCCGGTGGCCAGCCCGCGCATCGCCACCGAGGACATCGAGTACCAGGGCGTCCGCATCCCGGCCGGGTCGATCGTCGGCGTGGTGCTCAACGCGGCCAACCACGACCCGAAGCACTTCGTCGACCCGGACCGGCTGGACCTGCGCCGGGTCCGCGGCCCGCACCTCGGGTTCGGCCACGGCGTCCACTACTGCCTGGGTGTCTCGCTGGCCCGGATGGAGGCGCGGATCGGCATCGGGACGCTGCTGCGCCGCCTCCCCGGGCTGCGGCTCGGCGTGCCGGTCGGCGAGCTGCGCCGGCTGCCGGCCGCGTCGCCCTTCCGGGGCCTGCTGGAACTACCCGTCCACTTCGCCGCGTGACGGCGACCCGGCGTCCACAACCGACCCCACTCACCCGAGGAGTCCCAGTCATGACCTTCCGCAACGTGATCGTCTGTCGGATGGTGCCCGGCGAGGAGAGCGAGCGTGTCGTCGCCGACACCTTCGGCTACTACGACCGGACCACCCGCCCGCAGGATCTCGGCGTCATCGGCCGCACCCTGCTGTCCTTCCACGACCTCTACATCCACGTCATCGAGCGGGTCGCCGA
Source organism: Micromonospora sp. PLK6-60 (assembly GCF_019890675.1). Taxonomy (GTDB): domain Bacteria; phylum Actinomycetota; class Actinomycetes; order Mycobacteriales; family Micromonosporaceae; genus Micromonospora. The sequence continues at coordinate 477,209 of NZ_JAIOAA010000001.1, read as the reverse complement.
CCCCGCGGTGACCGGTCAGACCCGGGGGCTGCCCGCCTTCCAGCAGATCGCCGAGGCCATCGCGCCGTACGTGACGCCGTACCCGAGGTACTGGAAGAACCCGTCGGACTCGGTGGCGAAGCAGTTCTATCACTGGGCGCCGGCCGAACCGCCGGCCGGGGAGTCGACCGGCCCGAACCGGACCATCATCGTCGCCCGGATCAAGCCCGGCGCCGAACCGGACGTGGCGCGCATCTTCGGCGAGTCCGACGCCGGTGAGCTGCCGGCCCGCCTCGGGGTCACCGGCCGCTGGTTGTACTCGATCGACGATGTCTACCTGCACGTGCTGGAGCAGACCGACGCCTCGTTCGCCGCCGTCCGGGAGAACCACGACACCCCGGCCTTCGCCAAGATCATGGAGGATCTGAGCCCGTACATCGACGCGTACGCCCCGGACACCTGGCGCGGCCCGGAGGACGCCGTGGCCAAGGAGTTCTACCGCTGGCGCGCCGAGGACTAGACGCGCGCCCAGCTGACGGTGACGTCGCGGGCCAGGTCCAGCGGGAAACCGGCGGCCTCCCGCTCCGCGGCCGTACGGACCCGCTCGTCTACCTCGGCCCAGGGGCTGATCTCGACCCGGTGCCCGCGCCGACGCCAGGTGCCGAGCAGTTCACCGTCGGCGAGCAGCGCCCCGGGCTGGACGGTGCCGGCCGGCCAGACGGCCCGGCGGTGCGCCGCCGCCGGCACCAGCAGCTCCCGGTCGGCGCCGAGCAGAAAGGGGTCGCCGGGTGGCAGCAGCCGTACCCCGGCGACCTCCCTCGCCCCGACCAGCCGGTCGTGGTCGGCGCGGAGCACCAGGCGGGTGCCGTGCGCCACGGTGACCTCGGTGAGTTCGGCGGACAGCGCCGCGACGGTGGCGCGGGCGTCGGTGACGGAGAGCCCGGTCCAGGCGGCGAAGCCCTCGGCGGTGGACGGTCCCAGTGCGCCGAGGAAGCGCCGCAGCAGTTCGACGCGGGCCCGCTCGGGGTCGGTCCGGGGTGGTGTGGCCGCCGATACGAGCGTGTCGCGGCCGTCCCAGCGGATCCGGATCCGCCCGGTGGCGCAGGCGAGGATGAGCCGGTCCACCCGGTCGCCGACCGCGGCCAGGACGTCACGCTTGCGGACCTGGCGGCGGCCGACCGCCGCCCGCACCGCGTCGGCCGCCTCCTGCGCGGCGCGCTGCTTGCGTTCGTCGCGGGGCAGCAGCCCGAGGGTGAAGACGGCGACGTCCGCGACGGGCACCAGGTAGACCGCGCCCCGCGGCCCCCACACCTGGGTGAACGCGCTGTCGGCCCAGGTGTCGGCGTGCACCCCGGCGGCCCGGGCGTGCAGGGACAGCAGCGCCGAGCGGGGCGCGCCGTCCGGCAACCCGCAGAGCACCGCCCGGTGCAGCGATGTCCCGGGCAACCGGTGGTGCAGGTGCTGGGCCCGCAGCCGGAACGCGATGACGCTGTTCCGGTCGACCGGAGCCGGCCGCATCAGTGCGACCCGTGCGGCATCAGCAGGCCGTCGAGCATGCGATCCAGCCCGAAGTCGAACCAGCTGTCGAGGTCTTCGTCGGGATCGGTCCGGCTGGCTGCCGTCAGCCACGGCCGTTGCCGCAGGCGCCCGGTGTGTTCGAGCCGGAGATGGGTCGCCGAACGCCAGCTGCGGTAGTCGGGGTCGGCCGGCGGGCGGGCGATGAGAAGAGCCATGCCCTGGATGTAACCACTGAGGACGAGATATGCCCGGTACGCCGATGCGGGATCGAAGCCGGCGTCGGTCAGGACCGACACGACGCGGTCGACCATGGCGAGTACCGCGGGGCCGGTCGGCGGCCGGTCGCTGGCCAGGACGGTCAGCAGCCACGGGTGCCGGCGGTACATGGCCCACTCGTCGCGGGCCAGGTGGGCCAGCCGCGCCCGGGGACCGTCGTGCGCCGCGGCGGTGCGCGCCCGGCGCGCGTCGATGACCCGCTCGGCCATCATGCCGAGCAGGTCACCTCGGTTGCGTACCTGGCGGTACAGCAGGTGGGCGGGCAGACCGGCGCGGTCGGCGAGCAGCCGCATGGAGACGCTGTCGAGCCCGAGCTCGTCGGCGAGTTCGATCGCGAGGGCCACCGGGTCGCGGCCACCGGGCACCGGCGGCGCGGCGGCCCGCCGTGACGTCGGGCCGTGGTCCCGGCGTCTGCGGTACGCGCGGGCCTGGCAGCGACGTGAGCAGTACCGACGCGGTCGTCCCCGGCCCGCCGCCGGCAGGCCGGTCCCGCACTCGGCGCAGCTGACGGTGGACACCTCCCGGGCGCTTTTCGTCACGCCGGATCGTGTGACGAAAGCGGTTCACCGCCACCGGCACGGTTCGCCAGGCTCGATGCCATGAATGTGCTCCGATCTGACCGGCGGGACCACGGCCGTCCGCGACCGTCGTCCGGCGACAACCCCACCGGCGACGATGCCCGGATCAACGTGGTGGACGCGTTGCGCGGCACCGCGCTGCTGCTCATCCTGCTGGTGAACGTGGCGTTCTTCCGCTCCGGATTCGCGTTCCACCTGGTCGACGACCCGGCCGACGGTGTGCTCGACCGGCTGGTCGCCGGCGCGGTGGAGCTGCTGTTCGCGATGAAAGCGTACCTGCTGTTCGCATTCCTGTTCGGCTACAGCTTCACCCTGCAGATCGACTCGGCGGCCCGGCGTGGGGCGGCCTTCGGCCGGTCGTTCCGGCGCCGGATGGCCGGGTTGTTCGCGATCGGGGCGGTGCACGCGGTGCTGCTGTTCCACGGCGACATCCTCACCACGTACGCGCTGCTCGGGCTGGTGCTGCTCGCCGTCGCGCGGATCGCGCCGCGCACCGCCCTGGTGGTGGCGGCGGCCATCGTGGGCGTGGTCGCGTTCGCGGTCGGGGTGGCCGCGGTCCTCGGCGCCACGCTGGTCCCGGACCAGGCCGCCGCGCTCGCCGCCGGCGCGCAGTCGACGCAGGCCCTGCGCGGCGGAATCGGTGCCGTCGTGCTGGAACACCTGCGCTCGTTGCCGGCGATGCTCGGCGGGCTCGCCGTGCAGGGACCGTTGGCCTTCGCCGCGTTCCTCGTCGGACTCGCCGCCGGCAAGCACCGGATGCTCGCCTCGGTGCCCGCCCACGAACACCTGCTGCGCCGGTGCGAGCAGGTCGGCTACCCGGTCGGTCTGGCCGGCGCCACCGTGTTCGCCGTCGGCGGCGGCACCGCGAACCTGACCGGACTGATGGTCAGCATCGTGACCGCGCCGCTGCTCGCCGCGGCCTACGCCGCGACCCTGCTGCGCCTGTTCACCCGACTGCCCCGCGTCGCCGACGCGGTGGCCCCCGCCGGACGGCTGGCGCTGACCAACTATCTCGGCCAGTCGCTCGGCTGCCTGCTCGTGTTCACCGGCGTCGGGCTGGGGCTGGCCGGCCGCACCTCCCCGGCGCAGACGCTGCTCATCGCCCTGGCGATCTTCGGAGTGCAGGTGGCGGCCAGCGCGTGGTGGCTGCGACGGTTCCGGTACGGCCCGGCCGAATGGGTGTTGCGCGCGTGGACGCACCGCACGCGGCCCGCCATGCGCCGATAGGGCCGCCTCGTCCGGGCCCTCGGCCCGGTGTCCGGTCGAGTATGGTCGCGACCGGTCGGCGGTGGGCCGGCGACGCGACGCACGGATGGGCGGTCCACGGTGACCCGAGCACGCGCGGTTGTCCCGAAGGTCCTGCTGGGCGTGGTCCTGCTGGCGCTTGTCGTCTCCGGCATCCGCCCGTACGACCGGCTCACCTGGCTGCTGGAGACGGTCTGGGTGATGATCGGCGTGTCGCTGGTGCTGCTGACCTGGCGCCGGTTCCCGCTGACCACGCTGCTGTGCTGCCTGCTCACCGTGCACGCGCTGATCCTGATCGTCGGCGGGCACTGGACCTACGCCCGCACCCCGCCCGGGGACTGGCTGCGGGACCTGCTGGAGCTGTCCCGCAACCCGTACGACCGGCTCGGCCACTTCGCCCAGGGATTCGTCCCGGCCATCCTGGTCCGGGAGATCCTGGTGCGCCGCTCGCCGCTGCGCGGCAGCCGGTGGCTGGCCCCGCTGACCGTCTGCGCCTGCCTGGCCTTCAGCGCGTTCTTCGAGATGATCGAGTGGTGGGCGGCGGTGGCCGCCGGCTCCGCCGCCGACGACTTCCTGGCCACCCAGGGCGACGTGTGGGACACCCAGTGGGACATGTTCCTCGCCCTGGTCGGCGCGATCACCGCGCTGGTGCTGCTCAGCCGGCCGCACGACCGGCAACTGCCCGCACCGGCCGGCGACCCCGGCCGGGCGGGGTACGGTGAGCTCGGCAGCCAGGAGCAGCACCGAGGGGCGTGAGCCGTGCACGAGCCGGGGGACGCGCGCGCCGCGCTGCGGCGGGCCCGCGCCGAGACGCGGTCCCAGATCGCCGCGCTGAGCCGGGACCTGGACGGGGTGATCGACGCCTCGCTGGATTCCAACGCCGACGACGAACACGATCCGGAGGGCGCGACCATCGCCTTCGAGCGCGCCCAGGTCACCGCGCTGCTGGCCGACGCGCGGCGCCGCCTCGCCGAACTGGACGCGGCGCTGGACCGGCTGGACGCGGGCACCTACGGCACCTGTGAGCGGTGCGGGTCGCCGATCCCGGCGGAACGCCTGGCGGTGCGCCCGTCCGCCCGTACCTGCGTCGGCTGCGCCCGCTGAGCCCGGTCGGCGGTTCCCGGCTGCGCCGCCACGGCCCGGACTACCGTGGGGCCGGTCGCCCGCGACCGGGGTCGACGTGACGAGAAGGCAGGCGGGGCATGACCGACTACGGACACGAACTGATCTTCGGTAGCTTCCTCACCCCCGACGCCCGGCACCCCGAGCAGGTGGTCGCCCTGACCAAGCTCTGCGAGCAGGTCGGCCTGGACCTGGCCACCTTCCAGGACCACCCGTACCAGCCGAACTTCCTCGACACCTGGACGCTGATGTCGTACCTGGCGGCGGCGACCAGCCGGATCCGGCTCAGCGGCAACGTGCTGAACCTGCCGCTGCGCCAGCCGGTGGTGCTGGCCCGCAGCGTGGCCAGCCTGGACCGGCTCAGCGGCGGCCGGGTCGAGCTGGGCCTCGGCGCGGGCGCGTTCTGGGAGGCGATCGAGGCCAACGGCGGCCGGCGGCTGGCCGCCGGGCAGGCCGTGGACGCCCTGGCCGAGGCGATCCGGATCATCCGCGAGGTCTGGGCCGCCGACCAGCGCGGCGGGGTGCGGGTCGACGGCGAGCACTACCGGGTGCACGGCGCGAAGCGCGGGCCCGCCCCGGCGCACCAGGTGGGGATCTGGGTCGGCGCGTACAAGCCGCGGATGCTGCGCCTGGTCGGCCGGGCCGCGGACGGCTGGCTGCCGTCGCTTGCCTACCTGCCGAAGGGCGCCGCCGAGCTGCCCGCCCTCAACGCGCTTGTCGACGAGGGTGCCGAGGAAGCCGGCCGGGACCCGCGGGCGGTGCGCCGGCTGCTCAACGTCAACGGCCGGTTCACCGCCACCGGTGGCGACTTCCTCGTCGGCCCGCCCGCGCAGTGGGTCGAGGAGATCGCCGGGCTGGCCCTGGACCACGGCGTCTCCGGGTTCGTCCTCGGCGCCGACGACCCGACCGCCATCCAGCTCTTCGCCCAGGAGGTCGCGCCCGCCGTGCGCGAGCTGGTCGCCGCCGAACGCGCCGAACCCGGCACCCGCGCCGCCGCCGTCCAACAGCAGCGCGAGGTGGTCGAGGCGGGCGCCGCCCCCGCGCTCGCGGTCCGCCCCACCCCCGACCCGGGGGTACGCCTCACCGACCACGGCCGCTGGGACGAGTCCACCCGCCCGGTCGCCCCGCCCGCTCCCGCCGGGCAGACGTACACCCCGCACCAGCAGGCCGTCGGCGCGCACCTGGTCGACGTGCACGACCACCTGCGCCAGGAACTCGCCCAGGTGCGTGACCTGCTGGAACAGGTCGAGCGGGGGGTGGTCTCCGCCGGGGAGGCCCGGGGTGTGCTGAACCGGATGACCATGCGGCAGAACAACTGGACGCTGGGCGCCTACTGCGCCGCGTACTGCACGCTGGTCACCCAGCACCACGGGCTGGAGGACAACTCGGTCTTCCCATACCTGCGCCGCGCCGACGCGGGGCTGGCACCGGTCCTCGACCGGCTGGAGCAGGAGCACGTCGTCATCCACGACGTGGTGGAGGGCGTGGACCGGGCGCTGGTCGCGCTGATCGGCAACCCGGACGACTTCACCGCGCTGCGCCACGCCGTCGACGTGCTCACCGACACCCTGCTGTCCCACCTGTCCTACGAGGAGCAGCAGATCGTCGAGCCCCTGGCACGGTACGGCTTCTACGCCGGGCAGGTGTGAGCGGCGGCGGGCTCGGTGCGGTGGCCTACCTGCTCACCGACGGCGGGCCTGACGGGCACGGCAGCGGATCCGTCAGTGGATCCGGCAGCGGCAACGGCAACGGATCCAGGCAGAGGCGCAGGGCCGGCGACGGCTCCGGGGAGGTCGGCTCCGGTGCGGGAGTGGTCGGCTCCGGCGCGGTCGGGTCGGGCGCGGGACCGGTCGGTTCCGGTGTGGCGGGGGCGACCGGCTCCGGCGCTGAGGCCGCCGGCTCGGCGGGGCCGCCGGTTGCCGGCGTCGTCGCGGTCCGGCGCGTCTGGCTGGCCGCGACGGTGCGGGTCGGCCCCGGCGCAGCGGTGGCCGCCGAGTCGTGCGGTGCCGTGGCCGGCCGGCGCTCGACCGCGTCCACCTCGCCGCCGTCCGGACCTGCCGGCGTCGTCGCCGGGTCGCCGGCCGGCGGCGGCACGACCGGCGGTTGCGGCACCGGGCTGACCTGCGGGGTGGCGACGGCGCTCGCCCCGGGCGCCGGACGGTACGGCGGCTCCGCCGCACCCGGTCCGGCGTTTCCCGCGGGCAGCGCCGCGAGCACGGTCACGACGAGGACCGCGGCGGCGACCGCGAGCCGCTCCGAGCGCAGCATCGGCACCGGCGCGTCGGCCGGCGTCACCGGTGGCGGTGGCACCGGCCGCACGTCCCGGTGGCCGGCCAGCAGGCTGTCGAGGTGCGCGACGACGGCGGCGCGCCGTCCGGTCGCGGCGGCGAAGGCAAGGGTCAGGTAGAACCGGAAGTTCGCCTCGGCGGCGGCCGGTACCCGCAGACCGGCGAGGGGACCCCCGACGGCGGTGGGCAGCAGGGTGAGCGGCGCGTCGGGGTGGTGCGCCGGGCCGGTCAGCTCCGCGTACGTCCACTCCCGCCGGTGGTGGGCGCCGGCGAACGCGACCCGACGGTCGGTCACCACGGCCAGGCCGGTGTCGACCACCCGGATCCCGGCGGGTAGCGGCCGGCCGGTCGTGCCGTCGCCGGCCGGGGCGACGGTCAGACCGGGGCGGGGGAGTCCGGCGAGGTGACGGCCGGCCGCCTCGACCAGCTCGGCGACGGGCAGCACCCGGTAGACCACCTCGTCGTGGTCGAGGTCCACCGGCAGGCCGGTACGCGGTCGGGTGCACCCGAGGAAGCCGGCGGCCTCGGACCGCTGCCAGGTCAGCTGCTCCTGGCGTCGGTGCCAGTCGGCGGTGGCGGCGTCGTACGCCTGCCGGCGCCGCAGCGTCTCGTGCCGCGCCCAGGCGACGCGCCAGCGCGGGTGGGTCCCCGAGGGATTTTCGACTCTCGTCGTGCCCGGCACATCCGGTACAACGGCTCAGCCGCTACCGGGAAACGCGCAGGCCGGGCGAGCGAGCGCTTCCGACTCGTGCTGGTGCCCCTGCGTGCGGTGATCCGCCGGGTTCGGTGAAGGTGGGTCGTCGGCTGGTTATGGCAGCGCGGCTGACGGACTCACGGCGAGTAGCGGAAATCCCACCGGAACCTCGTCGCCTTCGTGCACGAACACAGCCGAGACAGTTCCCGAGCTGGTCGCTGGGATCTCGGTGTCGACCTTGTCAGTTGACACCTCCGCCACCACGTCACCGACCTGCACCTGGTCGCCTGCGTGCGTCATGAGCCGGACAACGGTCGCGCCTGTGACTCCCTCGCCCAACGCAGGCATCTCGACTGCCGTTGCACCGTCGGGCAGCGTTGGCCAGGGTCGGGTGTCGGCAGCGGCCCGGGCAAGGTGTCGCTTACGGGCGCCGAGTGCCGAGGCGATCACCACGGCGAGGCCGACCAGTGGCGCAGCGATGGTCCACAACGCGTCCAGCACTTCACGCCGCTCCTTGCCCGGGGACGTCGATGTCGGCGGGTGCGGCGGCGATGACGCTGTCGAGCGCGTCCCGCGAGGCGTGCAGGTCGTTGATGGCCTGGATGATCCGCCGGCGCTCCTGGATGAGGTCGGCGAGCATGACCGAGCAGGTCGGGACGAGCCGCTCACCCTCTTCCCGCACGCACGGCAGGACGGTGGCGATGGTGGTGGTGTTCAGGCCCGCGGCGAGCAGGCTGCGAATGCGGCGCACCGTACTGACATCGGCCTCGGTGTACTCGCGGTAGCCGCTCGGGCGGCGCGCCGGCGTCAGCAGGTGCTGCTCCTCGTAGTAGCGCAGCAGCCGCTCGCTGACGCCGGTCCGCCGCGACAATTCGCCGATCCGCATGATCTTCCCCCCTTGGACGCGCGCGGGTGTGTGGCGGCTCACCGTGACAAGGCTGGACCTTCACACCGATGTCAAAGTTTAGCGTCGCCGACATGAAGAGGAATGTGCTGTCGTTGGCCGCGCTCACTGCCAGCGTCTTCATCATCGGCACCGCGGAGTATCTGATCGCCGGCCTGCTGCCGCAGGTGGCAGGGGACCTGCGGGTGTCGGAGCCGACCGCCGGGCAGGCGGTGACCGCGTACGCCCTCGGCGTGGTGATCGGCGGGCCACTCGTCGCCATGGCCACGTCCCGCATGCCGCGCAAGGGCCTTGCACTGGCGATGGTGCTCGTGTTCGCCGTGGGCAGTGCCCTGTGCGCGTTCGCCGGATCGTACGAGATGCTGCTGGTGGGGCGGGTCGTCTCCGCGCTGAGCCACGCCGCCTTCCTGGCCATCGCGGTGGTGATGGCGACCACCCTGGTCCCGGCCGAGAAGGTCGGCACGGCGATCGCGGTCGTCGCGTCCGGTTTCACCGTGGCCACCCTGCTGGGCGTGCCGCTCGGTGCGATGCTCGGTCAGGCGGCCGGCTGGCGGGCGCCGTTCCTCGCGTTGACCGTGCTCGCCCTGGTCGCCACCGTCCTGCTGGCGGTCTTCCTGCCGCGCCGGGACGCGCCCACCACCCGCATCCGCGACGAGCTGCACGTGGTGACCCGCAAGCCGGTGCTGCTCGCGGTCGTCACCACCGCCGTCGCCTTCGCCGGTGTCACCGTCGTCTTCACCTACATCGCGCCGCTGCTGACCCGGGTCGCCCGCTTCTCGCCGGCGACCGTCTCCGGGCTGCTGCTGGCCTACGGCGCGGGCAGCCTGATCGGCAACATCGCCGCCGGACGGCTCACCGACCGGTCGATGAGCGCGACGGTACGCGGCGTGCTCGGCGGCCTCACCGGCGTGCTGGCCCTCATCCCGTTCGCGGTCGTCTGGCAGCCGACCGCCGTGCTCGCCGTGCTGCTGCTGGGCCTGCTCGGCACCGCCATCATCGCCCCGCTGCAGGCGGTCGTCCTGCACCACGCCGGCAAGGCGCCCACGTTCGCCGTCGCCGTCAACGTGGGCGCGTTCAACCTCGGCGCCGCCGCCGGGTCCGTCGGCGGGGGCCTGATCCTCGCCGCCGGCGCGGTGCGCTGGACCGGCCTCGTCGGGGCGGCGCTGAGCCTCATCGGGCTCGCCCTGACCTACCTGATCCTCCCGCGCGGTCGCCGGCAATCCGGGCCGACCGCACCCGAGGAGCAGCCGGTGACCGCCGCGGCGTGAACCGCCCCCACTCGTCGAGGTGGTACGGATCCTGGCTGAGAAGGGCAACCTACGCCAGCGACGGGGTCAACGACGCCCCCGCCCCTGGCCCGCGCCGACGTCGGGCTGGCCATCGGGGCCGGCACGGACGTCGCCATCGAGTCGGCCGGCGTGGTGCTGGCCTCCTCCGACCCGCGTGGCGTCTCCGTGCTCATGTCCGCCGCCACGAGCGTGGTGGCCCTCAACGCGCAGACCCTGCGCCGGGTGCGGCTGACCCCGTAGGACGAGTGAGTAGCGGCCCTCAACCGGCGCCGGTGGCCCGGAACGCCGCGGCGAGCCGGTCGAGGCCCCGGCCGATCCGGTCGCGGTCGATCCGGCCGAACCCGAGCACCACCCCCGCCACGTCCGCGTCGAGCCGGTAGTGGTCGAGGCCGTCGGCGGCCACCCCGCGCGCCCGGGCCGCGGCCAGCACCCGGGCGGTGTCCACCGCCGCACCGGGCGCGAGGCGGGCGGCCAGGTGCAGCCCGGCCGCCGAGGGCACCCGCACCAGCCAGTCGGCGAAGTCCTGGTCCAGGCGGGCGGTGATCTGCTCGTGCCGGGCGGCGTACTCGCGGGTGGCGCGGCGGATGTGCCGGGCGAGCAGCCCCTCGTCCATGAACTGGGCCATCGCGCCCTGCGTGGTCGGGTCGCCGTGCCAGTCGGTGAGCCGCTTCGCGGCCAGCAACGCCGGTTGCAGCGACGTCGGCGCCACCAGGAAGCCCAGCCGCAGCATCGGCAGCATCGTCTTGGAGAACGAGCCGACGTAGACCACCCGGCCGTCGCGGTCGAGGCTCTGCAACGGTTCCAGCGGCCGGTCGGAGAACCGGAACTCGCTGTCGTAGTCGTCCTCGACCACCACCGCGCCGTGGCGTTTCGCCCAGGCCAGCAGCGCCGCGCGGCGGGGCAGCGACATCGGTGTGCCGAGGGGGAACTGGTGCGAGGGCGTGGCGTAGACCAGCCGCACGCCCGCCGGGATCCGGTCGACGACCAGCCCCTCGGCGTCGACGGGCACGCCGACCACCGCCGCGCCCAGGGACCGGAACAGCAGCCGCGCCGGCGGGTATCCCGGGTCCTCCACCGCCACCCGGTCGCCCGGCGAGATCAGCACCCGGCCGATCAGGTCCAGGGCCTGCTGCGCGCCGCTGGTCACCAGCACGTCGTCGGCGCTCGCCCGCACCGAGCGGGCCACCCCGACGTACCGGGCGATCGCCGCGCGCAGCCCGGGATGTCCGGCGGGGTCGCCGTAGTCGCCCTCGCGTACCGTCGCGGCCCGCAGTTGCTGCGCCACCAGCCGCCGCCAGGTGTCCAGCGGGAAGAGCCGGCCGTCGGGCACGCCGACCGCGAAGTCGTACGGTGCCGGCGGTGACCGCCGGGCGGTGGTGGGCGGCGCGGTACGCCACAGCGGTCGCGGCGCCACGTCCCGCCCGGCCGGCGCCTGCCGGCGGTCGTGGGCCGGGGCGAGGGCGGCGGCCGCCACGAACGTGCCGGCGCCGACCCGGCCGACCAGGAAACCCTCGGCGGTCAGCCGGTCGTACGCGGCGGCCACGGTGTTGCGGGAGACGGCGAGCCGCAGCGCCAGCTCGCGGGTCGGCGGCAGTCGTTCCCCGGCGGCCAGCCGGCCGTCGACGACGGCGTCGCGCAGCTGCCGGTAGATCCGGGCGGCGAGGTCGCCCCGCCCGGCCAGGTTCACCTGGATGTCCACCCGCCGGAGCCTACATTGGCCCAGATGATGCCGGCATGATTGGTGCTTATCGTGGGCCAATCCTCTTCCTAGGCTGAACCGCACCCGGAAGGAAGAGGTAGGTAATGACGACCGTGGACATGTGGTTCGACCCCCGCTGCCCCTGGGCCTGGAACGCCTCCCGCTGGCTGCTGGAGGTCGAGCAGGTCCGCGACGTACACGCGCGGTTCCACGTGATGAGCCTGGGCATCCTCAACGACGGACGCGAGGGCCTGGAGGAGTGGTACCGGGAATGGCTCACCCACGGCCAGGGACCGGTGCGGGTGTGTGTCGCCGCCGAGCTGCGCCACGGCAACGACGTGCTGCGCCACCTCTACACCGCGCTCGGCAACCGCATCCACCACCAGGCGGCGCCGATCGGCCGCCAGCTCTACCTCGACGCCCTCACCGACGTCGGCCTGCCCACCGACCTCGCCGACGCCGCCGACTCGACGGACTACGACAAGGCCCTGCTCGCCAGCCACGAAGCCGGGTTGAAGCCGGTGGGGGAGGACCTCGGGACGCCCACCATCCACGTACCGGGACCGGACGGGCGGGTCAACGCGTTCTTCGGGCCCGTGGTCAGCCCCGTGCCGCGTGGCGAGGCGGCCGGCCGGCTGTGGGACGGGGTGCTCCAGGTGACCGGGACCGACGGGTTCTTCGAGCTGAAGCGCGGCCGGGACCGGCGCCCGACGGTCGACTGAAGCACGGAGGCGTACGCGACTCGGACGGTGAGCACGGGACCTCCGCACCCGTACCGGCGTCGGCCCGGCGGTCACCCGCCGGGCCGTCGCCTGTCGGCGACCGATCTGTCATCCACCGGATAGCGTCATCCGCCACGCTGCGTAACATTTGCGGTGCCGAACCGGTCGGCTCAATTCTTCGGGGCGCCCCTTCTTCTCACCCCAGTTTCGTCAACCGCACGACAGAGGGCGTGGTGCCGTTGTGATCACTCAGGCGATGTGGACCCACGGGCACACCATGCGGGTGGAAAACCCCGCTGGTCTGGCCAGTGTCTGGCGCGCGGGCTTCTTCATCCGCGTCGTCGGCAGACCCAACACCACCAACTGGTTCCACTTCGCGGTGCCGACCTCGGTCATCGTGAAGGACAAGAGGCAGATGACCGATTCGGTCATGCTGCGGTTCCGCGCGAATTCCACCGCCGCGGCGGTCACCGCCGTGCACGTGTACGACGGTGAGCGCCGCATCGTCAACCACGACGGGCTGAACCTGTCGCCCACCGCGTTCGGCCTGAACCGGTTCGACGTGCCGGGCAAGCCCGACGTGCTGTGGGGGATCGGCATCTCCATCGGCGTGCGCTTCTCCGGCAGCACCGACGCGCAGAACACCCTCGAGTTCGCCGCCGCCGGCTGCGACTTCAAGCTGCTGGAGACCGTACGCCTGCACGTGAAGGTGCTGACCGCGCCGACCCGGTTCACCATCGACCAGATGATCGCCGGGATGCGCGAATCCTACGAGCCGGCCGGCTTCCGGGTGGTCCGCGCCAGCGACGAGAACCTGAACCTGCCCGCGCTCAACGTGGTCGACGTGGGCACCTGCACCCGTGGCCAGACGACCGAGGAGCAGCGCACCCTGTTCGGCAACCGCAACAACGTCGGCACCAACGACGTCGTCGCCTACTTCGTACAGGCGACCAACCCGCCGTTGAACGGCTGCGCCGCGCATCCGGACGGCCGGCCGGGCGCGGTGGTGGCCAGCGGCGCGAGCCGCTGGACCCTCGGCCACGAGATCGGCCACGTCCTCGGCCTCAACCACGTCAACGACAACAACCGGCTGATGACCGGCAACGGCACCGACAACATCACCAATCCGCCCCCGGACCTCATCAACTCCGAGATCACGACCATGCGCAACAGCGCACTGACGGTCAATCCGTGAGGGGGAGAGCAGACATGCCGATTTCCCTGGACGAGCTGCGCCGGCTGCTCAGCAGCGACGAGCCCGACTACCGGGCCATCACCGCGGCGGCCGGGCCGGAGGCGGCCGAGCACCTGCGGGTCCTGGCCCGCGACGACAACGTGATGCTGGCCAGCAAGGCCGTCTACGCGGCCAGCCTGCTGGCCGACGCGCAGCACGTCGTGGACGAGGCCGCCGCCAGCGACGAGCCGCTGCTGCGGATCGCGTCGGCGTCGGCGCTGACCAACCTGCCCGAGGACGCCCGCAACCGAGTCGCCGAGCGGCTCATCGACGCCGGGGACGTCGCCGTGGAGAAGCTCGTCATCCGCTCGCTCGGGCCCTCACTCACCCCGAAACTCGAACAGTCCCTGGGCCGGCTGGCCGACAACAGCAACTCACAGACCATCCGCGATCTGTCCCGCGCCAAGCTGACCGATCGCTGACCACCCACGACGCGACGAGAGGGACGGCAATGGCTCTGGAACAAGCGATGTGGGCGCACGGGCACAGCCTGGCGGTGGAGTTCCCCGACCGCATCCGCAGCGAATGGCGGGCGGGCTTCTTCATCCGGCTCGTCGGCAGGCCCGGCACCACCAACTGGCTGCACTTCGGCATCCCCACCCCGGTGATCGTCAACGACAACCGGCTCGCGATCGACTCGGCGTTGATCCGCTTCCGCTGCGAGACCAACCAGGCCGCGGTCACCAACGTGCACGTCTTCGACGGCGAGAAGCGGATCGCCGCGCACGACAATCTGTCCCTGGCCCCGTCGACCTTCGGGATGCAACGCTTCGCCGTGCCGGGCCGGCCCGAGGTGCTCTGGGGCGTCGGGTTGACCCTCGGCGTCCGGTTCACCGGCACCACCGACCAGCAGAACACCATGGAGATCAGCTCCGCCGGCGTGGACTTCTTCCCGTAGGCACCACCGCGGCCGGGGACGGGGCACGCCTGCCCCGTCCCCGGCCGGCTGTCCAGGTCGGGGGCGGACGCTAAGGTGCGCTCCGTGGAGGACTTCAGCAGCCTGTTCCGCGCCGCCGCCGACCACGCCGCCGGCTACCGGCGGTCGCTGCCCGACCGGCCGGTCGGCGTACCCGTCGACCAGGCCGCGATCGCCGCCGCGTTCGCCGGTCCGCTGCCCGCCGCGCCCACCCCGCCCGCGCAGGTGCTGGCCGACCTGGTCGCCGCCGCGGAACCGGGCCTGGTCGCCACCGCCGGCCCGCGGTACTTCGGCTTCGTCGTCGGCGGGGCGCTGCCGGCCGCCACGGCGGCCGACATCCTCGCCGCCGGTTGGGACCAGCTCGCGTTCAACCCGGTCACCTCGCCGGCCGCCCTCGCCGCCGAGGCCGCCGCCGGTGGCTGGCTCAAGGACCTGCTGGGCATCCCGGCGTCGGCGTCGGTCGGCTTCGTCACCGGCGGCCAGGCCGCCAACACCGCCGGTCTCGCCGCCGCCCGGCTCCAGGTGCTGGCCGACGCCGGCTGGGACGTGGAACGGCGCGGCCTGCTCGGCGCCCCGCCGATCCGGGTGATCGCCGGGGTGGAACGGCACGCCACCATCGACCGGTCGCTGCGGCTGCTCGGCCTCGGCGAGGACGCGGTGCGGCCGGTGCCGGCCGGGCCGAACGGCGCCGTCGACCCCGCCGCCCTGCGGGACGCGCTGCGCGCCGCCCCCACCGGCCCGACCATCGTGTGTCTGCAGGCCGGCAACGTGAACACCGGCGCCTGCGACGAACTGCGGGACGCCTGCGAGCTGGCCCACCGGCGCGGCGCCTGGGTGCACGTGGACGGCGCGTTCGGCCTGTGGGCCGGGGCCAGCCCGACCACCCGACACCTGGTCGACGGGCTGGAGTTGGCGGACTCCTGGGCGTGTGACGGCCACAAGTGGCTGAACCTGCCGTACGACACCGCCTTCGCCTTCTGCTCCCGACCCGACGTGCACGCCGCGGCCATGTCGTACGCCGCGGCGTACCTGGTCGGGTCCGGTGGGGTGCCCACCGGCGCGGACCTCACCGCGGAGTCGTCCCGGCGGGCCCGCGGCTTCGCCGTCTGGTCCGGGCTGCGCGAGCTGGGCTCCGACGGGGTCGCCGCGCTTGTCGACCGCTGCTGCGCGCTGGCCCGGCGGTTCGCCGACGGCCTGACCGCGGCCGGTTTCGAGGTGGCCAACGAGGTGGTCCTCAACCAGGTGCTGGTCGGCTTCGGCGACGACGCGCGCACCGACCGGGTGATCGCGGCGGCGCAGGCCGACGGCACCTGCTGGGTGGGCGGCACGACCTGGCGCGGCCGGCGGCTGATGCGGATCGCGGTGTCGAACGCCACCACCACCGAGGCGGATGTGGACCGCTCGGTCGCCGCGCTCACCCGGCTCGCCGGCTGACCGCTCCGGCCCGGCCGACGGACATCCGTCAACCGGCCCGGGTGCGCAGGCTCCGTGCCAGGGTGGGGATCAGCACCGCCGCGGGGACGAGGTGCAGCCCGAGGAGGGCGGCGACGGTGGCGGTGTTCGCCCCGGAGAGCAGGGGCGGGACCATCGAGAGCGCGGTCAGCGCCACCGCCGTCCACACGAAACGCTCGGCGGGGCGGGCGCTCCACCGCAGCAGAG
This sequence comes from Micromonospora sp. PLK6-60, assembly GCF_019890675.1. Lineage (GTDB taxonomy): Bacteria > Actinomycetota > Actinomycetes > Mycobacteriales > Micromonosporaceae > Micromonospora. The sequence goes on along the minus strand of NZ_JAIOAA010000001.1, from coordinate 461,086 downwards.
CGCCGGCGATGACGACGCCGACGACCGAGAAGAAGCCGGTCACCACGGCGAATCCGCCCAACGGGATCGTCTCGCCGCCCTCGGGGATCGCGAAGTCGACGCCGACGGCCCGGGCGAGCGCGGCGGCGAGGGTGGTGGCCGCCATCGCCGCGAGCGTGGCGAGGAGGCCGGTGCCGGCGAGCCGGCGGAATCGGCGGCTGGGCTGGCCCGGCGCCGGGCCCGCGACGACTGCGGTGTCGTGCATGCTGTCCATGTCTTCCTCCATGATTCGGTGACCCGGGCAGGTGACGGCCCTGGGCGTGACGATGCGTACCGTCGCCGTGCGGCGGGCGGGATTGCGCAGGGCGCGGACGCCGGTGCCGCGCAGCCAGAACCCGGCGTCGCGGTCGAGGACCGGCCCCGGCTCGCCGCCGCGCAGTTCCAGTTGCACCCGCCCGCGGGTGACGACGCCGAACGCGTCGCGCCACTGCGCCGCGACCACCGCCACGCGCGCGCCTGCGCGCAGCGTGAGCGTCCGCACCGGGACTACTCCGTGCCGTCGGCCGGCAGGCGCTCCGGCAGCCCCAGCCGCGGGAACTGGTCGTCGTGGAACGTGACGATCTCGGTGATCGCCCCGCCGGTGATCCGCAGGACGTCGATGGTCAGCGGCAGGTACGCGCCCTCCCGCGCGCGCCAGTGATAGAAGGCGACGGCGGGCTGCCGGTTCACGGCGGTGGGCACGGCGCGCAGACCCGTCATACCCGCGAAGCCGTCCTCGACCCAGTTCTTCACCACCGCGTCGCGGCCGAGGTACAGGCCCGGGGTGGGCGGCATCGAGCACCGGACGTCGTCGCGCAGCAGCGCGGTGAGCGCCGGGATGTCCGTGGCGACGCTGGCGTCGGTGAAGCGGCGCACCAGCTCGCGGGTCTCGGCGTCCTCCTCGCCGCCGGTCCAGTCCTGCCGCTCGGCGGGCAGGTGCTCCCGCATGCCGGCGCGGGCCCGTTGCAGCGCGCTGTTCACGGAGTTGACGGAGTCCCCGAGCAGTTCCGCGACGTCCTTCGCCGGCCAGCCGAGCACGTCGCGCAGGATCAGCACGGCCCGGGGGCGCGGCGCGAGGTGCTGCACCGCGACCAGGTACGCCAGCTCGATCGTCTCTCGCGCGACGGCGACGGTCTCCGGTTCGTCCGCGTCGGCCGCGGGCAGCTCGTCGAGCAGCCGGTCCGGGTAGGGCTGCAGCCACCGCGCCTCACCGCCCGTCGCGGGCTCGGGTCGGCACTTGGCGAGCAGGTCCAGGCAGGCGTTGGTGGCGATCCGGTACAGCCAGGCCCGGAACGTCGACCGCCCCTGGAAGGTCTCCCGCCGCCGCCAGGCCCGCAGGAACGTCTCCTGCACGGTGTCCTCGGCGTCCTCGAACGACCCGAGCATCCGGTAGCAGTGCACGTGCAGCTCCCGCCGGTGCCGCTGCGCCAACCCCGAGAAGGCCGGTTCGTCGACCTCGCCCAGCCCGTTCACGCCCACCTCCGCCAGCCTCGTGTGCCCACCCATCACGCCATCCTTCCGCCTCGTCGTGTCCCGTCGAAGATGTGACGGGTGCCGGCCCGACAACTCATCACCAGCGCACGGCTCGTCGGCCGCCCCAAGCCCGGCGAACGCCCGCCCGCCGCGACATCATGCAACTAAAGGTTGCGCATGACGCTCCCGCCGGCTAGCGTGATGCGCAACCAAACGTTGCGGAAGGTGGCGGTCATGGAGTACGGCACGATCGAGCGGGAGCTGCACATCGACGCCTCACCCGAGGTGGTCTTCGACGTGGTGAGCAGTCCTGAGCACCTGCGGGAGTGGTGGCCGGACGAGGCGGAGTATCCGGCCGTGCCCGGGGGAGCGGGCCGGATCGGCTTCGGGGACCCCGCGCAGGGCGGCGTCTGGGTGCAGTTCCAGGTCGTCGACGCCGTGCCGCCGCGGCTGTTCTCCTTCCGCTGGACCCACGAGGAGGGGCAGGTCCCCGGGCCGGGCAACTCGTTCCTGGTCGTCTTCGAACTCGAACCGGCCGGGGCCGGGACGCTGCTGCGGATGACCGAGAGCGGCTTCCGCGAGCGCGGCTGGGACGAGGCGAAGGTCGCCGCCGAGCACGCCGACCACGTCTCCGGCTGGGACCGCTACCTGCCGCAGCTTCCGCCGTACGCGGCGAAGGTGGGAGCGGGCGCGTGAGCGTGCTGGTGGACGACGACCTCTGGTCGGCCGTCGGCGACCCGACCCGGCGGCGGATGCTCGACCTGCTGCTCAGCCAGGGCGCGGGGACGGCGACCAGCCTCAGCGGGCACCTGCCGGTGACCCGTCAGGCGGTGGCGAAGCACCTCGCCGTGCTCGACCGGGTCGGCCTGGTGCGCGCCACCACCGCCGGCCGGGAGAAGCAGTTCCGGGTCGACGAGGCCCGCCTCGCCCGCGCCGTCGCCCAGCTCGCCGACGTCGGCGCCGCCTGGGACTCCCGCCTGCGGCGGATCAAGCGCATCGCCGAGACGATCCAACGCGGCAAGGACGCGACGAACGACACCGACCAGCAGCAGTAGGAAGGACACGAGATGGCAGACATCCTGCACCGCATCGGCGTCGAGCGGTCCTCGCCCGAGCAGGTGTACGAGGCCCTCACCACCCTGGACGGGCTGTCCGGCTGGTGGACCGAGAAGACCGCCGGCGAGACCGACCTCGACGGGGTGATCGAGTTCCGGTTCGGTCCCGGCGGATTCGACATGAAGGTCATCGCACTCGACCCCGGCCGCCACGTCCGCTGGGAGGTCGTGGACGGGCCGCCGGAGTGGATCGGCACCACCGTACGGTGGGACCTCCGCCGAGACGGCGACTGGACGATCGTGCTGTTCGCCCACGAGGGCTGGCGTGAGCCGGTGGAGTTCATGCACCACTGCAGCACCAAGTGGGCGGTCTACCTGCTGAGCCTCAAGCAACTCCTGGAGACGGGACAGGGCGCGCCCGATCCGCGCGACGTGCGGGTCAGCGACTGGCACTGACCCGGCGACGCCCGCTGCGGTGGGCCGGCCCCGGCGACGGCACCTGCCGTGCGATCGACGGGGCCGGCCCACCCGCGCGGCCGTCCGGGCAGCGCCGCACGCGGCCGCGGTCGCTCCGGCGAGCGGACGACCAGGACACTGGCGACCGACACCTACCCTCACGCTGTGAGCTTCCTGACGGTCGCCCTCGCGATCCTGGGATTCGGAACGCTGATGCTGGCGCCGGTCCTGCTGGCCCTGGCCGTGTCGAACGGCCGCCAGCACCGGTGGGTCCGCCGGCACGCCGTTACCCCGTGCGCCGCGCTGCGCCCCGGAGCCAGACTGCCCCAGCGCCTCGCCGTGTACGGCCAGACCGTGCCGGGTCGCGACGGGCTGGTCACCGCGCCGCTGTCCGGTGCCGAGGCCGTGTGGTTCCGCACGACGGTGTGCGCGATCGACGACGTCGGCGACCCGGGCCTCACCCGGACGGCCGTCCTGTGGGAACAGTCTGCGGGGGATCCGTTCGGGGTGGCCGACAACACCGGCACCGTCGCCGTCTCGGCCGAGATCCTTCAGGCGTCCACCTACAACCCTCGGCTGTCGGTGCTGGCACAAACCCGGCTGCCGGTGGCGCACGCCGGCCCCACACCGGTGCGGACCGTCGTCGACGAGGAGACCACCAGCCACCGTCGCAACGGACGGTGGCTCCAGCAGGTCGTCGACCGGGGACTGGTCCCGGCGGACGCGGCCCGGCGCGTGGAGCGGGTGCGGGTGATGGAACAGATCGTGCCCGCCGGCGTCGCGCTGCACGTGATCGGCAAGCCCGCGGTCCTCGACAGCGGAGTCGCCGCGCTCACCCTGCCCAGCACCGGCCGCTACCTCGTGCAGAGCCGGGAGCCCACGGAGACCGAGCGGGAGTTGGCCGGAGACCGCACGTACGGGATGGGGTGCGCGCTGTGGACCGGACTGGTCGGCGTGGCCGCCCTCGCCGCTATCTGGGCCATCGGCCTCATGACGGGCCGGTAGCAGCACCGGCGCCATGAGGACCAGTTGCCGCACGAAGATCAAGGGCCGGCCCGCCTGGTTCGCCCGAGGATGACAATGAATGGTGTCGCTGGGATCAGCTGTGGGCTGTAACCACGGTCAGCAGCACCACCGTGTCCGCCAGGGCCGTCACGCTGTGCCGGTCCGGGCCGATGACGACATGCTCACCGGCGGTCCCCTCCCAGGTCTCCGACGCCGTGGTCAGGCGGGCACGACCCTGGAGGACCTGCAGCGTCGCCTCGGCCGGAGCGTTGTGCTCGCCGAGCTCACGGCCCGCGACCAGCGCGATCACCGTCTGCCGCAGTTGGTGCTCGTGACCACCGAAGAGGGTGTGCGCGCCGCGGCCACTGTGGGCGGTACGCGCCGCCGCCAGCAGTGTCTCGGCGAGATCGGTGAGCCGGGTCGATTGCATCGGTGCCTGCCTTTCGTAGGAGTCGCTGTCACCACGGATTCACCACATCGCCGTTCACCCGCGTGCGGTGCCGTGCGTCGGCGGCATCCGTCAGGGCGGTGGCGAGAGCGGGTGGCGGGCGAACCGCCTGCCACCCGCGGGATGCCGCCTGGCCGGTCAGCCGCGCTCGCGCGCTGCCTTCTCGATGAACTGCGCGGTGATCGTCGGCTGGGAGACGAACACCGCGTGGGAGGCGCCCTGCACGCTGCGGGCGGTGCCGTGCGCACGCGCGGCCATGAAGTGTTGCGCGGCGGCCGGGATGTTGCGGTCCGCCTCGGCGATGAGGAAATAGCTGGGTTTCGTCTGCCAGGCCTGCGGCCCCGCCGCGGCCTCGCTCAGCGCGGCCCCGGTGATGGGCCGTTGGGAGACGGCCATCAGCTTCGCCTCGGCCTTCGGCACGTCCGCGGCGAACTGCTGGGGGAACAGCTTCGGATCGACGTACAGATCCTCGTTGCCGTCGGGCAGCTGCACCGGGCGCAGCGTCTCCCCGAGGCTGCTGCCGGGGAACTTCGCGGCCAGGTCGCCGGCGCTCTCGCCCGGCAGCGGCGCGAACGCGGCCACGTACACCAGGGCCTTGACGTCCGGGTCGCCGGCCGCGGCCCGGCTGGCCAGCATGCCGCCGTAGGAGTGGCCGACCAGCACGATCGGGCCGTCGATGGAGTCGAGCAGTGCCTTGACGGACGCGGCGTCGGCGGCGACACCGCGCAGCGGGTTGGCGGCCGAGACGGTGGGGTAGCCGTCGTGCTGGAGCCGGCGCACCACGCCGTTCCAGCCGCTCGAGTCGGCGAAGGCGCCGTGGATGAGCACGACGGTCGGCTTGGCGGGGCGCCCACCACCCGCCAGGGCGGCCGGTCCGGTGCCGGTCACCACGGCGGCGGCGGTCAGCGCGGCCATGGCGATACGGCGGATGTTCCTGGATCTCATGCTGCTGCTCCTCTGAAGTCGGGAGATCGGATACCGCCATGGAACCGGGCAGCAGTGCCGATTCAATGCCTATCCAGTGGCTTTGGCCGGCGAGCAGGAAAGATGGGTACGCTCTGGGGTGCGGATGCCCGGCGGACCGGCCCGAGCACCGCGGCCGCGAGTCGGAGGGAACACATCGTGGATGACCAGCCCACGCCGGAGTCGCCGGCCGGGACCGCGGCGATCAATCCGGCTGTTCCACCCAGCGGAGCGGGCTGCGTCGAGTGCGACTCCTCCGGTGGGTGGTGGTTCCACCTGCGCCGCTGTGCGGCCTGCGGCCATGTCGGCTGCTGCGACTCCTCGCCGGGCCAGCACGCGACCGCGCACGCGGCCGCGACGGGTCACCCGGTCGTGCAGAGCTTCGAACCGGGCGAGTCGTGGTTCTGGGACTACGCCAACGACCAGTTGTACGCCGACGGGCCGGAGCTGGCCGAGCCGCACGCGCGCCCGCTCAGCCAGCCCGCCCCCGGTCCCCGTGGTCGGGTACCGGAGGATTGGAAGTCTCGGCTGCACTGAGCCCGACCGGTCCGGGTCTCGGCCCGGACGGCTGGGTGGGAAGGCAGGCCGCGTCGGCGGCCCCCGGACTACCCCTCGGCCAGGGGGAAGTCGAACAACTCGGCCCACCCCAGCACGCTCAGCATCCGCCGCAGCTGTGGGTTGGCGCCACGCAGCCGCATGCGTCGGCCGGTGGCGCAGAGCCGGATCGCAGCCTGGGCGAGAGCTCGCGACCCGAGCACGTCGATGAACGTGAGCTTGTGCAGGTCGACGGTGACGTCGCCGGCCGTCTCGACGAGTAGGTCCAGCGCGAGTTCCAGCGTCGGCACGGTGGACAGGTCCACCTCGCCGCGCAGCCGCACCCCCGGGCAACGGGTCAGCGCGGTGACCTCCAACTGCCAGTCCGGCTCCGACGATGGCGTCATGGCCTGCTCATCTCCCCTCACGTCGAGTCGTTGTCCTTGTCGAAGATCGGCTTCTTGATCAACGTCTGCCGGTGCCAGGCTGTGCCGGCCACCGGCTCGGACTTTCGACCAGTTGCGAAGCTATGGGCGGCTCGTGCGGTCTCAGTGACGAAGGAGTGTGCACGCCGACCGCCCGGCGTCCGCGACGACGTCCGCAGCCGGGAGCGGTGCCCGGCCGGCAACCTCTGCGGGACGGGTCTGAGCGCACTCGTTTGCCACTGGTCCTGCACTGGCCCCTCCTAGCGTCACCGAGCAGAAGAGATCACTCGGTGAGGAGGAAGGTCATGCCGAATGCGGTAGGACCGTCACTGGTCGTCGATGACAGTCCGGCGCGTGGCCGGCCCGACGATCGACGCTTCGGGCTGCCGACCGCCACCGCTCTGGTTGTCGGGTCGGTCATCGGTACGGGTGTGTTCGCGTTGCCGTCGGCGCTGGCCGGCTTCGGTCCGATCTCGTTGGTGGCGTTCGTACTGGCGACGGTCGGCGCGGTCGCGCTCGCCCTGACGTTCGGCGCGTTGAACCGGCGCGTCCCCGGCTCCGGCGGACCGTATCTCTACGCGCGCAACGGGTTCGGGGAGTTCGCCGGGTTCGTCAACGCGTGGAGCTACTGGATCACCGCCTGGGCCGGTAACGCCGCCATCGTGGTGGCCTGGGTCGGCTACGTGGAGGTGTTCTGGAACACCTCCCATTCCCGGGGCTGGTCGCTGGTGATCGCGTTGGTCGGGTTGTGGGTGCCGGCGGGGATCAACCTGGCGGGGATCCGGAGCCTGTCCGTGGTGCAGGTGCTCACCACCGTGCTGAAGTTCATCCCACTGCTGTTCATGGCCACGGTCGGGCTGCTGTTCGTCAAGTCCGCCAACTTCGGCGAGTTCAATGCCAGCGGCGGGTCCGCCTTCGGCGCGGTCAGTGCCGCGGCGGCCATCGCCTTGTTCGCCTACATCGGCATCGAGACCGCCTCGGTGGCCGCCGGGCGGGTGGTGAACCCGCGGCGCAACGTCGGCCGGGCCACCGTTCTCGGCACCGTCGCCTGCGCCGTGGTGTACATCCTCGGCACGGTCACCGTGTTCGGCACGGTCAGCCAGGAGGCGCTGGTCGCCTCGGCCGCGCCGTTCACCGACTCGGCCAACGCGATCTTCGGCGGCCGGTGGGCGGGCGACACGGTCGCGGTGGCGGCGATAGTGTCCGGTTTCGGGGCGCTGGTCGGCTGGACGCTGATCGTGGGGGAGATGCCGCAGGCCGCCGCGCGGGATCGGCTGTTCCCGGCTCCGTTCGCGCGGGACAGCCGGCGTGGGGTGCCGGCGTACGGGATCGTCGCCGGCACGATCCTGGCCTCGGCGTTGACGGTGGTGAGCTACACCAGCTTCGCCGAGGTGTTCGCCACGGTGGTGTTGCTGTCGGTGCTGACCGCCGTCATCCCGTACCTGTTCTCCGCCGCCGCCCAGGTGTACTGGCTGCTGACCGAGGGCCGCCGGACCCGCTCCGGCCATCTGCTGCGCGACCTGCTCGTCTCGGTCACCGCCCTGCTGTTCAGCTTCTGGGCCGTGGCCGGCAGCGGGTACCAGGCCGCCTACTACGGGCTGTTCTGCCTGCTGCTCGGCGTGCCCGTCTACATCTGGCTCAAAGTCGGAAACCGGGAGTACGGCGAGACGTCGCCGGCTTCCCTGGCCGAAGGGGTACGGCGATGACCCGCACCAGCATCGACAGCAGGCCGACCATCGGCGTCGGATCGGAGATCGGGGCCCTGCGCGAGGTCATCGTGCACCGGCCCGGGCTCGAGATCGAGCGGCTCACCCCGGGCAACGCCGGCGAGCTGCTCTTCGACGACGTCCTCTGGGCCAGCCGCGCCCGCAGCGAACACGACGCGTTCGTCGAGGCACTGCGGCAACGCGATGTGACCGTGCACCTGTTCGGTGACCTGCTCGCCGAAGCGCTGTCCACGCCCGACGGTCGAGAGTTCGCCCTGGCCCGTACGATCACCGCCGAGCAGTTGGGCGCCGGGCTGGCCCGCGAGGTCCGCGCCCTGTTCGACGACACCGAGCCGGCCCGGCTGGCCGAGTATCTCGTCGGCGGGGTGACCAAGGCGGAGCTGTCTCCGCTGACCCGGCCCAGCCTGACCTGGCAGGCGGCCGACGTCGACGACTTCCTGCTCGCCCCCCTGCCCAACACGCTGTTCCAGCGGGACAACTCGGCGTGGATCGGCGCGGGCGTGACCATCAATCCGATGGCCAAGGCGGCCCGCCGCCGGGAGTCGGTAAACACCCGCACCGTCTACCGCTACCACCCGCGGTTCCGCGGCGCGCAGTTCCCGGTCTACTGCGGCGACGACGACGCCGACCACGGGTCGGCGACGCTGGAGGGCGGCGACATCCACGTCATCGCCCCGGATGTCGTGGCGGTCGGCATGGGTGAGCGCACCACGCCGGCGGGCATCGAGATGCTCGCCCGCCGGTTGTTCGCCACCGGGCAGGCGCGCCTTGTCCTCGCGGTGGAGCTGCCCCGGACCCGCTCCGCGATGCACCTGGACACGGTGCTGACCATGGTGGATGTCGACACCTTCGTCCTCTACCCGTACGTCGCCTGGAACGAGGTGCGGTGCTGGCGGCTCACCCCCGGCGGCGGCCCGGACGACCTGGACGTGGAGGAGAGCCGGGGCGTGCCGGCCGCGCTGGCCCAGGCCCTCGACACGGGGTCGGTCAAGGTGCTGACCGCGGAGGCGGACCGCCGCACCGCCCAACGGGAGCAGTGGGACGACGCGAACAACTTCCTGGCCGTCGCCCCCGGTGTGGTCGTCGGCTACGACCGCAACGTCGTCACCAACACGATGCTGCGGCGCAACGGCATCGACGTCATCACGCTCGCCGGCAGCGAGCTCGGCCGCGGTCGCGGTGGCGCCCGCTGCATGAGCTGCCCGGTACGCCGCCAACCGCTCTGAGCAAGGGAGAACCCCTCATGACCTCGCAACCCCGCCCCGGCTCCTTCCTGCAGGACCTGGACCTGGACAAGCCCCGACGTCTCGACCTGCTGGCCCTGGCCGCCGGGTTGAAACACGACCGGCGGCACGGAGACGAGATCCCGCGGCTGCGCGGACGGTCCATCGTGCTGGTGTTCGAGAAGAACTCCACCCGTACCCGGTGCGCGTTCGAGGTGGCCGCCCACGACCAGGGGGTCCACGTCACCTACCTCGGACCCGACGGCACCCACCTCGGTCGGGAGGAGTCCGCCGCCGACACCGCCCGGGTGCTCGGCCGGATGTTCGACGGCATCGCGTTCCGCGGCCACGCCCAGGACACGGTGGAACTGTTCGCCGAGCACTCCGGCGTACCGGTCTGGAACGCCCTCACCGACGCCTGGCATCCGACCCAGAGCCTCGCCGACGTGCTCACCATGACCGAGCACCACGGCGGTGACCTCGAGGACATCGCCTTCTGCTTCACCGGCGACGGCCGCGGCAACATCGCCCGTTCCCTGCTCGTCACCGGCGCCCTGTTCGGCATGGACGTACGCGTCGCGGCACCCGCCGGCCTGCAACCACCACCCGACGTGGTGGCCGCGGCCGAGGTCGCCGCCCGGTCCAGCGGCGCGCGCATCCTGGTCACCGACGACCTGGACACCGCGGTACGCGGCGCCGACTTCGTCTACACCGATGTGTGGGTCAGCATGGGCGAGCCCGACGACGCGTGGCAGGACAGGGTGCCGTCGCTGCTGCCGTACCGCGTCACGGACGAACTGTTGGATGCCACGAACCGCTCCGGCGTGCGGTTCATGCACTGCCTGCCCGCGATCCACAACCGCGGCACCGACATCGGCGCCCGCCTGCACCGTCAGTTCGGTCTGGACGGCGCGGAGGTCACCGAAGAGGTGTTCGAGTCCAAGCGGTCGATCGTGTTCGACCAGGCGGAGAACCGGCTGCACGTCATCAAGGCACTGCTCGTGCGGGCACTGGCGGAGTGAGCCGTGCGTATCGTCATCGCCCTCGGCGGCAACGCCCTGCTGGAACGCGGCGAGAAACCGGACGCGGCGATCCAGCGCCGGCACGTGCGCCGGGCCGCGACGTCCCTCGCCCACCTGGCGACCGACCACCAGCTGATCGTCTGTCACGGCAACGGTCCGCAGGTCGGCCTGCTCGCCCAGGAGAGCGAGAGCGACCCGGCGCTGAGCCGGCCGTATCCGTTGGACGTGCTCGGCGCCCAGACCCAGGGCATGATCGGCTACTGGCTGGTCCAGGAACTGCACAACGCCGGCGCTCCGGCGGTCGCCGTGCTCACCCGGACCGTCGTCGACGCGGACGACCCCGCCTTCGCCACACCGACGAAGTTCGTCGGACCCGGCTACGACCAGCGGCGCGCCCGGGCCCTCGCCGACCAGCGCGGCTGGCGGATCGGCCGGGACGGCGACCGGTGGCGGCGGGTCGTGGCGTCGCCCGAGCCGCGCCGGCTCGTCGAGATGGACACCCTGCACACCCTGGTCGAGCGCGGGGAAATCGTGGTCTGCGGCGGTGGCGGCGGCGCACCGGTGATCGAGACCGGTGACGGCCGGTTGGACGGCGTCGAAGCGGTCGTCGACAAGGACCTCACCGCCGCGCTGCTCGCCCTGCGGTTGGGCGCGCACCGGCTGCTGGTACTCACCGACGTGCCGGCAGTCCTGCGCGACCACGGCACCCCCGCCGCCACCGCCCTGCGCACCGTCGACGTGGACACCCTCGCCGGCATGCGTTTCCCCGCCGGATCCATGGCACCCAAGGTCGAAGCCTGTATCCGGTTCGTGCGGGCCTCGGGCCACACCGCCGCCATCGGTGCCCTCGACGACGCCGCCGCCGTCCTCGCCGGCACGAGCGGCACCACGGTCGTCCCCGACGCCGCTTCGTCGCAGTCGACCGCCCGCAACGGGGGGAGCGCCGGATGAGCGTCGAGCTGGAGGACCCGCGGGTCGAGCGCGGGCTCACCTCCGCACACGCGGGCGACCTGCTCCGGACCGCCGGGCCCAACACGGTCACCGCCGCCCGGCCCCGTCGTCTCGTCAGCCGGATCGCCCGTCAGCTCGGCGACCCGCTCGTGCTGCTGCTGCTCGCTGCCGCGGTGGTCACCACCGTCCTGGGCGATTATCCCGATACCGCCGTGATCGCCCTGGTGGTGCTCCTGAACACCGTCATCGGTCTGGTGCAGGAGATCCGCGCCGACACCGCGGTCGACGCCCTGGACCGGCTCGCCGCACCGACCGCCCGGGTCGTACGGGACGGCCACGACGTGGTCGTACCTGCCGCCGAGGTGGTGCCGGGGGACCTGGTACGCCTGGAGGTAGGCGACGTCGTGCCAGCCGACCTGCGCCTGACCGACGCGGTGCGGCTGCGGTTGGACGAGTCGGCACTGACCGGCGAGTCGATCGCGGTCGGCCGCGTAACGGGGGAGGAGGCGTACGCGGGGACGGTCGTGGTGACCGGGCGCGCGACGGGGGTGGTGACCGGGACCGGCTCGGACAGCGCGCTGGGGAAGATCGCGACGTTGGTGGCCTCGACGCGCCCGGCGCCGACCCCGCTGCAACGCCGGCTCGCGGGGCTCGGCCGGACGCTGGGGGCGGCCGCGGTCGGCCTCGCGGGCGTGGTCCTGGTCCTCGGTCTGGTGGCCGGGCGTCCGCTGCCCGACATGGCGGTCACGGCGGTGAGTCTGGTGGTCGCCGCCGTCCCGGAGTCCCTGCCGGCGGTGGTGACTCTCGCGCTGGCCCTCGGCGCCCGACGGATGGCCGCCGCGCGGGCGATCCCGCGCCGGCTGCATGCCGTCGAGACCCTCGGGTCGGTCACCGTCATCGCGTCGGACAAGACCGGCACCCTGACCGAGGGCCGGATGGCCGTGCAGCGCGTCGTGACCCCGGACGGCGCGGAATTCGACGTCACCGGCGACGGGTACGCACCGCACGGCGTGATACGCCGCGCGGGCGAAACGGTCGTCGCCTCGGACGACCTGCGTCGCCTCGCCGAGGCGGCGCTGTTGTGCAACGACGCGACCCTGGCCGCACCCACCCAGGAGCGTCCGCACTGGAGCGCGGTGGGCGATCCGCTGGAGGCGGCACTGGTGTCGTTCGCCGCCCGCGCGGGCCTGGACGTCGCTGCCGTGCGGGCGGCCCGGCCCCGGATCACCGAGCGTCCGTTCGACCAGGACACCCGTCGGATGGTCACGGTGCACCGCATCGGCGATGACGAGTACCTCGTGGCGTGCAAGGGCGCACCGGAGAACGTCCTGGCCGCCCCGCTCGTCGCGGCCCACCCGGAAACGGTGGCCCGGCTGGTCGCCGCCGCCGACGCGCTCGCCTCCGACGGGTGGCGAGTCCTCGCGATCGCCGCCGCGACGACCCGGACGGCGCCCGACCCCGGGTGCCCGGTGGCCCTGCGGCCGCTCGGGCTGGTCGGCCTCGGGGACCCGATCCGAGCGGGTGCACCGGCGGTCGCGGCGGCCTTCGACCGGGCACAGGTCAGGATGCTGCTGATCACGGGAGATCATCCGGCTGTCGCCGCCGCCATCGGCAACCGGCTCGGCATCTGGCGCGCTGGCGACCCCGTCCTCACCGGGGCAGAGCTTCAGGACGGACGGGCGAACGCCGACCCGGCGGCCGGGGGCGTTCTCGACGCCGAGCAGGCCGATCGGGTCCGGGTGTTCGCCCGGATCCAGCCGGAGCAGAAACTCGACATCATCGCCGGGCTCCAGGCGCGCGGTCACGTGGTGGCCATGACCGGTGACGGTGTCAACGACGCCCCTGCGCTGCGTCGCGCCGACATCGGGGTCGCCATGGGCGGCGGCACCGAGGTGGCCCGCCAGGCCAGCGACCTGGTGCTGGTCGACGACAACCTGGACACGATCGCCGCCGCCATCGGTGAGGGGCGGCGCATCTACGACAACATCCGCCGGTTCCTGCGGTACGCGCTGTCCGGAGGGCTCGCGGAGATCGCCGTCATGCTGGTGGGACCGTTCCTCGGGCTGGCGGTGCCGCTGCTGCCGGCGCAGATCCTGTGGGTGAACCTGTTGACCCACGGCCTTCCGGGGGTGGCACTCGGCGCCGAGCCCGCCGAACACGGGGTGCTGCGCCGACCGCCGCGCTCCGGGCGGCATTCGGTGCTGGGCGGCGGGTTGACCAGGCAGATCCTGGTGACCGGTGGTCTCATCGCGGCGGTGGTGCTCGCGGCGGGGACAGCGGCGCACCAGCTGGGGCGACCGTGGCAGACGATCACCTTCGTCGTGCTCGGGCTCGCCCAGCTCGGGGTCGCGCTCGCCGTACGCGCCCGCCCGGCACCGGGTACGCCGAGCAACCGTGGACTGCTCGCCGCGGTGGCGCTCTCCGTCGCGCTGCAACTGCTGGCCGTGCTCGCGCCCCCGTTGCGGGCACTGCTCGGGGTCGACCCGCTCGGCCTGGTCGAGCTGGCCGCCTGCGTCGCGGTCGCGGCGATCCCGGGGCTCGCGCTGAGCCTGGCCCGCCAGCTGTCGAAGCCCGGTCGGCACCGCAGGTCGCGCCGCGGAGGGCGGCGGTGACGGCACCGGGCAGCGCGACATGTCCGCTCGCCGGCGCACCGGCGGCCGCCGTGCGGGAGTCGACGGAGCGGCCGCCGGTCGCATCGGCGGCTCCCGCCCCGCCGGCTCCACGGGTGGCGACGGTCAGTCGTCCGACTCGGGGCCGCCGCCGGCCAGGGCGGCGGCCAGCTGCCCCCGGTTGGTCACCCCCAGGCGCGGATAGATCCGGTACAGGTGTGAGCCGACCGTCCGGTGGGAGATGAACAGCCGCTCCCCGATCTCCCGGTTGCTCAGCCCCTGTGCCGCGAGCAGCGCGATCTGCATCTCCTGACCGGACAGCTGCTCGCCGACGTTCGGGGACCGCCGTCCGGTGGACTCGCCGACGGCCCGCAGTTGCCGGCGGGCCGCCTCGGCCCACGGGCGCGCGCCGAGCCGGTCGAACTCGTCGCGGGCGGTGCGCAGCGGGTCGCGGGCGTCGAGGTAGCGCCGTTGCCGGCGTAGCCATCGGCCGTGGTGCAGCTGCAGCCGGGCGCGGATCAGCAGGCACCCGTCGGGCAGCGCGGTCAGTGCCCGGCGGTAGCGCGGCTCCGCCTCGTCGTCCGGGGCCAGCACGGCATCGCAGTACGCCTGCGCCATCCGCATCATCTCCGATGGCAGCCGGCTGGCCAGGTCCGCCAGCTCGGCCAGCAGCTCCCGCGCCCGGTCGACGGCGCCGGCGGCCACGGCGGCGTCGGCCAGGTCGGGCGCCACCAACCAGCGGCTCACCGAGTGGTGGTGCGGATCGTTCGGGTCGAAGACCCGCGCGAGGAACTCGTACGCCTCGCCGGCGTGCCCGTCGAAGAGCGCGAGCAGCCCGGTGACCTGCTGGGCTATCGCGGCGGCGAACGGCATCCCGAGGAACAGGCTGCTGGCCCGCAGCTCCTGGATCAGGCGGGTGGCCGTCTCGCCTTCCCCGCGCGTCACCGCGACCAGCGCGGCCGTGGCGGTGAGGCCCAGCCAGGCGATCGACTCGTCGGTTTCCCGGGCGAGCAGCCGCCCCTCCTCGGACTCGGCGCGTGCCTGTTCGAGCCGACCCAGATAGAAGCGCGGCCAGCTGCCGGCCAGCGCCCTGGCGAGCAGGCCGAGCCGCCCCTGTGCCCGCCAGATCTCGGCCGTCTGCGCCAGGTACCGCGAGGCGTGGGTGAAGTCGCCGACGACCATCGCTCCGCTGCCCAGGAAGTGCAGCCGGTAGCCGTCCTGGGGGCCGGGGCTGACCCTGTCGAGCCGTCGGAGCACGTCGCGTCCGTGCCGGTACGGCTCGGTGTACAACCGCACCGTCAGCGTGTGTGGAGCGTCCGGGTCAGGGTTCCACCGGTCCAGCTCAGCCGCGGTCTCGGCGCGCGTCGCCGCGTCACCGTCCTGGAAGAAGCACCGGGCCGCCGCCCGCCACAGCAGGTTCTCGGCGACGTGCCGGTCCCCGGCGTCCATTGCCGCAGCCGCCGTGGCGACCATGCCGTGGATGCGCCGTTGCGGCTCGTCCGGTTCGAACGCGGCATTGTCGGACACGAGCATGAGTCGACCGCGGTCCACGGGGCCGAGCCCGTGCAGGTCGGCCTGCGCCAGCAGCGCCCGGGTGTGGGCGCGGTCGCTGAGCTGGCTGGACAGTTCCGCCGCCCGGATCAGGATGCCGGTCTGTCGGTGCGGGTCGCGTACCAGCCGGGCTGCCCGGCGCAGGGCCGGCACGCTCACGGCGATCTTGCCCCGCGCCTGCGCCGCGTCGGCGAAGCGCTCGAGCCGGTCGGCCAGGTCCTCGTCCGGACCGATGGCAGCCTCGGCCTGGTGGGCGAGCTGGCGCTCCGGGTCGTCCGCCAGCATGGCGGCCAGGCAGCGGTGCACGGCCAACCGGTCGGTGAGCGTGGCCCGCCCATAGATGGCGGACCGCATCAGCGGATGCCGGAACTCGGGATGTCCGTCGACCATGGTGACCAGGCCCGCGTCGGCCGCCTCCTGGAGCGCGTCCAGGGTTACCGCGGCGCCGGCCAGCCGGCTGGACACCGTCAACAGCCGGTCCAGCGACGCCGTCGGCTCGGCGGCCAGGACCAGCAGGAACATCCGGCAGGCCGGGCTGGTCGGGTCGGTACGTGACGCGAAGGCGGCCTCCAGCCGGCGGGTCAGCGGCAGGTGATCGCTCTCCTCGGGCGTGCCGTGCACCGCCTTGGGCAGCTCGACCAGCGCCAACGGATTACCCGCTGCCCGGGCCAGGATGAGCGCCCGTGCCGGGGGTGGCAGGTCCGGCGCGCCGGTGTCGAGCAGTACGGCGGCGGCCGCCGCGTCGAGCGGTTCGACGGTCAGGTCGGCCTGGTCGCTCCAGCGGTACGGCTCCGCGCCCTCGGTCCGCGCCGCAGCGACGAGCAGGATGGCGTGCCCGTGGGTGCGGCGCGCGACGAAGGTGAGCACGTCCCGGCTCGGCGTGTCCACCCACTGAAGATCGTCGACCAGCAGCAGGACGGGCCGCCGCACCGCGGCGTCGGCGAGCAGCTCGAGGACCGCCAGGGCGACCTGGTGCACCTCGGGCTGGGCCTGTTCGGCGCCGAACGCCGCCCGGATCGCCTGCCGGTGCCCCGGTGGCAGCCCTTCGACGCAGTGGTCCAGCGGTCGCAGCAGCAGGTGCAGGGCGGCGTACGGGAACCACCGTTCGGTTTCCACCCCGGCCGCCGAGAGGACCGTCAGGCCGCCTCCGCTGGCCTCGGCGCGCAGGGCCCGCAGGAGGGCGGACTTGCCCACCCCGGCGCTGCCGCGCAGGAGCAGCGCGGTGCCCTCTCCCGCCCCGGTCCGGACGACCAGGCGGCGCATCAGCCGCAGCTCCGCGTCGCGGCCGATGATCACGGGTACGCCATGGCCGGGTTCCCGCACGGCGGCTGCGTTCATGTCCGCAACTCTGACAACACCGATCGCGTGAAATGTCGCGATGGTGGCCCGGTGGGCATCCCGGCCGGCACGATCGTGCAGCCAGGGACAACATCGTGCAGTGTCAGCTGTGACCCTGGTCGCCGTCGGCGACCGCCCGCCAGCCGGTCGGGGTGATGCCGTAGGCCAGCCGGAATCGGCGGCTGAAGTGGGCGGGGTCGCGGAACCCCCACCGGTGGGCGATCGTGGCCACGGTGCGGTTCGCGGACGCCGGACTGGCCAGGTCGTTCTTGGCCTTTTCCAGCCGCTGCCCGATGATCCACTGTTCGATGCTGAAGCCGTCGCGGGCGCACACGGAGTAGAGGTGGCGTACCGAGACGTGCAGGGCCGCGGCTATCACGTCCGGGCCGAGGTCCTCGTCCGCGAGGTGCCGGGCGATGTAGGCCCGGACCTGGGCGAGCAACGCGGCGCCCTCGGCCGGCGACTGGCGGCCGCCGGCCGCGGAGAGCAGCAACGAGCGCGCCAGCTCGATCGCGGACCGTCCCATTCCGGCCGCGACCTGCGGGTCCAGCCGGTCCGGGACTCGGGTCAACGCCGTGACATGGGCGGTCATCAGCTCGTAGAGCGGGCTGCTGGGCAGGGCCGCGGCGGCCCGCCTGACCACGTCCATCGGCAGATCCAGCTCGTCGATGGGGATCTGCAGCGCGCAGCCGGCGTGCCGGTGAGGCTGGGTGAACCGGTAGGGCGCCGTGAGGTCGACGCAGCTGAGCGTGCCCACGGGCACTGTCCGGACGCGGTCGAACTGCTCGTGGCGGCCGGCGTTGCGGGTCGGGACGGCGAGCGAGATCATCGGCGTACATCCCATCCGAGTCTGCCGCGGGCTGCGCGCCAGTTCCATGCCGTGATTGATCTGCGTGCGCAGCGCCTGGACGCGGCCCAGCCGCCAGGTGGTGAGCCGGGCCGACAGCGGCACGCCCACCGCGGGCGGGTCCAGGACGACGCTGGACGGCACGGTCGCATCGACGATCACCGCCCGGAAGGCGTCGACGCGCTCGGCGACCGTGACTGATTCGGTGTCGAAGACGACTGCCACGGACCGTGCCCCTCCCCCCAGCGTTGACTCGCTCCGGCAATTGTCTCCTCAGCTCGGGCCGGCGTCCAACAGGTGGGGAGGTCACCGGCCGGTCCGGATCCTGCTCGACCGGTCAGGCCGTGCGCTGTGCCAGCAGCGCGCAGGCATCGTCGCGGGCGACGTCGAAGTCCAGTTGGTCGAGAATGTCGGCGGGGTCCTGATCCAGGCCCGCGATCCGGTCGGCCAGCAGGTCGATGCCGACGTCGAAGGTGCCCCGCTTGATCATGCCGTCGGTGTAGAGAAGCACCGACTGCCCGGCAAGCAGCTGGCGGGACTCCTGCCCGAACGGCGGCGTCCGGAACACCCCCAGCAGCGGGCCCTGCGGGGCGGGAAGGGGCACGGCCCGCCGACCGTCGGCGAGCAACAACGGTGGGTGCCCGGCGCCGGCCCACTCGATGCGGCCGGTGCTCGGCCGGTATACCGCGACGACCGCGGTCGCGGTGGCCTCGTCCCCGGAGCCGCACAGCAGGGTGTTGAGCCGGGACAGGATCGCCGCGGGCCGGTGCCCCTCGGCAGCGTAGGCCGCCATCGCGTAGCGCAACCCGATCATGACCTCGACGGCGCCGAGTCCGTGGCCGATGACGTCACCGACGGCCATCAGCAGGTCGCCGCCGGCCAACCGCTGGATCAGGTACCAGTCACCGCCGAGGCGCACTGTGGGGTCGGCGCCGCGATACCGTACGGCCACCCGCAGGCCGTCGATGCCGCCGAACACGCTGGTGGCGGGCTGGATGGCGTGTTGCAGCGCGTGGCTGATCCGCTGTTCACGGGCGAACCGACGCCGATAGGACAGCGGCCCGTGAGCGTCGACCGGTGACGCCGTCGTCGTCACCGCTGGTTCCCCGGCAGGTGCGGGGCGGACCCTTGATGCGCCGCGCGGCGTCCCCGGACGGCGGCCTTGTCCGCGCCCACCGCCCGGGTACGGCGATGACCGGCGAGCTCGGCCACGACCGTCGCGGGCCGGCGGTGGTTCACCGCGGCGAGGCGTGCCGTCGGCGGGTGCCCGCTCCGGTCGCCGGCGGCCGGCCCGAACCGCTGGTGCAGCACGCGCTGGTAGGCCCCGAGCAGCTCGCGGCTCGGGTCCATCCCGAGCTCGGCGCTGAGCCGTCGGCGGATCTCCTGGAAGCTCGCCAGCGCCTCGGCCTGGCGGCCGTCAGCAGCCAGCGCGAGCACCAGGCGGGCCCGTAACGCCTCGTCGAGCGGGTCCCGTTCGATCGCCTGGCGCAGCGCCGGGATCACCCACCGTACGTCGTCGGTGAGCAGGGCGACGTCGACGGCGTCCCGGACCGCCTCGGCGCGCTCGGCGTCGATCGCGGCGAAGGCGGGCTGGCGGCGCAGGTCCGGTTCCAAGCCCGCCGCGCAGGAACCGCGCCACAGCGCCAGCGCCCGGGCGTAGAGCGCGACCGCCGGGCCGGGCTCGTCTGCGCGCCTGGCCTCGGCCGTGAGGCGACGGAAGCGGAGCAGGTCGACGCCGTCCTCGTCGACCCGCAGCTGGTAACCGGCCGCCTGCCGGACGAGGTACGCCCCGACGGCCCGTACCGGCAGATCCGGTTCGATGATCCGCCGCAGCAGGCCGATGTGCCGATGGACGACATTGGCGGCGCTCGTGGGCGGATCCTGGTTCCAGATCGCGTCGACCAGCTCGGCGAGGCTGACCACCGATCCGTGGCGGGCCAGCAGCAGGGCGAGCACGAGTCGCTGCTGACGGCCGCCGAGATCGACTTCGACGTCACCGCGCCGGGCACCGACCGGGCCGAGGATGGTGAAACGCACAGCTGTCACACTCCTTTCAGTCCGAGAGCGGGGTGGGCGGCCCACCTGCGCTGCGGTGATCGACGCCGTCCCGTGCCCCACTACGAGACTGGCCGTCACCGTCCCCCACGTCATCAGTCGCGTGACTGCGTCGGGCGCGCGCGTGACTGAAAAGGCGAGGTGGAGGTCACTGCCGGTCCGCTCTGCGGGCGGCGGCGGCCCTTCGTAGAGTCGGCACGTGACCGACTTCCTGGCTGGCCGCGACGAGCAGATCGCGAGGCTGCACGCGCTGATCCGCGCCGGGGTGGCGGGCCGTGGCGGCGCGTTGCTCCTGCGGGGGCCGGCCGGCATCGGGAAGACGGTGCTGCTGGGTCGTGCCGTCGAGGCGGCGCGGGCAGCCGGTGCCCGCGTGCTGACCGGAGCGGGCGCGCCCACCGACTACGCGCTCGGCTACTCGATGCTCGGTCAGGTGCTCGATCCCGTGGCCTCCGAGGCCGCCCGGTCCGCCATCCTCGCGCCACTGCCGCGAGGGACCGGCAGCGCGGCGGCGCCGTACGCCGTCGCGCGGGCCACGCTGGAACTCATCACCGGCCTCGCCGAGCAGGCGCCGGTGGTGCTCGCGGTCGACGACCTGCATCACGCGGACCCGGCCTCCGCGGTCGTGCTGTCCTTCGTCGCCCGGCGGATCGCCTCGGATCCCGTCGTCCTCATCGGTGCCTACCGGGATGATTCGGAAAGTCCTCCGGCGTTCGCCACCGACATACCGACGATCTCGCTGCCGCCGCTGGATCCTTCGGCGGCGGACCGGATCCTGCGGGCGTACGCGCCGGACGTCAACGCCGCGGGACGGCAGCGCATCCTGCGGGAGGCCAGCGGAAACCCGCTCGCGCTGGCCGAACTGGCCCGGTTCCCCGACCGCCCGCCCTCGTCGGCGGCCCCCGACGAGGTGCCGCTCACCGAGCGGTTGACGCAGACGTTCGCCGCGCGGGCCGCGGCGCTGCCGGGAACGACCCGGCTGGCCCTCGTCGTGGCGGCGCTGGGGGACAGCGGCCTGGACGAGGTGCTGACCGCCGCCAGCGCGGTGGCGGGCCACCCGGTGGACCAGTCGGAGCTGGAACCCGCGGTGGCGGCCGGGATCATCGAGCCCCTCGATGCCAGACAACCGGTTCGATTCCGGCACCCCCTGATCCGCTCCGCGATCAGTCAGACCGCCGACCCGCGGGTACGCCGGTCGTCCCACCGCGCCCTCGCCACGCTGACGGTCGGCCGGCCGGAACGCCACGCCTGGCACCGGGCCGCGGCCACCGACGAGCCGGACGAACGGACCGCCGCGGATCTGGAGAACGCGGCCCACGCGGTGCGGGATCGGGGCAGTGGCAACGTCGCGCACCGGATGTTCCTGCGCGCCGCCGAGCTCACCGTCGAGCCGAACCGGCAGCAGCGGCGACTGCTCGCCGCGCTCATCGCCGCCGCCGACCTGGGCGACGCGCAGGAGGTGGACCGGCTCTTCCGGATCATCGAGCCGAGCCGGCTGGACGCCCCGTCCCGGCTGCTCCTCACGCTGTTGCGGGGGAGTTACGTCGAGGGCGGCTGGGGCACCGAGGGGCCGCTGTCGGTGATCGCCGAGACGGCCGCCGCGGTGTCCACCGACGCGGACGCCGACTACGCGCAGATCCTGGTCAGCATCGGCGAGGTCGCGACGCGCCTGTACTGGTCCGGCGACCTCAGCGACCCGCTGCGCACGGCGCTGGCGGACATCGTCGACCGGCTGCCGATGCCGGCGGACGACCCGCGACGACTGCATGCCGAGGCGATGTTGAAGCCGGTCGAGCGGGGGGCGTCGGTGCTCCGCCGCCTGCGCTGCGGTGACCTGTCCGACCTCGGCCCCGTCGGCCTGTATCAGGTCGGCCTCGCGGCTCAGGTCGCCGGTGACCTCTCCCGTTCGCTGCACCTGCAGGCGAGGGCGATCGCCGCCCTGCGTGACTCCGGGCAGCTGACCCTGCTGGTGAACGTGCTCACCTCGCAGAGCCTCGCGGCGTTGCTGCTCGGCGACGCCCGCCTGGCCGCGGCCTGCGCCGAAGAAGCGGCACGGCTGGCACCGGACACCGGCCAGCATCTGTCCGTGTCGGTGGGGCAGATACTGGGTGCCGCCGCCGCGGGACTGCGCGGCGATCTCGCCGCCGCCGAGGCGCTGGCCACCGAGGCGGAGCAGATCCTGCTGCCGCTGGACGCGGTCGAGGTGCTGGTCCTCGTGCGGCTCGCGCGCGGCATCACCGCGCTCGGTGCGAACCGTCCCGAGGAGGCGTACGAGCAGCTGCGGGGGATCTTCACGGCCGGCGCGCCCGGCTTCCACGGCCACTTCCGGCTCTTTCTCGTCGCGCACCTGGCCGAGGCCGCCGTCCGGGCGGGCCGGCCGGAGGAACTCGACGCCCTCGTCCGGCAGCTGGGCCCGGCGGCCGAGCGGTGGGGATCTCCCGCGCTGGCCGCGGGCCTGCGCTACGCCGCCGCCGTACGCGCCGACGACGAGCGGGCCGACGAGGCGTTCCAGCAGGCCCTCGGCGTGGACGAGCTCGGTGCGGCCAATCGGGCGCACCTGCAGTTGGCGTACGGACGGTCGCTGCGCCGGCGGCGCCGGCTGCCGGAGAGCCGGCGGCAGCTGCGGGCCGCCCTGTTGACCTATGACGCACTCGGTCTCAAGCCGTGGAGCGAACTGGCCCGTGCGCAGTTGCGGGCCTCCGGTGAACGTGTCGCCGCCCCCCGGTCCGACGGGGTCGACCGGCTCACCCCCCAGGAGTTGCAGATCGCCGCGCTCGCCGCCCAGGGCCTCACCAACCGTGACATCGCCCAGCGGTTGTACCTGTCGCCTCGAACGATCAGTTCGCACCTCTACCGCGTCTTTCCCAAGCTCGGGATCACCTCGCGCACCGAGTTGGCGCAGGTGCTGGGCGCCGCGGTCGCGCCGTTCAGTCGGTAGGCCGGCGGCGTCGGCGTCCGCCGGTCGGCTCGGCGGCCAGCCGCGCGGCATAACGGATTCGCGGGCGTGGGCGTCTTGACGGCATGACCCCTCCATCCTCCGGGACTTCCGTCCAGGCCAAGCGGACCTGGCTGCGCGGCGGGCTGTTCACGCTGGCCGGCCTGCAGACCATCGTCTCCGTCTGGCAGTACGCGTTCCCCCGCTCCTTCTACGACGACTTCCCGACCGTGGACCTCGATCCGCCCTACAACGAACACCTGGTCTCCGACGTCGGCGGCCTGGGCCTGGCGCTGGCCGCCGTGGTCTTCCTCGCCGCCCGGTCCCGCCAGCCCACGGCCGTCACGGCGGCGCTCACCGGCTACCTGATCTACGCGGCTGCGCACTTCCTCTATCACGTCACGCACTTCGCCCACTTCTCGCCCGAGGCCGCGCTGGGCGTCGGCACCGGCCTGGGAATCGAGGTCATCCTGGCGATCTCGCTGCTCTACCTCGCACGGCTGGTGCGGCACGAGGAGACCGGCGCGGTGAACGCTCGCGGGTCGGCATGAGGTCCCTCTGGTCGGCGATCACCTGGGTCCTGGCCGGTCTCGCGGCGGTGCTGGCGCTGGTGCTGCCGTTCGTCACCACCGGCAGAGCGGCCATTCTCCCGGTGCTGCTGCTGGCGGCACCGGTGGCGTTGATCGACGGAGTCCGACGGTACGGCTGGGTGGCGATGCTGTTCTTCCTCGTCGAGACGCTGGTGATCAGCAACTTCTTCGAGAACCTCAGCGTGCAGACCGGGTTCCCGTTCGGCCACTACCACTACACCGCGGGGCCGCAGCTGGTCCACGTACCGGTCTACATCGGACCGGTGTACGTCGGCCTCGGCTACCTCTGCTGGCGCCTGGCCGGGTTGATCCTCACCGGTGGCCGGCGCCGGACCGGCGACGTCGTCGCGGTGCCCGCCCTGGCCGCGGTGCTGATGACCGCGTTCGACCTGGGCAGTGACTCCACCGCGTCGACGGTCAACCACGTCTGGGAGTGGGAGAACGGCGGCGGTGTCTTCGGCGTGCCGTTCACCAACTATCTGGGCTGGTGGTTCGTCACCTGGTTGTTCTTCCAGGTCTTCGCGATCTACCAGGTGCGTCGCCGACCGAAGCCCCGCGCGGCGACACCGGCGGCGGCCCCGATCGTGTACCTGGCGCTGGCCCTCAACGCGGTGGCGCTCTTCCTGGTCGCCGACGGGGGCGCGGTCACGGATCCGTCCGGCGTGGTGTGGAGCAACCGCGCCCTGGCGGAGACGATGATGGTGATCAACCTGTTCGCCGTTTTGCCGTTCGGGCTGCTCGGTCTGCGCGCGGCGGTGGCGGAGCGAACCGCTCGGCCGGGCCGCGACGACGGTGCGACCGTGCGCGCACCGGCCGGCGCCGAGCGGCCGGTGACCGGCTGACCGACGCGGGCGGGACATCCCCACGATGGGATGTCCCGCCCGCGTCGGTGGAGGCCAGGCAGCGGCTGCCGCCCGGCCCGCACCGACCGATCGTCACCCGGTCACGCGGCGGACGAGGCGCGGCAGTGTCTCCGCGCCCGCGATCGCCCGCTCGGTGAGGGCGTCCACGTCGTCGCCGAGCCCGGCGACGGCCTTGCGGTAGATGTCCATGTCGATGAGCTGGAGCCGGCTGAGGTGTTCCGCGTTGTCCGCGGTGATCGCCCGGCCCAGCGACTCCAGGGCGACGCTGGACCCACTACCGGCCCGGATGGCCTCCACCAGGGCCGGAAGAGCGACTCCGAGACGCCCGGCGACCTCCAGCAACTCGGCGATGTTCTGCTGGTTGGCCATCAGCAGCGTGTTGTTGAGCAGCTTCCCGGTCTGGCCGGCGCCGGGCCCACCGAGGTGGGCGACCGTCGTCGCGAAGGACGCGAACAGGGGGCGGACGTAACGGACCACGTCGGCGTCCCCGCCGACCATCACGGTCAACCGCTTCTCGACCGCGCCGGCGTGCCCGCCGCTGACCGGCGCGTCGAGGACCTCGACCCGGTACGCCGACGCGATCTCGCTCAACTCGGCGGCAAACGCCGGCAGGCCGGTGCCGTGGTTGACGAGCACCGCGCCGGGTTCGAGGGACGCCAGCAGTCCTCCGGTGGTGGCGACCTCACGCACGTCCGGGTCGTCGCTGAGGCAGACCGCGACGATGTCACACACCGCCCCCAGCTCGGCGACGGTGTCGTGGCTGGTGAAGGGGACACCGGCGAGGGCGGCCAGCGACGCCTCGCGGCGGGCCCACGCGTGCAGCGGATAGCCGGCCTCGGCGACCGCACGGGCCATCGGCGCCCCCTGGTCTCCGAGGCCGATCCATCCGACCTCGGGTCGTAGCTCGGTCATGGGAATCCCTCCCGGAAGCACGTCAGGCCACGGCGGCGGTGGAGACCGACCACAGCCGCTCGGCGTTGTCCCGGTCGAGCGAGTACGGCGCCACGCTGGCCACGAGCTCACTCACGTCGGCGGGACGGTGGTCGGTGGGCACCGCCTCCTGGTTGTCGTTGAAGTAGCGACCGCCGACGCTGTCCAGCAGCGGCGAGGTGGCGAGCAGCACGGTCGTCGAGGCACCCTGCTCGGTGGTCTTGCGCAGCTCCGCCGGGGTGGCGAGGGTGCCACCGACGTGCCGCTGCAGCGAGGTCGCGATGGCGCCGGGGTTGAGGGAGTTGACGGTGATGCCGTCGTCGCGCCAGAGCGCGCTCGCCCAGACGGCGAACAGGTTGACCGCCGTCTTGGACTGCCCGTACGCCAGGATCGCGTCGTACGGGCGGAAGTGGAAGTTGATGTCGTCGAAGACGACCGGTGAGAACAGGTGGCCGGAGGAGCCGACGCTGACCACCCGGGCCCCACCGGCTGCGGCCAGGGCGCCGTGCAGCCTGGTGGTGAGCGCGAAGTGGCCCAGGTGGTTGGTGGCGAACTGGAACTCCCAGCCGCGCGGGTCGGGGGTGCGCGACGGCAGCGCCATGACGCCGGCGTTGTTGATCAGCAGATGCAGCGGGCCGTCCCAGCCGTCGGCGAAGGCGGCGATCGAGGAGTGGTCGGTCAACTCCAGGGGCCGCACGTCGACGCGGCCGTTGCCGGTGCTCGCGATGATCTCCTCGGCGACCGTGGCGCCGCGGTCCCGGTCGCGCACGGCCAGGGTGACGGCCGCGCCACGGCGGGCCAGGGTGCGGGCGGTCTCGACGCCGATGCCGGAGGCGCCGCCGGTGACGACGGCCCGCTTACCGGTCAGGTCGATGCCCTCGGACACCTCGTCGGCCGTCGACTTCGCGCCGAACGGTGTGCTGATGCGCATGGTTGTCTCCTGTCGGGTGGTGTCCATTCCCGGATCGGGGCTTCGTCGCCGCTTGGCCGCAGCCGTCCGCCGATCCGGACGCGGTGGTGTTTCAGCTGGGGCCGGGTCGTCCGCTGGGCGCGTCGGGCGCGGGGGTGACGTAGGGGAAACCGCCGACCGGCCGGCTCCCGAGGCCCGTGGTGACCGCCCGGTTCATGACGAGGGAGAACATCACCTCCGGCGCGTTGTCCCCGAGCCGCCGGCCGTTGAAACCGGTGAACCCGAAGATGGCGGGAGTGCCGATCCGGTAGGGCAGGCTGTCGGGAACGAGCCGCGAGACGACCTCCTCGGCGTACGCCTCCGGGCGTCGCGAGGTGCCCAGCCGCCGTACCGTCGCCGCGACCGCGCCCCGGATCGCGTTGCCGTAGTTGGCCTGGTCGTCGCCCGGATGCGTCTCGTTGGCGTGGCTGGCCGCCTCGCTCTCGGCGTCGCGGAAGATCGGCCAGATCATCGGTAGGCCCGCCCGCCCCACCTGATGCCATCCGCCGCTGTCGGTAGCCAGCACGGTGCGCGCCCACACCCGCACCAGCCGACCGGTGAACAGGTCGTGGTCCGTCTGCGGCACCCGCAGGACCAGGCTGTGCACCGTCGAGCCGGCGAACGTGTCGGTGGCCTGACCGGCCGCGAACGCGAGTGGATCCGCGTCCTCGGCGCGCTGGACCAGAGCGTCGACCGCGGCGAGCTGTCGCAGGTCGAGGAAGAACGGGTCGAGCGCGGGACCGGCCCATGCGCGCACGCCACTGTCGCCGGTGACCTCCTCACCCGTACGCCCGCCGGCGATCGGAACGCCGGTCGCCTGGTCGCTCCCGGCGGCGGCGCCGTCGAGCCGGACGATCTGATAGAGCTGACCGCCGCCGCCGCCGGCCGGTCCGAAGGTCCAGCGGAAGGCGAGGTTCTCCGTGGGTGCCCCGTCCAGGTGCACCTTGATCTCGTAGCGGCCCTCCGGGTGGAACCCGGGTGGCACGGCATCCCCGGCGAGCGAGGTCCGTACGTTCACCACGAACACCGTGGTCCCGGCGTCGTCGAAGACGTACTGGTCGGTGATGTTCAGCCGCGGGTCCTTGCGGGCGAGCGGCGAGTCGAGGTGATGCGACATGCGGCGATCCGTTCCGGGTGTGGGAATGGGGCGCACCGAGGACCCCGGGTGGCCGTGTTTCGTGACAACCGACCGGGACGCACTGGATCGACACTGGGACGGCACTGCCCGTCCCTAGCGTCGACGCTCAGTAGCCCATACCAAACTGGAGGATGTGTGATGGCTGAGATCGTGCTTGAGCCCGCGGCTCAGGAATTCGCGGAGGCGACGTCGAAGCCCCCGTTCCTGTACGAGTTGACCCCGGCCGAGGCGCGCAAGGTGCTCGACGACGTCCAGGCGGGTCCGGTGGACGCGCCCGCGGTGGACGACAGGTGGGTGACGGTGCCCGCCGACGTGGGCGACGTCCAGGTCCGGATCGTGCGGCCGCAGGGCCACACCGGCACCCTGCCCGTGGTGGTGTACGTGCACGGCGGTGGTTGGGTGCTCGGCAACGCCGGCACGCACGACCGCCTGGTGCGGGAGATCTCCACCGGCGTCTGCGCGGCGGTGGTGTTCGTGGAGTACACCCGGTCCCCGGAGGCGCACTACCCGGTGGCGATCGAGCAGATCTACGCGGCGGCGCGGTGGGTGACGCGGGAGGGCGCCGAGGAAGGGCTCGACGCCTCCCGGATGGCGATCGCCGGTGACTCGGTCGGCGGCAACATGACCGCCGCGGTCGCCATCCTGGCGAAGCAGCGGGGCGACGTGCGTTTCGTGCACCAGTCGATGTACTACCCGGTGACCGACGCGCGGCAGAACACCGAGTCGTACCGGCTGTTCGAGAACGGGCCGTTCCTGACGGCGAAGGGCATGGCGTGGTTCTGGGACAACTACGCCCCGGACCCGCAGGCCCGCTCGGAGATCACCGCCTCGCCGAACCTCGCCTCCCCGCAGGATCTGCGGGGCCTGCCCCCGGCCTACCTCTGTGTGGACGAGGCCGACGTGCTGCGTGACGAGGGCGAGGCGTACGCGGCCAAGCTGCGCGCCGCCGGCGTGCCCGTCACGACCGTTCGTTACGACGGCATCTGCCACGACTTCATGATGCTGAACCCGCTGAAGGACACCCAGGCGGCGAAGGGGGCGACGGCGCAGGCCATCGCCGTGCTGCGGCAGGCGCTCGGCACCGCGGCCTGAGTTCTCGACCGGTCACCCGAGGCGGCAGCGTGGCCGCCTCGGGTTCTGGTCGTGGACCGGCGGGTGGCGCGCCGATGGCCGCGGCGGGCGGAGGCGCCGCCTACCCGGCGAGGGCGACCAGCGCGGTCATGTCACCGGTCCGCGAGGCCAGCAGGAACGCGTTCAGCAACGGCGGTCCCTGGTCCGGCGTGCGGGGCGGCACGGTGCCTCCCCGTGCGGCCGCCAGGCGCGAGCGGGCCCGATGGGCGAGCTGCCGGGCGTACACGTCGGTGCGGTCGAGGGCGGCACCGATCTGCCGGTAGGGCCACCCGAACGCCTCCCGCAGGAGGTAGGCGACCTGCTCGAGCGGCGTCAGCACGCGCGCGAGCAGGGCGATGGCGGCGCGCACGTCGTCGGCGCGTTCGGCGAGGCCGGCGGGATCCTCGTCCGGTACCGGCAGGTTCTCCAGCCAGTCGCCCGCGGGCAGGGACGGCCGTCGCCGGGCCGAGCGGATCGCACTGATCGACAACCGGGACGTGGTGAGGGACAGGAAGGCCGGCGGGTTGTCCACGACGCGGCGATCGACCCGCTGCCACCGCAGCCACGCGTCCTGCACGATGTCCTCGGCGTCGGCGTGCCGTCCGGCGATGTGCTGCGCGATGGCCAGCAGCCGAGACCGCGCGGCGAGGAATTCGGTGAGACCGTCCGGCCGGACCGGTGTGTCGATGGGCATGTCGGGTCACCTTCCGTGGCGTGCGATCGGTGCATCCGACGCTAGGCAGCGGCAGTGCGCTGGCAGTGCCGTGCGAGTGTCGACCGCCCACGGCCTAAACGGGCTCGCCGGCTCTCGCCCGCTGCCGCAGGGCGGTGCGGGCGGCAACCTGTTGAGCGGTGATGACGGCCTCCGAGCGGGACCGGCCCAGGAAACTGAGCGCCCAGCGCAGCAGCACGGTCGACTTGTTGCGCAGGCCGTACAGGTACCAGACGTGCACGCCGTGCCAGATCAGCCAGCCGGTGACGCCGGCCAGCCGGACCCGGCCGAGGTCGGCGATCGCGAAGAAGCGGGACACCGCGGCCAGGTTGCCCTTGTCGTAGTAGGAGAACGACGTCCCGGCCCGCGCACCGGTCAGGCGGTGGGCGATCCGGCGTCCCGCGTACCGGCCGCCCTGGATGGCGACCTGGGCGACGCCGGGCAGGTGGTCCAGGCTCATGGCCTCACCCAGCACGAAGATCTCGGGGTGCCCGGGCACCGTGAGGTCCGGCTCGACGAGGATCCGACCGACCCGGTCGGTCGGGGCGCCGGTGGCCGCGGCGAGGCGCGCGGCCAGACCGGTCCCGGACACCCCGGCGGCCCAGATCTTGGTCATGGCGTCCAGCGACCGGATACCGTCCGCCGTCTCGTACGTGACGCCGAGCGCGTCGAGGCCGACCACCCGGGCGCCCAGGCGGACATCGACTCCGATCGCGCGCAAACGGCGTTCGGCCTTGGCCGACAGCCGCGGGTCGAACGTCGGCAGGACGCGGTCGACGGCGTCGAGCAGCACGATCCGGGCCTGCCGGGGGTCGATGCGACGGTACTGGCCCGGCAGGGCGCGGTGGGCGATCTCGGCGATCTGCCCGGCCATCTCCACGCCGGTGGGCCCGCCGCCCACCACCGCGAAGGTGAGCCAGTGTGCCCGCTCGGCGGAGTTGCTGGCGAGCTCGGCCATCTCGAAGGCGCCGAAGACCCGGCCGCGAATCTCCAGCGCGTCGTCGATGCTTTTCAGGCCGGGCGCGTACGGGGCGAATTCGTCATGACCGAAGTACGACTGGCTCGCCCCCGCGGCGACGATCAGCGTGTCGTACGGCAGCTCGTAGACCGAGGTGCCGTTGCCGGCCCGTACCGCGACGGTCCGGGCCAGCGGGTCGACGTCGGTCACGGTGCCGAGGACGAACTCGCAGTTGCGCTGGCGCCTGACCGCCTCCCGCACGGACACCGCCACCTCGCCAGGGGAGAGGATGCCCGCCGCCACCTGATAGATCAGCGGCTCGAAGATGTGGTGGTTGGTGCTGTTGATCAAAGTGACGTCGACCGGAGCCCGCTTCAACGCCCGAGCGGCGTACAGTCCGCCGAACCCGGCGCCGACGACCACGACCCGGTGCCGTGCCTGCTGTTTCATCGTGATACTCCCGTCGTCCTCCGCCGGTGGCCGGTGCCGGCCACCACGCCCCCTGGTGGCGCTGGCGCCGACGCAAACGTGACGCCCCGGGGAGGGCTGAGCCTGCGCGACCACGCCGACGGCCGCGGGCGGCGGCGCAGCCGCACTCCGCAGCGACCGCCGCCGGGGAAATGGGTTCGGTCGGGTTCGTCGGCTGCGGCAGGATGTCGGGATGATCTGGGGAAGACGGAACGGCCGGGTTCTCCCGTCACCGGCGGTGGGGGAGAACGGGCTGCTCGGCGAGGTGCGAATCGCCGTCGACGAGGCTCGGATCGGCCGGTGGGAGGCGCTGAACCGTCTTGTCGACGTGCTGCTCGAGGTCGACTCGGCCGGCGACGAGGTGCTGGGTCGGGCGGCGTTGGCACTGGTGACCGGGGTTCCCGGCCTGGTCGTCCGGCTGGACGAGCACGCGCGGTCGGCGCCGTGGCACGGCCCGTACCAGGAACCGGTGTCGGGGCGGGTGGCGGAGCGCTTCGCGGGCATGTCGCCGGGGCCGGTGGTGACGGTGCTGGCGAGCATGCACGGCGACGGGCGGATCCGGCAGCGCGCGGTCGCCGCCGTGGTCGACCGTCCGTACGCGCAGGCGATGCCGTTCCTGGTGTTGCGCACCGCCGACTGGGTCGGTGCCGTGCGGAACCGGGCCAGAGCCGGGCTGGCGGTGCTGCTCGCCGATGACGCCGCCGGCTACCTGCCGGCGGTCCTGCCGATGGCCTTGCGGCTTGCGGCACGACGGCGGGCCGGTTTCGTGGTCAGCCAGGTCCAGGCCGCGGTGTTGCGCGCGGGGGAGCAGGCGTGGCGCGGCCTGCTCGATGCCGGTGGCCGCCGGGAGCGCCGGTTCGTCGTCGACATCGTGTTGGCGCAGGCCCGGCCGCGCCTGCCCGACCTGGTGACCTTCGCCGAGTCCGATCCGGACGTGTGGGTACGGGCCCGGGCGGCGGAGGCGGCGTGCCGTGAGGCGCTCTGGACCCGGCGGCACGACGTCCTGCAGCGCCTGGCCCGGTCTGCTCGACCGGAGGTGCGGGTGCTGGCGTTGACCGCGCTGATGCGGGCCGGCCGGGACGCCGACGTCGCCGGCCAGCTGGATGACGATGCGCCGTTGGTGCGGGCGGCGGCCCGGGACGCGGCGCGCCGCGTCGGTGTCGACGTACGGGAGCATTACCGCAGCGCCGTTGCCGCCGGCACGCCGGCCCTGGGGGCGGTCGCCGGGCTCGCCGAAACCGGCTCGGCCGCCGACGCCCCACTGCTGCGGCCGCTGCTCGGTCACGGGCAGGCCCGGGTACGCGCCCAGGCGGTGCGCGGTCTACGGCTGCTCGATGCCGTCGTGCCCGGCGAAGTGGCGGCGTTGGTACGCGATCCGTCGCCGGCCGTGGTGCGGGAGGCGACCCTTGCGCTGCGCCCGGTGGTCGGCGCCCTGCCCCCGGGGCTGCCGTGGGCGCTGCTCGCCGACGATCGGGTGGAGGTACGCCGGGCGGGCTACCGGCTGCTGCGCGGCCGTGGCGTCGGCGTCGAACTGCGTGCGGCCCTGATCCTGGCCGTCGACCCGGACCCTCGGCTGGCCGAACGGGGCAGGGCCGATGCCACCCGTATCACCCGTGACGCGACGAGACCTTCCTGGCGTCACGCACCTCAGCCGCAGCTCCGCAGCACCATCGCGGAGCACGAGCAGCTGGTGGCGTCGGCGACCCGCGCCGCGGCGGCGCTCGGCGAGCAGACCAGCCAGCACCTCACCCGGTGGTTGGCGAGCAGCCACCCAGGGACCTAGCCCCAGGCCACGGGTGTCACAGGTCTCGACGAACGCGACGTCTGATATCCGCCAGCATGCTCGTGGTCGGTCGGGCGAGAATCCGCTCATGACCGCTGGGACGAAGGGAATCCGCATCCGGCATCGCGGTCGTGAACCGCAGGTCCATCCCACCGCCTACGTCGCCCCGACGGCCACGCTGGTCGGTGACGTCCGCGTGGGGCCGAGGGCGCGGGTGATGTACGGCGCGGTGCTCGACGCCGAGGGGTCCCGGATCGAGGTCGGCGAGGCGGCGGTGATCTGCGAGAACGCGGTGTTGCGCGGGTCTGCGGCCGCCGGCGATCAGCCGGTGCTTGTCGACGACCATGTCTTCGTGGGGCCGCATGCCACGCTGCTGGGTTGCGAGGTCGGCAGGTGCGGCTACGTGGCGACCGCGGCGACGGTGCTGCAGTGCGCGCGGTTGGGGGCCGGTTCGGTTGTCGCTGTCGGCGCGCTCGTCCATGCGGGCACCGTCCTGCCGGACGAGTACTTCGTGCCGCCGTACACCGTGGCGCTCGACGCGCCGGTGCGGCTGCTGGCCCCGGGCGAGCCGGGCTTGGCCGAGGCCATCGGCCGGGTGGGCTTCGCGCAGGTGGCGTTCGGTGTCGACGCGGAGTGGACCGACCGGATCAGCCGGTACGAGCGCATCGCGGAGGTGCGCGTCGCCGAGTTCGGCGCGCACGCGGACGACGAGGTTCTGCATCCCGGCTAGCGCCGCATCGGCTCAGGTGAAGGGCCGGTCACTTCCGCTCGGAGTCGGGACGGGTCGGGTCCGGTCCCCGGTCCAGGCCGCGTCGAGGATCGCGGTCAGGCTGGCGGTGTCGGTCGGGCCCGGATGGTTCTGGATCAGACGGGTGACGCCGCTGGCCATCTCCGCGAAGCGCGGGAGGTCGGCGCGTGCCACGCCGATGTCCGCCAGGGTGGGCGGGATGCCGATGTCGGCGAGGAGCCCGTCGAGCCAGGTGAGGAACGTGTCCGCGGCCTCGGCGTCCGAGGCGTCGGCCACGTCGAGCCCGCACACCCGGGCGAGGACGGCCAACCGGTCGCCGATGGCGTCCCTGGCCGCGTCCAGCGCGTAGGGCAGTAGCAGCCCGACGCCCAGGCCGTGCGGCGTGTGCGTGGCGGCGCCGATGGGGTACTGGAGAGCGTGCGGGGCCGCGTTGCCCGCGTGGGAGAAGGCGAGCCCGGCGAGCATGGACCCGTAGGACATGTCCGCGCGCGCGTCCGTGTCGCCGCCGTCCCGGACCGCACGACGCAGGCTGCGGGCGATCCGCTCCGCGGCCAGGAGCGCGTAGTGGTCGGTGATCGGGTTGCGGCCGAGGAAGACCTGCTCCACCGGGTCGCGCGGTCCGTGGGCCCGGGGTCGTGCGGTGTAGCTCTCCACCGCGTGACAGAACGCGTCGATGCCGGAGTGGGCGGTGACGGTCGCCGGGCAGGTGTAGGTGAGTTCGGGGTCGACGATGGCGAAGTCGGGCACGATGTGGACGCTGGAAACCCCCACCTTCAATTCGCGGTCCGGGTCGGTCAAGACCGA
The DNA here is from genome assembly GCF_019890675.1 of Micromonospora sp. PLK6-60. GTDB lineage: Bacteria > Actinomycetota > Actinomycetes > Mycobacteriales > Micromonosporaceae > Micromonospora. The sequence continues at coordinate 427,401 of NZ_JAIOAA010000001.1, read as the reverse complement.
GACGGGGGTGAGCTCGGAGCCGGTGCCGGACGTCGTCGGGACCGCGACGAGAGGAATGGTCGGCCCCGGCACCTTCGACTCGCCGTAGAAGTCGCGCGGCGTCCCACCGTGGCGCCGGATCACGCCGACGATTTTGGCGAGGTCGATCACCGTGCCACCGCCGATGGCGAGGATCACGTCGGCGTCCACCTCGGCGGCGACCGCGACGGCCAGGGCGACATCGGCCAGTGGCACGTCCGGAGTCGCGTCGGAGAACACCTCGACGACCTCGACCTTCTCCCGCACGGCGGCCACGATCTCGGCCACGCCCGGCTGCCCCAGCAGAACCTGGTCGGTCACGACGAGGACTCGCGAGCCACTCTCGGCCACCACCCGTGGGATGTTCTGCGCGACCCCTTCGCCCACTATCAGCTGGCGCGGTCCGCGGACGGTCTCAAGCATGTCGGTGCCTCTCCGGAACGTCGGCGGCGGTGTGCTGGGCGGACGTCCAGGTCTCCGGCGAGACCGGGACGGCGTCGGCGAGGGTGGGCGCCCGGGTGGCGCGGGCGCGCGCACCGGGCGCCCGGCGTGGCAGGCCGGTCACGGTAGGTCGATCGCCGCGTAGGTGAGGTCGAGGTACTCGAGGATGCCCTCGTGCGACCCCTCCCGGCCGATCCCGGACTGCTTCACGCCGCCGAACGGGGCTGACGGGTCCGAGATCAGACCACGGTTGATGCCGAGCATCCCCGTTTCCAGCCCCTCGGCGAACCGGAGCGCCCGCTGGAGGTCACGGGTGAAGACGTATCCGACCAGGCCGTGCTCGGTGTCGTTGGCCTTCGCCAACACCTCGTCGTCGGACGTGAACGAGATGATCGGCGCCACCGGGCCGAAGATCTCCGCCCGCAGCATCCGCGCATCGTCGGGCACGTCGACGAGGACGGTAGGGGGGTAGAAGTGGCCCGGCCCAGCCGGACGCTCGCCGCCCACCAGGACCCGGGCACCGCGGTCGACCGCGTCGGCGACCAGCTCGTCGATCTTGGCGACCGAGGGTTCGTCGATCAACGCCCCGACGTCCACGCCGTCGTCGAGGCCATGGCCCACCGACAGCGCGCCCATCCGCTCGGCGAAGCGCGCCGTGAACTCCTCGCGCACCGGCTCCTCGACGTAGATCCGGTTGGCCGCGATGCAGGACTCCCCGATGTTGCGCATCTTGGCCACCATGGCGCCGTCGAGCGCGACGTCCAGGTCGGCGTCGGCACACACGATCAAGGCCGCGTTGCCGCCCAGTTCCATCGAGGTACGCAGGACGTTGTCCGCGGCCTGGCGCAGCAGCACGCGCCCGACCTCGGTCGACCCGGTGAACGAGAGCTTGCGGGTCCGACTGTCGGCCAGCAGTGCGGAGACCACCTTGCCGGCGCGCTTGGTGGTCACCACGTTGACGACGCCCGGTGGAACACCGACCTCCTCCATGATGCGGGCCAGGAGCAGCATGGTCAGTGGCGTCTGGGCTGCTGGCTTGGTGATCGTCGTGCAGCCCGCGGCCAGCGCGGGAGCGATCTTGCGGGCACCCATGGCCAGCGGAAAGTTCCAGGGCGTCACGAAGACGCACGGTCCGACCGGCTTCGGCACGGTGAGGATCCGATAGCCACCTGCGGGAGCGGTGCCGTAGCGCCCCTCGACGCGCACCGCCTCCTCGGCGAACCATCGGAAGAACTCGGCGCCGTAGGCCACCTCGGCCCGAGCCTCGGCGAGCGGCTTGCCCATCTCGAGCGTTATCAGCCGGGCGACCTCCTCGGACCGCTCGGTCAGGGCCCGGTACGTCGCGGTCAGCAACTCCGACCGTTTCCGCGGCGGGGTCGCCGCCCACTGCGCCATCGCCCTGCTCGCCACGTCCAGCGCGGCCAGCCCGTCGACGACGTCGGCGTCCGCCACCTCGGCGATGGTCTTGCCGGTGGCCGGGTCCTCGACGGCGAAGGTGGCGCCGCTCGCGGCGTCGCGCCAGGCGTCGCCGATCCGGAGCCGGCGGTGCTCGGGGGCCAGGACGTTCGTCGGGTCACTCATCGCGTCGCCTCCGGTGATCTTCTTGGTGATGTGCAGGGCGACGCCTCGCGCCACCGATCGCGTTCTCGGGCCACGGCCGTCGCAGCGTCGGCAGGCCGTGCTCACCGGTCCGCCGAGGCTTGATCGCCCCGTGCTGCCGTCGCCGCCCGGCGCGGTTACCGCCCGGCCTCGGACAGTGACAGCCCGGTGTCCGCGTCGAACACGTGCGCACGGTCCAGGTCGACCGTGACGTGCAGCCGCTCGCCCGGCGTACCGGTGACGGTGGGTCGGGCCTTGACCTTGAGGATCTCCGTTCCCACGCGGACGTCGACCACCGTTCGGTCACCGAGCGGCTCAAGCCCGTAGAGCTCGCCCGACAACGACGCGTCCCCCCGCTGCTCGACGGACAGGTCCTCCGCGCGCAGGCCCAGCAGCAGCGCACGTCCGTCCTCAGCCGTGGTCCAGCGGGGTCGCGGCAGCGTCCACCCGTCCGCACCGACCAGCCGGTCTCCCTCGGCGTGGCAGGCGAGCAGGCTGATCGGCGGGCTCCCGACGAATCCCGCGACCCACTGGTTGGCGGGACGCTCGTACACCTCGGTCGGCGTTCCGACCTGTTGCACCTTCCCCTCCTTGAGGACCGCGACCTGGTCGGCCATGGACAGGGCCTCGACCTGGTCGTTCGTCACGTAGACGAAGGTCGCGCCGAGGCTGCGGTGGATGCGGGTGAGCTCGGTACGCATCTCGACGCGGAGCTTGAGGTCGAGGTTCGTCAGCGGCTCGTCCATGAGAAACGCGCGCGGGCTACGGACCAGCGCCCGGGCCAGGGCGACCCGCTGCATCTCACCGCCGGACAACTGCGCGGGACGACGCTGCAGCAGACGTTCGATGTGCAGCAGGCTCGACATCCGCTCGACGGCAGCGGCGATCTCGCTCGACGAACAGCGACGTGCCCGCAGCGGCGAGGCGATGTTCTCGTACGCGGTGTGTCGCGGGTAGAGGGCGTAGTTCTGGAAGACCATGGCCAGGTCGCGCGCGGCCGGGGTGTCACCGGTCGCGTCCCGCCCGTCCAGGTGCACCGACCCGGCGTCGAGCTTCTCCAGGCCGGCGATCGCGCGCAGGGTCGTCGTCTTGCCCGCCCCGGAGGGCCCGAGCACGACGAAGAACGAGCCGTCCGGCACGTCCAGTGTCACCCCGTCCAGGGCCTGGACCTTGCCGAAGGACTTGCGAAGCCCCTGCACTGCCACGGTTCCCATCAGGCCACCAGTTCTTCCGTGCGCACGTCGTACACTGCCGGGGTCCCGCCGGTGTGCCGCAGCCCGACCGGTGCGTCAGCGGCGAAGCGGACAGTCGGTGGCATCCGCACCCGTACGTCGCGTTGGCCGCTGTGGTCGACCACGTAGATGATCTCGTCGCCCAGCCACTCCGCCGAGACGACGCGGGCCGGGACCGACCGTTCCGCCCCTGGTGCGGTGACTTCCAGCGCCTCCGGCCGGACGCCTGCGACCAGGCGCCGGTCGCGCGGCAGGCCGGGCGGTGGCGTGAGGACCAGTCCGCCCTGACCGCGCAGCTTCCCGTCGGCCACCTCCACCTCGATTAGGTTCATCGGCGGGGAGCCGATGAACGCAGCGCAGAAGAGACTCGCCGGCCGGTCGTAGACCTCCAGGGGCGTGCCGATCTGCTCGACGCGGCCCTTGTTGAGGATGGCGATCCGGTGACCGAGCGACATCGCCTCGACCTGGTCGTGGGTGACGTAGACCATCGTCGCCCCCAGTTCCCCCTGCAGGTGCTTGATCTCCGTGCGCATGTCCGCCCGCAGCTCCGCGTCGAGGTTGGTGAGCGGCTCGTCCATGAGGAATGCGCGCGGTCGTCGCACCAGGGCGCGGGCGAGCGCGACGCGCTGCTGCTCCCCGCCGGACAGCTGGCGCGGTCGCCGGTCCAGGAGCGGATCGAGCCGCATCAGCCGGGCGGCCTCGGCGACCCGCTCGTGCACCTCCGACTTGGGCAGTCCCTCGGCCCGCAGCGGGAACGCCAGGTTGTCGCGGGTTCGCAGATGCGGGTAGAGGGCGTAGAACTGGAACACCATGGCGATGTCGCGCTCGGCGGGCGGCAGGTCGTTGACCAGCGTGTCGCCGATGCGGATGTCGCCCGTCGTCTGCCTCTCCAGGCCGGCTATGGCCCGCAGCGTGGTCGTCTTGCCGCAACCCGAAGGGCCGAGCATCACGAACAGCTCGCCGTCGTCGATGGACAGGTCCACGTGATCGACCGCGACCGTCCCGTCCGGGTAGCGCTTGTGCAGGGCGCTCACCTCGATGCCGGCCATCAGCGTCGCACCGCCCCGAGGGTCACGCCGGCGACGAGGTGCCTGCGCACCAGGTAGGCGAAGACGAGCACCGGCAGGGCGAACACCACGGAGGCGGCGGCCACGAGACCCCAGTCCACGGTGGTGCCACCGATGAGACCGGCGATGGCGGGTGGGGCCGTCCGCACGCTGTCGCTGGAGGTGAGGAAGATGGCGAACACGAACTCGTTCCACGAGAAGATGAGTGCGAAGACCGCCGTCGCGGCGATGCCGGGCACGAGCAGCGGCAGGGTGAACTTCCGGAACGCCTGCAGCCGGGTGTAGCCGTCGAGCATGGCGGCGTCCTCGTACTCCGCGGGCACCTCGTCGACGAAGCCCTTCATCATCCAGATCGTGAACGGGACGTTGTACGCGGCGTAGATGAGGATCAGGCCGAGCTTGCTGTCGATGAGTCCGACCTGGCGGTACATGAGGAAGATCGGGATCACGACCACCACGGGCGGCATGAAGCGGGTGGACAGGATGAAGAACAGCTGGTCCTTCTTGGCCTTCAGGGCGAAGCGCGAGTAGGCCCAGGCCGCCGGGACGCCCAGCACGGTGGCGAGCACGGTGGAGGCCCCGGCGACCAGGACGGAGTTGAGGAACGCGACGGACAGGGCCGAGCGACCGCCGTCGGGGGCGACGAACACGTCCTTGAAGTGGTCCATGGTGACCGTGAAGCCGAAGAACTCGGCCGGGATGGCGTAGACGTCCCGGTTCTCCTTGATGGATGTCTCGATCATCCACAGCACCGGAAAGAGCATCACGACGGCCAGCACGGTCAGCAGCGCGACCTCCAGCACGGAGCGGCCCCGGCCGCCCGGGCGGCGCGCGGCCGGCGGGCGACCCCGGGCAGGGCCCGCGGACACGGCCTCGTCGACGGAGACGGCCATCAGCCCTCCTTGAGCTTGTTCAAATAGCGCAGGTAGAGCTGCGTGAGGACGATGACGACGAGGACCATGAGGATTCCGTACGCCGAGGCGGTGCCGGTGTTGAAGCCCAGGAACGCGACCTTGTAGACGTGGAACGACAACGTCTCGGTGGAGACGCCCGGCCCTCCGCTGGTGAGGATGTAGACGAGGTCGAACAGCCGGAAGGCCTCGATGGCCCGGAACAACACGGCGATGAGCAGCAGCGGCCACACCAGCGGAAGCGTGATGGTGCGGAACCGGAACCACTCGGACGCCCGGTCGATCGAGGCGGCCTCGTACAGGTACTTGGGCACCGCGGTGAGGCCCGCGAGCGCGATGAGCATGATGAACGGCGTCCACTGCCAGGTGTCGACCACGATCAGGGAGACCAGTGCGGTGCGCTGCCGGGTGAGCCACTCCACCTGGCCCAGGCCGAGCGAGCCGAGCATGCTGTTGATCACGCCGAACTGCGCGTCGAGCATGAATCGCCAGAACAGCCCGACCACCACCGGCGACAGCATCATCGGGACCAGGAACAGGGTGGTCAGCAGCCCTCGCCCGTGCGTACGCCGGGAGATCAGGTAGGCGATGGCGAAACCGAGCACGGTCTGCAGGGTGACCGCGCCGACCACGTAGATCAACGTCGTCAGGGCCCGCTGGTGGACCTGCGCCGACGTCAGGATGGCGGTGTAGTTCCCGAACCCGACGAAATGGGCGGCCCCGCCGCGGGTGGCCGAGTAGTCGGTGAAGGACAGGTACAACGCCCACAGCAACGGGAACACCGACATGGCGAGCAACAGCAGCAGCGCGGGGGAGGTGAAGGCCACGGCGAGCCCGCGGTCGCTCAGCCGGCGGGACCGACCCGGTGCGGGTGGCGTCGCGGACGCCACCCGCCCGGGATCGGTCGTCAGAGGGACGGGGGCACTCACAGTCCGCCGCCGCCCTTGCGGCTGCTGGAGTCAAGTACGGCCTGCTGCTCCTTGGCGATGTCGTCGAGCGCGTCCTTCGGCTTCTTCGCGCCGTTGAGAGCCGCGTTCACGTTGGTGTTCTCGATGTCGACGAGGCGCGCATACTCGGGCACGTTCCACATGTCCCGCATCCGCGGCACCGAGTCGGTGTACACCTGGTTGAACGGCCCGGCATTGAGGAACTCGGGCGACTCCAGGGCGTCCGTACGCGATGGCACGCCACCGGCCGCGGCCCACTTCTTCTGGATGTCGGCCCGCTCGAACCACTTCATGAAGTTCAGGGCCTCCGCCTGGTTCGCCGTGGGGGAGTAGGCCGACACGTGCATCCCCATGCCGCCGAGCGGAACCAGGTTCGTCTTCTGGCTCGGCAGGGTGGCGAAGCCCAGCTTGTCGAGAATCTGCTCCCGCGTGGTGCCGAGCGTCGACTCCTTCGGATCGAGCAGGCCGCCGCTCGCGGCGATCCAGTTGAACGCGATGCACGCCTTGCCCTGGGCGACCGCCGCGTTCACCTCGTCGATGAACCAGTTGCCGGAGCCCTTGGCGGTCAGCGGCTTCATCTTGTTGACCAGGACGTCCATCGCCTCCTGGCCGGCGGCGTCGTTCAGGACGCCCTCGATCTTGCGCGTCTTGGCGTCCCAGAGGTTGCCGCCGTAGACGCCGTTTACCGTGTTGTAGGTGACGGCCGCGGCGTCGGAGCCGTTGGCCTGGTGGAAAGCCAGCCCGCTGACGCCGGGGTGGTCCGCCTGGCACTTCTCGGCGACCGAGATCATCTCGTCCCAGGTCTGCGGCGGCTTGTCGCCGATCAGGTCCTTGCGGTAGATCATCGTCCAGGTGTCGCCGAGCAGCGGCAGTCCGTACAGGCTGGCGTTCTCGTCGCGTTTGCCGGTTTCCGCCTGCGGGAACTGGCCGTAGGCCGCCAGCAGGTACGGGTTGTAGGCGTTGACGTCGATGTTGTTCTTGACGAAGTCGGTGAGGTCGAGGATGTTGCCGTTCGTCACGGCCTCGCCGATGTGCTGGGAGTCCAGGATCGCGATGTCGAAGTCGGTCTTGCGCGCGGCGAACTGGGTGAACATCGCGTCGTGCCAGTTCGCGTTCGGCACGGTGTTGACCTTGATGGTCGCGTTCGGCCGCTCCTTCTTGTACTCCGCGTTGGCGAAGTCTTCGAGGGCGTGGGCGGGGGGCCAGTCGAACCAGATGAAGCTGAGGGTCAGCGGGTCCTTGGTGAGCTCCGGGATGGTCGCCGGCGCCTTGGGAGCGCTCGCCTTCGTCCCGTCGTCCCCGCCACCGCCGCAGGCCGTCAGGGTCGTGGCCACCAGCAGCATGGCCGCCGTCGCCAGCCGTACCTTTCGCCCAGAAGTGGATATTCGCGCTATTCGCTTCGGATGCCGCATCTTTTGCCTGCTTTCCGGGTGGGGATTCGGTGGCCTCGCTATGTGCTTCGCCGAGCGGTTGCGGGGTTGTTCAGGCGTGTTGCCGGGCTGTCGCGGGAGTCGCCCTGCGGGCCGGCGTCACGAGTACGCCGCGATGTACCGGGTCCGCATGGCACCGAGAAGATCTTCGGTCCACGTTTTCCTATACGATCTGGTGGGGGCGTCAGCATGTCGCAGCGCTGTGACTGATGTCAACAGGTTCCCGAAGGCGCAAGAAAGGACCTCTCGTCACGATGGACGACGATGCGATGCCCGCGCGGGGCCGTAGGGGCGGGACGCCGCCGGGCAGATCCGGTGGCCGGCTGGCCGACGAGGTGTACGACACGCTGCTCGGACAGCTGATGTCGCTGCGGATCGAGCCTGGCTCCCGCGTCACGATCGACGTCCTGGCGCGAGAGCTGGGGGTCTCGCAGACGCCGATCCGGGACGCGCTGAACCGGATGGAGGCCGAGGGCCTGGTCGTGCGGGTGCCCAATGCCGGCTACCGCATTCCCCCGCAGATCACCCGGCACCGATTCGAGGACATGCTCGAGGTCCGCCTGCTCCTCGAGCCGGCCGCGGCGCGCAGATCCGCCGAACGCGCCTCCCTGGCGCAGGTGGCCGGTCTGCGCCGGATGCTGGCGGAGATGGCGGAGCTGGAGGAGGGCAGCGGGCCCACGGCCTACGGCGCCTTCGGGCTACGCGATGCCGCCTTCCACGATCTCGTCGCGCTGAGCGCGGAGAACCAGGTCATCCGGGAAGCGCTCGCTCGCCTGCACAGCCACGTGCACCTCTTCCGGCTGCACCACGACAGCCAGGTCACCCACCTGGCCATGGCCGAGCACGAGGACGTCGTGGCCGCGATCGCCGCGCGTGACCCGGACGCCGCCGCCTACGCGATGCGTCGGCACATCCTGCGCTCCGGCGAGCGTTTCCGGCGCTTGTTCGACGAGGTCGAGGACGCGGACCCGGTGGGGGTGGAGGCTTGACGGGCGGGCGGGGCAGAGGAATGCTAGCCCAATCGGATCGGATTGGATCGCGTCCACCTCACCGCCACCAGATGCGAGGAGAAGCAGGTGCCCAGAGCGCTGCTCCTGACCGGCGACGCCGCCGAGGAACTCGACACCATGTATCCCTACTATCGCGTGCAGGAGGGCGGCTGGGACGTCGACGTCTCGTCACGGACGATGCGTGACGTGCAGCTGGTCATCCACGAGTTCGACCCCAACTCCGACGCCTACGTGGAGAAGAACGGCCGGAAGCTGCCGGTCGACGTGCCCTGGGCCGAGGTCGACGTCGAGCGCTACGACGCCCTCATCATCCCCGGGGGACGTGCCCCCGAGTGGATCCGGGTCGACGCCGACGTCCGGCGCATCACCGAGCACTTCTTCGCGCGCAACCTCCCCATCGCGCTGGTGTGCCACGGCGCGCAGGTACCAGCGGTGTACGGGCTCCTGAAGGGCCGGAAGACGGCGTGCTTCCCGCCCATCACCGGTGACATGGAGAACGCGGGCGCGACGGTCATCGACGCTCCCGACGTCGTGGACGGCAACCTCGTCTCGTGCCGGGGGTGGCCCGACATGCCGCAGTTCGGCCGGGCGATGATGGAGCTCTTCTCGAAGTCCGTCAACTCCGCATCGGCATGAGCACCCCTGGCCCGCCCCGGTGACGGCACTTCGGACGGTCCCGGTCGACGGGTCTGGAGTACACGTCCTGGAGAGCGGCACCGGGCCCGCGGTGCTGATGCTGCACGGCTCCGGGCCCGGCACGACCGGGCCCGGAGCCTGGGCGGCGACGGCACGGGCGCTGGGCACGTCCTGGCACCTGGTGGCTCCGGACCAGGCGGGGTTCGGCCGTACACCTGCCCCGGCGGGGTCCCGGGGCGGGCTCCGGCTGTGGACGGCGCAGGCCGCGGGCCTGATGGAGGCGCTCGGTGTCGAGCGCTACGCCGTGGTGGGCCACTCCATGGGCGGTGCCGTGGCGCTGGCGTTGGCGGCCGCGCGCCCCCGGCAGGTCACCCGGGTCGTGGCGGTCTCGACGATGGGCGCCCCGGGGGCGCCGCTGTCGGCCGACCTCGACGCGATCTGGGCCGCCCCCGCCGGCCCGCTCGGGGCGCGGGACATGCTGAGTCGCCTCGTCCTCGACCAGGCGCTCGTGACCGATTCGGCCGTCGACGCCCGGGCGGCCGCGATGCGAGCGGGGGCGGCCGCATACGCGTCGTTGTTCCCCCCACCCCGGGCCCGATGGGTCGACGACCTCACCCTCTCGGCGCAGACGCTGGCGGCGGTCCGCGCGCCCGTGCTGCTCGTGCACGGCGCCGAGGACCGGGTCACCCCGCTCGAAACGGCAGCCCAGCCCTTGCTCGCACACCTGGCCGACGTCCGTCTGCATGTGTTCGGCCGATGCGGGCACGTGCCGGCGATCGAGCACCCGCACGAGTTCCGGCAACTGCTGTCGGGCTTTCTTCGCCGGGACCGAGATGACTAGGAATTCCGCACGTTGGAGTTGGCGCCGGCAACGTACCGGCCGGGCAATCGAGGACGCGGTCCGGACAGCGCTGACCTGCCGCTAGCGGCCGATCTTGTCCAGTTCGGCGACGTCCTCGTCGGAGAGGACGAGACCGGCGCCGTCGACGTTCTCGCGCAGGTGTGCCGTGGACGAGGTACCGGGGATCAGCAGGATGTTCGGCGAGCGCTGGAGCAGCCAGGCCAGGGCTACCGACATCGGAGTCGTCTCCAGCCGAGCGGCCACGTTCGTGAGTGCCGAGGACTGTAACGGGCTGAAGCCGCCGAGCGGGAAGTAGGGCACGTACGCGATGCCCTGGTCCGCGAGGGCGTCGATCAGCTCGTCGTCGTGCCGCAGCGCCAGGTTGTACGCGTTCTGCACGCACACGATGGGCGCGATCGACTGCGCCTCGGTGACCTGCTGCCCGGTCGCGTTGCTCACCCCGATGTGCCGGACCAGGCCCTGCTGCTGGAGCTCGACGAGCGCCTCGAACGGCTCGGCGAGTGAGCCGGCCTGTGGTCCCGTGGCGTCACCGAGCCGGAGGTTGACCAGGTCGAGCACCTCGAGGCCGAGGTCCTCCAGGTTCTCCTGGACGGATCGGCGGATGTCCTGCGGCTTGCGGGCCGGAGGCCAGCCGCCCTGCTCGTCGCGGGCTCCGCCAACCTTTGTCGCGATGTGCAGCGACGCCGGGTACGGGTGCAGCGCCGCCCGGATCAACTGGTTGGTGACGCGCGGGCCGTAGACGCCGGCGGTATCGATGTGGGTGATGCCGAGTTCCACTGCCTCGCGGAGCACGGCGAGCGCGCCGGCGCGGTCGGCGGGCGGCCCCATGACCCCGGGACCGGCGAGTTGCATGGCGCCGTAGCCGAATCGGGTGACGGTCAGGTCGCCCATGGTCCAGCTGCCACCGGGCAGCGAAGAGGAGGAGAGCACGTTGATGCCTCTGTCTTTCGGAAGGAGGGCTTGCGGATGCCTGCTCTACTCTGAGGGGGTAACTACCCAGAAGGAAGTACGCACTTCCAGGTGCGTAACGGGCCAGATGACGGGAGACGCGGCGATGGCGACGACCTCGGCGGCGCAGCGCAGAGCCCAGGCCAAGGCCGAGTACGACGCCTTCCTGGCCGGCTGCCCCAGCCGCGAACTGCTCGACCGGGTTTCGGACAAGTGGGTGACCCTCGTCCTCTCCGCGCTCGGTGGCGGCGGATCGGCCCGGCCCGGCGCCGATTGCGCCGGCGAGCCGCGGTCACTGCGCTACTCGGAGTTGTCCCGCCTGATCGCTGGCGTAAGTCAGAAGATGCTGACTCAGACGCTGCGTTCCCTGGAGCGCGACGGCCTGGTCACCCGTCGCGTGACGCCCACCGTGCCCGTGACGGTCTCCTACGAGCTGACTGACCTCGGTCTTTCCCTGCTGGCGATGATGCGCGGTCTCAAGGCCTGGGCTGAGACGCACATGGACGACGTGTTCGCCAACCGCGCGTCGTACGACAACCGCGCCGGCTGAAGCGGGTGCGCCGGGCCGGCGAGAGGCCGGCCCGGCGCACGCGTTCCGCGTCGTGGCGGATCGTGACCGGTCAGGAACGACCCACGACGGCGGTCACCCGGATCTCGACGCGCATCTTCGGCGCGGCCAGCGTCGCGACACCGAGCACGGTCCAGATGGGCGACCGGTCACCCATCCGCTTGCGGAGCTGCTCGATCATGACCGGGCCGTGCGCCTCGCTGAGAACGTCGGGGGAGTCCGACACGTGGAAGGAGTCCACGGACACGACGTCCCGCCAGGTGGCCCCGGCCGTGGCCAGGGTGCGCTCGACGTTGTCGAAGGCCCGGACGATCTCCTCATCGAGCGACTCGGGGAAGGTCAACTGGTCGTCCCAGCCGCCCTGGCCGGAGATCTCGACCCGGTCGCCGATCCGGACGGCCTGCTGGTAGTGCCGGTTCTCCAGCATCCACGGGCCGTAGCCGGGCGTGGCGAAGAACTGTGGCTGAGTCATGGTTCGCTCCCGTCTCTGACTTCATGCTTGAAGTGAAAGGTAGCACGGAGAACTTCAACCATGAAGTCAGTGCGGCTGGGTATGGTGTCGGCATGGCAACCACCGCGACCCCGGGCCCGGACGGGGACGGCACCGACGAGACGCTCTGGCTGTCGGCGGAGGAGAAGGACGCCTGGACCGGTCTGGCCTCGCTGGTCCTGCTGCTGCCCGGCCGATTGGAGTCGCCCCTGCAGCAGGTGGCCGGCCTGTCCCTCTTCGACTACCTGACCCTCAGCCACATGTCGGAGGCGCCCGACCGGCGGCTGCGGATGAGTGAACTCGCCTACCTGGCCAACGGCTCGCTGTCCCGCCTCTCCAACGTCGTCAAGCGGTTCGAGCAGCGCGGCTGGGTCGAACGATTCCCCGACCCGGGGGACCGCCGCTACACGATCGCCGCCCTCACCGACGCCGGCTACGACGTCGTGGTCGCCGCCGCGCCGGCGCATGTGCGCTCGGTGCGGCGGTACGTGCTCGACCCGCTCACCCCCGCCGACCGACGCGCGCTGATGCGCATCGCCACCAAGCTCAAGGTGCGGCCGGTCGACCTGGCCGGGGAGGTGACCGGCCCGTAGTGGGCGCTGCCTCGTCGCGGCTGCACGTCAGACGGACGCCGTCGCGGTCGGGCGTGGGTGGGCGTACGCGGGACAGGTGAGGTAGCCGACTTCCGGCTGCTGATCGCCGCCCACCACGGCGTCGTCCTGGCCGCCGGACCCCACGCCGCAGCGGACTCCCAGTGCTTTCTCCCATTTATGCTGCGCCCGCTCCAACCCTGAGGAAGCGGGTACGTGGGGCCAGGAACACCGTGCGCGTCGCGGAGCGCGGTGGTGATGTTCCCGGAAGCCAGTACGCGGTGGCCGGCTAGAGCGGCGGCCAGTTCCGCAGGGCGGCGTCGACGACCAGCTGGAGGGTGTCGCGCTCGGCGCCGCCGGCGGCCTGCACCGCGACGCCGTTGCCGAGCGTGATGACGTACTTCGCCAAGAGCGCCGGGTCGGTCTCCGGAGGCAGGTCGCCCTCCTCGACCGCCCGCCGGAAGCGATCCGTCAGCTGGGTGCTGATGTCGGTGCCCCAGGTGGCCAGGAGGTCGCGGACCGCCCGCCCGTCCGCACCCCCCAGCAGGGAGGCCCGCAGGCTGAGGCACCCTGCCGGGTAGCCCGGCAGGGTGCTGCTCCGCACCGCGCCGTGCAGGAACGCCGTGGCCACCCGCCGGGCGGTCGGCTCGGCCAGTGCCTCGACGCCGTACGACGCGGGGCCGTTGCTGTAGCGGGCCAGGGCCTTCCGGAACAGCTCCTCCTTGTTGCCGAAGGCCGCGTACATGCTCGTGCGGTTGATCCCCATCGCCTCGGTCAGGTCGGCGAGGCTCGCGCCCTCATAGCCGTGCTCCCAGAACACCCGCATCGCGTTCTCGAGAGCCTCGTCGGCGTCGAAGCCCCGAGGCCGGCCGACCTGCGCGCTCCGGTGCGTGTCCATGTGATCGAGCCTACCAGTTCTGTACCGATCGAATCGGAAGTGCTACGGTCTTCTGTACCGACCGATCGGTACAGAATCTGCGGAGGAGAGATCCCGTTATGAGCGAGTTGACCGGCAAGGCTGCCCTGGTTACCGGGTCCACCACCGGCATCGGCCGGGCGACGGCCTTTGCCCTGGCCTCGTCACGTGGGCCCACCGGATGCGCGGGAGGTAGCAGGCTCCTTCGTCTGGACCGACGTCGAGCGTGACGACCTCCGCGCCGACCGGCGGGCCGCCAGCACCCCCGACCACCAGGAAGGACCCGCATGACCGCGTCGGTGACCGACAAGCCCGACTTCACCGGGCTGCGCGCGATGTACATCAACTGCACCCTCAACCGCTCCCCGGGCCGGAGCCACACCCAGGGCGTGGTCGACCGCAGTGCGGCGATCATGGAGGCGAACGGGGTCAGCGTGGACCAGATTCGCGCCGTCGACCACGACATCGCCACCGGCGTCCGACCGGACATGACCGAGCACGGGTGGGACACCGACGAATGGCCCGCGCTGCTGACCCGGGTGCTGGCCGCCGACATCCTGGTCATCGCCGGACCGATCTGGCTCGGCGACAACAGCTCGGTGACCCGCCGGGTGATCGAGCGGCTCTACGGCTACTCCGGCGTACTCAACGAGCACGGCCAGTACGCTTACTACGGCCGGGTCGGTGGCTGCCTGCTCACCGGCAACGAGGACGGTCTGAAGCACTGCGCGATGAACATTCTCTACAGCCTGCAGCACATCGGCTTCACCGTCCCGCCCCAGGCCGACGCGGGCTGGCTCGGCGAGATCGGCCCCGGGCCGTCCTACCTCGACGAGGGTTCCGGCGGCCCGGACAACGACTTCACCAACCGCAACACCGCGTTCATGACCTACAACCTGCTCCACCTCGCGTCGATGATCCGCCGCGCCGGTGGGTTCCCGGCCTACGGCAACCAGCGCACGGCGTGGGACGCCGGCACCCGTCCCGGCAACGCCAACCCGGAGTACCGCTGATCACGTCGCGAACGCACACCGGCGGCGGAGCACCAGCGCTCGCCGGGTGCGGCCGGGCCGCAACGACGCCCCGACGTCAGACAGACCAGGAAGGATGTGCGTACGGATGACAAGCCCGGCAACGGTGAGCTGGCCGAGCCTGCGGGTCGCGGACTGGACCGCGACCCGCGAGACCCTGCACATGTGGACCCAGATCGTGGGAAAGATCCGGATGGCCCACGCTCCGCTGCTCAACCACTGGTGGCAGGTGACCCTGTACGTCAGCCCGCGCGGGTTGACGACGTCGACCATCCCGTACCGGACGGGGGCCTTCGAGATCGAGTTCGACTTCCTCGACCACCGGCTCGACGTGCGCAGCAGCGACGGCGGCACGCGGAGCCTTCCGCTGCGGCCGATGGCGGTCGCCGAGTTCTACGCCCAACTGATGGCCATGCTCGACCAGTTGGGGATCGAGGCGCCGATCCGGCCGCGCCCCAACGAGGTCGACCCGGCGATCCCGTTCGCCGAGGACCACCAGCACGCCTCCTACGACGGCGAGGCGGCCACCCTGTTCTGGCGGCAGTTGTTGCAGGCGAACCGGGTGATCGGGAAGTTCCGGTCGCACTTCGTGGGCAAGGTCAGTCCGGTGCACTTCTTCTGGGGCGGGATGGATCTCGCCTGCACCCGCTTCTCCGGCCGGTCGGCCCCGCCGCACCCCGGCGGGATGCCCAACTGCGGGGACTGGGTCATGGTCGAGGGCTACTCCCGGGAGCTGTCCAGCTGCGGGTTCTGGCCCGGCGGGGGTGAGGAAGGCGCCTTCTACTCCTACGCCTACCCGGCACCCGACGGGTTCGCCGACCAGCGGGTCGGTCCCGAGGGCGCCTACTTCAGCACCGAGTTCCAGCAGTTCCTGCTGCCGTACGAGGTCGCCCGCGCGGCACCGGACCCGGACCGGGCGGTCGCCGAATTCCTCCGCACCAGCTACGAAGCCGCCGCGGACCTCGGGCGGTGGGACCGTTCCGCGCTGGAGGACGACCCGTTCCGGTGGCGCCACCACCTGCGGTCTGGCTGAGCCGCAGGTCGCCGGACGGGCGCGACGTCGGCTTCGGGTGCGGTACGGGGGACGGTCACGCGGTCCTCCTCGCGTGGTCCACCCGGAACACGACCCGCCCCGAGCGTCGGGGCGTGCCGCTGGCGATCCACTCGGGAAGCTCCGTCCACGACCTCGGGTCGACGTCGCCGACGTCGAGACGCCCCGCCCGTGCTTCCGCCGCGAGGAAGCCCAGCTCGGCCGCAAGGTCCGGCTCAGTACCGAGGAAGAAGCTGGTGATGGAGCGGTTCGCCATGGTGGCGTCCCCGATGAACGCCCCGTACGGGAAGTGCTCCCCAACCCCTGCCGCGTGACCGAGTGAGATCACCGTGCCACCCGCTTCGAGCAGCTGGTAGGCGTCGACGAGGGGTTGCCCGCCGACCACGTCGAGTACGCCGTGCACGCGGGCGCCGGCGGCGGCGACGCTGGTGTGTGTCTCGTGCGCTCCCACCGCGCGGATCGCGCGATGCTGGGCCGGATCCCGGGCCACCGCGACGACCCGTGCGCCGGACCGGGCCGCGAGCTGCACGGCCACGGCGCCCACGGCGCTGCCCGCACCCACGACGAGGATCCGCCTGCCGAGGATCGACCCGAAACGCCGGATGGCGCGCAAGGCGCTGGTCGCCGGCACCGGAAGGGTGGCCAGCCGCTCCGGAGAATCGTCGGCGGTCGCGATCGTGGTGTGCGGCACGGCGCGTACCTGGGCCCAGCCGCCGCCGGAACCGAGGAAGAGCACGCGCTCGCCCTCGCCGGGCCCGTGTCCGTCGGCGGCGGCGCGGAGCACGATGCCGCTGCCGTCCCAGCCGGGGATCGTGCCCGGTGGGACAGTGTCGAGCGCGGCGACGTCGCCGGGGTTGGGCGCGAAGGCGTCGACCCGTACCAGCGTCTCGTGCGGCAGGGGCTCCGGGTCCGCGACGTCACGCAGCGTTAGTCGGCCGGGTGCGTCGGGTTCGACCGTCCATGCCAACATGCTTGTCTCACCTCTCGTCGTTCGAGTCGCCCGCGTCGCCGGCGGGTGGGCTTAGGCCCCGTCCTGCCGATCATTGCCGGGCTGCGACGGGCCCAGACGGCGACCGGCGGCGTTGTCGGTTCGTCCGGATACAACACCGGTATCCGGACGAACCGCCGCCTTGCCGGACCGCCGCCTGGACCGCGCCTCGCACCGACATGATCGACAGGACAGGGCCTAGGGCGGGGTCCGGCCGGTCGGCGCGCTAGCCTCGCGGCAGCACGGTGCTGGCCACGATGGCGCTGTTGACGACCGTGGCCGTCACGGTGCGGGTCACCGCCTGCGCCGCGGCGTCGGCGCCCCAGTCGCCCCGCTCGAGTTCCTTGGCCCGCGTGATGACCGGTGACGTCCAGGGGATTTCGCGGTGGAACTGCGGGAGCGTCCCGCTCGCCGAGAGCAGCGCCACGAGCGCGGCGACCCGAGCCGGTGGCTGCGCGCCCTCCACGAGCACCTGTCGCACGTCGGCGAGGAGACGGGCCCGGCGTTCGGTCCTTCCCTCCCGCAGGGCGGTCGAACGGAACAGGCCGAGCACCTTGCGGGGCTCCTGGTCGATGTCGCCGCGGGTGATGAGCCGCTGCAACACCGGCTGGCGCAGGGCGGGGCCGATGGCCGCGAGTGCCGTCTGCACCCCTCGCGGCTTCTCCGCGAGGTAGTCCCACGCCGGACGCAGCAGGCGATCCGGCGGTGGGCTGTCCGGCACACTCCTGACCCGGCCCCGGCCCGCCGTGGTCAGGTGGTCGCCGAGGGCGAGGTCGGCGAGGACGGCTCCGCCGAGGACGTAGAAGAGGGTGTTCTCACTCGCGACGGTCCCGGAACCGGGCTGGAACAGCAGCAGCAGGAGATCTTCCGCCAGGGTCGGCGGCTTCGAATGCGTCCGGGGTCCGGTGGTCATCGGCGGGGCTCCCAGCGGAAGAGTCGGGTGGCCAGGGCGACGGCGACGACGACCCAGCCCAGGGTGGGCGCGAGCAGGAGCAGGGAGTCGGCCACGGCGACGCCGCCGTTCCAGGCGTTCCTGGCCAGTTCGGTGGCCGCGCCGCCGGGCAGCAGCCGCTTGAGCCAGGCGAGGTTCTCGGTGCCGGAGATGCCCACCCAGCTGGACACGGCGATCACGCCGAGGGTGACGGGCAGGGTGGTCACCTGGGCGTGTTCGGGGGAGTTGGTCAGCCCGGCGGTGGCCAGGGCCAGGCCGATCATCATGGCCAGGGTCGCGAGGACGGCCAGCACGAGCAGGGCGACGTTGGCCGGCCCGCCGGCGACCATGGCCAGCGCGGTCAGGATCGCCGCCACCTGCACCACCGCGATCGCGGTGGGCGGCAGCAGCAGGCCGGCCAGGATGGTGGAGTCACCGGCGGCGGTGGAGCGCAGCCGCTTCAGGAAGAGGTTCTGGCGTCGGGAGGCCAGCGTGGTGACGGCCGTGGCGTAGAGCCCGAAAGCGGCCACGGTGAACAGCACGATCGCCGCGATGTAGCCGAGGCTGCCGATGTCGGCGAAGGTCTCGTGCTGGCGGACGAAGAAGGCGGAGACGGCGAACGGGATGATGAGGCTGGTGACCAGCACCAGCCGGTTGCGGAGGATCTGGATCAGCTCGCTGGACGCGATGGACAACATGTGGCACTCCTGTGCGGACGAGATTCAGTGGGTGATGGCGCGGAAGACGTCGTCGAGCCGGGTCGGCCCGGCCTGCAGGTCGCGCAGCTCCACCGCCTGGTCCTGGGCCCACCCGAGCAGGTCGTGCAGGTCCTTCTGCAGGGCGAAGGTTTCGATCACGACCGTCCCGTCGGCGCCGACGGCGGCCGGCAGCGGCAGGAGCGGCACCGGTTCCGCGAGGCGGAACTGGATGACGGCCGGCAGGCTGCGGGTCAGCTCGGAGACGGTGCCCTCGCGGTGCAGGGTGCCCTGGTGCATCAGCCCGATCCGGTCGGCGCGCTGCTGCGCTTCCTCCAGGTAGTGGGTGGTGAGCACGATCGTCGCGCCGTTCTCGCGCAGCCGGTCCACCGTCGTCCAGACGGCGTCGCGGGACTGGATGTCCAGGCCGGTGGTCGGCTCGTCCAGGACGATCAGCTCCGGGGTGCCGTAGACGGCGGTCGCGAAATCCAACCGCCGCTTCTCCCCGCCGGAGAGTTGGGCCACCTTCCGGCCGGCCCGGTCGGTGAGGCCGACCAGGTCGAGCACCCGGTCGACGTCGTCGCTGCGCCGGGTGAGCCGGCCGATCAGGCGAACGGACTCACGGACGGTGAGGTCGGGGGAGAAACCGCTCTCCTGGAGCATGACTCCCATCCGGGGACGCACCACGCGCCGGTCGCCGGGGCTGCGTCCGAAGACACGTACGGTGCCGGAGGTCTGCCTGCGGTGTCCCTCGACGACCTCCAGGGTCGAGGTCTTGCCGGCCCCGTTGGTGCCCAGCAGCGCGTAGAGCTCCCCGGGCCGCACCTCGAAGGAGAGGTCCCTGACGGCGGGAAAGTCGCCGTAGGTCAGCTTCAGCCGGTCGACTTCGATCACGGGTGTGGTGGACATGCACCCATGACAGCGCGGCCGCGCCCGAGGCGTCAGTGGCGTGGTGTCACGACCGCGTGTGACGTGGTGTCACTGGTCGTCGCCGGTGGCCGCCGGATACTGGGGTGGTGACCGCACCACCGCCGCGCTTCACCGAGTCGACGCAGGGACGGCTGCGCCGACTCAACCTGGCGACGTCACTGCCGCCGGTCGTGATCGCCGCAGTGGTCCTGCTCTACATCGACACGCGCGCCTGGTGGCACGTCATCGTCCTGGCGCCCGGCGTGGTGGCGGGCGTGGTGGCGTTCGAACGGTGGACGGCCAACGACCTCGCCCGGTTCGCGCTGCCGTGCGTGCTCGTCGCGGCAGCGGTGTGGCCGCTGGGGGTGCTGGTGACCGGCAGCCCCAACGCGTACTGGGGGATCTGCGCCGTGGGGTCCCTCGCCCTGCGCGAGGTGCGGCGGCGGCGGGTGCTCGCGGTAACCGGGCTGTTCAGCTACGTCGCCGTGGTCGGCGCAGCGCGGCTGCTGGTCGAGCGGGACGACATCCGCGAGGTGCTGGTCCGTTACGTCCTCGTCCCGACGGGACTCACCGTGCTGGTGACGGTCATGACGGTGGTGGGCGAGCGGTTCTACGACCTCATCCGGGAACTCGAACAGACCCGCGAGCGCGAGGCGGAGCTGGCCGTCGTGCGGGAACGCGCCCGGTTCGCCAGTGACCTGCACGACATCCAGGGTCACACCCTGCACGTGGTCAAACTGAAGATCGCCCTGGCCCAGCGACTGCTGCTCGGGGACACCGCACGGGCGGAGAAGGAGCTGAGCGAGACGTACGCCCTGGTCAGTGACACCATCGCGCAGACCAAGGAACTCGCGTACGGCCAACGGCGGCTCAACCTCACCGCGGAGATCGAGAACGCGAAGAATCTGTTCGAGGCCGCCGGCATCCGGGTCCGGGTGACCCGGGAGGCCGAGGTGGACGCCCGCAGCAGCGAACTGCTCGGGCAGGTGTTGCGGGAGACGACCACCAACATCCTGCGGCACGCGCAGGCGACCCAGGTGCAGATCACGCTCGCCGAGTCGGGCATCACCATCGTCAACGACGGCGTCACCGCCGGCGCGCAGCCCGAGCTGCGGGGACTGGCGGCGCTGCGACAACGGGTGGCGGGGGACGGCGGTGAGCTGACCGTGGAACAGACCGCCGCGCGGTTCCTGACCGCCGCGGTCTTCCCACCCGCTCGTGCCGTCGCGGCCCCAACTGCCCCGGGGAAGGACGGCCGATGACCAGTATCGTGCTCGCCGACGACGAGGCGCTGCTGCGTACGGCCCTGGCCGCGCTGCTGCCGATGGAGGGCGACATCATCGTCCTCGCCGAAGCCGACGACGGCCGCAGCGCCGTCGAAGCCACCCTGCGGCACCGGCCCGACGTGCTGGTCGTCGACCTGGAGATGCCGGGCGTGGACGGTCTCGACGCGGTCGCGCAGATCCGCCGGGCGCGGCCCGAGCAGGTGATCCTCATGCTGACCCGGCACGCCCGCCCGGGCGTGCTGCGCAAGGCGTTGCGGCTCGGCGTCCAGGGCTTCGTCAGCAAGTCCGCCGAACCGGCCCACATCACCTCGGTCATCGCCGCCCTGCACGCGGGCAAACGCTGGATCGACCCGGACGTGTCCGCGCTCGCCGTCACCGAGGACTGCCCCCTCACCGACCGCGAAGCCGACGTGCTGCGGGTCACCGGCGAAGGCTACTCGGTCGCCGACATCGCCACCCGGCTCCACCTCGCCCCGGGCACCGTCCGTAACTACCTGTCCAACGCCATGCGCAAGACCCAGACCCGGACCCGCCACGAGGCGGCCCGCTACGCCCGCGAACACGACTGGCTGTGACCGGCGGATCGGTCCTCGCCCTGCGCGGCAGGCGACATCACTCGATGGATTGAGAGCGGGAAGCTCACGCTCGGTGTCATCCGCGGCGAGCTGGCGCGGATCACCGCGCAGCGCGCGGCCGACGACCCGAACCTGCACCACCTCGACGGCCTCGACCTCTACGGCGAGGCCGACTTCGCCGAACTGCCGCTGCCCGACCAGTTCCACCCGGACACCGCCACCCACCGCCGCATCGCTGACCGCTTCGCCGCGCGGGCATTCGCCCCGGACGGTCCCTTCGCGGCGTGAGGCGGCGTTGACGGTGGTGGGCGGAGACGCGGTGTCGCAGCAATGGGGCCGCGTGCGTCCGTACGATCTGGCGCGTGGCCGGTCAGTCGGGCTGCCCCTCCAGATGGGCGAGGACGCGGTCCGAGATCCTGGCGAGGGTGTCGAGTTCTTCCTGGCTGAGGGCGTCGATGAACAGTCGGCGGACATGTTCGACATGCACGGGTGCCGCCTCTTCGATCGCCTTGACGCCGGCCGGGGTGGCGACGATGAACGCTCCGCGTCCGTCGTCGGGACATTCCTCCCTGGCCACCAGCCCGCGCTCTGTCATCCGCCTGACCTGGTGGGACATGCGGCTCTTCTCCCACTCCACCACCTTTGCCAGGTCCATGAAGCGCATCCGTCCGCCACTGCTCTCGGTCAGTTTGACCAACACGATGTAGTCGGCGGCGGACATGCCGGAGTCGGCCTGGACCCGGCGGGAGAGTCGCCCGATGAGCTTTTCCTGCATGCGGATGAAACTGTCCCAGGCGGCCTGCTGTTCCGAGGTGAGCCAGCGGGGCGTTGCGTCCATGCGGGGAGCGTAACCACCTCGGGCGTGGCTCGTGCCTGCCGGACGCCCCGACGGATGCCGCCGTCCGCGCGGTAGGGAAGGCAGCCGACACCCCGGCCAACTGGTTGACGGATCAACAAACTGTCTCTAGTGTGGATGATGCGTCAACCAATCGGCTTCTGTGGGCAGGCCGCGGCCAGCGACGTGAAGCTCCACCACACCTGAGATCTGGAGGACACATGGCAGTGAAGGTGAGCGATGCCCCCGAAGCCAACCGGTACGAGGCGCGGGTCGAGGGAGAGTCCACGGTCGCGGGCTTCGCGCAGTACATCCGCACCCCGGAACTCATCGCGTTCGTACACACCGAGGTCTCGCCGGAGTACGAGGGCAGCGGAGTGGGGGCGGCCCTGGCCCGCGCCGCCCTCGACGAGGCCCGCGCCGCGAACCTGCTGGTCCTGCCCACCTGCCCGTTCATCGCCGGGTGGATCGCCCGGCACCCGGAATACCAGGACCTGGTCTACCAGTCCCGCAGCCGGGTCAGGGACTGAAGAGGCGGGCACGGCAACGATGGAGGTCGGTATGAGCAGCGGAACCGGGAAGAAGGCGTACGAGGGCCAGTCGATCACCGTGACCTTCGAGGCCGGGCGGTGCCTGCACGCCGCCGAGTGCGTCCGCGGCCTGCCGGAGGTCTTCGACCCGGGCCGGCGCCCGTGGATCCGGCCCGACGGTGCCGAGGCCGAGCGGGTCGCCGACGTGGTGCGGCGCTGTCCCTCCGGAGCGTTGCAGTACGCACGCGTGGACGGCGGGGCGGAGACCCCGGACCGGCCCACGCGGATCACGCGCGGTTCCACCGGAGAGTTGATCGTGCGTGGTGAGTTGAGCGTGGACACGCCGCACGGCGCGCGCGCCGAAACCAGAGTCGTCCTGTGTGGTTGCGGGCAGAGCCGCCGGCAGCCGTACTGCGATCACGCGGGACCCTGCGGTCGGACGCCACAGGGCTGACCCGACAACCCGGCTGACGAAAAAGGATGGTCCGAACGCCCCGCAGGTGAGGCTCTCGTGCCCCCCCGAGGTCCTGGTGAAGACATTTAAGGAGCTACACACGATGGACGCATCGCAGGTCGAGTTCGGTATCGACAGTTTCGGGGACCGTCCCCGCGACGACCGCGGGGAGATCGTCTCGCACGCGCAGGCGATCCGCGCGGCGGTGGCCGAGGCGGTGCTGGCCGACCAGATCGGCATCGACGTGGTCGCACTGGGCGAGCACCACCGGCCGGAGTTCGCGATCTCCAGTCCGGAGACGGTGCTCGCCGGCATCGCGACCGCCACGAAGCGCATCCGGCTCGCGTCGGGGGTGACGGTGCTGTCCTCGGATGATCCGGTGCGGGTGTTCCAGCGCTTCGCCACGCTCGATGCCCTCTCCAGTGGTCGCGCCGAGGTGATCCTCGGACGAGGATCGTTCACCGAGTCGTTCCCGCTGTTCGGATACGACCTGAAGGACTACGAGGTGCTGTTCGAGGAGAAGATCGACCTGTTCCATCGACTCCTGGACGAAAAACCGGTGACCTGGGAGGGCACCACCCGCGCCGCCCTGCACAACGCCGACGTCTACCCGAAGACCGACTCGGGACGGCTGCACACCTGGGTGGGCGTGGGCGGGTCGCCGCAGTCGGTGCTCCGCACCGCCCACTACGGGTTCCGGCTGATGCTCGCCATCATCGGTGGCGCACCCGATCGCTTCGCTCCGTACGTGGACCTCTACCGACGCGCGCACCAGCAGCTCGGCACGACCCCCCAGCCGGTCGGGGTGCACTCGCCCGGCTTCGTCGCCGCGACCGACGAGGAGGCCAGGGAGCTGTTCTACCCCGGCTACCGGGAGATCCGCGATCGGATCGGCGCGTTGCGCGGGTGGCCACCGATCCAACGGCGGGAGTTCGATGCCGACGTGGCGCACGGCTCGCTGTACGTAGGCTCGGTCGAGACCGTCGCGGCGAAGATCGCCCGCGCGATCCGGGTGCTGGACGTGGGCCGTTTCGACATGATCTACTCCGCCGCGGGGACGGTCTCCGCCGCCGCGCGGATGCGGTCGGTCGAGCTGTACGGCACGCAGGTCATCCCGCGGGTGCGTGAGCTGCTGGCCGAGCAGTCCGCGGTCGCGGCGCGATGACCGCTCCGGTCACCACCATCGGCATCCTGGGCGCCGGGAAGGTCGGCACCGTCCTGGCACGGCTGGCCGTCGCCGCAGGCTACCGCGTGCTGATCTCCGGCTCCGGAGATCCCGCGAGGATCGCGTTGACCACCGAGGTGCTGACACCCGGCGCGACTGCCGTCTGGCCGACCGAGGCCGCGGCGGCCGCGGACATGGTGATCCTCGCGCTCCCGCTCAGCAGGCACCGCAACCTCCCGGCAGCCGAGCTGAGCGGGAAGCTCGTCGTGGACGCGATGAACCACTGGTGGGAGATCGACGGCCCACGCGACACGGTCGTCGCGCCCGGCGTGTCCTCGAGCGACGCCGTGCAGCGGTTCCTGGCGGGCGCGCGCGTCGTGAAAGCCCTGAACCACATGGGCTATCACGACCTCGAGGACGAGGCTCGCCCCGCCGGGCGGCCCGGGCGCAAGGCGATCGCGATCGCCGGCGATTCTCCCCGGGACGTCGCCACGGTGGCACAGCTGGTCGACGCGCTCGGATTCGACGCCGTCGCGATCGGCCCCCTCGCGGCCGGCGCCCGCCTCGAACCCGGGACCGCCGCGTTCGGCGCGAACGTCGAGGCCGCCGAGCTACGAACCCTCACCGCAGCCTCGGCTACGGCCGCCTTCGACGACCGGACCTGAATGGGGAACCGCTCGAAATGACAAACGCGGGCTGTCCGGGGGAGTTCATGAGTACGGGCAGGCGAACACCGAAGGAGGGCGGATGCGGTCGGTCGTCCCTGACTATCTGACCGACGTGCTCGGGGATGTCGAGTCGGATACCTCCGGGGAGCGGGCGGGTTACATTCCCGAGCTGGCGACGGCTGATCCTGACCGTCTCGCGGCGGTCTTCGCCACGGTCGACGGCACGGTCTACGGTGCCGGCGACGTTGACGCGGCGTTCACGATCCAGTCGATCTCGAAGCCGTTCGTGTACGCGATGGCGCTGTCCGATCGCGGTTTCGATCGGGTGCTCGCCAAGGTCGGGGTCGAGCCGTCAGGGGAGGCGTTCAACGAGATCTCCCTCGAACACGACACGGGCCGTCCCCGCAACCCGATGATCAACGCCGGTGCGATCACCGCTCACTCACTCGCCGGCCCGCAAAACCTGACGCCCGTCGAGCGGGTGGACCGCGTCGTGCGGGGGCTTTCCGCCTTCGCGGGCCGTCGGCTGGCGGTCGATGAGACGGTGTGCGCATCCGAGATGGAGAACGCGCACCGCAACCTCGCCATCGCGTACATGCTCCGCAGCCACGGCATCCTCACCGAGGACCCGAGGGCCGTTGTCGATGGCTACATCCGGCAGTGTTCGGTGCTCGTGACCGCACGAGATCTGGCGATGATGGCGGCGACGCTGGCCAACCGTGGGGTGAATCCCGTCTCCAACGTGCAGGTGGTGGACGGGGCAGTGGTGCGCCAGGTGCTGAGCGTCATGGCCACCTGCGGGATGTACGACGCCGCCGGCGACTGGGCCACGCAGGTCGGCATTCCGGCGAAGAGCGGGGTGGCCGGGGGACTGATCGGTGCGCTTCCCGGTCAGCTCGGCATCGCCACCTTCTCGCCTCGACTGGACCGGCACGGCAACAGCGTTCGCGGAGTGTCGCTGTTCGAGCGGTTCTCGTCCGACATGGGGCTGCATGTGATGGAGGTTCCGCCCGCGGCGCGCGCGGTCGTGCGTGCCAATCGGGTGCACGGCCGTGGAGCGGACGCGACCCGGGTGCTCCGGCTGCAGGGCGGAATCCGCTTCGCGGGCGCCGAGCGGATCGTTCGCGAACTCGTCGAGAATGCGCCGTCGGAACCCCGGGTGGTTCTCGACGTCTCCCTGGTGCACTCCATCGACGACGTGGCCCGGCGAATGCTGCTGGAGGTCGCACGCCGGCTCACGCTCGACGGTCACGAGGTCTTTCTCGTCGACCCGGAGACGATGATCCCGGACCCCGATCCCGGCGACGGCGGCCGGCTCACCGTCGTCATGAACCTGGCCAGTGCGATTACGTAGTTTCCACCGAGGCGAAGGTTCCGCCACCGGTGCGAACCTGAGGACACGGCGCTGACCGGCGAGGAGCCGGCCGACGCCATTCGCTTGGAGAAGAGGAAGAGAACATGGGATACCTCAACGTCGGGAACGAGAACAGCACGCCGGTCGAGGTCTACTACGAGGACCAGGGCGCCGGGCAACCCGTCGTGCTCATCCACGGCTATCCGCTGAGCGGCCACAGCTGGGAGCGGCAGACGCGGGAACTGCTTGCCGCCGGATACCGCGTCGTCACCTACGACCGTCGCGGCTTCGGCCGGTCGTCGAAGGTCGGATCCGGCTACGACTACGACACCTTCGCCGCCGACCTGAACACCCTGCTGGAGACCCTCGATCTGCGCGACGTTATCCTCGTGGGCTTCTCGATGGGTACCGGTGAGCTCGCCCGCTACGTGTCGCGGTTCGGCCACGAGCGGGTCGCGAAGCTCGCGTTCCTCGCTTCGCTGGAGCCCTTCCTCGTCGCCCGTGACGACAATCCCGAGGGCGTGCCGCAGGAGGTCTTCGACGGGATCGAGGCCGCGGCGAAGGGTGACCGCTACGCCTGGTACACGAAGTTCTTCGCGGACTTCTACAACCTCGACGAGAACCTCGGCAGCCGCATCAGCCAGGAGGCGGTCACCGGCAGCTGGAACGTCGCCATCTCCAGCGCCCCCGTGGCGGCCTACGCCGTCGTCTCCTCGTGGATCGAGGACTTCCGCGCCGACGTCGAGGCGGTCCGGGCGAGCGGTAAGCCGGCGCTGATCCTGCACGGCACCGCCGACCACATCCTCCCCATCGACGCCACGGCCCGCCGCTTCCGGCAGTTGCTGCCCGACGCGCGGTACGTGGAGATCGAGGGGGCGCCGCACGGGCTGCTCTGGACGCACGCCGACGAGGTCAACGCGGCCCTGCGCAGCTTCCTCGGCTCGAGCCACGGCTGACCGGCGGGGCAGCCGTCGGGGCGCTGACCACCACAATGCGAAGAGATGACCGACGATGACAGGGTCCGGTCCGGCGGTAGCCGTGTCCCGCTCTCGTACCGGCGTCAACTGGCCCGCGAGCGGCACATCAACCAGGTGCTGCAACACGCCATCCAGCCCGCGAGCAGCGTCGTCGACGACCTCGCCGGCCTGCGGGTCGCCGTGCGATACCGGTCCGCGGACCCCGTCCTGCGGATCGGGGGAGACTGGTACCTGGTTCGTCCGCTGGCCAACGGAGATCTGGTCATGGCTGTCGGCGACGTCGCCGGTCACGGCCTGGGGGCCGTCGAGACCATGGTCATGTTGCGGTATGCGATGGCGGCGTACGCCGTCGAGGGCCATCCACCGGCGATGATCCTGTCCCGTCTCAACGCACTGCTGATCGGCGCCGGCGTCGCCACGACCGCGACCGCTGTCGTGGCGACGTTCCGGCCCAGCACCGGCCAGATCGTCTGGGCGACGACGCCAGCGCACTTCTGGCACAGCGCGTCACCTGAACGGTCGCGTCGCGCCGGGCCACAGGATCACCGCGGCCGCTGGCCGTGGTGGGTGCCGGGCTGGTCAGGGCAGCGACAGTTCTCTGAGCTGCCGCCGGGCAGACGAGCGGTTCGCCTCCGCTCGACGGAGGAGGCGTCGGCCGCCGGCGGTCCCCGCTACCCGACGACGGAGCCGGCCCAGGACGCCAACGCCCTGGGCCGGAGTGGTGCCGCGCCGGTCGGCCCTGCCGATCAGGTGATGGTGATGTCGCTGCACCACATGTAGGTCTGGTCCATGTGTGACGCCTTCCAGAGCACGAACAGGATGTGGTTTCCGGTGCGTCCAGAGGTGGAGACGTCGAACGAGATGTTCTGTGCCGGCGCGTAGCGCCCGGTCGTCTTGATCAGGTCGAGGTTGCCCCACCCGAGTCGCTGGGTGGCCGGGTTGAACCCCTGTTTGGTGACGTAGACCTGGAAGTAGTCAGCACCGTGGCTGGCCTGGTCGTACATCTGGACGGTGAAGTTGCGGCTGACGGTGGTCGTCTTCCAGGCCCCGGGCTGGTTCAGCGAGTCGTTCCTGGAGAGGGCGTTGCTGCACAGTTGCCCGTCCGGGGTGCGGGCCTGGTACTGGCCGGCGAGGCCGTCGCGCAGTTGGCTCATCCAGTTCCACATGGTGTCGGGGTTGGCCTGGAACGCCCGCCAGCACATCGGGTCCTGCTGCTGCATGGCGGGGTTCGTGTGCTGGTTGCCCCAGGTCTTCCAGCACTGGTACGCGCGACTCGCCGGGTTGATGACGGTGCCGTGTGCCTGGGCCGCGCCGGTCGCGGGCAGTGTGCCGACCACCAGGGCGAGCACCAGGACGAGCGCCTGGAGGGACCGGCGGGCGGTTGACCGGGGTCGTCCGCCGGGTTGATCGGACTTGTGTGAACGCACTGTTCATCCTCCGTTCCTCGGGGCGGGATCGGGATGGGAACGCTCCCAGGTCCACTGTTGCACCTATGAAGATAAATATCAACGCTGATCTATCTATAGTCGGATGTGGAGCGAGGTGTCCGGGATCGCCGGATCAGCGACGGGTCCGCGCGTGGCGGGCCGCAGCCGCGGCATCGCCGTACGGCTCTCGCGGGTGCGGCGGGCGGGTGCGGGTATGCCGCCCGCCCGGGCGGCCGGCGTGGTCACAGGCCGGCTGCGGCGTCGTACCGGCGGCGCTGCTCGGCCATCTCCGCGGCGGTCAGCGCCTCCTTCTGCGCCAGCGCCGCGTACCTGGCCGGGAACATCTCCCGCAGCCGGTCGACGAACCTGACGTCGGCCGTCGCCTCGACGACCTGGATGCCCGGGGGTTCGGTGGACATGTCCATGATCACGGGGCCGGCCAGCTTGACCGCCACGTCCCAGGGGCGCTTCTGCTCGGCGATTCCACAGAGGTGAAAGCCGTAGACCTCGCGGACGTCGGCGAGCGCGGTGGCCCCGGCCGGCTCGTAGCCGTAGACCCGGACCCCGCAGATCACCGGCGGCTTGGCCCCGGTGGCGCCCTGCTGGCCGCCGTGCCCGGCGTGGTGGTGCTGCTCCGGGTCCGCCTGTTCGAGCGTGCTGCGCATCCGGGCCACGATCTGCGCCTGCAGATCCGCCGGCTCCGGCTTCGGGTCGGCCCGGTTGACCAGTACGGCCGTGCCGGCCGCGGTCGCCAGCAGGATCACCGCCACCCACACCAGGCGGTGGCGGTACCACCCCGCGAAACTCTCTCGGATCGTCATGATCGCTTCTCACCTCGTCGCCGGTCCTGGTGCGCTGGCAGACCGGATCGGACGCACCCCGCGGGTCAGGCGTCGAGCGCGTCGGCCGTCGGGTACACGTGCCGGGGGACACCTGCGGCGGACCGGAGTGCATGCCCGGCAGGGTGCCTGTCAGCACGGTGATGGCCCGGCGATGCGCCGTGCGAGCTGCCTGCCGAGGCGGCGCGCTGCCGGCGCTACGATGCTCCCGTGCTGGCCGTTCTCAGCACGGTTGCCCCCGTGCTGCGGCGATATGAGCCATTCCAGCACATCTGGATCCGCGCTGGCAACATCGACGTACGTCAGTTCGGCGGGCGGCGGTCACCCGGCGCGCGATCCCGCTGGCCGAGTGCGAGCACCTGGCCTGGGCGACCGGCCATCCCCGGACCGGCCTCGACGCCGCGCTGCGCAACCTGTGCAACCGGCTGGCGGGCTTCGAGCCGGACGTCCGGCACCGCAGCGACGACGTCGACCTGCCCTGATCTGCTGGCGAGGACGCCGGCCGGGCGGTGACGACTCCCACGGGCGGGTTCCCGGGAGTCAGGCGAGGAGGAGGAACGTCGGCGCGGCGGTGAGGGCCCCGGCCAGCGCGCCGACCACGACCTGGCTGGTCGTGTGGTCACCCAACCGCACCCGGGACCAACCCACCACGGCGACGACCGCCAGTGACGGGACCAACGCCGGCCCGAACACGATGATCAGCACGACGGCCGAGCCGGCGGCGACGGCGGCGTGGGCGCTGAGTTTCCACACCTGGTTGACCACGGTGACGACGAGCAGGACGGCGAACATCACCACCACCATGGCGACGAGCGGCCGAGGCGCGCCGGCGAGGACGAGCACGGCGAGGCCGACGAGGACCGAGAACATCCCGAAGACCAGCGGCATGCGGCGCTGCTCGCGGACGCCGATGTGGTGGTCGGTCAACCGGCCACGCCGTACGCCGACCCAGACGACGGCGTACGGGATGGCGGAGCAGAACAGGATGGCGAGCAGTGCCCAGCCGAGACCGGTCGCAACGGCCGGAGCGGTGCTGTGCACGGCGATGACCAGCGGCAGCACCGACGCGAGGACGGCCGGCGCGAAAACTTCGGTGACGGCGCGTGCCGGTCGAGACGGGGCGCGGGCAGGCAGGTCGACGAGTCCGGGCACCTGACAGTTCTACCGGATGGTTCACCGTGCGTCGGGCCGGTCCCGACCGAGGCGTGAGACACGTTGGCGATCATCGATGTCTGGCGGCATCGTCGAGGCATGACCGGCGTCTTTTCGTCCTCGCTGTTCCGTCGGCTGCGGCCGGGTGTGCTGGCCGCCGTCGTACTGTCGACGGCCGTGCTCGGCATCGTGCTGAGCGCCGCACCGGCGGCCGACGCCGGCACCGCGGCGCCCGCCGCGTACCCCGGCCTCGCCCCGGCGCCCGGCGGGGCCGCGGTGGCCGCCGCCGAGCCGACGGCGACCGCGCCGCCGACGCCGACCACGGCGCCCAGCACGCCGGGCACCTCGCCCTTCCCGCCGAGCGCGCCCACGAACCTGGCCGCCACCGAGGTACGGACCGGGTCGGTCACCCTGACCTGGACGGCCGCGAAGCCCGGCTGTTGCGCCATCACCGGCTACGTCATCACGTACTACCAGGCGTTCGACGACGTCATCTACAGCGCCAGCGTCGGGAACGTCACCACCACCACGATCACGAACTACCTCGGGCCGGGCAAGCAGTACTCGTTCCGGGTGGCCGCCCGGGACAGCCTCGGGCACACCTCGAACTCGTCGGACACGCTGACCGTGGTGACCCCGGTGACGGACACCGGCCCGGACACCACCCCGCCGAGCGCCCCGCAGAACCTGACCGTCGGCGAGGTGACCGCCTCGACCGCCACGCTGTCCTGGTCGCCGTCGACCGACAACGTCGGTGTGCTCGGCTACAACGTCTACCGGTTCGACGGCTGGTTCACCTCGACGCTGATCGCCACCGTGCCGGCGACGACGTACACGACGTCGCTACCGGCGTCGACGCCGCTGCGTAACCTGTACTACGTACGGGCCCGGGACGCGGTGGGCAACGTGTCGATCGCCTCCAACACGGTCACCCTGCCCACGACGACCACGCCGACGCCCCCGCCGCCCTCGACCTGCCGGGTCACCTACCGCAACCAGTCCGAGTGGCAGGACGGCTTCGTGGCCACGGTGACGGTCCAGAACACCGGGACGGCACCGGTCGACGGCTGGATCGTCACCTTCACCTACCCGGGCGACCAGCGGGTCACCTCGGGATGGAACGCCACGATCGGCCAGACCGGCGCCACCGTCACCGCCCGTAACGTCGACTGGAACCGCGTCCTCGCGCCGAACGGCTCCGCGACCTTCGGCGTCCAGGGCCGGTGGAGCACCAGCGACGCCCCACCGACCGCGTTCTCGCTGAACGGCGCCCCCTGCACGGTGGGCTGAGCGCGACCGAGGATCGCCGGCCGGCGTCCCGGCGGTGGACCTCGCCAGCGATCAGCCGCCCTGGGGGAGCGGTGGCCACACGGGCGGGAGCTGGCCCGGCCCGCCCCCGGTGAGAAGGAGTCACGTGAGCACACACTCGGCACCACCCGACCGCCGCCGCAGGGCACTGATCGGGGCGGTCACGGCCGGCATCCTCGCCGCCTCCACCACGCTCGGCGGCACGCCCGCGCCCGCCTCCGCCGCGAACACGCTGAGCATGCGCGGCGCCGACGTCTCCTCGTTGCAGCGCAGCCTGGATCTGGGCGCCACGTACCGCGACGCCGCCGGTGTCGCCCGCGACCCACTGGACATCCTGAAGTCCGTCGGCGTCAACTACGTCCGACTGCGCATCTGGAACAACCCGATCAGCGGCTACCACAACAAAGCCAAGGTGCTGGCCCAGGCGCGAGCGGCCAAGGCCAAGGGCCTCAAGGTGCTCATCGACTTCCACTACTCCGACACCTGGGCCGACCCCGGCAAGCAGTACAAGCCGGCCGCCTGGGCCGGCCACAGCCTGAGCCAACTCCGGACCGACGTCTACACCTTCACCTACGACGTCTGCGCCAGCCTCGCCGGGCAGGGCACCCCACCGGACAGCGTGCAGATCGGCAACGAGATCAACGTCGGGATGCTGTGGAACGAGGGCAAGGTCGTCAACAACGACTTCGCCCCGCTGGCCGGCCTGCTCAAGCAGGGCTACCAGGCGACCAAGGCGTGCGGCGGCGGCATCCCGGTGATGATCCACACCGCTGACGCCGACAGCAACGCCAACGCCCGATGGTTCTACGACGGCATCCGCGCCCAGGGCGTGCAGTGGGACATCACCGCCCTGTCGTACTACTGCATGTGGCACGGCACCCTGGCGAACCTCTACGACAACATCGTCGACCTGCGTGGTCGCTACGGCAAGCCGGTGGTGATCGTCGAGACCGCGTACCCCTTCACCCGCGACAACGCCGACAGCGAGCCGAACGCCATCGGCGACGCGACCTGCGACGGCATCAGCGCGACCTGGTCCGGGCAGGCCCAGGAGTTCGACTGGGTCCAGAACACCGCCCGCAACGCGGGCGCCATCGGCGTCTTCTACTGGGAACCGACCTGGTACGCCATCAGCGGCAACGGCTGGGATCCGGCCAACATCAACGGCACCGGCAACCAGTGGGACAACATGGCCGTCTTCGACTGGTCCGGGCGGGTCAATCCACACGTACGCTGGACGCCCTGAGCCGTCGCGACCGCCTCGCCGCGGAGTCCCGACCGGCGTGGCGGCGCGGCGATTAGGCTGTGCGGATGCAGACGGCGGTGTCCCGGAGCGACCTCGATGGCTGACGCGGACGACGTCCGTCGCCTGGCGCTGGCCCTGCCGCACGTGGTCGAGATCGACAGCGACGGGTTCGACTTCCGGGTGGCCGACAAGGGATTCGTCTGGTCCTACCCCGAGCGCAGACCCGGCGCGCCGCGCCGCATCCGGACCGACATCGCCGTGCTGTACGTGGGCGACGAAGCGGAGAAGCAGGCGCTGCTCCTCGGCGAGCCCGAGCTCTTCTTCACCACCCCCGCGTACGACGGCCTGCCCCTGGTCATGCTGCGGCTGACGCAGGTGAGCGTCGACCGGCTGGCGGAACTCGTCACCGACGCCTGGCGGATGCGCGTGCCGGATCCGCTCGTCGGTGACCTCGGCGAATCGTCGGAACCACACCTGTGACGAACTGCGCACGCCACGGGCGCGCCTGACCTGGCCTTTCCGGCAGCACGAACCTCCACGTCGAAGCCGCGAGCCGAATTGTCGGGCCTTGAGCGGTGGCCACTTCCGTCCAGGGGCGGATCCGGCCACCTCGAAAGCCTTTCTCATTGCTCAGGCCGCGATGAAGATTGGTCTCAGGAAACCTGAGGACCAACCCAGGCTACCGGATTTGCCTCCTCGGCAGGCTGAATCCTCCTTCGTCAGATTGGAACACGGCCATGCGGATTCGGGTCGGCATCATCGCTATCGCCCTCGCCATCCTTGGTGCTGTCACGCCATTGCTCGTCTCCCTCGACAGCGGCCCGGCGGCCGCGGCCGAGCAGGCGAACGTTGACGTGCATGCGGACAGTCTCATCTGGGACTAAGCGCAGTCATGCAGTTGACGCTGATAACGATCACGTGTGGCGCCGGAACGATGTTCGACGGCGGTTCGGCACGCCTCATCGACACGCTGTGGGCGGCAGCACGAGCCGAGGACGGGGTCGAACACATTTCGGTGCGCGCCGTCGCGCGCAGGATGGATATCGGCGTTTTCAGCGTAAAGATGGATCAGATGACGGCCCGGACGCTTGCCTCCAAATTGGTGGAACGCGCACTCGCGATGTCACCTCAACTGAAGGAATGGAGCGTGGCGGCGACCGAGCCCGGGATGGTCGGCAGCTGACCGGCACCGTCCCATCCGTCTCCACAAGCACCGGCCACATTCGTTGAAAGGCGAGCCAGGTGTCCACAACCTTTCCGATGCTTTCCTCAGCCGTGCCCGCGCGGGGTCGGGCCGACCAAGGCGACGAGGGGCAACGCGAACGACATTCCAGGACTGCCTCCTGCCTCGTGGAGATGCAGGTCAGCGGGAACCGACCGCCGCTGTTCTGGGCCCACGGCATCAGCGGAGGCACCAGCAACTACCGGCCGGTCACCCGGCTGCTGGCGACGCGTCGGGACGTGTACGGGCTGGAGAACCGGACGACCACCGCACCAACCCGGCTGGAGGAGTCGGCCCGCCGGTACGCGGCGGCGATCAACGAACGCCGGCCGGACGGACCATGTGAGATCTTCGGCTACTCACTCGGCGGTCTGGTGGCCCTGGAAACCGCTCGTCAGCTGACCATGGCCGGTCGTGAGGTGGCCCTGGTCGGCATCATCGACACGGCGCCGCCGACTGTCCCGGTCGCTCCGGAGAACACCTCGGTCGCCCTCTCGCTGGTCTCCCGCGGCCTCGGCCTCGATCCGCCGTTCGACCCCGCGACGGTCGGGGAGGAGCCCGAACTGATCGCCATGGTGAGCGCGCGAGCCGTCGAGGCGCGGATACTGCCGGCCGGTCTCGCCTTCGACTACGTGAGCGCCATGGTCCGCACCTATCTGCGCAACGGGCGGGCCGCGGATCGATACCGGCCGCCGGCGTATCACGGGCCCACCGCGATCCTCTTCACCCGCGACGGCGACGCGGTGCGACACCGGGACCTGTGGCGCCGCTTCGCTCCGGGCATCACCCGCACAGACGTGCTGGATCTGGACCACTTCAGCCTGATCGGCGCCGCCGCCCCCCGGGTGCATGCCGTTATCGACACCTGGCTGACCGACAGCTTCCTATTCCCGCCCGATCTCTCGTGACCTGAGGAGAAACGTTGTCGCACTGGATTGAGTCACTCTTCACGGGCCTGCTGCCCGAGGCGACGATCGCTGCGGCCGTCGCCGACTATCCCGCGTACCGGGACGTCGACCTTGCGGAGCTGGGGCTGGAGTCCCTGGCCACCATGCAGATCGCGATTCGCATGACGGAACTGTTCAACTACGAGATCGACTACGAAGCATTCACGATCGGTGCCCTGCAGACGCTCGGTGGAATCGAGCGTCAGCTCGGACTCGCCCTGACGGAGGTCTGAACATGCCCAGCATCAGCCTGCCAATCGCGCTGCAGGAGAACCTGTGGCCCACCATGCGCACGCGGCTGCGTTTCCACTTTCCGCAGATCGAGCAGCTGGACATCACCGCCACCGAGGTCCGCCTGCACGCCGCGGAGGCACTGTCGGTCGCGAAGGTCACGTCCGTGATCGAACGGGTCGCCGCCTCGTACACGGCCCTCAGCGAGCGGTTGTCCTCCCGCGTCGTGTACGACCCGGCCGCCGGCACCGACGCCCCGGCCCTGAGCGCCGAGGACACGACCGCGCTGCGCGCCGCCGCCATGCGCCTCGCGGCCGACCTGGACGAGGCACCGACGCCTTCGGCGGACCTCAATGAGGTGCAGCCGCGCGGGCGGGGCCTCAACATCTACACCGGTCCCGGCGCGTACCGGCTGCGCGCCATCGACGACTTCCTCCGCCGCTTCCTCGAACATGCCCACGGTGCCACGGAGATCCGGGTCCCCTCGATGCTGCCCGCCACGGTCGTCGACCGGGCCGGCTACTTCGACACCGGCTGCCAACACCTGAGCTTCGTGGCACCGGTCACCACCGACATGGAGGACTTCGAGGGCCTGCTGCCCTACTGGCGGGCCGACAACGACCGGGGCCGGCTGCACGAATTCCTGCGCACCCCCGCCGACATCCTGAACCCGGCGTTGTGCCTGCACGCCTATCCACTGGTCGAACACCGGCCGATCGACAACCTGGTGCTCACCCTCGCCGGATCGTGCTTCCGGGACGAGTCGGGCAACCTCAACAACCGCGAGCGCCTCCGCGAATTCACCATGCGGGAGGGGGTGTTCTTCGGCAGGCAGGCCGACCTCGCCCCGGTCCACCAGCGACTCGTCGCCGTGATGGCGGCCATCGCGGACCTGTTCGGGTTCAAGTACCAGCTCGCGACGGCCACCGACATCTTCTTCAACGACAACGCCCAGGAGCAGCTCTTCTCCCAGCTCATCACCGACAGCAAGATCGAGATGCTGGTGCAGGTGGACGACGGCGACCCGATCGCCGTGGCATCGGTCAACAAGCACGGCCAGCACTTCACCAAGCCGTTCGGGCTCGCCAGCTCCGACGGCACGACGCCCAGCACGATGTGCCTCGCCTTCGGCCTCGACCGGGTCCTCCTCGCCCTGAACACCATTCCCGACCTGCCCGCCCAGCTCCGCCAGGGCCTCGCACGGATGGAGCAGCAGGTATGAACCGCTCCCTGGTGATCGTCGAGTCGCCCGACTTCTTCGTCGCCGACATGACGCGAGTCGCGGAGGCCGAGCAGGACCGGGTGTACGTGTTGACCAAAGACGTTCGGACCACGGGGCCGAACGTCATCCGCGCGGACATCCGCAAGGATCCCGCGGCGGCGATGGCGGCCGTCCGCCGTACCGTGGGCACCCCGGCAGGAGTGCTGACCGCCCAGGAGATGTTCCTCACCGAGACGGCCGCGCTGGCCGACGCGCTCAAGCTCGCCGACGGCAGCCGGGAGATCGCGCTGCGGGCCCGGGACAAGGCCACCATGAAACGGATCTGGCGCGACGCGGCGGTGACCACTCCCCGGGGCTGGTCGTTCCGATCCGCCCAGGAGGTCCGGGACAACTGCGCCGACCTCAGCTACCCGTTGATCGTCAAACCCTCCCACGGCTACGCCAGCTGCGGGGTTCGGCGGGTGCAATCCGAACGGGAACTCCTGGAACACCTCCAGGCCGTCTCCATGATCAACGCGACGGTGATCGGACGCGAGCGCCCGGACGCCGGGATAGTGGTGGAGGAGTACCTCGACGGTGAGGAGTACTCCGTCGACACCGTGTGGTTCGACGGCGCGGCGGCCTGCGACGGGTTGATGTCCAAGGGAACCCCGGTCGGGCCGTACTATCCCGACCGGCTCTACCACATCAACCCCGGACTGCCGCCGTCCGTCGCGGCCGACATCATCCGGCTGTCGCACGACGCGGTGCGCGCACTGGGCATCCGCTCGGGCGCGACCCACACGGAGATCCGGCTGCGCGGCGGTGTTCCGTACGTCCTGGAGACCACCAACCGCCCCGGCGCCGGCGGCCTCTTCTACCCGCTGTTCCAGCAGGCGCACGGGGTCGACTTCGCCCGCGTCCTGTACCACGCGACCGTGGCGACCTCCCGCGGCGAGTTCCAGGCCGCCGGTACGCCGACCACCGCCACGGTGACGGCGGGGACCCACTACTTCTGGTACAACCTCCCGCATCGGGGGTCCGGGGTGATCCGCGAGATCCGCGGCCTGGCCGAACTGGCGAGCCGGGAAGAGGTACTGCGCTGCGTCTGCTACAAGCAGCCGGGCGGCGTCCTCTACCCGGACGGCCTCAACGCCGACTACTTCTGCTCGGTCCTCGGCCGCTACCAGCCCGGGCCCACCGACCCGCCGATCAGCGAGTTCGTCCGCAGCTACGACGAGGCGCTCGAGGTGGTGCTGTGACCGCCGGCGGCCTCTACCAACGCAGTTTCATCGCCCTCGCGTCGGGCGGGTTCGTCTCGGCGCTCGGCACCGTCGTGTTCGACCTGGTGCTCGCGTGGTGGGTGGTCTCCGAAACCGGATCAGCCGTACTCACCGGATACCTGCTGGCAGCGGCCCTGGCACCGATCGCCTTCATCGGCCCGATCGGCGGCGTTCTTTCCGACAGGTGGAACAAGAAGGCCATCCTCATCGCCACCGACCTGATCAGCGGCGCGGTGGCCTTCGGCGTTGCGGTGATGGCCTACCGCAACACCCTCAACGTTCCCCTGCTGGCGCTGTCCTGCTTCGCGCTCGGCACCTGCGCCGCTCTCTACCGCCCGGCCGCGCGTTCCATCGTCCCGCAGCTCGTCCGGCAACGACACCTGGTCAAGGCGAACTCGGTCTCGAACAACCTCACCGAGACGACCAAGGCGGTGGGCCCGCTGCTGGGCGCCGCCCTCGTGGCGATGCCCGTCATCGGCGTCGCCGGAGCGATGGTGCTCAACGGCGCGTCGTTCTGGCTGTCGGCCCTCGCGGCGGCGGCGATCCGCTACCGGCACGTCGCGGACGGCAAGAACGTCGCCGGCGTGCTGACCGACCTGCGCTCCGGCTTCCGCTACCTCAACAGCCGGCCGCTGATCCGGAACATGGTGATCCTCTGCGCCGCGGTCAACTTCTTCCTGATCTCCTTCAACATCCTGCTGCCGCTGTATGTCACCGAGGTGCTGCACGGGTCGAGCGGAATCTACGGACGAGCGCTCACCGCTGAGGCGGTCGGCGGCATCGCGATCACCCTCCTCCTGCTGTTCCTGCACGACATCGTCCCGACCAACCGGCTGCTCGCGGCACTCATCGCCGCCGGTGGCATGTCGCTGGCGCTCATCCCCGTCGTGCCGGCCGTCGCCGGGCTGCTGCTGCTCTCGGCCGCCCAGGGCTTCTTCGTCGGCGGGTTCAACACCCTGTTCTTCGCCTACATCCAGAAAGAGGTCAACCAGCAGTTCCTCGGCCGGGTCTTCTCCGTCGTCTACATGGCGGCGATCGGGGTCATGCCGATCGCCTACATAAGCTGGGGCTACATCGGCGACTACGCGCTGCGGTGGGGATTCGTCTACGCCGGCCTGGGAACGGTGTTCTGCAGCATCCCCTTCCTGCTGCTCCGCCAGCACGACACCCCGCCGTTGGCAGACCCCACCCGCAAAGCCGGGTCCGGCCATTCGGCCGAGCCCGCCCGGGTGGCCGAGCCCGCCCTGTCGACCTGAGCGATCGATTCCACCGGAAGTGGCCGGGCGGACGCCGACCCGCGAAACCCTTCGCGGTCGGCGTCCGACCTCATCCTCGCGGCACCGTGATGCTGTCGCGCCGGGGCCGTTCGTCGCGGGACTAGGCCCTGTCCTGCCGATCATTGCCGGGCTGCGGCGGGCCCAGACGGCGACCGGCGGCGTTGTCGGTTCGTCCGGATACAACACCGGTATCCGGACGAACCGCCGCCTTGCCGGACCGCCGCCTGGACCGCGCCTCGCACCGACATGATCGACAGGACAGGGCCTAGGTGCTCGACAGTTCATTCAAGCTGTTCAGCCGCCCCACCTTCTCGATCAGGTCGCGGAGCTCCGGCGTACTCAATGCCTGGCAGCTGTCGGTCCAGGACTGCTCCGGCACCGGGTGGCTCTCCACGATGATGCCGGCGGCACCGACCGCCGCACCGGCGAGTGCGAGCGGAAGCACCCACTCCCGGCGCCCCGCCGCGTGGCTGGGGTCGATGATCACCGGTAGGTCGGTGCGACTGGCCAGCACCGGCACTGCCGCGACGTCCAGGGTGTTGCGGGTTTCCGTGACGAAGGTGCGGATTCCCCGCTCACAGAGAATGACGTCGTCGTTGCCCGTGGCGCGAATGTAGTCGGCCGCCCCCAGCCACTCGGCGTAGGTGGCGGCGAACGACCGCTTGAGGATGATCGGCATGCCGGTACGGCCAACGCTCTCCAGCAGTCGGCTGTTCCGCATCGACCTGGCACCGATGAGGAAACCGTCCACGTGATCGCGTAGCAGCCGGACGTCGTCACCGTCGAGCGGCTCCGCGATGATGGGCAGCCCGGTACGGGCGCGCGCCTGCCCGAGCAGCGGAATGCCCTCAGCACCCATGCCCTGGAACCGATCCGGCCCCGACCGTGGCTTGAACACGCAGCCGCGGAGCACGTCGGCTCCCGCCGCTGCCGCCGCCTCCGCATGCCTGACGTAGTCCGGCTCCACCGAGCAGGGACCCGAGATGATGGGCCGGCGGTCGCCGCCGAACACGGCGTCACCGATGGCCACCCGGCGGGTGACCATCGGTGGGGCGTTCTCCGGCGAGGTTCCCATGCCTTGTCTCCGATCGGTGAATTGCCGAGTCACAGCCAGCCGCGCTGGGCGGCCTTCAGCCCCGCCTCGAACCGGCTGCGGGCCTGCAGGCGTTCCATGAGGTCGGCCATCATCCGCCGGGCAGTCCGCGGCGAGACACCGAGCCGGGCTGCGGCGGCCTCATCCGTCATTCCCTGGCCGAGCAGTTCGAGCAACGCACACTCCTGGGCGTTCAGGCCCTCACGCTCCGGCTCGCGGGCCGCGCCCAGCGGCGTCGCTATCTCCCAGACCTGGGTGAAGAGCGCCTGCATCGAGGCGACGAACCCACTACCGGTCAGGTAGAGGGCGCCCTTACGCGTGTCGGCCGGGTCCATCGGCACCAGTACGGCCCGCCGGTCCACCAGGATCATGCGAGGCGGAAGGATGGGCGAGGTCCGGAACTCCGCGCCGCCGTCGGTGAGGAAACGCGCGTGCGCGAGTGTCTGCGGGTCGTTGCGGATGCTGTCCAGCCCCACGGTACGAATACGGACGCCCCGGTCGAGAAGCTCGGTGTCGTTGCGGCGTGCGTGCCGCAGCGCCTCCGCCGACTGGGCGCCGCCAGGCATGAAGGTGAGGATCTCGCACTCGGTCTCGCGAGCCAGCTGAGCCAGCTTGTCCTGAACCGCATCTATACCGCTCAGATGAAGGGCGGCCGGGGCCGAGGCATCCCGCTGAGTTCTTCCGAGCTGATCGATCAGCTGACTGATCTCTGCCTGACTCTGCGCGACCTGCTGTTGACGGCGAGCCAGCTCGGCCTGCTGCTGGGCAAGCGCGGCCCGCAGCCCCACGTCCGGGCTGACGACGTGCAGACCGCCAGGTCGATCCATCGAGTTGCGGACCAACGACATCTCGAACAGGACGTCCAGGGCGGATCGAAGTCGCGTCTCGGTGACACCGAGCTGGGCGCTGAGCTCCGCCACCCCCCAATCGGGGTGGGCCAGCATCTGCCGGTAGACGCTCTCCGCTACGGAATCCAAGCCTAAGGCGAGCAGCACGAAATCGCCCTCCCCGTGATGGCCCAACCGGGCCAGGT
The DNA here is from genome assembly GCF_019890675.1 of Micromonospora sp. PLK6-60. Lineage (GTDB taxonomy): Bacteria > Actinomycetota > Actinomycetes > Mycobacteriales > Micromonosporaceae > Micromonospora. The sequence goes on along the minus strand of NZ_JAIOAA010000001.1, from coordinate 386,028 downwards.
CGATGTGCTGAGCGAGATAGTCCCATGTGGACTCAGCACTGGCAAGCAACTTCCCCACAAGCGCGCAGCCAGAGTCCTAGGACGGTCTGGAGGGTGTGCCGGCAACCTCCGGTCAGCACCGGGGCGAGGCCATGACGACGAACGGCAGCGGCTATGAATGCCCCCGAACTCAGACCCGCCGCCGCTGCCTCGACCACGAGCTCGCCGACCCGCAGATATGCGGCACACAGGCCGATCGGCTCGGGCGGCCTCGCCCGTGCGCTACCGCCGGGCGGCAGCGCCGCGCTGACGTGCCGATTCGTAGAGCACGACGGTCCCGGCGGCCGCCGCGTTCAGGGAACTGGCGGCCCCGCACATCGGGACCCGGACAAGCTGGTCGCAGGCCGCACGCCAACCGACGCTCAGACCGGTGGTCTCATTGCCGATCACGGTCAGCGTGGGTCGCGTGAAGTCGTACTCGGCGGCGTCCAGCGCGCCGTGCTCATCGGCTCCCACGATGCCGAGGCCGACGCCGTTGGCGCGGACGCCGGCGACCCAGGCCAGTACGGCCTGGTGGGAGGGCGCCCGGACCACCGGCAGCGCGAACAGCGAGCCGGTGCTCGCCCGTACCGCCTTCGGGTCGTACGCATCGGCGGCGTGGCCGGTGATGATCACGCCGGAGGCACCGAAGGCGTCTGCGGACCGCACAAGGGTCCCGATGTTGCCGGGGCTGGTGGGCCGATCGAACACGACGGTGAGCATGGTCGGACCGGCCGGGATGCGGCACAGGTCGTCCTCCGGCAGCGCGACCACCGCCAACAGCTCCGGAACCGTGTCCGCCTTACCGCCCAACTCGTGCATCAGTTCACCGGAGACGGCGACCGTCTCGGCCCGGACCGTGTCCAGGACCTCGCGCGCCCAGCCGGACAGCTGGACGTCGGCGTCGTAGAGCAGCTCTCGAATCCGCCAGCCGTGTGCGACGGCCATGGCGATCGGGCGTACTCCCTGCACGAGGAACTCGCCGCGGCGCTGCCGCCTGCGCCGATTGCGCAGCAGAGCCTCCCACTGCTGGAACCGCGCATCGCGGCCACTCACCCGCGGGCCCACCTGTCCACGCCTCCCTCGCGCCTCACCCATCCCTGCCTCGCCTGCGGCTACCCGGCGCTGTAGGACGTGCCTGCACCATCCACGGCGGCGGTTTCCCAGCCGAGGCCACGACGGATCGCGATCTCCACGGGGGAGTACGCACCGTCGGCCCGCTCCAGTTCGTACGGCGCGGCCGGCATCAGCGGCGGCTGGGCCATGAAGCGCGGCCGCGTCCCATGGTGCGGCTGCGCCGCGTGCACCAGGAACGGATGACACAGGAAGACGTCGCCCGGGGACCCGGTGGCGAGGGCGAGTGGCCGGTGGTCGGATGCCGCCACCAACTCGGGCGCAAGGTCCAGTCCGCTCGCCCCGTCCTCCCCGTACTTCTCCAGCACCGTCGGCACGTCGAGGTGCGAGCCGACCCGGATCCGGGTCGGGGCGTCCTCCGCACCGACCTCGCTGAACAGGAACAACATCAGCAGCGCCCGGCCACGGGAGCGCACATTGGTGAAGTACCAGCTTTCCCCCTCCGGCAGATAGCTGCCCTCGATGTGCCAGCCCGCGTCGTCCGGCTCCTCCCGGTGCGGGAAACGCAACGGGAACGTGCCGAGTGAGTAGCGCGGCTCCCAGCGTCCCGCGCCGACGAGCAGGTCGTACGCGTGGTGCAGGAACGGGGAGTTGGGTGCGGCCGCGAACGGCCCCTGCGCCATGCCGGCCACCCAGTGCACCGGCTTCGTCCACGTCGCCGGGTCGTCCGGGTCAAAGCCCGTCTCCCGCCACAGCAGCCGCGCGCAGTCCGCGGCCACCCGCGGCGCGACGGCGCCCGCCACCTTCACGAAGCCGGCGCGAAGAAAGCGGGATACCAGGGTCGTGTCATCCATGTCCCCATCGTGCGGCGACACCGCCCCCGATCACCCGACACATTCCGCGCCGCTGCTGTCGGGTGTGCCGCACAGATCCGGTGCACGACCGGGATCGACGTGGGATCCGGAACACCCGGCCAGGGCCGGTTCAGCGGCGGTCGAGCTCCGCCTGGAGTCGTTGGATCAGCGTCTTCCGGCCCTTCCCGTTGCGCTCGGCGCGCAGGGCTGCCTTCAGTTGAGCGGTGTCCAGGTCGCGGACGTGCCGGGCAGCGTCGGCGACCGGCAGTTCGGTGAGTGACACGGCCGCTGCGGCGTCGCGGCGCGCGCGGCTGGCCGGCCCGGTGTTGGGGACGTACTGCCGACCGGACCGCGACTCCTTGCGCTTGCGCGCGTCGGTGGCGCGTTGCTGCTCGGGGGAGAGTTCCTTCCACGCCTGTTCGGGCAGGTAGCGGTCGGTCTCGCCGTCGTGGCGGGCCCGCGAGGTGCCCTTGCGGGTCTGCCACTTCTGCTCGCCCCAGTGCTGCAGCGACTGCTGGCGCTCGTCCTTCGGGCCCTGGTAGCCGCCGCCGCGCTTCTGGTACTCCTTGGTGAGCAGCTGGGACTTGCGCGCCGACCACTGTCCGGGCCGGCCGCCCCGGTCGGACGCCCTGATCTCTTCCTTCAGCTGTTCCCGCAGCTCGGGCTTCGTGTAACGCGCCATGCCCGGCGGGTACCCCCTGCCGCGCGGCGTACGCACCGGGCGCGGTGTCTCAGTGGGCTCGGCTGCGCCCATCTGCACGCTGTGCGGCCGGCAGCCGCGTTTGTGCGGTTCCTACCCGGACCTCCCGGATGGGTGGATCGACGACGGCTGCGCACGCATCGACCAACCCACTACAGTTACCGGACGTGGCCGACCGACCACCACAGGATCGGAAGGCCGGATGCGGAAGGGGCGTCAGTGGCGGTCGCAGCGGTACCGATGCGGGTGGGCGGCAGGGAACTCCTCGTCGAGGTGGTCCAGGTCGCCGGTTCCGAGCCGACCTCCCGCGTCGACGTCGCACGCGAGCGCGTCGTCGACGCCTTCGACCGGGCCCGGGAGGCCATCGTGGCCGTGGCCATCTCCACCGTGGAAACGGCGAACGAACTGACCCGCCGGGCGGCCTGCCCGGAGGGCATCGAGGTCGAGTTCGGAATCAAGTTCTCCGTGCAGGGCAACGTCATCGTGGCGGGTGGCTCGGGCGAGGCGACCCTGACCGTACGGCTGACCTACGCCGTCGGAGCGGGCCGACAGCCCGAGCCCACCCCGACCAACCGCGACCAGGCCGCGGCGCACGACTGAGGCCGGCGGTGAGCGCCGACCCGCGGGTGCCCGGCTTCCTCGGCCGCATTCTGTCCGGCGCACGGGGGGAGCCCGCCGGCACCTGCTTCCAGATCGCGCCCGGCATCCTGGTAACCGCCTGGCACGTCCTCGATTCGGTGCGCTCCGGCGAGGAAGGCCAGCCGGTATGGGTCGATCCGCTGGCGGGCGGCGCGGCGGTACCGGGCCGGACGGTGCGCATCGATCCGCTGCACGACCTGGCCGTGGTGCGGATCGAGGGTGAGTTTCCCGAGTCGGTGCAGGCGCTGGCGCCCACCGACAGCGAACCGCAACGGTCGCCGGTGATCGTCACCGGCGTCGTCGAACTGGACGACCCGGCGCACACGCACCGGTTCCTCGACGCCAGCGGCACGATGGAAGGCGGCACCACCCGCGACGACCAGATTCCGCTCGGCCGGTTGCAGTCCCCGTCGGTGCTGCGCGGCATGAGTGGCGCTCCGGTGCGGCGTCAGGGCGACGGCGTCGTGGTCGGTGTCGTCTCCGCCCGGTACAACTCCGCCGACGGCTGGGCCAGGGACTCGGTCTGGTTGGCTCGGATCGAGAACCTGCTGCCGCTGCTGTCCGGGCTGGCGGCGCCGTCGGTGCGGCGCAGCGCGTGGGCCGGCGACGTCATCGACCTGACCCTGGACGTCGAGAAGGACCAGGTACGGCTCACCGGCGCCGGGGTCACCCGGTCCGCCGCCCATCCGGGGGAGAGCCCCCTGCTGCGTACGGCGGTGCAGCGGTGGAGCCGGAACCGTACCGACCTGGCCGGGGTGCGTCGACCCGCACCGGCGCCCGACGAGGCGGAGACCTCCGACACGGAGCACGTCGGCCGGCTGCTGGCCGCGACCTTCCTCCCCGGAGCCATCACCACCGAACTCGCGGCGGCGCTCGCGGCAGCCCGGTCCCGGCGGGTTCCGCTGCGCTTGGGCATCCGGGCCGCCGGCGAGCTGGGCCACCTGCCCTGGGAGACCCTGTGGCTGCCCGACGAGGACCAGCCCGTCGCGCTCGACGCACTCGTCCGGCTGTACCGGCGGACCGAAGCGGCCACCGTGCCGCCATCCGCGGGGCCGCTGCGGATCCTGGTGGCGATCTCGTCACCGCTGCACGGCCACGAGGGACTGCTCGACCACGAACGGGAACTGCGCAACGTCCTCAAGGCGGTGCGTGGCGCCCGGGCCGGCCGGGCCGAGGTGCGCATCGTGCACTTCGCCACCACGTCCGCGATCCGGGAGGCGTTACGCCAGCGGCCGGCGCACGTACTGCACCTGTCCGGACACGGCGGACCAGGCTCGTTCGTGTTCGAGAACGACAAGGGCGAGGCCCGACCGCTGACCGCCCGGCAGTTCGTGGACGAGGCGATCCCACCGGGGCGGATGCCACCGGTGGTCGCCCTGGCCGCCTGCCACACCGACGCGGCCACCGCGACCGGTGATCCGTCGTTCGCGGCACGCCTGCTGGCCAGCGGGGCCGCCGCGGTGATCGCCACCCAGACCGCGATCACCGACAGCTACGCCACCCGCGCGTTCGCCCGGATCTACGACCTGCTGGCCGCCACCCCCGACGCCGACGTGGTCGCCGCCGTCACCGAAGCACGCACCGTGGTGCAGCGCGAGCTGGCGCGCCTCGACGACCGGGACCACCGGCTGGCCGAGTGGGACGAATGGGCCGTCCTCAGCCTGTCGGCCGGCTCCGGATCCGTGCCGCTGCTCGACCCCAGCAGCCCGCAGCTCGACTCGTCGCCGCCCGAGCCGAGAGCCGGCGTTCTCCGGCGGGAGACCGGAGAGGTGGTCGGCCGCCGCTGGGAGCAGCGCCGCTACCCCGATGAGCTGCGCTCACCGGGCGTGGCCGGCCTGGTGCTGCACGGCCTCGGCGGGGTGGGCAAGACGACCCTCGCCGACGAACTCGTCGCCCGGCTGACCGACGCCGACCCGACCCTGGTGGTCGCGATCGTGGCCCGGCAGACCAGCGCCGAGCAGTTCCTGGATGCCCTGGTCGACGCGTACGCCGGCCGGCTCGGGCACCGGCCGCCGTGGGCCGGCGACGCCGTACTCCGTGCCCTGGCCCGGGCCGGTGACGGTGACCTGACCTGGCGGCAACGGTTCGCGGTGCTGCGTGACCAGGTTCTTCCGCTGGCGCCCACCGTCGTCCTGATCGACAACTTCGAGGACAACCTCGCCATCGACACGACGGACGCGGCGCGCCCGCTGGCCGACGCCGAACTCGCCGCCCTGCTCGCCGAGTTCGCGGCCGCCCCGGGCCAGGGACGGCTCCTGTTCACCACCCGGTACCGCTTCGTCCTGCCCCACCGGGCCGAGCGGGCGTTGCGGTTCCACGCGCTCGGCCCGCTGTCGTACGCGGAGACCCTCAAACTCGTCTGGGCGTTGCCCCAGCTGGACCGCCTCGACGAGGCCGGGATCGCGCAGCTCTGGCGGGCCATCGGGGGGCATCCACGCTGCCTGGAGTACGTCGACGCGCTGCTGGCGAAGGGACAGGCGCGCTTCACCGACGTGCTGCTCCGCCTGGTGGACACCGTGACGGATCGCCTGCACCGACTCGGCCGGCCCGACGACGACATCGACCAGTACCTGACCGAGCACGAGTCACTGGACGCGGCGCTGGCCGAGGCGGCGGCGCTCGCCGCCGACGACGTCCTCCTGGACGACCTGCTCGCCGGGCTGTCGCACATTCCGGGAGCGCACCGGCTCCTGCTCGGCGCCAGCGTCTACCGCGTGCCGGTCGACAAGAACGCCCTGCTGTACCAGATCGGCGAGCCGGGCAGGTCGGCCGGGGATGCCGAGGAATGGTTCCACAACTTCCGCGAGATCGACCGGATCGCGCGTGAGGCCGGATTCTCGGCCCGTGATCTGGATCCGGCGCGGCTCAGCGAACCCGTCCGAGCCAGGCTCGCACCGTACCTGGCCTTCCGGCCGAAGCCCCTGGCACGTACCCGATTCGACCTCGAAAAGCTGCTCAGTGCGTGCGCCGCGTCCAGCCTGATCACGGTCACCGCGACCGGCGAGGACAAACTCGCGTTCATGCACAGGTGGACGGCGAGCGAGATCCAACGCCGCCATCCTGCCGCCGCCTGGCAGGAACTGGTGACCGCTCATCACGCTGCGGGGGCCTACTGGCGGTGGCGGGAACTGAGCTGGCCCCAATCCCTGGACGGGAGGATCGCGGACCTTCGGGAGGCCTACCACCACACCCGGGAGGCCGTCCGCCTCGGCGACCCGAACGCGCGATCGGGCGTGGCCCAGATCGCCTACCAGCTACAGGAAAACCTCGCCGGCCGGGGGCGCCGCGCGGAGGCGCTCGGCTACTGCCAGCAGGCGGTTGAGCTGAAGCGGGTGCTGGCGGCGGAGAACCAGCGCGAACACCTCGTCGAGCTGGCCGGCTATCTCATCGACCTCGGCAACCGGTTGATGGATCTCGGCCGGCTGGACGAGGCCCTGGCCGCCGACACCGAGGCGGTGAAGATCCTGCGCCGTCTCGCCCCACGAGACCCCGATGCCCTCAACCCGAGTCTCGCGGCGGCGACGGCCAACCTCACGGGCCGCCTGGCGATGTCCGGCCGGCACGAGGAAGCCCTCACCGCGGCCATCGAAACCGTCAAGATCTATCGTCGGCTGGCCGCCACCGACCCGTCGAGGTTCGCGCCCCGGCTCGGCGCGGCACTGAGCAACCTCGGCATTGTCAGGTCGGATCTCGGCCATGACCAGGCCGCCCTCGATCTGGGCACCGAAGCCACCACCCTGCTGCACGACATCGTCGCCGACGACCCCGCGGTCATCGGGCCCATTCTCGCCACCGCCTTGACCGCCCTCAGCAGTCACCACTGCCAGGTCCGCCAGTATGACGAGGGAACGGCCGCCGCCTCCGAGGCCGTCCACCTGTTCCGCCGACTCATCGAGGCCAACCCCGGGTACGAACCCGACCTCGCCAAGGCGCTGGACAATCTCGGCGTCAACCAGTGGAACCGCGATGAGCGCGAAGAGGCCCTCGACGCCCTCGGCGAAGCCGCGAACATCTATCGCCGGCACGCCATCGCCACCCCTCAGGCCTTCCAACCCGCACTCGCCGACTCCCTGCACAAGCTCGGCGACGCCCTCGCGGAATGTGGCCGGATCGACGAGGCGCTCGCCGCCACCACCGATGCCGTCACCCTGTACCGCCGGCTCGCGGCGGCCAACCCGGAGGAATTCCAGGCCGAGCTCGCCGGTGCGCTGAACAGCCTCGACTCGCAGCAGCTCCAACGCGACCGCGACGGCGAGGCCAGCGGGTGACTCGCCAGGCTCCGTGGCACCCGGACATCAGCCACGGATGCCGCAGCGGTTACTGATCAACACCCACCCGCACCGCCGCCTCCTGGCGCCGGTCCCCGCGTTGCCGGTCGGACCCGCGCCACGGCGACGCGAGGTCCGACCGGCTGCCGCTCGGTGGCCGGCGGCGCGCCGGCCACCGACCGCTGGGCGGGCTGCTGGCCATGGTGGGCAGTCCTACTGTGGCAGCCAGCTCCCGGCAACGGTTGATAACGCTAACAGCGGGAGTTGCCGCCCACGTGGTGTGCTGGTCAGCGGTAGCCGGCGGCCACCACGTTGGCCTGGACGGCGTTCTCGGTCGCGTCGGACGGGTAGCCCGCCACCATGGCGCCCTCATAGAAGGTGCCGGCGCTGAGGTTGGCGCCACCGCCGGGCTTGCAGCAGTCGCCACCACTGCCCAGGATGATCGCGCCCTGCTTCTTCATCGGGCTGTAGCCGGGCGGCAGCGTCCCGTCGTACAGGGTGTAGAGGTTGCCGGACTGTGCGTTGCTGCCCTTGATGGCGAACCGCGAGGTGCCGTTGTTCTTCAGCGTGGCCGTGACGAACTTGCTGGTGAACGCCCGCTGGTTCGGGTTCCAGGACTGACTGCCGCCGGGGAACAGGCCCCACTCCAGGTCGGCCTGCACCCACGGGCCGCTGCCCGAGCAGCCGCCGAACCAGCAGCTGGTGCTGAAGTTGATCGCGTCCATCGCCCCGGCGGCGTCGGCGCTGCGGGTGGTCTCGCTGTTGCCGTAGTCGAAGCAGCAGCCGCTGTTGACGTGGGTGCCGCTGGTCACCATGTACATCCCCTCGGGCGCCGCGCCGGTGGGGACGCCGGTCAGGTGGCCGTCCCGCCAGTAACTGTTGCCAGGGTTGATGTACAGCGAGTAGGCCTTGGCGCCGCTGACCGTCAACGACTCACTGGTCGCGACCGCCGGTCGGCTGGAGGTGGAGCCGGGGACCTGCGCGGACCCCTGGTACCACAGGTCGTTGCCGCGCCCCGACTGGTCGTAGACCACCGTGATGACACAGGTCGTGCCGGCGCAGAACGCATCCTGGCCGGCGGCGTCGGCGTAGCCGCCCGCGCTCAGCACCCCGATGTTCCGGGTGCCGTTGTCCGAGGAGCGGCGCACCTGGTAGAGGTTGCCGCCGTACGTCGCGAACAGCGCGCGGGTGGTGCTGTGCGCCGCCACGCACGGCGTGCCGCCGGCGGCGTAGATGTCGCACGGCCGCCCGCCCGCCGGGGGCGGTGAGGTGGTCGGCGGGGACGTCGGCGTCGTCGACGTGTTCCACCGCTGGTTGGCCTGACCGTTGCAGGTCCACAGGATCAGCTTGGTGCCGTTGGCGGTGCCGGCGCCGTTGGCGTCCAGGCACAGCCCGGACTGCTGACCGACGATGGTGCCGCTGGTGTTGACGGTCCACTGCTGGTTGGCCTGGCCGTTGCAGTCCCAGATGATCACCGCGGTGCCCGGGCTGGTGCCTTGGCCGTTGGCGTCCAGGCACTTGTTGCCGTACACCGTGAACTGCCTCGCCGACGTGTACGTCCAGGTCTGCGCGGCGGCGCCCGTGCAGTCGTACAGCTGGACCTGGGTGCCGTTGGTGGTGCTGCCGTTCGGCACGTCGACGCAGCGGCCGGACTGCGCGCCCACGATGGAACCCGGCCCGGGGGCGGCGACGGCCACCCGCGCCTGTGTGACCAGGGCGGTGCCGCCGGCGGCCAGGACGAGGGCCAGGGCTGCGAACAGCAGACGTGTTCGGCGGGGTCGAACGGATCGGGGACGGGGGTTGGTCATGACGGCTCCTCTGGTGCGCCGGGCTCCGGGACCGTCGGTGGCGGCGCGGAGCCTCACGGGTGGTGAATGGCGGTCGATGGCAGCGCTGACATGCGCGGCGTGGGTCTGCCGCGGGGTGCCGTGGCCGTCGTGGGGCCCGGACGCGCGACGACGCTGGAGGTGTCGGCGGTGGTGGCACACTCCGGAAAGTGTTAGCGCAAACATCGACTGGCTTCATTAGAGCACAGTGCTGATGTCGTGTGTCGGTTCTGGATTTTCGTCAGGCGAGCCGGCACCGCACCATCAGTGACTGACACTGGACCGTGCCGCGACGGTCGGTCAGTCGATCAGGCCTCGTATCACCTTTGACAACTTGGCGAGCCTGGCGTCGGCGCGGCGTCGACGATGCCTGATCCATTCCTTGCCCTCGGCGGCGACCCCTTCGAGCACATGCAGGGTGTGGCGGAGCCCGGATGCGTCCACGGACAGCTCGGTGACCTTGGTGGGATCGTCGGTGTGCGGCTCCGACTCGATGTCGGGGTCGCTCACCCGGACCGAGATCGGCTCTCCGTTGACGAGCGTCAGTTCGAAGGTCTGCCGTTGGGCGGCGATTCCGTCGATCCGGACGGCGGCCACGGCGTCGAAGCGGTAGTTGAGCCGCTGGGTGGTGTGATGCGTGACGGCCTCGAAGTCGAGGTCGATGTTGACCTGCCGGACGCCGTCGTCGGTGAGCAGGAACAGCAGCAGCCGGTAGCGGCTGTACCGCCACGGCCCACGCTGGTAACGGGCCTTCTTGCAGGAGTCGGCCGGCGCCTCGATGAAGGCGTGGGCGATCACATGGCTGGGGCGGAGCCGGTACTGGCGCATTGCCTGATCCACCAGGACCTTCCGATCGCCCTCCAGCCAGGCGGCCATCTCGGTGTCGGTCGGTTTGTCGGACAGTTTGCGTTGCCATCGACGGTAGGCCGCCTCTCGTGCCATCTCTTCGGCGAATCGTTCCGCCTCGTCGGCCCTCACCCGTCGATGCTCGGCGACGACCCGAAACGACGACCGCACGGCCGGCACGGCGGACGCCACCGCGAGCAGAAGCCACGCCCCTCCGGCCAGGGGCGCGGAGGTGAGAGCGGGTGCGGTCCAGAAAATTCCGGCGGCGACAAGGCTCAACCCGCCGACGCGCAGCAGACTGGTCCTGGTGGGGATACGCAGCTCGTGGCGGTACGCCGTCAGCGTGTCGTTCTCCCATCGCTGTCGGACATCGCTCACCAGGTATCGAACGAGCCACGCGACCCGCTCCGCCGGGATGCGCTGCTCGCGGTAAAGCTCGACCACCTCATCACGGAGCTGCCGTCGGATGCCCGCCGTCTGGTCGAGCCAGTAGGCCCGGTCGGCGCCGCGGGGAACGTACCGGCCGAAGTAGCGGTTGAACAGCCGATCCACCTTGCCGGCGAAGCCGCTCGCCGGCGCTTCGGAGCGACGTGGGCGCGGTGGAAGCAGCCCGGCGTCCTTTGCCCGCAGCCGCGCCCGGCGGAAGTGCCGGTCAGCCGCGCCGACCCAGAAAGCGGCCAGCCCGCCCAAGCCGGTGAGCAGTCCGAGGACGGGACCGAGCTGTCCGCTGGAGACGACCAGTCCCGCCAGCTTGACGAGCGCTACCGTGAACAGGGCCGCGCCCGCGCCGATGCCCAGCCAATCGCGGAAGGCGATGGTGGCCGGCCGCACCGCCAGCACCCGCGGCGGCACAGGATCGGGGTGGAAGAACTTCCAGACCCGATCCTGCCGGTCGCGCGCCGTCCGTTGCGTCTGGGCGAGGGCGACGGAGCGTGCCCACATCTCGTCCTGCATCGTGCCCTCGAGCAGCGCCTCCAGGTGGCCGTAGATCAGGTCGCGTTGGCGCTGCCTCAACGCGTCAATCTGTTTGATCACGAGTTCCGCGTCCGGGTCGCTGACCGGCGACACCAAGCGGACGATCCCCCTCAGCCCTGCCGCCCACTCGTCACGGTCATCGAGGTGGGGGAGGCTCATGCAGATGGCTTCGAGGCGATCCAGGTCCTCTCGGCTGAGTTGTCGGAGGGTACGGCCGCTCAAGAGCGCGACCAACCGGTAGAACTGCACCTCCGGGGTCACGTAACCGCGGGCGACCGCCTCCTCGATCAGCCTGCGTGCCTCGTCGCGGACCCGGTTGTCGAGATATTTCACGGCGGCACGGAACTGATCTTCTGGCCGTGGATTCGGCGGCAGTTCATAGAAGTTGACCGTGTGAACGACGCCAGCCTGCACACCGACGTGCGCGTTTCCCCCGGCGACGTTGGTCTGGGTGGAGTTCATGACATCCCCCGCACCACGGCGATGATCGCCGCCAGCCGCGCCGCCAGCTCCGCCACGTCGGCCACCAGGCCCCGTAGCCGCTTGAGTGTGACCAGCAGGGCACCCTTCTTGTCGGGCTCGCTCGCGGGCAGGCATTCGGTCGCCGTGTCCAGCTCCGACTCGGCCGCGGCGTAGGTCTCTTCGTCCAGGTGCCCGTCGAGGCGAGCTTGCTTGACGTGGCGGCGCAGCTCGGCGAGGTCGGCGGCCAGGTCGACCGGCCGCTGCGGGTCCGCGCTGACGGTGACGTCGCCGTGGATCTGACCGGCTTGGACGCCGACGCGGGCGTTCCCGGTGGCGACGTTGCGGTTGGTCATGCGCATCGGCCTGCTCCCGTTCCGGCCCGCGCTGCCTGCTCGGCTGATCGGGCCCTCGATGATCAGTTCCTGTGCCAGGGCGGTGGCGAACGCGGCGGCGTGACCGGCGGCTTTCGGCTGCCAGTGCTGGCCGTCGCTGGCCGCCTTGCTGCCGTCGGCGCGGTCGCTGATGCCGCGTACGACCACCACCGGGAGGGCGCGGTTGAGGTGGCCGGCCTGAGCCACGCCCGCCGCCTCCATCTCGATGGCCACGGCGTCGTTGTAGTGCTGCCGGATCCACCGGGCCTGCTCGGAGATCGCCGAGTCCTGCACCACCTCCCCGGCGGCTATCGGCCCGAAGTGAACAGCGGGGGCCGAACCTGCTGGCAGAAGGTGTCGCCAGGTGTTGCTCCTGTTCACGTGCTGGGCCACCTGGTCCGCCTCGTGCGGGATCTCCCATGCCTTCGGTCGGGCCTTGAGGCCGTCGTCCTCGCTGGTGCCACCCTGGTAGGCGTAGATCTTGCTGGCGACGACGACGTCGCCCAGGCGGATGTTGGGCCAGAGGCCGCCGGCTACTCCGACGAACAGCACGGCGGCCGGGGAGAACTCGGCCATCGCCCGCTCGGCTAGCACCGCGGCGGGGTGGTTGCCCTTGCCCACCAGGGCCAGCGCGACCCGGCAGGTGCTCTGGCTGATCCGGCCCACCTCGAAACGGGTGCCGGCCGTGTGCCGGTGTACGCGCAGGTCGGTCAACCGTTCGCGGACCGCCTCGTACTCGAGGTTGAGGGCGGTGAGGATCACGACGAGACCGCGGTTCGTTCTCACGTCTTCTCCTTGCCTGGCAAGTCCTGTGGTCTGGTCATCGGGGGGTGCAGCGTGGTGCGTGGACCGGACCGGAACAGTCGAGCGGGACGTCCGCCGTCGGTCTTGCGGGTCGGGCCGGCGGGCACGATGAAGCCGTCGACGCTCTGCACCTTCCGATAGAAATTGCGGGGGTCGAGCCGTACACCCCATACCGCCTCGTAGACGGCCTGTAGTTCGGCGATGGTGAAGGTCGGGCCGCAGAAGGCGGTGGCGAGCGCGGAGCGTTCCAACTTCTCGCGGGCCCGCTCCACGCCGTCGGTGAGGATTTGCTGGTGGTCGAAGGCCAGGGGCGCTTCGCCGGACAGTGCCTGAGCCACCGGCGTCCAGCTGGCCTCGGCGGCGTCGGTGCCGGCCAACGGCTCGGGCAGTCGGGGGGTGATGGCCAGGTACGCCACGGAGACCACCCGCCCCCTGGGGTCACGGCCCGGCATGCCGTAGATGCCGAGCTGTTCGAGGTGCAGCCGATCGGGCCCGAGGCCCGCCTCCTCGGCAAGCTCCCGATGGGCGGCGGGGAGCAGGTCTTCCTGCTCGTGGTTGAGGAAACCACCGGGTAGCGCGAGGGCGCCTCGATAGGGATCCACGCCGCGCTCGATGAGCAGCACGTGTAGCTCGGATTCGCGCAGCGTGAAGATGACGAGGTCCACCGTGAGAAGAACCGTGGGCGGAACCCAGTGACCGTCTGACATGGATCCACCGTAGGCTTCCTGTCATATTGACAGAAAGTCTGTCGCCTGTCGGATGTCAGCACTTCTTCGATCTTCCAAGCGGCGGATCGCCCGGACGCAACGTCACCGCCGACCGCTCCGCCCGGTGGACCTCCACGATCCGCGCCGCGCCGAGGTCGAGGCGCCGTACCGCGTCGGGCAGCCGGCCGTCGTGGGTGAAGACCACCACCTGCCGCTCCTGGGCCAGCTCGGCGAGCACCTGGGCGAGGCCGTCCACCTTCGACGGATCCATGCTCTGCACCGGGTCGTCGACCACCACGAACCGCAACGGACTCTCCGCCGCGCAGCCACGCGGCAGGAACGTCGCCAGTCCGAGAGCGTGCATCTCACCCTGGCTCAGCACGCCCAGCACGGTGCCGTTGTCGGCGCCGTCCACGGCGACCGGGAACACCACCCGCCGCTGCGTGTTCGACCCCTCCAGGCGCATCGCACCCAGCTCGACGTTGCTCTCCTGCCGCAGCCGTTCCCAGATCCGCTGCGAGTGCGCGGCGAACGGTCGCAGTCGCTCGTCCCGCACCACCGCACCGGTCTCCGACAACCACGCCCGCGCCGCCTTCACCCGGGCCAGGGCCGTCTCCCGCACCGCCAGGCCGCCCGCCGCCGCCAGCCAGGCTCGCAGCCGCACCGCCGCCGCCCGCCAGCCGGTGTCGCGCTGCCGCAGGAAACCCTCGGCGTACGCCCGCGCCGCGCCCGCCGCCGCCACGACCGCCGGGTACCGCGCCGCCAGGTGGTCGGCCAGTTCCACCGGCCCACCGGGTACGCGCCGCAGCGCCGCCACCGCCTCCGTGAGCGGCCCGACCACCTCGGTCAGCTCGCCGTCCTCGTTGCCGCCGGCCCGCTCCGGCACCTCGGGCGGGAACGCGATGTCGTCGACCAGGTGGTGCGCCTGGCGCAGCAGGGCGGTGAGCCGGGAGGCGGCGTTCTGCGCGGCCACGCTACGCTGCCGCAACTCGGTCAGCGCCGCCTCCGCCCGCGCCCGCCATTCCCCGTCCAGCGTTCCCGCCCGGCAGACCGGGCACGGCCCGTCACCACCCTCGTGGTGCTCCTCCACGGCGAGGCGCAGCAGTTCCGCCGTGCGCAACGCCGCCCGGGACCGGCCACCGTCGTACCGGACCGTCTCCGCCGCCGCGGCGTGCAGCTGCCCCGCCAACCGGGCCACCTCGTCCACGCCCGGCAGGGCCAGGTCGGCGAGTTCCCGGCAGCGCCGGACCGCCTCGTCGGCGTTCGCCTCGTCCGGCTCGGCCAGGATCGCCGCCAGCGCCGCCAGGTCCACCGCGCCCCGACGGCGCAACAGCACCGCCGCCCGCCGGGCCCGGTCGTCGGCCACCCCGTCCAGCGTGGCCGCGAGGGCGGTCCGCTGCGCGCGTACCTCCTTGACGGCCGTCTCGTGCGGCCGGGCGGCGCGCAGCAGACGCCGGTCGGCGTCGGTGATCGCGTCCAGGCCGAGGATCGCGAAGAGCGCGTCGAAGAGCTGGCTCTGCGTGCCTCCGGTGAGCCGGCCCAGCTCGGCGGCGGTGAGGAACGGCCGGTACAGCTCCAGCGGCCGGGCCAGGCCCAGCTCGTCGAGGCCATCGTGCCGACCCCGGTCGCTGGTGACCGTGAGCTGTGCGTCAGGCAGTTCGGCGCCGGCCGGCCAGGCCCGCGCCACCCGGGTCGGCGTGGCCACCCCGTCGACCAGCAGCTCCACCGCGATCCGGCACGGCTGCGGGGCGTGTAGATTCCGCCAGCCCTGCCGCCACACGCTGCTCTTCTCCGCCCAGCGGGCGCTGTCGCCGGTGAGCGCCAGCTCCACCGCTTCGGCGAAGCTGGATTTGCCGGAGCCGTTGCGCCTCACCACCAGCGTCAGACCTGGCCCCGGCGCGACGTCGAGGGTGCGCTCCTCGCCGACGCCGCGGAACCCGGCCACGGTCACCGACTTCAACCAGATCCGCCGGCCCGGACCGTCACCGGTGGGGGAGCGGGGATCCAGCCGGGTCGGCTTGCCGGCGAGGGCGGCGGCCAGGTCGTCGCCGCCGGCGAGCGCGGCGAGGACCAGGTCGGCGACGTCGGCCGGTACGGCCTCGTCGTCGGCGAGCCGGTCGAAGACCAGCTCCAGCAGGGGCTGCGCGGTGTCGCTCATCGTCGTCTCCCTCTGGTCGCGGATGTGGTGGGTACGGGGTGCGGGCTACCGGGTGGGGCCGATCCAGCCGGTGTGCCGGGTGGCCTGCCGGTTCCGGGAAGTGGGCATGGGTCGCCTCCGGGCAGGTGACGTCGACGGGCCGGGGGGTGGCCGGTCCGGTCGGGGACAGCGGGCAGACGTTGCCGGGCGGCGGCTCAGCCGCGGGCGGTGCTGATGCGATGCCAGTCGCGCAGGAACGCGTCGACCAGGGCGTGCGCGCGGGCCGGCAGGTCGAACGCGTCGGTACGGCGACGGCGGGCCATGTGGGACAGGGCGTCGGCGGCCTCGTTGAGCGGATGACCGCTGTGCCCCTTGACGTGGTCGAACATCAGGTCGGGTCGGCGGGCGACGTGCCCGGCGAGGCGGACCAGGGTGGGCTGGGACGTCCACCGGCGCTGCCGCAGGTCGTAACCGGCGGACATCGCGGCAGTGTCGCCGGCCTGCCAGCGGTGCAGCCAGCGCAGCGCCGACAGGCTGTCCACCAGCACCGTCAGCCCGACTGGCGGTTCCCCGTCGTACGCGGTCAGCAGGTAGTCGACCGCCTGCAGCTCGTCGATCAGCACCCGGGACACCCCGGTCGGGTCGAGCCGGCCGGTGCCCCGGCCGAGCAGGCCGTAGCGGCCGTCGCTGACCACGTACCCGATGCCACCCGCGCGGCCCTTCCAGCTGGCGTCGGTCGCGGCGACCAGCGGCGCGGACGCCGACACCCAGCGGGCCACCTGACCCCGGCCCCGCTGCGGATGCCGGCCGGCGGGACCACGGTGCGGCGGGTGCGACGTGGCGAGCCGGTCGGCGGTGTCGAGGAGTTCGGTCGTGGCGTCGAGGTCGTCGTAGCGGGCGGCGGTGACGGCGAGGGTGAGCGCGTCGCCGATGCGCTGGCAGTCGGCGCAGCGGGTGGGGCGGGCGTAGGCGGTGAGGGCGGCGGCCCGGTCGTGCAGGGCAGCGGGGAGCAGGGGCAGGGCGTGGCGGAACTCATCGGGACGCACGACGCCTCCTGACGTCTTCGTTGATCGGAGGATGACCACTCAGAGCTCGGCGACGTCGGTCACCACGGCGGTCAGCTTGTCGCCGGAGCGTCGGGTGCTACCCGTCTCCTCCTGCTGCACCGAGGCCGTCTCACCGGTCACCTCGAAGGTGTTCACCGCCGGGTCCTCGCCGCCACGCACCTCGTAGGTGACCTCGTAGGTCTTCGCCGGGTCCAGACCACTGCCCGTGTAGGTGACGTCGATGCGGTAGGTGATGTTGCAGCCGGCGCTACCGAAGCACTGCTTGCGCAGGACCTTGACCGCGAGCTTGAAGTCCTTCTTAGTCGGCTCGTCGAACAGGGCAACCGTCGGTGCCGGAGCCGTCGTGGTCTCCGCCGCCGTGGTGGGCGGGGCCGTGGTGGGGGTGGGCGTGGCCGTAATCGGGCTGGTCGACGCCGAGGCCGGGGCCTCGGCTGCCGGGTCGGGGTCGGTGCCGGTGAGGGCGGCGACGCCGAGGCCGCCGCAGCAGAGCGCGAGCACCAGAGCGATGCCGCCGACGGCGTACGCCCGCGTCTTCGATCGCTTGGTCGGGATGCCCTGCTCGGGTGAGGGCGGGGTGGTCGGGTAGGTCATGGCACTGCTCCTCGGGTGAACAGACGGTGGTGAACCTCCGGGGCGGGCGTGACCCCGCCCCGGAACGCGAAAGGAAGAGTCAGCCGAGCGCCACGTCGACGCCGCCGGAGAAGGGCGAGTCGTGCAGCTCGAGCTTGGTGAGCTTGACGTTCTTGGGGATGTCGAAGACGACCACACCGCTGACCTGGTTGCCGGGGTTGATGTCGTTGAGGAACGTCTCGGCGTTCTGGTTGGCGTAGATGGCCGCGCCGCCGTCGGCGGAGTACTCGGTGCCGTCGGCCGCGTACGCCTTCTGGCTGCCGCCGTCGAACATCTGCGCCTCCTTGCCGATGTTCTTGACGGTCATGGTGACCAGGCAGAACTGGCCCTGCGCCTTGGCGCCAAGGGTGCTGGTGCCGAGCTTGGCGACCCCGCACTTGGCGGATTTGACGGTGAACTCGAACTTGCCGTCGCGGGCCGGCTGGCCGAGCTTCGCGGTCTTGGCGGGCTTGTCCCCGCCGGCGCCGTCACCCGAGGTAGAGGCGTTGTCGGTGGTGCCCGCGCCGCAGCCGAGCGCGACGAGGCCGGTGGCGATCAGGGCGAGGGTGGTGAGCTTGCGCATCGATGTCCTCCTGGTGTGAACCGTGGCGGCGTCAATAAGAGCATGACCCGTGAACACTGTCAACAGACATGATGCTTGACGGGTGTGACACACTACGGAGGTGCAGGAGACACCGACCATTACGGCGGCAGAGATCGCCCGGCTCGCCGGCGTCGGCCGGGCCGCGGTCAGCAACTGGCGCAAACGGCACGCCGACTTCCCCGCCCCGGTAGCCGGCACCCCGGCCAGCCCCGAGTTCGACCTCACCCAGGTCGAACAGTGGCTGCACACCCAGGGCAAACTCCCCGAACTCGCCACCGCCGACCGGCTCTGGCGACACCTCGCCGCCGCCAGCGCGTCACCGGCCTCCGCCCTGGCCGCCGTCGGCGCCCTGCTGCTCGCCCGACAACGCGGCCAACGCCCCGGCCGATCCATCGGCCCTCAGCTCAAGCCACTACTGCCCGACATCGACGCCCTCGCCGCGGAACTCGGCGCGCAGCAAGCCTTCGACGAGCTGTGGCAACGGTTCTCCGCCCCCGGCCCCGGCCGGCTCTTCGCCACCCCCGACGACCTGGCCGACCTGATGGCCGCACTCGCCGACGTCGGCGGCGGCGCCGTCCTCGACCCGGCCGCCGGCTCCGGCGCCACCCTCCGGGCCGCTGTCCGCGCCGGCTGCACCTCCGCGTACGGGCAGGAACTCGACGCCGACCTCGGCCGCCTCGCCGGACTGTGGCTGGCCCTGCGGGATGTGCCGGGGGAGGTGTGCATCGGCGACTCATTGCGCGACGACGCGTTCCCCGGCCGTGCCTTCGACGCCGTCGTCTGCCACCCACCGTTCGGCGCGACCAACTGGGGCGACGAGGAACTCGGCCACGACCCGCGCTGGATCGTCGGCACCACCCCCCGCACCGAACCCGAACTCGCCTGGGTGCAACACGCCCTCGCCCACCTGCGCGTCGGCGGGCACGCCGTGCTGCTGATGCCACCCACCGTCGCCAGCCGCCGCGCCGGCAAGCGGATCCGCGCCGAACTGCTGCGCCGAGGCCACCTTCGCGCGGTGATCGCACTACCGGCCCGGGCAGCGACCGGGCATGGCGTACCCCTGCACCTGTGGGTGCTGCGGCGGGCGGCGGCCGACGCGCCGCCACCGGCACGGGCACTGCTGGTCGATGCCGCAGGGGGCGACCTGGCTGAGACCGCGCCGCGGATCCTGCAGACCTGGCGGGCCTTCCTCGCCGCCCCCGACGCCGAGGTGGCGGAGGCCGGGTTCGCGCGGGCGGTGCCGGTGATCGAGCTGCTCGACGAGGAGGTCGACCTCACCCCCGCCCGCCGCCAACCCGCCGTCGCGGGCCAGGCCACCGGCGAACATCTGGTACGCACCCGCGAGCGGCTCGCCGCCGTCGTCGGCGACCTGTCGACGCTGATGCCGCAGGTCACGCCCGCCCCCGACGGGCACGAGGGGGAGTTCCTCACGGTGGGGGAGCTGGCCCGGGCCGGGGCGTTGCAGGTCATCGGGCCGGTTCGCGCGCTCGCTGGCGAGGACGCCGAGCCATCAGCCGGCGGACCGCCGGTGCTGACCGTGCAGGACGTGCTGAACGGCGAGGAGGCGTCCGGTCGGGGCGACGGTCGGCTCGGGCAGGAGATCGCCTTGGCCGTCGGGGACGTGGTGGTGCCGATGATCGCGCGGCAGCTCACCGCTCGGGTGGTGAGCGCCGAGGGGGCGCTGTTGGGGCGCAACCTCTATCTGCTGCGGCCGAATCCGGCCGCGCTGGACTCGTGGTTCCTGGCGGGGCAATTGCGGACGTCGGCGAACGAGCGGCAGGCGTCGAGTTTGTCGGGGACGCTGCGGTTCGATGTGCGGCGGGCGCAGGTGCGGCGGTTGGCGTTGGAGGAGCAGCGGGCGCACGGGGAGGCGTTTCGGCGGCTGGACGCGTTCGAGTCGGCAATCCGACAGGCCGCTTCGTTGGGCGCGGAGCTCGCCCAGTTGACCGCTGACGGACTGGCCCGAGGATCCCTGGCACCGACGCTCCGACGTCAGGACCAGCACGAATCACCAAAGGGTCAATAGCTCCTTGATTGTTCAACGATGTACGGTCGTGCGTCCGCCGGGTGTGTGGTCGGCGGTCCGGACCAGCAGTTCGGTTGGGTGTCGTCGTGAGGGGGCGGGATGACGCTGGGCACCATCGGCGGTTTCGAGGTGGTCAAGCCGCTGGGCTCCGGCGGGATGGGCGAGGTGTTCTTCGCCGTGTCGCCGACCGCGGACCGGGTCGCGCTGAAGGTGATCCGCAAGCACCTGATCGCGGAGCCGACGGTCCGGGACCGCTTCGCCGCCGAGGTAGACAGCCTCAAGCTGGTCTTCGGCTCACGAATCGCCCGCCTGGAGGACGCCGACCCCTACGGTGACCCGGCCTGGCTGGCGGTGGAGTACGTGCCCGGGGCGACGCTGCGGCAGCACGTCGACGCCCGCGGTCCGCTGCCGTTGCCGCTGGCCGCCATGGTCGGCGCGATGCTCGCCGACGGTCTGGGCCGGGTGCACCAGGCCGGCCTGCTGCACCGTGACCTCAAGCCGCAGAACATCATCCTCGGGCCGGACGGTCCGAAGCTCATCGACTTCGGTCTGGCCATCCTGATCGACCGCAGCGACTTTCTGACCGAGCCCGGCGCCCTGGTCGGTACGCCCGCCTACATGTCACCCGAGCAGGTGCGGGGTGAGCGGGAGCTGACCGCCGCCGTCGATGTCTACGGGCTGGCCGCCACGCTTGTCTTCGCGCTGACCGGCCACGGCCTCTATCCACCGGCAAACTCGTGGAACCTGCTGCTGCGCATCACCGAACCGAGCGACCTGCCGGACCTGTCCGGCGTGCCGGCCGAGTTGGCGCCGTTGCTCGGGGCGATGCTCGCGCACGACCCTGGCGCCCGACCCGGACTCGGCGACGTCGGCGCCCGGCTGCTGGCGGTCGCCACCGCCAGCAGCGGCACGAGCGTGCCGAGCCTCCGGCAGGAGGTCGCCAGCCTCACCTACGACGGCGACACCGAGCTGCTCGTCCCGCCGGACCTTCAGGATCCGCGCCAGGAGCCGGAGGACACCGCGGTCGACAAGCACGACACCGTCGACGTACCGGATCCGGCCCCCACCCTGCCCGACCCGGAGCGCGCCGCAGGCCGGGGCCCCGACGTGACCTGGCTGGTCGAGAAGATCCGTCGCCAGTACGCCCGACGCTCGACCCTGTAGGAAGGCGCCACCGCATGACCATCTCCCAGGACGCCACCTTCCCCCCGGGCTCCCGCATCGTCGTCCGGGACGAGGAGTGGCTGGTCCGCAGCGTCAAGACCGGCACCGCCGACGGCACCATGATCAAGGCAGTCGGCGTCTCCGAGTTCGTGCAGGACGTCGAGGCGACGTTCTTCACCGGCCTGGAGAACATCACCCCGCTGGTCCCCGAGGAGACGGAACTCGTCCCGGACACGTCCTCCCGGTTCCGGCAGAGCCGGCTGTTCCTGGAGGCCGTGCTGCGGCGGACGCCGCTGCCGCGCACCGAGCGGGGCCTCGCGCTTACCGACCGGTTCCTGCTCGACCCGCTTACCTACCAGCAGCGCCCGGTCGAGCTGGCCCTGGCCGGCCTGCGACCGCGCATCCTGCTCGCCGACGTGGTCGGCCTCGGCAAGACCCTGGAGATCGGGCTGATCCTGGCCGAGCTGATCCGCCGGGGTCGGGGCGACCGGATCCTGGTGGTGTCGCCGCAGCAGGTGCTCGAACAGTTCCAGCGGGAGCTGTGGACCCGGTTCGCCATCCCGCTGGTGCGCCTGGACTCGACAGGCATCCAGCGCATCCAGCAGGAGATCCCGGCCGGCCGGAACCCGTTCACCTACTTCAAGCGGGCCATCATCTCCGTCGACACGCTCAAGGACGCCGGCCAGTTCGGCCACCACCTCGACGCCACCACCTGGGACGTCGTGGTCATCGACGAGTCGCACAACCTGATCAACAAGGGCACCCAGCGCAACGAACTGGCCCGCCGGCTCGCCGCCAAGACCGACGCGCTGCTGCTGGCCAGCGCCACCCCGCACAACGGCGACAAGGAGTCGTTCGCCCAGCTCATCTCGCTGCTCGACCCGGCGGCCATCGCCGACGAGAAGCGGTACGAGGCCAAGGACATCGCCCACCTCTACCTGCGCCGAACCAAGATCAGTCCGGAGGTGCGGGACCAGATCGGCGACCGCTGGGCCGACCGCGGTCCCTCCCAGGCGGTGTACTGCGCGGCCGGCCCGATCGAGGAGCAGATCTTCGACGAGCTGACCGACGTGTGGCTCGCCGGCAAGTGGAGCGACGAGGCGGTCACCGGGCAGCACCGGCTCTTCCCGTACACGTTGGTGAAGTCGTTCCTGTCCTCGCACCGGGCGCTGCACGAGACGGTGACCAACCGGCGCAAGAAGGCCACCGGCGCGGAACGGGCGGCGCTGGACCGGCTCGCGGAGCTGACCTCGGCGATGACCGACCAGGACTCCAGCAAGCTGCGGAAGCTCGTCGAGGAGCTGAAGACGATCGGCGTCGGCCGGGGCAGCGACACCCGGGCGGTGGTCTTCTCCGAGCGGGTGCCCACCATCAAGTGGCTGGCCGAGACCGTCCCGGCCCTGCTCGGGCTCAAGCCGAACGCGGTGCGGGTGCTGCACGGCGGCGTGGCCGACCAGGACGAACAGCGGATCCTCCAGGAGTTCGAGCTGGCCGGCAGCGACTTGCGGCTGCTGTTCACCGGCGACGTCGCCTCCGAGGGCGTCAACCTGCACCAGCAGTGCCACCACCTGATCCACTACGACATCCCGTGGAGCCTGATCCGGATCGAGCAGCGCAACGGCCGCGTCGACCGCTACGGGCAGAAGCACCAGCCGCAGTTCCGCGCGCTGATCCTCACCTCCGACCGCGAGGACGCCAAGGACGACCGTACGGTCTCCGAGAAGCTGCTCGACCGGGAGGCGGTCGCCCACCGCAGCCTCGGCAGTGTCGAGGCCGCCACCGGCCTCTACGACGCCAAGGCCGAGGAGGACCGGCTGGTCCGCGACCTGCTCGCCGGCAGGAGCGTCGACGAGTCCTATGAGGCCGCGCACGCCGAGATCGACGTGCTGGCCGACCTGTTCGGCGACGTCGGCACCGCACCGGTCGCGGCGGACATCCCGGTGGCCCGGGTGCCGAAGCTCTTCGACTCCACCCGGGACTTCGTCGACGCGGCGCTCCAGGAGATCTACCAGGACCGGCCCGAGGACCACATCGACCTGCGCCGCGAGGACGAGCTGCTGACCTTCCTCGCCCCCGACGACCTGGTGCACCGGCTCACCGACCTGCCCCGCTCCTATCTGCGCGCCCACCGCGAGGGCGAGGACCTGCGGCTCAAGGTCACCTTCGACCGGAAGCTCGCCCAGCGCAAGCTCGACCAGGCGCGGCAGAGCCGGACCCCGAGGTGGCCGGAGATCGCTTTCCTCAGCGACGTGCACCCGATGGTCGACTGGCTCGTCGACAAGGTGCTCATCCGGCTCGGCCGCCAGCAGGCCCCGGTGCTCACCGCCGACGTGGCCGCACCGACCTATCTGATCCAGGGCGTCTACGCCAACCGCCTCGGCCAGCCGACAGTGGTGCAGTGGATGGCAGTCTCCGGCCTGCCCACCGCGCCGGAGATCCGGCCGATGGACGAGGTGCTGCGCGAGGCAAACGTCGGCCCGACCATGGTCAACCGGGCGGAGGCGGTCGCCCTGGACCCGTTCCGGCAGCTCCTGCCGCAAGCCGTCCGCGTCGCCCGCGCCCACCTGGAGGGCAAACGCGACGAGTGGGCGGTGGCGAACGCCGCACCGCTGGAGCAGTACCGCCGGCAACTGGAAACCTTCGAACAGGCCAGCCTCTTCGACGAGCTGCCGGCGGCGCATCGCGCGAAGCGCCGCGAGCGCGCCCGGCACACCGTCGCCGAGCAGCACGACCTGCTCGACCGCCTGGAAACCGCAGGTGACCCGCTGCTGCGGGTCCTCGCCGTCGTCGTCCCGTCCCCGGAGAGTGCCGCATGAGCTTCGAAGCGTTGACCAACCGCGGCGAATACCTCTCCGCGCACTACCTGGCCGAGATCCTGCCCACCACGCTCAAGGGCGGCCAACTCAAGCAATGGGCCGAACGGGAGAAGGCCGGCGACCAGACGCCGCGCACCGGCCTTCGCAGCCTGCGCCGGCCCTACTTCGACGCCAAGTCCGAGCTGGCCGACGACGAGTTCTTCGACCCGGAGCGGCTGCGCAAGCTGCACCAGGAGCTGCTGAAGGCACTCGGCTTCGAGCCGAACCCGCAGACCATCACCGTGGAGCGCGCCGGCCAGGAACACCAGATCACCGTCGCGCACGCCGAGCTGACCTCCGCGCACGGCATCGTCGCGCTCGACTGCGGCTGGGCCGTCGACGCCGAGGCCGCCCAGGACCCGGACGACGCCGGCCGGCTGCTCACCCCGGTCACCCTCAGCGGCACCGAGACCATCGACACCGGCGCGAAGCTCGCCTCCTGGCTGTTCGCCGCCGACAACCCCAAACCCCGGTACGTGCTCATCCTCAGCGGCGGCGTGGTCACGCTCGCCGACCGGACCGCCTGGGGCGAGGGCCGCTACCTGGCCGTCAGCCTGGACACGGCCTTCGCCCGCAACGACGACAAGGAGTACGACGTCGTCGCCGCCCTCTTCGGCGCCGACTCGCTGCGGCCACCCGCCGAGGGCGGCACCGAACCCCTCGCCGACATGGTCGCCGGCTCCCGGCAGCACGCCGTCGGCGTCTCCAGCGAACTGCGCGAGGGCCTGAAGGTCTCCGTCGAACTCATCGCCAACGAGGTCCTCGACCAGATCCGGCGGGCCGGCTACCAGCCGCAGGACGTGATGGTGCTCGACGAGCTGGCCAAGGAACTGGGCCGCGAGGCCCTGCGCTACCTCTACCGCATCCTGTTCCTGCTCTATGCCGAGGCCCGCCCCGAGCTGGGCGTGCTCCCCGTCAACGACCGCGAGTACGTCGAGGGCTACAGCCTCGCCCGCGTCGGCGACCTGGTGTCCCGCCGGCTCGCCCCCTCCGCCGAGGGCGGTTTCCACCTCTACGAATCGCTTGACCTGCTGTTCCGCATGGTCAACAACGGCCACCGCGCGCGCGGCGGCGCGGATGTCGACGACAAGGCCAGCGAGGGGGAGGGGCTGCGCTTCGAGCCGATGAAGTCGGACCTGTTCCTGCCGGAGAAGACCAAGCTCATCGGCCGGGTCCTCGCACCGGACGGCGACGAGGACGACGCGGACGCGCCGACCATCGACACCCGGCTGCGCAACAAGGTCCTCTACCAGGTGCTGCGCCGGTTGATGCTGACCAAGGGCGCGAAGCGGCGCCGCGGCGGCTTCATCTCGTACGCCCAGCTCGGCATCAACCAGCTCGGCGCCGTCTACGAGGGCCTGATGTCCTACACCGGTTTCGTCGCCACCGAGCAGCTCTACGAGGTCGCGAAGAACGGCGACCCGAAGGACGGCTCGTGGATGATCCCGGCCTCCAAGGCCGACGAGTACGAGGACAGCGTCTTCGTCTACAAGGAGGACCCGTACACCGGGGTGCGCAGCCGGGTCAGCTACGCCCCCGGCGCGTTCGTCTACCGCCTCGCCGGCCGGGACCGGCAGACCAGCGCCTCCTACTACACCCCGCAGTCACTGACCGAGGTCACCGTCCAGCTCGCCCTGAAGTACCGCCTCGACCAGGACGGCACCACCACCCCGGCGCGCGAGTTGCTGGACTGGACGATCTGCGAGCCGGCGCTCGGCTCCGGCGCGTTCCTCAACGAAGCGATCAACCAGGTCGCCGCCGAATACCTGCGCCGCCGCGCCCGCGAGTTGAAGGTGGACCTGGACCCGGAGCAGTACCACCTCGAACTCCAGCGGGTGAAGGCGTACATCGCGCTGCACAACTGCTACGGCGTCGACCTCAACCGCACCGCCGTCGAGCTGGCCGAAGTCTCACTCTGGCTGAACGTCATGCACGCCGGCCTCCAGGCGCCCTGGTTCGGTCTGCACCTGCAACGCGGCAACTCGCTCATCGGCTGCGGACGCAAGACCTACGAACCGAAGCAGCTCGCCGACAAGTCGTGGCTCACCACCGCCCCGAAGGAGAAGCCGTTCCGGGACGGGCCGATCGACGAGGGCGCCATCCACCACTTCTTGCTCCCCGCCGACGGCTGGGGTGCGGTCGCGGGGGAGAAGGAGGCCCGCGAGCTGGCGCCGGCCGAGACCGCCAAGCTCAAGGCATGGCGTACGGCGATGAAGCGCGTGCCGTCCGCCAAGGGTAAGAACTCTCAGGTCAAGCGGTTGCAGGCGCTGGCCCGCCGGGCTGAATTCCTGTGGGGGCTGGTGCAGCAGCGGCTTGCCATCTCCGAGCGGGAGATCCGCCGCGACATCAAGGTATGGGGTGCCGACGACCTGCCTGAGGTTACCGAGGCGGTGGCGCGGGACAAGATCCTCGCCGACCTGACCGCGCCCGGCACGCCGTACTGGCGACTCAAGACCCTGATGGACGCCTGGTGCGCGTTGTGGTTCTGGCCGCTGGACAAGGTCGGCCTGCTCGACGGCTCGGACGCGGCGTACCCGGCCGCGCCCGTCCAGGTGTCACACGTGAAGGACATCCCGGCGTACGAGGAGCAGGTGGTCTACGAGACGCCGGACATCTTCGGCAACGTGGAGCCACGGCAGATGACCCTGCCGACCAAGGCGACCGGCACCCGCCGGACGACCGTGGCCGAACAGCTCCGCAAGCAGGTGCCGCTGACCAATCTGGACGACTGGCTGACGTTCGCGGAGGCACTGGTCGGGCGCAGCGACGTGGATGAGAACACCGAACGCTTCTACGGCCGCAAGCTCGACAGCCTGGCCGAGATGAGCGACTTCGAGCAGAAGCTCGACGGCGTGATCGGGGTGGACTCACCGTGGATGCTGGCCGACCGGTTCCCGTGGCTACTGGCTGCCGAGCGCATCGCCGACCAGCAGGGCTTCTTCCACTGGGAGTTGACGTTCGCCCAGGCGTTCGCCAAGGGCGGCTTCGACCTCCAGGTAGGAAACCCGCCATGGGTGCGGCCGCGTTGGCAAGAGGATGTCATCCTGGCCGAACTCGAACCGTGGTTTGCTCTGGCGGACAGGCCCAGTGTCGCGGAGTGGCAGGAGAGGAAAGCCTCGGTGCTACGAGCCGCTCCTGCTCGCAGCTTCTTTCTCGATGTGCTCACAACAAATGTCGGTACGGTCGCGACCCTAGGTGGATCGGCAACGTACCGGCTTCTTGCGGGAACTCAGGCAGATCTGTACCGCGCATTTGTCTGCAGAGTGTGGGCTAATTTGAGTTCTTTAGGAACTGCTGGAATGGTTCATCCGGACACGCATTTAGGTGGCGTAAAGGAGGGCGCACTGCGGGCGGCGGCATACGAGCACCTTCGATTCCATGCCCATTTCTCGAACCGTGCCGCTGTCTTCCCGGAGGTTCACGCCAATACTGAATTCGGAGTGCACGTTTATGGCGCTAGTCGTCCAGTCAAGTTTACTCATATGAGTTGGCTCTTTGCGCCTAGAACCCTAGCAGAGTCCTTGCTCCACGACGGTCGCGGGGAAGTTCCTGGAATTAAGCACGAGGGTAAATGGGACTTGCGTCCGCATTCCTCTCGCCTAATCGAGGTCGATGAAGGGTTGTTGGCGCAATGGCAACGGCTGTCTGGTGGCGAGGGCGACCTACCGGTCCGTTATACCCAGCTCTTGTATCCAGTAAGCCTTGAGGAGCAAGGGGCAATTGCGGCGCTGTCAATGACTGAGTATCGACTTGTCAGTGTAGCGCCTCGAATTAGCCGAGGTTACGATGAAGCGAACGGCAAAAAGGACGGCTTGATACGTTGGTCGACGGGTAACCCAAAATCGCTTCATGACATGATTCTGCAAGGTCCTCATCTAGGTATAGCAAATCCCTTCAACAAACAGCCAAACAATCCTTGCAAAACTAACCGCGATTGGTCGACCTGGGATCTCTCGGCGCTCGCGGTGAAGGTCGTTCCTGCTACAAACTACGTTCGAGCCTGCAGCCATGAGCGTTGGGTTGCCGCTCAAGACGTCTGGGATGGGCGTCCCTACTCGGAGTACTTCCGACTTGCTTGGCGACGAATGATTCCCTTCGACACCGAGCGAAGCTTGTTTGCGGCGTTAATTCCGCCAGGCCCCACTCATGTGAATGCCGTGCATTCGCTTGCGGCGCGGCGGAACCTGGATACTGTACTCGCCGCCGGATTCTGGTCTTCCCTGCCGCTTGATTATCTTCTTCGCGCAGTTGGACGCGCGGACCTTCAAATCGGCGACGCTCCGAAAATGCCAACAGTCAGATCCAATCATCCGCTCGCTGGTGCCTTGGTTCTGCGGGTCATGCGTCTCAACTGTTTGACGGCAGATTATGGACCGCTTTGGTCTGAACTATTCTCTAATACGTGGCTGGCCGACTCGTGGGCCTTTGAGTGGCCAGGCGTTCCGCCACTCGAAGAAGTGTCGTCGATTTGGAGTCGGGAAGCTCCATTGCGATCCGAGTTTGCGCGGCGTGCAGCCCTTGTCGAACTGGATACAATTGTCGCAGTGTGTCTTGGAATTTCTGTCGAGCAACTGATCGCGATTTGCCGTTCACGCTATCCAATCCTGTCAGACTACGAGCGGGATACTTGGTTTGATAGGAAAGGTCGAAAGCTCGCCCGGAGCCACCACGCGTTCGGGTATGGGCAGACGAAGGAGCATTTCGAGCAGCTAGTGGGTCACTTCGATGATCCGAATCGGAGTCCGGTGCCTGACGGATACACGGCGCCGTTTTATAAGGCGGATAGGGAGAACGAGTACCAGCAGGCGCATGCCGTATTCAGCAAGCGGCTCCAGGATGCGATCGACGCGGGCTGGCAGCCGTCCTAGCCCGCGCACCCTTCTCACCCCTTGAGGAGAACAGATGGCTCCGAGTAACCATCAGAAGCACCAGGCGGGGCGACATCTCGCTGTGGCCGAGGCCCTTTTGCAGGGCTACTCAGCGACCACTGAGGGTCCACAGACATTTGTGAAGATCAACGGTAGGCGGGCGGCGGTTCAGGTCGCTGCCCAGGGTGCATGGATGATCGCAGACGTGTACAAGGCTAGGCCGCCTCGATTGACTTCTATGTGCTGGTGGATGTGACCGATGGGCGGCGGGACTTCTACGTCGTGCCCGGAGATGACCTGCGCAGCGGGATCGAGGAGCGGCACCAGGAGTTCATGTCGAGAGTCGGTGGTGTGCGTCCGCGTAACCCTGACAGCCGCCACACGGCGATCTACCCAGCCCAGGTGGAGGCGTGGCGGAACCACTGGTCACTGTTCGACCGGGCGGCCCAGCTTGCGAGTGGAGACACAAGCACCTGAGTGACAGCGCGACGGGAGCGCCTCCGGCAACTCTGCCAGTTGCGCTCCCGTCTGACAGTGGTTCAGTGCCTGATCTTGGCAGCCCGGACGAAGCTGACCCAGGCGTCGGGCGAGAAGCTGAGGACAGGCCCTGCTGGGTCCTTGCTGTCGCGTACGGCGACGAAACCGGGCAGGTTGTCGGCGATCTCGACGCAGTTTCCGTTGTTGTCGCCGCTGCGGGTGCTCTTGCGCCACTGTGCGCCGAGCAGGTCGTCAGCCATGATGGACCTCTTCCTTGATCTTGCCGATCATCCTCCTTGATTGTTCCTCATCGAGCGAGAGGCTGACGAGGCTTGCCCAGACCTTCTCGTAGACCGCGAACTCCTCCGGCCTATCGAGGTAAAGAGCACCGGTCACCGACTCGCTGTAGACGACGGACGGATCAGGGACGACTCGGTTGCCGAGTGGGAAGTCGAGCATGACGAAGGCACCAGCCAGCGCACCATAGTGGGCACCCGCCGACAGCGGGAGAACGCGGATCGACACGTTCGGCAGGGCGGTGCGTTCAAGGAGACGGTCGAGTTGCTCAGCCATGACTGCTGTGCTGCCCACGCATCGAAGCAGCACCGCTTCCGACAAGACCCACTCAAGCTGCGGTGCCTTTGGGAGCCGCCGAACCAGGATCTCCTGACGCCGTCGGCGGACTTCCAAGACCTCTTCCAGTTCCTCAGGCGGTATGTTCGGGCGGTTCTGGTAGACGCCTCGCGTGTAGCCCGGAGTCTGGAGAAGCCCAGGGACCAGGGTGTCGTCGTGTTCACGTAGACGGGAGGCGGCGGATTCGAGGCCGACGTACAGCTCGAACCAGTCGGGGATGGCGTCGCCGTAGGAGTGCCACCAGCCCTTGGCTTTGGTCTCGTTGGCGAGGGCGACGAGGGCGGTGGTCAGCTCGGGGGTGGCGGCGTACAGCTCGCACATGGCCTTGACGTCGACGGCGCGGGTGGGGCCGAGGCCGGTCTCGATGCGCCACATTTTCTGCCGGCTGCACTGCATGGCCTCGGCCGCGCCGTCGAGGGTCATGCGGGCTTCGGTGCGCAGGTCGCGTAGCGCTCGCCCGAGCTGTCGCCTGGGAACTGTCGAGCCCATGTCGTCGGCCATCGGCCACCCCTTTCCGTGTTGCGTTTTGTTACATCCGGACGCCATCGGTGAAACGTGGAACGGTTAGCTGAGAAGTGCTTTTCTTGCGCTTCGTGCTGACGAAGCGACTCACGCGTCTGACCATACAAGACACCCCCGACAACAGCCATCACCGCGCAATTCCCACGGGCGGCTGACTCTTCCGTTGCGCAACACTGCCGGGCCTTCGCGTGGAACGTCTTGCGGCTGCGGAAAAGAAAATCGGCGCAGACCGGGGAAAGCGTTGCCGCACATGTTGCTCATTCACTGGGAACTGTCCCAGGATGGCCAGTGCGGCGGCCGAGAAACCCCCGGATCGGCCGCCGCGCTCCCCAGACCACCCAACACCGGCCAGCCCGGATGCCGTACCGCTGAGCGAAGCTGCGGTGCTCGGGCGGGGTGGGTCCGCCCGTGCGGGGAGGGCGAGTGGACCCACCCCATCCACGACCAGGAAGGCAGGCGCCGATGAGCGTCCGCAACCAGAGGCCGTTCCCCGAGAGCGCCGGGACGACGTACCGCTCCCGCGCGTACCCCAGTCTGCTGCCCTGGCAGGTGCGTGAGCGCCGCTTCCCGCCCGCCCGGCTCGGGCGCCGCGGCCTCAACCCCGATGAGGTGTACGCCTTCCTCGACCGGGTCGCCGTCGACATGGCCGCCGTCCACGGACGCGCTGGCGCAGAGCCGGCGGGAGACGCTGCGGATCAAGGTGGCGCTGCGTCGGTGGCAGTCCGAGCAGGCCGAGGGTGGTCGGCGGTGAGCGGACGGTACGTGATCCACCTGCCCGTTGTCGCCGCCGACCTGCCGGCCGCGCAGCGCCTGGCCCGGGTCGTCGGCCGGTGGATCACCGTACTGCCGATGATGGACCCGGGGGAGATGACCGTCTCGGAGGAGGACGAGCAGTTCCTGCGGCACCGGGTTTTCTGCGATCTGCGGATGCCGGGCGGGCGGCGCTGCGTACTCCGCGACGGCCACGACGGCGAGTGCTCCCGCCGCCTGCGCCACTGAGCTGCGAAGGTAACGCGACTGTGGCGTGAAAAGTGAGCAGCCATGAAGGCGCGAGAAGCCGTCACCACTGCGGCGGCCAGCGGGCGAACGAGGACCGCGTCGGCCACCGCGGCATGCTCGCCTGGCTCATCGACGGCGCCACCGACGCTGCGGACGTGGCCCACGAGCAGGGTGCCGCTACATGACTACCTTTCGGAACCGCGACCGGAAACAATTACGACACCTGACTCTACAAGACCACGTCGCGCTATTCACGTTCGTGCAATTCCCATGCCGAGGCCGTGAAGACGACGTGCTTCCGAAAACCGCGAGTGCGCATCCGTATATCTTCTGACAGTCATTCCGGCCAGACGTGGTGATGATCGTCAGATGCCGAAGTGCCGTGCGCGGTGCCAGGACAACACCCTCTGCAAGAATCGTGTACGGATCCCGGGGATTCGTTGCCACCGGCACTACGGGATGCCGGAGGCGGGCCCACGGCATCCCAAGGAGAGGAAGGCGCGGGGGAGCACCCGTGCGTCACGCCCGAGGCGGCAGGTCACCGGCATGAGCGCCGCACCCCGAGGCGGTGCGGTCAGGGATCGTCGCGAGCGAGAGCGAGTCAAGACGGCCGCCGAGTTCTGCGCCTCGGTCCTCACCGACGGGTGGGTCGAGGTCGTGTCGGACCGGGCCGCGGAGTACGTGACCGAGGAAACCTGGAAGCGGCTCTTCAACCGCCGGCGGCGCCGGCGGTGCACGCTGCTGGCACGCCTGGCCGCCGCGATCCTGGCCGGTAAGAAGAAGCTGCACGACCTGGTCGGATCGGTCGCGGCGTGGCTCGCCTCGCTCCTCGGCGGTGACCGGGTCGTGCAGTCGTTCGCCCACGAACTCGCCTCCCGCATTCCGCTGCCCCCGGACGCCAAGATGGTCGCCACCGCCCGAGGACTACAGGTAGCCGGGGTGCTGTTGTGCGTGGTCAACGGCGACGATTTGACGAGATGCCAGTGCTTCATCGACCTTGCGCTGGAGGAGGCGAAGACTCAGGTCAAGAAGATCCTCGTCGCCGCGTTGGAGGACTGGACCGGCCTGGCGCAGTTCCCGGCCAAGCCATCGGTTGTGGAGCGAGGCGTATACGGGACGGCGGGAGGCTGACGGCAGCGCGTACCCCCGGTTATGGCCACGACGGCGGCGGCGGGCCGAACGCGCGGCGACTGGCCTTCACCGCGAGGGTGGCCATGGCGGCATTGGCGCCGCCACCGACCAGCGCGCCGATCCCGAACGGCGCCACCCGGCCGAGCACGATGATTCCCTGCTTGGTCCCGTACTTCGTGATGAAGTTTTTGCCCAGGATCTTGTTGATCTGTTTCAACGTCTCCCGCGGCACCTTCGCGACGACCTGGCGTCCCCAGTGTTGCCCGGTGCGCTCGGCGACCTTGGTGATGGTGGCGGAGCCGGACCCGCCGAGCATGATGCCCATGACGATGGTCCGGCGGCGCTCGACCTCGTCGATGCCGACGCCGTGGACCTCGGCGACCGAGAGCGCGAAGAGCGCGCTCAGTTCGAGGGAGGAGAGCGCCTCGCCGGCCGACAGCGCCAACGCGATGCCCGTGCCGACACCGGGCGCCGCCGCCGTCCCGCCAACTGCCGCACCCGTTCCGGTCAACGCGCTGACATACATCCGCTCCAGGTTGCGGATCACCTGCTCAGGGCTCGCCTCCGGGTTCCGCTGGCGGGCCCGGGCGATGTTCTTGCGCACCAACGGGCTCTGGACGGCGATCGCCTTGTCCAGGAGGTCGAGGACCCGCTGCCCAGGTACGGCTGCTTCCGGAACCGGTCCGTCGAGGGCATCCGAGGTCATGCCGGGAACTCCTTGGCCGAGGCGTGTGGGGTAGGCGGTCCGAGCCGGTTCGGGCTCGGTCGCAGTGAGTCAGGCTATGCGGGGGCGCCTGACCGCCGGAAGATCAGAAGTGTCCGTCCACTCGGTACGAACGGTCACTCGACGACCACGTCATGTTCATTCGCTCCCGCCGATGGCACCTTGACACCATCGGGCGTCGCGGTCGAGCCGGCGGTTTCCGCCGCCCCGGCCGGACGCCGCTCGAGGCCGCGATCCCGAGCTGCAGGACGACGACCGGGCGTTACGCCAGTCTGGCGCGACAGGCCGGCGCCGGTTGATGAGAATGCGATCGGCGTCAGGAACAACGGCACGTCCCGAGCGGCGAAGGCACGACGCCGCACGCGAAGCAGGCATCGGGGTGCGGGGCTCGCGCGGTTCGAAGCGATGAAGCCGATGCCTGTGCCTTCAGCGTCGCGGGAGTTCGTGGCGGCGGGGTCGAAAGCAAGGACTGCCGAGCGGCTTCCACCTCCTTCCTGGTGGCCGCCGGCCAGCCGCCTGCCCTGACCTCCTGGACCAACAGCTTGATGCCCAGGCCCGGATGCCTTGCCTGGACGGCGCGGATCACCTCGGCCAGGGGTGGCCGCTCGTGAGCAGGAGTGCTGGCTCGGGTCTGCTTCCGTTTCGCGGTTGGGGAGGCGGTCACCGTGATTTTCCCCTTGGACTTCTTCGTCGGTGGGGGAGGGTTGGTAGGCGGAAAGATCACCGTGATGGTTCCGCCGGACTTGGTCCTCGTCGTCGTCGACTGCGGGGCTGTGGCAGGCGTGGGCGGTACGGTGACGGGTCGCTGGGACTGTGCGTTCGAGCGGGCGGGGTGGGAACGCAGCGCCTGACGAACCTGTTCCGCGGAGACGTGCGACCAGCCGCTCTGCCGGAGATGCCGGGCGATCGTCGTGTCCTTGATGCCGCGCATCCGAGCCTGGAGCTCGCGGGCGGCATCCGCCAGGTCCCGTTGTGTGGGTACCCGTCCGGGGCTGCTTCTCCGCGAGGCCGGGGCGGAACGGCCCGAAGGGCGGGCAGCAGCCGGCCGCTCCGACGGCTTCAATCGGTCGAGCCAGGTATCGGGGGTGCGGTCAGGCCGGTCGTCGTTCTCCCAGTCCTGGCGGAAGTCGGCTGAATTCCGACCCTCCGCGTTGGCATACCAGTTGGCGATGGTGCGCCTCATGACCAAGGTGCCCTCCCATGCCGTCGGGGTCGATCACCGAACGTGAGGCAGTCGACACTATGACGGTCGCGCAACGCATGGAAGTAACCGATCGTCCTGACTGGATGACGAACGGCTTGTTCATCGGTGCGGCCGTTTACTCCTTCCTGGCAGAGACGCGGCGAGGCGTTCGCGGAACGCGACGGCCCGGGCGTCGGCGAACCGGCCCAGCAGGGCGTACGCCTCCCCGCGGTGTGGTGCGGCCTCGTCGGCGCGACCGGCCGCCGTCAGGGCTGCGGCCAGGTGGTCGAGGGCCAGCGCCAGTTGCCAGTCGTCGCCGAGCTGCCGGTGCACCGCAGCCGCCCGCAGATGGAAGGCAATCGCCTCGTCCGCCTGCCCCAGCTCCCGGTACGCCTCACCGGCGCCGTCCAGCGCCATCGCCTCGCGGCTGCGGTCACCGAGTTCGCGTTGGATCGTGGCCGCGCGGTGCACCGCCTCCAGCGCCTCGGCCGGCCGGCCCGAGGCGCGCAGCACCCGAGCTTGTTCGACCAGCCAGTGCGCCAACCACACCTGGTTGGCGTCCTCCTCGGCGATGGTCACCGCCCGTTCGATCGCTGCGGCGGCCTCGTCCACCCGCCCGAGTTCGCGCAGCGTCATGCTGAGGAAGAACAGCGAATTGCCCTCCTGCCCGCGGTCGTCGATGCTTCGCTGCACCGCGAGCGCCTGCTCCAGCAGTTCGGCGGCCTCAGGAAGGTCGCCGATCTCATAGCGGGTCTCGGCGAGGTTGCTCAACAACAGCGCCCGCCAGCGCTGATCACCGAGCTGCTCGAAGATCATCAGGCTTTCGCCGAAGTGGGCGAGCGAGTCGGTGAGCCGCCGGTGGCGCAGGCCCAGCAACCCGAGCGCGTTGACCGACACCGCCGTGCCGTGCACATCGCCGATCTCCCGCCGGATGGTCAGCGCGGCCCGATGGTGTTCGGCCGCCTCGGTGAGCTGGCGGGCCTGGAAGTGCGCCTTGCCGAGGCTTTCCAATGCCTCCGCCTGGCCTCGCCGATCGTCCAGTGTGCGGGCCGCTGCCAGCCCGATCCGGGCGGTGGTGAACCAGCTCTCGAAGGCGTTGCGGTGCATGAAGACGCTGCGCAGCAGCGCCGCCAGTTGCCAGGCGGTCCGTGGCAGGCCAGCTTCCGCTGCCACCCGGGTGGCAGCCACCAGGTTGTCCCGCTCCGCGTCGAACCAGGCGTTCGCGTCACCGCTGGTCGCGAACCCCAACGGCGTGACGTCGGCCGGCGGATCCAACGGTACGGTCCGGTAGAAGGGCAGGGTGCGGTCCAGCGCCGCGTCGGCGGTGTGCAGATACCAGTCCAGGAGGCGGCTCAGCGCCGCCCGCCGATCCTCCGTACTCTCCAGGTGCCGGACCTGGTCGACGGCGTAGGCGCGCAACAGGTCGTGGAGCTCGTATCGCCCCGGCGCGTTCTGCTCCAGCAGGTGCGCGGCGACCAACGCGTCCAGCGGCTGACGTACCCGGGATGTCGCCGCGCCGGTCAGCGCGGCGGCGGCCGGGACGGTGAGGTCCGGGCCGGGGTGCAGCCCGAGCAGCCGAAACAGCCGGGCCGCCGTCGGGTTCAGCGCCCGGTAGGACCAGGCGAAGACCGCACGGACCGCGTCGGACTCCTCGCCCTCCTCCGCGGTGAGCGCGTCCCACAGCGCCGACTCGTCGCGCAGGTCCTCGATGAGCTCACCGAGCGGCATGAACGGCCGGCTCGCCGCCCGCTCGGCCGCGATGCGCAGCGCCAGGGGCAACCGGGCGCAGAGTCGCGCCAACTCGGTCAACTCGTCGGGGTCGTCGCCGCTGCGGTAGGCCGAGGTGACGTCCCGCAGCAGGGTGACCGCGTCGTCCTCGGCGAGGATGCGCAGGGTCAGCCGCCGGCCGCCGTCGCGGGTGGCCAGCCCGGACAGCAGGTTACGGCTGGTTACCACCGCCAGGCTCAGATCCGAGCCGGGCAGCAGCGGGCGCACCTGCCGGGCCGTCGCGGCGTTGTCCAACACCACCAGTACGCGCCGGCCGGCCAGCCGGGACCGGTACAGCGCCGCCCGGTCGTCGAGGTCGACCGGCACGGCCGACGGTGGTACGCCCAGTGCCCGCAGGAATCGGTCGAGGATCTGTGCGGGCTGGGCCGGTTCGCCGGGGTCGTAGCCGCGCAGGTTGGCGTAGAGCTGCCCGTCGGGGAAGCGGTGCCGGACATGGTGTGCCCAGCGCAGGGCCAGCGCGGTCTTGCCGACACCGGCCGTGCCCGTGATCACCGACAGGGTGACCTCGGCGCGGCGGTGCCCGTCGGACAGCAAGTGGTCCAGTGCCCGTTGTTCGTCGACCCGGTTGACGAAGCCGCGTACGTCACCGGGGAGCTGCTGCGGCACGTCCGGAGCTGCCGCGTCGCCGTGGAAGTGCACGCCGCCGTACACGTCGCGAGCCTGGACCAGCTCCGCCGGGCCGGACACCTCGGACCGGTTCACGTGCGCCGGCGGGTGCCCGGCTCCGTCAGACCCGACCCCGTTCACGGTTCACCCCGCGCGAGGAGGCTCCAACGGTGCCACCGCCCGGCCGAAGAAGGCATCCAGCGGTTCACCACGTCGATAGAGCGACTCGATGAAGGCCTGGCAACGTGTCACCAGCTCCGGGTCACGCCAGCGGCGGGCGGACGCCAGCACGCCGTCGGCGTCGTAGACCGCTTCGTACATCACCTCGGTGCCGAGGGTGTAGATCTCCGGCAGTGGGCCGCGCGACTCGGCCGTCGCCACCGCGTCGACGCTCACCACCCGGGTCAGCCCGCCGTACTCGTGGCGCAGCCGCAGCACGTGCAACTCCCACTGCAGGTAGGGCGTCAGGGGTTCCTCGACGACGCGGGCCCGGCGAGTGGCGAAGCCGTTGTCGGCGATACGGCGGTAGTAATCCTCGAACTCCGGGCGGCGACCGTCGAGGATCCGCAGTGAGTCCTCCCACCGCCCGGCGGCGAACGCCTCCCACCCCTCGTCGCCGGGTTCCTTGAAGGTCTGCTGGCGCTCCAGCTTCCAGAAGCCCGGGTCGCTGGTCTGCCAGAATCGTTTCTCGAAGTCAGCCCAGTAGTCCTCCAGGCTCAGACTCTCGCCGGTGTCGCCGTTGAACAGCTCATGCATCAGGTATGTCCACCTTCGCCGCGATCATGGTCGATCGGGGAATGATGATAAGCCGCTCACCCGGGTCCACCGAGACTCCTTCGGGCAGTCGTCCCCGGTATGTCTCGGTGAGGTCCTGCCCGATCACCGCCACGTCGCCGTTGCTCAGTTCCCACACATCGGGACAACTGCCGTCACCGGAGGTGTTGCCCAACTCGTGTGAGGACTTGCCCCAGCGGCGCTTCAGCTCGGCGGTGGGGTTCGCTTCCCAGCGCTGCCCGCTCATGCCTACCTCCCCGAGATGTGTGCGTGTCGGCACTCAGGGTAACATTGAGTGCGCTTGATGGCAGCGGCGATCGGAGGCGGCGGATGGCAGATCCGGTCATGGTCACCGCGGCGACGACGCTCGTCGCCTGGGCGACCACCGAGTTGGCCGAGAGCGGGCGGACGGCGGTGGTGTCCCTGATCGATTTTCTGCGGGCCCGCTTGTCCCATGACCCGGCCGCGCGAGAAATTGTCGAGCGCGCTCTGTCGCAGCCCTCGCCACAGGCCGTGAGTCGTCTCGCCGACCTGCTGGACGGCGAGTCACGCCGCGACCCGTCCTTCGCGGCCGAGCTGCGTTCGCGATGGTCGTGGGCCGACGCGGTGATCGCCGAGGGGGCCGGCGGCGTGGCGAACTCAGTCTCCGGTGACGTGCACGGGCCGGTCGTCCAGGCACGCGACGTCCACGGCGGGATCCACCTCGGCGACGGCACCGCCCGGCGCTGACCACGCCGGTCCCTGCGCCCGTTACCGGGGCTCGCTGAGCTCGGTGTCGCAGGCGAGATTGAGCAGGCGCTCCCGCGTGTCCGCGGGTAGCTCCGGGGCAGTGGTGGGCGTGACGACGCCGTCGGAGTACGCGGGCACCCGGTAGCCGAGGGTCGCCGCCGTGTCGGACGCGGCGGGAGTGAGGGGATCAACGCACGGCACCGCGAGCACCGTCACGGTGATCGGGGTGACGAGGCTCTTGCGCAGTTGGCTGCGGAGGATGCTCGGGTCCCACTCCCCGCGCCCGGTCCCGTCGGGTGCCACCTCTCCGCTGCCATGAAGTTGCCGCAGCGCAGTGCCGGCCTGCAGCGCCGTCGGGTCGTGTACGGCGAGCGCGAAGCCGATGTTGAACGCATGCGGCGCGCGGGCTGGCAGGCCGATCACACCGGGCTTCGGCTTCCCGGTTGTCTGGTCGACGGCATCGCCGGGGGTGAGGACCACCTTGCTCGGCAGGGGAAGGCCGTCGGGGCACTGCTTGTCGAGGTAGCGCAGTTTGGAGTCGGGACTCTGCGGGGCGAGGTAGGAACTGGACACGAATCGCCGACCCTGGGGCTCGCCGGAGAGCCATCGAGCCAACGTGCGGGTCGGTTCCTTGTCATGGCGGGCGGCCAACAGCCAGCGGGTGTCCTTCCAGCCTTTGACGACTGGGTCGTCTACTGGATCGCCGATGCAGTAGCCACTGAAGCCAACGATGCAGTCCTTGTTGAAGCGGTCGGACTGGGGAAAACTGAGGCCCGGCCCCGACCGGGCGAAATTGCCGCTTGGGCCGGCGGTCGTGGCACGATACGGAACTTTGTGGGTCTGCACGCCGGCGCAGGCGGAATGGGGGAGCCCTGCAGGCGTGGCAGGGACCACCAGGTTCAGCACCCCACCGATCAGCGCCGGGAGGCCCAACACGGCGACAGCGGTGGTCAACAACGCGGACGGCGCGCCGTCCGCCTCTGCCGCGCGCCCGATTCGCCGTCGGTACAGCGCGGTGCCGGTGATCACCACCACCGCGCTGATCACGATGTCGACCAACGCTATCCGGGATGAGCCGAACAGGATGCCCTGCCCCACCAGCAACCAGCGAACCGCCATGAGCGCCAAAGCGAGCACCGACACGCTCAGCACCACCTGCCAACCGGCCGGGCTCTTGCGTGGAGGCTGGCTCTCTGTGTCGGCCTCGGGGCGCAGCTCTTCGGTTCGGCTCATTCCGTATCCCGTCCGCCGGCAGGCCCGGCTGTGCATGGCTGGTCGGCAACGCCAGGCTGCCCGGTGCATTTCCGATCACATCGGCTACGGAGAATCCCGTTCATCGGACTCAAGCCGTCGCAGGATAGGCATGGGGAGGCCGGAACGGATATCGCAAACTTGACTCACGCGGTTCAGGCCGAAGCCGGTCCGTGGCGCGGTCGTCGTGATCAGTGCCGCTCTGCGCCCCGTACGACGAGGACCGTGCCGTCGCGGCCGACCGACAGCACCCCGCCGTTCAGCTGGGTTCGCGCCCACTGGCGGAAGGCTTGCGGCGCGGCTCGGAAGTATGCCCCGAGCCGACCGTCCGCGAGCTGCCGGTAGAGGCCGCTCTCCACACCGCGGAAGACCTCCAGGATCTCGCCGTCCGGCAGTGGCGCCCGGTAGTGGGTGCCCTCCGCCCGTAGACCGTTGGGAAGTCGGAGCGTTCGAGCGGTGCTGGACGCCCACGGCAGGTCGATCTCGAACAGCGTCTGCTGCCCGAGGTCGGGCGGATCGTCACGCTGGCGAGGTGTCGCGTAGGCGCGCGCGGTGCCGTTGTCACCGGCGAAGAGAAGCGCGGTCGCCGCCGCGGCGCGGGTCAGGACCTGGGTGAACCACCCCCGCCGCTCGGCGGGTATGTCGAACACGTCGGGGCGGCCGGGCGGCAGCTCCTCGGCGGGGGAGACGTCCGTGGCCTCGGCTGATGTACCCGCCTCGGCCGGTGCCTCCCACGTGCGGGTCTCGTCCGGCGGTGCGGGCCGTGGCCGCCAGTCCTGGTCGCCGGGGGCAGCACCCAGCAACTCGTCCAGCTCGTCGTCCACGCCCGACCACAGCTCGTCGTCGCCCGGCGGGTCCAGCACGTACGAGGTGATCCGTGTCCGGGACAGGCAGGAGGCCGCGGTAGGCGTCGTTGTCCCGGGCGCGCTCCTTTGCGTACGCGAGCACATCGGTGACGAGTTGCTCGGAGGACTCGACCGCGAGCGTCGACTCGGCACCGAGTGAGCGCACGAGTGATTCGATCTGCACGCTTACCCCCCGGGTGAGGCGCAGCGTTGATTCCGGATACCCAGGGTCATCGATTAGACGCTTAGTGTCAATGCGGTCGGACTGCTGCGCGGCGGGCTTCTGGCGGATCCAGGCGCTCGCGGAGGGGCGTCAACCGGCCTGGCCCGACATGCCGACCTTCGCCGGCTTCGACGAGGTCGATCAGCCGAGTTTCCTACAGTCTTGTTGACACCGTCGGGAATGGCCCGGTAGCAGTATGGGCACGGCTTTCGCGCCCGCCCGGCCGAGCTGCATCGTCCTCTGGGGAGATTACTTGAAGGCGAACGAGACGACCGTCCGCAACCTACTGCAAGGCGAGAAGCAGTACGTCGTACCGCTCTACCAGCGCCGCTACAGCTGGAAGCGGAAGGATCTCGCGCAGGTCTGGGCTGACGTGATGCGGGTGACGGAGGTGAGTGACAACGCCACACACTTCCTCGGCTCGGTGGTTCTCGCACCGAGCCCGGCTAACACGCCGACCGGCGTGCAGAGCTGGCTCGTCGTGGACGGTCAACAGCGGCTGACTACGTTGAGTATCCTTCTGTGTGCGATTAGGGATCACGTTCAAGAGTCTGATGCGCAGCTGGCGGCCAAGATCGACGACATGTACTTGTTCAACAAGTACGCGTCGGGAATGGAGCGATACACGCTCCTGCCCACCAAGGCTGACCGGGCGGCATGGTTGGCGCTCGTAGAAAGAGATCCTGGTGCTGGTGGTGAGGATCGGATCGGAGAGGCGTATCGCTTTTTCCGGGCCGCGCTCGTCCAAGCCGACGACCCGGACGATGACCACGATCTGATTCGAATCGAGCAGGCGGTGGCGGCGAGGTTGAGCCTCGTGGAAATCGCCGCGCACCCGGATGACAACGTCCACCGCATCTTCGAGTCCCTCAACTACACCGGCCAGCCGCTCACCCAGGCAGACCTGCTGCGCAACTACCTCTTCATGCGCCTGCCCGCTCGGGGTGACCACGTGTACGAACGGCATTGGCTGCCGCTTCAGGAGTTGCTCACGGACAAGCAGCTTGAGGACCTGGTCTGGCTGGATCTGGTCCTCCGTGGGGACGACCGTGCCACCCAGGAGGCGATCTACCAGTCGCAGCAGTTGCGCCTCGGCCAACTGTCCGGTGAGCCTGCGATCGAAGAGTGGATTATCGATCTCCATCATAAGGCGCGCCTGTTCCGCAAGATTCTGCAGCCGGACGAGGTCGCCGATCCGATCCTGCGGCGAGCGTTGGACCGGCTCGACCGCTGGGGTGCGGCAGTGGTCCACCCCATCGCTCTTTACGTCCTGCTGGCGCACGAGGCGCGCCGCCTCAGCTCGGTCGAAGCCGCTGATGCATTGCGTGTCGTCGAGAGCTACCTGGTCCGTCGCATGATCGGGGGTATCGCCAGCGCCAACACCAATCGTATCTTGATGTCGCTGGTGAAGGACCTGGGAGAACAGGTCCCCTCGGCCAAGGCGATCACGCGGGCGCTGTCGGGGGTCCGGAAGAAGTTCCCCACCGACCAGTACATTCGCGATGCCGTGCTGGTGAACAGCTTCTACTGGCTGGGTCGTGGTCCGCAGCGCAGCTACGTGCTGCGCTGTATCGAGGAGGACTTCGAGCACAAGGAGCCCATCAACTTCGACACCGCGAAGGTCACCATCGAGCACGTGTTGCCGCAGTCCCTGACGGACGAGTGGCGGGAGATGTTGGCTCCCGACCTGGAGGCCGACGAGACCGTGGAGGAACTACACAGCTCCCTGGTGCACACGCTCGGGAATCTCAGCCTGACCGCGTACAACCCCAACCTGGCCAACGATGGATTCGAGGCCAAGAAGAAGATCCTCCGCGACAGCGGACTCGTGATGAATCGCGAAATCGCCGACTCGTCCCGGTGGGGCAGAACGGAGATTCTCGCGCGTGGCCGAGCCCTCGCTGACCGAGTTCTGCTCATCTGGCCGGGGCCCGACGAATCGGCTGCGGTGACCCCACCCAGCCCACGCTGGTCCCTGATGAACCAGGCACTTGCCAGCATCCCCGCCGGCCGCTGGACCAGTTACTCGGATATAGCCGAGGTGGTCGGCGTATTCCACCGCGCGGTCGCCGGACGCCTCGCCAGTGTGCAGGTGCCGAACGCACATCGCGTCTTGAAGATCGACGGCGCCATCTCGGCAGACTTCCGCTGGCCCGACCCTCAACGTCGCGACGACCCACGGACGGTGTTGGAGGCCGAGGGTGTGCGCTTCGACCATGCGGGTCGTGCGGCAGCTGACCAGCGGATGACCGCCACCGAACTAGCACGCGAGGTTGGCCTCGACACCAGCGAAGACGGGGATGGTGAGGAGCCGGCAACCGTATGACGAGCCTGCCCGCCAGCATCGAAATGATCGGTGCTGGCGGGCAGGAGTGCGGAAATCCTCTCCCGGCCGCTGAGTGTCGCGAATCTGACTCGTGCGTGGTCCAGCCCGTCGGGCAGGTCAAGGCCGGTATGGGGTGACGTAGCATGCCTCGGGTGATCCGCTCATGAGACCGACGATCGCCGCCGACACCCTGCGTCGGACCCTCACGCAATACCTCACCACCACCTTCGGCCTGACCGAGGACGACGTACGTGAAGGTCTGGAGGGTTTCCTCTCCCACCCGGAGCAGGGCATCTTCCGCGGCCCGTACCTGCGGATCCGCACCCCCTTCCGCCCGGCGGCGGGCGACTGGCGGGCGTGCCTGGACTGGGCGCCGGCCGGCTTCGCTCCCTACCTGCACCAGGCGAAGGCGTTCGCCCGGCTGTCGACCAGGGACAAGGCGGCCCAGCCCACCCTGATCACCACCGGCACCGGCTCCGGCAAGACCGAGTCGTTCCTGATCCCGGTGCTCGACCACTGCCGCCGCCAGCGCCAGCAGGGCCGGGCCGGGGTCAAGGCGATCCTGCTCTATCCGATGAACGCCCTGGCCACCGACCAGACGCAGCGCATCAACGAGCTGCTTGCCGACCCGGAGCTGGCCGGGGTCACCGCCGGCCTTTACATCGGTGACGTCGCGGCCATCGAGTACCGGCACGTGATGACCAAGCGGTCGGAGATGCGCCGGACGCCCCCCGACATCCTGATCACGAACTACAAGATGTTGGACCTGCTGCTCCAGCGCGGCGACGACCTGCCGCTCTGGGACGCGGCCGAGCCGGCGTACGTGGTGTTGGACGAGTTCCACACCTACGACGGCGCGCAGGGCACGGACGTGGCGATGCTGCTGCGCCGCCTCGGCGCCGCGCTCGGCCTTGCCGAGCCGGATCGTCCGCTGGGCGGCATCTGCCCGGTCGCCACCTCCGCCACCCTCGGGGAGGGCGGCGGGCGGGACGGCCGGACGGCCATCCGGGAGGTCGCCGAGCAGGTCTTCGGCGTCGCCTTCGACGCCGGGTCGCTGGTCGGGGAGGACCGCTACGAGCCCGGCGAGTTCATGAAACAGCAGGACTTCGGTCTGCCGCTGCCCAGCCCGGAGCAGCTCGCCGCCGTCGACGACCGTGACCCCGAACTCATGATGACCGAGGTCGCCGAGTTGGTGGTCGGCAAGCGGTGTGTCGACGACCCGCCACGCCTCGGAGGGCTGCTGCGCCAGCACCCGCTGACCAAGGCGGTGCTCGACTCGCTCCAGGCCCGGCCCTGCACGCTCGACGAGATCATCGACGTTTTGCCCCGGAAGAACGCCACCGGCTGGGGCAGCGCCATGAAGACGCGCCCCGAGGTGACCGCCCGCGCGCTCGCCCGCTTCGTCGGCCTGCTGTCGCTGGCGCAGAACCCCGACGCGCCCGGTCGCCCGCTGCTCAACATCGAGACCCACCTGTGGGTGCGGTCCGTGTCCCGGCTGCTGCGCGGTACCTCCCACCAGCCCGCCTTTGGCTGGTACGGCGAACCACCCCGGCAACTCGACCCCTACGTGCCCGAGGCGGACGTGGTGGTCGCCGACAACCGCCATCCGCGCCTGCCGGCCGTCTACTGCCGGCACTGCGGCCGGTCCGGCTGGATGGCGCTGTCGCCGGAGAAGGACCCGCAGGAGCTGGAGACCGATCCGGACAAGATCTACCGGGCCAGCGTCGGCCGGGACAAGCGCCGGGTCCGCGCGCTGATCGCCGCCACCGACGACGAGATCCAGCAACGGGCCGGCGGGCTGCTGGTGCTGGAGTACGGCCGCCGGGTCCGTCCCTTCGACGAGCAGCGGGACCGGGTACGGTCCGACGACGCGGTCGTCGTGC
Source organism: Micromonospora sp. PLK6-60 (assembly GCF_019890675.1). GTDB lineage: Bacteria > Actinomycetota > Actinomycetes > Mycobacteriales > Micromonosporaceae > Micromonospora. The sequence goes on along the minus strand of NZ_JAIOAA010000001.1, from coordinate 341,060 downwards.
TCGGCGACATCGTCGCCATCGACGCGGCGGAGAAGGACCGCTGCCCGTCCTGCTCGATGGACCACGGCATCCGGTTCCTCGGCGCCGGGCTGGCCACGCTCGCCTCGGTGGCGATCACCCAACTGTTCACCGGCGGTGAACTCGCCGCGCACGAGAAGAAGACGTTGCTCTTCAACGACTCGGTGCAGGACGCCGCGCACCGCGCCGGCTTCGTGGCCAACCGGTCGTACGCCTTCTCGTTGCGCTCGCTGCTCGCCAGCCGCCTACGCCCGGGGCAGTCGGTCGGGTTGGACGACCTCTTCGTCGAGATGATCGAGAAGGCTGCCGAGCCGGAGATCCTCTCCACCGTCGTCCCACCCGACCTGCACGATCGGCCGGACGTCGACAGCCTGCTCGCCGGTGAGCACGACGGCAGCCGGGAAACCTGGTCCCTGATCAGCGAACGGCTCGTCTTCGCCACGGTGATGGAGACCGGGCTGCGCTCCCGCCAGGGCCGCACCCTGGAGCTGACCCGCAGCGTCGCCGTCGAAGTCGCCCTCCATGACCCGGTGAAGGCCGCCGCGATCTGCCGCGACGTGCACCTGACCGGCGTCGGGCAGCTCGGTGACACGCCGCCGGACGACGCCCGCTACCTCGCCTTCCTCCGTGGCCTGCTGGAGCGGCTGCGCACCCGGGGCGCGGTCTACCACGAGTGGCTCGTGCCCTACCTGCGGCGCGGCGGCACCCGGTGGCAGGTGTGGGGCGGCCGTCCCGCCGGCATGCCCGCCTTCCCGCGCGGGGTGTCGGCGCCCGCCTTCCTGCTCGCGACCTCGAAGGCCCGCTCCGAGTTCGACGCGATCACCGCCCGCGGCAACTGGTACCAGGACTGGACCTCCCGCTGCCTCGGGATGGACCTCAGCGAGGCCGGCGTCTACCTGTCCCGGCTGCTGCCGGCCCTGGCCGCCGCCGACGTCGTCGCCGCCGGTGACACCGAGGACGGCAACACCGTGTACGGGCTGATGCCCGGGCACCTGCGGGTCACACGGCTGGACGACGACGCTGCCGTGCGGGCCGGGGTCGGCTGCGACACCTGCCACTGGCAGCAGACCGAGCACCCGGACCGGGTCGGCGAGTGGACCGGCCAGCCGTGCCGGCAGTACCGCTGCCGTGGCCGCCTGCGACCCGTCCCCGACGACACCGCGCCGGACGACTACTACCGGCGGCTCTACCTGGAGAGCCCGGTCTTCCGCGTGGCCACCGGCGAACACACCGGCATGCTCACCCGCGCCCAGCGGGAGAAGGTGGAGCAGAAGTTCCGCGACGGCAAGCGGTACACCGACCCGAACGTGCTCTCCTGCACCCCGACGCTGGAGATGGGCATCGACATCGGCGCACTCTCCGCGGTGGTGCTCGCGTCGCTTCCGCACGGGCCGGCGAACTACGTGCAGCGGGCCGGCCGCGCCGGCCGCAAGAGCGGCAACGCCCTCGTGCTCACCCTGGTCGGCCGCAGCGAACGGGAACGCTACTACCTGACCGAACCGCGCGACATGATCGCCGGGCAGATCGTCCCGCCCGGCTGCTTCCTCTCCGCGGTGGAGATCCTGCGCCGGCAGTACCTGGCCCACCTGATCGACCTGGCCGCCCGCGGCCGGCTGCCCGGTGTGCTGCCGATGCCCCGGCGCGCGCACGTCCTGTTCGGTCCGAGCGGGTGGTTGGCCAACCTGGTCGACGCCGGCCGCCGCGACGGCGTCCGGCTGGTGAACGACTTTCTGGCGCTCTTCGGCGACAAGGTCCTGCCCTCCGCGGTCGAGCAACTGCGGGAGTTCGCCGTCGACGGCATCGTCCACCGCGCCAAGGAGGCGGACGAGACCTGGGAACTCCGCCTGGCCGACCTGCGGCGCAGACTCCAGGAGATCAGCAAGGCCCGCGGCACCCTCGTGCCGAGCGACCCCGACCATGCCCGCGAGATCAGGATGCTGAAGGCGGAGCAGGCCGCGGTCCGCCGCCGGCTGCGGGAGGTCAGCGCGGCCGCCGCCCACGGCACGCTTGTCGAGTTCGGGCTGCTGCCGAACTACGCGCTCATCGACAGCCGCACCGACCTCGAAGCCACCCTGACCTGGGAGGAACAGGTCGACGGCGACCGCCGGTTCCACAGCGAGCTGCGCGAGTACGCCCGACCCGCCCGCCCGGCCCTCGTCGAGATCGCCCCCGGCAACAGCTACTACGTGCGGGGCTACCAGCACGAGATCTCCGGGCTCGACGTCGGCCCACCCGACCGGCCCACCTACGCGCAGTGGCGGGTCTGCGCCCAGTGCGGCTACGTGCGTACCCATCTGGCCAAGGAGGACACCAGCGCGTGCCCGCGTTGCGCGGACCGGGGCATCGCCGACCACGGCCGGCTGTTCCAGGTCCTCCAGCCGACCCGTGTCTACAGCCGGGACAAGCGCGACGACGCCCGGATCCGGGACGACAGCGACGACCGGGACCGCCGCTTCTATGCCACCACCGTCGCGGTCGACGTCGATCCGGCCAAGGTCGACTCTTCCTGGCGGCACGCGCACGACACCTTCGGCGTCGACTACAGCCGGCACGCCCTGATCCGCCACTTCAACCTGGGCGCCCAGCGCTACGACCGGGCCGCCGAGCTCTTCGCCGGTGCGGAGGTGCGGATCAACCGGTTCCACACCTGCACGTCCTGCGGGGGCACCACGGTCGACGGCAGCCCGGTGATCAGCCAGGAACTCGCGGCGCAGGCCTCCGGCGCCACAGTCATGGCCGGCGCCGAACACCACCGGCCCTGGTGCCCGTACCGCCGGTCCGCGGCCGGGCCGGACACCCACGTCGACCTGATCCTGGCGCACGAGTTGGAGACCGAGGCCCTGCGGATCCTGATCCCGGCGGCGACCGCGTTGGTGCAGGAACGGCTGCTGTCCTTCGCGGCCGCGATCCAGCTCGGCATCGCCGCCCAGTACGGCGGCGAGCCGGCCCACCTCCAGGCGATCTCGGCAACCATGCCGGACGGTCAGAGCGACGGAACCCGCAACTTCGTGGTCGTCTACGACACCCAGCCACAGGGCACCGGCTATCTCCACCGCCTCGCCGAGCCGGAGGAGTTCCGGGCCGTGCTGCGCCTGGCCCGCCAGCAGATCGCGGACTGCGACTGCCGCAACGAGGCCAAGCCGGTCTGTCACCGCTGCCTCCTGCGCTACGCCCGCAACGAGCACTTCGCGCTGATGAGCCGGGACGAGGCGCTGGACATGCTCGACAAGCTGCTCGACAACTGGGGTGTCGAGGAGGGCACCCGCACCGACGAGATTTCCCTGATCCATCAGGTGGAGAGCGAACTGGAGCTGCAGTTCCTCACCAAGCTGCTGAGATTCGGTGAGACGCCGGGCTCCGGGCTGCGCATCGACCGGCGCCGGGACCACGACGGCGCGCGAATCGCCGACCTCAGGTTCGTCACCGATGGCGGGCAGAGCGTCACCCACTGGCAGATGAAGCTGCAGAACACCGTCCGGGGCACCCGGCCCGACGTGCACTTCACCCGCCTCGACGCGCCGTCGCCGGAGGTCGTGGTCTATCTCGACGGGTTCAAATACCACGCCTCACCGCAATACAACAGGCTCGCCGACGACGCCGAGAAGCGGGCCAGACTGCGCGCCCATGGTTATCTGGTATTCGCCGCCACCTGGGACGACGTGAAAACCTGGGGTGATGCCGACCAGCCGGGACACTGGACGCCGTATGGCGGGGTCAGCAAGCAGACCGCCCGGGAGCGGTACCGGCAGTTCCTGCCCGGCGCGGACCCGGACGAACTGGAAGAGACGATCTGGGCCAACCCGATCGAGCAGTTGATGCGGTTCCTCGCCGAGCCCGACCTCAGCCGGTGGCAGCGCCGTGCGGAAGCGACGCTTGCCGGTCTGCTCAAGCAGGCTCGGGACAACAGCGCCACCGACTCCGGCGGGGTCGCCGACCGCCTGATCGCCGCCCTGCGCGGCGACGTCCTACCCGCGCACAGCGCCGCCCGCCACATCATGGTGGCGCGCGCCCGGGACAACGCGGGCTGCCCGGTGACAATGCTCGTGGACAGCCGCAGCAAGCCGCTGCCAACCTGGTCTGCCCTCGCCCTCGTCGACGACCTGCCCGCCCCGATGACCGACGGCGGGCACAAGGAACGCTGGGCCGCCTGGCTCACCTGGGGCAACGTCATCCAGTTCCTCGTGAACGGGGGCGGTGACGGCGGCCAGCTCGCGGTCTCCGCGCTGGACACCTTCGACCCCGCGTCACTGGCGGTCACCGAAGGTACCGGACTGATGCTCGCCCAGCGCGCGCTGCCGCTGGACGAAGAGACCGCGACCTGGCTCGGCGTCGCGCCGCAGCCGGCGACGACCGAACCGGAGCCGGTGGACGCCCAGTCGCCGTGGCACGAGGTCCTGCGGTACCTGGACCGAGAGGAGAGCCGCCTGGAGCCCCTTGTGCAACAACTGGCGCGGCAGAACCTGCCCGCCCCGGTCGTCGGCTACGAGTTGGGTGACCAGGCGTGGCCGGCCGAGTTGGCGTGGCCGGAGCTGCGGGTCGCGATCGTGCTCACCGGCTCGCCCGACGACCCGGAGACCGAGGACCGCGATCGGGCGTACGCCGAGGCGGGCTGGCATGCGCGGACCGCGCGGGAATGGTCCGCCGAGGAACTGGCGGCGCAGCTCGCGGCGACGAGTGGGGGAGAGGACCGATGAGCACCGGAGCGATGTTGCGCATCCTGGACCGCGCGGACAAGGAGGTCATGAAGCTCACCCGCGCCGACATCGGCGCGGTCTACGAGTTCATGCACAAGTTCCGCCACAACCCGGACAACCCCGGGCTCAAGCTGAAGGCGCTCAGCGGCGACTCCCGGCTGATGTCCGCGCGCGTCACCCGCGACCATCGGGCGCTTCTCCTCCACATCGCCGACCGGGACTACCTGCTCGTCGCGGTCAAGCACCGCGGCGAGGTGTACGACGACCTGTCCCGGTACGCGTACCGGATCAACCGGGTGACAGGCGGCATCGAAGTCGTCGACCTGGCGCCGGTCGGCGACAGCATCGTCGGGCGGGTGATACCGCCGGAGGCGGAAGCGGTGCCCGCGAGCAAGCCGCTATTCGACGCCTACCCCGACGCCCAGCTCCTCGACCTCGGCGTCTCCGAACCGCTGCTGCCGCAGATCCGGGAGCTCACCACCGAGGCCGAGCTGCTGGAGCTGCTGGACCGGGCACCGCAGCTCACCACCGACGTGCTCTTCGCGCTCTTCGACGGCACGTCCTACGACGAGGTGCTCCAACAGGTCACCGACCCGGTACGCGCCGACGAGCCGATCGACCCGGACGACTACGAGGCGGCCGTCGAACGCCCCGCCACCCAGGTGACATCCGACGACGAGGCGTTGCAGGCGATCATCGGGGAAGCCTTCGAACGCTGGCAGATCTTCCTGCACCCCACCCAGCGGAAGCTTGTCGAAAGGAAGTACAACGGTCCCGCCCGCGTCGGCGGCGGCCCCGGCACCGGCAAGACCATCGTCGCGCTGCACCGGGTCGCCCACCTCGCCCGGCAGCTGCCACCCGGTGCGGACAAACCCATCCTGCTGACGACCTTCAACCGCAACCTGGCCGCCGACCTCCGTACCCGTCTGCTGGCGCTCGGCGGTCAGGAGTTGGTGGCCCGCGTCGACATCGTCAACATCGACCGGCTGGCCAGCCGGGTGGTGACCGAGGCGAAGGCCGGCGCGAACCGCAGCGTCATCAACGACAATCAGGTCCCCGACCTGTGGGGTGAATTCCTCCTCGAAACCGGTGAGTCCGGTTGGGGCGCTGACTTCCTCGCCGCCGAGTGGACCCAGGTGATCCTCGGCCAGGTGCTGAACTCCCGCGCCGACTACTTCAAGGCCCGCCGGCCCAACCGGGGTCGCAGCCTGACTCGGATGGAGCGGGACCAGATCTGGCAGCTGACGGAGCGCTTCACCTCGTGGCTCGAAGACCGTGGCATCTGGACCTGGCGCCAGGTGGCCCAGCGGGCGGCGCGGTTGGAGATGGACCGGGCGCTCGCCGCCGGGGAGTCCTCCGGCGCACTCCGCCGCCCGCGCTACCGGCACATCGTGGTGGACGAGGCGCAGGACCTCAGCGCCGCGCACTGGAAGATGCTGCGGGCAATGGTTCCCTCAGGTCCGGACGACCTCTTCCTCACCGGCGACACCCACCAGCGCATCTACGACAACCACGTGACACTCGGCAGCCTCGGCATCAACATCCGCGGCCGGTCGTCCCGTCTCACGCTGAGCTATCGCACCACCCGCCAGATCCTCGCCGACGCGCTCCAGATCATGACCGGCGAGGTGTACGACGACCTGGACGGCGGCGAAGAGGACCTGGCGGGCTACCGCTCGCTGCTGCGGGGTGCCCCGCCGGTGTTCCGTGGCACCGCGACCTGGGCCCAGGAGCGGGACCTCATCGCCGAACAGGTACGCGCCTGGGGTAACCCGGTCGACGGCTCGGTGGCCATCTGCGTTCCGACGAAGGACCTGGCCGCAGAGGTCCTGAACCGGCTGAAAGCCGATGGACTGCCGGCGGTGGAGATCGGCCCGGACGGCCCGAAACAACCCGACGGCATCCACGTCGGCACCATGCACCGGTTCAAGGGCCTCGAATACCAGCGCATGATCATCGCCGCGGTCGCCGATGGACTCGTACCCCGGCAGATGATCAGCCGGTACCGGGACACCGACCCGAAGCGCTACCAGCGGGAACGCCAGAAGGACCGGTCGCTTCTCTTCGTCGCGGCCACCCGGCCCCGCGATGAGCTGGCGGTGTTCTGGCACGGCACGCCCAGTCCGTTTCTGACCGCACGTCTCGTGCAACGACAGCCGGCCTGAAAGCCGGCCCACCCAGCTGAGGGCCGACATGTGACGAGGGAGCCACAGGTGCAGGCGCGGGACCGCATCGGTGATCGGTACGAGCTGACGTACCCGATCGGCCGTGGCGGGATGGGCCAGGTGTGGGCGGGGTACGACGACCGCCTTGACCGGCCGGTGGCGGTCAAGTTCCTCCGAGCGACAGAGGTGCCGGAGGCCGAGCGAGAGGTCGCGATCAAGCGATTCCGGCGGGAGGCGCGGGTGACCGCCCGCCTCGATCACCCCGGCGTGCCGGTCATCCATGACCTCGGCGGGCACGGCGAGGACCTGTACATCGTCATGCAGCTCGTGCGCGGGTGCCAGCTGGCCGACATTGTCGCGGAGCAGGAACGGCTGTCGGTGGCGGATTCGGCGTCGATCGCCGCCCAGGTCTGCTCCGTGCTGACCGCTGCTCATGCCGCCTCCCTGGTGCACCGTGACCTGAAGCCGCAGAACCTCATGGTCACCCCCTCGGGCGCCGTCAAGGTTCTCGACTTCGGTGTCGCCGCACTGATCGGCCCGGCCGAGCAGTCCCGCCTGACGGCAACCGGCCACACCCTCGGCACTCCCGCCTACATCGCGCCGGAACAGGCATCCGCAGCACGCGTCGGACCGGCCGCCGACCTGTACGCGCTGGGGTGCATTCTGTTCGAGATGCTCACCGGAAGTCCGCCCTTCGATGCCCGGAACTCCCTCGAGATGCTGCACCGGCACCTGCGGTCACCCATCCCGATCGTCACCGAGTACCGGTCGGACGTGCCCGACGACCTGGCTCATCTGCTCTTCTGCCTTCTGGCCAAGGATCCGTCGGACCGGCCCGCCTCGGCTGCCGAGGTCGAACAGCTCCTCCTGCCCTACACCCGGGGCAGCGCCGACGTCGTGACCGGACGGCGAACCGACCAGGCAGCAGCGGCCCCGACGTCACCACCCCGAACAGTTCCATCGCTGCCCGAACTGCGGGCCCAGGTCGAGGAGCTGGCCGAGCACGAACGCTTTGTGCAGGCGGCGGAGATGCTGGACGCGGCGCTGCGCTCCGCTCCCGGGGAGCCCGGCGACGAACTCGCTCCGTTGCGGCTCGATCTCGCCAACCTCTACCTGCTCGCCGGCGACTTCCGACGGGCTCGACAGGCGTTCGAGGAGCTTGCTCGAGACGTGAGCAGCTCCGACAAGCATCGGGAGCTGGCCGACGAGTGCCGGCGAAACGCGATCGCCTGCCAGGGCGAGTTGGGCGAGCAGACAGAACCGTGAAGGAGGTGCGTCGCGCCTAGCCGGCGAGTGCGCCGAGGCCGTAGACCAGGTGGTGCGTCGTTATGGCGCACATCCTGCCCGAGTGGTACGACGACCAAGATCGGCCGGGGGAGGCTCCACCGATCGGCCGACCGCTAGGCTGGGCGGTTCCTGGCCTCGCCACCTGGAGAAACGCATATGTCCGACAGCGTCTTCGCGCAGTTCACCGCCGCCGACGACCAGCTCGCCGTCGCGTTGCTCGTGCAGCCGGCGATCAACGCCGCCCTGGTGCACAACCGGGTGCCGTTGGTCCGTCACCTCACGCTTACCAACCGTGGCGCGGAGCCGTTGGCGGAGGTGACGCTGACGCTGGAGCTGCTCGGGCCTGACGGTGCTCTCACCGAGCCGTGGACGCGTACCCTCACCCGGCCGCTGCGGCCCGGAGCGGGCACCGGCTGGGACGACTTCCGCGACGTCACGCCGGAGCGCACCCTGCTATATCGCACCGACGAGGCGTTCCCGGTCGACTACCGCCTCACCGTCGAGGCGACCGGCACGCCGACGAACGGCACGCCGCTGACGCTTGTCGCCCCGTCGATGGTGCTCGCGCACAACGAGTGGTTCAACAGCCCGGCGCTCTACGACAGCCTGGCCGCGTTCGTGCAGCCGAACACCGGCGCGGTGGAGGCGGTGCTGAGGTCGGCGGCGCAGCTCCTGCTGGCGCGTACCGGTTCCGGATCGTTGCAGGGCTACCAGGACGGGTCGGAGCGGGCGGCGCTGATCGCCGGTGCCGTCTACGAGTCGCTGCGCGGGCTCGACATCACCTACCAGACGCTGCCGGCGTCGTTCGAGAACAGCGGCCAGAAGGTCCGGACGACGGCGGCGGTGCTGGACGGACGGCTCGGCAACTGCCTCGATCTGTCCGTCACCTACGCCGCCTGCCTGGAGGCGGCCGGGCTGCACCCGCTGGTCTTCATCAGCGAGGGGCACGCCTTCGGCGGCTTCCTGCTGGAGGAGGAGCGCCTCAGCGCCGCGGCGGTCACCGAGACGAACCTGCTCATCTCGATGGTCGACTCCGGCCGGGCGGTGCCTGTCGAACTCACCCGCCTCGGGCCCGGCGCGCAGACCGCGACGTTCACCGAGGCGGTGCGGGTCGGCCTCGGTCACTTCCGCGGCGACGGCCACCGGCTGCAGGGCGTGGTCGACGTCCACCTCGCCCACCGCTCCGGCATCCGGCCGCTGCCGTCGGCCGACCAGCTGGTCGCGCCGGTCGACACCGAGACGACCACCGACACCACAGTGGCCTCCCTGGACCTTCCGTCGGGGGTGGCCGCGGCCAAGTTGCGCCAGCTCGCCGACGACCGCGACGAGACGCCGCAGCCCTCCGACGACTCGCCGGCGCGCATCCAGCAGTGGCGTAAGTCCCTGCTCGACCTGAGCCTGCGCAACCCGCTGCTGAACCTGCCGAAGCGGGGCCGCGGCCTTGACCTGCACGTGCCGGCCGGCGCCCTCGCCCTGCTCGACGATCTGATCCACGACGGTCGCCAGGTGCAGGTCATCCCGCAGGACGACATCAGCCACGTCCACGAGTTGGCCGGCGCGCGCCGGGCGCAGGACCTCGACGCCGACGTCCTCACCCGCGAGCTGCGCACCGACCGCCGGGTCTACGGCGCGGTCACCGAGGCCCGCTACAAGACCGCCATGCGGTCGCTTCAGCGCGAAGCGCGCACCATGCTGCAGGAGACCGGCAGTAACTACCTCTATCTGACCATCGGCACGCTGGTGCACCCGAGGACAACCGGGGGAGAGGCATACGCCCCACTGTTCCTGCTGCCGGTGCGCATCGAGGGCGGCACCGGTCGCCGGCCGTACGCGATGGTCATCGACGGCAGCGAGGTCGCCAGCCCGAACTACTGCCTGATCGAGTGGCTGCGGGTCAAGCACGGGGTGCGGATCCCGGAGCTGGAACAGCCGGTCCTCGACGAGCACGGCATCGACGTCGCGAAGACCCTGGCCGCGATCAACGCGGGCCTGGTCGACAACCGGCTGAACTACCGCATCGACGAGTCCGCCAGCCTACGGTTGCTGCAGTTTTCCACCTTCCAGATGTGGCGGGACCTCGGCGACCACTGGCCGCGGTTCATGGAGAACCCCGTCGTGCGGCACCTGGTGCAGTCCTCCGGCGCGACATTCGACGACCCGGCCCGGCCGGAGGATCAGCCGGAAGAAGCCGTCGACGAGCCGGAGCTGCACCTGCCCATTCCCGCCGACGGCTCGCAGATGCAGGCCATCGCGATGGCCGAGCGTGGCCAGTCCTTCGTCCTCGAAGGCCCGCCCGGCACCGGCAAGTCACAGACCATCACCAACATGATCGCCAGGGCGGTCGCCGCCGGCCGGTCCGTGCTGTTCGTCGCTGAGAAGCAGGCCGCTCTCGAGGTCGTCAAGCGCCGGCTCCGGCAGATCGGCCTGGGACCGTTCGCGCTGGACCTGCACGGGCGCAAACAATCCCTCAACGCCATCCGCCAGCAGTTGCGTGACGCCCTGGACCAGTACGACGCCGGGACCGACGGCAGCTGGACGGCCGTCGAGACGGCCTACCGGACCCGGCTCGCGCCGCTGGTCGAGTACCCGGCGCAGGTCCACACCACCAACCCCGTCGGTATGTCGCTCTGGTCGGCCTACGAGCAGGTCCTCGCGTACGGGGACGGGCCGGTCGCGCCGATCCCGGTGACCTACCTACATGCGCCCGAGGAGGCGCGGGCACAGGTGGAGCGCACGCTGCGGGAGTTCCCGGCCGCCGCCCGCTCAGCGCGGGTCCGACCCGAGCACCCCTGGTCGTTGAGCGGGTGCCGCACCCTGGACGGCCTGCACGGCGCGGCCCTCACCGAGATCGCCGCCGACCTGGAACGCGTCCGCGTCGACCTCGCCACCCGCCCCCACTTGGTCGAGCTACTGCGGACGCTGCCCGCACCCGAGACGGTCAGCGAACTGCAGGCCGGCGCCTGGCTTGCCGTACGCGGAATGCTGCCGGACCGGGAGACCACCGTGCGGGCCAGCGACCGGCGCTGGGACGAGGCGGTGGCCCGGCTGCAGTCGGAGCTGGCCGGCTTCCACCAGGGCTTCGCCGGTGAGCTGGCCACCTTCCGGCCCGACGTGTACGGCCGTGCGGAGCTGACCGCCTGGCACGTCGAGGCGCAGGAGGCGGCGAAAAAGGTCTTCGGCAAGCGCAAGCGCAAGCAGGCCGTCGTCGACAAGATGGCCGTGCACCTGATCGCCGGCGCGACTCTCGACGCCGAGCAGGTCGAGGTGACCACCGGGCGCCTCGTCGCCGCTCAGGCCCGGGCCGCGGCCCTGTATCAGCAGGCGGCGGCGGTGGGCGGCCTGCTTCTGCCGGGATGGCAACCCACGCAACCGGACGCCCCGCAGCGGCTTGCCGAGGCGATCGAGGCAACCCGGATCGGCCGGACGCTGCTGGCCCGGCACCCGCAGGCCTGGAACCTGTTCCAGCCCGGCTTCACCGACACCGACGCCGTCCTCCTCGACCGGGTCGCCTCCCGGTGGCGGGCCTGGCGCGGGGTGCTGCGCTCCGGGGAGCCGGAGCTGGCCCTGTGGGCCACCGGCTCGCACTGGGCCGCCGCCTGGCAGCGGGACGGCGCGACCTGGCTGCACGACCTGCGTACCGAGGAGCTCTTCCCGCTGCGTCGGTGGGCCACCGTGCTCACCCACGCCGACGTGCTCGCCTCCGCCGGTCTCACCGACTACCACGGCCAGCTGCTGCGCGCCGAGGTGCCCGGGCAGTTCGCCGAGGAGGCGTACCGGCGCGGAGTCGCCGCCACCTCCCTCGCCGAACGGCTGCGAGCCGGTGGTCTGCAGTACTTCGACCCGGAGCTGCACGACGACGAGATCGCCCAGTTCGAGACCGCCGCCGGTGAGCTGCGCGCAGCGCTGCCCGAGCGCCTGCCGTCGGTGCTGGTCGGACGCCGCCCCTTCAGCCCGAGCGACCGGCGGGGGCGCTTCGCCGACTTCGCCGCAGAGCTGCGCCGCAAACGCGGCGGGCGGTCCTTCCGGGAGCTGTTCGAGCTCTACCCGGACGCCGTCTTGGCCCTGACACCGTGCGTGCTGGTCAGCCCCGCCTCGGCGGCGAACTTCCTGGCCCCGGGAGGGCAGCGGTTCGACCTGGTCATTTTTGACGAAGCATCACAGATCCGGGTAGCGGAGGCGGTCGGCGCGATGGGACGCGGCCGGGCGGTGGTGGTCGTCGGCGACTCCCGGCAGATGCCGCCGAGCAGCATCATGCAGGCCAGCCACACCGTCGACGAGGTCGACGACGGCGAGGCCCCGGTGCTGGAAGACCTGGAGAGCATCCTCAGCGAGGCCGTCGAGTCCGGGTTGCCGCAGCGGTGGCTGTCCTGGCACTACCGCAGCCACGACGAATCGCTGATCGCCTTCTCCAACCGCTACTACTACGACAACAAGCTCTCCAGCCTCCCGTCGCCCGGCGCCAGCAGCTCCGCCGGCATCACCTGGCGGGGGGTCGACGGCCGGTACGACCGGGGCGGTACGCGAACCAACGAGGTCGAGGCGCAGGCCGTCCTCGCGGATATCATCCGACGCCTGCACGACCCGGCCACCGCCGGTCAGTCGATCGGCGTGGTCACCTTCAACATCCAGCAGCGGGACCTCATCCTCAACCTGCTGGAGGAGAGCAGCGACCCGCTCGTCCGGGAGCACCTCTCCGGCGCGGTCGCGGAACCGATCTTCGTCAAGAACCTGGAGAACGTGCAGGGTGACGAGCGGGACGTCGTCCTGTTCTCATTGGCGTTCTCCACCAACCCGGAGACCGGCCAGCTTCCGCTGAACTTCGGTCCGCTCAGCCAGGTCGGCGGCGAGCGTCGGCTCAATGTGGCCATCACTCGGGCCCGCCGGCAGGTCGTGCTGTTCTCGTCGTTCGAACCGTCCGACATCGACCTGTCGCGGACCTCGGCGGTCGGCACTCAGCACCTGCGGGCGTACTGCGAGTTGGCCGCCGCCGGCGCCGATCGGCTGGGCGATCTGACCACCGACCGGACCGAGCGGCGTAGCCGGATCCGTGACCAGGTGGCCGCCGCGCTGCGCGAGCGCGGGCACGAGGTACGCACCGCACACGGCCTGTCCGACTTCACCGTCGACATTGCCGTGCGCCGGCCCGGGGCAACGCGCTGGCAGGTCGCGGTCATGCTGGACGGGCCGGACTGGAGCTCCCGCCCGACGGTGGCCGACCGGGACCTGGCCCCGGCCCTGCTTCGGACGATCATGGGCTGGCCGGAGGTGGTGCGGTTCTGGTTGCCGGCATGGATCCACGACCGGTCCGCACTGCTCGACCGCGTCGACGAGGCGGTGGCGAGGGCGGACGCTTCGGAGCCTGCCGCGTCGGCGGCGTCCGTTGTACCGCACGAGGGGCCCGAGCTGCCGGCACCCCGCGCTGCCGCCGACGACGAGCAGGGTCCGTCTGTAAATCTGACGGATCCGCGGGTCGCGGAAGACACCGAGCCACTGGCCGTTGCCTCGTCGATTCTGGTCACCGGCCTCGCCACCGCATTCACGCCGGCTCCTGCCGCGAGCGGGCCGCCGGCGACCGCCGGCAGCATCGAGGTTCGACCCTTCATCCCGTACGCGCCGACTCCGCTCGGCGACCAGAGCGACCTCGACCTACTCGCCACCGACCAGCGGGTCCGCGGACTTGTCCGGGAGGCGCTACGCGAGATCATCGCGGCCGAGGGGCCCGTCGAACAGCACCGGCTGGCCCGCCTGGCTCTCGCCCGGTTCGGTTTCCTCCGGACCCGGGAGGACCGGCGTCTCGCCGTCCTCACACTCGTTGACGCCCGCCGGCTGTACGAGCACCCGACGGTCGGACGGTACGCCTGGCCCGAGGGGACGGATCCACAGAGGTGGCGCGCGTACCGGGTCACCCAGGCGAGCAACGACCGGGGCTTCGAGGAGGTGCCGCCGGAGGAGGTGGCGAACGCGTTCGTCCATGTCCTGCAGAGCGTGCGAAGCATGGACGAGGATCGGCTGCTGCGGGCGGGGCTGGAGCGCCTGGGCTACCGGCGGCGCACCGAGAAGATCGACAAGCTCCTGCGGTACGGCTTGCACGTCGCGGTGACGAGCGGCCGTATCCGGTTCGACCAGGAGGGACGCCTCGCCCTGAGCTGACACGCCCCGTCCGGCCTAGTGCGTCAGTGCCTTCACGAGACCGACTGAGATCGGCAGCTCCGTGCATGGCAACCGTGGCGTGATTGCCTGCCTCGCTGATCTGTCGCCATCAGTGGCGGGCTGCGAGGCGGATCTTTTCCGGGGTCAGTGCGACGCTGGCGACGGTTCGGCCGCCGTCATCGGTGAACTCGACCTCGTAAGCAAGCCGGGGCCTCTGAAATACGTGCACGATAGTGCCGACGGCACCAACCTGAAGCTCCTCGTCGGGAAGGTCTTCTGTCAGCTCGACCACGTCGTACAGATCCACGGCCAGCCTCACGTCGGTGGGAACGAGATGGTCACCAGGCGGGGCGTCGACCCGGCCTCCTCCACCATCCATGCGGTACGAACGATGATACTGCCGGAGGGGCCGGTCAGCGGCACGTCGACCGACCACCGCTGGCCGTACTCATCCGCTTTGCCGAGAAGAGGAGCGGCGTGCCGTACACCCTCGCGGATCTGCTGCTCGACGGTCGCGGCGTCCTCCGGCCCGAGCCCGGTGGCAGCGTTGATGACGCGGTACTTGTTCCTCCCGACCGGGTGCTCGGGGTTCATTGCGTACGCGGTGATCTTCCGTGCGTCGATCTCGGCGTTGCTGAAGTCCGGGTGGTCTGGGTTGCGAGGAGGAGGCGGTGGTTCCGGCTCCCGCGACGGCTGAGGTTCCGGAGGCTGCCGGCGTAGCCTCTGGAGCGCCTGCTTCAGCTCCGCGAGCCGCCGCACCGCCGGCACGATCTGCCGCAGACTGGCGATCAACCCCCGCAGCAGCTTCCCGATCCGCGCCGCCCACGACGCCACCAGCGTCGACACCTGCTCCACGACCAGCGGTGCCGCCAAACCCGCGGTGGCGACCAGCTCGCCCGCGTACACGATGATGCGGGAGACGCAGGCGGCGATGACGTCGCGGACGAGGAGCCGGACGGCGGCAACGAGCCCGGCGGTGGCCTCGGTGATGGTGGCCATGGCGTCCGCGCCGGCGGCGAGCCCGGTGATGGCCTGCTGCTGTTCCACCGACCAGGAGCGGTAGGCCGACCCGGCGCGGCCGGCCCAGTCGGCGACGTCGGCGCGGACGTCGCGGGCCAGGTCGGCGGCGCTTTCGCGCAGCGCGGTGGCGGTGTTGCGCCAGGTCTGGGCGTGGGCGGTGATCTGGGCGGGGTCGCCGGCGAGCCAGTCGAGGGCCTCGCTGAGGGGTTTGACGTGTTCGATGAGCCAGGCGATGCCGTACTGGAGCAGGGCGCCGACCGGGTCGGAGACGAAGGCGAGGGCGTCGAGGCCGGCGCTGACCACGCCGAGGGTGCCGTCGATCCAGCTGCCGTTGCGGACGCCCTTGGTGATGAGCTCGATGTCTTCGAGGATCCACACGCCGGCCCAGGCGCTGGGCGCGCCGTCGGCGACGGGGGCGACCAGGGAATTGGTCACTACTGGCGCCGCAGCCGGTCGAGGTGCCGCTCGACGCGGGCGTCGGTGTCCTGGTAGCGCTGCGCGCTGGTCCGCAGCCGCCCGGCGGTGTCGCGGACCGATCCGGCCGCCGTGCCGATGCCGTCGACCAGGGTACGGTGCAGCCCGTCGAGCAGCGTCGGCATCAGCGCGCAGAGCTGCCCGTACGCGTCGGCGCCGAGCCGCACGTGCTGGCCGGCGGCGCGGGCGGTGTCGATGCGGTCGGCGGTCCGGTCGAGGTGCCCGGCGTGCGCGATCAGGTCCTCGGGGTGGACCTGGAGGTGCTCACCTGTCGGCATCGGCGGAGCTCCGCTGGTAGGACTCGATGATGGCCGCGGCGGTCGGGTCGTCGTCGCCGAGGGCGGCCCGGGTCGCCTCGGTGACCTGTCGTAGCAGGTCGGCGCGGGCGGCGGCGCCGGTGGTCACGATCTGCCGGGCGGTGTGCGCGGCGGGGTGTTGCCGGGTCCGCTCGTCCAGGTGCAGGTCGATCAGGTGACCGGCGGAGTCGACGGTGACCTCGACGAGCCGGTCGGGGCTGCGGGCGGTGCCGGTGAGTTCCTGGAGCCGGCCGGTCAGCGAACGGGTCCGCCGCGCCCGCTCGGCCAGGGATGCCTCCCAGTCGTCGAGCCGGCGCGCCGCCGCGTCCAGCGCAGCCTCATCCGCCCACACCCGACCCTCCCCAGGGGACGACCTTCGATCGTCGGACGTCGAAGTCGCAGAAACGTTATCAGGCGGTCGCGCTCCGTGTGGGGCGTCGCATTCGAGGGCTTGACGCGTGCGGCGGCTCGGTGTGGTCAGGCGGTCAGAGGCGGGTGGTGGCCAGCCGGACGCCCAGCCCGAGCAGCGCCACCCCGGTCGCCGCGTCGATCGCCCGACGCACCGCGGGCCGCCGGAGCAGCCGCCGCAGCGCCGCCACCACGTTGGCCACCCCGACGAACCACAGCAGCGCGACGGACGCCCCGGTCACCGCCAGCAGCAATCCGTCCACGACCGTGGCGCCGGTGCCGAGGAGCTGCGGCATCAGCGCCACGAAGAACACCGCCGCCTTCGGGTTGAGCACGTTGCACAGCAAGCCCTGCCGGAACGCCGCGGCCGTGCCCACCCGCCTCGGCCCGGCGTCCTCGGCGGCCACCACGTCACCGCCGCGCGCCGCCGCGCGCAGCGCCCGGATGCCCAGGTAGGCGAGGTAGCCGGCCCCGACGAGCTTCACCACCGTGAAGGCCGTCGCCGACGCCGCCAGCAACGCGGCGACGCCCGTCGCGGCGGCGAGCACCCAGACGAACACCCCCGCCGCGACCCCGGCGGCCGTCGCCATCCCGCGCCGGCGGCCGGAAGCCACCGCATGGCGTACGACGATGGCGAAGTCGGGGCCGGGGGAGAGCGCGCCCAGCGCCATCAACCCGGCGAACGCGACGATCGTCGCGGCGGTCACGAGCGGCCGGCCGGCGGCGTCGACCGGACGAAGGCGGACCAGGCGGCCGGCGCAAAGGTCAGGCACGGTCCGTCCGGATCCTTCGAATCGCGCACGCCGACCAGGCCGGGAAGGTTGGCGGCGACCTCGACACAGTCCCCGCCGTTGTCGCCGCTGCGGGTGCTCTTGTGCCAGATCGCGCCGGTCAGGTCAGTCATGCCGCATCTCCCCGACGAGCCGTTTGATCATCTCCTTCGATTCTGCCTCACCTAACGCGAGTGCTGCTACGCCCTTCCACGTGTTCTCGTATGCCGCTAGTTCGTCGGGCTTGTCGAGGTAGAGGGCCCCGGTCAACGATTCGCTGTACACGACGGATGGCTCGGGTGGCGTGCGTCCCTTGTTGGTGGCGGGAAAGTCGAGGATGACGAAGGAGCCGGCCACCGCCCCCGGGTGCGGCCCAGCCGCGAGCGGCACCACGCGCACCGACACGTGCGGGAGCTCGGACGTCTCCAGCAGGTGATTGAGCTGGCCGGTCATGACACCTGACCCACCGACCGGTCGTCGGAGCACCGCCTCCGAGAGCACGGCCTCCAGTCGTGGCGGTTCGGGCAGGCGCCGAGTCAGCAACCCCTGGCGCTGCATGCGAACCTCGACGGCTCGCTCCCGTTCCTCGGCACTGAGCCGGCTGCCCGGGTGGTACAACCCCAACGCGTACTGCCGGGTCTGAAGCAGCCCCGGGATCAGCGATTCGTCGTAGCGACGCAGGTGGGCGGCTGCGGACTCCAGCCCCACGTACAGCTCGAACCAGCTCGGCACCGCGTCCCCGTACGCGTGCCACCACCCCCTCGACTTCGTCTCCGCCGCCAGCCCGCGCATCGCCTCGGTCAGCTCGTCGGAGACCCCGTACAGCTCGCACATCGCCTTGACGTCGAGCACCCGCACCGCGCCCAGCCCGCACTCGATGCGCCAGATCTTCTGCCGGCTGTATTCGAGGGCTTCGGCGGCGGCGTCGAGGGTCACGCCCGCCTCGGTGCGGTACTGGCGCAGCAGCCGGCCGAGTTGCCGGCGCGGCACGGTCGATCCGAGGTCGTCGGCCATCCGAGCACTCCTTGATTCCATGCCGCAACAGTGCGTGACCTTCTCCTGCAACTCGTACCGGTTGCAGTAAAGAAAGTCAATGGATCCGGCGAGAATTTCGCCGTGGAACGTTGCAGAAGTGCCCCGGACTGCCGCAGGCTCTCTACCAGAGCCCTGCCGCCGTACCGCCGGTGAGCTGCGGAGACAGGTGCCAGGTGGGTCCGCCCGTACGCGGAGGGCGGGCGGTCCCGCCCTTCCACGCCCCGACGAGAAGGCAGGTCCGGCATGGGTGACCGCACCGAGCGACCGGCCCGCGCCACCGGCCGGTACGTCATCCACCTGCCGCTGGTCGCCGCCGACCTGCCGGCCGCGCGGCGGCTGGCCCGGGTCGTCGCCCGCTGGACGGCGATCCTGCCGCAGAGCGACCCGGGGGAGACCACCGTCTCCGCCGAGGACGACCAGAACGTACGCCATCGGGTCTTCTGCGACCTGCGCCTGCCCGGCGGCCGGCGCTGCCTGCTGCCCGCCGACCACGACGGCCGCTGCGCCCGCCGGCTGCGTCGCTGACGGAGCGCGCAAGGGAAGGCCCGCGCCGCAAAACGTGGGCCCTCGTCTCGGATCGGTACAAGTCGTCCGAGATTTCTGTTGCGTCTCGCGGCGTCAGACCGATCTTCAAGGTGCAGTACTTCCCCACCCGACTTCCCCACCCGTCCGATGGCCTGACCATCGCGGCCGCAACCGGCACGCGTGGTCCCTGACCTACACCTACCGGCCACCGTGCGCCCGCCGACGGATCGGCGACGGCGCGGGGCCAGATAGGAGCGATATGGGTTGCTCGCACATCCAGAGCTGTCCGCTGTTTCCGCTGCTCAACGCGAGCCTGCGCGACTGGCGCAACTACTACTGCGACAGCGCGAACCAGTGGCGGGAGTGTGCCCGGTACCAGTTGTCCAGGACCGGCCAGCTGGTGCCGATCACCCTGCTGCCCAACGGGGTCGACGCGATGCACCTGAGAGGCATTCCCGCAGCTGACGGGTCCAGCCCGGTGGAACCTGGCCCGGTCACACCGTCGGGTTTCGAGGCAGTGCCGGAACCGACGCCGGCCGAAGCGCCGCCCCCTGGCTGGGGGTTCGACCCGGCCCCACCCGCGCCTGGTCCACGCCCCGCCAGACCGCCGGCAAAGCCACCCGCCCCGCGTCGATACGGATGGTGGGCCCGACTCGCAGATTGGATCTCAAGTCCCGCATGAACGACTACTGGCCCTGGTGGGCGGGGGCGGCCGGACTCGCTCTCGTCACCATCAACTACGCCATCGCGACCGACCGATCCTTCGGGGTGTCCGGGGCCTGGGACCGCGTCCTGCACTGGCGCACCGAACGCCGCGTCGAACGGGCGAACGCGCAGGTCACCGACGACGCCGTGCTCATCGAAGCGCTCGCCGCGGCCACCGCCGGACCGCTCGGCGCCCCGCCGCTCACGCCCGCCGCCCGCCCCTCCGGCTCGGGTGGCGCAGGGACACCGGGGCCGGACCGGCAACCCCCGGCGGAGGCGAGTTCCTCGATGGCGAGGCTGCTTCCGGCGCCCCTGGTCAGCCAGGTCGGCCTGCTGCTGTCGATCCTCGTCGGCGGCTGGGTGGCGGCGGTCACCTCCGGACGGTTCCAGCTCCGTCTCGACATGGGCGAGGGCTTCCGCCAGATCGTCACCGACAAGCCGACCGAGATGGTCGCGGCGCTGTTCGTCGGGGGTGTCCTCGTCGGCTTCGGCACCCGCCTCGCCGGCGGCTGCAGCAGCGGTCACGGGCTCAACGGCTGCGGTCGCCTGCAACCCGTCAGCATCGTCGCGACCGCGGTCTTCTTCGGCACCGCCGTCCTGGTGTCGTTCCTGCTCTGGAAGGTGATCTGATGCGTACCCGGGGTGCGATCCTCATCGTCAACATCATCACCGGGCTGGCCCTCGGCTTCACCGTCGCCAACATCGGCTTCGGGGACTACGCCGAACTGAACCGCATGTTCACCTTCCAGGACCTGCGGATGTTCCTCTCCTTCGCCGGGGCGGTGGCGATCATCGTGGTGGCGTTCGCCGTGTTGCGGGTGCGCCGCGTACCGGGACGCATCCATGCCGGCGTGGTGCCCGGCGCGGTGCTGTTCGGCACCGGCTGGGCGATCTCGGGGGGCTGCCCGGCGATCCCGATCGTCCAGGTCGCCAGCGGATGCATGCCCGCCCTCGTCACGCTCGCCGGCATCGCCGTCGGCATCCGCCTCTGCCGGTGGGCCAACACCAGATATCTCCGGATCGACAGCGGCTCCTGCGCCCGGTAGCCGGGGCTCGGGCCGTACGCCGTCGGGCCTGTCGCGACCCGCGCAGGCCCGGCGGCCGGCGCCGCGCCGACCACGGCGTCAGCCGATCTGGCTGCTGTCCTTCAGCTCACCCCACCCGTGCCAGCGGTCGATCTCGATCAGCGCGCTGACCCGGCCGCGCTCCCGCCGCGGATACGGGTTGCCGGTGTAGTGCTGCGACAGCCGGTCGATGTCCGCCAGCTCCTTGTCCTCGCGCAGCTCGACCACGTGCCCGATGATGCTGAGGTGGGTGTACCAGCCCTGCTCGTCCAGCACGGTCAGCGTCACCCGCGGGTCGTTGCGCAGGTGGTCGAGCCGGCGGCGACCCTCGTCCATGTTCACCAGGATCCGGCCGTCGTCCCACAGGTACCAGGTGGCCGTGGAGACCGGCTGGCCGTCTGAGCGCAGCGTGGCTATGACGGCCGGGTTCGGCTTGCGCAGCATGGCGATCGCGGACTCCGGCAGCGGCGGCTTCGACATGGCTCTCCTCTTCCCGGCGGCGTTGTCTCCGCAAATGTACGCACCCACCCCGCCCGTCGCAGGGCGACCGGTGGCGCGGTCAGGGTCGGGCGGCTCGGCGGGCGGCCCGACGCCGCCACGGCGCCGCCAGGAACAGCACGGCCAGCGCCGCCGCGCCCCCGGCGGCGACGATGAGCGGCGTCGAGAACGACCGCGCCGCCGCCGGCTGGCCGGGCGCGTCGCCCTTGAGCGCCACCACCGGCCGGTCCCGCTTCTGCTGGTCCGGGCCGACAAGTTGGCCGACCGACGCGCCGGGGGAGAGGGCGAAACCCCAGTCCAGCAGGGCCGCCGCCTCGCCGAGGCTGCCCAGCGGCGCGGTCTCCGCACCGAGCAGGGTCACCACCAGCCGCCGGCCGTCGCGTTCGGCCACCCCCACGTACGTCTGCCGGGCCAGGTCGGTGAAGCCCGTCTTCCCGCCGAGCGTGCCCGGATAGTGGTCCAGCAGGGTGTTGTCGTGCGCGAAGGACAGGCCCGGCGTGCCCGCCCCGGCCGGGATCTGCGCCGCCCGGGTGGCGACGTACCGGCGGAAGTCCGCCCGGGCGTAGGTGGCCCGGGCGATCAACGCCAGGTCGTACGCGCTGGTGTACTGACCGGGCCCGTCCAGCCCGGACGGTGTCACCGCGTGGGTCTGGTTGGCGCCCAGCCGGTGTGCCTCGTCGTTCATCGCCTGCACCCCGCCCGGCCGCCCGGCCGCGCCGCCGCCGACGCGGGCCAGCACGTTGGCGGCGTCGTTGCCCGACCGCAGCAGCAGCCCCAGCCACAGGCTCTCCACCGTGTAGTGGCCGCCCGGAACCACGCCCATCACCGAGCTGGCCGGGTCGAGATCCCGCAGGTCCGCACGGGTCACCTCGACCACCTGCGCCGGGTCGAGGCGGGGCATCAGCGCCGCCGCCAGCAGCATCTTCTGCACGCTGGCCGGCGTGCGGCGCTCGTGCGGGCCGCAGCCGCCCAGCACCGCGCCACTGTCCAGGTCGGCCACCAGCCACGAGGTGGCGGTCACCGCCGGCGCCGCCGGCGCGCCGGCGGGCGCCGCGAGGCCCGCCGTGGCCAGGGACTCGCCGCCGACGGCCCGGTCGGCGGCGTCGACCGGTGGGGCAGCGGGTACGGCCGGCGCGGGTGCCGGCGGTGCCACGGTCGGGCAGGGCCGGTCCGCGGGGGCCGCTGACGCCCGTGAGGCCGGCAGCAGGCCGGGAGTGGTCAGGACGGCGCTGAGCAGCACGGCAGCGATGCGATTGGCGGTCACGTCACAGAACGTAATTGTCGGCGAGGGTGGGCACGGCCCGATTGTCGAAAGCGCTCCGCAGCGGTCTCATTCAGACTGAAAAGCCTGGTCCACTTCCGCCATTCCTGCCCATTTTGGCGCCCGACGAGCGGTGCATTTTCGGCGAATGAACGCGCCAGGCCCATTCGGCGTTGCGACGCGCCGTCGCGCGTCTGGCGGCCGTCGGTTGCCATGAGGGCACAGGCGGGGCGGGACCGGGCCACGGTGGGACAGAAGGGCGAGCGATCGCCGCCATCCACCGTGAGTTGTCGGTCCGGGCTGGCACGCACGGTGGGTGCCAGCCCGGACTGTCGTGGTCAGTCCTTGCTGGTGGCGGCCGCGGCCGCCTGGCGGATGATCGCCTCCTTCTCGGCGCCGCTGATCTCGACGCAGAACTCGTTGCCGGCCGGGTCGGCGAAGACCATCCAGCCCCGCCCGTTCGGTGTGCGTTGGTCGTCGACCACTGTCGCGCCGAGGGCGGCGATCCGGTCCACCTCCGCATCCCGCGGCTGGTCCGGCTCCAGGTCGAGGTGCACCCGGTTCTTCAGCGTCTTGGCCTCGGGCACCCGGAGGAACAGCAGCGTCGGCTGACCGGCCGGCACGTCGAGCGCCACCTCGTCGTCACCGGGCTGGTCCTCCGGGCAGATCGGATAGCCGAGCACCCCGGACCAGAACCGGGCCAGCTCGTACGGCTCGTGCGGGGCGGCCAGGTCGAACGTGATGTGCCGAACAATGGATCCCATCAGACGTTTTCCTTTCAAGGCTTGAGTCAGTCGTGTGCGAGGTGGCGCCGCTTGCCGGTCGGGGCGTAGCCGACCCGCTGGTAGACGCGCCAGGACTTCTCTTCCGACGCCGCCAGCCAGGCGCACGCGGCACCGGCCGCGATCACCCGCTCGGTGATCCGCGTGGTGAGCGCGCCGGCGACACCCCGCTGCCGGTCCCTCAGGTCAGATGAAGTGATGTCTGCGGAACGCGCCGAGGAGAGGGCGCGCTGGAAAAGGGCATGGCGCACCGCAGAGGCGGGCGCGGGTGCGAGTGAACGGGACTGGCCCGCTCAGCCCTCCGCGCGCACGCGGCGGCCGCTGGTCGCCGAGATCACAGGCATCATCCTTCATGGACAGCCGCGCCCGAGGCGCGGGTCGTACCGCAGCTTTCCACCGGATCCCGCAGCTCGTCAACCGGCTCACGGCAGGCCGTGCCCGGAAGCCGCAGGCTGATCCGCGAGCGCGGCGGCGAACTCCTCGAGATATCCGGCGACCGGCCCCACGGTCAGCATGCCGCTGCCCGCCCCGGCCACCTCCCCGGCCGCCGGCAGCAACGCCGCCCGCGCCCGCGCCAGCACCGCCCGGTCACCCACCCCCACCGCGGCCCGCCCGGTCAGGCACCACAACGCCTCGTACAGCAGGTCACGCGGCGGCTCCGGCACCCGCCGCAGGGCCGCCGCCGCCTCCCGCGCCCGGCCGTCGGCGAGCAGCACGAGCGGCCGGGCCCACGGCGCGTACGGTCCCCAGTCGGTGTCGGCGGCGACGTCGGGCGGCAGCCGGTGCCACACCCGCAGGCACAGCAGCGCCAACGGCAACAGCCCACCTTCGACGCCCGGCATCCCCGCGCCGGTGAGCCGGTCCGCCGCCTCCCGGTACCCGGCCTCCGCCGCCGCCGGCGGCGCCCCGGTCGCGGCGTACCGCATGGCCCGGTACCAGCCGGTGAACACCCCGACCAGGGGGAGTTCGTGCCGGTCGGCGAGCCGGTCCGCGGCGGCGGCGTGCCCGTCGGCGCCGGCGAAGTCGGCCAGCGCGCCCCGGGCCTGGAGGCGGACGAGGTGCCCGAGGACCGCGAACGTCACCAGGCCGTGCCGGTCGGCCAGGGCGACCAGTTCGGCGCCGATCGCGTCCCGTTCGGCGGCGAGCCCGGCCCGGTGGAAGGTCTGCATGAACGTCCCGTTCAGGGCGAACGCCAGCAACGCCGGGTCGGCCAGCCGGCGGGCGATCGCCTCCGCCTCCCGCGCCGCCTGCGGCCCGCGCGCCGACCGCGTGCCCCGCGACTCCACCGCGATGGTGGCCAGCAACCGGGCCCGGGTCGCGTCGGAGCCGCCCGGCCCCAACGCGGCGAGGGCCCGCTCCGCCGCCGCCACCACCCGGGCCGCCTGCGCCGGGTCGTCGGAGCGGGTCCAGTTCGCGGGTACGTCGTAGCCGCCGATCACCCGGGCGGTCAGCTCCGGATCCCCCACCTGCTCGGCCGCCACGATGGCGGCGACCCGCTGCTCCCGGGCCGCCGTCAGCCCACCAGCGCCGGTCACCGCGAGGCTGCGCAGCAGACCGACGGTCGATTCGAGGCGGGCGCGGGCGCCCGGCACCACGGCCCGCTCGTACGCCGCCGCGGTCTGCGCCCACACCTGCGCCGGTCCCGGCGGGCCGGCGCCCACCTCCTCGGCCTGCCGCAGGATGTCGATCTCCAGTTGCCGCAGCCGGGGGCCCGGATCCACGCCGAGCTGGTCGCGCAGCAGCTCCCGGGCCCGGCGCAGCACCGCGAGCGCGTCGCCCTGCCGCCCGGTGCGGGACAGCGCCACCGCCAGCAGCCGCCACGCGTCCTCCCGCCACGGATGCTCGGCGACGTGCGCGTCGAGACCGGGCACCACGGCGGCGGCCCGCCCGAGCGCCAGCAACGCCTCGGCCCGCCGCTCCACCGCCTGCAACCGCAGCTGTTCCAGCCGGGCCCGCTCGACGCGCGCCCACGGCTCGTCGAAGCCGGCGTAGGCGGGCCCCCGCCACCGCCCCAACGCCCGGTCCAGCTGCGTGAGCGCCGGCTGGGGGAGCGCGGTGTCGGCGGCGCCCACCTCGTCCTCGAACAGCCACGCGTCGACACTGTCCGCGTCGACCCGCAGCGCGTAGCCGGGCCCGTCGGTGACCAGCAGCCGGGCCGGCTCACGGGGCGCGCGGCCCGGCTCCAGCGCCCGCCGCAGCGCCGCCACGAAGGTACGCACCGCGCTCACCGCACCCGCCGGGGGCACCTGCCACAGGTCGTCGACGAGCACGTCCACCGGGAGCACCCGGCCCCGCGCGGCGATCAGCCGACCCAGCACCGCCCGGTGCCGAGGCCCCTTGAGGTCGATCGGCGTGCCGGCGTCGTCCCAGGCCGTCACCGGCCCGAGCACCCCGCAGCTGACCCGCACCGCCCGACCCGTCCTTCCCTCGCCCGGGGGCCAACGTATCGCGCTCATCGGCTGCTCATCCGGCACCGGCACGCTGACGACGGACCAGCCCACCGAGAGAGGAACCAGCTGTGACACCTGTCATCCCGGACTTCGACTACCAGCGCGTCGCTGTGGACGGCGACGTGCGCCTGAACGTGGCGGTGGGCGGCTCCGGCAGCCCCCTCGTGCTGCTGCACGGCTTCCCGCAGACCCACCTGATGTGGCGGCACGTCGCCGCGGACCTGGCCGCCGAGCACACCGTCATCTGCCCGGACCTGCGCGGCTACGGCGCCAGCGACAAGCCGGTCGCCGGCGACGACACCACGTACGCCAAGCGGACGATGGCCGCCGACGTGGTCGCGCTGGCCCGCGCGCTCGGCCACGACCGGTTCGCCCTCGTCGGGCACGACCGGGGCGCCCTGGTCGCCATCCGCGCCGGCCTCGACCACCCCGACACGATCACCCACCTCGGGGTGCTCGACGTCCTGCCGACCCTGGACATGTGGGACATCCTGCACGGTGCCAGCGCCGCCGTCGCCTTCCACCTCTATCTCATGGCCCAGCCGCCCGGCCTGCCCGAGCAGATGATCAGCGGCAGCGCCGACGCGTTCTTCGGCTACTTCCTCGACGTGTGGGCGCAGCACCCGGCGGCCATCCCGGCGGACGTGCGGGCCGCGTACCTGGCCGCCTCGCGCGCGGCGGTGGACTCCATCGTCGCCGACTACCGCGCCTCGGCCGGCATCGACGTCACCCACGACCAGGCGGACCGGGCCGCCGGCCGGCGGCTGACGATGCCGGTCACCGTCGTCCAGCAGGACTGGGGCGCGGCGCTCGGCTACGACGCCGCCGGCCTGTGGCGGGCCTGGGCGGCGGACCTGGAGCACCACACCACCTCGGCGGGCCACTTCATGGCCGAGGAGGCGCCCGGCGAGGTCGGCAAGCTGCTGCGCGCGCTGCTGGCCCGGTAGCCCACGGCCGGTCGCCCCGGCTGCGTCAGACTGGCCCGATGTCGTCGTCGATGCTGGTGGCCGGCCCCCGCCTCGCGGTCGCCCTGGTCCTGCTGACCGCCGTGGCGGCCGCGGTGGCCGCGGTGGGCCGGCTCGGTCACGGCCGGCAGATCGCCGTCGCCGCCGCCCGCGCCGCCGTCCAACTCGCGGCCGTCTCGGTGCTGATCACCGCCATCGTGGCCTCGCTCGGCGCCACCGCCGCCTTCGTGGTGGTGATGTGCGCCGTGGCGGCGGGCACCTCGGCGCGGCGGATCACCCGGGGCCGGCACGGCTGGTGGGCCGCCGTGCCGATCGCGGCGGGCAGCCTCCCGGTGGTGGTGGGGCTGCTGCTGGCGGGGCTGCTCCCGCTGCGCGGCATCGCGATCATCCCGGTCGCGGGCATCCTGATCGGCGGCGCGATGACCGCCACTTCGCTGGCCGGCCGCCGCGCCCTGGACGAGGTGGCCGGCCGGTGGGGTGAGGTGGAGGCGGCCCTCGCGCTGGGCCTGCCGCCGCGCGAGGCGTTCCTGCTGGTGTGCCGGCCGGCGGCGGCGCAGGCGTTGATCCCGGCACTGGACCAGACCCGCACGGTGGGCCTGGTCACCCTGCCCGGCGCGTACGTCGGGGTGCTGCTGGGCGGGGCGAGCCCGGTGGCCGCCGGGATCACCCAGCTCTTCGTCCTGGTGGGCCTGCTGGCCGTGGAGGCGGTCGCGGTCGTGCTGACCGTCGAGCTGGTGGCCCGGCAGCGGCTGCACCGGCGCTGACTCCCGGTTGGCCACAACCTGGGCGGTGCGCCGGTTGGCCGCAACCCTGGCGGTACGCCGGGCGCGGACCGGGGTAAGAGCAGTGCACGGAATGTGACCGCGAAATGGCGCGCAGCCCGTGTGTGAATCGGTGCTTTTTGCGCAGCGAGTTTGCGCACTATAGTGGCCCGGGATCCGAGTCGACGGTAAGAGGAGTTGCCCACGATGTGTGGCATTGTTGCCCTGCTGCCCCGGTATGACCGTCTTGGTGAGGCGGTGGGCGCACCCGCTGTGCTCGGCAGCCTGGCCTGGGAGCTGGCCTCAGCCGACTCGGTGGAAACACCCTCGGTGGCCGCCGCGTCCGAGCTGCTCACCGAGGCGCACGAGCGGGCCGAGCAGGCCCTGCGGCTCATCTCCGCGCCGGCGACCCTCGCCGTGCTCGCCGCCGACGCCAACCTCCAGCGCGAGGTCTCCACCGCCCTCGACGGGATCCAGCGCTGGCTCGACGGCTGGGACGCCGTCCTCGACGACGGGTCGCACGGCTCGGCCGAGGAGGTCGAGGCCGCGCAGGCGCAGGCCGTCGCGGTGCGGGACCTGCTCTGGATGCTGCGCAACGACCGGCTCGCCGCCGCCCGCCGGATGCGGGAACTGGGCTTCGGTGACACCGCCGACGGCCGGCTCGCCGTGTCCTACCTCGGCGTGGACTCCGTACTCGACGCGATCGACCGGCTGGAGGTCCGCGGCCGCGACTCCGCCGGCGTGCAGATCTGGGTGGGCCTCGACGACGTCGACCGCAAGACCATCGACGCGCTCGCCCCGGCCCGCGACCCGCGCTTCCGCTCCGGTGCCGTGGAGATGGTGGGCGACGGCGCCGTCTTCGTCTACAAGCGCGCCGCGATCCTCGGTTCCCTCGGCGACAACGTCGCCCACCTGCGCACCGCCATCGCCGCCGACGAGCGGCTCGCCACCGCGCTGCGCCTGCCCAGCGCCCGGATCTCGGTGCTGGCCCACTCCCGCTGGGCCAGCGTCGGCCGGATCAGCGAGGCCAACGCCCACCCGGTCAACAGCGTCGCCGATGGTGCCGAGCGGCCCTACTCCGCCGCCGTGCTCAACGGCGACATCGACAACCACGTGGAGCTGCGTCGCAAGCACGCCGTGGTGACCGACGAGATCACCACCGACGCCAAGCTGATCCCGGTGATGTACTCCGCCGCCCGCGAGCGGGGCCTGGCCCCCGGCGCCGCGCTGGGCGACTGCGTCGCCCAGTTCCACGGCTCGATGGCGATCGGCGTGCAGGACGACGCCGGCCACCTGGTGCTCGCCCAGAAGGGCAGCGGCCAGGGCCTCTACGTCGGCCTGGCCGACTGGTGCTACCTCGTGGCCAGCGAGGTGTACGGCCTGGTCGCGCTCACCGACCGGTACCTGCGGGTCGACGGCTCCGGCACCGACGGTGGGGTGGTCGTCGTGCTCGACGGCGAGGCCGCCGGCACCCTGGAGGGCATCACCGAGATCACCGACGCCGGCGTCGGCGCCCCGGAGCGGGTGCAGACCGCCGAGATCACCACCCGCGACGTGGCCCGCGGCGACTACGACCACTACCTGGTCAAGGAGATCGCCGGGGCGCCGCGCTCGTTCCGCCGCAGCCTGCGGGGCCGCATCGCCGAGGTCGACGGCCTGCTCCAGGTCGCCGTCGGCGAGAGCGGCCTGCCGACCGCGCTGCGCGAGGACATCGCCCGCGGCCGGTTCACCGAGGTCGTGCTGGTCGGGCAGGGCACCGCCGCCGTCGCCTGCCAGGGCATCGCCGAGGTGATCCGCCCGCACCTGCCCGGCCTGGCCGTCCGGGCCGTGCCGGCCACCGAACTGTCGGCCACCGACCTGCCCCAGGACATGAGCGGCATCCTGCTGATCGCGGTGAGCCAGTCCGGCACCACCACCGACACCAACCGGGCGGTGGACCTGGTGGTCCGCCGGGGCGCCGCCGCCCTGGCCATCGTCAACCGCCGCGACAGCGACCTGGCCCACAAGACGCACGGCGTGCTCTACACCTCCGACGGCCGCGACGTCGAGATGGCCGTCGCCTCGACCAAGGCGTTCTACTCGCAGGTGGCCACCGGCGTGCTGCTCGGCCTGCAGATCGCCCGCTCCTGGGGGCACCTGCGGCCGGAGGTCGAGAACGCCCTGCTGGTCGGCCTGCTGGAGATGCCGGCGCACCTGACCGCCGTGCAGGGCCTCGCCGACGAGGTGGCCGCCGCGTCGCGCGAGATGCCCGCGTACCCGTCGTGGGCCGTCGTCGGGTCCGGTCCGAACCGGGTCGCGGCGGCCGAGGTGCGGATCAAGCTCTCCGAGCTGTGCTACCGCACCGTCTCCACCGACGCGCTGGAGGACAAGAAGCACATCGACCTCTCCGCCGAGGCGATGATCCTGGTCTGCGCGGCGGGCACCCCGCCGCAGCAGGTCCGGGACATGGCCAAGGAGATCGAGATCTACGCGGCGCACCGCAACGCGCCGGTGGTGATCGCCGACGAGGGGGTGGACATCGCCTGGGCCGCGCAGCACGTCATCCGGGTGCCCCGGGCCCACCCGGCGCTGGCCTGGCTGCTCAGCACGGCCGTCGGGCACCTGATCTCGTACCACACGGCGCGGGCGATCGACGAGCTGGCGCTGCCGCTGCGGCAGGCGCTGACCCTGCTGGAGGAGCGGGTCGACCAGGGCGCGTCCCGGTTCACCGACGTCGCCGAGCTGGCCGAGCCGGTGGAGGAGTTCCTCGCCGAGGTGGCCACCGGCCGCACCCGCGGCGTGCTCTCCCCGCAGGCCACCCTGAGCCTGGCCAACGTGCTGCTCCTGCTGCGCGGGCTCACCGCCGCCCTGCCGATGCGCGCCGAGGAGATGGGCGAGCCGCTGGACTACGTCCGCGACCAGCTCACCGAGGCCGTGGAGGAGCTGACCCGCTCCATCGACTCGGTCAAGCACCAGGCCAAGACGGTCACCGTCGGCACCTCCCGCGACGACAACGACCTGCTCGACAACCCGCTGACCGCCGCCCTGGTCTCCGCCGGCAGCGACGTCAACCTGCTGACCTACCCGGTGCTGCTCGCGCTGCGCGCCCACGCGCCGCTGATCGAGCAGGTCACCGGCGCCGTCCGGTACCGGGTCGAGCGGACCGGCGACGAGAGCGCCATCCGGGTGGTGGCCAAGTCCGGTGCGGTGGCCGGCACGCCCAGCCGGGCCGACAACGGCACCCGCCTCACCGGTTCCAAGCGGTACGCCGTCGACGCCCGGATGATCCAGGTGGTCCGCGGCCGGCGCGACGACAAGCTGGTGCTGATGGTGCCGGAGCAGGTCGGCGCGCACGTGTCCGGCCTGACCCTGCTGCACGTGGCGCTGGCCCCGGCCGCGGACGCGGCCACGCTGACCAACGCCCTGCAGACCAGCGGGACCCGGCTCGCCGAGATCGACGCCGCGGTCACCGAGACCGAGGCCGGCTTCGACGAGGCCATGCTGGAGAAGGTCCCGGTCGAGACGGTGCTGGTCGGCTCGGTCGGCGAGGTGGCGGCCGCGCTGCTGTCCCGCTGACACCCCGCGACACCGGCCGCGCCGGGTGGGTCCACCGACCCGCCCGGCGCGGCCGTTCGCGCGTCGGACTCAGGCTCGGCCGGCGCGGGCGTCCGCTCCTGGGGGACGGCCTCGGCCGGTCGGGGCCCCGGACCGGCCGGCGGGATGGCCCGGTCAGCGGGTGTGGGTGACCTTGGTGATGCCGCGCGGGCTGTCCGGGTCCTCGCCCCGGGCCAGCGCCAGGGTCAGCGCCAGCCGCTGGAGCGGGAGGATGTCCAGCAGCGGAGAATACCGCTCGTCCACCGCCGGGACGCCGATGTGCGCCGCGTCGCCGGCCGACCCGGCCGACCCGACCGTGATGACGTCGGCCCGCATCGCCCGCAGCCGCTCGATCACCTCGGCCATCGCGGCGCCGCCGGGGCCGTCCCCGACGACCGCCAGCACCGGCATCTCCCGGTCCGCCACGGCCACCGGGCCGTGCAGCAGATCCGCCCCGGAATAGGCCAGCGCCGACAGGTACGACGTCTCGATGATCTTGTGGGCGGCCTCGCGGGCTGTCGCGTACGCGTAACCGCGGCCGGTCACCACCAGCTCGTTGGCGTACCGCAGGCGGGCCGCGACCGCCTCGTGGTCCCGGCCGGCGAGCGCCTCGGCCGCCAGCTCCGGCAGCCGCGCCAGCTCCCGGGCCACCGCCGGCTCCGGGTCACCGGTGCCGGTGCGCACGCCCTCCACCACGAGCAGCAGGGACAGCAGCTCTGCGGTGTAGGTCTTGGTGGCCGCCACCGCGCGCTCCGGGCCGGCCAGGATGTCCACGTGCAGCTCGGCGACCCGGGCCAGCTCGGAGTCGGGTGCGTTGGTCAGCGCCAGGGTGCTCGCCCCGTGCCGGCGGGCGCTGTCGAGCACCTCGACCAGGTCGGGGGAGCGGCCGCTCTGCGACACCCCGATCACCAGCGCCCCGGACAGGTCCGGCTGGGCGCCGTAGAGCGACACCACGCTGGGGGAGGCCAGGCCGGCGGGCCGGCCCAGCCGGATCTGGCTCAGGTACGACCCGTAGAGCGCGGCGTGGTCGGAGGTGCCCCGGGCGGCCAGCACCACGTGCCGCACGTCGCGGCGGGCGACCTCCCGGGCCACCTCGCGCACCGCCGCCGCCCGGTCGAGGATCCGTTGATAGGTCGCCGGCTGCTCGGCGATGTCGGTTGCCATGCCCTGCCCGGCGTCCGCCACGACCACCCTCCCGCCCGCTCCGGCCGTCGGAGCACTCGCTGTGAAGACTTTTGCACGAAACTGCTCGGGGATCAATCCGGCGAAACATTTTCGCGCATGACACGTCCGTTGCGTGCGCGCCGTGCCGGTCCACCCGTACGGCTGGCCGCCTCGGCAAACCCCGCGACGCCCGCCCCGGCCGGGCTAACGTCCGAGCGTGGACGCCCGTACCGACGTCATCGCGGCGCTCAAGGCGGACCCGGCCACCTGCACCCTGCGCCGTTCCCTGGACACCTACTACGGCGACCCGGCCCGCGACGCGTCCATGGACGCCTTCTACGCCCGGTTCGTGGTCCCCGGCGACCTGGCCTTCGACCTGGGCGCACATGTCGGCGACCACATCGCCTGCTTCCGTCGGCTCGGCGCCCGGGTGGTCGCGGTCGAGCCGCAGCCGCTGTGCGTCCGTGCCCTGCGCGCCCTCTACGCCGACGACGACCAGGTGCGGCTGGTCGAGGCGGCCTGCGGCGCCGAGCCCGGCCGGATCACGCTCGCGGTCAACTCGGCCAACCCCACCCTCAGCACCGCCTCGCCGCACTTCCGCCACGCCGCCGGCAGGGCCGACGGCTGGCGGCACGAGGTGTGGGACGACCGGGCGGAGGTCCCGCTGGTCACCCTCGACGCGCTGATCGACACGTACGGCGTGCCGGGCTTCGTCAAGATCGACGTGGAGGGCTTCGAGGACGCCGTACTGGCCGGCCTGTCCCGCCCGCTGTCCGCCCTCTCCTTCGAGTTCACCACCATCGCCCGGCCGGTGGCCCACCGCTGCCTCGACCGGCTGACCGCGCTCGGCCTGGACGGCTTCAACCTGGCGCTCGGCGACAGCCGGCGGCTGGTCTTCCCCGACTGGGTGCCGGCGGCCCGGGTGGCCGACCACCTGCGCGCCCTGCCGCCGAGCGCCAACTCCGGCGACGTGTACGCCCGGTACGCCGGCGCCGGTTCGTAGAATCCGCGCCATGCCCCGCATCGTCGCGCTGCTGGCCTCGCCCGTGCACCGGTACGTCGGCCGGCCGGCGGACGGCCCGGCCCCCGCGCCGCCCGGCGAACTGGTCGAGGCGATCCAGATCCGGGCCGGGTTGGGCATCGTCGGCGACCGGTACTTCGGCCGGCCCGCGCACCGCCACGCCGCCGTCACCGTGATCGCCCAGGAGTCCCTGCCCCCCGGCGCCGACCTGACCCAGGTCCGGCGCAACATCCTGACAAGCGGCATCGCCGTCGACGACCTGGTCGGTGCGGTGCTCACCCTGGACAGCGGGGACGGCCCGGTCAGCCTGCGGGTGCACCGCCCGGCCAACCCCTGCGCCTGGATGGACACCACCATCGGCCCGGGCGCCTGGCGGGCGCTGCGCGGCCGGGGCGGCATCCGCTGCGCCCCGCTGACCGACGGGGTGCTGCGCGTCGGCCCGGTCGAGGTGACGATCAGCGGCTGACCACCGGCGTGGCCGTCGACCGCGCCGGGCCCTCCAGGACCGGGAAGACACCGTCCAGCCGCATGGTGTGCAACACCGTCCGGACGAACCGCGACGGCGCGACCAGGCACAGCCGCGCCGACCGCGCCCGGGCGTCCTGGTGCGCCCGGACCAGCAGCCCGAGACCGGCCGAGTCGATGACCTCCACCCCGCTGAGGTCGACCAGCACCTCGTCGCCCAGGTCCAACGCCTCGGCCAGCGCCCGGCGCACCCGGTCGGCCGGCTGCTCGTCCCACGCCGGCGCCGCACCGGCGTCGTCGGGCCGGCCCAGCCCCAGCGGATCACCGGCCGTGGACCGCCCGGGGCGGTCGGCCCCGCCCATCTCGCAGCGCGGGCAGTGGTGCGGCCCGGAGGCGAACGGGGAGCCGGACCAGCCGTGGTCGAAGACCAGCGTCCAGACCACCTCCGCGTCGGGCAGCACGACCGCCGTGTCGGTGACGGTGTCGCCGCAGCCGTCGCAGATCAACGTCCAGAGGTGATCGGCCGGTACGACCGTCATGACCTCTCCTCTCGATTCCTCGGCGAACCGCCCGTGGCGCCGGTCGCGGCCGGTCAGCCGCGCGGCACCGAGCGCAGCCGGCGCGGTTCCCGGCGATCGACCGGACCCGGTGCACGCCGCCACGCCGGATCGGCCGGCCGTCGTGCGGCGGCGGCCCGGACGGCGAGCAGCGTCGCGACGACCGCCGACCCGCCCTGCACCAGCAGCCGCGGCCCCGCCTCCGCGTCCAGGCCGGCGCCGGCGAGCCGGATCCCGATGGTGCCGAGCAGCGCCGCGGCGATGCCCGCCGCGATGGTCAGCCAGACCGGGGTGGCCCGGCGCCCCGGCAGGACGAGCCGGCCGACCACGCCCACGGCCAGGCCGACCAGCAGCGCGCTGACCAGCGCCTCGCCGCTCACGGCCGGTGCCCCGTCAACGGGCCCGGCCCCGGCCGGCGGGCGCCGACCGA
The DNA here is from genome assembly GCF_019890675.1 of Micromonospora sp. PLK6-60. Taxonomy (GTDB): domain Bacteria; phylum Actinomycetota; class Actinomycetes; order Mycobacteriales; family Micromonosporaceae; genus Micromonospora. The sequence goes on along the minus strand of NZ_JAIOAA010000001.1, from coordinate 306,522 downwards.
CGCCCGACCGCCCAGCGCCGGCCGGTGGCCCGGCGGGAGCCGGTCCTCCCCGGCCGACCGGGCGCCCTCGGTGGTGTAGACGATCCGCAGCACCCGGCCCAGCCCGGTGCTGTCGAGGATCCGCCGGACCCGCCGATCCGGGTTGCGGAGCGTGAGCACCGCCCCGTGGCGGGCCAGCCGGCGGCGCACGTCGAGCAGGAACCCGATGCTGGCCGCGTCGATGTGCCCGCACCCGGACAGGTCGAACACGACCTCCCGGGGACGCAGGCTGAGCACCGAGTCGAGCACACCGGCCACGTCCCGCAGCTGTGCCAGGTCGAGCTCGTCGGTGATCTCCAGCTCGACCAGCGGAACCTCGCAGTCCGGGTCCGGCGGCTGCGGTGCGGTCACGGCGTCGGCTCCCCTCGCCGGGTGTCGGTCGTCCCACCACCGTGCTCGCGGCCCGTGGCGGGCACCCCGCAGTTGTGTGACGGTTCGGTGACAAAAGCGGGGAACCGGTGACCGGGTTGGGCTGCCGGCCGCGAGCCGGGCATCATGCAGCCATGACGGCCGTACTGGTGATCGAGGACGACGACCGCATCCGGCTCGCCCTGCTGCTCGCCCTGGAGGAGGAGGGCTACACGGCCCAGGGCGCGGCGACCGCCGAGGAGGGCCTGCGCCAGCAGAAGGAACACCCGGCCGACAACGTGCTGGTCGACCTCATGCTGCCCGGACTCGACGGCTACGAGTGCATCCGGCGGATGCGCCGCGACGACGACGTGCCGATCGTCGTGGTCAGCGCCCGCGACGACACCCACGACATCGTCGCCGCGCTGGAGGCCGGGGCGGACGACTACCTGGTCAAGCCGGTCGCCGTCAAGGAACTGACCGCCCGCCTGCGGGCGCTGCGCCGGCGCGGCCGGGCCCGCACCACCCCGGTCACCGCGCAGGTCTTCGGAGACCTGGAGATCAGCGAGGAGGCCGGCGAGGTACGCAAGGCCGGGCAACCCGTGCCGGTCACCCGCACCGAGTTCCGGCTGCTCTGCGAACTGGCCGACCACGCCGGGCGGGTGCTGTCCCGTCAGCAGCTGCTCAGCCGGGTCTGGGGCTACGAGACGGGCGACGAACGCCTGGTCGACGTGCACGTCGGGCGGCTGCGGCAGAAGATCGAGGACGACCCCGCCAACCCCCGGCACCTGGTCACCCTGCGCGGGCTCGGCTACAAGCTGCAACGATGACCCGGCTCGGACTACGCGCCCGGGTCACCGCCGCCTTCGCCGTGGGGGCGCTGCTGCTGGCCGCGTCCATGGCGCTGTTCTCCTACGACCTGACCCGCCGCTCGCTGCTGGAGGAGCGGGAGCGCACCGCCGTGCGGGTGGCCTACTTCGACGCCGCCGTGGTCCGCAGCGGCCTGGACACCGACGAACCGGACGTGGTGGAGGTGCTGCGCTCGCTGGACACCGGCAGCGGCCGCCGCCCGCTGCTCCAGATCAACGAGAGCTTCCACGCCCGCGCCGCCGAGGTGGTCGGCGACGACCCGGTCCCCGAGTCGCTGCGCCGGATGGTCCGCGGCGGCGAGCCCGCCGTGCAGCGGGTCCGGCTCAACGGGCAACCGACCCTGGTGGTCGGCATCCCGATCTCCGCCACCATCAGCTACTACGAGTTGACCTCGCTGCGGGAGGTGGAGGACACCTTCCAGGTCGTGGCGCTGACGCTGACCGCGGTCGCCATCATGGTCGCCGGCTCGGGCGCCGCGCTCGGCTGGTACGCCACCCGGCACAGCGTCCGGCCGCTGACCGCCGTCGCCGACGCCGCCGAGCGGATCGCCGCCGGTGACGTCACCACCCGCCTCGACCCCACCACCGACCCGGACCTCACCCGGCTCTCCAGCTCCTTCAACCACATGGTCGACCAGCTCGCCCGGCGCATCGAGCGGGACCGCCGCTTCGCCGCCGACGTCAGCCACGAACTGCGCTCACCGTTGCAGACCCTCGCCGCCGCCGCCAGCGTGCTCACCCGCCGCCGCGAACACCAGGACGAGCGGACCGCCACCGCCGCCGGGCTGGTCGTCGACGAGGTGGCCCGGTTCCAGCGCCTGGTGGACGACCTGATCGAGCTGGCCCGCACCGAGCAGCCGGCCCAGCGGCAGAGCGTGGACGTCGCGGCGCTGGCCCGGGAGTCCTGCCGGGCCCGCGACCTGCCGGAGAACCTGGTCCACCTGGCCCCGGGCACGCCGGCCCGGTGGCAGGTCGAGCGCCGGCGGGTCGAGCAGATCCTGCGCAACCTGCTGGACAACGCGGTCCGCTACGGCGGCGGCCCGGTGGCCGTACGGCTGTCCGCGGCCGGCGACGGCGTCGGTGTCGTCGAGGTCGACGACGCCGGACCCGGCGTGCCCCCGGCGGACCGGGAAGTGATCTTCGACCGGTTCGTCCGCGGCCGGGCCGCCCACGCCCGCGCCGGCACCGACGGCACCGGCCTCGGCCTGGCGCTGGTGGCCGAGCACGCCGCCGCGCACGGCGGACGGGCCCGGGCCGAGAACCGGCCCGGCGGCGGGGCCAGCTTCCGCGTCGAGCTGCCCGGGAGCCTGTCATGACCCGCCGGCTGGGTTTGCTGCTCGCCGCCACCGCCATGGTGGCCGGCTGCGGGGTGCCGGTCGACGCGCAACCCCGCCCGGTGCAGGCCCCACCCGGGCCGTTCCCCAGCACCGGCAGTGCCAGCCCGAGCGTGGCCACCGGCCAGGAGGACGAGACGCTCTGCTTCGTCCGCGACGACGGGCTGGACACCGTGGTCCGCCAGGTGCAGGCGCTGCCCGGCATCGACGTGCACCTGCAACGCCTGCTCGCCGGCCCCACCGCCCCCGAACGCGACCGTGGCCTGACCAGCGCCCTGCCCGGCACCCTCACCGTCAGCGGCGTCCGCCTGACCGGCACCCTCGCCGAGGTGACCGTGCAGGCGGTCGGCGACGAGATCGGCCGCAGCGACGAGGTGCTCGCGTTCGGGCAGATCGTCTGCACTCTGACCCGCCGCGGCGACGTCAACGGCGTCACCTTCCGCCGCGGCGACCGGCCGCTGGAGGTGCCCCGCGCGGACGGCTCACTGACCCGCCAGCCGCTCACCGCCGCCGACTACCAGCCCCTGCTGCGCCGCTGACCACCTGCCCGGTGCGGCGGAGGAGGCGTGCGCCCCCTCCACCGCCCGCAGCCCGGCGTCACCGGTGGACGGTGCCGCTGCCCGCGTCGTGGATCGCGCCGCGCAGGTTCCCGGAGAAGTCGTTGCCCGGCCCGACAACCGTCCCGACGCAGCCGGCGGAGATGTTCAGCCCGTACCGTTGGGTTCTCGGGGTCTGGGTGTCGGTCGCGACGGTGCCCGCGACCACGTTGTCCTGGCAGGGCACCCCGCTCGAGGTGGTGATCCGGATCCCGTCGCGGTTGGCGGTGTCGTCCGCGCTGTTGGTGATCCGGTTGTCGGTGATCCGGTTGTCGGTGCCGCCGTCCACGTTCACCCCGTCCATGCCGGCCTGGTCGATCACGTTGCCGGCGACGATGTTGTGCGACGACGGCTTGTTGGGCTGGTCGGCGGTGGAGGAGGAGCGGTTGATCTGGATGCCGTGCCCGCCGACGTCGCTGATCCGGCAGCCGGTGACGGTGTCTCCGCTGGCGGCCAACAGCTCCACCCCGTGAGTGGCGGTGCCGCTGACGACGCAGTCCCGGATGGTGTTGCCCTGCGACTCCCAGCCCTGGTTCTTGCCGTCGAAGATGATCCCCCGCCCCCGGGAGGCGGTGACCCGCACCCGTTCGACCAGCACGTTGTTTCCGTCGTCGAAGTCGAGCGCGTCGCTGGTGTTGCGCCGCGTCCCGCCGGCGTGCACGGTCAGATCCCGCACGACGATGCCGTCGAGCCCCTTGGTGTTGAACGGTTCGGTGTCCGCCGCCGCCGAACTGTCGTTGCGGATGAGAGTGTCGTACATGCCCGCCCCGGCGAAGGTGATGTTGCGCAGGCCGACCAGCTTGAAATAGTCGGCGCCGAGGTCGTACGTGCCGGCGTCGAAGGAGATGGTGCCGCCGCCCATCGGGTTCAAGCTCCCCGCCGCCAGTTCCACCACCGACTTGAGGCTGCCGGTGAACGTCTGCCCGGTCACCGCGGACACGGCCCGGTAGGCGCCGGTGCCGGTCGGGGTCACCCGGTACGGCGACGGGTTGCCCGGCGCCGGCACCAGCAGTTGCGGCGGGTTCGCGCCCTCCCGGCTGGTCACCCGTACGCCGGTGTCGTTTGACGTGGTCAGCGCCAGGGTCAGCGGACCGTCACCGGTCACCATCGACGACACGTCCACCGACGCCCAGTTCCCCGCGAGCGCCCGGCCGGTGCTGTTCACCAGGGCGCCCACCGGGGGAGCGGTCAGATAGGTCAGGTCCCGCTCCGACCAGTCGCCGGCACCCACCCGGTGCACCTCCACGCCGGTGCTGCTGTTCGTCTCGACGTACAGGCGCAGCACCGCCGACGGCGTCGTCCCGGTGCCGGTCACCTGGAACCGCAGGTACGCCACCTGCCGTGGCGAGCCGTCGACCCGCAGGAAGGTGCCCCGCCCGGAAACCTGCTCGGGCGCCGCGCTGTCCACCCAGGCGTCGGCCTCCGCGACGATGGTGGCCGCCGCGTCGACCGGCGCTGCCGCCGCGACGGCGGCCGGTGCGGCCACCGCGGTGGCTGCCCCCGGTGCGGCCACCGCGGTGCCCGCCCCCAGTGCGGTGCCCGCCCCCAGTGCGGTGCCCGCTGCCAACAGCAGCCCGGCGGCCCGCCGGCGGAACACCCGTGCGACTCTGTTCATTTTTCCCCCCCAAACTCGGGGCGACGTCCCTGCCGCCCCGCATCACTCGCCGGCGGCTCCTTCCGCCGGCGAACGTCGTGCGCGCTGGGTCGGCGGGCCACCGGACGGACGAGGCCGTCGCCGCCGCAGCGCGAACACCAGCGGCATCCCCAAGGCGACGCAGGCCGTGCCGGCCAGGGCCGCCCAGGCCGGCAGGCCCCACGGCCGGTCGTGCGGCTGGCCGCTGTCGGTGCGCGGGTCGTAGTCGAACGAGACCCCGCGCAGCTCGGCGAGGGTCTCCAGGTACGTCCCGCCGAGCTGCTCGCTGGGCTCCACGTAGGTGTTCTCGGTGAACTCGTTCCAGCTGATCACGCCCAGCGCGTCCGGTTGCGCCTCCCGCGCCGCGGCGAACGAGGCGCGCAGCGTCGCACCGTCGCGGCGCTCGATCACCCGCCGGCCGCCGATCGCCCGGGCGTCGTAGCCGGGCGCGACCGGCGCGATCCACAGGCCGCCTCGCTGGTGTACGGCCTGCGCCATCGCGGTGAGCTTCTCCCGCACCTGGTCGCGCAGCGGGTCCGCCGAGGACCAGTAGTACGCCTGCCCGTCCAGCACCGCGCCGAACCGCTGCGCCGCCGCGACGCTCTTGGCCGTGCCCAGCACCAGCAGCCTCCGCCGGGCCGGCGCCGTCGCCGTGCCGACCTGCGCGGTGCTGAACCGGTCGCTGCCGTTCCACACCACCAGCGGGCGGTCGAACACGGCGAACACCGGGTCGTCGGCGTACCGGCTGGCGAACAGGTCGAGGTCGCGGCTGACCGTGGCCAGCGGCAGCGGCTTGCGGGCGAAGTCGATCCCCTGGTAGACGATACCCAGCCGGAAGTCCTGCTCCCGAGCGACCTCGACCAGCTTCGCCAGCCGGCCGTCCAGCTGCGGTGTGTGCTTCCAGGAGACCAGGAACCCGTCGATCCCGGCGGCCTTCGCCATCCGCACATGCCGGCGCATGATCTCCGTGTCGTCACTGGAGTACCGCCCGAGCAGCGGATAGTCGGTCTTCGCCCGGTGCCAGGACGTCGGGTTGAACCAGATGTAGTAGAAGGCGAACAACGGCACCGGCGCGGCGGCCGACGGGGCCGGCCCCGCGTCGGCCCGCGCCCGGGCCGACGGCGTCCCGGTCAGCGCCAGCATCGCCGCCACCAGGCACAGCGCCGCGTGCTGCGGACGGCTCGTCCGCCGGCCGCGCACCAGCCGGCGCGCGAGGTGACCCAGCCGGCGCGCGGCCAGCCGCCGCCGCAACGCCGGCCGCCCCGCCACGACCAGGCCGCACGCCAGGCCGAACACCGCGACGCCGACCAGGACCAGGTCCAGCGGGCTGATCACGTCCAGGTCGACCTGCTGGTCCCGGCTGATGCTGACCGGCCGGCCGAAGGACAACCCGCCGCCCAGCACCGACACGGTGTACGTGCCCCGGGGCAGGTCGGGCACGAGCGCGCTGCCGTCGTCGGCGAACGGCAGCCGCTGCACCCGGCCGTCCGCCCGGGTCAACTCGATACCGTGCCCGGCCCGGCGGGTGAACACCATGTCGGACGCCGAGAAGGTCACCTTGAAGAACAGCAGCCGGATCATCCACCGCTGCCGCTCCCAGGGGACGAACTTCTGCCCCGCCCGGTTGACCACCGAGGTCCCGTCGACCATCACCGTGTCGACCACGTAGTAGAGCCGCTTGGAGGCCAGGCCGCGCGGGCCCTGCTGGGTGCGGCTCTCCGCCAGCCACAGCGGCCGGCTCAGGTCGGCGCCGGTCAGTTCGACGATCTCGCCGGTGTTGCTGCGCAGCCGCATCGCCGTCACCCGGTCGGCCGGCACCGGAGTGTCGAAGCGGTCGAGGTAGCTCCAGGACACCCGCCGGACGGTGCGCAACCCGATCTCGACCATGCGCCCGCGCACCCCGTGATCGGCGCTGCCCCGGGTCCGGTCGAAGATCACCTTCCGGTCGGCGGCCACCGCGGTGGGGGCGACCCTCAGCCGCTCGTCGAGGCCGGTGAAGTTGCGGACCCGCAGGTCCAGCCGGCCGTGCGCGTCGGTGCGACCCGAGTTGCCGTCCACGCTGACCAGCACGCCGCGCATCGGCGGCACCATCTGCATGCGCAGCGTGCCGGGCAGCGCGGACGCCGGCGCGGCCGAGGCGGCCCCCGGGGTCAGGGTGACCAGCAGCGCGGCGAGGGCGAGCACCGGCAGTAGCCGGCGGCGGGCGCTCACCGCCGCCGCCGCGACCGCACCGCGGCCGTGCCGACCAGCCCGGCCACCACCAGCACCGCCATCAGGTACGAGGCGTAGACCGGCCGGGGATCCGGGCGCTTCAGCACCACCGGCACCCGGACGGTGCCCAGCAGCACACCCGGGCGGGGTGGGCTGTCGAAGTCGAAGGCGCCCAGGAAGGTGGCCGCCTTGGCGTCCCGGGCGGCCAGCGGCTTCAACCGCCAGTTCACCTCGATGAACTTCAGCGCCGAGGTGAAGTCCAACGTGGTCGAGTCGACGTAACCCCGGCGGGCGTACGGGCTGACCAGCAGCGCCGGCACCCGGAAGCCGTAGCCGTAGGAGTCCACCTGCGGCGGGGTGACATGGTCGTACCAGCCGCCCCAGTCGTCGTAGGACCAGATGAAGGCCGACGACGACCAGTCCGGTGAGCGCATCAGCTGGGTCAGCAGCGCCCGGACCAGGTTCTGCCCGGAGGCGATGTTGCCGGGCGGGTGCTCGCTGTTGCCCGCCGGCGCGATGAACGACACGGCGGGTAGGGCGCCCCGGGCCGCGTCCTCGTAGTACTCGTCCAGGTCGACGATCTTGCGGGACAGCCGCGGGTCGTCGACGTAGCGGGCGTACGCCAGCAGCGGGACCCAGATCACCTGCGCGCCCCGGTCGATGTCCTCCTCCTTGACCCGGGACCGGAAGGTGATGGTGGGGTCGTAGTTCTGCACGTAGAACTTCCAGCTGATGCCCGCGGCCTCCAGCCGGTCGAAGATGGTCGGGATGTTCCCCCACCCCTGCGCGGGAATCGTCTCCGACTTGCCGGTCGCCCCGGGGCCACCGGTGACCCGGTACATGTGGTTGCGGATGCTGCCCGAGTGCGACGAGCTGAAGAACCGGTCGAACAGCACGTACTCGTCGGCGATGTTCCAGTAGTAGGGCAGGTCCCGGTCGTCGTAGTACGCCATCGCCATCTTGCCGTCCTTGCCCTGCTTGCTCACCCCCTCCACGAACCCGTCCATCCGGCCACCGTTGTACTGCTGCTTGAACGCGTCCGCCGAGTGGTCCAGGTCGATCGCGCCGAGCTTGCCGATGTGGAACGGGCGGACGCACGGCTCGGGCCGCCCCACCCGCACCGGCATGCACACGTCGGCGGGGAAGCCGTCGACCCCGGGCCGGGTTCCGAAGTAGTTGTCGAAGGTGTGGTTCTCCTGCATGAGGAAGATGAAGTGCTCGACGGGGGTGGTCGGCCGCCGCGCCGCGTCCGCGGACGGTTCGGCCGGCGGCGGGCTCGGCGCCGCCGCCCCGGCCACCGGCGGGGCGGCGGCACCCGGTCCGCCGCCGATACCGGCGGCGAGGAGGCCGGCCAGCAGCGGCAGGCAGCACAGCAGCGCCCGGTGACGGCGGGTGGAGGACGACGAGCAGGTCATGGACGCACCTCATAGATGATCACGACGGGAATCGGGACCCGGTCGCCGCTACCGTCGGCGACGCGTACGTATTCGGTGTGCACCACCCGGCCGTGGTAGCGGCGGACCAGCGTCATCAGCCGCTCGGCGAAGAACGTCGAGCGGCGGGCGGAGAACGCGTCCCACACCACGTAGTGCAGGTCGTTGTTGCGCAGCCACCCGTCCGGGTTCTGCAGCGGCAGGTACGACGGGTTGCGGTGCAACGGGTTCGGGCTCACCGACAGCCCGTAGCTCTGCCGGCTGCCGTAGTACCGCACGATGTTGGCCATCGACGGGCCCAACGTCAGCACCACCGACCCGTCCGGCGTGTTCGCCATCAGCCACCGGCCCGCCTCCCGGCCACCCGGCACCCCGCCGGACCCGGCGAGAAAGCTCGTGCCGGCGGGACCGTTCACCGCCCGCCAGCAGGGCACCGCCAGGCTTACCAGGACCAGCCCGGCGGCCCCCACCCGCACCGCCCGCCGCCGCCGGACGGGGTCGCCGCCGGGTCGGCCGGCGAGCGCCGCGGGTACGGGCAGCGTCACCAGCGCCCGGGCGGCGAGCACCACGACCGGCGCCACCACCGGCAGCAGGTACTGGAAGCCCTTGACCGGCCAGAGTTGGAAGAACAGCACCGGAGCGGCGATCCAGCACAGCAGCAGGGTCTCCCGCCAACTGCGCCGCCGCCGCGCCCACCACAGTCCCGCCAGCAGCGCCACCAGCACCAGCGGGCCGATCGCGGTGGGCACGTTCTCCGGATAGAACGACATCGGGTGGTTCGGCCGCCGGAACAACTGCCACACCAGGTAGTTGCGGCCGGTCTCGGTCCGCCCGGCCAAAGCCTGCGACACCGGATGCGTGGCGAAGACCAGCACCAGCACCGGAAGCGCCAGCAGCGTCGCCCGCACGGGTCGGCGCACCTTCGGGGTGAGGGCCAGGAAGGCGTACACACCACCGGCCAGCACGATGCTGGTCTCCTTGGCGAGCATGGTCAACCCGAGCATCGCGGCCGTGGCCACGTACCACAGCAGCCGCTGCTGGAGGGCGAACCGCACCAGGCAGTACAGCGTCAGCGTCGACAACAGCACCATCGGCCCGTCCAGCAGCACCTGCCGGGTGACCGTGACGTGGTACGGCATGACCGCCAGCAGCGCCGCCGCGAGCAGACCCACCTTCCGGCCGTAGAGGCGGGCGCCGACCGGGTACACCGCCAGCACGGTCAGCGTGCCGATCAACGCGACGACGACCCGTCCCACCATGTCCTGCTCACCCACGCGGTAGAACGGCGACAACAGCGACTGGAACAGCATCGGGTGCGCCCGGAAGACCGGGAACAGCTCGGCGTAGCGCGGGTTGCCGGCCAGCGCGGCGGCCTGGCCGGCGTACACCGCCTCGTCGCTGTTGAAGCCGAGCGCGCCCAACTGCCAGCACCGCACGAACAGCGCCACCCCGGCGACCGTGCCCAGCACGGCGGCGACGGTCCACCGCGACCGGCGCAGTCGCGGCAGCCAGTCCGGTACCCGGGCCGCGAGCCGGGGCCACCCCGGCCCGCGATCGCCGGGAAGCCGCTGGCCCGGCAGCGTCGCCGTGGCCGAGTCGGCCACGCTCATGCCGTTCCGCTCGACGTCGTCAACTCGGCGCCCCACCGCGGGAAGCCCTGGACGGGCACCGGGTGCGGGACACCGCCGGTCCGTTCGGCCCGGATCAACCGGGGAATCTCGTCGGCCCAGCCGAACGTGTCCGAGGCGAGCACCCGGCTGCGCACCCGGGACAGGAAACCGGTGAGCACCTCGCGTTCGCGCGCCCGCAGCTCGTGGTAGCCGATGCCGTCCACGACCAGCGACGGCGCCAGGTAACGGAAGGGCGGGAAGCCGTACGCGTCGTCGGTGTTGCGGATCATCCGCTCGACCGTCTCCCCGCCGGCCAGCTCCGACAGCGCCGGCGCGCCGCGCTCGATGATGAACAGCTCCGCCACCTCGGCGGTCCGGGCGATCCGGCAGGGGACCAGCCGGTCCACGCTGTACTTGGGTGGCGGCACGACGAGCTGGGTCAACGCGTTGATACCCATGATCGGCACGTTGAGCCGGGCCAGCGTCAGCGCGAACGACCGCCCACCCTTGGAGTGCAGCCGACTCTGTAGTTGCAGGCGACGCCACTCGCGGGGCGTGAGGTCCTGGGCCTGCACCGCCCGCAGCGTGTGCGCGCTGATGGTCAGCGGCTTGGGGAAGCAGGTGGCCGTGCCGTCGGACCGGATGATGGTCATGTCGTCGGAGAGGAAACTGCCGTCGTGGTCGCGCAGCAGCCGCAGCACGGTCGCGGTCTTGCCGGTGTCGGTCAACGCCGACAACATCACCCCGACGCCGTCGATCGTGACGCAAGCCGAGTGCACCAGCATGTGCCCCCGCGCGATCATGACGAACCGCAGCAGCGCTTCGATGATGTTGGTGTAGACCACGTGGGGGGAACGGGCCAGCAGCGGGCCCACCTGGATGTCGATCGGCGGCCCGAGCTGGATCCGGAAGTTGGCGCCCAACCGGCCGAGCTGCTCCTCGTAGCGCAGCACCGAGTGCTCGGCGTACTGGGTCAGCGCCGCCCGGCGCTGCGGACCGCGCCCGCCCACGTCGCTGACCCGCACCGCGATGTCCACGTCCCGGTCGGCGACCCACTGGGCCCGGAAGAACTCCAGCTCCGGCAGGACCATCTGCGAGCCGATGGTGACCAGGCCGGCGACGTCGTAGCGGTACTTCAGGTACTGGTAGCGCCGGCGCGACGGGGTGCCCGTCGTCGCCCGTTCGGCGACCGCGACCAGCAGGCGTACCGGGTCGCGGCGGCTCTTGTCCACGGCCGTGTAGATCACCCGGTCGTTGACCAGGAACCGCACCAGGAACAAGGCGGTCAGCGTCAGGGCGTTGGCCACCAGCACGTTCATGCCGGTCCACACCAGTGCCTGCAGCACGGGCAGCCGCAGCAGCAGCAGCGCGTTGTTGAGCAGGAAGAACCGCGCCGCGCGGGCGAGCGGCCCGCCGGTGCGGTCCCGCCGGTAGATCAGGTTGTCCACCAGCAGGAAGTTCCAGGTGGTGGAGACCTGCGTGGCCAGCGCCGCGGCGAGCAGGTGGTGCATGCCCGCCGGCTCGTGCAGCAACCACAGGGCGCCGGTGTTGACCACCATGCCGGTGAGCCCGACCAGCCCGAAGGCGACCATCCGGCTCATCTCCCGCCACCGTTCCATCCGGGTACGCGGGTGGCGACGCATCTGCCCGACCAGCCGCAGCCCGCGCAGCCGGAGCAACTGCCGCAGGTACGTTGTCCCCTCGCGCAACGACGCCTTGGACCGTCCGCCGTGGCGTGGCTCCATCTCGTAGGCCACCTCGGCGACCCGGGCGCCGGGGTGGCGCACCAGCAGCTCCAGCAGCACCTTGAACCCGGACGGGTTCATCCGGTCGAGCCGTACCGCGGCGCGCCGGAACGCGAACAACCCGCTCATCGGGTCGGAGACGGTCGCCAGCCGGCGGGGGAAGAGCGTCTTGGCCAGCCGGGTCGCCCAGGACGAGGTGACCGCGCGCAGCGGGCCGTCCAGGCCGCCGGCCGATCCGCTGCCCGCGTACCGGGTGCCGATGACGACGTCGACGTCATGGCGCATTGCCACCGCCGCGAGCCGCGCGGCCGACTCCGGCGGATGTTGCAGGTCGGCGTCCATCACCATGACCCATTCACCGCGGGCGTGCCGGATGCCGAGCAGCGCTGCCCCGCCGAGCCCGCCGCCGCGCTGGCCGACCGGGCGGTGCAGCACCCGCACGGTGATCGGCGCCCCGGGCGCGACGCGGGCGAGCGCGTCCACGGTGCCGTCGTCGCTGTCGTCCACCAGCAGCAGCTCCGCGTCCAGCGTGGTCAGTGCCGGGCCCAGCCGGGCCAGCAGCGCGGCGACGTTCTCCGCCTCGTTGCGGCTGGGCACCAGGACGGTCAGTCGTGGTGGCCGGGCGTCCGGCGGCGCCCACAGCTCGCGTACCGGATCGTCGCCAGGTTCCGCCAGGATCCCGGGCGCCGCCTCGGATCTCGTCATGTCAACCTCCCCTGGTCGCGGACGCCGAGCAGCCGCGACCGCCACGGCAATCGCAAGGAAAGTGGAGACCGTCGATCGGGATTGGGGTTTCAGGGCCCGCCGACGGAATAGCGCCGCGCCGCCCGGTAAGTGGCTCGGACAGCCCGAGGTTAGGGCGGGTGAACAATGGGAGTCCAATGCCTGAACGGTCAACTAACTGACAGCGAAAGCACTGATACCGCACACCAATACTTAACAAAAATCTGAGTTCTGGCAGCTCAGCAGCACTGCAGAAGCGGCGATCCCGATTTGTGGGACAGTTATTGCAAGGCCGTTAAATGGCCCGTGTGCGCTTTCCGGACAGCGGGTGCGCGAACCGGCTGGTCAATGCGCAAAGTGGCTCGGTAGATTCTGCTCCGGATGTCGCCGGAATGGTGAGCAGTCCTAAGGTTCTGGCTGTTTCAATGCGTGAAAGGATCCGCCGAGCGTGACCATGCAACGACCCGCCCACCCGTCCGGTTGGGCGGGACAGACCCCGGACGACGTGGACACGCGCGACCCGGAACTGGCCCACCACCTCATCGCCCGCCGCTTCGGCGAGCACCGGCCGCGGATATCCGGCCCCCGCAGCCGCTTCCGCTTCCGCCGCCGCACCCGCCGCGTGGAGAACCTGGAACTCGACCACATCCGCTACCCGCTGGGCGTCCGGACCGACACCCCGCCCTATCCCCACTTCACCGCGGTCACCGTGACCCAGGGGTGCTACGGCGTCACCAGCCGCGGGGAGGAGCTCCGGCTGCGCCACGGCGACTGCGGCCGCTACCCCAACGCCCCGGGCAGGCTGGTGTCGGAGGACGTGACCGCCTTCGTGGTCCGGTTGCCCCTAGCGCCGATCTCGGCGGTCGCCACCACCCGCACCGGCCTGCCCGCCGAGGAGTTCCACTTCACCGCCCTGGCGCCGGTGTCCCCGGCGCTGGCCGCACACTGGCAGTCGGTGGGGGCGTTCCTGCGCCGCCAGGTCGAAGACAATGCCGAGGCCGTCGCCAACCCGCTGGTACGGGCCGGACTGCTCGACCTGGTGGCCGCCACCGCGCTGGCGGTGTTCCCGAACACCAGCATGACCGCCCAGTACCTGCCCGGGCCCGGCCGGGTGCTGCCCCCGGTGGTACGCCGGGCCGCCGCGTACATCGAGGCGCACGCCGTGCACCCGCTGACCGTGGCGCAGATCGCCGCGGCGTGCCAGATCGGGCCACGAGCGCTGCAGGCCGCCTTCCAGCGGCACCACGGGCAGAGCCCGATGGCGTTCCTGCGCGCCATCCGGTTGCGGCGGGCACACCAGGACCTGCGGGACGCCCAACCGGGGCAGACCGTGGCCGCGACGGCGCTGCGATGGGGCTGGGCCCATCCCGGCCGGTTCGCCCGGGCCTACCGCGACACGTACGGGCGGTCCCCCGGCGACACGCTGCGCGGGTCCGGCGGATGGGCCCCGACGGCCGACGGGCAGTGACCGCGCGCGGGACGTCCTAAGATCGCCCGATGCTCCGCCCGACGTACCCGATCCGCACCGCCCGGCTCACCCTGCGGCCGGTGACCCCGCACGACCTCGACGACGTGCACGCCTACCAGCGCCGGCCGGACGTCGTCCGCTGGCTGGCCGGCGGCGAGGCGCGCACCCGCGAGCAGTCCCGGGCGTCGGTGCTCGCCATGACCGGCGAGGACGCGCTGCGCGCGGAGGGCGACTGCCTCACGCTGGCCGTGGTCACCGACGCCCGGGTCATCGGGACCGTGGAGCTGGTCTGGCGCAGCCAGGTCGACCGCACCGCGGAACTCGGGTACGTCTTCCATCCCGACCACGGCGGGCGCGGCCTGGCCACCGAGGCCGCCACCGCGCTGGTGGACTGGGGCTTCCACGGCGCCGGGCTGCACCGCGTCTACGCGCGGTGTCACGCCCGCAACGAGGCGTCCGCCCGCCTGCTGGCCCGCCTCGGCATGCGTCAGGAGGCGCACCACGTGGCGAGCTACCGGTTCCGCGACGGGTGGGCCGACCAGCTCGTCTTCGCCGTCCTGGCCGGGGAGTGGCGGTCCCGGGCCGCCGGCGCGCAGGGCTGAGCGCCCGGGTCAGATGTTGGCCGAGTCCGCCGGCACGTCCGCCGGCAACGACGGCGCACCCGCCGGCTGGTCACCGGTCACGCAGGTCATGCCCACCGTGTACGCGGTCATCGACAGCGAACCGTACGCGTACCCGTCCACCAGCACCTCGGGCCGCTCGCCCGCCGCGCCGGCCACCCCCGCCAGATACAGCAACGGGATGAAGTGGTCCGGCGTCGGCACCGCCAGCCGGTAGTCGCGGTGACCGTCCAACGTCGCCGCCTCCGTCGGCGCGTCCCGCAGCAGCTCGCGGGCGGCCTCGTCGAAGCGCCGCGCCCAGTCGAAACCGGCGTCGGGCAGCCGACGGTCCACCCCACCCAGGTTGTGCACCACATTCCCGCTGGCGACCACCAGCACGCCGCGCTCGCGCAACGGCGCCAGCCGGGCACCGAGGTCGAGGTGGTAGTCCAGATCCTTGAACGCGTTCACGCTCAGCTGCACCACCGGCACGTCCGCGTCCGGGAAGGCGTGGGTCAGCACCGACCACGTGCCATGGTCGATGCCCCACGAGTCCAGGTCGGCACCCACCCAGGTGGGACGCACCACGTCGCTGATCTCCTCGGCCAGCTCCGGTAGCCCCGGCGCCGGATACCGCACGTCGAACAGCTCCGGCGGAAAACCGAAGAAGTCGTGGATGGTGCGCGGACGCGGCATCGCGGTGACCGCCGTCGCGCCGACGTACCAGTGCGCGGAGATCACCAGGATCGCCCGCGGTCGCGGCACCGCCGCGCCGAAGGCCCGCCAGGCCGAGGTGTACCGGTTGACCTCCAAGGCGTTCATCGGGTTGCCGTGCCCGAAGAACGCCGCGGGCATCCGCGCCACCCCTGTGCTGCTCATCCGAACTCCTCGGGATCGACCGTGCAGCCGACGGTAGTGCCCTTCGACGCCGGCCCGCAGGAGCTTCGCCCAGCGGGCCGTGCCACCTCAGGCCGGCAGTTCCACCCCCGAGCGCGGCCCGCGCCGCTGCGCCGGCACCTCGCCGGTCGGCAGCTCGTCGGAGCGGCCCGGCAGCGCCGGCGCCTCGTCCGGACGGCCGGGCAGCGCGATCGGCTCGACCGCCGGCCCCAGGCCACGCAGCTCCGCCGGCTCGTCGTCGCGGGCCGGCCCGCCCACCGGCACCGCCTCGCGCCGGGGCACCACCACCGGGAACTCCGCGGTCTCCGTGCCGCCCGCCGCGGCCGCCATCACCGCCGCCGCGGCCAGGTCCGCCACCCGCTTCGCCTCGGCCCTGACCCGGGCCCGGACGTCCTTGGCGTGCCGCTCCGCGAGGTCCGCCGCCCGGCGGGCCTCCTCCAGCCGGGCCACCTCGCCACCCAGCTCCCGCCGGACGTCGCCGAGCTGCTGCCGGGCCTGCGCCAGCTCCCGCCCGACGGTGGACTCGTCCTCCCGGAGCCGGGCCAACTGCTCCTGGCCCACCTCCAGCTCGGCCCGCACCTGGTTCAACGTCTGCTGCCGCTCGCCCAGCTCCTGCTGCACCGAGGCGAGCTGCTCGTGCAGCAGGGTGGCCTGCTCGTCGGCGCGCTGGCGGACCTCGGTGGAGTACTGCTGCGCCTCGGCGATCAGCGTGGTCATCTGCTGCTCGGCGGCGCTGTGCTGGTTGGCCATCTCCTGCTCGGCCGCGAGCCGCGCGTCGGTCAGCTCCTGCTCCGCGGCGGCCCGCCGCTCGTCCAGCTCCTTCTCCACGTTCGCCCGCCACTGCGCCAGCTCCTGCTGGCTCTGCGTACGGGCCGCCTGGATCTCCTGCTGGATCTGCGTCCGCGCCGCCTTGGTCAGCGCCTCGCTGGCCGCCCGGGTCTGGGTGATCTGGCGCGCGCTCTGCTCACTGATCCGCTTGGCCTCCTGCTGGGCGCGCTCGTGCGCGGCCTCGCCGTCGGCACGCAGCTGCTCCGCCCGCTCCCGCGCCTCGGCCAGCTCCGCCTCGGCCGCCGCCCGCCGCTCCTCGTCGGCCCGGTCCTGCTCGGCCCGCCGGGCGGCCAGCTGCTCCTCCGCCTCGCGCAGCGTCTCCGCGCCCCGCTCCCGCGCCTCGGCCAGCACCTTCTCCGCCTCGGCGTGCAGCTTCTCGGCCCGCTCGGACGCCGACTGGGTGATCTGGCCGGCCTGCCGCTCGGCGAGGTCGAGGATCTGGTCCACCATCGGACCCAGGTCACGGAACGAGGCCCGCTCCACCTGGGGCGCCCGCTGCCGCGCCTCGGTCACCTCGGCCTGCAGCCGCTGCACCTGGCCGGTCAGCTCGGTGACCCGCGCCGACGTCCGCTCCCGCTCCGCGGTGAGCCGGGCGAGCTGCTGGTCCAGCTGCTCCACGTGCCGCTCCACCTGCCGCTTGTCGTAGCCGCGCAAGGTGAGATCGAAAGCCGGCCGCGACCCGCTGTCGTCGCGTACCGTGAACGGCTCCTCGCCGTGGGACATCCGCCATCCTCCGTACCGTCGAACGCCAGCCGCGGCCGGCGAAAGCCGCCGGCGGACACGCGTGGCGCCACGCTACCGCCCGCCCCCGCCGAGATTGAAGCCCCGGCCCGGCGATCGGCGGCCGACCCACCGGCCGACCGTCGCCGTCCACCGTCGCCGGTGGCCGATTCCGGTCAGGTCCACGGTGGGCGCCGGCGCCCTGACCGGCCGGTCGACGCGGTGGTGACGGTACGGCGACGGCACCGCGACGCGACCGGTGACGATCACGAGACACCCAGCCCGCCATCCTCTGCCCTGTACGGCCCGGCATCGAGGGGAGCGGCGTGGACTTCGTGGACTCCGTGCTCGTCCGGCTCGGCGACCCGGCCACCCGCGCCGGGATCCTCGACGACGACGCGCTGGCCAACCTGGTGGCCGCCGCCTACGACACCGAGGCGATGCCGGTCGGCCCGCCCTACGCGGCGGTCTTCGACCAGCTCACCGTCGGGTACGTGACCCCGCAGGTCACCCTCGCCGAGGGCGAGTGGATGGGCGCCGGCGGGCACGAACGCACCGAACTGCGGCTGCGGCTGCACGGCCTCGGGCCGGCGCCGCTGCGCGTCGACGCACTGTGGCGCGGCGGCCTGGTGGTCCGCACCGCCGCCGCCCGGGACCGGGTCGAGGCGCTGGAGATGGCGCTGCCCTCCTTCGACGTCGACCCGGACATCGTCGCCGACCTCGGCGCGCTGCCCACCGACCCGACGGTGCTGGAGGCCGAGCGGCGCAGCCGGCTGGCGGCCCGGGTGCGCGCCGGCCTGGACCAGCCGGCCGCGTTCACCGACGCGCACCTGGACCGGCTGCTCGTCGCCACCGGCGCCGGCAGCGTCTCCGACCTGGTCACCCGGGTCCGTGGCCAGGCGGGCACGGCGACCGTCCAACTGCGCTACGCGCCCCCGCCGGCCGCCACGCCGACGCCGCGGCGGTTGCCGTTCGCCGCCGCGGTGTTCGTCCGCGCGGCCGGCTTCTCCGTGGCCGACCTGCTGGTGCAGAGCCGGCTGGCCCGCAGCCGGGCCGAGGAGCTGGGACTGGAGGTGCCGGCCACCGACGACGTCCGGCGGCGGCACCGGGTGGTCGCCGTCTGGATCGTGCCGGACACCACGTTCGACGACACCGCCTGGCCCGGCGGCGAGACCGGCAGCCCCCAGCAGCGGCGCGCCGACCGGTACGCCCGGGCCGGCCGGTGGCTCGCCACCGAGGGCGTCGGACTGGCCGCCGTGCCCGCGCCCGGGCCCTGACCACCCGAAGACCAGAGCACCGCATCCGCTGGGAGGACCCGTGCCAGTAACCGCAGCTTTCCCGTACATCGAGGTCAGGATCGTGCCACCGGCGCCGCCGCTGGCGCAGCGCTCACCCGGCGTCGTCGCCGTGGTCGGCAAGGCCCCCGCGAACGCCGACGGCGGCGCCGCCGCGGCCAACACCCCGGTGCGGATCGAGACCCTCGACGACGCGGTCACCAACTTCGCCCGCCGCAACGCCGGCAACGTCGTCCGCAACGCCCTCTACAACTCGCTGGAGCTGGCGCTGTCGCAGGACCCGCGCCCGGCCAAGGTGTACGGCGTCAAGGTCTCCGGCGACGACTACGCCGCCGCGCTCGGTGGCCTGGAGGCCGCCGACGACGTCACCATGGTGTCGCTGGCCAACGAGGCGACCGTCGGCAACCCGGCCGCCGGGGCGAACCCGCCCACCGGCCTGCACGCGCTCAAGGCGCACGTGGAGTCGATGTCGGCGGCCGGGCAGGCCCGGATCGGCTTCGCCATGACCGACCCGGCCGCCACGAAGAGCCCGACCTACGTGGCGGACACCGTGGCCGCCGTCGCCGGGCTCAAGAGCAGCACCAGCCGGATGATGATGGTCGCCGCCCGGGGCGTCGACGGCGACGCCGCCACCGCCGCGATGGCCGCGGTGGCCGGGCTGCCGGTGCACTACAGCATCGTGCTGAAGAAGGTCCGCGGGTTGGCCGTCCCGATCGCCCGGCAGTACAGCCCGGCCGAGATCAAGGGCCTCTCCGAGGCGGACATCGTGCCGCTGATCGACCCCGACATGATCGTCGGTGAGAGCCTGCACTTCGCCGACGGCCGGCTGTTCACCACCGATGCCAGCCTGATGTACGTGGACCTGGTCCGCACCCTCGACCAGATCAAGTTCATGCTGCGCGCCGGGCTGATCGGGCTGATCGGCGACGCGCGGATCACCAAGCCCGGCATGACCCTGCTCAAGACCCAGGTGGAGGGGATCCTCGGCCCGCTGAAGCGGTCCGCGGTGATCGACGACTACACGGTGCAGATCCCGGTGCTGGACATCCTCAGCCTGCCGGAGTCGGCCCGGGACACCACCGACAACGCGATCGTCACCGCCGCCCGGGCCGACCGCACGGTGGACCTGGTCGTCACGGTCACCTACGGGCCCGCGGTGAGCCGGCTGCTGGTCACGCTCGTCGCCAAGTTCTGAGGAGAAACCCGCCATGGAGTGGAAGACCCGACTCGCCGTCCAGTACACGAAGGACTCGGACACGTTCCTGATCAGCCCGATCGACTCGTTCACCCCGTCGTTCTCGCTCAACGTCGAGGCGCTGCACTCGTGCGAGGTGACCCACATGGGCGCCATCTACGCCCCGGTGACGATGAACTTCACCATGACGGTGAAGGCGATCGGGGACGTCGCCGGCCGGCTCACCAAACTCGCCCTCGACGGGCAACTGTTCGACATCTCGCTGCTGGAGCACACCGGCGACGACTGGTCGTTCTCGTCGTTCGTGCTGCGCGACTGCCTGATCACCAGCGCGACCCCGAGCACCGCCACCATCTCCGGCGCGCCGGCCGCCACCTTCAGCGGGTTCAGCCTCGGCGCCGAGGTGGACCCGAAGGTCGGCGACAAGTCGACGCTGCCCCGGTGAGCCGTCCACAGCGGAGGGAGGACGCCGGTGGCGACCGGTGAGGCACGTGCGGCCCGGGTGACGCGTACCGGGCTGGCGCTGGTGCACGCGGGCGAACTGGTGCTGCCCGCCGCCGGCAGCGAGGCCGAGGCCGAGCGGGTGGCCGAGGACGACCGGGCGACGATCTCGTACCACTTCCCGGTCGAGATCGAGGTGGTGGCGGCCGGCGTCGAGCTGGACCCGGACGCCCTCGCCGACCTGGCGCTCAGCCGCCTCGCCGAACACCTCGAAGGGCGGGTGTGACCGGTGCCGGTGCAGGTGCGCATCCCCGTGCGGGTACGCCTCGACCCGCGGTCGCTGGCGCACCGCCCCGACCAGGTCGCCGAGGCGCTGGCCCTGGCGCTGGCCCGCGCCCTGGACCGGTCCCGCCGGGAGGCGATCGAGCCGCGCGGCGGCTACCTCGGCGTGCGTACCCTCGACCCGGTCTTCACCTGGACGGGCGACGCCGCGGCCGGGGTGCCCGGGCCGGCCCGGCGCGACCTCGAGGCCCGGCTGCGCGCGGTGGTCGCCGACGCGGTCGACGCGGCCCGGCTCGATCCCGGCCTGCCCGAGGGCGTGGTGCTCCCGCTGAGCGAGCCCGCCGCCGAGGTGGCCGACCCGGCCCGGGAGAGCGCCCTGCTGCGCACCTACGAGATCCCGTCCTACCAGGGCGGCGGCGCGCCCGAGGTGATCGACTTCAGCGACGAGCCGGCAGTGGTCGTCCCGGTGGTGCACGACTGGGTGCTCCGCCCGGCCGGCTACCTGCGGGATCACCTGATGGACGTGATCCGCGAGGCGGTCCGGCAGTTCGGCCCGCTGCCCGCCGACGCGCCGCGCGGCATCATCGTCAAGACCACCGACCGGTCCGGTCACCCCGCCTGGGCGGTGGTCATCTTCACCACCCCGTGGACGACCTTCTCCTTCCCCGGCTTTGGGGAGCTGGTCCTGGTCCCCGGCCGGGTCCCGCCCTTCGAGGAACGGCCGTCCGACCCGCCCGCGGTGCCCGGCACCGCCACCCGCCAACCCATCACCGACCGGGCCGCCCTGGTCGCCGCCACCGCCGACCTGATGGGCCCCGACATCCGGGCCCGGGTCATGCGGGCCCAGCCGCAGGGCGAGACCACCAGCAACGACGAGTACCAGCGGCGGGTCGACGCCGCGGTGGACGCCGAGGTGGTCCGGCGGGTCGACGGGGTGCTGGCCGGCACCGGCGGCACCGCGCCCACCTCGCTGGTCGTGGTCCGCCTCGGCGGGTCGTTCATGATGCTGGTCAGCACCGAGAGCACCGACGCCGGCCTGCACTGGACCGGTACCGCGAACCTGCTGCCGGTCACCGTGGAAGGCCCGCGCCGGCGAGCCGGCGGGGACGCCGCCAGCAGCGGTGGGGGCGGCACCGGCGGGACCGGCGGCACCGGCGGCACGGGCGGGACCGGCGGCACGGGCGGCACGGGCGGGACCGGCGGTGCGACCGGCGCGGGCGGCAGCGGCGCGGGTGGCGGCGACGGCGACTCCGGCGGCGCGGGCGGCCCCAGCGTCGGCATCGGCAGCGGCTCCGGTGGTGGGTCCTTCGTCTACGACCCGACCGCGCCCCCCGCGCCGCCGGCCCCGCCGGAGCAGGAGGCCAGCCGGTTCCCGGTGGTCCGCCGCCCCGGCCTGCCCCGCGGCGAGCCGCGCGGCTGCGCCGCGTTCAACGGCGAACCGTCCCTGACCGACCTGGGCCCGGCCGGCGACGGGCTGCGCCGGGTCATGGAGGACATCGCGTTCCGGCTCCAGATGGGCAAGATCTGCCAGTACCCGGCGAACTTCTGTCTCCAGGCCGCCGAGGCGCTGTTCGACCGGGCCGCCTCGATCAGCGCGTACATCAGCGTGACCGAGCGCGACGGGTTCACCCAGCCGACCCCCGAGGGCAACGGCGCGCTGGGATCGCTGAACTTCCGCCCGGTCGCCTCGCCCGCCGTGCAGTTCCTCCGGCACCTGGCCGGAGTGGTGCCGAAGCTGCACCAGCTCGCCCTGGCCGTGATGCGCACCTACGAGCAGCCGGAGCACTGGGCCAAGGTGCGCGGCGGCTGGATCGACTCCCCGGCCTCCTGGGACCTGCACTTCCTGCACGAGTTCACCCCGGCCACCGAGTCGGCCGTCGGGCAGATCCTGGTCACCGGCAGCCAGGCGATGCTGCTGCAACTGCTGCTCAGCTCCCGCACCGGGATCAACGCCCGGATCACCAACTTCGACCGGTACGCGCCGATCTTCGAACGGCTGCTGGTCTCCCAACTCTCCGGCTACGTCGAACTCCAGCGGCTGCGGGACCTGCTGCGCCGGCACGGCACCGCCACCTGGATCCAGGACCACACCGGGTACGCCGGCGGCGCCGTCGCCGCCGCCTCCGCGGCCAACCCGGCCACCGCCTGGTTCGGCGCCGCCCGGGCGCTGTCCGGGGCGTTCCTCGCGGCCGAGTCGGCGTTCACCACCCCCGGCGCCGCCGACGAGATCGTCACCACCGGCGGGGTCACCCGGATCCGCGACTCGCACGGGGTGATGTGGACCGAGTCCGAGCTCGAACAGGCGATGGTGATGCAGCGCGGCCAGGCGGAGGGGATCGATCCGCTGGTCAAGCAGGTCACCAACCTGCCCGACGTGATCTGGCGGTTCCGCACCGACCCGACCGCGATCCGCCGCGAGCTGCGCCGGCTGCTCAGGGAGATGAGCGACAACAACACCGAGATGATCGGCAAGGCCCGCGCCGACGCCATGTTCGCCTTCCGGGCCAGCCGGATCCGGGACAACATCCCCTCCGCCACCGTCCCCGGCAGCCGCTACGCCCTGCAGGGCGTCCACCTGGTGGTGCACCAGGAACTGGGCGAGTTCTTCGCCGGCGACTCGTTCTACGCCCTCGGCATCGACGCGCTGTTCAGCGCGGAACTCGGCCGAGAGGAGCTGATCGGTTTCGGGCTCAACGTGGGCATCGTGCTGCTGTCGGTGCTCTGCCCGCCACTCGGCTTCCTGGCCGGCGTGGCGGTGGCCGCCAACGAGGTGCGGCACGCCAGGGAACGGGAACGCCTCTACGGCTCGATGCTCGACCCGGAGCTGGTGCTGACCCGCGCCGAGGTGGAGGCGGAGCTGTTCGCCGCGTACCTCGGGCTGGCGCTGTCCCTGGTGCCCGAGGCCGGCACCATCGGCGGCGCGGTCGCGCGCGGCGGCCGGGTCGCCCTGCGCGCCGGGCTCCGCTCCGGCCTGCGCGCCGCCCGCGGGTACGTGGCCCGGCGGATCAGCCGGCAGATCATCGAGGCCGCCTCCCGCGACCTGCTCCAGGCGTTCATCACCGAGATCCTGATGACCGAGGTGCTGGGCCGGATCATCCAGAAGGCCCTCGAACCGGTGCTCGCCCACATCGAGCGGGAGGCCATGCTTACCCAGTCCGTCGGCGGGCCGGAGGGCGCCCGGTTCATCCTGATGGTGCTCGACCAGGAGCGGGCCGCCAGCGGCCCGGCCGGGGCGGTCCGCGCCCCGGTGGTGCGACCGTGACCCCGCCGCGCCGGTACCGGGTGGGCCGGATGCTGGACGCGTCGGCGGTGCGCGCCGCGGCCGACGCCCACCCCCGGCTGCGCGGGTTCATGCGCACCCTGGCCGAGCACAGCGAGCGCGGCGAGCCCCGCTCCCGCGCCCTGCTGGAGTTCATGATCCGGCGGGTCGTCGACGACGTGGGCGACCTACACATCGGCAACGCCACCGCCCGGCTGGAACGCATCCAGGTGCTGCGGGACAACATCGCCGCCATCCTCGACCACGTGCTCGACGGCGGCGACCTGCCCGAGGGCGTCCGGATGGAGACCCTGGGGGAGTACTTCGAGCAGCTCAACACCGAGATGCGGGAGCTGTCCGGCCCTCGGGAGGCGATCGTCGGGGACGGCCCGCTGCCGCTGTACGACGACGCCGCGTCCTACGCCCGGTCGCTGCTGCGCGAGTTCGAGGGCATGCCGGACGGCGGCGCCGGCGGCCGGCACGTCGAACCCGCGGCGGAACTGGCCGCGGCGTTCCGCCGGCTGCCCCCGGAGCAGGCGGCGGCGCTGCGCCGCGCGTCCGAACTCGACCCCCGGCGGGTGTGGCAGCGGGTGTCCGCCGAGTCCGAGGCCACCGCCCGGCAGGCCACCGCGCAACTGGAGACCGCCCTCGCCGGCCGGATGACCGCCGAGGAACTGGCCCGGCTGCGCGGGGCGCTCGACGAGCTGGGGCGGGCCCGCAACACCGCGGCGCAGATGAACGCGACCCGGCTCGCCGAGGCGCTGGCCCGCATCGACGACGCCGACCTGCGGGCGGTGGTGGCCAACGGCGACGTCTGGCTCATCCAGCAGGTCGCCGCGCACAACCCGGCGGCGCTGACCGAGCTGTGGCGCAACTTCCGGCGCGGCGGCGGCGCCGCCGACGACGCGGGCGCCTTCCGGGCGTACGTGCGGCACGAGATGACCCACTACGGGCGGGCCGCGGTCGGCGAGTACACCGCCGCCTTCTCGCTGAGCAGCGTCGAGGCTTTCCTGCGCGGCCCCGACGCCCAGGTCCGGGAGCGCGGCATCGACCTGATCGGTATCGGTCACGACGGCTGGCTGTGGCTCATCGACGACAAGTCGCACCGGGCCAGCGGGGTCTCCTCGGTCACCTCGCTCACCGACAACCTGGCCACCAACCTGCGCACCGACGCGGCCACCTTCCGCGGTGTCCTGGACGACCTGCGCGCCCGCGACCCGGCGTTCGTCCCCGACCCGCGGGTGCTCGACGCCATCCAACGGATGGCCGACGCCGCCGCGGAGATCGACCGGATCAACCGCACCGGCCCGGCGGCGGGCCGACCGGCCCGGATCGCCCAGGCGTTGGAGGACCGGCGGCTGCGGCTGCGGGTGACAAGCGCCGCCGGCCAGGTCACCGAACTCACCAAGGCACTGCGCGACCTGGGCATGGCCGTCGAACCGACCGGCACCGCCGTGCCATGGCCCAACCCCGGAGGGCGCTGACGATGGGCTTCACCAGCAGCTTCATGAAGTACGGCACGGTGCCGTCGGCGGTGATCAGCGACGGTGTGCTACCCGTCCCGCTCTGGGCGGTCACCGCGATATCGCTGTCCCAGACCTACCACCTGCCGCCGATCGGCTCGACCGCGCACAAGGCGATCGTGGCCACCCACGACGACACCGTCACCCTCACCGGCGTCTTCGTCGGCGGCGAGCGGTACGCCTGGAAGCTCGCCCTGGAGACGATGGCCGAGGCGAGCAAGCGGGGCACCGCGCTGGCCGCGTACTCGGGCGGCCGGTTCGGCGGGCTGATCCTGGTCACCTCGATGACCATCCGCACCGACATGCAGGTGCAGTCGCTGACCGTCTCCGCCTCGGCCGCCCGCCGCGACGTGCTCGACGTCAGCCTCACCATGGCCCACGTGCCGCGACCCAGCCTGCTCGGCAAGCTGCTCGACGTGGCCAGCATCGGGGTCGGCGCCCTCGCCGACGGACTGGGGTCGTGATGAGCTTCCCGATCGAGCGCTACCTGCTGCCGGAGGCGCCGGCCGGGCTGCCCGCCGGCTTCACCGAGGTCCGCCGGCCGCTCACCGCCGGCCTGCCGCAGCGGATCGACCTGGGCGTCGGCGCGCACGCCGTGCTGATCCTGCCCACCGGACTGGCCCGGCAGTGGCTGGCCGCCGACCCGCTCGCCGTGGTCACCACCTCCGCCGACGAGTCGGCCCCCCGACCGGTCCCGACCCCCCGGCCGCTGCCGGCGCTCGGGGCCCGGGTGCCGCTGCGGCTGGTCGTCCGCCAGGGCACCCGCATCCTCGGGTCGGTGCCGCTCGCGGCCGGCCTGCGCCGCCGCTGCGGCCCGCTGGAGGTGGTGGTGCTGGGCTGGCACCTCACCGCCGGGACGGTACGCGGCTCCGGTGACTACGGCTCCTGGCTGGCGATCGGCTGGCGGGCGGCCGACGTCGCGGTCGACCAGTTCGGCCCTTCGCCGATAAACGTGTTCGTCTGGCGCCGGCGGCCACCGGCCCAGCGCATCGAGTCCGAGCAGGGCGCCGCCCGGCTTCGGTACCACCACCTGTTGCTGGACAAGAAGCTGCGGAGGGTCGTGCGATGACACTCACCCCGTTCCAGTCGAGCCAGGTCAAGCAGGGCGCGGTCGGCAACGACGCGGGCTGGACCCTGGAGTTCCACCGGCAGACGCCGGCCGGCCTGGCGCCGCTGCCGCTGACCCTCTCCAGCAGCAGCTACTACGCCGCCATCGACGCCACCCTGGAGGAGGGGCTCCGGCCCGGCGCCTACAAGATCACCATCGAGGGGCTGACCGACGAGCACTTCGCCCTGCTGCGCGCCGGCGACGCCCCGCTGGTCGCCAAGCTGCACCTGTACTGGCGGGACGCCAACACCAGCGTCGGCGCGTTCTTCACCAACCTGGTCGGCCTCAACGCCGGACCGTCCGCCGAGGAACTCCACGAGTCGCTCGTCGCCGTGCTGCGGGTCAAGAAGATCCGCCGGATCTCCGGCGACAAGACGTACGACACCGAGCTGACCCTCGTCGAGCAGGCGTACGCCCGGCTCGGGCAGCGGGTCGCCACCCGCTTCGAGGCGGAGAACTTCACCGCGGCGGTCACCGCCATCGGCCAGCGGACCCGGGTGTCGCTCACCACCTGGGAGGCCAACCCGGACGGCACCATGACCCGCCCGACCGGCGAGGCGACCGGCGCGGAACGGGTCGTCCTCGGCCAGGGCCTGCTCTACACCGCCGCGCTGGAGCGCATCGGCGAGGCGCTCGCCCACGCCCGCAACCGGTTCGGCCGGTCCATGCTGCTCATCCGGGACGGCACCGTGCACGTCGGCGCGCGGCCCATCCCGTACCCGGAGGGCGAACCGAAGCCACTCACCCTCGCCACCGGCCTGCTGGAGTGCACCGAGGACGAGCCGCGCGGCGCCGACCCGTACGCCGCCACCGAGACCGCCGGCGGCGCCGCCCCGGCCAAGCCGGCGTGGACGCTCACCTGCAAGGGCCGCCCCGACCTGAAGCCCGGCGACGTGGTCCGCTTCGACCCGCCGCCCGGCAACGAGGCCACCACGCTGGGCACCGTCGGCGCCGCGCTGCTCGGCTCGTTCGCCGCCCCGTTCGCCCCGTCCACCGGCGAGCTGGGGCCCGGCGCCAAGCTGCTCTACGTCAGCTCGGTGCGCCACCAACTGTCCAAGACCGCCGGCTTCGCCACCGAGGTGCACGGCGTCCAGATCCCGGCGACCGGCGCGGGCGCCTGGGACACCTGGTCCGACGCCACCCCGGCGGCCGGCGCGGAACCGGCCGCCGGCGCCGGGTCACCCGGCACCGCCGCCGCCGAGGCGGTCCGCCGGGCCGCCCGCGCCGCCACCGGCGAGGCCCGCGGCCTGGAGGTCGGCGAGGTACGGGCGGTGGCCACCAACGCCTCCGGCGCGGTCGAGCCGCCCGCCCAGACCGAGACCGTGTGGGAGGGGCTGGTCCGCCCCGACGGCCGGCCCAACGGCGCCCGCCGGTTGCCGCCCCGCCGGGAACAACCCACCCCACTGCCCGGCGTCAGCTACCTCACCCCGTTCGCCTGGGGCGGCTGCGGCCTGGTCCTGCCCCGCTACCCGGGCACCCGGGTGGCGCTGGCCTACCGCAACGGACGGCCCGACGACCCGGTCGACGTGGGCGCGCTCTGGCCCTCCGGCCACGCGCCGGTCTCCGAACCGGGGGACTGGTGGCTCTCGCTGCCCGTCGGGGTGGCCACCGGCGACCGGTCGTCGGTGGCCGACGGCGCGGTCCCCGCCGACCACGCCGGCAAGGTGGCCCACGACCTCACCGACGGCGACGGCAACCGGGTGATCGAGCTCGGCGAGCTGACCGTCCGGGTGGGCCGGGCCAAACTCCAGGGCCGCGGCCACCGGCCGGCCCGGGCCGGCGACGCGGACAGCATCACCATCGAGCACGCCGGCGGCGGCTCGAAGATCGTCCTCAAGCAGGACGGGTCGATCACCATCACCGGCAAACAGATCGACCTGGACGCCGGCAGCGGAAACATCAACCTCACCGCCGCGAACGTGGACGTCCACGTCAGCGGATCAATGAACGTCCACTGAGGAGCAGCCGTGGCAAAGGTCCTCATCACCTCGAGCGGCATCACCTGCCCGGGGCAGGGCAAGGTCAGCCCCGCCGGCCGGCCCCGGCTCACCGTCGACGGGGTCCCGGTGGTCCGGCTCGACGGCATCAGCGGCAAGTCGGTCTCCGCCTGCACCACCCCGGACGACCCGAACACCTCCAGCGTGAAGTGCCTCGCGGTCGCCTCCGTCGGCGGCCCCGCCGGCAAACTGAAGGTCGACGGCGTCGGGGTCGCGCTGGACACCAGCACCGGCAGCACCGCCGGCAGCCAACCCAAGCTGTCCTTCAGCGCCGGGCAGAGCAAGCTGACGGCGGTCTGAGATGGACCGCACCGAACGCGAACGGGAGACCGCCCGCAACCGCTACCTCGGCTGGGGACTCGCCTTCACCGAGACCCTGCCCGGCATCGACATCGCCCGCGACATCTCCTTCACCACCGGACCCGACGGGCGCACCCTGGACCTGGTCCGCGGCCCGGACAACGTCAGCCAGGCCCTCGCGGTCGCGCTCACCACCCTGCGCGGCGCCAACGTCTTCGACGCCGAGTACGGCTTCGACGGCCTCAACGCCCTCGCCGAGAACCTCGAACCGGTGCTGATCCGCGAGCAGGTCCGGGTCGCCGTCATCACCCTGCTGCACCGCGACCCCCGGATCCGCCGCATCGTCGACGTGAACCTCGACGACGGCCGGCTCGGCGCCACCGCCGACCCGGCGCTGCGCGCCTCCCGGACCCTGCGGGTGGAGGTCCAGTTCGAAACCATCACCGACGACCGGCTCGCGGTGCGACTCGGGGAGCTGCCCAGTGTCTGAGCCCATCCTGCCCACCGAACCGGCCGACGTGCTCGCCGTCGACGCCGAGGCGCTGCGCACCACCGGCTCCGCCGGCTTCGGCATCGTCGACACCGGCTTCGTACCCAAGTCCTTCGCCCGGCTGCTCGCCGAGAAGCTGGCCACCGCCCGGCTGCTCTTCGGCGACGACGTCGACCTCACCACCGGCTCGGTGCTGCGCAAGGTCTTCGAACTCACCGCCCTGGAGGACGCCCGGCTCTGGGCCACCTGCGGCGCCGTCTACGACAACACCTACGCGGTGTCCGCCGTCGGCGACGGGCTGACCCGGCTCGGCGAGGACCTCGGCATCCCCCGGCCCCACCTGCAGGCCCGCGGCACCGTCACGCTGAAGCTGGCCGGGGCGCTGCCGACCGGCCGGACCGGGATCACCCTGCCCCGCGGCGCCCGGCTGTCCACCCCCGGCGGGCACCACGTGGCGCTGGACGAGACGGTGGTGCTCACCGCCGCCGCCCCGCAGCGCAGCCCCGCCGTCGCCGCCTTCCACCCCGGCCCCTCGCACAACCTCGACCCGGCCCGCCCCGAGCAGCGCATCGACCGGTGGAACCGGGCCGACACCCTGCTGACCGACCTCGACGACGCCGAGCAGGCCGCCGGCGCCGAACTCGTCCAGATCACCCACACCACCCCGCTCACCGGCGGCGAACTCCAGGTCAGCGACGCCCGCTACCGGCAGCTGCTGCTGGCCGCGCCCCGCTCGGTGTGGACCTCCGAGGCGATCGGCCTGGCCGTGACCACCGTGCCCGGCGTACGGCAGGTGCAGGTCTTCGACGGCCGCGGCGGGCTGGACCTCAACCAGTCCATCTTCGGCAACTTCAACTTCATCGAACGGGTCTTCAGCACCGAACGTGACCTGGGCAATCCGTACTACTTCTCGGTGCTGGTCGCGCCCACCGCCGCGGCGATCTGGGAAGGCCCGGACGGGTTGCAGGCCGCCGTCGAGTCGGTCATCGAGGACCTGCGCCCGGTCGGCGTCTTCGCCGCCGTGGAACGCGCCGACGAGGTGGACATCGGGGTCGAGGCGGACCTGGTGATCCGGGGTCTGCCGCTGCCCACCGGCTCGAAGGAGGCGGTGAACGCCTCCACCGCCGCCGCCGAGCTGCGGGCCCGGCTGCACGCCCGGCTGCGCCGCTACGTCGACGAGCTGCCGTTCGGCGAACCGGTCCGGGTGGCCGAGGTGATCTGGACGCTGATGAACGAGCCCGGCGTCGCCGACGTACGGGACCTGCGGCTGGTCCGGTTCCCCGCCGACTCGGCCAGCGTGGTCACCGCCACCGCGCCCGCCGGCGACGGCGTGCAGCGGCTGGCCGTCGGGGCCAACGCCGTGCTCGCCGCCAACCAGGTGCCCGTCTACGTCGACCGGGACGCCCCCCGGCCGTTCCGGATCGTGTGAGGTGAGCATGACGGACCTGCGGGTACCGGTCGACGGGGCGGACCCGTCCGTCGACCGCAACCTCGTCGACCAGCTGGAGGGCCCCTGGGCGGGCACCGTGCGGCGGGTGGTGGTGCCGTTGGGCGCCGACGGCACCGCCGACGTCGACTGGACCAGCCGGCACCCGCTGCTGACCGCCGTGCTGCGCCGCGACCTCGGCGAGGAGACCGTCCGGGTCCGGGTCACCCCCGACGGCGGCGGCGAACTGCCCGCCGGGGTGTTCGCCCCCTGGTCGGCGGCCGGCGCGTCGGTGCCCGTGCTCGCCCCGGACACCGCCGCCGAACCGCTGGTGCCCGCCTTCCGGGTGACCGTGCGGGTGGAGCGGGCCGCCGAGAACGGCGCCTTCACCGCGGTCACCGGCACCGCCGCCCGCGACCTGGTGGAGCTGGCCGTCGTCGAGGGCAACCTGGGCCGGCTGCTGTACGCGGCCACGTACGAGAAGAACCGGCTGCGCCGCGCGCTGCGCGAGGTGCACGCCTACCGGACGCTCGGGCACGCCCGGCGCGACGCGCTGGACCGCATCGGCGCCGACGTCGGGGTGCCCCGGTTCATCGACGAGCTGGTGCACGACGTCGCCACCGGCGAGGTCTACGCCCGCCGGCTGCCCGACCCGGGCCGGGAACCCGACGCCGCGTACGCCGCCCGGCTCGGCCTGTACCGCCGGTTCCTGCTGCCCACCCCCGGCGCCGTACGCCGGCTGCTGAACGGCCCCGGCGCGCCGACCGACCCGAACACCGGGCTCTTCGCCGACCTGCCCGGCGGCGCCCGGTTCACCCTGCGCGAGGAGGACGACCAGTTCGCCGTGGCGGTGGCCCTGGTCGCCGTCGGCGGCGCCCAGCACCGCACCAACTTCCTCGCCCAGCTGCGCCGGGACCGGCTGATCCTGCCGGCCAACACCCCGCCCAACAACACCACCCACGCCGCCCGGGCGCTGCCCGCCCGGCGGCTGGCCGAGATCACCGCGCTGCGGGCCAGCCTGCGCCAGTCGTACGCCTTCGACAGCGCGCACGGCGTCGCGCCGCCGCTGGCGGTCGCGCTGGACCGGGCCGGCCGGGTCTGCCGGGCGCTCGGCGCGAGCGTGACCTGGCAGGTCAAGCGGGCCCAGGACGACGCCGGCGGCAGCCGCTACGAGCTCGGCCTCGGGGTGAACGTCACCCCACCCACCGCCGCCCAACTGGCCGACCTGCGCGGCCGGATCCTGAACACCGGCCGGGCGGTGACGACCGACGCCACCGCCGAGGCGCTGATCGTCGCCGCCCGGGCGGCCGGGGTGCCCACCGCCGCGGCCGACCCCGAGGCGGCCTGGCTGTGGCGCGCCTGCGGGCTGCCCACCGCGCACCGGGTCGACAGCGCCACCCTCTACCTGTCCCACCTGCCCACCCGGGGGCTGGCCGTCACCGCCCCGACCACCGCCGCCGTGCAGGCCGCCACGCCGGTGCAGGCCCGGTTCCACGCCCCCGGCGACCCGGGCGGCAACGCGCTGCTGCTCGGCGGGCTGGCCGACGCGGCAGCGGCCTGGACCGGGGCCGGCGAGACCGCCTGGGCCGGGCTGACCGACGCGCAGGCCCGGACCCGCTGGGCCACCGTGCCCACCCGACCGGCGGGCCAGCCGGTGCTGCTGGCCCTCGCCGCCGCCGGGCTGCCCGCCGTCGGCGACCCCGGGCCGGTGGTGGCCGCGCTGAACCAACTGCCGGACGAACTGGTGGAGACCGTCGAGCTGCCCGCCGCCCTCGCCGCCGGCCTGGTCGCCAACCAGCCGGCCGCGGTGGACCGGCTGGCCCGGCTGGTCGGGGTGCTGCGGGACAACCGGCTCGCCGCCGTGCTGCCGCTTGTCGACAGCGGCAACCGGGTGCTGCTGGTGGTGAGCGTGATCGGTCTGCCGGAGGCCGGGATCAACCTGTCCGAGCGGCGGGCCACCGGCTTCCGCTGGTACACCGTCGGGCTGGGCGGGGGAGCGGGCGAGATCAAGGCGGTGGGCAGCCGCACCGTGCTCCGGCCGACCGCGCCCGGCCTGGTCGCCGTGGTGGCGCTCTCCTACGTGCGTACCGGCCTGACCGACCCGTACGAGTTCCGGGTGGAACTGCCCGACGGGGTGGCGCTCACCCTGGCCCAGTACGAGCGGCTGATGAACGTCCTCACCCGGGTCTGCCCGCTCGGGGTGGAGGTCAACACGTACGCCCTGCGCCGCGACCACGTCGACCTCGACGGCGACGGGGCGGCCGAGCCGCTGCGCCCGGCCGTGGCCCGCACCTTCCGCCAGTACCGGCAGCGCCGACAGCGCGGCGTGTACGACCAGCTCTGAGAGGACCACCATGGCCATCGAGATCAACTACGACGGGCTGACCGTCGGCCAGCTCTACGAGACCTTCACCAAGGCCGGGATCGACAAGTCCGAGGCCAGCGTCCTGGTCTCCTCCTGGATCTTCGAGAACGTCGGCAGCGCCAAGCGGGTCTTCAACTACGCCGAGTCGTTCCCGGCCGTCGAGCCGTCCTGCGCGCCGCCGCCGTTCGTCCGGACGTTCACCCACACCGACTGGGTGGACGGCGAGGACGTGGTGCAGGCCGGGCAGACCACCGGGGAGCTGGGCTTCAACGAGCGCTTCCACCGCATCGAACACGACCTGGACCACCTCGGCACCGACGTGGCCAAGGCGTTCTCCTGCCTGGCCGCCATGCGGGTCAGCCTGCGCAAGCTGCTCGACGAGATCCGCGCCGAACTGAACCGGCTCAACGCCGCCACGCACGACTCCGGCCCCATCACCGGCGGGCCGCTGGTCGTCGACAGGTACCCGAACTACCCCCTCGCGGCGCTGGACTTCGGCCGCTACATGGGCACCACCATGTTCCTCGACAAGAAGGTGAGCGTCTGGCAGACCAAACAGGGCACCGTCGTGCTGCCGGCGGTGGAGACCGTCGGGGTCGACGCGGTCGCCGGCACCAAGCTCAAGGGCGCCGCCCAACTCAACCGCTACCTGTTCGAGCGCGACGACCCGCGGCGGCGTTTTCCCCAGCAGGTGCGGGTCGACGAGTTCGTCCGGGTCTTCGGCGACGAGATCCTCACCGACGGGCGGACCGTGCGCGACGTGCTGCGGACGCTGCCCGCCGACGGGGTCTACGACAACCTCGACCGGATGGTCCTGGAGCTGGGCGAGCGGGAGGCGGCGATGGTGCGCACCACCACCGGCGCACCGGCCGCGGTGGCCGCCGCGCTCGGCGTCGACACCACGCTGCAGAGCGTCGCCGACGGCGACGTCGCCACCCTCACCGCGGTACCCACCCGGGCCCGGCAGGCGCTGGTCAAGGCCGGGATCAACACCATCGGGGCGCTGGCCAAGACATCCTCGGAGAAGCTGGTCTCCATCATGAAGGAGAACCAGGTCGGCGCCACCATGGGCGACGCGGCGGAGTGGACGGCGTACGCGCAGACCCTCACCCGGCTGCGCTGAACGGGTGAGCCGGCGCACCTGTTCGGGTGCAGCCCGGGTCATGGTCGCGACACAGCGTTGACCGGCGGTCGGCGCTCGGCGGAACGTGGGAGGCCCGAGGCGGGATCACCGAAGGGCTCCCCATGGTTGCGACGCAACGTGTCCCGTACCACCTGCGGCTGCTGGGCGGCTTCGCGCTCG
The DNA here is from genome assembly GCF_019890675.1 of Micromonospora sp. PLK6-60. Classification (GTDB taxonomy): domain Bacteria; phylum Actinomycetota; class Actinomycetes; order Mycobacteriales; family Micromonosporaceae; genus Micromonospora. The sequence continues at coordinate 272,485 of NZ_JAIOAA010000001.1, read as the reverse complement.
ACCGTGACGGCCGGTCGCTGCCCACCCCGCACAGCGTGCGCCGACTGCTCGCCCTGCTGGCCGTGCACCCGCAACGTGCCCGGGCCGAGGCGGCGGGCCTGCTCTGGCCGGACTCCGGCGAGGAACGGGCCCGCGCCAACCTGCGTACCGCGCTGTGGCGGCTGCACCGGCTGACCCCGGTGCCGCTGGTCACCGGCGAGGAACGGCTGGCGCTCTCCGACACGGTGGAGACCGACGTCGCGGTGCTCGCCGCCACCGCCGGCCGGCTGGTCGACGGTACGGCCGTCGACCTGCGCGCCGGCCATGTCCTCGGCGGCGAACTGCTGCCCGGCTGGTACGACGACTGGGTCCTCGCCGAGCGGGAACGGCTGCGACACCTGCGGCTGTCCGCGCTGGAGGCGCTCGCCACCCGGCTCACCGCCGAACGTCGCTTCGGCGAGGCGATTCAGGTGGCGCTGACCGCCGTGCACCTGGAGCCGCTGCGGGAGAGCGCCACCCGGGCGCTGATCACCGCGCACCTCGGCGAACACAACTACGCCGAGGCGGTGCGCCGGCTGGAGGTGTTCCGGGCGACCCTGGACCGCGAGCTGGGGGTGCGCCCCACGCCGGACCTGGAGCGCCTGGTCCGCGCCGACGCCCTGCTCGCCGGCTGACCCGCCGGTGAGACCTGGCCGTGCCGCGGGCGTGGGGCCTGCTCCGGTGGGTGCCGGCAAGCACATCGCTGGCCGCTGTGCGCCCGAGCGCTGCCGGTGCCTCCCCGGCCCTGACGACAATGATCGCGCCAAGCTCAACGATTGCGGTCGATGTCACTCCGGGGGGCCGGTGCCTCGCGCGCCCTACCAACTTGCTGTCGTAAACGAATCACGATGGTTGTCGATGGCATCGGGCGGTGCTCGGGCCTGCCTCGTGACCTGCGCATACGTGCTGACGCGAAGGGTCATTGCCCGTCTCGACGCGTTCGAGCGTGGCCGCCTGATTCGTTTACGACATCAAGTTGGCAGGGCACGCGAGGGGGTACCGGCAGCCGGCCAGTCTGGGGCACCGTCGGGCCCGGGGCGGTCGAGGCCGCGCGGGCTGCCGGCGCCGATCGGCTCCGACGACCGTTGCTCAGCGGGCGAACGCGGTGAGGAAGCGGTCCCGGAAGGTGTCCATCGGCCAGACCGGCGCGTCCGGCCCGGGCCGCAGGCCGTCCTGCCAACCCCAACCGGCGATCCGGTCCAGCACCGCCGGATCGCGGGCGACCACGGTGATCGGCACGTCGTGGCCGGCGTCCGGGCCGGTGACGATCGGCGCCGGCTGGTGGTCGCCGAGGAAGACCAGCACCAGGTCGTCGTCGCCGTACCGCTGCATCCAGGAGATCAGCACGCCCACCGAGTACTCGATCGACCGGCCGTACGCCGACCGGACCCGCGCCGGGTCCTGCCACACCGCCTCCGGCGACTCGCCGTGCGCCGGCATGCCCACGTACGCCGCGCCGTCACCGGCCTGCGCCCAGTCCAGCGGGCGGGGCAGCGGCGCCCACGGGGTGTGGCTGGACACCAGCGGGATCTCCGCCATCAGCGGAGCGTGTCCCGGCCGGCCCCGTTCCAGCCGCTGGAAGGTTGCCAGCGTGTACTGGTCGGGCATCGGCGCGTAGCTGAACTTGGGCCCCTGGTAGCCGAGGCGCTCCGCGTCGTAGTAACGGTCGTAGGTGTAGAACCGCTTCTGCGGCCAGGGCTGGGTGGCGGCCGGCAACACCCCGACGGTCTGCCAGCCGGCCCGCTGGAACGCCCCGTTGAGGGTGAGTCGGTCGGTGGCGAGCAGATCGGTGTGCCGCTGCTCGTTGTCGACCCACAACCCGGACAGCAGGGTGGCGTGCGCCAGCCAACTACCACCGCCGGCCGTCGGCGAGGTCAGCCACCCGCTGCGCGCGGCGAAGCCGGCGGCGCGTAGCCGCGCGGTGCCGTCGTCGAGCACCCGGTTCACGCCCGGGCCGATCCGCGGGTCCTCCACCGCCACCCGCCCGTAGCTCTCCACGAACGAGACGACCACGTCCTTGCCGCGCAGCCCGGCCAGCAGCCGGTCGTCCGGGACGTCCCGGAAGGCGTCCACCCCGATCCGGGCGGCGAAATCCGCCCGGTCGTGCAGGCCCGCCCACACACCGGTGACGCGATCCTGGACGAGGGCGGCGGCGCTGGCGTCGGCCACCGCGACCCCGGGCGCGGTCCGCACACCGAACAGGGCGCAGACCGTCCACACGACGGTCAGCGTCGCCACCACCCGGGTGGCGGCGGCGCGATGCCGGCGGGCCAATCGGGTCAGCCGCAGCACCGAACGGGCGCTGGCCAGCAGCAGCCCGGCGGCGAGCAGCACCGCCGCCACGGCGGCGGCGATCGCGCCGGGCCGGCCGACGGAGTCGCCCAGGAAGCTCAGCGCGTCGTCCAGCATCGCCCAGTCCAGCACCGGATCGAACGGCCGGGCCCGGGCCGCGAAGAACCCCATGTCGAGCAGCTTGAGCACGGCCAGCAGGCCGAGCGCCGCGCCGACCAGCGCGGCCACCACCCGGCCGGCCCGGCGGGGCAGGGCGAGCAGCAGCGCGGCGGCGAGCAGCGCCTCGAGCGGGATACGGACGAACGCGGCGGGACGCAGCGCGTCGATCCGGTTCGGCGCGGTGAGCGCGGCCAGCACGAGCAGCGCGGCCAGCACCGTGGTCACCACCGCCACGACGCGCCGACCACGGCCGGCCCGCTGCGAGTCGCCGCTTCGCCCGGCGTGCTCCGTCCCGCCGCTCGGGCTGACCTCTCCCGTGTCCCGGTGCGGGTCGGCCGGTTCCGCGTCGTGGTGCGGGTCGGCCGGTTCCGCGTCGTGGTGCGGGTCGGCCTGCTCCGCGTCGCCGTCCGGGCCGTCGGCGTCCACGTCGGCCGGACGGCGTGCTGCGGGCGCCGGGGCAGTGTCCCGGTCGGTCGGTCCCGGAACCTCGGGGGTGTCGGATGTCGCGTCGGGGCGCACGGCCTTCTTCCTGGTCGCAGGGGTGTGCTTGGTCAGGCGGCCTGCCGCGCGGGGTGCCGCGCCGGAGTGCCGGGCGCGGCCGGCGCCACCGCCCCGGGCCGGCCAGCTGGCGCACTGGGCCGGGGCGCCGACGGTACCGGCCGGTCAGCGGACGTCGCCGGTCGGCCGGTGGCCGTCGCCGAGTGGGGGAGCGGCCGTGCGGGGTGACCGGGGCGGGGGAGCGAACCGGCGCCCGCGCGGTGCCGCCACAGCCACCACACGTCGCGGGTGAACGACTCGACGAGCAGCGCCAGCGCCGCCGCCACCAGCACCGTGTCCAGCGGGCCGGGCAGCACGCCGGCGGCGGCCCCGACCAGGGCGACACCCTGCACGGCGGCCACCACCTTGCGCCACTGCCGCGCCGGCAGCGAACCGCGCAGCCAGGGCAGCGGCCAGCTCGCCGCGACGAAGGCGTACCGCATGGCGCCGATCGCCAGGGCCCAGCCGCCGACGGCCGGTGCCACGTACGCGCTGAGCACCAGGATCAGGAAGGCGTCGACCTCCATGTCGAAGCGGGCGCCGAACGCGCTGGCGGTGCCGGTGCGCCGGGCCACCTGGCCGTCCACCCAGTCCAGCGCGAGCGCCACCCCGGCCAGCGACACCGGCACGGCGGCCGGCACCTGACCGCCGGCGAGGACGTCCGCGGCCAGCGCCGTCACCCCGCCGACCAGGACGGCCCGGGCGAGGGTCACCCGGTCGGCCGGTCGCAGCCCCGGGGCGCCGTCGAGGCGCAGGCCGCGGCGCAGCAGCCCGTACTGCGCCAGGCCGTGCGCGAGCCCGACCAGCCAGCCCACCACGCCGAGCCCCACCGTCGCGGCGAGCACCGCCAGCAGGACGAACTGGCCGGCCAGGCCGGTGACCGGGCTGTTTCGAACCGTGCGCACACTTCCTCCGTGACTATGATCGACAAACCCTGACCATCAACACGGGAAACGTGACCGAACGGTTCGGTCTGAAACCCGAAGGCCCGGACGGGATGCCGACGAGGGAGGAACGCGCGGTGACGCGACAGGCCGAGGCCTTCTGGCTCCGCTCGCCCGGAGCGGGCGAGATCCGGCCGGTGCGGCTGCCCGAGCCCGGCCCGGACGAGGTGCTGGTCCGGGCCCGCTACTCGGGGGTGAGCCGGGGCACCGAGACCCTGGTCTTCGCCGGCGCGGTCCCGCCGAGCCAGTACGCGGCCATGCGCGCCCCGTTCCAGGACGGCGACTTCCCGGCCCCGGTCAAGTACGGCTACCTGAGCGTGGGCGAGGTCGAGGCGGGCCCGGCCGAACTGCGCGGCCGGACGGTCTTCTGCCTGCACCCGCACCAGAGCGCGTACGTGGTGCCGGCCGACGCCGTGACCCCCGTACCCGAATCGGTGCCGGCGGCGCGGGCGGTGCTGGCCGGCACGGTGGAGACCGCGGTGAACGCGCTGTGGGACGCGCCACCCCTGGTCGGTGACCGGGTCACCGTCATCGGCGCCGGCATGGTGGGCTGCTCGGTGGCCGCCCTGCTGGCCCGCTTCCCCGGCGTCCGGGTGCAGCTGGTGGACACCGACCCGGAGCGGGCGACGGTCGCCGCCGCGCTCGGCGTGGACTTCGCCGCCCCGGCCGACGCCGCCGGCGGGCGGGACCTGGTGGTGCACGCCAGCGCCAGCTCCGCCGGTCTGCAGCAGGCCCTGGACCTGCTCGCGCCGGAGGGCACCGTGCTGGAACTGAGCTGGTACGGCGACCGCCCGGTGCAGGTGTCGCTGGGCGGCGCCTTCCACTCGGGACGGCTGACCGTACGCAGCAGCCAGGTCGGCATGGTCGCGCCGGCCCGCCGCTCCTCCCGCACGTACGGCGACCGGCTGGCGTTGGCCCTGGAGCTGCTCGCCGACCCGGTGTTCGACGCGCTCATCACCGGCCGGTCCGCGTTCCGCGAGCTGCCCGACGTGCTTCCCCGGCTCACCGCGGGCAGCCTGCCCGCGCTCTGCCACCTCATCACCTACGACGGAGAGTGATCCTTGTTCAGCGTGACGGTGCGTGACCACATCATGATCGCCCACAGTTTCCAAGGCGAGGTGTTCGGCCCGGCCCAGCGACTGCACGGGGCGACCTTCGTCGTCGACGCCACGTTCCGCCGGCCGGACCTCGACGAGAACGGCATCGTGGTCGACATCGGCCTGGCCACCGACCAGCTCAAGGCGGTGCTGGGCGAGCTCACCTACCGCAACCTCGACGAGGAACCGGCGTTCGCCGGGGTGAACACCACCACCGAGGTGCTGTCCCGGGTCATCGCCGACCGGCTCGCCGACCGGATCGACGCGGGTGACCTGGGCCCGGGGGCGCAGGGGCTGACCGGCATCACCGTCACCCTGCACGAGTCGCACGTCGCCTGGGCCAGCTACGACCGGACCCTATGACGCGGGGGGTACACGTCGTGCTGCCGGCCGGGGTGGACGATCCGGCCATGCCCAGCGGCGGCAACACGTACGACCGGCGGGTCTGCGCGGGGCTGGCGGCGGCTGGCTGGTCGGTGCGGGAGCACCCGGTGCCCGGCGACTGGCCCCGGCCCTCGCCCGCCGACCGGGCGGCGCTGGCCGGGGTGCTGGCCGCGCTGCCCGACGGGGCGACCGTGCTGCTCGACGGCCTGCTCGCCTCGGTGTCGCCGGCGCAGCTCACCCCGCACGCCGGCCGGCTGCGGCTGGTGGTGCTGGTGCACCTGCCGCGCGACGACGAGGCCGAGGCCCGGGTCCTGGCGGCGGCCACCGTGGTGGTCGCCACCAGCGAGTGGACCCGGCGCCGGCTCGTCGAGGCGTACGGGCTGGGCGGTGACCGGGTGCGGGTGGCCCGCCCGGGGGTCGACCCGGCGGCGGTGGCGCCCGGCTCGCCGGCCGGGACGGAACTGCTCTGCGTCGCCGCGGTCACCCCGCACAAGGGGCACGACGTGCTGGTCGAGGCGCTGGCCGAGCTGGCCGGGCTGGACTGGCGGTGCACCTGGGTGGGGGCGCTGACCCGGGCGCCGGAGTTCGTCGACCGGCTGCGCGTGCGCCTGGCCGGGGCGGGACTGGCCGACCGGGTGCGGCTGGCCGGCCCGCTGGTCGGCGAGCGGCTCGCCGCCGCGTACGCCGCCGCCGACCTGCTGGTGCTGCCGTCGCACGCCGAGACGTACGGGATGGTCCTCACCGAGGCCCTGGCCCGCGGCGTGCCGGTGCTGACCAGCGCGGTCGGCGGTGTGCCGGAGGCGGTGGGCCACGCCCCGGACGGGCGGCGACCGGGCCTGCTGGTGCCTCCGGCGGACCCGGCGGCGCTGGCCGGGGCGCTGCGCGACTGGCTGGGCGACGCCGCACTGCGCCGCTCGCTGCGGGCCGCCGCGCGCGGCCGGCGCGGCACCCTGACCGACTGGACGGTCACCACGGCGTCCCTGGCGGACGCCCTGACGGAGGTGGCACCGGCATGACCGACGACGATCCCGCCGAGTTCGCGGCGTGGCTGCGGTTGCGGGAGGCCGCCGATGCGGCCGCCCGGGCACCGGAGTTCGTGGCGCTGCTGCGGGACCGGCCCGCCGCCGGCCCGCTGGCGGTGCACGACCTGGGCTGCGGCGTCGGGTCGGTGGTGCGCTGGCTGGCTCCACAGCTGCCCGGGGCGCAACGGTGGACCCTGTACGACCGGGACGCCGCCCTGCTGGCCCGGGCCGCCGGCACCGGTGAGCTGCGCGCGGACGACGGCGCGCCGGTCCAGGTGCGCACCCGACGCGCCGACCTGACCCGGCTCACCGCCGCCGACCTGGCCGGCGCCGGCCTGATCACCGCCTCCGCGCTGCTGGACATGCTCACCGCCGAGGAGCTGGACCGGATGGTCGACGCGTGCGTCGGCGCCGGCTGCCCCACGCTGCTGATGGTCTCGGTGACCGGCCGGGTGGCGTTCACCCCGGCGGAACCGCTGGACGCCGAGCTCGCCGCCGCGTTCAACGACCACCAGCGGCGCACCGTCGACGGGCGCCGGCTGCTCGGCCCGGACGCGGTGGACGCCGCCGTGGCGGCCTTCGACCGGCGGGGCGTCGACGTGCGCCGCCGACCCAGCCCGTGGCGGCTGGGCCCGGACGACGGCGAACTGATCACCGCCTGGCTCACCGGCTGGCTGGCCGCCGCCGGCGAGCAGCGGCCCGAGCTGGCCGGGCCCGCGCGGGCGTACGCCCGGCGGCGGCTGGACCAAATCGCGGCCGGCCGGCTGCGGGTGGAGCTGGGCCACGACGATCTTCTTGTCGGCCTGGGCTGAACCGGGCGGCGTCCCGGCCCGTACCGGTAGGTGAGACGGTACGGCTGGGGGAGGACCTGTTGGAAGCGACGTGCGCCGCGCTCGTGCCCGCCACCACGGCGCGGCCCGGGATCGGGCGGGCCCTGCGCGTCGCGGTCCGCCCGCTCGCCGGGCTGGTGCTGCTCGCCGGGCTGCTGTGGGGGGTGGGCGTCGGCCCGTTCCTGCACGGCCTGCGCCTGATCGACGCCCCGGCGGTCGCCGCGGCGCTCGGCATCGGCGCGCTGACCACCGTCTGCTGCGCCTGGCGGTGGCGACTGGTCGCGGGCGGCCTCGGCGTGCCGCTGCCGCTGGTCGGGGCGGTGGCGCAGTGCTACCGGGCGGTGTTCCTGAACGCCACCCTGCCCGGCGGGGTGCTCGGGGACGTGCACCGGGCGGTGCGCAGCGGGCGCGACGCGGGCGACGTCGGCCGGGGCGTCCGGGCCGTGGTGTGGGAGCGCACTGCGGGGCAGGTGGTGCAGGTGGCGCTGGCCGCGGCGGTGTTGCTGGCCTTCCCGTCGCCGGTGCGGCCGCTGCTGCCGGTGGTGTTGGGGCTGCTGGCCGTGGTCCTGCTCGGCGCGGTGCTGCTGGCCCGGGCGGCGCCGTCGCGCGCCCCGGCCCGCTGGCTGCGGCCGCTGCGGGTGGCCGCCGCCGACCTGCGCGCCGGGGTGCTCGCCCGGCGCACCTGGGCCGGGGTGGTGCTGGCCTCCGCGGTGGCGGTCGGCGGGCATCTGGTCACCTTCCTGGTGGCGGCGCGCACCGCCGGGGCCACCGCGCCGCTGGCCGAGCTGCTGCCGCTGACCCTGCTGGCGCTGCTGGCCATGGCGGTGCCGGCGAACGTCGGCGGGTTCGGGCCGCGCGAGGGGGTGGCGGCGTGGGCGTTCGGCGCCGCCGGCCTCAGCGCCGCCCAGGGTGTGGCCACCGCCACCGTGTACGGGGCGCTGGTGCTGGTGGCGAGCCTGCCCGGCGCCGTGGTGCTGGCCACCCGCTGGCGGCCCCGTCGCGGGCGGGGCGGGCAACAGGCGCGAAACGGTGGTTGAGTGGGTATGTGACCTTGCGCCGGGTGACCCCGCCACCGGCGCCGCACGGAGGAGACACATGGACCACACGCTGCCCCTTGCCACCATCCGTACCCAGGTCTCGGTGCCTCTGCGGTTTCCCGACGGGTACGCCACCACCGGTCGGGTCTTCACCTTCGACGGGCTGGTCGACGCCCGGGAGCACCTCGCGGTCGGCCTGGGTGACTTCGCGGCCGCGGTGCGGCGGCAGGGGACCGGCGAGCCGCCGCTGGTCCGCCCGCACAGCGAGTGCCTGACCGGCGACGTCTTCGGCAGCCAGCGCTGCGACTGCGGGCCGCAGCTGCGGGAGGCGGTGGAGCGGATCGCCGACGCCGGCGGTTTCCTGCTCTACCTGCGTCAGGAGGGGCGGGGCATCGGCCTCTACCCGAAGCTCGACGCGTACGCGTTGCAGGACGCCGGTCTGGACACCTACGAGGCCAACGTGGCCCTGGGGCACCAGGAGGACGAGCGGGACTACGCGGTGGCCGCGCAGATGCTGGCCGCGCTGGACGTGCGCCGGGCGGCGCTGCTGACCAACAACCCGGACAAGTCCGAGCAGCTGCGCCGGTACGGGGTGACGGTCACCGGTCAGGTGCCGACCGGGGTGTTCCTGTCCCCGGCCAACGCCGGCTACCTGGCCGCGAAGGCCAGCCGCGGGGCGCACGTGGCCGACCTGCCCACCGTCGGCTGAGCGGCGGTGTCCGCCGTGGGCCGCCGCCCGTACGTGCTGCTCAGCTGCGCCATGTCGATCGACGGTTACATCGACGACGCCACCGACGAGCGGCTGTTGCTGTCCAACGACTCCGACCTCGACCGGGTGGACGCGGTCCGGGCGGAGGCCGACGCGATCCTGGTCGGGGCCGCCACCGTCCGCCGGGACGACCCGCGGCTGCTGGTCCGCTCGCCCCGGCACCGGGAGCTGCGGGTGGCGCGCGGGCTGCCGCCGTCGCCGACCAAGGTGACCGTGACCGGCAGCGGCGACCTGGACCCGGCGGCCCGGTTCTTCACCGTCGGCGACGCCGACCGGATCGTCTACTGCGGCTCCGCGGCGTGGGACAAGACCCGGGAGCGCCTGGGGCACCTGGCGACGGTGGTCGACGGCGGTGAGCCGGTCGACCCCGCCCGGGTGCTCGCCGACCTGGCCGGCCGGGGGGTGGGCCGGCTGATGGTGGAGGGCGGCGCGCAGGTGCACGCCCAGTTCCTCGCCGCCGGCCTCGCCGACGAGCTGCACCTGGTGCTCGCGCCGTTCTTCGTCGGCGACGGCCGGGCGCCCCGGTTCGTCGGCGACGGGCGGTTCCCGTGGCATCCGGGCCGCCGCGCCCGGGTGGCCGAGGTACGCCAGATCGACGACGTGGTGCTGGTGCGCTACGCGCTGTCCGACCGCTGCCCGGCGGGCTGAGGGCAGGTGCCGTCCCGGTCCGGCTCGTCGGCCGGCGGGCACGGCAACGGGGTGGGCTGGTCGGCGCTGGGCAGGCCGAGGGCCTCGTCCACCCGGTCCAGCACCGCCGCGTCGTCGCCCAGCGTGCCGCGCAGCAGGTCGATCGCGGTCGCCCGGATCTGCCCGACGATCATGGCGAGCGGCAGCGGTGGGTGCGCCGCCAGCAGCCGCGCGCCGATCCGCACCGCCTCCAGCGCCGCGTCGTCGGCCCGCCCGGCGTGCCGCTCCGCCGCCGCCTCACCGGCCAGGTCGGTGGCGAGCGCCTCGCCGGCGGCGCGGACCGCGTCGGCGAGCGCCCGGATGGCGGCGCTGAGCTCGGCCGGGGTGGCGGTGTGCCGGCGGGTCAGGGTGGCGCCGGCGCGGGCCAGCACCCGGATGTTGCGGGCCGCGTAGTCGAGCTGCCGGGCGGTCGTCTCGACCTCGTCGATCCGGTCGAGCTGCCGGCGGCCGCGCACCCGCAGCCGCAGCGCCTCGCCGCAGGCCCGCACGGCGATCCGCAGCCGTTCCACGCAGCCGTCGACCTCCCGCGCGCGGTCCAGCGCGGCCCGCGCGGCCGTCTCGTCGCACCGCTCCAGCGCCGCCGCCACGTCGTCGACCACGCCGGCCAGGTCGGCGTACGCCTGGCGGGCCTCGGTGGCCAGCGGGGCGATCGGGTCGCGGACCGACACGAGCTGGCTCACGGCCAGCGCGACCGCGCCACCGATCAGCGCGTCGACGAACCGGAACGGCATGAAGTCGCCCTTGGGCGCGGCGACCACCACCAGGTACAGCGCGGAGATGGCCGCCTGCACGGTGAGGGTGCTGCTCGCCCCGAGCGCCACCATCAGCCCGATGGTGGCCAGCAGGACGAGGAAGATGGTGGTGTAGCCGGGCCCGAGCGCGTGCACCACCAGTTCGGCGACGAGCACCCCGGCGGCGACCCCGAGCACCATCTCCACCGTCTGCCGGACCCGCTGCCCCCGGGCCTCACCGAGCACCACCAGCGCGGCGCTCGGGGCGAAGAACGGGTCGGGGTGCCCGATCACCCGGGCCGCGAGCACCCAGGCGACGGTGGCCGCCACCGTCGCCTCCACGATCGGTCGCCAGTTTCCCCGCAGCCGGTCACGCGCAGACCGCCACCACTCCCGCACCCTCGGCACCCCTGGCTCCCTTGTCGGTTCGTCGTTGACCGGTGACGCGCCGGGTGCCGTGCCGCACCGGTTCGTGCCCGCACATCTACCCAGGTGGGGGATGGTCCTAACCGGTCACGACGGTGGCGGCCGCCGGGGTCTACCGGTTGCCGTGGTGGCCGGCGCGCGGCCGGAAAATCCACTGTTGACCCCGCAGATCGATGCATGTCAGTGTGTGCTTCCCGGGTCGACCGCCGTGGCCGCCCCCGAGCCGCGGCGACCCCCACCCGCCCCGTCACCCGGGAACGGGATCGTCGGACCCGGACACCCACCCCCGCACCGAGGAGCCCCATGAGACGCACAACGTTGACCGCGGGTGTCACGCTCGCCGTCGTCGCCGCCACCACCACGGTGACGCTGGCCGCGCCGCAAGCCTCCGCGACCATCGCGGCGAAACCGGTCACCGCGGCCGCACCGCTGGCCGCCCTGGCCGCCCCGGACATCTCGATCACCAACGTCCAGGCCCACCTGACCCAGTTCAACAGCATCGCCACCAGCAACGGCGGCAACCGGCGGGCCGGCTCCGCCGGCTACACCGCCTCCGTCGCGTACGTGAAGGGCAAGCTCCAGGCCGCCGGCTACACGGTGACCGAGCAGAACTGCACCTCCTGCACCTACCCCGGCAGCAACCTGATCGCCGAGTGGCCGCAGGGCCCCGCCGACCAGGTGGTGATGTTCGGCGCCCACCTCGACGGCGTCGCCGCCGGCCCGGGCATCAACGACAACGGGTCCGGCTCGGCCAGCCTGCTGGAGAACGCGCTGGTGCTGGCCAGCCAGAACCCGAGCATGACCAAGCGGGTGCGGTTCGCCTGGTGGAACGGCGAGGAGCAGGGCCTGCAGGGCTCGAAGCACTACGTCAACTCGCTGTCGACCACCCAGCGCGGCTACATCAAGGGCTACTACAACTTCGACATGGTGGGCTCGCCCAACGGCGGCTACTTCATCAACCGGATCACCTCCACCACGGCGGCCCCGCTGAAGGCGTACTGGGACTCCTTCGGGCTCCAGCCGGAGGAGAACACCGAGGGCGCCGGCCGCTCCGACGACTACTCGTTCAACAACGCCGGCATCCCCACCTCCGGGTACGCCGCCGGCGCCAGCTACACCAAGACCTCCGCCCAGGCCAGCAAGTGGGGCGGCACCGCCGGGGCGGCGTACGACGGCTGCTACCACCGCGCCTGCGACACCACCAGCAACATCAACACCACAATCCTCAACCGCAGCGCGGACGGCATCGCGTACGCCATCTGGCAGCTCGCCGTCGGCACCGGCACCCCCACCAACGACTTCTCGGTGTCGGTCAGCCCGACCTCCGGCAGCGTCGCCCGGGGCGCCGCCACCACCGCCACGGTCAGCACCGCCACCACCAGCGGCAGCGCCCAGACCGTGAGCCTGTCCGCCAGCGGCGCGCCCAGCGGCGTGACGGTCTCCTTCAGCCCGTCGTCGGTGACCTCCGGCGGCACCTCCACCATGACCGTCAGCGCCTCGTCCACGGCCACCACCGGCACCTTCACCCTCACGGTCACCGGCACCGGCTCGGTCACCCGGACCGCCACCTACAGCCTCACCGTCACCGGCACCGGCGGCTGCGCCGGCGGCCAGGTCGTCGGCAACAGCAGCTTCGAGTCCGGCACCGCCCCGTGGACCGCCAGCTCGGGCGTCATCACCAACTCGGCCAGCCAGCCGGCCCGCACCGGCTCCTACAAGGCCTGGCTGAACGGGTACGGCACCAGCCGCACCGACACGCTGTCCCAGTCGCTGACCGTCCCGGCCGGCTGCGCGACCTACACCCTCGCCTTCTACCTGCACATCGACAGCGCCGAGACGACCAGCACCACCGCCTACGACAAACTCACCGTGCAGCTCGGCACCACCACCCTGGCCACCTACTCGAACCTCAACCGGGCCAGCGGCTACCAGCTGCGCACGTTCAACGCCGCCGCGTACGCCGGCCAGACCGTCACCCTGAAGTTCACCGGGGTGGAGGACGCCTCCCTGCAGACCAGCTTCGTCATCGACGACGTGACCCTGCAGGCGAGCTGACCCGCGCCGGAGGGGACGGGCCACGCGGTCCGTCCCCTCCGGACGGTCGGGCATCGATTGTCGTACCCCTCGGGCAGCATGACGGCATGGTTGCCTCCGCCCCCCTCGACCACGCCGACCAGCCTCGCTCCGTGCCGCTGCGCGAGGCCCGCACCCGGCTCACCCAACTCGTCGCCCTCGCCGAGCTGACCGACACGGTCACCGTGCTCACCCGCGACCGCGATCACCGGCCGGTCGCCGCGATCGTCCCCGCCGGCGCCGCCCGCACCGGCGCACAGGCCCGCGCCGACGCCGACCGGGTCGCCGCCGTCACCGCCGGCTGGGCCCGCCGCCTCGACCAGGCCCACCGGCAGAGCGCCCGCCGGCACGCCGCCGAGCTGCGCGCGGTCACCGCGGCCCTGGCCGAGGCCTGGGCCGAGCTGGACCGCCGGTCCCGCCCCGGCGGTGATCCGGCGCTGGACCGGCTCCGCGCCGCCCACGCCGACCTGCTGCGGGACCTGCCACCCGGGTCGGCCCGACCGGCGGAGGCGGGCTAGCCGCCACCCGTGATCGCCGCCGACCGACCCTTCCCGCAGCCCCGCTGGCGGGGCCGCGACATCACCCGGCAGGACTGGCTCATGCTCCCGCGCGCCCAGCCTCCGCCTCGTCCAGCCGGGCCAGGTCCGCCTCCGACAGGCGCAGCGCCCCCGCGGCGATGTTCTGCGCCAGGTGCTCCGGGTTGCCGGTGCCGGGAATGGCCAGCACGTGCCGCCCCTGGTGCAGGGTCCAGGCCAGCCGCACCTGGGCCGGCGTCGCCCCGCGCGCGTCCGCCACCGCGCGCACCGCGGCGTCGTCGGCGACCCCGCCGCCCTCCCGTCCCTCGCCGGTGATGGCGAAGAACGGCACGAAGGCGATGCCCAGCTCGCCGCAGCGGCGCAGCAGCGGCGCGGAGCGGCGCTGGTCCAGGCCGTACCGGTTCTGCACGCAGACCACCGGGGCGATCTGAAGGGCCTGCGTCAGGTGCTCGGGCCGGACGTTGGACAGGCCGAGGTGCCGGATCAGTCCGGCCGCGCGCAGCTCCGCGAGGGCCCCGAAGTGCTCCGCGATCGAGTCCAGGCCGGCCTGTCGCAGGTTCACCACGTCCAGGTGGTCGCGCCCGAGCTGGCGCAGGTTCTCCTCCACCTGCCCGCGCAACTGCTCCGGCCGGGCCAGCGGCAACCACTCGCCGGACGGGTCCCGGCCCGGCCCCACCTTCGTGGTCACCACCAGGTCGTCCGGGTACGGCGCGAACGCGCGGTTGATCAGTTCGTTGGCCGAGCGCAGCGCGGAGAAATAGAAGGCGGCCGTGTCGACGTGGTTCACCCCGAGCTCCCGCGCCCGGCGCAGCACGCCGATCGCGGTGTCCCGGTCACTGGGGGAGCCGTCGGGCTTCGCGGTCAGTCGCATCGCGCCGAAGCCGATCCGGCGTACGGTCGTGTCGCCGAGGGTCCACTCACCCGCCGCGCCGGCGGTGACATCGTGTGCAGGCATCCGGCGAAGCTAGGCCATCGGCCCCCGGCTGCGCAGTCGGCCGGCCACCCGATGGTGCGGCGACGCCGGCGCTGATAGGTTTCTATCGTCGCCGACGGGTCGGCTCACCGGGGCCAGTCCGCGAAGGCGCTGCGCACCACGCCGATCTGCGCCGGGGTGAGGCGGTAGAGCGTGAAGCGGTGTCGGGCAGCCGATCAAGCCGTCGGGTCGCGTCGAGGATCTCTTCATCCGTGAGATCGGGGTCGGCGCGCCGGCCGAGTGTGAGCAGGTCACCCCGGTTGTAGCGGTCGAGGACTGCTGCGACGTCAACGTAGTCGCGCGGCTGGGCCCGGGTGATCATGGCCGCGACCTTGGTTCCGATGACGTCGTCGAGGTGCAGCACCGGCCCGATGTCGAGCACGACAGGGCTGGTGGTGCGGGCGAAGCGTACGAGTTGCAGGCGTACGACCTGCGCGTCCCGCCGGACCTCGAACTCGGTCATCTCCTGGTCGAAGCCGTAGAAGACCTCGTCCAGCTCGCTGGGGTCGGCGATGGTGTCGACCTCGAAGCCTGCGACGAGTAGGGCGACGCGGACCACGTCGGCGGCGGCGCGGACGCCGCCGGCGACGTCGGTGAACAGGTCAACGTCTTCGGTGGGCCGGGTGCCGACGCCGTGGGCGATGAGGGCCTGGCCGCCGGCCAGGGCGAAGCCGTGACGGCTGGCGGCGGCCAGCGCGACACGGGCCACAGCGGTTTGGAACGGGTCCGGTGCGGGCGGCATCAGGCGGCGATGTCCCGGCCGCGTAGCCCCGGATGGCGCTCCTGCCAGGTGCGCCGGACGCCGCGAGGAAGGTGCAGCTGGGGCCAGAGTCGGGTGAGGGTGGACCCGTGCAGCCAGGTGCGTAGTTCGTCGGGGTGGACGGCCTCGGTGAGAACCGTTTCGTACATCCACGCCAGCAGTCCTGGTTGGTCGAGGTCGACATGCCGGTCGGGCTGCCAGAACAGGCGGTGGGGCAACTCGACGATCCCGGTGACGGGACCCCGCAACTCGTTCAGGTCATCGACCACGACCGCTCGACGCCCGGGGCGGGCCTCGTAGGGCGCCCGCGAGCTGCGGAGTGCACGGATCGGGTCCATGTGGCCCAGGGTAACCCGGTAGACGCGCGACGGTGCTGAGCTGACGCGTGGCGGAGCCGTGGACCGGTCCCGGTCGGTCGACGGCGGATCGGTCGGCGGCGCGGTCACTCCGTCCTGGCACCGTTGACGACCCGCTGGACGTCGTCGCGCTCGGCGTCTTGCCAGGCCGACGCCGCGTCCACCGGCCGAGGCGTGTCACGCCCGGCCCACGCGGTGGTCAACAGGTACAGCGCCGCGACGTAGCTGATCATCACCGCCAACCCCCGCCCGGGCAGCGCCAGCCCGGCCGCGCCCGCGCCGATCAGCGCGTCGGAGAGCAGGAAGAGCGCCCCACCGGCCGCCGCCCGCCGGGAGACCCCGGCCGCCGCGGCGGCCATCAGGCTCAGCGCCAGGCTGTAGCCGAGCACCGGCAGCCGCAGCTCGCCCAGCCGCGGCCAGAGCAGCGCGTTCGCCGCGACCCACAGCGCCAGGTAGCCGGCCACGGCCGGAACGGGCGGCCGCCGGTGCCGCAGGAACGCCGCCAGCAGGCAGAGCTGGGTGCCGAGGAAGCACCCCATCCCGGCCAGGAACGCGGTCGTGCCGGGCAGCAGCAGCGCCACGTCACCGGCCGTGGCGAACACCAGGCCCGTCGCCACCAGGTCCCAGTGCCGGCGTACGGCGAGCAGCCGGACCAGCAGCAGCGGCGCGAGCAGCGGCTTGGCCGCCCACTGCAACGCCGGCTGGTCGAGCGCGACGCCGGCCAGCTCGACCGCGACGACCAGCCCGAACAGCACCGGCCAGGCCCGCCTCATCGGGCCGGCTGCCAGCCGGGACGGCCGAACAGGTAGCCGAGCCGGTGCCGCCACGACGGGGTGCGGCGCACGTCGGCCCAGATCGCCGCGTACTCGTGGGTGGCCACGCGCAGCGGGTTGTAACTGCCGATGTTCTTCGTCAGCCCGTACCGGACGGTGGCGCCCTCCGGCTCGAAGGTGCCGAAGAGCCGGTCCCAGACGATCAGGATGCCGCCGTAGTTGCGGTCCAGGTATTCCCGGTTGGAGCCGTGGTGCACCCGGTGGTGCGACGGCGTGTTGAACATCCACTCGATCGGCCGGGGCAGCCGGCCGACCCGCTCGGTGTGCAGGAAGAACTGGTAGAGCAGGCTGATCGACTGCTGGAGGAAGATCATCCACGGGGGGATGCCGAGCAGGGTCAGGCCGAGCCAGAACGGCAGCGAGGTCATCGGCGTCCAGCTCTGGCGCAGCGCCGTGGAGAAGTTGTAGAAGGTGCTGGAGTGGTGCACCACGTGGCTGGCCCAGAAGAAGCGCACCTCGTGGTGGACCCGGTGGAACCAGTAGTAGGCCAGGTCGTCGGCGAAGAACAGCAGCACCCAGGTCCACACGCTGGTGGGGGAGAGCTGCACCGGGGCGATCGACCAGAGCCCGGCGTACAGGCCGATGGTGAGCAGCTTCCAGGGGAAGCCGATCACCTGGCTGCCGGCGCCCATGGTGAGGCTGGTGGCGGTGTCGCGCAGTTCGTAGCCGCGTTCGTCGTCGTCCGGCGCGAACCGGTAGGACAGCGCCTCGACGACGACGAGCAGCAGGAACGCCGGTACGGCATAGAGCACGGCGGGGATCATGCTCGGCCTTCCTTCAGGTGGTGGGGGTGGTGAGGGCGGCGGTGAGCAGGTCGTACGCCTCCCGGCCGGCGTCCGCGCCGCGCCCGGTGGCGATGGCCTCGGCCAGGCGGCGGTGCCCGGCGACGTCCAGCAGCTCGGCGGCGCGGCGCTCCGGCGGCACGTCGCCGACGGCCACCGCCCCGGCGACCAGGCTGTTGAACGCCAGCAGGTACGCGGTGTTGCCGGAGCCGTTGACGATCGTGCGCCAGAGCGCGATGTTCGCCTCGCCCATGGCGGGCAGGTCGGGGGCGAGCGCGGCGAACTCCTCGACCACCGCGACGAGGCCGCGCCGCAGCTCGTCCGGCGCGCGTTCGGCGCAGAGCCGGGCCGCGTCGACGCCGATGCAGGCGCGCATCTCCAGCATGTCGCGGACCAGGTTCTCCACCGGCAGCACGTCGCCGGACTGGGCCAGCGACAGGGCCAGGTCGAGGCCGGCGTGCACCCGCCAGTCGAGGACCCGGGTGGCGCCGCCCTGGCTGACCCGCAGCAGCCCGAGCTGCTGGAGGCGGCGCAGCGCCTCGCGCACCGCGTGCCGGTTCACCGCGAAGGCGCCGGCCAGCTCCCGCTCGCCGGGGAGCGGGTCGTCGGGGCGGTAGCGGCCGCTGACGATCGCGTCGCGCAGCTGGGCGAAGACGTGGTCGGAGACGGAGGCGCGGGGGACGGGGGCGAAGGCCACGCCAGCAGTGTGACGGCCGACACGTCAACCCGTCAACTGGTTGGACCAGCTTTTCGTACGCACGAAACGGCGGCCGGGTCGCGAGGACCCGGCCGCCGTCGCGCGTGGCTCAGGACCGGCCGCGCTCGGCCCGGTAGCGGCGGATCAGCGCCGCGGTCGACGAGTCCACATCCGACAGGTCCGGCGCCGCGCCGGTGAGCTTCGGGGCGAGCTGGTTCGCCATCACCTTGCCCAGCTCCACGCCCCACTGGTCGAACGGGTTGATGTCCCAGATCGCGCCCTCGGTGAACACGATGTGCTCGTAGAGGGCGATCAGCTGCCCGAGCGTGGCCGGGGTGAGCTTCGGCGCGATGATCGAGGTGGTCGGGTGGTTGCCCGGCATCACCCGGTGCGGCACCACCGCCGGGTCGGTGCCCTCGGCCTCCACCTGCTCCTTCGTCCGGCCGAACGCCAGCGCGGCGGTCTGCGCGAAGAAGTTCGACATGAACAGGTCGTGCATGTCGGCCAGGTCGTGGTTGGGCCGGCTGAACCCGATGAAGTCGGCCGGGATCAGCACCGTGCCCTGGTGGATCAGCTGATAGAAGGCGTGCTGGCCGTTGGTGCCCGGCTCGCCCCAGAAGATCTCACCGGTGGCGTAATCGACCGGGGTGCCGTCCAGCGTCACCGACTTGCCGTTGCTCTCCATCGTCAGCTGCTGCAGGTACGCCGGGAACCGGTGCAGATACTGCGAGTACGGCAGCACCGCGTGGGTCTGCGCGCCGAGGAAGTCGACGTACCAGACGTTCAGCAGCCCCAGCAGCGCCGGCAGGTTGCGCTCCACCGGCGTGCTGCGGAAGTGCTCGTCCACGGCGTGGTAGCCGGCCAGCAGCTCCCGGAACCGGTCCGGCCCGACGGCCAGCATCACCGACAACCCGACCGCCGAGGGCAGCGAGTACCGGCCGCCCACCCAGTCCCAGAAGCCGAACATGTTCGCCGGGTCGATGCCGAAGTCGGCCACCCGCTGCGCGTTGGTGCTCACCGCGACGAAGTGCTTCGCGATGGCCGCGTCGTCGTCGGCGTCCAGCCCGGACAGCAGCCAGGTCTTGGCCTGCTCGGCGTTGGCCAGCGTCTCCTGGGTGGAGAAGGTCTTGGAGACCACCACGAACAGGGTGCTCGCCGGATCGAGGTCGTGGGTCTTGTCGTGGATGTCGGTCGGGTCGATGTTCGAGACGAACCGGCAGCTCAACCCCGCGTCCCGGTAGGCCTTGAGCGCCTCGTACGCCATCACCGGCCCCAGGTCGGAGCCGCCGATGCCGATGTTGACCACGGTGCGGATCCGCTCCCCGGTGTGCCCGCGCCACTGCCCCGAGCGCACCCGCTCGGCGAACGCCGACATCCGGTCCAGCACCTCGTGCACGTCGGCGACCACGTCCTGCCCGTCGACGGTCAGCGACGCGTCCCGGGGCAGCCGCAGCGCGGTGTGCAGCACCGCCCGGTCCTCGGTGGAGTTGATGTGCCGCCCGGCGAACATCGCCGCGATCCGGTCGGTCAGCCCGACCCGCTCGGCCAGCCCGGTGAGCAGGCCCAGTGTCTCGTCGGTGACCAGGTTCTTGCTGTAGTCCACGTGCAGGTCGGCGACCTCGCCGGTGAGCCGCTCACCCCGGCGCGGATCGGCGGCGAACAGGTCCCGCAGATGGGCGCCGCGCATCGTCTCGGCGTGCTTGCGCAGCGCCTGCCATTCGTCGGTGGTGGTCACACTGGCCATCGGGTCGATCGTCTCCTTCGCCACGGGTCGCCGGCGGCGCCTCGCGCTCCACCACCGGCTCGCCGTCCAGCCTGCCACCCGCCAGCGGCCGGCGCGACGCGACACCGCGCACCCGCCCCACCGGGTGGCCGGAGACACGCCGTTGCGACACCTGTACGACACGCCGCTCACCCGGTGACACTCTTCGACTGCGGACAGTAAGCTCGCCCCTGCCCCGCACCTCGGTCACCGGAGGAACCCATGGCGACGGTCATTGGCCCGCGCCGCGCCCCCGACGCGGACGCCCCCACGGAGGACGACGGGATAGCGCTGCCCGAGCTGGAGGACGGCCACTGGATGCACCACGCCACCCGGTTCGCCCACACCAGCTTCCGCGCGGTCGCCCGACGCCTGCCGCACCTGGTCCGGGAGGCGGTCACCCTGGCCTGGGCGACCAGCCGGCGGGACACCGCCGCGGCGATCGGGCTCAACCTCGCCGCCGGGGTGATGACCACCCTCGGCCTGCTGGCCACCACCGGGGTGCTGCGGGAGCTGTTCGCCGCCGGCCCCACGCCGGACCGGGTCCGGGCCGCGCTGCCCGCGCTGGCGCTGGCCGCCGGTGCGGTGGCCGCCAAGGGCGCCCTCACCGTCGCCGCCGGATGGGCCCAGGCCCGGCTGATCCCGCAGATCAACTACGCGGTGGAGTTGCGGCTCTTCGAGGCCACCACGGCCGTCGAGCTGGCCGCCTTCGACGACGCCGGCTTCGCCGAGGAGATGGACCGGGTCCGCGACCGGGGGATGGCCGAGGCCGCGTCCATCGTCGACCACACCGTCAACCTGATCACCGGCCTGGTCGGGGTGCTCGCCACCGCCGCGGCGGTGACCGTGATCCAGCCGGTGCTGTTGCCCTGCCTGCTGCTCGCGGCGGTGCCCGAGGCGGTCACCGCCGTCCGGATGGCCCGCCGGCAATACCTGGCCATGCTGGCCCGGATCACCCGACGCCGGCGGATGTGGATGCTGGCGCACCTGATGGCCAACCGGCACACCGCCGCCGAGGTCCGCGCCTACCAGATGCGCGACTTTCTGCTCGCCGAATACCGCCGGATGATGGCCGTCGAGACCCGGGCGCAACTGCGCCTGACCCGCGAGCAGAGCGTCACCCGGGCGATCGGCATGTCGATCGGCGGCCTCGCCGCCTTCGCCCTCTACGCGGTGCTGGCCGGGCTGCTGCTCACCGGGGTGGTGGCGCTGGCCGCCGCGGCCACCGCCCTGCTGGCCCTCCAGACCGCCCGGTCGAGTCTCGGCATCGCGGTGTTCGCCACCAACAACCTCTACGAGGACGCCCTCTACTACCAGGACTACCGGGACTTCCTCGACCGGGCCGCCGAACGGGTCCCCGAGGGCGCGGACCGACCGGTCGGCGGCCTCGACACCATCGAGCTGGACGCCGTCACCCTGCGCTACCCGGACACCGACACCGCCGCGGTGGACGAGGTGAGCCTCACCATCCGGCGCGGCGAGGTGGTCGCCCTGGTCGGCGAGAACGGCTCCGGCAAGACCACCCTCGCCAAGCTCATCGCCGGCCTCTACCGTCCCACCGGCGGGACGATCCGGTGGGACGGCGTCGACACCGCCGAGCTGGACCCGGCCACCATCGCCGCCCAGGTCGCCGTGATGAGCCAGGAATACTGGAAGTTCCCCTTCACCGCCGGGCAGAACATCCGCATCGGGCGGCACGACCGCCGCGAGGGACAACCGGGCCCCACGGTCGAGGGGGCCGCCCGCTCCGCCGCCGCGCACGACATGATCGCCGACCTGCCGTTCGGCTACGACACCCTGCTCGACCGCGAGTTCAAGAACGGCCAGGAGCTCTCCGGCGGCCAGTGGCAGCGCCTGGTCGCCGCCCGCGGCCTCTACCGCGACGCCCGGCTGCTGATCTGCGACGAGCCCTCCGCCGCGCTGGACGCCCGCGCCGAGCACGCGCTCTTCCAGCACCTGCGCCGCCGCCCCGACCGGGCCGTCGTGCTGATCACCCACCGGCTGGCCAACGTCCGGCACGCCGACCAGATCTTCGTGATGGACCACGGCCGGCTCGTCCAGCGGGGCACCCACGACGAGCTGATGGCCGTCGACGGCCTCTACCGGGAGCTGTTCGAGTTGCAGGCCAGCGGCTACCTGGCCGGCGCCCCGGAGTGAGCCCCGGCGCTGCCGGGGCTGGTCGACGCGGCCCCGGTCACTCGATGTTGCCGGTCACCACGTTGTTCGCGCCGGCCAGCGACTTCCCGCCGACGGCGTGGTCGGCGGCCCGCATCACGTTGTTGCTGACGATCCAGTGGTTGCTGCTGCCCGTGGTGATGATCGGTCGGGTCTGCTTCCTCGCCGCCCGCTCGTCGTAGAACTGGTTACCCAGCACCTGGCAGTGGCTGGTGTCCGACCCGCGCAGCCCCTCCAGGGTGTTCTCGTGGAAGTCCA
Source organism: Micromonospora sp. PLK6-60 (assembly GCF_019890675.1). Taxonomy (GTDB): domain Bacteria; phylum Actinomycetota; class Actinomycetes; order Mycobacteriales; family Micromonosporaceae; genus Micromonospora. Next base: position 250,347 of record NZ_JAIOAA010000001.1, on the reverse strand, counting down.
GCCCGCTGATCCGGGTGCGTGGCGCCGCCACCAGGGTGACCCCGGTGCCGGCGTTGCGCCACAGCCGCCCACCGACGACCTGGGTGCCGGTGACCTGCCAGGCGTCCAGCCCGTTGCCGCCGTTGCTCTCCAGATAGACGTTCTGGAACAGGTTGTGGCTGCCGTTGTTGCGCAGCTCGACGCCGTTGCCGACGCAGCCCCAGACGTGCAGGTTGTCGAAGAAGCCCGCGCTGTCCTGCACCCGCAGGCCCCGCTGGCACCGGCCGATCCAGGTGTTGAGGAACTCGTTGTCGTACGCCCAGCCGGCGACGAGCACGCCGGTGCCCTTGCAGTCGATGACGTTGATGTCGGTGACCTTGTTGGCGTGCGCGCTGTTGTTCGCGTCGGTGCCGACGAACTCCAGGCCGTGGCTGCCCGAGTTGGTCAGGTAGAGGTTGCCGAGATGGGTGCGGGCCCGGCGCACGGTCAGCAGCACCCCGGACGTGCCCAGCCCGTCGAACTGCACGCCGCGCAGGTGGTTGAGGAAGCCGGTGGAGACCAGCCGGCCGGTCCAGCCGTTGGCCGGCGAGATCACCGAACCGCCGACGTTCGCCCCGGTCCAGGTGACGTTCTTGGGCAGGACCAGTTCGGCGCCGAGCCCCAGCCGCCCGGCGGGGTGATAGATCTCCCCGCCGCCGGCGGGCAGCAGTGTGGTGAGCGCGGTGGTCACCGTCGCCCACTCGTCGCTGCCGTCGAGGCGGCAGCCCACCGCTGGGTCCAGCAGACTCAGCGGGGCCTCCCGCACGACGGCGGCCGCACCCGTGCCGACGCCGGCTGCTGACGGCGGACCCGCCGCGTCCGCCGGGCCGGGCAGGGTGGTGGCGAGCGCGGCGCCCGCGCCACCGGCGAACAACGCGCGCCGGCCGACCCGCCGGGGCGGACCGCCCAGCGGCGGCGCGGGACGGGACGGCGGGGTGTCGGCGGGATCCACGGCAGCTCCAGGGAAGGTGATCAGGTGCCGACACCCTACAAAGGACGGACGCCTCGCGGGTGCCCGTGACCTGCGGCCAGGGCGTCGGTCAGCCGGCGGCGACGGCGGCCCGCCGGCCGGTCAGCGCCGGCTCGGCCAGCACCGCCGCCAGCGCGAGCGCCGACACCAGCCCGCCCACGACGAAGGCCGCCCCGACGCCCACGGCCGACAGGATCAGCCCGCCGAGCACCGTGCCCGCCGCGATGCCGACGTTGAAGGTCGCCGAGTTGGCCGCGAAGCCCAGCTCGGTGCGCCCCGGGGTCACGTGCAGCACCCGGGCCTGGGTGACCATGAAGACCGGCACCGCCGTGCCGCCCAGCAGCGCCAGCAGCACGACCACCGCGGCCCGCTGGTCGAGCAGGCCGAGCCCGGTCAGTGCCGCCGCCTGCCCGCCCACGGTCAGCGCCAACGCCGCCCGGGGCCGCCGGTCGACGATCCGGCCGACCAGGGCCACCCCGGCGAGGCCGGCGACGCCGAAGACGGCCAGCAGCGCGCCGACCGCGCCGGCGTCGAACCCGGGGGCCCCGGTGAGCAGCCGGGTCACGTACGTGAAGGCGGTGAACATGCCGGTCACCGAGACGGCCGTGACCACCAGCAGCAGCGCGAACCGGCCACGGTGCGGCGCCGAGGCGTACGCGCCGTGGCTGCGCTCCGGGGCGCTGCCGGGCAGCAGCGCACCCACCACCAGCAGGGCGGCCAGCGCGGCCCCGGCGAGCAGCAGGAACGGCAGCCGCCACCCGTCGCGCTGGCCGAGCCAGGTGCCGGCCGGCACGCCCGCCACGGCGGCCAGCGAGCCGCCGATCGACATCACCGCGACCACCCGCCCGCGCACGGCGGGGGAGAAGAGACCGACCGCCACCGGCGCGGTCACCGCCCAGAACAGCGCCTGGGCCAGCGCCGTGGCGACCCGGGCGCCGAACAGCACCGGGTACGCGGTGGCCAGCGCACCGGCCAGGGTGGACAGGGCCAGCACGGCGAGCACCCCGGCGAGCAGCCCGCGCCGGGGCACGTCCCGGGTCAGCCGGGCCAGCGGCAGCGAGACGGCGGCAACGGTCAGCCCATACCCGCCGACCAGCCAACCCACCCAGGGCAGCGGCACGTCCAGGTCGGCCGCGATCAGCGGTAGCAGACCGATCGGCAGGTTCTCGGTGGTGTTGAACAGGAACGCCGAGCCGGCCAGCGCCAGCAGCACCGCCACCCGCCGTGCTGGCTCCGCGCCGCGTCGCACCATGCCGTCCTCCCCGTGCCGGCGTGCGGGCACCCGCCGAGCCTAGGGCACCCGCCACCGACCGGTGGCCCGGGTGACGACCGGTCGGCCCCGACGGCCGGTGGGACCGAAGGCCGGTGGCGACGACCGGTCGGCGCGGGCCGGTGCGACGACCGGTGGGACCGGGGGGCCGGTGGCGACGACCGGTCGGCCCGGCGTCGGCCGCGACGATCGGTGGGACCGGGAGTCGGTGGCGACGACCGGTCGGACCAGGGTCAATGGCGAGGACCGGTGGCCGCCCGGTCCGGTGTCGTCGGCCCGCCCGCCGCCCGGCGCAGGCCGAGCAGCAGGGCCAGCAGGACCGGCGTGACCAGGAAGGCGGCCCCGAGCCCGACGGAGCGGCCGAGCGCGGCCAGCGCGGCGGGGGCGACGAGGATCGCCGTGCCGGAGGCCAGCGCCCCGAGCGAGGCCGCCACCGGCGCGGACAACCCGGGGGTGGCCATCAGCCCGGCCAGCGTCAGCGGATAGAGCACCGCCACCCCGAGGCCGGCCAGGACCAGCCCGAGCACGGCCCAACCAGGCCGCGCCGCGGCGGCGACCGTCACGGCCCCCAGCGCGGTGACGGCCGCGCCGGCAGCGATCAGCGGGCCGGAACGCGCCCCACGGGAGGCGGCGAGCCGGCCGAGGGCCATCCCCGCCGGGAACGAGGTGGCCAACGCCACGGCCGTCGCGACGGCGAGGCCGGTCTGCTGCAACCGTGCCACGGCCCACACCGAGAAACAGAACTCGACCGACACGGCGAGCACCACCTGGCTCCACCGCCGGACGACGTCCCCGCGCCGGGCGGTCCCGGCCACCCGGACGTACGGTCCGGCCGGGCGTCCCGGTGGCGGGACCTCGCGCGCGGCGGGTTGGTGCGGCTCGGCGGGGCCTTCCCCGGGCGGAACCCCGGGCCCCGCCGCCGGGCGGGCCCGCGCGGCTGGTGGTCCGGCTGCTCCGCGCCGCCGACCCCTGGCGCCGGCCCGACGGCCCCGGGCTGGACGGGTGCCGTGGTGCCGCGGCGTGACGGCGAGCAGCAGGGCGGCCAGCGGGGTCAGCGCCAGCAGGGCCAGCCGTCCGTCCCCGCCACCGTGGTCGGCCACGGCCAGCGCCAGTGGGGCGGTCAGCGCGGCGGTGCTGGCCACGGCGCTCACCAGGCTCAGCCGGCGGCCGGCGTCCGGACCGCTGAGCAGTGCCGGGGTGGCCAGCACCAGGGCCGCCGCGCCGAGGCCGAGCAGCACCGACCCGGCGACCGCCATCGGCACGGTCGCGGCCAGCGCCAGCAGCACCGCGCCGGTGCCGAGCGCGCCGCCGCCCAGCCACAGGCAGTGGCGGTGCCCGTCGCGCAACAGCCAGGGACCCGCCACGGCGACCGCGACGAGACCGGCCCCGAAGGTGGACGGCAGCCAGGCCAGGTCCTCCGGTGCCGCGCCCACGTCCCGCGCCAGCAGCACCAGCACCGCCCCGAGGCTCGTCACGCTGAAGCCCACCGCCGCCTGCGCCGCGCCGGCCAGCCACAACAGCCGGCCCGGCCGGGGGCGGCTCACCGCACCAGCCGGAAGAAGGCCCGCAGGTCCGCCACCAGCAGGTCGGGTGCCTCGAGCGCCGGGAAGTGACCGCCCCGCGCGTGCTCGGCCCAGTACCGGATGTCCGGGTACCGGCGGGCGGCCCACCGCCGCGACGGCCGGGGCAGCTCGGCGGGGAATATCGAGGCGCCCACCGGCACCGGGACCGGGTCGGCGTCAACGCCACTGATCCAGCCGGCGACCTGCTCGATGCTCTCCGCGTACAGCCGCGCCGAGGAGGCCGCGGTGCCGGTCAGCCAGTACAGCGTCACCTGGTCCAGGACCTGGTCGGTGGTGAGCCCGCCGGCCGGGTCGGCCCAGCCGAGCAGCTTCTCGCCCAGCCAGGCGCAGAGCCCGGCGGGGGAGTCGAGCAGCGCGTACCCGAGGGTCTGCGGGGCGGTGCGGTGCAGCTCCGAGTACGCCGACGACGACCGGGCCCGCTCCCGCAGCTCCACCGCCGCCCGCCGTTCCGCCGGGGTGAGGTCATCGGCCGGGTCCGGACCGGCCAGCGGGGGTACGAGGTGGACCCCGGCGACGTGCCCGGCGTCCACCGCCCCCAGCACGCTGGAGACGCTGGTGCCCCAGTCGCTGCCCGCCGCCCCGTAGCGGGAGTAGCCGAGGGCGGCCATCAACCGGGCCCACGCGCCGGCGACGCGGTCGACGCCCCAGCCGGGTTCGGCCGGCTTGCCGCTGAAGCCGTAGCCGGGCAGGGCGGGGAGCACCACGTGGAAGGCGTCCTCGGGCGTGCCACCGTGGGCCACCGGGTCGGTCAGCGGCCCCACCAGGTCGACCAGCTCCAGCACGGAGCCGGGCCAGCCGTGGGTGAGGACCAGTGGCAACGCCCCCGGGTGCGGGGAGCGGGCGTGCAGCACGTGCACCGCCAGCCCGTCGATCGTGACGAGGTACTGCGGTACGGCGTTCAGCCGCGCCTCGGCGGCCCGCCAGTCGTACTGCTCGGCCCAGTACCGGCACAGCTCGCGCACCACCGGCAGCGGGATTCCCTGCCGCCAGCCCGGCGCGGGCGCCGCCTCGGGCCAGCGGGTCCGGGCCAACCGGCCCCGCAGCTCGATCAGGTCGGCCTCCGGCACCCGCACCCAGTGGGGTCGGATGTCGATCGGCACCGCGATCTCCTCAGCCACCGGACAGCAGGTGCGCCAGCTCGGTCAGGTCGCGCAGCCGCAGGTCGCCGTCGAGCCCGCGCAGCGCGGCGGTGCGCGCACCGGCCGCCCGCCCGGCGGCCAACCCGGCCGTCGAGTCCTCCACCACCAGGCAGCGGGTCGCCGGGACGCCCAGCCGGGCGGCGGCGGCCAGGTACGGCTCCGGGTCGGGCTTGCCGGTCGCGACGTCGTCGGCCGTCACCAGCAGCGGGGGGTCGATGCCCGCGGCGGCCAGACGCACCTTGGCCAGCCGGGTGTCGGCGCTGGTCACCACCGCCCAGGGCAGGCCCCGCCGGGCCAGGACGGCGAGCAGGTCGCCCGCCCCGGGCAGCGCGGTCACGTCGGTCAGGTCGTCGTACTGCAACGCCAGCTGCCGGGCGGCGGCCACCGCCACGGCCGCCTCGTCGAGGTCCGGGCGCAGCCGACGCACCGTGGTCGGCGCCGGAGCGCCGTGCGCGACGGCCAGCGCGGCGGCCGGGTCGACGTCGTGCTCGCCGGCCCAGGTCGTCCAGGCCCGTTCGACGGCGGCGTCGGAGTCGACGAGGGTGCCGTCCATGTCCAGCAGCAGGGCCGCCACGCCGCTCAGGTCCATCGTCACCACCCCGTCGGTTGTCCCTCGCGCCACGAGGATAGAAGGCGGTGGCGCTCAGAGCACCTGGGACAGGAACTGACGCAGCCGTGGGTGTTCCGGCCGTTCGAAGACGGCGGCCGGCTCACCGGCCTCCAGCACCACGCCCCGGTCCATGAACGCGACCGTGTCGGCGACCTCCCGGGCGAAACCCATCTCGTGGGTCACCACCACCATCGTCATCCCGGCGGCGGACAGGTCGGCCATCACCCCGAGTACGCCCTTGACCAACTCCGGGTCCAGCGCGGAGGTGGCCTCGTCGAAGAGCATCACCTCGGGGCGCAGCGCCAGCGCGCGGGCGATCGCCACCCGTTGCTGCTGCCCACCGGAGAGGTGGCCGGGGCGGGAGTCCGCCTTGGCGGCCAGCCCGACCAGCTCCAACTGCTCCCGGGCCACCCGCACCGCCTCCTCCTCGCCCAGCTTCTTCAGCTTCCGCAGGGCGAGCGTGATGTTGCCCAGCACGGTCATGTGCGGAAAGAGGTTGAACTGCTGGAACACCATGCCGATGCGCTGGCGCAGCGCGTCCGGGTCGTCGCCCAGCACGCTGCGCCCGTCCAGCAGCACGTCGCCGGCGTCCGGCTCGATCAGCCGGTTGACGGTCCGCAGCAGGGTGGACTTCCCGGAGCCCGACGGCCCGATCACGCAGGCCGTGCCGCCCCGGGCGACGTCGAGGCTGGCGCCGCGCAGCACCTTGTTGGCGCCGAAGGCCAGGTGCACGTCCCGGACGGCGAGGCTGACCGACGTGGTGGTGGCGGTGGTGGCGGTGGTCATCACGGCTCCTTGCGGGTCGGGGCGGCGGGCGGCAGCGCGGTGGAGCCGGCCACGGCCAGCCCACCGTCGTCCTCCTCCGCGACGGTGACCGCGCGGCCCTGCCGCAGCCGCCGGTCGATCGCGTTGACCGCGTGGGTCAGCGGCACGGTCAGCGCCAGGTAACAGAGGCCGGCCAGCAGCAGCGCCGACTGGTTGCCGGTGTTGGCCGCGTAGTCCTGGCCGATCCGGAACAGCTCCCGCTGGCTGGCCAGCAGGCCGAGGAAGTAGACCAGACTGGAGTCCTTGATCAGCGCGATCAGCTGGTTGACCCAGGCCGGCAGCACCCGGCGCACCCCCTGCGGGACGATGACCAGGCGCATCGCCTCGCCCCAGGAGAAGCCGAGCGCCCGCGCCCCCTCCAGTTGCGCCGCCTCGACGCTCTGGATGCCGGCGCGGAAGATCTCCCCGATGTACGCCGCCGCGATCAGCGACAGCGCCAGGATGCCCAGCGGGTACGGGTTCGGCCCCCACACCTGCATCCCGAACGGCGCCAGGCCGACCCCGATCAGCAGGATGGTCGCCGCCGCCGGCAGGCCGCGGAACACGTCCGTGTAGACCCGCGCCGGCCACCGCAACCACCGGGTACGAGAGATGCCGGCCACCGCCAGCAGCAGCCCCAGCACCGAACCGAGCAGGGCGGCGGAGAGCGCCAGGATCAGCGTGTTCGGCAACCCGACCGTCAGCATCTCGGGCAGCGCCTCGCGCATGGAGTCCCAGTCGAAGAAGGTCTCCCACAGGGTGCTCAACGGATCCATCGTGTTCTCCTACCGCCCCGCTCGTGTCGTCCGTACCTCAGGAAGCGGCCGACGGCGACGGCGCCGCCACCGTCCCGCTGCCCGGCGTGAAGTCGGCCGGGATCGGCCGGCCCGGGTAGTACTGCTGCTGGAGCCTGGTCCAGGTGCCGTCGGCGATCACCTGGTCCAGGCCCTTGTTCAGCGCCTCGCGCAGCTTGTCGTTGCCCTTGGCCACCGCGTACGCGGTCGGGGCGGGGCTGAGCTCCTTCGCCGCCACCTTGATCTTGCCGCCGCTGTCCGCGGCGGACTTCTCACCGATCTCGGCCGGGGCGATCCAGGCGTCCGCGGTGCCCGCCTTGAGCTGGTTGAGCGCGCCGTTGTAGTCGGGCACCCGCACCGGGTTCAAGCCCTTGCCGGTGGCGTAGTCGTCCTGCACGGTGCCCTGCACCACGACCACCCGCTTGCCGGCGAGCTGGTCGAAGCCGGTCAGGGTCGAGCCGGCCGGCACGTCCAGCCCGAAGTAGCCGAAGTCGTAGCCGTTGCCGAAGTCGACGGTCTTCTTCCGCGCCTCGGTGATGGTGATCGACGAGCTGCCCACGTCGAACTTGCGGTTGTTGACCTGGGACAGCAGCGCGGAGAAGTCGGTGCCGACGAACTCCACCTTGAGGCCGACCTTTCCGGCCACGGCGGTGAGCAGGTCGTTGTCGAAGCCGGTGAACTTGCCGTCCTTGAGGTACACGTTCGGCGGCGCGTCGGTGAGCGTGCCGGCCCGCAGCACGCCCGGCTGGAGCAGACCGTACGGGTTGTCGGCGGAAGCGGCGGAGTCGTCACCGCCGCAGGCGGTCAGCGCGGTGGCGGCGAGCACGGCGGCGGCGCCGAGGGCGGCCACCTTGGACAGGGCAGGAAGGAATCGCACGGGTGTCTCCGATGGATGATCGGGCGGCGCACGGACGCACGCCACCGACGGTGCGCCCGACGAGGGCGCACCGCTGCGAGCGGTACGAGGAAGGGGAGGGTTCGACTAGCGTGCGGCGCGGCGACGACAGACGTCGCCGCACACCCGCATCAGGTCGATGTGCCGCCGCTTGACCGGCGTGAAATCAGCCGGGCGCGGTGCGGCCACGCCGCGGGACGGCGGGAAAGCAAAGCTGGACATGGTTCTCCCGTGGTCGCTGTGCTGACCTGGGAACCAGGCCACGCTTGCACCGGCGTGCCGCCGATGCCTGGTCCTCACCCGGAGCACCCCACCGTGGAGGAGGGTTGCCGGCCAGCGAGCCGGGGCTTGGCGCTGGCGCTCATGACCTGCCCAGAAATCTAGGAGCTTTCCCGGTGATCGTCCAGTCGTTATGACCACCCTCACCCATCGGGCCTTACCCGACCCGGGCCGGGCCCGGGTCAGACCGCCGTCACCGGATGCCGGACGACGCCGTCGAAGAGGTAACCCAGCGCGTTGGGCGCGGCCCGGTCCGGCTGGCCGGCGCCCGTGACGTCGGTGGCCCGGGCCCGCAGGTGGTGCCGACCCGGCGCCGGTGGCCGCCACACCGCCGTCCACCGCTGCCACGGCCCGCCGGCGTCGGCGGCGACCAGGTCGGCGGGGCGCCAGCCGTCGCCGGTGTCGACCCGCACCTCGCGGATCGGGCCGTTGCCCGACCACGACCGGCCGTGCAGCAGCACCTCGGCGCCGACCGGGACGCGGGCGTCCCACGGCAGCGCGAAGGCGCTCTTCACCGACTGGGCGGTGAGCGGGTCCCCGGCGGCGGCGTGGCCCGGCCCGAACATCCGGTAGAACCGGGTGTTCCAGGGGGAGAAGAGCGGGGCGGCGGAGACCTCCACCGGGCCGACCCACTTGATCGAGGAGATGCCGATCCAGCCGGGCACCACCAGCCGCACCGGGAAGCCGTGGTCGGCCGGCAGCGGCTCGTCGTTCATCGCGTACGCCAGCAGCACGTCGTCGAGGGCCTTGCGCAGCGGCAGCGGGCGGCGGACCCGGCCCAGGTTCACCCCGCCGGTGACGTACTCGGGGTCGAGGCCCTCCGGCTGCACGTCGACGGCGGCGTCGGTCAGCCCGGCCCGCCGCAGCACGGTCGACAGGCGTACGCCGGTCCAGTGGGCCACCCCGACGCCGCCGAGGCCCCAGGCCACCCCCGGCGCCGGCGTGCCCTGCTGGGAGTCGAAGAACCGGCGGCCGTTGCCGGCGCACTCGACCAGCGCGGTGATCCGCTCGGCGGGCAGCCGCCGCAGGTCGGCCACGCCGAACTCGACCGGCCGGTCCCGGCCGGGCCGGCCGCGCAGCCCGCTGCCGAACAGGCTCAGCCGCCAGTCGTCCGGGTCGATGCGGGGCGTGCGGGTGTGGTTGCGGACGAAGAACCGGTCGGTGGGGACCACGTACCCCTGGCCGGCCATCGCCGCCCAGCGCATCTCCGCGTTGGTGTCCAGCCGGTCGAACAGCGCCTCGGGCAGCGGCTTGACGATCGGCGCCGGGCCCGGGTCGACGCCGACCGGGTCCGCGGTGACGGCGACCGGCTCGCGCTCCCGGGCGGCGGCGGCCAGCGCGCCCATCGCGGCGCCGAGTTCCAGCAGCGCCTGCCGGGGCACACCCCGGCCGTCGGCCCGGCCGGCGAGCCACTGCCGGGCCCGCCGGTCGTCGTGCCGGGCCTCCTCCCACGACGGCGTACGGGACACCCGGCCCTCCCTGCGGTTCGGCGACGCTGCCATCGCCTATTCAACCAGTGGGAGTTGCCGGGTCGGGCGGGGCGTCCCCGCCGCAGCTCAGCTCGCGCCGATCAGCGTCACCACCCCGGCGGCGACCAGCACCCCGGCCCACAGCCGGTCGACGTTGAACCAGGCCCGGCGCAGCACCCCCACGCCGAGCACCTCGTACACCACCAGGGCGAGCACCGTGGCGACGGCGAGCATGGCGACGGTGTGCACCCCGGCCGCCGCCAACCCGGGCAGGGCGCCGGCCGGGGCGGCGGCCAGGTGCCCGGCGTGCGGCCCGCCCGCCGGGGCCGGCCCGGCCAGCAGCACCGGCAGCAGCATCAGGCCCGCGCCGTGCGCCGAGGACATCAGGAACGACCAGGCGACCAGCTGCCCGGCCGACAGCCGCATCCCGGCCCAGCGGAAGTGCCGTTCGGAGAGCAGCCGCCACAGCCCGTACCCGACCAGCAGCACCCCACCGGCCACCGCGAGGGCCCGGCTGGCGGTGACCGACCGGGTGGCGGTGACCAGCGCCGCGACCACCGCCACCGAGGCGAGGTGCCCGACGGCGATCGGCGGCAGGGCCGCCAGCAGCGCCGCCCGGCGGCGCTCCTGCAACCCCCGGGCGGTGGCCAGCAGCCAGCCCATCGCCGGGTTCAGGCCGTGGAACGCGCCGAGCCCGGCCAGCGTCGCCAGGGTCGCCCCGGTCACGGGAAGCAGTACGAGTCGGAGCTGGCGTCGCCACCCTGCAACCGGGTCTGGTGCACCCGCAACCCGCGGAACTGCTCGCCCCGGGGGAAGAACCGCGGGTCCGGGGTGAGCCCGCCGCGCTCCGGGTCGACGTCGAGCTTGGCCAGCCAGGCACCCACCCCGTCGGGATAGAACTGGTCGTCCCAGGAGCCGTAGAGGGAGTTGCTGACGTACACCCGGCGGCCGTCCCGGCTGATCTCCACCATCTGCGGGCCGCCGGCCAGCGGCTCGTCCGGCGCGGCCGGGTGGGCGGTGCGCGCGACGATGCCGCCGAGGCGCACCGAGCCGACGAGCACCGGGTGGAACGGGTCGCTCACGTCGTACTGGCGCAGCTCGCCGGTGCCCCAGCAGGAGACGTAGAGGAACCGGTCGTCCACCGACAGGTCGATGTCGGTGACCAGCGGCGGCACCGCGCCGAACGGCTTGAGCAGGTCCGGCAGGTCCGCCGGGTCGGCCGGCTCGGCCGGGATGTCGATCACCCGGGTCACCGCCCAGGGGGCGTCCGGGCCGTCGCCGTCGCGGTGCCACAGCCACACCGACGCCGACAGGTCCTCGACGCTGATCACCACGCCGACGAAGCCGTACGACTTCGTCGGGTCGTGCGCCGGGCGCAGCTCCAGCGGCATCTGGTACTGGTCGCCGAGGTCGACCCGCTGCACGTGCCGCCGCTTCGCCAGGTCCCAGAAGTGGATCGCGTGACCGTAGCGCCGGCCGAGCAGCAGCTCGCCGACGATGCCGTCCTCGATCATGGCGGGGGTGCCCCACTCGCTGGTGACCAGCACGTCCTGGGTGAGGTGCCACCAGGCGTCGTACGCGAGGAACTGCGGACCCCGGTCCGCCTCCCAGGCGCCGCGGACCTCGAACGTGGTGTGGTCCAGGATGGCGATCCCGCCGGGGCCCTCCTGCCCGTCGGCGCCGCCCAGCGCGGTGAGATAGATCCCGTCCGGCCCGCAGTGCACGGTGTGCGGGCGCGAGTAGCCGGCCCCCTTCGCCAGCTCCTCCGGCCCGAGCACCTTGACCACCCGCGGGGCGCGCGGGTCCGGCCGGGTGTCGATGACGTGGATGCGGGACGACCGCAGCCCCGGCACGATCAGGTAGCGCCGCTCCACGTGCGGGTGCGGGGCGGTCGGGCAGAGCGCGCTGCTGCACGCGTTCCAGCCGAAGTGGTGCAGCTCGTCGCCGGGGTACGGCAGCTCGGTCCAGCCGACGACCTGGCCGTAGTCGGGGGAGTCGGGGTCGGTGTCCAGCACGGCGATGGCGTCGGGGCGCTGGGCGGTGCGGTCGAAGGCGGCCACGTAGGCCAGCTTCTCGGCCGGCGCGGCGCCGGCCTCGCGGGGTGAGGGATAGAAGGTCGGGTCGGGGGTCCAACGGGTCATCGGGGGCTCCGGTGGTCAGGCGGCGGGTACGCCGAGGCGGTCGAGCAGCCGGCGGCGCAGGGCGGCGAAGTCGGGGGAGCGGGGGAGCGAGGGACGGCGATGCGCTTGCGCGCACCCGGCGCAGCAGCGCCCGCATCCGCAGCCGGGTCAGCGGGTCGAGGGCGCCCGCGGTCCGCGTCGCCATGTCACCATCCTCCTCTTCGGCCTCCGCAGGGCAACGTCGGATATCAGTCCGAGTGCCCGCGTGTAGGCGCCATGGCTGACGGATATGGACGTTCCCGGAATCTGTCATAGGGCAGTGCGAGGCTGTTCGATGTGCAGCTTCGGTACCAGTTCCGCGTCTATCCGACGCCCGGCCAGCAGGAGGCGCTGGCGAAGGCGTTCGGGTGCGCGCGGGTGGTGTTCAACGACGGGCTCAGGCTGCGCCAGCGGGCCCGTGAGGCGGGCGGGAAGTACGTCTCGGACGCTGAGCTGTCCAAGCGGGTCATCACGCAGGCCAAGGCGACCCCGGAGCGAGCGTGGCTGGGCGAGGTGTCGGCCGTGGTCTTGCAGCAGGCCCTCGCGGACCTGAATGCCGCCTACCGCAACTTCTTCGCCTCGATCTCGGGCAAGCGCAGAGGCCGTAAGGCGGCTCCGCCGAGGTTCCGGTCGCGCAAGGACAACCGGCAGGCCATCCGGTTTACCAAGAACTCCCGGTTCAAAGTCCTCGACAACGGCCGCCTGCGCCTGCCGAAGATCGGTGATCTCGCGGTCCGCTGGTCCCGGAGGCTGCCGTCGGACCCGTCGTCCGTGACGATCATCCGGGACGCGGCGGGGCGGTACTTCGCCTCGTTCGTCGTGCAGACCACGGACGGGCCGTTGCCGCCGGCCGCGTCCGAGGTGGGTATCGATCTGGGCCTGACGCATTTCGCGGTGCTCTCCGATGGCACGAAGGTGGCCGCGCCGAAGTTCCTGCGCCGCGCGGCCCGCACGCTTCGCCGATTGCAGCAGGCACTCTCCCGCAAGCAGAAGGGCTCGGCCAACCGCAAGAAGGCCGTCGTGAAGGTCGCCATGGCGCACGCCCGGGTGGCCGACACCCGGCGAGACTGGCAGCACAAGCTCTCGACACGGATCATCCGCGACAACCAAGCGGTGTACGTCGAGGACCTGTGCGTGGCCGGTCTTGGCCGGACCCGGCTCGCCAGGTCCGTGCACGACGCGGGTTGGGCCAGCTTCACCGACATGTTGGAGTACAAGGCGGCACGTTACGGGCGCACGTTCGCCCGGGTGGACAGGTTCTTCCCGTCCACCCGGATGTGCTCGCGGTGTGGCCGCATCAACGACAAGATGGCCCTGAAGGTCCGAGCGTGGGAGTGCTCCTGCGGGGCAGCCCACGACCGGGACGTCAACGCCGCCATCAATGTGTTGGCCGCTGGACAGGCGGACAACTCAAACGACCGTGGAGCGCAGGTAAGACCGGGACTCGTCCCGGCACCGCGCGGCGAAGCGGTAACCCACCCGGACGTCGCGCGGCCCACGCGCAGCGTGGAGGGAATCCTCGTCCTTTAGGACGAGGAGGATGTCAAGGCGACTTCCTCGACAAGGACGCCCGGTACGCCCGCACCGACGAATTCCTGCACGTGGTGCGCGCCCTGTGGCACGGCGAGACGGTCGACCACGAAGGCGCGCACCTGCGGGTCGAGGGGGCCCGGCTGAGCCGGCTGCCCGACCCGGTCCCGCCGGTCTACTTCGGCGGCTCGTCGGCCGCCGCGCTGCCGGTCGCGGTGCGGCACAGCGACGTCTACCTGACCTGGGGGGAACCGCCCGCGCAGGTGGCCGGCAAGCTGGCCGCCGTCCGGTCGCTGGCCGCGGCGGCCGGCAGGTCAAAGCCGCCGGGTTTGCGGCGGGCCGGCCGGGTCAGGGCCGCCGGATTCGTGGGGCGGCCGGCCGGGTCAGGGCAGCCGGGCGAAGAAGTCGGCCATCGCCCGGGTGTGGGTGGAGAAGGCCAGCTCCACCGGCGCGGTGAGCACCAGCCACTCGGTGGCCTCCTCGGTCGGCGCCGACGGCGGCAGCCCCGCCGCCGGCCGCTCCGGCAACTCACCGAAGATCATCATGGTGCCGCCGGCCGGCGCCCCGTGCACCGCGAACAGTCGGGCGTCGGCGGCGTCCGCGCGTAGGCCGGTCTCCTCCCGCAGCTCCCGGACCAGCGCGTCGGACCACTCCTCGCCGTACTCGATGAAGCCGCCGGGCAGCGCGAGCTGGCCGCGCGCCGGCTCGATGTCCCGGCGGACCACCACCAGGCCGGGGCCGGCGTCGGTGCGTACCGGCAGCAGCGCCACCGCGACCGGCAGCGGATTTCGCCAGACCGTCTCCCCGCAGGCCACGCAGACCCGCGGCCAGGCCGCCCCCGCCGGGTAGGCGACGCCGCAGAAGGAGCAGTGGGAGTACGCAACGCCGGCCATGACGCGCCAGGCTACCTGGTCGCGGGCTCGTCCCGGCGTCGGCGCAGCCCCGCGACGAGGAGCTGGACCAGGCGGCGCGGATCATAGCGGGCGTCGTCGCGCGCCCCGATGCAGAGATTGCCGACGCCGCGCAGCAGTTGGTAGGCGTCGGTGTCGGCCCGGATCTCACCGGCCGCGACCGCGGCGTCGAGCAACCCGGCACACACCGGGACGAGGCGGTCGACGAAGTAGCCGTGCAGCGCCTCGAAGGCGGGGTCGTCGGACCGCAACGCCTCGGCCAGGCCGTGCTTGGTGACCAGGAAGTCGACGAACTGGTCGAGCCAGCGCGCCAGGGCGGTGTGCGGGCTGCCGACGGCCGCCAGCAGGGCGGGGCCGGCCTCGGCGCAGGCTTCGACCTGGTGCCGGTAGACGGCGACGATCAGGTCGGCGCGGGTGGGGAAGTGGCGGTAGATGGTGCCGACGCCGACGCCGGCCCGGGCGGCGATGTCGCGGACCGGCACGTCGACGCCGGCGGCGACGAAGGCCGCGGCGGCCGCGTCCAGCAGGTTCTGCTCGTTGCGTCGGGCGTCGGCCCGTTTCCGCGGGGCGGGTGAGCCCGACCCGGTGTCGATCTGCGGCACTGCTCGGCGACCTCCGTCACTCGGCTTGGCAAGCGGAACAATGTTCCGTATGTTGGTAACGGAACGGCGATCCGCTTTCAGGATGCCAGATCACCCGCGGCGACACCACGCCGCAGGGCTCCCACCCCGCTCGAAGGAGCAGTCATGCGATACCGCACCCTGGGCCGCACCGGCGTCCAGGCCAGCACCCTGGCGCTCGGCGCGATGAACTTCGGCCGGCTGGGGCGTACCGGCCAGGACGACGTCACCGCCATCGTCGACGCGGCCCTCGACGCCGGGATCAACCTGGTCGACACCGCCGACGTCTACAGCGGCGGCGAATCCGAGGAACTGGTCGGCCGGGCCGTCGCCGGCCGCCGCGACGACGTCGTGCTGGCCACCAAGGCGAGCCTGCCGATGGGCGACGAGCCCCACCGTCGAGGCGCCTCGCGTCGCTGGCTGACCACCGCCCTGGACGGCAGCCTGCGCCGGCTGGGCGTCGACCACATCGACCTGTACCAGATCCACCGGTGGGACCCGGGCACCGACGACGAGGAGACGCTGTCCGCGCTCACCGACCTGCAACGCGCGGGCAAGATCCGCTACTTCGGCTCCTCGACCTACCCGGCCTACCGGATCGTGCAGGCGCAGTGGGCCGCCCGGGAGCACCACCTGGGCCGCTACGTCACCGAACAGCCGAACTACTCGATCCTGCAGCGCGGGATCGAGGCCCACGTGCTGCCGGTGACCCAGCAGTACGGGCTGGGCGTGCTGGCCTGGAGCCCGCTGGCCTCCGGCTGGCTGTCCGGCGCGATCCGGGCGGGCCGGGAGGTCACCACCAGCCGCTCGGCGTTCCTGCCGCAGCGCTTCGACACCAAGGTCCCCGCCAACCGGGCCAAACTCGACGCCGTCGAGAAGCTGGCGACGCTCGCCGACGAGGCCGGCCTGACGATGATCCAGCTCGCGCTCGGGTTCGTCACCGCCCACCCCGCCGTCACCAGCGCGATCATCGGCCCCCGGACCCTGGACCATCTGCGCTCGCAGCTCGCCGCCGCGGACACCGTGCTGCCCGCCGACGTGCTCGACGCGATCGACGGGATCGTCGCCCCCGGCGTCGACCTCGCCGCGCACGAGAAGAACGACGCACCGCCCGCCCTGCTCGACGCATCGCTCCGCCGCCGCTGACCACCCGGTCCGCCCGCCCGCGGCGGCTCCGGCGGCATGGTCCCGGGGTCGGCTCGGTGGCGTGGTCCCGGGGCCGGCTAGGTGGCGTGGTCCCGGGGGACGAGCCGGGTCGGGCGTGGTCCGATCCGGCGGCGTGACCCCGGGGTGAGCCGGGTCGAGCGCGGTCCGGACGGGTGGCCCCGGGGTGAGCCGGGTCGAGCGCGGTCCGGACCGGTGGCCCCGGGGTGAGCCGAGTCGGGCGAGGGCCGGCCCGGCGGCGTGGTCCCGGGGGCGAGCCGGGGTCGGGCGCGGGCCGGGCCGGGCGTGGTCCCGGGGCCAGCAGGGTCGGGCGCGGGCCGGTCCGGCGACGACCACCGGCCGCGCGCCCTTTGCTCTGCTTCCCTCCCGGCAACAGGCACGCACCGTAGCCGCCGGGGTGGTCGCCCCGGGTGCGCGCCCGGCGGATCGCCCCTGTTCAGGGCGGTGTTGCGTCCGCGGAAGCAGAGCAAAGCCTCGCGCGAGGAGACGGCCGGTCGGGACGGCGGTGACGCGCCGTGAGCCGCGTGGGCACGCCGCACCGTCGGCGTGCCCACGCCGTTCACTCCACCGGCTGCCCGGTGTACGCGGCAGTGGTGCGGGCCCCGGCCGCGCGCGCCTGCGCCTCGTCGGTGCCGGCGGCGATGTCCGCCTCGACCCACTGCTCGCTGCAGCGGGTGATGAACTGCCGGGCCTCCTCGGTCGCCATCCACTCGGCGGCCTGCTCCGGCGTGATGCCGGAGCCCTTGAAGTGGTTGCCGAGGCCGAACAGGCCCATCTCCCAGCCGATGCCCACCGCGCCGGGGCCGAACTGCGCCCACCGCTCCTCGTCCACGTGGGCGACGTGCTCCAGCTCGAACCGGGTACGCCCGTCGTCGACCGGGTGCAGCCGCACCTCGATCCAGCTGACGTCGTCACCCATCTCCCAGGTGGCGGCGAAGCTCTTCGGCGGGTCGCACCGCTCGACGACCCCACCGGCGTTGCCCTCGAACTGGTACCGCCCGCCCAGCCGCAGGTCACCGGAGATCGGCAGGAACCAGCGGGGGATGCGTTCGGCGTTGGTGCAGGCGTCCCACATGTCGTCGAGCGTCGCGTCGTACACGCGGCTGATGGTCAGCACCCGGGCCTCGCCGGCCGGCAGCGTACGGCGGCCCAGGGCGCGCCGGACGGCGCTGATCTCGTGCGTCACGTCGGTCATGGTGTTCTCCTGTCGTCGGTGGAGTCGTCGGTCGGGGGCCGGCCGCGCCGCTCGCGGCGGCCCCGGGCCAGCTCGGTGGCCAGGGCGTCCAGCGCCGGGCTCCAGAACCGGCGGAAGCCGTCCAGCCAGCGGTCGACCTCCCGCAGCGGGGTGGGGTCGACCGCGTACAGCCGGCGGGTGCCCTGCGGCCGGACGGTGGTGAAACCGTTGTCCCGCAGCACCCGCAGGTGTTGCGAGACGGCGGGCTGGGTGATGCCGAACTCGGCGCCGACGGCGGCGCAGATCTCTCCGGCGGTCAGCTCGCCGGGGGCGAGCAGCTCCAGGATCCGCCGGCGCACCGGGTCGCCGAGTACGTCGAAGGCGTGCACCCCACGGTTATATCAGGCACAGCTTATATAATCGAGCACTCAGCGTCGGCGGCGTGCCGCCCGGCGCAGCTCGTCGGCGCCCCACACGATCGGTGGGAAGACCAGCAGCAGCGCCAGCATCGCCGGCTCCGGCGGCCGGGTGCCGAAGACCTCCCCCAGCGGCGGCAGCCCGACGATCAGCGCGGCGAACGCCAGCTCGAAGGCGATGCCCCAGAGCAGCAGCCGGTTGCTGAACACCCCGATCCGGCGCAGCGACGCGTGCTCGGTGCGGGCGGCGAACGCGGTGCCGATCTGGCAGGCCACGATCCCCAGGAATGTCATCGTGGTGGCCTCCCGGTACGCGTCGTGCAGCGGGCTGCCCGGGCCGGTCGGCGCGCCGGGCGTCCAGCCGGCGCGCAGCAGGACGGCGAAGAAGCCCGCCATCACCAGCACCGCCGAGATCAGCCCGAGGAAGCCCCAGGCCCGGGCCAGCATCGGCCCGTTGACCACCTTGTCGCTGCGCCGCCGCGGCGGCCGGTCCATCAGCCCCGGCTCGGCCGGCTCCCGGCCCAGCGCGAGCGCCGGCAACGTCTCGGTGCCCAGGTCGATGGCGAGGATCTGCATCACGGTCAGCGGCAGCGGCACCGCCCCGGCGGAGAGCGCGAAGATCAGGAACGGCACCACCTCCGGGGTGGCGTGGGCGAAGATGTAGAGGATGAACTTGCGGACGTTGTCGTAGACCCGCCGGCCGGCGGCGACCGCCGCGACGATGGTGGCGAAGTTGTCGTCGGTGAGGATCATGGTGCCGGCCTCGCGGGTCACGTCGGTGCCGCTGCGGCCCATCGCCACCCCGATGTCCGCCCGGCGCAGCGCGGGGGCGTCGTTCACCCCGTCCCCGGTCATCGCCACCACCTCGTGGTTGGCCCGCAACGCCTCGGCGATGTGCAGCTTCGCCTCCGGGGAGACCCGGGCGAAGACCACCTCCCGCCGCTCGCCGAGCAGCCGGGACAGCTCCGCGCCGGACATCGCGTCGAGCCGGTCGCCGGTGACCACGCTGGGCTCGCCCCGGACGATGCCGACCTGCCGGGCGATCGCCGCGGCGGTCAGCCCGTGGTCGCCGGTCACCATGATGATCCGGATGCCGGCGGTGTGGCACCGGGCCACCGCCTCCGGCACCTCCGGCCGCGGCGGGTCGACCATCGCCACGAAACCGAGGAAGGTCAGCTCCCGCTCGGCGTCCGCGCGCCCCGCCGGCGCCGCGACCAACCGGCGGCGGGCCACGCCGAGCACCCGCCGGCCCTGACCCGCCTGCGCGGTCACCGCCGCGTCCAGCTCCCGGCGGTACGCCTCGTCCAGCGGCCGCTCGGCGCCGTCGGCGATGAGCACCCGGTCGCACCGGCGCAGCACCTCCTCGGGCGCCCCCTTGGTGTGCAGCCAGAGCCGCCCGTCGCGCTCGTCGACCGTGGACATCAGCCGCAGCTTCGGGTCGAAGGTGAACTGCGCGCGCCGGCCCGGATGCCCGGTGTCGGTGACGCCCAGGTCGGCGGCGAACCGCAGCGGCGCCACCTCGGTCGGGTCGCCGCCCTCGGGGTCGGCGTTGTTGCACGCCGCCACCGCCTCGGCCAAGGCGTGCAGCGCCGGCTCCGGCCGGGTGCCCGGCCCGGGCGCCGGGTCGTGCAGCGTGTCGGCGGCCCGGACCGCGACCACCCGCATCCGGTTCTCGGTCAGCGTGCCGGTCTTGTCGGTGCAGATCACGTCGGTGGAGCCCAGCGTCTCCACCGCGCTGAGCCGCTTCACCACCGCGCCGGTGCGGGCCAGTTGGCGCACGCCCACGGCCAGGGCGAGGGTGATGGTGGGCAGCAGCCCCTCCGGCACGTTGGCGACCAGCAACCCGATGGCGAAGGCGAAGGCGTCGGAGATCGGCATCCCGGCGGCGAACACCCCGATCGGGAAGAACACCAGGCCGGCGCCGACGGCCACCGCCGCGATCAGCCAGGCCACCCGGCGTACCTGCTTCTCCAGCGGGCTCTCCTCCCGGCCCACCCGCTGGCTCAGCGCGGCGATGCGGCCCAGCTCGGTCCGCATCCCGGTGGCGTGCACCAACGCCCGGGCCCCGCCACCCAGGCAGTTGGTGCCGCTGAAGACGAGGTTGGCCGCCTCGGTGGGCCCGCCGGCCGTGGCCGGCGCGTCGGCGTCCCGGTAGACCGGCTGGGACTCGCCGGTCAGCGCGGACAGGTCGACCTCGACCGACCCCTCGATCAGCCGGGCGTCGGCGGAGATCCGGTCACCCTCGTCGACCGCGAGGACGTCCCCGGGGACCAGGTCCGCGGCCGGCACCTCCTGCCAGCGACCGTCCCGGCGGACCCGGGCGCGCTGCGGCAGGTAACGGGTCAGCGCCTCGACCGCCCGTTCGGCCTGGCGCTCCTGGACCGAGGCGAAGAGCGCGTTCAGCGCGATCACCACCAGGATCGCCAGCGCGAGCGCCGGGGTGCCGGCCACCCAGGCCAGCACGGCGGCCACCCAGAGCAGCAGCGCCAGCGGGTGGATCAGCTGCCGGCCCAGCTCCCGCCACCAGCCGCGGCGGCGCTGCCGGCGCAACTCGTTGCGGCCGTAGGAGGCCAGCCGGCGGCCGGCCTCCGCCGCGCTGAGCCCGTCCGGCCCGGCGTCGAGGTCGCGGAAGAGCCGCTCCAGCGGTACGCGGGGATCAACCCCGCCGCCCGCCGGACCACCCGTCCCGCTGTGCGGGGAGGTGTCCGTCTTTCCGTCCGCGGAGGTGCTCGCGCCGACGCGCGCCGAGTTGCTCGCCTCGCCGTCCGCTGCCTGCCTGTCCGCCACGCACCCAGGCTCGCCCACCCGGATCTGGCGGCGGGCCGTTTTCGCCCATCCGTCCGCCATCCTCTGCCCGGCCCTTGGTGCGGATGATCGCGCTCGATCCTGGTGGTAGTGGTCTCGCAGGCAGGATGAGGCCACTACCACCAGGTTGCAGCACGATCTTGCGGCGCACGGCGCACGGCGCACGGCGCACGGCGCACGGCGCACGGCGCACGGCGCACGGCGCACGGCGCACGGCGCACGGCGCACGGCGCGCGGCGCACGGCGCGCGGCGGTGCGGTCAGGCGCCGAGGCGGGCGGCGACGGCGGTACGCAGTTCGGGCAGCCGGGCGTGCAGCAGACCGGGACACTGGGTGGAGTTGAAATCCTTGTGGCCGTAGATCTCGCTCGGCGCGATGGCGTACTGCTGGCAGGTGAACGCGCAGAACGTCACCAGGCTGTTCCAGAGCGCCGCCGGGGGCTGCACGTCGAGGTAGATGCCGTCGTTCTCGATCCCGATGGCCTGGCTGTTCTGCCCGACGCAGTGCGCGCCCTGGACCATGGTCTGCCCGTGCAGCAGCGCGTACAGGCTGCCGTGCCGGCCCTCGGTCAGGTATCCGCCGCGGCTGTTGGTGAAGTGCTGCCCGGAGTCGCCCCAGCCGTTGGCGTCCATGTGCAGGTCCTGGATGTCGCGGGAGTTCCGGTAGGCCTGGGCCAGGCTGTAGTCGGTGGTGTTCGGGAACGCGGTGTGATGCACGATGATCTTGTTGGGCCGGTTCGGCACCACGCTTATCGTCGAGGACGGTGGCCGGGCGCCCCAGGTCGCGCAGTTGGCGATCACCGGCTGGTCGACCGCGCCGGCCAGGGCCCGCGCGCCGTGGTCGTCGCCGAGCTGGGTGAGGGCGGTGCCGCCGGCGGCGGCGCCGAGCAGCACCGCGCCGCGCAGCACGGACCGCCGGGACAGGGGAGCGGGCATCGGGATCTCCTTCCGGGGCGGGATGCCGGCGGCGGGCCGGGCGGCCCGCCGCCGGTCGCGGTCAGCAGGGCCCGTTGCAGGCCAGCACCCGGAGCCGGTCCAGGGTGCCGTTCCACACGTTCTGGTCGCCCGGGAAGGTGCCCGACGAGGCCCACTGCCAGAAGGAGTACGTGCCCCAGCCCGCCGGCAGCGTGCCCACGCTGGAGGAGTAGCGGGCGATCCACAGCGGGTTGTTCGAGGCGAACTGCGAGGTGTTGCCGGTGCAGGTGGTCCACCAGTCGGTGGTGGTGTAGATGGTTGCCCAGCGGCCGGTGCGGGCGTAGTACTGGTTGACGAACGAGGCGATCCAGCTGCGCATCGAGGCCTGGCTCAGCCCGTAGCAGGTGGCGCCGTAGGGGTTGTACTCGATGTCGAGGGCGCCGGGCAGCGTCCTGCCGTCCTTGGACCAGCCGCCGCCGTGGTCGACGAAGTAGTTGGCCTGGGTCGCGCCGCTGGAGTTGTTCGGCAGCGCGAAGTGGTACGCGCCGCGGATCATGCCGACGTTGTAGGAGCCGTTGTACTGCTGGGCGAAGTAGGGGTTGGTGTAGCTGGTGCCCTCGGTGGCCTTCACGTAGGCGAACCGGGCGCCGTTGTTCCAGGCGGCCGACCAGTTGACGTTGCCCTGCCAGCTGGAGACGTCCATGCCGGGCAGGCCGGCCGGGGCGGCGCTGGCCGGCGTGCCGGCCATGGCACCGACGGCGACCGTGGTGACCAGGGTGAGCAGGGTGGCGGCGGTGGCCCGCAGGGCCGTGCGCAGGGTGCGGTTCATCATTCCTCCCAGGGGGGCCGCGGGGGTGGCGGCGGAGGCGAAAAGAACTGCCAGTATTAGGACACATATTGAAGATCGTCTACAAGAGGGCGGTCAGTTCCGCCGCCGCCCGCTCACCGGCCAGCACCGCGCCCTCCAGGTAGCCGGCCCACCGGGTGGCCGTCTCGGTGCCCGCCCAGTGGATCCGCCCCACCGGGCGGCGCAGCTGCGGCCCGTACCGGGTCCACGCGCCGGGCGTCGGCGCGCCGCAGAAACAACCCCGGGTGTACGGGTCGGCCGACCAGTCGTACTCGATCAGGTCGTCGGGGTGCCGCGCCGACCGGCCGAACCCGGCGGCGAGCGCGTCCAGCAGCGCCGCCCGCCGCGCGGCGGGGGACATCCGGCGCAGCTCCCGCGCCTCGTCGCCGTAGCAGAACGCGGTCAGCACGCCGCGCGTCGAGTCGGGCGTGCCGTTGTCCACCGTCTCGGTCACCGGGCCGTCGACCGTGGTGGCGACCCCGGAGAGACCGTCGGCACGCCAGAACGGTTCGGGATAGACCGCGTGCACCTTGACCGCCGAGCCCATCGGCATCCGCTGGGTCAACCCGTCGCGCAGCGCCGGCAGGGCCGGTTCGTACCAAAGCCGGCCGGCCAGCGCCGGTGGCAGCGCCACCACCACCGCGTCCCCGGTGAACCGGTCCCGCTCGGTGCGCACCTCCACCCCGGACCGGTCCTGCGCGATCGCGCGTACCGGGGCCCCGCACACCACCGACCCGGCCGGCAGCGCCGCGGCCAGCCGCCCGGCCAGCTCCGCCGGCCCACCGACCAGCCGGTCCTGCTGCGCCCCGCCGGCCATCCCCAGCAGCGACCCGGTGCCGCCGCCGCTGGCCAGGTAGAAGAGCAGCTGCAACACCGAGATCTCGTCCGGGGCCGCGGCCAGCAGCCCACCGGCGAGCAGCCGGCCCGCGTACCGGGCGGTCTCCGGCCGCCGCGCCGTACCCGCCAGCCAGCCGGTCAGG
This sequence comes from Micromonospora sp. PLK6-60, assembly GCF_019890675.1. Taxonomy (GTDB): domain Bacteria; phylum Actinomycetota; class Actinomycetes; order Mycobacteriales; family Micromonosporaceae; genus Micromonospora. The sequence goes on along the minus strand of NZ_JAIOAA010000001.1, from coordinate 226,997 downwards.
GTCGCCCGGTCCCACTCCGGCGCATCGGCGGCCCGCCAGGGCGCGGCCGGGTCCAGCCGGCCGGCGAGCGCGTCCAGGGCGGCGAGGAGCGCGTCGGTCCCCGGCGGCGGCCCGTGCCGGCGCCCACCGTCGCGCAGCACCAGCGGCGTCCCGTACGCGGCCGACGGGAAGGTGCCGACGCCGTGCGCGGCGGCCAGCGCGTACATCCGGTCCTGGGTCGGGCCGATCCACTGCGCGCCCAGGTCGAGCTGCGTGCCGTCGGTCAGCCACCGGGTCAGCGTCCGGCCGCCGACCCGGTCCCGGGCCTCCAGCACCCGCACCCGGACGCCGGCCCGGTCCAGCGCCAGCGCGGCGGCGAGTCCGGAGAACCCGGCGCCGACCACGAACACGTGCCCGCTGCCCGCCACCCGCCGCGGATACCCGGATGCCGGATCGGTATGACCGGTGGGCGCACCCGGGCGGCGCGGTCGGAATTTTCCTCGGCGGGTCGTGTCGATCTGGAGTGCCGCCGTTCGTGTGAAGGGTGAAGCTGGCACCGGGCCGGCCGACCCCGAGGAGGACACCGTGCGGCAGTACCTGATCAGCATCTACCAGCCAACCGGCGCACCGCTGCCGGACCAGGAGTTCCTGGCCGGGGTGATGCGCGAGCTGGAGACCATCCGGGCCGAGCTGCGCGCCGCCGGCAGCTGGGTCTTCGGCAACGGGCTGCACGCGCCGGACACCGCGACGGTGCTGCGCCCGAAGGGCGACGAGGTGCTGGTCACCGACGGCCCGTACGTCGAGGGCAAGGAGTACCTGGGCGGGTTCACCATCATCACCGCCCCGGACCTCGACGCCGCGCTGGAGTGGGGCCGCCGGTACGCCCTGGCCACCACCCTGCCGATCGAGGTCCGCCCGTTCGCGGACGGGGCCTGACCGGCGTCATGACCGACGGCGACGCCGTGGAGCGGGTGTTCCGCGCCGAGTACGCGCGGGCGGTCGCCGTCCTGGTCCGCCTCCTCGGCGATCTCGACCTCGCCGAGGAGGCCGTCCAGGAGGCGTTCGCCACGGCGGTGGACCGCTGGCCGAGCACCGGGGTGCCGCCCAGCCCCGCCGGTTGGATCATCACCACCGCCCGCAACCGGGCCGTGGACCGGCTGCGCCGGGAGGCGTCCCGGCCGGCCCGGCACCGGGAGGCGGCCTTGCTGCGGGCGCCCGACGAGACCACCGAGGAGGGGCCGGTGGCCGACGACCGGCTCCGCCTGATCTTCACCTGCTGCCACCCGGCGCTGCACCCCGCCGCCCGGGTCGCGCTGACCCTGCGCCTGCTCGGCGGGCTGGGCACCGCCGAGATCGCGCACGCCTTCCTGGTCGCCGAGCCGACCATGGCCCAGCGGCTGGTCCGGGCCAAGGCGAAGATCCGCGACGCCGGCATCCCGTACCGGGTGCCCCGGGACGCGGACCTGCCCGACCGGCTCGACGCCGTGCTGGCCGTCATCTACCTGATCTTCACCGAGGGGCACACCGCCACCGCCGGTGACCGGCTGGCCCGCGCCGAGCTGTGCGCCGAGGCGATCCGGCTGGGCCGGCTGCTCGTCGAGCTGATGCCCGACGAGCCGGAGGCGCTCGGGCTGCTGGCCCTGATGCTGCTCACCGAGTCGCGGCGGCCGGCCCGCACCGGCCCCGACGGGTCGCTGGTCCCGCTGGCCGAGCAGGACCGCGACCGCTGGGACCGGGCGCTGATCCGCGAGGGTCAGGAGCTGGTGCGCCGCTGCCTGCGGCGGGGCCGGCCCGGGCCGTACCAGCTCCAGGCCGCGATCAACGCCGTGCACAGCGACGCCCCGGACGCCGCGGGCACCGACTGGCGGCAGATCCTCGCCCTCTACGACCACCTGCTGGCGCTGCGCCCCGGCCCGGTCGTCGCGCTGAACCGGGCGGTGGCGCTCGCCGAGGTGGCCGGCCCGGCCGCGGCGCTCGCCCTGGTCGACGCGCTCGACCTCGCCGGCTACCACGTGTTCCACGCGGTCCGCGCGGACCTGCTGCGCCGCCTCGACCGCCGGGCCGAGGCGGTCGCGGCGTACGACGCGGCGATCGAGCGCACCGACAACGCCGCCGAACGGGATCACCTGCGGCGGACCCGTGACCTGACGAGGAGCCGACGATGAGCGCACCACGCGTCCTGCTGGACGGGTTGGCCTTCGGGGAGTCGCCCCGCTGGCACGACGGGCGACTGTGGGTCGCCGACTGGGGCGCGGGGGAGGTGCTCACGGTCGACGTCGAGGGCCGGGCGACCGTGGTGGTCCGGGTCGACGGGCTGCCGATCTGCCTCGACTGGCTGCCGGACGGGCGGCTGCTGGTCGTCGCCGGCGGCGCGGGCCGGCTGCTGCGCCGGGAGCCGGACGGCAGCCTGGTCGACCACGCCGACCTGCGATCCCTGGTCGCGCATCCCTGGAACGAGGTGGTGACCGACGGCCGGGGCAACGCATACGTCAACACCATCGGCTTCGACTTTCCCGGCGGCGAGTACGCCCCCGGCGCCATCGCCCTGGTCACGCCGGACGGCGCGGCCCGCCTCGTCGCCGCGGACCTGGCGTTCCCGAACGGCATGGCACTCACCCCGGACGGGCGCACCCTGATCATCGCCGAGTCGTACGCCGCCCGCCTCACCGCCTACGACGTCGCCGCCGACGGCTCGCTCGGCGGCCGGCGGGTGTGGGCCGCCGTGCCCGAGTCGGCCCCCGACGGCATCTGCCTCGACGCGGACGGCGCGGTCTGGTACGGCGACGTGCCGAACCGGTGTGCGGTGCGGGTCGCCGAGGGCGGCGCGATCCTGGACCGGATCGCCCTCGACCGGGGCTGCTTCGCCTGCGCGCTCGGCGGCGCCGACGGCCGCACCCTGCACCTGGTCACGATGGAGTGGGGCCCGCAGACCCTGGCCGGCGGCCCGCGGACCGGCCAGGTGCTGACCGTGCCGGCCCCCGCGCCGGCGGCCGGCTGACCACGGCCGGGCCCGTCCGCCGGTTGTCCGTGGTGCCTTCGCGGGGTGCCCGCCGACCGGGCCGGCGCTCGCGCCGCTCGCCGGCTGGCGGTGCGGATGCTCAGCGGGGTGGGTCGCCGCTCGCCGGCCCGGCGGCCTCGCGTGGGTCGCTGGCGAGGGTGCGCAGGACGCGGGCCAGATCGGCGCGGTCGGCGGCGCTGAGCTCGCCGAAGAGGCGCTGCGCCGCGGCGGTGCGGGCGGCGCGCACCGCCGCGCCCATCCGGGTGCCCTCGGCGGTCGGGGCGACCAGGGTGGCGCGCCGGTCCTGCGGGTCCGGCCGGCGCTCGACCAGCCCGCGCTGCGCCAGTTGGTCGACCACCTCGGTGGCGGAGCGCGGGGCGATGCGCAGGTGCTCGGCGAGCCCGCCCAGCCGGATGGCCCCGTGCCGCAGCAGCACCTGCAACGCCCGGCCCTGAGCGGGGGTGATCTGCCACGGCTCGAGCGCTTCCCGGGAGCGCTGCCGCAGCCCACGGGCGACCTCCCAGAAGAGCTCGGCCAGGGGTTCCGGCTCGTCGGGCGGCGGCGCTGCGGTCACGGGAATACCGTACCAGCTCTTCATGTTGCTACCTCATGATGAGGTAACCTCATTATCACTCGACAGGAAGAGGCAGTCCTTGGAACCCCACTCTCCGTACCCCTCGACGGGCCGCCGGGGCGGCGGCGCGACCACCGTCACCGCCGCCGAGCAGGCCCAGGCCCGCGACGTCTCGCTGCGCCGCGTGGCGCGGCTCTTCACCGACCACCGCGGCCGGCTCGCCGCCGTCACCGCGATCATCGTGGCCTCCTCGGTGACCGCCCTGGCCGCGCCGTTCCTGCTGCGCGCCGTCATCGACCGGGCGTTGCCCGAGCGCGACCTGACCCTGCTGGTCCAGCTGGTCGCCGGCATGATCGCGGTCGCCGCCGTCACCGCCGCCCTGGGCGTCGCGCAGACCTGGATCTCCACCCGGGTCGGCCAGGAGGTCATGCACCGGCTGCGCACCGACGTCTTCGTCCACCTGCAACGCCAGTCCGTCGCGTTCTTCACCCGCACCCGCACCGGCGAGGTGCAGTCCCGGATCACCAACGACATCGGCGGGATGCAGTCGGTGGTCACCTCCACCGCCACCGCCATCGCGTCCAACCTGACCACGGTGATCGCCACCGCGGTGGCGATGGCCGCGCTGTCCTGGCGGCTCTCCCTGGTCTCCCTCGTCGTCCTGCCCCCGGCGATCTGGTTGACCCGCCGGGTCGCCCGGCTGCGCCGGACGATCACCGCGCAGCGCCAGCGCGAACTCGCCGACCTCAACGTCACCGTGGAGGAGGGCCTGTCGGTCAGCGGGATCCGGCTCAGCCGGACCCTGGGCACCGGCCCCGCGCTGATCGACCGGTTCACCGCCTCGTCGGGCCGCCTGGTCGACCTGGAACTGCGCTCCGAACTGGCCGGCCGCTGGCGGATGGCCTCGATGAGCATCGTCTTCGCCACCATCCCGGCGGTGATCTATCTCAGCGCCGGCCTGCCCGGCGCCGCCGGCACGCTGAGCATCGGCACCCTGGTCGCCTTCACCACCCTGCAGGGCACCCTGTTCCGGCCGCTGACCGGCCTGCTCAACGTCGGCGTCTCGGTGACCGCCTCGCTGGCGCTCTTCGCCCGGGTCTTCGAATACCTCGACCTGCCGGTGGAGGTCGACGACCCGGCGCACCCGGTGACCGTCGAACCGCGGGCCCTGCCCGGGCACGTCCGCGTGGAGGACGTAACCTTCAGCTATCCGGGCAGCGACACCGCCGCCGTCGCCGGAGTCAGCCTCGACGTGCCGGCCGGCAGCAGCCTCGCCCTGGTCGGCGAGACCGGCTCGGGCAAGAGCACCCTCGCCGCCCTGCTCACCCGGCTGTACGACCCGACCGCCGGCCGGATCACCGTCGACGGCATCGACCTGCGCGACCTGCGGCTGGCCGACCTGGCCGCGGTGATCGGCGTGGTCAGCCAGGAGAGCTACCTGCTGCACGCCACCGTGCGGGAGAACCTGCGCTACGCCAAGCCCGACGCACCGACGCCGAGATCGTCGAGGCCGCCCGGGCCGCCCAGATCCACGACCTGATCGCCGGGCTGCCGGACGGCTACGACACCCTGGTCGGCTCGCGCGGGCACCGGTTCTCCGGCGGCGAGCAGCAACGCCTCGCCATCGCCCGGACGCTGCTGCGCAACCCGCGGGTGCTGATCCTCGACGAGGCCACCAGCGCGCTGGACACCGAGACCGAACGGGCCGTCCAGCGGGCCTTCGACGCCCTCGCCGACGGACGCACCACCATCACCATCGCGCACCGGCTCTCCACCGTCCGGTACGCCGACCAGATCGCGGTGCTCGACCACGGGCGGATCGTCGAGGCCGGCAGTCACGAGACGCTGATCGCCCGCGCCGGCCGCTACGCCGCCCTGGCCGGGTGACCCGGCCGACGGCACGACCAGCGGCGCCGGCGCGACCAGCGGTGCCGGCACCGCCGGCGGGGCCGGCGGTCGGGGTCGGCGCGGCTCAGCCCGGCGACTGGCGGACCCGGGGGTCGGCCAGCGCGCGGGCCGCCGCCGCCAGCACCCCGTCGGCGCACATCGTCGGCGCGCCGACCAGGAACTCCTCCCGCTCCATCCACTCGACGTGCTCGACGCCGGGCCGCTCCAGCAGCGCCTGGTCCAGCGACCAGGGCGCCTCGTCGGAATAGCAGCCGCGGGCCTCGTCGCCGAGCCACAGCCCCCAGTGGAACGGGCCGAGCCGGTCCGGTCCCGCGTCGGACTCGTCGTACGACTCCAGCCAGCGGTCGGCGGGCGCGGCCGGCTGCACCCCCACCTCCCGCCCGTCGATCAGGTCGGTGAGCCGCACCGGCGGCGCGCCCGACCGGTCCACCGGCAGCAGCAGGTCGGTCAGGTCGTCCACGTGTTCCGGGCAGGAGCACTCCGGCCGCCGCGGAGGGCGCCACCCGTCGGCGGGAGGGGTCGTCGAGGAGAACATGGCGGCATCGTAGGCGGCCGATGGCCCTGCGTGGTGTCCCGTGCACACCCCGCAGGGAAGGGATGATGAACAATCTGCCACCAGGGCGGGATGCACGCCTACCGCCAAAATGCCCCAAAGCCGCTGGTCGTCGGCGGTGCCGGGGAGTAGCGTCGCGGTTCACGCAGCGTAGTGGTGGGTGAGGTCGACATGCCACTGCAGAGAAACGACGCGCGCCCGGTGCCCCGGCCGCCCGGACTGGTGCCGCCGCCCGCCCCGCTGGCCGGGGTGACCGAGCTGCGGCTGCACGGCGTCGGTGGCACCACCCCGGAGAGCCTGCTCGCCGACGACGCGCCGCAACTCGTCTCCGGGGACCGGGTGGCCGGCTTCTACCGCACCGCCGACACCCGCGGCCGGCACGTCGAGGCGTACTCCTGGGGTGGGCTGACCTCGCGCAGCGCGAGCCGGGTTCTGTGGTTGCTGCTGCTGCCGTTCGCGCTGGTCAACGTGGCCGGCTGGATGTGCATGCCGGCGGCCTGGCGGCGGCCGTGGCGGTTCCTGGTGCACCGGGCTGTGGTGCGGTGGGCGGCGCTCGGGCTCACCGTCAACCTGCTGCTGCTGGTCGCGATGACCTCGATGGACGTGCTCGCCTACCAGTGCGGCGGCCGGCCCGACTGTCGGGACCGCTGGTGGCTGCGCTGGCTGGGCGCCCCGGTGTTCGCCGAACACCCGGCCCGGCGGGTGCTGGTCGGCGCGGCGCTGCCGCTGCTGGTGGCGCTCGGGCTGAAGGTGCTCAGCGGGCGCTCGCTGGCCCGCTACGAGCAGGTCCCACCGCCGCAGGTCGGCCGCACCGGCCGGCCGCCGTGCGACGTCACGCCGGCCCGCCCCGGTGCCGGGCTGGCCGACCCGGACTTCTGGAACGGTGGCCGCGGCGTCGCCGCCCTGGCGTCGGTGCACCTGGGCACCGGGCTGGCCTTCGTCGGCTGGCTCACCGGGCACACCGTACGGTCGCTGCCGGGGGCGACCCGGCCCGGCCTGGCCACGGCGGTGACCGTCGTCGCGGCGCTGGCCGCCTCGGCCGCCGTGGTCCTGGCCACCCGGTCCCGGGTGCCCGCGCCGGCCGCCCACGCGGTGGTCGCGCTCGGTGCCCTCGCGGTGGCCGGCGCGGTGGTCCTGGCGCTGACCCAACCGGCGTACGCGCCGACTGCGGCCGGTCCGCTGCCCGGCATGCGCGGCGGGATCAACTGGGCCTACGGGTGCTGCCTCGCGGCCACCCTGTCGGTGCTGCTGTCGTTCGCGGTGAACGGGCACCGCCGCGGCCGGTTCCGGATCGCCGGCCCGTTCGTGGTGACCATCCTGGCCACGGTCATCCTCAACGCGGTCGGCATCGGCACGATGATCCGGGTGGCCGACCTGCTCGGCCGGGTGCCCAACCCGGGCGTCGGCGCGGGCGGCGGGGACCGGCTCTTCGTCTACGGCATCGTCTACGCGCTCACCCCCTACCTGACCCTGCTGCCGTTCGCGATCCTGCTGGGCTTCGCGCTGGTCGAGGCGGTCACCCTGGCGCTGGCCGGGACGCCCGCGCGGCGGCGGGCCGTGCACGACGGGTACGCCACCGGGCCGCCGGCGGCGGGGCCGGCCGGGCCGTGGGACGCCAGCGCGCTGGACCCGGACGCGTCGCCGCCCCGGTCGCTGCGCGGCGGCTGGACCGCGCGGATCGCCCGGGCCCGCCGGCTGGCCGCGCTGCCGCACGACGCGGACCTGCCGCTGACCCTGATGGCCGCGACCGCGCTGCTGGTCGCCGGGTACGTGCTGGTGACCGTCTGGGCCCGGCACCAGCTGCCGTGGGCGCCGCGCTGGGCGCTGACCGTCTCCACCTGGCTGGCCGCCGCCGCGCCGCTGGCCGTGCTGCTGCTCATGCGGCAGGGCTGGCGCGGCCTGGCCAGCCGCCGCCACCTCGGCGTGCTCTGGGACGTGGCCACCTTCTGGCCGCGCGCCTACCACCCGCTGGCCCCGCCGTCGTACGCCGAGCGGGCCGTGCCCGACGTGCAGCGCCGGCTGTGGCGGCTGCACGACCACGGCGGCGGCGCGGTGGTCGTCGCGCACAGCCAGGGCAGCGTGCTGGCGGTGGCCGCGCTGCTGCAGGAGTCGGGCCGCCCGCACCGCGACGGCCGGCCGACCGACCGGGTCGCGCTGGTCACCTTCGGCAGCCCGGTGACCAAGCTGTACGGCTGGGCGTTCCCCGCCTACTTCGGGCCGGACGCGCTGGGCGCGGACCGGCCGCGGACCTGGCGGTGGCGCAACTTCTGGTACCCGACCGACTACATCGGCGGGCCGGTCCTCGCTGATTCCGCCGGCGTGGACGAGGCGCTGACCGACCCGCCGACCTGCTGGTACGTCTACGGCCAGGACCCGCCGGTGCTGGGCCGGCACTCCGGCTACTGGGGTGACGGGCGGGTCTGGGCGGTGGTCGACCGGTACGCCGGGGAGCTGCCCCTGCCGGACGGGCGCATGTCCGGATCCGATCACCCGGATCCGCCCATCGGCTGATCCGCGTCGCCGGTTCGGCGCGACTCGGCCGACCTCTCGACGTATGTAAATGAGCCGATTGGATGACCTTTACCGGAACTTGCATGTGGTGCGGCAACCGTTGACCGGCTCTCAGGCAATCTCCAAGACTCCGATGTGGATCGTCGCCTGCCTGGGACGTTCCGCCACCGCACGGGGGAACTCCGCACGGTGACCGGGCCGGCCGGTCACCGTCCCAGTTGTGTCGTGGTCGCTCATGCCCTGCCCACCCCACAGCTGGGAGTCCCGGATGTCAGATCCGCGGTTCGGCATGTCCTGTCGTCGACACCTCGTCCATCTCGGCCGGCGCCTGCGGGCGTCGGCCGCTCGTCTACCCGGCCACCGCCGCACGCGCACCCCCCGCGACGCGCGTCCGGCCCGGTCCCGGGCCTCGACCGTCCTGACCGTCGTCGTCGCGCTCACCGTGCTGGCCTCGATGGTGCTGGTCGGGAACCTCTACCACCGCCTGCGCACCGCTCCGGTCGCCCAGCGCCCGGCCGTCCCGGCGCCGACGGTGGGGGAGCTGCCCGAGCGCAACACCGTCACGTCCATCACCCGGCGCAACGCCGACGGCTCCTACCGCACCGCCGTGTACTCCACCCCGGTCAACTACCGGGCGTCCGACGGCACCATGCGCCGGATCGACCCGACGTTGCATCCCGTCGACGAGGACGGTTTCGCCTGGCGCAGCGGCGCGAACGCCTACGAGGCGCGGTTCGCCGGGACCGCCGGCGGTGACCTGGTGGAGTTCCGGGTCGGTGACCGCCGGCTGCGGATGCGGGCGGAGGGCACCGCCACCCGACCCGCCGAGCGGGCCGGGTCGCAGATCACCTACCGGCGGGCCTGGCCGGGCGCGGACCTGCGGTACGAGGTCGGACCGACCGGCGTCAAGGAGACCATCGACCTGGCCGGCCCCGACTCGGCCACCAGCTACCGGTTCCGGCTGACGCCGGCGGACGACGGCGCGCCCATCTCCGCGCACCGGCGGCCGGACGGCTCGTGGCTGGTCGAGGGGGCCGGCCTGAGCAGCCCGCCGGTGGTGCTCGACGCACCCACCGTGCTGGAGTCCCGGGGCGCCGACGCGACCAGGGCGGCCAAGCCGAAGCTGGCCGTCGCCCAGGACGGCGCCGGGCTGGCGTTGACGCTCAGCCTCGACGCCGCCTGGCTGCGCGCGCCCGGCCGGCAGTTCCCCGTGCACCTGGACCCCACGCTCACCGTCCAGCCGGCGGTCGAGGACGCGACCTTCCTCGCCGGCACGAGCACCGCACCGTGGACCCACGGCAAGCTCTACATCGGCACCGACACCAACACCTACCGCGGCGCGGTCCAGTTCGACCTGGACGCGGTCCCGGCCGGCGCCCAGGTCACCGACGCGAAGCTGGGGCTCTACTTCGACGGGTCCTGCCTCCTCTCCGGCTGCGGCGGCGTGTCACACCTGATGGACGCCCACCGGATCACCTCCCCGTGGACCATCACCACGCCGGCGACCAGCCTCACCTACGACGCGACCGCGCTCGGGTCGTACACCCTGGCCGCCGGTGCCCCGGCCGGCTGGATGTCCTGGTCGGTCACCGGCGCGGTGGCCGGCTGGGTCGGCGGCACCCAACCCAACTACGGCCTGCTGGTCAAGCGGCGCACCGAGACGCCGAACAGCAACGGACCCACGCCGCCGAGCCGCCGCAGCTCCAACCTCACGGCCCAGCCGAAGCTGGACGTCACCTACAACCTCGCCGCCCCCGCGCTGCGGACCCCCACCACGCTGCACGCCAACGGCGCGGAGCTGACCTGGACACCGGCCGACACCCCGTCCACCGCGGGCTACGAGGTGCACCGCGGCACCACCGCCGGCTTCACCCCGTCGCCGACCACCCTGGTGGCCACCGTCAAGGACCCGGCGCAGACCAGCTACCGCGACACCACCGCGGCGGCGGGCGCCACCTTCACCTACAAGATCAAGGATCTGTCGAGCGGCGGGGTGTCCGCCGGCCGGACGGTGACCCTCCCGGCGGTGGGCCTGTCGTCCAAGGTCCTGCAACCCGGCCCGGCGGACGGCGCCGCCACGACGCTCTACACCAGCACCCGCGACGACGGTTCGCCCGGCCGGGGCTGCGCCAACTACGGCGCCGACCCGACGGTCTGGGTCGGCGGCGTGCCGAACACCAAGTTCCTGACCTACCCGACCTGGCGCGGCGCGGTCCGGTTCGACCTGCGGGACATCCCGCCGGACGCCACCATCAGCAGCGCCACCCTGTCGATGTGGCGGCTCTACGGCTCGATGTCGGCGACCACCGTCGAGGCGCACCGGGCCAGCCGCCCGTGGAAGGAGGGCTCCGGCGCCGGGGCGTGCACCGGTGACGGCGCCAGCTGGGACGGCACCGAGGCCGGCCAGAACTGGACGTCCCCCGGCGGTGACTTCGACCCGGCCGTGACGGCCGGCGTCGCCGTGCCCGCCACCGTCGAGGGCGTCTTCGACACCTTCGCGGTCACCGGCCTGGTGCAGGACTGGGTCCGGGGCACCGCGCCCAACAACGGAGTGCTGTTCAAGACGCCGAACGAGGAGGTCAACGGCAAGGTCGGCTACGCCGGTGACGACTACGCCGGCTCGGCCAGCCTGCGACCGAAACTGACCGTCTCCTACCGCGACGGCAGCACCGCGAACGGGCCGACCGTGTCGGTGGCCGCGCCGGGACCCGCCGCCACGGTGCGTGGCTCCGCGGTCCGGCTGGCCGCCGCCGCCAGCGACGACGGCAAGGTGACCACTGTCGAGTTCCTGGTCGACGGCGCCGCGGTCGGTACCGCGACGGCCGCGCCGTTCCAACTCGACTGGAACTCCGGCGCGGTGGCCAACGGCGCCCGGTCGGTGACCGCGCGGGCCACCGACGACGCGGGCAACGTCACCACCTCCGCGCCGGTGACCGTCACCGTCGACAACTCCGCACCCCCCACCGGCGCGCTGACCGCACCGGCCAACGGCGCCTCGGTCGGCGGCTCGGCGGTCACCCTGTCCGCCACCGCCACCGACGACCGGGGCGTGGTCAGCGTGGCGTTCCTGGTCGACGGGGTGCGGGTCGGCGCGCCCGACACCACCGCGCCGTACGCGATCACCTGGAACACCCTCGACCCCCTGGCGCCGACATTCAACGGCTCCCACCAGGTCACCGCGTCGGTCACCGACACCTCCGGCCTGGTCACCGTCACCCCCGCCGCCACGGTCACCGTCACCAACACCGGCGCCACCACCATGAAGGCCGGTTTCAGCCTGAACTCGCCCACCGACCCCACCGACGACGTCACCCCGACGGCGATGACCGAGAACGTCGCCTCCGGCGTGCCCGTCCAGGACCCGTACGCCGGCACCACCAACCCCGACGGCACCAGCGGGGGAAGCCTCAACCGCGCACTGTCCGGCGCGCCCCGCGACGACGGCGGCACCCCGCCGCCCAGTTGCCCGGCCAACGCCTACTGCCCGACCGTCAACGTCACCAACACCAGCGGCGCCACCTGGACCAACAGCACCGCCCAGGTCTGGTACCGGTGGTACGCGCCCAACGGCGCCATCCTGTTCGAGGGGAAGTCGGCCACCACCTTCCCGGCCACCTTCGCCGCCAACGCCACCCGGGCGTTCCCCCTCACCATCCACCCGCCGGCCCTGCCGCCGGGCGTGCAGCAGGGCACCTACCGACTGCGCATCGACGTCTACGACCCGGCCAGCGCCACCTGGTTCTCCGCCAGGGGCAACCCGCCGCTGGACAACCCGGTCATCGTCGCCAAGGCACTGGCCACGAAGCTCGGCCTGGAGCGCTACTACCAGTACGACGGCGACTCGCTGGGCGCGGGCGCCTCGGAACTGGTGAACCTCGCCAACGGCAACCTGCTCGCCCGCTGGACGCCGTTCTTCTCACCCGGCCGGGGCCTGTCCACCATGGCGGACCTGACCTACAACTCGCTCGAGGACCACTCCCGCGGCCCGGCGGGAAACAACTTCTCCCTTTCCCTCTCGGGCCTGACCCGGCTCGGTGAGCCCATCGACATCCACCCGAACAAGGCCGACGAGATCTCCGGGCGCGCCAACAGGTGGGTGGAGTTCACCGACGGCGACGGCACCACCCACCACTTCGACGGGGTGCTCGGCGCCGACGGGGTGACCCGCTGGCAGGAGCCGCCCGGGGTCAACCTCCACCTGCGCAGCCTCACCGGCGACCCGAACCGGGTCTGGGCGTTCACCCGGCCGGACAAGGTCACCTACTACTTCGACGGTGACGGCTTCCCCACCAGCGTGGAGGACCGCAACGGCAACCGGATCACCTACAGCCTGGAGGACACCCCACCCGGCGAGGACCCGGGCGGGCCGAAGAAACGCATCACCAAGGTCACCGACCCGGGCGGCCGGTCGTTCGTCATCGACTACTGGTCGAAGGACGAGGCCAAGCGGGCGCACGTCCGCGGCAACATCCGGACCGTCACCGACCACTCCGGCAGCAAGCTCGACTTCGACTACTACGACGACGGCAACCTGCTGCGACTGACCCAGCGTGGCGGCAGCAACGCCGACGGCAGCTTCCTCGCCGACCGCTCGCTCGTCTTCACCTACACCACCAGCAACGGGGCCGGGCCGGCCATCCCCGACCGCGCCCAACGGGTCGACCCCGAGCCGAAGACACCCAACCAGTCCACCCGCCTCTACAGCGTGCGCGACCCGCGCGGCGCGGAGACCACGTTCGCCTACTACCAGGCCAGCGACGGCGCCCAACTGCGGTGGAAGCTCAAGTCGCGCACCGACCGGGACGGCCAGAGCACCTCGTACGCCTACGACCTGACCAACCGGATCACCACCGTCACCGCCCCGCTGAACCGGGTCACCCGGTACACCTACGACACCACCGGCAAGGTCACCCGGATCGTGGACCCGACGAACCAGGCCACCGCGGTCCAGTGGTCGACCGACTACAAGGTCAGCCAGGTCACCGAGCCCACCGGCAGGTTCACCAGCTACACGTACAACGCCAACGGCTACCCGACCAGCCGGACCGACCAGCTGGGCAAGAAGACCGTGCTCGCCTACCTCGACCAGGCGGTGGACGCCGCCGACACCGACAAACACCTCAGCCTGCTGGCCAGCGTCACCACCCCCAAGGGCGTGGCGACCACCGCGGACGACACCGACTACCGGACCACCTTCAGCTACGACGCGGCCGGCAACGTGGACCGGGTCACCGATCCGACCGGCGCGGTCACCGACTACGACTACCACCTGGCCGGCTCGGCCAACCCGGGCACCCTGTCCGCGGTGCGCGACGCCAACGGCAACCCGCCCACCACCTACCCGTCGTACCACCCGTCGGGGCAGCCGACCCAGGTGCGCGACCCGCTCGGCAACACCACCACCATCGGGTACGACCTCGACGGGCAGGTGCAGTGGCTCCAGGACCCCAACCACGCCGGTGACTCCGGCACCGACGTGCGGGCCTACCGCAGCTGGTTCGACTACGACTCGTTCGGCCGGCTCGGCCGGCAGAGCGCGCCGAAATCCACCGCCACCGACCGGGGCACCCTGCTCTGGTCCGGCGCGACCTTCGACCCCAACGACAACGTGACCCGGGAGATCGCGCCGCACTACGGCACCGCCGCGGGTGACCCGGGCACCGGCACGATCACCACCACCACCTTCGACGCGATGGACCGGGCCACCCTGGTCACCGGCCCGGACACCAGCGCCGACCCGGCCGGCGAACGCACCAGGATCGAGTACGACGCCGCCGGCCGGACCGCCAAGGTCACCAAGCCGCGCGGGGTGCAGAGCAGCGGCACCGTCGACGACTTCGCCACGGTGTACGGCTACGACCCGCTCGACCGGGTGGTCAGGCAGGTCGAGTACGGCGCCTCCACGAGCGAGTCCCGGGTCACCCAGATGTGCTACGACATCGCCGGCGACCTGCGGTCGGTCACCTCGCCCCGGGCCGGGTCGGCGACGATCACCTGCCCGGGCGACGGGCCGGCGAACGCCACCTACACCACCGAGTACGACTACGACGCCGCGCACCAGCGGGTGGCGGAACGCGACGAGCTGGGCCACGAACAGCGGACCGGCTACGACGACAACGGCAACGTGCGATCGGTCGAGGCGGACATCACCACCGGCCGGATCCGGCGCAGCGAGACCGAGTACGACCAGCGGGACCAGCCGATCGTCCAGCGGGAACGCTTCGACGGCAGCCGGGTCGTCACCACCCGGATCGAGTACGACCGCAACGGCAACCAGTCCCGCGTCATCTCGCCCCGCGGCGCCGACACCGGCGGCGCCACCGGCCCGTGGACCCAGTACGTCACGGTCAACACCTACGACGCGGCGAACCGACTGGTCCGCACCACCCTGCCGTACGACTCCCGGGACGGCACCGAACGGCAGTACGCCCACCGGGCGTACGACCGCAACGGCAACCTCGCCTGGACCAGCCTGCCGGTCACCCAGTCGGACGCGACGCAGGTCGCGACGACCGCCAAGACGGTGATGGAGTACTTCGACCCGGGGTGGATCCGCACCTCGGACGACCCGGCCAACCCTCGCACGCACTTCGACTACACCGCGAAGGGGCAGCAGAGCCAGCGGACGCCCGAGCTGAAGGCCAGCCCCGGCACCCTGGACACCGGCCGCCGGATGACCTGGGAGTTCCACCCGGACGGGCTGGTCAAGTCGCGCAGCGACCAGAACGGCCAGCCGGCCACCTACCGCTACGACGCCGACAACAACCTGATCTGGTCCAAGGACGTCGGCGGCGTCGCCGACAGGAACGAACGCGCGATCGAGACCCGGTCCACCTTCAACGGCTTCGACGAGATCGCCCGGACCAGCCACCGCAAGGAGGGCGACAGCGTCTGGAAGTTCACCGAGTACGCCTACGACGGCAACGGCAACACCACGCTGCGCCGGGAGAACGGCGAGGAGAACGACGCCGGGACGGAGACCAGGGCGCCCCGCCGCTACCAGCTCAGCTACGACGCGGCGGACTGGCTGACCGAGCACCTGGACCTGGGCACCGACTCGGCCTGCAAGGACGACCAGCGGGTGGTGACCACCTTCTGGGGCACCGGCGAGGAGAAGCAGCGCGACACCTACCGGGCCGGATCGTCCTGCACCGCCGACCCCGCCACCTGGACCAGGAAGCAGACCACCACCTGGACCCACTTCGACAACGGCAAACTTCGGCAACTGGTGACCAAGAACGGCGCCGGCACGGTCACCGAGTCGCACGACGTGAGCTACCTCGACGGCAACGGCGTCTACGTCAACGGCAACCGCACCACCGACCGCTACGTGCTCAAGCGGGGCACCGGCAGCACCGCCACCAGCTGCCTGTCGGCCACCCCCTGCGACGCCGCCTACACCTACGACGCCCGGGACCGGGTGCTGCGCGAGCAGCTGCGCGCGGGCAAGAGCAACGACTACACCCTCGACGAGCCCGGCAAGCTGATCGGTGACACCACCGTGCGCGCCGGGAACGTGACCACCCAGGTCAAGGACGGCCAGACCACCACCCAGCGCTACACCGGCAACCAGCTCACCGACGTGACGGTCGGCGGGGTGACCGCCAAGTACTGGTACGACCCGTACGGCACCCAGGACTGCGTCACCCTCGCGGCGGGCAGCCAGGCCGACTGCAACAACAGCACCGACACGCCGTCGGCAAACGTCATCGCCGACTACACGCCCGACTACCTGAACCGGATCACCACGATCCAGCAGTACAGCGGGGGCACCCGCACCGACCTGACCACGTACGTCTACGACGCGCTGGACCGGACCACCGCCGAGACCGAGGACCACGTCGGCACCGGCAAGGACCGCACCACCACCTTCACCTACCAGGGGCTCAGCAGCCAGGTCACCGAGGAGAAGCAGTCCGGCGGCGACAACCCGAAGACCAAGTCCTACAGCTACGACGCGTACGGCCACCGGCTGGGCATGGTCGACAAGACCAATGCCACCGGCGCGCAGGACACGTACAGCTACGGCACCGACGTCCACGGTTCCGTCTCCCAGCTCCTCGACGACGCCGGCAACGTCAAGGCGTCGTACGGCTACAGCGCCTACGGCGGCACCGACTCCCCGTCCACCGACAAGGAGTCGCTCACCGCGGGGGACACCGACGCCCAGGCGCCGCTGAACCCGATGCGCTACTCGGGCCGGCGGGCGGACTCCGGCAGCGCCGCCTCGGCGACCGCCCAACCGCAGTACGACATGGGCGCCCGCCGGTTCGGCCCGGACACCGGCCGGTTCCTCCAACAGGACGCCTTCGCCAGCGCGCTGGGTGACCTGGGGCTCGGCCTCGACCCGCTGACCCAGAACCGGTACGCCCTGGCCGGCGGCAACCCGATCAGCTACGTCGAGTCCGACGGGCACATGGTCACCGCCGACGGCGGTGGCGGCGGGGCGGTGACCGCCAGCCCGCCCAAGCCGGAAGCCGAACCGTCGCTGAAGGACAAGGCGCTCAGCTGGCTCGGTGACCGGGGCAAGGAGATCAAACGCAAGCTGGACGACGTCGACAACCAGACGGTCAACAACCCCGACTGGGCCCTGTACGACGTCTACCAGGGCTGGACCAAGTTCGAGGAGAAGGCCGAGCCGATCGTCGGCGCCACCGAGGTATACAAGTGCGGCACCGAGGGCGGCGCGGGCAACTGCGCGTGGGCGGCCGCGGCCTTCGTACCCGGTGGCCGGGGCGCCAAGGGGTTGAAGCTGGCCGGCGCAGCCGGCGGTGCCAAGGGGCTCAAGGCGGCCGGCGCGGGCGGCGGAAAGGCGCCGCTCATCATCGGCGAGAACATGACCCGAGTGAAGGAGTACGCCAAGCAGGTGGGCGGGCACGCGTACCGGCCGTGGAAGAACGACCCGTTCGACTTCGCGCTCGGGATGCGCCGCAACGAGAGAATGATCAAGGATGCGATGCGGTCCGGTCGTGAGATCATCGACATCGGTCCGGACTTCGCCCGTCGCGCGGCGGGTCGCGCGGCCAGCCCGTTCTACAACATGGAGCGGCGGGTCACCTCGGGTTACGCCAACTACAGCAAGGTCTTCGAGCGGTTCGGGAAGTTGGATGGAGGTGTTCCGGGCTTTGATTTCTGACACCACCCAGCGGGACAGGATCGAGCGGCACGCCGAGACGGAGTTCGGCTTCCTCGTGGAGCAATCCGGTGCCGGCCGCACCCGGGAGAGCGACGGCGACCGCACCGTGCTGGCCTACCTCCTGCCGGACGTCTTCGTGGAAGTCGAGTTGGACTGGGTCGAGGCCGCCGCCTTCGCCCTGGTCGGTACGCCGGCCGACGGCGCCCGACCCGGCGGGTACTACGTCGACGGGACGGGCCGTAAGGTCCGGTGGCATCTCGTCCAGGCGGTCGAGCGCCGTTCGGACGGGGCGGAACTCGCCGCCCGGTTGCGACGGGTCACCCGGGAATCCGGGCCGGAGGCGATGACGAGCCAGGTCGACGCCCTCGCGGCGGCCGTCCGACAGGCGCTGCCCGAGCTGCCGGAACTGGTCCGACAGCTCACCTGAGCGCGGCGCGCGGCAGGGCGGGCCACTCGATCGGGGTATTCCTCGTCGGGTGGCCCGCCCGCTCGGCGAACCTGTCCGACGACACCCGGATGCGGCGCCACACCGGCCGCTTCGGCACCTTCGAGTCGCGGCTGCTGCCGTTCGGGCGGTCCGGCCTTCTGGCTGGCCACCGACGCGGTGACCGTCTACCACGCGCTGGGTTTCTATCAGGCGCATCCGGACCCGCGGGGTGAGCTGGGCACGCCGGCGGCGCTGGAGCGGATCGCGGCGGGCGGGGTGGACGCGCCGGGGTGACGACCTCCTTCGCCGGTGCCGTGTGTCGGGGCGTCTTCGTCGCGCGCGACGCCTGTCGCCGGGCGGGGGAGGTGGACACCAGGCCGAGGACAGCCGGCGTGCCGCAGCCCGAGCCGGCGGAGCGTTGGGCACACTGGCTCGGCATGAGCCCAGTGAGCCGGAACCGGCGACGCAACGGCAGGAAGCGATCGGGCCGCGGTGGCGCGCCGCTCGTCGTGGTCGGCGAGCCCCAGGAGTGCGACTGCCCCTTCTGCGTCGACCCCCTGCCCGCATCGGGTGAGGTGGGTGACCTGCTGCCGGAGGCGATCGACGTCGACGCCGTGCAGGACCCGGTCGAGGTGGAGATCACCGCCGCGATGCTGCTGGCGGTCGTGTCCGCCATGGGCCCGGAGGCCGACGTCGCGCTGCGGGAGCAGTTCGTGCCGAACTTCGAGTCGCAGGCCACCCCGGCGGCGCGGGCCATGCTGTCGGGGATCGCCGCGGTGGCCGGCGGCGAGACGGGCCGGACCGCCGCGACAGCGGCCCGCCGGCTGGCCGACGCCGGTGTCGACGCGCCGCCCTGGCTCGCCGAACTGGACGTGCCGATCGACGCGCAGGAGTGCCACCGTTTCGTCCACGCCGAGGACGGAGCGGCGATCGTGCTGATGGCCCGGTTCGAGCGGGCGGGCCGGCCGCACGCGATCTTCGTCCCGCTCGAGGACGCCGAGTGCGGGGCCGCCCACGACATCGTCCTGGCCAACCCGGACGGCTGGGCCCGGGCCCGGGCAACCCTGCTGGCGGACCTGCGCGCCGAGGGCGCCGACGTCGTGCCGGAGCCGATGCCGCCGGCGGACTTCCGTCGTGCCGTGGAGGACGCGCTGGACGCCCGCGCCGACCACGACCGCGACGGCGAGCCGCTGGACGAACTCCTCGAGGAGGAAGGCCCCGGCTATGCCGCACTGGCCCTGCTCCTGCGCAGTTGGCTGCGGGCGCTGCCGGCCACCCGGCGCGGTCGGCGCAACTACAAGCACGACGAGTCGGACGCCGCCCGGGTCTTCGGCCTGCTCGACCTGCTGGCGACGACCCCGAGCGGACGGGCCGTACCGGCCCCGCGCCGGGCCGCCGAGCTGCCGCCGAAGCGGAAGAGGTCCGACGGCCCCGCGCCGATCTATCAGCTCAAGGTGAGCCTGCGGGGCGCCCGCCCGCCGATCTGGCGGCGGCTCGAGGTGCCCGCCGACGTCAGCCTCACCCGACTGCACGACCTCATCCAGGTCGCCTTCGGCTGGACCGACAGCCACCTGCACGCCTTCGAGACCCCGCACGGCGCCTTCAGCCGCCGCGCCGACCCGGAACTCGGCCACCGCGCCGGGTCACGGGTCGCCCTGGAACAGGTCGCGCCCGCCGCCGGGGACAAGCTGCGGTACACCTACGACTTCGGCGACGGCTGGGAGCACGACGTCCTGGTGGAGAAGGTCCTGGACCGGTCGGCGTCGGTGGCGTACCCGCGCTGCGTCGGCGGGCGGCGGGCCGGGCCACCGGAGGACTGCGGCGGCGTGTGGGGGTACGCCGAACTGGTGGAGATCCTCGGCGACCCGACCCACCCGGAGCACCGGGAGCGCCTCGACTGGCTGGACCTGGCCGACCGGGCCGCCTTCGACCCGGCCGCGTTCGACGCGAAGGCGGTGACCGCCGCCCTTCAGGGCAGGCCTTAGGACGGGTGAATCAGACCGAACGGTCGAAGTGGATGGTGGCGTGCGGCGCCAGCCGGTGGACCAGCCCGATGAGCACCAGGGCGTTGGGAACCGTGCGCACCCGCACGGAGATGGACGGCCCCGGCCCGGTGGGCGCGAGCCGGATCCGGAGCCGGTTCACCCTGGCGGTGTGGAGGTCGGCCCAGGCGAGCACGCCCTGGCCGGTGGTGAGCCCGGCCGGCGTCGCGACGAGCGGCCCGAACGGCAGGCGCTCGCCGGCCTCCAGCACGGCGAGAGCGGCGGGCAGCATGACGGCCGTCACCCGTTCCTCGATCGTCTGGCTCAGCTGATCGCCGCCCGCGAGCGGCGGCTTTTCGAGGTTGACTCGGGTGCCGTCGACGAGTCGCATCCGGCAGCGGTGGAACGACTGCGGCCCGTGCTCGCTGTAGACCCGGGTCTGGTAGCGCCACAGCTCCGCGACCTGGTCCCAGGCGATCGTGCGGGTCAAGCGGGTAACGTCCGCCGCCACGAGCAGCCCGCCCTCGCACAGGTAGTAGCGGCGCCGGGAGAACCGCCAGGCGTCGCCGATCCCCCAGAACACGCCGAGCAGCAGGACGGCGAAGACCAGCCAGATGATCCACACGTAGCGGGTGGCGGACAACGCCGCCAAGGCCGCCAGGCCCGCGATGCAGAGGACGCCGGCCGCCGCCACGGCGTGACGCAGCACGTAGGGCCGATAGATCTTTTCGACCGCGCCGAAGCCGATCTCGTCACTGGTGCGGGCTATCGTCGGGGGAATCGCGAGCCGCGTCATCCCCCGAAGATAGATACCCGCATCAATACGAGGGGTCCGACTAGGGCTGGCTGTCGTGTGGGCAGTGGACTCCATCGGTCAACGGCGCACCCGGTAGCGCAGGTGGAGCACCCGGCTGCCCTGAATCACCACGTCCGGATCCGCCAACAGGTGCTGCGCGTGCACCGACCCGAAGTAACGCTTGCCGGACCCGAACACGACGGGTACGACGTCCATCCGCACCTCGTCGACCAGGCCCGCGGCGAGCACCTGGCCACCGACGTCGCCGGCGGCGACCTCGACGATGCGGTCACCCGCAAGCTGCTGCGCCTTGGCCACCGCCGCCTCGACGCCGTCGACGAAGTGGAACGGCGCCTCGGGGGCCCAGCCCGCGGGCTGCGGCCGGTGCGTCACGACGACCACGTGGTCGACCCCGCCCGGCGGCTTCCCGTCCCAGCCGTCGGTCATGTCGAACACGTGGCGGCCGACGATCGTCGCCCCGATCTGGTCCCAGTACGGCCGGGTGTAGTCGTAGGACGTCTGCGACACCTTCACCACGCCGCTGGAGTCCAACGGCACGTCACCACCGGTCAACCAGTCGAACAGCGGCCCGGGCTGGTCATTCTCGTCCGCGACGAAGCCGTCCACCGACACCGAGCCGTACATGACCACCTTGCCCACGGAGCTCTCCTCTGCTTTCCGGATGCCCCCATACTGGCGCGTCGTGAGCTGTCGTTCTTGTACGAAATCAATCGGCCGGCAGCGGCCAGCCGTCCAGCACGTGGCCGGGATGCTCGCGCAGGAACTGCCGCCGGATCTCGACGTACCGGGTCGGCGTGAGCCCGGTGAAGGCCCGGAACTCGTGGCCGAAGTGGGCCTGGTCGAAGTAGCCCGCGCGGCCGGCGAGGTCGCCCCAGTCGATCGGTTCGGCGGGGTTGATCGCGAACACGGTGGCGGCGAAGCGGTAGGTGCGGGCCAGCCGCTTCGGCGTGACGCCGATGAGTTCCCTGAACCGCTGCGCGAGATGAGTGCTGCTGACACCGGCTGCCACCCTCAGGTCGCCGATCGCCACCGCCCCGCTGGTCGCCGCGAGGACGCCGCTCGTGTGGCGGACGAGTCCCAGGCCGGCGGTCTCGCACAGCCGTCGCATCAGCTCCTCCTCGAGCAGCGTCAGCATCTCGTGCGGTCCGTCCGCCGTGGCCAGCCGGTCGCGCAGCTCAGCGGCGGCAGGCCGGCCCCACACCTGCTCCACCGTCACCGGCCGGTCACACAGCTCGGCCGCGGGCATCGGCAGGAACGGCGCCAGCCCCCACGGCTTGACGTGCACGCCGACGGACCGGGTGCGGGGTGGGTAGCCGAACTCCAGCGCGCGGGTCGGCATGGTGACCACGCAGCCGTCGGCGTACTCGGCCGGCTCGATGTCGGTGCCGGCGCGGATGCGAAACGGCGGTCCGAGGTTGACGATGAGCAACGCCGCCGGCATCGGCGGCAGCGTCAGCCGGGCGTACGGGGACGTTCCCTCCAGGTAGTAAAGGTCGTCGATCAGCTCGTCCAGCGGCGGTCGCGGCACTCGGGACACGTACTCCACGCCCACAGCATCGCCGACGCCCCGCCGGCAGCACCGACGCCCCGCCGGCATCGCGCGGCGGGATGGGCCAGCGGCGCCACGGCCCGCGTCATGCGTCCGGCCGCCCGGAACGCCTTGTAGATCTGGTTTTTGCGCGAGTACGCCGCCAATGGTCGCATCTGCGTCACCGAAGAAACGTTGCATCGTGACGAGCCGCATTGAGTCATGCCGATGACAAAAACAGCGACAGCTACCGGACGCACTCGGATGGTTCCGCTCCGTCACGACAGCGGTCATGCTGTGTCCGGCACTTAGAAGGGTGCCGATGCCATCTGTGGGAGGAGTGGAATGCATCTTCCGGAATTCCGACGTGTGGCCATGGTCGCCACGTCTGTCGGACTCGTAACGGCGCTGGCCCTGTCGGGCGCCGCCCCCGCCCAGGCGGCCCCGGCCGCGACCGCCAAGGACGTCTCGGTCAGCACGGTGGCCGCGAGCACGTCTGCCGCGGCGCCGAGCGGACTGCGGGTCGCCGACCAGGCCAGCAGCTACTGGACGCCGGAGCGACTGCGTACCGCCAGGTCGGCGGACGTGCTGGTGGAGAAGGCCGGCGCGACCTCCGGCGCGGGTCTGCGGCCTACCGGTGCGGCCCGGTCCGTGCCGCCCGCCGCGCCCAAGGCGACGGCCGGCCCGAAGGGCCGGGCCGCCGGCCCGATCTCCACCCTGGTCAACGCCTCCACCTCGGTCGGCAAGGTGTTTTTCTACAATCCGGCGGACGGCAAGAACTACGTCTGCTCGGCGGGCACGGTGAACAGCGGTTCCAAGTTGCTCGTGATGAGCGCCGGGCACTGTGTGCATGGCGGCAGGGGCGGCCAGTGGATGCAGAACTGGATTTT
The DNA here is from genome assembly GCF_019890675.1 of Micromonospora sp. PLK6-60. Lineage (GTDB taxonomy): Bacteria > Actinomycetota > Actinomycetes > Mycobacteriales > Micromonosporaceae > Micromonospora. The sequence continues at coordinate 203,694 of NZ_JAIOAA010000001.1, read as the reverse complement.
CATCCCCTACTACAACTACGGTGCCGAACCGTACGGCCGGTGGTCGGCAAAGTATCTGACAACGTTCAATGCCTGGATCAACGACAGCAACCTTGACCGGGACGTCGCCTACATCACCATGTGGCCGAACGGCTCGGGTCAGCGGCCGGTGGACGTGGTCGGCGGAAATGGCCTTTCGGTGAATTACAGCTATGAGCAGGCGGTCACCATTCTGGCCTACCCGGCGGCGCCGCCGTACGACGGCGGGTGGCAGCAGTACTGCCAGGGCACCACCTACCGGCCGGGGATCTGGCCGTTCCAGGAGAACAAGATTGCCCTCAACTGCGGCTTCACCGGCGGCTCCAGCGGCTCGGTCTGGCTACGGCTCTACAACGGCTCCCTGGGCTACGTCAACGGAATCATGAGTACGTTGGGCAGCGGCGGGGTCAACAAGAGTTCGTACTTCGACACCGCCGTGATGGACGTCTTCAACTCGGTGGCGAATCGCACCTGAGTCACCCGACCGGGTGAACGCCGCCCCCGACCGCGATCCGGTGGATCCGGTCGGGGGTGGCGCACGTCCAACCAGCAGATCGTCACGCCCTGCCGGGGAACAGTTGAGCAGGCGGGAGCGTGTCGACGGAGAGGGGCGAGACATGAAGGCGCGCTGGGTTGCGGCGGCGGGTGTGGCCGTCGCGGTCATCGTGGTGGCCGTCGCGGTCGGGGTGGTGACCACCCTCGGCGCCGGGCCGGAGGAGCAGTCGCCGGCCCCGGCGAGCAGCGGCGCCGACGCGGGCACGACAAGCACCGAGCTGCCCGTTCCGGACGACTCGTACTGGGATCCGACTCGGATGGCCAGCGCCCAACCGGCTCCGATGCCCACCGACTGAAGATCGGGTACGGCTCGGCTCGGGTCGGATCAGGGACAGGCCCGCCGCGAGCGCGGCCGGGCTGTCCGTGCCGATTCGGGCCGGGCACTGCCCGGATACCAATGGGTGGATGGTGGTGGGGCCCGATGCCGGCCTTATCCGAGAGTCGCCAGGTCATTTGCCATCGATGCCTTTCGGTATCGTGACGGGGGCGGCCGAGGAGGTACGACGTGGACAAGCCCGGCAGGGTCTTCTGCCTGGAGGGCCAGTGGCATGACGACCTGAAGGAGCGCGGCTCAGTGCTGCCGACGCTGGAGCTGCTGGAGCGGCTGGGCCAGATCCGCTTCATCCACCGCGACGTGGCGACCCCCGGCGAGCTGCGCTACTACCTTGACCAGTGGCTGTCCCGGAAGTACACCGCATACGACGTGGGCATCTTCGCGGTGGACGGTTCGCCCGGTCGGCTGCACCTGTCCAACCGGAACGAGGTGGAGCTGACCGAGCTGGTGAGCTGGCTGCGGGGCCGCTGCGAGGGCAGGAAGCTCTACTTCGACTGCGGTTCGATCCTGCGGCTCCCGGACGCCGCCCTCACCGACATCGCCGAGCGGACCGGCGCGTCACTGGTCTGCGGCTTCACCAAGACCATCGACTGGGTGGAGTCGTCGGCCTTCGACACGGTGCTCATCAACCGGTTGGCCAACGGCCAGAAGTCCAACAGTGTCGAGCAGTTGGTGGGTTCATCGCGCTGGGCGCCGCTGGCCCAGCACCTCGGCTTCCGGTTGGTGGATCGGAACGGTCCACGTCCACGCGTGCCGTCCCCGCGACGGGCGGAGTCGGACGTCCTGGCGTGAGTGGGCCGCCACCGGCCCGCTCGGCCAATTCGTGTCGAGTGGGCTCGACTGACTGATCGAGCACCTCGAGCCCCTGTCCGACACGGCGCTGGCGGTGGCTGCTTGATCGTTGGCAGCGAGGCGGTACGACGCGCCCGCAGACCTACTGCTGAGCGGCCATCAATAGGCGTTCCATAGCACGTCGCGACTGGGTGGCGTGGGTTGCGCACAGGTGGGGTGGCTGTCCACAGGCCAGGCGGCAGTGGTTGCCGACGCGGTGGCGGGCCGACACCGTCGGCGGGGTGAATCCCGTGTTGACGGAGCTGGTGGTGCGGGGCGGCGGCCTGGTGACTCGGGCGGCTGCTGTCCAGGTCGTGCCGGAGTGGACCGTGGAGCATGCGGTCCGCACCGGTGAGCTGGTGCGGGTGCTGCCCGAGGTGTACGTGGGGGCGCAACTGCTGACGGACCGCTCGCCGGTCGACGCGCCAGCCATCAGGCGGCTCGACAACGAGCTGGGCCGCCGGGCGCTCCTCTCTTGGGCCGGCGGTCGTGGCGCGCTCAGCCATCTCACCGCCCTCGCCGTGTGGGGACTGCGCCGGCCGGTGGCCGGCGAGCTGCTGCACCTGAGCGTGCCGCCCGAGGTCAGCCTCCGCAGCCGGCCGGGCGTGGCCGTGCACCGGCGCTGGGGCTTCACGATCGGTCCGCCGCACGTGATGGTCCGGCAATCCGTGGCGGTCACCCGCGTCGAACCGACCCTGGTCGACTCCTGGCCGCTCCTGCCGCCCGGAGAGCGGCGGGCGCCGGTCATCGGGGCGTTCAACGCCCGGCTGACCACGCCGCAGCGGCTGGCGGCGGCCCTTGGCAGCGCACCGAAGCTTGCCGACCGGGCGGCGTTGCGGGTGTTGCTCGGGAGACTCGCCAAAGGCTGCCGCAGCCCGTTGGAGATCTGGGGGCACGAGCGGGTCTTCGCCGGTCCCGGCATGCCGGTGTTCCTCCGACAGGTTCCCATTCGGCTCGGCTCCCGCACCGTCTATCTCGACCTGTACGCCGAAGCGGAACGCGTCAACATCGAACTCGATGGCGCCACCACCCACGGCGATGCCCGCCAACGGGAGATCGACCTGCGCCGGGACGCCCAACTGGCCGCCCTCGGCATCCTGGTCGTCCGCTTCGCCCACCGTCGCCTGGTCCACGAGACCGCCGACGTACGCCGCGAAACCCTCGCCATCCTCGCCACCCGCCGGGCACCCCGGTTGCCTTGATCGTTGAGCCCTGAGCAGCTCGACACGCCGAGGCCAACACAGCTCAGCTGCCAACGATCACCGATCCGCAAGGCGGGGCAGGGCGGGGCGGGCGGGTGGGGGGCGTGGGGAGCCGTTTGGTTCTTTGCTGCGTCGAAGTGGCATGACCAACATTCGAGGCAGGTGGGCGGCCCTCGTTCCGCTGCTCCTGCTCACCGCTGCCTGCGCCCAGCAGGTCGGACCCGGCACCGCGGACGGCGCCGGCGAATCCTCCTACCCCGCCGACGTGCCGGTGATCCGGATCGACTACACCGGTGGATTCGTGCCGCCCGCCGTGGTGGCCACTCGACTTCCCGGGGTCAGCGTCTACGGGGACGGTCGGGTGGTCAGCCAGGGGCCGGTCCCCGCGATCTATCCCGGCCCGGCCCTGCCCAACATCCAGGTCGGAAAGCTCAGCGCCGGCGAGGTGACCAAGCTGGTCGAGCAGGCCCGCGCCGCCGGGGTGGGTGGCACCGCCGATCTGGGTACCCCGCCGATCACCGACGTGGCCACCACCCGGTTCACCGTTCGCGGCCCGGTCGGCACCGAGGAGTTGACGGTCTACGCCCTCCACGAGGCGACCGGCCCTGAGGCCGGCCTCACCGCCGAGCAGCGGGCCGCCCGCGACAAGCTGCGCGCCTTCGCCGACCGCCTGATCAACCCGACGGGCGCCACGACGCAGCCGTACCAGCCGGCCGTCGTCGCGGCCGTCGCCGAGCCGTGGGTCGCCACCGAGGAGAATCAGCACCAGGTCGAGGTGCCCTGGCCCGGCCCCGCGCTGCCCGGCGCCAGCCTCGGTGACGGCCTCGAACTGGGCTGCGTGACGGTCACCGGTCCGGCCGTGCGGCAGGTGATCGACGCCGCCGCCAAGGCCAACACGGCAACCCCGTGGACCTCCGGCGGGAAGCGCTGGACGGTCACGCTCCGGCCGCTGCTGCCCGACGAGACGGACTGCAAGACCCTCTCCGCCGGTCGCTGACCCGGCTTCCGGGCGGTCGGCCTGTGCGTAGGTCGACCGCGCCGGAACGGGCCGTTCGTCCACCAGCACCGATGAGAGGCGCTGCGTGACCGAACGCGCTCACCCAGATCGTCCATCGTAGGATGGTGCTGCCGGCAACCTCGTCGTTACGCTCCGACAATGTCCTTGATGGAGTGGCTGCCACAGCGGGCCGTTGGCCTATGACCAGCGCCTTGACCGACCCGACGTTCTTCAGTTCACGTCCGTGGCTGCAACAGCGGATCGAAGGGTGGCTGTCGGGTCAGGACGGGGACAAGCGCGTTCTGGTGATCTCCGGTGGCCCGGGCACCGGCAAGAGCCGGTTCCTCCATCACCTGTGCCTCCGGCTCGGGGACAGTGACGAGAGCGGTCCGCAACTCGGTGGGTCGATCCTGCGGGACCTCCGCGGTAACCGCAGCGCTGAGCTGTCCTGGAGTGCCCTCAAGGCCGAACTGCTCGGACTGGTCGCCAGTCCGGCGCCGACCATCGTGACGCCGTCGACGCTGATTCACCAGGACGTGGGTTCGATGGCGCCGGGGGCCCAGGCAGTCGGTCAGCTCATCACCGCGTACCTGCTCAATCAGGATCCGGTGGGAGACTTCCGCGAGAGCGTGCTGCCACAGCTCGCCGCCCTCCCCTCCGGGCCACCCCTGGTGCTGGTGGTGGACGGACTTGACGAGGCGTTTCGTGAGCAGGCCCTCGACTTCCTCGCGGTCGTGTCGCGACTCGCCGACGCCGTCAGCCGTGCGCCGCACGGCGACCGGGGGATCGGTCGACTACGCCTCGTCCTGGCCAGCCAACCCGAGGTGCCGATCGATGTGACGCCGCTTCGCCCACCCGTCGTCGTTGATCTCGCCCAGCCGGACGAGTCCGACGAGGATGACCTGGGCCGATACTGCGCTGTCCTGCTGGCCGACCTGCCGGAGGAGGAGCGGGAGCGGCTGGCCGGACAGATCGCGAAGAGTGCGGCCGGCGTGTGGGTGTGGGCCTTCTATGTGGGGCTGGCGATCAGGGACGACTTCGCCAACGGGAAGCGGTCCCCGCTGACCCTCACCGCACCGCGGTCCCTCGCCGAGGTCTATCGCGAGGCACTGGAACGGGCCCGTGGCCGCCTGGGTGACCGGTGGCCGGACGCGGTGAGCCTCATCGCGCTCATCGCTGCGGCGCAGGACGTCGGCACCACCCTGCCGAAAGACGTCGCGGCGGCGGCCCTGCGGACCAACGGAGCCGGGCTGGCACGGCTGCTCGGTGACCTCCAGGCGCTCATCGCTCGGGGACCACACGGGGCATTCCAGTTCTGGCACGGCGACTTCGGGCGTTGGATCGCTGACGGCGGCTATGAGCTGGCACATCTGCGGGACGCCCATGACCTGCTCGCCGACCTGGCGCTGGAGCTCGGCCGCGACGGTTGGACCCGGGCCGGGAACTACGCGGCGATCTACGTGATGCCCCACGCCCTCGCCGCCGCCGAGTTGGACCTCGGCACGGTGCGGCAGTCGACAAGCCTGCAACGATGTCTGCGGATCGCGGCGGACGTCGAGTTGCTCGACACGGCCAGGCCCGGCGACAGGTCCCACATGTTCCGGCACTGGCTCAGCTACGTCGAGCGGCTCAGCCACCTGAGCCCGGCCGAGGTGGGGATCGCCGGGTCGGTGCCGCTCACCGGCCTGTCGGCCCGAATCGACCGGGAGCTTCAGCTCCGCGTCGGTAAGCGGCTGGCGAGCACGATGACCGACCGGCAGTTGGACGAGTTCGAGGGCCTGGCCAGCCGGCGCGATGAACAAGCCGCCTTGGAGTTGCTGGAGCGGATCCACCCGTCGTACGAGTCGACGGTGGCAGACGAGATCCGTGCCATCTGGCGGCTCGTACTGGAGGGCTGGCGACCGGAGGCCAAGGCGGTGACCGGCCTGTTCGACCTGGGCCTGGAGCTGCGGAAGCGGTGGCGGGTGAGCCGATCCGCCGATCTGCTCGACCGGGCCATCGACGCCTATCAGCAGGCTATTGACCTTTCCAGCCCGGATGACTTCTACCTGACCGAGCGGATGTCGATACTCGTCACCGCATACGCTGACCGGATCGGCACGGACGGCGAGCAGCCGGAGGACCTGGATCGGCTGATCGCGGTGCAGGAAAGGATCCTCACGCGTGCTGACCTTGCCGATCCGGCGTTGTCCCATGCCGTGTTCGGATACTGGCGACGACGCCGGGCGCGGCGTGATCCGGCCACCCACGGCGCCGACCTTGACGGCGCGGTCGCGGCCTGTGCGCGGGCCGTCGAGTTGACCCCGCCGACGCACCCCAGGTTCACGACCCGCCTGGACGGGCTGACGCATGCCTACGCGGAGCGGATTGGCACCGACAGCGAGCAGCCGGAGGATCTGGATCGGCTCCTCACCCTCCAGGCCGACGTCATCGCCCGTGCTGATCTGGACGATCCGGCGGCGGCGTTCGCCGTGTACGGGTTCTGGCTGGAATACCGGTGGCAGCGGGATCCGGCCACTCGTGGCGCCGATCTCGATGCTGCGATCATGGCCTGCGAGCGAGTCGTCGAGCTGACTTCGCCGGAGGACCCTGACCTGGTGCCCTACCTGGCTCGGCTGGTGAACCTGTACGTGAAGCGGATCGGCACGGACGGCGAGCAGCCGGAGGATCTGGATCGGCTCCTCGCGGTGCAGAAGGACCTGGTCGCTCAGGCTGATCTGACGGATCCGGCGCAGGCCTGGACCGTGTACGGGTACTGGCAGGGACGCCGGTGGCAGCGGGACCCGGCCACTCGTGGCGCCGACCTCGACGCTGCGATCACCTGCTTCGAACAGGCCGTCGGTCTGACCCCGCCGGAGCATCCCGAGTTGACGCCTCGGATGGGCGGCCTGGCGAATCTGTACCTGGAGCGGATCGACACGGACGGCGAGCAGCCGGAGGATCTGGATCGGCTCATCGCGTTGCGGAAAGGCATCATCGGGCGCCCGGGCGTTGAAGACCTCGCCGCCGCCCTTGCGGACTACAACCTTTCCCTCAGGACCCGATGGGATCGGGGCGGCCCCGGAAGCGCTCTCGACATCCACGAAGCCGTGGAGGCCGGGCAGCGCGCCGTCGAGGCTACCGACGACGACCATCCGAACCGCACCGATCGCCTCCTCGGACTCGCCAACGCTCTGATCGGACGGCTGCGCGGCCGCCCGTCCCACGACGACAACGACTATGAGCAACCAGGAGACCTTGACCGCCTGCTGTCGGTGCAAGCCGAGATCGTGGGGCGAGTCGACATGCAGGATTCCGCGTTGGCCCACGACATCCACGCCGTGTGGCTACTGGAGAAGTGGCGCCGTGGGCCGGCGCAGCAGGACTACCTCCAGCAGGCGCTGTCGGCCGCCAGCAAGGCGGTCGAACTCTCCCCCGAAACGGCGAGCCATCGGCCCCTGCGGCTGGCGCAGTTGGCAAATCTTCACCTGTTGGCGTCCGTCAACGACCTGCCCGGTGCGGCCTTCACCACGGCGTACGAACTTGCCGCGTCGGTGACGGGAAGTCAGGTGGCCACGACCGCGCTGCTTCCCGCGCTGCGCAGGTTCGCTCGACACTCCGACGGAGTGAACATGGTGGGGCAGCGCTCCGGCGAGCACGACAACGCCTGAGCCTACGAGGGGTGGTTGTCGCTACCGCGTTGCCCGGGCCGGTCCAGCTGCTGCGCGTCGACCCGCAGACCGATGAGCCGGCCGCCGGTCCCGAGGTGATCGGCTGACTGGTCGACGGCCAGGTCGGTGTCCGCGGGAACGCCGTCGGCGCCGACGGCCTCGCCGGTCACCACTCCGAGGGTCTGCTTGACTCGGGCGATCCTGCGGCTGTTGCCCGGCGATGTCATGGCGCGAATCCCCTCGAGGACGGCCCAGATGAGGACCAGGGCGATGAATCCGATGAGCAGGGACCTGCGGAAGCCCCCGACGAGATAGTTGCCGAGCAGTCCCGAGATCGAGCCGATGGCCACGGAGCAGACGGCCAACGCGGCGTGACTGGTGCGGCGAAGCATGGCTCCTCCTGTCGGTCTCGCTGGTCGCGATACTGCCATGGCAGGTCCACCCTCGGGCTGTGCCGGGAAAAGACCCGGCCGTTCGCCCGGTGGGCGGGCCGGTGGGCGACCCGGCCGCCACCGGCGAGCGCCAATGCCGGCCGGCACAACCACACATCGAGGACGGGCTCACGCCGCGGGGTCGGCGGGCTCCGCGTCGGATTCGCCCGCCGTACCGGTCTCCTCGTTCGACCCCGCCTGCCCCGCCCCGAACCCCGGCCCGTCGAACTGCAACAGCGGCCAGAACACCTCCCGGTCCCGCTGCCGCTGCGCCAGCAGCTCCCGCCCCCACTCCGCGGCGGCCTGCCCGTCCTCGGTCATCTGCCGCACCGCGTCCCGCAGGTGCTCCCTCGTCTCCCGGTCGACGTCGTCGCAGGTCGGCCCGTCGACCATCTCCTCCAGGATCTCGACCCAGCGCCGGTTGAGCCGTTCGGCGAGCTGGGCCCGGCGCAGCTGCACGTCGTACTGGGCGTCGAGCCGGACCACCTGTTCCCAGTACGGCTCCAGGGCCGCCCGGACCCGCTCGTCGAGCCGTACCCAGACGTCCGGTCGGCAGGTGATGACGGTGTCGCCGCGCCGGTAACGCCACGGGGTCTGGTCGCCGATCGCCCGCTGGAGCGCCACCTCCAGGTCACCGGCCCGGTGCGGGGCGAGCTTGCGGGCCTCCCGGGTGGCGAGCCGGGTGAGCCGCAGCATGGTCTCGGCGCGGAACTGCTGGACGTGCCAGCCGAGCAGGTCGGGGCGGATGTCCGGGGCCGACCAGGTGAGGGTGACGCGGACGGTGAAGTGGAAGACGTACCCCTGGGCCGGCACCACGATCTGCCCCGACCCGTCCCGGTGCTCGGTGGTGACCGGGGCCGGTGGGGGCGGCGGCGGGCTGGCCGGTACGTCGGTGACCAGCTCCTGCCAGGCGGTGAGCACGCGGGACCGGGTGGCCCGCCAGCGCCGGCTGAGCTTGCGGGCGAGCGCCGCCCGCGTGCCCGGGGCCGGCTGGTCGGTGCCCGGCGGCCGTGGGCGCCCGTCGGCCGGCGGCTCGGGGCCGGTCGCCTCGGTCATGGCACCCCTCCCGTGCCGTCCGACCCCGGCGAGGGGCGTGGGCGGCAGTCGTGCGACGAGGGGTGGATCGCCGGCCGGCGTGCGGGCCGGTCAGGTCACGGTAGCAACCGGCCGGCGGCCCGGCCGGTCGCCGCGCGGCGCGGGGTTCCCGGCCCTGCGACGCCCGCCGAGACGGGTCCGCCCCGGGGCGCCGGGGGAGAGTGCCCCGTCGCGGGCGGCTGGTGCGGAGCCGCCCGCGACGGGTGTCGGTGTGGGTCAGGCCGCGTCCGGCGGCGGGACCACGATGGCGCGCTTGAGGATCTTGCCGGTCGGGCCCTTGGGCAGGGCCGGCACGATCCACACCTGGCGCGGGTACTTGTACGCGGCCAGTTGCCCCTTGACGTGCTCGCGCAGCTCGTCGGGGGTGGCCGCGGCGCCGGGGCGCAGCGCGACGACGGCGACGACCTCCTCGCCCAGCGTCGGGTGCGGGGCGCCGAGCACCGCCGCCTCGGCCACCGCCGGGTGCTCGTAGAGGATCTCCTCCACCTCGCGCGGGTAGACGTTGAACCCGCCCCGGATCACCAGGTCCTTCGTCCGGTCCACGATCCGGTAGTAGCCGTCGGCGTCCCGCGCCCCCAGATCACCGGTGCGGAACCAGCCGTCCACGATCGACTCGGCGGTGGCCTCCGGCCGCTGCCAGTAGCCCTTCATGACGTTGTGCCCACGGATCACGATCTCACCGACCTCGCCGGTCGGTGCGGGCGTGCCGTCGGCGGTGCGGACGTCCATCTCGACGCCCTCGATCGGGGTGCCGATGGTGCCCGGCTTGCGCGGCCGGTCGGGGTGGTTGAACGAGGCGACCGGCGAGGTCTCCGACAGGCCGTAGCCCTCCAGGATCACGCAGCCGAACTTCTCCTCGAACAGGCGCAGCAGCTCGACGGGGAGGGCCGCCCCGCCGGAGACGCAGGTGCGCAGCGCCGACAGGTCCGGCTCGTCCGTCCCGGCCGCGGCGAGCAGCGCCGCGTACATGGTGGGTACGCCGGCGAAGAGGGTGACCCGGTCGCGGACCAGGATCTCCAGCGCCTGGGCGGCGTCGAAGCGGGGCAGCAGGGTCAGGCAGGCGCCGGCGCCCACCGCGCAGTTCAGCGCGATGGTCTGGCCGAAGGAGTGGAACAGCGGCAGCGCGCCGAAGACCACGTCGTCGGGGCCCAGCCGCAGCAGGGTCGCCGTGCTGACCTCGACGTTGCGCCGCAGGTTGTCGTGGGTGAGCTCGGCGCCCTTGGGCTGCCCGGTGGTGCCCGAGGTGTAGAGGATGACGGCGGTGTCGGCGCCGGCCCGCTCGGCGACCTCGGTCACCGGCGCGTACCCGGCGAGCGCCTCGGTGAACGTCTCGGGGGCGACCACCATGCTGACCGCGTCGGACCGGTCGACGCCGGCCTGCTCGGTGGTGTGCCAGGCGAGGATGCCGGTGGCGCCCGAGTCGGCCAGGTAGTAGTCGACCTCCCGGGGGCGCAGCAGCGGGTTCATCGGCACCACCACCGCGCCGGCACGCAGGATGCCGTAGTAGACGGTGGCGAACTCCGGCACGTTCGGCAGCATCAGCGCCACCCGGTCGCCGGGCTGCACCCCGCGCGCGCGGAGGTAGCCGGCGAACCGGGCGGACGCCTCGTCCAGCTCCGCGTAGGTCACCGTGCGGTCGGCGAGGCGCAGCGCGGGCCGCCCCGGGTGCCGGTCGGCCGTACGGGTCAGGATCGACGCGAGGTTGCTCATCGTCGCCCCCTCAGCCGGCGGTCAGGTGGCGGACGATCACGGCGGCCGGCCCGTCGGTCATCAGGATCGTGTAGTGGTTGGCGTCGACCAGCTCGGTGACCAGGTGCGGGGCCTGCTCCCGCCAGTGCGTGACCAGCGGCGCGGGCAGCATGCCGGGCTCCTGGCCGAACATGCCGCGCGGGGCGTGCAGCAGCACGGTGGGCACGGTCAGTGCCCGCAGGTCGTCGCCGAACGACGCCGCCTCGGCGAGCAGGTCCCGGCCGTCCTCGCGCACCGCCGCGCCGTTCACCCGGGACCGCACCGCGTCCTCGGGGCCGGTCGCGTCGTAGTGGACGTACGCGGTCAGGTCGTCGTTCCACTCGGCGGCCAGCGCCGGGTGCGCCCGGAAGAAGTCGACGTACGCCTGCACCGACGGGTACGTCTCGTCGAGGCGGGCGATGGCCGGGCCGAGCGTGGCGGTGAGGATCGCGTCCAGGTCGGCGTCGCCGGGCACCGGCAGCGGCAGGCCGCCGTCGACGAGGACCAGCCGGGTGAACAGCTCCGGTCGGCGGGCGGCGGCGCGCAGGGCCGCGTACGCCCCCATGGACTGGCCGACCAGCGCGACCGGCGCTCCCTGGCCGAACTGCGCGGCGGCGGCGCAGATGTCCTCGGCGTGCCGGGACATCCCGTACGGCCCGGGCAGCTCGTTGCTGCCGCCCCGGCCGCGCAGGTCGAGCGCGATCAGCGTCCAGTCGTCGGGCAGGTGCCGGGCGACGGACCGGAACGCCATGCCGGAGGCGGTGATGCCGTGCGCGGCGATCGCGATCTTCGGGCCGGTGCCGAACCGGAGCGCGGTCAGCGCGCCGTCGGGCACCGCCACCTTCACCTGTTCCATCGGTCAGCCTTCCGGGAGGGAGTGTCGGGAGTGGGCGCCGACGAGCCGCAGGGCGAAGCCGACGAAGGCGTCGGCCACCTGGTCGCGGGTGTACGGCTGGTCGGGGCCGAACCAGTTCGCCACGCGCAGGCCGAGGCTGCCGACGGCGATGCCGGCGAGGGTCAGGTCGGCCACGTCGAACACGCCCTCGGCGGCGCCGCGGCGCAGGGCGGCCAGCAGCAGCGCGCGGGCGTCCTCGCGCAGCGCCAGCGCGGGCGCGGCGCGGTCCGGGGTGAGGGCGTGCAGCTCCTGGTTGGCGACCAGCGCCAGCAGGGGGTAGTCGGCGTGCACCAGGACCTGGGCGCGGACCAGCGCGGCGAACTGCGCCGCCGGGTCGTCGGCGGCGGCCTCGGACGCCGCCCGCAGGCGGGTGAGCAGCTCCTCGTGCCCGAGCCGGACCAGCTCGGCGAGGACGTCCTCCTTGCCCGGGTAGTGGGCGTAGAGGGTGGCGGAGTTGATGCCGACCTCGCGGGCGATGTCGCGGATCGAGGCGCCGAAGAAGCCCCGCTCGGCGAAGAGCCGCAGCGCCGCGTGCAGGATGCGGCCCCGGGTGCCGGGCGGGGTGACCCCGTCGGGCAGGTCGGCGGCGACCGCGCTGAGCCGGCGCGGGTTCCAGGGCGGCTGTGTCACCGGTCCGCTCACCTCCACCCCAACCGAACGATTGGTTGACACCGTAGACCACCGGAGCGGATAGTGACCACCGCCACTTTTCCAACCGATCGATTGGCAGCCATCCGTCCCGGCAGAGGAGTCACGGCCATGCCCGATCCGGTCCCCGCCCGGCGCGTCCCGTCCCGACCGCGCCGGCTCGTCACCACCGCCCTCACCGTCCTGCTCGCCCTGCTCGCCGCCCCCGCCGTTCCCGCCCGGGCGGCCACCGGCACCTGGTTCGCGGGCAGCTACGCCAACCTCGCCGGCATCCGCGACTATCACGGCTACGTGCCCTCGAGCTACCGCCCCGGCACCCCGATGCCACTGCTGGTGGCGCTGCACGGGTGCACCGAGAACGACGTCGGCTTCGACGTGCTGACCGGGTTCAGCGCGCTGGCCGAGCGGCGCGGCTTCCTGGTCGTCTTCCCCGACCAGTCCACCCTCGCCAACCCGGCCCAGTGCTGGAACTGGCCACTGTCGAGCAACCAGCACCGGGGCCGGGGCGAACCGTCGATCATCGCCGGCATCACCGAGCTGGTGCGCTCCCGCTGGACCGTCGACCCGGCCCGCACGTACGTCACCGGCGTCTCGGCCGGCGGGGTCATGTCGGTGATCATGGCCGTGACGTACCCCGACCTGTACGCCGCCGCGGCCACCGTCGCCGGCTGCGAGTACGAGTGCGACGTGCTGCGCCTCCGCTCGCCCGACCAGGCCGGGCTGGACGCCTGGCGGGAGATGGGCGCCCGGGCCCGCCCGGTGCCGGTGCTGGTCTTCCAGGGCGGCGCCGACCCGGTGGTCGCGCCTGCCACCGCCGACCGGATCGTCGGGCAGTGGGCGCAGACCGACGACCTCGCCTACGACGGGCTCGACGACGGTGACGTCACCGCCACCCCGAGCCGAATCGAACGCGGACAGGTCCCCGGCGGTCGCACCTACACCCGCTCGGTGCACCACGGTCCCGACGGCACGGTGCTGATCGAGAAGTACCTGATCGACGGGGCCGGCCACGTCTACCCCGGCGGTTGCTCGTGCAGCCTGTACGGCGACCCGACCGGCCCGGACGCCAGCGGCCTGAGCTGGGACTTTTTCCTGGCCCATCCCCGCCGGTGAGCACCCCGGGCACCCGGGCGGGTGTCAGCCCATCCGGGAGGCCACCTCCAACGCCGCGCGCACCGGATCGTCGGCCCAGCGGCCGGGGAAGCCGTCGGCCAGCCGCCAGCCGGCGCGCAGCAGGGTCCGCTGCCGCGCCAGGTGCGCGGCCACCCCGTCCGGGTGCACCGCGCAGATCACCCCCACGGCCGCCTCGCCGTCGCCGACGCAGAGGTCCACCCGCCACCGCCCGACCGGATACCCGGCCCGCACCGGCAGCCCCAGCCGGCGCAGCTCCGCGGCGAGCCGCCCCGCCCAGCCGTCGTCGGGCTCCGGCGCCGTGGCCGGCGGCGTCGGGCCCTGCTCGGCGTACCGGAGGTAGTCACCGACCAGGCCCTCGACGGCGCTCAGCGAGGTGACCACGGTCAGCCGGCGGCGGGCCCGGGTGACCAGCACGTTGAACAGGTTGGGCTCGGCCACGAACCGGTGCCGGGCCGGCGGGTCGCCGTCGACCAGCCCGAGCGAGACGATCACCAGCTCCGCCTCGCTGCCCTGGAAGCCGTGCACGGTGCCGGAGCGCAACCCCAGCCGTTCGATCTGCTCCGCGTCGTAGCCGGACAGCAGCGCCGCCTCCAGCGCGTCGGCCTGCCCCCGGAACGGGCTGATGACCGCGATCCCGCCCGGCGGGTCGTCGGCCAGCTTGCCGATCAGGTCGAGCACGGCGTCCACCTCGGCCCGGTTCACCCCGTCGACCACCGTCGCGCCGGCCACCCGGAGCACGTCGATGACGTCGGCGCGCTCGTTGCGCGGATGCCGGGTGACCAGCTCCAGCCGCCCGGCGTAGAACCGCCGCGCGGAGAACTCGATCAGGTGCGGCGCGGAGCGGTAGTGCTCACCGAGCCAGGTCACCGGCGCCGCCCCCGCCGCCACGTCGAACGCGCTGGAGCGGCGCACGTCGAGCCGGTCGGCCAGCGTGGCCAGCCCGTGCCGGTGCAGGGTGGCCGCGACGTCCACGTCGGCGACGAAGGAGACGAACCGCAGCTGGCGCGGATCGCCGGCGACCAGCGCCCGGCGGGCCCGGGCCAGCACCGGCGCCGCCCGCAACTGGTCGACGTGCGCCGCCTCGTCCAGCACCACCAGATCGAACATGCCGGGCACCGGAGGCAGCAGATCCTCCACATCGGTGACCGTGCCGACCCACAGCGGCAGCGCCCGGACCAGCCCCGGGGCGTCCAGGTCGGCCAGCAGTTCCCGCCGCCGGTTGCGCCCGGCCCGCAGCGCCGCGCCGAGCGCCGCCGCGCTGCGCCGGGCCGGGCCGTCCCACCGGTGCGCGCCGGCCGCCCGGTGCCGCATCGCCGTGCCCACCGCGACGGCGAGCGCGTCGTCCGCCGCCACCAGCGCCCGCCAGGCGGCGGCCAGGTCGGCGCCGCCGGTCGCGGCCAGCCGCGCCGCCGCCCGCACCGCCGTCGCCGCGCGCACCGCCGACCGCAGCCGATCCACGGGTACGTCCACCGCGGCGCCGGTCAGCCGGGCCAGCCGGCGGCGGGCCCTTCCCCGACGCCACCGCTGCCACCAGCCGTCCCCGTCGGCCTCGGACCCGGCCAGCGCGGCGCGGGCCGCCGGCAGGTCGGCGCCCGGGTCGAACAGCCTGGGCGCGGCGGCGGTGAGCGCGGTCAGCAGCGGCTGCCAGGTGGGCAGCTCGGCGGCGCACCGTTCATCCTCCAGCGCCGCGGCGATGCCGGCCCGGATCGCCGCCACCCGGTCCCGGGCCGCGGCCACCGCCGCCGCGTCGGCCCGCAACCGCTCGTCGTCCGGCCCGGCGGGCGCGCCACCGGCCAGCTCCCCGGCGATCGCCTCGCGCCGCTCCGCGTCCCCGAACAGCACCGGCGTCGGGCCGGGCTGCCGGCGCAGCAGCTCGCCCAGCACGTCCGCCGCGTGCACCGAACGGGTCGCCACCAGCACCGAGCCGCCCCGGTCCACGACGTCCAGCGCGGCGGCGACCAGGGTGTGGCTCTTGCCGGTGCCGGGCGGTCCGGAGACCACCACCAGCGGCTCGGTCCGGACCCGCCGCACCACGTCCCGCTGGGCCGCGTTCAACGGCAGCGGCGACAGCACCTCGCCGTCCTCGGCCGGCCCGGCCACGTCCGGTGCGGCGTCGGCGTACACCCGGGCCAGCGCGGTGTCCGCGAGCCCCGGCCGGCCCGCCCAGCTCAGCAGGGTGTCGCGCAGCCCGCCGGCCACCACGTCGCGGCTGACGAAGAGCGCGGCGGCGGTGATCCCGACCAGCCGGCCCTCGTCGATCCGGGCCGGCGCCCGCCCGGCGACCTCGGCCACCGCCAACCCGGCCGCCTCCGCCGCCGTCCGCAGCCAGGCCGTGGTGCCGGACGCGCCCAGCCAGCCCGGCTCGGCCAGCCCCGGCGCGGTCTCCAACCGGGAGGCCAGCGCGCGGTCGGCGATCAGCGCGGTGAGTTCCAGGTCACCGGCGGGGACCACCCGGTAGCCGCGCAGCGTCCGCTCCAGCCGCACCGGCTGGGTCAGCAGCGGCGTGCGGACCCGCCGTCGCCCGGCGTCGGTGTCCACCCCACCGACCACGAAGGCCAGCCCCCGGCGCAGGATCCGCTCGTCGCGGTGCAGGGTGTCCAGGGCGGCGAGCCGGTCCAGCCGGGCGTCGCGGGGCGCCCGGTCCGGGGCGGGCAGCCAGACCAGGGGACGGCCCGGGCCGGACACGTCGAAGACCCGCTCGGCACCGGCCGGGGCCAGGTCGGCGAGCGCGGACAGGATCGTCGCCGGCTGCATCGCCCGCCGATTCTGCCGTACGCCGGGACGCCGCGCGGACCGCGCCGGGTGCCGTCCCGCACCGGCCGGGGCTATTCATCTCCGCTGGGGCATTTGTAGATGTTCGGCCCATGCCGGCGGGCCGGATCGACTGGTCGGATGGCAGAGACGGACATCGCTGTTCGACGACAGGAGAGACCGTGCGCAGACCCACCCGCGCGCTCGCCGGGACCACCGCGCTGCTGCTGGCGGCGGGGCTGGTCCTGACCGGCGGCGCCACCGGCCAGGCAGCACCACCCGATGAGGACCGTCCCGCCCGGGCCGAGGCCGGCCCCGGCCACCTGCCCGGCGACCGGACCGCGACCGGCAGCCGCGACAACCGCACCGGCCGGCTGGCCCCCACCGCCCGCCAACGCGACCGGGCCGCCCAGGCCGGCGCCCGGGTCCGCTGGACCGACTTCGGCACCCCGGCCACCCTGACCGCCACCGGCGCCCCGCTGGCCACCGGGCTGCCCACCGCGCCCGAGGCCACCGCCCGGGCCTACCTGGCGGCCAACCGTGACCTGCTCGGGCTGACCGAGGCCGGCGTGACCGCGCTGGAGACACTGACCGTGGCCCCGATGGGGCAGGGCGCCACCGTCGTGCTGCGCCAGCGCTTCGGTGACCTGCCCGCGGCGGTGGACGGCATCGTCGCCATCGGCGTCCGCGCCGGGGCGGTCTGGCACGTCAGCTCCTCGCTGGCCCGGGACGCGGCGGCCCCCGCGCCGGCCACCCTCACCGCGGCCCAGGCCCGGGAACGCGCCGTCGCCGACTCGGGGCTGACCGGCGCGACGGTGCTGCGGACCGCGCTGGTCGCGGTGCCCACCGCCGACCGGGGCGCCCGCGCCGCCTACGAGGTGGTGCTCGGGGCGGACCTGCGCGGTGGCGAACCCGTCGCCTACTCCACCTACGTGGACGCCCGCGACGGCGCGGTGCTGGTCCGCGAGGACCTGGTCGACCACGACGCCGACAACCCGCGCTGGGACGCCTTCCCGAACACCCCGCCCACCAACCACGCCACGGTCGACACCCGGTCCCGCTGGTGCTTCCAGGCCGGCGCGGGCTGCGCCGAGGTGGTCGGCACGGCGGCCTCCCCGCTCGCCTGGGACGTCGACCCGGCCACCGGCACGTCGACGCACACCACCCGGGGCAACAACGCGATCGCCGTGCACAACTGGTTCAGCAACGACCCGTACAGCGTGGGCACCGAGTCGGCGACGCCCCGGCCGGACCGCAACTACACCTACCCGTGGACCAACCAGTGGTACGAGGAGTCCTGCCACCCGGACACCTTCACCTCGCCGCGGGCCAACGACATCGACGCGGCGCGGGCGAACCTGTTCGCCATGCACAACCGGATGCACGACTGGACCTACCACCTGGGCTTCACCGAGTCCACCTGGAACCTCCAGCAGGACAACTTCGGCCGCGGCGGGGCCGGCGACGACCCGGAGCAGGGCAACGCCCAGGCCGGCGGGGTCAGCGGCGGGCCGCCCACCTTCGCCGCCCGGGACAACGCCAACCAGATCACCCCGCCGGACGGGGTCGCCCCGATCACCAACATGTACCTGTGGCAGCCGATCGCCGGCTCCTTCTACGCGCCCTGCGTGGACGGCGACTACGACATGTCGGTGATCGCCCACGAGTACGGCCACGCCGTCACCAACCGCATGATCGCCGGCCCGAACGCGGGCGTCAGCTCACCGCAGGGGATGAGCGAGAGCTGGTCGGACCAACTGGCCATGGAATACCTCTACGAACACGGGTACGCCCCGCCGGGGCGGCGCGGGTTCACCATCGGCGAGTACACCACCGGCGACCCGGTGGCCGGCATCCGCAACTACAACATGAGCCAGAGCCCGCTCAACTACAGCAGCGTCGACTACGACTTCGTCGGGCTCCAGGTGCACGCCTCCGGTGAGGTGTGGACCGCCACCAACACCGACATCCGCGCCGCGATGATGGCCCGCTACGGCGCCGGCACCGCGGCCCGGCAGAAGTCCTGCGCCACCGGCGCCACCCCGGTGACCGCCTGCCCCGGCAACCGGCGCTGGATCCAGCTGGTCTTCGACTCGTTCCTGCTGATGGCGGTCAGCCAGGTGAGCATGGTCGACGCCCGGGACGCGATGCTCGCCGCCGACCGGATCCGCTTCGGCGGGGCCAACCAGGACCTGCTGTGGAACGCGTTCGCCAAGCGCGGGCTCGGCGAGGCGGCGGCCAGCGTCGGCAACGGCGACCCGGACCCGACCCCCGGCTTCACCTCGCCGTACGCCAAGGAGGCGACGCTGCGCTTCCTGCCGGTCGACGGCGGCGGGATCGTGCCCGGCGCGCAGCTGTTCGTCGGCCGGTACCAGGCGCGGGCGGTGCCGGTGGCCGACACCGACGCGGCCACGCCGCTGACCGATGAGGTGCGCCTGGTTCCCGGCCGGTACGAGTTCGTGGTCCGGGCCCCCGGCCACGGGCACGTCCGGATCGGCCCGGTCACCGTGCGGGCCGGGCAGGTACGCGCCCTGCCGGTGCGGCTGCGGCCCAACCTCGCCTCCGCCGCGGCCGGCGCGGTCGCCACCGGCGACGGGGTCAACCTGGCCCAGCTGACCGACGACGACGAGGCGACCAACTGGGCGTCGCTGGGCAGCCCGGTGGCCGGCAAGCAGGTCACCGTCGACCTGGCCGGCGGCGTCCAGCAGGTGCGCCGGGTGCAGGTCTCGGCGATGCTGCGCCCGCCCGTCGCCGGCGATCCGGACGCCGGCACGCAGAGCCGGTTCTCGGCGCTGCGCCAGTTCCGGATCTGGGCGTGTGAGGCCAAGGGCGCGGTCCGCTGCACCGACCCGGCGAACTTCCGGCCGGTGTACACCAGCCGGCCGGACGCCTTCCCGTCGGTGGCGCCGCGCCCCCGGGCGCCCGAGCTGATCATCCGGTCGTTCCCCATCCCGCGCACCAAGGCCACCCACCTCCGGGTCGAGGTGCTGACCAACCAGTGCACCGGCGCGCCGGACTACGCCGGTGAGCAGGACGCCGACCCGCGGGCCGACACCGAATGCGCGACGGCCAGCCCGCAGGCCAACAACGTGCGCATCGCCGAGTTCCAGGCGTTCGCCCACTAGCAGAGCCGGGCCGGTGGGTGGCCGGAACCACCCACCGGCCCGGTCCGGACGCAGCCGGCGCCACCGGGCCGCGCGGAGGCGGCCGGCCCGCGGTGATTCGGACGCGGCCGGTCAGCCGGGCTGGTCGAGGATCGCGGCGAACCGCTCCTCGGCCAGGTCGAGCTGGGCGAAGATGTGCCGCTTCACCGCCGGTGACAGCGGGGTGTCCGGCCGGCCGACCAGCTCCCGGAAGACCGGCACCAGCGGGCGGTACTTCGCCGCCGATCGGGCCACCTTGGGCCCGACGGTGTGGATCACGCCGACCCCGTTGTCGGTGAAGTCGGAGACCTTGATGACCCGCGCCCAGGGCTCCGCGTCGAGGCTGGCCGCCACGTGCTCGCGGTACTGCGTGTCCCGGTCCCGGTCGGGGTCGTACACCGGGTTGGTCACCGCGGCGACCAGCCGGGCCACCCGGGGGCCGAACCGGTCCGCCAGCGTGGCCAGCGCCGCCCCCCGCGCCTCGTCGCCGGCCGGACCCGCGTCGGCCAGCTCGGCGGGGTGGTCCTCCACCGCGTCGTGCAGCAGCCCGGCGACGATCACGTCGACGTCGCGCACCTGGTAGTGGTGCATCATCCGGATCGCCACCCGCAGCAGGTGGTTCAGGTACGGCTCGCGGACCCGCCGGTCGTCGCGGTGCAGCTCGGCGGCGAGGTCGAGCGCCTCGGTGAGCCGGTCCCGGTCGCCGGGGTCGAACGCCTCGACCTCCAGCCGGAAGCGTTCCAGCAGCCCGGGCTCCCCGTGGATCTCGGTGATCGCGTGCATCGGCATGGTCGCGAGGTACGCGGGGAAATCCATGGACCACTTATAGCGGATCTTCCACCCCGAGCACGGCCCGGCGGTCCCCGGATGGGCGGGTGTCGCGGCAACCGCCCGGCGGCCGACGCCCGCGCGGAACAATCGCGGCATGGACCGGTTGCTGGAGCTGCTGCTCGCCCTGCCACCGGCGCTGGTCCTGGCGCTGGTCTTCGCGCTGCCCGCCCTGGAGGCGTCCACCTTCCTCGGCCTGGTCGTGCCCGGGGAGATCGCCGTCCTGGTCGGCGGGGTGCTGGCCCACGAGGGCCGGCTGCCGCTGTGGGCGGTGGCCGGGGCGGCGCTGGCCGGAGCCGCCGTCGGCGACCAGACCGGCTACCTGGTCGGCCGCCGGTACGGCCGGCACCTGCTGGACCGCATCCCGCGCCGGCTGGTCGGCCCGGGGGAGTTGCGTCGGGCGTTGGACCTGCTCCGCCGGCGCGGCGCGCTGGCGGTGGTGCTGGGGCGCTGGGTGGCGGCGCTGCGCGCGCTGATCCCCGGCCTGGCCGGGATGAGCGGCATCCGGCAGCGCACCTTCACCCTGGCCAACCTGACCGGCGGCGCGCTCTGGGCCGTCGCGGTCAGCGTGCTCGGCTACCTGGCCGGGGCGTCGTACCGGGTGCTGGAGCGGCGGCTCGGGCTCGGCGGTGAGGCGCTGCTCGCGGTGGTGGTCGTGGTCGTCGCGGTCCGGGTGTGGCGGCGCCGGGTCGCCGCCCGGCGCGACGGCTGACCCGACCCGGTCAGCGTGGCGGCCGGCCCTGCACCCGGTACGCGATCGCCTCGTGCCAGGTGTGCGGATAGACGCCGACCTCGAAATAGCGGCGGACCCGGTCGATCGGCGCCCGCGCGTGGTCGTGGTAGAGCAGCCACACCGGAGCGATCGTGAACAGCACGTAGTTGGCCGCCACCAGCGGCAGGTAGAGCGGGCCGAGCAGCCGGGCCTGGAGGATGTGCACGTCCTCGTGGCGCTGCACCCCCGGGCCCGCGCCGGCGCAGACCGTGCCGAGCGTGGTGGCGTACCGGGGCCAGACGCCCTCCACCAGGTTCACCCGCCCCCGGTGCCGGCAGGCGTCCCGGTCCAGCCGGTGCCCGACGGCCAGGTGCGCGACGAGGTACCCGGCGCCGAGCACCGTGTTGGGCAGGCTCCAGGTGTGGTCGACCACGAAGAGCGCCACGCCCCGCGCGTCCGGCCGGTACGACCGGGCACCGGCGACCGCCCAGCCGAACGGGACGCCGAGCAGCAGGCCGGCGGCCCCGCCGACCGCGACCCCCGCCGGGCCGCCGAGCCAGCCGCCGAGCACGCCACCCAGCAGGCTGTGCACGGCGGCGGTGACGATGCCGAAGACCACGGGTCACCTCCGGGCGGTCGCTCCACGTCAAGTGTGCGCCCGGGCGCGGCACGGGCGGAAGTCGCGCCGACGGTCGGGGTTCCCACCGGCGGGGGAGGCGCCGCGGCGGCCGTCGCTGGCAGGCTGAGCGGGCCGCGCCGCACCCCGAGGAGACTCATGTTGCATCCGGCCCAGCGCACCGCCCCGAAGATCGAGCTGCACGTGCACCTGGAGGGCACCCTGCGCCCGGCGCTGCTCGCCGAGTTCACCGGCGACGGCCCGCCCGCCCCCGGCCCGCCATACGCGTTCACCGACCTGTACGGCTTCATCGAGATCTGGAACCGGGTCACCGCGTGCCTGCGCGGCCCCGAGCAGTACCGGCGGGCCCTGCTGGCGTACGCGGCGGAGGCCGCCGGGCACGGCGCGGTCTACCTGGAGCCGATCGTGGACGCCGAGGAGCGCCTGGGTGGCCCGGCGGCCTGGGCCGACGTGCTGGCGGCCTGCTGCGACGCCGCCGCCGAGGCGCGCGAGCGGCACGGCGTCGAGATCGGGCTGACCCCGCAGGTGTGCCGGGGCCACGACGTCGAGGTCGCCGAGGAGGCCGCCCGGGTGGCGACCCGGTTCGCCGGCCGGGGCGTGGTCGGCTTCGGCCTGTCCGGCGCGGAGGGGCGGTTCCCCACCCTGCCCTACGCCGGGGTGGCCCGGATCGCCCGCGACGGCGGCCTGCCGTTCGTGCCGCACGCCGGGGAGGCGGCCGGCCCGGCGGCGGTGCGCGAGGTGCTGGCGATGGGCGCGGTCCGGATCCGGCACGGGGTCCGCGCGGTCGAGGATCCACGGCTGGTCGACGAGCTGGCCGCCGCCGGCACCGTGCTCGACGTGACCCCGACGTCGAACGTCCGGCTCGGCGCCGCCGCGCCGGACCGCCCGCACCCGCTGACCGTGCTCACCGCCGCCGGGGTCCGCTGTTCGATCTCCACCGACGATCCGGCCATCTTCGACGTCACCCTCGCCGGGGAGTACGCGGTGGCCGCCCGGCTGGGGGTGGACGCCGCCACCGCGTACGCCTCGGGTCTGGCCGGGGCGCTCTGCGCCGACGTCACCCGGGACCGGCTGGCCGCCCTCGGCCGGCGGGCGTACGGGCCGGCCGCGCCGGTGCCGCGCACGGCGGCCGAGCCGGGCGACCAGGCCGGTGTGCCGGGTCGCTGACGGTCAGCTCGCCGGGGGTGTCCAGTCGGCGTACCGGGCCATCGCGCGTAGCGCCGCGCGGGGCGGGGTGAGCCGCAGCAGCATGGCGCGGGCGGCCACCGCGAGCGGGTTGCGCAGCTGCTGGCCGAACCGGCCGGCGCGCAGCGAGGCCCGGGCCACCTCCTGGCTGCGCGGACGGCGCTGCCGGTCGTAGCTGTCCAGCGCGTCCGGCAGCCGGCCGGGTCCGCCGGCGCAGGCCGCGCCGAGCACCACCGCGTCCTCCAGGGCCTGCTGGGCGCCCTGCCCGAGGTTCGGGGTCATCGCGTGCGCCGCGTCGCCGAGCAGCGCCACCCGGCCCCGCACGTACGACGGCAGCGGCTCGGCAAGGTGGTGCAGGTCGTGGCGGAGCACCGCCGCCGGCGCGGTGGCGTCGAGCAGGGCCGGGATCGGCTCGTGCCAGGAGCCGAAGCGGCGCCGCACCTCGGCCAGCTCGTCCGGGGCCTGCCCGCCGGGCGGGGCGGTGACCGCCCCGTACCAGTAGACCCGCCCGTCGCCCATCGGCACGATGCCGAACTCGGCGCCCGGGCCCCAGGTCACCTCGGTCGGCAGCGGCTCCGGCCAGGTCACCACCGCCCGCCAGGCGGTGGAGCCGGCGTACACCGGGGGTGGGAGGTCCGGCCACAGCCGGGCGCGCACGGCGCTGCGCAGGCCGTCGGCGCCGACCACCAGGTCGCCCCGGATCGTGGTGACGCCCGCCGCGTGGTGGTGGCGCACCTCGCCGGTGGACGGGTCGACGTCCCCCACCCGGGCGCCGGTGACCAGTGCCCCCGCCGGCAGCGCGGTGCGCAGCAGGGCGTGCAGGTCGGCGCGGTGGACGCCGACCGCCCGGGTGCCGAGCATCCGTTCGAGCTGGTCCCCGTCCACCCTCGACAGCCACCGGCCGGTGCGGTCCCGCAGCCCGCCGGGGGTGTCGGCCCGGCCGCGGGCGCGGACGGCGGCGCCGAGGCCGAGCGCGTCCAGCGCGCGCAGGCCGTTGGCCATCAGCGACAGCCCGGCCCCGACCTCGCCGGCCACCGCGGCGCGTTCCAGGACGGTGACCCGCCAGCCGTGCCGGTGCAGCGCCACGGCCGCGGCGAGGCCGCCGATGCCGCCGCCGACCACGATCGCCTCACCCATGTCGGTGCCCTCCCCGGTCCTTCTACATCCGTAGAACGGCATACTACAGCCGTAGAACGACGGATGGGGGACGGGCATGGGCGGTCGGACGGACCGGGTGGCGTTGCTGGCCGACGCGGCCGTCGCGCTGCTCGCCGAGGGCGGGATGCGGGCCCTCACCCACCGGGCCGTCGACGCGCGGGCCGGCGTACCGCTCGGCACCACCTCGGCCTACCTGCGGACCCGGCAGGCGTTGATCGAGGCGGTGGTGCGCCGCCTGGTCGAGCTGGACCGGCTCGACCTGGCCGCCCACGCGCTGCCCACCGACCCGGCCGCCCCGCCCACCGGGCCGCTCGACGCGGCGGACCTCGACCGGCTCGCCACCGGCATCGCCGAGCTGCTGGACCGGTGGCTGACCACCGGACGCGACCGCACCCTGGCCCGGTACGCCTGCCTGCTGGAGGCGGTGCACCGCCCGGAGCTGCGCCGCATCCTGGAGCACGGCACCGTGCTGCGGGTGCAGGCCCGGCAGTTGCTCACCCAGGCGGGCGCCCCCGACCCGCGCCGGCAGGGCGACCAGTTCGTCGCGTTCGTCGACGGCCTGCTCTTCGACCGGCTGGTCGGCGCCGGCGCGCTCGGCGCCCCGCCGCCCGGCAGCCCGGAGAGCCGGGCCGACCTGCGCGCCGGGGTCCGCTCCGCACTGCGGGCCTTCACCGGCACCTGAGACCGGCCCCGGCCGTCCCGGCGCGGCCGGCCCCGATCCGCACCCGCCCTGGCCAACGGGCCTGTCGAGGAGCACCCTGGGTAAGTCGATCAACCGGCGGGAGGCGCGATGCGGCGGTGGCGGTGGCTGGAGACCGGCCTGCGGCGGGTGCGGCAGGGCTGGCTGCCCGTCGTGGAGGCCACCCTGGCCGCGACGATCGCCTGGATGCTGGCCACCCGGCTGGTCGGCCACCCGCAGCCGTTCTTCGCGCCCGCCGCCGCGCTGATCGTGCTCGGCCAGGCCCGCGGCCAGCGCACCCGCCGCGCCGTCGAGGTGGTGCTCGGGGTGGCGGCGGGCGTGCTCGTCGCCGACCTGGTGGTGCAGGCCCTCGGCCCGCGCACCACCTGGACCGTGTTCACCGTCATCCTGCTCACCGTGACCCTGGCCGTGGCGATCGGCGCCAGCAGCGTCAGCGTGGTGCAGGCCGCCGTCTCCGCGCTCTACCTGGTCGTGGTCTCGCCGCCGACCGAGTCGCTGGTGCCGTTCCGGTTCGTGGACGCGCTGATCGGCGGCGCGGTGGCCCTGGCGGCCAGCCAGCTCATCGACGCCCGGCGGCCGCTCGCCCCGCTGGTCGCCGAGTTCCGGCAGACCTTCCGGGAACTCGGCGACCTGCTGGAGGAGATCGCGGCGGCGCTGGACCACGACGACGAGCGGGCCGCCCTCGCCGCGCTGGAGCGGGCCCGGCGGGCCGACGCGGCGGTGCAGCGGCTGCGCGACGCCGTACTCGCCGCCGGCGAGGCGGTCCGGCTCAACGTGCGGCGCCGCCGGCACCTGGGCCGGCTGCGCTCGGTCGACGCGTCGATCCGGCAGATCGACTACGTGGTCCGCAATGTGCGGGTGCTCGCCCGGGCCGGGGTCACCCTCACCCGCCACCCGGCCGCGATCCCGGCCGACCTCCCGACCGCCGTCCGTGGCCTCGCCGAGGCGGTCCGCGCCGGCGGCGAGGCGCTCGCCGCCGACCTCACCGGCGCCGACACCGACGCCGACCGGCACGCCGCGCGCGCCGAGGAGGCCGCGCTGACCGCCGTACGCGTCGCCGGGCGGCTCTTCCTGCCGAGACCCACCCTGCCGCTCGCCATGATCATCGGTCAGGTCCGGGCCACCGCGATCGACCTGCTGCGCGGGCTCGCCACCGACGACGACCCGACGGTGCTGGACCGGGTCGACGAGGCGATCGGCCTGGCCACCCGCTGAGGCGCCCGGACCGTCGCCGCCCGGCTGCCCCCGGCTGCCGCACTCGGCGCTGCGCCCGTCCTGCTGCCAGCCGTGCCGTCCTGCTGCGGGCCGTGCCGTCCTGCTGCGAGCCGTGTCGTCCTGCCACCAGCCGGGCCGCCCGGTCGGGCCGTGCTCGGTCCGGGCGGCCAGGTGCGGTGCCCGGCCGGGCCCGGTCAGGGCAGCCTGGTGCGGCGGCCGGCGACGCTGGACAGCCACTCCACCGCGTGCTGCCGGATCTCCGCCGGCACCTCGTGTCCGCCGTCGAACTCGTGATAGTCGACCTGATATCCGAAGGTGTTCAGCCGGGGCACCAGCCGGCGGCTGCACACGTCCACCGGCAGCACCCGGTCGTGCACGCCGTGCGAGACGAAGATCCGCGGCCGGCCGTGGGTGACCATCGGCGCGGCGAACCCGGGGGAGAAGGCCAGCACCGCCGCGAACAGGTCACCGTTGGTCAGGCCCAGGCTGAGCGCGTACGACGCGCCGTCGGAGAAGCCGCCGACCAGCACGCACTCCACCGGCCAGGCGCGGAACGCCGCGTCCAGCATCAGGTCGATCCGGCGTACGTCCGGACCGAAGCCCTCCACGATCAGGTCCCAACTGCTCGCCGTGGCCTGCGGGGCGACCAGCAGCAGCCGGTGCCGGTCGGCCAGCGGACGGAGCAGGTCCAGCCCCTGTTCGGCGGTGCCGCCCGCGCCGTGCAGCAGCAGCGCCAGCCGGTACGACCGGAACGCCCCGGCCGGCGCGTACGCGATGCCCAGCGCCTCCCCGTCCGGGCCGGTCAACGGCAGCAGGCCGGTGCCGCCCGGCGCCACCGGCGGCACGACCCGGGCCATCAGCCGCCCGTGCCGGGGGTTCTCCTCCGGCTGCCGGTGCGCGGGCGCGGGCTCGGACACGTCCCTCTCCTCCGGCTCGGGCGGCTGTTGCGGCCGTCTACCCCGCTCACTCCCACCTAACCGCCGCCGTGCCGCGCCCTGCCCGTCGTGCCGCAGCCCTTGCCCGCCGTGCCGCAGCCCTGCCCGCCGTGCCGCCGTCCTGCCCGCCGTGCCGCCGTCCTGCGGTTGGCCGGCGCCCGTGCGGCCCGTCGGGCTCGGGGTGTTAACAGGGGGCCCCGCCTCTACCGAATGCGTTAACAAGGGCACCCTCCTTACCCTCAAGCGCTTTCGCGGGGGATGAGGACGGAGGGGAAGGTGGTGATCGGGGCGGCCCGCGCCCCCTCCGCCAGGGCGGTGGCCGCCGCCGTGGCGATCCGGCCCACCGGGTGGCTGGCGGTGGTCAGCGCGGGCGCGCTCAGCGCCGCCAGCGGGATGTCGTCGAAGCCGGCCACCGCCACGTCGCCGGGGACGTCGATGCCGTGCCCGCGCAGCCCGGCCAGCACGCCCAGCGCGGTCGGGTCGCTCACCGCGAAGATCGCGTCGGTGTCCGGCCAACGGCGCACCGCCTCGCGGGCCGCCGCCCGTCCCCGCTCGGCGGTGAAGTCGCCGGGCAGCAGCCGCACCGGGAGGCCGGCGTCCCGGGCCAGCCGCTCGTACGCCCGCACCGACCGCTGCGTGCAGGGCAGCCAGTGGGGGCCGGCGACCATGGCGATCCGGCGCCGGCCCGAGGCGTACAGGTGGCGCAGCACCTGGGTCGCGCCGCCGCCGTTGTCCACGTCGAAAGAGGGCACGTCGGCCGAGCCGACGCCGAGCGAGGCGACCCGGCCGCGCAGCGACCGGGGCAGGGCCGCCAGCAGCGGCTCGGTGGTGTTCACCAGCACCACCCCGCGCACGCCCCGGTCCTCGGCGAGGCGCTGCAGCTCGGTCGAGCCGGCCAGCGGCAGCCAGTGCAGCGACACCCCGAGGCCGTACGGGCCGCCCACCCGGGCGGCGGCGGCCACCACCTGCTCGACGTACGGGTCGTCGAGCACGGCCGCGCTCTCGCCGCTGGCCGCCACGGCCAGCCGTACCCCGGCGCCCCGGACCAGGGCCCGGGCGGCCGGGTCCGGCACGTATCCGAGCTGGTCGGCGGCGGCGGTCACCCGGCTGCGCGCCGCGGTGGAGGCGAAGCCGGTGCCGGCGATCACCCGCGACGCGGTGGACCGGGAGACCCCGGCCAGTCGGGCGACGTCGTCCAGGGTCGCCGGGCGGTCCGCCCGTGTGGTCATTCGGTCCTCCCCGTGCCCGTGGGGCCCGCCGGGTCCCCTTGCGCATCATGCCTGGACTGTGACGTGCGTGGTAATCGGTTTCCCCGGGTTGAGGTGGTAGCGCTCTCAGGTGTGGGATCGTTCCCAACCCCCGGTCCACCCCCGGACCGACCTGGACGGAAGGAACGACCAGCCGTGAGCCGCACCGACGCGCCGGTCATCGATCCCGGAGCCGGCCCGGTGAGCCCGAGCCGGGTCCGCGCCGCCCGCACCGGCGTCGCCGTCGTCTTCGCCCTCAACGGGCTCGCGGTGGCCTCCTGGTTCGCCCGGGTGCCCGCGGTCCGCGAGGCGCTGGCGCTCAACCCGGGCCGGCTCGGCCTGCTGCTGCTGGCCATGTCGGCCGGGGCGCTGCTGGCGCTGCCCACCGCCGGCCTGGTCACCCAGCGGCTCGGCGCCGCCCGGACGGTACGCGGCGCGGTGCTGCTGGTCGCGGCGGGACTGGTCGGCATCGGGGTGGCCGGGGCGCTCGGCTCGCTGCCGGGGGTGGCGGTGGCGCTGTTCGCCCTCGGCTACGGCTCGGGCACCTGCGACGTGGCGATGAACGTCGAGGGCGCGGTCGTCGAGCGGCGGTTGGGGCGTACGGTGATGCCCCGCTTCCACGCGGCGTGGAGCCTCGGCTCGGTGGCCGGCGCGGCGCTCGGCGCCGGCGCGGCCCGGTGGGGCGTGCCCCTCGCCGCGCACCTGACCGTGCTGGCCGCCGTGGTGCTGGTCGGCACGCTCGCCGGGGCGCGTGCGTTCCTCCCGGCCGACCCGGCCCCGGCGGGCGGCACCGCCCGGCGCGGCGCCGGCGTGCTCGCCGCCTGGAAGGAGCCGCGCACCCTGCTGCTCGGCGCGCTGGTGCTGATCATGGCGTTCACCGAGGGCAGCGCCAACGACTGGTTGGCCGTCGCGTTCATCGACGGCTACGGGTTCAGCGAGGCCGCCGGCGCGGCGGTCTTCGGCGTGTTCGTGATCGGCATGACGCTCGGGCGCACCCTCGGCACCATCGCGCTGGACCGGTGGGGGCGGGTGCCGGTGCTGCTCGGCACGATCCTGCTCGCCATCGCCGGGGCGACCCTCACCGTGCTGGCCGGCTCCGGGCCGGTGGCGGTCGTCGGGGTGGCGCTCTGGGGCGTCGGCGCCTCCCTCGGTTTCCCGGTCGGGATGAGCGCCGCCGCGGACGAGGAGGACCGGGCGCCGGCCCGGGTCAGCGTGGTGGCCGCCATCGCGTACACCTCGTTCCTGGCCGGCCCGCCGCTGCTGGGGTTGCTCGGCGACCGGGTCGGCATCCTGCACGCCCTCATGGTGGTGTCGATCCTGCTGCTGCCGGCGCTGGCCCTGGTTCCGGTCGCCCGCCCACCGGCCCGTTCCTGACCGGCCGCCGGCCTGGTCAGGGGCGCAGCCAGACGCGCAGCGGCCCGGTCGGTCGGAAGCCGGCCCGGGTCGCGGCGGCCAGGTCGGCGCCGGACTCGTAGCCGACCAGCGGGACGCCGGGCGGGGCGGCGCGGCAGAGCGCCGGCCACAGCCGCTCGTCACCGAACACGTTGGACACCCCGGTGACCCGGTCGCCCCGGGTCAACACCGCGCCGCCGGTGACCGACCCGTCCGGGGCGTACCGGGCCAGCACGGTGACCCGCGGGTCGGCCAGCAGCGCCGGCCGGAACACCGGGCCGGCACCGTGCGCCGCCGCCCACCGGGCCAGCCCGTCGGCCGACGTGACGGGAGTCAGCGCCGGCCCCGGCCCCGGGCCCGGGTCGGCCGGCGGACGGTGGATCCACTCCGCGGTGAACAGCGGCCGGTAGCCGTACCGGGCGAGGTCGAGGTCGGCGTAGCTGTCCTTGACCGAGGCGCCCGGCCCGTCGTCGATCCGGGCGAGCAGCCCGGCGGCGTCCACCCCGCGGCGCAGCGTCACCGCGTCCGGATAGAAGGCGGGGGAGCGGCGGGGCACCGACCAGGCGTCGGCGTCGGTGGCACCGGGCTGGCCGTGGGTCGCGCAGACCGCGCCGCACCACCGCGCGTTGTCCCGTACGGCCGCGTCCCACCAGTCCATCGGCGCAGCCTAGGCGAGGCGGCGGGCCGGTCGGGGCGCGGGCCGGTCAGCGTCCTGTCACCGCGCTCGCAGCCAACTGCCAGGTGGGGATGCTGCACTGGGGGAACGCCGAGGGAGAGGAACCGAGATGGGCTGGTTCAGCCGGCGGTCCCGCGCCGACGATTCGACGGTCCCGACGAAGCTCGACCGAGAGGGCAACCGGGACGACCTCGCCGCGCTGGCGGACTTCGTGTCCAGCCGGCAGGGGGTGGAGTTCTACCTGGAGCCCGAGACGACCGCCACGGACACCACCGTGGTCGCCATCGCCGACGACGGCGAGTGGATCCGCCGCCGCACCGGCTCCCCGCGAATCGCGGCGAAGCTCGCTCACCGGCACGCCGTACCGCTCTACGAGGCGGCGCGCACCGGCTACCCGGAGCGGATGCGGACCTGGAACCGTGCGCACCCGGAGCGGCACGCCCGCTGATCCCGGCGGCGCCCCCGCGATCCGCAGCGGCGCTACCCGGTGACGGCCCGCGCCACGGCGTAGCCGACCGAGGCCGCGCCCAGGCCGGCGACCACGCTGACCAGGACGTTGGCCAGGGCGTGCCAGCGGGCGCCCTCCCGGGTCAGCCGCAACGTCTCGTAGCTGAGCGTGGACCAGGTGGTCAGCGCGCCGCAGAAGCCGGTGCCGATCAGGGCGGTCACCGCCGGTCCGGCCGGCACGGCGGCGACCGCGCCGAGCAGCAGCGACCCGGCCACGTTGACGGTCAGCGTGCCCCACGGGAACGGCGAGTCGTGCCGGGCCTGCACGGCGCGGTCGGTCAGGTACCGCAGTGGCGCGCCCAACGCCGCCCCGATGGTGATCAGCAGGACGGTCATCCGGCCGCCCGGCGGGTCCGGGCCAGCAGTGCGCCGGTGACCGCGTCACCGGCCCAGACGGCGAGCAGCGCCCCGACCACGGTCGCCGCCAGGTATCCCAGCGCGACGCCGGGCGCGCCCGCCGCCACCACCCGCTGGACGTCGACCACGTAGGCGGAGAAGGTGGTGAAGCCGCCGAGCATCCCGACGCCGAGGAACGGCCGGACCAGCGGCCCGGCCGGCCGGGCGGTGATCAGCGCCAGCAGCGCCCCGATCAGCAGGCAACCGGCCACGTTGATGCCGAAGGTGGCCCACGGGAAGCCGGCCGGGGCGGGCGGGAACGCGGCCTGGAGGCCGGCGCGGGCCAGCGCGCCGAGCGCCCCGCCGGCGGCGATCACGCCGAGCACCGCCGCCGGGTGCGCGCGCAGCTCGCCCCGGTCGGCGGGTACGCGCAGGTCGACGTCGGGATCGACGCGGAACTCGGGTGCGGACACGCTGCCTCCCACCAGGACGGGATCACTGGCAGGGACCGTTGGCGAGCCGGTCGCGGTTTTCCCGGCCGCTTGCCGGGACGGCGGGCCCCACCGCCGTGTTCCGGGGCGAGCATACGCGGCGCCGGGGCGGCGCCCGGGCCGAACCCCGCTGACCTGGCACGACGAGCCGTACGGGCGTACGGTGTGCGGGATCGTCCGGCGTGCCGCCGCGTCGGGGCCGTCACGCAGGAGGCAACCGTGCAGGACCGCACCCCTCGTCCCGAGGAGCTGGAGCCCGTCGAACGGGCGAGCGTGGACGAACTGCGCCAGGTCCAGCGGGAGCGGCTGCGGTGGTCGCTGCGGCACGCGTACGACAACGTGCCGCACTACCGGCGGGCCTTCGACGCCGCCGGGGTCCACCCCGACGACTGCCGGGAGCTGGCCGACCTGGCCCGGTTCCCGTTCACCGGCAAGGCCGAGCTGCGGGACAACTACCCGTTCGGCATGTTCGCCGTTGCCCGGGAGCGGGTCGCCCGGCTGCACGCCTCCTCCGGCACCACCGGCCGGCCGACCGTGGTCGGCTACACCCGCGACGACCTGCGTACCTGGGCCCGGCTGATGGCCCGCTCGATCCGCGCCTCCGGCGGCCGCCCCGGCGACCGGGTGCACGTGGCCTACGGCTACGGCCTGTTCACCGGCGGCCTGGGCGCCCACTACGGCGCCGAGGAACTGGGCTGCACCGTCATCCCGGTCTCCGGCGGGATGACCGAGCGGCAGGTGCTGCTGATCCGCGACTTCGCACCCGAGGTCATCATGGTCACGCCCAGCTACATGCTGGCCATCGTGGACGAGATGGAACGCCAGGGCGTCGACCCGCGCGTCACCTCGCTGCGGGTCGGCATCTTCGGCGCCGAGCCGTGGACCGAGGACATGCGCCGGGAGATGGAGCGCCGCCTCGACATGCACGCCGTGGACATCTACGGGCTCTCCGAGGTGATGGGTCCCGGCGTGGCCGTCGAGTGCGTGGAGACCAAGGACGGCCTGCACGTCTGGGAGGACCACTTCTATCCGGAGATCATCGACCCGGTCACCGGGGAGGTGCTGCCCGACGGGGCGCAGGGCGAGCTGGTGCTCACCTCGCTCACCAAGGAGGCGATGCCGGTGATCCGCTACCGCACCCGGGACCTGACCCGCCTGCTGCCCGGCACCGCCCGGCCGATGCGCCGGATCGAGAAGATCACCGGTCGTACCGACGACATGATGATCGTGCGCGGGGTCAACGTCTTCCCCACCCAGATCGAGGAGCTGATCCTGCGCACCCCCGCGCTGTCCCCGCACTTCCAGTGCGTGCTGGACCGGCAGGGCCGGATGGACAGCCTGACCGTCCGGGTCGAGCGCCGGGCCGGGGTGCCCGCCGAGACCGCCGAGCAGGCCGGCCGGGCCCTGGTCGAGCAGGTGAAGAACACCATCGGGGTGAGCGTCGCGGTCGACGTGATCGCCCCCGACGGGGTGGAACGGTCGATGGGCAAGATGCGCCGCATCGTCGACCGGCGGCGGGAGGGCTGAGATGAGCGGGGACGGCCGGACCGCCGCGCACGACATGTTCGACGCCGACGTGGCGTCCAAGGGGCTCGGCATCGAGCTGGTCTCGGCCGGCGACGGGGCCGCCGTCGCCCGGATGCGGGTGACCGCCGCGATGCTCAACGGACACGCCATCGGGCACGGCGGCTTCGTCTTCCTGCTGGCCGACACGGCGTTCGCGCTCGCCTGCAACAGCCACGGCCCGGTCACCGTCGCCGCCGGCGGCGAGATCACCTTCCTGCGCCCGGTGCGCGAGGGCGACCTGCTGGAGGCCCACGCCACCGAACGCACCCGGTACGGCCGCAGCGGCATCTACGACGTCACCGTCCGGCGCGGGGCCGAGGTGGTCGCCGAGTTCCGGGGCCGCAGCCGCAGCCTGCCCGACCGGACGAGCTGAGGGCAGGGGCACCGGGGAACGTACCGGGGCCATAGCATCGCGCTCATGCGTGTGCTGGTGGCCTCCGCGCCCCTCGTCGGTCACGTCCTTCCCCTGCTGCCGCTGTCGCTCGCCCTGCGCGACGCCGGGCACGAGGTGCTGGTCGCCACGGCGGCCGACGGCCTCGGCGCGGCCCGTGCCGCGCTCCCGGTCCGCGACGTCGCGCCCCGGTTCGACTTCGGCCGGATCGCCCGCCGGGTCATGGTGCGGCATCCGTTGATCGCCCGCGCCGAGCTGGCCGGCACCGGGGGCACCCGCGGCGCGGCGCTGCTCTTCGGGCAGGTCAACGACGAGCTGGCCGACGGCATGGTCGCGCTCGCCGAGGAATGGTCGCCCGACCTCGTGCTGCACGAGCCGTTCGCGGTGGCCGGGGCGCTCGCCGCCGCCCGGGTCGGGGTCCCCGCCGTACGACACGAGAACTCGCTCTTCGACGGGCGCGAGCTGGTCCGGGTGACCGCGGAACGGCTCACCGACGCGCTGCGCCGGCACCGCGTCGACGCCATCGGGCCGCCGGCCGCCGCGATCGCGGTGAGCCCGCCCAGCCTGATCGCGCAGGACGGCTGGCCGATGCGCTACGACGCGTACGTCGGCGCGGGCGAGCTGCCCGACTGGTTGCGGGAGCCGGGCCCGCGGCCGCGGGTGCTGGTCAGCCGCAGCACCGTCACCGGCCCCGGCAGCGCCGGGCCGATGGCGGCGGTGGTCGCCGCGGCCTCGGCGGTGGACGCCGAGTTCGTCCTGGTCCGGCCCGACCGGCGGATGTCCGCGTCGGCCCTGCCCCCCAACGTCCGCACGGTGGACTGGATCCCGCTGCCGGCGGCGCTGTCGGCCGGGGCGGCGCTGGTGCACCACGGCGGGGCGGGCAGCGTCCTCGCCGCGCTGGTCGCCGGCGTCCCGCAGCTGGCCACGGTCGGCGCGGGCGACCGACGGTACAACGCGACGCTGGTGGCCGACCGGGGCGCGGGCATCGCCGTGCCGGCTCGGAAGATCACCGCGCCCGACCTGACCAGGCTGGTCACCGACGCCGCCCTGGCGGACGCCGCCGGACAGGTGAGCCGGGAGATCGCGGCCATGCCGCCGCCGGCCGCGCTGGTCGCCCGGCTCGAGTCGGTGCGCTGAGCCGGGCGGCGCGGGGGCCGCTCGTCGCGGGTGTCCGCACCGCCGGCGGTCACGCCGCGACGGCCGGCGTGGCCCGGGCGTCGCGGGCCGCGCGGCGGGCCGCTCGTCGCGGGTGTCTACGCCGCGACCGGCGTCACGCCGCGACCGGCGTCACGCCGCGACCGGCGTCACGCCGCGACCGGCGGCGCGGCCCGGGCGTCGCGGTTCGCCCGCCCCGAGGCCGAGGCCACCGCCGGGCGGTCGGCTCCGGCCCGCAGCGGCCCGTGGTGTTCCTCCGGGCCGGGCGGCCAGCGGTCGATGACCGGCCACGGGACCCGCCGGCTGCCCGGGGCGGCGGGGGCGCCCGCGCCGGACCGGTCCGGCGCGGCGGCGACGGGCTCGTCCCGCAGACCGGGCCGGTCCGGTACGGCCCCGGCGGGTCCACCGCTCGGGCCGCCGTCGAGCAGCCCCACCCGGTCACCCTCGACCAGGTCGGGGCGCGAACGCGGCGGGAGGGAGACCGGCGCGGGCGACCGGCGGTCCGCCCGCCGGGCCAGCTCCGCCCGGGCGGCGCGGGGCAGCCGCCCGTGGGCCACCCGGGCCAGCACCGGTTCGGTGAGCAGGTAGCCGACCCCCCGGCACCGCCGCAGCAGCCCGCCCGCCACCAGATGCCGTAGCGCCCGGCCGGCCCGCCCGGCCGCCCAGCCGAGCAGCCGCTCCACCGCGCCGGCGGTGATCCCGGCACCGAGCGCCGCCGCCGCGGCGAGCACGGCCCGCTGCTCGCCGTCGAGCCGGTCCAGCCGGGCGTCGGCGATCCGGCGTACCTGATCGGGCACGGTCGGCGCGGACGCCGTGCCCGCCTCGTCGAGCGCCCGCACGTAGGCCGCCGCGATGCCCGGGTTGCCCCCCACCAGCGGCAGCAGCACCCGGGCCAGCGCCGCCGGCCGGCCGGCCCGGTCGAGCAGGTGCCGCAGCAGGCGCCCGGTGTCCACGGCGCCCAGGGCGGGCAGCGGCACCCGCCGGACCCGCTCACCGCCGGGCACCGGGTCGGCGCGGCCGGGCCCGTGCGTGGTCACCACCACCAGCGGCAGCTTCCGCAGGCTGGCCTCGGCGAGCAGGATCCGCAGGAAGCGGCCCAGCGACGGGGCCGCCCGGTCCAGGTCGTCCACGGCGACCACCACCGGCTGCCGGGCCGCCAGTGCCAGCAGGGCCTGCCGCCACACGTCCGCCCCCCGGGCCGCCCCGGCCAGCAGGTCGACCAGCGCGGGCACCGCCGTGTCGAGCGGCAGCAGGCCGTCGAGCGCGGCGGCCAACCGCCGGTGGACGACCGGTCCGGGGTCGTGCTCGCCGATCCCGGCGAACCGGCGGACCAGGTCGGCCAGCGGCGCCGCCTCCCCCGGGTACGGCGGACACCGCGTCACGCACCAGCGGACCGGCGCACCGTCCACCGTCGACACCGCGCGGATCAGCTCGTGCAGCAGCCGGCTGCGCCCGCTGCCCGTCGGACCGGCCAGCGCCACCCAGCGGGGCCGGCGGTGCCGGACCGCCTCGACGACCTCGTCGCTCGCGGTGGCGAGTTCCCGGCGTCGCCCCACCAGCGGTCCGGGGTGCCGGTCGGCATGCGGGGAGACCGGGCGGACCGCCCGCCACACGTCCAGCGGCAGCGCCTTGCCGGCGACCGCCATCGACGCCAGCGGCCGCTGCTCGACCAGGCCGACGGTGGCGCGGTGGGTGGCCGCGCAGAGCGCCACCGCGCCGGGGGGCGCGTACTCCTGTAGGCGGGCCGCGGTGGTGATCACCGCGCCGCTGGCGACGCCGTGCGCGCCGTCGCGGGCGGCCGGGACGTCCACCAGCACCTCGCCGGTGGCGACGCCGACCCGGATCCGCACCGCCGTCGCGCCGGTCAGCGGCCGCCGGTCCAGCGCCCGCTGGATCTCCAGCCCGGCCCGCACCGCCCGGTAGGCGTCGAACCCGTCGGAGTTCCCGGCGCCGAACAGCGCCATGACCGCGTCCCCGACGTACTTCTCGACCGTGCCGCCCCACCGGCGCAGCACCCCGGCCACCGTGTCGAAGTAGTCCCGTTGCAGAGCCCGGACGTCCTCCGGGTCCAACCGTTCGACCAGGCCGGTCGAGCCGACGATGTCGGCGAAGAGCACGCTGACCGTGCGCCGTTCCTCCGGCGCCGGCCAGCACGTCGTGGTCCCCGGCTTCCGGCCGGTCGCGAGAATGGACACTGGCACCCCACCTGCCTAACCCCCCTGGTGGCTGATGACCTCCGCAGAGTTTCACCACCGGGCCGACGGTGGATCTGCAGAACGACGTATGTCGGCCACCCGCAACCGTTCAGTCGCAATGTCGACGCGAGAGGTACCTCAGGGCCGGAAAGGCAGTAGAGCGCCACCGGATCCTGTGACTAGGCTTCCTGCATGGCCAGCGACGTGGACAGCCCGCCCCTCGTCGGCCGGGCCGACCGGGTGGCGACGCTGCGGTCCGCGCTGCTCGACGACGTCCCACCCGGGCACACCGCGGCCGTCTTCCTCACCGGCGAGAGCGGGGTGGGCAAGTCCCGCCTGCTGCGCGAGGTGGGCGACGGGCTGCGCGCGGGGGGCGCCCTGGTGCTCACCGGGTCCTGCCTGGACATCGGTGACGCCTCTCCGCTGCACCCGCTGCGCCAGGCGCTGCGGCGCTTCGACGCGGAACTGGCCGCCACCCAGGCCCGCACGTCGTCCACGGTGCGCGGGCTGCTCCAGGTGTTCACCGAGGAGAGCGCCGGCCCGGACGGCGCCGGCGCGCTGCTGGAACGGGTGTCGCGCGGGCTGAGCCTGATCGCCGAGGGGCGCCCGCTGGTGCTCGTCCTGGACGACCTGCAGTGGGTCGACCGAAGCACCCGCCAGCTGCTGCTCTATCTGCTCGCCGGCCTCGGCGACCTGCAACTGTCGGTGCTCGCCGCGGTGCGGACCGAGTCGTTGCAGGGCGCCCACCCGCTGCGCCGGGTGCTGACCGAGCTGCGCCGGCTGCGGTCGGTGCGGGTGCTCGACCTGGCGCCGCTGGACCGCGCCGACACCGACCGGCTCGCCACCGCGATCGTCGGCCGGCCGTTGGCGCCGGAGGCGGCCGAGCTGATCTGGCGGCGCAGCGGCGGCAACCCGTTCGTCGTCGAGGAACTCGCCCGGGACGTGCGCGACGGCCGGGCCGGGCTCTCCGACACCCTGCGGGAGATCTTCCTGGCCCGGGTGGAGGCGCTGCCGGAGCCGGCGCACGCGGTGATGCACGCCGTCGCCGCCGGGGTGGAACCGGTCGAGCACTGGCTGCTGGCCCGGGCGGTGCGGCTGCCCGAGGAGGAACTGATCGAGGCGGTCCGCGCGGCCGTCGCCCACCGGCTGCTGGAAAGCGCCGACGACGGCTACCGGCTGCGGCACCGGCTGGTCGCCGAGGTGCTCGCCGACGAGCTGCTGCCGGCCGAACGCGCCGCCCTGCACCGCCGGTACGCCGAGGCGCTCACCGCGGCGCCGGCCGAGCTGCACCAGGCCCGGCTGGCACACCACTGGCGGCTGGCCGGCGAACCGGCCCGGGCCCTGCCCGCCGCCGTGGCGGCCGCCCGGGAGGCCGAGCGGCTGCACGGCTTCGCCGAGGCGCACCGGCACTGGTCGACCGCCCGGGAGCTGGCCGCCGCGGTGACCGGCCCGGCGTCCGGTGTGGACGGTGTCGAGCTGCTGGAGCGGGCCGCCGAGACGGCCCACCAGTGCGGGGAGCACGCCCGGGCGCTGGAGCTGCTGGAGGAGCTGGCGCGGGTGTCGGGCGCGCCGGCCACCTGCGCCCTGCACATCCGCCGGGCCCGCTACCTGGCCGCCGCCGGCCGGTCCGCGCCCGCCGAGGCGGAGTACCGGCTGGCTCTCGCGGCGGCCGACTGCACCGCGCGGGAGCGGGTCACCGCCGCCGCCCACCCGGCCGAGCTGCTGCTGCACCTCGGCCGGTACGCCGACGCCGGCGAGCAGGCCCGGGAGGCGCTGGAGCTGGCCGCCGGGGCCGAGGGCTGCACCTCCGAGGTGGTGCTGGCCAGCGCCGCGCTGGGCTTCAGCCAGGCATACCTGGAGGATCCCGACGGCGGGCTGGCCGTCGTCCGGGAGGCGCTGGAGACCGCCGAGTCCGCCGGCCGGCCGGAGGACGTGGCCTGCGCGTACCTGCACCTGGCGGAGCTGCTGACCGGCCCGCTGAACATCCTCGAGGAGGGGGTGGTGGTGGCCCGGCGCGGCGCCGAGCGGGTCGCCGAGCTGGGGCTGGGCCGCACCTACGAGACGCGGCTGCTGGCCATCGCCACCAACGGGCTGTTCCGGGTCGGGCAGTGGGCCGAGGCGGAGAAGGTGGTCGCCGCGGCGCTGCGGCACCGGCCGTCCGGCGCCGATGCGGTGGAGCTGCTGCTCGCCCGCTGCCGGCTCTCCGTCGGCTACGGCGACATCGAGGCGTCCGACCGGGACCTGGACGCCGTGGCGACCATGCTCGCCGGCGGCGGCGCCCGGCACGTGCTGCCGATGCTGATCCTGCGGGCCGGCCTGGCGATGTGGGAGGGCCGGCACGACCTGGCCCGGCAGGCGGTGCAGCGGGGTCTCACCGAGAGCCGCTCCGACGACGTCATCGTGCTGGCCACGCTGGCCTGGCACGGGCTGCGCGCGGAGGCCGAGGCGCACGCCAGCCGCACCGTCGCGGTCGACGAACGGGCGGTGCGCCGGCTGCGCGAGGTGGCCGCCCGGGTCGCCGGCAAGGGCGAACAAGCCGCCCGGCCGGTGCGCTACGTGGTGGACGGCTTCCTGGCGCTGTGCGACGCGGAGGTGAGCCGGCTCGACGGCCGGGGCGACCCGGAGCTGTGGGGCCGCTCGGTCGCCGAGTGGGACCGGCGGCAGCATCCGTACCCGGCGGCGTACTCGCGACTGCGGCAGGCCGAGGCGCTGCTGGCCCGGCGCAGCCGGGTGGCGACCGCGGGCAAGCTGCTCCGGCAGGCGTACGGGATGGCGCAGGCGCTCGGGGCGGAGCCGCTCAGCTCGGAGATCCGTACCCTGGCGGGTCGGGCCCGGGTGACGTTGGAGGAGCGGCCCACCGAGCGTCGTCACGTCGCGCCCCGCCCGCGGCCCGCCCCCGCCCAGCCGGCCGGCGACGAGCTGGCCACGCTGACCGCCCGGGAGCGGGAGGTGCTCGCCGCGGTCGCGGAGGGCCTCACCAACCGGGAGATCGGGCAGCGGTTGTTCATCAGCGAGCGGACCATCGGCGTGCACGTGTCGCACATCTTCGACAAGCTCCAGGTGCGCACCCGGGTCCAGGCCAGCGCCATCTTCCTGCGCAACGGGTCGGATTGACGACTACGTCGGCCGGTCACGCCCAATACGTCGATCTACTGATTCGCCGGTCCGCCGCCGGCTGACAGGCTGTCCCCAGTTGCCGGGCGGCACGGGGGTGCCTCGGACACTGTGGAGGTGGTCATGGGCGAGCCGGTGTGGGGTCCGATCCAGCAGGACATCGTGGGACTGCTCGCCGACCATCCGGCCGACGTGCCGGCCGTGGTCGACCACCTGACCAAGCTCCAGGACATGCTGGTCCGGCTGCCGCCGCTGGAGCGCAGCTGTCCGTTGGCCGACTTCAACCAGCTCTATCTGGTCATCACCAGCACCGTCCTGGACGGCCTCTACGACGACCGGTTCGCCGATCCGGTCTTCCTGGCCCGGCTGGACGTCGAGTTCGCCGCCCGCTACTTCGACGCGCTGCGCTACTGGACCGAGTCCAGCCCGAACACCCCGCGCGCGTGGTCCTGCCTGTTCAAGCGGATGCGCGGGCCGGACGCCCGGCCGCTGCCGTCGGCCGCCGCGGGGGTCAACGCGCACATCAACTTCGATCTGCCGTTCGCGCTGGTCACCACGTTCGACAGCCTCGAGTCCGAGCCGGTGGACGACAGCGACCAGCACCGCGACTACCTCGAGATCAACAGCATCTTCGCCGAGCGTATCCCGGAGCTGCGCCGGGGCTACCTGGACAACTGGCAGCTCATGATCGACATGCTGAACGGCGACATCGACGACTGGTACCAGGGCGAACTGGTGGAATACACCCGGAACGTGGCCTGGCGCAACGCCCAGAAGATCTGGCGGTGCCGGCACGATCCGCACGCCCGCGAGTGTGAGCGCACGCGGCTGGACGACAACGCCGCGGCGCTCGGCCGGCTGCTGCTCTCGCCCCTCGGGGCGTTCCTGCAGTAGCCGGGACGGGGGGTCCCCGCGCTCCGGGCCACCGGGGCGCGGGGACGCCGGCCGTGGTGCCGGCTCCGCCGGGCCTGCGGTCCGGGCCTGCGGCGGGGGCGCCGGCTCAGCCGCGCCGGGACCGGCTCCGGTACGCCGCCGCGGCAGCCCGGTTGTTGCACAGCTCGCAGCAGTACCGCTGCCGGCCGGCCCGGGTCCGGTCCAGGTAGGGCGCCCGGCACGGGT
The DNA here is from genome assembly GCF_019890675.1 of Micromonospora sp. PLK6-60. Classification (GTDB taxonomy): domain Bacteria; phylum Actinomycetota; class Actinomycetes; order Mycobacteriales; family Micromonosporaceae; genus Micromonospora. The sequence continues at coordinate 162,723 of NZ_JAIOAA010000001.1, read as the reverse complement.
CGGCGGCGCACACCCCGAACCGCTCCGCCCCACCGGTCACCGCCGCCCGGGCGAGGGCCCCGGTGACCAGTGCGGCGAACGGCCCGACCGGGTCCGGGCGGGGGAGCGGGCCCAGCCGCAGCGTGCCGTCCGGCGCCGGTTCGACCGCCGTCCCGGCGCTGACCCCCGCCAGCACCCCGTTGAGGGTCACCACCCGCGCGGCCGGGTCGGGGGCGGCGAAGACCTCGTAGAGCCGCTCCCGCAGCGCGCGCAGCGCGGGCAGGTCCGCCTCGCCGAGTGCGTCGGTGGCCGTGGCGAGGCCGAGCTCCCGGCCGGCGGCCCGGAGCCGGGCCACCGACAGCTGGTCGGCCGGTTCCTGGAGGGTCCAGTAGCTGTGCAGCAGCGCGACGGCCAGCCGCAGCTCGGGCTCCAGGGGTGGCACCGCGCTCATCCGTGCCCCGCCCGCCGTCCGGTTGCCGACACGTCCGCCTCCCGCCTTGACCGATCGCCCTCCGCCATCCTAGCGTCGTCAGTTGTAAAACACGTTTAAAAACCTATGGAGGTATGTGGTGCGACGCTTGTCCGTGGTCGTCTCCTCGGCCGTACTGCTGCTCAGCGGCGCCCTCGTCGGCGTCGGCGGCGCGCGGGCGGAGGCGCCTGCCGAGGCCGCCAGGGCCGGCCACGCGGACGCCGTGCTGGTCCGCGACATCGAGATCCCGGTGGCCGGCCAGCCGGCCGTCCGGGCCTGGCTGGTGCGCCCGCAGCGCCCGGACGGCGGGCTGGCCGGCGTGCTGGACCTGCACTGGTTCGACCCGGGCCGGGCCAACCAGGACCGCACCCAGTTCCTCGCCGAGGCCACCGCGCTGGCCGGGCGCGGGGTGGTCTCCGTGCTGCCCCAGCTCACCTTCCCGTGGGCCGGCGACCCGGTGGGCGACGAGCGGGACCGGGCCGCGGTCACCGCCCAGCTCACGGCGGTACGCCAGGCCTACCGGCGGCTGCTCGCCGAGCCCGGCGTCGACCGCGCCCGCACCGCCGTGGTCGGCCACGACTACGGCGCGATGTACGCCGTCGACCTCGCCGGCAGCGAGCCCGGACTGCGCGCCGCGGTGCTCCTCGCACCCGACGCCACCTGGGCGAACTGGTTCGACAAGTACTGGCTCGGTCTGCCCGCGGACCAGCGTGACGCCTACCGGTCGGTGTACGCCGGGCTCGACCCGGTGGACCTGGTGGGCCGGCTCGGCGCCGGCGCGTACCTCCAGTTCGCCGGGGCGGACCGGTACGTCGGCCCGGACGTCCGCGCCGCGTTCGCGGCGGCCGCGCCCCAGGCCCGGGTGTCGCTCTACCCGGCGGAGGAGCACGACCTCGGCGCCGCCCGGGTCCGCGACGACCGGCTGGCCTGGCTCGGCGACCGCCTGAACCTGCGGAGCTGACACCGGAGCGGGACCGGCCGGCCGGGGGGGTGCCGGCCGGTCCCGCCCGGGCCGGCCCGGGCGGGTGTCGCCCCGCCCGCACCGGGTACGCCCCGGACATGCCCGTGCACCGCAGCGCGTTCCGTTTCGATCCGCCGTTCCGGGTGCCGCTGGCCCTGCTCGGGGTCCGGCCGGAGACCTCCTGGGTGGTGGTCGACGACGACGCCCTGGAGATCCGGTTCGGGCCGTGGCGGCTGCGCACCCCGCGCGGCAACGTGGCCGGGGCGGAGCCGACCGGGCCGTACCGGTGGTGGCGGGCGATCGGGCCGCACCTGTCGCTCGCCGATTCCGGGGTGACCTTCGGCAGCAGCACCGGGGTCGGGGTGTGCGTCCGGTTCGTGACGCCGGTGCCGGCCCTCGCCCCGGGCAACCGGCTCCGGCACCCGGCCGCCACGGTCACCGTCACCGACCCCGACGCGCTGTGCCGGGCCCTGACCGCCTGAGCGTCCCGCCGCACCGACCCCGCCCGCTTCCCCGGTTCCGCCGGGTCGCGCGGGGGAGACCGCCTACCGTCGGGTGGGAGGTGGGAGACGGGCATGGCGGACCGGCGGGACGAAGCGCGGCCCCGACGCAACCGGCGGCGGACCACGGCTCCGGCCGGGCCGGGCCGGGCGCTGCGGGCCGCCCGGGACCCCGGACACGGGGAACGTGCGAGCCGGGACCCGCACACGGTGCCGGCGTGCGTGGACTCCCCGGCGCGCCCGGCCGAGCCGGCGAGCGCGTTCTCCCGCTGGCTGTTCCAGCACCGGGTGCAGCCGGTCGGCCCGGAGACCCGCGAACACCAGGCCGCGGCGCACCCGTGGTGGCAGGTGATGTGCCTGACCGGGGTCGACTACTTCTCCACCCTGTCCTACCTGCCGGCGATCGCCGCGGTGGCCGCCGGCGCGCTCTCCCCGCTGGCGACCCTGCTGATCGTGGCGCTGACCCTGTGCGGAATGCTGCCGATGTACCGCCGGGTGGCCCGGGAGAGCCCGCACGGGCAGGGCTCGGTGGCCATGCTGGAGCGGCTGCTGCCGTTCTGGCGGGGCAAGCTCTTCGTGCTGGTCCTGCTCGGCTTCGTGGCCACCTCGTGGATCATCACGATCACCCTGTCCGCGGCCGACGCCACCGTGCACCTGCTGGAGAACCCGCTGCTGCCGGCGTCGTTCCCGCACGGGGGCACCGCCGCGGTCGTGGTCACCGTGGTGCTGCTGCTCGTGCTGGGCGGGGTGTTCCTGTTGGGATTCCGCGAGGCGGTCCAGGTCGCCATTCCCCTCGTCGCGGCCTTCCTCGCCCTGAACGCGGTGATCGTCGTGGTCGGCCTCGCCGAGATCGCCGCCGACCCGGCGGCGCTGGGCGGCTGGGTCGACCGGCTGACCCGCGTCGGTGGCCCGGCCGACGTGCTGGCCACCAGCGTGCTGGCCTTTCCGCTGCTGGTGCTCGGCCTGTCCGGCTTCGAGACCGGGGTGAGCATGATGCCGCTGGTCAAAGGGGACGGGCGGGACGCCGAGCAGCGGCTGCGGGCGCGCATCCGCAACACCCGCAAGCTGCTCACCGCCGCCGCGCTGATCATGTCGGTCTACCTGATCACCACCACCTTCGTCACCACCGTGCTGATCCCGCCGAATCAGCTCGCGCCCGGCGGAGCCGCCAACGGGCGGGCGCTGGCCTGGCTGGCGCACGAGCACCTGGGGGAGGGATTCGGCACCGGCTACGACATCAGCAGCATTCTGATCCTCTGGTTCGCCGGCGCCTCGGCCATGGCCGGCCTGATCAACATCGTGCCCCGCTACCTGCCGACGTACGGGATGGCGCCGGAGTGGGGCCGGGCGGTGCGCCCGGTGGTGCTCGTCTACACCCTGATCAGCATCGCCATCACCGTCGCGTTCGGGGCCGACGTCAACGCCCAGGCCGGGGCGTACGCCACCGGCATCCTGGCCATGATGGTCTCCGGCGCGATCGCGGTGACCATCTCGGCGTACCGGGCGCGGCGCCGGCTCGCCGGGGCCGGCTTCGCGGCGCTCAGCGCGGTGCTGCTCTACGCGCTGGTCGAGAACGTGGTGGCCAAGCCGGACGGCATCGCCATCTCCGCCCTGTTCATCGCCGGCATCATCGTGGTGTCCCTGATCTCGCGGGTGTCCCGGACCACCGAGCTGCGGGCGGAACGGATCGAGTTCGACGAGCCGGCCCGGCGGTTCATCGCCGAGTCGGTGGCCCACGACGGCCGGCTGCACCTGATCGCCAACAAGCGCCAGCGCGGCGCGGTCAAGGAGTACAAGCTCAAGGAGCGGTCGCAGCGCGGGATGAACCCGGTGCCGGGCGCCGCCGACGTGCTCTTCCTGGAGATCGACGTCTCCGACCCGTCGCAGTTCAGCGAGGTGCTGCGGGTGCACGGGGTGGAGGCCGGTGGGTACCGGATCCTGCGGGCCAGCAGCGCGGCCGCCCCGAACGCGATCGCGGCGATCCTGCTCGCGCTGCGCGACGCCACCGGGGTACGCCCGCACTGCCACTTCGAGTGGTCCGAGGGGAACCCGATCGCGCACCTGCTGCGCTATTTGATCCTGGGCCGCGGGGACACCCCGCCGGTGGTCCGGGAGATCATCCGCAAGTCCGAGCCGGACCCCACCCGCCGCCCCGGCATCCACGTCGGCTGACAGGTAAGGAGGGTGCCCTTGTTAACGCATTCGGTAGAGCAGGGGCCCCCTGTTAACAACCACCCCCGGCGCACGCCCACCCGTAGCCCATCCTCCTAGGACGCCCTACGGGTGGAGTGATCCGCCACCCGACCGGGTCCCGGTGGCGCGCGTCCGCACCCCAGCCGGATCCGGATGACCGGTGAACCCGCGCCGGACCGGCTGGCGCCGTGATCCGCCCCGGACCGGGTGGCGCGGTGACCGGCTCCGGACACGGAACGGCCCGCGCCGCGGGGGAGCGGGGCGCGGGCCGACAGGGGGCGCAGGTCCTACTTCGACGGCTCCGGCAGCTTGCAGTCGACCTTGGGGTTGGCGCCGATGTAGTTCAGCGGACCAGCCACGATGGTGACCAGGATGGTGCCGGCCTCGGCGCAGTTGGTGTCGTCGTTGTCGCTGAAGTAGCCGCGCTGTCCGGCGGCGATGGCACCGATGATCAGCCAGATGACGACGAGGACACCGAATATCGACGTACCGCGCATGGGTTGCCTCCACGGGGTTGTGGTGGATTCGAGGTGCAGGCGTTGTACCCAGTCCTGGCGCGCGCGCAAACGGTGATCGCTGTCGGACATGGATCGGCCGTCGGGCCGTGGGAGATCAGCGCGAGCGCGACGACGCAGACCAGGTCGACGAAGAGCCCGGAATCCGGCCGGGCAGCGGGAAACCCGGTTGTGGACCGGTCAGCGCCGGGGGAGGCTGAGTCGGATGACGCAGCAGGACGGCACGCTCGCGACCGCCACCCCGCCGGCGGTCCCACCGATCGACGCGGATCTGGTCCGTCGGCTGATCGCCGCGCAGTTCCCGCACTGGACGAGTCTCGACGTACGCCCGGTCGAGCCGGGCGGGTGGGACAACCGCACCTTCCACCTCGGCGACACGATGACCGTACGGCTGCCCAGCGCGCCCGGCTACGTGCCGCAGGTGGACAAGGAACACCGCTGGCTGCCCCGGCTGGCGCCCCGGTTGCCGCTGCCCGTGCCCGTGCCGCTGGGCCGGGGCGAGCCGGGCGAGGGCTACCCGTTCCCGTGGTCGGTGTACCGGTGGATCGAGGGACGTACGGCGGTCGCCGAGCGGATCGCCGACCCGGTGGCGTTCGCCACCGACCTGGCCGGCTTCCTCACCGCACTGCACCGGCCGGAGCCGTCCGGCGGGCCGCCCGCCGGGGCGCACAGCGCCTTCCGCGGCGCGCCGCTGTCCACGTACGACGAGGAGACCCGGCGGGCGGTCGCGGCGCTCGGCGACCGGATCCCGGTCGACGTGGTCACCGACATCTGGGCCGGGGCGGTGGAGTCCACCTGGACCGGCCCGCCGGTCTGGTTCCACGGCGACATCGCCTTCGGCAACCTGCTGCTGCGGGACGGCCGGCTGGCCGCGGTGATCGACTTCGGTTGCTGCGGGGTGGGCGACCCGGCGTGCGACCTGACGGTGGCCTGGACGCTGTTGTCCGGGACGTCCCGGGCGGCCTTCCGGGCGGCGCTCGGGGTGGACGACGCCACCTGGGCGCGGGGCCGCGGCTGGGCGACGTGGAAGGCGCTGATCACGCTGGACGATCCGGACCCGTTCCGGGCCGCGGAGGCCCGGTCGACGCTCGACGCGGTGTGCGCGGAGTACCGGCACGGGTGACGGTCCGGGCCGGCGGCGGGGAACGCCACCGGCCCGGACCGCACGTGCGAGCGTAGGGCGTCGCTCAGGCGTCGGTGTCCGCGCCGACCGGGAGCACCCGCTCGGCCTCGGCCGGGGCGCCCGCCAGCACCTTTGCCTGCTGCGGCCAGGTCGCCAGGCTCGCCGCCGCGCGCAGGCCGGCGGCCCGGATGGTCTCCCGCAGCGCGGCCTCGTCGAGGTCGGCGAGCTGCCGGTAGGTGCGGATGCCGGCGGCCTGGAGGGCGTTCGCCATCTTCGGGCCGATGCCCTGGATCCGACGGAAGTCGTCGGCCGGGCCGGTGTCGTCGGCGGCCGGCTGCGCGGCGGCCGGTGCCGGGTCGGTGGACTCGACGGTCGCGGGCGACGGGGCGCCGGCGGGGTCCGCGACCAGCGCCGGGGTGGTCTCGACCAGGTCGGCGTCGTGGGTGGCGGCGCGCGGGGCCGGGACGACCGCGCTCGTCTCCGGGGCGTCGTCGGCAGCCTCGCCGGCCGGGACGGCGGCGGGCGCGTCCGCGGCGGTCGGCTCCGTGGCCTCGGTGGCCAGGTCCGTGGCCGGCGCGTCCTCGGCGGCCCGGTCCGTGGCCGGCGCGTCCTCGGCGGCCCGGTCCGTGGCCGGCGCGTCCGCGGCGGTCGGGGTCGGCTCGTCCGCCGTGGACCGCTCGGCGGCCGGCGGCACCGCGTCGGCCGGCTCGTCCGCGGCGGCGCGCTGGCCCGGCAGGGACTCCGCGGTCGCCGGGTCGTCCGTGGCGAGCGGCGCCGGCTCGGCGGCCGCGGCCGGCGTCGGGTCGTCGGTGACGACCGGCGTCGGGTCAGCGGCGACCGCCGCGTCGGCGGGCGCCGTCTCCCGCTCCAGCGGAACCGGTTCGACGGTCACCGCGGCCGGCGGCGCCTCGTCGATGGTGGCCTCGGCGCGGTGCTGGTCGACGGTCGCCTCCGCCGGCTGGTGCGTCTCGGCGACCCCGGCGACCGGGTCACCCTCCACGACGGACGTCGTCGCTCCGGTCGCGGCCCGCCGGCCGCTCAGCCACCACCCGACCGCCAGGCCCACCAGCAGGGCCAGGATCACGATCAGCCATTGCCCGTACGTCGACGGCACGGCGAACCTCCATGATTGTCTGCGCGTGAAAATCTCAAAAAGACCGGGGCAGCTTCGCACACGCGCGGCGTGGAGGACAGCGAGGTCGCCGGCTGGGGTAGCTGGTGGGACGGGCCGTGCCCGGCCGTGGCGCTGCGGTGACCGAGCGTGTGGCGCCGACCGCCGCGGCGACCCCTCAGCGGAGCGCTCCGGCGACCTCCCGCAGCGGACCGTCTCGGCGACCCCTCAGCCGGCGGCGCCCCGGCACGGCGGACGGACGGCCGCCTCGGTGGCGTCCCAGCGGTAGAAGCAGCCGGCGACCGCGTCGCGCGGGGAGTGCCAGGTCGGCAGGTACGAGGTGGTGTGCGCGGAGAGCTGCTCGTTGACCTGGACGTAGAGCGGGTGGTTGCGGGCGGCGGTCAGCTTGTCGGCGTCCACGTCGGTGGTCTCCATGAGGTGCACGAGCAGGTCGTGCAGGCAGTACAGCGACCGGTGCCGGATCCCGGTCAGGGTGGGCAGTACGGTCGCGTCGGCTTCGGCGAATATCTGCGCGACCCGGCCTTCGGCGCCGGGGCTGATCCGGCTGACGACCAGCAGACGACTCATGGGGGCACCCCTCTCGGCGGTAGGTGTCGCCCGGGACCACGAGGCGCACCTTGGGTGGTCAGGATGCCGGTCGGGCTGTCATCCGGTCGTCACGTGCCCCGGCGGGCCGGTGACGCGGTGTCGGCCGGCGCGCCGGCGGGCCGGCCGCCGTTGCGGGTGGCCTCGCGGATCGGGCCGAGCGTCTCGTCGAGCAGGGCGGACATGGCCGCCGACGGCTCCAGCCGCAGCTCCCGCAGCAGCAGGTCGCGATAGACGTAGAAGGCGTGCACGGCCTCGAAGGCGTTGCCCTCGGCGAGGTGGATCCGCACCACCAGCCGGTGCGGGGTCTCGCGCAGCGGCTCGGCCGCCATCGCCTCCAGGGCGGCCTGCAACGCCTCGCCGTGCCGGCCGGCGGCGAGGTGGTTGCCGGCGACCTGCTCCAGCATGTGCAGACGCAGTTGGCGCAGGCGCTCGCGTTCCAGCAGGACCCAGTCGTCGTACCAGCCGGGCAGCAGGTCGTGCCGGCCGGCGTCGAGGGCGTCGGCCAGGGCGCGTGGATTCTCGCCCTCCCGGATCCGGGCGGCGGTGAGGACCAGGTCGTCCACGTCGAGGCGGACCACCGGGTCCAGCCGTACGGTGTCGCCGGCGACGGAGATCGGGCAGCAGGGGTCCTGGCGCAGCCGCCACAGCGCGGTCCGCAGCGACGCCAGGGCCCGTTCCTCGGCGGTGTCCGGCCAGAGCAGGCCGGCCAGGTTGCTGCGGGTGGCGCCCGGCCGCAGGCCGATCAGCGCGATGACCCGTTGCAGGCCCCGCGGTACGGCGACCGGCGTGCTGCCGCGCAGCAGCCGGAAGCCGCCGAGCAGGCGCAGGTGGACGGTGTCCCGGGGTGGGCCCTCGCCGGCGGGCAGGGTTGGATCAGCGGCCACCTGGCACCCCCCAGTACCGGAAGTGGAGTCCGGAATTGCCTGTGTCCCCCGGCCCTGGCGCGTGACTGCGCTGTCGGAATCCGTGCCACCGGAAGGCGCCGCGCCCGCCCCGGTCCACCGGGCTGACCGTGCTGAAGATTATCAATTGTGGTTACTCTGAGTCAATAGAGCGTCGCGATGGCGACTTTTCCGGCTTGTTCCTTGGGTACCCGGTCTGAACTGCTAAAGAGCGTCGATGGGCCACGGCGCCGCCCAGCGTGGACATAGCCATTCCACAGCTTGCGTCAACGCAGCGTCACCGCATCGGGCGGGCCGAAGGCGGCCCGGGTTGACGCTGCGTTGACGGCGACCGGCGGATGCTGCCCCGTGAGTTTGTCCCGGCCGCCGAGCAGCTGGCGCGGTGCCGGACATGCTGGAGGGGGAGAGTGTCGATGGACCGTAGGCCGATCGCCGGGCGGCAGCCGTGACCACCACCGCGCCCCGCGACGAGCAGCTCTGGTCGCGGTGCACGGGGTGCTCGTCCCTGCTGTACCGCAAGCGGTTGCGGCGCAACCTGGACGTCTGCCCGGAGTGCGGTACGCACGCCCGGCTGGGGGCCCCGGAGCGGCTGGCCCAACTGGTGGACCCGGACTCGTTCCACGCCTTGCCGGACCGGGCGGTCACCGTCGACCCGATCGGCTTCGTCGACGTGCTGCCGTACCCGAACCGGCTCACCGCCGCCCGGGCCGGCACCGGCCTGGACGAGGCGGTGCTGTGCGGCGTCGCCCGGATCGCCGGTTATCCGGTGGTCCTGGCGGTGATGGACTTCCGGTTCCTCGGCGGCAGCCTGGGCTGCGCGGTGGGGGAGCTGATCACCCGCGCCGCGGAGCGGGCGCTGGCCGACCGGGTGCCGCTGGTGGTGGTGACCGCCTCCGGCGGGGCGCGGATGCAGGAGGGCGCGCTGTCGCTGATGCAGATGGCCACGGTCAGCCAGGCGATCGGCGTGCTGCGGGAGAACGGGCTGCTCACGGTCAGCGTGCTCACCGACCCCACGTACGGCGGGGTGGCCGCCTCCTTCGCCACCAACACCGACCTGGTGCTGGCCGAGAGCGGCGCCCGGATGGGGTTCGCCGGTCCCCGGGTGATCCGGCAGGTCACCGGGCGGCCCCTGCCGGAGGGTTTCCAGACCGCGGAGTTCCTGCTCCGCCACGGTCAGGTCGACCTGGTGGTGCCGCGGCGCGCGCTGCGCGGACGGCTGGCGGCCCTGCTGGCCGCGGCCGCCGCCGGCCGGGACCGGTCCGCGGGACTGGTGGGTACGCCGGCCGGCGAGCCCGGGGGCCCGGCGGGGGAGCCGCCGGACGGCAGCCCGGCCCCGGCCGACGGGGAACCGGCCGACGCGTGGGACACGGTGCGGGCGGCCCGGCATCCCGGCCGACCCACCACACTGGACTACCTGGACAGCGCGTTCGACGGGTTCGTCGAGCTGCACGGTGATCGGCTCGGCGCGGACTGCCCGGCCGTGGTCGGCGGCCTGGCCCGGCTGGCCGGGCGGCCGGTGATGGTGATCGGTCACCAGAAGGGGCACACCACCGCCGAGCTGGTGGCCCGCAACTTCGGGATGGCCAGCCCGGCCGGGCACCGCAAGGCGCTGCGGCTGATGCGGCTCGCCGCCCGGCTGGGCCTGCCGGTGGTGACCCTGGTGGACACCCCCGGCGCCGACCCGGGCGTGGGCGCGGAGGAGCAGGGCCAGGCCGCGGCGATCGCCGAGAACATCCTGACCATGACGGCGCTGCCCACGCCGGTGGTCGCGGTCGTCACCGGCGAGGGGGGCAGCGGCGGCGCGCTGGCGCTGGCCGTGGCGGACCGGGTGTTGATGCTGCGGCACGCGGTCTACTCGGTGATCAGCCCGGAGGGCTGCGCGGCGATCCTCTGGCCGGACAGCGCGGCGGCCCCGCGCGCCGCCCGGGCGCTGCGGTTGACCGCGCCGGACCTGTCCCGCCTCGGCGTGGTGGACCAGGTCGTCCCGGAACCGGCCGGCGGCGCGCAGGCCGACCCCGGCGCGGCGGCGGACCTGCTGCGCCGGGCGCTGGCGGCGAACCTGGAGCCGCTGTGGGACACGCCGGTGGCCACCCTGGTGCGCCGCCGCCGGCAACGGTTCCGCCGGTTCGGCGCCGCGGGCGTCGGGTCGCCGGCGGTGACCCGGTGAGCGCCGGTGCGGGGGGCGCCGAGGAGGCGGTCCTGGCCGAACTGCGCCGGCACGCCCGGCACCTGATCGACGAGCTGGCCGGGCCGGTGCGGCGGGTACGGCTGCGCAGCGGCCACACCGTGCTGGAGGTGGAGTGGCATGCGCCCGCCCCGGTGCTGCCGGCGCCCCGGGAGGCGGCGGAGGCGGCGGTGCCGGCCGGCGAACCGGAGCCGGCGCGGCTGGTGGTGCGGGCGCCCATGGTTGGCACGTTCTACCGGGCGCCGGAGCCGGGCGCGTCGCCGTTCGTCTCGGTCGGCGACCTGGTCCGGCCGGGGCAGGTGGTGGGCCTGGTCGAGGCGATGAAGCTGATGAACGAGGTGCCCGCCGACCGGGCCGGCCGGGTGGTCGAGGTGCTGGTCGAGGACGGCAAACCGGTGGAGTACGACCAGCCGCTGGTCGTCCTGGAACCGGCCTGAGACGGCGGGTGGGTGCTCCGATGTTCGACAAGTTGCTGATCGCCAACCGGGGCGAGATCGCCCTGCGGGTGCTGCGGGCCTGCCGGGAACTGGGCGTGCGCACGGTCGCCGTCTATTCCAGCGCGGACGCCGACTCGGCGGTGGTGCGGCTGGCCGACGAGGCGGTCCGGATCGGGCCGGCGGGCAGCCGGCAGAGCTACCTCAACGCCGCGGCGATCGTGGAGGCGGCCCGCCAGTGCGGTGCGCAGGCGGTGCACCCCGGCTACGGCTTCCTCTCCGAGGACGCCGACTTCGCCGAGATCTGCGCCGAGAACGGGCTGACCTTCGTCGGCCCGCCGCCGCAGGTGATGGCCGCGCTGGCCGACAAGGCCACGGCGCGGGCGCTGATGCGCCGGGCCGGTCTGCCGCTGCCCCCGGGCAGCGTGCAGACCGTCGCCACCGCCGAGCAGGCCGGCGCCGTGGCCGCGGAGATCGGCTACCCGGTCATCGTGAAGGCGGCGGCCGGCGGCGGCGGGCGGGGGATGACGGTGGTGCACGACCCGGCCGACCTGCCCCGGGCGTACGCGCGGACCCGGGCCGCGGCGCAGGCGGTCTTCGGCGACGACCGGGTGTACGTCGAGCGGTACCTGGCCGCCGCCCGCCACGTCGAGGTGCAGGTGCTCTGCGACGGGCGGGGCAACGGCGTGCACCTGGGCACCCGGGACTGCTCGGTGCAGCGGCGGCACCAGAAGCTGGTCGAGGAGGCGCCCGCGCCGGCGCTGTCGCCGGAGCTGGCACAGGAGATCACCGGGGCCGCGCTGCGCGGGGCGCTGGCGGTCGGCTTCACCGGCGCCGGCACGGTGGAGTTCCTGGTCGACGACGCCGGCGGCTACCACTTCTTGGAGATCAACTGCCGGATCCAGGTGGAACACCCGGTCACCGAGATGATCACCGGGGTCGACCTGGTGCACGAGCAGCTGTGGGTGGCCGCCGGGGAACCCCTGCGGCTGCGGCAGGCCGACGTACGCCCGCGCGGGGTGGCCGTCGAGTGCCGGGTCAACACGGAGGACCCGGCGCGTGGCTTCGTGCCCACCCCCGGCCGGCTGGACCGGTTCGAGCCGCCCGGCGGGCCGTTCACCCGGGTGGACACCCACGGCCACGCCGGCTACCCGGTCCCCCCGCACTACGACTCGCTGCTGGCCAAGGTGGTGGCCTGGGCGCCGGACCGGGAGCTGGCCCTGGCCCGGCTGGACCGGGCCCTCGACGAGTTCGTGGTGACCGGCCCCGGGGTGCGCACCACCATCCCGTTCGTCCGCAGAGTGCTCGCCGACCCCGCGTTCCGCGCCGCCCGGCACACCACCGCCCTGGTCGACCGGCTGCTCGCCGCGCCGGCCCCCGACGCCCCGACCGAGACCGGCCCGCCGGCCGCCGATCCACCGGCGATCACCCCGCCGGCGACCGATCCGCCGGCCGCCGGTGCCCCGCCGGCCCGGCCCGGCGGGGTGCCCGCCCCGCGACCCGCCGCCACCGCCGGCGCGACCCGCTCACCCCACATCTGAGGAGGACCCCGATGACCGTCGCCGACAGCCGACCGTTGGCCACCGAGATAACCGACATCCTGGTCACGCACTGCGGCCTGGACGCCGACGCGGCCGCCCGCGCGCCCGCCGCGTCCCTGGCGGAGCTGGGCATGGACTCGCTGGCCCTGCTGGAACTGTCCGCCGTGGTCGCCGACCGGTGGCGGGTGAAGATCCCCGAGCAGGCCGCGGAACTCAGCATCGCCGGCGTCGCCGACCTGGTCGCCCGCCGGGCCGAACCGCCCGGGCACACCGAGAACAGCATCGTCATCGACGCCCCGCTGGAGCTGGTCTGGGACCTCACCAACGACGTCGAGAACTGGCCCCGGCTGTTCACCGAGTACGCCTCGGCGCAGGTGCTGCGCCGCGACGGCGACACCGTGCTGTTCCGGCTGACCATGCACCCGGACGAGAACGGGGTGGCCTGGAGCTGGGTCAGCGAACGCACCGCCGACCCGGCCACCCGGCAGGTCCGGGCGCACCGGGTGGAGACCGGCCCGTTCGAGTACATGAACATCCACTGGCGCTACGACACCGAGCCCGACGGCACCCGGATGACCTGGACGCAGGACTTCGCCATGAAGCCCACCGCGCCGCTGGACAACGCGGGGATGACCGCGCGGATCAACGCCAACAGCACGGTGCAGCTGGCCGTCATCAAGGAGCGCGTCGAGCGCGCCCACCGGGGAGGCGACAATGGGTGAGACCCTGCTCGGGCTGGTGGCCGCCCGGGACGTACCGGCGGACCGGCGGCGCGGCGGCGAGCTGCGGGTGCTGCTCGGCCCGAAGACCGTCGGCGCCACCTCCGGCTTCCTGGGCGTCGCCACGCTGGCGCCGGGGGAGCGGATCGCCGAGCACTACCACCCGTACAGCGAGGAGTTCCTCTACCTCAGCCGCGGCGCGATCACCGTCGACCTGGACGACGAGCCGGTGCCGCTGACCGCCGGCGAGGCGCTCTTCGTGCCCCGCAACGTGCGGCACCGGCTGCGCAACACCGGCGACGAGCCCGCCGAGGTGGTGTTCCACCTCGGACCCCTGGCGCCCCGCCCGGAACTCGGGCACGTCGACACCGAACTGGTCGAACAGCGGGGCCCGTCATGACCGGGCGCCGCACGGTGGTGACCGGCATCGGGGTGGTCGCCCCCGGCGGCGCCACCCGGGACCGGTTCTGGAAGACCATCACCGAGGGCCGTACGGCGACCCGGCGGATCAGCTTCTTCGACCCGTCGCCGTTCCGCTCGCAGATCGCCGCCGAGTGCGACTTCGACCCCGACGCCGCCGGGCTGACCCTCGCCGAGCGGCAGCGCGCCGACCGGTACGTGCAGTTCGCGCTCGCCTGCGCCGGCGAGGCGCTCGCCGACAGCGGCCTGGAACTGGCCGACGCCGACCGGGAGCGGACCGGGGTGGTGCTGGGCACCGCCGTCGGCGGCACCATGGCCCTGGAACAGGAGTACGTCCGGGTCAGCGACTCCGGCCGGCACTGGCTGGTCGACCACCGCCTCGGCGGCCCGTACCTGTATCAGGCGCTGATGCCCAGCAGCCTGGCCGCCGACGTGGCCGCCCGGCACGGCCTGCACGGTCCCGCGCAGGTCATCTCCACCGGCTGCACCTCCGGCATCGACGCCATCGGGTACGCCCACCAGTTGGTCGCCGACGGTGAGGCCGACATCGTGGTCGCCGGGGCGGCCGACTCGCCGATCTCCCCGGTCACCGTCGCCTCGTTCGACGCGATCGGCGCCACCAGCCCGGACAACGACGACCCGGCGCACGCCTCCCGGCCGTTCGACGCCGACCGGCACGGCTTCGTCCTCGCCGAGGGCGCGGCCGTGCTGGTGCTGGAGGAGTACGGGCACGCCCGCCGCCGCGGCGCGCACGTCTACTGCGAGGTCGCCGGGTACGCCAGCCGCAGCAACGGCTTCCACATGACCGGGCTGCGCCCGGACGGGGTGGAGATGGGGCTGGCGATCGGCGCGGCGATGCGGCAGGCCCGGCTCCGCCCGGAGCAGGTCTCCTACATCAGCGCGCACGGCTCCGGCACCCGGCAGAACGACCGGCACGAGACCGCCGCCTTCAAGCGGGCCCTCGGCGACGCCGCGTACCGGGTGCCGGTCAGCTCGATCAAGTCCATGGTGGGCCACTCCCTCGGCGCGATCGGCTCGATCGAGATGGCCGCCTGCGCCCTGGCGATCGAGTTCGGGGTGGTCCCGCCGACGGCCAACTGGACCACCCGCGACCCGGAGTGCGACCTGGACTACGTGCCCAACGAGGCCCGGGAGCTGCCGGTGGACGTGGCGCTCTCGGTGGGCAGCGGCTTCGGCGGCTTCCAGTCGGCGATGCTGTTCCGCCGGCTCGCCCCGGCGGTGGCCGGATGAGCGCGGGGATCCCGGCCGCCCGCCGGACGCCGCCGATCCGGACCGGTCACCGGACGGCGGTGGCCGGGTGAGCGGGCGGGCGGTGGTCACCGGGATCGGCGTGGTCGCGCCGAGCGGCGTCGGCGCGGACGCGCACTGGGCCACGGTGACCACCGGCGCGCGCCGGCTCGGCCCGATCAGCCTGTTCGACCCGGCCGGCTACCCGACCCGGCTGGCCGGCGAGGTGCCCGGC
This sequence comes from Micromonospora sp. PLK6-60, assembly GCF_019890675.1. Classification (GTDB taxonomy): domain Bacteria; phylum Actinomycetota; class Actinomycetes; order Mycobacteriales; family Micromonosporaceae; genus Micromonospora. The sequence continues at coordinate 147,579 of NZ_JAIOAA010000001.1, read as the reverse complement.
TTCACGGCCCGGGACTGGGCCGACCAGCGCCGGCTGGTGCAGACCGACCGGTGGACCCACCTGGGCTTCGCCGCGACCCGGCTGGCCCTGGCCGACGCCGGGCTGCCCGAGGTGTCCCCCGACCCGTACGGCTACGCGGTGACGCTGGCCAGTTCGTCCGGCGGCAACCTGTTCGGGCAGCGCGAGCTGCAACGGCTCTGGGGCGGCCCGTCGCGCTCCGTCGGGGCGTACCAGTCGATCGCCTGGTTCTACGCGGCGAGCGTCGGGCAGCTCTCCATCCACCACCAGTTCAAGGGGCCGTGCGGGGTGCTGGTCGCCGAGTCCGCGGGCGGGCTGGACAGCCTGGCCCACGCCGCCCGCACCATCCGCCGGGGCACCCCGGTGGTGATCGCCGGGGCCACCGAGTGCCCGCTGAGCCCGTACGCGCTGGCCTGCCAACTGCGCTCGGGGCTGCTCAGCGACGTGGCCGACCCGCGGCGGGCGTACCGGCCGTTCGACCGGGCGGCGGCCGGCTACGTGCCCGCCGAGGGCGGGGCGGTCTTCGTGGTGGAGGAACTCGACCACGCGCTGTCCCGGGGGGCGCGGATCTATGGCGAGGTGACCGGCTGGGCGGCCACCCACGACGGGGCGCCCACCGACCCGGACCGCGCCGAACCGGCCCATTACGCCCGGGCGCTGCGCCAGGCCCTGGACCGGGCCGCGGTACGGCCCGACGACGTGGACGTGGTGCTCCCCGACGCGCTGGGGGTGCCCGCGCACGACCGGGCCGAGGCGGCGGCGCTGCGGACGGTCTTCGGCGACCGCCCGCCCCCGGTGACCACCCACAAGCCGCTGACCGGCCGGGCCCACCAGGGCGGCTCCGCGCTGGACGTGGCCACCGCGCTGCTCGCCTTCGCCCACGACACCCTGCCCGCCTCCGCCGGGCCGCAGGACCCGGCCGACGGCTGCGAGCTGGACTTCCTGCGCGAGCACCGCCGTCCCCGGTCCCGGGTCGCGTTGATCGGCGCGCGCGGCTTCGACGGGTTCAACAGCGCCCTGGTGGTACGCGGCGCCGCCCCGGCGCCCCGCCGGTCACCCGAGTCGGCCGACGGGTGAGCCGAAATTCGCTGTCCCGCCGGGAGCGGACGGTGGCATGATCGGCCACCGTGCAGGACATGCCAAAAGGACTGGACGACGCCGCGCTCGCCGCCGCGCTGGCCGACGGGTGGGGCCTGCGGGTGCGCGCGTCGACGTACCTGCCGGTCGGCTTCGGGGCGTACCACTGGCGCGTGACCGACCACGACGGACGGTGCTGGTTCGTCACGGTCGACGACCTGGCGGTGGACCCGGAGCCGGCCGACGCGGTCTGCGCCGCGCTGGGCCGCGCCCTGGCGACCGCGGTGGCGCTGCACCGCGACGCCGGGCTGGAGTTCGTCGTCGCCCCGGTGCCCGGGCTGGCGGGGGAGCCGCTGCGCCGCCTGGACGCCCGCTACGCGATCTCCGTCTTCCCGGCCGTCGACGGCGCCGCCGGCCGGTTCGGCCCGCACCGGCCGCAGGACGTGCCCGAGGTGCTGGAGCTGCTGGCCCGGCTGCACGCGGCCACCCCGGCCGTGGCCGGCACCGTCGACCGCGCCGACCTGGCCGTGCCCGGCCGGGGCGGGCTCGACGCCGCGCTGCGCGACCTCGACCGGCCGTGGACCGGCGGCCCGTTCGCCGAGCCCACCCGCCGGCTGCTCGCCGACCGGGCCGCACCCGTCGCCGGCCTGCTCGCCGAGGTCGACCGGCTGGTCGCCCGGGTGACCGCCGCCGGCGCCGACCGGGTGGTCACCCACGGCGAACCGCACCCGGGCAACCTGATGCGCACCACCGCCGGGCTGCGGCTGGTCGACTGGGACACGGTCCGCCTCGGCCCGCCCGAGCGGGACCTGTGGTTCCTGGCCGACGACGGCGGCGCGGAGGCGCTGGCCGGCTACACCGCCGCCACCGGCCGACCGGTCGACCCGGACGCCCTCGCCCTGTACCGGCTGCGCTGGACGGTCGCCGACATCGCCGCCTTCGTCGCCGACTTCCGCCGCCCGCACGGCGACGGCCAGGACAGCACCGCCGCCTTCGGCTTCCTGCGCGGCTACCTCACCTGAGCGGGCCCGCCGGTCAGCTGTCGAACCACACGACGAGGCGTACGTTGTCGTCGCCGTGCCGCGCGGCCAACGCGCGCATCCCGTCGAGCAGGGCGCGCAGATCCGGGTCGGCGCGCAGCACGTCGCCATGGGACAGCCGTTCCACCCGCCACAGCCGCCCGCCCGAGCGCCACTCGGTGCCCTCCGGATAGCTGCTGCCCCGGGGATCGGCGTCCGCGCCGGCCGCCTCGTGCCAGGCCATGCTCCGACTTGCCTTACCCGTGCGGCGCGGCCCGTCGCCGGTGAGTTGATACTCGTGAATCCGGTCGTCCACCCGCGGCGCCCGCGCCCGCCAGTCGATACCGGCCAGCTCCGACCAGCCCACCCAGCTGTGGTCGTGCGCCTCCGCGTCGAGCTGACGGTCGAGGAGCCCGGCGCTGGCGTCCGGCGGCAGGCCCCGCCCGGCGGCCACGGGTGCGAAACCCGCGAAGTTGCACACCCCGAACAGCAGGCCGAAGGCGTCGTAGTGGCGGGGCAGCGCGGCCAGGTCGAGGTCGGCCAGCTCCCACGGCGCACCGGGTCCACCCGGCCGGATCTCCACCCCGCCGTCGATGTCCGTACCCACGTCGCTCTCCCCCCACCGCGACCCGTCGGGGGAGGATCATCGCATGGCGTACGTCTTCCTGCTGCTCGCGATCGCGGCCGAGGTGTTCGGGACCAGCCTGCTCAAGGCGACCGACGGTTTCACCCGGCTCTGGCCGACGCTCGGCGTGGTGGTGTCCTACCTGGCGGCCTTCGGGCTGCTCGCCGTGGTGGTGCGCGACATCCCGGTCGGGGTGGCGTACGCGATGTGGTCCGGGCTCGGCACCGCCGCCATCGTGGCCGTCGGCGCGGTCTTCCTCGGCGAGCCGCTGAGCGTGACCAAGCTGGTCGGGGTGGGGCTGGTGATCGCCGGGGTGGTCGTGCTCAACCTCGGCGGCGCGCACTGACCGGCCGAACGGCACCCCCATCCGCCGCACGTCGCGGCGGGCGGGGCACGAAGGCGCGGCATGCGGCAGGTCGCGGCCACCCGGCGCGGGAAGAGCCCGACACGCCGCACATCGCGGCCGGCATGGCGGCCAGGCGCGCAACGCCTTGCTGCCCACCACCGGGAACGTTCGTGCCCATCATCCCTAGCGGTTGCGCCGAGCCAGCACCCTGGACGGATGAATCTCGTGATCGCCCTGGCCGGCCCGATCAGCGCGCTGCTCGGCGTCTGGCTGGGCACGACGATGACCGGACGGGTGCAGGAGCGGGCACTGAGACAGGAACAGGACCGGCGGACCGCGGAGGTCAAACGGACGGCGTACACCGGTCACCTGACCGCCCTGCGCGCCTACATCGCCTACGTCACGTCGCACGCGCCGGAGATCTCGGTCATCCGTGACGGCGGCTCCCGCCCGCGGCCGGCGTTCAGCGGGAGGGGACACGAGGTCCGCGAGGCCCTGGAGACCAGCTACACCGCGCTGCAACTCGTCGCGGCGGAACAGGAGACCGTCAACCAGGCCCACCTGGTGTCCCGGGCCGCCCGCCGGATCGCGGTGGCCGCCGCCGACCGCGACCCGACGCTACCCGACAAGCTGCTTGTCTTCTGGGACCTGGAACGCGGGCTGGTCAACCAACTGCGACGGGAGTTGGGCCAGCCGCTGCCGCTGGCGAATGCGTACGACGCCGACGCGACCCTGCCCTAGCGGCTGCCGTCAGGCCGGCGCGCGACGGCCGGCGCGGCGGGCCCGGGCGCGGGAGTCGCCGCGCTCCAGCCACCACTGGACGACCAGCAGGTTGACCACCCAGCTCAGCCAGACGCTGGCGCCGGCCGCCGCCCGGATCATGGCGTCCTGGTCGCCGCCGTAGGTGGTGTCGACCTGGGGCAGGAGCAGGACGACGAAGAGCACGACCCACAGCCGGTTGAGCACGATCGACAGGGTCAGCGCGAAGCTGCGAATCATCCACCGGCGGTGCTCGGCGAAGCGGCGCTGCCGCGCCATCCGGTATCCGGCGACGGAGGTGGCCAGCCAGAGCACCGCCAGCATCGTGTTGCCGACCTGCGAGACGAAGCCGGTACTGCTCAGCGGCGCGACGCCCAGCACGGCGATGCCCGCCGGGAAGACCCCGCCGAAGAGGTACGCCCGGCCCAGCCACCGGTGCGCGACCGGGTAGCGGCGGCGGAACCACGGCCAGACCTGGAAGCTGCCAGCGAGCAGGGCCACCGAGCCGAACACGATGTGCGCCACCAGCAGCGGGTAGTACTGCGGGTGGGCCTCCGGAACCGGCAGCCGGGATTGGCTCGGGTCCAGCGTCAGGTAGGGCGGCAGCGCGTACGCCACGAACGCGATCGCGACCAGCAGCAGCGGCACCGCCCAACGCAGTTGCCGCGACACGCGGCGCCGGCCGGCCGGGGCACTGGTGGTGGGCGGGGTCAGCGGATTGTCGACCGTGGTGGGCATGGCGATCCCTGCCTTCCTCACTGCCGCGTACGACGCGACGGACCGGATGCAGGAAACGATGCGCTTTGCGGGCCGTCGGGTCAGCGGTGCTGGCTCCCGCGTCCACGGTGGTGCCAGTACCACCGGTGGCAGGGCCCCCGGGTCTCGGGAGCCCTGCCACCTGGCTCAGTCGAGCAGTTCGGTCACCGTGCCGGCGGCCACCGTACGGCCACCCTCCCGGACGGCGAAGCCGAGCCCGACGTCCATCGCGACCGGCTTGCCGAGCGCCACCGTGAGGTCGACGGTGTCGCCGGGCATGACCATGGTCACCTCGCCGAGGTCCACCGATCCGACCACGTCCGTGGTGCGGAAGTAGAACTGCGGCCGGTAGTTGGCGAAGAAGGGCGTGTGCCGCCCACCCTCGGCGGTGGTCAGCGCGTACAGCCGGGCCCGGAACCGCTGGTGCGGGGTGACGCTGCCCGGCAGGGCCACCACCTGACCGCGCTGCACCTGGTCACGCTTGACCCCGCGCAGCAGCACGGCGGCGTTGTCCCCGGCCTCGGCGGTCGCCAGCGACTTGCCGAAGGTCTCCAGCCCCGTCGCGACCGTCGACAGCGTCGGACCGAGACCGACGACCTCGACCGGGTCGCCGACCCCCAGCGTGCCCCGCTCGACCGCGCCGGTCACCACCGTGCCCCGCCCGGAGATCGTGAGCACGTTCTCGATCGGCATCAGGAACGGCTCACCGAGCTTGCGCGGCGGCACCGGCACGTACCGGTCGACGGCGTCGAGCAGCTCCACCACCGAGGCGACCCAGCGCGGGTCGCCTTCGAGGGCCCGCAGCGCCGACACCCGGACGACCGGCACCTCGTCGCCGGGGAAGCCGTACTCGGACACCAGCTCGCGGATCTCCAGCTCGACCAGGTCCAGCAGCTCCGGGTCGTCGACCGCGTCGGCCTTGTTCATCGCCACCACCAGGTAGGGCACGCCGACCCGCCGGGCGAGCAGCACGTGCTCACGGGTCTGCGGCATCGCCCCGTCCAGCGCGGAGACGACCAGGATGGCGGCGTCGACCTGCGCCGCCCCCGTGATCATGTTCTTCACGAAGTCGGCGTGGCCGGGCATGTCCACGTGGGCGTAGTGCCGGGTCGCGGTCTCGTACTCGACGTGCGCGATGTTGATTGTGATGCCCCGGGCCACCTCCTCCGGCGCCCGGTCGATGCCGTCGAAGGAGACGAACCGGTTGGCGGCCGGGTCCCGGTCGGCGAGGACCTTGGTGATGGCGGCGGTCAGGGTCGTCTTGCCGTGGTCGACGTGACCCATCGTGCCGATGTTGAGGTGCGGCTTGGCCCGCACGAACTGGCTCTTGGCCATGATGAGACTCCACCTTCGAGAACGAACTGGCGGAAAGACGTACGCGGGCGGGGTGCCACCCCGCGATGAACCGCGCCAGAACCGCGCGTCGCGGCGCGCCCCACCAGGGCGGCGCCGGAACACCGGGCCACCCTCCTCCATGGTTCTGCCGGACGGGAGGAGGGTCAGCCTCGGGTATCAGCCAGCCATGCGCACACCGCAGCGGCGCCCGGCAGGTGCAGACCTGCGGGGCGTACCACGCCGACGGTGCCGAACATGACGATCACGGTAGGCCCAAACGTCACCGGGGGCGATCGATATTCCGCCGGCCGTCAGACCGGGAAGCGGCCGCGGCGCCACTGCCAGTGGCGGCCGGCCGTCAGGTGGTCGACGGCGGCGCGCTGCAGCGCGGTGCGGCGCGGCAGCTCATCCAGCGGCGTGGTCAGCGTGCGGAACACGAACCGCAGCACCTCGACGTCGGCGTCGATCCCCTCCGGCTCCTCGTAGGGCTCCAGCTCGAACCGGCGCTGGAACCGGATGATGTTGGCATCCTCGGGCAGGTATTCGCGCAGTTGCGGGTCGAGCAGCCACGAGCCGCAGGAGAACTCGGTGTAGCCCTCGTCGGGAAAGTGGCGTGGGAAGAACGCGCGGGCCTCGTCGAGCGAGGCGTCGACCGCCGCCGGGGTCAGCGGCCCCGCCTCCGGGATGTGCAGGCCGATGGTGTCGCCGCGCTGGTGCTGCAGCCGGCCCAGCTCGTAGAGGCCGCCGCGCGCATGCAGCGTCAGCCAGCTCTGCATCACCGGCCAGCCCGCACCGTGCATCCGCCGGTCGACCGCGAGGTTGCGGCCCAGGTCCGCGAGGGTCGCCCAGGACACGGCGTCGGCGATGCCATGGTCGCGGTGGTATGCCCGGACCACGTCGACCAGGGCCAGGTACGCGTAGCCGTAGAGATGCCGCCAGGCGGGGCCCCGTTCGCGCGGCAGCGCCGGACCGGGCGGCAGCCAGTCGTAACCGCCGAGGTCGGCGCGGACCAGGGCGATCGAGCGGTCGAGCAGCCAGCGCAGCTCCGGGGTCCACAGCGGAGAGTCGGGGTCGGGCCAGCCCGCCATGATCTCGGCGGCGTCGTCCGGCCGCACCGCGAGCCGGTCGAGGATCGCGGCCGCGTCGGCCCGGGCCGGCAGCGGAGCCGACGGTTGGTCACCGGCCAGCCGGTGCACCCGGTCGACCTCCTCGACGGGCACCCCGAGCCGGGCGGCGGTGTCGGCCAGATCCACGCGGTCGACCCTACCGACCGGGGGGTCGCCGCGACAGGCCCGAGCGCGCCCCGCCGCTGCGCTATGGTGGTCGGGTACCCGAGGAGTGGAGTGATCGTGGCAGGTGACGACGACATCTCCGGGTGAGAGCCCGGACCGGCCGCCGACGCGCGTGTGATCGCGCCGTCGCCGCGGCCCTCTTCGTCGTCCCTCCGCTCCGCACCGAACGCCCCGTCGCGCGTCCGGTCTGCCACGTCTTTCGAGGTCTGTCATGTCCGACGGCTACATCGTCAGCTCTGCCCTGTCCTTCTCCTGGCCGGACGAGAGTCCGGTCTTCGCCGACCTGTCCTTCTCGGTGCCCGGCGGCCGCACCGGGCTGGTCGCCGCCAACGGCGCCGGCAAGACCACCCTGCTCCGGCTGATCGCCGGTGAGCTGCCCCCGACGTCCGGCTCGGTCACCGTGCAGGGCGTGCTCGGCTACCTGCCGCAGCACCTGCCGTTCGCGGTCGACCAGCCGGTCGCCGAGGTGCTGGGCGTGGACCGGGTCGTCGCCGCGCTGCACGCGATCGAGGCCGGTGACGCGAGCGAGGAACACTTCGGCGTCGTCGGCGACGACTGGGACGTCGAGGAGCGCACCCGCGCCGAGTTGGACCGGCTCGGCCTGGGTGACGTCGCCCTGGACCGGCGGCTGGGCACCCTCAGCGGCGGCCAGGTGGTCTCCCTCGGCCTGGCCGCGCAACTGCTCAAACGCCCGGACGTGCTGCTGCTCGACGAGCCGACGAACAACCTCGACCGGGACGCCCGGGACCGGCTGACGGCGGTGCTGCGCTCCTTCGCCGGCTGCCTGCTGGTGGTCAGCCACGACCGGGAACTGCTCGACGAGATGGACCGCATCGCCGCCCTCGACCACGGCGAGCTGCGCTGGTACGGCGGCAACTGGACCGCCTACGAGCAGGCCGTACGGGCCGAACGGGAGGTCGCCGAGCGGCAGGTCCGCAACGCCGAGCAGGACCTCAAGCGGCAGAAGCGGGACCTGCAGCAGGCCCGGGAGCGGGCCGCCCGCCGGGCCGCCAACGCCAACCGCAACCTCGGCAACGCCGGCCTGGCCCGGATCGTCGCCGGTGGCCTCAAGCGCGACGCCCAGGTCTCGGCCGCCCGGGCCGACGAGACCCACGCGTCCCGGGTCGGCGATGCCCAGGCCCGCCTGGACCAGGCCAGCCGCGCCGCCCGCCAGGACGACCGGATCGCCATCGACCTGCCCGGCACCACCGTCCCGGCCGGCCGGACCGTGTTCACCGGCGAGCACCTGCGGGCCGAGTACCACGGCCGGCCGGTGTTCGCCGCGGACGGCGTCGACCTGCACATCCGGGGACCGGAACGCGTCGCGCTGACCGGCCCCAACGGCGCCGGCAAGTCCACGCTGCTGCGGCTGGTCACCGGCGACCAGGCGCCGACGTCCGGCACCGCCGGCCGCGCCGAGGGCCGGGTGGCGTACCTGTCCCAACGGCTCGACCTGCTCGACCCGGCACGTACGGTCGCGGAGAACCTCGCCGCGGCCGCCCCGGCGCTGCCCGACGCCGAGCGGATGAACCTGCTGGCCCGGTTCCTGTTCCGCGGCGACCGGGCCCACCTGCCGGTCGGCGTGCTCTCCGGCGGTGAGCTGCTGCGGGCCACCCTGGCCTGCGTGCTGTTCGCCGAGCCCGCCCCGCAGCTGCTGCTGCTCGACGAACCCACGAACAACCTGGACCTGGACAGCGTGGCCCAACTGGAGAGCGCGCTGACCGCCTACCGGGGTGCGCTGCTGGTGGTCAGCCACGACGAGCGGTTCCTGGCCGCGATCGGCATCGACCGGTGGCTGCGGCTGGCCGACGGCCGGCTGACCGAGACGGGCCCGCCGGAGGCCGGCTGACCGGAGCGCTCACATGCCGGTCGGCTCGGGCGAGTCGGCCGGCGGGTGGGCCAGCACGAACCGCTCGACGGCGGCGCCGCTGACCGCGGCGCAGAACTGCCGGTAGCCGGCGGTGGCGCCCCAGTGCGACAGGGCCAGCGGCCGGCCGGCCGGCCGGGAATTCGCCGTACCCGCTGTCCCACGGCGCCACCACGAACCGTCCGCCGTACCGGTCGTCGCCGAGCTTCTGCGCCAGCGCCCGCAGCGCGTCGGTCTGGTCCCGGACCAGCGGCTCGACGTACCAGAGGATGGTGTAGCCGTGTTCCAGGTTGTGCACCAGGATCTCGATCGCCGGCCGGTCCCGGGTGGTGTAGAACCGCCGTACCGCCGGGGCCGGCACCACGAAGTGCGGCCCGGACGACGGCGGGACCAGGTCGTAGCGGACCCGGGTGGCGTACGGCTCGGCGGTGTTCGGACCGACGTGGACGCCGACGCCCCGCACGGGGTCGGTCAGCTCGGGGTCGCAGCCGGCCCGGTCGATGCCCACGCCGATCTCGGCGGCCGGCCGGTGCGCCGCCGAGTCGGCGTACGCGCGCACGAACGGGACCACCGCCACCCCCAGCAGCAGGGCGCCGAGCGCGACCGCGACGGCGGCGATCCGCGGCCCGGCCGCCCCGCCCGGCTCAGCCACGGTGCCCCTCCCGGCGGCGCAGGTGACCGGCGGCCGACTCCAGCACCACCTCGATGGGCGGCATCCCCCGACCCTCGAAGGTGCCGGTGCTCAGGGCGAGGACCGGCACCGGGGGGACCACCGCGTACCCGTCCGCGCGCAGCTGCGCGACGTTGCGCTGCACCGCGGGCCGCTCCCACATCGCCCGGTTCATCGACGGCACCAGCACCACCGGCGCCGCGGCGGCGAGCAGACAGGTGCTGACCAGGTTGTCGGCGATGCCCAGCACCACCTTGGCCAGGGTGTTGGCGGTGGCCGGCAGGACCAGCACCAGATCCGCCCAGGCCGTCAGCGACAGGTGCGGCACCTCGGTGGCCGCCTCCTCGTCGACCAGGGCCGGATGCCCGGTGAGCAGGGTGAACGAGCGGGCCGGCACGAACCGCGCGGCGGCGGGGGTGAGCACGACGCGGACGTCGAGGCCCAACGCGTGCCGCATCACCATGATCGATTGGGGGAGGGTGAGCACGTCCGCCGAGCCGCAGGCGGCCACCAGGACCCGGCGCGCCGGGAACGGGCCGGCGCCGGCCGCGGCGGGTCCGTCCGGCCGCTGCGGCCGGTCGGTGCTGGTCACGGTACGGGGAGCCACGGGTCGCCTCCTGGCAGGTCAGCGGTGTCGTCGGTCAGTTGGCAGCGGACCAGGTCGGCGTAGACACCGTCGGCGCGCAGCAGCTCCTCGTGCCGGCCCCGCTCGACGATGCGTCCCTGCGCCACCACCAGGATCTGGTCGGCGTTGCGGACGGTGCTCAGCCGGTGGGCCACCACGATCCGGGTGCAGCGCAGCGCCGAGATCGCCCGGTCCACCCGCCGTTCGGTGGCCACGTCGAGGTGACTGGTCGCCTCGTCCAGCAGCAGCACCGCCGGCGATCCGGCCACCGCGCGGGCGATGGACAGCCGCTGGCGCTGCCCGCCGGACAGGGCCTGGCCCCGTTCGGCGACCTGGGTGTCGTACCCCATCGGCATCGCCGCGATGTCCTCGTCGATCGCGGCGACCTCGGCCGCCGCCCGGATCGCCGGCATGCCGATGCCCGGGTGCACGAGGCTGACGTTGCGCCGGATGGAGTCGCGGAACAGGTAGCTCTCCTGCAACACGACGCCGAACTGGCGACGCAGCGCGGTCGGGTCGATGCGCGACAGCGGCACCCCGTCGAACAGGATCTCCCCGCTGGTCGGCCGGTACAGGCCGGTCAGCAGCATGGCCAGGGTGCTCTTGCCGCTGCCGGACGGGCCGACGACGGCGACCTTCTCCCCGGGCGCCACGTCGAACGAGACGCCGCGCAGCACCGGCGGCGTGTTGCCGTCGTAGCGGAACGACACGTCGCGGACGCTGATCCGGCCGGTGAGTCGGGGCGCGGGCAGGTCCGCCTCGCCCCCCGGTTCCGGCCGGGCGGCGAAGACGTCGCGCAGCCGTTGCAGGTGCGACACCACCGACTGGAGCACCTGGGCGCTGGCCACCAGCGAGGCCAGCGGGGTGAGGGCGGACAGGGCCAGCGCCTGCAGGCCGAGGGTCTGGCCGAGGCTGGCGCCGTCGAAGAGCCGGCCGGTGCCGAGCCAGAGCAGCGCCAGCGGGCCGGCGAGCTGGACGCTCGCGGTGATGTTGGCGACCGTGGCGGAGAGCCGGTTCTGGGCCACGTCGGCGTCGAGCGCGGTGCGGTAACGGCGCTGCCAGCCGTCGAAGACCTGCCGTTCGGCGCCCATCGACTTGACCGTCGCGATGCCGGACAGCGCCTCGATCAGCGCGCTCTCCGCGTCGGCCTGCACGGTGAGATGCCGCTGGCTCAGCCGCAGCAACCGGCCGTTGACCACCGCCACCGCCACCACCTGCGTGACGCCGATCGCGGCGGCCAGCCCGGCGAAGGCGAGGTCGCTGGCGATCAGCACACCGAAGTACGCGATGACCAGCACCCCGTCGATCACCGCGGTCAGCACCTGGGTGGTGACCAGCTCGCGCAGCAGGATGCTGCTGGACAGCCGCTGCATCAGGTCGCCGCTGGCGCGTTGCTGGAAGAAGGCGTACGGCAGCCGCAGCAGGTGGCTGAAGAGCCGGGTCATCAGCTCCGCGTCCACCCGGGCCTGCAGCGTGACCAGCAGCCGGGACCGCAGGTAGGCCACCCCGAACTGGGTAAGCACCAGCGCCGCGATGGCCAGCGCCAGGTACGGCATGAGGGCGGTCTCCCGGGCCGGCATGATCTGGTCGAAGGCGACCGTGGTGGCCATCGGCAGCGCCAGGCCCAGCGCCTGCAGGACCAGCGACACGGTGAACGCGGCGCCCAGCCGGGGCAGGAACGGCCGCAGCAGCGGGTGGGCGCGCCGCAGCCGGGCGATCGGCCCGGGGCGCTCGGCCGGCGGCTCGGGTGGGGACTGCGGGTCGGGGGCGTAGGTCAGCACCGTCCCGCTGAATCCGGCGGCGAACTCGGCCGGGGTGAGCAGCCGCCGCCCGAGCGCCGGGTCGACCACCCGGATCCCGCGCGGGCCGACGTGTTCCACCACGACGAAGTGGGCGTCCTCCCAGTGCGCGACGGCCGGCAGGGGCAGCGTGCCGACCTGCTCCGCGCCGGCCCGGAAGGCCCGGCCGCGCAGCCCGAACCGGGGCGCCGCGGCGAGCAGCGCCCGCGCCGTGACCCCGTCCCGGCCGACGTCGAGCCGCTCCCGCACGGCGGCCAGCGAGGCCCGTACGCCGTGCCAGCGGGAGATCATCGCCAGGCAGGCGGCGCCGCAGTCGGCGTCGGTCATCTGGAGCACCAGCGGGAGCCGGCGCCGGCCCGGCCAGCACCGGCGCGCCCCGCTTCCGGTCAGGCCGCCCACTGCCGCTCCCGGGCGCCGGGCGTACGGGTGCGGGCCCGGGCCCCGGCCGGCGCGGGCGGGGCCAGCAGCAGCACCGACGGCACCCGCTCGGGTGCGGCCAGCCGCAGCAGGGCCAGGCCGATCCCGGACAGGCCGGTCATCAGCTCCGGCGAGGCGAGCGCCGTCGGGTTCGCGCAGCGCCAGCCGCCGGTGAGCCCGTCGCGCAGCACCGCCGCGGCCGGCGCCACCGCCCGCGGTGCGGCGGCGGTCAGCAGCAGGTCGAGGTTGCCGAGGTCGCCGTGGCACAGCGAGTGGTTGCGGCCGAACCCGACGGCGAGCGTGGTGGCCACCGCGGTGGCGATCTCGGTGTCCAGTTCGTCGTCCGGGCCGACGGCGTCGCGGACCAGCAGGCGCGACAGCCCGATCCCGGGGGCGCCGTGGCACCAGGTCACCGCGCACCGGCCCGGCCGGCGCAGGTCGGCCCAGTTCCCCTCGGTCGGGCGGAACAGGCTGCGGTCGTAGGCCAGCGCCGGAGCGGCGGCGTCGGCGTAGCCGGCCTCGCCGGTCACCGCCCCGGCGTGCGCCAGCGCGGCGGCGATCCCGGCCGCCCCGTGCGCCAGCCCGCCCAGCGGGACGCCGCCCCGGGCCGGGTGGGCGTAGCGGTCGGCGGCGGCCAGCAGCCGGCGGGCCGCGCTCCGCACGGCCGGCCCGACCCGCTCCGGGTCCAGTCCGGCGCGGGCCACCGCGAGGACGGCTCCGGCGGACCCGTCGACCAGATCGGGGGACTGCGCGGCGGCGGCCAGCGTGGTGATCCGCGCCAGCGCCAGGTCGACGGCCGGGGCGAACCGACCGGTCTGCCACAGCACCCCGAGGTGGCCGAGGACGTGGACCAGGCCGCCCCAGCCGGTGAACGCGCCGATCCGGTCGTCGGCGATCCGGCGGTCGGCGATCCGGGCGGCGAGCCCGGCGGCGGCGCGCTCGGCGAGGTCGGTGAACCGCTGCTCGCCGGTGAGCCGTCCGGCGTGGGCCAGGAAGAGCGCCACCCCGGCCACCCCGTCGTAGAGGTGCGGGCCGAGCGGCGCCGGCGCCCAGCGGCCCGGGTCGACGGCCCCCGGGGTGAGGCCGAACCAGGTCGGCTCGGCCCCCGGGCCGGCCAGCGCGGCCACCGTGTCGGCCACCGCGGTCGCGGCGGCCAGATACGCCGACGACGGTGGCACCGGCGCCGGCGGCAGCTCGGCCAGCCGCCAGCGCACCCGGGCGTGCGGGGCGTCCGCCGCGTCCACCCCGGCGGCGAAGGCGGCCTGGACGAGCCAGCGCTGCCGGGCCAGGTCGGCCGCGTCGAGGCGGGCGAGCCGGCGGCGCGCCTCGGCGAGCCCGGAGCGGGCCAGCAGGCCCGGCAGCCGGTGCCCCCGGCTGGTCCACAGGTCACCCGAGTCCACGGTGGTGGTGAACATCGGCACGTCGCGGCGGGCGAGGTCGGCCCGTTCCGCCGCCACGGTGGCGGCCAGCAGCGGCAGCTCGGCCACGCCGGACCAGAGCCAGTCGTGCAGCCGCTCGGTGTCCAGGCCGTCCTGGAGCGCGTCGGTGTGCAGGGCGGCGTCCCGCAGCCGCAGGTACGTGCGGGTGGGCCGCAGCACCACCCGGATCTCGTCGGCGGCGAACGCGGTGACCGGCCCGTCCGGGGCGAGCAGCTCGTCGCGCACCGCCACCAGCAGGCGGTAGGTGGCCGCGAAGCCGTCCAGCACCTGCGGCAGGTTGGCCGCGACGTCGGCCGGGTCCGTCCCGTCGGGGTCGGGCCGGCCGTGCTCGTCGTGGCGGTGGCCCGGCGCGCACACCCGCATCTCGTCGGTGCCCTCGCCCTGCCAGGCCGAACAGTTGCAGCGCTCGCCGGCCGGACCCGCGGCCTGGTCGGCCCGGGGCAGCAGCCCCACCGCGAGCACCGAGTCGGCGATCGCGTCGCCGCCGCCCTGGGCCGTCGCGGCCCGGGTCACCGCCGGGGTGAACACGGTTTCGAGGTCGACCAGGACGGGATGCTCGCCGTGCCCGATCACGTTCTCCCGGTGGCAGTCGGTGGCGCCGACGGCCTGCAGCAGGGCCAGCAGCGACCCGTACCGGCGGGCGAACCGGCGCCGGCCGGCCGGCGTGGTGGCGGCGCGCGCCTCGACGTACTCGGCCCAGCCGTGCCCGCCCCGGGGCAGCACGGCGAACGTGTGCAGGTCGGTGCCCCGCTCGTTGAGCCAGGCCAGCAGGGCCTGGAAGCGGGCCTCGACGGCGACCGGCCGGGGCTTGTAGACCAGCCGCAGGCCGCTGTCGAAGGTGGCCACCAGCACCCGGCGGCCGTCGCGGTGCGGGTCGCCGGTCTCCTGGGCGTCGACCAGGCGGCCGGGCCGGGCGCCGCCGTGGAAGGTCACCCCCAGCGTGGTGGCGTCCGCGCCGAGCCGCTCCAGGAACTCGATCGTGCGGTCCGCCCAGCCGCGGGTCAGGTCGTACGCCTGCCGGGCCAGCACCGGGTACTCGGCCAGCAGGGCCAGGGCCGCCTCGGGCGACCGGTAACGCCGGAAGAAGGCCGCGTACCGGTCCCGCGGTGTGTCGCCGGGCGAGGTGCCCCGCAGCCGGTCGATGTTGAGCTCGAGGACGACGGCGCGGCTGAGCACCACCACCAGCTCGTCGAGCAGGCCGGTCAGGCCCAGCCGGTCGGCGTCGGCCGGCAGCAGGTCGGGCGCGTCGCCGGCGAGTCGCCGGGCCCGCCGCGCCACCCGGGCCCGGGCCCGTGCCACCAGCGGCGCCACCAGGGTGAGGGAGGCGTCGAGCGGCCGGCCGGGCAGCAGCTCGGGGTCGATTCCGGCCTCCGGCGCCGCCCGGTAGCAGGCCACCAGGTCGTCGATCCACTCCGGGGTCCGGCCGAGCCGGGCGGCGAGCCGCCCGGGTGACTCGTCCAGGAGCGCGAGCAGGGCCGGCTCGTCCAGGCCCTCCGCCGCCAGCCGGCGTCGCCAGTCCCCGTCGTCGACGAAGGCGCCGCCGCCGCGCCAGCGGGCCAGCCGCCATCGGGACCGCGCACCGGCCTGCGGGGCGGGGGAGTGGGGTACGGCCAGCCGCTCGGTGATGGTCAGCGCGGCCAGGAGTCGCTCTTCGATCCGGGTGGTCGGGTCGTCGTCGGCGGGACACGGGACAGTGGACATGCGGCGCTCCAGCGGCGGTGGATCGGGCGGACGGCGGGGTCCGGGCCGAGCCGGGCCCGGACCCCAGGGACCGTTACGGACTCAGCAGACGCAGTGGCAGCAGGCCGTGGTGTGACCGGTGGTCGCGGCGGCACCGCCGGCGACCGTCTCCAGCTGGTCGCGGTCCAGCTCCACCACGCCGGCCGGGTGGGCCGCCAGGCCCTCGGGGGCGGCGGCGCGCCGGTACTCGTCCTTCCAGCCGTTGACGATGTCGGTGATGGACATGCGGATCTCCCTTCACGATGACCGGCCGGCCTGCCCGGCGGTCGCTTGCAGGACCAGCCTCCGCGCCGGGCGACGCCGGCACATGAGTAGCCGCTACCTCAGTGCCGGCCGGTGCTGTCGCGCCGGTGACAACCATCCCGGCGGGCCGGAGCGTCAGGTGTGCAGGCGTGTCCGAAACGCGACGGCCCCACCGTCCACGGTGTGTGAGGGTGGGCCGGAGCCACTCAGACCGCCGCATGTCCCGGTCCGGCCGGCCGAGCGGATCGAGGACGAGATTGGCGACCGGACCCCGGGGGTGGGTGGTCCGGCCCGGGGTGAAGGGGTCAAGTGGCTGCTGCGCCAGGATGTCTCGTGGACGGGGATGCCGGATGGCCGTTCGTCGGCCGCGCACGTGAGCGGGACCGGGCGGTGCTGGCGCTCGACGCCACGTCCGGCTCGGGTGTGCTGCTCACCGGCGACGCCGGGGTCGGCAAGAGCCGGCTCCTCGACGAGGTGCTCGACCACGCGTTGCGGCGGCAACGCGTCGTGCTGCGGGTCACCGCCACACCCGGCTGGCGGGACGTGCCGTTCGGGGTGCTCGCCAGCCGGCTCCCGCAGCCGTCCGACGCGAACGTGGCCGACGTCTTCCGGGACGTCGAACGCCGGTTGCGGGAGGTCGCGGCGGGGCGCGGCGTGGTCCTCGGCGTGGACGACCTCAACTGGCTCGACGACGCGTCGGCCGCCCTGCTCGAACGGCTCGTCGCCGGTGGCACCGTCCAGGTGGTCGCCAGCGTACGCACCGACGCCCTGACCGCCGCGCCGGTGGCCGCGCTGCGGCGGTCCCGGTCGGTGGACCGGGTGCACGTGCCGCCGCTGGATCCCGACGAGGCCGCGCTCGTCGTACGGGAGGCGCTGGGTGGCCCGGTCGACGGCCTGACCGTCGGCGCGCTGTGGCGGATCAGCCAGGGCAATCCGCTGTTCCTCCGCGAGGCGCTGCGGTGCGGGCTGCGCGACGGCGGGCTGGTCCGGCGCGACGGCATGTGGACCTGGCCGACCGAGTCGCTGTGCCCCACCCACCTCGCCGAGCTGATCGAGCAGACCCTCGGCACGCTCGACCCGGACGAGGCCGAGGCGTTGCAGTACGTCGCGCACGCCGAGCCGGCGCCGCTGGCGCTGATCGAGCGGACAATCGAACCGCGCACCGCCGAGCGGCTGGAGGAGCGCGGCCTGATCCGGCTGGTCCAGCACGGTGCGGCGGTGCTGGTGCAGACCGGTCACCCGCTGTACGCGGAGGTGGTCCGCAACCGTACCGGCGCGCTGCGCGCCCGCCGGCTACGCCGGAACCTGGCCGAGGCGATGGCGGCCGTGGACGGCGGCGGCGAGGGCGACCTGGCCCGCATGGTGGCCTGGCGCTGCGAGGCGGATCTGCCGGTCGCCGCGGCCGACCTGCTGGCCGCCTCCGAGTACGCGCTGCGCCGGCACGACCCGGCGCTGGCGGAGCGGCTCGGCCGCCGGGTCGACACCGCCCGCGGCGACTGGCAGGTGGCCCGCGCACTGGTGGCCCAGGGCCGCGGCGACGAGGCGGACGCCCACCTGGCCCGGGCGGCGGCGCACCTGGTCGACCCCCGGGACCGCGCGGAGGCCACCGCGCTGCGGGCGCTGAACCTGTTCTGGGGCTGCCGCCGGCCCGAGCAGGCCCGCGAGGTGCTCGACGACGGCCACCGCGACCTGCCCGCCGAGGCGCACCCCGGGCTGCTGGCCGCGGCGGCGGGCATCGCGGCGTTCAGCGGCGACAGCGGTGGCGCCCGGGCGTGCCTGGCCCGGCTGGCGGCGGACCCGCCGCGGGATCCGCTGCTGGCGACCGCCGTCACCGCCCTGCACCCCTACCTGCTGCTCTTCGACGGCCAGCCGGACCGCGCGGCCCGGATGTTCGACAGCGGCGAGGTCGCCATCCCGGACACCTGGGCGACGATGCGGGCCGCCACCCAGGTCGGTCACGTGCAGTCCCTGCTGATGTCGGGCCGGCTGCCGGAGGCCGAGCGGTTGGCCCGGCGGTACTACCGGGACGCGGTGGACCGGGGCGCCGCCGACGGGGTGGGTCTGCTCGCCTTCGCCCGGGGCAAGTGCGCCTACCACGCCGGTCAGTTGCGCCGGTCGCTGCGCTGGCTGCACGAGGCCCGTACCCTCGCCGGCGACCGCACCCTGTTCCCGATCCGGGTGTACGTGCTGTCGGCCAACGCCTACGTGGCGGCGCAGCTGGGTGAGCTGGACGAGAGCCGGCGGCTGCTGCGCCAGTTGGTCGACGGCCACGCCGGCGACGACGGGCAGCCGCGTGGCCTGCTGGCCGCCGACGCCGAACTGACCGCGGCCTGGCTGGCCGCCGCCGACGGTCAGCTGGCCACGGCCGTCGCGACGCTGCGCGAGCTGCCCGGGCGGGCCGACCAGGCCAGCACGATCACGGTGGAGTGCCTGCACCTGCTCTCCCGCCTGGAGCCCACCGCCGCGACCGCCGAGCGGTTGGCGCAGGTCGCTGCCGGCTGCGACAGCCCGCTGTTCGGGCTCTGGGCCGACTACGCCCACGCGCTCGCCGCCGACGACCCGGCCGCGCTCGAGCGGGTCGGCACCGAGTTGGAGGCCAGCGGCTACCTGGCCCTCGGGTTGGAGGCGGTGATCGCCGCGGAGACCGCGTCCGGCCGCCGCGGCGACCACCGCCGGGCGAACCTGCTGGCCCGCCGGGCCGACCTGCTGCGGGAGCGGTGCGGCGGCTACTGGCCGCCGTTGCGGCCCCGGCCGAGCAGCCGCGACGGGCTCACCCCGCGGGAGCGGCAGATCTGCGAGCTGGCGGCGACGGGGCACGACAACGCGGCGATCGCCGCGGAGCTGGTGCTGTCGGTGCGCACGGTGGAGAATCACCTCCAGCGGGCGTACGTCAAGCTCGGGCTGCGGGGGCGGGCGGGTCTCGCCCAGGCCCTCGGGTTGCAGCGGGCGGGTTGACGATGAGTTTCCGATACGAGACGGGTCAACGCTGCATGACGACTACCCACACGCTCTCCACCGCCGAGGCCGACCTCGTCTACGACGTACGCGGTCCGCTGCCGACCGCCGACGGACGCCCGCCACTGTTCATGATCGGCCAGCCGATGGACGCCAGCGGCTTCACCACCCTGGCGTCGTTGTTCCCCGACCGCACCGTGGTGACCTACGACCCGCGCGGGCTCGGCCGCAGCCGGCGCCGCGACGGCCGCGACGATCACGACCCGGTGGTCCAGGCCGGTGACGTGCACGCGGTGATCGAGGCGCTCGGCGCCGGCCCGGTCGAGATGTTCGCCAGCAGCGGCGGTGCGGTGACCGCGCTCGCGCTCGTCGCGGCCCACCCCGACGACCTGACCGTCCTGGTGGCTCACGAGCCGCCGGTCATTCCCGTGCTGCCCGACGCCGAGGCGGCCGAGCGCGCCCGGGGCGCCGTCCGGGACCGCTACGAGGCCGCCGGATCGCACGCCGGCATGGCCGCCTTCATCGCGATGACCTCGTGGCAGGGCGAGTACACCGACGACTACTTCGCCCAGCCGGCGCCCGACCCCGCCGCGTTCGGCATGCCGACCGAGGACGACGGCCGCCGGGACGACCCGTTGCTCTCCGACCGGTCCTGGGCGGTCAGCAGCTACCGCCCGGACGTCGACGCGCTGGCCAAGGCACCGACCCGGGTCGTGATCGCGGTCGGCGAGGAGTCCACCGGCACCTTCACCGCCCGCACCGCGGTGGCCACCGCCGACCTGCTCGGCCAGCCGGCGACCGTCTTCCCGAGCCACCACGGCGGTTTCCTCGGCGGCGAGTTCGGCTATCCCGGCCAACCCGAGGCCTTCGCCCGCAGGCTGCGCGAGGTGCTCGACCCCGCCAGCTGACGCGGACCCCGGGGCCGCCGTCGACCGGCGGGCCGGTCCCGGCCGGCGGTGCACGCCGGCCGGGTCAGCCGCGTCAGGGGCACGGGCCGCCCGCGCACACGTCGACGACCCGGCCGGTGAGCAGGAAGGTCGCCTTCTGCCGCTGCGCCCCGGGCTGGGCCCGGGGGAACTCGTGTGAGTCCGTGCCGTACTCGGGGCCGGCCGGGGCGAGGTTCGTCGGTGGCGGGGCGTAGGTCGCGCCGCTGTTCCAGACCACCAGCGCCGAACCGGTGTACGGGTACCGCCGGATCGGCGCGATGCCCCAGTACGGCCGCACGTCGCGGGACCAGCCGGCGGCGAGGGCCGGGGTGTGCAGCCTGGCGCCGATGGTGCGCGCCTGCACCTCGGCCGTGGCGGGGGAGACCTGGTGGTCGCCGAAGGCCACGTGCATCAGCACCTGGTGCCGTGGGGTGCCGGGCAGTGGCGCGTCGGTCAGGTGCTGGGCGTACCCGTTGGCCTCGGCGCGATCCCACAGCATCTGCAGCAGCGCGAAGATCAGCTGCTGGTCGGCCCGGTACGGGTAGTAGCCGTCCATGATCGTCTGGAACGGCGCGAAGTCGACGCTGCGCTGCAACAGCGTGGAGTAGTTCATCCCGGGCACGCCGAGCACCGACCGGGTCCAGTCCTGGGCGACGGCGGTGAGCGCGCCGCCGTTGATGCCGCCCTGGCTGTTGCCGTCGTAGTGCAGCCCGCCCGCCACGTCGATCAGCGGTCGCCCGGCGGCGTCCCGGAACGCCGGGTCGGCGGCGAACCCGCGGGGGTGGATCATCGTCCGGCCCAGGAAGAGGAAGTTCAGGAAGCTCTGTTGCAGCCGGTCGGCCACCGCGGGGAAGGCGCTGAGGTCGGTGAAGGCGCCGGCCACGTACGGGACGTCGGCCTCGGCCATGCCGATCCAACTGGTCGCGCAGAAGCTGAAGTTGTGGGCGCGGGACATGTCCTTGACGTTGCCGGCGTTGATCTCGGTGGGCCGGCCGAGCAGGCCGTGACCGTAGAGCGACAGGTGCGCCGGGGCGGCGGCCGAGGCGCCGCGCGGGAGGTTGCAGACGAAGTCGGCGCGCAGCGTGGCGCCCGACGGCGTGGGCCGGGCGTCCGGGGTGCTCGCCCGTCCGTCGCCGCCGGCCGGCCCGTAGTGCAGCCGGGAGCCGGGGCCACCGCTGCCGGTCAGGTAGGACGGCACGGCGATGGTGCCGGTCACCTGCCGGGCGATCCGCGGATCCTGCTCCGGTGAGTAGTCGGTGACCCGGCTGACCGTGAAGGTCGGCGCGGCCCGGCCGAGGGTGGCGAACGCGTCGTCGCGGACCGCCAGCATCCGGCCGGTCAGGCCCTGCCGGCTGGCCACGGTGAAGTCCCAGGCCAGGTAGAGGCGCTGCCGCTTGACTCCGGCGGTGGTCAGGTCGGCGAGGATCCGCTTGACCTGCGGGGCGCGCCGGTCCGGAGGGTGACCGCCCGCGCCGGTGACGTACGCCCGGAACCCGGCCGGCGGCGGGATCAGCGACCCGGCGTGGTCGCGCAGGTCGCGCAGGCCCACCACGTACCGGGTGCCCTCGGCCAGGGCGACCGCCGGCCGGATGATGAGCAGTTGCCGGTCGGGTTGCCCGGTGGCGTGCGCGTCCAGCTCCGCCCAGTACGGCGTGCGCCGGCCGGTGGCGGTGTCGACCAGCACGATCGGCGCGTCCGGGGCCAGCGAGCGGCCGATGTCGGTGACCGGGGCGATGCCGGTGGCGGCGGCGTCGAGGCCGGGCACGTGCACCAGGATCGGTGAGCCGGGGCTGAACCCGTCCTGCCGGTTCCACTCCGTCGGGTCGATCGGCACGCCCTGCGCGTTGGCCGGCATGGACGCGGCGGCGAACCGGACCCGCTTGCCGGTGGGGCTGGCCGGGTCGGGCACGGTGAAGTGGTCGTTCGGGAAGGGCAGCAGGCAGGCCGTCGGGTCGATCGGGTCGCAGGCGCCGGGTGACGGCAGGGGTGGCCGCCCCACCGGTGGCGCCGCCGCGGCGGACGCGCCGAGCAGCACGGCGCCGACGGTCAGCAGCGCCGACCCGGCGAGGCGGAGGCGTCGGGGGCGGGTCACACGTACCTCCATCGAGGGTGGACGGAGCGCCCGGTGGTGGCTCCGGCAGGTGAGAGCCTTCCTACGCTCGTGAAGGATTCTCGCGCAAGGGTCTGCTGTGGACGCGGATCCGATCGAGGGCGAACCGATCGACGTCTGTCGTTTGACGTATGACGTTGTTAGCGCTAACTTCGCTGTCACGAACGGGTCATCCGGTGGCCGGGCACCGCCGGCCCGATTCCCCCCACGCACCACACCTCCCTGCCGACGCCACCACCAGACGCCGGCACACACCCCTGGGCACGCGCGCGGGTTCCGCTCGCGGGTGGGGCCCCGAGCGAAGGAGTGGACCATGAAGGCCATCGGTGAGGCCCGTCCCGCCTCCCCACCCCGCCGCGGCTGGCGGTCAGTCCTGGCCGTGGCGGCCGCCGCGATCATGGCGGCGACCGGGCTGGTCGTGGCGAACACGGCGCCCGCGGCGGCGGCGACGGTGGACACCAGCGCCTGGTACGTCCTGGTGAACCGCAACAGCGGCAAGGCGTTGGACCTGTACGCGTCGGCCACCAACGACGGCGCGCGGATCAGCCAGTGGACGCGCAACAACGGCGCCAACCAGCAGTGGCAGTTCGTGGACTCCGGCGGCGGCTACTACCGGCTGAAGTCCCGGCACTCGGGCAAGGTGCTCGACGTGTACAACTTCTCGACCGCCGACGGCGGCGCGATCGTGCAGTGGTCCGACACCAACGGGACCAACCAGCAGTTCCGGCTGGCGGACTCCGACGGCGGCCACGTCCGGCTGATCAGCCGGCACAGCGGCAAGGTCGTCGAGGTGCAGGGCGCCTCCACCGCCGACGGCGCGAACATCGTGCAGTACGCCGACTGGAACGGCGCCAACCAGCAGTGGCAGCTCGTCCGGGTCGACGGTGGCGGCACCCCGCCGACCACCCCGCCGCCGACGGGCGGCAGCGGGTGCGGCAAGGCCCCGACGCTGTCCAGCGGCACGCACACCATCCAGAGCAACGGCCAGAACCGGCAGTTCATCCTGCGGGTGCCGGCGAACTACAACAACAACAACCCGTACCGGCTGATCTTCGCGTTCCACTGGCGCGGCGGCACCATGCAGGAGATTTCCTCCGGCGGCACCAGCGGGGCCGCCTGGTCCTACTACGGCCAGCAGGAGCAGTCGAACAACAGCGCGATCCTGGTCGCCCCGCAGGGCTTCGGCAACGGCTGGGCGAACAACGGCGGTGAGGACGTCACCTTCGTCGACAACATCATCCGGCGGATCGAGAGCGACCTGTGCGTCAACCCGAGGCAGCGCTTCGCTCTCGGCTTCAGCTGGGGCGGCGGGATGAGCTACGCGCTGGCCTGTGCGCGGGCCGACGTCTTCCGGGCCGTCGCGGTGATCTCCGGGGCGCAGATCAGCGGGTGCAGCGGCGGCACCCAGCCCATCGCCTACTTCGGGCTGCACGGCATCACGGACAACGTGCTGAACATCAGCCAGGGCCGGGCGCTGCGGGACACCTTCGTCCGCAACAACGGCTGCACCGCGCAGAACCCGCCCGAGCCGGGCGGGGGCAGCCGTACCCACATCACCACCACCTACTCGGGCTGCCGGGCCGGGTACCCGGTGCAGTGGGCGGCGTTCGACAACGGTCACATGCCGGGCCCGGTCGACGGCACGTACGCCGAGAGTGGCGTGACGACCTGGACCAAGGGCGAGATCTGGCGGTTCTTCGCGCAGTTTTCCTGATCTCGTCTCGACGCGGCTGATGGCGCAGCCGGGTGGCAGTCGCCACTCCCGATCGGGGGAGTGGCGGCTGCCGCGCCGCGCGGGGTCAGCGCCGCAGTCGGGTGGGCTTGCCCGAGCCGCCGCGCCGGACCAGCCAGGCCTCGGTGATGTGGGTGAACATCGCCTCGGCGGCGCCGTTGGGGTCATGGGCGGCGATCCGCTCGTAGATGTGGCGGTGCCCGCGGTTGGACGCCACGCACAGGGACCGCTCGGTGCGGCCCATGTACCGGGCGGTGTTGACGACCTGGCTCTCCAGTGCACGGACGACACCGCGGGCGATGCGGTTTCCGGAGGCCTGCATGACCGTGTCGTGGAAGGTCCGGTCGTGCTCGTGGTAGGCGACGTGGTCGTCGACGAGCTCGTCCATCTCGTCCACCAGGGTGCGCAGCCGGTCCACGGTCCGCGGGTCGGCGACGCGGGCGGCGACGTTCGCCATGTCGGACTCCAGCAGCCGCCGGGTGACGACCAGATCGTCGAGGATGTCGAGGCCGTCCTCCTCGGCGATGGTGGCCCCGAGGACGAGCTCGTCCAGCATGTCCCACCTCGACGGCGGGTTGACCATGGTGCCGGCGCCCTGGCGGACCTGCACCAGGCCCTTCTCCTGGAGGATCTTCACCGCCTCGCGGACGACGGTCCGGCTCACCGAGAAGGTCTCGCAGAGGATCGGCTCGGGCGGCAGGGCCGTCCCGGCCGGGTGCACCCCGCGGACGATCCGCTCCACCAGCTCGGCGGTGACGGCGCGGGCGAGGTTGGTCGGTCGCCGTGTCCAGGCCGGTGCGGCCAGGGCATTCAGTGCCGTCTCCGGCGATGGCGTCATGTGCCCTCCGATCAGACGTCCGAGGTCAGTGTACGGGGAACCGTTGACGTCAGACGTCATACGAGTTACTTTCCGATCTCATCCTGGTTGGACGGTCGAGCCGTCAACCACTCCCTTTCGTAGGAGACGACGATGAAACAGCGAGCACTCTGGTCGGCGGTCCTCGTTGTGACACTGGCGATGACGGGCTGCGGAAGCGCCACCGGTTCCGACCCCGCCCCCGGCGGCGGGTCCGCGGGCAAGCTGGTGGTCTGGGACTGGAAGTCCGGTGAGGCATCCGCGGCCGGCTACCTGGAGAAGGCGAAGGCCGACTTCGCCAAGAAGCACCCGAAGGTGACGGTCGAGTTCGTCGCGCAACCGTTCGACCAGTACTACACGCTGCTCGGCGCGGCCCTCCAGTCCGGCAAGGGCCCCGACGTCATGCTGTTCAACGGCGGCGGCCAGATCCGCGACCGGGTGGACTCGCTGGTGCCCCTGGACGAGTACGTGACCGCGGACAAGGAGCGGCTGGCCGGCTGGGACGCCTTCACCAAGGACGGCAAGACCTACGCCGGGCCGGTGACGCTGCAGGGCCACCCCATCTACTACAACAAGACGATCTACCAGAAGGCCGGCCTCGATCCGGAGCGGCCGGCCACCACCTGGGACGACTTCGTCGCGAACTGCGCCGCCATCGGCAAGGCCGGCGCATCGTGCTTCGCCCTCGGCAACAAGGAGGGCGCCGGGATCCAGTTCTGGCTGTCCGCCCTGGGCTCCGGCATCCTCACCGCGACGGAGTACGACGACTGGATCGCCGGCAAGCGGGACTGGAACTCGCCAGACGTGAAGCGGGTCTTCCAGCTCTGGAAGGACGCGGGCGACGCGGGCTTGAACAACAAGGGGGCCAACTCGACCGCGATGTTCAACGACTCCTTCGCGCTGTTCCAGTCCGGCAAGGCCGCGCACGTCATCGGGCTGATGTCGGACGTGGGGCACTGGAAGGATTTCAACGAGTTCCTGACCGCCGAGAAGCTCGGCGTGATGCGGGCGCCGGTCGTCACCCCCGGCACCACCCCGAGCCTGCCCTACGACGGCGGCATCGGCTACGCGGTCGCGAAATGGACGAAGGACCCCCGGGTGGCCGCCGACCTCGTCCGCTCGCTGACCTCGACCGACGCGCTCAAGGCGTTCTACGCCGACGCCGGCGCGATCGCCGCCGACACCACGATCGACGTGTCGGCGGGCGGCCCCGCCGCCGCCTCGATCGTCGCCGAGCTCAAGGGCGGCAAGCCCGCCCTGCACGTGGCGCTCTCCTCCAAGACCCTGGATCTGATGGGGCGGCTCTCCCAGCAACTGCTCAGCGGTTCGGTCACCGTCGACGAGGCGGTGAAGCAGCTGGCCGCTTCCGACCAGGCGGGCTGAGGTCGTGTCGACCGCGAGCGCGCGGCCGTCGGTCCGCCCGGTACCACCCGGGCGGACCGACGGGGCGCCGGCCGGGACGTCCGGCCGCCGTCGTGGTGCCGGCCCGCGGACCGTCGGCGGTGGTTCGCGGGCCGAGCGTCTCGCCCCGTACGTGCTGGTCGCCCCGGCCGTCCTGATCATCGTGCTGCTGCGGCTGTATCCGCTGCTGCTCGGCGTCAACTTCTCCTTCACCGGCGACGGTCCGCGCAACGGGACGGCGGTCGGTCTCGACAACTACCTCGAACTGCTCGACGACCCGCTGTTCCGGACCGCGCTGGGCAACGTCGGGCTGCTGGTGCTGCTGCTCCCGGTGGCGGTGGCGATCCCGGGGCTGCTCGCGACCTTCATCTACCTGCGGGTGCCCGGGCACCGCTTCTACCGCAGCGTCTACTTCTTTCCCGCGGTGCTCTCACCGGTCATCGTCGGCGCCATCTTCAATCTCCTGCTCGCCGTCGACGGCCCGCTCAACGCCGTCCTCGCAACGGCCGGCATCGGCCCGGTGGACTGGCTCGGCAATCCGGACGTGGCGAAGTTCGTGGTGGTCGGCGTACACGTCTGGGCCACCTTCGGCATGGCGCTCGTGGTGTTCCTCGCCGGGTTCGCCACCCTGGACGCCGCGCTGCTGGACGCGGCCCGGGTGGACGGGGCGTCGCTGGCCCAGTTGATCCGGCACGTGATCGTCCCGGGCCTGTCCCGCACCATCGCGTTCGTCTTCGTGACCACGATGATCGGGATGCTGACCTCGATGTTCGGCCTGCTCTTCGTGATGACCAGCGGCGGCCCGGAGGGGTCCACCTACCTGCCGGAGTACTACATCTGGATCCAGCAGGGCCAGCTGAACCGGCCCGCCCTCGCCTCGGCGGCGTCGACGGTGCTCTTCGTGATCATGCTCGTCGTGGGGTTGCTCCAGGTCAGCCTGCTCAGGCGGGCCGGACGGGAGGACTGATGTCTCGCATCCGGCTGAGCCGGTGGCTGCTGGCCGTTCCGATGGCGCTGCTCGCGCTGGGGACGATCTATCCGCTGTTGTTCACCGCGAACGTGGCGATGAAGACCCGGCGCGACTACGTTCTGGACCGGTTCGCCCTGGCCGACGCCCTGCGGTGGGACAACATCGCCACGGCGTGGAACAGCGTCGGCATGGGCCGCTACTTCGTCAACTCGCTGCTCGTGGTGACGTCGTCGGTGGTCCTGCTGCTGCTGCTCGGGTCGATGGCCGGCTTCGCCCTCAGCCAGCTCCGGTTCCGCGGCTCGTCGGCGCTGTTCCTCGGCTGCCTCGCCGGGCTCTTCGTACCCTTCCAAGTGATCATGGTGCCGCTCGCCCGGATCATGGCCGACACCGCGCTCATCGACACGTACCCCGGTCTGGTTCTCGTCTACGTGGCCCAGTTCCTGCCCTTCACCGTCTTCCTGATGACCAGCTACTACCGGGCCATCCCGCCCGAGATCATCGACGCGGCCCGGATCGACGGCAGCAGCGTGTACGGCGTGTACCGCCGGATCATGCTGCCCCTGGGCACCCCGGCCCTGTTGTCGGTCGGCATCCTCGACGCCCTGTTCTGCTGGAACGACGTCCTCATGTCGCTGGTGATGATGCCCTCGGCGGAACACCGGACGCTCATGATCGGCGTGACCTCGCTGCGTGGCCAGTACTCCGACGACATCCCCACCTTCGCCTCGGGAGTGCTGATCGCCGCGGTACCGGTCCTGGTGGTCTACCTCTTCCTCCAGCGCCAGATCGCCGACGGCGTCGCCGCCGGCTCCACGAAGGGCTGACATGCGGATCACCGGCTATCGCACACTCACCACCGTGCAGGAATGGGGGCGGCCCGTCGGCGACGCCAACGGCGTCTTCGCCGACGGGGCGGTCCCGGTGCCGATCGTCATCGTCGACACCGACGAGGGCATCGCGGGATTCGGCATCGGGCCGCACGTCGAGATCGAACGGATCTTCGCGGCCATCCACGGCGAGGACCCCCGTGCCGTGACGACGCTCTACGACCGGATGTTGCGGCACACCTTCAAGGCGGGCCACGCCGGCCCGGTGTTCGGCACCATCGGCGCGCTCGACACCGCCCTGTGGGACATCAAGGCGCAGGCCGCCGGCCAGCCGCTGTGGCGACTGCTGGGCGGGCGCGACCGGGTGGTCCCCGCGTACGCCTCCGGTCTGGACATCGCGCTGACCGACGACCAGCTCGTCGCGACGTACGACGCCTACGCCCGGTACGGGCTGCGGGCCGCCAAGCTCAAGGGCGGCCTCGACATCGAGCGGGACCGGCACCGGCTCTGGCTGGTCCGGGAGGTGCTGGCCGAGGGCGGGGACGGCCCGCGGCCCGGGCTCATGCTCGACGTGAACGAGGCGTGGACCCGTAAGCAGGCCGTCCGGCACGTCTGCGAGATCGAACGCACCCTCGACCTGATCTGGATCGAGGAGCCCGTCCGCCGCTGGGACGCCGAGGGCCTCGCCGCGGTCGGCCGGGGAGTGCGCGCGTCGGTGGCCACCGGGGAGAACCTCACCGGGCTCGAACAGTACCGGCCGCTGATCGCCGCCGGGGCGGTCGACATCGTGCAGACGGCCGCGGTCGGCGGAGTGACCCACTTCCTGCGGGTCGCCGCCCTGGCCCACGCCTACGACCTGCCGGTGAGCCCGATCGGCAACACCCCGGTCGGGCTGCTGCACGCGGCGACCTCGGTGCCGAACCACCTGACCAGCGAGCTGCAGGACCTGCACCCGCCGGTCGGCGTCACCATCGACCTGCACGTCGCGGACGGCGCGTTCATCCTCGGTGACTCGCCCGGGCTGGGGGTCCGGGTCGACGAGGACCGGATCCGGGCGGCCGTCGGCCGCCCGCGGGCGCGGACGGCCGACGGCCCCGACGTCCGGCCCGAACGGGCCGGACGTCGGCTGCTGGCCGGGGCCGACGGCGTCGCCACCGCAGGGGCGCTTCCCGTCCCGCCGGTCCAGTCCCGCAACGAGGTGTCGCCGATCGCCCGGCACTGACCGACGGTCCCGGCCCGCTACCCCTCGCCGCCGCGCCGTCGACGGCGAGGGACCAATGGTTAGGAGGGGCCCCCTGTACAACGGAATGCGTTAACCGGGGGCCCTTCCTTTCAGGTCAGGGCAGGGTCCACTTCTGGTTGGCGCCGCCGTGGCAGGTCCACAGGTGCACGGCCTGGCCGTCGGTGGAGCTGTTGTTGGACACGTCGAGGCACTTGCCGGTCTGCGGGTTGCGCAGTGAGCCGTCGGTTTGGGCCGACCAGTTCTGGCTGGCTCCGCCGGTGCAGGTCCACAGTTGGATCCTGGTGCCGTCGGCGGAGGCGCCGCCGGCGACGTCCAGGCACTTGTTGAGTGCCTTGATGGTGCTGTTGGGGGTCACCGTCCACTGCTGGTTGGTGCCGGTGTTGCAGGTCCAGATCTGGATCTTGGTGCCGTCGGCGGTGGAGCCGCCGTTGACATCCAGGCACTTGCCACCCAGCCCCACGATCCGCCCGGTCCGGGTCGACGGTGGTGGCGTGGTGCCGCCGGTGCCCAGGGTGAACTCGTCGACGTCGAAGAGGAACCCGGAGCCACCCGAGAAGGTCAGGTAGAGCGGCTGGGTGCCGGTCGGGACCCCGGTGAGATTGGCGGTGACGGTGGTGTACGTCTCCCAGCCGCCGGTCACCGGCACCGCGACCTGGCCGAGGATCGGGCCGGTGGCCGAACCGCTGCGCACCGCGAGGGTGCCACCGGAGCCGGCGGAGGCGACCCGGGCCCGCAGCTGGTTGACCCCGGTCAGGGCGAGGTTCTGGTAGCCGACCCAGTCGCCGTTGTGGATGTCACCGACGACCTGCCCGCCCCGCGCGGAACCCTTGCTGACCCGGCTGATCCCGCTGCCCGAGACGTACGACTCGGCCTGCACGGTGACGTCGCCGGTGGGCGGTGGGGTGGTGCCACCGAGTTCCTTGATCCGGATGTTGCGGAACGACACGTTGTCGCCCGTACCGTGGTTCTGGATGCCGATGTGGCCGTCGAGTTGCCGGTTCGGGTCGGTGTTGGTGAAGTCGTTGATCTTCACCCCGTTCAGGAAGACCTGGAGGCGTTCCCCCTCGACCAGCAGTTCGAAGGTGTTCCACTCGCCCGGCGGGTTGAGCGCGGCGTCCCGGGCGGCGGTGTCGGGGGCCTTGATGGCATAGATCGAGCCGGTGGTGCGGTCCACCGCGTCGGTGGCGTCGATCTGCACCTCGTAGCCGGTGTCCAGAGCGGCCTGCGGGTCGTTCGTCGGCGGGAAGCCGATGATTACCCCGGAGTTGTGGTCCCCCACCAGCTTCCAGTCCAGCTTGAGCGAGTAGCTGGGCGCGAACTGCTTGGCGCTGTACCAGAGCATGCCCATGCCACCGGACGAGGTGAGGGTGGCGTCGGAGTTGCTGAAGCTGCCCGGCCCGGCCTGCGACCAGCCGGTGGTCGAGCCGTTGTACAGCGCGGTGTAGCCGGTCTCCGGCCGGCAGTCGGCCTTGGTCCGGCCGGCCGCGTACCGGATGCCGCCCAGCAGGTGGGCCCGGAAGGCCGGCTCGGCGTACGACGCCTGGGTGTGCCCGCCGCCGGTGTAGAAGGACCGGCCGCCGCTGTAGGTCTTGCACCAGACGTGCGGGTGGTCGCCACCCATCGAGCCACCGGAGTACGAGGACTCGTCGAGGCTGGCCAGCACGTGCGCGGTGGACCGGGCGTTGGTGCGGTAGTCGTACCACTCGTCGGTGCGGGTCCAGCGCTGGGGCAGGTGCGCGGTGGCGGCGTGCGCCCGGTCCTCCACCTTGACCGCCGCCGCCTGGATGGCCGGGTGCGAGGCGAACCAGGCGCCGACCAGGTTGCCGTAGAACGGCCAGTCGTACTCGGTGTCGGCGGCGGAGTGCACCCCGACGTAGCCCCCGCCGGAGCCGATGTACGACTCGAACGCGGTCTGCTGGGTCGCGTTGAGCACGTCGCCGGTGGTGTTGAGGAAGACCACCGCCTTGAACCGGGCCAGGTTGGTGGTGGTGAACTGGGTGGCGTCCTCGGTCGCGGTGACGGTGAAGTTGTTCGCCGCGCCGAGATCACGGATGGTCTGGATGCCGA
Source organism: Micromonospora sp. PLK6-60 (assembly GCF_019890675.1). Taxonomy (GTDB): domain Bacteria; phylum Actinomycetota; class Actinomycetes; order Mycobacteriales; family Micromonosporaceae; genus Micromonospora. The sequence goes on along the minus strand of NZ_JAIOAA010000001.1, from coordinate 116,465 downwards.
CCGGGATGGCGTCGTGCCGGAAGCCGGCGGTCTTGGAGAAGACCAGCACCTCGTACGGGGCATCGGCGGCGCTGGCCGGGGTGGCGGCGGTGGTCAGCGCGAGCGCCGCCACGACGCCGGTGGCCGCGCCGAGAACGGATCTGAGAAGTCTGCGCATGTCGCTCTCCTAGCGGTTAGGAGGGGCCCCCTGTACAACGGAATGCGTTAGCCGGGGGCCCCTCCTTTCAGGTCAGGGCAGGGTCCACTTCTGGTTGGCGCCGCCGTGGCAGGTCCACAGGTGCACGGCCTGGCCGTCGGTGGAGCTGTTGTTGGACACGTCGAGGCACTTGCCGGTCTGCGGGTTGCGCAGTGAGCCGTCGGCCTGGGCCGACCAGTTCTGTCTGGCCGTGCCGTTACAGGTCCACAGTTGGATCCTGGTGCCGTCGGCGGAGGCCCCGCCGTTGACGTCCAGGCACTTGTTGAGCGCCTTGACGGTGCTGTCCGGGGTCACCGTCCACTGCTGGTTGGCGCCGTTGTTGCAGGTCCAGATGATGATCTGGGTGCCGTCGGCGGAGTTGCCGCCGTTGACGTCCAGGCACTTGCCGCCGAGCCCCACGATCCGTCCGGTCCGCGTCTGCGGCGGTGGCGTGGTGCCGCCGGTGTTCAGGGTGAACGAGTCGACGTCGTAGAGGTACCCGCTGCCACCCGAGAACGTCAGGTAGAGCGTGGTGGTGGCCGCCGGCGCCCCGGTGAGGGTGCCGGTGACGGTGGTGAAGGTCTCCCAGCCGCCGGTGCTCGACACGCTCGCCGAGCCGAGCACGGTGCCGGTGGGGGAGCCCGCCCGCAGCTGGAGGGTGCCACCGGAGCCGCCCGACGAGACGCGGGCGGTGAACGAGGTGGCGTTGTCGAGCCGGTACGGCTCGAACGCGATCCAGTCGCCGTTCTCGATGTTGCCGACCGTGGTGCCGCCCTCGGCGGTGGTCTTGGCGAAGGTCGCCACGCCGGAGGCGGTCTTGTAGTGCTCCGCCTGCCGCTTGCGCGGCTGGAGGGTGTGCTGCTTGTGGGTGGTCAACCCGCCGTTGTCGGTGTACTCGGCGTCGAAGATGCCGAAGATGTTGGCCGCGTCGTCGTGTTCACCGTCGACCGGGATGGTGATCGAACCGGAGCAGCCGTTCTTCGAGGTGATCGCGTGGCCGTGCTGGTCGTGGCCGAGCACGTAGGTCAGCTTGACCTTCGCGCAGTCGATCGTCCCGTCCTCCGGGTCGGTGACGGTGACGGTGTACGGCACCGTGTCGCCGTAGGAGAAGAGCGTGCCGTTGGCCGGGGTGGTGATGGTGACCGTCGGCGCGGTGTTACCGACCCCGACCTGCACGCTGGCGGTGCCCGTCGCGCCCTGCGGATCCCGGACCGTCAGCGTGACGTTGTACGTGCCGTTCGCGGCGTACGTCTTGCTCGGGTTCGCCGCGGTCGAGGTGGTGCCGTCGCCGAAGTTCCACGAGTAGGTGAGCGCCCCACCCTCCGGGTCCGACGAGCCGGCCGAGGAGAAGTTCACCGTCAGCGGCGCCTGACCGGAGGTCTTGTCGGCGGTGGCCACGGCGGTCGGCGCCCGGTTGCCGGCGGGACCGACGTAGTCGAAGCGGTACAACGCCGAGTTGGCGTCACCGTTGTAGTAACCGGTGCCGTAGTCGAGCACGTACAGCGCGCCGTCCGGGCCGAAGGCCATGTCCATGACCTGCTTGCCGACCCAGGGGAAGGTGTCGATGGCACCCCGCGACCCGTCGGCGTTGATCTGGATCGGCTTGATCCAGCCGCGGCCGAACTCCCCGGCGAAGAACTGCCCGCTGAGCGACTGCGGGAACTTCGTGGTGGAGGGGTTGTTCGGGTCGTACCGGTAGACCGGGCCGGCCATCGGCGACTCGGAGCCGCCGCCGAACTCCGACGGGCTGCCGGCGTCGCCCGCGTACCTGATCCAGGCCGGCCTCGCCGCCGGCAGGGTGGTCAGGCCGGTGTTGCGGAACGAGTTGTTCGTCGGGCCGCCGGTGCAGTTGTACTTCGGGCCGGCGGAGTTGCTGGCGAAGTCCCACTCCGCGTAGGTCTCGGTGCTGGTGTTCGTGCCGGTGCAGTACGGCCAGCCGTAGTTGCCCGGACTGGTGACCCGGTTGAACTCGACCTGCCCGCTCGGACCCCGGTTGCTGGTCACCCCGGCGTCCGGGCCGTAGTCACCGACGTAGACCACCCCGGTGGCCTTGTCGACGCTCATCCGGAACGGGTTGCGGAAGCCCATCGCGTAGATCTCCGGCCGGGTCCGCGCCGTGCCCGGCGCGAACAGGTTGCCGGCCGGGATCGAGTACGACCCGTCGGCGTTCACCTTGATCCGCAGGATCTTGCCGCGCAGGTCGTTGGTGTTGCCGGCGCTGCGCTGCGCGTCGTACGCCGGGTTGCGGTTGGTGCGCTCGTCCAGCGGCGAGTAGCCGGCGGACTCGAACGGGTTGGTGTCGTCGCCGGTGGACAGGTAGAGGTTGCCGGCGGCGTCGAAGTCGATGTCGCCACCGGCGTGGCAACACTGGCCGCGGTCGGCGGCCACGTCCAGGATGGTCACCTCGCTGGCCCGGTTGAGGGTCCAGTCGGTGTTGAGGGTGAACCGGGACAGCCGGTTGACGCCCTGCCAGGACGACCAGTTCGTGCCGGTGCCCGGGGCGTCCCCGCCGGGCGTGTTCAGCGGCGGCGCGTAGTAGAGGTAGATGTGCCGGTTGGTGGCGAAGTTGGGGTCGACCCCGACGCCCTGGAGCCCGTCCTCGTCGTGCGAGTAGACGGCGAGGCTGCCGACCACGGCGGTGTTGCCGGCCGCGTCGGTGCGCCGCAGCGTGCCGTTGCGGGCGGTGTGCAGCACCGACCGGTCGGGCAGCACCGCGAGGGTCATCGGCTCGCCCATCTCGGCGACGCCCTTGGCCAGGGTGACCTGTTGGTAGTCGGCGGCGTTGATGACGGCCGCGGCGGGTGTGGCGTTGCCGGCGAGGGCGACCGCGCCGGCCGCGGCCACCATGAGCATGGTGGCCGCGACCGACGTGAACCGCCGGCCGAGCTTGGTGTCAAGCACGGACATGGTGGTGTTGGTCCTCTCGATTCTCACGCCGCACCGAACCGCCACTGCTGGTTCGCGCCGCCGTGGCAGGTCCACTGCACGAGCCGCGCGCCGTCGCTGGTGGAGGCGCCGTTGACGTCCAGGCAGAGCCCGCTCGGGACGCTCTTCACCGTGTAGACGCCGGTGGTGCCGGTCGAGGTGGTGGTGAACTTCTGCTGGTTGCTGTTGGTGCAGGTGGCCTGCTGGAGGAAGGCGCCGGCGGCGGTGGAACCGCCGATGACCTCGGCGCACTTGCCGCTGTGCACGGCCTTGAGATAGACCGCGCCGCCGCCGGCGTCGACCGCCTGCCACTTCTGGTTGTTGCCGCCGGTGGCGGCCCACTGGGTGATCTGGGCGCCGTCGGCGGTGGAGACGCCGCTGACGTCCATCAGCTTGCCGCTGTGCTGCGCGGTGAGGGTCCAGGTCCGGCCGGCCACGCCGCCGGGGGGAGTGGTGCCGCCGCCGGTGCCGACCCCGGCACCCCCGAAGGTGTACGAGTCGAGGTCGAACCAGTTGTTGGCGCTGCCCTTGAAGACCAGGTACAGGGTCTGCGTCCCGGCCAGGGCGGTGACGTTGACCGGCGGCGTGGACTGGTAGTTGTCCCAGCCTCCGGTGCTGGGCACCGGCGTGGTGGCCAGCAGCGTGCCGGTCGGTGAGCCGGCGCGCAGCTCGATCGAGCCGCCGCCGGAGGGCGACGACAGCCGGTAGCTCACTGTGGTGATGCCCGACAGGTTGAGCGGGGTGAACGCCAGCCAGTCGTTGTTGGAGATGTCGCCGACCCGCTTGCCGCTCTCCGCGCCGGCCTGGTCGACGACCCGGGTGCCGGACTGGCTGCTGAAGTACTCGGCCTGCTTCTGCTTGGGCTGCAGGATCACCTGCGCGTGGCCGGTGAGCGGGGCCGCGCCGCCCGCGCCACCGTTGTCGGTGTACCGCGCGTTGAGCACGTAGAACAGGTTGGCGCCGTCCGGGTGCCCGCCGAGCAGGTCGGTGGAGATGGTTCCCGAGCAGCCGGCCAGGTCCGTCGTCTCGTGCGCGTGGTCGTCGTGGCCGAGCGCGGGGTTGAGGAACACCTTGGTGCAGTCGATCGGGGCGCCGCCGGGGTCGGAGACGGTGATCTGGTACGGCACCTTGTCGCCGAAGGTGAGCATGCCGCCGTGCGGTGGGGTGGTGATGGTGACCACCGGGGCGGTGTTGCCGACGGTGATCTGGACGTTGGCGAAGCCGGTCTTGCCGGTGTTGTCGGTGACCTTCAACTGCGCCGTGTAGTTGCCGTTGGTGGTGTAGACCTTCGACGGGTTGGCCGCGGTCGAGGTGGTGCCGTCGCCGAAGGTCCACTGGTAGCTGAGCGTGTTGCCGGGGTCGGGGTCCATCGAGCCGGCGCTGGAGAACTGCACGGTCAGCGGGGCGTTGCCGCTGGTGGGTGTGCCGCTGGCCTTGGCGATGGGGGACCGGCCGCCCTGGATGTAGTCGATCCGGTAGAGGCCGGAGTCACTGTTGCCGCCACCGAAGTTGGTGCCCCACTCCAGCAGGTAGAGCGAGCCGTCCGGGCCGAACTCCAGGTCCATCGGCTTGTTGAACCGGGTGTTGGGCAGGAACGGGTTGGTCCGGGTGACCGCCGACGCCGAGTCGAAGTGCATCTCCTTGATGAAGTTGCGCGACCACTCGTAGAAGAAGTGCACGCCGTCGTAGTACGGCGGGAACTTCGTCGCCGACGGGTTGGCGGCGTTGTAGCGGTAGACCGGGCCGCCCATCGGCGCGGAGCCGCCGGAGCCCACCTCGGGGAAGGTCGGCGACGCGCCGTAGCCGTACCACAGGTTGGGGGCGACGACCGGCCGGAGGCTGGTCAGGCCGGTGTTGTTGGGGGAGTTGTTGACCGGCGCGGCGCAGTTGAACTTGGCGCCGACCACGCCGGTGTCCGGGTTGTACGGCGCGTAGGGCTGGTTGTCGCCGTGGCAGAACGGCCAGCCGTAGTTGCCCGGCGCCTTGATCACGTTGAGTTCGACCAGGCCCTCGGGGCCGCGGTTGGTGGTCGGCGGGTTCCGGTCGGGCCCGTAGTCGGCCAGGTAGACCCAGCCGTTGGCCGGGTCGATCGAGAACCGGAACGGGTTGCGGAAGCCCATCGCGTAGATCTCCGGCCGGGTCTGCGCGGTCCCCTGCGGATAGAGGTTGCCCGTCGGGATGGTGTAGCCGCCGCCGGCCGACGGCCGGATGCGCAGCAGCTTGCCGCGCAGGTCGTTGGTGTTGCCGGCGGTGCGGGCCGAGTCGAGCATCTGCTTGCCCGGCCGCCAGTCCAGTGGGGCGTAGCCCTGCCAGTTGGGGTCGAGGTTCGGCGGCACGTCGTCACCGGTGCCGATGTAGAGGTTGCCGTCCGGGCCGAAGTCGATGTAGCCGCCGGTGTGGCCGGGCTCCGGGTAGGTCCGGTCGCGGTACGCCGGGATGTCGATGATGGTGACTCCGCTGGACATGTTCAGCGTGTCGCCGGTGAGGGTGTACCGGGAGACCCGGTTGATGTCGGTGGAGCTGCTGGCCGGTGAGTGGTACAGGTACACGTACCCGTTGCTGGCGAAGTTCGGGTCCAGCGCCAGGCCGGTGAGACCGTCCTCCCCGCCGGTGTAGACGCTGAGGGTGCCGGCGGTGACCGTGCTGTTCGTGCTCGGCTTGAAGATCTTCACCTGGCCGCCGCGCTGGATGTAGAGCACCCGGCCGTCCGGGGCCACGGCCAGTGCCATCGGGTCGACGGTGTTGCTGTCCAGCGTGCGCTTCTCGAAGTTGCCCCAGACGGTGCCGCCGCAGTCGCCCGGCTCGTTGCCGGCGGCCCACTTCACGCCGCCGAGCACGTGGTTGCGGAAGTTGGTCTCGCTGTACGACTCGATGGCGTGGCCCATCGCGGTGGCCCAGACCCGACCGCCACCGACGCCGCGGCACCAGGAGATCGGGTGGTCCGAGCCCATCGCCCGGGGGCCCGGGTTGTACGTCCGCTCGTCGGCGGTCACCAGCACGTGCACGTCACCGCGCGGGTTCTTGTCGAAGTTGTACCACTCCTCGCTGCGGTTCCAGCGGTCCGGCAGGCTGGCCGTCGACGGGTGCTTCTTGTCGGCGACGATGGCGGTGCCGGGCAACACGCCGGGGGAGTGCTCCGGCATGTGCGCGCCGGCGTTCACGGTCTGGTCCCACCACGGGTACTCACCCTCGATACCCATGTCGGTGGCGTTGTGCACGGCGACGATGCCCTTGCCGCTGGCGAGGAAGCCCTCCACCGCCTGGCGTTGGGCCGCCGTTGTCCAGACCATGCCGGAGGTCTGGAACATGATGAGGACGTCGAAGGTGGCCAGGTTGGCCGGGGTGAAGACGTTGGAGTCCTCGCTCTGCACCAGCTCGAAGTTGTTGGCCGCGGCCTGCTGCTGGAACATCGATATCCCGGCGGGAATCGAGTCGTGCCGGTAGCCGGTGGTCTTGGTGAACAACAGGGCGCGGAAGGCGGGGGCCGCCGCCGCCGGGTGCACGAGCCCGAGCGCCAGTATCAGGCCCGTGATGACTCCGAGGATGGATGTTGTGCGACGCATGCCGTCTCCTGGTGGTGGTGGGGCGACAGGGGATGCGACCACGGGCCGGTCAGCGCCGGAGGTGACGAAGTGTCATCCCGGGTGAGCCGGTCCGCGATGGCGTTGGGGCCGAAGCTGAACTAGATCGAGATACGTCGATGTTAACGGTAACATCGGTGTTGCCCTCCGATGTCACTGGTGGCCCGGCAGCCCGCCTCGGGTCGACCTCGCCGCGGCCGATGAATCGGCCCAAAACCGCTGCGAGATCGGGGATTGCGCACCCATACCCAAGCATCTATCTTCATACGTGTGATGTTTCGATCGTGTCAAGCGAAAGTTTGAGCACGAGAACAAGAAGTACCCCCGCCGGCGACCGAAGGGTCGGTTGACGAGGGCTGGCGGCAACTACTATCCGTGAGGACTTTCGACGATGGCAGATCGACGTCCGGCGTCGCTGCTTGCCCTGCGGGGCATCAGCAAGTCCTTCCTCGGGATACGGGTGCTCGACGGCGTCGACCTCGACGCCGCCGCGGGCGAGGTGCACGCCGTGGTGGGCGAGAACGGCGCCGGCAAGTCCACCCTCATGAAGATCATCTCGGGCGGGTACGCCCCCGACGAGGGCACCATCGAGCTGGCCGGGCAACGGTGCGTGTTCGCCGGCCCCCGGGACGCCCAGCGGGCCGGGATCGGCGTCATCCACCAGGAGTTCAACCTGCTGCCGGAGCGCACCGTCGCGGAGAACGTGTTCCTCGGGCACGAGCCCACCCGGCGCGGGCTGGTCGACCGCCGACAACTGCTGGCCCGCACCCGGCAGCTGCTGGCGTCCATCGGGGAAACGGCACTGCCGGCCGACACACCGGTCGGACGCCTCGGCGTCGCCCAGCAGCAGGTCGTCGAGATCGCCAAGGCGCTCGCCCTCGACGCCCGACTGCTCATCATGGACGAACCCACCGCGGCCCTGGCCGACCACGAGGTCGAGCTGCTCTACCGCCTCGTGCGCCGGCTCCAGGAGCAGGGCATCGGCGTGCTCTACGTCTCGCACCGGCTCACCGAGGTCTTCGACCTGTCCAGCCGGATCACCGTGCTCAAGGACGGCCGCCGGGTGGACACCCTGCGCACCACCGACACCACCGCCGAGGAACTGGTGCGGCTCATGGTCGGCCGGGAACTGTCCAGCTACTACCCGCAGCGGGCCGGTCCCGGCGACGGCCCGGTGCGGCTCGCCGTGCGCGGCGGGGGCAACCGCAAGCTGCGCGACATCGACCTGGAGCTGCGCGCCGGCGAGGTGCTCGGCGTCGGCGGCCTCCAGGGCTCGGGACGCTCGGCGCTGGCCCGCGCGCTGTTCGGGGCGGCGCCGTTCACCACCGGCGAGGTCACGCTCGACGGCACCCCGGTGCGGCTGCGCTCACCACGCGCGGCGGTGCGGGCCGGCATCGCCTACGTCACCGAGGACCGCAAGGGCGAGGGCATCGTCGCCCGGCAGTCGGTGCTCGACAACGCGTTGCTCGCGGGTCGGGCCGTCTTCGCGAGCCGGCACCGGCCCGCCGCCCGCACCGCCCGCGTGCGGGACCTGCTCGCCGCCGTCGACGTCCGGGCCGCCGCCGACGACCAGGAGATCCGCTACCTCTCCGGCGGCAACCAGCAGAAGGTCGTGCTGGCCCGCTGGCTCGCCCTGAACCCGTCGGTGCTGCTCTTCGACGAACCGACCCGCGGCATCGACGTGGGCGCAAAGTCGGCGATCCACGATCTCGTCCGCCGGCTCGCCGCGGACGGCGCGGCCGTGCTGATGATCTCGTCCGAGCTGCCCGAGCTGCTCGGCATGAGCGACCGGCTGCTCGTCCTGCGCGACGGCCGGATCGCGGGCGAGTTGCCCGCCGGCGCGGCCGAGGAGGACGTGCTCACCCTCGCGGTCGGGACCGTGCCGGGGACGGCCGCGTGAGCCCCCTGTCGCTGCTGCCCGCTCGACGGCCCGTACCGGGCGTGTTCGTGGCCCTGGGCCTCACCCTGGCGCTCGGCTGGCTGGTCGTGACGATCGACGGCGGCCAGCTGTTCCACCAGTCGACCACGGTGAGCCTGCTGCACGTGGCGGCCGGGCTGGGGCTGGTCGCCGTCGGCCAGACACTCGTCATCCTCGGCGGCTCGCTGGACCTCTCGGTGGCGTACGTGGTCAGCCTGAGCACCCTGATCGCCGCCGAGACGATGAACGGCCGCGACGGCGCACTGCTGCCCGGCATCGGGCTGGCGCTCGCCGTCAGCGCCGCCGTGGGGCTGGGCAACGGGCTGCTCGTCACCAAGGCGCGCGTCAACTCGTTCATCGCGACCCTCGGCGTCGGGCTGCTGCTCAAGGGCTACCTCGACAACGGCTACGACGGCCCGGCCGGCAGCACCGCACCCGCGCTCGTGCAGAGCCTCGGCTACCAGCGCGTCGGCCCCGTACCGCTGGCCTTCCTGCTGCTGCTCGCGGTCACCGCGGCGGGCTGGTTCGCGCTCTCCCGGACCCGGTTCGGCCACCACCTGGTCGCCGTCGGCGGTGACCCGGAGGTCGCCCGGCTCTCCGGCGTGCGCACCGACCGGGTGCTGGTCACCGCCCACGTGCTCTGTTCGCTCTGCGCCGGCCTCGCCGGCATCTACCTGGCCAGCCGGCTCGGCTCGGGGGCGCCCCGGGTGGGCACCGAGGGCCTCTACGACCTCGAGTCGATCGCCGCGGTGGTCATCGGCGGGACCGCCCTCGCCGGTGGGCGCGGCGGCGTCGTCGGCACCGTCGGGGGCGTGCTGCTGCTCGCCAGCATCGACGCCATCTTCAACCAGCTCGAGGTCGACGCCTTCTTCAAACAGGTGATCCGGGGCGTCGTCATCATCGCCGCGGTGGCCGTCTACGCCCGTCGGGCGCTGCGGAAGGCGGACCGATGACCACGCAGAGCGTCGCGCGTCGCCGCACCGCACCGCGCTGGACACGTCCCGGTGGCGTCCTGCCCATCCTCACGATCCTGGTGGTGCTGCTGGCCCTGGTCACCGTCCGCCAGCCCGACTTCCTGGCCCCGCCGTCGCTGATGTCGTTCCTCGGCCGGTCCGCGCCGATCATCCTGCTGGCCGCCGGGCAGTACTTCGTGATCGTCTCCGGTGAGTTCGACCTGTCCGTCGGCGCCCTGGTCACCGCGCAGGTGGTGGTCGCCGCCCGGCTCATCGACAGCGACCCCGCGCGGACCTGGCCGGTGGTGCTGGTGCTGCTCGCCGGCGGCGCGCTCGTCGGCCTGGTCAACGGCCTGATCACCACCCGACTACGGGTGCCCTCCTTCATCACCACCCTCGGCATGTTCCTGATCCTGGTCGGCGCGGTCTACCTCTGGTCCAACGGCGCGCCCCGGGGCGGGCTGTCCGAGCAGTTCCGCCAGCTCGGCCGGCGCGCGGTCGAGGACGTGCCGGTGCTGGGCCGCGTCCCGTACGCCCTGCTGGTCCTGCTGGTCCTCGCGGCGCTCGCGGTCTGGCTGATGCGCGCCGACTTCGGCCGGGTCCTGGTCGCCGTGGGCGACAACCCGCGTACCGCCGAGCTGAGCGGGGTGCGGGTCCGGCGTACCCGGACCATCGCGTTCGTGCTCAGCGGCCTCGCCGCCGCGGTCGCGGCGATCCTGATCGGCGGCTACAGCGGCGTCTCCTTCCAGGCCGGGGCCGGCCTGGAGTTCGGGGCCATCACCGCGGTCGTCCTCGGTGGGGTCGCGCTGGGCGGCGGCCGTGGCTCGGTCGTCGGGGCGATGCTCGGCGCGCTGACCCTGGAGCTGCTGTTCGCCCTCATGAACTTCTACGGCGTCTCCGGCGCCCTCAGACCGACCGTCCAGGGCGCCATCATCCTGCTCGCCGTGGCGGTGTCGACCCGACGTTCCTCGTCGAGATAAGGGGATACCAGTGAAGAACCGGATAACCGTACTGACCGCGGTGGCGCTGCTCGCCCTCACCGGCTGCGCCACCGACGAACCGGCCGCCGGCCCGTCGGGCGCCTCGTCCGCGCCGGCCGGCGCCGGCACCGGCGACCAGTCGAAGTTCTTCGTGCAGGCCGACTACGACAACGAGCTGAAGCTGCTCGACGCCACCCCGACCGGGCCGGCGGACAAGCCGTGGGAGCAGGTGCTCAACCCGGCCATGGTGGACACCGCGAAGTTCACGAAGGCCGGCCCGTACAAGATCTGCTTCTCCAACGCGGCGCTGAACAACCCGTGGCGGCAGGTCGGGTTCAAGACCATGCAGGCCGAGGTGGCCGCGCAGGCGAGCCTGATCAAGGAGTTCGTCCACATCGACGCCGAGGGCAAGGACCAGAAGCAGATCGCCGACATCAACGACCTGCTCGGCAAGAAGTGCGACGCGCTCATCGTCTCGCCGAACACCACCGCCACGCTCACCCCGGCGGTCGAGGCGGCCTGCCGCACCGGCCTGCCGGTCATCGTCTTCGACCGTGGCGTGGACACCGACTGCCCGGTGACGTTCATCAACCCCATCGGCGGGTACGGCTTCGGCCACGTCGGCGCGGAGTTCGTCAGCCAGCGGATGAAGCCCGGCGGCAAGGTGCTCGCCCTGCGCATCCTGCCCGGCGTCGACGTGCTGGAGACCCGCTGGTCCGCCGCGAAGGTCGCCTTCGACAAGGCGAAGGTCAACGTGGTGGGCGTCGAGTTCACCGACGGCGACCCGGCCAAGACCAAGAAGATCGTCGACGACTACCTCCAGCGGTACGGCACCATCGACGGCGTCTGGATGGACGCCGGCGCGGTCGCCGTGGCGGCCGTCGAGGCGTTCCAGGACGCCGGCAAGCCGGTGCCCCCGATCAACGGCGAGGACCAGCTCGACTTCCTGAAGATGTGGAAGGACAACGGGCTCACCGCGATCGCGCCGACCTACCCGACCTACCAGTGGCGCACGCCGATCATCGCCGCCCTGCGGATCCTGCGGGGCCAGCAGGTGTCCAACCCGTGGAAGCTGCCGCAGCCGACGATCACCCAGGAGAACCTGGACCAGTATCTCGACCCGGACATGCCGCCGCTGCACTACGCGATGTGCGGCTGCGCCGACCTGCCCGGATACCCGCAGCGCTGGAAGTAGGCCCCGATGTATCCGATCGGCGTCAACCCCTGGGTGTGGGCGTCACCTGTGGACGATGCGGCCCTGGCCGAGCTGCTGCCGCGCATCGCCGGCTTCGGCTTCGACGCGGTCGAACTGCCGATCGAGCAGCCCGGGGACTGGGACCCGCACCGGACCCGGGAGCTGCTGGACACCCTCGGACTGACCGCGGCGGGCGTCTGCGCGGTCACCCCACCCGGGCGGGACCTCGTCCACGCCCCGCCGGCCGTGGTCGAGGCGACCGTGGCCTACCTGACGGGCTGCGTGGACAGCGCGGCGGTCGTCGGCGCCCCGTGCGTCGGCGGTCCGGTCTACGCCTCGGTGGGCCGTACCTGGCGGATGACCCCGACCGAGCGGGCCGCCTGCTACGCCGACTTCCGCCGGGCGTTGACGCCGGTCGCCGAGCACGCGGCGCAGCGGGGCGTCGCCATCGGCGTGGAGGCGCTGAACCGGTACGAGACGAGCGTGGTCAACACGATCGACCAGGCGGTGGAGCTGATCGACGGGCTACCCCCCAACGTCGGCCTCATGATCGACACGTACCACATGAACATCGAGGAGGCCGACCCGTACGCCGCCCTCGCCGCCGCCGGCCCGCACATCAAGCACGTGCAGGTCAGCGGCACCAACCGGGGCGCACCCGGCGCGGACCACCTGGACTGGCCCCGGTTTCTCGCCGCCCTGGCCGCGACCGGCTACCGGGGGGCGATCTGCATCGAGTCGTTCACCCCGGAGAACGAGACGATCGCGACCGCCGCCTCGATCTGGCGTCCCCTCGCCCCGTCGCCCGACCGGCTCGCCGTCGACGGCCTGGCCTACCTCCGGGAGGTCCTCCGCCGAGGGTGACCACCACCGCCGCCCGGCCCCACCCCACCACCACCGCCACCAGGTAAGGAGACCCCCGTGTCCGTACCGTCATCCACCCCGCCCAGGCGGGTGCTCGCCGCGGTCGCGGCGGCGGCACTGACCGCGGTGACCACCGCGACCGTCGTGGCGGCGTCCGCCGCCCCGGCGGTGGCCGCCACCACCACCCTCTACGCCTCCCCGTCCGGCAGCGGCAGCACGTGCAGCGCCGCCCAGCCGTGCTCGGTGACCGCCGCGCAGACCGCGGTCCGCACGCTGAACGGCGCCATGTCCGGCGACATCGTCGTGCAACTGGCCGACGGGGTGTACCGGCTCTCGACGCCGCTGCGGCTGACCGCCGCCGACTCCGGCACCAACGGCTACCGGGTGGTGTGGCAGGCGGCCCCGTCGGCCCGGCCCGTGCTCAGCGGCGCCCGGGCGGTCACCGGCTGGTCGCTCGTCGACGCCGGGCGCAACATCTGGCGGGCCACCGTCGGCGCCGGCGTGGACAGCCGGCAGCTCTACGTCGACGGGGCCGTCGCCACCCGGGCCCGCACCCAGGTCAACCGCGCCGACTTCACCGCCGACAGCACCGGCATGCGGTTCACCAACGGCGCGTTGACCTACCTGAACAACCTGGCCAACCAGAGCCGGATCCAGCTGGAGAGCGTCAACTCGTTCACCGACCGGTACGTGTCGGTGCAGAGCATCAGCGGGAACCAGATCCGGATGCAGCAGCCCGGCTGGAGCAACAACAACTTCGGTTACGACACCTTCACCAGCCCGCACCGGGCCGGGCCGCTCTACCTGACCAACGCCTACGAGTTCTTGGACGCGCCGGGGGAGTGGTATCTCGACCCCGGCACCGGGGCGCTCTCCTACATCCCGCTGGCCGGGCAGAACATGAGCACCGCCCGGGTGGAGCTGCCCACGTTGCAGTCCCTGGTCCAGATCGGTGGGACGTACGACGCCCCGGCGCACCACGTCACGCTCACCGGGATCACCTTCACCGGCACCAGCTGGCTGGGCGCGAGCAGCAACCAGGGCTACGCCGACCAGCAGACCGGCGCGTACATCTACGGCAACTGGAGCTGGCCCGGCTTCACCACCTGCCACAACGGCTGCCCCCAGTTCGAGGCGACCCGGCCGAACTGGCAGCAGATGCCGGCCGCCGTGCAGGTCTCGGCCGCCAACAACATCACCTTCAGCGACTCGCAGTTCGTGAACCTGGGCCAGACGGCCATCGGGATCGGCAACGACGCCAACGCCCACGGCAGCGGGGTCGGCCTCGGCGCCAGCAACATCACCGTGACCCGCTCCGAGATCGCCCGCAACTCGGCCGGCGGCATCGTCGTCGGTGGGGTACGCGCCGACGCCCACCACCCGAGTGACCAGCGGATGGTCAACCGGGACATCACGATCAGCAACAACCGCCTGCACGACCTGGGCATCGAGTACCGGGGCATCGTCTCGGCGCTGGCCACGTACGTCACCAACGCCACGATCTCGTACAACGAGGTCTACAACATGCCGTACACCGGTCTGTCCATCGGCTACGGCTGGGGTTCCAACGACGCCGGCGGCAGCAACCACTACGCCGACCGGGGCCTGTACAACTACCAGCCGCGCTACGGCACCGCCACCACCGCGGCCAACAACCGGCTCATCGGCAACTACGTGCACGACGTGATGCAACAGATGAACGACGGCGGGTGCGTCTACACGCTGTCGGCCAACCCGGGCGCGCTGATCAGCGACAACTACTGCCTGCGGACCAACGGCTACTTCGGGCTCTACTTCGACGAGGGATCCCGCTACTACACCGCCCGCAACAACGTCTTCTCCGCGACCGGCACCTGGGCCACCGCGAACTACTGGTTCGCGGAGAACATGGGCAACTTCACCGTCACCAACAACTGGTCGACGAACGGCAGCACCAACGTGACGAACGGCGACCGGGGCAACGTCGTCTCCGGCAACGTGACGGTGACCAACGGAAACTGGCCGGCGGGCGCCCAGGCCGTGATGGCGGCGGCCGGCCCGCAGAGCGGCAGCGGCGGGCCGCAGAGCGGGCAGATCGTCGGCGGCGGATCCGGCCGGTGCCTGGAGATCGGCGGATCGAGCACCGCCAACGGCACTCAGGCGCAACTGTGGGACTGCACCGGCGGCACCAACCAGCGGTGGACGTACACCGCCGGCCGGCAGTTGATGGTGTACGGCAACAAGTGCCTCGACGCGTCCGGCCAGGGCACCGCCAACGGCACCCCGGCGATCATCTGGGACTGCAACGGCCAGCCGAACCAGCAGTGGAACGTCAACGCCAACGGCACGATCACCGGCGTCCAGTCCGGGCTCTGCCTCGACGCCAGCGGCAACGGCACCGCGAACGGCACCAAGATCCACCTCTGGGCCTGCCACGGCGGCAGCAACCAGCAGTGGAGCCTGCGCAACTGACCTCGTCAGGTGGTCGGCGAGCGGTTCTCCCCAGCCGGGAGGGCCGCTCGCCGGCCTCAGTCGGCCGGGTCGGCGGCGGGGGCGTCGGCCGGCGCGGAACTCTCGTCCGCGGGCGGGGTGGGCTTCGTGGTCTCGGGCGGCTCCGGCGCGGGCGCGGGCGGCGTGGTCGGCGCGGTCGACGGCGCGGGGTCCTCCGGCGGGGGCGGCGCGGCCGTGGTGGGCCGCGGCGACGACGCGCCACCCGTGGGCGTGGCCCCCGCGTCGCCGCTCGGCCGCGGCGGTGACGGCGGCGCGCTGCCGCGGGTCGGCTCGCCGGCCGGCGTGCTCCGGCGGGCGCCCTCGCCCGCCGAGCCACCAGCCGGAGCGGGCGCGACCGTATCCGGTCGGCGCGGTGCGTCGCCGGGGGCGGCGCCACCACCACCGGGGGCCGGCAGCTGACCGGCGGTGGCAGACGACCCGTCCGCACCGGCGACGGTGACCAGGGCCGAGGAGTTGCGGCACGGCACGCCGGCGAGCGCGAAGCCCTCCGCCGCGGCGCCCGCGCCACCGGTGTACGTCCCCCGCAGCGGCACCCGGACCTCGGCCGTCGCGCCGGCCGGCAGGGGGATCCGGACCTGCTGGCCGGACTGCCAGCGGTCCTGGGGCGCACCGAGCCGCTGGCCGGGCGGGAACCGGAAGGACAACACCCGCTGGCCGGCCGGCTGCGCCCCGGTCGCCTCGACGGTGATCTCCGCGGCGAAGGTGCCGTCCACCGCGCGCTGCGCCGCGTAGGCGACCGTGCAGCCGCGCGCGGCGGGCTCGGACGCCTGCGTCGCGCCCTCCGCCGCGTCCCGCGTCGAGGTGAACCCGGGCAACTGCGCGGCGAGCACCGCGCCGGCCAGCACCGCCGGAACCCCGCCGACCAGCACCGCGCGCCGGACGGGCCGGCGTCGCGCGGCGGGCACGGTGAGCATCGCCGGTGCCGTCGGTGGGGCGACCGCGGCCGCGGACGGCCGCAGCCGCCACGGACCCGCCGGGGCTGTCCTGGCCAGCCGCCGCGCGACGGTACGCGCCGTCGGCCGGACGTCCGGCTCGGCGGCGAGGCAGCGCCGCAGCAGCTCACCCACCCAGTCGGGGAGACCGGCCGCCGCGAGCGAACCCGCCAGCTCGTCGCCGTCGCCGTCGCGCGGAACCCGGCCGGTCAGGCACTGGGCGAGCAGCAGCCCGAAGGCGTAGATGTCGCTGGCGGGCACGGCCGGCTCGCCGCGTAGCTGCTCCGGGGCCATGTACGCCGGGGTGCCGAGGATTTCGCCGCGCCCGTTCACGGTGGCCGCGCCGACCGCCCGGGCCACCCCGAGATCCACCAGCTTCGGTCCGGCGGGGGCGAGCAGCACGTTGCCCGGCTTGACGTCCCGGTGGACCAGCCCCGCGTCGTGCACGGCGGCGATCCCGATCGCCAGGTCGCCGCAGATCCGCACCGCCTCCCGCCAGTGCAGCGGGCCGGTACGACGCAGCCGCTCGGCGAGGTTCTCGCCGTCGACGTACTCGAGCACCAGGAAGGGCAGGCGGCGCAGGCCGGCGGTGCGGGCCTCGCCGTAGTCGTAGACGGCGGCGACGTTCGGGTGGTTCAGCCGCGCGGCGGCGCGCGCCTCGGCGCGTACCGCGTCTCGCCAGGCCCGGTCCTCCACACCCCGCCCGGCGAGCAGCTTCACCGCCACGATGCGGCCGAGGAGTTCGTCGACGGCCCGCCAGACGACCGCCGACCCACCCTGGCCGACCTGCTCCATCAGGCGGTAGCGCCCCGCCAGCAGTCGCATGCTCACCCCACCGTCCTGCCCCGGCGACTCCCACCCGCCCGGCGCCCGTGCGCGCCGGTGATCCCCGTCCGGTCCTCCTCCTACCCCCGCGCCGGGCTGCGAAAACGGTTCGTCTCACCGGCCGGCGGCGGGCTCGTCGGGACACGACGGTCGCGCACGGCCCGCGACGGTGCCGCCGTGTGGGCCGGCCACCGGCGCGAATGGGGTCAGCCGGCCGGGTCGAGGCGCCCCGCCAGCTCACGTACCGCCGCGTCGTACCCCGGGTCGGTGTGGTAGGGCCAGTGCCGGTTCATCGGCGGTGGGACGGTGTCGTCAGCGGGCACGGTGACGGCCAGCGGGTCGCGGAGCCGGCGGTCGACCGTGCCGGCGGGCCCCGACATCCGGGGTGGTTCGCCCGGCCGGTGCGCCGAGAAGATCGGGGCGCCGATCGGGTCGGTGTCCCGCCACAGGTTCACCCACCGCCAGTCGAGCCGGTCACCCAGCTCGTGCAGCGTCGCACTGCCGAGGAAGGCGGGGCAGAGCCGGGCGTAGAGCCGGTGCAGCGGGCTGCCGTGGGTCAGTAACGCCACCCGGGACAGCACCTCCACCGGCAACTGGAGCAGGGTGGCCGCGGCCAGGACCGAGCCGTGCGAGTGACCGGAGAGGATCACCCCGCCCTGGCCGGTCAGGGTGGTGACGCGTCTGGCGAGTTCCGGCACCGCCCGCTCGGCGTAGCAGGGTGGCGCGAACGGGTGCACGGTGCGCGGCCAGAAGGTGCCCAGGTCCCAGAGCGCCGCCACGGTGCGTCGGGTCTCCTCCGACCGGTAGGAGAGCAGCCCGAGCACCAGGATGCCGAGCGCGACCAGGCCGATGACGTAGATCCCGACGTCGGTGACGAGGGCCAGGTCGGTGGAGGCCCGCATGTCCGTGCCGGCCAGGCGTTCGCTGAGCTTCGACGGCCCGATGCCGATCAGGTCCAGGGCGACGACGGTGACGCCGAGCAGCGACAGGACCAGGAAGACGACGAGGGCCGGGTTGAGCTGTTCGGCGACGGCGGCCCGAGCGACGGCCCGCCGGACGGCGGCCAGGCGGGGCAGCGCCTCGGGCGGCGGGTCGGGGAAGTCCCGGCCGACCACCTTCTCGGCCAGCCGCCGTCGGCGGCGCCGCGTCGACACGATCCGCCAGATCGCGGTCACCGCGACGAACAGGACGGCCACCAGCCCGGCCAGCGCCGCCCAGCGGTAGGTGACCGGCGGCTCCAGCGGCGGTGCGCCGGGCGCGTTCGGCCGGGCCGGGTTCGGGATCTCGCCCCGGTCGAGGAAGTCGGCGACCCGGTAGACCAGCGCGGCGGAGAACCCGTACCCGGCCGCGACCGCCGCCGCGGCGAAGACCGGGGCCGCCAGCCCGCTCAACCAGGACGAAGTGGGCCCGGGGCTGCGCCGTCGCTGGTGCAGGGTGGTGGCCACGAGCACGGCCAACAGCGCGGCCTGGCCGGCGACCAGCGCGGCCACCGCGCCCTCGTACCCGGGCAACTGCTCGCGGGGCGGTGGCGGCTCCAGGGGCACCGCGGTGTAGGCCAGGGTCAGCACGGTGAGCGCGATGCCGCTCACCCGCAGCGTCCGCAGGCCGCGCAGGTCGACCGGCCCGCGGCCCGGCCCGGCGCCGCGCCGCCGCGACGGCATGCAGAGCAGGACGACGCAGGCCGCGAGCAGCACCCAGGCCGCCACGAAGAGCACGTACGCCACCGGGGTGGAACGGATGCGGCTCTGCGCCCCGAGCAGGCTCGCGTCGAGCACGCCGAGCCCGACCGCGACGTGGATGCCGCGTAGCCGCTGCACCACGAGCGCGTCGTTCCAGAATCCCGGCCGGTCCAGCCGGTCCTCCCCGCCCTCGCCGCCGGCCCGGGCCTGCCCGCCGCTGGCCGGGAACGCCTCGAACACCCGGGACGAGCGCTCGCCGAGCCACCACAGCAGCCGTAGCGCGCCGAGCGGCAGCAACGCCAGCACCGCCAGGCGCGGCCCGAGTGGCAGGTTCGCCAGCCAGGCCAGATAGGGCCGACCGCGCACGCAGGGGTGGTAGGGCGCGCACTGCCACCCGACGATGTCGATGGTCACGCCGACGATCGAGAGGACGAACGCGGCGGTCAGGGTGCCGGCGAGCAGCCGGCACACCGGTCCGATGAGCCCACCGGACCCGCCGGTCGCCGGCCGGGCCCACACGGCGAGGTTGATCAGCATGAACGGAAGCAGGAACAGCAACGACAGGGTCCGCGCGGCGCCGCCCGCGGTCAGACCACCCCAGCGGTACGCCTCCACCCGGAGGCCGCCCGCCCGGTCGTCGACGCCGAAGCCGGGGCGGGGCCGGTAGAAGCCGGCGTGGTCGTCGCCGGCCACCCGGCTCACCACGGGGTGGTCGAGCAGGGCCTCGGCGGACGTACCGGAGACGCCGTGCACCCGTAACTCGACCACCTCGTGCGCCAACGCCCCGCCTCCCGGCCGCTACCGATCCCGGTTCACGCTAGTGAGAAGGACGGTGGCGGGTTGGACGATTCGCCGCAGACCAGCCGGACGGCGCGTCCGTGCTCAGCCGCGCGGCACACCCGGGGTCGCCGCGGGCCCGGGTCGCGGTGACCGGCCGCCACCGCAGGTGGGCGTACTTCGTTCAGCTCCGCGTGCCGGAAGCCTGCGACGGCGCCCGATCGACCAGCGGCTCCGCCGGTTCCGGCAGGGTGTGGCCGAGTTCCTGGGAGATCTGATTCGCGGTCTCCATCAGCAGCGGGAGGTTGCTCATCAGTTGATCGAGGTTCGCGATGACCTCGATCGCCGTGATGGAGGCCGCGGCGATGACCCGCCCACGCGAGTCCCGCACCGGTGCCGCCACACACATCACATAGGCGTCGTGCTCACCGTTGTCGGTCGCCCAGCCCCGTTCCCGAACGCGGCTGAGTTCGGCCTCCAGCGATTCGCGGTCGGCGAAGGTGGTCTCGGTGAACCGCTCGAAGGTGACGTGGGAGAGGAGCCGGTCGCGTTCCTCGGACGGCAGGTAGGCGAGGATGGTCTTGCCGACGGCGCTCGCGTAGAGCGAGACCGCGCGCCCCACCCTGGACGGCAGCTTCACGGCGTCGAACGCCGGGCTGTCGACCTTGTCGATGTAGATGATCTCGTCGCCGGTCAGTTGCGCCAGGTGGACGGTGTGGCCGGTCGCGCGTTGCAGGCCGCGCAGGTGCGCGGCGGCGAACTGGCGTAGGTCCATCGAGCCGAGCGCCAGCTCCGACAGCTCGATCAGCCCGCTGCCGAGCACGTACGTTCCCGCGCCGGTCCGGCGGACGAAGCGCGCGGACTCCAGGGTCTGCAGGATCCGGAGCGCCGTGGACTTGTGGACGCCGAGCACCTCCGCCGCCTCCGTCAGGGACAGCGGATGCTCCGCGGACCGACGGATGAGGTCGATCGCGCGACGAATCGATTGCGCCAAGGCCGTGTCTCCCCTCCTGCCGTCGGCTGCACCAGTGCCGACGTTGCGTTATGTGCAATGTAGTTGATGCCATGCGCAATAGCTACTTGACACCGTTGCATATGTCGCTACGATCGTTGCAAATTAACGCGCGCGACTCGACCTCTTAACCGGGAGAAACCATGAGGAAGCAGCGCACCCGCCTTGGCATCCTTGCGGCGACCAGTGCCCTCGGCCTGGTCGCCGCCCTCATGACCGGCTGCGGCTCCGACGGCGAGCCCAGCGGTGGCGTCCGGAAGCTCACCTTCGCCGCCTCGACCTTCGGCGACCCCGGGCGCGGGCCTCAGTTGACACAGTGGATCGAAGAGTTCAACAAGAGTCAGGACAAGATCGAGATCTCACCGGCGGCGGTGCCGTACCCGACCTTCGGCCAGACCGTGCTGACCCAGATGGGCAGCGGCAAGGGCCCCGACCTCGTCCGCTTCGACATGCCCGAGTTCGAGGCCGCCTCCGACGCCGGCCTGATCGCGCCCCTCGACAAGATGGTGGACGTCGGCAGGTACGACCTGCTGAAGCAGCCGGACCAGTTCATGGTCCACGACGGTGTCCGGCACGGCATCATCTTCGAGGCGTCGAACTACGCGATGTTCTACAACGCCGACCTCATCCCGAAGCCACCGACCAGTTACGAGGAGTTCTTCGCCACCGCGAAGTCGCTGACCAAGGGCGACGTCTACGGCCTGGCCTTCCGGCAGACCGAGGCCGAGGAGGCCGGTGTGTGGCAGGACATCTTCAACTACGTCCACGGTTTCGGAGGGGCGTGGTCCGACGGCAAGAACCTGACCATCAACTCGCCCGAGAACCTGAAGGGACTGCAGGCGTACAAGGACCTGTACGACGCCAACGTGATCCCGCGGGGCGCGGACGCGGCGACGTTCCGGCGGATGTTCGCCGAGGGCAAGGTCGGCATGGAGCTCAACAACGGCGGGTACGTGACCGCGACCCGCGGCCAGAACCCGAAGCTGAACTTCAGCGTCGCGCCCATCCCGTTCCCCGTCCGCAAGCAGGGTGCGATCCTCGCCCCGATCGTCATCAACGAGGCCAGCCCGGCCAAGGACGAGGCGGCCACCTTCATCCGCTGGGCGTTGGAGCCATCGAACCAGGTCAAGTTGCAGGAGGTCCTGGGCGCGAGCAGCGTCGCGACGACCACCCAGCGCAGCGCCGAGTCGCTGCAGCAGACCCCGTTCCTCACCGTGTTCGACGAGCTCACCGAGTCCAGCCTGCCGCAGGTCGTGCTGGGATTCGAGGCCAAGACGCCCGACATTCGCAAGGTCGTCGTGCAGAACGTGATCGCGGCGCTGCAGGGCAAGGCGGATCTCAAGTCCGCGCTGGACCGGGCCCAGCAGCAGGCCACCGAGCTCGCCGGCTGACAGCCATCGGCGAGGCGACGCTGCCGGCGCCACACCAGCCGGCGCCGGCAGCGCCCCGGCCGGGAAGGACCGAACCCGATGACTGTGCTTGACCGGACCAGGCCCCCGGGTACGACGCGCCGATCCGCACCGCGGCGCCGGCGCAGCCCGCTGGGTAGCAAGTGGACGCCGTACCTGTTCCTGGGCCCCGCCGCCCTGTTCATCCTCGTCTTCCAGGCGGTGCCGCTCGCGCAGGAGATATACCTAAGCTTCACCCGGACGACACTGCTCAACCCGACCCGCAGCCAGTGGCTCGGGCTCGACAACTTCCGCCGCATCTTCGGCGACCCCGACTTCCACCAGACGCTGCTGATCACCTTCGGCTACGTGATCGCCTGCGTCGCCGGCGCGGTCGGCGCCGGGCTGGCCGTCGCGCTCCTGCTCAACAAGGGCTTCCGTGGGCGGGGCGTGGCGCGGGCACTGGTGACCGTGCCCTGGGCCGCCCCCGGCATCGCCGTCGCCCTCATCGCGACCTGGATGCTCAACGCGCAGTACGGCATCGTGAACCGGTTTTTGAACGCGGTCGGCCTCGGCGTTCCGGGCGGCGCGATCCTGGACAGCCCGCGATACGCGCTGCCGGCGGTGCTCGCGACGACCATCTGGCAACTGTTCCCCTTCACCTCCGTGGTCCTGCTCTCCGCGCTGCAGGCCGTCCCGCAGGACCTGCACGAGGCCGCCACGGTGGACGGCGCCGGGCGGTGGGCCACCTTCCGCGCCGTCACCTGGCAGGTCATCAAGCCCACCGTGGGACTGCTCGCGCTGCTCATGACGATCTGGTCCCTGCGGCGGTTCGAGTTGATCTGGCTGATGACCAAGGGCGGACCCGTCGGCTCCACCGAGACGCTCGTCATCGACCTCTACTCGCAGGCCTTCGACTCCAAGGAACTCGGCTCCGCGGCGGCCATCGGCATGGTCGGCGTCGTCATCTCACTCATCGTCATCACCGGCAGCCGCTTCGTCGCCCGCGCCGTGGAGAAGGAGGATGTCCGATGACGCGCTTCCGCCCCGGTCTCACCGCGCGGATCATCGCCGTGCTCGTCGTGCTGGGCGTCGCGGTGTTCCCGCTGTACTGGATGCTCGTCACGGCGCTGTCCAGCAACGGTGACCTGTTCGCCGAGCAGCCCCGGCTCACCCCCGACCTCGGCCGGTTCGAGGTCTTCGTCGACGCGCTGGCCGAAGGCAAGGCGGCCGGCTGGCTGCTCAACAGCCTGGTGATCGCCGTCGGCACGATGGTCCTCTCCGTCGGTCTGGGCATCCCGCTCGGCTACGCGCTGTCCCGGTTCTCGTTCCGGGGGAAGGCGCTGTTGACCGTCGCGCTGCTGTTCACCCAGATGCTGCCCGAGGCGCTCATGGTCGTGCCGCTGTTCGCGCTGTTCCGCCGCTTCGACCTGCTCGACTCGCTGACCGGCCTCGTCCTGGTCAACTCCGCGTTCGTGCTGCCCATCGTCGCGTTGATCCTCAAGGGCGCCATCGACGGCATACCCAGGGAACTGGAGGAGGCCGCCCGCGCCGACGGCGGCCGCCCTCTCACCGTCCTGACCCGCATCAACGTGCCGCTGATCGCCCCGTCGATCGCGGCCACCGCGGTCATCGCCTTCTTCCACGCCTGGAACGAATACGTGTTCGCGGTGACCTTCATCTTCAATCCGGAGTTGCAACCCGCCTCCGTTGGCATAGCGAATTTCATCGGCGAACTGGGCACGCCGATCCAGACGGTGATGGCGGTCGCCTTCCTGTTCACGCTGCCGGCCGTCGCCTTCTACCTGTTGGCGCAGAAATACGTCGTATCCGGTATGACCGCCGGCGCGGTGAAGGGTTGACAGAATGAAAATCGTCTCGGTAGACACCCTGGTCGTCGACTTCTACCGCACCAATCTCGTCATCGTGCGTGTCCGGACCGACGAGGGCATCACCGGACTCGGCGAGGCCACCCTGGAAGGAAAGGAGCGGGCTGTCCTCGGGGCGGTGGCCGAGGTCGCCGAGGCGGTCGTGGGCCTCGACCCCACCGCGATCTCGAAGGTGCTCTACGAAATCACCCGGGACTGGTACTGGCGGGGCGGCCCGGTCATCATGACCGCCCTGAGCGCACTGGAGATGGCCCTGTGGGACATCTCGGCCCGGGACCTCGGGGTGCCGGTCTCCCGGCTGTTCGGGGGAGCGACCCGTGACCGGGTACGGGCGTACGCGAACGGCTGGTTCTCCGGCGCCGTCACGGCCGAGGACTACGCGGCCGCCGCCCGCCGGACCGTGCGCAGCGGCTTCCGCGGCCTCAAGTGGGATCCGTTCGAGAACTACGACCTGACGATCTCGACCGGGCAACTGGACCGGGTGCTCGCCCAGGTCGACGCCGTCCGCGCCGCCGTCGGACGTGAGGTCGAACTGTTCATCGAGGGGCACGGCCGGTTCGATGTCCGGCACGCCATCACGATCGCCAGAGAGCTCGCGCAGTTCGACCCGGTCTGGTTCGAGGAACCCTGCCCGCCGGACAACCTCGACGCCCTGGTCGACGTCCGTCGCGCCTCGCCCGTGCCGATCGCCGCCGGGGAAAGGTGGTACGGCCGGCAGGGCTTCGCGCCGGCACTCGCCCGGCAGGCGGTCGACTACGTCCAACCCGACGTGACACACGCCGGTGGGATCGCCGAGCTCGTCTTCATCTCGACGCTCGCCGCGACCAGCTACGTGGGCTTCGCACCGCACAATCCCAGCGGCCCGCTGAGTACGGCCGCGACCCTGCAGCTCGCGGCGACCCTGCCCAACTTCCGCTACCTGGAGATCATGGCGACCGACGTGCCCTGGCGGCCCGACATCACCAACGAACGGCTGGTCCTCACCGACGAGGGCGACGTGCTCGTGCCGGCCGGCGTCGGGCTGGGCATCGAGCTGGACCTGACCGCGATCGAGCAGCACCCGTTCACACCGCGCCCGCTGCGCATGTTCCGTGATGCCGTGTACGACATCCGCCCCCGGGACGAGCGGTCCTTCTTCAACCTGGGGAGCGGCGCATGACGGTGCTACAGCCCGCGGCGCCCACCGCCGGGGCCGACTGGTTCGGCACGGCCGCGGAGGCGTTGCCGCACGACGCCGACCACGGGCTGCTCATCGGACGGATCTGGGATCCGTCCGTCGACGGCCCGACCCCGGTGGTCGTCCGGGACGGTGACGTCATCGACGTCAGCCACCGGTTCCCCACCGTCCGCGACATCTGCGAGCTGTCCGATCCCGCCGACGCGGTGGCGCAGCTCGACGGCCCGCGGGTGGGCGACTTCGGGGAGCTGCTCGCCAACACCGGCGCGGCGACCCGCGACGTCGCCCGGCCCTGGCTGCTCGCCCCGGTCGACCTCCAGGCGCTGAAGGCCGCCGGCGTGACCTTCCCGGTGTCGCTGATCGAACGCGTCATCGAGGAGCGGGCCCGCGGTGACCTTGCGCTCGCGGCGGACATTCGCGGCCGGATGCTCGCCGACATCGGCGCCGACCTGCACAGCCTCGCCCCCGGCTCGGTCGAGGCCGAGCGGCTGAAGGCCCTGTTGGTCGCCGAGGGCATCTGGAGCCAGTACCTGGAGGTGGGGATCGGCCCGGACGCGGAGATCTTCACCAAGGGCCAGGTGCTCTCCGCCGTCGGCACCGCCGTCCCGGTCGGCGTGCTCGCGGCGTCCAGCTGGAACAACCCGGAACCGGAAGTGGCGCTCATCGTCTCGTCCACCGGCCGGATCGTCGGGGCCACCCTCGGCAACGACGTGAACCTGCGGGACGTCGAGGGCCGCTCCGCCCTCCTGCTCCCGCGGGCCAAGGACAACAACGCCTCGTGCGCCCTGGGGCCGCTGATCCGGCTCTTCGACAAGCGGTTCGGCCTGGACCAGGTGCGCACGGCCGAGGTGCGCCTGCAGGTCCGTGGCGTCGACGGTTTCCAGTTGGAGGCGGTCTCCGAGATGAGACGGATGTCGCGGGACCCGGAAGGGCTGGTGCGCCAACTGATCGGCCCGCATCACCACTACCCCGACGGCGCGGTGCTGATGCTCGGCACGATGTTCGCGCCCATCCAGGACCGGGACCGCCCCGGTGAGGGCTTCACCCACAAGGTCGACGACGTGGTGCGGATCAGCTGCCCCGCCCTCGGCACGCTGGTCAACCGCGTCCGGCACGCGGAGGAATGCGAGCCCTGGCGATTCGGGGTCCGCGATCTGATGGGAAACCTGGGAAGGAGGGGACTGTTGTGAACGTGGTCAGCACCGTCGACCCGCGCACCGGCGGGCGCCGGCCGACCGACCTCATCGAGACCGACGACTCGCGGCTGGCGGAGATCGCCGACCAGGCGTCCCGGGCGGCTCGGTGGCTGTCCGACCTGGGACGGCTCGGCCGCGCCGGGCTGCTCGACGCCATCGCCGATGCGCTGGAGGCCCGTCGCGGCCGGCTGATCGGGGCGGCGGATCCGGAGACCGGGCTGGGCCGGCCACGGCTCGACCAGGAACTCACCCGCGCGGCGGCCCAGTTCCGGATGTTCCGGGACGTGCTGCGCGACGGCGGGTACGTCGAGGCCGCCATCGACCACGCCACCGACACGCCACTCGGGCGGGGGCCGGACGTGCGGCGCATGCTCGTCCCACTGGGGCCGGTCGCCGTCTTCGGGGCCAGCAACTTCCCGTTCGCCTTCTCCGTCGCCGGTGGTGACACCGCCGCCGCGCTGGCCGCCGGGTGTCCCGTCGTGGTGAAGGCCCACCCGTCACATCCACTCACCTCGCACGCCTCCGCCGGGGCGATCGGGGCAGCGGTGCGCGACCTGGGCGGGCCCGACGGCGTCATCGAGATCGTGTACGGGCAGCAGGCGGGCCTGGCGCTGGTCCGGCATCCCGCCATCCGCGGGGCAGCCCTCACCGGGTCGATCGGCGCGGCCCGGGCCATCCAGGCCGCCATCGACGAGCGCCCCGATCCCATTCCCTTCTACGGCGAACTGAGCAGCGTCAACCCCCTCGTCGTGCTGCCCGCGGCGGCCGCCGGCCGGGGCGACCAGATCGCCGAGGGGCTGTTCGCCTCCTTCACCGGCTCGGGCGGGCAGTTGTGCACCAAGCCCGGGCTGGCGTTCGTCCCGGCCGATCCCGGTGGCGACCGTCTCGTCGAGGCGTTGCGCGGGCGGGTCGCCTCGGCCGGTGGCGCGGTCCTGCTCAACCAGAACGTCCGGGACGCGTTCCTGGCCCGAGCGGCCGCGATCGAGCGGGCCGGCGCGCACGTCTCGGCGCGTGCGCAGGTCCCGTCCGGGGACGGTTTCACCGTCGCACCGACACTCGTGGAGACCAGCCTGCCGGGCCTGCCCGCCGAGCTCACCGAGGAGTGCTTCGGCCCGCTGCTGGTGGTGGTCCGGTACCACGAGGTCGCCGAGCTCGACGCGGCCCTGCCGGCCGTGCCGCCGTCGCTCACCGCCTCCGTCCACACCGGGCCGGGGGAGGAGACCGCCGAGGTCAGCCGGCTGGTCGAGCTGCTCGGCGCCCGCTCGGGTCGGGTCGTCTTCGACGGCTATCCCACCGGCGTACGCGTCTCGTGGGCCCAGCACCACGGCGGCCCCTGGCCGTCGACCAACACCGTGCACACCTCCGTGGGTGCCACCGCCATCCGTCGTTTCCTCCGCCCGTTGGCCTGGCAGGACGCTCCGGCGTGGATCCTGCCCGAGGAGCTGCGAGACGAATTCACGGACATTCCCCGGCGAGTCGACGGGAGGTTCGAACCAGCAGTGCAACCCGTGCGGCATTAGCCGATACGACCGGAACAGAAGAAACCGCCAGGGTCGCCTCACCCATTAACCATTGCGGTCGTGCGGTCGATGCGCGCTGCCTTGGTCGCGGAATAGCGAAATGGCTTCCACGCCAGTTCTTCTGGCGTCGTTCCAGGCTGGGAAAAAAGCGCATCACAGACTGTTTCTAACAGATTACGAAATCGTCTTGACCCGTCCGCTGGGACCATGGTTGGCTTCATTTCAAGCCGGCGATGTTAGCGCTCACATAGCTGCACCGCTCGGCATCGGTATCCGTTCACCTCCACCATCGAATTGTCGGCCAGACCGGTCGGTCCGGCCCGGCCGCATGCCCGAGAGGGAGCAGGAACATGCCCGTTGCACGTCCCCGTCTCTTGCTGACGCCGCCGACCCGGCGGCTGGCGCTCGCGCTGCTGACGGCGGTCACCGTCGCGGCCGGCGCGCTCGCGGCCCCCGCGGCGTCGGCCGCCCAGGCCGAGCCCCTCGGCCCCACCGTCACCCGCACCGACCAGCCGCCGACCGGATACTCGGTCACCTTCCGGTACCAGGCGCCCGACACCGTCCAGCAGGTCCACATCTACGGTGACTGGTGGTACTCCGACCCGGCGAACATCCCGTGCCAGGACTGCGGCGACGCCCGTCCGCCCGCCGAGTGGCAGCCGGGCGACGTCGCGGCCACCCCGTGGCACACCCAGGCCATGCAGAAGGGCGCGGACGGCGTGTGGACGTTCACCACGCCGCTGCCCGCCGGCACCTTCCGTTACGCCTTCACCCACGACTGCACCAACGAGCTCGCCACCGGCTGCACGCTCCACGACGACCCGGCCAACCGGTGGCAGATCCAGCCGCAGTACCCGGGCGCGCCCGGCGCGGTGCGCAGCACGATCTACGTCCCGGAGAGCAGGAAGTTCCCGACGTACGACACCGGCTACCAGGCGCCGGTGGCCAGGATGGGCACGTTGGAGTCGCGGCGGTACACCTCGCCGCTGTCGACCAACCCGCGGGGCGTGCACGACATCGTCGTCTACACCCCGTACGGCTACGACCCCAACCGGGCCACGCCGTACCCGACGCTGTACCTCAGCCACGGCGGTGGTGACCACTCGACCGCCTGGACGATGCAGGGCGTCGCCCACCTCATCCTGGAGAACGCGATCCAGGACGGCGTCGTGCAGCCGATGGTGATCGTGTCCACCGACTTCAACGGTCTGCCCGGGGGCAACGAGGGCTACGTCAACGAACTGCGGAACAACGTCTTCCCGTTCGTCGAGGAGAACTACAACGTCTCCGCTCGCCCCGAGGACCGCGCGTTCGCCGGCTTCTCCGCCGGCGGCAGCCGGGCCTACACGATCATGTACAACCACACCAGCCTGTTCGGCTACCACGCCGCCTGGAGCGCGGGCGGACCGAACGCCACCCAGGCCCAGATCGACCGCATGAAGGCGGTGGCCGGCGGCATCATGATCGGCACCGGGCTCCAGGACCGCCTGGGCAACATCGCCGACGCCTCGCAACGCAACGCCGCGGCGCTGCGGGCCGCCGGTGTCGAACTGGACGAGTTCAACGTGCCCGGCGTACACACCTGGCACGTCTGGCGTCCGCTGCTGAACCACTACCTGCGGACCCTGGTGTTCCGCGCCACCACGACCGGGCTCGACGTCGAGGCCGAGCCGGCGGGCGCGTCCCACAACACCAAGGTCACCGCGACGGCAACGCTGGCCACGGTCAGCACCAGCGTCGCCGACCCCTCCGGCAAGGTCGACTTCTACACCGGCGACACGTACCTCGGATCGGCGCCGATCATCGGCGGGATCGCCCGGCTGAAGACCGTCGTCCACGGCCCGCTCGACACGCCGGTCGTCGCCCGCTACGAGGGTGACCGCCTCTTCAACGGCTCACAGAGCGCGGCGGTCGACGCCCGATAGGGTCCGGCCCGCACCGCCGCCGACCGTTCCGAAACCGCGGCCGCTCACCCCTGACGATCGTCGGGAGTGAGCGGCCGCGGCACGCCGCGGTGCTGGTCCACGCCGGTCAGTCGCGCAGCAGCGGCAGGAGCTGGTCGCCCTGCCGCCTGATCTCCGGCAGGTACGGCGTGTCGGAGAGGACGAAGTGGGTGACGCCCAGCGCCTGGTACCGGCGCAGCGACCTCGCCACGTCCGCGGCGGAGCCGACCAGCCAGGTGGTGCCCGCCCCGCCGCCGCCGAAGCGGCCGGGCGTGGTGTAGAGGTTGTCGTCGAGCACCTCGCCGCGGGCGGCGAGGTCGAGCAGGCGCCGCTGGCCGACGGCGGCCCGCCAGTTCCGGTCCGGCGCGGCGCCGCCCCGGCCCTTCGCCAGCTCCGCCACCTTGGCCTCGGCGTCGGCCCAGGCCTGTTCGGTGGTGTCCCGTACCAGCGTGGTGACCCGCAGGCCGAACTCCAGCGGGGCGTGCTCGCGGCCCAGCTTCTCGCCGAGCTGCCGGAGCCGTTCGATCCGTTCGGCCACCCCGTCGAGCGGCTCGCCCCAGAAAAGCTGGACGTCGGCCTCGGTGGCGGCCACCTCCTCGGCGGCGGGGGAGGCGCCGCCGAAGTAGAGCCGGGGGTGCCGGCGCGCGCCGCGTACGACCGGCCGCAGCGCCACCGTGGAGCCGGTGACGGTGAAGTGCTCGCCCCGGTAGGTGACGTTCTCCTCGGTCCACAGCTGGCGCACGATCCGGAGGAACTCCCGGGTACGGGCGTAGCGGTGGGCCTGGTCGCCGTCCCCGTCGCCGTACGCGGCGAGGTTGTCCTTGCCGGACACGATGTTGACAAGTACCCGGCCCCCGGTGAGGTGGTCGAGGGTGGCGGCGGCCGAGGCGAAGTTGGCGGGCCGCCAGTAGCCGGGCCGGATCGCGATCAGCGGCTGGAACGTGGTGGTCCGGGCGGCCAGCGCGGCGGCCACCGTGAAGGTGTCCGGCCGGCCCCAACCGGTGCCGATGAGCGCGCCACCCCAGCCGTGCTCCTCCACGGCCGTCGCGTGGCTGGTGAGGGTCCGCAGGCTGTTGTGGTCCGCGGTGACGTCGTCGCCCCGGTGACCGGGCTGGACCTGGTTCGGGATGTACCAGAGGAACTCGGCGCCCATCAGCGGCGGCCTTTCTGCTCGGGGAGTGCGGTGGGGTCGCGGGGGTGGCCCGCGGGGCGCCGGGGTCGCCGGTCGCCCCGCGGGCCGGGCCGGGGTCAGCCGAACAGCCGCGCCGCGTTGCGGACGGTGTGGGCGGCGACGTCCCGGCCGAGCCGCACCCCCACCTCGTCCGCCGTCCGGGTGTGGATGCCGGACCACACCCGGGCGTCGACGTTCTCCCGGGTGGGACGTCGCCAGTCGGTGTAGGTGCGGGTGGCACCCGGCTGGGTGGGGCTGGTGATGGTGTACGGCGCGCGGGCCCGCGCGCCGACCAGCGCGGTGAGCACCTCCTCGGCCGCGCCGGAGTAGGTGTTGTGCCCGCTGGGGTAGTCGGGGTGCGCGGGGGTGTCGTGCAGCGGCGTCCACCCGGGGTCGCCCTCGGCGCGGATCGCGGTGACCGGCCGCCACCGCAGGTGGGCGTACTTCGCGTCGGAGGTGGCGATCTGGGTGTCGACGAGGGCGACGTGGAAGACGGCCACCAGGCTCGCCCGCCACGCGGTCGTCCGGCTGGACTGGGCGAGCGCGGCGCGCAGGATTCCGGTGTAGAGGGTCAGCGAGGAGCCCAGCCAGAACGTCGCCGTGTCGGTCTGCTGCGCCGTGCGTACCGTGCTGCCGGCCGCGCCGTACGCCCGACCTCGGCGAGGTCGGCCCGGTAGCGCGGCGACCCCGGCGCGGGCGGCGGCCCGGGCCGGTACCGGTCGGCGCGGTCGAGCAGGAACGGGGTGGCGAACCGGGTGCCGGCCTGCTGGGCGGCGGTGAAGGCCGGCGGGGTGGGCTGCCAGACGCCCGGTGCCGGCTCCGGGGCGGGGTAGGGCGGGTTGACGGCGGCCGGATCGAGCCCGTCGTCGGCCCGCCGGTCCAGCAGCGCCCGCGCTTCCCGCTGCCCGGCGGCCACCGCGCGGTCCTTGGCACGTCCGTCGGGGATCCGGTCGAGCGTGGCGCGCAGCGTCGCGTCGAGCGTGGGCGCGCTCTGCGGCAGCAGGGCGCTGAGCGCGGTGTGCACGGCCGAGGCGAGCGCGGCGTCCTGGGCGGGGCCGGCGGCGGGGGTGGTGCGGGCCGCCCGGGCCGCGGCGAGCCAGCTGATCGCCCAGGCGCGGCTGTTCGTCACCTGTGGCCGGGTGCCGGTGGCGACGGCCGCCGCGGTGGCGTCGTACCACTCGAGGGTGGTGTCGGGCGGCGCGGCGGCGGCCGGCGCGGCCACCGACAGGGCGGCGGCCAGCGCGGCGGCGGCGATGCCGGCCGCGCCCCGGCGCCAACTCCGAATCGTCGGCAGAGTCATGGCGTGGGCATTCCTTTCGGGGGCTCGGTGGGTCGGCGGCCCGGGACGGGCCGCCGGGTCGGGCGGGGATGTCGTCGCGGGGTCGGCCCGGTCACCCGATCCGGGCCGGCCGGGGGGCGACGGCGGTGGCGTGTCGGTCGGCCCACTGCGTGGCGATCTCGTCGGCGTCGGCCAGCCGCGACTCCAGCACGGCCAGCGGCGGGGCCGGCACCTGCGCGCCCAGCTCGACCAGCACGTCGCGCAGGGCCGCCGCCGCCGCGTCGGCGTGCGGCGGCGCGGCGGCCACGGCCACCGGCACCGCCGTCACCTCGGCCAGCTCCCGGTGCCCGAACTGGTCCAGGAAGACCTTCAACAGCCCGGTGAAGCTGCCCTTGTATGCCGGTGTCGCGACCACCAGCAGCCGCGCCGAGCGGACCGCCGTGAACGGGTCGGGGCCGGACCTCGCCCCGTACGCCGGCTCCGGTCCGAACGAGACGCCCACGATCTCCGCCAGCTCCAGCACCTGGACGGGGCCGGGTGGCCCGCCGAGGCGGTCCAGCAGCGCCGCGGTGACGGCCTCGGCGACGCCCCGGGTGCGCGAGCCGGCGCGCGGGTTGCCGACCAGCACCACGACCTCCGGGGTCGGCGCCGCGCCGCCGGTCACGAGGCCACCCCGGCCGGTTGGGCCGACCCGCCGCGCCGCCGGTGTGCCGGATCGGCCAGCGACGGGGGCTGGTAGCCGGCGTCGGCGGGGTTGAGGGTGGTGCCGGGCGCGACGATGGCGTCGATCTGGTCCAGCACGTCCCGGGACAGCGTCACCTTGGCGGCGCCGAGCTGCGACTCCAGGTGCGCCAGGGTGCGCGGCCCGATGATCGCCGAGGTGACCGCCGGGTGTTCCAGGACGAACGCGATCGCCAGGTGGATCAGCGACAGGCCGGCCTCGTCGGCGAGCGCGGCCAGCGCGTCGACGGCGGCCAGCTTGGCGGCGTTGGCCGGCACGCGCGGGTCGAACCGGGCCGGGAAGCGGTCGGCCCGGCGGGAGATGGGGGCGGTGAGCCCCGCGTGGTAGCGGCCGGAGAGCCAACCGCCGGCCAGCGGGCTCCACGGCAGGACCGCCAGCCCGTACCGCTGGGCCACCGGCAGCACCTCCCGCTCGACGCCGCGGGCCAGGATCGAGTACGGCGGCTGCTCGCTGACCACCCGCTCCCGGCCGCGCCGCTGCGCGATCCACTGGCCCTCCACGATGGCCGACGGCTCGAAGGTGGAGGTGCCGAGGTAGCGGACCTTGCCCTGGCGGACCAGGTCGGTGAGGGCGCCCAGGGTTTCGTCGAAGTCGGTGTCCGGCTCGGGCCGGTGCACCTGGTACAGGTCGATCCAGTCGGTACGCAGCCGGCGCAGGCTGTGCTCCACCGCCTGGGTGATCCAGCGGCGGGAGTTGCCCCGGTGCTGCGGGTTGTCGCCGACCTGACCGTGGAACTTGGTGGCGAGGAAGACGTCGTCGCGCCGCCCGCCGTCGAGGGCCTTGCCGACGATCTCCTCCGACTCGCCGTGCGAGTAGACGTCAGCGGTGTCGATGGCGGTGATGCCCTCGTCCAGCGCCCGGTGGATGATCCGGATGCCGTCGGAGTGGTCCGGGTTGCCCCGCTGACCGAAGTTCATCGCGCCCAGGGTCAGCGGGCTGATGCGGACGCCGGTGCGGCCGAAGGGCCGGTGGTCGACCATGAGATCTCCTCGTCGAAGGTCAGCGGGTGGCGGCGAGCTGCCGGGCGAACTGGTTGGCCGGGCGGGGCAGCCCGTAGTGGTCGCGCAGGGTCGTCCCGGTGTACTCGGTGCGGAACAGGCCCCGCCGTTGCAGGACGGGCACCACGTGGTCGACGAACGCCTCCAGCCCGGACGGCAGTACCGGCGGCATGATGTTGAAGCCGTCCGCCGCGCCGCTGCGGTACCACTCCTCGATGGCGTCGGCGACCTGCTCCGGGGTGCCGGCGAAGGTGCGGTGCCCCCGCCCGCCGCCGAGCCGGCCGATCAACTGACGTACGGTCAGCCGTTCCCGCCGGGCCAGCGTGACGATCAGCGTGTAGCGGCTCTTGGCGCCCTCGATCTCGTCCTCGGCGGGCAGGTCGGCGGGGAGTTCCCGGTCCAGGTCGAGGTCCTCCGGCGCGACCCGCAGCGTGGTGGCGAGCTGCTGCCGGGCGTACTCGGGCTTGATCAGCCGGTCCAGCTCGTCCTCCAGCGCGCGGGCCTCGGCCTCGGTGGCGCCGATCGCCGGCACGATGCCGGGCAGGATCTTGATGCCGTCCGGGTCGCGGCCCGCCCGGGCGGCCCGCTGCTTGAGGTCGCGGTAGAACGCCTGCGCCTCGGCGAGGGTCTGCTGGGCGGTGAAGACGGCCTCGGCGTAGCGGGCGGCCAGCTCCTTGCCGTCCTCCGACGACCCGGCCTGCACCAGCAGCGGGTAGCCCTGCGGCGAGCGGGGGACGTTGAGCGGTCCGGCCACCCGGAAGTGCCGCCCGACGTGCCCGGGGGGATAGAGCAGGTCGTCGTCGCCCCACCGGCCGGCCGCCTTGTCGCCCAGCGGCGCGGCGTCGTCCCAGCTGTCCCAGAGCTTGCGCGACACCTCGACGAACTCGGCCGCCCGCTCGTAGCGGTCCCGGTGGGCGGGCAGTTCGTCCAGGTTGAAGTTGCGGGCCGCCTGCTCCCCGGCGGTGGTGACGATGTTCCAGCCGGCCCGGCCGCCGCTGACGTGGTCGAGCGAGGCGAACCGGCGGGCCAGGTTGAACGGCTCGTTGTACGTCGTCGAGGCGGTCCCGATCAGACCGATGCGGCTGGTCGCCCCGGCCAGGGCGGTGAGCAGCACGGTCGGTTCGAGCGTGCCGCCCGGCCGCCGGCCGATGCTGTTCCACAGCACCGGGCTGTCGGCGAGGAAGAGCGAGTCGAGCTTGCCGCGCTCGGCGACCCGGGCCAGGTGGACGAAGTGCGCGACGTCGGTCTGCGCGAACGGGTCGCTCTCCGGCAGCCGCCAGGCCGACTCGTGGTGGCCGACGCCCATCAGGAACGCGTTGAGGTGCAGCATGGTCATCCTTCCGTCGGGTCGACGCCGAGCGCCCGCAGCAGGGACTCCCGGTGGGCGAGGAACGCCGGTTGCCGGTACGACCGGGGCGCCGGCAGGTCGATGGACAGGTCCACCGCGATGCGGCCGGCGTCGAGCAGCAGCACCCGGTCGGCGAGGGTGATCGCCTCGTCCACGTCGTGCGTGACCAGCAGCACCGCCGGCCGGTGCCGATCGCACAGCCGGCGCAGCAGGTCGTGCATGCGTAGCCGGGTCAGCGCGTC
The DNA here is from genome assembly GCF_019890675.1 of Micromonospora sp. PLK6-60. Lineage (GTDB taxonomy): Bacteria > Actinomycetota > Actinomycetes > Mycobacteriales > Micromonosporaceae > Micromonospora. Next base: position 81,266 of record NZ_JAIOAA010000001.1, on the reverse strand, counting down.
CAGCGCGCCGAACGGCTCGTCGGCCAGCAGCAGCTCCGGTTCGGACACCAGGGCCCGGGCCAGCGCCACCCGCTGTTGTTCACCGCCGGACAGCTCGCTCGGCCAGGCCCGGTCCCGGCCGGCGAGCCCCACCTCGGCCAGGGCCGCCCGGCCGCGTTCGGCGGCGTCCGGACCGCGCAGGCCGAGCACGACGTTGTCCAGCACCCGCTGCCACGGCAGCAGCCGGGCGTCCTGGAACACCACCGAGGAGTTCGCCGGCACGTCGACCAGGCCCGAGCCGGTCACCTCGCCGTCCAGCCCGGCGAGCGCCCGCAGCAGGGTGCTCTTGCCCGAACCGCTGCGCCCCAGCAGCGCCACGAACTCGCCCGCGCCGATGGTCAGGTCGAGGCCGTCCAGGACGGTGCGGTCACCGAACCCGCGGGCCAGGTCCCGCACCCGTACCGGGCGGGTGGCGGTCAGTCCGCCAGCGTGCGTCGCCACGACAACGCCCTCCTCTGCACGAGTCGTACGGCGCCGTCGGAGAGCAACCCGAGCAGTCCGTACAGCACCAGCCCGACGATGATCACGTCGGTCTGGCCGTACTGGCGGGCGAGATCCATCATGTAGCCGATGCCGCTCGTCGAGTTGATCTGCTCGACCACCACCAGGGCCAGCCAGGCGCCGACCACGGCGAACCGCATGCCCAGCAGGAAGCCGGGCAGCGCGCCGGGCAGCACGATCCGGCGCAGGAACGCCGTGCGCCGCAGCCGCAGCGACTCGCCCAGCTCGACGTACCGGCTGTCGATGCTGCGCAGCCCGTTGTGGGTGTGGATGTAGACGGGCACGAAGACGCCCAGCGCGATGGTGGTGACCTTCATCTGTTCACCGATGCCGAGCCACAGGATCAGCAGCGGCACCAGCGCCAGCGCCGGGACGGCCCGTTTGATCTGGATCGGACCGTCGACGACGGCCTCACCCCACCGGCTCAAGCCGGCGACCACCGCCAGCACCGTGCCGATGACGGTGCCGATGCCCAGGCCCAGGGCGGCCCGCTGGGCCGAGACGGCCAGGTTCGCCGGCAGCCGGCCGTCCGCGATGAGGTCACCCGCCGTCGTCACCACGGTCCACGGCGCCGAGAGGGTACGCGGGTCGAGCCAGCCGGTCGCCGAGCCGAGCGCCCAGACCGCCAACAGCAGCAGCGGGCCGATCGCCGCCCCGAACGGGATGGGGCGTCCGGGTCGCAGCCGACGGCGTGGCCGGTTGGCCGGTTCCGCCGCCGCCGTGCGGGGGCGGGTGAGCACCGAGGCGGTCATCGGGCGACCCCCTTGGCGAGCGCGTCCGCGGCGACGGACTCGTAGCGCCGGTCGTACAGGTCCTCGGCCTTCAGCGGCTTGTTGCCGGTCTCCTCGGCCAGCAGGTCGATGGTCTCCTGGTGCCGGCCGATGGCCTCGGTCCAGCTGGCCGGGATGTCGGAGACCCCGGCGTTGTCCACCAGCCACCGGCCGTCGTCGGCGCTGAGGCCCTGGTCCTTGACGTAGTACCGCTCGATCCACTCCTGCGGGTTGGCCTCCCGCCACCGCCAGGCCCGCGCCCACGCCTGCACGTACTCCCGGATCGCGGCCGCCTTGCCCGGGTCGCCCAGCACGCTGACCGGCGCGTACAGGTGGCCGGGGTCGTCGCGCAGGCCGTGCGCGATGGTGTGGGCGCCGTCCCGCGCGTACTTGGCCTCGTACCGCTTGACCTGCACGCCCCCGATCGGGGCGACCTCGACCTGGCGGCTGGCGAGCGCGGTCGGGTAGACGTCGCCGGTGCTGGCCAGCTCGATCAGCGTGACGTCCTTCTTGGTCAGCCCGGCCTTGCGCAGCACCCGCAGCACCAGCGCGCCCTGCGCCTGTCCCGGGCTGTACGCGATCTTCTTGCCGCGCAGGTCGGCGAGGCTGCCAACCGCGACGCCGGGCGCGACGCCGAGCCGGTAGATGGCGTGGTGCAGCGGGTCCTGGCGGAACTTCGACGCGACGATCTTGGTGGGGATGCCCGTCCAGTGGGAGTGGATCGGCGGGATGTCCGCCACCGAGCCGAGGTCGAGGGCGTCGGCCCGGAACGCCTCCAGGGTCTGCGGACCGCCGCTGATGTTGGCGAACTCCACCTGGAAGGAGAACTTCTCCACCTCGCCGGAGAACTCGAGCGCCTTCTGGTGCTCCTTGTCGCCCACCACGAGCCGGGTGCCCTTCGGCACGGACTCGGGCAGCGGCGCGCCGGCGGCCAGTACCGTGCTCGGCGTCTTCTCGCCGGCGCAGCCGGTCAGGCCCAGCGCGACCGCGCCGAGGGTGGCGGACAGCAGTGACCGGCGATCGATGTGGGGTGCGGACTTCACTTACGACTCCTTCGTGGATGGCTGCAGGGCGGCGTAGCGCCCCATGTGGTAGAGCAGGGGGGCGCCCTCGCCGTAGCGGCCGGTGAGCGGTTCGGCCAGCACGATGGCGTGGTCGCCGGCGAGCACCCGTTCGGTGACCCGGCACAGCAGCCAGGCGACCGGCTCGTCCAGCAACGGCACCCCGTACGGGCCGGGCCGCCAGCCGGGGTGCGCGGCGAACCGGTCGATGCCGCTGGTCGCGAACGTCCGGGCGACCTCCCGCTGCGCCTCGCCGAGCAGGTGCACCCCGACGTGCTCCGCGCCGGCCACGGTCGGCCAGCTCGACGACGACCGGGCCAGGCAGAACGACACCAGCGGCGGGCGCAGCGACACCGACGTGAACGACGTCGCGGTGAACCCCACCGGCGGGTCGCCGGCGGCGGTGACCACCGCGACCGACGCGGCCTGCCGGCGCAGCAGGGCGCGGAACAGGTCGGGGTCGACCCGGGTGGGTGATTCGTCGATGACGGTCATGACGTTCCTCCTGATCGAGAACGACGGGGGTGCGCCGGCTCCCCGCGCGGGGGACGCGCGGCGGCGACGTGCGGCCGTTGATCGGGGTGCGGGCGCGCCGCGGCTCGTCGTCGAGCCGGTGGCGCGGCGGCAGGGAGAAGTCAGGCGTGCGCGTTCAGCGGCAGCAGCCGCGCGCGGTGGTCCAGCCACGGCAGCAACCCCGGGACACGGCGACCGTGGTGCCGTCGAGGGAGGTGGCCTGGCTGATCATGGCTATCAACCTAACCCATAATCCCTACAGGCTAAATAGGAATTCGGATGCTGGGACGGTGGGCCGGCCCACGACCGCGAACGGGCGACGAGAAGCCCCCGGGAGCACCGGCCGCCCGGCGATCGCTGGCCGAGCTGGCGGCGCTGGAACATCCCGCGCCACCACCGCGGCGGCCCGCGCCCATCGGCTGGCGCAGGAGTGCGACGCCGCCGGCGCCCCGGCCCTGGCCGCCGCCGCGCGACCAACCGCACGGAACCCGCCACCCTGCCGCGCCTCACGTGATCCGGCGAGGGTCCCCGGTGCCGCCCCGGGCTCACTATCCTGTGCGGATGATCGGCACCAGGGCACGTGCGGCGGTGGCGGTCCTCGCGGTCGGGGCGGCGCTGGCCGGCTGCGACACCGGGGGAGCGGACCGACCGCCGGCCGACGCGAGGCCCTCGGCCACCACGACGCCGGGCGCCGCGACGACGGCGCACGTCGGAGCGACGCCGAGCGCCACCGGCTCGGCCACCGGCCCGCCGGCCGAGCTGCGCCTGGCCTTCGCCGGGGACGTGCACTTCACGGGCCGGACGCGGCGCCTGCTCGACGACCCGCCGACGGCGTTCGGCCCCATCACGTCGGTGCTCCGCGACGCCGACCTCACCCTGGTCAACCTTGAGACCGCGGTGACCAGCGGCGGCACCGCGCAGCCCAAGCGCTACCAGTTCCGGGCGCCGAAGGCCGCGTACCCGGCGCTGCGGGCCGCGGGGATCGACGCCGTGTCGCTGGCCAACAACCACACCCTCGACTACGGCCGGGTGGGGCTGCTGGACACCCTCGACGCGGCGGCGGCGGCGAACGTCCCGGTGTTCGGCGCGGGGCGCACCGCCGACGCGGCGTACGCGCCGTGGCTGACCACCGTCCGGGGTGTGCGGGTCGCGGTGCTCGGCATGTCGCAGGTGCACGAGCTGGCCGCGCAGTGGAAGGCGACGGACACCCGGCCGGGCATCGCGATGGCCTTCGACACCGACCGGGCCGTCGCCGCCGTGCGGGCGGCCCGTGACCGGGCCGACCTGGTGATCGTCTTCATGCACTGGGGGATCGAGGGCAACCCCTGCCCGACCGGGGAGATGACGTCCTTCGCCCGCCGGCTGGCCGGGGCCGGCGCGGACATCGTGGTCGGCGCCCACGCGCACACCCTGCTCGGCGACGGCTGGCAGGGCCGGACCTACGTGCACTACGGCCTCGGCAACTTCCTCTGGTACGCCGGCTCGCGCAGCACCGACTCCGGGGTGCTGCGGCTGACCGTGCGCGGGCGGGCGGTGACCCGCACCGAGTTCCTGCCGGCGACCGTCTCGGGCAGCGGGCAGCCGGTGCTCGTCTCCGGCGCGGCCCGGGACCGGATCGAGGAGCGGGTCGCCACGGCACGCCGGTGCACCGGCCTCGCGCCGAAGCGGCCCTGACCCGCGCGGACCGACGACGGCGGTCCGCCCGCATGTCGGCGGCAGTGTCGGCGTCGGCCCGTGCCGGTGCGGCGGTCAGCCGATGCGGACCCGCACCGGTTCGCCGTCCGGCGCCCGCACGGTCAGCGTGGCGCGCCCGTCGGCGACGCTGACCGCACCCCGGTCGGCGCGTACCGGCCGGTCGGTGGCGAAGACCGCGACGTCCTCGGTCTGGGTCGGCCGCAGCAGCACCTCCGCGCCGGCGCGGGCGACCAGCTCGCAACTGCTCTCCAGCAGCGTGGCCGGCCCGACCCGGACGCCGGCCGGCAGCATCAGCCCGGCGCGGGCACCGATCCGCAGCCGCCGGCCGGACAGCACCGGCCGGTCCCGGTGCCACAGCCCGAACTCGACCGCCGACGGGGCGACGTTGACCAGGTGCAGCAGCCGCTGGCCGGCGCGGTCCACGGTGGAGGTGAGCACCAGCCCGGCACGGTCCGCGTCGTGTCGCAGCCGGGGGCGTACGCCGAGCCGGCGCAGCGCCGCGCGCCAGAAGTCCAGGTGGCACGGGTAGCCGGCGGCGATCACCACGGCCCGGCCGGCGCCCACGGTCACCTCGACGCCGCACGGCCGGCCGGAGCCGACCTCGGTCAGCAGCCGTTCGCCGTCCCCGGCGAGCAGTTGGGCGTAGCCGACCCGGACCTCGGCGGGGCCGGCCGCCCAGCCCCGACCGACCACCGACGGGAAGTAGTGCGGCCCGCTCTCCCGCCAGCCGTCGGGCCGTAGCCCGAGCGCGTCGGCCAGCAGGGTGCACCGCGTGCCGGCGTGGTCGCGGACGGGCAGTGGGCCGTGCAGCAGCAGCCGGCCGCCGGCGTGCAGCCGGTCGACCAGCCGTCGCTGGACGTCCCGGCCGAGGGTGGGCGCGCTGGCCAGCACCAGCACCGGCGGCCCGCCGTCCGGCCCCTGCGCCGCGCCGTCCCACCCCTGCGCCCCGGTGTCCGCCTGCGGTGCCCGGCCCTCCGGCGTCACGGCCGCGCCGCCCGACGGCGCCGCCAGGAGCACCGCGGGGAACGAGTAGCCGGCCAGCAGCAGCGCGCGGGCCAGCACGTCCCGCGCGCCCATGCCCCGGAACCGTTCCAGCTCGGCGACCTGCGCCGTCCGGCTGGCCGACGCCGGATGGTGGTACTCGGTCAGGTAGTGGTCGGGCACGAAACCGAGGGCGAACCCGTCGTGTTCCTCGTCGCCGTCGGCGAGCAGGTCCGCCGCCCCGCGTACGGCGTGCAGGGCCCGCCGGGTGGCGGCGTACGTCGGGTTGAGTCGTCCCTCCGGGCCGACCGGGGCGGCGAAGCCGTGCCGCTCGCCGGTGAACGCGATCCGGTCGTTGCCGTCGCCGACCGGCTCGGCCAGCGGCGGGTTGTGGCCGCCGGCGAACAGGTAGAGGTTGAGCAGCCGGTTGCCCTGCGCCACGCAGAGCCGCGTCTTCAGCTCGACCGCCTCCGGCGGAAGCAGCCTCGACAGGTCCTCGTCGTAGTCGCCGTCGCCCGCCTCAAACTCCAGGCAGGTCAGCGGTTGGTCGCTGTCCTGGGTGGCGGCGAGGAAGGCGTTGGCCACGTACAGGTCGGCGACGTTGCCGACGGTCAGGTCGCCGAGGTAGTGGTCGGAGCCGGCGGTGAGCTGCGGCTGGCCGTGCCAGGACGCCATGAGCTGGCTGATCCCGATCGGGAAGGTGCGCCCCCGCCCCTGGTCGGTGCCGTGCACGTTGACCAGGAACGGCACGCCGGTCACCCCGTGCCGTTCGGCGCTCGCGCGCAGCGCCGCCACGTACCGGCGGTAGCGGTCGCGCGAGTAGCGGCCGAGGTCGTCGTGCAGTGCCAGGGAGTGCTCCTCGGCCGGGCCGCGCAGCGCGGCCGCCCAGGCCGGCGGGTCGGCCGGGTCGGCGCCGACCCGCGCCGCGGCGACCTCGGCGCCGTACCGCTGGACGGCCCACCGGGCCAGGTCGGCGCAGAGCCCGTCGGTGAGGTCGGGGGAGTTGGTCACCCAGGAGAGCATCCCGATCTCGTTGTCCAGTTGCACCGCCACCACCGGGCCGCCGCGCGGCGCGAGGCGGGCCGCGATCACGGGCATCACCTGGGCGTACCAGCCGTCGGCGGCGGCGAGGAACTCCGGGGCCAGGTAGTCGAGGGTGCGGGTGCGCACCGGCGCGCCGTCCCAGCTGACCGGGAGCAGGTGCGGGTGCGCGTCGTACACCCGGTGCGGGATGCCCTCGTTCTTCAGCTCGGCCATCACGAACGGCCCGGGGCGCACCACCGCGCGCAGCCCACGCCGGTGCGCCAGGTCGAGGAAGCCGGCCAGGTCACGCTGTTCGTGGGTACGCCCGGTCAGGTCGACGGAGCCGTCCGGCAGCTCGTGCCAGAGCCACGGCACGTAGGTGGCGACGGTGTCCGCGCCGCAGTCGCGGAGCCGGTCGAGCCGGTCCGCCCAGTCGGCGCGGGCGAGGCGGAAGTAGTGCACCTCGCCGGCGAGCAGCAGCTCGGGCCGGCCGTCGACGAGGATCCGGCGGTCCCGCAGCAGCACGTCTGTCATCGGGGCGCGACTCCTTGAAGTTTGTGGATCTGAGGCTTGTGAACTACGTCTCTGCTGCCTATCGTCGCTGTAACCGGTTTCTGTTTCCCGCACGTTACGGATCGAGGGAGCGATGAGCAACAGCCGCATGACGGTCCGCGAGATCGCGCGAATCGCCGGCGTCTCCGTGGCCACCGTCTCCCGGGTCTCCAACGGCACCGGGCAGGTCTCCGAGGAGATGCGCCGCCGGGTCCTGGAGGCGATCGAGAAGCACGGCTACCGTCCCGACCACCTCGGCCGGGCCCTGGCCGCCGGCCGGCACGGCGCCCTCGGCCTGGTCTTCCCCGGCCTCTCCGGCCCCTACTTCACCGAACTCATCCAGGGCTTCGAGTCCGAGGCCGGGCCGTCGCGGGCCAGCGTGCACATCCTCTGCACGCACCTGCGCTCCGACTCCGACGCCCAGGTGCTGGAAATGGGCCGCCGGGTCGACGGCGTGGCCGTCATCGGCGGCACCGTCTCCGATGACGCGCTGCTCCGCCTCGCCGCGCGGGTCCCGGTGGTGGTGATCGCGGGCCCGGGACCGGGCGACATCGCCTCGGTACGCGCCGAGAACCCCGGCAGCATGGCGGCGCTCACCCGGCACCTGCTCGCCGACCACGGACTGCGGGACCTGGTCTTCGTCGGCAACCCGGAGGGCTCGCCCGACGTCAGCGAGCGGTGGGCCGGCTTCCGGCAGGCCCACCGCGACCTGGGCGTCACCCCGCCGGCCGAACCCGTCGCCGTCGGCCTGCAGCAGGCCGACGGGGTGCTCGTCGCGCAGCGGCTGCTGGTCGGCGGCGAGCCGCTGCCCGGCGGGGTGGTCTGCGCCAACGACGAGACCGCCCTCGGCGTGCTGGTCGGCGCGCTCGGCCGGGGCCTGCGGGTGCCGCAGGACCTCGTCATCACCGGCTTCGACGACGTGCCGACCAGCGCCCTGGTCACCCCGGCCCTCACCACCGTCCGGCAACCCGTACGCGAACTGGCCGCCGAGGCGGCCCGGCTGCTGCTGACCGCCGCCGGCCGGCCCGACGACACCCCGCACGGCAGCCTCGTGCTGCCCACCGAGCTCGTCCTGCGCGGCAGCTGCGGCTGCCCGGCGCCGAGCCCGGGCACCGCCCGATGACCACCACGGCAAGACCCCTAAACCCAGGAGGTACGAGATGAGAAGCACGCGGTTGGCCACCGCGGCCACGCTGGTCCTGGCCGCGTCGGTCGCGCTGGCCGGTTGCGGCCGCGACTCCGGCGGCGGCCAGGACGAGGCGAAGTCCGTCGGCGGCGGCAAGGCGAGCGGAGAGATCACCGTCTGGGCGATGGGCGCCGAGGGCGAGAAGCTCGGCGAGTTCGCCAAGGAGTTCTCCACCGAGAACCCCGACGCGAAGGTCACCGTGACGGCGGTGCCGTGGGACGCGGCGCACCAGAAGCTCGCCAGCGCCATCGCCGCCAAGCAGACCCCGGACGTGTCGATGATCGGCACCACCTGGCAGGGCGAGTTCGCCAAGACCGGCGCGCTCGACCCGACCCCACCGGATCTGATCAAGAAGGAGGACTTCTTCCCCGGCGCCTGGGACACCACCATCGTCGACGGCGCCTCGTACGGCGTCCCCTGGTACGTCGAGACCCGGCTGATCTTCTACCGCAAGGACCTGGCCGCCCGCGCCGGCTTCCCGGACGGCCCGAAGTCGTGGGACGACCTCAAGGCCATGGCCAAGGGCATGCAGGAGAAGGCCGGCGCCAAGTGGGGCATCAACCTCCAGCCGCCCACCAAGACCGGCAGCTGGCAGTCGGTCCTGCCGTTCGCCTGGTCCAACGGCGCGGAGGTGGCCAGCGCGGACAAGCTGACCTTCGACACGCCCGAGACGGCCGAGGCGCTCGGCTACTACCAGTCCTTCTTCACCGAGGGACTGGCCCCGACCGCGCTGCCGGAGGGCTCGCTGGAGCCCGGCTTCGTCAAGGGTGACATCGGCGCGTTCATCTCCGGCCCCTGGCACATGGGCATCGTCGAGGAGCAGGGCGGCGCCGGCTTCAAGGACAAGTACGCGGTCGCCCGGATGCCGATGAAGAAGTCGTCCACCTCGTTCATCGGCGGCAGCAGCCTCGCCGTGTTCAAGGACGCGAAGAACCGGGACGCCGGCTGGAAGTTCGTGCAGTGGCTGAGCAAGCCCGAGGTGCAGGTCAAGTGGTACCAGGCGGTCAAGGACCTGCCGGCCGTCCAGGCGGCCTGGGACGACCAGACGCTCTCCGGCGACACCTACCTGGCCACCTTCGGCGATCAGCTCACCAGCGCCAAGGCGCCGCCGGCGATCCCGACCTGGGAGCAGATCGCCTCCGTGGTCGACACCGAGATCGAGAAGCTGTGCAAGCAGAACGCCGACCCGGCCGCGACCGCGAAGGCGATCCAGGAACAGGCGAGCGCCATCGGGACCGGGAGCTGAGATGAGCAGCGCCTCCACGGCGCCGGCGCGGACGGCCGCGGCGACCAGCCCCGGCCGTCCCGCCCTCCCGGTGCGGCGGCAGCGCCTGCGGCAGGCGCTGACCGGCTGGCTGTTCTCCGCGCCGTTCACCGTCCTGTTCGTCGTGTTCATGGCGCTGCCCGTGGTGGTCTCGCTGGTCATGAGCTTCACCGACCTGCGCTCCACCGACCTGCGTAACCCGCTCGCCGTCAACTTCGTCGGCCTCGACAACTACACCCGGCTCTTCGCCGACCGGCTCTTCCTGCGCGCGGCGGTCAACACGCTCGGTTTCGTCGTCGTCGGGGTACCGCTGACCATGGTGCTGGCGCTGGCCGCCGCCAGCGCGCTCAACTCCGGACTCGTCCGCTTCCGGACGCTGTTCCGGGTCGGCTTCTATCTGCCGGTGGTGAGCAGCATCGTGGCGATCGCGGTGGTCTGGCGCTTCCTGCTCGACCCGGAGATCGGCCTGGTCAACAACCTGCTGCGGCTGGTCGGGATCGACGGGCCGAGCTGGCTCTACGACACCAACCTCGCGCTGCCGTCGCTGACCGTCATGGCGGCGTGGCGCAACTTCGGGTTCCTGATGGTGATCTTCCTGGCCGGGCTCCAGGCGGTGCCGGCCGACCTCTACGAGGCGGCCACGCTCGACGGCGCGACGCGCTGGCAGCAGTTCCGCAACGTCACCCTGCCGATGCTGCGCCCGACGCTGCTGTTCGGCGGGGTGGTCACCGGCATCGGTTTCCTCCAGCTCTTCGAGGAGCCGTTCGTGATGACGCAGGGCGGCCCGCTCTCCTCGACCCTGTCGGTCTCGTTCCACATCTACAACCAGTTCGGGTTCGGCAACTACGGCTACGCGGCGTCGGCCAGCTACGTGCTCTTCCTGGCGATCGTGGCGCTGTCCGCCGTGCAGTTCCGCCTGCTGCGGGAGAGGAGCTGACGATGGCCTCGGCCAACACCGCCCTGCGTACCCGGGACCGGGTCGCGCGGGCCGCGCTCTACGCCGTCCTGATCCTCGGCCTGTTCGCCGTGGCCGGGCCGTTCGTCTGGATGGCGCTCTCGTCCATCAAGCCGGAGCGGGAGATCCGGGCGGTGCCGCCGACCTGGTGGCCCGAGACGGCCACCCTCGGCAACTACCGCGACCTGTTCTCCGGGCTCGACTTCCCGCTCTATTTCTTCAACTCGCTGCTGGTCGCGACCGCGGTGACCGCCGGCAACCTGCTGTTCTGCTCGCTCGTCGGATACGCCCTGGCCAAGCTGCGCTATCCCGGCAAGCGGGTGCTCTTCCTGGCCGTGCTCGGCATGCTGATGGTGCCCGGCATGGTGACGTTCGTCCCGCAGTTCGTGCTGGTCAGCAACATGGGCCTGGCCAACACCTACGCCGGCCTGATCCTGCCGTTCCTGGTCGGCGCGTTCGGCGTCTTCCTGATGCGGCAGTTCCTCCAGTCGATCCCCGACGAACTCATCGAGGCGGCCCGGGTCGACGGCGCCGGGGAATTCCGGATCTTCTGGCGGGTGGTGCTGCCGCTGTGCCGCCCGGCGCTGGCCACCCTCGGCATCCTCACCTTCCTGCAGTCGTGGAACAACTTCCTCTGGCCGCTGGTGGTGGCGACCACGGAGGACAAGTACACCCTGCCGGTCGCGCTCGCGCTGTTCAGCGTCGGCCAGAACCGCATCTACTACGGCCCGCTCCTCGCCGGCGCCGTGATCGTCGTGCTCCCGGTCCTCGTCCTGTTCGTGGTCCTGCAACGGCACTTCCTGCGCGGCATCGCCACCACCGGACTCAAATGACCCTGATCCCTCCCCGCACCAGACAAGGAGACCCATGCGACGCCTACTCGCACCGCTCCTCGCGCTGACCCTCACCCTGGCCGGCGGCTCGGCCGCCGTCGCCGCGCCCGCCGACCGCGCCGCCGACCGCGCCCTGCTCGGCTACGCCCGCGACACCTGGCGGTCGATGACCGCGATGACCGACCCCGGCACCGGCCTGGTCGCCGACAACATCACCGGCGACCTCGCCACCGGCGGCCGGTCCACCTACACGTCACCCACCAACATCGGCGGCTACCTGTGGTCCACGGTGGTCGCCCGCGACCTCGGCATCATCTCGCCCACCGAGGCCCGCGAGCGGATGGGCAAGACCCTCGACACCCTCGCCCGGCTCAAGCACCACACCCCGTCGGGCATGTACTACAACTGGTACGACCCGCGCGACGGCTCGGTCGTCACGGTCTGGCCCGACGACGGCAGCACCGTGTACCCGTTCATGTCCAGCGTGGACAACGGCTGGCTCGCCGCCGCGCTGCACGTGGTCAAGGGCGCCGTGCCGCAGCTGCGCGGCAAGGCCGATGCGATCCTGCGGAAGATGAACTTCGGCTTCTACTACAACCCGGCCGCGGCGACCCCGTTCGGCGCCAGCGGCCTGATCGCCGGCGGTTTCTGGGACGCGCCACCCCCGGGCTGCTCGCAGCAGCGCGCCGGCGTCTGGTTCACCTGCAACCACTACGACATCACGGTCACCGAGCCGCGCATCGCCACCTACCTCGGCATCGCGGCGGGCCAGATCCCGCCGGAGGCCTACTACCACACCATGCGCACCCTGCCGGCCAGCTGCGACTGGAGCTGGCACGAGATGCAGCCGGTCGGCTTCGACACCAGCCACCTGGGCGTGCCGGTGTACGAGGGCGCCTACCGGTACCGGGGCATCCAGTTCGTGCCCAGCTGGGGCGGCGACATGTTCGAGGCGCTGATGCCCGACCTGTTCGTGCCCGAGGCGCGCTGGGCGCCCAACAGTTGGGGCCGCAACCACCCCGCGACGGTCGCCGGCCAGATCGAGCACGGCATGAACGACGCCCGCTACGGCTACTGGGGCTTCTCCCCGGCGAGCGACCCGGCCGGCGGGTACATGGCGTGGGGCGTCGACGCGATGGGCATGGACACCGACGGCTACCCGTCCGACATGGAGCGCTCGAAGTACGACGCCGGGTTCGGCGACTGCCGCCCGGCCGGCCCGGAACCCGACTACGGCGACGGCGTGGTCACCCCGCACGCGGCGTTCCTCGCCCTGCCGTACGCCAAGGGGCCGGTCGTGGACAACCTGGCCCGGCTCAAGGCCGACTTCGACTCGTACGGGCCCGGCGGCTTCTACGACGCGGTCGCGGTCGGCAGCGGCACGGTGGCCAAGCGGTACCTCTCGCTCGACCAGGCCATGATCATGGCGGCGCTCGGCAACGAGCTGCGCCACGACCTGATCCGCCGCGCGTTCGTCTCGCCGCAGTTCGAACGCCGGATCCGTCCGCTGATCGCCAAGGAGACGTTCAACGTGCCGGCCGGACAGGACCTCCCGCAACTGCGTGGAGCCGCCTCATAGCGTGCCGTGACGTGGGGCCCTCGGTCGGCGACCGAGGGCCCCACCGCCGCATGTCGGCCCTACTTCCTCGGCTGGGTGCCCGACGACACCGTCGCCAAGGTCTCGCTGTCCGTCTCCCTGATCAGCCCACGGTCGCGCAGGAAACGCACCAGGGTCCGCAGGTCCTCCGGCGCCATGTCGGTGGTGGGCACCGGGACGACCTGGAACCAGTTGATGGTGAACAGCAGCTGGCCGGGAATCGGCGTCACCCGGTTGAGCGCCGGCCAGCGGATCGTCGAGTCCATCAGCTCGTTGTGGGCGTGCACGCCGTCGTCGGTGAACTCCCAGCCCGTCGGGATGCCGTAGATCCGCCAGCTCGCCCACCCGCCCAGCCAGATCAGGAAGGCCGGTACGGCCCAGAAGATGACTGCCCCGCCGACGGCGTGCAGCACGGCTCTGGCCTCCGCGCCGAGAGCCAGGTAGATCAGGGCGAGCAGCCAGAAGATCACCCCGCCGGCGCGGATGGCGAGGATCAGCCGTCGTTGGGCGTGGCGGAGGGCCGCCGCCAACCGCCGGCGGTCGGGCTGAACCTCGGTCCGGATACGCACGGTCGCCGACCCTACCGGCCGGCGGCCATCCGTGGCGCTCAGGCCCCGGGCAGCTCGATCAGGACCGCCCCCGGCTGCGGCAGGTCCAGCTCGATCACCGCGGCCCCGGCCTCGGCGGCCGGCTGCATCTTCTCCACCGGGAGCTGGTTGGCGGCGCGCAGCGCCGGCCACTGCTCGTCGGTCGGCCAGTCGGCGACCCCCAGCCGGTCCGCCACCGTGGTCACGTCGCCGTGCTCCCGGTCCAGCCGGGAGACCAGGGCGGGCCGGCCGGCCGCGCCGTCGACCACCAGCCGGATCCGCCGGGCCAGCGCCGGATCGCCGTCCCGCTTGCCCTGGTCCAGGGTGGCGGCCCAGACCAGGATGGCGAGGCTGCCGTCGGCCCGCCGGCTCGCCCAGGTCTGCACCAGGCCGTCGGCGCCGTCACCGTCGGCCCGCACCGGAAGCTCGGTCTCGCCGAGCTGGGCGAGCATCCGCAGGGCGTGGTAGCGCGGCTTGGCGATGCCGCCGACGGTGAGCAGGCCGAAACCGCCGTGCAGCAGCCGCGGCGGCCGGCCCAGCTCCTCGAAGTGGTCGCTGGCCACCCAGTAGGACAGCGCGTCGACTCGGCCCGCCGCCGACCGCATGCCGCTGAGCAGGAAGGTGGCGGCCGACGTGCCGTCGCTGACCGGGTGGAAGTGGGTGGGGGTGACCCCCCACTCGGTCCACAGGATCCGGGCGTCCGGGAAGCCGAGCCGGGCCAGGGTGGGCCGCAGGTCCAGCGGCGGGCTGCCGTACGTGTGGGTGGAGACGAAGTCCACCGGCGCGCCGGTGGTGGCGGCGTGGGCCAGCAGGTCGTCCACCCAGCCGGCGGCGGCCGACGACGGGCCGCCCACCGGGATCCGGGGGTCGACGTCCTTGACCGCGCGGGCGGTCACCTCGTACAGCCGCATCCACTCCGCCCGGCTGCCCGACCAGAAGACCTCCAGGTTGGCCTCGTTCCACACCTCGAAGTCCCAGCCGAGCACCTGCTCGCCGTAGCGGTCCCGCAGGTGGGCCACCAGTGCGCGGACCAGGCCGGCCCACCGGTCCCAGTCGCGCGGCGGGGAGATGATGCCGCGGTAGGTGAAGACGGTGCGCTCCGGGTCGCTGGCCAGGTCGCGGGGCATGAACCCGAGCTCCACCACCGGCGTCATGCCGATGCCCAGCAGCAGGTCGTAGACCTGGTCCACCCGGCTGAAGTCGTGCACCGGCTCGCCGTCGACCTCCCGGTAGACGCCGAGGTCGTCGTGCAGGATCGCGTGCGCCCGCACGGTGCTCACGCCGATCTCGTCGTGCACCCGGCGCAGCGCGGCCAGCAGTTCGGCGCCGATCTCCCGGCCACCGGAGCGCTCCCGGCAGAGCAGTTGGGACAGCCGCTCGGAGCCGATCATCGGCTGCCAGGGCCGGTGCAGCGGACCGCCGGTGGCGTTCGCGTCGAGGCGCAGGTGGACGGTGGGCGGCTCGCCGGCGGCGGGCAGGGCGGCCGCCGGGACCGGGTCGCTCAGCGCCCCGGTGACGGTCACCTCCGGCACGGCGGCCACCGCGTACGCGTACCGCCGGCCGGGGGTGCCGGTGGTGTCGACGTACCAGGTGTCGGGCACGGAGAGCACGTCCCCGCCGAGGTGGTCCACCGGGCGCAACGGCCCGGACACCCGGTCGCCGTCCAGCGTGGCGCGATGCACCAGATAGCCGACCGCGCCGTCGACCGGCTGCCAGCGGAGCCGGACGTGGCCGTGGCCGGCGGTGGCGGTGAGCCCGGCCGGCGGCGGCAGGTCGGGCAGCGCGGCGGCGCCGCCCTCCTCGCTGCGCCGGGCGATGCGGGCCGCCCAGTCGGCCCGGGCGTCGGACGGCTGGGCTCCGCTGGCGTTCGTCACCGGGGTCCTCCTGGCGGTCGTGGTGATCCGGTTCGTCGACTGTAACCGGTTACCGACCGCCCCGCGACGGCCGCGACGCCCGCGCGCCGCGCGGCCCGCCCGGTCAGCCCACGGCGGCGGGAACGCCGAACCGCACCGCCACGCCGGGGGAGTACAGCACGCTGACCGGCGGACCGGCCGGCGCCGGCAGCCCGGCGGCGGCGACCAGCTCGTCGTCGAGGTGCAGCAGCTCGGCCCGGTGCAACGGCCAGCGCGGATGCCAGTTCGGCAGGTGCAGCGTGCGCCCGTACGCCCGGGTGTGCAGGCCCCAGCGGGCGGTGAGGAAGTGCTCCAGGGGGCTCGGGTCGGCCAGCGGCGTACCCACCCGCACCTCCATCCGGCTGGTCGCCCCCGTCGACCCCGGCCAGCGGCGCCGACACCGGTAGACGCGGCGGTCGCCGTCGCGCTCGATCCGCATCGCCGACCACAGGTACGGCAGCCGCAGGGTCGCCCGGGCCACCAGCACCGGAACCAGCCGGGACGCGTCGAGCGAGCGGAACACCACGGCCCGGCGGCCGGTGTCGTCGACCGAGTAGAGCCGGACGTTTGTCTCCCAGAAGCTGCCGAGATACGGCACCGGCGGGCCGAGGCCGAGCCCCAACCCGACCATCCGGAACCCGATCAGGCCGACGTAGCTGACCCCGTCCAGCGTGTCCGGCCGGGTGCCGGCGGGCAGCAGCGGCGCGACGACCTCCGGCGCGACCGCCCAGTGCAGGAAGGTGAGGTCCGTCCAGCGTTGCCGCAGGGTCGAGCGGGAGAACGCCGGCTGCGGGGTGTGCGCGATCGGCTCGACATCCACCTACCCATCGTCTCCCGCGCCGGCGCCGCCGCGGAAGGAGGTCAGCCGGAAGCAGCGGGAGACGGCGGTGCGAACCGGGCGAGCGGGTTGGCCAGGGTGCCGGCGAACTGGAGCGCGGCGGACGGGTCGGCGAGGTCGACCATCTGCTGGTTGTCGCGCAGTTGCAACCGGTTGAGGCAGGAGAGCGCGAACTGCGGGGCGAACAGGTCGTGCCGGGCCAACCGGTCGGCCAGGTGGGGCACGGCGTCGGCGTAGTCGACCGCGCACTCGGCCACCGTCCGCCAGAAGTCGTCCTGGTCGAGGACGCCCCCGGTGTGCAGGATGGCGGCCAGGTGGCGGAAGAAGCAGTCGAACACGTCGGTGAAGATCGACAGGATCTTCTCCTCCGCCGGGATCGCGGCCCGGATCCGGCGGACCCGCTCGGGCAGGTCCGCGTCCGGGTTCATCACCACGATCTCCTCGGCGATGTCCTTGAAGACCACCCGCTCCACCGCACCGGCGTCGAGGACGAGGATGACGTTCTCGCCGTGCGGCATGAACGCCAGGTCGTACGCGTACAGGCTGTGCAGCAGCGGCACCAGGTACGCGTCCAGGTAGCGGCGCAGCCACACCGCCGGGGCCAGTCCCGACGCGGCGATCAACGCGCCGGCCAGCGGCCGGCCGGCCCGGTCCACGTGCAGCAGGCAGGCCATGGTCGCCAGCCGCCGGCCGGGTTCCAGGCCGGGCACCGGGCTCTCCCGCCAGAGCGCGGCCAGCATCTTCCGGTACGGCGACCCCCGGTCGGTCGCCGCCTCGTACTGCCGGTGCCGGTAGCCGATCGCGGCCCGCTCCCGGATGATCGACAGACCGGTGCGCTTCAACACCGGGTCGTCGTCGACCAGCGCGGCCAGCCAGTCGTTGATCGCGGGCGTGGCCGCCATGTACGCGGCGGACAGGCCCCGCAGGAAGCCCATGTTCAGCACCGACAGCGCGGTCTTGACGTAGTGCTTCGTCGGGTCGGTGACGTTGAAGAACGTACGGATGGACTGCTGGGCCAGGTAGTCGTCCGGCCCCTCGCCGAGGCAGACCAGCCGGCGCCGGGCGACCTCGCCGGCGAAGGTGACCGCGAGCCGGTGCCACCACTGCCACGGGTGCACCGGGATCAGCAGGTAGTCGGCCGGGTCGAGGCCGAGCCCGGTGAGCGTGGCGGTGAACCCGGCCAGGGTCTCCTCGCCCAGCTCGGCGCGGACCAGCGCGTCGTAGTCCAGGTCGGCGGCGCAGGTGAACGTGGTGTGGTCGCGGTGCGCGGCCAGCCAGAGCAGCCGCACCGGCGCGGCCGCCTCCGGGGCGTACCGGTGGTAGTCGTGCACGCCGAAGCCGAGGCGCCCGTTGTTGGCCACGAAGCAGGGGTGCCCCTCGGTCATCTGCGTCTCGATGGTCTGAAAGTCCGCGGCGGCCAGCTCGGCGGCGGAGACCGCCGGCCTGCCGAGCTTGTACGCGGTGCCGGCCAGGGTGGAGGTGATCTCCTCCAGGTAGACCGGCAGGATCGCGTCGGTGAGGCCGAGCGCGCCACGCAGCTCCAGGCAGAGGTCGACGGCGTCGGGCGGCAGCCGCGTGCCGTCGCGGTGCCGGGTGATGCTGGCGGCGTCGATGTGCCAGTGGTCCAGCGCGAGGCGCTCGGCGGCGAACCGGTACTGCACGGTGCCGTCGTCGCTGCGCACCATCCACCGCCCGAGGTCGGTGGGCTCGGGGGTGATCAGGCGTTCGTGGGCGAACTCGGCCAGCGCCTTGCGGACCAGCAGCCGGTTGGCCGTCGCCCACGCCCCGGGGGTCAGGTGGGCGACGGACGCGGTGGCGGTCACGCGGACACCTCTTCCCCGGTGGCGGCCCGGAACTGGTCCCGGGTGCAGACGCTGAGCAGCGCGTCCTTCTCGGGCTTGCGGATCCGGCCGGCGACGGTGAAGCCGACGGCGGCGTTGAGCGCGTGCACCGCGGTGTTGCGCACGTCCGGCTCCACCACCACCCGGCGGGCCGCCGGGTCGGCGAAGAGCCAGGCCAGCACCGTGATGAGCACGGCGCGGGTGAAACCGTGCGCCGGCGTGTCGGTGGGCGCGCAGAGGAAGTGCATGCCGACGTCGCCGGGCTCCGGGCCGTACAACCCGACCAGCTCCACCCGGGTCGGGTCGTACCGTTCGGCCAGGAACGCGGGCCGGCCGCGCCATGACCCGAGGTACGCGTCGTGGTGCGGGTGGGCGGCGATCCGCCGGTACTCCTGCGCGACGCCCGCCACGTCGGCGTCCCGCATCAGCCAGAACGCCGCCTTCGGGTGGGTGACCCAGCGGTGCAGCAGCGCCGCGTCGGCGTCGGCGTCCAGCGGGCGCAGCGCGAACGCGCCGAGTCGTCCGTCGACCCGGGTGAAGGAACTCATGCCGTGCCGGCCGGGCATGCTCTCACGGCCCTCGCTTCGCTCGGTGCGTTCGGTCATGCCGTGCCGGCCGGGCATGCTCTCACGGCCCTCGCTTCGCTCGGTGCGTTCGGTCATGCCGTGCCGGCCGGGCATGCTCTCACGGCCCTCGCTTCGCTCGGTGCGTTCGGTCATGCCGGGACTCCGAACTCTTGGAACGCGATGGTCTTCTCGATCGGGTAGTGCTCCCGGCCGGTCAGCTCGCGGATGATCCACGAGTTGCGGTACGGGCCCATGCCCAGGTCGGGCGAGGTGATGCTGTGCGTGTGCGTGCCGCCGTTCTGCAGGAACACGTCCCGGCCGGTGTGGTCGACGCTGTAGTTGCGGGCCACGTCGAGGCGGCCGTGGGCGTCGAAGCGGAGCCGGTCGCGCACCGGGGCCAGGAACTCCGGCACCCGGTGGTGGTAGCCGGTGGCCAGCACGAGCCCCTCGGTGTCCAGGGTGAGCGCCCGGTCCTGTTCGGTGTGGCGCAGCCCGAGCCGGTAGCGGCCGCCGTCGTACGCCGCGTCGACCAGTTCGGTGTTGGTCAGCAGCCGGGTCGGCACCGGGCCGGGCAGGCTCTTGGCGTAGAGCGTGTCGTAGATGTCGTTGATCAGGTCGGCGTCGATGCCCTTGAACAGCGGCTGCTGCGCGGACTCCAGCCGGTAGCGGGTCGGCTCCGGCAGCGCGTGGAAGTAGTCCACGTAGTCCGGTGAGGTCATCTCCAGCGTCAGCTTGGTGTATTCCAGCGGGAAGAACCGGGGCGAGCGGGTCACCCAGGTGAGCTGGTAGCCGTACCTGTCGATGTCGCCGAGCAGGTCGTGGTAGATCTCGGCGGCGCTCTGGCCGCTGCCGACGACGGTGATGCTGCGCGTGGCCCGCAGCGCCTCCCGGTGCGCCAGGTAGCGGGAGTTGTGGATCAGGTCGCCGCCCAGGCCGGCGCAGGCCGGCGGCAGGTACGGCCGGGTGCCGGTGCCCAGCACCAGGCGCCGGGCCCGGTGGCTGACCGGTCCGTCCGGGGTGTCGGCGCGCACCACGTACCGGTCGTCGGTCCCGTCGTACTCGACGCGGGTGACGGTGTGCCGGAAGCGCAGGTGGGGCAGCTGCGCGGCGGCCCAGCGGCAGTAGGCGCTGTATTCGGCGCGCAGCGGGAAGAAGCTCTCCCGGATGTAGAACGGGTACAGCCGGCCGGTCTCCTTGAGATAACGCAGGAACGAGTACGGCGAGGTGGGGTCGGCGAGGGTGACCAGGTCGGCGAGGAACGGCGTCTGGAGCCGGGCCGACTCGAGCAGCATCCCGGGATGCCAGTCGACGTCGGCGCGGGCCTCCAGGAACAGCCCGTCGAGGTCGTCGATCGGTGCGGTGAGGCAGGCCAGTCCGAGGTTGTAGGGGCCCAGCCCGACGGCGATGAAGTCGTGGGTCGACATGCGTTCGTACTCCTCCGGGCCGGGGTCAGCCGACCGGGGACAGGGCGGCCGTGGGTTCGGCTCCCGGGCCGACGACGCGAAGGTCAGCGCGGGCGTGCCGGTCGGCGTGCGCGGCGATCAGGTCGAGGACGGCGGCGACGTCGTCCACCGTGGTCTCCGGGTTGAGCAGGGTGAGCTTCAGCCAGTGCGCGCCATCGACGGTGGTGCCGGCGACCAGCGCCGCGCCCGAGGCGGCCAGCGCGTCCCGGGCGTACAGGTTGGCCTGGTCGACCAGGTGCGGCGGGGCGCCGGGCGGCACGTGCCGGAAGACCACGGTGCTCAACTGCGAGCGGGCCGCCACCTCGAAGCGCGGGTCGGCGTCGAGGCGCCGCCAGGTCTCGGCGGCGAGGTCGACGACCCGGTCGAAGAGCGCGCCGACGGCGTCCGGGCCCATGATCCGCAGGGTGAGCCAGAGCTTGCCCGCGTCGAAGCGCCGGGTGGTCTGGATGCTCTTGTCGACCTGGTTGGGGATGCCCTGCTCCGCCGCGCGGGCCGGGTTGAGGTAGTCGGCGTGCCAGGTGGCGTGCCGCAGCGTCCGGCCGTCGCGGACCAGCAGGGCGCTGGAGCTGACCGGCTGGAAGAACGACTTGTGGTAGTCGACGGTCACCGAGTCGGCCCGCTCGATCCCGTCGAGCAGGTGCCGGCGGGTGGGGGAGACCAGCAACCCGCAGCCGTACGCGGCGTCGACGTGCCACCAGACGCCGGCGGCGGTGCAGCAGTCGGCGATCTGCGGCAGCGGGTCGATGGTGCCGAAGTCGGTGGTGCCGGCGGTGGCGACGACCGCCATCACCACCTGCCCGGCGCGCCGGCAGCGGTCGATGGCGCGGGTCAGCTCGTCGGCGCGCATCCGGCGCTCGGCGTCGGTGGGCACGGTGAGCACCGCGTCGGCGGCCAGGCCGAGCAGCTTGGCGGCCTTCTGCACGCTGAAGTGACCGGCGGCGGAGGTGATGATCCGCAGCCGCGCCAGCAGCTCCGGCCGCGCTTCGCCGCCGCCGGCCAGCCGGCGGCACGCCTCCTCGCGGGCCAGCAGCAAAGCCTGCAGGTTCGACTGGGTGCCACCGCTGGTGAAGACACCGTCGGCGGCCGGGCCGAGACCGAGCCGACCGGCCGTCCAGCCGACGAGGTGCCGTTCCATCAGGGTGGCGCCGGCGCTCTGGTCCCAGGTGTCCAGTGAGGAGTTCACCGCGCTGAGCAGCGCCTCGCCGAGCAGCGCCGGGATCACCACCGGGCAGTTGAGGTGGGCCAGGTAGCGGGGGTGGTGGAACCACACCGCGTCCCGCAGCCAGACCTGGTGCAGTTCGTCCAGGGCGGCGTCGGTGTCACCGAGCGGCCGGTCCAGGTCGATCCGGTCGACCAGCGGCGCCAGCGCCTGCGGGGCGACCCCGGTGAACGGCCGGTCCGCGCGGGCGACCAGGCCGGCGACCCGGTCGATCCCGCGGGCCAGCGCGTCGCGGTAGTGCGCCACGGAGCCGGCGTTGAACAGGTGGACGGGGGCGGCGGGCAGGTCGGTTCCGGTCGCGGCGGATGCCGCGTCGGGTGTGCTTCCGGTCAGGCTCATGCGGTTCCCCGGCGTTCGAGGTGGACACGGGACGCGGCTCGGCCGCGCAGTTAGGTTAGCCTAACCTCATTAACCGTCAAGATCGGACAAGACGGTGGCGTGTCGGCCGGGCGGGTCCGGTCAGTGCGGAGCCGGGGTGTGCCCGGTTCGCGGAACGCCGGCCGGCTTGACATCTGGTCCGCAAGTTAGGTTAGCCTAACCTCATGTCGAGGGAACCGGCGTCGGCCGGCAGTGAAAGCCTGCGCGGAGTCGACCTCCGCCTGGAATACCACCGGACGCCGGTGGTGCACGACGCGTCCATCGCTCTGCGCGCCGGCACGGTGACCGCGCTGGTCGGCCCCAACGGCAGCGGCAAGTCCACAGTGCTGCGGGCGCTGGCCCGACTGCACCCCGTCGCGGCCGGGGCGGTGCACCTGCCCGGCGACACCGCGGCGGCGGGCCTGCCGGCCCGGGAGTTCGCCCGCCGGGTCACGCTGCTCGCCCAGAGCCGGCCGGTGCCCAGCGGGGTCACCGTCCGCGACGTCGTCGGCTACGGCCGCCACCCGTACCGGGGACGGTGGCGGGCCGCCGACCCGCGGGGCGCGGCGGCGATCAGCCGGGCGATGGACGTCACCGGCGTGGCCGCCATGGCGGACCGTCCCGTGGACGAACTCTCCGGCGGCGAGTTGCAGCGCGTGTGGCTGGCCACCTGCCTGGCCCAGGACACGCCCGTGCTGCTGCTCGACGAGCCCACCACCTTCCTCGACCTGCGCTACCAGGTGGAGATCCTCGACCTGGTGCGGGACCTCGCCGACGACCACGACGTGGCGGTCGGCGTCGTGCTGCACGACCTCAACCAGGCCGCCGCCGTGGCGGACGAGGTGGTGCTGCTGCACGGCGGCCGGGTCCGCGCCACCGGCACGCCGGCCGAGGTCCTCACCGAACCCGCCCTGACCGACACCTACGGCATCCGCATCGAGGTGACCACCGATCCGCTCACCGGACTGGTGACCACCCGTCCCGTGGGCCGGCACCGCACCCGTGCCCTGACCTGATCCGACGATCCACACTCATTGGAAAGAGCGACATGACCCGTATCCGCGTCACCGCCCTCGCCTGCGCGGCGGCCGCGCTGCTGCTCAGCGCCTGCGGCACCACCGAGACCGGCGCCGCCCCCACCGCATCCGCCCCGTCGGCCGGGCCGGTCACGGTCACCGACAGCCGCGGCAAGGCGATCACTCTCGACGCCCCCGCCACCAAGGTGGTCGGCCTGGAATGGGGCGAGGTCGAGATGCTCGTCAGCCTCGGCGTCATGCCCGTCGGCGTCGCCGACCCCAAGGGCTACGCCACCTGGGTCAGCGCCGCCCCGCTCGACCCGGCCGTCAAGGACGTCGGCACCCGCGGCGAGCCGAGCGTCGACTCGATCGTCGCCCTCCAGCCCGACCTCGTGGTGATGGCGGACGACCGGGGCGGCGCCCTGGTCGCCCAGCTGGAGAAGTACGTCCCGGTGCTGGTCACCAGGAGCAGCGACGCCTCGGACAACCTCGGCCGAATGCGCGCCGACCTGACAATGATCGCCACCGCGGTCGGCCGGACGGCGCAGGCCGACACGCTGCTCGCCGACTTCGACGCCGCCCTGGCCGAGGGCCGGAAGAAGATCGCCGACGCCGGCGCGGCCGGCCGTCCGTTCGCCGTCGCCGACGGGTGGAAGGAGGGCAGCACGGTCAGCATCCGGATGTTCGGCCAGGGCGCGCTGGTGTCCCAACTCGGCATCCAGCTCGGCCTCACCAACGCGTGGACCGGCAAGACCGACGAGGTGTGGGGCCTGGGCCAGACCGACGTCGAGGGCCTCACCGGGCTCAAGGACCCGAACCTGCACTTCTTCTACAACGCCTCCGACGGCACCGACGTCTTCGCCGACGGCCTCGCCGGCAACGCCATCTGGACCTCGCTGCCCTTCGTCCAGCGGGGCAACCTGCACCGCATGCCCGACGGCATCTGGACCTTCGGCGGCCCGCTCTCCGGCCAGCAGTACGTCGACCAGTTCGTCAAGACGTACGCGGGGTGAGCGCGCCGACCGCACCGCCGCGTCCGGAGCCGGCCGTCGCGCCGGCTCCGGCCGGGCGCCCCGCCGCGCCCCGCCTCATCGCCGTCTTCGCCGGCGCGGCCCTGCTCCTGCTCGTCGTCGCGGCGGTGCACCTCACCCAGGGCACCTCCGCCGTCGGCGCCCTCGACCTGCTGCGCCTGGTCACCGGCGGCGACGACGAGGCGGCCCGGGTGCTGGTCGCCGCCCGGCTGCCCCGGCTGCTCGCCGGCCTGGCCATCGGCGTGGCGCTCGGCTGCGCCGGGGCCGCCCTGCAGTCGGTCGCCCGCAACCCGCTCGCCTCCCCGGACACCCTCGCCGTCAACGCGGGCGCGCACCTGGCGATCGTCGCCGTCGCCGCGTTCGGCGTCACGCTGCCCGCGCTGCCCGCCGGGGGCCTCGCCTTCGGCGGCGGGCTCGCCGCGGCCACCCTGGTGCTGGCCATGTCCGGCGGCGGGCAGGCCAGCACCACCCGGCTCATCCTCGCCGGCTCGGCCACCGCCCTGGCCCTCGCCTCGGTCACCATGCTGCTCCTGCTGCTGTTCGAGCAGGCCACCATCGGGCTGTTCGCCTGGGGCAACGGTTCGCTGGTGCAGAGCGACCTGGTCGCGCTCACCCAACTCGCCCCGGTCGTCGTCGCCGCCGTCGCGGCGCTGGTCCTGCTCGGCCACCGGCTGGACATCCTCGCCCTCGGCGACGACACCGCCACCGTGCTCGGCCTCGACGTGCGGCGCACCCGGCTGGTCACCACCCTGCTGGCCGTGCTGCTCGCCGCCGCCGCCGTCACCCTCACCGGCCCGGTCGGCTTCGTCGGCCTCTGCGCCCCGGTGATCGTGCGGCTGCTCGCCCCGGTGCTGCCCGCCGTGCACCGGCACCGGGTCCTGCTGCCGCTGTCCGGCATCGCCGGAGTGCTCGTCGTGCTCGGCTCCGACGTGCTGCTGCGCGCCGTCCTGGGCGGGCAGGGCGGCGTCGACGTCCCCACCGGCGTCGTCACCACCCTGCTCGGCGCCGCCGTGCTGATCTGGCTGGCCCGCCGTCACCGCGACGCCGGCCCCACCCGCCGCCCGCCGAACGGACCGCGGCGTGGTCGCGGTGGCCGCCGCGGTCACCGCCGGCGCCGTGCTGGTCGGCATGCTCGCCGGCGACACGTGGATGCTCGTCGGCGACATCGTCAACTGGCTCGACGGCAGCACCGGGCCCGCGTACACCTTCGTGCTGGACCAGCGGTGGCCGCGCGTCACGGCGGCCGTGCTGGCCGGCGCGGCCCTCGCGGTGGCCGGCAGCACCGTGCAGGCGGTCTGCCGCAACCCGCTCGCCGAGCCCGGCATCCTCGGCATCACCGCCGGCGCCGGCCTGGGCGCGGTCGCGCTGCTCACCTTCGTCCCGCTGGCCGGCGTGTGGGCCGTCTCCGGCACCGCCGGCCTCGGCGCCGTCCTCGCCTTCGGTCTCGTCTACGGCGCGGCCTGGCGTGGCGGGCTCAACTCGGACCGCCTGGTCCTCATCGGCTTCGGCGCCTGGCAGGGCGGCCTGGCCGTGATCACCTTCCTGATCGTCGCGTTCGACCCGTGGAACACCGGCAAGGCCCTCACCTGGCTCTCCGGCTCCACCTACGGCCGCACCGCCGGTCAGGTGCTGCCGGTGGCGATCGCCCTGCTGCTGCTCACCCCCGCCGTGGCCGCCGCCCGGCGGGAACTCGACCTGCTCGCCCTCGACGACGACACCCCCCGGGTGCTCGGCGTCCGGCTGGAACGCACCCGGCTGGTCGCCCTCGGCGCGGCGGCGGTACTCACCTCCACCGCGGTCTCCGCCGTCGGCGTCATCGGCTTCGTCGGCCTGGTCGCGCCGCACATCGCCCGAGCGCTGGTCGGCGGCCGGCACGCCCGGGTGCTCCCCGTGGCCGCGCTGGTCGGCGCCGCGCTGGTCAGCGTCGCCGACACCCTGGGCCGCACCGTCATCGCCCCCGCCCAGGTCCCCGCCGGCCTGGTCACCGCCCTGATCGGCACCCCGTACCTGGTCTGGCTGCTGTGGCGCTCCCGCGCCGTGGCGGCCGCCTCCCGCTAGCGTCCACCGGAGACACCCATGACCGAGACCCTGCCCATCGCGCCGTGGCGCCTGTTCGACGTCGAGGTGCGGGCGGTACGCCGGCTGAGCCCGTCGTTCGTCCGCGTCACCGGCACCGGACCCGACCTGGACCGGTTCGCCGACAACGGCTACGACCAGCGGATCAAGCTCGCGCTGCCGCTGCCCGGGGAGCACACGGTGCGGATGCCGGCCGGCCCGGACTGGTACGCGCGGTGGCGGGCGCTGCCGGAGCACCGGCGCAACCCGGTGCGCACCTACACCGTCCGGGCCGTGCGCCCGCACCTCGCCGAGGTCGACGTCGACCTGGTCCTGCACGGCGACGGCGGACCGGCGACCCGGTGGGCCCGCCGCGCCCGCCCCGGCGACCGGATCGCCGTCGTCGGCCCGGATGCCGGCTATCCCGGCGAGCACGGCGGCGCGGAGTTCCGGCCGCCGTCGACCGGTCAGCTGCTGCTGGCCGGCGACGAGACCGCCGTACCGGCGATCGGGGCGATCCTGGAGCGGCTGCCGCCGGACGCGCGCGGCCGGGTGCTGCTGGAGGTGCCCGAGGCCGGCGACGCGCTGCCGCTCACCGCGCCGCCCGGGATGGCGGTGACCTGGCTGCCTCGCGGCGGCGCGGGCCACGGCAGCCGGCTGGTGCCCGCCCTGGCCGCCGCCGCGACGGACCTGCTCGACGGCCGGACCCGGCCGGCCGCCCCGCCGGTCGCCGAGGTCGACGTGGACGCCGACGTCCTCTGGGAGGTGCCCGCCGAGGCCGCGCCGACACCGCTGTACGCGTGGCTGGCGGGGGAGGCCGGCGTCATCCGCGACCTGCGGCGGCACCTGGTGGGGGAGCGGGGCCTGGACCGGCGGGCGGTGGCGTTCATGGGCTACTGGCGACTCGGCCGGGCCGACCCCGCCTGACCCGCGACCCGGTCAGCCGCGGCCGAAGCCGATGGCGGCCGCGAACAGCGCCAGCAGCGCCACCAGGACCCACCAGTCGGCGAGGAACCGGCGCCGGGCGGCGTCGGCGCCGACTCCGGCGCGCTGCTCGACGATCGCGCCAAGCCGGCGCACCAGGTCGAGCGCCCGGTCCCCCCGCGAGGTCAGGAACGACTCCGGCAGGCCCCAGGCCCGGACGCGCCCGCCCGAGCGGAGGGTGAACCGGAGGGACAACCAGTCGACGGTAATGTCCTCGATGTCGCGGTACGGCACCTCGTGCGTGCTGACGAAGTTGGTCACCGAGAAGTGCCCGGCCCGGGCCACCACCCCGGTCCGGAAGCCCGCCCGGAACATCACCCAGCACAACACCGCCGCGAACCCGGCGAACCCGGCGTCCTCCCACCAGGACGTCAGTCCCGGCTGGGCGAGGGCCCAGGTGACACCCGGCACGGCGACGAGCAGCAACAGCCGGAACAGCAGCCGCTCACTCCCGCGATGCAGATCGATGTCCCGTTGCCGGCTGCCGGCCGTCTCCACCGCCATCCGCCCTCCCGTCGTGCGCGTGCCGTGGTCGCCGGGCCGGGCGCTGCTCGCCCGGCCCGGCGACACCGTCATCGATGCTTGTTGTAATAGTAGGAGGCGTACGCGCCGCCGCCGGTCACCGCCACGTTCCAGCGCAGGTTACGGCGGGTCGACTTCCACCGGGTGTAGCGGACCTTCCGGTGCTGCGGCCGGGCCCGGTGCCGGGCACCCACCCGGTGGCGGGGACCCGTGCAGCGGCACCGCCCGTACGACGGACTGGACGCTCGCCAGCGGGGGTTGCGCCAGGCCCGGGTGACCGCGCCGCTGCGCATCCCACCACCGATCATGCGGCCGATGCCACCGCCGACCAGGGTCAGACCGGCATCGAAGGCGACGCCGCGCCAGTCCACCCGCCCGGTCCGCTTCTTCGACTGGTACGCGTTGTAGCCGATGTTGATAGCCGAGGCGACGCCACAGGCCAGGACGCTGCCGACGATGCAGACCGCGCCCACGGCGTACGAGCGCCAGTTGTCCTTGAGATGCCGGCCCACCTTCTTCATCCAGCGCGGCAGCTTGCCGTCCAGGTCGCTGCAGTTGACCGGGTCGGCGTTGCAGTAGTCGTACGCCGTCGCGCTGCCGCCGGCCACCGGGTCCACCTGGAGGAACCGGCCCAGAGCCCGGCTGTACAAGCGGGCGCCCATCAGGATGACGCCGGCCGGCGCCTCACCCGAACGCTGCGCGGCGCCGTGCCACCCGTACCGCTGCGCCGACTGCCCGGGCAGCGGCACGCCGAACTCGTCGTTGTCGTAGACCTCCGGCTCGGACAGCGCGGTGTCGATGGTCATGGCGATGTCGCCGTGCAGGTTCGACAGCTGGAGCCGGATCTCGCCGTTGCTCCCGGCGGTCGCCACCAGCCCCTCGTCCGGCCCCTCCACCATCCGGGTGCTCGCCCCGGTGGCGGTGTCCTCCACGATCCAGGCGGGTTCGTCGGAGTCGTCGCCGTAGTGGTTGAGCTTCGACGCGGTGGCCGTCCACACCCCGTCGACCAGGCTCTCCTCGGTGAAGCCACGGAAGCGCTGCGCCGGGTCGAGCGTCCAGGTCGTCCGGGCGTCGTCCATGGATCGCCGCTGGACCAGGTCGTTGACGTGGTACTGGGTGGTCACGTCGCCCGGCTCCTGGACGGTCCGGCCGAACGCGTCGTAGACGTAACCCGCGTCGGTCAGCCGGTCCGCCGAGTCGTACGTGTGCGTCGACGACTCGCTCACCGTGCTGGTGTCGCACGCCCCCTCGCCGTCGGGGTCGTACACCGTGCGACCGGTGCGGTTGGTGCGGGTGTCGTAGGCGTACGCGCGGGTCACGCAGCCGTCGAGGGACGCGCTGTCGTGGCGCACCCGGGTCAGCCGCCCCAGCCCGTCGTACGAGTACGTCTTCGTGCCGCCGGTGTACTCGTGCTCGACCCACTGGCTGTGGCTGTTCTCCCGCACCGATTCGGCGTAGACCGTCTCGCCGTCGGAGTCGCGGGTGAAGACCCGCTCCACCGGTTGCAGGTTCGCGTCGAGCCGGTCGGTGCGGGTCAGCCCGCCCGGGTACTTCAGCTCGACCAGCTGCCCGTCCGGGGAGTACTTCGCCGAGAAGGTGCCGACGACGCTGTCCGTGCTGCTGGTCAGCAGGCCGCGCGGCTCCAGGGTGCGGTTGTAGGCGAAGGTGGTGGCGCCGGTCGGGTTGGTGACCTTGGACTGCCGGCCGAACCGGTCGTACTCGGTCGAGGTGACCCCGCCGTCGGCGTCGACGTACCGGACGAGCCGGCCCAGCTGGTCGTACTCGGAGCTGGTGCTCGCCGAGCCGGCGGTGGTCTGCGCCGTCCTGCCCGAGGCCGGGTCGTAGCCGGTGCCCTGGGCGGGGATCGCCACCCCCTCGCCGCCGGTCACCGCCACGCTGGTGGTGCGGCCCGCCGTGTCGTACGTGGTGACCGTGGTCCGGGTCTTGCCGGCCGCGCTCTCCGCGGTCGACGTGGTGTCACCGAAGCGGTTGTAGCCGAGGATCCGCCGCACCGGCAGCTCGGTTGTCATCCGGTTCGGGTCGTGGCCGGTCACCGCGCCGACGGACCGGGTGACACAGGCCTCGCCGGCCCACTCCGGTCGGCCCCCGCAGGCGGCGTCCCGGCTGTTCGCGCCCGCGGTGTAGTAGATGTTCTCCACCGCCCGGGCGTCGTCGCCGGTGGAGCCGACACCCCACGACTTGAGCACCCGGCCGGCCGTGTCGTGCACGACGTAGCTGGTGACGTTGGCGCCGCCGGCGTCGCCGACGACCTTGGTGGGCCGCTTGAGCACCCAGCCGGAGACGCCACCGTGCTCGGCCTCGTAGCCCTTGCGGCTGACCCGGACGTCCGCAGGCGGGTAGCCGTCGATCTGGGCGCTCTTCGTGGTGGTGGTGACGAGGTGGTACGTCGCGCCGTCCGGCTTGCCCTCGTCGTAGCGGTTGACGGTGCGGGAGCGGCCGATGACGACCTCGCCCCGCGCGACGGCCTGCAGCGGCCCGGCGCCGTCCGGATCGGCCAGCGGGTTCTCCAGCACCATGGTGCCGGTCGGGCCGACGGTCTCCAACAGGTCCAGGCCGTCGGTGCTGTAGCTGTTCACCGTGGACAGGGCCAACGCCCGCGCCGCGCTGTCGGAGTCCAGCAGGCCGAGCGCGGCCAGCTGGGCGTCGCCGCCGGGCAGCGTGCCCAGGGCCAGGGCCCGGTCGGTGGCCTCGAGGGTACGGACCACGTTGCCGAACCGGTCGTACTCCTGGGTGTCCAGGTGCCCGCCCGGGGACGCGGTGTTCACCTCCCGGCCGTGGGCGTTGAGATAGTGCACGGTGGCGTAGCGGTAACCGGCCGTACCGGGCGACGCCGCGGTGGCGCTGTTGCGCGCCGGCGCCTCCTCCGGGTCGAAGACCGCGGTGGCGTCGGTGGGCACGTCGGTCTGGCCCCAGCTGGCCACCGTGGCGGCGCCGAGGTTGTGCGGCCCGCCGGCCGCCTGGCTCAGCGGCACGTTGTAGACCAGGTTGGTCGCGGTCTCGCCGTCCGTGGCGGTCTTGCTACCCGGCTGCAACGCCGCCCGCCGGACCCGCATCAGCCGGCCGGTGTTCTCGTCCCCGGCCAGGTCGGCGACCTGCGCGTCGGTGAGCGCCGCGCCGTAGATCCGGACGTCGTCGATGCTGCCCATCCACGGGTTGGCGTTGGCGCCGGCCCACTTGGCGCGGCCCACCACGTAGTTGCCGCTGGCGTTCCAGGCGCCGGAGGTGGCCGCCGTGGTGTTCTGCGGCACGCCGTTGACGTACAGCTTCATCCGCCCGGAGGCGGGGTCGAAGACACCGGCGAGGTGGGTCCACTGCCCGACGGTCGGCGCCACGTTGGAGGTGGCCCGCACGGCGGTGGAGCTGTCCGAGTCGGCCGTCGTCCGGGAGAAGGCCCACCTGTTGTCGGCGGCGACGTAGTTCAGGAAGAACCCGCTGGTCCGGGTGCCGTCCTTCGACACGATCGTCCGGTTGGCGGTGGTGTCGGTGATCCGGGCCCAGGCCGCCACGGTGAACGCGGTCGTGTTCGACAACGGCGTGCCGCTGGCGACGATCTGCTGGGTGCCGGAGCCGGTGAAGGCCACCGCCCGGTC
Source organism: Micromonospora sp. PLK6-60 (assembly GCF_019890675.1). Lineage (GTDB taxonomy): Bacteria > Actinomycetota > Actinomycetes > Mycobacteriales > Micromonosporaceae > Micromonospora. The sequence goes on along the minus strand of NZ_JAIOAA010000001.1, from coordinate 50,314 downwards.
ACCCGGGTTGGTCGGGTCGTTCGCCTCGGCCCAGGTCCCGCCGGTGACGGTGCCGTTGCGGCCGGCGCCGGAGCTGTCCGTGGCGTTGCCGTCCAGGTCCCAGCGCAGCGCGGCCGAGCCGACGTCCGGGTTGGCGTAGTCGAAGCTCCACGGCAGCTCGCCCGGCGGCGTGCTCCGCACGACCCGGTCCGCGGCGTCGTACTGGTACGCGGTCTTGAGCGCCGGGCTGATCCGCGGGTCCCACACCTCGCGCAGCCGGCCCAGGTTGTCGTACGCGTACCGGGCCACCTCGACGGCGTTGACGGCACCCGCCTGCGGGTCCCAGTTCCAGATCCGCACGGCGGTGACCCGGTCGGTGACGTCGCCGAAGACGGTCTGGCTCAGCCCGGGCGTCGTGCTGGTGGCGTAGACGTACTCGAGCACCTCGCAGCCCCGCGCCGGGGTCGTGCCGGTGCAGCCACCGGCGTCGTCCACCCCCGGCTCGGTGGGGTTGACGACCCGCTTGAGCAGCAGTCGGCCGCCGGTGGTGTCGTACACGTAGCGGGTGGTGGAGTGACCCTCGTCGGTCCACGACGAGGTGACCGTCCAGAGGCCGCTCTGCTGGGTGAACTCGCTGACGGTCCCGTCGACGTCGCGCAGCCGGTACGTCGCCGCGTCCGGCCGGCTCAGCACCAGACCCTCGTTGCCGGGCTCCGGGGTGAAGCTCTCCGCGCCGGCGGAGTTGCGGGAGAAGGTGATCCAGCCGCCGTCGCTCGTGGTGACCCGGGCCACCGACGGCTGCGGGAAGGACAGCGACGTGTAGTCGCTCTCCGCCGCGCCGCCGGTGGCGCCGCCGGTCCAGCTCGGGCCGAACGGGGCCACCACCTCGGTGACCGACAGGTTGTCCCAGTAGACCTTGCGCCCGCTGCCGGCCACGTTGCCGTTGTAGAGCCGGAACAGCGCCTCGGTCGCACCGGCCGGCACGGTCATGTCGACCGACAGCTCCTGCCAGCCCTCGGTGAAGGCGGCCATCGGCGACGCCACGGCGGTGTACGTGGTGCCGGTGCGGTGGAAGCCGACGATGCGCAGGCCGCGGTCGGCGTACGCCGGGGCGAGGCCGGTGGCGGCCGGCACGAAGATCCAGCCGGTCATCCGGTACGTCCGGCCCGGCTGCATGCCCAGCCGCAGGCCACCGTTGTCGCCGCCGACCGCCACGTAGGTGTCGTTGCTCGTGCCGGAGGCCGCCGGGGTGATCTCGAGGGAGTCGGTCGGGGTGATCTCACCCTGCCCCCGGCTGGTCACCCTCGCCGCGGTGGCGGTGCCGGGGACGGTGAACCCGGTGAGGTCGGTGGAGACCTGCTGCTGGTTGGCGGTCAGCTTCTGCGGCATGGCCACGTAGCCGTCCGTCGGGGTCCGCGACGACGCGGAGCGGGAGACGGTCAGGCCCAGCTCGTCGGCGTCGGTGGCGGACAGGCTCAGGTCACCGCTGAGCAGGTCGACCTCGCCCGGGCCGACCTCCTCGGAGGCGCTGCCGTCGCCGTTGGAGTCCACCGTGACCCGTACCCACGCGGTGTCGTAGACCGGCGAGGTGGAGGTCGCGGTGTAGATCCGGGCGCGGACCTCGACGACGCCGCCGACCGCCCCGAGGGTGTCCGCGGCGGTCCACACGGCGTGCCCGCCCAGGCTGCTCAGCGTCACCGGGGACGCCGCCGTGGCGACGATCGGGGCGCCGGTCGCGGACGTCAGGTTGGCCGACGGCACCGGCAGCACCGCGCCGCCCGGTCCGCGCCGGTATTCGAAGTAGGCGCGGGTGTAGCCGCTGACCGGCGTGGTGATCTGCAGCTTCGTCCGCTTGACGACGGTGGCGCCGGGCAGCGGTTGGGCGAGCGCGGCGTTGCCCGCCGAGAAGGTGTAGACGTTGGCGTCGGATAGGTTGCCGGCGCGGTCCTTGGCCTGCACGGTGAGGGTGCGCTGGCCGTCACGCGGGCTGAGCGTCACCGTCGTGGTGCCGGTGGCGGCGACGGTGGTCGCGGCGGCGTCGGTGTCCAGCCGGTAGACGAAGGCGGCCAGGTCGGTGGTCCCGTTCGCCGGGGTCAGGGTGAACGTGTCGGACTGGCCGGCGCCGCCGTGCGGCTGCCCGTCGTTGAGGTAGATGGTCGCCGACACGAAGGGCACGAGCGGCTTGTCGGTGTCGACCGTCAGGTCGGTCCAGGCGCTCGCGGTGCCGGTGGCGTACGGATCCAGGCCGCTGACCCGCCACTGGTAGGTGGTGTTGTTGACCAGGTTGGTGCCGACCTGCCAGGAGGCGGTGGAGCCGTTGGTCCAGCCGGGGCTGCCGGTCAGCACGCCGGAGGTCGCCACCGTGGCGCCGGTGGCCTTGTTGCGGATCTCGAAGCTGGCGCGCAGCGCCTGCCCGGCGTTGGCGTCGGACAGCTTCGCCGACAGCGTCGGCCGCAGCGACGAGGTGCGTGCGCCGGCGCCACAGGCCGAGTAGCAGGGCGTCACCGCCAGGGCGGTCGGTACGCCGGGCGCGGCGTTGTAGGTGATGCTCAGCAGCGGCGGGCGCGCGCCCTCGGCGGAGTCGAACCGCTTCCAGCTCCTCGTGTCGCTCTCGCTGGTCCCGCGCAGCATCACGGTGACGTCGTTCCAGTTGTTGTCGGCCGCCGACTGCAGCGCCTTGCCGACCTCGATGTAGACGTACCCGTCGGCGCAGGACGAGTTGTAGCCCTTCGTCTCGGTCGAGGTGCCGACCTTCTCCCGCGCGGTGGGCTGGGCGGTCCAGCGGACCGAGGTGTCGGCCCGGTCGGTGCGCCACGCCTCCCACGAGGAGGCGGTGCAGGAGTACGAGTGGTAGTTCCACAGCCGCAGCTTGGCCGAGGTGACCCGGGAACCCCAGAGGCCGGTGGTGCCGAAGCGCAGGTAGGACCGCGCCGTGTAGGCGCTGCCGTCGACGACGTACCCGAGCTTGAGGTCGGCGGAACCGGACTGGTCGCTGGAGTAGCCGGTCTGCACGAACGCGTCGAAGGCGACCGGCAGGGAGGCCGGCGGGTCGATGGTGACCGGGAAGGTCAGGTCCGGCCGGTCGACGAAGTCGGCGTCGGCGGTGAGTTCCATGACCGCCCTGCCGGCGCTCTTGCGCACCGTGCGGAGGCCGACCCGGGCCCGGTTGACGTGTTCCTGCGAGATCGGGGAGACCTTGGCGTCCCACATCTCCGGCGCCTGGGCGCGGCCGACCGGGGTGCCCTTGGCGTCCTTGAAGACCAGGCCGCCGGCGCCGTCGTCGGCCGCCGTCAGCTTGCCGGTGGTCATCGGCAGGGTCAGTTTCTCGATGCGGGCCAGCGCCGCCCGGTCCCGGGCCACGAAGTACTGCTCGTAGCCGGTGGAGTGGGCGACGATCTGGAGGTCGACACCGGGCAGGACGTCCGGGTAGGTCGCGGTGCGGCCGTCCAGCACCGGCTCGGGCAGCCGGCCGGTCCAGGCGATGCTGGTGCGCTGGGCGCCGGCGCCGAGGGACACCACCTCGTGCTCGCCCTGGGTCGTCTTCGCCCCGGACAGCAGCAGGTTGCGGGGGTGCACCCGCGGGGCGACCGTCCCGTCGGCGCGGCGGACCAGCGTCAGGTCGACGTCGTCCCACCGGTCACCGGCGCGGACCCGCACCGGCGCCAGCGCGCGCTCCTCGGTGCGGGTGCCGTCCGGGTTGACGAAGACCTGGGTGGTCTCGGTGCGGCGGTCGAGCGCCTCCACGCGGTCGCCGCACAGCTTGGCCGCGACCGCGGCGGAGGTCACGTCCGGCCGGTCGGCCGGGCACCGCGGCTTCGCGGCGGCCTGCTGCGGCGCCGCGGCGGCCGGGCGGCGGGTGGCCGGCACCTCGGCGACCGTCACCACCAGCAGCAGCATGAGGCCGAGGCACAGCCGCCTGATCCAGGCGTGCCGCCACCCCTCGTTCCACGAGCTGAACAGCTGCCCACGTTCGTCGGCCACGACCAACCCCCGTTCGTCCGATCACGAGTCGCCAGCAAGGTACGGGTAGAGTGATCACGCGGACATCACCCGGATAGGCGATCTTCGATCACCGCATCGATGATCTTGTCAACCGGATGTCCCTTGTGGACCGGCGGGCCGGTCTTCCGGCCACCGGACGACTCTGGCACCATGCACGCGTGCACCTCGCCCGCCGTACCCTGCTCGGTGCGGGCCTCGCCGCGACCACCGCCACCCTGACCGGCTGCGCCGACCGCCCCGCCCGGCCCGCTCCCGGGGCGACCGGACCGACCGGCGGCACCGGCGTGCCGGGGCGGGTCGCGGCCAGCGCGCCGGTGGCGGCACCGACGTCCGCCACCCCGACCCCCCGGGCGGCCGGGCCCGCGCCGTACGCGCAGCGCGTCACGGATATCCTGACCCGCCACCTGAAGCCGACCCCGGCGCACCCGAGACACCCGGCATACGCGGGCGCGGTCGCTCTCGCCATGGTGGACGGGGAGATCACCATGCACACCGCGGTGGGTCACGCGCTGCGGTACGCGGCCGGCCCCCGGGAACTGCCGGCACGCCAGCGGGTGCCGATGCGGCCGGACTCGATCTTCGACCTCGCCTCGCTGACCAAGGTGTACACCGCCATCCTGGTCCTGCAACTGGTCGACCAGGGCAGGGTGGAGCTGGCCGCGCCGGTGCAGGCGTACCTGCCCGGCTTCAGCGGGCCCGGCAAGGAGCGGGTGACGGTGGCGATGCTGCTCGCCCACACCGGCGCGCTGCCGGTCGGGGCCAAGGTGCGGGGCCTGTCCGGCGACGCCGCCCGCCGCGCGGCCGTGCTGGGCACCCCGCTGCTGCCCGGCGCGACACCCGGGGACGCGTTCCGCTACTCCAGCGTCGGCCTGATGGTCCTGGCCCAGCTGGTGGAGCAGCTGACCGGCACCTCCCTGGACCGGGCCCTGCGCGACGGACTGACCACCCCGCTGGGCCTCAGGGACACCGGCTTCCGGCCACTGACGTGGCTGTCCGCGTCGGCGAAGGCGCACCGGCTGGTGGCCACGGACGCCCGGACGTCACGCGGGCTGCTGCGCGGCACCGTGCACGACGACGTGTGCGCCCTCCTCGGCGGCGTCGCCGGACACGCCGGCGTCTTCGCCACCGCCGAGGAGGTCGCCGTCATCGGGCAGTTGCTGCTCAACGGCGGCACCTACCAGGGCCGGCGGATCCTGTCGTCGGCCGTCGTCGACCGGATGCTCAGCAACGCGAACCGGGGCAGGCGGGCCTACGACCCGGACCGTCCCGGCCGACCCGCCGACCACGGCCTCGGCGTGGTGCTGAACCAGCCGTGGTTCATGGGCGACCTCGCCGGGCCGGCGACGTTCGGCCACACCGGCTTCACCGGCACCTCATTGCTGGTCGATCCGCGCCGCAAACTGGTGCTCGTGCTGCTGACCAACCGGGCCCACCCCAACTGGAGCTGGTCGGACCCGGACCCGATCCGCGTTGCCGTCGCCGACGCGGTCGCCGCCGGACTCCGACCGACCTGACCGGTCACTCCGTGATGGTGGGCGGCGCGCTCAGGAGCGGGCGCAGTTCGAGCCACTCGTGGATCGGCCGCCCGCCGGCGCCGGGCGCGGCCGACAACTCGCCGGCCAGCTCGACGGCCCGCTCGTAGCTGTCGACGTCGATCACCATCCAGCCGGCGACGAGGTCCTTGGTCTCGGCGAACGGGCCGTCGGTGACCGGCGGGCGTCCCTCGCCGTCGTACCGGACGAACGTGCCCTCCGGGGCGAGCGCCAGCTCGCCGACGAACTCGCCGGTGCGCTCCAGCCGGGCCGCGAAGTCGTTCATGTACCGCACGTGCGCCGAGAACTCCTCCGGCGTCCACTCGGACATGGGCACGTCGTTGACCGGAGCCGGCGCGCCCCGGTAGTGCTTGAGCAGCAGGTACTTGGCCATCTGGTTCTCCTCGGTGCCGGGTGACCCATTCTGGCCACCGCCACCCCTGGGACGGAGCCGCACCCCGGTTCTCGACACGCCCGGCGGGTCGGCCGGATCGAGTGCCGGCCCGGCCGGCCCGGGCCCGGCCCGCACCGGCGCCACCGGCGGCCGACGCCGGGGTACGGTCGGACCGCCGGCCGCCACGCGGCCGGTCGACCGATCCCCGGTGTGGGCGCGTGCGAGCCACTGGAGGTCGAGATCGACGGCCTCGGCCGGCAACGGACGCCACTGAGACGGGCTTGAGCCGGGTCCGACGATCCAGTTGGGCGCCGCCGGCGTACGCGGCGCGCAGCCGAAGGAGGGGATTTCCGTGTTCGACGGCCTGGTGGCGGTGGTGACCGGCGGCGCGTCGGGGATCGGGCGGGCCTGCGCGGCGGCCCTGCGTGCCCGCGGCGCCCGGGTGGGCATCCTCGACCTCGACCCGGCCCGGACGCCGGCGGACCCACGCCTGCACGCGGTACGGGCCGACGTGGCCGACCGGGCCTCGGTCACCGCGGCGATGGCCTCGGTGGCCGAGGCGTTCGGCGGGGTGGACATCCTGGTCAACAACTCGGGCATCTCCGCCGTCGGCACGGTCGAGGACAACGACGACGCGGAATGGGCCCGCGTGCTGGACGTCAACGTGACCGGGGTGGCCCGGACCACCGCCGTGGCGCTGCCGTACCTGCGCCGGTCCCGGGCGGCGGCGATCGTCAACATCTCCTCGATCGCGGCCGGCGCCGGCCTGCCGCAGCGGGCCCTCTACTCGGCGTCGAAGGGGGCGGTGCACGCGCTGACCCTGGCCATGGCCGCCGACCTGGTCGGCGAGGGGATCCGGGTCAACTGCGTCGCGCCCGGGACGGTGGACACCCCGTGGGTGGCCCGGCTGCTCGCCGGCGCGGCCGACCCGCCGGCCGAGAAGCGCCGGCTCGCCGCCCGCCAACCGATGGGGCGGCTGGTCACCGCGGCGGAGGTTGCCGAGGCGGTGGCCTATCTCGCGTCGCCGGCGGCCGGCGCGGTGACGGGCACCTCGGTCGCCGTCGACGGCGGCATGTCGGGCCTGCGCCTGCCGGTCCGGTAGCTGCCGGCGTCGGCTGGCCGAGGGGCCCCGCCGGCTGCCGGCGGGGCCCCTCGCCCGGTCAGCGGTTCAGGGTGGCCAGCAGGGCGGTGGCCATGCCCTGCTCACCGGCGGCGTTGGGGTGGAACGGTGCGGCGGAGTTCTGCGGGATCAACCCCTCGACCCACCGGGTGCCGCTGCCCTTGCAGGCGTCCCGGCCGATGGACGGGGTGTAGACGTCGGCGTAGGTGGCGTTGTTCGCGGCGGAGACGCTGGCCAGCATGGCGTTCAACGATTTCTCGACCGTCCGCAGGTACGGCACGTCCTGGTAGGCGATGGGGACCACGGGCCAGCAGCCGTAGCCGCTGTCCGGCAGGATCGCCGGATACCCGAGCACCACGATCCGCGCACCCGGGGCGGCCGCGCGGACGGCCTGCAGCACGGCGGTCACCTTCGGCGCGGTGGCGTTGATCCGGGCCTGTAGTTGGTCGGTGCCGCCGGCGGTGTACCTGTTCTTGCAGGGCGAACCGAGCGGGCTGTCCAGGCTGGCCTCCGCGCACTCGCTGATGATGCCGGAGAAGCCGATGTCGTTGCCCCCGATCTGCACGGTGACCAGCGCGGTGCTCGAGGTCACCGCCCGGACCTGCGGCGGCACCGAGATGCCCAGCTGGCCGCTGCCGCCGTTGAGGATGTCGTTGGTGGTGGCGCCGGAGCAGCTCACGTCGGCGAACGACGAGGACCCGGCGGAGGCGGCGACGAGGGACGGGTAGTTGCGGTTGGAGCGCAGGCAGTTCAGGTCGGTCTGGGTGGGGATCAGCGGACCGGCGGTGTACGAGTCGCCCAGGGCGACGTACCGTCCGGTGGGTACGGCCGCGCTGGCGGGTGAGGTGGCGGCGAGCAGCACACCGGTGATGGCGGCCACGATCGTGGCCGCCCGGGCGAACGGCAGGCGGGGACGGGTCATTGCGCCTCCCAGCGGGGATCAGGGGTGCGGTGATTCTTTCCGTCGCAGTGGCCGCCGTCAATATCCACGAACATGAGTGTGCCGACCGTTCGGCGGGAACGGCCGGCACGGGGGTGCGCGGATCAGGTGAGCAGGAACGTGGTGAGCGCCTCGGCGACCGCCGCCTCGCCCTTGTGGTGCGGTCCGAAGTGGTCCAGTTTCGGGAAGGTGAGCACCCGCGACGAGGGGAGCACCTCGGTGAGCCGGGCCGTGGACGCGCCCACGTGGGCCAGGTCGCTCCGTCCGCCGGTCATCAGCAGCACGTCGGCGGCGATCTCGCGGTAGTGGGGGTAGCTGTCGTCGAGCCGGCCGACCTCGGCGTGCTCGTGCAGGGCCGGGTCGAGCAGCTCGACGACCTTCGCCCGCTTCTCGCCGCGGAAGGCCAGCCGCAGGATGGCGGCCATCAGCCAGCGCGGGTTGCGGCGTGCCGCGCGCGGGCCGGTGGCGATGGAGAACGTGGCGAACGCGTCGATCGGGCGGCCCTGGGCCAGGAACCGGCGCGCCGGCGGGATCCAGTCGGTGGGGATCAGCCCGTCGACGCTGACTCCGGGCTCGTAGACGGCCAGTTTGCTGATGTCGTGGTCCCGGCGGGCCGCTTCGAGCGCCACCAGGCCGCCGAAGCTGTGGCCGAAGACGTAGCGGGCGCCGGTGGCGGCCCGGACCGCGGCGAGGTCGGCGCACTCGGCCTCGATGCCGTACCCGGGTCCGAGCGGGCCGCTGCCCCGGCGGCCGCGCCGCTGCACCGTGTGCACGGTGAAGGTGTCGGCGAGCGCCTCGGCCAGGGTGGCGAAGTCGGCGGCGTCGCTGAGCGCGCCGGGGACGATCAGCAGATCCGGGCCGGTGCCGGTGGTGTGGTAGGCGATGGTGGTGCCGTCGGCGGAACGGACGGTGTGGGTGGCGGGGGTGGTCAGCATGGCGAACTCCGCACGGTGATCCGGGGTGGGTGGGTCAGGCGAGGGCGGCGTTCAACCGCCGGGTGTGGGCGAGGTAGCTGTCGAACGGCACGCCGCTGGACTCGACCAGCTCGGTGAGCCGTCCGATCAGCTCGGTGCCCGCCCGGTCGACCAGCCGCCGGCCGGAGTCGGTGAGGGCGATCCGTCGCCGGTTGCCGCCGGCCGGGTCGGGGGTCACGGTGAGCAGCCCGGTGCCGGCGAGGGCGGCGATCATCCGGCTGACCGAGGGCTCGGTCACGGCCAGGCTGTCGGCCAGCGCCCGCTGGGTGCACGCGCCCAGCTCGCCGACCGTGACGAGGACCATGAACCGCCGGTAGGACAGGCCGTGGCCGGCGCGCAGGATGCGGTCACCGGCACGCTCCAGGCGGGACACCAGCGTGTGCAGTTCCAGCCCGAGGTTGTTCGGATGGTTCATGCGGAGTATCTTAGAGCCCTAAGTTAGGAATGCAAGTCCCATCTCGTGGGGAGGGTCGAGGTGACGGAGCACCGCACCGATCTCGTACTGCGCCCGGCGCATCCCGACGACACCGAGGCGATCGCCGCGCTGTGGCACCAGGGCTGGCGGGACGGCCACGCCGGGCACGTCCCCGCCGAGCTGCACCGGCACCGCCGGCTCGCCGACTTCCGCGACCGGGTGCCGCCCCGTCTGCCCACCACCACGGTCGCCACGCTGGGCGAGCGGCTCGTCGGTTTCGTCACCGTCCGCGACGACGAGGTGGAGCAGGTGTACGTCGCCGGGTCGGCCCGCGGCACCGGCGTGGCCGACGCGCTGCTCGCCGCCGCCGAGCGGGCGGTGGCCGAACGGTTCGACGCCGCCTGGCTGGCGGTCGCGGTCGGCAACGCCCGGGCCCGCCGGTTCTACGCCCGTTGTGGCTGGCGCGACGCGGCGGCCCTCGACTACCCCGCCGAAGCCGGAACGGCTGCCGGAGCCACCGTCACCGTCGCCTGCCGGCGCTACGAGAAGCGCGTGCGGTGACCGTGCCCCGGGGCCGGGGTGCCGGTTCCGGACGGTCCGGCTGCGGCACCCCGGCGGTATCCTGCCGGCATGTCGCCTCCGCTGCGCCACCTGGCCGGCCGGGTCTGGCTGTGGCCGCACGACGAGGACCCGGCGACGGTGCAGGGCTGCGTGGCCGTCGTCGCCGACGCCGGCGGGACGCTGCTCGTCGACGCGGGCAACAGTCCCACCGCGGCGCGGCGCATCCGCGCGGCCGTCCGGGCCGCCGGGCTGCCGCTGCCGACCCGGCTCGTCTACACCCACCACCACTGGGACCACACGTGGGGGGCCTGCGCCTGGCCGGGCGTCGAGATCATCGGGCACGCCACCGGAGCCCGGATCCTCGCGGCCGAGGCCGACCGGCCGTGGAGCGAGGCGTACCTGCGCGAGCAGGCCGACGCGAACCCTCGACTGGCGCCGAGTCTCGCCGCCCGGGCCCGCGCGATGCGCGGCTGGGAGGGTTTCCGGGTCGTCCCGCCGGACGTCGAGTTCGCCGACACCCTCGACCTGCCCGGGGGAGTGCGGCTGCGCCATGTCGGCGGCCGGCACGCCGAGGACTCCACGGTGGTCGCGGTGCCCGACTCCGGCGTGCTACTCGTCGGCGACTGCTGCTATCCGCCGCCGCTGCACCTGCGGGCCCCGGACGACGGCGTCGACGTGCGGCTGATCCGCCGGCTGGCCGAGACCTACGACGACTACGACTGGTTCGTCGACAGCCACGACCACCCGAAGCCCCGGGAGGCGCTGCGCCGGCTGCTCGCCGGCGGGGCCGGCTGAGCGGTCAGGAGACCGCGGCCCGCACCAGCGCGACCACCCGCTGCTCCACCGCGGGGCTCCAGTTCCGCAGCGCGTACGCCACCGGCCACAGGTCGCCGTCGTCGAGGTTGGCCGAATCCTGGAAGCCCAGCGTCGAGTACCGGTAGTTGAACTTGCCCGAGTCCTGGAAGAACAGGACGATCTTGCCGTCCGCGTTCGCGTAGGCGGGCATCCCGTACCAGGTCTTCGGCGACAGCTGCGGGGCGGTGGCGGTCACCGCCACGTGCACCCGCTCGGCGAGGGCCCGGTCCGCCGGGGCCATCTGCGCGATCCGGTCCAGCAGCGCCTGCAGCTCGTCGGCCCGCTTGGCGCCCTTCCTGCCCTCGGCGCGCAGCTCGGCGGCGCGTTCCTTCATCGCGGCCCGCTCGGCGGCGCTGAAGCCCGCGGATTCGGTGGTGGAGTTCTTCGCGGTCACTGTCGGGTTCCCCTCCCGTCGGGAACGCCGGCGGGCTGCCGGCGGTCTGGGAGAAGGCTAGGCCGGGCGGCCTCCCCGCTGCTTCTCGATTCCTGATCAGGCGGGTGGTCCGGGCGGCGCGGGCGCCTCGGGTGGTTTCCCGGCGGCCCGCTGGAGGTCGACGACGGTGATCACGATCAGCACCACCGGGACCGCCGCGACGACCGCCAGCGGCGGTGCGAGGGCCAGCGGCACGCTCAGCAGCAGCAGTGCCCCCGCGCCGAGCAGCCGGGGCACCGACAGCCGGCTGTAGACCACCCACTCCAGCAGCGCGCGGCCGCCGAGGAACACCGCCGGCCCGCCCAGCATCACCGCGAGCCACGTCGGGTACGTCTGACCGCCGCTGCGGTGCTGCACCAGATCCTGACCGGTCGCGGTGGCGACGATCCCCATGATCATGAGTACGTGGGCGGTCGCGGCCACCCGACCGAGGCGGGCCGGGTCCCGCGCCATCCCGACCGCCGTGCCGATGAACAGTCCCGCCTTGTAGATGTAGAGCTGCCAGAACAGCACGATGGTGAGGAAGGCGACCAGCAGGCCGAGCGTGGCGGCCAGGCTGCCGAAGCCGGGCCCGTTGGTGAACGCGATGCCGACCGCGAGGATCCCCTCACCCAGCGCGATCATCAACAGCTGCCGGTACCGGTGGGCCAGGTGCTCGGCGGCCGTGGCCCACGCGGTGACCCGTTCCCGCCCCAGCCCGGGCAGCGGCCACCCGAACCGCGCCGACCCGTAGTCGATGGCGACGGCGCTCGACCAGAGCACGAGCTGCGGCCATCCGTGCAGGAAGGCGCCGGCCAGCCAGGGCACCGCCGAGACGCAGAACCAGCCGAAGGCGCCCCGGAACAGCTGCCGCAGCGGATGCCGGCGCAGGGCCAGGCTCAGCGCCAGGGCGCGCCCCGCCTGGAGCGCCACGTAGAGCCCGGCGAAGACCACCGAGGTGGAGTCGAACGCCTGCGGTGCGGCGGCACCCAGCAGGAGGACGCCGAGGGCGGTGGCGAGGATGACGCCCCGTGCCCCGGCGCGGCGCGGGTCGAACCGGGCCGTGCCGTACACCGTGATCGTCCAGACCCAGACCAGCGGCAGGATGAGCAGCATCGCCTGCACGATCGTCGTCCACCGGTGGCCGGGCGAGCCGCCCTGCAGCCCGCGCACGGTGGTCGTCACCAGGCGATTGAGGGCGAACACCACCACCAGGTCGAAGAAGAGCTCGACGAAACTGGCCTGCGGGTCGCTACCCCGCCCGCGCAGCAGCCCCATTCCTCGACCGGAACTGGCTGGCCCGTCGCCGACACCCATGCCTGCCATTTGAACCCGGGGGCGACCACCGGAGGGACGGTTCGCCGGACCCGGGCGGCGCCTGGTGACCCGTCGGCCGGGCGGGACTCAGGAAACCGGCAACCGGTGCCGCACCCACACGTTGGGCTCGACGTAGACGGCGTGGTCGTGTGCGACGTCGCAGTGCACGGGCACCAGCGCCCCCGGCACGCGCACCGGCCCGCTGCGGTCGAACGGCAACCCGGTCCAGCGACGCCAGTCGGCGAGGCTGCCGCTGATCGTCATCGACCGGCCGGCGACGCGTTCGACGGTGCCGCCGGCGCGTACGTGCACCCGCAGCCACGGGTCGACCGGCAGCCCGTCGTCGCGGACCCGCGTCGCGTACTCGGTCATCGGCAGGTCGGGCCGGGCGTGCTTGCCGCTGGGCCGCACCGGCGCGACCAGCGTGTCGTAGCCCAACTTCGCGACGGCCTCGCGCATGGCGGCGAGCATCAGCGCGGACAGCCCGCTGCCGCGCCGGTCGGGCCGGACGCAGATCTCCAGCGCGGAGACGATGGTGGGGGTGGTGCCGGTGAGGCGGTTGAGGGTGGCCCGCTGGATCATCCGGTCCCAGCCCCCGTCGGGTAGGTCGTCCTCGGTCCAGCGCAGCGGCACGGCGTAGGCGCGGGCCACGGCCCGACCCGGGTCGGCCGGGTCGACGGCGGCGAACACGAACTCCGGGTAGAGGTCTTGGGCGACGCCGTAATACACGGCGCCCATCGGATCCCAGAGCATGAACTCCGGCCACGCCCCGTCGAAGCCCTCGTCGAGCAGCGGTGCCAGGTCGGGGCGTTCGGCCAGGCTCGCGATGTCGATCGTCACGGCGGGAACCGTAGGGCCCGGAGCCGCGACGCGCACCCGGATTTCCCGACCGGCACGGGGGAGGGCGGACACCGCCCTCCGGTGCCCGCCCTCCCGCGACGGGCACCGGAAGCGATCCCTCATCTGGCGTTGGCCGCCCCGGGTGTGGGCACCGTGCTGGTGACGAAGTCCCGGCAGAGGCTGTCGGTGTCGGCGCCGTCCGGCCAGCGGGCGTTGCTCCGGCCGGGGTTGGCGGCCGCGCCGGCCACCACCGCGATGCAGCCCCCACCGCCCTGCTCGGCCTCCAGGACGGCGAGCTCGGGACTGGTGATGGTGCCGTTACCACTCGAGCTGCTCTGCTGGGAGCCGTAGACGATCGCGTCGACGACCGCCGCGCCACCGGCGTCCCGCAGCGCGATGGAGCCGGCGCTGACCGAGAGGCTGCCGCCGAACCACTGGTCGGGCGCCGGCGTGCCCTGGTAGCCCGCCGTCGTGACCAGTGGGTTGACCACCGCCGCGCCGGCGGGGTGGTCGTTGGCCAACGGCTGGTCGAGGGTGATGCCGCTGCCCAGCGCCTGCACCGACACGCCGCTGGCGTGCGGCCGGCTCGTCGCCGGCTGGAAGCTGATGCCCGTCCCGCGGCCGGCCACGTCGACCGCCGACCGGTGGCCGAACCGCAGCGGCGCGGCCAGGTCGACGCCGGTGCCGTTGGCGCCGGTGGTGCCGACCGCCGCGACCGTGACCGTCTCCTTGTACTCGCCGGCGTCCACGGTCAGCGTGTCACCCACGGTCAGGTTGGCGTTGGCCGCGACCTTGATGTTGGTCGCGCCCGCGGCGGCCGGCGCCGACAGCGTCGTCTGCGTGGCCGCCCTGCCGACCGCGGTGACGGTGGCCTGCTCGTATCCGGCGCCCGTGTCGATCCCGATCCGCTGGCCGACGGCGAAGCCGGCCGCGTTGGTGACCGGGATGTTGGTCGAGCCGGCGGGAACCGTGATCGAGCCATGGGTGACGGGCACGAACAGCGTGGTCGCCGCGGTGGCCGCCGATCCGACCCCGACGACGGTACGGGTCTCCCGGCCGGCGCCCGCGCCGATGTCGATCTGCTGGCCGGGGGCGAAGCCGGCCGTGCTCCGGACGTTGACGGTCGTCGTGCCCGAACCGGCGGGCGCCGCCAGGCCCGAAGCGGACAGGCCGAGCAGGTAGTGGGCGCCGCTGGCCAGTTTCGTGCCGGCGGGAATCGTCGCCAGCGTGACCGGGGCCGAACCGCTCGGGGTGTTCGTCAGCGTCCAGTGCGAGAGGTCGACCTCGTCGGCGGAGGCGTTGTACAGCTCGACGAACTGGTCGGTCGCGTTGCTGCTGGTGCGGAAGCGGACCTCGTTGACCCTGACGGGCAGGACGTTGCGCACGGCCTGCGAGGTGGTCGTCGACTTCCGGCCACCGCGCGTCGGGTTCGTCCACTCGGCCGTGCCGGTCAGGTAGCCGGCGCCGGTCGTCGCGGCCGAGGTGACCGTGAAGGTCACGCTCACGCTCTGGCCCGGCGGCACCGGATCGTCGAAGGTCACCGACGTGTCGTCGGTGCCCGCCACCACGGCGGACCACCCCGCCGGCGCGGACAGGCTCACCTTGACCCCCACCGCGGTCGACCCGGTGGTGTTGGTGAACGTCTCGGTGACGTCCTGGGTCGAGCCGGGAGTGAACGTCGTGGCCCGGGACAGGCCCAGCCGCCGTACGTCGTACTTCGCGGCCACGATGTTGGCCTGGACGGCGTCGATGGTGGCATCGTCCGGGTAGCCGGTGGTCATCACGCCCTCGTAGAAGGTGCCGGCCGAACCGTTGCCGTTGTCGCCGCCGTTGCCGAGCTGGATGCCGCCCCTGCGGTTCATCGGGAAGTAGCTGCTGTTGGTGAGCGAGCCGGGCCGGATGCCGCTGTAGTAGGTGCTCAGCGGCCCCTCCTGCGCGTTGCCGCCGCGCAGGTCCCACTGGTTGCCGCCACCGCCGTTCACGACGCCCGTCACGAACCGCCACGAGTCGATGGTCGGCGCGCCGTCGTTCTGCCGCGCGTTGTACCCGGTGAACAGGCCCGCCTCCATGTCCGACATGATCCACGGGCCGGGGCCGGTGCCCCGCCCCCAGGCGGTGGCGGTGCCGAAGTACACCGTCTCCATCGTGCCGGTGCCCACCGCCCGGCTGTTCGTCGAGGTGTTGCCGTAGTTGTAGCAGCAGCCGCTGTCGTAGTGCGTGCCGTCGAACACCATGTAGATGCCCTCCGGCTCGTCGGCCTTGGCCAGGTGCGCGGCGTCGTTGTTGCGGTACCCCATGCCCGGCATGATGTAGACGCCGTACGCCGGGTGCCCGCCGACCGTGATCGGTGCCATGTCCGCGATCGAGAGGGTGTTGTACCCGCCGACGTCCGGACCGCGGAAGGTGCCCGGAGGGGCCTGGTACAGGTGGTTGCCCTTGCCGGACTGGTCGTAGATGACGGTGATCAGGCACAGCGTGTCGGCGCAGAAGGCGTCCTGGGCGGCCGCGTCGGCGTATCCGCCCGCGTCCGGGAACGGCACGGCGACGGGTGCGACCGGGCCGATGTCCTTGACGGCGTTGTCGGACGTACGCCTGACCTGGTAGAGCGGGCCGTCGTAGGACGAGGACAGCGCGCGGGTGGAGCTGTGCGCGGCGACGCAGGGGGTGCCGCCGGCGGCGTAGATGTCACACGGGCCCGCCGGCCTCGGCGGTGGGAGCGGCTTCGTCGCCTGTGCCGGTGGCGCCACCGTCAAGGTGGCGCCGACCAGGGTGAGCGCGAGCAGGGCACGAGCGGCGAGGGTGCGTCCGCGAGCAGACGGTCTGGGGGGACGAGACATGGTGGTCAGCTCCTGTGGGTCGGTGCGGGTCGACTGTGGAGCCGGGACGCCCGGTGGCGGGCACGGTGGCGCTCATCCGCGAAGGTGTGCGCCGGACACGGCTGGCCGGCAGCCGCCCACGGCTCGGTGGCGGCTGCGCCCGCGGCACAGCCGCTCACCAACTCGTGTCGTCGGTTCAGGAGGTGGCGAGGGTCCGGCACCGAAGCCGCCGGTGCCGACGTACGGAATGGACGCCGTCGAGGGTGCGGTGCTTCGTCGGGGCGGTCCCCGGGGCGAGCTCGGTCCCGGCCGCCGTGCTGGCAGAGATGGGTACGGGCGATGGCGCATCGAGAATCACTCTCCTCGGCGCAGGTGCCGGCCGCCGGCATGTTAGCGCTAACCCATACCGATCAGATCATCCCGTCAAGCGTCCACGCGCGGAGGTGAAGCAACCTGGCGGAGCGGGGGCGGTAAGCGGCGCCGGTCGGGATCTACGGCAATGTTAACGTAAACATTTGTCGGCTAAGGCATTGAAACATCGCGGACGCATCAGTGTCAATCGAGGTGACCGGCCGAATCGACGTCACGGTGGACCGTCGCCGCGCTCCTGCCCGGCGCTGGCGGCCGGAGGCCGTCGCGTTCACCTGCGCTCAGTGCCCCCGGTAGAGGGCTTCGATCTCGGCGGCGCGGCGTCGCTGCACCACGTCTCGTTTGATCTTCAAGGTGGGGGTCAGCTCCCCGTCGGCCTCGGTGAAGTCGTCGGGCAGGATGCGGAACGTCTTGATCGCCTCGGCGTGCGACACCGCCGCGTTCGCGTGGTCCAGCGCCGCCTGGATCTCCCCGCGCAGCGCCGGATCGTCGCGCGACTGCGCCACCGAGGCGTCCGGCCGTCCGTGCGCGGCCTGCCACCGGGACCAGGCCGCCGGATCGATCGTGATCAGGGCGGCGAGGTACGGCCGGCCGTCGCCCACGAGCATGCACTGGCTGACCAGCGGGTGCGCGCGTACCCGGTCCTCGATGGGCGCGGGGGCGACGTTCTTGCCCGCCGCGGTCACCATGATCTCCTTCGTCCGGCCGGTGAGGCGCAGGAAGCCGTCGTCGTCGAGGCTGCCCAGGTCGCCGGTGCGGAACCAGCCGTCGGCGGTGAAGGTCTCGGCGGTGGCCGCCGGATCGTTCCAGTAGCCCGGGAACACCACGTCGCCGCGGGCCAGCACCTCGCCGCTGTCGGCGATCGCCAGCTCCACCCCGGGCAGCGGCAGCCCGACCGTGCCGATCCGCATGGCCGAGAGCCGGTTCACCGCCAGGGCCGGCGAGGTCTCGGTCAACCCGTAGCCCTCCAGCGCGGTGACGCCCGCCCCGCGGAAGAAGTGCCCGAGCCGCTCACCGAGCGGGGCGCCGCCGACGATCGCGATCCGGCACCGCCCGCCCAGCGCCGCCCGCAGCTTCCGGTAGACCAGCAGGTCGGCCACCCGCCGGGCCAGCCGCATCAGGGGGCCCGGCCCGGACGCGGTGTCCAGCGCCCGGCTGTAGCGCACCGCGGTCCACTCGGCGGCGGTGAACAGCCAGCCCTGGTGCCCGGCGTCGGCCTTCTGCCGGGCCGAGTTGTACACCCGCTCGAACACCCGCGGCACCGCCAGGATGAACGTCGGCCGGTAGCGGCGCAGCTGGTCGCGCACGCCACCCATGCCGGCGCTGTGCACCATGGTCGCCCTGGTGCGCACCATGCCGACCTGCACCATCCGGGCGAACGCGTGCGCCAGCGGCAGGAACAGCACCGTCGAGGCGCCCTCGTTGAACAGTTCCGGCAGCACCGCGACCGCGTTGCCGACGTCGAGGTCGATGTTGCGGTGCGTCAGGACGCAGCCCTTCGGCCGGCCGGTCGTCCCGCTGGTGTAGACGATCGTGGCCAGGTCGCCGCCGGACACCGCGGCCCGGCGCGCCCGCACCACCGCCTCGTCGACGGTGCGGCCCCGCTCGGCCAGCCCGATCAGGTCCCCGGAGTCGATCCGCCACACGTGGCCCAGCTCGGGCAACCCGTCGCGGAGCCCGGCCAGCAGCGCGGCGTGCTCCGCCGTCTCCACCACGCAGCCCACCGCGCCGGAGTCGGCAAGCATCCAGCGCACCTGATCGGCGCTGGCCGAGTCGTACACCGGGACGGTCACCGCCCCGATCGCCCACAACGCGTAGTCGACGAGCGTCCACTCGTACCGGGTGCGGCTCATCAATCCCACCCGGGTTCCCGGCTCCACCCCGGCGGCGGTGAAGCCGCGCGCCAGGGCCGCCACGTCGTCGCGGAACTGCCGGCAGGTCACCTCGGCCGCCCCTTCGGCCGCCGAACGGGGGACCGGCCACGACCCGGGGTCGGCGTCCGGCCGCAGGAACTGCACCGCGTCCGGGTAGCGGTGGGCGTTGTCCCACACCCGGTCGGCCAGCCCCGCCGATTCGACGGGGGTGGCCGCCGGCCTGGTCGTCGTGCCGCTTCGCCGCATGCCCGTACGCTCCCTGGCCCTCCCGCGCGACCCGGCCGGACCGCGGACCGGGCAACCGCCCGGCCGGCGGTCCCCACCGGCTGCTCAGCCCCGCGATTGCCCGCCGGTGAACTGGGCAAACGTGAAAAAGTGCCCGTCGAAGAGTGCCGTGCCGGCCGGTGACGGCTGGCGGCCGTGGCCCACCGCTGCTAGCTTAGGGACCCTAAGTTTAAAATTAGTGCCCCGAAGGTTCGGTATGCCACGACAGGGTTTGACGAGTGAGCGCGTCTCGGCTGCCGCGGCCGAGCTGGCGGACGCGGTCGGGTTGTCGCGCCTGACCGTCGCGGCAGTCGCGCGGCGGTTCGGCGTCTCCGACGCCGCCCTGTACGCGCACGTCCGCAGTCGCGACGCGTTGGTCGAACAGGTCGCCGTCCGGGCGGCAGCGGCGTTCGCCGACCAGCTCGCGCTCGCCGTGGCCGGTCGCGCCGGCGGGCCGGCGCTGCGCGGGTTCGCCACCGCCTGGCGGGAATTCGCGCTGGCGCACCCCGGGCAGTACGCCGCGACTCAACTACAGCTCCCGCCAAAGGTGGGCCGGAGCTCGACGGGACATCTGCGGATCATCGAGCTGAGCTACGCGATGCTGCGCGGGTACGGGCTCGAGGAACCGGATCTGACCGATGCCGTGCGGCTCGTGCGCAGCACCGTCCACGGCTTCGCGAGTCTGGAAACCGTGGATGGATTCGGGCATCCCCGCGATGTCGACGCCTCATGGGCAAGCATCGTCGACGCGCTGCACACCGCGCTGCGGCACTGGCCGAACGGGAGAGGGAAGCAGGAGTGAACAGTCACCAGCCCCGCGATCAGCACGTCCGGTCGGCCGACGGCACCCGCCTGGTGGTCCGGCGCACGGGTTCCGGCGACCCCGTGGTCCTGGTGCACGGCTCGGGAGGCGGCCTGCACTCCTGGGCCACGGTCGCCGACCGGCTCGGCCCGCGCTACGAGGTGTGGCTGCCGGCCCGGCGCGGCTACGGCCCCAGCGACGTCCCGTCGGGGATCAAGTCCTTCCAGGAGGAGACGGCCGACCTGACCGCGGTCCTCCGGGCGGCGTCGGAGTCCGCGGGCCTGCCCGTGCATCTGGTCGGCGCTTCCTACGGCGCGACCCTGGCGTTGCACACCGCGGCGGCGGAGCCGCGCGACCTCCGGTCCCTGGCCGTCTTCGAGCCCCCGCTCTTCGCGGCCGGGCCGAGGATCGCAGCGCTGCTCGATCGCTACCGCGCCGCCTTCGAGCGGGACGACGACCGGGCGATGGCCGCGGTGCTGAACGACGTGACGCGGGTTCCGGCGGAGATCGTGGCCGCGTTCGCCGCCGCGGCAGGTGACCGGACGCCCGACCCGGTCGAGGCCCGGCGCGCGGCGCTCGGCTGGCTGCACGATCTCGAAGCGCTCGCCCAGGACGACACGGACCTCGCCCGCTGGTCCTCGATCACGGTGCCGACCCTGCTGATGCGGGGTGCCGACACCTGGGAGCCGATGCCCAGCACGATGGATGCCCTCGCGAACGCCATCCCCCGGGCGCGGAACGTCAGCTGGCCGGGACAGTCCCACTTCGTGACCGCGACGGCACCCGCGCTGGTCGCGGACACCCTGCGCCAGTTCTTCGCCGAGGTGTCGGCGTAGCCGCCCCGGGGCTCACCACACCGCCCGGCACCCGCGACGCCCGGACCGGTACGCGCCGGTGGCGGTCGGAGAGAAGCTCTCCGACCGCCACCGTTGGCGCCTCGCCGGGTCACCGGGGTCGACAGCCGCGGAACGCCGCCGGCCCCGGAGGCCCGTCAGCCGGTCAGAACCGCAGCCGGCGCAGGTAGCGGTAGCCGATCTCGGCGGTCTGCTGCGGCGTCACGTCCGGCGTGTCGTTCTCCACGATGTACTCCTGCACCTGGTGGCCCCGGAAGATGCGCGCGAAGTCGATCGTCCCGGTGCCCAGGTCGGCCATGTCGCCGTCGACGGCACTCCGGTCCTTCACGTGGTACTGCAGGACCCGCTGCGGAGCCCGGCGGATGACGTCCAGCGTGAAGCCCTCCGGGTCGGCCACCCCGTCACCGGAGTTGATGCCGCCGGTGACCGCCCAGTAGATGTCGACCTCCAGGTGTACGAGCCGGGGGTCGAGCTCCGCGGTCAGGATGTCCCAGGGCCGCTTGCCGCCGCCCAGGTCGATGGTGAACTCGTGGGCGTGGTTGTGGTAGCCGTAGCGCAGCCCCGCCCGGGCCGCCGCGGCGGCCTCGACGTTCATCTGCTGCGCCCAGCGCTTCCAGTCGTCGGCGTTTTCCGAGTACAGGTACGGCACCACCAGGTACGACTGGCCGAGGGTGACCGCGTTCTGGATCTTCTGCCGCAGCGCGTCGGCGTTCTCGCTGATGCCGTCGTGGCTGGAGCTGGCCTTGATCCCGATCTGGTCCAGGAACCGGCGCAGCTCGGCCGCGGTGCGTCCGAAGTAGCCGAGGGCCAGTTCCACCCTCGGGTAGCCGATCCGGGCCAGCTGCTTGAGCGTGGCGTCGTACCCCGGCGAGCCCTGCAGGGCGTCACGCATCGTCCAGAGCTGGATGCTGATCTTGCCCGGCGGGACGGGCCGCCGGCCGTGGCCGTGCTGGCCGCCGGCGGTCGCCGCCGTCGCGCCCACCCCCGAGGCCGCGAGCCCGAGGCCGGCGACCGCGGCGAGCGAGCCGCGCAGCAGGCTCCGCCGGTCCGTGACGGACCGCCGCAGCGCGGCGTCCCCGTCGAATCCGTAACACATGCTGACTCCTTCGGAAACTATGCGACCGGCACCAGGACGACCTGGTCCGAGCCGCTCAGGGCCGGCAGGCCGTCACCGCCCGGGTCGGTGTAGGAGGCGACGAACACGCCGGTCAGGTTGTCGTTCTCCGGGTCGTGACCGCCCGGCAGGGTGGTCTGGATGGTGCCGGAGCAACCACTGGCGGTGGTCTGCGGGTGACCGTGCTCGTCGTGGCCGAGGATGTAGGTGACGGTGACCCGGGCGCAGTCCACCGGCTGGTCGTCGGTCACCCGCACCTCGAACTGGACGGCGTCACCGAAGCGGAAGGTCTGCCCCTCGGCCGGCTTGACCAGCTCCACCACCGGGGCGGTGTTGCCGACCACGACCTGCACCGACGCCGAGGCCGACAGGCCGGCCTGGTCGGTCACGTTCAGGGTGGCGTCGAACTGGCCGTTCTTGGTGTACGTGTAGGTCGGGTTCGGCTGGCGGGAGTCGACCTTGCCGTCGTTGTCGAAGTCCCAGGCGTACTTCAGCCGGTCGCCGTCGGGGTCGCTGGTGCCGGCGCTGGAGAACGTGACGGTCAGCGGCGTGTTGCCGTTGGTCGGCTCGGCCGACACCTGCGGGATCGGGGTGTGGTTGCCGGTCCAGCCGGTGTAGTCGATGCGGGCCAGCTGCGCCTCGGGGTTCTCGCTGAAGTAGCCGTCGCCGTACTCGAGGACGTAGAGCGCGCCGTCCGGGCCGAACTCCAGGTCCATCGGGTTGTCGAAGACGATCGAGGGCAGGACCGACTCGATCCGGGTCACCTTGCGCTTGGCGTCCAGCGTGAAGGCCTTGACGTAGTCGCGGGTCCACTCGTGGAACAGCGGCTTGCCGTCGTAGTACGCCGGCCAACCGATCGCGGTGCGGCCCCGGGTGGTGCGGTGGTCGAACTGGTACGCCGGCCCGGCCATCGGGCCGATGCCGCCGGTGCCCAGCTCCGGGAACTGCGGGGACAGGCCGTAGCCGTACCAGATGTCGGGCTGCGCGACCGGGGGCAGCTCCCGCAGGCCGGTGTTGTGCGGCGAGTCGTTGACCGGGGCCGCGCAGTTGAACGGCGCCCCCGACTGGCGGGTGGCGAAGTCGTAGTCCACGTACGGCTGGTCCGGGGTGACGCAGTACGGCCAGCCGAAGTTGGCCGGCTTGCGCACCACCATCCACCGGCCCTGACCCGCCGGCCCGCGCTGCGGGTTCGGCTGGCCGGCGTCGGGGGAGTAGTCACCGATGTACAGCTCGTCGTTGGCGCGGTTCAGCTCGATCCGGAACGGGTTGCGCAGCCCCATCACGTAGATCTCGGGACGGGTCTTCGCGGTGCCGGGCCGGAACAGGTTGCCCGCCGGGATGCTGTATCCGCCGTTGGCGCCCGGCTTGATCCGCAGCACCTTGCCGCGCAGGTCGTTGGTGTTGGCCGAGGTGCGCTGCGCGTCGAACGCCGGGTTGCGGTCGGGCCGCTCGTCGATCGGGGCGTAGCCGTCGGACTCGAACGGGTTGGTGTCGTCACCGGTGGACAGGTACAGGTTGCCCTTGGAGTCGAAGACGATGTCGCCGCCGACGTGGCAGCAGATGCCCCGGTCGACCGGCACCTCGATGATCTTCTGCTCGGTGGAGAGGTCGAGCTTGTCCTTCACCAGCCGGAACCGGGACAGCTGCAGGGCACCCTTGAACTTCGCGAAGTCCGCGGCGGTGCCGGTGGTCGGCGCGTCACCCTCGTTGACGTCCGGGGTGGACGGGTCGTCGACCGGGGTGTTCCCGGGCGGCGAATAGTAGAGATAGACCCAGTTGTTGCCGCCCTTGCCGAAGTTTGGGTCGATGGCGACGTTCTGCAGGCCCTCCTCGTCGTGCCGGTAGACGTCGAGCGTCGCGGCGAGAGTGTTGCGACCGCTGTCCGGGTGGTGCATCCAGACCTCGCCCGCGCGGGTCACGTGCAGCACCCGGCGGTCGGGCAGCACGGCCAGGTCCATCGGCTCGCCCGGGTGGTCGTTGAGGGTGACCTTCTGGAAGTCGCTCTCCGACGGCGCGGCGGCCGCACCGGGCGCGGCCTGCGAGACGGTGGGCGTGGCGACGAGCGCCGTGGTCATCAGGCCCGCCATGGCGAGCGTGAGTCGTCTCTTCAACTGCCTCTCGTTTCTCTCGAGGGGTGGTGCGGGGCAGGTCGGGGACGTACGGCTTGTGGTCCTCCTCTTCAGGTGCCGTGGGGTGGCGAGGCGACGGCCGGCGGCGTTGCCCGCGCTCCGTCGACTGTGGTGCCGGCACCGAGCGCGGCATGACGGAGCCGCGTGGATCGATTAACCTCGACGAAACACCTCGCCACCCGGGCGACGCTATAAAACTAGTGTCCATGTGTCCATACCTTCCGGCGCAGAAGGCCAGACTTTCTTAACGACCAACGAAAGTCTGCGTCGAGGAGTGCACTTTCCATCGGCCGGCCGGATCTCGGTCGACCCCGGCCGGATCACTGTCGACGGACGGTCGGGGGATCGATCGTGTGGAAAACCCCTGGTGGGCCCGCTCGTCCAACCCCATAGGGCGCTGCGAAGGTGGTGCCTCAGGGGTGAGTCGGTCCAAAAGGGGTGGTGGCGGTGCCGCACGGGATCGCCGGTGACGAGTCGGAGGGCGGGGTCACCCGTCGTTGACGATCACGTGTCATGAATGTTTCAATACCTCACCGCGCGATGTTAACGTTAACAAGGGAGAACGTCGTGGGCAATCGACGGGCGTATCCGCTGGTCACCCGGCCGGCCGCTGATCCGATCGCGACACGCCGTCGCCGGTCACGATGACCGGGACAGCCATCTCCCCGGGCGAGCGGGTGAGCCAGCGACCCGCGTGAGAGACGACCGCAGGGCGCGGCGGAACCCGCCCCGCGGTCCCGGTCGAGCCGGGCCGCAACCCGACCCGATCGCGCACCCCGATCCGCTCCGGGCCGCACCGCAACCGACCTCGGGCACCGAGTGAACCGACCCCGGTTCACCTCACCCAGCAAGGAGGAAGTGTCGTGCACCATCGCTTGCGTCACGCGACCCGACGACGGTTCGCCGCGGTCGCGGCGGCCCTGACCCTGGTCGCGGGGTCCGCCGCTGTCGCGGCGGCTCCCGTCCAGGCGGCCAGCGGGAATCTCATCGTCAACGGCGGCTTCGAGGACGGGCTCGCCGGCTGGTTCCCGAACAACGGCAACGCCGCGGACGGCGCCACCCTGTCACCCACGACGGACGCCTACTCCGGCGCCGGGGCCCTGCTCGTCACCAACCGGACCACCACCGGGTCCGGCCCGATGCAGACCCTCTCCGGCAAGGTGCAGGCCGGCAAGACCTACCTGGTCACCGCGCGGGTCAAGTACGAGAACCCGAACAGCCCGTCGACCAAGCAGTTCTTCGTCACCATGCACTACGGCGGCTCCACCTACACCAACCTCGGCACCGTGACGGTGCCCCGCGGCCAGTGGGGGCTCATCCAGGGCACCTTCACGATCCCCGCCGGACAGACCGTCAGCACCGCGCGGATCTTCGTCGAGACGCCGTGGACCTCGAACCCGTCGACCGCACCGGACACCCACCTGATGGACTTCAAGGTCGACGACGTGACCCTCCAGGAGTACGTGGTGTCGAAGACCATCGAGGTCGTCGGCAAGCTCCCGGGCGAGCACAACCCGCTCATCGGGCACAAGTTCGGCGCCGACGGGTTCGGCTTCGTGCACGACGGCCGGGTCTACCTCTACATGACCAACGACACCCAGGGCTACGCCCCCAACCCGGCCACCGGCGTCTCCCCGGGCATCAACTACGGCGACATCAACCAGATCACCGTGATCTCCTCCACCGACCTGGTGAACTGGACCGACCACGGCGAGGTCCAGGTGGCCGGCCCGAACGGCGTCGCGCCGTTCACCGGCAACTCCTGGGCGCCCGGCATGGCCAAGAAGGTCGTGAACGGCGAGGAGAAGTTCTTCCTCTACTACGCCAACGGTGGCGGCTCGAGCAACGTGATCACGGGCAAGTCACCGCTCGGCCCGTGGACCAGCGAGCGCACCAGCACGCTGATCGACGGCCGCACTCCCGGCGCCGAGACGGTCGCCTGGAAGTTCGACCCGGCTCCGCTGGTGGACTCCGACGGCGCGGCGTACCTCTACTTCGGAGGTGGTCCCGCGTCGACGAGCATGCCGGCGGTCGAGCGCTTCAACAACCCGAAGAACATCCGGGCGATCAAGCTCGGCGACGACATGGTGTCGACCCAGGGTACGGCGGCCGTGGTGGACGCCCCGGTGGCCTTCGAAGCCGCCCAGGTGTTCAAGCGCGAGGGCAAGTACTACCTCTCCTACTCCTCGCACTTCGGCGGGAACGACTTCGGCGGCAACCAGCCCCGCGTGCCCGGCTACCCCGGCGGCGGCCAGATCGGCTACCTGATCTCCGACGACCCGATGTCGTGGCCGAAGGAGACCTACGCCGGGGTCCTCTTCCCCAACCAGTCGCAGTTCTTCGGCACCGGCACCGGTGGCAACAACCACCAGTCGGTGTTCGAGTTCGAGGGTAAGTACTACTTCACGTACCACGCCCCGACCTTGAACAAGCGGATCAACGGCAACACCACCCAGGGCTACCGCAGCCCGCACATCCAGGAGCTGGCCTTCAACGAGGACGGCACGATCCAGCAGGTCGTCGGCACCTACGCCGGCGTCGACCAGGTGCGT
This sequence comes from Micromonospora sp. PLK6-60, assembly GCF_019890675.1. Lineage (GTDB taxonomy): Bacteria > Actinomycetota > Actinomycetes > Mycobacteriales > Micromonosporaceae > Micromonospora. Next base: position 24,199 of record NZ_JAIOAA010000001.1, on the reverse strand, counting down.
GACTTCAACCCCTACCGGGTGTTCGAGGCCGAGACCGTGGGCTGGAGCAAGGGCATCGCCACCGGCAAGGTCGACGGCGCCTCCGCCGAGTTCGGCACCGCGGTGCCAAACCTGGTGGTACGCGACATCGACGACGGCGACTGGACGGCGCTGTCGTCGGTCGACTTCGGCAAGGGCGCCCGCAGCGTGACGGCCAAGGTACGCGCGCTCACCGCCGGCGGGACCATCGAGGTGCGGCTGGACGACGTGGCCGGCCCGGTGGTCGGCACCGTCCCGGTCGACACCGCCACCGGCGAGTGGGCCGAGGTGAGCGCCGATCTCACCGGGGTCAGCGGGGTGCACGACGTCTACTTCACCTACCGCGGCCCGGCCGGCGAGGACCTCTTCGAGCTCGACTCCTGGGCGTTCGAGGCCGTGCCGGCGCTGGACCTGTCCGTGACGGCGGGCACCCGGTGCGTCGGCGAGAAGGTGATGGTGACGGTGCGGGCGACGAACAACGAGCCGATCCACGTGTCGGCGTCGGCCGAGTCCGCGTACGGGACCCGGCCCTTCGGGGCGGTGCCGCCGGGGCAGGAGAAGTTCCGCTCGTTCCCCACCGGCGCGGCGAGCGTGCCGGCCGGTGAGGTGACGGTGACGGCGTCCGCCACGGTGGACGGCGAGCCGGTGACGGCCTCGTACCGGGCCGCCTACGACGCTCGCGCCTGCGGCTGATCAGTACGGGGACGGTGGCGGCCCGGCAGCGCCGGGCCGCCACCGTCGTTCACGAACAGGAAACCGGCTCGTACCGAACTCTCATCGCTGCTCTCCTTCGGTGGGAAACGGCTATGCGACATCCGCAGCCAGATGGCGCCGTCCACGCCGACGATCCGCTGCGCGTCGGCGCCGGTGATCTGCGTGGTGGAGATCGCGCCGTTCTGCTCTCGGATGACCACCACCCGGGTCTTGTTGATCGGCGCCGTCCTGCAGCGCCACGTTGCGCGCCGTGTTCGCGCCGGCCTGCAGGTCACCCTGCTGGGCGGTGATGACGAGCGACCCGTCGGCGAGGCGCGACCGGCTGGCGTCCGGCCGTACCCAACGCCACTGCGGGCCCAGCTCCTCGGAGGTGAAATCGTCGCTGCCGGTGAGGGTGGTGTTCAGGTCGACCGTGTAGGTGGACGACGCCTCGCCGTTGGTGACGGTGACTTGCGCCTGCCCGGTGGGGGTGGCCGCCTGCTAGATCCGGACCGTGGCGGCGGGGTCGTTGGCGACCGCCGTCACCGTCGCCACGGTCTGCGTGCCGGCCGGCACCAGGGCGTTGTAGCGCAGGACGGTCGGGGAGAAGCCGGCGAGTTCCTTGTCGCCGACGCGCAGGCATTTTTCGCGCGATCCTGACATCGCGCGCGCACAATGGACCACCGAGCCCGCGTGAAGCGGTTCCACGGCCCGGTGGCGTCATTTGCTCGGGCAGGTCGGGGTGGCCGGCCACCCCGGCCCGGCGCCGCGCCCGGCCCGGACGTCAGCGGCTGGTACCCGCCCGCCGCTTGTTGTAGATGTCGAACGCCACGGCGAGCAGCAGCACCAGTCCCTTGATGACGGACTGGGTGGACTGGTCGACCCCCATCAGTTGCATGCCGTTGCTCATCACGGCCATGATCAGCCCGCCGACCATGGCGCCGACGACGGTGCCCACCCCGCCGGAGACCGCCGCGCCGCCGATGAAGGCCGCCGCGATCGCGTCGAGTTCGAACATGTTGCCGGCGGCGGGCTGCGCCCCGTTGGCCCGCGAGGAGTAGATGACCCCCGCGACGCCGGTGAGGAAGCCCATGTTCACGAAGATCCAGAAGTTCACCGTACGGACCTTCACCCCGGACAGCATCGCGGCCGACAGGTTGCCGCCGATCGCGTAGACCTGTCGCCCGAAGACCGTCCGCCGGGTGACCAGCCCGTAGCCGATGACCAGTGCGGCCAGGATGATCAGCACGATGGGCAGGCCGCGGGCGTGGGCCAGCTGCCAGCCGAAGAACATGATGACCGCGCCGACCAGCACCACCCGCGCGACGAACAGCGGGAAGGACTCGACCGGCTGCTGGTAGCGGATCCGGGCGACCCGGGTACGGAACTCGCTGACCGCGTAACCGGCCACCGCCAGGGCCGCGATGAGCAGGGTGAAGGCGTCGAAGCCCTGGCCGCCGAGCAGGCCGTTGAGGAAGCCGTTGGCCACCCGCTGGTATTCCGCCGGGAACGGCGACAGCGAGATGTTGTCCAGCACCTGCAGCGTGAGGCCGCGGAACAGCAGCATGCCGGCGAGGGTGACGATGAAGGCCGGCATGCCGACGTAGGCCACCCAGAAGCCGTGCCAGGCGCCCACCGCCACGCCGACCGCCAGCGCGGCGAGCACCCCGACCCACCACGGCTGGCCCTGCTGGATCACCAGCACGGCGGAGACCGCGCCGGTGAGCGCGACCACCGACCCCACCGACAGGTCGATGTGCCCGGCGATGATCACGATGACCATGCCGATGGCCAGGACCAGGATGTACGAATACTGAAGGACGATGTTCGTGATGTTGCCCGGGCTCAGCGACACCCCGTCGGTCAGGATCGCGAACAGCGCCACGATGACGATGAACGCGACATAGATGCCGCTCTGCCGCAGGTTGCGCATGATCAGCGTACGGGGGTCGCTGGTGCCGGTGTGCAACGCGGCGGCCGGAGCGCTCGCCGAGGACGCGGTGTCCGGCTCGGGGGCGGGCCTGGTGCTGGTCATCGGGCGGGCTCCTTCTCCTTCGTCATGAGCGCCATGAGGTTTTCCTGGGTCGCGTCGGACACCGCGAGTTCACCGGTGAGGCGGCCGGCGGAGAGCGCGTAGATGCGGTCGCACATGCCGATGAGCTCCGGCAGCTCGGACGAGATGAGGATGACGGCCTTGCCGTCGGCGACCAGCCGGTTGATGATCGTGTAGATCTCGAACTTCGCCCCGACGTCGATGCCCCGGGTCGGCTCGTCGAGGATCAGCACGTCCGGATCGGTGAACAGCCACTTGGACAGCACGACCTTCTGCTGGTTGCCGCCGGAGAGCTTGCCCACCACCGACATCACGCTCGGCGTCTTGATGTTCATGTTCCGCCGGCTCTGCTCGGCGACGCTGATCTCCTCGTTGCCGTCGACCCAGCCCGCCCGGGACAGCTTGCCCAGCGCCGCCGCCGAGATGTTGCGGCAGACGTCGGCGATCACGTTCAGGCCGTACCGTTTGCGGTCCTCGGTGACGTACGCGATGCGGTTCGCGATCGCCTCGGCCACCGTGCGGGTGCGGACCTGCCGGCCGTGCATGAACACCCGGCCGGTGACGTCACGGCCGTAGGAGCGGCCGAACACGCTCATCGCCAGCTCGGTGCGCCCGGCGCCCATCAACCCGGCGATGCCGACGACCTCGCCGGCACGGACGTGGAGCGTCACCCCCTCGACCACGTTGCGGTCCTGCACGGGGTGCCGCACCGTCCAGTCCTCGACGCGCAGCACCTCGGCGCCCGGTGCCGACTCCCGGTCGGGATAGAAGCTGGTCAGGTCGCGCCCGACCATGCCGCGGATGATCCGGTCCTGGGTCACCTGGCCGTCGCGCATGTCCAGCGTCTCCACGGTGCGCCCGTCGCGCAGCACGGTGGTGGAGTCGGCGATGGCGGTGATCTCGTTGAGCTTGTGGGAGATCATGATGCAGGTGATTCCCCGCTCGCGCAGCGTGCGCAGCAGGTCGAGCAGGTGGGCCGAGTCGATGTCGTTGAGGGCGGCGGTCGGCTCGTCGAGGATCAGCAGCCGTACGTCCTTGGCCAGGGCCTTGGCGATCTCCACCAGTTGCTGCTTGCCGACGCCGAGCTGGATGACCGGCGTGACCGGGTTCTCGTTCAGGCCGACGGAGGCCAGCAGCGTGCCCGCCTCCGCGTTGGCGCGGTTCCAGTCGATCAGGCCACCGGCGCCGCGCCGCTCGTTGCCGAGGAAGATGTTCTCCGCGATCGACAGGAACGGCACCAGCGCCAGCTCCTGGTGGATGATCACGATGCCGACCGACTCGCTGTCCCGGATGCCGTTGAACCGCACCGGCTTGCCGTCGAACAGGATCTCGCCGGCGTAGCTGCCGGTCGGGTGGACCCCGGACAGCACCTTCATCAGGGTGGACTTGCCCGCGCCGTTCTCGCCGCAGATGGCGTGGATCTCCCCGCGCCGGACGGTCAGCGACACCTCCTCCAGCGCGGTCACGCCCGGGAAGGTCTTGGTGATGCTGCGCATCTCGAGAAGCGTGTCGGCCATGGCTGCGAGTCCTCGTCGTCTCGGTCCCGGTACCCGTCGTACGGAAGTGGTGGGGCCCGGCGGTGGTGGCCCACCGCCGGGCCCCACCCGGCGTTACTTGACCTGACCGGAGGCGACCTGCGCCTCGGTGTAGTAACCGGAGTCGATCAGGGCCTGCTTGATGTTGTCCTTGTAGACCGTCTCCACCGGCAGCAGGTACGACGGCACCACCTTGACCCCGTTGTCGTAGGTCTCGGTGTCGTTCGCCGTCGGCTCCTTGTCCTGCAGGAACGCCTCGGCGGCGGTCACCGCCTGCTCGGCCAGCAGGCGGGTGTCCTTGAACACCGTCGAGTTCTGCACCCCGTCGTTGATCAGCTTCACCGACGCGATCTCCGCGTCCTGGCCGGTCACCGGCGGCAGCGGGTTGGCGGCCGGGCCGTAGCCGGCGTTCTGCAGGGCGGTGATGATGCCCCGCGAGATCCCGTCGTACGGGGACAGGACGCCGTTGACCTTCGTGCCGTCGTTGTAGGAGGAGGTGAGCAGGTCCTCCATCCGCTTCTGCGCGGTCTCCTGCTGCCAGCGCAGGGTGGCCACCTGTTCGAGCTTGGTCTGCCGGGACTTGACCACGAGCGTGCCGTCGGTCAGGAACGGCTTGAGCGTGTCCATGGCGCCGTTGAAGAAGTAGCGGGTGTTGTTGTCGTCGAGCGACCCGGCGAACAGCTCGATGTTGAACGGTCCCTTCGCCGAACCCTTCGAGCCGTCCTTGTTGAGCAGGCCCAGCCCGACGAGCAGGGCGGTGCCCTGGGCGACGCCGACCTTGTAGTTGTCGAAGCTGACATAGAAGTCGACGTTCTTGCTGTCCCGGATCAGCCGGTCGTAGGAGATCACCGGGATCTTCGCGTCGGCGGCAGCCTGGAGCTGGCTGCTCAGCGCGGTGCCGTCGATCGCGGCGATGATCAGCACGTCGGCGCCCTGGGTGATCATCTGATCCACCTGCTGGGACTGGGTGGGGATGTCGTCGTTGGCGTACTGCAGGTCCACCTTGTAGCCCTTGGCCTGCAGCTTCTGCTTGACCGCGTTGCCGTCGGCGATCCACCGCTCCGAGGTCTGCGTCGGCATCGACACCGCGATGGTGAGGGAGGACGGCTTCTTGTCGCCGGTGCTGGAGCCGCCGCCCGCTCCCTCACCGCTGCACGCCGCCAGGCTGAGCGCCAGCACGGCGCCGCCGAGAGCAGCCAAAAACCTTCTGTTCACTTAGCTCTCCCCTCTGTGGAACTCGTGCTTCCCGCGCATCGAGAAGTGTTAGCGCTAACAAGATTGCCGTCAACACCTCGACGCACTCCCGGTCGTAACACTCCTGTAACGGCGGGGGGCGCCCTGTTCAGCGGTGGTGCGGTCCGGCCCGGCGTCATCCGTCGCCGACCCGGGGCGGCCCGTGCTCGGTCAGCCGGAAGCCGACCCCGCGCTCGGCGTCGATGGTGACGCCGGTGCCGAGCCCGTGCAGCTTGCGCCGCAGTCGCTTCACCAGGGACTGCACGTCCGCCCGGTGGCGCGGCCCCTCGGCCCGCCAGACGGACCGGTGCAGCTCGGCATAGCTCCACACCCGCACGGGTTCGGTGGCCAGGCAGCTCAGCAGGGCGTGTTCGAGCCGGGTCAGGTCCGCCTCGCGGTCGCCGTGCCGGGCGGTGCGGCGGCGCGAGTCGATCAGCAGGCGACCGGCCGGCTCCCGGCCGTCGGCGCGGTCGGGCGAGGGCGGGGGGTCGGTGGGGTGCGGCCCGCTGGCGATCAGCCGACGCAGCTCCGCCAGGTCCGCGACCAGCAGCAGGGGCGCCACGCCGGCGAGGCGTTCGGCGAGCGCGATCCGCTCGGCCGGCGACGCCGTCACCGCGATCACCAGCGGGCGCGGCTCGTCCCCGGCCGGGCCGGGATCGTCCTGATCGGTCAGCAGGTGCCACCCCCGGAGCTGGGCGGGCGAAATTTGCCCGTCGTCGGCCTGCCCGTGACGATAATTGTCAGACGTGCTGACATCCAGGCAACCCTTGGTGACGAGTTGCTGACGTAGCGTCCTTGATCGGCCATTCATGTCGATCATAGTGTCCAATCGGGCGGTCGCCGTGACCCGTTCGCCGCCCGGGGGCAACGAGGTTCGCCGATCGCGTCCATCCACTCGCGCGGGCCTCCGCACCTTCACCTCGATCAACTCTGGGTCGGAGGAGGCAGCACATGTTGAGAAGTCCACACCGGAGGCGCCTGGCCAGATCGCTGGTCGGTGCCGCCGCGGCGATCGCGCTCGCCGCGGCAGGATTGGCCACCGGCGGCGCCGGCGCACAGGCCGCACCGTCCGGGTCCGATGCCGCCACACCGTCCGACAAGATCCGTCCCGAGCTCGCCCGGCAGTTCCAGACCAAGAACGACGGTGACTTCTGGATCCACTTCGCCCAGCAGGCCGACCTGAGCAAGGCCAGCGCCATCAAGGACTGGAACAAGCGGGGCACCGCCGTCGCCGAGGCGCTGCGACAGACCGCGCAGGAGAGCCAGGCCAAGATCCGGGCCGAGCTGGACGCCGCCGGCGTGAAGTACCAGACCTTCTGGGCGACCAACGCCATCAAGGTCAGCGGCGGCTCATCCGACCTGGTCCAGAACGTCGCCGCGCACGCCGAGGTCGACGGCCTGTACGCGCCGATCGAGTACAAGGTCCCCGAGATCACCAAGGGCACCGACGAGAAGACGCCGAACGCCCTGGAGTGGGGCATCGCGAACATCAACGCCGACGACGTCTGGTCGCAGTACGGCGTCAAGGGCGCCGGCATCACCGTGGCGAACATCGACACCGGCGTCCAGTTCAACCACCCGGCCCTGGTCAACTCCTACCGCGGCAACAACGGCGACGGCACCTTCAACCACAACTACAACTGGTTCAACGCCGCCGGCACCTGCGCCGCCGCCCCGTGCGACAGCAACGGCCACGGCACCCACACGATGGGCACCATGGCCGGTTCCGACGGCGCCAACCAGATCGGCGTCGCCCCCGAGGTCAAGTGGATCGCGGCCAACGGCTGCTGCCCCACCGACGCCGCGCTGATCACCTCCGGACAGTGGATGCTGGAGCCGCGCGACCTCAACGGCCAGAACCCGGACGCCAGCAAGCGGCCGAACATCATCAACAACTCGTGGGGAACGACGCTGCCCTCCAACGACCCGTTCATGGAGGACGTGACGCTGGCCTGGACCGCCTCCGGCATCTTCGGGGTCTGGTCCAACGGCAACAGCGGGCCGAACTGCCAGACCAGCGGCTCGCCGGGCAGCCTGACCAGCAACTACTCCGCCGGCGCGTACGACATCAACAACACCGTCGCCAGCTTCTCCGCGCGCGGCGCCGGCCAGGGCGGCACGATCAAGCCGAACATCTCCGCCCCCGGCGTCAACGTCCGGTCGAGCATCCCGGGCAGCGGGTACGCCAGCTACAACGGCACCTCGATGGCCGCCCCACACCTCGCCGGCGCGATCGCCCTGCTCTGGTCGGCGGCGCCGGCGCTCGTCGGTGACATCCCCGCCACCCGCGCGCTGCTGAACACCACGGCCGTCGACAAGGCCGACGCCCAGTGCGGCGGCACCGCGGCCAACAACAACGTCTACGGCGAGGGTCGCCTGGACGCGCTCGCGTTGCTCGGCGACGCACCCATCGGCGACACCGGCACCGTCGCCGGCGCCGTCACCGACGCCGCCGGCGGCGCCCCGATCGGCGGCGCCACGGTGGCGCTGACCGGTCCGGCCACCCGCCAGCTCAGCACCGGCAGCGACGGCCGGTACTCGTCGCTGCTCCCGGTCGGCGAGTACCAGGCCACCGTCTCCGCCTTCGGCTACGCCAGCCGGACCGTGCCGGTGACGATCACCAAGGACACCACCACGACCACAAACGTCGCGTTGACCCGGGTGCCGAGCGTCACGGTCAGCGGAACCGTCACCGACGGGTCCGGGCAGGGCTGGCCGCTCTACGCCAAGGTGAGCGTCGAGGGCCCGTCCGGCGTGTCCGACCACACCACGCCCACCAACGGTCGCTACAGCTTCACCCTGCCCAGCGAGGCGACGTACACCCTCAAGGTCGAGGCGCGGTACCCCGGCTACCAGACGGTGACCAGGGAGGTCGCGGTCGGCTCCGGCAACGTCACGCAGGACGTGGCCGTGCCGGTCGCCGCGAACTCCTGCACCACGGCGCCCGGCTACCGCAACGGATCCGACGGCGTGTACGAGACCTTCGACGGCACCGCCGTGCCGGCCGGCTGGTCGCTTGTCGACCACCAGGGCAACGGTCAGGGCTGGCAGTTCACCGACCCCGGCAACCGGGGCAACCTGACCGGCGGCGCGGGCAGCTTCGCCATCATCGACAGCGACAAGTACGGCAGCGGCAACCGGCAGGACGCCTCGCTGGTCAGCCCGGTCGTCGACCTGACCGACGTGGCCGCCCCGGTGATCCGGTTCAACCAGGACTTCCGGCAGCTGGGCACCAACCGCGCGGACGTCGACCTGAGCCTCGACGGCGGCGCCACCTGGACCAACGTGCTGCGGCAGAGCGCCAACGTCCGCGGCCCGCTGGTCACCGAGGTGAAGATCCCGCAGGCGGCCGGCAACGCGCAGACCCGCGTCCGGTTCCACTACTACGACGCCGCGTGGGCGTGGTGGTGGCAGGTCGACAACGTCCTGATCGGCAGCCAGGTGGTCTGCCGGCCGCTCGACGGCGGCCTGGTCCTCGGCCACGTGCAGGACAAGAACGATGACGGCTACGTCAACGGCGCGACCGTCACCAGCGACGACCGCCCGACCGAGCGGGCCACCACCGCGCCGACCCCGGACGACCCGGACCTGCCGGACGGCTTCTTCTGGATGTTCTCGTCGCTGACCGGCGCGCACCCGTTCACCGCCACCGCCGGCGGCTACCTGAGCCAGACCCGGCAGGTCGACGTCGCCAACCACGGCGCGACGGCCTCGACGTTCCAGCTCGCCGCCGGCCGGCTGTCCATCCAGCCCACCGAGGTGACCGGTACGGCCCAGATGCCGGGCGGCACGGTGACCAGGTCGTTCACCGTGACCAACACCGGCGGCGCGCCGGTCGACGTCCAGTTCAGCGAGCGCGACGGCGGCTTCACGCTGCTGCGCGCCGACGGATCCCGGGTGAGCAGGCAGCAGGTGCTCGGCGCCGACGGCGCACCAGAGCAGCGGCTCACCGTGCCCACCTCGTTCGCCGCGCGGGCGAGCGGCAAGACGGACACCGCGACCGCGGTGGCCGGCCCGCAGGCCGAGCCCTGGACCGGCATCCCCGCCTACCCGGCGAACGTGATGGACAACCGGGTGGTGAACCTCGACGGCAAGGTGTATTCGATCGCAGGCGGCAACGGATCGGCGTCGAGCGCGAAGAACTACGTCTACGACCCGATCGGGCAGACCTGGGCGCCGATCGCCGACCTGCCCGCCGCCCGCAACGCGATGACGGTGGGCGTCCTGGACGGCAGGATCATCGCCACCGGCGGCTGGGGCGCGTCCGGCCCCGACGCCACCACCTGGTCGTACGACCCGGCGGCCAACGCCTGGACGAAGAAGGCCGACAACCCGGCTCCGCGCGCCGCCGCCGGGCAGGCCGTCGTCGACGGCAAGCTCTACGCCGTCGGCGGGTGCACCACCGCGTCCTGCACGCCGATGGGCAACTCCGTCGTCCGGTACGACCCGGCCGGCGACACCTGGGAGACCCTGCCCAACTACCCGAAGTCGGTGGCCTTCGCCTCCTGCGGCGGCATCGACGGCGTCGTCTACTGCACCGGCGGCAACGACGGCGCCGCCGCGCAGAAGGCCAGCTACGCCTTCGACCCGGGCGCCAACACCTGGACCGCGATCGCCGACGCGCCGGTCGACAGCTGGGCCAGCTCGTTCGCCGTCGCCGGCGGCAAGCTCCTGGTGGTCGGCGGCGTGCAGGGCGGCGCCATCACCAACGCCGGCTTCGCCTACGACCCGGCCGGCGGCTCCTGGTCCAGCCTGCCGAACGCCAACACCGCCCGATACCGCGGCGGCGCGGCGTGCGGCTTCTACAAGATCGGTGGCTCGTCCGGAAACTTCACCGCCACCCCGGACAGCGAGGTGCTGCCCGGTCTGGAGGAGTGCGCCGAGGGCCCGGCGGACGTCAGCTGGCTGACGATCGACAAGACGTCGGCGACGCTGGCGCCCGGCGCGAAGGTCACGGTGACCGTGCGGATGACGGCCGACGTCGACCAGCCGGGCACCTACACCGCCTCGGTCGCGATCAAGGAGAACACCCCGTACACGGTGGCGCCGGTGCCGGTCACGATGACGGCGCAGCCCCCCAAGACCTGGGGCAAGCTGACGGGTACGGTCTCCGGCAAGAGCTGCTCGGGCGCGACCGCGCCGCTGGCCGGCGCGCTGGTCCAGGTCAACGCCAAGTCGGCGGGGTGGACCTTCACCACCGACGGGCAGGGCAGGTACGCCTACTGGCTGGACCGCAAGCACAACCCGCTCACCCTGATCGTCGCCAAGGACGGCTGGCAGCCCCAGACCCGGCAGACGACGATCAGCACCAACGCCCCGCGGGTCGAGGACTTCACCCTGACCCCGACGCGCTGCTGACCGCCGAGTGAACCGATCCGGCCCGCCTGGTGTCGACCGGGCGGGCCGGATCCGCGTCGCGTGGGCCGTCCGCCCCGCCCGGTCCGGGCCCGGGGACCGGGCGGCCGTCAGGCCAGGGCGAGCCGGAAACCGACCCCGCGTACGGCGTCGATCGTGGCGGCGGCGCCCAGCCGGACGAGCTTGCGCCGCACCCGGCGCACCACCGAGTGCAGGTCGGAGCCGCGGCCGAGATGGGCGTTGCCCCACACCGTCAGGTGCAGCCGCTCATAGGTCCACACCTGCCCGGGCTCGCCGACCAGGCAGCGCAGCAGGTCGTGCTCCAGCCGGGTCAGCTCGACCTCCCGGTCCCGCCAGCACAGCACCCGCCGGCCCGAGTCGACACTCAGGCTCGACGGCGGGGGAGTGGGGGCGGCGCCGGAGGGCGCGGCGCTGTCGGGCTCGACGCCGGCGGCGGGCCCGGCCACGGGCGCGCGGGTCGCGTCGAGGAACTGCCGGGCCTGTTCGACGGTCGACACGATGAGCACGGCGTCCGTCCCGCCGAGCAGTTGGGCAAGCCGCTGCCGTTCGTCCGGCGACGAGGCGATGCCGATGGTCAGGGACATGGCCGGGACACCCCGCATCCCCACCCCCTCTGGTTGCGCACCACGGTGGCCGGGCTACGCCGGATCACGGCGCTCCCGGGTGGTGACGGTCCGATGAAGAATGGATCGGGGTACGTCTGGCGAAAGCGGTTTCCGGGTCGACGAGGTTGAGGCGTGATCCTCGTCCGCCACGGAAAGAAAAGCGGATTGCCGACAATTCTGGTCTGGTCATTGTGTAGTTCGGCACCGGGTCCGTCCGGGCAGGTCCGCGTGTTTCTGACCGGTGTCGGAACTGTTTCCCTGTGGTCGGCGGTGGTCGGTCAAATGCCTGCGGGCGTTCGCTTCCGGCTCGTGCCGGCCGGCGTCGAACGATTGGTATAGTAGTGCCCTTCGATGTCCCGGGCAACGTTCCGCCGGGGCGATCGGTTCCATTCCGGCAATTACCAATGAGTAACCGCCGCGCGGTCGCCGCCCGTGCGCCCGGCGTTCAGGAGAAGTGCGTACGCGGCCGGGCGAGCCGCTCGCCGTCGACGATCAGGTCCACCTTCTCGTTGTAGAACGCCACCAGGCCGGCGATCGGCAGCAGGGCGGCGGTGGGAAAACCGTACGACCAGGCCAGGTCCGGGTGCACCGCGGCACCGGCCCGCACCGACCAGTACGCACTGGTCCGCCCCTTGTACGGGCAGGCGGTCGTGGTCGCCGACGGCACCAGGTGCCGGAAGTCCACCGCCGTCCGGTCGAGGTAGTAGCGGGTCGGCAGGCCGGTCTCGAAGACCAGCACCGGCGCGACCGACTCGGCCAGGAGCAACCCGTCCAGCTCCACCCGTACCCGCCGGGACGACCGCAGCGCGTCCACCCGCGAGTACGGATTGCGCGGGTGCACGAACACCTCCTCGTCCTCCTCGAACCAGCCGTCCAGCGCCGCCCAGTCGAACCGGACCGTGTCCGCCAGCCCGGGCAGCGCGTCGGCGCCGTACCAGCGTGCGCACGACGCGTGCCCGGTCGGGCCGACCCGCAGCCCGTACCACCGCGCGGTGCCGCGCCGGGACCGCTCCGTGCGCCCCTCGTCGACCAGCAGCTCCCGCCGCACGTCGGCGGCGGGCAGGTAGTACTGCGGGTAGAACGGCCACTCCCACACGTACGACGCCCGGGTCGTGTCCACCACCAGCTCGCCGCCGAGGAAGGCCCGCACCCGCCGGGGGACCGGCTCGACGTGGTCGACCGGAGCGATCGCCTTCGGGTAGTCCGCCACCTGTCCTCCTCGCCTCCGGATGCCGGTCACCGGTTCAACGAGCGGGCCGCCCCACCGTTCACGCCCGGGTGTGAGCTGGGGCACCTTCGTGTCAATGCGGGGAATGCGCGGGCCTGCCGGCGATTTGCTGCCAGGTGTGACATCCGCAGCCGAGCTGACCGACGCGCCCGCCCCGACCCGACTGCCCGGTGAGCTGATGAGCCCCCGGCAACGGCTCCGCCTCGTCCTCGTCCTCGGCTCGCTGATCGCGATCGGGCCGCTGACCATCGACATGTACCTGCCCGCCCTGCCGGCCATCGCCGCCGACCTGCACACCACCTCGGCGGCCGTCCAGCTGACGCTGACCGGCACCCTCGCCGGTCTCGCCCTCGGCCAACTGCTGATCGGCCCGCTCTCCGACGCCCTCGGGCGCCGCCTGCCCCTGCTCACCGGCGTCGGGCTGCACGTGGTGGCCTCGGCGCTGTGCGTGGTCGCGCCGAACGTCGGGCTGGTCGGCGTGCTGCGCGTACTGCAGGGGCTGGGGGTGGCCGCCGCCGCCGTCGTCGCGACGGCGGTCGTCCGCGACCTGTTCAGCGGCGCCGCCTTCGCCACCCTCTTCTCCCGGCTGATGCTGGTGATGGGCGCGGCGCCGATCCTGGCCCCGACGCTGGGCAGCGGCGTGCTGCGCTGGTCGGACTGGCGGGGCGTCTTCGTGGTCCTCGCCGGCTTCGGCCTGGTGCTGACCGTCGTCGCCGCGTTCGGGCTCGCCGAGACCCTGCCGCCCGAGCGGCGCCGCCGCGGCGGGGTGCCCGCGGTGCTGCGGGACTACCGCGCGCTGCTGCGCGACCGCACCTACCTCGGGCTCGTCCTGGTCACCGGCCTGGCCATGGCGGCCCTGTTCGCGTACGTGTCCGGCTCCTCGTTCGTCTTCCAGCAGCAGTACGGGCTCGACGAGCAGCAGTTCGGGCTGGCCTTCGGCGCCGGCGCGGTCGGCCTGATCGCGGCCACCCAGCTCAACGTGCGCCTGCTGCGCCGATATTCACCGCAGCGGATCCTCGTCACCGCGCTGGGCGTGGGCACCGCCGCCGGGCTGGTGCTGCTGACCTTCGCCGCCACCGGCGTCGGCGGCCTCGCCGGCATCCTGGCGTCCCTGTGGGTGGTGCTCGCCGCCGCCGGGCTCGCCCTGCCGAACGCCCCGGCGCTGGCCCTGTCCCGCCACGGTGAGGCGGCCGGCACCGCCGCCGCGCTGCTCGGCGCCGTCCAGTTCGGCGTCGGCGCGCTGGCCGCGCCGCTGGTGGGCGTGCTCGGCAACGGCAGCGTGGCGATGGCCGTGGTGGTGACCGGTGGCATGGCCGCGGCGACCGTCCTGCTGTTCGCCGTCGCCCGGCCGGGTCGGCTGCCCGAGGTCGAGCCGGCCGTGGTCCCGGTGGCCCCCCACTGACGGCCCGCCGCGCCGCGATCGACGACGGCCGGGATCGGCAGCACCTCTCCGATGCCCGCCGGCATGACCCGCCCCGCCCGAAGGGGAAAGCCCTGCCGGGTGGCGGTCAGTCGGGCAGGCGGGGCATCTCCAGCGCGGGGGCGCGGCCGAGCAGCACCGCGCGGGTCAGCGCCGTCGAGCCGAACCGGTCCCGGACGGCGTCCACCGCCGCGTCCAGGTCGACGCCCGGGTCCGGCGCGAACGGCAGCGGCGGCTGCACGTGGCCGGCGCCGAGGTTGCCGACCGACACCCCGATCAGCGTGACGCCCCGCCGGTCGATCTCCGGCAGGGCCGCCCGCAGCAGCGCCCGCGCCGTGCCCAGCAGCGGGCCGGTCTGCGCGGTCGCCTTCGCCACGGTCTGCGAGCGGGTGGCGCGGCTGTAGTCGGCGAAGCGCAGCCGCAGGGTCACCGTCCGGCCGCAGCGGTGCGCCGCCCGCATCCGCCGGGCCACCCGGTCCACCAGCCCGGCGAGGATCGCGTCGAGGTCGCCGGGGGTGGTGCCGGCGCCGCCGAGGGCGTGCTGCGCGCCCATCGAGCCGCGCCGGCGGCCGACCTGCACCCGGCGCGGGTCCCGGTTGTGCGCCAGCGCGTGCAGGTGCCGGCCGGCGCCCGCGCCGACCAGCGACACCACCGTCGCCTCGTCGAGCCGGGCGACCTGGCCGACGGTGCGGATGCCCCGCTCGCGCAGCTTCGTCGCGGTCACCGGGCCGACGCCCCACAACCGCTCGACCGGCAGCGGGTGCAGGAACTCCAGCTCCCGGCCCGGATCGACCACCAGCAGCCCGTCCGGCTTGGCCACCCCGCTGGCCACCTTGGCGAGGAACTTCGTCCGGGCCACCCCGACGGTGATCGGCAGGCCGACCCGCCGGCGGACCTCCCGGCGCAGCCGGTCGGCGATGTCCGGCGCGGGGCCGGCGAGCCGGCGCAGGCCCCCGACGTCGAGGAACGCCTCGTCGATGGAGAGCCCCTCGACCAGCGGGGTGGTGTCGCGGAAGATCTCGAAGACCGCGCGGCTGGCCGCCGTGTAGGCCGCCATCCGGGGGCGCACCACGATCGCGTCCGGGCAGAGCCGGCGGGCCTGCCGGCCACCCATGGCGCTGCGCACGCCCCGGGCCTTCGCCTCGTAGCTGGCGGCCAGCACCACCCCGCCGCCGACGATCACCGGCCGGCCGCGCAGTCGCGGGTCGTCGCGTTGCTCGACCGAGGCGTAGAACGCGTCGAGGTCGGCGTGCAGGATCGTGGCGTCCGGCGGCACCGCCACATCTTCGCACAGGTGTTCGACCAGGCGCCACTGACCTGGCGGAACGCGCCGGTCCGGGCCGACCCGGACGGTCCATCAGACCGTCCGGGCCGGACCAGACTCAGAAGCCGAGGGCGTCCCGGCCGCCGACCACCGGCACGGTGAGGCTGCTCGCGCCCGGCTGGACGGTCAGCCGGGTGCCACCCAGCGGCAGCAGGGTGTAGTCCTGGTCGCTGGAGAGCACGACCACCCCGATGCGGTGTCCCGCCGGGAAGACGTAGTCCTTCGGCTCCAGGGTCCAGGTGTAGTCGTACATGACGCCCTGCTGGACCGCGGTGGTGTGCGACCGGCCGGTCCGGTTCTGCGGGTCCAGCCAGCCCCGGGTGACCACGACCGGGGCCGCGGTGGCGCCGGGCGCGCCGTAGTCGACCAGGTGCACGGTCAGGTTCGCGTCGTTGCGATTGTCGATCGACATCCGCAACCGCATCTCGGGCCGCCCCGACATGCGCACGTCCTGGGTCAGCACCGGCGAGCGGTAGACCAGCCGGTTCTCGCTGGCCGCGTCGGGGTTGGCCACCAGCGTCCGCGGGCTGATGGTGCGCCCCTCGTCCACGAAGGACTGCTCGGTGCGCTGGTTGGCCGGGCCGCGGCTGATCAGCCCACCGGGCTCGGTCGGGCTGGTCGCGGTCAACCGCAGCGGCACCTCGCGGGCGGCGGGGTCCGGCCAGTTGGCGTACGTGGTGTAGGCGCGGTTCTCCCGCTGCACGACGGCGGTGGGCTCGTCCATGATGCCGTTCTGCACGCCCCACAGCCAGTAGTCGAACCAGCGGTTCTCGGTCTGCTTGTAGGTCCACGCCTGGCCGTCGGGCAGGGCCACCGTCGCGGTGTTGCCGGGGCCGCCGTGCCCGCCCTGGTGCAGCCAGATCTTGCGCGGCACGTCCCGCTTGGCGAGCCGGTCCCACCAGCCGGCGAAGTTCTCCGTCTTGACGTTCCAGTCGTTGAGGCCGTGCACGACGAAGACGCTGGCGGTCACGTTCTTCGCTCCGGGCAGGTAGTCCCGGTCCCGCCAGAAGTCGGTGTAGTCGCCGGTGACCCGGTCCTGCTCCGCGGTGATCTGGGCCATCTCGTCGGCGCACCGGCCCTGGGCGCGGGCCTGGCCGGCGGTGTACATCGCCAGGATGTCGGCGTCCTCGCCCTGGTAGCCGCCGGGCGCGACGACCAGGCCGTTGGCCCGGTAGTAGTCGTACCAGTTGCTGATCGCGGAGACCGGGATGATCGTCTTCAGGTTCGGTACCCCGGTGGTGGCCACCATGTTGGGCAGCGTGCCGTTGTAGGACACCCCGGTCATGCCGACCGCGCCGGTGGTCCAGTCGGCGGTGACCGGCTCGCCGGCGGCGTTGTACGCCTTGCCCCGGCCGCCCAGCCAGTCGATGATGGCCTTCGTGCCGAGCGTCTCGGCCATGTCGCCGCTGGTCGGGCAGCCGTCGGAGTCGCCGGTGCCGACGCTCTGCCCGAGCACCACCGCGTAGCCGCGGGGGACGTAGTAGTCGTCCAGGGTGCCGGGCAGGTTGGGCCTGGCCCGCTGGATCGCGATCTGCTGTTCCGCCTGGGCCCGCGCGGAGCGGCTGAGCCCGTTCTGCGGCAGCTCGTCGACCAGCACGCTCGGGTAGGGCACGCTGCCCCAGGTGCCCTTGCGGTAGGGGCTGTGCTCGAAGACCACCGGGACCTTGAGCCCGGCGGTGGCGGTCTCCCGGGGGCGGGAGATGTCGGCCACGACCCGGTCGAGCTTTCCGTCGTGGTCGGTGTCGAGGGTCGTCTCGACCCACACCCGTTCCTCGACGGCGTCGGCGAACGAGAACACCGGTTGGGTCATTCCGTTCTGGACGACGATCCCCGGTGTCGGCGCCGGCTCGGCGGCGGCGGGTGCCGTGGAGACGGCCAGGAGCGAGGTGGTGGTGAGGGTGGCGGTGAGAAGCAAACGGCGTCTGCCTTGGCGCATGAATGTCCTCCGAAGGGTGGGGGATCTCCCCGAGCCCGTCATGCTAGTGGCGCCGGTGTCCAGGGTCGATGGTCCGCGTGGTGCGGAATGACCTGGTGGAACGGCTGGCTGCGCCCCGAGCGGAGAGCCCGGGACGGCCACCGGCGGTCAGCCCGTGAGACGCCGGAGCGTACTTGTTGACACGGCGGGCCGATTCGATGAGGATCTTGTCGTGCGAAGCGCCTATCTCACCAAGCGAGGTCACATCGACCTCCTGCGCGTCGCCAGCGCTGCCTGTCGACCCCGCGTCTGACGCCGGGTTCCTGATTCCGCCCGCTGCGGGCGTTCCCACGCCACCGGTCTCCGGCCCGGCGGCCTCGCCACGCATGGCATCCCCGATCTCCCGACAGGAGAGCTGTTCCTCGTGCGCAAGACATCCGTACGCCTGACCGCGGCCGTGCTCACGGCCGCCCTGACGGGCACGGTGGCCTGGACGGCGCCGGCACACGCCTCGGCGTTGCCGGCCGTGCCGCCGGCTGCCGCCGGCCCCAACGAGATCACCGGCTACCCCCGGCAGAACGTGCTGCCGGTCTGGCCCGACAACCCCACCGACGCATCCATCCCGATCGGCGTCACTCCCTACGACGAGATCGCCCCGAAGCTCAACCGCCTGCAGGCTGCCAGCAAGCGGGTCTCCGCCCGGGTGGCCGGCCGGTCCAGCGGTGGCTACGACCTGTACGCCGTCACCGTCACCGCCCCCGAAACCCGTCAGGAGGCCCGCCAGCAGGAGGAATGGAAGCGCCTGCTGGAGGAGGACCCGGTCCGGGCCCGTACCGACCCCCGGCTGCTGGCCGACTACAAGACGCCGCTGTTCGTCAACGCCAACATCCACGGCAACGAGTGGGAAGGCACCGACGCGGCGCTGCGGGTCATCGAGGAGTACGCGACCAGCACCGACCCGGCGGTCACCCGGTTGCTGGCGCGGAACCGGTTGGTCTTCAACATCACCGCCAACCCCGACGGCCGGGTCGCCGGCACCCGCGCCAACGACGCCGGCTACGACCTCAACCGGGATCTCACCATCGTCTCGCAGCCCGAGACGAACCTGATCCGCGAACTCATCGTCGACACCAAGCCGATCATCACCCTCGACCTGCACGGGTACGTCAACCCGACGTTGCTGCACCCGAGCACCCCGCCGCACAACGTCAACAACGAGTACGACCTCTACATCAAGCACGGCCTGCCGAACGCGCTGGCGATCGAGGAGGACCTGCGCGCCCTCGGTTACGCCGAGACCCAGCGGGCCCGGATCCCGTTCCGCGACGACGCGCCGGGCGTCTGGGACGACTTCCCACCGATCTACGTGCCCTCGTTCGCGATGCTGCAGAGCAGCATCCCGTACACCATCGAGGCGCCGCTCAACCCGCGCGGGGGGAACCTGACCCCGCAGGAGCGGGTCCGCCGTTCCGGGATCAACACCGACGTGCACGAGGTGGCGATCAAGACGTCGCTGCGCTACATCCAGGACCACCGGGCCGAGGTGCTGCACGACCAGGCGGAGGTCTACCGGCGCGGCTGGGCCGGCGAGCCGCTGCGGGACATCCCCGACGGCTACGTGCCGGGCTGGGGACCGGAGGACAACTACCGGACGGTCTTTCCCCGCTCGTACGTCATCCCGAGTGGACGAGGACAGCACTCGGAGCCGGCGGCCGCCCGGCTGGTCGACCTGCTGATCGGCAGCGGCGGCCGGGTGTGGCGGGCCAAGCACGACTTCCGCGCCGACGGCCGGTCCTACCCGGCCGGGTCATACGTGGTCGACCTGCACCAACCCAAGCGGGGCCTGGTCAACTCGCTGCTGGAGCCGGGCGCCGACATCACCGACCGGGTGGGCGACCTCTACGCCGGTCCGGCCGCGTGGAGCCAGGGGCTGACCTGGGGGGCCACCGTGGACACCCTCTGGGACGACCTGCCGGACGTGCAGCTGACCCGGGTCTACGACGGCGTGGCCGCCGGCAGCCTGCCCTCCGCCGACGGCGACCTGCGGCTGGACCTCCAGGACGCCGCCGACCTGCTGGTGGTCAACTCGCTGATCCGCAAGGGTCTCCGGGTCCACCGGCTGGCCGACGGGTCGGTGGCGATCCCGGCGGTGCCGGGCAGCCGCCAGCTGCTCAAGGACGAGGTGCGGGCGCACGGTGTGACGTTCGAACGCGCCCCGGCCGGCTGGCGGGGGACCCCGCTGGACGAGATTGTCGTGGGTTACCTGGGCACCGTCGAGGAGCGCGACACGCTGCGCGACCTCGGCTTCCCGACCCGGGCCGTCACCCCGACGACGCTGGCCGACACGCTCACCGCCGACGTCGACGTGCTGCTGGTGGCGAGCAACCTCAACCTGTCGACCCTGACGGCGTCGAACCGTGCGGCGCTGGAGGCGTTCCTGGCCCGGGGCGGCGGCGTGGTCGGGCTGGGCACGGCCGGCGCGAACTTCGGCAACGCGGCGTCGCTGCTCACCGTCACCGCCACCGCCGGCCCGTCGCTGGCCAGCGGCGTCGCCAACGTCGTCAACCGGGGTGGCCCGGTCACCGCCGGGGCCGTCCCGCACTCGTTCATCAGCCAGCCGGTGTGGTTCACCCACCTCGGCGCCGGCGTGACGATCGAGCAGTCGTACGCCGCCGACCCGCTGCTGTCCGGTTGGTGGGCGGCGTCCGGTGCGGGGACCAACGGACAGGCCGCCGCCGCGAACCAGGCAAGCGTCGTGCGCCGGGTGAGCGACGGCGGCAACGGCGTGGTGCTCTTCGGCACCGACCCGACGTTCCGCCTGCACCCCAAGGGCCTGCAGGCGCAGCTGGGCCGGGCGCTGCTCTGGGCCGCCCAGCCCTGAGCGCCACGCGGTAGGTGAGTGCGGGCCCGGACGGACGTCCGCCCGGGCCCGCACCTCCCCCGACCCACCTGGCTAGGGTGAGCCGGGGGAGGTGAGATGACGCCGGAACTGAGCGGGGCCGCGTTGGCCGCACTGGAGGCGGCGGTGCCCGGCGGGGTGCGGACCGGGGCCGCGGACCGGTTGCGGCTGGCCCACGACGCCTCCCACTACCTGCTGCACCCCAGCGCCGTGGTCACCCCGACCGACGCCGAGCAGGTCGGCGCGCTGCTGCGGCACAGCCGCCGCACCGGCACCCCGCTGACCTTCCGCTCCGGCGGCACCAGCCTCAGCGGGCAGGCGGTCACCGACCGGCTGCTGGTGGACACCCGCCGGCACTTCCGCGAGCTGACCGTCCTCGACGACGGCCGCCGGGTGCGGGTGCAGCCCGGCGTGGTGCTGCGGCAGGTCAACGCCCGGCTCGCACCGTACGGCCGCAAGCTCGGCCCGGACCCGGCCAGCGAGTCGGCCTGCACCGTCGGCGGGGTGGTCGCCAACAACTCCAGCGGGATGACCTGCGGCACCGAGTTCAACACCTACCGCACGCTGGAGTCGGCGCGACTGGTGCTGCCCAGCGGCACCGTGCTCGACACCGGGGCTCCCGACGCCGACGAGTGGTTGCGCGCCGCCGAGCCGGAGCTGCACGCCGGCCTGCTGCGGCTGCGCGACCGGGTCCGCGGCAACCCCGACTCGGTGCGCCGGGTCCGCGCCCAGTACGCCATGAAGAACACCATGGGGTACGGGGTGAACGCGTTCCTGGACCACGACACCCCGGCGGAGCTGCTCACCCGGCTGGTGGTGGGCAGCGAGGGCACCCTCGCCTTCGTGGCGGAGGCGACGCTGCGCACCGTACCCGCGCACCGGCACGCCGCCACCGGCCTGCTCGTCTTCGCCGACCTGGCCACCGCGATGGCCGCCATGCCGGCGCTGGTGGCCGCCGGGCCGGCGGCGATCGAGCTGCTCGACGCCGCCGCGCTGCGGGTCGCCCAGACCGACCCGAAGGCCGACGCCGCGCTGCGCGGCCTGCCCGTCTCCGCACACGCCGCGCTGCTGGTGGAGTGGCAGGAGGCCGACCCGGACGCCCTCGCGGCCCGGCTGGCCGAGGCCCGCCCGGCGCTGGCCGAGCTGCCGCTGACCGGGCCGGCCCGGCTCACCGGCGACGCGTCCGCCCGGGCCGCGCTCTGGCACATCCGCAAGGGCCTGTACGCGGCCGTCGCCGGCGCCCGCCCGGCCGGCACCACCGCGCTGCTGGAGGACGTCGCCGTCCCGGTCGCCGCCCTCGCCGACACCTGCGCGGCGCTGGCCGACCTGTTCGCCCGGCACCGGTACGAGCAGAGCGTCATCTTCGGCCACGCCAAGGACGGCAACCTGCACTTCATGCTGAACGAGCGGTTCGCCGACGGCGCGGCGCCGGCCCGCTACGCCGACTTCACCGAGGAGTTGGTCGACCTGGTGCTCGGTCGCGGCGGCACGCTCAAGGCCGAGCACGGCACCGGCCGGGTGATGGCCCCGTACGTGCGCCGGCAGTTCGGCGCCGAGCTGTACGCGGTGATGCGGGAGCTGAAGACGCTCTGCGACCCGGGCGGGGTACTCAACCCGGGCGTGCTGCTCGCCGACGACCCGACCGTCCACCTGCGACACCTGAAGACGGTGCCGACCGTCGAGGAGGAGGTGGACCGCTGCGTGGAGTGCGGCTACTGCGAGCCGGTCTGCCCCAGCCGCGACCTGACCACCACGCCCCGGCAGCGGATCGTGCTGCGCCGGGAGATCGCCGCCGCCCGCGCCGACGGTGACCTGGCGCTGGCCGGCGAGCTGGAGCGCGCGTACGACTACGACGCGGTGGACACCTGCGCCGTCGACGGCATGTGCGCCACCGCCTGCCCCGTCCTGATCAACACCGGCGACCTGGTACGACGGCTGCGCGCCGAGCGCCACGGCCGGGCCGCGCAGGCCGGGTGGCGGGGCGCCGCCCACCGCTGGGCCGCCACCACCCGGGGCATGGCCCGGGGCCTGGACCTGGCCGGCGCCCTGCCGCCCGCCCTGCCCGAGGCGGCCACCCGGGCGGCCCGCGCGCTGCTCGGCCCGGAGCGGGTCCCGCAGTGGCGGCGTGACCTGCCCGGCGGTGGGACGGTGCGCCGGCCGCACCCGGTCGACGACCCCGACGCGGT
This sequence comes from Micromonospora sp. PLK6-60, assembly GCF_019890675.1. Taxonomy (GTDB): domain Bacteria; phylum Actinomycetota; class Actinomycetes; order Mycobacteriales; family Micromonosporaceae; genus Micromonospora. The sequence continues at coordinate 1,714 of NZ_JAIOAA010000001.1, read as the reverse complement.
CTTCGTCCCGTCCTGCCTGGGCACCCTCTTCGCGCCGGCGCCCGGCGGCACCGGCGTCGCCGCCGCGCTGCTCACCCTCGCCGACCGGGCCGGGGTGCGACTGCTGGTGCCGGACGGGGTGGCCGCCCTGTGCTGCGGCACGCCCTGGTCGTCGAAGGGCCTGACCGCCGGCTACCGGGCGGTGCGCGACCGGGTGCCACCGGCGCTGTGGGCGGCCACCCGCGACGGCGCGCTGCCGCTGGTCAGCGACGCGGCCTCGTGCACCGAGGGCTTCGCCAAGCTGGCCGCGGAGGCCGGCGGCCCGCCCGTCGTCGACGCCGTGGCGTACGCCGCCAGCCGGTTGCTGCCCCGGCTGACCGTGCGGCGCCGGCTCGCCTCCCTCGCGCTGCACCCCACCTGCTCGTCGACCCGGCTGGGGCTGGACGACGCGCTGCTCGGCGTCGCCCGGGCCGTCGCCGACGAGGTGGTCGTGCCGGACGGCTGGCAGTGCTGCGGGTTCGCCGGCGACCGGGGGCTGCTGCACCCGGAGCTGACCGCCTCGGCCACCCGCGCCGAGGCCCGCGCGGTCGCCGAGCGGTCCTTCGCCGGGTACGCCTCGGTGAACCGGACCTGCGAGATCGGCCTGGCCCGGGCCACCGGCCAGCCGTACCGGCACCTGCTCGAACTCCTCGCCGAGGCGACCGCGTGAGCGCGGCCGGCGAGGTGCGGCGGTGGGCGTGGGCCGGCCTGATGCTGGCCTGCGGGGCGCTGGTCGCGGCCGGCGCGGACCGGACCGGGGTGGCCGTCGTCGAGTTTCTGGTCTTCGCCGTGCTCGGGTTCCTGTTCTCGCCCCTGGCCTTCCCGAGGTCACTGCCCGCCGCGCAGGCGCAGCGCCGCAGCGCCGCCGACGGTCGGCCGATCGTCTACTGGCGACCGGGTTGCCGCTACTGCCTGCGGCTGCGGCTGCGGGTCGGTCGACTCGCGCACCGCGCGTACTGGGTGGACATCTGGCGGGACCCGGCCGGCGCGGCGGCGGTCCGGGCGGTGACCGGCGGCGACGAGACCGTGCCGACGGTCGTGGCGGGTGGCGACGCGGTGGTGAACCCGGAGCCGGCCTGGCTACGGCGGCGGCTGACCGGATAGCGCCGACGGCCGTGCCGACGGTCCGGCCCCCGGGCCGACGACGACCGGCCCCCGGGCGGCGCGGCCCGGCCCCGCGTCATGGGACCGGGCCGCGCACGGGTCAGCCCACCGTGCAGGTGGGGGTGCCGGACGGGGCGACGCCGTTGGCCTGGTAGCCGAACTCGGTGCTGCCGCCGGCGGGGATCTGCCGGTTGTAGTCCACGTTGCGGAAGTCAACCGTGCCGGTGGTGCCGCTGGCCTGGGCGCTCCAGGTGTTGGTGATCGCGGTGCCGCCGGGCAGCGAGACCCGGACGGTCCAGCCGTTGACCGCTGCGGCGCCCGCCGTGATCTTGATGGTGGCGACGAATCCGCCGGTCCACGAGTTCGTCGTCACGCTGGCGGTGCAGCCGGTGCCCGAGGGCGGCGGCGTGGTGGTCGGCGGCGGCGGGGTGGTGCTCGACGGCGGCGGCGTCGTGGTCGGCGGGGTGGTGGTGCCGCCGGCGTTGAGCGCGTTGAGCACCGAGGTGTACGCCGCCTTCTTGTTGCCGCCGGAGTCGAACAGCAGCGCGTTGTCCCCGCCGCGCCACGAGTCGCTGTCCCGGACCCCCCAGGT